>NZ_MLBW01000001.1:0-301941 GCF_036441335.1 Methylobacterium mesophilicum
GTCCCGCTCCAGGGCGGGCCGGGCGAGCCCGCGCCCGCGCACGAGCGCGGCCAGGACCTCGGCGGGGTCGGCGCCGTCCGGATAGGCCCGGATGTCGTCGAGCCACGTGTTGGCGGCCGCCCCCGGCAGTTCGAGCTGCCGGACCAGGAGGGCCGGGTCGCCCTCGGCCGGCACGAGGAGCGCCTGGAAAGCGAAGTAGCCCGCCGTCTGGCGGCCGGTCAGCCAGTAGATCGTCTCCGGGCCGGTCACCACGAGGGCGTCGTGGCCGGCGGCCGCGATGGCGGTCCGGGCCGCCGCCTGCCGGGCGGCGAACTCCGCCTCCGGGAAGGCCGCCTCGCGGCCGCGCAGGTGGGTGAACTCGTGCATCGCGCCGCCCTCGCCCCGGATTCCGGCCAGACTCCGCTCAGACTTCGCTCAGCCGCCGGATGATGCCCTGCTTGAAATTCTCGAGATGGGCCGCGATGGCGTCCGCCGCGGCCGCCGCGTCCCGGGCCCGCAGGGCGGCCACCACGGCGAGGTGCTCGCGATGGACCGCCTCGAACCGCTCGGGCATCCGGCTCAGGTTGAACATCTGGGTCTTGAGCCGCAGGTCCTTGATCGTCTTGGCGAGGATCGCGTTGTGACTGTGCTCCGCGATCAGGTCGTGGAAGCGCCGGTCGACCTCCCAGTTGCCCGGAGCGTCCGGGTCGCCCGCCGCCAGGAGCGCCTCCATCTGCCGCTGCAGGTCCGCCAGCACCGCGTCGGCGATCCGGCCGGTGGCCAGCACGACGCTCTCCCGCTCCAGCAGGCGGCGGACATGCAGGATCTCGATCAGCTCGCGCAGGGAAAATTCCTTGACCACGAGCATCCCGCCGGGCTGCCGCTCGATCAGCCCCTCGGTCTCCAGCCGCGACATCGCCTCGCGGGTCGGGGTCCGGGAGATGTCGAGCATCTCGGCGAGGCGGCGCTCGTGCAGCACGGTGCCGGCCGGAAGGTCGCGGCGGACGAGCATGTCCAGCAGCCGGTCGTAGGCCATCTGGCCCAGGCTCTGCTCGCGCCGGGCACTGAGCGCCGTCGTGTACGACGATGCGTCGAGGGTCTTCATGGCGTCCTCCCGGGGCGGCCGCCCGGGCCGCCCCCATTTTCTCGTTCTCCGGCGTCCGCCGCAGCCGCCTACATGGCGGGCGTGCGGATCGGCGCCTTCGGGGCCGGGTCATAGCCGATCAGCGGCGTGACGAGCTTGGCGTAGGTACCGTCCGCGACCATCTCGGCGAGGGCCTTGTTGACGGCCGCGTGCAGGTTCGGCTTGCCCTTCTTGATGGCGAAGCCCTTCTGGACCGTGCTCAGCGGGGTCTCGATCATCACCAGGGGCAGCTTGCGCGCCTGGATGGCGTAATTGCCGGCCACCGCGTCGTTGATCACCGCGTCGATGTTGCCGCCGACGAGATCCTGCATGGCGTCCGCGGCGGTCTTGTAGCTCTTCAGGGTGGCGCCGTGCTCCTCGGCGAGCTTGCCGAAGGTCGAGGCCGAGAGGGCCCCGACGTTGCGGCCCTTGAGATCCTCCGGCCCCTTGATGCCGGTATCCTTGCGGGTGACGATCCGCGCGCCGGATTCGAGCCAGCCGTCCGCGAAGGCGACCTGCTTCTGCCGGGTCGGAGTGATGTCCATCGACTCGCTGGTGATGTCGTACTGATCGGCCATCAGGCCGACCAGCAGGGCGTCGAACTTGATGTTGACCGGGCTGTACGCGAGCCCGATCCGCCGGCAGACCTCGCGCATCACCCGGACCTCCAGGCCGTCGAGCTCGCCGCTCGGCGTGCGCATGCTGAAGGGCGCGAAAGTGCTGTCCGTCGCCACGATCAGCTTGCCGGGCTCGATCAGCTCCAGCTTGCCCTCGGCCGCGCGGGTCGCGGGGGCGGCGAGGAGCCCGGTGCCGAGGCTGGCGCAGAGGGCGGCGAGGGCGAGGACGTGGCGGCGGTTCATGGTCATCTCCGGTCTCGGGACGGGGCTGAAGGGGTCGGCCGCGGCCCGTCCCGCGGCGGGGGCTCAGGAGAGGCGGGCGTAGCGCCGCTCGAAATAGGCGGAGAGCTGCGACAGGATCGACGTGAGGCCGAGGTAGATCAGCGCCGCCGCGATGTAGAAGTCGAATGGCCGGAAGGTCGTGGCGATCATGAGCTGCGCGTAGAGCGTCAGCTCCACGACCGTGATCGTCGACAGGAGCGAGGTGTTCTTGACCGCCGAGATCGCCTCGTTGGTCAGCGACGGCAGGATCATGCGGAAGACCTGCGGCAGGACGATCCGCACCATCATGATCCGCGGGCTCATGCCCAGCGCGAGCGCCGACTCGATCTGGCCCCGGGGAATCGCCGCGAGGCCGGCCCGGATGGTCTCGGCCACGTAGGCCCCGCTGCTGACGCCCAGCGCGATGATGCCGGCCGTGATCGGCGAGAGCTTCACCCCGATCTGCGGCATGCCGAAATACACGATGAAGACCTGGATCAGGGTCGGCGTGCCGCGGATGAACCAGACGTAGAAGCTGGCCAGCGCCCGGAACGGCGCGAAGGACGAGCGCTTGCCCAGCGCGCCGAGCAGGCCGCAGACCCAGCTCACCAGGATGCTCGCCACCGTGACGCCGAGCACCACCAGGGTCGCCGAGAGGAAGCCGGGGCCGTAGGTGACGACCTCGTCCGAGAGGGTGAGCCACCACTCCTGCAACGCCGTGCCGCTCATCGCCGTCCGATCTCCTCGAGGATGGGTCGGCGGCTCACGCCGTCTGTCCGGGGACGGCGGGCTGATGCAGCACGCGCCGGAGGAATTGGCGCAGCCGCTCGCTCCGGGGCGCGCCGATGATGTCGTCCGGCGGCCCGTCCTCGGCGATCACGCCGCCGTCGAAGAACAGGGTGCGGGTCCCGACATCCCGGGCGAACGCCATCTCGTGGGTGACGAGCAGCATCGTCATCCCGTCTGCCGCGAGGGAACCCATCAGCGCCAGCACCTCGCCGACCAGTTCCGGGTCGAGGGCCGAGGTCACCTCGTCGAACAGCATCACCTTGGGCGCCATCGCCAGGGCGCGCACGATCGCCACGCGCTGCTGCTGCCCGCCGGAGAGCTTCGACGGGTAGGCGTGCCGCTTCTCGTAGAGGCCGATGCGCTGGAGCAGCGCCTCGGCCTCCGCGACCGCCTGCCGGCGCGACAGCCGGCGCACCCGGATCGGTGCCTCGATGACGTTCTCCAGCACGGTCATGTGCGGCCAGAGATTGTAGCTCTGGAAGACCATGCCGATCCGCGCGCGCAGCTCGCAGAGCTGCTGCGGCGTCGGCTGCCGGCGGGCGCCCTGCTCGTAGTCGAAGGCGAAGCGCTCGAAATCCATGAAGCCGGAGGTCGGCGTCTCCATGAGGTTCAGGCAGCGCAGGAACGTGCTCTTGCCCGAGCCGCTCGCGCCGATGATCGACACGACCTCGCCCTCGTGGATGTCGAGGGAGATGCCCTTCAGGACCTCGTTGGCGCCGTAACTCTTGTGCAGCTTCCTGATCTTCAGGAGCGGAGGCGCGGCCGTCTCGATCTGAGCCATCGTCGAACCTGATGTGATGCGATCATCTCGCGGATCTTCGCTCGGAACCGCGCGCGAATGCCGTCAATATCTGGCTATGGACTCATAAAATCTCTCGAGGAGGAGATTTTTATTTCAGGTCCGGTGATGTTTTGCGTTGCCAAGACTGGCGCGATGTCCTAGCAAAACCGGTATACCGCCGGCATTCAAGCGGTATTTTTGAGCATGGCTGCCTCCGACATGGTCATCCGCCCCCTGGATCCCGGTATTCCCTTCGCGACAGTGCCGGGTGCGTGCCTCATTGTTCAGCCGCTGGACCGGGTCGGACCGGCGCGTCGGCGGGTTGCGGCCGTGGAATCCCGGGCCGGCACCGGCCGCGGTCCCGCGATCCGCGCCGAATTGGACGCCGGGGATCGGCGACGGTCGGGCGCCGCGCGCAGCGGTCGGCCGGCATGACCGGCCTCGCGATCGACCCGGATTTCTGTGCCGGCCTGTTCGCCGAGCTCCTGAGCTTCAGCCAGGACGCCCCCGGCGTGACGCGGGCGGCCTACGGCGCGGGCGAGGAGCGCGCCCACGCCCTGATGCGGGCCACCGGGCAGGCGCTCGGGCTGACCGCCGAGACCGATGCGGCCGGCAACCTGTTCCTGACGATGGCGGGCCGCGACCCGGCGCTGGCGCCCTGGATGGTCGGGTCGCACGTCGACACGGTGCCCCACGGCGGCAATTTCGACGGGGCGGCGGGCGTGATCGGCGGCC
Source organism: Methylobacterium mesophilicum (assembly GCF_036441335.1). GTDB lineage: Bacteria > Pseudomonadota > Alphaproteobacteria > Rhizobiales > Beijerinckiaceae > Methylobacterium > Methylobacterium mesophilicum_B. The sequence goes on from NZ_MLBW01000001.1 coordinate 4,286, forward strand.
TCGCGGCCGTGGGGGCCCTGCGCCGGGCGGGGATCGTGCCGGCGCGTCCTGTGACGGTGGCGGTGTTCCGGGCCGAGGAGAGCGTGTGGTTCCCCGCCTCCTATGTCGGCAGCCGGGCCGCGCTCGGCCTGCTGCCGCCCGAGGTGCTCGATCTCCCCCGCGCCGATACCGGCCGGAGCCTGCGCGACCACATGGCCGAACTCGGCCTGCGGCCGGAGGCGGTGGCCAGGGGCGCGCGGCTCCTCGACCCGGCGCGGATCCACGGCTTCGTGGAGATGCATATCGAGCAGGGTCCGGCGCTGGAGGCGGCCGGGCTCCCGGTCGGCTTCGTCACGGCGATCAGCGGCAGCTTCCGATACCGCAAGGCGGCCTGCTACGGTCGCTACGGCCATTCCGGCGCCGTGGCGCGGGGCGCGCGCAGCGACGCCGTCTTCGCCCTCGCCGACCTGATCACCGGCCTGGACGCGCTCTGGGGCACGCTGGAGGCGGAGGGCTGCCCGGCCACGATCACTCTGGGCGAGGTCGCCACCGACCCGGTCCAGCACGCCTTCGCCAAGATCCCCGGCGAGGTCCGCTTCTGCCTCGACGTGCGCAGCACCGAGCCTGCCGTCCTGGACCGGGTCGAGGCGGCGCTCGCCGAGCGCGTCGCCGCCGTCGAGGCCGCCCGCTCGGTGCGCTTCGTGCTGGGGGAGCGCACCGGCAGCACGCCGGCGCGGATGAGCGCCGCGCTGGTCGAGGCCCTGTCGGGCCACGCGCGCCGGCTCGGAATACCGTTCCGCACGATGGCGAGCGGGGCGGGACACGACACCGCCACGCTGGCCGGCCAGGGCGTGCCCAGCACGATGATCTTCATCCGCAACCAGAACGGCAGCCACAATCCCGACGAGGCGATGCGGATCGCGGATCTGTGCACGGCCGCGTCCCTGGTGGCCCACCTCGTCGCCGAAGCCTGACCCCGCGCGAAGGAAAGGATGCACCGATGATCGTCGATCTGAACTGCGACATGGGCGAGGGCTTCGGCGTCTACCGCCTGGGCGACGACGCCGAGATGCTGACCGTGGCGACCTCGGCCAACATCGCCTGCGGCTTCCACGCCGGCGACCCGCTGGTGATGCACGAGACCCTGAGCCGCGCCGCCGCGAACGGCGTGCAGGCGGGCGCCCACCCGAGCTTCCTCGACCTCTGGGGTTTCGGCCGGCGGCCGATCCACGGCGAGCGCCCCGCCGACATCGAGAAGGCGGTCCTCTATCAGGTCGGCGCCCTCCTGGCGCTGGCGCAGGATGCCGGCTGCCCCGTGCGTCACGTGAAGACCCACGGGGCGATGGGCAACATGGCCAACGAGGATGCCGATCTCGCCCTGGCGGTGGCCCGGGCGATCCGCACCCTCGACCGCGACCTGATCTTCGTGGTCATGCCGGGCCTGGAGACCGAGCGGGCCGGCGAGACGCTCGGGCTTCCGATCGCGCGCGAGATCTACGCAGACCGCGCCTACGCGGATGACGGCACCCTGGTCTCGCGCAAGCTCCCCGGCGCCGTGCTGCACGATCCCGAAACCGTCTCGGAGCGCGTCGCGCGGATGCTGGAGGACGGGGCGATCACCTGCCTGTCCGGGCGGCGCATCCCGACGCGGATCGACACGGTCTGCGTCCACGGCGACACGCCCGGCGCCGTCGCCATGGCGCGCCGCCTGCGCGACGACTGCGCCGCCAAGGGGATCGCCCTGCGCCCGATGGCCGAGGTGCTCGGTGTCTGAGCCCGGCTACCGGCTCCTGGATTCCGGCGACCGGGCGCTCACGGTGGAACTCGGCCGCGCGGTCGACCCGGCCGTCAACGCGCGGGTCATCGCCCTCGACGCGGCGCTCCGCGGCGCCGGGCGCCCCGGCCTCCTGGAGACCGTGCCGACCTACCGCTCGCTCCTCGTCCTCTACCACCCGGACCTTCTCCCCCGCGCCGACCTCGCCGCCCTGATCGCCGCGCACTGGCCGCCGCCGGACGGGGCGACGGGGTCGCTGCGTCGCTGGCGGGTGCCGGTCCATTACGGCGGCGCGCACGGTGCCGACCTCGCCGAACTCGCCGCCCGGGCCGGGCTCAGCCCCGAGGAGGTGATCGCGCTCCATGCCGGCCGCGACTACCGCGTCTACATGATCGGGTTCGCCCCCGGCTTCGCCTATCTCGGCGGCCTCGATCCCCGGCTCCACGCGAGCCGGCGCACCGATCCCCGGCCCGTGACACCGGCAGGCAGCGTGTCGATCGGCGGGAACCAGACCGGCGTCTCGCCGCCCCTGGAGCTGCCGAGCGGCTGGCAGCTCATCGGCCGCACGCCCGCGCGCTCCTACGATCCGGCCCGGGCCGAGCCGTTCCTGTTCGCGGCCGGCGACCTGATCCGGTTCGAGCCGATCGACCGCGCCGCGTTCGACACCCTCAGCGAGGCCGCCCGCGCCGGCGAGACCGTCGCCACCCTGGAGCGGATCGATGCCTGAGGGCCTGCGCGTGATCGCTCCCGGCGTGGCCTCGACCCTACAGGATGCCGGGCGGCCCGGCTACCTGCGCTACGGCATCTCGGGGTCGGGCGCGATGGATCCCGACCTTCTGGCCCTGGCCAACGGCCTCGTCGGCAACCCGCTCGACGCCGCGGTGATCGAGATGGCGATGGTCGGTCCGACCCTCGCCTGCGAGACGGAGACCTGCCGCGTCGCCCTCGCCGGCGCGCCCTTCGCGATGAGCCTGAACGGCCGCGCCCTCGACCCGTTCACCGCCCACGACCTGCGGCGGGGCGACCGGCTCGTCCTCGGCGGCCCGCGGCGGGGCCTGCGCGCCCACACCCGCACCCGCCTCGGCGGCCTCGACGGCCATCCCCTGGTCGCGGGCGACCTGCTGCCCCTCGCGGCGCCCGCGCCCCGCGACCGACCGCTGACCCTGCCGCCGGCCCACCGGCCGACCTTCGGCGGCCCGATCCGGGTGGTTCTCGGGCCGCAGGCCGACAGCTTCACCGCGGACGGCCTGCGGACCTTCCTCTCCGAGCCCTACACCCTCACGGCGCGGGCGGACCGGATGGGCTGCCACCTCGACGGGCCGCCGATCGCCCACGCGGACGGCTTCAACATCGTCTCGGACGGGATCGTGAACGGCTCGATCCAGGTGCCCGGCCACGGGCGCCCGCTGATCCTGCTGGCCGACCGCCACACCACCGGCGGCTACCCGAAGATCGCCACCGTGATCTCGGCGGATCTCGGCCGCCTCGCGCAGGTGCGGCCGGGGGAGACGATCCGGTTCGCGGCCGTCGCCGTCGCGGAGGCCCAGGCCATCGCCCGCGCGGCGCGAAGCGCTCTGGCCGCGCGGCTGGCGGCGCTGGTGCCGGCCGGCGGCGGCGATCTCGACAGCGCGTTCCTGCTGTCCTGCAACCTCGTCGGCGGCGTCGTCTCGGCACGTGCCCCCGATCCGGCGCCCTGACGGCGCCGCACCTCCTCCCAGCCAGCAAGAGACCGTCGATGCTCACGCCGTTCCACCTCGCCTACCACGTCACCGACCTCGACGCGGCGCGGCGCTTCTACGGGGGCGTCCTCGGCTGCCGGGAGGGTCGCAGCACCGAGACCTGGGTCGATTTCGACTTCTTCGGCCATCAGCTGTCGCTGCACCTGGGCGAGCCCTTCGCCACCACCCGGAGCGGGACGGTCGGCGACCACACGGTGATGATGCCGCATCTGGGCGTGGTGCTGCCGCTCGACGCCTGGGAGGCGCTCGCCGGGCGCGTCGAGGCGGCCGGCATCGCCTTCGACATCCCGCCGGTCGTCCGTTTCGCCGGCGAGCCCGGCGAGCAGCGCACGATGTTCTTCTTCGACCCGAGCGGCAATCCGATCGAGGTCAAGGGTTTCCGGGATCTGGCCGGCGTCTTCGCCCACTGAGGCGCGCCCGCCGCCGACCGGCGACGGGCGGGCCGGACACGTCGCCCGTCAGGCGCGGCGCGCGTTCCAGAAGACGAACTGGCCGTCGACCACGTCCCGGAGATCGCGCCGGAACGCCGTCCGGTAGAAGTACTGGCCGGTCGGCAGGTAGGGCACGTCGCGCATCGCCAGGGTCTGCATCTTGGCCGCGATCGCCTTGCGCGCCGCCTGGTCAGGCGCCTCGATCCAGGCCTCGCGCAGGCTCTCCAGTTCGGGCAGGTCCGGCCAGCCGAAGAAGCCCTTCGGGCCGCCGCAGCGCAGGACCTGCTCCACGACCGGGTTCGCCATGTCGAGGCCGGTCCAGGTCGTGTTGAAGATGTTCCAGCCGCCCTGGTCGGGGGGCGCCTTGCTGGCGCGGCGCGTGACCAGGGTACCCCAGTCGGACACGACGTACTGCACGTTCATCCCCAGGCGCTGGAGCAGGTCGTGCATGATCTCGCCGAGGGCGCCGAGAACGGGGTTCTCGCTCGTCGACATGAGCACGACGCGCTCGCCCTTGTAGCCGGCCGCCACGAGGTCGCGCTTGGCCTTGGCGAGATCGCGCGGTCGGGTGAGCACGTCGAGGCCGGCATCGGTGGCCATCGCGGTCCCCGGCGTGAACAGGCCGACATCCTTGCGCCACAGCTTGGGATCGTCGCCGGCCGCCGCCGCCATGAAGTCCGCCTGCGACAGGGCCTCGAGGACCACGCGCCGGACCGCGGGCTTGTCGAAGGGCGGATAGAGGTGGTTCATGACGCCGGTGCCGAGATTGCCGAGCGGCGAGGCGAGCTGCGTGGCGATCTCCGGGCTGGCCTGGAGCGTCGGCACGAGATCACTGATCGGGTTCTCCCACCAGTCGACCTCGCCGTTCTGGAGGGCGGCCGCCGCGGTGCCGGGATCCGGCATGACCTGCCACTCGACCCGGTCGAAATGGACGCGCTTCGGCCCCGCAACCCAGGACACGGCGCCGTCCGCCCGGGGCCGGTAATCCGGGTTGCGGTCGTAGACCACGCGGGCCCCGACGAGGCGTTCCTTGGTGTTGAACCGGAACGGGCCGGAGCCGATCACCTCGGGGATCTGCTGGGCCGGGTCGATGGCGGCGAGGCGCTCCGGCATGATGACGAGGACCGGCGGACCGAGCTTCGCCAGGGTCTCCAGCATCAGTCCGTAGGGGCGCTTCAATCGGATGACGAAGGTCCGGTCGTCCGGCGCCTCCAGGGCGTCGGTGCGGGCCATCAGGGCCTGCCCGAGGCTGTCGCGTTGCGCCCAGCGCCGGATCGACGCGATGCAATCGCGGCTCCGCACGGGCTCGCCGTCGTGGAACTTGAGGCCGTCGCGCAGGCGGAAGGTCCAGCGCTTCCCGTCATCCTCGACCGTGTGGCCCTCGACCATCTGCGGCTGTGGCGTGAACTGCGCGTCCAGCCCGTAGAGCTGGTCGAACACCATCAACGCGTGGTTGCGCGTGACGTAGGCCGTGGTGGTCACCGGATCGACGATGGTGAGGTCGGATTGCGGCACGAAGCGAAGGACGCTCGCACGGCCACCCTGGGCCAGGGCCGGCCGGGCCGGCAGGAACGGCGCGGCGGCCGCGGCGGCGGCACCGCCGAGGAAGGTTCGTCGCAGCATGGGGGTCACTCCTGGCGTTCCGGGTCAGGCGGTCGGGGACGGGGGCTTTGGGCGGCGTTCCTCCGGAGGCTGCCTTCTGCGGGCGCGCATTCCGCGGGAACACAACCTGCAAGCGCCGTTCCGCCCGGGCCGGTCACGGGGCGCGGACGGTCTCTCCGGCGCGCCGGCGCAGGGCCGCGCGGTCGATCTTGCCGGTCGAGGCGAGCGGCAGCGCCTCGACGAACCAGACCCGGCGCGGATGCTGGTAGGCGGGCGCGTTGGCGAGCACGTGCGCCTTGAGGGCGGCCTCGTCGACCGCGCTGCCCGGCCGGCGGACCACGAAGGCGACGGGCTTGGTGCCCTTGATGGCGTCGTCCACGGGTACCACGCAGGCCTGGAGCACCGCGGGGTGGCGCTCCAGCACCAGCTCGACCTCGCCGGGGAAGATGTTCTCGCCGCCCGAGACGAACATGTCGTCGGTGCGCCCGAGGAAGTAGAAGAACCCGTCCGCGTCGCGGCGGAAGACGTCGCCGGTGTCGTAGAACCCGTCCGCGGTGATCGGTACGGGCACGTCCGGCCGGTTGTGGTAGCCCAGCATGATCGCGGGGCTGCGCATCTGCAGGATTCCAGTCTCCGGCGCGTCCGGCCCGACGAGGCGGATCGCGACCTGGCGGTGCGGCGCGCCGACCGACGCGACCGGCGTCGGCCGGCCGTCCGGATGGTCGCCGAACACGACCGGGCCGCCCTCGGTGGTCCCGTAGGCGTTGAGGATGCGGGCGTTCGGCAGGAGGGCGCGGATCTGCCGGGCGAGGGCGTCGTTGACCGGCGCCGAGCCCATCCGCACCGTCCGCACGCCGGTGAGGTCGGCCGCCGCCAGGAGATCCGGCTCCCGCAGCATCATGGCGATCATCGGCGGCACGGCGGTGAGCCACGTGCAGCGGTGCCGGTCGATCGCCGCGATGTAGGCCCGCGCCTCGAATTGCGGCAGCAGCACCATCGTGGCGCCGGCCGCGCAGACGAGGAGCGCCAGTGCCAGCGCGTTCATGTGGTAGAGCGGCGCCGCCACGAGCAGCCGGTCGTCGCGCAGGTCCGTCTCCGCGGCGCGGGTCCGGGCCACCCAGAGGTGGCTGGCATGGCTCAGCCGCACGCCCTTCGGCCGGCCCGTGGATCCGGAGGTGTAGAGGAACAGCGCCGCCTCGTCGGGCTCGGGCACGATCGGCGCGAACGGCCCGGGATCGAGCCAGGCCGCGATGCCCTCCGGCCCGTCATCGTCGAACTCGGCGACCCGGACGTCGCGGCCGAGCCCCGCCAGCATCGCCCGGCGCGGGCCGTCGCACAGCACGAGCCGCGCGCCGCAATCGGCGAGGACCGTGCTGATCGTGGCCGGCGGGAGCTTGTGATTGACCGGGACCGGAACCACCCCGGCCCGCATCGCGCCGAGCAGCGCCGCGATCGTGTCGGGCCGGTTGGCCGCGAGGATCGCGATCCGCGCGCCGCGGGCTCTTCGTCGCGGACGGGCGACCGGGTGGCGGTGAGGACCATGATGAACGCGTTCGATCGGATCGTCCGCAAACATATCTCGTTGCTCAATGCATAAAGCACTCGGCAATTATATATGTAAGCCCTTCGCATTTTCGCAAAATACGGCATGCCGGACATGAGCACAGACCGCGCTTCTACTATCTTCGTGGCGGGCCGCCTATCGCATCGTTTCCCGCTGCCAGCAACCTGCAGCCGGCGCCTGTCGGGAATGGTTTGTCGCGCAAGGGCGGCGCGGCGGCCGGATCAGTCGGACGGCGAAGGCGTCGGCCCGGGCGTCGAGGCCGGCGCGAGTCATCACCGCGGGCGCGCCATCGGGGGCGACGCCGATGATCAGCGGACGGTCCGGCGGTCCGGACCGGTCGACGAGGTCGCCGAGATTGGTCGCACCCGTGGCCGCGCGCGTCATGAGGTTGCCCTGCACGGGAGGCGGAGGTCGAAGGCCGGCAGCGTCAGCGTGGCCGCGTGCGGCCCGTGCCGGACCCAGGACGCCCCCGGGAGGGCGCCGGCGCGGGTTTCGAGGGCGTCGAGGTCGCGGAAGCGCAGGGCCAGGGCGGCGAAGCGGGCGTCCGGCCCCGGCACGATCGCGATCCGCGAGTCCCCGAGCCGGATGGTCCAGCCCGTGTCCGCGCCCTCGGCCGGCGCGCCGCAGACCGCCGCATAGAGGGCGGCGTCGGCCTCCGGCGTCGTGCTCTCGATCGTGAGCGCGTCGATCCCCGAAAAGCCGTTCGGATGGTCGAGCCATTCGGGCCGCCAGACGAGATCCGGGGTCAGGTGCTCGCAATGGTAGAGGCGCCCCGCCGGAAACAGGTGGGCCGGCACCCGCACCGTGCGGAACCGGGCCGCCTCCTCGCGGCCGTCGACGGTGACCGGGCGCGAGAAGGCGACGGGCGGTCCGGCCGCCAGACCCAGAGCGGCCAGCCGCGCGTGAGTCGCGTCGGCGTCCCGGCTCGCGACGACGAGCCCGTTCAGGCCGAACGGGCTGTCCAGGACGTCCTGCCGTTGCGGACCGGTCTCGGGCACGCCCACGAGTTCGAGGTACGGGCCGGCCGTCATCATCAGGTGGTTGATGGAGCCGAGCGAGTGGTGGCCTCGGGGCGTCAGGCGGAAGCCGAGGGCGGCGAACAGGTCCTCCGCCTCGTCCATCCGCCGCAGCACGTTGATCACGACGTGGTCGAGGGCCCCGTCGGCCGGGGCGCCGGGGGCCGGCCCCGTCATTTCGCCGGCGCGGTCATGTAGACGCCGCGGCCGCTCGCGAGCAGGCGGCCCGCGTCATCGAGGATCTGCGCCTCGGCCACCGAGAGCTGGTTGCCGAACTTCACCACCGTGCCGCGGCAGGTGAGATCGCCCTGCATCGCGGCCCGGTGGTAATCGACGCGCAGGTCCACGGTGGGGACGCCGCGGCCGGTCTTGGAGACCAGCGCCCAGTCGGCGGTGAGATCCACGAGCGTCGCCAGGATGCCGCCGTGCACGTAGCCGCGCTCGGCGTTGACGACCCATTCCGGCCGCCACGTCGCCTTCAGCTCGATCGTGCCCTCGCCGACCGAGACGACCGAGAGGCCGAGCCACTGGTGGAACGGGCCGCGCAGCAGCAGCGCCTCGACCTGCTCCTTGCTGAGGGGGGTGTCGGACATGGCTTCGGGATCTCCTCGGGCGGTATTGGGGGGCGGCGACGCGCGATCGACCGGATCGGTCTCAGGGCGTGACGACGATCTTGCCCATGACCTCGCGGTCGCGGATCATCCGCAGGCCCTCGGCGGCCTCTTCCAGGGGCAGGACCTTGTCGATCGTCGGCTTCAGCGTGCCGGCCTGGATCATGTCCATCAGGGCCGACAGGTTGTCGTCGTAGAAGCTGTTCGAGCCGATCACCTTGAGCTCGAAGCTCCAGATGTAGCGGAGATCCTCCTTGGGATCGTGCCCCGCTGTCGCCCCGCAGACGAGCAGCGTGCCGCCGCGCTTCAGGCACTTGAGCGAGGGCACCCAGGTGTCGCCGCCGGTGAAGTTGATCACCACGTCGACGCCGCCCTCGTAGGTCCGGCGCTGCGGCTTGCCGTACTGCTGGATCGCCCACTTGGAGAAGTCGGTCTCGCGGTAGTTGACCACTTGGTCGGCGCCGAGCGCCGTCAGCGCCGCCATCTTCTCCGCGCTGCCCGCGCAGGCGATCACCTCGGCGCCGAGCTGCTTGGCCAGCATCACGCAGCCGGTGCCGACGCCGCCGCTGGCGCCGAGAATCAGGACCCTGTCGCCGGCCTTCACGGTGTTGTGGGTGATCAGCATGCGGTGGGCCGTGCCGTAGGCCACCGGCAGGGAGGCGGCGTCCGCGTAGCTGACGTCCGGCGGCATCGCGATGAGCTGGCCCGTCGAGACGCGGCAATACTCGGCCATGCCGCCGTCGAGCATCTCGCCCATCAGGCCCTTGGCCTTGTTGAGCGGGTTGACCAGCACCCGGTCGCCGACGCGCCACTCCGTGACGCCCGCGCCGAGCTCGACGACCTGTCCGGCCATATCGAGGCCGATCACCACCGGCATCGGCACCTTGATGCCGGGCATGCCCTTCACGGTGAACACGTCGTGGTAGTTGAACGAGGACGCGCCGACGCGGATCAGGACCTCGCCCGGGCCGGGGGACGGCTTCGGATAGTCGTTCACCACCTTCAGCGTGTCGATGTCGCCGTGCGCCTCCAGCACGAGCGCCTTCATGGTCTGAGCCATCGTGGAAACCTTCTTCTGCCAGTCGGAGGAGAGCTACGGGATCGTCTTCGACCGCTCGTAGGGGCCGGGAACCAGGGCCGTGTCCGGCAGGCTGCCCTGAACGGCGCCGACCGCCTTGAACACGTCGAACTCGCGCTTCAGCGAGGCGATGTCGGCGGGCTCCAGGCTGACCGTGTAGATGCCGTCCCAGAGGCCCGCGTAGGCGGCGGCGTCGGCGTCGCTCAGGTTCGCGGCCGCCTTCAGGATCTTGGCCACGCCGGGCTTGTCGGCTCGGCCGAAAGCGAAGGCCTTGCGCATCGCGGCCACGACCTTGGCGGGCGCGTCCGGATTCTGCGTCATCCAGGCGTTGCGCATCAGACCGACGCCGAGGACCGGCGGCGCGTCCTGCCGGGTGAGGCGCTTCCACTCCTCCCGGAAGGTACCGAGCCGGCGCAGCTTCACGTCGGGGAGGAGCGCGAGGGTCACGGTGCGCAGGGCCGCGGCGTCGATGTCCTTCTGGACGAGGAATTGCGCGAGCCGGGAGTCGTTGCCGGGCACGGCCTGGTAATCGGCGGGCTTGAGGCCGTGATTGGTCTCCAGGATCGCCGCCGCGATGGCGGCGGTGCCGCTGCCGGCCGGCGAGGTGCCGATCTTCTTGCCCCTGAGGTCGGCCATCGTCTTGATCGGCGAGTCCTCGAGGACGACGAAGTCGAGGTCGGCCACCTGCGTCGCCAGGACGATGCTCATCGGCAGGCCGTCGGCGGTCACGCTCAGCGCCGTCCCCGCGCTCGCCGCGATCGCGAAATCGATCGCCCCGGCCGCCATGGCCTTGGTCGGCGCGTTCACGTCCGGGAACTTGACGTACTCGGCCGTCAGGCCCTCCTTCTCCATGAACTTGCCGGCCTCCAGCACGGCGCCGAAGCCGAGGCTGATGCCGGAGCTCCAGTAGCCGATGCGCACCGACTCGGCGCGCGCGAGGCCGGGCAGGCCGATCGCGCAGAGCGCGGCGGCGGCGAGGACGCGGATTCGATTCAAGGCGTTCTCCAGGACGGGGGATGGGAGGGCGTTCGGCGGGCATGGCCCCGCGCGGCGGCGGCCGTCACGGCTGCGCCGCCTTCTTCCAGGCGAACAGGCGCTGCTCGACCGGCTTCAGGACGAGCGTCTCGAGCCCGATCATCAGGGCGACGAGGGTGAGGGTCCAGGCGAAGACCTGGTCGGTCTGGACGAGGTCGGCCGCCTGCCGCAGGCGGTAGCCGATGCCGCTGCTCGCCCCGAGCGATTCCGCCACGAGGACGACCCGGGCCCCGAAGCCGATGGCGAGGCGCGCGCCCGCGAAGAAGGCGGGCAGGATCGTCGGCAGGTAGATCTTGGTCAGCACCTTGCGGCGCGGCATGCGGAAGGTGCGGGCGAGCTCGAGATGCTCGGCGCTGACCGTGCGCGTGCCCTGCCAGACGTTGGTCAGGATCAGCGGCATCGCGGTCATGAACACCACGAAGATCGTGGTCCAGTTCGAGAGGCCGAACCAGATCAGCGCGAAGATTGCCCAGATCGCCGACGAGACGGTGTTGGTCACCGTCAGCACCGGCTCGAAGAACCGGCCGAGGCGCGGGCTCGCGCCGAGCAGCAGGCCGAGCGGCAGCCCCACGAGGGCCGCGAAGGCGAGGCCGGCGCCGATCCGGCCCAGCGTGATGCCGAGATCGGCGGCGAAGCTCGGCGTGGCGACGAGGCCGAGCCACGTGTGCCAGACCCGCGCGGGGCTCGGCAGGACGAAGCTCGGCGCGTGCAGCGATCCGAGCTGCCACGCGGCCAGCGCGAGCGCGAGCAGGGCGAGCCGCTGCAGGAGCAGGCTGGCCCGGCGTCCGGCCCCGGACGTCCGCGTCCGCCGGATCAGGCGCGGCGGGGTCTTCACGAGCATCGCGCGCTCGCGGCGGAGAGGCTGATGCGCAGGCGCCGGACCTCCTCGGCGACCTCCGTCGCGAGTGGGTCGCGGGGGTACGGCAGATCGATCGCCCGGACCGCGCCGATCCGGCCCGGCCGCGGGTGCAGGACGACCACCTGGCTCGCCAGCACCACCGCCTCCTCGACGTCGTGCGTGACGAAGACCAGGGTCATCGCCCGCAGGCCGGCGATGCGCAGCAGTTCCGCGTGCATCTGCGCGCGGATCTCGGGATCGAGCTTCGAGAACGGCTCGTCGAGGAGCAGGATCTTGGGCTCGGTCACGAGGCTGCGCGCGAGCGCCACCCGGCTGCGCATGCCCCCCGACAATTCGTGCGGGTAGGCGTCGCGGAAGGCCTCCAGCCCGACGAGACGCAGGGTCTCGTCGACCCGCCGGGCCCGCTCCGCCCGGCCCATGCGCCCGGCCTCGAGGCCGAAGGCGACGTTCTGGGCAGCCGTGCGCCAGGGCAGCAGCCGGTCCTCCTGAAACATGTAGGTCATGGCCCGCCAGTCGCGGAAGGCGTGCGACGGGATGCCGTTGAGGAGGACGGCGCCCTGGTCGGGCTCCACCAGCCCGGCGATCATGTTGAGGAGGGTGCTCTTGCCGCAGCCCGACGCGCCCAGGATCGCGACGATCGCGCGCTGCGGGATCGCGATGTCGACGGTGTCGAGGACGTGGAGCGGCCCGCCCTCGCGCCGGTCGAACCACTTGCTGACGTGGTCGAGCTCGACGGCGTTCACGGCTCGCCCCCGTCGACCCGGGCCGGCCGCACCGGCGCCACCACCGCGGTGTCGCGCAGGCTGGCGATGACCTTCTCCATCGTCATGGACCGGAAGGTCTCGACGTGGCGGCGCGCCACCAGGGCGGCGCTGTCGGCGTCGCCGGCCACCAGATGCTCGATCATCGCGGTGTGGTCGTTCTCGATGTTCGGCCGTACCCCCTGCACGCCGAAGCCGAGGGCGACGAGGCGGGTCATCTCGTCGAGGAGGCCCGACAGCGTCCGGTACAGGCGCCCGTTCCCCGAAGCCGCGGCGATCGCGAGGTGAAAGCCCCGGTTGGCCTCCAGGAAGAAGTCGATCTGGTTGCCCATCTCCACCGTGATCTTGCGGCGGCAGGCCTGCTCCAGGCGCTCCAGATGCGCCCGGTTCACCCGGCCGGCGGCGCCCCGCGCCGCGAGGGGCTCGAGCTCCATCCGGAGGGCGAAGACCTCGTCGACGTCCTTCACGGTCACCGGGCTGACCCGGTAGCCGTGCCGCGGCATCGAGCTGACGAAGCCTTCCTGGGCCAGGCGCTGGAGCGCGATCCGGCAGCTCGCCTTGCCGATCTCGAACCGCTCCATCACCTCGGCCTCGGTGAAGCGCGTGCCGGGCAGGAGTCGGCAGGCGACGATCTCGCGCCGCATCAGGTCGTAGGCCTGGTTGCCCTTGCGCGTGGCGTCGGGGACGGCGAGCACCGTCGCGGTCGGGCGATCGGGCCGGGACCTGTCATCGCGCGTCGTCATCGCACCTCGCTGTTCGGGCATTGAGGCTCCCACAGGACGCTGTGAGCAGCCCACCACACGCAGAACATGTGCCAACCCCCGCCGGCCCGGCCGCGCGGGGCGCGCATCGGCGGGCGGAACACCCGTCGCCTGCCGACATTCGTCGTGCGGTGGGAAGCTCAGGAGCGGCGTGTGATCGGCTCAGCGCGCGCTGTGGGCATTCCATGCCGTATTTATGCGCAACGGCCCGGCGTTGTGTAAATGAAATACGCGTCCAATTCGCGCGAAGAGGTTGGAAGATTGGGCCTTTCGCGGCGCTCCGGCGTAGGATGATCTGTGTCTTCTTTCAGCAGGGGGTGCGTGCTCGCGGGCTTTCCGGCGATGCCCTAGACGATGTCGGGCTGGCCGCGCCGGTGCTCGTGCCCCGCGATGACGCGGCCCAGGAGTCGGGTCAGGGTGTCCCGCTCCGCCGCGGTGAGGGCCTCGACGGTCAGCGCGTGCGCGGCCCGCGCCGCCGGCTCCATCGCGCCGTGGAGCGCGGCCCCCGCCTCCGTCAGCCGGCAGACTTGAGCGCGGCGGTCGAGCGGCGAGGTCGTGCGGCTCACCAGGCCGCGGGCCGCGAGGCGCTTCAGGGCGCCGGTCGTCGTCGTCCGGTCGAGGGCGACCGCGCTCGCGAGCGTCGTCTGATCGGCCTCCTCCAGATCCCGCAGCAGCGAGAGCAGGCTGTACTGGAGCGGGGTGACGCGAAACGCGGCACAGCGTTCGGCGAAGAGGCTGACGTGGATCTGGTGCATGCGCCGGGCGAGGAAGCCGGGGCGCTCGGCCAGGGGCCAGTGCCGCGCGTCCGCCGCCGCGTCCGAAGCCCCCGCCTCTGCCGATCCCGTGGCGAATCCGGTGTCCGGGACCTCATCCATCGTCCGCCTCCGCAGAACGGTTCCAGCCTTGGCACGCGGTGTGCAAAGCCGGAATACGAAGCATGCTTCGCTTTTAGCAAGGGCGAGGCCGGCGCGCGCCGGCCGGGACCACGAGGTCGACATGGACAATCGCCGCTATGATCTGGTTCTGCGGGGCGGGCGGGTGATCTGCCCGGCCTCCGGCATCGACGGCATCCGCGACGTGGCGGTGCAGGATGGGCGCATCGCCGCCGTGGCGGAGACGATCCTGCCCTCGGCCGCCGCCGAGGTGGTCGACGTCTCGGGCAAGCTCGTCCTGCCCGGAATGATCGACACCCACGCCCACGTCTACCAGTACGTCACCGGCCGGTTCGGCCTGAACCCCGACATGGTCGGCGTGCGCTCGGGCGTGACCACGGTGGTGGACCAGGGCGGCCCGTCCTGCATGACCCTGCCGGGCTTCCGCCACTTCATTGCCGAGCGCTCGGAGACGCAGGTCCTCGCCTTCCTGTCGGCCTACCTCGTCGGCGGCCTGGAGGGGCATTTCTACCCGAACCTCTACAGCCCGGACGGCGTCGACATCGACGCCACGGTGAAGTCGGCCACCGAGAACCGCGACCTCGTGCGCGGCATCAAGGGCCACGCCGAGATCGGGGGCTTCGCCCGCTGGGGCATCAAGGTGATGGAGATGGCCGCCGAGATCAGCCGGCGCGCCGACCTGCCGCTCTACGTTCATTTCGGCCAGCTCTGGGGGCTGCCGGAATCGGGCGCCAACGGCGAGGATGCCGACACCATCGTCGAGCGGGTGATCCCGCTGCTGCGGCCGGGCGACGTCCTGGCCCACCCCTTCACCCGCCACCCGGGCGGCTTCATCAACGAGCAGGGCGAGGTCCACCACATCATCCGCCGGGCCATGGAGGCCGGGCTGAAGGTCGATGTCGGGCACGGCAGCCACTTCTCCTACCGCGTGGCCCGCGCGTCCCTGCCGGCCGGCGTGATCCCCTACACGCTCGGCGCCGACATGCACGGCTACAACACCGAGGTTCCCGAGGTGAAGAAGCCCGCCGGTACCCCGGACGAGCACCACGACGACGAGAACCACCCGTTCCTCGGGCAGGCCCGGTTCAGCCTCACCCAGGCGATGAGTTCGATGATGGCGCTCGGCATCCCGCTGGAGGACGTGGTGCCGATGGTGACGTCGCACCCGGCCGAGATGCTGCGCATGGGCGACCGGATCGGTGCCCTCAAGGTCGGCTACGCGGCCGACGTGTCGGTGCTGCACGACGATCGCGGCCGCTTCCTGCTGCGCGACAACGAGGACACGCGGGTGATCGCCGACCGCCTGCTGCGCCCGGCCTTCTGCCTCCGCGCGGGGAAGCGCTTCGAGGCGGACTCGCCGATCCTGCCCCAGGCGATCGCGGCCTGAGGTGGCGCCGGTGCCCGCCTTCGTCCTCGACGACCCGACCCCGCCGGACCCGCGCCGCCGCTGGGACAGCCTGGACTTCGCGGCCCGGGGCGCCTGCTACGACAACAACGCGGGCGTGCCCGACAGCGCCGCGCAGGTCGCGGCCCGCAACGCCGCCTCGGCGACGTACCGGGCGGCGCACCCGGCCGGGCTCGATATCCCGTATGCCGCGGGGGACCGGACGGCCTTCGACCTCTACCCGGCGTCGGACGCGCGGGCGCCCTGCCTCGTCTTCGTCCACGGCGGCTACTGGCAGCGCAACGCCCGGGCCGATTTCGCCTGCTTCGCGGAGGGGCCGAACGCCGCCGGCTGGGCTGTGGCGATGCCGGGCTACACCCTGGCGCCCGAGGCGAGCCTCACCGGCATCGTCGCCGAGATCGGGGCCGCTCTCGACTGGCTCGCCGCGCACGGGGCGGCGCGCGGGATCGGCGGACCGATCGTCCTCGCCGGCTGGTCCGCGGGGGCGCAGCTCGCCGCGCTCCATCTCGGGCATCCCGCCGTGTCCGCGGTCCTGGCGATCTCCGGCGTCTACGACCTCGCGCCGATCCGCGGGACCTACCTGAACGAGAAGCTCGGGCTGACCGACACGGAGATCGAGATCCTGTCGCCGCTGCGGCTGGCGGTGACGCCCAAGCCCATGACGGTCGCCTACGGCAGCCGCGAGCTGCCCGCCCTCGTCCGCGACGCGCGCAACCTCCACGCCCTGCGCAGCGCCGCCCACGCGCCGGGCGCCCTGCTGCCGGTGCCCGGCGCCGACCACTTCTCGATCCTCGACGGGTTCCGCCGGCCCGACGGCCTCCTGGTCCGCGCCGCGCAGGATGCTCTCGGAGGCGCCCGATGAGCCGCGAGGGCGTCGGGGCCGCCCTGCCCCGCAAGGAGGACGACCGCCTGATGCGCGGGCGCGGCCAGTATGTCGGCGATCTCCGCCTGCCCGGCATGCAGGACGTCGCCTTCGTGCGCAGCCCGCTCGCCCATGCCCGGATCCGTGGCGTCCACGTGCCGGAGGCCTATCGCGACCGCGTGTTCACCGCCGCCGACCTCGACGGGGTGCTGCCGATCCGTGCCGTCTCGGGGCTGCCCGGCTTCAAGGTCTCCGAGCAGCCGGTGCTCGCCACCGGCAAGGTCCGGCAGGTCGGCGAGCTCGTCGCGCTCTGCGTCGCCCCGACCCGCGCCGAGGCCGAGGACATCGCCGCGGCCGTGGTGCTCGATCTGGAGGAGCTGCCAGCCGTCCACGACATGCTGGCCGCGCGCGCGCCGGGCTCCGCCCTCGTCCACGAGCACTGGGGCGACAACGTCTTCCTGGAGACCCTGGTCGATGTCGGCATCGAGGACGCCCTCGACGCGCCGATCAAGGTGAGCCGCACCATCTCGACGGGGCGCCAGTGCATGGCGCCGATCGAGGGCCGCGGCACCGTGGTGCAGCTCGATCACCGCCTCGACCAGCTCGTCGTCCACACCGCGAGCCAGATGCCGCACATCGTGCGCAACGGCCTCTCCGAATGCCTCGGGATTGAGCAGGGCCGCATCCGCATCGTCTCGCCGGATGTCGGGGGCGGCTTCGGCTACAAGGCGATCCTGCTCGCCGAGGACGTGGCGCTCGCGTGGCTCGCGCTCCGCTGCGGCCACCCGGTCCGCTGGCTTGAGGACCGGCGCGAGCACCTGACCGCCAACGCCAATTGCCGCGAGCACCATTACCGCATCACCGCCTACGCGGAGCGGGACGGGACCCTGCGCGGCATCGACTGCGAGGCCACCGTCGATTCCGGCGCCTACTCGGCCTACCCGTTCTCGGCCTGCCTGGAGGCCGCGCAGGTCGCCAGCATCCTGCCCGGCCCCTACGATTTCCCGGCCTATCGCTGCCGGACATGGTCGGTGGCGACCAACAAATGCCCGATCCTGCCCTACCGGGGCGTCGCGCGCACCGGCGTCTGCTTCGCCCTGGAACTCGTGCTCGACGCGGTCGCCCGCGCGGCCGGGATCCCGCCCGAGGCGGTGCGAGAGAAGAACCTCGTGCGGCCCGAGCAGATGCCGTTCGAGAACATCACCAAGAAGCACTTCGATAGCGGCGACTACCCGGAGGCGCTGGCCCGGGCGCTGAAGGCCGTCGACGTGGAGGCAATCCGCGCCCGCCAGCGTCAGGGCGAGCCGGACGGCCGCCGGATCGGCCTCGGCCTCGCGATCTACTGCGAGCAGGCCGCGCACGGCACCTCGGTCTATTCCGGCTGGGGCATCCCGATGGTGCCGGGCCACGAGCAGGCGAGCGCCCGCCTCACCCCGGACGGCGGTCTGGAGCTGCGGATCGGCGCCCATTCCCACGGCCAGGGCCTGGAGACGACGCTGGCCCAGGTCGCCCACGAGATCCTGGGCGTCCCGGTGGCGCGCACCCGCCTCGTCCACGGGGACACCGCCATGACCCCCTACTCCACCGGCTCCTGGGGCTCCCGTGTCATGGTGGTGGCGGGCGGCGCCGTGGCGGCGGCCTGCGAGGCGTTGCGCGACCGCGCCGTGCGGATCGGCGCCCACCTGCTCCAGGCGCGGCCGGAGGAATGCCGGTTCGAGGGCGGCCACGTCGTCGGCCCCTCCGGCGACGTCCCGCTCGAGGCGATCGCCCGCACGTGGTACCGGCGCCCGCAGGACCTCGCGCCCGACACCGATCCGGGCGGCCTCGAAGTCACCGCCGGCTACAAGCCGGTGCGCGATTCCGGCACCTTCTCGTACGCGGCGCACGCGGCCGTGGTGGCGGTCGATCCCGATCTCGGGGCGGTCGAGATCCTCGACTACGTCATCGTCGAGGACGGCGGGACGCTGGTGAACCCCCTCGTGGTCGACGGCCAGATCTACGGCGGCCTCGCGCAGGGCATCGGCACGGCGCTGTTCGAGGAGATGCGCTTCGACGCCCGCGGCCAGCCGCTGGCCTCGACATTGGTCGACTACCTCCTGCCGGGCGCCCCCGACGTGCCGATGGCGCGCATCGACCACATGGAGACGCCCTCGCCCTACACGCGCTTCGGCCAGAAGGGCATCGGCGAGGGCGGCGCCATCGCGCCCCCGGCGGCGCTCGCCAACGCGGTCAACGATGCGCTGGCGCCGCTCGGTGTCGAGCTGCTGCACGCGCCCGTCACCCCCCGGCGGATCGTGGAGGCGGTGCTCGCCGCCAAGACCCCCGCCGTGACCGCGCGGGAGGCCGCATGAAGCCCGCGGCCTTCGCCTGGGAGCGCCCCGACAGCCTGCCCGCGCTGCTGGCGCGCCTCGCCGAAGCCCCCGCGGGCGTGAAGCTGATCGCGGGCGGCCAGTCCCTCGGGCCGATGCTGAATCTGCGCCTCGTCGAGCCCAGCCTGATCCTCGACATCACGGGCGTGCCCGAACTCCGGACGGCGCGGGTCGAGGGCGACACGCTCGTCCTCGGGGCCTGCGTGACCCATGCCGACGTCGAGGACGGGCGCGTCCCGGACCTCACCGGCGGCGCGCTGCGGCGGGTCGCGGCCGCGATCGCCTACCGGCCCGTGCGCAACCGCGGCACGGTCGGCGGCAGCCTCGTCCACGCCGATCCGGCCGCCGACTGGGTGAGCGCCCTGACGGCCCTCGGCGCCGAGGTCGAGATCGCGGGGCTGAACGGGCGCCGCACCCTGCCGGTGGAGCGCTTCGTGACCGGCGCCCTCGCGGTCGCCCTCGGTGCGGACGAGATCCTGGTCGCGGTGCGCGTCCCTGCGCTGCCGGCGGGCGCGGCCTGGGGCTACGTCAAGCACTGCGCGAAGATCGGCGAGTTCGCCCACGCCATCGGGGCGGTGCGCCTCGAGCCCGGCGCCGGCCGCGGCCNCACCGACGCGGGCGGCCGCTCGGCGACCGAGGGCCGGATCCGCTACCGGGTCGAGGCCGGGCCGATGCCCGACACCGCCCGGGTCGAACTCGACGTCGGCTACACCCTGACCGGGCCGCTCGCGCAGTTCGGCCGCCCCGGCCTCGTGCGCGACCTCGCCGGCCGCATCGCGGCGGAGTTCGCCCGCAACCTCGAGGCCCGGCTCTCCGGCGTCGCGGCGCCGGTGCCCGCCGGTCTCAACCCGCTCCGCCTGCTCCTCGGCCTCGCCCGCGCGCGCCTCGCGGCGTGGTTCGGCCGCGCCTGATCCCCTTCCGCCTCAATCCACCGGAGACACGCGAATGCCCAGCAGGTTCACCCTCACGACCGCGATCCTCCTGGCGCTGACGGCGACGGGCGTCCGGGCGGAGGCGATCCGCATCGGCGTCAACGAACCCCTGACCGGGCCGTTCGCGGCCTCGGGTACCTACGTGGTCAACGGCGCCAAGATCGCGGCCGACGAGATCAACGCCAAGGGCGGCGTCCACGGAAAGAAAATCGAACTCGTGATCGAGGACAACAAGAGCAACCCGACCGAGGCCGCCGCGGTTGCCGAGAAGCTGATCACCAGCGACAAGACCCCGGTGATGATGGGCGCCTGGGGCTCCAGCCTGACGCTCGCCGTGATGCCCAAGCTCGCGGATTACGAGACGCCGATGCTGGTCGAGACCTCCTCGTCCGGCAAGATCACGACCTCCGGCAACCCCTACGTGTTCCGGATCTCGCCGCCCTCGTCACTCGAGGCCGCGACCTTCGCGCCGATGGTCGATCGCCTCGGCATGAAGAAGGTCGACTTCCTCGTCCTCAACAACGATTTCGGCCGCGGCGCCGCGACCGATTTCGGCAAGATGCTGAAGGACAAGGGCGTCACGGTCGGCCTCGTCGAGACCATGGACCAGGGCGCGCAGGACATGAGCGCCCAGCTCGCCAAGCTGAAGGCGTCTGATTCCGACACGATCATGATCACGAGCTCGGTCGATCAGCTCGTGCTGCTGTTCAAGCAGATGGCGGCGCTCGGCCTGAAGAAGCGAGTCATCACCACCGGCGGATCCCAGAATCCGGACCAGATCATCGCGCAGGCCGGCGCGGCCGCCGACGGCACGATGCACCTCACGACCTTCCTGCCCTGGTCGCCCGACAAGACGCCGGACCCGAAGGCCACCGAGGCCTTCATCGCCGCGTGGAAGAAGCGCGGCTTCGACTTCGCCGGCGTCACCGAGAGCTTCCGCGGCTACGACGGCATCCGCGCGATCGCCCACGCCATCGAGAAGGCGGGGTCGGTCGATCCGGCCGCGATCACCAAGGCGTTCTGGTCGGTCGACTTCGTCGGTCTCAACGGGCCGATCCACTTCGCCAAGGCCGGCCCCGCCGGGAAGGAGAGCGGCCAGAGCAAGCCCGACGTCTACCTCATCGAGATCAAGGACGGGAAAGTGATCGTGCCGACGCTGTAGGGCTGCCGCCGCGCGCCCTCCCTCATCCCCCATCTCTGCCGTACGCCAAGGGATTAAAAGGCAGACGCTTTTCCCCTCCCCCCTGCGGGGAGAGGCCAGGGGTGGGGGTGGTGCAGAAGGCACCGCACCGCCCAAGCCTGCACCACCCCCACCTCCAACTCCTCCCCACAAGGGGGAGGAGAGCGCGTCGCGACCAGAAATGCGCGAACGTCGTAGCTGCCGGACAGGGAGACGCGCGATGCCTGGTCCCGAATTGGCAATCCCCGTGTCCCCGCAGGGCATGAGGCGCCGGTCATCCGGCACGCGACCTGCCAGGAGAAGCTCATGACCGAACTGATCCAGCACCTCGTCAACGCGCTCATCCTCGGCGGCACCTACGCGCTGCTGGGGATCGGCCTGACGCTGATCTTCGGGATCATGAACGTCGTGAACTTCACCCACGGCGCGCTCTACACGGTCGGCGCCTACGTGATGTACTTGGCTGTCGCCGCCCTCGGCCTGAACTTCTTCCTGGCGCTGCCGGTGGCGATCCTCGGGGGGCTCCTGCTCGGGGCCGCGATCGAGCTCGTGCTGCTGCGCCCGTTCCGGGGCTCGGACATCGACACCACCATGCTGGTGATGATCGGCGCCGGCATCATCCTGCAATCGGGCACGCTCTGGACCTTCGGCGGCGTCGCCAAGGCGATCCCCTCGCCCTTCCCCGAGGCGCCGCTCCAGGTCGGCCCGGTCTCGGTGTCGTGGCTGCGGCTGTTCGTGCTCGGGGCGGCGCTCGCGCTGATCGCGCTCACCTACGCGCTGATCAACCGGACCAAGCTCGGGCTCGCCATGCGCGCCGCCTTCCAGGATTCCGACACGGCGGCGCTGATGGGCGTCGATGTCCGCCGGATCTACACCGCCACCTTCGCCCTCGGCTCGTCGCTCGCCGCGGCCGCCGGCGCCCTGCTCGGGCCCGTCTACGTGGTGTTCCCGCAGATGGGCGGCCTCGCCGAGCTGAAGGCCTTCGCCATCGTCATCCTGGGCGGGCTCGGCAACGTCACCGGCGCGGCGATCGGCGGCTTCATCCTGGCGCTCGCCGAGGAGCTGGGCGCCGGCTACGTCTCCTCCGGCTACCGGGACGCGATGGGCTTCCTGATCATCATCGCGGTCCTGCTCTGCAGGCCCACCGGACTGTTCGCCAAGGCGGAGCGCATCGGATGATCCGGCTCCTCCCCCTCGCCCTGCTCGCCGGCCTCGTGGTCCTGCCCCTTGGGCTCGGCGCCAACCCCTACCTCCTCAACGCGCTGATCGTGACGGGCATCCTGACGATCGGCGCCATGAGCCTGAACCTGCTCCTCGGCTTCACCGGGCAGCTCAGTCTCGGCCACATCGCGTTCTTCGGGATCGGCGCCTATGTCAGCGCGCTGACCAGCCTCGGCTTCGACGTGGATCTCGGCTTCGGGATCCGCGCGGTCCACGAGCCCTGGCCGGCGGTGGCCGGCCTCCTGCTGGCGACGGTGGCGGCGGGCGGCTGCGGGTACCTGATCGGGCGGCTCTCCTTCCGGGTGCGGGGCGCCTACTTCGTGATCGTGACGATCTCGTTCGCCGAGGTCGTGCGGCTCGTGGCGCTCAACTGGGTGGAGCTGACGCAGGGGCCGCTGGCGCTGACCAACATCCCGGCCATCACCCTCGGCCTGCCCGGCCTCGGGATGTGGACCCTCAAGACCAAGCTCCAGAACTACTACCTCGTGCTGGCCGTGGGCACGCTCTGCTACGCCGTGATCGCCCGCCTGATCGGCGGGCGCTTCGGCCGGGCGATGCGGGGCCTCAAGGAGAACGAGCCGCTGGCGCTCTCGGTCGGCATCAACGCCACCCGCACGCTGACGGTGGCGGCGGTGATCTCGGCCGCGATGGCCGGCGCGGCCGGCAGCCTCTACGCCCATTACCTGCGGATCATTGATCCCGACGTGTTCCTGTTCGCCACCACGGTCAGCATGGTCATCATGGTGGTGGCGGGCGGCAAGGGCACCCTGATGGGCCCGGTCGTCGGCGGCCTGATCTTCGGCCTGCTGCCGGTGGCGCTCCGTCCGGTCATGGCGCCGGAGGCGCAGTGGATCGTCTACGGCCTCGTGCTGATCGTGATCCTGTTCGTGATGCCGCGGGGCATCGTGCCGGGTCTGGCGGCGCTGCTCGGCCGCCGGCGGCCGGCCCCGGCCGCGCCCGTCCTCGAGGTCAATCCGGCGGTGCAGCGATGAGCGCGATCCTCTCGGTCGAGCATGTCGGCGTGCGCTTCGGCGGTCTCATCGCCATCGCCGACCTGCATTTCGACGTCCATGCGGGCGAGATCGTCAGCCTGATCGGCCCGAACGGGGCCGGCAAGACGACGGCCTTCAACGTGATGACCGGCTTCCTCAAGCCCAGCCAGGGCGATGTCCGATTCCGCGGCACGTCCCTGAAGGGCCTGCCGCCGCACGCGATCGCGCGGCTCGGCCTCGCCCGCACGTTCCAGCGCACCAGCGTCTTCCCGGACGACACGGTGTTCGACAACGTGATGATCGGCCTGCACCAGATGGGCGCCGCGGCGGGCCGCGCGCCCGTTCTCGACGCGCTCCTCGGCCGCGCGGGGGCCGGCGAGCGGAAGCTGCGCACCCGCGCCGCGGCGCTCCTCGACTGGGTCGGGCTCGCCGGCCGGGCGCACGAGAAGGCCGGTGCCCTCGCCTACGGGGAGCAGCGCCTCGTCGGGGTGGCGCTGGCGCTCGCCACCGAGCCCGCCATGCTGCTCCTCGACGAGCCGGTCTCGGGGATGAACGCCTCCGAGACGCGGGTCTTCGTGCGGCTGGTCCGGCAGATCCGCGAGCGCGGCGTCACCATCCTGCTGGTCGAGCACGACATGCCGATGGTTATGGAGGTCTCCGACCGCATCGTCGTCCTCAACTACGGGCGCCTGATCGCCGAGGGGCCGCCGGACCGGATCCGCACCGACCCGGCGGTGATCGAGGCCTATCTCGGCCAGGGCAGCGCCGCCCGGCAGGCCGCCGCCGCCGCGCAGGAGGCGGTCCATGCTTGAGATCCGCGACCTCGTCTGCGGCTACGGCCACGTCACGGCGCTGAAGGGGCTGACGATCGACGTGCGCGAGGGCCAGCTCGTGGCCCTCGTCGGTGCGAACGGGGCCGGCAAGTCCACGACGCTCCGGGCGATTTCGGGCCTCGTCCCGCCGCGCTCCGGCGCGATCCGGTTCGACGGCCGGGACATCGCGGGGGCCGAGCCCCGCCGGATCCTGGCGGCGGGCATCGCCCACTGCCCGGAGGGCCGGCGCGTCTTCCCGCAGATGACGGTCGCCGAGAACCTCGCCATGGGCGCCTATCTGCGCCGCGACCGGGCGGCGGTCGCGGCGGATCTGAAGCGCATCTACGGGGAGTTCCCGCGCCTCGCGGAGCGCCGCGACCAAGCGGCCGGCACGCTGTCGGGCGGCGAGCAGCAGATGCTGGCGATCGGCCGCGCGCTGATGGGGCGCCCGAAGCTCGTGCTGTTCGACGAGCCCTCCCTGGGGCTCGCCCCCAACATTGTCGAGCGGATGTTCGCGGTGATCGGGGCGATCCGCGACGTCGGCACGACCGTGCTGCTCGTCGAGCAGAACGCCTTCGCGGCCCTCGAACTCTGCGACTACGCCTACCTGCTCGAGACCGGCCGGATCGTTCTCGAGGGGCGCGGGCAGGACCTCATCGCCGATCCCCACGTCCGGGACGCCTATCTCGGTGGCTGAGCGGGATCCGGCGGGCCGGATCCGCCTCGGCCCCAACGACCTTCTCGGCGACCGGGATCTGCTCCCGGTCGCCGCGGGCGGCCACCGGCTGCTCCTCGTCCGGGCCGGGGCCCGGATCGTGGCCGCCGAGCGCGCCTGCCCGCACGAAGGGGCCGACCTCGCCCTCGGCCGCTGCGTCGCGGGCCGGCTGCTCTGCCCCCGGCACCAGGCCTCGTTCGACCTCCGAGACGGGGCCGTCTCGCCGGGCTGGTCGTTCCGCGCCCTGCGCCTGTTCGCGATCGAGGCCGCCCCGGACGGGCTCTGGCTCGGCACCGGATCAGACCTTCACGGACCGGACGCCGCGCGGCCGGGGCCGCCCCCGCCGGGCGGCCACGAAAGTTCGGCCGGACGCAAGGCCGGACGCTAGAGCGACCGAGATCGGCCGATCGAATTCCTCGGACAGGAGCTTAGCTGACCGGGACGGCTCCGTGGACCAGTCCAGATGGACTGGTCTATGCCCGGTGACGGCGCCTGTGCGGTTACTCCAGACAGGATCCGGAGTGGCGCAGGAAGCGATCCTCATCACCGGCGACACGGCGCCCGTTCGCTTGCGGGAGGCCTTGGACGGCGGGGTCCCTCTGATCCACGAACCGGTCCGGCCCGACCTGCTCCAGAAGGCGCTCACCGCGCTGATGCCGCGGTAGCAGCGCCCCGCCGGGTCCGGCACGCGCGGAGTCTCAACACGGCCCGAAGACGGCCGATCTCGCCCGCGCGGAGGATCGATCGCTTCCCCACGCGGCTCCGACAGCCCCCGTCAGCGGGACGGCTCGACGGCCGCGTCAGCCCAGCCCGGCAGCGGGAAGGTTCGATCGTAGGCCAGGTTGAACACGAAGGCGTAGGCTACGTAGAACGCCGCGATCGCGAGATCCATGAAGAAGGCCTCGACCAGGCCGATGCCGAGGTACCACGCGATCGGCGGCAGCAGGATCATGAGTAGTCCCGCCTCGAACAGCACGGCGTGGGCGACCCGCAGGACGAGGGTCTTGCGGGTGTGGCCGGCGAGCTGCTGCATCGCCCGATCGAAGCCGAGATTGTAGACGTAGTTCCAGCTCGTCGCGACGAGGGCGCTGCCGATGCCGATCACGCCCATGTCGGCGGTGTGCAGGCCGAAGGCCGCGGTCCCGAGGGGGACGATGAGGAGCAGGCCGATCACCTCGAACAGGACGGCGTGGCGGATACGGTCGCGGGTGGTGCGCATGGTCTCGCTCTCGAGAGGCGGATTGATCGGCCGCTCTCTCATCTGCGACAAGGCGATCCGCAAGTTAGAAACTATCTGAGAATCCGATAGATGGCGGTGTCGCTCGAGCAGCTCCAGGCGTTCGTGGCCGCGGCGGAGGCCGGATCCTTCTCGGGCGCGGCGCGGGTGCTCCGGAAGGCGCAGTCGGCCGTCAGCACGCAGGTGGCCAACCTCGAGGCGGATCTGGGGCTGGCGCTGTTCAGCCGCGCGGGCCGGAACCCGGTGCTGACCCCGGCGGGGGAGCGGCTGCTGCTGGAGGCCCGCGTGGTGCTCGACCGGCGGGAGCACCTGATCGGCGTCGCGAGCAGCCTGGAGCAGGGGGTCGAGAACCGGCTGGTGGTCGCCATCGACGAGCTCTACCCCGAGCACGCCCTCGGCGCCCTCTTCGCGAGCTTCGCCCGGCGCTTCCCTTTCGTGGAACTGGAGCTGCTCTTCCCGCTGATGGAGGATGTCAGCCGCATGGTTCAGTCGGGCGCCGCCGACCTGGGCGTCATGTGGCGGCAGGAGGAGCTTCCCACGGAACTCGGGTTCCAGACCATCGGCTGGGTGCCGCTCAAGCTCGTCTGCGGTCGCGATCACCCGCTCGCGAAGGCGCGGGTGGAGTGGGAGGAGCTGAAGCGCCACCGCCAGATCCTCGTGGCCGCCCGCGGCGACGGGGCGGAGAAGCGCCGCCTGCGGGTCGCCGCCGAGGTGTGGTGGGTGGAGAGCCACTGGGTCATCCTGGAGATGGTGAAGCACGGGATCGGCTGGGCCTTCGTCACCGACCACGTCATCGCCGCGTCCCTCACGGCGCCGTACCTCGTGACGCCGGACCTCCAGTTCGATCAGGGCGACTGGCCGATCGCCCTCGAACTGGTCTGGCACAAGCAGCGCCCCTGCGGCCCCGCCGCGGCCTGGCTCCGCGAGCGCTTCGCCGCGGAGCGCGTCGGACTCCACCCCGGCGAGACTTGACCGCGCTGACGGCCGTGCCGGCCCGCGGCGGGCCCGCGCGCGACGGTCATGGAATGCCGGCCGGCCCTATCACGGGGCCAGCGGGCACGGAACGCGCTGGTCGAACCGCGTGCCGGCGAGCGTCTAGACGCAAAATGGCTTCCGTGCTCCAATTCATTCGAAATTCCTATGGTTTGGCCGATGGAGCTCCGGCATCTTCGCTACTTCGCTGCCGTGGCGGAGCATCTCAGCTTCACCGCCGCCGCCCAGAGCCTGGGCGTGTCGCAACCGCCGTTGAGCCAGCAGATCCGCGATCTCGAGGTGGAGATCGGCGTCAACCTGTTCGAGCGCTCGAGCCGACGCGTCGTCCTGACCGCCGCCGGCGAGGACTTCCTCGGGAACGCGCGGGCGGTCCTCGCGCAGGTGGCCGACGCCGTCGACCGGGCGCGGACGATCGGCACCGGAACGGCCGGCATCCTCAACATCGGCATGACGAGTTCCGTCCTCGCGGGACCGGCGGGATGCCTGATCCGGGCCTTCGAGCAGCGCTTCCGGGCGGTGGACGTGCGCATCCACGAGATGGCGCCGGCCGACCAGATCGTGGCCCTCAAGGCGAACCGGACGGATCTGAGTTTCCTGCGCAGTCCCCCCGAGGACCCGGACCTTGTCGCCCAGATGGCGTGGCCGGAACGGCTCTGCGTGGCCGTGCCGCGCGAGCACGCCCTCGCCGACAATCGGAGCGTCCCGGTCGACATCCTCCGCAGCGAGCCGCTGATCTCGCTCGGCCTCGACAGCTCGCGCTTCGCCGCGGAGATCTACCAAGGCTGCATTCAGAAGGGGTTCACCCCGCGGATCTCGCAGCAGGTCCGCGAGGCTTCGTCGCTGATCAACCTGGTCGCGGCGGGCTTCGGCCTCGCCATCATCCCGGAATTCGTCGGCCGACCGAGGCATCCGGACGTCGTCGTCCTGCCGATCGAGCCGCCCTTCCTGTCGGCCGACGTCTACGCGCTGCATCACAAGCGGCGAAATCCGGTCATCGACAATTTCCTCGGGCTGATCCGCGAGGCGGCCCCGGGCCTGATCGCGCGCTTCCAGACGCGGTGACGCCCTTCGCCTCCGCCCCCTCGCGGGTGTCGAACGATCCGCCTGCGAACGCGCGGGCTGATCGGTAGCCGTGACCCCTGCCCGGCAACCCACCCTCGGCGGAGACGCGCCGGCCGACCCGCCCGCGGGGTATCCCGACACCCGCGGCGGCATCGAGGACCGGGGAGGATCGGCGGCGAAGCGCGCGCTCAGTGCGTCATAAGCACCGGGATGCGCGCGTGTTCGGTCACGTGGCGGGTCACGCCGCCCAGCAGGAACTCGCGCACGCGGCTGTGGGTGTAGGCGCCCAGCGCCAGCATGGAGGCGTTCCGCCGCTCCGCCTCGGCCAGGATCGCCGCGCCGACCGGCGTCCCGTCGTCGACCGGCAGGCTGACGGCCTCCGCGGTGATCCCGTGCCAGCGCAGGTAGGCGCAGAGGTCGGCCGCGCGCGCCTCTTCGAAGCGCTCGGTCGGCGCGTGGACGACTGTCACGCGGGCGGCGTCGTGCAGCAGCGCGATGGATTGGGAGATCAGACGCGTGGCCTCCAGGCTGCCGTTCCAGGCGACCACGACGTGATCGAGCAGGTCGTACGGGACCGCCTCGCCGACCATCAGCGTCGGTCGCCCGATCGCGAACAGGGCCGTGTCGAGCGCCCGGGTGGTGAAGGCGCGCGCCGGATCGGGCCGGTCGACGATGACGAGGTCGTTGACCCGCCCGCGCAGCGTCAGGATCGGCTCGACCTCCCCCGACAGCTCGGTCCAGGTCGCGAAGGTGGCGTCCAGGCGATCGGAGCCCGCGACGAGGGGTACGCCCTCCCGGGCACACCACGCCGCCAGGGCCGCCCTGCCGTCGGCCGCCGCCTCCCGCACCCCCTGCCGGATGGCCTCGATGGTGGTGCCGTCCACGTGCGCGAGGCTCGCCATGCCGGCGAGCACGTGCTCGGGGCCCGGCGCTACGAAGGCGACGGCGATGTGCGCGTGCAGGCGCCGGCCGAGCCGCAGCGCGGCGTCCAGCCGATGCGTGGCGTCGAGCCCCGGCCCGGTCGGGACGAGAAGACAGCGGAGATACATCGCGGTTCTTCCTCAGCGGTCCAGGGATTTCAGGTAGGCGATCAGGTCCTGCGCCTGATCCGGGTCGAAGCGGAACTCGGGCATGCTCGGGTGGCCGGTCCGGATGCCCTCGACGAGCGCCTCGGCGAGATCCTCGACCGGGTAGCGCTTGTGCAGGTCGCGGAACGGCGGCGCGGCGCGCAGCGGGCTGTCCCCGACACGCCCCACCGCGTGGCACCGGGCGCAGCTGGTCCGGGCGAGGGTTTCGCCCTGTCGCACCTGCCGGTCCCAGGCCGCCGCGGGCGCGGCGAGGAGGACGAGCGCGGGTGCCAGGACGGCGGCGCGCAGGATCGGGGCCGCGCGCATCAGTGGCTCATCAGGCAGCAGAGGGACGTGCCCTGGAGCATGTCGCGCGTGGCGCCCCCGAAGACCCACTCGCGCAGTCGGGAATGGCCGTAGGCACCCATGACGATGAGGTCCGCGTCCTCCCGCCGGGCGAACCGGAGGATCTCGTCCGCGGCGCCGATCGCGGGCTGGTGCAGCAGGTGGGTGGCGGCGCTGACGCCGTGGCTCGCGAGGTACGCGGCGACGTCGGCCGCACCGTCCCGTCGCGCGTCCTGACCGGCCACCGCGACGTGGACCTGATCGGCCCGGACCAGGAACGGCAAGGCGTCGTGGACGGCGCGGCGGGCCTCGCGGGTATCCTTCCAGGCCACGACGACCCGCTTGGCGGCGAGGCGCTCGATCCCGGGCGGTGCGACGAGGACCGGCCGCCCCACCTCCATCAGCAGGCCCCCTGCGGCGACGCCCATCAACCCGGGGTCGCCGTCGGCCGGGCCGAGGCGGCCCACCACGACGAGGTCGGCGGCGCGGGCCTGCTCGACCAGGTAGGCCAGGGGCTCGGCCAGTACGCCCCGCCACGCGGTCCTGACCCGGTCGCCCGCCTCGCGGGCGAACAGCGCCCGCGCCTCGGCCAACTCCTCCTTCGCCCGCGTCTCCTCGATCTCGAAGACGCGCTCCGACGCGTCGGCGCTCTCGACCGGGATCATGGTGACGAGCTGCCGTGCGGCGACGCCGGTCAGGGTGGCCTCGAAGCGCGCGGCGATGTCGGCGGCGAGCCGGACGCGGTCCGCGGCGGCCGCGCCGAGATCGACCGAGACCAAGATGTTGGAGATCCGCATGATCGCCTCCCGTGACCGGGCGATCGGCCCGGCAGAGGCACCCTGGCCCGCGCGCGCGGCCCGGGCTTTGATCCAGCTCAACGGGGTGGATTGGGGACCGGCCCGGGTCCGGCCCGCGTGGCCGGGCGGATCGGGGCACGTGCGTGGCGGCTCCCGGAGAGGGCGCCGAGCCGATCCGTGCGCGCGTCCGTGCCGGGACCGGCTCGCGTGTCGGGTCTGCCGCCGCGTCCGCGTGGACCACGGCCCGCACCGGACCGACCTCACGCGAGTGTCAGGCGGTCCTCGACGGCGCGCACGCCGGGGGCTGACCACGCGGCGCGCTCGGCCAGCTCGCGCTCGCTCCAGACGTCGACGCAGCCGTCCAGGATCACCGTGTCACCGTCGACGTGGACGCGGATCGTGTCGGGATCGCGCGCGCTCCGCTTCAGCGCCGCCAAGATCTTGTCCTTGATCT
Source organism: Methylobacterium mesophilicum (assembly GCF_036441335.1). Lineage (GTDB taxonomy): Bacteria > Pseudomonadota > Alphaproteobacteria > Rhizobiales > Beijerinckiaceae > Methylobacterium > Methylobacterium mesophilicum_B. The sequence continues at coordinate 34,832 of NZ_MLBW01000001.1, forward strand.
CGGACGGCCGCACCGACGGCCTGACCGCGATGAGGTTGACGATGTCGGTGACGCCCGCGAGCCGCCGCAGCGCCTGATCGACTGCCGCCTTCTGGTGGTAATGGGGCACGCATCCCTGGAGCGTGACGCAGCCCCGCTCGACCTTGAGCGTCACCGCCTCGTCCGGGATCTGCACGTCCCATTCGAGGACCCGGGCGCAGCGCTCGGCCAGGGCCTCGTCGCCGATGGCGGGATTGTCCGGGTAGCGGACCTCGATCTGCTCGACCACGGCCCGGACGCCGCGGACCCGCAGCGCGACGCGCTCGGCGATGCCCTTCTCGGCGTAGCTCCGGACATGCCCGCTGAGGGTGACGATGCCGTTCTCGACGGTGACGCCGATCTGCGCGGCGTCGATCATCGGCGCGTAGGTCAGCTCGTCGAGCACGTGTTGGTGCACGGTCTTGTCGTCCATCGCCCATCTCCCCGATCTCGGCCGTGTCCCTCAGAGGGCCAGCCACAGGAGCGCCGGCGTCACCGCCACGCCCGCGACGGCGAGCCCCAGCGCCTGCAGGCTGCCGATGGACCGGTAGCGCGCCGCATCGGCGACGACCCGGCGACCGGCGTCGTTCTTCGGTCTGAGCGAGGCCGGCCCCCGCGCGCGGCCGACCGTCGTGATCAAGGTGGTTCGGAGCACCAGGGCCATCGTTCGCTCCCGTCCTGCTGACGCGAGGCATCCTGCCGACGCGGTCCCGGGCCGCCTTGATCCACCTCAACGCCGTCGATCCCGGCCGCCTGCACGATCCCCGGCATCCGCCACCGGGAGGCCGACATGGACGTGAGGCGCGAGTCGCAGAGCACCCGCGAGGCGCGGCGCGACGGCGACGCGGCGGGCCCCGGGCGCCGTGCGTCCGTCCATCGAGGTCGGGACCACGATGGACGGACGCACGGCCCAGCATAGAGCTGCGCGTGCCCCGGAGGCGCAAGAGGCGCGTCGCACCGGTCCGTCCGTCCACCCGGCCTGTTTCAACCCCAGGCGCCCAGGGCGCCGAACGGCGGTTGACGGCAATTTCCCCTCGAACCCACCGCCAGCAGGGACGCGGGGGCGTCCGCGAGCAGGTCCCGCGCGAGGTCGAGATAGGCCCGCGCCTCCGCCAGCGCGCTGCCCGCGTCGTCGGCGCCCGCCGCCCGGGACGCCGTGACGTGGGCGCGGATCACGGCGCGCGTGGCCATCAGGAACGGCAGCAGGCCGATCCCGTCGGTCTCGTCGGCCGCGTCGAGGTAGCGGTTCGACAGGAGGTTCGCCAGGTCGGGGCGGTCGCGGTGCCAGAGATCCATCAGCACGAAGGCGAGGTCGTACAGCACGTCGATCGTCGCGATAGTCTCGCTGAACTCGATCCCGTCGAACGGCGTCGGCCGGCCCTCGAACAGGCAGATGTTGCGCAGCGTCAGATCGCCGTGGCAGCGGCGGACCTTTCCGGCGGCGCGGCGGGCGTCGAGCAGCGGGGCGTGCCGCGCCAGGACGGCCCGGAACCGCGCCGCGAGGGCCTCGGCGGTGTCGGCCGACACGAGGCCGCTCGCCCGGAGCGCGGCGTCGTTCATGTCCACGAGCGCCGCCATGGCAGCGGCCCCGCCCCGCGCGCGGTGGATCTCCGCCCCGGCATGGAAGGCCGCCAGCACCCGCGCGAGTTCGGCGATGTGCTCCGGCCCGAGGCGCCCGTCCCGGGCCATCGTGTCGAACAGGTCGGCGTCCGGGAAGCGGCGCATCTCCACGACGGCGTCCACGAGGTCGCCGGCGCCGTCGAAGGCCAGGCTGCCGTCCGGCTCGCGGGTGATCCGGCGGGCCTCGCGATAGAGCGCCGGCGCGGTCCTGCGGTTGACCGCGACCTCGGCCGCACAGGCGGCGAGGCGGCGCTCGGGGGTCGAGAAATCGAGATACGGGAAGCGCACGGCGCGCTTCAGCTTGAGCACGCGGTCGCCCGCCAGGAAGAGCCGGGAGATGTGGGTCGCCACGGTCTCCACCGCGCCCCTGTCGGCCAGCGACCGCCGCAGGAACGTCTCGACCGCGCTCTGATCCTCGAACGGCATTGCGGCGATCCCCTGTTAGGTTCCGGCCGGTCCGGAAGGACGCTGCAGCCCCGGCCGGCCGCGGCCCTGCCCGGCCGCGGGGTGGCCGCCGAGCACGATGGGTTTCAGCACCTCGGCCACGAGCAGGTAGGTCAGCGTGATCGTCAGGACGGCCAGGAGCACGGGGGCCGGCGGTGGCGCGAAGCCGAACCACGCACCCGCGGGCGTGAACGGCAGCGTCAGGGCGAGCGCGAGGGCGGCGAGCGAGGAGGCCGCGAGTGCGGGGCTCGGCCGGTCGCGCCAGGGCCGTCCGGCCGTGCGGATGACGAAGATCACGAGGATCTGCGTCGCCATCGACTCCAGGAACCAGGCCGTGCGGAACATCTCCGGCGTCGCGCCGAAGACGACGAGCAGGAGCGCGAAGGTCAGCAGGTCGAACAGGGACGAGAGAGGGCCCATCACGGCGGCGAAGCGGACGAGGCGCGCCATGTCCCAGATCTGCGGCTCGGCGGTGGCCTGCGGCCGCACCCCGTCGAAGGGGATGCCGACCTCGGAGAGGTCGTAGAGCAGGTTGTTCAGGAGGATCTGGGTCGGCAGCATCGGCAGGAACGGCAGGGCCACCGAGGCCGCCGCCATGGACAGCATGTTGCCGAAGTTCGAGCTCGCGCCCATGCGGACGTATTTCAGGATGTTGGCGAAGGTCCGGCGTCCTTCGGCCACGCCGTCGGCCACGACCTCCAGATCGGGGGCGAGCAGGATCATGTCGGCCGCCGCCTGGGCCACGCCGGTGGCGCCCTCCACCGACAGGCCGATATCGGCCTGCCGCAGGGCCGGCGCGTCGTTGATCCCGTCGCCCAGGAAGCCCACCACGGCGCCGTCGGCCTTGAGGGCGCGCACCACCCGCACCTTCTGATCCGGGGTGAGGCGCCCGAACGCGTCGACTGCGCGCACGCGCACCGCGAGCGCCTCGTCGCCGAGTGCGGCGACCTCGGCCCCGGACAGCGCGGTCTCGCCCGCGAGACCGACGAGCCCGGCCAAGCGGTGCACCACGACCGGATCGTCTCCGGACAGGATCTTCACGCGGACGCCCGCGGCCGCGAGGCGGGCGATGGCCGCCGCGGCGGTCGCCTTGGGCGGATCCGCGAAGGCGCAGAAGCCTTCCAGAACCAGATCCGTCTCGTCCGCATCGGCCGCCTCGGTCGAGGCCGCGCGCGAGGCCACCGCGATGCCGCGCAGACCGTCCGCGGCCAGCGCCCGGACGCGGTCGAGCNGGAAGCCGCGGCCGCGGCGCCGAGCCCCGTCGCGACGAGGCCGCGCCGCGTCAGAGCGTGTCGATCGGGTCCGTGTTCCAAGAAAGCCTCCCTCTCGTGCTGCGGTTCACGCCGGCYCGYGCGCCGCGCGGGCCCGGGCGCGCCGCCCCATCTCCGGCGTCGCCGGCGGGACGAAGGCCAGGATCAGGACGAGCGCCGCGGCCTCGACGGCGGCGACCAGCCACAGGCCGGTCGCGACCGAGCCGGTCTGCTCGCGCAGGTAGCCCATCGCGGCCGGCGCTCCGAAGCCCGCGAGGTTGGCCACCGAGTTGATGAGGGCGATGCCGGCCGCCGCCGCCGACCCGGCGAGGAAGCGGCCGGGGATCTGCCAGAAGACCGGGATCGCGCTCATCGTGCCGACGATCGCCACGCCGAGCATGACCAGCGCCAGGACCGGGGCGCCCGCGATGAACACGCCGGTGAGCGCGATGGCCAGCGCCCCGACGAAGGCCGGGACCCCGCAATGCAGCCGCGCCTCGCCGGTCCGGTCCGAGTGGCGGCCGTTGAGGATCATCCCGGCGCCGCCGCAGAGATAGGCGGCCGACATGATCCAGCCGACCGTCAGCGGGTCGGTGAAGCCGGCATCGCGCACCACGCTCGGGCCGAAGAAGGTCAGGGCCGAGTTCGCCGTGACGATGCAGAAGAAGATCGCGATGCATTGCCAGACGCGCGCGTCCTTCAGCGAGGCGAGGATCCGGTGCTCGCGGTGGCCGAGGGCCGCGGCGTCGCGCGCGAGGTCGGCCTCGACCAGCGCCTTCTGCTCCGCCGTCAGCCAGCCGGCCTTGGCGGGCCGGTCCGTGAGGTAGAACAGGGTGACGATCCCGGCCAGGATCGACGGGATGCCCTCGAGCAGGAACACCCACTGCCAGCCGGACCAGCCGTTGACGCCGTGCAGCCCCGACATGATCGCGCCCGCGAGCGGCCCCCCGATGACGCCGGCCAGCGCCGAGGCCGACATGAACAGCCCGAACACCTTCGCCCGGCGCTCGCTCGGATACCAGTAGGTCAGGTACAGGATGACACCCGGATAGAACCCGGCCTCGAAGACGCCGAGCAGGAAGCGCAGGACGTAGAAGAACGCCGGCGTGGTGACGAACATCATCGCCACGCAGCAGAGCCCCCACAACAGGGTGATCCGCGCGATCGTCTTGCGGGCGCCGATATGCTCCAGCAGCAGGTTGCTCGGCACCTCGCATAGGAAGTAGCCGATGAAGAAGATCCCCGCGCCGATGCCGTAGACCGTCTCGCTGAAGCGGAGCTCGGCCAGCATCTGCAGCTTGGCGAAGCCGATATTGACCCGGTCGATCCAGGACAGGATCCAGAGGACCATCAGGAACGGCAGCAGCCGCCACGTGATCCGGCGGTAGGCGTCGTCCAGGCGCGCGGGCGCCGCGAGGGCCGGCACGTCGGTCGCGTGGTGCGCCTGGATCGTCATGGCTGGCCCCACAGGGTTGCCCCATCCGGAACGGGGGGTTGAAACTCCGAGCGATGCAGGACGGCTGCCAGTCTCGCGCCGGCGGCCGCCCGCCCCGTCTCAGCCGATGGCTTCGCGCGGCGCGAGCAGTGTCGCGAGGGCGTGGCCGAGACCGACATTGTCCGCGGCGACGGCGGGCGGGCGCCGGTAGGGCGCCGCCGCGGCGGCGACGACCGCCTTCACCCCCGACGTGACCGAGCACAGGACCGGGACCGGCACGTGCGGCTGCAGGCGGGCCGCGAGGCCGACCAGGGCGGCGCCGCCGAGGATCACCGCCTCGGCGCGATCCTCCTCGGCGCAGGCCCGGCAGGCGGCCGCGAGGTCGGACAGCGCTGCCTCCGGGTCCTTGGCGATCTCGCCGCCGGTGCGCGCGATCGCCCGGATGCCCACGAGGCCGTCGCCGACGCCGAGGCTCGCGACGCACTCGCGGAGCATCGGCTTCCACAGGGCCCCGCCGGTCACGATGGCGTAGCGCGCGGCGACCCGCTGGGCCTCACGACACGACGCTTCGAGCATCCCCACCACCGGGACCGGCGAGACCTCGCGCAGGGCCAGCAGCCCGGGATCGCCGAAGCAGGCGAGGAAGACCGCGTCGCAGTCCCGGCCGTGCTCCGCGAAGGCGTCGAGGGCGGCGTGGCCGGCGATGGCCAGGGCCGCCCGGCTGGCGATGTAGGCGGCGCCGAACCGCGCGGTGGCCGGCACGAAGGTCGCGGCCGCGCCCGCCATCGTCCCGACCTGCCCGGCCAGGAGGTCAGTCACAGACGTGCTGGTGTTCGGATTGAGCAGCAGGATCCGCATGGCGCCCTCGGGTGGCGGGAGCCGGCCGGATGGCCGGGCAGAGGCCCGCACGCAGCCGGCCGGGGATGGGGAGGTCGGGGGAGGCCCGGCGGCGCGGGTCAGGCCGCGCCGCCGGGCCGTTCGTGTCTCCGATCCGGACCGGGGCGGGCCCCGGTCCGGACGGGCTCAGGCAGGACGGGCTGCGCCCGCGGGGCGGCGCATGAGGGCGGTGTAGATCGCGAAGCCCAGGGCGCAGCCGATGAACCACGTGAAGTTCGCCACGCCCTCCAAGCCCGGCAGGATCACGCAGAGCACGGGGATCAGGGCCGATGGGATGATGGCCGTCACCGCGGCGCGGTTGTACCCGCCATTGTACCAGTACGTCCCGGCGGGGCTCATCGTGTAGAGGTCGTCGATGACGACGTGTTCCTTCTTCACGAGGTAGAAGTCGGCGATCAGGATCCCGAACAGCGGGCCGATGAAGGCGCCGAGCACGTCGAGCGTGTAGTGGATCACGGCCGGGTTGTTGTAGAGGTTCCACGGCGTGATGAAGATCGAGCCGACGGCCGCGATCATCCCACCCATCCGCCAGGAGATCCGCCGCGGGGACACGTTCGAGAAGTCGAAGGCCGGCGAGACGAAATTCGCCACGATGTTGATCCCAATGGTCGCCGTCATGAAGGTCAGGGCGCCGAGCACCACCGCGAAGGTGCTGTCGATCCGGCTCACCGTCTCGACGGGGTCGGTGATCAGGTGGCCGAAGACCGGCACGGTGGCGGAGGCGGTGATGACGGTGAGCAGCGAGAAGCCCAGGAAGTTCACCGGCAGGCCCCAGAAGTTACCCCGCTTCACCGCTGCGAAGCTCGAACCGTAGCGCGAGAAGTCGCCGAAGTTCAGCATCGGGCCGGAGAAGTAGGAGACCACGAGGGCGACGGCGTTGATCATCACCGGCAGCGCGTCCCAGCCGGTATACTTCACCTCGCCGAGCGACAGGCCGATGTTGGCGAGGCCGGCATTGTAGACGAGGTAGCCGGCGAGCGCGATCATCACGACGTAGACAGCCGGGCCGGCCCAGTCGATGAACACGCGGATCGCCTCCATGCCGCGCCAGAAGACCAGTGCCTGCAGCACCCAGAGGGTCATGAAGGCGGCCCAGCCGAGGGCCGAGAGGCCCGCGAAGCCGTACTGCTTAAGGTCGGCGTAGACGGCCAACTCGGGGAAGAAGCGCAGGGCCACCACGGTCAGGGCCGCCGAGGCGAGGTAGGTCTGGATGCCGTACCACGCCACCGCGATCAGCCCGCGGATGATCGCCGGGATGTTGGCGCCCTTCACTCCGAAGGCGGCGCGGCAGATCACCGGGTACGGTGTCCCGGTCACTTGGCTCGGCTTGGCGACGAGGTTGCAGAAGACCTGCACGATCCCGATGCCGACGAGCAGGGCGACCAGCACCTGCCAGCTCACGAGGCCCAGCGAGAACAGGGAGCCGGCGGTCACGTATCCGCCGACGCTGTGGACGTCAGACATCCAGAAGGCGAAGATGTTGTAGGTGCCCCAGGTCTGCTTGCGCAGCGGGGCGAGATCCTCGTTCACGAGATCCGGATCGTAGCTCGGCTTGATGACGACGGCTTCCCGTTCGTCCGACACGGCCGTGCTGATGCCCGCGCCCTCGACCTGTGCGTACATGGCGTTTCTCCCTGACTGGCGCAGCCCTGTTGCCGGGCCTTTTCCGTGACGCTGACGACCCGCTGGGATCGCCATGCAAAACCTATGACTCTCCGTCTCCTGATCCTGTGAAGCGTTGGTCGAAAACAGACCTCGGCCAGATTGTGAACTTCGTATCTGGGCTGGACGGCGTCTCTATTTCCCGATGACCCCCTCGAGTCTGCTCCGGGCAGTGCCCGCCTCGGCCGGGGCACCCGCGGACTCCGCGAGGAGCCGGGCCAGCCCGGACGGGTCGTCCGCCTCCGCGGGAAGGCCGCGCGCGTAGACCTGATCCGCCATCGCCGCGCCCGCCGCGTGCGACGCGTCGGACAGCCCGGCGCAGACCGGGCCGAAGACCGCGCCGAACAGGGCGCGGCCCATGCGGGTCGGCCGGTAGCCGCCGCGCGGCGGATGGGCCGCGATCCAGTGGCGGGCGATGTCCAGCCGCGTGGTCACCCAGGCGTCGGTGTGATCGCCCACGTAGTCGAGGAACCGCTCCAGCGCGGCCATCCGCCCCGGACGCCCGACCAGGCGGCAGTGGAGCCCCACCGACATGATGCCGCCCCGTCCCGCCTCGCCCTCGCGGTACAGGACGTCGAACGTGTCCTTGAGGTAGCCGAAGAACTGGTCGCCGCTGTTGAAGCCCTGGGCGGTCGCGAACCGCATGTCGTTGGCGTCGAGGGTGTAGGGGACGACGAGCTGCTGACGGCCGCCGATCCGCAGCCAGTAGGGCAGGTCGTCGGCGTAGGAATCGGCCAGGTACAGGAATCCGCCCTCGGCGGCGCCGATGGCGAGCGTGCTCGCGGAGGTCCGCCCCTGGTACAGGCCGAGGGGCCGGCTGCCGGTCAGCGCCGCCTGGAGCGCGACGGCCGCGTCGATGTCGGCGCGCTCGGCCTCAGGGCTGTGGTCGCGGTAGTCGATCCAGCGCAGGCCGTGGCTGGCGATCTCCCAGCCGGACTCCACCATGGCGGCGACGGCCTCGGGGTTGCGCTGCATCGCGGAGGCGACGCCGAAGACCGTGACCGGGAGGTTGCGGCGCGTGAACGCGCGCCAGAGGCGCCAGAAGCCGGCGCGGGCGCCGTACTCGTAGATCGACTCCATGTTGGTGTGGCGCTGACCCGGCCAGGGCAGGGCGCCGACGATCTCGGAGAGGAAGGCCTCGGACGCCGCGTCACCGTGGAGGATGCAGTTCTCGCCGCCCTCCTCGTAGTTGATGACGCACTGGACGGCGACGCGCTTGCCCCCCGGCCAAGCCGGGTCCGGCCGGTGCCGGCCGTACCCGACCATGTCGCGGGGATAGTCCTGGTCGAGGTCGAACATGGCGTGATCCCTCGTTCCAACGCGAGATAGACGCACCGCCGACCGTTGGTCCAATATCTTGTTCGGCTTGATTGATAGGTTGCGCGTTTAGATGTCGCGACAATTGATGCGGCTGCCGAAACGACGTCGTGCGGACTGCCGTCGGCCCGCCGCCGGACCGTCCTCGATCAGGACGCGCCCGCCTCCCGGCGGGCGGCGCGGTCCCCAGCGCGGCGGCGGGGCGTCAGGCCCGGATCTCGGCGATGATGCAGCCGGGGTCGACGACCGCGTCGATGGCCGCGACGATCGTCAGCTGGCCGTCGGCCGGTGCGGCGATGTCGTGCAAAGCCGCGCCGATCCGCACTGCGGCGACGGCCTCGCCGGCCCGCACGCGCGCTCCGTCCGCCTTGAGCCACCGCTCCAGAATGCCCTCGGGCAGCGTACCGGTCGACCAGAGCTCCTCGGCTACACGCACGTCGGCCATCGTCGCCTCCCGTGTTGCGGCGTCCGTGACAGGGCGCTGCCGCGAGGAGGGGCCATCCCGCGGACGCTCGCCTTGATCTGGATCACCGCGCGGGACCGGAGCGGCTTGCGCTCCATCAATGAAGCCTGCGCCGCCTGGAGCAGAGTCGACGGGATCAGCCACCCGGTCCAGCGCCATGCTCCTCGCCATGATGGCCAGCGTCATCCTCGTCGGATCCACGATCCTGGTACTCTACGAGACGCTGCGGCTGACCTCCGAGCACCTGTCCGAACTCCCGGTCCCGCCGCGGATCCGCATCCTGGCCGTGGTCCTCATGAGCTTCGTCGGGCACACCGTCGCGGTCTGGATCTACGCCGCAGCCTACTGGCTGCTGGTGCTCCGGCTGGGCGTAGGCGCCTTCGCGGGCGTGCCGGTCGAGACCTTCGAGGACTGCCTGTACTTCTCCGTGGTGGCCTACACCTCCCTCGGGTTCGGCGACCATTTCCCGACCTCGCATACCCGGCTGCTGGCGGGTATCGAGGCGCTCAACGGCCTGCTCCTGATCGGCTGGTCGGCCTCGTTCACCTATCTCGCCATGGAGCGGTACTGGCCGCTGCACGGGACCGCATGCGCGCCTCGGGGCGCGCGCGCGGCCGGCCTCGACGCGGAACCGGGCCGGATCCCGTGCGGCGGAGGTTCTGCCGCTCCGCCACTCGGCCAGCCCGACCGCGGACGGCCCGCCTCATCGACGTGCGGTTCGCGGCCGCGCACCGCCGCGTCGACGGGCCGGCCGCCCGCGAGGGAATGCCGCGAGTCCTAGTGCGGGCAGGCCCCGGCGACCGGGCCGGCGACGAGCATGCCCATGAGGGCATCGAACGCCAGCGGCTTCTCGACCAGCGGTATTCCCGCGGCGCTGGCGCGCGTCCGGATGCCGGGATCCGGATGGCCCGTGATCAGGATCACGGGCACGCCGGCATCGAGGTCCCGCAACCGGCCGCACACCTCGAGCCCGTCCATCCCCGGCATGACATGATCCAGCAGGACGAAGGTCGGGTTCGGCCCGGGGAACGCGGCCAGCAACTCGCGCCCACTGGCGAAGGTCTCCACCCTGTGGCCCTCGCTCTCCAGCAGGAAGCGGGTCGAGTGCAGGATGGCCGGGTCATCATCCACGACGTAGATGAGGTTCGACGGGGCTGGGAGCATTGCGTTCGCCGGTGCCGGGGCGTCAGGGCTTGCGGCGCCGAGCTTGGAGAGTGTCGCCGCCGCCGGCCTTGACCTGCCTCAAGGCCGGGTCAGGTCAGGCCGGCCAGGACCGACCAGCGCACCAGGTCCTGCAGGCTTTCCGCCCGCGTCTTGGACATGAGCTTGGCCCGGTAGATCTCCACGGTCCGGGGGCTGATCGCGAGGGCGCGTCCGATCTCCTTGCTGGTACTGCCGGCGACCAGATGGTCCAGCACCTGCCGCTCACGCGCGCTCAGCGTCTCGACGCGCCGGAGGAAATCCTGGAGGTCCGGGTTCTCCGCGGCAGCCGACGCGCCGCGCTGCAGGGCCGTGCGGAGCGCCTGGAACAGGGTCTCGTCATCGAACGGCTTCTCGATGAAGTCGCAGGCGCCGAGCTTCATGGCCTGGACCGCGAGCGGCACGTCGCCGTGTCCGGTCATCATGACGACGGGAAGCCGGTACCCGGCCCCCCGCAGGCGGCGGAGCAGCTCCAGCCCGTCGATGCCCGGCATGCGGATGTCGGTCAGGACGCAGCCCGTGGCCGGCTTGACCAGCCGATCGAGCAGGTCCGATCCGGCCTCGTAGAGCCGCACCGCGAAGCCTTCCGTCCCGAGCAGGAAGGCGACGGAGTCCCGCATGGCCGGATCATCGTCCACGACGTGCACGAGGTCAGGTGCCATCGAGCCAGTCCTCGTCACGCGTCGCCTGGAGCGTCAGCCGGAAGGTCGCTCCGCCCGCGCCGTTGCGCTCGACGGTCAAGCGGCCGCCATGCGCCTCGACGATGGTCCGGCAGATCGAGAGCCCGACGCCCATGCCGCTTATCTTGGTGGTCACGAACGGCTGGAACACTCTGTCGGCGATGCTGTCCGCGATGCCCGGGCCCGTGTCGGATACGGCGATCTCGATGGCGTCCGGGCCGATCGGCCGCGCCTGCACGGTGAGGACGCGGCGCTCGCTGTGCTGCATGGCCTCGCGGGCGTTCCGCATCAGGTTCACCAGGACCTGCTGCACCTGCACCCGGTCGGCCAGGACCGAACCGACCCGCGCGTCCAGGGCGACGCGCGCCACGATGCCCTGCTCACGTGCGCCGACCAGAGCCAGCGCGCTCGCCTCCTCGATCAGCCGCGCGACGGGTTCGGCGCGCTTCTCCGCCTCGCCCCGGGCGACGAACTCGCGCAGGCGCCGGATGATCTGCCCGGCTCGCAACGCCTGCTCGGCGGCTTTGTCGAACACCTCCAGTGCCCGGGCGATGTTCTCCGGGTCGGGACGCGCCAGGAGGCGCTTGCAGCCCTTGGCGTAGTTGCTGATGGCTCCGAGCGGCTGGTTCAGCTCGTGCGCGAGCGTCGATGCCATCTGGCCCATCTCGTTGAGTCGCGACATGTGGACCAGCTCGGACTGGAGTTCGTGGAGCCGGGCCTCGGTATGCTGGCGCTCGGTCAGGTCGTTGATGAAACCGGTGAAGTAGGCCTTCCCGCCCGAGCGCGTCTCGCCGATGGCGAGCTCCATCGGGAACGTCGATCCGTCCTGCCGGCGGCCCGTCACGACCCTGTGGGTGCCGATGATGTGCCGCTCGCGCGTGCGCCGATAGCGCTCGAGGTAGCCGTCGTGCTCGCCCCGCACGGGCTCGGGCATCAGGATGCGGACGTTCTGTCCGACAGCCTCGGCGGCCGGGTAGTCGAACAGGCGCTCGGCCGCGGCGCTGAACGAGTGGATCAGGCCTGCCTCGTCGATGACGATCATGGCCTCGGGCACTGTATCGAGGATCGAGTGCAGATGCGCCTCGCGGGCGCGGAGCTCCGCTTCGGCCCGCTTCTGCGCGTCGATGCTCAGGACGACACCGCGATGCCACGCCGGCTGTCCGTCTCCGGCGAGGCTCACCCGACCGCGGGAGCGCAACCAGCCGACAGTCCCCTCGGGCCGGACGACGCGGTAATCGACCTCGTAGCTCCCGCCCTCGCGCAAGGCGTGCTGGATCGCCGCGGCCCGGGCCGATCGATCGTCCGGATGCAGCAGCGCCTGCGAGGCCGCGAACGTCGTCAATCGTTCGAGCGGAACGCCGAAGAGCCGCGCGCAGGTCGGCGAGACGGTGGCCCGACCGGTCGGAATGTCGAGCGACCAGATCCCGATGCCGACGTCGTCGAGGGTCTGCCAGAGCTCGTCCCGCTCCGCGGTGACGATACGGTTCCGGTCTGCGTCGGGCGTGTCGACGGGCTTCATCATCGCGCGCCTCTGGACGGTCCGGCGAGCCGCGCTGTCGCGTGCCCCTCGTGGCCGCGTCCCGGACCTCGTGCGTCAGGCGGATGCGAAATTACCGCGTTTCTGCAACTTGCAATAGCCGTTCGGCCGCTCCGGCTGCCGGCTTCGGAGGATTCCTCGGACGGGGACCGTTCTTCGACGGGGTCGGACGATCGTCCCGTGCTGAGAACCTCGCTTGAGCTGGATCAAGGCCGGCCGGCCGCGGCGGGTGGAACGATGGAGGCAGCTCAGACCGGAGACGCTCGATGTCCAGATCCGCCCCATCGCAGCTCGCGTGCATCCGCGACATCCTCGTCGGAACCGCCGTGGAAGGCGAGCACGAGGCAGCGTCGTCGGCCATCGGCTACGGCCTGACCTTGGCCAAGGCCGCCGGCGCCCATCTCACAATCCAGTCGGCCTCCTGGCGACTCTCGGGCGACGACGCGTGGCTCGGCGAATTCGCCGACGCGGGCCTGTCGGTCATGGATCGCCGCCTCGACGCGCTGGCCCGCTCCATCGCGGAGCGCTCGGCCGGGGACGCGGCGCAGGCCGGGGTGGTCTGCACGACGGAGGTGCCGAGCCTGCCCTATCCGGAGATCGTGAACCGTCTGGCCACGCGGGCGCGCCTCCACGATCTGACGGTCGTGGATGTCGGCCCGCGGACCTACGACCTGGACCGCGAGATGATCGAGGCGGCGCTCTTCCAGAGCGGTCGGCCGGTCATCGCCGTGCCGCCCGGACACGACGCGTTCGCCGCGCGGCGGATCATCGTGGCCTGGGACGGCAGTGCCCAGGCCGCGCGCGCCGCCAACGACGCCCTGCCGTTCCTGCGCGCGGCCGAGGCGGTGGAGATCGTCTCGGTCGGCACCGAGGCGGAGATCTACGAGGCCGTCCCGGGCGCGGAGTTCGCGCCCCACCTCGCGCGCCACGGGGTCAAGGTCAGCGTCACCGACCTGCCGAAGGGCGACAGCGTGGCCGACACGCTCCGCGCGCAAGCCGGCCTGCACCGGGCCGACCTGATCGTCATGGGCGCCTACCGGCATTCGCCCACGCGCGAGTACTTCTTCGGTGGCGTCACGCGCTCCTTCCTGAGGGGCAGCCCGGCACCGCTGTTCCTCGCCCGCTGAAGCCGGGAGGTCGCCATGGCSAAGCGCAGATCCTCACGGAGTGGCGGCGGCGAACCCGGGCGGACCCGCCGCCGCGCGCGCCCGCCGGCCCGGTCCGTGCCGACGAAACCCGAGGCCGCGGAGGTGCCGGCCCAGGAGCGGGCCCCGAACCGGGCGGCGTGGCTCGGCCCGTTCAGCGAGGAGGAACTCGCCGCCCTGGAGGCCGGCTGGGGCTTCATCGAGTGACGGGGCTCGGCCGATGCCCCCCGCCGGGGGGGGGCGCCCGGCCCATCAGAGCCCGGCGCGCGCGAGATCCTCGATGCCGCGAACCAGGCGGCGGACGTCGGCGGGATGCGGCCGGGCCTGCGCGCGCTCGGTCACCGCGCGAATCAGGCCGTCGACGTACACGGACGCGCCGGAATAGGCCAAGGTCCAGTCCGGGAAGCGTCGCCGCGCGATGTCGTCGTAGAGCAGAACCTCGACGCCCGCATGGCGCCCGTCGCGCCGGATACTGTCCATCAGCGCGTCCACGCCGGGGCGCGGCCCCTCCAGGATCTGCGCGAACCGGCTTCGCGATGCGACGAGCGCTCCCGTGACCTGGAGGCGGCCGTTCCGGGGCCGCGAGGCCTCGACGATGTCCCGGACGTCGGCTGGCGTCGCCAGACGACGGCTGACGTAGAGAAGCGACCCGTCCATGGCGGCGTCCTCCGACCCGGATCCGCGAAGCCTCGACCGCGCTGCCGACCCTGCATCCGCCTCACGGCTCCAGCGCCTCGCGGTAGGCCGCGAGGTCGTCGACCGGAAAGCGCCCGGCGAGCGCGCGGAACGGCGGCGCCTCCGGCATCGGGCTTGTGCCCGTCGCGCGGACCGCGTGGCATCGCCCGCAGACCGCGTGCGCGAGCGCCCGCCCGCGGCCGGGGCCACGCGCACCGCGGCCGGAACGGCGAGCCCATGGAGCGCGACGGCCACCCGGAGGAGGCGGACGGCGGACATCACTGACACATCAGGCCGCAGATCGGCGAGCGCTCGAGGATGTCGCGCGTGACGCCGCCGAACAGCCATTCCCGCAGCCGGGAGTGCCCGTAGGCTCCCATGACGATCAGGTCCGCGTCCGCCCGCCGGGCGAAGCGCAGGAGCTCCGAACCGTCGTCGTCGGCGGTCTGCAGCCGGTGCGCGGCGACGTGAGCGCCGTGCCGTGCGAGGTGACCGGCCACGTCCTCCGCGCTCTCATACCGGAGTCCCGCGCCGACGGCCGCCACGGTGACGTGGTCGGCGGCGCGCAGGAAGGGCAGGGCGGCCGATACCGCCCGCCGCGCCTCGGGACTGTCCCGCCACGCGACAACGACGCGGGCCGCCGCGAGACCGGCGACCCTGGGCGGCACGACGAGGACCGGCCGGCCGCCTTCCATCAGGACCGGGCCGGGTTCGACACCCAGCATCCCGGGATCCTCGTCGCCCGGTCCGCGACGGCTCACCACGACGAGGTCCGCCGCCCGCGCCTGCTGGACCAGATGCGTGGTCGCGTCGGCGAAGTCCGCGCGCCAGTCGGTCCGAACGCCGTCGCCGGCCGCGCGCTCGAAGCTCGTGCGCGCCTGATCCAGGAGGGCTTGGATCTGCGCCCTGTTGCGCGCTGCCTGCGCGGCGGCGTCGCAGGCGTCCCGCACCAGGATCGGTGCCGGCACGGCGTGGGCGGCCGCGCCCGTGAGCGCGGCCCCGAACCGGCGGGCGAGGCCGGCGGCGACGCGTATGCGGTCCGGCGCCCGCTCGCCGAGATCGGCGGAGACGAGGATGTTCGCGCAGTCCATGTCCACCTCCGCCACGCGTCGTGCCGACGGTGCGAGCCTGAGCTTCGGCGGCTCCGGGAACCTTGATCCATCGCAAGGTCCGGCGCGCGCGACGTCAGGGGCGGTGCGGACCCGTTCCCGTCGGCGGCGCCGGCCCGTCCGCTCGAACGACGAGCACGCGCATGGCGTTGAGGATCACGGCGACGTCGATGAACTCCTGCAGCAGTGCTCCCTGGATCGGCGAGAGCCGACCGAGCGCCGCGGCGACCATGCCGCCGAGGGAGAGTCCGAGGCCGACCCACACGCTCTGCAGCGCGATCGCGCGCGCCCGCTTGGCGATCCGGATCGCGCCGGGGAGCGGCGCCAGGCTGTCGACCAGCAGGACGACGTCGGCCGCCTCGGCCGCAGCCGCCGCACCGCGNGGCCGCGACGGCGGCGAGCCGGGCGGCCCGCGGGTCGTCGCGACCGCCCCCGTCGAGGCTGCGCGTCAGGGCGATCTCGGCGGCGGTCAGGGTGCCGGTCTTGTCGGTGCACAGGATCGTCATCGCGCCGAGGTCGTGGATGGCCGCGAGGCGCTTCACGATCACCTTCCGCTCGGCCAGGCGCAGGGCGCCGCGGGACAGGGTCACGGTGGTGATCATCGGCAGGAGTTCGGGGGTGAGCCCGACCGCCAGCGCCACCGAGAAGAGCAGCGAGTCGAGGACGGGACGGCCGAAGGCGACGCGGAAGGCCAGGACCGCCACGACGAGGGCGATCGTCATCCGGGCGACCACCAGACCGAACGCGCGCAGGTCCCGCTGGAACGGTGAGGCCTCCGGCGGCTCCGCGAGGGTCGCGGCGGCCGCGCCGAACATGGTGGCCCGGCCCGTGGCTGCGACCAGCGCAACCGCTTCCCCGGTCAGCGCCACCGCGCCGCGGAACAGCGCGTTGGCGGCCTCGGTCGGGTCGGCGACGGCTGCCGCCCCGGGCCGCTTCTCCACCGGATAGGGCTCGCCGGTCAGCGCGGCTTCCGCGGCCGTGAAGGCGTTGCTCGCGACCACGAGGGCGTCGGCCGGGACGATGTCGCCGGCCCGGACGCGGATGAGGTCGCCCGGCACGACGTCCGCCACCGGGATCGTCGTGTAGGTGCCGTCGCGGCGGACCTCCGCCTTGAGGGCGACCGAGCGGCGCAGGGCCTCGGCGGCCTTCAGCGCGTGCCCCTCCTGAACGGTATCGAGTCCGATCGAGAGCGCCAGGATGGCCACGATGATCGTGCCGCCGATCCAGTCTCCGGTCCCGGCCGCGATCAGCGCCGCCACCAGCAGGATCGCCGAGAGCGGCTCGAGGATCCGCCGCAGGACGGCGCCGAGACGAGTCGCGACGGCGGCGGGCGCGTCGACATTGGCGCCGTACCGGGCGAGGCGGCGTCGGGCCTCCTCCGCCGAGAGGCCGTCCGTCGCGCAGCCGAGGGCCGCCGCCAGCGAAGCCGGGGTCGCCGTCCAGAAGGTCGCGACCGAATCTGGGACGCGGTCGGTGTCGGCGCGCACCGGACGGAGCGGCCATCGCGGACGCTGCACCCGCGACAGCGACCGGGCAACCGCAGACGGTGCGACGAACATCCGGACCTCGCTCCCCGGGTGTGCCTCCCGCGCCCGCCGGGCGCGGCGCGAGCGGCACCGTTACGGTCACGACCCTGCTGCGGGCGGCCGCGCGCGGCCTTGAGCTGGATCAACTGAGGCCAGACCCGCGGCCCGGCCGGACTTGAGCTGGATCAAGGTCCCGCCGCAGGGGCGGATGCAGGGTGGACGGCGTTCACCGCTTGCCGTCGCAGGACCTTCCCATGTCTTACGTCAGCCTCATGGTCGCGGTCGACGACGGACTGCACGCCCCGCTGCGGGTGCGGCTCGCCGCGGACCTCGCGCTTCGTCTCGGCACGCGCCTCGTCGGCGTCGCCGCGTGCCAGCCGGATTATCCCCGGGGTTACGGCGAGACGGCCGTGCCCATGGGCATGGTCATCGAGGAGATCCGCCAGGCCGCCCTCGCCCGGCTCGCGGGCCTCGAGCAGGCGTTCCGCGACGCGGGATCCCGGAGCGAGCGCGTCGAATGGCGCTCGGAGCTCGACCAGCCAGTGCGCTTCCTCGCGCAGCAGGCGCGGGCCGCCGATCTCGTCGTGGTCGGGCGCTACGCCGGGAACGAGGGCGTCTCGCCCGGTGCGGCCGTCGATCTCGGCGACGCGCTGATGCGGCTGGGCCGCCCGGTGCTGGTCGTCCCGCCCGGCGTCGAGCGCGTGGCGGCGCGGCGGGTCGTCATCGGGTGGAAGAACACGCCGCAAACCCGCCGGGCCGTGTCGGACGCGATGCCGCTGCTGAGGCGGGCCGAGACGGTCGAGGTGCTGCGGGTCACGGAGGAAGAGGACGTGTCCGAGATCGAGGACGTGGCCCGGTATCTCGCGCTCCACGACGTGCGCGCGGCGCCGCGGCGGATCGCGCCCTCGGGCTGGACGGTCGCCGAGGAACTCCGGCGGGCGGCGGTCGAGGCCGACGCGGACCTGATCGTGACCGGCGCCTACGGCTACAGCCGCGTGCGGGAATGGTTCTTCGGCGGGGTGACCCGCGACCTCCTCGCCGAAGCATCGGTCTGCTGCCTGATGAGCCACTGACCGGCGCGGTCCCTTCCGCCCGTCCGGGGCGGGTCCGGCCCCTGACCGATGCATCCCACGGCCCACCCGCGGGGCCATGCCGGAGCCGGGGCAGATCGCGCCGCGACCCCGTGTCGGAAGCGCCGGACCGACGGGCCCGCCCGGACGCGCGGTCAGGCCTCGCGGACGCCGGGCTTCTTGCCCGCCTCGAAGATGAACTCGACGCCGGCCTCCTCCAGGGCACGGCGCACGGCGAGGAGGGTGTCCGAGCGCGACCGGACCGCCGAGGTCGGGTCCTCCAGCCGGTTGAGGGTCGAGACCGAGACGTTGGCCCGCGCGGCCAGCTCATCCTTCGACAGGCCGGTGATCGCGCGGGCCGAGCGGATCTGGCTCGGGATCAGGGTCTCGTCGCCGGCCGAGCCCTGCGCGGCCCCCGGCGGCGGGGCCGCCTCGGGCGGCAGTGCCCCGTAGCGGGTCCGTCCGGGAACGTTCAGGCAGACTCCGACCCATTCGCGGACGGAGCCGTCCTTGTTCAGCACCGGCGCGCCGCGCGCGTTGAACCACCGGTAGATCCCGTCCGCGCACAGGACGCGATAATCGGTGTTGTAGGGCGCCGTGTGCTCCACCGCCGTGGTCCAGGCCGCGAGCGTGCGCGAGCGGTCGTCCGGGTGGACGGCGTCGAGCCAGCCCAGACCCTGCATCTGCGCGTGGGACTGACCGGTCAGGGCCATCCATTGCGGCATCTCGCTCGGCTCACCGTTCGCCTTGTTGACCCAGAAGACCGCTGCCGTCGCGGCGATCAGCGCGTTCAGCCGGTCATGCCGCTGCATGAGCGCGTTCATGGTCTCGTGCTGCGCCGTGACGTCGAACACGACGCCCATGCCCTGGCTCGGGTGCCCGTCCGCGCCGAGCATGACCTCGGCGTGGTGCAGGAGCCAGCGCTGGGTCCGGTCGGGCCGGATGATGCGGAACTCGCGACTGACCGGCTGGCCGGAGCGCAGCACGGCGATCTGGTCACCGTGCGCGGCCTGATCCTCCGGGTGGATCATGTCGAGCCCGAAGCCGAAGGTCATCTCCGTGGTCGGGTCGAGGCCCAGAATCCGGTAGAGGCCCGGCGACGCGTCCAGCCGCTCGGAGCGCAGGTCCGCCGACCAGAAGCCGACTTTTCCCGTATCCTCGATCAGCTTCAGGTAGTGACGCGAGGAGAAGCCGCGCGGCGCGGCGCCGATCTCGGTCTTCGCCTGCGGACGCATCAATGCACGTGTCGGCATCGCCTCACCCCGATCGCCAGTGCGCCATAACTGGAATGCGGAATGCCATAATCGCGTCCGTAAAAGCGTTAATAAGACAGAATTCGATCCATATTGACTGACATTCGATGGTGGATGTCAGTGTCGTGCGGGCCGCCGAGCGCTTGGGAAACGAAGCCTGCCGCGGCCTCGATCGCGGCGATCGGCGGATGCCAGATTTCGACAATGTATCTATCGGTCGAATGCGATGGATATGCCGCGTGATGGAACAAAAAATTCCACTGCGTCCGAAGCTCCGGAAGTGTCCGGTGGAATGACAGGAAATACGATCTCCGCGAGCGCGATCGGACAGGAATTCCGGCGATCGGCTTGAGACTCTGGCAGCCCGGAGCGGTCATCCTCGCATGCGAGACGCGGAGAGCCGTCTCCTGCCTGGGTATTGAAATGTCGCTGCCGAATGCCGGATGCGGGGCGATGCCGGGCGCGCTCGACAGCGCGCCGGCGTCGATCCAGTTCGACCGCCGCGGCAGGGTGGTCGCCGCCGACGCTTCGCCGTCCTCGAACGGGCGCGGCATTGCCGAACCGCAGCGGCTTCCAGGACGCGCTGGGGACGCTCTGCCGCGCGGTCCGCACGGCGGAGGATCCGAGCGCGCTGTTCTATCTCGACCTCGACGGCTTCAAGGCCGTCAACGACAGTCGCGGCCACCTCGTCGGCGACCGATTGCTGCGCGCGGTCACGGCACGCCTGCTCGCCATCGGTCACCCGCACAGCCTGTTCCGCCTCGGCGGCGACGAGTTCGCGATGGTCGTCCGCGACCTCGGCCGGCCCGCGGCCGAGGCCCTCGCCGCCCGCGTGGTGACCGAGCTGCGCCGGCCGTTCCAGATCGACGAGGCCCGGCTGGAGGTCGGCGTCAGCGTCGGCATCGCCTACGTGCCGGACGACGCGATCGAGCCTGCCAGCCTGCTCATGCGCGCCGATCTCGCCCTCTACGCCGCCAAGGCGGACGGCAAGGGTTGCTGGCGGACCTTCGACCCGTCGCTGGAGGAGCGGGTCGTCCGCCAGCGGCAGTTCGACCTGGACATGCGTGCGGCCCTCGCGGCGGACGAGATGGAGCTGCACTACCAGCCCCTGGTGGACATGCGGAGCGGTCGTGTCGCGGGTTTCGAGGCGCTGCTGCGGTGGAACAAGCCCGGGTACGGCTGGGTCTCGCCCGGGGAGATCATCCCCATCGCGGAGGCGACCGGCTTCATCGTCGAGATCGGCCGCTGGGCCCTGCGCCGCGCCTGCACCGACGCCCGCACGTGGTCCGACCTGAAGATCGCGGTGAACATCTCCTCCATCCACGTGCGGATGCCGGGCTTCCACGCCGAGGTCGCGGCCGTTCTGCGCGAGACCGGCCTCGCGCCCGATCGGCTCGAGATCGAGATCACCGAGTCGGTGCTGCTCGACCACGGTCCGGAGGTGCTGGAGAACCTGAAGCGCCTGCGCGCGACGGGCGTGCGCATCGCGCTGGACGATTTCGGCACGGGCTACTCGAGCCTGAGCTACCTGACCGAATTCCCGTTCGACAAGGTGAAGGTCGACCGCTCCTTCGTGCGCGACCTGCAGGGCCGGCCCGAGAAGGTCGCCGTCGTTGAGGCCATCGCCCGGATGGCGCGCGCCCTGTCGATGAGCGTCACGGTGGAGGGCGTGGAGACCCGCCAGCAACTGGACGTCCTCCGGGACAAGCGCTGCGATATCGCGCAGGGCTTCCTCTACAGCCCGGCGCGCCCGGTCCACGAGGTCGCGGCGCTCATCGCGCGGATCGAGGGTGTGCCGCCGCCGAGCGCGGGCGCCGGCGATCCGGACGGGAGCCCGGCCGCCGACGCGCGCCCGGTCCTGTCGCTGGCCCGCGCCTCGTAGTCGGCGGGCGGCGCGTCGCGTCGCCGCCGAAAGGCAGGAAACCTCTCTTGTCGCGCGCAGAACGCCTTCGGAGCGCGGCTGTCGAGCAACGCGTCCTTAAATGCGGCCACTTCAGAATCCGAAGACAGTGGAGAAGCAGTACATGTCGCGCCTTTCCGACCTCAAGATTGTTATGAAGGTCACGATCCCGCTGCTGCTGGTCGCCGCCGCCGGCGACCTCGTCCAGCCGCGCATCGACAATCTCGCGGCCCTGCTCGCCCAGGTGCTGGCGTCCTCCGGCGAGCTGTCGCGACACGCCGAGCAACGCGCGGCGGAGATGGCGCGCTTCATCACCACCGTGCGCGCGGCCTGAGGCGGTCCCGATGGAGTGCCGCACCGCCAGCGCCCCGGGGTCCGGGACCGATCCCAACAACCGGCCGGATTGCCGGGGAGAGGCCCCGGCGGGGCACCGGCGCGGCGGGCCGCACCCGATCGGGCAGGCGTGATCGCCATGGCCGACATCATCCCCCTCGGCACCATCCCGGGCGCCGAGAGCGCCCGCGCGATGCTGCTCGACCTGCGCCGGCGCCTCGATTCCGGAGAGGACATCGGTCCACGGATCGCGCAGATCCGTCAGACCGCGGCGGCGATGCGGGCTCTGGCCGGCGGCCTCAGGCGGGTCCTGAAAGCCCCGGACGAGAGGCTGTCCGCCGAGCCGGAAGTTCTCGTCGCGGCCTGGGAAGTCCTCGCCTTGACGGAACGCAACGTCGCGAAAGTCGAGGACTTCCTTCGGCTGGCGGACGAGGAGGATTCGGCGCAGGCTTCGCGGCAGCCTTCGTGCCAACTGCACGAACGCGGGCCAGCCGATCCGGATCACGGCCCTATCCCAGGCTGACGGAGTGCCGCAGACCGGACCGATTTGTCCGCGCGGTCGAAAGCGCGCGGTGCGCGACCGGGGAGACCGCGTTCGACCTCACGCGCGGATCGGGCCGTCGCCCGTCGCGGCACTGTGCGCAGCGGCTCTCGACGCGCGCTCGGGCCGGCTCCGATCATTGGGTGACCGTCGTTCGCCTGCCGTTAGCCGCCGAGACTTGATGGCGGCGGTCGATCTGACACGGAATGGGTCATAGCCCGACCGTGATCTGTATTGGGCTCCAAAAATCCTTTCGAAATGGAACGTGGCGGCGCACGGTCCGGGCGGGCTTCGGAGATGCGACTAAGACCAACTTATGGTCTCGATGTCACGATACGGCGTCCAATGAGAGTTGCGCCATGTTCCGTAAGTCCGCCTTTAATGAAACCCAGGCCACCATCGACGCGCTGACGCGCTCCTTGGCCATCATCGAGTTCGGCATGGATGGCACGATCCTGCGCGCCAACCCGAATTTCCTGGCCGTCGTGGGCTACGATCTGGCCTCCCTGCAGGGACAGCACCACCGGATCCTGGTCGGCGAGGAGATGGCCGGCAATCCGGAGTACGACGAATTCTGGTCGAAGCTGCGGGCCGGCGAGTTCGCGTCCGGCGAATTCCCCCGTCGCGCGCGATCCGGCGCGAAGGTCTGGCTCGAAGCCACCTACAACCCGATCCTGGGCTCCGACGGCAAGCCCTTCAAGGTCATCAAGTTCGCCAGCGACATCACGGCCAAGAAGAGCGAGACCAACCGGCTGCTGCGCATGATCGACGAGATGCCGGTCGCCGTCATGACCGCAGACCCGAAGAACGACTTCAAGATCAATTACATCAACAACACCTCGCGCAAGACCCTGGAAGCCATCGAGCGGTATCTGCCGATCAAGGTCTCCGAGATGATGGGCAAGTCCTTCGACGTGTTCCACAAGAACCCGCATCACCAGCGGACCATGCTCGCCGACGCGCGCCGACTGCCCCACCGCACCAAGATCAAGGTCGGACCCGAGACCCTCGACCTGCAGGTCTCCGCCATCACCGACGCGGACGGAACCTATGTCGGGCCGATGCTGACGTGGTCGGTCATCACCGCACAGCTCGCCATGGCCGAGGACGTCGCCGGCGTCGTCGAGGCGCTCGGGACCGCGATCGGCGAGATGAAGGAGTCGGCGGAGGGCCTGAACCGCTCGGCGGACGCGGCGAGCGAGCGCGCGAACTCCGTGGCGGCCGGATCCGAGGAGATGACCAGCTCGATCCATGAGATCTCGGGCCAGGTCGGGCGGGTCTCCGAGCGCACCCAGCAGATCGCCAACCAGGCGATGGCGACCGATGCCACGGTGCGCAACCTCGCCGCCAATGCCGGCGAGGTCGACGCGGTGGTCGGAATGATCAAGTCGATCGCCGACCAGACCAACCTCCTCGCGCTCAACGCCACGATCGAGGCGGCGCGCGCGGGCGCGGCCGGCCGCGGCTTCGCGGTGGTGGCCACGGAAGTCAAGGAACTCGCCGGCCAGACGGCGCGGGCGACCGGCGAGATCACCCACAAGGTCCACGCCATCCAGAAGGCGACCGGCGAGGCCGTGACGGCGATCCGCCTGATCACCGACGAGGTGGCCGAGCTCTCGAAACTGACGCTTGCCATGGCGAGCGCCGTCGAGCAGCAGGCCGCCTCGACCCAGGAGATGTCGTCCAACATCACCGGTGTCTCGGCCGCGGCCGGAGAGACGGGACAGCTCGCCGAGATGGTCCGGCGGATCTCCGACACGCTCGAGGCGCATTCCGCCGGGCTCGGTGCCAGCATGGAGAAGTACCTCCGGGCGGGCTGACGGGAGCCGTCAGGCGACCGGTCGCGCAGGCCCCCCGGCCCCGACGGGGCCGGGAACGGTGCGGCACGACCGGTCCGACGCGGACGCGCCGGCCTGGGGCATCCCGGCGGTGCGTCCGCACGCGATCACGCGCGGCAGAGTGCTGGAGCCCGCCGCGGCGCAGCCGGAACTGACGGATGCCGGGCGCCCCGGTGACTTGGCGGCGCGCGGCCTCGGCCGAAAAAGACAATGCGATGCCCGTGACGACCACCTTCACGAACCCCGACAGCGTGGCTTCGCCCGGCACCGCGCTGATCGGGCGCGCCGACGCGCGGAGCGTCGTGCGGCCGGCGCAGAGTCCGGAACCGCGGGAGGCGCGACGATCGCGAGGCGGCCTCGATCGCTCCGGCCCGGAATGCAGCCGCAGGCGCACGGGCCGAGCGGTGAGCGCGCTCTTGAAGAGGACGCAGGCGGACCGCCTCGCCCTGATCGGCGCGCGCGACCGCGCGATGGCGGCCGACGATCCGCGAAATCTCCTTCTCGAACGCCTGGGCCTCATCCGGCGGATCGGCGATCCGCGCCCGCATCATCTGCGCGGGCAGGCCCTGATCGACTGGACCATCACCGAGGCGGGTACGCGCGCGCTCCGCGACATCGGCATTGCGGGGCGCGCGCTCTGAGGCGCGCGGGTCTGAGATCCGCGTGCGGCCGGTCGGACCGGGACGACGCGGATCTCCGCCCTGCTTGCCTCAGGCGGCGCGCACGGTGGCGAGGAAGCGGGCGACCTCGGCGCCGAGATGCTCGGATTGCCGCGACAGCTCCGAGGCCGCCGACAGGACCTGCCCGGCCGCCGCCCCCGTCTCCTCCGAGGCCCGCGCCACGCCGGCGATGTTGCCCGTCACCGCGCTCGTCCCCGCCGAGGCCTGCGCCACGTTGCGCACGATCTCCTGGGTCGCCGCGCCCTGCTCCTCGACGGCCGCCGCGATCGAGGTCGCCACGCCGTCGATCTCCCGGATCCGCCCGGTGATCCCGCCGATCGCCGTCACCGCCTGATCGGTCACGCCCTGGATCTCGCCGATCTGGCTCGCGATCTCCTGGGTGGCGCGGGCGGTCTGCTCGGCCAGGGCCTTCACCTCGGTCGCCACCACCGCGAAGCCCTTGCCGGCCGAACCGGCACGGGCGGCTTCGATCGTGGCGTTGAGCGCCAGGAGGTTGGTCTGGCCGGCGATCCCGGAGATCAGGCCGACCATCTCGCCGATCCTGCTGGAGGTCGTCTTCAGGGCCTGGACGAGGTAGGCGGTCTGGCCTGCTTCGCCGACCGCGGCCTGCGCGAGCCCGGCCGAGCCCTGCACCTGCCGGCCGATCTCCTGCACGGACGAGCCGAGTTCCTCGGCGGCGGCCGCGACCGTGTTGACGTTGGTCGAGGCTTCTTCCGCGGCCGCGGCCACGCTGGTCGATTGCGCGGCGGTCTCCTCGGCGGTGGCGGTCATCTGCTGGGCGGTGGCCTGGAGCTCGGTGGCCGAGGACGAGACCAGGCCGACGATCCCGCCGACCGCGCGCTCGAAGCCGTCGGCGAGCTCGATCATGGTGCGCTTGCGCTCGGCGGCCGCGGCCTCGTCGGCGCGGCGCTTGACCTCGGCCTCCTCGGCGGCCTTGCGGGCGACCATGGCCTTGATGCCCTCGACCGCCCGGCCAACGGCGCCGATCTCGTCGCCGCGGGCGGCCTCGCGGATCTCGGCGTCGACCTCGCCGCGGGCCATCCGCTGCAGCACCCCCACCAGGCTGCCCAGCGGGCGGGCGACCTGTACGATGACCGTGTAGACGCCGTACGCGATGCTGAGCGCGGCGAGAGCGAGCGCGGCCAGGAGCGCGAGGCGCGACCAGCCGGCGGTCGTCTCCGAGCGGCGGTATTCGGCCTCGGCTTCCCGGACCTGCAATCCGCTCAGCTTGCTCAGCGCCGCGTTGGTGGCCCGCATGCTCTTCAAGAGATCCGCGTGCGTGGCCTCGAAATCCGAAGCGGCGCCGGCGGCGGCGCGCTTGAGGATCTCGGCGGCGATCGCGTCGTTGCGATCGATCCGCCCCTGCAGCTCCTTGGCGAGGCCCTCCTCTTCCGGAGTCAGGTACGTCGCCAGATAGGCCGACCACTCGGTATGGAGTTTCGACAGGTCGCGCTCGATCTTGTCCTTGGCCTCGGCCGGCTGGATCTGCTTGCTGCGCAGCATGCGCGAGGCGTCGATCAGGTCATCATAGGCGTCACGAATGATACTGAATTGCCGAAGGCAGACGACGCGATCGTCGAAGACTGTTTTCAGGCTTTGATGACTCCAATAGAGGGCGAAATTCCCCACCGCGGCGGTCGCGAGCAGGACGAAGCCCAGGCCGCCGAGCAACGCGACGAGCCGCAGTTTGATTGTCAGTTTCATGAGGCGGACTTCCAGGCGTCGGAACCCGGAGCTGCCGACGGGTCAGCTCGGATGATCAGTCGTGAGTAAGTTGCGCAAAATATACGCAAACTGATTAAGATTTATTTTAAGGAGACGTCCGTGAACGGACCCCGTTTAACGGTCCCGGATTCGGGATGACGGCTGTGTAGAGACTGCTATTCAACTATAAGATGATACGACGAGGTAAGATCGCTCGGTCGAACGTCCGCCGCCTCCGGGCGCGCCACCGGAGGTGGTGCCCGATCGTGGCCCGCACCGGCGCGTTGATCCAGCGCAAGGCGACCGGCTCGGTCGCGGCGCAGTGAGGCGGCTCGAAGAAGCCGAGATCGACCCCGACCATGGCGACGGCGGCCGTAGACCCGACCGAGGCAGGAGCGTCGCCGGTCACCGGAAGGGTGCCGCGCCTGCGGGTGTGGCTCGCGGTCCTGCCGCTGGCGGGCCTCTGCGCCGGCCTGTCGGCACAGGCGCTCGGGCACCCTGAGGCCGCCGCTCCGGCGTGGACCCTGGCGACGCTGCTGGTGCTCGCCGTCCTGGCGTCCCAGATCGTGACCCGCTTGGCGCGCGGCGATGTCGGGCTCGACCTCGTCGCGTTCCTCGCGATGGGCGGTGCCCTCGCCCTGTCGCAACCGCTCGCCGGCGCCGTCATCGCCCTGATGTATGCCGGCGGCCAGTCGCTGGAAGCCTACGCCGCCGGCCGCGCCGGCCGCACCATGACGGCGCTGATCGCCCGCCAGCCGCGCACTGCCCTGCGCGAGGAGGGCGACGCGCTGCGGGACGTGCCCCTCGCGGCGCTGGCTCCGGGAGACCGCATCCTCGTGCGCGTCGGCGACGTCGTGCCGGTTGACGGGAGAGTTGCCTCGGGCCAGGCCGTCCTCGATCGCTCGAGCCTGACGGGCGAGGCGCTGCCCGCCATCCTCGGGGCCGACGCGCCGGTGCTGAGCGGCACGGTGAATGTCGGCACGCCGTTCGTGCTGATCGCGGATCGGCGCGCGGCCGAGAGCACCTATGCCGGCATCGTCCGGCTCGTCGAGGCGGCGCAGGCCCGGAAGGCGCCCATGGCGCGCTTGGCGGACCGCTACGGGCTCGCCTTCCTCGGCGTGACCCTGCTCCTCGCCGGCATCGCCTGGCTCGCCACGGGCGACCCCGTCCGGGCGCTCGCCGTGCTGGTGGTCGCCACCCCGTGCCCGCTGATCCTGGCGGTTCCCGTCGCCCTCGTCTCCGGTCTCTCGCGCGCCGCCGGGATCGGCGTCCTCGTCAAGGGCGGGGGTGCGCTGGAGATGCTGGCCAAGATCCGCGTCCTGGTCGTCGACAAGACCGGCACCCTGACCCACGGCAGCGCCCGCCTCGTGTCCACGCGGATCCTCGCCGCCCGCGACGAGGCCGAGGTCCTGCGGCTCGCGGCGTCCCTCGATCAGGCCTCGGGCCACCCGGTGGCGCGCGCGCTGGTCGAGGAAGCGCGCCGGCGCGGCCTGTCGCTCGCGCAGCCGCGCGAGGTCGTGGAGACGCCCGGCGACGGCGTGACCGGCAGAGTCGACCGACGGCACGTCGTCGTCGGAGGCCCGCGTCTCATGAGGCGGCACGGTCTCTCCTTCGCGACGGCGGACGGGGTCGGACGCCGCGCGGCGGAGAGACCGTGCCGCCGACGCCAGCTACAACGGCGTCAACCTCATTGCCGGCAAGGGCAATGACATGAACATCAAGTTCAACGACACCGGCAGCTCGAACCTCAACGTCGCCTCGGTCGACGCGACCGCCAGCGGCCTGGGCCTGTCGTCGATCACCAGCTCGAACAACTCGTCGAGCCAGAACGGCCTCGGCAACTTCCTGCTGAACGCGGACGTCAACAAGACCCTGGCGACCCTGACCAGCGCCGGCAACTCGCTCAACTCCGCGGCGAGCACGCTGGGCTCGAACCTGTCGGTGGTTCAGAACCGCCAGGACTTCTCCAAGCAGCTGATCAACGTGCTGCAGACCGGCTCGGCCAACCTGACCAACGCCGACCTGAACCAGGAGGCGGCGAACTCGCAGGCGCTGTCGACCCGCCAGTCGATGGGCATCTCGGCCCTGTCGCTGGCCAACTCCGCCCAGCAGGGCGTCCTCCAGCTCCTGCGCTGAGTCTTGGCCCTGCGATAGAAACGGCGGCCGGGGCGATGCTCCGGCCGTTCGCGTTTGCGGCGCGCATTCTGGAAGTACGCGGGCTTCCGAAGAATGTGCCATGACCGACTGCCGCACGATCACAAGGCTTCGTCAGGAGCTGGCCTCAGCCAATCCAACCCGCTCGATGATCGCCAAGCGCAGGCTGGCAGAGCTTCGTACTGCAATACTAGCCGATGCAAATCGAACAAAGTCGCTGATCGACCGCTGTAAAGAGAATGCGGATTTTCTCGGGGTGACTTTGGGATCCGACACGTGAGCGACGCCCCGCGGGCAAGGTCCGCTTCCAGGCCGCCGTCAAGGCAGGGGCATGACTGGGTTCGGTCGTTTGCTGCCGGAGGCCAACGCATCTCATCGTGACGCTCGCCACCGTGTCCAGTTCTGATGCGTCTTGCTGACCTCTAGGCCGTTCGCCTCGAGGGGAAGCCGGAGTCTGTTGGAGGTCTTGGTGCTGTCGGGTGGTTTGACAATCCGACACCTAAGCCGTTGATGTTAGCGGTGCGGTTTGCTGCCGGTTCAGTAGCTAAATGCTTGAGTCAAAGCGCAAAAGCGGGGCATCATAATCCTTGTGTCGGGGGTTCAAATCCCTCTCTCGCTAACACAATTTATCGAAGCCCCGCCAAGCATTGAGCGGGGCTTCTTGCTTGCCCTGCTCTCTGCTGAATCAGGGGCTCTGCCACCCGCCCGACCCGGCGGACCGGGGCAAGGCGGGCACGAAGCGCAACTTCGTCACATACGCGCCGGGTACGCCGCTTGGCGTCTGCCTGAGTGGGGCCAACCGACGCGAGCGCCGCGCGCGTGGGATTATACCGCGCATCGCACGCCGCGGCATCGCGAGCAGCGAGAGACCGGGCCGCCACCGATGGATGGTGGAGCGCACGCACGCTCGGTCCGATTGCTTCCGGCGCTTGCCGGTCCGCTACGAGCGACGCGCCGACATCTGCGAGGCCTTCACCGGCCTCGCGGTCAGCGTCGTCGCAATCAAACCAAATCAAGACGGTTCTGTTAGGCGCTCAGAGACGCGTCGCCAAGTTTCGCCGCTATCTCTGCGATGGCCGGTTCTGCGGCATTCCGTCTTGGGCGCGGACCGAAAGAGAGACGTCACCCTCATCCAGATTGAATCGGCGACGCGAGCGTGACTTTCACCGACCCCAATAGAAAGGATCCTCGGACTCTGTCGGCAGCGGACCGCATCGCTCTCGGTGAAGAACCGATGCGGTCCGCCTGCAGCCGTTCTGGACGATCGGGTTAAACCCAGAACGACGGCCTCTGTCCGCGACGGTCGCGGTATCCTCGATGTCTCCGTCTGATTAGAGAGGCGGACCACGTCTGATCGGCACGGCCCGCCGGCCAGAAACTCGCCGAGGGGGCGGAAAGCGAGATCCTGGCGTTCGGAGCGTTCAGCCGAAGACGTCGGCGACGTAGCGGCCGGTCTCGCGCTCGACCTTGTCCGCCCAGGCTTCGGCGTCCTCGGGTGTGACACCCTTGGCCTCGCGGTAGATCCGCACGCAGGTGTCCCGCACGGCCGGAGCCATCCGCTCACCGTCGCCGCAGACGAACACCGTCGCCCCCTTCCGGAACAGATCGGCGACGTCGGCCCGGTCCTGCCAGACGCGGTGCTGGACGAAAGTGACCGCGCCGTCCGGAGCCTTGGAGAAGGCCGGGCGGACCGAGACGACGCCGTCCCTTTCCCAGGCGGCGAGTTCGTCGTGGTACAGGAAATCGACCTCCGGGTGGGTGACGCCGAGGAAGAGCAGCGCCGACCCGACCTCGCGGCCATTGACCTTCTGGATCGCGCGCTCCTGCAGGAACCCACGGAACGGGGCGATGCCGCTGCCCGCGCAGATCATCACCAGCGGCAGCGAAGGATCCTGCGGCGGATGGAAGGCGGCTTGCGAGGGCCGCACCGCCACCGACAGCCGCGCCCCCTCCTGCAACCCGGCGAGGTAAGTCGAGGCGACACCGAGGTGGCGGTGTCCGCCCGCCAGCGCCGGCACGTCGAGGACCGACACTGTGAGCGAGCACTGCCGGGGGTCGTACAGGGGTGAGGATGAGATCGAGTACTGCCGGGCCCGCATGGGCGGCAGCATCGCGAGGAACGCCCCGAGCGTGAGTTCGCAGGCGGGAAACCGCTCCAGAAGGTCGAGAACGCTGACGCGCTTGGTCAGCACCTCGGCGGCATAGAGTTCCGGTTGTGCGAGGGCTACCATAGCCTTGCGATCCGGAGGGCAGCGCGTGGCCTCGGCGAGTTGATCGACCTGAGCCCTGGTCGCCGGCTGGCCGAGCTCGACGTAGTCCTCCAGTACGCCAGCGGCGGAGACCGGATGGTTGTCCGGCAAGACCGAGGCGGTCCCGGCGCTCTTGTGGATGACGATCTGCGTGTCCCCGGCCAGGCCGAACCGGCGCAGGGCCCGCTCGACGTCCGGGCGCGGGTTGCGCGGCAGGACAGCGAGATAGTCACCCGTGCGGTAGGTCATGCCCTCGGGAAGGGCGATTACGATGTGGCGCTTCGAGCGGCCGAGCGGCGAACTCAGATCGACGAGCTCGCGGTTCTCCAACACGCGGCCTCGGTCGAGATCGGAGAGGCGCAGTGCCGTCTCGCGACCTGATCGGACGATTTCGACGTCGAGGCCCGCCGCAGACGGCTCGACGGCCTCCCTGCCGAGCGCGCGGCCGAGATCCTGCCAAAGCCCGGCGTACCACTCGTCGAAGCCGCCGAAGAAGTCCCCCCCAGCATCGGTCTCGCCTCGATCGCAAAAACGGGTCGCACCGGCCTTCTCCAAGGCTGCGTCCGTGCGCTTCGGAATGGCCTGATAGGTCCGCGCCCACTGCCGGTTGCCGCAGCCGAACACCGCGAAGCGCACGCCCTTCAGCGTATCGGGACCGAGCCCCTCGATCCACGTGAGGAACTGCCGGGCGTTGTCGGGCGGGTGGCCCTCGTAGGAGGCGGTGACGACGACGACCGCGCCCTCTGTCGGCAGCCGGTCGACGTAGTCGTCCATCGGCGCGGCCTTCGCGGCGTAGCCCTGGCCGGCTGCACCACCGGCGATGCGTCCGGCAAATGCCTCGCAGGAGCCGGTGTTGCTGCCATAAAGCACGAGGAGCGGGATCGTCGCCGCCTGTGCCCGGCCGTTCCAGCCCCCGGGGGCGAGGGTCCGCGGGGGGGCCGTCGGCACGGCGCTGTGCGGGCGGGCGGCGATCTCGCTGCGGCGACGGGCGTGGATGCGGAATCCGTGCGGCTTCAGCGTCAGGGTCTCGGCGACCTCGAGCCGATAGCCCGGGTCGGCCATGGTCAGGTCGAAGCGCTGCAGGACCATCGCGAGCACCAGCTGCGCTTCCTGGAGCGCGAAGCCGCGACCGATGCAGGCACGCATCCCGTTGCCGAACGGCTTCCAGGCGTTCGGCGGCAGCGTCTGCGCGACTTCAGGGGCGAAGCGCTCGGGTCGGAACGCCTCTGGCTCGTCCCAGACCTTCGGGTCGCGATGCAGGGTCGGCGAGAGGACGAGGATCACGTCCTCGGGCGTCACCGGATATCGGCCTGCGAGAGTGGTCGGCTCCTTCGGGGCGACGGCGAAGGCGGGGGCGGTCGGCCACAACCGCAGAGCCTCCTGCAGGATCTGCTCGATGTAGCGCAGCTTCGACAGATCCTCGACCTGAGGACGCTCACTGCCCAGCACTTCGTCGACGAGACCGCGCGCCTTCTCCAGCACCTGTGGGTTCCTGAGAAGAAGGTAGAGGGCGAAGGAAAGGAGGCCGCTCGTGGTCTCGTGACCCGCGATCAGGAAAGTCACCATCTGATAGCGGATGTTCTCGTCCGAGAGCCCCTCGCCGGTCTCCGGATCACGGCCCTCCAACATGACTTGCAAGAGGTCGTGCCGGGAGGCTGCGTCAGGATCCCGCTTCCGCTCGGCGATCAGCGTATCGGCCACCCGTTCCATCAGCGCGACGTCGGCCTCGTAGCGGCGCTTGGTCCGCAGCAGCAGGTTCGTCGCCACGCCGGGCCGCCGCGCCCGGCTGCCCGCCTCGTCGAGCGCGCCGACCATGGCGGCGACGAAAGGGTGCATTTCGGTCTGGTAGAAGCTGTTGAAGCGGTAATCGAAGGCGCACAGCGCGATGGTGTCGAGCGTCAGCCGCGTCATGGCGTCGGCGACGTCGATGTCGGCCCCGGGCCCGAACCGCTCCCAGCGCAGCAGCATCTGGTCGGCGATGTCCTCCATCTTGTCGAACATCGAGCGGATGCCGAGCGGCCCGAAGGCAGGCATCAGCAGGCGGTGGGCCTTGGCCCAGTTCGGCTCGTCGTTGCGGGCGGTGAACAAGCCGTCCCCGCCGAAATCGCGGACCATCTCCAGTGGGCGGTGGAGCTTCTTCGCGAATCGGGTCTCGTCGCAGACTTCGTCCACCAACTCCTGCGAACTGACGATGGTCGCGATCCGGCCTCCCAGCGACAGGCGGAAGATCGGTCCGTAGCCTTGCGCCAGTCGCATCATGCTCTGAACCGGCGCTTTGGCGTCGAGATCAGGCAGATTGCCGATGACGGGCAGCGGGCGGGGCTGCGGAATGGTCGCGGTGCTGGTCATGGGACGCTCTTCGCGGTCTCGTCCGGGGCCCGGGTCATCGGGGATCGTGCGACGGGCGGCGTTCAGTGGGCGGCCGGGGTCGCGGCTTGGTGCGCCTCGAAATCGCTGATCGCCTGCGAACAACCGTCGGACAACTTGGCGCGGTTGCGCCTGAAGCAGGCCCGTACCTCGGGCCCCCCCGGGCTCATGCCGGCACAGAAGCGCATGTAGTCCGTCCCGCAATTGGCCCGCATCCTGGCCATCTCGTCGGCATTTTGGGCGAACGCCTCGCCGCCGAAGGTGGCGATGACGGCGCAGGCGGCGGCGAGGCTGACGCGGAAAAGGGTCCTGGATGTCATGGTGGTGCTCTCTGGATCGGGGGGGGGGGAGACGGGGGGTTCAGCGGTCGCGGATGCGCTCGGCCAGTGCCTCGACGGGCTTGGCGAGGGCGTGCTTCACGCGGGCGGCGAGCGAGGAGTCATCGCCCTGCGGGATCGTGGCGAGACGCGGGAACAGGGCGAGCGCGTGGGCGCGATCGATGCCGCATTTGGTGGCCTCGTCGAGGACGCTCAGCCCTTCGAGAGCTTGCGTCTGCATGTCGGTGACGATCGCGGGGGCGAACGGATAGTCGCTGCCGAAGAGAATATGCTCGGCCGGGACCAATTCCCGGAGCGCGGCCATGGCGTAGGGCGAGGGCGACAGCGCCGTATCGTAGTAGAAGCTCCGGACGTAGTGCAGGACCCCCTTCGGAGCCTTGAGCGCGAAGTGCGGGATCTCGTTGGCCAGCGACAGCCGCCACGCGACGTACGGCAGGAAACCGCCGGCATGCGCGAGGATCCAACGGATGCGCGGATACCGCTCGACCGTGCCCGACAGGATCAGATTGGTCGCAGCCCGGGTGGTGTCGCAGAGGAACTCGACCAGGAAGCCGGGGGCTTGCAGCCCAAGTTGGGTGCTCGTCTCGTGCAGGTTGGGGTGCACGAACACCACCGCCGCGCGCCGATCGAGTTCGGCCATCAGCTCGCCGAAGCGCGGATCGCCCAGGAAGTGACCGTCAGTGCTCCCGAGCAGCACGATGCCGTCGGCCTTGAGGACGTCGAGGGCGTATTCGGCTTCCTTGCAGGCCTGCTCGGTGAACGGCATCGGCAGGACCGCGAACGAACCGAACCGCCCGGGATGGCGGCTGACGAGATCGGCGGCGTACTCGTTGCAGGACCGGGCGAGGTCGCACGCTTCCCACTCGCTGCCGCCCGTGAGGAACGTGCCCGGGGTGGAAAGCGAGAGGATCGCGGTGGCGATGCCGTGCCCGTCCATGGTCTCGATGGACGCCTCCGGCGTCCAGTGCGGCAGAGATGCACCGGCCACCTCGGAAAGACCCTTCTCCTTCACGGCCTCCGCGAAAGTCGGCGGGATCAGGTGGTGGTGGACATCGATGCGGTTCGGTTTCGCGGTCATCGGATACCTTCGGGCAGGACTGGAGACCGCGTTCGCGGCGGGGATCACGGTCGAAGTTGGCGGCGAACTCAGTCCGGCGGGTGCAGCAGCGTGGCGATGACGGTCTCGATCATCCGAGCGCGGGCGTCGCGCATGTCGATCTCCGGAGCCAGTCGGTTCAGGAGGGTCGGAAAGGTCGGCGGCTGGTTCAGCGCCCCGTTCAGCAGGGCGAAGAACAGGGCCGGGTGGGAGCTGCGGATGACACCGGCGGCGATGCCCTGTTCGAACAGCGACCGGGTCGTCTCGTAAGCCGGACGGAGAAGGCGCTCTGTCACCAGAGCGGCGCGTTCTGGCGTCTCCGAACCGTGCCGCGTGACGAAGTCCCGGACCTCGGGATGGGCCGAGTAGAAGGCAGCGACCCGGACGATGACGTCGCGAAGCCGGTCATAGAGCGGTCGCCCGGGATGGGCAGCGGACCTCGCGACCTCGGCCATTACAGGCAGCGCCGCCGATACGATCCCGTCGAGGCAGGCTTCCCAAAGCTCTGCCTTGCCGCCGAAATGGACGCGCACGAGGTTGGGGCTCACACCCGCGACGGCCGCGATCGTTCGGACGTCGGCCCCGTCGAAGCCGTTTCTGGCGAAGGCCTGCGTCGCCGCGCACAGCAGCGCCTGCCGACCGTCCGGCATGTCTTTGGTGCGACGGCCTCGCGGCCGGTTTCCGGTGTGTTCGCTCACGTTCGTTCGGGTGTCATCGGAGGGCCTGATTTTATGTACAGATGAACATATAAAGAGATGGTGGGTGGCGACAAGACCTGTTCGGACAAAAAATGCCCTTGGGATGTCAGCGTTCGGCCGAAGGCCGAGTGGCCCGGGACCGCGCTCTCAGCCGGATCGGTCGGATGACGCCGGAGGCCCGGGGCTGAACGGACCTGGTGCGGTTCGAACGCCCGCTTGGGAGAGGTATGCTGGCGGCCCCTGACGTGTGGGTCGGGTCGGGGGCGGACAGACCTTCGCCCATGATCCGGAAGGTTACGAGTGCCCGTTCCTCCCCGTCGAAACGCCGGTGCTGCGATCCGGTGGGCTGAGCATCATCCATGGGGAACGATCCCGCCGTTGGAGCGGGGACGAACCGGACCATCTCTTTTCGCGGTCGGTTCGATCCTCGCGCAGCAGACCTCACGGATACGTCGGTCGCGAGCCTTCAGCTCGCGCCCGAGTTCTGCGTACATCCCGTGCTGGCCAGAAGGCGCGTCGGCTTCGGTCCGATGTCTTCAGCTTGACAACTCGCGTGGATCCGGAGCTGACGCGCTTCGACGGGTGTCGACCTCTCCTCGTCCGAGTCCATCACGGGCACAGCATTCGGTATTCCAGTGATGACAGGACGAGGAATGCGGGATCAGAAGACCCGCACGCCTCGAAGGCTCAGCCGCATACACGGACGCGGCGGTAATAGACGTTACCGAAGTCATCACGAGCACGGCGGCGCTGGATCCAGCAGTCGCGCGGGGCGTAATAGACCCGGCGATAACCGTATCCGTATCCGTATCCATAGGCGGGATAGGGCGCGTAGCGCGGCTGGCTCGCGGCGGCCGCCGCGAGGCCGCCGAGAGCGAGACCGCCGATGATGCCCGCGGCGATGGCGCCGCCGTCGCCCGCTCGGGCGGTGCTCTGGATGCCGACGAGCGGCAGCGCAGTCATGGCGACGAGGAGGAGTTTGCGCATGGTGGGGGCTTCTGGCGGCTGAGAGGCTTCGGTCAGCGACCCCGGAAACACCGGGGCAACTGCAACAAAGCATCCCTAAGTCTTCCCGGCTTTGCCTGGCGTCATAATTGTAAGTCGGATTTTACGAAAAACGCGGTTGTGCCCGACAGCATTAACGAGCAATGATTCCGCTTTCACACGATCAGCGATACGCCCGATCGCGGCGGCGACGGTGCGCAGAAGGCGTTCGAGGTCTTAGAACCAAATGAGAATGCTTCAGACTTGATGCTATCACGAGTCGCGCCTGAAGCTAGATCTCTAGCAATATAAACCCGATCACGGGCAACGTGTATACATGAAACATCATATTGCTGATGTCCAGATCGCCTTTGCTGGACTGATCGGCACTGCAACATTATCTGTGGTCGGTCGGGTTGCTTAAGATATGCATAAATGTGAAGTCGAATTCATTGATGTCAGATAATTCTGAAGTCGGTTATGCATATAATATTTGAGCGGGATAGTGCTGCTCGATGCAGTTGTGGGCCCGAAGTGTCGGCCTGACGCCGATGCCATCGGAAATGTATCGCAGGTCTAGCACACCGCTCAGTTCTCCCCTGGCTTGT
The DNA here is from genome assembly GCF_036441335.1 of Methylobacterium mesophilicum. Taxonomy (GTDB): domain Bacteria; phylum Pseudomonadota; class Alphaproteobacteria; order Rhizobiales; family Beijerinckiaceae; genus Methylobacterium; species Methylobacterium mesophilicum_B. The sequence goes on from NZ_MLBW01000001.1 coordinate 71,623, forward strand.
CAGAGATTTGGCCTGGCTCGCCTGCAGGTGATGATCCTTGTGTCGGGGGTGCAAAGTCCTCCCTCGCTCGCACCCACGTCCCTGTTTCTGCTCGTTCGACCGAACCCGCCCTCCGGCGGGTTCGCCATCACGCCGGCAACTTGTGGTTTTTGCGCGCGTTAGAAGTTCGCCAGGAGCCACCGATGCCCGTCGTTCTCGCCGTTCCGGTCGCCCTAGTCGCGGTTCTCGCCGTCGGCGCGTTCGCGCTCCGTCGCGCCGAAGGGCACGCGTCCGAGTTGCGGGAAGCCCTGCTCTTGCTGTTCATGCTCGCCGTCGTATCGGCCACCATAGGGTTGATGTCCCTCCGCCCGGATCGCGCCACGAACGACATCCTGGATGTGAGAGCCGGCACCGTTTCGGCTTGATCCCGGAGGGCTCGAACCGGCCGGGACGCTGCTGGGCGCCTGGCACGGCGCGGCCGTACCCGGGTCGCTGAGATCCCCATCTGTCCGCGGGGTTCGCCGAGGAGAAGCCTCACATTCGCCGAGACTGATGGCGAGAAGCTCGAGGGTCTCATGATCGATGGCCACTGTCCTGTCCCGCGGGTTCGAGGCACCGGCTCGGTGAAGGGTAAGGACAACCGCACGGTCGACATGGCGCTGCCGATCAATTTCAGGGCGACATCGCCGACGGGCAAGGTTCGCGTGATGCGGACCGCCGGCGAAGCGTAGAGTTGAAGGCAACGCCGAAAGAATTCGATCACTGGTTGTGTGCTCTGCTCGTCGAGGAGGAGGGTCGCCCCATGCCCATCACCACCTCTATCAACGTCGTCGGACCTGTCGCGGCGACGCAGATGATCCAGTCGGCGAGAGCCGAAGCCGCCCTCGAGCACCGGGCAGGCCTGCATACCGTCACGATGCCGGTGCCGAAGGCCGACGATCCGGGCATCACAGCGCGGCAGGACGATCGTCTTCTCCCCGCCTCGCAGGAGCGCGTGGTGGATATCACCGTCTGAAGCGGGTCCACCCACACCGCATCGATCCCGCAGCTCCGACACCAGGGTCAAGCCGCGCAGGGCCGGCCCGATCGCCTGCCTCTGCCGGGCGCGTGCGATGAGCGTCAGGCCGGCGCTCGCGGATCCGAGCGGGACGGCCAGGACTTCGACAGGCCGAGATGTCTCCTGCAACAAACGGGACATCGCCCTGTAAGTCACGCCGCATATCACCCTCCGAGCCGGCAAGACTGCCTGCAGAACGGAGGACATCATGCTCGACGACTTCGCCGATACACCGGCCGCGACGCACGTCAGTCTGGCCCATGAACGCGCGGTTCGGACGCCCCGGCGCCGCGTGAGACTTCTCGGGATCGGCTGCCTCGGGCTGGCCTTCCTCGGCACAGCGAGCACGGTCAGGGCGTGGGAGACCCCGCCCACGCGCCACGCATCCGTCGATGATGAAGGCCCGAACGGCGGACGTCATCTCGCTCAGCCGGCACATGGCCCGATCGATCTCGGTACCTTCGCCGCGATCGCCGGTCGCTAGGAAGGGCGGCCGATGAACGCGATGCTGCTCGGCCTCGTCCCGCTGCTGACCATTCTCACTTGGAGCGCCGGCTACGTTCTGGTGGAGCGCGCGTGGCGTCAGCGCGGCCCGGGCCATCATAACGTCGCGGCGATCCTCTGCGCGGGCTTCAGCCTCGCCGCCATCGCAGTCTTGGCCTGGGCCGTGCCCCAGCCGGGCCAGAACTGGTCCGATGCTCCGCTGGGGCGCCTCGTCCCGGACGACAGGCCCGCCCTGCACGAGCCGGCGGCCGGTCGCTTGTGAGCGCGCGTGCTCGGCACGCGACCCTCGCGGGAACCGTCCACGAACCGTGGCAGCGGCGCGACGACGCCCTCAAGTTGGCCGGGGTGGCCAAGCCCGGCGACGACTGTCCTATGTCAAAGTCCCATCTGCGGGGCGAGCCCGTTATCGGGTGCGGAGTCTAGTCGAATGCTGTATTTACAATCCTAATTTGTCGATATATAGACTCCGCCGTCTGGGGAGCGTGTTGGGTGAGGAACACGCCATGACGGAAATGTCGCCGATCGCGGATGAAGCCGCGGCGCGCCTGGCCTTCGGCCTGATGCGGTCTGCTTATCTCGATCTCGCGCGCACATTGCGCGGTCTCGAAGACGAGACCGCTCGCGAATTGCTGCGGACGATCGAGAATCGGATCGTCTACAGGCTCGGATCTTCGGCTGAAGACGCTCCGGACGGGTCCGTGCGGGAAACCGCCCTGGCTCTGGCGGCCGGACAGGTCCGCGCGGTGCTCCGCGAGGCCCAGGAAAACTGAAGCGCTCGTCAGGTCGAGAGGTTCCATCTCGGCGGGCCTCTCCGCATCCGGCGCGAGAGCCGGGATGGAACGCCTCCCGAATCTTCGCCAGTGTCGTGATCCGCGCCGCGGTGTCGGCGCCCTCGCCCAGCGAGGGACATGTCCGCGACGCGCGGTTCCGCGGCAGGAGCGCGGGGCGCGACGCGGTCCTGCGCAGTCTCTGACCTGGCGGACGCGCAGTGGCGCTCGCGCAGCGCCACGTTCGGGCAGGTCAGCCGATCGGACCGGCATCGAGCGAGACGCGGAAGCGCATCCGCACCACCCCCGCATCGTCGCGGACCGCCGCGACGTAATCCTGCCGTCCGGGCTGGTCGGAGAGCCCCTGCGCGATCCGCGTCATGATCTTCACGGCCTGCGATCGGGCGGCCTCGAGACTGGGCAGGTCGTAGCCGTCCTTGTCGCGGACGAGTTCGGTTCCGTCGTGCAGATCGATGAAGAAGCGGGGCATGGGCGGCTCAGCGGGGGGATCCGTCGGCCACGCTAAGCAGTTTCCGCACCGGTCCACCTACCCCTTTTCGGCATGTCGCCGTCGCGGCGATACCGCGACGCGGCCGGGGTCGTCGGCGTCTCGGAAAGGTCCGGCCGCGATCCTAGCGGTAGTCGCCCGGCGTCAGACCGTGCCGGGCCATCTTGTCGTACAGGGTCTTGCGCGGCAGACCGAGCGCCTCCGCGGCGGCGCGGACATCGCCGCCGGCCATGATCAGCTCGTCGCGGATCAGCTGCCGCTCGAAGCGGTCGACCTGATCGGTGAGGCTCCCGGTCGTTGTCTCAGCCGGAACCCGACCCGCCGCGGCGAGGCCCAGCGCGCACCGCTCGGCGAAATGGCCGAGCTCGCGGACGTTGCCGGGCCACGCGTGGCGGCGCAGGTGATCGCGGATCGCCGGCGTGACCGGCGGCAGAGGCCGCCCGAACTTCTCCGCGGCGCGGCGCAGGAAGTGCTGGAAGAGCAGCAGCACGTCGTCCCCCCGGTCGCGCAGGGGCGGGATCGTGACCGTGATGACGTTGAGCCGGTGATAGAGGTCGTCGCGGAATGTGCCCTGCGCCGCCGCCTGCCCGAGATCGACCTTCGTGGCGGCCACCACCCGCATGTCGACCGGCCGCACCTCGTTGGTGCCGAGCGGCTCCACGGTGCGCTCCTGGAGCACCCGCAGGAGCTTCACCTGCAGCGGCAGCGGCATGCTCTCGATCTCGTCGAGGAAGAGCGTGCCGCCCTGCGCGTGCTCGATGCGGCCCACCCGGCGCTTGAGCGCCCCGGTGAACGCCCCGGCCTCGTGCCCGAACAGCTCGCTCTCGACGACGCTGTCGGGCAGTGCCCCGCAATTCATCGCCACGAGGTTGCGCTCGGCGCGGCGGCTCCACCGGTGCAGGGCGCCCGCCACGACCTCCTTGCCGGATCCGGTCTCGCCGAAGACCAGCACGTCGACGTCGGCCTGCGCTACCTCGCGCACGAGGGCGCGCAGGCCGACGATCGCCGGCGAGGTCCCGAGAAAGGCCGGATCCTCCTCGATCGCCGCGTCGAGCCGGGCCCGCAGCGCCCGGTTCTCCATCACGAGCCGCCGCCGCTCCAGCGCCCGGCGCACGGAGCCCACGAGCGCCTCGGCGGGATAGGGCTTGGCCAGGAAGTCGTAGGCACCCTCCCGCATGGCCGCCACCGCCATGCGGATGTCGCCGTGGCCGGTGATGAGGATGACCGGCAGGTCGGGGTCGACCCGGCGCAGCCGCGCCAGGAGGGCGACGCCGTCGAGGCCGGGCAGCCGCACGTCGGTGACGACGACGCCGGGCGGCGCGGCCAGGATCGCCGCCAGCGCCGGCTCGGCGGCCGCGAAGGCCTCGACGGAGAAACCTTCCAGCTCCAGGCTCTGGCTGTTGGCCCGGCGCACGTCCGCCTCGTCGTCGATGAACACGACGCGCTCGGTCCCCGCCTGCGCGTCCGCCGGTTCGCTCACGGTGTCGCTCCCACGGGCTTGCCCACGCTCGGGACCGCCACCGTCGCCCGGATCATCTCCATCCGGAAGACCGTCCCGGCGCCGTCGCCGCCGGCCAGGATCAGGTTCCCGCCGCAATCCTCCACGATCCCGCGGGCGATGGCGAGGCCCAGGCCCAGGCCGTCCGCCTTGGTGGTGAAGAACGCGTCGAAGATCTGGCCGCGGACGTCCGCGGGGATCCCGGGCCCGGTATCGGCCACCTCCACGGCGACGCGCTCGCCGCCCTCGACGAGCCGCAGGCTGACGCGGGCCTCCGCGCGGCCGGCCACGGCGTCGACGGCGTTCTGGAGCAGGTTGACCAGGACTTGCTCCAGCCGGGGGCCGTCCCCGAGGACGCGGAGATCCGGGCCGGGGCGGTCCGCCTCCAGCGGGACGCGCAGCGCGGCGGCGCGGGCCGCCACCAGTTCCAGCGCGTTCGTCACCACCTCGTGCAGCGGAACCGGCTCCCTGCGCGGCGAGGCGCGCCGGGCGAAGCCCTTGAGCTGCCGGGTGAGGCCGGCGATGCGGTCGGTCAGCCGCCCGATCGCGGCGGCGTTCTCGGCCGCGTCCTCGCCCCGCCCGCGCCGGATGAGGATCGCGGCATTGTCCGCGTAGGACCGGATCGCCGCCAGCGGCTGGTTGATCTCGTGGGCCAGGCTGGCCGCGAACTGGCCGAGGGCCGCGAGCCGGCCGGCCTGCGCCAGCTCGCGGCNGATCGGGCTCTGCGCGATCCTCGCGGCCGGCCAGCCACGCCGCCGCGAGGATCGCGCAGAGCCCGATCACGGCGGCGAGGCTCCGGCGCGACGGCGTGCGGTGGCCGGACGGCGCCAGTTCGCTCAAGGGCGGCCGACCTGTGCGGAGATCCGGACTGTCGCGGACGGCCGCGTGCGGGAATCCGCACTCGCGCGCGGCCCACGGGCGGCGAGCTCCGCGAAAAATGCTTTCCTGATCAGGTGGTTAAAGAAACGTCGCGATCGCGGGCCAAGTGGCATGCCGGTTGCCATTCCCGGCACGAAACGCAGCCATGTCGTCAGAGAACGGCTGCGCGCCGGAAGGCCAACAGCAAGCGCGGACACCGCCGGGACATCCCGGCGCGAGCCGCCCCACCCGAAGCCCGCGACAGGGAGAACGCCCCATGGCCGCCGTGCCGTCACCACTCACCGCCCCGCATCCGCCCGCCAAGCCGAAGCCGCTCTACCGGACGCTGTATTTCCAGGTCCTGGTCGCCGTCGCGATCGGCATCCTGCTCGGTCACTTCTACCCGCAGCTCGGCGCCGAATTGAAGCCGCTGGGCGACGCCTTCATCAAGCTCGTGAAGATGATCATCGCCCCGGTGATCTTCCTGACCGTCGTGTCCGGCATCGCCGGCATGACCAACCTCGAGAAGGTCGGCCGGGTCGGCGGCAAGGCGCTGATCTACTTCCTGACGTTCTCGACGCTGGCGCTGATCGTCGGCCTCGTCGTCGCCAACGTGCTCCAGCCGGGCAACGGCCTGCACATCGACCCGAAGTCCCTGGATCCGAAGGCGGTCGCCTCCTACGCCGGCAAGGCGAAGGAGCAGAGCATCGTCGACTTCCTGATGAACATCATCCCCACCACGGCGGTCGGCGCCTTCGCGGGCGGCGAGATTCTGCAGGTGCTGTTCTTCTCGGTGCTGTTCGGCTTCGGCCTCGCCTTCCTGGGCGACCGCGGCAAGCCGGTGCTCGACATCATCAAGGTCCTGTCCGAGGCGATCTTCGGCGTCGTGAACATCATCATGAAGGTCGCCCCGATCGGCGCCTTCGGCGCGATGGCCTTCACGATCGGCAAGTACGGGATCAGCTCCCTCGCGAACCTCGCCTACCTCGTCGCCGCCTTCTACCTGACCTCGGCGATCTTCGTGCTGGTCGTGCTCGGCGCGGTCGCGCGCTACAACGGCTTCTCGATCATCAAGCTCATCCGCTACATCAAGGAGGAGCTGCTCCTCGTGCTCGGTACGTCGTCGTCCGAGTCGGCGCTGCCGTCGCTGCTGGAGAAGATGGAGCGGGCCGGCTGCTCGAAGCCGGTGGTCGGCCTCGTGGTGCCCACGGGCTACTCGTTCAACCTCGACGGCACCAACATCTACATGACTATGGCGGCGCTGTTCATCGCGCAGGCGACCGACACGCCGCTGAGCCTCGGCGAGCAGGCGCTGCTGCTCCTCGTCGCCATGCTGTCGTCCAAGGGCGCCGCGGGCGTGACCGGCTCGGGCTTCATCACCCTGGCGGCGACGCTCGCCGTGGTGCCCTCCGTGCCGGTGGTCGGCATGGCGCTGATCCTCGGCGTCGACCGCTTCATGTCCGAGTGCCGCGCGCTGACCAACTTCATCGGCAACGCGGTGGCCTGCATCGTGGTGGCGCGCTGGGAGAACGAGGTCGACGAGGCCAAGCTCGCCGCGGCCCTGTCCGGCCGGACCATGGCGCCGCTCGCGCCCGCGCCGGCTCTCCAGCCGGCCGAGTGAGCGATCGGCGTCGCGGGCCGCGCCTCGGCACAGCCCGCGATGCCCCGGCGGACCGCCTGTGCGCCGCGCCGCGGATCCCTCCGCGGCGCGGCGCGCGCGTATGACAGGAGATCCGGCGGCGCGGCGAGACCGGCTCGACGCCCTCAGGCGGCGTCGAGGGCGTGGGGCGCGAAGGCGGCGACGACCGGCCGGAAGGCGCCGACGATTGCCGGGTCGAGCCGCCCCGCCATGCCCTCCAGGATCGCGTAGGCCGCCGCGCTCGCCATGGGCGGCTTGTAGGGCCTCTGCTCGATCAGCGCCGCGTGGATGTCGCAGACGGTGACCAAGCGGACGAGGTCGGGGATCTCGTCGCCCTTGAGGCGGTCGGGATAGCCCGACCCGTCCAGCATCTCGTGGTGGGACCGGACGACGTGCAGCATCTGCTGCTCGAAGCCCTGATCGACGAGCATCGTGTAGCCCTTCTCCGGATGCAGCCGCATCACGGCCAGTTCGGCGTCGTCGAGCCGCCCCGGCTTGTTGAGGATCGCGGCCGGGATGTGGATCTTGCCGACGTCGTGCAGCAGGGCCGCCTTGGTCACGCGGTGGCGCTCCTGCTCGCCGAGGCCGAGGCTGGCCGCGAAGGCCGCCGCCAACCCGGCGACGAGGAGGCAGTGCTGGTGCGTGGCGTCGTCGAACTGGCGCACCGCCCGGACCCAGTCGCGGATCCCGGTATCCCGGATCGCGAGATCGATGGCCTGGGTCCCGTTGTCGATGACGCCGGGCGTGATCGGCTGATCGGGTACGAAGACGGATGCGTAGAAGCCGCGGACCGCCGCGGCCGTCCGCACGGCGCAGGCCGGCAGGGGCTCGTCGTCGAAGAGGGCGAGCGCGGGGGCGCGCGGCGCTCCGAGCGTCTCCCGCAGGCGGTCCGTGTCGAAGGGCGCGCAGAGCGTGTGCGTCGCGCCGAGGGCGACGCCGACCAGCCGGGTCCGCGGGCTGTCGGTGTGGAGCAGGACGGTCAGCGGGACGCCGTGCCGGACCTCCGCCAGACGGCGGCGCAGGCGCTCGACGGATGCCGATCCCAGGTCGTGGACGTCGGTGACGATCGCGGTGGCGTTGCCGAGGGGCGCCTCCGCGTCGCGCAGGTCGTGGACTTCGCAGGACAGGCCATCGGACAGATCCTGCGCCAGACCCTGGCTGCGTGCGGGATCGTCCGTGATGAGGAGGATCTGGCCCATCGGCACGCCTTCCGGACCGTGCGTTACGGGAACATCGCGTCGACCGTGTCCTGCGAGACCGAGGCGTCGCCGGGCAGAACCGGACCGTTGAGCAGCGCCGCCTCCCCGCTGCGCCGGTCGGGCTGCGGGTCCGGCCGCGTCGGCGCCTCGCCGGTCCCCGACCAGACGCGCAGCATCTCGCCGATCCGCTCCTCGACGAGGACGATCGTGCGCACGACCTTCGAGATCCGCTGGCCGGTCAGGTCCTGGAAATTGCAGGCCTCGAAGATGGTCTGCATCTCGATCTGAATGGCCCGGGCGTCGGCCCGATTGGCGTCGTCGCCCGAGCGTCGCACGATGCCCCGCGCGAGCGTGTCGACCTTCTCCGAAGCGGTCAGGATCGCGTTGGTGGCGTCTTCGGTACCCTGCACGACGGCGTGGAGCTCGTCGCAGGCGCGACTCGTCTCCTGTTCCTGCCGGAGATCGGCGATCTCCTGGCGCGTGCGCGCGATCGAATCGGAGATCGACAGGAGCTGGGTCCGCAGGAGCCCGACACCCTCTTCGATGGAGACAACGTCCGGTAGAGCACGGGCCATGAGCGGGGATCGCCACGCGGTTTATATTGACCGGCGAAAATATCGACGATCTCTTAAGCCGCGCTTAATGCGACTTATCCCGGTGCGGATCTGCGTCGGTCCGTACGGTAACGATTGTAGAATGCGCTATATCTACGTTAATCCATCACCAAAGCGCGCCGTGCGATGGCGTGGTCTTGGCGGCCGCACCGTCGACGAGTCGCGGGGCGCTTCGTTTCTCGGCGGCCCGCCGGATCGCGGTAGACGACCTCCGGAAGAGTGGCGCTGCCGCATGTTCAACTGTTGGTTGACGCTATCGAACTAGATCACGATTCCTCGACAGGTCTGGTGGCTGGACCGGTCGACTTTGAGCAGTGATGCGCGGAGAAAAGTAAGCTTTTGATGGTCTCTCAAGCTCGGTGGTTCCAATTTCGAGCTGGGATGTGAGTACGGCAATCCGAGCGGCATCGCGCTGGCTCGACCTGCGGGGGCGGGTCGCGCGGTTCGCGTCCGCGCGCGGGGGAGCGACGGCCGTCGAGTTCGCCTTGGTTGCCCTGCCGTTCTTCGCCCTGGTCGGGGCCTGCCTCGAGAACGGGATCGTCTTCTGGGAGCAGGAGATCCTCCAGCAGGCGGTGTCCGACGCCAGCCGGCAGATCTACACGGGCGCCTTCCAGACGACGAACGCGGGCACGACCGACACCGCCACGCTGATGAGTCGCTTCCGGACGGCGATCTGCACGCAACCGAACGGTGCCCCCAGGGTCACCATCTTCACCTGCGCCAACGTCCGGGTCAGCGTCACGAAGGTCGCGGATTACGGTTCTGCCAACCCGATCTCGCCGGTCGCCACCAACGCCAGCGGCGCGAGCGACTGGAACCCGAATTTCGCCGGCTATTCCTGCGCCGGCACCTCCGCCATCGTGGTCGTGCAGGCCGCGGTGGACATTCCGGTCTTCTTCCCGCTGCTCGGTGCGGCCGTGGCCAACCTGCCGAACAGTCGGCGGGTGCTCCAGGCCGCGACGGTGTTCAAGGTGGAGCCGTACACCGCCCCGTCGGGGTGCTCCTGATGAGCGGCCTGCTGCTCCGCCTGCGCCGCTATCGCCGCGACGAGCGCGGGATCGCGGCCGTCGAGTTCGCGCTCGTCCTGCCTCTGCTCATCGTCCTGTATTTCGGCACGGCCGAGCTGACGCGCGTCGTCGACGCGACCCGCAAGCTGACCTTGTTCGCGCGCACGCTGGGCGATCTGTCCGGGCGTATGGACAATGCTCTGGCCACGCAGGACGGGATGACGAAGATCGCCGGCGCGGCGACCGCGATCCTGCGCCCGCTGGACGCGTCCGGCCTCCAGATCGTCGTCAACGCGATGGGCGTGGAATCGGTCAACGGGACGCTCAAAGGCTTCGTCTGTTCCAGCTGGCCCAAGAACGCGACGCAGCGCCCGGCCAACCAGGCGAACGGGAGCAACGGGCTCCCCGCGACGCCGGCGGCCTATCAGTTCGACGGCGCCCGCTACATCCTGGCGGAAGTCACGATGCCCTACACCCCGATCATCGGGAGCGCCCTGTACCGCTGGATTTTCGGCGGCCGCGGATTGACCTTCACGCGGCAGGTCCCGTGGTCGGAACGCACACCCAACGAAATCGTCATGCCGGGCGGCGTCGCCTGCCCGGTCTACAACTGATGCGCGAGGGAAGGCCCGTGTCGGTGTTCCGTATCCGGTGGAAGCGCGTCCTCGAGCTGACCGCGACGGCGTTCCCGCGCGCGCGCTCCGGTCAGGTCGCGGTGACGTTCGCGCTCGTGACGCTCCCGGTCATGTTCGCCACGGCGGCGGCGGTCGATTACGGACGCCGCAACGCCGCGAAGACCCAGCTCGACACCGCCCTCGACGGCGCCGTGCTCGCCGTGATGTCGCAGAAGACCAACACGATCCCGACGACGACCTTGCAGAACATGGAGACCCAGTTCCGCGCGGAGGCCGCCAAGGTCCCGGGGGTCACGGTGACCTCGTTCACGCCCGGGGCGCCGGTCAACACCTCGAAGACGCTGAGCCTGACGGCGAGCTACACGGCGACGGTCAAGACGAGCCTGGCGTCGATGATGCAGATCCCTGCCATGCCCGTCAGCGGCACGTCGTCGGCCACCCGCAATACCTCGCAGTACATCAACTATTATCTGCTGCTCGACAATTCGCCGTCCATGGGGCTCGCGGCGACCGATGCCGACGTGAGCAACATGAAGCGCGCGACCAACGGGTGCGCGTTCGCCTGCCACCAGCACACGTTCGACAGCAGGGGTAACATCACGGGCGACAACCAGAATGACAATTATCACATCGCCCTGCGGTACAACATCAAGTTGCGCATTCAGGTCTTGCGGGATGCTGTCTCCGCGCTCGTCGATCAGGCCAACGTCAGTATGCTGCTGCCTCAGCAATTCCAGATGGAGATGTGGACCTTCAACGACTCGGCGACTCAGACGAAGCTGCAGGCGATGACGCCGACGCTGAACAATATCAAGAATGCTACCCCGAACATCGATATCGCCTACGCCTACTACAATCAGTCCGACAATCAGACGGATTTCGAGCGGGCCATCGCGAAGATGAACGCGACCATCCCGGCCAGCGGCGATGGGTTGACCCCGGACAAGCCGATCCGCTTCCTGTTCCTCGTCACGGACGGTGTCGAGGATACCGCGGGCAGCGTCACCAATCAGAGCGCGGGTTTCCAGTACCAGAGTGACCGCTTCATCGGTCCACTGAGCCCGTCGACATGCACGAATCTCAAGAATAAGAACGTGAAGATCGGCATTATCTACACGCAGTACCTGCCGATCTACGACAATGATTTCTACAACCGATACGTGAGGCCCTACGAGTCGCAGATCGGGCCGGCGCTGCAGGCCTGCGCGTCCGACGGCATGTATTTCCCGGTCTCCACGAATGGCGACATCACCGCCGCCATGCTGAAGCTTTTCAGCACCACGCTCGCGAGCGTGCGGCTGAGCAACTGAGACGCTGCCCCGGTCTCAGGTCGTCGGCGGCGGCGACCCGAGGACGTTGACCCACAGGACGACGGTCTGGCCGCGTGGATCGGGATTGCTGAACCGGTGCGGCCGCCGGCTCTCGAAGCGGAAGCTGTCGCCCTCCGCGAGCTGAAGGGTGCGAGTCTCGACGACCAACGTGAGCCGTCCCGCGAGGACGAGGCCGGCCTCCTCCCCGTCGTGGCTGAACAGCTCGTCGCCGGTGCTCGCCCCGGCCTTCAGCACCATGTGGAACAGGCTCATCCCCTGCGTGCCGCCGGGCGGGGTCAGGAGCTGCTTGGTGATGCCGGCCCGCCAGAGCTGGAGTTCCGGCCGGTCCTTCCGGAACACCACGATCGGGTCGGGGTCGGGCGCGTCCGGCCCGGATTCGAAGAGGCCGCCGATCCCGATCTGCAGCGTGTCGGCGAGCAGCGCCAGGACCCGCAGGGACGGCGACGACAGGCCCCGCTCGACCTGGCTGATGAAGCCGATCGACAGGCCCGTGCTGGACGCCACCGCCTCCAGCGAGAGCCCGCGCGCGCGCCGCAGGCCGCGCAGGCGCTGACCCACGGCCCGGTCGACCGGTTCCGGACCCGTTGCCTCGCGTCGGGGGATGCTCACCGTCACGCCAGCCTGCCTCTCGTGTGCTTCTTCATGCACGTGAAAGCCGCTTGCGTCGATACCGAAAACGTGCGGTATTCTTCACGAGAATGAAATCGGGCCCGGCTTCCGCCGCGTGACCCGGGCACTGCACGGGAGCGGCACCATGGGTAGACGGTTGGCCAAGCTGTGTCTGTCGTCGGCGCTGCTCCTCGGCGTCCTCGGCGCCCCCGTCGGCGCGCAGCCCCTGAGGGTGGGCTCGACGCCCACCGGTCTGCCCTTCACCTTCCTCGATACCAAGACGAACACCATTCAGGGCGTGATGGTCGACCTCGTCAACGCGGTCAGCAAGGAGGCGGGCTTCACGGTCGCGGTCGAGCCGCTGCAATTCTCGACGCTGATCCCGGCGCTCACCGCCTCGAAGATCGACATCATCGCGGCGGCGATGTTCATCACGCCGCAGCGCAAGGAGGTCGTGTCGTTCTCGGCGCCCGTCTACAGCTACGGCGAGGGGCTGATCGTCCCGAAGACCGACACGAAGGACTACACGTCCTTCGCCGACCTGAAGGGCGAGACGGTGGGCGCCCAGGTCGGCACCGCCTTCGTCGAGCCGCTAAAGAAGTCGGGCCTCTTCAACGAGGTGAAGATCTACGACGCGATCCCCGACATCATTCGGGACGTCAATTCTGGGCGGTTGAAGGCCGGCTTCGCCGACGCGCCGATCCTCGCCTACTACGTCAAGCAGGGCCTGTTTCCCGGCGTCCGCCTCGTCGAGACCTTCAAGCCGACCGTCGTCGCCTCGGTCGGCCTCAGCGTCCGCAAGACCGACACCGAGCTCCTGGCCAAGATCGACACGGCTCTCGCCAAGCTGAAGGCCGACGGGACGCTCCAGGCGATCCTGACCAAGTGGGGCCTGCCGCCGTCGGCCGACCGGTCCTGACCTTCATGCGCGAGTTCCTCGCCGACGCCCAGGACTACCTGCCGATCCTGCTTCAGGGGGTGCAGCTCACCATCCTGATCACCGTCGCGTCCCTGGTGGTCTCGACGCTGCTCGGGCTGGTCTGGGCGGTGATGCGGGTCTCCGGGATCGCGATCCTGGCGGGCTTCAGCGCGGTGATGATCAACATCCTGCGCGGCATCCCGATCATCGTGCAGCTGTTCTACATCTACTTCGTGATGCCCGATTTCGGCCTGTCGCTCACCGCCGTTCAGGCGGCGATCATCGGGCTCGGCATCGCCTACTCGGCCTATCAGGCCGAGAACTTCCGCGCCGGCATCGAGGCCGTGGATCGCGGACAGGTCGAGGCGGCGCTGTCGATCGGCATGGGCTGGGGCATGACCATGCGGCGGGTGATCCTGCCGCAGGCGATCCGGATCGCGCTGCCGCCCTACGGCAACATCATGATCATGATGCTCAAGGATTCGTCGCAGGCCTCGACCATCACGGTCGCCGAGCTGGCGCTCCAGGGGAAATTGATCGCGTCGTCGACCTTCAAGAACACCAGCGTCTACACGCTGGTAGCGCTGATGTACCTCGCGCTCAGCCTCCCGCTGATCCTGCTGGTCCGACACTTCGAGGCGAAGGCGCGGCACCGATGATCGTGCTGGAGGACGTCCGCAAGCATTACGGCGCTCTGGAGGTGATCAAGGGCGTCTCGGCCGAGGTCACCAAGGGCGAGGTCGTCTGCATCATCGGACCCTCGGGTTCCGGCAAGTCGACCCTCCTGCGCTGCATCAACGGGCTCGAGGCCTACGACGGCGGCGAGATCCGGGTCGACGGGCAGCGGGTCGACCGGGACAAGCGCGGCATCAAGGCGATCCGCACCCGGGTCTCCATGGTCTTCCAGCGCTTCAACCTGTTCGCCAACCGGACCGCCCTGGAGAACGTCGTCGAGGGGCCGATCCACGTGAAAGGCGAGCCCCGCGCGGAGGCCGAGGAGCGGGCCCGCGCCCTGCTCGCCCGGGTCGGGCTCTCGGGCAAGGAGCACGCCCGGCCGAGCGAGCTCTCAGGCGGGCAGCAGCAGCGCGTCGCGATCGCCCGGGCGCTCGCCATGCGGCCGGAGGCGATCCTGTTCGACGAGCCGACCTCGGCCCTCGATCCCGAACTGGTCGGCGACGTGCTGAAGGTCATGCGCGCCCTCGCCGACGAGGGCATGACGATGATCGTGGTCACCCACGAGATCGGCTTCGCCCGCGAGGTCGCCGACCGGGTCCTGTTCCTCGACGGCGGCCGCCTCGTCGAGCAGGGACCGGCCGCCGAGGTCCTCAACCGGCCGCAGAACCCGCGTACCCGGGACTTCCTGCAGCGCGTGCTGCACCCGCTCTAGGACACACCGTGGCCGAACCGTTCCCGCTCGCACCCTCGCTCTGGGCCACCACGGCGGCGCCCGCGCCGGAGACGCCGCCCCTCGCCCGCTCCGGCCTGGCCGAGGTGGTGATCGTCGGCGGCGGGTTCTGCGGCCTGTCCACCGCCCTGCACCTCGCCGAGCGCGGCATCCGGCCCGTCGTGCTCGAGGCGCAGGAGGTCGGCTACGGCGGGTCCGGCCGCAACGGCGGCCAGGTCATCCCGGGCCTGAAATACGATCCCGCCGACCTCGTCGCCCGGTTCGGCCGGGAGCGCGGCGAGCGGCTCGCGCGCTTCGCCGGCGGGACCGCCGACGTCGTGTTCGACCTCATCGCCCGGCACGGGATGGACGTGCCGCATTCCCGCGCCGGCTGGATCCAGGGCGCCCACACCGAGGCCGGGCTCGCCGAGGTCGCCAAGCGGGCGGCCCAGTGGGCGGATCTCGGCGCCCCGACCCGCGTCCTCGACCGGGCCGAGACCGAGCAGCTCCTCGGGACCGACCGCTATCTGGGCGGCTGGCTCGACGGCCGCGGCGGGGCGATCCAGCCCCTGAGCTACGCCCGCGGCCTCGCCCGGGCCGCCCTGAAGGCCGGCGCCGTGATCCACGGCGGATCGCCGGTCATCGCCCTCGAACGGACTGGATCGGGCTGGACCGTCACCACGGCCCAGGGCGAGCGGGTGACGACCGGCCGGGTCGTGCTGTGCACCAACGGCTACACGGGCCCGCTCTGGCCCGACCTCGCCCGGACGGTGATCGCGGCGAACTCCTTCCAGGTCGCCACGGTGCCGCTCACCGACAACCTGCGGCGGTCGATCCTGCCCGAAGGCCACGTCTCGTCGGACACGCGCAAGCTCCTGCTCTACTTCCGCCTCGACCATACCGGGCGCCTTTTGATGGGCGGCCGCGGGCCGTTCCGGGAGCCGCGCAGTCCCGCCGACTGGGCCCATCTCGAGCGGATCGTCGCCAAGCTCTTCCCCCAGCTCGACGGGATCGCCTTCGACCATCGCTGGTGCGGCCGGGTCGCGATCACCCGGGACTACCTGCCCCACCTCCACGAGCCGGCGCCCGGGCTCCTCATCGATATCGGCTGCCAGGGACGCGGCGTCGGCCTCCAGTCGGCCATGGGCCGGGCGATGGCGGCCTACATCGCCACGGGCGATGCCGACAGCCTGCCCCTGCCGCTGACGCCGATCGAGCCGCTGCCGCTCCACGGGCTGAACCGGCTGTACGTCTCGGCGATCGTCGCGTGGTACCGCCTGCGCGACGGCGGCATCCGCTGACGGGGCCTGCGCGCCGTCACCGCGCGCGCCACAGAGCCCCGATGAGGCCCAGGGCGGCGAGCGCCAGGGCGAGGAGCAGCCACCACAGGGCACCCGGCCCGGCATGGGTGAGCACCAGGGCGCCCGCCGGCGGCGCGAGGGCCTGGGCGGCCAGCGCCGGACGGGCGAGCCGGCCGACCACGAGCGGGTAGCGCACCGGGCCGAACAGGGCGAGCGGCACCGTCCCGCGGGCGATGGAGTAGATCCCGTTGCCGCCCGCGTAGAGCACCAGCCAGAGCGCCACCCCCGGCAGCCCGGCCGCCAGCAGCCACAGCCCGAGGGCGATCAGGCCGAAGGCGGCCGTCAGGGTCCAGAGCGGGTGGTGCCGGCCCTTCAGGGAGATCTCGGCGACGCGGGCGCTCACCTGCGCGGGCCCGATCAGCGCCCCGTACGCGACGGCGGCGGCGAGCGGCACGCCGCGCGCCTGGAGCAGGGTGAGCAGGTGGACCGACACCTGGGACATGATCGCGCCGCCGAGGACCAGCACCCCCGCGAATAGCAGGAAGGCCCGGCGCTCCCGGGCCGACAGGGGGGCGGGGCCCGATTCCTGCGGACCGTCGGCGACGGCGAGCGCCGGCGCGTGCGGGATCATCGCGAGGATCAGCGGCAGCGTCACCGCGAGGTGCAGGCCGGCATAGGTGAGGCAGGCGCCCCGCCAGCCGACATGGGCCACCAGGAAGGCCGAGAGGGGCCAGCATACGGTGCTGGCGAAGCCGCCCCAGAGGGTCAGGGTGGTGATGGCCGGCCGCGCGGTCGCGCCGTACAGCCGCCCGAGGGTCGCGAAGGCCGGGTCGTACAGGCCGCACCCCATGCCGGCGCCGAGGATCAGCCAGCCGGCGAGGTAGACCGGCAGGACCGGCGCCGCCGCCACCACGGTCAGCCCGGCGGCGAGGAGCAGCGCCGCGAGGGCGAGGATCGGGCGACCGCCGCGCCGGTGGATCGCGGCTCCGACATGCGGCGAGGCGAGCGCGGCGACGAGCAGGCCGAAGGCCAGCCCTCCGACCACCCAGCCGAGCGGCCATCCGGTACTCTCCGCGATGGGGGCGGCCATCACTGCCGGCAGGTAGAACGACGATCCCCAGGCCAGGATCTCGACGACGCCGAGGGCGGCGATCACCGGCCAGCGGCGGGTGGCGGGCGCGGCCATGGTCTCGGTCCGACCTCCGGAGGTCATGTCCGACCTAGAGCGGGCCGAGCAGCGGCAGCCAGGTCGCCAGCGCCAGCAGGGTGATCAGGAGCACCGGCGGCGTGATGATCAGGCCCACCTTCACGTACTGGCCCCAGGTGATGGTCTGCCCCTTGGAGGCGAGGACGTGCAGCCAGAGCAGGGTCGCGAGGCTGCCGATCGGCGTGAATTTGGGGCCGAGATCGCAGCCGATGACGTTGGCGTAGATCATCAGCTCCCGGATGAGGGGCGACAGGTCCGGAGCCTGCTGGATGGCGAGGGCGCCGATCAGCACGCTCGGCATGTTGTTCATGACCGACGACAGGATGGCGGCCGCGAAACCGGTCCCGAGGGTGGCGATCCAGGGTCCTCGGCCCGCGAGCCAGGCCAGGCCCTGCGCCAGCTCCCGGGTCAGGCCGGCGTTCCGCAGGCCGTAGACCACGAGGTACATGCCGAGGCTGAACAGGACGATCTGCCAGGGAGCGCCGACGAGCACCCGGCGGATGCCGATGACGCCGCCCCGGTGCGCCACGAGCAGGAGGAATGCCGCACCGGCACAGGTCACGACAGACACCGGCACGCCCAGGGGCGCCGTGATGAAGTAGGCGAGCAGCAGGACCAGCAGCAGCGGGAACGCCGCGCGGAAGACCAGTCGATCACGGACGGCGCGGGCCGGACTCTCCAGGGCCGCCACCGGGTAGCTCGCGGGGACGCTGCGCCGGAAATAGGCCCCGAGCACCGCCAGCGTCGCCGCGAGGGAGACGAGGTTCACCGGAACCATGACCGCCGCGTATCGATCGAACGTCACGGCGAAGTAGTTGGCCGAGACGATGTTGACCAAGTTGGAGATGATCAGCGGCAGGGAGGTGCTGTCGGCCACGAACCCGCAGGCGATGATGAAGGCCAGGGCCGCCGGCGGTGGGAATTCGAGCCGCTGCAGGATCGCCAGCACGATCGGGGTCAGCAGGAGGGCGGCGCCGTCGTTGGCGAACAGTGCCGCGATCGCCGCGCCGAGAAGCACCACCAGGGGGAAGAGGCGCCGGCCGCGGCCCCCACCCCAGCGCGCGACGTGAAGCGCGGCCCAGTGGAAGAACCCCGCCTCGTCGAGGAGCAGCGAGATGATGATGAGGGCGACGAAGGTGAAGGTCGCGTCCCACACGATGTGCCAGACCGCCGGGATATCGCCCATCTGGACCACGCCGGTGGCGAGGGCCGCGGCCGCGCCCGCCAGGGCGCTCCAACCGATCCCCAGCCCGCGCGGCTGCGCGATGACGAGCGCGAGGGTGATCAGGAAGATGGCGAGCGCGAGCATCCGAATCTCGTCGTCCTGCGGTTCGGAGCCCGGTTCAGGCCGTGCCGACGCGGCGGCCGCGCTCGTCGACAACCCGCTCCCCATCCTCCTTGACGAACTCGGCGCGCTGCGGCGGCAAGAGATCCAGGACCGCTTCCGAGGGGCGGCACAGGCGCACGCCCTTCGGCGTGACCACGAGCGGCCGGTTCAGCAGGATCGGATGCGCCGCGACGGCGTCGAGCAGCTGCCCGTCGGTCAGGCCCGGATCGCCGAGGTTCAGCGCGGCGTAGGGTGTGCCCTTCTCGCGGATCACGTCGCGGACCGACAACCCGGCGCGATCGAGGAGCTGCAGCAGCAGCGCGCGGGCCGGCGGCGTCTTGAGATACTCGACGACGTGGGGCTCGATCCCGGCGTTGCGGATCATCGCCAGGGTGTTGCGCGACGTGCCGCAGTCCGGGTTGTGGTAGATCACGACGTCGAACGGCTCAGACATGTGTGCTGTCTCCCGTGGGGCAGAGGCAGGCGGCCAGGGTCTCCGCCGCAGGCGTGCAGATCTCGGCGCGACCCTGGCAGCAATCGCGCATCAGGAACGCGATCAGGTCGGCCAGAACCGAGTAGGCCGCGCTGTAGATGATCGAGCGGCCGTCGCGCCGCGACCCGACCAGTCCGGCACGGTTCAGCTCCTTCAGGTGGTGCGAGACCGTCGCGGCCGACACGCCGACCGTATCCGCCAGCGTGCCGGAGGCGAGGCCCTCCGGGCCGGCTCTCACCAGCGCGCGCACCAGGCGCAGCCGGTGCTCCTGCGCCAGGGCCGCGAAGGCCGACAGGGCTTGCGCGTCGTCCATTTCCCCGACAATCTTCAAATGATGTTTTGAACGTATGAGAAAGCGTGCCGGTGAGCAAGCCTCCGCCCCCTGCCCCCTCGGTCCGTGACGGCCTGCCGAATCTCAGCGCGGCGCATTTCGCGGTGCCCACCGACTTGTCCGGACAGGAGACCCGGGTCGCGCACGCGCCGCGGTTCCTGATCCTGTACGGGTCCCTCCGCGAACGCTCCTTCAGCCGGTTCCTCGCCTACGAGGCCGCGCGCCTCCTGGAAGCCATGGGCGGCGAGGTCCGCATCTATCACGCCGACGGCCTGCCGCTGCCCGACGACGCGACCGCCGACCATCCGAAGGTGCGGGAGATCCGCGCCCTCTCGGCCTGGTCCGAGGGTCAGGTGTGGGTCTCGCCCGAGCGGCACGGCACCTTGACCGGCGTGATGAAGAGCCAGATCGACTGGCTGCCGCTGTCCGAGGGTAGCCTGCGGCCGACGCAGGGGCGGACTCTCGCCGTGATGCAGGTCTCGGGCGGTTCGCAGAGCTTCAACGCCGTGAACGCCCTGCGCGTCCTCGGCCGCTGGATGCGGATGATCACGATCCCCAACCAGTCCTCGGTGCCGATGGCCTACAGGGAGTTCGACGAGGCCGGCCGCATGAGGCCGGGGCCGCTCTACGATCGGGTCGTGGACGTGTGCGAGGAACTGGTGAAGTTCACGCTGCTGACCCGCGGGCGCGCCGATGCCCTCGTGGACCGCTACAGCGAGCGCAAGGAGCGCGATCCCGATCGGCTCGCCGGCGTGGCGGCCGATATCGGCTTCGCGACGCCGTCGCGACCGGGCGCCTGAGCCGGGCCGGCCGGAGCGCGCCGCCGCGCGGCCCGGTCGAGACCGGTCCCTACTGGAATCGCCGCATCTCCGGCGCCAGCGAGCGTCCCGCCTCGAGCAGGGCGCGGACCTTGCGGGTCGCGTGCTGCAGGATGTCCGGCCGCGCGTCCTCGTAGGACGTCTCCTCGACGAAGCTTCGCAGCGCCTCCGTGATCCGGTCCTCGATCTCGTCCATCAGGGCGAGTCCCTCCGGACCCTCCCGCCGAAGATGCGCGTCCGCGAGCGTCAGGTAGGCAGCGCTCGCTAACAGGAAGGCGATCCCGTTCGCCTCCTGAGCCGCCGCGGAACTCGCGTCGCCGTCCATGCCGTCTGCGACGTCGTCGTCCATCGGCTCACATACTCCCCGTTCGTTGCCCACGCTGTGCCGCTCCCGCCGTATCGCGCCAAGTAGAGAAAAAGGGTCGGTCCCCGTCACCATTCGGGCGACGTCGGGGCCGATCCGGCCTTCCGGTCCCGCGCGGTCGCCGGCCGCCGGACCGGGTTGCCCGCTTCGGGGGCACGCCTCAGCGGCCCGGATCGGCGCGATCCTGCGCTGCGCGCCGCTCGCGCATCCGGCGGAGTGCCCGGCGCCAGGCATCCACCACCGCCTCGCGTGCGCGGGCGTCGGGATCGCGGCTGGACTCCGCCGGCCGGGCCTTGCCGTCGGACTGCCTCGTACGGGCTCTGGGATCTCGGTTCATGATCGCCTCCTGTCGTGTCGAGACCGAGAGACACCGGATCGGGCCACGCCGCGGTGAGACGGCACACGCGGACCCTGAAAACCGCGTGCGGCGGAGCACAGGCGGCCGAGGGCCTCCCGGCGGGCGCAATTTTTCTGATCGTGGACCGAAGAGTTTTTCAGCAGCGCCGGACTGCATTTTCAGAGTACTGTCGCGGCGCCGGCATAAGCCCTCGTGCAGTGCCGCAAATATTGATGCGGTGCAATAACGATCGTATTCAGAACTCAGCCGATCTCCGGGACCGAGACGTTCCGGCACCACGGGGGCGGCGCATGGCACAGTCGGAGGCGACGGGCATCACCGCCGGCCGCCCCTCAAGGTGCCGGGGAGGATCACGCGCTCCATGAGGAAGAACAAGGTCATCTCGGCGGAAGAGGCGATCGCGCTGATCCGCGAGAACGACGTCGTGACCACCACGGGGTTCGTCCAGAGCTGCATCCCGGAGGCCCTGCACGCCGCCCTCGAGAAGCGGTTCGTCGAGACCGGGTCGCCGCGCGGCCTCACCCTGATCATGACGGCGGGCGCCGGCGACAGCAAAGGGCTCGGCACCGGCCGCCTGCACCACGACGGCCTCCTCTCGCGGGTCATCGCGGCCAATTTCGGCCGCATGCCGAAGGTCGCCAAGGCCGCCCAGGACAACCTCATCCGCGGCTACAACCTGCCCCAGGGCGTGATCTCCCAGCTCTACCGGGCCTGCGCGGCGGGCCAGCCCGGCCTGTTCTCGAAGGTCGGCCTGAAGACCTACGTCGACCCGCGCCACGGGGGCGCCAAGGTCAACGAATTGACCACCGAGGACATCGTCAAGCTCGTCGACGTCGATGGCGAGGAGTGGCTGTTCTACACGGCGACCAAGATCGACGTGGCCTTCATCCGGGCCACCTCGGCCGACCCGTCGGGCAACCTCTCCTACGAGAAGGAGGCGCTGACCCTGGACTGCCTCGCCCAGGCCATGGCGGCCCGCAACAACGGCGGCATCGTCATCGCCCAGGTCGAGCGCATCGTCGACGACGGCTACCTCCTGCCGAAGGACGTGCGCGTCCCCGGCATCCTCGTCGACTGCGTGGTGGTCGCCGAGCCCGAGATGCACCGGATGAACTACGGCGTGATGCACGACGCGGCGCTCGCCGGCGAGATCCGGGTCCCGGTCACCGGCATCAAGCGGATGGCGCTCAACGAGCGCAAGATCATCGCGCGCCGGGCCGCCTTCGAGCTGCCGCCGAACGGTGTGGTCAATCTCGGCGTCGGCGCGCCCGAGGGCATCTCGTCGGTCGCCAACGAGGAGAAGATCACCCCCTACATCACGCTGACCACCGAGGCGGGCGCGGTCGGCGGCGTGCTGGCCTCCGGTTCGAGCTTCGGTGCCGCCACCAACGCCGACTGCATCATCGACCAGAACCAGATGTTCGATTTCTACGACGGCGGCGGCCTCGACATGACCTGCCTGGGCATGGCCGAGTGCGACGCGGCCGGCAACGTCAACACCTCGCGGTTCGGCGGCAAGCTGAACGGCTGCGGCGGCTTCATCAACATCTCGCAGAACGCCCGCACCGTCGTGTTCGCCGGGACGTTCACGGCCGGCGGCCTGGAGATCGCGGTAAGCGACGGTCAGGTCCGCATCGTCCGAGAGGGCAAGGCCCGCAAGTTCGTCACCCAGGTCCAGCAGAACACCTTCTCGGGCCCCTACGCGGTCGAGCGGTCGCAGCCGGTCCTCTACGTGACCGAGCGCTGCGTCTTCCAGCTGACGCAGGAGGGGCTGGAGCTGGTCGAGGTCGCGCCCGGCATCGACATCGAGCGCGACATCCTCGCCCACATGGATTTCGCCCCCGTGGTGCGCAACCCGGTGCCGATGGACCCGCGGATCTTCCGCGACGAGCCGATGGACCTGATCTCGGACCTGCTCAACCTCGATCTCAAGTCCCGCGTCAGCTACGACGGCGAGCGCAACATCCTCTTCGTCAACCTGGAAGGCTGGTACTGCCGGGTGAAGGGCGACATGGACGAGCTGCGCATGACCATCGTCGCGGCCTGCCGGACGGCGGGCCAGCGGGTCAACGCCGTGATCAACCACGACGGCTTCCGGCTCAACGAGAACCTGGTCGATGACTACGCCGGCATGGTCCAGTACCTGCAGGCGAACTACTACGCCACCACGACCCGGTACGCGACCAGCGCCTTCCTGCGCCTCAAGATGGAGGAGGCCCTGAACAAGCGCGGGGTCGCCCCGCACGTCTTCGAGCGCAAGGAGGAGGCGCAGGCCTTCGTCAGCAGCACCGAGGACAAGAAGGCCCGCAAGCGGATCTCGCCGGCGGTCGCGTCGGCGGCCTGAGCATCGGCCGGGCCTGCGGGCTGCGGGCCCAGCGGGTCCCGGTCGCGCCGCCGCGTGACCGGCGCTAGGCCGGCCTCAGGCGACCGGCAAGCCGAGGACCCGCCGCGATTCCTCGGACAGCACCGCGTGGCGGGCGGATTCGGGACCGTCATTCGGGGTCTGCGCGGCCGCCTGCGTGACGAGGTCCCGGAACCGCTTCCTGTCGAGGGCGCGGCCGCGCAGGCTCGCGAGCACGGCGTCCAGCACCATCCGGACGGCCCGGGCGCGCTGGCGCTCGCGCTCGAGTTCGGCGGCGAGCAGCGGATCCCCGAACTGAGCCGCGCCCAGCGGCGCCACCAGGACGGCGGTGTCGATGACGGCGGGATCCCGATCGTCCGCCTCGCCAGCGGGATCCGTGATGCCGTCGAGGATCTTGGTCGCCTCCCCCAGCAGGATCTTGTGCTGGACCGCCGCAGAGAGATTCGCCGGAACCTTCCGGCTCGCCGCGCCGATCAGGCGCTTGAACTTGGCCCGGTCCAGCCCGAAACGGCCGATGCTGACGCGCAGCGCCGCCAGCACCGTGCGCAGCGCGTCGGTCCGGTAGGTCGCCTTCAGCAGCTGGTCCCTGAGGACGCCGGCCGAGGCCATCTGGACGAAGGCCGTTTCGGGCAGCTGCTCCACCTGTTCCGCCAGCTCGACGATCGTGCGCTGCATCAGCGCGGTGCGCTGCTCGCGGATCTCGTCGGGCGCCAGATGCTGGCGGCCCTTGCGGAGCCACACGAAGAACTCCGTGGCGTCCAATTCGAGGCAATCCTCGACGCGCAGATCGATGTAGCCGAGCTGCGACAGCTCCAGGATCATCAGATTGAAGCTCGCCGGCACGAACACCCAGGCATGGGCGTCGGCGTAGTCCGGCAGCTGCGCGGCGCCGAGCCACTGGGCCGCGTTGGTCAGCGGGTTGGCCGGGATGGCCGGTCGCGTGTCGTGGCCCGACCATGCGCCGACCGTGCCGTCGTCCTTGAGCGCCATGTTCAGGGCGTAGTCGATGTGGGTCCGGACCGTGTGGCGGTTCCGCTTCTCCAGGAAGGCCGCGACCGCGTCCGCCGTCCCGGTGAGGGAGCGGTAGAAATCGAAGCATTTGCGCTTGTCGGGCACGGCCAGGATCACCACCCCGTCCGGCCTCAGAAGCGTCTCGGCGGCGCGCAGGAAGGTCACCACGTCGGTGGTGTGCTCGATGACGTGGCTGGCGATGAACGCGTCGAACGTCCCGTGCTGGTCCGCCGGGACCGCGTCGGCGATCGAGCCCCCCGTCCAGACGAAATCCACCTCCTCGATCCGGTCAACGGTCTGGCCGCGATACTTCTCGATGAGTTCCGCGCGCGGCGCGTGATCGATGACGAACGTGTTCCAGCCGTCGCGCTTCGGCGCGAGCGGGCTGAAGCTCGGGCCAACCTCGACGATGCGGGCGTCCTTCGCCAGCGACCTCAGGAGTTGCTGCGCACGATCCATTGCATCTAAACTCCGAACAAGCGCGTCGCGAATACGCTGCGGGAGCGCGGTGAATGCCGCGCTGGCGGGAAGGAAAGCCGTTGCACAAGAGGCCGCTCGCCGCCGTGACCATGGCCTACAACGAGACGACGATGCTTCCGCTGTGGCTGAAGCACTACGAGCGGCAGGTCGGCGCTGAAAACTGCTATATACTCGACCACGGTTCCGACGACGGCTCGACGACCGGGCTGCGCGCGAACGTCATCCGGTTGCCGCGGTTGCCCCTGAACGAGTGGGAGCGCGCCCACACCGTCCGGGATTTCTGCGCATCCCTGTTCATCGGCTTCAAATATGTTCTCTATGCGGATAGTGACGAGCTGATCCTTCCGGATCCGGACGTATCGCCCAACCTCGCCGAGTATATCGCCGGACGGTCGCTGCCACCAATCCTCGATCTGTTCGGGGCGGATGTCATGCACGTCCAGGGGGAGGCACCCATCGACGTCGTGGCGCCCATTTCCGGCCAGCGGAGCTTCATCCGGCCGATATCGACCCTGTGCAAGGCCACCATCGTGTCGGCGCGGGTCGACTGGCACGTCGGCTTCCACTGCCTGATCCAGGATCACCGCCCCGATTTCCGCGACCTGTTCCTGTTCCACCTGGCGTATCTGGACCACGATATCCTCTTCAGGCGTCAGCAGAAGCGGAACGCGGCCGCGCCGATCGGCATCCCGAATTCCCACCACGCCATAGACCCGACGGAGTTCCTGGCCTTCGTGAAGGCGGATGTGGGCCGGATCCCGCGCCGATCCGTGCAGATGCGGCCGGGTGAGGCCCATTTCGAGACGACGAAGCGGATCTTCGCCGACGCGATCGAGCGCAAGAGCGCGATCCAGGCGCCGGACCTCTGGCAGCTGCCCGAGCGTTTCGTCGGCGCCTTCTAGGGCCGTCCGGCCGTTCCCGCGCCGCGGCCGTCGCGGGTGCACGGGAGCCGTCATCCAGTGTAGGTCGGGCCGCCCGACGCCGCTTCGGCCGCGCCGGCGGAGCTATGAGGAGGCCGGACCCTGCGCGACGATCAGAGCCTCACCGCGCCGGCTGACGATCGGGACCGGGCCGGTTCGCCCTGGGCCGAGCGCGTCGCCGATCTCGCGCACGCGGCGCTCATCGGCGAGCTGGAGACCTGGCCGAAGCCCGGCCTCGTGAGCCCGGTCGATTCCGGCAGCCACGACGACATGAATGCGGAGACGCTCCGCCGCAGCGCGGCGGCGATCCGGCCGTCCTTCGCGGCGCTGGTCGCGGCCGGGGCGCGCGCGGCGGAGATGGCGGAGCTGAGGCGCATCGGTCTCACCGCCGAGGCCGCGATGATGCGGGCGACGGGGGGCGTCAACGCCCATCGGGGCGCGATCTTCTCGCTGGGCCTGATCTGCGCCGCGGCGGGCGCTCAGGGCGAGAGGCACCGTGCGGGGCGGGGGGGCGCCGAGGCGCTGGCCGAGGCGGTCGGGCAGCTCTGGGGGCCGGCGATCACCCGGGCCCCGGTCTCGGCCGTCAGCCATGGCGGCCGCGCGGCCCGGCGCTTCGGCGTCGGCGGCGCCAGCGCCGAGGCCGCCGCGGGCTTCCCGACCCTCCGCGCCGTCGGTCTTCCCGCCCTCCGCTCTGACCTTGCCGATCATCGTCTATGTATTCGCGACGAGATGTCGATGAAGGACACCAAGCGCGAGATGGCGATGCAGCGGAAGGAGAATAAGGAAGCGAACAAGAACGTCGACAGCCTCATCACGAACCGCCGACGGCCTCGTCGGCGCGCGCGCGGCCGCCGCGACCTTTCTCGACGCCGGCGGTGTCGCGAGTCCCGCTTGGCGCGAGCGCGCGGCGGCGATCCACCGCACCTTCGTGGCCGCGCGCCTCAGCCCGGGCGGCTGCGCCGATCTCCTCGCCGCGACGCTGCTGCTGGACGCCCTCGCCTCCCCGTCCTGACGCGCGAGCAGCCCCGGGTCGCGTCGGTCGCAGTTTCGCGGCCGCTGTCGGTACTTACATCCGGATCCTTCCCGCCCTCCTCCGCCGGACCGCCCGTGACCCTGATCAGGCTCGCCCTCCTCGCGCTCGCCGCCCTCTTCCTGGTGCCGGTGGCGGTCTCCGCCCTGCTCTACGCGACGCGGACCAGCGGCGACTGGCGTCTCGCGGATCGGTCCAGCGCCGGCCTGCTGCCGCGCGCGGACACGCATCCCGACGCCGTGCTGCGCATCTTCTCGGCGCGGACCGTGAGCTGGCGCGGCATCGTGGCGACGCACAGCTGGGTCGTCGTGAAGGAGCGCGGCGCCCGGGCCTACAGCCGGTTCGACTACACGGCCTGGGGCCAGCCGATCTGGGTCGACCGGTTCGTGCCGGACGGGCGCTGGTTCGGAAACGCGCCGACCATCGTGTTCGCGGCCGACGGGGCCGAGGCCGAGGCGATGCTCCCGCGCATCCGGCAGGCCGTGGCCGAGTACCGCTACAGCCGGCGGGGCGACTACGTCGTCTGGCCCGGCCCGAACTCGAACACCTTCGTGGCC
The DNA here is from genome assembly GCF_036441335.1 of Methylobacterium mesophilicum. Lineage (GTDB taxonomy): Bacteria > Pseudomonadota > Alphaproteobacteria > Rhizobiales > Beijerinckiaceae > Methylobacterium > Methylobacterium mesophilicum_B. Next base: position 98,690 of record NZ_MLBW01000001.1, read on the forward strand.
GCGATCATGGCGGCGGTTCCGGAGATCCGGGAGAGCCTTCCGACCACGGCGATCGGCAAGGATTTCCCCTACGACGGTCGCTGGATCGGTCTGACGCCCTCCCGCACCGGCATCCGCCTCAACCTCGGCGGCTACGCCGGCCTCACCCTCGGCTGGGTCGAGGGCCTGGAGCTGAACCTGCTCGGCGGCGTCGTCGGGGTCGACCTGCGACGCCCCGGGATCAAAGTACCGGCTCTGGGGCGGGTCGGGCTCTGAACGCCGCCGGGAGGATTGCGGTGGCCGGCGGCGACGGACGCCGGCCACCGCGAAGCGGGAGCGCGCAGGGCGGCGCCCCAGGCCGCGCCGCTCACGGCGCGAGGTCGTGGACCGGCTCCTTCACCGGCGTGGCGCCGCTGTTGAGCACGGTGCTGCCGGTCGAGACCGGCTTCAGGACGGTCCGGTCGATCTGCGGCGGGGCCGGGAGCTGGAGCTGCGCGCTCGTGTCGGCCCACGCGCGGGCGACGCGGTCGGGATCGTCGTTGAGCTTCGTTCCGTAGCTCGGCACGATCTCACGGATCTTGGCCTGCCATTCCGGCGTGGCGACCTTCCGGGCGAAGACCTTCTCCAGGACCTGGAGCATGATCGGCGCCGCCGTGGAGGCGCCGGGCGAGGCCCCGAGCAGCGCCGCGATGCTGCCGTCCTTGGCGTTGACGATCTCCGTGCCGAGCTTCAGCACGCCGCCCTTGTTCGGGTCGCGCTTGATGATCTGCACGCGCTGCCCCGCCTGCCACAGACGCCACTCCTCCTTCCTGGCCTTCGGGAAATACTCGCGCAGCGCCGCGATGCGGTCGTCGTCCGAGAGCATCAGCTGCCCGGCGAGGTACTCGACCAGCGGGAACTCGTCGACGCCGACCTTCATCATCGGCCAGATGTTGCTGGTCGTCGTCGAGCTGAGAAGGTCGAAGTAGGAGCCCTCCTTCAGGAACTTGGTCGAGAAGGTCGCGAACGGCCCGAACAGGATCACGCGCTTGCCGTTGAGCACGCGGGTGTCGAGATGCGGCACCGACATCGGCGGGGAGCCGACCGATGCCTTGCCGTACGCCTTGGCGAGGTGGAGCGCGGCGACGTCGGGATTGTCATTGATCAGGAACGAGCCGCCCACCGGGAAGCCGGCGTAATCGTCGCCCTCGGGGATGCCGGATTTCTGCAGCAGGTGCAGGGCGCCCCCGCCCGCGCCGATGAAGACGAACTTGGCGTCGACCGTCCGGCGCGTCCCGTCCTTCAGGTTCTTGGCGGTCACCCGCCACGAGCCGTCGCCGTTCTTGGTGAGGCTCTCGACCTCGGTCGAGAGCCGGAGCTGGAAGCTCGGCTGCTTCTGCAGGTGGGCGACGTACTGGCGGGTCACCTCGCCCCACTCGCAGTCTGTCCCCAGGGGCGACCAGGTCGCCGCGACCTTCTGCTTCGGGTCACGGCCCTCCATCATGAGCGGGACCCACTTCCGGAGCTGCTCCGGATCCTCCGAGTACTCCATGCCGGCGAAGAGCGGACTCGCCTTGAGGGCTTCCCAGCGCTTCTTCAGGTAGGCGATGTTGTCGTCACCCCAGACGAAGCTCATGTGGGGCGTGTAGTTGATGAACGCGCGCGGGTCCGTCATCACGCCGGTCCTGACCTGGTGGGCCAGGAACTGGCGGGTCACCTGGAACGCCTCGTTGATCTCCACCGCCTTGGCGATCTCGATCTGCCCGTTCTTCTTCTCGGGCGTGTAGTTCAGCTCCGCCAGGGCCGAGTGGCCGGTGCCGGCATTGTTCCAGCCGTTGGAGCTCTCCAGGGCGACCTGATCCAGCCGTTCGACCATCTGGATGGACCAGCTCGGCTCCAGCTCGTTCAGCCAGACGCCGAGCGTCGCGCTCATGATCCCGCCGCCGATCAGCAGCACGTCGACCTTGCTGTCCGCGCCGTCGGCCATGGCCAGCGCGCCCGGAAGGGCCGCCAGAGCCAAACCGGTCGCGGCCGTGCCGAGGAGCCGCCGCCGGCTCAGGGGCAGCACGTTCGCGTCCCGGCGGTCGCGCCGGTGTTGGTTCTCGTCGTCGCCACGCATGGGCAGATCCCGCTTTTGCGTACCGGACCGGCCCAACAGCCGAACCGCGTACGGAAGACACCTGATGCGACGTGCGGGAATCCCGCCCGTCCGGCCTTCCGGATCGTTTCCCCGTTCCCGCCGCGGCACGGCCGCGGTCTCGCTCGACCCGGCACGACGGGCCTGCGCCGGTCCGCCCCGACGCCGCCATCCTCGCCGCGCACGGATCGCGGGACGACGGGACGCACGGGTGCGACGCGGAGGCTTCCCGCCGCAGCGGCGCGCGATCACGCCGGAGCACGGCTCTCCGGTTCAAGATCTCGCTCGCGCGGGGGCGCGATTGCCGGATGGGCGGGAAGATGCTGGCTGGCTTGGCTCAGCAGATTGAGGATGGCCTCATAGAGGACGAAGCCCGGGAGGACAATCGCTGCCGGGGTTGCAATCACCGCCATCCTGTCAGGCCGCCGCGACGACATGCGGCCATCGCGGCGATCCGCCGATAGACTTGCGTCCACCGGTCGACGGCATCCCGCCGCCGCGTGCCCGACGCCGCCGCTTCGGAGCGGGCGCGGCTCTACGGGATGTGCTTGAAGCGGATGATGCTGCGCGACAGGTGGCCGTCATCCCAGTTGGGCATCACCCGCCAGGGTGTCGTGACATCGGCGTAGTCGCCGTCGATGTGGATGGTGCGGCGCTGCTCCGTGCCGACCCATTCGGGCGCCCAGGCGGTCTGGACGCTGGTGACCCACTGGTCCCCCTCGATCCGGTAGCGGCCGATATAGGCCACGAGGGTCTTCATCAGCGCGGCACGCTCGGCGTCGTTGGTGGCGGGTGCGCGCGCGCTGCCCTCGAGGTTGAAGGCGACCCAGCCATCCTTGGTGAAGATGACGCGGCCGCGCGGCGTGCCGCCCATGGCGTCGATGAGCCGGCCGGTCTCCTTGTCCTCGACCTTGTAGGAGACGAGTTCCCAGGTGCCGACGATCCGGTCCGCCAAGCGCGCGTCGACCACCGCCGCGCCGACATGGTCCGGTGCGGACGCGCTCCAGGCCCGCTCGGCGGCCAGGAGAAGGGGCAGCGCCACCAGGGCGCGCACGGCCATGGCGGCCGATCGTCGTGCAGGCATGGTCGGATCGGGCATTCGCGTGCCGCGGCGCCGAAATGCGCCGCGGCCGCGTTCTGCGGGTCGGCGCGGCGGGTTCCAAGCACCGCGCGAGCAGTGCTGGCAGACCCTCAGCGCGCTTGCAGCCCGCGTCGCCGAGGAGCCGCCCTCAGCCGCCGTTGCGGGCCATGCGGGTCGTGACCGTCCCGGCGGCGAGGCTCGGCAGCGGATCCTGCGTGCCGCTGACCACGACCAGGCGCTGGACCTCGCCGCGCAGGAAGGCCTGGAGGAACCGGTCGTAGTCGCGGAACGACACGCAGCCGTTCGAGTCGCCGCGCGGGCCCAGCATGTAGGTGTGCGCCAGCAGGCCGACGCGGCCGTAGACGACTTCGTTGCCGCCCGCCGGCGTCAGGCGGATCGCCCGCACCCCGTGGAAGGGTCGCTCGCGCTCGGTCAGGTCGTAGGTCCCGGGCGGCGTCGGTCCGCGCATCCGGACGTTCACGAGGCGCGGATCGTCCAGACCCTCGCCGAGGCCCGAATGGGCTTCCAGGCGCTCGCCATTCGGCAGGGTCACGGTCTTGGCGGCGATGTTGTAGACCGCGGTCCCGGCCGTGGGACCCGGATCCCGGGACAGGGCCAGCGGCGGCGAGACGCGTTGCGGCGGCGGCGCGACGGCGGCCGGCCTGCTCTCCAAAGCCGCGTAGGCCAGGGCCGGCCCGCGCTCGATGCCGAACAGCTTCTCGAGGAACGAGCGCTCCTCGGGCTGTGGCGCGGGCTGCGCGGCCGGCGGCAGCTCGCGGCGCGCCATGCGCCGGTCGGGGCGCCGGGCATACCCGGTGCCCGCGGGCGCGCGGAACTCGGGCGGACGCGGGATGGGCAGCGGGACCATCATCGCGGCGGGCGGCTCGCCGACCTGCGTCCCGGGCTGGGCGTTGGCCACGATGCCGGCGACGATGCCGGGCTCGGCCGCGCTGTCCGGTGCGGGTTCCGGGGTCAGGGACGGCGGGGCGATCTGATTCCAGGCCCAGCGTGACTGGAGGGCGCCGGCGGCCTCGCGTCCGGGGGCCGACGGGTCGGCGGTCTCCGATTCGGCGGCGGCCGTCTCGGCCCTCTCCTCGCTGGCCGGTACCGGAGCGGGGGCCTCCGCACGGGCGCGCGCGATCTCGGAAGCCGGGACCGGAGCGCGAGTCAGGACGCCGCTCCCGAGGGCGGCCATCGTCGCGACGCCGGTGAGCACGGTCAGTGGCGCGAGCCACGGGAGGCGCGCGTTCCGAGTCTTGGGGCCGTCCAGCGGCACGGATTCCACAGCCATCGCGGTTGCCCATGCTCCTCGTCGCGAGGCGGGGCGTGCCAACCGAAGCCCTCCGGACGGGCGGAGGACTCGCGGCGGGCGGACCGGCCCCGCTCGGCGTGAATCAGCGGGGTCGGGCCGGCTTTTCTGCGGCGACGCGATGGTCGATCTTGGCCCGATCGGGACCATTTTCGGGCGCGTCGTCGCAGTCTTCGCTGTTCGAGATGGTCTATATCGGGCCGAGATACTGCTAATCGTTGTCGATCTGGCGCCCGAGGATGGCGATCGCCTTCTCGTAGACCGGCGCCGCGTTCCAGCCCTGGATCGCCGCGAAGTTCGGCTCGCCGGGCTGGTAGCCCGCGCCGGCCCGCCAGCCATGGGCCTTGAGGAAATTCGCCGTTGACGACAGGGCCGCACCGACGTTGTTGAGGTCGCCGGTGCCGTAGGCCAACACGTTCTTCGGCAGGAACTGGGTGTGGCCGACCTCGCCATGCGCCGCGCCGCGGGTGTTCGGCGTCAGGAGGCCGCGATCGACCAGGGTCAGCGCCGCGTACAGCTGGTCGGTGAAGTATTCGGAGCGGCGGCAATCGTAGGCGAGCGTCGCCACCGCGGAGAGCGTGTTGACGTTGCCGCGCACGGCGCCGAAGCCGGTCTCCATGCCCCAGATCGCCAGGAGCGGGCCCGGCGGCACACCGTAGCGCTGCTCGATCGAGTCGAAGAGGGCCGCGTTCTGCTGCTTCAGGGCGCGGCCGCGCTTGACGATGGTCGGGCCGCCGCGCTTGGCGAGGAACTGGTCCAGCGACAGCTTGAAGCTGTGCTGCCCCCGGTCCGCCGAGATGGTGGCGGTCGAGTAGGTGGTGTTCTGCAAGGCGGCGAGGCTGGCCGCGCTGGCCCGGCCGCGCGCCTCCTCGGCGAATTGCCGCTTCCACGCATCGAAGCCGGCCGCGGTGTTGCCGCACTGCGCGGCCTGCGCCTGCCCGGCGCTGAGAGCGATCCCGGCGATGGCCGCGACCGCGATGGTCTGACGCCGCAAATTCTCGATCACGCGAAACACTCCTTCGGCGCGTCGTCGCGCCCTGTCAGACTGGGGATACCGGGTCACATCTCGTCGATATCAGGGCGAGAAGATGTCGAAGGCGCGACCTCGAGACGTCCCGCCCTCAAATCATCGCGCATCTCGGGATCTGGGACGAGGCCGCCACGGCCGGGTCTTCGGAGCATCGTGAACACCGCGTGAGCGGCCACCCCGGGCGTGGCCGCTCGGCCGGGGACGGGCCAAGATCAGGCCGCTCGCCGCGTCGAATAGTTCGACGCCGGCGCAGATCTGATGCGCGGATGATCTGTATTTTGCCAGCGAACCGACTGCATGTCGGCAACGTTGACCGTCTTGTCACAAGCTTGTCAAACACGCGACATAGCTTTGCCGGCGGAAAGACTTCTGCGGAGAGGCGGCGTGGGGTCATCAATGGTCCGGGCGGCGAGGCGTGAACCGGGATGCCGCCTGTCCGTGCTCTCGCGCCTCCGCCCCTCCTGACCGGTCCCCGGCTTCGCGCGGCTTCGCCCGGCGGAGTTCCGGGACGCCCCGGCCGGTGAGGCGCGCCCCCGCGCGCCGGCTCTCGGTCCGACCCGCTCACGCGCGCGGTGACGTCAGCTGAGCCCGGAAAGCCCGCTCCACCCTTGCAACCGGCGGTCGGTGCAAACCGCCGCGCCGATCCAGCCGACAACGAGACAGGACACCCATGGCCCTCGGAATGCACGACACCGGTTCCTCGCGCGCGGGCACGCTCGGGCCCGACCTCGACCGCGACGGCGTCGCCAAGGCCTACGGTCGCTGGGCTCCGGTCTACGACCTGGTCTTCGGTCCCGTCTTCTCGCAGGGCCGGACCCTGGCGGCGGCCGCCGCCGAACGGATCGGCGGCCGGATCCTCGAAGTGGGCGTCGGCACCGGCCTGTCCCTGCCCGCCTACCGCCGCGCCCGCAGCATCGTCGGCATCGATATCTCGGCGCCGATGCTGGAGAAGGCGCGCCAGCGCGTGGCGCGGCATCGCCTGCGCAACGTCGAGCGCCTCGCCGTCATGGACGCCGAGCAACTCGACTTCCCGGACGCCGCCTTCGACGTGGTGGTGGCGCAGTACGTCGTCACGGCGGTCCCCAATCCGGAGGCGGCGCTCGACGAGTTCGCCCGAGTGTTGCGCCCCGGCGGCGAGATCGTGATCACCACGCGGATCGGCGCCGAATCCGGCCTGCGGCGCGCGGTGGAACGCACCCTCGCCCCGGTGACGAGCCGCCTCGGCTGGCGGACCGAGTTCGCCTGGGAGCGCTACGCGGCCTGGGCCGCCGGCGCGCCGGTCGAGATCGTCGAGCGCCGCGCGCTCCCGCCGCTCGGCCACTTCTCGCTGCTCCGCCTGCGCAAGCGCGCCGCCTGAGCGCGCATCAGCTTCGACCAGCCCACAACCTTCGATCGGGGACGCACATCATGGCGAGCTTTCTGGAGGCGCTGCGCATCCAGCGCTGGGACGACCACCGCTACTACCACCACAATCGCGTCAACCAGAGCTTGCACGTGGTGAGCGCGATCAGCTTCCTGGTGGCCTACGCCCTGGCGTTCAAGGACCCGGCCACGGCCGCCCTGATCGGCTGGCTGGTGGCGATGACGTCCCGGCAGGCGGGCCACCTGTTCTTCGAGCCCAAGGGCTACGACCACGTCAACGACGCGTCCCACGAGCACAAGGAGGAGATCAAGGTCGGCTACAACCTGCAGCGGAAGGTCGTGCTCCTGGCGATCTGGGCGCTGTCCCCCCTCCCTCTCTACTTCGACCCGAGCCTGTTCGGCCTGATCGCGCCCCATCAGAGCACCGCTGACCTGATCCGCAACGTCGGCTGGATCTGGCTGTGGCTGGCGCTCGCCGGCCTGCTGTTCCGGATGGTCCAGCTCTTCGTGCAGCGCGACGTCCAGACCGGCCTCGTCTGGGTGACCAAGATCCTCACGGACCCGTTCCACGACATCAAGCTCTACCACAGGGCGCCGCTCGCGCTGCTCCACGGAGAGCTGGTCGAGGAGCGGGAGCCGCACGAGCGCGGTGCCTGAGCACGGTTCTCGGAGGCCGGCCGCGCGGCCGGCCTCCTCTCGTTCAGGCCCGGTCCGGCGCGCGCAGACCCAGGCGGTCGCCGAGCCTGCCCAGCCGGATCGCGGCGACTTCGCGCAGGACCGACCGGCGGATCGCCCGGTCGCTCGGCGCGCCGCCCTCCCACCAGCCATCCGCCCGCATGGCCCGCGCCGCCGCCACGAAGCGCGTCGCGACGGCCTCGAAGGCCGCGTCGTCGTAGGCGAGGCTGAAGATCATCCGGCCGGTCCCGACCCAGGACAGGGCCAGCCCCTCGGCGCGCAGGTAGAATTGCAGCATCCAGTTGTAGCGCGACGGCTTGGTGTACAGGACCGTCCACACCGTCGACATGTTGGCGACCCGTACCGGCAGGTCGGCCTCCGCCAGCTGGGCGTTCAGGCGCCGCGCGCGGGTATCCCAGGTCGCGTCGAGGTCGGCGTAGAGCGCGGCCACCGCCGGGCTGTCCAGCCGGTCGAGGAACGCGCCCATCGCGCCCATCACGTAGGGATGCGCGTTGAAGGTGCCCCGCGCGAAGCAGATGTCGACCGGCCGGTCTTCCCTGTAACGGCGCATCAGGTCGGCGCGCCCGCACAGCACGCCGACGGGCAGGCCGCCGCCCAGGGTCTTGCCGTAGGTGACCATGTCGGCGCGCAGGCCGAAATACGCCTGCGCGCCGCCGCGGGCGAGGCGGAAGCCCAGGAAGACCTCGTCCAGGATCAGCACGATTCCCCGGGCGCTGCACACCGCCCGCAAGTCGTGGAGCCACCGGGTGTAGGCCGCGCGGTCGAAGGATGCTCTGCGGCCGCTGTCGACCAGCGCGGAATCGGCCGGCGCCCCGGCATTCGGATGCATGGCCTGGAGCGGGTTGACGAGTACACAGGCGACGTCTCGGCGGGTGGCGAGCACCCGCAGCGTCCGCTCGGACATGTCGGCCAGCGTGAGCGTGTCGCGGGCGGGAACCGGGTTGCCGATGCCCGGCTGCACCTCGCCCCACCAGCCATGGTAGGCGCCGCACAGGCGGACGATCCGGCGGCGACCGGTGTGGTAGCGGGCGAGCCGCACCGCCTGCATCACCGCCTCGGTGCCGGACATGTGAAACGAGACCTCGTCGAGGCCCGAGAGCGCCTTCAGCCGCGCGACGTTTCCGGTGACGACCGGGTGGAGCGGCCCGAGCACGGGACCCAGGGCCGAGACCCGCGCGGCGCCCTCCTCCAGGCAGGCCCGGTAGAAGTCGACGCCGAACAAATTCACGCCGTACGAGCCGGCGAGGTCGTAGAAGACGTTGCCGTCGAGATCCGTGACGGTGACGCCCGCTGCGGCGGCCGCGAAGGCGCCGGTGCCGAGATGCGCGCGCACGTGCCGCGCGTACTGGAACGGCACCCGGTAGAGCCCGGTGAACTGGAGATCCGAGAGTCCGTCGCGAACCGCCTCGGTCTCGGCGCGTGTCCTGGCGAAGCGCGTCCGGAACAGGTCGGAGAGCCGCGCGAAACCGGCCTCCCGCCGGCGCGCCACCGCCTCGTCCGGATCGTCCGACCGGAAGAAGGCCCGCTCCGAGTAGGCGTAGTGCGGGATCAGGCCGGCGACGCGCCGGGCCATGCGGGCGTGGCCGGTGAGCGAGCGATGCTTCGCCCGCGAGAGCTGCAGGCGCTCGGCCGCCCGTGGCAGGGCGAGGGCCGCGGCAGCGGTGGTGGCGGACAGGGCGACGAGGAGCGCGGACATCGTCCCGCGCCCTACCGGAGGCGGTTCACGGCATGATGACGGTCTCTAATTCTCGGCTGCGGTCGATCCTGGCGCGGGTCGGCGCGCAGGAGGATCTCAACTTCCTGCTGACGAACCGCCTGCCGCGCCGCCTCGCGACCCGGTTCATGGGCTGGTTCAGCCGGATCGAGCAGCCGCTGATCCGCGATATCTCGATCGCGACCTGGCGGCTGTTCTGCGACGTCGACCTCCGCGACGCGCAGGAGACGCGCTTCCCCAGTCTTCACGCCGCCTTCGTGCGGGCCCTGCGCCCCGGCGCCCGGCCGATCGCGGCCGACCCGGCCGCGCTGACGAGCCCCAGCGACGCGATCCTGGGGGCGCATGGGCGCATCGAGGCCGGACGCCTCTTCCAGATCAAGGGCCTGTCCTACAAGCTCGCGGACCTGGTGGGCGGGGACGGCGCGCTCGCGCGCGCCCACGAGGGGGGAAGCTACGCCACCCTGCGCCTGACCGCCGGGATGTACCATCGCTTCCACGCCCCGCACGACCTGAGCGTCGAGTCGGTGCGGCACATCTGGGGCGACACTTGGAACGTGAACCCGGTCGCCCTGAAGCGCGTCGAGGCGCTGTTCTGCCGCAACGAGCGCGCGGTCCTGCGCCTGCGTCTCGCGGAGGGCGGCCACGCCGTGACGCTGGTTCCGGTGGCGGCCATCCTCGTTGCCGGGCTGCGCCTCGGTTTCCTGCCCGAGGGGCTCGCCCTGCGCGAGACCGGCGGACGGACCCTGCCCACCGCGGCGCGCCTCGAGAAGGGCGCCGAGATGGGCTGGTTCGAGCACGGGTCCACCATCGTGGTGCTGGCTCCCCCCGGCTTCACGCTCTGCCCGGGGCTCGCGGTCGGATCGATCCTGCGGGTCGGCGAGCCCCTGATGCGGCTGCCGCCGGTTCCCGGATCGACCGGCCGCTGAGCGCGCCGCGTCAGGCGGCCTGCACCGCCGCCAGGAACTCCGCGACCGCGGCGTTCAGGGTCTCCGATTGCCGCGACAGGGTACTGGCCGCGTCCAGGGCCGCGGTCGCGGTCCGGCCGGTCTCCGCCGCGGCCTGCGTGATGGTCCCGATCGTCACCGTGACCGCCTGCGTCCCGTCGGCCGCCTGGCTGACGTTCCGCACGATCTCTTGCGTCACCGCCTCCTGCTCCTCCATCGAGGCCGCGACGCTCGTCGCAATGGTTCGAAGGTCCAGGACCGCGGCGGTGATCGCCTGGATGACATCGACGGCGCGGTGCGTCTCCTTCTGAATGGTCGCGACCTGATCGGAGATGGTCTCGGTCGCCCGGACGGTCTGCGTCGCCAGCGCCTTCACCTCGGTGGCGACGACGGCGAAGCCGCGGCCCGCCTCCCCGGCGCGGGCCGCCTCGATGGTGGCATTGAGCGCGAGCAGGTTCGTCTGCGCGGCGATCCCGGCGATCAGGTTGACTACGGTCCCGATCCGCTCGGCGCCGTCGGCGAGGCTCATCACGAGGGTGTTGGTCTCCGTTGCCTCGGCCGCCGCGCGCTGAGCCATGTCGGAGGAGCGCGTGATCTGGCCGTTGATGGACCCGATCGACGTCGCCAGTTCCTCGCTGGCCGCCGCGACGGTCTGCACGTTGACCGATGTCTGCTCGGCCGCCGAGGAAACCTGGAGCAACTGCGTCGCGGTTAGTCCGGCATTCCGGTCCATGGACGCGGCGGCGGCTTCCATGGCGACGGCACTGTGGGACAGCGCCTCGGTCAGCTGCGCCATCCGGGCGCGGAAAGTCCGCGTCGCGCTGTCCATGGTCTCGGCGCGGCGTTCCTTCGCGGCCGCCTCGGCGGCGGTGGCGGCGTCCGCCGCGCGCTTCGCGACCAGCGCTTCCTTGAAGATCTGAACGGCCTTGAGCATCGCGCCGATCTCGTCACCGCGGTGCGCGCCGTCGATCCGGGCGTCGAGGTCGCCCGCGGCGAGGCGGGTCATCGTCGCCGTGGTCTGGGCGATCGGACGGGTGACTTGGACCAGGATCACGCGGATGCCGTACCCGACCGCGAGGGCGCCGCCGACGAGGGTCGCGATGAGCCAGATCCGCAGGCGCTGCGCCATCGCGTCCGCGCGTTCGAACTCGGCGCGGGCCTCCCGCACCTGCAGGTCGGACAGCTGACCGATGGCCTCCGTCGTCGGAGCCATCGCCCGGAGCAGGTCGTTCCGGGCCGCGTTCACGTCGGCCCGGTCCCCGCTTCTCAAGGCGCGGACGACGTCGGCGACGATCGCCACGTCCCGGTCGAGCTGCGGCGACAGATTCGCGACGAGCCGTGCCTCCTCGGGCGTGAGAGAGGTCGCCAGGTAGGCAGCCCAGCTTTTCGTCGCCCGTGCCAGCTGGCGCTCGAGGATCGTTGCCGCTTCGGCTGCCGGGATCGCGTGGAACTCGAATCCCCGCGCCGCGCTCAGGATGCCATCGAAGGCGTCGCGCATGGCGCCGAACTGGCTGAGCGGGATGACCCTGTCGGCATAGATCGATTCGAGGCCCCTGTAGTTCTTGTAGAGAGCGTAATTACTGAACGCTGTTGAGGTTATGAGGAGTGTACCCAGTGCCGCCAGAAGCGCGAGCAGCCTGCCCTTGATCGTGATCATCATCGATGGCGACCGTGTCGTTGTCCGAAGTTTGAACAACGTTCGCGGTCTAGCACCCTGCATGAACGTTTCAACGGCTTTCGCCGATCATGAAATAGAAATCCGCGGCCGTGCCATTCGAGTCATGCCCGATAATAACGCGGAAATGAGCATCGTTATTCAATAAATTGGCAAGTACTGACAGATATGCGAGGCGCAAAGCCAATCATACCTCCTGAGCGAGCTGTAGAGTTCGGGTCTCTGGCAGATCCGTCCCGTCCGACGACCGCGATGCCGCGCCGCCGGTCCGGTCCGCGCGGCACCACCTGATCGGCTGTCCCGATCGCATGATCCGGGTGCGCCGCCCGCATCGCGGCGTCAGTACGCTTCTGAGGTTGCGCCGCGCAGCCGGGACCGAGCCGGATCGCGGCGACGACGGCCGGAGGCCGCGGTGAGCACGCTCGAGGCGGCTGGGGATTCCGCATCGCGCTCGACAGTTGGCGCGAAGCCGGTTCGTCCGGACTGCACCTTGTTCTGACCGCGGAGGTCCCTCAGCGAGGGGCAAGTCCGAGTAGGCTCGGGTCGCGCGTCGACCTCCCGGGCCGGGGGCGCCCCCGAGCCGGCCGTCCAGACACGGGCGCGAGGCGGAGTCTGAAGGCGGCGGCCGCTCAGCTTTGCACCGCCTCGATGATTTCCTCGCCGATCGAGCCGGCTGGCGAGCGTGCCACGCCGTATCGCGGACAGGGTCGATGACGGCCGACGCGACCGCCGGACGATCGATCACATCCGCCGCCCGCGCCGATCCGGTGGCGATCCCGGAGCGGCGTCACCGGCCATCGCGGGGCGGACGCCGCGATTCGGATCGCCGGGGGGCCCCTGGTCCTGACCCGGGCCGTTTCCGGATCGGTCTGGCCATCGGGCGCCGCGGCGCGTACGGCAGGACAGCGCCGAGCGCGGCCGTACCGCGGCGGTCACGGCCGGGTCTCGGAGCCGGGCGGCACCGTCCGGCGCAGCAGATCGCAGTCCGGGCGCGTTCGGCGAGACCGGCGGCAAAGGATCGACGTCATGCTCTACATGGTCCACATGCAGGTCAACCTTCCGGCGTCCCTGCCGAAGGCGGAGGCGGATCGCCTCAAGGCCGAGGAGAAGGCCTACGCCCAGAAGCTCCAGCATGACGGGACGTGGCGGCACCTGTGGCGCATCGCCGGTCAGTACGCGAACTACAGTGTCTTCGACGTGGCCGGGAACGACGAGCTCCACCGAGTCCTGAGTTCGCTGCCGCTCTACCCGTTCATGGCCATCAGCGTGACGCCGCTGGCACAGCATCCCTCCGCCATCGCGGCCAACTGACGGGACCATCGCCATGCCCTTCATCATCGAGACCTTCGACAAGGCCGGCAGCCTGGACGTTCGCAGAGCCAACCGGGCGGAGCATCTCGTCTACCTCGACCGGATCAAGGACCGGCTCCTGGCCTGCGGTGCGAAGCTGAACGACGACGGGAGCGACGCCGGCGGCGGCCTGTACGTCGTCGACGTCGAGACCCGCGCGGAGGCCGAGGCGCTCATCCAGGCGGATCCGTTCCACACGGTCGGCCTGTTCGAGCGCGTCGAGATCAGACGCTGGCGCAAGGCCTACCTCGACGGCCGCAGCTATCTCTGAGGCCCGGAACGCGACCTTTCGAAGTGACGGCGGCGCTCCGGTTCGGGGTGACCGCACAAGAACCTGAGAACAGGAGGATACAATGATCCGTCGCAGCTGGGTGGCGGCCGCCGCATTCGGTGCCGCTGCCCTGACCGCCCTGCCCGCCTCCGCGCAATACGCGGATGGCGGCATCAAGATCGGCATCCTGACCGATATGTCCGGCGGCTACTCGGACCTGGCCGGGCGAGGCTCCGTGACGGCCGCGCAGCTCGCGGTGGAAGATTTCGGACGTCCGATCAATGGTCGGAAGGTCGAGCTGATCTTCGCCGATCACCAGAACAAGGCAGACATCGCCTCGTCGATCGCGCGCCGGTGGTTCGATACCGAGGGCGTCGACGCGATCTTCGACACCAACTCCTCGGTTGCCGGGCTGGCCGTGCGCGAGGTCGCGCGCAGCAAGGGAAAGATCGACATCAACTCCGGCGCCGGCTCCATGGCGCTGACCAACGCCGCGTGCTCGCCGACCGGCGCCCACTGGTCCTGGGACACCCACGCGCTCGCGGCCGGCACCGCTTCGGCGCTGGCCGACGATCCCAAGAACACGTGGTTCTTCATCACGGCCGACTACACCTTCGGGCACGATCTGGAGGCGCAGGTCGCCCGCGTCGTGAAGGCCAAGGGCGGCACGGTTCTCGGCTCGGTGAAGCACCCGTTCCCGAATCCCGATTTCTCGTCCTACCTCCTGCAGGCACAGGCCTCCGGCGCGAAGATCATCGGCATGGCCAACGCGGGGGCCGACACGATCAACACCATCAAGCAGGCGAGCGAGTTCGGGATCCTCCAGGGCGGGCAGAGGCTCGGCGGCCTCAACATCTTCCTGACGGACGTCTACGCCGTCGGATTGCCGGCGGCGCAGGGCATGATCCTGACGACGGGCTTCTACTGGGACTTCGACGAGCAGACGCGCGCCTTCGCCCGGCGCTTCGGCGAGCGGATGGGCGGCCGGATGCCGACCATGGTGCAGGCCGGCGACTACTCGGCGGTGCTCCACTTCCTGAAGGCGGCCGAAGCCGCCGGCACCGACGACGGCCTGACGGTGATGGCCAAGATGCGCGAGCTGCCGATCCAGGACTTCTTCGCCCGCAACGCCACGCTGCGCCCGGACGGTCGGATGGTGCACGACATGTACCTCGCCCAGGTAAAGTCCCCGGCGGAGTCGACGGGCCCGTGGGACTTCTACAAGATCCTGAAGACGATCCCGGGCGACCAGGCCTTCCAGCCGCTCTCCGAGAGCACGTGCAAGCTGGTGAAGGGCTGACGCGCGCCGTCGCGGCCGTCCGGCGCCGCGACGACGGTCGACAGCGGTGAGCGCCGCCCCTCGAGGCCGGCGCCGCGCGATCGGGACCGCCCAGAGGCGTTGATCGACCTGGGCGGGGCTGTGGCAGGACCACGAGACGTTATGGCCGCCGGGCCTGATGCGAAGTGCGACTGAGACCGTGGGCGGTAAGCCGCACGGTCCTCAGCACATGATTTCCCGGCAGCTCGATCCAGAAGATCTCGATCTTCGGACGATATGCCTCGGGCTGCCGCGAGGAAGCGCCTTGCCGATACGGGCCGGGCGCTTGCGCGGCATTGCGTGTCAGGCGCGCCTCACACGTCCAGGTTCGCGACGCTCAGCGCGTTCTCCTGGATGAACTCGCGCCGCGGCTCGACGACATCGCCCATCAGCTTCACGAACAGGTCGTCGGCGTCGGTGACATCCTTGACCTTGACCTGCAGCAGCGAGCGCACGTCGCGGTCCAGGGTGGTCTCCCAGAGCTGCTGGGCAGTCATCTCGCCCAGACCCTTGTAGCGCTGGAGCTGCAGACCCTTGCGGCCGAAGGCCATCACGGCCTCGAACAGCGCCACGGGCCCGTGAAGCACGGTCTCGTCGGACTTGCGCATCAGCGTGGCCGGCTCGCCGTAGATCTCGCGGAAGGCGTCGGCCCGCTCGGAGAGGCGGCGGGCCTCCTGCGAGGTGATCAGGCCGGCGTCGAGGGTCGACACCTGGCGGACGCCGCGGAGCGTCCGGCTGAGGCGATAACCGCCATCGAACGACTCGCCCTGCCAGCCGCGCTCGATCTCGTCCGCGATGGCGTCGAGACGGCGCGCGGTCATGTCGGCCAGCACCTCGGCCTCGCCCGCCCGCGACGCCGCCTCGGCGTCGAAGGCCCCGGCGAGCACCGCCTGCTCGACCACGGAGCGGTCGTAGCGCGTGTGCAGGCCCTGCAGGATGCTCCGGAACGTCCGGGCCTCCTCGACGAGGCTCTTGAGCTGCGCCCCGGCGAATTCCGCGCCGGTGGACAGCCGCAGGACCGCGCCGTCGGTGCCCTGGTCGATCAGGTAATCCTCGAGGGCGCGCTCGTCCTTCAGGTAGATCGCCCGGCGGCCGCGCTCGGCTTTGTAGAGCGGCGGCTGCGCGATGTAGAGGTGGCCGCGCTCGATCAGCTCCGGCATCTGCCGGAAGAAGAAGGTCAGCAGCAGCGTCCGGATGTGGGAGCCGTCCACGTCCGCGTCCGTCATGATGATGATGCGGTGGTAGCGCAGCTTCTCCGGATTGAAGCCCTCCCGGTCCGTGGAGGAGCGCCCGATCCCGGCGCCCAGCGCCGTGATCAGGGTGCCGATCTCGGCCGAGGACAGCATCCGGTCGGCGCGCACGCGCTCGACGTTGAGGATCTTGCCGCGCAGGGGTAGCACGGCCTGGAAGGTCCGGTCGCGGCCCTGCTTGGCCGAGCCGCCGGCGGAATCGCCCTCCACCAGCAGGATCTCGCACTTGGTCGGGTCGCGCTCCTGGCAATCGGCGAGCTTGCCGGGCAGCGAGGCGATGTCGAGGGCGCCCTTGCGGGTCACGGTCTCGCGCGCCTTGCGGGCAGCCTCGCGGGCGGAGGCCGCCAGCACGACCTTGCCCATGACCGACCGCGCCTGGCTCGGATTCTCCTCGAGCCACGTGGACAGGCCCTCGTTGAGGACGTTCTCGACGGCCGGGCGCACCTCGGATGAGACGAGCTTGTCCTTGGTCTGCGACGAGAATTTCGGGTCCGGCACCTGCACGGAGATGACCGCGGTGAGGCCCTCGCGGCAATCCTCGCCGGTCAGCGAGACCTTCTCCTTCTTGGCGATGCCCGACGACTCCGCGTAGCCGGTGACCTGACGGGTCAGGGCCGCCCGGAAGCCGGCCATGTGGGTGCCGCCGTCGCGCTGCGGGATGTTGTTGGTGAAGGGCAGGACCGTCTCGTTGAACGAATCGTTCCACCAGAACGCCACTTCGACGCGGATGCCGTCGCGCTCGGAGCTGACGACCACGGGGCTCGTCATCCCGTCGATCGGCTTGCGGGAGCGGTCGAGGTACCGGACGAAGGCCTCAATGCCGCCCTCGTAGTACAACTCCTCGCGCTTCTTCTCGGCGTGGCGGGCGTCGGTCAGGACGATGCGGACCCCGGAATTGAGGAAGGCGAGCTCGCGCAGGCGCTTCTCCAGCGTCCCGTAGTCGAACTCGATCATCGTGAAGGTCTCGGTCGAGGGCAGGAAGGTGACTTCCGTGCCGCGCCGGCCGTTACCGGGCCCGATCACATCCAGGGGCGCCACGGCGTCGCCGTGGCGGAACTCCATCGCGTGCTCCTTGTCGTTGCGCCAGATGCGCAGGCGTAGCCACGACGAGAGGGCGTTCACCACCGAGACACCGACGCCGTGCAGGCCGCCGGAGACCTTGTAGGAGTTCTGGTCGAACTTACCGCCGGCGTGCAGCTGGGTCATGATGACCTCGGCCGCCGAGACGCCCTCCTCCTTGTGGATGTCCACCGGGATGCCGCGCCCGTTGTCGGAGACGGTGCAGGAGCCGTCGGCGTTCAGGGTCACGGTGACGAGGTCGGCGTGACCCGCCAGAGCCTCGTCGATGGCGTTGTCCACGACCTCGTACACCATGTGGTGCAGGCCTGAGCCGTCGTCGGTATCGCCGATATACATGCCGGGCCGCTTGCGAACGGCGTCGAGGCCCTTCAGCACGCGGATGGATTCCGCGCCGTAATCGGCGGGCTCGGTCTGGGGGGTGTCGGCCATGAACTTCCTCGGGCAGGCGGGCCTGATCGCGTCGGTGCCAGATGCGCCGTCGGGCGCCCGCGCCTGAACTCTCGCTTGGTCCGCCTGATATAGGGGTTCCGCGTTGAGATTGCACGATTTTACGGGTCCGCGGCGGACCCGTCCCGCCGCTTTTGTGACGCCCGTCGCTTAACGCTGCGTTAGCCCTCGATGCCGCCCGCGCTCGCCGCGTCCAGGCGGTCGATCGCCTCCGGCGCGAGGGTCAGCCGGACGGCGCCGAGCAGCTCGTCGAGCTGCGCCACAGAGGTGGCGCTCGCGATGGGCGCGGTGATGCCGGGGCGGGCGATGATCCAGGCGAGCGCCACCTGGGCCGGGCTCGCGCCGTGGGCCCGCGCGACCGAATCGAGGACGTCCAGGAGCGCGAGGCCGCGCGGGTTGAGGTACTTGGCGACCCGGTTCTCCCGCGGGCGTCCCGCCGCGTCGTCGGCACTGCGGTACTTGCCGGTGAGGAAGCCGGCCGCCAGGGAGAAGTAGCCGATCACGCCGATCTGCTCGGCCCGGCAGAGCGGCTCCAGCTCGGCCTCGTAGCCGCGCTGGGCGAGACTGTAATCGGGTTGGAGGCACTCGTAGCGCGGCAGCCCGGCGGCGGCCGAGACCGACAGCGCCTCCGCGAGCCGGGCCGCGCTGTAGTTCGAGGCGCCGATCGCCCGGACCTTGCCGGCCGCGATCAGGCGCTCGTGGGCCCTCAGGGTCTCTTCGAGGGGCACCGTCGCGTCGTCGAGATGCGACTGGTAAAGGTCGATCCGGTCGACCCCGAGGCGCCGCAGCGAGGCCTCGCAGGCCCGCTCGATATGGGCCGCCGACAGGCCCTGGCCGGCCTCGCCCAGGTCCATGCCGACCTTGGTCGCCAGCACGATCCGATCGCGCGCACCCGACCGGGCCGCGAGCCATCGACCGATCACCGCCTCGGACTCCCCGCCGCTGTGGCCGGGGGCCCAGCGCGAGTAGACGTCGGCGGTGTCGATGAAGTCGAAGCCGCTCTCCACGAACCGGTCCAGGATCGCGAAGGACGCGGCCTCGTCGGCCGTCCAGCCGAAGACATTGCCGCCGAGGCAGAACGGCGCGACCGTCAGGTCGGAGCGGCCGATGCGTCGCTTGTCCACGCGCGTCAATCCTGCAGGAAGGGGTTGGACACGCGCTCCTCGCCGAGGGTGCTGGTCGGTCCGTGGCCGGGGATGAACGCGACGTCGTCGCCCAGCGGCAGGACCTTGTCCTTGATCGCGCGGATGAGCTGCTCGTGGTTGCCGCCGGGGAGGTCGGTGCGGCCGACCGAGCCCTTGAACACGACGTCGCCGACGAGGGCGAAGCGGGCGTCCCGGCTCACGAACACGACGCTGCCGGGCGAGTGGCCGGGGCAGTGGAGGATGTCGAAGCCGAGCCCGCCGACCGTGACGGCGTCGCCCTCGTCGAGCCAGCGGTCGGGCGTGACGGGCCGGGCGGCGCCGAGGCCGTAATTGGCCGCCGTCTCCGGCAGGGAGTCGAGCAGGAACTTGTCGGCCTGATGCGGGCCCTCGATCGGCACGCCGAGGCGCTCGCGCAGCTCGTCGGCGCCGGCGGCGTGGTCGACATGGCCGTGGGTCAGCAGGATCTTCTCCACCGTGACGCCCTGCTCGCGGATCGCCGCCTCGATCCGATCCAGATCGCCGCCGGGATCGACCACGGCACCGACCTTGGTCGTGTCGTCCCAGATCAGGGTGCAGTTCTGCTGGAAGGGCGTGACCGGGATGATCCCGGCGCGTGGCGTACCTGGCATGTCGTCCCGCGTGTTGGCGGCGCCGCTCCGGACGCCCGCGGCGCCAGTCTAGCGCAGAACGCGGATGGGCGGCACCCTGTGCGGCACGCTCAGGCCGCGTCGCCCCTGGGGCGGCGCAGACCGTCGTGGAGCGCCAGCATATCGGCCATGCCGAGCGCCCGCGAGCTCCAGCGTGTCTCCGAGGCGTTGACCTGCGTGAACCGGTCGTGGGACCGCCCGCCGTAGGCGCCGAACAGAGCCCGGCCCGCCTCGCAGGCACCGTCGCCGGGCGCCGTCTCGTCCGGCCGGTCGATCCGGTAGGACGGCGTCGGGGATCGGCCGGTCACGCCGATCCGCACCCAGGCGTCGCCGTGATGCTTCTGGCACATCCGCATCGTGCTCAGAACCTGGCGCAGGTAGGCTTCGCCGTCGGCGAGATCCGGCAGGACGTCGGCGATCGTCGCGTCCGGGGGATAGTGCTTCGTCCGGGCCATGTCCCACCTCGCTCCGGCGTGTCCTAACGCGTCGGCCGGCGGAGGGCGAGCCGGATTCCCGTCTTCCTCAAGCCGGCCGCCGCTTCAGCAAAGCGTCGAGCCCGCCGACGCGGAACCAATGGTAGCCGTAGCCTTCCAGGAACAGGCAGTGGCGGCCGTCGTCACCGACCTCGCTGCGCGAGCCGGTGAGCACGTCGACGAGGATGTCGTGCTCCGGATCGTCGGTTCCCGACGCCATCGCGACCTCGACGGGTTCCGGCGCGAGGTTGTGGACGCACAGGATCGCGTTGCCGCGCCATTCGTAGCGCAGCGCCAGGACCGACGCGCGTCCGGTCTCCAGCGCGACGACGTCGCCCCAGCCGATCTCCGGCGCCTCCTTGCGCTGCCGGATCATGCTCTGCATCCAGTTGAGCAGCGAGCCCTCCTCGTGTCGCTGATCGGCGACGTTCACGTGCGCGTAGCCGTACGGCCCGTGGTCGATCAGCGGCAGCACGGTCCGCTCGGCCGTCGAGAACCCGCCCTGGTGCTCGCTCGTCCACTGCATCGGGGTGCGGGCGCAGTCGCGCTCCGGCAGTGCCAGCTCGTCGCCCATGCCGATCTCGTCGCCGTAGCGCAGCACGGGCGTGCCCGGGAGGGTGAACATCAGCGAGTAGGCGAGCCGGATGCGGCGCGGATCGCCCGCCAGCATCGGCGCGAAGCGGCGGCGGATGCCGCGGTCGTAGAGCTGCATCCCCTTCTCGGGCCCGAAGGCGTCGAACACGCTCTGGCGCTGCTTGCCGGTGAGGCGCCCCAGGTCGAGCTCGTCGTGGTTCCGCAGGAAGATGCCCCACTGGCAGGAGAGCGGGCGCGGCTTCGTCTGCTCGATCGCCTTGACGAGGGGCCGGGCGTCGTGGGCCGCCAGGGCGTAGAAGGTCGCCTGATTGACCTGGAAGTTGAACATCATGTGCATGCGGTCGGCGTCGTCGCCGAAATAGTCGAGGTCCTGTTTCGGCAGGATGTTGGCCTCGGCGAGGATGATGGCGTCGCCCTGGCGCCACTGCAGGAACTCGCGCAGGTCGCGCAGCATCTCGAACTGCTCGCGGGGCTTGCCGCCGACATGGGCGCCCTTCTCGGCGATGACGAACGGCACCGCGTCCATGCGGAAGCCGGAGACGCCGAGCTGGATCCAGAAGCCCATGATCTTCAGGATCTCGGCCAGCACCTCCGGATTGGCGGTGTTGAGATCCGGCTGGAAGTTGAAGAAGCGGTGGAAGTACCAGGCCTTGGCCTTGGAATCGTAGGTCCAGGTGGTCTCCTGCACGCCCGGGAAGACCATGCCCTCGTCGGCGGTCGCGGGGCGCTCCTTCGACCAGACGTACCAGTCGCGGAACGGCGAGTCGGGGTCGGACCGCGCCGACTGGAACCAGGGATGCTGGTCGGAGGTGTGGTTGACCACGAGGTCGATGAGGACGCGCAGGCCCCGCTGCTTGGCCGCGTGGGTGAAGGCGACGAAGTCGCCGAGCGAGCCGTAATCCGGGTCGACGCCGTAATAATCGGCGATGTCGTAGCCGCCGTCCTTCTTGGGCGAGGGCTGGAACGGCATCAGCCAGACCGCGGTGGCACCGAGCCCCTGGATGTAGTCCAGGCGCCGCTCGAGTCCGGCGAAATCCCCGATGCCGTCGCCGTTGGCGTCCATGAAGGTGCCGACGGACAGGCAGTAGATGATGCCGTTCTTGTACCACAGATCGTTGATCATGAGCCCCCCGGCGTCGTCGCGCCTCACGAACGTGGGAGCCGGCCAAAGCGTTGCCGTTCGGCGTCACCTTAAATCAGCCGCGTTGTGCACGCCCTGTTCAGGCGCGCTCCCGAAAGGTCCGCGCCCGCCCCGTCGCGTCCCCCGAACCCGGCCCGTATGAACGCCATCCTGATCAAGCTGTTCGCGACTGCCCTGACGCTGAGCCAGGTCACGACACGGCCGGACGCGGTCCGGACGCAGTTCGATCCGGCGACGGACGGACCGGAGGTGGTGCGCCTGCTGCGCGACGGCTGCGCCCACATGCGCAAGGCCTTCGACATCGAGGACATCAATCTCGACGAGTTGATCAGCACCGCGATGGAGGATCCGTCGACGGTCGCCGGGCCGGCGGCGCCCAAGATCCTGCACGGGCTCGATCTGAACGAGTTGAACACGAGCTACAAGCAATTCTGCAAGGGCGAGAACCCCGCGAACTCGCCCTTCGACGCGAAGGCGGTCATCGAGTTCTACGACAACGCCACGAAGGACCTGCCCAGCGCCGAGGCCCTGCGCGACAAGGCCCTGCCGGGTATGACCCGGATCCTGGACGGCGCCGGCAAGCCCTTCGCGGAGGCGTCGGAGCCGAACGGCCGCCGCGTCGTGGTGCCGATCACGGCCGTCCCGAATCTCGTGCAGAAGGCCTTCATCGCCGCCGAGGACAAGCGCTTCGAGACCCATCACGGCATCGACGAGCGCGGGGTGATCCGGGCCTTCATCGCCAACCTCGCCTCCCCCGGACGCCCCGCGGGCGGCTCGACCATCACCCAGCAGGTGGTCAAGAATCTCTCGGTCGGCGACGACGTCACCTACGAGCGCAAGATCCGCGAGATGATCGTCGCGTCGCGGCTGGAGCGCATCCTCACGAAGCCGCAGATCCTCGGGCTCTACCTCAACGGCATCTATCTCGGGCGCGGGGCCTACGGCATCGAGATGGCGGCGCAGAGCTATTTCGGGAAGCCGGTGAGTCAGCTGACCCTGCCGGAAGCGGCGCTGCTCGCCGGCATGCCCAAGGGGCCGAACTTCTACAGTCCCGACAAGTATCCCGACCGGGCGCGGGAGCGGCGCGCCTACGTGCTCGCACGCCTCAAGGAAGAGGGCACGATCACCGAGGCCGAGATGAACGCGGCGATCAAGTCCGATCTCGGCCTGAAGCCGATCGAGACCGCGCGGCGCGACTCCGGCTTCTACGTGGTGGACTTCCTCAACCGGGAGGCGCGCACCTTCGCGGGGGTGGATTCGCTGACCTCCGGCTCGCTGACCGTCCGCTCGACGATCAACGCGGGCCTGCAGCGCGCCGTCGAGGAGGCCCTGCAGGACGGCCTCGCCAATTACGAGCGCGGCACCGGCCGTCAGGTCTTCACGGGGCCCGAGCTCAACCTCGCCGACAGCGTCCGCCGGATCCAGGCCGCGACCCCGGCACCGGAGGGCTCCGCATCGGCCGCGCCGGCGGTCACCGGCGCGCGGCCGGAGGCCGCGAAGCCCGACGCCAGGCCGGAGGCCGGGCCGGCCACGAGGCCGCGCCGCGGCGAGAAGGTCGCGGCCGTGCCGCTGAAGAAGCCGGCGTGGCTGCTGGCGCTGGAGAGCGCCCGCCCGGTGCTCTACGACGTCCACTGGCCGATGGCGGTGGTGCTGGAGACCGGCCGCGGCGGCATGAAGGTCGGCCTGGCTGACGGCCGCACCGCCGTCCTGGATCCCGGGATCGCCCGCGGCAAGCTGCAGCTCTACGACGTGATCCGCGTGAAGGTCAGCGCCGGCAAGGGCGGCCCGCGCGCGCAGCTCCGCGTCCGGCCGACCGTCCAGGGCGCGGCCCTGGTGCTGGAGAACCAGACCGGCCGGATCCTCGCGATGGCCGGCGGCTTCTCCTATCCGCTGAGCCAGCTCAACCGTGTCACCCAGACCGTGCGCCAGCCCGGCTCGACCCTGAAGCCGCTGACCTACCTCGCCGCGCTCAACGCCGGCCTGCAGCCGAACACCCTGGTGATGGATTCCGCCGTCACCCTCCCGCCGATCGGCGGGACCGGCGATTCCTGGTCGCCGAAGAACTACGAGGGCGGCGGCTCGGGGCCGACGACCCTGCGGCGCGGCCTCGAGTTCTCCAAGAACCTCGTCACCGCCCGGCTCCTCCAGGGCGGGATCGCCCCGAAGGCGCCGGCGAGCCTGAAGCGGGTCTGCGACATCGCCCTCGAGGCGCAGATCTACGCCGAGTGCGAGCCCTACTACCCGTTCGTGCTCGGGGCGCAGCCGGTGCGGATGCTCGACCTCGCGGGCTTCTACGCGGCTGTGGCCAACGAGGGCGCGCGCCCGGCCCCCTACGCGCTCGAGTCGGTCGAGCGGGACGGCAAGCCGCTCTACACGCACGCCACCAAGGAGCCGGTGCGGATCGCCTCGGCGGACCGCGTGGCCTTCTACCAGCTGAAGACCATGCTGCAGGGCGTGACGCAGCACGGCACGGCCGCGGCGCTCGCGAAGGTCTCGGCCTACGTCGCGGGCAAGACCGGCACCTCGGAGAACGAGAACGACGCGTGGTTCGCCGGCCTGACCAACGAGATCAGCGTGGTGGTCTGGGTCGGCTACGACAACGCCGACGGCACCCGCAAGACGCTCGGCCGCGGCCAGACCGGCGGCCACGTCTCGGTGCCGATCGCCTCGGCGATCCTCCAGGCGGCCTGGGCGAACGGCGTCGCCAAGACGCCGCTGCGGGGCCCCTCCCCCGAGGCGCGCCCGTTCATCGCCGACCTCCCGATCGACCCGCGCAGCGGCGTGCGGGTCGCCGGCGGCGGCTTCCTCGAGCATTTCCGCACCAGCGGCGACGGCCGGATGGCGGACACCCAGTACCGCCTTGTGCCCCGCGAGACGCTCTACGCCATGCGGCCCGACGCGCAGGACGGTGACCTCGCCGGCGACGACGGCGCGAGCGTCGCGGGCGACTACTACGGCAACATGACCGGCGAGCGGCCGCGGTCCGACTTCCTGGACCCGTTGGGCGAGCGTCCGGCGCCGCGCAGCCGCCGCGCGCAGGGGGACGTGGATCTCTACGGGCAGGATCCCTACAAGCCCTGGCCGGGCCAGACGAATCGCTCGCCCTTCGGCGGGGACGACGACGCGCGCCGCCCGCGCCGCCGCGATCCCGACTACCTGTTCGGCGAAGACCCCGGTTACTGACAGCCCTCCCCGACAGACGAGAACAACGTTGCGCCAGCAGCTCCCCGCGGCCCTGGCGGCCGCCCTCACGGCCGCGCTCCCGGTCCTCCCGGCCCACGCCCAGACGCCCGCCGCTAACACCGCCCCGGCGCCGGGGCCCGAGCGGATCAAGGAGGTGCCTTCGGTCACGGCCGTCGATCCGGCCGCTATCAAGCCGGGCCAGATCCTGTTCACCGACCATCGCGACAACCCGTCGACGCCGGAGAACGGCCTGATCCCGTATCTCGACTGGCTCAAGGCGCGGCCAGCCGAGGCTGCGGCGCTCGCCCCCTATCCGGGCTACAAGGAGCCGGACTACACGGTCACGGTGAACGGCGTGGCCAAGCCACGGCACGAGACCCTGAAGGTCTACGTCGCCGAGGGGCGCTTCGTCGTCCCGCGGCCGCCCGAGGCGATCGACCTGCAGGCCTTCGCGAACCTCGCCTTTGTCCAGAAGATGGATCCGGCGATCAAGCACCACACTCTGGCCGTCGCCGACGTGACGCCCAACAAGGACCCGGCGGCCGCCTTCGCCAAGCGGCCCGACCGGCTGTGGTGCGAGGGCGCGGGCGCCTGCATCGAGTCGCGCTACGACCTCGAGGGCAAGCTGCCGCTTGGCGTGAAGCTCGCCAACAAGCTCGAGGACGGTTCGGCCAAGAAGATCGCCGAGTTCGTCTCCTTCCAGAGCGAGCTGCGCGTGCTCGGGCCGGACCAGGGCGACCGGTTGAAGGCGCTGACGAAGATCGACACCGCGGTGACCGGCGGCCTGGAGCAGACGATCTTCTGGGTCAACCAGATCCTGCGCTTCGGCAAGTTCCTGGCCGTGTTCCAGCCGATGCCGAACGACCCGACCAAGACGGTGGTCACCGCCTACATGGCGCTCGCCGTAAAGGGCGACGTCCTCGACCGGAAGGCCGAGTACGCCCGCGTGCCGGTGCTCAAGAACCTGCTGCCCGCGCAGGTGCTGATGGGCAATTCCAGCTTCAACACCGGCAACTCGATCAGCGCCGGTCTGCCGGTCTACGCCCGCAACCGGATCGCCACCTTCGCGGACGCGCTCACCAAGCGGTGACGCGCCGGGTGCGCGTCACATCCCGCGGTTGCCGATCGTCGGCAGCGTCGGCTGGGTGTAGGCGCGGTTCACGTCGCGGCGGGTCTGGGTGCCGTTGGTGTTCCCGGAGGCCCGATAATTGTCGAGGTTGAAGGTCTCGGCGAGGCCGCTGCGGGAATCCGGGCCCTCGCTGGTGCTGCAGGCACAGAGGCCGCCGAGGGCCAGCGCGGAGAGGGCGAGAAGGGTCAAGCGCATCGCAGATCCTGAAAGCGTGCCGTATGCGGGCGGCGCCCGGCAGCGACCGGGCGGGGCCCGCGCGGGCTGTCTCGCGGCATGGTCAGTGCCGCGGCGCGCCCGTCAAGGTCGCGCGCAAGATGTAAATCGGTTCTGCCGTCTCCGATGCGCAGCGGCCACGGAAAATCCACCACAGGTCCCGAATGCGGCGGATAGGGTCGGCCAATCGTGTTGAGTTCGGCCCGCTCCCTCTGGCGAATCCCGGTCGTTTCGGGCGACAACCCTCCGCGATGAGCAACGTCTTGCCCTTCCGTCCGCGCCCGACAGTCACCCGCCTCGCTCGCTGCGAAGTTGTGACCGTGGCCGGCGATCTCCTCGCTCTGCTGGAGCAGCTCGAGGATGTGAGCGCCCGCGCCGCCGCGATGGGGCGTCCGGCGATCGAGGTCGAGCGCACCGTCCAGCATCTCCTGGATGCCGTGAGCGCCGTGGAGCGCGCCCTCGACTGCATCGGCGAGGGCGAGCAGTCGGCGCCGGGCTAGGCCCGCGTCTCCGGGCGCCTCGGAGACGCCGAGATTCGGCCCGCGGCGACGTCGGATCCTGCGCCGGCAGACCGCCTCCCGGCATTTCTATGCAGACAGTCAATCATCCGGAACCCTCCAGTACGCCTTGCGGTTGAGGGTCGGATGCTCACGTCGGGCGTCGGTTCCGGAGGGTGCTATGAGGCTTCGCACGAGCAGCTTGCTGGCCGTCATGGCGGCCGGCGGTCTCCTCGCCGGGACGGCGCTGCGCGCCCAGGCCGCGGAGGTCGGTTTCCTCGAGATGCTGTTCGGCGCCCGGCCGGCGCCGCAGCAGGCCCAGCCCGCGCCGGCCCCGGTCCCCGCCTTCGACGGCCGCGCCTTCGGCCGCCACGCGACCCCGCGGCTCGGAGCGGCGCGCCGCCGCCTTCAGACCCGCTACGCGGCGCTCCCGCTCAAGATCCGCGTGAAGGAGCGGGAGATCAGCGAGCGCCAGACGCCCATCGACATGACGGCCGGCGCGACGGCGGCACTCCTCAAAGACGAGACGCTGCGGCCCGGCGACATCGTGGTCCTGAACTCCGNGGTCCCCGCCTTCGACGGCCGCGCCTTCGGCCGCCACGCGACCCCGCGGCTCGGAGCGGCGCGCCGCCGCCTTCAGACCCGCTACGCGGCGCTCCCGCTCAAGATCCGCGTGAAGGAGCGGGAGATCAGCGAGCGCCAGACGCCCATCGACATGAAGGCCGGCGCGACGGCGGCACTCCTCAAAGACGAGACGCTGCGGCCCGGCGACATCGTGGTCCTGAACTCCGGCGCCCGGGTCTTCACCGGGAACCCCGACAAGCGCCACGCGATCCGGGATTTCGAGCCGGTCCAGAACTCCCGCTTCGTGAGCCGGGGGACGCGGAAGGTCCTGGCCGGCCTGTTCACGCCGGTCGGTGCCGTGCCGGCGCAGGAGGCGCGGCGGATGATGGCTCGCGCCCGCCAGCCGATGCCCGAAGTGGCGACCCCGATCCCCGCGCAGAAGACGGCCATGCGGGTGATCAACCCGTGGCAGAGTGGGCAGTGACCGGCGCGTCGGCGCTCAGAAGAACCGTTCCTTGATGACGATCGTGTCACCCGGCCGGACCGCGTAGGTCATCGGCACGATCCCGGAGATCAGCGACCCCCCGGCATCGCGGGTCAGGACGGCGTAGTCGCGCGCCGCCCGGGGCCCGAAGCCCGCGGCGATCGCCACGGCTGTCTCGACGGTCATCCCGTTCACGAACGGGTACTGGCCGGAGGTGGTGACCTCACCGAGGATGTAGAACGGCCGGTAGGCGTCCACCTCCACGGTGACGTGCGGCTCGCGCACGAAGCCGCTCGCGAGCTTGGCCTCGATCGCCTTGGCCGCCTGCGCGGTCGTCTGGCCGCCGACCTGCACGGTCCCGATCAGCGGCATGGCGATGCGCCCGCCGCCGTCAACCGCGTATATGTTGGACAGGTTGTCCTGACCGAACACGATCACCCGCAGCTTGTCGCCGGCCGCAAGCGTGTACCGCGCCGCGATCGAGCCGGTGCCGGTGGCGTCGAGCTGGTCGGTGCGGAAGCTCGGCCGCAGACAGCCGCCGAGCGCCAGAGTCGAGCCGAGTGCGAGGAGCAGAGCGCGCCGGTTCATCACCATCGCCGTCATGGATGCAGTTGCGGGACGGTCTAGGCCGTTAAGGTTAATGAAACTTGATCACCGCCCGGTCCGGGCGGAGCCGTCCCGGGCCGGCGGCACCCTTAACTCTTGAGCAACCTTAACGTCCACTAATGGCGGCGGGACGGCAGTAATGCCCGCCCGCTCAGTCTCCGCGTTCAGAGCGTCCGCATGTCCACGATCCGTCAACGCTCGACCTACGCCGTGCCCGGACCCCAGCCGCGCGCCGAGGAGGGTCTCGGCCTCGCGCAGCTCCCGCGGATCCTGCGGCGCTCGATCGGCTGGATCGTCGGGCCGACCCTGGTGGTCGCCCTCGGTGCGAGCGTCTTCGTCAACGTGGTCAGCCCCCGCTACACCGGCGAGGCCAAGGTCCTCCTGGAGAGCCGCGACCCGGCCTTCGCCCGCACCGCGCAGGAGCGCGGCGATCAGCTCGCGCCGATCGACGAGCAGGCGGTGGCGAGTCAGGTGCAGGTGGTGATGTCCCGCGACCTCGCCCGCGAGGCGATCCGCAGGCTCAAGCTCGTCGGCAACGCCGAGTTCGATCCGGGCGCGGGCAGCATCGGCGCGGTCCAGCGCGTGCTGATGATGCTCGGCATCGGCGCCAATCCCCTGGACCGCCCCGCCGAGGACCGGGTGCTCGACGCGTATTTCGACCACCTGCTGGTCTACCCCGCCGGCAAGTCGCGGATCCTGACGATCGAGTTCCGCGCGAAGGACCCGAAGCTCGCGGCCGAGGCCGCCAACACCATCGCGAAGCTCTACATCGGCTCCCTCGAGGCCGATAAGGTCGACACCGCCCGCTACGCCTCCACCTGGCTCGGCGGCAACATCGACGGGCTGCGCAAGCGCGTCGCCGAGGCCGAGGCCAAGGTCGAGGCGTTCCGCGCCAGGAACGGCCTCGTCGGCAGCACCGGCCTGGCCGGCCGGCCGCTGAACGCGCAGCAGCTCGGCGAATTGTCGAGCCAGCTCTCCGCGGCGCGGAGCCTGAAGGCCGACCTCGACGGCAAGGTGAAGGCCATCAAGGACCTGATCAAGGACGGGCGGGCCTTCGAGATCCCCGACGTCGCCAACAACGAGGTGATCCGCCGGATCGTCGAGAACCGGATCGCGGTGCGCGCGCAGCTCGCCCTCGAGTCGCGGACGCTTCTGCCGGCCCATCCGCGGATCAAGGAGCTGAACGCCCAGCTCGAGGACCTCGACGCGCAGATCAAGGCCTCGGCCGAGCGCGTGGTGCGCACCATGGAGAACGACGCCAAGATCGCCGGGGCCCGGGTCGAGAGCCTGCAGGGCGCCGTGGACGGTCAGCAGGACGTCGTCGTGCGCGGCAACGCCAGCGAGATCCAGCTCCGGGCGCTGGAGCGCGAGGCGAAGGCGCAGCGCGAGCAGCTCGAATCCTATCTCGGCCGCTACCGCGAAGCGGCGGCGCGCGACGGCGAGGCCGCGACGCCCGCCGACGCCCGCATCGTGTCCCGCGCGGTGACGCCCGAGGTTCCGTCCTTCCCGAAGAAGCTGCCGATCGTCGCCTTCGCGACGCTGCTGACTCTGATGCTGGCGGTCGGCGGCGTCATCGCCAGCGCGCTGCTCACCGAATCCGGCCGCGCCGCCGGTGACCGCGATGGCGATCCGGCGGACGATGACCGCCGTCGGGAGCCGGTGCTGGATCGGCCGTCCTTCACCTTCCCCGAGGCGACGCCGGCCGCGCGCTGGTCGGAGCCGTCGGGCGCGGCCGCTGCGGCGACAGCGGCCATCGGGCCGGCGGCGATCCGCACCGCCGACACGTTCGATCTGACGCCGCTCGTCGCCCGCATCGTCGCCGCGCCCCGCGCCCCGGAGGCGCAGACCGGTCGCCGGATCCTGATCGTCGAGACCGAGGCGCGTCGCGGGGTTCCGACGCTGCCCGAGGCCCTGACCCGCGCCCTCGGTGGCGAGGGCAGCCTCGTCTCCGTCGACCTGAACTTGCCGAGCGACGGCACGGCGCGGCTCGGCTTCTCCGACCTCATCGCCGGCGAGGCCGCCTTCCTCGACGTGATCCAAGCCCGCCGGGAGAGCGGCCAGCACCGGATCGAGGCGGGCCTGCAGGATTCCGCCGTCCTGTTCGACGAGCCGGACGCCCTGGCGCTGACCTTCGAGGCCATGGCCGAGGCCTACGACTGGGTGATCTGCCGGCTCCATGCCGCGCCGGGGGCCGTCGACCTGCTCGAACTCGTCGCCGGTTTCATGGACAGCGTCGTCATCGCGTCGAACGCCGATGCCGAGGACCCGGCGCTGGCCGACCTCTACGCCCTCGCGGAGGAGGCCGGCGCCGGCCAGATCCTGGTCGCGCAGGATCGTCCGGCCGCGTCGGAAGTCCAGGACGCCCGGGCGGAACTGCGCCTCAACGCCGCCTGAACCGGGACGGTCACGACCGGCGCCAGGTGCGGAGTCGTTTCAGGACGGCGTAGAGGCGCGGGTCGCGCTTGATCCGCCGCTTGGTGCGGGTCAGGCCGCGGCGGAGGGCGCCGTAGGTCCTGCCCCGGAGGGTGACCGGGATGATCGTCTCCACGAGGCTGATCGTCTCGTCGCAGATGCTGGCCTTGTAGCGGGCCTCGCCGACACCGAGATCGAAGCCCTGCCGGCCGCGGGCGGTCTGGTCGCGCACCAGATGCTGCAGCAGCAGGTCGCCGGGGCTGTACCGGGCGATCTCGGGATCGCCGTCGAACGCCGTCATCATGCCGCTGAAGCGCCGGTCGCTGACCGCGCCGCCGAAGGTCGCGAGGACGCGGCCGCTCTCGGCGAGGCACAGCGCGTACAGCTCCACCGCGGGCTCGGCGCCGGCCGACGCGGCCGTCAGGAAGGCCCGGATCGCGGGATCGGCGTAGGGGTCGGAGACGCCCATGCCGGCGAAGCGGGCGGCCTTCTGGGTGAAGAACGCCGTCAGCAGGCGCGCCGCCTCCTCGGCGGTTTCGGCGCGGCGGTAGGCGATCGCGCCGTGCGCCTCCACGAGGCGCTTCTCCTTGGAGCGCAGCTTCTTGCGGGCATCCGCGCTGAACACCCGGCGCACGGTCGCCTCCGGGTCCGGACCGAGCATCAGGCCGTAGCCGTCGCTGGCCTCCGCCTCGCCGCTCGCGGCGAGCGGGTTCGCCGTCCCGTCCCACATCCGGGGCTGATGCGTCAGCGCGAAGGCGTCGATCCCGTCCGCGCGGCCGGCGCGGATCAGGGCCGCCACGACGCTGCCGGGCGCGATCGCCGCCGCGTCGCGGGTGGCGAAGAGCGGCATGTGGTAGTTGGCGTGGGTGTCGCCGACCGTGCGCGCGAGGCGGAGGCCGCGCTCCCGCTGGATCGTGAACGGGATGAGGATGCGCGGCCGACCGTCCGCGTCCCGCAGCACCGCGACGCGCGCGCGCTCGGCCAGCCCCGTCGCCCGCAGGTAGGCGCTGATCCAGGCGAACCGCTGGTACGGAGTGCCGAGACACGCCGGATCGGCCTCGATGCGGCGCCAGAGCGCCTCGGCCGCGGCCAGATCGGGGATGATCTCCGCGACGAGCCCCCCGGCGATGCGCGAATCGACCATGTCCGTTCCCGCTACCTGGACACCGACCGCCATGACCCGATCTCCCGGGGACCGCTCACGGTCCCGTGCCGCCCGAACCCTGACGGGAGGCGACTGAACAGCCCGTGACTTCAATCGACGATGGTGCGATCCCGGCGCCGGACGGTCTCGCAAAGAACAGTCGTGGCTAACGACTGCTTGCGATCGCCGCCGCGCCGCATGCTTTCGGGTTTATTTACTTCGGCGCGCCAAGGCTGTGCCGAGCTGGGCCGCGGGCCCGAACGGTTCAGGGCCATGCTGTCGTCGCGTGCCAAGCATCGGGTCTTCGCGTCCGGCTTCCGCGCGATCCAGGCGCTCGGGGCGGATCGCTGGCTCAGCCCAGCGGCCCGCGGCCTCGGCGTGATCCTCACCTTCCACCACGTCAGCCCCGACCCGGTACCGGCCTTCGCGCCGAACCGCCTGCTCGGCATCACCCCCGAATTCCTCGACCTGACCCTGCGCGAGCTCGATGCCCGCGGCTTCGAGATTATCGGCCTCAATTCGGTGCCGGAGCGGCTGGCCGAGCCGGATTACGGGCCGCCCTTCGCGGTCCTGACCTTCGATGACGGCTACCGCGACAACGTCGTGCATGCCCGCCCCGTGCTGGCCCGGCACGGCGCGCCGTGGACGCTGTTCGTCACCAGCGGGTTCGCCGACCAGGCCGGGCGGCTCTGGTGGATCGAGCTGGAGCGGGCGATCGCGCGCCTGGACCGGGTGCGCATCGACGTCGGCGCGCGGAGCCTCGACCTTCCGGCGCGCAGCCCGCAGGAGAAGGCGCTGGCCTTCGAGGCCCTGTACCGCGACCTGCGCCGCGGCGACGAGGCGGATCTCCTCGACCGGATCGCCGCCCTCTGCCGTCAGGCCGGCTTCCCGCCGGGGCGCCTCGCCGCCGATCTGTGCCTGTCCTGGGCGGAACTGCGCGATCTCGCCGCCGACCCGGCCGTCACCGTCGGCGCGCACACGGTGAGCCATCCGATGCTGGCCAAGCACGCCAATGGGTTCGCCGCGCGCGAGATCGCCGAGGGGCGCGCGCGGATCGAGGCTGAACTCGGGCAACCGGTGCGGCACCTCTCGTACCCGGTCGGGGATCCGACCTCCGCCGGCCCGCGTGAATTCGCCCTGGCGCGGGAGATGGGCTTCGCGACGGCGGTGACCACGCGGCCCGGCCACCTCTTCGCCGAGCACGCCGCGCACCTCCAGGCCCTGCCCCGGGTGTCGGTGAACGGCTGCCACCAGACGCGCGCGGCCCTCGCCGGACTGCTCTCCGGCGTCCCGTTCCTGGCCTGGAATCGTGGGCGACGCCTCAACGTCGCCTGACGCCACGGCGTGCCCGCGAGCGGCCTCAGCGGAACAGCGCGTCGAACAGGTTCTGCGGCTGCTGCTGCGGCGGCGGAGCCGGCGCCGGCCCCTCGTTCGACGGGAAGAACTTCCGCGAGGGCTTCTGGCGAGGCTGCACCGGCACGCCGCGCGGCGCCTCCACGTCCACCTGACCGTTGGCGTTGAGCTGCTGGGCGGTCTTGGTCGCGTCCTTGCCGGGGCGCTTCGCCTTCTCGGGCTTGGCCGCCACGGCCGGGACGTCCTCCTGCTCCTTGGCCTCGGCGATCACGTCGCTGCCGCCCTTACAGTCGACCAGCCAGACGTCGTAGATCGGGTGCTCGATCGCGTGCAGGCCGGGGCTCGACGCGAACATCCAGCCGGTGAATATCCGGCGGTACTTGTTGTCGAGGGTGACCTCGTCGACCTCGAGGAACGCCGTGGTCTTGGCGCTCTCGGTCGGCGGGCGCGTGTAGCAGACCCGCGGGGTGAGCTGCAGGGCGCCGAACTGCACGGTCTCGTCGACCGCCACCTCGAAATTGACGATCCGGCCGGTGATCTTGTCGAGGCCGGAGAACACCGCGGTCGGGTTCTTGATCTTGTCGGCGGCGGCCGGGCCGGCGCAGACGAGGAGCGCGAGGCTCGGGGCGAGCGCGCGGCGTGCGAAGGCGGTGATGCGGCTCAAGGCTCGGACCCCTAGACGAGGGTGGCCGGCCGCGCCGAGGGCTGCGCGGCGGACGATCGGGATTGGCCCGTCATGAACACCGGAACGGTGGCGGCAAAAGGGCGCCCGGTCCGCGGCGGAGCG
This sequence comes from Methylobacterium mesophilicum, assembly GCF_036441335.1. Taxonomy (GTDB): domain Bacteria; phylum Pseudomonadota; class Alphaproteobacteria; order Rhizobiales; family Beijerinckiaceae; genus Methylobacterium; species Methylobacterium mesophilicum_B. Next base: position 132,684 of record NZ_MLBW01000001.1, read on the forward strand.
CGGCTCTACTCGCCCGGCGTCCAGGACACGTAGTCGCCGGTCGCGGCCGGTCGCTGGCCCCAGGACAGCTGCGAGCCCGCCGGCCGGTACGCGTTCGCGGTGCCGGTCTGGTTATCGATATGCGGCTTCTGCCACGCCTTCGGCTGGTAGTTCTCCTCGCTCGGCGCGACGTCGACGTTGTGGCAGAGCCAGCCGCGCCAGCCGGGCGGAACCTTCGAGGCGTCGGCGTAGCCGTTATAGACGACCCAGCGCCGCTCGGAGCCCACCGAGCGGTCGATCAGCGCGCCCTCCGCCTTGTAGTATTTGTTCCCGAAATCGTCCTCGCCGACGAAGATGCCGGTGCGCGCGGTCTGGAGCGCGAGGGAGACGGTTTGACCGTTCCACCACGTGAAGATGCGCAGCAAAGTGTCCTTCAGCGCCATCGCCGGTCCCGGAAATCGTGCCGCGCCGCGAGGGCGCCCGTCGGCGCCGTTATGGTGACCGCGCGCGTGCGAGTCCAGCGGCATGACCGAAGTGTCGCCCCGGGGCAACGCTCGGCCCGACGTTTCGGGCCCCGGTTCCGGGCTTGCGCGGGTTCCGCTCCTTACGGTTGTGAATCTAAAATTTTCCCGATCCGATTCCCGAAAGCCGGAAGGACACTTATCCCGGCCCGGGACGATATCCACAGGCTTTTGCGAGCCGGCACAACATCTAGCGGGGAACAAGGCCGGCGAACACCACTTGTTGACGTGAGAGTGAAGGCGGCGGTAATCTCCCTGCATCGGTCGCGCCCCGCGGAAGTGGTGCGTTGGGCAGGGGCGACCGTTCCTAATTTTCGTTCGCGGGACCGAGGCACGTCTCTCAGCCGGGCGTGGTCGGCCGCGAATCCCACTATCGGGCTAGACCCCGCGTCGCGCGGGGCCGGGACCCTTGTGTCCCGTCGGGAGAGGTGTGTTTCATGCGGTTCGAGCGTCGCTACACCACGGCCGGACAATCGCCCTACAGTGGGATCCCCTTCCGCAAGGCCCTGAGCGAGATCCGCAACCCGGACGGCTCGGTCGTGTTCCGCCTCGACGGCATCGACGTGCCGGAGAGCTGGAGCCAGGTCGCGAGCGACGTGCTCGCGCAGAAGTACTTCCGCAAGGCCGGTGTCCCGGCCCGCCTGCGCAGGATCGAGGAGAACGCGGTCCCCTCCTTCCTCTGGCGGTCGGTGCCGGACGAGGCCGCGCTCGCCGCGCTCCCCGAGGACGAGCGCTTCGTCTCCGAATCCTCGGCCACACAGGTCTTCGACCGGCTCGCGGGCTGCTGGACCTACTGGGGCTGGAAGGGCGGCTATTTCTCGTCGGAAGAGGACGCCTCGGCCTTCATGGACGAGCTGCGCTTCATGCTGGCCCGCCAGATGGTGGCGCCGAACTCGCCGCAATGGTTCAACACCGGCCTGCACTGGGCCTACGGCATCGATGGCCCGAGCCAGGGCCACTATTACTGCGACCCGCAGACCGGCGCGCTGACGAAGTCGGCCTCGGCCTACGAGCACCCGCAGCCGCACGCCTGCTTCATCCAGTCGGTCCAGGACGACCTCGTCAACGACGGCGGCATCATGGACCTGTGGGTCCGCGAGGCGCGCCTGTTCAAGTACGGCTCGGGCACCGGCTCGAACTTCTCGATGCTGCGCTCGGAGAACGAGAAGCTCGGCGGCGGCGGCAAGTCGTCCGGCCTGATGAGCTTCCTGAAGATCGGCGACCGGGCGGCCGGCGCGATCAAGTCGGGCGGCACCACGCGGCGCGCCGCCAAGATGGTGATCGTCGACATCGATCACCCGGATATCGAGGCCTTCATCGACTGGAAGGTGAAGGAGGAGCAGAAGGTCGCCGCCCTCGTGACCGGCTCGAAGGTCGTCTCCAAGCACCTGACCCTGGTGATGAAGGCCTGCACGCAGTGCGAGGCGGAAGGGGATGCCTGCTTCGATCCGGAGCGCAACCCGGCGCTCAAGCGCGAGATCAAGGCCGCCCGCCGCGCCTCCGTGCCGGACTCCTACATCAAGCGCGTCGTGCAGTTCGCCCGCCAGGGCTTCACCAAGATCGAGTTCCCCGTCTACGACACCGACTGGGATTCGGAGGCCTACCTCACGGTCGCCGGCCAGAACTCCAACAACTCGGTCTCGCTGACCGACGACTTCCTCCGCGCCGTCGAGGCGGATGCCGACTGGCAGCTCACCGCCCGCACCACCGGCAAGGTGACCAAGACCCTCAAGGCCCGCGACCTGTGGGAGCGGATCGGCGAGGCCGCCTGGGCGTCGGCGGATCCGGGCCTGCACTTCAACACCACGATGAACGACTGGCACACCTGCCCGGCGGGCGGGCGGATCCGGGCCTCGAACCCGTGCTCCGAGTACATGTTCCTCGACGACACCGCCTGCAACCTCGCCTCGGCGAACCTGCTGACGATGTATGACCGGGGCACCAAGCGCTTCGACGTGGAGGCGTTCGAACACCTCAACCGCCTCTGGACGGTCGTGCTCGAGATCTCCGTGATGATGGCGCAGTTCCCGTCCAAGGAGATCGCGGAACTCTCCTACCGCTACCGGACGCTCGGCCTCGGCTACGCCAATATCGGCGGCCTGCTGATGACGATGGGCCTTCCTTACGATTCCCACGCGGGCCGGGCCCTCGCCGGTGCGCTCACCGCGATCATGACCGGCGTCGCCTACGCGACCTCGGCCGAGATGGCGGCCGAGCTCGGCACCTTCCCGGCCTACGACGAGAACGCCGACGCGATGCTGCGGGTCATCCGCAACCACCGCCGGGCCGCCCACGGTGAGGCCGAGGGCTACGAATTCCTGAACGTCGCGCCGGTCGCCCTCGACCACGCCAACATCCCGCAGGCGGATCTGGGCGATCACGCCCGCGCCGCCTGGGACCGGGCCCTGAAGCTCGGCGAGGAGCACGGCTACCGCAACGCCCAGGCCACCGTGATCGCGCCGACCGGCACGATCGGACTCGTGATGGATTGCGATACGACCGGCATCGAGCCCGACTTCGCCCTGGTGAAGTTCAAGAAGCTCGCCGGCGGCGGCTACTTCAAGATCATCAACCAGGCCGCCCCGGACGCCCTGCGGGCGCTCGGCTACCGCGAATCCGAGATCGCCGAGATCGAGGCCTACGCGGTGGGCCACGGCTCCATGGGCCAGGCGCCGGGCATCAACCCGACGACGCTCCGCGCCAAGGGCTTCACGGACGAGAAGATCGCCGCGGTGGAGAAGGGCCTGAAGTCGGCCTTCGACATCAAGTTCGTGTTCAACCGCTGGACGCTCGGCGACGACTTCCTGACCCAGACCCTGAAGGTCCCCGCGGAAAAGCTGTCGGACCCGACCTTCGAGCTGCTGCCGTTCCTCGGCTTCACCAAGAAGGAGATCGAGGCCGCCAACACCCATATCTGCGGGGCGATGACGCTGGAGGGCGCACCGGGCCTGAAGCTCGAGCACTACCCGGTCTTCGACTGCGCCAACCCGTGCGGCCGGATCGGCAAGCGCTACCTATCTGTGGACAGCCACATCCGCATGATGGCGGCGGCCCAGCCCTTCATCTCGGGGGCAATCTCCAAGACCATCAACATGCCGAACGACGCGACGGTGGAGGATTGCAAAGCGGCCTACCTGCTGTCCTGGCGCCTCGCCCTGAAGGCGAACGCCCTCTACCGCGACGGCTCGAAGCTGTCGCAGCCGCTCAACGCCGCCCTCATCTCGGACGAGGACGACGAGGCGGATGAGGGGATCGAGGCTCTGATCCAGGCGCCGGCCGCCGCCAAGGCCGCCGCGGCCGCGGAGAAGATCGTCGAGCGCGTGATCGAGCGCGTCGAGCGGATCCGCTCCCGGGAGAAGCTGCCGGCCCGCCGCAAGGGCTACACCCAGAAGGCGGTCGTGGGCGGCCACAAGGTCTACCTGCGCACCGGTGAGTACGACGACGGCCGCCTCGGCGAGATCTTCATCGACATGCACAAGGAGGGCGCGACCTTCCGGAGCCTGATGAACAACTTCGCCATCGCGATCTCGCTCGGCCTCCAGTACGGCGTGCCGCTGGAGGAGTACGTGGAGGCCTTCACCTTCACGCGGTTCGAGCCGGCCGGCTTCGTGCAGGGCAACGACGCGATCAAGAACGCGACCTCGCTCCTCGACTACGTGTTCCGTGAGCTGGCGGTCTCGTATCTCGGCCGTGCCGACCTCGCCCATGTCAGCCCCGCCGAGATCGGCGGCACGGTGATCGGCGGCGGCGAGAGCGGCGACACGACGCGCGAGGGTCCGAAGCCGGCACCGGCCTCGTCGGTCGTCTCCCGCGGACTGCTCCGCGGTTCGGCCGACCGGCTGACGCTGATCCAGGGCGGTCCGGCCGGTGCCAGCCTCGGGGTCGGCGCGGCGAGCGCCGGGCAGTCGACCCCGGCCGGCGGCACGGTCCACGCGATCCGCGGCAGCACGGCGCTGAAGGCGGAGCCCGTGGCGGCCGGTCAGGCCGAGACGATCGCCGACACCCTCCCCTTTGCCAAGGCGGAGCGGAGCGTCGCCGACCGGCGGGCCGAGGCGAAGATGAAGGGCTACGTCGGCGAGGCCTGCCCGGAATGCGCGAACTTCACCCTGGTCCGCAACGGCACCTGCCTGAAGTGCGACACCTGCGGCTCCACGACGGGGTGCTCCTGAGCCCCGACCGTCCCGGCCTGAGGTGATCGGGCGAGCCATCGGGTGCGATGGCTCGCCCGACCCGTGTCCGCGATCTTGAAACCGTGATTCTCCGGCGGCGGCGGAAGGTCGTTCTCCGGCGCCGAGATGTCCGATCGACCATAGGGGCGACGACGCGGCCGGCCGCTCGGACAGGTCGGAGGCCCATCGCGTGGCCGACGCGCGATCAGTCCGCGTCGTCCGCGACGTAGGACGCGAGGCCGGCGCCGAAGGACCAGTCGTCGCGCCCGTTCGGCGACAGCACGATCAGCACATCCTCTGGACGAAGGCCGGGATCGGCGACGAGGTTGTCGGTGATCGCCCTGTAGAGCGCCTTCTTCCGCGCCGTGTCCCGCCAGTTCCCCGCGATGATGTTGATGATCACCACGTCGTCGGTCCGATGCAGGCCGAGATAGTCGGAATCGTAGATCAACTCGCCGGGCGCGTGCTGGTGGATGAGCTGGAAGCGGTCGTCGGCCGGGACGCCGAAGGCGTCGCGCAGACCGCTATGGACGCCGTCGGCGATGGCGCGGATATGAGCCGAGGATTTGCCCTTGAGGAGCGAGATTCGAACGAGGGGCATGGCTGGTGATCTCCCGCGGAGGCGAGCCGCGCGACCCGGCTCGCTTGACGGCCCCTCCGTACGCGCCCAGGATCGTCCGGAAAATTTGAAACTCCCGAACAGATCCTTCTGCAAAATCGAACGATGGCGGTGCGCACCAACCTCGACATGGACGTGCTCCGGACCTTCGTGACCGGGTTCGAGCTCGGCAGCTTCGCGCGCGCGGCCGACTGGCTGGGCCGTTCGCAGTCCGCCCTCAGCACGCAGCTCCGGAAGCTGGAGGAGCAGGTGGGCCAGCCACTCGTGCAGAAGGCCGGGCGCGGTCTTGCCCTCACCCCTGCCGGCGAGAGCATGCTCGGCTACGCGAAGCGTCTCCTCGAGCTCAACGACGAGGCCGTCGACCGACTTCGCGGCACGGAGCTCGAAGGCTGGGCGCGCCTCGGGCTCGCGCAGGATTTCGCCGAGAGCTGGCTTCCGGCGGTGCTCAAGCGGTTCTCGAGGGCCTACCCGCGGGTGCGGGTCGAGGTTCAGGTCGGGCTCGGCGCGCAGCTCGTCGAGAAGGCCGTGAAGGGCGATCTCGACGTGGCGCTGGTCTGGGGCGATGTCGGCGATGCGCCGCACGCGCGGCGCGTCACCGAGGTGCCGATCCACTGGATCGGGCGGCCGGACTGGCCGGGCCTCGCGAGCCTGGGGCGGGAGCCGCTGCCGTTCGCGGCCTTCGCCCCGCCCTGCACGTTCCGGTCCGCGGCCGTGTCCGCCCTGGACGGGAAAGGCCTGCCCTGGCGGCTGGTCTTCACGAGCCCCAGCCTCTCGGGCCTCTGGGCCGCGGCCGAAGGTGGCCTCGGCATCACCGCGCGGACCGCGATCGGCCTGCCGAAGTCGCTCGGCGTCCTCGATCCGGACGCGACAGGCCTGCCGCCACTCCCGAACGCGCAGCTGGCGCTTCATCAGGCGGAGGCCGAGCTGTCGCCGGCCGTCGCGCGGCTCACCGACATCCTTCTCGAAACGATCCGGGACCACGTCGCGTGAAGCTTGGCCGGTCCCTACCGGCACGCCGGGTGAGAGAGCCAACGTCATCGCCGCGGCGAGCACGCTGCGGACGTCTGTGCTCGGGACCGATCTCGCCGCGCTGTCCTAGATCGTCGTCCACGCGGTGCCGACGGACAGCCGGGGGGTACGGTGGTCTGACCCAGGCCGAGCGTGGGCGGCGTCGCCGAGCGCGGGCCCGAAGCCGAGGGCCGGCCCTGCTGTGACCGCCCCACCCTGCTGCCCCGGGGCGCCGGATCATCAATACCCCGTGCGGCGGCGTCCCCCGCACCACGAACCCGCGCGACGCTTAATCCGATTCCGGCACGGCCTGCCTTAAATTTCCTCACCTGTAGCTTTTGCGGCAATCCGAGCCGACATTCTGTATTAATCGTCTGGGATCCAGCAAAATCGCAGCTTGACGGCCCGACCTGAGTCGGGAGATCTGCCTCCCAGAGTGCCACGTCGAAGGGCACACCGCGCGAGCGGAATCTTGGAGAGGAAACGATGGTCTTCGCAGGTCGCGCTGCAGCCGCGGTGCTTTTATTGACGATGGTGTCGGCCCCGGCGCTGGCCGCGGACCCGATCAAGATCGGGCTGAGCGGCCCCTACACCGGGGGCTCGTCTTCGATGGGCGTCTCGATGCGGGACGGCGCCAAGCTCGCCGCCGCCGAGATCAACAAGGCCGGCGGCGTCCTCGGCCGGCCGATCCAGCTGATCGAGCGCGACGACGAGGCCAAGAACGAGGTCGGTGCGCAGGTCGCGCAGGAACTCATCAACAAGGAGAAGGTCGTCGCCACCGTCGGGTTCATCAATACCGGCGTCGCGCTCGCGGCCCAGCGCTTCTATCAGGAAGCCGAGATTCCGGTGTTCAACAACGTCGCCACCGGGACGATCATCACCAACCAGTTCAAGGAGCCGGATTACGACGCGAACTACGTCTTCCGGAACTCCGCCTACGACGTCCTGCAGGCCGGCCTGATGGTCGACGAGGCCCTCGCGCAGGGTCACAAGAAGATCGCGATCCTCGCTGACTCGACCAATTACGGCCAGCTCGGCCGCGAGGACATCGAGAAGTACCTCGCGACGAAGAACGTGAAGCCGGTCGCGGTCGAGAAGTTCAACATCAAGGACGTCGACATGACGGCCCAGCTGCTGAAGGCGCAGCAGGCCGGCGCCGAGGTGATCCTGGCCTACGGCATCGGGCCGGAGCTGGCGCAGATCGCCAACGGCATGTCGAAGCTCGGCTGGAAGGTCCCCATGATCACCAGCTGGCCGTCCTCGATGCAGAGCTTCATCGACATTGCCGGCCCGAACGGCAACGGCGTGATCATGCCGCAGACCTTCATCGAGGATCAGACCCTGCCGAAGCGCAAGGCGTTCCTGGAGAATTACTACAAGACCTACGGCGTGACGAAGATCCCGACCCCCGTGGCCGGCGCCCAGGCCTACGACTCGATCTATCTCCTCGCCGCGGCGATCAAGCAGGCCGGCAGCACCGACGGCCCGAAGATCCGCGCCGCGCTGGAGAACCTGAACGAGAAGGTCGAGGGCGTGGTCACCACCTACGACAAGCCCTTCACCGCCAAGGACCACAACGCGATCTCGCGCAACATGGTCGTGTTCGGGAAGGTGCAGGACGGCAAGATCGTCTACGACAAGGCCGAGGACGCCAAGAACGCCGGCGTCGTCCGGCTGAAGGAAAAGTCCTCGAACTGAGGTTTTGGACGCCGCGCCCGCGGGCGGTGCGGCGTCTCTTCCCGGCCCGGCGGCCCCTCGACCGGCCGGCCCAGCGCAGAGCGGTCCCGCGGCGCCCGCCGTGCGACCGGACGTCCCTCCGGCGACAGCGATCCCATGGAAATCCTGCTCCAGCTCATCGCCTCCGGCGTCGCGGTCGGCATGATCTACGCCGCCATCGCGTTCGGCTATCAGCTCACCTTCGCGACCTCGAAGACGCTCAACTTCGGCCAGGGCGAGGCGCTGGCGCTGGGCGCCCTGTTCGGGCTGACCCTGATGCCGTTCGTCGGCTACTGGCTGATGATCCCGCTGGTCCTGGTCTTCGGCTTCGCCCTCGGGGCGGTGGTGGAGCGCCTCGGCGTGCGCCCGGCCGTGAAGATCAAGTCCGAGTACGGGTGGATCATGGCGACCATCGCCCTCGGCATCATCTTCAAGAACGTCGCCGAGAACGTCTGGGGCCGGGACGACCTGAAATTCCCCTCCCCGCTCCCCGAGACGGCGCTGCAGATCGGCGGCGTGCGCGTCCTGCCGATGGAGCTGCTGATCGTCGCGGGTGCGCTGCTCATGATGCTCGCCGTCGAGATCTTCAATCGCAAGTCGATCTGGGGGAAGGCGGTCGTCGCCACCTCCAACGATATCGACGCCGCCGGGCTGATGGGCATCAACACCCAGAAGGTGATCACCCTCTCCTACTCGATCAGCGCCATGACGGCGGCCTTCGCGGGCGTGCTGGTGGCGCCCGTGACCCTGACCGGCGCCACGATGGGCTCGGTGCTGGCCCTGAAGGCCTTCGCGGTGGCGATCATCGGCGGCCTCGAGTCCGGCCTCGGCGTCATCGTCGGCGGCCTGATCCTCGGCGTCGCGGAGACGCTGACCGGCTTCTACATCTCGACCGGCTACAAGGACGTGCCGGGCCTGATCCTGCTCCTCGTCGTCCTCTCCATCCGCCCGGTCGGCCTGTTCGGCAAGGCCGTCATCAAGAAGGTCTGACCGTGACCGCCCGCGCAACCTTCACGGCAGCCTGAGCCATGGCGCAGACCCTCGCCCCCGCCGACGCGCCCGTCCCGGCCGCCGCCACGAGCCTGTCGCGCCACATCGGCGTCCTCGGCGCCGTGCTGCTGGTCGTCGGCCTCGCCGTGTTCCCGCACGTGGTCACGAGCTCGTACTACATCCACCTGATGGTGGTGATCGCCATCTACGCGATCCTGATCCTCGGGCTCGACATCGTCGTCGGCTATACCGGTCAGGTGAGCCTCGGCCATGCCGGCCTGTTCGGCATCGGCGCCTACGCGGCGGCGGTGCTATTCCTCCACTTCAAGCTCGGGATCTGGTGGGGGATCCTGGCCGGGATCGGCGTGACCTCGGCCTTCGGCGTGCTCCTGGCGGTGCCGGCCCTGCGGGTGACCGGCCCCTACCTCGCCATGGTGACGCTGGCCTTCGGCACGATCATCCAGATCTTCATCAACGAGCTCACGCCGCTGACCAACGGCCCGTTGGGCATCACCCTGCCGCCGGCCCGGGTCCTCGATTTCTCGCTCCTCGGCCTCCAGGCGCCCTGGGGCGCGGCCGGCCGCAAGCTCGAGTTCTACTACCTCGTCTGCCTCGCGCTGCTGGCCACGATCCTGGTGGTCAACCGGGTGGTGCGCTCGCCCTACGGCCGCGCCTTCGAGGCGCTGCGCGACTCGCCGATCGCCTGCGACTGCATGGGCGTCAGCGTCTACCGCTACAAGGTCTACGCCTTCGTGATCTCGGCGGCGCTGGCCGGCCTCGCCGGCGCGCTGTTCGCGTGGTCGGAGCGCTACGTGGCGCCGAACTCCTACGGGTTCGAGCTCACCGTGCTGTTCCTGCTCGCCGTCACGATGGGCGGCCGCAAGTCGCGGGCGGGGCCGATCATCGGCTCGGCGATCATCGTGATGATGCCGAACGTCCTCGCCGATATCGGTCTGGTGCGGATCATGGCGGGCATCATCGCCGCCGCGGCCCTGGTGGTGGGCGTGCTCGCCTTCCTGCGCCGCCGGGAGGACCGGTTCGCCCTGCTGGTGCCGGTCGGGCTCTGCCTCGCCTTCTTCCCGGCGACCCTGGCGCTCGAATCCGTCACCGACTTCCGGCTGACCGTGTTCGGCCTGATGATCCTGTTCGTCGTGTACTACCTGCCGGACGGGATCGTGGGCTTCCTGCGCGAGACGATCCCCGCCCTGCGCCCGGCCCACACCGCCGCGGGCAAGAGCCTCCACGCCGAGGGCGCGGCGCTGAGCGTGCAGAGCGGCGACCGTGGCGCCGACCCGCTCCTCTCCGTCGAGCAGGCCCTAATGCAGTTCGGCGGGCTCAAGGCGCTGGCCGGCGTCGACCTCACGGTGCGGCCGGGCACGATTCACGGGCTGATCGGGCCGAACGGCTCCGGCAAGAGCACGATGATGAACGTGCTCACCGGCATCTACCGGCCGACGGGCGGCAGCGTGACCCTGGCGCGCGGCCAGGGCACGAAGCGCCTCGACGGGCGCACCCCGTCGGAGATCGCGGCCGCCGGCGTCGCCCGCACCTTCCAGAACGTGCAGCTCTTCCGCGAGATGACGGCGCTGGAGAACGTGCTGGTCGGCCTCCACCACAGCTTCCGCGGCACCCTCTTCGACGCGATCCTCGGCACGCCACGTCGGCGCCGGGAGGAGCGCGAGCAGCGCGCCCGCGCCATGGCGATCCTCGACTTCGTGGGCCTCGGTTCCCTGGCGCAGATCGAGGCGCGCAACCTGCCCTACGGCAAGCAGCGCCTTCTCGAGATCGGCCGGGCGCTCGCCCTCGACCCGGTCCTGCTCCTCCTCGACGAGCCCGCCGCTGGCCTGACCGCCCCCGACATCGCCGAGCTGACCGCGATCATCCGCAAGATCCGCGACGCCGGGATCACGGTCATCCTGATCGAGCACCACATGGATGTCGTCATGGGCCTGTGCGACCGCGTCAGCGTCCTCGATTTCGGCCACAAGATCGCCGAGGGCAGCGCCCGCGAGGTGCAGGCCGACCCGAAGGTGGTGGAGGCCTATCTCGGCAGTCCCGTCGCCGACGAGGAGACAACCCATGCTTGAGGTCACGGGTCTGTCGGCCGGCTACGGTCAGGTCGAGGTCCTGCACGGCCTCGACTTCCAGGTCCCGAAGGGTCAGGTCGTCGCGCTGATCGGCTCCAACGGGGCCGGCAAGACCACCACGATGCGCGCCCTGTCAGGCATGATCCGCCCGCGGGCCGGCTCGATCCGCCTGAACGGGCGCGAGATCGGCGGCCTCGACAGCCACGACGTCGCCCGGTTCGGCCTCGCGCACTCGCCGGAGGGCCGGCGCGTGTTTCCGACGCTCTCGGTCGAGGACAACCTGACGCTCGGCGCCTTCCCGCGGCTGACCGGCTCGCGGCCGAAGGGCGACGTCGCGGCCGACCGCGAGCGGGCCTTCGAGATGTTCCCGCGACTCAAGGAGCGGCGCGCGCAGCTCGCCGGCACGCTCTCGGGCGGCGAGCAGCAGATGCTCGCCATGGGCCGGGCCCTGATGCTGCGGCCCGAGATCCTCCTGCTGGACGAGCCCTCCATGGGGCTCGCCCCGAAGCTGGTGGAGGAGGTCTTCCGGATCATCCGCCTGCTCAAGGCCGAGCAGGTGACGATGCTGCTCGTCGAGCAGTTCGCCATGGCGGCGCTCGGCGTCGCCGACCACGCCTACGTGCTGGAGAACGGCCGGATCCGCTTCCAGGGCCCGGCCCAGCAGATGCGCAACGATCCGGCCGTGCGCGCGGCGTATCTCGGCGGCAGCCACTGACGCCTGCGCGCCGATCCGTGCCGCCGCGCGCGCGCTCGGTCACGCGGATGCCCGGCGCACCGGCCCTCGCGCGGATCGGATCGGCCCCGCGGTCGACGAGGTCGCCTGCGGCCGCGCAGGTCCGCCCGCGCTCGAACGAGATCGAGGGATCGGCCGGGAGCCCGGGCACCCGCTGCATCAGGCGCGAGCCGGAGGCTCACCTTGCGGACCGGTCGAGCCCGGAAGCCCGTAGGCCGCGCCGCCGCTCTCCTGTAGACACCGACGGGACGCGGGCGGCGCGCGGGCCACACGGGAGGTTTCGATTTTGGACGACGGTTGGGCGACTGCCTTAGGCTTGGCTGCCGTCCTCGCCCTGGTTCTGGCGAACGGCTTCTTCGTTGCGGCAGAGTTCGCCCTGGTCGCGGTGCGCCGGAGCCGCGTCGCCGAACTCGTCGCCGAGCGCCGCGTGAACGCGAAGGCGCTGCTCTGGGCGACGGACCACCTCGACGCTCACCTCGCGGCGACGCAGCTCGGCATCACCATCTCGTCCCTGGCCCTGGGCTGGGTCGGCGAGCCCGCGCTGGCCCACCTGATCCTGCCAGCCCTGACGTGGCTGCCGGACATGCTCTCGACGGCGGCCGCCCACACGGTCGCGGTGGTGGTCTCCTTCGTCATCATGACGGCGCTGCACATCGTGCTGGGCGAGCTGGCACCGAAGAGCCTCGCGCTCCAGCGCAGCGAGCGCACCGCCCTGGCGGTGATCCGGCCGCTCAGCGTGTTCCTGTTCGTCTTCCGCCCGGCCATCCTGTTCCTCAACGGCCTCGGCAACGGCGTCCTGCGCCTGTGCGGCTTGCAGCCCGGCCACGGCGAGGGCGGCCACCACTCGACGGCGGAGCTCAACCTGCTGGTCGAGGCGAGTCGCGAGGCGGGCCTCATCCGCGAGGCGCAGCAGGAAGCGGTTGAGCGCATCTTCCGGCTGGGGGACCGCCGGATCCGCGAGATCATGACGCCGCGCCACGAGGTGGAGTGGGTCGACCTCGACGGATCGGCCGACGAGATCACGCGGGCGGTCCGCGCCTGCAGCCACGCCCATGTCGTGGTGAGCCGCGGCGGCATCGACGAGATCGTCGGCGTCCTCCGGAAGCAGGATCTGCTCGATCAGATCCTCGACGGGCGGGCCCTCGATATCGCCAGCGCGATGCGGCCGCCGAACGTCGTGCACGAGGGCATGACGGTCTTGACGGCGCTGGAGAGCTTCCAGCGCAACCCTGTGCAGCTGGCGGTGATCGTCGACGAGTACGGCAGCCTGGAGGGCATCGTCACGCAGACGGACCTCCTCGAGGCCATCGCGGGCGACATTCCCGAGATCGGGGAGGATCCGGCCGTCGTCGAGCGCGAGGACGGCTCGCTGCTGATCGACGGGATGATGCCGGCCGAGGACGCGTTCGAGCGCCTCGCCTTCGCCGATCCGCCGGACACGGACGACTACACGACGCTGGCCGGCTACGTCATCTACCAGCTCGGCCGCATCCCGGCAGCGGGCGACGCCCTCGTGGCGGAGGACTGGCGCCTGGAGGTGGTCGACATGGATGGCCGTCGGATCGACAAGGTCCTGGCCACCCCCCTCCCGGGGCACCGACCGGCGCGTGCTGTAGCCGACGGCCCGACCCCCGCGTGACGGTCCGGCATCGTCAGCACCGGGACCCGCAGCGGCGCGCCTCGGCCTTCTGCCACGCCGGCAAGGCGCCGCTCGCGACCGCAGGCGCGGCGGTGCTGGCNGGACCCCCGCCGGAGCGGCGCGGGCTCGCCTGCGAGCGGCCGGACCCCGCGGCCCGGAAGTCCCCGGGTCTATTCAGGAACTCGTGCTCCGGCCGGGCGTCGTGACCGTCGACGCACCGGCATCGGCCGCCGCCTGGGCGGCGGGTGGGCGCGTCAGCCAGCCGCCTGCCAGCGCGCCGCGTCCATCCGACGAGGTCGGCGCAGCAGGAAACGTAGCGCGCGGGCCCACTCGTCAGTAGCGCTCGTAGCGGTAGCCGCCGGAGCGCCGCCCTTCGAAGAAGCGCGCATCTCTGCGTCCGTAGCCGCCGAACTCACGCTGGCGGCGATAGCCGTGGGCGGGCGCCCAGGGCGGCGGACCGCCGTGGTGGAAGCCGCGCTCTCCGCGGGCCCAGGGCGGATCGGCCATCGCGGCCGAGGATGTCCCGAGGATCCCTCCGGCCAGGGTCAGTGTGCCGATCAGGATGACGATTGGCGTGCGGATCATGGATGACACCCTCTCAGCGGGGATGGCCCCGCGTCGGTCCAGATACGGCGTTCGACCGCAAACCGTTCCCCACCGCCGCGGAGGCCGATATCCGATCAGACCGGCGTACCCGCGAGCAGAAGCGCAGTATTCGGGCTCGCGTCGAACCTGCCCCCGACCTGGGCGATGATCTGCCCGCATCGCGCGCTCTGGAACGAGCGTGCTGAGCTTGGATGTGCGCCGTCACGACGGGGCGGGAGGAGCGAATCTACGGAACGGTATCGGCTGGCCTGCCGTTGAGGGGCTCCAAAACAGGAGACGCTCGATGACACGCTTGCCGATGATCGTTCTCGCTACCCTGGCTCTCGGGGGCAGCGCGCTCGCTGCCGAGCAGGGAGCTTCGTCCAAGACCCCGGGTCACGAGATGCAGGATCGTGGCAGCCGCGCCGGCAGCCCCGGCGCGTCCGGTTACGCACCCGGCCACGAGATGAAGTCGGGCGGGATGGAGTCGACCGGGTCGACCACCCATAGCGGAGGCAGCGGCACCAACACTTCGGGAACCAGCTCGACCGGCACCCGTCGCTGACGGAATCGTCGCCCCGTTCGGTCGCTCAGGCCGGACGGGGCGAGTGCGGCGCGGACGGAGCATCGAAATCGTGTCACCGCTGACGTTCGGCTCAGGACCCGCGTCTGCGCAAATAATCGATATTCGATTGAATTGATCGCTAATTTATTGCGATCTGACTCAGAAGTGGCCGTGTGCACTGACGTTCGAGATCGAGAATTCAAAACCTCGACCGCGGGCGCCGCTCTGCTGGGCGCTCGCTTCGGTCCCCGTGATTGGAACCGTTTGGACATCTGTGTGAACAAGCGTCGCGGCGACCGCCATCACGACCACGATCGGGACGATTGATCTCAGCCGGAGCGGTACGGTTCAGAGGAGCGTCCCCGGGTGAGCGCCCCCTTTTATGCCGATATCCGTCACACCGGATGCAACGGTTTCCTGTTCCTACGGCTTTCTGAGCGGTTCATCGACTCGAGGAACAGCATCACCATGTCGGTACGACTGATCACGACCGCCCTGCTCCTATCAGTAGGAGCCACGGCGGCTCTCGCCGCGCCCATGTCGTCCGATGACAAGGCCGCGCTCCAGCAGCAATGCATGGGCGACTTCACGACCTTCTGCGGTGACATGCCGCCCGACGAGGGCCCCGAGACGCAGGCGTGCTTCGAGAAGAACATGGCGAAGCTCTCGCCGGGCTGCCAGGGCGCCATCCAGAGCTACAAGCAGGGAAAGAAGGGCTGATCGGACAGCGCGGTCGGCGCCGTGCCGGTGCGGGAGACCGTCACCGGCTCCTCGCGGGTTGCCAGATCTGCGTCACCGTGAATCCGGCGCGGTCTCGAGATGCGCGGAGAAACCTGACCGACTTCTTGTGCGGGGGGCGGCGCGCGCCGCCCCCCAGTTTTCGGTCAGTAGCTGTAGGAGCGGCGGGGGTAGGCCTGGGGCGCGCCATAGCCGGTATCCCGCGGCTGGACCCGCGAGCCGTACTCGATCTCCCTGCGTCGCGCCTGCCGGTTGGCGAGGTAGCGGCCGCCCAGGCAGCCAGCGACGGCGCCGACGACGCCGCGTTCGGCCAGGTAGTGGCCGGCCAGTCCGCCGATGATCGCGCCCTTGATGCAGCCCTTCGCCTCAGCCGCACCGACGCTCATGAGTGTCACGAGAGCGATGACGGATGCTTGTCCAACGATGCGCATGCTGTTCCTCCACGTCGATCCGGAAGAGAATGCACCCGCGACACGACCGTTCCGGATGCCGGTGCCGCCGGCCGTCGATACCGACCGCGGACAACACCGATCTCCTCCCGGAACTCGTCGGGAGACGCTGATCGCACGGCACGCGGGCGACGGCCGCACCGTGCCGTCGACGATCCGGCGTCGCGCCCAGGGTCGGGCGAAGTCTGAGGCGCGCGTTCGCCCGACCGGACCGAGCCCCGACGCTCCGGAGGTCCGCCACGGCATCGTCCTCGGGATGATCCTGGGTCGTCCCAGCGACCCGTTCAGGCCCGGGCCGCCACGGCCCAACGGAGATCGACGATGCGCCGACTCGAGGGCCGCACGCGGACGCGATCGGTCACGCGTGGCGGACTAATCGCGCGAATCTGCCTACGAGCCGCTGCCGCGCCGGTCGGCTCCGCCCGCGATGTCAGGATCTGACGGCGATGCTCGAGCGCGCCGCGGCGCCCTAGCGTTGATTGATTTCGTGAGTCCGATCTCGCCCGGACATTGCATTGATGCCACGGCCTAGTCCGAGTCAGAAAGTCAGCGCTTCTCACGAAAGAGTTGTCTGTATATGGAGCGGCCCAGACAGCGGGGCCGTGTCCTGGTGCCTCGGGGGCCTCGGTGATGTCGCGTTTTGACGAGTCGGTCGTGCGCCAGCAACGGTTCATGGGACCGCTGCTCGTCGCGGCGATCCTGTTCGGGCTGGCGGGGCTGCCGGTTGCGGTCTGGCTCGACCTGCGCGGCCTGTCGGAGCGGATGCTCGCCACCCAGGCGATCGAGACCGGCCGGATCATCGACCAGATGCGGAGCTTCTACGCCAGCGACGTCGTCCAGGCCGTCAACACCGCGACCGGCCGGGTCGAGACACGCCACGATTACAAGGGCATGCCGAACGCGATCCCGATCCCCGCGACGCTCTCCCTGGAACTCGGCGAGCGGATCAGCGGCGGGGACGGCGCCGTGAAGTACCGGTTCGTCTCCGATCTCCCGTTCAAGGACCGCAAGCCGCACGAACTCGACGCCTTCGAGACGCAGGCGCTCGCGAACCTCCGGACACATCCCCAGACCGGCTTCGTCAGCGAGACGACGGGCTCGATCTTCGACCGCCAGGTCCGCGTCGCGGCGCCGATCCGCATGGAATCCGCCTGCGTCCGCTGCCACAACGCCCATCCCCTGAGCCCGAAGACCGACTGGAAGGTCGGCGACGTCCGCGGCATCCAGGAGATCGTCCTGCACCAGCCGATCGCCGCCAACGTCTTCGCCTTCAAGTACCTGCTCGGCTACTTCATCCTGGCCGCGCTCGCCGGCACCACCTTCCTGCTGCTGCAGGCGCGCCAGTCCCGCCTCATCGACCGGATGAACAGGGAGCTGACCGAGTCGAACGGTTTCCTGGCGTCGGTCTCGGTGCAGATCGCCAAGTACATCTCGCCCCAGGTCTACAAGAGCATCTTCAGCGGCGAGCGGGACGTGTCGGTGGCGACCGAGCGCAAGAAGCTGACGATCTTCTTCTCCGACATCAAGGACTTCACCGCCACCACCGAGCGCCTGCAGCCTGAGGAGCTGACAGCGCTCCTGAACGAGTACCTGACCGAGATGACCGCCATCGCGGTCAAGCACGGTGGCACGGTCGACAAGTATATCGGTGACGCGATGCTGGTGTTCTTCGGCGATCCGGAGAGCCGGGGCGTCCGCGAGGACGCGCAGGCCTGCGTCCGCATGGCGATCGAGATGCAGAAGCGCCTCGGCCAGCTCAACGCCCGCTGGCGGCGATCCGGCATCGAGCGCCCGTTCCAGGCCCGGATCGGCATCAATACGGGCTACTGCAACGTCGGGAATTTCGGCAGCGATGAGCGCATGGACTACACGATCATCGGTGCGGAGGCGAACCTCGCCGCCCGCCTGCAGGCGGCCGCGGTCCCCGGCGGCATCACTCTGAGCTACGAGACCTACGCGCTGGTGAGCGACATCGTGCAGGCGAGCCCTCAGGAGCCGATCCGCATGAAGGGCATCAGCCGCGAGGTCGTCCCCTACGCCATCGAGGGCGACCTGACCGCCGAGGCGCCGGAGACGATCTTCTCCGAGCACGCCCGGGGAATCGACTTCTACGTCGACGTCGACGCCCTGGAGTTGGAGGGCGCGGCACGGCTCCGGAAGCGCCTGCTCGACACCCTCGCCGCCGTCGACCGCCGCATGACCGGTGCGGGCGCCACCGCGGAGACCGTTACGCGGCCCTCCGCGGCCAGCTGAATTCCTGGCCGGAACGAGCCGCGGGTGCTCACAGGCTGCCGTGTCCGCGCGCGGGCCCCGCGAGGGTGGAGAGATCGATCGCCAGCGTGGCGCCGACCACGACGGCGTCCGGGATGGTCCAGCAATAGAGTGGGAACCGGGTCTGGTCCGGGCTCACAATGGATTGCGGGTTCGGCGTCAGCCGGATCGCCGGATTGATCTGGAAGCTGCAAGTCAGCTCCATCATCACCGACCGGGTCGGTATCTTGTCGGTCGGCCCAGCGCGCTCTGCGCCAGGGCGAGGTTAGACGGGGCGAGCGGGCTGAACGCCTGCGCGGTGACGACGAAGCCAGATAGGCGATGCTGGCGACCAGCCGGCCGACCTCGATGTCGAGGCGGCTGTCGGGCAGCTTGTCTTGGTAGGAGAGGAGCGACAGCCGGGTGGTCTGGCCGCCACCGGAGATCTCCTGAACGCTGTTGTTGCCGGTGAAATGGCTCGACAGGCTGCGCCCGTGCCGGTTCGTCACCGCTGCGTGGAACGAGGTGCCGTCGTTCCCGGCGAGGCGCTGCAGCTCGCCGTCGATGCCGAACGAGACCTGCCCGGCCCAGGCCGAACGTCTCACCCGCGCGATCCGGGACCTGCTGCGCCCGAAGAAGGCCGAGGCGCGGGCGCGGGCCGCCTGACGGACGCCGAGTATCGGCTCAGAGCGGCAGGGCGGACATCGCCAGGGCGCCGTGGTGGCGGATGGTGTTGGTGGCGGCGACCTGCCGCTCGAAGGCCGCCATCGACTTGGCCGGGACACCCTGGCTGTCGGGCAGGCGGATGGTCATCGGGTCCAGGAAGCGCCCATTGACGCTCACCTCGTAGTGAACGTGTGGCCCCGTCGAGAGCCCGGTCGAGCCCATGTAGGCGATCACCTGCCCCTGATGGACGGTCGTGCCGACAGCGACGCCGTGCGCGAGCCGCTGCAGGTGGTTGTAGGCCGTCACGTAGCCGTTGGCGTGATGGATCTCGATCCGGTTGCCGTAGCCGCCCCGCGGGCCCGCATACGCCACCGTTCCGTCGCCCGTCGCCATGATCGGCGTGCCGGCCTTGTTGGCCCAGTCGACGCCGTTGTGGAAGCGCGCGTAGTGGAGGATCGGGTGAACGCGCGTGCCGAACGGCGAGGTGATCCGCCCGTCCGCGATCGGCATGCGCATCAGAAACTTGCGGAGCGAGGTGCCCGCCTCGCTGAAGTAGCGCGCCGCCCCGGTCTCGGGCGTCTCGAACCGGTAGGCGCGGTGCTTCACGCCGTCGAGTGTCAGGGCGACGTAGCGCACCTCCGGCGGTCCGCCCGCCTTCTCGCTGGGGCTGAACAGCACCTCCAGCCGGTCGGACGGGGTGATCCGGTGCTGCATGTCCAGGCCGAACGCGAAGATGCCGACGATGCGCTCGGCGAGGATGCCGGGCAGGCCATTGCGCAGCACCGCCTCGTAGATGCTCCGGTAGAGGCTCGCGCCCGACCCGTCGGTCTCGTCGCCCGACCGCGCCGCAGCGACTTGGTCCGACGGCGGCGCGACCGTGACGAACCCCCCGGTATCCCGTTCCGCGACGACCTCCTCGACGCCGCCCGCGCCGTACAGCGTCACCCGCGCGATCTGGCGCACGGCCTGGCCGGCGCGCGATCGGATGAGGAGCAGGTCGACGTGCTGCCCCTCGGCGAGCCCGGTGCGGGCGTGCTCGCTGAAGGCGGCCAGGATGGCCGCCACGCGCGCCGGTTCGGCACCGTTCGCCGCCAGCGCGTCGGCCAGGGTCTCGCCGCGCTTCAGCACGATGTCGCGGGTCTCCGTGAGGCTCGTGACCGAGGCCGGCTCGGACTCGGCCAGGTCCGTGATGTTCTCCGGGACGACCCGCACCTCGATCGCGTGGAACGTGTCGCGGCTCGGCTCAGCGCCCACGGCCTTCGCGGCCGCGTCGCCCGGCGCATCGATAAGGATCTGAGAGAGCAGCCGCTGGGGCGCGTACGGCACGGCGATCCGCGGACCCGCTTCTCGCGCGACCTGCGCCTGCGCCTCCACGAGGGCGGTGACGTCCTCGTCGGTCAGGCCGGGCGCGTCCTCCGCGACCGGGACATCCGCGAGCGCGGAGCGCGTGATCGTGACCGTCGTCCCGGACGGATCGTCCCCCGGCTCGTCGGAGACCGTCGCGACCTGCCCGTCCTCTGCGAGCTGGCGCGTCGGATCGAAGGGCGGGATCTGGCCATCGACCGCGTCGCCGGCGGACAGGCTGGTCACGAGCCGCACGAAGGGCTGGGTCCGGATGAGCTCGCGCGCGCCGGCCTGTTCGGTGACCGGTGCTGAGAACTCCTCGCGGTCGGAGGCGACGAGCGGGTGCCGCACGAGGCGGTCGCCGCGTCGTCCGATTACACCCTGCCCCTCTGCCGCCTGCGCGGAGACCTGGCGAAATGTCGGCTTGGCCGGCGCGAGATCGGTGTCCACGGACAGGCGGAGCGCCGCCCCCATCAGGGCCGCGCCGCAGGTCGCGATCAGCGAGCTGGCGCAGAGCCAGCGCAGGTTGAGGCGCCGCCGGTCGAGCGGCGTCACGCCGTCGGCCGTCGCGACGGCGTCGCTGCGTGACAGGGCCCGGTGCAGAGTAAGCAGCGCGCCGCGCGATGCTCGTCCACCCTCGTTCATCCGATCCCCTCACGCTCAAGCTCGCCGCTTCGACGGCGAGTGCGGCCTGAATGAGGCTGTCCGACGCGTGCGGCGCGCTCCTCCGGCCACACGCATGCCTGGGTTTCCCGGCGCTCGGGTCGCCCCCGCCGCGACGACGGGCGGCCTCCATCGCCACGGTCTCACGACGTTCGGCCTCGGGAACGCGCGGAGCAGACCGCTGTTGCCCCAGTCGCCACAGAGGGATGGGTGTCCGGCCGACACGGCTCCGACGCCGACCCGCGACGGATTCGGAGAGCATGACAATGGTCGATATGGACAGGATCACGGGCGCCGCGCGTGACCTCGGCGGGACAGTTCAGGACGCGGTCGGCGACGCCGTCGGCTCGGACCGCCACGCGGTCGCGGGGCACCTCCGCGAAGCGCGGGGCACCGCCGAGGCGCTCTACGGCCAAGCCAAGGACGCCGTGCGGCACGCGGCCGACGAGGTCTCCGACCACGCCGCCGAGGCTTACGACCGGGGCCGCCACGTCGCCTGGGAAGGCCATCAAAGATCCGTCGCGTGGCCGCATGCCTCCCTGGTCGTGGCCGGTCTCGTCGGTTTCGGCCTCGGCTTCCTCGCCAGCCGTCTCTGACGTCCGCCGCCGCGGTTCAGTCGGTTCCGCGGCGACGAAACCGCGGCGTGCGGCGAGATCGCGGCAGGCCGGGCACGCGCTCCCCGGCACTGTGCCGGCACGCCGACCGACACTGTGCCTTAGTCCGGGAATGGGCCTGATATCATCGGGCCCGTCGCGACTTCTGTTCCGTTATGGAACAAAGTTTTTGGCTCTATTCTCGCTCTAGACACCGCATAGAGGTGTCTAATGCATCAGTTCATCGGCCTATTTGCCATCTTCGTCACGCTGGCCGGCGTGTTCCACACTTGGGGGGCGCCGCGCCGGGCGATCATCGGCCTGTGCCTGATCGGTGTCCTCGGCGTGTCCGCGACGCTCGTCGGCGTCCAGCCCAGGGTTGCCCCATCGCCGACGTCCCAGGCGCAGTCGCTCAGCGACGCGATGCAGCCCGTCTTCGAGGGTGTCTGGGACCCGCTCAGGCCGGGACGGCTCTTGGCGACGTCCCGGTGAGATCCTCGGTTCCGGGCTCGGCGCCCATGCCCCGTCCGTGAGCCGCTGTCGGCCGCTAGAAGGTCGAGCGCGCCTCGATGCTGGAATAGTAGCCGGACCCCTGCACGCGGTCCCGAACGTAGCCGGCGGCCACCGACATCTGGACGGGTCCGAAGCGGACGCCGGTCAGGTGCGCACCGATGCGGTACTGGCGGAAGAAGTCGTCGCCGAGGAACAGCGCCTCCGGCCCGATATAGACGCCGTCCGCGAGCATGTAGCCGACGCGCAGGCGTGAGTAGTAGGCATTGAACTTCGTCGAGTACGAGCCGTAGGCCGAGACCATGGTCCGGTCGGTCGGTGTCGCGTAGAAGTTGCCGGCAACCTTCAACCCGACGCCCGTGCCCACGACCGGATTGCCCGGATCGGGAATGGACAGCTGGTTGCTACGGACGTTGAAGCCGATGAATCCGGCGAGCGCGGCGTCCTTCCAGACCCACTCGTACCCGGCCTGAAGGGCGCCTTCCTGCTGGTAGCCGGTCACCCGCGTCGCGACGGACCGGCCGGGATACGAGTAGGTGCCGCCGATGGCGTCGACGCGGACCCGCAGGCCGTCCCGGGTGGGCGAGCCGTTCGGCGCGGCGGTGACCGTGACGGAGCCGAAGGCCGAACTGTTCGAGGTCACGCTGGTCGAGCCGTCGACGGCGACGGCCCAGCTGTCGTCGACCGCCTGTTGCGAGGCGCCGGTGTACCAGTCGGCGCTCGCACCCCGGGCCGGGAGGTCGGCGGCGGCGGCGTGGGTGGCGGACGCCGCCGCGCAGGCGCACGAGAGAACGAGAGCTGTCGTGAACGGAGTGAGAGGACGTCGGGCAGTCGGTTCCGCAGTCCCGCCCATATTCAACGGCTCCGTTAAGGTACGATTTACGCTTTAACAAACACTCGTCGACAATGGTTAACATCCGATTTTATCAGGACTGACTTTCGGCCTCGATGACGTCGCCGGGATCGAGCGGGTCGGTTTATACGCCCCCGACCGCCGGAGAGCCGAGGGGTGCGGTGCCCAGACGGGTGGCGCTCAGGCGGCGCGGGCGCGCCTCGCCGCGACGTCGAGGACGACCTGCAGGTCCTCGTTGCGGAAAGGCTTGTCGATCCGCAGGAAGGCGTCGGCGGATCGCGGCAGCTGGCCGTGCGGGCTGGCGAGGATGATCCGGATCTCCGGGTACCGTTCGACCACGGTCGCGGCGAGCTGGAGGCCGGCCATCACCGGCATGGATTGGTCGACGATCATCGCGTCGAAAGCGGCGTCGCGGGCGAGGATCTCGAGGGCGTGCGCCCCGGAGGCCGCCTGGACCACCGCGTGCCCGAGATCGGCGAGCACCTCGGCCACGCTGGCGCGCACGAGGCCGTCGCTCTCCACGAGCAGGATCGTCAGCCCGGCCGCCCGGGTCGGCGGGAGCTTGGCAACGGCCGGGGGCGCGGCGGGCAGCCAGAACTCGGCCAGGAATGGCTCGGCGCCGATCCCGTCGCGGATCAGTCGCCAGTGGCCGCCGCTCTCGGTGACGAGCGCCGCGGCCGCCGCCAGGGTCGATCCGGTTCCGGCCGGCAGCGGCGCGGTCTGCGGCCGGCGACCGCTGCTGACGAGCACGCGCACGTAGGCCATGGACCGCGCTGCCTCGGTGCCGACATCGTTGGGCGCACCCTCGACCGCCGCGATGGCGAAACCGGCCAAGCCGGCGTCGCGGATGTGGAAGGCGAGGTTGAGGAGCAGCAGCTCCAGCACGCGCTCGCTGCACAGGACGGGCGGCAACCCCGCGGGGATCCTGTTGAGCACCGGCATCTCGCCGAGGGCGTTCGCGGCCAGAAACGGCAGGTAGCCCTCGAAGGTGGTGGCGAGGTCGGTCTCGGCGAGGGTGATGCCGGTCTCGTCGCCGCGCACGAGGTGGAGCATCCGGCGGGTGAGGGCCGCGCCCCGACGGGCGCCGGCCGTGGCCCGTCCGACCAGGCGTTCCTGATCGTCCGCGAGGACGTGGCGACGCGTCAGCAGCGTCAGATTCGTCAGCACGACGGTGAGGACGTCGTTGAACTCGTGGACGATGCCGTCGGTCACCCGCCGGAGGACGAGGTTGCGGCGCGGCTCGACCTGCTGCGGCAGCGGCGCGCTCTCGCCGCCCGGCAGCTTCCGCATGAGGGCGAAGAGGCGCCGGTCGCCCCTCGCATCGGTGAGGCACAGCAGTCTCACTTGAACCTGCTGCTCGGGCCAGTCGTGCAGGTGCAGGACGACGTCCTGCGGTCCGTCGGCCGAGAGGGCGGCATCGCGCGCCCGATCGAGGACCGCCCGGTCATCGGCGACGAAGCAGGCCGCGAAGGGGGCGGCGAAGGGACGCCCGTCGCTGCCGCCCTCGGTCCGGGCCTCCAGCAGGGTCCGGCCGGTCTCGGGGTCGATCTCGCAGCAGGCCCAGCCGGAGATCGCCTCGAAGGTGGTCAGCCGTGCCTGGAGCCGCGCGACCTCGGAGCCGGCGCCGGCCATCATCAGCCCGGCGCTGCGGCGATGACCGGCGAAGACGTCCGAGAGCGCCGCGAACTCGCCGATCCACGTGCGGGGCGCCTCGGTCTCGTCGCCGGCGTCCTCTCCCTTCGTCTTGAGCAGACGGCGCAGGGGGCGCGTCAGGCGCTCCCCCGCGACGAAGCCGAGGCCCCCGGCGCAGGCCACGAGGGCGAGGCCGATGCCGAGCATCCGCCAGTCCGGGGCCGCGGCGCGCGCCGCGCCCGACGGGACAGCCTGCGCCGTCACGAGCCATCCCGGAGAGCCGATATCCGCCGCGACGCGCATCGGCGTCGTGGCCGAGACGGCCGTCGTCCGGAAAGGGCTCGGGGTCCCGGAGAGGACCCGGCTGTCCGGGGTAGCGACGAGGAAGCCGAGGGTCTCGGGCAGCGCCGCGGCCCGTCGCACGTCCTCCTCGATCTGGGCGAAGTAGCTCGGATCGGCATCGAGGCGCAGCAGCCCGTCCTGCCCGTGCGCGCCCAGCGCGACGGCGGTTCCGAACGGCGCGTCGGCCTCGGCGCCGTCGGCGACCACGATCACGCCGGCTGCGCGGCCGCGCAGGAACCAAGTCTGACGCGCGACGCTGCCGCCGACGCGGCGCTCATCCCGGGCCGCCAGCACGGTGCCGTCCGGCGCGACGAGCACGGCGTCACGGTAGACCGGGTTCAGGTCGAGCCACGCGCGCAGGCGCGCGGCGCGCTGGTCGGCGGAGAGCGGGCCGTCCCCGTCGCGGAACGTCAGGGCGGCGTTGCGCGCCTCGCCCACGGTCTGCCGCAGCCGCGCCTCGATGCCGGCGACGTAGGCGCGCGAGGCCGAGCCCACCATCTCCTGCGCAGACGGCACGGTTCCGGGCTGGGCGGCCGGGACGACGATCAGGACGGCGGCCGCGAACCCGGCGGCCGCGGCGATCGCCACCTGCAGCGCGTTGAGCAATCCGAGGGAGATCTGCAGCGGCTTCGCGGTCATCCGTACGCCCGGGGGTCAGTCCCGAGCGAGGCGCGATTTTCGTTAAGGGTCGATTAAGGCCCGCGCCGGATCGAGGCGGCGGCACCGGTTCCGGGTGCGGCCTGCCGGGCGGGCCGCGGGCATCGCAGCGACTATCCGTGGCGCCGTCCGTCGCATGCGCGGCGCCCTGGCCGTCTATCGCGCAGCTTGCGAACGGATCGTTAATGTATCCGGTGCGGCAACGCGCATCGATTTGGCCTCTGCAGCCCGATCGACTTCGACGGCTCGGCGGTCGACTGCGTTACCCACATTCCTCAGTTAACCGTAATTTCCGAACGAGTGAGTTCGACCGGATATTGCGAATGGGTTTGTTCATTGACCATCGTCGCTGTACAAACCCGGCTATAGAGCTGTTGCACCTCGATCCGAGGGATTTTGGCCCGGGAGGCTGTAGGGTGAGGCAGGCGTTGCGTTGGCTGGCCTGGGTTGGGGCGACAGTCGCCAGCCTTGCCCTGCTCAGCCAGCCGGTCGGGACGCAGGCCCAGCTCGCCATGAGCCTCGCCGCCATGGCGGCAATGATCGTGCTGTGGGCCGTGTTCGACGGGCCGCGGACGCGGTTCGTCTTCATGGCGCTCGGCAGCCTCGTGGTGCTCCGCTACATCCTGTGGCGGCTCACCAACACCCTGCCCTCGCCCGGCGACCCGGTCAGCTTCGGGTTCGGCCTGATCCTGCTGGTGGCGGAGCTCTACTGCGTCTTCATCCTGTTCGTCAGCCTGATCATCAACGCCGACCCGCTGCGGCGCGACCCGCCGCCGGCCGCGCCGGCCGCCGACCTGCCGACGGTCGACGTGTTCGTGCCGAGCTACAACGAGGACGCCGCGATCCTCGCCATGACCCTGGCGGCGGCGCGGCAGCTGAACTATCCGCCCGACAAGCTCACCGTGTGGTTGCTCGACGACGGCGGCACCGACCAGAAATGCAGCGATGCCGACCCGGCCAGGGCGGCGGCGGCGCGCGCCCGCCGGGGCGAGCTGCGAGCGCTGTGCGACGCGCTCGGCGCCCGCTATCTCACCCGCGCGCGCAATGAGCACGCCAAGGCGGGCAACCTCAACAACGGCCTCGCCCATGCCCGGGGCGATCTCGTGGCGGTGCTCGACGCCGACCACGTCCCGTTCCGCTCGTTCCTCACCGAGACCGTCGGCTACTTCGCCCAGGATCCGCGCCTGTTCCTCGTCCAGACGCCGCACGCGTTCCTCAACCCCGACCCGGTCGAGCGCAACCTGCGAACGTTCGAGCGCATGCCCTCGGAGAACGAGATGTTCTACGCGGTCACGCAGCGCGGCCTCGACAAGTGGAACGGTTCGTTCTTCTGCGGCTCGGCCGCCCTCCTGCGCCGCACCGCCCTCGACGAGGCCGGCGGCTTCTCGGGCATCACCATCACGGAGGATTGCGAGACCGCCTTCGAGCTGCACGCGCGCAACTGGACCAGCGCCTACGTCGACAAGCCACTGATCGCGGGCCTGCAGCCGGACACGCTGACGGACTTCATCGGCCAGCGCTCGCGCTGGTGCCAGGGGATGTTCCAGATCCTGCTCCTGAAGAACCCGGTCTTCCAGAAGGGCCTCAAGCCCATCCAGAAGATCGCCTACCTCTCCAGCATGACGTTCTGGTTCTTCCCGATCCCGCGGCTGATCTTCATGTTCGCGCCGCTCCTGCACATCTTCTTCGATCTGAAGATCTTCGTCGCCAGCGTCGACGAGTCGATCGCCTACACGCTGACCTACATCATCATCAACCTGATGATCCAGAACTACGTCTACGGGAAGTTCCGCTGGCCGTTCGTGTCGGAACTCTACGAGTACATCCAGGGCGTCTATCTGGCCAAGGCGATCGTGTCGGTCATCGCGTCGCCCCGCAAGCCGACCTTCAACGTCACCAACAAGGGCGCGACCCTCGACCACGACCACATCTCGTCGCTCGCGCTGCCGTTCTTCCTGATCTACCTGCTCCTGATGCTCGGCTGCGCCGTCGCGGCGTGGCGCTACCTCTACGAGCCCGGCGTGACCAACCTGATGCTGGTGGTCGGGCTGTGGAACTTCTTCAACCTGCTCACCGCGGGGGCCTCCCTCGGGGTCTGCGCCGAGCGGCGCCAGCTCGAGCGCACGCCCTCGCTGGCGATCGATCGCCGGGGTGTACTCACCCTGTCCGGGCACAGCGTCGACGTCTCGATCGAGCGCGTCTCCGCCGAAGCCTGCACCCTGCGCCTCCTCAGCGGCGCCCTCGACCCGGCGCTCACCCGCCCGCCGCTGCGGGGGACGCTCAGCGTCGAGCCGACGGCCGGCGCGCGCCGGAACACGCCGCTCCCGGTCGATCTGGACCAGACGACGCGCGACGGCCAGGAACTCGTCATGCGGGTGAATTTCGGCACGCTCGCGGTCCGCGACTACCCGGCGCTCGCGGGGCTGATGTACGGCGACGCCGAGGCGATGCGCCGATTCCAGCTGCGCCGGCGCCGGCACAAGGACATCCCCACGGGCACGCTGCAATTCGCGTGGTGGGGCCTGGTCGAGCCGTTCCGCGCCCTGCGCTACCTCCTGGCCAGCCAACGGCCGCGGCCCGTCGAGATCGAGGAAGCGCCGGTCTACGACACGCCCTCCGGAGCCGTCATCCCGGCGCCGGTGCCGTCCGTCCCGGCACCGGCCGCGGCGACCGGAGCGGCGCCACCCCTGCCCACGGCCGCCAAACCGACCGACACCGACAGCGGGGACGACTGGGTCCGCCTGATGATGGATTACGAGAACGAGCGCACCCTCGCCGAGCTTCGCGGCCGGCGCACGAGCGCGGCTTGACGGCGATGGGCGCCCGGCTGCGCCTCCCCGTGCTCGGAATGCTGCTCGGTCTCGCGAGCGTTCCGGCGCTGGCCCAGAGCTTCCTGGGCTCGGGCCCGGCGGAGCGGCTGACGGTCCCGCCCAGCGGCAACGCCCTGCGCGCGCCGACCGAGGACGGACCGGGCCCCGCCGGAGCCGCGACCGATCCCGCGCCAGCCCGAGCCGCCGCGGGCCGCCGCGCCGCAGACGGTGCCGCGCGCGGTGATCCAGTCGACCATCGCGCCGGCGCGTCGGCTTCCTTCCGGCCCGCGCGGCTTCCGCCTGACGGGGGAAGAGGATTCCCTGCGCTATCCGGTCTTCCTCACGGACGCGCAGACGCGGGGACCGGCACGGCTGCGCCTCTCGTACCTCTCGGCGATCTCGGTGGCGCCGGAGAGTTCCGAACTCGCCGCCTTCGTGAACGGCACGAAGGTCGGCTGGACCCGCATCCAGGCGCCGGGCGCCGTGAAGGTGGTGGAGTTCGCGATCGGCGACGGCGTGCTGAAGCCCGGCTACAACGCCGTGACCTTCACCGCCAGCCAGCGCCACCGCGTCGACTGCTCGATCGGCGCGACCTACGAACTGTGGACGCAGATCGACCCGTCGCGCTCCGGCTTGGTGGTCGGGACGGCCACCGACATGGACGTCCGGTCCCTCGCCGCCGCGGAGCCCGACGAGAGCGGCGCCCTGCCGATCCAGGTCATCCTGAACGAGCGCCCGAACCTGGCGCGCCTGGAGCGGATGATCGAGGCGGTCCAGGCGTTCGCGCTCGTGGGACGGGTCGCCCGCCCGACCGTGACCTTCGGCCCTCCGCTGCAGGGCCGCAACGGCATCAACCTCGTCGTCGGCACCGGCTCCGAGATCGCCGGCGTCGAAGGCGTCGCCGAGCTCGGCCCGATCACCGGGCCTCGTCTCGCCATGCTGCCGACGCGGCCGAACGCGCCGCCGACCCTGGTGGTCACCGGGGCCCGCGACGAGGACGTCCGCCAGGCGATCGCCAACCTCGCCGTCCCGGCCGACGCCGGGACGCCGGCCGGGCTCAAGGCCGTTCAGCTCTTCCGCGGCTACATGGTGCAGGGCGGCGAGAGCCTCACGCTCGATCGCCTGGGCGCGGCGTCCCGCGAGTTCTCGGGCCGCCTCCTCCATGTCGGGTTCGACCTGCGCTTCCCCGGCGATTTCGTTCCGGCCGATTACGGCAAGGTGATGCTGCACCTCGCCGGGGCCTACGTGGCCGGCCTGTCCTCGGACGCCCGCATCGTCATCGACATCAACGGACGCAACGCCGCCAGTGTCCCGCTGCCGGACGGGCGCGGCGAGGTGTTCGACGACAGCGCCATCCCCCTGCCCTTCAGCCTGTGGCGCCCGGGTGTGAACCACGTCGAGATCTCCGCACAGCTCCCGAATGCCGCCGACCAAGTCTGCGACACGCTGAGTCCGGCGGCCAAGCAGGCGCGGTTCCTGTTCCTCGACCGCTCGCGGATCGAGATCCCGCACTTCGCCCGGGCGGCGCGCAGCCCCGACCTCGCGGCGATCAAGGGCGGCGCCGTGCCCTTCGTCGTTCCGGGTCAGCGCCCGCGCCTCGTGCTGCCGACGCCGGACCGCGACAGCGCGGACGCCGCCGCGACCCTGGCCGCCCGGCTGGCCATGGCATCCGAGCGGGTCATCGATTTCGAGGTGGTCACCCAGCAGCAGGTGGCGTCCGATGCGAGCCAGCTCGTGGTCGCGCCCGCCCGCGCCCTCGACCCGGCGCTCCTGGAATCGGTCGGCTTCGATCCGCAGCAGGTCCAGCGGGTCTGGGAAGGCCGCGCCGACATGGTCGCCACCCCGGGCCAGTTCGGCCCCGAGGGCGTGCTCACCCTCGATCGCCTGCGCCGCAACCTGCCGATGCGCTGCGCCCTGCCGACCCTGATCCCGCAGGTGCGCCCGGCGCAGCCCGCCCAGGCCCAGCAGGCGCCGGCATCTCAGGGCGAGGCGAGCGCCAGGCCCGCGCCGACATCGCCCCCGAACTCCGCCCCGGCCTCCACGTCGGACCGCGAGCTCATCGACCGATGGGAGGCGTCGACGCGCGGCTCGCGCCAGATCTGGGCGACCCTCGATTCGGTCTGGAACGAGATCACCGGGACGGCGCGGTCCCTGCGGCAGGCGGTGACCGCGCAGGTTACTCCGGACGAGGCGGTCGAGGTCCCCGCCACGGCCTCGCTGCTGATCGCCGAGGGGCCGCCGGTCCAGTCGAGCAACACCGTGATCGTCACCGCCCCGAACGCGTCGCTGCTGAAGGCGTCCGTCTCCTGCCTCGTCGACCCCGTGGTCTGGGCGAAGCTCGGCGGCAGTGCCGCCTTCCTCGACGCCTCGAACGGCACGCTGGTGACGTCCCGGCCGGAGCGGATCGAACTCGTCGAGACGCAGCCGCGATCCCTGGCGAACCTGCGCCTCGTGTCCGCGGCGTGGCTGTCGATCAACACCGAGTACTACGTCGGCATGACCCTGGCGATGGCCCTCTGCCTCGGCCTCGCCACCACGAGCCTCGTGCGCAACGTCGGCAGGAAGAACTCATGAGCCGCCGCGACCGCGCCCCCCTCGCCGCGGCGTTCCTCGTCGCGGCGATCCTGCCGGCGGCGGCGGCCTCGCCGCAGGACGAGCCGGCCGTGCCTCCGAGTACCGCGCAACCGGGTACGCAGCCCGCTCAGTCTGCCAAGGCGGCGAGCCCGGGCCTCGCCGGCACGCTCGGCAACGACGCCGCGTGGCGGGCCTACCGCTCCCGGTTCATCACCGATCAGGGCCGCGTGGTCGACACCGCCAACGGTCTGATCAGCCACAGCGAGGGCCAGGGCTACGGCATGCTGCTCGCCGTGGCGGCGGGGGACCGGCTGAGCTTCGAGCGGATCTGGGGCTGGACCCGGGCCAACCTGATGGTCCGCGGCGACGAGCTGCTGGCGTGGCGCTGGTCGCCCGACAAGCGGCCGGCGGTGAGCGACATGAACAATGCCACCGACGGCGACATCCTCGTCGCCTGGGCACTCACCGAGGCGGCCGAGGCCTGGAACGAGCCGAGCTATCGCACCGCCGCGCGCCGGATCGCCATCGAGTTCGGGCGCAAGACGATCCTGTTCCGGGACCCGCACGGTGCGCTGCTGCTGCCCGCGGTCTCGGGCTTCTCGGCCCGGGAACGCCCGGACGGCCCGCTCGTCAACCTCTCCTACTGGATCTTCCCCGCCTTCCCGCGCCTCGCCCTCGTGGCCCCGGAATACGACTGGGCCGCCCTGACGCGCAGCGGCCTCGCCCTGCTGCGGCAGTCCCGTTTCGGTCCGAGCAACCTCCCCACCGAGTGGATCTCCGCCAAGGACGCCCCGCGTCCCGCGACCGGCTTCCCGCCCCTGTTCTCCTACAACGCCATCCGCATCCCGCTCTATCTCGCCTGGGCGGGGCTGGTGCGGCCCGACGACCTCGCGCCGTTCCAGACCCTGTGGTCGGGTTCGGACCGGGAGCGGCTGCCGATCGTCGACACCGGCGACGGGCGGAAGGTCGAGTGGCTCACGGAGGCCGGCTACATGGGCATCCCCGCCCTGGTGGCCTGCGCCCTCGACGGCACGGCCTTTCTGGAGGATGCCCGGGGCGATATCGGCAACCAGAACTACTATCCGGCAACCCTGAGCCTCCTCGCCCTGACCGCGGCCCGCATGCGCTACCCGTCATGCCTGAAGTCCTGACAGGTCGTCCGCCGGCCCGGGTCCGACCGGTCGCCCCCTGCCTCCTGATGCTGGCGCTCGCCGCCTCTCCGGCCGCGGCGCAGGTCGACGCGCGCTCGGGACCGGCGCGGCCGAATCCCGCCGCGCCGGCGCGGTCGGAGCCGCGCATCGTCTACGGCGACGGCCCGCGCGCGCCGGCGATCCTGGCCGACCCGGCGACGTCCCGCACGAACGACATGGTCGACGAGAGCGCGCTGCGCTACTATGCCGCCCAGAAGCAGACGGCGCGGATGAAGGCCGAGATCGCCCGTCTCAAGCGGCTCTACCCGGGCTGGAACGAGCCGCCGGACCTCAACGCGCTGCAGCCGAGCCCGCCCGAGGAGGCGCCGCTCTGGGACCTCTTCACCGCGGGGCGCTTCGACGACCTGCGCGCCGCGATCGCCGCCCGGCGCTCGATCGATCCGGCGTGGCAGCCCTCCGAAGAGCTGGCCCGCAAGCTCCGCCGGGCCGAGTTCCGGTCCCGGATCACGGCGCTGACCGGCAAGGACGCCGCCGCGGTCATCGATCTCTACCGCGCCGATCCCGGGGCCCTCGATCCGCTCGACGTGCAGAGCATCTGGACGGTCGCCGACGCGCTCGGCGATTCCGGGTCGGGCGACGAGGCGTTCGAGCTCTACAAGTCGATCCTCGACGGCAACGCCGATTCGGGCGTCCGCCTCGCCACCATCCAGAAGGCGATGGCGCATCTGCGCATGGCGCAGGCGGAGCGCCTGATCGAGATGGGACACCGCGGCGCGAACGGGGGTTCCGAGTTCGACGCGATCCGCCTCGACATCACCCGGGCGCGGATCGCCGCCTTCCTGCACGAGGAGAGCGCGGAGACCCCGACACCCGCCGATCTCGCGGCGTTCCAGACGGTCGCCCGCAAGAGCGGTGATCCCAGCCAGACCAGCCTCCTCGGCTGGTACGCCTACAAGCGCCGCCAGTTCCGGGAGGCGCTCGAGTGGTTCAAGCAGGCGATCGCCCGCGGCGGCGACGCCATGGTCGCCCACGGGCTCGCCCTGACCCTGCGCCAGCTCGACATGCAGCGCGAGGCCGAGGAGGTCGCCTACGCGTGGCGCGACCGGTTCGTCGGCAACGAGCTGCTCTACATCGACATCCTGGAGCAGAAGCTGACGCTGCCCCGCCCGCCCGCGATCGAGCCGGCGCGCATCGCCCGCTACGCGCAGGTCGTGACGGCCTCCACCTCGGGCGAAGGCGCCCAGGGGCTCGCGTGGTACGCCTACAATTCCTGCCAGTTCGACACGGCGCTCGAATGGTTCCAGCGGGCCGTCGCCTGGATGCCGAGCGAGGGGACCGTTTTCGGCTACGCCCTCACGCTCCAGCGGCTGAAGCGGCAGCGGCCCTTCCTGGAGGTCGTGAACCGCTACGACGGCCTCTTCCCGAAGGTGGTCGACCTGCTGTTCCGCGAGACGACCGGCGGATCGCCGCTGCCCTGCGATCCCGTACCCTCCACCGCGTCCGCGCCCGGGCGCCACGCGGCGCCCGCGGCGCGGTTCGAGACACCGCCGGTCAACCGGGTGCCGCGGCCGGACCTGCCGCCCGCGGCCGCGGACGCCAAACCCCTCGCCGTCCAGCGCAACGAATTTCCCCTGGCTGTCGCGATGGAGAACGCGCTTCGCTACCCGCCGCCGGCACTGGCCCGCGCGCTGGCCGAACCCGTACCCGCGGGAACCTACGCCCGCGAGCCCGCGACGCAGGCGCCGCCCTTGGTGGCGCGGCGCGTGCCCGGCGCGGGGCCGATGCCCTACGAGCGGTTCGGCTACGCCCTGCTGCCGGACTATCGCGGCGTCGACAAGCCGGAATCGCTGTCGCCCCCCGCCACCGGGACCCTGTGGCAGGACCAGCAGGCCGAGCGCGGTCGGCCCGAGAATTCGGAGGCGAAGCGATTCCAGATGCCCGGGCGCGCGGCCTACGACACCTCCGCCACGACCGAGCGGACCGCACCGTGAGGCGCGCGGCGCTCCGCGCGGCCGGGCTCCGCGCCCTGGCGTGGCTCCTGCTGCCCGCCGCCGCGCAGGCGCAGACGGTCCCGGTCCTGTCGCTGCCGGGCGCCGGGGCGCTGACCGCGGTCATCGAGACGCGGGAGCGCGACGGGTTCGACCAGCGGCTGCGCTACGCCGGCGGCGACGGTCGCAATCACGCCGAGATCGCCCTGCGTCGGGAGACCGCCGACCTGCTCCTCGCCTTCCCGCCGCGGCTGGCCAAGCCCAGCGAGGCCGGGATCGCTGGGGAGATCGCCGTCCGGTTCCCCGGACAGGCGATGATGGTGCGGCCGCCGGTGCACAACGCCTACGGCCCGGTGGGCATCGCGCTCGGCGCCGACTGCCTCTACGCGTGGCAGTGGATCGCGGGCGGGCGCGGCGGCATCCCGTGTTATGGTATGATGACGGACCCGCGGTCGCGGTCGAGAGTGGCGGTGCGTGGACCGCGATGGGCGAACGATATGGCGTATATTGCCGATACGGCTGAGGCGCTGCCGGAGACGGATCCGCTGCTCCTCGATAATCAGCTCTGCTACGCGCTCTACGCTGCCGCGCACCGGATGACGACCCGCAGGTCCGCCTTCGAGCGCCGCTGCCCGTCCGCCAGCGCGGTCGTCCCCTTGTCGCCGGGCCTCGTCGCGCGCCGCTTCGGCCTCGTAGCGGTTGAGCAGCGTGATCACCGGATGCATCTCCGGATCCGACAGGTCGCCGCAGGCCGCAATGGCGGATTCGATGAGGCGCCGCGACAGGCCGGTGCCCCGGACCGCTCCCGCGCCGCGAGCGAGATCCTGCAGCGCGGAGAGCGCCGCCTGCATCGCCGGCAGGAGCGCGTCCGGCAGCCCGGCGCGATCGTGCAGGTTGGCGAACAGGCGCGGGTCGCGCATGGCCCGGGCGACGCCGGCATGGTCCTGGCCCGACAGGTCGGCCAGGGCGGCGAGCGCGAAGTCCGTCCGGCCGGAGAGTACGGCGCGCAGGATCAGTCCCGCGGTCAGCTGCCGGGTCGCGCGCAGGTGCGTCACCAGCCGCGTCACCGCGGCCGCACCGAAGCCCTCGCAGGCCTCGAGCGCCACGCGCTCGCCGGCCTCGCGGCTCATCCGGTCGCAGCGCTCGGCGCCGAGCCAGGCGCGGTCGGTGACGAAGTCGGTGAGCGCCCGCGCCACCGCGATCCCGATGGCGTGGCGCACCTCCGGCGGGAGGTCGGCGCGGGCGAGAAGCGCCTCGCGCAGCGCGGCCGCGTCGCCGCGGCGCTCGATCATGCGCAGCATCCGGCCCGCGGTGATCTTCGCCGTCGGATTGGCCGCCAGCACCACCAGCGTGTCGGTCTCGCCGATCTCGGAGAGCGCGCCCGCAACCGCGTGCGAGAGGTGGTGCCGGGCGGCGATCACCGCGCGGGTGTCCTCGTCGCCGAGGGCGGCGGCGTCCACGAGGTCGGCGTCGGTGAGGACCGGCGAGCGCGCCAGAACCGGGCGCGCCACCTCGGGGACATCGCAGGACAGGGCGACGACCAGCGGGCGCGGCGTCCGCGCCGAGGCGGCGCAGGTCTCCGCGAGGGCCCGGCGAACCAGGGGCGACGGATCGTCGAGGAGCGCCAGCAGCGCGGTCTTGGCCTCCCACGCCGCGTCGGCGCCGAGATCGCCGTACAGGTAGGATCGGGTCAGCGCGGCGGTCGCCTCGGCCCGGCGCTCGGCCGAGGCGTCCTGCGTCCAGGCCAGAAACTCGCGGATGATCATCGACCGCTCCGGGGGGCGAACAGGCTGGTCCTGCTGCCGGACGAGGACGCCGCGGCCGCGAGTTCCGCGGGGCGGCGCGGCGGCAACGGCGGATTGAGGAGGGCGGCGCCGGCCGGCGTCGCTGCCGGTTCGGCGAGGGCGCCCGTCACGGCGGGCTCNGGCGGCGCGCTCGGGGAAGGCGCGGGCGGTCGAGATCAGGGCGGCCGCGCCCTTCGCGCCCAGCACGTGCGCCGCGTAGAGGTCGCCCGCGGTCGGCTCGCGGCCGAGGGCGCTCGTCAGGGCGTCGGCGTTCTGCTGCGTCAGGGCGCCCGCCAGCGTCGCGGAGATCTTGGGATCGCGGCGCAGGTCGAGGATCGCCTGCCGCTGCCCGGCGTCGGGGACCGTGTAGGTGCCGTCCGACTGCCGGGTGATCGCGTCGGCCTGGGCCTGCAGCCCCAGCCGCGGCCCGGCATTCTTCATCACCCCGAGCCAGGTCTGCTCGATGAACTGGAACAGGCCGGTGGCCGAGGAGGTCCCGGCCTTAGCGGCGGGATCGAGCGCGGATTCGCGCCGCGCCGTGGCGAGGAGATAATCGAAGCCGACGCCGCTCGCCGTCGCCCCATCGCGGATGGCCTGGACCACCGGCCCGGAGGCAGGCGTGCCCGGCAGCGCCCGCGCCTGGGGCGGCGGGCTCTCCGGTGGGCTCGACGGCGTGGTGAACAGGAACATCCGGGCGGGCACGGTGCTGGAGACCGCCCGAACCTGCGCCCGCTATGGTAAACAAGTCCTCAATCGGCCATGCGCGACCAAATCCTGTTTCAGGACCCGGTGAACTCGCCCGCACCCTTCGGGCGGCGCATCTGGAAACGCGTCTCGGCGGTGGCATGAAAGTAGTCGAAGTATCCGCCGCGCATGATCGGGTGCATCGCCGCCGTGTCGACCATGCCGTCGGCGATAAAGCGTTCGTCGACGTAGATCGACACCACCTGCCCGATCACCAGGAAGTTCTCCGCCTCGCCACCCCCGAGGGGCACCAGCGGCACGGTCTGGAGCCAGCGACACTCGAGCGCCGCCGGCGAGGCGGCCACGCGCGGCGGCCGCACCTTCTGCGAGGGGGCGGTCTCCAGGTTGGCGAAGGCGAACTCGCTCGTCCCGCGCGGCAGCGGCGCCGAGGAATCGTTCATCCCGTCGCGCAGGTCCCAGGTGGCGAGGCTGCAGACGAATTCCCGGCCCTCCTCGGCGAAGGTCATCGCGTCCTTCCGCCCGGAGGAGGAGAACGCGACCATGTTGTCGGCCACGGCGTTGAAGAACGAGTAGGGGGCGAGGTTGAGCGCGCCCGCGCGGTTCATGGCGCTGATCCAGCCGATCGGCCGCGGCGCGACGATGGCCTTGAGCGGATTGTGCGGGAGGGCGCGCGACTCGCGCGGCAGGTCGAGATCGTAGTGCACGGCCGGTCCCTTCAGAGGTAGGTGACGATCTCGTCGAGCGCCGGCCGCGGCCGGTCGGCGGGCACCTCGCGCGCCCGGCCGATATGGACGAAGCCCGCGAGCTTCTCGGTGGGCGCGAGGCCGAGGGCGTCGAGCACGCGGCGGTCGTAGGCGAACCACTCGGTCAGCCAGGACGTGGCGAAGCCGGCGGCGTTCGCGGCGATCACGAGGTTCATGGTGGCGGCACCGGCGGAGAGCACCTGCTCCCAGTCCGGGATCTTCACGTGCGGGCCCGCCCGCGAGACCACCGCGACGACGACCGGCGCCTGGGTCAGGCGGGCGCGTTCCTGCGTGAGCCGCTCGGGCGCCGCGTCGGGATTGTCGGCCGCGAAGGTCGCCGCGATGACCTCGCCCACGCGTTCCCGGGCCTCGCCGGCGATGACGATGAAGCGCCAGGGCGCGAGCTTGCCGTGGTCGGGCACCCGCGAGGCGGCCGCCAGAATGGTGTCCAGCTGCGCCCGGTCGGGCCCGGGCTCGTCCAGCAGCGCCGGCGGCACCGAGCGGCGGGTCTTCAGGAGATCGAGGGTGGCGGTCATGCGCTCCGTCCCGGTATCGCGTCCCGACCGGGATGTGGCATGCGCGGGCCGCCGGTGGAAGAGCGGCCTTGCCGCCGCCACGGTCGGGCGTCAGAAGCAGGCCCGGACGACCCCGGTCCGACGACCGGTGCGACGCGACGAGAAGGGCCGACCGATGCGCATGAGGCTTGCAGCGACCGCGCTGGCGATGCTCGCCGCCGGACCGCCGGCCGCGCGCGCGCAGCAGGACCCGTTCCAGAACCGCCTCGGCGGCGCCCTGCCCTCGCCGTCGATCACCACCCCCAACCTGCCGCCGTCCCTGCCCCCGGCCGAGCCGGAGGCGCAGCTGTCCCTGTCGGCGCTCCTGTCCGGCCCGGGCACGGCCCTGCGCCAGGGGCTTGCGTGGCGGATCTACGAGGATCGCGGCGACGGCACGCGCCCGTCGATCGTCGCCCGCTCGACCGAGGCCGAGCCGCACTTCACCCTCGCGCCGGGCGCTTATGTGGCCACGGTGACCTACGGCTTCGCCAGCGCCTCGAAGCGGATCGTCATGGGCGGGCAGCCGACGACCGACACGCTCCGCGTGGCAGCCGGCGCCCTGAAGCTCGCGGGCGCGGTGGGCGACCAGAAGATACCCCCCGGTCAGGTGACGTTCTCGGTCTTCGTCCCGGTGGGGACCAATTCCGAGGGCCGGCTCGTGCGCTCCAACATCAAGACCGGCGAGCTGCTGCGCCTGCCAGAGGGCACGTACCACGTGGTCTCCACCTACGGTGAGTCGAACGCGATCCAGCGGGCCGACCTGCGCGTCGAGAACGGCAAGGTCACGGAGGCGACCCTCAACCACCGCGCGGCGACGGTGACCCTGAAGCTCGTCGCCGCGCCCGGCGCCGAGGCCTTCGCGGGCACCGCCTTCTCGATCCTGACACCCGGCGGCGACACGATCCGCGAGGCGATCGGCGCGTTCCCGCAGGTGACCCTCGCCGAGGGCGATTACGTGCTGATCGCCCGCCACGACGGGCAGGTCTACACCCGCGAGTTTAAGGTCGAGAGCGGCCTCGACCGCGACATCGAGGTGGTGGCCAAGACCGGCTGAGGATCTCGGGCCGGCGGCCCCGCGCCGGTCTCACGCGAAGCGCCGCGCCAGAGCCACGCAGGCGGCGACGGCCAGCGCGGCGCCGATCATGGCAGGCTCGATCCGCTCGCCGAGGACCAGCGCGGCGACGCCGAGGCCCAGGAACGGCTGCAGCAGCTGGAGCTGGCCGACCGACGCGATCCCGCCGCGCGCCAGGGCGCGGTACCAGAAGACGAAGCCGATCAGCATGCTGAACAGGGCGACGTAGCCGAGGCCGGCCCAGGCCGGCAGCGGGATCGCGGCGAGCGCGGCCGGCCGGAGCACCAGGGCGAGGGGCAGGCTCACCGGCAGCGACAGCACGGTGGCCCAGGCGATCACCTGCCAGCCGCCCAGCCGGCGGGCCAGGACGCCGCCTTCGGCGTAGCCGAGCCCGCAGAGCAGGATCGCGGCCAGCATGAGGGCGTCGCCCGGGCCCGGCGGACCGTCGAGCCCCCGCGCGGCGAAGCCGACCGTGCGCAGCGCCAGGGCGGTGAGCAGCGGGAAGCCGACGACGACGCCCCGGAACCAGCGGACGTTGGCCAGCGCCGCCGCCCGGCGGCTCAGGGGCCCGCCGACATCCAGCGGCTTCTCGAGTGTCCCCGACGTCATTGTCTAAATCCTGGAGCGCGACCCGCCGCCTGTCCGATTACGAGACAAGAGATGGCGATTCCTCGGGAGCTGGGCAATAGTGTTGCCAACGTGAACTTTTGAATCGAGTGCGAAGACTGCGCATCCACGAAATGAGGTAGTCGCGCGCCGAAGAATCGTCCGGTGGCCAGGCGCGGAGCGTCTGTGGCGGCGGCCGGCCGCGCGGGAACACCGCGGCGCGGTGTCGAATTCCCGGTGCGGAAGGCCGGCGCGGCACCGATCCGGGCCGGTCGATCTGGGGAGCCGGGTGCGTGCCGACGATCTTCGATGCCCATACTTTCGCCCTCACCGCGCATGCGGGTCAGCTCGACAAGGGCGGCGAGCCGTGCATGCGGCACCTGGAACGCGTCGCGAACGCCGCCCAGGCCCGGGCCGGTCACGCCCGACTCATCGACGGGCTCGACATCGACCCGATGCGAGTCATGCAGGCCGCGCTCCTGCACGATGTGCTGGAGGACACGCCGCGCACGGCGGCCGACCTCCGCGCTGCCGGATTCGAGGCGGATATCGTCGCGACGGTGACGCTCCTCACGAAGCCGCCGAGCCGGATCGCCTATTCGGAGCGGATCAGCGCCCTGATCGCGGCCGGCGACCTCGCGGCGCTGCTGATCAAGATGTCCGATACGGAGGACAATTCTTGCCCGACCCGGATCCCGCCAAACGCCGGGTTCCTCCGCGAGCGCTACGCCACAGCGTTCGAGCGCCTGAAGGAAGCGGCCGCGGCGCACGGATACTCCGGCCGCTGACGGAGCGCGAAAATGCGGCCGACGCTTGAGCGCGCCGGCCCCGGGAACATTCGCACCGGCGGCCGGTAGATCCTGCATCATCTGCACGCTCCGCCCGCCGAGGAACCCGGCTTGACCCTCGAGACCCCGCAAGCGACGGCCCGCGTCGCGGGTCTCCCGATCCACGCGATGCTGGTCCCGGTCCCCATCGTCTGCTTCGTCGGGACGCTGGTGACCGACATCGCCTACTGGCGCACGGCCAACATGCAGTGGGCGAATTTCTCCGCCTGGCTCCTCAGCGTCGGACTGATCGTGTCGGCCCTCGCGGCGCTGGCGGGGCTGATCGACTTCCTCGGCGATCGCGGCATCCGTGGCCTCCGGCCGGCCTGGATCCACGCCGCCGGCAACGCCGTGGCCCTCGTCCTGAGCCTCGTCAACGTCTTCGTGCACAGTCGCGACGCCTACACGTCGGTGGTGCCGACCGGGCTGATCCTGTCGGCGGTCGTCGTGCTGATCCTGGCGGTGACCGGCTGGGCCGGAGCCTCGCTGGTGCACCGTCACGGCGTCGGCGTGCGGACCGGGGAGCCCGCCTGATGCGCCGGACCCATCTCCTCGCCGCCGGGCTGCTGCTGCCGCTCGCCGCCTGCGGACCGGATCCCATCGACCCGCAGGCCCAGATCGGCCCGAACCCGCCGCTGCCCGAGCTGCACCAATACCTGCTGCCGCCGATGCACGTCTCGAGCGCCGTCGGCTGGAAAGCGCGCGAGGCGCCCACGGTCGCGCCGGGGCTGCAGGTGAGGGCCCTCGCCACGGGCCTGAAGAACCCGCGCTCGCTCCTCGTCCTGCCGAACGGCGATGTCCTGGTGGCGGAGAGCGGCGGTCCGACGCCCCCGATCAACCGGCCCAAGGAGATCATCATGGGCTGGCTCGAGCGGAAGTCCCATTCCGCGGAAACCCCGGGTCAGCGCATCACCCTGCTGCGGGACGCAGACGGCGACGGCGTGGCCGAGCAGCGCACCGTGCTCCTCGACAAGCAGAACGCGCCCTTCGGTATGGCGCTGGTCGGGGGCGACCTCTACGTCGCCGAGACCGACGCGGTCGTGCGCTACCGCTACAGGCCCGGTGACACCGCGATCACCGAACCGGGCGTCAAGCTCGCGGACCTGCCGGCGGGCCGCATCAACCACCACTGGACCAAGAGCCTGACCGCGAGCCCGGACGGATCCAAGCTCTATGCCGGCGTCGGATCGAACAGCAACATCACGGAGAACGGCCTCGACGAGGAGAAGGATCGGGCCGCCATCTGGGAGATCGACCGCGCGACCGGCGCGCATCGGCTCTACGCCACCGGCCTGCGTAACCCCAACGGCCTGACCTTCGAGCCGCAGACCAAGACCCTGTGGTGCGTGGTCAACGAGCGCGACGAACTCGGGCCCGATCTCGTGCCCGACTACATGACCTCGGTGAGAGACGGCGGCTTCTACGGCTGGCCCTACAGCTACTGGGGCAACCACGTCGATCCGCGGGTGATGCCGCAGCGACCGGACTTGGCCGCCGCCGCACTCATGCCCGACTACGCGCTGAGCTCGCACGTGGCGCCCCTCGGCATGACCTTCTCCAGCGGCGCGGGTCTGCCGCAGGCCTATCGCGCCGGCGCCTTCGTGGGCGAGCACGGCAGCTGGAACCGGCAGCCCCTGAACGGCTACACGGTGGTCTACATCCCCTTCGAGAACGGCCGGCCGACCGGCAAGGCGCGGGACGTGGTCACTGGATTCCTCACGGATGATGGTCAGGCCCGCGGCCGCCCGGTCGGGCTGGCAATGGACGGCCACGGCGCGCTCCTCATCGCCGACGATGCCGGCGGCACCGTGTGGCGCGTGACCGGCTCCGCCTCGCAGACGCGGGCCGGGCCCACCGCGATTATCCGCTGACCCGGATCCGGATCGGCAATGTCAGTGCCGGAGAAGCGCCGATGACCCTGTCGACCCGTTCCCCAGCCGCGATCAGCGACGAGGGGCGCCACGCCCGCGACCGCGGCGATCCGATCACAGCGAATCCCTATGCACCGGACTCGGACGCCTGGGCGAGCTGGGACCGCGGCTACCGGATGCCCGACCAGCAGGCGCGCGCCGCG
The DNA here is from genome assembly GCF_036441335.1 of Methylobacterium mesophilicum. Classification (GTDB taxonomy): domain Bacteria; phylum Pseudomonadota; class Alphaproteobacteria; order Rhizobiales; family Beijerinckiaceae; genus Methylobacterium; species Methylobacterium mesophilicum_B. Next base: position 174,880 of record NZ_MLBW01000001.1, read on the forward strand.
ACCCCGGCGGCGGTCCGGGAGGACGCGCCGCCGGAGGCGTCCTGATCGGGCACCCGCGCGGTCTCGCGGACGGCGTGGCCGGAACAGGCGTGGCGGCGTGGGGTTGCCCGAGGACCGGTAGCGGCTCCGCGAGCCCGACTGCCGGACCGAGAGGGAGATCCGCCATGAAGCTCACGAGTCTCGCTATCGCCGCCCTGCTCGCGGCCGCGACCCCCGCACTGGCCGCCGAGAATGCCGGCGGCGCGACCAGCCGGTCGGGCACGGCCAACAGCACCGGCCCGAACGATGCGGGGTCCGGCTCGACGCCGGGCGCATCCGGGAGCGGTCCGTCGACCGGCTCGATGAGCCGCTCCGGCACGACGAACAGTACCGGCCCGAACGATGCCGGATCCGGTTCCAAGCCGCCGGCCGGCAGCCGCTGACCGGACAGCATGCGCAGCGAGCGGCCCGGAGATTCGTCCCGTCGCGGACCGGACTGCGCTCGCTGCGCCCCGCGCACATCTCAGGGAGGATTCATGTCGGCTGGTACCCGCACCGCACTCGTCGGGCTGCTGCTGCTCGGTCTCGCGGCCTGCGACGACAAGCAGGCACAGAACAACGCGCCGACCAAGCCCGATTCGACGAAGATGGAACCCCAGACCGATCAGTCGGCGCCGAATACGCAGAAGCGCTAGGAGCGCTCTCGGACCGTCCGGGCCGGGGTCGGGATGCGAGCCAAGTTGGTACGGTCCGCGAAGCGGGTTTCCTCTCCCGTGCGGGAGAGTGGGCGGGGCGCGGCTGTCCCGAGCTGAGATGCCCGTGATGTCATCGTCGGTGCGTGACCGCGAACGGCACCGGTGGTCGGCCGACGGGAACGGCCATCACGGTCGGAGCGGCGGGTCGCCGGTCTCGGGCGTGGCAGCCGCTCGTGTGGCGGGGGGATCACCGGACGGGTCGGCGATCAGAGGCACGGCGGCGCCGAAACCGAGGGCGGCCTCCGCGAGAATGTCGTCGAGTGCGTCGGCGACCCACACGGCGCCGTCGAGGACGGAAGTCAGGATACGGTTCATCGGCCACCTCCCTCCCGCATCCCGGGGCGCCGTCGCCGGACGGCGGCGTCCCGGGATGCGGTCTTCATCCGGTTCGCACCCGTCGTCTCAGACGAAGTGCATCGGGAGGGCGCGGTCGAGGATCTCGACGTAGGTGCCGGCCAGGACCGCGACGGTGGCGGCGGCGACGGCGGCGGCGAGGGTGAGGCGGGTAACGAGGGTCATCGAAGTCTCCATCAGGTCCGCGACTGTCTTCGCGGTGTGACCCTGATGTAAGCTCAAGCTTTCCCCGCCGAGGTGCTGCGGCACACCCCGGCGATGGACCCGTGCGCGGCCTCGATCGCCGCGCTTCCCAGGCGGCCCGTCAGGCGGCGCGCACTGTGGCGAGGAAGCGCCCGACCTCCGCGGACAGGTGCTCGGACTGGCGCGACAGCTCCGACGCGGCGCCCAGAACCTGGCTCGCCGCCGCGCCGGTCTCCTCCGCGGCGCCGGCCACGCCGGCGATGTTGCTCGTCACCTCGCCGGTGCCCTGCGCGGCCTGGGTGACGTTGCGGACGATCTCCTGCGTGGCCGCGCCCTGCTCCTCGACGGCGGCCGCGATCGAGGTGGCGACGCCGTTGATCTCGCGGATGCGCCCGGTGATCGTCCCGATGGCTGAGACCGCCTGACCGGTCACGCCCTGGATCCGGCCGATCTGGGTCGAGATCTCACCGGTGGCGCGGGCGGTCTGCTCCGCCAGCGCCTTCACCTCGGAGGCGACCACCGCGAAGCCGCGGCCCGCCGCGCCCGCGCGGGCAGCCTCGATCGTGGCGTTCAGCGCCAGGAGATTGGTCTGACCGGCGATCGAGGAGATCAGCCCCACCACGTCGCCGATCTTGGCGACGGCGCTGCTGAGTTCCTGCACGAGGGCGCCGGTCTCGTCCGCCTCGGTGGCGGCGGAGCGGGCCAGCTCGGCCGAGCCCTGGACCTGACGTCCGATCTCCTGAACCGAGGCGCCGAGTTCCTCGGCGGCGGCCGCGACGGTGCTGACGTTCGACGCGGCCTCCTCGGCGGCGGCCGCGACCGCACCGGACTGCGCCGAGGTCTGGCCCGCCATGGCCGACATGGAGCCTGCGGTGGCCTGCAGCTCCGTCGCGGAGGCCGAGACCTGCCCGACGATGCCGCCGACCGCCGCCTCGAAGCTGTCGGCCATCGCGCGCATGCCGATCCGGCGCTGCTCCTCGGCGGCGAGGCGCGCCTGGGCGGTCTCGGCCTCCAGCGCCTTCATCTGGACGAGCCCTTGCTTGAACACCGCGACGGCCGACGCGATGGTGCCGATCTCGGTCTTCGCGCCCTGGTACGGGATCTCGGCCGACAGGTCGCCGGCGATCAGTGCCTGCATCGGCCGTACCACCGAGGCGATGCCGCGGGTGACCCCGAGCACGATGATCACGCCCGACAGCACCGAGACCGTCAGGGCCAGTCCGATGGCGACGAGGCTCACAGTCCAGGTCTCGTTGAAGACGGCGGTGCTCTCGGCCTGCGCGGCGTCGGCACCGGCGTTGTTGATGGCGATCAGCTTCTCCAGGGCCTTGGAGGCGGCACGGCGGGGGATGAGGCCCTTCGACTCGTAGAGCTGATAGGCCTCGGCCTTCTTGCCGGTCCTCGAGAGCTCAACGACGTCGTTGCGCACCGCCTTGAAGGTCTGAGATTCCTGGTTGAACGCGTCGAACAGCGTCCGCTCCTCGGGCGAGCTCAGCAGCCCCTTGTAGACGGCGATCCGGTCGGCCAGCTTCCGATCGAAGCTGTCCATGTCCTTCTCGATGCTGGCGAGCAGTGCCGGATCCGTCGCCTGAGTATGGCGCAGGAGGAGGCCGCTGCTGCGGGCGGTGAGCGTGTCGATCTCGCCCAGCGCCCGGATGCTCGGCAGCCAATTCGTATCGATCTCGACCGCGTGCTCGCGCAGTTTGCGCGTACTCATGAGGCCGAGCGCGCCGAGTCCGACCACGAAAACGGTCAGAATCGCGAAGGCCACGACGAGCTTTGTGCGAATGGAGACATTCTGGAGCGACACGGCGGCCTCGCGGCAGCCCAATAGAACAGTGGCGCGGCTGCAGGGCGGATGATTAGCGAAATGTATTTAATATCCGCTAATTTCACTTTGACCTCCGCCGCGTCTGCCGGTCGAGCGGACCTCCTTGCGGCCGTAGCCGGGCCGCTCCGGCGCCGCGCCGCGCACCGGCATGGCCGAGAACGGTGACGCGGGCTGTCCCGGTCAGGCCTGACAGGTTGGCCCGCGTCCGATGCGCCTACCGAGGCGCGGGCTGGGGCATCTTCACGATCTTCCCGTCGGGCAGGATGATGTCGCCGGGGCTCTGTCCGGCCTCGCAGGGGCCGATATAGGTGGCGTCGATGACCATCTGGCGCCGCATCGGCTCCTTGGCGTTCGGCAGGCCGGTCAGCGTCGTATCCACCTCCATGTGGATCTTGCTGTTGAAGTCACCGCTGATCACCGTGCTGCCCGCGGCCGAGATCGGGCCGAGCTTGCACTCCGTCTCGCCCCTGTAGCCTGTGCTCGTCTTGACGATCGTGCGCTTCGAGCAGTTCTGACCGCCGCCGAACGCGGCCTGCGCGATCTGATCGGTCTTCTCGTCGATGCATTGGCGCGCCGTCGTGTTGCCGTCGGTCGAGGTGGTCTTGCTCTCCCAGAGGCCCGCCTTGCGTGCCGGCAACGTTTCGGCACAGGCCGCACCCGTCATCACGGATAGAGCCGCCGCGATCCCGACACCGACGATACGTCCTCGCATGGATGATCCCTGGGGTTTCCGCGACTCAGGCGCCGCAACGGCGCTTGGCTAACCGATGCGATACAGGCGAACAAGTCGCTACGGGCGCGGCGTGCGAGGCCGAACACTGGATCCAGATGCCCGTTCGACGCCGCGGATAGCCTGAACACCCGGCTGGAATAGCCAGGACATCTGTGTCGCGCGCCGGCACACCTTCGCCCCGGCGCGCCGCCGGCTCAGACCGCCCGCTTCAGGCCGACCGCGCCGGCCTCGAGACGCGCCTGGATCACCTGAACGACGTGTTCGGCGTCACGGCCGACCGCGCCGAAGCGGCCCGAGCCCCAGGTGTTCAGCCAGGGCAGGCCGATGAAGGAGATCCCCGGCTCATGCGTGACGCCGCGTCTGTGCTTCGGCTGGCCGGCGCCGTTGAAGACGGACGCGTCGAGCCACCGGAAGTCCGGCGCGAAGCCGATGCACCAGACGATGCTGGCGATGCCGGACCCGTGGAGGGGGAGCGCGGTTACGGGCTCGCCCGGCTCCCAGACCGGGCTGTAGGGCGCCTGGACGGGCGCCTCGATGCCGGCCTCGTCGATGTACGCGTCGATGGCCGCGTTGATGCCGTTGTAGGTCCGGTCGGCCTGGTCGAGCGAGCGCCGGAGATTGTCGCGGAAGCGGAGCGCGCCGTCGGCGTAGTCTTCCAGCACTCCGTGGAGCGCCATGCCCTCCAGGGCGAAGCGGCGCAGGTCGATGTCCCGCCCGCCGTCGCGGCCTGTCACGTAGTGGTTGGTGTTGTCCCGGACGCCGTCGCGCAGCGGATGATCGTCGACGGTCTTCTCGTAGTAGCCCATGTCGGCGAGCCACGCGACGACGTCGCGGCCGCGGTAGAAGCGGGCGCAGCGGGGCGCGTCGCCCACGGCGAGGTGGACCCGCCGTCCCGCGAGATGCAGGTCCTCGGCGATCTGCGCGCCGGACTGCCCCGAGCCGACGACCAGGACCGCGCCGTCGGGCAGCTGCGCCGGATTCCGGTACTGGTTGGAGTGGATCTGGGTGATCGCTCGCGGCAGCTTCTCGGCCATGCGCGGGACGATCGGCGTGTGGTAGCCGCCGGAGGCTACCACGATCTCGTCCGCCGTGTAGTCGCCCTCCGAGGTCCGGATGGCGAACAGCCCGTCGTCGCCCCGCGCCACGCGCGTGACCGCCACACCCTCCCGGATCGGCGGCCTCACCTTGGCGACGAAGGCCTTGAGGTAGGCGACGATCTCGTCCTTCTTCATGAACCCGTCCGGGTCCGGCCCGTCGTAGCGGTGGCCCGGCAGGTCGCACTGCCAGTTCGGCGTGACGAGGCAGAACGTGTCCCAGCGCTGTGTCGCCCAGGTATGCGCGGCCGTGTGCTTCTCGAAGATGAGATGCGCGATGCCCCGCTGCTTCAGGTGGTAGCTGATAGAGAGGCCGGCCTGCCCCCCGCCGACGATGGCGACGGGAACGTGACGGTTCGTGGACGTCATGGCTCCAACTCCGTGAGGGCTGCGCGAGCGCCGCGGGCGCAGCCGGCATAGGCGTCGAGATGGCGTGCGGCGCAGGCGCGCCAGGAATGGGCGGCCGCGCGCGCGAACCAGGCGTCCCAGTAGGGGTGCGGGTCGCGGAAGCGCCCGCGCAGGTCGATGGCGGCGACGAGGTCGTCGCCCGGCGTCGCGCCGAAGCTCGTCAGGAGGCGCGGTCCCGCCCGGCCGAGCACCGCGACCGCGAGGTTGCCGGCAGTGGCGCGCGTGTTGGTGTGGCCGCCCACCACCGGGACGCCGTACAGCGCGGCGGCGTCGGACAGGCCGGCCAGGATCGGGTCGGCAGCTGCGGCCTCTCGGGCCCAGAGCGCGTCGACGACGGCGAGCGGTCGTCCGCCCATCGCGGCGACGTCGCTGAGATTGACCATGATCCCGCAATACCCGGCGAAGTAGGGGTCGTCGGCCACGAAGCTGTCGAGGAAGCCCTCGATGGCGAGCAGCAGGTGCCCGTCGCCGTCGGGGATCGCCGCGCAATCGTCGCCGACCGGCACGGCCGCGTGCCGGCTCCCGAGCCCGAGCCGCCGCACCACCGCGTCGATGTCGCGTTTGTGGCCGACCCCGCGGGCCTCGCGGATCTGGCGGGCCAGCGCCCGGATGTCGATCCCGGCGGTCACGCGGCCCTGCGGAAGGTCAGGAGGCCGGTCTCGGGATCGTGCATCGGCGGGTAGGCCGCGAGGTCTGCCTCCATCAGGCGGTGCGGCCGCCCGTGCAGGTCCAGGGCGTCGCGGCTCACCCAGTGCAGGGTCTCGAACAGGGCGACGTTGCCCTCCTGGACGTGCGCGAGGAAGCGGGTGCAGCCCCGCGCGTGGGCCGAAGACACCGCGACACGGATGAGGCCGGTGCCGAGGGCGGCGGCGCTGCGGAACGGTTTGGCTACGGCGAGACGCGAGCCCCACCACGTTCCGGAACGCGCGCGGTCTTCGTGGATCCGCACGGTGCCGACGACGGAGTCCGCGTCGCCGCCGAGCGTCGACAGCGCGCAGATCGGGATAGCGTGCGCGTCGACCGCGTCGCGATCGTCCGCGCTGAAGATCCCCTGCTCCGCGCAGAAGACCTGCCGCCGCAGGCCGGCGCAGGCGCGCCGCTCCCAGGGCGCGATCGCGAACTTCACCCGGAAGTGGCTGGGCCGGTACGGCGGAACGGGGTCGAACATCAGGCCGCCTCCCCCGCGCGCTCGTAGGTGGAGAGCGCCGAGCAGGCACCGCACCGGCCGCAGCCGGCCTTGATGTCGGTGGAGCGCAGGTTCGCCCGCCCCAGCATCTCCGCGAGCGGCTTCAGGACGGCGTGCATGAAGTCGGGCCCGGGGGCCGGATGGCTCTCCAGAGGCGTGCCGGAAATCGGCACGAAGGGCACCACGAACGGGTAGACTCCCATCCCGATCAGCCGGTCGGCCATCGCGAGGATCGCCTCCGGCGCGTCGCCGAGGCCGGCGAGGATGTAGGTGGAGACCTGGCCGCGCCCGAAGACCGGAACGGCGGCCGCGAAGGCATCGTAGTAGCGCCCCAGGGGCACGCTCGCCTTGCCGGGCATGATCCGCGCCCGCACCTCGGGCGTGACGGCCTCGAGATGCATGCCCAGCGCGTCGATACCTGAAACCTTCATCCGCTCGAACCACCGGTCGTCGTCGGGGGGCTCGCACTGGGCCTGGATCGGCAGGTCGACGGCGGCCTTCACCGCGAAGGCGCTCTCGCACAGGATCGCGGCGCCGCGGTCGGTTGCGTTCGGCGTGCCGGTTGTCATGACCATGTGCTTCACGCCGTCGAGCAGCACGGCGGCGCGGGCGACCTCGGCGAGCTGCTCGGGCGTCTTGCGCGCCACGGTGCGGCCGGCGGCCAGCGACTGGCCAATCGAGCAGAACTGGCAGGTCTTGGCGCGGCTCTGGTAGCGGATGCAGGTTTGCAGCACCGTGGTGGCCAGCACGTCGCGCCCGTGCAGGACGGCGATCTTCGCGTAGGGCACGCCGTCGAAGGTGGAGAGCCCGTAGAAGCGCGGGCGGCCCGGGAAGGTGACGTGGCCGACCACGACGCCCGCGTGCTCGATCACCGCGATCCCGTCCGCGTCCGGCGGGCGCACCAGGAAGGGCGAGTCGAAGGCGGCCTCGGTGTGGACCGGCACCATCACGGTGCGGCCCGCGATGGTCATCGCCTTGTGGTCCGAGGGGCCGGCGCCGCCGCGGCGGCTCGGCGCTCCGGCGCGGCTGTCGGCGAGCCTAACGCCGCAGGATTGCAACGCGTTGATCAGGCGCTCCGTCGGCATTCCGATCAGGCCCGTCGAGGCCGGCGATGACGTGGGACTGCGCGTCGGAAGCGGGCTGCTGCTCATGGTCGGGGCTCCGGGAGGCGGTCTGCGAACGGGCCGGCCGCTGCACGAAGGCGGCGGGGCGGTCGTCGTGGAGCAGGCTGAGGAGCTCCGGCCGCGCATAGTGGCCGACCGAGTCCATCATCCGCTTGCGCTTGGTCACCAGCGCGAGATCCATGTCGGCGATCAGGATACCCTCGCCCGGTCCCAGGGGATCGGCGAGGTGCTTGCCCTCGGGCGACACGATGGCGGTGCAGTTCCCGCCGCGGCAGGCGCCGCGCAGGCGCTCGTCCGGGCAGACCTGCGCGACCTGCGCGTCGGTAAGCCACCCCGTGGCGTTGACCACGAAGCAGGCCGCCTCCAGGGCGTGGTGGCGGATCGTCACCTCCATCTGGTCGGCGAAGATCTGGCCGACGAGGGAGCCCGGGAACTGCGCGGCGTGGATCTCCTCGTGGCGCGCCATGAGGGCGTAGCGGGCGAGCGGGTTGTAGTGCTCCCAGCAGGCGAGCGCCCCCACGCGGCCGACCGCCGTCTCGACGACGGCGAGTCCGGCGCCGTCACCCTGCCCCCAGATCATGCGCTCGTGGTAGGTCGGGGTGATCTTCCGGCGCTTGAGCTTCAGGGCGCCGTCCGCGTCGAAAATCAGCTGCGCGTTGTACAGCGATCCGTGGTCGCGCTCGTTGACCCCGAGCACGATCACGGCCCCATGGCGCCGTGCGGCCGCGGAGACCGCCTGCGTCACCGGACCCGGCACGGCGACCGCGCGCTCGTAGAGGCGCAGGTGCTCGGGCCCCTGGAGGGCGGGCGGGAGGACGAACGAGAAGTAGGGGTAGTAGGGCACGAAGGTCTCGGGAAAGACCATGAAGCGCGCGCCCTTGGCGGCGGCCTCGTCGACGGCGTTGAGCACGCGCTCCAGGGTGCCGTCCGGGCTGTCGAGGTCCGGCGCGATCTGGATCGCGGCGGCCCGCACGATCCGGGTCTGTGACATCGGTGGTCCTCCGGCTGGGCCAGCGGCTGCGCGCGGGGCGCGGCCGCCGGTGGCATTGGCGCGGTCGTCAGACGGTCCAGGTGTCGATGATCACCGCGTTGTCGCGCTTGTGCAGGAGGATGCAGTCGAGCACGTCGAGGGGGTTGATCATGCGAATACCCTCGATGAAGGCCGCCTCGCCGTGCCCGTACAGGGCCTGTGTCGAGAAGCGGCAGGCGTAAACCTTGCCGCCCTCGGCCATGAACTTCTCGAGCTGGTTGTTGAAGTTGAGATGGCCCGGGAAGGCCTCGTCGCCGAGCCGGGGGAAGCCGCGCTGGACCCCGAGGGTGATGCCCGGGCCGTAGAGCAGGATCGAGGTCTCGAAGCCCTTGCGCTGCAGGCGCGTGGCCTGGAGCAGGTTGACGAGGCCGATCGAGCCCTCGAACGCGACGGTGTGGAAGGTGACGAGCGCCTTCTGGCCCGGTTCGGCCTTCACGTCCTCGAAGACCTTCTCCTCGTAGTCGACCAGGACGTCGCCCTTCTTGTGCGGCTCGCGGTTCACGGCAGGCATTGCTCACGCTCCTCGATGGTCTGAACCGCGGCAGGGGTGCTGCGCACGTTCAGCCAGTCGAATGGCAAGCGGTGTGCCAGATCGACACTGACATGAATGCATTCAATACGACGCTCTACGATGCATACAATCATGCGATCAATGTGCAGCCGTCGATCCGCCAAACTTTACTATCTGCCGCTCAATTCATCATCAGGGCCTGCGCAGATCGTCGCCAAGTGGCGCATAGCTCAGCGCCGAATATTGTACGCATTGCATGTAACATCGACGGCGTGATAGGCGCGTCGCGCGCCCGGTACGGCGCTTGCAAGCCATACAATCGATCGTTGATCGCTTTTCGGGTCGTGGGTGCTGGGCGGATGAAGGCTGGCGGGCGGGGAGGACGGTCGGTCGACCGGAACGACGCGGCCGATATCTGGACGCCGGAGCTCAGGCGCTGGGGCAAGCCCCACTACCTGGCCATCGCGGACGCGCTGGCGGACGACATCCGGACCGGTCACCTGCGTCCGGGCACGCGACTGCCGACCCAGCGCGCGCTCGCCGCCGCGCTCGATCTCAACTTCACGACCGTGTCCCGCGGCTATGTCGAGGCCCACAGGCGCGGCCTGATCGAGGGGCGCGTCGGCCGAGGCACGTTCGTGATCGACCCGGCGGACGCGCCCCTCCCCGCCGAGGCCCCGCGCCCCCGGCGGCCGGGCCCGGTCGACTTCACCATGAACCTGCCCCCGGAACCCGACCTGCCGTCTCTGCAGGCCCGCATGCGGTCGTCCTTCGCGGAGTTGTCCGGCAATCTCGCCGACCTCCTGCGCTACCAGGGCTTCGGCGGGACGGAGGCCGACAAGGAGGCCGCGCTGCGCTGGCTCGCGGGGCGCGGGATCGTGGCGGCGCGCGAGCGCCTGTTGATCTGCCCGGGCGCGCACAGCGCCCTCTCCAGCATTCTGGGACAGGTCGCGCAGGCCGGCGACACGATCTGCGCCGAGCGTATCACCTATCCGGGCATCCGGACCCTGGCGGCGCACCGGGGCCTGCGCCTCGTCGGCCTGCCGATGGACCGCCACGGGCTCGACCCCGACGCCTTCGCGGCCGCCTGCACGCGGGGGGCGCCGAAAGCCCTCTACCTCAATCCCCTGCTGCAGAACCCGACCACCGCGACGCTGTCCCGCGCGCGGCGCGAAGCCGTCATCGCGACGGCCCGCCGCTACGCGGTCGCCATCATCGAGGACGACGCCTACGCGCGGATCTGCCCGGCACCGCCGCCGAGCTTCGCCGAACTGGCGCCCGAGATCACATACTACGTCGCGGGCGTCGCGAAGTGTCTGGGTGCCGGGCTGCGCCTGGCCTTCCTGGTCGCCCCGAACGCGCGGGCCGCCCTACCCCTCGGCGACGCCCTGCGCGCCGCGACCGTGATGGCCTCGCCGATCTCGACCGCGCTGACGACGCGCTGGATCACGGACGGCACGGCGGACGCCATCGTTGACTTCGTCCGTGCCGAGTCGGCCGCGCGCCAGAGCCTGGCGGCCGCGCTGCTGCCGGCAGAGACCTACGTCGCGGACCCGCACGCCTTCCACGTCTGGATCAACCTGCCGGCGGGATGGACGCGCTCGGCCTTCGCGAGCCAGGGCCGCTCGGCAGGTCTCGGCGTGGTCGGCAGCGACCCGTTCTGCGTCGCTGGAGCGCCGCCAGAAGCCGTCCGGCTCTGCCTCGGAGGTCCCTCGACCCGGCAGCAGATCGGCCACGGCCTGGAGAGGCTGGCCCACGCGCTGGAGGGCTCGCCGGCTCTGGCCTCGACCTATATCTGAGGTGGCTCGAACCGGCTCGGGAGGACGAGTTCCGAACTCCAGTCATGTCGGAAACGTATCTGCAACCTGAACGCGCGGAATCGGCCGATTTTGGCGCTTATATTCATACTCCCGGTTGAAAACGCGGCAGTATACAGCTTCGAAAATCGCGCACTTCTCCGCTCGTCCTGTCGCAGCATACTGCGGTGTGGGTGATGGAAACTGTCAAATCGGGCAGTTGAGATTTAATTCATCGTTCACGATTGTGCGCAATCGTTATCGCAGGTGCTCCGGCACGACAATGAGTCGGCGACCGATCCCGAGAACGACCGCGTCAGCGCGCCGGGGATCATCGCGGACGACAGCGAGGGATGGGATCATGTTCGGCGCCCTGCGCGGTCGCGAAGATCTGGCAGCGAGATTCGACGCCCTCGACCGGTCTCAGGCCGTGATCGAGTTCGAGCCGGACGGGACCATCATCGCGGCCAACGCCAATTTCCTCACGATGATGGGCTACGACCTGCCGGACATCCGCGGCCAGCGCCACGGGATATTCGTAGAGGCGGCGGACCGGGACAGCCAAGCCTACCGCGACTTCTGGGACGCCCTGCGGCAGGGCACCCATCAGGTCGCCGAGTTCAGGCGGATCGCCCGGGGCGGCCGCTGCGTCTGGGTCCAGGCGAGCTACACTCCGGTGCTCGACCGCGCCGGCCGCGTCGTGAAGGTGGTCAAAGTCGCGTCCGACGTCACGGAGCAGAAGCGGCAGATGCTCGACTACGGAGGCCAGATCGAGGCCCTGCACCGCTCGCAGGCCGTAATCGCCTTCGATCCGACCGGCGTGATCCTGGAGGCCAACGCCAACTTCCTCGACGCTATGGGGTATCGCCTGGAGGAGATCCGCGGCCAGCATCACGGCCTCTTCGTGGACCCGGACGAGCGGGCAACGGCCGGCTACCGCGCGTTCTGGGATCGCCTCGGCCGGGGCGAGTTCGCGGGGGGCGAGTTCCGCCGCGTCGCCAAGGGCGGCCGCGACGTCTGGATCCAGGCGACCTACAACCCGATCCTCGATGCCGACGGTTGCGTCCTTAAGGTTGTGAAGTTCGCCGCCGACATCACCGCGCAGGTCCGGGAGCGCCACCGGCGCAGCGCGGCGCAGCGGGCGATCGGCGCCGACCTCGACGCGATCGGCACCGCCGTCGACGGCGCCAGCCGCCGGACCGCGGAGGCCGTCGAGCTCGCCGGGCGGGTTTCCGGCGACATCCAGAGCGTGGCCTCGGGCGCCGAGGAGCTGTCGGCGTCGGTGGGGGAGATCAGCCAGCAGGTCAGCCACGCCGCGCGGATGGCCGGCGAGGCCGTCGAGCAGGCCCGGCACACCGGGTCGATCGTGGAGGGCCTGAGCGGCCAGGCCGCGCAGATCGGAGACGTCGTGACCATGATCCAGGGGATCGCGGCGCAGACCAACCTGCTGGCCCTCAACGCCACGATCGAGGCGGCCCGGGCGGGTCTGGCCGGCAAGGGCTTCGCGGTCGTGGCCTCGGAGGTGAAGGCGCTGGCCGAGCAGACCGCCAAGGCCACGGATCAGATCCGCGACCAGATCACCACCACGCAGGCGACCACGCGCGAGGCGGTGTCGGCGATCGGCTCGATCCAGGGCACGATCCGGGCGCTCGACGAGATCTCGGCGGCGATCGCGGCCGCCGTGGAGGAGCAGTCGGCGGTGACCCAGGAGATCTCCGGCAGCATGCACGCGGCGGCCCGCGGCGTCGGGACCATCGCGGGCGGCATGGCGGCGATCGCGCGGGCCAACGAGCAGGTCGACGCGGCGACCCGGCAGGTCCGGGAAGCCTCGCGCGCCGTCGGCTGACGTCGCGCCCCCTTCCCATCGCGCGGGACGGATCCGCGCGTCGGCCGCTTTGGCCCGGGCGTGAAGCCCGTGATAGCGAGGGCGCGGCTCCGAGGCCGGCGCGGGTCGGCGGCGCGACGCGCGGGAAACGACCTTGGCGACGATTTGGCTGACGGCCCTGATCCGGGCGCTGACCTCCGGGACGGTGGTGGTGCTCGCCTCCGTCCTGGCCGAATGGCTGGGGCCGGTCTGGGGCGCGCTCGTCGTCAGCCTGCCGGTCTCCGCCGGACCGGCCTACGTGTTCATGGCGATGGAGCACGACGCCGCGTTCGTCGCCGGGGCCGCCCTGAACGGCTTCGCGGCGAACGCCGCGACCGGCCTGTTCCTGATCGTGTACGCCCACCGCGCGGCAGGTCGGGACATGACCGCGACCCTCGGGCCGGCGATCCTCGCGTGGCTCGCGGCGGCCCTGCCGGTCTCGGCGCTCGCGTGGACGCCGCTGACGGCGTTCCTGCTCAACGCCCTCGTCTACGGGGCCGGCGCCCTCTCGACCCGGCACGTGGTGCGCGCCACTCTCGTGCGGAGCGCCGTCGTCGCGCGGCCGCGCCCGCTCGATCTCCTCGTCCGCGCCAGCGCCGTCGCCCTGTTCGTCGCGGCTCTCCTGGCGCTGAGCACCGCCCTCGGTCCCGCCCGGACCGGGGTGATCGCCGCGTTCCCGGTCACGATGACGAGCGCCTTCGTCATCCTCCATCGTCGCATCGGCGGCGCCGCGATGGCGCGCTTGGCGAGCGTCGCGATCCGCGGGGTGTTCGGCTTCGGCCTGACCCTGCTGACGCTCCACCTGATGATCCAGCCGTTCGGGGCCGCGCTCGCGCTGACGGTCGCGCTCCTCGTTTCGCTGATCTACTCGGCCGGCCTCCTCATGGTGCAGCCCCGGCCCGGCCGTCGGGAGCCGAGCATCGCCACGCGCTGACGCGACCCGTTTGACGGTGACGGGAGCGTTCAAGGGCGCGGCTTCCGGAGCCTAAGCGGGTTGCCGCTGGCCCAGATTCTCGGCGAGGCGGACCAGGTAACCGTCGGGATCCTGCACGAGAAACTCCCGCTGACCACCCTCGACCGGACCCGTCCGGTACCAAGCCTCCCGCGGCTCCTCGAACAGCGGCCATCCCGCGGCCGCGAGCGCCGCCAGGATCGGGTCCAGCCGATCGACCATGATCTGGAAGTTGACCCCTCGGCCGCAGGGCGGATCCAGCGGGCCCGTGCTCCAGCGCCCGTTGTGCTGACACAGCATGATCTGCGCGCCGCCCCGCGCGAGGTAAGCGAAGCGCGCCGCAGGTCGATCGTAAGCGACCGTGAAGCCGAGCAGATCGCACCAGAAGCGCAGGCTGGCGTCGAGGTCCCGGACGCTGAGTTCCGGCGTGAGGGCCGCGAAGCCGCCACCCGGGGGATGCCCCGTACCGGGGGAGCGCGCACGCGCGATCGGATCGGCCAGCGGTTCCATCGCGGGATCAGGCCATGTCCGGCAGACGACGGTCAAGGTACGTGCGGGTGCGGTCGCGCCGGGCTTGCGGGGCTCGGTCCCGAGGCGGTCTTGGAAACCGCCGGGACGGGGCGCGGAGCGATCCGCGAGACCGGGATCGGTCCCGATCCCTTCGGACCCATGGCGGATGGCGGAGGTGGCCGCGGGAACGGCCGTCGCCCTGCGCCGGGACCATCGCCGGGGCCGCCGGTGCGACTCAGGACCGATCGTCCTCCGGCTCCAGCGCCCGCTTGCGCCAAGCCGTGAGCAGGCTGGCGAGGGCGTCCGGATCCAATCCATAGCTGTCCGGCAGCCCCGCGTTGCGCCCGACCAGATGACGGTTCATCGCCCCGACGCGGGTCTCGCCGGCGCTCGCGTCCTCGAAGACGACCATGCGATGCCCCGAGCCGGCCACGGTCACCGACTCGAAGCCGGTGACAGCTTGCCAGCGCGCGCGCCGCGCGCGGCCCAGCTGCACGATGGTGAAGCCCGTCTCATCGAGATGCAGCGTCGAGCCGCGGAGCGCGGTGAGAATAAGGAAGGGGACACCGCCGAGGAACAGCACGACGCCCGGCCAGAGCAGGACTTGCACGGTCGTGGAGCGCGTCTCGTGAAGCATCCAGAGCATCACCCCGCCGAATCCGGCAGCCATCAGGGCGAGGAACAGAAGTCTCCGCACCGAGGCCCGCAGGATCACGGGACCGGGGAACTGCGCCGCCAGCGAACCCACCGTGCGGCTCTCCGATTCGAGGAGGTCCGGCCGCAGCTGCCAGACGGCGACGGCCGCGCACACGCCGAAGAACACCGTCGTCGAGAAGCCGCCTTCCGCGTCGGTGACGATCATCCCGATGCCGGCGGCGACGAAGAGGAGGCTGATGCCGAGCAGCACGACGTGGCGGCCGCGATCCCAACGCGCTTGTCTCGACACGGACGCGATATCCTCCCGCGGTGCGGACGGCCGGACGGGGCCGTCCGGCCTCGAGATGCGACCATATCGCGGAGGAGCCGGCAAATCCTGGCCTCCCGACAGGTCATCGCCCCGATACCCGCGCCCGGCGAATCCGGCCGGCCAGTGCGGTCAGCTGCGTGAACGCCCGCCTCGTCGCCGGCAGCGGCCTGCTGCCCTGGGCATCCGCCCGCGACGGCCGCCAAATCCGGGTGCGCCAGGCCGGTGAGTGCGTCGGGAACGACGGCCGGCTCGCGGCCGCCGCGATCAAGGCCGGGGCGGGCATGGCGGCATGCCGGAGGACGAGGCGGTCGACGATCTGGCCGCCAGCGTCTGGTCCAAGTGCTGGACGGTCGGTGTCCGCCGTTTCCCGGCCGTCGCCTGCACGACCCCGACCGGCAGGTCACGTCCGCGCTGCGGAGCCTGATCGACCCCCTACGGGACCCTGCCGCTCACGCGCCCCGCCAGTCGCGGGCGACCTCGGCCGCGAAGGCGCGGTAGCTGCGCGGCCTGCGGCCGAGCAGCCCGGCGAAGCGCTCCAGTTCGGCCTCCGTCGCGACGGCGCCGTCCTCCTGGTAGCGGCGCATCATCACCCGCAGGTCGTATGCGAGCCAGGCGGGTGCGAAGGCGCGGAGTCGCTGCTCCAGGCCGTCGAGATCGTCGCCGCCGTAGCGCACCGCGCGTCCGAGCGCCTCGGCCCAGATCTCCGCCAGGGCGTCGCCCGTCAGGGCGTCCGGCCCGACGACGTCGTAGGTCTCGGCCGGCAGCCTCTCCGGCGCGCGCTCGCGGCGCAGCAGCGCGATCGCCGCCGCCTCGGCGATGTCGCGGGTATCGACCATCGAGACGCCGGCCTGCCCGAGGGGCACGCCGAAGATCCCGGCCCCGAGGAGCGGCTCCTTCTGGGCGAGGTCGTTCTGCATGAAGTAGGCGGGCCGCAGTACCGTCGCGGGCAGGTCGAGGGCCGCGATCATCCGCTCGACGGCGTGCTTGCCGGTGAAGTGCGGGGCATCGACGTAGGCCTCGCTCTTGAAGACCGAGAGGTAGACGATGCCGCGCACGCCCGCGTCCCGGGCGAGGCTGAGCGCCGTGATCGCCTGGGTCAGCTCGTCCGGCACGTTGGCGACGAGGAGGAACAGCGTATCGACCCCCGCCAGCGCCGCGCGCATCGCGTCGATGTCGGCGGGATCGCCGCGGACGGCCTCGACACCGGACGGGAAGCGCGCCGTCTCGGGGGCGCGGGTCAGGGCGCGCACGGCGGCGCCTTCCGCGACGAGGTGATCGACGACGGCGGAGCCGATGCGGCCCGTGGCACCGGTGACGAGGATGGTCATGGAGGATCTCCTGGATGCGGGGCGGCCCGGGGCGGGCCGCCGATGCCCCGAAGATGCGCCGTTCCTTTTCTGAGCCATAGACGGCAAGATCGGGACTGGGTGTCCCGGATTTGGAACAGCATATGGACCTCGCGGCGCTCGCCGACTTCAACCTCGTCGCTGGCCACGGCGGCTTCGGTCGCGCCGCCCGGGCGAGCGGGCGGCCGAAGGCGACGCTGTCGCGCCGCGTCGCCGAGCTCGAGGCGAGCCTCGGGACGCGGCTGATCTCTTCCGTCGTCTTGGCAGTCTGGTCGGCGAGCGCTTTTACCTCAGTCGCCACCACCGCGAAGCCCCGCCCTGCGGCGCCAGCGCGCGCGGCCTCGATCGTGGCGTTCAAGGCCAGCAGGTTGGTCTGGGCGGCGATGCCCGAGATCATCCCGACCATGTCGCCGATCCGCGCCGCGTTCTGGCTGAGCGCCTGGACGAGGTGGGCGGTCTGGTCGGCCTCGCCGACCGCGGCCTGAGCGAGCCCAAGCCGTTCGAGGGCCCCAACGCCACCGTCTTTGCGAGCGCTGCGAAGCAATCCAGGGCGCAGGGCCGCGTTCTCCTCGCGCAGCCGGGCGATCTCCGCGGACGCCTCGGCGAGCGCCGCGCGCGGATCCGCGCCGCTCCGGGCCGGATTGCCGGCCGGAAGCCGGGTCGCCGCCGCCCAGCCCAGACCGCGCTCGATCACATGGTCACTGACGATCGACTGGAACCGGCTCTCCCGGGCCAGCCGGTCCGCGAGCTGCGCATCGTCCAGGGCGAATCCGAGCCTCGGCAGCAGGGCGCGCAGGGCGTCCAGCAGGGTCAGGCCGGCCGCTCCGCCGGGCCGCCAGTCCGGCGCGTCGGTCAGCGCGTTGACGAGGCCGCGCACGGCGAGATGACCCGCGTCCAGAGGGACGCCGAGGTCCCATTCCAGGTCTATGAACGTGCCCGCCGGGCCGGAGACGAGGTTCTTCGGGATGGCGTCGAGCGCCCGTGCCGGGAGGATCGTGTCCGGTCCCAGCGGCGCGCCGTCCGCGAAGCAGCGTGAGACGGCCGCCAGCCACGTCCCGGCCCAGGCTGAGACCGCGTCCAGGCACCAGCCCTCCCGCGCCAGACGGGCCTCGAGATCCGACGCCCAGAGGGGGCCCGGCACGTAGGTCTCCGACGGCAACAGGTTCGTCACCCCCGCGACCGCGGCGGGAAGACCGGGGTTCGCGCGCGCGCGGCGCACCGCGATCCGCGATCCGGCCTCCGAGAAGGTGACAAAGCGCTCGAATTCCGGGCGGCGGCGCAGTCCGACGTGGATCGCCAGCCGGTCATCCGGCGGCAGCGGCGCTGCCGACGCCGCGACCGCGAAGGCCGGCGCCAGATCGCCGGTGAGCCCCAGATCCGCCACCTGCGCCCAGGCGCGCCGCGGCGAGAACAGCGCGCCCGCACAGGCTGCGGGATCCGGGCCGGCCGCGCCGATGGCGAGCATCCCGGGGTCGAACCCCCCCGGGCGCTCCAATCCTCGCTCGGCGATGAGGCTCAGGGGCCGCCCCTGATCCGGGAACGGGAACCACCAATCCTGATGGACCAGGCCGCGGGCCCGCAGGGACCGCTTCAAGCCTGCCCGCGTCGGCAGCCGGGCGCCGTCGGATCGGGGACGCCCTTCGAGGCTCGGGAAGCCGCGCTCCCCCGCCGTCTCGGACCCCGAGGCGAGGCCGGGGAGCGACAGGGCGTTGTCGATGACGAGGATCAGCCGCCCGCCGGGCCGCAGCCGCTCCTGGGCCCAGGCGATCGTCGCGTCGAGGACGCACCCGCGCCCGTCGTCGCGACCGGGCAGAAGACCCAGCAGGACGACGGCATCGAAGCGCGTCGCGGCCGGCAGGTCGGCGCCATCCGCCGTTGTGACCACCTCGGCGGCGGGAGCCCAGCGCGCCCTGCCCCCCGCGTCGGGCCTCGGCCCCAACAGCAGGAGGCGGCCGGTCAACCACGGCAGGAAGGGGTGCAGCACCTCCGCGCACGGCTCTCCCGGTGGGGTCGGCGCGCCTATTGCCAGTTTATCCCGTTCCATACTTCCTGATTGCCAACAGTAGAGTGTCCGGTTTTTCCCGCGCGACAGGAGGTTGGGGGAAATTAATGTCCGAAATGGACACGCGACAGTTGCGTGTCTACTTACGATTGGCGTTAACCTGCAAACAAAACTGGCCTGTTTCGCCGAGGTCAAGAGGGATGAATTTCGTCAGCGCGATTTCGTTGGCCGGGCCGCACGTGCTGGTCACGAGCACCTTCCCCGATGCGCTCAACAGAAATCCCGGGATCCGGAGCGATCTCGCCGAGGGTTTCGGCGAACTTCTCGGCGCCGAGCGGGTCATGCAGGCGCCTCTGGAACTCGCGGTCGCGGCAATCCGGGCGTCCCGCCCGGATGTCGTGGTCGCGGTCGGAAGCCTCGTGCCTGATCTGGCGGATCTGCGCGCGCTTCGCCGGGCGGTGGACGCCGTCGGCGGCGTGCTGATCTTCTGGCTGACCGATGACCCGTACGAGTTCGACTACGCCTTCAAGGCGGAACTCTACGCCGACATCGTCGTGAGCAACGATTCCTGGGCGGCGCAGCACTACCGTCACCCGGACGTCCATCACCTGCCGCTGGCGGCCGCGCCCAACCGGCACTTCCGGCCGATCCTCCCGGTCGCGGAGCGGGAGACCGTCCTGTTCTTCTGCGGCGTCGCCTACCCGAACCGCATCGCCCTGATGCGTCGGATCGACGATCTCCTGTGCCGCCACGTCGTGGAGATCCTGGGCGCCGGGTGGCCGGACACGCTCCGGTGCGCGGTGAACCGCCGCCTCACGCCGGCGCAGATGGCCGACTACGCCGCGGCGGCCCGGCTGACGCTCAATATCGGCCGCGACCTCGACGTGGCCAACCGCCGGCTGTCGCTCCCGCAGGCGACGCCGGGGCCCCGGACCTTCGAGGTCGCCCTGTCGGGCTCGGCGCAGGCCTTCTTCGTCACCGGCCTGGAAGTCTGCGCGCATTTCGAGCCGGATACGGAGATCCTGCTGGTGGACGGCGCGGCCGATATCGCGCGCGCCATCGAGCGGTCGCTCGACGAGCCCGCCGCCATCGAGGCGATCGCGCGCCGGGCGCAGGCGCGGGCGCTGCGCGAGCACACCTACCGGCATCGGGCGGCCCGCCTGCTCGACCTGAGCCGCCTGACGGTCGCGGCCTGATCACGTCGCCGCTGAGACAGACCCGACCGACCATGTCCGACCTGTCGATCCTGTTGCTGGACACCGAGCCGCAGACGCACAATCGCTACCTCGTGCTCGCCATCGCGGACGCGCTGCGGCGCCATCCTGTGGTCGGCCGGGTCCATGTCGGCGGGCATGGCGATGCCCTGGTCACCTTCGTCGAGCAGGGCCTCGACACGCTGATCGCTTTCGGCGGCGCCCGCGCGCACGCGCCGCTGGTCGGGCGGCTCGCGGGGCTCGCCCGCACCAGCGTGCTCTGGACCACGGAGGATCCGTACGAGCGCGAGGCGAACGTGCGCGGCTCGGCGGCCTTCGATCTGGTCTTCACGAACGACCGGGCCACGGTCCCGGCCTACGGGGGGCGGGCGCACCACCTCGCTCTCGGCGCCTCGTCGCACTTCCACGATCTGGCGGTGATCGAGGACGACGCGCGCTACCGCTACGATCTCCTCTTCATCGGAACGGCGTGGCCGAACCGGGTCGCGACCCTGAACGCGCTGTCGGCGAAGCTGCCGCGGGACGTGAAGTTCAAGCTGGCGCTGCCGTGGAACGAGCACATCGGCCCGCCCGAGCTCGAGGACGAGGCGCTCGTCACGGACTGGCGCTGCGGGAACCGCGACTTCGCTCTTCTGGCGAACCGCAGTCGCGTCGTGCTGACCCTGCCTCGGATCTTCTCGTCGGCGCGGGCCGATCAGGCGACCGGCTCGACGCCGCCGCCGCGGCTGTTTGAGACCGCGCTCGCCGGCGGCTACCAGGTCGTGGTCTCGCCCGAGCCGGAGACGGCCGCGTACTACGCGCCCGGCGCCGAGATCGCCCTCTGCGGCGACGAGGCCGGTGCGGTCGAGGCGATCCTCACGGCCCTGACCGAGCCGGAGGCCCGCATCGCCCGCGCCCGCGCCGCGCAGGCGCGGACGCGGGCCGAACACCTCTACGACCACCGCGTCGCGACCATCCTGGACGCGGTGAGCGACCACCGGCAGGCGCAGGCGCGTCGGCCGCACCGGGCGAAGACCGCGATCCGCACGGTCCTGATGCTCACGCACAACCGGATGGGGCATCGCCCCTTTGGCGGGGTCGAGGTCTATCAGGAACTGCTGACCGAACTCGGCGAGCCGTACCGGGTCCTGTTCCTGTTCCCCGTCTTCGGCGACGGGCGCTGGTCGCTGCGGCTCGAGGGGCCCGGGATCGCGGAGAGCTTCGCCTGCGGCGCCGTCACGCCGCCGCTCTCAACGGACCCGTTCGTGGAGGGACTCGTCCAGCGATTGCTGTTCGAGCATCAGGTCGACCTCGTCCACATCCATCATCTGATGCACGTCCCGCTGTCCCTGCCGCTCATCGCGCGGGCCTGCGGCATACCCACCGTCTATCACCTGCACGACCATTTCCTGATCTGCGAGCGCTGGCTGCTGCTCGATCACAACGGCCGGTTCTGCGACGTCGTCAATCGCGGCGCGGACCAGTGCGACGCCTGCCTGGTCTCGGGCAACAACTATCCGCCCGGCTCGAAGGCGCGCCGCGACGGCATGATGACCCTGGTGACCGACGCGATCGACGCGTTCGTCACGAGCACGCCGGAGACGGCGCGATACCTCAGGCGCTATTTCCCGGGCATTCCCGCCGAGCGGATCGTCGCGATCCCGATGGTGGCGCCGACCGCCGCACCCGCCGACGCGCGGTCGGTCGCCCGGCGCAAGCGCGACGCCGATCGGCTGACCGTCGCGATCCTCGGCAACCTCGCGGCCCACAAGGGTGGGCAGCAGGCGATCAACCTGATCCGCAGCTGCGAGGCCTATCCCATCCACTTCAAGGTGATCGGCCGGATCGACGACCCGTACCGCGACGCGGTCGCGGGCTTCGGATCGGATCAGGTCAGCGTCACCGGCGCCTACGAGCCGCACGCGATCGGCGGCCTGCTGGCCGGGTGCGATGTCTCGCTGCACCTCTCGACCTGGCCCGAGACGTTCGTGATCGCGCTGACCGAAGCGTGGCAGGCGGGCCTCGTCCCCATCGTCGCCGATATCGGCGCCCTCGCCGAGCGCGTCGAGGACGGGATCGACGGTTTCAAGGTGCCGCCTGACGACGCTGGCGCCGTCCGCACCCGTCTCATCGGCCTGCACTACGATCGCGCACGCCTGGGCCGGATGCAGGCCCTCATCGGCCGCAAATCCTTCCCCGACGTCGACAGCCACCTCGCGTCGGTGCGCGCTCTCTACGAGCGCCTGATCGAGGCGCGGCCCCTCCGCCACGGACGGGTACCCAGCCACCTGCGACACGGGTTCGACCTCCGGCTCGAGACTCTGGGGCTGCGGACGAATGCAGCCTCGTGGACCAGCACCGCGATCCAGTGGGACGAGGCCGCCCACGCTCCGGCCGCGCCGTCCGCCGCGCCGTCCGCCGCGACGGCGGGCGCACGGGCGCGCCCGGTTCCGGAGCTGCCCGACGCCGTCCGGCGGCTGACATTGAGGCCGATCCGGCGCAGCGAGTGCGGCTGCCGCCTCGACGTGCTGCGCACGGACGAGCGCCTCAACCGAAGTCTGGATCTCACGTCGGTGGTCGCGCGGGCCTCCGTGTTCCTGCGCGGGTGGCTGCACGTCTCGGGACCGCCGCCGAAGGCGATCTACCTGCGGCTGACCGGCCGCAGCGGGACATCGTGGGTCGCCCTTCAGAGCGATCCGCGTCCGGACGTGGCCACGTGGTATGGAGAACCTGCCGCAGCGACGTCGGGCTACTGCGGCCATATCGACATTTCCGGACTTGAGTTCGGCCGCCATGCCCTCGCGATCGCACAGGTCGCCGGCGGTCAGCTGCGTGTCCTCGACGACATCGCATCCATCTTCATCGCGCCCGACACCGGAGATCCGGCGCGCTTCATTCCTGAGCCTCGCCGAGTCATCAACGGGCCGCCGCAGAGCGTCAGCCTGCGCCACAGCCTCTCGGAATGCGCGGATGCGATCACGGTAGTGTCGGGGCAGCTCTGGGCTGCGGAAGTCGAATTCTCGCCCGTGTCTCCAAGGCTTCCGAAGGAGATTTTCGCGGTCATTCGGACCGCGGACGGTCAGGCGTGGCGTGCTCCCGTCCTGAAAGTCGATGCGCGCACAGTGCGCATCACCGCTCCCTTTCCCGACGTCGATCCGAGCGTCTGCACCGTCTCGCTGGCTGAGCCGCACAGCAAGAGCTTGCGGACGCTGGCAACCTTGTTCCGAACGCACGTCACCGCCGCGTCATGACGCGGCCCGCCAGGAGCCAGGGCTCGTCGGAGGCCGACGGCATCTCGCCGGCGCCTCGTCCCCGGTACGCCGTCCTCGCCGCGTGCGCACGAGCGTCCGAAGTTTGATTGAACTTGGCAGGCACTCGCGTCTGTCGGCGCTTGTCGGCTCGGGCGGCGCTCGGTCGCACCATTCCCGCAGGAGCGGCGGATCATGCGTCCGCTTTCGAGATCCGCACGGCTGCGCGTGGAGCGGGCGCTCGCGGGCCGTGACCGCCATCCGTAGAAGCCGCTGCGTGAGACTCCGAGCACGCGGCACATGAGACGCACCGGCCAAGGCCGCGCATGCTGCTCGATGACGGCGAAGGTCACTCGGGCATCTCCGCGCAGATGCCGACGGCTCTTCTATCACGTCGCGCTCCGTGCGCGTGCGGTCGAGCTCCCGCCGCAGTCGGGCGATCTCGGCGGCCTGATCGGACGGGGACGCGACCGGGCTCGGCGGCGAGGCTCCCGTCGATCCGGCAGAGCGCGGCCGGGGCGCCGCCCCCTTCAGCGTGGCGCACCCTTGCCTCAGCATCGCAGGCTGGATCCCGAGCTCGGCCGCGACCCGCATCTGCGGCCGGCCGCCGCTCTCCGGCAGGGCGACCGCTTCGCGTTTGAACTCCGGCGTGAACTCTCGTTTTCGGTGTCGAGAGATCGGACGAGATGGGTCCGACCGATCGTGGCGACGAGGTGGGCCGGCACCCTGAGTCGCACGGACCAGCGCCCATAGCGGCATCGCAGATGGTCGACGCGCCGCACCGCGGGCCCCATCACCTCTCGGCTACGGTGACACCGTGCCACGAAAGCGGGTCGGGCGAAGCGAGAAAAACCCTTTTTCTACAATGTCTTAGGGCTTGATGGCGGAGACGGAGGGATTCGAACCCTCGATACCCATTTCTGGGTATGCTCATTTAGCAAACGAGTGCCTTCAGCCGCTCGGCCACGTCTCCGGCGCTCTGGCTCTAGAAGGTCGGATCCGGCGGGTCAACCCGATCGTGGCGGGCGGCGGCCACGCGGCGGCGCTCGACGTGCTTGGCGACGCGCAGATGCCGCGAGATCGCGTAGTTCATCGCCGTCAGGAAGCCGTAGGTGCCCCGCACGAAGTGGCGGCGGCCGAGATAGGCCTTCAGGAAATTGCCCGGCAGCTCGACGAACACCCGCCACGTCGGGATCACCACGCCTCGCGAGTCCAGGTCGTCCGCCTGCTGGTCGGAGTAGCGGTTCAGCTTGTCGAGCTGGTCGCCGAGCGAGCGCACCGAGAAATGGTGGATCACGCCCCGGAGCCGGCCCGGATTCACCCCCGGCTCCAGCGCCACCCGGTCGTGGACCGGCGAGGCGGCGTAGCGGCCGCGGTCCTTCCGATAGAGCCGGACCGGCGTCAGCGTGTAGGCGAGCGGGTGCGGCCGGCCCTCGCCGGGGAAGATCTCGGCGATGCAGATCCGCCACGCCGGCCGGCGCGGCTCGCCCGCGGCCCACAGGCCCCGGATTTCCCGGACCAGATCCGGCGGCACCACCTCGTCGGCGTCGACGTTCAGGAGCCAGACGTGCCGGCACTGCTCCTCGGCGAAGCGCTTCTGCGGGCCGTAGCCCGGCCAGGGATGGTGCAGCACCCGCGCCCCCAGCGACTCGGCCAGCGCCTGCGTCCCGTCCGTGGAACCCGAATCGACCACCACCAGATCGTCGGTCAGGTCGCGCACCGCCCGGATCGTCGCGCCGATCCGGTCCGCCTCGTTGTGGGCGATGATGAAGACCGACAGCGGCAGCGGCCCGTCGGGTCCCCGCATCGGGGCGGCGGCACCCGCCGCAGCGCGGCTCACGCGAGCCAGTCCGGCACCCGGTCGAGGGCGATCAGCGCGTCGACGTCGACGCGCGGGCGCACCACGGCCGCCCGGTCGCCCCGCACCAGAACCTCCGGTACCAGGGGCCGGGTGTTGTAGGTGCAGGACTGCACGGCCCCGTAGGCGCCGGCGCTCATCACGGCGATCAGGTCGCCGGGCTTCACCTCCGGCATCTCGCGGTTGAGGGCGAGATAGTCGCCGCTCTCGCAGACCGGGCCGACCACGTCGGCGACGCGGCGCGGGGTCTCGGACCCCGGCTCGATGACCGGCCGCAGGCCGTGATAGGCCTCGTACAGGGTCGGGCGGATCAGGTCGTTCATCGCCGCGTCGACGATCACGAAGGTCCGCCCCGCGCTGTGCTTCACGTAGAGCACCCGCGTCAGCAGGATCCCGGCATTGCCGACGATCATCCGGCCGATCTCGAAGACCGGGCGCAGGCCGAGGGGGGCGAAATGCGGCCGCAGGGTCGCGGCCAGCGCGGCGGGGTCCGGCGGCGGCGCGTTGTCGTCGCGGTAGGGAATCCCGAGGCCGCCGCCGAAGTCGATGTGGTGCAGGGGGTGCCCGGCCGCCAGAAGCTCCCGCGCGAGGCCGGCGAGCAGCCGGGCCGCGTCGGCGAAGGGCGCCAGATCGGTGATCTGGCTGCCGATATGCATGTCGACGCCGTGCACCGCGATGCCCGGCAGGGCGGAAGCGGCGGCGTAGACCGCCGGCGCCCGGGTGATCGGGATGCCGAACTTGTTCTCGTACTTGCCGGTCGAGATCTTGGCGTGCGTGCCGGCATCCACGTCGGGGTTCACCCGGACCGAGACCGGCGCCCGGAGGCCGAGACCCACGGCCACCTCGGACAGGACCGCGAGCTCCGGCTCGCTCTCGACGTTGAAGCAGAAGATGCCGGCTTCGAGCGCGGCCGCCATCTCGGCGCGGGTCTTGCCCACGCCCGAGAACACGATCTTGGCGGGATCCACGCCGGCGGCCAGCGCCCGCCGCAACTCGCCGCCCGAGACGATGTCCATCCCCGCGCCCCGGGCCGCGAGGGCCCGCAGGACGGCCTGGTTCGAGTTCGCCTTCATGGCGAAGCAGACCAGCGCGTCGTCGCCCGCGAACGCCTCCGCGAAGACGCGGTAGTGCCGCTCCAGCGTGGCGGTACTGTAGCAGTAGAACGGTGTGCCGACCTCCGCGGCGAGGCCGGTCAGGTCGACCTCCTCGGCGTGCAGGCGGCCGTCGCGATAGTGGAAATGGTGCATCTCGGCCGTGTCTCGTCGCCGCGTGTCGTCCGTGCCGGAACGCGGGCTGTTTCCCGTGAAACACCCCGCCGCGCGCCGCGGCGGGCGCGCGCCGATGACCGTTCCCGACCGGGGCACCGGGCGCGCGGCACCGCGACGGCGTGCCGGCCTCCGCCCTCTACAGCAGCGGGTCCAGAATGAAAGGCTCCTTCGGCACCCGGTAGCCGCGCCGCGCGCCGCGGCTGGTCTCCACCGGTNGTGGCGGGCGCCGGCGCGGCCCTGCTGCCGCGCTCGCTCGTCGGGGGCGACGTGGCCGCCGGGCGCCTGGCCTGCTGGGGCTGGCTGGAGGGGCCGCCGACGGAGCTCTGGGCGCTCCACACGTCCCGGCGCCTCGTCAGTCCCAAGGTGAACGCCTTCGTCGCTCACCTCGCCGCCGCGCTGTCGACGGGCCTGTCCGGCCGCCGATAGCCACCCGCCCGGGACGCGTCCCCCTCGGCAGTCCGGCGCCGCGTCCGGGCTTACCGGCTCGGGCCGGCCATGGTCCGGCCCAGCCAGTCCACGAACGCCGCCGCCGGACCCGCGGGCGGCAGGGCTCGCACCAGGACGAAATACCGGAGCCCGCTCATGACAGCCCCGCCGCAGGCGGGCACGAGGCGCCCGTCGGCGCGATAGGGCGCGACGATCAGCGACCGGCCCAGCGCGATGCCCGAGCCGCCGAGCGAAGCCCGCAGCGCCAGCTGCGCGAGGTTGAAGTAGAGGTTCTGGATCCGGCCGTCCCGGGGCGGGCCGTGGATGCGGATCCAGCGATCCCACTCCTCCGAGACGCTCGCGGCGGCCTCCCACGGCGTCGCGTCGTGGAGCAGGACGACGGCCCCGCCGGGCTCCGCCGCCGCGTCGCGGTAGGCCGGGGCGCAGACCGGGTAGACCGGTTCGGGATGGTCGAAGACGATCGTCGCGCCGGCGGGCGGGGCCGGGCCGTAGCGGATCGCCACGTCGACGCCGGCCCGCACCATGCGTCCCGGATCCAGGTCGTGGGTCTCCCCGAAGACGGCGACGTCGATGTCGGGATGCGTGTCGCTGAAGGCCCTCAGGCGGGGGGCGAGCCATTCCGAGGCCAGGGACGGGATGCAGCTGATCCGCAGCGTCTCCCGGCCCTCGCGCCGTTCCGCCCGGAGCAGGGCCTCGCCCATGCCGTCGAATCCGCTCCGCGCCGCGGCGTACAGGTCGTGGCCCTCGGCGGTCAGGCGGATCTCCCGGGCACCCCGCTCCAGCAGGGCGTATCCCAGGCGCTGCTCCAGCCGCTGGATCCGCTGCGTGACCGCGCTCTGCGTGACCGCCAGGCGATCGCCGGCCTTGGCGAAGCCGCCCGCCTCGACCAGGGCGCGGAAGAAGAACAGGTCGCCGGCGAGGCGCGCGTCGAGCCTTACGGGCATACCCGACCATAAGCTGGCCTAATAGTCCGCGCCAGAGAATATAATTGGCCGCCTCCCCGACTTTCGCGCAGGTTCGGCGCGCACGGACCGAGCAGGATCGGAAGCGCCATGGCAGCGGCCAGCGAGATGCAGAACCGAGCGTGGGTCGACCGGATCCCGGAGGCGGTGAGGTGCGCCGGCCCGACGATCTGGACCAACCCGGCGCTGGACGCCACGGCGTCGGTCCTGCCCGGGCTCGCGATCGGCCGCGCCGACGTGGACGGGGCCGCGGCGCGCTGGCAGCGCTTCGCACCGCTCCTGGCACGCCTCTTCCCCGAAGAGGGCGCCGGCCGGATCGATTCGCCGCTCGGCCGGCTCGAAGGACGCCTGTCGCGGGAGATCCTGGACGGCGCCGACGGGCGCGTGCTCGTGAAGGCCGACCACGCGCTGCCGGTCACCGGCTGCATCAAGGCGCGCGGCGGCGTCTACGAGGTCCTGGCCTACGCCGAGGCGCTGGCCGATCGGGCCGGGCTCATCGCCGAGGGGCGATCCTACGCGGCCTTCGCCGACCCGGAGTTCCGCGCCCTGTTCGCCCGCCACGTCATCGCGGTCGGCAGCACCGGCAACCTCGGCTTCAGCGTCGGGCTGATGGGCCGGGCGCTCGGCTTCGCGGTCGAGGTCCACATGTCCCACGACGCCAAGGCGTGGAAGAAGCAGCGCCTGCGCGAACTCGGAGCCCGCGTCGTCGAGCATCGCGGCGATTACGGCGCCGCGGTCGCGGCGGCGCGCGGCGCCTTCGCCGGCCGGGCAGACGCCCACTTCGTCGACGACGAGGATTCCGTCGATCTGTTCCTCGGCTACGCGGCCGCGGCCCTCGACCTGCAGCGCCAGCTCGCGGAGGCCGGAATCGCGGTCGGGCCGGCGCGTCCCCTGTTCGTCTACCTGCCCTGCGGCGTCGGCGGGGCGCCGGGCGGCGTCGCCTTCGGCCTGAAGCTGCTGTTCGGTGACGCCGTGCGCCCGGTCTTCGTCGAGCCCGTCGCGTCCCCGTGCATGCTGGTCCAGCTCGCGGCCGGTCTCGACCGCTCGGTGAGCGTCTACGAGGTCGGCCTCGACAATCGCACGGCGGCGGACGGGCTGGCCTGCGCCTCCGCGTCGATGCTGGTCGCCCGGACGCTCGAGAAGCTCGTCGCGGCCGTGGTCACGGTGCCCGACGACGCGCTCTACCGCTGGCTCAAGGTGATGTGGACCGAGGCGGGCCTCCGCCTGGAGCCCTCGGCGGCGGCCGGGTTCGCGGCGGCCGGGCGCTACGCCGCGACGCTGCCCGCTGCTGCGCGCGCCGACCTCGCCCTGCGGGGGGCGGCGTCGAGGATATCGCGGACGTAGTCGAGGAACGGGCCGCGGATGTGCTTCAGCGCCGGAACCGGGAAGTACCCCTTCTTGCGGTCGATCACCTCGGCCGGGACGACCGCCCGCGCGGCCTCCTTCAGGATGTACTTGCCGCCGTCCCGGACCTTGAGCTCCGCCGGGATGCGGGCCGCCAGCTCGACGAGTTCGTGGTCGAGGAACGGCACCCGCGCCTCGGCCGGGCCCGACTTGGCAGACCCGCGCGGGGTCTCGGCTCCGCGCGCGCATCATCGAACCGGAGCCAGACCATGGACCCCGCCCAGCCCGCGCAACCGGGCCGCCCGTACCTGGGCTTCGCGCTGCTCTACGCCGCCTACTGCATCTCCTACGTGGACCGCGCCGCGATCGCCCTGGCCCTGACCCAGATCGGCCGGGAATTCGGCCTGAGCCCGACCGAGTACGGCGTCGTCCTCAGCGTCTTCTTCTTCGGCTACTCGCTGATGCAGCTGCCCGGGGGCTGGCTCGCGGACCGGTTCGGCTCGAAATACGTCGTCATCGGCACGGCCGTCGCGTGGTCGATCTTCACCGCCCTGACCGGCCTCGCGTGGTCGTTCACGTCCCTGATCGCGATCCGGCTGATCTTCGGCCTGGCCGAGGGCGGCTTTCCCGCGGCCTGCATCAAGGCCGTGTCCGAGCAGTTCACGGGGCCGGCACGCCCGAAGATGTCGTCGCTGATGATCTCGTCGAACTACGTCGGAAGCCTGCTCGCGCCGCTGGTGATGGCCCCGCTGCTGATCTACTTCGGCTGGCGCCACGCCTTCTTCGTGGTCGGCGCCGCGGGCCTGATCTTCGGGCTCGTCTATTATCGGCTGATCCCGCACCGCCCGCCCGCGCAGGCCTCCGGCACCGCCCGCTCCGGACGCGGCCGGTCGGCTCCGTCGCGCGCGCTGCTCCGCAACCCGCTCCTGTGGCAGCTGATGCTCGTCTGGTTCGGCCTCGGCTGCATCAACAAGGGCCTCGACGCCTGGATGCCCACCTACCTGCTCCAGGCGCGCGGCCTCGACCTCAAGGCGGTCGGCCTGCTGACCCCCCTCCCCTTCGTCATGGCAAGCATCGCAACGGCGATCGGCGGCTGGGTCATGATCCGGTTCTTCGACGGCCGGGAGAAGTACATGATCGTGGTCAGCACGGTGCTGACCGGAATCTTCCTGTACCTGATGTACAAGGCACCGACGATCGCGGGGGTGATCACCTTCCAGTCGATCACCTACTTCTTCAAGTCGTTCGTCTTCGCCGCGGCCTTCGCCCTGCCGACCAAGCTCATGCGCGACGACCAGATCGGCACCAGCGTCGGCATGGTCAATCTGGGCGGCCAGTGCGCCGGCTTCATCGCGCCGCTGGTGATGGGCGTGCTCGTCGACCATTACGGCACCTACGACGCCGCGTTCGACTTCCTGCTGACCGCCGCGGCCGTCGCGACCCTGGTCGCCCTGACGATCCGCAGCCGCTCCACCGCTGCCCTGCCGCAGGCGGCCTGAAGCAGGGTTCCAGCGATCCGCCCGTTCAATCCCGAGGGAGATCCCGCCGTGACCGACCTTTGCGACCTGTCCGCTGTGGACCTGCGCCGCCTCATCGGGCGCGGAGACATCTCCCCCGTCGAACTCCTGGACGCGTGTCTCGACCGGATCGCCCGGATCAACCCGGCGGTGAACGCGGTGGTGGCCCTCGACACCGAGCGGGCGCGGGAAGCGGCGCGGCGCGCGGAGGCCGCGGTACGCGGCGGCGAGCCCCTGGGCCCGCTCCACGGCCTCCCGGTCGGCATCAAGGACACCGAGGACACGGCCGGGCTGCGCACGACCTACGGCAGCCCGATCCACGCCGACAACGTCCCGGCCCGGGACCTCGGCGTCGTGGCGCGCCTGCGCGCCGCCGGCGCCATCGTGCTCGCCAAGACCAACACGCCCGAATTCGCGGCGGGCGCGAACACGCGCAACACCGTCCACGGTGCGACCGGCAACGCCTTCGATCCGACGCTCTCCGCGGCGGGCTCGTCCGGCGGCTCGGCGGTCGCCCTCGCCTGCGGCATGGTCCCGCTCGCGTCCGGTTCGGATACCGGGGGATCGCTGCGCAACCCGGCCGCCTACGCGGGGATCGTCGGGATGCGCCCCTCTTCCGGTCTCGTCCCGAACGAGCGGCGCGGGCTCGGCTGGGCCAATCTCCCGGTGAACGGGCCCATGGCCCGGACGGTCGGCGACGCCGCCCTGATGCTCGGCGTGATGGCCGACGACGATCCGCGCGATCCGCTGGCGTACACGCTGCCCGGCGAGCCCGTGCGCGGGCGCGCGGAGCGCTACGACCCGCCCCACGCGCTCGACCTCGGCGCGCTCCGCGTCGCGTTCACGGAAGATTTCGGCTTCGCGCCGACCGAGCAGCACGTCCGGCGGGTCTTCCGCCGGCGCGTCGCGTCGCTGTCGCCGCTCTTCGCCGCCGCCGAGGCGGCGACGCCGGACTGCGCGGGGGCGGATGAGGCCTTCGCGATCCTGCGGGCCGCGCAGTTCCTCGCCCTGCACCTCGACAATTACCGCACCCGGCCGCAGCGGCTCGGCCCGAACGTCCGCGCGAATGTCGAGGAGGGCCTCGGCTACACCCTCGCCGACTACGCCCGCGCGGCGAGCCTCCAGACCACCATCTACCGGAGTTTCGTCGCCTTCTTCGGCCGCTACGACCTGCTGATCAGCCCGACCATCACCCTCTCGCCGCGCCCCTGGAGCGAGCTGTACCCGGCCCGGATCGACGGTGCCGCCACGCGCTCGTACTTCCACTGGCTGGCCCTGGCCTACGGCGTGACCCTCGCCGGCCACCCGGCGATCAGCCTGCCCCTCGGCGTCGACGAGGCCGGCCTGCCCTTCGGCGTGCAGGTCGTGGCCCGCCGCGGCGGCGACGCCGCCCTGCTCGCTGCGGCGGCGGCCATCGAGGCGCGTTGCGCCGACCAGCCGGAGCTGACCCGCCCGAAACCGGACCTCGCGGCACTGGCCGACCGGCCGCCGATCGCGCGGAGCCCCGGCTTCTACGATCTCGGCTGAGTGTTCACGCGATCCGGGGCGATCGCCGCGACCGGCCGGCCCTCACTCCATCAGGTCGGTGAGGGCCCCGATCTCGTCGGCGTTCTTCCAGACCGTCTCGCAGCCGATCACCGTGTCGGTGGCGTCGATCGTCAGGGTAAATGCCGGGGGAACCCGCTCGGTCCCGACGAGTCTCAGGCGGACGCCCCACCGCGACATGTCGTGCACCACGCAGGGGATGGCGGGATGGCCCGCGACCGAGATCCGTCCGTTCAGGTTGACGGAGACGCGCCGGGCGTTGCGCTGGTTATCCATAAGTACTCCGCGCTCAAGCGCCGGAGCTTAGGGGACAACCGATCAATGAGCCGTTCACAAACTGGGCCCAATTGCGCCTAGAACCGGTGTCGTTCCGGCTGAACCCGGGGCTTTCCACTACCGATTCGGAAGCCACCGCGACACGAACGGCCGCGGCCGCGCTGTGGCGGGCCGATCGCCCGCGTCCTCGCGCGCCCCGGAGTCCGGCAGCAGCGACGCGATCAGGCTGAGCAGCTTCTCCCGCTCCTCGCCGGTGAACAGCACGAGGAACGACCCGAGGTCCAATTGCACCTCCGGCATGTCGGCTCCGGGCCGATGGGCGATGTAGGGCTGCCCGGTCGGGACGTCGCGCATCAGGGACCAGCGGTCGCCGCCGACGCCGACATGGAATTCCCGCGCGATCCTCGGAGCCTGTTCAATCATCGCCTGTCCAGCGCGCGCTCAGCGTGCGATTCTCGACGGCATAGAGCGCGCTCATGCGCTGCGAAATAACTTGATCCAAGAATTCACAGATTTGCGTGTTCGCCGCCCGGCCGGGCGCGGGCGGCCCGTGCCCGGCCGGCGCCGCGTCCCCGGGACTGTCCGCCGCGGTTGAAGCGCCCCGCGTCGGCCGGGTACCCTGCCCGCCATCCGAGACCGGATTCGAGCGCGGAGCGGGCCCTGGACGATGCCGGATAGGTCGGTTGCCGATGCGATGCCCGTCCTCGTTCTGCAGGGCGGCGGAGCGCTGGGCTCCTACCAGGCCGGCGTCCACGAGGGCCTCTGCGCCTGCGGTCTCGCACCGGACTGGGTGGCGGGCATCAGCATCGGGGCGATCAACGCCGCACTGATCGCCGGTAACCCGGTCGAGCGCCGCGCCGAGCGGCTGCGGGCCTTCTGGAACCTCGTGTCGTCCGGCCTGCAGGGCGTCCCGCTCTTCCCGGGCGATCGGGCGCGGTCCTGGTTCAACGAGGCCAGCGCCGCCCTGGTCGCGGGATTCGGCGTGCCCGGCTTCTTCACGCCGCGATGGCCGCCGGCCCCGTTCTATCCGCCGGGGGCGCCGCAGGCGCTCAGTCTCTACGACAGCGGCGCGCTGAGGGGCACGCTGGAGCGGCTCGTCGACTTCGACCGCATCAACGCCGGCGCCGTGCGCCTGAGCGTGGGCGCGGTCAACGTGCGCACCGGCAACTTCGCCTATTTCGACAACACGCGGGACAGGATCGGCCCCGAGCACATCATGGCGTCGGGCGCGCTCCCGCCGGGCTTTCCGCCCGTGGAGATCGACGGCGAGCATTACTGGGACGGCGGCCTCGTCTCGAACACGCCGCTCGAGTACGTCCTCGACCAGGAGCGGACGCGGGATCTCCAGATCGTCCAGGTCGACCTGTTCCCGGCGCGCGGACCGATGCCGCGGACCCTGTCCGAGGCGGCCGAGCGGGAGAAGGACATCCGCTACTCCAGCCGCACCCGCCTGAACACGGACGCGGCGGTGCGGACCCGGAAGGCGAAGGCGGCCTTCCGACGCCTGGTCGAGAGGCTGCCGCCCGAACTGCGGGACGATCCGGACGTCGCCCTCCTGTCCGACATGAGCCGCCAGACCGCCGTGACGATCATGCAGGTGATCTACCGGCGCAAGACCTACGAAGGGAACGCCAAGGATTACGAGTTCTCCCGGCGGACCATGCTGGACCATTGGGCGGCCGGCCTCGGTGACATCCGCCGTGCCTTCCGGCACCGCGGCTGGCTCGACCAGGCCCGCGACGCCGACGGCATCACCGTCTTCGATCTGACGCGGGACGCCCGCGACTGAGTCCCAGTTCACGCAGCAGAGCAGCGGCCATGACACGCGACGAGATCCTCCGTGCCCCCTCGATGCCGGCCTTCAGCCCGAGCTACCCGCGCGGCCCCTACCGGTTCGTCCGGCGCGAGTACCTGATCATCACCTACGAGACCGATCCCGACGCCCTGCGGGCGGCCCTGCCGGAACCGCTCGAACCGGCACCGGGTAACCTCGCCTTCTACGAGTGGATGAAGATGCCGGATTCCTCCGGCTTCGGAGATTACGAGGAGAGCGGCTCGGCGATCGTCGCGACCTACAAGGGGCAGCCCTGCAATTTCTCCGTCCAGATGTATCTCGATGACGAGCCGCCGATCACCGCCGGGCGCGAGATCTGGGGATTCCCCAAGAAGTACGGGATCCCGCGGCTCTCCGTGAAGAAGGACACGCTGACCGGGACGCTGCACTACGACGACGAGCGCGTGGCCATGGGCACGATGACCTACAAGCACCGCAGCCTGGAGGACAGCCTCGACGCGGTGCGCGAGGGGATCGGTCACCTCAACGTCAACCTGAAGCTCATTCCAGACGTGGACGGCTCACCGAAGGTGGCCCAGCTCGTCGGATACCGGCTCCGCGACGTGGTCGTCCACGGCGCCTGGGACGGCGAGGCCCGGCTCCACCTCATCCCGCACGTCAATTGCCGGGTCGCCGACCTTCCGGTGCGCCGGATCGTGCGCGGGCGGCACCAGATCGTCGATTTCACGCTCCCCTACGGCGAGGTGCTGCACGACTATCTGGCCTGATCCCCGTCCGTCCGGATGGCGGCGGTCCGGCGCCCGTTCAGCGATACGCGTGGGGGCGTGAGCGCTCGAAGGCGTCCGCGCAGGCCGTGTCGAAGAGCCTGCAGGGCGCCGGGGCGTCGCCCGGCTCGGCCAGCATCGGCTGCCCGCCGATGTCTCCGGCGGAGTGGACCTGCGAGTACCGCGACCGCGGATCGAAGTAGGGATCCGAGGTGTAGCTGCTCATGAAGGCGCCGCCGGCCGGCATATCGCTCTCGGAGAGCGCGGCGCTGACCTGAAGCGGCAGCGACAGCGCCGGGACCAGAAGCCAGAGGCATCGTCTGTTCATCGGCGCGCTCCTCCCCGAGCGCACGAGATCGGCGGGGCGGCGATCCGTGCGCCCAATCTATCCAGGCTGGAATGTCGTCACCGCCGCGGGATGCGCGGCCGTTCTGCTCGAGCGGACTGACGGTCTGCCGCGCGCCCGTGTTCGGCCTTTCCCGGCGGGTTCGCGTCGTGGTCGCGAGGCGCCGTTGTCCGATCCGCCCGTCCCGGTCTCACCAAGATCGTGCAAGATGGCCGCGAGCTGCAATCAAATAAGCTTTTCAGCAGTAAAAGCCGGATTTTTTTCCAAAATCTTTTTCAATTCCTGACGCGCCGATGTGCGGCCGCGGCGTGTATCGGAGGAGGGTCCGGCGACCGGCACGCCTCACGCTTTAGAGAGCCAACGCCGTTTTAAGTTCCTTAAATCAGCTTTAGTTTGTCGCTCCGAATTCATTCGTACCGCGGTTTTGCGAACTCTATATCTGTCGCGAGCGGGGCATACGTCCCGTTTTTTCTTCGCAAACGAGGCTTGATCGGCCCATCGTCCGCGCAGACACGCCGCGCGACGGGAGCCGGATCACGGCGGGACACCCGACTGATCACATGGAACTCGTCCGGTTCGCTCTGAAGTTCCGCAAGAGCTTCTATGTTCTTGCCGTCCTCATGTTCCTCGCGGGCCTCGGCTCGATCGCCGTGGCGCCGAAGGACGTGCTCCCCGCCGTCGATATTCCGGTGGTGGTCGTGGTGTGGACCTACAACGGTCTCGACGCGACCGACATGGTCCAGCGCATCACGAACTACAGCGAGTTCTCGCTGTCGAGCAACGTGAACAACATCCGGCGAATCGAATCGACATCGATCCAGGGCACGGTCACCGAGCGGATCTACTTCGACTCCGCCGTCAGCATCGATCTGGCGATGACCCAGGTCGACTCGGCGATGAACGCGATCCGCTCGCGCATGCCGCCGGGCGTGCAGCCCCCCGTCATCATGCGCTTCTCAGCCTCCTCGGTGCCGGTCATCCAGATGGCGCTGTCGTCCCCCAAGCTGCCGCTCACCAGGGTCTTCGACTACGCGCAGTACCGGACCCGGCGGCGGCTCGCCGAGGTGCCGGGCTCCACGCTGCCCTCCCCTTACGGCGGCGCGCCGCGTCAGGTCATGGTCGACCTCGACCCCGCCAAGTTGCGCGCGATCGGCATGACGCCGCTCGATGTCCTGAACGCGGTCCTCAAGCAGAACCTCGTCGTGCCCTCGGGCCTCGCGAAGATCGGGACGCAGCAATACACGGTGCGGCTGAATTCGAGCCCTCAGCTGGTCGATCAGCTCAACCGCATTCCGATCAAGGTCGAGAACAACCAGCCGGTCCTGCTGCGCGACGTCGCCCACGTCCGCGACGGTTCCCCCCCGCAGATCAACATCGTCCGCGCCGACGGCCACCACTCCGTGCTCCTCCAGGTCCTCAAGAACGGCGCGGCCTCGACCCTCGACGTCGTGAACGCCGTCAAGGCCGCCCTGCCGGACATCCACGCGGCCGCGCCGAAGGGCATGACCATCACGCCGCTGTTCGATCAGTCGGTCTTCGTCTCCGACGCCATCTCCGACGTGGTGCGCGAGGCGGTGATCGCGGCCGGGCTCACCGGCCTCGCCATCCTGCTGTTCCTGGGCTCCTGGCGGTCGACCATCGTGGTGCTGGTCTCGATCCCGCTCTGCATCCTGACGTCCCTGTCGATCCTGGTCGCCCTCGGCCAGACCATCAACGTCATGACGCTGGGCGGCCTCGCCCTGGCCGTCGGCATCCTGGTGGACGACGCGACGGTGGCCATCGAGAACACCTACCGGATGTTCGAGGAGGGCTTCTCCTTCCGGCGCTCGGTGGTGGAGGGCGTGGCCGGCATCGCCAAGCCGGCCCTGATCTCCACGCTGGCGATCTGCTCGGCCTTCTCGGCCGTCTTCTTCCTCACCGACGCGCCCCGCTACCTCTTCGTCCCGCAGGCCGAGGCGGTCGTCTTCGCGATGCTGACCTCCTACCTCCTGTCGCGGACGCTGGTGGCGATCCTCATCGACGTCCTCGTCGCCCCGGAATACGCCCGGCATCACGGCGGCGCGGCCGCCGCGGCCGACCGCGTGTCGCCACCCCGCCGCCGCTCGGTCCTCGGCCGGGTCCTCGGCGTCGCGACCCGGCCGGTCGGCTGGGCGCTCCGGTATCCGCTGCGCGGCGCCCTGGCCTTCCGCAACGCGTTCGAGCGCGGCTTCGCGCGCTTCCACGCCGGCTATGTCGGCCTCCTCGCCGCGGTGCTCGGCCATCCGGCCCGCGCGCTGTGCGGCGCGCTCGCCGTCTTCGCGGTGACGGCCGCGATCTTCCCCTTCGTCGGCCAGGACTACTTTCCGCAGATCGAAGCCAGCCAGATGACCCTGCATATCCGCACGCGTCCGGGGGAGCGGATCGAGCAGGCGGAGAAGACCTTCGCGCAGGTCGAGGACGTGGTCCGGCAGGTGGTCCCGAAGGACGAGCTCGGGCTTATCCTGGATAACATCGGCCTCCCGGCCTCCAACTACAACTTCGCCTTCCTGGACGCCTCGTTCGTCGCGTACAACGACGGGCAGATGCTCATCAACCTGAAGGGCGAGCACAAGCCGATCTCATTCTACGAGAAGCGGCTGCGCCGGGTCCTGCACCAGGCGTTCCCCGAGGGCATCTTCTACTTCCAGCCGTCCGACATCATCACGCAGATCCTGAATTTCGGGACCGTCGCGCAGATCGACGTGCAGGTCTCCGGGCGGCACGATGCCGAGGACCTCGCGGTGGCGCAGGACCTCGTCCGCCGCATCGCGGCCGTCCGGGGTGCCGTCGACGTCCACCTGCATCAGGTCGTCGACGCCCCGCAGATGTACGTGAACGTCGACCGCAGGCTGGCCTCCGAGATGGGCGTCAGCGAGCAGTCCATCGCGCAGAACCTCAACGTCTCGCTCTCCGGCTCCTTCCAGGTCAGCCCGAACTTCTGGGCCGATCCCAAGTCCGGCATGCCGTACCAGCTCTGGGTTCAGACGCCGGAATGGCGCAACGCCGACATCGCGCAGCTGATGAACACGCCGGTCTCGGTGCACGCGACCGCGCAGGACCGGCCCGGCATCCCGATCCTGCTGTCGAACATCGCCACGATGCAGCGGCAGCCGGAGCAGACGGTCATCAACCACGTCAATCAGCAGCCGACCTTCGACATCCTCGCCAACGTCCAGAACGCCGATCTCGGCAGCGTCCGCAACGCCGTGGACCGGATCGTCGCCGAGGAGCAGGTCCGGCTCCCGGCCCCGGACAAGATCCATGTCCGCGGTCAGATCGAGAGCATGGAGAGCGCGTTCTCGCGCATCGAGCTCGGGCTGGGGATCGCGCTGGTGGCGGTCTACCTGCTCCTCGTCCTGAACTACCAGACCTGGATCGATCCCTTCGTGGTCATCGCCGCCCTGCCGCTGGCCTTCTGCGGCATCGTGATGAGCCTGTTCATCACCAGCACGGCGTTCTCGATCCCCGCCCTGTTCGGCGCGATCATGTCGGTCGGCGTGGCGAGCGCGAACTCGATCCTGCTCGTCACCTTCGCCAAGGAGCACCGCGAGGCCACCGGCTGCTCGGCCCGCGAGGCCGCGCTGATGGCCGGCCATACCCGCCTCCGGCCGGTGCTCATGACCGCCTCCGCGATGTTCCTGGGCCTGATCCCGATGGCGATCGGGGCCGGCGAGGGCGCCGAGCAGAACGCCGCCCTCGCCCGCGCGGTCATGGGCGGGATCGGGATGGGCACCGTCTCGACCCTGCTCTTCGTCCCCCTTCTCTACACCCTGCTCCGCCGCAACCCGATCAAGCCCCTCGAGGATTATTGATGACCCGATTCACCGACGCCCCCGGGAGCGGCGCTGAGGCTGCCGCGCGGGCGCACCAGCACGCGGTCGAGATCGACCCGCTGCGGCAGGACGGGGCCGGCGAGGCCTTCGTCCACGCGGTGCCGCCGCCGCCGCGCAAGCGCCCGTTCCTCGTGACGTTCCTGGCACTCGGCAGCGCCCTCGGCCTCGGCGCCTGGCACCATTGGGAAACCTACCAGGCCTCCCTGGAGACCCAGGCCGAGGCCGTGAACTTCGTTCCGACGGTCCGCACCGGGCCGGCGCAGGTGGATGACGGGCCGATCACGCTGACCCTGCCGGGCCAGACCGAGGCCTTCGACCATGCCGACATCTTCGCCCGCGCCACCGGCTACATCGCCGAGCGCCGGGTCGACATCGGGTCGCGGGTGAGGAAGGGCGATCTCCTGGTCCGGATCGCCGCGCCGGACCTCGACCAGCAGGCCCGGCAGGCCGAGGCCCAGCTCGGCCAGTTCAAGGCGCAGCTCGCGGTCGCGCAGGCGGATGTCGAGCAGGCCAAGGCCAGCGTGACGCTCGCGAACGCCACCGATGCCCGCACCGCGACCCTGGCCGGGCAAGGCTGGGCCTCGAAGCAGAATGCCGACCAGACCCGGGCCGGTATGCTGACCGCGACCGCCTCCCTGGCCGCCGCGCAGGCGAAGGTGAAGGTCGCGGAGGCCAACATCACCGCCCAGCAGGCCACCGTCGACCGGCTCCGCACGCTGACGACCTTCGAGAACGTCGTCGCACCGTTCGACGGCATCGTGACCGCCCGCAAGGTCGATGTCGGCGATCTCGTCCACGGCGATGCCGGATCCGGGTCGCCGCTCTTCACCATCGACAGCACCGACGTCCTGCGCGTCGCGGTCCAGGTGCCGCAATCGGCCGCCGTGGGCATCCACGACGGAGTGAAGGCGCGCGTCCAGGTCGCGCAGATCCCGGACCGCACCTTCGCCGGCACGGTCTCGCGCAGCTCGGTGGCTCTCCAATCCTCGGTGCGGACGCTGGACACCGAGGTCGACGTCGCCAATCCGGACCGGGTCCTGCGGCCTGGCCTCTACGTCGCCGTCACCTTCGAGGTGCCGCGCACCCATCCGCGCGTGATCGTGCCGTCCGAGGCGCTCATCTTCGACGCGGGCGGCACGCGGGTGGCCGTGGTCGGTGCGGACGACACCGTGCGCCTCCGGCCGATCACGATCGCGCGCGATCTCGGCACGCGCCTCGAGCTGCGCAGCGGCCTCGAGAGCGGCGAGGCCGTGGTCCTCAATCCGCCGGCCGGCCTGCGGGACGGCAGCCGCGTCCTCACCAGGGGCTCCGTCGCCGCGCAGACCCCGACAGCCAAGCTCTCCGAGCAGGCGAGCGCGGAGTGAGACGCATGGTCCAGATCCCCCGCGCCCCTGTAAGCTTCGCCGCCTCGATTCCGCGGACCGGCAGCCGCGACCGGACACCATTTGACTCCGGGACCGAAGAGGATAATTCCACCCCTCCCTCCGAGCCGCAGGAGACCAGACAGGGCCGGCGAATACATAATAAGAAGGAAAAACGGATGGCCAGCGTATTGGTAGTCGAGGACGACCGTAGGGTCGCCGCCGAGATCGGGTCGGCCCTCGCGGAATACGGTTTTCAGGTGGACGAGGCGCCGAGCGGCAGCATCGGATTACGCAAGGCCCTCGACGGTAACTTTGACGTGATCGTGCTCGACCGGATGCTACCGGAGATCGATGGCCTGTCGCTGCTCACCGAGCTGCGCGCCGCCAAGGTCTCGACGCCGGTCCTGATCCTCAGCGCCCTGTCGGCCGTCAACGAGCGCGTCGACGGGCTGCGCGCCGGCGGCGACGACTATCTCGCCAAGCCGTTCGAGTTCATCGAACTCACCGCCCGCGTCGACGCGCTCGCCCGGCGCAAGATGGCGGCCGAGGCGGTGAACGAACTCGTCGTCGGCGATCTCCGCCTGGATCTGATCGAGCGCGTGCTCTACTGCGCGGACCGCGAGATCGAACTCCTGCCGAAGGAGTTCGCGATCATCGAGTTCCTGATGGAGAACGCCGGCACGCTGGTGAGCCGGAAGATGATCTTCGAGTCGGTCTGGGGCTACAGTTTCAATCACCAGTCGAGCGTCATCGACGTCCATATCGGCAAGATCCGCAAGAAGCTCGATCCCGACGGGCTGAACCCGCGGATCCACACGGTGCGTAACACGGGCTTCATCCTCCGTGCGCCTTCTTGAGGTCCGGCGCACCAGCGGTTTTCGTGTCGCGTGCCTGTTCTTCGCGACCTTCGGGACCGCGTCGCTCGCCCTGTCGGGCTTCCTCTACGTCGACACGCGCAGCTACGGCCGCAAGGCCGCGTTCGAGTGGGTCGAGTGGGAATCGAAGCACCTCCTGAACCTGTCGCCGCGCGCGCTGCGCGAGCGGATCGACGCGTCGGAGGATTTCGCCGAGGGGGGGCGGCCGCTCGTCCTGTTCGGGCCCGACCACGTGCGCCGCGCCGGCGCGCCGATCGCCTTCCCCGACCAGGCGCCGATCGGCCGGCCGTTCATCCTGTTGCAGCCATTGGGTCACCGCAGCCGCACGCTGTTCAGCCAGCTCACCCAGCTCCCGAGCGGCGAGTACGTCCTGGTGAGCCGCTCGGCCCAGGATCTTCAGGCCCTCGAGAAGGCGCTGGTCGAGACCTTCGTCTGGGGCATGGCCGCCACCATCGTGATCGGTCTGATCGGTGCCGTCGTGTTCGGTGCCGGCTCACTGCGGCAGAACGATGCGATCACCAAGGCGGTCGAGCGCATCATGCGCGGCGACCTGAGCGAGCGCCTCCCGACCCGCGGCGTCTCGGCCGACCTCGCCCACCTCACCCGCGTCGTCAACGACATGCTGGATCAGCTCGAGCGGCTGATGCTGGAGATCAAGGGCGTCAACGAGAACATCGCCCACGACCTGCGCACGCCGCTG
The DNA here is from genome assembly GCF_036441335.1 of Methylobacterium mesophilicum. Classification (GTDB taxonomy): domain Bacteria; phylum Pseudomonadota; class Alphaproteobacteria; order Rhizobiales; family Beijerinckiaceae; genus Methylobacterium; species Methylobacterium mesophilicum_B. The sequence goes on from NZ_MLBW01000001.1 coordinate 216,858, forward strand.
ACGCGGGTCGTGGGCACGCTGGAGCGGTCGCTGCGCAAGGCGGACAGCGTGGAGGCTTTCCGCGCCTGCAACGAGGATGTCCTGGCCGAGGTCAAGACCATCGTCATCCGGTTCTCGGCGCTCCTGCGCATCTCCGAGATGGAGGACCGCCTGCGGCGGTCGGGCTTCACCCAGGTCGATCTCGGGCGGCTGCTCGAGGACGCGGTGGAGTATTACGAGCCCCTGGCCATCGAGCGCGGCATCGCGCTCCTCTGGGAGCGGCCGGACCACACCTGCGCGATCGAGGGCGACCGCAGCCTGATCTTCGAGGCGGCGAGCAACCTGATCGACAATGCCCTGAAGTTCACGCCGGCCGGCGGACAGGTGACGGTCGCGCTGCTCCAGAACCCGACGGCCATCCAGGTCACGGATACCGGCTGCGGCATCCCCGCGGAGGAGCTGAGTGCCGTTCGCGCCCGGTACCGCCGCGGGGCACTGAAGACCGACAAGAGCGGATTCGGGATCGGCCTGAGCCTGGTCGATTCCATCGCGCGGCTGCACAGCGCCACCTTCGCGATCGCCAGCGACGGGACCGGATGCCGCGTGACCCTCAGCTGGACCCACACGGTCTCGGACAGTCCGTCCATCGCTCTCCTGCCGGCCGCTCCGCTCTGACACCGTCGCGCCCGGCCAATCCCGTCCCGCGGGATGTGCCGGGCGCGGTGCCGTCGAGGGGGGCTCAGTAGGACGGCTGGCGGTGGTGGCGCTCGCGGCTGTTGAGACGGCTCCACTGGCGATTGGCCGGGACGGTCTCGATGGCGGTGGGCCGTTGGATCGCGGCGCTGTAGCCGGTCGCGCCTTCCCACATGCCGCCCGCCTTGTCGTTGCCCTCGGCGGCGGACCACGCGTCGAGGCCGCTGCCGTTCGTCCGGATGATGAGGCTCGGATCGATCGTCGCGCCGCGGTCCTGGGCGAGAGCAGGTCCCGCGATCAGCACCGCGCCCATGGAGCAGGCCAGGATGATGGTCTTCATGATGATCTCCCGTTTCAGAAGCTGTCGCTCGCCGGCGACGTGGGAGTAAGATGTGGGAAGACCGCTTTAAACTCTATATTTTATTGCGGAATAATTCTTTCCGTCTTTGATCCGCGTTCAATCTTGAAAGGATTTTTGAATTTTCCTCGGTGCGGAGGCCTGGGACGGCCTCCATCGCGCCTGCCGCGACCGGGCTCCGGGCCCGCGGCGCCCGGGGCTGACTGGCAGAGCCTTCCGGCGCGGAACCGCAGCGGACATGAAAAAGCCGACCGGTTGCCCGGTCGGCGAAGTCTTATGGGTCTGAAGCTCTGGGTCAGACCGGCCCTGCCCTGGTACCCGGGCCAGCCACTCTGAAACCATAGCATCCGCTCGCTCGGCGGCGAAGCAAGCCGCTGAAGAGCTGAGTCCGTTGTACAGGATTCTCCGCCGACCGCAAGCAAAAGATCTTTTATTTTTAAATGAACCCGAATGAACGCGACGATTTACAAGACGCTCAAAACAAAAAAGCCCAGCCTTGCGGCTGGGCTCAAGATCAGACGATGCGCCGTCGAAGACTCGTCGGAACAGTTCAGAAATCCCGCTGCACGCGGAACCGGAATTGGGCCGCATCCTGCGAATTGACGTAGCGCAGGGCGTTCTTGGAGATGTCGGGGGTGACGCCGCTGTTGAGCGCCGTGCGGACGTACTCGCCCTCGACGCCGATATCGAGGTCCTTCACCGGGGTCCAGATCAGGCTGGCGCCGGTGATCATCTGATTATTGCCCCGCAGGATGGGACTGGTGGAGAAGGCCAGAGCGTTCGACGCGCTGGCGCCCGCCGGGGCGAAGCCGAAGCCCAGGAGACCCAGCGCGTTGCGCCCCTTGGAGTTGTAGTCGATCTGCGCGTAGCTGCCGAAGAAGGCCGACCGCCAGGCGGGCGACCAGTAATGGAGAAGGGACGCGACAGCGGAGAACGAGGTCGACAGCTCGAGGCGGCCGGTCGCGGGATTGAGCACCGCGTCCGCGTAATACTGCGCGAACGAGCCGCCGCCGACCGGCGCCGCGCCGAGGGCGTCGTACGGAGCCGTGTAGTTCGAGATGCCCGTATAGGCGATGGCGCCCTGTCCGTAGGCGCCCTGCAGGTAGAGCGTGTCGCCGGTCGCGATGAACGGCAGGTTGACCTTCACGCCGCCCTGAACCGCCCAGCCATAGGCGTTCGAGGCGCGCCCCGTGGGCGAGATGCCCAGTCCGGTCGTCGCTGTGCTGATGCCGGCGACGGTGCTGCCGGCGTCTCCTGCATTGATCTCGTGGACGGCGGCGGAGAGCTGCGCCGAACCCCAGGCCTGATCGATGCGGGCCACACCGATGAAGTCCGGCATGCGGCTCTTCTGGGTGACGTCGACGAAGGCGACGTTTCCGGGCCCGACGACGATCGGCGCCAGCCAGGTCGCGGGCGTGAACGGGTTGAAGGCGTTGCTGTAGCCCGCGAAGCCGCCGCCGGCCGTGAAGGCACCGACAGCCGAGCCGGTGCCGAAGATCGGGAAGCGCCGGTAGGTCGGATCTTCCATCGAGGCACTCAGCGTGATGCCGTTCCCGAGGACCGCCGAGTAGGCGAGCAGGTTGGTGCTGAACGTGTCCGAACCGGCCGTGCCGCCGATCAGCTCGAAATCGTGCGCGTAGAAGTCGAAGAACGAGGACGCGCGGCCCGCGGTGAGCCCGGCGAACTGGATGAAGGCCTTGTCGGCGTTGACGTAGGTCTGCGTGCGGCCGAAGGCGTCGGCGCCCAGGCCCGCGATGGCCAAGCTCTCGCGCTGCCGGGATCCCGAGGTCAGGAACGGGCCGCTGCGATTGGCGACGTCGATGCGCAGGAAGGCGCGTAGCGTTCCGTAGTCGGTCTGCGTCCGCGAATCGAGGTTCAGCCGCATCAGGCCGAGATAGCCGGTGAGGTCGCCGCCGCCGCCCGTGCGGACTTTGCTCGTCTGATACAGGAAGTCATAACGCGCCCTCCCGGACAAGCGAATGCAAGTATCTGTTCCGGGAATGTAGAAGAAACCGGCGCCATAGGCGTTGCAAACGCGCACGAACTCGACCGGCGCCGCCTTCCTTGTCGGGAGATCGGCAGCGGAGGCACCGCCGATCGGGATCATCAGGGCCGAGGAGCCCAACAACAGCGCCTTGAATCTGGTCATCATATCCCCGCATCCGACGCCGTGGACGTGCCACTGCAAGCGTCAACCCAATGATCCGCGTTCACGCACGTGTTCGGGTCTCGACACGGTGCGACGTCGCAGTGTTTCTGAGATTTGGCCGCTCTACCGGTCGGCAGCTTGACCGTATCCGTCAAGTAATGATTTTACAAATAAATTGCGTTTGCAATTTTCAACTGGAATTGACTTCATTAAAGATGTTTTTAGTTCTGAAACGATCACGGAAACGGGAGCACGCGTGCGACGCGAGGCGGTGATCGCGGGTAGCGGCGAACAGCCGTCCGCTACCCACCACGAGCGCTTCCGGTGATCCGTCGACAGATCCCGGGGCGGCGGTCAGAGGGCCCGTCCCCGCGCGTCGCTGACCGGGAGATCGATCTGACGGGTGGCCCCGATGCCGGCCCGATGCCGAACCTGTCGGCCGCGCCCGCCTTCGATCGATGCCGGACGTGACCCCGGTAGCGCCGCCGCCGGGCGTAACCGCCGCATGCCCCGCCTAAGAGACCGGATCGCGACCGCCGTTAAGCACGTTTATCAAGAGTTCAAGATTGCAAAGCTCGGCCATATCCCGCGGCCAGCAACATGATTTACAAAGTTCTAACGTAGCGCGTCCAATTTGCGGCGACGGTGCGGAGGATCGAATGTCGGAACCGCTGACCCTCGCGCCGCATCCGCCCGGCGGCGCCGATACCGCCCCCGGCTGGCGCAGCACGCCCGCCGCGCAGCTCGACCGGCATCCGCGCTCCGACGTCGGGACGATCGTGATCCACTGGATCGTCGCCATCGCCATGGTGGCGAGCCTCCTCACCGGCCTGCGCATCTCGGCCGACGCGCCTGTCGCGCGGACCGCGAAGTTCCTGGCACCCATGCTTCCGCAAGGGGAAGTCTGGACCGTCCACTTCGTGGCCGGCCTGACCCTGTTCTTCGGCATCACCGCCTATCTGATCTACCTCGTGCGCGGGCGGCTCACGGATCGCAACGGCCTGTCGCGGCTCCGCGCCCTCCGCGTCAGCGGGCGGACCAAGGCGGCCCGGAAGGCCCGGTGGGGCGGCATCAACGTCGCGCTGCACTGGCTGATCTACGCCGTCACGCTGGTCCTGACGGGCACCGGGGTCGCGCTCTATCTCGGCTACGGCGGCTGGGTCGTCTGGCTGCACGCCACCTGCGCGCTGGTGGCCCTGGCCTACATCGCGGTCCATACCCTCGCGCATTTCATGTACGGCGGGCTGTGGCAGCTCCTGCGGCTGTTCCGCCCGGCGGCCCTTGCGGACGGCGCGGCGCGGCGGCGACGGCCGCTCCTGGCGGCAGCCGTGATCGGTCTCCCGGTCGTCGGCGGCCTGGCCCTGGCGGACGTGAAGGGTCGCTCCACCCTGGTGGTCGACAAGGTGTCGGCCGGCCCCGACCTGTCCAAGCTCCTCGAGGATCCGGTCTGGCGGACCGCGCGGCCGGTCTCGGTCCGGACGATGCAGGGGGCCAATTTCGGTGGGACCGGCGAGACCACGGTCGAGATCCGCGCCGTCCGCGACGACGCGAACGTGTACTTCGCCTTCCGCTGGTGGGATCCGTCGCGCTCGCTCAAGCGCGTCCCGCTGATCAAGAAGGCGGACGGCTGGCACCTCCTCGACGTTGACGCCGCGCGCGCGGACGTGACCGGCTACTACGAGGACAAGCTGGCGGTGATCTTCTCGCGGTCCGACGCGTTCGGCAGCGGCGGCGCGACCCATCTCGGCGCCCGGCCCCTGCCGGACGCGCCCGCCCCGCTCAACGGCCGCGGCTACCACTACACCACCGACGGCAGCTACATCGACATGTGGCAGTGGAAGGCGGCCCGCGGCGGCATGCTCGGCGTCGTCGAGGACATGCATATCGGCCCGCCCACCGATCCCACCGCCGCCGAGCGGGCCGTGAAGGGCCGCTACCAGGCCGGCTACTGGGGCGACCCCGGCACCAGCGCGTACCGCTACAACTTCAAGTTTGAGGGTCCGGGCGGCTACGCGGGCGCGGTCGAGCCGCTGCGGCTTCCCAGGGACTGGCAGGCGACGGTGGCGAGGCTGGGTACCGTGGATCTCGCCGTCGATGCCAGCACCTCGCCGGGCTCGGCGTGGTGGATGGTCGAGAAGACCGAGACGGTGCCGTACTCGGCGGCCGCCGACGCGGAGATCCCGGTCGGGACCGTCATGCCGGGCGTGCTCCTGACCGACGGCTATACCGGGGACCGCGCCGGGATCTCGGCGGCGGCCGACTGGGCCGACGACCACTGGACCCTGGTGGCCTCGCGCAAGATCGCGACCGGCAGCAAGTACGACGTCGATTTCCTGCCCGGGAACACCTTCTACCTGTACGTCTCGGCCTTCGACCACACGCAGACGCGCCACACGCGGCACATGCGGCCGGTCGAAGTCCTGCTGCGCTGAGGCCGGAGCGCGCCATGGCCGATCATGTCACCCTCGTCATCAACGGACGGCGCGTCGGCGCCCGTGCCGGTCAGACCCTGCTCGACGCGGGTCTGGCGGCCGGCCGGGCGATCCCGCACGACTGCGCCACCGGTCAGTGCGACACCTGCCGCGTCCGGATCCACGCGGGCGCGGTGGACGATGCGGGGACGCGCGTCGGCGACACCGTGCAGGCCTGCCGGGCCCGCCTGACCACCGACGCGGTCATCGAGTTCGATGAGGTTCCCGAGACCGTCCGGCGGTCCGGGACCGTGGACCGCGTGGTCGATCTCACCGCCGAGATCGTCGAAGTCACGGTCGCGCTGCGCAAGCGGCTGACCTACCTGCCGGGGCAGTATGTCCGGGTCTCCTTCGCCGGGCTGCCCGCGCGGGACTACAGTCCGACGCTGCGCGCGGACGGGTCGGGCGAACTGAACGAGCTGATCTTCCAGATCCGCCGCCAGCCCGACGGCGCGGTCTCGCCGCTGCTCGGCGGCAGGATCGGACCGGGCGCGGCGGTGAAGGTCGAGGGCCCGTTCGGGACCGCCTTCCACCGTCTCGGCCGCCGGCGCCTCGTCATCGTCTCGTCGGGCGTCGGCTGGGCGCCCGCCTGGGCGGTCGCGCGCGCGAGCCGCCTGCGCGAACCGGAGCGCGACCTGCTTGTCGTGGCCGGCGCACGGCACCCGCATAACCTCTACATGCGCCCGGCGCTCGACTGGCTGCGCGAGCGGGGAGCGACGACGATCCTGACCTGCAGCGGCGGCAACCCGCCGCCGGATGCGCGGGCCGGGCGGCCGACCCTTCACATGCCGATGCTCACCCGGGACGACACCGTCCTCGCGGCCGGCGCCCCCGAGATGGTCGCGGCAGTCCAGTTCCTCGCCGCGGCCACCGGTGCGACCTGCTACGCCGATCCCTTCTACGCGGCCGCGCGCGGCGCGGACGGCAACCCGGCGTCCGACGCCAATTTCCTTCAGCGCTTTCTGCAGCGCGTGGCGGGTCATCGGAGCGCTAAAACGCAGCCTGTCGCCTAGCAGATCGTCAACCACACCTTCAGTATACGGTATCCGGTGACCTTGAGTTAAGCACTCGCGGCGCATTCTCCTTTTATGGCGCTGTTATTCACGAATCCTGGGCGTATCATCGCGGGCGGGATCATCCTCCTCGCGCAGTCGGCCGCCGTCCGCGCGGACGATCTCCCGGTCGTCGGGACGGGCGACGGGATCGAGATGCTCCAGGCCGTGGCGGCCGCCTACAACGCCGAGAGCGGGCAGACCCGCGTGTCGGTCCCGCCGAGCATCGGCTCCGGCGGCGCCGTGGCGGCCGTGGGCGGCGAGCGCCAGAGGCTCGGACGGGTGGCGCGCCCGCTGACCGAGGCGGAGAAAGCCCAGGGCTTGGTCGAAGTGCCGCTCGCCCGCATCCCCTCGGCGATCTTCGTCCACCAGGGGGCCGGCGTCACGAACCTGACGAGCACGCAGGTCGCGGCGATCTTCGCGGGCACGATCGACAACTGGAGCGCCCTCGGCGGACCCGACCTCAAGATCCGCGTCGTCCGCCGCGAGGACACGGACAGCACGCTGTCGGTGCTGCGGGCGACCATGCCGGGCTGGCGCGACCTCGTCCTGACCAGCCGCTCGAAGACAGCGACGACGACTCAGGACGCGATCGCTACGGTGCGTGAGACGCCCGGCGCGATCGGCTTCGGCCCGTACTCGCCGGCGCTCGCGGGCGATCTCGCAGTGCTGACGATCGACGGGCGCGCGCCGCGCGATCCGGCCTATCCGAGCGCCGTGACTCTGGCGCTCATCTACAAGGCCGCCACGCGCGACGCGGCGGCGGCCGCGTTCGTCGCCTTCGCGACGTCCGATCGCGCCGGGCAGGTCATGGCGGAGCGGGGCGGCGCCCCGCTCAGGCCGTGACCGGGACCGTCTTCTCGCGATCCCTGCGCGCGCGCCTCGTCGGCGCCACGCTCTCGACGGCCGCGGTCGCGCTGGCGGCACTGGTCTTCCTGGTGGTCCTGCGCTCCGGGCAGACGCTCCGCGAGCAGGCGCAGGAGGTCTCGACCTGGTCCGAGGCCCAGCTATCCGACCGCCTGCTCAGCGACGCCAAGCTCGCCGCCGCCCGGCTCCAGATGCAGCGCGAGGACGTCGAGCGGCGCTTCGCCACCATGGCGAAGCGCTGGGACGTCGCCAAGGCGGTCTTCTCCGGCAACACGGTGGCGGCCTCGGAGCTGCTCCGGCCGGCTCTTGCCCTCGCCGATCTCGACGGCGCCATCGCCTTCGATCTGAATCTCCGCGCCCTCACCGCCGACCGCGTCGACGCGGACCTCCTCGCCGCCAACGCGGCGTTCGGGACGTCACCGGTCGCGCCGGCCCTGCGCGCCGTGCTCGCCCGCAACGACCGGGAGCACGCGGACGGGTTCGTGCTGTCTCTGCCGTGGGACGACGCGCTGGCGCGGGCGCTCGCCGCCAACGAGAGCGGCACGGTCGCCGACATCTTCGGCCAGCCGCTGTTCGACGATTTCGGCGAGGTGATCGGGGGCCTCGTCGGTTACCGCATCCTGCGCCCGCACGAGCCGACCCTGACGGCCTTCGCGTCGCTCAGCGGACGCGACGTCCTCATCCTCGCCGGCCAGAACCTCCTGTCCTCGGCCGGCTCCGCGGTCTCGAACGCCCAGCTCGGACCCGCGTCGGGTGCGCAGCTGCACGCCGTGCTCGGGGCCGAGAAGGTGGCGCGCTGCGTCCCGCAGCCGCCTGACATCCGCCTCTGCGTCGCGGCGCCGCTGCGGGAGCTGCAGCAACTCGCCGGCAAGGTCGTGGGCATCGGCGAGGAGAGCTCGCGCTCGCTCCTGCGGACGCTCAGCGTCGTCGCGGGTCTCACCCTGTGCCTGGTCGCCGTGGTCCTGCTCGTCCTGTCGAGCCGGATCACCCGCCCGCTGGTGCGCATCACCCAGACGGTCTCCGAGGTCGCGCGCGGCAACTGGCACGTCAGCGTGCCCGATATCGACCGGGCCGACGAGGTCGGCGATATCGCGCGCGCCGTCGTGGTGCTCGAGCACTCCCTCTCGGAGCGCGACCAACTGCGCGACGACGTGTTCCGTCAGAACACGGTCCTGACGGAGCGCGAGCGGCAGCTCCAGGAGCAGAACGAGCGGTTCGACGCGGCCCTGAACAACATGTCCCAGGGCCTGTGCATGTTCGGAGCCCGGGGCCGGCTCAAGGTCTACAACGCCCAATTCTGCCGGATCTACGGGATCGCTCCCGGCGCGCTGGATCTCGAACCGACACAGGACGACGTTCGCCGGCTCGCGGGTCTCACGGACGGGTCGGACGCGGAGGGCGGGTCGAGCCGCCGGACCCTCACCCGGACGCTCGCCGACGGCCGCTGCGTCGAGATCACGGTCGAGCCGATGGCCGATGGCGGCTGGGTGGAGACGCACGAGGACGTCACCGCGAGCGTCACCGCGCAGGCGCGGATCGCGCATCTCGCGACCCACGACGCGCTGACCGGCCTGTCGAACCGCGCCCTGCTGGCCGACCGCCTGGCGGCCGCCTTCGCGGACCGTGCGGGGGACGACCGGGCGGTGACGGTGATCTGCCTCGATCTCGACGACTTCAAGGGCATCAACGACACCCTCGGGCATCCGGCCGGCGACGAGCTCCTCCGGCAGGTCGGCCGTCGCCTGAGCGGCCTGTGCCCGCCCGGCGGCACGGTGGCGCGCCTCGGCGGCGACGAGTTCGCGATGGTGCTGTCCGAGGCAAATCTGCCGGACGGCGTCCTCGCCCTGGCCGAGCAGATCCTGATCCAGCTCAGGCGGCCGTTCTTCCTCGCCGGTCAATTCGTGTCCGTCGACGGGAGTCTGGGCATCGCGGTGTCCGGCGCGGAGGATACCGACGGCGACGATCTGCTGCGGCGCGCCGACGTCGCCCTCTACGCCGCGAAGGCCGACGGCGGTCGGCGCGTCCGGGTCTTCGAGCAGGAGATGGAGGAGCGCCAGAACCAGCGGCGCTGGCTGGAACGCGAGCTGCGGCTGGCGATCGGCACCGAGCAGATCGCGCTGCACTATCAACCCCTGTTCGACCTGACGACGAACGCGGTGACGAGCTTCGAGGCCCTGGCCCGGTGGCACCATCCGGAGCGCGGGATGATCTCGCCCGGCGAGTTCATCCCGGTGGCCGAGGCGACCGGGCTGATCGACGCCCTCGGCGCCTACGTGCTCGAGCAGGCCTGCGCCGATGCCATGACGTGGCCCGGATCCCTCCGGGTCGCCGTCAACATTTCCCCGATCCAGTTCCGGGAAGGTAATCTCGACCGTTTCGTCGAGGAGGTCTTGCTCAAGACCCGGCTGCCGAGCCAGCGGCTGGAGCTGGAAATCACCGAGTCGGTGATCCTGAGCCAGGATCAGGCGAGCTTCGACATGCTGAACCGCCTCCGCCGCCTCGGCGTGCGGTTCTCGATGGACGATTTCGGGACCGGCTACTCGTCCCTCAGCTCGCTGAACACGTTCCGCTTCGACAAGATCAAGCTGGACCAGTCCTTCGTCCGGAATCTTCTCGAGAAGGACGAGGCCGCGGCCATCGTCCACGTGGTGGCCGAGCTCGGCCGCAGCCTGAAGATCACGACGACGGCCGAGGGTGTCGAGACCCCCGAGCAGCTGGCCCGGCTGCGGGCGAGCGGGTTCTCGGAGGTCCAGGGCTACCTGCTCAGCAAACCGATCCCGGCCGCCGCGGTGGCCGCCTTCATCGACGCGCAGGAGAACCTCCACGTCGCGGCCTGACGGGAGACCGGCGCCGCTCCGTCCGGGCGCGGGTCGATGATCGCCCTCAACCGGTCACGCGCTCCACGCGCGCGAGCAGGCATCCGGGTCGGGCCGTGTGGATGTTGACGAAGCGGGTTCGCGGATCGCCGAGGGCACGACGGAGCGGGATCTCGGCCTCGCGCCCCGGACAGACCTGGCCGAGATCGTAGAGACAGAGATGGTCCGCGTCGTAGGCGCGGACCGACACGAGCGCGTTCGCGAGGACGATCGGCGCGACGGCGTCGACGGCTTCGGCACGCGGGCAATCGTCCGCGTGCAGGAAGATCGGGCTCGGGGTCCAGTAGATGCCGCGCGGCTCCGGCAGATCGTAGGATCCGAGCAGCATGGTCTCGCCGGGCCGGCCGAGCTGCAGGCAGTGGCGGCACGGAAAGCCGCCGCCCGCCGTCGCGGCGACGCGGCGGACCGGGTTGCCCCGGTCATCCAGGCCGGTGGCGCGGAAGCGATCGGCGGTCTCCGTCGCGATCGGTACGCAGCGAAATCGGGTCATGGGGCACCTCCGGGACGTGCCCTAAGCCCCGCGCCGGCGCGCCGCATCCCGCTTCTTGCTGCGCAATCCGGAGCGGCCTGCCTCCGCCGAGAGCGCTTCAGACCGGGGCCGGGTCGCCGGCGGCCAGGGCGTGGCAGTACACGTCGACCGCGCCCTTGCCCTTGAGCGTCACCGCGCCGATCGGGCGGACGTCGCGCGGATCCGGCAGGCGCGCGAAGGCCTCGCGGGACAGGTGCAGCGCGCACCCGTCGCCGAGGCCCGCGAGCCGGGCGGCGACGTTCACGGTGTCGCCCCACAGGTCGAAGGTGAACTTCGTCCGTCCGACGATGCCGCCGACGACCGGCCCGATGTGGATGCCGCCGCGGATCCGCCAGCCCGGCTCGCCCGCCGCGGCGATCGCCACCATGTCGGCGGCGCAGCCGATGGCGGCGGAGACCGGGTCGTCGTGGGGCCGCAGCAGGTTGGCCGTCGCCATGAAGGCGTCGCCGATCGTCTTGATGTTCTCCAGGCCGCGCGCCTGCGCGACCACCTCGAAGGCTTCGGCGAGGCGCTGGATCTCCGCGACGACGACGTCCGGGCCCTGGTCGTGGCACCAGGTGGTGAAGCCGACGAGGTCGATGAACAGGACGGCGACGTCGCCGAACAGCCGCGGCTTGACCTGCCCGGTCTCCATCAGCTCGGCCACCGCCGAGACCGGCAGGATGGCGTGGAGGAGCTCGTCGGCGCGCTTGCGCTCGCGCTCGATCGTCCGCAGATGCGCGACCTCCCGGTCGTGCGCCCGCTTCCGCTCGAGGCAGGACCGGATGCGGGCCTCGAGGATCACGGGCTCGAAGGGCTTCGGCAGGTAGTCGAACGCGCCGAGCTCGATGCACCGGACGATGCTGCCGATCTCCATCAGGGCGGAGATCATGACGACGGGCGTGTGGCGCCACGCCTCGTGGGCCTTCATGCGCTCGAGCACGGCGTAGCCGTCCAGGGCCGGCATCATCACGTCGAGGAGGACGAGGTCGAACGGCTCCTCGCTCAGGCGGTCGAGGGCCGCCCGCCCGTTCGCCGCCCGCACGCTGGTATGTCCGAGGAGTTCCAGCTCCTGCTCCAGCAGGTCGAGGTTGAAGGGCTCATCGTCGACGATGAGGATGCGGGCTGGCTCCACGGGTCCTCCCTTCCTGGCGTGCGGCGGCCGCGCTCAGCCGAGCCAGTGCTGAAGCTTGGCGAAGAGGAGGTCCTCGTCGACGGGCTTGGTCATGAAGTCGTCGCAGCCGGCGGCCCGCGCGCGGTCCTCGTCGCCGGTCATCGCGTTGGCGGTGATCGCCATCACCGGAATGGCGGCGGTGGTCGCGTTCGCCTTGATGCGGCGCGTCGCCTCCCAGCCGTCGACGAGCGGCAGCGACAGGTCCATGAGGATGAGGTCGGGCCGGTGCGCGATCGCCATGTCGACCCCGGCGGCCCCGTCGACCGCGATCAGGATCTCGTACTCGTCCTCCAGCAGCTGGGTCAGCAGATCGCGGTTGAGCGCGACGTCCTCGACGATGAGTATCCGCTTCATCGACGGATCCCGGACGATGCGGGTCGCTGCGCGCGGGTGGTCCCGAGCCTCATCGGCCACCGTCGGCGGTCTCGGTCTCCAGGACCGGCAGCACGCGGCGGACCTCGCGGACCAGGGCGGCGCGGTCGAGTCCGCCCTTGTCGATCAGTCCGAGCACGCGCTCCCGCAGCATGCCGCGCTCGGCCGTGTCCAGCGACGCGGCGGTCAGGACCACGACCGGGATGGACCGGGCGGCGGGATCCGCCTGCAGGGCGTCCAGGAAGGCGAGGCCGTCCATCCGCGGCATGAGCAGGTCGAGGAGGATGACGCTCGGCCGGGCCTGCGCGATGCGCTCCAGGCCGGCCGCCCCGTCGGCCACCCAGTCGACGGTGCAGCGCTCCGAGTCGAGCAGCTGGCGCACGAGGTCGGGCACGTTCGGATCGTCGTCGATCACCAGGACGCGCTCGTTGTCGGGGGCGATGCGTGCGAGGGCGCCGATCAGGGCCTCCCGCTCGAACGGCTTCACGATGTAGTCGGTCGCACCGAGCCGGAAGCCGAGCTCCTTCTGGTCGACGATGGAGATCAAGACGACCGGGATGTCCCGGGTCAGCGGATCGGTCTTCAGCGCGTGCAGCACCTGCCAGCCGTCGGTCCCGGGCATCATGATGTCGAGGGTGATCGCCCGCGGCTGCAGCTCCCGGGCCTTCGCCAGCCCTTCCTGTCCACTCGCAGCCCCGATCACCGTGTAGCCGGCATCGGCGAGATTCTCCTTGAGCAGGTAGACCACGTTGGGATCGTCGTCGATCGCCAGCACGACCTTGGCACCGGAGCGCGGCGCGGTCACGGCGGCGGGCACCGGCTTCGGTGGCGGCGCCTCGGCGCCGCCGGCGATCCGCGGCGGGATGGTGAGGGTGAAGGTCGAGCCCTCGCCCTCGCGGCTCTCGACGTCGATCCGGCCGCCGAGCAGGCGGGCGAGACGGTGGCTGATCGCCAGGCCGAGCCCGGTGCCGCTGTGGGACCGCGTCGCGCTGTTGTCGACCTGATGGAACTCCTCGAAGATCGCGTTCAGAGCGCCGGCCGGGATCCCGATCCCGGTATCCGCCACGGCGAACTCAACACCCGCGTCGACGGCGCGGACGCGCAGCGTGACCGATCCGGCTTCGGTGAACTTGATGGCGTTGCTGAGCAGGTTGATCAGGATCTGCCGCAGCTTCTCCTCGTCCGTGCGGAGCGCCGCGGGCGGGTCCCGGACGTCCCGGACGAGGCGCACGCCCTCGTTCTTGACGAGCGGCTCCACCGTGCGGAGGCAGAGGTCGAGGACCGGCTCCAGGGTGAAGTCGGAGGGCTTCACCTCCATGCGCCCCGCCTCGACCTTGGCGAGGTCGAGGATGCTGTTGATCAGCGAGAGCAGGTGCTCGGAGCTCGCCAGGATCTTCTCGAGATTCTCGAACTGCTTGACCGGCAGGACATCCTTCGCCCGCCGCATCACCAGCCGGGTGAAGCCGATGATCGCGTTGAGCGGCGTCCGCAGCTCGTGGCTCATGTTGGCGAGGAAGCTGCTCTTGGCGCGGCTCGCCTCCTCGGCCGCCTCCTTCGCCTCGCGCAGGGTCTCCTCGGCCTGCTTGCGCTCGATCACGCGGCCGAGCTGCGCGCCGATGTTGCTCATGACCCGGAGCAGCGAGGCGTCCGGCGGGGAGGCCTCCCGGGCGAAGAATTCGAGCACCGCGACGACGTCGCGCCCGACCGTGACCGGAAAGGCGAACCCCGCCCGGATGCCGTCCTCCGCGGCCGCCGGCGCGCGCGGGTCGGCGGCGAGCGACGGGTCGCCGACGCTCCATTCCGGCGCGCCCGAGACGAGGACGCGGCCGGCGAGGCCGGACCCCGCGCCCAGCCGCACGTCGGCCGTCGCGGACTGGAACCGCGCGACGTCCGCGCCGGCCTCGGCGTGCCAGATTCCGGTCGGGATCAGCGTCCGCGTCCCGTCCCGGGCCAGGATATGGGCGTGACCGACGGGCCAGCCGGCGTGCTGCGCGACGCGCTCGAGGCAGAAGCGCAGCGCGTCCTCGACCGTCGGCGCCTCGTTGGCGGCCGCGGCGGCGGCCTGGAGCAGCTCGACGAAGGCGGTCTGCTTCTGCAGCGCCAGCTCGGCTTCCTTGCGCTCGGTGATGTCGCTCCACGACTCGACCACCTCGACGGGCTGGCCGCCGGAGTCGCGCAGGAGGCGCTGCTCGTCCCGCACCCAGCGATAGGTGCCGTTCGCGTGCAGGAACCGGTACTCGATGACGTTGTGCCCGTCCGCGAGCAGGTGCGGGAACTCGGCGAGCACGCGGTCCCGGTCTTCGGGATGGAGCCGCTCCAGCCAGAATTCCGGGCCCGCCAGGTAATCGCCCGGCTCGTAGCCGAGGAGATCGCGCACGTTCTCGCTGATGAAGGTCGGCGCGTTCCGGCCGCCCACCTCGAAGCTGCAGATCATCGACGGGGACGCGGTCAGCAGGTAGGTCAGCCGCCCCTGCGTCGCCTGGAGCACCTGCTCGGCGCGCTTGATCTCGGTCACGTCGGTGTAGACGGCCACGACACCGCCGTCGTTGGTCTTGCGCTCGTTGACCTGGACCCAGCGCCCGTCGACGCGCTGATGCAGAAGCGGCCCGCTCGGCGCCCGGTAGCGGGCGATCCGCTCCGCGAGCCAGGCCTCGACGGTCATCCCGTCCGGGCGGACGATGCAGGTCTCACCGACGGCGCGCGCGATGGCCTCGAACGGTACGCCCGGCACGATGATCCCCGACAGACCGGGGTGGAAGTCCTGGAAATGCCCGTTGCACAGGACGAGGCGGTCGTCCGGATCGAACAGCGCGAAGCCTTCGGAGCTGCTCGCGATCGCCTCGACCAGCTTCTGCTTGGCGACCCCGGCCTCGTCCAGCCCCCCGGCACCGCGCCCCGTGGCGGGGTCGGCGGCGCGGCCTGTCTCGTCGGGTGATCCGGTCGGCGCGTGGGACATACCTCGAACCACTCCGACACCGATGCGCCATGGCGTGACGCCTGCCCGCGAGGCCTGTTCTACGCGGTGCCCGAAGGCGCGCAATTCATTATTCGCCACCGTTACATGGTCTATTTTCTGGATCAAGCTCTATGGCGACTGCTGTCCCGGAGCCTGTCGGGGTTCCGCCGTCGATGGCCCGTCTGTCGCCGGTCTGTCCGCCCGCGCCTGACATGCCCGCCCGGAACGCATCGGTGCCATGTCTCGGGGCGCCGACGCAGCAGGTCGAGAAGGTGTATCTTCCGTGAAAACGGAGGAAATGATGGCCTACAAAATCACTTTTCGCCGCGGAAAGCGCGAGAGCTTCACCAAACTCTGGCCGTGCGATCTCGAGGCGGCGACGGCCTACGCGCTGGCGCAGCTCCCCGTGCAGCAGCGCGAGAACGGGGCGACCTCGGTGAGTGTGGTCTGCGAGCGGACCGGCGAGGTCGTGTTCAACTCCACCGAGCAGCCCGAGATCGCGACCGTCTGAGGTCGAGCCCGACCCGCCACGGCCCGGCTCGTGGTCGGGCGCGGCGCACGGCCCGCGTGGCCGGCCGCGTGCGGGGCGCTCCCGGAGGGGCCGTGTGATGCCGTCGGATCCGATCCGAGCGCCCGAAACCGTCCCGGAATCGCCGGTCCCCGACGATCCGGAGTTCGGATCGTACAGCTCGCCACCCTGCTTCCTGCACGAGCTCGACCCGAGCTTCCTGGGCCTGACGGACGCGCCGGCGCCTGTTCCTGATGAGATCCCTATGCCGGACGCCCCGCGCGCGTCTTGGTCCCTCACGGCTGATCAGGCCGTGGTCGCGCCATCGGGCACCGGCCCGGATGGAGCTACCACATGCGAATCGTCCGCCACATCCTCGCCGAGTGCAGGGCCGACCACGTCTTCGCGCTGATGGTCGTCGCGCTCGGCGGCTGGTCCGCCGTGTCCCTCGCACTGCTCGCGCTGAACGTCTTCGAACCCCTGCAGGGCCGGTGAGCCTCGGAGCCTCGCCCGCGGATCGCGGCGCCGCACTGCCGATGGCCGGCACCGCGCCCGCCTCCCGCTCTCTCGCGCCGCTGGCGGGTCGCTGCGGCGTCTGCGGCCTCGACTACGGCGGAGTCCTCGGCCGCGAGGCCGGCGTGCTTCGGCTGGACCGCGCGCGGTGGCGCGCCCTCTGCCCCGGCCCTGCGCGCCGTGCTCGCCCGCAACGACCGGGAGCACGCGGACGGGTTCGTGCTGTCTCTGCGCTGACCGTTCCGGCGGCCTGCGCGGGCCTGCGCGCCAGCTTCGGCGCACGCGCCCGATCCTAACGCGGCCCTTATAGGTTCCGGCCCGGTCCTCGCTCGAACCCTAACGCGGTTCCCGGCGACACTGTCCCTCGGCCAAGGCCGGTCGCGGAGCCTCCGCGTCCGGTCCGCCGAACCGGACCTGACCACCATGCTCGACATCGTCTTCCTCGCGGGCGGGCTCGCCTTCTTCGCCGCGGCGGCCGGCTACGCGGCCGCCTGCGATCGGCTCTGAGCGAGGCCGCCATGACCCTCGACCTCGCCCTCGGCGCCTGCGTGACCGCTGGCCTCCTCGTCTACCTCACCTACGCCCTCGTCCGCCCCGAGCGGTTCTGAGCGGCCCGCAGGATCTCCCCCATGACCCTCAACGGCTGGATCCAGATCGCGCTCTACTGCGCGATCGTTCTGGCGCTCGTGAAGCCCCTCGGGTCGTACATGACCCGCGTCTTCACCGGAGAGCGCACCCTCCTCTCGCCCGTGCTCGGACCGATCGAGCGCGGGCTCTACCGCGTGTCCGGCATCGATGACCGCCAGGAGCAGCACTGGCTCGCCTATACGGGCGCGGTCATCCTGTTCCACGTGCTGGGCTTCGCGGTGCTGTACGCGATCCTGCGGCTGCAGGCGGTGCTGCCGCTGAACCCGGCCGACCAGGCCGCGGTGGCGCCGGACCTCGCGTTCAACACGTCGACCAGCTTCATCACCAACACGAACTGGCAGTCCTACGGCGGCGAGACCACGCTGTCGTACCTGTCCCAGATGCTGGGCCTGACGCACCAGAACTTCCTGTCGGCGGCGACCGGCATCGCGGTGGCCGTGGCGCTGATCCGCGGGTTCGCCCGCGCGTCCTCCGGCACGATCGGCTCGTTCTGGGTCGATGTGACCCGCGCGACCCTCTACGTGCTCCTGCCGATCTGCGTGCCCTACACGCTGTTCCTCGTCTGGCAGGGCATGCCGCAGACGCTCGGCGCCTACGCCGACGCCACGACGCTGGAGGGCGCCCACCAGACCATCGCGCTCGGACCGGTGGCGAGCCAGGTGGCGATCAAGATGCTCGGCACCAACGGCGGCGGGTTCTTCAACGCCAACGCCGCGCACCCGTTCGAGAATCCGACCGCCCTGTCGAACCTCGTCCAGATGGTCTCGATCTTCGCGATCGGCGCTGCCCTCACCAACGTCTTCGGCCGCATGGTCGGCGACGAGCGGCAGGGCTGGGCGATCCTCGGCGCCATGGGGATCCTGTTCCTCGCGGGCGTCCTCGTCACCTACTGGGCCGAGGCCCACGGCAGCTCCGTCCTGAACAGCTTCGGGCTGACCGGCGGCAACATGGAGGGCAAGGAGACCCGCTTCGGCATCGCCGCCTCGGCGCTGTTCGCGGTGATCACCACGGCGGCCTCCTGCGGCGCCGTCAACGCCATGCACGACTCCTTCACCGCGCTCGGCGGCCTGATCCCGCTGCTCAACATGCAGCTCGGCGAGATCATCATCGGCGGCGTCGGCGCCGGCCTCTACGGCATGCTGATCTTCGTCATCGTGGCGATCTTCGTCGCGGGCCTGATGGTGGGCCGCACCCCCGAATACCTCGGCAAGAAGATCGAGGCGAAGGAGGTGAAGATGGCCATGCTCGGCATCCTCTGCCTGCCGCTGATGATGCTGGGCTTCACGGCGCTCGCGACGGTGGTGCCGGCGGGCCTCGCCGGCCCGGCCAATGCCGGCCCGCACGGGTTCTCGGAGATCCTCTACGCCTACACGTCGGCGGCGGCCAACAACGGCTCGGCCTTCGGCGGGCTGACGGCCAACACGCTGTTCTACAACAGCACGCTCGCCATCGGGATGCTGGTCGGCCGGTTCTTCGTGAAGATCCCTGTGCTGGCGATCGCGGGCTCGCTCGCCGCCAAGAAGACGGTCCCGGCCTCGGCGGGCACGTTCCCGACCCATGGCGGCCTGTTCGTCGGCCTCCTCGTCGGCGTGATCCTGATCATCGGCGGCCTGACCTTCTTCCCCTCGCTGGCGCTGGGCCCCGTGGTCGAGCACCTCGCGGGCGCGGCCGGCCAGACCTTCGCGACGGGGGGCTGAGATGCCGCGCGCCCTCCCCGCCCGGCGCGTCGCGCGCCACCACCTCGTGCTGCACCGTCGGCCGTATCGCCCCGGCCGTGCCGGAACCCAGACCCTGCGGACGTCGGACCTCGTGCTGGCGCTCCTCGGCGTCGTCCTGCTCGGCGGCTTCGCCCTGCTGGCCGCCCACGCGCTGACCCTCGGCGCCTGGGGCTGAGCCTTCGCGACCGTCATCGCGAGCGCGGCGCAGCCCTGAATCGCTTCGCTCCGCTCGCGAGGACGGCAGCCTCACTTCCATCTCTCCTCCGGACATTCCCCATGTCTCGTCAGACGTCATCCCTGTTCAGCGCCGCCCTCATCGGACCGGCCCTCCTCGGCTCGGTACGGAAACTCGATCCGCGGGCCATGATCCGCAACCCGGTCATGTTCGTGGTCGAGGTCGTGGCTCTCCTGACCACCGTGCTGTTCGCCCGCGACCTCGTCACCGGCGGCAGCGACCTCGCCTTCTCCGGCCAGATCATCCTCTGGCTGTGGTTCACCCTGATCTTCGCCAACTTCGCCGAGGCCCTCGCCGAGGGTCGCGGAAAGGCCCAGGCCGACAGCCTGCGGCGGACGCGCACCGAGATGACGGCGAAGCGCCTCAAGGGAGCGGGCCGGGCCTACGAGACGGTGCCGGGCACCACCCTCAAGGTCGGCGACGTCGTCCTGGTCGAGGCCGGCGACCTCATCCCCTCCGACGGCGAGGTGATCGAGGGCGTGGCCTCCGTGAACGAGGCCGCCATCACGGGCGAATCCGCCCCGGTGATCCGCGAATCCGGCGGCGACCGCTCGGCCGTGACAGGCGGCACGCAGGTTCTCTCGGACGAGATCAAGGTCCGCATCACGGCCGCGGCCGGCTCGACCTTCGTCGACCGGATGATCGCGCTGGTGGAGGGCGCCTCGCGGCAGAAGACGCCGAACGAGATCGCCCTGAATATCCTGCTCGCCGGGCTCACCATCGTGTTCGTCTTCGCGGTGGCCTCGATCCCGAGCTTCGCGAGCTACGCGGGCGGCGCGATCCCGGTTATCGTCCTCGTCGCCCTGTTCGTGACCCTGATCCCCACGACGATCGGCGCGCTGCTCTCGGCGATCGGCATCGCCGGCATGGACCGGCTGGTCCGCTTCAACGTGCTCGCCATGTCGGGCCGCGCCGTCGAGGCGGCGGGCGACGTCGACACCCTGCTCCTCGACAAGACCGGCACGATCACGCTCGGCAACCGGCAGGCCACCGAGTTCCGCCCGGTCTCCGGCGTGAGCGCGCAGGAACTCGCCGACGCCGCGCAGCTCGCCTCGCTGGCGGACGAGACCCCGGAGGGCCGCTCCATCGTGGTGCTGGCCAAGGAGAAGTACGGCATCCGCGCCCGCGACATGGCGGCGCTGAACGCCACCTTCGTGCCGTTCACCGCGCAGTCGCGGATGTCGGGCGTCGATTTGGAGAGCGCCTCGATCCGCAAGGGCGCGGTCGACGCCGTGATCGCGTCCTTGTCCGGTCAGCCGGTGGCGAGCCGCGCCTCCAGCGCCGCGCTGGCCTTCCAGCCGGCTGCGGAGACGGGCGCCGTCAGGGAGACCCGCGCCATCGCGGAGGAGATCGCCAAGGCCGGCGGCACGCCGCTCGCGGTGGCCCGGGACGGCCGCCTGCTCGGCGTCGTCTATCTCAAGGACATCGTGAAGGGCGGCATCCGCGAGCGCTTCGCCGAGCTGCGCCAGATGGGCATCCGCACGGTGATGATCACCGGCGACAACCCGATGACCGCGGCGGCGATCGCCGCCGAGGCCGGCGTCGACGATTTCCTCGCCCAGGCCACCCCGGAGGACAAGCTCGCGCTGATCCGCAAGGAGCAGGCGGACGGCAAGCTCGTCGCCATGTGCGGCGACGGCACCAACGACGCCCCCGCCCTGGCCCAGGCCGATGTCGGCGTCGCGATGAACACCGGCACGGTGGCGGCCCGCGAGGCCGGCAACATGGTCGATCTCGACAGCGACCCGACGAAGCTCATCGAGATCGTCGGCATCGGCAAGCAGCTGCTGATGACGCGCGGCGCGCTGACGACGTTCTCGATCGCCAACGACGTGGCCAAGTACTTCGCGATCATCCCGGCGATGTTCCTGGGCCTCTACCCGCAGCTCCAGGCTCTGAACATCATGGGCCTCGCCTCGCCGCAGAGCGCGATCCTGTCGGCGATCATCTTCAACGCGCTGATCATCGTGGCGCTGATCCCGCTCGCCCTGCGCGGCGTCACCTACCGCGCCGTCGGCGCGGCCGCGCTCCTGCGCCGCAACCTCCTGATCTACGGCCTCGGCGGCGTCCTCGTGCCCTTCGTGGGCATCAAGGCCATCGACCTCGCCGTCAGTGCCCTCCACCTCGTCTGAACCGGTCCCTCGGAGACCCGCCATGCTGAAACAGCTCCGCCCAGCCCTGGTCCTGCTCACCGCCCTGACGGCGATCACCGGCCTCGCCTACCCCCTCGCGATGACCGGCCTCGCCGGCGCGATCTTCCCCGCCAAGGCCGCCGGCAGCCTGATCGTGCGCGACGGCACGGTCATCGGCTCCGGCCTGATCGGCCAGAACTTCGCCGGTGCCGGCTACTTCCACGGCCGGCCCTCGGCGACGACGGCGCCGGACCCCGCCGACGCCGCGAAGACGGTGCCGGCGCCCTACAACGCGGCCAATTCCTCCGGCTCGAACCTCGGCCCGACGAGCGCCGCCCTGGCGGAGCGGGTGAAGGCCGACGTCGACGCGCTGAAGGCCGAGAATCCGGCCGCCCCGGTCCCGGTCGACCTCGTCACGACCAGCGGGTCCGGCCTCGACCCGGACATCTCGCCCGAGGCCGCCTACTTCCAGGTTCCCCGCGTCGCCAAGGCCCGCGCTATCCCGGAGGACAAGCTGCGGGACCTCGTGACCGCCCGCATCGAGGGCCGCACCCTCGGCATCCTGGGCGAGCCGCGGGTCAACGTCCTGGCGCTGAACCTCGCCGTCGACGGGCTCGCAGGGCGCTGAGGCGAACCCGACAGCCGCCCCGGGGTGACACCGTGTCAGGCCGGACCGCTGTCGATCGGCCTGACGGACACGACGCAGGGGCGGTCGACAGCGGGGGCGGAGCGCGGCAATCCCGCAGCGGGACGTTTAGCGGAGTCCCGCTGCCCCGGGTCGCTTCGCTCCGCTCGCGATGACGCGACGATCCCGCGATGTCAGCGGCGTTTTGCTAAGATGGCGACCATGCCCGAGACCGGCCGCGACCCGACCCGCCCCTCTCCCGACGCCCTGCTCGAAGCGGCGCGCCGGGAGGAACGGACGCGCGGCCGGCTCAAGGTGTTCCTCGGCGCCGCCCCGGGCGTCGGCAAGACCTACGAGATGCTGACCATCGGCCGGGCGCGGCTGAAGGCGGGGACCGACGTCGTGGTCGGTGTCGTCGAGACCCACGGCCGGGCCGAGACCGAGGCCCTGCTCGACGGCTTCGAGACGATCCCCCGCAGGGCGGTGCCCTATCACGGCACCGTCCTCCAGGAGATGGACCTCGACGCCCTGCTGGCCCGCCGGCCGGCCCTCGCGCTGGTCGACGAGCTCGCCCACACCAACGCTCCGGGCTCGCGCCACCCGAAGCGCTACCAGGATGTCGAGGAACTGCTCGACGCCGGCATCGACGTCCTCACGACCCTCAACATCCAGCACGTCGAGAGCCTCAACGACGTGGTCGCCTCGATCACCCGAATCCGGGTGCGCGAGACGGTGCCGGACGGCGTCCTCGACCGCGCCGACGACATCGAGGTGGTGGACCTGAACCCCGACGACCTGATCCAGCGCCTGAAGGATGGCAAGGTCTACGTCCCGACCAACGCCGAGCGCGCGCTCAAGCACTACTTCTCCCGCGGCAACCTGACGGCGCTCCGCGAGCTGGCGCTCCGGCGCACCGCCGACCGGGTCGACGACGAGCTGCTCGGCCACATGCGGGCCAACGCCATCGCCGGGCCCTGGGCTGCGGGCGAGCGCGTGCTGGTCTGCGTGAACGAGGATCCCCGCTCCGCCGGCCTCGTGCGCCACGCCAAGCGCCTCGCCGACCGCCTGCACGCGCCCTGGACGGCGCTCTCCATCGAGGGCGCGCGGGCGGCGGCCCTCAGCGAGGTCGAGCGCGACCGGATCGCCGAGGCCCTGCGGCTGGCCGATCGCCTCGGCGGCGACGCCGTCACCCTGCCGGGCGGACGCCGGATCGCCGACGACGTGCTCGACTACGCGCGCTCGGCCAACGTGAATCACATCGTCGTCGGCAAGGCCAACCGCTCGTGGCTGTTCGAGCTGGTCAACGGCTCGGTGGTGTACGACCTCGTGCGGCGCAGCGGCGCCATCAGCGTGCACGTCGTCCCCGGCGAGGCCGTCCCAGACGGAACGCAGCCGCGCCGCGCCGTGGCGGTGGCCGCGCCGCGGTCGGGCCTCGACGCGCGACCGTACGCGATCGCGCTGGCGGCGATCGCCGCGGGCCTCGGCGCGGCCATCGTCGCGGAGCCCTACGCGGGCGTCGAGAACGCCGACCTGTTCCTGCTGACCGCCGTCGTGGCGGTGGCGGTGCGCTGGGGACTCGGACCGGCGCTCGCGTCGGTCGTGGCGGCCTCGCTCGCCTACAATTTCTTCTTCCTGCCGCCGGTCTACACGCTCACCATCGCCGACCCGACCAACGTCGCGGCCTTCCTTCTCTTCACCCTCGTGGCCGTCCTGGTCTCGAACCTCGCCTCCCGCGCGCGCCGCGTCGCGGTGGTCAGCCAGGGCCGGGCGCGGGCCACCGAGCGGCTGTTCGGCTTCTCGCGGAAGCTCGCCGCCTGCGGCACCCTCGACGACGTGCTCTGGGCGACCTGCGCCCAGGTCGCCGCGATGCTGAAGGTGCGCGTCGTCCTCCTCCTGCCCGACGGCCAGGCCGTGACCGTCCGGGCCGGCTACCCGCCCGAGGACATGCTCGACGAGGCCGACCTGGCGGCCGCGCAGTGGGCGTTCGACAATGACCGGCCCGCGGGACGCGGTGCAGACACGCTGCCGGGCGCCAAGCGGCTGTTCCTGCCGATGCGAACCGGGCGCGGCACGATCGGGGTGATCGGCCTCGATTCCGACGGCACCGGCCCGATCCTGTCGCCGGAGGGCCGCCGGCTCCTCGACGCCCTGGCCGACATGGGCGCGCTCGCCATCGAGCGGGTCCGGCTCGTGGAGGATCTCGACCGGGCCGAGCGCGCGGCCGAGACGGACCGCCTGCGCCAGGCGCTGCTCACCTCGATCAGCCACGACCTGCGGACGCCGCTCGCCTCGGTTCTCGGCGCGGCCAGCACCCTGCGCGACCTCGAGGCGGCGCTGCCCGCGGACGCGAAGGCGGAGCTGCTGGCGACGATCATCGAGGAATCGGAGCGGCTCAACCGCTTCATCGCCAACCTCCTCGACATGACGCGGCTGGAGGCCGGCGCGGTGGCGCCGAACCTCTCCGCCCAGGACGTCGCCGAGACGGTCGACACCGCCCTGCGCCGCACCCAGAAGATCCTGGCCGACCACCGCGTCGCCGTGGAGGTCGAGGCCGACCTGCCGGCGCTGGCGCTCGACCCGGTCCTGTTCGAGCAGGTCCTGGTCAACCTCCTCGACAACGCCGCCAAGTACGCGCCGGAGGGCTCGACCGTGACGGTCCGGGCGCGCCGCGCGGACGACCGGGTCCGGATCGCCGTGCTGGACGAGGGCGACGGCCTGCCCGAGGCGGATGTCGAGCGCGTCTTCGACAAGTTCTACCGCGTCCGGAAGGGCGACCGGGTCCGGGCCGGCACCGGCCTGGGCCTCGCGATCTCCCGGGGCTTCGTCGAGGCGATGGGCGGCACCGTCACGGCCGAGAATCGCCGCGACCGCGGCGGGGCCTGCTTCACGGTCAGCCTGCCGATTCCGGCCCGGAGCGCGCCCAGGGACATCGCCGCATGAGCCCCACCGTCCTGGTCGTCGACGACGAGCCGCCGATCCGCAAGCTTCTCCGCATGGGCCTGGCTACCCAGGGCTACGCCATCCTGGAGGCGCCCGACGGCCGGACGGCCCTGGCGCTGCTCGGCCGCGAGGGCGTCGATCTCGTCATCCTCGACCTCGGCCTGCCCGACATGCGCGGCCACGACCTGCTGCGGTCGGTGCGGGCGAGCCATCCGGACCTCCCGGTGGTCGTCCTGTCGAGCCGCGACGACGAGGGCGGCAAGGTGGAGGCGCTCGATCTCGGCGCCAACGACTACGTGACCAAGCCGTTCGGCATGGCGGAGCTGCTGGCGCGCCTGCGCGCCGCCATGCGCCACCAGCTCGCCGCGCGGGGCGAGCGGCCGATCTTCCGCGTCGACAACCTCTCGGTCGATCTGGTCCGCCGGATCGTGAAGATCGACGAGGCCGAGGTGAAGCTGACGCCGCGCGAGTACGACTTCCTTCGCGTCCTGGTCCTGCATGCCGGCAAGGTGCTCACCCACGCGCAGCTGATGCGCTCGGTGCCGTCCTCGTCCGACCCGCAATACCTGCGCGTCTACGTGTGCCAGCTTCGCCAGAAGCTGGAGGCAGATCCCGAGCGCCCGCGGATCTTGCTGACCGAGACCGGTGTCGGCTACCGCCTGCGCGCGCCCGACGACGAGCCGGCTCCGCCGCACCGCGGCGCCGGCGGCGCGACCGCCCACTGATCCCGAGGACGACCAGATGTGCTCCAGCGCCCGCGATCCCGCGCGATGACCGTGGATCGGATCCTCGCGCCCTCCGACGCGCTCGTCGGCCTGCGCGCCGCCGGCAAGGGCGCGCTGCTCGAGGAGCTGGCGCGCCGCGCCGCCGGCGCCCTCGGCCTCGCCCCGGAGACGATCCTCNGCGATGCGCGGCGCCCGGGACGCGGCGGCGCTCTACGCGGCCGCCACGGGCCGGTAAGGGCGCCGCGCGGCCGTCAGTGCGCGCCGCCGGTCTCGACGAACTTGAACAGGAAGACCGCGGCGATCGCCCAGACGATCGGCTTCACCTCCCGGGCCCGCCCCGCGAAGAGCTTCAGCGCCGCGTAGGTGATGAACCCGCAGGAGACGCCGGTGGCGATCGAGTAGGTGAAGGGCATCAATAGGGCCGTGACGCAGGCCGGCACGACCTCGGTGATATCGTCCCAGTCGAGCTCGACCAGCTCGCGCAGCATCAGGCAGGCGACGTAGAACAGCGCCGGCGCCGTGGCGTAGGCGGGCACCGCGCCCGCGAGCGGCGCGAAGAACAGGCAGGCGAGGAACAGCACCGCCACGGTGGCGGCCGTGAGCCCGGTGCGTCCGCCCTCCTCGACGCCGGAGGCGCTCTCCAGGTAGGCCGTGGTGCTCGACGTGCCGAGCAGCGAGCCCGCGAAGACCGACACGGAATCGGCCATCAGCGCCCGGTCGAGGCGGCGCATCCGTCCGTCGGTCAGGAGCCCGGCCCGGCTCGCCACGCCCATCAGCGTACCGGTGGCGTCGAACAGCTCCACCAGGAACAGGACCAGGATCACGTTGAGCAGGCCCGCCGAGAGCGCGCCCGGAATGTCGAGGGCGAACAGGGTCGGGGCGATCGAGGGCGGCAGGGAGACGACGCCCTGGAAGGCGTTGCCCGCGAAGACGAAGCTCAGCGCCGTGACGGTCAGGATGCTCGACAAGAGCGCCGCCCGCACCTTCCGGGCGGAGAGGACGGCCACCATCAGGAAGCCGAGAACCGCCAGGATCGCCTCGGGCTTGTGCAGGTCGCCGAGGGTGACGAAGGTCGCCGGGCTCGCCGCCACGAGGCCGGCATTCTTGAGCGCGATGATCGCCAGGAACAGGCCGATCCCCACCGTGATGGCGATCCGCATCGAGCGCGGGATCCCGTCGACGATCAGCGCGCGCAGGCCGGTCAGCGTGACGATCAGGAAGCACACGCCCGAGATGAAGACCGCGCCGAGGGCGGCCTGCCAGCTGAAGCCGAGCTGCTGGACCACGACGTAGGTGAAGTAGGCGTTGAGCCCCATCCCGGGCGCGAGGGCGATCGGGTAGTTGGCCCACAGCGCCATGATCAGCGAGCCGAGCGCCGCCACGAGGCAGGTCGCCACGAACACCGCGCCGCGCGGCATGCCGGCATCCCCCAGGATGCTCGGATTGATGAAGACGATGTAGGCCATCGTCAGGAAGGTGGTCAGCCCGGCCAGCAGCTCGGTGCGCACGGTGGTGCCGTGCTCGGCGAGGCGGAAGGTGCGTTCCAGGAAGCCCGGCCTCGCGGCCGGCACCGCGTCCCGCGCGCGATCCATCACGCGAGCCCGGTCCGGCCGGCCGCCACGGCGCGGTAGATCCGGTCCGGCGCGAAGGGCGTCGCGGTCAGGCGAGCCCCGGTCGCGTCCCGGATGGCGTTGCCGAGCGCCGCCGCCACCGGGTTGAACGGCGACTCGCTCATCGACTTGGCCCCGAGGGGGCCGACGCTGTCGTGGGTGTCGGCGAACAGGACCTCGGTGTCGGGCACGTCGGCGCAGGCGGGGATGTGGTAGTCGCGGAACGTCTGCGTGACGAGGCTCCCGTCGGCGGCGACCTGAACGTCCTCGTAGAGCGCCGCGCCGAGCGCCTGCGCGATGCCGCCCTCGACCTGGCCGCGGCACTGCATCGGGTTGATCACCCGCCCGGCGTCGGCGGCGTGCACACTCCTGAGGATCCGCACCGCGCCGCTCACCGGATCGACCGCAACCCGGAAGGCGTGGACGTTGAACGCCACCGAGCGCGGGCTGCCGTCGGCCCGTCCGGTCGCGTCCAGGGGACCGACCGCCGCCAGCGGCACCGGGCCGGCCGGCGTCTCGACCTGCGCACCGTCGAGGCGGCAGGATTCCGGGGCCGCACCCGCGATCTCCGCGGCCCGCGCGCGGATCCGGCCGGCGAGCGCCTCGGCGGCCCGCAGCGTCGCGAGACCCNCGACCCGGATTCGCGAACGTCCGGCACGACCTGGCCGAGCGCCTCGGCGGCCCGCAGCGTCGCGAGACCCGCCACGACGGTGCCGGTGCTCCCGTAGGCGCCGGTGTCGTGCGCCACGAGATCCGTGTCCGCGCCCGCGACGCGGACGCGCTCCGGCGCGGCGTTGAGCGCGGAGGCCGCGATCTGCCGATGCACCGTGCTGGTGCCGTTGCCGAACTCCGCCGTCCCGACCCGCACAGTGAAGTGCCCGTCGGCCTCCAGGCTCACCCGCGCGTCGGCGTGGTGGCCGCGCGGCGGGATCGTGTCGATCATCGCCATCGCCATGCCAGTCCCGGCGCGCCAGCCGGGTTCCGGCTCGGGTCCCGGGTCGGCCCGCAGCGCCTCCTCGACCAGGGTCAGGCACTGGTCGAGCCCGTAGCTGCCGAACACCACGTCGTGCGGCTCCAGGCTGTTCGACACCATGGCGTCGCCCGGCTTGACGGCGTTGCGCCGCCGCAGGGCGAACGGGTCGAGGCCGAGCGCGCGGGCGACCTCGTCCAGGGCGGATTCGAGCGCGAAGATCGTCTGGCTCAAGCCGTAGCCGCGGAAGGCCCCCGCCGGCACCGTGTGGGTGTAGACGGCGCGGCCGCTCACCCGCTTGTTCGGGCAGACATAGGCGGCCAGCACCTCGTGGCAGGCGTGGTGGATCACGCCGCCCGCGTGGTTGCCGTAGGCGCCGGTATCGGACAGGACGTCGAGGCTGAGCGCCGTGAGGGTGCCGTCCCGGCGGGCGCCGACCTTCACGTCCACCCGCATCGGGTGACGCGTCGTCGTCCCGACGAACTGCTCCCGGCGGGTCAGCTCCCAGCGCACCGGGCGCCCGGTGTGCAGGACCGCCAGGGCGACGAGGTCCTCGGTCAGCATCTCCTGCTTGCCGCCGAAGCCGCCCCCGACCCGGGCGCAGACCACGCGCACCGCGTCCATCTCCAGGCCGAACAGGTCCGCCAGCGCGTCCCGGGTCAGGAACGGCACCTGGGTGCTGGTGCGCAGCGTCAGGCGGCCGTCCTCGGCGCGCCAGCCGATGCAGCCGTGGGTCTCCATGGCGGCGTGCTGCACGCGCTGCGACCGGTATGTCCCGGCGTAGACGAAGTCCGCCTCGGCGAGGCCCGCCTCCACGTCGCCGACCGCGCCGTGCACCTCGCCGGCGAGGTTGGGGTGCTGTTCGAGGGGCGGTGCGTCCTCGCCCGGGCGGTCCCGCGCGTCGTGGACCCGGGGCGCGTCGGTCTCGAGGGCGCGTTCCGGATCGACGAGCGCCGGACGAACCTCGTAGGTCACCCGCAGGGCGCGGCATCCGGCCTCCGCGGCGGCTTCCGTCTCCGCCACCACGGCGGCGACGCGCTGCCCGACGAACCGCAGGATCGGGTCGAGCACCCGCGTGTCGCAGGCGTCGTCCCGCGGGTCCTCGTGGCGGGCGGTGGAGAAGCGGCGCGTCGGCGCGTCGGCGTGGGTCAGCACGGCCACCACGCCCGGCACGGCGCGGGCCGCCGTCGCGTCGATCGCGACGATCCGGGCATGGGCATGGGGCGAGCGCAGCACCTTGAGATGGAGCGTGTCGCCGAGCGGCGCGTCCATCGTGAACCGGGCGCGACCGGACACGACCAGCGGCGCGGCCGGTGCCGCGAGGTTGCGGCCCACGGGATCGCCGAGGCCGCCGCTCTCGACCGAGCGCGCGCTGCCCGCGATGGCCTCGCGCACGGCGCGGTATCCGGTGCAGCGGCAGAGATTGCCCTTCAGGGCGGTGCCGAGATCCTGCTTCTGGCCCTGGTCGAGGCTCGCCGCCGTCATGATCATGCCGGGCGTGCAGAAGCCGCACTGGAAGCCCTGGGCCGCCAGGAAGGCTTCCTGCATCGGGTGGAACGCCGCCGGCTCGGCCGCGTCGGCCCGGCACGGACCGGCCAGCCCCTCGATGGTCGTCACGCTCCGTCCCTCGGCGCGGAAGGCCGGCACCAGGCAGCTGTGGACGGGCTCGCCGTCGAGATGGATCGTGCAGGCGCCGCAATCGCCGGCATCGCAGCCCTTCTTGACGCCGAACCAGCCGGCCTCGCGCAGGTAGGTCCGGAGGCACTGCCCCGCCCGCGGCGCGCCCTCGTGCGCGGTCCCGTTGATCGTGAGCTTCATGACGCGGCTCCCGGCGACGGCGCCGCGTCGAGCGACCCGCGTATCTCCTCGGCGAAATGCCGGGTCATGTGGCGGCGCCAGTCGGGCCGCCCGTGGACGTCGTCGTGGTAGAGGCTGTCCGGTATCGCCTCGTCGAGCGCCCGCACCAGCTCGGCCGGACCCGGCAGTCCGTCGAAGGCGAGGCGGAGCGGGCGTTTGACGGAGGCCGTGACCGTGAGCGCGAAGGCGCCGTCCGCGCCGCGCGTCCCGATCAGCAGCGCGCCGGAGCGCCCGTTCGGGCTGAGGCTGATGCGGCGGAAGGCCGTGCGGCGCGCGAGCGCCGCGGCCGGCATGGACAGGCTCCGCAGGATCTCGCCCGGCGCGAGGGCGTTCCGCTGCGGCGCGAGGACGAAGTCGAGGACCGGGAGGTCCCGCTCGGTCCCGTCGGCGGACCAGATCGTGCAGGTCGCGTCCAGGGCCGTCGCGAGGGCGATCATCGGCCCGGCCGGGAGGGCGAGGCAGACGTTGCCGCCGACGGTCGCCACGTTCCAGATCTTGAACGAGCCGAGCAGGGCGCGGCAGCACTGGCTGACCAGCGGCGCCGCGTTCCAGTGCGGCGGCAGTTCCAGCCGGTCGAGCCGCGCGATGGTGCAGGTCGCCGCGAGGGTGAGGCCCTCCGCGTCGACCGTGTGCGGGACCCATCCGAGCGCCGCGAGGTCGACGAGGCGCCGCATCCCGACCTGCGGCTCGGAGAACAGCCACGTCCCGCCTCCCAGGCAGGCATCGCCGTCCGCCCAAGTCGGGAGCTCAGTCCGGCTCCGCGGCCGGACGACGGTCTCGATCGTGTTGAGGTCCATGCCCGCTCGCCGGTCCGGAGCCGGTTCGGCCCGGCCCTGCACTATGCCCGGTCACATGAGGCTGCGGTCAAGCCGCGGCGACGCTTTCGAGCCTTGGCGCCCCCACGCGCGTCGGCCTAGGATTAATCAGGATCGCGCGAGACGGCCGGTGACGGTCCGGTCGGAGATATCCATGGCGCTGACGGCATCGCGGTACGGCAAGGAACGGGTTCGCGTGCTCCGCCTCGCCCGCGACGGAGACCACCACACGCCGCGCGAGCTGACGCTGTCGGTCCTGCTGATCGGGCGCTTCGCGGCCTCCTGGACCGAGGGCGACAACCGCGCCTCCATCGCCACTGACAGCATCCGGAACATCGTCAACGTCACGGCGGCGCGGAACGTCGCGCTCGACGCCGAGGGCTTCGTCGCCGCCGTGGCACGCGTGCTGCTCGAGACCTACCCGCAGGTCGAGACCGTCACGATCGACGCGGAGGAAGTTCGCTGGCTCCGTCACGCGATCGCGGACGCGCCCCACGGCCATACCTTCACCCGGGACGGTAACGGCGCCGGCTTCGCGGGACTCACGGCCGACCGGACCGGGTCGACCCTGCGCTCCGGGTTGCGCGGCTACACCTTCATGAAGACCACGCAGTCGGGCTGGACGGGGTTCGTGGCGGACCAGTACCGGACCCTGCCGGACACGACCGACCGCATCGCCGCGACCAGCATGGACGCGACGTGGACCTGGGCGTCCGCCCCGCAGGATTTCGGTGCGGCCAATGCCCGGATCCTCGCGACGCTGCTGAGCGTCTTCGCCACTACCTACAGTCGGGGAATCCAGGACAGCATGTACCGGATGGGCGAGGCCGCCCTGGCCGCCGTCCCGGAACTGGCCGAGATCGGCTTCGTCATGCCCAACAAGCATTACCTGCCGATCGACCTCGCTCCGTTCGGCGTCGCCGACACGGGCACCGTCTTCCTGCCGACCGACGAGCCCTACGGCCGCATCGAGGCGACGATCGGCCGGACGGGCTGATCGGCCTGCACCGCCGGACGCGGTCGAATCCCGCACACCGTCGCCCGGCGTCGATCGGTGGCTGCGGTGCGTCGGCCCGGTCCTGCAACCGCAGGGTCGCAGACTCCGCGGGCAGGCGGTTTACGCACAACGCTGGATAGTCTCAGCCCTGATCTATGCTGTTCCGGCGCGCCCCGTAGATGTGTCCGTCCGGTTTGACCGATCAAAACTGCGGGACGCGAGTTCGGCGCGGCTTTTTCGGACTAACCAAACCACTTTAACGGACGCGCAACGGTGCGCCTCTATGGATGACATCACTTAAGCGGCGCCTCAACAGATGTCTGGGGTCGCCGAGCCCGATAAAGGGTGCGGCCTCGCTCGAGAATATCTTGAGCTGGTCGCCCGGGTGCGCGCTTCGGCCGCACCCGCAACATGACAGGCGGAGGAAACGATGTTCCAGGGCTCTGCGGCTCGGAGGGATCAGGCGGCCAAGCTCGCGGCCCTGGGCCGGTCCCTCGCCACGATCGAGTTCGCGCTGGACGGAACCATCCTCGACGCCAACCCGAATTTCCTGACCGCCATGGGTTACACGCTCGCGGAGATCCGCGGCCGGCACCACAGCCTGTTCGTCTCGCCGGACGAGCGGGCCAGCGAGGCCTATCGGCAATTCTGGGAGAGCCTGCGGCGCGGCACGTTCGCGAGCGCCGAGTACAAACGCCTCGCCAAGGGGGGCCGGGAGGTCTGGATCCAGGCCTCCTACAACCCGGTGCTCGACGCGCGCGGCAGACCGGTCAAGATCGTCAAGTTCGCCACCGACATCACCGCCCAGAAGCTCCGCGCCCTCGATCTCGAAGGGCAGATCAGCGCGCTCCACCGCTCGCAGGCGGTGATCGCCTTCGCGCTCGACGGGACGATCCTCACCGCCAACGCGAACTTCCTCGACGCGGTCGGCTACCGGCTCGAGGAGATCGTCGGCCGGCATCACAGCCTGTTCGTCGGCGAGGCGGAACGCGCCAGCGAGGCGTACCGGCTGTTCTGGGCCGCCCTGGGGCGCGGCGAGTTCCAGTCCGGCGCGTTCAGGCGCACCGGCAAGGGCGGTCGGGAGGTCTGGATCCAGGCGACCTACAACCCGATCACGGATCCGGAAGGACGGCCCGTCCGGGTCGTCAAGTTCGCCACCGACATCACCGCCCAGGTTCACGAACGGCAGCAGCGCGCCGCCGCGCAGCACGCCATCGGCGCCGAACTGGACGCGATCGGCGACGCCGTGGCGGATGTGACCCGCCAGGCCGACGCGGCGGTCGCGCGCGTGGGCCGGGTCTCCGGCGACATCCGGTCGGTGGCCACCGGCGCGGAGCAGCTGTCGAGCTCGGTGGACGAGATCAGCCAGCAGGTGAGCCACGCGGCCGAGATGGCCGGGCAGGCCGTGGAGCAGACGCGGCACACCGGCCGGATCGTGACCGGTCTCAGCGACCAGGCCGCGCAGATCGGCGAGGTCCTGGGACTCATCTCGGGCATCGCCGCGCAGACCAACCTGCTCGCCCTCAACGCGACCATCGAGGCGGCGCGCGCCGGCGAGGCCGGCCGCGGCTTCGCGGTGGTGGCCTCGGAAGTGAAGACCCTGGCGGCGCAGACCGGACGCGCGACGGACCAGATCCGCGACCAGATCGCCGCGACGCAGGCGGCGACCCGCGAGGCCGTCGACGCCATCGACGCGATCCAGGGTACGATCCTGACCCTGAACGCGGCCTCGTCGACCATCGCGGCGGCGGTGGAGGAGCAATCCGCGGTGATGCGCGAGATGTCGGGCAGCATGCAGACCGCCGCGCAGGACGTATCGGCGATCTCCGGCGGCATGACCACGATCGCGCAGGCGAGCGAGCGGGCGGACCGCGCGACGCGGCAGGTCCGTGAGACCGCGCGCGCCTTCGGCTGAGGCGATCCGGCGCGGGCTATCGGATCAGCCCGGCTCCCCGCCCTCGTCCGCGCGCGCGTCCGCGACGAGGCGCCCGATCCGCGGGATGAGCGGGCAGGTGACCGTGCAGCGCAGGCCGTCGGGCTCGAAGGCGAGCGCGACGGTCGCGCGCAGCTCGTAGCTCAACATCTCGGTGAGCACCTGCGTGCCGAAGCCGCGCCGACTCGGCTGCGTGACGCCCGCGCCGCCTGTCTCCTTCCAGACGAGCGTCAGGTTGCCGCCCGCGCTCTGGCCGTCGCCCGCGCTCTGGCCGTCGCCCGCGACGACCCAGGTGACGTCGACACCGCCCTTCGACAGACCGAAGACGCCGTGCTCGATCGCGTTGCTGCAGAGCTCGTGGACCGCCAGCGCCATCAGCTGCGCGGCCTTCGGCCTGAGACGCACGGTCGGGCCCTCCAGGGTCGCCTGCTCGCCCTCGCGGATCAGGTGGACCATCAGCTCGTCGGAGATCAGCGAGTGCAGGCTGACTTCGCCGAAGGTGTCGGCCGCGACCCGCACGCGCGCGATGGCGTCGAGCCGCCCCTCGAGGTGCGTCGCGTAGCCGTCGACGGTCTCGGCGGTCTCGGCAGAGAGGCGCAGGACGGCGCGCAGCATCGCCAACGTGTCGCGCAGGCCGTGGCGCAGACCGTCCGGCGTTCCCGACTCGTCCAGGAGGCGGCGCAGGCGGGCGTTGTCCGCTTCGAGCTGCGCCACGCGCGCGACCGCCGCTTCAGGCTCTGCCATGTTCGCTCTCTCAGCGCCGAAAGCCGTGAGGTTCCGTCTAGCTCAGATAACGTGCCGAAAACCTGCCCCAGCATCACAGACCGGGGATTTTTGCTCAAGCGCGCGGCGACAGCCGCCGCGAGAGCGGCTCACCGGACCACGCGCCGCCGCGGACATCGTCGTCTGCCGGCGGCCGGCTCGACGGTAAGGGCAGCGGTTCGCCGCGCTCGTTCCTCTCGCGACCGCGAGCGGATCCCACGCCGCCACGATCTCCGGCGCGGTCGGTCCCGTCGATCCGGAGGTCGCGCCTCCGTGATCGCTCGTCGCGATCGACGGAGAGGTGTGGGGATCGAACTCTTCGCGGTCAACGGAGCGACGACACCCGCGCCGGCGGGGTCCGGCGGTGACCGTGTACCGGTCCGGAGCGGATCCCGAGGCCGGCATCCGATCGGGTCCAGGGCGGCGCGGCCGCCGGGCGTCGCGAGAAGGCGAGCGGTAGGGCGACGAACGCGCCTGCCCAGGGGGGCTCGCATACGCCCCACGCCGGGCCCGCGTCCGACCCTTGTTCCGGCCCGGCTAACCCTATCCGGAGGCCTCGCCTACCCGTTCCGGACTCGATGCGCGGGAGTGATATGCGTGGCGGAACGAAGCTTGCGGAAGGCAGGACGGCTGAAACGGCTCTGGCCCGGGCGCGCGGCCGCCCTCCCGCCGGCACCGCGTTCGCCGGCTCTGGCCGACTTTCCCGAGCCGCCGCCCCATCGCGGTCTCACGGCCTCCGAGCTGATCGCCATGGCGCGTCAGGCCCGCGCCGTATCGGTCGAACGGGATCCGTCGAAAACCCCGAGCGTTTCCTGAGGTCCGTCGCTTTCTGCCGGGAGGTCGTCATGGGGCTGGTCGCCTTCATCGTGTTCGTATGCCCCTGGATGGGCATCGCCGGCCTGTTATGGATGCGCGCCCAGCAGGCCAAGCCGCTCTGACCCTCCCGTCACCGCGCCGGGGCACGGCGCCGGCCGCGGGCGTCAGACCGGCGGCGATCCGCAATGCGCGCGGCGACCGAGCGGTTGCTCGCGCGGCGGTCTGACGGGCCACGACCGCGCGTCATCGACCGCGGCGCGGGCGAACGCGCGCTGTCCGACACGGCAATACGAGATCGCGGCTCGCGACAGGTGCCGTTCCGGTCTGAGGCACCCACCCTGACGCGTTCGCGCGCGGCCGACGCGCCCTTCTTCCGAATGGCCAGCAGTGACGGTGCGCCGGCGCGTGCCAGCCGGTGGGCAGCCGCTCCAACGTCGTCGCCCCACCGGTCCGCGTTTCACCCCAATATTTCTCTCATCGAGCAAGTATCTCCGTCGCCGAGCGTCGTTCGACGATAGAAATTGCGGATATAAAATATATCGCGGCACACCATCGACGCTCATCGTACAGCATTCATCAGCATTGGAATTCTCGTCGCACCGGAGCGATTGTCTTCTCGTGCGGCAAGGATTAAGCTCGTCGTCGAGGTTACGCCTCAGGCAGAGGCTCCGGTGTCTTTCGATTTTCGGATCATAAAGTGCTCCGATCTGCAGTTTCGGACGATCGTGATCGGCTTCGCAGCTCTGATGTTCTGCTTCCCGATCGGAGTTGGGTGCGTATCAGCGTTTCAGATCGTCGCGCTCGACGCTTCGGGCCGATCTCTGGCAGCGGAGGCCAGGGCGGTCAGGCTCGTCGGCACCATGAAGCAGCTGAGCCAGGAGATCCGTGCTCTCGACCATCTGGCGCACGCCGCATCGACCGACGCGGCGCGTCGCGACGCCATCGACCGGGAGACGAAGGTCCACGAGGCCTTCAACGAGGCCTGGACTGCCTATGCGCCGATCGTCAGGACTGCGGATGAGCGTGCGCTCGCGCGAGCGCTGTGGGACGCCTGGCAGCATTTCCTCGCCGTGGACGCCGAGGTGGCCGCCCTCGACCGAGCCGGGGAACGCGATCTCGCCGACCGGGTCGTCACGAACGGGCTACAGGCCGAGGCGGCGGCCTTCACGCAGGCCGCCGACGCGGTCCTGGCCGCGCGCGACGCGGAGGTCGCCGCGCAGGTCGGCGCCGCCGAGACCGCCTACGCGACCTATTGGGTGGGACTCGCGACCGCTCTGTCGGGCGCTGCCCTCGCTGCCCTGGGCCTGGTGCGGCTCGCCCTGCGCCACGTCGCGCAGCCGATGACCGCGCTGGCGTCCGGCATGCAGCGACTGACCGACCGTGATCGCGTCGTCGCGGTTCCCGAGACGGCGTCATTCGCCGAACTCAGCGTCATGGTCGCCGCGGCGAGGGCCGTTCAGGACGCTCTGCGGCAGGCCCGGCGGCGGGACGCGGACGCCGATCAGGTGCGCCATCAGGTCGAGCGGCGGCGTATCGCGGTCGACCATGCCGCGGGACGGGTCGAGACCGCGGTCGGCGGCATCGTCGAGACGGTGGCATCCACCGCGGTGGCGCTGCGGGGCGCGGCCGACGGCGTCGGCCGGGCGATGCGGGAGAGGACGCGTCGCTCGGCAGCGGCGGGCGCCGCGCCCGCGCAGGTGCGATCCGATGTCGAGCGGATCGCCGTCACTGCCGGGGCGCTCGGCGCCGCGGTCGACGAGGTCGGCGCGCGGGCCGAGGGCACCGCGGCCCTGGCGGGAAGCACGGCGGCGGACGCCGCCCACGCGACCGCCCGCGTTCAGGCGCTCAGCGGCGCCGTCGACCGGATCGGCGACGCGGTCCGCATCGTCGCCAGGATCGCCGCCCAGACGAATCTGCTGGCCCTCAACGCCACCATCGAGGCCGCCCGGGCCGGCAACGCGGGCCGCGGCTTCGCCGTGGTCGCGTCCGAGGTGAAGGCGCTGGCCGCGCAGACCAGTCAGGCCACCGAGGTCATCGGCCAGCACGTCTCCGCGATCCGCGGCTCGACCGCCGAGGCGGTGTCGGCGATCGCGGGGATCGCGGCCCGGGTCGAGGACATGCGCCGCGCGGCGCATGCCATCGCCGATGCCGTGGCGCATCAGGGCGCAGCCGCGGGGGCGATCGTGCAGACCATCGCTGAGACGGCCGACGGGGCAGCGCGGTTCTGCGCCGACCTCGCTGGCGACGTCACCGGGACCGAGGCGGCCGATCCGGCGAGCGCCGTTCTCACCGCGGCCGACGGTCTGACGCAGGACGCCGGGCGTCTCGGCGAGGCGATTGCAGGGCTTCTGGAGGATCTCCGTGCGGCCTGAACCGTGGCGCCCGGACCGCGGGCTGGAACAGCCTTCATGACCTCGACGGATCGGGCCCGCTGCTTCCTTGGCGGATCGCTCCGAAGGGGCGCGCTGGTCCTCGCCCTCGCGGCTTGGGCGACGCCGTCCGCCGCCGCCACCATCGCGGTGCTGACGCCGGTGGCCGCTGCCCGGCACCTGCACGACGGCCTCGCCGAGCAGGCGCGGGCGCGCGGCGTGGAGGCACCGGTCGCCGACGCGCCCGACGGGGCTGGCGACGTGCAGATCGCGCAAGCGCGGCGCTCGATCGCCGCGTCGGTGGACGCGCTCGTGGTGCTGCCGGTCGACCTCCCGGCACGCGAAGCGATCATCCGCTTGGCCCAGGAAGCCGACATCCCGCTGGTTCTCATCGGCCAGGGTCCGCGGGCCGAGTGGCTCACGGGACGCGTCGTCCACGTCGTGCCGAACGACCTCGTCGCCGGACGTCTGCAGATGCGCAAGCTCGCCCAGATGCTCGGCGGGACCGGTCGGGTCGCCCTCGTCGCGGGCGATGCCTCCGATCCCGGATCGGTTCTCCGCAACAGGGGCGCCAGGGAGGTCCTGGCGGAGAATCCGGGCCTCCGTCTCGTCGCGGAGACGACGTCGGATTCGAGCCGCGCGTCGGCGCGGGCCACCGTCGCCGGGTGGCTCGCGCGAGGCATCGGCATCGATGCGATCGCGGCCGGAAGCGACGAGATGGCGATCGGCGCCGCCGAGGCGCTCGAGGCGGCCGGGATCCCGGCGGGCCGGATCCTCATCGGCGGTGCGGATGCCACCGCCGACGGCATGCAGGCGATGCAGGACAAGCGTCTCGCCGTGACGATCCACCAGGACGCCGCCGCCCAGGGCCGTCGCGCGATCGACGACGCCCTCGCGCTGATCCGCCGGGAGCCCGTCCCGCACTACGACTGGGTGCCGTCCGAACTCGTCACGGACCGGATGTCGACGACCCATTTCGCCCGCTAGACCCCGCCGGCTCGGCCGGTCAGTGCGCCATCAGGCTGCAGAGACTGGCCGCCCGCAGCACGTCACGGGTGGCGCCCCCGAAAGCCCACTCCCGCAGTCGCGAGTGGCCGTAGGCGCCCATGACGATCAGGTCGGCCTGCTGGTCGCGGGCGAAGCGCAGGATCTCCTCCCCGTCGCTCACCGCCGTGGTCAGCAGGTGGGTCGTGACCGTCGCGCCGTGCAATCTGAGATGGTCCGAGACCTCGTCGGCCCCCTCGAGGCGGGCGCCCGGACCGGTGGTCACGACGAAGACGTGCTCGGCGGAGCGCACGAGCGGCAGGGCGCCCGACACGGCGCGGCGCGCCTCCGGCGTATCCTTCCACGCCACGACGATACGGCGACCCGGTTCCCCGGCATGCTGCTGCGGGACGACCAGGACGGGGCGCCCCGCCTCCATCAGCACGGGCGCGACCGCCACGCCGAACGGGCTCGGATCGATCTCGGTCTCGCCGGTACCGCCGATCACGATCAGGTCGGCGGCGCGGCCCTTGTCGACGAGATGGGCGAACGGGCGATCCGTGCCGCCGGACCACACGGTCCGGGGCGCCGCGCCGGCGCAGCGGGCGAAGACGGCCTCCGCGCGCTCCAGTTCCTGCAGGATCGTCACCTTCGCGCGCTCGTACTGCGCCTGTGCGTCGCGGATGTCGTGGGCGAAGAGCGGCGCCGGCACCTCGGCGGCGGCGGCGCCGGTGAGCGTCGCATCGAAGCGGCGCGCCAGCGCGGCCGCGAGTCGGACACGGTCGGGCGTCGCCTCGGCGAAATCCACCGCGACCAGGATGTTGGCGTAGGTCATGGGTGTCTCCGCGCGAGCCGTCAGCGGGCCCCGTGGCGCCACCCTGGCCTGACGCGCGGCGGTCGACCTTGATCCAGCGCAATCGCCCCGAAACCGCCGGATCCGCGGCGCGGGCCTTGAGCTGAATCAAGGCGCCTCCGGTCGGCCCGCGGCAGAGCTGCCGCGTCCGTCCCCCTGGAGACCGCGATGTCCGCCCTCGAGCTGCCGAGCGCAGTCAATCTCGCGCGAGCCCAATTCGCGCTCACCGTCGTCTGGCATTTCCTGTTCCCGGCCTTCACCATCGGGCTCGCGAGCTATCTCGCCGTGCTGGAGGGCTTCTGGCTGCGCACCGGGAAGGCCGTCTATCTGGACACCTACCGCTACTGGCTGCGCATCTTCGCGGTCGCCTTCGCGATGGGCGTCGTGTCCGGCCTGGTCATGAGCTACCAGTTCGGCACCAACTGGTCGGTCTTCGCCGATCGGACGGCGCCGGTGCTCGGGCCGCTGCTCGGCTACGAGGTGCTCACGGCCTTCTTCCTGGAGGCCGGCTTCCTCGGCGTCATGCTGTTCGGCCTGGAGCGGGTCGGCAAGGGACTGCACTTCCTCGCGACCTGCCTCGTCGCCGTCGGTACCCTGACCTCCGCGTTCTGGATCCTGTCGGCCAATTCCTGGATGCAGACGCCCGCCGGCCACGTCGTCGCGCCGGACGGCCGCTTCAACCCCGCCGACTGGTGGGCGATCGTCTTCAACCCGTCCTTCCCCTACCGCTTCGCCCACACGGTCACCGGCGCCTACCTCACCACCGCGATGATCGTCGGCGCCGTGGGCGCGTGGCACCTGCTGCGCGACCGAGCCAATCCCCGGGCCCGGCTGATGTTCTCGATGGCCATGTGGATGGCCGCCGCGGTGGCCCCGGCCCAGCTGGTGATCGGCGACCTGCACGGCGGCAATTCCTACGCG
Organism: Methylobacterium mesophilicum; assembly: GCF_036441335.1. GTDB lineage: Bacteria > Pseudomonadota > Alphaproteobacteria > Rhizobiales > Beijerinckiaceae > Methylobacterium > Methylobacterium mesophilicum_B. The sequence continues at coordinate 257,244 of NZ_MLBW01000001.1, forward strand.
CACCAGCCCGCCAAGGTCGCCGCCATGGAGGGGCATTTCCGGACGGAGCGCCGGGCCCCCGCGATCCTGTTCGGCTGGCCGGACGCCGAGGCGGGCGTGGTGCGGGACCGGATCGGCATTCCCGGGCTCGCCAGCCTCTACCTGACCCACGATCTCGACGGCGAGGTCCGCGGGCTCAGCGACATGCCGCGCGACCTCTGGCCGACCAACCTCCCCCTGGTGTTCTGGTCGTTCCGGGTCATGGTCGGCCTCGGGCTGCTGATGATCGCCCTCGGCCTCGCCGCGCTGTGGCTGCGCCGACAGGGGCGGCTCTACGACACCGCCTGGCTGCACCGCTTCGCCGTCGGCATGGGACCGTCGGGCCTGATCGCCGTGACGGCCGGCTGGACGGTGACGGAGGCCGGCCGTCAGCCCTTCACCGTCTACGGCGCGCTGCGCACCGTCGACAGCGTGTCGCCGGTGGCGGCCCCGGCGGTGGCCGCCTCGCTGGCGGCGTTCGCGGCGGTCTACCTCGCGGTGTTCGGCGCGGGCATCTGGTACCTGCTGCACCTGTTCAACCAAGCGCCGCACGCCCGCGAGCCCGGGCCGCCGCCCGGCCAGCCGATCCGCACAGCCGGCATCACGCCCGCCCCCGCCCTCGTCACCGGCGCGCCGAGTGCCGGCCGCCCCCTCGCGCAGCCCGCGGAGTAGTCCCGATGGTCCTCGATCTCACGCTCATCTGGGCGCTCCTCATCGCCACCGCGGTCTTCCTCTACGTGGTGATGGACGGCTTCGATCTCGGGGTCGGCATCCTGTTCCCCGCGGTGCGCGGCAAGGCGGACCGGGACGTCATGGTCAACACCGTCGCGCCGGTCTGGGACGGCAACGAGACCTGGCTGATCCTGGGCGGCGGCGGTCTGTTCGCGGTGTTCCCGCTCGCCTACGCCACGATCCTGCCGGCGCTCTACATGCCGTTGATCCTGATGCTCCTCGCGCTGGTCTTCCGCGGCGTCGCCTTCGAGATGCGGTTCCGCGCGGCCTCCCCAGCGAGCCAGCGGAGCTGGGACCGGGCCTTCTCGTGGGGCAGCTACGTGGCGACCTTCTGCCAGGGCATCTGCCTCGGCGCCCTGGTCCAGGGCATCCGGGTCGAGGGTCGCGCCTACGCGGGGGGCTGGTGGGACTGGCTGACGCCGTTCTCGGTGCTGACCGGGGCCGCCCTGGTGGCCGGCTACGGCCTGCTCGGCGCCTGCTGGCTGATCTGGAAGACGGAGGGCGAGCTCCAGCTCCGGGCCTACCGGCTCGCGCGCCGGCTCGGTTTCGTCACCCTGGCGGCCATCGTGGCCGTCTCGGCCGCGATGCCGATCCTGAGCGGGGCGTTCCGGGCGCGCTGGCTGTCCTGGCCGAACATCGCCCTCGCCGCGCCGGTCCCGGCCCTGGTGGCGCTGCTGGCGTGGCGCTTCTTCGTCGCGCTCGATCGACGGGCCGAGGTGTCGCCGTTCCTCTGTGCCCTGGGCCTGTTCCTGATGTCGTATGTCGGGCTGGGGATCAGCCTCTGGCCGATGATCGTGCCGCCGGCGATCTCGATCTGGGACGCGGCGACCCACCCGAGCAGCCAGGCGTTCCTGCTGGCCGGCGCGGTGGTCCTGGTGCCGATGGTCCTGGCCTACACGGCCTACGTCTACTGGCTGTTCCGCGGCAAGGTCGCGGCGGGCGCGACGGGCTACCACTGAGGCCACGGCTCGGCCGGGTGCGGGCGGCGGGGATCGGCGCGGGACGCGCCGGTCCCCGAGATCGCGCGCGTCGCCTCACGGACCGGCACGGGCGCCCTTGATGAACCGCGCGACGTCGTCGGCGACCGAGTACCGGAGGCTGAACGGGAAGCTCATCGCGTGGACGATCTGTCCGTGGCCGAGACCGGGATAGACCTTCACGGTCTCCTTGCCTTCGAAGCCCCGGAGCGCGCGGTCGAGCGCCAGGGTTCCGGCGGGGTTGACGTCGAGATCCGCCGCGCCGGTGGCCAGCAGCATCGGCGGGTGGGACTCCGTCGCCTGGTTGACCGGCTGGAGGGCCGGGTCGCTGCCGACGAACACTTGGCGATCCAGCGGGTCGTTCAGCGCCGACGTCGCGTAGGGACCGGCCAGCCCGACGATCCCGGCGAGCTTGGCGGGACTGGAGCCGGCCCGCTCCAGCCAGGTCGGGTCGAGACCCAGCATCGCGGCGGCCCAGGCCCCGGAGGAATGCCCCACCACGGTGACGCGCGCGGGATCGCCCCCGTACTCGGCCGCGTGCTTGACGGTCCAGGCGACGGCGGCGGCGTTGTCGGCCAGGATGTCCGGGAGGGTCGCCGCCGGGACGTGGCGGTACTCGGGGATGACCGCGACGACACCCCGCCGCGCGAAGGCGGCGCCGACATAGGCGACCTCGTCCTTGGACCCGGTCCGCCAGCCGCCGCCGTACAGGAACACGGCGACCGGGCGCGGCTTGCCCCCGGCAGGCCGGTAGATGTCGGCCCGGTGCGCGCTGCCGTCGGCGTACGGAACGCCCTTGTCGACGTGGACTTCGAGCGGCGCGAGCGCGTTCAGGACCGCCAGGGTCAGGCCGACGAACTTGTCACCCAGGTAGCTCAGCATGGACGCGGCCTCCGCGTGGTTCGGAGTTCAGGCGGGTCTCGGGACGGGCCGTGCGGTCGCTCGCCCTAGGTCAACTCGACGACGCCGAGGCGGTCCGTCACCGGGACCGGCACCCGCCTGTCCGCGGGGAGATCCACCGCGCTCACGGCGCCGTCGTCGTCGAAGCGGTGGAGGCGCACCCGTCGGGGCTGCCGGGACAGGCGGAACTCGGCGGTCCGCGCCGGCACGTCCGGCCGGTTCGCCCGGCTGCGCCGGTCCCAGCCATCCAGGCCGAGCCAGATCGGGACGAGGGTCGCCCCGTCCCGCCGCGCGAACCGCGCGGTGACGAGATCGGGAACGGGGCCGGCGAGGGTGACGTCGCGGTCGGCCGGAACGGCGGCGACCTCCCCGGCGGGGGCGCCGAACAGCCGGACGAGGTTGCGCACCGCCGCGAAGGCGGGCGTGGGACGGCCATCATGGGCGAGAAGGCCGAAGCGGCTCTCCGGATCCGCGTCGCCGCGATCGAAGCTGGAGATCAGCTCGTACAGGTAGGTCCGCCGCACACCCTGCAGGTAGCTCCAGAGCAGCATCCGCGGGAGGTAGCGGGCGCGCAGGCCGGGCGAGATCGGCAGGTGCGCGCTGCCGGTGGCGAGCGCCGTGTGGTAGCCGTTCTCGGTCGCGATCACCGGCGCGTCACCGAAGACCGGGCGCGCGGCCGTCACGAAGCGCGCGAGGCTGCCGCCACCGTCGGTTTCCGGATGCTCGGCCCCCGGATAGGCGTGGATGTTGGCGAGGTCGACGACCGCCGCGAGGTTCTGCGCCGCCGCGACGTTGCCCTGGATATAGCTCGGCCCGGCCACGCGGACGGCCCCGGCCCGGGCGTCCGCCCGGACCGCGCGGAACAGGGCCGCCTGATGGTCGGCCGAGAGCCGCGCGAGGCCCGGTCGGGCCGCCACCGGCGGCTCGTTGCCGCCCTCCGCTACGAGGAGCCCGTCGCCGGCCCAGCCCGCGATCTCCGAGAAGCGCTCCGGGGGGACGCGCGGCCCCGGGGTGAGCCCGTCGTAGAAGACCAGGCTGAACCGGTAGCCGCGGTCGGCCAGATCGACGATGCGCTCGAACTGCCCGGCCGGCTCGTCGCCGACGAGCACGATGTCGTCGCGCAGGTGGCGGATCCCGAGTTCGTCGAGGGCCTGAGCGCAGGCGGCGAACCGGTCGACGTAGGGACTGCCGCGATGGCCGAGATGCACGTTGACGCCGATCGAGTCGATCAGCGCCTCGCAGCGGTGCAGCGGCTCGGCCGCGGCGGCGCGGCCGGCCGTCAGGGCACCCGCCGCGAGGGCGAGGGCCGNGGCGAGCCGCCGGGCGGACCGGGGCGAACAGCCCGGCGGATCCGGCGGATCGCGGCGTCGATCCCGCGCCGGGCGAGGACGGCGGCGATCGCGGCGATCCGGATCTCGCCGCGGATCAGCCGCCGCCACGTCGCGCCCCGCCTGAGGAGGGCCGCGTAGGTGGACGCGCTCCCGAAGGTCTGCCGGATGACCTGATCGAGATCCTGATCCGGATCCCAGTCGAAGCAGTAGAGGTTGAGTAGGAGCGCCCCGTCGACCCTGCGGTCCCGACACAGGGCGTGAAAGGCCGCGTAGGCGCCGCTGCACCCGCCCACCAGAAGGATCGGGCCGCCCGTGCCGGCGACCTGATCGACGGCCGCCGCGACGTCGGCGAAACCGTCCGCGGCGAAGAGCGGCTTGCGGCCGTCCGCTCGGTCGTCGCTGTCGCCGATGCCCAGCAGGTCGAACCGGAGCGACGCGATCCCCTCCGCGGCGAGGCGCCGGGCGAGGTCCGTGGTCTGGCGCCCCCAGCCGGAACGCACGCTCATCCCGGTCGAGACGAACAGGATCGTCGGCGCCGCGCGCTCCGCCCGGTCCGGCCGGCACCGGATGCCGCGCAGGCCGCGCCCGAAGCGGACCGGCGCCTCGGCCCAGCCCGGACCGCTGAGACCGTTCGGGAGCGCGTCGGTGGCGATCATGCCGCGGCGTCGCGGCGCCGCGGCCGGCATGCCGTCGGTCGCGAAGCCGATCACGCGGGCGAAGTCCGCCGCCGGGACATCGGAGAAGATCGGGTCGGCGACGAGCGCCGCGAGACCCGGGAACGGTGCCGTCACCACGTCGCAGCGGAGAGCGCCGAGGCGGGCGGCCAGCGCCTTGATGTCAGGCGCCAGGAGCAGGGCGTGGCCGGCGGGCGCGTGCTCGAGCCGTGTCAGGTTCAGGTCGGCGAGATCGGCGAGGAACGCCGCCTCCATGCGGAAGCCGCCGACGGTGAGGCTGTCCGGCTCCTGTGCCGGGGCGGACCCGTCCGGCAGCCGGCCGATCGTCTGCGCCCGCAGCCGCATCTCGCGCAGATAGGCGCGCCCGGTCGTGACCGGCGCCAGCAGGACGAGGCGATCCACGGCCTCGTTCCGGCCGGCGAGCGCCGCGAAGGTCGCGCCGAGACGCAGGCCGACCACCACGATCTCGGTGACGCCGGCCGTCGCGCGCAGGAACCGGACGGCCTGCCCGACCGCCGCGACGCAGCCAGCGACGCGCATCTCGCCGGGATCGGCCGAGTCGCCCTCCCCCGGGTAGTCGAAGCGCAGCGTCGGGCAACCCGCCGCGGCGAGGCCCTCGGCCAGGGCGCGCCAGGGCCGATGCGCGGCCATCTGCTCGAAGCCGTAGGCGCCGCAGAGGACCACGCCCCGCGTCCCGGCCGCCGGATGGAGCCACCCGAACAGCCCGTCGAACGTCACCGGCACCGCGGCCTCGGATCCGCCCTCACCCGTCATGACCGAATTCCACGATCTCGTCGCTGTTGATCGCCCGCACGCGTCCGCGCGGGAGCCGGCCGGCCTCCGCGAAGGTGATGATCCGGCTCGCTCCCGGCGCGAGATGGAAGCCGTTGTCCTCCGGCCGCGCGCCGGGAGCCAGCACCTGGACGCCGCGGGCGAAGCGCTCGGTGCTGATCCGCAGACCCCACCCAGCCCCGTTCGCCACCGGCTCGGCCCGGAGGCCGACGGCGGATCGATCGAGCGGCCCTGCATCAAGAATGTGGAAGCTCTCGGCGATCACGCGCCCGTCGGCCTCGCTCAGCCGCGCGTGCGCGAGATCGTGGATCCGGGGCCCGAACCGGTAGCTGTCGGTGGCGTCGAAGAAGCGGCCGAGCAGTGCGGCGGCGGTGAGCGTGAGCGCCGCCCGCGGACCGGCCAGGAGGTCGCGCTCGGCGCGCGCGGCGACGCGGCCTCCGGCCTCGCAGAACGTCAGCGTCAGGGTCAGCGCCCGCGGCGCGGCCGTCTCGTTCAGGACGTGGACGTGCAGGCCGTCGAGACCCTCGTCGGTGAGGAGCACCTGGACCGGGCGGAAGGCACGCTTCAGCGCGTACCAGGCGGATTTCGGATTCTGCGTCCAGTCGACCACACCCCAGCCGGCGCCCGGCGCGAGGTCGCGCAGCATCAGCACGAGCCCGCCGGCCGTCGGCGAGCGCGGCCGGCGCCACTCGGCGAAGGTCGCCTCCATGACCTCGGCCACCGCGGCGCGGCCGAGCTCGAGGTAGCGGTCCGGGTCTTCGGCGCGCAGCGTCGCCGGATCGACGCCGTAGAGCGCGCCGACGTAGTGGTCGCGCACCGTCTCGAAGTCCCAGTCGGCGCCGCGGTCCCGCGGGATGCCGGCCGGCCAGAGCGGGTCGGCCGGTCCGGTCGGGCCCGGCGTGCCGGGTTCGGGCGGGTTGGCGAAGGCGAGGCACTCGCTGGCGAAGCCGACCTCGGCCCGGCGGGCATCTTCCAGGGGCCGTCGATAGGCGCCGACGCCGAAATAGTGCGTGCAACCCCCGCGCGGCGAGAACGGCAGGTCGCCGCCGGAGGGCGAGTTCGGCACGACGACGAGATCGGGGCGCCGCTCCGACACGCGCTGCGGCAGGGTCAGCGTGCAGAAGGTGTCGGCCCAGACGGCGCGCGGCGCGCCGAGCATCGCCGCCTGCTGCCAGACCTCGCTGCCGCCGCAGACCACGCCGAGCGACGGCGCGGTCTGGGTCCGGTCGAGGAATCCGGTCAGCTCGCGGTCGAGCGCGGCCGCGAAGGCCGGATCGGCGTGCGGGTAGTCGAAGTTGGCGAGCATCAGGTCCTGCCAGACCAGGATGCCGAGCTCGTCGCAGAGATCGTAGAAATCCGGCGTCGGATAGAGCGTCGTCCCCGGGACGCGCAGCATGTTCATGCCGGCCTCGCGCGCCAGCCGGAGCAGGGTCTCGGTGCCGCCCGTGCCCAGCCCGACGAGGTCCGGCGGGGTCCAGACGGCGCCCCGACAGAAGACCGGCACGCCGTTCACGACCAGCGACAGTCCCTCCTCGAAGGGCCGCGCGAGCGACAGGGTCCGGAAGCCGACGCGGCCCAAGTCGACGCAGGCACCGTCGACGCGGACCTCCACCGGGTGGAGGTTCGGCACGCCGTGGGTATGCGGCCACCAGGGCGCGATGCCGGGCAGAGCCAGCGCGCCCGCGAACACGCCGGGCTCGACCTCGGCGAGCGGGGCTTCGCCGTCGCCGCACCGGAGGATCACGGTGGCGACCGGCGCGTCGACCCGCAGGCGCACATCCAGGCGACCGATATCGCCGTCGCGGATCGCGCGCACCTCCGCGGCGCTCGCGCGGGGGCGGACCGGCTCGACGGTCAGCGGACGGTAGGGCCCGACGAGATCGATCTCGGGACACCAGCCCGGCATGAAGCCGAGGACGCTCGTGCGCGCATGGCGCAGCGACCCGGGTGTGATCATCCGCGGCCGCCAGCGCCCGCGCTTGGCCGGACGGTCGAGCTCCGCACGGAGCGCGCGGAAGCACAGCGCGAGGTCGGAGGCGCCGCCGAGGTCCACGTCGACGGTGTGCTCCTCGAACATCGAGCGCGCGCACAGGACCGGGACCCCGTCGAGCCAGATCTCGGCGCGCGTGGCGAGGCCCGCGAAGCGCAGCCGGGCCCGCCCGCCACCTGTGATGCGGGTCCGATACCAGACGTCGCGGTCGTTGATCGGCTCCGGCGCCGCCTCGCTCCAGCGTCCGGCCGCCCGCAGGGCGGCGGCGGCCGTACCGGGAACCTCGGCGGCGATCCAGTCGGTGATCCCGTCGAGATCGCCGGGGCCCGCGCAGGCGCCCGGCGGCGTCGCGGCGGTCGAGCGCGCGGTCGAGATCCGCGAAGACGCGGTCGTAGGTCGCCGCGAGCCGGTCGAGGCGCGGCGCCAGGCCCTCGGCCGAGCGGCGGTGGAAGGCGCGGGCGAGCTGGAACTGGAAGGCCTTGGCCTCGCGGCTCAGGTCCGCGGCGGCCGCGGCGGCGGGCGCGAACCCGCCCATGTCCCGCGCCTCGAGCCACGCGAGATGGCTCGCGAGCATCTCGAAATTGGCGCCGAGTTGGCGCGTGGTGTTGAAGGCGTAGGCGTGGAACACGCTGAGCGGACGGACGACCAAGTCCCCGGCCGTCGCCGCGAGGGCGTCGCGGAATGCCAGAACCGGGTTGCGCCGGGGGGCCCGGGCGCGATGCCGGACGAGCAGGTCCCGCGCGACGGCCGGCAGCTCCGCCGTGCCGAGCGGCGGAGCGACGGTCTTCACGAACTCGGCGTAGGGCGGCAGAGTCGCCGGCCCGAAGATCCCGGCATAGTCCGTCCCGGAGAGCCGGAAGCGACCCGCGTTGTGCAGATAGTCGAGTTCCTGCGCGGCCGGATCGAGCGCCAGGATGCCGATCGTGGTCTTGCCGTGCTCGCGGCCGTAGGTGGTCCCCTGGGTGTCCGGCAGGTAGATCGCGTCGACTTCGACCAGGACCGGGCGGCCGGCCGCGGCCTGGATCACGGCGTGGTTCTCGAGGCCGCCGTAGACCGCGAGTTCCAGCACCTCGAGGCCGTAGAGACGCTCGATATCGCCGGTCGGCGGCTTGAAGAAGGTGAACTGGTCGCCCTCGAAATCCTGCCGCAGCGTGAAGCCCAGCATCGCCTCCGGGACGAGGCCGCGGCCGTGCAGGAGCTCGATCCACAGGTCGACGTAGCAGTTCGTCTCCGGCCAGTCGCGGCCGGACTCGTGGAGCGGATGCGGGACGTAGGGTCCCGCAGCTCCGAGACCGTCCGGCAGGCGCAGGGCAGCGGTCACCGCGTCAGCCCCACAGCTCGGCGCGCACGGCCTCCGGCCAGGCGGCGAGATCGAGCCCGTGGTGGCGCAGGAGCGCCAGGGTGATCCGCTCCAGGCCGAAACCGACGCAGGCCGTGTGGGCGACCGCGCCGTCGGCCTGGCGCAACTCCCAGGTGCTGCCGAAATGGTCCTGGTGATAGTTGAAGCTGAGACAGGCCGTCGGCTTGTCGACGCTGTTGACCGGGACATTCAGCTCGAACTTCAGCCCCTGCGCCCGCTGGTTGTTGGCGAGCATCCGGCCGGCGCGGCCGAAGAACGGGTCGTTGGCCGCGTCGATCGCGAGGGGGAGACCGAGGTCGCGGATCATGGCCGTGCCGCGCTCGAGCCAGGACTCGCGGAAGGCCAGGACCTGCTCGGGGCTTCCCATGCGCACGTACTCGCGCATCCGGAAGAGCTGCATCCGGGTCGGCTCCAGCGACGGCTCGCGCCGGAAGCAGTAGGATTGCAGGTCGAACAGGCGGCCCTCGGCCGGCAGCGCGCCCCGCGCGGCGGCGACCGGGTATACCGGGTAGCAGGCCGCGGGCGTCAGCACGATGTCGGTGGCTTCCTGCTGCCCGGTCCAGTCGGTCCCGGCCTCCAGGCAGGCGAGGATCTCGGCGTGGCCGCGCGCGTCGCCGCAGAAGCTGTGGACGGTGCCGGCGAGGTTGGGGAAGCCCTTCAGGTAGCCGCTGCGCTCGAAGGCCGGGCGGCTCATGGCCGGCGGGAAGCGCAGCACCTCGGCCCCCTCGGCGGCCCCGAGGCGCGAGATCATCCGGTCGAGGGCGTCGACGACGCTCTCGAAGGCGCCGCTGCGGCCGTAGAGGCCGTCGACGCCGGTCCGGACGAGCAGGCCGCGGTCGAACAGGCGGTCGAGGAAGGTCGGGCCGCCGGACGGCTCGTCCTCGCGCAGGACGTCGCCGGGAGGAGAGGAGATCGATTCCATCACGCGCTCATGAGCTGGCCGCTGCCCTTCTGCACGAGCAGGAGCTTGGCGGTGTTGGCGAGGATGCGGTCGTTGCCGATCATCAGCGGCGCGGAGAGGACGTCGCGCAGCGGCCGGCCGAGGCTGTACGGCGTGTCGTTGCGGTAGCCGGCGAGGCCGACGATGGCGAGCGCCCGCCGCACGATGTCGACCGCCAGGTCGGAGACGGTGATCTTCAGGTTGTTGAGCATCACGCAGAATCCGACGGAGCCGATCGTGTCCGCGTCCCCGTGGGCGTCCTCGAAGCGGCGGAGCGCCGACACGATGGTGCCGCGCATGGCTTGGTGCGCGTTCGACACCTCGGCGAGGCGCGTCGCGGTCGGCGGCACCTGCCCGGGCCGGCGCCGCGCCTCGGCCTGCACGAAGGCGCGGGCGCGATCGACCGCGTAGGTCGCGATGCCGTACCAGACGCTGCTCCACAGCAGGTGCGAGGAGGCCAGCATCGACTGGGCGGCGATCTCCGCGAACGGCTTCGGCAGGATCTGCTCGACCGGGACGTTCCGGGCCTCCAGGCGGAAGCCGTCGCTGCAGGTTCCGCGCATCCCGAGCGTGTCCCAGTCCCCCGTGCGAACGAGAGAGATCTGGTCGGCCATCAGCGCGACGAGGACCTGATCGGACGTCGCCGCGTCGGCATGGCGCCGGGCCGTGGCGAGGATCAGGTCGGCCTTGGCGCCGTAGGAGATCACCGACGCGTCCTTGCCGAGGGCGAAGACCTCGCCGGTGGTCTCCACGGCGCAGAGGCTGTTGCGCAGGTCGCCGCCGATGCCGGCCTCGGTGGTCGAGGAGGCGACCAGCAGCTGCTCCCGCGCGATGCGCTCCATCAGGCGACCGTGCCACGGGCTGTCGAGGCCGTGGGTCACGAGGCTGGACACCTTGATGTGGTGCATCGCGAAGACCATGGCGGCCGCGCTGCAGGCCTGCCCGAGCGTGCTGCACGCCTCGGCGATCTGGACCAGCCCGGCCCCCTCGCCGCCGAACTGCCCGGGGATCTGGAGACCGAGCAACCGCTCGGCCTTCATCGCGGCCACGGCCTCCTCGGGGAAGCGGCCTTCGCGGTCGACAGCGTCGGCGTGGCGCGCCGCGACCGCCGCGGCCCGCTCGGTGCGCGCGGCGAGCGTGCTCATGCGGCTTCCTGCTGGATCAGGGTGGAGACGGCCTCGCGGATCGCGCGGATCGACGCGAAGGACTTGCGGTTCAGGAGCTCGTCGGGGAACTCGATGTTGAAGCGCTCCTCGAGACCCAGCATCAGCTGGACCGAGCCGAACGAATCGAGCCCGCGGTCGAACAGGCTGTCATCCTCGGAGAGCTGGTCGGCCTTGCCGGCGAAGGCTTCGTTCGAACCGAGAATCTCACGGATGTCTTGTGCGATGTCCAAGGCGGCACTCCTTATTCCGGTTGTCACGACGCTATTGAACAGATCGGCCCGCCGTCAAATTATCTATTGATTAATAGTAAATAGCGGTCCGCTGAGGGCATGACGGGGTCGCGCACCGTGCAATCAGAAACCGGTTGCGTCCGGCGGCCTATATTCGGCGGCGCCACCTTTACGATCACTTTCCAGCTCTTGCTTTCGTGATCATCCGTCCAGAGATTTCCCGGATTTAGCAACTCGTGCGTGTAAATGTCCGGCGAAATCTCGGGTCCGGCGGGGGAGCCATTTAGGACGATTCCGGACTCATCGTGACGCGGCGCTGCCATCTCGGCCATAAGGGCACGACGTCGCCCGTCCCGGGCGGGCCCAGCGATCAGCCGGCGCGCGATGATCTACAACCTTCAAATCCTGCGCGCCGTCGCCTCGTACCTCGTCTTCCTCACGCATTTCGGCCTCTACATCGGCCCCGTTCTGCCGCGACCGGACCTGCTCGCGTTCGGCGCCAGCGGGGTCGACGTGTTCTTCGTGCTGTCCGGGTTCATCATGTTCGCCAGCACGAGCGGGCGCCGCGAGAGCCCGGGGGCGTTCCTGCTCCGCCGCGCGTCGCGCGTCGTCCCGGTCTACTGGCTCGTGACGCTCGGGCTGACGGCGATCGCCCTGACCGGGCTGAAGCCCATCGGGATCGTGGAGATCCGGCCGGACTACGTCGTGCAGTCCCTGCTGTTCCTGCCGTTCTCGCGGGGCGGCTACATCGAGCCGCTGAACTCCGTGGGCTGGACCCTCAACTACGAGATGTTCTTCTACGTGGTCTTCGCGGGACTGCTGCTGGTGCCGAGGCCGGCCGTGAGGGCCCTCGGCGCGGCCGCGATATTCCTGGTGCTGATCCTGCTCGGATCGCTGCCGGCATCCGGCCTCTACTGGGCCTACTACACGAAGCCGATCCTCATCGAATTCGCCGCCGGCATCGGGCTGGGATACGCCTATGCGCGGCTCGGGCCGCCGCCCGCGGGCTTCCCGGTCCGGCGCGTCGCCGGCGCGGCGTTCGCGGCGGCCCTGGCGCTCATCCTCGGCGGACAGATCGTGACCGACGCGCTCGGCGTCAGCCCGGAACTGTCGGGCTTCGCCCGCCCGCTGGTCTGGGGGACCGCGGCCGTCCTGATCGTGGGCGCGATGCTGCTGCTGGAACGGGCCGGCATCGTGCTGAGGTCGCGCTGGCTGTTCTCGCAGGGCAACGCCAGCTATTCCTTCTACCTCGTCCACAATCTGCTTCTGCACAGCGCCGCCAAGATCGCCACGCTCGCCGTCGCGCCCGGCCTGGCGCGCGCCGTTCTGATCTTCGCGCTCGCGTTCCCGGCAGCGGTCGCTGTCGGCGAACTGCTGTTCCGGTACGTCGAGACGCCGGTGATCGCGATCCTGCGGCGCCGGCTCCGGCGGCGACCGTCGCCCGCTCCCCTGACCGTTCCGGCCGCTTCGTAGGCCGCGCGGCCGGAGCCCGTTCGGCCGTCTGCCGGCACTCCGCGGCGGGCGCCCGCGAGCCTGGAAGGCGAAGACGGCAGGTGAAGATCCGCACTTCGTTTAACGTTAATTGTTGACAAAAATTAAGTTTATAGACCGCGTTTTCGACCTATACGAGCTCTATTTTCGACTGTTGCCGGATCGGTGACCCCTTTTTTAGAGATCACGTCTCTATTACTCTCTCGCGTGTGCCTCTGCTCGCTGTCGGCGGCGGGACGGGCAGGACGGAATGCATGTTCCAGCGTCCGGCGCACCGACGAGGAAGCTGTGATGCGTGTCGCGATTGTTCACGACTGGTTGTACATCGTCGGTGGCGCCGAGCGTGTTCTCGAGCAGCTGCTGCGGATCTATCCGGACGCGGATGTCTTCGCGCTCTTCGACTTCCTGCCCGAGGCGGACCGGGCGCGGCTGGGCTACAGCCAGGCGCATACGAGCTTCATCCAGCGCATGCCGTTCGCGCGGACGCGGCACCGCAACTACCTGCCCCTGATGCCGCTCGCGATCGAGCAGTTCGATCTGTCCGCCTACGATCTCGTCATCTCGAGCAGCTACGCGGTGGCGAAGGGCGTCCTCACCGGGCCCGACCAGCTCCACGTCTCCTACATCCACTCGCCCATGCGCTACGCCTGGGACATGCAGCACACCTACCTGCGGGAGAGCGGCTGCGACGCGGGCATGAAGAGCGTGCTCGCGCGGCTGATCCTGCACCGGATGCGCGTCTGGGATTTCCGCACGGCGGCCGGCCCCAACGCGATCGTGGCCAACTCCGCCTTCGTCGCCCGCCGCATCCACAAGGTCTACGGCCGAACCGCCGAGGTCATCCACCCGCCGATCACGCTGCCGAGCCAGCGCTACGAGGGACCGCGCGGCAACCACTTCCTCGTGGCCAGCCGGCTCGTGCCGTACAAGAACGTCGAGGCGGTGATCCGCGCCTTCGCGCTACGCCCCGATCTCGAACTGGTCGTGGCGGGCACCGGGCCCGACGCGGCGCGGCTGCGCGAAATCGCGGGGCCCAACGTGTCGTTCTCCGGCTTCGTGCCCGACGCGGAGCTGCGCCACCTGATGGCCACCGCGCGCGCCTTCATCTTCGCGGCCGAGGAGGATTTCGGGATCATCGTGGTCGAGGCCACGTCGGAGGGCACGCCGGTGCTCGCGCTGGGCCGCGGTGGCGCCCGCGAGACGGTCCAGACCCGCGGCCCGCAGCGCACGGGCATGTTCTTCGACGCGGCCGAGCCCGAGGCGATCGCCGAATGCGTCCAGCGCTTCCTGCTGCAGGAGAGCCACTTCACCCGCGAGGCCTGCTGGGCACAGGCCGAGATGTTCTCCGCCGAGCTGTTCCGAAGCCGGTTCGCGACCTTCGTCGACGAGCAGATGGCCCTGCACCGGGCTGCCTGCGAGACGCGCCCGCGGATCCTGCCGCGCCTCGAAGCGGTCGGCTGAGGGGGCCGCATGTCCTTCCTGACCGTAGATCTGGCCGACCGGGCGCCGGTCCGCACCCTCCCTCAGGAGCCGGCGCGGGGCGGTCCGCTGGCCGCCGCCCTCTCGCGGATCTGGCATCGCCGCTACCTGTTCACGGCGGTGTTCGCCACGGTCCTCGGCCTCGCCGTCACCGCCCTGCTGATGATCCAGCCGCAATACGTGGCGAGCGGCTCGGTGATCGTGGCCGAGGCGGAACCGGGCGCCAACAACGCCTCCATGGCCTGGATCCAGAAGATCGGCGACCCGGCCGACATCGAGAGTCAGATCCTGGTGATCCGCTCGCCGCGGCTCCTGCGGCTCGCGATCGACGACAACCTCGTCGCCGCGGTCCTCGCCGAGTGCCGCTACGCGGCCACGGGCGGCCATCCCGACCGGATCAGCGAGAAGAAGGAAGCCGCCTGCACGAAGCTCACGACCGACCGCAACGCGCTCGTCGAGTATCTGCAGAAGCGCTACTCGGTCCTGAGCTCCGGCCGCTCGCGCATCATCACCATCGGCTACAAGTCGCCGCTGCCCGAGACGGCGCAGACGATGGCCAACGGCCTGATCAACGCCTTCCTGGACGACCAGCGCGAGGCGCAGGCCTCGAGCCGCAAGGCGGCGGCCGACTGGCTGCACACCGAGATCAGCCAGCTGGACGCCTCGATCCGGGCCGACGAGACCCGGATCCAGACCTTCCGGCGCCGCAAGGGCCTGCTGAAGGGCTCGCTGGCCCCGATCAGCGCGGAGCGGCTCACCAGCATCAGCCAGCAGCTCGCCGCGGCCGAGACCGCCAAGGCGGACGCTGCCGCGCGGCTCTCCGAGATCGAAGCCAAGGGGGCCCGCGGCGCCGACAGCGCCCCGGCCGTCCTAGCGAGCTCGACGATCGTGTCGCTGAAGCAGCAGCTCAGCGGCGTCAGCGCGCAGCTCGCCAACCAGAGCACCCTGCTGGGCGCGAACCATCCGGTGATCCGGGCGCTCGAGACCGAGCAGGCGAGCCTGCGCGGGCGGATCGAGCAGGAGATCGGCAACGTCGCCAAGGGCCTGCGCAAGTCCTACGAGGCCTCGAACGCCCTCGCCAAGTCGCTGCGCGCCCAGCTCGAGACAGCGAAGACGGACGCCGCCGCCGCCATGGACGACGAGGCTTCGATCGAGGGCATGGTGCGCAACGCCGAGATCAAGCGCACCCGCTACGCCGATCTGGTCAAGCGCGCGGGGGAGCTGGAAACCGAGCGGCGCATCCTCACCGGCAGCACGCGGCTGGTCAGCCTCGCCGAGCTGCCGCAGGAGCCGTTCTCGCCCAAGGCCGTGCCGTTCCTGGCCGGCGGAATCGTGCTGGCGGGCGTGCTCGCCGCCGCCGCCGCGCTGCTGCGCGACTACACCGACCGGCGCGTGCGCACCTCGGCGCAGCTCATGGCCGGCACGGGCGCCCCGGTCTTCGCGCAGCTGCCGAGCCTGGAGCCCGCCGGCCTCGTCGGCCGCTTCTCCGAGCGCCAGCGCGAGCTGGACCTCGCGGAGGCCCTGGCGCGGGCGCGGGTCGACCCGGTGATGCAGAACGTCCTGCGCAACCTGCACGCCCATCTCGTTCTGGCGGGCGCCGGCAAGTCCCGCGTCATCCTGGTGACCTCGGCGAAGCCGCGGGAGGGTAAGTCGTTCACGGCCTTCGCGCTCGCGGCCATCGGCGCCGCGAGCGGCCGGCGGGTCCTCGTGGTCGAGTGCGACCTGAGGCGGCCGAACTTCGAGGCCTCCCTCGGGCTCGGCCGCGGCCCTGGCCTCGGCGGCGTCCTCCGCGGCGAGATCGCCCCGGCCGAGGCCGTGGTCCAGGCCGGACGCTTCGACGTCATCCCGGCCGGGACGCCCACCGCCGACTCCACGGAGCTCCTGATGGGCGACCGGATGGCGGATTTCCTCAAGTGGAGCCGCCGGTACGACCTCGTCCTCCTCGACACGCCGCCCACCAGCCTCCTGATGGACGCGCCGATGCTCGCGCGCCACGTCGACGGCGTCCTCTGCTGCGCCCGCTACGGCCGCTCGCAGCTCTCCGACACGGTCGAGACCGTGGCGAACCTGCGCCGCGCCGGCGGACGCGTCCTCGGGATCGCCATGACGATGGTCCGCCCGGGGATCCAGTCGACCTACGACGTGATGCCGCTGCCCGATTCCCGCACGGCCGCGAGCGCCCGATGACCGAAGTGCTTCCTGCCGACGCGCTCGCCGGGCGCGCCCCCCTCGACCGGGCCCAGGGTACGCGATCCGGGGTCGCCGCGCGGCCGCGGGTCCTGTTCGTGAGCCACACCGGCATTATGTCGGGGGCCGAACTGGTGCTCCGCGACGCCGTCCGGCCTTGGGCGGGCTCCAGCGCCTTCCTGTTCGAGGACGGCGCGCTCACCGAGGCGCTGCGCGGCCAGGGCCTGGAGATCCGCCTCGCGCGCCGCCGGTCGGCCCTGGCGGGGCTCCGGCGCGACGTCTCTCCGCTGAGCGCTCTGCCGGTCCTGGGGCAGCTCGGCGCCCTGGCGCTGGAGATCGCCCGGGCGGCCCGGTCCTGCGACGTGGTCTACGCCAACTCGCAGAAGGCTTTCCTGCTCTCGTCCCTGGCGGCCCGCGCCGCCGGGCGTCCCCTGATCTGGCACCTCCACGACATCCTCGACGGGGCGCATTTCGGCCGGGCGCAGCGCGCCGTTCAGATCCGGCTCGCCAATCTCTGCGCCGCCCGGGTGATCGTGCCCTCGGAGGCCGCCGCGCGGGCCTTCGTCCAGGCCGGCGGCCGCCGGTCCCTGATCCGGGTCGTGCCGAACGGCCTCGACGTCGATCCGGAGCCGTCCTCCGCCGCCGCCCTGCGCGCGGAACTCGGCCTGCCGGACGGCCCCCTCGTCGGCGTGTTCAGCCGCCTCGCGCCGTGGAAGGGGCAGGACGTCCTGATCGAGGCGCTGGCAGCCCTGCCCGGCCTGCGCTGCGTCGTGGTGGGGGCGCCGCTCTTCGGCGAGGACGCCTACGCGGCCCATCTGCGCGACCTCGCGGCGCGGCGCGGGCTCTCGGAGCGCGTGCTGTTCATCGGCCAGCGCGACGACGTCCCCCGGCTGATGCGGGCGGTCGACGCGGTCGTGCACCCCTCGGTCGATCCCGAACCGTTCGGCCGCACGTTGGTCGAGGCGATGCTGGTCGGCGTGCCGGTCATCGCCACCGACGCCGGCGCCTCCGCGGAGATCCTCGACGGCGGCGCGGCCGGGACGCTGGTGCCGCCGCGGCGGCCGGACCGCCTCGCGGCGGCCCTCTCGACGCTGTTCGCCGATCCCGACGCCTCCGCCGCACGCACAGCGCGCGCGCGCGAGCGGGCGTTGTCCCGCTACGGCGCGGAGCGCATGCAGCGCGATCTCGCCGCCATCATCCTTCAGGTCGCCGGCCGGGCCTGACGGGCCGGCGATCCCCCTCCCCGTTCGGAGCCGTCAGACCCGCCATGCCGCGCGTCCTCGTCAACATGCCGAGCCAGCATGCCGGTCGGCCGTCGGGCGTCGCGCTCGTCGCCTTCCGGGTGATCGCCGGACTGGTCGCGCGCGGCACCTTCGCGGTGGTGCTCCGCTCCCCCTGGCACCGCGACCAGCTGCCGGCGGCGATCCGCGACCGGGTCGACGTCGTGACGGTGCAGCGGCCGCGGATCATGCTGCTCGACGTCCTGCGCCAAGCCGTCGCCGTCCCGCGGCTGTGCCGGGCCCGCGCCATCGACGTCGTGCTGAACATCGACCCGTACGGGGCGGCCTTCGGCGGCCGCGCCCGCGTCAGCGTGGTGCACGACCTCTATTTCCGCACCCTGCCCGAGCGCATCCGCTCCCGCGAGGCCCTGACCACCGACCCGATCTTCCGCCTGGTCCTGGGCAAAAGCGCCCGGGTGATCGCCGTGTCGGAGGCGACGCGGCGCGATCTGGAGTACCATTACCCGCGGCTCCGCGGGCGGACGCGGACCGTGCCGTCCGCGGCCATGCTGGACCCCTCGGCGGGCGGATCCGCCGCCGGGGTCCCGGCGGGGCCGTACGTGCTGGCCGTCGGCAACGCCCTCTACAACAAGAATTTCGCGACCCTCGCGCGCGCCGTGGTCGGGCTCGGGCGGCCGGGGATCGGGATCGTCCACGTCGGTGAAGATCCCGACGAGGCCATCGCCGCCGCGCTCGGCGCCGCGCCGGTCCCGCTGACCCGCCTGTCGCGGATCGCCGACGACAGGCTGGCGGCCCTCTATCGCGGCGCGCTGTGCCTGTGCGTCCCGTCCTTCGCGGAGGGATTCTGCCTGCCCGTGCTGGAGGCGCAGGCCCTCGACTGCCCGGTGATCTGCTCGGACCGCTCCGCCACGCCCGAGATCGCCGGGGCCGGTGCCCTGACGTTCGACCCCGCCGACGCGGCGGCGCTGACCGAGTGCCTGCGCGGCCTGCTCGACGAGCCCGGGCTCAGGGACGCGCTGATCGCCCGCGGCCGCGACAATGTCCGGCGCTACGACTGGGCCGAGACCGCGCGCCGCTACGAGACCTTGCTGCTCGAGGCGCTGCGGGACGGCGCGGCGGCGCGTTGCGCCCGGGAGGTGCCGCATGCGCATCCTGCACCTTAGCTCGCTCTACGCGCCCGAGCAGATCGGCGGCGCCGAGCTGATGGTCGAGACGCTCGCCCGGACCCAGGCGGATCTCGGCCACGGCGTCGCCGTCGCCTGCGCGGCGCGAGCCGAGGGCGGACCTGTCCTTCAGGACGGCGTCACCGTTTACCGGACCGGGTACGGGACGCCGTTCCACATCCTCGACTGGCCGCAGCGCGGGCGGGTCGAGCGCCTCCGCTACAAGGTCGCGGCGCAGTGGAACCGCCACGCCGTCGACCGGATGGCGCAGGCGGTCCGGGACTTCGCCCCCGACCTCGTGAACACGCACTCCCTCTCCGAGCTGCCGCCCGCGATCTGGCCCATGCTTCGGCGGCTCGGCGTGCCGGTCGTGCACACGCTCCACGACTTCACCAGCCTCTGCAGCAACGGCGCGATGGTGCGCCACGGGCATCCCTGCGCCCACCAGCACCGCAAGTGCCGCCTCTACGCAGTGCCCCACCGGCGCTGCCAGCGGGCCGTGACGGCGCTCGCCGCCGTGGGCTCGGACATCCTCGACCGCCACCTCGCCGCCGGCCTCTTCGCCCACGTGCCGCCGTCGCTGCGCCGGGTGATCTGGAACCCGATCCCGCCCGGCTCGCCGGTGGCCCGGGCGACGCGGGCGCCCGGCGCGCCGATCCGGTTCGGCTATCTGGGCCGCATCGAGGGCGCGAAGGGCCTCGACGTCCTCCTCGAGGCCTGCCGGCGCCTGCCGGAGGCGGGCTGGCAGCTCGCCGTCGCGGGTCGCGCCGTGGACGGGCTGGACCGCTACCGTTCCCTGGCCGAGGGCCTGCCCGTGACCTTCCCGGGCTACGCCGAGCGCGACGCCTTCCTCGACGATCTCGACTGCCTCGTAGTTCCGCCGATCTGGCCCGAGCCCTTCGGCCGGACGGTGGCGGAGGCCTACGGCCGCGGCGTCCCGGTGATCGGCGCCGCCACCGGCGGGATCGGCGAGCAGGTCGGGCCCGGCCCCTGGCTGGTCCCGCCGGGGGACGCGGCGGCGCTCGCCGCCGCGATGGCCCGGATCGTCGCGGAGCCGGCCCGCCTCGCCGAGGGGCTCGCCCGCGCCGCCCGGATCCGCGCCGGCACCGATCCGGTCGCCGTCGCGACCGCCTATCTCGACCTCTACGCCGCGACCCGCGACGCGGCCCGCACCGAACCGCTTCCCGAGCTTCCCGCCCACGCGGAGCGCACGCCTCTTAGCGAGTGCCGTTCATGATGACCCCCACCCTGTCGTCGAACTACGCCCGGGTCCTCACCGAGGAGCCCCGCGCCCAGGGCCAGGACCGGCCGAGGGAACAGGCCGCCGCGCGCGGGGTGACCGGCCCCCTGCGGATCCTGCATCTCAGCGCCCTCTACCCGCCCTACATCGTGGGCGGGGCCGAGCGCTCGGTCGAGCACCTCGCCGAGGAACTCGCGGCGGCCGGCCACACGGTGGCCGCGGCCTGCATCGCCCGGGAACCCGAGCCCAAGAGCCTGCGCGGCGGCGTCACCGTCTACCGCATGGCCCACCACAACGATTTCTGGCTGGAGGACTGGCCCCAGGCGAGCCGGTTCGGCCGCGCCTGGGCCAAACTCAAGCAGCAGTGGAATTTCGCCGTGGCCGCCGAGTTCGGCCGCGTCCTCGACGATTTCCGGCCCGATGTCGTCAACACGCACTCGCTGCTCGACGTCTCGACCCTCGTCTGGCGCGAGGCGGCCAAGCGCGGCATCCCGATCGTCCACACGGTCTGCGAGTACGATCTGATCTGCGGCAACGCCGCGATGTTCAAGAACGGCAAGCCGTGCGACCGCTGGCACCTGGGCTGCAAGGTGGTCAACGCCGCCAAGCAGATCACCAACCGGTCGGTGGACGCCGTCGTCAGCGTCGGCACCGAGATCCTCAAGACCCATGTCGACCACGGGTTGTTCGCGCATCTCGCGCCGGACCGTCGCCGGGTAATCTTCTACTCCTGCACCGTCCCCGAGGGCGACCCCGAGGCCCGCCGCCGGATCGACCGGACCGGCAAGCCGATGACCTTCGGCTATCTCGGCCGGATCAACACCGAGAAGGGGGTCGGCACGATGATCGACGCCTTCCGGCGGATCGGTCCCGGCGACTGGCGATGCCTCGTCGCCGGCCACGCGATGGATGACTCGATCGCGCGCTTCAAGGCCCAGGCCGAGGGTCTGCCCATCGACTTCGTCGGCTGGGCGAAACCCGCGGAGTTTCTCAGCGCGATCGACGTGCTCATCGTCCCGTCGTTCTGGGCCGAGCCGTCGCCGCGGACGATCTACGAGGCCTACACGATGGGCGTTCCGGTGATCGGGGCGGCCTCGGGCGGCATCCCCGAATTGATCGGCGAGGACAACGCCGACTGGCTGTTCACGCCGGGCGACGACGCCGACCTCGCCGCGCGGCTGCGGACCGTGCTTGCCCGCGGCCGCGGCGACCTGCCGGACGAGCGCGCCTTCCAGCACGTCATCCGCGAGTCGACCTCGGAGCGCGTCGCCGAGAAGTACCTCGACCTCTACGCCGAACTCGTCGCCGAGCGTCGGGCGAGCCGCCCGTGAGCGCCGCCGCGCCGGTCCTGTCGGAGGCGGCCGCCGCCGAGGAGGAGCCGGGGCTCGCCTCCGGCGCCGCGGTGACGCGCCGCTCGTTCGACGCCGCGCGCTGGGTGGCGGTCGCCTCCGTCGGCAACGTGGTCCTCAGTTTCGGGGTGTTCCTCGTGCTCGCCCGTCTCATCGGGCCCGCCGAGTTCGGGATGGTGGCGATCGCCGCCGTCTTCATCGACATCCTGCAGATCGTCGCCCGCTGCGGCCTGCCCGACGCGGTGGTCCAGCGCGCCGATCTCGACGAGGACTTCGCCGCCACCGCCTTCTGGGTGATGCTCGCCACGGGCGTCCTGTGCGCCCTGGGCCTCGTGGCCCTGGCCGGGCCGATCGCCTGGATCTTCGACCTGCCGGCGCTGCGGCCGGTGCTGTGCGCGCTGTCGGCCTGCTTCGTGATCACCGCCGCGGGCGCGATCCACGAGGCGCGGCTCCAGCGGAGCTTCGGCTTCCGCAAGCTCGCCCTGCGGGCGCTCGGCGCCAACGTGCTCGGCGGGGCCGCGGCCCTCGTGCTGGCCCTCGACGGCTACGGCGTCTGGAGCCTGGTGGTGCAGCGCCTCGTCGCAGCGACCGCGACCACGCTCCTGACCTGGGCGGCGGCCCGCTGGATCCCGCCCCTGCGGCTGCATCTCGCCTCCGTGCGCGAGCAGATCGCGTTCGGCTCGCGGCTGTTCTGCACCTACCTGCTGCTCGTCGCGTCGATCCGGAGCCAGGAGGTGATCGCCGCCTACTTCCTGTCAGCGACCGATGTCGGATACCTGCGCCTCGCGTGGCGCTGCATCGACCTCGTGAGCCAAGTGGCGGTCATTCCCCTGACCACCGTCGGGCTGACCACCTACGCGCGCCTCCAGGACCGGCCGGACGAGCTGGCCACGGCCTTCCACGGATTCACCGAGGCCTCCGCGTTCCTGGCCGTGCCCGCCTTCTTCGGCATGGCGGCCGTGGCCCCGACCCTCATCCCGTTCCTGTTCGGCGACCAGTGGCACGACGCGGCGCCGGTGCTGCGGACGCTCGCGCTCCTCGCCCCGGAATTCGTCGCCACCTCGATGCTGTGGATGATCTTCACGGCCCTGGGCCGCAACGGCACGGCCCTGCGGCTCGCCGGCGCGCAGTTCGGACTCGGCGCCGCGGCGGCCTTCGTGACCGCGCCCTTCGGCCTCGCCGCCCTGGTCGCCGGGCACGTGGTGCGGGCCTACCTGTTCACGCCCGCGATCGTCGCCAGCGCCGGGCGCGTCGTCCCGATCGCGAATGGGCGGCTCGTGCGGCTCCTCGCGCCGATCACGCTCTGCGCCGGCGCGATGGCCGGGCTGGTGCTGCTCGTCCAGGGGCCGGTCCACGCGGCCCTCGGGGACCGGGTCGGCCTGTTCGCGGCGGTCGGCATCGGGATCGCGGCCTATCTGGGCCTGGCCTGGATCGTCATGCGCGGCACGCTCCGCACGGCCATCGGCCAGTTCCTGAGGCGTCCCGCCTGATCTGCACCCTCCGCCAACCTTTGTGGGCGACACTGCCCGCCGGAGGCCGCGGCCGGCGGAGGGTTCATCGGCGGCCGGTGCGCGGGGACGGTTCTGGGTGATGGCGGGACAGGCGTTGCCGATCGAGACGCGCGCACCGGCCGCGTCCCTCCTCGCGGACCGCGTCGCCGTGTTCCTGCTCGGCGCCGCCCTGAACTTCAACGTCCTGACCTCGACCTTCGGGCTGCCGTTCCAGCGCCTGTCCGACCTGCTGCCGTTCCTGCTCATCCCCTGGCTGGGCCTGCGCCGCGTCGTCGTGGCGGAGGCCCTGCGGCAGGCCGCGCCGCTCGCCGGCATCCTGGCGCTGATCGCGGCCTCGCTGGTGCTGAAGGCGCACAAGCAGGCGGGCGACGTCTACCTGACCCTCGTCCTGCTGCTCTACGTGGTCCAGGCGTTCATCCTGCTGGTGATGTTGCGCGACCGGCGCGTCGAGGACGCGTTCTGCGTCGGCCTGCTCGCCGGCATGCTCGCCTCCCTCGCGGTCCTGCTGCTCGCCGCCTCGGGCATGCAGCTCGACCGTTTCGGACTCGCCGTTCCCACGGACGGGCTCGACGAGGAGCTGAAGCTGTTCGTGCAGGACAAGCAGGGCGGACTCTGGGCCTCGGGCAACGAGACCGGCCACGTCTTCGCGCTGGCCGGGGCCGCGGCCCTGCTGCTCAGCCTGCGCTATCGCCTGAAGATCGTCTATCTCGCCTACTTCGCGGCCCTCCTGGCGAGCTTCCCGTTCACCAACAACCGCGCCGGCCTGTTCATGCCGGTCCTGTTCCTCGGCCTGCTGATGCGGCGGAACCTCAAGGCGCCCGCGGTGCTCGCCGCGCTCGGGGTCCTGGGCGTCCTGCTCGTGGCCTGGGCGGTGACGGGGGAGATCCCGCTGCCGGGGACACTGTCCCAGGCGATCGAGCGACGCTTCGCCGAGGACCACAACGTCACGGGCAATTTCGACGAGCGGTTCCTGTCCGGCGTGACCGCGCTCCAGCTCGTCGTCGCGTACCCGTTCGGGGTCGGCGAGGTCGCCCGCCGGGAGGAGCTGCAGGCCCTGACCGGGCTCGTGACACCCCATAACGGTTTCGTGTCGCTGGCGCTCCAGAGCGGCATCGCCACGGCGCTGCTGCTCGTCGCCGGCCTCGGGCGGATCCTGCTCGCGCCCGCGGCCTTCGGACCGTTCCTGACCTACAGCGCGGTGTTCCTGATCCCGTCGCTCATGTTCGAGGAACTGTCGGTCAACCAGTACTTCCTCTTCTTCATGGGCTTCGTCCTGGCCTCCCTCGCGCTGCCGCCGGACCGCCCGCAATCGGCCCCTGATTAGGGACCGCGCCGCGGCGGATCGCGGCGCGGCCCGCCGGCTCAGCGCATGACGAAGGGGTTCTCCGGCGCGTCGCGGCTCGTGGAGATCCAGACGCTCTTGGTCTCCAGGTACTCGCGGATCGACTCGATGCCGCTCTCGCGGCCGATGCCCGAGCGCTTCATGCCGCCGAACGGCATCATGTAGCTCACCGCCCGGTAGGTGTTCACCCAGACGGTGCCGGCCCGCAGCCCCTTCGACATGCGCATCGCGCGGCCGATATCCTGGGTCCAGACGCCGGCCGCGAGCCCGTAGATCACGTCGTTGCCGATCTTCAGCGCCTCGGCCTCGTCTTCGAAGCCGATGATCGACAGGACCGGGCCGAACACCTCCTCCTGGGCGATGCGCATGTCGTTGGTGACGCCCGTGAAGATCGTCGGCTCGACGAACTGGCCGCCGAGCACGCCGGGACCGGAGGCGGGTTTGCCGCCGAAGACGCAGCGCGCGCCCTCGCTCTCGGCCAGCGCGATGTAGTCGAGCACCTTCGTGTACTGGGGCGGCGTGGTGATCGGCCCGATATTGGTGTCGGCCTGCATCGGGTCGCCGAGCTTGGCGGTGCGGGCGAGCTCGATCAGGCGCTCGGTGAAATCCTGGCGGATGCTGTTCTGCACCAGCAGCCGCGAGCCGGCGATGCAGGTCTGCCCGGTGGCCGCGAAGATGCCCGAGATCGCCCCGGCGGCCGCCGCCTTCAGGTCGGCATCGGCGAAGACGATGTTGGGCGACTTCCCGCCGAGCTCCAGGGACACGCGCTTGATCTGGCGCGCGGCCGCCTCGTAGACCTTCGCGCCGGTGACGTCCGAGCCCGTGAAGGTGATCTTGGCGACGTCCGGATGCTCGACGATCGCGCTGCCGGCCTCGCCGCCGAAACCGGTGACGACGTTGAACATGCCGTCGGGCAGCCCGGCCTCCTTGGTCAGGCGGGCGAATTCCAGCGTGCTCGCGGAGGCGAACTCGGAGGGCTTCACCACGACCGCGCATCCGGCCGCGAGCGCGGGGGCGCATTTCCAGGCGACGAACAGGAGCGGCGAGTTCCACGCCGTCAGCGCCCCGACCACGCCGACCGGCTCGTGCCGGGTGAACGCGAAGGTCTCGGGCTTGTCGATCGGCACCTGGGCGCCCTCGACCTTGTCGGCGAGACCCGCGTAGTACCACCACCATTCCGGCTGGTAGCGGGTCTGGCCGTACATCTCGGCGAACAACTTGCCGTTGTCGCGTACCTCGACCTCGGCCAGCGCCTTGGCCTCGCGCTCGACGAGGTCGCCGATCCGGCGCAGGACCTTGCCGCGGGCCGACGCCGTCATGGTGGCCCAGGGGCCGTCCCACATGGCGCGCTTGGCGGCGGCCACCGCCCGGTCCACGTCAACGCGCCCGGCGCGCGGGATCCGGGCCCAGGGCTCGCCGCGATAGGGATCGATGGACTCGAACCACGAGCCCTCGACCGGATCGACGGACTGGCCGTCGATCGGCCGCTCAGGCGTTGGCGCTGAGGCGCTTGATGTCGGCGTCGACCATCTCGGTGATCAGCGCCTCGAGGCTGGTCTCGGCCTCCCAGCCGAAGGTCGCCTTGGCCTTGGCCGGGTTGCCCAGCAGCACCTCGACCTCCGCCGGGCGGAACAGCGCCGGGTCGACGATCAGGTGGTCGTCCACCGTCAGGCCGACATGCTTGAACGCGATCGCGCACATGTCCCGCACCGTCGTGGTCCGGCCGGTCGCGATCACGTAGTCGTCCGGCCGGTCCTGCTGCAGCATCAGCCACATCGCCTGCACGTAGTCCCGGGCGTGGCCCCAGTCGCGCTTGGCGTCGATGTTGCCCAGCCGCAGCTCCTTCTGCTTCCCGAGCTTGATCCGCGCCACCGCGTCGGTCACCTTGCGGGTGACGAACTCGACGCCGCGCAGCGGGCTCTCGTGGTTGAACAGGATCCCGTTCGACGCGTGCAGCCCGAAGCTCTCGCGGTAGTTGATCGTCATCCAGTGCGCGTACAGCTTGGCCACGCCGTAGGGCGAGCGCGGGTAGAACGGCGTCGACTCGCTCTGCTCGGCCTCCTGGATCAGGCCGAACATCTCCGAGGTCGAGGCCTGGTAGTAGCGCGCCTGGGGCGCCGCCGAGCGCAGGCATTCCAGCATGTGCACCGCGCCGAGGCCGGTCACCTGCCCGGTCAGCAGCGGCTGCTGCCAGGACGAGGTCACGAACGACTGGGCCGCGAGGTTGTAGATCTCGTCGGGCTTGGCGGCCTGGACGATGCGCAGCAGGGCCGAGAGGTCGAGCAGGTTGCCGTCGACCAGCTCGACATCGTCGAGGATGCCGAGCCACTTCAACCGGTGATCGAAAACGCCGGCGTGGCTCGAGCGCCGCACGATCCCGGTGACCGCGTAGCCCTTCTGCAGGAGCAGCTGCGCCAGATACGCGCCGTCCTGGCCCGTCACTCCCGTGATCAGCGCTCGCTTGGCCGTCATGAACCCGTCCCGTCCCGAAGATGCCCGGCTGCTACGACCGCCTGGCGACCAACTATCTCGCCGCCGTCTGCCTCGCCGCCACCGTCCGCTACTGGTTATGAGTCCGGACGCTAAGCTACTTAGCAGCGGGGCCTCAAAAATTATCGAGCCACCACAATGACATAAGTGTTCGCATTTTGTTCGAACTGGCGCGCGGCGGCCTCGGCGAGAGTCACCACCGGAGCGGGCGCCAGCGCCGATGCCGGWAGGGCGAGCCCGATCCGCCGCTTGCCGTCCGCCGGCGGCAGCGGCAGTCCGAGCGGCACCGCGTCGCCGGTCTCCCCGGGGACGCGGCGGCGGACGATCAGCGGCCGTCCCGCAGCGGCCCAGCCCTCCAGATGCGGGAGGGCGCCGAGATCGGGCCGGTCCGCGTGCCACGCCGACCAGGCCGCCGGATCGACCCGGACGAGGTCGTGGCGTCGGAACGGCTCAGCCAAGGCGGGCCTGGTCGGCCACGGCCGCGGCGACGGTGCGCGCGACCGGACGACCGCCGCGCTCGGCGCCCAGCCGGTCGCGGGTATCCTCTGCCGGCATCGTGTCGATCACCGCGCGGATCTGGGCCTCGAGAGGCCGGTCCGGGTCCAGAACCACGTGGACGGCGCCTGTCGCCACCATATTGTCGAGGCCGGGCGCGAAGACGGGCGTCGACTTCGCCATGTCCTCCAGCCTGTCGAGGGGCAGCTTGGTCACCCGCGCGACGGACGGCAGGTCCATCACGCTCGGATTCGCCCCGGGCAGGGCCGCGAGGACGCGCGTCGCGAGCGCCGTGGCGATGAAGGCGCCGGCGGCGGAGTGGCCGTAGATCAGCCCGATCGTCGGATGGCCTGCCCGGTCCGCCAGGAGCAGCGCCTTGGCGAGATGCGCGAGGCACTCGTTGAGGCCAAGCAGTTCGTCGCGGCGGCTCATGCGCTGGCTGTCGGAATCCACCGCCACGAGGATCGGCGCGCGGTCGCCGGCCCGGACGGCGTCGAGCACCGCGCGCGACAGGGCCAGCGCCCCGTCGACGCCCAGCGGCGTGTCGCCGTCGACGCCGACCACGTGCATCCGGCCGTCCGCAAACGGGCCGGTGCCGGTCACGAGGCCGTCGCGCACCGCGACCGCGTGCCCCTGCGGGAACAGGGAGGCGAGGATCTCAGCGAGCGTCATGGTCGGCCTCCGGGCTCCGGGCCACGGTCTCGTCGAAGGCGGGCGTGTCCATAGCCGGCACTGCGTCGGGATCGTTCACGCCGAGGCGTGCCCAGACCTCTGTGGCGTCGCGGCAATCGCCGAACCGCTCGATCCGGGCCTCGAGGCGCGCCTGCTCGGCCTCCAGGGTCGATAGGTCGAAGGCCGGCGCTCGGCCGACGAGGTCGCGGGCGGCCGCGCGGAAGGCCCCGACCCTGTCGGCGCAGAAGGCGTCGGCGCCTCCGATCAGGCGGCGGTGCTTGCCACCCATGGTCCGCCAGACCAGCGCGCGGTCGCGGGAATCGAACTCCTCTGCGCCCTTGTTGGTCTCGATCACCTCGGGGCCGGAGACCGAGATGCGCCCGCTCTCCGACACGGCCAGCCGCGAGCAGGTGCCGGCGATGAGGCCGCCGCCGCCGTAGCAGCCGGCCCGGCCGCCGATCAGTCCGACGACCGGGATGCCGGCCGCGCGCGCGTCGACGATCGCCCGCATCGTCTCGGCGATGGCCGTCTCGCCGGCATTGGCTTCCTGCAGGCGGACGCCGCCGGTGTCGAACAGGATGAGGACCGCCCTCGGCCTCAGCTCCAGGGCCGCGCGGAGCAGGCCGACCAGCTTGCCGCCGTGAACCTCGCCGAAGGCACCGCCCATGAAGCGGCCCTCCTGGGCGGCGACCAGGACCGGGTCGCCGTCGAGGCGCGCGCTCCCGACGACGATGCCGTCGTCGAAGGCGCGGGGCAGGTCGAAGAGCGGCAGGTGCGGGCTCATGCACCGCTCGGTCGGCGGCAGGAACTCGCGGAAGCTGCCCGGATCGGTCAGCGCGAGCACGCGCTGGCGGGCGCTGGCCTCGTACCAGCTCAGGGCGTCCGGATCGTTGCGCGCGGCGGCGCGGTCGCCAGCCATGGTCAGGCCTCCATCAGCCGCGCACCCTGGAGCAGGCGCAGCGACACGGTGTCGGGGCGGGCGCCGCCGTCGTTGATGCTGATGCGGACTCCGCCCGGCTGTGCCCGGGCGACGAAATCGGCAACCACCGCCTCCCAGACGTCGCCGTAGCCGGCGATCGGGGTCTCGATGGCCACCTCGCAGGCATCCGGCGGCAGGACGCGCTCGAGCAGGATCTCCAGGTTGCCGGAGGCGACGACGCCGGTGATCGCGCTCGGCACCGAGCCGGCGAGCGGCTTCGCGGTGGCGTGGCGGAAGGTCAGGGATTCCATCGCCGGCTCCTCGAAAGCGGATTCGTCATCGCGCCGCGCTCACCAGTTCCGGAACCGGGCCGGAGGTTCGTAGAGCCCGCCGGACCAGTGCACGAGGTCCTTAATCGACTTCGCGGCGAGCAGCGCGCGGTCGGCGTCGAGCGGCTCGATGCCCAGATCCTCCGGGCGACGGATGACGCCCCGGGCGCGCAGGTCCTCGACCTTCGCCCGGTCGCGGCCGCGCCCCACCTCGGTATAGCCGGCCACGCCGCGGATCGCCTGCTCGCGCTCGTCGGCGTCCCGGCAGAGCAGCAGGTTGGCGATGCCCTCCTCAGTGACGATGTGCGTGACGTCGTCGGCGTAGATCATCACCGGCGCCAGCTCGAGGCCGATCTTCCGCGCCAGCTCGAGGGCGTCGAGCTTCTCCACGAAGGTCGGGACCAGCTTGTCGCCGAAGGTCTCGACCAGCTGCACCACGAGCTTGCGCCCGCGCATCAGCGCCGGGTCGCCGACGATCTGGCCCTCGCGGCCGGCCTTCATCCAGGCGTCGGAGGGGTGGCGGCGACCGTGCGGGTCCGAGCCCATGTTGGGCGCGCCGCCGAAGCCCGCCACCCGCGACTGGGTGATGGTCGAGGAATGGCCCATCAGGTCGATCTGCAGCGTCGCGCCGATGAACATGTCGCAGGCGTAGAGGCCGGCGGTCTGGCAGAACGCCCGGTTCGAGCGCAGGCTCCCGTCGGCACCGGTGAAGAAGATGTCGGGCCGCTCGCGGATGTAGCGGTCCATCCCGACCTCGGAGCCGAAGCAGTGGACCTGCTTGACCCAGCCGGACTCGATCGCCGGGATGAGGGTCGGGTGCGGGTTGAGCGCCCAGTGGGTGGCGATCTGGCCCTTGAGGCCGAGCTTCTCGCCGTAGGTCGGCAGCAGCAGCTCGATCGCCGCCGTGCCGAAACCGATGCCGTGGTTGAGCCGCTTGATGCCGTACTCGGCGTAGATGCCCTTGATCGCCATCATGGCGATCAGGATCTGCGTCTCGGTCATCGCCGCCGGGTCGCGGGTGAAGAGCGGCTCCACGTAGAAGGGCTTGTCGGCCTCGACCACGAAGTCGATCCGGTCGCCCGGGATGTCGACCCGCGGGACGGTGTCGACGATCTCGTTGACCTGCGCCACCACGACGCCGTTCTTGAAGGCGGTCGCCTCCACCACAGTCGGCGTGTCCTCGGTGTTCGGCCCGGTATACAGGTTGCCGTCCCGGTCGGCCGAGACGCCGGCGATCAGCGCCACGTTGGGCGTCAGGTCGACGAAGTAGCGGGCGAACAGCTCCAGGTAGGTGTGCACCGCCCCGAGCGCGATCTGGCCGCCGTAGAGCATCTTGGCGATGCGGGCACCCTGCGGGCCGGAGTACGAGTAGTCGAGCCGCTTGGCGATCCCGGTCTCGAACACGTCGAGATGCTCGGGCAGCACGATCCCCGACTGGACCATGTGCAAATCGTGGATCTTCCCGGGATCGCAGGCGCTCAGGCCGCGGGCGAGGCAGTCGGCCTGCTTCTGGTTGTCGCCCTCGAGGCAGACGCGGTCGCCGGGCCGCAGGATCGCCTCCAGCAGGTCGACTACGGCCCCGGCCGGCACGACCTTGCCGCCCGCGTGGGCGCGCCCCGCCGCGATCCGCGCGTCGCGGGCCTGCCTCTCACCGCGCCACTCGCCCATCCGCCTGCTCCAACCGGTAGACCGGGCCCCATCTAGCGACCGGTCTGGTATTTTCAAACCGGTCTCAATCACAGTTTCGTATACGGGATTGCGCGCCTGTCAATATCTTGCATACTTCGAGCAACGGCCCCCGAGGCCGATCCGGGAAGGGAACGCGCCATGCTGCACGCGTCCACACGGTCGTCGGATGCGGCCGGAAATGCCGCTCCGGTGAACGGGCAACGCCGATGATCGTCCTCGGTGTCGCGCTGCTCGCGGCCTGCACGCTGATCGGCGTGTATCTCGGCGACCTCCTCGGCCTCGCCCTCGGCGTGAAGGCCAATGTCGGCGGCGTCGGCATCGCCATGATCCTGCTCATCGCCGCGCGCCTGTGGCTGTCCCGCCGGGGCCGACTGACCAAGGGCGTCCAGTTCGGCGTCGAGTTCTGGGCGGGGATGTACATCCCGATCGTCGTCGCCATGGCGGCCCAGCAGAACGTCGTCGCGGCCGTGAGCGGCGGCCCGATCGTGCTGATCGCGGCGACCGGTTCCCTGGTCCTGTGCTTCGGCGCCGTCGCCCTGCTCAGCCGGATCGGCCGGCGCGATCACGGCAGCGGCGCCGTCGCGCATGGCGGCTCCGTGATCGGCGGCGACGCCGAGCCCGAAGCGGCGGCGCCGGCCGCCGCGCCCGTCGCCAGGAAGGGGTGAGCGCCATGGGACACGACGTCTGGCACGGCATCGAGCACGTCTTCGTCGAGCAGAGCCTCGTGGCCGCCTTCGCGGTGGTCGGCGCGCTGATCCTGGTCTCGAACCTCGCCGCCAAGCACCTGACCAACGGCCGCGTCCACGGCTCCGCGATCGCGATCGTCCTGGGCCTGGTGCTCGCCTATGTCGGCGGCCTCTATACCGGCGGGAAGAAGGGCCTCGCCGACATCCCGGCGCTCGCCGGGATCGGCCTCATGGGCGGGGCGATGCTGCGCGACTTCGCCATCGTCGCCACGGCCTTCGAGGTGGACGTGATCGAGGCGCGGCGCGCGGGCCTGCTTGGCGTCCTCGCCCTCGCGCTGGGCACGATCCTGCCGTTCATCGTCGGCACCCTGACCGCCGTGGCCTTCGGCTACCACGACGCGGTCTCGATCACGACGATCGGCGCGGGGGCGATCACCTACATCGTCGGGCCCGTCACCGGCGCGGCGATCGGCGCGGATTCCACCGTGATCGCGCTGTCCATCGCCACCGGCGTGACCAAGGCGGTCATGGTGATGGTCGGAACGCCCCTGGTGGCCCGGCTGATCGGCCTCGACAACCCGCGCTCGGCCATGGCGTATGGCGGTCTGATGGGCACGGTCAGCGGGGTCGCGGGCGGCCTCGCGGCGACCGATCCGAAGCTCGTCCCCTACGGCGCGCTGACGGCGACGTTCCACACGGGCATCGGCTGCCTCGTCGGACCGTCGATCCTGTTCCTGACGGTGCGGGCCCTGGTCGGCTGACCCCGGGGCGTTCCGGCCTCCCGCTCGAAAAGCGGATCCGCGCGCGCGGATTAGGGTATGGCTTCGCATCGTCATCCCGAGGACTGGCAGGCGCCGCTCACGGGACGATCGAGGAACGGCGGATGCACGGGGACTTCCAGAAGATCGACAGCGGTCTGCTCTCGGACCGGATCCGCGACGCGCTCACCGACGCGATCGCGTCGGGGACGATCGCGGCCGGGACGGCCCTCGACGAGCAGAATCTCGCCGACCGCTACGGCGCGTCGCGCACACCCGTCCGGGAGGCGCTGCGCCAGCTCGCGGCCTCCGGCCTCGTCGAGATCCGGCCCCGGCGGGGCGTGGTGGTGGCGCGCCTGACGCCGCAGCGGATCGCCGACATGTTCGAGACGACCGCCGAGATCGAGGCGATGTGCGCCCGGCTGGCCACCTACCGGATGACGCCCCTCGAGCGCGGCGAGCTGATGGAGCTCCACGAAGAATCCGCCAAGGCGGTCGAGGCGGGCGACGTCGACGCCTACGACCGGTTCAACCGGGCCTTCCACGAGGCGCTCTACACGGCGACGCACAACGGCTTCATGGCCGAGCAGGCCCTGGCGATCCGCGAGCGGCTGGCCGCGTTCCGACGCACGCAGCTCCGCCACGCCGACCGGATCCGCCGCTCGCGGGAGGAGCACGGCGAGATCCTGTCGGCGATCGCCGAGGGGGACGGCGAGACGGCCGCCCGGCGCATGCGCGCCCACATGCTCCGGGCCGCCGCGGCGCTGGGGCGCTACATCGCCGAGACCGAGTGAGGCGGCGCGGGCCGGGCGGAGCGCCCCTGCGCCGCTGCGCGTCCGCGCGCCGCGATTCAGGCCCGCGGCGCCGAACCGCCNGCCGCTGCGCGTCCGCGCGCCGCGATTCAGGCCCGCGGCGCCGAACCGCCGAGGGCGTCGGCGAGCCGCCCGATGTGCTGGGCCGCCCGACCGATGCCGAACGCTGCCCGCTCGGCATCCTCCGCCCGCCCCCGTTCCGCGGTCTCGGCGGCGGCGCGCAGCTCCGCGACGCTACCTTCCAGCGCCGCGATCCGCGACCGCAGCTCGGCGAGCTCGTCGGCGATGGTCAGCGCCGCCATGACCTGCAGGCGCATGTCGCCGATCTCGCCGAAGCTCTCGCGCATCTCGGCGATGCGCCCGTCGAGGGTCGCGGCGAGGCCCGTGAGATGCGCCTCCTCCCCCTCGCCGCAGGCCATGCGGTAGCTGCGGCCGTCGATGGTCACGTTGATCTGCGGCAAGGATGGCTCCGCTGGTCGCTCCGACAGGCGTGGGCGATAGGGTCAGGCGCGTCCCAGCACATCCTGAACGGTCTCGATGGCCCGGTCGAGCCGGTGCCCGACCTCCCCGGTCGTCGCCGCGACCGTGGCGAGGCGGGCGCTCGCCGCGTCGAGGGCGGCGGCGAGCCGGGCCCGGTCCTCGTCCAGCAGGGCGAGTTCCGCGTCCCGGTCGTCGGGCTGCGCGTCGGTCTCGAGGCGGTGCTGGACGACGGCGTCGAGGCGGTTGATCGCCGCTTCGAGCTGGCTGAGCGCATCGTCGATGGAACGGGTCTCGGTCTCGTCGGCCATGGTTCTTCGTCTACCCCGACACGAAGCTTTCCGTCGAATGCAGGCGAAATTCCAGCGCGAAAACGCGTTCAATCCCCGATCGGGTCGCGGACCGAATGGATCGTCGCGATCCCTGTTTATTGGTCGGTGGATCGAAGGTCTTTGTCACAGCCGCGCGTTTGACAGGTCGAGGCTCCATGCTAGACAGCCGCGCGATCCCGAGAGGGACCGCGCGAGACATGCCGGAGGGCCGGTCCGCGACAGGTCCGAGGCCTCAGCCAGCACCGTCCGATCCGACGGTCACGGGCGTCGAAGCCCGGCCTCTCCCGGTCCGGTTCATCGCAGGTTCAAACCCGCCCGCCCAGATCGCGCCCGGCCCGGCCCGGACGGTATGGCGGGCCGCCGAGACCGCTCCGCGGACCGCCCCCTGAGGTCCGGCGCGCGGCGAGCCGCATCAGGAAGGAGTCACGCCGTGACGAAGGTTGCCATCAACGGGTTCGGGCGCATCGGCCGCAACGTCCTGCGCGCGATCGCGGAAGCCGGCCGCAGCGACATCGAGGTCGTGGCGATCAACGATCTCGGCCCGGTGGAGACCAACGCCCACCTGCTCCGCTACGACTCGGTGCACGGCCGCTTCCCAGGCGAGGTCGCCGTGGACGGCGAGTTCCTGGTGGTGAACGGCAAGCGCATCAAGGTCACGGCCGTGCGCAACCCGGCCGAGCTGCCGCACCGCGACCTCGGCGTCGACATCGCGCTGGAATGCACCGGCATCTTCACCTCGAAGGACAAGGCGAAGGCCCATCTCGACGCCGGCGCCAAGCGCGTCCTCGTCTCGGCCCCGGCCGACGGCGCCGACCTGACGGTGGTCTACGGCGTCAATCACGACAAGCTCACGGGCGAGCACCACGTCGTGTCGAACGCCTCCTGCACCACGAACTGCCTCGCCCCGGTGGCGAAGGTCCTGGACGAGGCCGTCGGCATCGAGCGCGGCTTCATGACCACGATCCACTCCTACACGAACGACCAGCCCTCGCTGGACCAGATGCACAAGGATCTCTACCGGGCCCGCGCCGCGGCGCTCTCGATGATCCCGACCTCGACCGGCGCCGCCAAGGCCGTCGGCCTCGTGCTCCCGGAGCTCAAGGGCAAGCTCGACGGCACCGCGATCCGCGTGCCGACCCCGAACGTCTCGGCGGTGGACCTCGTGTTCACGGCCAAGCGGGCGACCACGGTCCAGGAGATCAACGACGCGATCAAGGCCGCCGCCTCCGGTCCGCTCAAGGGCGTCCTCGGCGTCACCGACCGGCCGAACGTCTCGATCGACTTCAACCACGATCCGCACTCGTCGACCTTCCACCTCGACCAGACCAAGGTCATGGACGGCGTGCTGGTCCGCATCCTGACCTGGTACGACAACGAGTGGGGCTTCTCGAACCGCATGGCCGACACGGCCGTGGCGATGGCCAAGCTCATCTGAGCCGGACTGCAGCGGTCGCCGCCTCCTGAGAGGCCGGCGACCGCACCTCTCTTCGGACGGCCTTTCTTCGAACCAGGGACTCTCCAGGGATGACCGACGCTTCGCAGGGCACGTCGAGCGGGCCGGCTGCCGTGCCGCCCGCCCCCAGGCCGGCTCCGCCGCCGCCCACCACCCCGACCGCACCACCTCCCGTAGCGACGGCCGCACCTGCCTCGTCCGCGGTCCCGTCCCACGCGCTCCCGGCCAACCAGCTCTTCGATCAGCTCGCCCGCATCGAGGACAAGTGCTCGCGCATCGAGGACAAGTACGCCCGTTCCGAGGCGCTGCTGTCCCGGGTCGAGGACAAGGTCGAGAACGCCGCGAACCGGATGAACGAATCCGCGCGCCAGTCCGACCTCGCGGCGCTCCGCACGGAGATGCGCGGCCTCGCCGAGCGCACCCGGCGCCTGCCCGGGACCGGCGCCCTCGTCCTCACCGCCGTGATCACCGCCATCTTGACCGTGGTCCTGATGGTCGCCGTCCAGCGGCTCAACCTCGACCGCCTGCTGCCGCAGCGGGCCACCATCGGCACGACCGCGCAGTAATCGCCCTCGCCTCGCACAGGACCGCACCAGACCGCATGAGCGCCTTCCGCACCCTCGACGACGCCGGCTCCCTCAAGGGCAAGCGGGTCCTCATGCGCGTCGACCTGAACGTGCCCATGGAGAACGGGCGGGTGACCGACGCGACCCGCATCGAGCGCGTCGCGCCGACGATCCGCGAGGTTTCCGAGCAGGGCGCCAAGGTGATCCTTCTGGCCCATTTCGGCCGGCCGAAGGGCAAGCGCGAGCCGAAGGACTCGCTGGAGCCGGTGGTTCCGGCGCTGAGCGCCGCTCTGGGGCGCAGCGTCGCGTTCGCGGCGGACTGCGTCGGCGACGCGGCCGCGCAGGCGGTGGCGTCGCTGAAGGACGGCGACGTCCTCCTCCTCGAGAATACCCGCTACCACGCCGGCGAGGAGAAGAACGACGCGGCCTTCGCGGACGCCCTGGCGGCGAACGGCGACGTGTACGTCAACGAGGCCTTCTCGGCGGCCCACCGCGCCCACGCCTCGACCGAGGGTCTGGCGCACCGGCTACCGGCCTATGCCGGACGCGAGATGCAGGCCGAACTCGACGCGCTGACCAAGGGCCTGGAATCGCCCCAGCGCCCGGTGATCGCGCTGGTCGGCGGGGCCAAGGTCTCCTCCAAGATCGATCTCCTCGAGAATCTCGTCGCCAAGGTCGACATGCTGGTGATCGGCGGCGGCATGGCCAACACGTTCCTGCACGCGCAGGGCAAGGCCGTGGGCAAGTCTCTCTGCGAGAAGGATCTCGCCGAGACCGCCACGCGCATCCTCGCGGCGGCCGAGAAGGCCGGCTGCCGGATCATCCTGCCGGTCGACGCGGTCGCCGCCACCGAGTTCAAGGCGCAGGCCCCCCACGAGACCGTGCCGGTCGATGCTGTACCGGACACGAGCATGATCCTCGATGCCGGTCCGCGGTCGGTCGCGGAGATCAACGCCGCCATCGACGGCGCCAAGACCCTGGTCTGGAACGGTCCGCTGGGCGCCTTCGAGCTCACCCCGTTCGACGCCGCGACCGTGGCCGCCGCCGCGCACGCGGCCGCGCGGACGAAGGCCGGCCAGCTCGTCTCCGTGGCGGGCGGCGGCGACACGGTGGCCGCGCTCAACCATGCCGGCGTGGCGCGGGACTTCACCTACGTCTCGACCGCCGGCGGCGCGTTCCTCGAATGGCTGGAAGGCAAGGCCCTCCCGGGCGTCGAGGCTCTGCGGGCGAAGGGCTGAGACGGCCGCCTTGCTCTCCTCCCCCTCCGACAAGGCCCTATCTAGGGGGCCGGCCCCCATCAGCCGCGGGGCCGAGTCGATGGGTGACGCCGTGCTGAACGCGACCTTCGAGATCCTGACGCGCTTCGACGGGCTCCAGGCCCGGACCGACCGCCCGGATCGCGGCCCGCGCGCGGGTCACCGGAATGCGGCCCGCACGCTGTTGATGCCGGCCATGACGGGCGGGTTCGGCGGGCGCGTCAGCGCGCTCGAGGACCGCGTCGCGACCCCGGAGCGCCGGAGCGGGTGCAGGTCATCCGCCGAAAGAATGCCCTGCGCCGCGTCGGAGATTGACCGAAAGCGAGGCACTCGGCAGAGCCACACGACACAGCTCAGCTGAGCGCCTGACGGCGGTTCCGGCGATCGGGCGGACGACGAAACGGGAAACGGGAAGACACGCACGATGGCACGCATCACCCTCCGGCAGCTCCTCGATCACGCCGCTGAGTACGAGTACGGCGTGCCCGCCTTCAACCTGAACAACATGGAGCAGGGGCTCGCCATCATGGCGGCCGCCGATGCCACCGACTCGCCGGTGATCCTCCAGGCGAGCCGCGGCGCCCGCGCCTACGCCAACGACGTCGTGCTGGCCAAGCTGATCGACGGCCTCGTCGAGATCTACCCGCACATCCCGGTCTGCATGCATCTCGACCACGGCAACAACGAAGCCACCTGCGCCACCGCCATCCAGTACGGCTTCACCTCGGTGATGATGGACGGCTCGCTGAAGGCCGACGGCAAGACCCCGGCCGACTACAACTACAACGTCGAAATCACCCGCAACGTCACCAAGATGGCCCACTGGGCCGGCGTCTCGGTCGAGGGCGAGTTGGGCGTGCTCGGCTCGCTCGAGAGCGGCCAGGGCGAGGCGGAGGACGGCCACGGCGCCGAGGGCACCCTGAGCCACGACCAGCTCCTGACCGACCCGGACGAGGCGGTGAAGTTCGTCGAGGCCACCAAGGTGGACGCGCTGGCGGTCGCCATGGGCACGAGCCACGGCGCCTACAAGTTCACCCGCAAGCCCGACGGCGAGGTGCTGGCGATGAACGTGATCGAGGAGATCCACCGCCGCCTGCCGACGACCCACCTCGTCATGCACGGCTCCTCGTCGGTGCCGCAGGATCTGCAGGACATCATCAACCAGTACGGCGGCCAGATGAAGCCGACCTGGGGCGTCCCGGTCGAGGAGATCCAGCGCGGCATCAAGCACGGCGTGCGCAAGATCAACATCGACACCGACAACCGCATGGCGATGACCGGTCAGATCCGGAAGGTACTCACCGAGAACCCCTCCGAATTCGACCCACGCAAGTACCTGAAGCCCGCCATGGAAGCGATGACGAAGCTCTGCAAGCAGCGCTTCGAGGAGTTCAACACGGCCGGCAAGGGCGCGAAGATCCGCCCGATCTCGGTTGCCGAGATGGCCAAGCGCTACGCCAGCGGCGCGCTCGACCCGAAGATCGGCCCGCAGTAGGGCGGGGATTATCGGCTCCGATGAGCAACAGCCCTCAGCTCGCCCTGCTCGGACCGCACGGTCTCGACGCGGACGGCATCGCGGATTTCGTGACGGCTCTGAAGACCGCCTGCGAAGCCGGCGACGTCGCCGCCGTGATCCTGAGGCTCGCCGCTACCGACGAGCGCGGGCTGACGGCCCGCGTCAAATCGGTCGCTCCGACCGTGCAGGAGCGCGGCGCGGCCCTGGTCGTCGCCTGCCCGGGCTTCACCGGCGACCTCGCCGCGGTGGCGATCCGCGGCGGGGCCGACGGTATCCACGTCGACAAGCCGCGTGACCTGAAGGATCTGCGCGGCCGGCTCCGGGACGGGCGCATCCTCGGCGCGGGCGGCCTGGAGACCAAGCACGGCGCGATGGAGGCCGGCGAGGCCGGAATCGATTACCTGATGTTCGGTGGCCTGTACCCGGACGGCGTCGCGCCCGAGGCGGAGACCGTGCGGGCCCGCGCCGCGTGGTGGGCCGAGATCTTCGAGACGCCGTGCATCGCGGTGGCGGCTGCCGCCGACGAGATCGCGCCTCTCGCCGCGACGGGTGCCGAGTTCGTCGGCCTGGAGAGCGCCCTCTGGCTGCGGGATCCGGGCGCGGTCGAGCTGGCCCAGCGCGCCGTCCGGGAGTCCGAGGCGTGAGGGGCCGCGACGCCCGTCGTCTGGCGGTCTTCGCCGGCGCCGCGCTGCTGGCGTCGCCGGCCTATGCGGCTTCGGGACCGGCCGATCCGGCCCGGACCGCGGCGCCCGGCTCGATCGGCCCCGCGGCGCAGACCGGCAAGTCGACGATGCCGGAATTGCCGAGCCCCTACACGCCGAACTACTCGCGCGGCGCCGTGCCGCCGGCGGGCGGCCAGCCTCCGGATTTCGCCTACGGCGCCTATCAGAAGGGCCAGTACGTCACCGCCTTCCGCGAGGCGACGAAGCGCATCGAGGCGAATCCCAAGGATGCCGCCGCCATGACGCTGCTCGGCGAGCTGTACAACCAGGGCCTCGGCGTGAAGCAGGACCCGGTCAAGGCGGCCGACTGGTATCGTTTGGCGGCCGCGCAGAACGACGCGTCCGCCATGGCCTCCCTGGGACTGATGGCCCTCGACGGTCGCGGGATGCCGAAGGACCCGAAGGCCGGGCGGCGCTGGCTCGAGCAGGCCACGGCCCACGGCTCGCCGACCGCGGCCTACAATCTCGGCCTGATCCTGATCGGCACCGGCGCCACGGCCGACGAGGCGGCGGCCGCCGCGCAGTTCCGCAAGGCGTCCGATGCCGAGATCGGCCCGGCCCAGCACGACCTGGGCGTGCTCTACCTGCAGGGGCGCGGCGTGCCGAAGGATCCGTCGAAGGCCGCGGAGCTGTTCCGGCGCGGCGCCGACAACGGCGATCTCGCGAGCGAGGTCGAGTACGCGATCCTGCTGTTCAACGGCACCGGCGTCACCAAGGACGAGCGGGCCGCCGCCCGGTACTTCCTGCACGCGGCCTCGCGCGGCAACGCCATCGCGCAGAACCGCGTCGCGCGGCTCTACGCGGTGGGCCGCGGCGTCGCCAAGAATCCCGTGGAGGCGGCGGCCTGGAATCTGGCCGCCGCCGGCCAGGGTCTGTCCGACGCGTGGCTGGACCAGACCCTCTCCGGGCTGTCGGCCGACGAGCGCACCCGGGCGGAGCGTCTCGCCAACGAGCGGATCGAGCAGCGCTGAGCCGCTAGGCCTCGGCCTTGGACCAGTCGACGCCAGCCTCGAGGTGAGGCAGCAGGACGACGCTCTCCTGCTCGTTCGGGTCCGTCCGGGCGATCACGGCCGTGACCGTCTCCGTCTGGCTGCGGTTGTAGGGCAGGTGCGGCACGTCGGCGGCGATGTAGACGAATTCGCCGGCGCCCGCGATCGCGTGGTTCTCCAGCCGCTCGCCCCAGAAGCAGCCCGACACGCCCGACAGCACGTAGATCGCCGTCTCGTGGTGTTCGTGCTTGTGGGCGTGAGCCCGCTCACCGGGCGGGATCTCGAGGAGCTGCATGTGCAGCGCCCGCGAACCCACGGCCTCGGCCGAGATCGCCGGACGGTAGATGTGCCCCTGCTTGCCGCGGAACGGCGCACTCTCGTGCACCACCCGGAACCCCTGCTTCTCCGTGCCGGACGCGGAACTCATGGATCTTCCTCCACTCTGAAGGCGGGATCGACGGGGATCTGCAGGCCGTTGACCAGCGCGTTGGTCTGGTTGGCCATCCCGACCACCGCCAGGAACTCGCCGTGCTGGGCCTCCGTCAAGCCCTTGGCCCGGGCGGCCGCGGTGTGGGAGTGGATGCAGTACGGGCAGCCATTGGCGATCGACACCGCGATGTAGACCAGTTCCTTGGTCAGGGGATCGAGGGTCCCGGGCCCCATGACAATCTTCAGGGTGGACCACGTCCGCTCGAGCAGCGCCGGATCGTTGGCGAGGCCGCGCCAGAAATTGTTGACGACGTCGGACCCGCGGGTCGCCCGGATGTCGGCGAAGACCGCGCGGACGCGCGGGTCTGCCTCGGCCTCGGCGTCGGACCAGAGTTTCACGGTCGCCACGACAGCTCCCTCACCACAGCCCCCTCCCCGCTGACCCCGACCTCAGAGCTTGCACGCCTCCTCGAGCGCCCGGTTCTCCGCCTCGGAGAACAGGCGCGAGCGGATGTGGAAGCGCTTCTCCCGCCCGTTCTCCAGGGAGAACATGCCGCCGCGGCCCGGCACTACGTCGAGGATCAGGTGCGTGTGCTTCCAGACCTCGAACTGCGAGCGGCTGATGAAGAAGTCCGCGCCCCCCACCGTGCCGAGATTCACGTCGCCGTCGCTCACCAGGAAGTCGCCCACCGGGTAGCACATGGGCGAGGAGCCGTCGCAGCAGCCGCCCGACTGGTGGAACATGACCGGGCCGTACTCACTCCGCAGCTCTTCGATCAGGGCGAGCGCCACCGGGGTCGCGGTGACCCGGAGGGGTGTCCCGTCGACGCCGGCCTGCTCGGCGACGTTGGCGTCGATAACCTGGTCCGAACTCATGCCGTCCTCCCTGTCGATGCCTGAATATGCGGTGGTCTCGGCCGGTTTCCACTGCGCGGCCCGCCGGATGCGGGCGCCGAACGGTCGCGTCGCGCGTCGCGTCGCCGGAGGGCGGGGATCACCGCCCGACGGACCGGGCGTCCGGGATCGAAAAAGCCCCGGCCTCTCGGCCGGGGCTGAAGTTGTCTCGGGGGGTTAACCCGGGAAGAGACTCAGAAGAACCCGAGCTTCTTGGCCGAGTAGCTGACCAGCATGTTCTTGGTCTGCTGGTAGTGATCGAGCATCATCTTGTGGGTCTCGCGGCCGATGCCGGACTGCTTGTAGCCGCCGAAGGCCGCGTGGGCCGGATAGGCGTGGTAGCAGTTCGTCCAGAC
This sequence comes from Methylobacterium mesophilicum, assembly GCF_036441335.1. Lineage (GTDB taxonomy): Bacteria > Pseudomonadota > Alphaproteobacteria > Rhizobiales > Beijerinckiaceae > Methylobacterium > Methylobacterium mesophilicum_B. Next base: position 299,197 of record NZ_MLBW01000001.1, read on the forward strand.
CCGCCCGGCCTGGATCGCGCGGCCGAAGCGGTACGCACGGGTGCCGTCGCGGGTCCAGACGCCGGCGCCGAGGCCGTAGAGCGTGTCGTTGGCGATGGAGAGCGCCTCGGCGTCGTCCTTGAAGGTCGTGACCGACAGGACCGGCCCGAAGATCTCCTCCTGGAAGATGCGCATCTTGTTGTGGCCGCGGAACACCGTCGGCTTCACGTAGAAGCCTTCGGCGAACTCGCCGTCCTTGACGTTGCGCTCGCCGCCCGTGAGCAGCTGCGCGCCCTCCTGCCGGCCGATATCGATGTAGGAGAGGATCTTCTCCATCTGCTCGCCCGAGGCCTGGGCACCGATCATCGTGGCCGGATCGAGCGGCGAGCCCTGGGTGATCGCCTCGACGCGCTTCACCGCGCGCTCCATGAACCGGTCGTAGATCGACTCGTGCACGAGCGCGCGGCTCGGGCAGGTGCAGACCTCACCCTGGTTGAGGGCGAACATCGTGAAGCCCTCGAGGGCCTTGTCGAAGAAGTCGTCGTCCTCGTTCGCCACGTCGGCGAAGAAGATGTTCGGCGACTTGCCGCCGAGTTCCAGCGTGACCGGGATCAGGTTCTGCGACGCGTACTGCATGATGAGGCGGCCGGTGGTCGTCTCACCCGTGAAGGCGATCTTGGCGATCCGCGGCGACGAGGCGAGCGGCTTGCCGGCCTCGAGGCCGAAGCCGTTGACGATGTTCAGCACGCCCGGCGGCAGCAGGTCACCGATGATCTCGGCCAGCACCAGCACGGAGGCCGGGGTCTGCTCGGCCGGCTTCAGGACCACGCAGTTGCCGGCGGCGAGCGCCGGGGCGAGCTTCCACACCGCCATGAGGATCGGGAAGTTCCACGGGATGATCTGGCCGACGACGCCCAGCGGCTCGTGGAAGTGATAGGCGACCGTGTCGTGGTCGATCTCGGAGATCGACCCCTCCTGCGCCCGCACGCAGCCGGCGAAGTAGCGGAAATGATCGATGGCGAGCGGGATGTCGGCGTGGGTCGTCTCGCGGATCGGCTTGCCGTTGTCCCAGGTCTCGGCCAGCGCGAGCAGATCGAGGTTCTCCTCCATCCGGTCGGCCATCTTGAGCAGGATGCGGGCGCGCTCAGCCGGCGCCGTCTGGCCCCAGGCCTCCCGGGCGGCGTGGGCGGCGTCGAGGGCCTTCTCCACGTCCTGGGCGTCGGAGCGGGCGACCTCGCACACCACCTTCCCGGTGATCGGGGAGGTGTTCTCGAAATAGCGGCCGGCCGCGGGGGCGACCCACTGGCCGCCGATGAAGTTGTCGTAGCGGGCCGAGAAGGGCGACTTGACCTTCGAGTCGCCGAGGAATTCCGGCTTGTTCATCGCTATGTTCCCTCCGTAGGCCCCGGCCTCGCGAACCGCGGCTCTTGGGCTTAAGCTGGCGCTGGGGCGACCGATCGTCCGGGCCGCATCCGCTTCCGCTCTGTTCGCAGCCAATGGCTTTTGGCCTGCCGAATCAAGGTGGACTTTTGGCCAGTGCGCGAGTGCGCCGATCCTACGCGCTTCCTGGCGTCATCGCGAGCGGGCATAAATTCCCGGTCCGGACCGCGACCGGGCGGCGCCGACGGGGCGTCCCGCCGCCCAACGAATCACCGCGTCCGGCGACGGCGCCGCGGCTCAACCGAGGAGGACGAGCGGGACGGCCGCCGCCGCGAGCGGCAGAGCCGCCAGGGCCGCGCTCCGCAGCCAAGTCGGCCGATAGGCGATGATCGCGACCACGGCCAGGGCCGAGCCCGTCAGCGATCCGACCCACTGAACCGGGCCGAAATTCCAGCCCGCCGCCGCGATGGCCGCGGCGAACGAGAGACCGAGGCCGCACCACCCCGCGATCCGCAGGCTGCCGACCCGCCCCTTCGGCACGCCGACGCGGTAGGCGGCCCGGTGATGCCGGTCGAGGCTGAGGGCGAGGGCCGCGAAGCCCGAGAAGCTCAGGAGGAGGCTGAGCATCAGCGCGGCGGGTGTCATGCTTCGACCGTCCGTGACAGGCTGGCCTTGGCCGGGCGCGCCGCCGGGAGGGTCCGCCGTGCCGCGAGCCGGCATCCGATGCCCAGCGTCACGCCCACGGCCGCCATGGCCGCGTCGAAGGCGAGGAAGCGTTCCTGACCGACCAGGGCCGCGTCCACCAGCGGGATCGCGAGGAACGCGCAGGCCGGCACGGCCAGGGCCAGTGACCAAGCCCGCCGCCGCGGATACAGGGACCCGGCGAGCGCAGCGGCGACCCAGGCGGCGAGGAATGCGCGCACCTCCCAGTCCGCCCGGTCCCCGATCCCGTCGGGCAGCAACCGGTTCGCCAGGAAATACGCGGCGAGGCCCACCGGCAGACCCGCGATGGTGCCGAGGTTGAGGAGTCGCACCAGGCGCAGGCCGAAGCCCTCGGGATCCGCGCCCTTCGGCGCCCGCGCCACCGTCCACAGCACGAGGCCGCTCGCGACCGTGGCGGCGCCCATCAGGCCGCAGAGGAAGAACAGGAGGCGCAGGGGCGCGCTGGCGAAGTGCGCCTCGTGCAGCCCCGCCATCACGGCGCCGGTCCGGGTCGCCGCGCCGGCCTCGCCGACCCGGGCGATCTCCGCGCCGGTATCGGCCGCGTAGGCGATCTGCGGGTGCAGGTGTGCGAGCCCGCGCGGCTCCTCGAAATACGCCGTCACGGTGGCGCCCGCATCGCCGGGCTGGGTGACCAGCACCACCTCCGGCACCTCGCCGCCGGCC
>NZ_MLBW01000002.1:0-88470 GCF_036441335.1 Methylobacterium mesophilicum
GCGCGCGCCCTCGGGGAGGTTCTCCGGGCAGAGGCGGGCGCGCGTGGGCGCCTCGCCGGCCCCCGCGGCGCCGCTGAGGAGGACCAGGGCCAGGAGGAAGAGGGTGGCGCGCGTCATCGCCGGTTCTCCGCGACCTCGGCGGTGGTGACGCGGACTTGCCGGATCCGGCCGTCGCGCTCGACCTTGAGGGTCACGCCGGCGCCGAGGCCGGCCTCCTCGATGGCCGCGGTCAGGTCCGCGAGGCGGTGGACCGGGCGATCGTTGGCCTCGACGATCACGTCGCCGAGGTCGCCGGTCTGCGGGTCGACGCCGCGCAGCCCGGCCTGCGCGGCCGGGGAGCCGGGCAGCACGCGCACGATCACCACGCCGTCGATGCCGAGCCGCGCCGTGGCCGCCTCCTGCGCGGCGATGATGCCGATGCCGGGATTGCGCACCCGGCCGGCCTTGATCAGCTCCGGCACGATCCGGTTCACCACGTCGACGGGGATCGCGAAGCCGATCCCCGCGCTGGCGCCGGAGGGCGACACGATGGCGGTGTTGACGCCGATCAGCCGGCCCGCGGAATCGAGGAGCGGGCCGCCGGAATTGCCGGGGTTGATCGCCGCGTCCGTCTGGATCACGCCGGACAGCTCCCGGCCCTCGCTCGTCGGCATGCGCCGCCGCACGGCGCTGATGACGCCGGTCGTCAGCGTGTGGTCGAGGCCGAACGGGTTGCCGATCGCGAAGGCCGACTGACCGACCTTGAGATCGGCCGAGGTGCCGATCGCCAGCGGCGGCGGCATGTGGCGCACGCGCCCGAGCTGCAGCACCGCGAGGTCGTAGGACGGCGCCATCCCGACGAGGGTCGCGGGCACGACCTCGCCGTCGCTCATCCGGACCGAGACCGAGCCGCCGCTCTGCGCGGCGTTCTGCACGACGTGGGTGTTGGTGACGATGTGGCCGGCCCCGTCCCAGACGAAGCCGGTGCCGGTCTGCGTCCCGCCCTGCTCGCCGCCCTGATCGTCGAGATCGAGCAGGTCGCGGTTCTGCGCGGCGCCCTGCGCGAAAACGTGAACGACGGACGGGCTCGCGCGCTCGAACAGCGCGACCGTCGAGGCCTCGGCCGGTGCCAGATCGCCGCGGGCCGTGATCGCCCGGGGCGTGTCGGCCGCGTAGAGCAGCGGCTGCAGGTAGGGCTGGGCGACGTAGAGCGCCAGCAGGACCAGGACCGCGGCGAGGACGATGCGCACGGTACGATCCGGCACGGGTGGCTCCGACAGTGAAGCGCGCGGGCGGGCCCGCGGCGGGCGGAGCCTTAAGTGCGCGTTCAGGATCGGGGCGTCAACACAGAGGTGCGCCGCCGCCGACGGGCCCACGACGTGTTCTGGCGCACGTCGGCGACCGGCGCAGACTGGCTAACGGAATGGTCATCATTCGGGAGCCACAATTCTCGCAAGTCCAGAGCAGCTCAGTCGCGCTCAATACGGACACGGAACACCGAAACGCGCCCGGACTCGTGCCTCGGCACCGGACGCTGGTTTCGAGAACCGCCCGAATTGATCGCAAAGCTGCCGCAGAGATGCTTGCATTGACGCGCAGACCATCGATCGCCGCAGCCCCTCGGCAGAGCCCGGCGGCGGCGGTCTGAACGGTCCAAAACGGTTCGGAAGGACGAGTACCCATGGAAACCGAAGCTCTGGAACGGCCCGCGGATCTGACGATCTGGCGCACGGCCCCGGCGAGCGCCCCGCTCGCGCAGCCCGAGCGCTACCAGACCCTGCGGGAGGCGATCGCCGCCGCGGCCGGCGCCCTGGCCGACCCGGCCAAGCAGCCCTGGATCATCACCGAAGAGGGCGAGATCCTCTCGCCGAACTGGATCCGCACCTACCTGAACTGACGATCGATCACCCGGAGAACGGGGATACCGGGGACGGCGGCGCGAAGCCCCGCTCCGGTACCCCGCGGGCTCACTCCGCGGCGTCCGACTGGCGGAAGCCCTCGATCCCGACCTGGTCGGGGTTGATCGCGTGCAGCGCCCGCCGGGCCGCCTCGAGGGGGTGCTCGGCCTCGATCCGGACCGAGGTGAGATCCGGGCTCTTGTAGACCGTCACGATCGTGTCCATCACCTCGGTCAGCGTCGTGCGCTTGTCCTCGGGGGCGGCGATCAGGAGCTGCAGCCCCCAGGCGCGGTAGAGGTCGACCAGCGCCTGGCTGTTGCGCACGTCGAGCTTCGAGAACGCCTCGTCGAGCAGGCACAGGCCCAAGCCCGGATTCTCGTCGCCCGGCCGGTCGCCGGGATAGTAGGCGCTGGCGAGCGACGCGGCGATCGCCACGTAGAACGGCGCCTGCGCCTCGCCGCCGGAGCCGCGCAGCGCCCGGGCCGACATCGTCGTGCGGTTGCCCGCCCGGTCGCGCATGCCGATCTCGTAGACGAAGTAGTTGCGGTAATCGGCGAGCCGCGCCGCGTCCTCCGCGCCGGCGATCAGCGCGGTGATCTCCTCGAGCGCGGCGGCCATCGGCCCCTCGGCCTCGCCGGCGAGCAGCGCCTGCGCGGCCTCGGGCGAGCGGGCGGTCTCGGTGGCCAGCGCGTGGACGGCGGCGTAGCGGCGGTCCACCGCCGCCTCGAACGCGTAGGTCTGGCCGGTGAAGCTGCGGGCCGAGAGCCGCTCGTTCAGGGCCGCGAGCCGGGCATGGACCCGCTCGAACCGGTCGGCGAGGCGCGTCAGCAGGTCCTCGGTCATCAGGCGGCGCATCTCGGACTCGGCCCGCTCGGCCTGCGCCCGGTAGCGGCGCAGCTCGTGCCCCTCGACCGCCTCGTATTCCCGCCGCACCCAGGCGAAGCCGTCGATCGCCGGGGCGTCGCCCGAGGCGAGGGGGTTCTCCACCCGCCAGGCGACCGCGCAGACCTCGCGCCAGGGTCTGCGCGCGGTGTCCGACACCGCCAAGGCCATGGACGCGATCCGCGAGCAGGCGGAGGCGGTGGCGGGCAACATCGTCAGCCTGTCGGAGAAGACCCAGACGATCGGCGACATCATCGAGACGGTCAACGACATCTCGGAGCGCACGCACCTGCTGGCGCTGAACGCGGCCATCGAGGCGGCCGCGGCCGGGGCGAGCGGGCGCAGCTTCTCGGTGGTGGCTCCACTTTCTCGAGGCAAGTCCATCTGTCNCTTGAGCGCCGCGTCCTCGGCGGCGCGCTCGAGGGCCTCGTCGAAGTCGGGCAGGCGCGCCAGCCCGTCGGTCAGCTCGGCCAGCGGCCCGTCGGGGCGCAGGATCTCCTCGGGGGAGGATTCCCGGCGCAGGCCCGCCCGGGCGCAGGCCTCGGCGAGGCGGGCCGCCTGCGGGCAGCTCTGGCGCAGGATCGGGGCGACCGGCTGGAGCTTGGCCATCTGCCCGACGAGGGCGACGAGGTCGCCGATCCGGCCGACCAGCTCCTTGCGGTCGCGTTCCAGCATGGACAGGCCGAGCGTCGAGGCCGCGAGGCGCCCCTCGGCGGCACTCGCGGCGGCCAGCGCCTTCTTCTCGGCGATCTCGCCGTCGATCTCGCGGACGTAGCCGCGGCTCGCCGCGACGCGCTCGCGGGCGATGCGCAGGGTGTCGGCGCCCTCCCGGAGGCGGCTCCGGACAGCGATGAGGTCGAGGCTGCGGCGGCGCAGCTCGGCGCTGGCCGCCCGCAGCTCGTGCGTCGCGGCGGCGAGGACCGCCTCGCCCCAGGCCTCGTAGCGATCGCGCAGGCGCCGGAGGCGCGTGAGCCGGGTCTCCAGCTCGGCGATGGTCTCCCGGAGGCGCCGCCAGTTGGCGATGGAGTGGCGCACGCGCTCCACATCGAGGGGCTCCGGCTCGAGCACGAAGGCGCGCACGAAAGCGCTGGTGTCGAAGATCGGCTTGAACGCCACCGCGTTGGCGAAGCTGCGCAGGAAGTGGCGCGGTTCCGGCGCCGGCGCGCCCTCGCGCAGGGTCGCCAGCACGTCGGACGTGAAGCGCTCGCCGGAGGTGCGGTACTCGGTGAAGCTCGCCGCGCGGCCGCGCAGGTCCGCGGCGATCTCGCTCCAGGGCGCCGTGTAGGTGCCGCCGGGGGCGGTGCGCGCGTAGTCGGAGACCTCGAACCGGTGCCCGACCGCGATGAAGCGCGACAGCACGGTCTCCTTCGGCTCGGCGGCCCGGGCCGCCAGGGCGAGGCCGACCGAGACCACGCGGCCGGAATCCGGGTTCTCGAAGACCAGCACCAGCACGGTCTCGCAGGATTCCCGCGTCGGGCGGCCGCCCTCCGCCGGGTCGCTGATCCAGCCCAGGCAGTAGTCCCGCACGGTGCGGGCGCTGCGGCCGGAGGCCGAGGCGTTGAGGGCGAGGCGGCTGGCGTTGTTGCCGGCCAGCACCGTGCCGACCGCGTCGAAGATCGTCGACTTCCCGGCCCCCGTCGGCCCGACCAGCGCCGCGGCGCCGCGCAGGCGGATCTGCTCGCGGCGGATCAGGTACCAGTTCGAGATGGCGATGTCGGTGAGGACGTACACGGTGTCGGTGGGTCGGGTCTGTGGCGAGGGATGTTCGGCCCAGTTGGCCGGACTCGGCCGCGTATGCAAGCCGACACACGCGCAGCCCTGAAGCCCGATTCGACCACAGGTTATGACACTGTTAGCAGAAGATGTTCATGCCGTTCCGGTCTCGTCCGCACGACCGGAAATACCGATGCGCCTCAGTCTCAAAGCGAAACTCAGCGGCCTCTTCGCCCTCCTGCTCCTGGCGGCGATGGTTCAGGGCGGCGTGACCCTCTACAAGATGCAGGCGGTCGACCAGCGGCTCGCGGAGCTGGTCGACAACGCCGTGCCGTCGATCAACGAGGCCCAGGCGGTCAACGCCCTCGTGATGCGCTCGCGACTGTGGCAGTTCCGCTACGTGACGGCGGATACCGACGCCGAGCGCGAGACCAGCCTGAAGAACGCCGACGAGATGATGCGGAACCGCCAGGCGAAGGCCGAGGCCTACCGCGGCCTGGTGGCGTCGAAGGAGGAGCAGGCGATCTACGACGACCTGCTCGCCAAGCTGGCGGTGCAGCAGGCCGACTGGACCCGCCTGCGCGCCTTCCCGACCGACCAGCACGATCAGGCGCTCGCCTACTTCCGCGGGCCGATGAACGCCAACTACCTCGCGGCCTCCAGCGCGACCCGCGCCCTCGCCGACCTGAACATCCGGAACGGCGAGGCGGCCGGCCGCGCGGCCCGCGACAGCCAGGCCGACGCGGTCCGGACCACCGTCGTGAGCCTGCTCGTCAGCCTCGTCATCGCGCTCGGCGCCATGCTGTACGCCTTCACGGGCGTGTCGCGGCCGCTCGCCGGGATGACGCTGTCCATGCGGCGGCTCGCCGACGGCGACACCCAGGCCGAGATCCCCTACGCGGCGCGGCGGGACGAGATCGGCGCCATGTCGGCGACCGTCGCGGTGTTCCGGGAGAACCTGCTGCACGCCCGCGCCCTCGAGGCCGAGACCGCGCAGGCCCGGGCCGGCGCCGAGGCGCAGCGCCGGCAGGCGACGCGCGAGCTCGCCGACCGGTTCGAATCCGCCATCGGCGGCATCGTCGGCTCGGTGACGTCGGCGGCGACGCAGCTCCAGTCCACGGCCCAGAGCCTCACCGCGACGGCGACGCAGACGGCCGGCCAGTCCACCAGCGCGGCGGCGGCCGCCGAGGAGGCCTCCTCCAACGTCACCACGGTCGCGGCGGCGGCCGAGGAACTCGGCTCCTCGGTCAACGAGATCGGCCGCCAGGTCGGTTCCTCGGCGGACCTGGCGCAGGCCGCCGTCCGGGAGGCGGCCGCCACGGCCGACCTCGTCCAGGCCCTGAGCACCGGCGCGCGCCGGGTCGGCGAGGTGGTCGACCTGATCTCGGCGATCGCCAGCCAGACCAACCTGCTGGCTCTCAACGCCACGATCGAGGCGGCCCGGGCCGGCGTCGCCGGCCGCGGCTTCGCGGTCGTCGCCACCGAGGTGAAGGCGCTGGCCGACCAGACCGCCAAGGCCACGGCCGAGATCTCGGCCCAGATCGCCCAGATCCAGGGCTCGACCGGCCAGGCCGTCCAGGCCATCGACGGCATCGCCGGCCGCATCCGCGAGATCAGCGGCATGGCCAACTCCATCGCGGCGGCGGTGGAGGAGCAGGGCGCGGCCACTCAGGAGATCGTCCGCAACGTCGCCGAGGCGGCGACCGGGACCGAGTCGGTGACCGCCAATGTCAGCGGTGTCGCGGGCGCCGCCGAGGAGACCGGCGCGGCCGCCGCGCAGGTCCTGGCCTCGGCCTCCGAGATGGCCCGCCAGGCGGCCCATCTCGGCAGCGAGGTCGAGCACTTCCTGGCGACGGTCCGGGCGGCCTGAGCGCGGTCACGTGCTTCCGGCCGCACGTCGCGGTTGACGTATCTCACCCCGTCATCGCGAGCGCAGCGAAGTGACCCAGGGCAGCGCGACGCCGGCAATCGTGGCGCCTGCTGGATCGCTTCGCTTCGCTCGCAGAGACGGCGCCGGGCTGGTCGACCGGACGACGGCCTCAGGCCTCGCCGGCCTCAGACCACGCGCGCAGGCGCTCCATCCAGGCGTCGGAGGCCAGGACCGTCAGGCCCGGCAGAAGCGACAGCGGCGTGACCCGCTCGACGCGGTCACGCTCGCCGAGGCGCAGGCCGCCGCGCTTGGCGTAGAGGCGGAGGATGTCGGCGAGCCGGCCCTCCTCGGGGGGCTCGTTGCGCGCCACGGCGCGGATCTTCTCGACGATCTCGTCGGTGGTGCAGTCGACGACCCCGTCCGTGCCGGCCCGGTGGTCGCGCAGGCCCTCCTCGTAGAGGAGCCGGAGCGCCAGCAGCACCAGGGTCTCGTCCTTGCGCAGGCGCTCCGAGACGATGTCGTGGCGCGGGGCGTCGGCGGCCGGGCTCAGCGAGACCATCTGGTCGCGGTGCGAGACCGTCAGCGCGTAGCCGAGGCAGGCGAAGTAGTCGGTGAAGAACGGCGCGTAGTGCCGGGCGAGCTCGTAGGAGCGGCCGATGTTCTGGGTCTCGGCGTAGATCACCTGCCCCTTCAGCAGCACCTGGAGGGCGCGGCACAGCTCCTCGGCGTCCGGCGCCCGGGCGCCGGGGGGCGGCGGCTCGTCGCCGTCGATGATCGCGCGGAAGCCCTCAAGCACGGGGACGGCGCTCCAGCAGGAAATCCGGGCAGTCCAGCCAGCCGTTGACCACCCGCTCGGGCAGGCGGGTCAGGGCGTAGCGCGCGCCGAGCTTGGCGTCGAACAGCACGTCGATCTCGCGCAGGCGCTGGAACACGATGAAGTCGTCGACGCCCGCGATCACGATCTGCGACCCGCGCAGCCGCACCGCCTTGCCGAGACGGGCCTCCACGAAGGCGCTCATGCTCTCGGGGGTCACGGTGGTGCGGCGGCGGAACTCCGCCTTGGCGGCCGCGAAGGCGTCGACCACGGGGTCGTCCTCGATGTCGGGCAGGGGCTCCATGTCGATGGCCGACCTGCGGGCGCGCGGCGCCTGGAGATGCGCGTGCCCGATCGGCGGCCGCAGCAGCGAGACGTCGCCCGGCACCTCGGGGGCGATCTCCGCGCCGCCGACGGCGCGCAGCAGCGCGGCGACGCGCTCGACCCCGCTCGGGTCCGGGCGGTCCATCACGTGCAGCGCGGAGGCGATCCGGCGCTCCAGGCGCGCCACCACGGCGTCGACGGCGTCGAGGTGGTTGTCGAGGCCCTCGAACACGGCGAGGATCTGCGCGAGATCCGCCCGGACGGCCTTCTGCGCCGCGTCGAGATCGGCGCCGCGCCCCTCGCGGATCAGGCCCTCGGCCAGCGCCCGGACCGTGAGGGCGTCGCGCAGCGCCCGCCCGGCCTCGCGCACCACGCTGGCGCGGAAGCGGAACGGGTTGAAGCGGGTGTGCAGCGTCCGGTAGTCGCTGATCAGGTGGCGCTCGACGAAATCCTCGAAGAACAGCCGGAAGGTCTTGGCGCGGTCGGGCTCGCGCAGGATGCGCTCCTCGACCTTGCGCATGCCGGCCGCGAGGCCGCGCACGTGCGACAGGAAGGCGGCGGCGGCCCGCGCGGCGTTGGACAGCGCCTCGGAGCGGTTCGCCGGGTCCGACAGGGCGCTCTCGAGCCCGCCCAGCACCTCCAGGACGGCGCCGCCGTAGGAGCGGGTCTCGCCCCGTTCCAGCCGCGACAGCTCCTCCAGCAGGAGGCGGGCCTCGGGGTCGAACTCGGCGACCGGGACGTAGCGCTCGCGGCGCTCGATCAGCCAGCCGGTGTCGAGGAGGCGCCGGTAGAGCGCCGTGCGGCGCTCGGTCGGGTCGGCCGAGATCGGCTCGTCGCCGCTGACCTCGGGGTCGCTCCAGCCGGCGGCGAAGTCGCCGATCTCGGCCAGGAGCTCGGCCTTGCGCACCGGCTCGGCCCCGAGGACGCGCCGGTGCAGGTGCAGGAGCAGGGCGGCGTTGAAGCCGCGGCTCGGCGAGGCCAGCGGCTTGAACAGCTCGTCGGACAGCTGCGCGAACAGCATCGTCTCGAAACTCTCGCCGTCGCGCAGCCGTGCCGCTTACTTCGCGCCGAGGAGCTCGACGTCGAAGATCAGCGTGGCGTTCGGCGGGATCACGCCGCCGGCGCCGCGGGCGCCGTAGCCGAGCTGCGGCGGGATGATCAGGGTGCGCTTGCCGCCGGTCTTCATGGTGGCGACGCCCTCGTCCCAGCCCTTGATCACCTGGCCGGCGCCGAGGGGGAAGCTGAAGGGCTGGTTGCGGTCGCGGGACGAGTCGAACTTCTTGCCCTTCTTGCCGCCCTCGTCGAGCCAGCCGGTGTACTGGACGGTGACCGTCTGGCCGGCCTTCGGCTCGGGCCCGGTGCCGACGACCTCGTCCTGGTACTTGAGGCCCGACGGGGTGGTCACGGTCTCGGCATTGGCGGCTGTGGTCATGGCGATCAACGCGGCTCCGAAGATGGGGGACAGGCGAGGCATGGTTTCTCCCTGGAGCCGGCGCCGTGCGCGCCGGCCGTCGGGAGGCCTTCTATCGCCTCGGACCCGTCCAGGCCAGGGAGACGGATGGCGCCCCCCGGGTCGCGCTCAGGCGGCGCGGAGGCCGTCGCGGAAGCGGCCGACCTCGGCGCTCAGGTGCGCGGCCTGGGCCGACGGGGCGGCGGCCGGGCCGTCGCGAGCCCCGCCATCGCCCGCTCCCGGTCGGCAGAGACGACGTCTGACTTCCCTGTGCGCGCCGACGTCCGCGCTCGGAACGCCTCGGGCCGCCCGTGAACATCCGCGCGGAACCGGGTGCGGGGCCGCGTCAGCCGGCCAGGAGCCCCGCGAGATGGGCCACGAGCCGCCGGGCGACCTCGTCCTTGCCGAGGCGCGGCCAGGTCTCGACCGCGCCGTCCCGACCGATCAGGTGCACCGTGTTGTCGACGCCGCCCATGACGCCGCCCTCGGCCGACACGTCGTTGGCCACGATCAGGTCGCAGCCCTTCCGGGCGATCTTCGCCCGGGCGTGCTCGACGATCGTGTCGGTCTCGGCGGCGAACCCGACCACCAGGGGCGGGCGCCCCGCCGGGAGGCGCGCCACCGTGGCGAGGATGTCGGGATTCTCGACCAGCGGCATCGGCGCCGGCCCGGTGCCGTCCTTCTTGATCTTCTTGCTGCCGGCCTCCTGCTCCGGGCGCCAGTCGGCGACCGCGGCGGCGAAGACCGCGATGTCGGCCGGCAGCGCCGCCTCGACGGCGGCCAGCATCTGCCGGGCTGTCTCGACCCGCACGACGGCGACGCCCGGCGGGTCGGGGAGCGCCACCGGCCCGGAGACCAGGGTCACGGCGGCGCCGGCCGCGGCGGCCGCGGCCGCGATGGCGTGGCCCTGGCGGCCCGAGGAGCGGTTGGCGATGTAGCGGACCGGGTCGATCGGCTCGTGGGTCGGTCCCGAGGTCACGAGCACCCGCCGGCCGGCCAGGGGCCCGTCCCCGGCGGGGGCGCCCAGCATCCGCTCCAGCGCGTCGGCGATCTCGTTGGGCTCGGCCATGCGCCCGGGCCCGGATTCCGGCTCGGCCATCCGGCCCGCGTTCGGGCCGACGATCCGGACGCCGTCGCCCTCCAGGATCGCGCGGTTCCGGCGGGTGGCGGGGTGCGCCCACATCTGGACGTTCATGGCCGGCGCGATCAGGATCGGCAGGGTCGTGGCCAGCAGGACCGTGGTCGCGAGGTCGGTCGCGTGGCCGCCGGCCATGCGGGCCATCAGGTTGGCGGTGGCGGGCGCCACCACCACGGCGTCCGCCTGACGGGCGAGCTTGATGTGGCCGATCTCGGCCTCGGAGGCGCGGTCGAACAGGTCGGTGTGCGCCCGCTCACCCGCGAGCGCGGCCGCCGCCAGCGGCGTCACGAATTCCTGCGCCCCCGCGGTCAGCACCGGGCAGACGCTGGCGCCCCGCTCGCGCAGCCGCCGGATCAGGTCGAGGGCCTTGTAGGCCGCGATGCCGCCGCCGATGACGAGGAGGACGCGGCGATGGGCGAGGGTCTCGGTCATGCCGCCGACCCTCTGCGCGCCGGCGCGCGCGCGTCAAGCGGCGTCAGGCCGCCGCCGGGACCGCCGGCGCCTTCAGGCCGCCGAACCGGCGCTCGCGGCGGCCGAACTCGGCCACGGCCTCGGCGAGGTCGTCGGGCCCGAAATCGGGCCACATCCGCTCGGTGAAGAGCAGCTCGGCGTAGGCCGCCTCCCACAGCATGAAGTCGGAGAGACGCCGCTCGCCGCCGGTGCGGATCAGCAGGTCGACGTCGACCGGGGAGCCGTGCATCGGGCCGGCGACCAGATTGCCGAAGCTCTCGCGCGTCGGCTCCTCGCCGGCGAGGCGCTGCGCCGCCGCGATGATCGCGTCGCGGGCCGAGTAGTCGACGCAGATCCGCAGGTGCAGCCGGGTTCCCGCCGCCGTGGCGGCCTCCGCGGCCGCGATCGCCTGGGGGATGCCGTCTGGCAGACGGTCGCGCCGGCCGACGACGCTGAGGCGGGTGCCGGTGCGGGCGAGGCGCTGGGTCTCGTTGCGCAGGTACGAGCGCAGCAGCCGCATGAGGCCGCCGACCTCCTCGGCCGGCCGCTGCCAGTTGTCCGCCGAGAAGGCGTAGAGCGTGAGCGTGCCGATGCCGTGATCCGGGCAGGCCTCGGCGGTGCGGCGGATCGCCTCGACGCCCCGGTGGTGGCCGGCCAGCCGCGGCAGGCCGCGCTGCGTCGCCCAGCGCCCGTTGCCGTCCATGATGATCGCGGCGTGCAGGGCTCCCGGCACCGCTTCGCTTTGCATCGTAAAGTCTCCCGGCATGGGCGTGGCGCAGAGGTCTATCGAAACGGGGTTAACATTCCCGGCGGGACGGGCGGTCTCACGCCGTTTTCGTGGCCGGATCGAGGCCGCGGACACCGGATTCGGGGCCGCGCTCGGCCGCATCCGCGGCGTCGCGCACCACCTGCTCCAGCACGCCGAGATAGCCGATGAAGCGCCTGCGCCCGACCGGGGTAAGGCGACAGATCGTCTGCGACCGGCTCTGCGCGAAGCGCTTCTCGAGGCTCACGAGGTCCGCCTCGCTCAGCACGGCGAGGTGGCGGCTCAGGTTACCGTCGGTGAGCCCGCACAGACGCTTGAGATCCGGGAAGGGGAGCCCCTTCGGGTGCGCCACCAGGGACGTCAGCACGCTCAGGCGGGCCCGCTCATGGATGATCCTGTCGAGCCCCTCGTAGGAGAAGCGCCCCTCGGAACGGTCAGCGGTCGTCATCGAAGGCCCGGGCCCCGTGATGGATGATCGCGGCCAGCCACGCTTGGCCGATCAAGAAGGGCAGGCCCATCGTCCAGGGCGACAGGGCCCGCGTCTCGGCCGAGACCGCCAGCACGGCGAGTCCGGCGAGCAGGTACCAGGCCCCGACGCCCTGGACCGCCCGGGGCAGGATCCGCGCCGAGGCGAACAGGCCGAGGCCGACCAGCACCTGCCAGAGGCCCGGCAGCATCCAGACCTCGCCGGGGGCGAAGCGGGCGATGACCAGGGCGAGGCAGGCCCCGGCGCCCGCGGCCGGCAGGAACACCTCGATGGCGTTCCACACCATCGCGTCCGCGAGGCCGGAATGAAGGCGCCGGCTCCGCCGGACCGCCTCGACCCCGATCATCGCGAAGGCCGCCAGGGCCGCCGCGATCCAGAGGCCGAAGAACAGGGCCGGCCGCGCCGCGGGATCGCCGAGCCACAGGGCCTGCCCAGCCGCGCAGGCGAGCGCGAGGCCGCCGGTGCCGGCGACCGTCGCGGCGCCCAAGCCGCGGAACGCCGTATCGCGGGCGATCTGCGAGCGGATGGCCACGATGTCGGCCAGCGCCTTGTCCAGGTCCTGCATGTGCCTCAAGCCCCCGGCCGCAGCATGCCGTGCACCCCACTTTGCACCGCAAAGTATCGACGGGGTCGGCCCACCGCAAGCCGATTTCCGCGTGCGCATGCCGATCTTCTCAGCATCCGGGACCGCGGTCGAGTTCGCTCCCGGGTGAATTCTACCGATCGGTTGTATTCGCCACACCGCCTTTAGTGGAATGGCGCGGCGCTCCGCCGCCGGTCCTCAGCCGGTCCGCCGCGCGGCCGGCAGCGGACGAAAGCCGTCAAACCGCACCCGCGCAGGGTTCCTCAGCGCCCGGTCCGGGCCCATATTGTTCCCATGCCCGCACCGAAGAAACCGCGCGCCGCCTCCGTCGCGGCCACGTCCGCCAAGGCGTCGAAGCCCGAGCTGAAGCCGCTGGACACCTATCTGGCGGAGCTCCTGAACCCGGCGCTCAACCGGAATCGCCCGGCCGCCGTCGAGCCGCCCCCCGAGGCGCCCGCGCGGCCCGGCCGCAAGGCGGGCGGCAAAGCGGGCGGCAAGACGGGCGGCCCGGATTTCTGCGGCCGCTCCGGGCGGCCTCGCGCTCGCCGAGCGGCTGGCGGGCCGCGGCCTCAAGGTCTTCCTCGACCTGAAGCTCCACGACATCGGCAACACCGTCGAGGAGGGCGTGCGCTCGGCCTCGGGCTCCGGCGCCACCTTCCTCACCGTCCACGCCTACCCGCAGACCATGCGGGCGGCGGTCCGCGGCCGGGGCGCGGGGCTCAAGATCCTCGCCGTGACGGTGCTGACCTCCTACGACGATGCCGACGCCGCGGAGGCCGGCTACGCGCTCGGCGACGCGGCCGATGTCGACCCGCGCCTCGCGCAGGCGCTCGGCCTGACGCCGCCCGAGGACGGACCGGTACCGGAGGGCGCCGACCTGCCCGATCCCGGCGGCGACGGCGGCGCCTCGGCGACGGTCTCGGCGCTGGAGCGGCTGCTCACCGAGGGCAACCCGCTGTTCAAGGACGGCAAGACCTGGACGCCCCACCGCCCGGAGCGGCCGCAGAAATCCGAGGGCGGCGTCCGGTTCACGCTCAAATCCGACTTCACGCCGGCCGGCGACCAGCCCCGGGCCATCGCCGAGCTCGTCGGCGGCGTGCAGGCGCTGGAGCGCGATCAGGTGCTGCTCGGCGTCACCGGGTCGGGCAAGACCTTCACGATGGCCAAGATCATCGAGGAGACGCAGCGTCCGGCGCTGATCCTCGCGCCGAACAAGACGCTGGCCGCGCAGCTCTACGGGGAGTTCAAGGCCTTCTTCCCCGACAACGCGGTCGAGTACTTCGTCTCCTACTACGACTACTACCAGCCCGAGGCCTACGTCCCGCGCTCCGACACGTTCATCGAGAAGGAATCGTCGATCAACGAGCAGATCGACCGGATGCGCCACGCGGCGACCCGCGCCCTGCTGGAGCGGGACGACGTCATCATCGTCGCCTCGGTCTCGTGCATCTACGGCATCGGCTCGGTCGAGACCTACACGGCGATGTCGTTCACGGTCTCGCTCGGGGAGCGGATCGAGCAGCGCCAGCTCATCGCCGACCTCGTGGCCCTGCAGTACAAGCGGATCCAGTCCGACTTCGCCCGCGGCACCTTCCGGGTGCGGGGCGATTCGATCGAGCTGTGGCCGGCCCACCTGGAGGATCGCGGCTGGCGGATCGGCCTGTTCGGCGACGAGGTCGAGAGCATCGTCGAGTTCGACCCGCTCACCGGCAAGACCATCTCCGAACTGAAGTTCGTGAAGGTCTACGCCAACTCGCACTACGTCACGCCGCGCCCGACGCTGCAGCAGGCGATCAAGGGCATCAAGCACGAGCTGAAGGGCCGGATCGAGGAGCTCACCAAGATGGGCCGCCTGATCGAGGCGCAGCGCATCGACCAGCGCTGCACCTTCGACATCGAGATGATCGAGGCCACCGGCGCCTGCAACGGCATCGAGAACTATTCCCGCTACCTGACCGGCCGGAAGCCGGGCGAGCCGCCGCCAACCCTGTTCGAGTACCTGCCCGACAACGCCCTCGTGTTCACCGACGAGAGCCACGTCACCGTGCCGCAGATCGGCGGCATGTACCGGGGCGACTTCCGCCGCAAGGCGACGCTCGCCGAGTACGGATTCCGGCTGCCCTCCTGCCTCGACAACCGCCCGCTGCGCTTCGAGGAGTGGGACGCCATGCGGCCGATGACGGTCCACGTCTCGGCGACGCCCGGCAAGTGGGAGATGGAGCAGACCGGCGGCGTCTTCGCCGAGCAGGTCATCCGCCCGACCGGCCTCGTCGACCCGGTAATCGAGGTGCGCCCGGCCCGCAGCCAGGTCGACGATCTGCTGGGCGAGGTCCGGGAAGTCGCGCAGGCCGGCTACCGGACGCTCGTGACCACGCTGACCAAGCGCATGGCCGAGGATCTCACCGAGTACCTGCACGAGAACAGCGTGCGGGTGCGCTACATGCACTCCGACATCGACACGCTGGAGCGGATCGAGATCATCCGCGACCTGCGGCTCGGCGCCTTCGACGTGCTGATCGGCATCAACCTGCTGCGCGAGGGCCTCGACATCCCGGAATGCGCCCTGGTGGCGATCCTCGACGCCGACAAGGAGGGCTTCCTCCGCTCGGAGACCTCGCTGATCCAGACGATCGGCCGCGCCGCCCGCAACGCCGACGCGCGCTGCATCCTGTACGCCGACAGCATCACCGGCTCGATGGAGCGGGCGATGGCCGAGACCGAGCGCCGCCGCGCCAAGCAGCTCGCCTACAACGCGGAGCACGGGATCACGCCGCAGAGCGTGAAGCGCGGCATCGCCGACATCCTGAGCAGCGTGTTCGAGCGCGACCACGTCCAGGTCGATACCGGGCTGGCGAAGGACGCCATCACGGTCGGCCATAACCTCAAGGCCGTTATGGCGGACCTCGAGAAGCGCATGCGGTCGGCCGCCGCCGACCTCGACTTCGAGGAGGCGGCGCGGCTGCGCGACGAGCTGAAGCGGCTCCAGGCGACCGAGCTGCTGGTCTCGGACGACCCGATGGCCCGGCAGGGCGACGTGGAGCGCGAGGCCGGCAAGTTCGGCCGGAAGCCGCCGCGCCGTGCGGGGAGCAGCCGCATCGTCGAGCCCGACCTCGACCATATGGGCCCGGGGACGGACCGGGAGCTGCCGGTGGGCGGCGCGGCGCCGGTCTGGCAGGAGCGGCCGAAGCCGCGCTCGACGCAGGGGCTCGGCGGCCAGAAGCCGAAGTACAAGGGCGGCGGTGGCCGGCGGCGGGGCTGACCCGGCCGCCGGGACCTCAGGCGGCCTCGCTGCCCCGGCCGAGGCCGTGCCCCCGCCCGGCCTCGCCGGCCTCGACGATCGCCTCCGCGATGCGGACCACGAGGACGTTGCAGGCCTCGTCGAAGGCCTGGGAATCGGCGCGGACCGCCGCCTCGACGACGGCCCCCGCCCGCTCGCGCACGATCTCGCGGGCGGTGCGCAGCGCGTCGGCGTAGGGCTCAAACGGTCGGGGCATCGTCGCGCTCCGGAGACGCCGGGCCGCGCCCGGATAGGCGGCTGGAACGAGCCGCGCGCCGAAACTGTTCCGGCCGCCGCTGGACGGCGATGCCGCAGCGGCCCAGATCAGCCGCGATGAGAGACGAGCACGCGATGGCCTCAGAGACGAACACGCCCCCGATCCTCGACGACGCGACGCTGGCCTTCGCGGCCCGGGTCTTCCAGTACGCGCGGATGGGCCACGCCGAGGAGCTTGCCGACCTGTTCGGACAGGGGCTGCCGGCGAACCTGCGCAACGACAAGGGCGACAGCCTGCTGATGCTCGCCGCCTATAACGGTCAGGCGGAGGCCGCCCGGGTGATCCTGGAGGCCGGCGGCGACCCGGAGCTCGCCAACGACCGCGGCCAGACGCCGCTCGCCGGCGCGGCCTTCCAGAACGACCTCGCCGTCGCGCAGCTCCTGCTCCGGCACGGGGCCGCGGTGGACGGAACCGGCGACGGCACCCGGACGGCCCTGATGACCGCGGCCATGTTCGACCGCACCGAGATGGTCGACCTGCTCCTCCAGCACGGCGCCGACCCGGATCGCCGCGACGCCTCCGGCCAGAGCGCCGCCGACATGGCCCGGGCGATGGGCGCCCAGGCCACGCCGGCGCAGCTCGACGGGGCGCCCCGGCGGCAGGCGTGAGGCCGCGTCGCGAGAACACCTGTTCGGGCGCGACAGTCGCCGCACACGGGAGCACAACCTTGTCGCGATGGATCGGGGCCGCCCTGCTGGCCTGCCTTGCCGGAACCGCCACCCTCGGGACGGCCTCCGCCGCCGAGACGCCCTGGCCGGCCTTCGGGCACGACCCGAGCAACCGCAACTTCTCCGAGCTGACTCAGGTCAACCGCGACACGGTCGGCCGGCTGCGTCCCGCCTGGATCTTCCAGACCGGGGTCACCGGCTACTTCCAGGCCCAGCCGGTGATGGTGGACGGCACCCTCTACGTCTCCACGACGCAGAACAACGTCGCGGCCCTCGACGCCCGGACCGGCAAGCCTCTCTGGACCTACACCCACAGGCCGCGCACCGAGAAGATCTTCGGGCCGCCCTCCAACCGCGGGGTCGCGGTGTCGGGGGGGCTCGTCTACGAGGCGACCATGGACGGGCAGCTGATCGCCCTGGACGCCAGGACCGGCAAGATCGTCTGGGAGAAGGAGGCGGTGCGCCCGGAGGAGGGCGAGACGGAGACCGCATCGGGCCTCGCCGCGACCCTCGGCGGCAAGTCCGTCCAGGGCTCGAGCCGCCTCGGCTTCAAGATGCCGCCGCTCGTCGCCGACGGGCTCGTCATCGTCGGCGTCACCGGTGCGGGCTACGGGCTCCACATCGCGGACGAGGCGGGCGGCCTCGACGGCGGCGCGGTGGTCGGCATCGAGGGCGGATACGGGCGGCGCGGGTGGCTCGCGGCCTACGACGCGAGGACCGGGGACGAGCGCTGGCGCTGGTACGTCACACCCTCGGAGGGCTGGGAGGGCGCCTTCGTGGAGAAGACCGCCGACGGCACGCCGCTCCACCGCGACATCGCCGCCGAGAAGGCGGCGGCCCCGGCCAACCGCGACGCCTGGCGGGTGGGCGGCGGCTCCCTCTGGATGACGCCCGCCTACGATCCCGATCTCGGCCTGATCTTCCTCGGCACCGGCAACCCGGCCCCGCAGAATTTCGGCCTGTCGCGCCCGGGCGACAATCTCTACACGATGTGCCTCGTCGCCCTCGACGTGAAGACCGGCACGCTGCGCTGGTACTACCAGCAGGTGCCGCACGACGAGTGGGGCTACGACGTCGCCGCGCCGCCCTTCCTGCTGGACATGCCGGGCGGCGTCAGGGCGGTGGCCTCGGCGAGCAAGACCGGCTGGATCTACGTCCACGACCGCGCCACGGGAAAGCTGCTCGCGCGCTCGGCCCCGCTCCTCGAGCAGAAGAACCTGTTCGCGCCGCCGACCCCGCAGGGCACGGTGGTGGCGCCCGGCCCCCTCGGCGCGGTCTCGTGGCCGCCCACCGCCTATGACGGGACCCGCGCCTACGTGCAGGTCCGCCACGGCGCCACGACCTACACGGTGAAGACCGTGCCGGCCGCCGCCGGGCGTCCGGAAATCCGCTACACGGAGACCGGGGAGGCCAGGGGCGAGCCGTCCTTCAGCACGCTCACCGCCGTCGACCTCGCGGAGGGCGGACGGATCGCGTGGTCGGTGCGCGGCGCGAGCCGCCTGTCCGGGGGCACGCTGGCGACCGCCGGCGGCCTCGTCTTCTCGGGCGAGGAGGACGGTCATCTCGACGCCCACGACGCGCGGGACGGCCGGATGCTGTGGCGCTTCCAGTGCGGGGCCGGCATCAGCGGGCCGGCGATGACCTACGCGCTGGACGGCAAGCAGTACGTCGCCGTGGCGGCAGGCGGCGCCTCCTTCACCAAGGCGTCGGGCTTCGGCACCGGCGATGCATTGCTGGTCTTCGCGCTGCCCGACTGACCGCGGCCGGCACACGGCGCGGATGGACGCCGCGGCGCGCCGGCCTCTCGACGCTGCGGCGCGACGGAACGCCCCGGCGCGACCCCTCGGCTAGTGGGCCACGAAGAGGGACAGCGCGCACAGGGCGCTCACGCCCAGCGCGAACGTCACGTCGGTCCAAGCGTAACGAACCCTGCCCGGCATGCAGAATCTCCGCGCGAATGCCGACCAACAGTTTCGCGGACAAGTTGTTGCCGTCCGCTATCGGACAGAAGCCGCGCGGACGGGAGAAGCGGTTTTCGCCGAGGCACATCGGGACGCGCGCACGCACGTCGTGCGGCCTTCCGCGGCCGGCGCGTGATGTCCGGGCGCCCGGGCCGCTTCAGCCCGCCGCGACGGCGTAGCGGGTGCGCAGGCGCAGGCCGAACACCGCCATCATGAACATGCAGCAGGTGGCGTTGTTGCCGTTGTAGAGCACCGTCTCGAAGGAGGCCGAGACCAGCCCGAGGAACCACAGCCTCAGGAACAGCAGGGTCTCCGCGTCGAGGCGCGTGCCGCCGGCCACGCGCTGCAGGTCGCGCACCGGGGCGAGCACGAAGGCCACCACGGTCAGGGCGAGGAACGGCAGGCCGCCGATCAGCGCGGTGTCGAGATAGGCGTTGTGGGCGTGGTCGACGGTGTTGACCCAGGTCAGCTCCTCGGAGCCGGCATACATGGTCCGCTCGGTCATCCAGAAGGCGCCGATCCCCCAGCCGCGCCAGGGCCGGATCATGATGTTGTCGATGGCGAACTGCCAGATCTCGCTGCGACCCGTGAAGGTCGCGTCGGTGAGCAGCGAGCCCACCGCCTCCTGGATCGGCGGCGCGA
Organism: Methylobacterium mesophilicum; assembly: GCF_036441335.1. Classification (GTDB taxonomy): domain Bacteria; phylum Pseudomonadota; class Alphaproteobacteria; order Rhizobiales; family Beijerinckiaceae; genus Methylobacterium; species Methylobacterium mesophilicum_B. The sequence continues at coordinate 19,180 of NZ_MLBW01000002.1, forward strand.
GCACCGAGCCGATGGAGATCAGCGAGAACCCGATCACCGGACCGAGGAGCAGCAGGCGGCGCAGGACCCCGCCGGTCAGGACCTGGCACAGGCCGGTCACGGCGAGGATTACCGGCAGGAGCAGGATCGCGGTCTTGGAGCCGCTCGCCACCAGGAACCCGGCCGCCAGGAGCACGATCGCCCAGCCGAGGACGCGGCTCGCCACGGTGGCGACGTAGAGGCCCACGATGACCAGGATCACCATGGCGGCGCCGGCCTCGTTCTTCTGCGGGAAGATCCCGCGCCAGAGGCCCGGGTGGCTCGGATCGGAATTGACGTCGAAGGCCGAGTGGATCGCGAGGTTCGGCACGAAGGCGACCGCGAGGTAGGAGGCGAGCACGATGACCAGGGCGGACCCGGCCATGGTCAGGGCCAGTTGCCGGGGCGAGCGGGCCACGATCAACACGCCCGCCGAGAGCATCGCGGCGATGGCGAAGAGCGCGAGCCGGCGCAGCGACAGGCTCGGTTCGATGGAGAGCAGCGCCGTCGCCCCGAGCCAGACCGCGCACAGCACGAGCGGCCGCGTCACCAGGGGACGGAGATGGCGGACGCCGATCCGGTGGATCGCCGCCGCCATGGCGGCGCCGGCGCTCAGGAACAGGATCTGCGTCAGCAGGCTGCCGTCCTCGGAGGCCGCGAGCATCGACCGGTCGGACAGGTCCTTCAGCCAGACGTGGTTCCAGAGCAGGACGAAGACGGCCCCGTTCAGGAGCACGCGCAGCACGTCCGGCACGTCGCGGCCCGCGACGCCGCGCTGCCGCCCGTCGGCCGGGATCCCGATCGCCGCGTCCGCAGAAGCCATGCCGTCCCACCGCGAGGCCGCGCCGCGCGGCCAGGACCATTCTAGCGGGCCGCGGGTGCCGGGCGACGCGAAATCGGACCGTTCTGCCCGACGATCGCGCGATAACCTTGACGCGCGCCCTTAAGCGGTCAGCGCCGCATCGTGTACTGCGAGCGGCCGGCGGATTGCCGCATCAGGAAGGACGCCATCTCGGCGAGTTCCGGCGCCTTCGAGCGGAAGGTGACGGACAGCGCCAGCAGCGTGTCCTTGTGGTCGAGGCCCGGGTAGAGGCGTTCCTGGACCGGGACGTGCTCGGCCCGCAGCTTGGCGGCGAGGCTGACCGTGTGCCGCGGCTTCACCACCGTGTCGGCGTCGCCGGTCGCCAGGAAGGCCGGGGGCGAGAGCGGGCCCGCGAAGGCGACGGGCTGCGTGGCCTCCGGATCGGGGGCCTTGCCGAACACCTTGACGGTGGTGTCCTGGTCGAACGGCAGGAAGTCGTAGGGGCCGGACAGCCCGGCGACGGCCTTGATCACCTTGGGATCGACGCCGGCGGCGATCACGTAGCGCGGGTCGAGACCGAGCATCACGGCGTTGTAGGCGCCCGCCGAGTGGCCGGCGAGCACGATGCGGCGCGGGTCGCCGCCGTAGCCGGCGATGTTGTCGCGCACCCACGCGATGGCCTCGGCGCCGTCCTCGAGGAAGCCGGGGAACGGCGCCTCCGGGTAGAGGCGGTAATCGGGCAGCACCGTGACGAAGCCCTGCGCCGCGAGGGCGTGACCGACGAAGGCGTAGTCGTCCTTGGCGCCGCTCTGCCAGGAGCCGCCGTAGAAGAACACCAGGACCGGCGCGTTCTCGGCGCCCGCGGTGGGAACGTAGACGTCGAGCCGCCGTCGCGGCCCCTCGCCGAAGGGCTGGTCCTTCGCGGCGAGCCGCCCCCCCGGATCGCGCGGGCCGATCGCGTCGAACAGCGCGAGCGGCGAGGCGGCGGTGAAGCCGAACGCGGCGAGCCCGAGGCAGAGCAGGCTCGCGAGCGCGGTGAGGAGACGTGTCATATCCCATCCGGTTGTCCCGATCCGATCATACCGCACCGCCCTCGGGGCGGATTGATGACGGTCTCGGGGCGGATCACGAAAAATCAGGTCCGCAGCACGATGCAGGCGCCGCCGACCTTGCGGATGCGGCCGCACAGGTCATCGGCCGCCTGCCGGCTCTGCGCCGGGATGCGGATCCGGTAGAAGGCGCGGGTCCCGCGGTTGCGCAGGCGCGTGCCGATGATCATCGGCCGCACCTCGCCGATCACCCCCGCGTAGGCGCTCCGCGCGCGGTTGAAGCTCTGGAGTGCCAGCGCCTTGGAGAAGTTGCCGGCCAGCTGGATGCCCCAGGGGGCGGCCGGCCCCTCGTTGAGGCCGAGGGCGAAGCGGTCGCCGCGCGACGGGACGCGCAGGCTGGCGGTGACCTGCAGGCAGGTCTGCGGCGCCTCCGGCTTGGCGTCCTTCGGATCCTTTGCCTCGGGCTTGCTGTTGGACTTGCCGTCGGACTTGGCGGGCGCGCCGCCCTCCGGGAATTCGATCGCCTTGCCGGGGCCGGTCCGCCAGTCGTCCACCGGCTGGCCGGTGATCGCGGCCACGTAGGCCCGGGTCTCGGCGGGCAGGCCGCCGTCGCCGGCGAGCCACTTGCTGACCCGCGCGGCGCCGCCGTTGTAGGCCGCGGCGGCGAGCCCGAGGTTGCCGAACTGCGTCTTCAGGTCGGCGAGCAGGTGCGCCGCGTGCGGGATCGCCTGCTCGGGGTCGAACGGGTCGAGGAGGCCGCGCTCCCGGGCCGTCCCGGGCATGAACTGTGCGACGCCCTGCGCGCCGGCCGGACTCACCACCCCGACGCGGAAGCTGCTCTCGCGCCAGATCAGGCGGGTCAGGAACGGCACCGGCAGGCCGCGGGCCCTGGCCGAGTCGTCGATGAGGCGGCACAGGGCCTGCTCGACGGTCTCGGTCGCCCCCTCGGACGGGGCGGCCGCGGCCGGATGCGCGCATGCGAGGGCGAGGAGCAGCGCGCCGAGGCGCAGGGGCGGGGCGGTCACGCCGCGCATGTAGCGACGCGCGGGGGCGGATCAATCCGCGCGGCCAACCTTCCTGGGGGATCATCCGGCCCCGGCGCGCGAGCGTTGCACCTTTGCACACTGGCGCGACCGGGCCGCGCCGTCGTAGCGTCCCGGGCTCAGAGAGCCGCCCCCGACGCGGCCCCACGGGAGGAACCGCCGATGTCCGATCTGACAACCCTGCGCGGCCTGTCCGGCCTGAGCCCCGCGCCGGCCCCGCTCAGAAGCTCGGCGCTCGTGATGATCGACCTGCAGCAGACCTACCGGGAGGGCGTGATGCGGCTCGACGGCGTCGAGCCCGCGCTCCGCGAGGCGGCGGCGCTGCTGCGACGGGCGCGCGAGGCCGGGATCCCGGTGATCCACGTCCGCCACGATGCCGGGCCGGGCTCGCCCTACGACGTGACCGCCCCGATCGGCCAGATCAGCCCGGAGGTGGCGCCGCAGGGCGACGAGCCGGTCGTCACCAAGGCCTATCCCAGCTCCTTCGTGGGCACCGACCTCCAGGCGCGGCTCGAGCAGGCCGGCGTGAAGGACGTCGTCCTGGCGGGATTCATGACGCATATGTGCGTCAACTCCACCGCCCGGAGCGCCTTCAACCTCGGGTTCCGCCCCACCGTCGTGGCGGCCGCCACGGCGACGCGGGACCTGCCCGGTCCGGACGGCGGCGTGGTGCCGGCGGCCCAGCTCCAGGCCGCGAGCCTCGCGGCCCTCGGCGACCTGTTCGCGGTGGTCGCGCGCGGGCAGGGCGATATTCCCGACTGAGGCAGCNGTCGCCGGCTCGGCGGGGTTGCCGGCGTAGGCGATCCAGGCCAGGCGGGGCAGGCGCGCGAGCCAGGGCGGGAGCGCGGCGAGACGGTTGCAGGCGAGCCGGATCAGCTCGAGGTCGCCCGCCCCCGACAGGCTGTCGGGCAGCGCGGTGAGCCGGTTGCCGGCCAGCATCAGCTTCTGCAGGCGCGGCCGCTCGCCGAGGGCGGCGGGCAGCTCCGCGATCGCGTTGTCGGTCAGCGTCAGCCAGCGCAGATCGCGCGGCAGCGATTCCGCCGGCACCTCGCGGATGCCGCAGCCGCGGAAGCCCAGCTGGCTGAGCGCCGGGCAGGTGCCGAGGACCGGCGGGAGCCGCGGGAACGGGTTGCCGGAGCAGAACAGCACGCGCAGGCGGTGGAGGCGGCCGAGATCGTCCGGCAGGTCGGCGAGGCTGCCCCGGCCGAGATCCAGCACCTCCAGCGTGTCGGCGAGGGCGAAGACCTCGTCCGGCACCGCTGCGAGCCCGTCGGGCAGCCGCAGCTCGCGCGCGCCGCCGAGATCGCCGCGCCGCAGGGCGGCGAGGGTTTCGCTCCGGTCCAAGCCTCAGCCCCGCTTGAAGAAGGCGTCGGCCGCGCCCTGCGCCGCCTGCTTGGCGGCCCGCGCCGCCTCGAGCCGGGCGATCTCGGCGCGCAGGAGCGCGACGCGCTCGTCGAGATCCCCGAGCGAGAGCGTGTCGAGGGGCTGCCCGATCTCGTGGGCAACGGCCTTGCGCGGCCGGTCGTCGTCGTCCCGCACGTCGTGTCCTCCCTAAAGGAACGGTGTTCCGGCCCCGTCCCAGGCGAGGCCGAGATGGGCCGCCACGGTGGCGCCGATATCCGCGAAGGTCTCCCGCTGCCCGATCGGCCGGCCGGCCACGCCGGGACCGAAGGCCAGCACCGGCACCTGCTCGCGGGTGTGGTCGGTCCCGGTCCAGGTCGGATCGTTGCCGTGGTCCGCCGTGATGACCGCGAGGTCGCCCGGCGCCAGCGCCGCCCGGATCTCGGGGAGGCGGGCGTCGAACGCCTCCAGCTCCGCGGCGTAGCCCGGCACGTCGCGCCGGTGGCCGTGCTCGGTGTCGAAATCGACGAGGTTGACGAAGATCAGGCCGCCCTCCGGGAGCGTCGCCAGCGCGTCGAGCCCCGCGGTCACGCAGGCCGCGTTCGGGCCCGGCCTGATCTCGCGGCCGGTGGCGCGGTGGGCGAAGATGTCGCCGATCTTGCCGACGCTCACCACGGCGCGGCCGGCCGCCTCGGCGCGGTCGAGCAGCGTGCGCCCGGGCGGGGCGACGGCGAGATCCTTGCGGTTGCCGGTCCGGCGGAAGCCCGTCTCCGGTGTCCCCACGAACGGCCGGGCGATCACCCGGCAGACGCGGTAGGGGTCGCACAGGCGGCGCGCCGCGCGGCACAGGTCGTAGAGCCGCTCCAGCCCGAACGCCTCCTCGTGGGCGGCGATCTGGAACACGCTGTCGGCCGAGGTGTAGCAGATCGGCCGGCCGGTCCGGAGATGCTCGGCGCCCAGCGCGTCGATGATCGCGACCCCGGGCGCGTGGCAGTCGCCCAGGATGCCCGGGAGGCCGCCCTCGGCGACGAGCGCGCGGACCAGCTCCGGCGGGAAAGCCGGCCGGGTCTCGGGGAAATGCCCCCAGGGCTCGGTCAGAGGCAGCCCGGCGATCTCCCAGTGGCCGGAGGGCGTGTCCTTGCCGGCGGCCCGCTCCACCGCGTGGCCGTAGGCGCCACGGGCTGACCGAGACGCTGCTGTCGATCCTGCCCGTGCGGGCCGGCGCCATCGCGGAGACGATCCTCGGCGAGGAGCGGGCCGCCCGGGCGGTGATCCGCTCGGCCGCCGCGGCCCCGTGAGGCGGCCGGTCGATCTCGACCAGGACCGGGTCGTCGCCCTGTCGGCGAGGTGGGGCAGCCGCAGGGGGCCGGCGCGCAGCCCCGCCCGGTCGCCGCTTCCCGCCGCGCAGCGCTCGGCGATGTGCCCCAGCGTGTCGGACCCGGCATCGCCGTATCGGTCCGCGTCCGGGGCCCCGCCGACGCCCACGGAATCGAGGACGATGATGAGGGCGCGCGCCACGGTCAGGCGGACTCCAGCTCGGCGGGCGCGTCGCTCTCGAGCGCGAAGGCGGCCTTGAACAGGGCGCGGGTGTAGGGCGTCTGGGGATCGGCGAAGATCGTCTCCGCCGCGCCCTCCTCGACCACGCGGCCGTTCTGCATGACGATCACGTAGTTGGCGAGCGCCCGCACCACCTTCAGGTCGTGGCTGATGAACAGGTAGGCGAGGCCGCGCTCGCGCTGGAGGTCGCGCAGCAGGGTCACGATCTGCGCCTGGACCGAGCGGTCGAGGGCCGAGGTCGGCTCGTCGAGGACGACGAAGCGGGGATTGAGCACCATCGCCCGCGCGATGGCGACGCGCTGGCGCTGGCCGCCGGAGAACTCGTGCGGGTAGCGGTCCATGGCGGCCGGATCGAGCCCGACATCGGTGAGCGCCTTGGCGACCACGGCCCGGCGCTCGGCCCGGGAGCGCGCCGTGCCCTGGACCACCAGTCCCTCGGCGACGATGTCGGCCACCGACATGCGCGGCGACAGGGACCCGTAGGGATCCTGGAAGACCACCTGCATGTCCTTCCGCAGCGGGCGCATCTGCGCCACGCCAAAGCCGTCGATCGCCTTGCCGAGGAAGACGATCGGGCCCTCCGAGCCCGTGAGCCGCAGCAGGGCGAGGCCGAGGGTGGTCTTGCCCGAGCCGGACTCGCCGACGACCCCGATGGTCTCGCCGGTCCGGACCCGCAGGGAGACGCCGTCCACGGCCCTGACGTGGCCGGTGACGCGCCGGAGCAGACCCGACTTCAGCGGGAACCAGACCTTCAGGGGCCCGGCCTCGAGGAGCGGCGCGGCGTCGGCCGGGACGGGGTTGGCCCGGCCCTTCGGCTCGGAGGCGATCAGGCGGCGGGTGTACGCGTGCTGCGGGTCGGCGAAGACGGCCGCGGTCGCGCCGGCCTCCACGATCTTGCCCTTCAGCATCACGCAGACGCGGTCGGCGATCCGCTCGACGATGCCGAGATCGTGGGTGATGAACAGCATCGCCATGCCGAGGCGCTTCTGCAGGTCGGCGAGCAGCGCCAGGATCTGCGCCTGGACGGTCACGTCGAGGGCCGTGGTCGGCTCGTCGGCGACCAGGAGGTCCGGCTCGCAGGCGAGGGCCATGGCGATCATCACGCGCTGGCGCTGGCCGCCGGAGAGCTCGTGCGGGTAGGCGCCCATGCGCCGTTCGGCGTCGCGCAGGCCCACGAGTTCCAGAAGCTCCAGGATCCGCCGGCGGGCCGCCTTGCCGGTGAGGCCGCGGTGCAGGCCGAGCACCTCGCCGATCTGCCGCTCGATCGTGTGGAGCGGGTTCAGCGAGGTCATCGGCTCCTGGAACACCATGGTGATGTCGGCGCCGCGCACGTCCCGCATCGCCCGCTCGGGCAGCCGCGCGAGGTCGCGGCCCGCAAACAGGATCCGGCCGTCCTGGCGGGCCGCGGGGTCGAGGAGGCGCAGGATCGCCAGCGCGGTCACCGACTTGCCCGACCCCGATTCGCCCACGAGCGCGACGGTCTCGCCGCGGCGGATGGTGAAGGAGACGCCGTCGACCGCCACGGTCTCGCCCTCCCGCGCGCGGAACGCCACGGAGAGGTCCTCGACGGCGAGGAGCGGCTGGGGATCGGCCTCTGACATGTGCCCCTTATAGCGCGCCCGGCCTCGCGGCGGAGGCGAGCGACCTCACTTGGCACATCGCGACGCTGTCCAAATGCGCGAGTCCCGGCCTGCGCATCGCCTACGTCGCGGTACCGGGAACGAACGAGGCGGTGCGGCTGGCGGCTGAGCTGCGCGCCNGAGGCGCGGGCCTCGGCTCCGGCGCGGGCTCGGGCCGGACCGGCACGGCCCGCATCTGCGCCACGATGGCGCCGATGCGGGCGATCACGCCCTCGCCGGCCTCGACCTGCAGCCGCAGCTCGTCGGCGCGGACCGTGGCGGTCTCCAGGCTCGCGTTCAGGGTACGGTCGCCCTCGTCGATCGCCGCCCGCAGGCCCGCGATGGCCCGCTCGGCCGTGCCGGTCGCGACCATCAGGTCCCCGATGGTCTGGCGGAGGGCGGCCTCGTCGCCCTTCATCTGGCCGATGCGGCGCGAGAGCCTGAGGGACGTGACGATGGTCGCCGCCAGCAGGACGGCGACCAGGATGTCGGCCGCGAGGGTGACGAAGAGACTCATGACCGGACCCTCATCGGCACTAATTGTCCGAGCGGTTGTTCATCGAGGCCTCGTAGGCCTGGATCGTCGTGCGCGAGCGGCGCAGCGGCCGTGTGACCTGGACGGCGATGTGGCCGTCGACCCGGCCGATCCGCCCCTGCGTGAGCGCCCAGTCGCCGCAGCGCACGGTGATGAGGTCCGAGGGCTTGGCCTCGAACATCAGCGTCTCGCCGACCTTCAGGCTCATGACCTGCTTCAGCGGCAGCATCATCTCGTGCAGCACCGCGTCCATGGTCACGTCGGCCTGCCAGATCTCGGTGGCGAGATGGCCCTCCCAGACGTGGTCGCGGCCGAGCTTCTCGCCCATGAAGCTCTGGGTGAGCAGTTCCCGGATCGGCTCGATCGTCGCGTAGGGGAACAGGATCTGCAGCATGCCGCCGCGCCCGTCGACGTCGAGGCGGAGGCTGATCAGGATCGCGGCGTTGCCCGGGCGCGTGATGGTGGCGAAGCGCGGGTTGGTCTCGATCCGGTCGATGCCGAAGCTCACGGGCGAGAGCGGCTGGAACGAGAGCTCCAGGTCGCCCAGCACGATCTCCACGAGGCGGCGCACCAGCGTCATCTCGATCGCGGTGAAGGGCCGCCCGTCGAGGCGGCTCGACGAGCCGCCGCGCTTGCCGCCGAGCAGCAGGTCGAAGGTCGCGTAGGCGAGGTTCGAATCGACCGTGACGAGGCCGGAATTCTCCCACTGCTCGGCCCGGAACACGCCGAGCAGCGTCGGCAGCGGGATCGCGTTGAGGTAGTCGCCGAAGCGCACCGAGGTGATGTTGTCGAGGGTCACCTCGACGTTGTCCTGGAACAGGTTGCGCAGGGAGGTCGACAGCAACCGGATCATCCGGTCGAAGACGATCTCCAGCATCGGCAGGCGTTCGTACTGGACGACGCCCGAATCGACGATGGCCTGCACGCCCCCGGCCCCGGAGGCCGAGAGCTCGCGCATGGAGAAGCCGAGGACGCCGTCGATCTCGTCCTGGTTGAGCACCCGGTCGTTGCCGGCGAGTTCGGGGAGGTTGTCGCTCTCCCCGTCCTCGATCATCGTCGCCCATTCGGCGGCGACGTCGCCCGCGTTGCGCGTGGTGCCCTGCTCGGCGAGCGCCGCGCCCCACTCCTCGGCCAGCGACGTGTCGCCGCCCTCGGCCCCCTGTTCCAGGAGGGCCGCCGACCAGTCGTCCTCGGGGAGTTCGTCCTCGGGTTCCATCAGGCGTGCTCGCTCGGGGCCCGGCGCGGCGCGGCGCGCGAGGGGATCGACTGGGTCGCGGGCACGCTCACTGGACGATCACGTCCTTGAACAGCACCGCGTCGACCTTGGCGGGGTAGAGGGCGATGTTGATCCGGCGCAGCAGCTCCTCCCGCAGCCGGAACAGGCCCACCGAGTTGGTGATGTCGCTCGCGCGAAGCTCGCGCATGTAGACCTGCAGCGCGTCCTCGACCCGCGGCATCAGGGGCTTCACCTCTTCCTCGACCTTGGCGTCCTTCAGCTCGAGGGAGATCCGGACCTTCGCGTACTTGGCCTTGTCCTGCGGCAGCTCGGGGGAGAGGTTGAGGAGCATCTCGCGCACGTCGACGAAGACCACGGGCTTCTTGCCGTCCGGGCCGGCGCCCTTGGCGTCGCCGTGTCCCCCGCCGTGGCCGCCGCCCTGCGCGGCTTCCTTGCCGTCGCCGTGGCCGCCGCCGCCCATCATCAGGTAGGCGCCCGCACCGCCGCCCGCCGCCAGCACCAGAACGGCGACGGCCACCATGATCATGAGCTTCTTCTTGCCCTTCGGGGCGCCGTCGGCTCCGGCCTCGCCTTCCTCGGCGGAGGCCTTCTTCGGCTTCTTGGCCATGGAATAATGCTCTCTCGCGGTAGACCGCGCGCCAGGTACACGGCGATATCGGAGCATCACGGTTAACGCGCCGTTAAGGAGGCAATTCCTGCCGGGTCAGGTTTGCCGCGGCGCAGGCCCGGCGCGGCCGGGACCTCCGAGCGCGGCTAACCAAGTCTCTGCCACACCGATAAAATTCGCCGCAGCGGGTTTTGGCACAGCGGATGCTGAATGGATCGTTGCCGCCTCCGCGGCCCGCGAGTCCCAGAGTCCACGATGCAGAATGCCCTCTTCGTCGGCGTGTCGAGCCAGATGGCGCTCCAGCGCGAGCTGGACGTGATCGCCAACAACATGGCGAACGTCTCGACCACGGGCTTCAAGGCGCGGAACACCCGCTTCGAGGAGTACCTCATGCCGGTGGCGAGCGCGGACTCGTTCGCCCGGCCCGACCGGCGCCTGTCCTACGTGATCGACCAGGGGACCACCCTCGATCTCGGGCAGGGCCCGATCGAGCAGACCGGCAACCCGCTCAACGTGGCGGTCAAGGGCTCGGCCTTCATCGCCGTGCAGTCGCCCCAGGGCGAGCGCTACACGCGCAACGGCGCCTTCGAGCTCGACGCGCAGGGCACGCTCGTCACCAGCGACGGCTACAAGGTCGTGGGCGAGGGCGGGCCGATCAGCATCAACCCGCAGGAGACCGGCCTCGCCATCGGCCCCGACGGCACCGTCTCGACCAATCTCGGGATCCGCGGGCGGATCAAGCTCGTCACCTTCGCCAACCCGCAGCGGCTGACCAACGAGGGGACCAACCTCTACGCCTCGCCGGAGCCCGCGCGCCCCGCCGGGATCGACGGGCGTCTCGAACCCGAATCGCTGGAGCGCTCCAATGTCCGCCCGGTCATCGAGATGACCCGGCTCATGGACGTGAACCGGTCCTACGCCATGGTGTCGAGCATGATCTCGCGCCTCGACGACCTGCGGGGCACGGCGATCCGCCGCCTCGCCGACGTCGCCTGAGGAGGCCTGACCGATGCGCGCCCTCTACTCCGCCGCCACCGGCATGGCGGCCCAGGAACTCAACGTCCAGGTCATCTCCAACAACATCGCGAACCTGCGCACCACCGGCTACAAGCGCCAGCAGGTGCACTTCCAGGATCTGCTCTACCAGAACCTGCGCCGGGCCGGTACCTCGACTTCGCAGCAGAACACCCAGCTCCCGGCCGGCCTCAGCCTCGGCTCGGGCGTGAAGACCACCTCGACGGCCCGCGTGATGTCGCAGGGCACGCTCTCCTCGACCGAGAAGGACTACGACGTCGCGATCCGCGGCGAGGGGTTCTTCCGGGTGACGCTGCCGGACGGCCGCACCGCCTATTCCCGCGACGGCTCCTTCGACCTCTCGGCCCAGGGCCAGCTCGTCACCCGCGACGGCTACCTGCTCGATCCGGCGATCACGGTGCCGCAGAACGCGACGTCCGTGACGATCAGCGCCACGGGCGCCGTGCAGGCGAACATCCCGGGTCAGACGGCGCCGCAGGCGCTGGGCCAGTTCCAGCTCTCGCGCTTCGTCAACAAGGTCGGCCTCGAGTCGATCGGCGACAACCTGTTCGTCGAGACCGCCGCCTCCGGACAGGCGATCAGCGGCCTGCCGGGGGCCGACGGCTTCGGCAACCTCCAGCAGAGCTACCTGGAGGAGGCGAACGTGAACGCCGTCACGGAGATCTCGTCCCTCATCGCCGCGCAGCGCGCCTACGAGATGAACTCGAAGGTCGTCACCGCCGCCGACCAGATGCTCTCCACCACCACGCAGATGTTCCGCAGCTAACCGCGCGACCCGCACCCCGCTTCAGGCCCCTGACCATGTATGCCGGCATGCACCCCGACCCGCTCGATCCCGACTTCGGGACCCTCGACCTGCCCCGCGTCGCCGCGGGGGACGGGGACGACATCAGCCCGATCGTGCGGCGCGTGCCGCCGCGGGTGATGCCCCTCGGCGGCGCCGTCATCCTGCGCGCGGTGCTGGCCTTCCTGACTTTCGCGCTCCTCGGCGCCCTGGCCATCCCCGCCATGGCGCGGGCGGAGGGCCTGCGGCTGCGCGGCGACGTCACCGCCCGCGGCGACGTCCTGACGCTGGCCGATCTCGTCGAGGGCGCCCCCGAGCTCCTGGGCGCGCCCGCCCTCGGCGCCACCGGGACGATCCAGACCCGGCGCATCCTGGACGCGGCCGCCGCCCTGGGCCTGAACGGCCTGGAAACCGGCGGGCGGCTGCAGATCGCCGTGCAGCGCGCCGCCCGCCGCCTCGGCCCGCCGGAGATCGAGGCGGCGCTCAAGCGCGGCCTCGAGACCGGCTACGGGCTCCACGCCCCCAGCATCGCGGTCCGCTTCGACGGCGACGGCCCGACCCTGCTGGCCCCGGTGGACCTCGAAGGGCAGGCCGCGGCCCTGGACGTGACCTACGATCCGCGGACGCGCCGCGTCGCGGGCCTCGTCAGCCTCGGCGAGCGGCAGGCCTCCCTGCGCGTCTCCGGTGTGGTCATCGAGCTGCGCGAGGTGGCGGTGCTCACCCGGAACCTCAATCGCGGCGAGCCGGTCAGGGAGGGCGACGTCGCCCTGGAGCGGCGCCCGCGCGAGTCCGTCGCCCCCGACGCGCAGGGGAGCGCGACCGCGATTCTCGGCGAGGTCGCCCAGAACACGCTGACGGCCGGCACGGTGCTGCGGGTCACCGACACGGCCCCGCCCGAGCTGGTCGCGCGCGGCGAGAACGTGACCATCGTGTACGAGACGCCGAGCATCAGCCTGTCGATGCGCGGCCTGTCGAACGATTCCGGCCGCATGGGCGCCGTCGTCAACGTCGTCAACGTCGCCTCCAAGAAGATCCTGCAGGCCACCGTGATCGGCCCCGGCCGGGTCTCGGTGAGCCCCAGCCCCGCGGCTCAGCAGGCCGCCGGCGCCGCCTCCGTCCAGGCGACCGCCTCCCTGCGCTGACCGCCCGCCCTGCACGCGTCGAAGAGTGATTGCCCGATGGCCCGTCGCACTGTCCTGAACCCGCTCGCCGCCGCCCTGATCGCCGGCGCGCTCGGGGCCTGCAACACCGCCGACCGCCTCTCGCAGGTCGGCGCGACCCCGGCGCTGTCGGCGATCGAGGACCCGACCGCGCAGCCGGGCTACAAGCCGGTGCGGATGCCGATGCCGGACGTGCAGCCGGTCTCGTACGCGCCCAACTCGCTGTGGCGCACGGGCTCCCGCGCCTTCTTCAAGGACCAGCGCGCAGCCAAGCTCGGCGACATCCTGACCGTGAAGGTCAAGGTCACCGATCAGGCGAACATCAGCAACGAGACCAAGCGCTCACGCGCCAACACCGAGAGCTTCGGCCTGCCCAACGCCCTCGGCCTGGAGAACAACGCGGTCGGCAAATCCTTCGGGGTGGGCAGCACCGCGCTGCTCGCCGCCACCTCGGCCACCGCCAATGACGGGGCCGGCTCGGTCCAGCGCACCGAGTCGGTGACGACGAACGTCGCCGCGGTGGTGACCCAGGTCCTGCCCAACGGCAACCTCGTGGTCGAGGGCAAGCAGGAGATCCGGGTCAACTTCGAGGTGCGTGAGATGATCGTCGCCGGCGTGGTGCGGCCGGAGGACATCGAATCCGACAACACCATCGACTCGGCCAAGATCGCCCAGGCCCGCATCGCCTACGGCGGCCGGGGCCAGATCACCGACGTGCAGCAGCCGCGCTACGGCCAGCAGATCGTCGACATCCTGCTGCCGTTCTGAGGCGCCTCTTCCCGTCCGAGGCCCCTCAAGCCGGCTCCTCCGGCTCCGGCCCGCGCGTCACGTCGAGGCCCGAACCGGCGCCGGGGGGCGGCCCGACCTTGACCGGTGCGCCGGTCCGGGCGGCCTCGTAGATCGCCTCCATCAGGACCTGATCCTGCAGTCCCTCCTCGCCCGGCGTGCGGGGCCGCAGGTTCTCCTGGATGCACCGCGCGAAATGATCCAGCTCCAGGGCGAACTGGTTCTTCGGGCTCAGGACCTTCTCGTCCCGGGCGGCGTTCCTGCCGTCGCGGTGGCCGATATAGAGACGCTGGCCCTGGTAGGCGAAGGCGTTCTGGAGATCGACCGACGCGGTCCCGGTGTGCAGGGTCAGGCTCCGCGCCTCGTAGACCCCGTAGCTCGACAGGCACTGGGCGATCACGCCGGACGGGAAGTGAAGGGTGAAGCTCGCCGTCTCCTCGACCTCGCGGTACTTGGGATCGTCCGGCGGCGCGTGGATCTGGGCCTGGATCAGGTTCGGCTCCTCGCCGAGAACCGCGCGGGCGGTGTTCAGGCAGTAGAGCCCGATATCCGGCAGCGAGCCGCCGCCCGCCAGCGCCTTCCGCAGGCGCCACTGCTCCGGCAGCCCGGTGGTCTGGCCGTTGAAGGCCTGGATCAGCCGGGGCCGGCCGAACTCGCCCGAGCGGGCGAGCTTGATCACGGCCCGGTTGTAGGGCTCGTACTGGCACCGGTAGGCGATCATCAGCTTGACGCCCGCCTTCGCGCAGGCCGCGATCATCTCGCGGCACTCGTCCGAGGTCACCGCCATCGGCTTCTCGCAGAGCACCTGCTTGCCGGCCGCGGCGGCCGCCACGACGTTGTCCCGGTGCACGCCGTTCGGTGTGACGATGTAGACCGCCTGGACGTCGGGGTTGGCCTTCAGGCGATCCCACGCGTCGTAGCCGTAGACGGCGTCGTCCGGCAGCCCGTACTGCCGCGCCACGAGCTTCGCCTTGTCGGGCGAGCCCGACATCACGGCGGCGAGGCGGGCGCGCTTGCTCTCGCCGAACGCGGGGAGGATCTCGTCGAGGCTCAGGCGCCCGAGGCCGACGACGCAGTAGCCGACGCGCTGGCCCGGCGGCTGCGGCGCCGGGGTCGGGGCGGGCGGCCTGTCGCCGGGCCCGCGCCAGTTCGGGAACATGATCTTCCCGCCCTGCACGGCGCCGGTATCGGCCGGGACAGCGGGCGCCGGCGGGGCGGCCTGCGCGCCGCCGCCCACTGCGGCGCCGGCCAGGGCGCCTCCGGCCGCGAGGAGAGTGCGTCGTGAGAGCCGGGTGTCGTCCGCCATGGGCCTCGCCGTGTCGCCGGATCGGGAACGCGGCGTCCGGGGCGCCGCCGTTTGCGCCGGAGCCGCCGGGTGGCGGAGCCGCGCCCTCAGTGAACGCGACCCGGATCCGGGCTGTTTCCGTCGAGAAGCGCGGCGCGCAGACGCGCCACCTCCGCCTCGCTGGCGGCGAGCCGGCGGGCGACCGCCTCGGGCTCCGTCGCGGCGCGGGTCTCGGCGAAGCCGAGGCCGACCGACTCGCCCGCGCGCCAGGCCACGTAGGCGCGGCGGGTCTCGCGGCGGCAGGGGATGGACAGCTCGACGCGATCGGGGAGCACGGCCTCCGCGGGCAGCCGGATCCGCGCCCCGTCGAGGGACACGTCGCGGACCGTGCAGTCGATCTCCGGCAGGAAGGCCGCGACGCGCAGCCGCCCACCCAGGCAGACGCGGCGTCGGGCAGTGCGGCGGCGCTCGACCACGATCGCGCGATCCTCATGGTTTCGGTTGCGGGGACAACCGGCATCCGGCCCGGACGGACCCCGCCCGTCCACTTTAACCACCCGTTTACCTTAACGCCGCGCTCAGGCGGGCGGCGGCGGGTCGGGCGCCTCGACCTCGCCGCGGCGCTGCAACTGCAGGGCGACGAACCAGCACAGGGAGGCCCAGGCCGCGCCGATGCACCATCCGGCCAGGACGTCGCTCGGCCAGTGCACGCCGAGATAGATGCGGCTGATGCCGACCAGCAGCGTCACGCTCACCCCGAGCGCCAGGACCAGCGCCTTGGCGCGGCGGTTGCGCTCGACCCGGGCGATGAGGGTCGCCAGGGTCAGGTAGGCGATCGCCGACATGGTGGCGTGGCCGCTCGGGAAGCTCGCCGTGAACACCTCCATGCCGTGGGGCACGAGGTCCGGCCGCGGCCGGTGGTAGAAGATCTTCAGCACCGTCGAGACCAGTTCGCCGCTGCCCACCGCGGCGAGGACGTAGAGGCCGATGCGCCGGCGCCCGGACACGCCGAGATAGGCCGCCACCGCGCAGGTCAGGAACAGCACCGTGAAGACGCTGCCGAGCCCGGTGATGTCGCGCATCGACTCCTCGAGCCAGGGCGGCCCGATCGGGTCGGCGAGATCGGCGGGGTTGCGCAGGGCCAGCAGGATCCGCCGGTCGAGGGCCGCGGTGGAGCCCTCGCCGACCTCGTGGGCGAGGTAGAAGAACCCGTAGCCGAGGATGCTCAGGCAGAGCAGGGCGACGAGGGGACCGACCTCGTTCAGGCGCAGCCGCAGCCACACCGCCAGGGCGGGCTCGATCAGTCGGTTCTGCCGCAGGTTGCCCGGCGCCCTCATGCCGCGGTCCCCCGGCGCGCGTCGACATCCATCAGGCATTCTCTCCGAAGGGCAGGCGGGCGACGGCGTCCCAGGGGCCGCCGCGGTAGCGCCAGAGCAGGGTCGCGGGCGCGGTGAAGCGGAACGGCGCGAACCCCGCCGACAGGTCGGCGTGCAGCGCCCGGGCCCGGTCCGGCGACACCTTGTTCTGCACCGTGA
Source organism: Methylobacterium mesophilicum (assembly GCF_036441335.1). GTDB lineage: Bacteria > Pseudomonadota > Alphaproteobacteria > Rhizobiales > Beijerinckiaceae > Methylobacterium > Methylobacterium mesophilicum_B. The sequence goes on from NZ_MLBW01000002.1 coordinate 35,573, forward strand.
CGTGCGGGCGCCAGCCCTGCCGGTCCTGGGCGGTGAGGTGGGCGTCGAATTCACGAGCCAGACGGGCCCGGAAGCGCGCCAGCGCGTCGGAGTCGAGCGCGTAGGCGACGCCGCGGCCGGTGAAGCGCAGGCCGGTCACGGCGACCTCCGGCGGCGGCACCGTGCGGGCGAGGGCGGTGATCGCCTCGATCACGCCCCGCTCCCGGTCGCCGGGCAGATGGTGGAACAGCGTCGCGTGCGCCGGGATGCGGTTCAGGGCTTCGGGGAAGTGGCGGCGCCGCTCGCCGTCGAACCGCGCGAAAGTCGGTTCGTCGAAGGCGAGCGTCAGGATCAGGGGGTCCGCGTCGGTCATCGGGGCCAGATGGCGCCCCGGGGGCTCAGGTCCAGTACAGGACGCGCGCCGCCGGCAGGTCGCGGGCGAGGCACGCGGTGAGATGGGCGCGCATCGCCTGCATGAGGGGCTTCGGGAAGACGTGCTTCACCGAGCCGAACTTGGTGCGCTTCTCCACGCGCTCCGCCTCGTCCAGCGGCAGGTCCGAGCCGGGATACCACCCGCGCAGCACCGCCTTCGAGGCCGGCGTGAACCGGTGAGTGATGAGTTCGGCGGTGAGGTCGAGATCGGGCACGCCGGCCAGCGCGTCGCCGGCGGCGCGGATCAGGCCGGCATAGGCCTCCTCCCAGCCCGGGACGGGCAGGATCGGCGCGACGGTCAGGCCGACCGGGTAGCCGGCCCGCGCCGCCGCCGCCAGGGCGGCGAGCCGCGCGTCGAGGGGATCGGTGCCGCCCTCGTAATGCGCGGCCGCCCGCGGATTGACCGAGAAGCGGATGCGCGTGCGCCGGTTGTGCGGCAGGTCGAGCAGCGGTCCGACCGCCGCGAACTTGGTGGTGAAGCGCAGCTGCACCGGCGCGTCCCAGGCGCCGAAATGCCGGATCGCCGCCGAGAGCGAGCCGGTGAGGTGCTCGATGCCGAGGGGATCGGTGTAGCAGGACGCCTCGAAGGTGGTCCCCTCCTGCGCCCGGTCGGCGGAGGCCGACGTCACCGCGCCGCGCCCCGCGTAGTCCGCGAGGTTGCCGAGGATCGCCCCGAGATTGGCGTAGGCGCGGGTCACCGGCGGCCCGGACAGCGAGCCCGCGAGGTAGCAGTACTGGCAGTGGGCCGGGCAACCCTCGGCGAGGTCGAAGCGCCAGTCGGCCGAGGGCGGGATCGGCTGCAGCCGCAGCTTGGTCGGCGGCGCCACCGTGAGCGCGAGGGTCGCCTTGGCGGCCGCGTAGGCCCGGCGGGGATTCGGCTCCCGCGGGCTCGGCAGGCGATTTGACGGCAGCCGCTCGACCGGCAGGCCCAGCGCCTCGGCGCGGGCCAGCATGGCCTGACCGTGCGCATGCTCCAGGGCGGCCGGCATCACCAGCACGCGGCGCGGGCGCCACAGGCGCGCCGGGCGGGNGGCCGGTGAAGTGCCAGATGCTGCCAAGCGCCTCGCGGGACAGCTCGCGCTCCGGCGCACCCGGCACGCCGCGCACCTGCGCTTCCGGGGTCCGGGCGCTCGGGGCGATCGCGGGTCTGGACGGCCGGGGCGGGCGAGGACGGCATGCCTGTCGAACGCGCGGCCCCGGTACCGGGTCCGGCCTAGTCGGCCGGTCGCGGTGCGGCTAAAGCACCGTCATGGCTGCAGGCAGGGAGAGCGTACATGTCGGCCGCGACGGCTGGTTATTCCTCACCGGGGGGACCAACCGGGTCATGGACCGGTATCGCGGCGGCCTGCGGCACTGGCTGCTGCTGCGCGGCTGGACACGCCTGATCAAGGCCCGCGCGCGGCGAGCGGAGAGCCTCGGCATCCGCTGCCTCCACGTGGTCGTGCCCGAGAAGCTGTCGGTCTACGACGACAAGACCGACGGCCTGCGCTACGCGCCCGGCAAGGCCTCGACCCGGCGGCTGGCCCGGAGCCTCGCCCGGGACCCGGCCTATCTCGATCTCCTGGCGCCGCTCCGCGCAGCCCGGAACGGGCCGGTGCCGCTCTACCTGCGCACCGACACCCACTGGACGGCGCAGGGCTGCCTGCTGGCCTACCGCGCGATCATGCGGGCGCTCGGGGCGGTCCCGCCGGCCGATATCGGCGCGCGACCGGGCATCGTCTCGGACCAGCTCATGGATCTCGGCGAGAAGCTGCCCGAGCGGCCGCGCGAGCGCCTCGAGCGGTTCATGCTGCAGCGCGACGCGACGCGGGTGGAGACCGGGCCGCTGCTCGCCGCCTACGAGGCGGAGGGACGCGACCGGGAGGTGCATGTCGGCGCGCATGTCGTCTACCGGAACGCGTCACCGGCGGCCGATCCGCGCCGGCTCGTCCTGTTCGGCGATTCCTGCGCCCATTTCGACCCGTTCCTGCTGACGGGTCTCCTCGCCGAGAGCTTCAGCGAGGTGCACTTCGTCTGGTCGTCGAGCCTCGACTGGGCCTATATCGAGCGCGTCCGCGCCGACATCCTGCTGTTCGAGCTCGCCGAGCGCTTCCTCGCCAAGCTCCCGAAGGACGATTTCGACGTGGCCGTCGCCGGCCAGCGCGGGACCGGCGGCCGCCTCGCGAAGCTCCGGGCCGGCGGCCTCGACGCCGTCGGCCGCGGGGCGACGCCTCAGTAGATCGCCTGATCCAGGCGGGCGAAGTCGGCGACGCTCGCCGCCTGGTACTTCGCGAAGGATTCCGGCGCGCAGGCGATGCCGATCATCAGGACGAGGAGCGTCGCGAGGCACGCGAGCGTCGCGGTGACCACGTCGGCGTGGCGCCGGAGGGCGTGGATCACCAGGCACCCGAACGTGAACAGGGCCGCCTCGGCGACGGGCACCAGCGCGAACGACATCACTTCACCTCCATCGATCTCCCACCGGGTCGGGCAGCTGCGACACGCGCACGGCGACGGGTGGGTGACGCGAGTGATGGCCGAGTTTGCTGCACCGCAACAGACGGGCGGGCGCAAGCCTGCCTTGCGTGACGTTCGCGGGCGCGCGGGAACCGGTCCGGGGACGGCGCGACCCCGGGTCGGCGAGGCGCGTTCCGCGCGCGTCTTCACACCGGCGGCGCGAGGCCCATCTCGGTGGGATCGCTCAGGCAAGCGGAGACGACGATGGGCCTCCTCGTGGACGGCATCTGGCGCGACCAGTGGTACGACACCGCCGCGACGGGCGGCCGCTTCGAGCGCAAGGCCTCGGCGTTCCGCAACTGGGTCACCGCCGACGGGTCGCCCGGCCCCTCCGGCGTCGGCGGCTTCCGCGGCGCGCCGGGACGCTACCACCTCTACGTGTCCCTGGCCTGCCCCTGGGCGCACCGCACGCTGATCGGCCGCGCCCTGAAGGGTCTGGAGGAGGCGATCTCCGTGTCGGTGGTCGACCCGCACATGGGCGCGGAGGGCTGGGTCTTCGGCGACACGCCGGGCGCGACGCCGGACCCGATCCACGGCGCCCGGCGCCTCTACGAGGTCTACCTGGCGGCGGACCCGTCCTACAGCGGCCGGGTCACCGTCCCGATCCTCTGGGACCGGGAGCGCGCCACCATCGTGTCGAACGAGTCCGCCGAGATCCTGCGGATGCTGAACGACGCCTTCGGGGGCACCGGCCCCGACCTCTACCCGCGGGACCTGAGCGCCGAGATCGACGTCGTGAACGCCCGCGTCTACGACCGGGTGAACAACGGCGTCTACAAGGCGGGCTTCGCGACGAAGCAGGAGGCCTACGCCCAGGCCTTCGAGGACCTGTTCGCGGAACTCGACGCCCTGGAGGCGCGCCTCGACCGGAGCCGCTACCTCTGCGGGGACCGGCTGACCGAGGCCGACATCCGGCTGTTCACGACGCTGGTGCGGTTCGACGCGGTCTATGTCGGGCACTTCAAGTGCAACAAGCGCCGGGTCGCAGACTATCCGAACCTGTCGAACTACCTGCGCGACCTCTACGCCCTGCCCGGCGTCGCGCCGACCGTGAACCTCACGCATATCAAGCGGCACTATTACGAGAGCCATCCGACCATCAATCCGACGGGGATCGTGCCCCTCGGGCCGGAGCTCGACTTCGCCGCGCCGAACGACCGGGCCCTGCGGTTCGCGGGCTAGCGGGCCGCTCCGCCCACCATCCCCGCTGCGCCCGCCGGGCGGCGGAGCGCCCGCGCTTCCCGGAAACACCCGCCCCGCCGGCGCGCCGTTCTCGGGCCGCGACCCTCGACGGCGTTCGCGGCGCGCCTAGTTCGGCTCTCAACCGGAGGAAGCCCGACACGCCATGACCAAAAGCCTGCGCCTCGCGCTGCTCTGCGCCCTCGTCAGCCTGCCCTCCGCGGCCCGCGCCCAGGCGGCGCTGCGGCTGGACGGGACCTGCGAGAAGCTCGTCATCGGCACGCAGGACCTGAGCGGAACCTGCAGCAGCGTCCTGACGAACGCGGTGAGCCGCAACCGCACGAGCTTCGACTTCACGACCTCCGACGGTCAGACCCTCAGCTTCAGCGGCAACGGCGCCCAGCAGGAGGCCACCGAGGAGACCGATCCGCTGCAGCCGATCAACGTCGTCACCACGGGCAAGGACGGCGCCCCGATCCTCGCGATCGGCGCCTGCCGCTTCTCGACCCCGGAACCCGGGCGCACCGCGATCACCTGCGAGGCCAGCACCGCCGACGGGCGTCCCTTCGCCGGCACGTTCGTGACCGCCGCCAAGGCGGCGGCGGGCGCGCCGGCCGCCGCGCCGCCGCGCTGAGGATCCCGGCCTCTGGGCTGGTCAGACCGGGGCAGAAGCCCCATTTAAGGGGCTCCACGAAAAAGGTTCCGAAGCCAGACCGATGCTCAACGACACCCTCGCCGCGGGCGGTGCCCAGGCCGGCGACACCGGCTCCCTCATCAAGGACACGACCACCGCGAGCTTCCGTCAGGATGTCATCGCCGAGTCGATGAACCGGCCGGTCCTGGTCGACTTCTGGGCGCCCTGGTGCGGGCCCTGCAAGCAGCTCACGCCGGTCCTGGAGAAGGTCGTCCGGGAGGCCGCGGGCGCGGTCGTCCTGGCGAAGATGAACATCGACGAGCATCCCTCGATCGCCGGTCAGCTCGGCATCCAGTCGATCCCGGCGGTCATCGTCTTCCAGAAGGGCCAGCCGGTCGACGGCTTCATGGGCGCGGTCCCGGAGAGCCAGATCAAGGAGCTGATCGCGCGCGTGGCCGGCCCGCAGCAGGACCCGCTGGAGGCGGCCCTCGCCGACGCGGCCGCCCTGATCCAGGAAGGCGACCTCGCCGGCGCCGCCGAGATCTACGCGGCCGTGCTGGAGCAGCAGCCCGACAACGTCACCGCGCTGGCCGGCCTCGCCAAGATGCAGCTGGACGCGGGCGAGATCGAGAACGCCAAGCGCGTGCTGGCGATGGTCCCGGAGGCGAAGGCCGGCGACCCGGCGCTCGTCGGCATCCGCGCCGCCCTCGAACTCGCCGAGCAGGCCGCGTCGCTGGGCGATCTGGCGGGCCTGCAGCGGGAGGTCGAGGCCAACCCGGATGCCCATCAGGCGCGGTTCGATCTCGCGCTCGGGCTCGCCGCCCGGGGCGAGCGCGGCCAGGCGGTCGATCACCTGATCGAGTTGCGCAAGCGCGACAAGGACTGGAACGAGGACGGCGCGCGCAAGCAGCTGCTGCAGTTCTTCGAGGCCTGGGGCGTCATGGACCCCGATACGATTCGCGGCCGGCGCAAGCTCTCGGCACTTCTGTTCTCGTGAGGCACCGGCCCGCGTCACGGCCCACCGATCGGCCCCTCTGGGAGGCGCCATGAGCACCCATGCGAGCTACAAGGGCCCCGCGGACTGCCCGGCCGTGATCCCGGTCTTCCCGCTCTCCGGCGCGCTGCTGCTGCCGCGGGGGCAGATGCCGCTGAACATCTTCGAGCCGCGCTACCTCGCGATGGTCGACGATGCCATGCGGACGGACCGGATCATCGGGATGATCCAGCCCGACCCGGAAGGGTCCGGCGGATCGAATCCGAAGCTCTACCGCGTCGGCTGCGCGGGCCGGGTCACCCAGTACGCCGAGACCGGCGACGGCCGGTACCTGATCTCGCTCACCGGCGTCACCCGGTTCCGGGTCGAGAGCGAGCTGGCCTCGATCGGCCCCTATCGCCGCTGCCACGTCTCCTACGACGCGTTCGCGGTGGACTTCGAGCCGCGGGCGGGCGAGGAGCAGGTCGACCGCGAGGGCGTCCTCAAGGCGCTGCGCGATTTCGTGGAGTCGAACGACCTCAAGGTGGACTGGGCCGGGATCGACGAGGCGCCCGACGAGGCGCTGGTCAACGCCCTGTGCATGATGAGCCCGTTCGGCGTGCGCGAGAAGCAGGCGATGCTGGAAGCTCCCGACCTGAAGACCCGGGCCGAGATCCTGATCGCGGTCACGCAGATGGAACTGGTTCGCGGCTCGAGTCCCGAGTCGCCGATGCAATAGGTTGCCCCACCGATGTCCAACGATCTCACCGCCCCCGTCGAGGCGACCCGCGTCGACCCGAAGCTCCTGGAGATCCTGGTCTGCCCGCTGACCAAGGGCACCCTGGAATACGATTCGGCCCGGCAGGAGCTGATCAGCCGCTCTGCGAAGCTCGCCTACCCGATCCGCGACGGGATCCCGATCATGCTGCCCGAGGAAGCCCGGCCACTCACCGACTGAGCGTCACGAATCGCTCCGGCCGTCCCGCGCGGCGGGGCGGCTTATCATGACGTCAGATGCGGGCGCTCTGGCATCCCGCCGGCACCTCGCCGGCGGACCGGAATCCGGCGCCGCCCCGACGGTCCGGTGGCAGGTCCTCGGCAGCCGACCCGAGCCACCCGCGTCTCTCCCGACGCGGCAGGGGTCGCGACAGTCTCGGGGGCCGCCCCGGCGCGTCCGGCGATCCTCGGCGTCCGCGTTCGCGTCCCGGTCAGCCTGCAGCCCCGACCCGACTTCTCCGCGCAGCGTCGAGACTTCGATGCCCTGGTCAGCAGATCAGTCCACAGCATCGTCCGCAACGAGCTTGACTATTGGCCGGGGGACTCTCGACCGTAATCTATCTTGAACAGGCGGGAGGCGGCCATACTCTTGCCGCTTCCATCGTTCAGCGTCGAGTCATCCTCGATCGATGATTCTGACCGTGCACGCCGCTTCCGGCGGTGTCCGCTTCGCTGAAAGATTGCATCGCATGACCAAGCTGACCGCGGTCGCGGCCCTCGCCGCCGGCCTTCTCCTCCCGATGTGCCTGCCCGCCAGCGCGGGGCCGAGCACGCATAACGGTCGGTGGTCGGTGGAGCTGGTGACGGAGAGCGGCCTGTGCAGCGCCCGCTACACCTACGCGCTCGCGATCCGCGAGGGGCAGGTGCAGCTCATTTCCGGCAGCGCCGGGGCGCAGGTCAACGGCCACGTGCGGCCCGACGGCAGCGTCGGCATCACCGTCAGCAACGGGACGGCGAGCGGCACCGGCACCGGCCGGCTCCAGGCCGGCAGCGGCGCCGGCACCTGGAAGGTCTCGTCCCTGTGCTCCGGCCACTGGACCGCGCGGCGCAGCGACACCCGCACCGCGCAGGCCGACTGAGGTCGCTCAGGCCGCCGCGGCGAGCCAGTTGCGCGCCTCGTCGATGCGGGCGCGCTCGAACACCTTGATCTGGGTCGGCGACACGAAGTTGAAGGTCTCGGCCAGCGCCTTCAGCCAGGGCGCGTCCGTCACCAGGGCGACGTGGCTGATGCTCTTCATCATCGAGATGCCGAAGCGCGGGTCCTTGAAGAAGGCCGCCGGCTCCATGCCCTCGAAGGCGCGGATATCCTCGAGCAGCTTGATCTTGCCGCCCTTGTCGAGGTCGGCCTTCATCGCGGTCATCGCCGCGTTCATCTCCTCGTCGGTGATCTTCCCGTCGACCACGATCTCGGCGACATTCGAATCCGGCGTCTTGGTATAGGTCAGCACTGATCGCTCCTCCGGGAACCGCACGCGTCCCGTAGCCGGTCTCCGACCAGGGTCCGCCGCCCGTGACCTGAGCCATACCCGATCGCGGGACGAACCGGTATGGCTCCGGACCCTCGCTCTGACGTGCCTCCCGACGGCGAACCGGCGTTCGCGAGACCGGGAGGGCCGCGAAGTCTCCTACAAAAAGCTCTGCGGGTCGACATCGATGGCGACCCGGACATTGCCCCGCACCTTCGGGCCGCGGGCGATCCAGGCGCGCAGGTAGGCCTGGAGATCGACGTTGCGCTCGGTCTTCACGAGCAGCCGGAACCGGTAGCGGCCGCGCACCAGGGCGAGGGGCGCCTCGGCGGGCCCGAGCACCATCACGCCCTCCGGCGGCTCCGCCGCGCGGGCCAGCGCCTGCCCGTGCGCCTCCGCGACCTCGCGCTCGCTCGCCGAGACGATCAGGGCCGCGAGCCGCCCGAACGGCGGCAGGCCCGCCGCCTCGCGGGCCTGGATCTCCTCCGCGTAGAAGCGCTCGGCGTCGCCCGAGAGGAGCGCCGCGATCACCGGGTGGTCCGGCTGGTAGGTCTGGACCAGGGCGCGCCCGGGCTTCTCGCCGCGTCCGGCGCGTCCGGTGACCTGCTGGAGCAGCTGGAAGGTGCGCTCCGCCGCCCGCGGGTCGCCCGAGGTCAAGCCGATATCGGCGTCGAGGACGCCGACCAGGGTCAGGAACGGGAAGTTGTGACCCTTGGCCACGAGCTGCGTGCCGATCACCACGTCGCATTCGCCGGCCGCCACCGCCTCGAGTTCCTGGCGCAGGCGCTCGGCGCCGCCGGGGAAATCGCTCGACAGGACGACGATGCGCCGGTCCGGGAACATCTCGGCCGCCTCCTCGGCGATCCGCTCGACGCCGGGCCCGCACGCGGTGAGGTTGTCGAACGTCCCGCACTCGGTGCAGGCTTCCGGCCGGCGCTCGGCGTAGCCGCACTGGTGGCAGACCAGCGCCCGACGGAACCGGTGCTCCACGAGCCAGGTCGAGCAGTTCTTGCACTGGTAGCGGTGTCCGCAGGCGCGGCAGAGGGTCAGCGGCGCATAGCCCCGGCGGTTGAGGAACAGCAGCGCCTGCTCGCCGCGCTCCAGGGTGGCCTTCACGGCGTTGACCAGCGGCGGGCTCAGGAAGCGGCCGCGCTCGGGCTGGTCGAGGCGCATGTCGATGGCGGCGATGTCGGGCAGGCGCCGGCCGCCGAAGCGCTCGGGGAGCAGGACGTGCCGGTAGCGTCCCCTGGCGGCGTTGACGCGGGTCTCGATCGCGGGCGTCGCCGAGGTCAGGACGACCGGGCAGCCCTCGAGGCGCCCGCGCACCACCGCCATGTCGCGGGCGTGGTAATGGACGCCGTCCTCCTGCTTGTAGGCCGTCTCGTGCTCCTCATCGACCACGATCAGGCCGAGCCGCGCGAAGGGCAGGAACAGGGCCGAGCGCGCGCCGACCACCACGAGCGCCTCGCCCTCGGCCACGGCGGCGCGCAGGCGCTCGCGCCGCTTGCCGCCGATCCCGGAATGCCACGCCGCCGGCCGGACCCCGAACCGGGCGGCGAACCGCTCGAGGAACTGCGCCGTCAGGGCGATCTCGGGCATCAGGATCAGGGCCTGCCGCCCGGCCCGGACGCAGGCCGCCACCGCCTCGAAATAGACCTCCGTCTTGCCCGAGCCGGTGACGCCCTCCAGCAGGACCGGGCGGAGATCGTCGGATTCCCGCGGCTGCGCCCGGTCCCACGGGAAGGGCGCGACGAGGGCCGCCACCGCCTCGGCCTGGGCGGGCGAGAGCGGCGCCCGCGGGAAGTCCGGGTCGGGCCGCGGCGCGACCGGCTCCGGCTCGACCGCGACGGTCTCGAGGACGCCGTCGTCGATCAGCCCGTCGNCGTCGACCACCGAGAGCGAGACGCCGGCCTCCTTGGCGAGCGCGCTCTTGCCGCGCAGGGCGCCGTCGGCCGCCGCGGCGAGAACCTTGGTGCGGGCCGGGGTCGGCCGGGACGGGGGCTTGTCGGTGAGGCGCACGGCGACGCGGGCGGTCTCGCCGGCGGCCGCCTCGTCGGGCAGCCGCAGGACCATGGCGAGCGCCGAGCCCTTCGGCGCCAGCGTGTAGCGGGCGATCCAGTCGACGAGGCTGCGCAGCGGCTCCGACAGGGGCGGGTAGGGCAGGCGGCCGGTCACCGGCCGCAGGTTCGAGCCGCCGGGCGTCTCGGTGACGCCCCAGACCACCCCGACGATCTCGCGCGGGCCGAGGGGCACCTGCACCACGTCGCCCGGGGCGAGGTCGAGCCCGGCCGGCGCCACGTAGCTGTAGGGCGTATCGAGGGCGAGCGGGATCAGGATCTCGGCGACGGCGGGCATGCGGGGCTTTTCGGGCGGGTCCGTTCCGGGTCCGTACCATAGGCACGGGAAAAGAACCCGCCGCTTCAGCGATCCCGCAGCGCCGGCACGAGCGGCAGGGCCGCGAGGCTCAGCGCCGCCATCGCCCAGAACGCCGATGCGCCGAACGCCCCGTAGAGCGCCCCGGAGGCCAGCGTCGCGGCGACCCCCGACAGGCCGAGGCCCAGCGTCCCGTAGAGCGCCAGCGCGGTCGTCCGGAGATCGGCCGGCGTCGACGCCTCGATGAGCCCCAGGCAGGCGAGGTGCAGGAGGGCGAAGCTCAGCCCGTGCAGGGACTCGGCGGCGGCGAGCCAGGGAAGCGCGGTCGTGGATGCCAGCACCGCCCAGCGCAGGGCGCCCGCGCAGGCCGCCACCGCGACGCCGGCCGCCGGGCCGATCCGCGCCAGCAGGGGCGGTCCGACCAGCAGGAAGACCAGGACCTCCGCGGCCACCGAGACCGACCAGAGCAGGCCGGCGGTGGTCGCCGCGATCCCGGCGGACCGCCACAGGATGATGGCGAAGCCGTCGTGCATCGCGTGCGCGCCGAACACCAGGGCGGCGACCAGCACCGTGCGGCGGAAGCGCGGCAGGGCCACCAGGGCGGCGAAGCCGTGCCACGGCGCCCCGGTCTCGCCAGGGGCCCGACCGCGAGACGCAGGGCGCCCGCGGCGGCGAGGAGGAGGCCGATCTCGCCGGGCGTCAGGCCGCGCGCGGCGAGGACGCCCGGCAGGACCGGCGACAGCACCCCGTAGGCGCCGTAGAGCGCCGCGTAGAGGACGAGGAACCGGGCGAGCCCGCCCCACCGTCCCGCCCCTGTCGCCCGCCGCTCCATCGGCGGAGCGTAGCACCGGCGGGCGTCCCGGTGTCAGGTCCGCGCCGGGCTCTCGTCAGCAGGGCCGTCGCACGGCGTAGCGGTAGCGCCGCCCCTGCGCGTCGAGCAGCTCGCTGTCCGGCCCTTCCTGCCACACGACCTCGTCCTCGGGACGGGCCGCGTCGGTCAGGGTCGCCCCGCGGACGATGTCGAGGCTGAGGCCGAACCCGTAATTGGTCGCGGTCGCGTCGGTGATCGCGGCCGAGATGTCGGCCTCGTCGGGCAGGCAGGCGAACAGGACGCCGTCGGCGATGGCGAGGGTGTAAGTTTGCACGGATGGCCTCCAGGAGGCTCGAGGAGCGTGGACCGGCTGCGAGGGGCCGAACCTAGGCATCGCGGGCCGGATGTGAACCCTCTCAACCGAGATGCTGCATTGCACCATTTCGTGAGCACGAGCTCCGCGCGAGCCCGCGCCGTCGCGCCTCAGCGACCCAGATGATCGTCGAAGAAGTGCGCCATCTCTCCGAAGACCTCCCGGGTCTCGGGCGAGTCCGGCGTGAACAGGTACTGGGCGTGGGACATGCCCTCGAACACCTGCAGCGACGCCTCGATCCCGGCGGCGCGCAGCTTCCGGTGGGTGCGCACCGTGTTCGACAGGAACAGGTCGCGGGTGCCAGTGACCAGGATCGCGGGCGGCAGGCCGGCGAAGTCGCCGTAGATCGGCGAGAGCTGCGGGTCCTTCAGGTCGCGGCCGGCGGCGTAGAGCTTGGCGGCCGGCGTCAGGTAGCCCGAGTAGCTGACGAGCACGTTGTCGAGCCACTCGTTGGTCCTGTAGCTGTCGCCGGTCTCGGTCATGTCCGACCAGGGCGTCCCGAGGCCGATCGCCGCGGGCAGCGCCAGCCCCTCGGCCTTGGCGCGGAGCATCAGGGCCAGGGTCATGCCGCCGCCCGTGGAGGTGCCGAACACCGCCATGTTCCGCGGCTTCTGCATGGACAGCATGGCCCGCCACACGGCGGTCGCGTCGTCCATGGCGGCGGGGTAGGGCGCCTCCGGCGGCATCCTGTAATCCACCGAGATGACCTTGTAGCCGCCGAGGCCGGCCATCAGGATCGCCTCCAGCGTTCCGGCCTCGCCGGGATTGTAGACGTAGCCGCCCCCGTGGATATGCAGGAGCAGCCGGTCGCGGTTGGCCTCGGGGATGTGCCGGGGCTGGATCACGAAGACCTTCACGCCGCCGATCACCGCGGCCTCGCTGGTGACGCCGAGCTTCTCGCGGAGCGCCGGAAGGGTGGCGGCTCCGGCGGCGGCGAGCTTGTCGACCAGCGCCTTCCAGGCCGCGGCGTCCGGCGGGTTCGCGTTCCAGGCCGGCACCCGGTAGGGCGCCGCCACCGCGGTGCGGAATTGCGGGCTCGTCGTGTCGGGGACCGGCACGACCTTGGCCGGCACCGTCCGCGGCCCCGGGGCGGCGTTGGCCGCGCCCATCTCGGCCTCCAGCTGGGCGAAGCGCGGCACGGCCCGCTCCGCGGGCGCGGCCTGCCCGAGGGCGGCCTGGGTGCCCCAGGCGATCATCAGCAGCGCGGACAGGCTCAGGCGCATCTCAATTCCTCTCGCGGCAGCCCGTTCCGCGACCCGCCTCGGCGGGTGCCGGCCGCGCTCGGCCGACACCTATCGGAGTCGGCAGGCCGCGCCAGCCGCTCGGCTGACGATCGCGGCCGCGCGGTCACGCGCCGAGCCGCGGGAGCGCGGCCGGCGTCTCCGGCTCGACCNGTCGAGCCGGAGACGCCGGCACGGCGCCGTCGCCCGAGAGCGCCTCCGAGATCGCCTCCGGCCCGATCGGGTCCGCGGCCGAGTCGGCGACGCCCGACGGCTCCGGCGTGATCCGGGCGGTCTCGCGACGCGGCCCGGTCTCGGCCGCCGCCGCGTGCTCGTCCGCCACGCCGGCCACCGCCCCGGGGGCGATCAGCCCGATGGCGGCCGCGTGCTCGGCCATGGCGACGCTGTCGGCGGCGAGCACGAGGCTCGATCCGGCCCGGGCGACGGCGCCGGCGAGCCGGACGATCTCCTCGACCCGCGCGGCGCCGCGGGACACGTTGCGGATGTAGACCGCCAGCACCCGCCCGGGATTCTCCTCGACGATCTGCGCGTAGACCTCCGGGTCGTGCTGACCGCTGTCGCCGATCAGCACGAAGGGCAGGTCGCCGTAGAGCGCGAGCATGTGCCGGATCAGCGCCTGCTTGTGGTCGGTGGCCCGGCGCGGCAGCGGGTGGGTCCAGGACAGGCCCCATTCCCGCAGGAACAGCACCGGCCCCGCCGGGATGCCGTGGCGCTGGAAGAACTCCGACAGCATCTCGTAGAGGCCCCAGGGGGCGCGGGAGACGTAGAGCATCGGGTTGCCCTCGTCGCCGCCGACGCCCGCGTGGAGGGCGCGGTAGAGTGCGGTGACGCCCGGGAAGGCGACCCGGCTCTCGGCATCCTCCACGAACAGGCGCCAGAGCATCTTGAGCTTGTTGGCGACGCCGGTGCGCATGACCGTGTCGTCGATGTCGCTGACAACGACGCAGCGGCAGCGGTCGGGCGGGATGAACACCGCGCCCTCGGCGGGGATCGGCGGATCGGCGTCGAGGAGGAGATCGACCGCGTGCCAGTCACCCGTCTCGGCCGGGGGCGTGCGCGGGTGAAGGTGCACGCGGAAATAGCCGTCCCGGTCGGTCTCGACCCGCACGGTGTCGTCGCCGAACCGGGCGGTGACGGCCGCGCCGGCGATCGTCCGCCGGGCGATGCGGCGGCGCAGGTCGCGCCACTGCGCCCGCAGGGATTCGGGATCCTCGCCGGGAATCCCGGGCGACTGCCGGAAGACGCGGCCGATCAGGAACACCTCGTCCCGTGACCCGTAGCCGCGGTAGGGCTCGACCACGAGCCCGCCGCGGCCCTTGCCGCCATGGCCCTGCGCGCGGCGGACCGGCCGCGTGAGGACCCGCAGCGCCTTCGTGGCACCCCTGCGCGCGCGCGAGGCCATGGCGACCGGCCCCCGTCCGGGCGCTCAGGCCTGCGGCAGTTCGGGGCTGAGCCCCATCGCGTCGAGGCCTTCCTCCAGGAGGTCGCCGGCGTCGGGAGAGCCCAGCAGTTCCCGCGCGGCGCCCTCGCCGGCGGCCTCGCGCTCGCGGGCGAAGCGGACAGCCTCGCTCCACTCCTCCGGCTCCATGTCGCCGCGCCCGACGTAGAGGAGGGCGAGCAGCTCGGCCCGGGAATCGTCGTCGAGCCCGGCGATCAGGCCCCGGACCTCGGATTCCGTGGCGTCGTCGGTGCCGGAGACCAGGACGTCGGTGGCGCCGTCGTCGATCGGGTTCGAGCCCGAATCCGGGTCGGTGTCGCCCTCCTTCACCTCGATGGCGCGCAGCCGCGTGACGATGTCGGTGACGGTTTCGACGGCGATGTCCATGCGCTGATCTCCGGGCGCTGAAAGGGTCGGGCCAGCGGGGCCCTCAAGCCGCGACAACGGGCGAGCGGGCCCCGGGTTCGCCCCGTCCCCACCGAAGGCGGGTTGCGTGGTCCGCGCCACTTTCCGGCTCAGCGACCGTGAGTTAGAGGCTGCGAGACTTTTTCGACATCCGGGTCGACATCGGCGATAGACGTGATTTCTGCAAAGACTGCCACGACATCGCCTGCCGATACCGTCATTCCCCCTGCACGCGACGCCGCGTCCCGGTGCTCGGCCCGGCGCCGCGCGGCCATCGCGGCGCTCTGGGCCCTGGCCGGATCCGCGCTCGTCGGGACGCGCTCCGCCGAGGCCCGGCCCGCGGGCTACGAGGGCAGCGCGCCGAGCTGCTTCCTGACCGGGGGCGGCGCGCTCGAGATCTGCCGCGAGGGCTCGGAGGCCGAGGGCGTCCTGATCGCGCCGGCGCCCTGCGCCTTCGTGCGCGGCGTGCAGATCCTGCGGCTCGCCCGCTCCGAGGCGCCCGGCCCACTCCAGGCCGTGTTCCAGGGCCAGACCCCGGTGGCGTCCCGCCGGGACGAGCCCTGCCCGGAGCGGCGCGCCACGGACAGCCGCGACGGCGGCGCCCTGCGCACCGGCCGCACCGTCGAGGCCCTGGTCACGACGCTGCCGCCCTCGGCCGACCGGTTCTGGGTCGACCTGCCGGTCGGCGCCGGCAGGCGGAGCAGGACGCGCCCGCGACGGGTCCGGCCGACGTCCGGCGCCGCGTGCAGATCGAGGCGCGCACCCTCGACTTCCAGACCTTCGAGATCCGGACCCGCACCGCCGACGGCTACGGGCTGGCCTGGACGCCGTTCGAGGCCGGCGCGGGCCGCGGCCGGCGCAGCGATCCGCCCGTCCCGGCCGCGGTGATCGACGAGGCGGGCAAGCCGGTCACGTCGGCCTGCACGGCGCCGGCCTTCGAGACCCACGGACTGGCCGGCTCGATCAGCGTCGTCGACCGCACCTATCACTACATCTACACCGACGTGCTGCCCGAGGATTGCGGCCTCGCCCCCGAGAAGCGCCGCACCGGGCTGTTCCTCCGCACCGCGCAGGACCTGTCGGGGCCGAAGGTCTGGTCGACGGCGCGCAAGATCGCCGGACCGCTCCCGCCCGGAACCCTGGTGCGGGTGGCCCGGGCCAAGGGCATGCAGCGCTGGGCGGTCTCCTACACGTGCCAGCGGCCGGCCAATGCCCCCGGCGGCCCGGTGGCGGATATCTGCCTGCAGTACACGGCCGACCTGAACCTCGACGGGATCGGCGCCCTCAAGCTCTACGCCGATCCGGTGGAGGCGGGCCGCTCCGCCGCCTATCTGGGGCTGCGCTCGGGGGGCGACGGCAGCGGCCGGTACGACCGGAGCGCGCATTTCTGGATGACCGACGCCGAGGGCAACCTCGACACGCCGGCGATCTACCCGAACAAGGCGGGCTTCCTGACCTGGCTCGACCGGCTGGCCCCGACCGCCTCCGGGCGCGACACGTCGAGCCTCTACGGGCGACCCGTCTACTGGGCGACGTGGACGGTGCGCCAGATCGGCGCGCAATAAGTCGCGGGAGGCGCTATATGGGCGGCCGACAAGCCGCTCGAGGCGTGCCTGACGGACCCGATGGAAACCCATATCGACCTGTGGTTCGCCGCGAGCATCGTGGCGATCTCGTTGCTGCTCTCGGCCTTCTTCGCGGGCGCGGAGACCGCCTTCACGGCCGCCTCGCGGGCCCGGATGCACGCCCTCGAGCAGGCGGGCGACCCGCGCGCCGCGATCGTCAATCGCATCCTGGCGATCCGCGAGCGCTTCATCGGCGCGATGCTGATCGGCTACAACATCGTGGCGATCGGCGCCTCGGCCTTCACCACCAGCGTGCTCACCGCGCTGTTCGGCAAGAGCGGCGTGATCTACGCGACCGTCGGCATGTCGGTGCTGGTCATCGTCTTCGCCGAGGTGCTGCCGAAGACGCTGGCGATCTCGAAGCCCGACAAGGCGGCGCTGCTCACCGCACGGCCCGTGGCCTTCGCGGTGGCGCTCATGGGCCCGCTGGCACTCGCCATCGAGCAGGTGGTGCGGGTGATGCTGAAGCCGTTCGGCGTCACCATCGGCGAGCACCAGTCGATCCTCACCGCCGCCGAGGAGTTGCGCGGGCAGGTGGCGCTGATGCACCGCGAGGGCGGCGTCGCCAAGGCCGAGCGCGACATGCTGGGCGGCCTGCTCGACCTCTCGGACCTGTCGGTCTCCGACGTGATGGTCCACCGCACCAAGATGCGGGCGATCGACGCCGACCAGCCCTCCGAGGACATCGTCCGCGCGGTGCTGTCCTCGCCCTACACCCGCATGCCGCTGTGGCGCGGCACGCCCGAGAACATCGTCGGCGTGCTCCACGCCAAGGACCTGCTGCGGGCGCTCGATGCCGCCGGAGGCGACGCCTCCGGGCTCAAGGTCGAGGCGCTGGCGCTCGAGACGTGGTTCGTGCCGGGCACGACGTCGCTGCGCGCCCAGCTCAAGGCCTTCCTGACCAAGAAGACCCACTTCGCCCTGGTGGTCGACGAGTACGGCGAGGTGATGGGGCTGGTGACGCTGGAGGACATCCTCGAGGAGATCGTCGGCGAGATCGCCGACGAGCACGACGTCACGGTCTCGGGCGTGCGGCCGCAGGGGGACGGGTCGGTGAACGTGGACGGCGGCGTGCCGATCCGCGACCTGAACCGGGCCATGGACTGGAACCTGCCCGACGAGGAGGCGACCACCATCGCCGGCCTCGTCATCCACGAGGCCCGGACCATCCCGGACCAGGGGACGGCCTTCAACTTCCACGGCTTCCGCTTCCAGGTGCTGCGGAAGGCCAAGAACCGCATCACCACGCTGCGCATCACGCCGCTGACCGCGGCGGGGATCCAGGCCGCCGCGCTGCCGGACGCGCAGCGCGACGCGGTGTGACGGCGGCGGGCGACCGGCGCGGGCGGGGTCTGCCCCCGCCCGCGCCGCGCGCGGAGGTCCTCAGCCCGGCATCGCCTCCAGCCCCTCGGCGCGGATCCAGTCGCGGGTCCGGTCCAGCGCCCGGCCGAGCCGGTCGAACAGGGCGTCGATCTCGTCCGGCGCGATGATCAGCGGCGGGCAGACGGCGACGCGGTCCCCGGCGAGCGCCCGCACGATCAGCCCCTCGCCCTGCGCGAAGGCGACGCAGCGGGCGGCCACGCCCTTCTTCGGGTCGTACTGACGCTTGGTGGTCTTGTCGGCGACGATCTCCAGGCCGCCGATCAGCCCGAGCCCGCCGGCCGGCGCTGGAACTGCGGCGCCTTCTCGGCCGCCCCCTCGATCACCCGGTCGCGGCGGTAGATCTCGATCGCCTTCAGCGCCACCGCGGCGGCCACCGGATGCCCGGAATAGTGAAACGACGTCGTGTCCGTCTTGTCGATCGTCTCGCTCATCGGGTGGTCCCCCTTGATTGTGCCCGCAGGGGCGGCCCTCGCGGGCCAAAGCGGGCATGCAAGCCTGTCCGGACGGCTGCCGATCTGGGGTCCGCGTCAGAACATCCCGCGGAATGCGCGGCGGATGCGGGCGCGTCCGATCCGGCCATCGCGCAGATGGGGCCGGAACAGCTTCCTGAGGGCGTAGACCGCAAGAGCGTACTCGGCGCGGATCCAGTCGCGGGTCCGGTCCAGCGCCCGGCCGAGCCGGTCGAACAGGGCGTCGATCTCGTCCGGCGCGATGATCAGCGGCGGGCAGACGGCGACGCGGTCCCCGGCGAGCGCCCGCACGATCAGCCCCTCGCCCTGCGCGAAGGCGACGCAGCGGGCGGCCACGCCCTTCTTCGGGTCGTACTGACGCTTGGTGGTCTTGTCGGCGACGATCTCCAGGCCGCCGATCAGCCCGAGCCCGCCGGCCTCGCCCACGATGTCGTGCCCGGCCAGGGCCGCCAGCCGGCGCTGGAACTGCGGCGCCTTCTCGGCCGCCCCCTCGATCACCCGGTCGCGGCGGTAGATCTCGATCGCCTTCAGCGCCACCGCGGCGGCCACCGGATGCCCGGAATAGGTGGTGCCGTGGCCGAACGTGCCGATCTTCTCGCTCTGGCCGATCAGCGCCTCGTAGAGCGGCGCGTCGATGCTCACGCCGCCGAGCGGCATGTAGGCCGAGGTCAGGGCCTTGGCGAAGGAGATCGAATCGGGCCGGGCGCCCACCGCCTCGCTGCCGAACCACGTGCCGAGCCGGCCGAAGCCGCAGATCACCTCGTCGGCGATGAAGCGGACGTCGTACTTCGCCAGCACCGCCTGGATGGCGGCGAAGTACCCCCGCGGCGGCACGATCGCGCCGCCCGCGCCCATCACCGGCTCGGCGATGAAGGCCGCCACCGTGTCCGGGCCCTCGCGCAGGATCGTCTCCTCCAGCTCGGCGGCGAGGCGCGCCGAGTAGGCCTCCTCGCTCTCGCCCGGCTCGGCGCCCCGGTAGTGGTGCGCGGGCGAGACGTGGAGGAAGCCCGGCAGCGGCAGGTCCCAGTCGGCGTGGTTCGCGGCGAGCCCGGTCATCGACGCGCTCGCCACCGTGACGCCGTGATAGCCCTTCTGGCGGGCGATGATCTTCTTCTTCTTCGGCCGGCCGAGGGCGTTGTTGTAATACCAGGTCAGCTTGACCTGCGTGTCATTGGCCTCCGACCCGGAAGAGGTGAAGAAGATCTTCGAGGTCGGGACCGGCATCAGCTCCTTGAGCGTCTCGGCGAGCTCGATGCCCGGATCGTGGCTGCGCCCGGAGAACAGGTGCGTGAACGGCAGGCGCGCCATCTGCGCCCGGGCCGCCTCCACGAGTTCCGCGTTCGAGTAGCCCAGCGCCGTGCACCACAGGCCGGACATGCCCTCGATGTAGGAGCGTCCCTCGGCGTCGTAGACGTGCACACCCTCGCCGCGCTCCAGGACGAGCGGACCGGTCTGCCGGTGCGTCGACAGGTTGGTGTAGGGATGGAGGAGGGTTTCGACGTCGCGGGTCGCGAGGTTCGACAGCATGGTTCGCAAGGTCCTCGTGCGCGGGTGACCGCCGCCACACTACCGACCCGATGCCCCGGCAGGTAGCCCGGAGGATCCGCGTCCGTCCGTTGCCGGGCGCATGCCGTCAGCACCGCTCCCAGCACCGACCCTCGCCGCGCCCCACAGATGCTCGATCCGGAAGCCTACGTCGCACAACCCGCCCCCGGCCGCGCCTGCGGCGCCTGCACGCTGTGCTGCAAGGTCTACGACGTGCCCGCGGTCGAGAGCGTCGCGGGCCAGTGGTGCCGCCACACGAAGGCGGGCCAGGGCTGCGCCATCCACGCCAACCGCCCGGACCATTGCCGGGCCTTCCACTGCCTCTGGATGACGGAGAGCTGGCTCGGCCCGGAATGGAAGCCGGACCGCGCCAAGATGGTCCTGAGCCTCGACCCGCTCACCCGCAACATGAACGTGCAGGTCGATCCCGGACAGGCGAACGCGTGGCGGCGCGAGCCCTATTACGGGCAGCTCAGGCGCTGGGCCGTGGCCTCGGTGCCCCTGCGGCGGCACGTGCTGGTCCACGTCAACAAGAGCACCACCGTCATCCTGCCCGATCGCGACGTCAGCCTCGGGATCGTCGGCGCCGACGAGCGCATCGTCACCACCGACCGGATGACGCCCCAGGGCCCGAGCTTCGACGTCCGGAAGGTGCCGGCCTGAGCCGGGCGTGCGGCGGGATCTCGCAGACCGGCGCCCGCTCAGCGCTCGGTGCCGGAATGCCTGCGCATGACCGGGGATTCGACCACCAGGAACGTCATCTGGAACAGGATCAGCCCCGTCCGGTCCGTCACCTCGATCCGCCAGTCCTCGCCGAGGGCGATGCGCTGGGCGTCCTGCTTCAGGATGTCGCCGGCGCGCCGGACGGCTTCGAGCCGGGCGGATTGCCAGTCCGGCAGTTCCGTTCCCGCGGCGTCCAGGATCGTGGATCCGTCGTGGATGTTGAAGTGATAGCGCGGCATCCACACGTCCCGGTCGGGTCCAGGCGGGGGATGCAGGTACCCCTCACTCGCGGCCGTGCCGAGTCTCGTCGCCGCGATTGACGGACCCACTACGCCACCCGCGCCGGCTCGGCCATATACGGGGTTAGTGTCGGGGCCGGGATCCCGGCCCCGCGTCGCGAGTCGAGGCGATGTCGCGACGCGCGAGCCTTGCGGATCCGGCCGGTTTGCCCGAGGGATCGGCCATGACGACCGTACACGATTTCCGCGTCTCCGCGGCCGACGGAACGCCGTACCCGCTCGCGCAGCATCGCGGTCAGGTGTTGCTCATCGTGAACACGGCCTCCCGCTGCGGCTTCACACCGCAATACGAGGGGCTCGAGGCGCTCTGGCGCCGCCACCGGGACGCGGGCCTGACGGTCCTGGGCTTCCCCTGCAACCAGTTCGGCGCGCAGGAGCCGGGCGACGCCGCCGAGATCGCGAGCTTCTGCGCGCTGCGCTACGACGTGAGCTTCCCGGTGCTCGCCAAGATCGCGGTGAACGGGTCGGGCGCCGACCCGCTCTACGCCCATCTCACCCGGGCCCGCGCGGGGCTGTTCGGCACGCGGGCTGTGAAGTGGAACTTCACCAAGTTCCTGGTGGGTCGCGACGGCCGGGTCATCGCCCGGTTTGCGCCCGGGACGAAGCCCGCGGCCCTGGAGGCGAAGATCCAGGCGGCGCTGACCGAGCCCGCCTGAGCCGCGCCCACGTCAGACCGCGCCGAGATCCGCGGCTTCGGCGGAGACCGCGCGGCGCGCGTCGATCCGTTCGCGCACGCGCAGCACCGTCCGCAGGGGCGCGATCGGGAACGGGCGCACCGACTCGCGCAGGATCCCCGCCAGGAACCGGATCTCGGCAATCTTGCGCAAGGTCAGATCGGACGCGCCGCCGCTCTGAGCTCGGCGCTCGAGGTCCGAGAGGGCGTCGAACAGGGCGTATCGACCGTCCAGATCCCGAGAAGACTGCTTCGGCGCGATCAGATGAGCCAGCTCGCCTTCAAAACTGCATCGGACAGGCTGATCAGCACGCATCGTCGACTCGAACACAATGTGCGTCGACCCTAAAACAATGTTCGCGCTTTGTCAGCCGCCGGCGCCGCGCGGGCGCCGCGAATGCGGGATTGTTGCGCAATTGCATCTGCGCGACCGCCCCGCACCGCGGGCCAAGCCTCAGACGCCGGCCCCCACGAAGGCGGCGGCCGCATCGAACTCCGTCCGGCGCGCCTCGAGGCGGGCCTCAGCCTCGGCGTCGCGCCCCCAGACGGCGGCCTGATAGGTCTCGTCCACGTGGGCCGCGGCCCAGGCCTCGGCCGGTGTCAGCCGGCCCTCGAGAACCGCCAGGGCGATCAGCAGGGAGCCGGTCAGCGTGGTCAGGGTGTGCAGGCCCGCCAGCCGGAACGGGTCGGTCACCGCGTTCACGGCCGCGGAGAGCGCCCGGATCGTGTCGGGCGGCTGCGCGACGTGCATGACGCCCTCGCTCAGGATCACCCGCGCACCGAACGCGTCCCGTGCCCAGGCGAGGATCGGATCCCAGGCCTCCGCCTGGGCCGCCACGAGGCGCTCCGGATCCCCGGCGCGGTAGGCCACGAGATCGGTCCCCGCGTAGGCGCAGAGATCCGCCGCGACCTCGGCGAGGCGGGGCGTGACGCCGTCGATCGCCGTGTTGGCCAGCCGGGTCAGGGGCATCCGCGCGGGGTCGATCGATGTGTCCTGGGCCTGCCACTCCGCCGCGACGCGCTCGGCCAGGGTCCGGCTGGGGAGGCGCAGCGGGTTGCGGGCCGGCGTGTTGGCCGGACGTCCGTCCAGGGTCAGCCGGAATCCGTCGGCATCTTCGGAGAAGCCGGCTTCCTTGTAGAAGCGGTGGGGCAGGGCCGGCTTGGCGTGGCCGCGGGCCGCCCGGACCGGATCCGGCCTGTCACCGTCGCTCGGCTGCCCGAGCCAGTCTGTCGTCTGATCGCTCATGGAGGCGAGATAGGCGCTTCCGGCCCCGCGCGCGAGCCTCTCCCGCCATCAGGCGCCCGTCGCGAGCCCCTCCAGAAGCAGCGCCTCCAGCGCGGCGGCGCTCGGGACGACCGTCACGGCCCCGGCCCCGTAGAGCGCGTCCGGCGGGTGGTAGCCCCAGGCGACCCCGACGGCCGTCGCGCCGGCCGCCACGCCCATGGCGATGTCGAAGGTCGTGTCGCCGACCATCAGGGTGGCCTCGGGCTCGCAGCCGGCCTCGCGGATCGCCTGCTGCAGCATGGTCGGATCCGGCTTCGACGGCGCGTCGTCGGCGCTCTGGGTGGTGGCGAACCAGCCTGCCCAGCCGTAATGCGCGATGAGCCTGTCGACGCCGCGCCGCGACTTGCCGGTGGCGAGGCCGATCAGCACGTCGGAGCGCCCGTGCAGGCGGGTCAGCAGGTCGGCCATGCCGGGGAACAGGGGTTCCTCGTGGGCGGGGTCGAGCCGCAGGCGGTTGTAGGCCTGCTTGTAGCTCTCCGAGAGTTCCGCGACCGGCCCGTCCTCGCCGACCAGGCGCCGGAAGGCCTGCGGCAGCGACAGACCCACGACCGACAGGGCCTCCCGTCGCCCCGGCGCCGGCAGGCCGTTCTCCGCGAAGGCCACCTCCTGGGCCGCCACGATCAGGTGCTGGCTGTCGACGAGGGTGCCGTCGACGTCGAAGACGACGAGCCTCATCGCGACCCACGCGCCGCGAGTCGCGCCGAGAGCCGCTCCGAGCGCGCGGGTGGAGAGAGCCGGGTCGCCGTCACGGCTTCCGGCCCGGCTGGGCCGGCGCGGCCGCGGCGGGCTGGCCGCCGGGGACCCGGNGGGCGCCGGGGCCGGATGTGGGGCCGCGGTCTCGGGCGGGTGGGTGCCGTTGGCCGTCGGCGCCGCCCTGGTCGTCTCGCCCGGGGCGGCATGCGCGATCGGCCCGGTGAGGCACAGGGCGGCGAGGCAGGCCAGCATCGCGAGCTTCATGTGTCAGGGTCTCGAACCGCCGGGAACAGGCCCCGCGGCGGATCGGCGGGGCGCGGGGCAGCATATGAGGCGGCGCGGCCGGTTGCCAAGGCATGCGCCAAACGGGACGCTCGGACCGCGCCCGACTTTCACCGGGGATGCCGCGACGCTGACGGGCGCTCGCGTGACGGCTATCCGGGGGACGGGAAGGGTGATCCGGCGATGAACCTCGTGCTGCTGCCCGGCTTCATGACCGATGACGACCTCTGGTCGGACATCGGCGAACGCCTCGCCGAAGTCGGTCCGATCACCTGCGGCGACCTCGCCCGGGACGCGGCCATCGCCGACATGGCGCGCCGCGTCGCCGCGGAGGCGCCGGCGCGCTTCGGGCTCGTCGGCTTCTCCATGGGCGGCTACGTCGCCCGCGCGGTCGCCCGGCTCGTGCCGGACCGGGTGGCCGCTCTGGTCCTCGTCGCCACCTCGTCGCGCGCCGACACGCCCGCCCAGGCGCGCCGGAAGGCCGCCGCGGTCGCCCATATCCGCCAGCAGGGCTACCGGGGCCTCAGCCGGTCGGCGATCCTCCAGTCGGTGCACCCGGACCGGGCCGGTGACGGCGCCCTCCTGAGCCGGATCCGGCAGATGGGCGACCGGCTCGGCGGAGAGGTCTTCCTGCGCCAGGCCGGGCAGGCGCGCGAATCCGATGGCGACCGCCTCGGCGCGATCGGCTGCCCGACCCTGGTCGTGGCGGCGGCCCAGGACGCCCTGAGGAGCCTCGACGAGGCACGGGAACTCCGCGACGGCATCCCGGGCGCGACCCTGACGGTGATCGACGGGTCGGGCCACATGCTACCGCTCGAAGCCCCGGGCGCCCTGGCGGACGCGATCGTGCCCTGGCTGCGGGCTCAGGCCTCCGGGGCCTCGACGATCGGGTCGTAGCGGGCGGCGTCGAAGCCCAGGAGGTTCCAGCTCTGGGCCATGTGGGGCGGGAGCGGCGCGCTCACGTCGACCGGCTTGCCGGTGCGCGGATGGGGGATGACGATCCGCCGGGCGAGCAGGTGGAGGCGGTTCTGGATGCCGCCCGGCAGCTCCCAGTTCTCCACCGAGAAGTATTTCGGGTCGCCCACGATCGGGTGGCCGATATGGGCCGCGTGGGCGCGCAGCTGATGGGTGCGGCCGGTGACCGGCTTGAACGACAGCCAGGACAGCTTCTGGGCGGCCTGATCGACCATGGCGTAGTAGGTGAGCGCGTGGCTCGCGCCCTCGTCGCCGTGCTTGGCGACCCGCATCCGCGCGTCGGCGTCGGTGGGCTCCTCCTTGGCGAGGTAGGTCGAGACCCGCCCCTGCCGGACCCGCGGCACGCCCGCGGTGAGCGCCCAGTAGATCTTCCGCGCCGCCCGGGACCGGAAGCTCTTGGCCAGCGTCGCGGCGGCGAGCCGGGTCTTGGCGATGATCAGGCACCCGGCCGTGTCCTTGTCCAGGCGGTGGACGAGGCGCGGCTTCTGGCCGTCCGGACCCGTGAGGGCGGCGAGCAGGCCGTCCACGTGCCGGACCGTCCCCGAACCGCCCTGGACGGCGAGGCCGAAGGGCTTGTTGAGGATCATCATGTCGGCATCCTCGTAGAGGATCAGCGACCGGATGAAGGCGGCGTCGTCCTGCTCGCGGGCGGGGCTGCGCGGCCGCTCGGTGGGCTGGTCGAGGCGCAGCGGCGGGACGCGCACGCTCATGCCCGGCTCCAGCCGGTCGTTCGGCTTGGCGCGCTTGCCGTCGACCCGCAACTCGCCCTTGCGGACGATGGTCTGTACCCGGGTGAAGGGCAGGAGCGGGAAGCGGGCGGTGAGGAAGCGGTCGATCCGCATCCCGGCCTCGTCCGGCTCGACCGTCAGGGTCTGCACGCCGGAGGCGAGGGTCGCGGAGGCGGCGGCGCGTTTCCAGAAGCTGTTCCGCACCACCGCGTTCAAGCTGTCGCTGGCCTACCTCGCGATCTTCGCCCTCTGCGCCTTCCTGGCGCTCGGCTACGTCGCGTGGAACGCCCGCGCGGTGCTNGATCGCGGGTGCCGGCATCCTCGCCGCGGTTGCGGGCGGCGCGCTCGGCGGCGTCGCGGGCGCTGGTCCGCGGACCCGTGCGGGCACGGCCGTCGGCCTGGGCCTTGCCGCCCTTGAACTTGCTGGCGCTGAACTTGCCGGCCTGAGGCTTGCGCCCCGTCGGCCCGCCGCTTCTGGGAGGTCGTGTCGTCATGCTTCCGCCGGCACCCGTCTCCGCGTCGGACGGAGCGTCCGGGCGCATGGGCCGCGGCGTCGCGGACGTCCGGACCGATGGGATTGCCCGGCTGTAGCATCGCCCGCGCCGAGCGGCAAAGGCGGTGGACCGCCCCGGCCCGTCAGGCCTCCGCGTCCCACGCGTCGCGGAGCCGGGCCTTCAGGCCGGCGGGGAAGAGATCCGGACCGCCCGGCACGTCGAGCCCGTCCAGATCGCACCACCGCGCCACGCAGGCTGTGCCGGAATCCTCGTGGAAGACGAAGCGCTCCGGCCCGTCGAACCGCCCCGGCGGCAGGGCGACGGGGAACAGGAACAGCACCTCGTGCCCGACCTGCCCCTCGTGCGTGAAGATGTTCTCCATGACGCGCGGATCGCCGAGCACCGACACGGTGACGCCGAGCTCCTCCCGGAACTCCCGGATCAGGGCGTCCTCGACCCGCTCGCCGAACGCGACGCTGCCGCCGAGGGGCCGGACGCCCTTCAGCCGCCCGTCATCCGCGCGGACCTCCGCCGCGAGCAGGCTGTTGCCGCGCCGGGGCAGGCCCAGCGCCTTCACGCGAATCTCCCGAGGGGGCCGCCAGACCGTCATCCCGCACCGACTAGGCCGCCATCGGCGCGGCCGCAACGGACCGGCGCGGCGCGCGCCGATCCACGGCAACAACCGGACACACGGTTGACGCCCGGTCACGCGACGGCCAAGCTGCGCGCGACGGTTCCCCTCGGGGATCAAAAGGGAACGCGGTGAGGGGTTCGCCCCGAAGCCGCGGCTGCCCCCGCAACTGTAAGTGGCGAGCCCTTCACCACCACGTCACTGGGTCACCCCGGGAAGACGGTGCGAGGGCGGCGACCCGCGAGCCAGGAGACCTGCCGTCAGCCGTGGTCACACGCGAAACGCGCCGGGCGGGGTGTCCTGGCGGGTGTCGAGGCGCCGCCAGTCCCGAGGGGAGGCGGCGGCCGAGGCCTCGTTCGCGGTGACGTGCCACAGCAAGCGCGCCCGCGACGCCGTTCCCCATGCCCGTCTCCACCGCCCCGAGCCCCTTGAGCCCTATCCCGGGACGCCGTCGCGCGCCCGCACCGGCTGGGCCCTCCGGACGGCCGACGCATTGTAATGTTATTACAATGCGCGTACGGTGCGAGGGCCGGCGCGCGCCGCGCACGGACCGCTTCTCCCATGTCATTGCCGACCTATCGCTCCCGCCTCGGCGGGGGGGGCCCGCTCTGCGGCGTTCTCCTCGCGCTCCTGACCGGTCCGACCGCCGCCCAGGAGGCGGTCACCCTCGATGAACTGTCGGTAGCGGGCGCGGGCGGCGACCCGGGCCGCCTGCCGCCGAACGGCCTCAACCTGCGCACGCCCGACCGCACCGCGAGCCGCCTCGGCCTGACGCCGCTGGAGACCCCGGCCAGCCTCGACATCGTGTCGGGCGAGACCGCGCGGCTGCGCGGTCAGGACACGATCGCCGAGGCCGTGACCCAGGACGCGACCGGCATCACCACCATCGCGGCGCCCGGCAACGGCAACGGCGCGTTCACGTCCCGCGGCTTCGCCGGGCCGAACTCGATCCAGCAGCTCTACGACGGCACGCGCTTCTACGTCGGCGCCAACACCGTGACCTTCCCGTTCGACACGTGGAACGTCGAGCGGATCGAGGTGCTGCGCGGGCCGTCCTCGGTGCTCTACGGCGACGGCGCCATCGGCGGCGTGATCAACGTGGTGCCCAAGAAGCCGGTCTTCGTGCCGGTCAACGCCGCCCGCGCGGTGATCGGCACCGACGGGGTCGCGCGGCTCGCCCTCGATTCCGGCGGCCCGCTGGGTCAGGCGGAGTACGGCGACACCTTCGCGTTCCGCCTCAACGTCAGCGGCAACCGCGCCGACGGCTGGATGCGGCCGGAGGGCGATTTCCGCAACCTCGCCGTCTCCGCCGCGCTGCTGTTCCGGCCGAGCGCCGACCTCGCCTTCACCCTGAGCCACGATCTCGGCTACCAGGAGCCCGCCCGCTACTGGGGCACCCCGCTGGTCGAGGGACGGGTCCCGGATCTCATCCGGTTCAACAACTACAACGTTCGCGACGCGAAGATCACCTGGGCCGACAACTGGACCCAGCTCAAGACCGAGTGGTCCCCCTCGGCCGACATCACGATCCGCAACACCGCCTACCGGCTGACCAGCCGGCGCCACTGGCTCGACGTCGAGCAGTACAGCTACAACCGCGGCACCGGGCTCGTGGACCGTGGCGACTACCTGGAGATCTACCACAGCCAGGAGCAGGTCGGAGACCGTCTCGACGCCACCTTCCGGGGCGACCTGTTCGGCCTGCGAAACCAGTTCGTGGCCGGGTTCGACGTGAATCACATCGATTTCCGTCACACCAACAACTTCTACTTCGACCAGACCACGAGCGTCCCGCTCACCGGCTACGATCCGGGCTTCTTCCCGCAGAACGGCCGGGCGCGGCCGGCCTACGCCACGCAGACGAGCCAGGCCTCGGTCTTCGCCGAGGACCGGCTGATCCTGTCGGACACGCTCTCGTTCCTCACGGGCGTGCGCCTCGACGTGCCGACTCTGAACCGCGAGGATCTGCAGACGGGATCGCGGTTCGAGAAGACCTACCGGGCGCTCGGCTACCGGTTCGGCCTCGTCTACAACCCGACGCCGGACAGCGCGCTCTACGCCCAGTACAGCTTCGCCACCGACCCGGTGAACAGCCTGATCACGCTGTCGCAGTCGCTGGCGGGCTTCAAGCTCGCGACCGGCGATCAGGTCGAGATCGGCGCCAAGGGGCTGGCCTTCGACGGCGCCCTGGAATGGACCGTCGCGGGCTACCGCATCGTCAAGGACAACCTGATCTCGGCGATCCCGGGCCAGCCGACGCTGTCCACGCAGGTGGGGAGCCAGTCCTCGCAGGGCTTCGAGCTGGCGCTCGGCTGGCGCTTCGCGCCGGGCTGGCGGCTCGACGGCAATCTGGCCCTCCTGCACGCGCAGTACGACCGGTTCGACCAGACGGTGAACGGCGCCACGGTCTCGTATGCCGGCAACCAGCCGATCGACGTGCCCGAGCGCGTGGCCAACCTCTGGCTGACCTGGGACGTCACCCGCGACTGGACCGCGCGGG
The DNA here is from genome assembly GCF_036441335.1 of Methylobacterium mesophilicum. GTDB lineage: Bacteria > Pseudomonadota > Alphaproteobacteria > Rhizobiales > Beijerinckiaceae > Methylobacterium > Methylobacterium mesophilicum_B. The sequence goes on from NZ_MLBW01000002.1 coordinate 64,456, forward strand.
TCGGGCTGCAGAACGTAGGCCAAGTCTACAGCGACTTCGGCAACACGGCGCGGCGGCCGGCCTACAACCTCGTGAACGCGGTCCTGGACCATCAGGTGACGGCGGACTCGCGCCTGTCCGTGCGGGTCTACAACCTCTTCGACAAGGTCTACGCGATCTCGGGCAACGCCGTGAACGGGGTCGGCACCAACTGGCTGCTCGGGCGCCCGCGCTCGGTCGAGGTCGCCTACACGGTGACGTGGTGAGCCGGCCGCGACGGCTCGGCAAGGCGGGGCGGCGCTGGCTGCTCCTGTTCCACCGCTGGGCCGGGATCGCCGCGGGGCTGTTCTTCGCGCTGTGGATCGGCTCCGGCCTGGTGATGCTCTACGTGCCGTTCCCGGTGCTCACCGAGGCCGAGCGGCTGTCGCGGCTCGCCCCGATCGGCTGGGAGGACGTCGCGGTCGGGCCGGACGCGGCGCTGCGGGCCGCCGGGCTCGGCGGCGTGCCGGCCGCCTTCGGCCTGGAGATGCGGGGCGGGGAGCCCGTCTACCGGATCGCCGGCCGCGACGACGGTCGAGCCACGGTCTCGGCGCGGACCGGTGAGCGGCTCGGGCCCGTCACGCCCGAAGCGGCTCTGCACCTCGCGGCCTCGGGGTTCGCGAATGCCCGCGTCACCCCGGTCGAGCGCGACCAGTGGACCGTCACGGCCCGGTACGACCCGCTCCGCCCCTTCCTGAAGGTCGCCCTCGGGGACCCGGCGGGGACCGAGCTCTACGTCTCGCGGGTCACCGGCGCGATCGCCCTCGACACGACCCGGTCCGAGCGGGCCTGGAACTGGGTCGGCGCCGTGGTGCACTGGATCTACCTCACGCCCCTGCGCGCCCGGGTGGAGCTGTGGCGGACGGTCCTGCTGTGGCTGTCGGGCTTCGCGGCCCTGGGGGCGCTGAGCGGGCTGGCGATCGGGATCTGGCGCCTGCGCCTCCGGCGGCGCTACGCGGCCGGGGCCGTCACGCCCTATCGCGGCCTCGCCCGCTGGCACCACCTGTTCGGCCTCGCGGGCGGGATCGGGCTCAGCACCTTCATCCTCAGCGGCTGGATCTCGATGAACCCGAACCGCTGGTTCGCGTCGACCGCGGCGCCCGCCGCCATCGGCGCCGCCTACGCCGGACAGCCTGCGGCCCTCGGCCTCACCGCCGAGGCCCTGCGCGGCTTCGCCGGGCCCGGGACGCGCGCGCTGCGCTTCGCACGGCCCTCGACGCGGCCGCGATCGCGCGGGCCGCCGGCCCGGCGCTTCCCGGCGGCCTGCGGGCGGCCGCGGAGATGACCGCCTACGACCTCTACTGGTACCCGCACGGCTCCGATCCGCGGCCGCTCCCGGTGCTGCGGCTGCGGTTCGGCGACCCGGACGCCACCTGGCTCCACGTCGATCCCCGGGACGGGACCATCCTCCAGCGCCTGGACCGCTCGGGCCGGATCAACCGCTGGCTGTTCGACGCGGCGCACCGCCTCGACCTGCCCGGGCTCACCGGCAGCCGCCCGCTCCACGACGCGGCGCAGTGGATCCTGAACCTCCTGGCGGCCGGCATCGCCGTGACCGGGATCGTCGCGGGCTGGCGCAGGCTGCGCCGGAACCTCACGGCCCAGGAGATCCGATGACCGACGCGGCCCTCAGAACCGCGCCGTCAGGAACAGCCGCACGTTCCGTCCCGGCAGCAGGATCTCGTCCTTCTTGAACGAGGTCGAGTTGCGGATGTCGTCGTTCAGCAGGTTGCGGCCCTGGAGGCCGAGGGTGATCGCGCTCGCCCCGTAGACCGAAGGATCGACGGCCTTGGTGTAGCTCAGCTCGGCGCGCAGGTCGTCGTAGCCGGGGGTCGGCGTCTCGTACACGGCCGTGGCGTCGTGGCTGAAGGCGTGGAGCAGGTTCACCCGCGCGAACCACCCGTCCGCCCGCAGGTAGACGCCGCCGCCGAGCCGGTAGGGTGGGATGCGCGGCACGTTCGCGCCGTTGTCAAACTGGGCGCGGACGAAGTCGAACTGCGCCTCGATCCCGGCGAAGCCGTTGCCCACCGGCACGAGGTCGTACTGGCCGATGATCTCGGCACCGAAGAAGGTCGCGTTCTGCTGCTGGTAGACGATCTGCCGGTTGTCGGTGCCGACGCCGCAGGAGGCGAAGTCGTCGTCGCAGGTCAGGCCTGTGTAGTTCCGGTAGATGAAGCCGGTGTAGCGGGTGAAGTAGCCGGTGGCGTCGAGGCGGAAGGGTCCCTCGGCCCGCCGGATGCTGGCCTCGACGGTCCGGGCGCGCTCCTTCTTGAGGTTCGGGTTGCCGATCTCGAAGGTCGCGGTGGCGTCGTGCGGGCCCTGCGAGAACAGCTCGTAGCCGGTGGGCCCGCGCTCGACGTAGGAGCCCGTGAGGCTCGCCACGAAGCCGTAGGGCAGGTCCTGCAGGGCGCCGATGCTGGCGCTCTTCGGGGCGAAGCGCCGGGTCCGCGCGTACTGGAACGGCTCCTGGCCGTCGACCGGCACGTAGTCGGCGGGGAACTGCGCCGCCGTGCTCGACAGTCGGTCGACCTCGTAGCGCCCGGCCGCCTGCAGCCGCGTTCCCGGGCGCAGTTCCAGCTCCTCGAACAGGTAGACCGCGTTCGCGCGCGACTCGGTCTTCGGCAGGAACGATTCGAGCTGCGTGTTGATCACGCGCCGGTCCGACTGGAAGCCCAGAGCGCCGGTGAGTCTTCCGAACGCGGTGATGACAGGGACGTGCTGGAGTTCCAGGCGCCCCTCGGCCTCGCGGTTCTTGAAGATCGCCTGGACGCCCTCGATCCCGTCGCCGCCGATCCCGACCTCGCTGTGGCGGTAGACCGAGTAGCCCGCCCAGTAGCGGATCACCTCGAAGGGCCCGTCGAGCGGGCGGTACTCGCCCCGCGACAGGACCCGGTCCTGGTTCGGGGTCAGGCGGGTCCGGTCCTGCTCGGCGACGCCGCCCGGGATCGCGTAGACCGCGTCGTAGTGGCTGAAGGAGATGCCCGCGAAGCCGCGGTCGCCGATCGCCGAGATGCCGACCGCGCCGCCCTGCGACTCGTTGTAGGAGTTGCGCTGGATCCCCCCGGGAATCGCGTAGCTGTCGTTGGCGGTCTTGAAGCCGTCGGCGTGGACCGCGATGCCGTCGCCGCCGGCATCGACCGTGGCGGCGCCGAGGCGGCCGTTATCCACGCTGGAGAAGCCGCTGGTGACCTGACCCTGCACCCCGTTCGCCGGGATGAAGGTCGGCACCCGGTTATTGTCGGCCGAGACGACGCCGCCGATGGCCCCCGAGCCGTAGCGCAGGGTCGCGGGACCGCGGATCACCTCGATCCGGTCGGAGACCAGCGGGTTGACCGGCACGGCGTGGTCCTCGCCGAGGTCGGACACGCCGCCGTTGACGATGCCGTTCTCCTGGATCCGCACTCGGGCATTGTCGAGGCCGCGGATGATCGGCCGGGACGCCGCGCCCGGCGCGTAGGTCGTGCCGGAGATGCCCGGTCGGTCGAACAGGGCGTCGCCCAGGGTCCGCGGCTGGTCGCGCGCGATCTGGTCCTGGGTCACCACCGTCATTGGTGAGAACGTGTTGGTCGCCACCGGCAGGACGCCGATCGGCACCGCCGCATCCGCCGCGACCGCGCCGCGCGACGGCTGGATCGGGCTCGGGCTGGTCACGCTGATCTCGTCGAGGGCGACGGCCTGCTGCGCCCGCGCGGTGGAGGGTGTGAGGAGGCCCGCGCAGACGGTCGAGGACAGGACCGTGCTGGCGAGGAAACCGAAGCGGCGCGAGGGAGGCATCGAGACTCACACAGTGTTATATCATTGCATTGTTGCACCCCCTCGCTCCAGCGCAAGCGTCAAACCCGCAGCCGCGAGACGCGGCTGAGAAACGTTACATCGTTGCAACATTCCCGTCGCCCGCGTCGCGGCCCGATTTCCCGCACCGGGTTGACTTTGAAACGTTATAACATCTTGATGGCGCCATGACCCAGCGCGACCCTCGTCTTCCCGTCACCGTCCTGTCCGGCTTCCTCGGAGCCGGGAAGACGACCCTGCTCAACCACGTGCTCACCAATCGCGACGGCCGCCGCGTCGCCGTGATCGTCAACGACATGAGCGAGGTGAACATTGACGCGGACCTGGTCCGCGCCGGGGGCGCCGACCTGTCCCGGACCGACGAGACGCTCGTCGAGCTGACCAACGGCTGCATCTGCTGCACCCTGCGCGACGACCTGCTCGCCGAGGTGCGGCGGCTGTCGGAGACGGGTCGGTTCGACTACCTGCTGATCGAGGGGACCGGCATCGCCGAGCCGCTCCCGGTCGCCTCGACCTTCTCGTTCCGCGACGAGGCCGGGCGGTCCCTGTCGGATCTCGCCCGGCTCGACACGATGGTCACGGTGGTCGACGCGGTGAACCTGCTCAAGGATTACGGCTCGGCCGCCTTCCTGCGCGAGCGCGGCGAGACCGCCGGCGCCGAGGACACGCGCACGCTCGTGGACCTGCTGGTGGAGCAGATCGAGTTCGCCGACGTGGTGGTGATCAACAAGGCGCACGACGTCTGCGCGGAGCATCTCGCGCTGGTCCGCTCCGTCGTGCGGGGCCTGAACGCCGATGCCCGCATCCTCGAGACCGATCACGGGCGCGCGCCGCTCGCCGATATCCTCGACACCGGCCTGTTCGACGAGGAGAAGGCGCAGCAGCACCCGCTCTGGTTCAAGGAACTCTACGGCGCCCACGCGCACGTGCCGGAGACCGAAGCGTACGGCATCGCCTCCTTCGTCTACCGGGCCCGGCGGCCCTTCGACCCGGAGCGCTTCAACGCCTTCGTCAACACCACCTGGCCGGGCCTGATCCGCGCGAAGGGCCACTTCTGGCTCGCGACCCGGCCGGACTGGGTCGGCGAGTTCTCCCTGGCGGGCGCCGTGGCCCGGGTCTCGGCGATGGGGTTCTGGTGGTCGGCCGTGCCGCGGCGGCGCTGGCCGGAGGCGCCCGAGTTCCGGCTGCGCCTCCAGGACGTCTGGAGCGAGGTCTGGGGCGACCGGCGGCAGGAGCTGGTCTTCATCGGCACCGGCATGGACGCGGCGGCGCTCACGGCGGCGCTGGACGCCTGCCTGATCGAGACCGGTGCGGACCGGGAGCCGTTCGATCCCGCGCCCTATCGCGGCCTGCCGGACCCGTTCCCGGCGTGGCGGCGCGCGGCCTGAGGCCGGCGGTCAGGTCGCCAGCGCCTCGGCCTCGTCCTCGGCCTCGATCTCGGCATCCGCCTCGGCCGTCTGACCGGAGGCGCCGGCCGCCTCCGCGAGGCCGCGGGCCGCCTTCCGCAGGAGCTTCCGGAGCCGGCGGCGATCGGTCTTGTCGAGGTGGTCGAGCAGTTCGGCCTCGACCTCCTCCTGGATCCGCTCGATGGCCTCGGCCTTGGCTCGGCCGGCCTCCGTGAGCTGGACCCGGACCACGCGGCCGTCGCCCGATTCGGCCCGACGCTCGACGATGCCGAGGGCCGCGAGCCGCGTGACGGTCTTGGAGGCGGTGGGCGGCCGGACGCGCAGCAGGGCGGCGAGATCGCCCATCGTCATCGTGCCGGCCGCGGCGAGCGCCTGCACCACCTGCTCCTGTCCGGCGAACAGGCCGAGCTTGGCCAGACGATCGCCGGTCCGCGCCCGGTGCAGGCGCGCCGCCTGCACCAGCGCCCAGCCGACGCTGCGCACGCCGGGTGGCCGCAGCTTCTTGGACGGGAGACCGAGCACGGCGGCCGCCTCGTCCTGGTGATCGCGCTTCTGCTTGTCGCCCACCGGAGCGCTCGAATTAGTGCCGGCGGCCGCCGGACGATCCTGAATCTGCACCGTCCACCCCCATCAAGCGGCCGCCCAGGTCCCTGTGGCGACGACCGGTGACGGTGCGATGACGGGGCTCGCGCGGAGGTCCGCTCAGCAGTGCATGAGACGCTGGAGCCGGTCCAGGATGTCCTCGCCGGTGCAGGGACGGGCGATGAACTCGGCGTGCTTGGGCATGCGGGCCGGGTCGGGCGAGGCGCGCCCGGACACGATCAGGATCGGCAGTTGCGGCCGCGCCTCGGCCACGGAACTCGCGAGGTCGAAGCCGTCCGTCTTGCCCGAGAGCTGCACGTCCGTGACGAGCCCGCAAATGTCCGGGCGCGCCTGCAGGATGCTCAGCGCCCGCTCGGCCGAGGCGCACTGAACGGTGTCGTAGCCACCTTCCTCCAGCACGTCCCCGAGGTCCATGATCGTCAGCGCCTCGTCCTCGACGAGGAGGATTACCGGCCGATCGCCGCTCGAACCCGTCTGCTCGCTCGCCACTGTGTACTCCCTCCGGCAGCACCCGGCCGCGCGGGCCGCCGCACGCATCTCCAGCCGTAGGCCCAACGGCAGAAACGGTCCCGGGTTGCAGGCTGGTACTGGGGCTCGTCACGGGAAAGTGGGACGTGCGGGCGTCACGGCGATGACGGCGCCAGCTCGACCACCACCCCGGCGACGGCCTCGATCAGCCGGTCGAGATCCGCCGCACCGATCGTGAGGGCCGGGGTGAGGTAGACGATATCGCCGAAGGGCCGCACCCAGACGCCGCGGGCGAGCAGGGCCGCCTTCAGGACGGCCAGATCGGGCGCCCGCGCGAACTGGACCGCGCCGATGGCCCCGAGGACCCGGACATCGGCCACGCCGGGCACCCGCCGCAGCGGCTCCAGCCCCGCGGCGAGGCGCTCCGCGATGGCGCGGGCCTGGGTCAGGCGCGGCTCGGTCTCGAACAGGTCGAGGCTGGCATTGGCCGCCGCGCAGGCGAGGGGATTGGCCATGAAGGTCGGGCCGTGCATCAGCGCCGCCGCCGGATCCTCGGACCAGAACGCCGCGAACACCTCCGTGCGGGCGACCGTGGCGGCGAGCGCCATCGTGCCGCCCGTGAGCGCCTTCGACAGGCACAGGATGTCGGGCACGATCCCCGCCTGCTCGCAGGCGAACAGGCTGCCGGTGCGCCCGAAGCCGGTGAAGATCTCGTCGGCGATGAGCGGCAGCCCGTGGCGGCGGGCCAGGCGGGCGACCGTCGCGAGCACCTCCGGCGGGTGCGTGCGCATCCCGCCGGCACCCTGGACCAGCGGCTCGACGATCACCGCCGCCAGGGTGTCGCGATGGGCCGCCAGGGCGGCATCGAGCGCCGCGGTCTCGGCCGCGCCCCGCGGCAGGTCGCAGAAGATCTGGCTCGGCAGGTAGGCACCGAAGCGGCGGTGCATGCCCTCCTCGGGGTCGCAGACCGACATCGCCCCCATCGTGTCGCCGTGGTAGCCGCCGCGGAACGCGAGGACCTTCGTCCGCCCGGTGACGCCGCGGTTGATCCACATCTGTGCCGCCATCTTGAGCGCGACCTCGACGGCGACCGAGCCCGAATCGCTGAGGAAGACGTGGTCGAGATCGCCCGGCAGCAGGGCGGCGAGCCGCCGGGCCAGGGCCTCCGCCGGTGCGTGGGTCAGGCCTCCGAACATCACGTGCGGCATGCGCGCGAGCTGATCGGCCACCGCGCCCGCTATGTGCGGGTGATTGTAGCCGTGCACGGCGGTCCACCAGGAGGCGATGCCGTCCACGAGCTCGCGGCCGTCGGCGAGGCGGATGCGGGTGCCGTGAGTCGCGACCGCCTCCAGGGGCGGCGTTGCGCGGTGCATCTGCGTGTAGGGCCGCCAGAGATGGCCTGCGGGCGTTGCGAGGGTCATGCCTCCGGCATGGTGGGGCCTCGGACGGCGGTCAAGGGTCCGGCACCGGGCGCTTGACTTTGCCGGCGCGGCACCGCCCATCCCCGTCCCCATGGACAGCCTCGACGCCTTCGCCACCGGGAAACTCGACGCCCTCGAGGCCGGCAGCCTGCGCCGCAAGCTGGTGCCGACGGAGCGCGGCGCCGGCGCCGCGGCGGCGCGGCGGGGACGGGCGCTCGTCTCCTTCTCGTGCAACGATTATCTCGGCCTCTCGCACCACCCGCGGGTGATCGCGGCGGCTCAGGCGGCCGCGGCGTCCCACGGGGCGGGGGCGGGCGGGTCGCGGCTCGTGACCGGCGATCATCCCCATCTCGGCGCGCTGGAGGCCGGCCTCGCCCGCCACAAGGGCACGGAGGCCGCCCTGGTCTTCGGCAGCGGCTACCTCGCCAATCTCGGCATCACCCCGGCGCTCGCCGGGCGGGGCGATCTCGTCCTGCTGGACGAACTGTCCCACGCCTGCATGTGGGCGGGCGCGCGGCTCTCGGGCGCGCGGGTCCAGACCTTCCGCCACAACGATCCCGGCGACCTCGCGGCGCGGCTCGCCGAGCACCGGCCGCACCACGGGCGCGCCCTCGTGCTCACCGAGCGGGTGTTCAGCATGGACGGCGACCGGGCGCCGCTCGGCGACATCCTGGCCATCGCCGAGTCCTTCGACGCCTGGACGCTGGTGGACGATGCCCACGGCATCGGCGTGGTCGAGGACGGACCGCGCGCGCCCCTCGAGATGGGCACCCTGTCGAAGGCGCTCGGCTCCTACGGCGGCTATCTCTGCGCCTCGCGCCCGGTCGTCGACCTGATGACGAGCCGCGCCCGCAGCTTCGTCTACACCACCGGCCTGCCCCCGGCCTCGGCCGCCGCCGCCCTTGAGGCGCTGGCGATCCTGGAGGCGGAGCCCGACCGCCGGGCCCGTCCGCTCGCCCTCGCCCGGCGCTTCACCGCCCGCCTGGGCCTGCCGGAGGCCGAGAGCGCGGTCGTGCCGGTGCTGGTCGGCGAGGCGCAGAGGGCGCTCGACATCTCGGCGGCGCTGGAGGCGCAGGGCTACCTCGTGGTGGCGATCCGGCCGCCGACCGTGCCGGCCGGGACGGCGCGGCTGCGGGTCGCCTTCTCGGCCGCCCACGACGAGGCCCAGGTCGACGCCCTCGCGGAGGCCGTGGCCGCCCTGATCGACTGAGCGCGGGCGCTTCCCGGTGATCGCGCCGATTCTCAGAGCTGCGGACAGAACGAGCGGATGCGGACACCGTTCGTCTCTGCGGGCGCGGCGAAGCGATCCTGGGCGGCGCGACCTCTGAGATCCGCGGCGCCACACCGGATCGCTTCGCCGCGCCCGCAAAGACGGTGAGGGCTTGGCGACAACCTGCTAAGGCGTTTCGCGCACCGAGAACCCGATCCGGCCGCCGGAGGTCGGGCGACACCATCGAGAGGACGACGCCATGGACGCCACCGCGCTGCGAGCCCTCCAGGCTCCGATCAAGGACAAGTACCGCACCGCGCCGGACGCGGCGGTCATCACCTTGAAGGCCAGGGGCACGCTGGACGACACCAAGATCGCCTGCAAGGTCGAGACGGGCCGCGCCATCGCGGAGGCCGGGCTGCATCCGGCCACGGGCGGCTCGGGCGCGGAGCTGTGCTCGGGCGACATGCTGCTGGAGGCGCTGGTCGCCTGCGCGGGCGTGACGCTCAAGGCGGTGGCCACAGCCCTGGAGATCCCGCTGCGCGCCGGCACGGTCAGCGCCGAGGGCGACCTCGATTTCCGCGGCACCCTCGGAGTCGACAAGGAGGCGCCGGTGGGCTTCCGGAGCATCCGCCTGTTCTTCGAGCTCGACACCGACGCGCCGGAGGACAAGCTCGCCCAGTTGCTGAAGCTGACCGAGCGCTACTGCGTGGTCTTCCAGACTCTCAACCACAAGCCGGAACTGTCGGTCGCTGCGACGACGGCCTGACGGAGGGCAGCATGGCGGGCGGCATCACCCAGGCCGAGTACTGGAACGGCGAGGTCGGGACGCGCTGGGCGCGCAATCAGGCCGTCCTCGACGCGATGTTCGTCCCGCTGACGGAGGCGCTCTTCGCCCGCGCGGGGCTCGGTCCGGGCGAGACGGTGCTCGACATCGGCTGCGGCGCGGGTGCCACGACCCTGGAGGCGGCGCGCCGGGTCGGGCCCGGCGGCGGCGTGACGGGCGCCGACATCTCGGCGCCGCTCCTCGCCGTGGGGCGGGATCGCGCCGAGGCGGAGCCGCCCGGCGCCGCCCCGATCCGGTTCGTCGAGGCCGATGTCGAGGCCGCCGATCTCGGCCGGTTCGACCGGGTCGTGTCGCGGTTCGGCGTGATGTTCTTCCCGGATTCCGCCCGCGCCTTCGCCAACGTGCGCCGGATGCTCCGGCCGGGCGGCCGGATGACCTTCCTGTGCTGGCGAGCCCTCTCGGAGAACGCGTGGGTGGGCGTGCCGCGCGACGCGGTGCTGCCGCTCCTGCCGGAGGTGCCGCCGCCGCCGCGGCCCGACACGCCGGGGCCGTTCCGCTTCGCCGACGCCGACCCGCTCGTCGCGCTCCTGCGCGGGGCCGGGTTCGACGCCGTCACCTGCGACGCCCTCGACCGGGACATCGTCCTCGGGCAGGGCGAGACCGACGCGGCGGCGATCGCGGCGGCCACCCACGTCGCCCTGAACCTCGGGCCGAGCTCGCACCTCGTCCGCGAGGCCGCGCCGGAGCTTCGGGCGCGCGCCGAGGCGGCCGTGGCGGAGGCCCTCAGNGGTTCCGCGCCGCGACCCCGGACATCCCGCTGTCCTGGGTGACTGCGCCGCGCGCGCGATGACGGAAGGGTGCGGCAGCCGCGGCGGTCGAGCGGAGGTCGAGCGGAGGTCGATCGGAACGGTATCAGAGCCCCAGGGCGCCGCCGTCCGAGCGCGGGTCGTGGGTCGCTTCGATCCGCCCGTTCCGGGGATGGCGGACCAGCATGCCCGCGTGGCCGAGCGAGTCGATGTAGGAGCCGCCGAGCTCCTCGATCTCGTGGCCGAGGCGGCCGAGGGCCGCGATGCAGGCCGGATCGAACCGGTCCTCCACCTTCACGCTGAGGGAGGGCGCCCCCCAGGTCCGCCCGTAGAGCAGGCGCGGCGCGTCGACCGCGTCCGCCACCGACATCCCGTAATCGGCGTAGCGGGTGAAGATCTGCGCCTGGAACTGCGGCTGCCCGTCGCCGCCCATGCTGCCGTAGCTCATCACCCGCCCGTCGTCGAAGGCGGCGAGCGCCGGGATCAGCGTGTGGAACGGGCGCCGGCCCGGCTCCAGCGGGTTCACGGCCTTCGGGTCGAGGGAGAACGACATGCCCCGGTTCTGCCAGCAGATGCCGGTGGCGGGCAGGACCGTCCCGGAACCGTACTCCCAGTAGACCGACTGGATGTAGGAAACGGCGAGGCCGTCCTTGTCGATCGCACCCATCCAGACCGTGTCGCCGTGGCCCGGATCGGGCAGGGGCACCCGGGCGGCGCGGCCCATATCGACGAGCGCGGCCTCGCCGGCGAGCCGGTCCGGGGTCAGGAAGGTGGCGGGGTCGTGCCGCAGGCGGGCGAAGTCGGTCACCACGCGGTCGCGGATCACGAAGGCCCGCTTCGTCGCCTCGATCAGCCCGTGGTAATGGGCGGTGGTCTCGGGCTCGGCGATGTTCAGCCGGTCGAAGATCCCGAGGATCAGGAGAGCCGCGAGCCCCTGGGTCGGCGGCGGGAAGTTGTAGAGCGTCGCGTCGCGGCGGCGGATCGACAGGGGCGCGCGCTCGACCGCCGCGAAGGATTCCAGATCCGCGCGGGTGACCGGCGCGCCGAGCCGCTCCAGGTCGGCGGCGATCTCACGGCCGATATCGCCGCGGTAGAAATCGCCGAGGCCCGCATGGGCGAGCTGCTCCAGGGTGGCGGCGAGCAGCGGGAGGCTCCGGGTCTCGCCGGCCGGGAAGGGCTTGCCCGCCTTCAGGAACGTCCGCGCGAAGTTCGGGGCGTCGTGGAGCGTGTCGAGTTCCTGGGGCACGTAGCGCGCCTCCGACGGTGAGACCGGGACGCCGGCCCGCGCCTGCGCGATCGCGTCGGCGAGCAGGGTCTCCAGCGGGAGGCGGCCGCCCAGCGCGCGCGCCAGCTCCAGGGCGAGGCGCCAGCCGCCCACCGCGCCCGCGACGGTGACCATCGCGTCGGGGCCGCGGGCCGGGATCGCGTCGAGTTCCTTCTCCCGGTAGCGCGGGATCGTGGCGAGGCGCCCGGCCGGGCCGCAGGCCTCGATGCCGCGCCCCCGGCCGCCGCGCTCGCGCACCAGCCAGAAACCGTCGCCGCCGATGCCGTTCATGTGCGGGTACACCACCGCGATGGAGGCGGCCATCGCCACCATCGCCTCGATGGCGTTGCCGCCCTGCGCCAGGACGGCAACGCCATCGAGGCGATGNGCCCCAGGGCGAGGCGCCAGCCGCCCACCGCGCCCGCGACGGTGACCATCGCGTCGGGGCCGCGGGCCGGGATCGCGTCGAGTTCCTTCTCCCGGTAGCGCGGGATCGTGGCGAGGCGCCCGGCCGGGCCGCAGGCCTCGATGCCGCGCACCCGGCCGCCGCGCTCGCGCACCAGCCAGAAACCGTCGCCGCCGATGCCGTTCATGTGCGGGTACACCACCGCGATGGAGGCGGCCATCGCCACCATCGCCTCGATGGCGTTGCCGCCCTGCGCCAGGACGGTCTGGCCGGCCCGGGCGGCGAGGCTGTGGGGCGCGGCGACGGCGGCGGACGTGAAGACGGGAGTCTCGGGCATCGACGGTCCTGTGGTGTACCGGCCGCAGGGTTAGGCGAGCGCGCGGCTCCTGCAAAGGTCGGGCGTGTTCGACCAGCGCGCCGTGCTATGCTCTCGCCCGTACCGTCACCGACAAGCGGGCCCATGGTCCGGAAGCTCACAGCCTGGTTGGCCCTGGCCCTGTCGGCCGTGCCCGCCGCCGCCCAGCAGCGCGCGCCCACGGTCTTCGAGGGCGCGGGCGCCGATCCGCGCGTCTCGGTCTCCCAGCCGGAAACCACCAGCCAGGCCTCCGGCGGCTACGTCCGCTCGGTCGAGCCCTATCTCGGGCCGCTCGGCGATCCGCTGGGGATCCGCCCGGCCCTGAAGGAGCGGGGCATCGAGTACAGCCTGACCTACATCGTCGACGTGCTCGGCAACCCGGTCGGCGGCCTGCGGCAGGGGGCGATCGTCGAGGACCGCCTCAACCTGCGCCTCAACCTCGACCTCGACCGGCTCGCGGGCTGGGAGGGGGCGACGGTCCACGCCAACGCCTACTTCATCCACGGCACCGGCCTGTCGCGCTACTACGTCGGCAACCTGCTCACGACGAGCGTCATCGAGGCGCTGCCGTCCACGCGGCTCTACGTGCTCTGGTTCGACCAGAGCCTGATGGACGGAAAGCTCGGGATCCGGATCGGCCAGCAGGCCGCCGATACCGAGTTCTTCGTCAGCCAGACCGCGACCCTGTTCGTGAACTCGACCTTCGGCTGGCCGGCCATCACCGGGCTCGACCTGCCGAGCGGCGGCCCGGCCTACCCGCTCGCGGCGCCGGCGATCCGGGCCAAGTACGTGCCGGGCAACGGCTTCTCCCTGCAGGTCGGCCTCTACGACGGCGATCCGGCCGGCGCGAACCGCCCCGGTCGGGATCCGGAGGCGCAGCGCCTCGACCGGACGGGCACGAATTTCCGCCTGCGCGATCCGGCCCTGATCATCGCCGAGGCGACCTACGCGTACAACATCGCGCCCGGCGCCCGGGGATTGCCGGGCGACATCACCCTCGGCGGCTGGCAGCATTTCGGCCGGTTCGACAGCCTGCGCTTCGACATCACCGGCGTGCCGCTGGCCGACCCGAACGCCACCGGGATCGGCCGGCCGGTACGCGGCAATGCCGGTCTCTACGCGATCTACGACCAGACCCTCTACCGGGAATCCGGCAAGGACGACGAGGGCCTGGGCTTCTTCGTGCGCGCGGCGTGGTCGCCCACGCGTTCGAGCCTCATCGACGCCTACGTGGATACCGGCCTCGCCTACAAGGGCCTGTTCGAGGGTCGCGACGACGACACGGTCGGACTCAGCTTCGCCTACGCCCGCATCGGCGACGATGCCCAGCGGGCCGACCGGGACACGATCCTCTACACCGGGATGCCGATGCCCCGGCGCCGCGCCGAGGCGGTGATCGAGGCGACCTATCAGGCGGTGGTCGTGCCGGGCTTCACCGTGCAGCCCGACGCGCAGTACGTCATCCGGCCGGGCGCCGGGATCGCCGGTCCGGACGGCCGCCGGCTGCGCAACGCGGCGGTGTTCGGCCTGCGCGCGACCGTGCAGTACTGAGCCGGCCTGCGACCGCGGCACCCGGAACGCTCCCGGGACCCAGCCTCTTTCAGCAGCATGTTGATTTTCGAGTGGGTCGTCGGCGTCCTGTTCGGTGCCGTCCTCCTGGCCGGCGTCGCGCGCCGGTTCGGGGCGCCGTATCCCGCCTTCCTGGCGCTGGGCGGCGTGGGCCTCGCCTTCGTCCCCGGCGTCCCGAACCTGCGGCTCGATCCCGAACTGGCGCTCGCCCTGTTCCTGGCACCGGTCCTGCTCGACGCCGGGTTCGACGCCTCCGTGCGGGACCTGAAGGAGAACTGGCGCCCGGTGCTCGGGCTCGCGGTCGGGGCCGTCGCGGTGACGGCCGTCGCGGTCGCGGTCGTGGCGCGGCTCGTCGTGCCGGACATGCCGCTCTCCGCCTGCATCGTGCTGGGCGCCGTGGTCGCGCCGCCCGACGCCGTGGCGGCGCTGGCCGTGCTCAAGCACGCGCCGATGCCGCACCGGCTCGCCACGATCCTGCGCGGCGAGAGCCTGCTCAACGACGCGGCCTCGCTGCTGATCTACCGGCTCGGCGTGACGGCCGCGATGGCCGGCACCTTCCACCCGGCGGAGGTGGCGCCGGCCTTCCTCCTGGGCGTGGTCGCGAGCCTCGCCGTCGGCCCCTGCCTCGGCCTGCTGTTCGTGGCCGTGACCCGGCGCGTGACCGATCCGGCGAGCGCGATCGTGCTGCAATTCGTCGCCGCCTTCGGGATCTGGCTCGCCGCGGAGCGGCTGGAGCTGTCGGGCGTCCTGACCATCGTGACCTTCGCGGTGACGGTCGCCCGCCGGGCCCCCGGCGTCACCGCGCCGCGCGCCCGGGTGATCTCCTACGCGGTCTGGGACACGGCGGTGTTCGTGCTCAACGTCCTGGCCTTCGTGCTGATCGGCATCCAGATCGACCCGATCCGGGAGCGGCTCAGCGGCGCGGACGCGTGGCAGGCGCTGGTCCTCGCGGGCGCGACCTTCGCCACCGTGGTGCTGACCCGCCTCGCCTGGGTGATGCCGACCACCGGGATCCGCGGCTTCGGCCTCCGGCAGGCCGGCGCCCCGGCGCGGCTGGGCCCGGGGATCGCCCTGTCGTGGGCGGGCATGCGCGGGATCGTCACCGTGGCGGCTGCCCTGGCGCTGCCCGCCGCGTTCCCGCACCGGGATCTCGTGGTGGTCACGGCGTTCGTCACGGTGCTCGGCACCCTGATCGTCCAGGGCCTGACCCTGCGGCCGCTGCTCGCCCGTCTGCGGCTGGAGGACGACGATCCGGTGGGCCGGGAGACCGGTTGGGCCCGCGCCGCGGCCTACGAGGCCGCCCTGGAGAGCCTCGCCGACGCGGAGAACGAGCCGGCGACCGACGCCCTGCGCGCCGAGTTCCGCGCGGCCCTCGCGGAGGCCGAGGCGCACGACGAAGGCCTGGCGCCGGAGAGCCTGCCGGCGATGCCGCGCGGCGGCGCGCCGTCGAGGCCGCCCGCGACGCGGTGCTCGCCCTGCGCCGCCAGGGCCGGATCGGCGACGACGCCTACTACCTGCTGGAAGAGGAGTTCGACTGGGCCGAGCTCAGCGCAACCCCGCGCGCGGAGACCTGAGCGCGCGCCCCGTCAGACGCCCTTGCGCGCCGCGATCCGGGCCTCGATCGCGTCCCAGACGGCGACCGACAGGTCGGGGCCGCCGAGCCGCTGGATCGCCCGGATGCCGGTGGGGGAGGTGACGTTGATCTCGGTGAGGTGCCCGTCGATCACGTCGATGCCCACCAGGATCAGGCCCCGCCGCGCCAGTTCCGGCCCGATCGTGGCGCAGATCTCGCGCTCGCGGTCGGTCAGCTCGGAGGCGGAGGCGGCGCCGCCGCGCACCATGTTCGAGCGGATGTCGTTCGCGGCCGGGACGCGGTTGACCGCCCCCATCGGGACGCCGTCGACCAGGATGATGCGCTTGTCGCCCTCGGTGACCCGGTCGAGGTAGCGCTGCACGACCCAGGCCTCCCGGAAGGTCGTGGCGAACAGGTCGAACATCGAGCCGAAATTCGGGTCCTTCTCGGTGACCTTGAACACGGCCGCGCCGCCGTGCCCGTGCAGCGGCTTCATCGCCACGGTCCCGTGCTCAAGCCGGAAGGCCTCGATCTCCGCCTTGTCGCGGCTGATCAGGGTCGGCGGCATCAGCTCGGGGAAGTCGAGGACGAACAGCTTCTCGGGCGCGTTGCGCACCTCGAAGGGATCGTTGACCACGAGCGTCTCCGGATGGATCCGCTCGAGCATGTGGGTGGCCGTGATGTAGGCCATGTCGAACGGCGGGTCCTGGCGCATCAGCACCACGTCCGCCTCGGCGAGGTCGAGCCGTTCCGGCGGCGCCAGGGTGAAGTGCGCGCCCTCGACGTCCTGCACGGTCAGCCGCTCGACGCGGGCGGTCACGCGCCGGCCCTGCATCGAGAGCCGGTCGGGCGTGTAGTAGACGAGCGCGTGCCCCCGCCGCTGGGCTTCCAGCAGCAGGGCGAAGGTGGTGTCACCCGCGATCCGGATATTCTGGATCGGGTCCATCTGGACCGCGACGGTCAGGCTCATACCAAACGCCCCTCGCCAACGGCGGGCAACTCGACCAAGTCCCGTCTCAATCGTCGGACAGGGACTTGCTGCCCGTGCGCTTGTCGTAGTCGCCGATCGCGGACCGGCACTCGGGGGACAGGCGCTTGCGGTTGCGCATCATGCAGCGATCCGCGTCCTGACTGTTCGGATCGACGCCCGCGCAGAGGCGGAAATAGTCGTTCGCGCAGCCGAGCTGCAGGCCCTGGTCCTCGCGTTGGGCGTAGGCGGGGCCGGCGGTCAGCGCGGACAGCGCCAGCGCCGCGATGGCCAGCCCGCGGCGGCGGGAGGCGCGCAGGGATCGTTCCGGAACCAGTCGCATTCAGCGGTGTCCTCAATCTCGATCGGGCGGGGAGCCGACGCGGCGGTCCCGCCATCGCCCGTGCCCGGCATATCGGTCGGGCCGGGCGGTAGGCAAGCGTCGAGGGTCCCGAGGGGTTCTGCGCGGCAACGTCGCGGCCACGCTTCGCCGCGGTGTGGCGCGCGGGTCGCACAGCGGGTCGCACGATGGGTCGCACGATGGGTCGCCGGGCGCCGCCGCCCGGCGGGACGGGCCGCACATAAGAAGGCCCCGTCCGGGATCGGACAGGGCCTCAAGTCGAAGGGAGGAAACGCCCGCCATGGGCACGGACAGCTACGCAATTCACGCGCCAACTCCCGCCAGCACCGCGTTTCCCGGCCGGAGCCCGGAAAGACTCCGTTAACCACGTCGTGCTGGATTGTTTCGGTAGCCCTTGCCGACGCCCTCCGAAGGGCCCGGGCCAGATGCTCGGACCGCCGACAGGAGCCGGAGACCATGACCCTTTTCAAGCCGCTGGAGACCGGCGAAACCCGTTCGTCGAAGCCCGCCGCCGATCCGACGCGCCGCGCGGCCGCGTCCGCGACCCTGATCCCGTTCCCGGGCGCGGAGGCGCGGCGGACCTGCCGGATCCCGCGCTCCGGCGAGCGGCGCGGCGAGATCCTCCTGTTCCTCGGCGTGCGCTACGAGCGCCTCGCGTCCTGAGGACGTCCCCGCGCATGTCCCTCCGGCCGCGCGACACCACCGACGGTTCTCCCATGTCTGCCCCGGATCGCCGCCCGCTCGGCCACGCGCGCACCGCGCTGCGCCTCGCTCCCGCCGGGGCCGCGCTGGCCCTGCTCGCGGCCTGCACCCAGAGCGGCGATTTCGGCCGGCCGCGCACGGGGGTCTGGAACGGCCTGATCGACACGACGGGCAGCTTCAGCACCCGGGATCGCGGGCGCCTGCTGCTCGATTCCGGCCTGACCGACGACGAGCAGGCCCTGCGCGACCGCGCGTGGCGGTTCGTCGAGCCTGCCAGCAGCTTCACGGCCTTCCAGGACACGGTGTTCGGCCTCGCCAGCGCCCACGCGCTCCCGCCGACATGGCGCTACGAGGAGGTCGGCGCCTATTACGAGGCGCTGACCGGGGAACCGTCCCGCTCACCCGTCTCCCGCTACCGGAAGCTCAGCGACGACGCGACCGCCGATGCCCGGCTGATCCCGCTCTTCGTGGCGCTGGCCGCCCGCGTCATCGACGCGGATGCCGCGCGGCTGCGCAGCCTGCCCTTCGCCAGGACCCTCGACGACGCGGCCGTACGGGATGCCGTCCAGCGGGTCGCCGAGAACCGCTGCCTGATCGCCTGGGTGCGGTTCGAGGCCGGCCTGCGGCTCGCCCGCTACCGGTTCGCCCTGGAGCACCTGTTCGCCGCGGCGCCGGCACCGGAATCGGTCTCGGCCGAGCGCTCCATCCTGATGCTGGTCGCGCGCCGCAACCTGCTCGACCCGCTCCTCCCGCCGGACGCCGCGGCCCGGTGCGGCCTGGGGCCGGCTCCGCTGCCGCCCCCGCCGCCGGTGACGCAGGCGGCGCCGCTGGTGGTGAAATACTGAGCGCTCGAGGCCGCCCGAGGATGAGGGTCGTGCCGCGCGGATGGCCGGAAGCCGCCCCCGGCCGGCCCTAGTACTTGAGCCCCGTATCGCAGAGCACGGTCACGGCAACGGCGTCGTGCGGGAGACGCCCGGACGACAGCAGCGCGACCGTCGCGGCGACGTTGGCCGCGGCCGAGTAGCCGACATGCAGGCCCTCCCGCGTCGCCAGGGCGTGCCGCCACTCCTCGGCCGCCGCGTCGGTCACCGGGATGGACAGGTCCATGAGGCCGGCCGTCCAGTGCGGCGGGACGCTGCCGTAGCCGGTGCCCTGGATGAGGTGCCGGTGCTTCGTGACCGGCGATCCGCCGAGGGGCTGACAGCCCGCCGGCTCGACCGCGGCGCAGATCAGGGACGGGTTGCGCGCGCGCAGCACCGCGGCCACGCCGAGGAAGGTCGCGCCCGTGCCCACGGCCGCCACCCAGGCATCGACCCGGCCGGACGATTGCGCCCAGATCTCCGGTCCGGTCGTCTCGCGATGCGCGCGCAGCCCCTCCGGCGCGTGGAACTGGTCGACGTAGAAGCCGCCCCGCTCGGCCGCGACGCGCTCCGCCGCGTCCGCGGCCGCCCGCATGTCGGCGCCGGTGACCTGCCCCGGGACGCCGTCCACCTGCGGCACCCGCACGACCTCCGCCCCGAGCGCCTCGAGCATCCGCACGCGCTGCAGACTGTTCCCCGCCGACATCGTGACCACGAGCGGGTGCCCCAGGGCCGCGCAGGCCACCGCGAGGCCGGCCCCCATGTTGCCGCTGGTCATCTCGATGACGGGCGCCCCCGCCGCCAGGCGGCCGTCCGCGCGCGCGGCCAGCAGGATGGCGCGGGCGGCGCGGTCCTTGACGCTGCNCCATGAAAGCTCCAAAACGCAAAAAGCCCCTGGGCGCAGACAAGATCGTCCGCGAACCAGAGGCTTCAAAGCCGTGATGTCGTGCAGCACTGCTGCTGCGGGGCAACCTTGCCCGGTAAGACTACGATACGCGCCGCACTCCGGCGGGACCGGGCCGCCGCCCTGGCCAGGGCGGTGGCGGCCCTGCCCGATGGCCAGCGGCAGGCGGTCGAGCACCTGGGCCTGCGCGAGCTGTCGCTCGACGAGACCGCCGCCCTCACCGGTCGCAGCAAGGGGGCCCTCAAGGTGAACCTGCACCGGGCGCTGAAGGCGCTCCGGGCCAGCCTGACGCAGGAGCGGGAGTGATGGCCGGAGAGGGGAGCAACTGGGCGGGCGGCGACCTGTCCCGTCACGAGCGGCTCGTCGAGGCGCTCGCGGGCGGGCTCGAACCCGTGCGGCCGCTGCCGGCCCCGGAAGCCCGCGCGGCCCTCTGGCTCGGCGTGACGCTGGTGCTCGGCGCGGTCCTCGCCGCCTGGATCGGGACCGGCGGCTTCATGCTGCGCATGCACGTGCCGGACCTCGCCCTCGCGGCGGTGGGCGCCGTGCTGACGGCGATCACGGCCGCCTACGCGGCCTTCGCCACCAGCGTCCCGGGCCGGTCCGGCCGCTGGGCGCTGCTGCCGCTGCCGCCCCTCGCGCTCTGGGTCGGCGCCAGCGGGCTGGGCTGCCTGCGCGACTGGATCGCGCCGGGGGCCGACGTGCCCGGCGAGCACACGGTCGCGGGCTGCTTCAGCTTCCTGATCTGCGTCTCGGTGCCGCTGTCCGTGCTGATCGTCGTGATGCTGCGGCGCGCCTGTCCGCTGCGGCCGAACCTCACGGCCGCCCTCGGAGGGCTGGCGGTGGCGGCGGCGGCCGCGGCGCTGCTCATGCCGGTCCACCCGCACGACGCCACCGCCACGGACCTGCTGTTCCACGCGGCGGCGGTCGCCATCGTGATCGCGGCCAACGGAGTGGCCGGCGGCCGGCTGCTCGGACGGGATTCGGAGGTCGGCTAGGGCGTTCCGGTCGAGGCGCGCGGCCGCTCCGGCGTGAGCGGGTCTGCGGGCGTCGGGCGCGGGCGCCTCAGGCGGCGCTCGGATCGAGGCCCGGCCAGTCCACGATCCGGTCCGGCAACTCGTCCTCGGAGAATTCCTCCTCGTTGCCGCTGAGCCGGCCGCGGACCGAGATGCCCGCCTCGTGCACGCTCGCGGCCCGGCCGGAGACCAGGGGGTGCCACGGGTAGAGCGGCTGCCCGTCGCGCAAGAGCCGATACGCGCAGGTCGGCGGCAGCCAGGCGATCGACCGCACCGCCTCCGGCGTCAGGCGCACGCAGTCGGGCACCCGCTTCTGCCGCCGGGCGTAGTCGCGGCACCGGCAGGTGAGGCCGTCGAGCAGGGTGCATCCGACGTCGGTGTGGTGGACCTCGCCGGTATCCTCGTCCTCGAGCTTCATGAGGCAGCACCGGCCGCAGCCGTCGCACAGGCTCTCCCACTCCGACGGGGTCATGGCTTCGAGCGTCTTGGTCCGCCAGAACGGCTCGACCGCCCCGCGGCGCGGCGCCTCGGGCTTGGGCATCGGAAAAGTCTCTCGGATGGGGAGGCGCCTCTGTGCCCGAGGCGCGGCACCGCTGCAAGCGTGGCCGCCGATGGGCCCATGCGACCGGATCGCCCCGTCGCGCGTTACGCCCAAGCTCGTCCGCGGCGAATCGCGAGACTGCGCAGAGCCTCGCCGCCGGTTCCGGATCCTGCTATGGACGACGGATGCCGCGCGGTGGCGCCGGCGCAGGGTTCGTGTCCGCGGCGCGGGCGCTCGACCATCCGCCGCCAGATCCGCCGCAGAGGCGCTCGACAAGCCGGGTTCGACATCGTGCGCCTGCCGACGTTCACCGAGATCAAGGTCCGCCTCGAACGCGCCGCCCTCGCCTTCGACGCCTGGGTCAACGCGAGCCTGTACGACGGCGGCCAGTCGACCGGGCAGGTCTACGAGCGCTTCCAGCGCGTCATGAGCCGCTTCGCGGTGCGTGGATGGAAGCGCGTCGCCCTCGACCTGACGAGCGAGGGCGTCACCATCGGGACCGGCGGCGCCATCCTGATGCTCGCCCTGGCGCAGCCCGCCTTCCACCTGACCAGCGAGAACTGGCTGAAGCAGCAGGACCTCGCCGTCACCTTCCTCGACCGCTACGGCACCGAGGTCGGGCGGCGCGGCATCAAGCACGACGACTCGCTGAAGCTCGACGAGTTTCCCGACATCATGATCAAGGCGCTGGTCTCCACCGAGGACCGGCGCTTCTACGAGCACTGGGGCATCGACCCGATCGGCACCCTGCGGGCGCTGGTGAACAACTCGCGCGGCGGCAACGGCACGCAGGGCGGGTCCTCGATCACACAGCAGCTCGCCAAGAACCTGTTCCTGACGAACGAGCGCTCCCTGGAGCGGAAGGTCAACGAGGCCTTCCTGGCCCTGTGGCTCGAGAGCCACCTGACCAAGAACGAGATCCTGAAGCTGTACCTCGACCGCGCCTACATGGGCGGCGGCACCTTCGGCGCGGTGGCGGCGGCGGACTATTATTTCGGCAAGCCGCTCAAGGATATCAGCCTCGCGGAGGCCGCCATGCTGGCGGGCCTGTTCAAGGCGCCGACCAAGTACGCCCCGCACGTCAACCTGCCGGCGGCCCGCGCCCGGGCGGCGGACGTGCTGCACAACATGGTGGAGGCGGGCTTCGTCACCGAGGGCCAGATCCAGACGGCTCTGCGCAACCCGGCGACGCCGGTGACCCGCACCCGCGACATCACCGCCGACTACTACCTCGACTGGGCCTTCGGCGAGATCAAGGCGATGGCCGACGCCGGCAAGCTGCGCAACGACCGCGTGCTGACCGTGAAGACGCCGCTGGACCTCGCGATCCAGAAGCGGGCCGACGAGGTGGTGGCCGACATCCTGCGCAAATCCGGCGACGCCTACGACGTGGACGAGGCCGCCATGGTGATCCTCGATCCCGACGGGGCGCTGCGCGCCATGGTGGGCGGCGCCGATTACGGCGAGAGCCAGTTCAACCGCGCCACCGACGCGCTGCGCCAGCCCGGCTCCTCGTTCAAGCCCTACGTCTACTCGGCCGCCCTGAACTCGGGCCTGTTCAAGCCCGATACGACGGTGGTCGACAGCCCCGTCTGCATCGGCAACTGGTGCCCGCAGAATTACGGCCGCTCCTACGCCGGCCGGGTGCCGATGTGGCTGGCGGTGGCCAAGTCGATCAACACGATCCCGATCAAGATCTCCATCGCGCTCGGCAAGGCGATGGGCATCAGCCACGAGGCCAAGGCCGCCAAGGCGGGCCGCGCGAAGATCATCGAGCTCGCCCACAAGATGGGCATCACCTCGAACCTGATCGACACGGTCTCGATGCCGATCGGCTCGGACGAGGTGACGGTCATCGACCAGGCGGCGGGCTACGCGGTGTTCGCCAACGGCGGCTTCCGCGCCAAGCCCTACGCGGCCATCGAGGTCAAGAATTCGTCCGGCGAGGTGATCTACCGCCACGCCGACGAGGCGCCCGAGCGGGTGCTCGCGCCCCAGGTCGTCGCGGACATGAACTTCATGCTCAACAAGGTGGTCGAGGAGGGCACCGGCAAGCGGGCGCAGCTCGAGGGCGTGAAGGTGGCCGGCAAGTCCGGCACGACGAACGCCTACCGGGACGCGTGGTTCGTCGGCTACACCGGCAATTACGTCGGCGCCGTCTGGTTCGGCAACGACGACCACACCTCGACCAACAAGCTCACCGGGGGCTCCCTCCCGGCCCAGCTCTGGCACGACGTCATGGAGCCGGCCCACCGGGGCATCGAGATCAAGGGCCTGCCCGGCCTGAAGGAGAATCCGCGCGCCGCCCAGCAGCAGGCCTCCGGCGGCCCGACCGCGCCGACCGACCCCAATGCCAGCGCCTACGGCAAGCTCTCGCGCCGCTCCTTCGAGGTGATCAGCGGCCTGAACGGCCTGTTCCGCACCGTCGAGCGCGCCCCCGGATCGGCGCCGGACGCGCCCGCCGGCGCCGGAGACGCCCCGAAGACCGGCCGGAAGCCCGGCGACCGGGCGGCGGCGCCGTCGGGTCAGCTGCGCGAGGTCGCCGAGGGCGGCCGCCCGGTCGGCGGCTTCACCGAGGTCCGGTGAGCGCATGAAGCTCACGATCCCCGACGTGCTCGGCCGGACCTCCGCGTTCGCCGGCGCCCCGCGCAGCGGCGCGGCACGCTTCGTCCTGCGCCTCTGGCGCAAGAGTTCGATCGCCGGCCTCGCCGCCTACGCCCTGGCGCTCGGCGCCGTCCTGGGACTGGCCAGCGCCGACTGGGCCACGAGCGGCGGGTACCCGTTCGGCGGCGTGCAGGTCGGCGCCTGGACCGCCTGGCCGCGGGCCGGCGCGGCGAATGCCGATCCCTACACCCGCGCCGTCAACGCGCGCCGCGGCGAGATCCCCCTGGCGGTCGGTGAGGGCCTTCTGCTGACGGCGGCGGTCGACGATGCCGGGCAGGCGCTCGACGCCACCTGCACGTACCAGATCGGCGGCGCGACGCCGCCC
>NZ_MLBW01000003.1:0-71069 GCF_036441335.1 Methylobacterium mesophilicum
AGGCCGCCCGCGGCGCGACCCTCTACGTCACTCTGGAGCCCTGCTCCCATCACGGCCGCACGCCGCCCTGCACCGACGCGATCCTGGCCGCCGGGATCGCCCGGGTGGTCAGCGCCCTGGAGGATCCCGACCCGCGTGTGGCGGGGCGCGGCCACGACCTCCTGCGGCGGGGCGGCGTCGCGGTCGAGACCGGCCTGATGCGGGACGAGGCGGCGCGCGACCATGTCGGCCACGTCACCCGGGTGACGCGCGGACGCCCGGCCCTGCACCTCAAGCTCGCCCGCACCCGCGACGGCTTCTGCGCCGCCGCCGGGCCGGAGCGCCTGCGGATCACCGGGCCGGTGGCGGACGGGGCGGTCCACCTCTGGCGGGCGCACGCCGACGCGATCCTGATCGGCATCGGCACCGCCCGGGCCGACGACCCGTCGCTGACCGTGCGGCTGCCGGGCCTGGGCGCGCGCTCGCCCCTGCGGGTCGTGCTCGACACGCATCTGCGGCTCTCCCCGGCGAGCGTGCTCGCCCGGACCGCCCGCGACACGCCGACCCTGGTGCTCACGTCCCGCTCGGCCCCGGCTCACGCGCGGCGGGCCCTGGAGGCCCTCGGCGTCGAGGTCGCGACCGTGCCGGCGGACGCGGCCGGCGGGATCGATCTCCCGGCGGCCCTGGCGCATCTCGGCGAGCGCGGCCTGACGCGCCTGTGCAGCGAGGGCGGCCCCCGCCTTGCGGAGGCGCTCGCCCGGGCCGATCTGATCGATGCCTGCACGCTGGTCACCGGACCGGCGGAGCTGGGGCCGGCGGGCGGCCTGCCGGCCGTGGGGCCGGCCCTGGCGGAGGCCCTGGCGGGCGATCGGTTCCGGGAGGCCGAGCGGCTGCGGCTCGGGCCGGACGCGGCCGTGACCTACGAACGCAACAGGACGTAAGCGATGTTCACGGGCTTGGTCAGCGCCATCGGCACGGTCGTCTCGGTCTCGGGCGCGGGCGACCTGCGCCGGATCGCGATCCGCGCCGCCTACGACCCGGCCACGATCGCGATCGGCGCCTCGATCGCCTGCGCGGGCCCGTGCCTCACGGCCGTGTCGGTGGAGCCGGCGGAGAACGGCTGCGTCTTCGCGGTGGACGCCGCCGCCGAGACGCTGGCGCGCACCACGGTGGGCGCCTGGGTCGCGGGCACGCGGATCAACCTCGAGCGCTCCCTGAAGATCGGCGACGAGCTGGGCGGCCACCTGGTCACCGGCCACGTCGACGGCCTCGCCGAGATCGTGGAGCGCGCGCGTGTCACGGCCGATGCCTGGGGCGCCAGCGAGCGCTTCACCCTCCGGGCGCCGTCGAACTTGGCCAAGTTCATCGCCGAGAAGGGCTCGGTCTGCCTCGACGGCACCTCGCTCACCGTGAATGCGGTCGAGGACGACCTGTTCTCGGTGCTGCTGATCCCGCACACGCTCCAGGTCACCACCTGGGGGGAGCGGCGGCAGGGGGACCGGCTCAACCTGGAGGTCGACCTGATCGCCCGCTACGCCGCACGGCTCGCCGAGGCGCGGGCCGGCTGAGGCCGGCCCCCGTCCTTGCTGCGGCGCGTCAGCGCGGCGGGATCGAGTAGGTGCCGGTGGCGTGGCAGACGAGGTCGGGGTTGCCCGCGGCGGTGATCGACACCTCGCCGACAGCGAGGCGCCGGCCGAGCTTGAGCAGCCGGCATTCGGCCACGAGATCCCCGGTGGCGGGCCTCCGCAGGAAGTTGAAGGTGAGGCTCGTCGTCACCGCGAGCGCCACCGGACCGATATTGGCCAGGATCGCCGCGTAGAGGGCGTAGTCGGCGAGCGCCATCATGGCCGGCCCCGAGACGGTGGCGCCGGGCCGGAGGAAGCGCTCGTGGGCCTCCAGCCGCATCCGCGCCGCGAGCGGTCCCACGGCCTCGAGGTGGTAGGCCCGCCCGCCCGCCTGCATCTGCGGGAACTCGCGGTCGAGGAAGTCGCTGGTCTCGGCGAGGGTGAGGATCGTGGCGGTCATCGCCCCATGCAGCACGGGAGTACCGCCGAGGCAATCACGAGGCTCTCCGAAGCGCCGCCCTCATCGAGAGAGACCGCTCGAGCCGCCGGTGTCGTCTTCGCGAGCGGAGCGACGCCATCCAGTCGGCGCTACACACACGGATGTCGCGCAACCCTGGGTCACATCGCTGCGCTCGTGACGAGGGAGGGCTGCCTCCATCGGAATGCTCGACCGGACGCCCCGTCAGAAGAAGATCGGCCGCGCGCTGGCGGTGATCTCGCCCAGCACCGTGCCGGTGGCGGGCTCGATCTCCTTGAGCACCACGTCGTAGCCCCAGAGGTCGGCGAGGTGCTGCAGCACGCGCTTGGCGTCGTCCTTCTGCAGGGTGATCTTGTTGATCGCCTTGTGGTGCAGGATCAGGCGCCGGTCGCCCTCCAGGTCCACGTCCACCACCTCGATGTCGGGATCGAGCCACGCCACGTCGTACTGACGCGCGAAGGAGCGGCGCAGCTTGCGGTAGCCGCGCTCGTCGTGGATCGCCTCCACCCGCAGTTCCGGCTCCTCCGGATCGTCGACCACGTGGAACAGGCGCAGGTCGCGCATCAGCTTGGGCGACAGGAACTGCTGGATGAAGCTCTCGTCCCGGTAATTCTCCCAGCAGTCGCGCAGGACCGCCATGGCGTCGCCGACCCCGGCGATGTCGGGGAACCATACCCGGTCCTCCTCGGTCGGCTGCTCGGCGATGCGGGCGATGTCCTGCATCATGGCGAAGCCGATCGCGTAGGGATTGTGGCCGCCGTAGGAGCGGTCGTCGTAGTTCGGCTGTCGGATGACGTTGGTGTGGGACTGCAGGAACTCGAGATAGGCCGCCTCGGTGATCTGCCCGGATTCCGACAGGGCGTTCATGATCCGGTAGTGGCAGTAGGTGGCGCAGCCCTCGTTCATCACCTTGGTCTGGCGCTGCGGGTAGAAATACTGCGCCACGAGGCGCACGATCCGCAGGATCTCGCGCTGCCAGGGGCGCAGCCGCGGCGCGACCTTCTCCAGGAAATAAAGGATATTCTCCTGGGGCAGCTCCAGCAGCGCCTTGCGCCGCTCCGCCGCCACGTCCGGACGCGCCGTGCCGATCTTCTGCGGCAGGGTGCGCCAGAGGTCGTTGTAGATCTGCTCGCCGTGCTCGATCCGCTCGCGTTCGCGCCGCTGCTCGGAGGCGAGGTCGGGCCGCTTCTTGCGCGGGTAGCGGTGGACGCCCTGGCTCATCAGCGCGTGGGCGGCGTCGAGCACCTGCTCCACCGCCTGATGGCCGTAGCGCTCCTCGCAGCGGGCGATGAAACCCTTGGCGAAGTCCAGGTAGTCGAGGATGCCCTCGGCGTCGGTCCACTGCCGGAACAGGTAGTTGTTCTTGAAGAAGTGGTTGTGGCCGAAGGCGGCGTGCGCGATGACCAGCGTCTGCATGGTCGCCGTGTTCTCCTCCATCACGTAGGAGATGCACGGGTCGGAGTTGATGACGATCTCGTAGGCGAGACCCATCAGCCCACGGCGGTAGCCGGCCTCGTGCTGGGCGAAGTGCTTGCCGAACGACCAGTGCTTGTAGAACAGCGGCATGCCGATCGACGCGTAGGCGTCGAGCATCTGCTCGGCCGTGATGATCTCGATCTGGTTCGGGTACCACGACAGGCCGAGCTGTGGCCCCGCCACGGCCTCGCAGGCGTCGTGGATCCGCCGGATCGTGTCGAAATCCCAGTCGTTGCCGGTGAACAGCGGCTTATCGACCTTCACGGCCGGCGCACTCACCTTGGATCGGCTCAGGCTGGTCACCATGAAACCCTCATCGCATTCTCCCCTCCCCCTGGTGGGGAGGGGCCGGGGGTGGGGGTGGTGCAGGAGGCACCGCGGCGATCCTTTCTGAACCACCCCCACCCCTACCCCTCCCCACAGGGGGGAGGGGACAAACCTACGCCTCCGCCTCGGCGCGGCCTTCCTTGCGCCCGAACAGCTCGCGGAAGACCGGGTAGATCTCCCGGCGGTGGTTGACCTTGCGCATGGCGATCGGGCCGCCGGCCTTGGCGATGGCCTCGTAGGTCCGCCACAGGGTGGTGCGGTGCTCGACGAAGCCGGCGCGGGGGCCGTTCTCGTCCCCGACCTCCAGATAGGCGAAGTGCTGGCAGGCCGGCAGGATGTGCGACCGCAGCAGCTCCGTGGAGGTCGGCCCGTCGGAGGAGACGTTGTCGCCGTCCGAGGCCTGGGCGGCGTAGATGTTCCAGTCGTTCGGGTCGTAGCGCTCGGCGATGACGCGCTTCATCTCCACGAGCGCCGACGAGACCAGGGTGCCGCCGGTCTCGCGGGAGCCGAAGAACGTCTCCTCGTCCACCTCGGTGGCCCGGTCGGTGTGGCGGATGAACACGATCTCGACGTGCCGGTAGCGGCGCGTCAGGAAGATGTGCAGCAGGATGTAGAACCGTTTGGCGAGGTCCTTCATGTGCTCGGTCATCGAGCCGGACACATCCATCAGGCAGAACATCACGGCTTGCGCGATCGGCCGCGGATAGGGCTCGAACCGGCGGAAGCGCAGGTCGATCGGGTCGACGTAGGGGATGCGCTTCGAGCGCTCGCGCAGCCGGAACAGCGCCTGCTCCAGGTCCGGCCGCTCCGGGTGTCCCTCGGCGAGGGCGGCGAGCCGGGCCTCCAGGGCCGCGACCTCGTCGGGCTTCGGGCGCTTGAGGGCGATCCGCCGCGACATCGAGTTGCGCAGGGTGCGGGTCAGCGCGAGATTCGCCGGCGAGCCGGTGACCGTGTAGCCGGCCCGGCGCAGGCCCTCGGTCTCGACCACGGCCAGCCGCCGCTTGGCGAGATCCGGCAGTTCGAGATCCTCGAGGAACAGCTCCAGGAACTCCTCTCGGGTCAGGACGAAGCGGAACGCGTCCTCGCTGTTCTCGCCGCCCTCCCCACCCTCGCCGGCCCCGCGACCGCCGCCGCTGCCCGGGGGGCGCTCGATCGTGTCGCCCTCCACGTAGGTCTTGTTGCCGGGCAGGATGTGGTCCTGCAGGCCCGTGCCGGGCTGGCGCGAGAAGCGCGGCTCCCGGACGCCGTCCGCCGGCACGGTGACGCGGCCGTCCTTGCCGAGATCCTTGATGTCCTTCTCGCGGGCGGATTCGCGCACCGCGCGCTGGGCCACGTCCTTCACGCGCCTCAGGAAGCGCTGGCGGTTCGGGAGGCTCTTGCCGCCCGGGTTCAAACGTCGGTCGACGATGTGCATCCGCTGCGAAAACCCTCGTCCGCGTGCTCCGGCCGGGTCCGGACCCCTGTCGTACCATGCTGTCACCGGAGGGAAGGATCCCTCTTCGGCAGCAGGGCCGCGATCTTCGCCGGCCGGTCGTCCGAAACTGTGGCGGCGGAGGGTCGGAACGGGGCCCGGCCGATCGATCGGACCGGCCGGGCCCCGTCGCCCCTCAGCCGGCCTGCTTCACCCGCATGTACCATTCCACCAGGCGGCGGACCTGCCGCTCGGTGTAGCCGCGCGCGACCATGCGCTCGACGAACTCGCCGTGCTTCTTCTCGGTCTCGCCGTCCTTCTTCGAGCCGAAGGAGATCACCGGCAGCAGCTCCTCCACCTGGGAGAACATCCGCCGCTCGATCACCTCGCGCAGCTTCTCGTAGCTGGTCCAGCTCGGGTTGCGGCCGCCGTGCTGCGCCCGGGAGCGCAGGGCGAACTTCACCACCTCGTTGCGGAAGTCCTTCGGGTTCGCGATGCCGGCGGGCTTCTCGATCTTGGTCAGCTCCTGATTCAGGAGTTCCCGGTTCATGAGCTGGCCGGTCTCGGCGTCCTTGAAGTCCTGGTCCTCGATCCAGGCGTCGGCGTAGTCGATGTACCGATCGAACAGGTTCTGCCCGTAATCGTGGTACGATTCGAGGTAGGCCTTCTGGATCTCGTGGCCGATGAACTCCGCGTAGCGCGGGGCCAGCTCGGTCTTGATGAATTCCAGGTACTTCTTCTCGGTCTCGGGCGGCAGTTGCTCGCGGCGCAGCGACTGCTCCAGCACGTACATCAGGTGCACCGGGTCGGCCGAGACCTCGGTGGTGTCGTGGTTGAAGGTCGCGGCCAGCACCTTGAAGGCGAAGCGGGTCGAGATCCCGTCCATGCCCTCGTCGACACCGGCCGTATCCTTGTACTCCTGCATCGAGCGGGCGCGGGGATCGACCTCGCGGAGCGACTCGCCGTCGTAGACCCGCATCTTCGAGAAGACGTTGGAATTGGCGTGCTCGCGCAGCCGCGACAGCACCGAGAACCGCGCCAGCATCTCCAGCGTGCCGGGCGCGCAGGCCGCGTCCGACAGTTCCGAGCCGGAGATCAGCTTCTCGTAGATCCGCTGCTCCTCGGTGACGCGCAGGCAGTACGGGACCTTGATCACGTAGATCCGGTCGATGAAGGCCTCGTTGTTCTTGTTGGTCTTGAAGGACTGCCACTCGGCCTCGTTCGAGTGGGCCAGGATCACGCCGGTGAACGGGATAGCGCCGATATTCTCGGTGCCGACGTAGTTGCCCTCCTGCGTCGCCGTGAGCAGCGGGTGCAGCATCTTGATCGGCGCCTTGAACATCTCGACGAACTCGAGGATGCCCTGGTTCGCCCGGTTCAGGCCGCCCGAGTACGAGTAGGCGTCGGGATCGGCCTGGGACAGGGTCTCCAGGCGGCGGATGTCGACCTTGCCGACGAGCGAGGAGATGTCCTGGTTGTTCTCGTCGCCCGGCTCGGTCTTGGCGATGGCGATCTGGCGCAGGCGCGAGGGCCGGACCTTGATCACCTTGAAGCGCGAGATGTCGCCGTTGAACTCGTCGAGGCGCTTCAGCGCCCAGGGGCTCATCAGGCCGGTCAGCCGCCGGCGCGGGATGCCGTAGCGGCGCTGGATCTCCTCGCCCATCGTCTCAGGGTCGAACAGGCCCAGCGGGCTCTCGAAGACCGGCGACACCTCGTCCCCAGCCTTGAGTACGTAGACGGGGTGAACCTCCATCAGGAGCTTCAGCCGCTCGGCCAGCGACGACTTACCGCCGCCCACCGGCCCGAGCAGGTAGAGGATCTGCTTGCGTTCCTCCAGCCCCTGCGCGGCGTGGCGGAAGAACGAGACGATCCGCTCGATCGTCTCCTCCATGCCGTAGAATTCGCGGAAGGCCGGGTAGGTCCGGATCGTCCGGTTCATGAAGATCCGGCCGAGGCGCGAATCCCTGGCGGTGTCCACGAATTCCGGCTCGCCGATCGCCGCGAGGATGCGCTCGGCGGCCGAGGCGTACATCAGGGGCTCGTCGCGACAGGCCTCCAGGTACTCGGAGAGCGTCATCTCCGTGTCGCGGCGGGCCTCGTACCCTCGGGCGAAGCTCTGGAAAAGGTCGTTCGTCGCATGCATCGGCATTCGATAACCCTCTCAGACCGTGACAGCTTCATCCTGTCTCGGCTCGGATGCAACCGACAGGCCCGCTTTTGTCGCAGTGCGGCGAGCATGGCGCCCGGCATGTCGATTGCATGCAACACTCCGGAGCGCTGAAGGCGGCACAGACGAGACTCCGTGCCGCCCCCGGACGGCTGCCCCGGCGGCAGAACTGCTCAGAGACCGGGTCGGCCAGAGCCTGCTCACAAATCCGTGCCCTCTTTCTTGCCGTCGTCTCCCGATTTGGTACCCGCGCCCCCGACCGTGATCTTCACGGTCTGCGTCTGGACTTGGCCGTCGGAGCTCTTGACCTCGAACGTCACCTCGTCGGTGCCGGTGAATCCGTTGTTGGGCTGGTAGAACAGCGCCTGGACGGCCGCCTCCTTGTTGGGGCAGCGGTAGCTCGCCGGCGTCTTCAGCTTGCCGACCTTGGTGATCACCGACCCGTTCTTCGGCGGGCCCGAGACCTTGAACTCGGGCATCGGCCCAGGAGAACAATCCTTCTTGAGGTTCGGCGCGATCTCGATGCGGACCGTCTTGCCGGGCGCCACCGTCTTGGTTCGACTGGACGGCGCCTGGGCCAGGGCGGGCCCGGCCAGTGCCATGCTCCCTGCGAGCAGCGCGGCGAGCGGACGTAGGGCGATCATGGCAGCGTCTCTCCAAAGCCGACCCGGGACCTCTCCCCGGACACGCGTCCGGATGCCCCGTTCATCGGTCCAGACCATGTGGGGACGCCCTGCACGGGCGTCGAGGGCCCGGGCGACGGCTTAATTCTGGAGGGCCGCCGCGACGATCCCGGTGATGCGGGCGATCTGCGCGGCGTCGAACTCGCCGGCCAGCGCGGCGGCGAGCCGCCCCTCGACCCGCGCCCGCTCCCCGGCATCGGCCACCGGCACGGGGGGAATCTCGTCCTCGGCCAGCCGGCAGACCCGGCGGATCGTCTCGGCCGCGGCCAGGAGTTTCTCCCGGTCGGTGGGACCCATCTCCCAGAGCGGATTGCGCAGGCGGCTGATCACCCGCTTGGCGTCGCGGTACTCCCGGTCGACGCCGGTGGCCGCCTCGATCTGGCTGACGAGGAACATCAGTTCGAGGACTTCGGAGGCCGCCTCCGGGCAGGAGCGGACGATCCGCATGATGCGGGCCATCAGTTCCTGGCTGGGCGTCAACTTGGGTTTGGGCGCGGCCATGCGGGCGACAACGCGAGTTGTCGCCGGAAAGTTCGCCCGCAGGGCGCGATGCCGGGGCGGTCGCGTCCCGCGAGGCCGCTCAGGCCTCCGCGTCGGGCAGGTCGCGCAGCCCGTCGAGCAGGGCGCGGCAGGCCCGCAGCTCGTCCAGGGCCGCGGCCAGGGCCGCCAGGTCCGGGCCGTCGAGCGCGTCGCCGCGGCCCCCGGCACGGCTTCCGGCCNCCGCAGCTCGTCCAGGGCCGCGGCCAGGGCCGCCCGGTCCGGGCCGTCGAGCGCGTCGCCCCGGCTCCCGGCCCGGCTTCCGGCCTCCGTCTCGACCTCCTGAAGCAGGGGCTCGGCCGCCACGGCCTCGCCGCGGCCGACCGCCTGGACGAAGCGGACGCCGTTCTCCTTGAGGACCCGCTGCGCCCCCGCGATGGTGTAGCGCTGCACGTGCAGGAGGTGGCGGATGCCGGCGACGAGTTCGATGTCCTGGGGCCGGTAATAGCGCCGCCCGCCCGCCCGCTTCACGGGGCGGATCTGCCCGAAGCGGGTCTCCCAGAACCGCAGCACGTGCTGGGGCACGTCGAGTTCCTCGGCCACCTCGCTGATCGTCCGGAACGCGTGGGCGCTCTTCTCGCCGATTCCGGTCGGCGGTTCGTCGGTCGGTGCGGCGGCGAGGGCTGGCGGCATGGGCGTCTTACGGAGCGGGGCGAAGCGGCCCGATCTTGCCGGCTCGCGAAGCCGCACTCAAGCCTGAAGAGACCGCCGACGCGGCCGCGTTTCAGGCCCGCGCCCGGACTGTGCCCGGACAGCGACGCGCGCTCACTCGTCGTCGTGATCGCCGGCGCCGTTCAGGCCGTTGATCTTGGCCTTGAGCACGTTGGAGGGCTTGAACACCATCACCTGCCGCGGCTCGATCGCGACCTCGACCCCGGTCTTGGGATTGCGGCCGACGCGCTTGCCCTTGCTGCGCACCACGAAGGAGCCGAACGAGGACAGCTTCACCGTCTCGCCGCTCGCGAGGCAGCTGCAGATCTCGGACAGCACGGTCTCGACGAGGGCGGCCGACTCGGTCCGCGACAGGCCCACCTGGTGGTAGACGGCCTCGCTCAAGTCGGCGCGCGTCACCGTCTTGCCTGCCATGCCGTGTCCCCTCGCCCGCATCGCTCGCCCCATGACGCGCGGCGCGGCACCCGTGGCCGCGCCGAACGCTGAAGGCGTATCCCTATGATCCGGCACGCTAATCGGCGCTCCGCCCCCGGTCAACCGCACCGGGGCAGCGAATCGTTTCGGGCGCGCCGCCCGAACCTCACCAGCGGATCAGCGCCGCGCCCCAGCTGAACCCGCCGCCGATCGCCTCGATCATCACGAGGTCGCCCGCCCGGATGCGGCCGTCCCGCCGCGCCACGTCGAGGGCCAGGGGAATCGAGGCCGCCGAGGTGTTGCCGTGGCGGTCCACCGTCAGGACGATCTTGTCCCGGGCGATCCCGAGCTTGTCGGCCGAGGCCTCGATGATCCGGCGGTTGGCCTGATGCGGCACGAACCAGTCGAGCTCCTCCGCGGTGATGCCCGCCTGCGCGAAGGCCTCGACGATCACGTCGGTGACCTGCCCGACGGCGAACCGGAACACGTCGCGGCCCTCCATGCGCAGGTGGCCGGTGGTGCCGGTGGAGCCGGGGCCGCCGTCGACGTAGAGCTTCTCCCGGTGGCGGCCGTCCGACCGCAGGCTCGCGCTGAGGACGCCGCGGTCCCCGGCCCCCTCCTGCGCTTCCAGCACGATGGCACCGGCGCCGTCGCCGAACAGCACGCAGGTGGTGCGGTCCTCCCAGTCGACGATCCGCGAGAAGGTCTCGGCGCCGATCACGAGGGCCCGGCGGGCGGCCCCCGTGGTCAGGAACTTGTCGGCGGTCGAGACCGCGAAGACGAAGCCGGCGCAGACCGCCTGCAGGTCGAAGGCCGCGCCCTGATGGATGCCCAGGGCCGCCTGGATCTGGGTCGCGGTCGCCGGGAAGGTGTGGTCCGGCGTCGAGGTGGCGCAGATCACGAGGTCGATGTCGTCCGCGCTCAGCCCGGCATCGTCCAGGGCGGCCCTGGCGGCGCGCGTGCCGAGGACCGAGGTGGTCTCGTCGGGGCCCGCGAGGTGGCGCTGGCGGATCCCGGTCCGCTGGACGATCCACGCGTCGGAGGTGTCCACCCGCTCGGCCAGATCGGCGTTCGTCACCACCCGCGCCGGCAGGCTCGATCCGGTCCCGACCACCACCGAGCGCAGGGGGGGCGCGCGCCGGTGCTGCTCGGGGTCAGTGCGGAGGGTTGCCATCATTGTCCTTCCCGGACGACACCGGATTCACAATCTTCGGTTGTGAGGCCGCGGGCGTCCGATTTCCATCCCGTCCGTCGACGGAGGCCGGGGGCCGGCGTCAGGCCGGCGCCAGCGCCGCCGTCTGGTCGAGCATCTCGCGGATCGTGCGGATCATGTCGTGGCGCGCCATGTCGTGCGCCAGATCGATCGCCGCGGCGAAGCCCTGCGCGTTCTCCGAGCCGTGGCTCTTGATCACGATGCCCTCGAGGCCGAGGAACACCCCGCCATTGGCCCGGCTCGGGTTCATCTTGTCCTTGAGGGCCTTGAAGGCCTGCCGGGCGAACAGGGCGCCGATCTTGGCGGCCAGCGTCCGGGTCATGGCGGCGCGGAGATAGGTGCCGATCTGCTTGGCGGTGCCCTCGGCGGTCTTGAGGGCGATGTTGCCGGTGAACCCCTCGGTCACGACCACGTCGACCGTGCCGCGCCCGAGATCGGTGCCCTCGACGAAGCCGTGATAGGTCAGGCCGGGGCTCTCCATCTCGCGCAGGATCCGGGCGGCCTCCTTGACCGCCTCGTTGCCCTTCATCTCCTCGGTGCCGACGTTGAGCAGGCCGACGGTGGGGCGGTCGAGGTCGAACACGATGCGCGCCATGGCCGAGCCCATCACGGCCATCTCGACGAGGTGCTCGGCATCCGTGCCGATGGTGGCGCCGACGTCGAGCACGACGCTCTCGCCGCGCACGGTCGGCCACAGGCAGGCGATGGCCGGCCGCTCGATGCCCGACATGGTCTTCAGGCAGATCTTCGACATCGCCATCAGCGCGCCGGTGTTGCCGGCCGACACGCAGGCATCGGCCTGCCCGTCGCGGACCGCCTGGATCGCCTGCCACATCGACGACTTGCCCCGGCCCTGGCGCACCGCCTGGCTCGGCTTGTCGTCCATGGCCACGGCCACGCTGGTGTGGCGGATCTCGACGCAGTCCTTGAGCCGGGGCTCCTTGGCGACCAGGGGCGCGATCACCGCCTCGTCGCCGAACATCAGGAAGGTGGTGCCGGGATGGCGCTCCCGGGCCAGCGCCGCGCCGGGCACGACCGTGGTGGGCCCGTGGTCGCCACCCATGGCGTCGAGCGAGATGCACACGCGTTGGGACATGTCGGTAGCGGGTCGCGGGTCTCGGCGGGAAAGGGGTCGGACGGCGGCGGGACGGGGCCCGCCGGGCGCGGCGGACCATAGCGATACCGGCCCGGCGGGCAAATGAAATCGGACGGCCGGCGGTTCCGGCCGGACGCGGCGGCCTCAGCCGTCGCGGTCGCGGAGCGTGCGCAGGCCGTCGAGGGGCCCCGCGTCGTCGCCCGCCACGACCGGCTCGAAGGCGATGCCGGGCTTGCGCGGGTACGGGTCGAGGCCCAGCGCCAGGAACTCGGCGGTGAGCGCGCCGAAATCGATGCGGCCGCCGACCAGGGGGTCGGGGATGTCGGCGTCCTCGGCATCGGTGCCGGCGAGCCGGTCGGTGTCGGTGAACACCACCTCGACCGGCTCCCGGACCGGCGCCTCGAAGGGCTCGAGGCTGACGGTGCAGACCTGGGTCACCAGGGCCTCCACGGTGCCGGTCACGGTGAGGCGGCTGGTCGCCCCCGCGATGGCGAAGCGCCCGACGAGGTCGCGGATCCCCGGGATGCCGAAATCGGCGGCCAGCGCCGCGCACTCGGCCGGGGTCGCCTCCACGGTGACGGCGCCGCGCCCCTGGGGCAGGCGCTCGACATTGACCCAGCGCGCGAGCGGGAAAGCGTCCTGTCCGGCATCGCGGCTGCTGGCATCGCGGCTCATGGGCGTCCTCCGTGGTCAGGGCCGGCCGGTGCCGGCGCGAAGCCGTCGGGCTCCGGGAAGGGCGGCCCGGCCCCGAGCAGCCCGTCGAGATCGGCCCCGGCGAGGGCGGCGTCGGCCGCCCGCACGTAGGCGGCGAGACCGCGCCCGTCCCCCTCGCCGCCGAGCACGTTGCGGACGAGGGCGGCCGCCAGGGCGGCGGCGTCGCCGGCCTCCAGGGCCGCGTCGTAGCCCTCGGCGCGGCCGTAGAAGGCGGCGCCGAGCTTCTTCATCCGCTTGGACACGCCCATGTCGCCGACACCCAGCTCGCGCAGGGAGGCGTCGAGCTGGGTGAAGACGGAATTCACCAGATCCTGCGCCACCTCGGCGGCCGGCGGCGGCAGCCGGTTCAGCCGGCGCAGGACCAGGATCGCGTGCAGGCACAGGGATTCGAACCGGCCCTCCACGGTGTCGGGCACGCCGAGATCCGTGTAGAGGCCCGGCCGGCGCGCGGCCTCGCTCAGGGCGACGTGCAGCCCCTCGACGGCGCGGCGGCGCGCGCCGGCGCGGCGGAACAACCCGGCGATCATCGATGCGGAACCCCGGCCCACTGTGGCCAAGCTTGCCTTGTCAAAGCCATAACCCCGCGGTACGGCAACCCACGCCCAGGGCGCAAGCGCCGTCGGAGCCCCGTGCCGGCGGCGACGGTCGCGCCCCGTCCGTCAACACGCTCTCTGGGGGCCCGATGCGGCGCCGTTTCGTCCAGTCCTTCGCGCGCCTCGCCCTGCTCGGCCTCGCGGCAACCGGTCTGTCGGGCTGCATCGGCGAGGAGCTGCGCCACGGCTACCAGGTCGATCAGGCGGCGCTCGCCACGATCAAGCCCGGCATGGGCCCCGAGCAGGTGCTGCAGATCCTGGGCACGCCCTCGACCGTGTCCACGGTGGGCAACAAGTCCTGGTACTACATCTCGCAGAACACCCGCCGGACGATCATGTTCCTGGGCGAGCAGGTCGAGGACCAGAAGGTCACGGCCGTGTACTTCACCCCCGCCTTCAAGGTCGAGCGCGTGGCCCTCTACGGCCTGCAGGACGGGCGGATCTTCGACTTCATCGAGCGCACGACGCCGACGAGCGGCGCCGACCGCGCCTTCCTCAGCCAGCTGTTCCGCGGCCTGACCCGCTACGAGCCGTTCGGCAGCGGCAGCGGCACCAGCGTCGTGCCGGGCGCCAACCGCGGCATGTGACCGGCCGCGCCCGCCACCAGGCGGGCGATCGCCCCGGGCTCCGGGAACAGGTGCTCGGGGCCGCGGGACGCCAGGGCCCGCGGGTCGGTGTAGCCCCAGGCCACGGCCCCGAACGGGCAGCCCAGCACCCGCGCCGCCTCGAGGTCGCGGATCTCGTCGCCGACGCAGAGGGCCCGGTGCGGCGGCACCCCGGTCCGCGCGAGCAGCGCCCGCAGCCGGCGCGCCTTCCCGAAGATCGACGCCCCGCAGGCGTAGGCGCCGATGCGGGCGGCATTGTCCGGCCCGAACACCCGCCGCACCGTGTCGGCGCGATTCGACGACAGGATCGCCAGCGGCACGCCCGCCTCCGCGATCGCGGCCAGCATCGCCGGGACGCCGGGAAACAGCGCGATCTGCGCGGCGTCGCGGGCGGCCAGCGCGTGCATGTGGCGGGCGATGAGCGGCAGCTTCCAGCGCGGGATGCCGAGATGGGCGACGATCGCCCGGGCGCCCTGCAGCCGCAGCTCCTCGACCTCGTGGGCCTCGACCCGGCGGAACCGGTAGCGGTCGGCGACGCCGTTCAGGACCGAGCAGAACCACGCGAAGCTGTCGGCCAGCGTGCCGTCGAAGTCGAGGACGACGAGATCCGGCCCGGGCGCGGCCGGCATCCGGGCCGGCATCCGGGCCACGTCAGGTCCGCAGGTTCTCGAGCGGGACGCTGAGCCGCATCAGGAGACCGCCCGGCGCCCAGTCGTGCTCCAGCTCCCCGTCGAGCTGGCCGGCGACGCTGCGCTCGGCCAGCACCGTCCCGAACCCCTTCCGGGACGGTGCGCCGGCAACCTGCGGGCCGCCCTCCTCGCGCCAGGTCAGCGTGTAGCGGCCCGCCTCGCGGATCCCGCTCAGCGAGACGCCGCCCGCCTGCGTCGAGAGCCCGCCGTACTTGACCGCGTTGGTGGCCTGCTCGTGCATGATCAGCGCGAGGGCCGTGGCGGTGCGCTCGCCGATCTCGGCATCGTCCCCCGAGATCACCACGCGGGCCCGCCCGTTCTCCTCGTAGGCGGCCATGATCAGGCGCATCAGCCCGAGCACCGTCTGCCCGGCGACCGGCGGGGCGCTGTCGGGGGAGTGCGGGCGGACGTACTCGTGGGCTCGGGCCAGGGCGCCGAGCCGCTCGCGGAAGGCCGCCACGAAGGGCTTGGCCGCGGGGTCGCTCCGGGCGGTCAGGGCGGCGAGGCCGCCGACCACCGCGAAGATGTTCTTGATCCGGTGGGACAGCTCGCGGATCAGCAGGTCGCGGGCTTCCTCGGCGCGCTTGGCCTCGCGCAGGTCGCGGGTGACGGTGGCGTAGCCGAGTTCCGTCCCGGTCGGGTCGCGCACCGGGAAGATGTTGTAGAGCACGGCCAGGGGCTCGCCGGTGACGAAGTGCCGGAAGGCGAGTTCGCCCTCCCAGAACCCGTCCCGGCGCACCGCCGGCATCACGGTCTCGGCCAGGATCCGGCGGCTGTCGTCGGTGAAGAAGTCGGGCACCGTCTTCGCGCGGGCGGCCGCGAGATCGGGCAGGCCGACCAGGGCCAGCGCCGCCTCGTTGAGGTGGGTGATCGCGCCCTCGAGGGTGCAGAGCCCGATGAAATCCTTGGAGGTCTCGACGATCGCCGCGAGCTTGCGGGCCTCGGCCTCGGCGCGCTTCAGGTCGTCGATGTCGGTGCAGGTCCCGAACCAGCGCTCGATCCGCCCCTCGGCGTCCCGGATCGGCATGGCCCGCCCGAGGGTCCAGCGGTACTCGCCGCTGCGGTGGCGCAAGCGGTACTCGATCTCGTAGGGATCGCCGGTCGCGAGGCAGTGGCGCCAGCGCGCCCAGGCCCGCTCCTGGTCCTCGGGATGGAACACCCCGTTCCAGCCCTCGCCGTCCGTGGAGCCGTACGGGACGCCGGTGAACTCGTACCAGCGGTCGTTGTAGTAGTCGTGGAACCCGTCCGGCCGCGTGGTCCAGACCATCTGGGGCATCGCCGAGGTCATCACGCGGAAGCGGCGCTCGCTCGCGGCGATCTCCGCCTCGCGGGCGGCGACCTGCGCCAGCGTCCTGCGGTGCTCCAGCAGGCTCGAGATCTGGCGCGCCAGCGCCAGCAGGGTCGCGGTCTGCTCCGAATCGAGCCCCGCCGGCCGCGGGACGCGGTCCAGCACGCAGAGCGCACCGAGGGGGATGCCGTGGCTGCCGCGGATCACCGCGCCCGCGTAGAACCGGAAGGCCGGCGCCCCGGTGACCAGGGGATTCTCGGTGGTCCGCGCGTCGGCGGTCAGGTCGGGGATGATGAGGAGGTCGCCGGCCTCGATCGTGTGGGCGCAGACCGAGCAGGTGATCGGCAGCTCGCGCTTGCCGAGGCCCACCTCCGACTTGAACCATTGCCGCTCGGCGTCGACCAGGCTGACCAGCGCGACCGGGGCCCGGCAGACGTAGGCGGCGACGCGCACGAGGTCGTCGTAGAGCGGCTCCGGCTCGGAATCGAGGATCGCGAGGTCGCGCAGTTCGGCGATCCGGGCCGTTGCGCTCCAGCGCCCGTCGGTCGGTCCGGCTTCCGCAAGCGGGTGAGGTGCAGGCACATCCATGGTCCCGTCCTCACATAGGTGCGCGACGGGCCGCTGCCAAGGAACCGCCGCGCTTTCCTGCCGCACCCGCCCTGCCGCACCCGCCCTGCCGCGCCCGCGCGAGGCGCGGCAGAGGTGCCGACGGCTGGGCGTCAGGCGGCGCGGGATTCGGCCAGGGTCGGGTAGTCGACGTAGCCCTCGGGGCCCTGGCTGTACCACGTCGCGGCGTCGTCCTTGTTGAGCGGCGCGCCCTTGGCGATGCGCTCGACGAGGTCCGGGTTCGCGATGAACGTCCGGCCGAACGCGATGGCGTCCGCCTCTCCGGCATCCAGGGCCTTCTGGCCGCTGATCCCGTCGTAATCGGCGTTCAGGATCATCGGGTTGCGGAACACGCGCCGCATCGCCGGGGCGATCGGCGGGTGGTCGGCCTTGCCGAAGGTGCCGTTCGGCCCCGGCTCGCGCATCTCCAGGAAGGCGATCCCGGCATCGGCGAGCACCTGGGCGGCGGCGACGAAGAGCGGCTCCGGGTTCGAGTCGTTGCAGCCCTGGATCGCGCCGTTCGGCGAGAGGCGGACGCCCGTCCGCTCCGGCCCGGCGACCTTCGCCACCGCCCCGGTCACCTCGCGCAGGAGCCGCACGCGGTTCTCGACGGAGCCGCCGTACTGGTCGGTGCGGTGGTTGGTGCCGTCGCGGAGGAACTCGTCGATCAAGTAGCCGTTCGCGGCGTGGATCTGCACCCCGTCGAACCCGGCCGCCAGGGCGTTGGCGGTGGCCCTCTCGTAATCGGCGAGCAGGCGCGGGATCTCGGACACCTCGAGGGCGCGGGCCTCGCTGTAGGGCTTCTTGCCGGAATAGGTGTGGGCCTGGTCGGGAGCCGTCGTCGGCGAGGACGAGACCGGCTTGGCGCCGCCGAGGAAGTCCGCGTGGACCATCCGGCCCATGTGCCAGATCTGGCAGACGATCTTGCCGCCCCTGTCGTGGACGGCCTTCACGACCGGCCGCCACGCGTCGACCTGGGCGTCGGACCAGATGCCCGGCGCGTAGGGCCAGCCCAGCCCCTCCTGGCTGATGCCGGTGGCCTCGGTGAGGATCAGGCCCGCGCCGGCGCGCTGGGCGTAGTACTCGGCCATGATCGGGGTCGGAACGTGCTCGCGGGTGCCGCGACCGCGGGTCAGCGGCGCCATGAAGATCCGGTTCTTCGCCTCGATGGCGCCGACGCGGATCGGGTCGAGCAGGGACGGCATGGGTTACCTCGTGCTGATGCGGCGGGGGCCGCGTCCGGGTTTAATCCGGCGCCGAGGTGGCGCTGCGGCGCCGCGATGCCAAGGTGCTGCGCCGCGGGGCTGACCGTCGCGTGCGGGAGCGCACACGGCGAGACGGGCGGGGCCGGGCTCGCGCGGAGCCCGGCCCCGTCGGCCGTTCCGGGCCTCGCGGACCTCAGCTGTGCGCCAGCACGGCGAGCAGCAGCAGGGCGATGATGTTGGTGATCTTGATCGCCGGGTTCACCGCCGGGCCGGCGGTGTCCTTGTAGGGGTCGCCCACCGTGTCGCCGGTCACCGCGGCCTTGTGGGCGTCCGAGCCTTTGCCGCCGTGGTGGCCGTCCTCGATGTACTTCTTGGCGTTGTCCCAGGCGCCGCCGCCCGAGGTCATCGAGATCGCCACGTAGAGCCCGGTGAGGATCACGCCGAGCAGGCTCGCGCCCACGGTGGCGAAGGCCTGGCTCTTCCCGGCGATGAACTGGATCACGAAGAACAGCACCACCGGCGAGAGGACCGGCAGCAGCGACGGGATGATCATCTCCTTGATCGCCGCGCGGGTCAGCATGTCCACCGCCCGCCCGTAATCCGGCCTGTCGGTGCCCTGCATGATCCCGGGCTTGGCCCGGAACTGGCGCCGGACCTCCTCGACCACCGCGCCCGCCGCGCGCCCGACCGCCGTCATGGCGATGCCGGCGAACAGGAACGGGATCAGGCCGCCGAGCAGCAGCCCGACCACGACGTACGGGTTGGAGAGCGAGAAATCGACGCTGACGCCCTGGAAGAAGCGGTACTGCGTCGGGCTCGCATGGGCGATGAAGTAGTTC
The DNA here is from genome assembly GCF_036441335.1 of Methylobacterium mesophilicum. Classification (GTDB taxonomy): domain Bacteria; phylum Pseudomonadota; class Alphaproteobacteria; order Rhizobiales; family Beijerinckiaceae; genus Methylobacterium; species Methylobacterium mesophilicum_B. Next base: position 18,558 of record NZ_MLBW01000003.1, read on the forward strand.
AGGTCCGACGTGTAGGCGGCGAACAGTACCAGCGCCCCGAGCCCGGCCGAGCCGATCGCGTAGCCCTTGGTCACCGCCTTGGTGGTGTTGCCGACCGCGTCGAGGGCGTCGGTCGACTTGCGCACCTCGGAGGGCAGGCCCGCCATCTCGGCGATGCCGCCGGCATTGTCGGTGACGGGCCCGAAGGCGTCCAGCGCCACGATGAAGCCGGCGAGCGCCAGCATGGCGGTGACCGCGATGGCGATGCCGAACAGGCCGGCGAGCGCGTAGGTGCTGATGATGCCCGCCACGATCACGATGGCCGGCAGCGCGGTCGATTCGAGCGAGATCGCCAGCCCCTGGATCACGTTGGTGCCGTGACCGGTCACCGACGCGTCGGCGATCGACTTCACCGGGCGGAAGTTGGTGCCCGTATAGTACTCGGTGATCACCACGATCAGCGCCGTGATGGCGAGCCCGATCACCGCGCAGCCGAACAGCGCGGCCGACGTGAAGGTCAGGCCGGTGGAGGTGGTGAAGCTCGTCGAGAAGCCGCCGAGCAGGGTCATGTTGACCGCCGCGATCGCCGCGATGGACAGCACGCCCGCGGCGATCAGCCCCTTGTAGAGGGCGCCCATGATCGACTGGTTCGCGCCGAGCCGCACCGCGTAGGTGCCGGCGATGGAGGTGAGGATGCAGGCCGACCCGATGGCGAGCGGGTACAGCATCATCGGCTCGAGGACGTCGCGGTTGCTGCCGCCGGCGCCGGAGAAGAAGATCGCGGCCAGCACCATCGTGGCGACGACCGTGACCGCGTAGGTCTCGAACAGGTCGGCCGCCATGCCGGCACAGTCGCCGACATTGTCGCCGACGTTGTCGGCGATGGTGGCGGGGTTGCGCGGATCATCCTCCGGGATGCCGGCCTCGACCTTGCCGACAAGGTCGCCGCCGACGTCGGCGCCCTTGGTGAAGATGCCGCCGCCGAGGCGGGCGAAGATCGAGATCAGCGAGGCGCCGAAGCCCAGCGCCACGAGGGCGTCGATCACCTCGCGGCTCGACGGCTCCAGATGGGCCGCGCGGGTGAGGAACAGGTAGTAGAAGGCGACGCCCAGTAGCGCGAGACCCGCCACCAGCATGCCGGTCACCGCCCCCGACTTGAAGGCGACGTCGAGGCCGCCGCCCAGCGAGGTCGAGGCGGCCTGGGCCGTGCGGACATTGGCGCGCACCGAGACGTTCATGCCGATGAAGCCGGCCGCGCCCGACAGCACGGCCCCGATCAGGAAGCCGACCGCGACCTTGATCCCGAGGAAGACCGCGAGGAGGACGAACAGGACGACGCCGACGAGGCCGATCGTCGTGTACTGCCGCCGGAGATAGGCCTGCGCGCCCTCGGCGATGGCGGCGGCGATCTCCTGCATGCGCTGCGTGCCGGCGTCGCGCCGCATCACGTCGAGAATCGTGACGATGCCGTAGGCGACGGCGCAGAGCCCGCCCGCGATGATCAGGACCAAGGGAATCATTCGACCGTCCTTGTTATTATCGTGCCTGGCGTGGGCTTGTGATTGTCGAGCTTGACCGCCGGACGACGGCCATGGGACGCGGTGCTCGGTTTCGGGGCTTTCCTTCCCAGAACAATGCCTTGATTGCCAAACTTCGCCGGGGAGCGCAAACGCCGCGTGGGCGGGCGGCGGCCGGGATCGCGTCTCCCGGCCGGGCGCGAATGGCGGTCCGCGGCCCGCAACATTGCATTATGGTGCAGATTTTCTCCCTCCGGCCGCTGCCCGCAGGGTTGCGGGCCCGGCACGACCGCTCGGAGCCGTCGCCGATCGAGTCGCGACGGCGGCGATCGCCGAGCCCGCGCCGCACGGAGCGCCCGTCCCCCCTCCCGGGCGGGAGAGAGGGCGTGGCGCGGCGCGCGCGCGAGGGTGCCCGTCGGACCGACCGGCGCACCGCGATCGGGCGCGGCCGTCGCGACCGTTAACCCCGCCTTAACCGACGGATATTCTATTTTTGGTTGTATTCTGACGGAGGCTCGCCATGGGCAGCGACCAGGCCGCCAAGATGGCGGCGACGATCGAGGTGTTGAGCGGCGCGGTCGGGTTCCTGCTCGCCGAGCGGGTCGCGGCGCAGCCTGTCACGATCCAGGACGATCTGCTCCGCGTGCTGCAGCGCGCCCTGTCCCGGGCGCCCGGCGCGGGCGGGGACCCGGTCGGCCGCTGGATCCCGGTGGTCGCCGCCGGGATGATCGGCGAGGTCCGGCGCCAGATCGGCCACCCGGCCGGGGACACCGCCGGCCCGATGACCGCGGGACCGGACGCGATCCGGGTGTCAGAAGTGGCTGAAGGCCCCGGCCGCGAACACGCGCTCGGCGCCATCGCGCATTTCGAAGCGCGGCGGGCCGTCGCCTGAGGTGACGGTGCCGATGGCGGCGACGGCGATCCCGGCCGCCGCGGCCTCGGCCCGGAGATCCGCCAGGCGCTCCGGCGCGACCGTACAGAGGATCTCGTAATCGTCGCCGCCGGTCAGGACCGTCTCGATCAGGGCGGGCTCCGCCGCGCAGGCGCACCGGGCGGCCTCCGAGAGCGGCACGTCGGCCGTCGCCACCCGGGCGGTGCGGCCCGCGCCCAGCATCTTGGCTTCGCCAATTCCGGCCTGCGCAACGTGCTCGCCCGCTCGACCCGCGACGCCATCGTGAAGACCGATCGCGGCCAGCTGATGCACCAGATTCAGGAGGACGTGAACCCCTGCTCGGCGAGGTGCCGCACGATGGCACCGGTCGGCACCTCGCCGAGCAGGGTGACGGAGATCAGCGCCGGCCCGCCGGAGCGCACGGTGTCGCCGCCCAGCAGCGGGCAGCCGGCCGCCGCGGCCGCCGCGCCAAGCCCCTGCGCGAATCCGGCGAGCCAGGCCTCCGTCCAGTCGTCGGGAAGCGCCAGGGTCAGCAGGAAGCCGCGCGGGACCGCGCCCTTGGCGGCGATGTCGGAGAGGTTCACGCCGAGGGCCTTGCGGGCGATCGAGGCCGGCGGATCCTCCGCGAAGTAGTGGATTCCCGCCACCACGGCGTCGGCGGTGAGGACGAGGTCGTGGCCCGGCGCGGGCGTCAGCGTGGCGGCGTCGTCCCGGAGCCCGTCGGCGCCCGGCCCCGCGAGCGGGGCGAAGTAGCGGGCGATCAGCCCCTCCTCGGAGGCGCGGGCCCGTCCGGTCAAGGCTCAGGCCTTCCCGGCCGACGGTTTCGCGGCCGCGGGCTTGCCGGCGGGCTTGCCGGGGAGCGGCTTGGACGAGCCCGGCTTGCCGGAGGCCTTCGGGGCCCCGACCTCGCCCGGCCGGACCTCCCGGGCGACCCGGTCGAGGACGGCGTTGACGAGGCCCGGCTCGTCGGCGGTGTAGAAGCTGTGGGCGACGTCGACGTATTCCGAGATCGCCGCGGCCGCCGGCACGTCGCGGCGGAACATCAGCTCGTAGGCGCCCGCCCGCAGGATCGCCCGGAGCACGATCTCGATGCGCCGCAGCGGCCAGCCCTGGGCGAGGGCCTGGTCGAGCTTCGGGTCGATGGCCCGCTGCTCCTCGACCGTGCCGCGCAGGAGGTCGCGGAAGAAGGCGGTCTCGGCCGGGGGATGGGCGATCCCGTCGACCTCCTGGCCGATCCAGAAGGCCTCGAACTCGGCGAGGGCGTCGAGCACGCCCTTGCCGGAGACGTCCATCTCGTAGAGCGCCTGCACCACCGCGAGGCGGGCGCCGCTGCGCAGGCTGATCTTGGCGGGCGCGCCGGTTTCCGGCTGCGTGTCGGGGGTCCCGGTCATGGGGGTATCCGTCATCGGGTGCGCGCGGACTCGGCCGCCCGCTTCAGGGCGAGCACGCCGAGCGCCGCCTCGGCGGCACCGCCGCCCTTGTTCATCTCGGCGACCCGCGCGCGGGCGAGCGCCTGCGCCTCGGTCTCGACCGTGAGGATGCCGTTGCCGAGCGGGACGCGGCGCTGCACCGACAGGTCCATGAGCGCCCGCGCGCTCTCGCCGGCGACGATGTCGTAGTGGCCGGTCTCGCCGCGGATCACGCAGCCGAGCGCCACCACGGCGTCGTAGGCGCCCGCGTCGAGCAGGATCGCCACGGCGGCGGGGATCTCCAGGGCCCCCGGCACGGTGACCACGGTGGCCTGCGCGTCGGCGGCCGCGATCGCCGCCAGGGCGCCGGCCAGGAGTTCGTCGGCGATCGCGTCGTAGTAGCGCGCCTCGACCACGAGGATCCGGGCGCCGGCGAGCGCCGGGTCGGTGGGCTTGGGCGCCGAATCGGCGCGGGTATGGGCGACCATGGCTCTCGTCCGGCCGGGTTTTCGGGAACGGGCGGGCGGCACGTCGGGCACCCGCACGGGGGAGGACGGTTAGACCGAAGCGGCCCGCGCCACAAGCCGCGCGGGATCGCCCCCGGCCCGCACCGCGGCCGCGGCGGCGCGCCCTACCCCACCAGCGACGGCAGCGGCGGGGCCGCGGGGCCGCCCTCCGGCAGCGCCGTGCGGGCGACGTTCATCGTCATGGCCAGCAGCGCGTAGTAGCCGGTGATGCCGGTGAGATCGATCGCGCCCTGCTCGCCGAAGCGCGCGACCAGGGCCGCGTAGGTCGCGTCGCTCACCNCACCGCGGCCGCGGCGGCGCGCCCTACCCCACCAGCGACGGCAGCGGCGGGGCCGCGGGGCCGCCCTCCGGCAGCGCCGTGCGGGCGACGTTCATCGTCATGGCCAGCAGCGCGTAGTAGCCGTTGATGCCGGTGAGATCGATCGCGCCCTGCTCGCCGAAGCGCGCGACCAGGGCCGCGTAGGTCGCGTCGCTCACCGCGCGGTTGCGCATCAGCTCGGTCGAGAACGCGTAGGCGAGCGCCTCGTCGGCGCTCATCGAGTCGGGGCGGCGCCCCTCGGCCAGCGCCCGCGCGGTCTCGGGGGCGACCCCGGCCTCGAGGGCGATCGGGTGGTGGATCGCCCACTCGACCGGCTGGCTCCATTCCCGGGCGACCACCAGGATCGCGAACTCGCTGACGCGCAGCGGCAGGACGCTGCCGTAGCGCAGGTACTGGCCCATCCGGCTCGCGCACAGCATCAGCTCGGGGCTGCGCAGGAGCGGCACGAACGGTCCGAAGACCGGGACGCCGCGCTCGGCCCGGAACGCGGCCGCGGCCGCGTCCTGCGCCGGGGACAGGCCGCCGTCCGGAATTTCCGGCATGCGCTCCGCGCTGGTCTGCCCGCTGGCCATGCGTGTCCCCTCCCCCTGCATCCGCCCGGCATCCGCGCCCACGCGCGGCCCGCTCTGGATTTCCGGTGCCCGTGCGCCTAGACCATTGAGGCTCACCGGCACGCACCGCGCCCGACCGGGCGGCGATCCCTGAACGCCAGCGAGGCTTACGGCTTTGGCCCTCCCCGTCAACGAACGCCGGCGCATCATGCTGCTCACGGGCGCGAGCCGGGGCATCGGCCACGCCACCGTCAAGCGCTTCTCGGCCGCGGGCTGGCGGGTGATCACCTGCTCGCGCCACGCCTTCCCGGAGAACTGCCCCTGGGAGATGGGCCCCGAGGACCACCTGCAGGTCGACCTCGCCGACGCGCAGGACACGGTCCGCGCCGTCGAGGAGGTGCGGGGCCGGCTCGCCGCCGAGGGCGGGGTGCTGCACGCGCTGGTCAACAATGCCGGCATCTCGCCGAAGGGGCCGGAGGGCGAGCGCCTCGGCGCGCTGGCCACCGAGTTCGACACGTGGCAGCGGGTCTTCCAGGTCAACCTCTTCGCCACGATCCTGCTGGCCCGGGGCCTGCGCGAGGAACTGGCCCGCGCCAAGGGCTCGGTCGTCAACGTGACGTCGATCGCCGGCTCGCGCGTCCACCCCTTCGCGGGGGCGGCCTACGGCACATCCAAGGCGGCGCTGGCGGGCCTGACCCGCGAGATGGCCGCCGATTTCGGGCCGCTCGGCGTGCGGGTGAACGCGATCTCGCCGGGCGAGATCGACACGTCGATCCTGTCGCCCGGCACCGAGAAGCTCGTCGAGCAGATCCCGCAGCGCCGGCTCGGCACGCCGGACGAGGTCGCCAAGGCGATCTACTTCCTGTGCACCGAGGCCTCCTCCTACGTGAACGGGGCCGAACTCCACATCAACGGCGGCCAGCACGTTTGACCAGATCGGGCGCTTCCTTGGGCGCTGCCGCGCGCCGGCCTCCGGCGCCGGGCCGCGGGCGCGCGCTCGTCCTCGGCGTGCTCGCCTGCGTCGCGCCGGTCGCGGTCGCGCGGGCGGAGCCCGGGATCCGGATCCTCGATCTGCCCTTCAAGGTGCGGGCGCTGCGCGGCTCGCGCAGCGAGGCCGCGGTCTCGGTGGCGACGTCCGGGCTCCTGCCGATCACCGGCGGCACGGCAGGCGCGGTGCCCCTGCCGGCCCCGGCCGAGACCGGCATCGTCGTCCTCGGCGAGGGCGCGACGGCGCGTCTGCTCGTCGGCCTCGCCGACGGCCGGGTGGCCGTCGTGGCACCCGACGGGGGCAGGCCGTGACCGCCAGCGCGCCGGATCCCGACAGCCGCCTGTTCCCGGCCCGGCCCTTCGTGGGCGCGTCGATCGCGGTGATCCGCGGCGAGCGGGTCCTGCTGGCGGCGCGGGCCAACGAGCCGATGCGCGGCGTCTGGACCCTGCCGGGCGGCCTCGTGGAGGCCGGCGAATCCCTGGCCGAGGCGGCCCTGCGCGAACTGTCCGAGGAGGTCGGCCTGCCCGCCGAGGTGGTCGGCGTGCTCTCGCCCACCGAGATCATCGTCCGGGACGAGGCCGGCCGGGCGCGCCATCACTACGTCGTCCACCCGCACGCCGCCCTGTGGTGCGGCGGCGAGCCCGTGGCCGGGCCCGAGGCCCTGGGCACCCGGTGGGCGACTCTCGCGGAGGTGTCGACCCTTCCGACAACCCCCGGCCTGGTCGACACCCTGCGCGAGGCCTTCGCGCGGGTGGCGGCCCGGGGTGCGGACGGGAGCGCGGATGGACGCGTGAACCGCGCGGGCATGCCGGGCGGGGAGTCGACAGCGTGAGGCGCCCCGCGACCCTCCTGTGCCTGCTGGTGCTCCTGGCCGGTCCGGTCGCCGCGCCGGCCCAGGCGCAGCAGCGCTCCGGCCGGAGCGGAGCCCCCGCCAAGGAAACCGCGAAGGAGGCGCCCAAGGACGCGTCCAAGGAGGCGAACGCCCCCGCGGACGTGCCCGCGCCCTACGACCGCGACCTGCTGCGCATGTCCGAGATCATCGGCGCCCTGGCGTTCCTGCGGAACCTCTGCGCGGCGCCGGACGCGGCCGACTGGCCGGCCCGCATGAAGGCGCTGATCGACTCCGAGGGCGTGACCCCGGCCCGCCGCGACCGGCTGGCGGGCGCCTACAACCGCGGCTATCGCGGCTTCGCGCTGACCTACCGGGTCTGCACGCCAGCGGCCCACGAGGCGGCCGCCCGGTACGTCGCCGAGGGCGACCGGCTGTCGCACGCCCTGGCCGGCCGTTTCGGGGGGTGATGCAGGCGCAACACACGAGGCGGCGATGCCGGCGAAACATCGGATTTGAGCGCCGGCGTTAACCGATCCGAAATTCTCGGCTGGCCGAGCCGCCGGGACCTGCTTATCATCCATTGTGTCCGCCGGGCCCCGTGTCCGGCGCAATGGAAGTATCCGGCCATGCAGCACAGCTCTCACACCGCCCCCATCGAGGTCGATGTCGAGGAGAAACGCGTCGCGCTGAGCTACGTCTCGGAAGCGTTCGCGGAAGGCTGCCTGGATGGACTCGACGGTGACTGCATGGCCCAGGCCGCCCTGTTCGCGGCCTTTCAGGAACTCGTGACGACGTACGGCGAGGAGGCCACGGCCCGCTACGCGGAGGGATTCCCGGAGCGCATCCGCGGGGGCGCCTTCACCACGACGCTCCAGCATTGAGCGGCCTATCGAGCGCGTGAGCGCGGACGGTTGAGGCGTGGGCGGTCAGCGACTACGTCCCGGGTTCGCGGTCCGGCCTGCCGGACCGCCCGCTCTCCGAGGAATCGCCGCCCATGCCCGTCGCCCTGCTGCCGGATCGCGCCCTGGTCACCGTCACCGGACCGGACGCCACGACGCTGCTCCAGGGCGTCCTGACCTGCAACGTCGAGACGCTCCCGCCCGGTGAGGCGCGCCTCGGCGCCCTGCTCACGCCGCAGGGCAAGATCCTGTTCGATTTCCTGGTCTCGCGGATCCCGGACGGCTTCCGGTTCGACGTGCTGGCCGACAGGGCCGCGGACCTCGCCAAGCGCCTGACGCTCTACCGCCTGCGCGCGCAGGCGACGATCGCGGTCGATCCGACCGTCGCGGTCGCGGCGGCCTGGGCCGGCGCCACGCCGCCCGGCGCGGAGGCGCTGGCCNGGCGCGGGGGCCGCGGCTCCTCCCGGAGCGCCGCAGCGGCCGCGCAAGCCGATCCGATCGGTCCCGGTTCCGGCGGTGGCGTTCCGCTCCTGTTCTCGTTACCATCGCGGTATGTCCGTGACCGGCCTCATCGACCATCCCGACGGCTGCCCGCGCTGCTGGTGGGCCGGCCTCGACCCGCTCTACGTCGCGTATCACGACACCGAGTGGGGCGTGCCCGAGCATGACGGCCGGGCCCTCTACGAGAAGCTGATCCTCGACGGCTTCCAGGCCGGCCTGTCGTGGATCACCATCCTGCGCCGCCGGGACGGGTTCCGCGACGCCTTCGCCGAGTTCGATCCCGAGCGGATCGCCCGCTTCACCGAGGCGGACGTCGCGCGGCTGATGGCCGACACCCGCATCATCCGCAACCGCGCCAAGATCCAGGGCACGATCGCGGGCGCCCGGGCGTGGCTGCGGATCGAGGAGCGCGGCCCCGGCTTCGCGCGCTTCCTCTGGGACTTCGTCGACGGCCGGCCGGTCCAGGGCACGGCCCGGACCCGCGCGGAGATCGCCACCGAGACGCCGGTCTCCCGGGCGATCGGCAAGGCCCTGAAGGCGGAAGGGTTCTCCTTCTGCGGGCCGACCATCGTGCACGCCTTCATGCAGGCGGTGGGCATGGTCAACGATCACCTCGTCGGCTGCCACCGGCACGGACCCTGCGCCGCGCTGGGCCGGCCCCGATGAGCGCGCCGCCGCGCGCGTGGCAGCGCATGCTCTCCGGCCGGCGCCTCGACCTCCTCGACCCGGCGCCCGGGGATATCGAGATCGCCGACATCGCCCACGGCCTCGCCCGGGTCGCGCGCTGGAACGGCCAGACCCGCGGGCCGCACGTCTTCTCGGTGGCCCAGCACAGCCTGCTGGTCGAGGCGGTGGGCCGCCACCTCGCCCCCGGCGGCACCGACCGGGACGGGCTCGAGCTGCTCCTGCACGACGCGCCGGAATACGTGGTCGGCGACATCATCTCGCCGCTCAAGGCCGCCATCGGCGACGCCTATCGCGGCGTCGAGCTGCGCCTGCTCGCGGCGGTGCGCCGCCGCTTCGGGCTGACCGCGCCGTCGCCCGCGCTCGCGCGGCTCGTCAAGCGGGCCGACCGGATCGCGGCCCATGTCGAGGCGGTGCGCCTCGCCGGCTTCGCGCCGGAGGAGGCCGCGCGCTATTTCGGCCCCCCGGTCGACCTGCCCGCTCCGGTGCCCGCCCTGGCCGAGCCGTGGCCGACCGCCGAGGCGGAGGCGCGATTCCTCGCGCGCTTCGACGCCCTGTCTCCGCCCTGACGGATCTCCGCCCTCGATCCGTCACGATCGCAGGTCACTGGCGCCCCACCATGCCGTCCCTCCACGTCTGTCCGCTCTCGCGCCTCCCCGAGACCGTCGCCGCCACCGGCGCGAGCCACGTGCTCACGCTGATCAATGTCGGCACGCCGCTGGAGCGGCCGGCCGTGATCGACGCCAAGCACCACGCCGTCATCGGGGTCAGCGACATCGCGGCGGCCCGCGACGGACACGTTTTGCCGGCTGATGAACACGTGGCCCAGATCCTCGACTTCGTCCGGGCCTGGCCGCGGGAGAAGCCGCTGGTGATCCACTGCTACGCCGGGATCAGCCGCTCGACGGCCGCCGCCTACATCGCGGCCTGCGCGCTGGCGCCGGAGCGCGACGAGGCGGCGATCGCCGACGCCCTGCGCGCCGCCTCGCCCTCCGCCACGCCCAACCCCCTGTTCGTGGCGATCGCCGACCGGATGCTCGACCGCGACGGCCGCATGGTCGCGGCGATCGCCCGCATCGGCCGCGGCGCCGACGCCTTCGAGGGCACGCCGTTCACCCTCGCCCTGGCATGAATCCCTCCGACGCCAAGTGTGGCGCAAACGCCGCCGCGGCCGTCCAAAACGGTCCGGACCCGTCCGGCGAGCTGGTCCCCAGGGTTGTGGCCACCGGGGATCGCGCCGTACAAACACCCCCAAAGGAAGTATCTGGGATGAGTGCGAGCAGACCCGAGGTGGCCCCCGCCGCCGGCGACCTGCCCTTCGAGAAGGCGCTGGAACAGCTCGAGGAAATCGTCCGCCGGCTCGAGCGCGGCGACGTGCCGCTCGACGAATCGGTGGCGATCTACGAGCGCGGCGAGGTGCTGAAGAAGCATTGCGAGGCGCTGCTGAAGCGGGCCGAGGCGCGGATCCAGCGGATCACGCTGGGCTCCGACGGGCGGCCCGAGGGCGTCGCCCCGCTCGACATGTCCTGAGGCTCGGCGGTCGAACCGATCCCATCCGTTAGAGGTTGATGCCGTGGCGATTACCCCCGAGCAGAGTGCACTTCTCGACCGCGTTCCGTCCCCGTCGGCGCTGCGGCGTCTTCCGGAGTCGGAGCTTCAGGCGGTGGCGGACGCGGTGCGCGCCGAGATGATCGACGCGGTCTCGATCACCGGCGGCCATCTCGGCTCGGGGCTGGGCGTGGTCGAGCTGACGGTGGCGCTCCACCACGTGTTCGACACGCCCGACGACCGCATTGTCTGGGACGTCGGCCACCAGTGCTACCCGCACAAGATCCTGACCGAGCGCCGCGACCGCATCCGCACGCTGCGCCAGGGCGGCGGCCTGTCGGGCTTCACCAAGCGCTCCGAGAGCGTCTACGACCCCTTCGGCGCGGCCCACTCCTCGACCTCGATCTCGGCCGCGCTGGGCATGGCGGTCGCCCGCGACCTCGACAACGCCGCCGCCAAGGCGAAGAACCGCCCGCTCAAGCGCCGCAACGCCATCGCGGTGATCGGCGACGGCTCGATGTCGGCCGGCATGGCCTACGAGGCCCTTCGGCGCTGCGGCGTCTTCCGGAGTCGGAGCTTCAGGCGGTGGCGGACGCGGTGCGCGCCGAGATGATCGACGCGGTCTCGATCACCGGCGGCCATCTCGGCTCGGGGCTGGGCGTGGTCGAGCTGACGGTGGCGCTCCAACACGTGTTCGACACGCCCGACGACCGCATCGTCTGGGACGTCGGCCACCAGTGCTACCCGCACAAGATCCTGACCGAGCGCCGCGACCGCATCCGCACGCTGCGCCAGGGCGGCGGCCTGTCGGGCTTCACCAAGCGCTCCGAGAGCGTCTACGACCCCTTCGGCGCGGCCCACTCCTCGACCTCGATCTCGGCCGCGCTGGGCATGGCGGTCGCCCGCGACCTCGACAACGCCGCCGCCAAGGCGAAGAACCGCCCGCTCAAGCGCCGCAACGCCATCGCGGTGATCGGCGACGGCTCGATGTCGGCCGGCATGGCCTACGAGGCCCTCAACAACGCCGGCGCCCTGCACTCGCGCCTGATCGTCATCCTCAACGACAACGACATGTCGATCGCGCCGCCCGTCGGCGCCATGTCGGCCTACCTCGCCCGTCTGGCCTCGGGCGGCGCCTACCAGTCCCTGCGCGAGACCGCCAAGCAGCTCGGCAAGCTCCTGCCCAAGGCGCTCTACCAGCGCGCGGCCGCGGCCGAGGAGTACGCCCGCTCGCTGGTGGTCGGCGGCGGCACGATGTTCGAGGAGATGGGCTTCCACTACGTCGGCCCCGTGGACGGGCACAACCTCGACCACCTGCTGCCGGTCCTGAAGAACGTCCGCGACGCCGAGCACGGCCCGATCCTGCTCCACGTCGTCACCCGGAAGGGCAAGGGCTACGCGCCGGCGGAAGCCTCGGCCGACCGCTACCACGGCGTGGTCAAGTTCGACGTGGTCTCGGGCGTGCAGGCCAAGGCCAAGCCGAACGCGCCGGCCTACACGCGGGTGTTCGGCGAGAGCCTGATCAAGGCGGCGGACGCCGACGACAAGGTCGTGGCGATCACCGCGGCGATGCCGGGGGGCACCGGCATCGACCTGTTCGGCAAGGCGCACCCGGACAAGACCTTCGACGTCGGCATCGCCGAGCAGCACGCGGTGACGTTCGCGGGCGGGCTGGCGACCGAGGGCTACCGGCCGTTCGTGGCGATCTACTCGACCTTCCTGCAGCGGGCCTACGACCAGGTGGTGCACGACGTGGCGCTGCAGAACCTGCCCGTGCGGTTCTGCCTGGACCGGGCCGGTCTGGTCGGGGCCGACGGGGCGACGCACGCGGGCGCGTTCGACCTCGCCTACCTGTGCTGCCTGCCGAACATGACCGTGATGGCGGCCGCCGACGAGGCCGAGCTGGTGCACATGGTGGCGACCGCGCACGCGCACGACGCGGGCCCGATCGCGCTGCGCTACCCGCGGGGCGAGGGGGTGGGCGTCGAGCTTCCGGAGCGGGGCGAGGCGCTGGCGATCGGCAAGGGCCGGGTGGTGCGGCGGGACGCGGAGGCGCGGGTGGCCCTGCTGTCGCTCGGCACGCGCCTGGCGGAGGCGCTGAAGGCGGCGGACGCGCTGGCCGAGCAGGGCGTGGCGGTGACGGTGGCGGACGCGCGGTTCGCCAAGCCGCTGGACGAGGCGCTGATCCTGGATCTGGCGCGCGACCACGAGGTGCTGATCACGGTCGAGGAGGGCTCGCGGGGCGGGTTCGGCGCGATGGTGCTGCACCTGCTGGCCGAGCGCGGCGCCCTGGACGCGGGCGGCGTGCGGGTGCGGACGATGACGCTGCCGGACGCCTACCAGGACCACGACAGCCCCGAGAAGATGTACGCCGAGGCCGGCCTCGACGCCAAGACCATCGTCAAGACAGCCCTCGACACGCTGCCGGCGGCCTCCGGCAAGGCCGAGCCGGCCAGCAACGTCGTGAGCGTGCGCCGCCGCCCGCGCTGACACCCCGGGGCACGCGGTCTGCCGCGCTCGTTCCGTGCGCTGTCAATGCGTTCGGACCGCCGTCCCTGCGAGCGGAGCGAAGCAACCCAGGGCAGCGCGGCGCTCACCGGCGTCGCGCCACCGCTGGGTCACTTCGCTTCGCTCGTGATGACGGAGCCGGCACGCTGACCGAAGCCTCGAGACGGAGGCGGCACCCCGTCTCATCCCGAGGTGCCGGAGCGTGGCCCGAGCCTCGAAGGAGCCTTCCCGAGGTCGCGCGGTCCCCGGAAATCCCTCTGGGTGCGGCGAAACCGCTCCTATCCCAGCGCCTGCTCGACGGCCTTGCCGCAGGCCTGCGTGTCGGCGTTGCCGCCGAGATCGCGGGTGCGCAGCGTCCGCTCGGACAACACCCGCTCGATCCCGCCGACGATCTCGGCCGCCGCCGCGTGCTCGCCGAGATGCTCCAGCATCATCGCCCCCGACCAGATCTGGCCGATCGGGTTGGCGATCCCCTGCCCGGCGATGTCCGGCGCCGAGCCGTGGACCGGCTCGAATACGGACGGATGCACCCGCTCCGGGTTGATGTTGCCGGACGGCGCGATGCCGATCGTGCCGGTGCAGGCCGGGCCCAGATCCGACAGGATGTCGCCGAACAGGTTGGAGGCGACCACCACGTCGAACCGGTCCGGGTTCAGGACGAAATGCGCGGTCAGGATATCGATGTGGTACTGGTCCCACCGGACGTCGGGATAGGCCTCGGCCACCGCCTTCACCCGCTCATCCCAGTACGGCATGGTGATCGAGATGCCGTTCGACTTCGTGGCCGAGGTCAGGTGCTTCTTCGGGCGCTTCTGGGCCAGCTCGAAGGCGAACTTGAGGATCCGGTCCGTCCCGTGGCGGGTCATGATCGTCTCCTGCAGGGCGAATTCCCGCTCGGTGCCGGCGAACATCCGGCCGCCCGCGTTCGAGTACTCGCCCTCGGTGTTCTCCCGGACCACCCAGAAGTCGATATCGCCGGGCTTGCGGTCGGCGAGCGGGCACTTCACCCCCGGCATCAGCCGGACCGGGCGGAGGTTCGCGTACTGGTCGAATTCCCGCCGGAACAGGATCAGCGAGCCCCAGAGGGAGACGTGGTCGGGCACGCGCTCGGGCATCCCGACGGCGCCGAAGTAGATCGCGTCGTGGGTCTCGATCCGCGCCTTCCAGTCCTCCGGCATCATCCGGCCGTGCTGCTCGTAGTAGTCGCAGCTGGCGAAATCGAACCAGTCGAGCTGGAGGCTGAAGCCGTGCCGCTTGGCGGCCCGCTCCAGCACGCGCACGCCCTCCGGCACCACCTCCTTGCCGATGCCGTCGCCGGGGATCACCGCGATGCGGTAGCGGCGCTGCTGGCTGGTCTCTGGGGCGGCCATGGATCCTCCACGCGTGTCGAGAGCGGGCCTCTGCGGTACCCTCGGCGCCAGGTGATTGGTCCGCGCCGGGATCGGGTCAACACCCCGGCCTGACAATCAGTCGGTTTCGCCCGCCATCGCCCGGCGCTGGCGGTCGAGTTCCTCGCTGTAGCGCTTGAGCGTGTGGCTCTCGGTGAGCAGGCCCAGCACCTTCCGGCTCTCGGCGCTCTCGACGACCGCGAGCGCCTCGCTCTCGGTCCGGTCGAAGGCGGCGGCGGCGTCCTTGGCGTTCATGCCCGGCGTGAGGAAATCGTCCGCGTGCAGGAGCAGGTCGGCGAGGACCGGCTGCGCGTCGGCGCCGGAATCCCGGGCGGCCGCGTGCGTCTCGGGCACGTTCAGGATGCCGGCGTAGCGCCCGGCCCCGTCCACGGCGATCACCCGGGAGGGCGAGCCGAGGGGATGGGCGCGCAGGAAGGTGGGCAGCGGCGTGTCCAGCGCCACGGTGCCGGGATTGCGGCGCATCAGGCGGCCGACGGTGAGCGAGCGGATCCAGCCGACGTCGTGGGGGCTGCGGATGCTCTCGCCGCGCAGGTGGAAGCGCCAGGTGGCGAAGGAGTAGCCGAAGGTCTTCCGCACGGTCAGGGAGGACGCGATCACCGCCGCCAGCACGACGCCGGTGATCGGCAGGCTGCCGGTGACCTCCAGCGCCAGGAACGTCATGGTGAGCGGGCCGCCGATGATCGCCACCGCCAGCGCGCTCATGCCGATCACCGCGTAGGCGAGCGGCGTCAGGCCGAAATCCGCCAGCGGCGGCACCAGCACGGGGGCGAGGGCGGCGAACAGCTTGCCGGCGATGGCCCCGAGGAACAGGGAGGCGAAGAACAGGCCGCCGCGGAAGCCCGAGCCGATCGAGATCGCCGAGGCCGTGGCCTTGGCGGCGAACAGCCCGGCCAGGACCGCGATGCCGTGCCCCTGCCCTTCGGCGGCGAAGTGCATGTGCAGGGCGCCGTGGCCGCCCGAGAGCACCTGCGGCGTCGCGAGCAGCGCCAGCGCGCCGACGCACAGCCCCCCGAAGGCGGGCGCCGCCACCCGCGGGACGCCGGAGGCCTGGACGAGGCGCTCGACCAGCGTGACCCCGCGCATGATCAGGATCCCCAGCGCGGCGCAGAACAGCCCGAGGGCGAGGCTCGGCAGGATCTCCAGGCTGGTGACGTGCGAGGTCGTGACCGCCTGCATGTCGCCGAGATCGACGAGCGGCTGGGCCTCGATCAGGGCGCGCGAGATCAGGTTGCCGCACAGCGCCGCGACGACCACGGGCGTCAGCGTGGCGATCGAGTAGGTGCCGATGATCAATTCGAAGGCGTAGAACGCGCCGGCGAGGGGCGCGCCGAAGCCGGCCGCGATCGCCCCGGCCGCGCCGCAGCCCACCAGGGTGCGCAGGTCGCTGCGCCGCACCTCGAAGGCGATGCCCAGCCGCGACGCCAGGCCGGAAGCGATCTGCGTGTAGCCGGCTTCGAGACCCACCGAGGCGCCGGACCCGTTCGAGATGACGTTCTGGAGGGCGAGGTAGAGGCTGTCGCGCAGGGACATGCGTCCGCCGTGCAGGGCGTTGGCCTCGATCGGGTCGATGGCCGGGCGCTTGCGCGGGCCGCGGACGTAGTTGGCGGCGACGATCAGCAGGCCGAGGACGGCGCCCCCCAGGCACGGGCCCACGAGCAGGAGCACCGGCGACACGGCGTCGACGGCGCTCAGGCGCGCGCCCGCGGGCAGCCGGTAGAGCAGCTCGCGCAGGGTCTGGGTGATCCAGGTCATGGCGGAGACCGCGACGCCGGCGACGCAGCCTACCAGGGTCGCGAGGGCGACGAGGCCGCCCTCGCTCCGGCGGACGAGGCGCCCCGATACGACACCGCGTTCCGGGCCAGGGCGTGGTCCTGGAACACGGTCTTGACCGTCTCCAAGTAGAAATCGGCCGCGAGGTCGAGCACGGCGAAGTACTCGTCGTAGAAGGTCTCGATCGCCTCGGCCTTGTCGTGATGGCTGTCGCGCGCTCACGGTCCGCCCCTTCGCTTCCGGTCCGCCCGATCGGCGCGGCCGACGCGTCGACCCCGCCGTCGCAGTTACAGCCGGGGCCGATCCCGTTGCAAACGCGCGGGGCCGCGGGGCCGCGGCCGGCTCGCGCGCGGGGGGCGCGGACGGTGCGATCCACGAAGTCCGAATCCCGTGCACACATCGCCTTGAAAACTGCCGCGGCCCACGATACACCCCGCGCCAGTGCCGCCGTAGCTCAGTTGGTTAGAGCACCAGATTGTGGATCTGGGGGTCCCCCGTTCGAGCCGGGGCGGTGGTACCATCCATTCAGCTCGACAGCGCGAGGGGTTGGCGGATCGCCAGCCCCTTTTGCTTGCGCGGGCACCGCGCCGGAACGGGACCGGATCCGGCACGCCCGAACCGGAACGCGCCTCGGAGCCGTCGAGACCGGTCCTCGTGCCGGCGCCGGCCTGTACACGGACGACTGCCCCCGTGCTGGCGCACGTTATAGAATTGCCAAATTTGCCCGCATACCGTCTTGGCCGGGAGAAGACTATTTTCGTTAGCGTGAAGACTGCCATGAAGAGCACAACACAGCAGGATCAGCTCGAGGTCGTGAGCACCCTCGCGGCCTCGCTCGCCGACCGGATGCTGATGGAGCGTCTGACGCAGGGGAAGCTGCCCCTTGCGAATGCGAGCCGCCTCTGGACCGCCTCACTGCTCCTGGAGGAGCACGCGCGCCCCATCCCGCGCATCGTGACGGACGTCCTGGAGCAGGTCCGACACGTCGATCCGGACGACGCGGACGGTGCCGGGGTGGACCTGACCGCCGCGCCGCGTCCAGGCCGGCCGTCGCGCCGGCGCGGGCTCACCCGCCTGCTCCGTCCGTTCCGGCAGGCGGCCGAAGCCTGAGCGGCGTCGACGGCTGCCCCCGGCCGCGCCCCGTGACGGCGCGGGACCATCGTGTCGGATCCGGAGTTCCCCGCGCGCGCCCGGGACGCTAAGACCGTCTCCGAGCGCGGCGGCGGACCCCGCCGCGCCAACGGTCTTCGGGACACGAGAGATGAGCATCCCTGAACGGCGCGTCCGGACCCTGTTCGACGAGGCGGCCATCGCCAAGCGCAACGACGAGCTCGCCCGGGAGATCCTCGCCGCGCGGCCCGAGAACCTCCTCGTCGTGGCGGTGCTCAAGGGCAGCTTCATGTTCGCGGCCGACCTGCTCCGGTCGCTGCACCGGGTCGGCCTCGCCCCGCAGGTCGAGTTCGTGCACCTGTCGAGCTATCGCACCGGGACCGTCTCCAGCGGGCAGGTCGAGATCCTGCGCGACGTGCAGAGCGAGGTGCGCGGGCGAGACGTGCTGCTCGTGGATGACATCCTGGAATCGGGCCGGACCGTCGTCTTCGCCAAGGACCTGCTGATGGCCCGCGGCGCCCGGCGCGTCCTCACCGCGGTGCTGCTGGAGAAGCCCGGCAAGCGCGCCGTGACGATCGACGCGGATTTCATCGGCTTCACCTGTCCCGACGTGTTCGTCGTCGGCTACGGGATGGACGCCGCCCACGCCTTCCGCCAATTGCCCTTCGTGGGCGTGGTCGATTACGGGGACGGCGCCCCGGACCTGTTCGACGCCTGACCGCTCCCGCGGCGCGGCATTTTCGCCGCGCGCCGCGGCGCGCGGGACAATTCAGCCTGCGACGACTTGACAGACGGGGAATTCGTCTGTGTCTGTCGGCGTTTGGGCGCGCGCGGCGTCGCGACGCCGCGCGCGCGGATTTCGGGGACGGTTACGGGACCACATGGCGCGCATCCTCCTGGTGGATGACGAAGAGACCGTCCGGGGCTTCCTCAAGCGGGGGCTCGAGATCGACGGGCACGCGGTCGTCACGGCCAACGACGGCAGCGACGGGCTCGACCGCCTCAACGAGGCCGACGGCGGCTTCGACCTGATGCTCACCGACATCCGCATGCCGCTCATGGACGGCATCGCCCTGGCCCTCGCCGCCAAGCGCGACTTCCCCGACCTGACCATCCTGCTGATGACCGGCTTCGCCGATCAGCGCGAGCGCGCGCGCGGGCTCGACGCCATCGTCACCGACGTGCTGACCAAGCCCTTCTCCCTGGCGGATCTGCGCGCCACCGTGAGGCGGGCGCTCGCCGCCTGAGCCGGGCGGGACCTGTTCGGAAGAACTTAAACATTGCTCTTAGGTTGAGCTTCACGAAAGCGTGGCACCTTCGGTCCGACTGATCAGACCGAGCACGGAACGCCATGCATCGCCGGGACCGGGACATCGACGCGGCGGCCTATCAGGCGGACCGCTACGGCTGGGAGCCGGACGACAGGGACTGGGACGACGACCGGGACGCGCGGCGCCCGCGCAGGGGCGCCTTCGGGCGGTTCTTCTCGCTGACGAAGCTCGCCCTGCTCGCGGTGCCGGCCGGGCTGTTCCTGTACGGCAGCTTCGCGGATTGCAGCGCGCGCCCGGCGGCGGGCTGGCTCGGGCTCGTCGGAGCCGGCGCCTGCGCCCGCACCGAGATGCTCGGCAACGTCCTGTCGATCCAGGACAACCTCGCGCTCCTGAAGCGGCTCATCAACTGAGCGCCCGCTCAACGTCCGCTCAACGCCCGCTCGCGCCCCTCCGCTCCGCTCCGAACCGACCTCCGCGAGGCCGCCATGTCCACCCGTCCGCTTCTGCCGGCCTCGACCGCCCGCGCCTCCGACGCCCTCGAGGAGGCCCAGTTCCGCGCCCGCATGGCGCGGGTCGGGCCGGACGGCGCGCACCACACCCCGCGCCGGAGCCGGGCGCCCGAGCGGCGGCGCGGCCTCCGCCTCGGCTGGAAGGGCTGGCTCGTCGTCGACTGCCTGGTCGTGCTGCTGGTCGTGGCAGCGGTGGTGGCGTGGCCGCCGGTCCAGTCCTGCCGCAACCAGGACCAGACGGTCGGGTTCTACGCCGGGGATTCCGTCGGCAAGTGCATCCGGCGCGGGATCGCCGACCGCCTCGACACCGCCGACCAGCGCCTCAAGAGCCTGATCCGCCGCTCGGGCCATTGAGGCCCCCGGCGCGCGGATCCCGGCGCGGCGCGGCCCGAGAGGCAGGACGGACAGCAAGCGGCCATGCCCAGGCGGCTGTGCGGGACGGGTTCGGGCGAGCACGCCCGCTCCGACGCGCCGGCCTGTTGACTACTCTCACGACCAGCACACCCGCATGGACGTCGATCAAACCAGTCTCCATGCCGGACTCGTCCGATGTGCCTGCCGCGAACAGAGCACGTCTCAGGAAAAAGCGGTATCGCGAACACCGCGATGGCCCATTTGGCGACGATGCTCTCTCGACTCCGGGAGCGTACAGGCGTCACGCTGACGGCAAGCACCCGCCCGCGCGCGAGCGCGGATGACGGGTCGACTCGGAAGGTGGGAACGCGGCGATGTCGGGCGGTCAGGGCGGGAGCGGCGCGGATCCGGTCAACGGCGCAGGGGGTCAGCCCGGCGCGGACGATGTGGCGAACGGCACCGGCGCGGCCGGTGGAAACGGCGGCTCCTCGGCTCAGGGGAGCGGGGGCGGCGCGGGCGGTGCCGCGGGCTCGGTCGGAGGCGCCGGGGGCAACGGTGGCGCGGCGGCCGGCGGAACGATCGCCAACACGTCGGGGACCGGCGGCCCTTACTCGACGAACCCCGGATCCAGCTTTGTCGGCGCGAATGGCGGGGCCGGCCTCGCGGGCCCGAATGTCGGCGATGGCGGCGGCGGCGGCGGCGGCGGCAGCCACGGCCAGTACTTCTCCAACACCGGGAACGGCGTCGGTTTCACGTTCTCCCGGACCGGCGGCGACGGGGGAACGGGCGGCGCCGGCAACGGGACGGGCGGCGGCGGCGGGGGCGGCAGCGGCGGTTACGGGTTCGTCGAGCCCGGCCCCGGATCCTTCATCGCGAGCGCTCAGATCACCGGCGGGAACGGCGGCGACGGCGGTGCCGCCGGCGGTCCCGGCGCGTCCGGCGGCGCTGGCGGGAACGGCGGCATCGGTCTTCTCCTCTACGGGAGCACGGGCACCAACACCGGCCAGATCACGGGCGGGAACGGTGGACTGGGAGGTGCCGCGAATGGCGGGACGGCGGGAGCCGCGGGCCAGGGCGGAGCCGGCATATCCGGCGCGAACCTCGCCATCACCAACACCGGCACCATCTCGGGCGGCTTCAATGGCGGGAGCACGACCGTCCGGGCCGCCGCGATCAACGTCACCGGAGGCACCAACGACCTGACCCCCGGCACGGGCACGCTGAACGGCGGCCTCGGGATCGTCGGCGGCGCCACGACGCTGCGCATCCTCGGCAACGCGCCCAACAATCTCGGACCCGTGGCCAACGCCGGCACCCTCGACATCGCGGGCACGACCGCGGGCGCTTCGGTCACCACCCTGTCGGGCACCGGCGGCACGACGCTGGGCGCGCGAAGCCTGACGATCACCGACGGATCGACCGCGTACGGCGGTGCGATTGCCGGCACCGGCGGTGTGGCCGTCACCGCCGGCACGCAGACGCTGACGGGGGCCAGCACCTATTCCGGCGGCACGACCATCGGCGTGGCCGGGGGCACGGCATCCAGCACGTTGCAGCTCGGCGCGCCGACCTCTGCCGGCACGGGGACGATCACCTTCGGCTCCATGTCGGGCACGGCGACCGCGCGCCTCGGGCTCGACCTGACCGCCCAGCCAACCAGCGGCGGAACCTTCGCCAACACGATCTCCAATTTCGGCTCGGGCAACGAGATCGCGCTCGCCGGCCTGACCAACGCCAGCGTCAGCTACAACAGCGCGAACAGCTCGATCACCGTGACCGGCACCCGCTCCGGTGGCGGGCAGGTGAGCGAGAACTTCGTCCTGTCGGCCCCGCGCGCGACCAGCTTCGCGGCGGCGTCGGACGGCCAGGGCGGCACGATCGTGCGCGCCGCGACGGCCACGAACCCGATCAACCCGGCCCAGCCCACGAATCCCGCGAGCCCCGCGAACCCGTCCCAGCCGTCGAACCCTGCGCCCTGCTACGTGACGGGCACGCGCATACGAATCCTGCGCGATCGGGTCATCTCGGACGTGCCGGTGGAGCATCTCGTGCCGGGCGATCTCGCCATCACGGCCGCCGGCACACCGCGCCCGATCCGCTGGATCGGCGCCCGCACATACCCGGGATCGACCGCGCCGCGGGCCGAGCGCCCCGTCCGCATCCGGGCCGGCGCGCTGGCCGATGGCGTCCCCGCCCGCGACCTGCGGGTCTCTCCAGATCACTGCCTGTGGCTGGACGGGCTGTTCGTGGCCGCGGGACATCTGGTCAACGGCTCGAGCATCACCCGTGGCGAGCCCGTGGCGGATCTCACCTACTGGCACGTCGAGTTGGACGCGCACGATCTCCTGCGCGCGGAGAACACGCCGGCGGAGAGCTTTCTGGCCGCGCCCGGCGTGCGCCGGGGCTTCGACGGCGCGCAGGCCTCCGACCTCGGCACGCGGCCCGTGCCCTATGCTCCGCGCGCCGAACTCGGCCCCGACTTGGCCGCGCTGCGCGGGCGGTTGGCCCTCCGCGCCGTCGCGTCGGNAGGCGACGGTGGCGGCCGCCGCCGCGGCGATCCCGTCCTTCGCGGTCGGCGCGTGGTCGCTGCCGAATGACATGGTCGCGCAGGTGCACAAGGGCGAGATGATCGTGCCGGCCGGGCCGGCCGGCGCCCTGCGCGCGGCCATGGGCGGCAGCCCGGCGCCGAGCCTCGCGCTCAACCACACCACCCAGATCAACGTCTCGGCCGTGGACGGCGCCTCGGTGGCGGACTTCTTCCAGAACCACTCGCGCCCGCTCATGCGCGCCATCAACCAGGCGGTCCGACAGGGCGCGCATCTCGGCCTGTCGCGGCTGGGACCGGGCTGAAGCGGCCGCGCTGAGGGGCCAATCTGAGCTGTGATCGACTTCATTACCGGCTTCAACCTGCTACCCGCGACCGGGGAGTTCGGCTACGACCCTCTGCCCTACCGGGCCTCGCGCTGGCCGCCCTCGGCTGCCGAGCGCCCGTTCAAGCCGATCAACACCTACGCCGCGCCGGGCTCGGGACGCACCGATTGCAGCCTCGCCCTCGACGCCCTGGCCGAGCAGGTGCCCGGCTGCACCACCGTCAACCTGCTCGTGGCGTGGTTCGGCTCCTCGGTCGACGCGCGCGTCTGCAGGATCTACCCGTCGACGATCTACATCGACGGCTCGTTCCAGCGCGTGGACGGGCCCGAGCCGGTCGAGGAGAATTGGCAGGTCTCCGGCCTGACGCAGCTCTCGCGGGGCCCGGGCGGCGCCCCGATCCTGATCCCGATCACCACCGTCGACGGCCACGCGGTCTACGGCGGCACGCCGTCCGACCAGAGCGTGGTGCGCTGCCTGCGCGACCTGAAGGCGCGCAGCTACCGCGTCGTGTTCTACCCGTTCCTGCTGATGGACTGCCCCGGCTTCCCGTGGCGCGGGCGCATCGGGCTCGACGCGGACGGGACCGCGGCCGCGGCCGCGACGGTGGCCCGGATCCTCGGGCCGGCAAAGCCGTCGCAGTTCACCCGCGATACCGGTCGCCTCACCGTCGACTATGCCGGCTCGGCCGACGACTACAGCTTGCGCCGGATGATCCTGCACTGCGCCAACCTGTGCGTGCTGGCCGGCGGCGTCGACCTGTTCCTGCTCGGCTCGGAGCTGCGCGGACTGGAGGCGATCCGCGGGCCGGGCTGGACCCGGGCCGGCACGACCGGCGCCGACGGCACCGCCACCTGGGACTACCCCTTCGTCGACGGGCTGGGGCGGCTCGCCGACGACGTGCGCGCGATCTTCGACGCGGCCGGGCTGACCCGGGACGCGGCGGGCCTGCACAACCTGATCACCTACTCGCCGGACTGGTCGGTGTGGATGGGCGTGCAGCACCCCGGCGAGGCCGGCCAGTGGCCGCATCTCGACCAGCTCTACGCCCGGGACAGCATCGACCTCGTGGCGTTCGACAACTACCTGCCGCTGTCGGACTGGACCACGGCGGGCGGGCTCGACGCGGCGAACTGGACGGCGCCCGCGCCCGACCGGAGCCGCTGGCCGCCCGGGCCCGACACGATGAGCGGCCTCGGGCTCTCGGGCGAGCCGACGCTCTATGCGATGGCCTACCTGAAGCGGAACATCGAGGGCGGCGAGAAGTACGACTGGTTCTACGCCGACTCGGACAATCTCGGGATCGGTCTCGACCCGCTCGGCTCCGATCAGCAGGTCTCCCGGCCGACCGGCGACCGCGTCACGCAGACCCGCAGCCGGTACTATCCGGGCCAGGAGATCCTGGCGAACAAGCAGCTGCGCTGGTGGTGGAAGAACCCGCACCGCGCCGTCTACGACACCGGCGACGGCCAGGGCTGGGTGCCGCGCGGACCCGTCACCCGATGGGTGCCGCAATCGAAGTCGATCACCACCGTCGAGTACGGCTTCGGCTCGATCGACCGCGCGACCAACCAGCCGAACGTGTTCTACGATCCGAAGAGCACGGAGAGCTTCACCGCGTTCTGGTCGGTGTGGGACAGCGCCGACGGCGCGACCTACACGCCCCGGCGCGACGATACACTCTGCGCGATGGCGCTGCGGGCGGTCTACGAATACTGGTACCGCGACGGCCAGAACGAGGTCTCGGCCGCCGGGTTGCCGATGCTGCAGACCGCCTTCTTCGCGGTCTGGAACTGGGACGCGCGGCCGTTCCCGACCTTCCCGCTGCGCTCCGAAGTCTGGGGCGACACCCTCAACTGGCCGGCGGGCCTGTGGGTCAGCGGCAAGGGGCCGGCGCTGCCGCCGCCGCCGCCCGACCCGTCACCGGTTCCGGGGCCGTACCCGACCTTCCCGGCGCTCTCCGGCCGGGCGTGGTCGGTGCGCTACGCGCCCGTGTTCCGCACCGGCGCGGCCGCGCACGTCTCGGGCCGCGAGGCGCGGGCGGCGCGGGTGCGGGCGCCCATGTGGGAGATCGAGCTGGCCTACGACGTGCTGGCGGCCGGCGACTTCGCGATGAGCGGCCTAGCGGGCGACTTCGAGCGCCTCGCGGGCTTCTACGGCCAGGTCGCCGGACGCGCCCTGCCGTTCCGCGTCGCCGTGCCGCCCGAGCTCGGGGCCGGATCGAGCCTGCTCTGCCGCTTCGCCGACGACGACCTCGACCTGGAGCAGTTCATGGCGCTGCTGTTCGCCACCCAAGCCTTCCGGCTCGTGAGCGTGCGCGGGTGAGCGAGGTCCCGCCCGCCTTCCCCGCGCTGCCGGGCCAGGGTTGGTCGGTCCATAAGCGCCCGACCTTCGCGACGCGGCTCGCCCCGCACGTCTCGGGCCGAGAGGTGCGCGCGAGCCTGTACACGGCACCACTGTGGGAGTTCGAAGTGACCTTCGAGGGGCTGGCCTCGGGCGCGGCCTTCCCCGGCCTCGGTGCGAACTCGCTGCAGGCGCTGCTCGGCCTGTTCCTGCGCTGCCAGGGCCGCTTCGGCACCTTCCTCTACACGGATCCGACCGACGACACGGTCACGGCCGGCGCGATCGGCGTCGGCGACGGCCGGTCGCTGGCCTTCCCGGCGCTGCGCACGCTCGGCGGCTTCTCCGAGCCGGTCGGCTGGGTCACCGCCCTGCGCGCCGTCACCGTCGACGGCGCGCCCGCCGAGGGCTGGAGCCTCGCCGCGCCGAACCGGATCGTGCTGCCGACCCCGCCGGCCGCGGGCGCGGTGATCGGCGCCGCGTTCAGCTTCGCCTACCTGTGCCGCTTCCTCGACGACGTGCAGGACTTCGAGAACGTCATGGCCGGCCTGTGGAAGGCGGAAGGCGTCAAGTTCCGGAGCGTGCGGACGTGAGGCCCGCCGAGCCCGCGCTCCTGGCCTACCTCGCCGAGATGCGCGCGCGGGCCGACAAGCGGCTGCTGATGGCGGACTGCTTCACCTTCACGCTGCTGTCGGGCCTGATCCTCGCCTACACCGACGCCGACGTGCCGATCGCGCTGAACGGCACCACCTACCGCGCCGATTCCGTGCTGGTGGACGGGCTGCGCTACCGCTGCACCACCGGCCTCGACGTCGACCAGCAGCGGATCACGGTGTCGGCTCGCCCGACCGACACGGTGGGCGGCGTGCCATTCCTCGTGGCGCTGCGCGAGGGCGTGTTCGACGGCTGCACGATCCGGCGCGATCGGGCCGTCCTCACCGCCTGGGACGCGCCGCCGATCGGTGGGGTCACGCTGTTCACGGGGCGCCTGGCGAGCGTCGATCAGGTCGGGCGCACCTCCGCGACCCTGACGGTGGCAAGCGAGCTGACGCTGCTCGACATCGATCTGCCGCGCAACGTCTGGCAGCCAACCTGCAACCACACGCTCTATGACACCGGCTGCCGGCTCGTGCGGCAGGCCTACGCCTCGGCCGGGGCCGTCGGCGACAGGGCGAGCACGACGTTCATCCCCTGGGCCGGCGCGAGCGAGGCGCTGACGCAGGGGACGGTGACGTTCACCTCGGGCGGCAACGCCGGAGCCTCGGCCACGATCAAGCTGGCGGACGCGACCGGTCTGATCCTCACCTACCCGCTGCCGGCGCTGCCGGCTCGGGGTGACAGCTTCACGGCCTACCAGGGCTGCGACCACACCCTGGCGACCTGTCGGTCCAAATTCGCCAACGAGGCGAACTTCCGCGGCTTTCCATTCGTACCAACGCCGGAGGCAGCGTTCTGAGAAGGATCGGCTTTGCAGAAAAGATGCAGGACGCCAGATCGATGGTGAAATTTTCTCCTCGATCAATGCGACACTAAGAGTGTAGGGCTCGGATCCTATCGCAAAAGCCGACCAGCAATACCGAACCCGAGACCTCTCATGCCTGCCGACGGAGTGAGCGTACGGTCGCGATGGTTTCTCGATACTTGGCGCAGACTCATTGACGACAGCTCCAAGAAGCGATCATGAAACTGGTTGAGTGTGGAGCGATGTCCGATCGAAACAATCGTAGTATTAGTCAATTTTTCGTGCAAAATTCCATAAATCCTCGCTTCGCATGCCTCATCGAGAGCTGCTGTAGATTCGTCGAGAAACAACCAGTCGGGCTTAATCAGAAGCGCGCGAACAATCGATAATCTTTGCTGCTCGCCACCGGATAGCCGGTTATCCCAACAATCCGCAACGTCGAGCTTATCTGCAAGATGAGAAAGTTCGGCATCTTCCAGCGCCTCTCGAACTACCTTTTCCGGGAAACGCTGCACGCATCGAGGATAAGTCAAAGCATTTCGCAACGTTCCGAGCGGGATGTAGGGCTTCTGAGGGAGGAGCAAAACGGATTGGCCTGCCGGGACTCTGATACGTCCATTGCTGAACGGCCAGATACCCGCAATAGCGCGGAACAAGGTGGACTTGCCTGAGCCGGACGAGCCAACGATCAAAGTCGCCCGATCTTTCGAAAGAGCAAAATCTCCGCCGTCAACGATCTTTCGACCGTCGGGCAACATCAGTGTGAAGTTAGCGGCCTCAACGCCCGCCAAATTCTCGACAACGTCAACCGATCCTACGCCCGAAGCCAAGTGGGCTTCGACCTTCGTCATCGCACACCCAAATGAATGCAGTCGATCAGCATTTGCTCTATAGCTAGCGATTGCTGTATAAGATTCCACAAAGAAAGATAATGAACTTTGTACGCTCCCAAAAGCTTCGGCAGTCTGAGTAAATTGTCCCAGTGTTATTTGTTTTGAAAAGAACGCCGGCGCCGCCAAAACGAAAGGGAAAACACTGCTGATTTGCTGGAACAGCTTGACGAACACAGAAAGCTTTGTCTTTCTTATAATGATTTGGATATAGTTGCGTATGATATGACCAAAGAGATCGTCAAGCCGCAATTTTTCTTGTCTCTCTCCTTTCAAGAGGGCAATTTGTTCGGAAAAAATCCGAGTGCGCGCGAGAGAGAAGCGAAAATCGGCCTCGGCTTGCTCTTGTAGGAAGGACAACTTGATGAGTGGGTGTCCGATGACATGTGTGAGCCAAGTCCCGATCACCGCGTAGCCGATGGCAAGCCATACCAGAAATCCCGGAACGACAATATCGGTAAAGGGGAAGACGAAATCCCGCGAAATATTCCAGAGAATGACGATGAATGATATCAGAGTTGTGGCTTGTGATAGCAATTTTATAGACAAAGACGTCGTCTGGACTATGAAAAGATTGACGTCGTTCTGTATGCGTTGATCCGGATTATCCGCATGAGCGGCGTCGAACGGCAATCTGTAGTGGGTACCGCTGTCGAGCCAACGCTCGTAAAGGCTGCGGGTAAGCCACGTCCGCCAACGCAGATGCAAAGACTCATCGATGACGGTATCGAGCATCGAAGTGAAAACGGCCAATGCGGACAGCGGAATGAAGACCCAAGTCAACTGATACCAGAACGCGGCAATATTATACTCCTGCAGCCCATTAAATAGGTCGCGGGCCAGGAAACTTGCTCGAAGCTGTATGGCCACTTGAGCTAGTGTTATAATAAGCGACAAGCCAACGAGTCGCTGTCCGATCACGCCCTCCGTCGCGCCTAGTAGACGGAAGAGGCCAATGTTGCGTTCCGGGGCATCACAATTTGTGAAGTAGGGATCTGCGATAAGCGTAAACGTTTGGATTGCCTGAGAATACGAGATCAAGAGGATAATGAACGCAAATACGACCGAACCCGTTGCAGCAAAATCTGGCGGCAGGAGCGAAGTGATCGACGATGGAAGCGCGCCCATTGCTCCCAGCAGACCCGCGACGGCCAGTAGGACGTATCCTAGGCCGTAGACGGAAATGAATATTCTCAGGTAGGCCGAGACCTTGTTGGAAGCCACAAGGATGCCGGCCATCGCGATGCCAGACAACGAAACGTACAGCGGAGTTTCGGGTAAGCCTGGGTGAACAAGGAGGGTGAGAGCCACCACGGCTGTTACCAGCCCTTGAATGCTCACCCGGCTCAAAGTCGAACCCACGATGTGACTTCCTCTCGATATGTTCTGGCGGAGGCTAATCAAGCCAGAGAGCAGGGGACATCATAATTTCTATCTATTTCCAATCACAAAACTGCTCAGAGCCAAAGCAGCAACAAGACATCCCAAAATGAGATAATCTCGAGCGCTCTCCACCCCAACTTCCTCTGCAAATATAGGTAAAATAAAACGAAGATAAGAAGAGACGCCGCCATGGATATTATGAAAATAGTGAAACTTGCTGTGATAAGTCCAATCACCCCAGCGACGAGAGTGCTTAGGAAGAAGATAGTCGCCCGCGGATGACTGGGCCCGGATGCAATCAGCGAATGCACAGATCTGTTCCTTTGCTCTGCAGCCAACCGCATACCCTGGAAGAATCCCTCGGATGCTTAGGCCGTTATCCTTCCGTGAAGCGGGATGGCTTGACAAACATCCATTACATACGGACATGCAACTCATGCGCAGAGTGAGACGCCGCCGTCGGTGATGCGTCGCACATCAAATTTTAATTCGCAGGCAGTGCGGTCGCCATTTTCCAGAATTATACCTGAAATGCAGAGTTCATTCTTTACAAACGCCTAACCAACGTTGCATCACGACTGTCCGGTCGTGTTCCCTGGCATAGTGTAGCTGGCTTAGAGCCGCCACCATTATCGGCATTGGCCGGGAGGATGAGGCTGCCAGGGTGGGCAGGCTGACGAGAGGATCATCGCGAGGTGGCGATGCTGTCCTGGGTGATGTAGCGTGAGCGCTCGTCGTTCTGTTGAAGGAGGATCTCGCCCAGGCGGCTGATGGCCGCCGTGTTGGCGAAGATGCCCACGACATCGGTCCGGCGCTTGATCTCGCCGGTCAGGCGCTACAGCGGGTCCGGGCTGCGGAACTCGACCCGGTGTGCAGCCAGGAAGCTCATGTAGGCCAGCACGTATGGATCGGCCTCGTCCATCAGCGCGGCGGTCTCAGGAACGTACGGCCGGAGTCGTCGACGACGTGCCGGCACAGGAGTCTGGCCGCCTCAGCGTCTCCATGGGCGAACACCGTGACTGTGAACGCGGAGTCGACACGCTGCCCTATCGCCCGGCATGGGCGAGGACATTGCGCATGAAGTGGACGCGGCAGCGCTGCTAGGTCGCGTTCATGACCCTCGCCAGTGACGCGCTGATGCCCTCGTGCCCGTCCGACATGGCCAGCTTCACCCCGTGCAGGCCGCGGCGAGCGTTCTCGCGGAGAAAGTCCGTCTAGAACGTCTCGGCTTTGGAAACACCGCCATCTATGCCGAGCATATCGCGACGGCCGTCGCCGTTGACGCCCATCGCTACGATCACGACGACGCTGGTTTTTCTTCGGCTGTCAGCGACATCAAGGCAATTTTTGATACGCTAGCGAATCAAGATGTTCTCGATAGAACAAAGATCTAGCTGCGGAAATTTTTATGTGACAAGTTCAAAAACGGTGGTCGAATGGCTGGCGCCCCTAACAGTCACATCGCCGATGTATCTCGTCCGAAATTTGTCTCCAGCGGCGCCTTTTACTGGACTACTGATTAGTATAGTGGTGCCAAAAATCTTATTGAGACCTTCTATTCGGGACGCAACGTTGACCGTATGGCCCAATACGGTGTAATTCATACGTTCCAGCGCGCCCACAGTCCCGACCATAGCTTCGCCTTTGTGAAGCCCAAACCGCGTCGTAAATACCGGCACGCCCTCGGACTTGAACTCCTTGTTCAAAGTCGAAATCTGGTTGGCTGCTTCCAAAGCAGCTGCGCACGCAGCTTCGGCAACGTCGACTCCCTCAGTATCAATCCAGAACGCCATAACACTGTCACCAATATATTTATCGACAATGCCGCCGTGCCGCTCAATCGTCGCGGAGATGGTGCTAAAATATCTCGACAATTGTCCTATTATTCGATCAGGCGGCATCGTCTCTGAAATTGTTGTAAATTCAGATATATCAGTAAACATAACCACGACATTACGCTTTTCTCCTCCAAGCGTCAGGGACACGTCCCGATCTACTATCGATTTCACGAATGACGATGGCACAAATGACGAAAAGGCTTTGAGTGTCAGCTCGAGAGTCTGAACAGCTTTAGATAATCGTCTAATCTCAAATATTCGACTCTCGACTTTTAATGATTGAGAAAAATCGAATGCCACTACCTTTTCAACTTTCTCGGCCAGAGAATGAACTGGACTGGAGACGCGACTAGCTATGAATAATGCGAGTATAAATGCTAAAATCCCGATAGCAGCTTGAGCGATCAGCGACATTCGAATGATTTGTTCGATCGGAAGACGGACTACGCTTTCGGGTAGGGTATTTATAAGTACAAATTTCTTATCGTGCGAATGTAGTGGATAGAAGCCCGTCAAATAATCGCGATCACCTATCCTCATTACATCGGTCAAGCGCGATGAATGTTCTTTAAATCTCTCAAAAACCCGTTGCTTATTTTGAATATCTATCGAGCCCAATGGCAGTAAATCATTGGTCTCTCCCTGGCGCGCTGAGCTTGCCTCAGCAAGCAGTTGACCGTCAGTGTCAAAGAGCATTATCCGCTCGCCGGATATGAATATACAGTCTTTGAGGCTATCTGTTAACGAAGCCAGCGTTATATCGACGCCAAAGACGATACTTTTATTTGATGCCGATCGACGACTTAGAGTCAGCCCGACAAAATCGACATCATCATAGCTATACGGCCCGACGAGCTGCGCTCTCGAGTTTGATTTCCCGGCAATGTACCACGGTCGGGTTTGTGGCGCGTGATATTCTTTGTTGGGTTCCGAGCTAACGACGCGTTGATAATCGGCATTGAGATATATGAAACGAACTTTGTGGCCTGCTGCTGAGCGTTCGGTAAATTGGAGCTCAAATTTTGGCCCGTGCTCGTCAACTATCGCTTCGCCCGTTGTATCGAGCTGTTTCTTGATGCGCCTAGCGAGGCTGTAACTGCCGTCCGGAAAGGCGACAAACACTGCATATGCGGCGGGTGAAACTTCGCGCAAATTGCCAAGGACGCGCGCCAAGGATAGGGATGTCTCTTCGGCCGCGAATCCATATGCGTCAGTCATTGCTAGTGTATCAAGTGCGACATCGGACTTTCCCAATTCGGCTGTAATCTTGGCGAGACCCAAGCTGGAGAGAGCTTCGAATTCCTGCCGTATCTGCTTCTGCCTTAAATCTTTAAGCGTATAATTCTCGGTGAATATGACGAATGCTGTGGTCGCCGATACTATGATAGCAAAAGATATGTAAATAATGGTAGCAAATCCTACGGTGCCTTTTGCGGCGTTTCGAGCACGCGCAATGACCGATCGATGCAGTGAAATGACGTGATCTCGCAGACGAATTGTCATCTTGATACCAATTATATTTCGGTTTTATAGCTGCACGCGTGGTAAGGTCTTTTCCGATTTTGTCGGATGCGCTCCACGACCTCCGGCTTTCATGTTGCTATCCGCTGCCGACGTTCGCCTGGAAGGTCGGGCGCGGCGGATCTCTTGCAAGACCCCGCCCAGTGCGAGCTGTGCGCCAGGTGTGATGTGCCACTTTCACAGTCTCAAATTCCATTTAGCCATGCGGCAACCCAATCGAAGGTATCTACACATCCAAAACCTTAAAAGATGTTAACTTTTCATGTCAGCGATCGGTCAATGTTTGATTCTTACACCTCTCGACTGAATTTTCCTTAAATATGTGAGGTTTAACATTATGCGTATCTTGTTCGCTTCCATTCTCCTTCTAGGTGGTATGGGGTCCGTGACAGCCAGGGACTCTCTGTGCGATCAGTCCAAATATTTTGATTGGACGCCGAGTCAGTCGCGGTCTTCAAGCGGTAAATTCTCGAAAGAAATGTTGGATCAGAAGCTCGATAATAATAGATCTGGGGACTGCGTGGAGCGCAGAGCCCCAGAGTACTTGGCAAGGTTTTCTAATTCTGGCGGCAGCAGCTACTCCGTACCAAGTTATTCAACCAATCCAGCAGGACCGGCGATGTTCGGGCCACCATCATCCGATAGATCGAGGTTTAATTCGTTTCGCGGTACGATTGGCACTCGGTAACGAGCTGACGAGCTGACGATTGATGTTCGCAGGCCGCGATAGCCATACACCAATCTTTCATAAGATTGGCTGTCGACCGTTCGGTGCAGGTCTATAAACTGATCTTCAGATCGTATATGCAGATTTGACGTTCGGCGACATGTTCTTCTGAGTTCACCGGACGTGAAACCCGCAATTGAGCCGGTTGGCGCCGCCGAACGCATGCTAAGCTGGTTCGAGGATCCGGGCTCGCCGGCTGTGGCTGTGCGAGCCGAAATCTCACGATGCGCCATCGGCGAAGTGACCGGCAGAGCTCGGTCAGCATTTCGGGCTTTCTCGTATAGAGACTCCCAAATCGTAAAGGCTTCCGGATCTGGGTAATCGTGACCGGTAGGGCTCGGCGTATGGCAGCATTCGCGGAGAACGAAGCGCATTGAGGGCTCTGCGTGCTCGCTGAAGATGAGGCGCGTCGCATTCTCGTGCGCGAGGCCCGGCGCTGGCTCGGCACGCCCTACCACCCTTGCGCCGACCTGCGCGGCGTCGGTGTCGATTGCGGCATGCTCCTCGTCCGCGTGTTCGTCGATGCCGGCCTCGTGCCGGCCTTCGATCCGCGCCCCTATCCGCAGGACTGGCACCTCCACCGCGACGACGAGCGCTACCTCGGCTTCGTCTTCGATCGTGCCGCCGAGGTCACGTGCCCGCAGCCCGGGGATGTCGTGGTCTTCCGCTACGGTCGCGCCTACGCCCACGGCGGCATCGTCACAGCGACCGCGCCGCTGACGCTGGTGCACGCCTTCTCGCCAGCTCAGGCCGTGATCGAGGAGCCGATCGCCCGCAACCCCGTCCTTGCCGAGCCGGGCCGGCACCCCCGCTTCTTCAGTCTCTGGGCCGCCCGCGCGACCGCCGAGGCCGATCCGGTCTGAGGCTGCCATGAGCCTGTTCGGCGGCAAGAAGCGCACCGTCCGGCCGGACTACACCGGCCTGCAGGTCCAGACCGCCTCGAGCGCGTTGCCGATCCCGATTGTCTACGGTACCAACCGCATCGCCCCGAACATCATCTGGTCCGACGGCTTCCAGACGCACGCCCAGCGCGGCAAGACGGCGGGCGGCAAGGGCGGCGGCCGTCACGGCGTCACCGGCTACACCTACTCGACCTGGATCATGTTCGGCCTGGCCGAGGGACCGGTCCAGGGCATTGGCGAGGTGTTCAGCGGCCAGTCGGTCACGCCGTTCCCGACCAACTTCCTCAGCCTCATCCCCGGCGACACGCCGCAGCAGCCCTGGGGGCCGGCGCTGGCGCGCTACCCGGCCGCCGCGCTGCCCTACAACGGCACCGCCTACCTCGCCTCGCCCGACTTCGACCTGGGCTCCAGCGCGACGATCTCGTCCATCGCCTTCGAGGTCGTCGGGCGGCTCGCCGGCACCGCGGGGCCGCTGGGGCAGGATGCCGATCCGGCCGCGTTGATCTCGGACTTCCTGACCAACGCGCAGTACGGCGTCGGCCTGCCGGCCTCGGCGCTGAGCGGCGCGGCCCTGTTCGGCGCCTCGGGCGACGCGTCCTACCAGACCTACTGCGCGGCCCTCGGCCTCGGGCTGAGCCCGGCGCTCACCGACGCCGAGACCGCCAATTCGATCCTGGCGCGGTGGCTGCGGCTGACCAACAGCGCGGCGGTGTGGTCGGGCGCGCGGCTCAGGATCGTCCCCTACGGCGACCAGGTCGTGACCGGGGTGACGCACTCGGGCGCCAGCGTCACCTACGTGCCCGACGTCGCGCCGGTCTACGACCTCACCGACGACGACGTCCTGGCCGCCGAGGGCGACGATCCGGTGCGGGTCGCGCGCAGCGATCCCTACGGCCTGCCCAACGTCCAGCGGGTCGAGTGCTCGGATCGCAGCCACGGCTACACCGCGACGACGGTCGAGGCGCGCGACCAGGGCGCGATCGAGCGCTACGGCCTGAAGGTCGCGGGCACCATCACCGCCCGCGAGATCTGCGCGCTCTCGATCGGCCGGCTCGTGGCGCAACTCGCCCTGCAGCGGGCCCTCTACATCCGCAACACCTACACGTTCCGCCTGTCCTGGGAGTTCTGCCTCCTGGAGCCGATGGACGTCGTGACCCTGACCGACCCGGGGCTCGGGCTCGCCCGAACGCCGGTGCGCATCACGGCGATCGAGGAGGACGAGGACGGGCTGCTCACCGTCACGGCCGAGGAGTTCCCGCGCGGGACCGCGACCGCGGCGGCCTACCCGACGGTCGGTGCGACCGGATCGGCGGTCGACCGCGACCGGGCGCCCGCGCCGGTCAACGATCCGCTCATCTTCGAGCCGCCCGCCGCGCTGACGGCCGGCGTGGCGCAGGTCTGGATCGCGGCCTCCGGCGCCAATGCCGACCCGTACTGGGGCGGAGCGAATGTCTGGGTCTCGCGCGACGGCGCCAGCTTCGTCGAGATCGGCACGATCACGGGCCCGGCGCGCCAGGGCGTGCTCGCCGCCGACCTGCCCGCGCCGGCCGGCCCCAACCCCGACCGCATCAGCACGCTCGCGGTCGATCTCGGCCGGTCCGGCGGCACGCTCGCCTCGGTGAGCGAGGCCGACGCGCGGGACGGCATCACCCTCGCGCTGGTCGGCCAGGAGCTGGTGTCCTTCGCCACCGCGACGCTGACCGCGCCGCACGTCTACGCCCTGACCTATCTGGAGCGCGGGCTCTCCGGCTCGCCGGCCGGCGCGCACCCGGCCGGGACGGCCTTCACCCGGCTCGACGAGGCGGTGTTCCGCTACAGCGTGCCGGCGGCCTACATCGGCACGCCGCTCACCGTGAAGCTGCAGGCGTTCAACATCTTCGGCGGCGCGGCCCAGGACCTCGCGACCTGCACGCCCTACACGGTGACGCCGATCGGCTCGGGCCGGTTCGGACCGGTCGCCGAGACGCTCGCCGTCGGCAGCGGTCCGGATCTGGGGCTTGCCTCGCAGGCCGCCACGCGGAGCGACGATTTCGGTCTCGCCTCCGACCCGTATCCCAACTTCCTCGATCTGGGGCTCGCCTCGTCATGAGCGTGCGCACGCAGTGGCTGCGGGACGCGTGGTCGTTCCTCGCGACCTTCGTCGGCCGGCCGGGCGAGTTCGTCGTCGACACCACGAACTGGCGCCTCGTCGTCCACGACGGCGTGACACCCGGCGGTCACCCGGCCGTCTCCACGGGCGACCTGAAGGGCGGCGTGCCGGCCCTGGGCGTCAACACCGCCGCCGACACCACCAACCGCCTGGCGGTGAAGTCCGAGGCCGCGCTGCTCTCCTGGGACGAGGTCACTCCCGGGGCCGGCAACATGCGCCTGACCCTCAACAAGAAGGCCGCGGCCAACGACGCCGGCCTCGTGCTCCAGACCGGCTACGCCAGCCGGGTCCTGTTCGGCACGCTCGGCAGCGACGACCTGACCGTGAAGACGAGCCCGGACGGCGCGGCCTTCCGGACGGCCATGACGGTCGCGGCGGCGACGGGCTATCTCGGCCTGTCCGGGGTGACCGAACCGGGCGCGCCGGTTCATGTCCAGGGTCTCGGCGCGAAGCCCGCCGTCCAACTCGACGCTTACGGGGGCGATGCGGCGGGTAAACGCGGGCCCGTCGCCAACTGCCGCGCCGGGCCGCGCGGGGCGCGCCGGGCGCGCCGCTGCCGATCAAGGCGACCGACGTACTCCTCGGCCTGTTCGGGGCCGGCTACCACACCGGAGGCGCCTACACGGCCGACGCCGTCGCGCTGCTCGGCGTCGCCGAGGAGGATCTCACGGCGACGGCGCAGGGCACCTGTCTCGACGTCCAGACCACGGCGCCGGGCATGGCCGCGCGCCGGTCGGTGGTGAAGGTCCGCGGCAACGGCGCACTGGAGTTGCAGCCGCTCCCCGCGGAGCCCGCGGGCGGCAGACAGGGCCAGATCTACGCGGACAGCACGGCGACGGCCCTGAAGTGGCACACCGGTGCGTCGTGGGCGCGGCTCAACAACTTCGCGAAATCCGTGGCCTACACCAACTTCGACAACTACATCGCCGCGAACGCCTGGACCAAGGTTCAGTTCAACGCTGCCGACAGCAACGACCAAGGCGCGTTCGACGCGGCGAAGAACCGGTTCGTGGCCCTCGAGGCCGGCCTGCACGGCTTCGACGTCGCGCCGACCTACAAGCGCAACGGGTCCAGCGCTCCGACCGCGCTGGAGGTGCAGCTCTACCGGAACGGAGCGGCGGCCGGGCGCGGGCGCGCCGCAGCGACCAGCGCGCTGGTCGACGGCGTCAGCGCGGTCAACCTCACGACGGTCCTGAAGCTGGCGGCGAAGGACAGTGTCGAGGTGTTCGTGCGGTTCACCGGCGCCGACGGCTACGTGGCGGCGGCCGATTCCTTCTTCGGCGCACGACAGTTGCCGTGATCGCCTCCGGTCGCCGGTAGGTCAGCGGTCCTCATCCGACGCCCGGACAGGAGTTTCCCATGGACCTCTCACCGCTCGGACGCGCGGCCCTGGCGGCGCGCGAAGGCTGCCGGCTGCGTGCCTACCGCGACAGCGTCGGTGTCTGGACCATCGGACGGGGTCACACGAAGATCGGGCTGGCGGGCCGGTGAGTCGGATCAACGCCCGAACCGCGCCGCCATCCCGCGTGTCGACCGGGCCTCGACACTCCCCCAGCGAGATCACCTCGAACTGCCCTGCTCCGGCCGGGGCGACTTTTCGTGACGCTCGAGCCTCAAATGAGGGGTTGCGGCTCGCGTTCTGCCGTTACGGTGGCGGCAGCCCGAGACCCAAACCTTCAGCCCCGCCGGCACCGCCGCGCGGGGCTTTTTCCAGACTGCCTTCGCTTCGTAGATACTGAACCAACTCTCAAGCGAGCGCGTTTGTCAGCCTTCAACTCAAAGGAAGGTTTTCATGCGCCATCGCGTTCTCGCAGCCGCCGCCGTCTTCAGCTTCCTCGCAGGCGGGGCCTATGCACAGGCTCCCGCGGCAGCTCCTGTTGTGCCCTCCGCACCCGGCACTTCGGGCGTCGTCGCGCCGCAGAACAGCACGACCGGTAGCAACGGCGCCGTGACGGCTTCGCCGACCGGGCAGCCGGCCGACACGATTTCCAACAGCTCGTCGTCTGCCGGGAATGCCAATCAGCCTGAGCGCGCCGTTCCCCAGGGCGGCGGTGGCGGCGGCAGCAGCAAGTAGCCGCTCAGCGCCAAAAGCTGCGTGCGCCTTCTTCAGCCCCGCCGGCATTGCCGCGCGGGGCTCTCTCACAATCTACTCGGCTTTTCAGACGCGCCCTAATTGCAGGTCAACTTCCGGCCTTCGGCCATCCCGACCTTGCGGTAGTGTTCCAGACCGGACTTGATCGCTCGGCCGATGACCGCCCGGCGTACGTCCGGATTGCAGCGCAGATACTCTTCCTCGTTGAACGCGTAGTCGCCGCGCCCGCCGCGCGAGCCTCGGTCATAGTCCCGATCGTAATCGCGGCGGTCACGGTCGCCGTAGCCGCGATCTCCGTAGCCTCGGTCACGGGGGCCGTAGTCGCCGCGATCGTAGCCGTAGTCGCGTCCGCCGTAGGGCTGTGCGAAGGCCGGAGCGGCTCCGCTGAGTAGCGCCACGCCGAGGACGGTCGCTGAGATCACCTTCATGTCGTGCTCTCCGTTGTTGCGAGGCGTGAACGCTTGCGACGTTGGGTGGTTCGATTTGCCTGGATGGGCGCCGCGCCATCGCTCTCTGCAGTACTGCCGGCAGAGGGCTTTCCTTTCTCCGCGTCCGGCCTCCCTCAGTCTCTGGTTTGGCTGAACTTCCTCCCTTTCGGTGCCCGACCCGAGAAGCCCGCCCCGTCCGCCGGCGCGGGCTTCTTTCTCGCGCGCCCGCTCAGCGGCAGCAACGGGCCGCGAAGCGCGCGAACGCGCTCATCTTCCTCGACCAGCACGGCGCCGAGGCGCACCGGCTCGGCTGGACGGCGCCGCAGCTGTTCGGTGTCCATCCGGAGCACGGATTCCTGCGCGTGGAGTATGCCGGCGCGCTGATGGTCAACGACAGCCCGGTGGTCGGCGTCGAGCCGGACCGGATCGTGTTCGACCGCTTCTCCGGCTACCGGACGCAGCCCGGGCAGACTTGGGGGCCCTCCGGTCTGGGAAATCGCGGCCAAGGGGCGCGGCTGATCCCGCCTGTGATCTGCGAGGATGTCGGGGGCAACTGCGATGTGAGCCGGCGCAGGATGTTGCGCCAGGCAAACCCTTAACGCCCCGGGCCTTTTCCAAGCGCAAGGTGCCGGTATGTCCACTCGCATACCGAGCCATCCATGCATTTCGAGATCCGATCCACCGGCCGCCACCTCTGGACCTGGGTGCTCCTCGACGCGACGCATCTGACGGTGATGGAGTCGGACCGGACCTTCCCGTCCGAGGCGCAAGCGTCGGCCGCCGCGCTGGCGTTCTCGAAGCTGGTGACCCGGGCGGGCAAGACGCTGACCGCGCCGTCTTCGGGCGGCCTGATCTAGGCTTGGCGCCTGTCATTCCTGCAAAGCGCGCCTCAAAACGGCGGCCAAGGTAACCTTGTAGCGATTTCCTCTAATTCAATGATTGGATTAGACGAATAATCGCAGTTGTGAATGTGCCAGCAGCTAGTGCTGTACCGAGCAGCACGAGAGCCCAGGCCTTGTCAAACTTGAGCCGCGTCATCGTCGTCCTCCGCATAAATGCAACTTTAGAGCGACGGCGCTTAACTCGAAGCGCAACCTCATAGCTAAAATCTTACCCAAGCGTCATGTCAGGTTGATAGCGGTAGCGGACGGTGCGCGTGAGCGAGCCGCGCCTTGCAACCGAGTTCTCCTCCGAAGCGAAAGTCGCGGTCTTGTTGCTGCCAGTCGAAGATCAGTCGGGTGTGTGAGCAGCCGGCCTGACGATTGGCGGTACGGTAAGCTGCTGACGATCAGCCATGCTGGCTCTCGGCGAAAGCGTGAGGAATCTCGCCCCATTGACCGAGGATCGTGACGCCTTCCAGCTCACCGGTCTCGTCGTCGGCCACGACCTTCAGCGCCGCCGCGCCCGGCATCCGCTTCGCCAGGTTCTCGGCCTTCTTGACCGCCCCACTCCCGGTCTGCGCCGGCTCCTGCCGCGCCGGCCGGAGCCGCGTCCGGTGAAGCTCGAGGGGCTGCACCGCGAACGCCGTCTTCATCGCCATCGTCGTCTTGTCCCCCGCGCGGTCTCGGTAGCGCCAAGGCCCAGACAGCATTGGTCTTTCCGGATGCCTTCCACAGAGATCCACGGCTATCCGAGCCGCCGCCGATCCGGCGATTGAACCGCGATCACCCCTGCGCTTTGTTCTCATTCTGTTCTAGAAGGGAATCGAAACGCGATGCACGCTGTCCCGCATGAGCCACCTGTGGAGTTTCGTCTCACCGAGGCGGAAGCCATCGCGCTCCACTACTACCAGGCCGCACATCGCGACGGCTGGACGGCTCTGGTGCATGCGATCGCGGATGCGCTTGCGGACCTCGACGCCGCGGAGGGACGGGTCGCCGACCGTGGGCGTCTGATCTCCCATGGTTACGCGCGCGGCCGCATCTGCGCGGGCTGAGCTTCATGACAGCTCACCACATCGACGAGCTGCTGATCCACAGCCGGGACGCCGTCCGTGTGCCGCTGATCGGGCAGGCCCTGTGCGCCGGCTTCCCGTCGCCGGCCGACGACTTCATGGAGGGCGCGCTCGAGCTGCCACGCTGGCTCGTGCCGAACCCGCCCGCCACCTTCCTGTGGCGGATCAGTGGCTCGTCCATGGAGGGCGCCGGCATCTACGACCGCGATCTCGCCTGCGTCGACCGCAGCCTCACGGCGGGCCACGGCAGCATCGTGGTCGCGGCGATCGACGGCCAGATGAGCTGCAAGCGCCTCGTGATCGACGGCAACGTCGCCCGCCTCGCCTTCTGCAACCCGGACCTGCCGGCCTTCGCGGTCGACGAGTTCGGCGACGGCGCGATCTGGGGCGTGGTCCGCTTCTCGATCCGCTGGCACGTCGCCCGCGGGCAGCTGTCGTGAGCACCCCCGAGGCCCGGCCGCGCGACCGGATCGGCGGCGGCCGCGCCGTGGCGCTGATCGACGGCAACAGCTTCTACTGCGCGTGCGAGCGCGTGTTCGACCCGAGACTCGTCAAGGTGCCAGTGATCGTGCTCTCGAACAACGACGGCTGCGCCATCGCCCGGACCAGCGAGGCCAAGGCGCTCGGCATCAGGATGGGCGACCCGTACTTCAAGATCCGCGACCTGTGCCGGGCGCAGGGCGTGCGGGTGTTCTCGTCGAACTACACCCTCTACGGCGACATGTCGGGGCGGACCAACGCGGTCTACCGGCAGTTCAGCCCGCAGGTGGAGATCTACTCCATCGACGAGAGCTTCCTGAACCTGTCGGACGTGGCGCCGGGCTTGCGGGTCGAGCTCGCGCGCGACCTGCGCGCCACGGTGCGGGCCTGGACCGGGATCCCGACCTGCGTCGGCATCGGCCCGACCAAGACGCTGGCCAAGCTCGCCAACCACATTGCCAAGAGCGTTCCGGTGCTGGGCGGCGTCTGCGACCTGACGGACCCTGCGGCCTACGCGCACTGGCTGTGCCGGATCGACGTCGGCGAGGTCTGGGGCATCGGCCGGGCCTCGCTCGCCAAGCTTCAGGCGATGGGCGTCGAGAGCGTGGCGGATCTGCGAGACCTCGACCCGCGGCCGGTGCGCAAGGGCCTGACCGTGGTCGGCGAACGGATCATCTACGAGCTGCGCGGCGCGGCCTGCCTGCCGCTGGAGATGGTGCCGGCGCGCCGCAAGGGCTGCGCGGTGACGCGCTCGTTCGCGAGCCGGATCACCGAGCGCGCGGTGCTGGAGGAGGCGGTGGCCGCGCACGCCACGCGGCTCGGCGAGAAGCTGCGGCGGGAGGGTCTCGGGACCGACCACGTCACGGTCTTCTACCACACGAGCGAGCACGACCGGGGCGAGCCGATGCGCTCGGTCTCGACCACGGTGCAGCTGCCGGAGCACAGCTCCGACACGCTGGCGCTGATCAAGGCGGCGCGGCACGGGGTGGCGCGGACCTGGCGCGATCCGGGCGATCGGCCGTGGCGGTACAGCAAGGCCGGGATCGTCACGAACGACCTCGTGCCGCTGTCGCACAGCCCACGGGCGATGATCGGTGCGCTGGACCGGGAGCGATCGGGCCCGCTGATGGCGGCGATGGACGCGTGCAACGCCCGCTGGGGTCGGGGCGCGGTGGTGCCGGCGCGGGCGGGGTTGGTGAACCGGCGCGACTGGACCACGAAGTTCGAGATGCGCACGCCGCGCTACACGACGCAGGTCGGCGAGCTGCCGATCGCCTACGCCTGAACCGTCACAGAACTCGGGCGATCGCTGTGGGTGGATTCCCGCTGGTCTTCTTTTGAGCGACAGCTGCAGAAAACCAAGCTTCGCTCTTTGGTCTTGGTCTCAAATATCACAGCAATCGGAGGCCGCTCATAAACTTCGGTGACAGCTTCGCGTTTAAGCACCGAACACGATGGATGCTCGATCCGATTTTCGGCGAGGCGGCTCTAGCTTTTCCGGATGCGGCTCAACGGATGCCGATCCATATCGCGACTAGTCGGTTCGTCGAGCAAGCATCGACATGATGCGGCAGATGCACGTGGCTTACAGGTGCTGTTGAAAGAACACAAGGTTGAATTCACCGGTCGAGGCGTGCCCCAGGTTGCAAAATATCAACCACTGGTCGATCAATGCAGCGCACATTCTACCAGGAGAAAAATTAATATATTGGCACTCGTTATTGACCTGTTTACTTTGTTAATTCAATTTCTGAATTGTTTCTAGATCGCGCTTGATCGAACATCGTCATTATTGCTCATGAGATTGCCGCAGAAGCGGCGTGTTGACTCAGAAAGATAGCAAATCATGTCTTCGATCACCCTGTCGGCTGCGACGCGCCAGAACCTGCTCTCGCTGCAGGACACCGCCCAGCTGATGTCGACCACCCAGAACCGGCTCGCGACTGGCAAGACGGTCAACTCCGCCCTCGACAACCCGACCAACTTCTTCACCTCCCAGGCCCTCGACGCACGCTCCTCGAGCCTGAACACCCTCCTCGACGGCGTGTCCAACGGCATCCAGTCGATCCAGGCCGCCAACCAGGGCATCACCTCGATCCAGAAGCTGGTCAGCCAGGCGAAGTCGATCGCCAGCCAGGCGCTCTCGACCCAGCTCTCCACCACCGGCACCGCCGCCAACGCCTACAGCGCCAGCACCGCCTCCCAGACGGTCCTGCTGACCATCAACGGCACCTCGGTCTCCGCCACGGTCGCCGCCTCCTCAAGCATCAGCGCCACCGTCGCGGCCCTGAACTCGGCGGTCAGCTCGGCCTCGACCTCGTCCAGCGGCTCCTTCGGCGCCGGCGCGATCTTCTCGGTCGACAGCACCGGCACCAAGATCGTCCTGAACGCCCAGGCCGACGTCGAATTCCAGAACTCCGGCAGCCAGACGGCGCTGGGCTTCACCGCCTCGGGCACCACCGCCTCGACCTACGGCACCGCCGCCAGCACCGTCGTGTCCAGCGACCTGTCGATCTCGGCCGCCATGCTGGCCGCGGCGACGGCCGCCGGGTCCGAGGCCATGGCGATGGAGCCCCTGGTCGCGTCGGGACCGCGCAGCGGTCTGCCGCACATGACGTGGCGGCGGCGCCGGCTGGAGCCGGGCGACGCGGTCTTCCTCGAGCTCGCCGGCAGCCACGCCCGCTACCACGCGGCGCTGATGCGCAGCGTCTGGATCGGCCCGCCGCCGGTCGAGGCGTCGCGGATGATGGACTGCGCCCTGCGCGCCCTCGACGCGGCGCTCGCCGCGATCCGCCCCGGCCATCCCTGCGCCGCCCCGCACGCGGCGGCGCAGGCCGTCATCGACGCGGCGGGCTACGGCCCGGCCTTCCGCAAGCGGATCGGCTACTCGATGGGCATCGCCTTCGCCCCGGACTGGGGGGAGGGCGCCCTGCTCTCGCTCTTCACCGGACAGGACCGGCCGATCGAGCCCGGCATGGTCTTCCACCTGCCGGCCACCCTCCGCCGCTACGGCGCCTGGACGGTCGGCGCCTCCGAAACCGTCATCGTCACCGCCAGCGGGGTCGAGCCCCTGTCCGACCTGCCGCGCACCCTGTCGCTGCGGTGAGGCGTCGCTTTCACAAGCCGGAGTTGGACCGAGGGGCCACCCCGACCGCGTCCGCGGACCCGGCCCGCTCGGCGGCCCCGAGCGGGAGCCGGCCCCGTTCCTGCAAGCGATACCTTGCCGGGCTCCTCGCGGGGGCCCGGCCCGCCGTCGCGCGGTGCTGGAGCGGAGCGGGAGGTCTCGGATGAAGCGACGCACGCTGTTGCAGGGAGCCGGCGTCCTGGTCGCCGGCGCCGTCGCGACGCCGGCCCTCGTCCGCGCGGAGGCCGCCCGGACCCTGCGCTTCATCCCGCAGCAGGATCTGGTCACCCTCGATCCGGTGACGACCTTCGCGTACATCACCCGCAACCACGGCTACATGGTCTTCGACACCCTCTACGGCATGGACGGCGCCTATCGCGCCACGCCGCAGATGGTCGAGGGCCACCGGGTCGAGGCCGACGGGCGCCGCTGGGACCTGACCCTGCGCGAGGGCCTGCGCTTCCACGACGGGACGCCGGTGCTGGCCCGCGACTGCGTCGCCTCCCTCCGGCGCTGGGCGAAGCGCGACCCGTTCGGCGGCTCCCTGATGGACGCGACCGACGAGCTCGCCGCGCCCGACGACCGCACGATCCGGTTCCGCCTGAAGCGCCCGTTCCCGCTGCTGCCGATCGCGCTGGGCAAGGCGTCCGTCCCGGTCTGCGCCATGATGCCGGAGCGCCTCGCCGCCACCGACCCGTTCCAGCAGGTGCCGGAGCTCATCGGCTCGGGCCCGTTCCGCTTCAAGGCGGACGAGCGGGTACCCGGCGACCGGGTCGTCTACACGCGCTTCGAGGGCTACGTGCCGCGCCCGGACGGCCCGCCGACCTGGACCTCGGGTCCGAAGGTCGTCCACTTTGACCGGGTGGAGTGGCGCGTGATCGGCGACACCGCGACGGCGACCTCCGCGCTGATCGCCGGCGAGGCGGACTGGCAGGAATACGCCTCGCACGACCAGCTCGGGCTCCTGCACGCCGCCAAGGGCG
Organism: Methylobacterium mesophilicum; assembly: GCF_036441335.1. Classification (GTDB taxonomy): domain Bacteria; phylum Pseudomonadota; class Alphaproteobacteria; order Rhizobiales; family Beijerinckiaceae; genus Methylobacterium; species Methylobacterium mesophilicum_B. The sequence goes on from NZ_MLBW01000003.1 coordinate 63,276, forward strand.
TGAGCACCCGCGTCCTCGACCCGACCGGCTACGTGACCATGCTGCGGGTCAATCACCTGCAGCCGCCCTTCAACAACCCGGCGATCCGGCGGGCGCTCTGGGGCGGGATCGATCAGACCGCCTGCATGCAGGGGATCGTCGGCGCCGAGGATCCCGGCCTGTTCCACGTGCCCCTCGGCTTCTTCTGCCCGGGCACGCCGATGGCCTCGACGGACGGGCTGGAGCCGCTCACACGTCCGCGCGATCCGGCGCGGGTGCGCGCCGATCTCAAGGCGGCCGGCTACAACGGCGAGACCGTGCTGCTGATGGTGCCGTCGAACTCTGCGCCGCTGCTGGCGCTCGGCCAGGTCGCGGCCGACCTGCTGCAGCGCGTCGGCATGACGGTGGAGGTCTACGCGGTCGAGTTCAACGCGATGCTGCAGCGGCGCAACCGCAAGGGGCCGGTCTCCGAGGGCGGCTGGAGCGCCTTCGTCACCAACTGGTCCGGCATGGATTGGCTCAACCCCGCGGGCTACATCGCCCTGCGCGGCACCGGCGAGACCGGCTACGCCGGCTGGGCCACGACCCCGCGGATCGAGTCCCTGCGCGACGCGTGGCTCACCGCCCCGGACGAGGCGACGCGCGCCGCCCTGTGCCGGGACATCCAGCTCCAGGCGATGCAGGACGTGCCCTACTACCCGCTGGGCCAGTACCTGCAGCCGACCGCCTACCGCTCCCGCCTCACCGGGATCCTCGACGGGTTCCCGACCTTCTGGAACGTCCGGCCCGCCTGAGGATCACGGCGCGGGGACCTCACAGCCCCGGGAAGGTCGGCGGCGCGATCGCGTCGGGGCCGCGCCCGGCCCAGTCGAGCTGCCGGATCTGCGCCAGGGCGCGGCCCTGCGCCTCCTCCAGCGCCGCCGCGGCGGCGGCGTAGTCGATGGTGAGGGCGCGGCCGTCGCGCACGATCTCACGGCCGCCGACGAAGACCTGCCGGACCGCGCGGTCGCCGGCCGAGTAGATGAGCGACTGCACGGGATCGCGGCACGGGCGCATGGCCGGGTGGGCGCAGTCGACGAGGACGAAGTCGGCCTTGCAGCCCGGCGCGAGCCGCCCGATGTCGGTGCGCCCGAGCGCCCTGGCGCCCCCCACCGTGGCGGCGTGGAACACGTCCGCCGCGCGGGTATCGCGCGGGTTCTCGGCCACGACCCGGGCGAGGTACGAGACGAGGCGCATCTCGTCGAGCATGTTGTGCGGGTAGACGTCGGTGCCGATGCCCATGTTGACGCCGGCCTGCAGGTAGCGCCCGAAATGGTGGAGGGCGATGCCCCGGCGGGCGAAGACCGTCGGGCAATGGGCGACCGTGGCGCCGCGCTCGGCCAGCCGGCGCAAGTCCGAGCCCGGGCTGTGCCAGTGGGTCCAGGGATGGTCGTCGAGGAAGATCCCGTGGCCCACGATGGTCCGCTCGGTGAGCACGCCGAGATCGTCGAGCCACTCGATCGGCGTCATCCCGGTGCGGCGGGTGATCTCGTGGAACTCCGACAGGGACTGCGCCGCGTGGGTGTGGAAGCGCAGGTCGCGCGCGACCGCCTCGGCGTGGCCGTCCCGCAGCAGCTCCGCCGTGCAGGTGTCGACCTGCGCCGGACAGAGCATGCCGGAGAGGCGGCCGCTCGGGTGCCCCTCCGCCGCCGCGATCTCGGCGAGCGCCTGCTCCAGGCCGCGCTGGCCCGCCGCCGCGTCCCATTCGTACTCGACGCTGTGGCCGTTGCGGGTGAGCCAGCGACCCGAGCGGAACATCGGGGCGATGCAGACGCGCAGGCCCGAGGCACCGAGGAGATCGAGCCAGCCCTCGCTCGGCAGGGCGAGGTCGCAGACGGTGGTGACGCCCGACAGGGCGAGCTCCGCGAGGGCCACCCCGTAGGCGGCCCGCGTCCCCTCGGCGTCGGGTCGCAGGATCGGGAGATACTCGTAGAGCGAGGTGTTGTAGAGCCGCTGGCTGCCGACCTCGTCCCACATGCCCTTGTTCATCGGCTCCGAGAACAGGTGCGTGTGGATGTCGACGAGCCCGGGCATGACCATGCAGCCCGAGGCGTCGACGGTCCGGGCCGGCTCGGGACCCGCGTAGCCCGGCCCGACATGGATGAGAACGCCGTCCGCGAAGGCGATGTCGGCACCGGTGCGGTAGACGTGACCGCCGCTGTCCGGATCCCAGGCGACGACCCACCGTGCCCCCTTCACCAGAGTGATCTCGGCGGTGGCGTCCGGAGCTTCGTCGTGCATCGGTCACTTCTCCCTTGCGTCGGCGGGCGGGCAAGAACGGTGCCTCTCGGTCGGATCGGCGGCCCCCCGGCCCGGGTTTCGCTTGGCCCCATCCGCGGTCACGATGGGTCGGTCGACGTCGCGGCACCGGGGTCGGTCCGGGTCGAACGGTATTCAGAGGGAAGGCGCCGTGCAGCCTGGCGATACCACCGCGCCCCCGCGCATCCTCGTCATCAACCCGAACGCGTCCCGGGCGGTGACGGCCGCCATCGACGACGCCCTGGCACCGCTGCGCCTGCCGGGCGGCCCCATCCTGGCGGTGACCGACCTGCCGGAGGGCCCGGAGAGCATCGCGACCCAGCAGGACGCGGACTCCGTGGTGATGCCGCTCGTGCGGCGCGTGGCGGACGATCCGTCCGACGCCTTCGTCATCGCCTGCTTCAGCGATCCGGGCCTGCACGCGGTCCGGGAGGCGGCAAGCGGTCGCCCGGTGATGGGCATCGCCGAGTGGGGGATCCTGCGGGCCCTGACGCTCGGGGAGCGCTTCGGCATCGTGGCGCTGTCGGAGGGCAGCGTCCGGCGGCAGCGCCGTGCGGTGCGGCAGATGGGCCTCGCGGATCGTTACGCCGGAAGCCGGCCCGTGGAGGCGCGGGCCTCCGAGACGGCCGACGCCGCGATGGGCCCGCGCCTGATCGCCGCCGGTCGGACCCTGGTCGAGCGCGACGGCGCCGACGTGGTCGTGCTCGGCTGCGCCGGCATGGCGCGCCACCGGGGCGCCGTGGAGGCCGCGATCGGGTGCCCCGTCATCGAGCCCTGCCAACAGGCGGCCGCCGCGGCCCTCGGGGCCGTGCTGCTCCGGGCGGCCCCGTGAGAAGGAAACGGTCATGCACTACGACCTCCTGATCCGCGGCGGCACCTGCGTGACGCCCTGGGGCTCCGACGCGGTGGATGTCGGGGTCCGCGACGGGCGCATCGCGGCCCTCGGGGTGCCGGCCGGTGCGACCGGGGAGGCGGTGATCGACGCCGCGGGCCTGCACGTCCTGCCCGGCCTGATCGACAGCCACGTCCACCTGCGCGATCCCGGCGACCCGGCGGTGGAGACGATCGAGACCGGCACGCGCGCCGCGATCCTCGGCGGGATCGCCACGCTGTTCGACATGCCCAACACCGTCCCGCCGATCGCCGATGCCGGGCGCGTCGCCTGGAAGCGCGACTACGTCGCGGGCCGCAGCTGGTGCGACATCGGCCTCTACGTGGCCGGGACCAAGACCAACATCGACGCGCTCGCTGCCCTGGAGCGCGAGGCCGGGGTCTGCGCCGTCAAGGTCTTCGCCGGCAGCTCCACGGCGGCGCTGATGATCGAGGACGACGCGCATCTCGAGCGGGCGATGCGCGCCGGCCACCGGCGCATGGCGTTCCACAGCGAGGACGAGTACCGGCTCCAGGCGCGCAGGCCGCTGTTCAGCCGGGGCCAACCCTACCGGACCCACATGGAATGGCGCGATCCGGAATGCGCCTTCCAGGGGACGCGGCGGCTCATGGCCCTCGCCCGCAAGACCGGCCGGGCGACCCACATCCTGCACGTCTCGACCGCCGAGGAACTCGCCTACCTGCGCGACTTCCGCGACGTCGCCACCGTCGAGGTGCTGGTCAATCACCTGACCCAGGTGGCGCCGGACTGCTACGACACGCTGGGCGGCCTCGGCGTGATGAACCCGCCGATCCGCGACGCGCGCCACCGGGCGGCCGCCTGGGCGGCCCTTTGCGACGGCACCGTCGACACGGTCGGCAGCGACCACGCGCCCCACGCGCGGGCGGCCAAGGCGCAGCCCTGGCCGGACTGCCCGGCCGGCCTCACCGGGGTCCAGACGCTGGTGCCGGTGATGCTCGACCACGTCGCGGCGGGGCGGCTGTCCCTCGCCCGCCTCGTCGACCTGATGGCGGCCGGGCCGGCCCGCGTCTACGGGCTCCTCGGCAAGGGCCGCATCGCCGCCGGTTACGACGCGGACTTCACGCTGGTGGACCTGAAGGCCCGCCGCAGGATCGAGGAATCCTGGATCGTGTCGCCCTGCGGCTGGACGCCCTTCGCGGGCGTCGACGTCACCGGCTGGCCCGTCGCCACGATCGTGCGCGGGATCCCCGTCATGCGCGACGACGCGGTGCTGGGCGAGCCCGTCGGCCGCCTCGCGCGCTTCGCCGCCTGACGGGGCGCCCGTCATGCGGTGCAGGTCTCCGCCACGAGCCACGCCGTGAGGATCGCCACGGCATCGAGCAGGTCGTCGATCGCCATGGCTTCTCGGGGATTGTGGCTGCCGTTGGCGTTGCGCACGAACAGCATGGCCATCGGCACGCCGGCCTTGGCGAAGGCGGCGGCGTCGTGGGAGGCCGGGCTGCCGAGGGGCCGGGTCGCGATGCCGAGCGCGTCCGCGGCCGCCGCGAACCCGTCGCGGATCCGCGGCGCGANCGGCGCCGACGCCCGCCTCGGCGCGCGGTCCCAGCGTCACCGTCACGGCGCGGCGCGCCGACACCTCCGCGACGGCCGCCAGGAACGCCGCCTCCAGTTCCGCCAGCACCTCGGCCGCGTAGGCCCGCATGTCGAGGCTGAACCGGAACTCGCCCGGGACCGTCGTCAGGCCGTGCGCCGCGGCGTCGGTGTGGAACCGGCCGAAGGTCACGGCCATCGAGCAGCCGGCCGCCTCGCGCTCCGCCCAGACCCGGTCCAGAGCCAGGGCGATCTCGGCCCCGGCCATGGCCGCGTCGCGCCGGAAGCGGCGCGGCGTCCCGACATGGTCGTAGCGGCCGGCGATGCGGACGTCGGGATAGCGGACGTTACCGGGGATCCCGGTGCACAGCCCGACCGGGATCCCGGCTTCCTCCAGGCTCGGCGCCTGCTCGATATGCACCTCCAGGAAGGCGTGGATCGCGGCGGCGTCGAGGGCCGCCGGTCCGCGGGTGAGCGCGTCCGGGTCGCCGCCCTCCCGGGCGATGTGGGCGGCGAGGCTGAGGCCGGTGTCGATCCGGGCCGCGTCGAGCGCCCCGTCCGGCAGGGCTCCGAGCGCCGCGCGGCTCCCGATGTACGAGACCTGGAACCAGACGCTCTCCTCGGCGCGGATGCCCAGGACGGTGATGTCCCGCTCCGGCTCCAGACCGAGCCGGCGGATGGCCGCGACGGCGGCGAGCCCGGCCACGACGCCGGCGGCCCCGTCGAAGTTGCCGCCCTGGGCCACGGTGTCGAGGTGGGAGCCGATCAGGATCGGCGGCAGGGTCCGGTCCCGCCCGGGCAGCGTCATCGCGGTGTTGGCGGCGGCGTCCCGGCCGATCGCGAGACCGAGATCCGCCGCGCAGCGCGCCACCGCCGCGTGCGCCGCGGTCTCCTCCGGGCTGTAGGAGGGCCGGGTGAACCCGGGCTCCGTCCGGCCGCACCGGGCCAGCTCGGCGAACAGGGCCTCGACCCGGCCGCGCTGCGCGCGCACGGCGGCCTCGATGGCGGATACGCGGTTCATCACGACGCCTCCCCGGGCGCGGGTTTCCAAGTCGGGCCCGCCGGTGCCCCTGCCACTTCCGTGCCGGCCCGCCGGAACACCGGGCCCCGTCACCGAGACCGAGTCTGCCGGATCGCCGGCCGCGCGGCCAGCCGCGCGGGTCAGCCCCGCGGCGCGGGATCGTTGCCCGACAGGGACCCGGCGGCTATCGCCGGTCCCGGCAGGCAGGCAGGCAGGGGTTCTGCGGATGAAGACGATCGGGTTCCTGTCCTTCGGGCACTGGTCGCCGGCCGGCGGGTCGGCGACGCGCAGTGCGGCCGACACACTCCTCCAGTCGATCGACCTCGCGGTCGCCGCGGAGGAGCTCGGGGCGGACGGCGCGTATTTCCGAGTCCACCATTTCGCGCGCCAGCTCGCCTCGCCCTTCCCGCTGCTGGCGGCGGTCGGCGCCCGGACGAAGCGCATCGAGATCGGCACCGGCGTCATCGACATGCGCTACGAGAACCCGTTCTCCATGGTGGAGAATGCCGGCGCGGCGGACCTCATCGCGGGCGGACGCCTGCAACTCGGGCTCAGCCGGGGCTCCCCCGAGCAGGTCATCGACGGCTGGCGGCATTTCGGCTTCGCCCCGGGCGAGGGCGAGACGGACGCCGATATGGGGCGCCGGCACGCGGAGGCCTTCCTCGATCTCCTGAAGGGAACGGGGTTCGCCGAGCCCAACCCGCGGCCGATGTTCGCCAACCCGCCGGGGCTCCTGCGCCTGGAGCCGCATTCCGAAGGGCTGCGGGACCGGATCTGGTGGGGATCGGCCTCCGACGCCACCGCGATCTGGGCGGCGCGGCAGGGCATGAACCTGCAGAGCTCGACCCTGAAGGCGGACGAGACCGGCGAGCCGTTCCACGTCCAGCAGGCCCGGCAGATCCGCCGCTACCGGCAGGCGTGGCAGGAGGCGGGGCACGCCCGCGCCCCGCGGGTCTCGGTCTCGCGCTCGATCTTCGCGCTCGTGAACGACCGCGACCGCGCCTATTTCGGGCGCGGCGCGAGCAGCGACCAAGTCGGCATCATCGACAACATGCGGGCGGTGTTCGGCCGCTCCTACGCCGCGGAGCCGGACCGGCTGATCGACGAGCTGCGCGACGACGCGGCCATCGCGGAGGCCGACACCCTGCTGCTGACGGTCCCGAACCAGCTGGGCGTCGCCTACAACGCCCACCTCATCGAGAGCCTGCTCACGCACGTGGCACCCGCGCTCGGGTGGCGCTGAGCCGCCCTGCGGACCGGGCCGTCGCGGCGCGAGACGGGCGCGGGCCAGGCCCGTCCCCGGCCCGTCGGCCTACCCATCGCCGCGAGCGTGCGGTAGCCTCCTCGTCGGCCCGGCGAGCGGCGCCGGCGCACCCAAGTCCCGTGCCTGAAGGGGATCCCGGGGATGTCGCACGCCCTCGACTGGGCCGCATTCGCCGACGCGTGGTGCGCCGCCTGGAACGCGCACGATGTCGAGCGGGTGCTGACCCACTTCCACGACGACGTCGTGTTCACCTCGCCGGGCGCCGCGCGCATCGTCCCCGCTTCGGGCGGAACGGTGCGGGGCAAGGATGACCTGCGCGCCTACTGGACGGAGGCCCTGCGGCGCATCCCGGATCTCCGCTTCACGGTGGAGCAGGTCTTCGCGGGCATCGACACGCTGGTGATCCAGTATCGCAACCAGACAGGCGTGAGCGTCAGCGAGGTGCTCGTCTTCGAGGATGGCCGCGTCCGGGCGGGGCACGGCACCTACCCGATCGGTGTCGACAACCCCGTCGGTGCCGCGGCGGGCTAGGGCCGTTCGCGATGCGGCCGCGCCGGCCACGGCGGGGCCGCCCGCATCGCAACCGGGTCCGGTCGCGTTGGTTGGCGTCGCGTGGCGAACGGGCGCGGGCCCGCTGCCCGCAGCGGGAGACGAACCATGAGTGATGGCTACCCCTCGATGACGGCGCTCCTGGGCCTTCTCGCCCTGGCAGGCTACCAGAATCGCGACAAGCTCGCGGACCTGCTGGGCGGCGCCGGTCAGACCGCGCCCGCGGGCCCCGGCGGCCCG
>NZ_MLBW01000004.1:0-4643 GCF_036441335.1 Methylobacterium mesophilicum
GACGCCGCCGCCGGATGACGGCGCGACCGCGCGCGGCGCGGCGCGGCGTTCAGTTCGACCGCGAGACCTCCACGAGGTTGTCGGAGAACGACGGCGCGTGGCCCATGTCGGTGAAGGCGCCCGACGAGATGCTGTTCACCGTCCCCTCGTTGAGCTGGCGCCAGTAGCCCAGCGTCGCCACCACGATCCCGGCCTTCACGTCGTCGGTGATCCGCGCGACGCCCTTGAAGGCGCCGCGGTCGTTGCCGACCTGAACCCGATCGCCGTCCCGGATGCCGCGCGCGTCGGCGTCGTGCTGGCTGATCATCACGAACTGCTCGCCCTGGCCCTTCTGCTTGTCCTCCATGTTGGCGTAGCAGGAGTTCAGGAAGTAGTGGCTCTTGGGCGAGACGATGTTCAGCGGGTAGCGCTCGGCGAGATCCGGATCGTTCGTGTGCGACTCGCGCGGGCCCAGGTAGTCCGGCAGCGGGTCGAGCGGCTCGCCCGGCTGGAAGCCCTCGTACATCTGCCGGAACGGCGGGGCGACGAAGTTCGTGGCGCCCTCGACCTTCAGCATGCACTTGCCGGTCGGCGTCGGGAAGTTGCCCTCCCGGTGCGGCGCCCGGTCGTCGGGCGTACCGACCTTCAGCCGGGCGAAGCCGTGCTCGCGCATGTACTGGAGGTCGATGCCCTCGCAGGCCGGGGCATTCCAGTCGACGTAGTGCTCAAGGCACTCGGCATCGCTCCACTTGAAGTTCTCCTCCTCGAAACCGAGGCGCGCGGCCAGCCTGCGGAAGATCTCGTTATTGGGGATCGCCTCGCCGGGCGCCTCGGCGCACTTGGTGTTGTAGGTCAGGTAGAGGTGGCCCCAGGACAGGATCATGTCCTCCATCTCGGCGCCCATCGCGGCGGGCAGCAGGATGTCGGCGTAGGAGGCCGTGTCCGAGATGAAGTGCTCGGCCGAGACCATGAACAGGTCCTCGCGCATCAGCCCCTCGACGATCTTGTCGGTCTCTGGCGCCTGCGTGACCGGGTTCGAGTTCCAGCACATCATCGACATGATCGGCGGGTCGAGCTGCATCTCGCCGGTGAGCGCCCGGCCGATCTGGAGGTTGGAGACGACCCGGGTGCCCTCCGGGATCAGGTCCGGGCGGCAGATGACGTCGAACTTGTACGGGTGCTCCCAGACGCCGAACTGCGTGATGCCGCCGCCGACATGGCGCCACGCGCCGGTGAGCGCCGGGATGCAGGTCACCGCCCGGATGGTCTGGCCGCCGCCGTAGTGCCGCTCCAGCGCGACGCCGATGCGGATGCCCACCGGCTGCTCGGTCGCCATGTCCCGGGCGAGCTTGCGGATGTCCTCCGCGGGAACGCCGGTGATCTCGGCGGCCCATTCGGGCGTCCGGTCCGCGGCGCGCTCCTTCAGCGCCTCGTAGCCGACCGTATAATTGTCGACGTAATCCTGGTCGACGAGGCCTTGCGCGATGATCGAGTTGATCAGCGCCATGGCGAGCGCGCCGTCCGTGCCGGGCTTCGGCGCGATGTGCCAGTCGGCGGCCTTCGCGGTGCGGGACGCGTAGGCATCGATGACCACGACCTTGGCGCCCCGCTTCTGCGCGTCCTTCACGATCGCCCAGTGGTGCAGGTTGGTGCTGACCGAGTTGCAGGCCCAGATCACGATGTACTTGGAGTGGATGTAGCTGTCCGGATCCAGGCCGGCCGTCGGGCCGACGGTGAGGAGCCAGGCCGTGCACGAGCCCTCGCCGCAGAAGGTCCGCTCGGTCACGGTGGCGCCCATGCGGTTGAAGAAGGCGTCGCCGCCGTTCAGCCCGTGCACGAGGCCCTGGTTGCCGAGATAGCTGTAGGGCGCGATCGCCTGCGGCCCGTACTGGTCGATGATCGCCTTCCAGCGGGTGACGATGGTGTCCAGCGCCTCGTCCCAGGTGATCCGCTCGAACTGCTTCGACCCCTTCGGGCCGACCCGCTTCATCGGGTAGAGCAGCCGGTCCGGGTGGTAGTGGCGCTTCTCGTAGTCCTTCAGCTTCACGCAGAGGGTGCCGCGCGTCATCGGGTGGTCGGGATTGCCGCGCACGCTCAGGAGTTCGCCGCCCTTCACCTCGAACAGCATCGAGCAGGTGTCGGGGCAATCGTGCGGGCAGGCGCCGTAGAAGACCTCCGAGTAGGCCTCGGGCTGGACGATCTCGTTCATGATCTCTCCCTCGCAGGCCGCGGGCGTCCCGTTATTGTTCAGGCGTTCCGGCTCCCGGCGGCCAGAGCGTACAACGAGAGGAAGAAAAATTCTAATTCGAATCCGGCGCGGCGGAACGCGCGGGCGGGCCGCGGGGCAGGTCGTTCGCCCCGCGGCGTCGTCATCGCCCCGCCTTCCCTTGCGCGGGTGCGCCCCCATCTGAGGGTGTGGACGATACGGGGGCCTGCGACATGCGGTTCGAACTCTACCGGGACGCCAAGGGCGAGTGGCGGTGGCGCCTGCGGGCGCGCAACGGCGAGGTGATCGCCGATTCCGGCGAGGGCTATGCCCGCCGCGAGGATTGCGAGCACGGCATCGCCCTGGTGCGCCAGAGCGCCGAGGCGCGCATCGAGGACATGACGACGAAGATCGCCTGACCCGACGCGTCTCAACCCGCGGTCAACCCTGTCGGAAACGTCGCAGCGGTTAAGCTGCAACGCTTCCGCTCGCCCACGCGTTGCAGCGGTTCGGACCGAGCGGAGCCCGTCGCCCTGTGCGGTTCGTCGACCAGGACGTAATGACACAAAGGGAGTCGAGACCGTGCTGAGGAAATTCCTGCTCGCGGCCCTGCTGGCGCTGGGCTTCGCGGCCGCGGCGCCGGAGGGCGCGTCCGCCGCGCCCATCGGCCCGGGGCTGGCTCTGCCCGCCGAAGCCGCGCCGGCGGTGGCCGAGAAGGCCCAGTACTACTACCGTCGCCGCTTCTACGGCCCGCGCCCCTACTGGCGCCGCCCGTACTACGGCCGCCGGTTCTACTACGGCCCGCGGCCCTACTATCGTCGCCCCTACTGGCGCCGTCGGTTCTACTACTGATCGGCTCTCCGATCTGACCGGCCCGGCGGCTCCATCGAGCCGCCGGGCTTTTTCACGCCCCGATTCGGGGTGCGCGACCGCGAGCCTTGCTTTATCGTGCCGGGAACGGGACCGCCGACGGCAGATCAGCGCGCCCGAGAGGAAGCCCGATGAACGATATTGCGCAACGCGCCGAGCCCGCGGCGGCGACGCCGGACCTCTGGCAATCCATCCCGCTCGAATGCATCTTGAGCGCGGTCGCCGTCCTGCTGGCGGCGGGGCTCAAGCTCGCCGGCCTGATGTCCTGACGGCGCGCGGGGGGCGGATGGACGGCATGCAGCACGTCGCACTCTCACCGGCCGGAGGCGCGCCGCCGCCCGCGGAGGTCGATCTGCCCAAGGGCGACCTGACGGTGCGCACCATCGCCATGCCGGCCGACACCAACGCCAACGGCGACATCTTCGGCGGCTGGGTGCTGTCGCAGATGGACCAGGCCGGCGGCATCGCCGGGGTCGACCGCGCGCAGGGCCGGGTGGTCACCGTGGCGCTCGAATCGATGACCTTCATCCGGCCGGTCCGGGTCGGCGACGTGCTGTGCGTCTACACCCGGGTGTCGCATGTCGGCCGGACCTCGATGAAGATCGAGGTGGAGGCCTGGGCACGGCGGTTCTGCACCCAGGTCCGCGAGCGGGTCACGCAGGCCACCTTCACTTTCGTGGCCATCGACGAGGACGGCCGGCCGCGGCCGATCCCGCCGGCCGTGCCGTCCCCGTCCGCGACTACTTGATCACCCCGCAGGCGATGCGATCGCCAGCACCGCCGATCGGCTGGGTGTTGTGGTCGTCCTCGTTGGCGTGGATGATCAGGGCGGCACCGTCGCCGTCCTTCAGGCCGCCTTCGCCGTTCAGCGGGGTCTCGCTGGAGACCTCGGCGTTGGCCGAGCCGTCCTGCGCCGCGTAGAGGTTCGGCAGGTCGCCCTCGTCGGGACCCTCCGCGTTGAGGAGCCCGTGCTTGCTCTGGTCGTGGTTCACGTGCGCCTTGGAGTTCATGAACTTCGGGTCCGAGCAGTCACCCACGGCGTGGAAATGCATCCCGTGCCAGCCGGGCGGCAGGCCGCCGGGCTGGATCGTCACGCGCAGGACCAGGGCATTCGCCCCGTCGCGGATCGCCAGCGTGCCGATCGGGTCGCCCTTCGCGTTCTTGATCGGCGCCGTGTAGGTCTCCGCCGGCTTGGCCGCGTCCTTGGGGGGCTCCTGTGCCAGGGCGCCGCCGGCGGCGGTGGTCCCGAGCAGTGCGAGCAGCGGCAGGGTGCGGGTCATACGGTGGCTCTCCTTTCCGGCCCGGTCTAGTTAGGGAGCGCGCCGGCCTTCGACAGGGCGGCGGCCCTAAACCTCCGCCACAGACCTGCCGGAACCGTACGAAGCCCCGATGACCCGAGACCGGACCAGCCCGGACCGCGCGTCGCCCGCGGACGAGCCCGCGGAGGATCCCGCGGACGCACCCGCGCCGCGGCGCGCCGACCTGTATCTCGTGGCGCGCGGCCATTACGAGAGCCGGGCCCGGGCCCAGGCGGCGATCCGCGCCGGACTCGTGCGGGTCGACGGGCGCCCGCTGGCGCGCGCCTCGG
>NZ_MLBW01000004.1:4787-59237 GCF_036441335.1 Methylobacterium mesophilicum
CGGGTCGAGGCGGAGCCCGAGCATCCCTACGCGTCCCGCGGCGGCCTCAAGCTCGCCGCCGCGCTGAACGCGTTCGGCGTCGATCCGGCCGGCCGCGTCGCCCTCGACGTCGGCGCCTCGACGGGCGGCTTCACCGACGTGCTGCTCGCCCGCGGCGCGCGCCACGTCCACGCCGTCGACGTGGGCCGGGGGCAGCTCCATCCGCGCCTCGCCGGGGACCCGCGCGTGACCAACCGCGAGGGCACCGACATCCGCGGCCTCGGCCCGGACGCCCTCGTGCCGCCCCCCGATCTCGCGAGCGTGGACGTGAGCTTCATCGGCCTGCGCCTCGTGCTGCCGGTCCTGCCGGGCCTGCTCGGGCCGGGGTCTCCGATCGTCGCGCTGATCAAGCCGCAATTCGAGGCCGGCCGGGCCCGGGTCGGCCGCGGCGGCCTCGTGCGCGATCCGGCGGTCCACGCCGAGGTCTGCGCGGCCGTCCGCGGGACCCTGGAGGGGCTCGGGGCCGCGATCCTGGGCCTGATCGACTCGCCAGTGCCGGGCGGCGACGGCAATGCCGAGTTCCTGATCGGCGCGAGGTTGCCGTGAGCGACGCAGTGGACAGCGAGACGGTCATCATCCGGGCGCTCGGCGCCCGCGGCGACGGGATCGCCGAGGACGGGACTCCGGTGCCCTACACGCTGCCCGGAGAGCGCGCGGAGATCCGTCGGGAGGCGCGCCGCGCCGCGCTGCTCGGCATCGCCCAGGCCTCGCCCGACCGGGTCGCGCCGTTCTGCCCGTACTACATGCGCTGCGGCGGCTGCCGCACCCAGCACCTCGCGCGGCCCGCGGAACTCGCCTGGAAGCGCGACCTCGTCGCCCAGGCCCTGTCCCAGGCGCGCCTCGACGTGACGCCCGAGGCGACCCTGGACGCCCACGGGGCGGGACGCCGCCGCCTCACCCTGCACGTGCGCGAGATCGGCGGCCGGGCCGAGGCCGGGCTGATGGCGMCGCGCAGGTGCGCGAAGAACTGCTCGCCCGACGGGAAGCCGCCGGGGATCGAGAAGCGCATGTCGTTGGTGTCGAGGGTGTAGGGCACCACGAGGTGGTCCCGGCCGGCGACGCGGACCCAGTAGGGCAGGTCGTCGGCGTAGCTGTCCGAATCGTAGAGGAAGCCGCCCTGNCGGCGACGCTATAACTTCGGCTCTGTACCTGACCCAACGCCTCAGGACTCGCGGTGGTCGTCGCGCAGCATGGCCGGCGCGCTTCATGGCGCCCTCGGTGCCGTGCCGGCCGAGTTCCTCCTCGGCGAGGCCGGTCACGACGATCGGCAGTTCGTGCGGCGGCAGCGCGTCGGTGTAGTGCAGCACCGAGGTGACCGGCAGGTTCTCGCAGCCGACCGGGCCGTCGATGACGACCTGGAGACCCTTGATCGCCGTGAAGACATAGACCGCGCCCCAGTAACCGCCGGCCCTGTCGTGATCGAGGATGAGCATCAGGCCATCTCCCCGATCGGCTTCTTCGGGCCCTCGATCTTCGGACCCTGGCGCCCTGTTCCGGCGGCCCCTGCTGCCCCCCGAACTCGACGCCTTCGACGCGGTGGTGTTCGACCCGCCCCGGGCCGGCGCGGAGGCCCAGGTCCGCCAGATCGCTGCGGCCCGCGTTCCCCTCGTGATCGGCGTCGCCTGCGACGCCGGAACCTTCGCGCGGGACGCGGCCACGCTGGTCGCCGGCGGGTACCGGCTGGAGACCGTCACGCCGGTCGACCAGTTCCGCCACTCGGGCCACGTCGAGATGGTCGGGGTGTTCCGGCGCGAACCCGCGCGGCGGCGCTAGGCCGCGCAACCTGCGGTCAAGTTTCACGTTCTCCCGGCGACGGGAGAGCTTTCATGATCCGCGGATTCCTCGGTACCGCGACGCTCGGCGCGCTGAGCCTCGCCATCGCCACGCCGCTCGCGGCGCAGACGCGGGCCCCCGACCAGACCGGCACGGGCGGCGGCCCGGCCTCGACGATCACGGCACCGAACACCAACAGCTTCGGCGTCACCAAGCCGCCGGGCACCTCCCTCGGCCCCGGCGAAGTGCCGAGCCGCGAGCAGCGGCGGCGCGAGCGCGCCCTGACCGACAAGATCGAGGGCAGCATCTGCGACGGCTGCAACTGAGGTCGCGGCCGCGTTCGCTCCGGCCCAGAATCCGATCCGGCGACGGCCTGTCCCGGCCGCGAGAACGGCCGGCGGCCCGCCCTCCTGAGACGGGACGTCCCGGCGCGGCAAGCCCGGTGATCGCCGCGTCGGCGCACCCCGCCGTCGCGTGCCCGCGTGGGCGCGCCGCCGACACGCCGCCCCTCGGGCGATCCGGCGCGGCAGGGCGTCGGGCATAACGTCAGATCGCGCCCGCTTCGGCCGCCCCGCCGGTCCGGCCGTGGGGAGGGCCGGGCCACACCGCGCGCCCGATACAGCAGCGCCGCGCGATCAGGATTGTTGTCAGCGCATATTTCCATATTGGCCGAAAACAAGCCCACATTCGCAGGCATTAATCCTGTCTTGAAGTCAATATTTTTGTTTTAAAATCCCAGATACATCTCCATAAATTATATAAAATGCTCGATAAAGTGGCGGATTATCAATCAAAAATCCGGATGACGTTTATTGCTTCGCAACTTTCTGCTTCGTAAGACTTACGTATCGCGGGTCCTAGCCTGGTGGGCGGAGACGTACAGCCGCGACTTCAGGTGAGGGAAGCGCCACCATGGCCCTCGTCAAGAAAGCCGCTCTGTCGGGATCGCACGCGCGGGCCCTGAAGAGTGAGCAGGCCAGTCTCAGCCAGCTCGGGCGCCTCAACGAGGAGAGCCGGCGCAAGGCCCGGACCTTCGCCAAGCAGCAGAAGGCGGCGGAGCGCATCGCGGCGGCGACCACCCAGCTCGCCAGCGGCGTGGCGGAGGCCTCGTCGGCGGCGGAGGAGTTGCGCAAGGCGATGGAGCAGATCGCCGCCGGCGCCGAGGAGGCGGCCGGCGCCTCCGAGCAGTCGCAGCGCGCCGTCACGGTCGTGTCGGAGGCGATCGGCACCGCCCGCAGCGAGGCCGAGACCTCGCGCCAGAAATCGGAGGCGCTCCAGGGGCTCATCGCCGGCGTGAGCCAGCAGATCCGGCTCAGCGTCGGCTCGATCGCCACGGCGGCCGAGCGCCAGGCGGCCTCGGTCACCCTGATCGTCGAGCTGGAGCGGCAGGCGGCGAATATCGGCGACATCGTCCGCGCCGTCGCCCGCATCGCCGACCAGACCAATCTCCTGGCCCTGAACGCCGCCATCGAGGCGGCCCGGGCCGGCCAGCACGGCAAGGGTTTCGCGGTGGTCGCCGACGAGGTCCGCACCTTGGCGGAGACCTCGGAGCGCAGCGCCCAGGAGATCCAGGCGCTGATCGGCCGGATCCAGGAGGACGTGAAGGTCATCGCCGAGGGCATCAACCGCGCGTCCGAGGGCGCCCGTCAGGAGGTCCAGCGGGGCGAGACGATCACCGCCCAGCTCGAGGCGGTGCGGCAGGCCATGGTCGAGATCATGCGCGGCGCCGAGGCCATCGCCCGGGCGGCGGTCGAGTCCGAGAAGGCCGCGGGCGAGGCGCAGAAGGGGTCCGAGCTGATCGCGGCGGCGGCCGAGGAGCAGTCCTCCGCCTGCCAGGAATCGCTCAAGACCATCGAGCAGCAGACCACCGCCCTCGGGGAGAGCGAGCAGGCCGCCACCGAGCTCGCGACCCTGATGGCCGAACTCGGCGGGATCGCCGAGACGACCACCCGGGTGCTCCTCGGGATGGCGCGGACGGACCTCGCCGAGGTCAAGGCGCAGAATGCGGCGGTGGGCCACGAGGTGCTGTCGGTCTTCGGCCAGGTTCAGTTCCAGGACGTCGTCCGCCAGCAGATCGAGGCGGTCGATGCCGCGAACGCGACGCTGCAGCTCTGCCTCGACGGCCTGCGCCGCCGGCTTTCGGGCACCGAGCCGGAGCGGGCGATCACGCCCGCGGAGATCCTCGGGACCGCGCGGGCGCGCTACGTCACCCAGATCCAGCGCCGCGTCGACGCGCAGGCCCTCGGCCAAGACCCCGGCTCCCCCCCAGGCTCCTCCCCAGGCTCCTCCCCCGGCCAGGCTGTGGCCGGCCCCGCGGCCCCCGACATCGAGCTGTTCTGACGGGCCGGACCGCGATGTCACGGAAGCGTCAGAAAACAGCGCCACATCCGCGGCACAGCTTGCATCGGCCATCGTGGTGCCGGATGCGGGCTGCGGCCCCGCGCTGTTCCGTGACCGATCCGCATCCGAGACCCGTACGTGATCTTCATCCACCAGCCCGCCGTCGGCGCCGGAGCCACGCTGCTTGAGCGCCGCGTCATCGATCTCCAGGACACGATCCCCGAGGACACGGTCTGGCTCGACCTGATCCGCCCGAGCCGCGAGGAGGAACTGAAGGTCGAGTCGTTCGCGGGCATCGAGGTGCCGACCCGCGAGGAGATGAAGGACATCGAGCCGTCGGAGCTGCTCTACGTCGAGGACGGCGCCCGCTACATGACCGGCCGGGTGCTCTCGAAGGTCAGCGACGCCGAGGAGCCGGGGCTGGCCGGCATCACCTTCATCCTGCGCGGCAACCGGCTGGTGACCGTGCGCCACGAGGAGCCGCAGGCCTTCCGCATGTACACGCAGCGCGCCGGCCGCTCGATGGGCAACGGCGGCGCGTCGACCCCCTCGGGCGAGTCGATCCTGGCCGGGCTGATCGAGGCGGTGATCGACCGGGCCGCCGACGTCCTGCAGCTCCAGGGCGAGCGCATCGACCGCCTGTCGGGCAAGATCTTCGAGGTGCAGGAGGACCCCTCCGCCCGCAACACCGCGCTGCAGGACACGTTGCGGGCGCTGGGCCGGCACGGCGATCTCATCTCCAAGCAGCGGGAGAGCCTCGTCTCCATGGAGCGGATCCTGCTCTCGCTGTCGGCGACCTACCGGACCAACAAGGCCCCGCGCGACCTGCGCGAGGATGTGCGCTCGACCCTGCGGGATCTTCAGTCGCTGGAGGAGCACGCCACCTTCCTGTCGACGAAGATCCAATTCCTGCTCGATGCGACCCTCGGGCTCGTCAACCTCGAGCAGAACAACATCATCAAGCTGTTCTCCGTCATGGCGGTCGTCTTCATGCCGCCGACCCTGATCGCGTCGATCTACGGCATGAATTTTAAGTCCATACCGGAACTAGATTTCGCGTTCGGCTATCCGATGGCGCTGATAATGATGGTCGTGGCCGCCGTATTTCCCTACTTCTTCTTCCGTTGGAAGAAGTGGCTCTGACAACAAATGCTGGTATAGAGCCGACGGAATTTTAAGACCTCTGCGGGAGCATGGTATGGCCTGAAGGCGCGGCACGGCCGCGAGGACGGAACTTCCCATGCGCTTCTCCCTCAAAACGGTCCTCGCCGGTGCCATCGGCCTGCTCGCGCTCGCCGCGGCCGGCCAGGGGATCGCCAGCGTCGTGAGCCTGTCGGAGATCGAGCGGAACGCCGCGGCGATCTCGCAGCAGGCCCTGCCCGTGCAGAACCAGGCCGAGGCCATCGGGACGGCCGTGCAGGACGCGCGCCTGCGGCTCTACCGGCTCGCGGTGGCCTCGCCCGACGCGGCGGCCCTGGACAGGAACCAGACGGCGCTGACCGACGCCCTCGGCGAGCTGTCGGGCCTTCGGCAGGCCTATCAGGAGCGCCTGACGAGCCCGGAGGCCCGCGCGATCTACGAGCGCTTCACCAATGCCTGGAACGCCTACCAGAACGTCCAGCTGCAAGTGGTCGAGCTGATGATCGCGGGCGACCAGCCGGGCGCCCTCGCGCTCGTCCTGGATCCCGCGACGGGGGCGCAGAACGACGCCGCGGTGGCCAGCCTGACCGAGTCGATCGCGGCGGCCCGGGGCCAGACCGAGGCCAACGTCACCCAGACCGTGCAGGCGGCGACGCGGGCCAAGCTGATCGCGCTGATCGCCACCGTGGTCGGCCTCGCGGTCGCGGCGGCCGCGATGCTGTTCGCCCTGTTCGGGATCGCGCGCCCGATCGAGCGCATGACCGGCGCGATGGGCCGCCTCGCCGAGGGCGACGAGACCGTGCCGGTCCCCCATACGGGCCGCCGCGACGAGATCGGCGCGATGGCTGCGGCCGTGCAGGTCTTCAAGGACAACCTGATGCACACCCGCGCCCTGGAGCGGGAGACCGCGCTGGCGCGGGAGGGCGCCGAGGCGCAGCGCCGGCGCGCGGTCCACGCCATGGCCGAGTCGTTCGAGGCCGCGGTCGGCGGCGTGCTGGCCCNGCCTGCGGGCCGACGCCGAGGCGATGAGCGGCACGGCCACGCACACGGCCGAGCGCTCGGCCACGGTGGCGGGCGCCGCGCAGGAGGCCGCCCAGCATGTCGGCACGGTCGCGGCCGCCGCGGAGGAACTCGGCGCCTCGGTGCAGGAGATCGGCCGCCAGGTCGACGGGTCCGCCGAGCTCGCCCGGAGCGCGGTGGTCCAGGCCGGCGACACGGCCGGCCTCGTGCAGGAACTGAGCGACGCCGCGGGCCGGATCGGCGACGTCGTCCGCCTCATCACCGCCATCGCCGGCCAGACGAACCTGCTGGCGCTCAACGCCACCATCGAGGCGGCCCGCGCCGGCGACGCGGGACGCGGCTTCGCGGTGGTCGCCAGCGAGGTGAAGCAGCTCGCCGCTCAGACCGCCCGCGCCACCGAGGAGATCGCCGGTCAGGTCGGCCGCATCCAGGGCGCGACCGGGCAGACCGTGGACGCGATCGACGGGATCGCGGCGCGGATCCGCGAGATCGACGAGGTCGCGACCTCGATCGCGGCCGCCGTCGAGCAGCAGGGCGCGGCCACCCGGGAGATCGCCCGGAACGTCGCCGAGGCGGCGTCCGGGACCGGCGCGGTCACGGGCACGATCGACGCGGTGGCGCGGGCGGCGGACGATACCGGCACGGCCGCCACGCGGATGCTGGCCTCGGCGTCGAGCCTCTCGGAGGAGGCCGCCGAGCTGCGCCGGGAGATCGACGCCTTCCTGCACACGGTGCGCGCGGCCTGAGGTCCAGCCGGGACTCAGCCGGGGCTCGACAGCTTCATCAGGACGAGCCCGGAGCCGATCAGGCCGGCCGCGACGATCCGGCTGGCGCTCGCCTGCTCCCCGAGCACGGCGATGCCGACCAGGAAGGCGCCGACCGCGCCGATGCCGGTCCAGATCGTGTAGGCGGTCCCCAGCGGCAGCGTGCGCATGGCCAGCGCCAGGAAGCCGACGCTGCCGGCCATCGCCGACGCCATGAGGGCGGTCGGCCAGAGGCGCGTGAATCCGTCCGACTGCTTCATCGCGAAGGCCCAGACGACCTCCAGCAGGCCCGCGGTGACGAGATAGATCCAGGCCATGGCGGCCCTCCCGAAAGGGCCGGGCCGTCCCGGACTTGTGCCCCGCGCGGCGGGGGGAGGACGTGGCCTCGCGGCGCGTCAGCTAGAGAGGATCGACCGGGCCCGCAAGCGCGGCGGCGCCGGAAGCTCCGCACCGCCCCATCCTGGATGCCGCGTCAGCGGCCTCCGGAGGCCTCCTCCGAGGCCTCCGCCGCGCTCCGGCAGACGGGAGGATCCGCGGCGCGGATCCCTCAGGCCACCGCCGCGAGGTGCTTGACCTCGGCCTTGGCCACCACCTTGCCGACCGGCGGCGCCTTGCAGGTCTCGGCCTCGGGCGCCAGGACCGGCGGCTGCACCCAGCGGCCGGCGTCGAGGTCGGCGATCCGGCCGTTGATCTCGCGGATGACGTAGCGCGAGAACGGGTAGACGTGCAGGTAGATCACCATATTGGTGACCACCGCCTCCAGGGCGGCCGGGTTGCGGCGGGCGGTCTCCAGGAACACGCTCCAGAAGTGCTTGGCGAGTTCCGGACGCCGCACGGTCATCCGCCAGCACACGCGCAGCAGCGAGTAGAGATCGTGCGCGACGTGGCGCCAGTTGAGCTTCTGGGCGGCGAATTTCGGCCGCTTCACCTGCCGCGCCACCACCCGCACCCGGTCGAAGAAATTCGGCGGGTCGTAGATCTCCTGGAGGACGTCGCGGTAGTCGCCGAGCACGTCGCGCTGCGGGCGCAGGGTCACGAAGTTGATGCCCTGCGTGCACTGGTCGCCCTGGTCGGCGGTCGTCGCCGCGTAGTTCTCGTAGAGGCGGCCCTCCTTGCGCAGGCGGCGCGAGAGCTGCGTGTTCGGCAGCGCGAAGAGCAGGCCGACCATGGCGATCGGGATGCCGGTCTGGCTGATGCACAGCGACATCGCCTTGCTGATGCTGTCCTTCTCGGTGTCGAAGCCGACGATGAAGCCGGCCGTGACGAACATGCCGTGCTCGTAGAGCTTGTGCACGCTGTCGGCGATGGACCGCTTGGTGTTCTGCTTCTTCTGCGTCTGGATCAGCGTCGCCTCGTCGGGCGTCTCGATCCCGGTGAACAGGGCGAAGAAGTTCGCGTCCCGCATCATCCCGAGCAGTTCGTCATCGTCCGCGAGGTTGAGCGAGGCCTCGGTGGAGAACTTGAACGGGTAGCCGTGCGCCTCCTGCCACTGGATCAGGTGCGGCAGGAACAGCTTGATCGCCTTCTTGTTGCCGATCAGGTTGTCGTCGACGAAGTCGACATGGCCGCGGTAGCCGAGGCCGTAGAGCCGGTCGAGCTCGGCCAGCATCTGCGGCGTGGTCTTGGTCCGCGGGGCGCGGCCGTAGAGCTCGATGATGTCGCAGAACTCGCAGGTGAACGGGCAGCCGCGCGAGAACTGGACGCCGATATAGAGGTAGTGGCTGAAGGTCAGCAGGTCGAAGCGCGGGATCGGGCTCTTGGTGACGTCGGCCTTGAACTTCTCGGCCGTGAGCCGGCCGCGGCGCTCGCCGGCCTCCCAGGCGGCCACGAACTTGTCGAGGATGCCCTCGGCCTCGCCGAGCACCAGGAAGTCGGCCTTGTCGTAGACCTCCGGCGTCGAGGTCGGGGCCGGGCCGCCGACGCAGACCGGGGTGCCGAGCGCAACGCAGCGGTCGATGACCACGAGGCAGTCCGGCTCCTGGGGCAGCATGCCGCCGGTCATCACGAGGTCGGCCGCCCGGATCTGCGCGTCCGTCAGCTCCTCGCAGTTGCGGTTGACCAGCGTCACCTGCCAGGCCGGCGGCAGCATCGCGGCGAGCGTGATGAGGCCGAGCGGCGGCGCGGGCGCGCGGGCGCCCTGCAGCTCCATGGCCTCTTTGAAGTTCCACATGGAGTTTTCGTAGAACTTCGGGAACACCATCAGCACGCGCGGGGCCGTGTTCGCTTCCGACATGCCAGTTTCCCTCGTTCACACGCACGGTCCCGACCCGACCGGAGATCGGAGCGGGCACAGGATCGACCCCTGACCTGCGGGCGAATTAAGGCCGTTTTTCGCTCCCGCAGCAATCGGAGCCGCCGATCCCGACAGGACGCGCGTCCGGGCCCCGCGAATCAACCCCGCCGACGGGTCCCGGGGCGGATCCGGCCCGTTTGCCGCGGGGCTGCGCCATTCGGGCGACAGGTCCCGCCGGAACCGTCACGGCCCGACGCGGAACCGCTCCGGCCGCGTCCCGTCGGCGTCGGTGAAGCCGTAGACGCGCGCGAGGTCGCCGGCGTGCAGCACGGCGCCCGCCCGGGCGGCGATGTCGGGGTCGGCGGCGAGCGCCGCCAGCGCCCGGSCGGCGTAGAGGGGGCTCTCGGTGGCGAGCTGCTCCTGGCCGAGGTCGCGCGCCCGCTCGGTGGCGACGAAGCCCGGCGACAGGCCGAGGGCGGTGACGCCGTGGGGCGCGAGTTCCCGGGCGAAGGCCAGGGTCAGCCGGTTGGTCGCGGCCTTGGCGGAATCGTAGAACACGTCGCCGAGGTAATCCTCGGTCCCGAAGGAGACGAGCGCCAGCAGCCCGGCCCGCGCCGCCACCATGGCGGGGGCGACCGCCCGGGCGAGCAGCAGGGCCGGCAGCGGCCCGGCCTCGAGGAGGCCGATGTACGGCTCCGCCGAGCGGCGCCAGAACGGCGTGCCCCAGCCGGCCCCGTCCGGGTAGCGCTCGCCGTCGTAGCCCTCGTTGCCGCTCCACACGCTGCAGGCCACGACGTCGATCCGCCCGAACCGGCGCAGCGCCCAGTGAACCAGCGCGTCGGTGGCCCGCTCGGAGCGGTGGTCGCACAGGTAGTGGTGCCCGCGCCCGCCGGCCGCGTCGACCGCGCGGGCCGTGTCCTCGATCGCCTCGGCGCGCATCTCGGTGCGCGGGCCGGTCTCGCTGGAGCGGGCCGTGACGATCACCGTGGCCCCCGCCTCGCCCAGCGCCCGGGCGAGGCCCCGGCCGACGCCCCGCGACGCGCCCGCGACGAGGCAGATCTTCTGGGAGAGGTCGGGCGGGGTCACGCCGAGGCGGCGGGCTTCGACCGCGACAGGAAGGCGGCGAGCCGCTCCTGGGATTCGGGCGAGCGCAGCTGCGCGTCGAAGGCCTTCGCCTCCGCCTCCAGGGCCGCCTCCACCTGCGCCTGGTCGCCCCGGATCAGCGCCCGGGACGCCGTCAGCGCCCCGCGCGGCAGGGCGGCGAGGCGCGCGGCCTGCGCGATGGCCTGCTCGACCAGCATGTCGGCGGGCAGCACCGCGTTGACGAGGCCCAGGGCCTGCGCCTCGTCGGCCTCGAGCGGCCGCGACAGGAGCAGCAGCTCGGTCGCCCGGAGCCGGCCGACCCGCAGGGGCAGCAGGTAGCTCGACGCCGCCTCCGGCACGAGGCCGAGTTCCACGAACGGCATGCGCAGGCGCGCCGCCGGGCTCGCGTAGACGAGGTCGCAGTGCAGGCAGAGGGTCGCGCCGATGCCGACCGCGATCCCGTCGACCGCCGCCACCATCGGGGTGCGGGTCCGGGCGAGCTGGCGGATGAAGGCCAGCGCCGGCGAGGAACTGAATCCATCACCGGCATGCCCCATGAAGTCGGCGAGGTCGTTGCCGGCGCTGAACATGCCGGGCTGCCCGGCGAAGACCACGGCGCCGACCGCGTCCGACGCGTCGGCCTCCGCCAGGCCCGCGCGCATCGCGTCGTACATGGCGCCCGTCAGGGCGTTCTTCTTCTCCGGACGGTTCAGGATGATCAGGCGGACGCCGCCCGCGCGGTCGTCGATCGTGACGGGTTCGGCCATGGTCCGCTCCTCAAACCGCCAGCGCCAGGGCGGCGTCGTCCGTGAAGGCGCCGCCCTCGACCACCGCCTGCTCCAGGCCGGAGGCGGCGACCAGGAGGTTCTCGGCGTAGAACCGGGCGAGGGCGATGCGGGCCGCGTGCGCCGGATCCGTCTCGCCCGCCTTCCGGGCGGCGCTCGCGGCCAGCGCACCGCGGGCGAGGCAGGCGGCGCCCAGCGTGAGGCCGAACAGGCGCAGGTACGGCGTCGCGCCGCGCCGCCTCGGGGCGGTTCGAGCTCAGCGCGGCGAGCTGGTGGCTCGTCGCCCGGTCGAGGCTGCCGATCCCGTCGCGCAGCCGCGCCGCCATGTGGCCGAAGGCCGGGTCGCCGGCCTTGAGCAGCCCCTCCGCGGCCCGGCGCATCCAGGCGATCTGCGACCGCGCGGTGCCCCCGCCGTTCAGCGGCAGCTTGCGGGCGGTGAGGTCGATGGCCTGGATGCCGTTGGTCCCCTCGTAGATGCCGAGGATGCGGGCGTCGCGCATGAGCTGCGCCGCCCCGGTCTCCTCCACGAAGCCCATGCCGCCGTGGACCTGCACGCCGAGCGAGGTCACCTCGTTGGCGAGGTCGGTGGCGAAGGCCTTCGCCACCGGGGTCAGCAGCGAGGCGCGGTCCAGGGCGGCCTGCCCCTCGGGCCCCTTCGACGCGTCGAGGGCCGCGGCGGTGAGGTAGCAGATGGCGCGGGCGGCGGCCGTCGAGGCCTTCATGGTGAGCAGCATGCGCTGCACGTCCGGATGGGCGGCGATCGGGCTGGTCGCCTCGGCGGCGCCGACGGCCTTGCCCTGGCGGCGCTCCTGCGCGTAGGCCAGCGCCCGCTGGGTCGCGGCCTCGGCGACGCCGACGCCCTGCAGGCCGACATTGAGCCGCGCCGCGTTCATCATCGTGAACATGCAGGCCAGCCCCCTGTTCTCCTGGCCGATCAGCCAGCCGGTGGCGCCGCCGCCGTCGCCGAACGCCATCGAGCAGGTCGGCGAGGCGTGGATGCCGAGCTTGTGCTCGATTCCGGAGCAGCGCAGGTCGTTGCGGGTCCCGTCCGGCAGCACCTTCGGCACCAGGAACAGCGAGATGCCCCGCGTGCCGGCGGGCGCGTCGGGCAGCCGGGCCAGGACGAGGTGGACGATGTTCTCGGCGAGGTCGTGCTCGCCGTAGGTGATGTAGATCTTGTTGCCGATGATCCGGTAGGTGCCGTCGCCCGCCGGCACGGCCCGGGTGCGCAGGAGGGCGAGGTCGGAGCCCGCCTGCGGCTCGGTCAGGTTCATGGTGGCGGGCCATTCACCCGAGACCAGCTTCTCGAGATAGCGCGCCTTCAGGTCGTCGGAGCCGTGGGCCGCCAGCGCCTCGATGCCGCCCTGGGTCAGGAGCGGGCAGAGGCCGAAGGCGAGGTTGGCGCCGTTCCACATCTCCGTGCAGGCGGCCTCGATCAGCTTCGGCAGGCCCTGGCCGCCGTGGTCGGCCTCGGCCGAGAGCCCGTTCCAGCCGCCCTCCGTGAAGGTGCGGTAGGCCTCGCGCCAGCCGGGCGGCGTGGTGACGCGCCCGTCCGCGAAGGGGGTGCCGTGCCGGTCGCCGACCCGGTTGAGCGGCGCGATCACCCCGGCGGCGATCCGCCCGGCCTCGGTCAGGATCGCCTCGGCGTCGTCGGGATCGACCGCGTCGAGCCCGGCCACGTGCCGCAGCGTGAAGAGCATCTCGGGGACCGGGGCGCGGTAACTCATACGATCCTCCCGTGTGGCGGCCCGCCCGCTCGTTCGATCCGGGGCGGGTTTGACCGCGCCCGCGCACCGGCGCTAGGGCGGGGCGAGGATAGGCGCGAGGGGCTCGCGCCGCCATGACCTCGGAGACGGCTTCCCGCATGAATGATCCCGGGTCAACGGTCCCGGCCGCGACCCGGCGGCTCACCGCCGGCGCGGCCGGCCTCGCGGAGGCCGCCGCGCTCCTGCGGGCCGNGGCGCCCGAGGCGGCGGATGCCGACCGGCCGGCGGGTCCGGGCATGCTCGCCTCGCACTACGCGCCGCGGGCGCGTGTCCGGCTCGACGCGGTGCGGGTCGCGCCCGGCGAGGCGGTCCTGCTGTTCGGCTCGCACCTCCCGGCGGATCACGAATTCGCGCGGGCCAGCCTCAACCTGAGCCCGGCGGGCGATCCCGCCGAGGCCGCGTCCCGGCTGTTCGGCGCCCTGCGCGACCTCGACGCCTCGGGCGCCGAGACCATCGCGGTCGCGCCGATCCCCGAGGAGGGCCTCGGCGAGGCGATCCGCGACCGCCTCGCCCGGGCGGCCGCGCCCCGCTGACGGCGCAGAAATTTTCGCCGTCCGCGGAACAGAGTTCGGCCTGATCCGTTTACTGATCACGAAGGCCTTCTCAGCCCCCAATGGCCTTTTTCCTTTCAGGCTCGGAGCAATCCGAGCCTTTTTTCTTGCCTCCTCAGTCTCGGGCCAGCTTGGCCGCGATGCCGGCCACGTGGCGGCCCTGGAACCGCGCGCCCTCCAGCTCGACGGCGCTCGGCTGGCGGGACCCGTCGCCGTCCGCGATCGTGCTGGCGCCGTAGGGCGTGTTGCCCTTCACCGCCTCGACGCCCGCCTGCCCCTGGAAGCTGTAAGGAAGGCCGACCACCACCATGCCGTGGTGGAACAGCACCGTGTGGAAGCTCGTCAGGGTCGTCTCCTGGCCGCCGTGCTGCGAGGCCGTGGAGGTGAAGACCGAGCCGACCTTGCCGACCAGCGCGCCCTTCATCCAGA
Source organism: Methylobacterium mesophilicum (assembly GCF_036441335.1). Lineage (GTDB taxonomy): Bacteria > Pseudomonadota > Alphaproteobacteria > Rhizobiales > Beijerinckiaceae > Methylobacterium > Methylobacterium mesophilicum_B. The sequence continues at coordinate 18,711 of NZ_MLBW01000004.1, forward strand.
GGCCGCCGGTCTGGTCGATGAACTGCTTCATCTGCGAGGCCATGTTGCCGTAGCGGGTCGGCGTGCCGAAGATGATCGCGTCGTAATCGGCGAGTTCGGCGACCGTCGCGACCGGCGCCGCCTGATCGAGCTTGAAGTGGTTCTGCCGGGCAACCTCCTCCGGCACCAGCTCGGGCACGCGCTTCACGACGACCTCGGCGCCCGTCTCGCGGGCGCCCTCCGCGACCGCGTAGGCCATCTGCTCCACGTGGCCGTAGGTCGAGTAGTACAGCACCAGAACCTTCGCCATGGGATGGTCTCTCCTGCGTGTCGGACGTCCGGCCGAATCGACGGCCGGCGGAAGGCCCCTGCATCGCGCATTCGCTGCCTTGCAAGAATGCCCCGACATGCAAGATTGATCTTGCACAGACGCAAGGATTTGGGCGTGACGCTCGACTGGGACGAATTCCGGTTCGTGAAGGCCGTGGCCGACCGGGGCGGCCTGACCGCGGCGGCGGCCGAGCTCGGGATCAATCACTCGACGGCGTTCCGGCGCCTCGCCGCCTTGGAGGCACGGCTCGACACGCGCCTGTTCGAGCGGCTGCGCACGGGTTACCTGCCGACCGCCGCCGGGCAGGCGATGATCGAGGCGGCCGGGCGGATCGAGGCGGACGTGGCGCGGTTCTCCCGCGCGGTGGCGGGACAGGGCGAGACGCCGTCCGGCGAGTTGCGGGTGACCGCGCCGGCGGGCTTCGCCGCCGAACTGCTGATGCCGATGCTGGCGAGCTTCGCGGCGCGCTACCCGGAGATCCGGATCGAGCTCATCCTCGCCGAGGCGACGCTCAATCTCTCGCGCCGGGACGCCGACGTGGCGATCCGGATCAGCCGGGAGCCGAGCGAGACCCTGGTCGGGCGCCGACTCGCCCTCACCGCCTGGGCGGTCTACGGCCGCGCCGATCGCACCTACGGCGACCTCGCCCGCGAGGACTGGGTCAGCCCGGGTCCGGCGGTGGCGGGAGGGACGCTCACCCGGTTCGTTGAGGCGCGGGCGCCGCCCGACCGAATCCGCCTCCGGATCAACGCGGTGCTGGGCCTGGAGGCGGCGGTGGAGGCGGGCCTCGGCATCGGCCCGCTCCCCTGCTTCACGGCCGACGTCAACCCGGCGCTGCGTCGCCTGTCCGGACCGCACCCGGAACTCGGGGCAGATCTCTGGATCCTGACGCATCCGGACCTGCGCCACGCGGCGCGGGTCCGGGCCTTCATGGAGCACGTCGCCGAGGCGCTGCTGCCGCTGCGGCCGCGCTTCGAGGGGCGGTGACCCGCCTCAGCGGATCTCGACCACCTCGACCTCGTGGCCGTTCACCTCGACCACGTCGCCGATCGTCTTGCCGGTGATCGCCCGGGCCAGCGGTGCCACGTACGAGATCGAGCCCTTGTGCGGGTCGGCCTCGTCCTCGCCGACGATCCGGAAGGTCTGCCGGGTCTCCTTGCCGGCCTCGTCCTCGCGGAGCACCGTGACGATGGAGCCGAACTGCACGGTGTCGCCGCCCTTCGGCTCCACGAGCTGCGCGGTGTTCTTCCGGGCCGCCCAGTAGCGCAGGTCGCGCCCGATGCGGGAATCCTCCGCCTTGTCGGCGGGGTCCAGCGAGGCGACCTCCTTCTCCAGGCGCGCGACCTCGGCCTCGATCTGCGCGAGCCCCTCCGGCGTGACGAAGTTCGTGTGCGGCGAGATCGGCCGATCCGGCAGATTCTCGAACGCTTCCCCACCCTCGGGCTCTTTGACGAATGCGACGCTCATGAAGACGCCAACACGCGAGGTACGGCGAAGGTTCCCGCGCGACCGCGTTTCGGCCGGCCCGGCGTTTTCGCAATGGCGCGGGACGGGTACCGCTCGCTAGACTCTCGGGCGAGTCACCCGGAGCCGTCGATGTCGTCCCTGTCAGCCGCCGAGGCCGTCGCCGCCAACCGCCAGGCCTGGGATGCCTCCGCGCCGCTGCACCGGGACGACCCGTCGTGGGACCGGCTCACGCGGTCCTTCGCGCAGGATCCCGGCTTCTCCTGCTTCGACCCGCCGATGGAGGCGGCCCTGCGGGCGATCGGGCTCGCCGGGGCCTCCGTCGCGCAGCTCTGCTGCAACAACGGGCGCGAGACGGTCTCGCTGATGAATCTCGGCGCCCGGTCGGCGACCGGGTTCGACCAGTCGGAGGCGTTCCTCGCCCAGGCCAGGGAGCTCGCCGGCATCGCCGGGCGCGACTGCCGCTTCGTCGCGGGCGACGTGCACGCGATCGAGGCGCGCTACGACGGCGCCTTCGACCTCGCGGTGATCACCATCGGCGTGCTGGGCTGGATGCCCGACCTGCCGCGCTTCCTCGCCGTGGCGGCGCGTCTCCTGCGCCCGGGCAGCCGGATCCTCGTCCACGAGGAGCATCCCGTCGTGAACATGTTCGAGCCGCGGGCGGAGCAGCCGCTCCTGGTCCGGCACTCCTATTTCCGCACGGCGCCGTTCGTGGGCGAGGACGCCATCGTGTACGGCGACGGGCCGGTCCCGCGGGTCGGACCGCATTACTGGTTCGCCCACCCCGTCGGCGCGCTGATCGAGAGCCTGATCGGCGCGGGCCTCGCGATCGAGCGGTTCCGGGAATTCCCCGACAACATCAGCACGACGGCCTGCGACGCGCTCGCCGCCGACCGGCTCCTGCCGATGAGCTACCTGCTCCAGGCCCGGAAAGGCGCCTGACGGACGCCGGACCTACGCCACCGTCACCACGGTCCGGCCCCGGACCTTGCCGGCCAGGATCTCGTCGCCGAGCCGGCCGACCTCCTCCAGGCGGACCGTGCTGGTCATGGCGGCGAGCTTGCCGAGGTCGAGCTCGCGGGCGAGGCGCGCCCAGGCCGCCCGGCGCTTCGGCTGCGGGGTGGTGACGCTGTTGATGCCGAGGAGCGACACGCCGCGGAGGATGAAGGGCGCCACCGAGGTCGGCAGGTCCATGCCCTGCGCCAGCCCACAGGCCGCGACGGCGCCGTCCGCCCGGGTCATGGCGAGGACGTTGGCGAGGGTCGTGGAGCCGACGGCGTCGACGCCCGCGGCCCAGCGCTCCTTGCCCAGCGGCTTGCCGGGCTTCGACAGTTCGGCCCGGTCGAGGATCTCGGCCGCACCGAGCCCCTTCAGGTAGTCGGACTCGCCGTCCCGGCCGGTGGAGGCGATCACGTGCCAGCCCGCCCGGGCGAGGAGCGCCACCGCGACGGAGCCGACGCCGCCCGAGGCGCCGGTGACGATCACCGGGCCGTGCTCGGGCGTCACGCCGTGGGCGTCCAGCGCCATGCAGCACAGCATCGCCGTGTAGCCGGCGGTGCCCACCGCCATGGCCTGCTCGGCCGTGAGTCCCTGCGGCAGCGGCACCAGCCAGTCGCCCTTGACCCGGGCGCGCTGCGCGTAGGCGCCGAGATGGGTCTCGCCGACGCCCCAGCCGGTGAGCACGACCGCGTCGCCCGGCCTGTAGTCCGGATGGTCTGAGGTCTCGACGATCCCGGAGAAGTCGATGCCCGGGATCATCGGAAAGCGGCGCACCACCGGCGACTTGCCAGTGAGCGCGAGGCCGTCCTTGTAGTTCAGGGTCGAGTGCGTCACCCGCACGGTGACGTCGCCGCCCATCAGGTCGGCGTCGTCGAAATCCCTGAAGGCGAGGCTCTGGCCGGCCTCGCCCTTGTCGACCACCCAGGCCTTGAACGTCCCCATCGTCACCTCCCGTGCTGCGCGGTGAGGTGTGGCCGGGACGCCCGGAATCAAGGCGGACGGCGGTCGTTACCGGCTCAGTATCCCTCGTACCGGCTGCCCGTGTAGAAGCCGAGACCGACGCCGATATCCGACGAGCTGGCCCCGGTGATGCCGAGGGCGTCCGGGATGGAGCCGACGAGCGGCCCACCGTAGGCCGCGGGCCGGTAGCCGTAGCCCCCGCCGTACCCCCCGCCGATCGGCGCCCAGCCGGCCCGGGCCGGCGCCACGAGGACGCGGCGGCTGACGCTGGCGTATTCCGGCGGGATCGTCTCGGGGATCGTCTGTGCCGGGCGGACCAGCACGGTCCGGGTGCGGACCGCGAAGCGCGGGGGCGCGGTCACCCAGCAGCCGATCAGCTCGCCGCCGGGGCCGCGGCTGGTTTGCCAGTAGCGGCCGCCGGGCGAGACCATCACGCGCTCCGACACCGTGTCGTAGACCGGCGGCGTGGTGCGGTAGACCGTCCGGGGCGGACGCACCAGCACGTTCTCCTGCACGGTGTCGTAGACCGGCGGCGTGACGACGCGGCGATAGCATTCGGAGCCGTAGCAGCCGCCGGCCTGGGCGGGAGCGGCGAGGAGCGCGCCGCCGAGGGCGGCGGCGAGGAGAGCGGTGCGAGCGACCGGCACGGTCATGGAAGTCCTCTGATACGCATTACTGCGAGACGCGGCGCGAGCGCGGCGCTCGTCTCGACGTACCAGAGGCCAGACTCGTTGCCCGGCGCGCAAGCATTATCGGGAAGGAAGGTAAAATTAACCCTTGGTTTCGACTGCTTAGGCGTCAGCTACCTAGGTAGGATTGTTCGGATCTTCGACAGTCCCTCTTATGAAGTCCGACGCGGCCCGGGTCAGGTCTGGCCGGCCCGGAGCTGGTAGAAGATGTGCCGGCCGATCACGTCCATCTTGCGCAGGCGGCGGGCCCAGCCCGGACGCACGTAGTCGGCGTGGTAGTGGGTCGCGGCGCCGACCTCCGCGAGGTAGGTCCGGCCCTCGATCACCGAGCGGGCGATGCGGGTGGCGGACTCCCAGGCGCCGGCATCGGTGATGCGCAGGGACTTGCCCTCGCAGGCGAAGGAGAACTGGCAGCCCATGTAGTGGTGCCGGTTCTGGTAGACGACGCCGCAGACGCTCGCCGGGTAGAGGCCGCTCTTCACCCGGTTGAGCACCACCTGGGCGACGGCGGCCTGGCCGGCCTCGGGCTCGCTCCGGGCCTCGAAATAGACCGCCTCGGAGAGGCAGCGCTGCTCCTTGTCGAGGGCGTTCGGGTCGATCAGGTCGGCGTAGCGCCGGCGCGCGTCCTCGGGCACCGACTGGGCGCCGTCCGGGCGCTCGGTGCGGATCGCGAAGTCGGGGAGCGCGAGGCTCGCCGCGGCGATCTCGACGGGGATCGCGTCCGCGGGCGCCGGCGTCGTGGACGACAGGGCGATGGCCCGCGGCACCGGCGGGGTCGAGCCGTCGAAGCGCTCGGGGCCGCCATCCTCGGTGAGGTCGGCCGTCCCCGCGCCCGTGGAGGCGGCGGTGCCGCTGCCGGTGGTGAGGCCGAGATCCGGCACGGGGACGAAGGCGGCCTCCGGCTCGGATTCCGGATCCCAGATCGCGGAGCCCTGCGTCAGCACGCCGGTGACGCTGCCGGTGACGTCGCCGAAGACCAGGGCGCCGCCCGCCTCGCGCAGGCTCGCGGCCCGGCGGGCGAAGCTCTCGGCCGGCGGCCGGGTCGGGTCGCCCTTGCCGGCCCGCTGCACGACGGGGAAGACGTGCGCGCCGGTCTTGAAGATCGCCTGGGGCGGCTCGTCGCCGAGGCGGCGGAGGGCCGACCCGATCAGCAGGGTGCCGGGCGGCAGCGGCGGGACCGTGTCGGCATCGATCACCCCGAGCCGGCTCGCCCCGATGGCGTTCTCCGTGCCGGCATCGGCGGTGAACGACACCAGCAGGCCCAGCCCGACCATCCAGGGCGTCAGGGCCGCCGAGAGCCAGCGCAGGCTCGATTCCCGTCCTCGTCTCGTGCCCACGACGCCAGACCCGCACTCACGCACCCGAACCGGCCCGATCCTCCCCGTTTCCAGGGTGTTTCTGCGGCCGCGCCGAATTTATCGCGCGGTATGGTTGAGCCGCCGTTAAGGCCGGATGGACCCGCGTGTCTCGATCCGGCCTCGGATGGGACGGTACCGTCGACGCTTCCGAACCCCTTCAACGCGAGCGCAGCGAAGCGACCCAGGGATCGCCCGGGTCGGGGATCGCGCGCCACCCCGGCCTGCTTCGCTGCGCTCGCGAAGACGGCGGCGCTGAGCGAGGCACGCCACGAAAGAAAAGGGCGGCCCGAAGGCCGCCCTCTCTCGTCTCGGACCTGCCGGCCGCCTCACTCGGCGGCGGCGGGCGGAAGCTCCTCGACCGGCATCGCGCCGCTCTCGGTCTGCTTCTGCTGCAGGATCATCGCGTCGCGGCGGCGGGCGATGGCGCGGATATCCGCCACCATCGAGCCGGTACCCGCCGGAATCAGCGAGCCGACGATCACGTTCTCCTTCAGGCCTTCCAGGGTGTCGACCTTGCCGTTGACCGCCGCCTCGGTGAGGACGCGGGTGGTCTCCTGGAACGAGGCCGCCGAGATGAACGACTTCGTCTGCAGCGACGCCTTGGTGATGCCGAGCAGGACCGGGACGCCCTGGATCGGCTTCTTGCCCTCGGCGAGCAGCTTCTCGTTGTAGTCGGTCAGCTCCGTGCGATCGATCTGGTCGCCCGAGAGGATGTCCGAATCGCCGCCGTCGGTCACCTCGACCTTCTGCAGCATCTGGCGGACGATCACCTCGATGTGCTTGTCGTTGATCGACACGCCCTGCAGCCGGTAGACCTCCTGGATCTCGTTGACGAGGTAGGCCGCGAGCTCCTCGACGCCCTTGATCGCCAGGATGTCGTGCGGCGCCGGGTTTCCGTCGACGATGTAATCGCCGAGTTCGACCACGTCCCCGTCCTGCAGGTGGATGTGCTTGCCCTTCGGGATCAGGTACTCGACCGCCTCCGAGCCGTCATGCGGCGTCAGCGTGAGCCGACGCTTGTTCTTGTAGTCGCGGCCGAACGCGATGGTGCCCGACTTCTCGGCGATGATCGCCGCATCCTTCGGGCGCCGGGCCTCGAACAGCTCCGCCACCCGCGGCAGACCGCCGGTGATGTCGCGGGTCTTGGCCGAGTCGGTCGAGACGCGGGCGAGGATGTCGCCGGCCTTGACCGTCGCGCCCGGGTCGAAGCCGATGATGGCGTCGACCGGGAGGAAGTAGCGGGCGTCCGAGCCGCGCGGCAGCTTGAGCGCCTTGCCGTCCCGGTCGACCACGACCATCGCGGGCTTCAGGTCCGAGGTCCGGGCCGACCCGCGCCAGTCGACGACGACGCGCTTGGCGATGCCGGTCGACTCATCGGTGGTCTCGGTCATGGACTGGCCGTCGACCAGATCCTCGTAGGCCACGATGCCGTCGACCTCGGTGAGGATCGGACGGGTGTAGGGATCCCACTCGGCGATCCGCTGCCCGCGCTTGATCTTGTCGCCCTCGTCGACCCGGAGCTTGGCGCCGTACTGCAGGCGGTGGACCGCCCGCTCGACCCCGTCCGACCCGACGATGACGACCGCCACGTTGCGGCCGGTGGCGATCAGGTCACCGTCCGTGTTCTTGGCGATCGCGCGGTTGCGGATCTTGATCGTGCCCTCGAAGCTCGACTCGATGAAGGACGAGTCGGCGATCTGGGCCGCGCCGCCGATGTGGAAGGTGCGCATCGTGAGCTGCGTGCCCGGCTCGCCGATCGACTGCGCCGCGATGACGCCGACCGCCTCGCCCATGTTGACGGGCGTGCCGCGGGCGAGGTCGCGCCCGTAGCAGGTGGCGCAGACGCCGCTCTTGGTGGCGCAGACCAGCACCGAGCGGATCTTCACCTCCTGGATGCCGGCGGCGTTGATCGCCGGCAGGTGCCGCTCCTCGATGGTCTCGCCGGTCTTGACGATCACCGTGCCGTCCGCGGCCACGAGATCCTCCGCCGTGGCGCGGCCGAGGATGCGGGTGGCGAGCGTCGCCACGACCTGGCCGGCATCCACGATGGCGCGCATCTTGATGCCGCTGGTCGTGCCGCAATCCACCTCGCGGATGACCGCGTCCTGCGCCACGTCGACGAGGCGGCGGGTCAGGTAGCCGGAGTTGGCGGTCTTCAGCGCGGTGTCGGCGAGGCCCTTACGGGCACCGTGCGTGGAGTTGAAGTACTCCAGCACGTCCAGGCCTTCCTTGAAGTTCGAGATGATCGGGGTCTCGATGATCTCGCCCGACGGCTTGGCCATGAGGCCGCGCATCGCCGCGAGCTGCTTCATCTGGGCAGGCGAGCCGCGGGCACCCGAGTGGCTCATCATGTAGATCGAGTTGACCTGCTTGTCGGCGCCCTTCTCGTCCTTCTGGACGCTGGAGATGCGGCCCATCATCTCGGCGGCCAGCTTGTCCGAGCACTTCGCCCAGGCATCGACCACCTTGTTGTACTTCTCGCCCTGGGTGATCAGGCCGTCGTTGTACTGCTGCTCGTAATCCTTCACGAGCGCGCGGGTCGTGTCGACGATCGACCACTTGTTCTCCGGCACGACCATGTCGTCCTTGCCGAACGAGATGCCGGCCTTGAACGCGTGGTTGAAGCCGAGCGCCATGATCCGGTCGCAGAAGATCACCGACTCCTTCTGACCGCAGTGGCGGTAGACGGTGTCGATCATCGCCGAGATCTCCTTCTTGGTCATCAGCTTGTTGACGACGTCGAAGGGCACCTTGGCGTGCTTCGGCAGGGCGCCGGACAGGATCACCCGGCCCGGGGTGGTCTCGTAGGTCTTGGTCAGGGGCTCGCCGTCCGGGCCGATGCCGGTCCAGCGCCACTTGATCTTCGAGTGCAGCGACACGGCCTTGGCGGCCAGGGCGTGCTCCAGCTCGCCCATGTCGCCGTAGACGCCCTGCATCGGGTTCTTGGCGTTGTCGGCCTTGTACTCGCCCGGCGCACCCTCGGCCACGATCGACAGGTAGTAGAGGCCGAGCACGATGTCCTGCGACGGCACGATGATCGGCTGACCGTTGGCCGGGTGCAGGATGTTGTTGGTCGACATCATCAGGACGCGCGCTTCCAGCTGCGCCTCGAGCGACAGCGGGACGTGCACGGCCATCTGGTCGCCGTCGAAGTCGGCGTTGAACGCGGCGCAGACCAGCGGGTGCAGCTGGATCGCCTTGCCCTCGATCAGCTTCGGCTCGAAGGCCTGGATGCCCAGCCGGTGCAGCGTCGGCGCGCGGTTCAGCATCACCGGGTGCTCCCGGATCACCTCATCGAGGATGTCCCAGACCTCCGGCTTCTCCTTCTCGACGAGCTTCTTGGCCTGCTTGACGGTGGCCGAGAAGCCCTTGGCGTCGAGGCGCGCGTAGATGAACGGCTTGAACAGCTCCAGAGCCATCTTCTTGGGCAGGCCGCACTGGTGCAGCTTCAGCTCCGGGCCGACCACGATGACCGAGCGGCCCGAGTAGTCGACGCGCTTGCCGAGCAGGTTCTGGCGGAACCGGCCCTGCTTGCCCTTCAGCATGTCGGCGAGCGACTTCAGCGGGCGCTTGTTGGCGCCCGTGATGACGCGGCCGCGGCGGCCGTTGTCGAACAGGGCGTCGACCGCCTCCTGCAGCATCCGCTTCTCGTTGCGGATGATGATGTCGGGGGCGCGCAGCTCGATCAGCCGCTTCAGGCGGTTGTTGCGGTTGATGACGCGGCGGTACAGGTCGTTCAGGTCGGAGGTCGCGAAGCGGCCGCCGTCCAGCGGGACCAGCGGACGCAGGTCCGGCGGGATCACCGGCACGACCGTGAGGATCATCCATTCCGGCTTGTTGCCGGACATCTGGAAGGCCTCGATGATCTTGAGCCGCTTCAGGAGCTTCTTGGGCTTCAGCTCCGAGGTGGTGACGGCGATCTCCTCGCGCAGATCGTTGGCGATCTTGTCGAGGTCGAGCTCCTGCAGGATGCGCCGGATGGCCTCGGCGCCGATCATGGCGGTGAACGAGTCCTCGCCGTACTCCTCCTGCGCGCGCAGGTACTCCTCCTCCGACAGGAGCTGGCGCTCCTTCAGGGGGGTGAGGCCCGGCTCGATGACGCAGTACGACTCGAAGTACAGGATCCGCTCGAGGTCCTTGAGCGCCATGTCGAGCAGCAGGCCGATGCGGCTCGGCAGCGACTTCAGGAACCAGATGTGCGCGACGGGGGCGGCGAGCTCGATGTGGCCCATGCGGTCGCGCCGGACGCGCGCGAGGGTGACCTCGACGCCGCACTTCTCGCAGATGACGCCCTTGTACTTCATGCGCTTGTACTTGCCGCACAAGCACTCGTAGTCCTTGATCGGCCCGAAGATGCGCGCGCAGAACAGGCCGTCGCGCTCGGGCTTGAAGGTCCGGTAGTTGATGGTCTCGGGCTTCTTGATCTCGCCGTACGACCAGGAGAGGATCTTCTCCGGGGACGAGATCGAGATCTTGATCTGGTCGAAGCTGACCGGCGTGGCCTGCTGGTTGAAAAGGTTCATGACCTCTTGGTTCATGATCCGCTCCTTGTTGACGCCGACAGCCCCGCGCCGGGCCACCGCGTCCTGAAAAAGATCCGGCGCCGCGCCCCGCACGGGCGCTGCTCACCGTCGTCGAACCCTGGAAGGCCCCTCCCCTTCCCGCTCGACCGTGGCGGCGGCACGCCGCCGCCACGGGAGGTTTTCTTCCGGCTTACTCGGCCGCGTCGGCCGGCGGCTCGAGCTGGTCGTTGGCGGCCTTCTTGGAGGACGTCAGCTCGACGTTGAGGCCGAGCGAGCGCATCTCCTTGACGAGCACGTTGAACGACTCGGGGATGCCGGCCTCGAACGTGTCGTCGCCGCGGACGATCGCCTCGTAGACCTTGGTGCGGCCGGCCACGTCGTCCGACTTCACCGTGAGCATCTCCTGCAGCGTGTAGGCCGCGCCGTAGGCCTCCAGCGCCCAGACCTCCATCTCGCCGAAGCGCTGACCGCCGAACTGCGCCTTGCCGCCCAGCGGCTGCTGGGTGACGAGCGAGTACGGGCCGATCGACCGGGCGTGGATCTTGTCGTCCACGAGGTGGTGCAGCTTCAGCATGTAGATGTAGCCCATCGTCACCTTGCGGTCGAAGGGCTCGCCGGTACGCCCGTCATAGAGCGTCGACTGCGCCGAGCGGTCGAGACCGGCCATCTCCAGCATCTGCTCGATGTCGGCCTCCTTGGCGCCGTTGAACACCGGGGTGGCCATCGGCACGCCGCGGCGGACGTTGTTGCCGGCCTCGGCCAGCTCCTCGTCCGTCAGGCCGTCGAGCTCGCCCGGGGAGTAGATCGCCTTCATCTCCTCCCGCAGCGGCGCGATATCCTGCGTCTTCAGATAGGCATCCACCGCCTTCGACACCTTGCGACCCAGGCCCGCAGCCGCCCAGCCCAGGTGCGTCTCCAGGATCTGGCCGACATTCATGCGCGAGGGCACGCCCAGCGGGTTGAGCACGATGTCGGCATGCGTCCCGTCCTCCAGGAACGGCATGTCCTCGATCGGCACGATCCGCGACACGACACCCTTGTTGCCGTGACGGCCGGCCATCTTGTCGCCCGGCTGGATCTTGCGCTTCACCGCCACGAAGACCTTGACCATCTTCATGACGCCCGGAGGCAGTTCGTCGCCGCGCTGCAGCTTCTCGACCTTGTCGAGGAAGCGCTGCTCCAGGCGCTTCTTCGACTCGTCGTACTGCTTCTGCATCGCCTCCATCTCGGTCATGAGACGGTCGTCGATGACGGCGAACTGCCACCACTGCGAGCGCGGGTAGTCGTTGATCAACTCGCGGGTGAGCGGGGTGTCCTTCTTGAAGCCCTTCGGGCCGGCCACCGGCGCCTGGCCGATCAGCACGTCCGCGAGGCGGGCGTAGGTGTTGCGGTCGAGGATCGCCTGCTCGTCGTCGCGGTCCTTGGCGAGCCGCTCGATCTCCTCGCGCTCGATCGCCTGGGCGCGCTCGTCCTTGTCGACGCCGTGGCGGTTGAACACCCGGACCTCGACGATCGTGCCGGTGACGCCCGGCGGCACCCGCAGCGAGGTGTCGCGGACGTCCGAGGCCTTCTCGCCGAAGATGGCGCGGAGCAGCTTCTCCTCCGGCGTCATCGGGCTCTCGCCCTTCGGGGTGATCTTGCCGACGAGGATGTCGCCCGCGTTCACCTCGGCGCCGATATAGACGATGCCGGCCTCGTCGAGGTTCTTGAGCGCCTCTTCCGACACGTTCGGGATGTCGCGGGTGATCTCCTCCGGCCCGAGCTTGGTGTCGCGGGCCATCACCTCGAACTCCTCGATGTGGATCGAGGTGAACACGTCATCCTTCACGATCCGCTCGGAGAGCAGGATCGAGTCCTCGAAGTTGTAGCCGTTCCACGGCATGAACGCGACGAGCACGTTCCGGCCGAGCGCCAGCTCGCCGAACTCGGTCGAGGGACCGTCGGCGATGATCTCGCCCTTCTTCACGAACTCGCCGACGCGGACCAGCGGCTTCTGCGTGATGCAGGTCGACTGGTTGGAGCGCTGGAACTTCTGCAACCGGTAGATGTCGACGCCCGGCTTGTTGGCGTCGGCCTCTTCCGTGGCGCGGATGACGATGCGGGTGGCGTCCACCTGATCGATGATGCCGGCCCGGCGGGCCGCGATGGCGGCGCCGGAATCGCGGGCGACCACCGCCTCCATGCCGGTGCCCACGAACGGGGCGTCGGCGCGGACGAGCGGCACCGCCTGGCGCTGCATGTTCGAGCCCATGAGCGCGCGGTTGGCGTCGTCGTTCTCGAGGAACGGGATCAGCGCCGCGGCGACCGAGACGAGCTGCTTCGGCGACACGTCCATGAGGTCGACGCGCTCGGGCCCCACGACGATCACCTCGCCGGCCCGGCGGCAGACCACGAGGTCCTCCGTGAGCTTGCGGTTCTCGTCCATCTGGGCGTTCGCCTGGGCGACGTAGTACTTCGCCTCCTCCATGGCCGAGAGGTAGGCGACCTCGTCGGTGACCACGCCGTCGCGCACGCGCCGGAACGGGGTCTCGATGAAGCCGTACTTGTTCACCCGCGCGAAGGTGGCGAGCGAGTTGATCAGGCCGATGTTCGGGCCTTCCGGCGTCTCGATCGGGCAGATGCGGCCGTAATGGGTCGGGTGCACGTCGCGCACCTCGAAGCCGGCGCGCTCGCGGGTCAGACCGCCCGGGCCGAGGGCCGAGAGGCGGCGCTTGTGCGTCACCTCGGACAGCGGGTTGGTCTGGTCCATGAACTGCGACAGCTGCGACGAGCCGAAGAACTCGCGCACGGCCGCGGCCGCGGGCTTCGCGTTGATCAGGTCCTGCGGCATGACCGTGTCGATGTCGACCTGGCTCATGCGCTCGCGGATGGCGCGCTCCATGCGCAGGAGGCCCAGGCGGTACTGGTTCTCCATGAGCTCGCCCACCGAGCGGACGCGGCGGTTGCCGAGGTGGTCGATGTCGTCGACCTCGCCCTTGCCGTCGCGCAGCTCGACCAGCGCCTTGACGACCGCCAGCATGTCCTCCTTGCGGAGGGTGCGGACCGTGTCGGCGGCGTCGAGGTCGAGGCGCATGTTCATCTTCACGCGGCCGACCGCCGAGAGGTCGTAGCGCTCGGAATCGAAGAACAGCGAGTGGAACATCGCCTCGGCGGTCTCGAGGGTCGGCGGCTCGCCCGGGCGCATGACCCGGTAGATGTCGAACAGCGCGCCCTCGCGGCTGGAATTCTTGTCCACCGCCAGCGTGTTGCGGATGTAGGGCCCGATGTTGACGTGGTCGATGTCGAGCACCGGCAGCTCGGTGATCCCGACATCCTCCAGGCTCTTCAGGAGCTTGTCGGTGATCTCCTCGCCGGCCTCGGCCCAGATCTCACCGGTCTGCGCGTTGACCAGATCCTCGGCGACGTACTGGCCGACGAGATCCTCGTCGGTCGCCTTGAGGAACTTGGTACCCTTCTCGGTGATCTGGCGGGCGTTGCGGGCGTTGAGCTTCTTGCCGGCCTCGAGCACGACCTCGCCGGAATCGGCGTCGATCAGGTCGACCGTGGCCTTCAGGCCCTTCATGCGCTCGGCGTCGAACGGCACGCGCCAGTCGGCGCCGTCCCGGTCGTAGACGACCTTGTTGTAGAAGGTCGACAGGATCTCCTCGCCGTCGAGGCCGAGCGCGTAGAGCAGCGACGTCGCCGGCAGCTTGCGCTTCCGGTCGATGCGGACGTGCACGATGTCCTTGGCGTCGAACTCGACGTCGAGCCAGGAGCCCCGGTACGGGATGATGCGGGCGGCGAACAGGAGCTTGCCCGAGGAGTGGGTCTTGCCCTTGTCGTGGTCGAAGAACACGCCCGGCGAGCGGTGCATCTGCGAGACGATGACGCGCTCGGTGCCGTTGACGATGAAGGTGCCGTTCTCCGTCATCAGGGGCATGTCGCCCATGTAGACGTCCTGCTCCTTGATGTCCTTGACCGACTTGGCCTGGGTGTCGGGATCGACATCGAACACGATGAGGCGCAGCGTGACCTTCAGCGGCGCCGCGAAGGTGATGCCGCGCTGGCGGCACTCGTCCACGTCGTATTTCGGGGCCTCGAAGGTGTAGCGCACGAACTCGAGCAGCGCCGTCGAGGCGAAGTCGGAGATCGGGAACACCGACTTGAACACGCTCTGCAGCCCCTCGTCGGCGCGCCCGCCCTCGGGCTCGTCGACCATCAGGAACTGGTCGTAGGACGCCTTCTGAACCTCGATGAGGTTCGGCATCTCGGCAACTTCCTTGATCTTGCCGAAGAACTTCCGAATGCGCTTGCGACCGACCAGCGTGTTGGCCATGTGACCTCGCTCCTACCCGCGTGCCTCGCGCCCGGGGAAGCGTTCCCGAAAGGGACCTCCCGCGCCGGGCCGTGACGCGCGCCCCGCCGAGCCGCGCCACCGAACCGAATCTCTCGCCGGCCCCTTCCGGGACCATCCGCCGAAGCGGCCTAAAGCCCGCGGGCGCTGACCCGCGGGCTCCGGTCACGACAGGCCCGAAACGGACCTCCGTGGGGTGATGGGCCGGGACCGGCCCATCGTCGACTTACTTGAGCTCGATCTTGGCGCCGGCCTTCTCGAGCTGGGCCTTGAGCTTCTCGGCCTCGTCCTTGGCGACGCCTTCCTTGACCGGCTTCGGCGCGCCCTCGACCAGGTCCTTGGCCTCCTTGAGGCCGAGGCCGGTGATCGCGCGGACCTCCTTGATGACCTCGATCTTCTTGTCGCCGGCGGAGGCGAGGACGACCGTGAACTCGGTCTGCTCCTCGACGGCGGCGGCGGCGCCACCGGCGGCCGGGCCGGCGGCGACGGCGACGGCAGCGGCGGCCGAGACGCYCCACTTCTCCTCGAGCATCTTGGCCAGGTCAGCGGCCTCGAGCACGGTCAGCGAGGACAGGTCGTCGACGAGCTTGGCGAGATCAGCCATTTTGAATTCCTCTCAGATATCGGTTTGAACGGATGGATTTTGAAGGGCCTCAGGCGGCCTCGTCCTTCTTGGCATAGGCCCCGAACACGCGGGCGAGCTTGGAAGCCGGCGCGTTGACGACCTGAGCGATCTTGGTCGCGGGCGCCTGCACGAGGCCCACGATCTTGGCGCGCAGTTCGTCGAGGGACGGGAGCGAGGCGAGCGCCTTCACGCCGTCCGGGTTCAGGGCGGTCTTCCCCATCGCGCCGCCGAGGATCACGAGCTTGTCGTTGGCCTTGGCGAAATCGACCGCGACCTTCGCGGCAGCGACCGGATCGCCGGAATAGGCGAGCAGGGTCGGGCCCTTCAGGAGCGGCTTGATGGAGGCGACGTCCGTGCCATCGAGTGCGATGCCGGCGAGGCTGTTCTTGGCGACCTTCACGGTGGCGCCGGCCTGCTTCATCTGCGCGCGCAGCTTCTGCATGTCGGCGACCGTGAGGCCCTTGTAGTGGGCCACGACGACGACGGCGCTCTGATTGAACACGCCGTTGAGCGTCGAGACGAGATCAGCTTTAGCTGTCCGGTCCACTGGGCTCTCTCCGGTTGGCGGAACCCGGTCTCGGGTCCGCCGGTTGCACATGCCGCCCGGACGTGGTCTCGGCCTTCAGAAGACCGGGAACGTCCGAACGACGCTTCGCGGCCCTGTCCCCGCGCGTGCCCCTTCGGGCCGCCTCGGGCGAGTTGGTTCAAACCGACACCCCTCCGCGGCGCGAACCGCGGCGAGGCGTTTTGAATTCGGTCTTCCCCGTCTGTGCAGGCTGGCGGATTAAGCCGGCGAACCGGCACCTGCAGTCTCGGACAGGACATGGCCGGGCAAGGCTCCGCGGGGCTCGTCGCCCCTGGGATCCTTCCGGCCAGTGCCACCCGGTTGCCCGGGCGACATTTCGAGCGGAAACCGGCCGATCGGCCGTTCTCCTTCCGTGAGGATGAAATGCGTGAGGCGCGGTGTATAGAGCCTAGCAAGCCGCCTGCCAAGGGCCGGAACGCGACTTTTCCGCCGCAGGCAAGGGGCTGTGCGGAAGATCGGCTTGGGACGCATGTCTCACTTCAGCTCTGACCGAGCCCGGCGGCCGTGTCGCGTTCTGCAAGCCAGGAGGCCGCTATAGGGACGCTTCATGTGGCTGGAGGATGTTGACGACCGTCGTCAGGCCGTTGGCGTCCATTGCAATGAGAAGGTCGGAGGCTGTCATCGTCGGCCTGTTCAAACGCTGACGCATTGTGCGGATCGCCGCCACGGCCTTACCAAGATCCAGAGCGATGGTGTCGGCGATGAACGTGTCCGCAGACCGGGCCTCCAGACCGAGCGGCTCAAGCAGGGCTGGCTGAAAATGCTTCAGGTTGTCGGTCACGATGACTTGGGCCTGCGTCTTCAGGGCCGCAGCGATGACATGGGCATCATCGGGATCAGCACCTTGGCAGATCGGCAGGTAGACGGCGTAATCAGACACCATCGCGTCTTCAAACGCTTGCTCCATCGCTAGGCGCGCGCGTGATGCCTTCTCGACCGCTTGCAGATCACCCTTCCTGGCGAACATGCTCGCGATTGCGCGCTCCGTTTCGCCGAGGATCTGATCCGACCATCGCAGGCGGAAGAACTCCCACTGCGCCAGCGTCAGGATCAGATTCCGCCTGAGCACGCCCGCGAGAACGCAGGCGTCGATCATCGCGGTGAATCGATTCGCGAACACGGGCTACAGCAACTCTCCATCCAATGCGGCCAGTGCCGACAATGCTTCGTTGCGATGCCTGTCTCTGGCCGCCTTGTAGGCGTATAGATCCTCGGCCCTGATGCGCCGGTGGCGCCCGACTGACTCGAAGGGAATCTCTCCCTTCTGCAGAAGCGAGATGAGGAACGGCCGCGAGACGTTCAGAATGTCGGCGGCCTGCTGGGTGGTCAGCATCTGCGACACGGGCACGAGCGTTACCGCGTCGCCGCGACCGATGGGATGAAGAACCTCCATCAGCAGCTTCGAGATCGCTGGTGTCAGGGTTATGTCGGTAATCTTTCCGCCATCATCGGACAGGCGCAGGTTCGCCTCGCCGGAGGCCTGAAGCGCCAGCAGGCGTCGCAGCTGATTGGCCGTTTCACGCTCCAATTCGGAGGGCAAACGCCCCCCGAGCCCCTTGGCGGAAGCGGGCATCGTCATGTCGGCTCCTCCTTGCTCAGCGAACGATGCGTATAATCGCAATAAACGAAACTGACGCAACAGGCGTAACCGCACACCGCGTCGTTCGTTCTCGCAACCGTGTGGATCAATCGATAAGGCAGTCGCGATCCGGGCTCGGATCGAGGTCGGACGAGACCGATGCGAGACCTTCGGGGGGCCTTGTTTTCGGCTACGCCGCCTCGCGCTCCGGCACCAGCTTGCGCCGCGCCGCCTCCCACCAGCTCCGGTCGCGGGCCTCCTTCGCCTCCGCGGCCTTGGCGGCGTAGAACGAGGCGTTGTGCTCGCCGCGCAGGGCCTCGCGGGTGAAGCGGATCAGATGGTGGGCGACGAAGCCCATGTTGAACACCGCCTCGATCTGCCCGCGCTTCAGCGCGTAGCCGGCCGCGCTCCAGAACGGCTTGCGGTAGTCGGAGAAGATCCCGACCCGGGTGATGATGTTGAAGCCGAGGATCAGGCCGCGGCGCAGGTTGGTGAAGGTGAGCTTGCCGGCCGTCGGCGTGGTGATGCGGTTCGGGTAGGTCACCGCGCACTGGTGCTTGAACCGCTCGAAGATCTTCTCGGGCTCGTAGGCGTGCGCGATCGCCCGGCGCCAGCTGCTGACCACCGAATCGTGCGGCCGCTTGAACAGGACGTTCGATTCGAGGCTGGCGTCGTGCAGGAGCCGGCCCTCGCGCTCCAGCCGGTCCCAGAGCGGGGTTTTGGGCAGCGCCTGGAGCAGGTTGATGGTCAGCACGGGAATCGCCGAGCGGTCGATGAAGTCGATCAGGTTCTGCTCGGACTTGTCGGTGTCGGAGTCGAGACCCAGGATGATGCCCGAGGTCACCTCGAGCCCGTAGGAATTCAGCGTCTCGATCGCCTCGTACATCGGCACGGCGGCGTTGTGGGTCTTGTCGATGCCCTTGAGCGCCTCCGCCTCCGGCGTCTCGATGCCGACGAACACCGTCATGAAATTGGCCTGCCGCATCAGCTCGAGGATCTCGGGCTGCTTGGCCATGTTGAGCGTCGCCTCGCAGGCGAACTGGAGCGGGTAGTTGTTCTTCTTCTGCCATTCCACGAGGTGCGGCAGCATCTCGCGGGTCGCCTTGCGGTTGCCGATGAAGTTGTCGTCGACGAAGTAGACCACCGCCGGGTGGCCCGGCTGGCTGACGATGGCGTCGAGCTCGGCGCACATCTGCTCGGGGCTCTTCAGGCGCGGCTGGCGGCCGTAGAGCTGCGGGATGTCGCAGAACTCGCAGCGGTAGGGGCAGCCCGAGGAGAATTGCAGGGAGCCGATCAGGTAGCGCTTGAGCGGCGCGCGCTCGTAGGCTGGGGCCGGGAAGTCGGCGAGCGCGAGGCGGTCCTTCGTCTCCAGCACCACCTGGGCGGGCGGCGGCGTCAGGTCGGCGTCGAGGCGCGCGACGAGGTCGTCGGTGGCGTCGCCGATCTCGCCGATGTGGAGGTAGTCGAAATCGCCGTACTTCTCCGGGGCGCCCGAGACCGAGGGGCCGCCCAGCACCGTGACCTTGCCGGCCGCGCGGGCGCGGTCGCGGATGTCGTGGATCTGCGGCTCCTGGATGTGCATCCCGGAGACGAAGACCGCGTCGGCCCAGGCGAAGTCGGCCGGGCCCGCGCGGCGGATATTCTCATCGATGAACCGGCATTCCCACGCCTCCGGCATGTAGGCCGCGATCAGCAGTAGTCCCTGCGGCGGCATGAACGCCTTCACCCCGCCCATCAGCGGGTAGGCGTGGGAGAATGTCCCGAAGGACGGCGTGTAGGCGGGAAAGACGCACAGGATGCGTCGCTTGGAGGTGACCGTCAGGGTGCATCGCATGGCGGCCTATCTAGCACAGCCGCGGCCTTTGGCGCCCCCCCTCCGTGGTTGAGAATGGCGTGAGGAGCGCGGGTTCGGGGTCGCCGCCGCGGCTTGTCTTCCTGTCGCATCCCGGACCGCGTCCCGCCGGTGCCGCGCGACCCGCGACGGCGACGCCCCCGCGCGGCGCTGCGCCGCCCGGAAAGCGGCGGCGCGCGGCGAGACCGGCTCGGGGATGGGGCATCGGCCATCCCACAACGCAGAGCGCCCGGCCGTTCCCGGCCGGGCGCTCCGCAGCGTGAACGATTCGTCCCGCCTCAGGCGGTCAGGACCGTGTTCGGCTCGACCTTCACGCCCGGGCCCATCGTCGAGGTGACGGCGATGCGCTGGACGTAGGTGCCCTTGGCACCCGCGGGCTTCGCCTTGGCGACGGCGTCCGCGAAGGCCTTGATGTTCTCGACGAGCTTGTCGGCGTCGAACGAGACCTTGCCGACGCCGGCGTGGACGATGCCGGCCTTCTCGACGCGGAACTCCACCGAGCCGCCCTTGGCGCCGGCGACGGCGCCCTTCACGTCCATGGTGACGGTGCCGACCTTCGGGTTCGGCATCAGGCCGCGCGGGCCCAGCACCTTACCGAGACGGCCGACCAGCGGCATCATGTCCGGCGTGGCGATGCAGCGATCGAACTCGATCTTGCCGCTCTGCACGATCTCGAGGAGGTCCTCGGCGCCGACGATGTCGGCACCCGCGGCCTTGGCGTCGTCCGCCTTGGCGCCGCGGGCGAAGACCGCCACGCGCACCGTCCGGCCGGAGCCGTTCGGCAGGTTGCAGACGCCGCGGACCATCTGGTCGGCGTGGCGGGGATCGACGCCGAGGTTCATGGAGACCTCGACGGTCTCGTCGAACTTCGCGGTCGCCCGCTCCTTGACCAGCTTGATCGCCTCGTCGAGCGCGTAGAGCTTGGTCGCCTCGATGCCCTCGCGGGCGGCACGGATGCGCTTGCCTTCCTTAGCCATGCTGCCCTCCCTTACGCGACGACTTCGAGGCCCATGGCCCGCGCGGAGCCACGGATCATCGCGACGGCCGACTCGACCGTGTCGCAGTTGAGGTCGGGCATCTTCTTCTCGGCGATCTCGCGGAGCTGCGCCTCGGTGATCTTGCCGACGGTCGGGCCCTTGCCCGGGGTCTTGGAGCCGGAGGCCGGCTTCTTGCCGAGCTTCAGGCCGACGGCCTTCTTCAGGAAGAAGGTGACCGGGGGCTGCTTCATCTCGAAGGTGAAGGAGCGGTCCTGATACGCGGTGATGATCACCGGGATCGGGGTGCCCTTCTCCATCTGCGCGGTCTTCGCGTTGAAGGCCTTGCAGAATTCCATGATGTTGAGGCCGCGCTGACCGAGCGCGGGGCCGATCGGCGGCGACGGGTTGGCGGCGCCGGCCGGGACCTGAAGCTTCACGTAGCCCGTGATCTTCTTCGCCATGGGACTGCTCCCAATGAAAATCCGCCCCCACGCGGCCTGAAGCGCGGCGGGTCGGACGGTTGCAGGTCGCGGTGCGAGCCGTGGATCCCGGAGGCGAAGCCGGGCGGTTCTCCCGCGGATGGTGCCGCGCCCTCGGCGGAACGCGGCGGCTTCGCGATCCCCGCACCCGGTGGGGATGCGTCGACCGGAAAGGACGGGCGGCCGGAGGGCCGCCGCGATCGGGGGCTCAGGCCTTCTCGACCTGGGCGTATTCGAGCTCGACCGGCGTGGCGCGGCCGAAGATCGACACCGCCACCTTGAGGCGGGAGCGGGCGTCGTCGATCTCCTCGACGGTCCCGTTGAAGCTGGCGAACGGCCCGTCGGCGACCCGGACGGTCTCGCCGATCTCG
Source organism: Methylobacterium mesophilicum (assembly GCF_036441335.1). Taxonomy (GTDB): domain Bacteria; phylum Pseudomonadota; class Alphaproteobacteria; order Rhizobiales; family Beijerinckiaceae; genus Methylobacterium; species Methylobacterium mesophilicum_B. The sequence continues at coordinate 39,816 of NZ_MLBW01000004.1, forward strand.
AAGGAGATCGAGGGCTTCGGCCGGTCGACGCCCTCGGCGACCTGGCCCTTGATCCGCTCGGCCTCGGCGTCCGGGATCGGGACCGGCTTCGACTTGTCGGCGCCCAGGAAGCCCGTGACCTTCGGGGTGTTCTTGATCAGGTGGTAGACCTCGTCGGTGAGGTCGCACTTCACCAGCACGTAGCCGGGGAAGAACTTGCGCTCGGCATCGACCTTCCGGCCGCGGCGGACCTCCACGACCTTCTCGGTCGGGACCATCACCTCGTCGAACAGCTCGGTCAGCCCGCGCTGGGCCGCCTGGTCCTTGATGGACTGGGCGACCTTGTTCTCGAAGTTCGAGTAGGCGTGGACGATGTACCAGCGCTTCGACACGGTTCCGTTCAACTCCGACAAGTCCCCGGGGTCACCCCCGATCGGCGGCGAGCCGCCCTCAGACGCCCAGGATCCCTCAGACGCCCAGGATCAGGCCGACCACGAAGCGCAGGGCCTGGTCCACGACCGTGAAGAAGACGCTCGCGGCCACGACCATCACGAACACCATGATCGTCGTGATCGTGGTCTCCCGGCGGGTCGGCCACGTGACCTTGCGGGCCTCGTCGCGCACCTGGGCGAAGAACTCGCCCGGCGTCGCGCGCTTCTGCGGCGCGCGGACGGGAGTCGCGGGACGGGCGGGCGGCGGATTCGCGGGACCGCGGGCCGCGCCGCGCACCAGGTCCACCTTCTTGGTCGCTTCGTTCGATGCCATGGCGCCAGTGTCTGTGCGTGTTCGGCCCCGAGGCAGAGACCGCATCCGGGAATGCGAATGTCGGCGCCGAGGACCCGGATGGGCCCGCACCGACGGTCGCTTCAGATCTCGGATTGCGCCCGCTCTAGCGCAACTCCCCCGGCTTGTCGACCGGGCCGCCGCGCGGGATCGGGCTGAATGTCTGGCAGGAGTGGAGGGACTCGAACCCGCAACCTCCGGTTTTGGAGACCGGCGCTCTGACCAGTTGAGCTACACTCCTAGCGCACCGCCCAATGCCCCATCGCGGCGCGGCTTGCAAGGGGTCGCGTGCGGGAAGCGCCCGGGTAGAGGCCGCTCAGAGGCCGGGCACAGGCCGGGCACAGGCTCGGCGCAGCCCCGCTGCCCGCCCGGAACGACGACGCCGGCCCCCGTCGGGACGGGGGCCGGCGCCGGAGAGGCGGAGCGGCGCGCGGCGCCGCTCCGGATCGGGTGTCAGTCGTTGATGGCGGCGACGACGCCGGCGCCGACGGTGCGGCCGCCCTCGCGGATGGCGAAGCGCAGCTTCTCCTCCATGGCCACCGGCACGATCAGCGCCACGTCCATGGTCACGTTGTCGCCCGGCATCACCATCTCGGTGCCCTCGGGCAGCGTGCAGATGCCGGTCACGTCCGTGGTCCGGAAGTAGAACTGCGGCCGGTAGTTGGTGAAGAACGGCGTGTGGCGGCCGCCCTCCTCCTTGGTCAGGATGTACGCCTCGGCCTTGAACTTCGAGTGCGGCTTCACCGAACCCGGCTTGCACACGACCTGGCCGCGCTCCACGTCCATCTGCGCCGCGCCCGTGATCATGTTCTTCACGTAGTCGGCGTGACCGGGGCAGTCCACGTGCGCGTAGTGACGGTTCTGCGTCTCGTACTCCACGTGCGCCGTCGAGATCGTGATCCCGCGCGCCTTCTCCTCAGGAGCCTTGTCGATCTGGTCGTAGGCCGTGAACGTCGCCCCGCCCGTCTCGGCCAGAACCTTCGTGATCGCCGCCGTCAGAGACGTCTTGCCGTGGTCAACGTGGCCGATCGTGCCAATGTTGCAGTGCGGCTTGGTGCGGGAGAACTTTTCCTTGCCCATGATTCCCATTCCTGCGGCGGGGACCACGCAAGGGCCCCGAATCCTGGTCAGCCGCCCCGAAGTTCCGACAGGGGCGAAAAACGCGGTCCGCTTAGAGGGTCGGCCGCCAGGGATCAAGCTCCGCGACGCGCGGGAGCCCGCCGACCGGCCCCGCTGTCAAGCCGCCGACGCGAGTCTTGAACGCCGAAACAACAATCACAGGCAGTATCCGCGCCGCTTTCGCGCCACAGTGTGGCATCGCGGGCATAGCGGGATCCGTGCGGCCGAGCTTAAGTGGCGACAACAACGCGTCACCTCGGACCCCCCGCCATGATGAAGAAGCTCCTCCTCGCCACCGCCGCGACGGCCCTGGTCACGACGGCCGCCTCCGCCGCCGACCTTCCGCGCCGTGCCGCGCCGCCGCCGGTCTTCACGCCGGTGCCGGTCTTCACCTGGACGGGCTTCTACGGCGGTCTCGAGTCCGCCTACACCTTCACCGACCGTGAGCGCATCACGACCGTCGGCGTCCAGCCCGGCAACGCCGCCAACGTCGCCCTCGGCCGCCGCCCGTTCGCGACCTCGACCACGCAGGACGGCTTCGCCAACATCGGCGGCACCGCCGGCTACAACTACCAGTTCACGCCGGGCGCCGGCATCGTGGTCGGTCTCGCCAACAGCATCGACTGGACGGACATCACCAAGAACCGGGTCGTGCTCGGCACCGGCAACGTCGCCGGCGGCCCGCCGAACATCAGCCAGTTCCGTCAGAGCCTCGACTGGCTCGGCACCCTGACCGGCCGCGTCGGCTACGCCTTCGACCGCGTCCTGGTCTACGGGATGGGCGGCCTCGCCTACGGCAACGTGTTCCACGACGCCAACTTCTACACCCCGGGCGGCCGCCTCCAGTTCGCCGGCCGCTACGACGACTTCAAGATCGGCTACGCCTACGGCGGCGGCATCGAGTTCGCCCTGCCGACCGACAGCTTCCTGAACACCTTCGCGCTCGGCCGCTACATCGGCATCAAGTACGACGCCATCACGGTGAAGGCCGAGTACCTGCACTACGACCTCGGCAGCCAGAACGTGCTCGTCGGCGCGGTCCCGGGCGTGGGCAACGGCGCGTACATCTCGCGCTTCCGCACCGAGGGCAGCATCGTTCGCGCCGGCTTCAACTACAAGTTCGGCGGTATCTGAGTCGAACGGCGCCGGGGTTTCCCCGGCGGTTACCAGCGAGGGCGGGTGCCGGCATCGGCGCCCGCCCTTTTTCGTGGCGCGCGCGCCGCGCGCGGGCGTGCGGCAGCCCGGCTCGCGGCCCGAGNGCGGCCGCGGGCGGCGATGCGCCGCGCCAGGATCTCGGGGGGCGCCGTGATCTCGACGACGCTCACCCGCGGACCGGCCGCCCGCGCCTGCGCGACGACGCGGCGCGAGACGTTGCAGACCACCACGTGGCCGTCGGCGACGCGTCGGCCGACCGCCTCCGGGAGCGCGTAGCCGAGGCCGTGGGCGCGCCAGCTCAGGGTGAAGCGCCCGGCCGCGCAGCCCGCGGCGAAACCGGCCTCGTCGATCTCGTCGTTGTCCTCGTCGGCCGAGGGCGGGCGGGTGACGAGGCGGCGCGGGAAGACGTAGCGCGGGTCGTCGGCCAGGGCCGCCCGGGCGAGCCGGAGCAGCGTGTCCTTGCCGGCCCCGCTCGGGCCGACCACGAGGACGAGGCAGCCCGCCATCAGGCGACCCGCCGGCCGGCGCGCCAGACCTCGCGGACCACCGGCACGCCCTCGGCCCGCTGCACGCGCACGAGGTCTGCCCGCAGCCCGGGCGCCAGGGCGCCGCGATCGGTCAGGCCGGTGGCGCGGGCGGGGTTGGCCGTGACCGTGGCGAGCGCGGCGGGCAGCGTGATCGCGGGCGCCTGCTCGGGCAGCAGGAAGGCCGCCATCAGCAGGCTCGCCGGCACGTAGTCCGACGAGAGGATGTCGAGGTGCCCGACCTCGGCCAGCGCGAGGGCGGCGACGTTGCCGGAATGCGAACCGCCGCGGATCAGGTTCGGCGCGCCCATCATCACGGTGATGCCCTGCCGGTGCGCGGCCTCGGCCGCCTCCAGGGTGGTGGGGAACTCGGCCAGCCGCACGCCCTCGCCGACCGCGAGCTCGACGTCGGCCAGGGTGGTGTCGTCGTGGCTCGCGAGCGGGATGCCCATCTCGCGGGCGAACTGGACGAGGGCCGGCCGGTTCTTCGCGTTGAGCGCCCGCCCGTCGCGGACCTTGCGCTCGGTGTTGGCGCGGATCTCGTCCATCGGCCGACCGCCGCGGGTGGCGTAGGTGTAGTACTTCTCCATGTCGCGGAACTGCCGCTGGCCGGGCGTGTGGTCCATCAGCGAGATCAGGCCGACCTTGTAGCGGGCCGTGAAGGCCGCCACCGTGTCGAGCACGTCCAGGGAGGGCAGCTCGCAGCGCAGGTGCGTGAAGTGCTCGGCCCGGAACAGGTCCCCGGCGCGCGCGGCGGCGATGGCGCCGGCGAGCTGCTCCAGCTCGGAGCCGAGGCCGCTGCCGTCCGGATCGCTGCCGGCGCGGAGCGAGTCGAACACCGTGGTGATGCCCGAGGCGGTGATCTGCGCGTCGTAGGCCAGGACGGCGCCGAGGGGGTGCCAGCGCACCTTCGGGCGCGGCGCGAAATGGCTCTCCAGGTGGTCGGTGTGCAGCTCGATCAGGCCGGGGATCAGGTGGTCGCCGCCGAGATCGAGGCCGCGCGCGGGCGGGCGCCCCTCGCCGATCTCCGCGATCGCCCCGTCCGAGACCGCGAGCCAGCCGCGCTGCACCCGGTCCGGCAGGACCAGGGTCGCGTTCTCGAGGATGAAGTCGTCCATCGTGCGGATCCTCAGGCTGCCCGGGCGCGCGGCGCGAAGCGGGTGACATCGACCACCCGGGTCGCCACAGCGTCGCGCATCTCGCTGTCGTGGAAGATGCCGAGCACGCCGGCCCCGGCGCGGAGCTTCTCGCGGACGAGCTCGGCCACCACGGCGCGGTTCTCCGCGTCAAGGGAGGCGGTCGGCTCGTCGAGGAGCAGGAGCGGCCGGTCGGCGATCAGGCCCCGGGCGATGTTCACCCGCTGCTGCTCGCCGCCCGAGAAGGTCGCGGGCGGCAGGCCCCAGAGCCGCTCGGGCAGGTTCAGCCGGGCCAGCAGGGTCTCGGCCCGCCCGCGCGCCGCCGCTTCGGACAATCCGCCCTCGCGGCCGGCGGCCTCGACGACGTCGAGGGCCGGGACCCGCGGGATCACCCGGAGGAACTGCGAGACGTAGGCGATGACCCGCGCCCGCAGGGCCAGGACCGCCCGCGGATCGGCCCGGACGACGTCCACGACCGTCGCGCCGTCGCGGACCAGGATCGCGCCGCCGTCGCAGCGGTAATTGCCGTAGGCCATCTTCAGCAGCGAGGATTTCCCCGCTCCGGACGGGCCGCCCAGCACCACGCACTCGCCGGGCTCCACGGACAGGCTGACATCGCCCACCACCGGCAGGACGACGCCGCCGCGCAGGTGCAGGGTGAAGCTCTTGGCGACGGTCTCGAAGGTCAGGAGCGCGGTCATGCGGCGAGCACCGAGGCGACGAGGAGCTGGGTGTAGGCGTGCTCGGGATCGTCGAGCACCCGGTCGGTGAGGCCGGTCTCGATCACCCGGCCGGCGCGCATGACCATGATCCGGTGCGAGAGGAGCCGCGCCACCGCGAGGTCGTGGGTGACGATGATCACCGCGAGCCCCAGCTCGGCCGAGAGCCGGCGGATCAGGTCGAGGAGCCGGGCCTGGACCGAGACGTCGAGGCCGGAGGTCGGCTCGTCCATCAGCACCAGGCGGGGGCCGGTGACGAGGTTCCGGGCGATCTGCAGGCGCTGGCGCATGCCGCCGGAGAACCGCGTCGGCGGGTCGTCGATCCGGTCGGGGGCGATCTCGACCCGGCCGAGCCAGTCGAGGGCCTGGGCGCGGATCCGCCCGTAATGGCGGTCGCCGAGCCCCATCAGCCGCTCGCCGACATTGCCGCCGGCCGAGACCGCCATGCGCAGGCCCTGGGCCGCGTCCTGGCGGACGAACCCCCACTCGGTGCGCATCAGCGCCCGGCGCCCGGCCTCGCTGAGGGTGCCGAGGTCGCGCAGCGCGCCGTCGCGCATCCGGTAGGCGACCGTCCCGGAATCGGGCGCCAGCTCGGTGGCGATGAGGGAGAGGAGCGTCGACTTGCCGGAGCCGGATTCGCCCACGATCGCCAGCACCTCGCCGGGGACGAGGTCGAACGACACGTCGGCGCAGGCGAGGCGGGCACCGTAGCGCTTGGTCAGGCCGCGGACCTGAAGCAGGGATTCGCTCATCGGGTCGCCTCCGCGGCGTCGGGCAGGAAGGGGGGAACGAGGCGGAAGCTGTAGCCGTAGCGCTCGAAGCCGAGGCTCTCGTAGAAGGCGTGGGCCGGCTTGGCGTCGGCGTTCGACGACAGGGCGAGCTTGTAGCAGCCCCGCGCCTCGGCGAGGCGGGCCGCCGCGCGCATCATCGCCCGGCCGAGACCGCCGCCGCGGTGCCGGGACGCGACCACGACGCTCTCGACGAGGGCCGAGGGCGTGCCCCAGTGGGCGATGTTGTCGAGGATGACGAGGCAGAAGGTGCCGACGACCGCGCCGTCGCGCTCGGCCACGTAGAGCCCGTAATCGGGATAGGCCGCGAGCCGGTCGAGGAGCGCCCCGGCCTGCGCCAGGGTCGCGACCCGCCCGCCGTTCAGCTCGGCGTAGAGGTCGAGGATCGCGGGCAGGTCCGGTTTCCCGGCCCGGCGGACCGTGAGGTCGCCGGCGTCGCGTCTCACATCGCCACTCATGCCGCGTCCCCCGTGCCGACATGGCCGTCCGCGCGGCGCCCCTCGCAATGATCGGTGTCCGAGCAGACGAACATCCGCCTTCCGGCATCGTCCAGCAGCACCTCGTCGAGGTAGACGCACTCGGCACCGCACAGCGCGCAGGGATGCTCGAACGCCTGGATCCGGAACGGGTGATCCTCGAAGTCGAGGCTGCGCACCCGCGTGTCGGGCGGCACCGCGTAGATCCGCCGCTCGCGGCCCGCACCGAAGAGCTGGAGCGCCGGGCAGTCGTCCATCTTGGGGTTGTCGAATTTCGGCGTCGGCGACGGGTCCATCACGTAGCGGCCCGCCACCTCCACCGGGTACGCGTAGGTGGTGGCGATGTGGCCGTGGCGGCTGATGTCCTCGTAGAGCTTGACGTGCATGGCGCCGTACTCGGCCAGCGCGTGCAGCTGGCGGGTCTCGGTCTCCCGGGGCTCGAGGAAGCGCAGGGGCTCGGGGATCGGCACCTGGTAGATGAGGGTCTGTCCCTCGGTGAGCGGCGTCTCGGGGATGCGGTGGCGGGTCTGGATCACCGTCGCCTCCGCGGTGCGGGTGGTGGTGGCCACCCCGGCGGTCTTGGCGAAGAAGCGGCGGATCGAGACCGCGTTGGTGGTGTCGTCGGCCCCCTGGTCGATGACCTTGAGCACGTCCGAGCGGCCGAGGATCGCGGCCGTGACCTGCACGCCGCCGGTGCCCCAGCCGTAGGGCATCGGCATCTCACGGGAAGCGAAGGGCACCTGGTAGCCCGGTACCGCGATGGCCTTGAGGATGGCCCGGCGGATCATCCGCTTCGTGCCCTCGTCGAGATAGGCGAAGTTGTAGCCCGGTTCGCTCTCCGGGCGCTGCGCGATCGCGGCGCTCATTCGGCGGCCTCCTGCATCTCGGCGGCGTCGGACCCGCGCTCGAACTCGGTGCGTAGCCGGCGAACAAGTTCCAGCTCGGCCTGGAAGTCGACGTAGTGGGGCAGCTTCAGGTGCTCGACGAAGCCGGTCGCCTGGAGGCTGTCGCAGTGGGCCAGCACGAATTCCTGGTCCTGGGCCGGGCTCGCCACCGGCTCGCCGAGTTCCTCCGCGCGCAGCGCCCGGTCGACCAGGGCCATCGCCATGGCCTTGCGCTCGCTCTGCCCGAAACTCAGCCCGTAGCCGCGGGTGAACTGGGGCGGGGCCGCCCCCGAGCCCTTGAACTGGTTCACCATCTGGCACTCGGTGAGCCGCACCCGGCCGAGCGGCACCGCGAAGCCCAGCTCCTCGGGCACGAACTCCACGGCCACCTCGCCGACCCGGATCTCGCCGACGAACGGGTGGGTGCGGCCGTAGCCGCGCTGCGTCGAGTAGGCGAGTCCGAGCACGAAGCCCTCGTCGCCCCGGGCGAGCGCCTGCAGGCGCAGCGCCCGGTCGGCGGGATAGTCCACCGGCTCGCGGGTGAGGTCGCCCGCTGGCGCGCCGTCGTCCGGGGGCGACGGTTCGATCAGGCCGTCCCGGGCCAGCAGGTCGGTGACCCGCGGGCAGGTGCCGGCATCGGCCCGCGGCTCGGCCTCGGCGGCGGGCTCGATCCCGGCTTCGGTCTCGGCCGCGAGCGCGAAATCGACCAGCCGGTGGGTGTAGTCGAAGGTCGGCCCGAGCACCTGCCCGCCCGGCAGGTCCTTGAAGGTCGCGGAGATCCGGCGCTCGACCGCCATCGCCCCGGTGTCGACCGGCGCCGAGGCGCCGAACCGGGGCAGCGTGGTCCGGTAGGCGCGGACCAGGAACACCGCCTCGACCACGTCGCCGCGGGCCTGCTTGAGCGCCAGCGCCGCGAGGTCCGGATCGTAGAGCGAGCCCTCGGTCATGACCCGGTCGACCAGCAGCGCCATCTGCGCGCGGATCTGCGCGACGGAGAGCTCGGGCACGGCCGGGTCGCCCCGGCGCGCCTCGGCGAGGAGCCGGTGGGCGTTGTCGATGGCGGCCTCGCCGCCCTTCACGGCCACGTACATGGATCAGGCCTCCGTCACCGTCGTGGAGCGCGGCAGGCCGGCCACGCGGCCGGGCGCCGTCAGGATCAGGTCGACGCCCAGGGGGAAGCCCGCGCGGTTCTCGGCGAGCTGCGCCGCGAAGCCGTCCGGCAGGGGCGCCGGCGCGATCCGGGCGGTGCCCCGGATGCCGGGGCCGGACAGGTGGAGCCCCTCCCCCTCCGCGAGCGCGTCGAGGGCGAGCACCAGGGTCGTGGCGGTGTCGGGATAGGCCGGCGTCCCGGGGGCGAACTCCGCCAGCGGCGGGCAGCGTGCCGGGTCACGGACCAGCGCGAAGGCCGCCGCGGCCGGGTCGCCGGTGAGCGGCGCGCCGGTGTGGAAGCGCAGGTATTCCGCGACCTCCGGCGCCGCGGCGAGGGCCGGATCGAGCCAGACCGGCGTGTCGGCGTCGGTGAGCGTCAGCGCGACGGCGGCCAGTTCCGGCGTCAGGGGCGCGGGCGGCGCGAGGCCCGGCGCGAGAGGCCGGACGCGGCCGGGGCGGGCGAGGGCGTCCATCACGGCGCGGAACGTAGGCTCCACGAAGGTGCCCCGGCCCTGGCGGGCTCGTGCGCGCCAGCCAGGGCCGGGGCACCTTCGTGGAGGAGGCACCGCTCGCCTACCCGATCGGGCCGCGGACGCGCTTCTCCGAGATCGTCGCCGGGGCCGGGCGCGAGGCCTGGGGCGACCTCGTCGCCGCGACCACGGTCCCGGCCGGGACCGAGCAGGCGGCGTCCCTCGCCCTCGCCCCCGGCGCGCCGATCCTGGAGCTGTTGACGGTCCACCGGGCGGACGGCGCCCCGCTCTCGACGGCGCTGACCTGGCTGCCGCTGCCGCGCTTCGCGGGCTTCGCCGAGGCCTACGCGGCGCGCGGCTCGATCACCCGGGCCTTCGCGACCTGCGGCGTCCACGACTACACCCGGCTCTCGACGCGGATCCGGGCCCGCCCCGCGGATTCCGCCGAGGCGCAGCGCCTCGACATCGCGCCCGGGCGGGTCGTTCTGGTGGTGTCGAGCGTCAACGTCGATCCCGCCGGCGTGCCGATCCAGGCGAACCGCACCCTGTTCGCCGCCGACCGCGTGGAGCTGGTGATCGGCGGGTGACGCGACGGCGGCGGCACACCGTCCTCGCGAGCGGAGCGAATCAACCCGGGGCAGCGCGACCCGGAGTGATCGCACTCCACTGGTGATGCCGGAGAGCCGAGGCCTCCCTCAGCGCGCCGCCGGCCCGATGATCGCCCGGCGCAGGCGGGTCGAGACCCAGTCGATCGCCGCCACGGTCACGAGGATCATCAGCACCAGGAAGGCGACCTGCTGCAGCTCCAGCACGCGGATCAGCTCGGTGAGGTACTGGCCGATGCCGCCGGCGCCGACGATGCCGATGATCGTCGCCGAGCGGGTGTTCGACTCGAAGAAGTACAGGACCTGGCTCGCCAGCACCGGCAGCACCCCGGGGATCAACCCGAAGCGGATGCGGTGGAGCGCCGAGCCGCCCGAGGCGACGACGCCCTCGCCGGGCCGCCTGTCGCAGGTCTCGATCGCCTCGGAGAACAGCTTGCCGAGCGCCCCGAAATCCGAGCACGCGATCGCGAGCGCCCCCGCGAACGGGCCCAGGCCGACGACGTTGATCCAGATCAGCGCCCAGATCAGCACGTCGACCGAGCGCATCACGTCGAGGCCGCGGCGGACCGCGAACCGCGCGAAGGGGTTGGGCACGACGTTCCGGGCCGCCAGGAACGCCACCGGGAAGGCGAGGATCGCCGCCGCGAGCGTGCCCAGGAAGGCGATGCCGAGGGTCTCGCCCAGCGCGTGCAGGAAGGTCCAGAACTGGCCCTCCGGCGACGGCGGCAGCATCAGCACCGCGAAGGTGCCGAGCCGCCCGAGCCCGTGGAGGATCCGCGCCACCGAGAAGTCGAGGCGCCAGTAGCCGAGCGCGGCGAGCCCGACCAGCACGGCGAGCAGGGCGGCGAGCCGCGCCCGCCCCGGCCAGTCGGTGCGGAACTGCGCGGGGTAGCGGGCGCGCAGGCGGGCGAGGTCGGCCCGGGCCGCCGCCCGCAGGGCCTCGGGACGCGCGCTCATCGGGCGTGCTCCGCGCCGATCAGGCGGTGGCGGACCCGCTCGGTGGCGAGGTCGATGCAGAACACGGTCAGGATGATCAGCACGAGGATCGCGCTCACGTCCGCGTAGTAGAAATTGCGGATCGCCACGAGAAATTCCTGGCCGATGCCGCCGGCGCCGACGAAGCCCATCACCCCGGCGCCGCGCACGTTGATCTCGAAGCGCAGCAGCGCGTAGGAGGCGAAGTTCGACAGCACCTGCGGCAGGACCGCGAAGCGCACCGTCTGGACCCAGGTCGCGCCCGAGGCCGACAGGCCCTCGACGGGCCGCATGTCGATATTCTCGACCACCTCGGCGAACAGCTTGCCCAGCGCCCCCGTGGTGTGGATCGCGATGGCGAGCACGCCCACCATCGGGCCGAGGCCGAAGGCGATGACGAAGATCAGCGCGAACACCACCTCGGGGACGGTGCGGCACAGTTCCAGGAGGCGCTTGGCGCCGACGCGCAGCGCGCGCGACCGCACGAGGTTGGCGGCGGCCACGAAGCTGAGGGCGAAGCCCGCGAGCCCCCCGAGCAGCGTCCCGAGATAGGCCATGAGCAGGGTCTCGCCCAGCAGGCCGAGCCATTTGGGCAGGCCCCAGTACCAGGCGCGGACGTCCTCGAGCGGGTGCGCGAGGCCGATCGGCGGCAGGATCTGCTGGATGTAGGCGGTGAACTTGCCGATGTTCTCGGCGAAGACCAGCGGCCGCACCTCGGCGATCAGGCCGGCGACCACGGCGAGCGCCGCCACCAGGGCGAGGCCCGCCAGCGTGCGGCGGCGGGCCTCGTCGGTCGCCGCCGCGTAGAGGCCGGAGAGGGCGGCTGCCCGCTCCGGCGACAGGGGGGTCAGGCCGCGCAAGGCGGGCGGCTCCGGATCAGGACTTCCGGCGCTGCTCGTCGTTGAACCGCAGCATGTCGATGATCGGCTGGTAATCTTTGAGGGTCACCGGCGTGAGGTCCTGGTCCTTGCCGTCGGACAGCCGGTCGAAGGCGGCCTTGTCGGCCTTCGGCAGGGCCACGAAGGCGTCGCGGATCTTGGCCTTCAGGTCGTCCGGCAGGCTCGCCAGCATGGCGAAGGGCCCCTCCGGTAGGAAGTCGGACTTGAACACGACCCGGAAGTCCGACTGCTGCATCGGCGTGCCGTCGGGCTTCTTGAGCATGCCCTTGGCGGCCATGCGGGTGACCATCGTGTCGGTCTCGGAATTCCACAGGTTGGCGGCAGCGTCGGCGGTGCCCTGGGTGAGCGCCAGGACGGCGTTCTCGTGGCTGCCCGCGTAGAAGGTCTTGCCGAAGAACTTCTCGACGTCGTAGCCGGCCCGCTTGAGGAAGAAGCGCGGCGCCTGGTTGCCCGAGGTGGAGTTCGGATCGACCAGCGCGAGGTTCTTGCCCTTGAGATCCTCGACGGTCTTGTAGGGGCTGGAGGCCAGCACGTAGACCACCGAATAGTAGCCCGAGGCGCCGGTCTCGTGCTTCTGGTTGACGATCGGCTCGATCTTCACGCCGGTCATCACGGCCCGCGCGAACGAGGCGGGCCCGTACCACGCGATCTGGATGTTGCCGGCGCGCTGGCCCTCGATCACGGCGGCGTAGTCGCTCGCCACCCGCAGCTTCACCGGCACGCCGAGCGTCTTGGTCAGGTAGGCGGTGAGCGGCGCCCAGCGGTCGGCGGTGCCCGAGGCGTTCTCGGCCGGGATCACGCCCAGGGTCAGCTCCGGATACTGGGCCTTCCAGTCCTGGGCGGCGGCCGGCAGGCCGAGGAGGGCGAGGGCCGCGGCGGCGGCGGCGAGGGTGCGTCGGGTGATCATCGGGTCGTCCTTCGTGGCGTCGGCGAGGTTCGGCCGGCCAGAGGCCGGTCGGGCGTTTCCAAGACGGTGCGCGTTGGCGGTGCGCTTTGGCGGTGTTCGTTGGGGCCCGGGGCCCGGATCAGGCGCCGAGGGCGGCCTCGCGGACCGGCCGCGCCGGCACGTGACCGGGCCGGCCCGGCATCGCGGCCCGCTGCTCCGACTCGCGCTGCGCGGAATCGTCCAGCACCTCGCCGGCCTCCAGGCCGTAGAGCCGGCGCGCCACGTCCTCGGTGAGGTCGAAGGGGCCGCCCTCGAACACGACCCGCCCGGCCGCGAGGCCGACGAGGCGGTCGCAGTAGGCGCGGGCGAGGTCGAGGGAGTGCAGGTTGCACAGCACCGTGATGCCGTAGCGCCGGTTCACGTCGGCGAGCGCGTCCATCACGAGCCGCGTGTTGCGCGGGTCGAGGGAGGCGACCGGCTCGTCGGCGAGCAGGATCTCGGGCTCCTGCACGAGGGCGCGGGCGATGGCGACGCGCTGCTGCTGCCCGCCCGACAGGCCGTCGGCCCGCTGGCCGGCGAACTCGCCCATGTCGAAGCTCTCCAGGGCGGCGAGGGCCATGGCCCGGTCCTCGGCGGACCATTGCCGGAGCAGGGCGCGGTAGGTCGGCACGTGGCTGAGGCGCCCCATCAGCACGTTGGTCATGACGTCGAGCCGGCCGACGAGGTTGAACTGCTGGAAGATCATGGCGCAGCGGGTGCGCCACTCACGCAGCGGGCGGCCGCGCAGGGTCGTGACCTCACGGCCATCGTGGAAGATGCGGCCCGAACTCGGGTCCGCCAGCCGGTTGATGAGGCGCAGCAGCGTCGACTTGCCGGCACCGGACCGGCCGATCACCCCGACGAAGCTGCCGGGCTCGATCCGGAGCGACACGCCGTCGACGGCGCGCCGGTCGCCGTACTGGCGCGTGAGATCCTCGATAACCAGCATGCCACCATCCGCCGGGGAACGGCCGCACGTAGACGCCGGTTTGACGACGATTGGATGACGTATTCGGGACGATTATATTTGCCGGCGCAGCATCTCGGCCTTTCGATAGCCGACTTAATCTTCGTGGTGTTCCAGGAATGCTTCGATGGGCAGCTCGCGAAAATCCGGCAGCGCCCGGCGCAGGCGCTCGTGGTCCCAGTCCCACCACGCTAAGCGGGTCAGACGGTCCGCGACCGCCTCCGGGAAGCGGCGCCGGACCGGCCTGGCGGGATTGCCGACCACGATCGTGTAGGGCTCGACGTCGCGGGTGACGATGGCGCCCGCCCCCACCACCGCGCCGGTGCCGATCGTGCGCCCGGGCAGGACGACCGCGCCGTGACCGATCCAGACATCGTGGCCGATCGCCACCGGGCTCGCCCGGCGCCGGTCGAAGAAGGCGGGCTCGTCCGGTTCCTCCGGCCAGTAGGCGCGCGCCCGGTAGGTGAAGTGCGCCTGCGACGCCCGCTCCATCGGGTGGTTGCCGGGATTGATCCGGACGCTGGCGGCGATCGAGCAGAACTTGCCGATCGCGGTGTAGATCACCTCGCCGTCCTCACCGATGTAGGAATAGTCGTCGAGCACGGTCTCGGTGAGCCGGGTGCGGGCGCCGACCTCGGTGTAGCGGCCGAGGCGGCAGTCGACGACCCGGGCGCTCGGATCGAGCGCGGGTTCGAGGCCGAGGGGGCGGTCAACCACGGGCCTCTCCGAAGGGCAGGCGCGCCAGGAGCCGGAACGGCCCCGACCCGTCCTGGGTCAGGAGGCTGACGGCGTCGATCCGCAGGGGCTCCGGCCCCGCGGCGGCGTAGGCCTCGGACAGGCGCCGGTGCCAGGGATCGCGCTCCGCCTCCGGCAGGGCGTCGGTCAGGGTCATGTGGAAGCGGAAGGCCTCGAACACGTAGGGATAGCCCCAGCGGTCGAGGAGCGCGCGGCCGCGCGGGTCGAGGCGCTCCGGCCGGCGCTTGGCGCGCTCGGCCTCGGTGAGCGGTGCCCGGAACGGGTCGAGGGCGGCGACGCACTCGGCGGCGAGGAGGCCGAGTTCCGGCCGGCCAGCACCGCGAGATAGCTCTTGGCGATCGAGAAGGTCATGTCGGGGCGGGCCGTGTNATTTCGGCGGCTGGGTCGATCTCGCCTTCCAGCGCTTCATCGAGGTCTGGGGCGGCATCCCGACCCTCTACCTGATCATCATCATCTCGGCCTTCATCGCCCCGGGCTTCTTCGTCCTGCTCGGGATCATGCTGCTGTTCTCGTGGGTCGCGCTCGTGAGCGTGGTGCGCGTCCGCGAGGGCGCTGGCGGCGGCGACGAGGTCGGCCTCCCCGGCCCCCGGGGCGAGGCGCAGCGGCGCCTTGAGGGTGGCGTGGAACCCGTAGACCCGCGCGCCCGCCGTGACGGCGGCGAGATCGCTCAGCCCCTCCGGGTGGGGGACCGGCAGCCCGGAGGCGTTGTCGTGGCCGAGGACGGCGCGCCCGAAGGCTTCGAGGCGGGAGCCCGGGGCGGGCAGGCAGTAGAGGGCGTAGCGGCGCGACACGTCAGGGACTCCGGTCGCCGGGCGATCAGGCCGTCGGCGCGTAGGTGCGCGCGTCGGCGGCCCGCCGCGGACGCACGTCCATGGCGTTGCCCCGCCACACGATGGCGCTCCGCATCCAGGCGCCGACCCAGATCGCCGGGATCAGTGCGTCGCGCGCCAGGAAGGCGGCCAGCGTGCGGGGCGAGCGATGCCAGCCCGCGCGGACCGCGAGCCGGTACTCGGCGGCATAGCACAGGCCGGCGAGGCCGGCAGCGCCCGCGAGGCCCGCGAGGCTGCCGGCCCAGAGGGCGACGAGGAGCGCCGGCAGCAGGACGCCGCTGCCGATCTCGGGGGCGAAGAACAGCGGGAAGGTCACGCGGCGCAGGCGCGCCCAGCGCAGCTGCCGCGACCAGACCTCCCGGAAGCCGCGCGGGCCGAGCGGCTGCTCGAACGGGCTCGCCACGAGGTGGACCCGCTTGCCGGCGGCGCGCACGAGCTTGGTGGCGGCCGCGTCCTCGGCGATCTCGGCCGCCAGCGCCTGGAGGCCGCCCTGCCCCTCCAGGAAGGGCTTGTGCCAGAGCATGCTCTTGCCCTGCGCGAAGCCCAGCCCGAAGGCCTCGGCGGCGTACTGCCAGCGCGCCTGGAGGGTGTTCAGGAAGGCGCACTCCACCTCCGCCATGAAGCTGCCCGGGCGGGCGCCGGCCGGCGTGGAGCAGACGAGGCCGGTATCGGCGCGCCACGCCGCCTGGAGCCGCTGGAGGTAGTCCGGCGGCATGGCGACGTTGGAATCGGCGAGCACCACCCAGTCGTGGGCGGCGGCGCGCCAGCCGCGCAGGCAGTTGTTGAGCTTCGGGTTCGCGCTGACGCGCTCGTCGCCGCGGATCAGGCGGGCCGGCACGTGCGGGTGGGCCTCGATCAGCCGCTCCACCATCGGGACGATCGGGTCCGCCGGGTCGGCCACGCAGAAGATCAGCTCGTAGGCCGGGTAGTCGAGGCGGAAGCTGCGGAGGAGCATCTCCTCGCTGTAGGCCTCGACCCCGCGCAGCGGGCGGACCAGGGAGACGGCCGCGCCGTCCGGGAACCGCGACGGGCCGTGATCCCGGCCGAGGCGCCGGCCCGCGACGGCGATGCTGCCGATCTGGACGACGGCCAGGAGCGCGCCGAGGGACAGGGCCGGCACCGTGGCGTCAATCATGCGGATCCCTCGTGCGATCGGGCGAGCGGTCCGGTCCGCTAGCGGCCGGACCGCGTCAGGCGTGTGACAGCGCCGCCGCCCGACGCTCTCGGACCCGCTCGCCGACGCGGGGCGTCGCGGGCCGTCACCCAACCGTCACCGCGCGGTTTTAATCCCCGTTCACCACGAGAGATTCCGCGCGAGGGTTCATGTCCGATTCCGCCGTGATGCCGTCGGGGGCCGCGGGAGGCCGGAAGGCGGGCGGCCCCCGCCTCGACCACGGGACGCATCTCGGCGGGGTGGTCGCGTTCCTGCTCGTCCTCGTGGCGGGCCTCGGCTACGCGGTGGTGAGCCTCATCGCGGACATGAACGCGGTCGGGGAGGCGCCCCTGGCCTACGGCGCCTTCGCGCTGCTCGGCCTCGCCCTGCTGATCGCCCTCGCCTTCGAGTTCGTGAACGGCTTCCACGACACCGCCAACGCGGTCGCGACGGTGATCTACACCCACTCGATGCCGCCGCTCGTCGCGGTGATCTGGTCGGGCGTCTTCAACTTCCTCGGCGTGATGCTGTCCTCGGGCGCCGTGGCCTACGCCATCGTCACGCTCCTGCCGGTCGAGCTGATCCTCAACGTCGGCTCGCACGCGGGCTACGCGATGATCTTCGCGCTGCTGCTGGCGGCCATCCTCTGGAACCTCGGGACCTGGGCCTTCGGGCTGCCGAACTCGTCGTCCCACGCGCTGATCGGCTCGGTGCTCGGCGTCGGCCTCGCCAACCAGCTGATGAACGGCGGCGACGGCACCGCGGGGGTCGACTGGACCCAGGCGCTCAACGTCTTCAAGGCGCTGCTGTTCTCGCCGGTCTGCGGCTTCGTGCTCGCGGCGCTGCTGCTGCTCGCCCTGAAGGTCACGGTCCGCAGCCAGGACCTCTACGAGGCGCCCGAGGGCGACGCGCCCCCGCCCCCGTGGATCCGCGGCCTGCTGATCCTCACCTGCACGCTGGTCTCGTTCTTCCACGGCGGCAATGACGGGCAGAAGGGCATGGGCCTGATCATGCTGATCCTGATCGGCGCGGCCCCCACCGCCTACGCGCTCAACCGCACCATGGCGGACGACACGACGCCCGCCTTCGTGCAGGCCTCGACGGCGGCGAGCGCGGTGTTCTCCGCCCGCGCGCCCGGCGCGTCGGTTCCGGACGCCGCCGCCGCGCG
Source organism: Methylobacterium mesophilicum (assembly GCF_036441335.1). Lineage (GTDB taxonomy): Bacteria > Pseudomonadota > Alphaproteobacteria > Rhizobiales > Beijerinckiaceae > Methylobacterium > Methylobacterium mesophilicum_B. The sequence continues at coordinate 57,276 of NZ_MLBW01000004.1, forward strand.
CCGGACGGTGACGGAGGCGCTCAAGACCAAGGCGCTGAACACGCCGCCCGTCTACGCGGCGCTGGCGGCGCTCTCCGACGACATCGCCGCCAGCGTGAAGAATTACGGCGCGATCCGCACGGTGCCGGCCGCCCAGACCCAGAACCTGCGCAGCGACATGTACCTCGCCGCCGACGCGGTGCGCGTGCTGCCGGGCGCCGGGGCCGATTTCTCGGAGGCCGACAGGGCCGACCTGAAGCGCTACGCGGGCCTGCTCAACGACGGCACGCGCTACATCCCGGGCTGGGTCAAGGTCTGCGTCGCCCTGGCGCTGGGTCTCGGCACCATGGTCGGATGGAAGCGCATCGTCGTCACGGTGGGCGAGAAGATCGGCAAGACTCACCTGACCTACGCGCAGGGCGCCTCGGCCGAGATCGTCGCCGCCGGCACGATCGGGCTGGCCGAGCTCTACGGCCTGCCGGTCTCGACCACCCACATCCTGTCGTCGGGCGTCGCCGGAACGATGGCGGCCAACGGCTCCGGCCTCCAGATGTCCACGGTGCGCAACATGGCGCTCGCCTGGATCCTGACCCTGCCGGCGGCGATCACCCTCGCGGCCGTGCTGTTCTTCATCCTGCGCCACGTGTTCTGACACGGGTCCGGCCGGCGGGGCCGGGCCGGAGACCGCGCTCCGCCCCCCGACGCAGCGACCCGGTCTCCGGCTTCCTGCAGCGTGCCCCGACGCGTCAGGAACTCGCCATCGCCCGCACGAAGGCCAGGCAGGTCCGGCGCGCCGCCGGACTGTCGATCGTCACGAAGGCCGAGACGAGGTCGGCCGCCTGGGTCATGGCCGCGTCGGGCCGGTCGGCATCCGGGTAGAAGCTCGCCACCGGCACGTCGAGGATGCCGGCGATGCGGCTCAGGGCGTCGCTCGCGCAGGCCGTTGCCGGAGACGGCGCGCGGGTCCGGGCCGGATCGGCGGAAGCGTCGGGCGCCATCGCTCAGGCCGCCTTGTGGCCGAGCTGATGGCCGAGCTGGATCGCCCGGGCGATCTCCGAGCGCCGCGCGGCGTAGCCCGGGGCCACCATCGGGTAGTCGGCCGGAAGGCCGTACTTCGCCCGGTACCCCTCGGGGGTGAGGCCGTGCGCGGTGAGGTGGCGCTTCAGGGTCTGGTAGGATCGGCCATCGATGAAGCTGACCAGGCCGGTCTCCTGGATCGAGGCATCGACCTTCGACTGGCTCAGCCCCCGCCTTCCGAATTCCGACGGCGCGCAGCGGAGCACCGCGATCGCCGCGTGCACTTGATCGATCAGCGCCGGCAGCGCCGTGACCTCGATCGCGTTGCGCGAGACGTAGGCCGCGACGATCGCGCCGACCTTCTCGAGCATGAAAGTTGAACGGTGGTCGATAAGATGGTCCATCTGAGACATCGCTGTTGGAGGGCGTCCCGCGCTCCGGGCCCCGTCTCCGGCGGACCGGCTCGCGCGGGTCTCGGGGAGAGGCTGGCCCGGCCGCGAAGCGATCGAGGGATTTCTACCTCAAGTTGATTTATCTCCGTTTCTTGAGGTTGCAGATAATATACAATCTGGGCGGACGGGGGTTTGTCCGACGGCGCGAGGATTTTTGCTCCACCGCGCAACCGGACGCATTTCGGCAATGGTTACTGATACGTTCACTGTTTTCGGGCGCGAAGAGCGGTGCCGAAACCCGAGTTCGGGCGATCTCGGCCTCGGTGCCACGCCTCGGGACCGTCCGGTCGCGTGCCCGTCGCAATGCGTACGGCGGGGGGTGCCATCGGACAGCGGCGGCGCCCCCGACGGCCCGGAGGCAGGACGGCTCCCGAGCGCTGCGCGTGGTCGGGAAGCGCGCCGGCCGCGCGCTCATCCGGCCCTCTGCCGGCTCTCCGGCTCCGGGACGTGTTCCGCGCGGGCGGCCGGCCCATCGCCGACCGGATCCGGGAGCGCCGGCTGGCGGCGGCCGCGC
>NZ_MLBW01000004.1:59325-150299 GCF_036441335.1 Methylobacterium mesophilicum
ACCCGCCTGTCGATCGGCCCGCTGGCCCATACCGGCGGCTTCACCGGCCGGGCCCCCTGCGCCCGCCGGTTCAGGGATCGCCACGGTCTGACACCGCGCGTGCCGGCAATCGGCCGTCACGGGCGCCCCGCAGGTCATCCGACCCGGGGCGCCCACTGCCGCCCGGTCAGGGCGCGCGGTCGCTCCGGCGCAGGCTCGCCGGCATGGCGAAGAGCGCGAGCCCGGCGGCGACGAGGCAGAGCACGCCGATCCCGTACAGGGCCGGCGTGGTCGAGCCGGTCAGGTCCTTCACCCAGCCGACCATCACCGGGCTGACGATGCCGCCGAACTGGCCGAGGGTGTTGATCAGCGCGATCCCGCCCGCCGCGCCGACGCCGGTGACGAGCTTGGCCGGCAGCGTCCAGAAGGTCGGGATCGACGCGACGATGCCGGCGCCCAGCAGCGCCAGGGCGACCATCAGCGGCACGATGTGCTTGTCGAACAGGCCGGCGCCGAAGAAGCCGAGCGCGGCCGCGATGGCGAGGCCGGCGACGAATTTCGGCCGCTCGCCCGAGGCGTCGGACAGGCGCCCGATCACCACCATGCTGATCGCCCCGCAGATGTAGGGGATCGCCGTCAGGAAGCCCACGGACGCCGCCTGCCCGCCGCTCGCGGTCTTGATCAGGTCCGGCCCCCAGAAGTTCAGGCCGTAGGAGCCGATCTGGAGCAGGAAGTAGATCAGCCCGATCAGCAGGAATCCCGGCTGCCTGATCGCCCCGAGGAGGGAGTGGTCGCCGATATCCCGGTTGTGGTGCGCGATCCGGCTCGACAGCAGCGCCTTCTCGGGCTCCGAGAGCCACGTCGCGTCGGCGATCCGGTCGTCCAGGCGCATCAGCACCAGCACGCCGAGGACGAGGCAGGGCAGGCCGCCGGCCAGGAACAGCCATTGCCAGCCGGCGAGGCCGCCGACGCCGTTGAGGCCGCCGAGGATCAGCCCCGCCACCGGCGCGCCGAAGATGCCCGAGAAGGCAGAGGCCACGAACATGAACGAGGTGATCCGCCCGCGATGCGAGGCCGGGAACCAGATGGTCAGGTAATAGAGGATGCCGGGCGCGAAGCCCGCCTCCATGGCGCCGATCAGGAAGCGCAGGGCGTAGAAGTGCCACTCGCTGCGGATGAAGATCATCAGCGCGGTGGCGATGCCCCAGGAGATCATGATCCGGGCGATCCAGCGCCGCGCCCCGACCCGGTAGAGGAACAGGTTCGAGGGGACCTCGAAGATCACGTAGCCGACGACGAACATGCTCGCGCCGAGCCCGTAGGCGACGTTGCTGAAGCCGAGGTCGCTCTGGAGCTGGAACTTGGCGAAGCTGATGTTGATGCGGTCGAAGAACGCGAACATGTAGCAGATCATGATCAGCGGCATGAGCCGCCACGCGACCTTGCGGACGACGCCGGTCTCCGTCACCGCGCCGGCCTCGACGGCAGCCGGCGACCCGGACAGGGCTGCGGTCATGGTTTCCTCCGTAGTGTGTTTTTCGGGGACGTGTCGTGGGCGGTGCCGCCTTCGGGCGGGCGGCTTCCCGCGAAGTCAGGTTCGGGCGCAGCTCAAGGCACACGACGGCGATGCCGCCTTCGCCGGACGAGGCGCGGGTCCCCTCTCCCGTTCGGGCGAGGGAGCGCGTCGCGTCCGACGCGTGGGGCGGGCCGTTGTGAGCCCGCCCCTCTCCGTCTCCGGCTCAGGCCGCCCTGGCGGGTGCCGGGTGCAGGTCGCAGGGCCGTCCGGCCTTGGCGACCTGGCCGGGCACGTCGTGGCCGACGAGGCGCGGCAGGTCCCGCGACAGGCCGATCAGCGCCGGGAGGTCGAGGCCCGTCGGCACGCCCATCTCGTGGGCCATGCTGACGAGATCCTCGGTGCAGATGTTGCCGGTGGCGCCGGGCGCGAACGGGCAGCCGCCCAGGCCGCCGAGCGCCGCGTCGAAGCGCCGGGCGCCCGCGTCGTAGGCCGCCAGCACGTTGGCGAGGCCGAGGCCGCGCGTGTTGTGGAAGTGGAGCGTCAGGCGCCCGGGACCGACCAGCGGCAGGACCCGCGCGACGAGGCGGCTCACCTGCCGGGGATTGGCCATGCCGGTCGTGTCGGCCAGCGTCACGCCGTCGACGCCCAGCGACAGGTAGCGCTCCACCTGCGCGACGACCCTGTCGGCCGGCTGGTCGCCCTCGAACGGGCAGCCGAAGGCGGTCGCCACCGTGGCGTTGGTGCTGAGCGGGGCGCCGCGCACCGAATCCATGATCCGCGCGAAGCCGGCGATCGAGTCGGCCGGGCTCATGCCCATATTGGCGCGGTTGTGGGTCTCGCTCACCGAGGCGACGAGGTTGATCTCGTCGACCCTGGCGGCGAGCGCCCGCTCGGCGCCCTTCGGGTTCGGCACCAGGGCGACGTAGACGGTCCCGGGCCGGCGCCGGATCCCGGAGAAGACCTCGGCCGCGTCGGCGAGCGCCGGCACCGCCTTCGGCGAGACGAAGGACGAGACCTCGATCCGGCTGAAGCCGGCCTCCGCCAGGGCGTCGATCAGCCGGATCTTCTCGGCCGTCGGCACGAAGACCGGCTCGATCTGGAAGCCGTCGCGGGTCGCGACCTCCTGAACGATCAGCGCATCGCCGCTCATGCCACGGCTCCCTTCTCGCGCAGCGCGGCGATGCGCGCCGGGTCGAGGCCGAGCTCGGCGAGGACGGAATCGGTGTGGGCGCCGAGGGCCGGCCCCTGCCAGCGGACCTCGCCGGGCGTGTCGGAGAGCTTCGGCACGATGCCGGGCATCTTCACGGCCGTGCCGCCCGGCAGCTCCGCCTGCAGGATCATCTCGCGCGCCTGGTAGTGCGGGTCGGCCACGATGTCGGCCACCGAGTAGATCCGGCCGGCCGGCACGTCGGCGGCGTCGAGGACGGCCAGCGCCTCCTCCACACTCTTGGTCTTCGACCAGTCGGCGATGGTGCCGTCCAGCATCGCGGATTGCTGGGAGCGGCCCGCGTTGTTGCGCAGCGCCGGGTCGTCCGCGAGGTCGGGACGGCCGATCGCCGTCATGAGACGGCGGAAGATCGGGTCGCTGTTGCCGGCGATGACCACGTAGCCGCCGTCCCGCGTCGGGTAGGTGTTCGACGGGGTGATGCCCGGCAGCGCGCCGCCGGTGCGCGTCCGGACCTCGCCCAGCAGGTCGTATTCCGGGACGAGGCTCTCCATGACGTTGAACACGCTCTCGACGAGCGAGACGTCGATCACCTGGCCGGCGCCCTGCCCGGTCTTGACCCGCAGCAGGGCCATCAGCGCGCCGATGACGCCGTGGAGCGAGGCCAGGGTGTCGCCGATGCTGACGCCGACCCGGGCCGGCGGGGCCTCCGGGCTTCCCGTGGTGAAGCGGATGCCGCCCATCGACTCGCCGATGGCGCCGAAGCCGGGCCGGTCGCGGTAGGGGCCGGTCTGGCCGTAGCCCGAGATCCGGACCATCACGAGGTTCGGGTTGAGCGCCGAGAGCACGTCCCAGCCGAGGCCGAGCTTCTCCAGGCCGCCGGGCCGGAAGTTCTCGACGACCACGTCGGCGCTCGCGGCGAGCTGCTTGACGATGTCGAGCCCCTCGGGCGACTTCAGATTGACGGCGATCGACTTCTTGTTGCGCGACTGGAGATACCACCAGAGCGAGGTGCCCTCGTGCATCTTGCGCCACTTCCGGAGGGGATCGCCCTCGCCCGGGGGCTCGACCTTGATGACCTCGGCGCCGAACTCGGCCATCAACCGCGTCGCGAAGGGCGCGGCGATCAGCTGACCGAGTTCGAGAACGCGGATACCGCTGAGCGGACCGGACACGGCTCTCCTCCATCGTTTGTTGCCCCCGAGATAGGGCTCTTCCCGCGGCGAAGTCCAAACGCGATGCGCCACCGTGCGTTCACCGCGGGAGAACGCACGCTCAGCGGCCGGCGGCCCGGAGATGCTCCAGCAGGAGGGACGCCGCGGGCGACAGCGCGCCCGGGCGGACCACGAGGCGCAGCGTGCGCGCGGCCCAGGGATCGGTGAGCGGCACCGCGGCGAGCCGCATCGGCGGGCCGAGCAGGGCGTAGACGCGCTCCGGCACGGTCCCGAGGCCGAGCCCGACCTGCGCCATGCGGCAGATCGCGTCGAAGCTCGGGACGTGCATGCGCAGCCGCAGCGGCCGGCCGAGGCGCCGGGCCTCGTCGCGCAGGGCCGCGTAGATCGAGCTCTCCGCGTGCAGCCCGACATGGTCGTAGTCGAGGGTGTCGGCCAGCGCGACGGCGTCGCGGTCGCACAGGGGATGCCCGGCCGGCATCACCAGGACGAGGCGGTCGCTCCGGTACGGGTAGGCGGTGAGGCTGCGGGTGTCGGTGTTGTCGGCGCACAGGCCGAGATCGGCGAAGCCCTCCTCGACGCCGGCGACGACGCCGCCGCTCGGCCGCTCCTCCAGGTCGACCCGGATCCCGTCCTGCGCCGCCAGGAAGGCCTGCAGGTCCTCGGGCAGGAACTCCACGATGGCCGAGAGGTTGGCGAGCACCCGAACGAATCCGCGCACGCCCCGGGCGTGCTCGGCGAGTTCCAGGGCGATCTGCTCGGCGCTCGCCAGGATCCGGCGGGTGTGGTGCAGCAGGGTCTCGCCCGCCGGGGTGGGCCGCATGCCGCGCGGCTCGCGGGTGAGCAGGGTGCAGCCCAGCGCGTGCTCCAGCTCGGCGAGGCGCTTGCTCACCGCCGAGGGCGCGATGGCCGCCCGGCGGGCCGCGCCGTTCAGGGTGCCCTCCGCGCAGATGGCCGCGAACAGCCGGAGCGTCTTCAGGTCGAGGCGGCTGAGGGTCGCGGCCGCGGGCAGGTCGGCGGACATCCGGCGGCTCGATCCGGGGGCACCGTCAGTCGCGCGATCCGACCGGCTGGCCGTAGGTGCCGAGCCCGGCCTTGGCCCCCTCCCGGTTGACGAGGCCGAACCGCAGCACCGCCTGCTCCAGGTAGTCGATCGCGTCGACCAGATGGGCGCGCGCCGCGGCGACGCTCTCGTCGCCCTCCTCGACCGGCGTCTCGGCGAGCTTCACGGCGGCGATCAGGACGCGGTCGCGCTCGTCCTCGATCCGCGGATCGCGGGCGAGGTGGCCCCGGACCCGGGCGTCGAACGTCTCGATGACCGACCAGGGCAGCGCGTCCTTGCCGGACGGCGCCCGGTACGCGCGGGCGTGGCGCCGCGCGTCGGCGCTGGCGGCCCTGACATGATCGGCGAGTGCTGCATCCATTCCCGGCCTCCGCGGCGCCGCGCCGATCGATCCCCGGCCGGACCATCGGCTCGAGGGTCCGAACGTGCGCCGACCCGGTCCGTTGCCGACGCCCTTAGCGGGCCGCGCCACAAACCTTCAAGACCCTGTGGGCGAGGGCCTTACCTTGGCGGTTCCGGCCCTTATCTCTCGGGCTCGTGATCAAGCGGCCGAGTCTCGGCCGGCAGATGGGGGACGATATGGGAACGACGCTGACGGCCGGCGCGGTGCGCCGGACATCGCCCGCGGCGCGCCTCCTCGGCGTGCTCTCGGTGATCCTGGTGGCCGCGGGTCTCTCCGGCTGCGGAGCGGTCAACCGGGTGCCGACGCTGCAGGAGCAGGCCAAATCCGCGTGGAGCGAGGTGCAGAACCAGTACCAGCGCCGGGCCGACCTGATCCCCAACCTCGTCGAGACCGTGAAGGGCTACGCCCAGCAGGAGAAGGACGTGCTGATCGGCGTCACCGAGGCGCGCGCCAAGGCGTCGAGCGTGAAGGTCGACGCCTCCACGGTCAGCGACCCGCAGAAGTTCAAGGAGTACCAGGACGCCCAGAACCAGCTCTCGGGCGCGCTCGGTCGCCTGCTGGTGACGGTGGAGAGATACCCCGACCTCAAGTCGAACCAGAACTTCCTCGCCCTGCAATCCCAGCTGGAGGGCACCGAGAACCGCATCGCGGTGGCGCGGCGCGACTACATCACGGCGGTCCAGGCCTACAACACGGAGGTGCGCACGATCCCGGGCCGCTGGATCGCGGCCGTGCTGTACCCCGACGCCAAGCCGATGGAGACCTTCACGGCCACGCCGAACGCCGACCGGCCGCCGAACGTGAAGTTCTAGGGTGGCGCATATGGGCCGGACCGTGTGCCGGGCCATGCCCTTCCGGGCGCGGCACGTCCTGTCGCTCGCCGTCCTGGCGGCGTGCCTGACGATCACCGCGATCGGGGCGATGGCGGCCGAGCTGACCTTCCCGCCGCTGACCGGACGCGTGGTCGACGCGGCGGGCATCCTGACGCCGGAGCAGCGCGGCACCCTGGAGGCCAAGCTCAAGGCGCACGAGGACAAGACCTCGGATCAGGTGGTCGTCGCCACGGTGCCGAACCTGCAGGGCACGACCGTCGAGGACTACGCCAACCGCCTGTTCCGGGACTGGAAGCTCGGGCAGGCCAAAACCAATAACGGCGTCCTGCTGCTGGTGGCGCCGAGCGAGCGGAAGGTCCGGATCGAGGTCGGCTACGGCCTGGAGGGGGCGCTGACCGACGCCCTGTCCAAGGTCATCATCGCGAGCGCCATCACGCCGCGCTTCAAGACCGGCGACTATTTCGGCGGCCTGGACGCCGGCGTCGACGGCATCCTGTCGATCCTGGCCGGAGACGCGCAGGACTGGCAGCGCAAGCCCGAGGTGCGGGCCGACGAGGTCGATCCCACCCAGGTGGCGGTCTTCGTCGTCCTTCTCCTGATCGTGGTCTTCGTCGCGTGGCGCATGAGCCGGGGCGGCCGGTCGAGGCCCGGCGGCCTCGTCATCCTGCCGGGGCCCGGCTCGGGCGGCTGGGGCGGCGGCTTCTCGGACGGCGGCTCGGGCGGCTCCTCGGGCGGTTTCGACGGTGGGTTTTCCGGCGGCGGCGGCTCGTCGGGCGGCGGAGGGGCCTCCGGTGACTGGTAGACGCGCGGCTGTCCTGACACCGGAAGCGCGGGAGCGGCTGGCCCACGCGGTCGGGCGCGCGGAGGCCGGGACCTCCGGCGAGATCGTCGTGATGGTGAGCCGGCGCGCCGGCGCCTACCGCTCGATCGTGCTGCTCACCGCGCTCGTCGCGGCGCTGGTCCTGCCCTGGCCGCTGATCGCCCTGACCGCCTGGAGCGCCGCGTCGATCCTGCTGGCGCAGGCGGCCCTCGTGGCGGCGATCCTCGCGGCGAGCCAGAACGAGCGGCTGCGCATGGCCCTGGTGCCGCGCCGCCTGCGTCGCGCCCGCGCCCGGGAGGCGGCCCGGCGGGCCTTCTGGTCGCGCGGCCTGAGCCTGACGCGCCGGCGCACCGGGATCCTGCTCTACCTGTCGCTCGCCGAGCGGCACGCCGAGATCGTCACCGATCTCGGAGTCCTGCGGGAGATCCCGCCCTCCGCCTGGGACGGGATCCTCGCCGAGCTGATACCGGCGCTGGGGCGCGGCGCCATCGAGGACGGCCTGACCGCCGCGGTCGCGCGCGTCGGGGCCTGCTTGGCGGAACATCTCCCGGCGGGTCCGGGCGACCCCGACGAGCTGCCGAACCGGGTCGTCGTCGTCGACTAAGGTCGCGGTCAGCCGCCGTCCGCCGTCGTCCGAACGGAGGACGCGCCGCGTGCCGGCGGGCCGCACGATCGCTGTGGCCTGTGACACTCCGATATTGCGTCGGACTTCAACCGGATGCGATGGTGCGGCGCCGCACCGAGCACCCTGGGGTTGTGTAACTGTGCTGGACCGGCGGCGATTTCCCCTGTGAGTCCGGCGCGCCGGGGGCCACGGGGCGCCCGCGCCTGAAAGCGCCGGCACCCGAGCAGGAGCGACGCCGGCACGACCGGCGGCGCGAGGAGGCCGTGATGAAGATCCTGATCGCCGCGACGCCGCTCACCGGCCACGTGAACCCGCTCCTCGCCATCGGCCGGACGGCGGCGGCCCGGGGGGATTCCGTCCTCGTGCTCACCGACCCGGCCTTCCGGCCGAAGGTCGAGGCGGCGGGCCTGCGCTTCGCGCCCTACGCCGACAACCACGCCGCCGAGTACCGCGAGACCGAGCTGCCGGCCGGCCCGGAGCGCTACCGCCGCGAGTTCGAGCGCCGGTTCGTGGATCCGATGCCGGTCCAGGCCGCCGCCCTGCGGGCGCTGATCGCCGCCGAGACGCCCGACGTGATCCTGGCCGGCAGCATGTTCCTGGGCGCGCTGCCGCTGCTCCTCGACAGCGCGCCGCGGCCGCCGATCGTGACCGTCAACGTCAGCATCCTGTTCCTCGACCGGCCCGACCACGCGCCCGTGGGCCTCGGCCTGCCGCCGGCCCGCGACCGGGACGACCTCGTCCGCTACGCCACCCTGAAGGCCGGCATGGACGCGGCCTTCGTCAACCCGGTGCGGGCCTACACGGACGCGAAGCTCGCCGCGCTCGGTCTGCCGCCCCTGCCGGCGTCCCTGCCCCACTCGATCGTGGTCCTGCCGGACCTGTTCCTGCAGCCGACCGTGCCGGGCTTCGAGTACGAGTACGGCACCCTGCCGCCGGGCCTGCGCTTCATCGGCCTGCTCCAGCCGCCGACCCCGCCCGCGCCGCTCCCGGGCTGGTGGCCCGATCTGGAGGCGGCGAACGCGGCGGGCCGGCCCGTCGTGCTGGTCACCCAGGGCACGCTGGCCAACGCGGATTTCGGCGAGCTGGTCGAGCCGACCCTGACCGCCCTGGCCGACCGGGACGATCTGCTGGTCCTGGCCACCACCGGCGGCCGCCCCGTGGACGCGCTGAAGGTTCCGGTTCCAGCCAACGCCCGCGTGTCGTGCTTCCTGCCGTTCCGTGAATTGCTGCCGCGGGTGAGCGTGCTCGTGACCAACGGCGGCTACGGCAGCGTCTCGCAGGCGCTCGCCGCCGGCGTGCCGATCGTCTCGGCCGGCCTGACCGAGGACAAGGCGGAGGTGAACGCGCGCATCGGCTGGTCCGGCGTCGGGATCAACCTCGGGACCAACGCGCCGGGCCCGGAGGCGGTCGGCGCCGCGGTGGCGCGTGTGCTCGAAGAGCCCGGCTTCCGCGCGCGCGCCGGGGCGCTGCGGGACGCCTTCGCGGCCCGGGACGCCATGGCGTCGATCCTGACGGCTCTGGACGATCTCGCGCGCGCCGGGGCCGATGCCGGGATCGCGCGCCCGCTCGCGAGGTCGGCGTGAAGCCGGCCTCCGACGCGGCGGCGCTCCGGGTCGTCGTGGATCTCAACCGCTGCCAGGGCTACGCCCAGTGCTGCTACGCCGCGCCGGACGCCTTCGCGATCCGCGGCCACGAGATCCTGTTCTACGATCCCGCGCCCCCGGCCGACCGCCGCGGCGCCATCGAGCGGGCCGTGCAGGCCTGCCCGGTCCGCGCCATCAGCCTCCAGGCCGGCCCGGACGACGGGGGCGCGCCGTGAGCCCCGAACCCGCCGGCATCGTGGTGGTCNCTGGCCTACGAAGCCCTGCTGATCGCCACCGGCGCCGAGGCCCGGCCCTGGCCGGCCGAGACCGGCGGCGGGCTCGCCGGCATCTTCACCCTGCGAGGGCGCGACGACGCGGCCGGCCTGCGGGACGCCCTTCTGGCGCGCCCGCGTCAGGTGCTCATCGTCGGCGGTGGCCTGATCGGCTGCGAGGCGGCCTCCTGCCTGCGCGACCTCGGGCTGCCCGTGACCCTGGTCGACCCGAACGCCGCGCCCCTGGCCCGGGGTCTCGGGACCTTCGTGGGCGGCGTGATCGCCGAGCGCCTGCGGGAATCCGGCGCCACGTTCCGCCCCGGCACGATGGTGCGGGCCTTCGAGGGTGACGCGTCCGGGCACGTCGCCCGGGCCCGGCTGGCGGACGGCAGTGCCATCGAGACCAACCTGGTCATCGCCGCCCTGGGGGCGACCCGGGCGACCGGCTGGCTGCGGGACGCGGGCCTGCGCGCCGATGCCGGCGGCGTGACCTGCGACGCGGCCTGCCGGGTCCTCGACGCCGCCGGGGCGCCCTGCCCGGACATCTACGCCGCGGGCGACGTCGCCCGGTGGCCGATCCCGCTCTACGGCAACCGCCTGATCGCCGTCGAGCACTGGGGCAACGCCGTCGAGCAGGCCGCGCACGCCGCGCGCAACTTGCTGGCAGGCCCCGGCGACCAGCGCCCCTACGGCCACCTGCCGGCCTTCTGGTCGAGCCAGTTCGGGATCAACATCAAGCTGGTCGGGGTCCCTGACGGCGCCGATTCCGTCGCTGTGGTGCAGGGGTCCCGGGCCTCCCGCCGCTTCCTCGCCGTCTACGGCCGCGCCGGGCGCAGCGTCGCGGCCGTCTCGTTCGATCAGGCCCGCTGGCTGCCGGCCTACGCGGAGGCGATCACGGCCGGCGACCCGTTCCCGCCGATCACCGACGCCACCGACCGGCCCCGCGTCGAGATGGCGGCCCCGGGCTTCCCGCCGCGCCGCGCCGCCCCGGCGCGACCTTCCGCCGAGACCGTCGATGTCTGACGACGCGCTGTTCGCCGCCGTGATGGATCCGGCCAACCGGGCCGACCCGTACCCGCTCTATCGACGGCTGCGGCGGCAGCCGGTCTCCCGCCAGCGCGACGGCAGCTACGTCGTCTCCACGCACGCGGCGATCCGCAGCCTGCTGTTCGACCCGCGGCTCAGCTCCGAGGACCTGCCGCCGCCCCGGCGGCCCCGCACCGGCAACCCGCTCAAGGACCTGATCCTCAACCCGATCAAGAACCGCATCAGCGCCACGCACCGCCCGTTCATCTTCCGCGACCCGCCGGACCACGACCGGCTGCGCAGCCTGGTGATGCGGGAATTCTCGATCGCGCGGGTGCAGGCGCTGCGGCCGCGGATCGCCCGGGAGGTGGACGGCCTGATCGACGCGTGCCGGGACCGGCGGGAGGTCTGTCTCGTGAGCGACCTCTCCTACCCGCTGCCGGTCACGGTGATCTGCGAGCTGCTCGGCGTGCCGCGCGAGGACGAGCCGCGGTTCCAGGCCTGGGCGACGCAGCTCGCCACGGCCGTCGAGCCGGACGCGCGCCACGACGACGCGACCCGGCGCCAGATCGTCGGCGCCTTCGACGAGATCGCCGCCTACATGCGCGACCTCATCCGCGAGAAGCGGCGGCGCCCGGCCGACGACATGCTGAGCGGCCTCGCCGCCCCCGGTCCGGACGGCCGGAAGCAGATGAGCGACTTCGACCTCCTGTCGACGGCGGTCCTGCTGCTGGTCGCCGGCCACGAGACCACCGTGAACCTCATCACCAACGCCATGCTGACCCTGCTCCGGCATCCCGAGGAGCTGGAGCGGCTCCGGTCCGATCCGGAGCGCGCGCCGCGCCTGATCGAGGAGGTCCTGCGCTACGAGCCGCCGGTGCATTTCCGGACCCGCAAGGCCCTCGGCGCGATCGCGGTGGCCGGCGAGATGATCCCGAAGGGCGCGCCCGTCATTCTGATGTTCGCCGCCGCGAACCGCGATCCCGACCGGTTCGCGGAGCCCGACCGCTTCGATCCCGACCGGGCCGACATCGAGCATTTCGGCTTCGGCGGGGGCCTGCACTACTGCGTCGGCGCGCCGCTGGCGCGGCTCGAGGCCGAGATCGCCCTGGTGGCGCTGAGCCGCCGCCTCGTCGCCCCGCGCCTCGCGGTCGATCCGCCGCCCTACCGGCCGGGCGCGTCGCTCCGGGGACCGGAACAGCTCGGGATCGGCATCGACGGGATCGCCTGATCCGGACCGGGTCCGCGCGAGTCGTAAAGCGCCGGTGAACGGGGCTGTTTCACGTGAAACATTTGTAAACCCCTTCGCCCGCGGCGGGCGGGCGGCGGCTCCGGAACTTGGCCGTACCGCGGCGGGCTTTACGGGAGAACGGCCGAGACGGCCGCGATCCCGAGAGCTCCCGGAGAGACGACGCCATGAAGGCACTGTGCTGGCACGGCCGCAACGACATCCGCTGCGACACGGTCCCGGATCCGGTCATCGAGGATTCCCGCGACGTCATCATCAAGGTCACGAGCTGCGCGATCTGCGGCTCGGACCTGCACCTGATGGACGGCCTGATGCCGACCATGAAGAGCGGCGACGTCCTCGGTCACGAATTCATGGGCGAGGTCGTCGAGGTCGGACAGGGCTTCACCAAGTTCAAGAAGGGTGACCGGATCGTCGTGCCCTTCAACATCAATTGCGGCTCCTGCCGGCAGTGCAAGCTCGGCAATTTTTCCGTGTGTGAGCGCTCGAACCGCAACGCCGAGATGGCGGCCGCGCAGTTCGGCTACACGACGGCCGGCCTGTTCGGCTACTCGCACCTCACCGGCGGCTACGCGGGCGGTCAGGCCGAGTACGTGCGCGTGCCCATGGCGGACGTCGCGCCCATGAAGGTGCCGGACGGCATGGACGACGAGTCCGTCCTGTTCCTCACCGACATCCTGCCCACCGGCTGGCAGGGCGCCGAGCACTGCGAGATCCGGGGCGGCGAGACGATCGCGGTCTGGGGCACCGGCCCGGTCGGCATCTTCGCAATCCAGTCGGCGAAGATCATGGGAGCGGGGCGGATCATCGCCATCGAGACCGTACCCGAGCGGATCGCCCTCGCCGAGAAGGCCGGCGCCACCGACGTCATCGACTTCATGAACGAGGACGTGTTCGAGCGGATCAAGGAGATCACCAAGGGCCAGGGCGCCGACGGCGTGATCGACTGCGTCGGCATGGAGGCGAGCGCCGGCCACGGCGGTCTCACCGGCATGCTGTCGACGGTGCAGGAGAAGCTCACCGCCACCGAGAGGCCCTACGCGCTGGCCGAGGCCATCAAGGCGGTCCGCCCCTGCGGGATCGTCTCGGTGCCGGGCGTCTACGGCGGGCCGATCCCGGTCAACATGGGCTCGATCGTCCAGAAGGGCCTGACCCTCAAGAGCGGGCAGACCCACGTGAAGCGCTACCTCGAGCCGCTGACCAAGCTGATCCAGGAGGGCAAGATCGACACGACCTCCCTGATCACCCACCGCTCGCAGGACCTCGCGGCGGGGCCGGACCTCTACAAGGCCTTCCGCGACAAGAAGGACGGCTGCGTGAAGGTGGTGTTCCACCTGAACTGAGGCGGCGGCGTCCCGGTCTGCGGTCGGCCGGGACGCGCCCGCTCCGCCGGGCTGGGCGCGGCGTCCCGGAAGCGTGTAAGCCGGCCCCGTGCTCACCGACCGCGCGGGACGTCCATGTGCAATCTCTACAGCCTGCGGACCGGCCCCGCGGACCTGCGCCGGGCCTTTGGCATCGCGGAGGATCGCACCGGAAACCTCCCGTCGTTGCCGGCTATCTTTCCCGACCAGCTGGCGCCGGTGGTCCTGAACGGCGCGACCGGCCGGGACCTCGCGATGATGCGCTGGGGCATGCCGGGGCCGAAGGCGTTCGGCGAGCATCCGATCACCAACGTGCGCAACGCCGCGAGCCCGCACTGGCGGCCCTGGCTCGGGGTCGCCCACCGCTGCCTCGTGCCGGTCACCGCCTTCAGCGAGTACGCCGACACCAAGCCGCGCAAGACGCCGGTCTGGTTCGCCCTGGACGAGGACCGGCCGCTCTTCGCCTTCGCGGGGATCTGGCGGCCCTGGACCGGCGTGCGCGGCACGAAGCGCGAGAACCCCGACCGGGTCGCCGAGGAGCACCGGCTCTTCGCCTTCCTGACCACGGAGGCGAACGGCGTCGTCGGGCCGGTCCATCCCAAGGCCATGCCGGTCCTGCTCACGAAGCCGGAGGAATGGGCGACGTGGCTGGAGGCGCCGACCGCGGAGGCGCTCCGGCTCCAGAGGCCGCTGCCCGACACGGCGATGCGCGAGGTCGCCCGCGGCGCCCGCTCGGACGGGCCGGAGGCCGAAACCGAGGCGTGAGAGGCGCTAGCCGCCGGCCGGCTCGCCGGAGGCGCCGTCGGGCGCGGCCGACCGGGTGCGGCCGCAGGCGCGGGCGGGACCGGCGGCAGCGCGGCCATGCCGACGGCGTGCACCGCCAGGAAGGTGGCGGGCCGGGCCTGCGCTGGGGCGGCGCAGGTCAGCAGCAGGAGAAGCAACGGAGCGCGCATCGGCCGCCCTGGAGAGGAACCGGGGCCTGTCTAGCCCGGCCGCCTCAACGAAGCCTTTCGCCGCGGCGCGAGCACCCTACTGGATGGGGCCGCGGTCCCGCGCCTGAAGCAGCCGCAGGGCCTCGCCCAGGACCGCGTGGAGGTCGGCCGCGCCCTGCTGGCTCAGCGGCAGGCCGACCCGCTGCCCGTGGATCGTGTCGAGGACCAGCATGGCGAGGTCCTCGCCGATCAGCAGGTTGGCTCCGGGCAGGCAGAGCGGCAGGACGAAATCGCCCTCGACCTCGCCGAGAGCGTCGACCGCGTCCGCGGGCCGGAAGGGCGGTTTCCGATCGGTCATCGCTCCCCTCCTCGCACTTCTCCCGGTGCCGAGCCCGGCGCCGCGGCTCAGCCGCGGTCCGGCATCCGCACCGACCGCACCGTGAGCGTGTCGATCTCCAGCGAGCCGACCTCCAGGGTGCCGACCCGGGCGCGGCCCACCGAGAGGCGGCCGATCGCGAAGGCGCCGACCGCCACGACGCCGAGGGCCGCGGCCCCGAGGGCCAGGGCGCCCAGGGCCGACGCCCCGATCGCCCCCGCGCCGACGGCGCCCGATCCCAGGATCGCCGTGTCGTGGGACGGGATCACCCCCGTCCCGCCGGGGCGGCTCTGCGCCTCCGGAACCCTCGAACGCGACATGCGGATTCTCTCTAAGCGGGCGACTCCGGAGCCAGCTATACCCGACGTTAACCGCGTTTTCACGCCGCTCGGACACGATGGCGCTCGATCCCGGCCGGCCCGGACCGCGCGTCCGCCGCCAGAGAGGACGTCGCCCGTGCAGCACCTGTTCCAGGCCGTCGCGATCTTCGCGTTCGGCTGCCTGCTGATCCATGCCGGTCGCGCCTATGCCCGGGCGACCACGGTCCTGCTCTCCGCGACCGCGCTGATGCTGAGCGTGACCCTCGGCACCGTGCTCTGCCAGCGGATCGGCGTTTCCGGGCGCTCCGTCGCGGCCGGCCCGTCCTACACGGTGGCGCTCGGCCGGCCCGCTCCGTAGAGCCGCGGCCCGGTCGGGCGGGATGCGGCCGAAGCTCGGGTCGGTGTCGCGCGGGAGGGGCCCGTCGGTCGAGCGGGATCAGGGCCAGACGCGGATCGCCACCGGTCGGCGCAGCAGGTCGCGGTCGGAGGTGATCGTGCAGCCCTCCGTGCGCAGGCTCGCGTAGGTCAGCAGCGCCCGGTCGCCGACGTCGTCGAAGTTGCGGCCGCGCGCATCCGGGTCGAGCAGCGACGGGTAGGCGAGGAGCGGCGCCGTCGCCGCGCACGGGTCGTCGTAGAGGGTCGCGCCCTCCAGGAGCAGGCGCGGGCTGTCCCAGGTGACCAGGTCGCGGGAGGTCGTCCAGTAGAAGCCCGACCGGGGAAAGCCCTCACCCGCCTTGGCCATGAACACGGCGATCCAGGCGCCGGAGCCGCGGTGCCGGACGACGGCGCCGACCGGGCCCGGGAACGGCCCGACCGGCCGGCAGGTCGCCGTGTTCGGGCGGGCGGCGCGGTAGGGGTCCGGGAAGGCGGCGGTGAAGCCGGTGCCGGTCCAGGCCCGCCACCGGGTCGGGTCGGCCGGGTCGTCGCTGCGGAACAGGCAGACCCCCGCCTCCTGGTCGCTGCCGGGCCGGGTCCAGCCGGTGGTCGAGACGAGGACGTAGCGCCACCTTCCGTCGGCCACGATGTTCGACGGGTTGAAGAAGCCGCGGTGGCGGCCCTGGTCGATCTCCTGCCGGAACGGCGCCCCGGCGACGACCGTGGGCGGGCTCTGCCGCGCGAAGCTGCGGCCGCCATCCGCCGAGGCGGCGGCGGTGATCGTGTTGTACCAGCAGGCCATGTAGCTGGCGGCCGGGCAGCGGCCGGGATGCTCGTTGGCCTGGTACTCGTGGTGGAGGAGCGCGGCCACGCGGGTCCCGTCGTCGGTCCAGGTCGCGGTGATCCAGGAGCGGTCGTCGTAGGCGGCCGGGTCGGGCTTCTCGCCCGAATCGAGCACCACCGCGCAGTCGAGCTTGAGATGTTCGAGGTCGGGGCCGCGCAGCGCCCGGTTGCGGTAATGCATCCCGTAGAGCGCCACCGCGCCCGACGCGTCCCGGAAGGCGCGCGCCGGCGCGTCGGGCACGTCGGCGCCGTCGCAGGCGTCGCGCCCCGCCTTGAAGACGAGCGCGGGCGGCCCGACCAGGGTCAGCGCCGAGAGCGGCGGCTCGGGCGCGGCCGCGGCTGCGTGCGGGAGGAGCGGGAGCAGAGTCGGGAGGATGCGCCGCGCGGCCGTTCCGGATCCGCGGCGCGCGGCGCGCGCCCGTCCGGCGATCCCGTTCGCCCATCCCATGGTCGCCACCCGGCTGCGTCCCGGCCGCGCCTGGACAAACAGGCGGAGATTCGCTTGAGAACCCTTACAGAGTGCTTGCCGCGTGCTCGCCGCCGACCGGACGCGCGCGGCCCGACCGAAAGTCATCCATGGTTCTCCTGATCCTCGGGCTGGTGCTGTTCCTCGGCACGCACGCCTTCTCGATGGCCCGCACCCGGCGCGCCGCGATCGTCGGCCGGATCGGCGAGGGCCGCTACAAGCTCGGCTACACCGCCCTGTCGCTGCTCGGCCTCGTGCTGATCGGGATCGGCTTCCACGATTACCGGCTCGCCGGCTACATCCCGGTCTGGGATCCGCCCGTCTGGACGCGCCACCTCGCCCTGACCCTGGTCTGGGCCGCCTTCGTCTGCCTCGCGGCCGCCTACCTGCCGGGCCATATCCGCGCCAAGGCCAAGCACCCGATGCTGCTCGCCGTGAAGATCTGGGCGACGGCGCACCTCCTCGCCAACGGCGATCTCGGCTCGATGCTGCTGTTCGGCGGCTTCCTCGCCTGGGCGGTGGCCGCGCGGATCAGCGCCAAGCGCCGGGACCTCGCCCCCGGGGCGGTCGCGGCCCAGCACGGCGGCCCGGCGACGGCGCCCCTGGGCTGGCGCAACGACGCCCTGGCCCTGGTGATCGGCACGGCCGCGTGGTTCGTCTTCGCCCGCTACCTGCACTACCCGGTGATCGGCGTGCCGGTCTGGCCGGGCAGCGCGGCCTGAGCCGGCACCTGAGGCGGCCCTTGAGACATGCCTGAGACATGGCCTGAGACATGGCCTGAGACATGGCCTGTCGCCAACCCGCCGCCCGTGTGTTAGGCGCGGGGCCCGAACGAGACGAGGTGGTCCGCTGAAATCATGCGGGCCGGGATAGAATGGCCGAGAACAACGAGTTCCTTCGCGAGGTCGACGAGGATTACCGCCGCGACCGGATCCTCCAGATCTGGAAACGCTACAGCGGCGTGATCATCGCGCTCGCCGTGCTCGTGGTGGCGGGCGTCGCGGGCTGGCGCTACTGGCAGGCCCAGCAGCGCGCGGCCGCCGAGGTGGCCTCGGTGCAGTTCGACGACGCCAACCGCCTCGCCAAGGACGGCAAGGTCGCGGAGGCCGACAAGGCCTTCGACACGCTGGAGGCGCAGGGCCCGGCTGGCTACCGCCTGCTCGCCCGCTTCCGGGCAGCGGCCGAGGCCGGCAAGCGCGATCCGGCGGCGGGGGCGGCGGAGTTCGACAAGCTCGCCGACGATACCGGCCTCGGCGACGGCCTGCGCGACCTCGCGCGCCTGCGCGCCGCGCTGCTGCGCCTCGACGGGCCGAACCCGGACCCGGCGCTCGCCAACCTCCAGGGCCTCGCGGCCGGGACGCCGTTCCGCCACACCGCCCGCGAGATGCTCGGCCTCGCCGCCCTGAAGAAGGGCGATTACGAGGACGCCAGCCGCTGGTTCGACCAGATCGTGGCCGATCCCGACACGCCGCGGAACCTGCGCGAGCGGATCGAGGTCTACGCGGCGATCGTGGCGGGCGGTCCCGTGACCGTGACCGCCGCCAAGCCCGAGCCCGCCGCGCCGCCCCCGCCGATCACGCGCTGATTTCATCGTCCGGACTGTCTCGAGAACCACCATGGATATGCCGACCGTCGCGATCGTCGGGAGGCCGAACGTCGGCAAGTCGACCCTGTTCAACCGCCTCGTGGGCAAGAAGCTCGCGCTGGTCGACGACCGCCCGGGCGTGACCCGCGACCGGCGCGAGGGCGACGTCGCGTTCGGCGGCCTCCAGTTCCGGGTGATCGACACCGCCGGCCTGGAAGAGGCCGACGAGAAGACCCTCACGGGCCGGATGCGGATGCAGACCGAGGCGGCGATCCTCGCCGCCGACGTGGTCCTGTTCGTCATCGACGCCCGCGCCGGCGTGCTGCCGGCCGACCAGCCCTTCGCCGAGCTGGTGCGCCGCGCCGGCTGCCCGGTGATCCTGATCGCCAACAAGGCCGAGGGCGGCGCCGGTCTCGCCGGCGCCTACGAGGCCTTCACCCTCGGGCTCGGCGACCCGATCCCGTTCTCGGCCGAGCACGGCGAGGGCCTGGGCGAGCTGCACGAGGCGCTCAAGGGCGCCCTGCCCCAGCACGACGAGGACGAGGAGGCCGACGACGACGCCCCCGGCGGCCGCGCCCTGAAGGTCGCCATCGTCGGCCGCCCGAATGCCGGCAAGTCGACCCTGATCAACAACATGCTCGGCGAGGACCGGCTGCTCGTCGGCCCCGAGGCCGGCATCACCCGCGACTCGATCTCCCTGGACTGGGAGTGGCGCGGGCGGCGGATCAAGCTGCACGACACGGCCGGGATGCGCCGCCGCGCCCGGATCGACGACAAGCTGGAGAAGCTCGCGGTCTCGGACGGCCTGCGCGCCGTGCGCTTCGCCGAGGTGGTGGTGGTGCTCCTCGACGCCACGATCCCGTTCGAGAAGCAGGACCTCACGATCGTCGACCTCGTCGAGAGCGAGGGACGCGCCCTGGTGATCGGTCTCAACAAGTGGGACCTGGTCGCCGACCAGCCGGGCCTGCTCAAGCAGCTCCGGGAGGATTGCACCCGGCTGCTACCGCAGGTGCGCGGCGTCGCGGTCGTGCCGCTCTCCGGCCTCGCGGGCGACGGTGTCGACAAGCTGATGCAGGCGGTGGTGCAGGCCGCCGAGGTCTGGGACCGGCGCGTCTCCACCTCGCGCATCAACGACTGGCTGAACGAGGCTACCTCCCGCAACCCGCCCCCGGCGGTGTCGGGCCGGCGGATCAAGATCCGCTACGCCACGCAGGTGAAGAGCCGGCCGCCGCACTTCGCGCTGTTCGGCAACCAGCTCAACGCCCTGCCGAAATCCTACACGCGCTATCTGGTGAACGGCCTGCGCGAGGCGTTCGACCTGCCGGGCACCCCGATCCGCCTGTCCCTGCGGACCTCGCAGAACCCGTTCGACAAAGGCTGATCCGACCTCCGGTCGTCCTTGCGAGCGGAGCGAAGCAACCCAGACAGCGTCACGATGGCCGACGCCGCGCAACCCTGGGTCACTTCGCTGCGCTCGCGATGACGGCGCGGGTGCGGCACTCCTCAGCGCGCCGCGTCGGCGATCCAGTCCACCGCGGCCGCCAGGGCGGCGCGCTCGTCCTGCCCGGCGGCGAGCGCGGCCTCGTAGGCCGCGATCTGCCCGTCCGCGCTGGTCCCCTCCGCCACGATCGCCCGCGCGCGGGCCAAGTCCGCCGCGCAGCCGAGGGCGTCCGCGTCCTCCGCCACCAGCGCGAGCACCGCCTCCAGCGCCTCGGCGAACGGCACGGCCTCGCCCCGCGCCTCGTCGATCAGGGAGGCGGCGACGCCGCCGTGCTGGGCGCGCCAGAGGTTCTCCGAGGCCAGCGCCCGCGAGACGCCGTCGAGCCCGGCATGGAGGTCGGGCCGGCGCGCGCACAGGCGCACGAGGCAGCGGAACAGGGCCGCGATGCAGAGCGAGTCGTCGAGGCGCGTGCAGGCGTCGGCGATGCGCAGCTCCAAGGTCGGGAACTTGATGGAGGGCCGCAGCGACCACCACAGGAAGCTCGCGTCCGCGATGGCGCCCGACCGGGTCATGATGGCGACGAACCGCGCGTGGGCGGCGGCGTCGGCGAACAGTTCCGGCAGGCCGGTGCGCGGCAATTCCCCGAAGACGCTGAGCCGGTAGGCCCGCAGGCCCGTCGCCTCGCCCTGCCAGAACGGCGAGGAGGCCGACAGCGCGAGCAGCAGCGGCTGGAACGGCAGCAGCCGGTTCATCAGGTCGACGCGCGCGTCGGGATCCGGCACCTCGACGTGGACGTGCATCCCGCAGATCAGGGCCCGCCGCGCCGCGATGCCGACATCCGACAGGATGCCCTTGTAGCGCTCCCCGTCGGTGGCGGTCTGGCGCGACCAGCGCGCCAGGGGATGGGTGCCGCAGGCCAAGAGCCGCAGGCCGTTCTCGGCCGCGATCCCGGCGAGCTGCCGCCGCTGGCCGCCGAGATTCTCCCGGGCGGCGGCCGCGTCGGTGAGCGGCGGCGTGCAGACCTCGACCTGCGCGGCGACCAGTTCGCGGCCCGTCTCGGGCAGCTCCGCCTTCACGCGGGCGTGGAAGGCCGCGAGGTCGCCCCGCGGCGTCCCGCGGGTCTCGGCGTCGGCCAGGAAGTACTCCTCCTCGATGCCGAAGCGGTAGCTCGGGGCGCTCATCGTGGTCTCCGGGAAACGCGACGCGTGCGCGCCAACGCGCCGGCGGGGACGAAGGTGCCGCTCAGGGTGTCCGCAGCGGCCCGCCGACCAGCCAGGCGGGATCGAACCAGCGGTCGGCCTCGCCGTCGTAGGGAAGGCGCGTGATGTCCCAGTTCTGGATGTACCGGGCGTAGACGTTCCACACCGCGATCCCGCCGCCGACGAAGATCCGCCGTCCGGGATAGCGCTTGAGCACCGCCTCCGGATCCTCGTGGCTGCGGATCACGTCGATGGTGCGGTCCTTGAAGGCGAATTCCGGCACCGAGGCCACCGTCTTCGGCCCGGCGATCAGCACGTGGCCCATGGTCAGGGCGAAGAAGCGCGTCACGTCCTCCACGAAGAGCGGGTCGGTGTTGCCCTCCCAGGGCAGGTGGCCGTTGAGGCCGAGCTGGCCCCGCAGGCCGATCGCGCAGATGCAGCGGACGTCGATCATCGCAAATCCCAAACCCGGCGGGCTCCGCCCGCCACCCGCCGGGGCCGCAGGCCCCGGACCCCTTTACTCGGGCGCGCGGAAACGCAGCACCCGGTCGGTGGGGAAATCGTACAGCTTCCCGGTCTCGGCCCAGTCCGGTGCCGCGAGCCGCACGAAATGGGGGGCGAGGTCCTCGGGCGTCCGGAGGGTCTCGGGGTCCTCGCCGGGCATGGCCGAGCGGCGCATGCCGGTCCGCAGGGGGCCGGGATTGAGCAGCATGGCCCGGATCGCCGTGCTCTCGTTCTCGGCCGCGTAGGTCCGCACCAGGGCCTCCAGCGCCGCCTTCGAGACCGAGTAGGGCCCCCAGTAGGGCCGGCACTTCGAGGCCGCCCCCGACGAGACGAAGATCGCGCGGCCCGCGTCCGACATGCGCAGCAGCGGGTCGAGGGAGCGGATCAGGCGCCAGTTGGCGGTGACGTTCACGTCCATCACCTGCCCCCAGATCTTCGGGGTGATGTGGCCGATCGGCATGAGGGCGCCGAGGATGCCGGCATTGGCGACCAGGATGTCGAGGCGCTTCCAGCGCTCGTTGATCGCCGCGCCGAGGCGGTCGATCGCGTCGTAGTCGGCGAGGTCGAACGGCACCAGGGTGGCGCTGGAGCCGGCGGCGCGGATCGCGTCGTCGAGCTCCTCCAGGGCGCCCACGGTCCGGGCCACCGCGATGACGTGGGCGCCAGCCCCGGCCAGCGCCAGGGCGGCGGCGCGCCCGATGCCGCGGGACGCGCCGGTGACGACCGCGACGCGGCCTTCCAGGATTCTCTGAGACTCAGCCATGGCGAGGACCTAGCGCATTTCCGCGCGCAGGGGATGCCCGATCGCGCGAAACGGCCGGATCCTGTCAGTCGGCCTCGGCCAGCATGGCGAAGCGCTTCGGGCCGGCGATGGACAGGTCGGTCAGGCCGGTCGGGTAGTCGCCCGTGAAGCAGTGGTCGGTGTATTGCGGGCAGGCCGCGTTGCGCGCCTCCTCGCCCATCGCCCGGTAGAGGCCGGGGATCGACAGGAAGGCCAGCGAATCGGCGCCGATATACTTGCGCATCGCCTCGAGATCGTGGGTCGCGGCGAGCAGCTTCTCCCGCTCGGGCGTGTCGATCCCGTAGAAGTCCGGATAGGTGATCGGCGGCGAGGCGATCCGGAAATGCACCTCCGCGGCGCCGGCCTCGCGCATCATCCGGACGATCTTCACCGAGGTCGTGCCGCGCACGAGGCTGTCGTCCACGAGGACGATGCTCTTGCCCTCGATCGCCGCGCGGTTGGCCGAGTGCTTCATCCGCACGCCGAGCTCGCGCACCGACTGGGTCGGCTGGATGAAGGTCCGGCCGACGTAGTGGTTGCGGATGATCCCCATCTCGAACGGGATCCCGGTCTCCTGCGAGAAGCCGAGCGCCGCCGGAACGCCGGAATCCGGCACCGGCACGACGATGTCGGCCGGCGCCGCGGCCTCGCGGGCCAGCTCGCGGCCGATCGCCTTGCGCACCGCGTAGACGCTCTTGCCGTTCACCACCGAGTCCGGCCGGGCGAAGTAGATGTACTCGAAGATGCAGGGCCGCATCGGCACGGCGTCGGCGAAACGGATCGACTCGATCCCCTCCTCGGAGATCACCACGATCTCGCCGTTCTCGATGTCGCGCACGAACCGGGCGCCGATGATGTCGAGCGCGCAGGTCTCGGAGGCCAGCATGTAGCGGCCGTCGAGTTCGCCCAGCACCAGCGGGCGGATGCCCAGCGGGTCGCGGGCGCCGATCAGCTTCTTGTTGGTCAGCGCCACGATCGCGTAGGCGCCCTGGATCGCCTGCAGGGCGTCGATGAATCGCTCGATGATCCGCGGCTTCCGCGAGCGGGCCGCGAGGTGCAGGATCACCTCGGTATCCGAGGTCGACTGGGTGATCGCGCCGTCGCGCACGAGGTCGCGGCGGATCGACAGGGCGTTGGTCAGGTTGCCGTTGTGGGCGACCGCGAGGCCGCCGCTGGCGAGTTCCGCGAAGAGCGGCTGGACGTTGCGCAGGATCGTGCCGCCGGTGGTCGAGTAGCGCACGTGCCCGATGGCGGCGCGGCCCTTGAGGCGGGCGATCGTGTCGCCGTCCGAGAAGGAATCGCCGACGAGGCCGGGGCGGCGCTCGGAATGGAACACCGAGCCGTCGAAGGAGACGATGCCGGCCGCCTCCTGGCCCCGGTGCTGCAGGGCGTGCAGGCCGAGCGCGACGATCGCCGAGGCGTCCGGATGGCCGAAGATGCCGAAGACGCCGCACTCCTCGCGGAGGGTGTCGCCGTCGAGATCGAGATCGAAGGTGTCGGTGGAGGCGGCGGCGTGTGACATGGGGCTGTCGATCACTCACAGATCCCGGCGGCGACGGGCCGGCGCGCCGGTCGTCGCGGAAGCAATCCGTACACCACCGGAACCGCTATCTAGGCGTTCCGCGCGACGAGACCTACGGCGAATACCGCAGATCAGCGTCGCGTCGGGGTCGGCGCGGTCTCGGTCCGGCGCTGCGGCGCCGCGTCGGTCTCGGCCGGGGCGTCGGCGGAATCGCTCGGCGGCGCGCCGGTCTTCGGCTTCTTGAACTGCTTGAGGAAGCCCTCCGGATTCTCCGGCAGCTGCGCCACCAGGGCGTCGCCGGACTTCTCCAGCATCGGGCGCGTGCGGGCCTGGGCGGCCCAGTCCGGCACCTTGCCCTGCACCAGCCAGGACAGGAACACCCAGCCGATCACGCAGATCAGGAAGCCGCGGGCCGCGCCGAACAGGAAGCCGAGGGAGCGGTCGACCGCGCCGATCCGCGAGTCGAGCACGACGTCGGAGATCTTCACCGTGATGATCGACACGACGATCAGGGTGCCGAGGAAGATCGCCGCGATCGAGGCGACGAGCGCCACGGTGTCGCTGTTCACGTGCTGCTTCACGGTGGGCAGCAGCATGGGGTGGAGCGTCCACGCGACCGCGGCGGCCGCGACCCAGGCGACGATCGCCAGGACCTCGCGGGTCACACCACGCACGGCCGCGAGCAGCGCGGAGACCGCGACGATGCCGAGCACGGCGAGATCCAGGACGGTAAACGGCATCGTTGAGCTTTTTGGTACCCGCGGGGATAGCGCGTCGGCCGTGCGGCTCCCCCGGACCGCGGCGGATTTATACCAAGCCCGACCTCGGCCGTCACCCTGGGGTGGTCCGGCAACGCCGTCCCTGTGCTGCTAATGCATCAATTGCTTCTGCCACAGTGCAGCATGCGCAGCGCCGTGAGGCCCGGTGCGACGGTAGCTCCTCATAGATCATTTCCGCGGACGGGCTTCTTGAGACGCGAACTCCATCGGACCAGAACGCGCGCTTGGTGTTCAGCCTTCGAACGCCTTGTCTGCTCCGATGAGCATATCACGGCCGTTCTTGGGCACCGGAAATCCGTATCCGTCCCCGGATTTTTCCCATTTCAAGTCGCCAGCCAGATGGTGGGGGCTGACATACAGTTCCATGCCGATCTTCTGTAAAGCTAAATGGAGAGCTTGGATCGAATCGACACCAGCAGCGAAGCTTTGCCTTTTCTGGTCCGGCCAATCGATCGTATATCTACACACCCACACCCCGTCCTGCGACTCGGGGGCATAGATTGAAACTTCAACTGACCTATTACCCAAAGACGATAATAATTCTAAGTTCCTGCGGCCGATTATCATAATTACCTCAAAAATTTAGGGGCGGAATCTGATGGCCGCGTTCACATGCAACCAGCCTAACCATTGCCTGAGCGTAGCAGGCTCGAAGGCCGGTAAATTTACAAACAATCAAATCACGCCGATATTGCTCGTCGCAATCCTCCTGAGACGCGGCGAGCGCGAAGAGGGAAGTTTTCTGAACTTTCTCGTTCCGCGGTTTCGAGGAAGGACCAGGGGTGCCATTATTTGCCCATTGTCCGCCGCCGTCTTGCCCAGCAGGAACACGGGGATGATTTGGATTATATTCCTTCAGCAGAAGTGATTGCTAAAGGTTTGCCATGCGAAGTTCGAGCAGACAGAGTTCCATTTTCCTGCTCGCAATCGCAGACCTCATCTTTAGATGCATTTGCATGTTGCGCCCCCAGGAAAGAGCCAGCTTATATGATCAAATTCCTATTGTCAATGGCTTGATGCGATGGCTTGGTGACGGACCGGAGATCAAAGACGTTCCTCGATAAGCCGGCCCGGTCTGCCAATGGCATTTCAAATGCTGGCATCCCGGCGCAGCATGAAGGGACAAACCCTGGCGGCGTCGCGGCTATAGGTTTTCCATCTTATTCTCCACTCTGCACTCTACCCCTTAGTCGTAACCCGTCGAAAAGCGAGGCAGCACAGCAAGCATGGCCGCGCAGACGGCAATTGGATGGTAAGCATTTCAAGATGGAAAAGTCGGGAATGATCGAGATGGCCCACGGCGCCCGGCTGACGATCGACCTCGGGACGATCGCGGCCAACTGGCGGGTC
This sequence comes from Methylobacterium mesophilicum, assembly GCF_036441335.1. Lineage (GTDB taxonomy): Bacteria > Pseudomonadota > Alphaproteobacteria > Rhizobiales > Beijerinckiaceae > Methylobacterium > Methylobacterium mesophilicum_B. Next base: position 84,866 of record NZ_MLBW01000004.1, read on the forward strand.
CTGGCGGCCCGCGGCGCCGGCGCCGACTGCGCCGCCGTGGTGAAGGCCGACGCCTACGGCTGCGGCGTCGGCCGCGTCGGGCCGGCCCTGTGGGCCGCCGGCTGCCGGACCTTCTTCGTCGCGCACCTGTCCGAGGGCGTCGCCGCCCGGGCCGCCCTGCCGGAGGCCGCGATCTACGTGCTGAACGGCCTGCCTCCGGGCGCCGCGGCGGCCTTCGCAGCCCACGGGCTGCGCCCGGTGCTCGGCAGCGTCGAGGAGCTGTCGGACTGGGCGGCGTTCGCGGGGGACCGCCAGCCCGCGGCGCTCCACGTCGATACCGGCATGAACCGGCTCGGCCTGTCGGTGCCCGAGGCGCTGGAGCTTGCCGGGGACGCAAGGATCGCGGCCGCCGGGATCGACCTGCTCCTCAGCCACTTCGTCAGCGCCGAGAAGCCGGAGGACCCGGTCAACGCCCGGCAGATCGCCGATTTCGCCCGGGTCCGGGCGGCCTATCCCGGGCTCCGGGCCTCGCTGGCGAACTCGTCGGGAATCTTTCTCGACGGGGCCCGGCACGACCTGCTGCGGCCGGGCTACGCCCTGTTCGGCGGCAACCCGACGCCGGGCGCCGCGAACCCGATGCGCCCGGTGGTGCGGCTGGAAGCGGCGATCGCGCAGGTGCGCGGCGTCGCGGCCGGCGCCACAGCGGGCTATAACGGCTGCTGGACCGCCGCCGCGCCGAGCCGGCTGGCGACCCTATCGCTCGGCTACGCCGACGGCGTCCCCCGGGCGATCAGCGGGCGCGGCCGGGCGCTGGTCGGCGGCGTCCCGTGCCCGATCCTGGGCCTCGTCTCCATGGACCTGATCATCCTCGACGTCACGGCGGCGCCCGCGGCCCGGCGCGGGGCGGAGGCGGTGCTGATCGGCGACAGCCTCGACATCGACGCGGTCGGCCGCGCCGCCGGCACGATCGGGTACGAGATCCTGACCGGACTGGGTTCTCGATATGTTCGAACTTATGTAGGCTGACGCGACTCCCCCTGACACGCCGGACGGCCGGCGCCCGGACCCGTATGGCCAAGATCCACCAGACCTTCGTCTGCCAGTCCTGCGGGGCGGTCTACAACCGCTGGCGCGGGCGCTGCGAGGCCTGCAACGGCTGGAACACGATCGTCGAGGAGGCGCCCTCGGCGCCCGGCCAGTCGGGGCCCGCCGCGACGCGGCCGTCGCGCAACCGCGGCCGGGTCTTCCCCCTGGAGGGCCTGACCGGCGAGGCCAAGGAGGCGCCGCGCATCCCGTCGGGGATCGGCGAGCTCGACCGGGTGACCGGCGGCGGCTTCGTGCGCGGCTCGGTGATCCTGCTCGGCGGCGATCCCGGCATCGGCAAGTCGACCCTGCTGATGCAGGCCTCCGCCGCCATGGCGGGCACGGGCGAGCGGGTCGCCTACATCTCGGGCGAGGAGGCGGTCGGGCAGGTGCGCCTGCGGGCCGAGCGGCTGGGCCTGAGCGCGCGCCCGGTCCAGCTCGCCGCCGAGACCAACGTCGAGGACATCGTCGAGACCCTGAGCCAGGGGCGCCCGCCCGCGCTGGCGATCATCGACTCGATCCAGACCATGTGGACCGAGACGGTGGAATCGGCCCCCGGCACGGTCACGCAGGTGCGCTCCTCCGCGCAGGCGCTGATCCGCTTCGCCAAGACCACCGGCACGGCGGTGATCCTGGTCGGGCACGTCACCAAGGACGGGCAGATCGCCGGTCCCCGGGTGGTGGAGCACATGGTCGACGCGGTCGCCTCCTTCGAGGGCGACCAGGGCCACCATTTCCGCATCCTGCGCGCGGTGAAGAACCGGTTCGGGCCGACCGACGAGATCGGCGTGTTCGAGATGACCGACGCGGGCCTCAGCGAGGTGCCGAACCCCTCGGCCCTGTTCCTGGCGGGCCGCGACCATCAGGCGGCGGGCACCGCGGTCTTCGCCGGGATGGAGGGCACGCGGCCGCTGCTGGTGGAGATCCAGGCCCTGGTGGCGCCCTCGTCGCTCGGCATGCCCCGGCGCGCCGTGGTCGGCTGGGACCCCAACCGGCTGTCGATGGTGCTCGCCGTCCTGGAGGCCCATGGCGGCATCCGGCTCGGCAGCCACGACGTCTACCTGAACGTGGCGGGCGGCCTGCGCATCACCGAGCCGGCGGCCGACCTCGCGGTCGCCGCCGCCCTGGTCTCGTCGCTGTCGGGGGCCGTGCTGCCGCCCGAGACGGTCTATTTCGGCGAGATCGGCCTGTCGGGGGCGATCCGGCCCGTGGCGCAGGCCGGGTCGCGGCTGAAGGAAGCGCAGAAGCTCGGCTTCGCCAAGGCGCTGATCCCGCAGGGCCGCGGCGAGGGCGAGAAGGCGCTCTCCGTGGAGACGCTGCGCCACATCGCCGACCTGGTGGCGGGGATCAGCGCGGGGGCGCCGCGGCGGGGATCCGGCCAGCGCGGGCGGCAGCAGGCCCGCTACGCCGACGAGGAGATGTGAGCGCTCCCGTCCTTGCGAGCGGAGCGAAGCAATCCAGGGATGCGCCACATTCCGGCAGCGCGCGGCGCCCTGGATTGCTTCGCTCACACTCGCAAGGACGGTCGAGGCGTCTACCCCCCCGTCACGCTCATGTGCCGCGGCACGGCGGCCGGGCGCTGGCGCTCGATGACGAAGTCGTGGCCCTTGGGCTTGCGGGTGATCGCCTCGACCACCGCCTGGGCCAGCACCGCGTCGTCCTGGGAGGCGCGCAGGACCGCCCGCAGGTCGGCCGAATCCTCCTGGCCCAGGCACATGTAGAGCTGCCCGGTGCAGGTCAGGCGCACACGGTTGCAGCTCTCGCAGAAATTATGGGTCAGCGGCGTGATGAAGCCGAGCTTACCCCCGGTCTCCTCGACGCGCACGTAGCGCGCCGGGCCGCCGGTGCGGTCGGGCAGCGGCGTGAGGGTGTAGCGGGTCTCCAGGCGCTGCCGGGCGACCGACAGGGGCAGGAACTGGTCGGTCCGGTCCGCCTCGATCTCGCCGAGCGGCATGACCTCGATCAGCGTCATGTCCATGCCGAGGCCGTGCGCCCAGGCGATCATGGCAGGGATCTCGTCGGCGTTGACGTCGCGGAGCGCCACCGCGTTGATCTTCACCTTCATCCCGGCGGCCCGCGCCGCCGCGATGCCGTCGAGCACCACCTTGAGGTCGCCCCGGCGGGTGATCTCCCGGAACTTGTCCGGGTCGAGGGTGTCGAGCGAGACGTTGATCCGGCGCACGCCGAGGCTCGCCAGCTCGTCGGCGTAGCGGGTGAGCTGCGTGCCGTTGGTGGTGAGCGTCAGCTCCTCCAGCGCCCCCGAATCGAGGTGGCGCGAGAGCCGGCGGAACAGGTGCATGATGTCGCGGCGCACGAGCGGCTCGCCGCCGGTGATCCGGAGCTTGCGCACGCCCCGGGCGATGAACACCCCGCAGAGCCGGTCCAGCTCCTCCAGGGTCAGCAGGTCGCGCTTGGGCAGGAACTCCATGTGCTCGGACATGCAGTAGGCGCAGCGCAGGTCGCAGCGATCCGTCACCGAGATGCGCAGGTACGAGATCGCCCGCTGGAACGGGTCGATCAGCGGCGCCGGCCCGGCGGTCGCGCCGAGAGCGGACGTCTGCGGCGTCAGGGAGCTGTCATCGAGCATCGTCCGGCATATGATGCCACCGGCGGTCGCGGGCAAGCAGGTCCCGCGCCGCAGCCCCAGATTGCGTGAGGAGTGTGGCCCGTGACCGAGGATCTGTGGCCGACCGAGATCCGCCTGTCGGCCGACCGGCGGGTGCTCAACGTCGCCTTCGAGGACGGGGCGCGCTACGCCCTGCCGGCCGAGTACCTGCGGGTGTCCAGCCCCTCGGCCGAGGTGCAGGGCCACTCGCCGCTGGAGCGGAAGGTGATCGGCGGGAAGCGCGCCGTGGCGATCCTGGCGGTGGAGCCGGTCGGCAATTACGCGGTGAAGCTCGGCTTCGACGACATGCACGACACCGGCATCTACGGCTGGGGCTACCTCCACACGCTGGGCCGCGAGTACGAGACGCGGTGGAACACCTATCTCGGCGAGCTCGCCGAGCGCGGCCTGGACCGCGAGACCGCGCGCACCGCCCCGGTGAAGCAGGGCGGAGGCTGCGGGTCGGGCTCGTGCGGCTGCCACTGAGGGCGTCCGCTCCCGCTTACTCAGGCCCCGAGCCTCGTCTTCGCGAGTGGAGCGAAGCGATCCAGAGTGGCGCCACGATTTCGGCGTCGCGCATCCCCGGGTCGCTTCGCTGCGCTCGCGATGACGGCGGAGTCGAGCCGCGCACCCGTCAGCCCGCACCTTCGGAGCCGCCATGGCCTTCGCCTGCACCATCCCCGCGACGCCCACGATCCAGCAGGATGACGCCGCCGTGCGCATCACGCGCTGGGATTTCCCGCCCGGCGGCGTGACCGGCTGGCACGAGCACGGCTGGCCCTACTTCGTGGTGATGCTGGTGGACGGGATCCTGCGCGTCCACGACGGCGCGGCGGTCAGCGAGACGGCGCTCGCGGCCGGGCAATCCTACATGCGCCCGGCCGGCATCCGGCACGACGTGATGAACGGGTCCGACCACCCGATCGCGTTCATCGAGATCGAGGTGAAGCGCCCCGACGCGCTGGTCACCCTGCCCTGATCCGGTTTCCGTTTGAACGCTTCGGTTGATGTGCCTCTCCCGTCATCACGAGCGAAGCGATGGGACCCAGGGCAGCGCGACCTCTGCAGGCGTGGCGCCGCTGGATTGCTTCGCTCCGCTCGCAAAGACGGCCGTGCCGAAGCCATCGACCGGAAACCCTACGAAACGCAAAAAAGGGCCGACCTCGCGGCCGGCCCCCTCGTCGAAGCTCCGAAGAGGAATCAGCGCTGGACGATGACCTTCGTGCCGACCTTGGCGCGGGTGTACAGGTCCGTCACGTCGTCGTTGGTCATGCGGATGCAGCCCGACGAGACGGCGGTGCCGATCGTCTCCGGCTCGTTCGAGCCGTGGATGCGGTAGATCGAGCCGCCGAGATACATGGCGCGGGCGCCGAGCGGGTTCTCGAGACCGCCCTTCATGTAGCGCGGCAGGTCGGGCCGGCGCTTCAGCATGGTCGCCGGCGGGCGCCAATCCGGCCACTCGCGCTTCATCGTGATGGTCTGCACGCCGCCCCAGGTGAAGCCCGGCCGGCCGACGCCGACGCCGTAGCGCAGGGCCTGGCCGCCGCCGAGCACGTAGTAGAGCCGCCGCTCGGCGGTGGAGACGACGATCGTGCCGGCGCCGTAGGGGCCGTTATAGGCCACCGTCTCGCGCGGGATCGCCGACATCTGCGGGACCGCCGCGTCGGCGTTCAGCGGGTCGGCGGGGTTCAGGGCGGCGTTGGCCACCGGCACCGCGACGGTCTCGACGGCCTGCGGGCGGACACGCACGGTGAGCGCGTCGTTCAGCGGCTGGCGGGTCAGCGGGTCGATCTCGTAGGCCAGTGCCGGCGCGGCGCAGGCGGCCGCGCCGAGAAGCCCGATCAGGGCGGGGAGAAAACGACGCATCAAAGCCTCTCGGGGCAGGCGCGGACTATGGCGGGAACGCGGCGAAGACCGCGGCACGATGCCGTGCCGATCCTCGCCAAGGGGTAAACGCTCGCGCCTCAAATCCAAGCCTGAAACCGCCCCGGCGGGGCGGTTCCGCCCGCCCGTGACTCGATGGCAACACTGTGGCAGCTTGGCCGTAACGGGCCGGGATCGAGGCCGCGGGTCCCGGCGTTCGCGGCCCGGGTCCGCGGCCGTGTCCGGGGTCCGCGGCGCCCCGTCGGGCCGCGTCAGGCCTCGTCGGCGGCGAGCCAGATCGCCGGCTCGCGCGCGGCCGGGCGGTGNGGGCAGGCCGCGCAGCTGGGCGAGTTCGGCGAGTTCCGGCGCCTGCGCGGTGTCGTCGGCGTTCAGGAACAGGCCCCGGGCGCGGGCGGCGCGGCCGAGATCGGCCCGGCTGGTCCAGACGCTCTGGGCCGGGCTCGTGAGCAGCGCCAGGGCGATCGGCGCCAGCCAGAGGGCGAGCCACGGGCTCCCGACGAGGGCCAGGGCGAACACCATCAGCGCGCCGACCACCACGGCGTCGGCCTGGAGCCGGAAGGCCTCCGCCCAGGAGACCTGCCGGTCGTCCCGGTCCTGCGTGTCCCAGCGGACCACCCGGCCGAAGAAGGTCGAGACCACGGCGCCGGCGGTGAACAGGGTCAGGACCGGCCACAGGACCACCCACACGGCCTGCTCCAGGGCGGCGCTCGCGAGCAGGGCCCGCGCGCCGCCGAAGGCCGCCCGGCGCTCCGCGGAGGCGAGGACGTGGCCGAGGCTCAGGAGCTTCGGCAGGGCCAGCACGGCGACGCTGAGGGCGGCGAGCCCGTGGGCGGCGGCGCCCTGCCCGGTCAGCCCGTAGGCCAGCAGGCCCAGATCGCCGGTCCGGGCGGCCTGCCACGCGGCGAGGCCCAGGAACGCGATCCAGAGCGGCAGCACCCCGTACGAGAGGATGCCGACGAGGAGGTGCCAGCGGCTCGCCGCGCGCAGGCCCGCCCAGGGCAGCACCCGCAGGTGCTGGAGGTTGCCCTGGCACCAGCGGCGCTCGCGGCCGAGCAGGTCGACGAGGTTGGTGGGCATCTCCTCCCAGGTGCCGCCCATCTCGGGCAGCAGCCGCACCTCCCAGCCGGCGCGCACCATCAGCGCGCCCTCGACGATGTCGTGGCACAGGATCTCGCCGCCGAGCGGCTCCCGGCCCGGGAGCCGCGGGAGCTGCGCGTTCTCCGCGAAGGCCTCGACCCGCAGGATCGCGTTGTGGCCCCAGTAGCTGCCCTCCGGGCCCTGCCAGGTCTCCAGGCAGCGCAGGGCCAGCGGCGCGTAGAGGCGGACGGCGAATTGCTGGATGCGGGCGAAGAGCGTGTCCCGGCCGGCCGCGTACGAGACGGTCTGGATCAGGCCGGTGCGCGGGCTCGCCTGCATCAGCCCGACGAGCCGGCCCATGGCGGCGCCGGTCATCAGGCTGTCGGCGTCGAGCACGATCATGAACGCGTACTCGCCGCCGTAGGTGCGGCAGAACTCGCCGATGTTGCCGGCCTTGCGGCCGACATTCTCCGTCCGGCGCCGGTAGCGGATCCGCGGCAGCGCCGGGTCCGAGGCCGCCCAGGCCTGGATGCGGGCGTACTCGTGCTCCTCCACGGCGGCGATCGCGCCGTCCCGGGTGTCGGAGAGGACGAAGATGTCGATGCCCCGCGCCTCGGCGCGGGCGAGCGAGCGGGCCATCACCCGCAGGCGGGCGAAGACCGCGACCGCGTCCTCGGCGTGGATCGCCACCACGGCGGCGGTGCGTCCGGCCCCGTCCGCCACGGCGCCCGCCTGCTCGGAGCGGCGCTCCAGCGCGGACTTCGCCCGGTCGCCCAGGAGGGCGGCGACGAACCCGTAGACGTACTGGCAGGCGACGAAGGCCTGCCAGCCCATCACGAGGCCGAACAGCACCAGGACCGCCCAGGCCAGCGGGCTGACGCCCGCCGGGTAGGCGAGCGCGGCGAGCCAGACGAGGCCGACGGCGGTGGCGAGGCTCGGGACGGCCAGGGCGAGGCGGCGGGCGCGCAGGGCGCTGCTCGGGGCGCTGCTCGGGGCGCCAGTCCACACCTCGCGGCAGGCAGCGCTCTCCGACGGATCGGGTAGGGCGGGAGCCGCGTTCCGGTGCGACCGCTCGGCGGAGGAGGTGACGCGTGACGACATGGCGCGAGGAACTCGACCGTGGAAGGCTGCCGGCCGCCCGGCCGTCCGGGGCCGGGGACCGATGACCGTGGATACCGATGTGCGGGGTGAGGATACGGAGTCGACCCGGCAGCCCAGGCCGCCGGAAGCCGAACGGATCAATCCCCCCTCCCGGCGCCGCGTTCTTCGAACAGTCGTGGCCGCGGCTGCCGGCACGGTTCTACCTAGCGCGACGGATCTGAATGGGTCCAGAACGTGGGCCGGGCCGGCGCTTCCGCCGCAGGGCGACGCGATGACCTTCGAGACCCTCTCGGCCGAGGCGGCGCGGCGCGCGGCCGCGCCCTACGCCCCGCCGCCCGAGGATCTGCCGCCGACGCTCGCCGCCCTCGACTACGACGGCTATCGGGCGATCACCTTCCGGCCGGACGCCAGCCTGCGGCTCGGCGCGCATTTCAGCGCGCAGCTGTTCCACCGCGGCTTCCTGCAGCGCCGGCGCGTGGCGCTCCACCTCCAGCCGCTCCGGGGACCCGCGCGCCCGATCCCCTACGACACGCGGCTGTTCGACCTGGGCGCGCGGCTCGCCGGCCAGAGCTTCCCGGCGGATCTCGGCTTCGCGGGCTTCCGCCTGCACTACGCCTTCCCGGACACGCCGGCCTGGCGGCCGAAGGGTTTTCAGGAGGAGTTCCTCGTCTTCCTGGGCGCCTCCTACTTCCGCCTGCGCGCGGCCAACCAGGAATACGGGCTCTCGGCCCGGGGGCTTGCCATCGGCACCGGCGCCCCGGAGGGCGAGGAATTCCCCGACTTCGTCGCCCACTGGATCTGCGAGCCGGAGCCGGAGGCGCGCACGCTCACGGTGCTCTCCCTCCTCGACAGCCCGAGCGTGGCCGGCGCCTACCGGTTCGCGATCGCGCCCGGCGACCCGGCCCGGATCGCCGTCACCGCGGCGCTCCACCCGCGCCGGGCGCTCCCGAAGCTCGGGTTGGCGCCGCTCACCAGCATGTTCCTGTACGGCCAGAACGGGCCCGGGGCGCGGGGCGCCAAGCCCTTCGACGACTTCCGGCCGCAGGTGCACGATTCCGACGGGCTCTGCGTCGCGGCCGGGTCCGATCCGGCGCGGATCGACCGGATCTGGCGGCCCCTGGTCAACGGGCGCGCGCAGCCGCAGATCTCCGCCTTCGCGGCCCGGCCGCTCGCCGGCTTCGGGCTGCTGCAGCGGGAGCGGAGCTTCGCGGCCTACCTCGACGTAGAGGCGCGCCACGAGGCGCGGCCGGGCCTGTGGGTGGCGCCGGACACCGCCGGGGGCGCCTTCGCGGACGGCGCCGTGCAGCTCTTCGAGATCCCGTCGGGCGAGGAGTACATGGACAACATCGTGGCGGCCTTCGTGCCGGCGGCCCCGGCCCAGCCCGGCGCGCCGCTGCACGTCGCCTACGGCCTGACCACGGTGGGGGCCGAGCCGGTGCCGGCGATCCCCGAGGCCGCCCTCGCCCGGGTGGCGTCGACGCGGCTCGGCTCGGCGGAGCGCCTGCGCCCGTCGAACCCGCCCGACCCGCGGCGGCGCCTCTGCGTGATCGACTTCGAGGGTCCGGGCCTGCCGAAGGGTCCCGACGCCGCGGTCGCCGCGGAGGTCTCGGCCAGCGCCGGCACGATGCACGAGCCGGTGGCCAACTACGTGCCGCAGACCGGCGGCTGGCGGATCTACGTCGAGTGGCGCCCGCCGGAGCCGGTGCCGCCCGGCGACGTCGTGCTGCGCGCCCGGCTGGTCCGCGGGACGACGCCCCTCAGCGAGACCTGGGACGCCGCCGTCTAGGCTCCGCCATCGCGCGTCGCGAAGACGGCGTGTCTCAGGCGGTCCGGCGCTCCTGCTCCAGGCGCCGGGCCAGGCGGGTGGCGCCGTAGACCTCGCTCAGGCGGCGGCGGGCCGCGCAGACCGGCGGGGCCCGCCGCTCGTCGTGGGCGGCCGCGATGACGCGCAGGGCGGCGGCGACCGAACGCTCCAGGCGGCGCTCGGCCTGGACGGCCGCGTCCCGATGATGGTCCAGCATGTGATGATCCCTCGTGCTGCGCCGTCTCCACCCTCTGGCGGGGCGGTATCCGGCAGCGCCGACAGATTTCACACCCGGCTTGACGGTATCAAGGCAGCTTGGCCGTGGGCCGCCGTGCATCGTTACCGTAATTCCTCGTGCCACGTGCGCCCGTCGCGCTCGATCAGCGCGATGGCGGCGGTCGGGCCCCAGCTGCCGGCCGGGTAGGGTCGGGGCGCCTCCGGCCGGTCGGCCCAGGCCTTCAGCACGCCGTCCGCCCAGGCCCAGGCGGCCTCGACCTCGTCGCGGCGCATGAACAGGGTTGCGTTGCCGCGGACCACATCCATCAGCAGGCGCTCATAGGCGTCCGGGTAACGCTGCTTGAAGGTCTCCTCGAAGGAGATGTCGAGGTCGGTTGGGCGCAGGCGCAGGCCGCCGGGACCGGGATCCTTGGTCATCACCTCGAGCTTCATGCCCTCCTGCGGCTGCAGGCGGATCACGAGGCGGTTCGGCTCGCGGCCGAAGGCCTCCTCGGGGAAGATCGAGAACGGCGAGGCGCGGAACTGCACCACGATCTCGGAAAGCTTCTGGGGCAGGCGCTTGCCGGTGCGCAGGTAGAACGGCACGCCGGCCCAGCGCCCCGACTGGATCTCGACCTTCATGGCCACGAAGGTCTCGGTCCGGCTCTCGTGGCCGAGCTCGGCGAGGTAGCCCTCCACGGGCTTGCCGTCGACGGCGCCCGCCACGTACTGGCCGCGGACCGTCACCAGCGGGATGTCCTGGCTGGTGATCGGCTTCAGGGCGCGCAGCACCTTGAGCTTCTCGTCGCGGACGGAGTTCGCCTCGAGATTGAGCGGGCTCTCCATGGCGGTGAGGCACAGCAGCTGCAGGATGTGGTTCTGCAGCATGTCGCGCATCGCGCCCGACGTGTCGTAGTAGCCGGCCCGGCCCTCGACCCCCACCGTCTCGGCGACCGTGATCTGGACGTGATCGATCACGTCCGAGGTCCAGAGCCGCTCGAAGATCGTGTTGGCGAAGCGGAGCGACAGCAGGTTCTGGACCGTCTCCTTGCCGAGATAGTGGTCGATCCGGAAGATCTGCGATTCGGGGAAGACCTCGCCGACCGCGTCGTTGATCGCCCGGGCCGATCGCAGGTCCTTGCCGATCGGCTTCTCCAGCACGACGCGGGACTTCTCGCCGACGAGCCCGTGGGCCGCGAGATTGCGGCAGATCGATCCGTAGAGGTCGGGGGAGGTGGCGAGGTAGTAGGGCCGGACCTGGTTGGGCCGCTCGTCGAGCTTGGTGACGAGGTCGGTCCAGCCGCTGTCGCCGGCCCCGTCCACCGCGACGTAGTCGACGTGGTCGAGGAAGCGGTGGAGCATGTCGTCGGTCAGGTCGGACGCCGGCACGAAGCGCTTGAGCGCGTCGCGGGCGTGCTCGCGGAAGGCGTCGAGGGACAGTTCCGAGCGCGAGGCGCCGATGATCCGGCTGGTCTCGGGGATCTGGCCGTCCCGGAATCGGTAGAACAGGGCCGGCAGCAGCTTCCGCGCGGTCAGGTCGCCGGTCGCGCCGAACACGACGCAGTCGAAGGAAGCGACGGGGATGATCGTGGCCAAGTGCGGCTCCCGGGTGTCGTGCGCTGATCTCGTGCGGCGGCTGCGTCGCACTGACCTAGCCCGTGTGCAAGGGCTTCGCCAGACGAGGGGCGCAGGCCAGCGCTGTCCGGTTCAGGGGGCGGTTGCGACAGGTCCGGGCAACCCGCTGGCGTCACGCTCCGTCTCCGCGAGCGCAGCGAAGCGACCCGGGGCCGCGCGGGGGCGCCGAAGGACGGCACGATGCGCGAGCCGGCCGTCTACATCCTGGCGAGCCGCCGCAACGGTACGCTGTACACGGGCGTGACCTCGAACCTCGCCAGGCGGGTCTACGAGCACCGGGAGGCGCTGCTCCAGGGTTTCACCAGCCGCTACGCTTGCGAGCGCCTGGTCTGGTACGAGCGCTATCCCCCGATGAATGAGGCCATCACCCGCGAGAAGCGGATCAAGGCGGGCTCTCGGAAGAAGAAGCTCGCGCTGATCGAGGCGATGAATCCGGACTGGAACGACCTGTATCCCGATCGCGCGTGAACGGGTCCGGGGTCGCGGCTCTCTGGATTGCTTCGCTGCGCTCGCAGAGACGGCGAACGCGGCAACCCGCGCGCAGCCACGCGACGAGTCTCGCTCCTCCGTCATCACGAGGGCAGCGAAGTGACCCAGGGTAGCGCGCGGCCGCGTGGGTCACCCCTCCATGTACCGCTTGAACGCCGCGGCGTAGTCCGGATGCCAGCGCGAGAGCGCGGGCCGGTTCTCGACGATGTCGCCGGACGCCCAGGCGATCCGCTTGGCGTCCTGGGCCCGGGTGGTCTCGTTGTCGGGACAGAGGATGTAGAAATCGCCGGCCGCGAGCCGCTCCAGCAGGAAGGTCACGGTCTCGTCGGGCGTCCAGGCCCCCGCGGGCTTCTCGGCGACGCCGCGGGCCTTCGTGAGTCCCGTGTAGACGAAGCCCGGGATCAGCAGGTGTGCGGTCGTGTGGCAGCCCTCCCGGTTGCGCAGCTCGTGGGCGAGCGCCTCTGTGACCGCCTTCACGCCCGCCTTCGAGACGTTGTAGGGCGCGTTGCCCGGCGGGGTGGTGATGCCCTGCTTCGAGCCCGTGACGATGATCGCCCCGGGCTTGCCGCCCGCGATCATGCCGGGCGCGAAGGCGTGGATGCCGTTGACGACGCCACCGAGGTTGGTGCCCAGGATCCGCGTCCAGGTGTCGGCGTCGGAGAACAGTTTTCCGCCGGCCTCGATCCCGGCATTCAGCATCACCAGGGCGGGCGGCCCGGCCTTGGCGACGGCCGCCGCCAGGGCCTCGACGGCGCCCCGGTCCGACACGTCGGTGGGCACGGCGCGCACCTCGACGGCGGCGAGTTCGGCGACGGCGGCCCGGGCCGCGTCCAGGGCCGGCCCCGGCAGGTCGGCGAGCCAGACATTCATGCCGGCGAGCCGCTGGTCCAGGTCTTCGGCGCGCCGACGCTGCGCTTCCGCGACCCGGACGGCATGATGCTCGCGCTGGTGGGCGTCGATGTCGGGGACGCGGAGGGCTGGGCGTCGAGCGAGGTGCCGTTCCACCGCTTCGACGCGACGCCCGCCTACCGGCAGGCGGTGGCGCGGGAATGCGGCATCCTCGTCTGCGGCACCGAGATGAAGATGGAGGAGGTCCTGCCGGCGCCCGGCAAGACCGACTTCGCCCGCGGCGACGCGATCCTGCGCTTCGCGAGAGGGAACGGCCAGCGCATGCGCGGCCACACGCTCGTCTGGCACGCGGCGCTGCCGCCCTGGGTCGGGCCGCTGCTCGGCCGGGCGAGCGCCGTCCAGGCCGAGGACTTCATGCGGCGCTGGATCGAGACGGTGGCGGGCCATTACCGGGGCCAGATCGTCGCCTGGGACGTGGTCAACGAGATCCTCGGCAACGAGGCCGATCCCGACCGCGGCGGCGGCCTGCGCGACTCCCCCTGGCTCGCCTCGATCGGGCCCGGCTACGTCGACCTCGCCTTCCGGATCCTGCACGAGACCGACCCGGCCGCCGCCGGCACGTGGAACGAGGACGCGGTGGAGCAGGGCGTGCCCTGGATGGAGGCCAAGCGCACCAAGGTGCTCCGCCGCCTGGAGGCGATGCGGTCCCGCGGCGTGCCGATCCGGCGCTTCGGGCTGCAGTCGCACCTCACCAGCACGATCCCGATCGACCAGGGCCAGCTGCGGCGCTTCCTGCGGGAGATCGGCCAGATGGGGCTCGGCATCGAGATCACCGAGCTCGACATCGACGACCGCGCCTTCCCGTCCGACGTGGCGACCCGCGACCGGATGGTGGCCGACTACGCCCGGCGCTACCTCGACGTGGTGCTGGACGAGCCCGCCTGCCTCGATGTCCTGACCTGGGACATCTACGACCCGGACACGTGGCTGAACGACCATCCCTACCGCAAGCGGCCCGACGGCCTGCCGCAGCGGGCGCTGCCGCTCGACGCGCAGTTCGGCCGCAAGCCCCTGTGGCACGCCATGAAGGCGGCCTTCGCGGCCGCGCCCGATCACAGGGCCGCCCGCGAGAAGCTCAGGCGGGCGTGACGCCGGCCCGGCGGCCGTCCTCGGCCAGGCTCGGCTCCGGCGGCCGGTCCGCCAGGAGCCGGCGGCGGAGGCGCGCGCAGGGGCGCTCGACGAGCCCGTACATGCCCCAGCACCACAGCAGGGTCACCGGGAAGGCCGCCAGCATCAGCCCGACGCCGTGCAGCCCCGGCCGCAGGTGCTGCGCCAGGGCCACCACCGTCATGTGGGCGAGGTAGAAGCTGTAGGACCAGAGCCCGAGCTGCCGCATCGGCCGGCTCGCCAGCAGCCGCACCAGGGGCCCCTCGCCGTGGAGCAGGTACGCGAAGGGCACGAACAGGGCGGCGCTCTGGAGCGTGTAGCGCAGGCTCTCCCGGAAGGCGGGATCGCGGACCGCCAGGGTCCCGAGGATCACCGCGAGGCTCGCCGCGACGTGCCGGGGCGCGGGGCGCCACGCCCGGTCGGCCGGGATTACCGGGTTGTTCCACAGCCCGAGGCCGCACCCGAACAGGATCGCGTCGATCCGGGTGTGGGTCCAGCTGTAGTTCAGGCTGTAATCCGGCAGCCGCCAGACGTTGACGCACCGGATCGCCAGGACGGCCGCGCAGAGCCCCAGGCAGGCCAGGGCCGCGCGGCGCGGCCGCAGGCGCCCGAGCCAGAGCAGGAAGACCAGCGGGAAGACGAGGTAGAAGTGCTCCTCGATGGCGAGGCTCCAGAGCGGCACCGGCAGCACCGCCTCGGTGCCGAACAGGCCGGGATAGTTCGTCAGGAAGGTCGCCTGCCCGAGGATCGCCGCCGGCGCGACCGGCATCCAGTCGAGCCACCCGGCCGCGTACAGCGCGCCGGAGGCGAGCAGGGTCAGGTACATGGGCGGCAGGATGCGCAGGCTCCGCCGGAGGTAGAAGGCCGGAAGCGACACCGTTCCGGTCCGCGCCCGCTCGATCCGCAGGAGCGTGGTGATCAGGTAGCCGCTGAGAAAGAAGAAGACGGTCACGCCGAAGCCGCCCGGCACCACGTGGCCGTAGCCGCAATGGGCCGCGAACACGATCAGGATGGCGAGCGCCCGCACCCCGTCGAGCTGCGGCAGGTAGGGCATCGTCTTCGGGATCGGGTCTCCGGAATCCGGCATGCTGGGGACCGACCTCCTGTCCGGACCTGGGCAGCCGTGGCGGCCCGGCCCTGCGGTGTCCGACGGAACGCTTCGACGAAGGTGTCCTACTCCGTCATCGCGGGCGCCGGGGCCAGCAACGCATGAATGTATGAGCGCGACGTTCACGCCGACCGACATCCGCGACGTCACACGCGGATGAATCAATTGCGGCATCGTGAATCCCGATCCTGCCCGCACTCGGGGTCGGAGGAGATTGGTAACCACGCCGGCCCATCATCCGGCCCGGTCGCGCCGCCTGAGCGCGTCGGGAGTGTTGCGTATGGTCCCGGTCCAGCCCCGCCGTCACGCCCGCCCCCGCGCCGCGCTGGGCGCGGGCCTGTCCCTGCTGGCCCTGCTCGGAGCGCCGGGCGCCGCCCCGCCGCGAAGGGCCAGGAGCCCCGGGCACCGGAGGCGAAGGCCGAGGCGAAGGGCGCGGCCGGCAAGCCGGCGGAGGCCAAGCGGGCCGACACCAAGCGGGCCGACACCAAGCGGGCCGACACCAAGCCGCCCGAGACCCGGGCGACCGAGGCCGCGCCGGAGCCCGTCCCGCCCCAGGACGCGAAGGCCCAGGACGTGAAGGTCCAGGACGCGAAGGCCCAGGACAGCAAGGCGTCGGACGCCAGACCGTCCGAGACCAAGTCCCAGCCCGCCAAGCCTCAGGACGCGGCGAAGCGATCCCGCGAGCCGGCGCCGCTGGTCTACGCCAAGGTCTCCGCCGACCCGAACCCGACGCTGACCCCGCGGACCTTCCTCGACACGCTCCGGGCGGCCGAGCGCTACGCGGCCTTCGCGGAGGCCGGCGGCTGGGAGCGGCTGCCCGAGGATCTCGCGCGCCTCAAGCCCGGCGAGCGCCACCCGGCGATTCCCGCCCTGCGCCACCACCTGACCCTCACCGGCGACCTGCCGGCGGACGCGCCGCCGAACGACCGCCTCGACCCGCCCCTGGTGGCGGCGATCGCGGCGTTCCAGGCCCGTCACGGCCTGCCCGACAGCGGGATACTTGGCCGGCTCACCATCAACGCGCTCAACGTGCCGGCCACGGTGCGCCAGCGGCAGCTCGCCGCCTCCGCGGCCCGGCTGATGGGCTCGAAATTCCCCTTCGGCGAGCGCTACGTGGTGGTCAACATCCCGTCCGCCGCCGTGGAGGCGGTGGAGAACGGCGCCGTCGCGCGCCGCTACGTCGCGGTGGTCGGCTCGCCCGACAAGGCGACACCGCCGGTGGAGACGCGGATCACCGACATCAACTTCAACCCGACCTGGACCGTCCCGGCCTCGGTGGTGAAGAACGAGATCATCCCGCAGATGCGGAAGAACCCGGGCTATCTCGCCAAGAACCACATCCGGATCCTCGGCCCGGCCGGCGAGGTCGACCCGACCCGGATCGACTGGGCCGGCGAGAAGGCCGTCAACTACACGCTGCGCCAGGATTCCGGCTTCGACAATTCGCTGGGCCAGGTGCGGATCGACATGCCGAACCGCTTTGCCGTCTACATGCACGATACCCCGGCGAAGTCGCTCTTCGCCGCGAGCGTGCGCTTCCACAGCCACGGCTGCGTCCGGGTCGGGCAGGTGAAGGAGCTCGTCGGCTGGCTGCTGCAGGGCACCGACGGCCCCAACGGGCCGGGCACGAGCTGGGGCCCGATCGAGATCGAGACCGGCATCGCCGACGGCGAGCGCCGCGACATCAAGCTCACCAAGCCGATCCCGGTCACCTTCGTGTACCTCACCGGCTTCGCCACGCCGGACGGGAAGGCGCATTTCCGCGACGACATCTACAACCTCGACACGCCGGCCGCCGAGCCCGCCGCCACCGGCGCGATCCCGCCCGCGACGGGCGCGGAGGCGGGTGCCGCGAAGCCGGCCACCGATTCGCGCCCTTCTCGACCTTCGTGACCTTGGCGCCGGTGAGGATCTTGATCCCCTGCTTCTCGAAGCGCTTGCGGGCGAGGCCGGGCCGCCACCGAGCGCCGCAGTTTGGAATCCGTCGAACCTATCCGCTAAAGCCAACCCAGCCATGCGATTCTCGGCACGCCGGAACATCCCGGCGGACCGGTCATTGGCTCGCTGAAGGCGCCCCTGCCCCTCCCCGGAGA
Source organism: Methylobacterium mesophilicum (assembly GCF_036441335.1). Lineage (GTDB taxonomy): Bacteria > Pseudomonadota > Alphaproteobacteria > Rhizobiales > Beijerinckiaceae > Methylobacterium > Methylobacterium mesophilicum_B. The sequence continues at coordinate 101,956 of NZ_MLBW01000004.1, forward strand.
GACGGAGCGACGCGCCGAGCCACCGAAACGCACGGAGACGACCATGGCCAAGGCCAAGCCGAGCAGCCGCATCGAGAGCGCGCGCCTGAACACCCCGACCGACCTCGATCCGAGCGACGTCCGGACGATCGCCGAGGGCCTGACGATCCTGAGCTCGGACCTGTTCGCGCTCTATATCAAGACCAAGAACTTCCACTGGCACATGAGCGGACCCCATTTCCGCGACTACCACCTCCTGCTGGACGAGCAGTCGGCCCAGATCTTCGGGATCATCGACGCGGTGAACGAGCGCGCCCGCAAGATCGGCGGCACGGTGCTGCGCTCGCTCGGCCAGGCCAGGAGCCTCACCCGCGTGGCCGACAACGACGCCGCGTACGTCTCGCCCCTCGACATGCTCAAGGAGCTGCGCGACGACAACAAGGCCCTCACCGCCAACATGCGGACGCTCCACGGCGTCACCGACGAGGCCGGCGACGTCGCCACCACCTCGCAGCTCGAGGAGTGGATCGACCAGTCCGAGGAGCGGACGTGGTTCCTCTACGAGACCACCCGCGACGCGACCGACAGCGGCCACTGAGCCGCACCGTCCGGCACCGGCGCGGCCGGTGCCGGGCCTGGCAGGTTCGAACCGCCGCTAGCCGGCGGCGAGGTCGAGGTGCACCTTCACGAGGCCCGGATCGTCCGGATCGCGCGCCTGCGCGAAGCCGAGGCGGCGGCAAACCGCCAGCATCGGCCGGTTCTCGGCCAGGACCGTGCCCTCGACCCGCCCGATCCCCTCGGACCGGGCCCAGTCGATCATCAGGCGCATCAGCGCGAAGGCGAGGCCCGTCCCCCGGGCGTCGCGGCCGACCGCGATCGCGTACTCGCCGCTCTCGTGGTTGGCGTCGGCGTGGAGCCGGACCGCGCCGAGCATGCGCTCGCCGCCCGCCGGCCCGATCTCCGTGGCCACGAACGCGATGGCGCGGGCGTAGTCGAGCTGCGTCAGGCGGGCCAGGAAGTCGTGGCTGAACGCGCGCACCGGCCCGAAGAACCGCAGCCGGAGATCCTCCGGATCGAGACCCTTGAAGAAGGCCAGGAACAGCCCCTCGTCCTCCGGTCGCACGGGCCGCACCCGCACGGTCCGGTCCTTGAGGTTCAGCGTGCGGATCCACTCGGCCGGATAGGGCCGGATCGCGAAGCGCGGGTGGCCGCGGCCGAGGGCGCCGCGCTCCGCGCGCCCGATCCGGACCCGGGCGTCGAGGGCCAGCACGCCGGTCTCGTCGGCCAGGAGCGGATTGATGTCGAGCTCGCGCACCTGCGGCAGGTCGGCGGCGAGCTGGGACAGCTTCACCAGCGTCAGCGCGATCGCCCCGAGATCGGCCGCCGGCACGTCGCGGTAGGCCTCCAGGCGCCGCGCGACCCGGGTGCGGGCGATGAGGTCGCGCGCCAGGGTCAGGTCGAGCGGCGGCAGGCCGAGGGCGCGGTCGTCGATCACCTCCACGGCGGTGCCGCCCCGGCCGAACACGACCACAGGGCCGAACACCGCGTCCTCGGCGAGGCCGGCGATCAGCTCCCGGCGCTGGCCGCGGCGGACCATCGGCTGGACAGCGAAGCCGGTGACGCGGGCGTCGGGCCGCTCGCGGCGGGCGCGGGCCAGGATGCTGCGGGCGGCCTCCGCGACGTCGGCCTCGCTGGTCAGGTCGAGGTGGACGCCGCCGATGTCGGATTTGTGCACGATGTCCGGCGAGACGACCTTCAGCGCCACCGTCCCGCCCGCCGCGATGATCGGCCACGCGGCCGCCGCGGCCGCGTCCGTGTCGGGGGCGAGCGTGATCGGGACGGTCGGGATCCCGTAGGCCTGGAGGAGGCCGTTCACCGCCACCGGATCGAGCCACGCGGCGCCCTGGCGCAGGGCGGCGGCGACGATCGAGCGCGCCCGCGCCGTGTCGGGCGAGAAGTCCCGCGGCAGGGAGTCCGGCGTGCGCATCAGGTCGTCCTGCGCCTCGCGGTAGCGCACGAGGTGCAGGAAGCCCTCGATCGCCTCGGAATCGGTGGTGAAATGCGGGATCCCGGCCTGCGCGAAGGTCTCGCGGGCCGCCTCCGCGTCGCCCAGCGTGACCGCGAAGACCGGCTTCTTGCGGGTCTGGCCGGCGCGGGCGGCCCTGACGGTCGCGGCGACGGCCTCGGCGACTGCGCCGGCCTCCGAGCGGATCGTCGGCACGTGGATCGCCAGCACGGCGTCGCTCGTCCGATCCGTCAGCAGCGGCGTCAGCGCGGCGGCGAAGGCCGGGCCGGCGGCGTCGATGCCGAGATCGAGGGGATTGCCCGGCGCGCGGCCCTCCGCCTCGGCGGGCGCCGCCAGGGTCCCGGCCCGCTCGATCAGCCGGTCCGCGGCGAGGAGGCCGATGCCGCGGCCGTTCGACACGATCGCCAGCCGGTGACCGGGGAACGGACGCTGGCGCCCCAGGGTCTCCACGGCCGAGAACATCGCGTCGAGATCCGGCACCGCCAGCAGGCCGGCCCGCCGGAAGGCCGCGGCGTAGACCGCGTCCGGCCGGGCCAGGGCGCCGGTATGGGTGACGGCGGCGCGGGTGTCGGGGCGGTGCCGGCCGGCCCGCAGGACCACGACGGGCTTGGCCCGGGCGGCGGCGCGGGCGGCCGACATGAACCTGCGGGCATCCGCGACCCGGTCGAGGCAGAGCAGGATCGCGCGCGTGCGGTAATCGGCGGCGAAGTGGTCGAGGCAGTCGGCCACGCCGATGTCGAGCACGCTGCCCAGCGACAGCACGGCCGAGAAGCCCGTGCCGTGGCGGGCGCCCCAGGCGACGATGGCGGCGGCGACCGTGCCGGATTGCGAGACGAGGGCGAGGTCGCCGGGCTCGGGGGCGTGGGCGAACAGGCTGGCGTTGAGCTTGGCCCCCGGGACCGCGAGGCCGGCGCTGTCGGGCCCGAGCAGGCGCAGGCCGTGCGCGCGGGCGATCCGGTGGGCCACCGGACCCGGATCCTCCGGCCCGGAGCCGAGCCGCGCCGTGAGGATCACGGCCGCCCCGNACGACCTCGGGCACGCTCGGGGGCGGCACCGCGATCAGGACGAGGTCGGGGGCGGCGGGCAGGTCCGCGACCCGCGGCACGCAGGGGAGTCCCTCGACGGCCGCGTGATCGGGCTGGACCGGCATGATCGCGCCGGGAAAGCCCGCGGCGCGCAGGCTGTCCAGCACGCTGCGCCCGAGCGAGCCCGCGCGCGCCACCGCGCCGACCAGCGCGATCGAGCGGGGCGCCAGCAGCTTGTCGAACCGGTAGGTGCTCACGACCGGCGGCTCACGACATCGTCACGGGACGCGGTCCCGCAAGCCGTTCCTGGCGGCACGCATCTGGCCCCCTCGCTCACGTCCGAACGGGCGGGCGCCCGGGCGCCCGCCGCCCTCCCAGATGGCGCGATCCGGCGCGCCTGCAACGCCCGGCCGGCACGGGCCGGCCGGAAATCGCGTGGTCGCCGCGCGCGCCCTCCAGACCGCCCTTTTGTCCAATATCGAGCGCCATTTATCCACTCTAAGACGGCACTTGTGGGTGTGTGTCGATTGGTCTTGCTATTAAATTCGCACCACCATAGTAACTGCCCCTTAACTACCCTGTATCGGGTCGAGCAGAGACAGATTCCGGCCGGCGCCGGTGGTCGGTGGCCGGCTGGGATCGAGTGGAGGTTACGGGATGGACGCCACGGGTGAAGGGCAACCGGACTATCTCGCGCTGTCCGTCGACATCGTGTCGGCCTTCGTGAGCAACAATCCGGTCCCCGCGCCGGAACTGCCCGGGCTGATCGCGGCCATCCACGCGACGCTGCACGGGCTCGGCGAGCCGTCCGCGCCGCCGGCGGAGGAGCTGCGGCCGGCCGTGTCGGTCCGGCGCTCGGTCCAGCCCGACTTCATCGTCTGCCTGGAGGACGGCAAGAAGTTCAAGTCGCTGAAGCGCCACCTGCGGACGCACTACAACCTGACGCCGGAGGAGTACCGGGCGAAATGGGGCCTCCCGCCCGACTACCCGATGGTGGCGCCGAACTACGCCGCGGCGCGGTCCAGCCTCGCCAAGAGCATGGGTCTCGGCCACCAGCGCCGGAAGGGCTGACGGCGCGGCGCTGTCAGCCGCGCCCGCGTCCACAGCTTTCGGAGCCCGGTTAGGTATCGGGCAAGCCGCGCTTGCGAGGGTCCGGGGCCCGTCAGCGCCCCAGAGACCCGATGCCCGGCAAGCCCAGCCTCGTCGCCCGCCTGTTCTGGACGGCCGTGATCGGCCTGCCGTTCGGGCTCTGGTACGGCCGGCCGGCGCTCGCCGCGACGGGCCTCGCGCTCGCGCTCGTCCTGCTCCGCCATCTCGGGCGCCCGCGCCGGTTCCGGGCCCGGGTGCGCCGGATCGCCCGCGCCCATGCCGAGACGCTGGCGCTGCGGCGGCGTCAGGAGAGCTACAGCGACCCCTACGGCAACTGGATCGAGGACGGCTGGCTGCGCGAGCGCGATTACTTCCTCGAGCGGACCGTCCTGCCGCAGCTCGGTCCCCGCTTCGCCGACCTCGCCGAGGCCGAGCACGCGCGGATGCTGGCGATCATCGAGGCCGAGGCGGCCGCCGTCGCGCTCCCGGAGGAGGACGAGGCGCCCGGGGACGGGCTCGACTACGAGCGCTACTGCGCCGCGCGCCTGGTCCGGGCCGGCTGGCGCGCGCACCGGACGCCGGCGAGCGGCGACCAGGGCGCCGACATCGTGGCGGTGCGGGACGGTTTGCGCCTCGTCGTGCAGTGCAAGCGGCTGAGCAAGCCCGTGGGCAACGCCGCCGTGCAGGAAGCCGCCGCGGCCCTGCGCTACTGGGACGGGGACCGGGCCGCCGTGGTGTCGAACGCCGGCTTCACGCCGGCGGCGCGCCGGCTGGCCACGGCCACCGGCGTCCTCCTCCTGCACCACGACGCCCTCGAGGGCTTCGACCTCGCGGAGACGTGATGCCCGTCAGGCGAGCGGGCCGGGGATGGCGATCTCCGCCTCGCTGAGCAGGCGCGCCTCGTGGCGGCGCACGAACAGCCACAGGGCCAGGCCGCCGAACACCACCAGGGCCAGCAGGGTCAGGCCCACCGGGCCGACGATGTGCTCGATCTGGCGGCCGCAATAGTACGAGCCGATGCCCATGCTGCCGGCCCAGACGATGCCGCCGAGGGCGTTGAAGGCGAAGAAGCGGCGGGCATCCAGCCGGTTCACCCCGGCGAGCAGGGCCGCGTAGGCGCGCAGCATCGCGGTGAAGCGGCCGAAGAACACGATCTTCCCGCCGTGCTGGCGGAACAGGTACTGGCCCAGCTTGAGCCGCCCGTGATCCAGGGCGATGAGGTGGCCGTAGCGCAGCAGCAGCGGCATGCCCCAGCGCCGCCCGGCCCAGTAGCCGACATTGTCGCCCAGGATCGCCGCCCCCGCGGCCGCGGCGATGACCAAGCCGATGTTCAGGTTGCCGGTGCTGCCGGCGTAGACGGCGGCCGAGATCAGCACCGTCTCGCCCGGGCACGGCACGCCGGCGCTCTCGAGGGTGATGATCACGAAGATCGCGATGTATCCGTAATTCGCGATCAGCTCGGCGATGGGCAGGTCGTTCAGGAAGGCCATGCGGTCCTCGGGCCGGTCTCCGGGCAAAGCCCGGCGACACAAGCGGACGGAACGTGGCCTTAAGAGGGCCGACCTGCGGCGCGCGGCGCGCTCAGAGGACTTTCAGCAGGGCCTCGGCGCCCGAGGCCTCCGCCTTCGAGGGCGTCTCCTCGACGTTGAGGATCCGGACGACGCCGTCCTCGACCAGCATCGAGTAGCGCTTCGAGCGCATCCCGAGGCCGAAGCCCGTGCCGTCCATCTCCAGGCCGAGGGCCTTGGCGAAATCGGCGTTGCCGTCGGCGAGGAACTCCAGGCCCTCGGCACCGCTCGCCTTCGACCACGCGTCGAGCACGAAGACGTCGTTGACGCTCGTCACCGCGATGGCGTCGATGCCCCGCCCGAGGATCTCGTCGCGGTGGGTGACGAAGCCCGGCAGGTGGTTGCGGTGGCAGCTGGGGGTGAACGCGCCCGGCACGCCGATCAGGACCACGCGCCGGCCCTTGAACACGTCGTCGGTGGTGCGCGCGATCGGGCCCTCGGGGCCGATCACCCGGAAGGTGGCCTGGGGCAGGTGGTCGCCGACCTGGATCATCGCGGGTCCCTCGTTGTCGCGCGCTGGGTTGGCGCGCGTGAGCAGCGCGCCTGACCTAGCGTGGCAGGGGGTGCCTGTCGAGGATCGGGAGCGGCCTGCGGCTCACGGTCCGAGAAGCTTGACGAAGGCCGCCCCGGCGCCGAACAGCGCGGCCCCGGCCGTCATGCCGGACAGCGCCACCTGCCAGGGCGCGAGACTCCGGTCCCGGCCGATCTTGGCGGCCTCGGCCGCGAGCTTGGTCTGCTCGACGGCCGTCTTCGAAGCCTCGGCCGTCATCTTGAACTGCTCGGCCGCCAGCTTGGTCTGCTCCGCGGCCAGTTTCGACTGCTCGGCGATCAGCTTGTGCTGCTCGGCGACGAACTTCCGCGTCTCCTCGTGCGCGCGCTCGATCCGGGCGCGCTGCTCCTCGATGTCGAACGCGGTCGGAGAGGCGGAGCCAGCCATGATGGTCTCGGTCTCGAACGTGGCCGGAGCGATCGCCCTCGCGCGCCGGCCGGGACATTCTGCGGCGCGCATGAGACCCGCACAAGCTTGGGGGAGGCTTGCTGCGTCCCTTTTGCCCGCTGGACAACGGAGGGGCGCGGCGTAGCATGGACGCATGGCGCACCCTCCGCACCGCAGGCCCGATCCCATGTCGGCAGCGTCGTCCCAGGCCGGGAAGGCGGCGCCGCTCCGCACGGAGCTGTCGGGCCCCCAGTTCCTCGACGGGCAGTTCCTCGTGGCCATGCCCGGCATGGCCGACGAGCGCTTCGCCCGCTCGGTGATCTACGTCTGCGCCCATTCCGCCGACGGAGCCATGGGCATCATCGTCAACAAGGCGGCGACCGACATCAGCATGCCGGACCTCCTGGTCCAGCTCGACGTGGCGCCCGAGGCGGACGCGATCCGCCTGCGCGAGCGGGTCGGCCACATGCCGGTCCTGATGGGCGGCCCGGTCGAGGGACGGCGCGGCTTCGTGCTCCACAGCGACGATTTCCACATCCAGCAGTCGACGCTGATCATCGACGACGGCATCTGCCTGACCGCGACCGTGGAGATCCTCCGCGCCATCGCCAGCGGCGAGGGCCCGGCCAGCGCCGTGCTGGCGCTCGGCTACGCCGGCTGGCAGGCGGGGCAGCTGGAGAGCGAGATCATGGCCAACGGCTGGCTCAACTGCCCGGCCGACCCGGCCCTGATCTTCAACGCCGACCTCGACGCCAAGTACGACCTCGCCCTGCGGGCGAACGGCATCGACCCGGCGATGCTGTCGATGACCGCCGGCCGGGCCTGAGCCGGGCGCGCTCGCCAGGGCGGCACAGCGTCTTCGCGAGCGGAGCGAAGTCGGTTGCGCCGGGCCGCTGGCCGTTACCGGGCGGTCTACTCCGGAACGGCGTCGCCGCCGCCGACCGCGTCCGGGTTCATGCCCTCGACCGCGGGCTTGGGCCGCGGCCGGCGGGGCGCCACGGAGGCGGTGGGCGTCGCCGTGTTGGCGCCGAGCCGGGTGGCCAGGGCCAGGGCGCGGTTCTCCGTCACCCGCAGATGGCAGAACCCGTGCGTGCCCTCGCGCGCGTAGGTGCGGCAGAGCTGCTCCCGGTCCGACGAGAACGCCGCCTGCTCGCTGACGATCGGCCGGACATCCTCGCGCCGGGCCCGCTGGGTCATCAGCTTGTAATTGTCCCGGACGGCCTTGTCGGCCACGCCGCGGGCGGTGTCGAACTCGCCGGCCCGCGGGATCAGGGTGGCGGCGCCCGGCCCCCAGAGGCCGACCGGCGTGGTCGCGCAATCCGCCGCCGAGAAGGTGCAGACCGGGCCCGAGCCCAGGCTCGAGACCAGGACGCCGCCGTCGGTCACGTCGAAGCGCAGCGGGCACTCGGCCCCGGCGGCCTCGAAGCGCGGCACGCCCTCGGGCTTGCCCTCGGCGGTGAGCGTCACCGGATTGCCGCCCGCGAGCGGCACCGTGCACGACTCCGCCGGCTGCGAGATCTTGGTGCCGGGCAGCTTGATCCGCGCCGTGACGGCCGTGCCGGAGCGCTCGAGCTTCAGCGAGCCGGACAGGCCGTTGAGCTGCAGCTCCTGGCCGATCACGCCGTCCTCGGAGGGCGTCTTCAGCACGACCGGGCGGGCCGGCGCGGGGGCCGGCCGGGGCGCCTCGGGGGCCGCCGGTGCCCCGGGCGCCGGCTCCGGCAGGCCGCGCGGCGGCACCGGCGGCCGCTCCGGCTTGATGCCGAACAGGCGCTCGAAGAAGTTCTGGGCCCGCGCGGGGGGCGCGGCGAGCATCCCGGGCGCCGCGACGGCGACCGCCAGGATCGGGAGCAGGAGGCTGCGGGTCGGGCGCATCGGACTCTACGACGGGGACACGAAGTGGCGGGGCCACGCGCAACCCCTTGTCGAAACGTTAACACGCCGTCGATGGCGCCGACGTGGCAGCGAAGCAACAAAATGCAGCCACGCCACCGGGGCGAGGCCGGTGGTACGGTGAGATCCTGCCGGAATGACAAGGGGATGGCGCGGATCTGCATGCCCGATCCCGCCGCGCAGGCTTCGCCTTGCGGGCCCGGAACGGGCTTCTTATATCGCCCTCGACGCGGGATTGCGCGCTGGGTTTCAGCCGTTCACGGCCCTTGATCCGGCCCGGGTCCCATACTCACATCACCCCCGACACCGCCATGGGCCGAGCTGCTTCGGGGCTCGGCGGTCTGCTTGAACGCGACACAAAGAGGGATCCCACCATGGGTAAAGTTATCGGCATCGATCTGGGCACCACCAATTCCTGCGTGGCCGTGATGGAAGGCACGCAGCCCAAGGTCATCGAGAATTCGGAAGGCGCGCGCACCACGCCGTCCATCGTCGCCTTCACGGACGACGGCGAGCGGCTCGTCGGCCAGCCGGCCAAGCGCCAGGCGGTCACGAACCCCGAGCGCACGTTCTTCGCCATCAAGCGGCTCATCGGCCGGACCTACGACGACCCGATGACCCAGAAGGACAAGGGCCTCGTGCCCTACAAGATCGCCCGCGGCGACAACGGCGACGCCTGGGTCGAGGCGGACGGCAAGAAGTACTCGCCCTCGCAGATCTCCGCCTTCACCCTGCAGAAGATGAAGGAGACCGCCGAGTCGCATCTCGGCCAGCCGGTCACGCAGGCGGTCATCACGGTCCCGGCCTACTTCAACGACGCCCAGCGTCAGGCCACCAAGGACGCCGGCAAGATCGCGGGCCTCGAGGTGCTGCGCATCATCAACGAGCCGACCGCGGCGGCGCTGGCCTACGGCCTCGACAAGAAGAAGTCCGGCACGATCGCGGTCTACGACCTCGGCGGCGGCACCTTCGACGTCTCGATCCTGGAGATCGGCGACGGCGTGTTCGAGGTGAAGTCGACGAACGGCGACACCTTCCTGGGCGGCGAGGACTTCGACAACCGCATCGTCGAGTACCTGACGGCGGAGTTCAAGAAGGAGCAGGGCATCGACCTGACCAAGGACAAGCTCGCCCTCCAGCGCCTCAAGGAGGCCGCCGAGAAGGCCAAGATCGAGCTGTCCTCGGCCACCCAGACCGAGATCAACCTGCCCTACATCACCGCCGACAACACCGGCCCGAAGCACCTCGCGCTGAAGCTCAGCCGCGCGAAGTTCGAGTCGCTCGTCGACGATCTGGTGCAGCGCACGATCGAGCCCTGCCGCAAGGCGCTCAAGGATGCCGGCGTCTCGGCCTCCGAGATCGACGAGGTGGTGCTGGTCGGCGGCATGATCCGCATGCCGAAGATCCAGGAGGTGGTGAAGTCGTTCTTCGGCAAGGAGCCCCACAAGGGCGTGAACCCCGACGAGGTCGTGGCCATCGGCGCCGCCGTGCAGGCCGGCGTGCTCCAGGGCGACGTCAAGGACGTCCTGCTCCTCGACGTGACCCCGCTGTCGCTCGGCATCGAGACGCTGGGCGGCGTGTTCACCCGGCTCATCGACCGCAACACCACGATCCCGACCAAGAAGTCCCAGACCTTCTCGACCGCGGAGGACAACCAGAACGCGGTCACGATCCGGGTCTTCCAGGGCGAGCGCGAGATGGCGGCCGACAACAAGCTGCTCGGCCAGTTCGACCTCGTCGGCATCCCGCCGGCGCCCCGCGGCATGCCGCAGATCGAGGTGACCTTCGACATCGACGCCAACGGCATCGTCAACGTGACGGCCAAGGACAAGGCGACCAACAAGGAGCATCAGATCCGCATCCAGGCCTCGGGCGGCCTCTCGGACGCCGACATCGACCGGATGGTGAAGGACGCCGAGGCGAACGCCGAGGCCGACAAGAAGCGGCGCGAGCTCGTCGAGGTGAAGAACCAGGGCGAGAGCCTGATCCACGCCACCGAGAAGTCGGTGACCGAGTACGGCGACAAGGTCCCGGCCGCCGACAAGGGCGCGATCGAGACCGCGATGACCGCGCTCAAGACCGCGCTCGAGGGCGACGACGTCGAGACCATCAAGGCCCGGACCACGGACCTGATGCAGGCCTCGATGAAGCTCGGCGAGGCCATGTACGCCGCCAACCAGGCGGCCGGCCCGGATGCGGGTGCCGAGGCGGCGGCTTCCGAGAAGAAGGACGACGTCATCGACGCCGACTTCCAGGAGGTCGACGAGAAGGACCAGAAGAAGCGCGCCTGAGGCGCGGATCTGATACGACCGCGCGGGGCCGGAGCGATCCGGCCCCGCCTTTGCGTGAGAAGCGTATTCAGAAGCTCCGTCATGCCGGGCCTGCGGGACCCGGAATCCGGACCCGCCGGCAGATCGTGGATCTGCGTCGTCGGCGCTTCCGGCTTCCGGGCTCGTCGGCAGCCACCCGGAACGGCGGCGCGGTGGTAGAAGCGTCGCGGCCCGGGTGACGGGACGGGACGGGAAGGCACCTGAGGGCGGGATGTCGAAGCGGGACTATTACGAGATCCTGGGGGTCACCAAGACCGCCACGGAAGGCGAGATGAAGGTCGCCTTCCGCAAGCTCGCGATGACCTATCATCCCGACCGGAATCCCGGCGACAAGGATGCCGAGATCAAGTTCAAGGAAATCAACGAGGCCTATCAGTGCCTCTCGGACGGCCAGAAGCGCGCCGCCTACGACCGGTTCGGCCACGCGGCCTTCAGCCAGGGCGGCGGCGGCCCCGGATTCGGCAACGAGTTCGGCGACTTCATGTCGGACATCTTCGACAACTTCTTCGGCGACGGCCGCGGCGGCGCCGCGCGGGGCCGGGGCCGCGGCGGCACGCCGGGCCGCGAGCGCGGGGCCGACCTGCGCTACAACCTGGAGATCACACTCGAGGAGGCCTTCACCGGCAAGGCCGAGACCATCAAGATCCCGACCTCGATCACCTGCGAGGTCTGCGACGGCTCCGGCGCGAAGCCCGGCTCGAAGCCGCGGACCTGCCCGACCTGCGCGGGCTACGGACGGGTCCGGGCGGCGCAGGGCTTCTTCGCCATCGAGCGGACCTGCCCGAACTGCCACGGCCGCGGCGAGATCGTCGACGATCCCTGCGCCGCCTGCCAGGGCGCCGGCCGGGTCAACCGCGAGCGCACCCTCTCGATCAACGTGCCGGCGGGCGTCGATGACGGCTTGCGGATCCGGCTCGCCGGCGAGGGCGAGAGCGGCCTGCGCGGCGGCCCGGCGGGCGACCTCTACGTCTTCCTGTCGATCAAGCAGCACGAGTTCTTCCAGCGCGACGGCGCCGACCTGTTCTGCCGTGTGCCGATCTCGATGGTGACGGCCGCGCTCTCGGGCGAGATCACCGTGCCGGTGATCGACGGCTCGCAGACGCAGGTGCGCATCCCCGCCGGGACGCAGACCGCCAAGCAGTTCCGCATCAAGGGCAAGGGCATGCCGGTGCTGCGCTCGCGGGAGGTCGGCGACCTCTACATCCAGGTCTTCGTCGAGACCCCGCAGAACCTGACCAAGCGGCAGCGCGAGCTGCTCCAGGAGTTCGACCAGTCGGCCTCCCCGGAGAACCATCCCGAATCCGCGGGCTTCTTCTCGAAGGTCCGGGACTTCTTCGGTGGCGCGGTCCGGCCGTGAGGCCGGATCCGAAACCCGGGACGGCCCGTTATGCAAGCGGCCCGCGTGGCACGCATCCCCTAGGCGCGGCGCCGGCTTGACTGTAAGACAGCGCCGTCTCTAGCCATTCATTCTCATCCGGCATCAAGGAATCCAGGACTTGCCGCCGCTCCGCCGTCCCAACGCGAAGGCTCCTGCGGGCAGGAGCGCGATATTCGGGCCGCGGCGCGACCCCCTCGAGGACGAGGCCCGGTTCCTGCGGTCCTGGTTCGAGCGCCCGCTGGTCACGGGGGCCGTGACGCCCTCGGGCAAGATGCTCGCGCGGACCATGGCGGCCTACGTCGACCCGCGCCTCGAGGGGCCGGTGGTCGAGCTGGGCCCCGGCACCGGGCCGGTGACCGAGGCGCTGATCCGGCGCGGCGTCGCGCCCGAGCGGCTGATCCTCGTGGAGTTCAACCCCGATTTCTGCCGGCTCCTGACCCACCGCTTCCCGGGCGTCCGGGTCATTCAGGGCGACGCCTACAACATGCGCGCGAGCCTGCAGGACGTGCTGACGCAGCCGGCCGCCGCGACGATCTCGAGCCTGCCGCTGTTCACCAAGCCGCTGGAGCAGCGGCTCGACCTGCTCAACACCGCCCACGACCTGATGCGGCCCGGCGCGCCGTTCGTGCAGTTCACCTACGCGGTCGTGCCGCCGATCCCGGCCCGCTGCGAGGCCGGCAGCTACACCGCCGACCGCTCCAACCGGGTCTGGCTGAACCTGCCGCCGGCGCGGGTCTGGGTCTACCGCCGCCCCTGACCTGAACACGGCCTGAGCGAACAGGTCACGTTTGCGTCAACTGGAAGGGCGCAGACCTGGGACACGGCCGGACGCCACAGGGCGACCGGCGTGGATCAGGAGAACGCCGATGTTCACCAAGACCGCACGGACCCGCTTGGCCGCCGCCCTGGCCCTCGGAGGGCTCGCCTTCGCGGCCCCGGCGATGGCCGCGCCCCTCGGCCGCGATGCCGGTCTGCGGGCGGAAGCCGGCGACGTCCAGACCGTCCAGTACGGCTACGGCTACGGGCACCGCCACGGCGGCTTCGGCCATCACGGCTACGGCCCGCGCCATCACCATCACGGCGGCTGGGGCCGGGGCCACCATTACGGCTGGGGACACCGCGGCTTCGGCCCGCGTCACCACCATCACGGGGGCTGGGGCCATCGCCACGGCCACGGCCGCTGGTAAGGGCTCCGCGCCGGCCGCGCCCGGTCACGGCTCCGAGAGGGCCGGGCGCGGCCNGCCGCCTCCAGCCGCTCCGCGGCGCCGTCGCGGTCCGGCGCCAGGCCGCCGGCGACCAGCATCTCCGCGCCCAGCGCCACCGTGACCGCGTGGAAGCGCGGCTCGCGGCGCGCGCCCGTCAGGTAGTCGATCGCGTAGGCGACCTCGACGGCGTTGCCGGCCGCGCTGGCGAGGGGCGCGTCCATGTCGGTGATCAGCGCGGCGGTGCGCAGGCCGGCCCCCTCCGCCACCGTGACGATGCTCTCGGCCAAGGCGCGCGCCTCGGGCAGCGTCGCCATGAAGGCGCCGGAGCCCTGCTTGACGTCCATCACCAGCCCGTCGAGCCCGGCGGCGAGCTTCTTCGACAGGATCGAGGCGGTGATCAGGTCGCGGGACTCGACCGTGCCGGTGACGTCGCGGATCGCGTAGAGGCGCCGGTCCGCGGGCGCGAGCTCGGCGGTCTGCCCGATGATGGCGCAGCCGACCCTGCCGACGACCCGCCGGAACGCGTCGAGCCCCGGCGTCGCGTCGTAGCCCGGGATGCTGCCGAGCTTGTCCAGCGTCCCGCCGGTATGGCCGAGGCCGCGGCCCGAGATCATCGGCACGTAGCCGCCGCAGGCCGCGACCATCGGGGCGAGCGGCAGGCTCACCGCGTCGCCGATGCCGCCGGTGGAGTGCTTGTCGAGGACGGGCCCGGGCAGGTCCCACGCGAGGACCCGGCCCGACTCGGCCATCGCCCGCGTCAGCGCCACCCGCTCCGGCAGCGACAGGCCGCGGAAGAACACCGCCATGGCGAAGGCCGCCGCCTGCCCCTCGCCGACCGTGCCGTCGGTGAGCCCGCGGATGAAGGCCCCGATCTCGTCTGGATCGAGGGGCAGGCCGTCGCGCTTGGCCCGGATCGTCTCCTGGGGCAACCTCTCCCGGGGCAGCCGCACGCTCACAGCGTCCGCGCCCGGATCAGGGTCTCGAACAGGCTGCTCGCCCCGAGCCGGAAGGTTCTCGGGCTCACCCAGCCGGGGCCCATCAGCCGGTCGGCCAGGTCGAGGTAGGTGGCGGCGTCGGCGACGCTGCGCAGGCCGCCCGAGACCTTCAGGCCCGCGGGGCGGCCGCTCGCGCGGATCTCGGCCAGCATCGCCTCGGCGGCCTCCGGGGTCGCCGAGACCGGGCTCTTGCCCGTGGATGTCTTGAGGAAATCGGCGCCCGCCTCCAGGGCGATCCGGCTCGCCTCCCGGATCCGGCCAAGTTCGGCGAGTTCGCCCGTCTCCAGGATCACCTTGAGGGTCGCGGACCCGCAGGTATCGCGCACGGCCTCGACCATGTCGCGGGCCACCGCAGCCTCGCCCCGCAGCAGCGCGGCGTAGGGCAGGACGAGGTCGACCTCGTCGGCGCCGTCGCGCAGCGCCTCGGCGGTGTCGTCGGTGGCGCGGGCGCAATCCTCGCCGCCCTTCGGGAAGTTGATCACCGTGGCGATCCGGATGCCGGTGCCCGCGAGCGCCCGCGCGCCCTGCGCGACGAAGCGCGGCCAGACGCAGATCGCCGCGACGCCGCCGCGCCTCGCGTCCCGGCAGAGGGCGTCGATCCGGGTCTCGGTGCAGGTCTCGCCGAGATCGGTGAGGTCGAGGAGCGGCAGGGCCCGGCGGGCGACCGCGCCGGCTTCGGGGTCAGTCATCGGCTGTCTCTCCGTCGGGCAGGCCGGCCACGAAGGCCCGGACCAGGCGGCCGAGATCCGCCGCGGCCCGGGCCGCCACCGCCTTCGTCTCCGCGTGGTGCGGCGCACCGCCCGCGATGCCGGCCGCGAGGTTCGTCACGACCGAGACCGCCGCCACCGGCAGGCCGAGGAACCGGGCGAGGATCACTTCGGGCACGGTCGACATGCCCACGAGGTCGGCGCCCAGGATGCCGGCCATCCGCACCTCCGCGGGCGTCTCGAAGCTCGGTCCCGAGAACCACGCGTAGATCCCCTCCCCCAGGGGCACGCCGCAGGCCTCGGCCGCCGCGCGGAGCCGCGCCCGCAGGTCCGGGTCGTAGGCCTCTGTCATGGGCACGAACCGGGCGTCGCTGGCCTCGCCGATCAGCGGGTTCAGGCCGGAGAGGTTGATGTGGTCGGCGAGCAGCACGAGGCTGCCCGGCCCGGTCCCGGGCCGCAGCGATCCCGAGGCGTTGGTGAGCAGCAGGCGCCGGGCGCCGAGGTCCCGGGCGCAGGCGAGCGGCACCCGCATCACCGCCGGGTCGCCGCGCTCGTAGGCGTGGGCCCGCCCCTCGAAGATCAGGACCTCGCGCCCCGCGAGGCGCCCGCGGTGCAGCCGGCCGCGATGGCCGCTGACGCCGGGTCCCGGAAATCCGGGGATCTCGGCGTAGTCGACGGCGGCCGCGTCCGTGAGGGCCCTCACTCACCGAGCGTCTCCGGGCCGAAGGAGTCCGGGAGCAGCTCCGCCAGCGTGAAGGTGCGGGCGACGCCGCCCGGACCGGCGGCGTGGATCGGCGTGTCCGGCGCTGCGAACTCGCGGATGCGCTGGCGGCAGGCGCCGCACGGCGTCACCGGGCCGTTGCCGTCGCCGCAGACCAGGATCGCTGCAATGCGCCGGCCGCCCGCCGCCACCATGGCGGCGATCGCCCCGGCCTCCGCGCAGGTCCCGACCGGGTAGGCAGCGTTCTCGACGTTGCAGCCGGCGTGGAGCGCGCCGCGCTCGTCGCGCAGCGCGGCCCCGACGGCGAAGCGGGAATAGGGCGCGTGCGCCCGCCCGCGCACCGCGCGGGCGGCCTCGAACAGGGCGGCGAGCCCGTCATCGTCCCCTGCTGGGTCCCGTGCTGGTTCCGCGGCCTGCATGGCCGATCTTTGGCACCCACCGGGGCGCCCTGTCGAGGCCCCGGGCGGGAGTCCGGCGCGCGCTCAGCGGCTCGCCGGACCGGCGCCGAGGAGGCGCGCGGCCTGCCGCAGGTCCGCGTCGCTCCGCGGACCGCTCAGGGCGTAGGCGGTGTCGCCGGCGTTCCACGAGACGACGTCGCCGTCGTCCGAGCCGGTGGTGAGCGTCGTCGGTCCGCCGCGGATGCCGCGGGTGGCGAACAGCGACGCCTCGCCGAAATCGCCCGCCTCGAGGGCGACCTCGATCCCCGTGCCGTGGCGGGCTGGGAAGACCTGGATATCGCGCACCCGCCAGCCATCGGGCAAGGCCGGCAGGTCGATGCCGGTGGCCGAGCGGAGCCGCGCCCGGTCGTAGACCGGATCGTCGGCCTGGCCGCCGATGCTCTTGCGCAGCTGCGCCACGACCCGGGCCTGTCGCGCGTCGGCGATCAGGGCCGGATCCGGTGTCGCCGCCAGGGTGTCGGGAACGCCGAAGCGGCCGATCTCGTCGTGCGCCAGCCAGCCCGCGCCCACGAGCACGGCGATGGCCGCGGCCCGCTTGAGACGCGAGGCGACGCGACGCCAGCGCTGGTTCCGGTCGAAGCGGCGGGCCAGGACCATGTTGCGGTCCGGCCCGGGCCCCGGAACGCGCTCGAAGCAGGCCCGCAGGGCGTCGCGGTCGTGCATCTCCGCCATCACCCGGGCCGCGGCCGCGGGATTGGCCGCGAGGTGCGCCTCGACGTCGAGACGGCGCATCGGGTCGATCTGGCCGTCGACGAAGGCGATGAGATCGTCGTCTGTGATCGGATCGATCATCGTGAAGTCCTCGAATCCAGCGTGCCCGGAGGCGATCCGCCGGTCGCAATCGTCAGTCGGCACCGGCGCCCGCGGGTGCCGGCCCTTCGTCAGCTCCGTGCTCAGCTCTCTCCGACGGCGCGTCGCAGAGGCCAGGCGGACCGTTCCCGCGGCTCGTCGGAGACGACGAGCCGGAGGGCGGAGGGCGGCCCGCGCCGCGTCTCGGATGTCTTGGCGGGCTCCGCCTCGTCGGCGCCGCGATCGGTCCGCGTCCCCTCCTCGAAGGCCCGCAGGGCCGCCCGGCCGCGGCCGAGACGGGACATCAGGGTGCCGATCGGGATGCCGAGAACGGCCGCCGCGTCGGCGTAGGCCATGCCTTCCAGGGTGACGAGGTGGAGCGCGGCGCGCTGCTCCTCGGGCAGCTTGAGGAAGGCCTGCCGGATCTGGGCGAGGCGCACCTGCCCCTCCTGCGCCGGCGGCGCCATGTCCTCGGTCATCCGGACCAGCGTGTCGGCGTGCCGCGCCTCGACCTGCCGGCGGCGCTGCTCGTCGATGAAGGCGTTGTGCAGCACCGTCATCATCCAGGTGCGCAGATTGGTGTTCGGCCGGAGCGAGCCCTGCATCTCCAGGGCTCGCACCAGCGTGTCGTGGACGAGATCGTCGGCCCGCAACGTGTCGCGGGTGAGCGACCGGGCGTAGCGCCGCAGGGGCACCATCAGGTCGAGGAGGTCCGGGCGCTTGTTCTTGTCCGATGCCATAGGGTGTGAACGCGGCGCCCCGGCGGTTTAATCCCGCGGGCCGGCCCGGCGCCGCGGTCAGGCCTGGTCGAGGGTGGCGGCGATGCCCGAGATGATCCGCGGATCGGTCGGCTCGACCTGCGTGGCGAAGGCCGCCGCGAGGGTGCCGTCCCGGGCGATCAGGTACTTGTGGAAGTTCCAGCGCGGCGTCTCGGCGGGGCGCTCGGCGGCGGCCCAGCGGTAGAACGGGTGGGCGCCCGGCATCTTCACCCGGGTCTTGGCCGTGAGCGGGAAGGTGACGCCGTGATTCTTCCGCGCCGCCTCGGCGATCGCCGGCCCGTCCAGGGGCTCCTGGTTGCCGAAATCCGGCGACGGGACGCCCAGCACGACGAGCCCGCGGTCGCCGAACCGCGTCCAGAGCGTCTGGAGCCCGGCGAGCTGCCCGGCGTAGCCGCAGGCCGTCGCTGTGTTGACCACGAGGATCGGCTTGCCCGCGTAGCCGGAGAGCGGCATGGGCGCGCCCTCCGGGGTCTCGAAGGCGAAATCCGTGGCCCGCGCGGTCCCGGCCGACGGCTCGGCGGCGCGGGCGGCGCCGGCGAGGCCGGCACCGAGCAGGATCAGGGCCTCGCGGCGCAGCAGCGTCATGGCAGGTCTCCGATGCGGACGTTCCGGCGCGTCAACGAACCAGATCGGGAAAGGATCGACCTACTGGTACGCCTGCTGCAGATCGACCGTACAGTCCCGGCCGATCCGCTCGTAGTTCTCGGCGAGCCACGCCTGCGCGGCGGCGCGGCCCTTGTCGCGCAGGCGCTTGAACACGGTCCAGCGGGCGTCGAGCTTGGAGGCGGCGTTGTAGTCCTCCAGGGCGTCCGTGCCGTCGATCCGGTGCACGAGGACCCGGCGGTACTGGCCCTGGCCGAGGGTGCCCTCCTCGATCAGCCCGTCGAGGAAGTCGATCGCCCGCAATTCCCGCATCAGGTTGGCGTTGAAGGTGATCTCGTTGAGCCGGTCGCGGATCTCAGCCTCGGTGCGCGGCGTCTCGCGCCGCTCCACGGGGTTGATCTGGACGAGCACGATGTCGCGGGTCTGAGCGCCGCGGTGCAGGGGGTAGAGCGGCGGGTTGCCGAGATAGCCGCCGTCCCAGTAGGGCACGCCGTCGATCTCCACCGCCTGGAAGACGGTGGGCAGGCAGGCCGAGGCCATCAGGTGGTCGACGGTCAGGCGCTCGCGCTCGAACACCGCGAGCTTGCCGGTCCAGACGTTGGTGGCCGAGACGAACAGGCCCGCCGTGTCGGCCTCGCGCAGGCGGTCGAAATCGACCTGCTCGGCGAGCGCCTTGCGCAGCGGATTGATGTTGAGCGGGTTCGACACGTAGGGGCTCGGCGCCAGCATCTTGGCCCAGAACTCGGCCACCGGATTGCCCTTCCACAGGCTGAACAGGCCGCTCACGACGTTGCGCTGGGCCGGCCCCAGATCGCCGTCGAGGCTGACCTCGCGCCAGAACCGCTCCAGGCCCTCGCGGGCCCCGTCCGGGCCGCCCTTGAGCCAGCCATCCACCAGGACGACGGCGTTCATCGCCCCGGCGCTCGCCCCGGTCACCGCCTCGAAGCCGAGGCGGCCGTCCTCGATGAGGGCGTCGAGCACGCCCCAGGTGAAGGCGCCGTGCGCGCCGCCGCCCTGGAGCGCGAGCGCCACCGGCTTCTCGGCCCGAGGCCCGGCCAGCGCGGCGCCCGGCGCCTGCGCGGGCTGCGCCTCGACCGCGTCCGTGACGGGCGATTCGGGAACGGCGGTGGCAGGGTTGTGCGGCTCGGTGCCGCCGAATTGCTCGCTCATGTCGGCCTCCTGATCCACCGTACAGATGGGATGCTGCAGTGCAGCATCAACCGTGCGCCGGGATCGCGGACCGGCATCCGCCCCGTGCCGTCCCCCGCGACGCCCGCCGCGCCGGCGCCCGCGCCGGCACGAGCGAATCGGCAACAGAGGCCGACGAAAACCGGCCGGCGCCGGCGGCAGGTGCCTGCGGGACGTGCAGGAAACTCGACATCCGCGCCCGGATACGACATGACAGCCGCGATGCTGTCCTGCGCGATGCTGCCCCGCGCGGCGCCGGGTTGACGCGGCGCCGGGTCATCCGCAGCTAACCCGCGGCAGCCCCGAAGTTCCGGCGAGGCGTGTCCCCGGGACCGGTCCGGCAGCCGTCACGGCTCCGGCACCCGCGAGGCGCGCCCGCGAAAGTCCACGATGGAAGTCATGGAAGCCACCCGTTCCGAGAACCCCGCCGACAATCCGCTGGCCGGCGGCGGCCCGGAGATCGCCGGCCCCGCCCCGCGCCACCGCACCGTCGGCGTCACGGTCGGCGAGGGCGACGGCGCGGTGACGGTCGGCGGCGGCGCCCCGATCGTCGTCCAGTCGATGACCAACACCGACACGGCCGACATCGACGCCACCGTGGCGCAGGTCGCCCAGCTCGCCCGGGTCGGCTCGGAGCTCGTGCGCATCACGGTCGACCGCGACGAGGCGGCGGCCGCGGTGCCGAAGATCCGCGAGCGCCTCGACCGGATCGGCGTCCACGTGCCGCTGGTGGGCGATTTCCACTACATCGGCCACAAGCTGCTCGCCGACCACCCGGCCTGCGCCGAGGCGCTGGCCAAGTACCGGATCAACCCGGGCAACGTCGGATTCAAGGACAAGAAGGACACGCAGTTCTCGTCGATCATCGAGCAGGCGATCAAGCACAACAAGACCGTGCGGATCGGCGCCAACTGGGGCTCGCTGGACGGCGAGCTGCTCACCCACCTGATGGACGAGAACGCCAGGGCGCCGCGGCCGATCGACGCCCGGGCGGTGATGCGCGAGGCGATGGTCCGCTCGGCGATCAGCTCGGCCGACCGCGCCGTGGAACTCGGCCTGCCGCAGAACAAGATCATCCTCTCGGCCAAGGTCTCGGCGGTGCAGGACCTGATCGCCGTCTACCGCGAGGTGGCGCGCCGCTCGGACTACGCGATCCATCTCGGCCTCACCGAGGCCGGCATGGGCTCGAAGGGCCTGGTGGCGGCCTCGGCCGCCATCGGCGTGCTGCTCCAGGAAGGCATCGGCGACACGATCCGCTACTCGCTGACCCCCGAGCCGGGCGGCGACCGGACCGTCGAGGTCAAGGCCAGCCAGGAACTCCTGCAGACCATGGGGTTCCGCACCTTCGTGCCGATGGTGGCGGCCTGCCCGGGCTGCGGCCGCACGACCTCGACCACGTTCCAGGAGCTGGCCCGCGACATCCAGAACTGGATCGTCACCTCGATGCCGGAGTGGAAGAAGACCTATCCGGGCGTCGAGGGGCTGAACGTCGCCGTGATGGGCTGCATCGTGAACGGCCCGGGCGAGTCGAAGCACGCCGATATCGGCATCTCGCTGCCGGGCACCGGCGAGACGCCGACCGCGCCGGTCTTCATCGACGGCAAGAAGGCGATGACGCTCCGCGGCCCGACCCTGGCCAAGGACTTCGAGACGATCGTGATCGACTACATCCAGCGCCGATTCGGCCAGGGCGGCACGCGCACCGCCGCGGAGTGAGACGCGGGGCGGGTCGGCGCGTCCGTCCCCCGAGACGAGACCGCGTCGCCCCCCGCCGTCGTTCCGGGGTGCCGCGGGCGAGCCGAGACCCAGCTCCGCGTTCTTCGCGGGTGCACACGGTTTCCGGGCGCACGAGGGCATGGTAGCAAGGCCGCACGATCCCGCGAGCGGTCGGCCCGGTGGCCGGCCCGCACGGTTCGGCGGAGTCTTCGCGTTTTCTGCCCGGCCCCGACAGGCCCCTGAGCCGAACCGCGAAGCGCCGGCCACGCCCGAGCTTCCGACAATCGCATGAGCCACACCTTCGCACCCGGCGTAGCAGCCCAGCCCGCGCCCGCGGCGTCCGACACCGCGCGCGAGGCCGCCCCGGCGGCAGAGGGCGAGGGTCCCGTCCAGGGACCGGCGACCTCCGGCACGCTCGATGCTCCGGAGAAGGCCGAGACGCGCCACGGCCATGCCGGGTTCTGGACGCTGCTGGTCGGCTCGGTCGGCGTCGTCTACGGCGACATCGGCACGAGCCCGCTCTACGCGTTCCGGGAGGCGCTGGTCCCGGCCCGGACCGACGGCATCCTGCTGCCCGAGGAGGTGATTGGCACCGTGTCGCTGATCCTCTGGGCCCTCTTCATGATCGTGACGGTCAAGTACGTCGCGATCCTGCTGCGCATGGACAACAACGGCGAGGGCGGCATCCTCTCGCTCATGGCGCTGGCCCGGAAGGCGCTGGGCGGCTCGCGCATCGTCTTCATGCTGGGGCTGCTGGGCGCCTCGCTGTTCTACGGCGACGCGGTGATCACGCCGGCGATCTCGGTCCTCTCGGCGGTGGAGGGCCTGAAGCTCGTCACGCCCGCCCTCGACGACTACGTCCTGCCGATCACCGTGGTGATCATCGTCGCGCTGTTCCTCGTGCAGAACCGCGGGACCGGGAAGGTGGCGTCGTTCTTCGGGCCGGTGACGATCGTGTGGTTCCTCGCCATGGCGCTCGCGGCGCTGCCGCACATCGCCCTGCATCCGGAGGTGTTCCGCGCGGTCAATCCCGTGCACGCCGTCGTCTACCTCCTCGGTCACGGCACCGGCGCGCTGGTGGCGCTCGGCGCCGTGTTCCTGGCGGTGACCGGGGCCGAGGCCCTGTTCGCCGATCTCGGCCATTTCGGCCGCAAGCCGATCCAGGTGGCGTGGATCGGCCTCGTCTTCCCGGCGCTGGCCCTCAACTATCTCGGCCAGGCGGCCCTCGTGCTGGAGAAGCCCGACACGGCCGACCCGTTCTTCCAGCTGGTGCCCGCCTGGGGCCTGCTGCCGATGGTGCTGCTCGCGACGATCGCCACGGTGGTGGCGAGCCAGGCGGTGATCACCGGCGCCTTCTCGCTGTCCCGGCAGGCGATCCAGCTCGGGCTTCTGCCGCGGCTCGAGATCCGCCACACCTCCGAGTCGCATGCCGGCCAGATCTACCTGCCGCAGATCAACACGCTCCTGATGATCGGCGTCGTGCTGCTGGCGGTGCTGTTCAAGACCTCGTCGTCGCTCGCCTCGGCCTACGGCATCGCGGTGACCGGCACGATGCTGCTCACCGCCTCGCTGACCTTCCTGGTGATGTGGCGCATGTGGAAATGGTCGCCCGTGGCGGCGGCGGCCGTCATGCTGCCCTTCATCGTCCTCGAGTTCCTGTTCCTGCTCTCCAACCTGATCAAGGTGGTGGAGGGCGGCTACGTGCCGCTCCTGCTCGCGGGCGGCCTCGTCATCCTGATGTGGACCTGGGTGCGCGGGGTGACGATCCTGTTCAACAAGACCCGCAAGACCGACGTGCCGCTGGTCGAGCTGGTCGGGATGCTGGAGAAGAGCCCGCCCCACCACGTGCGCGGCACCGCGGTGTTCCTGACGAGCGATCCCGAGATCGCCCCGGCGGCGCTCCTGCACAACCTCAAGCACAACAAGGTGCTGCACGAGAAGAACGTAATCCTCACCGTCGAGACGGTGGACACGCCGCGCTCGAACGAGGCCGACAAGGTGCGGATCGAGCCGGTGGGCCCGCATTTCTACCGGGTCGTGATGAAGTTCGGCTACATGGAGACGCCGAACATCCCGAAGACGCTGGTGCTGCTGCGCCGCCAGGGCTTCAAGTTCGACATCATGGCGACGTCGTTCTTCCTGTCGCGCCGCTCGATCCGGCCGGCGGCCCATTCCGGCATGCCGCTCTGGCAGGACCGGATCTTCATCACCCTCGCCAAGAACGCCAACGACGCCACGGACTTCTTCCAGATCCCGACCGGGCGCGTGGTGGAGGTCGGGACGCAGGTGACGGTCTGAGGGCCGCACGCTGGTGTAGATTGGCGGAAGCGATTATCTACATCGTGGCCGAGGGCCGCCTGCATGCCGATCAACGTCAACAATCCCGAGGCCGACGCGCTGACACGCCGGTTCGCCGCCCTGGCGGGAGTCGGTATCACCGAGGCGATCGTCATCGCCATGCGTGAGGCGATCGAGCGCCGCCACCGGGAAGAGTCACCGCGGGAGACCGCCGCACGGGTGCGCCAGAAGCACGGGGTCGCGCTCAGCGAGACCGCACGGGTGCCTCTCGCGCGGGACGTGTACGACGCGATGTGGGAAAGCGTCTGATGTTCGTGGATGCGTCCGCGATCGTCGCCCTGCTCGCCGACGAGCCCGAGGCCGAGCGGATCTCCACGGCGCTCGCCTCGGCACGCCAGTGCAGAACGTCGCCCGTGGCCGTCCTCGAAACGGTGCTGGCCCTCGCGCGGCCCGACAAGTTCGACATGACGGTTGAGGCGGTCGGGCCGATCGTCCTCGAATTTCTCGAAGCCAGGGGCATCGAGATCTGCGACCTGCCGCCGGCCCGCGAGACGAGGGCGCTCGCCCTGTCGGCCGCGCATCGATACCGGGCCGGCCGCCACGGCCTCAACCTCGGCGATTGTCTCCACTATGCGGCGGCACGGTTCTACCGCACGCCGATTTTGGCCACGGCCGACGAGTTTCGCAGGACGGACCTGGAGACCGCGCCGTGACGGTCTGCGACCGACGTGCCTCGATCGAATCCAGAGTGAGTCAGTGTCAGGGGCTCTGAGTTCGACGCGAAACGCCGTCATCGCGAGCGAAACGACTCAGGATCGACGCCCTGAATCGGGGCGCAACGGTGCGTTCGCGCTTCGAACCAACCGCGTCCGCAGCATGCGGCGGACAGGGCCGCCAGCCTGGATCGACCAGCCTGCGTCTCCGTGTCGATGGCCACCCATGTGCGCCGCCGCACGCGGCATGCCCGCGGCGCAGAGGCTCGGGGATGACCGGCCGCGTCCCCGCGTTGCGCCCACCCCGCCGGGTGCCTTAGAATATTTATTATTCTGAGCTTGAGCGTTAGCCCGGCGGCCCGGCCGCATCGGTGAACGTTAGCCGGCAAATCCGGTCCTGGCCGAAGGCCCGGCTCAGACCCGACTGATCGCCGCTCCGGCGCCGCCAGACAGGACGCAACGATGATCAAACTCACCGTGAACGGGGCTGCGCGCAGCTTCGACGGCGACCCCGACATGCCGCTGCTGTGGTACCTGCGGGACGAGCTCGGGCTCACCGGCACCAAATTCGGCTGCGGCGTCTCGCTCTGCGGCGCCTGCACCATCCATCTCGGCGGCGCGGCGACCCGCGCCTGCATCACGCCGGTCTCGGCGGCCGCGGGCCAGGAGGTCGTCACCATCGAGGGGCTGTCGCCGGACGGCAACCACCCCGTGCAGGTGGCGTGGCGCGACCAGAACGTCGCCCAGTGCGGCTTCTGCCAGTGCGGACAGATCATGCAGGCGGCCGCCCTGCTCAAGGACACGCCCAAGCCCACCGACGACGACATCGACACCACGATGAGCGGCAACATCTGCCGCTGCGGCACCTACCCGCGCATCCGCGCCGCGATCCACCAGGCCGCCGGCCAGCCGGCGCCCGCCAGCAAGGGAGAGCGCCTGTGATCCACGACGCCAAGCTGAGCGCCGAACTCGCCGCCGGCACCAAGCCGGCCCTCGACAATGTCAGCCGCCGCGGCATCCTCGGCGGCGCCGGCGCCCTGGTTCTGGCCCTCTCGCTCCGACCCGCCCGGGCCGACGAGACCCAGACCCAGGAGCAGAAGGAGCAGAAGTTCGGCGCCGACGGCATGCCGCATGGCTGGCGGGACGATCCGAAGGTCTTCGTCGCGATCGCGCCGGACGGCACCGTCACGGTGACCAACCACCGCTCCGACATGGGCCAGGGCATCCGCACCTCGGTGGCCTTCACGGTCGCGGACGAGCTGGAGGCCGACTGGTCGAAGGTGAAGGTGGTCCAGGCCTGGGGCGACGAGACCCGCTTCGGCAACCAGGACACCGACGGCTCGCGCTCGACCCGCCACTTCTTCCAGCATTTCCGTCACGCCGGCGCGGCCGCGCGGCTGATGCTGATCCAGGCCGCGGCCAAGCAGTGGGGCGTGCCGGCCTCCGAGGTCACGGCCGTCAACCACACGCTGACCCACGCCAAGTCGGGCCGCACCCTCGGCTACGGCGCGGTGGCGCAGGCGGCCGCCGAGCTGCCGGTGCCCACCGACGTCAAGCTGAAGGACCCGAAGGACTTCCGCTACATCGGCACCGGCAAGATCGGGCTGATCGACAATGTCGACATCACCACCGGCAAGGCGATCTACGGCCTCGACACCAAGCTCGACGGGATGCTCTACGCGGTCGTCGCGCGCCCGGCCGTCTACGGCGGCACGGTGAAGTCCTTCGACGATAGCGAGGCCAAGAAGGTCCCGGGCGTCGTGAAGATCTTCAAGATCGACGCCACCCCGATTCCCACGGAGTTCATGCCGCTCGGCGGCGTGGCGGTGGTCGCCAAGAACACCTGGGCGGCCCTGAAGGCGCGCGACGCCCTCAAGATCACCTGGGACGACGGCCCGAACGCCGGCTACGACACCGACGCGTTCCGCAAGGAGCTGGAGGCCGCCGCGCGCAAGCCCGGCAAGGTCGTGCGCACGCAGGGCGACGTCGACGGCGCGATGGCCAAGGCCAAGACCAAGGTCCAGGCCGAGTACTTCGTGCCGCACCTCGCCCAGGCCCCCATGGAGCCCCCGGCGGCGGTGGCCCGCGTGAAGGACGGGTTCTGCGAGGCCTGGGCCTGCGTCCAGGGTCCGCAGGCGGCCAACGACCGCCTGATGAAGGCGCTGATGCTGCCCGACGACAAGGTCAAGGTGAACGTGACGCTGCTCGGCGGCGGCTTCGGCCGCAAGTCCAAGCCCGACTACGTTGTCGAGGCGGCTTTGTGCTCGCAGGCCGTCGGCGGCGCGCCGGTGAAGCTCGCCTGGACCCGCGAGGACGACCTCCACCACGGTTTCTACCACACGATCTCGGTGGAGCACCTTGAGGCCGGCCTCGACGACAAGGGCATGCCGGTGGCGTGGCTGCACCGCTCGGTGGCGCCGACGATCGGCTCGATCTTCGCGCCCGATCCGAAGCACGAGCTGCCGTTCGAGCTCGGGATGGGGCTGGTCAACACCCCGCTCAACATCCCGAACATGCGGCTGGAGAACCCCGAGGCCGCCGCCCATGTCCGCGTCGGCTGGTTCCGCTCGGTGTCGAACATCCCGCACGCCTTCGCGATCCAGTCCTTCGTGTCGGAGCTGGCGCACGCCGCCGGCCGCGAGCCGAAGGAGTACCTGCTCGCGCTCATCGGACCGGATCGCGAGATCAGCCCGACCGAGATCGGTGACGTCTGGAACTACGGCGAGGACCCGAAGCTCTACCCGATCGAGACCGGCCGCCTGCGCGGCGTGATCGAGGCGGCCGCCAAGGGCGCGGGCTGGGGGCGGCAGATGCCCAAGGGCACCGGCCTCGGCATCGCCGGCCACTACAGCTTCGTCACCTACACGGCGGTGGCGGCCGAGGTGGAGGTCGACGACAAGGGCCAGGTCCAGGTGAAGGCGATCGACATCGCGGTCGATTGCGGTCCGCAGGTGAACCCGGAGCGCATCCGCTCGCAGATGGAGGGCGCCGTGGTCATGGGGATGGGGCTCGCCCTCACCTCCGAGATCACCTTCAAGCAGGGCCGGGCGGTGCAGAACAACTTCGACGGCTACGAGGTCCTCCGGATCGACGCGGCCCCGAAGGCGGTCCGCGTGCACCTCGTGCCGAGCGGCAACTGGGACGGTCCGCTCGGCGGCGTCGGCGAGCCCGGCGTGCCGCCGGTGGCGCCGGCGATCGCCAACGCGATCTTCGCGGCCACCGGCCGCCGGGTCCGGCAATTGCCGATCCGCGATCAGCTGAGCGCCTGAACCGTCACCCGCCGCGAGGCGTTGGGGCCGTGGGGGAACCCGCGGCCCCTTCTTTTTGGAAAGCACCCGACCCGATGATGCGTCCCGCCCTCACGGCCTGCCTGACCCTGATCCTGACGGCGGCCCCCGCCCTCGCCTCGCCCTGCGGGGACCGGATCGACGGCGTGTCGAAGCGGGTCCAGTCCGAGGTGAGCCAGTCGATCTCGGCCAATACCGGCGGCCAGGGCAACGCCGCCAAGCGCGGCGGCGAGGGGCTCACCGGGACGGAGGGGCAGCGGGCGAACGAGTCGCCGCAGGCCCCCCCGGAGAAGGCGGCCCAGGCCGGCCAGGGCGCGGACGCCGCCCAGCAGGCGAAGGTCGCCCTGGAAGAGGCCCGCACGGCCGACCGGAAGGGCGACGCGACGGCCTGCGAGGCGGCGCTCACCCGCGCCGAGCAGCAGTTGAAGAAGGCCCCCTGAGAGGCTGATACGCTCTCTGACTGTCCGCTTCGGTCCCACCGTCTTTGCGAGCGGAGCGAAGCAATCCAGGGTCGCGCCAGGCCTTTTGGGGTCGCGCTGCCCTGGGTCACTTCGCTTCGCTCGCGATGCCGGAGCGCGCGATACCGGGAGCCTTCGTCAGGTCCGCGCCGGCCCCTCGCGGTAGGCTCAGTGCCGGCCGCAAGCGCGATTCGATCCGCGTGACGCACGCCCGGGGCAAGAGCCCCTACCGACCCAGCGCGCTGATCTCGATCACGAATTTTCGCCGCAGCGCCCGCGCGAAGTCGCCGTAGCCGGCGGCCGCCAGCAGGAACGCCCCCGGACCGCCGATGACATGGGCGCGGTACCACTGCTCCAGGCTCGTGCGCGCCTGCGGCAGGGGCGTCGGGAGCAGGCCGTAGCCGGGCGCCCGGTAGGCCCCGGCCCCGACCACGTCGTTCTCGCCCGGCACCAGGATCGGCAGGCCGTTGACCGTCGCGCCGGTGTCGAGCAGCGACCGGTGCGCCTCCGCGAGGCTGTCGGCGTCGGTGCAGTTGTCGATCCCGTCGCCGGAGACGTCGACCACGACGCGCTCGGCCGGGACCGGCAGCGCCGGGAGCACGGCGGCGGTCACCGTGCGGAACATCTGGCCGAGGCAGGTGAACTCGCCCGCCTGCCGCGGCGTCGCCCGCACCAGGGCCGCGGCCGCCGCGGTACTACGCGCTGCCGGGGACTCACCCGCAGTTCAGGCCGAGGAGCAGGAGGCCGGCGCCCCGCAGCACGCCGCGGCGGATCCGTCGCGAACCCGTCCGCATCATCGGCCTCGGCGCTCCCGGAAGGCGCGGCCCCGCGGCCGTCGCGCATCCGTTAGGCCACGTTTCGACCTCGCGCGAAACCGGCCTTTCGGGGGGCCCGCCGCGCGGACCCGCCCGTCGGACCGACGCGCCGCGGGGCGGGCCCGGATGCGCGTCGGCGGGGTGTGGTTCGGGCGCGAGGCCCGGCCCCGGTGAGGAGGGTTCGCTCCGGCGGCGGTGGCCCGCTCATCTCGGAGGTGACCCGTCCTCCGGCCCCGTCCCTGGGCCGGTCGCGGGGGCGTCGAGGGCGGCCTCGGCCGCCCCGGAAGCTGCCTCAGGCCGCCGCGGCGGCGAGGGCGTGCGGGTTGCCGTTCAGGCCGGCGCAGAGATCGTCGATCTCGGCGAGGTCCAGCGCCTCGCCGGCCCGGCCGGCGATGGTGTCGATCAGATGATCCTGACGGGGGTCGAAGGGGTGACCCTGCATCCGGTAGAACTGGTAGTAGCGCAGCGCCGCCAGGACGGTGTCACGCTCGCGGTCGGTTACGGTGAAGTGCTGCATGGGTAGTTGCTTCCCCTTGTGGCTTCAACGAACGCTCGGGTAGGCCGCGACGCCGATCCCGAGCTTGACTGTTGTAACCCGTGGGCAACTGCCCGACCAGTTCTTGACAGCTCGCGCCGATGTGATTCGCGTCATTTAGGATTGTGGTCCCGGCCCGTTCCGGCGGATCGTGGATCGGGAAACCCTGTCCGCACAACGGCTTGGCAGGCCGGTCCCGCGCCCGCCTAGAGGCCGAGTTCGGCCAGGTAGCGCGGCAGCGCGGTGCTCGCCGGCCCGTAGCGGGCCTCGTCGAAGGCGTCGGCGTTGTCGGACGGCTCCAGATTGACCTCGCAGGTCGGGATGCCGAGGGCCCGGGCCTGCCGCACGTAGCCCGCCGCCGGGTAGACCGCCCCCGACGTGCCCACGGCCACGAACAGGTCGGCCTCGGAGAGCGCCGCCTCGATCGCGTCGAGGTGCATCGGCATCTCGCCGAACCAGACCACGTCCGGCCGCAGCCGGCCCGGTGTGCCGCAGGCGGGGCAGTCATCCGCCCGGCTCAGATCGGCGCGCCACGGCGTGACCGCGCCGCAGGCGCAGCAGCGGGCCTTGAGCAGCTCGCCGTGCATGTGGGTGACCGCCCGCGAGCCGGCCCGCTCGTGCAGGTCGTCGACGTTCTGGGTGCACAGGAACAGCCGCCCGCCGCGCGCGGCGAGCCGCGCCTCGGCCCGGGCCAGGGCGAAGTGCGCGGGGTTCGGCTCGGCCGCGACCGCGCCGCGGCGGCGATGGTCGTAGAAGTCGAGCACCGTGTCGGGATCGGCCGCGTAGGCTTCCGGGGTGGCGAGCTTCATCGGGTCGAACCGCGCCCAGATCCCGCCGCGGTCCCGGAACGTGCCGAGTCCGCTCTCGGCCGAGACGCCGGCCCCGGTGAGCACGAAGATCGTCTTGGGCTGGTCCGTCATGGGCGGCTCCTGTTCGCCGGAGATTGGCCTGATCTGTCCGCTGATCGGCAGCGCGGCTTCTCTCCCGCTCGGTCCCGCCGGTGAATGCTGCGGCCCGCTTCGCCGGGCGGGAGACACGCCATGTCCGATGTTGCCCTGCCGGTCATCGATGTCCAGGAATCCGTTCCGCTTACCGGCGTCGCGCAGCCCTGGGTCACTTCGCTGCGCCCGTGATGACGGGGCGAGCGATCACGACCGAAGATCTCGGCCGGAACCGTGGCGTCGGGCCGTTCCGCGTGTGGCGCGGCCCGCTGGACCCGCGCGGCCGCCTGTGACCTCCTGCCGTGCCGACCCGTCCGCCCGAATCGGCGCGGACCGTGCATCGGCCCGGCGCGCCCGACGGCGCGGAGGAGTGAGCGGCATGCCCGAATTCGACCTTGCCATCCGGGGCGGCACGGTGGTCACGGCGAGCGACACGGTGCGGGCCGATGTCGGCGTGCGCGGCGGCCGGATCGTCGCGGTGGCCGAGGGCATCGCCGACGCCGCCCGGGTGATCGACGCCTCCGGCCTGCTGGTCCTGCCGGGCGGCATCGACAGCCACGTCCACATCGCCCAGGATTCCGGCCCCGGCATCGTCATGGCCGACGACTTCGCCAGCGCCACCCGGGCGGCGGCGGCCGGCGGCACCACCTGCGTGATGCCCTTCGCGCTCCAGCCCCGGGGCGCCTCCCTGCGCGGCGCCGTCGACGCCTACCGGGCCAGGGCCGAGGGCCAGTGCCACGTCGACGTGGCGATCCACATGATCATCGCGGACCCGACCGAGGCGGTGCTCGGCCAGGAGCTGCCGGCGCTGGTCGCCGACGGCTACACCTCGTTCAAGGTCTTCATGACCTACGACGACCTCGTGCTGAACGACCGCCAGCTCCTCGACGTGTTCCACGTCGCGCGGCGGCAGGGCGCCCGGGTCATGGTCCACGCCGAGGGCTACGACGCGATCCGCTACCTCAGCGAGAAGTTGGAGCGGGCGGGCGAGACCCGGCCCTACGGCCACGCCCTGTCGCGCCCGGAGATCGTCGAGCGGGAGGCGGCCCACCGGGCGATCAGCCACGCCGAGCTGATCGACCTGCCGATCGTGATCGTCCACGTCTCGGGCCGCGAGGCGACCGAGCAGATCGCCTGGGCTCAAGGACGCGGCCTGAAGATCCGGGCCGAGACCTGCCCGCAATACCTGACGCTGACGGCCGAGGACATGAAGGGGCTCGGCTACGAGGATCCCATGGCGGGGGCCAAGTACGTCTGCTCGCCGCCGACGCGGGACGTCGAGAGCCAGGAGGCGGTCTGGTCGGGCATCCGGCGCGGGGTCTTCGACGTGGTCTCCTCCGACCATTGCCCGTTCCGCTACGACGACCCGCAGGGCAAGCTGAACCCGCGCGGGAAGACCTCGTTCCGCTGGATCCCGAACGGCATCCCCGGCATCGAGACGCGGCTGCCGGTGTTCTTTTCCGAAGGGGTCTCGAAGGGGCGGATCAGCCTCAACCAGTTCGCCGCGCTGACCGCCACGAACCACGCCAAGCTGTACGGGCTGTACCCGCGCAAGGGCTCGATCGCCCCGGGCTTCGACGCCGACCTGACCCTGTGGGATCCCCACAAGCGCGAGACCATCCGCCAGGAGATCCTCCACCACGGCTCCGACTACACGCCGTGGGAGGGTTTCGAGGTCACCGGATGGCCGGTGATGACCGTCGCGGGCGGGGCGGTGATCGCCGAGGACGGCAGGGTCCTGTCCGAGCCGGGGCGCGGGCGGGTGCTCGACCGGGCGGTCGATCCGGCCGAGCGGCGGGAGGCCTGACGGCCGCGCTGGCCCGCCGCTTGCCTGATCTCCGGGGGGAGCCTCGCATGAATGTCGAGCTGATCGGCCTGACCAAGCGCTACGGTGCGGCCATCGCGGTCGACGCTGTCGACCTGAAGGTGCCGTCCGGGGCCTATTGCTGCCTGCTCGGCCCGTCCGGCTGCGGCAAGACCACTACCCTGCGGATGATCGGCGGCCACGAGCGCGCCAGCGCGGGCGCGGTGGTGATCGGCCCGAAGGCGGTGGGCGACGCGCCGCCGGCCGAGCGCGGCACCGCCATGATGTTCCAGAGCTACGCGCTGTTCCCGCATCTCGACGCGCGCGACAACGTCGCCTTCAGCCTGAAGATGCGCGGGATCGGCAGGGCGGAGCGCCGCGCCAAGGCGATGGCGATGCTCGATCTCGTCCAGATGGGCCACCTCGCCGGGCGCCTGCCGGCCCAGCTCTCCGGCGGCCAGCAGCAGCGCGTGGCGCTCGCCCGCGCCCTGGTCACCGGCCCGAAGGTGCTGCTGCTCGACGAGCCGCTCTCGGCCCTCGATCCGTTCCTGCGGGTGCGGATGCGGGTCGAGCTGAAGCGGATCCAGACCGAGCTCGGCCTCACCTTCATCCACGTCACCCACAGCCAGGAGGAGGCGATGGCGCTGTCCGACCTCGTGGTGGTGATGAATGCCGGCCG
Organism: Methylobacterium mesophilicum; assembly: GCF_036441335.1. Taxonomy (GTDB): domain Bacteria; phylum Pseudomonadota; class Alphaproteobacteria; order Rhizobiales; family Beijerinckiaceae; genus Methylobacterium; species Methylobacterium mesophilicum_B. The sequence goes on from NZ_MLBW01000004.1 coordinate 134,869, forward strand.
GATCGAGCAGGCCGCCGACCCGCGCACCGTGTTCGAGCGCCCGGCCACCGCCTTCGTGGCCCGGTTCATCGGCGGCCACAACGTGATCCGGCTGCCCGAGGGGCTCGTCGCCGTGCGGGCCGACCGGATGCGGCTCGGTGCCGAGGCCGGCCCCGCCGCCCTGCCGGCCCGGGTGGTGGCGGTCGAGTACCAGGGCACCAGCGTCCATGTCGGCCTCGACGCCGAGGGGCTGGAGCGCGCGCCCGAGAGCCCCGCCGCCCTCACGGCGATCCTCAGCGACGCGGCGTTCGCCGCCCGGCCGCTCCGCCTGGGCGAGACGATCCCGGTCGGCTGGGACGCTGCCGCCGCCCACCGTCTCGACGCCTAACGGAGACCACCATGGACCTGCCCCAGAAGCCGAGCCGGCGCACGCTCCTGAAGGGGGCCGCCGCGCTGGCCGCGACGCCGGTGACCGGCTTCCCAGCGGTGCACGCCGCCGAGCCCGTGACCCTGCGCTACCTGGGCACCGCGGTGAACCAGTCCGCCGACATCGCCCGGAAGGTGAAGGAGGATCTCGGCATCACCCTCGAATACATACCGGTGGTGACCGACGAGGTGACCAAGCGCGCCGTCACCCAGCCGAACTCCTTCGACCTGATCGACACCGAGTATTTCAGCCTCAAGAAGATCCTTCCGTCGGGCAATCTGCAGGGCATGGACGCCAAGCGGATCAAGCTCGCCGACAAGATCTCTTCGGTCTTCACCAAGGGCGAGGTCGCGGGCAAGACGATCGGCGACCAGGGCACGGCGCCCAAGAAGGTCTTCTACCTGGAGGGTCCCGACTCCAAGAAGTTTGCCGGCGAGCAGACGCAGTGGATCTCGCTGATCCCCACCGTCTACAACGCCGACACGCTGGGCATCCGGCCGGACCTGATCAAGGTGCCCGTCACGAGCTGGAGGGAACTCCTCAACCCGGCCTTCAAGGGCAAGGCCTCGATCCTCAACATCCCGTCGATCGGCATCATGGACGCCGCCATGGTGGTGGAGGCCACCGGCGACTACACCTACGGCGACAAGGGCAACATGACGAAGCCCGAGATCGACCGCACCATCAAGGTGCTGATCGAGGCCAAGCGCGCCGGACAGTTCCGAGCCTTCTGGCAGGACTTCAACGAATCCGTGAACCTGATGGCCTCGGGCGAGACGGTGATCCAGTCGATGTGGTCGCCCGCCGTCACCAAGGTCCGCGCGCAGGGCGTGCCCTGCACCTACCAGCCGCTGAAGGAGGGCTACCGGGCGTGGGCCTCGGGCTTCGGCATCCCCAAGACCCTGAGCGGCAAGAAGCTCGACGCCGCCTACGACTTCATCAACTGGTTCCTGTCCGGCTGGGCCGGGGCCTATCTCAACCGGCAGGGCTACTACTCGGCCGTGCTGGAGACCGCCCAGGCGAACATGCAGCCCTACGAATGGGCCTTCTGGATGGAGGGCAAGCCCGCCGAGAAGGACATCCTCGGCCCCGACGGCACGCTGATCGAGAAGGCCGGCGCCACCCGCGACGGCGGCTCCTTCGACGCGCGGATGGGCGCGGTCGCCTGCTGGAACGCCGTGATGGACGAGAACACCTACATGGTGCGCAAGTGGAACGAGTTCATCGCGGCGTGAGCGGGCTCCGCTCCGCCCTCCCCCCTACCGGCTGCGGGGGCCGGGCTCTGTCGGCGCGCGTGGGACGAGCCCGATGACCGATCTCGCCCTGCCCGCCGCCGTCGCCGAGCAGACCGCCACGCCCACCGTCGCGCCCCGCCCGCGCGGCCGCGCCCTCGCCTATCTCCAGGCCGCGCCGCTGGCCCTCGTCTTCCTCGTCTTCCTGGTGGTGCCGCTGGTGCTCACCGGCATCGTCTCGCTCTGGGAGTACAACGAGTACGAGATCATCCCGGCGCTCACCCTGCAGAACTACGTCGACGTGTTCGACGGCTGCCTGTCGGCCGACCTCTGCACGACTTTGCGCACCTACCTGTCGACGGTGAAGTTCGTCGCGCTGACGCTGGCGATCACCCTGCCGCTCGGCTTCGCGATCGCCTACTTCCTGGCCTTCCACATCCGCTCCGGCACGGTGCGGATGGGCCTGTTCCTGCTCTGCACGATCCCGTTCTGGACCTCGAACGTGATCCGCATGATCTCGTGGATCCCGCTGCTCGGCCGCAACGGCCTCGTCAACGACACGCTCCGCACCCTCGGGCTGATCCGGGCGCCGATCGACGGCCTGCTCTACTCCGACTTCGCGGTGGTCCTGGCCTTCGTGCATCTCGACACGGTGTTCATGATCGTGCCGATCTTCAACAGCCTCGCGCGCATCGACCGGCGGCTGATCGAGGCGGCGCGCGACGGCGGCGCCTCCGGCGCGCAGATCCTCTGGAACGTGATCCTGCCGCTCGCCAAGCCCGGCATCGCCATCGGGACGATCTTCGTCACGACGCTGGTGATGGGCGACTTCGTCACCGTGGGCGTCATGGGCGGGCAGCAGATCGCCAGCGTCGGCAAGGTGATCCAGGTGCAGATGTCCTACCTGCAGTTCCCGGCCGCCGCCGCCAACGCCGTGGTGCTGCTCGCCGCCGTGCTGCTGATGATCCTGGGGCTCACCCGGATGATCGACCTCCGGCGGGAGCTGTAGCGATGGACCAGCCCCGCGGCCGCGCCTTCTACCTGCTGGCGGCGGTCTTCGCCCTCTACGTCCTGTTCCTCTACGGGCCGACGCTGACGATCCTGGCGCTCAGCTTCCAGGGCCCGTCCGGCGGCCTGACCTTCCCGATGAACGGCGTCTCGACCCACTGGTTCGCCAAGCTGTGGGAGGGCGTCGGCGTCGTCGACATCTGGGCGGCGCTGCGGCGCTCCCTGGCCCTCGGCCTCGTGGTCATGGCCCTCACCGTGGGAATCGCGTTCTACGCCGGCCTCGCCTTCCGGAAGGAGTTTCGCGGCGCCGGCCTCGTCTTCGCCCTGGCGGTGTCGAGCCTGATCGTGCCCTCGATCGTGGTCTCCCTCGGGATCGGGCTGGAGTTCCGGCTCATCGACGACGCCGTCAAGGCGCTGGCCGCCGCCACCGGCTGGGGGTTCCTGCAGGATCACGGCACGCTGATGGGCCTCTACAGCTCGGCGCTGGGCGCGCACCTCACCTGGACGCTGCCCTTCGGCCTGCTGATCATGTTCGCGGTGTTCAACCGGTTCGACCCGGCCTACGAGGAGGCCGCCCGCGACCTCGGCGCCAGCGGCCCGCAGACGCTGCGCCACGTGGTCGTGCCGATCCTCGCGCCCGCCCTCGTCGGCGTCGCGCTGTTCGGCTTCACCCTGTCGTTCGACGAGCTCGCCCGCACCAGCCAGGCGATCGGCGGCCGCAACACCCTGCCGCTGGAGCTGCAGGGCCTGACCACCACGGTGACGACGCCGGAGATCTACGCCCTCGGCACGGTCACCACGGCGGTCTCGGCGCTGGTGATCGGGATCGCGCTCGGTTCGACGCTCTGGCTGCAGAAGCGCCGGGCGCGGCGGGCGCTGGCGGGCCCGTGATCGGGGCCGGACGGCCGGGCGGCCCTGGGCCGGCCGCGCCGCCGCATTGCCAATCTCCCCCCGCCCGTGTATGCGCACGGCGCGCCCCCGAGACACCCTTGGAGGCAGGGGCGCGCCGGGAAGGATGTGGCCGTCCGCCAGGGGCGGCCTTTTCGTTTTCCGGCTCCAGCAATCGTAAAGGATCACGCCATGAGCGCTGTGAAGACGCTTGAGGCCGTGGCACGCGACCGGGTCGGCAAGGGGGCCGCCCGGGCCGTTCGTCGCCAGGGCCAGATTCCCGCCGTCATCTACGGGGGCGGCCAGCCGCCGCAATCCATCGCGGTCGACCTCATCCGCACCCGCACCCTGATCTACGCCGGCGGCTTCAAGACCACGCTGTTCGAGATCAACGCCGGCGGCAAGAAGGTCCGCGCGATCCCGCGCGACTTCCAGCTCGACCCGGTGACCGGCGTGCCGCTGCACGTCGACTTCCTGCGCGTCGTCTCGGGCCAGACCGTCACGGTCGAGGTGCCGGTGCACTTCGTCAACGAGGACGCGGCCCCCGGCATCAAGAAGCTCGGCGGCACCCTCAACATCGTGGCCCACACGCTGAGCCTCGACGTCGCCCCCGACCAGATCCCGGACGCGATCGAGGTCGACCTGACGGGCCACGAGATCGGCGACGTGATCCACGTCTCCGACATCAAGATCCCGGCCGGCACCTACACCGGCGAGGCGACCGACCCGGTGGCCAACATCGTGCCGCCGACGGTGCTCGGCGCCGAGGTGGAGGCCGAGGAGGCCGCCATCGCCGAGGCGCAGTCGGCCGAGGCCGCCGAGGAGAAGGCCGAAGCCGAGGCCGAGACCTCCGAGGACGAGAAGAAGGACGGCGAGGAGGCCTGAGCCTCGTCGCCACCCGCCACGCGACGCGAGAGCCCCGGCCCTGCCGGGGCTCTCTGCGTTCCGGCCGGGGTCAGGGATAGAGCCGCGCCCGGCTCCAGACCGCGCCCGTCCGGGTGAAGCGCACCCGGTCGTGCAGCCGGAAATCGCCGTTCTGCCAGAACTCGACGCTCACCGGCGCGATCCGGAACCCGGTCCAGTGCGCGGGCCGGGGGATCGGCCCGTCCCCGTAGCGCTCGGACAGCTCCGCCACCGCGGTCATCAGCGTGGCGCGGTCGGCGAGCGGGCGGGATTGCTGGCTGGCGATCGCACCGAGCCGGCTCTCCCGCCGGCGGCTCTGGAAATACGCGTCGGCCTCCGCGGCCGTCACCGGCGTGACCGGGCCGCGGGCCCGCACCTGCCGGCGCAGGCTCTTCCAGTGCAGCACCAGGGCCGCCTGGGGGTTCTGCGCCAGCTCCTCGCCCTTGGTGGACTGGGTGTTGGTGTAGAAGACGAAACCGCTCGCGTCGAAGCCCTTCAGCAGGACCATCCGCACGTCCGGCAGCCCGTCCGAGCCGGCGGTGGCGAGCGCCATCGCGTTCGCGTCCTCGGGTTCGGAGGCCTCGGCCTCCTTCATCCAGGCGGCGAACAGCGCGACGGGGTCCTCGCTCAGGGTGAAGTCCCCGCTCTTCGGGTCATCGGTCCTTAACTGATCCACGCCAAGACTCCTGCCTGCCGCGTCCAGGGCCTGAGGGGGCACCGACATCGGCGTGTTCGGTCGAGCGAATAGCCCGTCGAGAGTCAGGTGTAATGCGGGGATGCGCGTGTAAAGGGCCAAGCCGGCGGTCGCTTATCGGCGCGTCCGTATCGGCCTTGTCCCTGGCGATGGTTCTGAGCGGCTGCAGCCAGCCCCTGCTGGTCTTCCGGGGCGATCCCCCGGCGGCGGCGCCGCGCGTGGTCGAGGAGCCGACCGTCACCGGCAGCATCGAGAAGCGGCCCGTGAGTTTCGGGGACGACCTCGCCGAGGAGGATTGGCGCCGGGCGCGGGCCGCCCTGAGCGTCGCCCTCGATCCGCAGGGCAACGGACGACCGGTCAAGTGGGACAACCCGGAGACCGGGCTGCACGGGTCGGTCAATCCGACCGGGCTGCCGTACGTCTCGGACGAGCTGATCTGCCGCAACTTCCTGGCATCCGTGATCGCGCCGTCCCGCAGCCGCTTCGTCCGCGGCACCGGCTGCAAGCTCTCGGGCGGACCGTGGACGCTCAAGCGCGTCCGGCCGGCGAACGGGCTCGGACGCTCCTGACCGCGACGGGGCCGCCGCGCGGCGGCCTCCGCGGGTGCCTCAGTACGGGTGTCCGTAATAGGGCCGCATGCGCAGGCGCGGCTGCGCGGCCGGGGGTGCGACGTAGCGGGCCGCGGCCTCCGGATCGTAGGTGCGGATGTAGGGGTCGAGGGCCGGGTCGCGATAATTGCCGTTGTTGACCCCCGCCGAGCGATCGTTCCCGCTCAGGGCCGCGTAGGGCGAGAGGCCGCTGCCGCTGTCGCCGCCGCCACCGCCGCCGCCGCCCCAGGCAAAGGCCGTCCCCGGAATGGCGGCGAGCAGCATAGCCGCGAGGGGCATCGTGAGCGTCTTGCGCGTCATGTCCTGTCTCCGCACCACGTCGTTGTCTGGCGAACGGTCCAGCTGGAGGTGGGTTCCCCTCGGCGAGCCGCCACGGCCGCGCGACATTGTACCACCGCCTGCCAACACGCGCTTATTTGATGCCCCGACTTTCGCTTTTTTCGGTTCATCGCCCAGAAATCGTCCCGCGCGTTAAGTTTGAACCGGTAGACAGCCACGCGGCCGTGCTTGATCGTGGCGCGGCGTAACAGCATTCGAGCCCGGCTCGACCGTATCGAGGGTCGAGACCGAGCGCATCCTGGGTTTGGCCGCCGTGAGCGTCGATACGAAATCCGGCACGCGGGGCGTGGGGCCGACCGGCTGATGGAGCGGGCGATCGGAGGCACGGACCGGCCGTCGGCGGCCGGCGGCCGGGCTCCCGCCCGGGCGGAGCCGTCGCCCGGGACGCTCTCCCGCCCCCGCACCGTCACCGTGCGGCTCGACCGCCGGTGCCTGCGCGGCTGGCACATCCGCCTTCTCGACCTGCTCGGGCAGCGGCCCGACCATCGGATCCGGGTCGCCTGGGCGGAGCACGCCGAGGGACTGCCGCCGAACGCGGAACTCCTGTTCCGCCTGGAGGCCGCCATCCACGGCCTGCCCCGGCCGGGTCTGGCGACCGCGGCGGAACCGGTGGCCCTCGCGCCCTACGAGGCGAGCCCCGAGGGCGCGGAGCCCGGCGGCAGCGGCGCCGACCTCGTCCTCGACCTCTCGGGTCGCCCCGCTGNTAGGTCGGATCGACGCGATCCGCCTGGATCGGTGGCTGATGGGCCGCGGGAGCGAGAAAGCCGATCATGGCGCGCCTTGGTGCGTGGGACCGCGGACGGACCCGGGCTCATCCCGGGCGCGTCTCGGATTGGACCCGACCTGATCGACCTGCGCCGGCATCCCGAAGGCGGCTGGCAGGTTCTTCCCGACGACGGGCGTCGCTTCTACGCCGATCCCTTCGCGATCGCCCGCAACGGCGCCGTGACCCTGTTCGTCGAGGAGTTCGACTACCGCCGCGGCAAGGGCGTGATCGCCGCGGTGGATGTCGGGGAGAACGGGCCCCGCGGCCGCCCGGAGCCGGTGCTCGAGCTCGAGACCCACCTCTCCTACCCGTTCGTGTTCGAGGCGGACGGACAGGTCTGGATGATCCCGGAATCGCACGCCTCCGGGACGATCGACCTCTACCGCGCCACCGACTTCCCGCGCGGCTGGGTCCACGAGGCGGTGCTCCTCGACGGGGTCGTGGCCGGGGACGCGACCCTGCTGCAGCACGGCGGCCGCTGGTGGATGTTCGCCACGGTCCGGGCCGGCGGCGGCAGCTACTCCGACACGCTCCATCTCTGGCACGCGCCGCATTTCCGCGGGCCCTGGACCCCCCACCGGCACAACCCGGTGCTGATCGACATCGGCTCCGCCCGGGCCGCGGGGCCGATCGTGGCGCGCGACGGCGGCCTGATCCGGCCCGTCCAGGATTGCCGGCAGGGCTACGGCGCGGCGCTCGGCCTCGCCCGGATCCTGCGCCTCGACGAGGACGCCTACGCCCAGCGGGTCGAGACGCGCCTCCGTCCGGGCGCGGCCTGGCCGGGCACGCGCCTGCACATGCTGAGCGCGGCCGGCGGCTTCGAGTTCATCGACGGCTCGCATCGGGCCCGCACCCGCCTGCTGGGCTGAGCGCGCCTCCCGAGCCCGGGCCGAGCCGCCCCGCGCGGGTCCGTCGGTGCCGAACGGCACCCGCTTACGGCTCGCATCGCGGCCCCGTGCGCGCTAAGCGGGGACCTCACCTGCGCCGATCCAGCAGAACCGCCGGGACGATCACCATGGCGAGCCCCGTCGAACATGCGAGCTTCCTGCCGCCGGTCCTGACCTTCCTCACGGCGGCGGTGATCGGCGTGCCGATCTTCCGGCTGATCGGCCAGAGCGCCGTGCTCGGCTACCTCGTGGCCGGCGTGCTGATCGGGCCCTCCGGCCTGTCGCTGATCGCCGAGCCCGAGACAGCCGCCAGCGTCGCCGAGATCGGCGTGGTGCTGCTGCTGTTCATCGTGGGGCTGGAGCTGCACCTGTCGCAGCTCGTCTCGATGCGGCGCGACATCTTCGGCCTCGGCACCGCGCAGCTCGTCGTCTGCGCGCTGGTGCTCGGCGGCGCGGGCGTCGTGGCGGGTCTCAGCTTCGGCGCCGCCGCGGTGATCGGCCTCGCGCTCGCCCTCTCGGCCACCGCGGTGGCCCTGCAGCTCCTGGAGGAGCGCGGCGATCTCGGCAGCGCCTACGGCGCGCGCGCCTTCGCGGTCCTGCTGTTCCAGGACCTGTCGGTGGTCGGCATCCTGGCGCTGATGCCGCTGCTGGCCTCGGCGGGCGAGGCGACCGACGTGTCCTGGCTCGGGGAGGCGGCGGTCTCCACCGGCAAGGCGCTCGCGGCGATCCTCGCGGTGGTGCTGGTCGGCCGCTACGGCCTGAACCCGTTCTTCCGGCTGCTCGCGGCGAGCGGCGCCCGCGAGGTGATGACCGCCGCGGCGCTGCTGGTGGTGCTGGGCACCGCGCTGCTCATGGAGCAGGTCGGCCTGTCGATGGCGATGGGGGCGTTCCTCGCCGGCATCCTGCTGGCCGAGTCGAACTTCCGCCACCAGCTGGAGGCCGACATCGAGCCGTTCCGCGGCATGCTGCTCGGCCTGTTCTTCATGAGCGTCGGCATGTCGATCGACGGCAACCTGGTGCGCGAGGTCTGGCCGGCCCTGTTCGGGGCGACCCTGGCGGCGATCCTGGTCAAGGTCGCGATCGTGGCCGGCCTGTTCCGGCTGTTCGGCTCGGACACCCTCGGGGCGCTGCGGGGGGCCGCGGTCCTGGCGCCCGCGGGCGAGTTCGCCTTCGTGCTGCTGCCGCAGGCCCAGGATCTCGGCCTCACCGGCGTCACGGCGACGCGCTTCGCGGTGGCGCTCGCGGCGCTGACCATGCTGATCGGCCCCATCGCCGCCAAGGGTCTCGACAAGCTGATCGAGCGGCGCAACGCGCGCAGCACCTTCGCGCTGGAGGAGCCCTCCACCGAGCTGTCCGAGAGCGGCGACGCGCGGGTGCTGGTGATCGGCTTCGGCCGGTTCGGGCAGGTCCTGACGCACGTGCTGATGGCCGAGGGCATCCCGGTCACGGTGATCGACAAGGACGTGGAGCAGCTGCGCGCGGCCTCGCGCTTCGGCTTCCGCATCTACTACGGCGACGGCACGCGCCTCGACGTGCTCCGCGCCGCCGGGATCGGCCGGGTCGAGCTGGTCTGCATCTGCGTCGACGACCGGGAGGGCGCCCTCAAGATCGTCGACATCGTCCACGAGGAGTTCTCCAGCGTGCGGACCTTCGTGCGGGCCTACGACCGCCTGCACGCGGTGGAGCTGATGAACCGGGACGTCGACTACCAGATCCGCGAGACCGCCGAATCCGCCCTCGCCTTCGGTCGGGCGGCCCTGGAGGGGCTCGGCCTGTCGCCGGAGGCGGCCACCGCCCGGACCGACGACGTGCGCAAGCGCGACATCGCGCGACTGGTCCTGCAGCAGGCGGGCGCCCTGCCGGACGGGTCCAGCTGGATGCGCGGCGCCGCGGCCGGCCTGAAGCCCGAGCCGCTGACCGCCCCGGTCCGGCCGGCCCGGGCGCTCAGCACCGAGACCCGCGACCTCGTGGGCAGCGACCGGCGCGAGGCCGCCGAGCGGCTCCTGGAGAAGCCCGCCCTGGCGCCGCAGGAGACGGACGTCGCGGAGGATTCCGATCCGGAGGCCGAGCTCGAGGCTGAAGGCAGCGCCCGGGATGCGTGACGGGCCGGATGTCTGACATGCCCGACGGGCCGCCCCCGGCGGAGGCGGGCCGCTTCGTCACCGGCTCGATCCTCCGCCACGTCGTGGTGATGGCCGCCACCGGCTCGGTGGGGCTGATGGCGATCTTCGTCGTCGACCTGCTGTCGCTGCTCTACGTCTCGACGCTCGGCGACCCGAACCTCACGGCGGCGGTCGGCTTCGCCGGCATCGTGCAGTTCTTCGCCACCGCGGTGAATATCGGCCTGATGATCGCGGCCGGCGCCCTGGTCGGGAAGGCCGTCGGCGCCCGCGACCGCGCGGCGGCGCGGCGCATCGCGACCTCGGCGCTGGTCCTCGGCAGCCTCGTGGCCGCCGTCATCGCGGTGCTGATCGCGCTGCTGGCCGACCCGCTCCTGGCCCTGATCGGCGCGCGGGGCGAGGCGCTGCGGGTGGCCGTCCTGTTCCTGCACATCACCCTGCCGTCGAACCTGCTGCTCGCCGCCGGCATGCTGTTCACGGGCCTGCTGCGCGCGGTCGGCGCGGCGCGGCAGGCGATGTCGGTCACCCTGGCCGGTGCCGTGGTCACCGCGCTCCTCGACCCGCTGCTGATCTTCGGGGCGGGCCTCGGCGTCCCGGGCGCGGCGATCACGGTCTGCGCGGCGCGCGCGACCTTCGTGGCGGTGGGCGTCCGCGGCGTCGCCCGGCACGGGCTTCTCGGCCGGCCGCGCCTCGCCGACCTGCTGGTCGACCTGCCGGCCGACGCGGCCGCCCTGGCGGGCGTCGCGGGTCCGGCCGTGCTCACGAACCTCGCCCCCTCGGTGGCGAGCGCGTTCCTGGCACGCCTTTTTGCCGGCTACGGAGCGGACGCGGTCGCGGCCGCGTCGGTGATCGACCGGCTGACGCCGGTGGCGTTCGGCGGCCTGTTCGCGCTGTCGGGGGCGATCGGCCCGATCCTGGCGCAGAACTGGGGCGCGGGCCTGTTCGACCGGATGCGCGGCGTGCTCGGCGCGGCGATCCGGGTGACGCTGGCCTACTGCGCCGCGGTCTGGCTCCTCCTGGCGCTGGCCCGGGGGTGGCTCGCCGGCCTGTTCGGCCTGCAGGGAGTCGCGGCCGAGCTGTTCGGCTTCTTCTGCCTCGTCGGCGGCGCGATCTGGTTCTTCAACGGGCTCCTGTTCCTCGGCAACGCCGCCTTCAACAACCTCGGCTTCCCGCTGCGCTCGACGCTGCTGAACTGGGGCCGGGCGACGCTCGGGACGATCCCGCCGGCGCTGCTCGGCGCGACGCTCTACGGCCCCCGCGGGGTGGTGGCCGGGATGGGGGTCGGCTCCCTGGTCTTCGGGGCGCTCGGCATCCTGCTCGCCCGCCGCACGGTCGACCGGCTGGAGGAGGCGGGCCCGCGCCGGCCGGAACCGGATACCGCCGCGGCGGCGCCCCAGCGGGGGGCGCCGCTGCCGCCGGGGCACGCCCATCCCGAGCCGTTGAGCTGACGCGGCGGCGGCCAGGCACAAGTTCCGCGGGTGGGAACTGGTATTTCCCCGCGCAAAGGGTCACGATGTCCTGTCCCGGGCGGTCCGGGCCGGGACAGGATCGAGGCGTCATGTTCAACCCGCTCGAGATGTTCCAGGCCCAGGGCGAGGCCGGCCTCCAGGCCATGGGCCAGCCGTTCGGCCTGACGAGCGAGCAGACGGCCCGCGCCTTCGAGGCGCTGATGCCGGCCCTGACGCTCGGCCTCCAGCGCAGCGTCGGCCTGGACCCGACCGGCTTCGCGCGGATGTTCGGTCTGGAGGCCGCCAAGCCGGCGCCGGCGCAGGGTTTCGAGGCCCTCGGCCAGATGTTCGGCTCGGCCCAGCTGATGCAGGCGGTGCTGCGGCAGGCCTCGGCGACGAGCGGCGTCGGCGCGCAGGTGCTCCGCCAGATGCTGCCGATGATGGCGGGGGCCGTGGTGGCGAGCATCGTCCACGTCATGCTGAACCAGCCGCAGGCCGAGCCGGCGCGGCCGAGTCCGCCGCCACCGCCCGTGCCGTTCCCGTTCGGCCCGGCCTGGGCCGAGATGGCCAAGGCGATGATGCCGGCGGTCGAGCCGCCCGCCCCGCCGAAGCCGGCCGCGACCGCGACTCCGGCCCGTCCCGATCCGGCGCCGGCCGACCAAGCGGCCGGCAAAGGCCGCCGCGGCCGCCAGCCCGGCGGGACCGGTTGACGCAGGGACAGGGTCCGGACGGGCGTTGACCCGGCGGACCGGAGCCGCACCCTGTCGGCGAGGAGACCCGTCGATGAGCGACCACCTGACCGCCTGGGACGACCGCGCCGAGAGCCTCGGCGGGAACGGCGTCGCCAAGCGCACGATCCCGGGCTCCGGGGCCAGCCTCGTGCGCGTGGTCGTGCCGGCGGGCGTCTCCGCACCGGCCCACAGCCACGAGCACGAGCAGTTCGTGCAGGTGCTCTCCGGTTCGGGGATCCTGGAGACCGCGCAGGGCCGCGAGCCGTTCACGGCCGGCAGCGTGTTCCACTTCCCGGCAGGGACGTGGCACGCGGCCGCGTTCGAGACCGAGACGGTCCTGATCGAGACGAACCTCGCCCCACGGGCCTGAGGGCGCAGCCTGCCGTCCGGCCTCAGCGGTCCGCCGCGGCGTCGAACTGCGCGTCCAGACTGACGATGCGCCCCACCGTGTCGCGCGCGTGGCGGATCGCGTCCTCGGCGGTGAGCAGATGCCCCTCTTGCGGATCGAAGACGATACCGCCCGACCGGGCCGCGCAGGCCGCGACAGCCATCCACGCCCCGGCGCAGGCCGGGAGCGTGGCAAAGTAGAAGGCATAGACGCACGTCCACGGTCCACCGAAGTCGATGTCGGTATAGGTGTCCGTCAGATCCGACAGCGGCACGATCTGGCACTCGAAGCCAGCCTCGTGGCGCCGCCAAGTCGCGGACAGATGCCCTTGCGTGGCTGGCGGCATGTGCACGGCGTCGAGTTTGAGATCGAATCCGATCCCGTCGATGGCCGCCTGCCATTCCGCCACGCCGGGCATCGCGCGCGCGCAGAGCGCATAGGCTTCCATGCTCATGGCAACCTCTCTCCGAATAGAACCGCGGATATCGACACGCCCTTGACCGAGTTTCCTCGTCTCAAGTGGATCTCTATGACAGGAACACTGTCATCCACGCCGACACCTCTGCGCAGTTCGCGCGCGCGAGCGGGCGTCAACTGCGCCTTGCCGGTCTTGATATCCCAAATCGCTCGAATCGGGGCAGCGTTGGTCCTGCCGAAAGCCGGCCTTAAGCTCCAGCAAGTCCAGAGCGATGAAGGCCAGTCCGAGCCGAAGCTCAGCGATGGAGTAATCCAGGACATCCGGCAGATCACAGTACCGCATCGCGTCTCTGATCCTCGAAACGTTCATGATTTATTCCATGAATCTTTTCCTTTTGTCAAGCGATTCGTGACAGATAAGGAAAATATGCCGACACCGCCCTCGAGGCAGCCGCGGCAGGCTGCGACAAATAATTCTTGGCGCGCGAGCAAAATGCCTGTGCTTGGCCTGAGCCCCCGGCGCGTGTAGGAATCCCACCTTCAACGCCCGCCCGTGCACGCCGACGAAAGGCCGGGCATCGCCCCTACCAGAACAGAGGCAGACCATGAGCGCCGGTACCGCCGCCGACAAGCACTTCTCCAACAGCTTCTTCGCCGCCCCGCTGACGGAGGCCGACCCCGAGATCGCCGAGGCGGTGGCCAAGGAACTCGGCCGCCAGCAGCACGAGATCGAGCTGATCGCCTCGGAGAACATCGTCTCCCGCGCCGTGCTGGAGGCTCAGGGCTCGGTGCTCACCAACAAGTACGCGGAAGGCTATCCGGGCCGGCGCTACTACGGCGGCTGCCAGTTCGTGGACATCGCCGAGGACCTCGCCATCGAGCGCGCTAAGCGCCTGTTCGATTGCGGCTTCGCCAACGTGCAGCCGAATTCCGGCTCGCAGGCCAACCAGGGCGTGTTCCTCGCGCTCATGCAGCCCGGCGACACCTTCCTGGGCCTCGACCTCGCCGCGGGCGGCCACCTGACGCACGGCGCCCCGCCGAACGTCTCGGGCAAGTGGTTCAAGCCGGTCTCCTACACGGTGCGCCGCGAGGACCAGCGGATCGACATGGATCAGGTCGCCCAGCTCGCGCAGGAGCACAAGCCGAAGGTGATCATCGCCGGCGGCTCGGGCTACCCGCGCCACTGGGACTTCGCCAAGTTCCGCGAGATCGCCGACTCGGTGGGCGCCTACTTCATGGTCGACATGGCCCACTTCGCGGGCCTCGTGGCGGCCGGCGTCCACCCGTCGCCGTTCCCGCACGCCCACGTCGCCACCACGACGACCCACAAGACGCTCCGCGGCCCGCGCGGCGGCATGATCCTGACGAACGACGAGGCGCTCGCCAAGAAGTTCAACTCGGCGATCTTCCCCGGCATCCAGGGCGGCCCGCTGATGCACGTCATCGCCGGCAAGGCCGTGGCCTTCGGGGAGGCGCTGAAGCCCGAGTTCAAGATCTACGCCCGCCAGGTGGTGGAGAACGCCCGGGCGCTCGCCGACACGCTGATTTCGGGCGGCTACGACATCACCTCGGGCGGCACCGACAACCACCTGATGCTGGTCGACCTCCAGCGGAAGGGCCTCACCGGCAAGGCCGCCGAGGCGGCCCTGTCGCGGGCGCACATCACCTGCAACAAGAACGGCGTCCCCTTCGACACGCAGAAGCCGACCATCACGTCGGGCATCCGGCTCGGCACCCCGGCCGGCACCTCGCGCGGCTTCGGCGTCGCCGAGTTCAAGCAGATCGGCGGCTTCATCGTCGAGGTGCTGGACGGGCTCGCCGCCAAGGGTGAGGCGGGCGACAGCGCGGTCGAGGCCGACGTCAAGACCCGTGTCCACGCGCTGACGGACCGGTTCCCGATCTACGGCTGAGGCGAGAGGACCGTCCGAGCGGGGCCGGTCTTCCGGGCCGGCCCGCGGTGGATTAGGAAACGGCCGCGGATCCGACCGGTCCGCGGCCGTTTCCATGCCCGAGTAGCGAAATCCATGCGGTGTCCTTACTGCGGCGGCTCCGAGACCCAGGTGAAGGACTCGCGGCCCTCCGAGGACGGCGCCGCGATCCGGCGCCGCCGGGTCTGCCCGGACTGCGCCGGCCGCTTCACCACCTTCGAGCGCGTGCAGCTCCGCGAGGTCGTGGTGCTCAAGCGCTCGGGCAAGCGCGTGCCGTTCGACCGCGACAAGCTCCAGCGCTCCATCGACGTGGCGCTCCGCAAGCGCGCCGTCGACCCGGAGCGGATCGAGCGGCTGGTCAGCGGCATCACCCGGCAGCTGGAGAGCGCCGGCGAGCCCGAGGTGAGCTCCGAGGCGATCGGCGAACTCGTCATGGCGGGGCTCAAGGGCCTCGACGACGTCGCCTACGTGCGCTTCGCCTCCGTCTACAAGAACTTCCGCGAGGCCCGGGACTTCGAGGAGCTGCTCGGCACGCTGAGCGACGGCATCCCGGTGCCGGCGGCCGCGCCGGAACCGGAGGGCGACCCGGAGCCCGAGGCGTCGGGGCGGCGCCGCGCCGGGCGCCCATGAGCGGCGACCCGAACTTCATGCGCCTCGCCCTGGCGCTG
>NZ_MLBW01000005.1:0-301765 GCF_036441335.1 Methylobacterium mesophilicum
GGCCGCGGCCCGCGCGCGCGGCGCGCGCCCGGTCGCCAGGACCGCCCATCGCGCGCGCATGGCCCGGCTGAACAGGGACGCCGAGCGGTCCTCGATCTCGTTGCGGTCGAGCAGATCGAAGCGCAGCGCCAGGGCGTCGAGCCGGGGACCGCGCGGGCTGCCCGCGCTCGGCAGGCGCATCCGGGCCGAGAACTCGCCCCAGGTCTTGCACTGATAGTGGTTGAGCTGGATGCCGCCGTAGGCGATCCGGTCCGCCATTCCGGTCGTGCCGGCCGCGACATCGGTGAAGTCCGAGAGCGTGCGTCGTCCGGCCGCCAGAACCACCTCGTGCACCTGCACGCCCCGGACGTGCTCGGACCGCGCGAGCGTCTTGTAATGGGCCTGATAGGCCCAGTCGGACGGAGCGCAGCGCTGGAAAGCCTCCGTCACGAACCCGTATCCCCGCGCGGTCACGCCGGATGAGCCGAACGAGCGCCAGTTGACGTGGACGGCCGAGACATCGTCCGGCACCCGGGCGAGATACCGGGGTAGCGCGCCGTCCTGCCAGGGCACGAGGAACTCGTCGATATCGAGGAACGCCACCCACGGCGTGGCCACCAGGGCCATGCCGGCCGTGTAGGCCGCGATCTGCGGTGACACGCCGTCGAGAGCTGCGACCGCGTGAAGGGAAATGGCCGGATCGGCGGCCGCCGCGCGGGCCACGATCGCGGGCGTGTCATCGGTGCTGCCGTGATCGAAGACGAGGATCCGGCTGAAACCGACGGCGCGATGGAAGGCCAGCCATTCCGCGATGTAGAACGCCTCGTCGCGGGCGATCGCGATGAGTGTGCAGTCGAATCGCTCGGCTACGATACGCCTATTCGCCATGGATTTCATACTCGAGAACCCGAACGGACTCAGGATATAAAATCATTTTCTCAAAGAATGATGGCAAAAACCGGATCACAGAGCTAATATTTGTTACGAAATGTATCGAATACAGATCATACGGGATTTATTGGAAGGCTGTCAATATATCAGCTAGGTGATTGGCGCTCACCAATGTTGATCGGACGCGGTGGGCCTGCCTACTGTCAGGTCTGACAGGGCTCTGAACGGGCCGGTGTGTTCGGTCGGGAGTAGTAGTCTACAGAGCCCGGGAGGCCGGACACATCCCCGCATCGACCATTCGCGCGACGACGATCCGCCCTTCACGGCGGGCCGGCGGCCGGCGGTGCTGCATCCAGAGATGAAGATTTTCGATCCGGCAATCCTGTCCGGCCACGATAAGCATAATTGTATATATTTACGGAAATTAAATTCACGATTTACATACTTGCGCGCATATTGACGCCATACGCTCAGATATTAGACAATATATAACGCGAAGATCGCCGATATCTACTGGCCCAAGACCGAGCCGACCATGCCATGAGATGAGTGCTCCATGTCCTCCGGTATCCCCCTGTCGGCCGCGACGCGCCGGAGAACCTGCTCTCGCTTCAGGACAACGCCCAGCTGATGGCGACCACCCAGAACCGGCTCGCGCCCGGCAAGACGGTCAACTCCGCCCAGCAGGGCGTCCTCAAGTTCCTGCGCCGAATCTCGACCCCGAGATCGACCCGGAGACCGGGTCGGCGGATCTAGGCCTCGGCCGCCCGCGGCGCGACCGGGTCGCCGGGCGCCCCGAGCGCGGCGGCGAACTTGCCGAAGAACTCGTCGGCGAGCTTGCGGGCGGTCGCCTGCATGAGTCGGCCACCCAGCGTCGCGATCTTGCCGCCGACCTCCGCCTTGGCGGTGTAGGTCAGGAGCGTCTCGCCGCCCTCGGCCGCGAGGCTGACCGCGGCGCGGCCCTTGGCGAAGCCCGCCATGCCGCCGTTGCCCTGACCGACGAGGCTGTAGCCCTCGGGGGGGCGCAGATCCTCCAGGCGGACCGTGCCCGCGAAGGTCGCCGAGACCGGCCCGATCTTGAGGGCGACCTTGGCGGTCATCTCCTCCGGGGAGACCTGCACCAGCTCCTTGCAGCCGGGGATGCAGCGGGCGAGCACCTCCGGATCGTTCAGCGCCGCCCAGACGGCCTCCCGCGCGACCGGGATCCGATACGCGCCAGCGATGTCCATCCTGATCTCCTCCTGACTCTGCGCCGCCCACCGGCCGGTGCGGGCACTCAGACCGCGCAGTAGCGCGCCTGGATCTCGGGATCGTCCCGCAGCGCGGGCGCGGGGGCGTGGTAGACGACGGCGCCGCCGTCGACGATGTAGACGCGGTCGGACACGTCGAGGGCGAGCTCGACGTTCTGCTCCACGAGCAGGATCGTGGTGCCGGCCCGCTTCATCGCGACGAACTGCGCGAACATCTCCTCGACCAGGATCGGCATGATCCCCTCCGAGGGCTCGTCGAGGAGCACCATCACGGGCTCGGCCATGAGCGCCCGGGCGATGGCGAGCATCTGCTGCTCGCCGCCCGACATCGTGATGGCCTCCTGCTTCAGGCGCTGCTTCAGCCGCGGGAAGGTCTCGGCGATCACCTCGATGCGCCGCGCCTCGTCGCGGCGCGTCGCGCGCGCGCCCCGTCCTGCCCCCTTGGCGGCCAGGATGCCGAGGCGCAGGTTCTCCTCCACGGTCAGCCCCGGCACGATGCGCCGCTCCTCCGGCACGTAGGCGAGGCCCCGGTGGAAGCGCTCGTGGGGCGGCCGGTGGAGGATGTCGGCGCCCGCGAAGGTCACGCGCCCCTCGCGCTTCGCCACGAGGCCCATGATCGCCTTCAGCGTGGTGGTCTTGCCGGCGCCGTTGCGGCCGACCAGCGTGACGATCTCGCCCGGGCGCACCACCAGCGACAGGCCCTGCAGGATGTGGGAGTGGCCGTACCACGCCCGCAGGTCCTCGACCGCCAGGAGCGGCTGCGTGACGGCGGTGCTCATGCGGTCCCGCCCGTGATCTTGCCCGCCGTGTTGCCCAGGTAGACGCGGCGCACCTCGGGATGCCCCCGGATGTCGTCGGGGCTGCCCTCGGCCAGGAGCTGGCCCTGGTGGAGGACGACGAGGCGCCGGCACAGGCCCATGACGAGCTTCATCTTGTGCTCGACGAGGATCAGCGTCCGGGTCTCGGCGAGGCGCTGCACGAGGTCCATCATCTCGCGCGTCTCCTCGGGGCTCATCCCGGCGGTCGGCTCGTCGAGGAGGAGGAGGCTCGGCTCGGCGGCCAGCGCCACCGCGATCTCCAGGGCGCGCTGCTCGCCGTGGGCGAGTTCGCGGGCGAGGCGATCCATCCGGGCGCCGAGCCCGACCTCGCCGAGGAGTTCCCCGGCCCGCTCCGCCAGTTCGGGATAGGCCGCGCGATCCCGGAAGAGCGCGAAGCGGACCCGCCGGGCCTGGGCGGCCACCCGCACGTTCTCGCGCACCGTGAGGTTCGGGAAGACGTTGGTGATCTGGAACGACTTGGCGATGCCCATCCGGGCGAAGGCGTGCGGGGCCGCGCCGGTGATGTCGCGCCCGCGGAACAGGACCCGTCCCTCGCTTGGCGGGAAGGCGCCCGAGATCAGGTTGAAGAAGGTCGACTTGCCCGCCCCGTTCGGCCCGATGATCGCGGTGATGCCGCCCTCCGGAAACGCGACGGTGACGTCGGACAGGGCGCGGAAATGCCCGAACCGCTTGCCGAGTCCCTCGGTGGCGAGGATCGGCGGCGCCGCACTGGACGCCGCACTGGAGGCCGCAGCGGACGCCATGGCCGGCGCGGCGATGACCGGGGCGACGCTCACCATCCGGCCCTCCTCAGGCGGGCCAGCACCTCGCCCCAGATGCCGAGCGGCAGGAACAGCACGAAGGCGATGAAGACGGCGCCGACGATGAGCTGCCAGTGGCTCGTCACGGTGGCGAGCCCGTCCTGCAGGAGCGCGAAGGTGGCCGCCCCCACGAAGGGTCCGAAGAAGGTCCCCATACCGCCGAGCAGCGCCATCATCACGGCCTGGCCGGAGGTCGAATAGTGCATCGTCTCGATCGGCACGATCGAGAGGTGGATTGCCTGGAGCCCGCCCGCGAGGCCGCACAGGGCCCCGGAGATCACGAAGGCCGCGAGCTTCATGCGGCGCACGTCGTAGCCGCAGGCCTGCGCCCGGCCCTCGTTCTCGCGGATCGCCTCGAGGGCGGCCCCGAAGGGCGACGACAGGAGGCGCGAGAACAGCCAGACCGCGACGCCGACGACGGCCAGCGCGGCGTAGTACTTCACCACCGGGTCGAGGAGATTGAGGCTGAAGCCCGGCAGGGCGAGCGCCGGCACGTTGATGCCGCGCAGGCCGTTCTCGCCGCCGGTGAAGGGCTCCGCCTGGTAGAACGCGTAGTAGACGCACATCGACAGCGCGAGCGTCGTCATCGCGAAGTAGATGCCGCGGGTGCGGATCGCCAGCACGCCCATGACGGCCGCGATCAGGGTGGCGAGCAGCGTGCCGGCGACGAGCGCCAGGGCCGGATGCAGCCCGTAATGGACGATGGCGATGCCGCAGCCGTAGGCCCCGCCGCCCAGGAAGGCGGCGTGGCCGAAGGACAGGAGCCCGGTATAGCCGAACAGCAGGTTGAACCCGAGGGCGTAGAGCCCGAGCACCAGGATGTTCACCGCGAGGGCCTGGTAGGGGGCGATCCAGGGGAACACGAGCAGGACGGCGAGCGTCAGGGCGACGCGGTGCCGGCCGCACCACGCCAGCCGGCTGGGCCGCCGGAAGGGCGCCTCCCTCCGTGACGGCGGGGGCAGGGGCGCGGGCGCTCATCCGAGGGCTCCGGCCCGGCCGAGGAGGCCCCGGGGCCGCACGAGCAGCACCAGGGCCATGAGGGCGAAGATCGCCATCTTGGTCATGTCGGGGGCGACGAGCGACGTCATCGCCACCACGATCCCGACGATCAGCCCGGCGAGCACGGCCCCGGCCAGCGAGCCCATGCCGCCGACCACCGTGACCACGAAGGCCTCGGCCAGAACCGGAACCCCCATCTCGGGCGTGACGCCCTGCAGGGGCGCGGCGAGGATGCCGGCGAGCCCGGCGAGCGCGCAGCCCAGGGCGAAGACCGCGAGCCAGACCTTGGTGATCTCGATCCCGAGCACCTGCACGATCTGCGGGTCGCGGGCGCCGGCCCGGATCACGAGGCCGAAGGGCGTGCGCTCGATGAACAGCCACAGGGCACCGACCACCACCAGCGCGAAGCCGATCAGGAACAGCCGGTAGAGGGGGAAGTAGCCGATGCCGATATCGACCGCGCCGCGCAGCTCGGGCGGCGCGCCGAAGGGCAGCCCGGTCAGCCCGAAGGCGATGCGCACGCTCTCGACCATCACGTAGGACAGGCCGAAGGTGAGGAGCAGCGGATCGTCGATGCCGCGCCCGTAGAGGGGGCGCACGAGCACGCGCTCCACGGCGAGCCCGAGGAGCCCCATCGCCAGCGGCGCCGCGACGAGGCTGAGCCAGAAGCTGCCGGTGTAGCCGTACAGGAAGACGCCGACATAGGCGCCGACCATGAAGAACGCGCCGTGGGCGAAATTGACGACGTTCATCAGCCCGAAGATCAGCGACAGGCCGATGCCGACGAGCACGTAGATCGCCCCCAGCGCGACGCCGGTCACGAGCTGGAGGGCGAGGAGATCGAGGGGGAAGCCGCCGATCGTGAGGTCGCTCAAGGCCGCGTCCTCCCGCGGGTTCGCAGGGCGCGCCTCACGCCTTGTGGCCCAGCTCGTCGCAGCCGCGCAGGAAGCGCTCGTCGGGCCCCTCCGTACCCAGGATCGTGAAGACGTCGTCCGCAGTCTTCATGTCCTTCGACTTCGCCTCGACGATCAGGACCGACTGCACCGACTGGTGGTCGCATTTCCGGAAGCTCTGCGGACCCTTGTAGAAGTCGGCCTTCAGGGCCTCCATGGCGGCCACGACCTTGTCGGTCTCGACCGACCCGGCGGCCTTCACGCCCTCCAGCACCGAGCGGACGCCGGCATAGCCCAGCGCCCCGTAATCCGACGGCACGGCACCGTTGTAGGCCGCGCGGAACCGGTCGTTGAACGCCTTCGCGGAGGGCACGCTGTCCTCCAGGCGCCAGTAGTAGGAGGTGCCGCCGATCACGCCGTCGAAGGCGTCGCCGCCGGCCTTGCGGGCGGTGAAGAGCAGGACCGGCGCGACGAGCTTGGTGGTGCGCTTCAGGCCGAACTCGGTCGCCTGCTGGATCGAGACGACCTGGTCCCGGCCGAAATTGCACAGGCAGAGCACGTCGGGCTTGAGCGCGGCGATCCGGGGCAGGAAGGCCGAGTAGTCGGAGGCGCCGATCGGGTGGCGGATGTCGGCCACGACCTCGATGCCCGAGGCCTCGCCGGCACGCTTGAAGCCGCGCACCATCTCGTGGCCGTAGGCGTAGTCGGCGCTGAGGAAGGCGACGCGCTTGCCCGATTTCGGGAAGACGTAGCGGCCGACCGCGCCCGCGGTCATGTGCGGGTTCAGGGCCTCGTGGAAGGTGGTGCGGCCGAAATCCTTGGCCTCGTTGATCGCGTCGGACTGGCTGATCGAGTTGTAGATCACGCCGCGCTCGCGGGCGACGTTGTTGATCGACAGCGTGACCGCCGCCGAGAGGCCGCCGACCAGGAAGTTGACCTTGTCCTTCTCGATCAGCTCGAGGGTCCGAGTCGCGGCCTCGCCGGGGTTGAGCTTGTCGTCGCGCACGAGGAGTTCGGCGTTGCGGCCCTGGAAGCCGCCGGCCGCGTTGAACGCCTGGACGGCGAGCTGGGCGGCGCGGACCTGATCGTTCGCCTCGGCCCCGAAGGCGCCGGTGAGCGGGACGGGGAAGCCGATGCGGATCGGGCCATCTTGCGCGACAGCGGAGCGCAGGAGCGCCGGGGCGGCGAGTGCCAGCGCGGATGCGGCGGCGCTGCCCCGGAGCAGCCGGCGCCTGTCGAAGCCCGTTCCCATTCCCGTCCCTCCGTTGGCGTGTCCTCGTCGGGACCGGTCTCTTGAGCGGACCGTGCCCCGTGGTGGTCGATGTGTCCTGACCCGACAGGGTCATCCGTCCTCGCGAGCGCAGCGAAGCGATCCAGGGATTCGCCACGTTCGGCAGCGTCCCGCTGCCCTGGGTTGCTTCGCTGCGCTCGCAAGGACGGGGAAGCCCGCAGCCGGTTTCAAATCAGTCCCAGCGTCTCCAGCACCACCTCGGGCGTCACCGGCTGACGGGAGACACGCGCCTCGAACGGCCGGAGCGCGTCGTTGATGGCGTTGACGACCGCCGCCGGCGCGCCGGCGGTGCCGGCCTCGCCCGCGCCCTTGGCGCCGATCTCGGACGACGCGGTGGCCGAGACCACGTGGGCGACCGCGATGTCGGGCATCTCGCCGGCCATCGGGACGAGGTAGTCGGCCATCGACCCGTTCAGCAGCTGGCCGGCGCCGTCGTAGAGGCAGTGCTCGAACAGGGCGCCGCCGATCCCCTGGACGATCCCGCCGCGGATCTGCTCGTCGACGAGGAGCGGGTTGAGCACCGTCCCGCAATCCTCCACGCACCAGTGCTTGAGCAGCCGCACGAAGCCGGTCTCGGTGTCGACCTCGACGTAGGAGGCCTGCACGCCGTTGGTGAAGGCGAAGGGGTAGTCCTTGGGCACGTAGTGCCGGGTCGCCACGAATTCCGGCTGCACCCCCGGCGGCAGCGTGTCGGGGCGGAAGTAGACGATGCGGCCGAGTTCCGCGAGCGGCATGCGCTCGGTCCCGGTGCCTGCATCCACCACGGCGCCGTCGCGCACGTCGAGGTTTCCGGGGTCGGCCTGCAGGATCGCGCCCGCCACCGCCAGGACGTTGCCGCGCAGCGCCTTGCCGGCCTGCCACGCGGCCTCGCCGCCGATGCCGGCCCCGCGCGACGCCCAGGTGCCGCCGCCGTAGGGCGTCGCCTGCGTGTCGCCCGAGATCACCCGGACCCTGTCCATCGGCACGCCCGTGGCGGTGGCCACGATCTGCGCGATGATGCCCTCGGTGCCCTGGCCCTGCTCGGTGACGCTGACCGACGCGACGACGCCCCCCTGGGGATCGAGCCGGATCGTGCAGCCGTCCTGGGACGAGATGCGCGCGCCGCCGACCCCGTAGAAGGCCGCCGACGGGTTGGTGATCTCGATGAAGGCCGCGAGGCCGATGCCCCGGTAGATCCCCCGCTTCCGGAGGTCCGCCTGCTCGGCGCGCAGGCCGTCATAGTCCATCATCGCCCTGAGCTTGGCGAGCGCCGCCTGGTGGGACAGCTTCTCCAGCTTGATCCCCGAGACGCCCGCGCAGGGATAGGCGTCGTCGGGGATGACGTTCCGCTCGCGCACGGCCAGGGGATCGAGGCCGAGCCGGGCGGCGCCCAGGTCGACGAGCCCCTCGGCGACCATCGTGGCGATCGGGTGGCCCACCGCCCGGTACTGGCAGGTGGGCGCCTTGTTCTGGAGCACGACGCGGGCGCGGGCCCTGTAGTGCTGATGGCGATAAGGGCCGCCGGTCAGGTTGACGACCTGGTTGGCCTCGACCGCGCTGGTGCGCGGGTAGACCGAGTAGGGCCCGATGCCCGTGAGGTCGTCCATGTCGAGGGCGAGGATGTCGCCCGCGGCCGAGAAGGCCATCCGGGCCGTGACCCGGTGGTCCCGGGCGTGGATGTCGCTCTGGAAGCTCTCCAGCCGGTCGGCGACGAACTTGACCGGGCGCTTGAGCATCAGCGCCAGCGCGCAGGTCGCCATCTCGTCGGGGTAGATGTGGACCTTGATCCCGAAGGAGCCGCCGACATCCTTGCAGATGACCCGCACCGCCCCCTCGGGGAGGGCGAGGTGCTTGCACAGGATGTCCTGCATCATGTGCGGCGCCTGGAAGGAGTGGTGGACGGTCAGCATCCCGTCCGCCGCCGCCCAGTCGGCCAGGATCGCCCGCGGCTCCAGGCACACCCCCGTGTGCCGGCCGAACTGGAAGGTCTCCTCGACCACCAGGGCCGCGTCGCGGAAGGCCCCCTCGACGTCGCCGACGTCGAGGACGCGCTCGAAGGCGAGGTTGTCGCCGAGCTCGGCGTGGATCGCGGGCGTCGCCGGATCGAGCGCCGTCTCCATGTCGACCACGGCGGGGAGGGGATCGAACTCGACCATGATGGCGGCCAGCGCGTCCTCGGCCTCGGCCCGGCTGCGGGCGACGACCGCGCAGAACGGCTCGCCGACCCAGGTCACCCGGTCGAGGGCCAGGGCGTGCTGGGGCGCCGAGCGCAGCCCCTTGAAGTGCCCGAGCACGCCGACCCAGGGCGTGCAGACCTCCGCGAGTTCGGGGCCCGTCACCACGGCGATGACGCCGGGCATCGCCCTGGCGTCCGCGGAGTCCAGCGCGACGATGCGGGCGTGGGCGTGGGGGCTGCGCAGGAAGGCGACATGGCCCAGGCGGGCGATGGCCACGTCGTCCACGTAGACGCCCCGGCCCTCGAGGAGGCGCCGCGCGTTCGGCCGCGGGACCGAGCGGCCGATATAGCTGTTCGGCCGGTCGAGGAAAGTGAGGCCGCCCGGATCCGCGCTCATTCGGCGGCCTCCCGGCCGGGATCCCGGCGACCTTGCCGGCGCGCCTCGGCGGTCGACGCGATGGCGTCGACGATGGCGTGGTAGCCGGTGCAGCGGCAGTAATTGCCCGCGATCGCCGCGCGGATGGCGTCGCGCGAGGTTGGCGCCTCCGCGTCGTCCAGGAACTCGGCGGCCGTCACCAGCATGCCGGGGGTGCAGTAGCCGCACTGCAGGGCGTTGCGGGCGTGGAAGGCGTCCTGCAGGTCGCGGATGCGCCCGCTCTCGGTCAGGCCCTCCACGGTCTCGACCGTGGCGCCGTCGGCCTGGACGCCGAGCATCAGGCAGGACCGCACCGCCCGGCCGTCGACCAGGACCGTGCAGGCGCCGCACACGCCGTGCTCGCAGCCGAGATGCACGCCGGTGAGGCCGAAGGACTGGCGCAGCAGGTCGCCGAGATGCATCCGGGCCGGGACATGCGCCCGCACGGCCTCGCCGTTCAGCGTGAAGGCGACCGCGTGCGCGCGGTCCGGGCTCTCAGACGCCATCGGGGCCGCCCTCCTGCGCGGTGCCGGCGCGCAACCGGGCCGCCACGCGGCCGAGGATCACGCGGGCGAGGTGGAGCCGCGTCGCGGCCCGGGTCGTCGGATCGTNGCGCGGGCGGCGCGATCGGCGCGGGCTGGGCCACGGAGGCCAGCATCAGGCGCAGCCGCGCCTGCGTGCCGCCGCCGGGGGCGGCGGTCACGGTGATCTCGCCGCCCAGGAGCTGCGCCAGCAGGTTGGCGATGGTCAGCCCGAGTCCGGTCCCCGGCGTGCTGCGGGCGGCCGGGGTCGAGCCGCGCTCGAACGGCTCGAAGATCCGCGCGAGGTCCGCCTCCGGGATGCCCGGCCCGGTGTCGCGGATCGTGAACACCGCGATCTGGCTCCGGTAACTCAGGTCCAGCGACACCGTGCCGGCTTCCGTGAACTTGATGGCGTTCGACAGCAGGTTGAGCAGCACCTGCCGCAGGCGCTTCTCGTCGGTGGCGACCACCGCGGGCAGGATCTCGGGCCGTGAGAACCGGAACTCGAGCCCGGCCTCCCGGGCCTGGAGGCGGACCATATCGACCAGCTGGTCCAGGAAGTCGGTCAGCCGGACCTCGTCGCGGTGGATCTGGAGGCGCCCGGCCTCCATGCGCGAGATGTCGAGGAGGCCGTCGATCAGGCCCGACAGGTGCTGGGCACTGCGCCGGATCACCCGCAGGCCGTTGACACGGTGAGCCGGGATCGCCGGGTCGGATTCGAGGAGCTGCGCGTAGCCGAGCACGGTGGAGAGCGGCGTGCGCAGCTCGTGGCTGATCCCGACCACGTAGCGGCTCTTGGCCTGATTGGCGGCCTCGGCCCGCTCCTTGGCCTCCTGCAGCTTGGCGTCGGTGACCTTATGGGCGGCGATCTCGGCCTGGTAGAGCGCGGTCTGGCGCATCGTCTCGGCCTGGGCGACGCGCCGGCTCTCCTGCGCGAGCACGAACAGCCACGCCACGACGCCGAGGATCACCACCAGGGTGAAGAACACGCTGGTCAGCGCCGTGCGCAGGAACTCGCGATTCTCCGGGTGGGCGATCGTCGCGCCCGCGTGCACGATGCCGAGAATCAGCCCGATCACCGCGCAGAGCGTCAGCATCACCGCGAGGTAGCGGCCGAGCGGGGCGCCGATCCAGGCAGCGGTGCGGCCCGGCAGGATCCGCGCGACGGCGGCCTGCGCCTGCACCTCCAGGCGTCCGTGGGGCTTGCACAGGTCGCCGCAGCGGGCGTCGAGCGAGCAGCAGAGGGAGCAGATCGGCGCGTCGTAGGCCGGACAATGGGCCATGTCCTCGCCCTCGAAGGGCAGTTCGCAGACCCGGCAGACCACCTCGGCCGCGCCCCAATCCCGCTTCGGCGTCCGGGCGAGATACCAGCGCCCGGCGGTGGCCCAGGCGATCGCCGGGGCCGCGCAGAACGCGATGGCGAGGGTGAGCAGCGGCGCGAAGGGCTGCAGGGTCGCGCCGAGCCAGCCGACATAGGCCGCGCCTCCGGCCGCGAGGGCCAGCGCCATGGCGCCGGTCCCCACCGGGTTCACCGCGTAGAGATGGGCGCGCTTGAACTCGATGCCGGGGGGCGAGAGGCCGAGCGGCTTGTTGACCGCGAGGTCGGCGGCCAGCGCCCCGACCCAGGCCGAGACCACGGAGGCGTAGAGCGGCAGCGTGCTCTCGATGGTCTTGTCGATACCGAGCTCCATCAGGAGCACCGCGATGGCGACGTTGAACACGAGCCAGACCACCCGCCCCGGATGGCTGTGGGTCAGGCGCGAGAAGAAGTTCGACCACGCGATCGAGCCGGCATAGGCGTTGGTGAGATTGATCTTGAGCTGAGAGACGAGAACGAACAGCCCGGTGAGCAGCAGGGCCGCCCGGGTCCCCTCCCCCGTCAGGTAACCGAACGCGACCGCGTACATGCGGGTCGGCTCGGCGGCGTGCTCGGCGGGGACGCCGTGGCCCAGCGCCAGGACCGCCAGTGCGGCGCCGAGCAGGATCTTCAGCATCCCCGGCAGGATCCAGCCGGCGCCCCCCGCCAGGACGGCGAGCCACCAGCGGCGGTCGCGCGGGCCCTCCGGCTCCGGAACGAAGCGCAGGAAGTCGACCTGCTCGCCGACCTGAGCGAGCAGCGCCAGCAGGACGCCGGTGGCCAGGCCGAAGCGCGCGAGATCGAAACCGCCCCCGCCGCCGTCGAGGCCCGGGAAGCCAGCGAGCGCCCGCAGCGGCGCCGCGCCCTGCGCCGCCACGAAGATCAGCGGCAGCAGGCTCAGGCCGAGCCAGATCGGCTGGGTCCAGATCTGGAACCGACTGATCAGCCGGATCCCGTAGACGACCAGGGGAATCACCGCCCCGGCGCAGAGCAGGTAGCCGACGCCGAGCGGCAGCCCGAAGCAGAGCTGCAGCGCCAGCGCCATGATCGCCGCCTCGATGGCGAAGAACAGGAAGGTGAAGCTCGCGTAGATCAGCGACGTGACGGTCGAGCCGAGATAGCCGAAGCCCGCGCCCCGGGTGAGCAGGTCCATGTCGACGCCGTAGCGGGCGGCGTAGACCGTGATCGGTGCCGCCGTGGCGAAGATGATCAGCCCGACGACCAGCACGGCGGCAACCGTGTTGGGAAAGCCCGCGGTGAGCGCCAGCGTCCCGCCGATCGCCTCCAGCGCCAGGAACGAGATCGAGCCGAGGGCGGTCTGCGCCACCTCGAGGCTCGACCAGCGCCGCGCCTTCTTGGCGGTGAACCGGAGGGCGTAATCCTCCAGCGTCTCGTCGGCGACGAAGCGGTTGTAGTCCCGACGGATGGGGATGATGCGCTGCGGACCGCTCATCGGGCCCCGGCCGGCACGATGCGGCCGCCGCGCCCCGGCGTCACTCTCGGCTCGGTCACGCACGGGCGGCCGCGCGACGCGCGCGCGCGCGAAACACCGGACACCGGTGCGGTGCCCTCACCCTGCGCGCTCTCAGCCACCCCGACCTCGAAGTATTCCGTCGCGATGGTGCAGCGCATGCAAGAGCACGGCCATACGCAAAATCGCGTATAGGCCGCACCGCAACCCAGGACCTAGCCTGCGCTCGTCGATCCGGGCCGCCTCTCAAGACCCGGACGCGAACAGGGTCAGGCACATGGCAGACGACACCGAGACCGGCGCCGATCACGGCTTGCGCTCCCCGCTGCGGCGCAGGCTGCTCATGGGGTTGGCGGGCGCCCCGGCACTGGCGCTGTTGCCGCGCACCGCGTGGGCGGCGCCGCCGACCTCGGCGGTGAACACCACGGGCCTCGCGGTGACCGACAGCGAGGTGACGGTCGGGATCCTGCACTCGATCACCGGCACCATGGCGATCTCCGAGACGGGCGCGCAG
Organism: Methylobacterium mesophilicum; assembly: GCF_036441335.1. Classification (GTDB taxonomy): domain Bacteria; phylum Pseudomonadota; class Alphaproteobacteria; order Rhizobiales; family Beijerinckiaceae; genus Methylobacterium; species Methylobacterium mesophilicum_B. Next base: position 13,376 of record NZ_MLBW01000005.1, read on the forward strand.
GAAGCGGAGAAGCTCGCGATCCAGCAGATCAACGACGCCGGCGGCGTGCTCGGCCGCAAGATCAAGATCATCCAGGAGGACGGCGCCTCCGACTGGCCGACCTTCGCCGAGAAGGCCAAGAAGCTGCTGGTCAACGACCACTGCGCCGCCGTGATGGGCTGCTGGACCTCGGCCTCGCGCAAGGCGGTGCTGCCGGTGTTCGAGCAGTATAACGGCCTCCTGTACTACCCGACCTTCTACGAGGGCCTGGAGCAGTCGAAGAACGTCTTCTACACCGGCCAGGAGGCGACGCAGCAGATCCTCGCCGGCCTCGACTGGGTCCACAAGGAGAAGGGCGGCGACAGCTTCTACTTCATCGGCTCGGACTACATCTGGCCGCGCACCTCCAACAAGATCGCCCGCAAGCACGTCGAGAACGTGCTCAAGGGCAAGGTCGTCGGCGAGGAGTACTTCCCGCTCGGCCACACCCAGTTCAACTCGGTGATCAACAAGATCAAGCTGACAAAGCCGAAGGTGATCTTCGCCGACGTCGTCGGCGGCTCGAACGTGGCGTTCTACAAACAGCTGAAGGCGGCGGGCATCGACCTGTCGAAGCAGGTGCTGATGACGATCTCGGTCACCGAGGACGAGATCGACGGCATCGGCGGCGAGAATATCGCCGGGGCCTATGCCTGCATGAAGTACTTCCAGTCGATCGACAACGAGAACAACAAGGCCTTCGTGGCCGCGTTCAAGAAGATGTGGGGCGAGAAGACCGTCATCGGCGACGTGACGCAGGCGGCCTATCTCGGACCGTTCCTGTGGAAGATGGCCTGCGAGAAGGCCGGCTCGTTCGACGTGGACAAGGTGGTGGCGGCCTCGCCGGGGATCGAGTTCAAGGGCGCGCCGGAAGGCTACGTCAAGATCGACGAGAACCATCACCTCTGGTCGAAGACGCGGGTCGGCCGGGCGAAGACCGATGGTCAATTCGAGATCGTCTACACCAGCCCGGAGCTGATCAAGCCGGATCCTTTCCCGAAGGGATATCAGTAAGCGCACCGGTTCTTCCCTCCCCCCTCTGCGGGGGAGGGAGAGCGGCGCGGGCTTCAGTCGCGTAGTCTCTCTCGCAGAAGGCCGAAAGACATGCTCGGCGACTATTCCCTCGGCGACCTCGGCGCGATCTTCGCCATGCAGGGTTTTGCCGGCCTGATCCTGTTCTCCGTCTACCTGCTGATGGCGCTGGGGCTCGCGATCATCTTCGGCCAGATGGGCGTGATCAACATGGCGCACGGGGAGTTCATGATCCTCGGCGCCTACGTCACCTATCTCTGCTCGACCTTCTTTCAGACCTACCTGCCGGCGCTCTTCCCGATCTATTTCTTCATCGCGATGGGCCTGGCGTTCCTCGCCTCCGGGGCCTTGGGGATGCTGGTGGAATGGGGCCTGATCCGGTTCCTCTACAAGCGCCCCCTCGACACGCTGCTGGCCACCTGGGGCCTGTCGCTGATCCTCCAGCAGGCTTACCGGTCGATCTTCGGGGCCCGCGAGGTCGGCGTCGAGCTGCCGTCCTGGCTGATCGGTTCCGTGCAGGTCACCGACACGATCGAGATCCCGATCAACGGCCTGTTCGTCATGGCCGTCACCATTCTGATCACCGTCAGCGTCGCGCTGCTGATCTTCCGCTCGCGCTTCGGTCAGCAGGTCCGCGCCGTCATGTCGAACCGCGCCATGGCGGGGGCGGTCGGCATCGATACCGAGAAGGTCGACCGCTACACGTTCGGACTCGGCTGCGGCATCGCGGGCATCGCCGGCTCGGCCTTCACGATGATCGGCTCGACCGGACCGACCTCGGGCCAGCTCTACATCGTCGACACCTTCCTGATCGTGGTGTTCGGCGGCGCCGCGAGCCTGCTCGGCACCATCGCGTCGGCCTTTTCGATCTCCCAGACGCAGTCGACCCTGGAGTTCTTCCTCTCCGGCTCGATGGCCAAGGTGATCACCCTGCTGGCGGTGGTCGGCATCCTGATGCTGAGGCCGCAGGGCCTCTTCACCCTCAAGGTCCGGCGCTGAGGATATTTTCCCGATGACGAACCCGGTCCAGACGCTCACCAAGTCGGTCACCGTCAACGACAACCCGTTCATGAAGCCGGTCGAGTGGCTGAGCTTGGCTCTGCTGGCCGGGGTGATCCTGGTGGTCCTGCCGCTGGCCCTTGACGCCTTCCGCCTCAACCTCGTCGGCAAGTACCTGACCTACGCCTTCGTGGCCCTCGGGCTGGTGATCTGCTGGGGCTACGCGGGCATCCTGTCGCTCGGCCAGGGCGTGTTCTTCGGCCTCGGCGGCTACTGCATGGCGATGTACTTGAAGCTGGAGGCTTCCAGCATCGAGAACACCAAGATCCAGTCCACGCCCGGCATCCCGGACTTCATGGACTGGAACCAGATCACGGCGCTGCCCTGGTTCTGGCAGCCGTTCAAGAGCCTGCCGCTGACGCTGATCCTGGCGGTCGCCGTCCCGGTCCTGTTCGCGATGCTGATCTCCTTCGCGATGTTCAAGCGCCGGGTCGGCGGCACCTACTTCGCGATCATCACCCAGGCGATCGCCGCGATCCTGACGATCCTGATCGTCGGCCAGCAGGGCTACACCGGCGGCATCAACGGCATCACCGACCTGCGCACCCTCCACGGCTGGGACATCCGCACCGACGGCGCCAAGACCATCCTGTATTTCGTCAACGGTGGCCTGCTGATCGCCTGCATCCTGGCGGCGCAATACGTCAAGAAGTCGAAGCTCGGCCGCATCCTCGTCGCCATGCGCGACAAGGAGGACCGGGTCCGCTTCTCCGGCTACTCGGTGGCGGGGTTCAAGGTCTTCGCCTTCTGCTTCGCGGCCGGGTTGGCGGCCATCGGCGGCGCGATGTTCACCCTGCAAGTGGGGTTCATGTCCCCATCCTTCGTCGGCATCGTCCCCTCGATCGAGATGGTGATCTACGCCGCGGTCGGCGGGCGGCTGTCCCTGTTCGGCGCGGTCTGGGGTACGCTGCTCGTCAACTGGGCCAAGACCAGCTTCTCCGAGAGCTTTCCGGACCTCTGGCTGTTCGGCCTCGGCGCCCTGTTCATCGCCGTGGTGCTGGCCTTCCCGAACGGCCTCGCGGGGATCTGGCGGGAGCACATCGAGCCCCGCCTCACGCGCCGCGCCAAGAGCCTGCAGGCGCCCGCGCCCGCCATCGCCCCCCATGGCGCCCCGGCCGAGTGAGTTTCCCATGAACGCCGCGATCCTCTCCTCCCCCGTGGTCGGCGCCGAGGCCGCCCCGCCCGACTATCTCCTCGCCGTCGAGGCGCTGACGGTCTCGTTCGACGGGTTCAAGGCGGTGAACGACGTGTCGTTCTACGTCGATCCGGACGAGATCCGGGTGATCATCGGGCCGAACGGCGCCGGCAAGACCACGGTCCTCGATCTGATCTGCGGGCGCACCCGGGCCAGCGCCGGCTCCATCAAGTACAAGGGCCAGGAGCTGACCAAGCTCTCCGAGAGCGCCATCGTGCAGGCCGGCGTCGGCCGCAAGTTCCAGACGCCGTCGATCTACGACGACCTGACGGTGTTCGAGAACCTGGAGATCTCGTTCCCCCGCGGCCGCTCGGTCTTCGGCGCGCTGACGTTCAAGCGGGACGCGGAAGTCCGCGACCGGATCCACGCCATCGCCGAGACGATCTTCCTGAAGGACCAGCTGAAGGAGCGGGCCGAGTTCCTGAGCCACGGCCAGAAGCAGTGGCTGGAGATCGGCATGCTGCTGATCCAGGACCCGGAGCTGCTGATGCTCGACGAGCCGGTGGCCGGGATGAGCGTCGGCGAACGGATCAAGACCGCCGAGCTGCTCAACCAGATCATCAAGGGCCGCTCGGTGCTGGTGATCGAGCACGACATGAAGTTCGTCGAGGACATCGCCCACCGGGTGACCGTGCTGCACCAGGGCAAGGTGCTCTCCGAGGGTTCGATGGAGCGGGTCAAGAATGACCCGAAGGTCATCGAAGTTTATTTGGGACATTAGCCATGGCGTCGCTTCAGACCGCGCACGTAAGCCCCGCCCAGGCGCCCCCGCTCGCTACGATTCCATCCGCCGCGCCGGCGCTCGCCGTCGAGGACCTGCACGCCGCCTACGGCCAGAGCGAGGTCCTGCACGGGCTCACCTTCTCGGTGGCGCCCGGCGAGATCGTCGCCGTGATGGGCCGCAACGGCATGGGCAAGACCACGCTCATGAAGACTCTGATGGGCCTCGTGCCGGTCAAGGCCGGCTCGATCCAGGTCGAGGGCGCGGACGTCGCCGGGCTGAAGAGCCACGCTCGGGTCGCCAAGGGCCTCGCCTACGTGCCGCAGGGCCGCATGATCTTCTCGACCATGACGGTCCAAGAGAACATCGAGACCGGCCTGACGGTCACCGGCGCCCGCAAGGTGCCGCAGGATCTCTATGACATGTTCCCGGTGCTCCTGGAGATGAAGGGACGGCGCGGCGGCAACCTCTCGGGTGGGCAGCAGCAGCAGCTCGCCATCGCCCGGGCGCTGGCGAGCCGGCCGAAGGTCCTGCTCCTCGACGAGCCCACCGAGGGCATCCAGCCCTCGATCATCCGCGAGATGGGCCGGACCCTCAAGAAGATCCGCGACGCGCGCGGCCTCTCCATCGTGGTGTCCGAGCAGGTCCTGAGCTTCGCCCTCGACGTCGCCGACCGGGTGATCGTGCTGGAGAACGGGTCCATCGTCCACGAGGCCCCGCGCGACGGGATCGACGAGGCCGCCGTCGCCCGATTCCTGTCGGTCTAGGGGCACAGCATGGCCGATCACGAGATCTTCGAACTCGGCGACTTCGTCCTCCAGTGCGGCAAGACGCTGCGCGCGGCCAAGCTCGCCTACAAGACCTTCGGGACGCTGAGCCCGGCCAAGGACAACGCGATCGTCTACCCGACCTGGTACTCCGGCCAGCACACCGAGAACGAATGGCTGATCGGCCCCGGCAAGGCGCTCGACCCGGACAAGTACTTCATCATCATCCCGAACATGTTCGGCAACGGGCTCTCGTCATCGCCGAGCAACACGCCCGCGCCCTGGAACGGGCCGCGCTTTCCCAACGTCACCGCCTACGACAACGTTCGCGCCCAGCACCGCCTCGTCACCGAGCATTTCGGCATCGAAAAGCTCGTCCTCGTCACCGGCTGGTCGATGGGCGCACTCCAGACCTACCACTGGGCGTCGATGTATCCCGACATGGTGCCGAAGATCCTGCCGTTTCAGGGCTCGGCCAAGTGCTCCCGGCACAATTACGTTTTCCTGGAGGGCGCCAAGGCGGCGCTCCAGGCCGACGCCGCCTGGGCGGAGGGCTGGTACACGAGCCCGCCGACCCGGGGCCTGCGCGCCTTCGGCCGGGTCTACGCGGGCTGGGGTCTCTCGCAGACCTTCTACCGGCTCGAAGCCGACATTACCCACATGGGCTACGCCTCGCTGGAGGACTTCCTGATCGGGTTCTGGGAAGGCTTGTTCTACGAGCGCGACGCCAACAACCTGCTCGCCATGCTGTGGACGTGGCAGCACGGCGACATCAGCGCCAACGACACCTTCAAGGGCGACTTCAAGGCCGCGCTCGGCGCCATCCGCGCGAAGGCGATCCTGATGCCCGCCTCGACCGACCTGTATTTCCCGCCCGAGGACAACGCCATTGAGGCGGCCGCCATGCCGAACGCGGAGCTGCGCGTGATCGACACGTGGTGGGGCCACTTCGCGGGCGGGCCCGGCACCAGCCCGGACGACATCAAGGTCCTCGACGACGCGCTCAAAGAGCTGCTCGCGAGCGGGTGAGAGACGCGCAGCGGCGCGCGGACGGGGCCTGCCCCGGTAGAGTCAGGGAGCTGGAGACACGAGATGCCCGAGACGCTGATCAAGGTCGATCTCACGCAATCGGCCTACGACAACGACATGGTGCACAACCGCTGGCACCCCGACATCCCGATGGTCGCCTATGTGAAGCCGGGCGCGGACTTCATCGTCGAGACCTACGACTGGACCGGCGGCTTCATCAAGAACAACGACTCCGCCGACGACGTGCGCGACATCGACCTGTCGATCGTGCACTTCCTCTCGGGGCCCATCGGCGTCGAGGGCGCCGAGCCCGGCGACCTGCTGGTGGTCGACCTCCTCGACATCGGCGCCAAGCCCGAGAGCCAGTGGGGCTTCAACGGCTTCTTCTCGAAGAAGAACGGCGGCGGCTTCCTCACCGAGCACTTCCCGCAGGCCCAGAAATCCATCTGGGACTTCGAGGGCATGTTCACGAAATCCCGCCACGTCCCGGGCGTGCGCTTCCCGGGCCTGATCCATCCCGGCCTGATCGGCTGCCTGCCCGATCCCAAGATGCTGGAGACCTGGAACACCCGCGAGAAGGCGCTCTACGACACCGACCCGGAGCGCGTGCCGGCGCTCGCCACCCTGCCCTTCGGCCCGACCGCCCATATGGGGCGGCTCAAGGGCGACGCGAAGGACGCGGCCGCCGCCACCGGCGCCCGCACGGTCCCGCCCCGCGAGCATGGCGGCAATTGCGACATCAAGGATCTGTCGCGCGGCTCGAAGATCTACTTCCCGGTCTACGTGCCCGGCGCCGGCCTCTCCATGGGCGACCTGCACTTCAGCCAGGGCGACGGCGAGATCACCTTCTGCGGCGCCATCGAGATGGCCGGCTGGGTGCACCTCAAGGTCGAGCTGATCAAGGACGGCATGGCCAAGTACGGGATCAAGAACCCGATCTTCAAACCGTCACCGATCACGCCGAAATACGACGATCACCTGATCTTCGAGGGCATCTCGGTCGACGAAAGCGGTGGCCAGCACTACCTCGACGTCCACATCGCCTACCGGCAGGCCTGCCTGAACGCGATCGAATACCTGAAGAAGTTCGGCTACTCGGGCGCGCAGGCCTACTCGATCCTCGGCACGGCGCCGGTCCAGGGCCACATCTCGGGCGTCGTCGACATCCCGAACGCCTGCGCGACGCTCTGGATACCGACCAAGATCTTCGAGTTCGACATCAACCCGGGCGCCGACGGACCGACCAAGTTCCTCGACGGCTCGATCCAGATGCCGCTCTCGCCGGATCTGTGACGCTCTGATCGCCCGGTGGGCACGCCGTGCTCACCGGACGCGACCTGCCTCCTCTCCCGCGCGGGAGAGGGGACCCGCGCTAGACCCGACCGCTTTCTGAACCGGCGGCCTTCCTGAGAGCACCCCATGCCCGTCTACGACTACGCCTGCGAGGCCTGCGGGCCCTTCACGGTGATGCGGCCGATGGCGGAATTCCGCGAGCCGCATGACTGTCCGGATTGCGGGACCACGAGCCAGCGGGCCTTCCTCACCGCGCCGCGCATCGCCGGCATGGATGCGGGGCTGCGGGCCGCCCACGCCACCAATGAGCGCAGCCGCCACGCGCCCAAGCGCTCGGGCAGTCACGGAGCGGGCTGCGGCTGCTGCTCGCCCAAGAAGGCGGCCGCAGCGCCTGCCGCCGCCAAGAGCTTCCCGAAGGCGCGGCCCTGGATGATCAGCCACTGAGCCGAGCGTCCCAGGGATAATCAAGGTCAGGAGGACAACACGCCATGATGCACGGAGACATCTCGTCCAGCCAGGACAGCGTCGGCGTCGCCGTCGTGAACTATAAGATGCCGCGCCTGCATACCCGCGCGGAGGTGCTGGAGAATGCCAAGGCGATCGGCAAGATGATCGTCGGCATGAAGTCCGGCCTGCCCGGCCTCGATCTCGTGATCTTCCCCGAATACTCGACCCACGGCATCATGTACGACGCCGCCGAGATGTACGAGACCGCCTCGACGGTCCCGGGCGCCGAGACCGAGGTGTTCGCCGCAGCCTGCCGCGAGGCCAAGGTCTGGGGCGTGTTCTCGCTGACCGGCGAGCGCCACGAGGAGCACCCGAACAAGGCGCCCTACAACACCCTGATCCTGATGAACGACCAGGGCGAGATCGTTCAGAAGTATCGCAAGATCATGCCCTGGACGCCGATCGAGGGCTGGTACCCGGGCGACCGCACCTATGTGTCGGACGGACCGAAGGGCCTGAAGATCAGCCTGATCATCTGCGACGACGGCAATTATCCGGAGATCTGGCGCGACTGCGCCATGCGGGGCGCCGAGCTGATCATCCGCTGCCAGGGCTACATGTACCCGGCCAAGGAGCAGCAGGTCGTCATCTCGAAGGCGATGGCCTTCGCCAACAACACCTACGTGGCGGTGGCCAACGCGGCGGGCTTCGACGGCGTCTACACGTATTTCGGCCACTCGGCGATCATCGGCTTCGACGGGCGGACCCTCGGTGAGTGCGGCGAGGAGGAGATGGGCATCCAGTACGCCGCCCTCTCCAAGTTCCTGATCCGCGACTTCCGCGCCCACGGCCAGTCGGAGAACCACCTCTTCAAGCTCCTGCACCGCGGCTACACGGGCATGATCAACTCGAAGGAGAACCGGCACGGAATGTCGGAATGCCCCTACGACTTCTACCGGCGCTGGATCGAGGATCCCGACGGAACCCGCGACGCCGTCCGGGCCATTACCCGTCAGAGCGTCGGCACGGAGGAGTGCCCGATCGAGGGCATCCCGTTCGTGGGCAAGGGCGCGGGCGCGCCCGACCCGGCGCGCTGATCGACGGCCAGGCGCCGCGGGCGCGGCCCTGGGCCGGACATTGGACCAGGAGAACCATGGACACGACTCCCCTCGGCCCCACCGCCTTCAGGGCCCCCGCGGTGCTGCTCTCCGGCCCGGTCGACTACGACATGTACAAGGACTTCCGCCGCCAGCTCGACGCGGCGGCGGACCGCGAGATCGTCGTGATCGAGCTGACGACGCTCGGCGGCGATCCGGAGGTCGCGCGGATGATGGGTGAGGACATCCGATTCAACAGCGCGATGGACCCGAACCGGCGGTTCGTGTTCCTCGGCAAGGCGGCGATCTACTCGGCCGGCACCACCTTCATGAGCTTCTTCGCGAGGCCGAACCGCTACCTGACCTGCGGCACGCGGCTGATGATCCACGAGCGCAAGATGAACAAGCAGCTCCACGTCCAGGGTCCGCTCACCACCTGCATCGCCTCCGTGAAGGCGACGCTCAACGAGATCCTGTGCTCGATCGAGATCCAGAACGAGGGGTTTGCCAATCTCGTTGCGGGCTCGGACGTCACCCTCGACGAGGTGCTCGAGAAGGCGCCGGCCAACTGGTACCTGGAGGCCGAGGAGGCCAAGCGGCGCGGCCTGATCGAGGCGGTCATCTGAGCCGCGTCCTCGCGGACTCAGGCAAGCAATCCAGGGACGCGCGACATCGGCGCGCGTGGCGCCGCTGGATTGCTTCGCTCCGCTCGCGAAGACGGTGAGCCGTTACCCCTCCGGGTAATCGGCCCGGAGGCTCGTCTCGCGCCACGCCTCGATCTCGGTGATCCGCTGCTTCAGGCGCGTCGTCACCGCGTCGTAGCCCCAGCCGCCCAGCACGAGGTGGCGTGGCGGCTCCGCCGTCTCGGTCACCCGGATCATCGCCTCTCCGGCCCGCACGGGATCACCGGCCTGGGTGCCGCTCTTCTCAGACGTCGCCTTGAGGCGGGCGCCGGCGGTCTCGGCGTAGTCCGCGATCGCATTCGGTGTCTGGACCAGGGAGCGTCCGGCCCAGTCGGTGCGGAACGGCCCCGGCTCGATGCAGGTGACGCGGATGCCGAGCGGTCCGGCCTCGGCAGCGAGGGAATCCGAAAACCCTTCGACGGCGTGCTTGGTGGCGGCGTAGTATCCCGAGGCCGGGAAGCCCACGAAGCCCGCCACGGAGGTGACGTTGAGGATGTGGCCGGCGCGCTGCGCCCGCATCACCGGAAGTACCGCCCGGGTCAGGGCGAACAGCCCGAACACGTTGGCGTCGAACTGGGCGCGGATCTTGTCCTCCTCGCCCTCCTCGATGGAGGATTGATAGCCGTAGCCGGCATTGTTCACGAGCACGTCGATCCGGCCGAACGTGTCCATGGCAGCACGCACGGAATCGGCGATCTGGCCGGCCTCGGTCACGTCCAGGGACAGGGCCAGGACCCGGTCCTCGGCCCCCCGCGCGAGGTCGGCGACTTTGGCGCGGTCCCGTGCGGTCACGACGGCCTTCCAGCCGCGCCCGATGACGAGTTTGGCGAGTTCCAGGCCGAAGCCGGTCGAGCAGCCGGTGATGAACCAGACCGGAACGCTGTTCTGCGTCATGGCGTGTCCTGAACGCGTGTGGCGGGATCAGGGCGTCGCGGCCGGCTCCGTGAGGCGATCGACCGAGAGCAGGTAGGCGATCAGCGCCGTCTGCTCCTCGGCCGTCACACCGGATCCGGCATCCGCCCAGAAGGCGTGCCCCTTACCGGTAACGCGGGCGATCCGCGCGGTATCCGAGGCGGCGTTGGCGGCGATCACCTTGGCCCGCAGATCCCGGTCGACCAGGGCGCGCAGGCTGTTGGCGGGATCGGGAGCGACGCCCCGGTACAGCGTGCCCGGGACGCCGAGCTGACCCTCGGCATCGGGCCCGACCGCGACGCCGGAATCGTGCAGATACGGCGCCGTCCAGGCCAGACCCACGAGGTTCGGCACCTTGTAGCCGCCCTTGGTGCCACCCTGTCCCCAGGCGAGTTGCACCTGCGCGAGCGCCGCGCCCGAGAGCGGCACCGGGACGATGACCGGTTCGGCCGGGACCGGGAACGGCGTGTCGGTGGCGAACATCGCCGGCGCCGACAGGCGCGCCTCCATCTTGGCGCCTGCCCGCGCCCGGGTCGGCTCGGTGCCGATCTCGGCCTCCGGGACGACCCGGTGGTTGGTGAGTGCCGGCCCGGAATGGCAGGTCCCGCAGCCGGCCTTCTCGAACACCGCGCGGCCCGCGCGGATCCGATCCGGATCCTGACCGGCGGCCGGCGGGTGCAGCAGGTTCTGGAAGGCCGACATGGCGTTGTTGGCGTGGTTGACCGGCTCCCCGGGGACCGAGGTGAACAGGCCGTTGTCGGTGACGTAGTTGGTCGCCGGATAGGTCGGCAGCACCGCGTAGCTGTTCAGGCCCGGCGAGGCCGGGGTCGGATCGACGCTGCGCAGCACCTCCGACGGGCTCCGGCCCCCGTCCGGCCGGTAGCGGAACGCCTCGGTGGCCGACCCGCGCAGCACGATGCCGAGATACGTCTCCGGATCCATGCCGAACAACCAGGGCGCGGCGGCGGCGAGCTGGGTCGTGTCGGAATTGGCCGCGTGGACGTTGTTGTTGAGCGAGGACAGGCCGGCGAACGGCCCGATCGCCTCGCGCCCGCTCCAGCTGTAGGGCTCGCCATGGGCGGAGAAGCTCGACGGGATCGAGGTCGGGTTGGTGACGCGGTCGGCGGACGAGTCGAAGCTGCCCGGCGGCCAGCTCGCCACCTGCACCTTGGTGGCCGCCTCGACGGAAGCGGCGTCGGGAAGCGCCGGCCCCGTGCCGGTCGAGCCGGTGTGCTGCGGATCGGCGGAGGGCCGGGTGTCCGCCTCCGGAACGCTGGCGTGCATGAAGTAGGCCGAGGAGTTCTTGGCGAGCGCCATCAGCAGCCCGGCATTGAGGTCGGTGTTGGGCGCGCCCTCGACCACCTTGCCGGTGCCGGGATCGACCGCCGCGTGGCACAGGGCGCAGGTGATGCCCATGCGCAGGTGGCCGCGGTCGGAGAAGGTCTTGATCCCGATGATGAAGGCGCCGCCCTTCGGAACGTCGAGACCGGTCGGGACCAGCTCGCCCGTTCGGTAGACGCGGTCGCCGACCCGCACATCCCTGGCCATGGCAACCTGGAGATTGGTGGTGCCCTGCCCGCCGAGCTTCGCCACCGCCAGGGCGACGGCGCCGGGCGTCAGGCCGCCGTCGAGCATGCCCATGACGTCGGTGAGGAAGACCTCGTTGCCGAACGTCTCCTGATAGAAGGCCTGCCGACCGCGCTCGACCATGGCCGGATCGATCGCGACCGCGCCGCTCCTGGGTGAGAGTTCCTTCCGTCCGGCCTCGGTGCCGTTGAGCCTGTCGGCTTCCGCGCGCGAGACGCGGCGGCCGAGGATGTCGAAGGCGGTCTGGATCGGGTAGCGGTCCGGGTTGAGCAGGTCCCCTCGGTCGGGCATCGGCGCGTAGCTGAAGCGACCGAGGCTCAGCGTCGCGCCGGCCGCGACGGTCACGAGTCCGGCAGTGATCAGGATGCGGCGCGGCCAGCCCATGAGACGCGGATGTCCTTCCCGGCGCCCGCCCGCGGGGAAGCGGGACCGGAGGGCCGGGCCATTAACCGCCGGGCACTGCCAGGGTTCACCCCGCCGGCCGGGACCGGGTGTCGCGTCCCGGCCGGCTCGTGCCCGTCTATCCGGACTGGCAGGGGCAGCCCGGGATCGTGCACATCGCCTTCACGACCCGGCGCGGGTTGCCGCCGGCCGTGCGCGTGCCGATCGACCAGCTCGCGGCGACATTCCCGCAGCTGTGAGCCGCGCGCCCTAGTACCCGCGCGCCGCGTCGACGCCGTCCGGCACCCGACCGGTCCGCCGGTAGGCCCGCAGGTTGGCCGCCACCGTGGCGGCCGCCGAATCCATGTCGGTCGGTCCCGAGACGTGCGGCAGCACCGTCACCCCGGGATGGGCCCAGAGCGGCGATTCCGCCGGCAGGGGCTCGACCGCGAAGACGTCGAGCACCGCGTGGGCGAGGTGGCCGTCTTCGAGGGCGGCGATCAGATCCTCGGAGACGACGATCGGACCGCGGGCGAAGTTGATCAGCGCGGCGCCCGGCTTCAGGGCGGCGAGGCGCTCGGCGTTCACGAGGCCCCGCGTCTCCGGCGTCAGCGGCACGAGGCAGACGAGGATGTCGCACCGGCCGAGCAAGGCCGGGAGGCTGTCGGCGCCGTGGAACGTGTCGAGGCCCGGCACCGCCTTGGGGCTGCGGCTCCAGCCGACGACGCGGAAGCCCGCGCCGGTGAGCCGCTCCGCCGCCGCGGTCCCGAGCGCGCCGAGGCCGAGCAGGCCGACCGTGGTGTCGGACGGCTTGCGGTAGGCGTGGGGGCGCCAGACCCGGTCCCGCTGCTGCCGGGCGTAGGCCGGCATGTCGCGCTGGAGATAGTAGGTCCAGGCCAGCACGGCCTCGGCCATGGTGCGGGCCATCTCGCGGTCGACGAGGCGGACGATCGGCAGCGGCCGGTCGAAGGCGCCGACGAGCTTCTCGACCCCGGCCCACAGGCTCTGCACCCAGACGAGCCCCGGCAGCGCCGCGACCTCGGCCGGATCGGGGTTGGCCACGACGGCGACCCGGGCCGCCGTCCGCGCCGCGTCGTCCATCGCCCGGAACGGGATCAGGCGCTCCTCCGGCATGGCCGTCGACAGGATTCGCAGGTACTCCGCCTCCTGGTCCGGTCCCTTGCACCCGACCAGGGCGATCGCCTCCGCCATCCGCGTCCTCCGCACCGTACCGCTGAACTCGTCCACGCGCGGACGAAGCAGGCGCTGTGCCTGACGGGATCCGGTCCGTCGAGATGGTTCGGGCGTCGGCGCCGTCAGCGCGCCTCGATCAGCGCCGGGTAGACGAGGCGGACGTTGCGGCGGTCCGCGGGGATCGAGGTCTCGGTCCGCGCGCGGATGCTGCCGGTCGTCGTCGCGACGACGGGCTCGGTCGGCCGCAGGCGCCAGCGCTCGGCTGCCTGCATCGCCACGCGGGGCTTGGGCCGCTCGAGGTGCCGGTCCGCCCCCTCGGTGGGTGCGGTGGCGAGCCCGCCGAGCGTCATGGCGGCCAGCAGGGCGTAGCGTGGCCAGGATCGGCCGGAACGGGCGGGACAGGAGGACATGGGAGGGGCACCGCGTGGACCTCCCTGTTCTGCGCGGCGCGCGTGAAGACGAAATCGAACCGAATCGATTTCCAACCTGTTCCCAACACCTGCCTACGGTCGCGGTAAATGCCCGCTGTCCAGGCACGGTAAACGGGTGGAACGGGAGAACACGCGGACATGGCGAGCAAGGTCGAGGGGGGATCCGGGACACCGGAGCGTGCGGAGATCGGCCGCGTGATCGACACCGACATCTCCGCGCGCCTGGACCGGCTGCCCTGGGGCCGGTTCCACGTCCTGGTGATCGTGGCGCTCGGCATCACCTGGGTGCTCGACGGCCTCGAGGTGACGCTCGCCGGCTCCCTGGTCGGCGCCCTGCGCCAGCCGCCCATGTCGTTCTCGGAATTCGACGTCGGGCTGGCGGCCTCCTGTTACCTCATCGGCGCCGTCACCGGCGCGATCGGCTTCGGCTGGCTCACCGACCGGATCGGCCGGAAGAAGCTGTTCTTCATCACGCTCGCCCTCTACCTCGTCGCCACGGCGGCCACCGGCCTGTCGTGGAACATCTGGAGCTTCTGCCTCTTCCGCTTCCTCACGGGCGCGGGGATCGGCGGCGAGTACACGGCGATCAACTCGACCATCCAGGAGCTGGTCCCGGCGCGGGTCCGCGGCTGGACCAACCTCGTCATCAACGGCTCGTTCTGGATCGGCGCGGCGCTCGGTTCGTTCATGTCGATCGTGCTCCTGAAGCCCGAGGTGATCGACCCGGCCTGGGGCTGGCGCGTCGCCTTCTTCACCGGCGGCGCCATCGGCCTCGTGATCCTGCTGCTGCGCACCTGGATCCCCGAGAGCCCGCGCTGGCTCGCGACCCACGGCTACGCGGCGGAGGCCGACCGCGTGGTCACCGGCATCGAGAAGCGCTTCACCGACGAGGGCGTGACCCTGCCGCCGGTGGACGAGAGCAAGCGCATGAAGGTCCGCACCCGCGACCACACCCCGCTCTCCGAGGTGTTCAAGGCGCTGTTCGTGACGAGCCGCAAGGAGACCATGGTCGGTCTCGCGCTGATGATCGCGCAGGCCTTCTTCTACAACGCGCTGTTCTTCACCTACGCGCTGGTGCTGGAGCGCTTCTACCAAGTGCCCGGCAACCATGTCGGTTGGTACCTGCTGCCCTTCGCGCTCGGCTCGTTCCTCGGCCCGCTGCTCCTCGGGCGCCTGTTCGACACGATCGGCCGCCGCAAGATGATCGCCTTCACGTACGGCATCTCGGCGCTGCTGCTCGCCGGGGTCGGCCTGCTGTTCCGCCTCGACGTGCTCGGGCCGGTCGGCCAGACGGCGGCCTGGATGGTGGTGTTCTTCTTCGCCTCGGCGGCGGCGAGCTCGGCCTATCTCACGGTCTCCGAGACCTTCCCGCTGGAGATCCGGGCGCTCGCCATCGCGGCCTTCTACGCGGTCGGCACCGGCATCGGCGGCGTCTCGGGCCCGCTCCTGTTCGGTACCCTGGTCGAGACCGGATCGCGCGACTGGGTGCTGTTCGGCTACGGCCTCGGCGCGGTGCTGATGCTCATCGCCGCGATCGTCGGCGGCATCTGGGGCACGGCCGCGGAGGGCAAGTCCCTGGAGGAGGTGTCGAAGCCGCTGGCGGCGGCCTGAGGGCCGCCGGGCCTCGCCCCGTGTCGCGCCCCCGCGCGGTCGCGATGCGTCACGCCTCCCTGCGCCACACCTGCCCGTGGTAGACGAACTTGGCACCCTCGTTCGCGAGGGCCGCCAGGCCCCGGAAGGCCGGGTCGTGGACGGTGATCACGCTGGTCGGGATCCGGCGCATCATGGCGGCGAAGGGCGCCTTCTTCTCGAAGGCGGTGCGGAAGCCGCTCTCCTCCAGCACCTTGAGGATCCGGGGCGCGATGCCCCCGCCGATATAGACGCCGCTCGTCGCCAGGAAGGTCAGCGCGAGGTCGCCGCAGACGCGTCCGAGCACGCGGCCGAACAGTTCGAGCGTCTCGGCCGCGTGCGGATCGGTGGCGTTGAGGCCGGCCTCGGTGACTGCGGCCGGCTCGATCTTCTCGTGCGGCTGCCCGGTCCGGACATGCGCGACGGCCGCGTGGAGCCGCGACAGGCCCGGCCCCGACAGCACCGTCTCCACGGTGATCCGGTCCTCGACCCGCTCCAGCGCGTGCCAGACCTTCTCCTCGAAGGCGTCGGCCGGGCCGATATCGGTGTGGCCGACCTCGGTGGAGACGATGGCGAGGTGCGCCGAATAGGGGACGAGCGCGGCCGCACCGAAGCCGGTCCCGGGGCCCAGCACCACCCGGGCGCCGCCGGGCACGGGCGGACAGGGCCCGACCGGCGTGAGGTCGTGGGGCTCGATATCGGCGGCGCCGGCCGCCACCGGGACGTAGTCGTTGACCACCGTCGCGGAGGAGAGGCCGAAATCCTCCGCGATGCGCTGGCCGGCGATCTTCCAGTGCGCGTTCGTCAGCTGGATCTCCGGCCCGTCGACCCGGCCGGCGATCGCCAGGATGGCCGAGCGCGGCGCCGGTCCGCCGCCCTTGGCCAGCGACGCCCTGATGGCGCTCGACGGGTCGGGATGGTCGGCGGTGGCCTCGTGCGCGAGGAGGCGGGGCTGGTCGCCGGCCTTCTCGATCAGACCGAACCGCGCGTTCGTCCCGCCGATGTCGCCGACCAGAACCGGAAACTCGAACATCGCAACTAGCCCCTGCTCACTGGCCCGCCGCGACGGGACTCGCGCCCGGCACGGCTCCGGCGATTGATCGGCCCCGCGACCCCGCGCGGGCAAGTCCCAATCGGCTGCACCCGTCCCTCAGGACGGCGCGATCGTCTTGTCACGCGGCCGGCCGATCGCGCCAAGATGCGTATCACCGAATCCGCTCCCGTATTTGAGACCGTAACCGAGGGCGCGGTCGAGACCGATATGGGCCAGCCAGATCAGGATCGCTGCTGCGGCCTCGGGACGTCCCAGGGCGATCGCCAGGGACAGGCCGACGAGCGGCAGCGCGAGGGTGTGCGCCGCGTTGTAGAGGACGGCGCCGACCAGGGGGCCTGCCGCGTAGCCCAGCATGCTCAGGTCGGGGACGAAGAGCAGCGCCGCGAAGAGCCACCACGACGACCCGAGCCAGCCATAGGCGAGCAGGGCGGCGACGAGGATGCACGCTCCTTCCAGCCGCAGCAGCAGGCGCGGCCAGCCCGTGACGGAACGCCCCGACATCGCGGTCTCCCTGGACGGCGCGGCGCGTCAGGCCGGCGGCAGCGCGTGCGGGTCGATCGCGCCGCCGGCAGCCCAGTTGCTCAGCAGGGCACGGACGGCGGCGGGGTCGGGCAGGCGTCGCCGGGCGACGGTCTCGCCGTCCCCGACGCGCACCGCGACGCCGCCGTCCTCGTTCACCGACGCGAAGGCGATCTCGTCGGTGCGGTCGTCGCCGAAGAAGACGGGTGTCCGTCCGGCGTAGGGCGTCTGCGCCATGAAGGCCCGGATCGCGTGCGCCTTGGTGGCCTGCGCGGGGACGATCTCGCCGACCGCCTTGCCGAGTTGCAGGCGGTAACCGGCGCCCAGCGCCTCCGCCGCGCCCTTCACCAGGGTCTCGGCCCGCAGGGCATCGTCCGGGTTCGCGAGCCGCCAGTGGACCGCCACCGAGGCGCCCTTGTCCTCGATCAGGACCTGCGCCAGCGCGGCGGTCTCGGCCTGCAGGCGCGCGACCTGCCGGCGCAGGTCGGGGTGATCCTCCGCGCGGCCGCCCGTGAGCGCGCCGCTGACCCGGCGCTCGACGCCGTGGAGACCGGCCGCGTCCAGGCGCGCGGGCGTCAGGAAGCCGTCGATCACCGTGACCGGCCGGCCGGTGACGATGGCCAGGGCGCCGTCGAGGCGTGCCCGCAGCCGTTCCAGATCCTCCACGAGGCCCGGCTCGACCCGCACGGCGTCCGGCCGCGGGGCGATCTCGGCGAGCGTGCCGTCGAAGTCGAGGAAGAGGGCGATGTCCATCGCGGGCGATCCCGGGCTCGAGTGTCGGCGACGGGCTAGCACGGTCGCGCCGGACGACAAACGCCGGCCGCACCGCCCTATCTGGATCAGGAATCGCACGTCACGAGGTTTTCCATGCGCGGATCACCCTTCCGGCCCGTCCCCGATCCGGTCAGGCCGGGCGAGGAGAGCGTCTGGGACTATCCGCGGCCGCCGCGGCTGGAACCCGTCCCGGAGCGGCTGCGGGTCGTGCTCGACGGCCGCGTCATCGCCGAGACGGGCTCCGGGTTCCGGGTCCTCGAGACCTCGCACCCGCCGACCTACTACCTGCCGCCCGCCGACATCGCGGACGGGACGCTCGTGAACCGGCGGCGCGGCGGGATCTGCGAGTGGAAGGGACAGGCGGTCCTGTTCGACGTGCGCGCCGGCGACCGCCTCGTGCCGGGAGCCGCCTGGGCCTATCCGGACCCGACCCCGGATTTCCGCCCGATCGCCGGCCACGTCGCGTTCTACGCCGGCCCGATGGACGCCTGCTACGTCGGGGCGGCCCAGGTGACGCCGCAGCCCGGAAGCTTCTACGGCGGCTGGATCACGCCCGGCATCGTCGGGCCGTTCAAGGGCGGTCCCGGGACGATGGGCTGGTGATTTCGTCCCCCTCCCCTTCTACGCTTCCGGATCGCCACGACGAGGAGACCGCATGAGCGCGCTGACCGAGACCGATCCGAGGGGCGCCGGGTTCAGCCCGGAGGGCCTCGCCCGGATCGCGCCGTGGATGGACCGCCTCGTCGACGACGGCCGGCTGGCCGGCCTGTCGGTCACCGTGGCACGGCGCGGCCGCATCGCCTTCGCGCGCGCCTGCGGGCAGGCCGACCTCGCCCGGGCGACGCCGTTCGCCCTCGATACGGTGACCCGGATCTACTCGATGACCAAGCCGCTGACCTCGGTCGCGGTGATGCAGCTCTACGAGCAGGGCCTGTTCCAGCTCGACGATCCGATCCACCGGGTCCTGCCCGAGTTCGCGGAGATGCGCGTCGCCGTGGGCGGCAACCGGGCGAAGCTCGAGACCGAGCCGGCCCGCCGGGCGATCACCGTGCGGGACCTGCTGACCCACACGGCCGGGCTGACCTACGGCTTCATGGAGGCGACCCTGGTCGACGCGCAGTACCGCGAGCAGGGCGTCGACTTCCTGGCGCGCGCGGGCACGCTCGCCGAGATGACCGCGCGGGTTGCCAAGCTGCCGCTCCTCGCCCAGCCGGGCAGCGCCTGGAACTACAGCGTCGCCACCGACGTGCTCGGCCAGTACGTGGCCGCGCTGACCGGCCGCCCGTTCGCCGACCACCTCCGCGAGGCGGTGATCGCGCCCCTCGGCATGGTCGATACCGACTTCCACGTGCGGCCCGAACTGATGGCGCGCTTCTGCGCCACCTACGCGTACGATCGCGCGCGTCAGCTGCGCCTGTTCGACGATTCCGTGGAGACGGCCTTCGCGCGCCCGCCCGCCATCGCGTCGGGCGGCGGCGGCCTCGTCTCGACGGCCGCGGATTACCAGCGCTTCTGCCGGATGATCCTCAACCGGGGGACCCTCGACGGCGCGCGCCTCCTGGGCCGCAAGACGGTCGACCTGATGCTGGCGAACCACCTGCCGGGCGATCTCGCCGCGATGGGCACGCCGCGCTTCGCCGAGACCTCCTACACCGGTATCGGCTTCGGCCTCGGCTTCTCGGTGATGCTCGACCCGGCGCGGGCCCAGATCCTCGGCACGCCCGGCGAGGTCGCCTGGGGCGGTCTCGCCTCGACGGCGTTCTGGATCGACCCCGCCGAGGACCTGTCGGTGGTGCTCATGACGCAGCTCGTGCCGTCCTCGGCCCTGCCGATCCGGCGCGAGCTGCGCGTCCTGACCTACGCGGCCCTGGACGATTGAGGGCCCGTCGCGCGCGGGCCCGCGCCGCTCACTCCTCCTTGGGAGCCTCGGTGGCGGCGGGCTTCTGAGCGGGCTTCGCGCCGGCCTTGGCGGTCGGCTTCGGGGCGGCGGTGGCGTATTCGGGATCGCTGCGCGGGCCGTTCGCACCGTTGGTCGGGCCGGGAAGCTGGCCCGGGGCGAGATCGGTCACCTTCGTCCAGGTCTGCGACTTGCACAGGAACGCGATCAGGCAGCCGCGCACGGTCAGCTCGCCGGGCGTCTCGGTCCAGATGGTGACGTCGTAGGACTTGCCGTCCTCGGAATTGTAGATCTTGCCCTCGTAATGGGCGTCGGCATTCGGCTTCAGGCCCAGGATCAGCTGGTGTCCGAGGGACGGCCGGGCCTGCTTCTTGGGATCGGGGTTCTTGAAGTCGATCCGCGGCTCGCCCTTGTCGTTCAGCGGGACCTTCAGCCACACCACGTAGCCGCAGAGCCGGTCGCCCGCGGTCCCGCATTTCTCGAGGCGCACGCGCGCGCGGCCGTCCTCGGTAAGATAGGTGCCGCTGGGATCGGTCGGCGTCTTGGCCTGGGCCGTGCCCGCCAGCGCCGAGAGCGCCAGGATCGCGAGCGGCGCAACCCGGCGACCGATCGATGTAAACCGCATACCCGAACTCCCATCCCTCGCGAGTCGTGATGGAGCCTTGACCGCCCGCCCTCGCGTAAACCGCTTCCGCGCGCGGACAGATCGCTCCCCCCGCGTCATCGCGCCCGCGCCGCACCGAGAACCGGACGGCGTGCGCGTCATGCCCGCCCTCTCCCGCGCGAAGTTGTCCGCATCATGACAACTCAGCCGGGGTTTCGGACGGTCATCGTTCCCGCGATACTGGCACCGGTGCGCTCAATGGTCAGATCCGCGTCGGCGGGAGGCCGCGTCCGGGTCCGAGGGCGCGCTGCATCAGCGTCACGTCGAGCCACCGCCCGTGCTTGTGGCCGACACCCGCGAGGGTCCCCACGCGCGTGAAGCCGAGGCTCGCGTGCAGCGCGATCGAGGCGGGTGAGCCGCTGTCGGCGATGATGGCGACCAGGGTCCGGCAGTCGATCTGCTCGCTCGCCGCGATCAGGGCGGTGAGCAGGCGCCGGCCGACACCGCCGCCGCGGGCGGTCCGGGCGACGTAGATCGAATCCTCCAGGGTCGAGCGATAGGCGGCCCGCTGGTGATAGGGCCCGGCATAGGCGTAGCCCGCGACCGCGCCGCCCCGTTCGGCCACCAGATAGGGAAAGCCGCCGGCGCGCAGGACCTCGAAGCGGCGGGTCATCTCGGCCAGCGTCGGCGGCTCCGTCTCGAAGCTGGCCGTGCTGGTGGTGACGGCATCGCCGTAGATCGCCGCGATGGCGGGAAGATCGGCCTCCGCGGCCCGGCGTATCACGTCTGTCACGGCCGCAGGTTACGCGAAGCCGCGCGGCTCCGGCAATGCGCCCTCCGCGAGTCGGGCCGGCCGGTCCCGCGGTCGATGGTGGAGCGTCGCGGGATCCGCGCCTCGGCGCGGATCCCGCGAACCTCGAGGATGCGATGCGTTACTCGGCGGCCGTCATCTCGGCCGTGAAGTGGCCGCACCAGTCCTTCGAGGCGACGACCGGCCAGAGACCCTTCGACTCGGGCGCCGGCTGGCTGACCGGCGGATTGAAGCGGCAGAGGCCCTCGTCACCCTTCGCCTGGGCGCCGTTGAGCGTGTGATCGTCGAAGAAGCGGCAGCTTTCGCAAGCGGCGTTCGCGGAACCGGCCATCGGGTCTCTCCATCGGGAATGTCGGGTGGCGGGGCCGCAGCGGCGGCGTCACCTCCACAGTTCTTAATTAGAATAGCTCGAAAGTGCGGTCAACGGAAGGCTTGCGTGGAGCTTGCCCGGCGGCCGGTGCGGAGCGCCGTGCGGGGTGCGGACGCGACGGGAACCAGGGCCGTGACGGCGATCCGCGGCGGCGCCCGCCGCGCCGCCGGCCCCCGGCTCAGGACCAGGATCCGGGCCTCCCGCTCTGAAACTCCGGAGCGTCGCGGAGGAGCTCGGCCTCGAACGCAGCGGAGCCGGATCCCCGCGGGGGATCCGGCTCCGGAGAGGCGGCGATGATCCGGTCATCGCCGTTGTGGACCGATCCGATCGCCGTCGCGGCCGACGGCCTCGGATCGCTCAGCCCTGCTTGGCCTTCTTGCTGGCGTTGTGGTGACCGATCGCGCAGCCCGCGGCGGCGCCCATCTTGCCGTGGCCGGCCATGTGGCCGGCGACGCCGCCGACCACGGCGCCCTTGAGGCAGCCCTTCGCCTCGGCGGGCGCACCGGCGAGCAGGCCCGCGACGGCCAGGGCGGAAACGAGTGCGATCCGGTTCGTCATCGAGATTTCTCCTGTCGTTGCTGCTGAAACGGCCGGGTCGGCCGACCCGTTCCGCCGCCGCCGGGCCGGCGCCGCGCGCCTCTCGGGACCGTGACCCGTCAGCGCGCGAGACCGGCCACGAGCCGCACGAGGTCTGACTGGCGCGTCGCCCCGGTCTTGGCGAAGATCGCCTTCAGCTGCGAGCGCGCGGTCGCCGCGGTGATCGCGAACCGCGACGCGGCTTCCGCCAGGGAGGTTCCGGTCGACAGCGCCTGGGCGAGGCGCGCCTCCGCCGGCGTCAGCCGATACGCCGCCTGGAGGATCGCGGTCGCGGGCGCGGCCGGCGTCCCGGGCACGCTCCCGAGGAGCAGCGTGCTCGCGCCGGCGAACAGGCCGCGGCTCGGCCCGACCAGCGGCACGACGTGGATCACGATCGGCGGCCCGTCCCGGCGCGCGGCCACGACGGCGGAGATCGGCGGTCGACCGGAGGGCCGCGCGAGGGCATCGAGCTGCCGCGCCGCCTCCGGATCCTCCGCGGTGAGGCGGCCGCCCGCGAGCTTCAGGTCGCGGCCCAGGAGGGCGCCGAACGCGTCGTTCCAGCGGAGCGCCCGCCCCTCGGCGTCGAGGATCAGGGCTGCGCGGTCGATCAGCTCGAAGGCCTGCGTCAGCCCCGCGAGCCGGGCCCGCTCGACGATCGACGTCAGCAGGCCCGCGCGCTGCAGGAGCGGCGACAGGGTCGCGAGGCGCCGCTGCTCGTGCGGCTCATAGGGCCCCTGCTCCACGGTCCTCTGCAGCGAGAGGCACCACAGGCGTCCGTTCACGGCGAAGCCGATGCCGGCGAACCAGCGCAGGCCCCGGGAGGCCAGCAGATCCTGGTAGAAGGGCAGGCGCGCGATCTCCTCCGGCGTGGTGAAGTCCTGGTCAACCGCGATCCCGCGCGTCCGCATCAGTGGTATGCCGCGGAGGCGATGGTCGTCACGGTGCCAGCCCTCGTCGAAATAGCGGCGCGAGGCGTCGGCGAGCGAGGCGGTGCAGAGCGACTCGAGGCCGGTCCGGTCGGAGCGCAGCAGCAGGGCGCCCTCGCTGCCAGAAGCCCGCACGACGCGCTCGGCCAGGTCCGGCCAGCGCGCGGGGTCGATCACCGCTTCCTCAAGGTCTTCCCGGAAGCCGGACTCAAGGTCGTCGTGCAGCCGGGCAAAGAGATCCGGTCTCACGCCCGCCATGTCGCGCGCCGCCCCCGTGACGGATACTGCCGCCCATCACCGGCCCGCCGAACGTCCGCCCGCGATCCGTACGGCTCCATACCGTCGAACTATAGGGCAATTTTTCAAATCCGGGCAAGCACTCCGCCCTATACAGATTTCGATCAGCACAGGATTGCGGGGGGACTTGCTGGACACGGCACCGCCGCATCGGGATACCGACATTGACCGACCGGTGCAGGGATCGACGCCGCCGCGGCCGGGCACGCCGTTCGACCCGCGCCGGAGCTTGGCGCATCACGGCGAGAGCGCCCGCGGCTCAGCACTTTGCCACCGCTCGCCAATCACAACTTCTGATAGAGTTGCCGGGAGCCGGGTTCAAGCCTCGTTAACCAAGCTTGGTGATTGTATCGCGGTGCGCGGTTCGATCACGAGTTGTGATGGGGTGAGCGCAGTCGAGCAGGATGCGGCTGAAGGTCGATGGCGTTTTCCCTGTCTGCGTTCCTCGGCGTCTCGCGCCGGCGTGCCGGCCGGCCGTCCGGTTCCGCG
This sequence comes from Methylobacterium mesophilicum, assembly GCF_036441335.1. GTDB lineage: Bacteria > Pseudomonadota > Alphaproteobacteria > Rhizobiales > Beijerinckiaceae > Methylobacterium > Methylobacterium mesophilicum_B. The sequence goes on from NZ_MLBW01000005.1 coordinate 37,168, forward strand.
GCGCTCGCGCTCGTCGCCTGCGCGCCGCTCCTTGCCGGCTGCAATTCCGGCCGTCCGCAGAGCGCTTCGCGCTCCGGCCTCGACGTGACGCAGACCGGCTCGGTCACCGAGGGCCTCCCGGCCGCCTTGGTCGCGGCCGCCCAGGAGGAGGTCGGGCGGACCATGCGCCTCGGGCTGGCGAACTACCGGCTCAACGTCGGCGATAATCTCGAAGTCTCGTTCCTGATCGATTCCAGCGTGGTCCAGCCGACCTACCGCCTGAACCCGAACGACGAGTTCGACGTCGATTTCCGCACCCACCCGGAATACAACCGTACGGTGATCGTCCGGCCGGACGGCCGGATCTCGCTGCCGGGCAAGAACGGCATCAAGGTCGCGGGCCTGTCGCCGGAGGCGGCCGCCGCGCTGATCAAGAGCACCTACGACGACGTGCTGATCGATCCGGTCGTCACCCTGATGCTGCGCCGGTTCCGCACCGTGACCGACGATTTCCGCGACCTCACCCAGCGGGCCGACATGGGCCGCGTGAAGGTCCTGGCGATCGAGCCGGACGGCAAGATCAACCTGCCGATGGTGCCGCCGGTGCAGGCGGCGGGCCGGACCGTCCACGAGGTCATGGGCAGCCTGAACGCCGCCTACAAGCACCAGCTGGCCTCGGTGACGACCAGCGTCCGGCTCGCGAGCCTCGTCCCGGCCAACACCATGGTGTTCGGCGAGGTCCGCGCGCCGGGTCCCGTCACCCTGCAGGGGCCGCGGACGCTGGCGCAGGTCCTGGGCTCGGCCGGCGGCGTCCTGCCGACCGCGGCCGGCGAGGCCGTGCGCATCATCCGCTTCGACGCCGAGGCGGCCGGCAGCGTGCGCATCGTCGACATCGGCCAGCCGGGCCTCGCGGACTCGATCGTCGTGCCGCCCAACGCCACCGTCTACGTGCCGCCCTCGCTGCTGGCCAAGACCGCCCGCGCGGTGGACCTCGTGGTGCGCCAGATCCTGCTCTTCAACGGGACCGGCTTCGGCGTGAACTACATCACCGGCCCGTCCGCCAGCACCTCCACCAGCGCCACCGTGAGGTCCGGCACGTGAGGCAGAGCGACCTGACCGCCGCCGACGCGGTCGAGGGCCCGGCCTTCGACCTCCGCGACGCCCTCGCGGCCCTGTTCCGGCACATCCGGCCGGCTCTGCTGATCCTGGTCGCGGCGATCCTCGGCGCCGGGATCTACCTCCTGCTGACGCCGGCCGAGTACACGGCCGACGCCAAGCTGATCATCCGTCTCGGCCGGGAGAAGGCGGGCGCCCCGCTGCAGGGCGGCGCCAACCAGAACTACATGTTCTCCGAGCGCGCGCAGAACGTGAACAACGAGATCGAGATCCTGCGCGACCCCAGCATCGTGCGCGACGAGTTCGCGGCGCTGAAGGCGATCACCCCGACCGGCGACCTCGGACCGCCGCCGGCGGACTGGATCGATTGGCTGATCTACCAGGGCCGCCAGGCCGTGCGCGGCGCCAAGGCCATCAAGACCTGGATGGTCGACACGGCGCGGATCCCGTTCGAGGCGGTCGGCCTGCTGCGCCACCTGAACCCGGACGAGAAGCTCTACGAGGCCTATCTCGCGGCGTTCAAGGTCGTCTTCGTGAAGGAGACGGACGTGATCCTCACCGGCTTCACCTGGACGGACCCGCACTTCGCCGCCCAGGCGCTGAACCGGCTGCTCGACGCCTACAAGCGCCGCCACGTCGAGGTCTACGCCGACGAGACTCCCGCCTCGTTCTACCAGAGCAAGCTGGAGCGCGCCCGGGCCGACCTCGCCGCCATCGACGCGCAGCTCTCGACCTACCTCAAGGGCAACAACACCGCGAGCTTCGAGATCGAGCAGCAGAACGACCTCGGCACCCTGGCCGACCTCGCCAAGCAGAAATCGGCGGCGCAGATCGAGCGCGAGGTTGTCGAGACCCGGCTCAAGCGCACCCGCGAGGCCGGACCGGACCGCTGGCAGCCGACGCCCCCCGACGCGGACCCGACGGTCACGGCCTTCGACCAGCGCTGGGCGGACCTGCGGACGAAGCGCGCCGAGCTGGCGGTGCGGTTCCGGCCGACCGCCCCCGAATTCGTCAGCCTCGATCGGGACCTGGCCGCCCTGGCGCGGCAGAAGTACCAGGCGCTCCTCGCGGCCGACGCGGCGAAGCTCGCCGTCCTCGCCGAGAAGATCCAGAGCATCACGGGGATCGAGCAGACCCGCCGCCGGGCCGCCATCGGCCAGAGCGACGCCGCCCTGGCCTACGGCCGGCTGACCCAGCAGAGGGGCCTGCTCACCGACGAGATCGCCGAGACCCAGAAGCGGATCGACGCTTTGAAGACCGGCACCGGTCTCGACGCGCAGGCCGTCACCTCCTCGGCCCTGGTGGCGCGCGCCGTGCCGCCGCGGCTGCCCTCCGGCCCGAACCGGCCGCTGATCCTCGGGCTCGCGGCCGGCCTCGGCCTGCTGGCCGCCCTGGCCTACGTCGCCCTCGCGGAGATCCTGGCCCAGACCTACCGCAGCGCGTCGGAGGTCGCCCGCTCGCTGCGGGTGCCGGTGCTGGCCGCAGTGCCGCTGCAGACGGGAGCCGCCGCATGATCGCCGCCGCCATCGCGCCGAAGATCGATCCGGCGATCCTGGAGCCGGCCCTCGTCCAGCTCACCCGGCACGAGGCGCGCGTGCGCCGGGTCGGCCTCACCGCGGTCCAGCCCGGCGAGGGCGTGAGCACCCTCGCCCGCGAACTCACCGGCGCCTGCGCCCGGCGGGGCCGCAGCGCCGTGCTGATCGAGGCGAACTGGTCGCGCCCGTCGCTGGCGCAGGCGTACGGCTTGGTCGGCCGGCCGGGCTTCGCCGACATCGTCGCCGGCGCGGTCGCCCCGAGCCGCGGCGTCCACGCGGTCGCCGAGAACCTGAGCGTCGTGCCGGCGGGCAGCCCGTCGGCCATCCGCGAGGCGACCCTCGACGACGGCCGCGTCGAGGATTTCCTCGCGCTGGTCGACGACCGCTTCGACATCGCCATCGTGGATTGCGAGCCGATCACCGAGATCGGCGACGCCGCCGCGCTCTCGCCCTTCGTGGACGGCTTCATCGTGGTGATCGGCGCCGAGCGCACCCGCCGGGCGGTGGCACAGCGCGCCCTCGCGGACCTCAAGGCCGCCGGCGGGGCGCCCCTCGGCGTCGTCCTCAACCGCACCCGGCGGCCGATCCCGCGATGGCTCTACCGGTGGCTCGGGTGAGCGCGGCCCCGGTCCGCGCGCTGCGGGTCCTGCCGCTCGCCGGGATCGGCTTCGCGGCGGCGGCCGGCGCCGTTGCCCTCAGCGCGGCGCCGCTGAAATTCGCCGTCGTCGGCCTCGCGGCGGCCTTCGGCGGGGTCGGCGCCCTGATCGTCGGGCGGCTCTATCGCCTCACGCCGCTCCTGCTCGTCGCCCTCGCGGTCGGGCTGACGGTCAAGCTCGACGTCAGCTTCCTCCAGCATTTCGAGGCCGTCGGGCAGTACCTGCCGAGCATCGGCGGCGGCGCAGGCCTGACGGTGAGCGTCGCCCTGCTGGTGGCGCTGGCGCTGATCGTCGCCAAGCTCACCGGCCTCGGGGAGGATTCCCCGGGCCTGCGGCTCGACCGGCCCCTCGTGCTGACGCAGCTCGGCTTCCTGATCGCGGGGCTGCTCTCGCTCTCCAACGCCACCGACCCGGCCTATCTCTGGTTCGACACGTGGCGCTTCGCCGGACTCCTCCTGGTCTCGGTCGCGGTCTCGAACCTGTCCGAGTCCGACATCCGGACCCTGGCGCTGGCGATCTGCGCCCTCTGCCTCGTCCAGACCGCGGTGGCGGGCCTGCAATACGTCTCGGGCTCGGAACTCGGCCTGTCGGTGCTGGGCGAGGAGCAGATCGTCGAGGAGAACATCAACTTCTCGGCCCAGCGCCGCGCCGGCGGGCTGAAGGTTCACCCGAACATCCTCGGCTACTACTACGAGTTCGTCTGGCCGCTCGCCCTGGCGCTGGCCCTGTCGCGCGGGCCGCTCCTCCTGCGCCTCGCGGGTGCGGCGGGCGCCGCCTCGGCGCTGGTCGGGGTGGTCCTGACCCTGTCGCGCGCGTCCTGGCTGACCTTCCCGGTCTCGGCCGCCCTCCTGATCCTGCTGGTCTACCGCGACCGCCTGTTCACCCGGACGAGCCTGATCGTCTTCGGCCTGCTGGCGGTCGCCGGCGCCGTCGCGGCGCTCTACGCCGGCCCGCTGATCTGGGAGCGGCTCACCGCCGACGACGGCGGCTCGGCCGCCCAGCGCGGCCCGCTGAACGCGGCAGCCCTCGCGCTGTTCGAGCAGTTCCCGATCTTCGGCGTCGGCCTCAACAATTTCGGCAACCAGTTCGCGGTCCTCGACAGGACCGGCCTGTCCCGGCTCGCCGGCCTGTTCGACCGGTCGAACCACGTGGTGCACAACCTGCACATCCTGATCCTCACCGAGGTCGGGGTCGTCGGCTACGCGGCCTTCGCGCTGGTCTTCGGCACCGGCATCGCCCGGGGCTTCCGCGCCGCCCGCCGCGCGCCGGTGGGCGATCCGCTCGCGGCGATCGCGGCCGCCTGCGCGGTCGGCCTGATCGCGCACCTGCTGCACGGGCTGGTCGATCCGGGCTTCCGCCTGAATCTCGGCATCGCCGAACTGCTCTACGCCGGCCTCGGGCTGATCGCCGGGGTGCGGGCGGCGCAGCGGCGCAGGGCGCCGTCGACGCGTCGCGGGCGGTCGCGTCCCCGGGTCGGACCGGCGCCGCGCCCGCCCGACCGGAGCGGATCCCGGCGCCGTCCGGGCGTCGCCCCTCCCTCGCAGCGTACGGAGAGCGTCCGTGAGCGCCGTCAGCCTCAGTGTCCTGATCGTCACCTACAATGCCGGCCGGGACATCGAGACCTGCCTGGACCTGCTGGCGGCGAGCCGGGTCGGACGCCCCTACGAGGTCATCCTCGTCGACAACGCCTCGACCGACGGGACGCCGGAGCGCGTCGCGCGGGCCTTTCCCTGGGTGCGGGTCATCGCCGAGTTGACCAATCACGGCTTCGCCGGCGGCAACGCGCGCGCGCTGGAGCACGCGCGGGGCACCGCGATCCTGCTCCTCAACCCCGACGCGTTCCTGCACGACCCGGACGCGCTCTCCGGCCTCCTGGACCATCTCGACGCGCATCCGGAGGTCGGGGCGGTCGGCCCGCGCCTGACCTTCCCGGACGGGGCGCACCAGGTCGGGGACGCCGGCTACGAGCCGCGCCCGGGCGCGATCCTGGTGCACGCCGCCGGCCTGTCGGGCCGCCTCGGACTGCGCGGCCTCTACCTCGCCGGCCGCCAGGCCAGGGGGGCGCGGGCCCGCGACGTCGACTGGATCTGCGGGGCCTGCCTGCTCCTGCGCCGCACGGCGATCGCCGCGATCGGCGGCCTGGAGAGCCCGATGTTCCTCTACGGCGAGGACGTGGACTGGGGCTGCCGCCTGCGCGATGCCGGCTGGCGCGTCGCCTACCGCCCGGACATCGCCGTCACCCACCTCCAGGGCGGCTCGGGCAGCACCCGCTCGGCCCGCTGGCTCGACGGGCTGGCCGCCATCTACAGCCTGCGGAATGCCGGCCGGCCCCTGTCGTCACCGGCCTTCTTCGCGGCCCCGCTCCGGCTCGGCTTCATCCTGCGGGCCCTGGCCTACGGTCTCGCGGCCCGGCTGCGCCGGCAGCCGGACCTCGCCCGCAAGGCCGAGGACATGCGCAGGTTCGCCGGCCACCTGCGCAGTCTTCGTCTCTGACCGCGATGAAGCGTCACGGGCGCTTGCGGATGAATACCATGTGGTAGCCCTTGAAGGGACCCGGCGTGAGCCGGAACAGCAGCTCCCAGAACTTGCCCAGGACGATGTTCTCGCCATGATAGAACGGCTGCCCGTCGAAACTGTAGGTGAAGTGCTCGAACCGGTCAGTTGGGAAAAGCCGCTTCCGCGCCGCCTCCGTGTTCATCGTGTAGAGCGGCACGAACGAGTCGATCTCGACCCGCCGCGGCTCGACGAGGCGCAGCACCCGCGCGTGCAGCCGCTTCGGCACGAGCCGCGCCCCGATCCCGACATAGCCCCAGCGGTTCGGCGTCCAGGCGCAGAGCCAGCCGCCCGGGGCGAGCACCCGGCCGAGCTCCGCCGCGGTGACCTCGGGATGCTCGATATGCTCGAGGACCGAGAAGGCCGAGATCAGGTCGAAGCTCCCGTCCGGAAATGGCAGCACCCCGTCGTGACCGATCAGCCGGACCTCGTCGGCCGACCGGTTGCCGAGGACCGCCTCGTCGACGTCGCAGGCGACGACCTGGGCGCAGCGCCCCCGGAAGTCGCCGAGGTGCCGCCGCAGTGGGACCGGATCATCGCTCCACTTGCCGCGCCCCGCGCCGAACTCCATCACCCGCATGTCCGGGCGCAGCAGCGCGTTGACGCGCACGATGTACTCCATCCGGTGGTCGTGCCGGGAATAGCCCCCGGCGCCCATCTCCCGGAACAGACGCTGTTCGACCGTGACCATGCCTCAGGCTCCTCTGAACGTGCCGCGCCGACGGCGCATGTGAAATCCGGGGGCTCGGGCGGGCGCCCGGCGGTGGCGATCCTCGGCACCCGCGGGGTGCCGGCGGCGCACGGGGGGTTCGAGACGCTGGCGGAGCGCCTCGCGCTGGAGCTCGTGGGGCGCGGCTGGCGGGTCGAGGTCTACTGTCAGGTGCGCGAGCCGGCGCCGCCGACGGTCTGGCGCGGGATCACGCTGATCCCGGTCACGGTCCGGGGCGACGGCGCCGTCTCGACGATCGTGTTCGACCTGAAATGCACCCTGCGGGCGGCGTTCCGGCCGGCCCTGCCCCTCGTGCTCGGCTACAACACCGCCGTGTTCTCGCTGCTCTACAGGCTGACGGCCAAGCGCAGCGTCATGAACATGGACGGCATCGAGTGGAAGCGCGACCGCTGGTCGAGGCCCGCCAAGGCCTGGTTCTGGCTGAACGAGCGGCTCGGCAGCCTGTTCTCGACCCACCTCGTGGCGGACCACCCGGAGATCGCCCGGCACCTCGCCCGCGGGACGTCGGCCACCCGGATCACCACCATCGCGTACGGTGCCGACCCGGTGCTGGAAGCCTCGACCGAGCCGCTGGCCCAATTCGGTCTGCGCCCGCGCGATTACGGCCTGCTGATCGCCCGGGTGGTGCCCGAGAATCTCGTCCTCCAGATCGTCCGGGCCTGGAGCGAGGTCCGGCCGGGCCTGCCGCTGCTCGTGCTGGGCAAGCTCGCGGAATCCGACCCGTACCACCGCACCGTCCGGGCGGCGGGGGGGCCGGACGTGATCTTCGCCGGCGCGATCTACGAGGCCGAGCGCGTGGGCGCTCTCCGCTTCCACGCCCGCTTCCACATCCACGGCCACACCGTGGGCGGGACCAACCCGTCGCTGGTCGAGGCGCTGGGGGCGGGCTCGCCGATCCTCGCCCACGACAACCCGTTCAACCGCTGGGTGGCGGGGCCGCAGGCGCTGTACTTCGGCGACGAGACCGAGCTGCGGCAGGGCATCCTGGGCCTGGTGCGGGCCGGGCCGCGCCGTCTCGCCGCAATGGGCGAGGCGTCCCGTCGCCGCCACGCCGAGGCGTTCACGTGGCGCGGCATCTTCGACGCCTACGAGCGCGTCCTGCGCCGCCAGCTCGCGCCCGAGGGGGCGGGCCGGCCGGCACCGCGGGCCGTCCGCCGGGAGCGCGGGCCCGCGTGAGGCAGGCACCTNGGCCCGCGTGAGGCAGGCACCTGCGGCGCGCGGCCGGTCCTAGCGGCCATGGCCGGCCTCCGGGCCCAGCCCCCCGCTGCGCACCTGCCGCTGGGCCAGCATCGTCACGGTGCCGGCCGGGACGTCCCGGAGGCTGCAGACCCCGATGCCGACCGTCGCGCCCGCGCCGATGGCGACCGCCCCCTGCACGGCGGCGTGCGCGCCGACCACCGCGCGGTCACCGAGGCTGGGGCCGTCGGCGGGGAACGGCTGGTTCGGGAAGACCCAGTCCCGCGGCCCGACCAGGGTACCCGGCAGGAGCGTGAGGTCGGCGCCTCCGGTCCCGCAGAAGGCGACCCGGGCCGGGTGGGGTACGAACAGCCCGGGTCCCACGCGCGAACCCGGATGCAGGCAGGCGCCGGTCAGCCGCAGGGACAGGTCGGCCACCAGGGCGGCGCAGCGGCGCCAGCCCCGGCCGTGGAGCAGGTGGGCGGTCCTGTGGAGGATCGCCACCTGCATGGCCGGCAGGGTGAGGTGCATCAGGCGGCGCAGCCGGGAGGTCGGCTTGCCGCCCGTGGTCTGGTGCAGGACGCGGGCGAAGTCGGCCGCCAGGAGGCGCCGCAGCCCCGACAGGGTCACGTGATCCGTCATCGCGCCGCTCACGCCGCGACGCCCCGGCCGGGGAGCGGTCGCCAGGGCTGCGGCATGACTTCCTCGTCGGCCCGGACGGCCTTGAGGATGGTCGTCCGCGGGCCGATCCGGGCCCGGTCACCGATCGCGACGGCGCCGAGCACGATCGCGCCGGCCTCCAGAACGACGTCGTCGCCCAGCACCGGCAGGCCGGGACCGCCGCCGATATCCTGATCCGGCTCCTTCAGCAGGCCGCCGATGGAGGCCTGGATCCCGAAGGCGGCGTCGCGGCCCACGGCGCCGGCGATGACCGTCCCGTAGGGCTGCGGCAGGAACAGGCCGCCGGCGATGCGGCTGGAGGGCGGGATGTCGGCGCCCGTCCACCAGCCGTTCACCAGCCACAGAAGCCACGCCGCCATCCGCCACCCGCGCTCGTGGGCGTAGCGGGACAGGCGATAGAGCCAGACCGCGTGATAGCCCCGGCGGAGGATCGCCGGCCCGCCCCCGCGCCGGCGCCAGTGAGCCCGGTCGGCGGCCAGGGCAGTCCGAACCTCCCCCCACCTCGGGCGCCGCCCCGGCTCGGCGTCCGTTCCGCGCGAGAGACACAGCTCCGGCCCAGCGGCGGTCTCGCCCATACGCAGTCCTCCGGTTTTGCAAACGCGATAACTCTGCAACCATAAATTGAGACTGCGGTTGCAAGCCATACGCAGCCTGCCACGATGCAATCGTAGGTCGCAGTTTTCAGTCAGGCTTCACCGAGAGATGCTTCGCTTGGTAAACCGATTGTCGGGACGGAGGCGCGCCGGCGGGTTGCGCTACGGCGCGAACCTGCTCGGGCAGGCGGCGGGACGCGCCGTCTACCTCGCGGCGGGCTTCGCGGCCTTCGTGATGGTCGGCCACTTCGCCGGCCCGGCGGCGCTGGGCCGCTACGGCCTCGCCCTGGCGATCCTCGCAGTGGCGCTGATCGCGGCGGATTTCGGCACCACGCTGACCTTCGGGGCGCGGATCGGCGCGCTCGGGCCGGAGATGCGCGCGGCCGAGTTCGGCCGGATGCTGTCGGCGCGCCTCGTCCTCGGCCTCGGCACGGGTGCGGTACTGCTCTGCGTCCTGCCGGTGCTGCCGGACGCGATCCGGCCCGCGCTGGCGCTCGCCGCCGCGCTGATGCCGCTCGCGGCCGCCCGCTTCCTCGACGCCCTGTTCCAGGTCTGCGGGCGGCCGGCCTGGTCCGTCTGGCCGTCGCTCGCCAACGCCGCCCTGCTGATCGGCGGGACGGCACTCGCGCTGTGGTGGCAGCTTCCGGAGGCGGCGCTCAGCCTCGTGGCGGTGGCCGCCGGCATCGCGTACGGCGCGGTCGGGCTGGCGCTGGCGCTGCGCCTCGTGCCCGCCCGTCCCGCATCGCTGCCGCACGCGCTCGCGACGATCCGTGCCGCGGCGGGGGTAGGCGTCTCGAACGCCCTCGGCTCGCTCAACGGCCGGATCAGCCTGATGATGCTGGCCGCCTTCGCGGGTGCGGCCGAGCTCGGCCAGTTCACGGCCGGGTTCCGGTTCTTCGAGCTGGGCGCCGCGGTGGCGATCACCCTGTGCGCGCCGCTGGTGCCGGTCTTCGGGCGCGCCGTCGGGCCCCTGGTCGACGGACGGTCGCGCGCCGGCACGACCGCCCTGCGCGCGACCGTCCGTCGCCCAGGGGCCNGGCACGACCGCCCTGCGCGCGCGGGTCCGCGGCGCGCTGGTCCCGATTCTCGCCGCGTCCTGCGCCGGCGCGGTGGCGGCCTGCGCCCTGGCGGAGTCCCTGGTACGCCTCGCCTTCGGCCCGGATTTCGGCGGCGCCGTCCCGGTGCTGCGCGTCGCCACCGCGATGAGCGTCCTGCTGATCGCCGCCACGATCCTGTTCGCGGGCCTCGTCCCCCTGGGGCGGACCGGCTTCGCGGTGCGCGGGAGCGCTGCGGCCTGCGCTACCAACCTCATCGTCTGCGCGCTGCTGATCCCCTGGAATCCGCTCCTCGGCGCGGGCCTCGCGGCGCTGCTCGCCGAGGCCGCGATGCTCCTCGTCCTGGCCCACGCCTTCTGGCGGGAGATCGGGCCGCCCCTCGCCCTGGCCGACATGCCGACCCTCGCCGCGCCCGCCCTCCTCACCGCTCTCGCCTGGGGGGCCGGTCCCGCCGCCCTGGCGCCCGTGGCGGTGCCCGCCGTCGCGGTGCTCGCGAGCGCCTTCGCGGGGTGGCTGTGCCTGCGCCGTGCCCCGACCGATCCCCTCCCCCTCCCGCTTCCGGAAGCCTCGTCATGAGCGATCGACCCGTGCTCTCGGTCATCATCCCGACCTACAACCGCGCCGACACGCTGCGGCTGTGCCTGCGGGCCTTCGACCGGCAGGAGACGGAGGCGCCCTTCGAGATCGTCGTCTGCGACGACGGCTCGACCGACCACACCGGGACGGTCGTCAGCCGCGCGGTCGCCACCGCGCGGGTCCCGGTGGTGCACCTGCGCCAGGAGAATGCCGGGGCGAACGCCGCCCGCAACCGCGCCATCGCGGCGGCCCGGGGCGATCGCCTCCTGATCGTCAACGACGACACCATCCCGGTGCCGAGCCTCGTCGAGGCGCACCGGCTCGCCCACGCCCGGCGCGGCGGACGGGAGACCGCGATCCTCGGCCGGATGACCATCGATCCCGCCCTGCCGTTCTCGCCGTTCTCGGCGCTGCACCACGACGCGTCCTACGACGCCCTTGCGGGCCGCGACGAGGTCGGCTGGGACGCGTTCCTGACCTGCAACGTCAGCGTCGACCGGCAATTCCTGGAGGCGGCCGGCGGCTTCGACCCGAAACTGTTCTGGCACGAGGACATCGAGCTCGGCGAGCGGCTGGCCCGGCGCGGCATGCGCCTGTTCTACGCCGCCGAGGCGCTGGGCTACCACCACCACCTCCTGGACGAGGCGGCCTACCTGCGGATCGCCGAGCGCGAGGGCGCGGCCCTGGTGCTGTGGTACCGCAAGCGCCCGGACCTCGTGGCGGATCTCGGCCGCCTCGGCCTCGTCGGGCCGCCGCCGCTCGGCGCGGCGGCGCGCCACCGGGTCGCCGACCTCGCCATGCCGCAGGCGCTCCTGCCCGGCTGGCAGATGGCGGCCCGCGCGCTGACGCGGATCAGCCCCGAAGCCGGTCGCAGCGTGTGGCGCCGGCTGTTCCAGCGGCGCAAGCGCCTCGCCATCGCCCGGGCGCTCGCGGCATGAGGCGATCCAGCACGGTCCTCGGCGGCGCCCTGTCGACGCTGGTCCTGCCGGTCCTGTCCGCCTGCGGGCCGGCCGACGCGCAGGTGCAGCAGAGCATCCTGGTCGACCCCGCCGGCGGCACCAAACCCGGCTACACCACGGTGGCGCGGCTCGCCGACGTGCCCTTCGCGGCGCTCGGTCCCGGCTCGAGCGTGCTGGTCCGGGGCGGCAGCTACGGCGACGTGGTGTTCGTCGGGTCCCGCGGGACCGCGGCGGCGCCCGTGACGGTGGCGGCCGAACCCGGCACGCAGCCGCGCCTCTCCAACTCGGTGGTGTTCGAGAACGCCGCCTACGTCACGGTCACGGGCCTCACCGTCCAGGGCGCGGCGAATTCCGGCTTCATCATCCGCCGGGGATCGAGCCACGTCACGGTCGCGGGCTCGACCGTGTCCCGCTCCGGCCTGGGGATCTGGATCGGCGACGGCGCCGGGGCGGGGCACCGCATCACCGGCAACACCCTCGCCGACAACCAGACCCACGGCGTGGCCGTCGACGTGATCAACGCGCCCGCGGAGGATCCGAGCTACATCCTCGACAACACCGTGACCGGCAACGGCATCCACGGGATGGAGATCAACGGCTCCGGCTACGTCGTGGAGGGCAACCGCGTCTCGGGCAACGGCGTGGGCATGTCGGGCACCTCGGGCATCCACGTCTACGCCAAGGATGCCGCCCAGGACGCCGGCGACCGCAACATCATCCGGTACAACATCGTCACCGGCCAGAAGGAGACCACCGGCCAGGACGGCAACGGCATCCAGATCGACCAGTGGTGCGACGGCAACGTCGTCGAGTTCAACGTCGCGGCCGACAATGACGGGGCCGGGATCAACCTGTTCGACGCCGGCTCCAACACGGTGGTCAACAACACGACCACCGGCAACATGCGCGATTCCGGCGGCAAGCACGTCTATCGCGGCGAGATCGTGCTGGCCTCCGACTACACCAAGCGGGTCGACCGCACGTCGAGCAACCGGGTGCTCAACAACATCGCCTACGCGACCCGGCCGAACGTGGCCGCGATCGTGGTCGAGGCGACCACCACCGACAACAACAACGCGATCGGGCCGAACTTCCTCGGCAGCGCCGTCGGCGCCCCGCTCTACCGCTGGGGCACGCAGGCCACCGGCGACGGGACGAGCCTGCCGCTCAACGGCCAGGGTCCCGACCTCACCGGCACGCCCGCCTTCCGCGATCCCGCCAACCCCATGGCCGGCGGGCTCGCCCTGACGGCGCCCCCGGCCCGCGCCGGCATCCCGCTCGGCGCCACCCGCGACATCGCCGGCCGGGCCTACGCCCCCGGCGAGGCCCCGACCTTCGGCGCCTACAGGAGCCCGTAACATGCTTCGCATCGGCATCGACGCGCACGTGCTCACCGGCAAGCCGCAGGGCAGCCGGACCTGGCTCGTGAACATTATCGGGCGGGCCGCCGCCCGCCACCCGGACGCCACCTACGTGGTCTATTCCGGCGACCCGGAGGCCTGCGCCCGCATCGTCTCGGGCGACAACATCGAGCACCAACGGCTGCCGCGCGTGCCCGCGACCGTGCGGCTGACCCTGGTCTGGCCGTGGCTGTTCCTGCGCGACCGGCTCGACACGCTCCTGACCACCTACATCGCCCCGCCGCTGGTGCCGGGCGACCGGCAGGTGGTGGTGGTCCACGACATCCTGTTCGAGACGCATCCCGAGTTCTTCCCCTGGTCGATGCGCTGGCGGAACAAGATCCTGACCCGGCTCTCGGCGCGGCGCGCCAAGCTGGTCCTGACCATCTCCGACTACAGCCGGGACTCCATCGCCACCGTCTACGGCATCGCGCGGGAGCGCATCGCCGAGGTGCGCTGCGGCTCCACGCCGCCGCAGGCGGTCACGGAGCGGACGCCGCTCGCCGACGGGCGCCCCTACCTGCTGATGGTCGGCCGGCTGGAGCCGCGAAAGAATCTCGGCCTCGTCCTCGACGCCTTCGCGCGGCTGCCGCAGGGCGCGGCCCGGCTGATCGTGGTCGGCAAGGGCGACGGCGAGCGGCCCGAGACCCTCGACCGCCTCGCCCGGACGCCGGACGCGGTGCACATCGCCGGCATCGACGACCGGGGCCTGTCCGACCTCTACGCCCGGGCCGCCGCCCTGGTCTTCCCGAGCCGCGGCGAGGGCTGGGGCATCCCGGTGCTCGACAGCCTCGCCCGGGGAACCCCCGTCATCGCCTCGAGCCTGACGGCCATCCCGGAAGCCGGCGGCAGCGCGGCGAGCTACTTCGACCCGGACGCACCCGACCGGGTCGAGCGGCTCGCCGAGCTGATGGCGGCGGCGATCGAGGGGCGGCTGCCCTTCGACGCGAACGCCGCGCGGGCCCACGCGGCGCGCCACGACTGGGACGGGCCGGCCGCCACCTTCGTCGACCTGATGCGCCGGAGCTTCACGGCCCGCACGCATCTGCGCGACCTGATCCTGGCCGCGCCGAACCTGCGGGGGTGACGCGAGAGGGCGCGATCGGCCCGCCTAGCGCGCGGCCCCGAGCGCGCCGACGATCGGGCTCTCAGGCCCCTCGTCGGCGATGGGATCCTGGATCAGCGTCCAGTAGCCCAGGGCCGCCACCAGGGCGATCGCGGCGCCGGTGATGAAGGCCACGGAGAAGTGGCCCGTGCCGCCGACGATGAAGCCGGTCACGGTCGGCGCCAGGGCGCCGCCGATGTAGCCACCGAAATTCTGCATGGCGCCGAGCGACGCCGTGCAGCTGGCCGGCGCCGCCACGGAGGCCATCGCCCAGGCCGAGGACGAGCTCATGTAGACCAGGAACAGCGAGGCCGAGATGCAGGCGATCGCGAGGGTGTCGCTCGGCGTCAGGGCCGCCACCACCGTGAAGGCGGCAGTCGCCACCAGGGAGCCGACCATCGGGATCTTGCGGCTGCGGATCGGGTCGACGCCGCGGCGGACGAGGAGATCGACGACGCGGCCGCCCAGGATCCCGCCCAGCACGCCGAACGCGAAGGGGATCGAGCCGACGAGGCCGGTCTTCTGCAGGGTGAAGTGCCGCTCGATCTCGAGGTAGCTCGGCAGCCACGCGGTGTAGAGCCACGTCATGTAGATGCAGCCGAAATAGCCGACGATCATCCCCCAGCTGGTGCGGAACCCGAAGAGCCGCCGCCACGCGCCCCAGGTGACCGCGCGGCTGGCGTTCGGGGCATCGCCCTCCTCCAGGAAGGCCCGCTCCCCCGGCGTCAGGTCGGTCTCCTGCGGGTTGCGGAACACGAGGTAGACGACCGCGGCGAGCGCGAGGCCGGCCGCGCCCATGATGACGAACATCGCCCGCCAGCCGAAGCTCACCATGAGGAAGGTGAGCAGCGGCAGGGCGAGGAAGGTGCCGAGCGAGGAGGCGCAGTTCCAGATCCCCGTGGCGGTGCCGCGCTGGCGGATGTTGAACCAGTCGCGGGAGACGCGGGCGCAGGTCGGGAAATGCGGCGCCTCGCCGACCCCGAGCACGATCCGCGCGCTCACGAACTGCCAGAACGACGTCACCGCGCCGCCGAGCATCTGGCCGAACGACCAGCAGGTCAGGCCGAGCGTCAGCGTCAGGCGCGGGCCGAGCCGGTCGGCGAGCGCGCCGGCGGGCAGCTGCGCGAAGGCGTAGGCCCAGAGGAAGGCCGAGAGCAGCAGGCCCATGTCGGGGATCGAGAGGCCGAGATCCTCGCGGATCAGCGGGTTGGCCACCGCCAGGGTGGCCCGGTCGACGTAGTTGACGACGCCCGCCGTCACGAGCAGGGCGAGCGAGATCGTCTGGATGCGGCGCACGCGCGGCGTTGCGGCCAGGGCCATCGTGTCCTCCCGGGATGACGGGCCCCTTGGGGGTCTCCGGGGCCGGTCGGTCCTTCGCGACTCGTGGCGGCCCGGGACCATTCTGCACCGAACGCCGCCGGACGGAAGGCCCGCCGCCCCTCGCCTCGCGGCGCCGGGCGTCGTAGACGGGCCGCTCCGTCACCCTTCGAGTCCGCCCGTTGCGCCTGATCCAAATCACCCACCACGACCTCGACGGCTACGGCGCCTCGACGGTTGCCGCCGCCTGCGCCACGGTCGAGCGCGTCGTCCACGTGCCCCGCTACAGCGATGTCGGCCCGGTCTTCGAGGACGAGATCAAGCGCCTCAGCCGCGCGGCGGAGCGCGAGGTGCTGCTGATGACCGACCTCGGCCTGGAGGAGCAGACGATCGCGGGCCTGAAGAAGTTCGCCGCGATGAACCGGCGCCGCGCGGACGGTCAGAAGCACCGCCTCGTGGTCCTCGACCACCACGCCTCGTCCCTCGACCAGATGCGGCGCCTGGGCCTCGAGGCGGCGCCCAACGCCGAGCGGCCGGCGCTCCACCGGATCGACCTGGGCGACCCCGAGATCGCCGTGCTGATCGAGGACGACATCTGCGCCACGCGGATGACCTTCGAGCACCGGGCCCTGTTCGCCGCGCACGAGCCCGCGACCGACCTGTCGAGCCTGCTGACCGCGGTCGATGCCCTCGACCTCTGGCGCAAGGAGAGCCCGGCCTTCCGGGGCGGCCTCGCCCTGGACGAGCTGTTCTGGGAGGCCGTGTCGAGCTACGTGCCGGTCGGACATCCCTGGCACGACCGGTTCGTGTCCGAGATCCTGCTCGCGGCCGCCGCGGCCCTCCGGGACGGTGCGAGCCCGGCCGAACTGGAGCGACGCGCCTCGGCGATCCGGGCCGGCGTCGTCGACACCCTGCTGCGCGACGCGCCGGACGACGATCCGGCGCTGACGACGCGCATGCGGCTCGCCCGGGCGCTCGCCCGCTCGGATTCCCTGTTCCGCCCGCTGAAGGACGGCACGCTCCTGTCCTTCGCCCTCGATTCGGGCACCTTCCAGCGGGTCTCCGACCTGATCATGGACGCGGGCCGCGCCAAGCGCGTGGTCAACGTCCAGCGGATGGGCACGCTGTCGTTCCGGTCCAACGACGGCACGGCCCTCGACGGCGCCCGCCTGTTCCGCGGCGGCGGCCACCGCGACGCGGCGGGCGGCCGGCTCCAGAGCGGCTCGGCCTTCTCGATGGCGGACGCGATCGCCCAGGTGGAGCCGGTGCTGAACCCGGAGAAGCCGGCCGGCTCGGACAGCCCGTTCGCGGCTTTGAAGAACTGGAAGGGGTGAGCGCTCGCCCGTCGCCCAACCCGTTCGGCAACGGCCCTAGAGCCGGAAATCCTCGCCGAGATACAGCCGCCGCGCGTCCGGGTTCGCCACGATCTCCTCGGGCGTGCCCTCCGTCAGGATGCGGCCGGAATGGGCGATGTAGGCGCGGTCGATCAGGCCCAGCGTCTCGCGGACATTGTGGTCGGTGATCAGCACGCCGATGCCGCGCTGCTTCAGGTGCTTCACCAGGTCCTGGATGTCGCCGACCGCGATCGGGTCGATGCCCGCGAAAGGCTCGTCCAGCAGCATGAATGTCGGCGACGAGGCGAGCGCGCGGGCGATCTCGCAGCGCCGCCGCTCGCCGCCGGAGAGCGCGATCGAGGGCGACTTGCGCAGGCGCGCGATGTCGAACTCCTCCAGCAGCGAGTCGAGCTTGCGGGCGCGCGTCTTGCGGTCCGGCTCGACCACTTCCAGCACCGCGCGGATGTTGTCCTCCACGGTGAGCCCGCGGAAGATCGAGGCCTCCTGCGGCAGATAGCCGATCCCGAGCCGGGCCCGCTGGTACATGGGCAGGTGCGTGATGGGCAGTCCGTCCAGGGTGATGTGGCCGCGATCGGCCGCCACCAGCCCGGTGATCATGTAGAAGATCGTGGTCTTGCCGGCGCCGTTCGGTCCGAGCAGCCCCACGGCCTCGCCGGTGCGGACCGTCAGCCCCGCCTCGTGCACGACCGTGCGGGCACCGTAGCTCTTGCGCAGGCCGCGCACGCTGAGGATGCCGAGGCCGCCCTCCTCCGCCGCCGACCAGCCGTCGGCGGCCTCGGGACGGGGCGCGCGCCGGCCGAACAGGCGGCCGAGCCAGCCCGTCCGGGCCGGCTCCTGCGGGCCCGCCTGGAACGCCACGGCGCCGCTCAATCGACCTGCGCCTTCGGCCTGGGCGGCGGCTGCGTGCAGCCCTTCGCCTTGCCGTCCTTGGCGTCGGACTTCTCGCCGGGCACGAACAGGGCGGAGACTCGGCCGCCCGCCACCGGGTCCATGTTCGCGCGCCCGGTGTTCATGTCGTAGACGAGGCGCTGGCCGCGGGTGACGTTCTGGCACTGGCTCAGGACGACGTTGCCGGTCAGCACGATCCGCTTGGCATCCTGGTCGAACACCGCGTGATCGCCGGTGGCGACCTGATCCTTCTGCACCACCGTCACCGGCCCGGCGCAGTCGACCTTCTGGATCCCGTTCTCGGCGGGGTTGCGCGGGGCCGCGTCGGCACCCTCGTCCTTCGCCTCACCCTTGGCGTCGCCTTTCGCGCCCTTGCCGGGCGCGTCCTTGCCGCGCTTGTAGGTCACCGTCATGGTCGAGCAGCGGATGGTGCTGTCGCCCTGCACGGCCACGACGTTGCCGGCGAAGACCGCCTTGTTCTCGCGGTCGAATACGTCGAGCCGGTCGGCGTCGATCTTGATCGGGTCCTTGCCGCCGCCGCCGATATTGCCGAAGGGCGAGTCCTTGCGGGCCGGCTTCTCGGCCAGCGCCGGGCCTGCGAGGACCAGTCCGGTTGCCAGGGCAACCCAGAGGGTGCGGGCGGCGCTCATCGGGCACCGTCCGCGGCTTCGGCATCCGAGGTCAGGAGGCGGGCCTGCGGCTTCTCCCCCGGATCGTCGCTCACGATGACCACGTGGACGTTCCCCACGAAGGAGATCCGCTTGCCGTTCTCGACGACGTCGAGCGTGTCGGCCTTCACGGTGGCCCGCGGGCTCGAGACCGTGACGGGTTCCTGCGAGCTGATGGAGCCGGTCTTGAACGCGACGGCGGCGGAGCGCAGGCGCGCCTCCTCGCCCTTGTCGGTCCAGATGCGGATGTCGTCCTTCAGGTCGAGCGCCTCGCGGGCGGTGTCGAACAGGCCCGACGTCGCCGAGAGGCGGGCGATGCCGCCCTGGTCGTCGGTGGCGATGTGGCCGCGCATCTGCTGCAGCTCGATCTGGCTCGGCTTGCGCACGTCTTGGAGGGCGGCGTCGGCCGTCACCTCGTAGCCGCGCGTGCCCTGACGGAAGCCCGCGAGCCGCGGGTTCTCCATGCGGACCTTGGAGCCGGCCAGCGTCACCGGGCCGACCGAGACGCCCGGCAGCTGCGCCGCGAAGGGGTTGAACAGGTAGCCCAGCAGCAGCGCCACCGCGCCGCCGGCGACCACCGGGATCAGCCGGCGCATGGTGCGCACGCGTCCGCTGTGGCGGTACGCCCGGGCGTGGGCCCGGGTCCGCGCCGCCGCGACCGCCTGTCCGTTGCCGGCTTCAGCCTCGACCGGGTTCATGCAGCGTCCGTGAGGCGCGCCCGAGGCGCGCGAGAGGTTTCGGCTCAGACGCCTGCGGCCCCCACCGCGCCCGCGCCTTCGGCCGGGCAATGATCCCGACCGGTGGCGAAGTTATGGCTCGACCATTTCCGAATGATCAACCGAACCCGCAATCATCCCGAGCGGATGTGTGTGGAGACACACGCCGCGCGCGACCTCACGGCAGCGCGCGGCGCGGGTCTCCGTAGTCCTACGCGCCGCGCGCGGCCGCGAGCGCCGCCGCCACCGTGCGGGCGAAGGCGGCCGGGTCGCGGGGGCTGTCGCCGTCCTGGATGCGGGCGAGGTCGAGGAGCGTCCCGGCAGCCTGCGGCACCTCCGATTCGGGCGCCGCGGACAGCGCCCGAATCAGCGGATGGCGCGGGTTGATCTCCAGGACCGGCTGCCCGGCACCGGCCCGCCCGGCCCGGCGCATGAGCCGCTGCATCTGCAGGTCGGGCCCGCCGGTGCCGGCCGAGAGGACCACCGCCGAGTCGACGAGCCGGTCGGTGGTGCGCACGTCCGAGACCTCGGCGCCGAGGGCGGCCTTCACGGCGGCGACGAAGGCCTCGATGCCCTCCGGCGCCTCCGGCTGCCCGCCCTCCGGCGCGAACTTCGACAGGTCGAGGCCGCCCTTGGTGATCGAACGGAGCGGCTTCTCGTCGAAGGTGCCGAGCTGATCGGGCCAGAACGCGTCGACGTGGTCGGAGAGGAGCAGCACCTCGAGGCCGCGGGCCCGGAAGCCCTCCAGCTGCGGCGACGACTTGAGCGCCTCGGCATCGTCGGCGACGAGGTAGTAGATCGCCTCCTGGCCGTCCTTCATGCGGGACACGTAGTCGGGCAGCGAGGTCCAGCCCTCGACGGCCGAGGAGCGGAAGCGCAGGAGCGGCGCGATCTCGCCCCGGCGCTCGAAATCCTCGTAGATCCCCTCCTTGAGGACGGGGCCGAAATTCTCCCAGAAGGACTGGTAGCCCTCCGCGTCCTTGGCGCGGGTCGTGAGTTCGGAGACCACGCGCCCGGTGACCGCGCGGCGGATCCGGGCGAGGGCCGGGGTCGACTGCAGCATCTCGCGGGAGACGTTCAGCGGCAGGTCCTCGGTGTCGACCACGCCCTGGACGAAGCGCAGCCACGGCGGCAGCAGCTCGGCCTCGTCGGTGATGAACATCCGCCGGACATGCAGCCGGACCTTGCTCTGCCGCTCGTTCTCGAGGGCCTGGAACGGCTTCGAGCCGGGGATGAAGAGCAGGGCGGAGAATTCGAGCTGGCCCTCGGCGCGCCAGTGGAGCGTCGCCCACGGCTTGTCGAAGTTCATGCCGATGGAGTGGTAGAATTCCTCGTACTGCTCCTCGGTGACCTCGGACTTCGCCTTGCGCCAGAGCGCGGTCCCCTGGTTGGCCGATTCGTCCTTGCCGTCGCGCACGACGGCGATCGGCACGGTGATGAAGTCGGCCCATTTCCGCACGAGATGGTCGAGGCGGTAGGGCTCGAGGTACTCGTCGGCATCCGCCTTGAGGTGCAGCACGATGTCGGTGCCGGGCTCGCCGCGCGTCGCCGGCTCCAGCGTGTAGCTGCCCTGCCCCTCCGAGGCCCAGGTCCAGGCCTCGTCGCTGCCGGCGCGGCGCGACGTGACGGTCACCCGGTCGGCGACCATGAAGGCCGAGTAGAAGCCGACGCCGAACTGGCCGATCAGGCTCGGCCGGTCCTCGGCCTTGGCGGATTCGAGCGTCTGCGAGAAGGCGCGCGTGCCGGAGCGCGCGATGGTGCCGAGGTTGGTGGCGAGATCCTCCTTGGTCATGCCGATGCCGGCATCCGACACGGTCAGGGTCCGCGCCTCCTTGTCGGGCGCGATCCGGACCTTGGCGTCCGGCGGCAGGGCGCTCGCCGCCGAGGTCAGCGCCTCGAACCGCCGCCGGTCCATGGCGTCGGCGGCGTTGGCGACGAGTTCGCGCAGGAAGATCTCGCGGTCGGAGTAGAGCGCGTGCACGACGAGGTCGAGGAGGCGACCCACCTCCGCCCCGAACTCGTGCCGCTCGATCGTCTCGCTCACGGGTGATGCCTCCGCTGTGGGGGAAATTGCGGTGGCGATATGCTGGCGAACGGGGCCGTTTTCAATGCGGCTGGCTCCGGCTCGCGATGCGCCGCTTCGCGGCCTGTTCGTGTGCCGGGTCCCGGATCAGGTCCCGCTTCGCTCGACCTGTCCGGGAAAGGGGTGGTGCAGGACGATACACCGACCCTTTCCCGGGCGCATGGAGCGCCAGCGGAATGCGACGCGAGATCCAGCGCAGGAATCGCCGCGGAGCGGCCCATCCCGAAGGCGCGCTCAGATCTCGATCTCGGTGCCCACCTCGACGATCTGCCGGGTCGGCAGGCCGAAATGCGCGCCGGTGCGCTCGGCGTTGCGCTTCATGAAGGCGAACAGGCCCTCCCGCCACGGCGCCATGCCGGGATGGGTCGGCGACGGGATCACCACCTCGTGGCCGACGAAGTAGGTCATGTCCTCCAGGTATTCCGGCGGCAGCAGCCCGCTCGCCACCGCGCATTGCAGGCCCTCGGGGATCGAGGCGGTCTGCATGAAGCCGTAGCGCAGCACGACGCGCTCCATGCCGGGCGTGTACTTGGAGATCGCCTTGCGGATGCCCTGCGCGACCAGCGTGACCTGCGCCCGCTCGCTCGCCGGGATCACCGGCTCCTCCTCGTAGATCACGGTGATCAGCAGGATCCGCTCGTGCAGGCAGCGGCTGCGCTCCAGCAGGCGGCCGAGCGCCATCGGGATGCCCTCGGTGGCGGCGGTCAGGAAAGCCGCGGTGCCGGGCAGCGTCACCGGCGGGTGCGAGCTGAGGCTGGACAGGAAGGCGGCCTCGGACATGCGCATGGTCTGGCGGACCGTTTCGAGGACGTGGTTGCCCTTCATCCAGGTCAGCATCAGGAACGCGACCGCGCCGGCGAGCAGCAGCGGAAACCAGCCGCCCTCGAACAGCTTCACGCTGTTGGCGGCGAAGAACACGGCGTCGATGGCCAGGAAGAAGCCGTTGACCGCGAGGACCAGGACCGGGTTGTAGCCCCAGCGCAATGCGATCAGCGCGGCGAGCAGGGTGGTGATCCCCATCAGCGCCGAGACCGCGATGCCGTAGGCGCCGGCCAGGGCGTCGGAGGAGCCGAACACCACGACGGCGGTCAGGGTCGCGGCGGCGAGCAGCCAGTTCACCGCCGGCACGTAGATCTGGCCGCGCTCGTCCTGATCGGTATGCACGACCCGCATCATCGGCATGAAGCCGAGCTGGATCGATTGCTGCGTCAGCGAGTAGACGCCCGAGATCACCGCCTGCGAGGCGATGACGGTCGCCATCGTGGCGAGCGCCACCAGCGGGTAATGCGCCCAGTCCGGCGCGAGCCGGTAGAACGGGTTCTCGATCGCGCTCGGGTCGGCGATGATCAGCGCGCCCTGGCCGCAATAGTGGATCAGCAGCGCCGGCAGCACGAGGCCGAACCACGCGATCCGGATCGCCGGGGCGCCGAAATGGCCGAGATCGGCGTACATCGCCTCGCCGCCGGTCACCGCCAGGAAGGCCGCGCCGAGCATCAGGAAGCTGACGTGCCAGCCCGCATGGACCAGGAAGTCCACCGCGCGCCAGGGGTTGGCCGCTCCGAGGATCTCCGGCGTGCGCAGGATGCTGGGGATCGCGAGCAGGACCAGGACGACGAACCAGACCAGCATGACGGGCCCGAACACCCGGCCGATGGCGGCCACGCCCTTGTGCTGGACCAGGAACAGCCCGACCAGGATCACCAGGGTGATCGGCACCACGTACGGCCCGAGCGCCGGCGCGTCGATCTTCAGCCCCTCGATCGCCGACAGCACCGAGATCGCCGGCGTGATCGCGCCGTCGCCGTAGAGCAGGGCCGCGCCCACCAGCCCGACCACCAGCAGCAGCGCCTTCCACGTCCCCGGCCGGGCCTGCCGCGCGCCGAGCAGCGCCAGCATGGCGACGATGCCGCCCTCGCCCCGGTTGTCGGCGCGCAGGATCAGCACCGCGTATTTCAGCGACACGATCAGGATCAGCGACCACAGGATCAGCGACACCGCGCCGGTGGCGGCGACCGGCACCGAGGCGCCGCCGCTGGTCGCGGCCTTCACGGCCTCCTTGAACGCGTAGAGCGGGCTCGTGCCGATGTCGCCGTACACGACGCCCAGCGCGCCCAGCAGGAGCGCGGTGCCAGGTCCGTGCCGGGTCGCGCCGGGTTTGCGCGCGACGGGCGCCGCCGGGAGATCGACCGCCGGGGCAGCCGCGGGAGGCAGGGCGTGGCTCACGGTCGGGTCCGGTCGATGGCGTCGCGGTTGGGCGAAACCTTAGCGCGTCGGCCGCGCGGCGATAGACTCGGCAGATCTCCCGAGCGACCCCGACGAAGACTTGTCACCCGAACGTGATGACAGTCGAACGACCGCGATGGCCCCGCCGCGCCGGTGGCGAGCGGGGCCCGCCGGTCAGGCGGCGTCGAGGCCCAGGTCGATGATCGCCGCCGAGTGGGTGATCCAGCCGCAGGAGATCAGGTCGACCCCCGAGGCCGCGACCGCCCCCACCGTCTCGCGGGTGATCCGGCCCGACGCCTCGGACAGGGCGCGACCGTCGATCATCGCCACCGCACGGGCCAGCTGAGCGGGGCTCATGTTGTCGAGGAGCACGGCGTCGACCCCGACAGAGAGCGCCTCCTCCAGCTGCTCCAGGCGGTCGACCTCGCACTCGATCTTCACGAGGTGGCCGGCCCGCGACCGGGCGCGCTCGATCGCCGGCACGATGCCGCCGGCCACCGCCACGTGGTTGTCCTTGATCAGCACCGCGTCGTCGAGGCCGAAGCGGTGGTTCGAGCCGCCACCGGCGCGGACCGCGTGCTTCTCCAGGGCGCGCAGGCCCGGCGTGGTCTTGCGGGTACAGACGATCGACGCCCTGCCGTGCGGGCGCGCGGCCTCGACGAGGCCGTGGGTGGCGGTGGCCACGCCCGACATCCGGCAGAGCAGGTTCAGCGCCACGCGCTCGGCCGTGAGGATCGCCCGCGCCGGCCCCTCGAGGCGCAGCACCACGTCGCCCGGCGTCACGCGGGCACCGTCGCCCCGCTCGACCGTGACGGTCACGGCGGGGTCCACAAGCGCGAACGCGATGGCGGCGGCGTCGGTGCCGGAGATGACGCCGTCCTGCCGGGAGGCGATCACGCCGCGCATCCGCTCGCCCGGGGGCACGATGGCGTCGGTGGTGATGTCGCCGGCCCGGCCGAGATCCTCCAGGAGGGCGGCGCGGACCACCGGCTCCACGAGGAGACGCGGCAGGGGCAGGATCTCTTCGGAGAGAACCGACTGGGTCATGGCGTCAGCGCCTCCTCGGCGGACGGGGTCGCGGCGATGAGGTCGGCCGCCGTCGTCTCGGTGTGCGCGGCCGGGGCGAGGCGGGGGAAGTCGCTGCGCCAGTGGGCGCCGCGGCTCTCCTGGCGGGCGAGCGCGCCGCGGGCGATGAGCAGCGCCACGAGGGCAGCGTCGCAGGTCTGCGCCTCCGGCTCCAGGGTGGCGACGGCCGCGGCGAGGCCCGCGGCGTCGCGCACGACGCCGACCCTGCGCTCCATCAGCGCCCGGATCGCCGGCAGATCGCCGGCGGCGCGCGCCGACACGGCCTCGGGCACGATGGTGGCGGGCGGCGGCGCGTCGAGCCAGTCGGCGATGAACCGCGCGTAGGCGAGACCTTCGAGCAGGGAGTTGCTGGCGAGCCGGTTCGCGCCGTGCAGCCCCGTCGAGGCGACCTCGCCGCAGGCGTAGAGGCCCGGGACCGAGGTGGCGCCGTGCGCGTCCACCCTCACCCCGCCCATGTGGTAGTGCGCGGCCGGGCGCACCGGGATCGGCTGCGCGGCCGGGTCGATGCCGGCGGCGGCGCAGAGCCCCGCCACGGTKGGGAAGCGCGACGGCATCGCGGCGCCGAGCGCGCCCCGGGCGTCGAGAAAGACCGTGCGGCCCCGCTGCAGCGCCTGGAAGATGCCGCGGGCGACCACGTCGCGGGGGGCGAGGTCGCCGACCGCGGCCGCGATGCCGCCCTGGGCCCAGCCGGTGGCGGTGCCGAGGCCGAGCGCCGAGGCGGTGACCAAAGTCACCGGTCGGGGCGCGAGGCGCAGGGCGACGCTGAGGCCCGCGACGCCGCCGCCGACCACGACGACGCGGTCGGCATTGGTGGGGGAGATCGCGTTCATCGCGTGCGCACCTGGAGCATGCGCTCGACCGCCGCCCGGGCGCGGTCGGCCAGCGCCGGATCGACCGTGACCTCGTGGGTCATCGTCTCGAGCGAGCGACGGATGTTCTTCAGGCTCATCCGCTTCATGTGCGGGCACATGTTGCAGGGCTTGATGAACTCGATGTCGGGGTTCTGCGCCGCGATGTTGTCGGCCATCGAGCACTCCGTGACGAGCACCACCTGCTTCGGCCGCTTCTCGACGACGAAGTCCATCATCATCGCGGTGGAGCCGGAGAAGTCCGACTCGGCCACCACGTCCGGCGGGCATTCGGGGTGCGCGATCACCGTCACGCCCGGATAGCTGTCGCGGACGTCGCGGATATCGGCCGGGGTGAAGCGCTCGTGCACCTCGCAGTGGCCGGCCCAGGTCAGGATCTCGACCTCCGGGATCTCGGCCTGGACGTTCTGCGCGAGGAACTCGTCGGGGATCATGAGAACGCGGGGGGCGTTCAGCGACTTCACCACCGCGACGGCGTTGCCGGAGGTGCAGCACAGGTCGGACTCGGCCTTCACGGCCGCCGAGGTGTTCACGTAGGTCACGATCGGCACGCCGGGGTACTTGGCGCGCAGGCCGCGCACGTCCGCGGCGGTGATCGAATCGGCCAGGGAGCAGCCGGCGCCCATGTCGGGGATGAGCACCGTCTTGCTCGGGTTCAGGAGCTTGGCGGTCTCGGCCATGAAGTGGACGCCCGCCAGCACGATCACGTCGGCGTCGACGGTCACCGCCTCGCGGGCCAGCGCGAGGCTGTCGCCGACGATGTCCGCCACCGTGTGGAAGATCTCCGGTGCCTGGTAGTTGTGCGCCAGGATCACGGCGTTGCGCTCCCGCTTCAGGCGCAGGATCGCCTCGATGTCCGGCGCGAGCGCCGGCCACTCGATCGCGGGGACGTGCCGGCTGACACGGGCGTAGAGATCCGGAAGGGGCAGGCCCGGAATCGTCGTGCGGGAGACGGGTGCAACGGTCGCCGCCATGGCGTCCTCCATTATGCTCAGTTTGAGCATTGTGCCGTCTAACTTATGGGGGCCGCGCGTCCCTGTCCAGATATGCTAGCTGTGAGCATAAATCTTTTGCGCTGCGATGTTACGCTGCGCCGCCGAAGGCTGGTGCGCTTAGCAGAAGGTCGCCGGGTCGGGCCCGATGCGGCCGTCGGGCCGGTCGAGGCCGGCGATCCGGGCCATCTCGTCGGCGCCGAGCTCGAAGTCGAACAGCGCGATGTTCTCGGCGATGCGCCGCGGTGTGGCGGTCTTGGGGATCGCCACGCAGCCGGCCTGGATCTGCCAGCGCAGCACCACCTGTGCCGGCGTCTTCCCGCGGGCCTTCGCGATCGCGAGAATGACCGGATCGTTCAGCTCCTTGCCGCGGCCCAGCGGGCTCCACGACTCGGTCACGATTCCGTGACGAGCGTCCTCCGCGCGCGGCTCCGCGCGCTGGAAATAGGGGTGCAGCTCGATCTGATTGACGGCCGGGGCCACGCCGGTCTCGCCGATCAGCGTGGCGAGGTGCTCGGGCGCGAAGTTCGACACGCCGATGGATCTGGCGCGGCCCTCCTGTCGGAGCTCGATCAGCGTCTTCCAGGTCTCGACGAACAGGCGCCGCTGCGGGCACGGCCAGTGGATCAGGTACAGGTCGACATACGGCAGACCGAGTTGCCGCAGGCTCTCGTCGAAGGCGCGCCGGGCCTCGTCGCGGCCCTGGCGGTCGTTCCAGAGCTTCGTGGTGAGGAAGATCTCCTCGCGGGGGATCTCGGCGTCCCGGATGCCGCGCCCGACGCCCGCCTCGTTGCCGTAGGCGGCGGCCGTGTCGATCAGCCGATAGCCGGCGCGGAGGGCCTGTCCGACGAGATCCGGCGCCTGCGCGTCCGAGAGCTGCCAGCAGCCGTAGCCGATCTGCGGGATGCGGCGCCCGTCGTTGAGCGGCAGGGTCGGGATAGCCATGAGACGAGACTCCGGTGTCGTTGTCGATCAACCCAAACGCTCGCAGCGGGACGCGTTCCGCGGCGCCCCCGTCCTCACGGGCGCGGCGAGGCAACCCAGCGGGCGCCACGGCCGCCGCTGTCGCGGTGCCCCGGATCGTTTCCCCGCGGCCGGAGAGACGGACCGATCGGGTCGCGACCAGAGTCCAGCGCCCGGAGCCGCGGAGCCGCGCTGAACGGGCGCAGTCTGGACCGGATCTAATCCGGCCGGCCGCACGTTGGCCGACCAGATTCCAAGCTGCGCGGCGTTCGACGCGCGGTGAGCGGGCGGGATGGCAGCATGACAGACGCGACTCCGACGAAGCCGTTCGCTCTGACGCGGCGGGCCGTCGTGGAGGGCTGCGCGGTGGCCGGCGCCCTGGGCGCATTCGGGTTCCGGCCAGCCCCCGCGGTCGCCGCGGCGGCCCCCGGCGACCCGGCTCCCCAAACCCTGCCGGTACGGCTCACCATCAACGGGCAGGCGCACGACCTCGTCCTCGACACCCGCACGACGCTCCTCGACGCCCTGCGCG
This sequence comes from Methylobacterium mesophilicum, assembly GCF_036441335.1. Lineage (GTDB taxonomy): Bacteria > Pseudomonadota > Alphaproteobacteria > Rhizobiales > Beijerinckiaceae > Methylobacterium > Methylobacterium mesophilicum_B. The sequence goes on from NZ_MLBW01000005.1 coordinate 64,974, forward strand.
AGCACCTGGCGCTCACCGGCACCAAGAAGGGCTGCGACCACGGCCAGTGCGGCGCCTGCACGGTGCTGGTCGACGGCCGGCGCATCAATTCCTGCCTGACGCTCGCGGCGATGCACGACGGCGACCCGATCACCACGATCGAGGGCTTGGCGGACGGGGACAACCTCCACCCGATGCAGGCGGCGTTCCTGGCGCATGACGGCTTCCAGTGCGGCTACTGCACGCCGGGCCAGATCTGCTCGTCGGTCGGCATGCTGAGCGAGGCCAAGGCCGGGTGGCCGAGCCACGTCACCGAGGACGTTGCCGCCACGCCGACCCTCAGCGACGCCGAGATCCGCGAGCGGATGAGCGGCAACATCTGTCGCTGCAGCGCCTATCCGAACATCGTCGCGGCGATCCGCGACACCGCCGCCAGCAACCTCTGAGGAGGCGGAGATGAAGGCCTTTGCCTACGAGCGCCCCGCCACCGTGCAGGACGCCGCCAAGCTCGCGGCCGAGCGGCCGAACGCCAAGTTCATCGCCGGCGGCACCAACCTGCTCGACCTGATGAAGCTCCAGATCGAGACCCCGGCCACGCTGATCGACGTCAACCGGCTGCCGCTCGACAAGGTCGAGGCCACGCAGGATGGCGGCCTGCGCATCGGCGCGCTCGTGCGCAACGCCGACCTCGCCGCCGACCCGCGGGTCCGGAAGGACTACGCCGTGTTGGCGAAGGCGCTTCTGGCCGGCGCCTCGGGGCAGCTGCGCAACAAGGCGACCACCGCCGGCAACCTGCTCCAGCGGACCCGCTGCTACTACTTCTACGACACGGCCATGCCCTGCAATAAGCGCGAGCCCGGCTCGGGCTGCTCGGCGATCGGCGGGTTCAACCGCATCATGGCTGTGGTCGGCGCGAGCGAGGCCTGCATCGCCACCAACCCGTCCGACATGAACGTCGCCATGCGGGCCCTCGACGCGACGGTGGAGACCGTCAACCCGGACGGGCAGACGCGCCGCATCCCGATCGCCGACTTCCACCGGCTGCCCGGCGACACGCCGCACATCGAGACCGAGCTGCGCAAGGGCGAGATCATCACGGCCGTGACGCTGCCGAAGCCGGTGTCCGGCACGCACATCTACAGGAAGGTCCGCGACCGGGCGTCCTACGCGTTCGCGACCGTGTCGGTGGCCGCCGTGATCGCGGGCGCCGAGGGCGGCAAGCCTCAGGCGGCGCGACTCGCCTTCGGCGGCCTCGCGCACAAGCCCTGGCGCGTGGCCGAGGCCGAGGCGGCGCTGGTCCAGACCGGCTCCGCCGACGCCGCCGCCGACGCGGTGCTCAAGGGCGCCCGCGGCTACGGCAGCAACGACTTCAAGATCCCGCTGACGCGCCGGACCCTCCGGGCCGTCGTGGCGCAGGCGACCCGCGCGTAGATCCCGGCAAGGACCGTTCCCATGGAGATGAACCAGCCGATCGGCCGGACGCCCCTCGACGACCGGCCCGACGGCCTCGTCGGCAAGCCCCTCGACCGGGTCGAGGGCAAGCTCAAGGTCACGGGCCACGCGCCCTACGCGTACGAGACCCGGGCACTGCAGAACCCCGCCTACGGATTTATCGTGCCGGCCACGATCGCGGCGGGCACGATCCGGTCGATCGACGCTGAGGCCGCCCGCAAGGCGCCCGGCGCGATCCTGGTGATGACCCACGAGAACGTTCCGGAGCAGGGCGAGAAGAAGGAGCAGGTCTGGCCGCAGCTCCAGGGGACGGAGGTCCGGTTCTACGGGCAGCCGGTTGCCTTCGTGGTTGCCGAGACCTTCGAGCAGGCCCGCGCCGCCGCGATGCTGGTCGAGGTCCGGTACGACGCGGCCAAGCCCAAGGGGCTGCTCAGGGGCAGCCTGGCGGCGGCCTACGAGCCGAAGCCGGTCAACTCGCCGCCGGATTCGAAGCTCGGCGACTTCGACGCCGCCTTCGCGGCCGCGCCGGTGAAGCTCGACGTGGAGTACGTCACCCCGAACCAGATCCACGCGCAGATGGAGCCGCACGCGACCATCGCGTCCTGGGAAGGCGACGGCGTCGTGCTCCACACGGCCAACCAGATGCCGAATCGCGGCCAGAAATCCCTCGGCTCGGTGCTCAAGCTGCCCCCCGAGAAGGTGCGGATCGTCAGCCCGTATATCGGCGGCGGCTTCGGCTCGAAGCTGCAGGCCCAGCCGGAGGCGACGCTCGCGATCCTGGCCTCGAAGGTGATCCAGCGCCCCGTGAAGGTGGCGCTCACCCGGCAGCAGGAGTTCCACGTCGCGACCCACCGGACCGACACGATCCAGCGGATCCGCCTCGGCGCCGACCAGGACGGCCGGCTCTCGGCCATCAGCCACGAATCGTGGTCCGACACCGCGGAGGGCGACGGGTTCTTCGAGACCTCGGCCAACGTCACCCGCTCCCTGTACGCCGCGCAGAACCGCGTGACGCGCCACAGGCTGGTGAACCTCAACATGCCGATCGCCTCGGCGATGCGCGCGCCCGGCGAGGCCGTGGGCCAGCTCGCCTTCGAGTGCGCCATGGACGAGCTCGCCGAGCAGTTGAAGATCGACCCGATCGAGCTCCGGGTGCGCAACGAGCCGGCCGAGGATCCTGAGAAGAAGGTCCCGTTCTCGACCCGCAAGCTGGTTCCGTGCATGCGCGAGGGCGCGCGCCTGTTCGGCTGGGACAAGCGGCAGGCCGCGGGCTCCCGGCGCGAGGGCAGCTGGCTCGTCGGCATGGGCATGTCGGCGGCCGCGCGCCTCAACCCGCTGATGCCGTCCGCCGCGAAGGTCAGGCTCGGGCCGGACGGCGTGCTGGTGGTGCGGATGGCGATGACCGATCCCGGCACCGGCACCTACACGATCCTGACCCAGATCGCCGGCGAGATGCTGGGGCTCCCGCCCGAGCGCGTGCGGGTCGAGATGGGCGACACCGACTTCCCGTTCGCGGCCGGCTCCGGGGGATCCTTCGGCGCCGGCTCGGCGGGCTCGGCGCTCTACGTCGCCTGCGACAACCTCCGACAGGCCCTGCTCAAGGCCGGCGACCTGAACCCGGACGGCGCCGTCTTCCGCGACGGCGCGGTCACGTCCGGCAACCGCACGGAGTCGCTCACCGACCTCGCCAAGTCCGGGCTGGAGGCCTCCGGCGAGATCAAGCCCGGCGAGATGAAGCAGAAATTCTCGCAGTACTCCTACGGCGCCCACTTCGCCGAGGTCGGGGTCGACGTCGATACCGGCGAGATCCGGCTGCGGCGGATGCTCGGGGTGTTCACCGGCGGGCGCATCCTGAACGCTAAGACCGCGCGCAGCCAGGCGATCGGCGGCATGACCTTCGGCGTCGGCGCCGCTCTGATGGAGGATGCCGTGGTCGACCCGCGCTACAGCTACTTCGTCAACCACGACATGGCCGAGTACCACGTCCCGGTCCACGCCGACCTCCCGGAGATCGACGCGGTGTTCCTCCCGGAACTCGACGACAAGGCGAACCCGTTGAAGAGCAAGGGGCTCGGCGAGCTCGGCATCTGCGGCGCCGGCGCCTCGCTCGCCAACGCCATCTACAACGCCACCGGGATCCGGGTCCGCGACTACCCGATGACCCTCGACAAGATGCTCAAGGGCTTCGAGGAGCAGGAGGGCCAAGCGCAGCGGCGGACGTGAGCGACGGCCTCCCCGGAGGCCGCGCGCGCTCGCGGGGCGTCCGCCCCAGTTGACGCAGGCGCGTCCAGGCGGGACACGCGGCGATAAGCCCGCGGGGGGAGCGTCCGGTGTCCGACAGCCAGCACGATGATCGCCGTCCGCCGGCCCGCTTCAACGCGGCGCGGTACTGCCTGGCCGAGAACGCGCGCCTGCGACCGGACAAGACCGCCCTGATCATGGTCGGCGACGGCACCGCCGAGCGCCTCAGTTTCGGCGCCGTCGAGCGGGCGGTGCGCGGCATCGCGGCGGGTCTCCTCGGCCTCGGCCTGAGACCTGGCGACCGGGTGATGATCCGCATGGGCAATGAGGCCGATTACGTCCTCGTCTATTTCGGCGCCCTGGCGGCGGGCCTCGTGGCCCTGCCGTCCTCGCCGCAGCTGACTGAGGCCGAGGCGGCGTTCCTGATGGAGAATTCCGGCGCCGCCGCCGTGGTGATCGGCAGCGGCTGCACCGTCGCGCCCGAGGCACTGGGCGGCCGCCTGCTCCTCGACGCCGCCGCCGTCGCGCGGATGAAGGCCGGCCCGCCCCTGCCCGACTACGCCGACACCGCCGCCGACGACCCGGCGATGCTGATCTACACCTCCGGCACGACGAGCCGGCCCAAGGGCGTGCTGCACGCCCACCGCGCCGCCTACGGACGCCGCCCGATGCTCGACCACTGGCTCGGGCTCACCGAGACCGACGTGATGCTCCACGCCGGCACCATGAACTGGACCTACACGCTCGGCGTCGGGCTGAGCGATCCCTGGTCGGTGGGCGCGACCGCGGTGCTCTACAACGGCCCGCGCGATCCCGGGGTCTGGCCGCGCCTGATCGCCGCCTACGGCGCGACCCTGTTCGCCGCCGTCCCGACGCTCTACCGCCAGATCCTGAAGTACGGCGACCTCGGCGCCCACGACCTGTCGAGCCTGCGCCACGGCTGCACGGCCGGAGAGCCCCTGGCGGTAGAGCTGCTGGAGGCCTGGGGTCAGGCCACCGGGAAGCCCCTCTACGAGGCGCTCGGGATGAGCGAGATCTCGACCTACATCTCCAGCGGGCCGACCGTCCCGGTGCGCCCCGGCTCGCCCGGCAAGCCGCAGCCCGGCCGGCTTGTGGCGATCCTGCCCGTGGCGGGCGAGCCGGTGCCGCTCCCGGCCGGCGAGAGCGGTCTCCTCGCCGTCCACCGCACCGAGCCTGCGCTGATGCTCGGCTACTGGAACCGCCCCGAGGAGGAGGCCGAGGTGATGCGCGGCGACTGGTTCGTCGGCGGCGACCTCGCCCACCTCGACGCCGACGGCTACCTCTGGTTCGAGGGCCGCAACAACGACCTGATGAAGGCGATGGGCTACCGGGTCTCGCCCAATGAGGTGGAGGCGGCGCTCTCGACCCACCCGTCCGTGGCGGAGGTGGGCGTCGCCGAGCTGCCGGTCCGGGCGGACGTCTCGGTCATCTGCGGCTTCGTGGTGCTCCAGCCGGACGCCGAGCCCGACGCGGAGGGTCTTCTGGCGTGGTGCGCCGAGCGGCTCGCGGCCTACAAGCGCCCGCGGGAGATCCGCTTCCTCGACGCCCTGCCGCGCACCGCGAACGGCAAGGTGCAGCGCAAGCGCCTGGCCGAGGCGGTGGCGCGCTGAGGCGCGGCCACCTCCCCTACAGCAGAGTCCCGCGCAGGATCAGCAGCGCCACCGAGAAGTAGATGACGAGGCCGGTGACATCGACCAGCGTCGCCACGAAGGGCGCCGAGGCGGTGGCCGGATCGAAGCCGATCCGCTGGAGCAGGAACGGCAGCATCGAGCCCGCGAGGGAGCCGAAGGTCACGATCCCGACGAGGGCCGCACCGACCGTGGCGGCGACCAGCGGCCAGTGCGCGCCGTAATCGTAGAGGCCGAGCTTCTGCCACGCCACGATCCGGACCACCGCGATCACGCCGAGGATCGCGCCGAGGACGATGCCGGTGGGCAACTCGCGCAGCGCCACCCGCCACCAGTCGCGCAGGCGGATCTGGTGCAGCGCCAGCGCCCGGATCAGCAGCGAGGTCGCCTGCGAGCCGGAATTGCCGCCGGAGCTCATGATCAGCGGGATGAACAGGGTCAGGACGATCGCCTTCTCCAGCTCGCCCTCGAAGCCCTGCATGGCCGAGGCCGTGAGCATCTCCGACAGGAACAGCGCGCACAGCCAGCCGGCGCGCTTCCGGATCATCGTGAAGAAGCCGATATCCATGTAGGGCTCGGGCAGCGCCTCCATGCCGCCGAAGCGCTGCACGTCCTGCGTCTGCTTCTCGATCATCGCGTCGATCATGTCGTCGACGGTGACGATGCCGATCACGTGGCCGACCGCGTCGACCACCGGCAGCGCCAGGAGGTCGTACTTGGAGATCAGCCGGGCCGCCTCCTCGCGGCTGGCCGTCGGTGAGACCGCGAGCGGCCGGCGCCCCGGCGCGACGCTGAGCACGTTGTCGCTCGGGTCCCCCGAGATCAGGCGCCGCAGGGGCACCGCCTTGGTGAGCGCGCGGGTGCGCGGGTCGAGCACGAAGATCGCGTAGATCGTCTCGCGGGTCTTCTCGACGTGGCGGATGTGCTCCAGCGTCTGGCCCACCGTCCAGGTGCCCGGCACGGTGACGAACTCGGTGGTCATCAGCGAGCCCACGGTCTCCTCGCCGTACGCCGAGAGCCGGTCGACGGCACCGCGGGTCTCGGCGTCGAGGCGGGCGCGCAGGTCGGAGCGGCCCGGCTCCTCGATCTCGCGGAACACGTCCGTGACCCGGTCGGCCGACATGCCCGATAGGTAGCCGGCGACCCGGTCCCGCGGCAGCATCTCGATGATGTCGGCGGCGCAGTCGAGTTCAGGCTGGTCCAGCACCTCGATCGCCCGCTCCGTCGGCAGGCCGAGCAGGATGGCGGCGGCGACCTCGGGAGCCTCGTCGTTCAGGGCCTCGACGATGTCGGGCGCCCGTTCGTCCGACAGGCGTGCGGCCAACACGGAGGGATCGACGCGCGTGTCGAAGGGGGCGATCTCGTTCATGGCCTCGCCTCGTGGTTACGAGGCGACGCGGCGCCGGTCATCCTGGGTTCAGGGCCGTGACCGGCCGCCGCGTCGGTCGCCCCGCGGCCAGGCCTCTCAGCGGCTCAGGCGGGACGACGGCATGGGGCCGGGCACGGCAGGCACGATCGGTCGGGCACGTCGCTTCGCGGGTCGCTGCTGGAATGGGAGCGCGACACCGTCGGGGACACCGTCGCGCGGGTGCGTCGTGCGCCCGCGCGCAGGGCCCGTCAAGCCGAAACCGCGCCCATCCGCAGCCGATGCCGAACAGGGCTCGGGCGGGTGGCCGCGCGGCCACGGGGCGCCGATGCGCAGTCACGGGGCGGCCGCGGGGCGGCACACGGCCGGGCTCCCTATGAGAAATATAAGTGTTGTGCTCGCTTGTATTGCGTCCAAGATATTGCCTATATGGGTCTCACCAACAGCGAGGAGAAACGCCATGGCCTGGTCCGCCCCGATCGTGTCCGAGATCTGCGTCGGCATGGAAGTCACCAGCTACGAGTCGGCCGAGATCGACACGTTCCACTAAGTCGCGCGGCCTGGAGCGCGCGTCGCTCCGGCCTCCGTTGACCCTCTATCCATCGCTTCAATTTACCTGGAGGAAATCATGGCTTGGTCCGCCCCCGTCGTCTCCGAGATCTGCGTCGGCATGGAAGTCACCAGCTACGAGTCGGCTGAGATCGACACCTTCCACTAAGACGTCGCTCAGACGTTCGCGGGCGCCGCTTCATCCGAAGCGGCGCCTTTTCTGTGCGCGCTCGACAGCAGGCGCGCCTCGGCTTGACGGACCGCGCCGAACCTGTGCCGCTGCGGCGATCCCGGACCATCCGGGCTTGCGGAACGAGCGAGGACCGGTTTGGCAGAGAGCGCGCGCATGGCCGATCAGGCGATACCGCCCTGCCCGATCACCGGCGCTCCCGCCCTGCGCTGCGTCGAGCGCCTGGACGCCGCCTTCCTCACCCTCCTGTGGCACTATTCCGGCCGCGTCGATGTCGGGCCGCTGCTGCGCCCCGCCGGCACGTTCCGGCTCTGGGAATCCCCGACCGGGCTGCTCTTCTTCGACCCGCCGGTGGGCGGTGACGCGGCCTTCTACCGGGCGTTCTACGGCCGGATCGCGGCGCACGATAAGCTCGCCGGACCGGAGACGGAGCGCCTGGAGTTCCGCCAGGCCGCCGCGCACGTGCCGTCGGGCGCCCGGGTGCTCGATGTCGGCTGCGGCCACGGCGGGTTCCGCGCCTACATGCCGGACGCCACCTATACCGGCCTCGACCCGAACTTCTCCGCCGAGGACCCGACCGGCGCGATCCTCGACGAGACCGTGGAGGCGCACGCGGCGCGCGTCGGCCCGGTCTACGACGTCGCCTGCGCGTTCCAGGTGATCGAGCACGTGGCGGACCCGCTGGGTTTCGCCAGGGCGCTCGCGGCCTGCGTCAAGCCGGGCGGCACGGTCCTGATCGGCACCCCGCTCTGGCCCTCGCCCAACACCACGATCCCGAACTTCGTCATCAACGCGCCGCCCCACCACCTGACATGGTGGACGCCCAACGCCCTGGAGGCGCTGGCCGGGACGCTCGGCTGCACGCCCGAGGCCGTCCACGCCATCGGCATGGACCGGCACGATTCGCTGATCCACTGGATGGCCAAGATCAGCCCCGTGCGCTGCCGCGACCGCTTCTTCCGGCGGACGTGGTCCTGGGCGGCGGCGCTCGCCTTCGCGTACGGGGTCGGCGCCGTCCTCGACCGCGTCCTGCCGGTGCCGAAGCGGACGCGCCCGAACGCGCTGCTGCTCGCGGCGCGCAAGGGCACCTGATCGGTCACGCCACGAACAGCCCGGCGATCGCCGCGCTCGTGAGGTTCGAGAGCGTCCCGGCGAGGATCGCCCGCAGGCCGTACCGGGCGACCTCGGAGCGCCGCTCCGGGACGAGGCTGGAGAAGCTCGCGAGCTGGATCGCGATCGACGCGAAATTCGCGAAGCCGCACAGGGCGAAGCAGGCGATCGCCTGCGCCCGCGGCTCCAGGGTGCCGGCCTTCAGCACCGGCGACAGGTTGGCGTAGGCCAGGAACTCGTTGAAGGCGAGCTTCTGGCCGATCGCGCCGCCGACGAGGGTTGCGTGGTCCCAGGGGACGCCCAGGAGCCAAGCCAGCGGGGCGAGCGCCCGACCGAGAACGCCCTCGAACGATGCGGAGGGGTAGCCCAGCCAGCTCCCGAGGAAGCCGAACAGGCCGTCCGCCAGGGCGATCAGCCCCACGAAGGCGATCAGCATGGCCCCCACCGACACGGCCACCGCGAGCCCCTTCTGAGTGCCGTCGGCCGCCGCCTCGATGATGTTGGCCGCCCGCGTCTCGCCGAACTCCACCCGGGTGGTGGCGATCCGGGTCGGCTCCGTGGAGGGCACGAGGATCTTGGCGTAGACGAGCCCCCCCGGAATCGCCATCACGGAGGCCGCGAGCAGGTAGGTCATCGGCACGCCGAGAGCCGCGTAACCGGCCAGGATCGAGCCCGCCGTCGACGCGGCGCCGCTCGACATGACGGCGAACAGTTCGGCCCCGGTCAGCAGCGCGAGGAACGGGCGCAGGGCGACGGCGATCTCGCTCTGGCCGATGGCGATCGTGATCACCGCCGCGAACGACTCGATCGGCGACGTGCCGAGGATCCGCCGGAGCACCGCGCCGAGCCCGCGGGCGAGCGCCTGCATCACGCCGAGATGGTAGAGCACGCCGATCAGCGCGGAGACGTAGAGGATCTGTGGCAGGACCCGCAGGGCCAGGATGAAGCCCGAGCCGCCGAACAGCTCGAACATCTTGGGCTCGACGAGCCCGCCGAACAGGAAGGCCGTGCCGCGGTCACCGTAGGACAGCACGGTGACGACCCCGTCGGCGGCGGTCCGCAGCGCGGCCTGCCCGGCGGGCAGGAACAGGACCAGCGCGCCGAGGCCGACCTGCAAAGCCAGCCCCGTGAGGACCACGCGGGGACTGATCGCCCGCCGGTTCGTCGAGAACAGGAACGCGACCGCGAGCAGCACGAGCAGGCTGAGGCCGGCATGGGTCAGGCGGTCGAGCATCGCGTCCTTCGGGTCCGAGCTTGGCCGGAGCGCATGGAAGGATCGGGCCAGTGGCCGTCAAGTGGGGCTCTCGGGCGCGAGATAGGGCGCGAAGAGGTCGCGGACCTGCGCGAAGCCCCAGTCCCGGTCCGCCTCCGTCAGGGCGGTGCCGCCCTGGAGGCGGTGGCTCATCCAGTGGCTCGACACGATCCAGGCGTTGTCGATGAGCCGCCCGAGGGCGTCCGGGGCGACGCGCAGCCGACCCGCCCGCACGGCCGCCTCGAACACGCCGCGGGCCAGCGCCTGGGTCTCGGCCCGAAGCGTGTGGATCCGGGGGCGCAGGCCCGGCGCGATCTCCACCATGGCGATGCCGTCGCGATAGACGCAGCGGTAGCGCCACATCAGGTCGAACCAAGACCTCTGGTAGGCGAGCAGCGCCTCCGGCGCCGCGGGGTCGGCGGGCATGCGGCCCGCCACCGCCACGGCCTCGGTCTCGAAGGCGGCGAACAGAGCCTCGACGAGCCCGCGCTTGCGCGGGAAATGGTACTGCAGATTGCCCTCGCGGATCCCCGCCGCGGCCGCGATCTCCGCCGTCGTGACGTGGCCGAGGCCGCGGGCATTGAACAGCGCGAGGCTGACGGCGAGGATCCGGGTGCGCGTGTCGGCAGACGCGGCCGCGGGACCGGCCTCCGGGCCGACCTCCGGGCCGACCTCCGCCTCGCACCCGCCCCTGCGACCCTCGCCCCGCGACATGTCCCCGTCCCCGTCTAGGGTGTTCACCCTAGACAATCCCGCCGGCCGGGCCTATCCCCCGAGAACCGCCCGATCCAGATCGGCGGCACGGGGAGGCGCGGTTTGGCACAGCGGTTCCAACTCGCGGGTGCGGTGGCCCTGATCACCGGCGCGGCGAGCGGCATCGGCGCGGCGCTGGCCGCGGGCCTCGCCGCGAAGGGCTGCAACCTCCTCCTCGTGGACCGGGACGTGACCGGCCTGGCGGCCGTCGCCGCCCAGATCCGCGGCGTCACGGTTGAGACGCGCGTCCTCGACCTCACGGATGCCGAGGGGATCCGCGCGCTGCCCGCCTGGGTCGCCGAGCGGTCCGGCCGCCTCGACCTGCTGATCAACAATGCCGGCGTCGCCCTCGGCGGCCGGTTCGACGAGACGCATCTCGACGATTTCGAGTGGCTGCTCGACATCAACCTGCGCGCCGTCGTGCGGATGTGCCACGCCTTCCTGCCGATGCTGCGCGCCCGGCCGGCGGCGCAGATCGTCAACCTGTCGAGCCTGTTCGGCCTGATCGCGCCGCCCGGGCAGGTCGCCTACTGCACCAGCAAGTTCGGGGTGCGCGGCTTCTCCGAGGCCCTGCGGCACGAGTACGCCGGCACCGGCCTCGGGGTGACGGTGGTCCATCCGGGCGGCGTCGCCACCGCCATCTCCCGCAACGCCCGCGGCCGGCGGCCGCCGACCGACCCGGAGGCGGCGAAGCGCGCGGCCGTGGAGGACGAGAAGGCGCGGGAGGCCTTCGGCAAGCTCCTGACCCTGGCGCCCGCCGACGCGGCCGCCGCCATCATCCGCGGCATCGAGGCCCGGGCGCCCCGGATCGTCGTCGGCAAGGACGCCAAGAACGCCGCGCTGATCCAGCGCCTGATGCCGGTGGGCTACTGGAAGACGATCGTGCGCCTGTCCGGCGGGACGCTCTGAGATGGCGAGCCTGCGCGCGTATCTCGCCACCTACATGGTCCGCAGCCGGGTCCGCGGCCCCCTGTCCCGGGCACGGGATGCGGCCGCGTTCCGCCGCATCTTCGAGGCGCCGACCTTCCCCGATCCGAAGGGCGTCACCTACGAGCCGGGCGTCGTCGGCGGCGTGAAGGGCGAGTGGGTCCGGCCGAAGGCGGGCCCCGGCCGGCGGATGCTCTACATCCACGGCGGCGGCTTCATCGCCTGCTCGCCCCGCACGCACCGTCCCGTCACCGGCGCGCTGGCGAACCGGGGCTTCACGATCTTCGCGCCCGAGTACCGCCTCGCCCCCGAGCACCCGTTCCCCGCGGCGGTCGACGACGTCACGGCCGTCTGGGCGGCGTTCAGCGCCGAGGGCGCCGCCTGCGTGGCGGGCGAGTCGGCCGGCGGCAACCTCGCCCTAGTGCTGATGGGCCAGGCCCGGGCCCGCGGCCTGCCGATGCCCTGGGCGGCCGCCCTGTTCTCGCCGGCCACGGACTTCGTCTCCGAGGACGGGTCGCGGGTGACCAATGCGTGGCGCGACGCCATGTTCGACCCGCAGGCGCTCGCGGCGATCCGGCCGATGTATCTGGGCACCACCGCCGATCCGGCCGATCCGCGGGTCTCGCCGCTCTACGGGGACCCGACCGGCTTCCCGCCGCTGCTCTTCCATGTCGGCGCCCGCGAGGTCCTGCGCGACGATTCCGTGCGCATGGCGGAGCGCGCCCGCGCGGCCGGCGTCGAGACCGAGCTCAAGCTGTTCCCGGTCGTCTCCCACGCTTGGCAATTCGCCGCCGGCGTGCTGCCGGAAGCGCGGACCTCCCTCGACGAGGCCGCGGCCTTCCTGACGGCGCACGCGCCCCACGCCCCGTCCGGGAGCCCCCCACGATGACCGAGCCCGCGCCCGAGACCCTGGCCGTCCTGATCGTCGGCGCCGGCTTCTCGGGGCTCGCGATGGCGATCCGCTGCCGGCAGGCGGGCATCGGCCCGCTGCGGGTGATCGAGAAGGCCGACGGCATCGGCGGCACGTGGCACGACAACACCTACCCGGGGGCGGCCTGCGATATCCCCTCGCATCTCTACTCGCTGTCCTTCGCCCCGAAGGCCGACTGGAGCCGGATGTACGCGCCGCAGCCGGAGATCCTCGCCTACCTCCAGGACACTGCCGAGCGGAACGGGCTGATGCCCCTCATCCAGCTCGGGACGACCTTCACCGGCGCCACCTGGGACGCGGCGCGCGCCCTGTGGCACGTTGAGACTGACCGGGGCCCGATCACGGCGCGCGCGATCGTCGCGGGCATGGGCGGGCTGCACCATCCGGCCTACCCGGACATCCCGGGCCGCGACGCGTTCGCCAGGCCCGCCTTCCACACCGCGGCCTGGGATCATTCCGTGTCACTGGCGGGCAAGCGCGTCGGGGTGATCGGCACCGGTGCGAGCGCGATCCAGGTGGTGCCGGAACTCGCGGCCGTCGCGTCGCACCTGACGCTGTTCCAGCGGACCCCGCCCTGGATCATGCCCAAGAACGACCACGCCATCGCGGAACGGGCCCGGGAGCGCTACCGGCGCCTGCCGCTCAGCCGGCGGCTCGAGCGGGCGCGGCTGTTCTGGCTGCACGAGGTGCGGGCGCTGCTCGGCTTCACCAAGGTCTCGAAGCTCACCGGCCAGGCCGAATCCCTAGCGCGGCACCATCTCGCCAAGGCTGTCCCCGACAAGGCCCTGAGGGCGAAGCTGACGCCGAACTACCGGCTCGGCTGCAAGCGGGTGCTGATCTCCGACGAGTACTACCCCGCGCTCCAGCGCCCGAACGTCACCCTGGAGACGGACGGCATCGCCCGGATCACCGAGACCGGCTTGACCACCGACGCCGGGCAGCATCACGGGCTCGACGTGATCGTCTACGCCACGGGCTTCGACGTGGCCGCGACCTTCGCGCGGATGCACCTCGTCGGCCGCGAAGGCCGGAGCCTGACCGAAGCCTGGGCCGACGGCGTGGGTGCCTACCAGGGCATCACGGTCGCGGGATTTCCCAACTTCTTCATGCTGCTCGGGCCGAATACCGGGCTGGGCCACAACTCGGTCGTCTCGATGATCGAGATCCAGGTGCAGCACGTCCTCGACTGCCTGAAGGCCCTGCGCCGCGGGTCGAGCACCGTCGAGGTCCGGCCGGAGGCCCAGGCCCGGTTCGTCGACCGGATCCACAGCCGCATGGCCGATAGCATCTGGCAGGCCGGCGGCTGTCGCAGCTGGTACCTCGACGCGAGCGGGCGCAACAGCACCCTCTGGCCCGAATCGGTCATGGCCTATCGTCGGAGCGCCCGTCGGGCCCGGCTGGGGGATTACAGGCTGGGCTGATCGGAGCCTGCCCGCGCCGCCGCGGAGCCGCCCGCGCGGACGGAAGCGGAAGCGATCCGGCGGCGCGCTGTCAGAACGCGAAGCCGGCTTCCGCCGCGAAGGCCTCGAGACCGGGCAGCGACGCGTCGAACAGCGGCCGGGCCCCGAACGCGTCGCCGGCGCGCACGAAGAGCGTCACCTTGGCGTTGCGGTGCGGGCCGAACACGCAGACCAGACGGCCGTCGTCCTTGAGCTGGTTCAGCAGCGCCTGCGGCCGGACCTCGACGCGCCCGTTGATCAGGATGACGTCGAACGGGCCGTGCTTGGGGGCGCCATCGGCGATCGGGCCCTCGACGACCTGGGCGGAGGCGCCGAGCCGGGTGCGCGCCGCCGCGGCGAGATCGGGCACCGATTCCAGGGCCGTGACCTGCGCGCCGAGCTGCGCCATGATCGCGGCGGCGTAGCCGTAGCCAGTGGCGACGTCGAGGGCGGCCACGCCCGGTCGGACCCGCAGGGCCTGGATCATCCGGGCCACGACCATCGGGGCCGGCATGCAGCGGGTCTCGCCGGCCGCCTCGCCGAGAGTCAGGGTCTGGTCGATATACGCGAAGGGCTCGCGGCCCTTCGGCACGAAGGCCTCGCGCGGCACGGTGTCGAACGCGTCGAGGACCGTGTTGTCGTTCACGTCGAAGGTCCGCAACTGGCAGTCGACCATCATCCGCCGCGCCTGCGCGTAATCGATCATCGATACGTGTCCTCGAACCGGATCGGAACGCCGCGTCGGCCGGGCCCCGGCGGACGGCCGGCAGCCCCGGCCAAGCCTAAGCTTCCCGGACGGGGGGCGTTTTCGGAGATCGTCGCCCAAAACGCAAGGTGAGCCGACGCGACAGCCGACGATGGCCCCGGTGGACGCGGCGCCGCGCCCGGTCCCGTCCCCCGTTACGGTGGCAGCGGAGTGTCGCCTCTGCGCCATCCTGCCCGGTCGCGCTGCCCGGCCGACCGTTGAATAAAGAGTGCAGAGCAGGCGGGCGGTCCGCGAGGCCGCCCCCACCGGGAGACACCATGACGCCGATCAGCCAGCCGATCCTGACCCGCAGCCTCGCCGCCCTCGCCGGACTCGGTCTCGGCCTGATGGGATCGGGCCCGGTCGCCGCGCAGGAGACGCCCGCGACCGCAGCCCCGCCTCCCAGCGTGCAGGTCGATCGCGGCTCGGCCCTCTACGGCCGGCCCGAGGGCGGCGCCGCGGCCAGGCTCGCACCGGTGGCCGGACCGCCGCTGGCGACCGCGGCCGCCAAGCTGCCGCTCGACAAGCTGAAGGTGCCGGAGGGCTTCAAGATCGAGGTCTACGCCAGCGGCCTCGCCAACGCCCGCGAGATGACCCAGGCACCGGACGGCACGCTCTACGTGGGCACCCGGACGGTGGGCAAGGTCTACGCGGTGCTGCCGAAGGCGGACGGCGACGGGAAGCGCGCGGTGAAGACCATCGCGACGGGGCTGCACCGGCCGAACGGCGTCGCGTACCACGACGGCGCGCTCTACGTGGCCGAACTCTCGAAGATCTGGCGCTACGACGACATCGCCAACCATCTCGACGGCGCGGCGAAGCCGACCCTGGTCTACGACGACCTGCCGAAGGACGAGGCCCACGGCTGGAAGTTCATCGCCATCGGCCCGGACAACAAGCTCTACGTCCCGGTCGGCGCGCCGGGCAACATCGTGATGCCGCCGGACACGCACGCGCAGATCCGGCGCATGGACCTCGACGGCAAGAACGCCGAGGTGATCGCCCGCGGCGTGCGCAACACCGTCGGGTTCGACTGGAACCCGAAGACCAAGCAGCTCTGGTTCACCGATAACGGCCGCGACTGGGTCTCGGAGGACATCCCGAACGACGAGCTGAACGTCCTTACGGAACCGGGCAAGCAGCATTTCGGCTATCCGTACTGCCACCAGGGCACGTTCACGGATCCGGAATACGGCTGGGGCCATGCCTGCTCGGAATTCACCGCGCCGGCGGCGCTCCTCGGCCCGCACACGGCCTCCCTCGGTCTGCGGTTCTACACAGGGACGCAGTTCCCGGAGGCCTACCGCGACGCGATGTTCGTCGCCCGGCACGGCTCGTGGAACCGCACGACCAAGCTCGGCGGTGACGTGGTCGTGGCCAAGCCCGGAGCTGACGGCAAGATCGCCGCGGTCGAGCCGTTCCTGACCGGCTTCCTCCAAGACAACAAGTATGTCGGCCGGCCCGTCGACGTGCTGGTCGCCAAGGACGGATCGCTGCTCGTCTCCGACGACTACAACGGCGCGATCTACCGCGTCAGCTACGGCCAGTGATGCGCCGTCACCTGCGCGCGCTCCGCGGACCGGCCACGGCCCTCGGCGGCCTGCTGCTCGCGGGCGGCGCGCTCGCCGCCCCGGACGCGGCCACGCAGGAGCGCCTCGCGCCCTGCATCGGCTGCCACGGGGCCGGTACCTCGGCGACGGAGGGCGTGCCCTCGCTGGGGGGGCAGCTCCCGGACTACGTCGTGACGCAGCTCTTCCAGTTCCGCGAGAAGCAGCGGGAGGCGCCGCCGATGAACGAGGTCGCGGCGGGCTTCTCCGACGACGACCTGCGCGCCTACGCCGACGCGGTTGCGACGCTGCCGCCGCCCGACCGGTCCGGGCCGCCGGCCGATGCGGCCGTGACGGCGCGCGCGCAGGCGCTCGTCGCCAAGCACCAGTGCAACTCCTGCCACGGGCCGGATCTCGCGGGCCGGGACGCGATCCCGCGAATCCGGGCGCAGCGGGAGGAGTATCTCGCCAAGGCGCTCGCCGGCTACAAGTCGAACGCCCGGCCCGGCTACGACCCCGCCATGAACGAGGTCGCGCAGGGGCTGAGCGAGGCCGACATCCAGGATCTCGCGGCCTACGTGTCGCGGCTCTGACACGACGTCCACTGGACCGCGTCCACCCGTCATCACGAGCGCAGCGAAGTGACCCGGGGCGGCGCGCGGCTTGTCAGCGTAGCGCTGCCTGGATTGCTTCGCTGCGCTCGCAACGACGGCAGCGCTGGGATCACCCGTCGCGCGTCACCCCACCACGCGCAGCGCGTCGCCCCTCGCCAGCGCCCCGCCGGCGATCACCTCCGCGTAGACGCCGAGGTCGCGGTGGCCGAGCCGCGCGTCGAGGGTCCAGGGAATGTCGCCGTCGCGGATGCCGCTCACCGGGTCGACGTTGGTCGCCGCGCAGCGCACGGTCCGCTTGGTGATCTTGAGGCGCAGCCCGCTCGGCGCCTCGACCACCTGCCCGACCATCTCCAGCTCGGCGAAGGGGGCAAGCCCCTCGACCAGCAGGTTGCCGCGGAAGCGCAGGGGATCGACGGGCGCGCCGAGGTAATCTTCGACCGCGGCCACGCTCGCCCGGTTGATCAGCGACACGTAGCCGGTCGGGGAGTCGGTGAATCGGTACTGCGGCGGCGCGGCGAGGACCTTCGGCTCGCCCCGGAGGCTCTCGGGGACGTAGCGCCGCATCAGCTCCGCGAGCCCCTCGCGGCCCGCCTCGGTGTCGAGCCGGAAGGCCTGCGGTTCGCCGTGCCCCTCGACGGTCAGCGTCGCCGTGGCATCGTCGTAGCGGGTGCGCAGGCGGGCGAGCGCCTCGTCGCGCATGAGCATCAGGTACTTGGTCTTGGGCTGGTGGCGGGGCGCGACCGCGTTGAAGCCCGAGGGCCCGTTCTCGATGGCGTAGAGCCGGTCGCCCGGGAAGTAGCCGCTGGTCTCGAGCTCCGCCCGGTCGACCGGTTCGGGGCTCAGGCCCTTCACCGGATAGCGATACAGGGCGCTGACATGAATCAATGCGGTCATGCGCGGAGCGTGGCCCTGAAATGATCCGGCGCGCAAGGGCTTCGCCGCCCCTTGTGGTGCTCAATTGCAACACCACATCGGGTCTACCGGCGGCCATCGAAGGCGCCGGGGCCCTCGCGCGGCGGATAGCCGGAGGGCGACGTTTCGGTGGCGCCGCGCCTCTCAT
The DNA here is from genome assembly GCF_036441335.1 of Methylobacterium mesophilicum. GTDB lineage: Bacteria > Pseudomonadota > Alphaproteobacteria > Rhizobiales > Beijerinckiaceae > Methylobacterium > Methylobacterium mesophilicum_B. Next base: position 82,778 of record NZ_MLBW01000005.1, read on the forward strand.
CGGGCGGCGGATGCCGGTACGGGAGGGTTGTGCATGAACTTCGAAAAGTACACCGAGCGCGCGCGCGGCTTCGTGCAGGCGGCTCAGAACCTCGCGATGCGCGAGGGACATCCCCAGCTTCAGCCGGGCCACCTGCTCAAGGTGCTGCTCGACGATCCGGAGGGCCTCTGCGCCGGCCTGATCGACCGCGCGGGCGGCCAGTCCCGGGTGGCGCTCGCTCAGACCGAGCAGTGGCTCGCCAAGCAGCCGAAGGTGTCCGGCAACGCGTCCGCCCCGCAGGCGACGCGCGAGCTGATGCGCCTGTTCGACACCGCCGAGAAGGCCGCAGAGAAGGCGGGCGATTCCTACGTGACGGTGGAGCGGCTGCTCCTTGCCCTCGCCGTCGAGAAAGATTCCGAGGCCGGCCGCGCGCTCCAGGCGGCGGGCGTCACCCCGGCCTCGCTCAACGCCGCGATCAACGCGCTGCGCAAGGGCCGCACCGCCGACAACGCCTCGGCCGAGAACGCCTACGACGCGCTGAAGAAGTATGCCCGCGACCTCACCGAGGCCGCCCGGGACGGCAAGCTCGACCCGGTCATCGGCCGCGACGAGGAGATCCGGCGGACCATCCAGGTCCTGTCCCGGCGCACCAAGAACAACCCGGTCCTCATCGGCGAGCCCGGCGTCGGCAAGACCGCGATCGTCGAGGGTCTGGCCCTGCGCATCGTCAACGGCGACGTGCCCGAGTCCCTGCGGGACAAGAGCCTGCTCGCCCTCGACATGGGCGCGCTGATCGCCGGTGCGAAGTACCGTGGCGAGTTCGAGGAGCGGCTGAAGGGCGTGCTCTCCGAGGTCACAGCGGCCGAGGGCGGCATCATCCTGTTCATCGACGAGATGCACACGCTGGTCGGCGCCGGGAAGGCGGACGGGGCCATGGACGCCTCGAACCTGCTGAAGCCCGCGCTCGCCCGCGGCGAGCTGCACTGCGTCGGCGCGACCACACTCGACGAGTACCGCAAGCACGTCGAGAAGGACGCGGCGCTCGCCCGGCGCTTCCAGCCGGTCTTCGTGTCGGAGCCGACCGTGGAGGACACGGTCTCGATCCTGCGCGGCCTCAAGGAAAAGTACGAGCAGCACCACGGCGTGCGCATCCAGGATTCCGCCCTGGTCGCGGCCGCGACGCTCTCGAACCGCTACATCACCGACCGCTTCCTGCCCGACAAGGCGATCGACCTCGTCGACGAGGCCGGCTCGCGCCTGCGCATGCAGGTCGATTCGAAGCCCGAGGAGCTCGACAACATCGACCGCGAGATCGTCCGGCTGAAGATCGAGGGCGAGGCGCTCAAGAAGGAGACCGATTCCGCCTCCCGCGACCGTCTGGTCCGGCTGGAGAAGGAACTCGGCGACCTGGAGGAGCGCTCGGCGGCGATCACCGCCCGCTGGAAGGCCGAGAAGGACAAGCTCGGGACGGCGGCCGGCCTCAAGAAGAAGCTCGACGAGGCCCGCAACGACCTCGCCGCGGCCCAGCGCCAGGGCCAGTACCAGCGCGCGGGCGAGCTCGCCTACGGGGTCATCCCGGGCCTCGAGAAGCAGCTCGCCGAGATCGAGGCGAAGGCCGAGAACGGCCGCGACGCGATGATGGAGGAGGCGGTGACGCCCGCCCACGTCGCGGGCGTCGTCTCCCGCTGGACCGGCGTGCCGGTGGACAAGATGCTGGAGGGCGAGCGCGAGAAGCTGCTGGCCATGGAGGACGCGCTCGCCAAGCGCGTCGTCGGCCAGCGCGAGGCGGTGGAGGCGGTCTCGACCGCGGTCCGCCGTGCCCGCGCCGGGCTGCAGGATCCGAACCGGCCGATCGGCTCGTTCATGTTCCTGGGCCCGACCGGCGTCGGCAAGACCGAGCTGACCAAGGCCCTCGCCGGCTTCCTGTTCGACGACGACACGGCGCTCGTGCGCATCGACATGTCCGAGTACATGGAGAAGCACGCGGTCGCCCGGCTGATCGGCGCGCCTCCGGGCTATGTCGGCTACGAGGAGGGCGGCGCCCTCACCGAAGCCGTGCGGCGGCGGCCCTACCAGGTCGTGCTGTTCGACGAGGTCGAGAAGGCGCATCCGGACGTGTTCAACGTCCTGCTGCAGGTTCTCGACGACGGGCGGCTCACCGACGGCCAGGGGCGGACGGTCGACTTCCGCAACACGCTCTTGATCATGACCTCGAATCTCGGGGCCGAGTACTTGGTGAACCAGCCCGCGGGCCAGGACACCGACGCGGTCCGCGAGGAGGTGATGGGCGTGGTCCGGGGTCACTTCCGGCCGGAATTCCTGAACCGGGTCGACGAGATCATCCTGTTCCATCGCCTCGCGCGGTCGGAGATGGGCGCGATCGTCGAGATCCAGCTCGGGCGCCTGCAGAAGCTGCTGGACGATCGCAAGATCACCCTGGAGGTCGACGAGGAGGCCAAGAACTGGCTCGCCGACAAGGGCTACGACCCGGCCTACGGGGCGCGGCCGCTCAAGCGGGTGATTCAGAAGAACGTCCAGGATCCGCTGGCCGAGCTGGTGCTCTCCGGCAAGGTCCACGACGGCGAGACGGTGCCGGTCCGGCTCGGCCCGATGGGCCTCATGATCGGCGACGTGACGGTCGGGGCCGAGCGCCGGCCGGTCAACGCGACGCTGAACTGATCGCTCCTGAGGCCCACGGCCGGGGCGGCGCGCCACGCGACGGCGCGCCGCCCCTTTTTTTTAGCGCCCGGGGTCGGGCCGGCGGTGTGAGCGAGCGATGAGCTAGTCGACTGGACAGGGCCGACGCGACGGAGAATCCTGGCGTCGCGCCATCGCGGCCCGAGGCGATCCACCGCCCCGGGCGGCTCAGGCGAGGCGCTCGCGCTGCCGGATCGCGGCCGGCGGCCCGAACCCGCCATTACGTCCGCGCATGCCGCGGCGAACGGCGCTCGAACGGGAGGCAGACGATTTGGTGACGTCTCATGTCGTGTGGGCCGGTGTTCTGCTGTGCATGATCGCGGCCGCGCCGCCCCTGATGGCGGCGTCCCCGGGGGGGATCCGCGCCGTCACCCTGTCGAGCGGCGGCCTCGCCGAGGTCACCCAGCTCCATCCGGTGGACGGCGACGCGACGATCGGGCTCAGCGTCCGGCCCGAGCAGATCGACGACATCCTCAAGAGCCTCGTCGTGCGCGATCCCGTCGGGACCGTCGGCGCCCTGCGTCTGGACGGGGTGGATCAGGCGGACGAGACCCTGCGGACGATGCCGTTCACCGCGGACGACCTGTCCGCGCCGGCACGTCTCGTGGGCAAGCTGCAGGGCGTCCCGGTCCGGGTGCAGAGCGGCGGGCGCGCGCTCGAGGGGCGAGTGCTCGGCGTGTCCGAGCGGAATGCCGGGACCGAGACCGGCGAGGTCGCGATCCTGACCGTGCTGACCGGGGCGGGCACGCTCGAATCCGTGCCGATCGAGGACGGCGCCTCCGTGACGATCCAAGACCCGGCCGTGGCGGCCAAGATCGCCGAGGCGGTCGCGGCGGCCGGCAAGGCCAAGGCCGGCGACGCCCACCGGGTCGAGGTCGACGTCGCGGGGCGTGGCCAGCGCGAGGTCCGGTTGACCTACGTCGTCGCCGCGCCCGTCTGGAAGACGAGCTACCGCATCGTGGACGGCGGCGGCGGACGCGCGAACCTTCAGGCCTGGGCCATCATCGAGAATGCCCTCGGCACCGACTGGACGGGCGTCGACGTCACGCTCTCGTCGGGGTCGCCGGTGGCGCTCCTCCAGCGCCTGCACCGGCGCTACTGGCGCAAGAGACCGGAGGCGCCGGTGATGATCGAGGATGTCGGCATGCCGGACCTCGACCCGGGCACGGTCGCGCCGAAGTCGGTCGCGCGCCTGCGCGCCCCGGCCGCCGCCGCCGCGCCGCTTCCGGCACCGATGGCGCGGATGGACACCCACGACAGCCGCATGGAGGCCGCGGAACCGAGCTACGACGCCGCGGCCGCCACCGTGGGCGCCGCCGCCAGCGAGGGGGATGTCGCGGCGAACTTCACGCTGCCGCATCCGGTCGATCTGCGCGCCGGCGGCACGCTGTCGGTGCCGTTCCTCGACACCGAGATCGAGGCCGAGCGGGTCGCCCTCTGGAAGCCGGGCCAGGGGGTCCATCCGATCGCGGCCCTCCGGATCCGCAACAGCTCCGGCGCGACCCTTCCGGCGGGCCTCATCACCCTCTACGACCGCAGGGCCGGCTACCTGGGAGACGCCCGCCTGCCCGCGACGCCCGTCGGCGAGCAGCGGCTCGCCAGCTTCGCCCTGGACCGCAAGGTCGCCGTCCAGGCGGAGACCGCGCCGAGCGAGGCCCTGACCAAGATCACGGTGGTCGACGGCGTGGCGCGCGCGACGGTGATCGCCCGGGAGGTCACGACCTACACGATCAAGGGCGCGCCGGACGCCGCCCGCTCGGTCATCATCGAGCATCCCCGACGGGATGGCTGGACCCTCACCGCGTCCGCCCGCGACAGCGAGACCCCCACGGCCTATCGCCTCAAGGTCGCGGTTCCGGCCGGCGGGACGGCCGAGACCCGGGCCGTGCTCGAGCGCGTCCGGATCGACTTCTACGATTTCGTCGACGCCGACGCGGCGCTGCTCGTCCGGTGGGCCTCCCTGGCGACCGACCCGGAGCTGGGCGGCAAGCTCAAGACCCTCTCCCAGGCCCGCGCCGAGGTCGCCGCGGCGACCCGGACCGTCGAGGAGATCGGCGAGCGCGTGGCGAAGGTTCAGGCGGAGCAGGAGCGCATCCGCAGCAATCTCGGCGCCGTTCCGAAGGACAGCGAGCTGGCGCGGCGCTACCTCACCCGCATGGGTGCCCAGGAGGACGAGCTGGCGAAGCTGGATGCTGCGAGGGCCCAGGCGGAGGATGGGCTCAAGGCATCGCAGGCACGGATCCGGTCGCTGATCGCGACGCTCTGAGACCGGGCCCGGACCGTCCCGCGATCCGGGACCGCCCGATCGACGGCCATCCCCCACGCTGTCCTAGGCACGGCGGATGGCCGTCGCCAGATCGGCGGCCTGCGCGCGGTCCCGGCACACCAGCCAGAGATCGTCGTGGGCCGACAGCTCGGCGTCGAACAGGTCCACGAAGGCCGCCGGCGGATCCCCGAGGTCGGGCCAGTGGAACAGGCGGAAGCCCAGCGCCTCGAACAGCGGGAGGATCGGGCCCAGGTCCCACAATCGGTTGTTGCTCAGGGTCGCGTCGAGGCGCCCGGTGGCCAGGAGCGCGGCGTCCGAGATCGCTCCGCCCTCGCTCCAGGGGAACCAGCCGCGGCCGTAATCCAAGGTGTAGCGCTGCGCCGTGACCGACAGCCAGCCGACATGGCCGGTCCGGCGCTCCGGGCGCTCGAGCGGGCGCAGCGCCGCCGTCATGCGGCCGCCGCGGGTCGGGGCCCAGTAGGCGCGGCCCTCGCTCGCCGCCAGCAGCAGACCCTCCGTGGCCTCCGCCGGCACGCTCCCGGCCGGTGCGGAGCGGTCTTCGTTCCAGGCCGGCAGGCTCATGACGCAGGCGCGGGGCCAGCCACCGCGGCAGGCCGCCACCATCACGCCCCAGCCCGACAGGCCGCCCGCGAAAGGCCGGGTCCCGTCGATCGGGTCGCCCACGAAGGTCCAGGCGTCGCGGGCGAGCAGCGCCCGGGCCGACGCCTGTCCGAGATCCTCGGCGGTCTCCTCCTCGATCAGGTCGGGGCCCAGCCGCGCGTGCATCAGCCGGCTGACGGCGAGGTCGGCCTCGGTCAGGGCCTGGCCGAGATCCGGACCCTTGTTGCTCATCGCGAGGCCGCCCGCCCGCAGGGCGAGGGCCAGCGGGGCCGCCTCCTCGGCGAAGGCGAGCATCGCCGCGAGGACATCCGGCGCGGGTGCGGTGGGCGAGAGGGTCATGCGGCGAACAGCTCGGGGCTTCGGAGCATCAGGGCCTGGACGAGGACCAGGGTCTTGAGGTCGGGCAGGCGTCCGGCCCGGGCCTGATCCGCCAGAGCGGCCAGCGGCACCTCCATCACCAGCACCTGCTCGCCCTCCGCGTGCAGGCCGCCGCCGGGGCCGACCCGGTCGGCCGCACCGTAGGGCGCGAGGTAGAGCCAGAGGCGCTCGGAGGACACGCTCGGCATGCTGTAGGCGTGGGCGACCGGCTCCAGCCGGGTGAGCCGGACGCCGGCCTCCTCCATCGCCTCGCGGATCGCCGTCGCCTCGGGCGCGTCCCCGTCGAGGCCGCCCGCCGGAGCCTCGTCGAACTCGGCGGACTCGCCCCAGAAGGCGGGCCCGACCCGGGCCTGCCGGACGAGCAGCGCCACGCGCCGCTCGGGATCGTAGGGCAGCACGCAGGTCGCCTGCCCGTGATCCTCCAGCGCCCGCCGCACGGTGCTGCCATCCTGAAGCGTCAGCGTGGCGATGCCGAAGGTGTTCCAGCCGCGGTGGATCACCTCCAGCGGCAGGGCGGGCAGGCTCTCGGTCATGGTCCGGTCAGCGCTTGGTATTGGAGGCGGTCTGGCCGAACATCACCTTCTTGGCGTCCTCGCTCATGGTCTTGCCGTAGTCGGGATTGACCTCCGGGGCGCGGGCATAGGCCGCCTTGGTGGCGGGCCGCTCGGCGATCGCCGTGAACCAGCGCTTCAGGTGCGGGTGTTCGTCGAGATCCTGCCCCTGCTTCTCCCACGGCACGATCCAGGGATAGCAGGCCATGTCGGCGATGGAGTAGTCCGGCCCCGCGACGTAGGCGCGGTCGGCCAGCCGCCGGTCGAGGACGCCGTAGAGGCGGTTGGTCTCGTTGACGTAGCGCTTGATCGCGTAGTCGATCTTCTCCGGCGCGTACTGCGAGAAGTGGTGGTTCTGACCGAGCATCGGGCCGAGGCCGCCCATCTGCCAGAACAGCCACTGCAGCACCTCGGCCCGGCCGCGCGGGTCGCTCGGGATGAAGCGCCCCGTCTTCTCGGCGAGGTAGAGCAGGATCGCCCCCGACTCGAACAGCGTGACCGGCGCGCCGCCGCCCGCCGGCTCGTCGTCCACGATCGCCGGCATCCGGTTGTTGGGCGCGATCTTGAGGAAATCCGGGTTGAACTGCTCACCCTTGCCAATATTGACAGGATGAATGCGGTAGGGAACGCCCGCTTCTTCGAGAAACATCGTGACCTTATGGCCGTTCGGCGTCGGCCAGTAGTGGAGTTCGATCATCGGCTGGTGTCCCGCAATGCCCCCGGCGGACGGGAAGTGGGTCGGCGCGCCGCTCCGGTCAAGCACGACGCCGGCGGCGCACCATGCGCCGGGCATCCCGGCCTCATCCGCCCGCGCAGCCCTGGACGTCGACGTGGACGGCGTAGAGCGACTGGCTCGCCGCCATGAACAGGCGGTTGCGGTGTCGGCCGCCGAAGCAGAGGTTGGCGCAGCGCTCCGGCAGGCGGATGCGGCCGATCGGCCGGCCGTCGGGGTTGAACACCATGACGCCGTCCAGGGCGTCGTCGCCCATGCCCCACCCGCACCAGAGATTGCCGTCGACGTCGCAGCGCAGACCGTCCGGCGTGCCCGGCCCGGCATCGATCAGGACCCGCCGGTCCCGGAGCACGCGGCCGGCAACCACGTCGTAGGCGACGATCCGCCGAGTCGGCTGCCCGCGCGATTCCACGAGATAGAGCACGCGGCCGTCGGGCGAGAAGCACAGGCCGTTGGGGCCTGCGAGGTCGGTGGCCACGGCCTCGAGCGCGCCGGTGACCGGGTCGAGCCGGTAGACGTTCTGCGGCAGTTCGGGCTCGGCGCGCACGCCCTCGTAGAAGCCGCCGATGCCGAAGGGGGGATCGGTGAACCAGACCGCGCCGTCGGCGGCGGTCACCACGTCGTTGGGGGAGTTGAGCCGGCGGCCCTCGAACGTGTCCGCCAGGACGGTGATCGCGCCGTCATGCTCGGTCCGGGTGACCCGACGCCCCCCGTGCTCGCAGGTGACGAGCCGACCCTGCCGGTCGCGGGTGTTGCCGTTGGCGAAGCCCGACGGCCTCCGGTAGAGGCCGATCGCCCCGCTCTCCTCGTCCCAGCGCAGGATGCGGTCGTTCGGGATGTCGCTCCAGAGCAGGTAGCGCCCGTCGCCGAACCAGACCGGCCCCTCGCACCAGCGGAAGCCGGTTGCCAGCCGCTCGACGGCCGCGTTGAACACCCGGTAGCGGGCGAAGGCGGCGTCGAGGATCTCGACCGCCGGGTCGGGGTAGCGCGGGCTCGGTGTCCACACGGGCAAATCCCTGTCACTCGCGGCGATCGTCACCGTTTCGACGCGGACCGGCAAGGCCCGCCGCGCCGGCACGGTCCAGCGCCGCGGCGACGAGGACCGGAGCCGCCCGGCACGGCGATCCGAGCGCACCATCCTCCACCCCCCAGTGATGGCAGGCGCCGGTTCGACGGCGGGGAGGGCCGGCCCTCGCCCCCCACGGACGCTAACGCCGCGGAATTTGTCTGACAAGTTCGGCGGGCCGCGCCGTTCGCGCGGACAGCGGCTCCCGGCAGGGCCGGCCCGCGCCGCGCCTTGCGGGGGAACGGCGGAACCGCTACGGCATTGAGGCCGTGTGGCAGTCGGGGTGTGGCGCAGTCTGGTAGCGCACCTGGTTTGGGACCAGGGGGTCGTAGGTTCGAATCCTATCGCCCCGACCATTCGATCAGGAGCTTGTCGAGTCAGATGCCGAGCGCCCGCATCTTCCGTCCGTCTCGGGATGCCACGCAGTCGGGCCTCGCCCGGACCAAGCAGTGGATCCTGGAGTTCGACCGGACCAGCCCGCGCGAGATCGATCCGCTGATGGGGTGGAACGGATCCTCGGACATGCTCCAGCAGGTGCGCCTGGAATTCGACACCGAGGAGGAGGCCGTGGCCTACGCGAAGCGCGAGGGGATCGCGTTCCGCGTCGAGCAGCCGGCCAAGCCCGTTCAGCGCAAGGGCCTGTCGTATTCGGACAATTTCAAATTCAACCGCACCGCCCCCTGGACCCATTGAGGCCGTCGCCGCCGCGTCAGGCCTCGCGGCGCGCCTTCCACGCCGGGTAGGGCGAATCGCCCGGCGGCCGGAGCTGCGTGAACCGCATGGGCTGCGCGTCGAGGGGCTGGCAGAGCTCGGCGTAGATCGTCGCGCTGCCGGCGCCGTATGTCTCGGCCTCCTCGGCCGAGTAGGCGAAATAGCCCTCCCGGAAGCCGGCGAGCCGCATCGCTGCGTGGCACATCGGGCACGGGCGGCCGCTCGCGTACATCACGCAGTCACCGAGGTCGCGGCGGCCGAGCACCCGGCTGGCCTCGCGCAGCGCCACCATCTCGGCGTGGGCGCTCGGATCGTTGGTCGCGTGCACGGTGTTGGCGGCGCGGACCAGGACGGCACCGTCCCGCACGATCACCGCGCCGTAGGGGGCGCCGCCCGCCTCGACATTCGCCGCGGCGAGGTCGACCGCCTCGCGGATATGGTCCTCGTGCGTCGGCATGGCTGAGCTCTCCTGCGCTGGCGCGCCAACGCCGCGGGTGGCCGGAAGTTCAGCCCTCCGCGCTCAGAACGCGTAGCGCACCGTGCAGTAGGGCATCGTCTCGGCGAGCAGGGCCTTGAACCGGGCGAGCCACCGGCCCTTCCAGCCGGACCGATAGCGCAGGTTGGCGCCCCCGCCCTCCGAGACCTTGGCCTCCTGGATGTCCGGCCGCCAGAGCAGGTCCTCGGCCTTCGGGTGCCAGCCGAGATTGACCGCATGGAGATCCGCGTTGTGGGTCAGCATGATGATCTCGCACTTGAGCTGCGCCTTGGCGGCGTCGGACAGCGTCGCGTCGATCTCGGCGAACAGCGCCCGCCAGTCTGCCTCCCAGCCCTCGTAGAGGATCACGGGCGAGAAATTGGCGTGGACCTCGTAGCCGGCGGCCACGAACTCGTCGATGGCGGCGATCCGCTCGGCGATCGGGGCGGTGCGCACGTCGACGATCCGGGCGATCCGCGCCGGCATGAGCGAGAAGCGGATGCGCGTCTTGCCCTGCGGATCGTAGGCGAGGAGGTCGCGGTTGACGGCCTTGGTGGCGAAGGAGGCCTTGGCGTTGGGCAGGGTGCGGAACAGCGCGACCAGAGCGCGCGCACCGTCGCTCACCGCGGCGTCCACCGAGAGGTCGCTGTTCTCGCCGATATCGTAGACCCAGTGCTCCGGGTCGATCGAATCCGGCTCCGGCAGGCGCCCCTGGCGCCCGGCATGCCGGGCGATCGCCGCGCAGGCCTGCTCGACGTTCACGAACAGCGAGATCGGGTTGGAGAAGCCCTTGCGGCGCGGCACGTAGCAGTAGGCGCAGGCCATCGCGCAGCCGTTGGAGGTCGAGGGCGCGATGAAGTGGGCGCTGCGGCCGTTGGGGCGCATGGCGAGGCCCTTCTTCACGCCGAGGACCAGCGTCGAGCGCTTGATCCGCACCCAATCCTCCACCGAGCCCGCATTGCCGTGGAGTTCCGGGATGTTCCAGTGCGACGGCACGACGATGCGCGCGGCGTCGGGGAAGCGCGCCAGGATGTCCCGGCCCAGCGGGAAGTCGCCGACGGCGGGCTCGTGATAGATCGTCCGGATATCGAGCAGGTCGCGGGTCAGGGCCATGGACGATCCGGGGCCCGGCAGCGGCCCGGGCCCCGATATGGTGCGCGCGGGCGCGGCCGGAATGCCTTGCGACCCGTCGTCCCTGCCCGCGCGGCGCGCGAAAAGCGCGGGATCGTGCGCGGCGAGCATTGATCGTTCAACGATATCTTACGATTCGGTGCCATGAGTCCCTCACCTTCGAGTGGACATGCGATGATCGTTTGGGAGCAGGAGAGATCCGAGCCGGGTTCACCCGGCTCCGGTGATTCTCTCCATCCTGCGGATCCGAGGTGGAACGCGCTGATCCGGCGGGACCAGCTGGAAGCCATGCGCGGGAGCGTGCTGGCGGCGATCCCGGTCAACATGCTGCTCGGCCTCGCGAGCGTCCTGGTCGCCTACCGGAGTGGACACGGCACCGTCGGCGCCGTCTGGTTCGCGGCCTCGACCAGTGTCAATCTCCTGCGAATCGCGCTCTGCCGTATCCCCTGCCTCGGCCTCGCGCTGACCGCCGACGTGACGCCGAGCCTGGCCACGGCCGCCGCGCGCTCCGTCGACCGGCACCTGCGCACCTGCACGGTCGCGGCGTTCCTCTCCGGACTGGTCTGGGCCGGTCAGCCGCTCCTATGCGACGGTTACACCACCGCCGAGACCCTGTTCTATCTCACGATCACCTGCGGCGTGACCGCGGGGGCGGTGACGCACGGCATCGCGTACGCGCGCATTCCCCTCGCCTTCATCGCCCTGCCGCTGCTGTCCGTCGTCGCCTGCCTCGCCTATGCCGGCGACTTCGACCGGAACTGCCTCGCGGCCTGCGTCCTGCTCTACTTCCTCGCCCTGACCCACACGGCGTTCCGGAGCGAGGCGGTGTTTCGCGAGGCGAGCCGGCTCAAGAACGAGGCCCACGCCCTCGCCCGGTCCCGCGCCGAGGCCCATGCCAGCGCCAGCGCCCTCGTCGACGAGATGCGGTGGCGCGCCACGCACGACGACCTCACCGGTCTGCTGAACCGCGCGGGCTTCCTCCAGGCCACGGAGAACCGACCGCGCACCGGTCATCTCAGCCTGCTGATGCTCGACCTCGACGGGTTCAAGTTCGTCAACGACGTCTACGGCCACAAGGCGGGGGATCGGGTCCTCGTCGAGGTGGCGCGCCGGCTGAAGGACGCGCTCCCGGAGAACGGGCTCGCGGCCCGGCTGGGCGGCGACGAGTTCGCCGTGCTGTACGATCCCGTGACATCGGGCGTGCCCGACGACGTCATGGCGGCGAATCTGATCACCGCGGTGTCGCAGCCGTTCGACGGCTTCGACGCGGGCCGCCTCGGGGTCAGCATCGGCGTCCACGCCAGCGCGGAACCCAGCCTGACCGAGATGCTGAGCTGCGCCGACGAGGCGCTGTACGCCGCGAAGGCCGCCGGGCGGAACCGCTACCGGGTGTTCGATTCGGGCCTGCGCGAAGGGCTTCAGATGCGGCGGGACCTGGAGCGCGACCTCTCCCAGGCCCTGGTCGAGAACGCACCGAAGGTCTGGTTCCAGCCGATCTACGCGGCCGACGGCCGGACCCTGGTCGGTCTGGAAGCCCTGATCCGCTGGCAGCACCCGCGGCTCGGCTGGATCGCACCCCCGGACCTGATCGCCGCCGCCGCGATGGCCGGCCTGACCGAATCGCTGCTCCGATACATCCTCGAGCAGGTCTGCGCGATGCTGGAGATCCTGCATCGCCGCGGCCTGGGCGGCGTGCGCGTAGCGATGAACGTCTCACCCCGGGAGATGGCGCAGGTTCCGGTCGACGAGATCGTTATCGAGCGCCTGGGCCTCCTCGGCCTGCCGCCCACCATGCTGGAGATCGAGATCACCGAGGAGACGGCCCTCGACATCGGCGCCGTGCAGGGAAAGCTGCAGGCGCTGTCCCGCGCCGGCATCCGGGTCGCCCTCGACGATTTCGGGATCGGCTACTCGTCGCTCTCCTCGCTGCGGCAGCTCAAAGCGGACCGGATCAAGATCGACCGGAGCTTCGTCACCGGCCTCGGTGCGAGCGACGACAAGCGCGGTCTCGTCCTCGCCGTCCTCGGCCTCGGCCGTCTGCTCGGCCTCGACGTCGTGGCGGAGGGTGTCGAGTCGGCCGAGGACCTCAACATCCTGCAGGCGATGGGCTGCCCGTTCCTGCAGGGCTACCATCTCGGCCGCCCGATGCCGGTTGAGGCTCTGGAAGCCACCCTTCTCGGCACGCGCGTCGCCGCGGCCTGAACCGGGGCCGGCACGCGGAGAGGCCGGGCCCGCGCTCAGAAGCGCTCGGCATCCGCCGGATTGCGGCGCATGAGGCGGCGCGCCGCCGCGCGCCACAGCCGGTCGGGCATCCCGTAGAGCCACACCAGCGCCGCGCAGCCGGCGATCGCCAGCAGGAACAGCCAAGCGAGGGCCTCGAGGATGGCCCCCGGCGGCGTCACCGACTCCGTCCGGTCGTACCAGAGTGGGTCCGTGTCCCAGGGCGGGTCGTTGTCGTCCACGGCTGAACCCTCCACCCCGTGTCCGACTGCGGACCCGGTGCGCTCGCGAGGCGCCGGCCGGCGTATCGACGCGCACCACGCCTCGAGCCGGCCCGGTCCACGCACGCCCGATCCGGTCCCGCCCGGGCCACGCTACAGGCCCCGCCGCGCGCCCTTCGAATACCCATTTCGGATTACGGCGGTCGACCGGCCGCGTTTTTCCACATCCAACTTTCTCCGCAATTTATTGCTTAGTTTGCGGGCTATGGCATTCTGACCGTCGAAAAGACTGTGTGACCTGCCATGAGATCTGCCAAGCGCCTGGGGCGCGAGCGCTGGGCGCTGTGTTCGATGCTGGCCCTTTCGGCCGCCTGCGCTGTGCCGGCTCACGCCGGGGACATGCGCATCGAGGCCGCCAAGATCACCGGCGGCGATCTCTGGATCATCGGCTACGCCGACGATCCGGGGGTGGAGATCACGCTCGACGGCCAGTTCCCGCACCGGACCGACAGCCGCGGCTATTTCGAGTTCCGCGTCGTCTACCATCCGGCCACCTGCATCGCGACGCTCCGGACACCGAAGCAGACCCGCAGCATCGTGGTCGGCGAGTGCGGCCAGCAGGGGCCGCAGGCGCCCGGGCTCGCCGGACCGGCCGGACCGCGCGGCGAGACGGGCCCGCGTGGCGAAGCCGGGCCTATGGGCCCGGCTGGCCCGGCCGGACCACCCGGTCCTGCCGGCTCCCGCGAGAGGCCGTCTCCCCCGAGCGCGGCATCGAAGCCGAAGCCCTCGGCCGCGATGACCGGGTCGGTCCCCAAGCCGCGCCCGCCGGCGCGCGCCCGGCGCGCGCCCGAGCCCGAGTCGGCTCCCGAGGGACCGCTGGATCTGGAGCCCGACGCCGGCGGCGGCGGGATGGACCGGTACTAGGTGAGGATCGGCGCCGCCGGGGAGTCGGGAAGTCGCTGTCGGGTTCGCTCTCCCCTGCCGGAGGCGATCCGCCAGCTCTGAATTCTCACGTCCCGGCAAGTCGGCAATAGTCTCTGTGGGGAGCGTATTATGAAACTAGACAACTCAATACGCCTGCGCGCCGCGCTGAGTATGCGGGGTGTGTCACCTTAAAGCCCCAACGCCGCACATTCCGCCGCCGAGCCCGCGTCGAGGCGAGCCAAAGCGTCCGGTTTGCGCTAAGCGTGACGGTGGGGCGGGCTTGATCGGAGACGAGCGAAACGCCGTACCTTGGCCGTTTTCGTCTCGGACATCCGGACCGAAAGAGACCGCAAGGGCTTGTTCATCGTGACACGACGTCCACCAGCGAGTTGCTCGACATTCCGCCTGGCCGGGATGGTGTCCGGACTGGCGATGCTGGCTGCCATGCCGGCGTCCGCCGAGACCCTGGAGAGCGCTCTGTCGAAGGCCTATCAGGGCAATCCAACCCTGAATGCCGGCCGCGCGGGGGTGCGCGCCATCGACGAGGGCGTGGCGATCGCGCAGTCCGGCTACCGGCCGACCGTGACCGTCAACGGCTCCATCGGCGTCCAGTACCTGCAGACGCGCTCCTCGAGCACCGTCGCCTCCGCCGGCACGACCGGAACCAGCGCCGCCTCCTCCCTCGGGACGGCGGGTACCGGCGCCGGAACGACGACGGGCGTCGGCACCACCGGTGTCGCGACCACGGGTGTCGGGACGACCGGTGTCGCGACCACGGGCGTCGGAACCACCGGCACCAGCGCGACCGGGGCCGCGACGGGCGCCGGTGGTCTGTCCTCGGGCGCGACGGCCGACATCGCGAGCCAGGTCATCACCTCGAGCCGGACAACGCGCACGACGTACCTGCCGAGCTCCGCCAGCCTGAACGTCACGCAGACGATCTTCAACGGCTTCCAGACCGACAACACGGTCCGCCGCGCCGAGTCGCAGGTCTACAGCCAGCGCGAAACCCTGCGCTTCACCGAGCTGACCGTCCTCTACAACGCCGTCCAGGCGTACATGAACGTGCTCAGCAACACGGCGACGCTCGAGCTGAACCGGAACAACGTCGAGGTCCTGGAGGAGCAGCTCCGCCAGACCCGTGACCGGTTCAACGTCGGCGAGGTGACCCGGACCGACGTCGCGCAGGCCGAGGCCCGGCTGGCCGGCGCGCGCTCTCAGGTCAGCGCCGCCGAATCCACCCTGCGCACGAGCATCGGCGTCTACCGGCAGAATATCGGCGTCGAACCGCGCCAGCTCGCGCCGGGTCGGCCGCTGGACCGGTTCGTGCCCCGCAATCTCGACTCGGCGATCGCCATCGGCCTGCGCGAACATCCGCAGGTTGTCTCGGCCATCCACAACGTCGATGTGTCCGAAGCCCAGGTGAAGATCCTCGAGGGCCAGCTCGCGCCGCAGCTCAGCCTGCAGGGCTCGCTCAGCCAGCTCTACGACCAGAACGGCCCGAATCAGAGCTTCTTCGTGGGCTTCGTCGGCGGCCGGCTCTCGATCCCGATCTACGAGGGCGGCCAGACCTACGCGCAGATCCGGCAGGCCAAGGAGACGGTCGGCCAGGCCCGGATCCAGGTCGATCAGATCCGCGACCAGGTCCGCGCCCAGATCGTCGATTTCTGGGGTCGCCTCGAGGCCGCCAAGGCGCAGGTGATCGCCGCCCAGGCCCAGGTCCAGGCCAACGAGGTGGCGCTGAACGGCGTGCGCGAGGAAGCGCGCGTCGGCCAGCGCACGACCCTCGACGTGCTCAACGCGCAGCAGGAACTGCTGAACTCCCGCGTGAGCCTCATCGTCGCCCAGCGCGACCGGGTGATCTTCTCCTACGGGGTGGTCCAGGCGATCGGACAGTTGACCGCGCGCTTCACGGCGCTGCCGGTCGAATACTACAGCGCCAAGGTCCACTACGATCAGGTCAAGGATCTCTGGTTCGGTCTGCGCACGCCGGACGGCCGCTGACGGCTTTTCCACGGGGAGTGTGTTGCGGGCGCGCTTGCCGCCATGAAACGGCATGGAATACTGATTGAACATCGATCCGTTCGGGTCGCTTTCCAGTCTCCCATGCCCGAGTGCGCCTGCCGATGAGTGCAGCAAGCCCCAAGATCCCGGACTCGAAATTCCAGGACAAGGCTGCCGATAAGGCGCACGAGCCTTCGATGGAAGAGATCCTCGCGTCGATCCGGAGGATCATCGCCGACGATCAGGCCGCCAAGCCGGCCGACGTCCCCGCGCCCGCGCCGGAACCCGACGACGTGCTCGACCTCGCGGAGGTCGCCGAGCCGGTGACGCGTCCGCGCGTCGTCGAGCCGGAGCCGGAACCCGAGCCGGCCCCCGACCTGCTCGACTTCGACGCGATCGATTTCGAGGCCCCGGTCACGGCCGCGCCCGAACCGGAGCCCGAACCGGTCCCGGAGCCGCCGCCCCCACCGCCCCCGCAGCCCGTGCTCCAGGCCGCCCGCGCGCCCGAGCCGGAGCCCGAGGCCCTGGTCTCGCCCGCCACCGACGCCAGCGTCAGCGGCGCGTTCAACCTGCTGGCCCATACGGTGCTGACGCAGAACGCCCGGACCCTGGAGGATCTCGTCAAGGAGATGCTCCGGCCGATGCTGAAGTCGTGGCTCGACGACAACCTCCCGGCCGTGGTCGAGCGCCTCGTGCGCGCCGAGATCGAGCGGGTCTCGCGCGGCCGGTGAGCCGGCGGCCGGGGTGCGGTGGCCGCGGGGGCCTGTCCGCGTGTTGACGGGAGCGGCGTGACGGTCGAAAGCGGGGCACCCCCCCGTTTGGACAAGCGCCGGCCCGTACCCGCGATGATGGACAAGACCTTCGAGCCCACCTCCGTCGAGGCGCGGATCTCCGCCGCCTGGGCCGATGCGGACGCCTTCCGTGCCGGTCGGCCCGAGCGCGCCGGGGCCCCGCCGTACTGCATCGTGATCCCGCCGCCGAACGTGACGGGCTCGCTGCACATGGGCCACGCCCTCAACAACACGCTGCAGGACATCCTCTGCCGCTTCGAGCGCATGCGCGGCAAGGACGTGCTCTGGCAGCCGGGGACGGACCACGCCGGTATCGCCACCCAGATGGTGGTCGAGCGGCGGATGATGGAGCGTCAGGAGCCCGGCCGCCGCGAGATCGGCCGCGCGGCCTTCGTCGAGAAGGTCTGGGCCTGGAAGGCGGAATCCGGCGGCGCGATCGTCAACCAGCTGAAGCGGCTGGGCGCCTCGTGCGACTGGTCGCGCGAGCGCTTCACCATGGACGAGGGCCTGAGCCGGGCCGTCCTCAAGACCTTCGTCGACCTCCACCGGCAGGGCCTGATCTACCGCGACAAGCGGCTGGTGAACTGGGACCCGAAGTTCCAGACCGCGATCTCGGACCTGGAGGTCCAGCAGATCGAGACCCGGGGCCACCTCTGGCACTTCGACTACCCGGTGGTGGACGAGGCCGGCAACGAGACCGGCGCCGTCGTCACGGTGGCGACCACGCGGCCCGAGACGATGCTGGGCGATACCGGCATCGCGGTCCACCCCGAGGACGCGCGCTACACCGCGCTCGTCGGCCAGCGCGTGCGCCTGCCGCTGGTCGGGCGGCTGATCCCGATCGTGGCCGACACCTACTCGGATCCCGAGAAGGGCACGGGCGCGGTCAAGATCACGCCCGCCCACGACTTCAACGACTTCGACGTCGGACGCCGCCACGGGCTCGGCCTGATCAACGTCCTCGACCCCGAGGGCCGGATGCTGCTCGCCGGCAACGCCGACTTCCTCGACGGCGTCGCGCCCGAGCCGGAGGCCCTGGCGCTCCACGGCCTGGACCGGGCGCAGGCCCGCAAGGAGGTCGTCGCGCTGATGGAGGCGCGCGGGCGCCTGCGCGCGATCGAGCCGAACACGCACGCGGTCCCGCACGGCGACCGCTCGGGCGTGGTCATCGAGCCGTACCTGACCGACCAGTGGTACGTGAACGTCAAGCCGCTCGCGGAGCGCGCCCTGCAGGCGGTGCGCGACGGGCAGACCAAGTTCGTGCCGGAGAATTACGAGAAGATCTTCTTCCAGTGGCTCACCAACATCGAGCCGTGGTGCATCTCGCGCCAGCTCTGGTGGGGGCACCAGATCCCGGTCTGGTACGACGACGAGGGCGGCATCTTCGTCGCCGAGAGCGAGGCCGAGGCGCAGGCCGCGGCCGACGCGCAGCACGGCCGACCGGTCGCGCTCACCCGCGACGAGGACGTCCTCGACACGTGGTTCTCCTCGGCGCTCTGGCCGTTCTCGACGCTGGGCTGGCCCGACACGACCCCGGAACTCGCCCGCTACTACCCGACCAACACCCTGGTGACCGGCAAGGACATCCTGTTCTTCTGGGTCGCCCGGATGATGATGATGGGCCTGCACCTGACCGACCGGGCGCCCTTCGACACGGTCTACCTGCACACCCTGGTGCGGGACGCGTCGGGCGCGAAGATGTCGAAGTCGAAGGGCAACGTCGTCGACCCGCTGGAGCTGATCGATCAGGTCGGCGCCGACGTCCTGCGCTTCACTCTCTGCGCCCTGGCCGTCCAGGGCCGCGACATCAAGCTGTCCACCGACCGGGTCCAGAGCTACCGCAACTTCGCGACCAAGCTCTGGAACGCCGCCCGCTTCGCCGAGCTGAACGGCTGCCGCCTGGATCCGGCCTTCGACCCGCGCTCCGCCACCGGCGCCATCAACCGCTGGGCGCTCACAGAGGCGGCCCGCGCGGTCGACGAGGTCGCGGGCGCCCTCGAGGCCTTCCGCTTCAACGACGCGGCGGCGGCCGCCTACCGCTTCGTCTGGAACATCTTCTGCGACTGGTATCTCGAGCTCGCCAAGCCGGTGCTCCAGGGCGAGGGCGTCGATCCCGCGATCCGGGCCGAGACGCAGGCGAGCGTGGCGTTCCTGATCGATCAGGTGGCCAAGCTGCTGCACCCGTTCATGCCGTTCCTCACGGAGGAGCTGTGGGCGATCAAGGGCGCCGACCTGCCGGAGCGCGGCCTGCTGACCCTCGACTCCTGGCCGGACCTCGGCGGCCTCGCCGACGCGGCCGCGGAAGCCGAGGTCGGGTTCGTGGTCGATCTCGTCAGCCAGATCCGCTCGGCGCGGTCCGAGACCAATGTCCCGGCCGGCGCGCAGATCCCGCTGGTCATGGTCGGCGCGGCGCCGGAGGTCCGGGCGCGGGTGGAGGCGTGGCGCGACACGCTCCTGCGCCTCGCCCGGCTGTCGGAGATCACCTTCTCGGAGACGCCACCGAAGAACTCGGTCCAGCTCCTGGTGCGCGGCAGCGTCGCCGCGCTGCCGCTGGAAGGCGTGGTCGACCTCGCGGCCGAGGTCGCGCGCCTGAAGAAGGAGCAGGGCAAGGCGCAGGGCGAGATCAAGAAGATCGACGCGAAGCTCGGCAACGCCGACTTCGTGGCCCGGGCGCCGGAAGAGATCATCGAGGAGAACCGCGAGCGTCGCGAGACCGAGTCGGCGCGGCTGGCGAAGATCGAGGAAGCTCTGGTCCGGCTCAGCGGGGACTGAGGGCCCGTCCGGGGCGCGCCCCGGTCCGTCAAGGCCGCGTCCGGGCCTCGCCCGGGCGCCGGACGGAACCGCCGCGCTTCAGCGGCGGGTCCCGAGAGTGCCGGTGAACGCCCGCGGCCCGCCCCAACTGGCGGCAGCGGCGTCGTTCGGGGTCCAGAAGCCGTCCTGCGACGCGCCCCGCGGATGCAGGGAATAGTCCGGCGGAACGTAACCGCCCGACTGGTTCCAGTAGCCGGGCCGGAAGTTGGCCGCCGATTTCGCGGCGCGTTCGTCGCCGGGGCGGCGCGTGTCGACGCCGTACGTCCTGTCGGAAACGCTGCACGGCGCGCGACTTCTGACGACAGGCTTCGCGTCGAAGTAATCACGGTAATCCGCGTACGACTCGACCGCCAGCGCACCGACAGTCGAGCCGAAAATCATGGCGGCCGCTAACAGCACCTTCATCGTCAATTCCTCTGCCTACACACTCGGGTCTAGCAGCGCCAAGTTTACGCCGGCCTGCCTAACTCAGCGGTATTTTAGATCGGCTCCCGGAAACTGCGGTGCTGGTTAGCACGAGCCTGGATCCGGCCCGGCCCGCGCCGGAGCGTCGGTTCTCCGATCTCGGTCGCTCGCCGCGATCGCGCTGGGGCTCCGCGACCGCTCGCCCACCTGTCCAAACGGTAATTTGATCGCCACGCCCGGGTCAGGCGCCGCCCCTTAGACAGATCCCATCGACGGCCGCGACCGCCGGCGTCGTCCCGATCAGTCCCGAGAGGTTGAGCCCCCCCCATGACCGAGACCCGTCCCACTGGCCGCACCTCGCGCCGCGCCCTCGCCTCCGTGGCGGCCGCCGCGCTGATCGCCGGCGGTGCCATCGGCAGCGGCTATCTGCCGGCCGCGACCCCGGCCTACGCGCAGGCCCTGCCCAAGTCGCCGATCGAGGCGCCCGAGCACCCGCCGGGTTCGTTCGCCGGCATCGTCAACAAGGTGAAGCCGGGCGTGGTCTCGGTGAAGGTGAAGCTCGACGACTCGGCGAGCAGCGACGACGACGATGGCCCGAGCCAGGGCCGCAACCTCCAGAACGTGCCGCCGCAGCTGCGCGAGTTCTTCAAGCGCTTCGGCCAGAACGGTCCCGGCGGCATGCAGCCCCAGCATCAGGGCCCGCGCGGCGCGGTCGGTTCCGGCTTCATCATCTCGGCCGACGGCTACGTGGTCACCAACAACCACGTGGTCGACCATGCCAAGACCGTGCAGGTGACGCTGGATGACGGTCGCACCCTCGACGCGAAGGTCATCGGCAAGGATTCCAAGACGGACGTCGCTCTGCTGAAGATCACCGAGGGCTCGAACTTCCCGTACGTCCAGTTCGGCAAGGCCGCGCCGCAGGTCGGCGACTGGGTGGTGGCGATCGGTAACCCGTTCGGCCTCGGCGGAACCGTGACCGCCGGCATCGTCTCGGCCCGCGGCCGCGACATCGGCGCCGGTCCCTACGACGACTTCCTGCAGATCGACGCGCCCATCAACAAGGGCAACTCGGGCGGCCCGACCTTCAACGTCAACGGCGAGGTGGTCGGCATGAACACCGCCATCGCGTCCCCGTCGGGCGGCAGCGTCGGCCTCGCCTTCGCGATCCCGGCCGAGACCGTTCAGGCGGTGGTCGACCAGCTCCGGACCGACGGCAAGGTCGCCCGCGGCTACCTGGGCGTCCAGATCCAGCCCGTGACGCAGGACATCGCCGAGGGTCTGGGCCTCGACAAGGCCAAGGGCGCCCTGGTCGACCACGCCGAGAACGGTACGCCGGCGGCCAAGGCCGGCCTGAAGGCGGGCGACGTGATCGAGAAGGTCAACGGCGACACGGTGGACAGCGCCCGCGAGCTGTCGCGCAAGATCGCCGGCCTGAAGCCGGGCGCCAAGGTCGAGCTGAGCTACCTGCGCGGCGGCAAGACCGACA
Organism: Methylobacterium mesophilicum; assembly: GCF_036441335.1. GTDB lineage: Bacteria > Pseudomonadota > Alphaproteobacteria > Rhizobiales > Beijerinckiaceae > Methylobacterium > Methylobacterium mesophilicum_B. The sequence continues at coordinate 104,251 of NZ_MLBW01000005.1, forward strand.
CCGCCACGGTGACGCTGGGCACGATGCCGACCGACGGCACCAAGATGGCGAGCCGCGACGACGACTCGGGCAACGGCCAGCCGCGGCTCGGCCTGCAGCTCGCCCCGGCCGGCGATGTCGGCCTGTCGGATCAGGGCGTCGCGGTGGTTCAGGTCGATCCCGACGGCCCGGCGGCCGCCAAGGGTATCGAGGCGGGCGACGTGATCCTCGATGTCGGCGGCCAGAGCGTGTCCCGTCCGGCGGACGTGGCGACGCAGATCCGGGCGGCCGAGTCGAGCGGACGCAAGGCCGTGCTGATGCGGGTGAAGAGCGGCAAGGGCCAGACCCGGTTCGTGGCGGTCTCGCTCAACAAGAAGGCCGGTTGAGGCCGGTCTGTCCCGGCGCGGGGTCCGCCCCGCGCCGTCTCGTGGTGACCTCCGACTCGCGCCGGCCGTGCAGGCCGGCGCTTTTTCGTGGCCGCCTCACGGCGTCTGCGCGTCTCAGCGCCCCGGGACCGGGATGCCGAGGCCCGGCCCGAGCCGCGCCCGGCACCGTCCCAGCGCCGCGAAGGCGGCGTTCGAGTCCCGGGCGAGGCGCATCAGGTCTCCCAGGCGTGCCCGGCCGCGCGCGAAGGCGAAGAACACGGCGGCGATGTCGGGTTCGCCGTCCGGCGTGAGCGCCGAGGCCGCGAAGGCCGGCAGGGCCTGATCGGCCGGATCGCAGATCACCCGCACGGCCGCGAAGGGCAGGCCGTGCCGGCCCGCGAAGGACGCGGCCACGTGCGATTCCATGTCGACGGCCGCGGCGCCGGTGGTGGTCCGCAGATCGGTCTTGCCGTCGACCGCGAGAACCGCGGTATCGACCCCCGCCAGATCCGCCGGGATCACCCGCGCTCCGACGCCGGACAGGAGGTTGAGGAGCGTGGCCGAGAGGTCGAGATCGGCGGCGCGCCGCCCCTCCTCGCTGACCACGCCGGTGCCGACCACGACGTCGCCGGGCCGGAGCGACGGGTCGAGGCCGCCGGCGATGCCGAAGCTGACAACCGCCCGGCAGCCGGGCTGGCCGCGGGCCTCGAGCAGCTGGCGGAGCCGGTGCGGGTTGCCGCCGGCCCCCACGGCTTCGACCCCCTCCCCCGCCGCCATGCGGCGCTCGCGGGCGAGGCCTGTGACGGCCAGGACGGGTGCGGTGGGATCGATCATGGCGCGCTCGTGGACGAGTCCGGCGAGGTCCGCAAGCAGGCGCGAGCGCCGGGGCGGAGTCCGGGCCGGATCCGGCGCGGGGGGCGGCTCGTCCGGTCCCGCGGGATCGCTGTCTGAGGAGGCCACGTGTCGGGTACCGGGGCTCGCGGATCGGCTGTCGAGAGGGTCGAGCGCGCTGCGATCCGGCGGAGCGGGACCGGCCCGTCGGGCCGGTCCCAGGACGTCGGTGGACGTCACATGCCGAACTGGACGCGCCGGCTGTTGCCACGCTTGAGGTTGCGGAACCGCGCCATCGCCCAGAGCGGGAAGAACTTCGGGTATCCATGGTAGCGCAGGTAGAACACCCGCGGGAAGCCCGTGGCGGTGTAGCGCTCCTCCTTCCAGAACCCGTCCGCGCCCTGCGTGCGGGTCAGGAAGTTGATGCCGCGGGTCACGGCCGGGTCGTCGACCGCGCCGGCCGCCATCAGGGCGAGCAGCGCCCAGGCGGTCTGCGAGGCGGTGGACGAGCCGGGCTCGAAGGCCGGGTCGATCTTGTACGAGGAGGCGTCCTCGCCCCAGCCGCCATCCGGATTCTGGATCCGGATCAGCCAGGACACGGCCTTCTGGATGCGCGGATCGGCCGGGTCCACCCCGGCGGCGTTGAGGGCGCAGAGCACCGACCACGTGCCGTAGATGAAGTTCATGCCCCAGCGGCCGTACCACGAGCCGTCCTCCTCCTGGTCGTTTAGGAGGTAGTTCACGCCGCGGTCGAGGGCGCGGGAGGTCTCGCGGGTCTCGCCGAGCTGGGACAGCATCCCGACCACGCGGGCGGTCACGTCCGCGGTCGGCGGGTCGAGCAGCGCGCCGTGATCCGAGAACGGGATGTGATTGAGATACATGTGATTGTTGTCGGCGTCGAACGCCGCCCAGCCACCGTCCTCGGACTGCAGCCCCTCGACCCATTCGCGGGCGCGGGCGATCGAGGCCTTGTAGTCCGGCATGCCGGCGACGAGGCCGTGCTGGTGCATGGCCCGGTCCATCGCCATGACCACCACGGCGGTGTCGTCGAGGTCGGGATAGTGCGCGTTGGCGTACTGGAACGCCCAGCCGCCCGGCCGGACCTTCGGCTTGCGCGCCGCCCAGTCGCCGACGATGTCGAGCACTTGGCGGGGCTTCAGCCAGTCGAGGCCGGCGCGGGCCTGGGCCTCGGCCTCGGGGCCGCCGGCCTCGAGCAGCGCGTGGCTCGCGAGCGCCGTGTCCCAGACCGGCGAGACGCAGGGCTGCACGTAGGCCTCGTCGGCCTTCTCGACCACGAGCTTCTCGATCGCGTCGCAGGCCACGCGGACCTGCGGGTGATCGGGCCGGTAGCCCATCACCTCGTACATCAGCACCGAGTTGACCATGGCGGGGAAGATGGCGCCCAGGCCGTCCTCGCCGTTGAGGCGCTCGCTCACCCAGGCGCGGGCCATCTCCATGGCGCGCTGCCGGCTCTTGCGCGGCAGGTGATTCTCGACCCGCTGCAGAACCCGGTCGATGAAGCCGAAGATCGGCGTCCACGGCCACGTGGCGTGGGGCGAGCCCGGCCAGGAGCGGACGCTCTCCGGCGGCGTGACGAACAGCTCCTGCACGCTGATGCCGCGCGGGTTGCGCGCCCGCGGCTTGGTCGCCTGGAGCACGAACAGCGGAACCACGGTGGTGCGGGCCCAGTAGCTGATCTTGTCGAGGTGGAACGGGAACCACTTCGGCAGGAACATCACCTCCACGGGCATCACCGGCACGGCGCGCCACGGCACCTCGCCGTAGAGGGCCAGCATGAAGCGGGTGAACACGTTGGCGTTGGCCGCGCCGCCGCGGGACAGGATGCCCTCGCGCGCCCGGCGCATGTGCGGCGCCTCGATGTCGTCGCCGATCATCTTGAGGGCGAAGTACGCCTTGACCGTGCAGCTCATGTCGAACGGACCCTCATGGACGAGGGCCCATCCGCCGTGCCGCCCCTGGGTGCGGCGGAGATAGTTGCCGATCTTGGCCTCGAGGTCGCCGGGGACCTGCGTGCCGCGGAAATGGTGGAACAGGATGTACTCGGACGGGATCGTGGCATCCGCCTCGAGCTCGAAGCAGATGTGCCCGTCGTCGTGCGCCAGGGCGGTCAGCGCGCGCGTCGCCTGCGCCACGCCGCGCTCGACGTCCTCGAGCGAGATCCCCTGAGTCTTGGAGCGCTGCAGCGCCTCGACTTTGCTTACGGCCTCTCTCATAGTCCTCGCCTCGAACGACCGCCTCGCGGCGGACGCCATGCCTCAAGCTGCGCCGCGCACCTGGGTTCCAGCGCGCACGACAGGTCCCGCACGCAAGGAACGTGCGGCCGTCTGGCCCGAGCGGATCGCTCCCTCGATCGTCGACGGCAGGCCGGTGGCGGTCCAATCGCCTGCCAGGACGAGATTGTCGTAGGCGGTTTCGGCTTTCGGGCGCCGCGCGGCCTCGGCCGGCGTCGCCGCGAAGGTCGCACGCTTCTCCTTTACGATCTGCCAGCTGGGCAGGTCGGGTGCAAGGTTGCACAGCTGCGCGATCTCGGCCCAGATCTGCCGCGCGAGGTCTTCGCGGGGCACGTCGAGGAGCCGGTCGGCACCGCTGATCGTGACCGAATACCGGTCGGGATAGGCGAAAAGCCACTCCGTCAGGCTGTTGACGACGCCGAGGACGAGGGGGCTGCCGGGCTTCGGCACCAGCGCGAAATGCGCGTTCACGATGGAGCGGAATTCCGTCGGGGCGAGGAGACCGGGCAACACCTCCCGGGCCACCCACGGCGGCAGCGCCAGCACGACGCCGTCCTCCGGGCCGAGGCTCTCCGGGCCGTCCGAGAACACGAGCTGCCCGACCCGGCCGTCCGCGATCTCCAGCCCGCGCAGGCGCCGGCCGAGGCGGATCTCGCAGCCGCGCTCCGTCAGGTAGCGGATCGCCGGATCGACGAAGGCGTAGGACAGGCCCTCGACGGCGACGAGGGGGCGGCAGGCCTTGCCGCCCGCGCCCAGGGTCTCGCGCAGGATCCGCGCCGCCAGGCCGACGTCGCTGTCGCGGGGCTCGGTGTTGAGGGCCGCGAGCAGCACCGGGTGCCAGAGGCGCCGGTAGAGCGTGCCCTCGCAGGCCATGTGCGCGCCGATCGTCCCGCCCGCACCCTCCGCCTTGCCGGAAGCCGCACGCAGGATCCCGAGGGGCGCGAGGTAGTCCAGCGCCCGCGTGCCGGGAACGCGGCGGGCCGGGCTCATGACCCACCAGGGCAGCCGCCCGGCATTGGGCCGCAGCCGCCAGCGCTCGCCGGTCTTCAGGTCGGCGAAGTCGAACTCCGCCACGTCCGGGCCGACCAGGGCGTCGGCCGGCGCGCCGATCGTCCGGAGGAACCCGAGGGAATCGGCGTTGCCGGACAGGAGCAGGTGGTTGCCGTTGTCGATGGTCAGGCCGAGGGCCGGGTCGTAGTACGAGCGGCAGCGGCCGCCGGCCTGTTTGGCGGCCTCGTGCACGACCACCCGGGCGCCGGTCTCGGCGAGCGCGACGGCCGCGGAGAGGCCGGCGAGGCCGGCGCCGACGACGTGGACCGTGCCCATCAGATCAGGCCGTGCCGGACGGCGACGCCCAGCAGCGCGAGCTTGCCGGGCTTCACTCGGGCGCGGGGCATCGCCCAGCCGCGCGCGAGGACCGCCTTCAGGTAGAGGTGATAGGCGGCGGCCATCAGCCGGGCCGCCTTGGTCGCCTTGCGGGGGCTGCGCCGGATGATCTCCCAGGTCGCCTGGTAATGGTCCTCGGCTTCGCGGGCGAGGGAGATGCAGACCTCGCCGATGCGGGGATGGCCGATCGCCTCTGCCGGCGTGGGGTCGGTGAGGCCGATCGCCCGGAGTTTCTCGCGCGGCAGGTAGAGGCGGCCGCGCTCGGCGTCCTCGTCGATGTCGCGCAGGATGTTGGTGAGTTGGAGCGCGCGGCCCTGGTGCCACGCCAGCCGGATGCCGTCCGCCTCGGGCATGCCGAAGATCCGCACCGACAGCCGGCCGACCGCGCTCGCGACCCGGTCGCAGTAGAGGTCGAGGGTCTCGGCGTCGGGGGCGACGATGTCCGCGACGGCGTCCATCGCCATGCCGTCGATGACCGCCTGGAAATCCTCGCGCTTCAGGCCGAAGCGGCGCACGGGCTCCACGAGGTCGCGCACGCGCGCGGCCGGCCGGCCGGCGTAGAGCGCGTCGATGTCGGCCCGCCAGCGGTCGAGCTCGACCTGCCGGACGGCCCGGGTGCCGCCGTCGTCGGCGACGTCGTCGACGGCGCGGCAGAAGGCGTAGACGGCGTACATCGCCTCCCGCCGCTCCTTCGGCAGCAGGCGCATCGCCGTGTAGAAGGACGAGCCGGCGGCGGGCAGCGCCGGGGCGGCACTCTCCGGGTCCTGGGCGGGCGTGGCGGTGGCGGTCACGAGCGGATTCCCTGAGCCGCGGCCCGGACGGTCCGGCCGCGGAACGGCCGGCGCGCCAGGGTGGCGGCGACGCCGCCCAGCGCCGTCAGCGCGAAGGCGGCCTTGCCGTGATGGACTTTCTCCGAGAGCGGGTCGCGCTCCAGCAGGCCCCGGCTCAGCACGACGGCGAGCCGGTGGATGGCGGCGATCTCCAGCGACAGGCGCAGGTCGTCGATCAGGTCCGGCAGGACCGCGCCCTCGTCGAGGAGGTCGAGGCAGCGCTGCGCCAGCTCGCGGATCGCGGCCCGGAGCTGCGGCGGCGCCTTCGGCTCGCCGAGCATCGCCACGGTGGCGCCGTGACGGTCGAGGCAATCCTGCGGGAGGTAGACGCGGTCGAGCGCGGCGAAATCCTTGCCGCAATCCTGAAGGTGGTTGATCACCTGGAGCGCCGCGCAGATGGCGTCGGAGGCGCGGTAGACCCGGGCCGGGTCCTCGCCGTGCACGTCGAGGACGTAGCGCCCCACCGGCATGGCCGAGTAGCGGCAATAGTGGATCAGCTCGTCCCAATCCGCGTAGCGATTCTTGCGCGCGTCCATGCGGAACGCGTCGAGGAGCTCCAGGGCGTGCCGGGGCGGCAGGCCGCGGGCCGCGAGCTCGCGCTTCAGCGGCGCGGCCTCGGGATCGGACGGCCCGGCGCCGGTGAGCGCGTCGGCGAGGCGATCGAGCAGCTCGATCTTGCGCTCGGGCGACAGGGCGGCGTGATCGGCCACGTCGTCGCCGGCGCGGACGAAGTTGTAGAACGCCAGGATCGCGCCCCGGTGGCGGGGATGGATCAGGTGCGAGGCGACGGGGAAGTTCTCGTCGCGGTGCCCCTTGCCGGAGCGCGTCGCGGTGGCGGAATCGAGGGTGCTCATGCGAGGTAGCCCGCCTCCCGGAACCACGTGATCGCGTCCGACAGGCCCTCGCGGTACGGCCGGGCCGTGTAGCCGAGTTCGGCGCGCGCCTTCCTGTCCGAGAAGAACATCCGGTAGCGCGACATGCGGATCCCGTCGATCGTCGCGAAGGGCTGCCTGCCGGTGACCCGCGCTGCGAGCTGCGCGAAGAACGCCACCGGGTAGACGGCGGCCCGGGGCAGGTTCACGGTCGGCGGCTTGCGCCCGACCATGCCGGCGATGTCGGCGAGCATCTGCGAGAGGAAGACGTCCTCGCCGCCGAGGATGTAGCGCTCGCCGATGCGGCCCTTGCGCAGCGCCAGCAGGTGGCCCTGGGCCACGTCGTCGACATGGGCGAGGTTGAGCCCGGTATCGACGAAGGCCGGCATCTTGCCGAGCGCCGCCTCCTGGATGATCCGGCCGGTCGGCGTCGGCTTGACGTCGCGGGGGCCGATCGGCGTCGACGGGTTGACGATCACCGCCTTGAGCCCGTCCCGGGCAACCATCTCCTCGACCACCCGCTCGGCCACGACCTTGCTGCGCTTGTAGGCGCCGATCGCGGTCTCGGGCGTGAGCGGCATGGTCTCGTCGGAGGGCGTGACGCCGTCGGCCGGCGGTTTGATCGTCGCGACGCTCGACGTGTAGACCACCCGCTCCACCCCGGCCTCGAGGGCCGCGCGCATCATCAGGCGCGTGCCGTCGCGGTTGGTGCGGACGATCTCCTCCATGTCCGGCGCCCAGAGCCGGTAATCGGCCGCGGCGTGGATCAGGTAGCGCTGGCCGCGCATCGCCGCCGCCACGGCGGCCGGGTCGCGCATGTCGCCCTCGGCGATCTCGACGTCGGTCCAGGTGAGGTTCCGGCGGGGGCTCGACGCGCGCACGAGGATGCGCACCGGGAAGCCGGCCCGGCGGAACACGTCGACCAGGGCTGAACCGAGGAAGCCGCTCGCGCCGGTGATCAGCACGGGACCGACCTCGGAAGGGCCGGAAGATGGGGCCTCTGCCATCGCGGATCTGGAGGATTACCGAGAAACCAGCGCGGCCGGGGATCCCGGGCCGCGGCGCGCTTGTGTCATCGAACCGCCCGAGCGGCAAGCTTAGGCGGTGCCGGACAGGGCAGCGCCGCGGCGCGGCACGCCCCCCTGGATGTGTGACGCACAGACAGGGCCGCGCCGGAAGGGCCCGGCTCGGGGCGCATGTCCTGATCCACGCCGCCGCGCGCGGATCCGGGCCCGCGATCCGAGCCGCGACCTTGCCAGGTCGCGAAAAACCGACTATGCGCCGCCCCTCGCGTTCGCTCCGGCCGGGGGCTGAACGGACGGTGCCGCTCGCGGCACAGGGCTCTCCCAGATCCCGTCGTCCGGTGTCTCCGCCTTCGATCAACCGCTCGGGCCTGAAAATCGGCTCGAAGGGCTTGGCGCCGAGCGTAGCGCGAGATGAACCGGCCCGAATCAGCTGCCCTCCGGCGGCCGGGCTCCTATTGACGATGAAAGGCCCGACAATGCCTCTCTACGAGCATGTGCTCTTGGCCCGCCAGGACGTGACGTCCCAGCAGGTCGAGACGATGATCGACACCTACAAGGGTGTGATCGAGCAGAACGGTGGCCGTCTCGAGAAGATCGAGATGTGGGGCGTGAAGTCCCTCGCCTACCGGATCAAGAAGAACCGCAAGGCGCATTTCGCGCTCCTCAACATCGACGCCCCGCCGGCCGCCATCGCCGAGATGGAGCGCCAGATGCAGATCTCCGAGGACGTGCTGCGCTTCATGACCATCCGGGTCGAGGAGCTCGATTCCGAGCCGTCCGCCATGATGCAGAAGCGCGACCGCGACGACCGCAAGGATCGCGAGCGCGGCCGTCGTCGCGATGACGAGGGCTTCGGCGGTGGCGGCTTCGGCGGCGACCGGGGTGACCGCGGCGATCGCGGTGACCGCGGCGAGCGCAGCTTCGGCGGGGAGGGCTAACCCATGGCATTCGGTGCTGGTGCGGGCGGCGGACGCCGTCCCTTCTTCCGTCGTCGCAAGACCTGCCCGTTCTCCGGCGCGAACGCGCCGAAGATCGACTACAAGGACGTCAAGCTCCTGTCCCGCTACGTGTCCGAGCGCGGCAAGATCGTGCCGTCGCGGATCACCGCGGTCTCGGCCAAGAAGCAGCGCGAGCTCGCCCAGGCGATCAAGCGCGCCCGCTTCCTCGGCCTGCTGCCCTACGTGATCAAGTAGGCCATCGGAACCCGCCGGCCCGGGCCTCTGCCCGGGCCGGTCCTCCAAGAGGGCGGCTCGCGCCGCCCGATCGTTGGGGCGCGTTGCCGCCTCTAACCCTGCCGCGCCGGCAGCGGGACAGCGGACTTCATGGCACAGCACATCGGCATCGGTATCGGCGCGGGCCTCGTCTCCGCACTCCTGTTCGGGGTGCTGCTGAAGGCGACGCCGCTCGCGATCCTGCTCTACCTCGTGGCGCCTCTGCCGATCCTGATCGTCGGCCTGGGCTGGAGCCACAAGGCCGCGCTCGCCGCGGCCGCCGCCGGCAGCCTCGCGCTGGTCCTGGTGATCGCGCCGTTCCTTGGGCTGGCCTTCGCGGCCTACATCGCCCTGCCCGCCTGGTGGCTCGCCTACCTCGCGCTCCTCGGGCGCGAGACGCAAGCCGGCCTCGAATGGTACCCGACCGGCCGCCTGCTCGGCTGGATCGCCGCCACGGCCGCCCTCGCGTTCATCGCCATCGCGGTCCTGTCCTCGCCGAACCACGCCGCCTTCGACGCGCAGCTGCGCGGGCTCGCCCAGACTCTGGTCCAGACGCGGCTTCCCGCCAACCGCCCACCCGCCGAGACACGGCGCGCGGACGGGCCCTCGACCGGCAGCGATGTGGCCGGAAAGGACGGAACGGCCGAACCCGATCCGGCGCCGCAGGCCGACGCCGATCCTGCGGACGTCACGCGGGCCGAGGTGGCGGACGCCCTCGCCCGCGTCGTGCCGGCCTTCGCGGCGAACGGCCTCGCCCTGCTCCTGGCCTTCTACCTCTGGGCCTCGGCCCGGATCGTGAAGATCTCCGGCCGCCTGCCGCGGCCCTGGCCCGACATCCCGTCCACCGCCATGCCGCGCAGCACGCTCGTGGCGGTCGCGGCGGCCGTCGCGATGTGCTTCGCCCCCGGCTATGTCGGCGTGTTCGGGGTCGCCCTCCTCGGCGCGTTCAGCGCGGCCTTCGCCCTCCAGGGGCTCGCCGCCTTCCACGACCGCTCCCGCGGCCGGCCGGGGCGCGGGCTCATGCTGTTCGGCATGTACCTGATCCTGTTCGTGACCCAGGGCATCGCCCTGGTCGCCCTCACCCTGTTCGGCCTCGCCGACACAGCCCTCGACCGCCGACGTCCCAAGGGCGATCCGGCGCCGTGAGACCCCGGCCCGCGCGGCCGAACACCTGAAGGAGAAAGACCATGGAAGTGATCCTGCTCGAGCGCGTGGCCAAGCTGGGCCAGATGGGCGAGACCGTGAACGTCCGCCCGGGCTTCGCCCGCAACTTCCTGCTCGCCCGCGGCAAGGCCCTGCGCGCGACGGAAGCCAACAAGAAGCACTTCGAGGCCCAGCGCGCCCAGCTCGAGGCCCGCAACCTCGACCGCAAGAAGGACGCCGAGGTCGTCGCCGAGAAGCTGAACGGCCAGAGCTTCATCCTGATCCGCCAGTCCGGCGAGACCGGCGTGCTCTACGGCTCGGTCTCGACCCGCGACCTCGCCGAGGTCGTCTCGAAGGAGGGCTTCACGGTCGATCGCGGCCAGTTCACCCTGAACCAGCCGATCAAGACGCTGGGCCTGCACACGGTCCCGGTGGTTCTGCACCCCGAGGTCGAGGTGGAGATCACCGTCAACGTCGCCCGCAGCCCCGAGGAGGCCGAGCGTCAGGCCCGCGGCGAGTCGGTCACCGAGCGCGAGGCGTTCAACCTCGACGACCTCGGCCTCGAGGTCGGTCAGGCGCTGGCCGATGCCGGCGAGGGTGCCGACGACCGCGGCTGATCCCCGCTCGCACGCCCGACCGGTCGGCCGTTCGGCCGGTCGGGCCCGCGGCGGCAACGCCGGGCGGCGGGGTCCACCCGGACGTGTATACCGGTGAACATCGGGGATGATCGCCCCCGAGACTTGACACGTTCCAGTTTTGTTCCAGCATGGACGCCCGCCCCTCGCGAGAGTCGGCGGGCGTCCGCTTTTCCGCGCCCCGGCCCGGGAGAACCGGCCGTCGGCTAGGCTTCGGTAACCATACCGGCGCCAAGGTCGTGCGGTGTGATCCTGGCGCGCCCGCCGCGGCGCCTGATACGGAGTCGTCCGCCGATGGCCCTGCCCAATGCGCTCACGGCCAAGCTCGAAGCGGTCCAGGCCGAGTACCGCGTCGCCCCGCACAACATCGACGCGGAGCAGGCGCTGCTGGGCGCGATCCTGGTGAACAACGACGCCTATTACCGGGTGTCCGATTTCCTGCTGGCCGAGCACTTCATGGAGGATGCCCACCAGCAGATCTTCACGGTGGCGGCCTCCCTAATCAAGGCCGGCAAGCTCGCCACGCCCATCACCATGAAGACCTACCTGGGCGACGCCGATTTCGGCGGCCAGACGGTGATGCAGTACCTCGCCCGCCTCGCCGCCGACGCGACGACGGTGATCAACGCCGGCGAGTACGGCCGCACGATCTACGACCTCGCCATCCGCCGCCGGCTGATCACCATCGGCGAGGATCTGGTGAACGGCGCCTACGAGGCGCCGGTGGAGCAGGCGCCCCGCGACCAGATCGAGGAGACCGAGCGCCGGCTCTACGAGCTGGCCGAGGCCGGTCGCTACGACGGCGGCTTCCAGAAATTCTCGGACGCCCTGACCGCCGCGGTCGACATGGCCGCCAAGGCCTACCAGCGCGACGGCAAGCTCTCGGGCATCGCCACGGGACTGTCCGACCTCGACGCCAAGATGGGCGGCCTGCAGCCCTCCGACCTGATCATCCTCGCGGGCCGCCCGGCGATGGGCAAGACCTCGCTGGTGACCAACATCGCCTTCAACATCGCCAAGGCCTACCGCGGCGAGAAGCAGCCGGACGGCACGACCAGGACCGTGAATGGCGGCATCGTGGGCTTCTTCTCGCTGGAAATGTCGGCCGAGCAGCTCGCGACCCGCATCATCGCCGAGCAGTCGGGCGTGCCCTCCTACAAGATCCGCCGCGGCGATATCCGGCCCGAGGATTTCTACAAGATCACCGACGCCGCCCGGGACATGCAGACGATCCCGTTCTACATCGACCAGAGCGGCGGCATCTCGATCGCCCAGCTCGCCGCCCGAGCCCGGCGCCTGAAGCGCCAGAAGGGCCTCGACCTGCTGATCGTCGATTATCTCCAGCTGCTGTCGGGTTCCGGCAAGCGCAGCGACAACCGCGTGCAGGAGATGACCGAGATCACGACGGGCATGAAGGCGCTCGCCAAGGAGCTGGCGGTGCCGATCATCGGCCTGTCGCAGCTCTCCCGTCAGGTGGAGAACCGCGACGACAAGCGCCCGCAGCTCGCCGACCTGCGCGAATCGGGCTCGATCGAGCAGGACGCCGACGTCGTCATGTTCGTGTTCCGCGAGGAGTACTACGTCGGGAACAAGAAGCCCCGCGAGGGCACGGAGGAGTTCTTCGCCTGGGAGGCCGAGATGCAGCGCGTCCACGGCAAGGCCGAGGTGATCCTCGGCAAGCAGCGTCACGGCCCCACCGGCACCGTGGAGCTGCAGTTCGACGCGAACATCACCCGGTTCTCGAACCTCGCGCAGACGGACCGGATCCCCGAGCAGATGTGAGCGTGGCGCCGTCATCGCGAACGCGGCGAGGCGACCCAGGGACGCGGTGCTGCTCGGAGTCTGCGCGGGTTGGAGAGTGCGGCGCCGCCGGGAGCGCACGGGGCGTGATCGCCTCCGGTTGCGTGTCCGCGAACCATCGCCAAGCCCGGCCGTTGTGGGAGGGTGTGTCCCGCCGCGGCAGGAGCGACGATGAGCGAGCCGACCCCTCCGAAGATGCCGTACTGGCACGTCTACACCGATGCGGAGGGTGTGAGCCGCCAGGAGCTGTTCCACCTCGATCGCTTCAAGTTCGAGGGGATCAACCCCGAGACCGCGCCCCAGTGGAACGACAAGATGGATCCGGCGCCGTCGGTCGTGACCTTCACGGTGCTGCCGGTCGGCTGGGTCGGCGAGTGGCACGAGAATCCGCGGCCGCAATGGATCGCCGTCCTCTCGGGGCGCTGGTTCGTCGAGACCATGGACGGCCACCGGGTCGAGATGGGCCCGGGCGAGCTGATGATGGGCGAGGACCAGAACACGAAGGCGCGCGACGGCCGGAAGGGCCACCTGTCCGGCACGGTGGGCGACGAGCCCTGCACGATGATCGTGACCGGGCTCCAGGTCGAGTCGACCGTCAATCAGCCCGGCCGCTTCAAGTAGGGGCGGCTCCATGGACGGCTTCGAACTCACGCAGCCGCGCTTCAAGGCCTACATCCTGCCGAACGCGCCGCTGCAGAAGCTCGCCGACGGGTTCCGCTGGACGGAGGGCCCGGTCTGGTTCGGCGACCGCGACGAGCTGCTGTTCTCGGACCTCCCCAACAACCGTGTGATGCGCTGGTCCGAGACTGGCGGCCTCAGCGTCTACCGGGAGGCGGGCGACTTCGAGAACGGCCACGCCCGCGACCGCCAGGGGCGGATGCTGTCCTGCTCGCATCGCGGCCGGCGCATCCATCGGACCGAGCTCGACGGTCGGGTCACCGGCCTGGTGGAGCGCTACCGGGGGCGACGGCTGAACTCGCCCAACGACGTCGTCTGCAAGTCGGACGGGACGATCTGGTTCTCGGATCCGCCCTACGGCATTCAGACCGACTACGAGGGCGGCAAGCAGGAATCCGAGCTGCCCGCCGCGGTCTACCGCTTCGACCCGCGCGACGGCTCGCTCCGCGTGGTGGCCGACGATTTCCAGGGCCCGAACGGGCTCTGCTTCTCGCCCGACGAGCGGCGGCTCTACATCGTCGAGACCGGGCTGCAGTTCGACACCGACCCGGTCCAGCACGTGCGGGCGTTCGACGTGGCCGAGGACGGCGGCCTGTCCGGCGGCGGGGTGCTCTTCAGGATCGCGCCCGGCAATGCCGACGGGATCCGGTGCGACGAGCACGGCAACATCTGGTCGAGCGCCGGGGACGGGGTTCACTGCATCGACCCCGGCGGCGAGCTGGTCGGCAAGATCCGCGTGCCCGCGACGGTCGCCAACCTCACCTTCGGCGGGCGCTACAACAGCCGCCTGTTCCTGTGCGCCTCGCAGGCGCTCTACGCGATCTACGTGAACGTGCGGGGGGCACCGTCGCTGTGAACGGCACCGCGCCCGAGAGCGGCGTGCGGGCCCTCGTCGGGTTCGGCCGCACCGTCGCGGACCTCGCCGTCACGGAGGACTTCTACCGCGACGGGCTCGGCTTCGCGCGAGTCGCGCCGCCGGAGCCGGTTCCCGCCGCGCAGGCGGAGGCGATGGGGCTCGCGGACCGGCGCGCCGTCCAGCTGCGCCTGCGGCTCGGCGGCCAGACCGTGACCTTCCTGACGGTGGATCCGCCCGGCGCGCCCTACCCGGCCGATCCCGCGGCGACGGACCCGTTCTTCCAGCACCTCGCGATCCCGGTCCGCGACATGGAAGCCGCAACGGCGCGGCTGGCGCGGCTCGCCCCGGTGCCGATCAGCCGCGGCGGGCCGCAGCGTCTGCCGGCCTCGACGGGGGGCGTGACCGCCTACAAGTTCCGCGACCCCGACGGGCATCCCCTGGAGTTGATCTACTTCCCCGGCGGCCCCGCGGCCGCCCGCTGGCGCGACGCGCCGGGCCTGTTCCTGGGGATCGACCACTCGGCGATCACCGTCACCGACCTCGACGCCACCCTGGCCTTCCTGACCGGCCCCCTGGGATTGACGGTGGCGGCGCGGGGCCTGAACCGCGGGCCGGAGCAGGCGCGCCTCGACGGTGTCGACGATCCGCAGGTCGACGTGATCGCCCTCGACCCCCCGGCACCCGCGCCGCACGTGGAACTCCTGCATTACCGCACACCGGCGACGGAGCGGCGGCTCGCCTTCGGGCCCGCCGACCGGGCGTCCACCCGGTACGTGTTCGCCGCCGCGGATCCGCTGGCCCTGTCGCAGCGCCTGCGCGAGAGCGGACGAACGCCGCGGGCCGCCACCGACGGCACGGCAGCCTACTGCGCCGGACCGGACGGACACGGCTTCTTGTTCGTGCGCGGCTGAGGCCTCCGCCGCGCGAGCGGGACCCCGGGCTTGACGCGTCGCCCCTCCGGCGTCCAATCCGGCCGCCCCGGAGGTGAGATAGATGCCGCTCCTCGCCCTGCCCTTCCCGGCCATCGATCCGGTGGCGATCGCGATCGGGCCGATCACGATCAAATGGTACGCGCTCGCCTACATCGCCGGCCTGATCGGCGGCTGGTACTACGCGCGCCGCCTCGTCATGGCCGACAGCCTCTGGGGCGTCGTGAAGCGTCCGCAGGTGGTCGACATCGACGACCTCGTCGTCTGGGTCGCGCTCGGCGTCGTGCTGGGCGGCCGGATCGGCTACGTGCTGTTCTACAATCTCCCGATGTACATCGCCGATCCGTGGGAGATCCTGGCGATCCGCAACGGCGGCATGTCGTTCCACGGCGGCTTCATCGGGGCGATCCTGGCCTTCGTGCTGTTCGCCCGCGGCAAGGGGCTCAACGCCTACACGCTCCTCGATATCGGTGCCGTGGTGGTGCCGATCGGCCTGTTCTTCGGCCGGATCGCCAATTTCGTGAACGGCGAGCTCTGGGGCCGTGTCGCGCCCGACTTCCCCTACGCGATCGTGTTCCCGAGCGGCGGGCCGCTGCCGCGCCACCCGAGCCAGCTCTACGAGGCCGCCACCGAGGGCCTGCTGCTGTTCATCGTCATGGCGCTCAGCGTCCGCCGGTTCGGGTTCCGCAAGCCCGGGCTCCTCGGCGGCATCTTCGTCCTCGGCTACGCGCTGGCCCGGACATTTTGCGAGTTCTTCCGCGAGCCGGATCGCCAGCTCGGCTTCCTGTTCGGCGACCATCTCGGTCCGATGGGCGGCGGCGTCACCATGGGCATGCTGCTGTGCGTGCCGATGATGGTCGTCGGCCTGACCTACATCGTGCTGGCCGCGACCGGCCGGACGCGGCCCCGCCATCCGGTGGAGGCCTCGGCCGCCGAGGCGGCCCGCAAGGCGGCCGTCGAGGCGTGACCCCCCTCGGAACCGAGATCGCGGCGCTGATCCGCCAGAACGGGCCGATCGGCGTCGACCGCTACATGGCCCTCTGCCTCGGCCACCCGGTGCACGGCTACTACCGCACCCGCGATCCCCTCGGCGCCCAGGGCGACTTCACCACCGCGCCCGAGATCAGCCAGATGTTCGGCGAGTTGCTCGGCGCCTGGACAGCCTACGTCCGCGGCCTGATGGGTGGGCCGGATCCCCTCCTCCTGGTGGAGCTGGGGCCCGGCCGCGGCACGCTGATGGCGGACGCGCTGCGGGCCCTGCGGGCGGCGCTCCCCGGGGTGCACTTGGCACCGCACCTCGTCGAGACGAGCCCGGTGCTGCGGGCCGCGCAGGCGCGCGCCCTCTCCGGGACGGGCGCCGCGTGGCACGACAGCGTCGAGACGCTGCCCGAGGGACCGGCAATCATCCTGGCCAATGAGTTCTTCGACTGCCTGCCGGTGCGCCAGTTCGAGCGCCGGCCGTCGGGGTGGCACGAGCGGCAGATCGGCCTCGCTCCGGCGGGCGGCCTCGCCTTCGGCCTGTCGCCGGAGCCGGTCCCGGGCCTCGCGGCGGACGGCCCGGACGGCGCGCTGATGAGTGTGCCGGCGGCCGGCCTCGCGCTGATCCGCGCGCTGTCCCGGCGCCTCGTTTCCGGGGGCGGCGCCCTGCTGACCATCGATTACGGTCATGTCCGCCCGGGCTTCGGCGACACGCTCCAGGCGCTGGCGGGGCATCGCTTCGCCGATCCGCTGGCGGAGCCCGGCGCGGCGGACCTGACGCATCACGTCGATTTCGCCGCCCTCGCCCAGGCCGCGCGGGCCGAGGGCGCCGCGATCCACGGACCGGTCGATCAGGGCGACTTCCTGGCCGCCCTCGGTCTCGGCGCACGCGCCGACCGACTTCGGGCCCGGGCCAGTCCGGCGCAGGCCGCCGCGATCGACGCGGCCGTCACCCGCCTGACCGATCCGGGCCGGGGCGGGATGGGCCGCCTGTTCAAGGTGCTGGCGGTGAGCGGCCCGTTCCTCGGGCCGCTCCCGGGATTTCCGGCGCCCTGAGCCGCCGGGACGATCCTCGACCCCGGGCGGGGCCGGGATCGCTCAGCCGAAGGAGCCGAAGCCGGAATCGGTCTGGCTGGCGGGCCGCGGGGTCGGTGGCGCGGGCGGGTTGGGGTCGGTCGGGTCGAAGGCGGCGGGCTCTCCCGTTACCGGGTGGGCAGGCGCGCTCGGGATCCGCGGCTCTTCGGCCTCGGGCGTCTCGGGCAGGGCGTCGGTCTCGATCCCTCGTGACATTGCGATCCTTCTCAAGGCGGAGCCGGATCGGCTCCATACTGCAATGCAGCAAGAATCTGACGCTTGAACGACATCGTCAAGGGTCCGCCCATGCGCTATCGGGGCGCGACAGGGGCAAGCGCGAGGCCGACCGTGACCGCAGGCATGTTCATCGAGGCGCCGGAACTCTCCGCCCATGCGGGCGTGCGCCACGCCTTCTTCACGCGCGTCGGCGGGGTCTCGGAGGGCCTCTACGCGTCGCTCAACGGCGGTCTCGGCTCCCAGGACGCGCCGGAGCGCGTCGCCGAGAACCGCGCGCGGATGTGCGCGCAGCTCGGCCTGCCGCCCGACCGGCTCGTGAGCCTGTATCAGGTCCATTCGGCCGAGGTGATCGCCGTCGAGGCGCCTTACGCGGCGGAGCGGCCGAGGGCCGACGCCATGGTGACGCGGGTGCCGGGCCTGGCGCTCGGCATCGCCACCGCGGATTGCGGGCCGATCCTGTTCGCGGATCCCGAGAACGGCGTCGTCGGTGCCGCCCACGCGGGCTGGAAGGGCGCGCTCACCGGCGTGATCGGCGCGACCGTGGCGGCGATGGAGGGGCTCGGCGCGCGGCGGAGCCGGATCGTCGCCGTCCTGGGGCCGACGATCGGGCAGGCCTCCTACGAGGTCGGTCCGGACTTCGTCGCGCGGTTCCGGAGCGAGGCCCCCGGCATGGAGCGCTTCCTCGGCCCGGGCACGCGGCCCGACCACGCGCAGTTCGACCTGCCGGGCTTCATCCTGGCCCGACTGGGCGAGGCCGAGATCGGCGAGGCCGCCGCGCTCCATCTCTGCACCTACGCCGATCCGGAGCGGTTCTACAGCTACCGGCGGACCACCCATCGCGGCGAGGCGGATTACGGCCGCCTGATCTCGGCGATCGCGCTCGTTCCGTGACGGCACGGTTCCCCGCGGACAGGGGATGCGACACTCTGTCAGTCGGAGGCCTGGAAAAAAGCGTAGCCGTAAATGAACCTTGGCCATTCGCCCGCGTTTAGGGGTCAAGGTGCCGGGGAAAACGGCGGGTCGTCACAAGGGGCCGCGAGAGCGGTCGGCGACACCGCGGAGCGCAAAGCAACCCTGGAACCGCTGGAACGCAGCCAGATCCGGCTCCGCAACCGTCCCCGCGTGGGGCGGCGCGGACCACCAGTGAGGACCAGATCATGAAATCCATGCTCCGTGTGACCACGGCCCTCGCGGGCGTTGCCTTCGCGGGATCGGCCTTCGCCGCCGACCTGCCGCGCCGCGCCGCCCCGCCGCCGGTGTTCACCCCCGTTCCGGTCTTCACCTGGACCGGCGCCTACTTCGGTATCAACGCCGGCTACGCCTTCGACGCCAGCGACCGCAACACCGGCAACACCTTCGCCGTCCCCTTCCCGTACGCCGCCCCCGGCACCGTCGCCTCCTTCCGCAACCGCAGCCAGGACGGCTTCTCCGGCGGTGGACAGATCGGCTACAACTACCAGTTCACCCCGGGCTCCGGCGTCGTGATCGGCTTCGAGGCCGACGCCCAGTACCTCGACTTCGGCCGTAACCGGAACAACGCCTTCGTCTCCGGCGCCGTCGCCCCCGGCTACTACCTCACCGACCCGCGCGGCCTCTCCAGCCTCGACTTCTTCGGCACCGTCCGCGGCCGCCTCGGCTACGCCTTCGACCGCACCCTCGTGTACGGCACCGGCGGCTTCGCCTACGGCTCGGGCAGCGCCGACCGCTCCTTCGGCGGCTTCGCCGGCGACCCACCCCCTTCCGACGCATGCCAGCGGTGGGCCAAGCTATCGAGGCTCACCGGCCTGCCTCCGGCCCGAAAGCGAGCCCGGCACCGTCGCCTCCTTCCGCAACCGCAGCCAGGACGGCTTCTCCGGCGGTGGACAGATCGGCTACAACTACCAGTTCACCCCGGGCTCCGGCGTCGTGATCGGCTTCGAGGCCGACGCCCAGTACCTCGACTTCGGCCGTAACCGGAACAACGCCTTCGTCTCCGGCGCCGTCGCCCCCGGCTACTACCTCACCGACCCGCGCGGCCTCTCCAGCCTCGACTTCTTCGGCACCGTCCGCGGCCGCCTCGGCTACGCCTTCGACCGCACCCTCGTGTACGGCACCGGCGGCTTCGCCTACGGCTCGGGCAGCGCCGACCGCTCCTTCGGCGGCTTCGCCGGCAACGACAGCTTCCGCACCGGCTGGGCAGCCGGCGGCGGCATCGAGTACGCCCTGCCCACCGACTCGTTCCTGAACTTCTTCCGCTCCTCGGCCGTGACGCTCAAGGTCGAAGGCCTGTACGTCAACCTCGACCGCGGCACCCGCAACCAGGGCGCGTTCGTCATCAACGCCGCCAACAACTTCCCGGTCGTCTACAGCGGCGTCGGACGCCGCTCCGACGAGTTCGCCGTCGTCCGCGCCGGCCTGAACTACAAGTTCGGCACTTTCTAGGATCGGGCCGGCGCGGCCGCGGCCGCGCTGCCTCCGTCCGCGTGCAGGAAGCCCGGCCCGCAGGCCGGGCTTCTCGCGTTTCGGGACGTGCGGATGAAGTTTTCGCAATCCCCCTGACAAAGCGTCGCCGCGCACCCATGTCCTAGCTGCCATGCGGCGCGTTCGGGCCCGCGGGTGAGATTCGAGGAGGACGACTCCATGAACAGCGAAGAACGCGACGTCATTTCGGGAATCTTCCAGCGGCTGGAGCAGGCGCAGACCCAGCCCCGCGACGCGGAGGCGGAGCGCTTCATCGCCGACAAACTCCGCGCGCAGCCCTACGCGCCCTACGCGATGGCGCAGCTGATCTACGTCCAGGAAGAGGCGATCAAGAGCCTGAACCAGCAGCTGGAGCAGGCCCGCAGCCAGGCGGCCCCGGCGCAGTCCTCCGGGGGCGGCGGCTTCCTGTCGAGCATCTTCGGCGGCGGCAGCCAGCAGCGGCAGGAGCCCCAGCCCGGCTACGGGCAGCCGCGTCCGGGCGGCCAGCCCTGGGGCAATCAGGGCGGCCCACCGCAGGGCTACCCGCAGCAGGGATATCCGCAGCAGGGCGGCTACCCGCAGCAGCAGGGCGGGCCGTGGGGCGGCCAGCCCCAGGCTCCGGCGCGCGGCGGCGGCTTCATGGCGACGGCGCTCCCCATGGCGGCCGGCGCGGCGGGCGGCATGCTCCTCGGAAGCGCCCTCTCGAACGCCTTCGCGGGCGGCCATTCCAGCCTCGGCAGCGCCGCGGCGGCGGGCCTCGGCGGCGGTGGCGGCGAGACCATCGTCAACAACTACTACGGCGACGGCGGCGGCAACCAGGATCTCGGCTCGGCCCTCGACAACAGCGGCGGCGACATGGGCGGCTTCCAGGACGCCGGCTACAGCGATCCGGGCGGTGATTTCGGCGGCGACCTCGGCGGCGGCGACGACAGCGACTGGACCTGATCGTCCGTCACGCCGAAGGGAGGCCCGGTCGCGTCAGGCGCGGCCGGGCCTTCCTCGTATCCGGGGCGGCGTCAGGCGCTCAGAGAACCTCGACCCGCGTTCCCACGGGCACGCGCTCGTAGAGATCGATGACGTCGTCGTTCATCATCCGGATGCACCCCGACGAGACCGACTGCCCGATCGTGTTGGGCTCGTTGGTCCCGTGGATCCGGTAGAGCGACGAGCCGAGATAGAGGGCGCGGGCACCCAGCGGATTCTCCGGGCCCCCGGCCATGTGGCGCGGCAGGTCGGGACGGCGGGCGAGCATCTCGGCCGGCGGCGTCCAGTCCGGCCACTCCGCCTTGCGGCTGACCGTCTTGAGGCCGCTCCAGGCGAAGCCGGGGCGGCCGACGCCGATCCCGTAGCGCAGGGCGCGCTGCCCGGCCTGCACGAGGTAGAGGTGCTTGCCGGCGGTGTCGATCACGATCGTGCCGGGCTTCTGCCGCCCCGGGAAGGCCACCTCCTGGCGCTGGTACTCGGGCGAGACCGCGCGGCCGATCCGGGCCGGATCGGCCTGGGGCGCACCGTAGGCGGCCGCGGGCGGCGCGCCGTAGGGCTGCTGGGGTGCCGCGTAGGACTGGCCGTACGCCTGCCCATACCCCTGGGTGGGCTCGGTCTCGACCGGCACCAGCTCGCCGGAATAGGCCGCGACCCGCTGCTGCGGCGCGGCGCGCTGCGGCCACCCGCGCCCGGCGTTCCCGGTGCCGGCGCTGCCGGTGACGAGGTACTCGATCAGCCCGCCGCCGTAGCCGCCCTCGGAGTAGCGCGCCTGCTGCGCCCGGGCGGGGCCGCACAGCACGAACGCGGCCGCGGCCGCCCCCATTCCCAAACGGACTGAACGCCGCATCGTCGCCTGCTCCCGAGCCGGAGCCCGCGCTCCCGTCGCGCGAACGATCCCGTCGAATTTTACCGAATCAGGTGAACGAACGTGGTGAATCGCCGGTTCGGACCGGCCTCTCCCCGGCCGGTCGCGGCCAGCGTGAATCGGCGGTTAACCCCTCCCGGCCCGCCCCGCCCCGGCGGACGGAGTCCCGTGGAACAAGCGCGGCAGTCACAGTCCGCTAACCGTTATGGTAGACAGTCGCGGCGACGGAACCCGAACGCTCACGCCCGGACGATGACCCAGAAGCGCTATCGCATCGAAGACAGTCTCGGGCTTCCCGCGGCTCCCCCTCCCGGGCCCGGGGCAACCGCCTCGAGCGAGCGCCTGGAGGATATCTTCAACGCTATCCAGGACTTGCGCCGCGTCACGCAGATGAGCGCGAGCGAGACCATCGAGTCGTGCCGCCGCGAGCTGCACGAGGCGCTGGCGATGCGCACCGAGCTCGACGTGATGAAGGAGGCGATCACCCGCACCAAGTCGGAGCTGGCGACGCTGCACCGGACCGAGAACACCGGTAAGGGCATGCGCCGGGCGGCCGACGAACTCGACGCGGTGGTCGACTCGACGGAGCGCGCCACCACGCAGCTCCTCGGCGCGATCGAGGAGATCGAGAGCCATGCCGGCATGCTCAACGCCTCGACGCTGCCGCCGGGCACGAAGCCGCACGTCGACGTGATCCTCGAGCGCGTGATCACCGCCTACGAGGCCTGCAACTTCCAGGATCTGACTGGCCAGCGCATCACCAAGATCGTCAGCGTGATGAAGTTCATCGAGGAGCACCTCGACCGGCTCATCGCCACGTGGTCGGAGCTCGACAGCTTCAAGGAACTCATCACCGTGATGCCGGTGCCGACCTCCCTGGACGACGAGAGCTCGCTCCTCAACGGTCCCAAGCTCGACCACGACATCGGCCACGTCGACCAGAGCGACATCGACTCGCTGTTCGACTGATCGATCGGACCGGGCGCGCGATTTTTGTCGCCGCCCCGGTCCCCCTCGCGGTCCGGAACGCCTAGATCTGCGGTATGAGCCGCAGAGCCCTCTCAGACCTGCCCCCCGACACCTTCGACGACGGCCGCGACGCCGAGCGGGACGAGACCGCCGACGAGCCTGAGGCCGGCCTCCCCGACACGGAGGCCCCGGAGATCGATTTCGACTTCGAGCCGGGCGCCGTCCAGGCCGGCACCGAGGTGATCCGCCGGTTCTGGTCGACCCTGCCGTCCTCGCCCGGCGTCTACCGGATGTTCGACCATCGCGGCGACGTCCTCTACGTCGGCAAGGCCAAGAACCTGAAGGCGCGGGTCGGCTCCTACGCGCGGGGCCAGGCGCACTCGAACCGCATCGCCCGGATGATCTCGCAGACGGCGGCGATGGAGTTCGTCACCACGGCGACCGAGACCGAGGCGCTCCTCCTTGAGGCCAACCTGATCAAGCAGCTGAAGCCCCGCTTCAACGTGCTGATGCGGGACGACAAGTCGTTCCCCTACATCCTGGTCACCGACGACGGCCCCGCTCCGCAGATCGTCAAGCACCGGGGCGCCCGGCGCCGGAAAGGCAACTATTACGGCCCCTTCGCCAGCGTCTGGGCGGTGAACCGGACGGTGAACGCCCTGCAGCGCGCCTTCCTGCTGCGCACCTGCACCGACAGCTACTACGAGAACCGCACCCGGCCCTGCCTGCTCTACCAGATCAAGCGCTGCTCCGGCCCCTGCACGGGTGAGATCGCCGCGGACGACTACGCCGCCATGGCGGATTCCGCCCGTGCGTTCCTCGCCGGCAAGTCGAACGCCGTGAAGGACCGGATGCGCGCCGAGATGCAGGACGCGTCCGAGGCGATGGAGTTCGAGCGGGCCGCCCGGTTCCGCGACCGCATCGCCGCCCTGTCGGCGATCCAGGGCGTGCAGGGGGTCAACACCCAGGGCGTCGAGGAGGCGGACGTGTTCGCCCTCGACGAGCAGGCCGGCCAGTTCTGCATCGAGGTGTTCTTCTTCCGGAACTTCCAGAACTGGGGCAACCGCGCCTATTTCCCGAAGGCCGACCGGACGATGACGCCCGACGAGGTGCTGGGCTCGTTCATCGGCCAGTTCTACGACGACAAGCCCGCGCCCCGCACGGTGCTGACGAGCCACGCGATCGAGGACGCGGAGCTGGTGGCGGCGGCCCTGTCGAGCCGGGTCGAGTACCGCGTCGAGATCCACCGGCCGAGCCGGGGCGAGCGGAAGAACCTCGTCGACTACGCCCAGCGCAACGCCAAGGAGGCGCTGGCGCGGCGCCTCGCCGACACGGCCTCCCAGGGCAAGCTCCTCGCCGCGCTCGGCCAGGCCTTCGGGCTCGACGGCGCGCCCCGCCGGATCGAGGTCTACGACAACTCCCACATCATGGGCACGAACGCGGTCGGCGGCATGATCGTCGCCGGTCCCACCGGCTTCATGAAGGCGCATTACCGCACGTTCAACATCAAGTCCGAGGACCTCACCCCGGGCGACGATTACGGCATGATGCGCGAGGTGCTGCA
Organism: Methylobacterium mesophilicum; assembly: GCF_036441335.1. Lineage (GTDB taxonomy): Bacteria > Pseudomonadota > Alphaproteobacteria > Rhizobiales > Beijerinckiaceae > Methylobacterium > Methylobacterium mesophilicum_B. Next base: position 128,153 of record NZ_MLBW01000005.1, read on the forward strand.
GCGGCGCTTCAAGCGGCTCGTGAAGGAGGCGCCGCGCACAGAGCGCGAGGCGGCCGTGGCCGCCGCCGAGGGCGGCGCGTCGGAGCCTGTGCCCGCCCTGGCGGAGGAGAGCGAGGCGTTCCCGGCCTGGCCGGACCTCGTGCTGATCGACGGCGGCAAGGGTCAGCTCGACGCCGCGCGGGCCGCGCTGGAGGAGGTCGGCGTCGCGGGCGTGCCGCTCGTCGGCGTCGCCAAGGGCCGCGACCGGGATGCCGGCCGCGAGACGTTTTTCGTGCCCGGGCGGCCGCCCTTCAAGCTTCCGCCGCGCGACCCGACGCTCTACTTCGTGCAGCGGCTCCGCGACGAGGCGCACCGCTTCGCCATCGGCAGCCATCGGGCCAAGCGGAAGCGTGAGATGGTGAAGAATCCGTTGGACGAGATCGCCGGCATCGGGCCCAGCCGCAAGCGCGCGCTGCTGCACCACTTCGGGACCGTCAAGGCGATCGAGCGCGCCGCCTTCGAGGATCTGGCCAAGACCCCGGGCGTGAACGCCGCCACCGCGCGGGCGGTCTATGACTTCTTCCATGCCGGCGCCTGAGAACCCGGCCGCGATGGCCGAGGCGGAAACTGGGGCGTTGACGCCCGGGGCCCACTCTGATTTCACCCCTGCGATGAACGCCGTCCTTCCCCGACGACGGTCGCCGGCCTGGACGCTCGCGAATTGCCTGACCTACGGGCGCCTCGTTGCCGTGCCGGTGATGGTCGCGCTGCTGTTCTGGCCCGAGTCCCACACGGCGCGGTGGACGGCGCTGGGGGTGTTCGTCGCGGCCGCGATAACCGACTACCTCGACGGCTACGTCGCCCGGACCTACCACCAGAGTTCCGCGCTCGGCCGGATGCTCGATCCGATCGCCGACAAGCTCCTGGTCTCGGCCTGCCTGCTGATGCTGACGGCGGACCACACCATCGTCGGCTCGAACATCTGGGCGGCCATCGTGATCCTGTGCCGCGAGGTGCTGGTCTCCGGGCTGCGCGAGTACCTCGCGGAGCTCAAGGTCGGCGTGCCGGTCAGCCGCATCGCGAAGTGGAAGACCACCGTGCAACTCGTGGCGCTCGGCTTCCTGGTCGCCGGCCCGGCGGGCGAGACGGTGCTGCCGGGAACCGAGCCGATCGGCCTGACGCTCCTGTGGCTCGCCGCCGCGCTCACGCTCTGGACCGGCTGGGACTACATGCGGGCCGGGATCAAGCACGTCATCGACGATCCGCGCTGACGGATCCGCCCGCGGGGCGCGCGGTCTGCGGCGCGCGCCGCCCCTGCCCTGTCTCCGGTACGGTGATGCGATGAAGCTCGTCTATTTCGCCTGGGTCCGCGAGCGGATCGGCCGCTCCGAGGAGGAGCTGGCGCCGCCGCCCGAGGTCGCCACCGTCGCGGATCTCGTCGGCTGGCTCCGGGGCCGGGGCGAGGAATACGCCCACGCCTTCGAGGATCCCGGCGTCGTCCGCGCCGCGATCGACCGGGCTCACGCCAAGCCGGACGCGCCGATCGCCGGGGCCCGCGAGATCGCCTTCTTCCCGCCGATGACCGGCGGCTGAGACCCGGCCGTGCCGCGCACGTAGTCCGCCGGGGTTGCCACGGGTCGGCTTCCGCGGTCATTGGCGCCGTCGCTCCGGTTGCCCGTCAGCCGAACGGCGCGCGGGCCGAGCCAAGTTCGTTACGGGTTCGGCCCGCCTCACGACACTTCGCGGAACGCCCAAGCTGGCATCGCCGTTACTCGCTACCGAAATCGGTATGGGAGTTTCCGCATGCGCACGATCTTGCTCGCGACCGCCGCCCTGTTGAGCCTCGGCGCCGCCGCGCAGGCCCAGACCACCGTCATCGAGCGTGACCGCCCGGCCGTCGTCGTCGACCGCCCGGCCACCGAATCGAAGTCCGTGACCGTCCACGACCACGGCGACGGCTGCGTCACCAAGACGGTGCGCAAGGAGAACGACATGGGCGACACGAAGACCGTGAAGAAGGAGACCTGCGACTGAGGGGCGGGAGCGGGCCGGCCCGGAGCGCCTCGTGGCGCCGCCGGTCCGGCCGGTCTCCGGCCTGGCGCGCGTTCACCGCCAGCCCGCGTCGATGACGTAAGGGTGGCCTGTGCACATGCGCGCGTCGTCCGAGGCCAGGAACAGGACCAGCGCGGCGACGTCGGCCGGCTGGATCCGTCCGTCGAGGCACTGCGCGGCGATGATCTCGGCCTCCCCCTCCTGCGAGTACCATCTCTCCTGGCGGGGCGTCTGAACGTTGCCCGGTACGATCGACACCACCCGAATGTTGTCGCGGCCGAGGTCGCGGGCGAGGGCTCGGGTCATCCCCTCGATCGCCGCCTTAGCGGTCTGGTAGAGCGGCATCGCCTTCAGGCCGAGATGCCAGCTGATCGATCCGAAATTGAGGATGACGCCGCCGCCGGCGCGGCGCATGGGCGGGACTGCCGCCTGCGCCGCGAAGAACAGGTGGCGCAGGTTCACAGCCATCCGATCGTCCCAGTAGGCGGGCGTCACCTCCGCGAGAGCGTGGCGGTCGTCGTTGCCGGCATTGTTGATCAGGACGTCGAGCCCGCCCAGGACCGTGTCGGCCTCGGCGACCAGCGCGCCGACCGCCTCGACATCGGTCAGGTCGCAGCGCCGGTAGAGCGGCGTGTGCGCGGCGGCGGGCGCGAGACGCGCGACCACGGCTCGGGCCGCGTCGTCCGCGATATCGCAGAACAGCACCCGGGCGCCCTGCCCGACGAAGGCCTCGACCAACCCCTGGCCGATGCCCGAGGCGCCGCCGGTCACGAGGACGCGCTTGCCGGCGAGGCTCGGATACCGCGCGCGCTGGTCGGGCTGAACCGTCATCGGACTTCCTCGGCAGCGTCCCGTCGACCTGATTTGTCTGAGTTTACCAGGGCGGCCGCCTGTCGCAACGGCGACGCGGCGGCGCGAAATTCGCGGAACGTTAACGGTTCGCGAATGAGATCGGCGGGTCTTCTAGAAAGGAACGCCCGATGCCCCTGCGCCTGGAACTCAAGCCGTTCGAGCGGCTGATCATCAACGGCGCGCTGCTGCGCAACGGCGATCGTCGCTCGACCTTCCTGATCGAGACGCAGTGCAAATTTTTGCGCGAGAGCGAGATCATCACGGAGAGCGAGGCCGACACGGCCTGCAAGCGTCTCCACCTGACGCTGACGGTCATCTACCTCGCCGACGACCCGACGCAGAGCATCGACCTGTTCTTCCGGCAGGCCACGGACCTGCTCGGCCTGGCGCCGGCCGCCGCCGGGCAGATCGCCGCGATCGCGCAGGCGGTCGAGGCCGGCGAGTATTACCGGTCACTCAAGCTGAGCCGCAAACTCGTCGAGTGGGAGGCCGCCGGCTCGGCATCGCTCGCCGAGGTGCCGGACCGGGCGGCAGCTCCCTAGTCGGGCCGCCCGGCCTCAGCCGGGATTGCCCTGGAGGCCGGCGGCGATGTGATTGTTGATCGACACCAGCGTGGCGATCTTCTCAGGCGTCGGTGCGATCATGGTGTCGATGCAGCTCTGGAGCACGAACACGCCCAGGCGACCGACGCCCTGCTTCACGTCGGCGGGGAGCGGGTTTTCCGCGGACGTCGCCTCGGAGGTCAGCAGCGTCCAGACCCGCTGATTGAACGACAGGGCCTCGTTGATGCGCCCGGCATCGCCGCTGGCGAGCCCCTGACTTGCGCCGATCAGCTTCTGTGCCGCCTTCAGCAGCACGGCGGATTCGGCTTCGCGGGGCGACAGCGCGCTGTGGGAAGTCTTGGCGTAGGCGTTGGCGGCGTAGTTCATCGGCGGTCCAGCCCCGTCGTCGGGCCTGCCACGGAGGCAAGCTAGCGCGTAGCTGTCGCAGATCAGGAGTTAAAAGCGCGTGAGCGCCGCATCCGCCATGATCCCGCCGGGTTGGTTATCAACGACGCTGTGCGGCCGAAAGGAACCGGCCCCCGGATCCCAACCCCGATGTTGAATTTCGTTCTCGGAACTGTTGCCGGCGGGCTGATCGCCTGCGTGCTGACCATCGCCGCGGCGCGGCAGCCCGAAGTGCAGTCCCGACTCGGGCTGATCCCGGCCACGGCACCGGCGACCCTGGCCGCTGTCACGAAGCCGCCCGAGCCCGATTGCGGCCGACGGACGGAGCCGGCTCCGAAGATCGGCTCCCAGGAAATGCTGTTCAACCGCCAGCGGTTCTGGTCGGTCGCACCATGATCAGAACGTGCCGATCAGCATGAGCAGCATCGTCGTGGCGACGGTGGTGCTGACGAAGCCGCACAGGGCAGCCGCGAAGGACGGGCCGGTGCGGGTGACGGCGGGCTCGATGTCGTTCGAGAGCGTGGCGGGGGTCATCGGCGCAGAACCTTCTCGGCGACAAGCGTCGCGCGTAACGGGGTGATGCTTCAGGAACGGGACGTCCGAGGTGCGGTCGCGCACCCGGTCAGTCGCAGCGGTTGATTTTCTTGGCGATCCGCAAACCCCGCAGCTCACTGCGGAGGTCGATCGCCACGACGCCCTCGCCGCATCGCTCGAACGCGTCGCGGGCATCGTCGTAGCGGTCGCCCACCTCGTCGAGCGTGTCGCAGACGCGGTCATGGTTACCCAGGCGGGCTTCCTGACGCGCCTGGAAGCGCAGGGCGTTCGCCTCGTCGACCTTGCGCTGGGCTTCGATGCAGGACGGCAGGGCCGACGCGGCGGAAGTCAGGGCGAGGCCTGCCAGGAGGCTGGCGAGGCAGCGGGTCAGAGTGACCGACTTGGCACTCACGGGAACACTCACACACGGTTCGTGATGGCAGGCCCGCGAGCGGCCCTGCCGGGTTTCTCGGAGCGGCTCAGGTCCACTCCCTCTCTGTCCGCTGAAACAGTGAAGCTGACGTGAAAGTTCCGGCGAATCACGGCTTTCGGCGCAGGCGCGAGGTCAGGATGGCGGAGAGTGGCACGGGGGCCGCACCCATCGGATCGACGCCGACATCGTACTGCTTCGGCATCGGCTTGAGCTTGCCGTGGCTGTGCCCGTGGAGGTTGAGCGCCCCCCGGCTCATGCCGTTCCAGGTGCGGAACGCGTAGTGGCAGAGCACCACCATCCGCCCCTCGACATCGAGTTCCGCGTAGTGCCGGACCGATGCCCAGCCGGGCGCCGTGAGCGTGTCCGGCCCGTCATTGTTGCCGGCGATCAGGTGCTTCTCGCCGTTCAGCCCGTCGAGGATCGCGCGGATCCGGTCGCCGCTCGGACCGAGGGCGAAGTCGCCGAGGTGCCAGACCGTGTCGCCCGGCGTCACCGTCGCGTTCCAGGCCGCGATCAGGCCGGCATCGTGGGCCTCGAGATCGGGATAGGGCCTGTGGTCGAAGCGCAGCGCCCGCGGGTCGCCGAAATGCGTGTCGCCCGTGAAGAAGGTGGTCACCGCTCTGCTCCGCCTCGCCCGGGAGGACCGGACCTGCCGCCGAATTCGGCGCGCGGCGGCCTTGTTCCCGCGGGCCCGCGTCCGCCTGGCGCGTTGACGGCCCGCGCGCCAGGGTCGAAGCCTCCTCCGGCAGAGCGCCAGCGGGAGGGCACGGGACATGCTGGGAACGGTGGGGTTCGCGTTCCTGGCCGGCCTGCTCTCGGTGCTCTCGCCCTGCGTGCTGCCGCTGATCCCCATCGTACTCGGCACGGCGGCGGCCGAGCACCGCCTCGGTCCGGCGGCGCTGGCCGCCGGCCTCGCGATCGCCTTCACGGCCATCGGGCTGTTCGTCGCGACGATCGGCTTCACCGTCGGGCTCGACGGCGACGTGTTCCGGCGTGCCGGCGCGGTGCTGCTGGTGCTCCTGGGCGCGGTGCTGATGCTGCCGCGGCTCCAGGCCCGGGTCGCGACGGCGGCCGGCCCAGTCGGCGCCTGGGCGGAGGACCGCTTCGGCGGCGTCGGCTCCGGGGGATTATCGGGCCAGTTCGCCGTGGGGCTGCTGCTCGGCGCGGCCTGGAGTCCCTGCGTGGGACCGACCCTGGGCGCGGCCTCGCTGATGGCGGCGCGGGGCGAGCATCTCGGGGGCGTCGCCCTGACGATGCTGGCCTTCGGGATCGGCGCCGCGGCCCCGCTGATGCTCCTCGGCTTCGTCTCCCGCGAGGCGCTGCTGCGCTGGCGCGGCGGTCTCGCCGCGGCCGGCCGGGCCGCGAAGGKCGCGCTCGGCGCCGTGATGGTCGTGCTCGGGCTGCTGGTGCTGACGGGCCTCGACAAGCGGGTCGAGGCCGCGGCCGTCGCGGCCTCGCCGGACTGGCTCAACGCGGTGACGACGCGCTACTGACTCCGCGAAGACCCGGCGAAGACCCGAGATTAGCCGGAACGGAGTTCGGCCATGAGCGATGCCCCCCGCCTGACCAGTCTCGCCCACGGCGGCGGCTGCGGCTGCAAGCTCGACCCGGCCACCTTGCGCCAGCTCCTCGCCCAGCAGCCGGCAGCGGGCCCGTTCGAGCGGCTCCTTGTCGGCAACGAGACCGCGGACGACGCGGCGGTGTGGGAGCTGGAGGACGGAACCTGCCTCATCGCCACCACGGACTTCTTCACCCCAATGGTGGACGACCCGGTCGATTTCGGCCGGATCGCCGCGACGAACGCCATCTCGGACGTCTACGCCATGGGCGGCCGGCCGCTCTTCGCGCTGGCGATCCTCGGGATGCCGCTCGGCAAGATCGACCCCGAGGTGGTCGCGCGGATCCTGCGCGGCGGCGCGGAGCAATGCGCCGCGGCCGGCATCCCGGTGGCGGGCGGCCACTCGATCGACGCGCCCGAGCCGATCTACGGTCTCGCGGTGATCGGGACCTGCCGCCGCGAGGCGGTGCGGCGCAACGCCGACGCGGTGGCCGGCGACGCCGTCCTGCTCACCAAGGCCCTCGGGGTCGGGGTCTACTCGGCGGCGATCAAGCGGGCGATTCTCGACGAGGCCGGCTACCGCGACTTCATCGCGACCACGACGCTGCTCAACCGGATCGGGACCGACCTCGCCGCCGAGCCCGCCGTGCACGCCCTCACCGATGTGACCGGCTTCGGCATCCTGGGCCACGGCCTGGAGATCGCCCGCGGCGCCGGCCTCACCCTCGCCCTCGAGGCCGACGCCCTCCCCCTGCTACCCCAGGCGGAGGCGCTGGCGCGCGCCGGCGCCGTCACCGGCGCCTCGCACCGCAACTGGGCGGCGTTCGGCGAGGCGGTGGACCTGCCGGCCGACTTCCCCGATTGGCGCCGCCACCTCCTGACCGATCCGCAGACCTCGGGCGGGCTGCTGGTGACCTGCTCGGCCGACCGGGCCGACGCGATCCTGGACCGCATCCGGGCGGCCGGCTACCCGGCGGCCGCCCGGATCGGCCGGATCGAGGCCGGCCCGGCGCGGATCCGGGTGGAGGCCGGAGCGGCGGCCTGAGGCGCCGCCCGCTCCGAGAGGCAATCTTCAACCTTCCCGTCCACTCTGCCGCCCCGCACGAGACCCGAGCCGCCGCCAGAGCCGCCGTGACCGACGCCGCAGACATGTCACCGCCCGCCCACGGCGTCGCCGACTGGCCGTTCGGGCGCGGAGCCCACGCGCCGGCCCGTCCCGCGTCGCTCCCCGACGGGCGCCCCTGGCCCCGGATCCGCGTCGTCACAGTGGCCGGCGCGGATGCGGCGCTCGCCGAGACCGTCGCGTCGGTCCTGCGCCAGGGCTACCCCGAGCTGCGGCACGACGTGCTCGACCCGACGGCCGGCCGCGCGTCCGCGGCGCGGATCCTGGCGGATCCCGGTCCGCATCACCTGCTCTGGCTCCGCGCCGGCGACCTGCTCGCGCCGGGCGCTCTGACTGCCCTGGCGCTGGAGGCCACCCTGACCGGCGCCGACGCGGTGGCGGGGCTCCGGGTCCTGTTCGACGTCGCCGTCCGCGGCCTCGACGGTCCCGGAACCGCCGGCGGCACGCCGGCGATCCCGCCCGCGGGAGGCGGGATCCTGTGGCGGCGGGACGTCCTCGCGACCCGCGCGCGCCTCGACGCGGACGGCGTGCTCGACGCCGCCACCGCCTGGTCGGCGATCCCCGCCAATCGGCGGAGCCTGATCGGCCGCCCGGTGCTGCTCCACAGGCTCTCCGCGCCGCTGCCCCCGCCCGGCGACGGCCTGTCGATCGTGTCGCTCACCGGAACCGGAACCCGCGGGGGTGCCGGCGTGGCCCAGCGCCGCCTCGCCGAGGCGCTGACGCTCGCGGGCCACCGGGTCACCGATGTGACGCTGAGCGGCCGGCCCGAGGCCGCCGAGTGGACCGACGACTTCCCGCGGGCGGAGGCCGCGATCGCGGCGGCCGCCCCCGATCTCGTCCTCGCCGGCAACCTGCACGGCGCCACCCGCAGCCTCGACGTCGTCGGCCGCTTGGCGCGGCGAGGTCCGGTCGGCCTCGTGCTGCACGACCTCTTCCCCCTGACCGGCCGGTGCGCCCACCCGCGCGACTGCGGGCGCGCCGCGTCCGGCTGCGACGCCGCCTGCCCCNCGACGGGCCCGCGCTACGCCCCCGAGATGCTCGGGCACTTCCCGTTCGCGGCGGTCCTGCGGGCGGGCGCCACCGGCACCGCCCCGGCGGTCTCGCGCCCGCTCGTACGCCGGCTGCGGCGGGCCAAGCAGATGGTCTTCGGGCGGCGAATGCCGCTCCTCGTGCGACGCTGTCTCTACCTCGCCGGCACCCTGCGCCGGAGCCGGCCGTGACGGCCCGCGGCGACAGGCCGGGCGGCGCGCGGTCGGTGCCGGCGCGGCGGCGGATCTACCTCGATCAGACCCATCTGCGCGCCCACGTCACGGGGATCGAGCGGGTCACCCTCGACCTGTTCGCGCCGGACCGCCTCGCCCCGCACACGGTGCGGCCGGTGAGGGCGGGCTCCCTGCCCGGCATGGTCGCCGCGCAGCAGCTCGGCCTGCCGGTGCGGGCGCTGACCGATCGGGACGCCCTGTTCCTGTTCCCGGGCTTCCCGCCCGGGCCGCTCTGCGCCGTCGCGGCCTCGCGCTGCCTCCTCTACGTCCACGACACGTTCCTGCTCACCCGGACGGAAGATCTCAGCCTGCGCAGCCGGATCTACATGAGCCCGAGCTTCGCCCTGGCCCTGCGCTGGTGCCCGAACCTGTTCGTCAACAGCCGCACCACCGGGGCGGACGTGCGCGCGCTCTGCGCCAAGCGCGCCCGCGTCGCCCTGCTGCGCCCCCCCGTCCGCGACGCCTTCGGCCTGGACGACCTGCCGGGACCGGCGGCTTACGCGCCCGGCCGGCCGCTGCGGATCCTGGCCATCGGCACCATCGAGCCGCGCAAGAACTACCCGGCGACCCTCGCGCTGACGGCGGCGCTGATCCGCGCCGGCATCCCGGCGGAGCTCCACCTCGTCGGCCGGGTCGGCTGGGGGCAGCACGCCTTCCTGGAGACACCGCCACCGTTCCTGCACCGCTACGGCTACCTCGCCGACGCCGAACTGCGCGCCCTCGCCGGCTCTTGCCATCTGCTGGTCTCCACCTCCAAGGCCGAAGGACTCGGCCTGCCGCTGCTGGAGGTGCAGCACGGTGGCCTGCCGGTGGTGGCGCCCGACGATCCGGTGTTCCGCGAGGTGCTGGACGCGTCCGCCCTGCTGATCCGGCCGGAGCAGCCCGACGCGGCCGCGGGCGCGCTCGCCGGCTGGATCCGCGACGGGGCCCTGGCCCGCGCCGCCGGGATGAGCCGGGCCAACGTCGCGCGTTGGAACGCGGCCGCGGCCGAGGACGGCGCGCGCTTCCAGCGCTTCCTGGCCGGCGACCCCGCAGCCTACGAATCGCTGGAGTCAATTGTCGCACACGAGGGCGATCGCTGACACGGCCTGCGTAGTCCCCAACAAATCGGGAACTTTTCACGGCCGATTGTCGTGACAGTTAGGACTGCATCGGTAACCGATATCTGGCGGCTTCCTGGAGCAAGTGCCGCATCGGGGCGACACTACTGGCCCGGTATGTTGATTGCTGGTCTCCCGAAGACGGTAGCGCCTCGGGCGAGCGCCTGTTCCAGATCGGCACGAAGCGGGTCAGAACGGGAACGGCGGCGAGGCTGGTGACGGGCGGCGGTCTCCGCCGAGGCAGGTCAGGGAGCGGGGCGTATGTTCGACTTCTCGACGCGGATGAGCGGCGAACAGCCCGTGCGGATGGTGCTGCCGCAGGTCGCGCCGCCGACGGACGGCCGGGTGATCCTGCGCCGCCTGTGGCGCGGCAGCGGCTTCATCGTGCTCGGCGGCCTGTTCATGGTCGCGGTGGCCGTGGCGCTCCTCGGCCTGATCCCGCCGCGCTACACGTCGAGCATCCAGGTCCTGGTGGATCCGAGCGACCTGCGCGTCGTCGAGAACGACGTGAACGCGCGCCAGCCTCAGGCCGACAGCGGCGTGTCGATCGCCGAGAGCCAGGTGCGGGTGATCCAGTCGGACAGCGTCCTGCGCCGGGTGATCGCCAAGCTCCACCTCGACCAGGACGACGAGTTCGTCCTGCCGGACGGCAACAACCCGACCCTGACCTGGATCAAGGGCGCGCTGGGCATGCTGCCCCCGCCGGCGAGCCGCGACCCGGTCATCACCGCCCTCGACACGCTGCAGAACCGGCTCACCGTCCGGCGTGCCGAGCGGACCTTCGTGATCGACGTCTCGGTGCAGTCCCGCGATCCCGAGAAGGCCGCCCGCATCGCCAACGCCGTCGGGGACGCCTACTTCGCCGAGGAGGCCGCGGCCCGGACCGAGACCGCGCGGCGCGCTTCCGACGCCCTGGCGGGCCGGCTCAACAGCCTCAAGCGCGACGTCGAGCAGGCCGAGAGCGCCGTGGTGCGCTACCGCGAGGATCACAAGCTCGTGGCCGCCAGCGGCCGCCTGCTCACCGACCAGCAGCTCGGCGACCTGAACCAGCAGCTCGTCACCGCCTCGATCAAGACCGCCGAGGCCAAGTCGCGCCTGGAGCAGGCGCGCCGCATGCGCTCGTCGGATCCCAGCACCGCCCTGCCGGAGATGCTGCAGAGCCTGGAGATGCAGGCCCTGCGGCAGCAATACGCCACCCTGTCCCGCAACACCGCGGAGCTCGCCACCCGCCTCGGCGAGCGCCACCCGGCCATGGCCGAGCAGTACGCGCAGCAGCGCGACCTGCAGCGCCTGATCCAGCGCGAGAAGGAGCGGATCATCGAGACGACTCAGAAGGATTACGACCGCGCCGCCGCCAGCGAGGCGGCGATCCGGGCCAATCTCGACCGGGTGAAGAACGAGACCGCGTCCAGCGACCGGGCCTATGTCGGCCTGCGCGAGCTGGAGCGGACCCTCGACGCCCGCCGCGGCATCTACGAGGCCTACCTGAAGCGGGCCCGCGAGGCGAGCGAGCAGGAGCGGCTGAACACCACCAACGTCCGGATCATCTCGGCCGCGGTGCCGGCGCGCCAGCGGACCTTCCCGCCCTCGCCCAAGATCGTCCTGCCGGTGGCGCTCGTCCTCGGCCTGCTGCTCGGCGGCGGCATCGCCCTGATGCTGGGCGCCGACAGCGATCGCCGCCGCAACCTGCGCGCCGCCACCCGGCCCGCCGCGAGCTTCCGGGCCGCCGATGCGTGACATCGGCGAGATCAGCCTCTACCTGAGCGCTATGGATCCGATCCTCGGGGAGGCACACACGGTGAGCGCACCGGCCTCCGCGGCGGCCGGGTCGCCGCAGACCGGCGCGACCGTCGAACTCTTCGGCTACCGGTTCCACACCGGTCCCGCCGCGGCCCTCGTGGCCGACATCGCGGCACGGCGAGACGGCCGCCCGCGCATGATCGTGACCGCGAACGTCGATCACATCGTCCAGCTTAGCGAGAACGCGCCGTTCCGCGAGGCCTACGCCCGCGCCGCCGCCAGGACGCTCGACGGGATGCCGCTGGTCTGGCTGGCCCGGAAGGCGTGCGCCAAGCCCGTGCACCGGATCACCGGCCACGATCTCCTGGGCTGCGTCCTGGCCGATCCGCCGGCCTTCGCGAAGCGGGTCTTCTTCGTCTCCGCGCGCCAGGACGCGGCGGACGCGCTGGCGACCCGGCTGCAGGCGGCGGGCCTTCCGCCCGGCGCCGTGGCGAGCGCCGTGCCGCCCTTCGGCTTCGAGCACGACGTGGCCTACAGCCGCGCCCTGGCGGAGCGGATCCGCGCCCACGGGACGACGCTCCTGGTGATGGGCGTCGGCGCGCCCAAATCCGAGATCTGGGTGGATCGCCACGGCCAGACGCTCGGCGAGCCGGTGGTCTTCTGCGTCGGCGACGCTCTCAACGTCGCGGCCGGGTTCCTGCCGCGCGCCCCAGGGCTGATGCAGCGCCTCGGCCTGGAGTGGATCTACCGGTTCCTGCAGGCGCCGCGCCGGCTGTTCCGGCGCTACTTCATCAAGTCGTGGCGCTTCATCGGCCTCGCCGCGCGGGACCAGTTCCGGCGGCGCGCCGGCTGATCTCAGCGCCGCTCCGCGAACAGGTCCGGGCGCCGCAATTGGAGCGCGAAGAGCAGGGTCAGCGACTTCATGTCGGTGATTGCCCCGCGGCAGCCCATGGCGGCCAGTTCCGGCAGCGGGATCTCGTGGACCGCCACGGCCTCGCCCTCGGCGGCGAGCCCGCCGCCCGTCCCGGTCCGGTCGGCCTCACCATAGGCGGCGAGGAACAGGTCCATCCGCTCCGTGGAGATCCCCGGCATCGACCAGGCGCTCGCGACGAAGTCGAGGGCGCTCAGGCGCAGGCCGGTCTCCTCCATCGCCTCGCGCCGCGCCTCGTCCTCGGAGGCGCCCTCGTCGAGGAGCCCGGCCGGCACCTCGATGTGGCTCGGCGGCCCGCCCGAGTACAGGACCGGCGCCCGGAACTGCGAGACGAGCGTGGCGACCCGCCGGTCCGGATCGTAGGGGAGCACCGCCACGGCCCGGCCGTGATCCTCCATCTCCCGCGTGATGCGGGTTCCGTCCTCCTGCATCACCTCGGCGACGAGGTAGCGCGCCCAACCGTCATGTACGAGGCGCACGCCCCCGATCCGTGGTGCCATTCCGATCTCGCCTCGCTGCTGGAGCGCGACGGATCGTTCAGGAATGCGGCGGCCTTGCGGACACGGTGATGCGGAAGCGCAGGCGCCCCTCGCTCAGCCGCTCGGCGGCGTCGAGGCGGGCGCCCTCCTCGCGCACGAGGTTCGGGATGTCGAGGGCGGCCAGCGGGTCGGTGCAGGTCACCACCAGCGTCCGGCCGGGGGCCAGGCCGCGCAGCGCCTTCCGCGTGCGCAGAACCGGGAGCGGGCATTTGAGCCCGCTCAGGTCGAGGTCGACGCAGTCCGGATCCTCGTCCCGCACCCCGGAAGCTCCCGAACCGGCGCGGTTGCCGGCCCCGGCGGTCATAGGCACCGCCGCGCTCGGAAGCCAGTGGCGCTCTCACCATTCGTAGTAGCCGAAGGCGGGTCCCGAATAGCTGTCCGGCGCCGTCCAGACGTAGCGGGGGCCGTGGTACCCGTAGTCGAAGCCGCGGCTCGGGACGGGCGCGTAGGCGTAGCCGTAGCCGAACGGCGCGGGATAGCCGTACTCGCCGTAGTAGCTGTACTCCGGCCGCCCGCGTGCGGCGACGGTGCCGGCGATCCGGCCGGCGGCTCCGGCGTGCCAGCGGCTCGGCGTCGGCGCCGGGCCTGCGCCCTGGATCGGCGCGAGGTCGGCGGCCCGCCCTGTACCGGGGCTCGCCGCCACGGAGGCCAGCCCGGCGAGGATTGCGGCGATGATGCGGGTCATGATGCGGCCTCTCCCTGATCGTGACGCCTTGTCGGAACGTTCCATTAGCACGTTCCAACGGCGATTCGCGCGGGCCGCGGTAGTCGCTCAGGCGGTCGCTAGAAGACGCATTCGGTGAACGCCGGGCGCACGCAGGCGCCCCAGCGCCCCTCGTAGTCGGCGAGCAGATCCTCGGCCCGCGTGCGCCCGGCGGCGACGATCGCCTCGAGCGGCTGCAGGTAGATCACCTCGTCCCGGCCCTCGGCGTCGCGGCGGCCCCGTGCCCGGAGTCCCGCCCGGGCGATCGCCAGCGCTTCGGCGGCGACGGAACCGAGCGTGGTGTTGGCCACCGGCGTCGCGAGACCCAGGCGCGGCGCGGTCGCCCGCGCGGCCTCGCGGTTGGCCGGGCTCCACCCCTTCACGAGGTCGAGGGCCGCGTCGAGGGCCGACTCGTCGTAGAGGAGCCCCGCCCAGAAGGCGGCCTGGGCGGCGATCATGCCGGGGTCGCCGACATCGGCGCCGCGCATCTCCAGGAAGCGCTTGAGCCGCACCTCCGGGAAGGCCGTGGAGGCGTGGTTGGCCCAGTCGGAGACCGTGGCGAACTCCCCGGGCAGCTGCGGGAGCTTGCCGGCCATCAGGTCGCGGAACGAGGCGCCCGACACGTCGTGGTAGGTGTCGCCCCGCTTGACGAAGTACATGGGCATGTCGAGCAGCCAGTCGACATAGGCCTCGTAGCCGAACCCCGCGTCGAACGCGAAGGGCAGCATTCCGGTCCGGTGGGCATCCGTGTCGCGCCAGATCTCGGACCGGCGCGACAGGAAGCCGTTCGGCCGGCCGTCTGTGAAGGGCGAGTTGGCGAAGAGCGCGGTCGCGACCGGCTGCAGCGCCAGGGACGCGCGCATCTTGCGCACCATGTCGGCCTCGGAGGCGAAATCGAGATTCACCTGCACGGTGGCGGTGCGCAGCATCATGTCGAGGCCGAGGGACCCGACCTTCGGCATGTAGCCGGCCATGATTCGGTAGCGGCTCTTGGGCATGACCGGCGTCTCGTCGCGCCGCCATCGCGGGCTCATGCCCAGCGTCAGGAAGCCGATGCCCAGGGGATCGGCGACCCGTTTCGTGGCGGCGAGGTGCGTGGCGAGTTCCGCCGCCGTGGCGTGAACGTCGGGAAGCGCGGCGCCGGACAGCTCGAACTGGCCGCCGGGCTCAATCGAGATCGCGCCGCCCGCCTCCGCCGACAGGCCGATGATGTTGCCGAGATCGAGGATCGGCTCCCAGCCGGTCTCGCGGGCGAGCCCCTCGAGCAGCGCCCGGATGCCGCGGTCGCCCTCGTAGGGCACGGGTGTCCGGGTCTCCCGATAGAACGGGATCTTCTCGTGCTCGGTGCCTATCGCGAAGCGCGCGCGCGGCTTCTCGCCCGCCGCGAACCAGTCGATCAGTTCGGCGCGCGTGGTGAGCGGCGTGGTGTCGTTGCTGTCGCGCGCCATGCGCTGCCTGCCCGTGCGTCTGACGTGTGCCTGGGAACGGGCGCGCCGGACTGCTCCGGCGGATCCACCCGGTACAAACCCGCTCTCGCGAGCGGGATCCGGGCGGACACCCGCCCCCGACCCCGATGAGCACGCGGCGCAGGCGGCGTCCGATCCGGGACATAATCGAGCCGCCGTGAACCCACAACGCGGCGGCCTCGACCGGCGCGCCGCTTCACGTCTGATCCGACGGAACAATCGGCCGGCGCAGTCCTCCCATGTGCGCGGGCACACATGGACCGGACCGGCGCACCGTCAGCGCGCGTCGCCCAGCACCGCCTGGACCAGGGCCAGCACGGCGACCGCGGCGGTGTCGGCCCGCAGGATGCGCGGCCCGAGGGAGAGCGCCACGGTGTTCGGCCGCGCCCGGATCAGCGCCCGCTCCTCCTCCGAGAAGCCGCCCTCGGGACCGACCACCACGGCGAGCGGGGGCGGCGCCAGCGGGTCGCCGGCAGCCCTCAGCGCCGCGACCGGATCGCACACCGGCGCGTCCTCGTCGCAGAAGACCAGGAGCCGCTCGGGCGCCAGGGCCGCGAGCGCGGCCGGGAGGCGCTCGGGCTCCGGACAATCGGGAATCGCCAGGATCCCGCACTGCTCGGCGGCCTCGACGGCGTTGGCCCGCAGCCGGTCCATGTTGACGCGGTCGCCCTGCGTGAACCGGGTGATGACCGGCCGAATCGTCCCGGCTCCCATCTCCACCGCCTTCTGCGCGAGGTAGTCGAGGCGCGCGCTCTTCAGCGGGGCGAACAGGTAGTGCAGGTCGGCGCGCCCGGGCTGCGGACGCGTCCGCGCGGCGACGCGCAGGTCGGCACCCTTGCGCCCGGTCTGGACCAGATGCGCCCGCCACTCGCCGTCGCGGCCGTTGAAGACCAGGACCGGATCGTCCGGCCCGCGGCGCAGCACGTTGAGCAGGTAGTTGGCCTGGGCACGGTCGAGGGGCAGAATCACCCCCGCGGCGAGATCGGCCGCGACGTGAAGGCGCGGAGCGGTGAAGTCATAGGCCGGCATGGCGGCGTGGTCGCGCGGGCCGGCGAGGCTGTCAACGCGGAGCGCGGCGTCGAAAGTGTTGCCGAATGGTTACGAGCCCCGGTTTTCGGCAGGCAGTCCACCGGTGCATGGCGCAGCCGGTTTGCCGCTCGAATGACGCCACAATCCTATGGCGAACCCAACGGAACGGAAGAGAGCCGGCCGCTCGCGGATTCGGCAGGGGCGTCGAGGGAGTCGCGGAATGGCGAAGGGGAGTCTGAAGCTGGGGGCGGCGGTGCTGGTCGGCACCGTTCTGTTCGGCACGGCGGCGTTCGCGCAGAGCGCGGCCCCCGAATGCGGCGCCATCCAGAAGACCCTGGCCGAGCGCAAGGCCCTGGTCGGCCGCGCCAACGCGGCGTCGCAGTCCAAGAAGAAGATGACTCCGCAGGAGGCCTGCGCCCTGTTCGGGAAGCTCCAGTCCAACGGCGCCGAGGGCATGAAGTGGATCGCCGCCAACAAGGAATGGTGCTCGATCCCCGATTCCTTCGCCGAGGGCTTCAAGGCCGACCACATGAAGGTCAGCGGCATCCGCACCAAGATCTGCAGCGTCGCCGCCCAGGCGACCAAGATGGAGGCGCAGGCCCGCGCACAGGCCCAGGCTCAGGCAGGCGGCGGCGGCGGCGGGCTGCTCGGCGGTCCGGGCTTGACCGGAAGCTTCAAGCTGCCGCAGGGCGCTCTCTGAGATCGTCTGAGAGGATCACGGATCCGGCGCGGGTCCCCCCTCTGCAGCGGCGGGGGATTCACGTGCGGGACGACCGGAGATCCGACCGATGAACGGCACGGTGTTTGACGACGGGCGACCGGCCGATGCCGTCTCCGGGCACTGGGTCGACCGGCGGGCGCCCCGTCCCTGGCGCCCTTACCTGCGCCTCGCCCGGATCGACCGGCCGATCGGCTGGTGGCTCCTCCTCCTGCCCTGCTGGTGGTCGGCCGCCCTGGCGGCGATCGCCGCGGACCAGGCTTTCCCCGATCCCTGGCACTGCCTCCTGTTCCTGATCGGCGCGGTGGCGATGCGCGGGGCGGGCTCGACCTACAACGACATCGCCGACCGCGACCTCGACGCGCAGGTCGAGCGCACGCGCCTGCGCCCCCTGCCCTCCGGGCAGGTGCGGCCCCGCCACGCGGCCCTGTTCCTGGTGATCCAGGCCCTGATCGGGCTCGCCGTCCTGCTGCAGTTCAACGCCGAGGCGGTGGTGATCGGCCTCTGCTCGCTCCTGCCGGTGGCGATCTACCCGTTCATGAAACGGGTCATGCCGCTGCCGCAGGCGATCCTGGGCCTCGCTTTCGCCTGGGGCGCGCTGATGGGCTGGGCCGCCGTGTTCGCCCGCCTCGACCCGCCGGCGCTGCTGCTCTACGCGGGCGCCCTGTGCTGGGTGATCGGCTACGACACGATCTACGCGGTGCAGGATATCGAAGACGACGAGATCGCGGGGATCCGGTCCTCGGCCCGCCTGTTCGGCCGGCACGTGCGGCTCGCCATCGGGCTCTGCTACGCGCTGGCCACTCTGTTCGTGGTGCTGGCGGCGCGCGGGGCCGGAGCGGGGCTCGTCGGGTATCTGGGGGTCGCCGCCTTCGCCGGGCACCTCGCCTGGCAGGTCCTGTCGCTGCGCGAACGCGACGGCCGCGGGGCTCTCACGCTGTTCCGGTCGAACCGGGACGCGGGCTTGATCCTGTTCGTCGGCCTCACCGCCGACGCCGTGCTACGCAACCTGTTCTAGGCGCGGCCGCCCCCTCAGGTGCGGGCGATGATCTCGTTCTCGCCGCGGAAGATCTGCGGGCGCGCCGGCAGCCGGCCGGTCTTGCGGCGGGCGAGGAAGCGCGGGCGGCGGCGGCCGAGGCCGGCATGGCGGCGACGGATGCGGACCTGACCGAGAATCAGCCGGCCGATCTGCTGGGAGACCGGGACGAGGAGGCCGTCCTCCCGGACGATCATCCGCACGAGGCCCGCCCGCGCCGCGATGTCGCGCCACACGGCGACGACGTCGTCCTCCTCGAAGCTGCCGAGGCGCTGCAGCACGTCCCCTTCGTCATCGACGAGGATCAGGCTGAACCGGTCGGCGCCCACGATCTCCGCGTCCTCGGCGGCGTAGGCGAGCGCGATCCCGGCGGCCCGGCGCGCGCCGGAGGCGCGGCCGATCACCGGAAGCGGCGAGGCGACGAAGCGGGGCGCGGTGTCGGCACCGTGCATCGAGGGTCCTGCGTGGCTTCTGTCCGTGGCCGGGGAAGTGTTCATCGGTCCGAGTCCCTGGAGCAAGTGGCGGCCCCTGTCGGGCCGTCCGTTATGCCAAGCAAAATCGCACCCGAACTCCTCCGCACCGCTTAAGAGCCGTCGTTAAGCGAATCTGGACAGCGCTGTCATTTGCGGAATGCTCAATGCTTCCTTGAATGCTCAACATTTCCTTGCGCAGATCGGTCGTTATCGATCGATCAACCAGCGTCCTTGTGGCGCTGCGGGCGGCGCCGTACAACGGGGCGACCGGGCGCGCGATCCTCCGCGCCGGGTCTTCTCAGCCCGAGCGGGTGAGCCCAGGCGGGCCCGGACGTCCGCGTCGGCGGACGGGCCGGACGGCTGGGCCCTCGCGGGCCGCACGGATTCCACGCGGAGCGCGATGCCCGAGCCTCTCACCGACGATGCCGTATCCGCCCTGATGCCGGAGCTGCGCGCCGTGATGCGCGAGGCCGCCGACATCGCCCGGCCGTTCTTCAGGCTCGGCGGACAGACCTCGGCCCGCATCTGGTCGAAGGCCGGCGGCTCGCCGGTGACCGAGGCGGACGTCGCGGTCGACGCCTTCCTGAAGGTGCGCCTGAGCGCCCTCGTGCCGCGGGCGGCGTGGCTGTCGGAGGAGACGGCCGACGACCCGGCCCGCCTGGGCCACGATCTCGTCTGGATCGTCGACCCGATCGACGGGACGCGGGCCTTCCTGTCCGGCCATCCGGACTGGTCGATCGCGGTGGCGCTCCTGTCGCGCGGCGAGCCGCTGATCGGCTTCGTCCACGCGCCGGTGGGCGACGCGGATTACGAGGCCGTGCGCGGGCGCGGCGCGACGCGGAACGGCGAGCCGATCCGCGTCGATCCCAGGCAGAGCCTGCCGGGCGCCCGCATCACCGGCCCGAAGCCGATGCTCGACCGCCTGGCCCGGGGCGCCGGAGCGGACCCGGATTTCGAGGTGATCGCGCGGATCCCGTCCCTCGCCCTGCGGCTCGCCCGCGTGGCGGACGGGACGGTCGATGTCGGGATGATCTCAGGGAATGCCCGCGACTGGGACTTGGCCGCCGCCGACCTCGTTCTGCGCGAGGCGGGCGGCGTCGTCTGCGATTTCTCCGGGGCGGCGACGCCGTACAATCGGGCCGACCCGGTGCACGGCGAGCTGCTCGCCGCGCCGGTGGGCCTGCGCGAGCCGGTGCTCGCCGCCTGGGACCGCTGAGGCCGAGGCCCCGGACGATCCCGCGCGAGCGGCGGACGGCCTCAGGCCGCCGCGGCCTCGCGGATCTTCACCGCGGCGGGCGCGAGCCCGAGACGCTCGGCGAGATGCCAGTGCAGCTCACGCGGGGAGTGGTAGTTGTAGGACCGGTCGATCAGGTTGCTGAGATCGGCCCCGGTCTGATCCGCGGTCTTGGCCCGCGCCAGCTTGCCGACCCGGAAGGTCGGGGCATCGGTGACGGGGGAACGGACGCCGCGGCGCCGTGTGTACTCGAATAGCATCAATGTCTTTTCTTTTCTGGACCGGACGTTGGCTGCGCCCGGCGTCGTTTCTGGGATATTGCCTCCGACGCGACCCGATCCGGGCAGTCTCGCCCGGGAAGGCAGCGTCGGAAGGGGGAACCGCGTCTGGCGGCCGCTTCAGGCGTCACCCGCGACCTCCGGTTGCGCACGCTGGCGCACCGACAGCCGCGGGAGGCGCATCAGAACCCGTGACGGTCAGGCCGCCTGCAGGTTGCCCGCGGCGTCCTTGCCGCTGCGCTTGTCCGTGAGGATCTCGTAGGTGATCCGCTGGCCCTCGATCAGGTTGCGCATTCCGGCGCGCTCAACGGCCGAGATGTGGACGAACACGTCCTTGCCGCCATCGTCGGGCTGGATGAAACCGTAGCCCTTGGTCTCATTGAACCACTTCACAGTGCCGGTATTCACGTAGTGTACCTCGTTCGTCCATAGGCCATCCGCGCGGCACGGGGGCCGCGTGATGCACCACGGTCTTTCTGGATTTGGCCAGTGCGGCGGGGCGCGAGTCGCTGAACCTTGAACAGCGTCAGCCTCGGTGGATAAGCCCCCCGAGGACGTATTTAGGCGCAGGCTGCGGCCGCAACAAGGCATGGGCGGCGTATCATCTGCGTCGCAGGCCCGGTCCGGGAGGCAGCCGAGCGGCACCGCCCCCTGTGATTCCGGGCATTCACGATGCATATACGGAATGCGCTCAAGCAGTTAAGGCGCGTGGCTCTGGACGATACATGGCAGGCATCTCGGTCTCGCTGGACGGTGCGAACATCCAGCTCTCCTTCCAGAAGGACGATCAGGCGACGGCGGTGGTGATGGATGCCCGCGCCGCCCGGGCGCTGGTGCGCGCCGTCGGGCAGCTCCTCACGGCGATCGACGATACCGACGAGCCCGACATGGCCGACGAGATGGGCGACGAGGAGGTCGCCATGCTCGACGTGACGTCGTCGGCCATCGAGATCGGCACCGACGACGAGGGCCAGGCGGTGGTCGCCCTGCAGGCCGGCGCGCTGCCGCCGTTCCAGCTCCGCCTGACGGACGAAGAGGCCCGCCACGTCGTGACGAGCCTCTCCGAGATCCTCAATGCCCCGCGCGACGTGCGGACCTCGCACGGCGGTCACTGACGGCCGGGCGCACAGCCGTCGCGGGCGCCGTCACATGCGCGTACCCGGATCCGTCGGCGTGCCGGGGAAGATGTCCGGCTCGGAGCCCGGACCGCCGGGTTCGCCGATCCCGGGATCGTTCACCGGATAGGGCGTGCGCGGGCCGGTCGGGCCGATATCGGGCTGCTCTTCGGGCACCGGCGGGGGCGGCGGCAGGTCGCCGGGCGTGGGCTCGGGAAGGCCGGGATTGGCCATGACGCGACTCCTGGTGGTTGGGATGGGGACCAACGGGCCGCCCTCGCGGGGGTTCCGAACGCCGGCCCGGCGTCCGCTCCTACACGCGGCCGGCGGCCCAGGGCCGCGGGAACGGGCGGGACGACCCTCCGTTAGCCGGGGAGATCCCCGAATCGGAGACCCGCCATGCCCGACATCCGCCAAGCCAAGATCCTGATCCTCGCCACGGACGGTTTCGAGGAGAGCGAGCTGACCGTCCCGCAGACGAAGCTCACCGAGGCCGGCGCCACCGTGACCGTCGCCGCCCCCCAGTCGCGCCAGAGCAAGGGCACGATCCGCGGCTGGGACAAGACCGATTGGGGCAAGGCGGTCGCGGTCGACACCGATCTGGAGCAGGTCGACCCGGCCTCCTACGACGCCCTCGTCCTCCCGGGCGGCCAGATCAATCCGGACAAGCTCCGGCTCGAGCCGCAGGCCCTCGCCCTGATCAAGAGCTTCCTGGCCTCCGGCAAGGTCGTGGCCGCGATCTGCCACGCCCCGTGGCTGCTCATCGAGACCGGCGCGGCCAAGGGCCGCGACCTGACCTCGTTCAGCTCGATCCGGACCGACGTGATCAATGCCGGCGGACGCTGGCACGACAAGGAAGTCGTCACCGACCACGGCATCGTCACGAGCCGCAACCCGGGCGACCTCGACGCCTTCTGCGCGAAGATCGTCGAGGAGATCCGTGAAGGCGGCCACGGCGCCCGCCAGCTGGCGGCCTGAGCCGCGCGGGCGCCGGACGACCGGCGCCCGGTCTCAGCCCCGGCCGCGCTCCCCGGTGACTTCCAGCACCGTGAAGCCGCGGATCGGGCGGCCGTACTCGTCCGCGCCCTCCACGGTCACCCGGTGGGCGCCGGGCGCGAGGTCGTCCGGCAGTCGCGCCGTCCAGATATGGGTCGAGGGCACCGCCTTGACCCAGCTCTTCCTGGTCTCCGGGTAGCGCTCGTAGAGCTCGGTGACGAACGGGTCGAGGCGGCGGGTCCGCGCCATCGGCCGGGGCGGCGCGTCCCCGATCCGGAACGCGAGCCGCGTGCGCGGGCCGCCGTCGAAGACGTTCACCACCAGGGTCGTGTCGGTGAGCGCGTCCTGCGGCACCGGCGGCCGGAGACCCTGCACCGGCCGGGTCCAGCGCACCACCTCGGGCGCGCCGGCCCGCAGCTCGCTCTCGAACAGGATCCGCATCGTCTCGTCCGGCTGGCCCTGCGCGGCGACGTAGCGCGACGTGTAGGCGGTGCCGCGGATCGACAGGACGTGGAACCCGTTCGGCGTGCCGTCGCGGCTGTCGGCCGACGGGATGCCGGTGCGGGTGTCGGGACCGCTCCACCACGAGCCCGAGACGGCGGTGAGCACGTGGTGGTGGTGCCCGTCGGCGAGGTCATGGTGCTCGGTCGTGTGAGTGTGGCCGGCGAGGCTCAGGACCTTGCGGCCGGCGAGCAGTGCGAGGAGCGCGGCGCGGTCGGTGGTGGTGTTGCGCGGATCGTCCGGCGCGGTGTCGGTGTGCAGCGGGATGTGCATGGCCAGCACGATCAGGTCGTCGCGCGGGATCTCGGCCAGGAGGTTGCGCAGGAAGGCCAGGTTGCGGTCGCCGATCCGCCCTCGGTAGGTGTTGGCGCCGACCGGAACCGGCGGCCCGAGCCACTCGACGTTGTCGAGCATCACGAACCACGCCCGGCCGTGCCGGAACGCGTAGGTCGGTGCCCCGAACACCCGCTTCCAGGTCTCGCGGCTATAGCGCGCGTCCGGCGCCTGCATGTTGAGGTCGTGGTTGCCCGGCAGGCTGTACCAGGGCAGGCCGATCCGCCCGACGATCCGGTTGGACCGGCCGTAGAGCGAGAGATCGTCGAACAGCACGTCGCCGGTGGTCAGGCCGAAGGCCGCCGGGATCGCGAGGGCGCGGGCGACCGCGGTGTCCCGCACGTGGTCCAGCTCGAACCGGCTCTCGGGCTGGGGATCGGTGAACAGCACGACGTCGAAGTCGTCCGGCTCGTCCGTGCGGGTCAGGGTGAAGTCGATCGAGGCCGGGAGCGGGCCGGTGGGGGCGAGCCCGCGGTAGCGCAGGCCGAGCTCCGCGGGCGTGCCCCCGGGCTGGTGAATGTAAGAGTGCCGGGGCACGTTGTCGGCGTCGCGCGGCAGGGCGTAGCCGGGCGGCTTGATGACGAAGACCGCGCCGTCGCCCGGCATCGGCAGGCGGTAGCGGCCCCGGTCGTCGGTCCGCGCGATCTCGCGACCGTTGGAGACCAGCACGCCCGGCAGCGGGACCGGCTCCACGCCGGCCGCGTCGCGCGCGGTGACGATCCCGATGGCCTCAGCGGCCCCGGCGGCCTCCTGCGCGCCGGCCCGGCCCGCGACGAGGCCGAGGGCGGCGGCGCCCGCTACGGTGCCCCGGCGGGTCAGGCCTCCGGGTTTTGTGTCGCGCGACATGGGCGGCTCCTGCACGGCTTCGCGGCGCGTCGTCCCGCGGACGGGCGGAGCCCGGCTCCGGGACGCAGCCCCCCGCGGCCAAGCAGACGCGTTTGACCTCCGGATGACAGAGGTGGCCCCGAACGCGCGAGGCCCGCGCCTCGGCAGAGGTGCGGGCCTCGGATCGGGTGCGACGGGCGGGCGTCGCCGGGAGCGGCCGGCGCCCGCGGATCGACTACTCCTCGTCGCCGGGCTCGAAGGTCTGCGGCATCGGCTCGGCGCTGGCGACCGGGGTCGGCGCGCCGATGGTCGAGGGCACATTCACGCCGTCGCGCTTGTAGATGTCGTCGCGGAACTGGACGATGCCGTCCGGTGTCGACCAAGCGGTGATGTAGGTCCAGTAGACCGGCACCGGCTGGGCGATGTTGGCGTCGACGCGCTTGCCGCTCTCGATCGCCTCTTCGACCTTCTGGCGGTCCCAGCCGGGCGTGTCCTTCAGCAGCCACGTGATGTACTCGCGCACGTTCTGCACGCGCACGCAGCCCGACGAGATGAAGCGGAAATCGTCGCCGAACACGCCCTTGGTGTTCGTGTCGTGCATGAACACGCCGTAGGGGTTCGGGATGTTGATGCGCACGATGCCCATCGAGTTGAAGTCGGCGCCCGAATCCTGCCGGTAGGTGTAGCGGGTGCCCTCGTCCGAGAACCAGTTCACCGACTTCGGCGAGACCTCGGAGCCGTTCGACAGGATCCGGATCTTGTTGTCCGTGAGGTAGTTCGGATCCTTCTGCATCTTCGGGATCAGGTCCTTCTTCACGATGGAAGCCGGGACCGTCCAGGTCGGGTTGAAATTGATCTGCGTCGCCTTGGTGTTCATGATCGGCGACTGGCGGTCGATCTTGCCCACGCCGGCGGCGTGGAGCGTGACGACCTGACCGTTCTCGACCGTCTCGACGAGCGCGGCCGGGATGTTGGTGATCACGAAGCGCCGTCCGAGATCGCCCGAGTAGGAGCGCAGGCGCACGACGTTGATCTCGAGCTGGCGCAGGCGCACCTCGGCCGGGACGTTCATGGCCTGCTGGGTGGCCATCGTCATCGCGCCGGTCTGGCTGAGGCCGTGCCGGGCCTGGAACCGCTTCACGCCCGCGGCGACGTACGAATCGTAGACGCCCGACCCGCCCGCGGCCGGATCGAGGTCACCGGTGACGATCAGGCGCTGGCGGATGGCCGCCACGGCCGGGCCGCGCGAGCCGACCCGCAGATGGTCGGCGCCGGAAACCTGCCGCCAGCCGCCGCGGGCGACGATGTCCTTGTAGCGCTCCACCATCTGCTCGGTGGACGCCACGGTCTGTGGCGAGAGGATCGGGACCGTCTCGCGCTGCACCTGCATGCCGGCGGGTGAGGCGTAGTCCTGCGCCCACTCGGCCTGGGCATAGTTGCCCTGATCGCGGGCTTGGGCGCCGCCGATGCCGAGCGTGCCGAGGGCGGCGACGCCGAGGATCGCGGTGAACCGGTTTTGTGCCTTCTTGCGCATCGGTCGCTGGCTCTGGTCCGGGGTTCGTCAGGTCGTGACGGGAGCGGATTGTCTCGGGCGTCACGGTGTCGGGATGGCGTTAAGACTCCCTATCGAAGGGGCCGGAATGTGGCGTCGCCGTGCGCCAGCGCACGCCGTGTCCGGGTGCGGCGCCCTGGCAACAGCCATCGCCGCGCCGGTGTGGCAGAGATGCCATAGCTTTCCGGTTCGGACGGCGCGCGGGAGCAGCATGGATTCGGGCGAGGCCCTTTCGGATCGAGGTGTCGGGCCGGCCCTGCGGGCCGCGATCGCCGTGCTGGCGCTCTACGCCCTCCTGCTCCAGGGGTTTCTCGGCGGCCTGATGCCGTTGCCGACGGGCACTGACGGTCTCTGCGCGCAGCATGCCGACGGGTCCGCCCTGCCGGGTGCGCCCGTCCCGCACGACCACGGCGACTGCTGCACGGCCGCCCAGGCCACCGGCCCGGCGCTCCCGCCGCGGGCGGCCGCCATCGGCGTCCGGTGGTCCGTGGCCGCGAATCGACACCCGGCCTGGCCCCTCGCCGGAAGCGTCGGGGCGCGGGCGCCACCCGGCACCATAGCGTCCCCGAGAGGGCCGCCATCCGCCTGAGCGATCACCACCCTTCGGATCGATCCCTCAGGACGGATGTATTCCCATGAAGACCCTTGTCTCGGCCGCCCTCGGCCTCGGGCTGCTCGTCTCCGCGGCGCAGGCCCACGCGGTGCTGGAACGCAAGCAGGCCGCCCCCGGCGCCCCGTATCGCGGCGTCGTCCAGATCATGCACGGCTGCAACGGCAAGCCGACGACCCGCGTGAGCGTCACCGTTCCGGAGGGCCTGATCGGCGCCAAGCCGATGCCGAAGCCCGGCTGGACCCTCGCGACGACGCGCGGCCCCTACGCCAGGACCTACGCGACCCACCATGGCACGGCCTCGGAGGGCGTGACGGCGATCACATGGAGCGGCGGCTCCCTGCCGGACGATCAGGTCGACGAGTTCACCTTCCTGGCGCAGGTCGCCGGCACGTTCGAGCCCGGCGCGACCGTCTACGTCCCGGTCCAGCAGGATTGCGCGGAGGGCAGCTTTTCCTGGTCGGAGATCCCCAAGGCCGGTCAGGACGCCCACGACCTGAAGGCGGCCGCGCCGTCCTTCCGGATCATCCAGGTCGCGCAGGCGGCCGGCGCGCCGCCCGCCGGGACCGCCGCGGCCGCGACGACCGTGAAGGCCGGTGACCTGACGATCGAGACGCCGTGGCTGCGCGCCACGCCGAACGGCGCGAAGGTCGCCGGCGGGTACGTGCGCATCACCAACACGGGCAGCGCACCCGACACGCTCACGGGCGCCGCGGTGCCGTTCGCCAAGAGCAGCGACATCCACTCCATGTCGATGGAGGGCGGCGTCATGAAGATGGCGCCCGTGACGAACGGCCTGACCATCAAGCCCGGCGAGACCGTGGAGCTGAAGCCCGGCGGCTATCACCTGATGTTCGAGGACCTGACCGCCGCGCCGAAGGCGGGCGAGACCGTCGCGGGGACGCTCACCTTCCAGCGCGCCGGCGCCGTGCCGGTGACCTTCACGGTGGCGCCGATCGGCGCGGGCGCGCCGGGCGGCCAGCACCAGCACCAGCACTAGCCGCCCGGGACGGAGCTACGGCCGCCGGGCGACAGCCGTGACGCGCGCAGATCCACGAAGCCGGCGTCGCGGGCGAGATAGCCGCGAGCGCCGCGGCCCGACCGCGGCCCCNCGTCGCCCTCCCGCGGGCGCCCCCGCGTCGCGGTCTCGGAGCCCGCGCCCCGCCCGTCGTCTGACCGATCGCCCCATCCTCCCCGATCGCCAGACACGGATCCCGCCCCATGCCCCGCCACGTCCGGGCCGGCCGACGCGCCGCGCTCCTGCTGCTCGCCTGCGCGATACCGGCCGCAGCGCAGACGCGGACACCGTCCGCCGCCACCTCGGTCACCCTGTCCGAACTCAGCGTCGTCGGCGCCGCCGCGACGGACGCGCCGCCGAACGAGACCCGCGGCTCGCTCTCGGTGCCGAGCGTCGACCGCCAGAGGGCCGCCCTCGCGGGGACCGTCGGCTCCGTGGCCTTCGTCGACGCCGCGGCCCTCCAGGACCGCTACACCAACACGCTCCGCGACGTGCTCAAGGACGTGCCCGGGGTCTACGTGCAGGAGCGCTACGGGCAGGAGCTGCGCCTGTCGGTCCGCGGCTCCGGCATCGCCCGCGCCTTCCACCTGCGCGGAATCGAGCTGCTGCAAGACGGGATCCCGCTCAACCTCGCGGACGGGAGCGGCGACTTCTATCAGGTCGACCCGCTCGCCCTGCGCTCGGTGGAGGTCTACAAGGGCGGCAACGCCCTGACCTTCGGCGCGACGACGCTCGGCGGCGCGGTCAACGCGGTCACGCCCACGGCCTACACGGCGCTGGCGCCCAACATCCTGCGGGTCGACGGCGGCAGCTTCGGCACGATCCGCGAGCAGGCGCAGATGTCCCGCATCGACGGGCCGCTCGACGTGCTGGTCAACGCGACGCTGACCAATTCCGACGGGTTCCGCGCCCACGAGGCCCAGGCCACGAAGAACTTCAACGCCAATATCGGCTACCGGATCGCGCCCGACATCGAGACCCGCTTCTATCTCGGCACCTACATCACCGATCAGAAGCTGCCGGGCACCCTGACCCTGGGCCAGAGCCTCTCGACCCCGACGCTGGCCAATCCGACGGCGATCACCGGCAACCAGTCCCGCAAGGTCGAGACGGAGCGGATCGCGAACCGCACCTCGTTCCTGCTCGACGTGGGCAAGCTCGACGTCGACACCTGGGCGATCCACAAGAGCCTGTACCACCCGATCTTCCAGGCGATCGACCAGGACGGCTGGACCTACGGGATCAGCCCGCACTGGGCCGGGACCTTCGATCTCAACGGTTTCCGCGACGACGTGGTGCTGGGCCTGCGCGCCTTCGCGGGCCAGAATTCCGCGCTGCAATTCGTCAACGTCCGCGGTCAGCGGGGCGCGCAGACGCTGAACGCCCTGCAGAGCGCCTCGAGCGTCGAGGCGTACGGCGAGAACCGCTTCTGGTTCCTGCCGGACGTGGCGCTGATGACCGGCGCGAAGGCGTTCTCGTCGAACCGGACCTTCAGCGACAAAGGCGGATTGCCCGGCAACCCGAATCCGCGCTTCGCCGACGTGACCTACGCGGGCGTCAATCCGAAGGTCGGCCTGCTGTGGCAGCCGCGGCCCGACATCCAGATCTTCGGCGACGTCGTCCGGTCCCGGGACGTGCCGGACTTCTCCGACCTCGTGCAGCAGAACCTCCTGAGCACCACCTTCGTGCCCCTGCGGGCGCAGCGCGCCTGGACCTACGAGGCTGGCGCCCGCGGGCGCGTCGACCGCCTCGCCTTCGACGTAACCCTTTACCGCTCGGACCTGCGCGACGAGCTGATCAACTTCGCGACGAATCCCGGCCTCAACATCCCGGCCGCCACCTTCAACACCCCCCGCTCCGTCCACCAGGGCGTCGAGGCGGCGGTCACCCTGGACCTCGTCCGCGACCTCGCGGTGGCGGGCGACGGTCTCAGCGTGACCCAGATCTGGACCCACAACGATTTCCGGTTCGTCGGCGACCCGGTCTTCGGCAACAACCGCATCGCCGGGATCCCGACGGACGTGCTGCGCACCGTCCTGAGCTACCGGCACCCGGGCGGCTTCCACGTCGCGCCGTCGCTGGACTGGGTGCCGCAGGGCGCCTTCGCCGATCACGCCAACACCCTGCGGGTGCCCGGCTACGCCCTGCTCGGCCTCGAGGCCGGCCTCGACCTCGCCGACGGCGTCGCCCTGTTCGTGGATGCCCGCAACCTCACGAATGCCCGCTACGTCTCGGACATCGCCGTGGTGGCCAACGCCGCCGCGACCGCCGGAGGCCCGGCCGCGCTGGCCGCGTTCTATCCCGGGAGCGGCCGCAGCGTCTTCGGCGGTATCCGCGCCTCGTTCTGAGCGCGCGTGCCGCCATCCGGGGGCCTTCTCCAGATCCCGGGCGGCGGGTTAAGGTTAAAAAAACATGAACCCTGCCGTCCGGGCCAATCGGCGCTAGGATTGCGGCGTCGTCCGAAAGCCACGGACGGAGCGTCCCGGATCGGAACGAGCCGGGCCGTCGGACGGCACAGGAGAGGCAGATGAACGGCTTCGATGTCACGTTCCGGGACGATCAGGACTGGGTCGATTTCGGCAGGTCCTACGTCAACTCGGACGCCTTCAAGGCGCTGTTCCGCGACGGGATGACCCTGGTCGAGGAGACGGCCGCCTATCTCGACGGCGAGGGCCGCGACGAGTCGCGCCTCGTGTCCCGGGACGCGACGCTCAGCTACGCGGCCGAGAGCATGCGCCTGACCACGCTGCTGATGCAGATCGCCTCGTGGCTCCTGGTGCAGCGCGCCGTCGCCGAGGGCGAGATGACCCCGGCCGAGGCCCTCTTGGAGAAGCACCGGGTCAAGCTCGGCACGGCCGAGCCGCCGAAGCAGCAGGATTTCAACCTGCTGCCGATGCGCCTGCAGCAGCTGATCCTCCGGGCCCGGCGCCTGCACAGCCGCATCCTGCACCTCGACGCGCTGATCGCCGAGGACCGGCCGACGCCCCAGCCGGTGGAGAGCCCCGTCGCCGCCCAGCAGGGCCTGCTGCGGATGGCGTTCCGCATGAGCGAGGGCTGAGCGGCGCTCCGCGGAGCGCCGCCGCCGCGCAGGGCCGGCGTGCCGGCCCCGGCGCTCAGAACGCCGGGAACTGGCCCGGGAACTGCTCCTTCAGGATCTGGCGGATCGCGTCGTTCTGGAAGGCGTGGACGAGCTTCGGCACCCACGGCTTCCGCGTGTCCGCCTCGCGGACGACGATGACGTTGTTGTAGGGGTTGTCGACCTTGGACTCGATCGCGATGGAGTCCTTGCCGGGGATGAGGCCGGCATCGACGGCGTAGTTGGTGTTGATCACCGCGGCGTCGAGATCCTCGAGGCTGCGGGGCAGCTGCGCGGCGTCGACCTCCTGGAACTTCAGGCGCCTCGGATTGTCGACGACGTCGAAGACCGTCGGCAGCAGGCCGACCCCGTCCTTCAGGCGGATCAGCTTCTCGGCCTGCAGCAGCAGGAGCGCCCGGCCGCCGTTCGACGGGTCGTTCGGGATGCCGACCAGCGCGCCGTCCTTCAGGTCCGCGACGGCCTTGACCCGCTTGGAGTACAGGCCGATCGGCGTCACGATCGTCTCGCCGACGGGGACGATCCTATATCCGCGCGCCTTGACCTGGTTGGCGAGAAACGGCTTGTGCTGGAAGGCGTTGGCGTCGAGGTCGCCGGACTGGAGCGCCTCGTTCGGCAGCAGGTAGTCGGAGAACACCACCAGGTCGATGGCGAGCCCGTCGCGGGCCGCGATCTCCTTGGCCTTCGCCCAGAGGACTTCGGCATCCCCGCCCATGATGCCGACCTTGATCTTGTCGGCGGCCAGGGCCGGCGCGGCGGCCAGAGCGATCAGGGCGAGGACCAGCAGCAGCAGACGTCTCATCGTATCTCGATCCTGGCAGTGCGTCCGGAGAGCCTTGGCCCCGGACAGGCAGCGGCGCCCGCCTCGGCTCCGGCGCGGAGTCCGGGCGAAGCGCGGGTGACCGGAGCAGCATACGATGGCCCGGCCGCGCTTTGAATGAGCGGGCAGCGGCCGATCCGGCCACGGGAACCGCGGGCGCGGCCCGTCGGGGAAGACGCGTCTCCCCTCGCGCGCGCGGACGCGCGGTTCGCATCGCGGTCCCGCCGATCTTCGCAAACCCGTCCTGTGGACAACGCGCGCGGCCGCGACCGCGCGACGCCGCACGAAAACGGGCGGCCCCGTCAGGGACCGCCCGTCTCGAACAGCGTCGCCGTGACGGCTCCGGCGCTCAGCGCTTGCCGAGGTTGCCGAACCGCGAGTTGAAGCGCGACACGCGGCCGCCGCGGTCGAGCATCTTCTGCTCACCGCCGGTCCAGGCCGGATGGGTCAGCGGATCGATGTCGAGATTGAGGGTGTCGCCCTCCTTCCCGTAGGTCGAACGGGTCTGGTACTCGGTACCGTCCGTCATCACGACCTTGATGAAGTGGTAATCGGGGTGCTCGGTCCCCTTGGCCTTCGCGGCCGCGTCCTTCGCCATGACCTTGGTCCCTGTCTGGCACGCCGGCGGGAAGCGCAGGAGGCGCCGCCCGGCCCGGAATGCGGAAGATGTCACCGGTTGCACCGAACCATGGGTTCGTGGCAACGGCACGTCCAAGCCGACCGTGGTGGCGGCCCGCGGCCATTGAACACACGCAATCGGATGAGCGGCGGCCTATACCGCAGCCGCTCCCCGGTCACAAGCGCCGCGGACCGGGAGAACGACAACACGTGAGGCGTGATGGCCCGTAAGACCAAGGCGGCCGCGGCCGGCCGACCCAGAGCCCCGCTGAGCGCCCTCCGGCCGCTCGTCCCCTTCGCGCTGCGCTACCGCGCGCGGATCGCCGCGGGGCTGGTCGCCCTCATCTGCGCCTCGGCCTCGACGCTGGTCGTCCCGATCGCCATGCGCCGGGTGATCGACCACGGCTTCACCGCCGACGGCTCGAACGTGATCGACGCCTACTTCCTCGCCCTGCTCGGCGTCGTCGCGGCCTTCGCGCTGTCGAGCGCCGCCCGCGTCTACACGGTGGTGACGCTGGGCGAGCGGGTCGTCGCCGACCTCCGCAGCGCCGTCTTCGCGCGGCTGACCCAGCTCGATCCGGCGTTCTTCGACCGGGCGCAGTCCGGCGAGATCGTCTCGCGGCTCACCGCGGACGCGACGCAGATCAAGTCGGCCTTCGGCGTCTCGGTCTCGATCCTGCTGCGCAACCTGTTCCTGTTCGTGGGCGCCACCGCCATGATGGTGGTGACGAGCCCGCGCCTGTCGGTGATGGTGCTGGCCGCCATCCCGATCATCGTCTTCCCGCTGATCGTGTCGGGCCGCGGCGTGCGCCGACGTTCCCGGGCGGCCCAGGACCGGCTCGCCGAGGCCTCGGCCTACGCGGCCGAGGCGGTCGGGGCGGTGCGGACGATGCAGGCCTTCGGCCGCTCGGACTCGACGGCGGCCCGGTTCGCCGCGGCCTCAGAGGAGGCCTACGGTGCCGCCCAGGCCTCGGTCCGGGCCCGCGCGCTGCTCACCGGCGTCGCGATCTTCCTGATCTCGGCCTCGGTGGTCGGGGTGATGTGGTACGGCGCCCAGGGCGTCCTGAACCACACGATGACGGGCGGCGAACTCTCGCAATTCGTGCTCTACGCCGTGTTCGGCGCCGGCGCCCTCGGGCAGCTCTCCGAGGTCTACGGGGACCTCGCCATGTCGGCTGGCGCGGCCGAGCGGCTCACCGAGATCCTCGCCGCCGAGCCCGCGATCCGCGCGCCGTCCCCGGCCCTGCCGCTGCCCGATCCGGCGCGGGGCGCGGTGGCCTTCGAGGACGTGCGCTTCGCCTACCCCACGCGCCCGGAACACGCCGCGCTCGGCGGGCTGAGCTTCGCGGCCGCGCCCGGCGAGCGCATCGCCATCGTGGGGCCTTCCGGGGCGGGCAAGTCGACGGTGTTCCAACTGCTGCTGCGCTTCTACGACCCGCAGGGCGGCCGGATCCTGGTCGACGGCGCCGACATCGCCCAGGTCGATCCCGAGCGCCTGCGCGCCCGTATCGCCCTGGTGCCCCAGGACCCCGTCGTGTTCTCCGGGACCGTCACCGAGAACATCCGCTACGGCCGTCCGGAGGCCGGCGAGGCGGAGGTCCGGCGCGCCGCCGAGCTCGCCAACGCGCACGGCTTCGTCTCGGCCCTGCCGCAGGGCTACGCGACCCAGGTGGGCGAGCGCGGCGTGACCCTCTCGGGCGGCCAGAGGCAGCGCATCGCCATCGCCCGGGCGATCCTCAAGGACGCGCCGATCCTGCTCCTCGACGAGGCCACCTCGGCCCTGGACGCCGAGTCGGAGCGCGCCGTCCAGGCCGCCCTCGCCACGCTGATGCAGGGCCGCACGACGCTGGTGATCGCCCACCGGCTCGCCACGATCCGCGCCGCGGACCGCATCCTCGTCCTCGACGACGGGCGCATCGTCGAGACCGGAACCCACGAGAGCCTGCTGGCCCAGGGCGCGCTCTACGCCCAGCTCGCCAACCTGCAGTTCACCGACGCGCTGGACGAGACGGCGCGGGGCAAGGAGCCGCGCAGCCGGGGCGAGCGCCTGCCGGTGGCCGAGTAGCCGGACCGCGCCCCGATCCGCCCGGAGCCGCCCGGGGCGGCGCCNGCTCGTCAGCCCGGCCTCGAACACCCGCACGGCCGCGGCGATCGCGCTGGCCTCGTCCCGCGGCGCGCCGGCGACGGGCGCCCGGGGGTGGTCGTCGGCACCGGGCCGAACCGGGTTCAGGGACAGGCTGAGCTTCGACATCGGTACGGTCTCCCTGGATCGGCCGCACCATGAAGCGTCAAGGATAACGATGCGTTAATCCAGCAGAGCCGCGGTGCGCGCAGGAGAAATCGCCTCCCACCGGGGGAAATTCGGCCTCTCTCTTCCGAATTCTAGCGGCCGGAGCTTCCGCAACACGATCGGATGCTGGCCTGATCGGTGCGAGCACCCTTGAACACGGCGTGAAATCGCCGCGACACTGGCTACCGGACCCGGCTCTGCGCCGCCACCTCCTGTGGCGCCGCGACGACCCGACGGCCCTAACGCTCGGTCAGCTTCATCTCGATCCGGCGGTTGCGGGCGTAGGCTTCCTCGGTCGCCCCCGCCTCGAGCGGCTGGAACTCGCCGAAGGCCCCCGCCAGGAGGTGCTGCGGCGGGATCCCCTTGCCGGCGAGGAACTGCACCACCGCGATGGCGCGCGCCGCCGAGAGGGACCAGTTCGACGGGAACTGCGACGTGCTGATCGGGCGCGCGTCGGTGTGCCCGTCGACGCGGAGCACCCAGGGCAGGTCCGCCGGGATCTGCTTGGCGAGCTCCGAGACCGCGCCGGCGATGCGGTCGAGCTCCGGCCCGGCCTCGGGCTTGAGCGTGGCGGAGCCGGCCGGAAACAGCACCTCGGACTGAAGCACGAAGCGATCGCCGACCACGCGGATGTCGGGCCGGTTGCCGAGGATCTGCCGCAGGCGGCCGAAGAAGTCGGACCGGTAGCGGGCCAGTTCCTGAACCTTCTGCGCGAGGGCGACGTTCAGCCGGCTGCCGAGCTCGGCGATCCGGGCCTGGGATTCCTTGTCACGGCTCTCGGAGGCCGCGAGGGCGTCCTCCAGGGCCGCGAGCTGGCGGCGCATGGCGCTGATCTGCTCGTTGAGCAGGTCGATCTGGGACTGCGCCCGCCGGGTCGCGCCGCGCTCGGTCTCCAGCTGCTTGTCGAGGGTGCCCGCCGCGCCCTGGCTGACCGTCGCGGCCTCGGCCTGAACCTTGGCCCGGTCGCGCTCGGCCTCGACGCCGGCGAGCGTCGTGCGCAGGTTGCGCACCTCGTCTTCCTGATTGCGGCGGTTCGTCCGCTCCAGGGCCAGGAGATCGGTGAGGTCGGCGATCTGGCGGTTGAGCTTGGCCAGGGTCTCGTCCCGGCCGGTCAGCTCCTGCGACAGGAAGAACTGCCCGACGACGAAGACGGTGAGCAGGAAGACCACAGACAGCAGCAGCGTGGCCAGCGCGTCGACGTAGCCGGGCCAGACATTGACCGTCCGCCGGGTCCGGGTCGCCGTGGACGCCACTAGACGCGCTCCCGGCCCAGCCGGTCGAGCACCTGCTTTAGCTCGCGCTCGCGACTCGCCTGTGCCTCGACCCAGTCGCGGATCATCTGCTGCTCGGCGCGCATGTGCTGGACGAGGCCCTGGATGCCCTCGGCGAGGTTGGTCATCGCCTGGGTCGCCGCGCGGCTGCCGCCGCCCTCGGCCACCAGGGCGCTCAGGCGGTCGACCGCCTCCTTCAGCTCCTGCGTGCCAGCAGCCGGCCGCGCCGCGGTCGCCGCCGCAGCGACCGGCGCCGTCTCCGGGGCTGCCGCGCCGGACATCAACCAGTCCTGCAACTCGTTGTGGAAACGGGCATGGGCCTGGCCCGCCTGCAGTTCCAGGAAGCCGGTGATCAGCGACGAGGCGAGGCCGAACAGCGAGGCCGAGAAGGCCAGACCGATGCCCGAGAGCGGAACCGCGAGGCCCGATTTCAGCTCGTCGAACATCACGCCGGCATCGCCGCCGCCGCGCATCCCCTTGATGACGCCGCCGACCGCCGACAGCGTGTCGATGAGGCCCCAGAAGGTGCCGAGCAGGCCGAGCAGGATCAGGATCCCGGCGATGTAGCGCAGGATCTCGCGACCCTCGTCGAGGCGCACCGCGATCGTGTCGAGATAGCCGGTCGTGCCCGGCAGGGTGGCCCCGCCGGCCCGCGCGGCGATCATCGGCGCCATCGGCGCCAGCAGGGCGGGCGGCTTCTTCACCTGCGCGCCGTTGGCGACGGCATTGACGTAGGCGGTCTCGCGGAACAGCCTGACGACCTGCCCGAAGGCGATCAGGACGGCGATCAGCAGCACACCGAGGATGAGGCCGTTGAGACCGGGATTGGCCAGGAAGGCCGGTGTGATCTGCCGGAACAGAATGAAGGCCAGGAAGCCTACAAGGATCAGGAAGATGACCATCCGCCCGAGATAGATCCCGGGCTGTGCCAGCGGCCCATTCCTGTCGTCGCCGGTTTCTCGGGCGGCCATCGATCGTTCTAGCCTGATCTCACCACGCGGCAGCCGGCCATCGGCGCCCCTCGGGGGCACTGTGGGGGTAGGCCCGCACGCGATCAAGTCTCGGGAAGGTCACCGCGGAGCTATGCCCAGGCCGATCGAGACCAGTCCCGCACAAAAGGCTTAGCGGCCCGCGACCCACGTACGCCAAAGCGGCATCCACCGGGCCGAACAGGGCCCTAATCCCAGAAGTGCGGCGCGGTCTCCTCGAGATTCGGGCCCAGGCGGAGCGCCGCCACCCGCGTGGCGAGGCCGCGCGCGTCCGTCTCCACCGCGATCCCGCACAGGGTGCCCTCGCCGACGGCGACCTCCCAGCGGGAGCCCGGCGTCTTCTGGATCATGCGGCGGATCGGCTCGTCCTTCTGCATGCCGATCACCGAATCGTAGTCGCCGCACATGCCGGCATCCGACATGTAGGCCGTGCCGCCGGGCAGGATCCGGTGGTCCGCCGTGGGCGTGTGCGTGTGCGTCCCGACGACGAGGCTCGCCCGGCCGTCGAGATAGTGGCCGAAAGCCTGCTTCTCGCTCGTCGCCTCGGCGTGGACGTCGACGATGACCGCGTCCGCCGCCGCGCCGAGGGGGCAGGCGGTGAGCTCGCGCTCCACCGCCGCGAAGGGGTCGTCCATCGCGTCGAGGAAGACGCGGCCCATGACGTTGACCACGAGCACGCGGGCGCCGCCCTGGGTCTCCACGACCGTGGCGCCGCGGCCCGGCGTGCCGGGCGGATAGTTCGCGGGCCGCACCAGGCGCGGCTGGCGGGCGATGAACACCATCGCCTCGCGCTGGTCGAAACTGTGGTTGCCGAGGGTGACCGCGTCGGCGCCGGCCTGGATCAGCTCGTCGCAGATGCCCTCGGAGATGCCGAAGCCGCCGGCCGCGTTCTCGCCGTTGACCACCACGCAGTCGAGGCGCCAGCGCTCGCGGAGCCGTGGCAGCTGCTCGCACACCACCGTGCGGCCCGAGCGCCCGACGACGTCGCCGAGGAAGAGCAGGCGCATGAGTCAGGCGGTCCTGTCGCAGCGGATCACGCCGGCTTCGGTGATCACGTACTGGAGGGGGCGGTCGTGCGGCTCGGCCGGCACCCGCTCCACCTCCTGGGCGGCGAAGCCGATGCCGACGGTCAGGACGGGGCTCGTCCGGGACAGGCGCGCGATCGCGCCGTCGTAGTAGCCGCGGCCGTACCCGATGCGCTGCCCGGTCCGGTCGAAGGCGGCGAGCGGCACGATCAGCGCGTCGGGCTCCACCGGCGGCAGCGACGGGTCTGGCTCGCTGAGGCCGAACCGGCCGGCGACGAGGGCGTCGCCCGCGCGCCATTCCCGGAACAGCAGGCCGTCCGGCGCCCAGGCCAGACAGGCGACGGCGATCAACGCCGCGCCCGCATCGAGGCGCACACCCTCACCGTTCCACGACAACACGACCGCGCCCACGAGGATGGCGAACGCACCCAGTATCAGACGGCGATCAACGTTTTCCCGGAATACCACCCACGCGATGAGCATAGTCGCCAGCCCTTCGAGGTTGAGCAACAGCGACCCAGACGCGGCAGAGGTGTGGGACAGCCCCAGCATCAGCAGAAGCGGCCCGGCCAACCCGCCGAACAGCACGACTGCTGCCAGCCACGGCAGATCATGCCGGCGAAGCGGAGCTTCCTGGGCCGGAACGCCAAAGGTAGCTCGGCTGACATGCACGATTGCAAGGCCGATGCCCGCGCCGAGGTAGAGAAGCCCGGCAAGCAGTTGCGGCGAGACGNGCGATCAACGTTTTCCCGGAATACCACCCACGCGATGAGCATAGTCGCCAGCCCTTCGAGGTTGAGCAACAGCGACCCAGACGCGGCAGAGGTGTGGGACAGCCCCAGCATCAGCAGAAGCGGCCCGGCCAACCCGCCGAACAGCACGACTGCTGCCAGCCACGGCAGATCATGCCGGCGAAGCGGAGCTTCCTGGGCCGGAACGCCAAAGGTAGCTCGGCTGACATGCACGATTGCAAGGCCGATGCCCGCGCCGAGGTAGAGAAGCCCGGCAAGCAGTTGCGGCGAGACGGTGCCGAGCAGAAGCTTCGCGAACGGAGCAGAGGCACCGAACAAGACGGCCGAGACGAGGGCCAACGGCACCCCTGGCCAGAGGTGGGAGTGGATGTGTTTCATGCCCTCACTCTTACAGCGTTTCAGCAAACGCCT
This sequence comes from Methylobacterium mesophilicum, assembly GCF_036441335.1. GTDB lineage: Bacteria > Pseudomonadota > Alphaproteobacteria > Rhizobiales > Beijerinckiaceae > Methylobacterium > Methylobacterium mesophilicum_B. The sequence continues at coordinate 166,360 of NZ_MLBW01000005.1, forward strand.
GCGAGCGAACCGTCGTCCCTGCACCGAGTGGCCTGAGCGGCTTCACCGGCCATGTCTGCTCCGATGTATCCGCAGCTCAGAAGCGGACCATCTTCATTCCACCCTGTGCGGACTTAAGGCGGTGCATGGGTTGAGCAGCCTGCAGGATCAGGACTGCGTTTGCAAAACCGCTGACGCTGACGTGGCAGGCTTCTCCTTGGGCTTCCTCATGAAGGAAAATTTCACCTCGCCACTCAGGCACTGGATGTACTCCCGGCTGCCACGTGGAGGACTGACCTCGATGGGAACGCCGCACGCGTCGCATTCAAACAGGACGCACAGTGCATGGAAGGCATTGACGACGGCAAGGAACTCGTCCCGGTGCAAGTTTGCCCATTCGTTGTAGTGGACTGTCGGATTAATCTGCCACTGCTCGACCTTCGCCAGGCGCGCTGCCTCGTCCAATGCACCTTCCAGACGTCGGATGGCCTCGATCCGATCCGAAGCCTTCCAACTGTCCGCGGCGACCCGTGCGTCCTTGTAGAGGGATCTCAACTGGTTGATTGCCGGATCCAGCAGATCTCCCAGGTCATGGTGCCCGTCGACGCTAAATTCGACCTTCACCCGCAACGCCTGGCAGAACTCGGACGTCATGTGCTCCAGGGACCGCCTGAGGAGCGCCGCGGCACCCGACACGTCGTCGCCGTTGGCGAGGCTCCGGATCTCGTCCCAAACATCCCCCTTCGCCCAGACAGTCGGGCCATCGGTGACAGTCCATTTCCGGAAGTGCACCGTGTCCTTCGGTTCGACGAGCTTGGTTGTGCCCATGAACTTGAGCCACGCCTTGTCGTGCGTTGTCAGGACGAACTGCGTGTCGGGGAACTCCGCGCGAAGGAGCTTGGACACCTCCCGCCTGTGACCGGCGTCGACCGACATCAGCACGTCGTCGAGGACCGCGAAGGTGAAACGGCTTCCGAGAAGGTGCCGCATCAGTGCGAGGTAGAGGCACAGCCCCATGCTGTCCTGGTGCCCCTCGCTATGATACGCCCCAGGAGGGAAGAAGCCGCGGCCGTAAAAATCGACTCCGAAGCCCAGCCGCCCCAGGGTCGGATCCAGCTTTGCCTCGAAGGCCCCTTCGTCATCCGCGTTGATGCGCCTGTAGAGATCTGCGAAATCGCGCTGGACCTCCGCGTACATCCCCTCCAGCGCGGTGTCCGACGTCAGCTTGAAGAGGTCGAACACCCTTGAGGCCTTGACGGCACGATCCTCGGCCACTTCGGCCGTGGTGCTCGCCTTCCTGAAGGCTTCCAGTCTGTGCTGGGCGGTGATCAGGTACTCCTGCGCGGCATCCTGGTCTGACGGCTCGGGCAACCCGTCTATGAGCGTTTCGAGCCGCCCGAGGGAGTCGATGGCCGCTGTATGCGACGCCAGTTCCCCAAGGACGCTGAGCGTCAGGCTCAGGGGAAGGAAAGCTCGGAGCTGGGCTGCAGCGGCTTTCAGCGCCAACCCATGGTCAGCGAGGACCTTCAGTTCGGCCTCGTCAAGGAGAAGCTTGGCATGCTGATAGACGGTCCGGGCGAGAGAAAGGTCATCCTCGATAGCGGCGCTCAACGGTGCGATTGCCCGTTCCGCCCTATCGCGCAGCGACCTGACTTCTTCGAGCTTCGCGCGCTTCCGGCTTATAATGGCACCGAATTCCTCCAGCGATTTCGGGGTATCGCAGGTCGGGCAGACCTCGCCGTCGTAGAGTTCCAGGGCGGTCTTGAGGAAGTCGTCACGTACAACGGCGTTAAGCATCGCCTCATCCATCTGGAGAGCGCACGTCGCCGCCTTCGCCTCCTCCAACAGCGCCGCGTAATCGTCGCCGACACGCCACCTAAGGGACGCCGCCGCAGCTGAAACGTCGACCTTGGCGACTGCCTTGATCACGCGCGAAGCCTGCTTGCCATTCACGGCCGCCATTCCCTCGCGGAGGGATACCGTCGAGCCCAATTCCGGTAGCGGTGCCAGTCCCAAGACCGCGCGACGCCTGTTGGCGGCTTCAACGACCAACGCGTCCGCCACCCCGGCAATTTCCATTGCCCGAGCCAGATCAGCACCTGCCGCGTTGCGGTCGGTCAGGGCCTTCTTGGACGTCGATGCCGCCGCCTTGGCAATCCGTTGAAGACGTAACCGCAGCGTTTCGAGCTCATCGAGCTTGAGAAGCGCCTGGACATCCTTGGCACGTTGGCCAGGCTCAGCCAGCACGAACCGGATGATCTCCCGGCGGCTCAACGCGAACTCCGGATGCGCTTCCAGCTTTCGGAACACCTTCTGCGCCTCGGGGCTGTCGGGCGTCAGCGTCAGTACCGACGGGGCCTTCACGGAGCGGCGCGCCCTTACGGTCCTGTTCAGCGACGGGATCCATATGACGGCCTCGACGGCCGCCTTCTCCAGATCGCTTTGACAATCAACGTGCGCCCCGTGCACCTTCACCGAGATGTCACCGCGGCCCTTCCCGGTCAGGCGCGAGATCGTTCCGGCCAGCACGAACTCCAACGCATCGACGACGCCGCTCTTACCAGTCCCGTTCGCACCGCAGACAGCAAAATTCCTTCGGTTCAAATCCAAGGTAAGCTTTTTGATGCCGCGGAATTCAAGAATATGAAGCTCTTGAACTTTGATCATGATTGAGCGGCTCCGAAGAGAGCTAGTTCGAGCGCGCTGTCGCTGAAATCTTTTTCTATGATGAGTGTCGATTTGAGCCGGCGAGAAATCTCTTCGAAATCTTCTTCGGCAGAAACGGCCGCAACAAATTCGTGCAGAATGCGCTCGACAACGGAATCTTCGGCGCTCGAATTTGCTGCTTCTATGTTCTCGGTCATGTTCCCCTCTTGGGCAAAAACGGACCTTAGATCCGTTGACGCAACCAAGGCGTGCCGAGACCGAACATGATAGAGGTAAACAAGTTGTCGCCGCGGCGTCACGGCATACGTGCCCGGGACGGACTACGAGCAGGTTCCATACGCGGTGGCGGGACGCCCCCGCGGGTCCGCAATCGAACTCATGGGGCGTGCACCAGCGGAGTCCGTGCTCGTGCGCTGTCAGCGCCCTGATGGACGGCGGTGCGCATACCGTCCTGAAGGGTCGGTAGGTCTGCGTTGGCTCGTGAACGTTCCCCGCGGCTGTAACTCCTTCGACGCATCCGCCGTCCAGAAGCGGACAGGCAGAGAACCCTCCTTAGCAGCCGCCCGCTCGGTCAACCCGATCGCGTTTGAGCTCGACCATGGCCGACGACATCCAGATCCGCTTCGGCGGCGATGCGGGCGGCATCCGCGCGGCCGCCGATCAGGCCAAGGGCACGATCCAGGGCTTCGCCACGGCGGCCCGCGGCCAGAACGCGACCGCGCGCCAGAGCTACGACGAGCTGAAGGCCGCCATCGACGCGGCCAACGCGGCGCTGCGGCAGATCCAGGCCAGTGCGGAGAACACGTCCGCGCTCGCCACGCAGGCCCGCGCCGTGGCGGTGCTGGTCACCGCCTACGAGGGTCTGCGCGCGGCCGACGAAGCCGTGTCCGGCGCGACTGGCCGGACCTACGCGGCAGTCGGCACCGCCATCGCGGCCACCGCGACGGCGGCTCGGTCCGGCGCCACCGCGCTGGTGGAGTACGCCTTCAACGCGCTCTCAGCCTCGCGCGCCCTCGACGTCACGGCCCTGTCCACCCAGGGGCTGACCGGCGCGATCGAGCGGCAGCGCAGCGCGTTCCAGGAATGGCGGCGCGGCTCGCAGATCTACGGCTCCGGCCTGCTCGAGGTCGAGGGCCGCACCATCGCGGCCGCCGGCAACATGGACCGGCTCCAGGCCGCCGCGCAAGCGCGCGGCTTCGAGAACGCCACCCGGATGCTCCAGGCGTTCACGCTGGAGCTGACCAAGGTCCCGGGCATGACCGACCAGGGCGCGGCCTCGATCGAGGCCATGCTCGCCTCGGTCCCGAGCTACACCGGCTCGGCCAACGCCTCGATCGTCTCGCTGATCGCCATGATGGCCTCGTCCGAGGACGAGGCGAAGCAGATGGCCTCCGCGCTGACCGGGGCGCTGCGCGACCCCGCCGCCGCGGGCGGGCCGTATCTCACGGCGCTTGGCGGCGTCTCGCGCGAGCTGCGCGCGCAGTTCGACCTCGCCCGCCAGAACGGCAACGCCAACCAGATGCAGGCCGCCATCCTGTCCGCCCTGGTCGAGCGCGCCCGCGCCTACGGCAACGAGATGACCCGGTCGCTGCAGGAGCAGCTGAAGAGCTATGCGGCCTTGGGCCCGCTCGCCGGCCTGTTCGCCTCGCGCCTGCGCGGGCAGGTCGACGAGGCGAACCGGGTCACCGAGGCGCTGGAGAAGCAGCTCGAGACGATCGAGCGCCGCAACGCCACCCTGGCGCGGACCCCGCTCAACGCGGAGCAACTCACCGACGCCACCGCGGGCCTGCTCGGCAACACCGCGCAGGCCGGGATCGATCAGGCGACCGGCCGGATCGACCTGCTGCGCCAGCGTCTCCAGGGCGCGACCGGCGACGCCGCTGCGCTGATCCGCAAGTTCGAGGGGTTCAGCAGCGCGGCCTACCGCGACAACGACGGCCGCTTCCGCGTCGGCTTCGGCTCGGACACGACCACCGGCGCCGACGGCCGCGTCAGCCCGGTGACCGCCGATACCGTCACGACGCGCGAGGATGCCGAGCGCGATCTCGCCCGCCGCCTCGTGGCGTTCCAGACCGAGGCGGCCGCGCAGGTGGGCGCGGCCTGGCAGGGCCTGTCCGACCGGGCGAAGGCCTCGCTCACCTCCGTGGCCTACAATTACGGCTCGCTGCCGCGGGACGTGGCGGCGGCGGCGCGCGGCGGCGACGAGGGTGCGCTCGCCGCCGCGATCCGCGGGCGCTCGGGCGACACCCGCGCCCGGGCCACCGCCAGGATCTCGCTGCGGCCCTCCGGATCGGCGATCGCCTGCCACAGGCCGATCAGCTCGCTGAGCTCGGCCAGCGGGCGCGGTGCCGGGGCTCCGAAGAAGGCGGCGATCGGGACGCCGGTCGCGGCCGCGATCCGGCGCAGGCGGGCGCTGGCGCCGCGCCGGCCGACCCGGTCCTCAACGCTGATCGCTTCCATGGCAGAGCACCCGATATAAAGTAGAGGCCGCAGCCTGGAGCGATTGTTACGTCTCGTGAGGACCAATACAATTTATCCGATCGGACAATAGAGCAGCCTGAAGGCGTTATCCACGCCAATGACAGTCGGCATCCGTCGAGGCCGGGCTCGGCGAGGCGCGCGGGACATCCGGACGGGCCCTCGGCCGGTCTCCGCGATGCGGCGACGCGTCCGCGCCGCGCGCCGCCGACATGCTGTAGCAACACCGGAACCGCGATGACGGCGGTGCGTGCGGCCGCGCGCAGCGCGGAGATCATTTACCACGCTCCCAGTCATCCGGGCCGCCGCGGCGCGGATCGCGGTCCCGATACATTGTCAGCAGGCTGCGCGACTCTTGCAGTTAGAGAGGGCACCCGCGAGGGACCGACCAGGATTGAGACGACGGTGACCGATCGTGGCACAGATCGACCATAACATCGCTGTCGCGACGTGGCTCGGCCCCGTGCAGCCGGCGCATCCCGAGCGTCCGGGCCCGAACCGACCCGACACCTCCGCCGAGCTGGGCGACCTGTGGCGGATCCTGTGGCGGCGCAAGCGGCTGGTCCTCGGGACGGCGCTGCTGCTCGGCCTGCTCGCCCTCGCCTACGCGCTGATCACGCCCTCCCTCTACACCGCCACGGCGCAGATCCTGATCGACCCCCGCGACCGCCAGGTCGTCTCGAACGACGTCAACCCCGCCGGGCTGTCGCCGGACGGCGGCATCGCCCAGGTCGAGAGCCAGGTGAAGGTGATCGAGTCGGACGCCGTGCTGGGGCGGGCGGTCGATCAGGTCGGGCTCGCGACAACGCCGGGCTTCGGCACGCCGCGGGACGGCGTCGTCACGCGAGCCCTCGGCGAGCTCCGCGCGCTGGTGGCCGGGCCGAGAGCGGAGCGGCCAGTCGACGCCCGCGGCCGGGCGCTGGACCAGTTGCGGCGGCGGCTCGCGGTCAAGCGCGCCGACAAGGTCTTCGTCATCGATCTTGTGGTCACCACGACGGATCCCGACCTCTCGGCGCGGATCGTCAACGCCATCGCGAGCGCCTACCTGACGGACCAGACCGACGCCCGCTCGGACGCCGCCAAGCGCGCCGCGGGCGAGCTGCGCGGCCGCCTCGACGAGCTGCGCAGCGCGGTCAACGCCGCCGACAAGAAGCTCGAGGATTACAAGGCGCGCAACGGCCTGATCGCGTCGAGCGGCCGGCTGGTGAACGAGCAGCAGCTCACCGACCTGAACGCGCGGCTGGTCGCCGCGCGGGCGCGGACCGCCGACGCCAAGGCGCGGCTTCAGGGGATCCGGGAGGCGCGCGGGCAGGCGATCGGGTCCGGGGCGATGCCGGAGGCGGTCCAGTCCTCGGTGATCGAGCGCCTGCGCGGGCAGTACGCGGAGCTCGCCGCCAAGGAGGCGGACCTGCGCACCAATCTCGGCGAGCGCCACCCGTTCATCGCCGCGGTGCGCGCCCAGATGCAGGACGTCCGCCGGCTGATCGACGCCGAGCTGAACCGCATCGCGGGCGCCGCCGAGACCGAGGCCCAGCGCGCCCAGGCCAACGAGCGGACCCTCGCGGCGGAGCTGGAGCGCCTGCAGCGGCAGTCGGCGGTGAACGCCCAGTCGTCGGTGCAGCAGCGCGAGCTCGAGCGCGAGGTCGACGCGGCGCGCTCGGTCTACAACGCCTTCCTGGTGCGCGCCCGGGAGATCAAGGAGCAGACCAGCATCGACAGCTCGAACGCCCGGATCATCACCGCGGCGCGACCGCCGCAGGATCCGAGCTGGCCGCCGCGGCTGATCCTGGTCGCCGCCGCCCTCGCGGGCGGCCTCGGCCTCGGCGCCGGCCTCGCGCTGACGCGGGAATACCTCGCGCCGACCGTGCTCTCGCCGCGGCAGCTGGAGCGGCTGTCACACGCCCCGGTCGTGGCCGTGCTGCCCGGCCTGCGGCCGCGGGGCGCGAGCGCGACCGCCGCGAGCGTCACCCTCGACCACTTGGCCGCGACCTCCGGCACCCGCGGCCACGCGCTGGCGCTGCTCGTCACCTCGGGCGAATCCGACGAGGCGGAGCGGCAGGCGGTGATCGGGCTGCTCGCCGCGGTGGCCGTCGCGCGGGGCGACCGGGTCCTGCGCGTCGACGCCGACCTTCGGGCGGACGGCTCCGGCGCCGGCGGCCTGCTCGACGTGCTCCGGGGCGAGCAGAGCCTCAACGCGGTGACCCGGACGGACCCGGCCTCCGGCGCCCGTCGGATCGGGCTCGGCGACACCGAGAAGCCCCTGCGCGACGCTCTGACGCCCGCCAATGTCGAGCGCTTCATCGCCGGCGTGAAGGGACGCTTCGACCTCGTGCTCGTCGACGGCGGCGTGCTGACCGAGAACCTGCGCCTCGGGCCCCTGGCGGCCGCCGCCGACCGGCTGCTGCTCGTCGCCTGCAACGGTGCGACGCGCCAGCGCGACCTGATCGATCTCGTCGACACGTCGGAGGCGCTGGGCCGGCCGATCTCGGGCTCCCTGCTCCTCACCCGGCGCGAGGCGTGAGGACCGTCCGGCAGACCGGCTTCGCGCGCCGCCACGATCCGGCGGCGCGCACGGGTCCGGTGCTGCGCGCCCTGCTGCGGGCGGAATCGATGGCGCTGTCGGTCTGGGCCCTGCTCCTCGTCGGGGTCTCGGGCGGCCTCCTGTGGGTGCTGGGCCTCAATTACGAGGGGATCACCGGCTCGGCCGCCTCGAAGATCCACCCTGCCACCTACCTGGCGGTCGTCCTGATCGGCTGGACCCTGGTGCGCGCGGGCAATCCGGTGATCCCGGTGGCCGGAGCGCTCAACCGGCGGCCGGCCAGCGTGCTCCTGGCCGCCTGCGGCGTGCTGCTCCTCGCGCTGATCGTGGCCCGGGGCGGTGCCGGCCTAGCCGGCTCCATCGACACCTTCGTGCTCGCCGGGCTCGTCCCGATCCTCCTGATGGACCGGGACGCCGCAACGCTCGGGCGGCTGGAGACGATCTTCCACCTCGTTATGCTCGCCAACGCCCTGCTCGGCCTGTTCGAGCTCGCGAGCGGCCAGCGCTTCTTCCCCTACCGGTTCGACGGCGTGGCGTTCGAGTCCGACACCCGCTCGGCGGCGCTCCAGGGCCACCCGCTGGCCAACGCGACCATGACGGCGTGCTACATCCTGGCGCTGGCCAAGGGCGGCGGCCGCCTGGCGCCGATGCCGCGCGCCGCCATGATCGTCCTCCAGCTCGTCGCCCTGGTCACGTTCGGGGGCCGCTCGGCCACGGTCACGACGCTGATCCTCGGCGGCGCCGTCGGGCTCGTGGGCCTGAACCGCACCCTGCGCACCGGCCGCGTCCCGCTGGCGGCGGCGGCCTGCGCGTGCTTCGCCCTGACCCTGCTGCCCGTGCTGGTCGCCGTCCTCGCCGCGGCCGGGTTCTTCGACACGCTGCTGGACCGGTTCGTCTCGGACGGCGGCAGCGCGCAGGCCCGGGTCGACATGCTCACGGTGTTCGACGCGATCCCGTTCCGGCAGCTCCTGCTCGCCCCCGACTTCCTGCAGGTGAACACGCTGCGGCGGATCTACGGCCTGGAATGGGGCATCGAGAACTCGATCATCTCGGCCGTGCTCTACCACGGCATCCTGGTCACGGCGGTGCTGGTAATCGCGGTGGGGCTCTACCTCGCGGAGATCGCGCGGGATTGCCGGCGGGGCGTCTGGCTGCCGATCCTGGCCTTCGTGATCCTCGTGAACACGTTCGAGGGCCTCGCCGGCAAGACGACCCTGCTCGCCAAGTTCGCCCTGATGCTCATCGTCCTGTTCCCGCCTCTGCCGCGCCGCGGCTGAGAGCGGGCGGGCGAGGGCCCGATCGTCGGCGCTCTCACGGCCGAGTCCGCAGCCCGAGCGCCGCGATCAGGGCAGGATCGGCGACGTGCGCGTCGTCCATGAGGCCGAGGCCGTCGAACAGGTTCCAGAACGACCACGCGAACCCGTTCGCCTCGGCCGCGAGCCGCACGTCCCGGATGTAGGCGGCCCGGTCCGGCGCCCGGGACGCCGTGAACCGGGCATCGGTGCGCAGGGCCCCGAACTCGCCCATGAGCACCTGCCCCCGCGGGATCCCGCAGAGGTCCGCCCAGGTCGCCACCGGCGCCATCGCGTCGGCGACGTAGGCCGGACCGGGCGCGGCCTCGAAATATTCGTGCAGCTTCGCCTCGATCACCGCGCGGTCGCGCGCCTTCTCGGCTTGCGGCACCGTGCGATCGGCCTCCATGCGCGCCCGCACCGCCGCCAGGGTCTCGCGCAGTGTGCCGCGGCTCCCGGGCCAGGGCACGGCGGTGAGCCAGCGGTAGAACGGCTCCTCGGTGAGCCAGGTCGCCCCCTGGTGGGAGAACAGGTACGGCTCGTAGAAGTGGAACGTGTAGAGAAGCGGCGCGAACCGCGCGAGCGCGGCCGGATCCAGAGCCGTCAGGCCGGCGACGAGGCTGCCGCAGGAACCGGTCGCCACGAGGGTGAGCGCCGGCGCGGCCGCTCGGGCCGCCGCCAGGAGCCCGTCCTGCACCCGGTTCCAGGCGCCCGCACCGCAGGCCTGCGGCGGCTCGTTGACCGGCTCCAGGGCCACGCGGTCCGTGCCCTTCCGCGCGCACAGGCGCGCGAGGTCACCGACGAGATCGCGAGAGGCGGCGAGGAGCGGCGCCCGGTCCGAGCCGTAGAACGCGTCCGGCGTGTAATGGTGGGTCGCGGCGTTCGCCTGGACATTGACCAGGACGCGCAGACCGGCGGCCAGCGCCGCGTCGACGGCCGCCGACAGCGTACCGAGGAGTTCGGCGCGCCGCGACCCCGTGAAGGCCACGAACGGCCCAGGATCGAGGGGCAGCCGCACGAAGTCGAAGCCGAACCCGGCGATCCGGATGAGGTCGTCGCGGGTCGGCACCGGCCGGTCGGCCTGGAAGGGCGGCCACGCGTAGTCGGTCCGCGGGGGCGGGTACTCGGTGGTCAGCGAGAACCAGGGCCAGAGGGCGATACCCCGACGCAGGGCGATCGGCGCGGGACTGCCCTGGACGGGTCGGACGCCCGCACCTGCCGCGAACGCGCCGGCGAGCACCGACCGCCGGCTGGGGCCTACCATCGGGGATCGGCCGTGGTGCTGACCGGCGCGCCCGCGGTGTCACGCCCCGCGCCGTCCGCGGCCGGCGGGTAGCCGCCGACACGGCGCAGCGCGTCCTCGTAGGCGGCCAGCACGGCGTNCGAGACCCTGGCGCGGCTCGGCGCCTTCGGGTTCCGGGACCCGCCCCYGGCCGCGGCGGGGGCCTGGATCACCGTATTCTGCCGGTTGAGCTGCTCGATGACGGTCGTGTTGTGGATGTTCTGGAAGAGCAGGTTGTTCGGCGGCGGCGCCACGTAGGCCGGCGCGGACACGTAGGCCGGCACCGGTACGACCGGCGGGGCCGGCAGGACGTAGAGCCCGTACACGGGCGGCGGGGGCGCCAGCGCGACGAGATAGGCCGGCGGCGGCGGGAGGAACACGAGGGCCGGCGTGGGCGGCGGCGGAAGCGCGAAGACCGGGTCGTCGAGGAACAGCACCGGCCGATCGACGTACACGACCTCGTCCGGCGGGGGAGGGGGCACGTCGTAGGCGAGCGTCACGTAGCGCGGCGGCGGTTCCAGCGCGGCGGCGAGCGAGGCGAGGCGGCGGCGCGCGTCCCAGGCGTGCGGTCCGCGCGGATAGCGGGCGAGATAGGACCAGTAGGCGTCCGGCGTGCCGACGAGCCACGTGCGCCGCCAGACCAGCGCCTCGCGCCGGGCGGCGATGAGGGCGCGCACGCGCCGGGCCAGGAGGTCCGAGGGGTAATCGGCCACGAATTCCTGGTAGCGGGCGAGGTCGTCGCGCTCCAGGCAGACGGCGTAGGCGTCCTGAGCGCCGAGGTCGCGCAGCGGCCGCTCGCGGAGCGCGGCGACCCGCTCCCGACCGAGGGGAGGGGCGTCGGCGGCGCGGTCGAAGAAGACGAAGGTCGAGCCCGCGCGGTCGGCATCCCACGGCACCTCGGCGCCCCTCGTGGCGGCGTCGACGCGCAGGCGCACGCGGTCGAACAGCGGGCCCGGCCGGAGGCCGCCCTCGCGGATCATCTCGACCAGGGCCTGGGCGTAGGCGCCGTAGGGTCCCTTCTCGACCGGCCCGACGGTCCCCGGCGCGGCGTTGAAGGCGATCAGGCTGCCCGGCTCGGCCTCCGTGAGGGCGAGGCCGCCCGCCAGCGGCTTGTCCGGCACGGTGAACGGCGCGCGCCGCGCCCCGTCGAGCACGAAGAACCGCGCCTTCAGCGGCAGGGCCGCGAGACTCCTGGTGTAGTCGGAGATCCGCAGCGCGCGCAGGGCGACATCGGCGGCGCTCGCCACGCGCAGGTCGACCGGCGCGAAGTAGTTCTCACCCTCGAGCTGCAGGCCGTAGCCGGCGAGATAGACGAAGGCGACGGCGTCGGGCCCGGCGGCCGCGGCCTTGTCGACGAAGTCGCGCAGCGATCTGCGCAGGGCATCCTCGTCGAGGTCGCGGGCGCCAATGACGTCGAAGCCCGCCGCCTGCAGGGTCTGGGCGACGAGCCCGGCATCGTTGGCGGCCGTGGCGAGCGGGCCGGCCTGATAGGCCCCGTTGCCGACGACGAGCGCGATGCGCGTCTCCGCGGCCCGGGCGGGGTTGGCGAGCCACGCCGCGGCGAGGATCAGCGCGGCGAGGCGGCGGCGGAGGGCGGAGGGCAGGCGCATCGCGGAATCCCGTCGGAGGCGATGTATCCGCCGGACGTGGGATGCCGTCCGGCGGGGCGGTCGTGGTGCGGGTGCATCAACGCGCCCGAATGCGGCAGCGGAACGGCCCGGTCAGGGCACGAGACCGATCCGGGTGGTCACGATCGTGTGCCAGCCCGACGGCGTGAGCCCCCGCCAGGCCGCCCCCGGGCCCTTCTCCCGAGCGCGGCATAACCGCCGGGTGAGCGTTCGCGGATCTTGCGCGCGGCGGCCGGGATCCGTTGAGTGGGACGTCCGGGGAGCCACCCCGCTCGCGGTGTGCCGAATGAGCAGTGCAGTCGTCTTCGGAGCCTCGGGCGGCATCGGTCAGGCGCTCGTCGCGGCCCTGGCGGAGGCCGGGACCTACACGCACATCGTCGCGCTCTCGCGCGCGCCGGCGTCCCAGCCCGAAGCTGTGCAGTCCCTGACCGTCGACATCACGGACGAGGCTTCGATCGCGGCGGCGGCCGAGGCGGTCGGCGCGGCGGGACCGGTCGGGCTGGTCCTGGTCGCCAGCGGGCTGCTGCACGGGCCGGGCATCGCGCCGGAGAAGGCGATCCGCGCGCTCGATCCGGCCGCGATGAACGCGGTGTTTGCCGTCAACACCATCGGGCCCGCCCTCGTGGCCAAGCACTTCATCCCCTTGATGCCGCGCGCCGGGCACGGCGTCTTCGCCGCGCTCTCGGCCCGCGTCGGATCGATCGGCGACAATCGCCTGGGCGGATGGTACGCCTACAGAGCCTCGAAGGCGGCGCTGAACCAGATCCTCCGGACGCTCGCCGTCGAGACGGCGCGCACCCATCCGGGGCTGATCGTCGTCGGCCTCCATCCCGGGACCGTGCGGACGGCCCTGTCCCGGCCGTTCCGCCCCGATGCCGACACACCCGGCGTCTTCGCGCCGGCCGAGTCCGCGGCTCGCCTGCTGCGCGTGGTGTCCGGGCTGCGGGCTGAACATTCCGGTCACACCCTGGCCTGGGATGGCCAGCTGATCCCACCGTAACGCGGGTCCCGATCCGGCATCCGGGCCGGCACGACCGGTGGCCTGACGGGGCCTGGTGCGGAAGCGCACCCGGCGGGCCGAACGGCGCCGCTGCGACGCGCGATCCGGCCCGCGGACGGTTGTCCAGGGCTCGCCCGGTGCCCAGATCACCTGCGCGGGGTCGCGATGGCGTCGCGATCTCGCAGCCCTCCTCGAGGGCGTTTCCTCCCAAGACTTCGGGCCGTTCCGCGAGGACGGCCTTTTTTCTGCCCGCAGACCGACGACAGTGCCGCCGCTCCCCGGTCGGCGTGCCGATGTGACGGCGACGCCGCACGGCACGGGCGGAACCGCGACGCTTGGCCGGAGCCGTTCCCACGGACCGGGCGCGGCCGGCCGTGGGCCGCGCCAGTCAGGCCGCCGTCCTCCGACTCGATCAGCCCGCGCAGGGCCATCATCTCGTCCGTCATCGGGGGTCTCTCGGATACGAGGTTGGTGCTCGCGATCCGACCCTGCCCGGCAACCGCCGATGACCGCCCCGCGCGAGATACACCACCGCCCGGGACACGAGCTCTGTGAGGCGCTCTGAGTCCGCTGGTTCGCCGAGGCGCCGCCGCCGTCGAAGAGTCGCCAACCGGCGTGCAGCGCGAGATCGTCGACCCTGCCTCTCGCAGGCGCCGCAGCGAGAGCGGCGCCCTCGGCCAGATCGCCTTCGTCGTTCCCGGCGGCTCTGACGGCATCGACGCGATCCGAGGCATCCGCTGCGGCGAGGACGATCGCCTCCGTGGCGAAGGCCGAGCTGGCCGACGCCGCAATCGCGTTCTGCAGAACCGCGTCATCCGGCTGTCTGTCGGGGAAGTAGGAGACTGGGCGAGGCCGGCTGAGACCAGCGCGACGGCGTCCGGCAGGTGCTGCGCAGGATGCCGGCTTCCATGGCGCCGCGCGGCTGGCACGGTGGCGCGCTCGGCCTGCGGACGTCTCGCGCGGCCGCTCTGGCACCGTCCGCATCGGGCGCAAGCCCGAAACGCTCATCTCGAACGCTGCGCCACAGATACGAGAAGGCGTCGACGCCGTGAGCCCGGTGAGACATGAAACAAACCGAAGAACTTAAGCCTACAAATTTGGAGCTGGACTACGATTTGCGACGCATTCAGCGATGATCCCAGGTCGGGATCGAGCCTTGCACCGGCAACGCTCAACATGCGCACGATCCGCGCGTTCCAAATTCTAAATAATATGTATCTGCGTGAGATGACCTTTCATCTTCCGGAAGAATAATTATTTAGATACATCTTCGTGAATTGCGATCAATACAAGCAAAAGATCCGAAACTCTGGGCATAAAATCCCAAAATGACATAAAATCTTCATATAATTTCTTTACCGTTATTTTCGTCAGGCAGCCTATAAAATCTTGAGGCTTACGACATGACCGAAATTAGAATATACAGATCGCTTCTTGCGCTATCCGGTCTCGCATTCAGCGCATCCTTTGCTCTCGCCGACACGGACACTGGTGGTTTCGCATCCGCCACTGGCTCCTCCTCCAGTGCTGTGACGGTGACGTCAGTCGACGAACTTGATCGTGCCATCTCCAATGGCAGCCATCATATCGTCATCAGCGGCCATATTTACGGCGGATCGAGCTTGAAGACAATAACCTTGCAAGATAAGAGTTGGGATAACACGACAATCGAGGGCGAGAACGGCGGAAAGGCCGAGCTGGAGAATATTCAAATCAAAATTTCCGGAGAAAAACTCGATTCCGATAAAAGTATAAGCAACATTGTTATCAAAAACATCACGTTTCACGGCAAAATTGCAGATCTTCAGGCCCTGCCGAAACAGGTCCAGGGCACGGACAATAAGGCGGGCGTGAATTATCTGGGCGTCTCTCTCCGACGCGTGAAGAACGTATGGATCGATCACTGCACATTCTACGATACAAGCGACGATTTGTTCAGTATCGGTCTTGCATCTGATAATGTCACGGTTTCTTACAACCGCTTCTATTTCACGGACCAATGGGTGAGTATGAGCCCGGATCCAGTCTGGAACTGGGTTGGCAATGACACCGACCTCGCCGGTGAGCGGCTCGCCATGGTGGTCGGGATCAACAAGGACGACTCTTACACCTATGGTGGCAAGAAGCTTCACGTCACATTGCATCACAACTGGCTTGGCCCGAACCTCCGCGGTCGGCCTTTGCTGCGCGGCTGGGTCCACGTGTATAATAATTACTTTGACAACAGCAAAGCCCCCGATAGCTACAACAAGGGCACGGACGGGAAATCATACCCGACTGCGCAGTACAACGCTCTGCAAATCGGTAGCGGCTCCAACGTTGTCTCGGAATCGAATTATTTTGATAAAACCAACAACAGCAATCAGCTCGGGCTCGATTCCGATAATGACAGCTATACGTTTCTCGAACGGAATAACACATATAATCAAACGACGGGGAAATCCCTGACCGGCACGAATTTTACCGACGCGCCTGTAAAATATACTTACAAATTGGACTCTGCGTCCACTCTCCCGGACAACCTGAAAAACGCCACAGGTCCGCGCTGAAACGCGGGGCGATTACTGGCTGGTTTTCACGATGCGCAGCCCAGCCCAGACTGCCAACGCAGTGACGCGGCATGCCTATCACCCAGGGCATGCCGGCCCCGATCTGGATCACCACGAATCCGGTTTGTCTCGGGTTATCGCGAAGCGTGCTGGAGTGCCCTTGGCTGAGAGGGGCACCGATTCGGCGTGAGAAGCCCGTCGGAACAAGAACTTGGATCCCTGTTCGAGCTCGTCGTGATTGGCCACGGCTCCGAGAAACATAGGCAGCCTCTGCGCCGATCTCTGCGATCAACGTCGACACCGGCAGGCGATGAACGAGGACCGGTGTCTTAACGAACACGCTCCGGCCAACTGCGCAGGATCGGCAGATCCGAGGCTGCATCGATCACGTCTGTTATCTCGGGCTTGAGAGCGACTGGATACCTCGCCGCGCACGCGTGAACGCACCGGGCGCGTTGAGCATCAGAACCTGCGCCCAGTGTGCGCCTCGACGAAGTCGTAGGACAGTACAGGGTGGCGCCGTCCCGGCGTGAGCGGCATGCAGGCGCTATCCCATCTCTGTCCGTCCCTGACCGACGCTCGGTGCGTCGCTGTTCAATGTATGCCCTATGCGGCGTCCGATGACGTCCAGGGCGCCCCTAGCGGCGTGTCAGCACATTGAACTGGTCGGTTTCGCCGAGGGGCCGGCTTGTGTCGCTTCCCTCACATCAGTCCCTTGTTGCGCCAGCTCCGTCATGTGATCGCTAAGGTTTTTCTGCTATGTTTTACGTGCGCGCAAAGGATAGATCGGAAGTTTTTGCTTCAACTTGAGGTAAAATATCGAGAGATATAACAATTATGTCCTGTCTTTGCGCGCAATCTATACATTATAGCAACACAGAGAGGACATTGTCATGACTTTCTTATCAACAACTCGGAGTCTTCGTGCGATTTCGGCCGGGATCCTGTGTGCGATCGTTGGATTGGCAGGACCGGCTGCGGCCAACGATCAGACTCAGGCCACATATGAAACCGAGAGTTTCCAGTCAACTTATACGGCCGGAGGCACGACTTATAATATTGAGGGACGCAGGCCGAAGACAAGCGGTAATTACCCGGTTTACGTGCATATCGGTGGAACCGGTGAGCCCTATCAAAGTCTCTGGGCCCTTGCGGCGATCGAGGCTGCGGCCGAGAGAGGCATGGTCGCTGCCTCGGTGCAGTACGCGAACGGCCTGTTCGGAAACTGCTCCGTGATCTCGGAGAAAGCCAAAGCCATCTTCGACAGTTCCAACGCCAACAGTGCGATCAAGCAGCTCTGCTCCTCGACCCGCGCAGATTGCTCGAAAGGCGTCGTTACAGGGGGGCTGAGCCAAGGCTCGATCATCTCCGTCCTCTCGCATGACTACGACAGCCGTGTTCGCGCCTCCTTTGGGCAGGGCACCGGCTCGACCTACACACAGTACTACGATCTGAGTTCCTGTATCGCCGATGGTAAGCACACACAGAGTGGAAGCAACTTGCGCATCATCAACGGTGAGCACGACGGGTTCGTCGGCGGGAGTCTGGCCGTCGCGGCGTCCCAAGCGGCACTGGTTACGGGCTTGTCGTGCAGCAGCGGCAGCCAATCCTGCTTCCGAACGAATGGGAGCGGATGGTATGTGGTCAAGGACTCAGAGGTTCAGGACGGTTATGCCGATCATTGCTTCATGGGCTATGGCGGATTGCCTTATACTCAGTGCATGGGTCTCTACGTCGACAGCCATTATGCGTCCGGGAGAACCGGATGGGAGCTTAACCCCACGATGGACTGGCTTGCAGGCTTCGTGGGTCAGCAAAGCTCGACATTGACGGCATCGAAGTAAGATCGAATTTTGAAATGATCCGTACTGCGGATTTTCGAGGATCGGATTTTCCGCGCAGCGCGCCATAAAGCAACATTCTGCGTGCTGCCCTTTCCACAGAAGAGCAGCACGCTCAGGTCGTTTCGGCACGGGGTGCGCTTCGGTCAAGGCGGGGCGACGCCGTCAGTTCAGGGTCAGGACGCGCCGGCCGGATCCCAGGTCCAGTTCCACCGAGCGGTGTCCGATCCGCCGCACGGTCCAGCTCGTGTCTTGCACCTTTGCGCCGACACGGACGCGCACGATCCGATGGTCCTCCAGCTCGACCACGGCGATCCCGGTTTCGCCTGTCGGCTCGGAGAGGATGATCCCGACGAGCCGGGCCGGTTCGGACCCGTTGTCTCGACGCTGCACCGGTGCCGCGGACGTGCTGGGTTTCTGCGGCGGCCGGAACAGGCGGATACCCGGATCGTCGCGGATGCGATCGACGATCTTCGCTCGCAGACCGACAGCATGAGCCGCCGCGGTCGGTTCGGGGAGGCTTTTCTCGCTTCCGTTCACACCGCTCGATGCCGGGTCATGAACCAGGAGGCAGGCGCCGGCCAGCAGCAGATTCAGGGCCAGACATATCGGGATGGCTGCCCGGTGACGGAGGTGCGGAATCATGGCAGCCGGTCCGGGGCCGGATTGCGGGCCTCGGATGGCTGCCGAGCCGGGGAGGGTGCTCTCCCCCCAGGGGCGTAGATGCGCACCGCGAGGACGAGCGTCATCGAGCCGTCATTCGCCGATGCTGGCTCACCCGAGCCGGGCCCCTGGGTCGGACCGATCTGGACCTCGTCCAGAAGCAGGGGAGGCACGGCCGATTCCAGCGCGTTGATGACGCGGCCGACATGCGACGCGGGAATTGTGAGCTTGATCGAGGCCCGGACGGCGGTCACGGCTTCACCGATCTGAGACGGGAGCAACCGGGTCCACTCGACTTGGACGGCGGGCGTGCCGCTGTCGGCTCCCAGGGTCCGGAGCCGTGATTGGATCAGGGCCTGGGCGGCCGCCGGATCCGCGGCGAGGATGTTGGGTGCCTCGCCGTCTCGAGCATCTCCGGGCGACGGGCGCCCGTGCGCGTCCTGATCCAGGACGGTCTTGAGGCGCGCGACGTCCTCAGTGAGCGCATCGATGCTCGCCGTCCGATCCCGATAACCGGACAGGATTGCCGCGCACGATCCAGCGGCCGATGCCAGGGCCAGAGCCGCAAGGCCGAGGCTGAGCGGCCTTCGCCACCGGTCAGGCATCGCCGCGAAGGTGATCCCGGAGGTCATCGGCGCGGCCGCCTGTCGTTCGGGATCCAGCCGGCGAGCGCGAACACGACGGAGTACAGCCGCGGCCCGCCCGCCGACGCGGCGTCGGCCGCGATCTCCCGGGTCTGGAACAGACCCGTGGGCGCCAGGACGCCGGCAATATCGAGATCCGCAGCGCCGGCGACGACCAGCGTGCCTTCGGCCCGGTCGCGGCTGAACGCGATCTCGCGGATGCGGGTGTCCGCCGGCAGAGCGGACGCAAGGACCTCCAGGGCCCTGGAGACGCTCTGACGTGCGTCGAACTGCGCCGCGATGGTCCGCAGCGACTCGCGCGCCTCAGTCGCCTTCCTGCCCAGGGCCGCCTTCTGCCGCAGGGCGCGGGTCAGCCGCTCCTGCTCGGCCTCCAAGCCGGCGATTCGATCGGACTGACGCCCCGACACGAGCGCGTGCAGGGTCGCGACCTCCGCCACGGCGAGCGCACCGAGTCCGAGCAGCCATCGCTGCCGCCGCAGCATCGCCGAGCGCTTGGCCGTCGGCCGCGCGATTTCGAAGGCCGGGTCGCCGAGTCGAAGGGCGTCCGGCGTGAGATCCTTCAGATCTGCGAGGGCCGCGATCCGATCATCGACTGCGCGGCGCGCGACGCACCGGATCTCGATCCGGATCGTCGCGGAACCCGGACCCGAACGGCTCTCCGGGATCGGCCGCGCGAGCGCGTAGACGTCCCCCTCCGAGAACGGCGTCCACGTCTCCAGGTTCATGCGCAAGGCCGCGGCGAGTTCAGTCGCCACGGCTTGCGGCACATCGAGCCTGCGTCGCATGACCGCCTGCGTCTCGATCAGCAGGCTGATGAGCCGCAGGCGGTCGGGCTGGGCCGATTCGAGAGGCACGCCGTCGACCACGAAGCCTCGGTCCCGATCGCCCGTGATGAGGACGGGATCACCGTGGTCGAGCAGCTTGGCAAGACGGGCTCGGTGTTCGGGGCTGAGATACGACAGGATATCGTTCCACCAGACGGCAGCCAGAGCCATCCCCTCACGCGCCGCCGCGGCAGCGCGCAGCGCGACCGGGCGCGCCAGATCGCTCACTGCCATTGCAGACATCCTTTCAGGGAAGGCTGACGCGCGCAGATCCGGGGCAGCAGGGGTCTTACATGCGCCACGCGGGTGAAGCGGCGCCCCGTGACGGCGTCGGTCGTGCTCACCTCGATCAGCGACAGGGACTCTGTCGGGCCGGACCAGCGGTCCTGCCAGAGCGTAGCCCCGCTCCCGGTTGTGCCACCGTACCGGAGCCGCAGGGTTTGCGCGCCGAGGACGGGCTCGCTCTCCAGGGTGCCTCCGGGGCTGCGCCAGCGCAGGACGATCGTCTCCTGCCCATCCGCCGCGCTCTCCTGCGCGAGGGTGAAGGGAATCCTGTCGGAGAGCCCGAGGATCGCCGGCCCCCGGGACCAGATCGTGATCGCGTCCTCCGTGCCCGAGATGGATGGCGGCACCGCGCTCGACCGGATCGCGGCGCCGCCCGTCGGCGGCGCGCCCGCCGCCGCTGGTTCCACCCGCGCCTCGTACGCCGTCGTTGCCAGGAGCGTGTCGACGAGCGTGAAGAGCGAGACCGTCCCGTCGATCGTCCGGGCCTGTCCGGCGAGGCGCCCGTCAAGGTCGAAGGCGTCGCGCACGACGTGACCGAGGCTCGCCACGATGAGCGCCGCCACGACGAGCGCCACGAGCACCTCGATCAGGGTGAAACCGGCTCGCAACCGCTTCATCGGCGCGCTCCGCTGAACAGGACCAGGGTGTCGAGGGTGACTGAGGGCCCATGGCCCAGCTGGACGGAGACCGAGAGGCGCGCCGGGATCAGAACGGGCTCCTGAGCCGGTCCGGTCCTATTGTCCCGAAGCGGAACCGCGAGAGGCGCCGTCTCGACCGTCCACCGCGCTCCGTCATCCGCGCCTTCCCGAACGCCGAAGCGACCGCGGAACGTGGCCTTCTCTTCGGCCAGGAGGGACTCGGCCCGCAGGAGCGCGGTGATGCGGTCGTTCATCCGCATCGTCCGGGTGACGGCGCCGGAGATGATCGCGGTGACGGGCGGCAGGGCCAGGGCGAGCAGGGCCATCGCGGCGACCGCCTCGATCAGGGAGAACCCGGGCGCTGTCGAACGGCTAGGGCGCATCGGTGACCGCCCCGGTAAGCCAGGAGATGCGGAGCGTCCGGGTCGGTGCGTCGCGACCTGCGATCGCCAGGCGGAGCACGCCGCCCGTGCCGGTTCCGTCCGGCAGGAACATGAGCGCCTGCTCGTCCGCCGGCCCGGCCTCGCGGATCGTCGTCACGGACAGCGTCAAGGCAGGGTCAAGCTGGACGCGGTGCCGTGTGCCGGGGATCGTTATGGCACCCGCCTCCGCAAACCGAACCAGACTCGGCCGGCCGTCGCGGACGGCGAGAGCCTGGGCGCGGACGACGAGGGCCTCGATCGTTCGGGCGGACCGGGCGACGAGGCTGCGTTCCCGCAGCGGTCGCGCGGCGACGCCGGCGACCGCTGCGGCGCCGGCGAGAACGGCCAGCACGACGACCATCTCGATGAGCGTGAAGCCGGGTGCGGAGAAGCTGCGCGCCCGGTCGCCGTGACGGTCCACGCTCATCGCAGCGCCACCTCGTTGAGGCCGATGATCGCGCTCATGAGGGAGAGGACGATGAAGCCGACCAGGAGGCCGAGGGTGACCGTGACCGTGGGCGTCACCAGGCCCGTCAGCACGCGCAGCTGCTGCCGCGTGCGCTCGTCGAGCAGATCCGCCACGTGCGCGAGGAGGGCGGGGAGGCGTCCAGTCTGCTCGCCGATCCGGGCGAAGCGCGACAGCTCCCGCGGCAGGCTCGGCAGGTTCAGAGCGAGGGCCTCGCTCAGGGAGCAGCCTTCGGCGAGCCTGCGCTCCAGCCCGGCGGCCCGGTGCCGAACCGGTTGCAGCGACACCGCGTCCACGGCGAGCCGGACGGCCCGGCCGAGCGGGACGCCACCGCCGATCTGGGCGCCGAGCGACCGCGCGAACTGAGCCGCATCCCCGGCCAGGAGCAGCGCGCCGATCACGGGAATGCGAAGGCGCAGGCGGTCGAAGGCCGGCCGCGCCGCCGGATGTAGGACCAGGACGAGGACGACGGCCACCATCAGCAGAAGCCCGGCGACGATCTCGACGGCGTAGCTGCGGAAAGCCCGGCTCGCCGCGAGCACCATCTGCGCGGAGATCGGTAGCTCGCCGCTGCGGTCGCCGATCACCTCGTCGATGGCGGGGACCACGACCTGCAGGAGGATCGCGATCACCACGACGGCCGTGACCACGACGAAGCTCGGGTAGATCAGAGCCGAGCGGATCTCACCCTTCAGGCGCTGCTGCCGGACCAGCCGTTCGGCGAGCTTGGCCAGCGCCTCTGCGAGTTCGCCCGACCGTTCGCCCGCCTCGATCATCGACAGGGCGGCGGGGGGCAGCCGCGGCATGTGCGCCCGGAGCGCGTCGTGCACGGTGCTGCCGCGTTTCAGGTCGTCCCGGATCGCGACCGTCGACCGGCCGAGCTTCGTACCGTTGCGGCCGTCCGCCGAGATGTCGACCGCCTGCGCGATGGTGAGACCGACATCCAGGCACCGCGCCCACTCGGCAGCCAGGACCTGAATGTCCCGCGCCGTCGGGCTCCAGCGCCGCGCGGCCGACGGTGGACGGTCAGTCCCTCGGCGCCCCGTCTCGACGCTGTCCCGCTCAGCGACCGCGAGGTCGATGATGGTGAGCCCCTGCGCTGAGAGGCTGAGCTGGGCCGCCCGCCTGCTCTCGGCCTCGATAGATCCGGAGCGCACCGTGTTGGTGGCGTCGAGGGCCTTGAAGCGGAAATCCTGCACCGTCGGCTCTCGCTCAGGCCGCCTGACCGAACACGCGTTCGATCTCGCTCAGGGTGCTCGCACCCGTGGTGAGGAGATCGGCGGCGTTCTCGATCAGGACGCGCATCCCGAATCCGCGCGCGACCGCTTCGAGACGTGTCGCATCGCTGCCTTTGGCGATCTCGGCGCGGACGGCCTCGTTGACGGACAGGAATTCCGTCACCGCGACGCGCCCGGCGTAACCGGAGCCATCGCACCGTTCGCAACCCTGCGCCGCGCAGCCGAGCACCGGCTCGTCGCAGCGCAGACCGAGAGCGGCCAGGCGGTGTGCCGGCAGCGGTACGCGGTCCCCGCGGCATGATGGGCAGATCCGACGCAGGAGCCGCTGCGCCATGACGGCGCGAATGGTCGAGGACAGGAGATACGGCTCTACCCCCATATCGACCAAGCGTGGGATCGCGGCCGCCGCCGAGCCGGTGTGGATGCTTGCCAGCACCAAGTGTCCGGTCATCGCGGCGCGCGCCGCGATCGTCGCCGTCTCGGCATCGCGGATCTCGCCGATCAGCACCACATCGGGATCCTGACGCAGCACGGCGCGCAGGGCGCGCGGGAAATCGAGGCCGATCCGCGCATTGATCTCGATCTGGGTGATCTGGTCGTCGAGCTGATACTCGACGGGATCCTCGATCGTGACGATGTTGCGGTCGGCGCGCGCGATCGAGCGGAGCGCGGCGTAGAGCGTCGTCGTCTTTCCTGAGCCTGTCGGGCCGGTCATGAGCACGAGGCCGTTCGGCTGCGCGAGGGCCGTTCCCAGGTCGGCGAGGAACGTGCGCGAGACGCCCAGACCCTCGAGATCCACCGACAGGTTGGAGCGATCGAGGATGCGCAGCACGATCCCCTCGCCGGTGATGTGCGGCATCGTCGCGGCGCGCAGGTTGACCTCTCGCCCCGCCACGACGGCGCGGGCGCTGCCGTCCTGCGGCAGCCGCCGTTCGGCGATGTCGAGACCACTCATGATCTTCAGCCGCGAGACGACGGCCTCGTAGAGGTCGACCGGCGGCGGCGCGATGTCGTGCAGCAGACCGTCGACGCGCAGGCGCGCCCGCGGCCCGCGCCGGCTGAGGCTGAGGTGAAGGTCGGAAGCGCGCCGCTCAACGCCGCGGGTGAGCAGGTCCTGCACGAGGCGGATGACCGGAGCGTCACTTGCGAGATCGCGCAGCCTGTCGACATCGTGGCTGAAGACGTCGCCGCCGGCGGCGGCAGGCCCATCCGCGCTCGGCCGCGGCGCGTAGAGGGTTTCGAGGGCGTGACGGAGATCCCGCGGCCGTCCAACGCGTGGCCGGATCTTGCGGCCCGTCTTCACCGCGACGGCGGCCACGGTGAACCGATCCAGCGGATCCAGAATGGCGAGATCGAGCCCCGTATCCGTGGCTTCGATCGGGACGACCTCGGCGCTCCTCAGGAACGCCGGCGACAGGACGTCTTCGAGGATCGGGGCCTTGGGATAATCGGTCTCCGCCGCGCAGGGGAGACCGGCGACCTGGGCCCAGGTCCGCGCGAACGCGTCGTCGTCGAGGAGCCCCAGTTCGTTGAGGACGCGGTCGAGCCGCCGATCCTCGGCCTGAGCCACGCGCTCGGCACGCTCCAAGATGGCCCGGTCGACCGTCTCGGACGCGAGCAGGCGATCGACGAACTGGCCGAGCATGGCCTCGGCGGACGGCATCGTTCCGTCGGACATCGGCGGCGGGCCGCTAGCTTCGGCTGAGGCATCCGGCCGGCCGCCGCGCCGTTGCGCGGTGCTGCCGAACCTGTGCTCCATGAGCCACGATCTGCATCGGGCTGTTCCCCACAAATCAGCCTGTGGATCAGCACGTAGCAAACCGCGGGGCGAGATGATAGCGCTCGCCGCTCAGTATTTCTCTTGCTATCCCACAGAAAAAGTCGGCATCCGCCCCGGACGGCAGACCGATCTATGCCTTATAGCCGGCTATAGAGTGGATTTTATGCGTTGCGCGAGTCGATTTCGTCTATGGATGTCCGCACTAGCTGCGATCTATTCAGGTTTTATCGGCTACTCGGGTCCCCTCGGAGCGCAGCAGCCGTCCGAAGAGGCGTTATTCCTGAGCGGATCGGCGCCGGACTTCACCCTCGCTCGCCCGGACGAGCGCGGCTCGTTCGCGACGCGGCGGCCGGCGGCACGGGGTTTCGTCGATTGGGGCAGGCCGCCGGCCGTCATGACAGGCGGCGGCGATCCGCGCGCCGTCGAGGTCGCTGCCGGCGGATCGGACATCCGCCTGAACTTCGTCAACGTCGACTTGCAGGACTTCGCCCGTACCGTCTTCGAGGAGGTGCTCCACGAGGACGTGATCATCGATCCGGCCTTGAGCGGGCGCATCACGGTGCGCACGAACAATCCCGTTTCGAAGAAGACCGTACTCACGCTCGTGCGGGAAGCTTTGGCCAGTGCCGGCGCCACCCTGAGTCGGCCTGCCAACGTCTGGCGCATCGGTCCGCCGCCGGGCAACGCGACGCCGCGCGAGCTCGTGCGCGTCATCCCGCTCCGGTTCATCAACGTCGCGGACGCCAAGCAGGCGCTTCAGCCCTTCGTCGGCGGCGGTGCGGCCGACGTGCTCGCCAGCGGCACGGGAAAGTTCCTGATCCTGGCCGGCCGCGCTCTCGATATCGAGACTGTCGAGCGGGCGGTGGCGGCGCTCGACGTCGACGAACTGCGCGCCCGCGCCTACGCCCTCATTCCCCTGCGGCGGGCGAGCGCCGCGCCGGTGGCTCAGGATCTGGTGCGCATGCTCGGACCCGAAGGGACCGCGCAGGGCGTGGTCATCTTCCCCGTCGAGCGCATGAACGCCGTGATGGTCGCCGCCTTCGATCCCGGCATGCTCGCGCGCGTGCGGCACTGGACGGCCAGTCTCGACCAGAGCGGGCAGGATCAGCGCCGCATCCACGTCTACCCGGTGAAGAATCGCCGCGCTGCGGAACTGACCCGGTTGCTGGACGGGATGCTTCAGGGCCAGATCCACGCGGATGCCGGCCAGCCCGGCATCCCCGGCCTCGGGCCGCAACAGGGCATGTTCGGCACCACGCCCAACACTGCGCCCGCGCTCGACATGACCCTCGGCCAGAAGACGGTCAACACGAAACCCGAGGCATCCTTCGGCTCGGTGGCGACCGGCCAGGGATCGGATCCGTCGCGCGACACCAGCGGCAATGCCTACGGAGCGGGCGGACGTGGTTCGAGTGGTTCGAGTGCCTCGCGCGAAGCACGGGGCCCAAACGGGATCGAGGTGCGGGCCGACGTCACGACAAACTCGCTGGTCATCGTCTGCCGCCCCGAGGACTATGCCGTCACGGCAGCCACCATCCGCCGGCTCGACGTCCTGCCGACGCAGGTCATGATCGAGGCGACCATCCTCGAGGTCCGCCTGAACGACACGTTGCGTCACGGCGTGCGCTGGTTCCTGAGAAGCCGCGGGCACGGTCTCAAACGCGACGAAGCCGAACAGTCGGGGGGAACCATTGCGGGCAGCGACCCGGTAGACCTCACCTACGCGTTCGGCATCCACAGCGCCCGCGTCGTGGTCTCCGCCCTCGAGAGTGTCACGGACGTCGAGATCATCTCGTCGCCGGCCCTGACCGTCCTCGACAACCAGATGGCCGTCCTGAAGGTCGGGGATCAGGTTCCCCTGGCGACGCGGTCTTCGCGCAGCGTCACCACGGTCGACGCGCCTCTCGTCAACGACATCGAGATGAAGGACACCGGCGTCATCCTGCAGGTCACGCCCCGGGTGAACGCGGGCGGCCTCGTGACCCTCGACGTCAAGCAGGAGGCCAGCGACGTCGTGCCGACGACGTCGTCCAAGCTCGATTCGCCGACCATCCGCCTGCGTCAGGTCATGAGCACCGTCGCGGTGAAGAGCGGCGAGGAAATCATGCTGGGCGGCATCATTCAGCGCAACAGGGAATGGGAGAACGACGGCATCCCGATCCTCAAGGACATCCCCGTTCTCGGCAAGGCCTTCACCAGCAATGCCGAAAACATGCGCGGGCGGACTGAGTTGATCGTGATCATCCGCCCGACGATCATGAAGAATCCGACCGAGGTCCGCGCGGTGACGGATGTCATCAAGCAGCGCATCGCCCGGCGCCATCCGCACCCGGCAGCCGAAGCCGGCGCTGACGTCGTGCCCTGATGCGGGCCCGATCGGGGATCATGCGTGGTGGCGCGGCGCCCGGTCGAAAGGCTACCTCTTCCAGGCCGCGAGGGTGCAGCAGGCGTTTCGCGAGGAGCTCTCGCTCCCTGGGCGCGTCGATCGCCGCTGCGTCACTCGTCCGGGACGCTCTGGCCACCCTCGAGGATGAGATCCGCTCGGTCGAGAATGACGAAGCGGCGGCGGCCGGCATCGACCAGGACCGTCTCGGCCCGCGCACGGATCTGTCCGGCGAGCCAGGCGCGGATCGTGACGATGGAGGTCGCGCCGCCGGCGACGGCGGGCTTCGCCGCCGCACCGCCCTCCTGCTCGCTTCCTTTGCGGCCGCCGTACACCGTCAGCTGATCGCGCAAGAGGGCGCCGCGATATCCGGCCCGTTCCGACAACGGCAGGATCAGGTCCGGTGTCGCGGGCACGCGGCCGAGCCGCCGGCTCGCCGAAACGGCGCTGAGCGCGGCCGTGCCGACGGACGGGCCGAGCAACCGATCGAGCAGACTGGCCAGGACGCGCGGCTCCGCAAGTTCGAGGTCGAGCTTGCCGCGCTCCGGGCGGATCTCGATGACGAGGTCGCGATCTGCGAAGTGCCAGGGCGCGCGTCCATCCCGGTCCAGGACCGCCTCGAGCGGATCGTCCGGACTCAGGAGGCTCAGAAGGCCCCGCGCCACGGCCGCATCGAGCAGATATCCCTCCTGCGCGCGCCGTTCGCGGGCCTCCGCCTGTGCCCTGCGGGCCTCGACCTGCGGGATGATCGCCACGCCGACGGCCGCGAAGGTCGCGACCGTCACGAGGACAAGCGGCAGGGCGAAACCCCGCGCTCCCCGGATAGAGGATCCCCGGATAGATATGGGTCTGCCCATCTGTCGCGGGTGCCGCGGCCGTCAGCGGCCGCCCGCGAGCGCTTCGGTGCGGTCGTCCGCGCGTCCGCTCGGCCCCAGGGACGTGATCTCGTAAGGCTCGCCGTTCCGCCCCGGCACACGATAGACGTAGGAGCGGCCCCACGGGTCCTTGGGCACGGTCGCGCCCTTCACGTAGGGACCGTTCCAACCGCTGACCTCCGGCGGTCGATGGAGCAGGGCGTCCAAGCCCTCCTCGGGCGTCGGATAGCGGCCTGCATCGAGATAGAATACGTCGAGCGCCTCTCCAAGGTTGTGGATCTGGACCTTGGCGGTCTTGCCGCGCGCGTCGCCGAGAACTTTCAAGACCTGCGGTCCGACGAGGCCCATGAGCAGACCGATGATCGCGAGAACCACCAGGATCTCGACCAGCGAGAAGCCGCGCCGCAGGCGCCGAGATCGATGCGATGCTTCGACGAGGCCGATCCAGGTGCGCGTGACGCAGGCATAACCGTTGACGATGTGCTGGGTCAGCATCGGTTGTTTCTCCGGGCCATCGATCGGGTTTCGAGGAGGTCGAGGACGTGCGCCCTACAAGTCTGGCGCCGCGTGCGCCGAAGGATCTGCGCCGGCCAGCGGCTGCGGCGGCCCTGATTGCGGCCGCCGCGACTCACATCGCCGGCTGCGCTGCGCCGACATGTATCATCGGCGCAGCCCTCGCGGCAGTCACATATCGCATCATGCTGATCGACTTGAAGCTGTGCGTCATCGATCGCCGTGACATTTTCTGTTTATCTGCCGTCGGTATAATAGATGCTACAATATATTCGAGCGATTTTCTGAAAGATTTGTTGTGTTCTATTACATCAAGCGCCTCGTTTGTGGCGATTTTGATCCTGGTCCAGCGTGCCTACCGGCAGGTCAGGCATGTCGACGGGATCGGATCGGGCGACATCGAACTCGTCGCGGCGGAAGGCTTCCTGCTCGGCGTCGATGACGTGGCCGCATCGCTCTGGTTGGGCGCTGTCCTCACTCTGGGCTTCGTTCTGCTCCGCCTTGCCCATCGTCCGTCGCGGCGCGTCTCGCGGATGCGGGCTCCGTATGGCTGCTTCCTCGCCGCGGCGATGCTGCTCATCTGGCTGTTCCGGGCGATGACCACGGGGCGTGCCCTCTCCTGATCGCGGCGTTCCACGAGCCTCCGCGTGGCGTTGGAAGCGGCCGGAGCGATCGCCTTTGAACACCGACGAGGCCTGCGCATCGTCCATGTCTATGAAGACCGAAGCCACGCTCGAGCGGATGCTCTAGCGCCGTCCGTCGGCCGAGCGCTGATCCGGCCGTGTCGCCGCGGCCTGCACCGTGGCCTCGACGGCCCGGGCGAAGCGCTCGCCACGGAGGGCCTCTTCGGCCAGGAAGCGGACGCGTTCCGGGCGCGATGGACTACGCTGCTCCAGGCGGATCAGGTGGTAGCCCTGCGGTCCACGCACGGGCGCGCTGACCTGTCCCTCGGCGAGCTTGCGCACGATCGGGAAGAAGACATCGTCCATGTACACGCCGAAGATCGACGACAACATGCCGCCCTCGGCGGCGGTCGACCGGTCTTCGGATTCGGCCACCGCGAGGCTCTGGAACGATTCGCCGTTCTCAAGCCGGCCGCGGAGCATCTGAGCCCGCTGCAGAGCCTCCGAGTCGGATCGATTCGCATGATCCGGCGTCTCACCGACCGCGACGAAGATATGGCTCATCCGGTACTCGTCATAGAGATCCGGCTGTTCCCTGATGCGTGCATCGATCTCGTCGTCGGAGATGCGGATCCGGGCGGCGATCGCCTGACGCTGAGCCTCGGCGAGCACCAGCGTCTCGGCGGCCGCGAGTTCGACGGCGACGTGCTGAGCGCCGTCCAAGCCATCGCGGCGCGCAGCCCGCGCAAGGGCCGCGAGGCGGTCGGCGCCGGCCGCCTCGTCGGCCGTCGGCGGGTGCCGGGCATAGACGGGCGGCGCCTTCAGAATCCAGGACAGGTCCGGCTGGTGCCGATAAACCTCGATCAGGCGTGCACGGATCGCATCGGCCGACGGGGCGGTGGACCGGTCGGTGGACAGGGCGGCCGACGGCGGATCGGCCCTGACGGGATCAAGGGCGGTCACTGAGAGCAGCAGGCCGATGGAGAAGGACAGTCTGGGAATCATCATGGCCGATCGCCGATCCGCAACGGTTTCGATGCTGACCGGGGCCGTGCGAGAACGGCCCCGGCCCCGCTCGTTCAAATGTTCGAAGCGATCCGCGCCTTACTCCTGATCGTAGATATCCGGATCGGTATCGGTGGTATCGTCCTTCGAGGCCTTCTGAGAACTGTCTGCTGTCGTCGAATTGACCTTCGCATCCGCCGGAATGGTGGATTCATCCATGTTGGCCACCGAGCCGGTATGCGACTTGCGGCGGCTGTTCGTCGACAGCGTCGCCACGACGGTCCGCGGATCGTCCGTGGTGATGAGGCCGTAGCCCTGGTCCATCAGATAGGCGATGTCGCCACGCTTGTCGGCCGTGTCCTTGACCGTCTTTCCGGACGCGAGATCCTTGCCGTTGTAGTATAGATCCGAAAGCGTATAGCAACAGGCCCCGTAGTTCCTGTAAAACTGACCGGTTCCGGGACCGTCGGGAATCGCCTGGAACACGCCGATGCGCTGGCCGGCCGATTTGGCGTTGTCCAGCTGGCCTTGCAGCAGCCCGTCCTTCTCCTTGACGTTGATCTCGATCGTCTTCACGCTCTTCTGCCAGTCGGCGCGGACAGACGGCACATTGATCTTGCCGAGCATGTTGGTTGTGAAGACCGGAATAGCCGTGATCTTGGGAGCATCTTTCGAGAACGAGTCCGGCGACGTGTAGAGGGTGGCGTTGACCTTCACGGCCACGACGGTGCCGGGCTGTGCGTAGGTTTTCGCCGCGAGATCATTGATGGCTTTGACGGAGGCGGCATCTTTGGTGTCAAAAATCATCGGTACGGTATAGCCGCTATTTTTATGGGTATTGAAGATCTCGGATACGCTGGGAACGTAAAACGCCGAGACGTCGCTGCGGTCCGGGTAAAGCAGTCGGAGGCTTTCGATCAGGCCCTTCCACGGCAGCTTGCTGACCGCTGGGTTGTGTCCGGTGTTGTTGCTGGGATTGTACTTGTTCTGTCCGTATATATAGACGTTGGTCGTGCGGCCCAGATTGAAATCGTGCATGAGAATCGGAACCGCGTCCGAAGTCATCTTCACATCCAGTTCGACGCCGTCAAAACAGGCCGAGTTCGC
The DNA here is from genome assembly GCF_036441335.1 of Methylobacterium mesophilicum. Classification (GTDB taxonomy): domain Bacteria; phylum Pseudomonadota; class Alphaproteobacteria; order Rhizobiales; family Beijerinckiaceae; genus Methylobacterium; species Methylobacterium mesophilicum_B. The sequence continues at coordinate 197,081 of NZ_MLBW01000005.1, forward strand.
GAGGTAAAGAGAACCGGTAGAATTCTCAGGCACCTTCGACGTGCCGCCGGACGTGCTGACGTACTTGCCCCAATAGCCGCGATGCGCCAGCACGAGAGTATCGGAGGTCGAGGACGTGTTCAGGATCTCCTTCATCCGCTGCGATCCGGAGACCGAACAGTCAGCCGCGAAGACCGTTTGCGAAGAGAGGAGCATGGCTGCGCCTGCCGCGGCGCCCAAGCTGTATCGAACAGCATTGAATATCGCTGTCATATCGATGATCCCGCCAGTGAGATGTTGATCAAACAAAAGTCATCGGGTTCAGCTGTGAAACTGGACGCGAAGCCGTGACAGGCCGCTGTTGGAACGTTCCAAAACGACGGCGCGTTCTAGATCGGATCCTCGGAAAAGTCTACACATTCGGAAAGATTTTCGGTATTAGCCGGCTCTAGATTTATTATTGATACAGAGATTTTCAGCATTCTAAGTAAAGAGATTTCAAAACGACAAAATATGAGGAAGAGTCGCCGCGATGATCGAATGGCGTTCGATACACTTAGTGAACCGAAGTTTCGCGAGCCTCGTGTCGTCATACGACAGGCTTGCGGGGCTACGAGGAAGGCGAGCCTTGACCGATCGACTTACGATCGTGGCGCGGTTGGCAGAGTGGTTGTTTCCTGTAACCACATCTTCGGGCTTGAAGCTCGGCGAAAACATTGGAAGTTCCGGGCAACAGGTATGTCGTAGAGAAGGGGGATTGTTACGCGCCCATCACGAGGACTCCGCTGTGCCGTCCGAAGCTGAATCGCCCCACTGGAGTGCTGCTCTGATATTCTGTTAAGGAGAACCGGAGCTGCGGGCCGACACGGAACCTGCAAGGCATGTCGCGCTGACCTGCCGCGATGGCCTCTGATCAGGCTTTTTCAGTCTTTGACCGAACCGTGAGAGATCGGCCAACTGACAACGTAGCACTCACGGCCGGACGGCGCCGATCCTCGTGCTCGACGAACGTTGTCACAAAAGCTAACAGTTCACCTGCTACCTGTTGGAACGTTCTAAATGAGCGCGTAGGATCGTTCGAGCGCGGCTGAGTCGCTTCGACGCGACCATTGATCCTGGAATGACTTGCGCGGGGCGGACTGGAGAAAGACGTGCTGGACGAAATTAGAACGTTCCATATAGGTGTCTTCGGTGTGATGGCGGCCACATTGACACTCCAGGGTTCTGCCTTCGGGCAGGGCGTCAACGATCTCGGCACCGTCTCAGTAGAGGCGGCTGCCAACCAGGGCGGCCGCGGCGATCGAGGCACGCCGCTGTTGTCCGAGCAGAACGGGACCGTCGCGGCCTCCGCGCTCCGCCAGGACGACATCGCCCGCCAGCCGAGCACCCAGAATGTCGCCCAGCAGATCGGCGGCGTGACGGGCGTGAATTCCTACTCGCGCGACGCGTCCGGCCTGTTCGGCGGCGGATACTCGATCCGCGGCTTCGACAGCACCCAGATCGGCCTCTCCCTCAACGGCGTGCCGCTCAACGATTCCGGCACCTTCGCGGTCCTGCCGCAGATCTACACGGATGCGGAGAACCTCTGCGCGGTCGAGGTTCAGCAGGGGACCAGCGCCGGCTCCATCGCCGAGCAGGGCGCCATCGGCGGTCAGGTGAAGATGCAGCAATGCGCCCCGACCGACAAACCCGGGACCACCGTGTCGCAATCGGTCGGGTCTTACAACAATTTCAAGACTTTCCTGCGGGCCAATACGGGCGCGATGTTCGACGACGCGATGAAGGGCTACGTCTCCTATTCGCACGCGCAATCCGACTATTTCGCCGGTCCCGGAGGCGCTGACCGGCACCACGTCGACAGCCGCTTCGATTTGAAACTCGAAGGGGGCGGCAGCCTGAGCTTCACGAGCTTCTACAACCACTTCGAGAACACGTACATTCGGCCGATCTCCCAGGCGCAGTATCGCACCTACGGCTACCGGAACGGCTGGCTGACGGTGCCACCGACGATCCTGACCGGCCCGCGCGCCGTGTTCAATGCGACGACCGCGGCCGTGCCCTACACCCCGTTCAATGTCGGCTACGGCCCCTACCAGTGGGAGCCGGGTCGGCACGCCTTCGCGTCGGTCGACGGCAAGTTCCCGCTGACCGACACCATCGACCTGAAAGTGACGCCCTACTTCCTGCATCAGGAGTCCGGGAGCACGAGCGAGACCGTGCTGCAGGAGGGCGGCTACCGCAACAGGTTCATGGCCGGCCCGATCGGCGCGTTCACGGCCTATGGTACGGCCAGCACGAACGCCCTGCTGGTCCAGATGAGCCAGAGCAATTTCGACCGGGTCGGCAACACCGCGACCCTGACCGGCCACTTCGGAGACCACACGATCACCGGCGGCCTCTGGGGCGAGTATACCCATCAGCACCAGCTGAATCCGTTCCAGCAGATCGATCCGTTCAGCAATTCGATCGCCGATATCTTCTTCCAGTCGCACCTGCTCCGCGGCTACGGCGGCCGGATCGTGACGAACCGTGATTGGGTGACGGATTACTACAACAGCGCCCTGTCGCTGGCCGATAGCATCGCGCTGCTCGACGACAGGCTGCACATCGACATCTCGGGGAAGGAGCGGCTCTATGCCCGGACCTTCCACAACCTGCCCGCTGGCAGCAGCGGCGTGCAGGACGCCTATCTCGACTACAAGGTGAAGCGTAACTACGCGTTCTTCCTGCCGTCGTTCGGAGTGCGTTACGATCTCGACGCGGCGGACCAGATCTTCTTCAACGTGTCCGCGGGCGCCCGCGTCCCGCCGAACCTCGCCGACGGGCGTCATGTCAACCCCGCGACCAACACCGTCACGGTGGACGAACTGAAGCCCGAGCGGTCGCTCAGCTTCGACACCGGCTACCGCTACAAGGGCGATGTGTTCGACTTCAACGCCACCGCGTTCCTGATCAAGTACAGTGACCGGATCGCCGTCACGATCAAGAACAACGATCTCCTGAGCAGCAAATACACGAATATCGGCAGCACCACGGCGGTCGGGACCGAGCTCGAGGTCGGCACCAAGCCCTACGAGGGTTGGAGCGTCCTGCTCTCGCAGGCGATCAACGACGACACCCTCGACACGAACCTCAGGGTCGAGGACGGCAGCCGGGCGCTGCCCACCAAGGGCAAGCAGTACTTCAACGCTCCGAAATACATCACCAACGCGACGCTGCTGTACGAGGACGGACCGTTCTCGGCTTTTGCCCGGGCCAAGTACACCAGCTCCGTCTTCGCGACGCTCACCAACGACATCCGCCTGCCGGGCTACACCACCGTGGACCTGGGCCTCGCCTACAAGCTCAAGGGGACGGCGTTCCTCGACGGGATACCGGGGGCGCAGGACGGCACCGTCAAGCTCAACCTGACCAACGTGCTCAACGCCAAGTACCTGTATATCAATCCCGGCAACAGTACGGGCATCCAGATCACCTCGGCCGGTACGCCGACCTTCTATCTCGGGGCGCCCTTCTCGGTGGTCGCCAGCCTCAGCCTGGACTTCTAGTCATGCGCCGTGACCCTCTCTCCTCATCGACGTCAGGCCTGAGGATGACGCGCCGGCACGCTCTCCGCCTCTCCGCGACCGCGGCCATCGGCTGCCTGACCGGATGGCCGGAGGCCGTCGCCGGCAACGATCCTGAGCGGCCATTCCCCTGGATCGGCAAGAAGTTCGCGGCCGATGGCCGGGTCCTGCCGTTTCCGGGCAACACCATCATCTGCCCGATCGGGTCGGAGCATCCCGCCATGGCCCCGCTCCAGGCCTTCCGCGCCGCCCTCGAAGCAGAGCCTTACGCCCACAAATTCACCTTCACGCCGCCCTCCAGCTACCACATGACGGTGTTCGAAGGGGTTGTGGACGCGGAGCGCAGGCCGGGCTTCTGGCCTTCGGATCTCAGCCCCGATGCCCCGCTCGAAGCCTGCGACCGCCTCTTCCTGCAGAAGCTCGAAGCCTTCGATCTCGGCGGCGCGCCGCGTTTCCGGATGCGGGTCATGGAAGGCCCGGGCAATGTCGAGATGCGGCCCGGCGCGGGGATCTACCTGATGCCGGTCGACGACGAGGAGGATCGCAGGCTGCGCCAGCTGCGCGACCGGCTGGCCGATGTGCTCAAGCTGCGCCAGCCGAATCACCGAGCCTACAAGTTCCACACCACCCAGACCTACGCGATCGCCCCGCTCACCGAGGCGGAAACGGCGCGCTACCGCGCCGTTCGCCGCGCGTCGCTGGAGCGTCTCGCCGCGGCGATGCCCGTGCTCGAACTCGGTGCCCCGGCGTTCTGCGTGTTCAAGGATATGTTCGCGTTCAATCCGAGGCTTTATCTCCGGCCCGTCGAGCTTTAGCCTGGGAGATCGGTAGTAACAGTGCTTGGATACCCGGGCGTGACTCGGCACTCGGCCTCCCGAGAGGCCTGTCGAGGCCGCTGACCGGGGCGTGGGTGACGATGGGTCAGATGACGATCAAGGACGTCGCGCGGCGGGCCGGCGTGAGCTTCCAGACCGTGTCCCTGGTCCTGAACCATCCCGAGAAGGTCGCCCGGACCACGCGCGAGACCATCGAGGCCGCCATGCGCGACCTGGACTTCGTGCCGAGCCTCGCGGCCCGCTCGCTGCGCAAGAAGCCGAGCCGGAGCATCGCCTGCGTGTTCTCCGTGGGCGCCCAACCCTACGACGATACATCCGGTCTGATGCAGGAGACCCACCAGGGTCTCGTGCTTCAGACCTTCGCGGCCGTGACCGACCAGCACGGCTACACCCTGACCCATCGGCGCTGGAACAGCGACGACCCGGACGGGCTCACCCGAATCTCGAGCCTCGTCAGCGAGGCCCGGGTCGACGGCATCGTGGTCTTCGCCGATCGGAGAAACGACCCGCTGATCGCGATGCTGCAGGCCAAACGCTTCCCCTTCGTGGTGTTCGGCCTCGACGTGCCGGGCACGCACTTCGCCGTGCGGGCCGAGCGCGACGCGGTCTACGAGGCCGTGCGCTACCTCGCGCAGACGGGCAGCCGGGCGATCTGCTTCTTCAAGGGCGAGCGCGACGGGCGGCGGCTGCGCACCGTGACCGAACGGCTGCGCGGCTATCGCGAGGCGCTGGCGGAGGCGGGGCTGCCGCCCTGCGACGACCTCGTCGTCCCCTGTGACTGGAACTCCGAGAGCGGCTACCGGGTGACGCTGGATCTTCTGGACCGCTCGGCCAAGCCGGACGCGATCGTGTCGGACGCGATCGTGCCGGACGCGATCGTCGCGGCCAACGACCGGGTGGCGTTCGGCGTGCTGAAGGCGCTGCACGACCGCGGCGTGCGGGTGCCCGACGATATCCGCGTCGTCGGCTTCGACAATTTCGTGCAGGGGGCCTACACGATCCCGAGCCTGACCTCGATCGAGGTGCCGACTCTCGAGATGGTTCGGTTCGCCTTCGCGACCCTGGTCGAGGTGATCGAGGGCGCGCGCGCGCCGGGCGACCTGGCGCAGAGGCTGTTTTCCGCCCGCCTCGTGATCCGCGACTCGACTGGTCAGGTGCGCAGTGACGCTGTCGATCGCCCCAGCGCCGGACGGATCACAGCCCGTCGCGACGGCGCGTCGTGATACGCCGGCGATCCGGCTGATCGATCGCATCTGTGACGGAAGCCCGGCCTGACCCGAAGCGATCAGCCGGGCTTCCGATGGGATGCGCAGCCCTTCGCCTCATCGCTTCAGGGTGAAGTCGATGGCGATGCGGCCGCCGAAATGTCCCCCCGGCGGTGGCGGCAGGCTGGCTGAACGCACCGCCTGCACGGCGGCCTGATCCAGGGCCGCATCCCCCGCCGACCGCGCGACGGACGCGGACAAGACACGGCCGGACGGACCGACCAGGAAGGTCACGAGGACGACGCCGGATGCGTGCCGGTCGCGGGCCGCCGCCGGATAGGCCTTGTGCCGGTTGATCTCGGCTTTCAGCTTGGCGCCGTAATCGGCAAGCGACTGGCTGGCATTGGCCTGCACGCCGCGCTCGGCACCCGAATGTCCCCTGTGCTGCGCCACGCTCGCCGCGCTCGGCTTATCGGCCTTCGGCGGCGCCTTGGGCTTCGGCAGTACCTTGGGCTTCGGCACCGGGCGAGGTTCCGGTGGCTTCCGCACTTCCGGCGGCCTGGGCGGTTCCGGCTTGCGCACCGGAATCGCCAGAGCGGTCGGATCCTCCCTGACGGGCGCCTCCTCGATCACCGGCGGGGGCTCAGGCTCCTTCGGCGGTTCGAGAACCTCGGGCTCCGGCGGGGGCGCCATCTCGGCTGCGCTCTGCGTCTCCGCCGCAGTGTCGGTGGTCGCGTCGCCCTGCGCGACGACGCTGAGTTCGAGGGTCTCGACGGCCGGTGGCGCGATCGGCTGCGGTTGCGGTCCCGATCCGACGAACAGCAGCGCGTGGACCGCCAGCGCCACCACCAGCGCCGCGCCGCGTACCAGCGCCTTCGAATCCGCCTGCCGCGGCAGGGACAGGGCGAAGGAATCGCCCCCGGTCAGCACCATCGTGCTCATGGCGCGGCACTCCCGGCCGCGGCGGGTGCGCGCCCCGCGTCGGCGGACCGGTCCGCGCCGCCCTTCGTGGTGATGATGGCGATGTGGGTCATGCCGTTCCGCGCGAGGAGGTCCATCACCTTGACGACGTCACCGTAGGCGGCCTCCTTGTCCCCCCGGAGATGGATCACCCGCGACAGGTCGTTCTCGACCGCCGCGACCACGGCCGGGACGAGCTTGTCCGGCTCGATCTCGTCCTTGCCGATGAACAGCTTGCCGTCCTTGCCGACGGCGATCACGGCCGGTTCCTTCGGGTCGATCGGCTTGGCGACCTGCGCCTGGGGCAGGTTGACCTTCATGGCCGTGGTCATCAGCGGCGCCGTGACCATGAACACGATCAGGAGGACCAGCATCACGTCGATCAGCGGGGTGACGTTGATGTCGGCGGAGGGCCGGTAAGGCCCGCCGGAATTGGTCGAGAAGGCCATCGTCAGGCCTCCTTCACGGTGAGGCGGCCCTTGGCGATCAGGTCGACCGAGAGCGCTTCGATGAGATGAGCCAGCGTCTGGGACAGCTTGCCCAGGATCGCGCCGAGCCGGCTGTAGGCGACGGCGGCCGGGATCGCGGCGATCAGCCCGATGGCCGTCGTGGCGAGCGCCTCGGCGATGCCGGGAGCCACGACCGCGAGGCTGGTGTCGTTCGAGGCGGCGATGCTGATGAAGCTGCTCATGATGCCCCAGACCGTCCCGAGCAGCCCGACGAACGGGGACACCGAGGCGATCACCGCGAGGTTGGAGAATCCGCCCTCGGTGGCGATCATGGTCTGCGTGGCGGCGCCGTTCATCGCCTCGATGGTGCGCCGGCGGATGTCCCCGACGCTTTCGTCGGGCAGCGTGACGGCCGCCGCCCGCGTCCCGGCGTCCAGGACCGGCCTCAGGAACTTGGAGACGGTGCCCTTCTCCAGGGCCTTCAGCGACCGGCGGAGCCGGAAGGTGGTGTAGATGCCTTCGGCGATCAGCGCCCAGCACCACACCGATGCGGCGGCGAGCGTGATGATCACAGCCTTCCCGACCGGTCCGGCCTGGAAGAACATGGCTGACGGCGACAGGCTTGCTGGGTCCATCGTACGATCCCCGGTTTTTACGTTCGTGGCTAAATTGTGTGGTCCGTCCGGTCCACGGACTATTGGAACGTTCTATTAAGGCGAGAAACGGGCATTCCTGCGGCAAAAATCCGGCGGCGCTCCCGGATTTTGCAGCGCGTCATGCCGGATCGAGGCGGAAGCGCGTCGGCCCGCCGTCACACAAGCGTAGCCGGGTCGTCTCATGGTGCGTCGTGCCGAGAACCGATCCGCGGGGCCGGAAACCGCAGATGGATCGAGAATGTGCCGAGCTACAGCGACATGGCCAGAGAGGATGCGATGACGGTCTTAGGGCGGCGCACCGTGCTGGGTGGGCTTGCCGCCGCCGCGGGCGCTGGTGCGCTCCCTCGCATCAGCATCGGACGGTCGGAGGACCGTCCATCGATCGCAGTCGCCGTGCAGAAGATCGCGAACACCAACACGCTCGACGTCCTGCGCGAGCAGTCGAATGTCGGCGAACGGATCTTCTTCTCGTCCCTGTGGGAATCGTTGATCGGACGCGACTGGAGCGGCGATCTCAGGACGATGCCGGGTCTCGCAACGCGCTGGCGCCACCTCGACGACCGCACGATCGAGTTCACCTTGCGGCCGGGCGTGCGGTTCCACAACGGTGACGAACTGACGTCCGAGGACGTGGCCTTCAGCTTCGGTCGCGAGCGGATGTTCGGCGACACCGTTGCGGATACCGGAGAAACTTTGCGGGTCAGTGAGCGCCCCACCACCTATCTGACCGGCAAGCTGCCGCCACCCGAGGTGCCGGCGGTGGCCCGGCGGGCGTTCCCGGCGCTCGTCTCGGTCGAGGTCGTTGACCGCTACACCGTCCGCTTCGTCAACGGGACGCCCGACATCGCTTTCGAAGGCCGGATCGGGCGGTACGGCGGCGAGATCGCCAGCCAGCGCGGGTTCCGTGAAGCCGGCAGCTACCTGGAATGGGCACGCAACCCGATCACCACCGGACCTTACCGGGTCGCCGCCTACGAGCCCGACCGGCACCTGATCCTGGACGCTCACGACGCCTACTGGGGAGGCCGTCCCCCTCTGCGGCGCATTCGATTCGTCGAGGTCCCCGAGACGACCGCACGGATCGACGGCCTCCTGTCCGGCGAATACGACTTCGCCTGCGATATCCCGCCGGATCAGATCGCCGGGATCGAGCGTGATCCCGCCTTCGAGGTGCAAGGCGGCCCGGTAAGGAACCACCGCATCCTCGTCTTCGACAAGACCCACCCGGTTCTCGCCGACCCGCGGATCCGCCGGGCGTTGACCCATGCCATCGATCGCGACGCGATCGTGGCGGCGCTCTGGGCCGGGCGGACCTCGGTGCCCAAGGGGCTGCAATGGCCGCATTACGGTGATCTGTACATCGCGGACTGGTCGGTGCCGGCCTACGACCCCGCCCTGGCCCGTAACCTGGTGCGGGAAGCGGGTTACCGGGGCGAGCCGATCCCGTATCGATTGCTTCCGAACTACTACACGAACCAGGTCGATACGGCTCAAATTCTCGTCGAGATGTGGCGGCAGGTGGGTCTCAACGTCGAGATCCGCATGAAAGAGAACACCCAGCAGGTCATGGAGCGGTCGGCGGACCGGGCCCTGCGGGATTGGTCAAATTCGGCGCTTTTCAACGATCCGGTCTCGTCCCTGGTCGCGCAGCATGGGCCGAACGGGCAGCAGCAGCAGCTCGGTGAATACGCCAACGCGGAACTGAATCGCCTCTGCCTGGACTTGGAGCGCTCGACGGATCAGTCCCGGCGCCGGTCGATCTTCCATCGGCTGCTCACGATCGCCGAGCGCGAGGATCCCGCCTACACGGTGCTGCACCAGAACGCGACCTTCACGGCCAAGCGCAGGGCGATCCGCTGGAAGGCCTCTCCGGCCTTCGCCATGGACTTCAGACCCGGCAATTGCGGCCCGCGCGCCTGAGGTTGGCCTGCGGTGATCGCAATCGTGCGCCATGAGCACTGCAGATCGGTTCCGCGGACTCTCGCCGAACCGCGCCTGTCGTCCCCGGTCTCCGGACGCGATCGCCCCGTGCCGGGCCGGCGGGCTCGTCGCGTTTCGGCCGAACCTGCCGCCGCTCACGGTCACCGCGACAGGACCCGCTGGGATGCCGCGCGCGTGAGCGCCGCGCGGAGGATGGCCGCGTGATCCGGTTCCTCGCCCCACGTCTCGCGCGGGCGGTGCTGACCATCCTGCTCGTCGTCACCTTCGCCTTCGTGGGCCTGCGCCTGTCCGGCGATCCGGCACTCCTGATCATGGGCGACGACGCGCCGCCCGATGCGGTGGCGGCGTTCAGGGCCTCCTGGGGCCTCGATGCCCCGCTCTGGCAGCAATATGTGACCTACGGCGCGACCGTCGCCCGCGGTGATCTCGGATCGTCGATGCGAGACGGCCGGCCGGCCATGGCACTGGTCGCCGAGCGCGTGCCGGCGACCCTGGCGCTGATGCTGCCGGCGCTCGCGCTCAAGCTCGGCCTGGGCCTGACCGCGGGGATCGCGGCCGCACTGAACCGAGGGCGCTTCGTCGACCGGGTCCTGACGACGCTCGCGGTCCTCGGCTTCGCGGTGCCGAGCTTCGTGCTCGGCCTCATCCTCGTGCTGGTTTTCGCCGTCGAGCTGCGCTGGTTCCCCTCCGGGGGCCAGGGGACATGGCGGCACGCGGTGCTGCCGGTCCTGACCCTCGGCCTCGGCGGCGCCGCCGTCGTCGCGCGTCTCACCCGCAGCGCGATGCTGGAGGTCCTCGGGCAGCCCTACATCCGCGCGGCCCGTGCACGGGGGCTGCCATGGGGGCGAATCATCCGCTGCCACGCCCTGCCCAACGCGGCGATCCCGCTCGTCACGCTGGGCGGCTTCCTAGTCGGGTCGCTGCTGGCCGGATCCGTCGTGGTCGAGAGCGTCTTCTCCTGGCCCGGTGTCGGACGGCTCCTCGTCGTGTCGGTGGCCAGCCGCGATCTGCCGGTCGTACAAGGCCTTCTGCTGCTGACTGCCACCACCATGGTGACGGCGAACCTGATCGTCGATCTCCTCTACGGGTTGCTCGATCCGCGCCTGCTGGCTCGGGCGGCGCCGCGATGAGCGACCGGACCGCCAACGCCGAGCGAGGCTCCCCGCTGCCCTGCGCCATCCGATCGCTGCGGGCGCGGCTCAACTACCCCGTGCGGATCGCCCTGGCATGGCTTGCCCTGATGCTCATGGTCGCCGCCCTGGCGGACGTGATCGAGCCCTACAGCATCCTCGCCGTCGATCTTCGGGCGCGTCTGTTACCCCCTTTGACGGGCGCCGGACTCTCGGCCCACTGGCTCGGCACCGATGCGCTGGGGCGTGACGTGCTCTCGCGCCTGATCGCATCCATCCGGATCTCGCTGTTCCTGACCTTGACTGCGTCGCTGCTCTCGGCCGGCATCGGGACGAGCCTCGGGTTTCTGGCTGCCCATCGCCGCGGCCTCACCGAGCAGGCGATCCTGGCGGTGGCCGATGTCCAGGCGGCGGTGCCGTTCCCGATCTTCGCGCTGACGGTCATGGCAGTCCTGGGCCACGGCCTGCTGCCGGCGATCGGGTTGACGAGCCTTTGCGGCTGGGAGCGCCACGCGCGGATCGCCCGCGGGCTGGCGCTCACCGCGGAGGCCCAGGACTACGTCGCCGCCGCCCGGCAACTCGGCGCCCGCCCGCTCCACGTCTACCTGCGCCACATCCTGCCCAACGTCGTCGCGACCCTGATCGTGCTGATGACGCTCGTCATACCGGAGGTCATCATGCTGGAGAGCGCCCTGTCGTTCCTGGGCCTCGGCGTGCAGCCGCCGCTCACGAGCCTGGGCGCGATGATCGGCTATGGCCGCGAATACCTCACGCGCGCGCCGTGGATCTTGATGCTGCCCGCACTGATCATCGTGCTGACGACGTTAGCCGTCAGTATCGTGGGGGACTGGCTGCGAGACGGTCTTGACGCGAGGTCCGGGTAAAATCGTGGCCACAACAGGACGCCCCTTTCGGTCCATCCCCCTCGGTTTGACCCCGACCCAGCAAACTGGTCCGCGCCGAGCGCAAGTTTTTCGGGCATCCTGAACCCGGAAGGAGGGTGGATGCCGCTCTCCCGGCCCGGTCAGTTCACGCAACTGCCTTGAGAGAGCCAGCCATCGCTAAAGCGCGATTGGAAGCCGACCGGGGCCCCATACCGATGCTATCCGGCAGTCAGGAAGTGTTCTCGGAAATGGTGCTAGATCCGCCTGATCGGTATTGCATCGGGACTGATCGAACGAGACCGGAATATCTCGTTTTTCGTAAATTTCACCCGCTCCATTCTTGGCCACACCCTCGGTGCGGTTGAGGGAGCGCAGCGAGGCGAAAATGGCCGCTCGCGATAGGTCCTCAGCGAGGGCCTGATCCTCGATCTACCTCCGATCGTAACATGGCCCGGCGCGCGCTGAAGGCAGGCGGAGGTCAGCAGGGGAGGGGAGGGCGCTGCGATAAGCGGGAGTGTCCTCCCCTATCGCTTCGGCCAAGGACGCGAAGTGTTTGCTCAGAACGGGGGCAGACCTTATAGATGGAGGGCAGCACGAAAGTGCGTTATCGATAATATATTCTCTAGTTCCATAATGTTTGTTATGCGAATATAATCGTTGCGGCATCAGGTTCTAGATCCGAATTGGACAAGACCTTCTTATCTGTCGAATGATTCCCAATGCCACGCCGTGCCTGCTGTCCATCGTGCGCGCGCTCGGCGCCCTCCCCTGCTCTGCTCTGCCCCCGCACTATGTCGTGCATCTCCACCGCCAAAGGTCATCTCTGTCCCGACCATCGCCAAGATCCGGACCAGGGCGTGTGTCGCCCCCATCCAGATTTTCGGTGCGCCGAACAGGCGCCCAGCAAGGATTCCAGGACGCCCTCCGAAGCGCGGTCCGATGGACGACTGATTTTTCAAAACTTGTACACGAGGCTTCCCTTGGCAGCGTGGTCCTGAGCGCGTGCCCCGATCTGCCCGGTGTAGGACAGCCCGGCGCTCAGGCCCGGCGCGAGCGTCAGCCCGAGCCCGACCTCGCTGACCAGCGCGTCCCGGTCGAGCGGCAGGCCCCGGTTCGCGAACCGCGCCCCGGTCCCCCGGAATGCCAGCGGCACGGTCGGGGCCAGGTCGCCGAACGACCGCCGGTAGGCGACCATCCCGTGCACGAAGGCCGGCGCAGATCCGTCGCGGTCCAGTTGCGCCTGCATCCGCAAGCCCATCGCGACGCTCGGCACCGTGTGGTCATGCGCGAAGCCGATCAGCGTGGCCGCACCGCCCCGCTCTGCGAACCGCTCGCGGGTGACCGACGCCACCGCCCCGCCCGCGAACGGCTCCAGGTCCACCGTCTCGCTCAAGCCGATCCGGTAGCCCGCCTCACCGAAGCCCTGGACGCTGTGCCCACTCATCCGCGCCGTGGCGCTGTCCGACAGGCCCGGGAACGCGACCCCGCGCCGGAGCTGGGCCGGATCGTCCGCCGCCAGCGCGCCGAACCGCAGCGCGGCCGATCCCGCCTGCAGGCTGCCGTAGACGCCGCCGAACGTGCTCGTCAGCGCGCCGGTCTGAGCCTGGGCCGGGCTGGCGAAGCTCGATTCCAGGTTGCCGCCGACCGCGCCCACGCGCAGGGCACCGAGCGGCGTGTCGGCTCGCGCGTCCAGACCCAGCAGGAAGCCCGCGCTGTTGCGCGACAGCCCGGCGGCGTTGCCGTCCGCGCGAACGTGCCCGACGCTGCCGAGCCCCTGCCCCCACAGGCTCACGGCCGGCTCCGGCAGGTCGCCCGGCCGTGTCGCCGGCGCCGCGTCCCACCGCAGCCGGTCGAGCACCGCCTCGCGCAGAAGGCCGGCATTGGCGAACACCGTCGAGGCGAGGGTGGCATGCCCGTCTCCCGACAGCGCGGCGAAGGTTGCCCGCGCCTGCGGCGCCGACAGCATCGCCACCGCGTCGTAGAGCGGCGACCCGACCGACCCCGCCTGCACGGCCCCCGCCGCCGCGCGCTGGTTCCGTGTCCGCGCCACCGCGGAAAAGTCGAGGTCGTTGCGTGCCAGCGTCAGCGTCACCGCGTCGGGGGCGTAGCTCAGGAACGGGGTCAGGAAGGCGAAGGTGCTGCTCACCCCGGCAAACCGCCCCTGCACGCCGCCCGAAGCGGTCAGGATCGTGTAGCGGGTGCGCGGGGCATAGTGGCCGGTCCCGGCAACCGCCTGGACGGTGGCGCCCGCCACCGTGGCGCTGCCGCCGACGTCGACCCGGTCGGCGCGGCCGTCCGCGGTGGCGTCGACTCGGTAGAGCGCCCCTGGCGCGAGGACGAGATTGCCGGCCACGCTGATCCGGCCCGGCGCCCCTGCGCCGATGCCCGGGGCGAGCGTCGCGCCGGTGCCGAGGCTCACGCCGCCGAATCGGGCCTCGCCGGTGAGCAGGCTGCCGGGCCCCATCGCGAGGGCGGCGTTGGGCAGGGCCCCGGTGACGGCGAGTTCGCCGCCGAGCACACGGACCGGCCCGGACAGGGTGCTGAGCCCCGACAGGGTCAGGGTTCCGGGCCCGACCTTGGTCAGGCTGGTCCGCGTGGCGCCGTCGACGATCCGGCCGGCATAGAGAGTGGAGGCGCCGTCGCCGCCGACGGTGAGTTGACCGTTGCCCAGCACGGCCTCGGGCGTGGAGCCGGCCAGCGAGCCGACCGCGAGGTCGGTGCGGCCGAGGTCGAGGCTGCCGTCGTTGGTCAGCCGGGTGATGCCGGCGGCCGGCCCGGTGAGCGCGATCGTGGCGCCGGGGGCGTTGCTCACCGCGCCCGCGAGCACGCCCGAGGCCTGAACGACGCCGGTATTGGCCAGCCCACCCGTGAGGGTGCCGGAGCTGATCAGGGTGCCGGCATTGGCGAAGGGGGCGGAGACCGTGGTGAAGGTGCCGGTATTGACGAGCGTGGCGCCAGCGGCGTTGACGGCATCGGCGGTATAGCTGCCGGCGTTCACGAGGCGGCCGGTGTTGAGGAGATCGTCAACGACGCTGGCATTCTGCGCCACGGTGAGCAGTCCGGCATTGGCGATGCCGCCGGCCAGGACTCGGCCGCCGTCGGTGACCGTGACGGTGCCGGCATTGATGAGCGGCCCGCTGAGGCTGTAGGCGCCAGTGACCGCGAGCGTCGCGCCCGTCGCGTTGGCGAAGGTCCCGTCGCTGGCCACCGCCCCGGTGACGGCGAGGGTGCCGGCGTCGTTGCGGATGGCGCCGTCGATCCGGCCGGCGGAGGCCGTCACGGTGCCGGTGTTGGTCAGCCCGCCCGCGATCGTGCCGGATGTGGCGAGCAGACCGCTGTTCGACACGCCGCCCGTGACAGAGCCGCTGTTGATCGCCAGGCCGGCATTGGTGAGGCTACCGGCGATGGTTCCGCTGGTCGTGAGCCAGCCGGTGTTCGCGACCGCGCCGGTGATCGTCCCGCCATTCGTGAGGCTGCCGGCATTGCCGAGGCCGGCGGGCGCCGTGAGGCTCGCGGTCCGGACGACCGTGACGGTGCCGGCATTGATGAGCGGCCCGCTGAGGCTGTAGGCGCCAGTGACCGCGAGCGTCGCGCCCGCGGCGTTGGCGAAGGTGCTGTCGCTGGCCACCGCCCCGGTGACGGCGAGGGTGCCGGCGTCGTTGCGGATGGCGCCGTCGATCCGGCCGGCGGAGGCCGTCACGGTGCCGGTGTTGGTCAGCCCGCCCGCGATCGTGCCGGATGTGGCGAGCAGGCCGCTGTTCGACACGCCGCCCGTGACAGAGCCGCTGTTGATCGCCGGACCGGCATTGGCGAGGCCGCCGGCGATGGTTCCGCTGGTCGTGAGCGTGCCGGTGTTCGATACGCCGCCCGTGACGGTGCCGCTGTTGGTCGCCACGCCGGCATTGGTGAGGCTGCCGGCGATCATCCCGCTGGTCGTGAGCCAGCCACTGTTGAGGACCCGGCCGGCGATCGTGCCGGCACTCGCCAGGGTACCGGTGCTGTTGACGCCTGCGGGCGCCGTGAGGCTGGCGGTCGGAGCGAGCGTCACGAGTCCGGCATTGGTCAGCGCCCCGACGAGAGTGTAGGCGCCGGTCACGACCAAGCCGGCACTGGCGGCGTTGGCGAAGGTGCCGTCACTGGCGAAGGCCCCGGAGACGGTGAAGGTCCCGGCGTCGTTGCGGATGGCGCCGTCGATCCGGCCGGCGCTGGCCAGCACCGTGCCGGTGTTGGTCAGCCCGCCCGCCGCCGTGCCGGAAGTGGTCAGGCTGCCGATATTGGTGACGCCGCCCGTGATGGCGCCGCTATTGAAAGCCGTCCCGGCATTGGTGAGCCCACCGGCCAGGGTCCCGGCATTGATCAGGGCGGTGTCGGGCCGGCTGACGAGCGGGGCGAGGAGGCTGGCGGTGGCGGTGAGGTCGAGCGTGCCGGCCGCGATGGTGGTGCCGCCGGAGTAGGTGCTGGCGCCGGTGAGCGTCAGGGTTCCGGGTCCGGCCTTGGTCAGGCCGCCGGTCCCGTCGAGGGTGCCGGCGAAGGTGGTTGAGGTGCCGTCGCCGCCGGCGTTGAGGCGGGCGGAGCCCAGGGCGACGCGGCCCTGCCCGGCGAGGGATCCGACGGTCTCGCTGTCGGCGAGGGCCAGGGTGGCGCCGGCCGCGATGGCGACGGCGCTGCGATCGCCGATGGCCTGCCCGCCCTGAGCCAAGAGGGTGCCTTGCGCGAGGGTGGTGGGGCCGGTGTAGGTGTTGGCGCCCGAGAGCGCGAGGGTCCCGGGTCCGCGCTTGGTCAGGCCGCCGGGTCCGGCGAGGGCCTGGGTGAGGGTGAAGGTGTTGGCGGGGTCGGCGATGTCGAGGCCGCCGCCGTTCCGGCCCCAGGTGATCGGCCGGGTCGTGGCGGTGAAGGCGGTTCCGGTGACCTGGAGGGTTCCGCCGTCGAAGGCGAGGGGACCGCTGGCGGCGCCGAGGTTGGCGTCGCGCGAGACCGCGAGGGTGCCGCCCGCGAGCACGACGCGGGACCTCCTCCACCACCAGACCCTGCCGGTCGGCCAGCCGGTCGAAGGCGAAGCGCAGGGACGGGAACTCGTCGGCCACGCGGAGCAGGCGCCCACCAGGCCCGAGGCTCAGGTTGCGGGCGGCCACCGCCATGGCATGGCTGACCGCCTCGGATCCGGACAGCTGCGCGGCCGCGTCGGAGAGCACGCGCTCGATCGCCGCCGCGCAGCTGTCCGGATCCGAGAAATAGAACTGCGCGTCCCCGGCCGTGCCCCGGTTGAACGGATTGTCGTGGGCGACTACGGCGTTGCCCGCCCAGAGCGCCTCGACCAGCGACGGGTTGGTGCCGCCTACCGTGTGGCCGTGGAGATAGGCCCGCGCGTGGACCCGCAGGGCCTGGACCTGCTCGGGCTCGTAGATGGCGCCGGGGAACAGCACCTCCGGCGAGGCGGCCGCCTCCACGGCGCGATGGTACGGGTTGCCGACCCGCAGCGTGCCGAGCACCACCAGCCGCACGCCGCGGGCACGGCGCGAGAAGGCCTCGACGAGCGTCAGGATGTTGTTGTCCGGCTCGATGCGGGCGATCGAGATGAGGTAGCGGTCCGGCGCGAGGCCGAGGGGCGGCGGCCCGACATCCGCGGCCGGGGGATCGCCGCCGTACGGGATGGTGGCGATGGCGCCGCGCGGCCTGCGACGCGCGAGGTGATCGGCGATGACCGGGTGGTCGGCCACCAGGCGCTGCGAGGACCACGCGGCGATCCACTCGCTGACGTAGAAGAAGGCGCGCACGGGCAGCGACCATTTCGGCCGGCGCCACTCGATCCCGTCCATGTTGGTCAGGATGCGCCCGCCCCGCGCCCGCAGGTAGGGCAGGAACACGGCGCCGTTGTAGCCGAGCACGAGGCAGACGCCCCCGCGAGTCCCGGCATCGTGGGCGCAGATCGCGTCGAAGGCGAGTGTCGCCGCGGGGCCGCGCAGGCCGATCTCCACGGTGATCCGTTCGACGCCGTTCCAGGTGCTGCAGGCGATGCGCTCCCGCACCGTCTCGACATCCCGCTGGCAGTACACGCCGACCTGCCAGCCGCGCCCGGCCAAGTAGAGTGCGAGACGTTCCGCGAAAGTCTCGAAACCACCGTGGGCGGCCGGGATCCCGCGCGTGCCGAGAATAAGTAGTTTCGGTGCGCGGTCAGGCATGAACCTTCCTTCCCAATCCTTCGGCCCTATTGTAAACCCGAAGGATACAATCGCAGCGCCCACAGACTACAACTGCTAGTTGTTTATTCAATACAGAAATCATCTTATGGTAGATAGTTCGAGACTTGCGGCAGCGCGCGACAGCGATCGTGCTGCGGCCCCCGCGCCGCGGGCCATCGGCAACGCCGCGGCGGGGCTTCGGATCACGTGCGTCCACCAGGGATTCGAGCTGTACGGCTCGGATCGCTGCTTCATCGAGACCGTCCGCACGATCCGGGCCGCCCATCCGGGCGCGCGGATCGACGTCGTGCTGCCGCGGCACGGGCCGATCGTGGCCGCTCTCGCGCCGTTCGCCAGCGACATCGTGATCGCGCCCCTCTGGATCCTGCGGCGCAAGAACCTGGCGTGCCTCGCAACCCTCGGCCTGATGGCCCTGCCCATCGCGATGTTCCGTGCATGGCGCCGCATCCGCGCGAGCGACCTCGTCTACATCAACACCACCGTGGTGGCCGACTACCTGCTGGCCGCCCGCCTGGCGCCGGGTCGGAGCATCGTCCACGTCCACGAGATCCCCGAAGGCGCCGTGCTGAGGGTCCTGCGCGGGCTGATCCGCTGGAGCGGCGCCAACGTGGTGTTCAACTCGCGCGCCACCGAGCGGGCCTACGCCCTGCCCCCCGGCTCGACAGCCCGGGTCGTCTACAACGGGATCGCGGGTCCCGACGAGCCCAATCGGAGCGCCTACGACGGCGGCCGCCCGCTCCGGGTGCTGATGCTCGGCCGGATCAGCCGGATCAAGGGCCAGGACGTCCTCGTGGAGGCCCTGGCCTCCCTGCCGGAGCCCGTCCGTCGGCGGATCGCGCTGCGCATCGTCGGGAGCGCCTTCGAGGACGAGGCCCGCGAGCAGGCCCTGGTCAGGCGGATCGCCGAGGCGGGGCTCGCCGCGCAGGTCACGCTCGAGCCGTTCGTCGCCGATCCCGCCTCCCTCTACCGCTGGGCCGACGTGGTCACGATGCCGTCGCAGCGGCCCGAATCCCTCGGCCGCGTGGCGATCGAGGCGATGTCCTACGGCGTGCCGCCGCTCGTCACGGCGATCGGCGGCCTGCCCGAGGTGGTCGAGGACGGGAAGACCGGCTGGATCGTCCCGCCGGGCGGCCCGGAGCCGATCGCCGCCGTGCTGGCGGATCTGGTCGCGGACCCGGCGCGCTGGCGCGAGTTCGGCCGGGCGGCCCGGGCGCGCTACCTGAGCCTGTTCTCGGAGGCCTCGGCCGCGGAGGGCATCGAGGCCATGGTCCGGACCACGCTGCGCCGTCCGCCGGCGACGGACCCGTCGCGCGCCGCGGAGGCGCCGGCGCGACCGGCCGCCTAGGAATCCCGTCGGTGACAGCCGGACCGGCGTCGGTCCGGACCGGGCGCCGGCCGTGGACGCGGTTGCCCGGGGCGAGACCGGTGTGACCTTCCGAGTGCCCGCGGTCCGTGGCCAAGCGCCGCGGCCGAGCGTGCCGCAGGCACCGCGCGGCGACCGGCCCGGGCGCGTCCCCTCATCGACGCAGCGGGCACAGACCCGCTCGGCCTCCGTCACCCTGTGGACGATCGGCTCCGCGAGGATGCAAAGCGGGCGCGCCTGACCGATGAGGCGTGCGGCCCGCGACACCCTGCCCGGGCCGGGCGAGGAGCGAGGACGGGGAGCGACATGGCGGCCAAGCTCGCAGTTCAGGAGACTGCGGATGCCCTGGACTGGGACCGGCGGGTCTGGGCCTGCCCGGGCGCCAACATCTACTGCGCCACGCCCTGGGGCACCTACAAGGCGCGGCGCGGCCTGGAGGTGCGGCGCGCGGTCGTGTCCGGCGACGGCGCGGACCTCGCCTTCGTCCAGTGGCAGACGCGCCGCAGAGGGCCGGCGCGGTTCATCCACGTCCAGGGCGGCCCGCTGCTGACCGCCGCGGGCGCGCATCGCGCGGAGGCGGTGTTCGGCGCGTTCATCGACCACCTCGCGCTCGGCCGGCTCGACCTCCTCGCCGTCGACTACGAGCAGTTCGAGAGCCGCGACGCGACGCTGGCGCTGCTGATGCACGGCTTCGCACCGGTGATCGGCGCGCCCGACCACACCCTCGAGCTCGACCTGACCCAGGACCTCGACGCCATCCAGGCCGGCATGGAGCCGCGCTGGCGCAAGGCCCTGCGGAAGGCCGAGCGCAACGCCGAGGTGACGACGCATTTCCTCGAGGACAGGGCCGAGCGCCTCGAGGCCTTCGACGATTTCACCGCGATGTTCGCGGCCCTGCGCGAGCGCAAGGGCTTCGCAACGACGCTGCAGCCGCAGGCCTACCGCGACATCGCGGCCGAGGACGATCACCTGCTGTTCCTCGACGTCCGCGAGAACGGCCAGCGCGTCCTCGTCCGGATCGCGCACCTGTCGGACAGCCGCTGCACGGATTTCTACACGGCCTCGAACGAGCGGGCCCGCGCGACGGGTGCCGCGACCCTCGCTGTCTGGCGCTTCGTGGAGCGGGCGAAGGAAGAGGGCTGCCGGGTCTTCGATTTCGGCGGCATCGATCCGGCGGCGAACCGGCCCGTCTTCGAGTTCAAGCGCGGCCTGTGCACCGACGTGGTCCAGCACGACCCGCTCTGGGTCTACAGCAGGACGCCCGCGCTGCGGAAGCTCGCGCCGGCCCTGCTCGCCCTGCGCTGAGAGTCGGGCGCTCCGGTCACCGGGCGCCGAGGGGCCGTGCCAGGGTCCGGAACGCCGAGACCGACCAGACCAGCGTCGCGATCTCGGAGGCCAGCAGGCCCAGGAGCGCGGTGGCGGGCGGCAGCAGCAGCAGCAGCGCCGGCACCATCACGGCCATCCCGAGGGCGGCGCTCGCCACCGCCCCCGCCGTGATGGTCCGGAACGCCGCCGAGGCCTCGAGATAGGCGCGCGGGATCGCGTAGAGCAGCGACACAGTCACCACCGCCCAGACGCCGAGCCCGATCCAGCCCATCGGCTGCGCGGCGAACCGGCCCTTGAACAGGATGTCCTCGACCAGCGGCAAGACGGCCGCCATCACCGCCCCGTAGGCGAGGCAGCCGCCGCCGAGGAGGATCCCGTTGCGGACGACGAGCCGGCGGGCGGCGTCCACCTGCCCGGCCGCGAGCAGCCGGCTGATCTCCGGCAGTATCATGTTGAGCAGCGCGCTCGCCGGGATGCGCAGCGGCGCGTAGAGCACGATCGTGGCGGCGATCGGCGCGTAGGCGGCGGGTCCGGCCAGGAGCGCCAGCAGCAGGGTCAGGCCCTGTCCCTGGACCGTCAGGCTGGTGACGCCGGCGAGCGACCACGCCAGGGTCCGCCAGATCGCCCGGTAGCGGGCGCGCGCCCGCGCGTGAAGCGCGAAGCGGATCCGCTCGCGCAGCGCCGCGTAGGCCACGGCGATCGCGACCGCGTGGGCGAGCGCGATCGCCGCGAAGGCCCGGTCGAGAAGGGCCGTGCCCTCGCCGGTCAGCCAGCGCGCGACGAGGAGACCGCCGCAGACCGCGTAGACGAGATCGCTCAGGCCGGCGATCCGGGGCCGGCCGCGGGCGAGGAGCACGATCCGCAGGTAGCTGCGGAAGGCGTAGAGGCCCACGAAGGCGCCGGCCGCGAGGGCGCCGAGGCCGATCACCGGGATCAGGGCGACGCCGACGCCGGCCGCCATGAGGCCGGAGACCAGCACCGCGCCCGAGCCGAACATCACGTCGTAGCCGAGCGCCGCCGGCCGCCCCAGGCTCCGGGCGACGTGGATCGTCGCCGGGACCGCCACCAGGGCCCGGATGTAGGTGATGCCGACGGCCCCGACCGCGAAAACGATGGCGAACACGCCGTAATCGTGCGCGCCGAGCGCGCGCACCAGCAGGATGTTGAGGAGGAAGTGGAACAGGCTCTGGGTCAGCTCGCCCGACAGGATCACGGCGAACCGCCCCGAGAAGATCGCGCGGATCGGTCCGGGCAGACGGAGGCGGCCGGCGCCCAAGAGCCGATCGCCGGAACGCGGCATCGAGTCGGTCATGTGGGGGGGACGGTCTCCGTGTGGGCGCGCCGTGCCTGTTCACCGGCGCCGGGAACCGGCCGGCGGCGCAGCATTCTCGTTCCTCCGGCCCGGCACGCATGCCGGAGCGTCCGTTTCCGGACGGTCTCAGGTGATCCCCCGGACGGCCTCGGACAGTGCGGCAAGGCAGCGCGCGAGGTCGTCCCCGTCCGTCCACACGTGCGGGCTGATGCGCAGGGCGCCGGAACGCTCGCTCACGTAGACCCGGTCCCGCTGCAGGCGATCGACCAGGCCCGTCGGCAGGCCCGCGGGCGGCCGCAGACCCAGGACGTGGGGCGCCCGCAGGGAACGCGGCATCGGCGTGAGGCCGAGGTCGGCGGCCCCGTCCGCCAAACGGTCCGTCAGCCCCCGCAGCCCGGCGGCGACCGCCGGCACGCCCCACGCGGCGATCTGCTCCAGCCCGGTCACCGCCATGAACAGCGCGACCGGATCGTTGAGCTCGCCCCGGTCGTAGCGGCGCGCGCCGACGGCCGGCGGCCGGTTCCCGATATTCTCCTCGATGGCCGCACCGTCCTGCCGGTGCGGCGCGGCGTACAGGAAGGCGAGACCGTAGGGTCCGAGGGCCCATTTGTAGGTGGGGAAGGCCAGGAAATCCGGGCGCCACCGGGCGACGTCGACCGGCACGGCGCCCGCGGCCTGCGTGGCGTCGATCACCAGGGCCGCGCCGGCGGCGTGGACCATGGGGGCGAGCCGATCGAGGTCGATCAGGCCGCCGTCGGTCCAGTGCAGCGGGGTCAGGGTAGCGAGGGCGAGCGGCGGCGCACCCGGACGGGCGATCGCGGCCGCGACCGCCGCGGTCCAGTCGCCGTCCGAGGGGCGCGGGACCTCCTCCACCACCAGACCCTGCCGGTCGGCCAGCCGGTCGAAGGCGAAGCGCAGGGACGGGAACTCGTCGGCCACGCGGAGCAGGCGCCCACCAGGCCCGAGGCTCAGGTTGCGGGCGGCCACCGCCATGGCATGGCTGACCGCGCCGACGATCGCGATCTCGTCCGCGCCCGCTCCGATCAGCCGGGCGGCCGCAGCGCGCGCCCGCTCGGCCCAGGCCGGCACCGCCGTGCGCGGATGGTCCCAGGGACGGCTCTTCACCAGGATCCCCGCCTCGCCCGCCGCGCGCACGGCCCGCGGCAGCGGCGACCACGCGGCGGCGTCGAGGTAGCAGACGTCGGCGGGCATCTCGAAGAGGTGGCGCTGGCACGGCAGCGCCGCGGCGACGGATTCGGTGAACGCCATGATGCCCGGGAGCCTAGAGGATCGGATCCGCCAGGACTACGGCCCGGGCTTGATCGCGCGGCGCCGATGCCGCAAGTCGGCGCGTCACACTCCGCGAGGCCGCCCGTGCCGACCCGCTCGCCCCAGTCCGATCCGGCAGCGCCATGGGCCGCCTGAGCCCCGACTGCTTCGACGCCGCCCCCGCGCCGATGCGGGTCGCCGACGCGGTGGCGCTGATCCGGGCGCGACTCCCGGTCCTGTCCGGCACCGAGACGGTCGCGCTCGCGGAGGCGGACGGCCGGGTCCTCGCGGACGATGTGGTCGCGCCCCTCGACCTGCCGCCCTTCGACAACGCCGCGGTGGACGGCTACGCCCTGCGCGCCGNCGGGCCTGCGCGCGGGTGCCTTCCACTTGGTGAAGCGCCTGCCGGTCGCGGCGGGGATCGGCGGCGGCTCCTCGGACGCCGCCGCGGCCCTGCGCCTGCTGGCGCGCCTCAACGGGCTGCCACTCGACCACGAGGCCGTCGGCGCGGTGGCGCGGGAGACGGGTGCCGACGTGCCGGTCTGCCTCGACCCGCGGGCCCGGATGATGCGCGGCGCGGGCGAGGCCATCGGTCCGGCCCTCGGGCTCGAACCGCTGCCGGCGGTGCTGATCAATCCCGGCGTTCCGGTGCCCACCGCCCCGGTCTTCAAGGCGCTGGGCCTGAGCGTCGGCCAGGATCTCGCGGGCGCGCCGCATCCGACGATCCCGCGGGCCGCGGCCACCGACCCGCTGCTCCAGGCCCTGGCCGGGGCCCGCAACGATCTGGAAGCCCCGGCCCTGACCGTGGCGCCGGTGATCGGCGATGCGCTCGCTGCGCTCCGCGCCCAGGGCTGCCGCCTCGCCCGGATGTCGGGCTCCGGCGCGACCGTGTTCGCGCTGTTCGCCGACCGGCGCGCGGCCGTCCGGGCCGCCGCTTCCCTGCGCGCCGCCCATCCGGGATGGTGGGTGGCGTCGACCTTCCTGCGCTGAGCCGGCCCGCGGGCGGCGCTCAGTCGGGCCCCGCCTCGTAGACCGCCACGACGCCGCCCGCCTCCGGCACCATCACGCGCCAGCGGCGCGCCCGCGGCAGGTCGCCGGGATCGATCGCGCTGGACCGACCGCTCCCGACCTCGAAGGTCGCGAGCCGGCCGTCCCGGTCGCGTCCGCGCAGATACGCGCTGCCGTCGCCCAGGTGGAGCGCGGCCGGCGTGGCGGTGAGGCCGGAGGCGATGTCGGCGAGGGCGCCGCTCGGCGCCAGGACGGCGCCCCGCAGCGCCAGCACGTCGGCCTCCGGGGTGATCTCGGACACGACCGGCAGGTGGCCGTCGACGGCGTGACGGCGGTTCAGCAGCAGGGCCTCCCGACGACCCTCGCGCAGGACCGCGAGGGCGAGGTCCGGCCCGGCCGCGCCGGCGATCAGGTAGCAGCTGCCCGGCGCGAGCCGATCGAGGCGGGCGGCCCGGCCGGGAAGGTGCGGACCCAGGGTCATGCGTCCATCCGTGCGCGCCGCTCACCCCGCCCCTTCCGGTAGTACGCGCGGCGCTCGGCTTCGGCCCGCACCACGGCGGCGCGCACCTGGAGCAGGTCCTTGCGCGTCAGCAGCCCGACGAGGCCGCCGGTGCGCGGATCGGTGACCGGCAGGCGCCCCTGCCCGGCCGAGAGCATCACGTCGAGGGCGTGCGAGACCACGTCGCCCGGATGGACGACGGCGAGATCGGCGTCCGAGACGCGCTCGCCGAGGGTGCCGTCCGCGACTTCGCCGTCGCGCTCCTCCAGGGTCCAGCGCAGGGCGTCGCTGCGCGAGACGAGGCCCACGGGCCGGCCCGCGCCGTCGATCACCGGGTAGGCGTGGTGGGCGCCGGTCTCGATCGCCGCGAGGGCCTCGGCGAGGGGCAGGCCCTCGTCCAGGGTCTCGACCGCGCGGGTCATCACCGCCTCGACCCGGGCGAGGTCGTAGGGGTCGATCCCGTATTCCCGGGTCACGTGCTGCCCGCGCCGGGCGATCTTCTCGGTCAGGATCGAGCGCTTGAGGAGGAGCACGGTCACCGCGTAGGCCGCCATGGTGGCCGCGAGCAGCGGCGCCAGGGCGGCGACGTCGCCGGTCACCTCGACGGCGAAGACGACGCCGGTCAGCGGCGCCGGCAGGGCGCCGCCGAGCATCGCCGCCATGCCGACGAGGGCCCAGAAGCCGTGGGCGCCGGGCAGCAGGAGGCCGATCAGCCAGCCGACGGCGCCGCCGAGGATCAGCAGCGGCGCGAGCACGCCGCCGGACGTGCCCGACGACAGGGCGGCGAGCCAGATCACCGCCTTCACCACCAGGATCAGCGCCACGGCGCTCACCGGCATGTGGCCGGAGAGCAGGTCGTGGATGACGTCGTAGCCGACGCCGAGCGCCCGGGGCTCCACGAGGCCGCCCAGCCCGACCACAACTGCGCCGAGGGCGGGCCACCACATCCAGTGCAGGGGAAGCCGCCCGAAGCCGTCCTCCAGCGCGTAGAGCGCCCGGCTCAACGCGCCCGAGATCAGGCCGCAGGCGACGCCGAGCAGCGCGCAGGCCGGCAGCCCCCACCAGGGCAGCACCGGGTTGTCGGCGAAGGGGAAGAGCGGGCCGGCGCCGAACAGGGCCGGCCGCCAGCAGGCCGCCGTGACCGCCCCGACGGTTACCGGAACGAGGCTCCGCGGCCGCCACTCGAACAGCAGGACCTCGACGGCCAGCAGCACGGCCGCCACGGGCGTCCCGAAGATCGCGGTCATGCCGGCCGCCGCGCCCGCCACCAGCAGGGTCTTCCGCTCGGCTGCGCTCAGATGGAAGAACTGGGCGAAGAGCGAGCCGACCGCGCCGCCCGTCACGATGATCGGTCCCTCCGCCCCGAACGGGCCGCCGGTGCCGATCGCCACTGCCGAGGAGAGCGGCTTGAGCACGGCGACCTTGGGCGACATCCGGCTGCCGCCGATCAGGATCGCCTCCATCGCCTCCGGGATCCCGTGGCCGCGGATCTTCTCCGAGCCGTAGCGCGCCATGGCGCCGACGATCAGCGCCCCGATCACCGGGATCGCCACCATCCTGGGCCCGGGCGCGGCGTCGGCCAGGGTGGTCAAGGCGGTGTCGAGCCGGCCGTACCACGCGAGATTGGTCACGAGGCCGATCAGCGTGAGCAGGACCCAGGCGGTGCCGCTCGCGGCCGTCCCGGTGACGATGGCCAGGCCGGCCAGCGTCAGGACCCGCCGGTCCGCGCTGAAATCCCCCAGCGCCCGGCGCGGCGGCCTCTCCTCCCCGCGCCCGCTCTCCGTCTCGCCGCTCATCGAGGTCTCCCTTCCTCGAGACGATTTATGTCGTAGTCCGATATATTTGACAACGGCCCGGCCGTTGCGGCCGGGGCGGGACTCTCGATACGACGCGGCGTCGACGGCTCGAGAGACTCACCACGGAGGCGATCATGGAGGCCGATGCCCCCGGACCGGCGGCGCTGTCGCGGGAGCAGTACGCGGCGCTGGCGGATTTCCGCTTCCGGCTCCGCCGCTTCCTGGCGTTCAGCGAGGCCGCGGCGGCCCGGGCGGGGCTGCCGCCGCAGCAGCATCAGGCCCTGCTGACGCTGGCGGGCCATGCCGGGCGCGCGCCGGCCACGGTCGGCCTGCTGGCCGAGCAGCTGCTGATCGCGCCCCACAGCGCCGCCGAGCTGGTGTCCCGCATGGTGGAGGCCGGCCTGCTGACCAAGACGCGCGCCGTCGAGGACAGGCGGCGGAGCGAGCTGTCGCTGACGCCGCGCGCCGAGGCGCTGCTGCGCACCCTGACGGACGCGCATCTCGCGGAGCTGCGCGACCTCGCCCCCGCCCTCGCCGAGGCCCTCGGGCCCGCGGCGCGCTGAGGCCGACGCGAGCCGTCAAGCCGGCGGAGGTCGATGGCCGTCGACGCGGGAGCCGAGAGCGCTCGCCCTCAGCGCGCCCGCGCCACGCAGAACTCCACGGCCCCGAGGAGCGCCGCCTTGACGGGCCCGTCCGGGAAGATGGCGAGGGCGGCCCTGGCCTCGGCTCCGTAATGGTGGGCGCGGGCCACAGTCTCCTCCAGGGCGCCGTGGCGCTGCAGGAGGTCGAGGGCGGTCTCCAGGTCGGTCTCGCCGATCTCGCCCTGCTGGAGGGTGCGACGCCAGAAGCCGCGCTCGCCCTCGCTGGCCCGGCGATAGGCCAGCACGATCGGCAGGGTGATCTTGCCCTCGCGGAAATCGTCGCCGACGTTCTTGCCGAGTTCGGCCGAGGTGCCGCCGTAATCGAGGACGTCGTCGATCAACTGGAAGGCGACGCCGAGATTCATCCCGTAGGACCGGGCGGCGGCCTGCTCGGCCTCGGGCCGGCCGGCGAGCACCGGCCCGACCTCGCAGGCGGCGGCGAACAGCTCGGCGGTCTTGCCGCGGATCACCGCGAGGTAGGCGGCCTCGTCGGTCTCCAGGTTCTTGGCGTTGGTGAGCTGCATCACCTCGCCCTCGGCGATCACCGTCGCGGCGGCCGAGAGAATGTCGAGCGCCCGCAGCGAGCCGACCTCCACCATCATCCGGAAGGCCTGGCCGAGCAGGAAGTCGCCGACCAGCACGGAGGCCTCGTTGCCCCACTTGATCCGGGCTGCGACGCGGCCGCGGCGCATGTCGCTCTCGTCGACCACGTCGTCGTGGAGGAGCGTCGCCGTGTGCATGAACTCGACGCTGGCGGCGAGCTTCACGTCGCCGTCGGTGGCGCCCGCGTAGCCGCAGAGCTGGGCGCAGGCCAGGGTCAGGATCGGGCGCAGGCGCTTGCCGCCGGAGGCGATCAGGTGGTTGGCGACCTCGGGGATCATCGCCACGTCCGATCCCGTCCGCGACAGGATCGTGGTGTTGACCCGCGCCATGCCGTCGGCCACCAGCGCGACGAGGTCGTTGAGCCCCGCCTCCGCCTCGGGCTTCGGATTCTCGATGGAGAGGGCCATACCCAAGATCCGTGACCTCCAGACCGGTCGCCCCGCAGGGGGCGGGCGATCCCTTCGCACGCGCCCCGCGGCGCCGCAACATCGTCGCCGACCGGATATGGGGTGTCGCCAGCGCGGATCTCGCGCGACGAAACCGCCGATCCCCGCCCGTTCCGGAGTCCAGCAGCGATGATCGAGCTGATCCGAGCCAACGACGTCGTTCTGATCGGGTTCGCCCGCTCGATCCTCGAGGCGGCCGAGATCCCGGTCCTCGTGGCCGACAGCCACATGAGCCTGATGGAGGGGTCGATCGGCGTCTTCGGCCAGCGCCTCCTCGTGCCGCGCGACCGCGAGGCGCAGGCCCGCCGCCTGCTGACGGATGCCGGCATCGCCCACGAGTTGCGCCAGCCGTGACGGCCGAGGCCGACGGCGGCGCCGATCGCTTCCTGGGCGGCCGCCTGCGCCTGCACCAGCCGCCGCGGGGAGCACACCGCGCCGGGACCGACGCGGTGCTGCTCGCGCGGCTGCTCACGCCGCGGGCCGGGGACCGGCTCTGCGACGTCGGCGCCGGGACCGGCGCCGTCGGCCTCGCCTGCGCGGCNCGGCGCCGTCGGCCTCGCCTGCGCGGCCCTGGTGCCGGGCCTCCGACCGACCCTGATCGAGCGCGACTCGACGCTCGCCGGGCTGGCCCGCGCCAACGCGGCCCTCAACGGCATCGAAGCGCAGATCGTGGTCGCCGACATGCTGGCCCCCGCGGCGGAACGCCGCGCCGCCGGTCTGCGTCCGGACAGTTTCGACGTGGTGCTGACCAACCCGCCATTCTTCGCCGCCGGTGGCCACCGCGCCTCGCCGCATCCGGGCCGCGCGGCCGCCCACACCTTCGCGGGCGGCGATCTCGACGCCTGGATCCGCGCCTGCACGGCGATCCTGCGGCCCGGCGGCCAGCTCGGCCTCATCCACCGGGCGGACGCCCTCCCGGCCTGCCTCGACGCCCTGGAGGGCCGCTACGGTGGGTTGACGATCCGCCCGGTCCATCCCCGCGGCGACGTGCCCGCGATCCGCGTGCTGATCGCGGCGACCCGCGGCAGCCGCGCGGTGCCGAGCCTGCTGCCGCCCCTGATCCTGCACGGCCCCGACGGCGCCTTCACCGACGAGGCCGGAGCGCTCCATCGCGGCGCGCCGTGGCCGGCGCCCTGAGAGCCCATGTCACGCCGCGAGGGCGGCCGGCGCGGCGTCGCGGATCCCCAGGAACCGCTCGACCTCCGGAAGGTCCGGGAAGGCGAGGAATTCGGGGCGCAGCGGCTCGGGCAGCCCCTCGAAGTTGAGCCCCGGGAACGTGTCGGGATGCGGGTAGAGCTGCCAGGCCGCGCCGGGCTCGACCGGGGGGAACAGGATCGCGACCTTCTCGGCGCCGAGGCGGACGATCCGCGTCGGGCTGTACGACAGGGTCTCGATGCTCCAGCCGCGGTGGGAGTCCCGGCGGGCCTTCATGGTGCGGCGGCTCGTCGCGCGATGCATGGCGGTCTCCTTCGGTGGGGTGAGCGGGATCAGGCGGCGCTGCGGCGTCCGGCGCGCTTCGGCCATCCGAGCGCTACGAGGCGGGCCTTGGCGTAGTCGCGCACCTCGTCGCGGGTGCCGGGCGGCATCGTCGCCAGGACGGCCTGGGTGGCGCCGTCCAGCATCAGGTCGGTGACCGCGTTGATGGTCTCGGCCTCGTCGATGCGGCGCTTGAGGTCGCCCTCGGCCTCGGTGACCTCGTCGAAGGCGGGCGCCTCCTCGAAATCCTCGTCGACGGCCCGGACCGGGACTTGGTGGGCCCGGAACTCGTCGGCCTCTTCCTCCGAGTAGACGAGGCCGTGCAGCTCGATGAGCTTGAGGATGACGCGGTCCTTCCCGCGCTTCTCGGCCATGGCGTAGACGTAGGCCGCCTGCTTGCCCGAGACGCGGTAGTTCACGTTGACCAGCGCCTCGCCCATGGACCACTCGACCCGCTCGGTGCCGGGCTTCGCGCCGGGCAGGCGGCCGGTCACCAGGATCACGGCCTCGTCGCGCTCGGCCCGGATGACGGTCGGCGGCTCGAACACGATGCCGGCCTGGGCGGCGATGCGCTCCAGGGTCTTGTGGTAGATGACGGCGGTCCCCTGGACGCGCCAGACATTGCCCCCGAAGGGTTCGCCGTAGCGGACGAGGATGTCGGCGATCTGCTTGTCGGCGGTTCGCATGGGGCGCTCGTTCCGAGAGGATGAGGTCGCGTCGTCCACAGCTATTATCGGGGACGCTCTTTCGTTCTCTTTTTGTTCACACCTATATGCGCAATCCGCCCGCGATGCGCAAGGTTCAGGGGTGAGAACCTGCGGCTCCGGAGGTGCGTCATCGTCGGACGCGTGCGGGCGCGGCGCGGCCCCCCCCTTCCGCACGGGAGAGGAGGCGCGTCGCGGACGTCTCAGGAAGACGGCCGGTTGTCGGCGCAGTCCACAGCAGCGCGTCGGATCCGACGCCGTGTCGGGTTCCAGCCCGGCGCACGATCCCGTTCCGGCGCCCCCGCCGCCTGCGCCGCCAGCCCGCATTGTTGCTGCACCGCACCCTGGGCTAGACCGCCCTGACGATGTCCGAGACAGCTGCCGCGATGACGCCTTCCCTCTGGACCCGCCTGTCGAATCCCAGCCACTTCATGCGGTGGTCGGGGGCGCTCGTGCCGTGGCTGACGGCCCTGTCGCTCGGCACGCTGGCCGTCGGCCTGTACCAGACCTTCTTCGTGGTGCCGCCCGACTACCAGCAGGGCGAGACCGTGCGGATCATGTACATCCACGTGCCGGCGGCGTGGCTCGGCGTGTTCTTCTACGGCGCGATGAGCGTGTCGGCGATCGGCACCCTGGTCTGGCGCCACCCGCTCGCCGACGTCGCCCAGCGGGCGGCCGCGCCGATCGGCGCCGCCTTCACGCTGATCTGCCTGGTGACCGGGTCGCTGTGGGGCAAGCCCATGTGGGGCACCTACTGGGTCTGGGACGCGCGCCTCACCTCCATGCTGATCCTGCTGCTGATCTACTGCGGCATCATCGCCCTGTGGCGGACCCTGGAGGATCCGAACCGCGCCGCCCGCGCGGTGGCGATCCTGACGCTGGTCGGCGCCGTGAACCTGCCGATCATCAAGTTCTCGGTGAACTGGTGGTCGACCCTCCACCAGCCAGCCTCGATCCTGCGCATGGGCGGCTCGACCATCGACCCCTCGATGCTCCACCCGCTGCTGGTCATGATCGGCGCCGCGACCCTCGGCGGGATGACGCTACACCTCTACGCGATGCGCACCGAGATCATGCGCCGTCGGGTGCGGACGCTGACGATCCGCGAGGCCGAGCGCCTCGACCGTGCCCAGCCGCGCCTCACCCCGACACCGGCCGCGATGCCGGTCGGGCAGCCGGTCTAGGAGGACCGCGATGGATCTCGGGTCTCACGGCGGCTTCATCCTGGCCGCCTACGCGTTCACGGCGGCGGTGATGGTCGCCCTCGTGGGCAACGCCCTGCGCGACCGCCGGGCGCAGCGGCGCGCCCTCAAGGGCTTCGGCGAGGACCGGCGATGAGCGCGCCCCTCGACGACGCTGCCGGCCGGACACCGCCGGTCCGCCGCTCGCTGCTGCTGATCCTGCCGGCGCTCGTCTTCGCGGCGCTCGCCGCCGTGCTGTTCCTGCGCCTGCGCTCCGGCGCCGACCCGGCCGCGCTCCCTTCCGCGATGATCGGCAAGCCGGTCCCGCGCTTCGACCTGCCCGCCGTGCCGGGGCTGACCGCCGACGGCGCGCCGGTGCCCGGCCTGTCGAGCGCGGACCTCAAGGGCCAGATCACGGTGCTCAACGTCTTCGCCTCGTGGTGCGCGCCCTGCCAGGTGGAGCACCCGATGCTGATGCGTCTGGCGAAGGAGCCCGGCATCCGGCTCGTGGGGATCGACTACAAGGAGCCGAACCCCGAGGCCGGCCAGCGCTTCCTGAGCCGGCACGGCGTGCCGTTCAGCGCCGTGGGAGCCGATGCCGGCGGCCGCGCGGCGATCGATTTCGGCGTCTACGGCGTGCCCGAGACCTTCATCATCGGGCCGGACGGCGTGATCCGCGACAAGCTGGTCGGCATCCTCACGCCGGAGAATTTCTCCAGCGTGCTCGCGCGGATCCGCGCCGCCGGGAAGGTGGCCGCGGCGCAGTAGGGCTTCACGCCTCCGGCTGCGGCTTCTTGCGCTCGTAGCGGGTCAGCAGCGGCGTCTGCGCGAGGGCGAACAGCACGGTGATCGGCATGATGCCGAACACCTTGAAGTTGACCCAGAAATCCTCCGTCTGGGTCCGCCAGACCAGCTCGTTGAGCGCGGCCAGCACGAAGAAGAACACGCCCCAGCGGAAGGTGAGCTTGCGCCAGCCCTCGTCGGTGAGGCTGAACATCGAGTCGAGCACCACCGACAGCAGCGAGCGCCCGAAGACCAGGCCGCCGAGCAGCACGGTGCCGAACAGGGCGTTCACGATGGTCGGCTTGACCATGATGAAGGTCTTGTCCTGCAGCGCCAGGGTGAGGCCGCCGAACACCACCACCACCACGCCGGACACGAGCGGCATGATCGGCAGGCGCCGCACCATCACGTAGTGGATCGCCAGCGCCACCACGGTCGCCGCGATGAACACGCCGGTGGCCACGAACAGCTTCTGGTCCGGGGCGACGCCGAACTTCTCGGAATAGGCGTTGCCGAGGAAGAACAGCACCAGCGGCCCGAGTTCCAGCGCCAGCTTCACGAGCGGCGGCAGGTGGCGGTGCGGGGGGACGGATTCGATCTGCATACGCTCGGTCGGCTCGGCTGCGGCGCTCACGGTAGGCCGGGGGCGTCGGACGGGATTCGCCGGGGTGTGTGGAACGCGGAGCGCGCGATGTCCATGACATCGCGCACCTAGGAGCGGCGGCCGCCCGCGTGCTAGTCCTTCTCCAGCCCGGCGATCGCCCGGGCGAAGTCGCGGGCCGCGAAGGGCTCCAGATCCTCCACGCCCTCGCCGACGCCGATGAAGTGCACCGGCAGGCCGAACTTCGCCGCCAGCGCCACCAGGATGCCGCCCCGGGCGGTGCCGTCGAGCTTGGTCATCACCAGGCCCGTGACCGGCGCGGCCTGCGAGAACAGCTCCACCTGACTGAGCGCGTTCTGGCCGACCGTGGCGTCGAGGACGAGGAGCGTGGCGTGCGGCGCCTCCGGGTCCTGCTTGCGCAGGACCCGCACGATCTTCTCCAGCTCGGCCATCAGGCCGGCCTTGTTCTGGAGCCGGCCGGCGGTGTCGATCAGCAGCACGTCGGTGCCGGCGGCACCCGCCTGCTTCAGGGCGTCGAAGGCGAGGCCCGCCGCGTCAGCGCCCTGCGCGCCGCTCACCACCGGCGTGCCGGTGCGCGCGCCCCAGACCTTGAGCTGGTCGATCGCCGCCGCCCGGAAGGTGTCGCCCGCCGCGAGCATCACGGTGCGCCCCTCCGCGCGCAGCTTCGAGGCGAGCTTGCCGAGCGTCGTTGTCTTGCCGGCGCCGTTCACCCCGACCGTCAGGATCACGTACGGCTTCCGGCCCGCGTCGACGGCGAGCGGCACCGCCACGGGCTCCAGCGCCCGCTCGACCTCCGCGGCCAGGATCGCCCGGACCTCGTCGGGCGAGATGCCCTTCTCGTAGCGGCCCTTGCCGACGGCCTCCGAGACCCGCATCGCGGTCTCCAGACCGAAATCGGCCTGGATCAGCGCGTCCTCCAGGTCCTCCAGGGTCGTGGCGTCGAGCTTGCGCTTGGTGAACAGGCCCGTGACCCGGTCGGACAGGGCCGACGAGGTCCGCTTCATCCCGGAGGTGAGGCGGCTCCACCAGCCCTTGGCCTCCGGCTCGCGGTCCGGCCCGGCGCCGGCGTCGTGGGCGAGGGCCGCGGCGCTGTCGACCGGCTGGATATCGGGTTGGTCGTCGGGCTGCATTTCGGCAGCCGGCTCCGCCACCGGCTCCCGGTTCATATCGCCGGTATCGACCGGGTCGGCGCCGTGCGCGGGATCGTCGCCGGCGGTGCCGGCCGGCGGGCGCTCCGGCTCGCCCTCCACGGGCAGCAGGTCCGCGCCCTCGACCGCGTCCGGGACCGGCTCCCCGGTCTCCTCGGGCGGAAGCGGGACGTGGGCGACGTCGTCCGCGGCGGTGGCGAAGTCCGGCTGCCCCTCGGAGGGCGAAGCCGCCCCGGCCGGCAGCTCGGCCCCGGGCTTGTCCTCGCCCTGATCCTCTTCTCTGTCCTCGGGCGCGGGCTGGCCTTTGCGCCCGAACAGGCGTCCGAACCAGCCGGGCTTCTCCTCGCTCGCCATGAAATCGCGTCCTCGCCCCACCTTGCCCCGCCGACACCGACCCTCTAGCCGATCCGGATGTCCAACGCCTTCGACATAGGCGCGCGCCTCCTCTACCGCGATGCCCTGCTGCTCGTCATCGACAAGCCGGCGGGTTTGCCGGTCCATCCGGGCCCCCGCGGCGGCGAGACGCTCACCGACCACCTCGACGCCCTCCGGTTCGGCCTGCCCCGTCGCCCGGAGGCCGCGCACCGGCTCGACCGCGACACCTCGGGCTGCCTCGCGCTGGGCCGCCACGCCAAGGCGCTGGCGCGGCTCGGGAAGCTGTTCTCCGGCAGCGCCGTCGACAAGACCTACTGGGCGATCGTGGCCGGTGGACCCGTCGAGGCGGAAGGCAGCATCGACCTGCCGCTGGCGCGCCGCTCGGACGATCCGCGCTCGTGGTGGATGAAGGCCGACCCGGCGGGCGACCCGTCGCTGACGCACTGGCGGGTGCTCGGCCGCGCCGGGGGTCGGACCTGGCTGGAGCTGAAGCCGGTCACCGGCCGGACCCACCAGCTCCGGGTGCACTGCGCGGCCTCCGGCTGGCCGATCCTGGGCGACCCGGTCTACGGCGGCGCGCCCCGCGGGAGCGCGCTGCACCTCCACGCGCGGGCGCTGTCGATCCCGCTTTATCCTAAACGGGAGGCCATCACGGTAACGGCGCCGCCGCCGCCGCACGTCGCCGAGGCCGTCGCGGCGATGCCGGCCTGAGCCGCCGGCGGCGCTAGGCGCCGATGAGCCGCGCCCCGTCGTGGCCGGCGATGGCGACGGTGTGGAACGTCCCGTCCTCAGCCGCGCCGCCCGCGCGCGGACCGCCTCGGCGGGCACCGGCGGCATGCGCGCGGCCGGCGTCCCGGGGCGCGGGGAATAGGGGAAGACGTGGAGGTGCGTCAGGCCGCACTCCGCCACGAGATCGAGCGAGCGGGCGAACTGCGCCTCCGTCTCGGTCGGGAAACCCGCGATCAGGTCGGCGCCGAACACCGTGTCGGGCCGCAGCCGCCGCACGGTCGCGCAGAAGCGGATCGCGTCGGCCCGCAGGTGCCGGCGCTTCATGCGCTTGAGGATCAGGTCGTCGCCGGCCTGCAGCGACAGGTGCAGGTGCGGCATGAGCCGCTCCTCCTCGGCGATCGCCGCCAGCAGGGCGTCGTCGGCCTCGACGGAATCGATCGAGGACAGGCGCAGGCGCGCGAGGCCGGGCACCGCCCGGAGGATCGCCCGCGCGAGGCCGCCGAGGGACGGGGCCGGGCCGGCAAGGTCGCGGCCGTAGGCGGTCAGGTCGACGCCGGTCAGCACCACCTCGCGCCCGCCCCG
Source organism: Methylobacterium mesophilicum (assembly GCF_036441335.1). Taxonomy (GTDB): domain Bacteria; phylum Pseudomonadota; class Alphaproteobacteria; order Rhizobiales; family Beijerinckiaceae; genus Methylobacterium; species Methylobacterium mesophilicum_B. The sequence goes on from NZ_MLBW01000005.1 coordinate 232,750, forward strand.
CGCCACGAGGGTCTCGACCTGCGCGATCACGTCCGCCTCCGGCACCGAGCGGGAGACGCCCCGCCCGAACGGGATCACGCAGAAGGTGCAGCGGTGGTCGCAGCCGTTCTGGACGGGCACGAAGGCGCGGGTGTGCCCGGCGACCGCCTCGACCCGTGTCGGCTCGGCCGCCCGCGCCGCCATGACGGCGCCCGGGCCGGTCGCGGCCGCCGACCAGCCCTCCGGCCGCAGCTTCTCGGCGTTGCCGACCAGGCGCGCGACCTCCGGCATGGCCGCGTAGGCCTCGGTCTCGACCTCGGCGCCGCAGCCGGTGACGACGATCTCGGCGCCGGGCCGCTCGCGGGCGATCCGCCGGATCGCCTTGCGGGCCTGCCGCCCGGCCTCGGCGGTCACCGCGCAGGTGTTCACCACCACCCGGTCGCGCCCGTCCGCCGCCGCGTGGACCCGCAGGGCCTCGGACTCGACGGTGTTGAGGCGGCAGCCGAAGGTGAGGGTCTCGACCGCCATCAGGCCGCGCTGTCGAACAGCTCCGGCGCCAGGGTCCCCTCGGCGACGAGCGCGACCGGGCCGGTCATCAGGACGTGGTCGTCGGCGCGCCACTCGACGAACAGCTCGCCGCCCGGCAGCGCGACGCTGGCCTGCCGGCCGATCATCCGCAGGCGCGAGGCGGCCACGACGGTGGCGCAGGCGGCGGTGCCGCAGGCGAGCGTCAGCCCGGCCCCCCGCTCCCAGACGCGGAGCTTGATCGTCTCGCGGCCCGTTACCTGCGCCACCGAGATGTTTGCGCGCTCCGGGAACAGAGGGTGGTTCTCGAGCATCGGGCCGATCCGGGCGAGGTCGAAGCTGTCCGGATCCTTCTCCACGAAGAACACCGCGTGCGGGTTGCCCATGTTCACGGCGCCCGGCGAGTGCAGGATCGGGTCGTCGATCGGGCCGATCTGCAGCTCGATCCGCCGCGTGTCGGGGAACGGCTCCGACAGGGGGATCTCGTCCCAGGCGAGCCGCGGCCGGCCCATGTCGACCGTGAAGGCCCGCTCGGAGACGCGCCGCACCCCGAGCACGCCGGCCTTGGTCTCCAGGGTCAGCCGGCCGCCCTCGGCCGGCCGGGCCATGGCCGGGTCGTCGAGCATCGCGTAGGCGACGCAGCGCGTGCCGTTGCCGCAGGCGCCCGATTCCGAGCCGTCGGTGTTGTAGATCCGCATGAACGCGTCCGTGCCCGGGCTCACGGGATCGTGCAGGACCATCAACTGATCGAAGGTCGAGCCGGGATCCTGCGCGATCGCCCGCGCCTCCTCGGGCCGCACCTTCGCTGCGGAGCCGCGCAGGTCCAGCACCACGATCGCGTTGCCGGCGCCGTGCATCTTCAGGAAGCGTCTGTGGGCGAGTGCGCTCATGCGGTCCCGCAATTGGAGGAAGGCGCGGGCTATATCGCAAAAGCGGCCGCCGGGCGCGAGGGGTGCCGCGGCGTGGCAGATGCGCCGCACCCGCGGCTCTCGTCCGCGGCACCCTCGCGGGCGGTCCCGTTCGCCACTAGGTTACCCGGCGGGAGCCCGCGCGATCATCCGCGGGCCTCGACCGGAGCGCCTACGTGATCCGCCTTCGTCCGCTCGTCGCCCTCTCGGCCGCCCTCGTGCTCGCGTCGGCCGGCCCGATCGCCGCCCAGCAGCAGCCCGCGCCGCCGCCCTCCACGGCACCCGCGCCGGCCCYGACGAACCCGCTAGCGTCCGGCAGGATCTTCCCACCCCGAACTCGGCTCCCGAAGAGCGCGGCCCCGGCCCCGCAGCAGTCGGTGGCGCCCCCGCCCGCGGGCCAGTCGGCGGCGGGAACGCCCCCGGGCACGGGCACGGGGAACCCCGGCCGGCCCACGCTCATCGAGAAGGCCGGCGAGCCCGGCGACGTCGACGAGGTCACCCTCCCGGCCAAGCCCGCCGCGATCCTGTCCGGCAAGACCAAGTGGGAGGAGGCCGTGCCGAACCTGAAGCAGGCCTTCGCGCGGATCGAGGCCGACCTCGCCAAGCTCGGCGTCGCGCCGGCCGGCCGGCCGCTCGCGGTCTTCACCCGCACGGACGACGACGGCTTCGAGTTCGAGGCGATGGTCCCGGTGGCGGCCGCGCCGAGCCCGGCACCGGCCGAGACCGACGGCCTGCGCTTCGGCACGACGCCCTCCGGCAAGGCGCTACGCTTCGCCCACAAGGGCTCCTACGAGTCGATCGACAGCACCTACGAGACGCTGACCGCCTACCTCGATGCCAAGGACATCGTCGTGCAGGACCGGTTCGTCGAGGAGTACGCCACCGACCTCAAGGACAGCACCGACGACAGCCTCGACGTGAACATCTACGCGCTGGTGAAGTAGGCGAGCACGGGCCGGCGGCGCCGCCCTTCGGTCCCGACGACCGCCTCGGAATCGAGCGCGGCTCCCCTACTCCCGTGCGGGAAAGGGGGCAGGGCGCGCGCCGCCGCCGGCCCAGCTCTCCGCTGGAAGCGCGCGAACCCGACGAGGCGGACAGATCGCCGCTGCCCCGTACCGGCAGGAACAGGGGCATCGGCTGGCGGATTCGCCCGACATGCCCGCCGCCGACCTCAGAACCGCGACCGCCCCGCGACCGCGCCGCAAACCGGCCCCGCCCGTCACGGATCCGGCCCTCGCCGAGAAGGCGCTCGCCGTCCACGCCCGGCTCTGCCCGGTCTACGGCTGCCCGATCCCGTACTTCCACAGCCTGGATCCGGTCAGCGAACTCGTCTCCTCGCTCCTGTCGCACCGGACGCGCAACGCCGAGTCCGGCCGGGCCTTCAAGGCCCTGCGGGCGCGCTTCCCGGACTGGGCGGCCGTGATCGACGCGGAGGTGCCGGAGATCGAGGCCGCCATCGCGGGCGTGACCTGGCCGGAGCTGAAGGCGCCGCGCATCCGCGACGTGCTCCGGGCGCTGCGCGACCGGCGCGGCAGCCTCGACCTCGCCTTCCTCGCCGACCTGGAGGTCGAGGCCGCGCGGGAATGGCTGCAGGCGATCCCGGGCATCGGTCCGAAGACCAGCGCGGCGGTCCTGTCCTTCTCCACCCTGCGGATGCCGGCTCTGCCGGTCGACAGCCACCATCACCGGGTCGCCCAGCGCCTCGGGCTGATTGGCAAACGGGTCGATGTCGGCCCGTCGCACACGATCCTGCGGGCGCAGCTCCCCGCCGACTGGAGCGCGCAGGACCTCTACGACAATCACGAGATCCTGATGCTGCACGGTCAGAAGGTCTGCCATCATCACCGTCCGGCCTGCGGGCGCTGCGTCCTGGTCGACCTCTGCCCAAGCGCGAAGCTGCCCTCGCGCGAGCCGTGAGCGCGTCCTTGACCGGTCCAGCCTGCGGGTGCGAGTAACCCCGCGCCCGGACGGCGCGGAGCCCCGGTCTTATCTTGCTCAGGATCGGCGCCGATGGCCGCGTTCACCGAATTGGTCTTCTCGGGCGTCCAGCCCACCGGCAACCTGCATCTCGGCAACTACCTCGGGGCCGTGAAGCGCTTCGTGGAGATGCAGGACCGCGACGCGCAGTGCCTCTACTGCGTGGTCGACCTGCACGCGATCACCGTCTGGCAGGATCCCGAGGCCCTGCGCGGCCAGATCCGCGAGGTCACGGCCGCCTTCCTCGCCGCCGGCATCGATCCCAAGCGCTCGATCGTGTTCAACCAGAGCCAGGTGCCGCAGCACGCCGAGCTCGCCTGGATCTTCAACTGCGTCGCCCGCCTCGGCTGGCTGAACCGCATGACCCAGTTCAAGGAGAAGGCCGGCAAGGACCGGGAGAACGCCTCGATCGGCCTCTACGACTACCCGGTGCTGATGGCCGCCGACATCCTCGCCTACCGGGCGACCCATGTCCCCGTCGGCGAGGACCAGAAGCAGCATCTGGAGCTGACCCGGGACATCGCCCAGAAGTTCAACACCGACTTCTCGGGGTCGATCACGGCGCACGGCCACGGCGACGCCTTCTTCCCGATCACGGAGCCGCTGATCGGCGGCCCGGCCGCCCGGGTCATGTCGCTGCGCGACGGCACCAAGAAGATGTCGAAGTCGGACCCGTCCGACAACGCCCGCATCAACCTCACGGACGACGCGGACGCCATCGCCCAGAAGATCCGCCGGGCCAAGACCGATCCCGAGCCCCTGCCCTCCGAGGTGGCGGGCCTGAAGGAGCGGCCCGAGGCCGACAACCTCGTGGGGATCTACGCGGCGCTCGCCGGGATCACCCGCGAGGACGTGCTGCGCGATTTCGGCGGGGCGCAGTTCTCGACCTTCAAGCCGGCGCTCGCCGACCTCGCGGTGACGAGCCTCGCGCCGATCGCCGAGGAGATGCGCCGCCTCACCGCCGATCCCGGCCACATCGACGCCGTGCTGGCCGACGGCGGCGCCCGGGCCGAGACCATCGCGGCGCAAACCCTCGACGCGGTCAAGGACATCGTCGGCTTCGTCCGGCGCGGTCCCAGCCTGCAGGCGGTGCGGTGACAATCCGGGCGCTGGTCTTCGACGTCTTCGGGACGCTGGTCGATTGGCGCTCCGGCGTCGCCCGCGAGGCCGCGCGGCTGCTCGCGCCCGTCGCGCCTGACCTCGATGCCGGCGCCTTCGCGGACGCGTGGCGGGCCCGGTACAATCCCTCGATGGAGACGGTGCGCTCCGGCGCCCGGCCCTACGTCGACCTCGACACGCTCCAGGCCGAGTCGCTGCCCGGCGTGCTGGCGCAGTTCGGCATCGCCGGCGTGTCCGAGGCCGTGCAGGGTGAGCTGGTCCAGGCGTGGCACCGGCTCGACGCGTGGCCCGAGGTGCCGGACGCGCTGCGGCGCCTGCGCGAGAAGCACCTCCTGGCACCGAATTCCAACGGCCATGTCCGGCTGATGGCCGATCTCGCCCGCCGCAACGGCCTGATCTTCGACGCCATCCTCGGCGCCGGCTATTCCCGCGACTACAAGCCGAAGCCGGCGCTCTACCGCGACGCGGTCGCGGCCTTCGGCTTCGCGGCCGGCGAGACCATGATGGTCGCCGCCCACTCGAACGACCTCGCGGCGGCCGCGGGCCACGGGCTCGCCACCGCCCACATCGCCCGCCCGCACGAGCACGGCCCGGCCGGCGGCGAGACCGCGCCGACGGTGCCGGTCACCCACGCGGCGCGGGATCTGGCCGACCTCGCCGACCGGCTCGGCTGCTGACGGATCGATACGGGAGGGTGTGATGGCCGACTGGAACCCCGCCCTCTACACCCGTTTCGAGGACGAGCGGACCCGCCCCGCCGCCGAGCTCCTCGCCCGCGTGCCCCTCGACGCGCCGGATCTGGCCGTCGATCTCGGCTGCGGGCCGGGCAACTCCACCGCGCTGATCGCGGCGCGCTTCCCGGACGCCGAGGTGGTCGGGCTCGACACCTCGCCCGCCATGCTGGAGAGCGCCCGGGCGCGGCTCCCGGGCCTGTCCTTCGCGCTGGCCGACGCCGCGACCTGGCGGCCCGAGCGCGCGCCGGACCTGATCTACGCCAACGCCGTCCTGCAATGGCTGCCGGACCACGCGAGCCTGCTGCCGCGGCTGTTCGGCCTGCTCGCGCCGGGCGGCGTGCTCGCCGTGCAGATGCCCGACAACCTCTCCGAGCCGACCCACCGGCTGATGCGGGAGGTCGCGGCGTCCGGCCCGTGGGCGGCGGCGATCGGCGACCCGGCCGTGGCCGGCCGCCTCGGGCGCATGCTGGAGCCCGCGGCGTACTACGACCTGCTGGCGCCGTCGGCCGCCACCGTCGATGTCTGGCGCACCGCCTATCACCACCGCATGGCGGACGCCGCCGCCATCGTGGACTGGGTGAGCGCCACGGGCCTGCGGCCCTTCCTCGAGCCGCTGGACCCCGACGCGAAGATCGGCTTCCTGGACGCCTACGCGCGCGCGATCGACGGGGCCTACCCGCCGCGCAGCGACGGGCGGCGCCTGCTCGCCTTCCCGCGCGTGTTCATCGTGGCGCGGGCGCGGTAGCGGCTCAGGCCTCGCCGCGGGCCATCAGCGCCTCGTACTCGGAGATCTCCAGCCTGCCCTCCTGGGCGACGCGCGCCTTGTCGGCGTCGCTGATCACGTCGCCCGCGAGGTCGAGGCGCTTCCAGGCGGCGAGCGGCGTCTCGCGGCCGGGCCGCGGCACGTACTTGTTCTGCTCGAGCTTCTGATACTTGTGAATGTAACGCGGGCAGTTGATCCAGATCTTCGTGACCGCGACCTTCACCAAGTATTTGGCCTCGGTATACGCGGCCATCAGGGCGTCGTCGCGCAGCAGCGTCGCGTGGCCCTGCACGCGGATGCGGTGCGGCGTCTCGAAATCGATGAACAGCAGGCCGACCTTGGCCTGCCCCTCGATGTTGCCCATCGAGTAGAACATGCCGTTGCCGTCGAAGCCCGGGAATACCAGGGTGCTCGGGTCGAGAACCTTCACGAAGCCCGTGGGGCCGCCCTTGTAGGAGACGGTCGGCATACCGTCCGGATCGACGGTCGAGAGGAAGAACATGTCGCGGGAGCCGATGAAGGCGGCCTCGTCCGGCTGGACCGTCTCGTGGACCCAGTCCTCGTCGAGGCGCACGGCGAGCTTGGTGGTGCCGAATTCCTCCTGCAGCGCCCGGTGCGCGTCGGAATAGAGCGATGCCATGGCTGGTCCCTCCCGTGCCGCGGTCCTCGTAGGGGTGGGACCGCTGAGGGGCTTATGGCCGGGACGCCCCGTGTCCGGCAACCCGGAACGCGAAGGGCCGGCCACGCCTTCGCGTGACCGGCCCCCCAAGTGCGGCCGGGCAGAGCCGGGCCGCGCGATCCGAAGCGATCAGTTGCGGGTCTTGTCGACCAGCGCCTTCTCGGAGATCCACGGCATCATGCCGCGGAGCTTGGTGCCGACCTCCTCGATCGGGTGGGCGGCGAGCTTGGCGCGGGTCGCCTTGAACGAGGTCTGGTTGACCTTGTTCTCCAGCATCCAGTTGCGGGTGAAGGTGCCCGACTGGATGTCGTTCAGCACGCGCTTCATCTCGGCCTTGGTCTCGGGCGTGACGATGCGCGGACCGGTGACGTACTCGCCGTACTCGGCCGTGTTGGAGATCGAGTAGTTCATGTTGGCGATGCCGCCCTCGTAGATGAGGTCGACGATCAGCTTCACCTCGTGGAGGCACTCGAAATAGGCCATCTCGGGGGCGTAGCCCGCCTCGACCAGGGTCTCGAAGCCGGCCTTGATCAGCTCGACGAGGCCGCCGCAGAGCACGGCCTGCTCGCCGAACAGGTCGGTCTCGCACTCCTCCTTGAAGGTCGTCTCGATGATGCCGGCGCGGCCGCCGCCATTCGCCGAGGCGTACGACAGGCCGAGGTCGTGGGCGTTGCCGGACGCGTCCTGCGCGATGGCGATCAGGGTCGGCACGCCGCCGCCGCGGAGGTACTCGGAGCGCACGGTGTGGCCCGGGCCCTTGGGGGCGACCATCAGGACGTCGAGGTCCTTGCGCGGCTCGATCAGGTTGAAGTGGACGTTGAGGCCGTGGGCGAACAGGAGCGCGGCGCCCTGCTTCATGTTGCCCTCGAGGGACTCGCGGTAGATGTCGCCCTGCAGCTCGTCGGGGGTGAGCATCATCACCACGTCGGCTTGACGGGCGGCCTCGGCGACCGACAGGACCTTGAAGCCCTCGGCTTCCGCCTTCTTGGCGGTGGCGGAGCCCTCGCGCAGGGCGATGACGATGTCCTTCACGCCGGAATCGCGCAGGTTGAGCGCGTGGGCGTGGCCCTGGCTGCCGTAGCCGACGATGGCGACCTTCTTGCCCTTGATCAGGTTCAGGTCGGCGTCGCGATCGTAATACACCCGCATGTCTGTCTCCTCTTAAGTTCGGTGTTTCGGGTCGGGTTTGGCCCGGCCGTACAGGGCCAGGAACTGCTCGACGGCGCGGCCCGCATCGCGCCGGATCCCGGCCCCGTCGAGGTCGAGGGTCTCGCCGAGCAGAAGTCGGATCTGGATATCCCGGCCGACGAGGCCGAAGAAGGTGCGGAAGGCGGCCTCGCTGTCGGCGAAGGTGAGCAGGCCGGCAGCCCGCCCCGCCTCCAGCACGGGCTTGACCCGCTCGCCGATGGCGAAGCGCCCGTTCGCCAGGACGATGCCGCCCAGGTTGCTCTTGCGCGAGCCCGCATGCGCGATCGCGATCCGGTTCAGCGCCACCGAGGTCGGGCCGGTGATGACCTCCAGCCACGTCACGGCGAAGTCCTGCAGACGCTCCCGCAGGGTGGCGCCGTCGAGAACCTGCGCGGTATCGTGCCCGGCATGGACCCGGGAGGCCTGCCAGCGCACCGTCGCGGTCAGCAACCCATCCCGGTCGCCGAACCACTTGTAGAGCGTCTCCTTCGAGCAGCTTGCCCGGCGCGCCACGGCATCCATCGTGAGCTGCTCGCCGTCCTCGACCATCAGGCCGAGCACGGCGTCCAGCACCGCCTGCTGGCGGGCCGACGGGGTGTCCTGCTGTGCTGTGGCGCTGGCCTGCATCATCTCGATTGGCGTACCGTACCGTACGGTACGCGCTGTAGGCCGATTTGAGGGCCGCGGCAAGGGGGGCGCGACCGAACCGGGTTAGCGCGGAAGCGGCAGGCCCTCGCGGGCGAAGACGGCCTGCACGGCCGGGCGCTCGGCGACGCGGCGGGCATGAGCGGTCCAGGCCGGGAAACGGCCGGCCATGTCGAACCGCAGCACCGGGCCGTTGGCCCAGAACCAGAAGACCATCAGGTAGGCGTCCACCGCACTGAAGCGGTGGCCCACGGCCCAGCCGCCGTGCGAGAGGCGCACCTCGGTCATGGTGGCGAGGTCCGCGTAGGTGTTGGCCGCCTTCGCCTTGATGCCCTCGAAGGCGCCCTCGTCCTCGGTGTAGCGCTCCGGCCGGCGGACATGTGCGTAGGTCACGTGGTGGTTGCAGGCGAGCCAGCCGAGCCACTCGTCGGCGGCGGCCATCTCGCGGAGATCCGTGGGCCACAGCGCCTTCTCCGGCGCTTGACGGGCGACGTGGCGCAGGATCGCGGCGCATTCCGTGAGCACCCAGCCGTCCTCGGTCAGCGCCGGCACGCGGCCGCGATCGTTGATGGACAGGTATTCCGGCCGCCGCTGGTCGCCTGCGGCGAGGTCGAGCTTGATGCCCTCGTAGGGCAGCCCGGATTCCTCCAGGATGATGTGGGCGGCGAGCGAGCAGGCGCCGGGGGCGTAGTAGAGGGTGCGGGCGGTCACTGTGACTCCTGGTTGGGGTGCGGCGCGAGCGGTGGGACGACCGCGATCCCGATCAACTCATGAAGCTTGATACGGATGGCGAGCAGAACTTCGTCCGTTACAGCTCCAACACGACGGAAGCCGCGCTTGGCGCGATCGAGACACCGGATCTGATCGGTCAGGACGGCACCGGAGACCGCGAGGCCGGGCGGCAGGATGACCTTGGTCGGCCACGGTTTCACGTTGCCGGTGATCGGGCAGACGATCGCAGTTGCGTTCAGCTTGTGGAAGTCCATGCTCGACACGACGACGGCTGGTCGGACGCCATCCTGCTCGCGGCCGAGACTCGGCCTGAGATCGACCCAAACGAGGGCGCCGGCTTCGAGCGGTTCGGGATCAATCGTCACGGATGATCTCTGCACCGACGTCTGGGCCCCAGTCGACCAGTTCCGGCCGATGCGACGGGCCGAGGCGTTCCATCTCGGCGATCATCTCGGCGAGCGTCATGACGGGCTCCCCGTTCACGACCGGGCGCGGCGCGGGCGAGCTTACCCTTTTCACCTCTACGGTCGTGCCTTCACGGACGCCGAGTTCTTCGGCCTCCACAGGCGTGAGCTTGATGGCGAAGTCATCGCCCCATCGGACGACCTTGGCTTCCATCGCAATGCCTCCCTTGTGGAGAACACAGCATAGCAGACGTGATCGGCCGTTGAGGAGCGTACACGCAGGGACGAATGCCCGTCCGACGGCGACACGTGCAGGCAAGACCGTCCTGCCAGACCTACAGCGGCTCCGCCCCGCGCCCCATCGCGGAGATGCCGGTCCGGCAGATCTCCACCAGCCCGATCACGCTCATCAGCCGCACGAACCGGTCGATCTCCTCGGTGGCGCCGGTCAGCTCGAACACGAAGGAGTTGAGCGTGGCGTCCAGCGTCTTGGCGCCGAAGGCGGCGGCCAGCCGCAGGGCCTCGCTGCGGTGCTCGCCCTCGCCCTTCACCTTCACGAGGCAGATCTCGCGCTCGATGGCGTTGCCCTGGAGCGTCAGGTCCACGACCCGGTGCACCGGCACGAGCCGGTCGAGCTGCGCCTTGATCTGCTCGATCACGGCGTTCGTGCCCGTCGTCACGATGGTGATGCGCGAGATGTGGCGCGCCTCCTCGGTCTCGGAGACGGTCAGGCTCTCGATGTTGTAGCCGCGGCCGGAGAACAGGCCCGAGATACGGGCGAGCACGCCGGGCTCGTTGTCGACGATCACCGCCAGCGTGTGCCGGTTCACCGGCTCGACGCGGACGGCATCGGGGTAGTGGGTGTTCATCGCGTTCATGGCCGGCCTCGTCCTCGTCGTTCGACCCATCGCCGCCGCAGCGGCGGATCGCGACCCGGCGGTGACGCCGGGCCGCCCGCCCTCACACCAGCATCTTGCCTTCCTCGGAGATCACGTCGCCGAGTTCGACGCCGGTCTCGCCGAGGTAGTCGGACAGGAGCATCTCGTTGTGCGCCTTGCCCGACGGGATCATCGGGAAGCAGTTCTCGGTCTTGTCGACGATGCAGTCGAAGATCACCGGGCCGTCGTAGGCGAGCATCTCGGCGATGGCAGCGTCAAGGTCGCCCGGCTTCTCGCAGCGCATGCCCTTGGCACCGTAGGCCTCCGCGAGCTTCACGAAGTCCGGCAGGCTCTCCGAGTAGCTCTGAGAGTAGCGCGAGCCGTGCAGCAGCTCCTGCCACTGCCGGACCATGCCCATGTACTCGTTGTTCAGGATGAAGACCTTGATCGGCAGGCGGTACTGCACCGCCGTCGACATCTCCTGCATGTTCATCAGGATCGAGGCCTCGCCGGCAATGTCGATCACGAGCCCGTTGGGGTGCGCGAGCTGCGTGCCGATCGCCGCCGGCAGGCCGTAGCCCATCGTGCCGAGTCCGCCCGAGGTCATCCAGCGGTTCGGCTCGTCGTACTTGAAGTACTGGGCCGCCCACATCTGGTGCTGGCCGACCTCGGTGGTGATGTAGGTCTCGCGGTCCTTGCAGGCCTCGTAGAGGCGCTGCACGGCGTATTGCGGCTTGATGATCGTGCCCGACGGCCAGTAGGCGAGGCAGTCCCGCGCCTTCCAGGCGTTGATCTTCTGGAACCACGGATCGAGGTTCGACTTGTCGGGCCGCGACGGCAGGGCGCGCCACGCCTCCAGCATGTCGGCGAGCACAGAGCCGCAGTCGCCCACGATCCCGACATCGACCTTCACGACCTTGTTGATCGAGGAGGCATCGACGTCGATGTGGATCTTCTTGGAGAAGGGCGAGAACGCGTCGAGCCGGCCGGTGATCCGGTCGTCGAACCGGGCACCGACGCAGATCATCACGTCGCACTCGTGCATCGCGAGGTTGGCCTCGTAGGTCCCGTGCATGCCGAGCATGCCCAGGAACTTCTCGTCCGTGCCCGGATAGGCGCCGAGCCCCATCAGGGTCGAGGTGATCGGGAAGCCGGTCTCGCGGACGAGCTCGCGCAGCAGGCGCGAGGCCTCCGGGCCCGAGTTGATCACGCCGCCGCCCGTATAGAAGACCGGCCGGCGGGCCGTCGCCATCAATTCGACGGCCGCGCGGATCCGGTCGGCGTCGCCCTTGACGGCCGGGCGGTAGGTCTTGTGGCTCGCGATCTCCGGGCGCTCGTAGAGGCCGGACGCGAACTGGATGTCCTTGGGCAGGTCGACCACGACCGGGCCGGGACGGCCGTTGGCCGCGACGTAGAACGCCTCGTGCAGGATGCGCGGCAGGTCGTCGATCGATTTGACGAGGTAATTGTGCTTCGTGCAGTGGCGCGTGATGCCGACCGTGTCGCATTCCTGGAACGCGTCCGTGCCGATCAGGTGCGTCGGGACCTGGCCGGTGATGCAGACCAGCGGGATCGAATCCAGCATCGCGTCGGTCAGCCCGGTGACGATGTTGGTGGCACCGGGGCCCGAGGTGACCAGCACGCAGCCGACCTTGCCGGACGAGCGGGCGTAGCCCTCCGCGGCGTGGACGGCGCCCTGCTCGTGGCGGACGAGGATGTGCTTGACGGCGTTCTGGTGGAAGAGCGCGTCGTAGATCGGAAGTACGGCGCCGCCCGGATACCCGAACAGCGTATCGACACCCTGATCCTGGAAGGCCCGGATGACCATCTCGGCCCCGGTCATGACCTCGCCGCCCATGCTCGTCTCCTCGCGCTCTCCGGGGCCACCGCGATCCTTCGATCGCCGCCCTGCCCCGTCCTCTCTCCCCGCACCCCCGTCTGGTGAGGCGGTGTCCGCCTCGCCCGAAGGTGCCTCTCGCCTCGGATAACCGTCTGTCTCAGTCCCATCCGCCCGGACGCGGGCAACAAAAAAGGGCCCCGAGGGACCCTGCATGCGCCACCGCCCGGATCGCGGCCCTAGCTCAGGGCCGCCCCGTCGGTGACGCTACCGCTACAATAAGGACCGTGGTCATCGGATATCCGAACCCGCCCCGCGGCGGCCCCATGATCCGGAATGGACTCACGGTCGGCGCGCGAAGCGTCGGGCCTCTTAGCGGAGTGCGTGGAGGCGGTCAACGCATCCGTGCGCGCGATCCGGCCGGTTCCACGCCGGTTCCCTGCCGGAACCGCACGCTCACCGCAGCGGCGGCGGGTAGCGGCGGACCCAGCTGCTCGCCGCGTCGTAGGCGGCGCCGAGTTGCAGGCAGGCGAGTTCGCCGTGGTTCGGGCCGACGATCTGGATGCCGGTGGGCAGGCCGGCCTCGCCGAAGCCTGCCGGCACGGCGAGGGCCGGCAGGCCCGACATCGTCGCGGGGATCGTGATCTGCATCCAGCGGTGATAGGTGTCCATCGCGTGGCTGCCGACCGTCTCGGGCCAGCGCAGGCTCTTGTCGAACGGGAAGACCTGTGCGCTCGGCATGACCACGTAGTCGTAGGCCTCCATGAAGCGGCGCAGGGTCTCGTACCAGCGGGTGCGCCCCTCCAGAGCGGCGATGATCCGGTCGGCGCCGAGCGCCAGCCCCCGCTCGACCTCCCAGGCCGCCTCCGGCTTGAGCAGGGCCCGGTGTCGGGGCTCGTCGTAGAACGGGCGGAGATTCGCCGCGACCGTCAGTGCCCGCAGCACCAGCCAATCCGCCCAGAGCCGCTCCATGTCGTAGCGCGGCATCGCCTCCTCGACGGTGCAGCCGATCTCCGCGAAGGTCGCCAGGGCGGAGCGGCCGACGTCGAGCACGCCGGGATCGAACGGGATCTGGCCGCCGCAATCCCCGAGCCACGCGATCCGCGTCCCGCGGAAGTCGCGGGCGAGCGGGCTCGCGAAGGCGGACGGGTCCTGCCGGATGGCGTTCGGGCAGCGCGGGTCGTAGCCCGCCAGCACCGAGAGCATCAGGCCGATGTCGCCGGGCGTGCGCCCGATCGCCCCGAGCACGCCGAGGTTCGGGCTGAACACGTCCTTGGCCTCGGCGGGGATCCGGCCCCAGCTCGGGCGAAGGCCGTAGCAGTTGTTGAAGGCCGGCGGGTTGCGCAGGGAGCCGGCATGGTCGCTGCCGTCGGCGACCGGCTGCATCCGCAGGGCCACCGCCACGGCGGCGCCGCCGCTCGACCCGCCCCCGGTCTTGGCCGGATCGTAGGCGTTGCCGGTGGCGCCGTAGACCGGGTTGAAGCTGTGCGAGCCGAGGCCGAACTCGGGGATGTTGGTCTTGCCGATGAAGATCGCCCCTGCGGCCCGCAGGCGCGTCACCATGATCGAGTCGGTCTCGGCAACCCGGTCGGCGAAGATCGGTGAGCCCTGCGTGAACGGCAGCCCGCGGACCGGGTCGAGATCCTTCACGGCCAGCGGGAAGCCGTGCAGCGGCCCGACGGCGTCCCCCCGTGCCAGGGCGGCGTCGGCGGCCTCGGCCTCCCGCAGGAGCGCGGCGTCGTCGGCGAGGCCCACGAGGGCGTTCACCTGCGGGTTGATCCGGTGGATCCGCTCCAGATAGGCGCGCATCACCTCGGCGCAAGAGACGACCCGGCCACGGATGGCGGCCGCGAGGTCCACCGCGCCCATGGCGGTGATGCCGTCCTGTCGCGCGTCCTGCATCGTACTCTCCTCCGGATCAACCGAGGATCGGTAACCGGAGGTTGGATCCAGGCAAAGATGGCATTGCCTGATTGGATGGAGTGCCGATGTCCGTCTTCGCGAGCGCAGCGAAGCGATCCCGTGTCGCGCGACGATCACCGATGTCGCGCTGCCCTGGGCCGCTTCGCGCCGCTCGCGATGACGGTGCGCTGTCCTCAGCCTGGGCGGTCAGGCCACCGACCAGGGCAGCGTCTCCTCGCCCCGGAACACCACCACCGCCGTGTCGTCGACCGCGACGGCCTCGGCGATGCGGCTCTCCCGGCGCTCCAGGGTGACGGTCCCGGCATTGGGCTCCAGCCCGTGGAAGCGGGCACCGTTGAGGCAGGCGAAGGCCTCGAACCGGTCCAGCGCGCCCTCCTCGTCGAAGACCTGCACGTAGGTCTGGAGCGCGGAGGGGCCGCAGAACACGCCCGCGCAGCCGCAGGACGCCTCCTTGGCGCCGCGGACATGCGGGGCGGTGTCGGTGCCGAGATAGAAGCAGGCCTCGCCGGAGGTCGCGGCCCGGCGCAGGGCGAGCCGGTGCCGCTCGCGCTTGGCCACCGGCAGGCAGTACAGGTGCGGGCGCAGTCCCCCCTGGAAGATATGGGTCCGGTTGATCACGAGGTGGTGCGGGGTGATCGTCGCCGCGCACCGGGTCCGGTGCTCCCGGACCACGTCGAGGATCTCCGCCGTGGTGGCGTGCTCCACGGTGACCTTGAGCCCCTGGTGCCGGCCGAGCAGCGGGATCAGGCTGCCCTCCATGAAGGCGGCCTCGCGGTCGAAGATGTCGATCTCCGGGTCGGTCGCCTCGCCGTGGATCAGCAGCGGCATGCCGATCCGCTCCATGCGCTCCAGCACCGGCGCGATCCCGAGGAGGTCGGTGACGCCCGCGTGCGAGTTCGTGGTCGCGCCGGCCGGGTAGAGCTTGGCGGCGATCCAGACCTTCTCGGCGAAACCCCGCTCGATCTCGTCCGGATCGGTGTCGTCCCGCAGGTAGCAGGTCATCAGCGGCGTGAAATCCTGGCCCTCCGGCAACGCGGCGAGGATGCGCTCCCGGTAGGCCTGCGCGGCCGCCGCCGTGGTCACCGGCGGCACGAGATTCGGCATGATGATGCCCCGGGCGAACTGCGCCGCCGTGTAGGGCAGCACCGCCTTCAGCATCGCGCCGTCGCGCAGGTGGATGTGCCAGTCATCCGGCCGGCGGATCGTGATCCGGTCGACCGTCTTCGCGGCCTGGCGCTCGGCGGGGAACAGCTCGGCGACGCCCATCGCGATCCCTCCTCAGGACTGGCCGAAGGCGGAGATGCCGCCATGGGCGGCCGACCACGCGGCCGGCGCGTTGAGGAAGCTCTCGACTTCGGCCAGCGTCTTCGGGTCGAAGGTGCCCATCTCCTTGGCCACCGCCAGCACGTCCCACCACGTGGTGAGATAGTGAAGCTTGATGCCGATCTCCTGCATCAGCGCGGCGCTGTCGGGGAAGATGTCGTAGTAGAACAGCACGAAGCAGTGATCGACCTGGGCGCCGGAATCGCGCAGCGCCTTGCAGAAATTGACCTTGCTGCGCCCGTCGGTGGCCAGATCCTCGACCAGGAGGGTCCGGGCGCCCTCGACGATCTCGCCCTCGATCTGCGCGTTGCGGCCGAAACCCTTGGGCTTCTTGCGGATGTACTGCATCGGCAGCATCATCCGGTCGGCGATCCAGGCCGCGAAGGGGATGCCGGCGGTCTCGCCGCCCGCGATGTGGGTCAGCTTCTCGTAGCCGATCTCGCGCACGATCGTGGCGGTGGCGAAATCCATCAGCGTCGAGCGCAGGCGCGGGAACGAGATGATCTTCCGGCTGTCGGTGTAGACCGGGCTCGCCCAGCCGGAGGTGAACTTGAACGGCTCGTCCTTGTAGAAGAGCACGGCCTCGATCTCGAGGAACATCTTGGCCGCCTCGCGGGCGATCACTTTCCGGTCGAGGGGCAGGAAGGGACTGGTCATGCGGCGTGCGGCTCCGCTTGGGGCGCTCTCCGGGACCGCGAGGACCGGTCCGGCCGGGGAGCGTGCGTGGAAATGATGCCTGACCGCCCTCCTCCGCCCTGTCTCCGCCAGCGTCAACCCTGACGGCGGCGCTATCCGCGCCTCAAGCAGGTCTGCCGGCCCGCAGATGCGCGAGGTGCCGGATCGC
Organism: Methylobacterium mesophilicum; assembly: GCF_036441335.1. Lineage (GTDB taxonomy): Bacteria > Pseudomonadota > Alphaproteobacteria > Rhizobiales > Beijerinckiaceae > Methylobacterium > Methylobacterium mesophilicum_B. The sequence continues at coordinate 249,208 of NZ_MLBW01000005.1, forward strand.
CAGCGCGTAGCCGTGCGTGCCGAACCCAGCCAGCACGGCCGTGGCGGCGAGGGAGATGTAGGAGTGGTGGCGGAAGGCCTCGCGGCGGTGGACGTTCGAGATGTGGCACTCGATCACCGGCACCTCGCAGGTGTTCAGCGCGTCGAGGATGGCGACCGACGTGTGGGTGTAGGCGCCCGCGTTGATGACGATGCCGGCGGAGCCGACGCGGTACTCGTGGATGGCGTCGATGAGCACGTGCTCGGCGTTGCTCTGGCGGAAATCGACCGCGAGGCCGAGGCCCGCGGCGGTCTCGCGGCACAGGGCCTCAACGTCGGCCAGCGTCTCGCGGCCGTAGATCTCCGGCTGGCGCATGCCGAGCAGGTTCAGGTTCGGCCCGTTCAGGACCAGGACGGTGTCGTTCATCGGGTGCCTCGCGGAGCGAGAGGTGCGGCAAGCGCCCGCGAGACTCAAGTCCAGGCTGTCATCCGGCCGGAGATGTCCCGCACACGGACCTGCCGCCCGCGCCGGGCGGTTCAGATCCGGATCCCGCGGCGCTATCCCGGTCGCGGAAGCCCGATGAGGCAGGGAGGACAGGCGAATGGCAGGATCCCGGAGCGACACGCCCGTGGTGATCGCGGTGGCGATCACCGGCTCGGTGCCGCGCAAGACCGACAACCCGGCCGTTCCGGTCACCGTGCCCGAGCAGATCGAATCGACGCAGCAGGCCTTCGAGGCCGGCGCCACGCTCTGCCACATCCACGTGCGCAACGACGACGAGTCGCCCTCCTCCGACCCGGACAAGTTCGCGGCCGTGCAGGCGGGGCTGCGCCGGCACTGCCCGGGGATGATCGTCCAGTTCTCGACGGGCGGGCGCGGGCGCGACCCGGCCGCCCGCGGCCTCTCGCTCAAGCACAGGCCCGACATGGCCTCCCTGTCGACTGGCTCGGTGAACTTCCCGACGATCGTCTACGAGAATTCCGCGAGCCTCGTGACCGACCTCGCCGGCCAGATGAAGCAGTACGGCGTGAGGCCCGAGATCGAGATCTTCGACCTCTCGCACCTGCACGGCGCCAAGCGCCTCGTGGAGGCGGGCCTGATCGACGCGCGCCCGCACGTGCAGTTCGTCCTGGGCGTCCAGAACGCGATGCCGGCCGAGGAGCACCTCCTCGACATCCTGCTCGCCGAGACCCGGCGGATCCTGCCGGAGGCGACCTGGACGGCGGCCGGGATCGGCCGCAACCAGGCGACCGTGATGGACTGGGCGCTCGCCCGCGGCGCCGACGCGGTCCGCACCGGCCTGGAGGACAACATCCGGGTGACGAAGGATCGGCTGGCGGCGAGCAACGCCGAGCTCGTCGGCCTCGCCGCGGCGGCGGTGGCGCGCCACGGCCGCCGCGTCGCCACGCCCGCNCTGGGCCTGGGCTGACCGGGCGCGGATGTTTCCCCGGCCGCGCGGCGGAGACGGCGCCGGATCCATGCGGCCGACGACACGCACGCCGTCCCGACCGCGATCCCTGATCGTCGGCTGCGCCGCCGCGGCCTGCGCGTTCCTGGCCGTGTCCTCGGAGGCTCCCGGGCAGGCCGGACCGGGATCGGCGGAGGCGCTCGAGGACGGGATCCAGACCATCCGGCGCGGCGACACCGTCACGAAGGTCGACCGGACCGGCAAGGGTGCGGTGCTGTGCATGCGCGGCATCCTGCAGGCGATGCGCGCCGTCGGACAGGCGTGCCACGACGGCGCCGACCCGGACTTCCAGCAGGAACTGCGCGCCGCCGTCGCGCGCATCGATCGGTTCATCGCCGACAACGCCCCGGACAGGGCCGTCCCGCCGCGCGACGGGACGACGGAACCGGAGCAGCGGCCCGGCGCGGTCTGCGGCCGCGACGCGGAGGCCATGTACGAGGCCCTGCGGACCGGCGGCGCCGCGGGCCTGCGCGCCCAGGTCGACGACCTGCTCTCCATCCCGCGCGAGCCGGTCATGAATCCGTGCCTGTGAGCCGGCCGGCGACGCCGCGGATTCGGGACGTCGCCGGCGCGGCGGCGATCCCGCCCCACCTTCTCACGGCCGTCCCGGCGTGCTAACGCTCCGCCCGCGCGGGTGTAGCTCAATGGTAGAGCAGCAGCCTTCCAAGCTGAATACCCGGGTTCGATTCCCGGTACCCGCTCCAAGCCGTTTTCACGAGCCAGAGCAATCACTTGAACTCGGTGTGACGCGCATCTTTCAACGGTCGCGGCGCGGGCCGATACAACGCTGATACAACACGCCTGAACTACTCGCTTGGCCGAATCACGTTTCCGTGATCGCCATCGGCACCGTCATTCCTTCGTGAAGGAGTGGATTGCGCTCCCCGGTCTCGATTCGCACGCACGGAAGCTTGCACTGTCGCGTTCGGTGGGAAGGCCTTCCGCGCACCGCTGGTGGGATGCCCGTCGGCACGGTCGTGTGACGCATCATCTGCCGATCAGGATCTCGGCCGCCGTCAGCGCGACGAGGTTCGATATCTCGGCGTGCAAATCGACGGCACGCCCGGGCGCCGACAAGGATATCACCAGGGCATACCGCGCCTTGTCCGCGAAGCGCCGCTGCCCGAAGTGCGTTTTCCACCTTTTGTCGACGGGGTAGACCGCATTCAGGTCGTGACCCGCAAGCTCGATCGCCCTACCGCGACACAAGTCGCAATGGAGCGATCCGGCCTGGACAGCCTTGGGCCCGAGCAGCCAGCAACTGGTCTCGGGCTTGCCCTGCGAACCGTCTCCCTCTTGCGCCGAGGAGATGTGGTTCCGGAACTTCGCATCGGCCTCCGTCCGATCCTTTGTGGATCGGCGCCGAATGATGCCCCTCCCACAAGCCCGCTTAAGTCATTGCAGCATCACTTCAAACGCGCCGATATATGGGGTCACGATCGGCGCCGATCGTGACCCCATCGAGAATACATATTTTCGTGTTCTAGCAAATAATTAGCGGAAATTCACCGTGGTCATGGCTCGACGCCGATACGCATCGGTTATCTGATAACCGACCGCGGCAGCACATCATACGGTCGCGTCCACGAGATGGTCCGATACGGTCGAAATGAACGCACGAAGACGCCGAAGACGCCGCAAATCTCGGTGATATCCCATCCAGATATCTCGCGCGGGCGGTTGCGTCGGCATTTCCAGCCTGCGGATACCAGGGATCTGAGTGCCGACGACTCGCGGCAAGACGGCGATGCCAACGCCTTGCTTACACATGCGCCCTTGGACGTTGCGGTTATTCGATCGCAGGACCGGTCTCGCGTTGGGGAAACTCTCGATGAGCCACGCGATGTCCGGGAAGTGCCCCGTCGATGTCTCATGGGTGATCAGCCGGAAACCCGTCCCATCGCCGTATCCGGGGTCTGGCGCCTCCTCGGCGATGTAGACGCCGTATTCGAGCCTGAAGAGCCGACGCTGTACGACATCGGCAGTGTTGAACGGCACGATACGAAAAGCGACGTCGGCCTCTCGCTGTGCGAGGTTGAACTGGCGCGTGCCAGTCAGGATTTCGACGTCGACATTGGGGTAGGCCTTCGAGAAATCCGCCAGGATGGGAGGCAGGACATAGGCCCCGAACCAGTCCGCCGATGAGATGCGCAGACTGCCCTTGAGGTTCTGCTCCTGCCCCGCGAGCCGGCGCTCCATGGCCAGCGCGCCTTCTTCCATCTGCTCCGCCAGCGCGATGATCCCGTGCCCCTCTTCGGTCAGGACGAGACCGTCCGCAGTCCGCTGAAAGAGCGTGTGTCCGATCGCCTGCTCAAGCGCGCGCAGACGCCTGCCGACAGTCGGATGGCTTGTCTGAAGGGAACGCGCGGCGCCGCCGAGCGTGCCGGATCGCGCGACAGCGAGAAAGACCCTGACGTCACTCCATTCCATCGCGGCACCCGCACAAAACTGAACGCGAGGAATACAGTTTCGTCACTACAAGAACAAATCTGACCGTATAGGTTCCTGCCGAGATTTGAAGGCGCAGGTCTCCGCCCGATGCTGGCTCAATGGCCTGCGTCCGATCCCGCGCACAGTTGTCATCTGAACGGCAGGAGATGGATCATGCAGATCGGATTTATCGGTCTCGGCAGCATGGGTTCAGCCATGGCCCTGAACTTGGCGAAGGCAGGCCATGAGGTGCGAGCCTGGAACCGTAGCAGGATCGCCCAGGATCGCGTTCACGGGATAACGCTGGTCCCGCTCGCGGCGGATGCATTCCAGGCCGACGCAGTCTTCACGATGCTGTCCGACGATCCTGCCATTCGGGAGGTCATCCTCGATGCCGGGCTGCTCGCAAGGGCGCGACCGGGGCTGACCCATGTCATCACATCGACGATTTCTATCGCTTTCGCGCGAGAACTGGAGTTGCTGCACGAAAAAGCGGCCCTCGGCTATGTGTCCGCGCCGGTGCTCGGGCGACCGAACGTAGCGGCGCACGGCCAGCTCAACATCCTGGCAGCTGGGAAGGCCGATGCGATTGCCGCGGTCGAGCCGTTGCTCGCTTCGATCAGCAAGAAGGTCTGGAAGTTGGGGGAGGATCCCGCGCGCGCGAACGCTGCCAAGATCGCCTGCAACGCGATGATTGCCATGGCTATCGAGGCGATGGCTGAGGGTGTCGTGCTGATGGAGAGCGTCGGCTTGGACCGCGCGGACTTCTTTGAACTCATCCTGGGCACGCTTTTCTCGGGCCGCGTCTATGAGAGCTACAGCGCGCAGATCACGAACCGATCATTTGAGCCCGGTTTCAAAGCCAAGCTCGCGCTCAAAGACATGCGCCTGGCAATCGAGGCCGGCAACCAGACCGGGCGCACGCTCCCGATGCTTGAAGCTGTCCGCGAGGGACTTACCAGAGCTGTCTTGGCGGGCCTTGGAGAGAAGGACTGGTCGATCATGGCCGATATGACGATTCGTAACATCGCGTTCGCCGCCGCTTCTAGCGAGCACTGAGCGCTGAAAGTGAGCTTTGCTGGACCGTCACCATCGATTGGGGAGCGATCATGATCGCAACTCTGAAAGGGTTTACCCAGCAGCTGGTGCCAGTGAATGGCATCACGATCAACGCCGTTACCGGAGGCTCAGGGCCGCCGATCCTGCTCCTTCATGGTTGGCCGGAAACATGGTGGGAATGGCACCACGTGATGCCGCTGCTGGCCGAGCATTTCAGCGTGGTGGCCATGGATCTGCGCGGCGCGGGCTTTTCCGCCTGCCCGCGCGACGGCTACGACAAGGCGACGATGGCGCGCGACGCGTACGAGGTCATGGTTGCCCTCGGCCACGACCGCTACGCCGTGTGCGGACACGACATCGGCGGCATGGTGGCCTTGTCGCAGGCAGCCCGTCATCGAGAGGCTGTCACGCATCTCGCTGTCCTCGACGTTCCGCTTCCCGGCTGGACCGGGTGGGAGGCGACGATCGCGAGGCTCTGGCATTTCAGCTTTCATATGAACCGGGATCTGCCCGAGCGTCTGATCCATAGCCGCGAGTACGACTATGTTTCGACATTCATGGCTGAGCGGTTCTACGATCACAGCACCTTCAATCCGGCGGACATCGAGATCTACGCGAAAGCGATGGCGCTTCCCGGCCGCACCCGCGGCGGCATGGAATGGTATCGCACCCTCGGCGCCGACCATGCGGCTGCGCTCGAGTACAAGAAGCAGCCGCTCGAAATGCCGGTTCTCGGCCTCGGCGGAGACCAGCGATTTGGTGCGCAGATGGTGCCGATGCTCAAGGAATTCGCGATCAACGTGACGGGCGGCTCGATTGCGCGGTGCAGCCACTATGTCGCGGATGAGCGGCCGGACGAAGTCGCGGCCGCCCTGATCGATTTCCTCAAGACCAATTGAAACTCCACGCCCATGTCGTCGTCGGCCGGGCGGATCGCGATCGATCACGAAAGGAAAGCCAACATGACCGCACCCGTCCCTCGCGGGGTCAATCATATCGGCATCACGGTGCCCGACATCGAAGCAGCAAAATCGTTCCTGGTGGAAGCTTTGGGCGGCCAAGTGCTCTATCAGTCCTTCGGACCGCAGGACTCGCCGCGGCAGGGGCCCGAATTCGAGCGGGCCGTCGGCGCATTCCCTGGAACAGTCGTGCGTGGGCAGGCGATGGTCAGGATCGGAATCGGACCCGATATCGAGCTCTTCGAGATGCACGGCCCCGAACAGGCCCAGCCGGTCCGAGCGAGCGATTTCGGCATCACCCACTTCGGTCTCTACACCGACGACATCGACGCCTCGGTCGAGCGCTTCGCAAAGGCCGGCGGTACCCCCCTCACCGCGCCACGCGCCATTCCCTATGCAACCGAGAAAGGGCCGGGAAACAAGGTCTGCTACTGCCGCATGCCCTGGGGCACGACGGTGGAGTTCATCACAACGCCGGACCCAATGGCCTATCATGACCAAACTGATCTGCGCAGATGGCAGGACGAGGATTAAGTAGGAGGACAAGCGGTTTGCACTAGGAAGGCTTCCGCGATCCCGGACTCGTTGAAGCGACGCGCGCATCGATCCTGGGGTTCGCCCAGGAAGGTCGCGGCGTTCCGCGACTCAAGCCACGGCCTGCGTGTCCGCGGTAAAAACGCCGGGAGCCCGGCCGGCGAGTTTGGCCCTCGGCAGCCCACTACCGGTAAAGCATCGTCACTTTGTGAGCTGGTGGGCGCCTCGTGTGACGGTTGGGGCAGACAACAGCGCAGCGCAAGGGCCGCCAACCCGGCCCCGAGCTCGACGCCCCCGTCTTGCTCGCCACCTCTCGACCCTCTGCTCTCCGTTGGTACGAAGGCTGAAGACTGCAGCGGGCCTCGATGTCGGCCGTCGGGGCCACGATGACCCGCCCGTCGCCGAGCATGCCCGTCGCTTGCTCGAAGCGGCCGGTTCACGCGTAAGCGGCGCGGACGTCTTCAGAGGTAAACGCGAGATCTCCGTCTCATTTAAGCTATCAAGGTCGACGCACTGTCGATGCAGCCTTCATGCTGAATAAATGATCGAGTTATGTAAATAATTTACTCTGGATATTATTTGAATATCTTTGTGACCGACATCGGAACAGCAAAAAATGTGACGGCCGTTGAATAAGCGCGAAGCTATGACTGGACATGAGTACAGAGCCATGATGAAGCACCTCTCCGACGGCCTGCACCCGTCCCGTGCCCGAGCGCTGCGCGGCGTTTCCGTGCTGTCGCTCACGCTGCTGGCGGCGGGTTGTATGGCGACCGATCGTGACGCTGGGGCAATCGCCAGCGTCGCGCCGATGCACCCGAGTTTTCTCGCCATGTACGGGGCGAACCCCAGCGAGCGCTTCCCGCTGCCGGCGACCGACATCAGCGAGGTCAATCCGCGCTACTTCCGCCAGGAGGTCGCATACCCGCGCAGCGAGCCGCCGGGTACCGTGGTCGTCGATCCGGGCAACAAGTTTCTCTACCTCGTACGAGAGAACGGCCGGGCCCTGCGTTACGGCGTCGGTGTCGGCAAGGCCGGTCTCGCCTGGAACGGGACCGCCGAGATCAGGCGCAAAGCGGAATGGCCGCGCTGGACGCCGACTGCTGACATGATCCGGCGCGAGCCCGAGCGCAACGGCCCTTGGCGCAACGGCATGGCGCCGGGCCTAACGAACCCGCTCGGCCCACGCGCGCTCTACCTGTTCGACGGAGACCGGGACACCCTCTACCGCATTCACGGCACGACCGAGCCGCATACCATCGGCACGAACGTCTCGTCCGGTTGCATCCGGATGTTCAACCAGGACGTCATCAACCTCTACGAGCGCGTGCCTGTGAACACCAAGGTCGTGGTACTGCGGCCCGACGAGCACGTCGAGCCGCTAGAGGCCGTCACGACAGCGCGCGAAGAAGAGGGCCCCGACGCGGGCTGACCAGACGAGATCTTGCCGAGCGGCCAGCGCTCGGCGCGCTCGACTCGGCCGGCATCTCACGAAGCGGCGCTTCGTGGATGCGCCAACGTCAACCTTTGTGGCAGCCTTGGGTGAGCAGAGGTTTGTCGGTCTTTGCAGCCGCCCTTCTCCGAAGCAGTCGTTCCGCTTTCGGCCATCGTTGGCCGCCGACCCGCGCCCCGGCGAACGTCTCTGATGGGTGGAATGAAGATGGTCCGCTTCTGAGCTGCGGATACATCGGAGCAGACATGGCCGGTGAAGCCGCTCAGGCCACTCGGTGCAGGGACGACGGTTCGCTCGCAGGCGTTTGCTGAAACGCTGTAAGAGTGAGGGCATGAAACACATCCACTCCCACCTCTGGCCAGGGGTGCCGTTGGCCCTCGTCTCGGCCGTCTTGTTCGGTGCCTCTGCTCCGTTCGCGAAGCTTCTGCTCGGCACCGTCTCGCCGCAACTGCTTGCCGGGCTTCTCTACCTCGGCGCGGGCATCGGCCTTGCAGTTCGGCGGGTTGGCCGGGCCGCTTCTGCTGATGCTGGGGCTGTCCCACACCTCTGCCGCGTCTGGGTCGCTGTTGCTCAACCTCGAAGGGCTGGCGACTATGCTCATCGCGTGGGTGGTATTCCGGGAAAACGTTGATCGCCGTCTGATACTGGGTGCGTTCGCCATCCTCGTGGGCGCGGTCGTGTTGTCGTGGAACGGTGAGGGTGTGCGCCTCGATGCGGGCGCGGCGTTGATCGCCGTCGCCTGTCTGGCCTGGGGCATCGACAACAACCTGACCCGCAAGCTCTCCTCGTCCGATCCGGTTGTCACGGCTACGATCAAGGGGGTGGTTGCGGGCAGCGTCAACGTCGCTCTGGCGCTGATGTTGGGCGCGGCTATGCCATCCTTGGCAATGATCGGCGCAGCGGCTGTTGTCGGCTTCCTGGGCGTCGGAGTGAGCCTCGTTCTATTCATGCTGGCCTTGCGCCACCTCGGTGCGGCGCGCACTGGGGCCTACTTCTCACTTGCGCCCTTCATCGGCGCAGTGATTGCCGTCGGGCTACTGGGCGAGCCGGTGACGGTGCAGCTCGTCGTGGCCGGCGCGCTGATGGGGATGGGTCTGTGGCTGCACCTCGCAGAGCGCCACGAGCACGAGCACCTCCATGAGGCGATGGAGCACGAGCATGCCCACGTCCACGATGAGCACCATCAGCATCATCACGATGGGCCGGTGACGGAGCCCCACTCCCACTGGCACCGTCATGAGCCGCTACGGCACACCCATCCTCACTACCCGGACCTCCACCACCAGCACGGTCATGTTTGAGGGGGCTGGGAGCGGCTGCTTTCGAGATGCGGCGATAGCCGCCGCCGCGGCTGGGTTGGGTCGCTGAAGCTAGAGTCCGTCGATCAGGAGACGGACGATGAAGAAGAGCCGGTTCAGCGAAGAGCAGATCATCGGCATCCTGAAGGAGCAGCAGGCTGGGCTGCCGGTCACTGAGATCTGCCGCCGCCACGGCATCAGCGATGCGACGTTCTACACGTAGCGTTCGCGCTACGGCGGCATGGAGATCTCGGACGCGCGCCGCTTGAAGGCGCTCGACGAGGAGAACCGCAAGCTCAAGAAGCTGCTAGCCGAAGCGATGCTCGACGTGGCGACGCTGCGTGAGGCGCTGGGAAAAAACTTCTGACGCCCGGCGCACGGAGAACAGCCGTGAGCTGGGCCATCGAGGAGAAGGGCTATTCGCAGCGTCGCGCCTGAGGGCTGATCGGCTTGGAGCCGAAGACGTACCGCTACGCCTCGACCCGTGGTGACGACGCGGCCGTGCGGGTACGCCTGCGCGGCCTAGCCGGCGAGCGCCGCCGGTTCGGCTACCGGCGCCTGCTCATCCTGCTGCGGCGAGAGGGCCTCACGCTCAACCACAAGAAGCTTTTCCGGCTCTACCGAGAGGAACGGCTGTCGGTGCGCAAGCGCGGGGGTCGCAAGCGAGCACTGGGCACGCGAGCGCCGGCCGCGGTGCCGCAGGAGCCGAACCAGCGCTGGAGCCTCGACTTCGTCTCCGACACGCTCGACGACGGACGGCGCTTCCGCATCCTCGTCGTGGTCGATGACTGCACGCGGGAGTGCTTGGCACTGGTGGTCGACACGTCGCTGTCTGGACAGCGGGTCGCGCGCGAACTCGACCGGATCATCGTGGGCCGGGGCAAGCCGCTGATGATCGTCTCGGACAACGGCACCGAGTTGACCCCGCACGCCATCCTGCGCTGGCAGGAGGAGCGTACGGTTGAGTGGCACTACATCGCCCCCGGCAAGCCGCAACAAAACGGTTTGTCGAAAGCCTGAACGGGCGCTTGCGCGACGAGTGCCTGAAAGAGCATCTGTTCCGGAGCCTGTCGGCGGCCCGGACAATCATCGAGGCGTGGCGGGTCGACTACAACACATGCCGCCCCCACACGAGCCTCGGTGGGCTCACCCCGAACGCGTTTGCATCCCGGTCCCAACAGGACCAGAACCAGAACGGACTCTGGTTATGAACATGGGCAAACACGGGGCAAGGTCAATTACTATCCCGCCGCCGTCACGGGGGCGGACTTCCTGCGGGCGTCCGCGGCGCCGGCGCTCCGCGACAAGTCCGGCGGGCGGCGCGAGGCGACCGGCGAGGTGAACTTGTTGCGCGACCTTGCGCGTTGCACCTGCGGCGGTCGAATGAAGCGCGAGAACATATGCGCGACGCGCTACTTCCGGAGTCGACTCCGGCACCGCTGCGGTCCCTCGCGGACCGGCTGCGACGTCCACCTCCCGACCGCACAGGAGGCCCCGCAGGACCTCGTGCGGTTTGCACGCCGGCAGGACAGGGAAAATGTCGCGGACGGCCACCCGGCTTACGCGTCAGTTGTCAGGTATCGGACATCTTTGCGCCAGGAAGTCCGCTACTGGACAGTTCGGCCGCCCCGGCCCGGACCGCCCCCGTGAACGCCCGAACCCCGCCTTCCCTCGACGGCAACCTGCTGCTCGAAGCCCTCGACGAAGCCGACCGCGCCCTGGTCGCACCGCATGCCGAGAGACGCGAGGTCCGGCGCGGGGACGTGCTGTTCCGCGCCGGAGACGACGTCGACCACGTCAGCTTCCCCGCACACCGCTGCGTCGTCACCCTGATGGTCCCGCTGCTGGACGGGAAGTCGGTCGAGACCGCCACGGTCGGTCGCGAGGGCGCCATGGGAGGTGTCGTCAGCCACGGCTACCTGCCGGCGTTCGGGCAGGCGGTCGTCCAGGTCGGCGGCCCGGTCATCCGGATCGACGCCGCCCGCCTGTCCGAGGCCAAGCACGCGTCGAAGGGCATCCGCGACCTGTTCGTGCGCTATGCCGACTGCCTGCTCGCCCAGGTTCTGCAGTCGGTCGCCTGCAACGCCACCCATACCATCGAGCGGCGCTGCCTGCGCTGGCTCCTGACCCTGCAGGACCGGATCGGCACGCCCGAACTGCCGGTCACCCACGAGATCCTCGCCGACATGCTCGGCGTGCGCCGCGCCTACCTGACCGAGGTTCTCGGACGCATGCAACGCGACGGCCTCATCGCCATCGGCCACGGGCGCATCACCCTGCCGGACCGGGCGCGTGCCGAGGCCGGCTCCTGCGAGTGCCATGCAAGCGTCCGGCGGCATTTCTCCGAGGTCCTGGGCGCCGTCTACGGGAAGGGCGGGAGGATCGTCGCGGTCGACGAGGGGCCCGCCGTCGGCCAAATGGAGGCCGGGGCATGAGCGCCGCGCCCTCCACCGCGGGTCCGGTCCACGACCCGGAACGCCTGTCGGCCCTCGACGGCTACGACATCCTCGACACCCCGGCCGAGCGCGGCTTCGACGACATCGTCTCCCTCGCCTGCCAACTGTGCCGGACCCCGGTCGCGCTCGTCAGCCTCGTCGCCCGCGACCGGCAATGGTTCAAGGCGCGGGTCGGGTTCGACCCGTGCGAGACGCCGCTGTCGCAATCGGTCTGCGCCCACGCGCTCGGCCTCGACGACCTGCTGGTGATCCCGGACCTGACGCTCGACCCCCGCACCGCCGCCAATACCCTGGTGACCGGCGAGCCGTACCTCCGCTTCTACGCCGGCGCGCCCCTTCACAGCCCCGAGGGCGTCTCCCTCGGCACCCTGTGCGTGATCGACCACGAGCCGCGGCCCGAGGGCCTGTCGCCGGAACAGGCCGACGCGCTCCGCGCCCTGGCCCGGCAGGTCATGGTCCAGATGGAGCTCCACCGGGCGGTCATGAACCGCGGGCAGGCCCTCGCCGCCAAGGGCAGGGCCGAGGAGCAGATGCGGCTCGCCACGGCCGCGGCCGGCATCGGCGTCTGGGACCTCGACGTGCCGACCGGCGAACTGCGCTGGGACGCGCGCGTCCGGGAGCTCTTCGGCGTCCCCGAGCGCGGCGCCGTCTCCTATGAGGCGTCGTTCCTGCCGAACCTGCACCCGGAAGACCGCGACCGCACCGACGCCGCCGTGCAGGCCGCCCTCGACCCCCTGGGTACGCTCCAGTTCGACATCGAGTACCGGGTGCTGGCCGCCGACACCGGCGAGGAGCGCTGGCTCGCCGCCCGTGGGCAAGGCTTCGTCGAGGACGGGCGGACGGTCCGGTTCATCGGCACCGTCCGGGACGTCACCCGGCGCAGGGCCGCCCTCGCGTCCCTCTCCGAGACCGAGGAGCGCTATCGCCTCGCGGCGCGCGCGACCACCGACGCGATCTGGGACTGGAACCTGGCGGCGAACCACGTCCATTGGAACGAGTCCCTGGAAACGGCCTACGGGCACGCGCCGGACACGGTCGAACCGACCGGCGACTGGTGGATCGCGCACATCCATCCCGACGACCGCGCCCGCGTCGATGCTTCCATCCACGCGGTCATCGACGGGTCGGGCAACACGTGGTCCGGAGCTTACCGGTTCCTGCGCGCCGACAGAGGCTACGCCGAGGTGCTCGACCGCGGCTACGTGATCCGGGACGAGGCTGGCCGGGCGTGCCGCATGATCGGGGCCATGCTCGACCTGACCGACCTGCGGGCGACCGAGAACCGGTTGCGCGAGAGCGAGCGGCAGTTGCGCCTGGAGCGCGGCCTGCTGCGCTCGGTGTTCCAACAGGCGCCGGTCGGGATCTCGGTCACCGACGCCACCGCGATGTGGACCACCCTCGTCAACGACCGCGCCAAGGCGATGTCCGGGGACGGCGCAGGCGGCCTGCCGTACGGGCACGACGGGAACGGCGCGCTCAGGCCGGACGGCAGCCCCTGCGCCCCCGCCGATTACCCGACCGCCCGCACGCTGCTCAAAGGCGAGACGGTGCACGCGGAACTCATGCGCCACCGCGACGGCGCGACCGGCGGGACACGCCGGTACGAGGTGTCGAGCGCGCCGGTCCGCGGCGAGGACGGTCGCCTCCTCGCCGCCGTGACGATCCTGGTGGACGTCGAGGACCGGTTGCAGGCCGAGGCACGGGCCGCGCGGCTCGCGGCCATCGTCGAGCAATCCGGCGACTTCATCGGCATCGCGGACCCGACGGGACGGGGCGAGTACCTGAACCCGGCGGGCCGGCGCATGGTCGGGTTTCCGGACGGGGCCGACATCGCCGCCATGCGGGTCGGCGACTTCTTCGCCGCGGAGGACCTACCCTTCGTCGAGGACACCATCCTGACCCGGGTCGTCGCCGGCGGGAGCTGGGCGGGCGACTTCAACTTCCAGCACCTCGCCACCGGCGAACCGGTGCCGGTGCATTACCACCAGTTCCCCCTGCGGGGTGCGGACGGCGCCTTCGCGGGCTTCGCGACGGTCTCCCGGGACATCGCCGACCGCAAGCGGGCGGAGGCCCTGCAGGAGTTGCTCAACAACGAGCTCTCGCACCGGATGAAGAACCTGATGGCCATGGTGCAGGCCATCGCGGCCTCGACGCTGCGGGGGGCGACCGACGTCGAGGCCGCCCGCGAGGTCCTGGCCGGACGCTTGGTCGCGCTGGGCAAGGCGCACGACATCCTCCTCGGCGGGGTCGCCGAGGGCGCCAAGCTGGACGCGGTCGTGCGCCAGGGCGTCGGGGTGCAGGAGGTGGCGGGCCGGGTCGCCTACGAGGGTCCCGACATCGAGGTCGGCTCCAAGCCCGCGCTGGCCCTGGCGTTGACCCTGCACGAACTGACGACGAACGCGGTGAAGTACGGGGCGCTCTCGGTGCCCGACGGACGGGTCACCGTGGAGGCGACCGTGCTCGACACCCCGGAGGGGCCGCGCCTGCGCATCGCCTGGACCGAGCGAGGTGGGCCCCCGGTGGCGCCACCATGGCAAAAAGGGTTCGGCTCGCGGCTGATCGAGAGGAGCCTCACGGCGCAGGTCGGCGGGACACTGGCCATGGACTACGCGCCCGCGGGGCTGCGTTGCGTGATGGAATCAAGCCTCTCTGAATTCCAGTCCACCACGTGACGGGCCGGCCGCAATCGCTGCGCCCGGACGGATCTCTCCCGCAGCCCCCGGCCGGCGGGCGACCGTGACCGCCCGGGACGCAAGCCGACATACCGCCGTCACAGGCTGAGCGGGTCGGTCGAGGCCTGTTCGAGCCTTCAGGCCCTGCCGACCGGCCGCATGTCGGTGGCGGCCGCGAACGAGGTGAACCGGTCCGGGCCGTCGAGGGGCACGTCTAGACTGCAGCGCAGGCCGTCGTGAGCGAACTCCAGGCTGACCGTGCCGCCGAGATCGCGGCTGACGCCGCCCGTGATCAGGCGCGTGCCGAAGCCGCGCTTGCCCGTCTCCCGCACCGGAGGGCCGCCGCTCTCCCGCCATTCCAAGACGAGCCGCCTCGCGCCGCTCTCGCCGCCGACGACCTTCCAGGCGATGTCGACCCGGCCCATGTCGTTCGAGAGGGCGCCGTACTTGGCCGCGTTGGTCGTGAGCTCGTGCACCGTCATCCCGAGCGCCAGGACGTAGCGCGGCGGCAGGTCGAGGTCGGTGCCGTCCAAGCCGAAGCGGTATTCCTCGTCGTCCCGGAAGGGGGCGAGTTCGTTCTCCAGCACCGCGCGCAGCGAGGCGCCCTCCCAGTTGTCGCGCGAGAGCAGGTCGTGGGTTTTCGACAGGGACAGAATGCGCCCCTCCAGCCGCTCGCCGCGGTCCTCGTCGCGACGGGCCTGCCGCGCCAAGGACTGCACGGTCGTCAGTGTGTTGCGCACGCGGTGGTTCAACTCGTGCAGCATCATCGTCTGCCGCTCCTGCAGGACGCGGCTGCGGGCGACCTCCTCGCGCAACTCGCCCTCGTGCCGCTGGAGCGACGCGGCCATGGCGTCGAACGCCTCACCGAGTTGGCCGAACTCGTCGCGCCCCGACAAGCCGGTCCGCGTCCCCAACTCGCCGGCCCGCCACGCCCCGGACGCCCCGAGCAGGCGCCGCACGGGCCGGCGGATGAAGGCGCGGCCGGCCAGGAGCGCGGCCGCCACTGCGAGGACCGCGCCGAGGCCGATCAGCACGATCCCGCGGCGGGTGGCGGCATCGATGTCAGCGAACGCGGTCGCGGGCGATAGGCCCACCGCCACCGTCATGCCGTCGAGGTCCCCGGAGGCGCCTCCGGCCACGGCCGTGATCCGCGGGTTGCCCCTCAACCCGGGGAGGTCCGCGACCTTGCCCCGGTTGCCGTTCAGCGCCGTCCAGTAGGCCGCGGGAAGCGGCTTTCCGGCCCAGGCCTCGTGGTCGGGCAGGCGGACGAGGATCTTGCCCTGCCGGTCCGCGACCGTGAGGGCGGCGTCGGGTGGCAGACCGGCGTCTGACTGGCGGGCGGCAAGGTAGGTCAGGTCGATGCTGGTGATGACGATGCCGTCGGGGCGGCCGTCGCCGTCGTCGTCGGCGATGGCCTGCGCGAACTGGACGGTGGGGCGGCCGGTGACGCGGCCGGATACGACCTCGCCGATGGCGAAGCCGCCGGTGCGCATCGCCTCTTGGAAGTAGGACCGGTCGGAGACCGTGTAGGCCCCCGGCGCCGACCTCAGGGTGTTGCACCGGATGCGCCCGTCCGCGTCGGCGACGCCGAAGAAGAACGAGCCGGGGACCTTGCCGCCGACCGTCGCGAGGTATGCCGTGCAGGCGCGGGCGTCCTGGCCGCGGACCTCGGCCACGCCGGCCAGGATGCTGAGGATCTGCCTCGCCCCGCGCCCGAACTGACCGAGGTCGGCCGCAGCGGCTCGCGCGCCGCGCATGGCGTCGTTCCGGACGGCCTCGGTGCGGGCGGCGCGGAGCGCGTACTCGTTGTAGCCCTGGACGGCCAACGCGGGGATCAACGCCAGAACGACCAGGCCTACGATACGCTTCGTCAGTGACATCGAGTTCCCGGGGCTGGTGAAGCCCGTCGTGTCCCGGGTTCCGGCACCGAACTAGGTCGGGTCGGCCGCACGGCTATGGCAAGCCATAGAACCGGAGGCGACCGGGGATCCGTGGTCTCAACGTTCTGACAAGCCTATCTGGGTTCGACCCCACCTGGACCTGCGAGATTGCTCGCCCGATGCTCGGGAGCGGACGATCCCACCAGCGTTCCCGCCAGTCGCCCCGTCCGTAGGGAAGGGTCAGCCGAGGCTGCCGAACCCGGTCGTGTCCCGCGTCCATGCCAGGGCCTGCTCGCTCAGGCTGATGCCCAGGCCGGGTCGCGTCGGCACCAGCATCCGCCCGTTCTGCAGTTCCAGGCGCTCGTTGAACAGCGGCTCCAGCCACTCGAAATGCTCCACCCAGGGCTCCCGCTGCAGCGCCGCGGCGAGGTGGATGTGCAATTCCATCGAGAAGTGCGGGGCGATGGTCATGCCGGCGAACTCGGCGAGCGTCGCGACCTTCAGGTAGGGGGTGATGCCGCCGACGCGGGGGGCATCCGGCATCAGGAAGTCGGCGCCGTTCTGGCGGATGAAATCCCAGTGCTCGGAGACGCTCGTGAGCATTTCGCCGGTGGCGATCGGCGTGTCGAGGGCGGCGGCGAGCGCCGCGTGGCCGGCCGCGTCGTAGCAATCGAGGGGCTCCTCGATCCAGATCAGGTTGAACTGCTCGAAGATCCGGCCCATCCGCATGGCGGTCGGCCGGTCCCATTGCTGGTTGGCATCGACCATGAGCGGGAACGCGTCGCCCAGATGCTCCCGGACGCGGGAGACCCGCTTGATGTCGAGCGCCCAATCCGGCTGACCGACCTTGAGCTTGATGCCGCCGATCCCCTTCTCGCGGGAGTGGTCGGTGTTGACCAGAAGCTCCTCCAACGGGGTGTGCAGAAAGCCGCCGGAGGTGTTGTAGCAGCGCACGCTGTCGCGCTGCGCCCCGAGGAGCTTGGCGAGCGAGAGGCCGGCGCGCTTAGCCTTCAGGTCCCAGAGTGCCACGTCGAAGGCGCCGATCGCCTGGACGGCGAGGCCGCTGCGGCCGACCGAGGCGCCGGCCCAGGCGAGCTTGTCCCAAGCCTTGGCGATGTCGCTCGGGTCCTCCCCGAGGAGCGCGGGAGCGATCTCGCAGGCATGGGCGAACTGACCGGGCCCGCCGGCCCGCTTCGAGTAACTGATTCCGAGGCCGCGATGCCCGTCGCCAGTCTCAACCTCGCAGAATAGGATCGCGATCTCGGTCATCGGCTTCTGACGGCCGGTCAGCACCTTGGCGTCGCTGATCGGCGTTTTGAGCGGCAGGTAGACGGAGCGCAGGCGGATGCCCGTGACGGTGTCCTGAGCCATGATGTCCTCCAGAGTTGGGATGGGGCGCTCAGGCCCGGGCGGTGCCGACGTCGCGTGGCAGGGCAGGCTCGGCATCTGCAGGGCGCTCGTCGCTACGGATCTCCAGGCGGTTCAGCGGTCCGACGATCAAGAGGTAGGAGAGAGCACCGATCAGAGCGACCACGCCGATGTAGACGAGGGCGAGGTCGAAGGAGCCCATCTCCTTGACGGTGATCCCGATGGCGAGCGGAGTGACGATGCTGGCGAGGTTGCCGCACAGATTGAAGATGCCGCCGCTGACGCCCATGATCTGCTTGGGTGACACGTCACCGACGATGCACCAGCCGAGGTTGCCGATGCCCTTGGCGAAGAAGGCGACGCTCATCACCACGATCACGAACACGTCGGACTGGACGTAGTTGGCGAGCACGATGGTCGAGGAGAATAGCAGGCCGACGATGATTGGCGTCTTGCGCGCCGTCGTGAGGCTGAAGCCGCGCCGGAGCATCCAGTCGGACCACAGGCCGCCGGCGAGGCCACCGAGGAAGCCGCAGATCGCCGGGATCGCCGCCACGAGGCCGACCTTGAGGATCGACATGCCCCGAGCTTCGAGCAGGTAGGTCGGGAACCACGTGAGGAAGAACCACGTGATCGTGGTGAGGCAGAACTGGCCGATATAGATACCGACCATCATCCGGTTGCTGATGAGAGCCTTGACCTCTGACCAGCGGCTGCGGTCGCGTTTGTCGCCCATATTGGGCAGGCCGCCGCCGGCCTCGATGTAGTCGAGTTCGCCCTGGTTCACGCCCCGGTGATTGCGCGGTTCGTGGACGTTGAGCAGCCACACGACGCCCAGCACGATGCCGACGCCGCCGGCCCAGTAGAAGATCGCCTGCCAGCTATGGGCGTGCAGGATCCACGTCATGATCGGCGTGAAGACGGCCAGGGCGAAATACTGTGCCGACTGGAAGATCGAGGTCGCGAAGGCCCGCTCCTTCGTCGGAAACCACATCACCGTCAGGCGACTGTTGGCCGGAAAGGCGGGGGCCTCCGCGATGCCCATCAGGAAACGCAGGGCGAAGAGCGCGAGGAAGGTGAACGAGACGGCGTGGACGAGGCCGTGCATCATCGTCAGGGCCGACCACAGGATGAGGCCGATGCCATAGACGAGGCGAGCACCGTATTTGTCGAGCACCCAGCCACCGGGCACCTGCATCGCCGTGTAGGCCCAGCCGAAGGCCGAGAAGGCGAGACCCATCGTAATCGCATCGAAGCCGAACTCGCCGCGCATCGCCGGAGCGGCAACGGACAAAGTGGCACGATCCACGTAGTTGAAGGTCGTTGCGAGGAAGATGAGCGCCAGGATGATGTATCTGACGTTGGTCTTCTTCAGGGCTTGCCCTGCCTGAGCCATGGCGTTCCTCCGATGTCGAGGCCAGTCTCATCGCTCACGGAGCAACGGCAGCCTTCCTTCGACATCACAGGTGACTGAGGGCAGTTTTGACGTCCAACGCCATTTTTAGATCGATTATTGTTCAATCGACATCAATATCGAGATCCCTCTGGGATTTGGCAGTCCCAAACTGCCTTCGAGCGTCCGCTTTCTGGCGATTCGGTCCGAAGGCTGTCAGTCGAGGATCCACCCAACCTGGTCCTTCAGAAGCGGCGGAGGACGAGGGCAGGATTGGCCGGAGGCAACCGCCCCGCCAATATGCAGCACTTCAAAAGACGCAGCGCGTACTGGACCTAGCCCTGGGCGGCCAGCGCGAAGATGTGCACCAGCACGACTACGCCCACGATCCGCTTCGTCAGCGATATCGAGCTCCCGGGCTTGGTGAAGCCCATCGTGTCCCGGGACCCGGCCACCGAACTAGGTCAGGCAGGCCCCAAGCCCTAGGGTGGCGCTCGGGTCCTGTCGCCCGGGGGCGGGCGTTGATCGGGGGCGATACGGTCCCGGCGACTGCGTGGATCGCAACGTTCACACATCCGCGTTCGGCCTCGTTCGATACCAGTTGCGCACTAGCTGATGGCGCGGCGCGCACGACGCGCTCAAGTCTTCGAGGAAACGCTCAATGCTCAGGATCGCCGTCCCCGCCGTGGCGCTCGCCATGGTCGCCGTCACGCCCGCCTTCGCGCTCGAAGTGACGAAGAGCGTGATGGTCCCCGCGTTGCCCGAGGCGGTCTGGAAGACGGTCGGCGGGTTCTGCGGTATCGGCGACTGGCACCCCGTCATCGAGAAGTGCGTGCTGTCGAAGAAGGGCGGCAAGGAGGAGCGCACCCTCTCGCTGAAGGGTGGCGGCACCATCGTCGAGCAGGAGCAGTCCCGCAACGACAGCAAGATGGACTACACCTACACGATCCTCTCGGGGCCGCTCCCGGTCGAGGACTACAAGTCCACGATCATGGTCGAGAAGGACGGCAGCGGGTCCAAGGTGACCTGGACCGGCAACTTCAAGGCCAAGGGCGCTTCCGACGACAAGGCGAAAGAGGCCATTGCCGGCGTCTACGACGCGGGCCTGAAGGGCATTGCCGCCAAGGCGAAGTGAGCGGCTCGGGCCGGAACACCGAGCTCAACCGCTCCTGTTCCGGCTTCGCCATTCGTTCCGACGGGCCGTGCAATGCCCCGGGGGGCGTGAAGCCCGTAGAACCCCGCGGGCAGCCACAAACCAGGTCAGATCGGCCACATGGCGGTCGCAAGCCGCACACGGCCGCATTCTCCGTGGCGCCTTCCTCACGCAGCCGTGCATCGAGGGCACGGTAAAACCCCGCGCGGTTGGGCGTAAGGATGTAGGAGTGCAGGTCGGAGACGGTGGCGCTCGTGGTCGGCGCGCCGAGGACGCTCTCTTGCATGGCGATCCGAGAGCTGCGCGGGTCTCGCCGGTCGCGGTATCGGTTCGTCGTTTCGAAAAGTCGCCCGGCCGCCCGACGTCGCCGTTTTGGAGAAGCTCAGGATCCGACTTCATGAACGCACATGACTTACGCCTTCGGCTGCTCGCCGTCGGGGCCTTCGTCGTCGGATGGCCTGCGGTCGTGAACGCCGCACCGACCGTCTATCCCCGAGGCGTGACGATCCACGACGGGGATGCCGCGTACCCGACCGACGTCATGTTCAGCGCTGCGGACGGGAACAGTTACCTGATCGACATGGACGGAAAGGTGCTCAAGACGTGGCCCCACAAGGGGGAACCGGCGAAGATCGTCGATCCGGCCTTGATCGGCGGTCGCAAGGGTGTCGTCGGCTTTCCCCTGGACCTCGTCGATAGCGATGCCATTCCGGGCCTCGATGGCGTCGGCCTCGTTCCGGGACAGGCGACGAAGAAGGTCGACAAGACCTTCGGATTGGTCACCTGGGACGGCAAGGTGCTCTGGCAATGGAGCGGCCCCGCCTCGGTCGGCGCGGCGCTCCAGCATCACGACTGGGATAGGCTGCCAAACGGGAACATGCTGATCCTCTCCTACGTGATGAGGGACAACAAGGCATTCTCGACGGGTAAGATCGTCGACGACATGCTCTACGAGGTGGATCAGGACGGAAAGGTGGTCTGGTCCTGGTCGGCGACCGACCATCTAAGGGAATTCGGCTTCACGGCTGATCAGCTCAAGCTTGTCCATGCAAGCACGAGCCCGGACTATCTTCACGTCAATGCGGCTGTCGCGCTCGGTCCCAATCACTGGGAGAAGGCGGGCGACAAGCGCTTTGCCGCAGACAACATCATCTTCAGTTCGCGCAATGCCAATCTCATCGCGATCATCTCCCGGGAGACAGGCCACGTTGTGTGGCGCATGGGGCCGAACCTGCCGCCCCAGGCCCAAGGGCGGACTGCGGCCAAACTCCCGCGACCCGTGGACCAGACGAGCGGCCAGCACGACGTCCACATGATCCCCGACGGCCTGCCTGGCGCAGGCAACCTTCTGGTGTTCGACAACGAAGGGGAGGCCGGCTACCCGCCGGTCCCTCGTCCTCTGCTCGGTGGCTCGCGTATACTGGAGATCGATCCCGTCGCCGACACCGTCGTCTGGCAATATGTCGGCTCGATGAGTGACCGGCCGAACTGGACGTTCTTCAGCCCGTTCATCAGCAGTGCGCAACGCCTTCCGAATGGCAATACGCTGATCGACTAAGGAAGTAACGGTCGCTTCTTCCAAGTCACCCCGACCGGAAAGATAGTTTGGGAATACGTATCGCCCTATGAAGGCCACGCGCCGGGCTCATCCTCGGCTCGCGGCAACCTTGTCTACCGTGCGCAGGCGGTGCCCCGGAACTGGGTTTCCTCCGACGCACATAACTGACCGCAACCCGTCCGCGCTCTGCCCTCGCGTAGTTTCAACGTCGAACGGAGCGCGCGTCCCGACCAACTCGAGGTGATACCGTAAGGCGCGAGCCCTTTGCAGGGATGACCAGTCGAGACTGCTTGCTACCGCCGGACATCCATTCAGATCAGAACGAGCCCGGCCTTCGATTCTATGGCCGGGCACGTTTTCACCGTGGCGCAGACGTCAGCCGCAGCGGCGTGTGCGAGTGATGATCACGCGGCCGCCAGGACCGCGCCGCTTGGTCACCACGGTACGACAGGCAGGTCGACGAACCACGACGGTCCGTGACACGACCCGAGCTTGAACGATCCCCGTCGGGGAGACCACGGCCGCAGGCGAGGAGAGAGGCAGGGCGTTGGCAGGCAGGGTGCTCGCGAGACCGATGACGGCGACGGCGAGTCCGAGTGCGCGCATGAGCGATGCTCCTTTGCTGAGGGGCCGGCCGTGTCCCATGCCAGGTATCAACGAGGTCTAAACGACCGGCGGCTCCTCCTGTCGGTGGGAGGCTCCGATGCCGCGGGCGTAGGAGCGTAACACGCAGGAAACGAAACTCGGCCCCTCGACGGTCAGGCTGATTTCGGACTGACGGACCATGCTGGGAAAGCTCGGATATCGACGATCGATTGAATGCCGCTCACAGCCGCGTCCGTCTCGTTCGCCCTCTATCTCATGGCGATGCCGGGCGGCTCGATCGCGTAGCGTGTCGTGGCCTGCGTCGCCCGACCGTATTCCGGGTGCGGGGCTCCTCCCAGGACGGTGTGGTTGCCGCCTTCTCTGCCGGTGACCCCGGTCAGCAGCGGCGACCCGCTCGGCCCGGCTCTTCATCACGCGCACGACTGCGGGTGCGAACTTGAACCGGGTTGATTGGAACGGCTCCGCTTGCTGCGCGTCGTTCGAACCAGGTGGACGTCTGGATTGTCACCGGCCGCAACGTTTTCCGGCGGCAGCGGCTTCCGGCGGTGCGTTGCCGGACCGCATCGCGTGATCCCATGGGCCCGGGGCGCCGGTGATCACCATGTCAGCGAGAGCTGCGCACCGAGAGGACGACGATGACCAAGCGCGATCTGCTGAGGGGCGTTGCAATAGCCGCCTTTCTCGGGATCTCCCCCGCGCTGCTCGCCCAGCCGGCCCGACGGCACCGGGCTCCCGCCGATAAGGCCAAGCGGCTCAACCTGCTGTTCATCACGGTCGACGACATGGACGTGTCGTTACCCGGCTTCATGGGCAACACGGCAGGGCTGACCCCGCACCTCGACGCGCTTGCGGCGCGCTCGCACTGCTTCGCGAACAACCGCACGGTCGTACCGATCTGCATGCCCTCGCGCGAGGCATTCATGAGCGGGTTGCTTCCGCAGCACAGCGGCGGAACCGGCTTCATCCCGATGAAGCAGGGCACGCCCACCCTCACCTCCATCCTGAGGGACGAGGGCTACTACACGGCCGCCAGCCACAAGATCAGCCACATGCGCCCGGCGAGCTCGTTCCCTTGGCTCGGGCAGGAGGAAGGGACCGACCGCCACCCGCTGGTCCACGCCGCCGCCTTCCAGGTCGCCATGATGGAGGCCGAGGCGCAGGGCAAGCCCTTCTTCGTCCAGTGCAACATCAACGATCCGCACCGTCCCTTCTACGGCAGCCCGCAGGCGGCGCGGAAGGACCACGGCCAGCAGGGTGTGTACCAAGTGGCCAAGCCGGTGACCGCCGCCGATGTGACGATACCTCCCAACCTCGATGACCTGCCGAAGGTGCGCGAGGAGGTGGCCCAATACTGGAACAGCGCGCAGCGCATGGACGTCGCAATCGGCCATATCCTCGACGCGCTCCAGGAGTCGGGACACGCCGGGAACACGTTGGTCGTCTTCATGAACGATCACGGCATGCCGTTCCCGTTCGCCAAGGCGACCTGCTACGACCACGGCTCGCGCGAGCCGGTGCTGTTGTGCTGGCCCGGCATGGGTCCGCCGAAGCGGTTCGACAACCGGACCACCAACGTCGACCTGCTGCCGACGCTGCTCGAGATCCTTGGCATCGAGACGAAGGCGACGTTCGACGGTCGCTCGTGGGCGCCGATCCTCCGCGGCGAGACCGTGCCCGATCCCGAATTCGTCGTCACCTACGTCAACGAGGTGTCGAACGGCATGGCCTACCCCTCACGCGGCCTTCAGGACGCGCGCTGGTCGCTGATCTTCAACGCCTGGTCCGACGGTAAGCTCGCGGTGCGCCTCGAAAGCATGGGCGGCCTGACCTTTCCCGCCATGGAGGAGGCTGCGAAGACGGATCCGGCGATGGCCGCACGCGTCAAGCAGTATGTCTACGGGGTGCCCCTCGCCCTCTACGACCTGCAGGAAGACCCCGGGCAGCGGCACAACCTGATCGATGATGCGCGGCACGCCGCGCGAGTGGCACGGATGCAGACGGCTCGATTGAAAGCGCGAACTCAGAGGGCAGTACGGCTTCCGGTCAGATTGACGATAATTCTAGCGTCCGGGCGCACCGAATCGTTGGAAGCTTTGTTGGCGCGACGAAGGAATGATCGATTACTACTTCGAAGAGGACGCGGTGTAGACGTCATACCTTACCGAAGGAATGGAGCACAGCTCGGCGAACACCGGGGCAGCCGCCGTCGAAGGTGGCTGCGGCTTGGCATCCGACAAGGTGCCCTATGTCGCGGCAATGAAACCGCCGAGCTTACGGCGGACAGCACCCGAATTTGAATCGAGATGCTGAAACGAGCGGCGTGCAAGGGCTGTCATACATCCTTCCTGGTGGACGGGATGAAACTTCCAGGATCCATGACGGCTTCGCATTCCTCGAAGGCAGGAGCGGCCCAGGGAACCCCGTCTTTTGCTCCCTCTGTCCGCGTCAACGCAGACGTGAAACTCGCCTTTTCGATTTCGTACGCGCCCATAATTGCTTTCGTCGAAAGCATCAGGCCCTTGACCTTCAAACCCAGTTTCTGAGATCGGTTGTAATGGAGCTCTGTTACGGGAAGCATGCGCTCTCGTTCGTACTCGCGTTTGAGATCCTTCCTGTACTCCCGATGAGCTATAATGGCCGACGCTGAGCCGCCGAGTCCGTGATCTCCCAGGAAGGTGACGATCGCACGGCGAACGTCATGCGGGATCCAAGGCTGAATCCCATGTCTCTCGAACAGATCGACACCCTGGCTCTTGGATAGTCCCGTCCTGACCTTGCCTCGGATTCTCCTGGCGTCGACAGATCTTCGACCTGAAGGCTTGGTCCTGTGACGGATGCCTTGAAGCCGCCGCAACAGGCCTGCCAACCCACCTTCGGTAACAGGCCCAGGGCCCCGGAGGCTCGGGAACATCCAATCCGACCGATCGACGCCGCGCCTCGACCTCCAATACTCGAGGATCGCGATCGTCTCCGGTGGCAAGGGCAGCCAATGAGGCAACGAAAGCCCTTCCACCTTCTCAACCTCTCCGGGCTTCCAGGTCAGAACCCGCCATCCGACTGGTATCTTTGGAGATTCGAGGAGGCGCCCGGTCGGCGTGCGAAGCAATTGACCAACCCGTTGACCGGTCAGGACGAGCGCCCAAAGCGCACCGACCATAGATGCATCGACCGCGCCTGCGCTGTGAGACTGTCGAGACAGGGAGTGGAGATGCTCGACGAGAACGAGCGTTCTCGCAAGTTCGGATATCGACGGAGCGTGGTCCCGAACCCCGCTCTTGCGCACGATCTTCCATCGCGCCCCAAAAAAACTGGAGCTTGGCGAGCCCAGTCCTCGAGGCGTGCTCGGCGTAAGCCCAATCCAGCATCGATCTGGCAATCGATATGGTGCGGGAGGCCTGAGATTTTGATTTTGAATTATTGAGATTGTCACGTGCCTTTTCAAGATCTTCATAGTTCAGCAAGCCGACCGGCTTATTTTCTATAGAATTGAAGCATGGATTGCGCAAAGGTACTTCATATTGTGAAGCCCATCTTTCGTTGAGCGTTGGGAGTTTGTGCTCGCGATATTTCTTTCTTAGATAAGCCCAAGTCCATATTTTGTCGGGCATCGCCACTTCGGGTCCTTGGATAGTCCCGTCGTCGTCGATCCAAATTCCCTCCTCGTAGTAGTAGGCGGCTTCTTCGCCTTTGTTCGCCCGGACTTGGCGGATCTTTTCAAGGAAAATTTGAGCGTCGTCGACCGTGCCGACATGCGAGACCTTCCGCACCATTTCACGTGCAGCGAGCACGGAGGTGTCGTCGATCGACCCGATGCGCAGGGTAGAAGTCCTGCGACGAAGGTATCAGGTCGCCGCGGTCGAGGTCAGACGCAGCACGAGCCCCTTCTGGGTGGCATCCCGCCACTCGATCACCATTCCTTTCGTGGCGCCGCGCTCGATGTACCGTTTGGCCTGCACTACGATGTCGAGCGTGATGATCAGAGTGACGTTCCGCAAAGGAGCGACGACATCTCTCGGCTCGGGCGGCATTGGGCGAAAGTTGCTCGGGCCCGGCAGCCGCCGGATGGTCTCGGCGTTCGTCATCTCGATCCCCGTACAACGGCCGAACAACCGGCACCCTCAAAGCCTCGCAAAGCTAGGTTGTCGCCCTAATGGGAAAAACGCAATGTCTTGACGATGTTGCTGAGAAAACGAATGCTGGATCGGGAAACCGCGCAGTAGATGCATCCGCCTTCCAAGCTGAATACCCGGGTTCGATCCCGGTACCCGCTCCAAGCCCGCCGCGCTTCGCGCCTCCGGACTCACCCGTCAGATCGCGTCAGGCGACGCCCGTGAAGAAGGTGGCGTAGCCGTCGTCGTGCACCCGGGCGAGATAGGCCCGATACGGACCGTAGCCCGGCGCCTCCGGACCGATCCGACCGTACCCGTGCGCGCCCGCCTGCTCGGGCAGCAGCGCCAGGGGCGCGGCGGCTGGGGTCAGCTGCGTGCCGCGCCCGGCGTGAAGGGTCGTGAGGACCCCGTACATCTCGCCCTGGATGTTCGGGCGGCACAGCACCGCGAGGCGGTGCTGCCCGTGCCAGTTGGTCACGAGGTAGATCATGCCCGACTGACTCGGCACGGCGACGCTGCCGGACTGCGCGAAGGGCGCGTCGAGTCGCTCGGCCTCGCGGAACACGAGGCGGGCCGCGTCCGGATCCCAGGCGATCTCGGTGCGGTAGGCGAAGATCGCGCCCGCAGCCCCGAACGAGGGCCGCAGGGTGAGGTAGCGCCCCTCGATCCAGGCGACGCTCTCCCGCGAGTAGGAACCGAGCTCGTCGGGCGCGTGGCGGGTCGCCTCCGGGGCCGGTCGACCCGTCTCCTGGCGGAGGGACTGGCCCAGGGCCTCCTCCAGCCGGATCGTCGTCGCGAGGGTGAAGGGCCGGCGGCCGGCGAGCGCCTTCTCCAGGGTCGAGATGCTGATCCGGGCCTCTTCGGCCAGCGTCTGCCGGGAGATGCGCCGGCGGGCCAGCGCCTCGCGCACGGTCTGGGCAATGGCGCGGCTCTGCGCCTCGGACAGTTCGATCTCGCTCACAGGCACGGCTCGCGCGGACTTGACCCGCACAGATCCGCACGAAACCGCACATTTGCGCAAGCGCGGCCAAGCTGGCCGTCCACGCCGACCGGTCAGGAACGCGCCGCCTCCGCGGCCAGCTCGGTCTCGACGATCAGCCGGAGCGGGCCGGCCCCCAGCGCGTCCAGGGGCCAGCAGGTGACGAGGTCGAGGTGCCGGCCGGGGGCCTGCGGGTCGATGCCCGAGGCGTCCCAGCGCGCCACCCGCGTGCCGGTGACGCGGAAGCGCAGGGTCCGGCCGTCGCGGCCAGTCACCGTGACGGGATCGCCGGGCCCGAGCCGCCCCAGCACCGCGAACTGCGTGTCGCGGTGAGCCGCGAAGACGGCGGTACCGGGCGCGCCGGCCTCCGGGGTGCCGTCCAGGTGGCCTGGGCCAAAGGCCAGGGCCTGGCCGCTCCCGCCCCGCAGCACCACGAAGCTGCGGCCGGCGACACCGAGCCGGGCGACCGGCTCGGTGTCGGCCCAGGGCCAGGGCCGGGCAGCCCGGCCCTCGACCAGGGTGCGGGCGAAGGCGCGCTCCAGCAGAACCTGGGCCAGGGCGGCCTTGGCGGAGATCCAGGCGGCCTGCGCCGCGAGCCCGAGCCCCGCGAGGGTGAGGAGGGCGGCTAGCGCCCTCCCCAGTCCGGTCACCGTGCGGCGGCTCATCGCGCGGCCCCGGTCCGCCCGCGGACGATCCGCGGGCCGGCGCCCAGCAGAAGACCCAGCAGGGCGAGGAGCAGGCCCAGACCGAGCTGCGCCAGGAACCCTGCCCCGGTCTGCGGCAGGTTGATGGCCGCGCCGTCGGCGCGGATCGGAACGATCCGCGCCGCCCCGTCGTGGGCGGGCGCGGCGCCGGGCCGGTCCGTGCCGAACACCTTGGCGAAGTCCCAGCCCGCCGGCAGGTTCAGCGGCAAGTCGGCGGCGACGAGGGGCGTGCCGGGCGCGCGGCGCGGCGTGGCGTCGACGGCCACGAGGCTGGTCAGCCGCGTCGTCAGGCCGTGCTCCAGGGCCAGCGCCAGGATGGCGGCGTCGGCCGCGTCCGCGCCGAGGCGCCCGGTGATGCGCGCCGTCTCGGTCTCCCCGATCCGGGAGCGCGCCCAGACCTTGGAGATGCCGGCGCCCGCGCCCGCTCCGGAGAGCGGCAGCGTCCGGGTCCAGGTCCGGCCACCCACCCGGCCCGAGACGGTCACGGTCCCGGGGAGCCCGCTCTCGGCCGAGCCCGGCAGAAGCGCGGCGAAGACGAGCGGCTCGCCGCGGTACAGGTCGGGCAGCGCGCCCGGCGTGACCGCGACGCCCGGGACCGAGAAGGTCGCGGTCAGGTCGGTGACGGCGGGGGATTCCAGCTTCTCGTAGAGCGCGCGGGTCCGCTCGCCGACCTGCGCGAGGTCGCGGATCTCGGTGAAGCTGCCGCGGCCGATCTCGGCGGCGTGGCGCATCAGGTGGCCGTTGGGTGCCGAGCCGATGCCGACCATGAACAGGCGCGTGCGCCCGAGACCGTCGTGGATCGCCGCGAAGATCCGCTCCTCGTCGCCGACGGCGCCGTCGGTGAGGAACACGACCTGGCGGACGCGCCCGTCCTCCGGGTGCGG
This sequence comes from Methylobacterium mesophilicum, assembly GCF_036441335.1. Lineage (GTDB taxonomy): Bacteria > Pseudomonadota > Alphaproteobacteria > Rhizobiales > Beijerinckiaceae > Methylobacterium > Methylobacterium mesophilicum_B. Next base: position 278,150 of record NZ_MLBW01000005.1, read on the forward strand.
GTCGGCGAGCGCCGCCTTGAGGGGTGCCAGCATCTCGGTGCCGCCGCGGGCCTCCAGGGCGGCGACGAAGGCTTCGGCCTCCGCCAAAGCCGCCGGCGTCGCCGGGACGGGCTCCGGATGCAGCGCGTCCCAGGTGTCGTCGAAGCGGATGACGTTGAAGCGGTCCCTCGGGGTCAGGCGGCCGAGGCCGGCCAGCAGCCCGGCCTTGGCCTGCCGCATCGAGGCGCCCGACATCGAGCCGGAATTGTCGATGACGAAGGTGACGTCGCGCGCCGGCCGGGCGGCCGCGTCGGTTTCGGGCAGCGGCGGGTTCACGGTGGCCAGCAGGTAGGTCCGGCCCGCCACGGTCTCGCGGAACAGGCCGAGGCCGGGCAACCGGCTGGGGACCGGCGCCCAGGTCAGCTCGAGGTCGCGGTCTGCCGGCACCACGCCGGCGGCGAGCGTGACGGTCCGCGATTCCGAGCCTGTCTCGGTCACGCGGATCGCGTGGGTGGCGCTCTGAACGGCGCCGACGGGGAAGCCCGCCTGCAGCCGCACGGTGACGGCGACCGGGTTGGTCGGCGACGACAGGGTCGGGTCGAGCACCGGCGGGCTGATCCGGGCGCGATCCGGAACCGGGTCGCGGGCCGCCGCGGCCGCGCCGTCGAGGGACACCGCCTCCACCGGGGCGGGGGCGGGATTGTAGCGGGGCGCGACCACCAGGGGCAGGCGCAGCGTCCGCGTCTCGCCGGAGACGGGGATCGTCTGCTGGTAGGTGATCTGGACCACCACCGTCTCGCCCGGGCCGATATTGGCGACCGCGTTGGTGAAGACGTTCGGCCGCTCCTGCGCGGTCAGCGCCGCGGACTGCCCGGCCGCCTTCGCGGCCTCGTAGGCGCGCTTGGCCGCCGCCCGCTCGCGGATGTCGGCGACGATGACGCGGGCGCCCACGACGAGCTTCATCCCGTCGACGGCCGCGTCCTCCGGCAGCGGGTACACGTAGGTGCCCTCGACCCAGTCCGCCGTCACGTTGCGGAAGGCCTGGGTGACGGTCGCCCGGGCGGTCGGGCCGCTGACATCGACGCTGATCTCGGTCGCCAGCTGGACGGCCTCGACCGGCGCGGTGCCGGCCGGCCCGCGCAGCCTGAGTCCGCCCCGCTCCGGGCCCGGCGCCGCGTGGGCCGAGGCCAGCATGATGAGCAGCGCCAGCAGCGCGAGGAAGAGCGGTGACGGCGCGGCGTTGCGGGGGGGCTCGACCGCGGATCGTGGAGCGAAGAACGGCATCGGGAAGACCTCCTGCGCCGGCGGATCGATGCCGGCTCGCCGCCGAAGCTCCCCCGCCCACCCCTCCGTCGCCACGAGAAGCTTCGCCCTTTTCCGGGCTCGGACCGCACCCGGCGGCCGCGCCCGGGCGGATCTGTGCGGAGCCAGTGCGGAGCTGTGCGCCCCGCGGCGGCGCGCGACGGATCCGCCCTCGCTTGACATATGCGCAATTTACGTCTTAGTTATGCTCAACGTGAGTAGAAATCGACCGATGACCGAATCCGAGTTCCTGACCGGCTACGATCCCGCGGCCTACGACCGGCCCGCCCTGGCGGTCGATCTCGTCCTGATGGGGATCCGGGCGGGGCGGCTCGCCGCCCTCCTGCTGCGGCGGAGCCGGCAGCCGCAGGCCGGCCTCTGGGCGCTGCCGGGCGGGTTCGTGGGAATCGCCGAGACCCTCGACGCCGCCGCGGAGCGCGTCCTGCGCGAGAAGGCCGGGATCGGGCGGGCGCGGCTCGAGCAGCTCTACACCTTCGGCGCCGTGGACCGGGACCCGCGGATGCGGATCGTCTCGGTGGCCTACCTGGCGCTGCTGCCGGAGGCGGCCTTCGCCGAGGCCCTGGCGGGCGGCGCCGGGCTCGCGGCGGCGGTGCTGGTCGTGCCCTGGGCGGGCGAGGCCGGCGGCCCCGTCTCGGCCGGGGCGGAGGACGGCGCCCCCCTCGCCCTCGCCTTCGACCACGCCGACATCCTCGCGCTGGCCGTGAAGCGCCTGCGCGGCAAGCTCGACTACACGGATGTCGGCTTCGCGCTGCTGCCGGAGCACTTCACCCTCCGGCAGCTCCAGGACGTGCACGCGGCGATCCGCGGCGCGCCCCTCAACAAATCCGCCTTCCGCCGCCGCATGCGCGACCGGGGCTGGATCGCGCCGACGGGCGCCCGCGAGGCCGGGACGGCGTTCCGCCCCGCCGAACTCTTCCGCTTCGACAGGCCAGGCCAGTTCTAGGCCTTTGTTTCAGCGCGCTCTCTTGAGCCGAACCGGAATCCGCCTCGGCGGAGAGCGCTTCGAGGAGACCATCATGGCCACCGTCCGCAACATCGGTGTGATCGCCCAGCTCCGGAGCGAGGCGAGCAGCCACATCATCCGCTTCCGCAACGGCCGGGTCCGGCAGAGCGGGCGGGGTCTGGTCTTCTGGTTCCGGCCCGAGACCGCCAGCATCAGCGAGGTGCCGGTGGACGACCGCGAGATGACGCTCTTCGTCCGCGGCCGCAGCCGGGACTTCCAGACCGTCGTGGTCCAGGGGACGATCGGCTGGCACGTCGTCGATCCGGAGCTGCTGGCGAGCCGGGTCGACTTCTCGATCGACCTCCGCACCGGGCGCCTGCAGGGCGAGCCGGTCGAGCGGATCGAGGCCCGCCTCGGCGGCATCGCCAGTCAGGCGGCGCTCCAGTATCTCGGGGCGAGCCCGATCGGCGCCCTCCTCGACGCCGGGCCGGAGCCGCTGCGCGCCGTGCTGGAGCGGGTCCTGTCGGACGCCCCGGCGCTGGCCGAGATCGGCGTCGCGGCGGTGTCGGTGCGGCTCACCAACCTCGCGCCGACCAGCGAGCTGGAGCGCGCCCTCCAGACCCCGACCTTCGAGGCCCTGCAGCAGAAGGCCGACGAGGCGACCTTCGCCCGGCGCGCCCTGGCGGTCGAGAAGGAGCGCGCCATCGCGGAGAACGAACTCGCGACGAAGACCGAGCTGGCGCGGCGCGAGACCGTGCTGATCGCCCAGGAAGCCGAGAACGCCCGCGACCGCGCCGCCGGCGTCGCGGAGGCCCGCGGCCTGGAGGCGGCCGCGGAGGCCGAGCGGATCCGCCTCGTCGAGGGGGCCCGGGCCGACGCGGAGCAGCGCCGCGCCGCCGTCTACCGGGACATCCCGCCCGCCGTCCTCCTCGGGCTGGCGGCCAGGGAACTCGCCGGCAAGCTGGAGACGATCGAGCACGTCAACGTCACGCCCGACCTCATGGCGGCCGTCCTCGGCGAGTTCCGGGGCGCGCTGTCCCCACGGCTCGCGCCGCGCTGAGGAGGCCCGCCATGCCGGCCGTCACCCCCCGCGTGGTCTTCGTCATCCGCGACACGGACTACGAGCTGCTCATCGCCCGGCACGCGACCCGCGGCCAGGTCCGGTTCTTCCTGGAGAGCCGGGACCAGACGCTCGCCGAGGTCGAGGCGCGCCACGCCCAGTTCCAGGCCGTGCTCGCCGAGGCCCGGTCCGCCGTGCCCCTGGACTGGCGGCAGGCCCTGGTGCGGCGCCCCGACCTCGACCGCTTCCTCTTCGCCCCCGAGGACGTGGTCGTGGCGGTGGGACAGGACGGGCTCGTGGCCAACGTCGCCAAGTACCTCGACGGGCAGCCGGTGGTCGGCGTCAACCCGGCGCCCGACCTCTACGACGGCGTGCTGGCCCGGGCGCGGGTCGAGGCCCTGCGCGCGCTCCTGCCCGCCAGCGCGGCCGGCGCCGCGCCCCTGCAGCGGCGCACCATGGTGCAGGCGACCTTCGACGGCGGCGAGCGGCTGCTCGCCCTGAACGAGATCTTCGTCGGCCATCGCAGCCACCAGTCGGCGCGCTACCGCATCGACGACGGGGCGCGGGCGGAGGACCACTCGTCGAGCGGGCTGATCGTGGCCTCGGGCACCGGCCTGACCGGCTGGGCGCGCTCGATCAGCGAGGCGACGCACCTCACCGTGGAGGTGGGCATCGAGGAGGCGTCCTTCGGCTACTGGGTGCGCGAGCCGTTCCCGAGCGTCGCCACCGGCACCGACCTCCGCGGCGGCAAGTTCGTGGGCTCGCCCCTCACCGTGGTGTCACGGATGAACGAGGGCGGTGTGGTGTTCTCGGACGGGATCGAGCAGGATTTCGTCGCCTTCGACTGGGGGCGGCGGGTGAGCCTCGCGCCGGCCGACCGCACCTTCAACCTCGTGGCCGCGTAGCGCGGCGGCGTCCGGGAGCCCGATGATCGCCATCCGGACCGAACGGCTGATCCTGCGGCGCTTCAGGCCGGACGACGCAGCCGACCTGTTCGCCTACCTGCACCGCCCGCGGGCGCGCTGCTTCCTGAGCGGCCGGCTCGACACGCCGGCGGAGGCGGAGGCGGAGGCCGAGCGGCGCGGCCGCGACGACGAGTACGTAGCCGTGTCCATCGCCGCGTCCGACCGGCTGATCGGCGACCTGTTCTGCCAGCCCGAACCGCCCGACACCTTCTCGGTCGGCTGGAACTTCAACGCCGCGTATGGCGGCGCGGGCTACGCCCGCGAGGCCGCGGCCGCCCTGTTCGGATACCTGTTCTCCGAGCGGGGGGCGCGGCGGCTCTACGCCTACGTTGAGGAGGACAACGCCTCCTCGCGCCGCCTGTGTGAGGCGCTGACGATGCGCCGCGAGGGCCTGTTCCGGGAGTTCGTCTCCTTCGTCGATGACGATCGCGGCAACCCGATCTTCGAGAACACGATGCAGTACGCCATCCTGCGTCGGGAATGGGCGGGCCGCTCGGCGCGCGGTTGAGGCCGGTCCGGCACTGTCCAGCGAGCCCGGCTGAATACTGCGGCGGCATTCAGCCGCTTTCGCGGGCGTCGGACCGTTCGATGCCGGGTGCGACGTCGATGTCCGTCTTCACGAGCGCAGCGAAGTGACCCAGGGCAGCGCCGAGTCCGGAGGCGTGGCGCGGCTGGATTGCTTCGCTCCGCTCGCGACGACGGCGGTGCCGTTCCTCGACAACGCCGACGGGCAAGGCGAGCCGCCAATAAGTCGGGCCCCGCGTCTGGCACGCTTCTTGGTTCGTAGTCACCAGCGCAGCGTCGCCCCGGCGGCGGCTAGAGGTTGGCGTGCCGTCGATGTGGTGAGGTGCCGGGCGACCGGATCTCCGCGACTGCCTTGAGCCTGTCCCGAGCTCCGATCCCTCCGTTTCAGCACCGGCACGCGCCGTCCGGCGGATCGCGCGATCCGCCCTCTGAGGAGAGTCGATATGTGCGACCGTCACGGCGATTATCGTGTCCCGGATCTCACGCGGTTCAAGCCCAGCCGCAGGCGCTTCCTCGGCGGAACCGCCGCCGCGCTGACCCTGGCGGTGGGCCCGGGACTGACGAGTCCGGCCGCGGCGGCCACCGGCATCCGGGCGACCCACGGCACAGGCTTCTGCAACCTGAATTTCTTCCTCGCGGAGGCGATGCAGCTCGCAAAGGATGACGGGCTCACCATCGACTTCGTCAACACGCCGACCTTCTCGGATCAGGTCACCTTCCTCGGGATGGGCCAGGTCGATGCCGGCGTGATGCCCTACACGAGCTTCATGGCGCTCTACGACGCGGGCGCCCCGGTGAAGATCGTGGCCGGCGGCGGCATCGAGGGCTGCGTGCTGGTCGCCCAGCCGGGCCTCGACAGCCCCGAGAAGCTCAAGGGCAAGACGCTCGGGACCTTCCAGCTCGATACGCTGGAGGTGCTGCCCTACGATTGGCTGAAGAAGAACGGCGTCGCCTTCAAGGACATTACCGTCCGCTACATGGGCTCGACCCCGGAGGCCGTGGAGGCGTTCCGCGCCGGGGCGCTGGACATCATCTCGACCATCGAGCCCTACGGCACCGCGCTGCTCACCGACGTGAAGGGCGCGGTCAAACTCTCCGACGGCACCGACATCTACGGCAAGGGCTACACCGACTGCGTGCTCGCCGTCCGCAACGAGCTGATCGCCAAGAACCCGGGCGCCGTGAAGGCCCTGATCAAGGGCATGATGAAGGCGCAAGCCTTGGCCGAGGGCGACCCCCAGGCCGCCCTGAACAAGCTCGTGGGCTCCTACTACAAGACCTCGATGCACAACGCCCAGCTCGCCATGGGCCGGCAGCCCTCGGTGGTGGACGCCCGCAACCAGACGCAGTTCATCCTCGACCGGACCGATTCCGTCGCCGAGATGGGCTACATCAAGAAGAAGCCCGGCCGCGACGCGATCGACTGGACCCTGCTGGAGCAGGTCATCGCCGAGAACCCGGATCTCTACGGCAAGCTCAAGCTGAAGTCGGCCTGAGCGGATGGCCGTCAACCTCGTCCGCGCCGCCGTCCCGCACGTCCGGCCGCGCCTCCCGCTCGGTCAGCGCCTCGCGCTGCCCGACGGCCTCGTCCCGCTCCTGCAGCGGACCGGCTGGATGCTGGTCTCGGTCGGCTGCTTCGCCGGCCTCTGGGAGCTGCTCTGGGCGCTCGGCGTCGCCGACGCCAAGCTCCTGCCGCCGCCGCACATCTTCCTCGGCAACCTCGCCGAGCAGGCGCGCTTCTTCAACACCGCGCAGCGCTGGCAGATCGGCACCGGGATGAATACCGGCCCGAGCCCGGCCATGGCGGTGCTGATCACCGTGCTCGCCTCGACCGGCCGGGTGCTGGCCGGCCTCGCCCTGGCCGCGACCCTCTCGATCCTGGTCGGCGTGGGGATCCGCTACTTCAAGCTGTTCGAGCGGCTGACCCTGCCGACCATCACGCTCCTGGCGCCGGTCTCGCCGATCGCGTGGCTGCCGGTGGCGATCTTCATGTTCGGGATCGGCAACGCCCCGGCGATCTTCATGGTGTTCATCGCCCTGTTTTTCACGATGGTGCTCTCGACCATCCAGCAGATCGACGGGGTCAACCGGAACTACATCAACGTCGCCCGGACGATGGGGGCGACGAAGCGCCAGATCTACGCCCGGGTGATCGTGCCGGCGATCCTGCCGGGGCTGCTCGCGGTGCTGCGCCTCAACCTGTTCGGCGCCTGGATGGTAGTGCTCGTCGCCGAGGCGACCGGCGTCGGGTACGGGCTCGGACAGGTGATCATGCTGGCGCGCAACACCTTCAACCCGTCGCTGGTGTTCTTCACCATCACGCTGATCGGCCTCTTGGGCTTCGCCTTCGACCTGCTGTTCCGGCTGGTCCAGCGGCGGCTGCTGTACTGGCTGCCGCGCGACGCGGGAGCCTCCCTTGGCCTCTGATCCCGGATCCCAGGACGCCGTCTCGTGCCGCGGGGTCGCCAAGGTCTGGGCGGCCGGCACCGCCCGCGCCCACGAGGCGCTGCGCGACATCGACCTCACTGTCCGGCCCGGCGAGTTCGTCGTGTTCCTCGGCCCCTCGGGCTGCGGGAAGAGCACGCTGCTCTACCTGATCGCCGGGCTCGAGGCCGCCTCCGGGGGCGAGCTCCTGGCCTTCGGCGAGGCCGTCACCGGGCCGTCGCCGGAGCGCAGCCTGATCTTCCAGGAAACCTCGCTGCTGCCCTGGCTCAGCGTCTGGCAGAACGTCAGCTTCGGCCTGTCGCTGAAGGGCGTGCCGGAGGCGGAGCGCCGGAGCGTCGCCCGGGCGGCGCTCCAGCGGGTCGGCCTCGCCGAGGCCTTCGACAAACGGCCGGACGAACTCTCCGGCGGCATGCGCCAGCGCGTGGCGGTGGCGCGGGCGCTCGCCATGCGCCCGAAGGTGCTGCTGATGGACGAGCCCTTCGCGGCCCTCGACGTCCAGACCCGCCAGAAGATGCAGGACTTCCTGCTCGACGTCTGGCGCGACAGCGGCGCCTCGGTGCTGTTCGTGACCCACCACATCGACGAGGCGGTGGCGCTGGCCGACCGGGTGGTGGTGTTCACCGCGCGACCGGGGCGGATCAAGACGATCGTCCGCAACGACCTCCCCCGCCCGCGCGACCCGTTCTCCCCCGAGGCCGAGGCGCTGCGGCGCCACCTCACCGAGCTCCTGCGCGACGAGGTCGACCGGGCCTTCGCCGAGCAGGAAGCGCTCGCCTGACCCCCTTCCCAATCAAGACGGACCCAACCATGGCCACATCGCTGATCCGCAGCCGGCGGATGATCACCCGCACCCTCGACCACGACCGCTGGGAGGAGATCGCCGACGGCGCGGTCCTCCAGAAGGACGGGATCATCGCGGCGGTCGGCACCTACTCGGACCTGCACGCCCGCTATCCCGACGCCCCGGTGATCGGCTCGGGCCGCGAGATCCTGCTGCCGGGCTTCGTCAACGGCCACCACCATGTCGGCCTGACGCCGGTCCAGCTCGGCTCCCCCGACATGCCCCTGGAACTCTGGTTCGTCACCCGCATGGTGGCGCGCAACCTGAACCTCTACCTCGACACCCTGTACTCGGCCTTCGAGATGGTCGGCTCCGGGATCACGACGGTCCAGCACATCCACGGCTGGATGCCCGGCAGCCTGGAGGAGGTCGAGGCGCGCTCCAACGAGGTGCTGCGCGCCTACCGCGACATCGGCATGCGGGTCTCGTACTGCTTCGCGGTCCGCGACCAGAACCGCCTCGTCTACCAGGCCGACATGGATTTCGTGGCGAGCCTGCCGGCGCCGCTGCAGGACCCGATGAAGCGCTGGTTCGAGCGCTTCCAGATGTCCCTGGAGGACAATTTCTCCCTGTTCCGCAACCTGCACAGCGGCCAGGCCGGCGCCTCGCGGGCCAAGATCCAGCTCGCGCCCGCCAATCTGCACTGGTGCTCGGACGCGGCCCTCGAAGGGCTGGCCGGCCTGTCGGAATCCTACGACGTGCCGATGCACATGCACCTCGTCGAGACCGCCTACCAGAAGGCCTACGCCGAGAAGCGCGGCGGCGGGACCGCCCTGGAATACCTCGACCGGTTCGGCATGCTCGGGCCCCGCCTGACGCTCGGCCACGGGGTTTGGCTCAACGAGTCCGACATCGAGCGGGTGGCGGCGACCGGCACCTGCATCTGCCACAATTGCTCGTCGAATTTCCGGCTGCGCTCCGGCGTGGCGGCGCTCAACCGGTTCGAGGCGAAGGGCATCAATACGGCGATCGGCCTCGACGAGGCCGGCATCAACGACGACCGCGACATGCTGCAGGAGATGCGCCTCGTGCTGCGCGCCCACCGGGTGCCCGGCATGGACGAGGCCGACGTGCCGAGCATGGCGCAGGTGCTGCGCATGGCGACCGTCGGCGGCGCCCGCACCACCCCCTACGGCGACGGCTTGGGTACGATCGAGGTCGGCAAGGGCGCCGACATGGTCCTGATCGATTGGGACCAGATCGCCTACCCGTATCTCGACCCGGAGACGCCGCTCCTCGACGCGGTGATCCAGCGGGCCAAGACCGGCGGCGTCACCGCGGTGCTGTGCGAGGGCGAGGTGCTCTACGCGGACGGGCGCTTCACGCGGGTCGACCGCGACGCCGCCCTGAAGGCGCTGCACGACGACCTGTCGCGGGCGCTCTCGGACGACGAGGTCGAGCGGCGCCAGCTCTCGAAGGCGCTGCTGCCGCACGCGCGGCGCTTCTACGCCGACTACATCGACCCGTCGCGGCACGAGCCGTTCTACCGCCCGAGCTCGCGCGTCTGACGGCGCGGGCCCGGGCCGGGCCTCAGCGGACCAGGCAGGGCTTCTTGTTGTCGAAGGTCCAGCCGGGGATCAGGTACTGCATGGCGGCCGCGTCGTCGCGGGCGCCGAGGCCGTGGTCGCGGTAGAGGGCGTGGGCCGCCTCAACCGCCGACATGTCGAGCTCGATGCCGAGGCCCGGCCGCTCCGGCACCCGCACGAGGCCGCCGCGGATCGCCAGCGGCTCCCTGGTCAGGCGCTCGCCGTCCTGCCAGATCCAGTGCGTGTCGATCGCCGTGACGTTGCCCGGGGCCGCCGCGGCCACGTGGGTGAACATCGCGAGCGACACGTCGAAATGGTTGTTCGAGTGCGAGCCCCAGGTGAGGCCGTGATCGCGGCAGAGCTGGGCCACCCGGACCGAGCCGGCGAGCGTCCAGAAATGCGGGTCGGCCAGCGGGATGTCGACGGCGCCGAGATGGATCGCGTGGTTCATCTGCCGCCAGTCGGTGGCGATCATGTTGGTGGCGGTGGGCAGGCCGGTGGCGCGGCGGAACTCCGCCATGATCTCGCGGCCCGAGAACCCGCCCTCGGCGCCGCAGGGATCCTCCGCGTAGGCCAGGACGTGGCCCTGGCCCTTGCACAGGCGGATCGCCTCCGCGAGGGACCACGCGCCGTTCGGGTCGAGCGTGACCCGCGCCTTGGGGAACCGCTCGTGGATCGCGGTGACGGCGGCGATCTCGTCCTCGCCGCGCAGCACGCCGCCCTTCAGCTTGAAGTCGTTGAAGCCGTACTGGTCGTAGGCAGCCTCCGCGAGCCGGGCCACGGCCTCGGGGGTCAGCGCCTCCTCGTCGCGCAGGCGGAACCAGCCGTCGCGGGCGGTCGGGGCGCGGTAGCCGAGATCCGTGCGGGTGCGGTCGCCGACGTAGAACAGGTAGCCCAGCATCTCGACGGCGTCGCGCTGCTGGCCCTCGCCCAGGAGGGCCGCCACCGGCACGTCGAGGTACTGGCCGAGCAGGTCGAGGAAGGCGGATTCGACCGCCGTCACCGCGTGGATGGTGATGCGCAGGTCGAAGGTCTGGAGGCCGCGGCCGCCGACGTCGCGGTCGGCGAAGCGGGTCCGCATGGCGCTGAGCACCGCGTTCCAGGCGCCGAGCGGCTGCCCGACCACGAGGTCTTGGGCATCCTCCAGGGTCTTGCGGATGCCCTCGCCGCCGGGGACCTCGCCGAGGCCGGTGGCGCCGGTGGAATCGGTCAGGATCACGAGGTTGCGGGTGAAGTACGGCCCGTGCGCGCCCGAGAGGTTGAGGAGCATGCTGTCGTGGCCGGCCACCGGCACCACCGTCATGGCGGTCACGGTCGGCGTGTGGCGGGCGGCGTGGCGGCTCTCGTTCGACGTGACGTGATCCTTGGCGAGATCCTTGGCGTGATCCATGGCGTCCTCCTCGGGGCCCCCGGCCGGTCTGCGCCGGGCGCGAGGCGGGATCGTTGCGGGGCCGGTCCGGCCGGGGCCGGTCCGGCGGGCGGGTCAGTGGGCCTTGAGCTCGACGCGGCGGATCTCGCCGACTACCACGAGGTAGCAGAAGCAGGCGACGAGGGCGTTCAGGCCCACGAAGACCAGGGCGCCGTTGAACGAGCCCGTGCTCTGGACGATGTAGCCGATCGCGATCGGCGTGGTGATGCCGGCGGTGTTGCCGAAGGTGTTGAACAGGCCGCCCGAGAGGCCGCCGCTCTCCCGGGGCGAGGTGTCGGCGACGACCGCCCAGCCGAGGGCGCCGATGCCCTTGCCGAAGAAGGCGAGCGCCATCAGGCCGACCACGAGGGCGTCCGCCTAGACGTAGTTGCAGCCGATGATGCTCATCGACAGCAGCATGCCGCCGACGATCGGGATCTTGCGGGCCGCCGTCAGCGAGAAGCCGCGGCGCAGGAGCAGGTCGGAGATCACGCCCCCGAGGATGCCGCCGATGAAGCCGCAGAGCGCCGGCAGCACCGCCGCGAACCCGGCCTGCAGGATCGACAGGCCGCGCTCCTTGACGAGGTAGACCGGGAACCACGTCAGGAAGAAGTAGGTCAGCACGGTGATGCAGTACTGGCCGACATAGATGCCGAGCAGCATCCGGTTGGCGAGCAGCTGGCGCAGCGTCCGGCCGGCATCGCCCTGCCGGGTCCGGCTCTGGCCGTCCATGTCGAGCAGAGCGCCGCCGGTCTCGATGTAGTCCCGCTCCGCCTGGTTCATCGCCGGGTGGTTCTTCGGGCTGTCGACGACGCGCAGCCACACCACCGCGAAGACGATGCCGAGCAGGCCCATGCTGGTGAAGACGTGGTGCCAGCCGAAATTGTGGACGATCCACGCCATCAGCGGCGTGAACAGCACCGTGGCGAAGTACTGCGCCGAGTTGAAGAACGCCGAGGCCATGCCGCGCTCCCGCGTCGGGAACCACGCCGCGACGATCCGGGCATTGGCGGGGAAGACCGGCGCCTCGGTGAGGCCGACGGCGAGCCGCAGGGCGAAGAGCAGCACAACGGCGGTCAGGCCGGTGAAGAAGCCGACGGCACCCTGGACCAGCGTGAAGCCCGACCACAGGGCGACGGCGGCGGCGTAGACCCACTTGACGCTGTAGCGATCGAGGAGCCAGCCGCCCGGGATCTGGGCGAGGACGTAGGACCACGCGAAGGCCGAGAAGACGTAGCCCATCTGGACCGGCGAGAGGCCGAGTTCCTTGGCCATGTCGGGCCCGGCGATCGAGATGGTCGCGCGGTCGGCGTAGTTGATCGTCGTGGCGGCGAACAGCATCGCCACGATCAGCAGGCGGACCCGGGTGCGGCGACCCGCGTCGGCGGCGTCGAGCAGGGTGCTCGGCGCGCCGGTCGAACTGGCACTCATGGACGTTCTCCCTGGCTCGTCGCCGCCCGGTTGATCCGGGAAGCGGGTCGTGGCCGCCGTTGGCTCGGCGGGTCCGTCTTGGGTGTCGAGGCGGGGGCTCAGCGGCGGTCGCCGATCAGGGCCGTCAGCTCGGCGCGCTCGGCCGCGTCGAGCTCGGTCAGCGGCGGCCGGACCGGGCCGGCGTGGCGGCCGACGGCGCTCATGCCGGCCTTGACGATCGAGACCGCGTAGCCGCGCTTGCGGTTGCGGATCGCGATGTACGGGAGGACGAAGGCGCGCAACTCCCGGTAGACCGCGTCGCGGTCCCGGCGGCGGACGCTGTCGTAGAAGGACAGGGCCCATTCGGGCAGGAAGTTGAAGATCGCCGAGGAGTAGGTGGTGACGCCCATCTCCAGGTACGGCAGCGCGAAGGTCTCGGCCGTGGGCAGGCCGCCGATATAGGTCAGGCGGTCGCCCAGGGCGGCGTAGACCCGGGTCATCAGCTCGACGTCGCCGACCCCGTCCTTGAAGCCGACGAGGTTCGGGCAGCGCTCGCACAGGCCGGCCAGCGTCTGCTCGTTCAGCTGGGCGTTGGCGCGGTTGTAGACGATGACGCCGAGGGAGGTCGCGCGGCAGACCGCCTCGATATGGGCGGCGAGACCGGCCTGCTCGGAGCCGACCAGGTAGGGCGGCAGCAGCAGGATCCCGTCGGCGCCGGCGGCCTCGGCGGCCCTGGCCATCTCGACGGCCAGGGCGGTGCCCTGGCCGGCGGGCGCGATAACCGGGGTCCGGCCGCGGGTCTCCTCGACGGCGGCGCGCAGGACGCGGTCGATCTCGGCGGGCGTCAGCGAGAAGAATTCGCCGGTGCCGCCGGCGGCGAACAGGCCCGACACCTTGTAGTCGGCCAGCCGCCCGAGATTGTCCCGGTAGGCGGTCTCATCGAAACCGAGATCGTCGCGGAAATGCGTGACCGGGAAGGACAGCAGGCCGGAGCCCAGCACGCGCGCCATCTCGGCCGGGGTCATGCTCGCCATCGATTCTCTCCCTGGAACGCACCGTTCGGTGTCGCGACCGGGGTTAGGCGCCCGTGTTCAATGCGTCCAACGTTGATTTTGGCTGGATTATCCCGGATCCTGCATCAATGTTCGATCTCGGCCATGCCCGCAGCTTCGTCGCCGTCGCCGAGGAGATGCATTTCGGCAGGGCCGCGGCGCGGCTGAACCTGACCCAGTCGCCCCTGTCGCGGCAGATCCAGATGCTGGAGCTGACCCTGGGCGTGACGCTGCTGGAGCGGACCACCCGGGCGGTGCGCCTGACCCCGGCGGGCCGCACCTTCCTGGCGGAGGCCTACCGGGTGCTGGCGGCGGCCGAGAACGCGGCGCGCATCACCCGGCGCGCCGCCCTGGGCGAGAGCGGGGTGCTGCGGCTCAGCTTCACCGCCGCCTCGGCCTACCGGACGCTGCCGCAGGTCGTCGCCCATGTCCGCCGGACGCTGCCCGAGGTCGACCTCGTGCTGGAGGAGATGGTCTCGGACGAGCAGATCCTGGCGCTGGGCGAGAACCGCACCGATCTGGCGATCCTGCGGCCGGCCCCGATCCTGCAGGATCCGCAATCCGCGATCGCCACCGCGCCGCTGGCGCGCGAGCGGCTCCTGCTCGCGGTCCCGCGCGGGCACCGCCTCGCGACGGCGCGCGCGCCGACCCTGCGGGACCTCGACGGCGAGGCCTTCGTGACGTGGTCGCCCCGGGGCGGCCGCTACTTCATCGACCTGCTCGACCGTCTGTTCGAGACCGGGGGCGTGCAGCCGCGGATCGTGCAGCGGGTGAACCAAGTCCACGCGATGCTGGCCCTCGTCGGCGCCGGCATCGGCGTCGCGCTGGTGCCGGGCAGTGCCCGGGGCAACAGCATGGCCGACATCCGGCTCCGGCCGATCGCCCTGCCGGCCACGACCGGGCCGGAACTGTGGCTCGCGTGGCGCAGCGACAACGCCAATCCGTGCCTGCCCTCGGTGCGGGCCGCGGCGCTGGAGACCGGCGAGGCGTGACCGCCGGCGCTGCCCTGGAAAGTCGGCGCGGCCGGCGATAGGCTGCGCGCCCGCTCCGCTTCCGGTCGCGCTGCCGGCCGGGGCCGCCCCTCCCGGATCAGGCAGGCACCATGAAAGTTTCGGCCGACCTCTGTATCGTGCCGATGGGCGTCGGCCCGTCGGTCTCGCCCTACGTGCGGGAGATCAAGGGGATCATCGAGTCGAGCGGGCTCACCGCCACGATGCATCCCAACGGCACGAACATCGAGGGCGAGCTGTCGGAGATCTGCGCGCTGGCGGAGCGGTGCGAGGCGAGGCTCGCCGAGCTCGGCGTCCAGCGGGCCTTCTTCACGCTGATCTTCTCGACGCGCCGGGACAAGGACCAGTCGATGGCCGACAAGCTCGCCGCGGTCTCCTGACCGCGCCCCGATCGGCCCGCAATCCCGGGGCCCGCGCCGCGGAGCCGGTGATGCGGTGCCGGGGTCGACAGATCTCACGCCGACGGAGCGTCGGCATTCCGGGCCCGCCTTCGGCGCCCCGAAACGAGAGCGCCTGACCCTCTGGGAGGCCTGATCTCACCGAGGTCGAAACAGACCCAGGGCCGCTCTCGATCAGGTCGGCACGGTGACGTCAGCCGAGCCCGCGCCGGGTGAGGCGTGGGTCCCCTCTCCCGCACGGGAGAGGGGCGCGTCGCGGCTGTCTCGAACGTAGTTGCGTTCTCCAGGCCGCCGAGACGCGATCGGAGGCGGCCCTAGCCGTGGCAGGCGCAGCCGGCGTGCTCGCAGCCGGCGTGATCCTTGTGACCGTCCGCGCAGTCGTCGCAGCAATAGGCCTTGCCGTCCCGCGACACGGCCTTGGCGACCGGGATCACGCAGACGCAGTCCTGGCAGGCGCACTTCACCATCTCGACGTCGACGCTGGCCATGGTTTCCTCCTCCGGCAATTGGTCCGCGAGTCGACGTTAGAGCCGTGCCACCGGCGAGGGAACCCGCCTGGGGGCGCGGTGACGCGCCCGTGATCCCATTCGCCCGCTCGCGCGTTCCCCCGGTCCGGTGCCCGCTGCGCCGGGTGGAGG
Organism: Methylobacterium mesophilicum; assembly: GCF_036441335.1. Taxonomy (GTDB): domain Bacteria; phylum Pseudomonadota; class Alphaproteobacteria; order Rhizobiales; family Beijerinckiaceae; genus Methylobacterium; species Methylobacterium mesophilicum_B. The sequence continues at coordinate 293,673 of NZ_MLBW01000005.1, forward strand.
GCGCCATGGCCGATCAGAACACCGACGACGTCCGGATCGAGCCCTACGACGGGCCGGCGGGCGGCTGGGGCTCGGCCCGCTCCCTCGTCGAGATCCTGACGCGTGAGGGCGTGCCGGTCACCGGCTCGGCGATGCTGCTCAAGCAGAACAAGCCGGACGGCTACATGTGCACGTCCTGCGCCTGGGCGAAGCCCGCCAAGCCGCTGGCGTTCGAGTACTGCGAGAACGGCGCCAAGGCGACGGCCTGGGAGCAGACGCGCCGCCGCGCGACGCCGGACTTCTTCGCCGCGCACACCGTGACCGATCTCCTCGGCTGGAGCGACTACGCCCTGGAGGAGCAGGGCCGCCTGACCCACCCGATGCGCTACGACCCGGCGACGGACCGCTACCGGCCCGTCGCCTGGGCGGAGGCCCTGGCCGAGATCGGCCGGGAGCTGAAGGCGCTGCGCGCGCAGGACCCGCGCTCGGTGGTGTTCTACGCCTCCGGCCGCGCCTCGCTGGAGACGAGCTACATGTGGGCGCTGCTCGCCCGGCTCTACGGCAACAACAACCTGCCGGACTCCTCGAACATGTGCCACGAGCCGACCTCGGTGGCGCTGCCGCAGTCGATCGGGGCGCCGGTCGGCACGGTGCTGCTGGAGGATTTCGAGACCACGGACCTGATCTTCTTCTTCGGCCAGAACGTCGGGTCGAACTCGCCGCGGATGCTGCACCCGCTCCAGGAGGCGCGGCGCCGCGGCGCGCAGATCATCACCTTCAACCCGCTGCGCGAGCGCGGGCTGGAGCGCTTCACCGACCCGCAATCGCCGGTGGAGATGCTCACCCGCTCGTCCACGAAGATCTCGACGCAGTACCACCAGGTGAAGGCCGGCGGCGACCTCGCGGCGCTCACCGGCCTGTGCAAGGCGCTGCTCGCCCTCGACCGGGCCGCGGAGGCTGCCGGCCGGCCGCGGGTGCTCGACCACGCCTTCATCGCCGAGCACACACACGGCTTGGAGGCCTTCGTGACCTTCTGCGACGGGCAGGACTGGGGCGCGCTGGAGCGGCGCTCCGGCCTCACCCGGACCGCCCTGGAGGCCGCCGCCGGGGTCTACGCCCGCGCGAAGGCGGTGATCGGCATCTACGGGATGGGCCTGACGCAGCACCGCAAGGGCACCGAGACCGTCCGGATGCTGGTGAACCTGCTGCTCCTGCGCGGCAATATCGGGAAGCCCGGCGCCGGGATCTGCCCGGTGCGCGGCCACTCGAACGTGCAGGGCCAGCGCACCGTCGGAATCACCGAGAAACCCGAGTTGGCGCCCCTGGACAAGCTGCGGGAACTCTACGGCTTCGAGCCGCCGCGGGAGAAGGGCCTCAACACCGTCGAGACCTGCGAGGGCGTCCTCGACGGGCGCGTGAAGGCCTTCGTCGGGCTCGGCGGCAACTTCCTGCGGGCGATCCCCGACACCGCCCGGATGGAGCCGGCTTGGCGGCGGCAGCGGCTCACCGTGCAGATCTCGACCAAGCTCAACCGCTCGCACCTCGTCACCGGCGCCGTCGCCTACATCCTGCCCTGCCTGGGCCGGATCGAGATCGACCGGCAGGCGAGCGGCCCGCAGGCCGTGTCGATGGAGAGCTCCACCGCGCAGTTCCACGGGTCGCGGGGCGTGGCCGACCCGGTCGGGCCTCACCTGCGCTCCGAGCCCTGGATCGTGGCGGCGATCGCCAAGGCGGCCCTGCCGCCCAACCCCCGCATCGACTGGGACTCGTGGGTCGCCGACTACGCCCGGGTGCGCGACGCGATCGAGGCGACCTACCCGAGCGTGTTCCACGATCTGAACGGCCGCATGTTCCACCCGGGCGGCCTGCTGAAGCCGCTGGGTGCCCGCGACCGCAAGTGGGAGACCGACACCGGCAAAGCGAATTTCGCGGTCCCCGAGGGCCTGGAGGCCGACCCGGACCTCCCCGACCGCGGCCCGGAGGTGCTCGACCTGATCACGCTGCGGTCGAACGACCAGTTCAACACCACGGTCTACGGCTACGACGACCGCTTCCGCGGGGTGAAGGGCACCCGGGACGTGCTGTTCATGAACCGGCGGGACATCGCGCGGCTGGGCCTGAGGGACGGGCTCAGCGTCGACGTGGCGACCGAGGCCGACGACCATGTGACGCGGCGCGTGGGCGGCCTGCGGGTGATCGCCTACGACATCCCGGAGGGCAACTGCGCGGGGTACTATCCGGAGCTGAACGTCCTGCTGCCGCTCTGGCACCACGACGAGCAGTCCAAGACCCCGGCCGCGAAGGCGATCACGGTGCGGGTGACGGCCGCGACCGCCGCACCCTGAGCGGAGCGTCTGGCGTCCGGTCGCGCGTTCCGGCAAGGAACGACCATGGACCAGGCGACTCCCCCCGACGCGCGACCGGACGCTCCGGCGGACTCGCGGCTGCGCGCGCTCGTCGGCCGGCTCGCCGCCGGAGCGCCCCTGCGGGAGCCGGGCGCGGACCTGTCGCAGCTGAGCGCCGGGCCGGGCGCCCTCGCGGCCGTCCCGGATGCCGGTCCCGGGCCCGACCCCGAATCCGGCGGCCTGACGCTCGTCGGCGCCGACCTGTCCCGCGCCCGCATGGAGGAGGCCGACCTCTCCGGCGCGAACCTGCGCGGGGCGAGCCTCACCGGCGCGGTCGGGCGCTCCACCCGCTTCACCGGAGCGATCCTGGAGGCGGCCGACCTGTCGGAGGCCGATCTCTCGGGAGCGGACTTCACCGGCATCGTCGCCGGGCAGGTGAGGTTCGCGGGAGCGATGCTGGAGGATGCCCGGTTCGGCCAGGCCGCGATGCGCTTCGCCGACCTGTCCGGCGCCCTCCTCGACGGCACCGACTTCGCCGGCGCCGATCTCTGGGGCGCCGACTTCTCCGGGGCGGACGCGGACGACACCGTCTTCCGCGGCGCGCGCCTCGACGAGGCCAAGCTCGGCGACGCCAACCTGACCCACGCGGATTTCGCCGAGGCCAGCCTGACCAAGGCGAGCCTCGCCGGGTCGCGGCTGCGCGGGGCGCACTTCACCGGCGCGAAGCTCGACGGCGCCGATCTCTCGGGGGCGGATCTCTCGGACACCGACCTCGTGCGGCTCAACCTCGCCACCTGCCGGCTGCGGCACGCCCGCTTCGCCGGCGCGTGGCTCAACGGCACGCGGATGAGCGTGGAGCAGCTCGGCGGCGCGGTCGGCGAGGAGGTGGCCGGCGCCTACGAGGCCGCCCAGGCGAGCTACCTCGCCCTGGAGCAGAACTGGAAGAGCATTGGCAGCCACGACGCGGCGAGCTGGGCCTACAAGCGCGGTCGCCGCATGGGCCGCTTCCACGCCGGGCAGCAGGCGCGCGCCGCCTGGTCCGACCGGGACTGGTCCGGGCTCCTGCGCCACGGCTACCGCTGGACCGCCGACCGCTTCGTCGAGTGGCTGTGCGATTACGGCGAGAGCCTGTCGCGCATCGCCCGCGCCTTCGCGCTGCTGATCGTGCTGTTCGGCGGGCTCTTCGGCCTGACCGGCGGCCTGTTCATCCTGGAGGGCCCGGACGCCGGGCCGACCTACAACCCGCTCGATCTCCTGAGCTACAGCGCGCTCAACATGATGACCGCGAACCCGCCGGAGATCGGCCTCAAGCCCACCGGCCGCGTCACCAACCTGCTGGTCGGCATCGAGGGCGGCGTCGGCATCATCCTGATGGGGCTCTACGGCTTCGTCCTGGGCAACCGCCTGCGCCGGTGAGGCCGACAGTCCCGGCGCCGCGTCCCCGGATCCGGGTCGCCCTCAGTCGTTCACGCTGAGCCGCTCGATGACGAGGCTCAGGTCCTTGCGCAGGGCGCGGATCTCCGGCTCGCTGAGTTCGAGCTGGCACATGACGCTCTCGCGGACCGAGACCGCGTCGGCGCGCAGGGCGGCACCCTCCGGCGTCAGGGCGATCTCGACCTCGCGCTCGTCGGACTGGCGCCGGGTCCGCAGCAGGAAACCCGCGCTCTCGAGACGCTTCAGCACCGGTGTCAGCGTGCCGGAATCGAGGCGCAGGCGCCGACCGATCTCCGAGACCGTGACGCCGTCCTGCTCCCACAGCACCAGCAGGACCAGGTATTGCGGATAAGTCAGTCCGAGCCGCTCGAGCAGCGGCCGGTACGACTTGGTCATCCGGTGCGCGGCAGCGTAGAGCGCGTAGCAGAGCTGATTATCGAGGAGCAGCGGATCCGTCTCCGGCAGCGCCTCAGCCGTATCGGCAATATACGCCATATCGTTCGCCCATCGCGGTCCACGCACCGCCACTCTCGACCGCGACCGCGGGTCCGTCATCATACCATAACACGGGATGCCGCCGCGCAAGCTCCGGGCATCCGGCCCGTTCCCTTAACAACCCGATGGGGTTCGTCTCGGGGTTCGCCCCCCGTCCGCGACGGGCGGGAGCGCCGCGAGGGTGTCGAGGAAGCCGGTCTCGTCCTCGAGCGTCCGGAGGTCCAGGCGGACGGTATCGTCGCGGATCCGGCCGATCACCGGCACCGGGAGCCGGCGCAGGTCCTCGGCGAGCCGCCGGCACCGCGCGCCCGCGCCGCGGCCGCCCGCCGGCGAGTCGCTCCGCCACGGCGGGGGCGAGGCGCTCGGCCTGCGCGGCGATCGCGTCGCGCGGGCGGGTGAGGAGCCGCAGGGTCGGCAGCTCCGCGCGCAGCCGCTCGGGGTGCAGGTAGAGCCGCAGCACCGCCGCGAGGGCCGCGTAGGTCATCTTGTCGACGCGCAGGGCCCGCTTGAGCGGGTTCCTGCGCACGCGGGCGATCAGGTCCGTCCGGCCGGCCACGATGCCGCACTGGACCGCGCCGAGCAGCTTGTCGCCGCTGAAGGTGACGATGTCGGCCCGCTCCAGGGCGTCGCGGACCGTCGGTTCGGGGGGCAGCCCGTAGGCCGCGAGGTCGACGAGGCTGCCGCTGCCGAGATCGTCCGCCAGCGGCACGCCGCGTTCGCGGCAGAGGGCGTGGAGGGCGGCGGGATCCGCCGCCGCGGTGAAGCCCGCGATGGCGTAGTTGCTCGGATGCACCTTCATCACGAGGCCGGTGCGGGCCCCGAGGGCCTCCGCGTAGTCGCGCAGGTGGGTGCGGTTGGTGGTGCCGACCTCGCGCAGGCGGCAGCCGGCCCGCACCATCACGTCCGGCACCCGGAACGAGCCGCCGATCTCCACGAGCTCGCCACGGGAGACCACCACCTCCTTGCGCATGGCGAGCGCGTTCAGGACCAGCAGCACCGCGGCGGCGTTGTTGTTGACCACCACCGCGGCCTCGGCGCCGGTCAGGCGGCAGATCAGGGCCTCGACATGGTCGTCCCGCTCGCCGCGGGCGCCGGTCTCGAGATCGAACTCGAGGTTGCTCGCCTGCACCATCACGGCGGCCACCGCCTCCGCGGCCGAGCGGGGCAGCAGGGCGCGGCCGAGATTGGTGTGCAGCACCGTCCCGGTCAGGTTGAGGACCGGCCGCAGGGACGGCCGGCGCTCGGCGGCGAGCCGCGCCGACGCCGCGGCCCGGATCGCCGCCGCGTCCGGGACGGGGCCGCCCCCGGCCCGGATCCCGGCCAGCACCGCCCGGACGGCGTCCGTGTAGGCCGTCCGCCCGTAGCTCTCGAGATCCGCCGGAGGGGCGGCGCCGACGAGGCGCTCCACCGCGGGGATCCGGCGCTGGGACGGCGCCGGGGCATCGGCCGGGCGGGTGGGGACGGGTCCGTTCATGTCGGACCAGAGATAACCATCCCGCGGCACGGAGCCAGCCCGTCGACGCGCGGAGAATGCGCGCAGGTTGTTCCGGTCCCGGCCCGACGGTAAGGGCAGGTCCTGAAATCGGCGTCCGAGAGTCCATCGCACCCGCGCGGGGCGGGCTCGGCCGCGCCGACCCCGCCGAGCCCTCTCGGGAGACGTCACCATGTCCCGACCTTCGATCCAGATCCACCCGATGATCCTGTGCGGCGGGACGGGGACGCGGCTTTGGCCGGCGTCGCGGGAGAGCATGCCCAAGCAGTTCGCCCGTCTGGTCGACGCCGAGCGCTCGACCTTCCAGGCGACGCTGGCGCGGGTGTCGGACGCCGCCGTCTTCGCCACGCCCACCGTCATCGCCTCGGCCGAGGCCCGCTTCATCGTCGCCGAGCAGCGCGACCAGCTCGGTCTCTCGGCCGACATCCTGCTGGAGCCGCAGGGCCGCGACTCCGCCGCGGCGGTGGCGGTGGCGGCGCTGCACNCGATCCAGATCCACCCGATGATCCTGTGCGGCGGGACGGGGACGCGGCTTTGGCCGGCGTCGCGGGAGAGCATGCCCAAGCAGTTCGCCCGTCTGGTCGACGCCGAGCGCTCGACCTTCCAGGCGACGCTGGCGCGGGTGTCGGACGCCGCCGTCTTCGCCACGCCCACCGTCATCGCCTCGGCCGAGGCCCGCTTCATCGTCGCCGAGCAGCGCGACCAGCTCGGTCTCTCGGCCGACATCCTGCTGGAGCCGCAGGGCCGCGACTCCGCCGCGGCGGTGGCGGTGGCGGCGCTGCACGCCGCCGCCAGCGACCCGCAGGCCGTGGTGCTGATCATGGCCGCCGACCACGTCGTGCCCGACACGGCGGCGTTCGTGGACGCCGTGCGGCGCGCGGCCGCCGGGGCGCGCGCCGGCTACACGATGACGCTCGGCATCGAGCCCGACCGGCCGGCGACCGATTACGGCTACATCCGCCGCGGCGAGCCGATCGCCGAGGCCGAGGGCGCGGCCCGCGTCGCSCGCTTCGTCGAGAAGCCCGACCGGGCCGGCGCCGAGGCGCTGATCACCGACGGCGCCCTGTGGAACTCGGGCTACTTCCTGTTCCGGGCCGACCTGATGCTGGCCGAGCTGGAGGCGTTCGTCCCCGCGGTGCTGGCGGCCGCGCGCGCGGCCCTGGAGGCGGCGGTGACCGACCTCGACTTCGTGCGCCTCGACGCGGCGGCGTTCGCGCAGGCGCCCAAGATCTCGATCGACTACGCGGTGATGGAGCGGACCGCCCGGGCCGGGGTGCTGCCGGTGTCGTTCGCGTGGTCGGATGTCGGCACCTGGGACGCGGTCTGGCAGGTGCTGGACCACGACGCGGCCGGCAACGCCGTGCGCGGCCGGGTCTCGCTGATCGGCACGCGGAACAGCCTCGTGCACAGCCAGGGCGAGGGCCTGACCGCGGTGGTGGGCCTGGAGGACGTGGTGGTGGTCTCCACCCCCGACGCGGTGCTGGTGGCCTCCAAGGCGCATTCGGGCCAGGTGAAGGAGCTGGTCGGCACCCTGCGGGCGCAGGGCGCGCCGGAGGCGGACGCGCACCTGCGGATGTACCGGCCCTGGGGCTGGTACCAGCGCATCGACCTGGGCGAGCGCTTCCAGGTGAAGCGGATCCAGGTGGTGCCGGGCGGGCGGCTGTCGCTGCAGAAGCACTACCACCGGGCCGAGCACTGGGTGGTGGTGCGCGGCACCGCCGAGGTCACGATCGACGAGCGGGTGGTGCTCGTCCACGAGAACGAGGCGGTCTACCTGCCGATCGGCTCGATGCACCGGCTGGCCAACCCCGGCAAGATCCCCCTGGAGCTGATCGAGGTCCAGGTCGGCTCCTACACCGGCGAGGACGACATCATCCGCGTCGAGGACATCTACGGGAGAGGACCATGATGAACGCGTTCGATCGGATCGTCCGCAAACATATCTCGTTGCTCAATGCATAAAGCACTCGGCAATTATATATGTAAGCCCTTCGCATTTTCGCAAAATACGGCATGCCGGACATGAGCACAGACCGCGCTTCTACTATCTTCGTGGCGGGCCATCGGGGCATGGTGGGCTCGGCGATCGTGCGTCGCCTGCGCGCTCTCGGTCACGAGCGGATCCTCACGGCCGACCGCCGGACCCTGGATCTCCTGGATCAGGCGGCGGTCCGGCGCTTCTTCGCCGAGAACCGCGTCGATCAGGTCTACCTCGCCGCCGCGCGCGTCGGCGGGATCCACGCCAACAACGCCTACCCGGCCGAGTTCATCCACGAGAACCTGCTGATCCAGTCGAACCTGATCGACGCCGCGCACACGCACGGCGTCGACCGGCTGCTGTTCCTCGG
>NZ_MLBW01000006.1:0-170341 GCF_036441335.1 Methylobacterium mesophilicum
CGGCGCCTCGCCGGCGCGCTGGGCATGCGCGCGCAGCAGCCCCTGTCGGGGCGCTGACACCCGCTCAGCCGTAGAGATCGCTGACCACGAAGCCCCGCGGCGCGAGCCGCTCGGCCAGCACGCGCCGGTGGCAGCCCGCCGGATCGCGCTCGAAGCAGAGCAGGCAGATCGGCGACGCCTCGGCGAGCGCGGCGAGCTCGTCCAGCGCCGCCATCCCGGCGGCGGTCTCCAGCACCTCCTCGCAGTAGATCCGGCGCATCAGGGCCGCGTCCCCGGCCCGCGCCGCCTGCCGGCCGGATGTCGGCGTGCCGAGGCCGCGCAGATGCGCGTAGCCGAGCCCGGCCGCGCGCAGGGAGGTGCCGAGCGCGCCCTTCGAGAAGCCGCGCTTGCGCGAGTTCGCCACCGCCCGGACATCCGCCAGCACCGCGACACCGGCGGAGCGCAGGACGCCGACGAGGCGCTCCGAGTCGAGGCCTTCGTAGCCTATGGTGAAGAGTTGCTTACTCACGGTGCCCCGTGCGGACTCGCGTTGCGGGACCGCGACTTAGCCGTACGCGGCCCTGTGAACCAGCCGGGGATCGGCGTCGTATGTCGCGGGGATGCAACGCGTCCCGGAATTCCGCCGCAATGATCGCAAAGCTCCGTTAACCGCGCCAGGGCCATCGAATACGCCTGTCTGTGGCGCATCTTCGGTGGCGGGCTAAACACTGATGTCGCGGATCTACACGCCTTCGCGGTCACCGATCGAAGATCTCGCTCGGGGCCTGACCAGTCGCCTGCGGCCGGCCCGGCGCCTCGCCGGGCGGTTCGCCGCCGCCGTGATCTTGGCCGGACTCGCGGCCTGCGCGTCGAACAACGACTTCTACCCGACGAAGGGCGACGCCAAGCCCCATCCGGGCGTGGCCAAGGCCAAGCTTCACCCGATCCAGGGCATCGACATCTCGAAGTGGCAGGGCAACGTCGACTGGGCCTCGGTCCGCGCCGCAGGGACCCAGTTCGCCTTCATCAAGGCCACCGAGGGCGGCGACCACGTCGACGAGCGCTTCCGGGCCAACTGGGACGGCGCGGCCCGGGCCGGCGTGCCCCGCGGGGCCTACCACTTCGTGTTCTGGTGCCGCTCCGCCCGGGAGCAGATGGACTGGTTCAAGAAGAACGTCCCGAACGACCCCACCGCCCTGCCGCCGGTCCTCGACGTCGAGTGGAACGGCCACTCGCAGACCTGCCCGAAGAAGCTGCCCAAGGCCCAGGCCCTGGCGATGGTCACCGAGATGCTGGAGGAGATGGAGCGCTACACCGGCAAGCGCCCGATCATCTACACCGACATCACCTTCCATAAGGACGTGCTGGAGGGCGAGCTCCCCGATTACCCCCACTGGCTGCGCTCCACCGCGGCCGAGCCGGAGCAGCGCTTTGTCAACCGCAAGTGGATGCTGTGGCAGTTCACTTCGACGGGCCGGGTGCCGGGCGTGCGCGGCGACGTCGACCGGAACGCCTTCTACGGCACCCCGTCCGAATGGGCCTCGTTCCTGACGACCGACTGCGATCCGCGCGAGCACAAGCGGCTCTCCGAGCAGGGTCTATGCACGGACAAGTAGATGAACGTCTTCGGCGAAACCTAGGTTAGTTCAGGGACGTAGGGCGCGGGGTATGGCTGACGGGCCCGCGCACCGGCGGGCGAGCCCGAGAGGATCCTGAAAGGAGACTCTCCTCCCGCACCTCTCCGTCCCCATGCCGATCGATTCTGCCGCCCCTACCGGCAACCTGCTCCTCGACGCGCTGCCGGGCCCCGACCGCGCCCTGATCGCGCCCCATCTCGAGCCGGTGACCCTCGTCAAGGGGGACACGGCGCTGATGGCCGGCGCTGCGGCGAGCCGCGTGATCTTCCCGCGCGAACAGGCCGTCGTGGCGCTGATCGTCGCCACGCGGGACGGACGGACGGCCGAGATCGCGGGCGTCGGGCATGAGGGGGCGATCGGCGGGATCATCGGCGAGGGGCGGATGCCGCCCGCGGTCAGCGGGTTGGTGCAGGTCGGCGGGGCGGCACTGCGCCTCGACGCCGATCGGCTGCGACAGGCCGAACTTGAGTCGTCGACGCTGCGCGACCTGTTCGCGCGCTACGCCGACTGCTTCCTGGCCCAGCTGTTCCAGATCGCGGCCTGCAACGCCCTTCACCCGATCGAGCAGCGCTGCCTGCGCTGGCTGCTGTCGCTGCAGGACCGGACCGGCGGCGACACCCTCCCGATCACCCACGAGTTGCTGGCCTCCATGCTGGGGGTGCAGCGGACCTACCTCACCCGCATCCTGCGGGTGCTTCAGGAGCAGGGCCTCATCCGGGTCGGCCGCGGGCGCATCACGATCCTCGACCGCCGGGCAGTCTCCAACGCCGCCTGCGAGTGCCACGCCCGCGTGCGGATGCAGTGCGAGGCGGTGCTCGGCGCGGTCTTCGGACCCGAGGAGCCGCGCCGGACCCAGCCGGTCGAGATGCTCTCGCGGGCCGGGTGAGGCATCGCCGCGCGGTCAGGCGACGACCGGCACGCACACCGGCGCCGCGAGGCCCGGCACCGGCGCCACGACGACGTCGATCCCGTAGATCAGGCGCAGCAGCTCCGGCGTGATCGTCGCGGCGGCGGGCCCGTCGGCGACGAGGCGGCCCGCGTGCAGGGCGATGAGGCGGTCGGCGCAGAGCAGGGCGTGACCGGGATCGTGCGTCGAGAACAGCACGGCGATGCCGGCCTGCGCGAGGCGGCGGATCTGCCCGAGGACGCGGGCCTGGTTGCCGAAATCGAGGCTGGCGGTCGGCTCGTCCATCACGAGGAGCCGCGGCTCGCTGCTGAGCGCCCGCGCGATCAGCGCGAGCTGCCGCTCGCCGCCGCTGATCTCCGTGTAGACCTGATCGGCGAGATGCCCGATCCCCAGGGTGGCCAGCGCCCGCTCGGCGGCCGCGACGTCGGACGGGCCTGGGGCGGTGAACGGACCGAGCCGGCTCGCCCGGCCCATCACGACGACCTCGCGCACGGTGAACGGGAAGAAGGCCGCGTGCGCCTGGGGCACGGCCGCGATCGTGCGGGCGATAGCGGTCCGCGAGAGACGCGCCAGGTCCGCGCCGTCGAGGTCGACCCGCCCGGCCCGGGCAGGCAGCAGGCCGAGCAGCGTCTGGAACAGCGTGGTCTTGCCGCCGCCGTTCGGCCCGACCAGGCACAGTACCTCGCCCGCGGCGAGGTCGAAGGAGACGCCGTGGCCGACGGTTCGGCCGGCGGTTCGGCCGGCCGTGCGGCTGCCATACCCGAAGGCGAGGTCCCGGACCCGGAGCAGCATCAGCTGAAGCCCCGGCGCCCGGAGGCCAGCAGCCAGAGGAAGAACGGTGCCCCGACCAGGGCCGTCAGGATGCCGAGGGGCACCTCGACGGTGCCCAGGTTCCGCGCGATCAGGTCGACCAGCACGAGGTAGCCCGCCCCGAGCACCAGCGAGGCGGGCAGCAGGCGGCGATAATCCGGCCCGACCAGCAGGCGGGCGACGTGCGGCACGATCAGACCGATCCAGCCGATGACCCCGGTCATCGCGACGGCCGCCGCCGTAATCAGCGTCGCGCCGGCGATCAGGACGGGGCGCAGCACCCGCGTCTCCACCCCGAGGGCCCGCGCCTCCGCGTCGCCGAGGCTCATCAGGTTCATGCGCCAGCGCAGCAGCACCAGGGGCACGAGGCCGAGCAGCATCATCGGCAGGGTGGCGGCGACGTCGCCGAGGGTGACCGAGGACAGGCTCCCGAGGAGCCAGAAGGTGATCGCCGGGAGCTGGTTGTAGGGGTCGGCCAGAACCTTGAGGAGCGAGATGCCCGCCCCGAGAACCGCCCCGACCGCGACCCCGGCGAGGACCAGCGTCAGGACCGGGTCGTGGCGCCGCACGGCGAGGCCGACGCCGTAGACCGCCGCGACGGCGCCGAGGCCGCCCAGGAAGGCCAGGGCCTGGATCGGCGCCACCGGCAGGCCGAGATAGATCCCGAGCACGGCGCCGAGGCCGGCCCCGGCCGAGACGCCGAGGATGTCGGGCGAGACCAGCGGGTTGCGGAACAGGCCTTGGTAGGTTGCTCCGGCCGCCGACAGGGCCGCGCCGACAACCAGCGCGGCGAGCACCCGGGGCAGGCGCACCTGCATCACGACGGTCTCCGCCGTCGCCGGAACCCGGAGGGGCAGCCCGAGCAGACGGTGGCCGAGGATCGCGGCGAGGTCGGCGGGCGCGACCGGGTACTTGCCGACGGCCAGCGCAAGGGCGGTCAGCGCCAGAAGGGCGAGCCCGGACAGCAGCGCCGCGGGCAGGGGGAGGCGGGTGCGCGTCCGGATCGTCGCGGCGGAGGCCGGGACGCGGCTCACCGGGACGGGCCCGGGGATGAGCCCGGGGCCGGCGGGCCGAGGAGGGCGGCGGCCTCACCGGCGTCGAGGTCGACATGGTAGAAGCGGCTGAAGAAGGCGCGCACCACGCCGGGCATCGGCTCCGGGAACAGGTCCGGATGGAGCCGGGCCGCCAGCCAGCGCAGGCCGATCAGCCGGTTTACCCCCGGCGGGGCGTCGAACCACGGGAACGGCTGGAGCGGCGCCACGTAGACCCGCCCAGTCTGGACCGCCCGGACGTCCCGCCACAGCGGGTCGGCGCGCAACCCGGCCGCGAAGACCGGGTCGAGAGTGACGATCACGTCCGGGTTCCAGGCGAGAACCTGCTCCGGCGAGACGTTGCCGAGGCGACCGCCGCCGTCCCGCGCGACGTTGCGGCCGCCCGCGGCCTCGATCAGCTCGGTGTTGATCGATCCGGCGAACCCCGTCTCCAGCCCGCGCGGCCCGCGCGCGTAGTAGACCCGAGGCCGCCTCTCCTCCGGAACCGTCGCGACGGCGCGCTCCACCGTGCCGGCGAGACGCTCGGCCTCCGCCGCCAGGGCGTCCGCGTCGGACTGACGGCCCAGGGCCGCGCCGAGCTGCCGATAGGCTTCCGGAGTCTTCGCGAGGCTGCCGTCGAGCAGGATGTAGGGGATCCCGATCTGGGCCTGCACCCGGTCGGCGAGCGACGCGTAGGTCGGCCCGAGGCTGCCCGAATCCACGATCAAATCCGGCTTGCCGGCCAGCACCGCCTCGACGTTGGCCGTGCCGCCGCGCCCGGTCAGGCGGCCGTAGGCGGGGAGGGCCCGGGTCCGGGGCTCGAGGAAGGGCAGCGCCTCGGGATGCGGGGCGCTCACCCAGCCGGCCATGAGGTCGGGCGCCAGGGTATAGAGCAGCACCGCGGCCGGCGGTCCCGCGGCGAGCACCCGACCGACCCGTTCGGGGAGTTCGACCGTGCGGCCGGCCGCGTCCGTGAACGGCCGCGCCGCCGCCCCGCCGGACGCCGCCAGCAGCAGGATCAGCGCCGCGGTCAGGGCGCGGCGGCGGCCGTGTCTCCGCGCCATCAGGCGGGCTTCCGCTCCAGGATCTCGATCAGCGCCCCGTCGGGCCCTTCCACGAAGGCGATCCGCAGTCCGGGGCCGCGCTCGGTTATGCCGGTCCGCACCGTGACGCCGAGGGCTTCGAGATCGGCCATCGCGGCCTCGATGTCGGCGACGCGCAGCCCGACATGCTCGATCCCGAGGCAGGGCGTAGCGGTCGCCGGCGCGATCTCATCCGGGGCCTGCTCGATGAAGACGGCGAGGCCGCCGAGGTCGAGTACGACGCGCTGCACCGGGTTCGCGCCGACGCGCTTCACCTCCCGGGCCCCGAAGGTCTCGACGTAGAAGGAGGCGGCCGCGACGGGGTCGCGGCTGCGCAGGTGAAGGTGGTCGCAGGCGTAGTGCATCGGCTCTCCGGCCCCGGGTGATCGCGTCGCGAGCGGCCTCCGGCGCCGTCCCGCCGGAGGCGCCGCCGCGCGCCGCGTCCGACGATAGGGCCGGCGCGGAGCCGCGGCGAGACCGGCCGCTTGACGTTCGGCGCGAACCCGCAGACTTTCGCCGCTAGGACCGTTGCAGGGATGCAACATCCATCCCACATCCCGGTTGCGAACGCACATCGCACAGCCAACCGCACAGCCAAGAGATCCATGCGCAATCCCTACGACGTGCTGGGCGTGGCCAAGGGGGCGAGCGAGGCCGAGATCAAGAAGGCCTATCGCAAGCTCGCCAAGGACTTCCACCCCGACCGCAACAAGAACGACGCGAAGGCCAAGGACCGCTTCGCCGAGGCGAACTCGGCCTACGAGATCCTGGGCGATTCCGAGAAGCGCAAGCAGTTCGACCGCGGCGAGATCGACGCCGAGGGCAAGCCGCGCGCGACCGGCTTCGAGGGGTTCGGCGGCTTCGGCGGCGGGCGCGGCGGCAATTTCGACTTCGAGAACATGGCGCGCGCCCAGCGCGGCGGCGGCATGGGCGGCGGGATGGGCGAGGACATCTTCTCGCACATCTTCGGCGAGGCCTTCCGCGCCGGCGGCGCCGGCCCGGGCGGCCAGCGCCAGGCGGCCAAGGGCGAGGACGTCGCCGCGGAGCTGCTGGTGACGCTGGAGCAGGTCGCCAGCGAGGAGAAGCTGCGCCTCGCCCTGCCCACGGGCCGGGAGGTCGACGTCGTGATCCCCCGCGGCGTGGTCGACGGCCAGACCATCCGGCTGCGCGGCCTCGGCCAGAGCGGCGGGCCCCGGGCCGAGCCGGGCGACGCTCTGCTCACCATCCGGATCCGCCCGCACCCGCGGTTCACCGTGGAGGGGGCCGACCTGCGCACCAGCGTCGACGTTCCGCTGGAGGATGCCGTGCTCGGCGGCACGATCCGCGTGCCGACGCTCACCGGCGCCGTCGAGATGAAGATCCCGGCGATGACGAGCTCCGGCCGGACCTTCCGCCTCCGCGGCAAGGGCCTGCCGAAGAAGGACGGGACCCGCGGCGACCTGTTCGCCACCACGGCGATCGTCCTGCCGGAAGGCGAGGACGCGGCGTTGACCGAATTCGCCCGCGGCCGCAGGGCCGCCAACGCGGCCTGACCGGCGGGTGTAGCCTCCGGGACGCGCATGAAGGCGCCCGGCGGCGTCCCGGACTTCCGTCGCCGGGCCGCCTCCGCTAAGGAGGCCCCCCGGCCCCGAAAGGGGGCGCGCGGCTTCGGGATCGATCATGGCGGAACACGGGCAGGGCCTTCTGGCGGGCAAGCGGGGCATCGTCCTCGGGGTCGCCAACAACCGCTCGATCGCCTGGGGCATCGCCCGCAGCGCCCGCGCCCACGGGGCCGAACTGGCCTTCACCTACCAGGGCGACGCCCTGCGCAAGCGCGTCGAGCCCCTCGCCAAGGAACTCGACGCCCACGTGATCGGGCACTGCGACGTCACCGAGTCGGCCACGATCGACGCGGTCTTCGCGGAAGCCGCGAAGGTCTTCCCAGACGGCATCGACTTCGTCGTCCACTGCGTCGCCTTCTCCGACAAGGACGAACTGACCGGCCGCTACATCGAGACTTCCGAGGACAATTTCACCAAGTCGCTCCTGGTCTCGTGCTACTCGTTCACCGCCGTGGCCCAGCGCGCCGAGAAGATCATGCGCCCGGGCGGGTCGCTGGTGACCCTGACCTATTACGGCGCCGAGAAGTGGATGCCCCACTACAACGTGATGGGCGTCGCCAAGGCGGCGCTGGAGGCGTCGGTGCGCTACCTCGCGGCCGATCTCGGCCCGAAGAACATCCGGGTCAACGCGATCTCGGCCGGCCCGATCAAGACCCTCGCGGCCTCGGGGATCGGCGATTTCCGCTACATCCTGAAGTGGAACGAGTACAACGCGCCCCTGCGCCGGACCGTGACGATCGGGGAGGTCGGCGAGACCGCATCCTACCTCGTCTCGGACATGGCGGCCGGCATGACCGGCGAGATCCTCCACGTGGATGCCGGCTACCACGTCGTCGGCATGAAGAACCCCGAGGCGCCCGACCTCACCCTCGACAAGGACTGAGATTCTTCGCTCGTCGCGCCCGCAGGGCGTGCGGCGCGATCGGGCATACAATCCTCACGCGTCTTCCGCCTCTTCGAACTCGCCCGAGAGCTTCAGCCCGTCGATCCAGGTCTCGCCGTCGCGCTTGATGACGGTGCGCGGCCGGACGTTGCCGCGCCGCGCGATCCCCGCCGCCAGCCGCTCCGAATGCGTCACGAGCCAGACCTGCGTCCGCTCCGCGGCCCGCGCGATCAGCCGCGCCAGGGGATCCATGAGATCGGGATGCAGGCTGGTCTCGGGCTCGTTGAGCGCGATGAACGGCGGCAGCCGGTAGCCGAGCAGCGCTCCGGCGAGCGCGAGGTAGCGCAGGGTGCCGTCCGACAGTTCCGGCGGATCGAAGGTCCGGGCGGGAAAGTCGGGAAAGCGCAGGCCGAAGCTCGCGTGACGGCCGGGCTCCGGAAGGACGAGCTCCGCGCCCGGGAAGGCGCCGTCGACGGCCGCGTCGATCTCGGTCGTGTCCTGCCGGATATGCGCCAGCGTGGCGAAGACGGCCGCGAGGTCGGTGCCGTCGGACGCGAGCGTCGGCGTCGTCACCGCGAGGCAGGGTCGGCGCAGGGGCGACTCGGCATCCGTCCGGAAATCGTGGTGGAAGCGCCACCCCGCCAGGGCGAGGCGGACCGCGGCGATCTCCGGATGGGCGGTGGCGTCGAGGAGGCATCCGAGGGCGGTCTCCGTCGGAAGCAGGTCCCCGCCGAGGCCGCGCTTGCGGCCCTCCGCGTCGCGGACGAACCCGCTGCGCCCGTCGCGATCGAGGATCACGGCGGTGCGGCCGCGGGTGCGGACCGTCAGGCGCTCGATCTTGACCTGCGGTTCCTTGCGGAAGGCGGCGCCGAAGGTGGTTCCGCCGACCTGCTGCACCAGCCCGATCTCGACCGCGTAGACGAAGTCCTGCCCGATCGTGTCGTGGCGGAGGGTTGCCGACAGGCAGATCCGCGCCGCCTCGCCCTGCCGCCGGCGGCCGGCCCAGAGGGCCGAATCCATGCCGCCCTCGGCGGCGAGGTCGCGGGTCAAGGTGCCCCGAGCTGCGGCCTGCAGCAGCTCCAGGGCGCGGTAGAGGTTGGTCTTGCCGGTACCGTTGCCCCCGACGAAGACCGACAGCGCGTCGACCGGGAAGCTGATCCGCCGCAGAGAGCGGTAGCCCGAGACCGCGACCTCCCGAACCACCAGCATCCCGGCTCCTCCCGCGTCAGTCCGGCACCGTCAGATCCGCGATGCCCCTGGCGGCCTCGGGGAATCGCGGATCCATGGCCTCCAGCGTATCCGCCACGGTGCGGGCAATCACGTAGTTGCGGAACCACTTGTGGTTGGCCGGCACCACCAGCCAGGGCGCGCGGGACGTCGAGCAGCGGCCGAGGGCGTCCGCGAAGGCCTGCTGGTAGGCGTCCCAGGATTTCCGCTCGACCAGATCGGCAGGGTCGAACTTCCAGTGCTTCTCGGGATCGGCGATCCGGTCCTCCAGGCGCTTCTTCTGCTCCGCCTTGGAGATGTGCAGGAAGAACTTGAGGACCGTGGTGCCCGATTCGACGAGCAGGCGCTCGAAATCGTTGATCCGGCCGTAGCGGCTCTGCCAGACAGCATCCGGCACGAGGCCCTTCACCCGGACCACGAGGACGTCCTCGTAGTGGCTGCGGTTGAACACCCCGATCATGCCGCGCCCCGGCAGCCGGGCGTGGTAGCGCCACAGGAAGTCGTGATCGAGTTCCTCGCTCGAAGGCACCTTGAACGAGGCGACCGCGCAGCCCTGCGGGTTCACCCCCTTCAGAACTGACCGGATCGTGCCATCCTTGCCGCCGGTGTCGATCGCCTGGAACACCAGCAGCAGGCTCCGGGCCCGCTCCGCGTAGAGGCGCTCCTGGAGGGCGACGATGCG
Organism: Methylobacterium mesophilicum; assembly: GCF_036441335.1. Taxonomy (GTDB): domain Bacteria; phylum Pseudomonadota; class Alphaproteobacteria; order Rhizobiales; family Beijerinckiaceae; genus Methylobacterium; species Methylobacterium mesophilicum_B. The sequence continues at coordinate 9,840 of NZ_MLBW01000006.1, forward strand.
CTCGCGCTCCTCGGCGAGGGCGTCCTTGGCCCAGTCCTTGTCGAGGTCGCCGACGTCGTCGGGATCGACCGCCGCGAGATCGAAGGGCGCGCCCGGCTCTACCGCCACGATGCCTGGCGCGGGGCGGATCGGCACCGGCTCGTGCTGGCCGAGCGCTGCCGGCACGGATTCGGCGACGGCGTCGACGCTTCCGGCCCACCGGGCCGTCGACGGGCGGTGATCCACGGTGGGATCGTGCAGATCGGCCTCACCTGTCATGCCGTCACCGCGCTTGTGGCCGCGATGATGCTTGCCGTGCTTCTTGGACATGGGGCAGGACCTGTTTCCGGATATTGCCGACCGACGGCGAGAACGGCCGGTATCCCAGGCTGTTCCGGACGCCTGTGCAGGACGGGGTTGAGACGGTTGGGTACGATCTACTTCATCCGGCACGGCCAGACCGCCTGGAATGCCGAGGGACGCCTCCAGGGCGGGCGCGACACCGACCTCAACGCGCAGGGCGAGGCGCAGGCCGCGGCCGTGGCGGAGCGCCTCGCCGCCGCGGCGGGGCCGGCGCTGGCGTCCGCCGATTTCGTCGCGAGCCCGCTCAAGCGTACCCGGCGCACCATGGAGATCCTCCGGACCGCCCTCGGCCTGCCGCCGGAGGCGTACCGCACCGACCCGCGCCTGCGGGAGATCGGCTTCGGCAGCTGGGAGGGCTCCACCTGGGCGGAGATCCGGCGCCGCGACCCGGCCGGCGCGGCCGGGCGCGACCGCGACCGCTGGCACTACCGCCCGCCCGGCCTCGGTGCCGAGAGCTATGCCGGCCTCGTGGAGCGCGTCGGCCCGATGATCGCGGGCCTTGAGCGGGACACGGTGATCGTCGCCCATGGCGGCGTCGCCCGGGCCGCCCTCGTGGCCCTCGGCCATCTCGACATCTACGCCGCGCCCCGCCTCGGTATCCGCCAGGGCGAGGTCCTGATCCTCGAGCCCGGAGGCTGGCGCTGGGCTTGATCCTGTGCGCCCGCGCAGTGCAAAGCCGCCTCGATAACGGCATGATCGGCAGGCTATAGGGCGGCGGCCAGGACAGGCGCCGGCACGAGCGGCCGGCCAGCGGAGCAGCGGATGAGCGACCTCGCCGAGAAGACCCGGCCCGGCCCGGCGGCCGGAGAGCCCGCGCCTCTCGGGGACGCGGCGGCGATCCTGCGCGGCGACCACCGGCCCGACCTGATCCGCGACGAGGTCCTGGCCGAGATCTTCCTCCATGCGGCCGAGACCCGCCCCGATCATTCCTGCCTCGTCGACGGGTCCCGGGTCGAGGCCGGGGGCGTGCACCCGCACCTGACCTACGCGGACGTCGCGGTCCGGGCCGGCCGGATCGCCGCCGGCCTCGCCCATCGCGGCATCGGACCGGGCGACGTGGTCGGCCTGTGGATGGCGCGCGGGCCGGACCTCCTCGTGGCGCAGATCGGCATCACGATCGATGCTGCCGGATACCGGGATCCCGACCCTCGTTCCGGGCTATGCGGCGGTTCCGCCCGGCCACATCGCCACGATCGTCACCAGCCTGGAGATGCTGCGACCGCCGCCCCCGCGGCCGCAGAAAAGCGGCGTGACCATCACAAGACCCGTGACAACCACNCGAAACCGCGAAGGGCGGCCTCTCGGCCGCCCCCGAATCGTATCCGAGGACAGGCTCCGCCTCAGCCGCGCTGGTCGACCGCCACGTAGTCGCGCTGGGCCGGGCCGACCTCGCCGCCGCGACGCCAGCCGACGCGCCGGTACCGGATCCGCGCGCGGCCGGGCTGACGCCCGAGCACCCCGCTTACCTGATCTACACTTCCGGCTCGACCGGCGTGCCCAAGGGCATCGTCATCAGCCACGCCAATATCTGTCACTTCCTGCGCTCGGGGAACGCCCTCTACGGGATGCGCGCCGACGACGTGGTCTTCCAGGGCGCCTCGGTGGCCTTCGACCTGTCGATGGAGGAGATCTGGGTCCCGTACCTCGTCGGCGCGACCCTGTTCGTGGCCAGTCCCGCCATGATGGGCGACCTGGAATCGCTCCCCGGCATCCTGGAAGCCGAGGGGATCACGGTGCTCGACACCGTCCCGACGCTGCTGGCGATGATCTCCGGCGACCTGCCGCGGGTCCGCCTCGTCCTGCTCGGCGGCGAGGCGCTGCCGGAGCCGCTGATCGCCCGCTGGGCGACGGGCGGCCGCCAGCTGTTCAACACCTACGGGCCCACGGAGGCCACTGTGGTGGCGACCGCGGCGGAGATGCGCCCCGGCGAGCCGGTGACCATCGGCGGCCCGATCCCGAACTACTCCGTCTACGTTGCCGGCGAGGACCTCTCCCTGCTCGGCCGCGACCAGCAGGGCGAGCTGCTGATCGGCGGTCCCGGCGTGGCGCGGGGCTACCTCGCCCGTCCCGAGCTGACGGCGGAGAAGTTCATTCCCAACCCCTTCCCGTCGGACGGGACCGACCCCGTCCTGTACCGCTCGGGCGACGCGGTCTCCCTCGATGCCGCGGGCCGGATCGTGTTCCACGGCCGCATCGACGACCAGGTGAAGATCCGCGGCTTTCGCGTGGAGCTGGGCGAGATCGAATCCCGGATCCGCGCGGTGCCCGACATCAACCAAGCCGCCGTCGTGCTCCGGAAGGACGACGGCGTCGACCGGCTCGTCGCCTTCCTGATCCCGGAGCGCGGCCGGTCCATCGACGCCGCCGCCCTGCGCCGGACCCTCGCCGGGCAGATGCCGCCCTACATGGTCCCCGGCCACTTCGAGGTGGCCGAGACCCTCCCGCGCCTGACCTCCGGCAAGGTCGACCGCAAGGCGCTGAAGATCGCCCCGCTCACCGTGGTCGCCGCCGACGGCGAGCAGGAGCCGCCCGCCAACGAGACCGAGTCGGCCCTGGTCGCCGCCGCCAAGCAGGTCTTCGGCAACCAGCCGATCGCCCTCGAGGGCGACTTCTTCTCCGATCTCGGCGGGCACTCGCTGCTGGCCGCCCGCTTCGTCTCGGCGGTGCGCGAGAATCCGCCGCTCGCCGGCATCACGCTGCCGGACGTCTACGCCCTGCGCACCGTACGGGCGATGGCCGACGCGCTCATCGCCCGGACGGGCGGCATGGGCGCCGGCACCGCGACCCGCGACCTGAGCTTCGAGCCGCCGCCGCTGCTGCGCCGGGCGCTGTGCGGCCTCGCGCAGCTCGTCGCGCTGCCCTTCGTGATCGCGCTGGCCACGGCGCAGTGGCTCGGCATGTTCGTGACCTACCTGCTGCTCACCGGCGGCGGGCTCAGCTTCTTCGCCGAGCTCGGGGTGCTGCTCCTCGTCTACGTGGCGATCAACGGCGTGACCGCGGTGGCGGCGGTGGCCGGCAAGTGGCTGATCCTCGGCCGGACCAGGCCGGGCCGGTACCCGCTCTGGGGCACCTACTATTACCGCTGGTGGCTCGCGCAGCGGTTGGCGCCCCTCGTCCACGTGAAGTGGCTGCAGGGTTCGCCGGCCATCGCCATCTACCTGCGGCTCATGGGCGCCAAGGTCGGCCGCGACACCCTGATCTCCGACATCGAGATCGGCGCGCCCGACCTCCTGACCATCGGCGACGGCGCGTCCCTGGGTGGCCGCCTCGTGATCGCCAACGCCGAGATCGTCGGCAACGAGCTGGTCATCGGCACGGCCGAGATCGGCGCGGACGCGGCGGTGGGCACCTCCTGCGTGATCAGCCACGACACGGTGATCGGGCCGCAGGCGGAGATCGCCGACCTGACCACGATTCCGGCGGGCTCGCGGGTCGGCGCGGCCGAGCGCTGGGACGGGTCGCCCGGCCGCAAGGTCGGCATGGCCGACCCGTCGGAGCTGCCCGCGCCCGCCGAGGCCTCGTTCGCGCGCCGCGCGGCCTTCCTGGCGGCCTACGTCGTGCTGCTCGGCGCGATCCCCGCGGTCGGCCTGCTGCCGATCTTCCCGGCCTTCTTCATCTTCGACCAGATCTCGGACTCGCTCTCCGACATCACCGACATCGACTACCACTGGTACCTGCCGATCCTCACCTGGCCCACCGCCATGCTGATGACGGCCGGCACGGTGCTGCTGATCGCCGGCATCCGCTGGGTGGTGCTGCCGCGGACCCGCTCCGGCACCTACTCGGTCCACTCGCTGTTCTACCTGCGGAAGTGGTCGCTGGCCCTCGCCGTCGAGGTCACCCTGGAGACGCTCTCGTCGCTGTTCGCGACCGTCTACATGCGCGCCTGGTACCGGCTGATGGGCGCCAATATGGGCCACGGTGCCGAGATCTCGACCAACCTCGCGGGCCGCTACGACCTCGCCGACGTCGGCGCGAAGAACTTCGTCGCCGACGAGGTTGTGTACGGCGAGGAGGAGATCCGGCGCGGCTGGATGCACCTGGAGCCGACCCGCACCGGAGCGCGGGTCTTCGTCGGCAACGACGCCGTGGTGCCGCCGGGCGCCGTCATTCCCGACGACGTGCTCATCGGCATCAAGTCGAAGCCGCCGGAGAACGCCGCGATGAGCCCCGGCGAGACGTGGTTCGGCTCGCCGCCGATCCGGCTCCCGGCCCGCCAGAAGGTCGATCTCGGCTCGACCGCCCAGACCTACGAGCCCGGCGCGTGGCCGAAGATCCGGCGCGGCATCTTCGAGGCCTTCGCGACCTCGTTCTCGCCGATGCTGTACATCACCCTCGCGATCACGGTGATCGACTGGTATTTCTACCCGGCCATCCTGGAGCAGGACTGGTCCGGGCTCGCCTACAGCTTCGTCGTGGCGAGCGTCGCGATCGCGCTGATCCAGTCGTCGGCGGTCATCGCCATGAAGTGGCTGCTGATGGGTGTCTACAAGCCCGGCATGCAGCCGATGTGGTCGTGGTGGGCGATGCGCACCGAGGCCATCGCGGTGGCCTACTGGGGGCTCGCCGGCAAGGTGCTCCTCGAACACCTCCAGGGCACGCCGTTCCTGCCCTGGGTGCTGCGGCTGTTCGGCGTGAAGGTCGGCAAGGGCGTCTGCATGCTCACCACCGACATCACCGAGTTCGACTGCGTCACCATCGGCGACTACGCCACGATCAACCGGGTCTCGGCGCTGCAGACGCACCTCTACGAGGACCGGATCATGAAGATCGGTCGCGTCGTCGTCGGGCGGGGCGTCTCGGTGGGATCGTTCTCGACCGTGCTGTACGACACGAAGGTCGGGGATTACGCCCGGCTCCGGCCGCTCACCATCGTCATGAAGGGCGAGTCGATCCCCGCCAACACCGAGTGGGAGGGGGCGCCCGCGGTCCCGGTGATCCATCGCGCCTGACGGGCGAGGCGCTCCCCGGGTCCGGACTCGCCTGCATCGGCTCGAAACGCCGGGGCTCGACCCGCGGGGGGGCGGCAATCCGGCGCCCTGTCCGGCCCCGCCATCCCGGTCGCGCGCGTGGAGGAGACCGCACCAAGGTCAGAGCCGGGGCGCTGCTGCAACCGGTCCGGGACGCCGGCTGGATTGTGCGATGAATATGCTGGTGTACTAGTACCTTCGCCCATTATCGTCATTATAATCTAGCTTATTGTGGCTCCGGGTGAGCTATAGTGTTATCGTCACCGGGCTCGTACGACCGTGCTGCCGCACGATTCGGGGAAGGGGACGGCGCCGACGTCCGGGTCGAGGATTGACGATCATCCGTGCAGCTTGATCCCGCCACCCTGCTGGTCGTCAGCGCGGCGACGACCTTCCTGGTCGGCACGCTGTTCATGGCCTCGTGGCGGCAGGCGCCCGAATCCCGGGTGCTGGCCTTCTGGGGCGCGGCGCACCTCGTGGGCGCTGCCGGTTCGGCGGGCCTCGCGTTGCGCAATCAGATCCCCGACCTGATCTCGGTCGGCCTGGCGAACGCCGTGGTGCTCGCCGCCTACGGCCTCATCTGGAGCGGCGTCCGCTCCTTCGAGCGGCGGGAGCCGCGGGTGGGCGTCGCGATGGCGGGCGCTCTCGGCTGGTGCGTCCTCTGCCTCATCCCGACCTTCTACGCGTCGATCGAGGCCCGCATCATCTACGCCTCCGCGGCGGCGGCGCTCTACTGCTGCGCGGCGACGGCGGAGATCTGGCGCGGCCGCGCCGAGCGGCTCGCCTCCCGGATCGCCGCCGCCGCCATCCTGGGGCTGCACGGCACCTTCTACATCGTGCGGATCCCCGCGACGCTGGTGGCGCCGCCGCAGCCGGGTCCGAGCCCGCTCACGTCGCCCTGGGTGGCGATCCTGTGCTTCGTCACCCTGATGTTCTCGATCGCCTCGGCCTTCACCTTCATGGCGCTGGTCAAGGAGCGGGCGGAACGCGAGCAGCGCATCGCCGCCTCCACGGACGCGCTCACGGGCGTGCGCAACCGCCGGGCCTTCGCGCAGGCCGCCGAGGCCGCGATCGCGCGGCACGGCGACGCCGCCCTGCTGCTGTTCGATCTCGACCGGTTCAAGGCCGTCAACGACCGCTTCGGCCACGGGGTCGGCGACGCGGTCCTCGTCGGCTTCTGCGCCGTGGCGACGACGCTGCTGCCCCGCGAGGCCTTGCTGGGCCGCCTGGGCGGGGAGGAGTTTGCCTGCCTGCTGCCGGCCGTGTCGCCCGCCGAGGCCCTGGCCCGGGCCGAGGAACTGCGCCGGACCTTCGCGCAGCTCGAGGTTCCCGAACTGCCGGCCCTGCGCGTCAGCGTCAGCATCGGGATCGCGCAGGCCCGCGCCGGGATCGCGTTCGACGAGCTGATGCGGCGGGCCGACGCCGCCCTCTACGCCGCCAAGGATGGCGGGCGCGACCGGGTCGCCGTGGCCGGGCAGGCCGCGATCCGCGCCGCCTGAGGCCTGCGGGCCGTTCAGGCGAGGGCGCGGGCGGCCTCCGAGACCTTGCGAACCGAGGCGTCGACCACGCCCGCCGAGGCCGCGATCTCCGCCATGGCGGCGTGGACGGCGGCGACGCTCTGCGCGGCGGACTGCATGTTCTCGGTCATGTCCCGGGTCACCGCGGCTTGCTCGGTCACGGCCGACGACACGCTCAGCGAGATCGCGCTGAGCTGCTCGATCGTGGCACCGATCCCGTCGATCGCCGCGACGGCCCGGGACGTCTCGGCCTGCACGGCGGCGATCTGGGTGCCGATCTCGCCGGTCGCCTTGGCGGTCTGCTCGGCCAGGGCCTTCACCTCGGCGGCGACGACCGCGAAGCCCTTGCCGGCGACCCCGGCCCGGGCCGCCTCGATGGTGGCGTTCAGCGCCAGGAGGTTCGTCTGGTCGGCGATCGAGCGGATCAGGTTCACCGCCGCGCCGATCCGGTCTGCGGCGCCGGTCAGGCCCACGACGATCGCCCCGGCCTCCCCGGCGCGGGTGACGACGAGGTCCACGGACGACTTCGCCTGCAGGGCGTGGCGGCTCAGCTCCTCGATCGAGGCGGCGAACTCCTCGGAGCCGGCGGCGACCGCCTCGACGTTCTGCGCGGTCTGACTCGACGTCTCGGCGGTCTCGTCGGCCTGCCGGACGACCCGGCTCATCGAGTCGCGGATCGCCGTGATGTCGGCATCGATGGCGCGCTGGCCCTCGGCCCGGCGCTGCCGGTCCTCGACCTGACGGGTGACATCCGTGGCGAACTTGACGACGGCGCAGGGTTTGCCGTCGGCGTCGAGGATCGGGTTGTAGGCACCGAAGATCCAGACGGTGTGGCCGTCCTTCCCGATCCGCCGGAACTCGCCGGCCTGATACTCGCCGTTGCCGAGGGCGGTCCAGAACGCCGTGTAGGCGGCGCTCGCCGCCTCGGCCGGCGGCAGGAACATCCGGTGATGCCGCCCCCGGATCTCGTCCAGGGTGTAGCCCATGGTGGCCAGGAAATTGGCGTTGGCGTCGGTGATCGTCCCGTCGAGGGCGAAGGTGATCACCGCCTGCGACCGGTCGAGGGCCGCGATCTGGCCGGCGTGGCGGGCGTTGCGCGCGCGCTCCTCGGTGATGTCGGTGGCGAGCTTGACGACCTTGGTCGGCCGGCCGCGCCGGTCGAGGATCGGGTTGTACGAGCCCTGGATCCAGACGATCTGACCGGACTTTGTGACGCGGCGGAAGGCGCGGGCCTCGTGCTGGCCGGCCCGCAGCCGGTCCCAGAAGGCGGCGTAGTCCCGGCCCGCGCGATCGTCCTCCGGAACGAAAACCCGGTGGTGCTGGCCGCGCACCTCGTCGCGCGTGTAGCCCAGGAGGTCGAGGAACAGCGGGTTCGCGTCCATGACGGTGCCGTCGAGGTCGAACTCCACGCGCGCCATCGTCCGGTCGATCGCCGCGAGCAGAGCGTCGTCGCGTGAACCAAACATCGCCATCGGAGCCCGTGCCCGCCTGATCTGTAGAGTCGCGACGAGCATGAGGAGACGCGCTTAAAAATCTGTCAATGGCACGCTCATTTCAGGGTGTGGGCTAGCGCGCGACCGTGGAAATCTGTGTAGCTCGCGTCGATCGTTGAGAGATGTACTTCCCGGTGAGAAAAACTCTATCGGCGTATAAACCGCGCTCGGTCGATCGCGGTGTATTGTCTCTCTATATCGCGTGACTTGGATTCCGCGGCCGGTCATGCCTGGGCGCTGCCGCTCCGGTTGCCCGGCGCGTGGCCCGCGCTAGGAGGAGGGCCGGGAGCCGGCGGCACGACGCGCGTGATGCCGATTCGCCGCACGGCACTGACGGGAGACCCGAGATGGACGAGGCCACGCGGATCGACCGCCTGGAGATGCGCCTGACCGAACAGGACGCGACGATCGAGGACCTGAACCGGACCGTGACCGAGCAGTGGCGGGTCATCGACCGACTCGTCCGGCAGCTCGACGCGCTGCGGGAGCAGGTCGAGGAGGCGGCCGCCCGGGCGGCCCCGCGGGGGCCGGAGCCGCCGCCGCCGCACTACTGAGGGGCGGGGCCGGCGCGCGGTGGCGCGCCGGCCGGGGCGTCAGAAGTTCGCCTGCGTGACGAACTTGGTGACCAGGTAGGCGTCGAGGGCCTCGGGGCCGCCCTCGCTGCCGTAGCCCGAATCCTTGACGCCGCCGAACGGCGTCTCCGGCAGGGCGAGGCCGTGGTGGTTGATCGAGATCATGCCGCTCTCGACCGCGTTCGAAACGCGCGCCGCCCGCTCGGCGGAGCGGGTGTAGGCGTAGGCCGCGAGCCCGTAGGGCAGGCGGTTGGCTTCGGTGAGCGCCTCGTCGTCGTCGGAGAACCGGTTGATCAGCGCCAGGGGGCCGAAGGGCTCCTCGTTCATGATCCGGGCGGTCAGCGGCACCTCGGTGAAGACCGTCGGCTCGAAGAAGTTGCCCCGGTTGCCGATGCGCTTGCCACCGGCGCGGAGCGTCGCGCCGCTCGCCTCGGCGTCCGCCGACAGCGCCGTGACGGCGTCGAGGCGCCGGCCGTGAACCAGCGGCCCCATCTTGGTGTCGGGATCGAGCCCGTCGCCGACCTTCACCGACTTGGCGAAGGTGGTGAAGCCCTCGACGAAGCGGTCGAAGACCGAATCGTGCACGAGGAACCGGGTCGGCGAGACGCAGACCTGGCCGGCATTGCGGAATTTCGAGGGAGCCAGGACGGCCACCGCCTTCTCCACGTCGGCGTCGCCGAACACGATCGCGGGGGCGTGGCCGCCGAGTTCCATCGTGGCGCGCTTCATGTGCTCGCCCGCGAGCGCCGCGAGCTTCTTGCCGACCACGGTCGAGCCCGTGAACGAGATCTTCCGGATCACCGGATGCGGGATCAGGTAGGCCGAGATGGTCTCGGGATCGCCGTAGACCAGCGAGAGCGCGTCGCCCGGGATGCCGGCATCCAGGAAGGCGCGGACCAGGGCGGCGCAGCTCGCCGGCGTGTCCTCGGGGCCCTTCAGGATCACCGTGCAGCCGGTGCAGAGCGCAGCAGAGATCTTGCGCACCGCCTGGTTGATCGGGAAGTTCCAGGGCGTGAAGCAGGCCACGGGGCCGACCGCCTCGCGGACCACCGCCTGCAGCACGCCGTCGGCGCGGCCCGGGATGACGCGGCCGTAGGCGCGCTTACCCTCCTCGGCGAACCAGTCGATGATGTCGGCCGCCGCGAGCGTCTCGACCCGCGACTCGGCCAGCGGCTTGCCCTGTTCCAGGGTCATGATGCGGGCGATCTCGTCGACCCGGGTGCGCAGCAGGTCGGCCGCCTTGCGCATCACCTTGGCGCGCTCGAAGGGGGCGACTTTGCGCCAGGCCGGGAAGGCGCGGGCGGCGGCCGCCAGGGCCTCGTCGAGATCCGCCGTGGTGGCGACCGCGCACTGGCCGATCGTCTCGCCCGTGGCGGGGTTCAGGACCCCCAGGGTGTCCCGATCGCCACCCGCGCGCCAGCGCCCGGCGATGTGAAGCTCGGTATCCGGATACATCGGTCGATTCCCGCTCGGCCGCACCATCGGCCGCAGGCGGAATGTGGCGATGTGGCGCGCCCCGGCAATCCCCGCGGCGGCATGGCTGGCGCCGACTGTATTCAGGCCGCGGCGCGGGCCGGCTCCGGCGCCTCGACGATGGTCGCGGTCCCGTGGCGGGCACGCAGGGTCGCGCCCTTCGGGACCACCCGCCAGCCCTCGCGGCAGCCGTCGATGGGCTCCGAGACGACGACGATGCCGCCCGGCCCCTCGCGGTAATACAGGCTCGGCGGCCGGCCGTCGCAGGCCCAGCGATAGGCGGTCAGCGTCTCGCCGTCCGTGAGCAGCGCGGTGAAGCGCAGCGGCTCGCAGACATGCGCCGCCTCCATCAACTCGCGGACGGTCTTCAGCGTCCGCGCCATCGCGCCGACGGGGTCCGCCTCGAGGCCGTTGGCGAGCGCCAGGAGGAAGATCGCCTCCGAGTCGGTGCTGCCGCGGCGATGGTCGTAGTAGGAATCCGGGATCAGCGCCTCGAGGCGACGCTTGATTCGGTGGTAGCCGCCGATCTGGCCGTTGTGCATGAAGAGGTGGCGGCCGAACACGAAGGGGTGGCAGTTGGCCCGGGCGGTGGCCGTCCCGGTCGAGGCGCGCACGTGCGCGAAGAACGTCCGCGCCCGCACCTGACCGCAGAGGTTCACGAGGTTCTCGTCCGACCACGCCGGGGAGATGTCGCGGTAGACACCCGGCTCGGGCCGCTCGGCGTACCACCCGATGCCGAAACCGTCGCCGTTGGTCTCGGTCTTCCCCTCGTCGGCGTGCAGCGACTGGTGCACCAGCGAGTGGGTCGGCGCGCAGACGAGGTCGGAGAGGAAGACCGGCTCACCGCTGTAGGCGAGGAAACGGCACATGTCGGACGATGATCCTTCAGCTCTGGGCCGCGTTCGATCCGGCGAAACGCTCCGAGCGGGTGGAGACGTTCCGCCGCAGGACGTTAACAGTCGGTCCACGCCGGTGAACAGTTTCTTAACCGCCCGGAAACTGCGCCATTTTCGTGCGTTCCGCATGAAAATGGTGCCGCCTGTCCGCAGGGCAGGCATTCGCCGCCGGAGCGATGCGACTCTTGTGAGCCGCCTCATGAAGGGTCAGCATGGCCGAATCGGGGAATCAGAAGCTCGCCCTCCAGGCGACCGCCCGACGCGGGGCACGGCACCGTCAGCAGGAGACTTTTATGGATCGCGCAACGCCCGATAGTTCCGCCCCCGTGGCGCTCGTCGTGGAGGACGATGCGGCTGTGCGCGATCTCGCGACGGCGGTGCTGGAGGAGACCGACCTCGGCGTGATCGCCTGCGAGAGCGCGGAGGCGGCCCTATCGGTGCTGGAGCGCGCGGACGTGACGGTGGCGCTGCTGTTCGCCGACGTGCGCCTTCCCGGCGCCATGGACGGCGTGTCGCTGGCGCAGGCGGTGAAGCGGCGCTGGCCGGACGTGCGCGTGGTCGTCACCTCGGGCGCGAGCCGGGACGCGCGGCTCCCCGATCAGGCGGTCTACATGCAGAAGCCCTGGCGGGCTCTCGACGTGCTGGTCCAGGCCGAGCGCGCGACGATAGCCGCCAAAGCGGCCTGAGCTGACGGCCTGAGCGCGCGGCGCTCGACGCTCTTCACGTCATCGCGAGTGCCGAGCCCTGGCCCGGCGCTACAGCCGCGACCCGCCGCCTCTCCCGTGCGGGAGAGGGCTGGGGTGACGGACCCGTTTTTTCCGGGGTGGTCGCATCCCTCACTCTGTTCCCTCCCGACGGATCTCGGGCCTGCCCGAGATCCGTCCTGAGAAGTCCGAGTCGGGCAAGCCCGACCTGGGTGGAAAGGGGAAACGCGCCACGTGCGGTTCGCGTGACTGGACGCCTCATCCGGCCGCGACCCAAAGAAAAAGCCCGGCCTGCGCGTGCAGGCCGGGCTTTCTCAAGACTGAGGTGGTGTCGCTCAGGCGGCGGGAGCCGGGCTGACCGGGGTCTGGCCGGCGGCGTTGCCGCCCTGGCCCTGCGCGGCGGACGGCGACGGGAAGCCGGGACGACGGCCGCCGGCGGGGAAGCGGGGCTTCGGCTTCGGCGCGGCGATCAGGCCCTCGCGGATCGCGGTCTTGCGGGCCTGCTTGCGGGCGCGGCGGACGGCCTCGGCCTTCTCGCGAGCCTTGCGCACGGACGGCTTCTCATAAGCCTTGCGCTGCTTCATCTCGCGGAAGATGCCCTCGCGCTGCATCTTCTTCTTGAGGACGCGGAGCGCTTGATCGACGTTGTTGTCGCGAACGAGTACCTGCAACGGACTTGATCCTCTGGACCTGAAGTTCTGGGTTCACGCGGCCCGCCGCCGATCTGGAAACCGGCAACGTCCCTCGCCCGGTTTGAACCCGGGAGGGACGGGAACGTCGGTTTCCGAATCGGCGTGGAGCTCACGCCTTGACGGGGCTATTACACCAAGCGCGCACCAGTTCCAACCTGTCCACGCGATCCATCCGCGCCTGCGCCGTGCTAGGTTGCGCGGATGAGACACGACGACTCGCAGCAATTCGCCAGCGACAACTATTCCGGCATCTGCCCGGAGGCCTGGGCGGCGATGGAAGCGGCCAATCGCGGCCACGCCCCCGCCTACGGCGAGGATGCCTGGACGGCCCGGGCGGCCGACGCGTTCCGGGACCTGTTCGAGACCCCGTGCGAGGTCTTCTTCGCCTTCAACGGCACGGCGGCCAACGCGCTGGCCCTGGCCGCGCTGTGCCAGTCCTACCACAGCGTGATCTGCGCCGACTCGGCCCATGTCGAGACCGACGAGTGCGGCGCGCCGGAATTCTTCTCCAACGGCTCGAAGCTGCTGACCGTCCGGACGGAGGGCGGCAAGCTCACGCCGGAGGCGATCCGCGGGCTCGCGCAGAACCGCAGCGACATCCACTTCCCGCGGCCGCGGGTGGTGACGATCACGCAGCCCACCGAGACCGGGCAGGTCTACAGCCTCGCCGAACTGCGGGCCCTGTCGGCAACCTGCCGCGAGCTGGGCCTCGCCCTGCACATGGACGGGTCGCGCTTCGCCAATGCCTGCGCGAGCCTCGGGTGCAGCCCCGCCGACATGACGTGGCGCTCGGGCATCGACGTCCTGTGCTTCGGCGGCACCAAGAACGGCATGCATGCCGGCGAGGCGGTGGTGTTCTTCGACGCCAAGCTCGCGGAGGATTTCGGCTACCGCTGCAAGCAGGCCGGCCAGCTCGCCTCGAAGATGCGCTTCCTCGCCGCCCCCTGGGTCGGCATGCTGGAGAGCGGCGCGTGGCTGCGGAACGCGGCCCACGGCAATGCCTGCGCCCGGCGCTTCGCCGAGGCGGTCGCCGGGCTGCCGGGGGTGCGGGCGCTGTTTCCGGTCGAGGCGAACGCGGTCTTCCTGACGATGCCGGCGGCCACGATGGATGGCCTGCGCGCCCGGGGCTGGCGATTCTACACCTTCATCGGCGGCGGGGCGCGCTTCATGTTCGCCTGGGATGCCCGGTCCGAGCGGGTCGACGAGCTGGTCGGCGACCTGCGCGCGCTGGCGGCCGCCGCGGCCTGATCCGGTGGACACAAGGGTGTACAGCCGCCCACCGAAGGTGTTTCGCGCGCGCTGATGTTGGCATCTGCTGGGTCGGATCAAAATGTTGGCGCGACAGGCGCCCGGTCGTCTTGCGAGCGCAGCGAAGCAATCCAGTGTCGCGCGACGCCATCCGATGTCGTGCAGCCCTGGGTTACTTCGCTGCGCTCGCGATGACGGAGGGCCCGAAGCCCGGGCCGGAAGGATGGGACGGCGCGATCCTTCGGCTCGCCCCCTACAACAGAGCGAGATCCGCCGGGTCCGCGCTGGGGAAGATCCGCCGCAGGCTCGCCTGGTCGAGCCCGTAGAGCCGCCGGAACAGGCCACCCAGCAGCCCGCGGTAGTCGCTGAGCACCGGATAGTCCCGGTTCTGGAACAGGTGCGCCTCGTCGGCCCGCACCTGCGGCCCCGCGATCCGGCCGCCGCGCACCCCGCCGCCGAGGATCCAGTAGACGCTGCCGTGACCGTGGTCGGTGCCGCGGCTGCCGTTCTCCCGGAAAGTCCGCCCGAACTCCGACAGCACGACCACCACCGTGTCGGACCAGCCGGGGCCGATCTCCTCGACGAAGCCCGCGAGGCCGCGCCCCAGCTCGCCGAGCCGGTCGGCGAGGTAGCCGGTGCCGGCACCCTGATTCACGTGCGTGTCCCAGCCGCCGACATCGACGAAGCCGAGGTTGAAATTCTCGCGCATCAGGCGGCCGATCCGCCGGGCCGAGAGTTCGAAGCCCTTGGGCGAGACCGCACCGCGGTCGGCCTGGCCGGCATGGTCGGAGATCGTCTGGTAGACTGCGTCGCGCACCCGGAAACCCTCGGTCACGGCGGCGGCCAGCTTGGTGTCGCTGTACATGGCGGCGATGAGGCGGGCCTGCCGGTCGTCGATGCCGGGCTTCCCGACGCCGTTGATGGCGATGTTGGGGACCGTCTCGCCGCCCCGGAAGATCAGCGGCATCTGGTCGGTGAAGGCGATCGGACGGACCTGGGTCAGCTCCGCGGCGAGCCGGGCCATGAAGCCGGAATTGTAGTCGCGGGCCGCGCCGACCGTCTGGCCCATCTCGATCGTGTCCTGCGTCTCGAAATGGCTCCGGGTCAGGTCGTCGGTGCCGGCGAACGGCACGAAGGCGGCCTGGCCCTTGGCGTAGAGCGGCAGGAGCGTGTCGCGCAGCGCCGGGTGCAGGCTCCAGTCGGCGTCGAGCGCCAGCGCCGCCTTCGGGTCCGACGCGTCGGGCTTGGCGATCGCGAGATTCGGCCGCGACCGGTAATAGAAATCGCTGCCGGTCGGGATGACCACGTTGGCGGCGTCGTAGGCGCCGCGCAGGAACACCACGAGGAGGCGCGCGTCGGCCTTCGGGGCGGCCCAGACGCGGCCGGCCACCGTGGACAGGCCGAGCGCCGCCGAGGCGCGGATCAGATCGCGACGGTTCATCGCATGAACTCCGGCGAGGCGAGGTAGAGCGTGTTCCAGTCCTGCGGCGAGACCGCCTGGGCGAGGGCCGCCCGCGTCGCCGCCGACAGGGTGCCGGACAAAGCCGCGAAGTAGAGCCCGTTCGCGAGGACCGGGAAGGCCGGCTCCTCGGCCTGATCGGGCAGCGCCGGCTTGAACAGGCCGGCCGAGCCGGACCCGATCTGCCGGGCGATCTCGAACCGCGTCGCGAGCTGCCCGGGCCCGCTCCAGGCGGCGGCGTCGAGGGGGTAGCCGTCCGGCGTCGAGCGGTTGAACAGGCCCTCGCCGAGGCGGTTCAGCCAGCCCAGGACCGGGCCGGCGTTGCGGATCACGCGCGCGTCGTAGGCCATGCGCAGGGCCGAGAAGACGTAGCGGACCGGGTCCTTGAAGGCGCCGCCGCGCTCGGCCGTGAGGGCCGGCTCGCGCACCAGCGCCTCCATCACCGCGGCGATGTCGCCGTCGGTCCGCGTGAACACGGCGGCGAGCCGGGCGACGAGGGCGTCGTCGGGCGGCTGGCCGACGAAGTAGGTGGCCAGTGCCCGGGAGACGCTGGTGGCGGTGGCGGGATTGCGGGCGATCAGGTCGACCGCCTCCTCGACCTCGGGCCAGCCGCTTCCCCGGATGCGCGTTCCGAGGAAGACCTTGTCGCCGTAATCGTGCCGGTTCGGGTTGAATTCGAACAGGCCGTCGCGGCGGAAGTCGGCGGCGTGCTCGGGGCGGAGCTTCGGGGTCTCGGGCTTCATGTCGATGCCGACCCCGCTCAGGATCCGCGCCAGCGCCTCGACGTCGCCCTGCGTGTAGCCGGAGCCGACGCCCATCGTGTGCAGCTCCATGATCTCCCGGGCGTAGTTCTCGTTCGGTCGACCGGCGGCGTTGGCGTCGTTGTCGAGGTACCGCAGCATCGCCGGGTGGCGCAGGCTCGCCATCAGCAGGTCGCGGAAGTGCCCGAGCACGTGCGGGCGGATCGCCGTGTCGAGGTAGTCGCCCACGGCGGCGCGCAGGGTCGACTTGCCCTGGTGGACGTTCAGGCGATTGAACCAGAACCACGTCAGCCGCTCGCGCAGCTGGTCGGGGCTGTAGAGCGCCCGCAGCACCCAGGCGGAGGCGGCGTTCCGCGCGGCCGCGTTGAGCGCCCCCTGGAACGCCTGCTGCGCGGCCTTCCGCGCCTCGGGGTCCGGAATGTCCTTGGCGGCCCTGGCCTGCGCGTCCAGCGCCTGGGCCCGCTCGAACAGGCTGCCCGGCGGGGTCAGCGCGTCGACCTGCGCCTGGGCCGCGGGGGGCAGCCGCGTTTCGGCCGGCGGGTGGAGCTGCGCGCGCAGCCAGCGCGCCCGCCCCTCCGCGTTGAGCTGCGCGTAGGACGAGGGCGTGGCGCCCCACGTCAGGGCATCGAGGAAGGCGGCATCGGCCGCGGCGGCGCGCGACGGCGCCTCCTCCGCGTGGGGGGCGTGGCCGGCCGCGGCGAGCAGCAGGACGGTGACCAGGTAGGAGCGTGTTGCGGCGCGCGACATCGGAGCCTCGCGAAGCGGAAATCGACCGGGGAAGCGTGGTGCCGCGCCCCTGTACGGTGCCTGAAAGGCGGCCCCATTCTGCCGCCGTCTTTGCCAATATCGGGGCTTGCCGCTACACGATCCCGAGACCGCGCGCCCGAGGCCGCGCCCACACGTTCCGCCGATCCAGAGCGTTCGCTCCATGCTGATGCAGACCAAGACCGAGGCGAGGCCGGCCGATCCGGTGTCGCGGCGGCGCACCTTCGCGATCATCTCCCACCCGGACGCGGGCAAGACCACGCTCACCGAGAAGCTGCTGCTGTTCGGGGGCGCGATCCAGCTCGCCGGCGAGGTCAAGGCCAAGCGCAACCGGGTGTCGACCCGTTCCGACTGGATGGGCATCGAGAAGGAGCGCGGCATCTCGGTCGTCACCTCGGTGATGACCTTCGAGTACGGCGACTGCGTCTTCAACCTCCTCGACACGCCCGGCCACGAGGACTTCTCGGAGGACACCTACCGGACGCTGACCGCGGTCGATTCGGCCGTCATGGTGATCGACGCCGCGAAGGGCATCGAGGCGCGCACGCGCAAGCTGTTCGAGGTCTGCCGCCTGCGCGACATCCCGATCGTGACCTTCATCAACAAGCTCGACCGCGAGGCCCGCGACCCGTTCGAGCTTCTGGACGAGATCGAGAAGACGCTGGCCCTCGACGTCGCCCCGGTCACGTGGCCGATCGGCACCGGCCGCAATTTCTCCGGCACGTACGAACTCGGCGGCAACCGCGTGCGCCGGCTCGACGCCGCCGAGGATGCCGGCATGGTGGCGGTGTCCGGCCCGGACGACCCGCTGTTCGACGAGCTGCTCACCGAGAACGGTGCGGCCGACGCGTGGCGCGAGGAGGTCGAGCTCGCCGAGGGCGGGCTGAAGCCGTTCGACCTCGACGCGTTCCGCGAGGGCCACCTGACGCCGGTGTTCTTCGGCTCGGCGCTGCGGAATTTCGGCGTGCGCGACCTGATCGACGGTCTCGCCAAGGTGGCACCGCCGCCCCGGGGCCAGGACGCCGACAAGCGCCTCGTGGAGCCGACCGAGCCGCGCATGACCGGCTTCGTGTTCAAGATCCAGGCGAACATGGACCCGAACCACCGGGACCGGATCGCGTTCATGCGGGTGTGCTCGGGCAAGCTCAACCGGGGGATGAAGGCCCGCCTCGTGCGCACCGGCAAGCCGATCTCGCTCTCGGCGCCGCAGTTCTTCTTCGCCCAGGACCGCGCCATCGCCGACGAGGCCTATGCCGGCGACGTGGTCGGCATCCCGAATCACGGGACGCTGCGGATCGGCGACACCCTCACCGAGGGCGAGGACATCGTGTTCCGCGGCGTGCCGAGCTTCGCGCCCGAGATCCTGCGCCGGATCAAGCTCACCGACGCCATGAAGGCCAAGAAGCTGCGCGAGGCGCTCCAGCAGATGGGAGAGGAGGGCGTCGTCCAGGTGTTCGTGCCGCAGGACGGCAGCCAGGCGATCGTCGGCGTGGTCGGCGCGCTCCAGCTCGACGTGCTGAAGGAGCGGCTCCAGGCCGAGTACGGCCTGCCGGTGGATTACGAGACCTCGCGCTTCGCGGTCTGCCGCTGGGTGTCGTCCGATTCGGAGGCCGAGCTCGACAAGTTCATCGACTCGCACGGATCGGCCATGGCCAGGGACCTGGACGGGGCCCCGGTCTTCATGGCGACGACGGCGTTCTCGCTCCGCTACGAGGAGGAGCGCTACCCGGCCGTGCGCTTCACCGACGTGAAGGATTACCAGAAGCGGGCGGGGTGACGCGTCGGCGTCAGAATTTCCCGAGCATCGGGAATTCGACGCTCAGGGTCGATTCGGACGCGATCGGCGCCTCGCGCTTGCGCGGCTTGCGGTTGAGCACCTGCTTCAGCTTGGTCTTCAGCACCGCCATGTCGAACGGCTTGAGGATGAAGGCGTCCGCGCCCGCCTGGTGGGCGAGGTTGATGTCCTCGAAGTCGAAGGACGACTCGGTGAGCATGAAGGGCGTGTTCATCAGCGCGTCGTCGGCCCGGATCTCGCGCAGCAGGCTGATCCCGTCCATCGGTTCCATGTCGAGATCGGAGATCACCAGGGCGTAGCGGCGCTGCCGCATCCGCTCGAGGGCCTCGGGCGCGTTGGTGACGCCCTCGACGTCCGGGAAGCCGATGCGGGTCATCAGCATCACGATCAGCCGCAGGAGCTTCTCCTGATCGTCGACGATGAGAATCGGGGGCGTATCGCTCTCGGACATCGGCGGCTCAGATGAAGAGGTGATCGATGCCCTGACGGGACATCGCGTCGGATTGGAGCGACAGGCACAGCCCGTGGATCGCCGACGCCTTCGGCGTCCCGCGCTGGAGCATCGGGAGCAGGTTGGCCTTGGCGAACAGGGTCTCGTTCCCGGCGGTGCGCTGCGCGCTCTTGAACGAGTGGACGAACTCGCGCTTGGCGATCTCGCGCCACTCGCTGATCTGGACGTCGCGGTGGCGGCTGTCGGCACTCACCCGATCGAAGGTCTCGTGCACCGACGTCCGCTCGCCCTCGATGACCTGACAGGCGAAGTTGCCTTCGATGACCAGGAAGCTCGTGATCACCGCGAACTCGTTCTTCTTCTGAGCGATGCGACCGATCTCGCTGATCTGCTCGGATCTCTTCGCCGCGTCCGACGACAGATTGAGACGCGAGAAGTAGATGATGTGGACGAGGCTTGTCCGTTTCGCCCGCATGATCCCGAGATCCGAAATCCGTACCCGTTCAGCGCTTCCGGACAGGACTCACCGCGCGTGGCCCCCGCCCGGCGGCATCTTCGCGCGTGTCGAATAACGCCGCGTAAACGCGGCCGGCCGGACTTCCCGCCCGGATCCGGCCTCCTGCGAGCCCCACCCGGCAGGATCTGCCGGGTGGGTGGCCGTGACCGGCGAACCCTGCCGGGTCGATGACGGACCGGTCTCGATTCATCAAGGGCTTAGCCGTGGCACGGCGGTTGCGGCCCGTCGGTCCTGCGGGCCAGTGCGGCGCGCATCGGGATCGTTCGCCATGGATCTTTTCTCCGCGCTGCAGACCTCGGTCTCCGGACTCCAGTCGCAGTCCTACGCGATCAGCAACATCTCCGGGAACATCGCGAACTCGCAGACGACCGGCTACAAGCGTATCGACACCAGCTTCGTCGACCTGATGTCCGAGAAGACGCCCGACCGAGAGGTCGCGGGTTCGGTGTTGGCCAAGTCGCAGCTCACCAACACGCTGGCCGGCAACATCGTCTCGTCGAGCGTGCCCACCAACATGGCCATCAACGGCCAGGGCTTCTTCACTGTCGTGCAGAAGACCGGGGACGCGAACGGCGCCACGACCTTCGGCGGCACGGACCTGTACACGCGCCGGGGCGATTTTGCCCAGGACAAGGACGGCTACCTCGTCAACGGCGCGGGCGGATACCTGACCGGATCCAACCTCGATCCCATCACCGGACAGACGACCAGCATCGGTCCGATCAAGATCGGCAACTCGACGCTGCCGGCGCAGGCCACCACGACGATCACGTACGCCGCCAATCTGCCCTCGACGCCGAGCACCTCGGCCTCGGCGACGTCGGGCTCCGATCTCTACAATCAGAACTCCGCGGCCGTCGTGACCTCCGGATCGGGGCAGACCGGCGTCAAGGTCGACTCGACCCAGACCGGCGCCGTCTCGACCTTCATGAGCAACAGCATCGCCGGCCCGTCGCTGCCGGTCTACACGTCGACCGGCGCGCCGCTCACGCTGACGACCCGCTGGGCCAAGGTCCAGGACGCGACGACGACGCCGGCTCAGCCGGCCGTGTGGAACCTGTACTACTCCACCAATCCGAGCGCGCTCAGCACGTCCGACTGGAACAACGTGGGCACGGCCTTCACCTTCGACTCGACCGGCAAGCTCACCTCGCCCTCGACGAACCCGATCGCGCTCGGGCCCGTCACCATGGGCGACTACACGTTCCCCAGCCTCACCATGAATCTCGGCGCGTCCGGCCTGACGCAGTACGCCGACACGACCGGGGCGGCGACCACCAACGCGCTGACGCAGAACGGCAACAGCTCCGGCACGCTGACGAGCGTGGCCGTCGGTCCGGACGGCAAGGTCAACGGCACCTTCTCCAACGGTTCGGTGGTGGCTCTCGCCTCGGTCGGTGTGGTCCAGTTCGCCAATGCGGACGGGCTGAAGGCCGATACGAACGGGAACTATCTTCAGACCGTCGATTCGGGGCCGCCGCTCTCGGGCCTCAACGGCAGCACGATCTCGGGGGCCAGCAACGAGCAATCCAACACCGACATTGCGAGCGAATTCTCTAAGATGATCGTAACCCAGCAGGCTTACTCTGCGAACACGCGCGTCATGTCGACGGCCCAGACGATGATGTCTGATCTGCTCAACGTGATCCGCTGAGTGAGGGTGCGGATCGAGCCGCGGAGGCCGTGACATGTCGCTGAATGCGATCTCCACCTCGACCGCAGGCCTCGCCGCCACGCAGGCGGCGATCAACATCGTCTCGCAGAACGTCGCCAACGCCGGGACGGCGGGTTACGTCAAGCGCACGCTCTCGACGGTCGCCAACGGCCCGAACAATTCCGGTGTCGCCACCGGGCAGATCACCCGCAGCTTCGACGCGGCGGCGCTGAACCAGCTGCGACTGGAAACCTCGGGCGCCGCCTACACGAGCACCAAGTCCGGAATCGCCACCCAGCTCGACGCGCTGTACGGTGTGCCCGGCAGCTCCACGTCCCTGGACGGGACGCTGAACACCTTCACCGAGTCGCTTCAGGAACTCGCCGCCAACCCGACCTCGGCGGCCGCCCGCACGACCGTGCTGGGCAATGCCTCGGCGGTCGCGAGCCTCATCAACAGCGCCGCCGGCACGGTTCAGAACCTGCGCACCGGCCTGGAGTCGCAGCTCGGCACCGACACGAGCGCCGCGAGCACGATCCTGTCCAACATCGCGACGCTCAACGGCAAGATCCAGAACACCACCGACAGCACCTCGCTGACCGATCTCCAGGACCAGCGCGACCAGGCGATCAACAGCCTGTCGAGCTACATGGACGTGCAGACGGTCGCGCAGCGCGACGGGACTGTCTCCGTCATGACCCAGTCGGGCGCGACGCTGGTCGATCGCGGGAACGCCGCGACCCTGACCTTCGACGGTCGCGGCGTGCTCAGCCCCACCGCGAGCTACGCGACCGATCCCGCGCAGCGGACGGTCGGAACCATCACGGCGACGCTGCCGGGCGGCGGCAAGATCGACCTCGGTGCGCCCGGCGTGCTGCGCTCCGGCAGTCTGGCCGCCGAGATCGAGATGCGCGACCAGACCCTGCCGCAGGCGCAGCGCCAGCTCGACGACCTGGCGGCCGGGCTCTCGACCGCGCTCACGAACACCGCGACCACCGGAACGTACAGCGGGACCGACACGCAGATCAGCGTGTCGACCATGCAGCCCGGCAACACGATCACGTTCCCGGTCACCGACAACACCGGGGCCGTGCGCAACGTGACGCTGGTGGCCTCCGCGACATCCAGCGGCACGATCGTGCCGGCCTCGCAGACCACGGATGCCAGCGGTCTCACCCTGACCTTCAACGCCAGCGGCGGGCCCGGCAGCTACGCGTCGGCGATCCAGTCCGCATTTGCGACATTCAACGCCTCTGGCAGCGCCTACAAATTGCCGACCCTGTCGGCGACGCCGGTCTCCTCGACCGCCACCAGCGCGACGCTGACGCTGGGGGCGGCCGGCAAGGTCGCCGGCGCGGCCAGCGCCAGCGTCTCGGCCGTCTCAGCGACGGACCTGAACACCGGCAACCCGTCGCTCGCGATGTTCGTCGATGGCACGGGCAACAAGCTGTACACCGGCTCGTTCGACGGCAGCTCGCAGCTCACCGGCTTCGCCCAGCGCATCACGGTCAACGGCGCCCTGGCGGGCAACACGGCCGCGCTGACGGCGACGAGCGCCACGGACACGAGCGCTTCCGGCGCCCGCGCCCAGAAGCTGTTCTCGGCGCTCACCGCGAGCCAGCAGACCTTCTCGTCGTCGAGCGGCATCGGCGGCGTCTCGGCGCCCTACCGCGCCACCGTGATCGGATTCGCGCAGGACATCGTCTCCACGCAGGGCGCCAACGCGTCGAACGCGTCGGCCCTCGACGCCACCCAGCAGACGGCGCTCTCCACCGCGCAGAGCCGGTTCTCCGCCGGGGCGGGCGTCAATATCGACCAGGAGATGTCGAACCTGATCGCGCTGCAGACCGCGTACGGCGCCAACGCCCGGGTGCTCACCGCGGCCCGCGACATGCTCACCCAGCTGCTGCAGATCTGATCATGACGACGATCACGCCCTTCGCGGCCGGCTCCTACCTGACGACCCGCAACGCCTCGCAGCTCCAGGCGCTGAAGGGTCAGCTCAACGACCTGACCAACCAGCTCTCCAGCGGTCAGGTCTCGCAGACCTACGGCGGCCTCGGTTCCGGACGGTCGACGGCGCTGTCCGCCCAGGCCACCCTGAGCGCGCTCACCGGCTACGCCGCCGGCATCACGGCCGCGCAGACCCGGACCGACCTCGCGGTCACGAGCCTGACTCAGGTGTCGACCCTCGCGACCTCCACCGGGACGATGCTCCAGAACGGCCTGCAGAGCGTGGCGGCGAACTCGGTCTCCGGGCGGTCGACGGCGCTCGCCAACCTGCAGACGGCGCTCGACACGCTCAACGAATCGGCGGCGGGCAACTACCTGTTCGGCGGCAGCAACACGACGACCCAGCCGGTGGTCGATTCGAGCAAGATCCTCAACGGCACGACCGACGCGAGCGGCAACAAGCTCGACGGGCTCTCGACCCTGATCTCGCAGCGGGTCACCGCCGAGCTTGGCACCGGGGGCAACGGCCGCCTGACGCAGACGCCGGCCAGTCCGACCACGGCCGTGCAGATCACCGAGGAGGCGAACAACGCGACGCGCGGGAAGTTCGGCTTCACCCTGGCGGGCGCGCCCACGACGACCGGCACGGCGATCGGCGCGACCTACACGGCGGGCACGGCCACGAGCCCGGGCAGCTTCACCCTCAGCATGACGACGCAGCCGAGCGCGGGCGACACCGTGTCGTTCGCGCTGAAGATGGCGGACGGGACCTCGACGACGATCACCCTCACGGCCGCGACGAGCGCGGACCCGAAATCGATCACCAGCTTCGCCATCGGCTCGACGCCCGCCCAGACGATGGCGAACCTGTCGACGACGCTGAACAACGCGCTCACCGGTGCGGCCAACAGCACGCTGGCGGTGAACGCCACCGCGGCGACCGCGTCGGACTTCTTCACGGGCTCGGCGAAGGGTGGTCCGTCGGGGACCGGCGTGATGCCGCAGCGCATCGCGTATGACGGGAACAACAACCCGATCGGCTACACGCCGGCAACGGCCCAGAACACGGTGCTGTGGTACCAGGGCGAGAACACCTACGATCCCGCGACAGGGAAGCCGACCTCGGCGATCGACACGCAGTCCGTCCAGGTGAGCGCGACCGGGAGCGTCGGAACCGGTGCCCGCGCCAACGATCCCACGGTCCAGAACGTGCTCGCTGGACTGGCGACGATGGCCTTCGGCCTCCCCACCACGAACGACGCCAACACCTACAACACCTACCAGACTGTGGCGACGAAGGCCGGCAGCCTGCTCGCCTCGGCCAATCAGACCCCCAGCGTCCAGGACACGATCACCCAGCTGACCGTCGCGTCGACCCGGCTGTCGAACGCCAGCACGACCAACAAGGCCACCCAGAACACGGTCCAGAATGCCCTCGACGGGATCGAGCAGATCTCCCCCGAGGAGGTCATCACCAAGCTGCTCGACGTGCAGAACCGGCTCCAGGCCAGCTATCAGGTCACTGCGACGCTGTCGAAGCTCTCGCTCGTCAACTACATCGGCTGAGCCGAAGGCGGTGACCCGTCACGGCGCGCCTGACGTTTGAAAAATTTTGTGACCGGTCGCATTCACCATAGTCTTGCCGCTTTCCGGGAATGAAGCGCAGCGTGCGGACGCGCTGACGCGCCGTCATTCGATTGAGGAGAGGTCGGCATGGCGCTGTCCGGACCCATCGAACTCGTCCTGTGCCTCGGAGCCGCCCCGCGGGTCGGCGCGATCGTCCTGGTGGAGCAGGCCGTCGACACCTACCTCGCCGGCTACGCGCATCCCGACGAGCGCGCCATCGCCCTCGACATCCTGCTGCGCGACCTCGCCCGCCTGCGCATCCACGAGCCTGATCTCGACGGATTCATCGGCGAGGTCGAGCTCTACATCGACCTGCTGCACCGGGATCTCGCCCGCCAGGCCGCCTGAGATGGGCGGCCGCCTCCGGCGCTGCACCGCCCTCGCGGCGATCCTGTCCTGCGCGGGACCGGCCGCGGCTCTCGACCTGCGGGATCTGCCGGTGATCCCGGGTCCGGTGCCGTGCCCGTCCAAGGGCCAGGGCTTCGTGCGCCTGCCGGGGAGCGACAGCTGCGTCCGAGTCTCGGGCCGCGTCGTCGCGGGGGCCGATCTCGCGGCGGGCCCGCCGGCCGCGTAGGCGGTGACCGCCTTCGTGACCTGCTGCAGGAAGGATTGCAGGTCGCTGCCGCTGTCCGTCGCGGGGTCGGCGGCTGCGGTGGTGGACGTGGTCGCCGATGCGCTCGCGGACGTGCTCGCGGACGTGCTCGCGGACGTGCTCGCGGACGTGCTCGCGGACGTGGCGGCGCCGGCCGTCGCCGGGCGCATCGCGGTCGACAACCGCGCCGACACCGATCTCGGCGAGGTGCGGACCTACGTCCGGATCGGCGCCGGCCGCCGTCCGGGCGGGCCCTAGAGGTTGCGCGAGAGGACCAGCGGCCCGCTGCGCACGCCGCGGCCGTACGGGGAGGGCGCCGGCGCCTGCCGCCCGTAGCCGGAGGGAAGCTGCGCCCGGCCGATCTCCTCCGCCAGGGTCTTGATCAGCCCTTCCGAGACGGTCTTGGCGCTGGCGAGCACCGTCTGGTTCGCCTCCACGGCTGCGGTGAATCGCCGGTGCGCCGCGCGCAGGGCCTCGACCCCGTCGGGATGGAAGCGCTTCAGCGCGACGGCATTGGCCTTCGCCACCTCGAGCCCCTGCATGTAGGCGGCCGCCAGCGCGGCCTTCGGCTCGGCCGCGGCAACGCCCTCCTGCAGCCGCCCTTCCCGGACGTAGGCCGCCTCCTCGGCGAGCACGGCCTCCAGCGCGGCCATGTTGCCGAGCACGCCCGCCACCAGCGCCTCAGCGGTGACCCGGTCCCCGACGCGGAGGGGTTCAGCCTTGTGCATGGATCGCTCCCTCGCTCGCCGCACCCTGCATCTTCATGATCTCACGAAAGACCGAGTCGGCGATGCCGACGCCGCCGCTCTTCACGATCTGCTTCGCGTATTCCTTCGTCAGCATCGAGCGGTAGATGCCGCCGCCGGTCCCGTTCTCGCCCAGCGGTCCGTCGGTGCCCTCCGACTGGGTCAGCCGGTCGAGGCTGTTCTCCAGGAACATCGACTCGAATTCGGTCGCCGTCTTCAGGGCCTTGGCCTTGTTGGCGGTCTTGAGGATCCCGTCGACGGCGCTCCCGGCCGCCGCGGTTCCGACGCTGGCGGCGGCGCTGGCCGCGAGACTGGCGAGTTGCAGCATGGATCGTTCCTTCGCGTCCGGTCGGTCACATGAGCTCGATATCGGCCTGGAGCGCGCCCGCGGCCTTGATCGCCTGGAGGATCGAGATGAGGTCCCGCGGGCCGACACCCAGCGCGTTGAGGCCGTCGACCAGTTCGCGCAGGCTGACGCCCTCCTTCACCAGGGCGAGCTTGTTGCCGTCCCCTGTATCGACCTTCACCCCCGTGCGCGGCACCACGACGGTGCGCCCGTTGGAGAGCGGCGCCGGCTGGCTGACCTGCGGCTGCTCGGTGATGGTCACGGTGAGGTTGCCCTGCGCGATCGCCACCGTCGACACGCGCACGTCCCGGCCCATGACGATGATGCCGGAGCGCTCGTCGACCACGACCCGGGCGGTCTGGTCGGGCTCCACCTTCAGCTGCTCCACCTCGGTGATGAGACGGATCATGTTGCCGTTGTAGCGGGCCGGGATCTGGATCGTCACGGTGGCCGGATCGGTGGGCTCGGCGGTGTCGGCGCCCATGAAGTCGTTGATCGCGGCGGCGATCCGCTTCGAGGTGGTGAAGTCCGGGTTGCGCAGCGACAACCGGAGCGAGCGCGCGTCGTTCAGCTTGAAGGCGATCTCGCGCTCGATATTGGCGCCGTTGGAGATCCGGCCGTTGGTCGGCACGCCCCGGGTGATCTTGGCGGCGTCGCCCTCGGCGGCGAAGCCGGCGATCGCCACCGAGCCCTGCGCCAGGGCGTAGACCTCGCCGTCGGCGCCCAGCAGCGGCGTGACCAGCAGGGTGCCGCCCTGGAGGGACTTGGCGTCGCCCAGGGACGAGACCGTCACGTCGATCCGGGTGCCCTGCGCGGCGAAGGGCGGCAGGTTCGCGGTCACCATCACGGCGGCGAGGTTCTGCGTGCGCATCGTCGCGCCCCGGGTGTTGACGCCCAGGCGCTCAAGCATGGCCTGGAGGGACTGCTTGGTGAACGGAATGTTGTTCAGCGTGTCGCCGGTGCCGTTGAGGCCGACCACGATGCCGTAGCCGACGAGCTGGTTCTGGCGAACACCCTCGATGGAGGCGAGGTCCTTGACCCGCGACAGGGCGAGCGCCGGCACGGACAGGGCGGCGAGCAGCAGGGCGCCCGAGAGGGCCGCCAGAAGAGACCGGAGAGGACTGAACGCGTGACGCGGGCGCATGCCGTGTTTCGACCGTGACGGACCTGACGCCATCCTGCCAGGGTCGTGCCATCCGCCATATCTGCGCAAGTCATTGGAGAAGACTAAGGTTTTGCGGGCTCCTTCGGGCCGCGCGTTCCGCGGCACCGGCACCGAACCTGCCGACCCGGCAGCTTCTGCCGGCTTGTTTACCCGGGCTTAACCCTGGCGGCCGAGTTTCCGGTTCTGCGCGGGGGCGCTAGGAGCAACGCGAACCGGATCATGCGCGTCGAGACTCGCCAGCCGATCCAGAGCGCCGGCAGTGTCGCGTCCGCCCGGAAGCCCGAGGGCGGCGCGGCCTTCAGCCTCGGCGCGGCCCCGTCGTCGCCGACGCCGGCCGCCGCCGCGACGCTCGCCGGGCTCGACGCGGTCCTGCTTCTCCAGGCCGAGGCCGACACGCCCCAGGAGCGGCGCCGACGCTCCGCCCAGCGCGGCCAGGACCTTCTCGACGGCCTCGACCGGCTGAAGGCGGCGCTGCTCGGCGGCCGCGTCGCGCCGCAGGATCTGCGCGCCATCGCCGGCCGCCTGAACGAGCGCGCCGGCCTCTCGGGGGATCCGCGGCTCGACGGTCTCATGGCCGAGATCGAGCTGCGGGCCGCCGTGGAACTCGCCAAGCTGGAGATGGCCCGGCGCGTCTGACCGGGATAGCGCGACCCACGCCGGGCACGTCCCCGCGGCGGGACCGACCGGCGCCCGATTCCGCTAGACGACCCGCCGCTTCGGCCCGGTCGGCAGCATCTGCGGCTCGCCCGGTCCGGTCTCGACGCCGAGATCCGGCACGGCGATGATCGGCGCGCCGCGCAGGTCCTTGCGGGTGACGATGGCGCCGCGCTCCTCGAGATAGGCGAGCATCCGCCGCGCCCGGCCGCCCGAGCTGGTGCCGTAGGCCTCAGCCAGCATGGTGTCGGTCGGGCAGGGCGCGCCCTCGATGGCGGCCCGCGCGACCACGAGGAACAGCCCGGCGAGGTCGTCCGGCAGGCCGGCCGCGATCGCTTGCGCCTGCTCCCAGCCGGAATTGTCCGCCACCGCGCCCCCGGCCTCGGCCCGCGCGACCGCGAGCCGCCGCTTGAACTCGGGCAGGCCCATCGTGTCGCCGCGCAGGCGCCGGATGCGGCAGCGGACCGTGAAGTCCTGATAGAGCGTCGCGGGAGTGCAGGCGGCGGCGTCGGCATCCGCCAGCACGGAGGCCAGCACCTCGGCGAGCGCCGCCTCGCGGGCCTCCGGGTCCATGGGCTCCTCCTCCGGCTCCTCGGCCGGCGCCGGCGGGCGGTAATTGGCGAGCTGGACGAGCACGTCCGGTGCCGGCGCGGGTCGCGGCTTCGGCCGCGGCGCCAGCGGCGCGACGGTCTCAGCGGGGCTCGCCGTGAGGATCAGCGCGCGGGCATCCTCAAGGGCGTCGGGCAGGGGCACGAGGACCGGCGAGGCGCTCCGGCTCACGGTCTGGGTCGGCCCGACCGCGATAGTGAGCGGGCGCCTGGACAGCGCCGGCCCCAGGGCCACGAAATGCCCGCGCGGCAGGTCGCGGAACGTCTCGGCCTGACGCCGCTCCAGGCCGAGGAGGTCGGCGGCGCGTGCCATGTCGATGTCGAGGAAGGTCCGGCCCATCAGGAAGTTCGAGGCCTCGGCCGCGACGTTCTTGGCGAGCTTGGCGAGGCGCTGTGTGGCGATGATGCCGGCGAGGCCGCGCTTGCGGCCGCGGCACATGAGGTTGGTCATCGCGCCGAGCGACAGGCGCCTCGCCTCGTCCGAGACCTCGCCGGCGGCCGCGGGCGCGAAGAGCTGCGCCTCGTCCACCGCCACCAGCATCGGGTACCAGTGGTCGCGGTCGGCGTCGAACAGGCCGCCCAGGAAGGCGGCGGCGGCCCGCATCTGACCGTCGGCGTCGAGATTCTCCAGCGACAGCACCACCGAGACCCGGTGCGTCCGCACCCGGGCGGCGATGCGCTGCAGGGCGACGTCGTCGCCGTCGGCCTCGACCACGACGTGGCCGTAGCGGTCGGCGAGGCTGGCGAAGTCGCCCTCCGGGTCGATGATCGCCTGCTGCACCAGGCCGGCGCTCTGCTCGAGCAGCCGACGCAGCAGGTGCGATTTGCCGGACCCGGAATTGCCCTGGACCAGGAGCCGCGTGGCGAGCAGTTCGGTGAGGTCGAGGAGCGCGGGGCGCTCGCCCGTCAGGCCGAGATCGATGTCGGAACGCATGGCGCCTCATAGCACGGCCCGGCGGGTCCGGGTGTGCCGCCGGGGCACTGTCCACGCTTCCCGCACGGGACCGCCCGGGCGGTCGACTGTCGCACGGCACCGCGCCGCGCGGCGTCCTGCCGTCGGGGCCGGGCGCCGGCCCGNCGGGGCCGGGCGCCGGCCCGCGGCCCCGGGACGACGTGGCCGATCCGCCCGACGAGAGCCGGCGACGGGCGTTCGTGCCGTCAACCCCCGTTCGGAAGCCCCGGGCCCTGCTCCTCCGGCCTGGACCCCGGCATGTCGGCCCTGTAGGCCCACGACCCTTCTCCCCATTCCCGGACTCACGACACGATGGCGGCCTGCGGCCTCGATTTCGGCACGTCGAACACCACCCTCGGGCATGACGGCCCGGACGGTCCGACGCTGCTGCCCCTGGAGGGCGCGCACCGGACGATCCCGAGCGCGATCTTCTTCGAGCTCGGCCGGGAGCCGATCATCGGCCGGGCCGCGACGGCGGCCTACGTCGAGGGCCGGTCCGGCCGGCTGATGCGCGGGCTGAAATCCGTCCTCGGCACGCCGCTCATGGAGGAGGCGACCCCGGTCGGCCGCCAGCGGCTGCGCCTGCGCGACGTCATCGCCCGCTACCTGACCGCCGTGAAGGCGCGGGCGGAGGCCGCCAGCGGCCAGAGCCTCGACAGCGTGGTCCATGGCCGCCCGGTCCACTTCGTCGACGGCGACCCGGAGGCGGACCGCCGCGCGGAGGACACGCTGCGCGACATCGCCCGCGACGTCGGCTTTCGGGAGGTGTCGTTCCAGTACGAGCCGATCGCCGCGGCGCTCGACTACGAGCGGCAGGTCCGCGCGGAGGAGATCGCCCTCGTCGCCGATATCGGCGGCGGCACCTCGGACTTCTCGATCGTGCGCCTCGCGCCCGAGCGCCGGGGGCGGCCGGACCGCGCCGGCGACATCCTGGCCAACGACGGCGTGCGGATCGGCGGCACCGATTTCGACCGCCAGCTCAGCCTCGGTACGGTGATGCCGCTCTTGGGGCTCGGCAGCCCGATGCGCCGCGGCGACCTGGCGGTGCCGAACGCCTACTATCACGACCTCGCCACGTGGTCGGCGATCAACCGCCTCTACAATCAGAAGACCCTGCGCGAGATCGACGAGGTCATCCGCGACGGCGCCCGGCCCGACCTGCTCGCGCGGCTGCGCGAGGCCGTCGAGGGCGAGCGCGGCCACGCCCTGGCGGGGGCAGTCGAGGGGGCCAAGATCGCGGCCTCCGAGCAGGACGCCACGGTGCTCGACCTCGAACTCCTGGAGCCCGGGCTCGCGGTGCCGGTGGATCGCGCGACCCTGGCCGCCCAGACCGGCGACCTCGCCCGCGCCGTGGCGGCCCGGATCGCGCGCTGCCTCGCACAGGCGGATCTGGCGGCCGATCGGGTCGACGCCCTGTTCCTCACCGGCGGTTCCACAGGCCTGCCGCACCTGCGCGCCGCGCTGACGGCCGCGCTGCCGTCCGCCCGGGTGGTGGAGGGCGACACGTTCGGCTCGGTGGGTCTGGGCCTGACCATCGAGGCGGCCCGGCGCGGGGCCTGAGGCCGCGCGCGGCGCCTGCCGGGGCCGCCGCGGGCACGTCCTGCACGCGGCGCGGCGATTGACGGGCCGGCCCCGATCCCCGACAAGGCCGTCCCTCCCGCTCGGAGACAACGGCGGCCCACCCGGGCTCCTCCGCGCCGCCCCGCCCGATGCTGTTCAACTCCTTCGTCTTCCTTCTCGCCTTCCTGCCGGCCGCGCTGATCCTGCACGGGCTGGTGGCGCGCGCCGCGCCCGCGTGGCGGCTGCCGCTCCTCGTCGCCCTGTCCTTCGTGTTCTACGGCTGGTGGGACATCCGGTTCGTGCCGCTGCTGGCCGGGTCGATCCTCGCGAACTGGTGCGTGGCCCGGGCCTATCGCCGGTGGCCGGGCCGCTGGCTGATCCCGGCGGCGATCGCCGCCAACCTCGCGCTGCTCGGCGTGTTCAAGTACCTCGACTTCGCGGCCGACCTCGCCAACCTGGTCCCCGGCCTCGAGGCGCAGCGCCTCGGCCTCGCCCTGCCGCTCGGCATCTCGTTCTTCACCTTCCACCACATCATGTATCTCGCCGACCTCCGGGCCGGCCGAGCGCCCGGCTTCGGGCTCGTGAAGTACGCCCTCTACATCGCCTTCTTCCCGCAGGTTCTCGCCGGCCCGCTCGTGCGCTGGAGCGAGATCATGCACCAGTTCGACGAGGCGCCCTACGCGCGGCCCGACGCCGCCGAGCGCTTCGCCCGCGGGCTGCTGCTGCTGACCGTCGGCCTCGCCAAGAAGGTGTTTCTCGGCGATCCGCTCGCGGCGTACGTGAACCCGGTGTTCCAGGCCGCCGCCGCCGGCAAGGCCGTCACGGTGGTGGAGGCGTGGCAGGCCACGCTCGGCTTCACCTTCCAGATCTACTTCGACTTCTCCGGCTACACCGACATGGCGCTGGGCATCGCGCTGCTGTTCGGCCTCGTCCTGCCGCAGAACTTCGACGTCCCGTACCGCGCCACCTCCCTGCGGGAGTTCTGGCGGCGCTGGCACATGACCCTGTCGCGCTTCCTGCGCGACTACCTCTACATCCCGATGGGCGGGAACCGCCGCGGGCTGCCGCGGCAGGTCGGGGCGCTCGTCGCCACGATGACGCTGGGCGGCCTCTGGCACGGGGCCGGCCTGACCTTCCTCGCCTGGGGCGCGCTGCACGGGATCGGCCTCGGGGCCGGTGTCCTGGCGCGCCGGGCCCGGATCGCGATCCCTGCACCCCTCGGCTGGGCGCTCACCAGCCTGTTCGTCGTGCTGACCTGGGTTCTGTTCCGGGCGACGAGCTTCGAGGCGGCGCTCGTGATCTTCAAGGGCCTGTTCGGGCTCGCGCCCAGGGGCTCCGGCTTCAAGTGGCGGACCATCGCCGTCGCCGCCCTGGTCGCGACGGTCGGGCCCACCGCATGGAACGCGGTGCACCGGCTGCCGCCGCGGCGGCTCCTCGCTTTCGGCTTCGCGCTGCTGTTCGTGCTCGTCCTGCTCAAGATCGGCGACGACGCGAACTACGAGTTCATCTACTTCCAGTTCTGAGGATGGCGCCCCCAACCCCCTCGACCGACCGGGACTGGCGCGGCTTCGCCCGCACCCTGATCCTGTCGATGGTCTTCCTGTCCGCGGGCTACCTGGCGCTCGCGGTGCTCATCGATCCCTACGATACCGGCCGCTCGACGCTGCTGTCCCGGGGCGCCGTGCGGCCGCAGGGACCCCGCACCGCGTCGGCGGTCCGCGGCCGCGACCCGGCCTACGCGGGCGTGGTCATCGGCAACTCGCACATCCAGCTCATCGAGCCGGCGGCGCTGACCCGGCTCACCGGGATCCCGTTCCTCCAGCTCTCGGTGCCGGCCACCGGTCCCTCCGAGCAGTTCGCCCTGCTCGGCTGGTACCTGCAGCACCATGCCCGACCCGCCGCGGTCGTGCTCTCGGCCGACTCGTTCTGGTGCGCGGACGACCCGTCCTTCCCGAGCGAGCACGGCTTTCCCTACTGGCTCGTGGGCGACTGGCCCGCCTACCTGCGGGGCCTCGTCCGCTTCTCGGCCGCGCAGGAGACGGTCAACCGCATCGGCTGGCTCCTGAACCCGCGCCGCAAGACCGCCGCGGTCGACGGCTGGTGGGATTACGAGCGCAACTACCTGAGCCAGGGCTTCGGCGTCGATCCAGCCAAGAAGGCGGCGCTGGAGATGCCGGTCGGGCCCGAACCGGAGCCGGGCCACGGCGGGCCGTTCCCGATCGCGGCGCGCCTGCGCGCCGAGCTGGCCCGGATCCCGGCGGAGACGCCGGTCGTGGTGGTGTTCCCGCCCGTCTACGCCCGCGGTGAGGCGCCGCCCGGCAGTCCCCGGGCGCGGGCCGAGGCGTCCTGCCGGGCCACGGTGCGCGCCGTGCTGGCGACCCACGCCCTCAGCACGGTGGTCGACTGGCGCGACGGCCGCCCGGCGGCGGCCGATCCCGATCAGTTCTTCGACCAGACCCATTACAGGCTGCCGATCGCCCGGAGCCTGACGACCGAGATCGGGGACGCCATCGTACGGTTGCGGACCAGATGACAGCGTAAAACATCTGTACCGTGGCCTGTTTGCCGCACGCGGCGATGCAGTGACAGCCGGTTACAGCCCCTGCATCTGTGTGCGTTGTGGCGCTGAGGCACCTCGACTATACGGCACCTCACGTTATCGCCGCACACCGGCCATCCCCTGGTGGGCGGTTTACCATCCAGCGAGGGTGACGCATGGCGAAGGTGCAGCTGGAGGACGGCTACGTCCCGTCCGACGACGAGCCCTTCATGAACGACCGGCAGCGCGAATATTTCCGGCGCAAGCTGCTGAGCTGGAAGAACGACATCCTGCGCGAGGCGCAGGATACGCTGGTGGCGCTGCAGAGCGAGAACGAGAACCACCCGGACCTCGCCGACCGGGCGTCGTCCGAGACGGACCGGGCGATCGAGCTGCGCGCCCGGGACCGCCAGCGCAAGCTCACCGGCAAGATCGACGCGGCGCTGGCCCGCATCGAGGACGGATCCTACGGGTTCTGCGAGGAGACCGGCGAGCCGATTTCCCTGCGCCGCCTCGACGCGCGCCCGATCGCGACCTTGTCGCTCGAGGCGCAGGAGCGGCACGAGCGCCGCGAGCGGGTCTACCGCGACGACTGATCGGGACCCGGCCGCGCGCCGGATCCCGCTTCCCGCCGGCGCGACGCCTACTGCGTGAGCCGCAGCGCGCCGATGCTCGCCTGGATCGACTTGAAGGCCTTGATCAGGTCGTCGGACGAGTTGGCGAGGTAGAACTGGTCCGGCGACGAGGCGCAGTTCCTCAGGAGCGTCTGTCCGGCCGAATCGATCGGATCCGTCGGGATGCTGAAGCCGATCGTGTAGATCGAGATGTTGACCGCCTTCGTGTTCGCGCACGCCTCGGCGGTGAGCGCGTCGAGCGCTTTCCGCGCCGTATTGCCGTCGGCGACGGTCGTGTTCTGGTACGCCGTCGTCAGGCGTGGGTTCGGCGTGGAGCCGTTGGCGTTCCGGAAATAGCCGTCGGCGAAGTAGAGCGAGCCGGTCGGCGCGCTCGAATTGGTCCCCCAGCTGTTCGTGCCGTCGGTCATCAGGATGATGATCTTGTTGATGGTCGTGGCGTTCGAGCTGTTCGCGCTCGACGCGTAGGGTTGGCCGTCCGCGAAGACGCTGTTGGGCGAGAGCGTGCGCCAGCCCCACATGAAACCCTCGTGGATGTTCGTCGACCCGGACGGTGCCATCTTGCTGATGAGGGCCTTCAGCGCGCCGGTGTCGCTGGTCAGCCGCTGGAGCGGCTGGGTCGTGCAGCCGAAATTCGGACCGTTCGGGATCCCCAGCGGGGCGCCGGAGGCGGGGTCCTTGGGCGTGATGTACTTGCAGGCTTGGCCGAGCGCGGTGTTGTACGTGCTGCTGTTCCGGCACGCGGGGCCGGTCTCGTCGTCGATGTAGCTGTTGTAGCTGTAGGCCGTCGCCCGCGAGGCGCCGACCGGGAAGGGCGCGACGCCCGAGGTGCCGTCACCTGGCTCGTCGGGTGCGAGCAGCGGGACGTAGAAGGAATCCTTGGTCGTGGGCGCGCCGTCTTGGACGTTGAACGGGTAGGGGAGCGCCTCGAGGCAGCCGGCCCAACCCCAGTTCCGGTTCGCGGCCTGCAGCTTCGCGAAGACGTCGAAGCGATTCTTGAACGGCGCCGGACTCGTCTGGATGATGTTCGTCCAGTGATAGCTGGAGAGGCCGTTCTGATCGATCCAGCTCGCGTAGCGGTAGGCGGCCGGGTCGACCGCCACCGCGGCCGCGAAGGGCACGATCGCCACCTTGGTCGCGCTCGAGAAGGCCGGGCTGGTGTAGACGTAGTTGACGAAATCGGTCGCGGCCGTCTGGACAGCCTGTAGCTTGGACTGTCCCCCGCTCGATGCGGCCATCGAGCCGGTGTTGTCGAGTACCAGGGCGATCTCGAAGGTCTTGGGCAGCGGCGTGGCGCATTGCGAGACGGCGCCCGGGTTGATGCGCTGGGTGCCGGTCAGACCTCCGAAGAAGGTCGTCGACTGCTTGTGAGCGGTCAGGGTGATCTTGCGCGGGCTGCTGGTGATGGCCAGCCGATCGACCACGAGGTTCCCGCCGCCCATGGCGCCGGTCAGCGTCGTCTGCGCCAGGGCGTTGAGCTCTGCCTCGGACGTCGTCAGCGGCGTCTGGCAGAGCAGGAGCGCCGTGGCGTCGGTGGCGGCCTGAAGCTTCGTCTCGAGCCGCGTGGCGAAGCCGTAATCGATTGCCGCGCCGCCGATCATCACCATCGGGACGCTGAGGAAAGCGAACAGCAGGGCGACGTTGCCGCCGCGGTCGCGCAGGACGTCGCGGCGGCGCCCGGGACGGCCGTCAGGACTTGCGGTCGATTTTCGTGCCATCGCAATTCGCGTGCTGGTCGTCCGGCAGGACGACTTCCGTGTAGGTGCTGGTGCCGTAGGCTTGCCCGCCGCGGGTCGGCCACGGCGCGCTGCTGGTGAACGTGATCGCGTTGCTCACGCCGCTGGCGAGCTTGACCAGGGCGCTCCCGACCATCGGCGTGTAGCTGATGCTGACCTCGGCCAGGACGTAGCGCATGCCCGGCATCCGGTAGCCGTCCGGCACTGCCAGGCCGGCCGCGGAGCCCGGACTCCGCGCGGTCCCGCTGGCGTTGGCGACGCTGGAGCAGACCACCGGAGGGCCGTTGGGGTTCTTCCCGTCGATGCCCATGGCGCTGACCACGATCTTGACCCTCGACGTGTCGAACGGGCGCATCACCGCCGTGGCGGAGGCGAGGATGTCGGTCATCACGGCGGTGCTGATCGGGTTCTGCGTGTCGCCCTGCGCCGTCAGGTCCGCCACGGTGCGGCCGAGCTGGGTCAGCTTGCGCCACTCGTCGATGGCGTGCGCCACCTCGGTCATGCCCGCCCAGATCGCGAGCAGGATCGGCAGGATGACGGCGAACTCGACCGCCGCGCCGCCGCGCCGGTCGTGCCGGAGCCGCACCGCCCGCCGGGTCAGGACGGCGAGGACGGGCACGGGCTCGCTCCGACGATCTGATAGGGCTCGGTGCGGAATACCGCGGTGGAGGTCAGCAGGCTCGATCCCTCGGCGGCCCCGCTGGTGAACTGCTTCGTCTTCGTGCCCATCAGGTTGAAGAAGGTCGGGAACGGCACCGCTGCCGTGACGACCACGATCGTCCCGGGCGACGCGCACTTGTAATTGGAGCCGAAACTCGTGCTCCACGTGCCGGTGGCGGTGTCGATCGGCTTGGCCGCGGCGGCGCCGGAGAAGCTGCTCGCGGTCGACACGTCGATCTTGACGTTCTGGCAGTTGAAGACGGTGGCGACGGGGCTGCTGGCCGGTCCGCACATCCGTGCCTTCAGGGTCGCCAGCACGGTCGCCGGATCGGTCTGCCCCGCGGTGTCGAGCTGGAACTGGCCGGTGAAGATCGTCCGGACCGCGTTCTGGAGCGCGCGATCGAAGTTCTGCGCCGCCCACATCTGGAAGACGATCTGGATGATCGCGCCGCACAGCGCCAGGAAGGGCAGGGCTACCAAGGCGAACTCCACCGCGGCCGCGCCGCCGGTGTCGCGCCGGAGGCGCTCCAGGAGACACCCCGGCGTCACTCTATACTGCGCGCTTGAAAGTCCTTGGCCGTTCATGGGCGAGCAGATCAGTCGGAAGTAGCCATCACGTTCGATGTGACGCCAAGCTTTTGCGAAACTCTTAACTCGATCGACTAGAACAGACTTATCAAACGTCTGCTACTTTGGGTTGTGCTGGTCGGGGCTGCTCGGCGAGGCCCGGTTGACGCCCCGCGGGGGCGCACCAGTTCAGCGCGCGCAGGCGTGGCCGGAGAACCGCATGAGATCATCGCTGATCGCGCTCGTGGCCGGTGCGTTGGCGCTCGGGCTCGCCGCCTGCGACGCGCCGAAGCCGGGGCCTGCCGGGCCACCTGGTGCGAAGGGGGACCGCGGACCGCCCGGGCCGGCCGGGCCGGCCGGAGTCAACGGCGCGACCGGGGCACGCGGACCCGCGGGTGAGACGGGCCCTGCCGGGCCCGCCGGTCCGCCGGGACCGTCGCTGAACAGCCAAGTCCGCCTCGACGTGGCGTGCCGCCGTGACGAGGAATTGATTGGCGCTTACTGCCGCGGCCTGGCGGTTGTNGACCGCGGACCGCCCGGGCCGGCCGGGCCGGCCGGAGTCAACGGCGCGACCGGGGCACGCGGACCCGCGGGTGAGACGGGCCCTGCCGGGCCCGCCGGTCCGCCGGGACCGTCGCTGAACAGCCAAGTCCGCCTCGACGTGGCGTGCCGCCGTGACGAGGAATTGATTGGCGCTTACTGCCGCGGCATGGCGGTTGTGCCGTCCGTGACCGACACGGACGGTGTGTCCACGGTCGGCTGCCTCGACATGACCGCCAAGGCCGCCAAGGATGCCCAGCCCGTCGCGGTCTGCATGAAGAAGCCATGAGATACGTCGTCCCCGCTCTCCTGGCCGCGCTGGCGTCCGGCCCCGCCTGCGCGCAAACCTTCGTGCCCACCGAGCGGGCGGCGATCGAGCTCGTGCGCGACCGGCGCACCGCCGGTTTCACCACCGTGGCGCGGACACTCGCCTATGCCGAGCGCGCGACCGGCGGCGCCTTCCGGTTCGGCGGCTATCGTGTCGATTTCCGCCCGGACGTCCCCTTCGCCCGGGTGCGGATCTGCTATCGATTGGGGATCGATCCGCCGACCTGTGGCCTCGCCTACCGCGTCGCGGTCGATCCCGCCCATGTCGAGCCGGCCGACCGCTACAACGGTCTGACGCGCGACCTGGAGCACGGCCCGCAGGCGTTCCTCCGGGCGCTCGCCCGGGAAGCCGATCTCCAGCGCCAGCCGGAGTTCCTGCGCAAGGTCGAGGCCGCGCTCGAGCCCTACAACCCCTACGACTGGCGCTGAGGGCGGACACCCTTCGGGGCACGGGACAACAGCCGTCAGAGCAGCCGCGGCCAGCGCAGGAGCCGTTCCGGCGCGAAGGCCGCGACCGGCACCGCCGGGGTCCGGCCGGTGGCGAGGTCGGCGACGATCTCGCCGGTGACCGGGCCGGTGGACAGGCCGATATGCCCGTGGCCGAACGCGAAGAGCAGGCCGTCGTGCCGGGGCGCCCGGCCGATCACCGGCATCCCGTCGGGCGTCGACGGGCGGGAGCCGAGCCAGGGCGCGTTGTCCAGAGGCCCGCCGAGCCGCAGGGTTCCGGCCGCCTCCCGGGACGCCGCCTCGATCTGGGTGTGGTCGGGAGTAGCGGCGCGGGCGTTGAGCTCGACACCGGACAGGACCCGGACCCGGTGCTCGCCCATCGGCGACAGGATCGAGCCCGCGCTGGTGTCGAGGACCGGACGGGTCAGCGGCGGGCTGTCCGGATGCAGCGCGTAGTGGCGATGGTAGCCGCGCTCGGCCGCCACCGCGAAGCGGTAGCCGAGGGTCCGGGCGATCGCCCCGGAGGCGGCGCCGGCCGCGAGGACGACCTGGCGGCCCCGGACGGTGCCGCTGTCGTGATCGACGCGCCAGCCGCCCGCCTCGGGCTCCATCCGGGCGACGCTGCCCCGCAGGCGGCGGCCGCCGAGACCGGTGAACAGGGTCTCGCACGCCTCGATCAGCCGGCCGGGCTCGCGGACCGATCCGGTCTCGGTGAGCAGCATGGCCCGCGCGTAGGGCCGAACCAGCGCCGGCTCGAGGGCCCGCAGCGCCGCGGTGTCGAGGATGTCGAAGGCGACGCCGTGCGAGGCCAGGATCTCGCGCTCCAGGGCGGCGGACGCGAAGGCCGCCTCCGTCCGGTAGGCCTTGATCCAGCCCGTCCGCTGCAGCCGGTCGCCGGTCCCGGCCCGGGCCGCGAGGCGCTCGTGGGCCGGATAGGCGGCGCTGGTCAGCGGCAGCAGCGCCGCCGCGGCGCGGCGCCAGCGCGAGGCGCGCGCGGCGGCGAGGAAGTGCGCCGTGTAGGGTACGATCCGCGGGAGATGCGCGTAGTGCAGCCGCAGGCCGCGATCGGCGTTGCGCAGGTAGGCCGGGAGCTTGCCCCACAGGGCCGGGCTCGACATCGGCAGGATCGAGCCGCGGCTGACCACGCCGGCATTGCCGTAGGAGGTCCGGGCCCGCGCCTCGCCGGGATCCAGCAGGACCACGTCGAGCCCGCGGTCCCTCAGCGCGATGGCGCTGGCGAGGCCGACCATCCCGCCGCCGACCACCACGATGTCGGCCGTCTCGTCCGTCGCCATGCCGCTCACGTCCCGCACCGCACCACGCGCGCCCTTCTGGCCGGTTTCCGGTGTCCTGGGTAGCGGTCTTCGCGGGGTCGCGCATCCGGTCGGTGCGCTCGCGAAGTCCCGCGCACATTCCCGCGGAGATCGGTTAGAGAGCGGTCCATGACTCTCGTCCGCTTCGCTCCCTCGCCGACAGGCTACCTCCATATCGGCAACGCCCGGCCGGCCCTGCTCAACGCCCTGTTCGCCCGTCGGACCGGCGGCCGCTTCCTGCTGCGCCTCGACGACACCGACGCGGAGCGCTCCACGTCGGCCTTCGCCGAGGCGATCGGCGAGGATCTCGCGTGGCTCGGCATCGTGCCCGACCTGTTCGCCCGGCAGAGCGACCGCACGGCGCAGCACGACGCCGCCGCCGACCGCCTGCGCGCCGCGGGAAGGCTCTACCCCTGCTACGAGACGCCGGAGGAGCTGGAGCGCCGCCGCAGGCGCCAGCTCGGCCGCGGCCAGCCGCCGATCTACGACCGGGCGGCGCTGCGGCTCACCGCCGCGGAGCGGGCGGCGCTGGAGGCCGAGGGCCGCCGGCCGCACTGGCGGTTCCTGCTGGAGGCACGGACCGTCGGCTGGGACGACCTCGTCCGCGGGCCGGCCCATGTCGACTGCGCGTCCCTGTCGGACCCGGTGCTGATCCGCGCCGACGGCAGCTACCTCTACACGCTGCCGTCGGTTGTGGACGACGCCGATCTCGGCATCACCCACGTGATCCGCGGCGAGGACCACGTCACCAACACCGGCGTGCAGGTGCAGATCTTCGAGGCCCTGGGCAAGGCCGTTCCGGTCTTCGGCCACCACAACCTGCTGACGACGGCCGACGGGGAGGGGCTATCGAAGCGCCTCGGCCACCTGTCGCTGCGCGGCCTGCGCGAGGCCGGCTACGAGCCCGCGGCGGTGCGCTCGCTGGCGGTGCTGACCGGCTCGGCCGAGTCAATTCGGGCGGTGCCCGACCTCGACACCCTCGCGGGCCTCGTCGACCTCGGCGAGATCTCGCGGGCGCCGGCGCGGTTCGATCCGGCGGAACTCGACGGCCTCAACGCCCGCCTGATCCACGCCATGCCGTACCCGGAGGCGGCCGCGCGCCTCGCGGCACTCGGGATCCCGGAGGACCGGGCCGAGGCGTTCTGGCTCGCGGTGCGGGCCAATCTCGGGCGCGTCGCGGAGGCGGCCGACTGGTGGCGGGTCGTGACCGGCCCGGTCGAGCCGGTGCTCACCGAGCCGGCCGTGATCGCGGCCGCCCGGGAGACCCTGCCGCCCGAGCCCTTCGGCCCGGAGACCTGGAAGGCGTGGACGACCGAGATCCGGACCCGCACGGGCGCCAAGGGCCGCGGCCTGTTCATGCCGCTCCGGCTCGCCCTCACCGGCCTGGAGCACGGCCCGGACCTCGCCGGCCTGCTGCCGCTGATCGAGCGGGAGCGGGCGGCGCGCCGGCTCTCCGGCGAGGCCGCCTGAGCGATCAGCGGCCGGGCTTCGGGCGCGCCTCGATCAGCGCGGCGTCGAGCAGGAAGCTGCCGTCGGCCTCGATGCCGAAATGCGCCGCGACCTCCGCGGGCGCGGCGACCTGCAGCGCCCGGATCGCCGCGACGTGGGTCTCCGGCGTCCGCATCCGGGCGATCCAGCTCGCGAACTCCATGCGCGGCCGGCTCGCCGTCGCGTCGCCGGGCGCGAAGCCGGCCGCTTCCAGCAGGGTCCGCCACTCGGAGACGCGGTAGTCGCGCACGTGCGAGGGGTCGCGCAGCAACTCGACCGCCTGAAGGTGCGTGTCGAGCAGCGGATCCTCGGGCGCAACGATGTCGCTGACGATGAGGAACCCGTCCGCCCGCAGCACCCGCCGCGCCTCCGCCAGGGCCGCCGGCACGTCGCGCCAGTGGTGGGCGCTGTAGCGGGTCAGGACCGCGTCGAAGCTCGCGTCCGGGAAGGGCAGGGCCTCGGCGCCGCCCTGCCGGGTTCCGATCCGGTCGAGACCCCGCCGCGCCGCCTCGGCGGCGACGGCCGCCAGCATCTCGGCCGACAGGTCGTAGGCCGTGACGGCGGCCCCGGCCGCCGCCGCCGCGAAGGCGACGTGGCCGCCGCCGCAGCCGAGATCGAGCACCCGCAGACCNAGATCGAGCACCCGCAGACCCGGCCGCGCGCGGACCCGCGCGCCGATCCGGTCGAGGTCGGCGCCGGCGGCGTGGACGGCGCTGGTCACGTAGGCGGAGGCCTGCGCGCCGAACTGGTCGACGACGTGGTGGGCGTGGCTGCGGGCGTTCATCGGCGGATCTCCCGGGTCAGGTCGCGAGCGGCTTCAGGCGGGACAGCCGCAGAGCGATCATCAGCGCCAGACCGTACAGCCCGCCCACGAACAGCACCACGCCGTTCCACCCGGAATGGGCGAAGAACCAGCCGCCCGCCGTCCCGAGGACCGACGAGCCCAGATAGTAGAGGCCGAGATAGATCGCCGAGGCCTGGGCCCGGTCACGCAGCGCCCGCCGCCCGACCCAGCTGCTCGCGACCGCGTGGGCGCCGAAGAACCCCACCGTCGTCACCACGATGCCGGCCAGGATCAGCAGCAGGTTGTCCGCCAGCGTCATCACGATGCCCGCGAGGCCGACGGCCGTGGCGATCCAGAGGACGCGGCGGCGGCCGAAGCGGCTCGCCAGCTCGCCGGTGACCGGGCTGCTGACCATGCCGGCGAGATAGACGGAGAAGATCAGCCCGATCACCGCCTGGCTCAGCCCGTAGGGCGGATCGAGCAGGCGGAAGCCGATGTAGTTGTAGATGCAGACGAAGCCGCCCATCAGCAGGAACGCCTCGGCGAAGAGCCAGGGCAGGCCGGCGTCGCGGAAATGGTGGGTGAAGCTGCCCGGCACCTCGGCCCAGCGCAGCCGGCGCGGCACGAAGCGGCGCGAGGGCGGCAGCCAGCGCCAGAACGCCAGCGCGGCGGCGAGCGCGAGGCCGCCGATCACCGCGAGCCCGGCGCGCCAGCTCACGAAATCCGCCATCACGCCGCTGATCAGGCGGCCCGACATGCCGCCCAGCGCGTTGCCGCCGACGAGCAGGCCCATCGACAGGCCGATGGCCTTGGCGTCCATCTCCTCGGCGAGATACGCCATGGCGACGGCCGGGAGGCCGCTGGCCGTCAGCCCCGTGAGCGCGCGCAGCGCCAGGAAGCCGTACCAGCCAGGGACCAGGGCGGCCACGACCGTGAGCAGCGCCGAGGCGACGAGCGAGGCCAGCATCACCGGCTTCCGGCCCCAGATCTCCGAGAGCGGGCTGACCGCCAGCAGCGCCACCGCCAGTAGACCGCAGGGCAGCGACAGCGCGAGGCTGCTGACGGCCGGCGAGACGCCGAAATCCTCCGCGTAGATCGGCAGCAGCGGCTGGACCGCGTAGAGCACCGCGAAGGTCGAGAATCCGGCTGCCGCCAGAGCCAGGGCCGTGCGGCGGAAGACCGGTGTGCCCGACCGGATGAGCCCGTCATCCGCCTCGCTGTCCATCATCGCTCCGTGCCGCTGTCCTCAACCGGTGGTGAGGCGCAGCGGCCGCACGGTCAACTGCCGCGCAGGACATGCCCGCGCGGCGGCCGCCTCAGCGCGGCGGAGGCGGCGGAGGCGCTGCCTGTCCCTGATCCTGCCCCTGCTGCAGCAGGGGCGTGATCCGCTGGACGACGACGCGGCGGTTCTCCCGCGACGGGCCCTGCGTGTTCACCTTCAGGTACTGCTCGCCGTAGCCCTGGGTGGTCAGGTTCTCCGGCGGCACGCGGAACTGCTCCGTCAGCACGGTCGCCACCGACTGGGCGCGCCGGTCCGACAGGGACAGATTGTCGAGCGCGGAGCCGACGGCGTCGGTGAAGCCCTCGATCAGGAACACCTCCCGCGGGTTGGCCTGGATGGCGCGGTTCATCGCGGCGGCGATGACCGACAGTTTGGCCGCCTGGTCGGGCGTGACGGTGAACGAGCCGGTGTCGAAGGTGATCGTGTTGATGTCGACGGAGCGCAGGCGAACGCGGAGATCCGGGCTGTAGCGGATCTGATCGAGCGTGTACCGGCGATCGACCTGCACCACGGGCGGCGCCGTCAGCGCCTCGTAGACCTCCGACTCGTCGGCCTGGGCGTAATCCACGACGTACCGGTCCCGCGGGATGCGGATCTCCGGAGGCGGCAGGACCACCACGTCCTCGTAGATCGGACGGAGCGGGCCGCCATAGCTGTTGTCGATCAGGACGAGCTCGCGGCCGTCGCGATACCGGAGATAGCGGCGCAGCATCCGCCCGTCGTCGTTGGTCACGGTGACGATCTGCGCG
Organism: Methylobacterium mesophilicum; assembly: GCF_036441335.1. Lineage (GTDB taxonomy): Bacteria > Pseudomonadota > Alphaproteobacteria > Rhizobiales > Beijerinckiaceae > Methylobacterium > Methylobacterium mesophilicum_B. The sequence continues at coordinate 54,415 of NZ_MLBW01000006.1, forward strand.
CCGCCTGGCCGGTCGACGTAGCTGTAGAAGTCCACACCCTGCCGCTCGAACCGGTAGCCGCGCGGGTCGAGCGCGCGGAAGCGCTCGTTCTCGTCGTGACGGATCAGGTAGGTGTCGCGGTCCTGCACGATGATGCGGCCCGGCTCCCGGTAATAGGTCCGGCCATCCTCGCGGAACTCGCGCCGGTCCGTGCGGACCTGCTCGAAGTCGCGCACACCGTCGTTCTGACGGAAGCCGCCGGGGACGTAGCCCGGCTGCCCCGGCCGGTTGAAGGCGTTCGGGTCGGCCGCGGGCGGCTGGCCAGGCCGTCCCGGCGGCATTCCCGGCTGCGCCCCGCCGGGCGGCGGGGCCTGGCCGGTGCTCTGCCGCTCTATCGGGTACGGGGGCGGGGCAAACCATGGGTGTCGGTCGTGCGACACACGTTCGGATCGGCGTGGGCGCGCTCGCCCTGACGACGGCGAGCGCGGCCCTGGCCGAGCTGCCGGAGGCCACCGCCGCGCATCCCGCGCGGGAGATCCACAGCGTGGCCGCGCTGGCGATCTTCGGCGGCCTCGTGGCCTTCGCGGTGATCCTGTCGCTCCTGCACCTCTACGAACGCGGGTCAAGCCGAGCCGAACACCGGACGCCGCGATTGGTTCCGCGTCCCGGGACGCGGAGCCGGCCTCAGGGCGTGAGGCGCTGGGGCACCGCGATCACGTCGGGCGCGATGATGCGCACGGCAACGTGATCCGGCTTCGCCTCCGCGACCTTCGCGCCGTCGGCCGCGGCGGGATCGGCCTTCGCGTCGTCGCGCCCGGAGCTGGCGCCGCCCTTCGCGTCGACGCCCGCACGGCTCGCAGCGTCGGCGGCGAGCTCCGCCGCGGTCCGGTCGGCCCGGCCGACCAGGGTCAGGCGCACCTTCGGCCGGGACAGCGCCTCGGCCTGCATCGGCGTCACGAAGATGTCGCCCTTGTGCCGGACCAGCATGCTCTCGGCCTTCACGAGGGACTGCGCCCAGGACTTGCCCTCCGGCTTGCAGGAGCAGTTCGGAACGAATTCCTTGCGGAATTTGAAGGCGTTGGCGAGGTTCGCGTAGGCCCGGCTGCCCTTCACCGAGGCGGCGTGCTTCAGGGCATCGTCGCCGTACGGCATGGAATAGGCCTGCGCCTCGGTCCCGGGGCAGAGGGCCTGACACATCTCGTCGGCGCCGCCGCGGCCCTCGGGCAGGTTCTTCATCGGGAAGAAGCCGCCGTCGCAGGTCCGCACGCAGACCATCTGCGGGCCGCCCCGTCCGTAGGCCTCGCCGGAGCCGGCATAAGCCTCGCGTGGCGGACACGTGGAGGCGACCAAGCCCTGGAGCTCGCGCTTCCGGGCGCCGCTGTCGTCGATCACGGCGCCGCCGTAGGTGGCCTTGAGGGCGCGGATGCGCTGCTCCACGGCGCCGCACTGGGGCGGCCGCGTGTCGAAGAACAGGAACTTGCCGCCCTCGCAGTTGAGGCCGCGGAAGTAGGCTTCGAGGCGCCCGATCTCGTCGTTCAGGGCGCGAGTCGTGCTGGCGCCGCTCTGGAGCGAGGCCAGCTCCGCCCGGTAGCGCCGGCACTGCGGCGACGGCAGCTGCGGCGCCGGCCGCGCCTCGGCGGGCGGCGGGCCGGACGCGGCCTCCTGCGCGCTGGCAGAGGTGGCGAGCGGGTAGGACAATCCGAGGGCTATGGCCGCGCTCAGGACGAGGCGGCCGAGCGTACGGACGATCGGGCGGTGAGGCATAGGCTGCATCGCGTTGATCGGGTGCGCGGCGATCCGGAGTATCCGGGCCCGCGCGCATCCGCGCTTCGGAACGGAAGCGCGGGCATTCTACGCCCCCTCGAAAGACCGCGACACCCCTCCTACATCCGGCCGGCAAGCGTGAGGGGGAATTGACCGGCGATGTTGTTTCGGAGTCTCACCTATGTTGGGCTTCTCGCACTGGGCCTGGCGGCGGCCGGCACGGCCTCGGCGCAGGAGCCGGACCGGATCTTCGACAAGTCGACGGTCTGGCGCCCGCTGACGCCCAACGACAAGCTCGTGGTCTACGGTGTCGACGATCCGGCTGTCTCGGGCGTGGCCTGCTGGTACACCCAGCCGGAGAAGGGCGGGATCAAGGGTACGCTGGGCCTGGCCGAGGATGTCTCGGACATCTCGCTGGCCTGCAGGCAGACCGGGCCGATCGCCTTCAAGGGCAAGCTCAGCCAGGGCGAGGTGGTCTTCAGCGAGCGCCGGTCGCTGATCTTCAAGTCGATGCAGATCGTCCGCGGCTGCGACGCCAAGCGCAACACGCTGATCTACATGGTCTACTCGGACAAGGTCATCCAGGGATCGCCGAAGAACTCGACCTCGGCGGTGCCGCTGGCGCCCTGGGGCACCGAACCGGCGCAGAAATGCGCCGACTTCATGAAGTGAGCGGCGCCCGCTGGGACGAGCGCACCGCGCGGCGTCCCGGCCACGGGCCGTCCGCGGCGGGCTCAGTCCTGACAGGTGATCCGGATCGGGCGCTCGGACGGCGCCGGGACCGGCTGGCTGATCGCGCCGGTGTACTCGTCGGCGGCGGCGACCCCGTAGGAGTTCGCGACGGCGTAGCCCTGCGCCTCGCACCACGCGTTGGCGACCACCTGGCCGCAGGCGCTGCCCGGCGTCGTCAGGCACTCGCCGACGCCGTAGCCGTCGCTCGACGGGATCAGGAACGTCTTCTCGACATGGGCCGGCGCCTTCGCGGGCGTCTCGCCGTCGGTGCCGGCCAGCGCGACGTGGGTCAGGCCCGCGCAGGCGAGAACGGTGGCGAGGGCGAGGGAACCGGCGGCCGAGCGTCGCATGGATTGTCCTTGGGCACAGGATCTGTGGCGTGAGGATCGTGGCCGGGACGGTCCGACGACGCGGTTAAGGAAGCCTTACCCGCATGGCGCGCAGGCCATCTCGAATTCCTCACGCTTTTGGGTTAGCCCCATCGTGCGGGCCGCGCCGTCGCCGCAATGCAACAGGGTGCTGTGCCGGGGCTGGCGGATCCGTCACGTTTCGGCCGTTCTTCGCCGCGCGGGGCCCTCAGGTCGTTGAAGGCAGGGCCGGATTTCCGGCCACGGCTCCGGGCCGGACGTCATCCCCGGCGTCGGAAAAGGAATGGGTTTCATGGCGCCGATGTTGCGGCTCTACAACACGCTGACCGGCGCCAAGGAAGCCTTCGCGCCGATCGACCCGCAGCACGTCCGCGTCTACGCCTGCGGCCCGACGGTCTACGACGCCGCCCATATCGGCAACGCCCGGCCGATCATCGTCTTCGACCTGCTGTTCCGCCTGCTGCGCCACCTCTACGGGCCGGATCACGTCACCTACGCCCGCAACGTCACGGACGTGGACGACAAGATCAACGCCCGGGCGGCCGAGCGCGGCATCAGCATCCGCGAACTGACCGACGGCACGCTAGCGCAGTTCCACCGCGACGTGCGCGACCTCGGCGTGCTGATGCCGGAGGACGTGAACGTGGCGGGCGCGCGGCCCCGCTTCGTCGAACCCCGCGCCACCGACCACATCGCCGAGATGGCGACGATGATCGAGACGCTGGTCCGGGCCGGCCACGCCTACGTGGCGGCGGACCACGTGCTGTTCGACGTCCCCTCGATGCCGGATTACGGCGGCCTGTCGAAGCGGCCCCTCGACGAGATGGAGGCGGGCGCCCGGGTCGAGGTCGCCCCCTACAAGCGCTCGCCCCTCGACTTCGTCCTGTGGAAGCCCGCCAAGCCCGGCGAGCCGTCCTGGCCGTCGCCCGCCGGCATCGCCGTCGCCGGCCGCCCGGGCTGGCACATCGAGTGCTCGGCCATGTCGGCCAAGCATCTGGGCCGGACCTTCGACATCCACGCGGGCGGCATCGACCTGATCTTCCCGCACCACGAGAACGAGGTGGCGCAGTCCCGCTGCTGCTTCGGCACGTCGGTGATGGCCAACGTCTGGCTGCACAACGGCTTTCTCCAGGTCGAGGGGGAGAAGATGTCGAAGTCGCTCGGCAACTTCATCACCATCCGGGACGTGCTGAACGACTGGCCGGGCGAGGTCGTGCGCCTCACCATGCTCAAGACCCAGTACCGGCAGCCGATTGACTGGACCCTGCGCGGCCTGGAGGAGTCGGCCCGCGTGCTCGACCGCTGGTACAACGCCGCCGGCGACGACCCTGCCGCGCCCGACATCCCCACCGGGGTCGTCGAGGCGCTCTGCGACGACCTCAACACGCCGGCGGCGATCAACGAGCTGCACCGGCTGAGCGGCGGGCCGGAGGCGCAGCCCGGGGCGCTGCGCGCCGGCGCGAACCTGCTGGGCTTCCTCGCGCGCACCCGCAGCGACCGCGAGCGGGATCAGGTCGCGGCGTCCGGGGTCGACGTGGCGGCGGTCGAGGCGCTGATCGCCGAGCGCCGGGCGGCGCGGGCCGCCAAGGACTGGGCCGCCTCCGATCGGGCACGCGACGCCCTCGCGGCGATGGGCGTGACCGTGAAGGACAACAAGGACGGCACCACGACCTGGACGGTGGCGCGCTGATTGCTGAGCGGGCCGCCGACGGCAGGGACATGACGGCGGCCGCGTCCTCGCGCCCGCTTGCGCGGCACGGCGCGGGCGGCATCTGTGGTCCGGGGGCTCGCGGCGGAGATGAGCAGCACGTGACCAGCTTCGGGACTACCTTCGCGATCACCGGGGCGCGACGCGTCGCCGCCGCCTCGGCGCTCACTCTCGGTCTGGGCCTGTCGGGCCCGGCCGCCGCGATCGACGGCGGGTCGGCTGCCGGCCGGGACGCCCTGGCGCAGGCGACCGTGGCGATCGGCACGATCACCCGGCCCGAGGAGGCGCCGAACCTGACCCGCTGCACCGGCGTGCTGATCGCGCCGGATCTCGTGCTCACTGCAGCCCATTGCGTCAACGGTGATCCGCTGGGCGCGCTCGTGGTGTTCTTCAGGGGCAGCGAGCCGGCGCGGCCGGTCTACGGAGCGCGGGTCGCCGCCCGCTACAGTCCGGATCCGGGGGAGATGCTGCCGAACGAGGCCTCGGGCGTCAGCCTCTCCGATCTCTCCCTCGACCTGGCGGTCCTGCGCCTGACCGAGGCGGTGCGCGACCGGCGACCGGTCCCGCTGGCGGCGGATCCGGGCCGCGTCCCCAAGAGCCTGCGCATCGCCGGAGCCGGCCTCTCCGGCCGGACGGTCGGGCGCCTGCGCACCGCCACACTGACGCCGGTCGCTGCGAGCAGCACCGGGCTGACCATCGCCCGGGCCAACGGCGCCCGCGTCTGCTTCGGCGATTCCGGCGGCCCGGTCGTCGCCCAGGATCGCCGCGGCACCTACATCTGGGGCGTGGCCAGCGCGGTGATCAGCCGGGCCGCGCCCTGCGGCGGCTACGTGGTGATCGCGCCGGCCGCGCAGGTCTTCGCCGCCACCCGGACGCGGTGAGGGCTGCCGACACGTCCGGAACGCGAAAGCCCCGCGCGGCCGGACCGCGCGGGGCTTTTCACGAGTCGGCGCGACCGGCGGATCAGACCGCCATGCGCTCCTCGCCGTCCATCGGCTCGCGCAGCACGTAGCCGCGGCCCCAGACGGTCTCGATGTAGTTCTTGCCCTGGCTGGCGTTGGCGAGCTTCTTGCGCAGCTTGCAGATGAAGACGTCGATGATCTTCAGCTCCGGCTCGTCCATGCCGCCGTAGAGATGGTTCAGGAACATCTCCTTGGTGAGCGTCGTGCCCTTCCGCAGCGAGAGGAGTTCCAGCATCTGGTACTCCTTGCCGGTGAGGTGCACCCGGGCGCCGCCGACCTCGACGGTCTTCTGGTCGAGGTTCACGATCAGGTCGCCGGTGGTGATGACCGACTGGGCGTGACCCTTCGAGCGGCGCACGATGGCGTGGATGCGCGCCACCAGCTCGTCCTTGTGGAACGGCTTGGTGAGGTAGTCGTCCGCGCCGAAGCCGAGGCCCTTCACCTTGTCCTCGATGCCGGCCATGCCGGACAGGATCAGGATCGGCGTCTTCACCTTCGCCACGCGCAGCGAGCGGAGCACCTCGTAGCCCGACATGTCGGGCAGGTTCAGATCGAGGAGGATGATGTCGTAATCGTACAGCTTACCGAGATCGACACCCTCTTCCCCGAGGTCGGTGGTGTAGGTGTTGAAGTTCTCGGACTTGAGCATCAGCTCGATGCTCTGCGCGGTCGCGCTGTCGTCCTCGATCAAAAGTACCCGCATCGTCGGTCCCCAGCCCCGCCGGCCGCATCAGCGCGCAGACACGTCCCAGCCTTCGCCCGCCACCGGCCTGTGGACGGGCGCTCCGTCGCTCTTGACGTGGAACGCTATGGATTAATCGTTAACAAAACCTGATTCCTGCCCGCAAGCGTCTCGTACGAAGTTCCGCGAGCTTGACAGGAGAAACACCGTTCCCCCGGCCTCGCCCTCGGCCCCGTTTCCGATGCGCTCCCGTCCAGGCCGCTCGCCCCCTTCGGCGTAAGTACTTCCTCCGTAACGATTCGATCCCCGGTGTTGTCCGTCGGACACACCGGTACGACTTCGTCGGGCGCGATTGTGGTCGCGACCCGGATCGAGCCGCTACGAGCCCGTGACCCGCAGTGTTAAGGAGGCCGGTAAACGAAGCGTTGAGAGCCAGGCCGATGACACAGGATCCGGCAAGATCCGTTGCTTCGCTCGCGTCGGCGCAGGCCGCGCTGGAGCGGATCGAGGTGCTGGAGACGTTCGGGCGGGTTGTGGCGATCCGCGGCCTGCTGGTCGAGGTCGCCGGACCTGTGGCCGCGATGCGACTCGGCGGCCGGGTCGACGTGGAGGGCGCCAATGGCCACGGGCTCGTCCCCTGCGAGGTCATCGGCTTCCAGGGTGATCGGGCCCTGGCGATGCCGTTCGGCTCGCTCGAGGGCGTGCGGCGCGGCTGCCCCGCCTATGTCCGCGACGAGTCGGCCGGCGCGATCCGGCCCTCCGGCGCGTGGCTCGGCCGGGTGATCGACGCCCTCGGGCGGCCGGTCGACGGGCTCGGACCCCTGGCGCAGGGCGGTGATGTCTATCCCCTGCGCGCGGATCCGCCCCCCGCCCATGCCCGCACCCGGGTCGGCGGCCCGCTGGATCTGGGTGTCCGGTGCATCAACACCTTCCTGACCATGTGCGCCGGCCAGCGGATGGGCATCTTCGCAGGGTCCGGCGTCGGAAAGTCGGTGCTGCTGTCGATGTTGGCCCGCTACACCGCCGCCGACGTGGCTGTGATCGGCCTCGTGGGCGAGCGCGGCCGCGAGGTGCAGGAATTTCTCCAGGACGATCTCGGCGCCGCCGGCCTCGCGCGCTCGGTTGTCGTGGTGGCGACCTCAGACGAGCCGGCCCTGATGCGCCGGAACGCGGCCTACGTGACCCTGTCGGTCGCCGAGCACTTCCGCGATCAGGGTGCCAAGGTCCTGTGCATGATCGACTCGATCACGCGCTTCGCCATGGCCCAGCGCGATATCGGTCTCGCCGCCGGCGAGCCGCCGACCGCCAAGGGTTACACGCCGACGGTCTTCTCGGAACTGCCCCGCCTGCTCGAGCGCGCCGGTCCCGGGGTGGGGCAGGGCACGATCTCGGCGCTGTTCACCGTCCTGGTCGAGGGCGACGACCACAACGAGCCCGTCGCCGACGCGGTGCGGGGCATCCTCGACGGGCACATCGTCATGGAGCGCGCGATCGCGGAGCGCGGCCGCTACCCGGCGATCAACGTGCTGCGCTCGGTCTCGCGCACCATGCCGCGCTCCTGCGATCCGGCCTTTCTCCCGGTGGTCCGGCGGGCACGGCGTATTCTGTCGACCTTCGCCGACATGGAAGAACTGATCCGGCTCGGCGCCTACCGGGCCGGCTCCTCGCAGGAAGTCGACGAGGCGGTCGCGCTCATGCCCGATCTTGAGGCTTTTCTGGGGCAGGGTAAGGAAGAAGCAACGTCCATCGGCGATGGTTACGCACGGCTCTCCCAGATCATCGGCGGGGCCTGAGCATCATGGGCCGGGGCGTTAACGCTTCGGCGCGATCATGGTGCACGTGGGGGATCCGGGCGGGTCTGCCTTGGGCAGGCTCGCACACAGGCTCGGTCCGGGCACGATCCCGGGCGCGGCCTCAAGCGTTGCGTGGAGTGAGCGTCCTGATGAAATCGCGTGACACGCTGATCCGCCTGCGCCGCTTCCAGGTCGACGAGAAGCGCCGGCGCGTGACCCAGATCGAGATGATGATGGCCGACTTCCAGCGCATGGCGGTGGAGCTCGATCGCGAGGTCGCCGTCGAGGAGGCCCGGGCCGGAATCACCGACGTCGGTCACTTCGCCTACCCGACTTACGCCCGTGCGGCGGCGACGCGCCGGGACAACATGATCCAGTCCGCCCAGGCGCTCGAGGGCCAGCTCGCCGAGGCGAAGGCCGAGCTGGGCGAGGCGTTCGAGGAGCTCAAGAAGGTCGAGATCCTGAACGACCGCGAGCGGACTGCCGAGCGCGCAGCCGAATCGGCCCGCGACCAGGCCGCCATGGACGGGATCGGCCTCAACCGCGCCCGGGGCTGACCCGGTCCGTCGGACCGCTCGGCCGGCTCCCGCGGCACGAAACCGTCACGATCACCTGACAAGGGGGATCGCGGCGGCGCGATGCCGCTTGCAGCGCGTCGCGTGCCGGCGCATCAGGGGCTCTCCCCAGGGCGTCGGTGTTCATGAAGAAGATCAGCGAGTTCATCTGGCCCTTGATCGGCCTCGCGGCCGTCGTGATATCGGGCTATTTCCTCTATCAGGAATTGAAGACGACCTCGCTCTCGGCGATCTGGGCCGCGATCCTCGCGATCCCACCGCACCGGATCCTGCTGGCGGCCCTCTCGACGCTCGTCGCCTACGCGGCGCTCGCCTGGTACGACCGGATCGCGCTGCTGCACCTGGGCGTGCGCCACATCTCGTGGCTCTTCGTCTCGCTCTGCTCGTTCACGACCTACGCGCTCTCGCACAACATCGGCGCCTCGGTCTTCTCGGGCGCGCTGGTCCGCTACCGCGCCTACACGGCCAAGGGCCTGACGGCGGCGCAGGTCGCCGTGCTGGTGGCGCTCTGCTCGTTCACGTTCTTCCTCGGGACCGTCCTCCTCGGCGGCTTCACGCTGGTGGTCGACCCACACCTGCTGACGCGGCTCGAGGGCAAGCTGCCGGGCTTCCTCACCGATCCCAAGACCGCGCTGGTCGTCGGCATCGGCATGCTGGGCTTCGTCGGCCTGTACGTGATCGGCTCGATCCTGCACCTGCGCCCGCTGCACATCCGGTCGTTCAAGCTGGAGTATCCCCGGCCCGGCATCATGGGGCGCCAGCTGCTGGCTGCGCCGCTGGAGCTGCTGGGCGCGGCGGGCATCATCTACTTCGCCCTGCCGGAGGCGATGAACCCGGGTTTCATCCCGGTCCTGGCGATCTTCCTGGCCTCGTTCTCGGTGGCTCTGGCCTCGCACGCGCCCGGGGGTCTCGGCGTGTTCGAGATCGTGTTCATCACCGCGATGCACATCACCGACGAGGCGCAGAAGGACGCGATCATCGCGGCGGTGATCATCTTCCGGATCTTCTACTTCTGGCTCCCGGCCCTGGTCTCGGTGATCGTCGTGATCGCCTTCGAGCGCTCGCGGCTGGCCGCGGCGATCGGCTCGGCCGCGCACGGGCATAAGGCGGCCGCGGTGCCGGAACCGCCCGTCGTCGTTCCCGGCCTCGACGCCCACGAGATGGAGCGGGAGCTCAAGCAGAAGGCGATCTGAGAGGGCTGAAGGCATCCTCGACGATCGGCGCGACACCGTCGCGCCGGTCCCCCAACGCCGTACCGCACGCGCCCGGGATCGCGCCGCCGACCTTACGACGCGTGGGCGCCTGGATCGTCGGACGGGCCGCGGGAGGGTGCGGTGGCGCGGGCGACGCCGTCCGTCGATCGTCAGATCGAGTTCACCGTCCGCAGCCGCGCCCGCGGGTGGATCTCGGCCTGGCTCATCACCGGCGTCTCGCGGCGGAATCGCTCGATGATCGAGCGCACGAACGGCCGCGTCTGGGCCGAGGTGACCAGCACCGGCATCTCGCCCTGGCGCGCCGCCGTCTCGAAGCGGTCGCGCACGGTGTTGACGAACTCGCTGAGCTTCGAGGGCTGCATCGCGAGGTAGCGCTCCTCCCGCTCGCCCACGATGGACTCCATGAACGCCTGCTCCCAGGCCGGCGACAGGGTGATGATCGGCAGCATGCCGTTCGGATCCTGGTACTGCGCGCAGATCTGTCGGCCGAGGCGCGCCCGGACGTGCTCGACCACGTCGCGGGGGTTCTTCACGGCACCCGCCACCTCGGCGACCGCCTCCACGATCGCCCCGAGATCGCGGATCGAGACCCGCTCGGCGAGCAGGAACTGCAGCACGCGCTGTATGCCGGTGGTGGAGATCTGCGACGGCACGATCTCCTTGAGCAGCTCGGCGTGCTCCTTGGGCAGCTCGCGGAGCAGCTTCGAGACCTCGACGTGGTTGAGGAGCTCGGAGACGTGGGCCTTGATGACCTCGGTGAGATGCGTCGAAACGACGGTGGCGGCATCGACCACCGTGTAGCCCTTGAGCTGGGCCTGGTCGCGCAGGGCCGCGTCGATCCAGGTCGCCGGCAGGCCGAAGGTCGGCTCCAGCATGTGCTGTCCGGGCAGCTGAACCTGACCGCCCATCGGGTCCATCGCCATGAACTGGCCTGGGAAGATCCGTCCGGTGCCCGCCTCGATCTCCTTGACCCGGACCACGTAGGCGTTGGCGTCGAGCTGGACGTTGTCGAGGATGCGCACCGACGGCATCACGAAGCCCAGCTCCGCGGCGAGCTGGCGGCGCAGGGCCTTGATCTGGTCGGTGAGCCGGTCCTGGCCCTCGCCGTTGACGAGGGCGAGGAGCGCGTAGCCCATCTCGAGCTTGAGGTCGTCGAGCTTCAGCAGGTCGGTGACCGTCTCCTCCTTGGCGGCGCCGGCCGCGGCGACCGCGGCGGCGTCCATCGGGGCGCCCTGGGCGTCGAGGGGCGGCGCCAGTTTGGCGTTCTTGTTGATGCGCCACGCCGCGTAGCCGGCCCCGCCGCCCAGCAGGACGAAGGGCAGCATCGGCATGCCCGGCAGGAGGGCGATCAGCAGCATCACCGCCGCCGACATGCCCAGCGCCTTGGGGTAGTGCGCGAGCTGCTTGCCGAGCGCCTTGTCGGCGGCGCCGCGCACGCCGGCCTTCGAGACCAGCAGGCCCGCCGCCGTCGACACGATCAGCGCCGGGACCTGACTCGCGAGGCCGTCGCCGATGGTCAGCAGGGTGTAGCTCTTGGCGGCCTCGCCGAAGCTCAGACCCTGCTGCGCCACACCGATGATGATGCCGCCGACCACGTTGATGAACGTGATCAGCAGGGCCGCCACCGCGTCGCCGCGCACGAATTTCGAGGCACCGTCCATGGCGCCGAAGAAGGAGGATTCCTCCTCGAGCGCCGCGCGCCGGGCCTTCGCGGCCTTCTCGTCGATCAGGCCGGCCGACAGGTCGGCGTCGATGGCCATCTGCTTGCCGGGCATCGCGTCGAGGGTGAAGCGGGCCGCCACCTCCGCGATGCGGCCCGAGCCTTTCGTGATCACCACGAAGTTCACGATGATCAGGATCGCGAACACGATGATCCCGATGACGAAGTTGCCGCCCATCACGAAGTGGCCGAAGGCCTCGATCACGTGCCCGGCCGCCGCCGTCCCCTCGTGGCCGTGCCCGAGGATCAGGCGCGTCGAGGCGAGGTTCAGGGCGAGCCGCAGCATCGTGGCGATGAGCAGCAGCGTCGGGAAGACGGTGAATTCCAGCGGGTTGTCGATCGACAGGCCGGTCATCATGATCAGCACCGACAGGATGATCGACACGGCGAGCAGCAGGTCGAGCAGGATCGCCGGCAGCGGGAAGATCAGGACCGCCAGGATCCCCAGTACGCCGGTGGCGAACAGCAGGTCGGACCGCTTCGACAGCGCCTGGAGGTCGCCGCGCGTCGGCAGGGTCAGCTGGCCGAGGACCGCCGCCGCTGCTCCCGTCTGTGCCGGCGCGCTCGCCGTCTCTGCCATCGATGCCATCCGCTGCCGTTCGCCCGGCGCCGACCCGGGACGTACCCGGCAAGATCTGCCGAGCGGATGGTTAGCGCGGCGTTAAGATGGGGCTGGCGGTGACGGGAACCCGGGCCGCCGCGATCGCTTGATCGGACGGTGAGAGCGTCGACCCGACCGAGCCCGCGTCCGGGCCGCCCGCCCCGTCGTCACGTCGCCGGGCCCAGGCCCGCCAATCCCGGGAGAGTTCGATGGCCCTGCGCGCCCTGACCGCCCTGTTCGACGATTACGATGCCGCCGCGGGTGCGGTGGACCGGCTGGAGGCCGCCGGTATCCCCCACGCCGACATCAGCATCATCGCGAATCGCGACGAGCCCGGGGCCCCGCCGCCATCGGCCGGGACCGCCGTTGCCCGTCCAGTGGACGCCGCCGATTCCGCCGGCACCGGCGCCACGGTGGGGACGGTGCTGGGCGGCGGCGCCGGCCTGCTCGCGGGCCTGGGTCTCCTGGCGATACCGGGGCTCGGTCCGGTGGTGGCGGCGGGCTGGCTCGTCGCCACCGTGACGGGGGCCGGGGTGGGCGCCGCAGCGGGCGGCCTGATCGGCGGCCTGACGGCGGCGGGCCTCAGCGCCGACGAGGCCGAGACCTACGCCGAGGGCGTGCGCCGGGGCGGCACTCTGGTGACGGTGCGCGCCGACGAATCCCGGGCCGAGCGCGTCCTGTCCATCCTCGACCACGCGGGGTCGATCGATCTCGACGAGCGCGCCGAGGGCTGGCGGGCGCAGGGCTGGACCGGCGGCACGATCGGCCCGGCGGCCGGAGAGCGGGGTGCCGGGCCCGGCCGCTGAGGATCGCGAGTTGTCCCGGGTGAGTCCCGGCTGCGGTCGTCAGGCCATCATCTTCCGGGCGAACATCGCGGCGCCGAACAGGACGCCCGCCCCCGCGGTGATGAGCCCGATCATCAGGAGCCGCCGCGGCTCGGTGGAGGATTCCGCCTTCACCGGCTCGACGATCGGGCTGAAGAACTCGATCTGCCGGGCCGCGATGATGCGCGCGCGCTCGTGGGCGGTCAGCACCTGCTGATAGTATTTCTCGGCGTTCTTGCGGTCGTTCTCCAGGACCTCGAATTTGGTCAACGCGTCCGAGAGCAGGCGCTTCTGCTCCGGATCCTGGCTGGCGGATTGCCGCTCGATCCGGGCGATGTTGTCGTCGAGGTCCTTGATCTGCTGCTTGATGTCGATGATCCGGCGCGCGTCGGGCCCGAGGTCACGCTGCCCGATCGCGAGCTGGAGCGCGAGGTTGATCCGCGAGGCCCGCATCTCGGCGATCATCTTGACGTTGATGTCGTTGGTCTTCTGCGCGTCGAGCACACCCTCGCGGTTGCGCAGGTCGCGGGTCGCGAGGCGGATCTTGGTCATGCGCTCCTCGGCGAGCCGCAGCTCCCGGGTGCTCTCGGCGACTGCATCCTCGCGCGATTTGACGCTGAGGTCGTTCACCTTGCGCTCGGCCTCCTTCATGACGGCCCTGGCGATGGCGAGGGATTCCTGGGGATCGAAGGCCTCGACCTCCACCGACAGGATGCCGGATCCGGCCTCGACCTCGACGTCGACGCGCCGCTTCCAGTAGCGGACGAACTTCTCGATCGGCTTCTCCGGATCGAATCGCGAGAAGTAATCGATGGACTCGTTGCTGAACCACTGGCGCAGCGGCAACTGCGCTTCGAGGAGCTCCAGCATCGGCCGGCTCAGGATGAACTCGCGCGTGATCAGCGTGTCCTGCGCCACCATCTGGCTCGCCATGCCGGAATTCGACCCGCCGGTGTCCGTGGACGTCTTATCGGCCGAGCCGATGGCGGGCCGGATCGCGAACCGCGCCTCGGTGACGTAGCGGTCCGACGCGATCAGGCCGTAATAGACCGCTCCGGCGAGCGTCGGCAGCAGGAAGCAGACGACGAACAGGATGGGAATCCAGGGATCGTTCTTGGCGTCGGCCTGGTAGGACCGGATGCCCTTCTTGCGATCGGCGAAGCGCGACATGCGCGCGATCTGCCGCAGCGACTCGCTGACAGCCTGCTGGCGGTCCGCGGGCGTGACCGGCTGCCCCTCGGCCTTCCGGATCTCCATGTTCATGGTCTGATTCCCGGCCTCCCCGGCCTCGAAGGTCGATCCGTCACCGGGATCCCGACCGCGCCGCACGCGGCGCCGCGATCGTCTCTCGCACGGCGAGGCGGCAAAAGCATGTCGTCGCGGTCCGGCCGCTGCCGGGCCGGTCAGGCGTTGAGGCGCCTGTACACCTCGATGGCGTCGTTCACGTCCTCGTAGATGATCGCACGACCGTTCAGCAGGACCAGCCCCTGCGTGCACCACTGGCGGATCGTCTCCATGGAGTGCGAGACCATGATGATGTCGGCGTTCTTCCGGCGCTGCGAGAACACCTCGTCGCAGCGTTTCGAGAACCGCGCGTCGCCGACCGAGGTGATCTCGTCGATCAGGTAGCAGTCGAACGGGATCGCCATACTCATGCCGAAGGCGAGTCGCGCGCCCATGCCCGACGAGTACGTGTAGATCGGAACGTCGAGGTAGCTTCCGAGCTCCGAGAAGTCCTCGACGAAGTCGAGCACCTTGCGCGGATCCTCGCCGTAGATGCGCGCCACGAACGTGACGTTGTCGCGCCCGGTCATCTTGGGGTGGAAGCCGCCGGCGAAGCCGAGGGGCCAGGAGACCCGGAGGCCGCGGTGGATCCGGCCGCGCGTCGCGTCCTCGGTGCCGGCGATCAGCCGCATCGTGGTCGACTTTCCTGCGCCGTTGATGCCGAGGATGCCGTAGGACACGCCCGGCTTCAGGGTGAACGACACCTGCTCCAGGATAGTCCGCCGGTGACCTTCCGTGCGGTAGACCTTGCTGACTTTCTCGAAACGGATCACCGAGATGGTCTCCAGGGCGGTGTGCCGAACCGCCGGTCCGAGCTGTCTGACGACGACCTCCTGCTCGCCGAAAGCGGCAAATCTGAGAAGGACATGGCCGCCTCGCTGGGCTGCCTGGCCACGGACGGGCGGCGCTCGCTCGGAGTCCGGTCCGATCCGGATCGGGATCGCGGGCTTGAAGAAAAGTTCCACCTGTCACCCCGCCGGTTGACGCCATTCTCCATTTGGCATACCAAATACCAACCGAAGAGGGCGGGTGACGGCCCTTCAAGGATGCGGGACAGGAATTTTAACGCCGCTCCCGCGCGTGACGTTCAGGAAGGGCCGCCCCATGACAAGGCGCCGGACTGCCGCGACCCGACACTCATCCGCGCCGCAGGCCGGGTGGCGCCCATGACCGAGACCGGGCCGACGCTGGCCGCGCCCGGTTCCTCCGCAACCCACGGACTGGCCGAGGCGATCGGCGACGCCGTGGTGGTGTCCGATCCGGAGGGCGCCATCACGGTCTGGAACCCGGCCGCGGAGCGCATCTTCGGCTTCACCGCCGCCGAGGCGCTCGGCCAGACGCTCGATCTGATCACGCCCGAGCGGCACCGTCGGCGCCACTGGGACGGCTACGCCAAGACCATGCGCACCGGCGTCACCCGCTACGGGGCGGAGACCCTGAGGGTGCCGGCGCTCCACAAGGACGGCCGCCAGCTCTCCATCGCCTTCACGGTGGGGATGGTGCGGGACGCCTCAGACCACGTGACCGGGATCGTCGCCGTGATCCGTGACGAGACCGAGCGCTGGGCCGAGGAGAAGCGCCTGCGCCAGCGCGTCGCCGAACTCGAAGCTTCCTCGGATCCGACCCGCCGGGCGCCTTGAGCCCGCCGGACGATCCGAAGGTTCCGATCACCAAACCGCACAGGGAGAACGCCCAATGAGCAAGCCGCTGGAAGGCATCAAGATCATCGACTTCACGCACGTCCAGGCCGGCCCGGCCTGCACGCAGCTGCTCGCTTGGTTCGGCGCCGACGTGATCAAGGTCGAGCGTCCTGGCGCCGGCGACGTCACGCGCACCCAGCTGCGCCACGTCGAAGACGCGGACGCGCTCTACTTCACGATGCTGAACTCCAACAAGCGCTCGCTCACCCTCGACACCAAGACTCAGGCCGGCAAGGAAGTCCTCGAGAAGCTCATCCAGGATTCCGACGTCATGGTCGAGAATTTCGGTCCCGGCGCCCTCGACCGGATGGGCTTCTCCTGGGCCCGCATCCAGGAGCTGAACCCGGGCATGATCCTCGCCTCGGTGAAGGGCTTCTCGGACGGCCACCACTACGAGGACCTGAAGGTCTACGAGAACGTCGCCCAGTGCGCGGGCGGTGCCGCCTCGACCACGGGCTTCTGGGACGGGCCGCCCACCGTCAGCGCCGCCGCGCTCGGCGATTCCAACACCGGCATGCACCTCGCCATCGGCATCCTCACGGCGCTTCACCAGAAGAACAAGACCGGCAAGGGCCAGAAGGTCGCCGTGTCGATGCAGGACTCGGTGATCAACCTCTGCCGCGTGAAACTGCGCGACCAGCAGCGCCTCGACGCCCTCGGCTACCTCGAGGAGTACCCGCAGTATCCCCACGGCGAGTTCTCGGACGTGGTGCCGCGGGGCGGCAACGCGGGCGGCGGCGGCCAGCCGGGCTGGGTGCTGAAGTGCAAGGGCTGGGAGACCGACCCGAACGCCTACATCTACTTCACGATCCAGGGCCATGCCTGGGCGCCGATCTGCAAGGCGCTCGGCAAGGAGGAGTGGATCAGCGATCCGGGCTACAACACCCCCCGCGCCCGCCAGGACAAGATCTTCGACATCTTCAAGACGATCGAGGAGTGGCTCGCCGACAAGACCAAGTTCGAGGCTGTCGACATCCTGCGCACCTACGACATCCCCTGCGCGCCGGTTCTGTCGATGAAGGAGATCGCCGAGGACAAGTCCCTGCGCGAGAGCGGCACCGTCGTCGAGGTCGCCCACCCGAAGCTCGGCAAGTACCTGACCGTCGGCAGCCCGATCAAGTTCTCCGACATGCAGGTCGAGGTGAAGGCGTCGCCGCTGCTGGGCGAGCACACCGATGAGGTGCTCGCAGACCTGGGCTACACCCAGGAGCAGATCCGGGCGATGCACGAGGCCCGCGCGGTCTGATAGAGACCGCCCGACCTCAGCGTTCCTGAGACAGGACGGCGCTCACGGGCGCCGTCCTTTTCATGTGCGAGCCCCGGACCCGATGCGCGCGTTCCTCAGCCGGTTCCTGCCGGAGCTGACCCCGGTCAGCAAGCGCGAGCGCCTGCGCTCCGCCGCCGGTGCCCTCGTGGGCATCCTCGCGACCGGCTTCGTCTGCCGTGCCTCCGTCCCGGCCGAGGCGCTGCCGGTGCTGATCGCCCCGATGGGCGCCTCGGCGGTGCTCCTCTTCGCCGTGCCGGCGAGCCCCCTGGCGCAGCCCTGGTCGATCCTCGGCGGCAACATCGTGGCGGCACTCGTGGGCGTCACGGCGGCGGCCTGGATCGGCGACCCGTTCGTGGCGGCGTCCTGCGCCATCGGGGTGGCGATCGCTCTGATGATGGCCCTGCGCTGCCTGCACCCGCCGAGCGGGGCCGTGGCGCTGACGGCGGTCCTCGGCGGCCCGGCGATCCGGGAGCTGGGCTACGGCTTCGTGCTCTGGCCGGTAGCCGCCAACTCGCTGCTGCTGCTGACCACCGCCCTGCTGTTCAACAACCTCACCGGGCGCACCTATCCGCACCTGCGCCCGGCCGGGCCCCGGACGGCCGATCCGCCCTCGGAAGCCCGCGTCGGCTTCCGGGCCTCGGACCTCGACGCCGCGCTGGAGGATTTCGACCAGCTGCTCGACGTCGACCGGAGCGACCTGGAGCAGATCCTGCGGCGCGTGCAGATGCGGGTCTACGGGCGCCGCTCGGGCCCGATCACCTGCGCGGCGATCATGTCGCGCGACGTGATCGCCGTGGCGCCGGACGCGCCGCTCGCCGAGGCCATGCGGCTGCTGCGCCGTCACCGGATCAAGGCGCTTCCGGTCACCGACGAGGGCGCCCGCATCCTCGGAATCGTGACGCAGACCGATCTCCTCGACAAGGCCGCCTGGGACCGGAGCGGGCCGCGCCTCGGCCTCGGCCGCCGCCTGCGCCTCACCGCCGAGCGCGGCCGTGCCCCCCACGGCTGCGCGGCCGACATCATGAGCGCGGTCGAGCCGGTCGGTCCCGACACGCCCGTGGCTGCGCTGGTGCCGCGGATGTCGGAGGCGGGCCTTCACCACCTTCCGGTGGTCGACGCCGACGGCCGCCTGGTCGGGATCGTCTCGCAGACCGACCTGATCCCGGCGCTCCTGTCCGAGGCCGAGGCGCCCGAGGCGCCGATCCGCGCCCGCGCGCCGTCCCGGGCCGCCCTGGCCTGAGCCTCAGGTGCCGTCGGGCGGATCCGCCAGGAAGAACGCGACCGCCTGCGCCACCACGTCCGGCTGGTGGGCGTGCGGGCCGTCATACTCGACGTAGGTGACCGGATAGCCGGCCTCGCGCAGGGCCGGCACGTGGACCCGGGCGCTCCGGTCGATCGGGATCTGCTCGTCCTGCGTCCCGTGCGACAGGAAGATGCGCGGCGCGCCGACCTGCATGTGTACCGACAGGAACCCGGCCGACGAGACGATCAGGTGGCGCGCCACGTCGCCGTTCGCGAGCCCCAGGGAGAGGGTGTAGCTGCCGCCGTCCGAGTGGCCCGCGAAGCAGAGGCGCTGCGGATCGAGCAGGAACCGGTCGGCGACGTGCGCCAGCGCCGCCGCGACGCGTTCCCGGTCGGGCCCGTGGCCGGCGATGACGACGTCCCAGGTCGGGAACAGGGATTGCGGTGCGAGGAGCAGGAAGCGCTCGGACCGGGCGTGCGCCTCCAGCATCGGCAGGATGCGCTCGGCGCTGCCGCCGCCGCCGTGGAACAGCACCACGAGCGGGCAGGGGCGGCGCGGATCGAGCCCGTCGGGGACGACCAGCACCGCGTCGCGCTCGGCGAAGAGGCCGAGGTCGTGCCGGCCCTGGGGGAGGGGCTCCTCGGTCGGGAGCCGGTGGCGGAAGTGCAGGCGGCCGGCGAGGTCGGGGTCGATCATGGATGCACCGTCACCGAACGGATGACGGATCCGGCGCCGTCACGGCGAGCGCGGCGAAGCCGTCCACGCGCTCGGCGCGGAACTGGACCGCGCCGCCGTTCTCGCTAAAGCAGAGCGCCGGGCTCGACACGCGAGCCCGGCTTCGATGGTGTGGTGTCAGAGATCCCGCGAGGGACTCGGCCTCACTTCTTCTTCTTGATCCCGCTCTGCGGGTTCAGGCTGCCGATGTTGCCGCTCTCGCTGCCGGCGGCCGGGTCGATGACGGCGTTGACCAGGGCCGGGCGGCCCGAGTTCATCGCCTCGTTGACCGCGCGGGTCAGCTCGTCCGGCGTGGTGACGTGGTAGCCGACGCCGCCGAAGGCCTCCATCATCTTGTCGTAGCGGGAATCCGGCACGAACACCGTGGTGGCGGGGTCGCGGCCGGTCGGGTCCGTGTCGGTGCCGCGGTAGATGCCGTTGTTGTTGAACACCACGATGCAGACCGGCAGGCCGTACCGGCAGATCGTCTCGACCTCCATGCCGGAGAAGCCGAAGGCGCTGTCACCCTCCACGCAGAGCACCGGCTTGCCGGTCTCGACGGCGGCCGCGACGGCGAAGCCCATGCCGATGCCCATGATGCCCCAGGTGCCGACGTCCAGGCGCTTGCGCGGCTGGTACATGTCGATGATGCCCCGGGCGAGGTCGAGGGTGTTGGCGCCCTCGTTGACCAGGATCGCGTCCGGCCGCTCCTTGACGATGGTACGCAGCGCGCCGAGCGCGGCGTGGAAGTTCATGGGCGCGGCGTTGCTCATGAGCTTGGGCGCCATCTTGGCGACGTTCGCCTCGCGCTTGCTCTTGAGCGTCTCGATCCAGTCGGACGGGGGCTGCTGCCAGCCCTTGCCCATGCCGTCGAGCAGCGCCTGCACGCAGGAGGCGATATCGCCGACCACCGGGGCGACGATCTCGACGTTCGAGTCCATCTCGCGGGGCTCGATGTCGATCTGGATGAACTTGGTCGAGCCCGGCTCGCCCCAGCTCTTGCCCTTGCCGTGCGACAGCAGCCAGTTCAGCCGGGCGCCGACCAGCAGCACCACGTCCGAGTCCTTCAGCGCCGTGGAGCGCGCCGCGCCGGCCGAGAGCGGGTGGGTGTCGGGCAGGAGGCCCTTGGCCATGCTCATCGGCACGTAGGGGATGCCGCTGGTCTCGACCAGCGAACGGATGGCGGCGTCGGCCTGGGCGTAGGCGGCGCCCTTGCCGAGCACGATCAGCGGCCGCTTGGCGGATTTCAGGACCTCCAGCGCCCGGGCGATCGCCTCGGGGGCGGGGTGCTGGGCCGGCGCCGGATCGATCACCTTGACCAGCGACTTCTGGCCGGCCTCGGCGTCCATCACTTGGGAGAACAGCTTGGCGGGCAGGTCGAGGTAGACGCCGCCCGGCCGGCCCGAGCAGGCGGCGCGGATGGCGCGGGCGACGCCGATGCCGATATCGGCGGCGTGCAGGACGCGGAAGGCCGCCTTGCACAGGGGCTTGGCGATGGCGAGCTGGTCCATCTCCTCGTAGTCGCCCTGCTGCAGGTCGACGATCTCGCGCTCGGAGGAGCCCGAGATCAGGATCATCGGGAAGCAGTTGGTGGTGGCGTTGGCGAGCGCCGTCAGGCCGTTCAGGAAGCCCGGGGCCGAGACGGTGAGGCAGATGCCCGGCTTCTGGGTGAGGAAGCCCGCGATCGCCGCGGCGTTGCCGGCGTGCTGCTCGTGGCGGAACGAGATCACCCGCATCCCCTCGGCCTGGGCCATGCGGCCGAGGTCGGTGATCGGGATCCCCGGGACACCGTAGATCGTCTCGATGCCGTTGAGCTTGAGCGCGTCGATGACGAGGTGGAAGCCGTCGGTCAGCTCGGGCTCTGCCTCGACCTCGGGGGCGGTGTGGACGATCTTGGCGACTGCGGTCATCACGGTTTCTCCCGGAGGATCGGTGTGTACGGGCGGCTCTCGGCGCCGGCTGGCTGGGGGATCCCCCGCGCTCCCGAACAGGGGGCGGGCGGGGGATCCGTGACGGTCGGACATCGCTCGCGCGACGTCGTGGGGCGGGGGCCGGTCAGGCCGCCCGGATCGGCTGGGCGCCGAGCGCCGCGGGTTGCTCCTCCGTGGCGAGGTAGCGGGCCCGCATCGGGCGCAGGACGAACATCGCCATCGCCGCCGCCGTCACGTTGAGGATGATGATCAGCGTGAACACCGCTGACCAGCCGTAGGCCGCCGACAGGATGCTGGCGAAGGGGACGAGGAAGGCCGCGGTGCCCTTGGCGGTGTAGAGCAGGCCGGCGTTGCTGGCCGCGTACTTGGAGCCGAACGTATCGCCGCAGGTCGCCGGGAACAGCGAGTAAATCTCGCCGAAGACCCCGAAATACACTGCGGTGGCCAGCACGAAGACCATAGGGGTGTGCCCGTAGGTCAGCAGCACGATCACCGCCAGAGCCGCCGTCGAGAACGCGATGAACATCGTGTTCTCGCGGCCGATGTTGTCGGAGACGTAGCCGAAGAACGGTCGCCCGAACCCGTCGAAGATCCGGTCGAGCGAGATCGCCAGCGTCAGGGCCGCCATCTGGAGGCCGAACAGGCTCACCGGCACGCCGGCTACCTGGAAGTCGTGGGCGATCGGGGCGATCTGCGCCGCCGCCATCAGGCCGCCGGAGGCGACCATCACGAACATGGCGTACATCACCCAGAAGACCGGGGTGCGCACCGCCTCGCGGGGGCTGCGGTCGACCTTGGTCTGCGGCAGGCGGGTGCTCTTGCGCTGGACCGGCGTGTTGGTCGACGGCTTGCGCAGCAGGAAGGCGAGCGCGAGGACCACGACACCCTGACCGATGCCGAAGTACAGGAAGGCGTCCTGGTAGCCGCTCGACGCGATCATGCGGGCGATCGGCACCACCGTGATGGCGGCACCCGCGCCGAAGCCGGCCGCGGTGGCACCGGCGGCAAGGCCGCGGCGGTGCGGGAACCACTTGAGCGCATTGCCCACGCAGGTGCCGTAGACCGAGCCCGCCCCGATGCCGGCGATGACGGCGCCGAGATAGAGCATCGCCAAGCTGTCGGCGTAGGCGTTGATCGTCCAGGCTAGGGCGATCATCACGCCGCCGAAGGCGACCACGATCTTCGGACCGTAGCGGTCGACGAACCACGCCTCGACCGGGACCAGCCAGGTCTCGGTGGCGACGAACAGCGTGAACGCGAGCTGGATCGCCGCGCGACCCCAGTGGTAGCGCTGATCGATCGGGTCCACGAACAATGTCCAACCGTATTGAAGGTTGGCGATCATGGCCATGCAGATCACGCCGAAGGCGAGCTGCCACCATTTCGCCGACGGCGAATCCTGGCGTTCCATCCCTGAGCCTCTCTCTTGGGCGGCGCGGCCTTGCTATGGCGGCGTCTCTCATGCACCGACGATCATGCACATCCGTTCTAGGTATGCAATATACCAGCGTGAGACGGACGGGATGAACTGTCAGGGCGGCGATATTATTCCGTTTGCCCCGCTGCAGGAATCGGGCCCCACGCGCCGAGCGTCGGCGCGTCCGCCGGGTGCAGGGTCTCCTCCAGGATGGAGATCGGGCCCGGATCGGCCGGGAAGCCGATGACCGCGCAGGCGGCCTCCCAGTCCGGGCCCGCCTTCACCGCCGCGAGGGTGTCCGGATCCAGCGCGGTGATGCGTCCGCGGTCGAGTCGCAGGATCGCCCGTCCGGTCTCGGCCTGAACAAATCGGACGGTGGCCATCCGGCGCAGGCAGTCCCGCAGGAAGGTGGTGTTGGCGGCTGCCGAGAGGTCGGCGCCCTTGAACACCGCCTCGGGGCCGCGGGCGAAGATGTCGACCTTCCGGAAGCGGTCGATGTCGATCAGCCCCTTCACGTCGAGGATGTTGAGGATGCCGTCCGCCCAGAAGGCGATCGTGCGCGGGCGCTCGCCCAGCGGCACGCTGTTGTCGAGGAACTCGCAGACCACCTGCTTGTCGCGGGCGAGCGCCCAGTTGAAGAACAGGCGCGGCATCCCGGTATAGGCCTCGACGTTGTGGGCCAGCAGGTCCTCCACGGCCTTGTAGCGGCCGAACAGTTCGCCGCGCTTCCAGGCCCGCTCCACGGTGTCGGCCGGAGGCGTGACCATGAACTGCATGTAGACCCGGTCTCCGAACCGGGTGAGCAGCTGGCCGCCGCCGTCCGAGCCGGCCTCGGCCTGGAAGCTGTCGAACCGGAACCGGTCGATCAGCAGGTTGGAGATCCGCCGCTCCGCCGCCTTGCGGGTGACGTAGCGGTCGAGCTTCATGTCGATGATCTCGACCTCGTAGCCGGTCAGCGTCCCGGCATAGCGCGAGGCCTCGCCCAGGCTGTCATAGTCGAGGAGGTACTTGCGCCAGACATCCGGGGTGATCACCGCGAAGTCCGACCACGCCATGCCCAGGCGCCTGGCGAGGCCGAGCTGGTAGGGACGTATCGTGCTCTTCCCGGACGCCGAGGCGCCCTTCACGTTCATCACCACCGGATGATCCTGCGGCGCCAGCCGCCGGTAGCGCTGCGCCTCCACGACCGCGTCGATCCAGGGCTCGATCTGCTCGCCGATGCGGCGGCTGCCGTAGCCGTTCGAGACGAGCGTCCCCGCGATCGTCCGCAGCAGGGCCGCGTCGCGGATGACGGTGTTCTGCCGGGCGATCAGGCCGGACACGACGGCGCGCAGGGCCTCGCAGGCGGCGATCTCCAGGGCGTCGCCGGCCTCGGCGGCGCGCCGCTGCCAGGTTTCGAGGTGGCGCAGGGCGCGGGTCGGAAGATCCTCGCGCGGGGCCTCGATGATCGCGGGCCGCCGCCCGAGGAGCCGGTCGAACCAGCGCGGCTCCGGCGGCGGCGGGGCCGGCCGCTCGTCCAGGATCGCGGCGACCTCGCGGGCGAGCACCGTGTCGGCCTCGGCGCGGAGGCCCGCGAGGGCGGCTTCGATCTCGCCGAGGCGGGGCTCGATTCCCTCGCGCAGGATCGTCGCGACGATGGCCCGGAAGTTCACGCCGAGATCGGCGTAGACCGCGCCGACCGGCACGGACAGGTCCGACATGACCCGGATCAGGACCTCGTGGACGACGAGGCGGCCGGCCCGGAACCGCGTGAGCTGGCGGGCGGGGAGCCCGCAGAGATCGCTCAGGTCCAGGGCGTCGCGGAGCGGCGTCTCGACGTGTTCCGGCCTGTAGACGGTGACCAGAGGCAGGAACGCGGACGGCAGATCGGACCGGACGCCCGGGTTCCAGGGACCGACGGGGATGTCGGGAGCGAGGATCGCGGCGTCCGTCACGCGGGCGTCCGCCGCGTCGCGGATCGGTCGTTCCGGTCGGATCGCCTCGCGCCGCGGGAACGCACGGCGGTGCCGGAAGCGTCCGGCGACCGCGCGGCCGGCCGCAGACCCAGGTCGAAGCCTGCGCGCTCCGGCAGATCGGGACGGGGCCGGCACGGGCGCCTGCCGGGTCCCGGAGGCAGGCCCGGCCGTCCCGACGCCGGTCGCGCCGCCGCGGCCGGGCGAAGAGCCCTAGAAGATCTTCTGGAACCAGCCATGGGCGTCATTGGAATTGCCCCGCTGGATGTCCACCAGCAGGCTGCGCAGCCGCTGGGCCACGGGGCCGGCCTTGCCGGTCCCGATGGTGAAGCTCTCCTCCCGGCCCTTCACGGTGCCGATCGGCGTGATCACCGCGGCGGTGCCGCAGGCGAAGGCCTCGGTGAGGCGACCCTCCCGCACGTCGGCGCGCCACGCGTCGATCGTGTAGGGCTCCTCCTTCACGGTCAGGCCGGCCTCCTGGGCCAGGGTGATCACCGAGTCGCGGGTGATGCCGGGCAGGATGCTGTCCGAGAGCGGCGGCGTCACCAGCGTACCGTCCTCGAACACGAAGAACACGTTCATGCCGCCGAGCTCCTCGACGTAGCGGCGCTCGGCCGCGTCCAGGAACACCACCTGCTCGCAGCCCTGGGACGCCGCTTCCGACTGCGCCGCGAGGCTCGCCGCGTAGTTGCCGCCGCACTTGGCCGCGCCCGTGCCGCCCGGGGCGGCGCGGGTGAAGTGCTCCGAGACCCACACGGTGACGGTCCCGGTCGGGTCCTTGAAGTACGAGCCGACCGCCGAGGCGATCGTCACGAACAGGTATTCCGAGGCCGGCTTGACACCGAGGAAGGCCTCGCTGGCGATCATGAACGGGCGCAGGTAGAGGCTGCCGTCCGGCGTGTCGGGGATCCAGGCGCGGTCGATCTCGACGAGCCTGCGCATGGCCTCCACGAAGGCGTCCTCGGGGAACGGCGCCATCGCCATGCGCTCGGCCGAGCGGCGGAAGCGGAGGGCGTTGGCCTCGGGCCGGAACAGGGCCGCGCCGCCGTCGGCGGTGCGGTAGGCCTTCAGACCCTCGAAGATCTCCTGCGCGTAGTGCAGGACCGCGGCGGCGGGATCCAGCGGGATGGCCTCGCGGGCCTGGATCCGCGCGTCGTGCCAGCCGCGGCCGGCCGTGTACCGCGCCACCACCATGTGGTCCGTGAACACCTTGCCGAAGCCTGGATTCGCCATCAGCGCGGCCCGCTCCTCGGCGGTCCGCGGCGCGGGATGACTTTGGATCTCGAACGTCAGGTCGCTCACGGTGTGGTCCTCATCGACTGAGGCCCTTATGGCGCGCTCCGGCGCGCGAATCTACGGAGCCGGCGCATGACGGCGTCGCCGCATATGCGAGTCGCCCTGCCGGCCACGTGGCGGCTCACTCGGCGGTCGCCGATTCCGACAGCTGCAACCGGTGGAGGCGCGCGTAGGGGCCGCCGGCCGCGAGGAGGTCGTCGTGCTGCCCGATCTCGATCACGCGGCCGGCGTCCATCACGGCGATCTGATCGGCCTCGCGCACCGTCGACAGCCGGTGCGCGATCACCAGGGTCGTCCGGCCACGCATGAGCCGGGTCAGCGCCGCCTGGACCAGCCGCTCCGATTCGGAGTCGAGGGCCGAGGTCGCCTCGTCGAGGAGCAGGATCGGCGCGTCCTTGAGGAAGGCGCGGGCCAGCGCCACCCGCTGTCGCTCGCCGCCGGAGAGCCGCCCGCCGCCCGAGCCGACCCGGAACCCGTAGCCCTCCGGCAGGGCCGAGATGAAGCCGTGGGCCGCTGCGGCCTCCGCGGCCGCCTCGATCTCCGTGCGCGTCGAACCCGGCCGCCCGAAGCCGATATTGGCGGCGATCGTGTCGTCGAACAGCACGACCTCCTGCGAGACCACCGCGACCGCGGCGCGCAGCGAGGCCAGCGTCACGGTCCGGACGTCCTGGCCGTCGATGGTCACGGCGCCGCCGGTGACGTCATAGAGGCGCGGAACGAGGTTGAGCAGCGAGGACTTGCCCGAGCCGGAGCGCCCGACCAGCGCCGTCACGGAGCCGGCCGGCACCGCGAGGTCGATGCCCTCCAGCGCCGGCGCGTCCGGCCGGTAGCGGAACCGCACGTCCGCGAACTCGACGGCGCCGCCCGCGATCGCCAGCGGCGGGGCATCCGGCGTCTCGCGGATCGTGGGGGCCTCGTCCATCACGTCGAAGTAGCGCCGCAGCGCGGCGGCGGCTTCCTGCAGGATGGCGTTGAGATTGCCCAGCGCCCGGGCCGGCTGCGCGGCCAGCAGCAGCGCCGCCACGTAGCCGGTGAAGTCGCCGACCGTCTTCTCCCCGGCGAGAACCCGCTGCCCGACCAGCACCAGCACGCCCGCCACCGCGATGCCGCCGCCGATCTCCAGGAGCGGGTCGAGGCGGCCGCGGGCGTTGGCGGCCTTCATCTTGAGGCGGCGCACCTCGTCGAGGGCGGCGGCGGCACGGCCCTTGAGGTAGCTCTCCATGGCGAAGGTCTTGGCGACCCGCGCCCCCTGCAGGCTCTCGGAGATCAGGCTGGCGGTGGCCCCCATCTGCTCCTGGGTCGAGGTCGAGACCCGCCGGAGCTTCCTGCCGATCCGGCCGATCGGCCCGGCAACGAACGGGACCGTGACGCCGGCCACCAGGGTCAGCACCGGATCCATCCAGATCAGCGCCGCCACGAGCCCGATCAGCATCGCGATGTCTCGGAGCAGGACCGTCGAGATGCGGGTCAGCGCCTCCTTGATGAAGGCGAAGTCGGTGGTGAAGCGCTGGGTCAGCGCCGCCGGGCTCTCGCGGCCGAGCTGGGCGAGGTCCGAATCGATCAGGTGCCCGTAGAGCGCGGCCTGCATGTCGGCCTCGACCCGGGTCACCACGCGGTTGGTCAGCACCGTCTGTCCGTACAGGGCGAAGCCGCGCGTGGCCGTGACCACGATCACCACCAGCGGTCCGTACGCGATGGCGGCGGCATCCTTGCGGTCGAAGGCGTCGAAGGCGGCCTTGATCAGCGCCGGGTAGAGCCCGGTCGAGGCGCCCACCAGCGCGATCAGCACCAGCACCACCGCGAGGGTGGCCCGGTGCGGGTACAGCCAGGTGCGCCAGAGCCGGGCGAGGAGGGGAGCCGTGTCGCCGGGAAGGCGCGCCATGAGACCTACCGGGTCGGATCAGTGCCGCCCTTCGGCAGGATGCGCGGCGGCAGCGGTTTGCCGCCGCCGCCGCCGCGGATCAAGGCTTTTGCTCAGCGGTCGTCGCCGCGCGGCCCGCGATCGTCGTCATGATCGTCACCGCGGTCGCGGTGCCAGCCGCCCCGCATTCCGTGGCCGCCCATCGGGCCCATCGGCCGGGCGAGGATCATGGCGCGCCGCTTCTGATCGGCGTCGAGGCTGGCGTAGAGCGGCTGCGACGCGTCCGCGAGCTTGCGCAAAGCGTCGCCCCGCGCGCTCGCCGCGTCCGCCATCGCCCGGAGCGCCGCCGGGGCGTCGTCGCTGAATTTCGGCCGGTCGCGCATCGCCTCGCGCCGCTGCTGGCGCAGCTTGGCCATGTCGCGGATCGCCGTCTCCACCGGCGGCCACAGCTTCTCCTGGTCGGCGTTGAGCTTCAGCCCGGCATGCAGGGCGGCGATGCGGGCATCCGTGAAGGCCGCGCGGTCCTCGGGCGTCAGCGCGCTCCAGCGCCCGTGCCCGCGGAAACCGTCGGCCCCGTGATCGCGCGCAACGGCCGCGCCGGCGAGCCCCAGTCCGAGGGCCCCGCTCACCAGCATGGCCGTCGTCAAACGTCGGGACATGGAATTCTCCGTCTCACGCTCGGGATGTCGCCGCGGCCCGCGACGGCACCCAACGCCGCGCATAGGGCACCCGCCGTGTATCCCGCTTGTGTATGTAACAATGTTACATTAGTGGCAGGCGCGACGGGACTTCGGGCAGGTGAGCGGTGCGGGACGTGGCGACAACATTCCGGATCACGGCGCTCGCGATCCTGTCCCTGTGGTTCGGGTCTGCGTGGCCTGCCGCGGCCGCCCCGCCGGACGGGCCGGTGCGGGCGGTGGCGACCTTCTCGATCCTCGGCGACCTCGTCCGGCAGGTCGGCGGATCGCACGTGGCGGTGGCGACGCTGGTCGGGCCGGACTCCGATGCCCACGGCCTGAGCCCGTCCCCGGCCGACGCGCGCAAGCTCGCCGAAGCCGACATCGTGTTCGTCAACGGGCTCGGGCTGGAGGGCTGGTTCGACCGGCTGATCCGGGCCTCCGGGACGCGCGCGCCCGTCGTGGTGGCCTCCGCGGGCGTGAAGCCTCTGCCCGCCCAGGATGAGCACGCCCACGGCGACGGCGGCGACCACGGCAACGGCCACGGGGACGGAGACCACGCCGTGGACCCGCATGCCTGGCAGGACGTCGCCAACGTAAGGATCTACGTGGCGAACATCCGCGACGGCCTCGCCAAGGTCGATCCGGCCCATGCCGACGCCTATCGGGCGGCAGCGACCGCCTATCTCGCCGAGCTGGACGCGCTGGAGCGGGACGTCCGGGCGGCGATCGCCCGCATCCCGCCGGAGCGGCGGCGGATCATCACGACCCACGACGCCTTCGGCTACTTCGCGGCGGCCTACGGCCTGCGCTTCATCGCGCCGCAGGGCGTGTCGACGGACAGCGAGGCGAGCCCGCGGGACGTGGCGGCGATCATCCGCCAGATCCGGAAGGAGCGCGTGCCGGCCGTGTTCCTCGAGAACATCAGCGACCCGCGCCAGATGCAGCAGATCGCCCGTGAGAGCGGCGCCCGCGTCGGCGGCAAGGTCTATTCCGACGCGCTCTCGGCGCCGGACGGCCCGGCCGCGACCTATCTCGACCTGATGCGGTCGAACCTGACGGCGTTCGACGCCGCGCTGATGCCGGGCTAGCCGCGCCGCGCGGGCGGGTCGCCCCCGTCATTCGCCTTCACAGCGTCGGACATGACATAGCGTAAACCGCCGGTTAAGAGGCCCCCACTAGCCTTACGAAACGGGTGCCAGCCGATCCTCGTGCGCGA
Source organism: Methylobacterium mesophilicum (assembly GCF_036441335.1). Taxonomy (GTDB): domain Bacteria; phylum Pseudomonadota; class Alphaproteobacteria; order Rhizobiales; family Beijerinckiaceae; genus Methylobacterium; species Methylobacterium mesophilicum_B. The sequence continues at coordinate 83,898 of NZ_MLBW01000006.1, forward strand.
GGGCTCAAGGCCTTGGGGCCTTGTCAGAACGCGTAGCTCGGAGATCGCGTGGCTTGGGGGCCTGACCGCTGGCGCTTCTATCGGCTCGTCGCGCGCGAGACCGCGCGCGCGGTCCGCGCCGCCGGCGCCCGCGTCACCGCCCCGCCCGACATCCTCGCCCGGATGCGCGTGGCCGGGCTGGTGATCGCGCCGCAGGACCTGCGCACCTCCGACGCGACCTTCGCGGACGACATCTACGCCGGCCTGTTCGTCTTCGCCGGCCGGTCGCTCGCGGCGAGCGGCGGCTCGCCGTTCGACTACGCGGCGCCGTCGCCGGAATGGGCCGACGAGCTCTACGGCTTCGGTTGGCTGCGCCACCTGCGCGCCGCCGACACCGCGCTGGCGCGCGCCAATGCCCGCGCCTTCGTGGCCGATTTCATCGCCGGCCGCGGCGACGCGGCGCTGGCCCGCCAGACGCCGGTCGCGGCGCGCCGGCTGATCTCGTTCCTGTGCCAGTCACCCCTCGTGCTGGAGGGTGCCGATCACGGCTTCTACCAGAACTTCCTCAAGGCGATCGGCCGCAACGCGCAGCAGCTCGAGCGCGATCTCCGGCGGGGCGTGCCGCCGCAATGGCGCCTGAACGCCGCGGTGGCGCTCTGCTACGCCGGCCTGTGCTGCGACGGCATCCAGCCGATCCTGCGCCGGGCGACCCGCATCCTGACGCGGGAACTCGACCGGCAGATCCTGACCGACGGCGGCCACCGCTCCCGCGACCCGCGCTACGCCATGGAGCTGCTCCTCGACCTCCTGCCGCTGCGCCAGAGCTACCTCAGCCGCAGCGTCGAGCCGCCGCTGGCGCTCCTGCGCGCCGTCGACCGGATGCTGCCGCTGCTGCGGCTCCTGCGCCACCCGGACGCCTCGCTGAGCCACTTCAACGGCATGGGCGCCACCGACGCGGACCATCTGGCGACCCTGCTGGTCTACGACGGTGCGCTCGCGCGCCCGCTGATGCACGCGCCGAATTCGGGCTACGAGCGCCTGGAGGGCGGCCGGGTCGTGATCGTGGCCGATGTCGGCGCCAGCCCGCCGCTGCCCTACGCGGTCAATGCCGGGGCGGGCTGCCTCGCCTTCGAGATGTCGAGCGGTCCGCAGCGCATCGTGGTCAATTGCGGCCTGCCGGCCAGCGGGGCCGATCTGCGCCTCCTGGCCCGCTCGACGCCGGCCCATTCCACGGCCTCGGTGGCGCACGCCTCGTCCTGCCGGTTCCTCACCCGCACCGGGTGGTGGGGCGAGCGGCTCGTGGCCGACTGGCTGATCCGCCGGCGCGGGCCGGTGGTCCTGAGCGGTCCGTCGGCGGTGGCGGCCGAGCGGGCCGAGGAGGCCGACAGCGTCGTCCTCGCGGCCCGGCACAACGGCTACGGCCCCGAATTCGGCATCGTTCATGAGCGCCGCTGGCAGCTGTTCCACGCGACGGCGCGACTCGAGGGCCGCGACGCCTTCCTGCGACAGGGCAAGGGGCTCAGCCGCGGGCGACGGCTGCGCCCGCAGGACGTGGCGATCCGCTTCCACCTCCATCCCGGCATCGCGGTGCGCAGCATCCCCGAGGGACTGGAGCTCGCCTCGGCGCTCGGGGAAATCTGGATCTTCCGCGCCGAGAACGCCGAGATCGCCATCGAGGAGAGCGTCTACTTCTCGGGCCTGACCGGGCCGCGCCGGACCGACCAGATTGTCCTCCACCTGCGGGTGTCCGACGACGTCGAGGTTCGATGGACCTTCGAGCGCCAGGCCTCCGCGCCCCTGCGCGGCGTGGCGCCCTGACAGGCGCCCGACGGGCCCGGCTGGCCCGGGTCACCGTTTCCATGCTACCGCGCCCGAAAATCTCGAACTTCGGCACGTAGCTATGGCGCACGATCAGGTGCGGGTCTCCCGCGCGCTCCTCTCGGTCTCGGACAAGACCGGCCTCGTCGACTTCGCCCGGGCGCTCCACGCCCGCGGCGTCGCGCTGGTCTCGACCGGGGGCACGCACCGCACCCTGCAGGAGGCCGGCCTGCCGGTCACCGAGGTCGCCGACCTGACGGGCTTCCCGGAGATGATGGACGGCCGGGTCAAGACGCTGCACCCGGCGGTGCACGGCGGCCTGCTCGCCATCCGCGACAACCCCGAACATCAGGCCGCGCTCGCCGCCCACGGGATCGGCGCCATCGATCTCCTCGTGGTCAACCTGTACCCGTTCGAGGCGACCATCGCGGCGGACCGGTCGGACGCCGACTGCATCGAGAACATCGATATCGGCGGTCCGGCGATGATCCGCGCGGCGGCCAAGAACCACGCGGACGTCGCCGTCGTCACCGATGTCTCGGACTATGCCGGCGTGCTCGCCGCCCTGGAGGCCCAGGACGGGGCGTTGGGCGCGGATCTGCGCCGGAGTCTGGCGCAGAAGGCCTTCGCCCGCACCGCGTCATACGACGCCGCCATCGTCAACTGGATGGCCGGCCGCTTCGGCGCCGAGGCGCCGGCTCGCTTCCGGGCCTTCGGGGGCGCCCTCGGCCAGGAGCTCCGCTACGGCGAGAACCCTCACCAGTCGGCCGCCTTCTACCGCGCTCCCGGCAAGGTCCGGGCGGGCGTGGCCACCGCCCGCCAGCTCCAGGGCAAGGAGCTGTCCTACAACAACTTCAACGACACGGACGCCGCCTATGAGTGCGTGGCCGAGTTCGACCCGGCCCGGACCGCCGCCGTGGCGATCATCAAGCACGCCAACCCCTGCGGCGTCGCCGAGGGGACGAGCCTGATCGAGGCCTACGAGCGGGCTCTGAGCTGCGATCCGACCTCGGCCTTCGGCGGCATCGTCGCGCTGAACCGGACCCTCGACGCCGAGGCGGCCCGCCGGATCGTCGAGATCTTCACCGAGGTGATCATCGCCCCCGACGCCACGCCCGAGGCGGCCGCCATCGTGGCCGGCAAGAAGAACCTGCGCCTGCTGCTGGCCGGCGGCGTGCCCGACCCGCGGGCCGGCGGCGAGACCGTGCGGACTCTCGCGGGCGGTCTGCTGGTCCAGAGCCGGGACGCGGCGGTCGTCGACGATATGCCGCTCAAGGTCGTGACGAAGCGCGCGCCGAGCGAGGCCGAACTGGCCGATCTCCGGTTCGCCTACAGGGTGGCCAAGCACGTGAAGTCGAACGCCATCGTGTACGCGAAGGCTGGCGCCACGGTCGGCATCGGCGCGGGCCAGATGTCCCGGGTCGATTCCTCGCGCATCGCCGCCTGGAAGGCCGCCGAGGGAGCGAAGCGTCTCGGGCTGGCCGAGAGCCTCGCTGTCGGTTCAGTGGTGGCGTCGGACGCGTTCTTCCCGTTCGCGGACGGCCTCATGGCGGCCGCCGAAGCGGGCGCCACCGCGGTGATCCAGCCCGGCGGCTCGATGCGCGACGCGGACGTGATCGCTGCGGCCGACGAGGCCGGTCTCGCGATGGTCCTGACCGGGCACCGCCACTTCCGGCACTGAGCCGCGTGGCCGTTCTCCGGGGCGTTCGTGATTTCGGCGGCCGGACCGGGCGCCACGGAGGTCGTGCCGTGGCACCGGCGCGTCGTTAACGATCCGGCGCGATCGGTTCGGTCGCGCCGATTTCTGGCCGGTTGCGCGGGTCGGCCGAGCATTGCCGCGAAAAGGTCCCTGTCCATCCGAAGCTCGGCAATGGATAGATGGCGTCCAGAAACGCAATTTTTGAAGCATTATTGCGGGTGTAATATTCCCATCTTGGCGAATATGTACGGCATCTGCTGCGCGGGTTGAAATTTTCTCTGCCGCACGCCACAATCACGGAGATGTGCGCCGGAAGCTCGTGTGAAGGACTTCCTGGAACAAGTCCGGCTCGGGTGACGAGATGGTGGTCGCAGCGCTGTTGTTTCTCGTGGGATGGCTAGTCGGCCGGTCCTACTCGGTGATCGTCGTCGCGCTGACCTCGTCGGTGATCCTGGTCACGGCCGCGACGATCTTCGTGTCCGTCTACGGGATCGACCTGCTGCGTGTGCTGATCGTGATGGGGTACCTGACCGCGCACCAGGCGGGATATCTCGTCGGTGCCTATTCCACCGGCTACCCCGAGAATGACCGGGGGCGGTGAGGCGGATCACCACAACCAGACCAGATGTCCGGCGCACCTGTTGATCAGGATCCAGAGCCCCGCGGCAACGACGGACCAGACGATCACCAGGAGAAGGGGGGGCTTCGTGCCGGGCTGACGGCGCAGATGTGTCAGGACGGTGTTCACGTTCGAGATCCCAGGAACCCGGAGCGGAGGGTGACCTGATACGGACTCGTACCGCACAGGGTTCCACCGGGCGTATTGTCGGCAGGTTAAATTGTAGACAGGTTCAGGTGACCGGCACGGCCATCGGTAAGTCCGGGGATGGCCGATATTTTATTTGCAGTTGCAATAATTAGCCTCTTACAACGCGTGAAATCGAAACCAAGACAATTGGCGCGACGGCTCCATCCGAGGAGGGCCGTTTCCGCCGGGTCTCGATACTTGTCACCTCCGTACAGGATCAGACGAAACGCAATCCGTGACGTACCGCACGGATCGCTAATTCGCGCCGGCGTTGCAGGCTCGACACAAGCGGGGCGGCCGCGAGGCGCCGCCCCGAACGAGAACGCCCAGGCAACGGGTGCTGCCTGGGCGCCGTTGACGCGGGCCGGACCGGGATCCGGTCGGCTCGCGCCGATCAGGTGTCGGCGAAGATGTCGCGATCCTTGGTCTCCGGCACGAACAGCACGCCGATGATCACCGTCGCCACCGCGATGACGATCGGGTACCAGAGGCCGAAATAGATGTCGCCGGTCTGTGCCACCATGGCGAAGGCCGTCGCCGGCAAGAGTCCGCCGAACCAGCCGTTGCCGATGTGGTAGGGCAGCGACATCGAGGTGTAGCGGATCCGGGTCGGGAACAGCTCCACCAGCATGGCGGCGATCGGGCCGTAGACCATCGTGACGAAGAGCACGAGGATGAACAGCAGGCCGATCACCTGCGCGACCTGCGGCCGGAAGATGTCGAACGGGTTCGCCATCTTGACGATCTCGGGATCGCCGGCCTTCGGGTAGCCCGCGGCCTGGAGCGCGGCGGTCGTGGCCTTGTTGGCCTCGGCGTTGCCGCCCTGCAGGTACGGGATCTCCGTGTCGTTGATCCGGATCGTGGTGGGCTGGCCGGCCGCGCCGGCCACGGTCGTGTAGCGGACCGACGACTTCGACAGGAAGTCGCGGGCGAGGTCGCAGGGCTGGGTGAACACCCGGGTCCCGACCGGGTTGAACAGGGTCCCGCAGGCGGCCGGATCGGCCGTCACCGTCACCTTCACGTTCTCGATCGCCGCCTCGAGCTTCGGGTTGGCCGTCGAGGTGATCCCCTTGAAGATCGGGAAGAACGTCGCCGCAGCGATCGCGCAGCCCGCCAGGATGATGACCTTGCGGCCGATCTTGTCGGACAGCCAGCCGAAGACGACGAAGAAGCCGGTCCCGAGAAGCAGCGACCAGGCGATCAGCAGGTTGGCCGTGTACCCGTCGACCTTCAAGATCGATTGCAGGAAGAACAGCGCGTAGAACTGACCCGTGTACCAGACGACGCCCTGGCCGGCGACGAGCCCGAACAGGGCGATGATCGCGAACTTCGCGTTCCGCCACTCGCCGAACGCCTCCGTGAGCGGCGCCTTCGAGGTCTTGCCCTCCTCCTTCATCTTCTGGAACGCCGGGGATTCGGAGAGCTGGAGGCGGATCCAGACCGAGATGCCGAGCAGCAGCACCGACACCAGGAACGGGATGCGCCAGCCCCACTCGGCGAAGGCGGCCTCCCCCGTGAAGGTCCGGGTGGCCAGGATCACCAGCAGCGACAGGAACAGGCCGAGCGTCGCGGTCGTCTGGATCCAGCTCGTGTAGAAGCCGCGCCGGCCGTTCGGCGCGTGCTCGGCCACGTAGGTCGCCGCGCCGCCGTACTCGCCGCCGAGCGCCAACCCTTGCGCGAGGCGCAACACGATCAGGATGATCGGGGCCGCGATGCCGATGGTCGCCGCGTTGGGCAGGATGCCGACGATGAAGGTCGACAGACCCATGATCAGGATCGTGACGAGGAAGGTGTACTTGCGCCCGACGAGGTCGCCGACGCGGCCGAACACGAGGGCGCCGAACGGCCGCACGATGAAGCCGGCCGCGAAGGCCAGCAGCGCGAAGATGTCGCGCGTGGCCGGCGGGTAGGCCGAGAAGAACTGCGCGCCGATGATCGCCGCGAGCGAGCCGTAGAGATAGAAATCGTACCACTCGAACACGGTGCCGAGCGAGGATGCGAAGATCACCCGCTTCTCGGCCGACGTCATCGGCCGCGCGGCGTCTTCCGCTCGCGGGATCGCGGTTGCCACAGGCATAAGACAGGTCCTCCCAGACGCACATGGGCGGCCCGAGACCCGGATCGCCCGCTCACCGGCCCGCTTCCCGGGCGGTTCTGCGCATGGCGCAGATCACCTATGCGTTATCGCACGGGCTGGGGCGGTCAACCGGTAAAGCGATTGTGAACTCCCTCATCAACATGGGCGCGTGCGGTGTTGTCACCGGAACGACGAGGGGCGCGGCTCGCGCCGCGCCCCCCGCCTGTCCGATCGGTCCGGGTGCCGTCAGTGCGCGTGCGCGCCGGCCGCCCCGATGCCCGTCTCGGAGCGCACGTACTGCGCCTCGAAGGCCGCGCGCTCGCGCTGGGCCCGGCGGCTCTTGTCCAGGAGGGACACGACCCAGATCGTCGCGAAGGCCAGCGGCATCGAGAACAGAGCCGGGTTGTCGTAGGGGAAGAGCGCGGCGGGATGGCCGAACGTCGTCACCCAGACGGCCTTCGACAGCACCACCATGGTGACCGCCGAGAGCAGGCCCACGAGGCCGCCGGCGAGCGCGCCCCAGGTCGTGGTGCCGCGCCACAGGATCGACATGGCCAGCACCGGGAAGTTGCAGCTCGCCGCCACCGCGAAAGCGAGGCCGACCATGAAGGCGACGTTCTGGTTCTCGAACACGTAGCCGAGGTAGATCGCCACGATGCCGATCACCACGGCCGAGATCTTCGACAGGTTGACCTCGTGCTTCTCGGTGGTGCGCCCGCGGGCGATCACCTGGGCGTAGAGGTCGTGGCTGATCGCCGAGGCGCCGGCGAGCGTCAGGCCGGCGACGACCGCGAGGATCGTCGCGAAGGCCACGGCGGAGATGAAGCCCAGGAAGTACGGGCCGCCCACCGCGTTCGCGAGGTTCACCGCCACCATGTTGGTGCCGCCGATCATGTCCTTCAGCTTGTCGAACGCGCCGGCCGGCCCGAGCTTGAAGTAGACCGGATCCGACATCAGCAGGGCTATGCCGCCGAAGCCGATGATGAAGGTCAGGATGTAGAAGTAGCCGATCAGGCCGGTGGCGTAGAACACCGACTTGCGCGCGGCCTGGGCGTCCGAGACCGTGAAGAACCGCATCAGGATGTGCGGCAGGCCGGCGGTGCCGAACATCAGGCCGACGCCGAGCGAGATCGCCTCGACCGGGTTCGACACGAGGCCTCCCGGGGCCATGATGGCGTCGCCCTTCGGGTGAACCTGCACGGCGTTGGCGAACAGCAACTCCGGGTTGAAGCCGTACTTGTACAGCACCGCGCCGGCCATGAAGGTCGCGCCGCCGAGCAGCAGGCAGGCCTTGATCACCTGTACCCAGGTGGTCGCCTTCATGCCGCCGAAGGCCACGTAGACGATCATCAGCACGCCGACGATGATCACCGCGTAGAGGTAGGGCAGGCCGAACAGGAGCTGGATCAGCTTCCCCGCGCCGACCATCTGGGCGATCAGGTAGAAGGCTACCACCACCAGGGTACCCACCGCCGAGATGATGCGGATCGCGGTCTGGTCGAGGCGGAAGCTCGCCACGTCGGCGAAGGTGAACTTGCCGAGATTGCGCAGGCGCTCCGCGATCAGGAACAGCACGATCGGCCAGCCGACCAGGAAGCCCGTCGAGTAGATCAGCCCGTCGAAGCCCGAGGTGTAAACGAGGCCCGAGATCCCGAGGAACGAGGCCGCCGACATGTAGTCGCCGGCGATCGCCAGCGAGTTCGTGCCCGCCGAGATGCCGCCGCCCGCCGCGTAGAAGTCGGCGGCCGACTTGGTGCCCTTCGCGGCCCGGTAGGTGATGCCGAGCGTCAGCAGCACGAAGAACAGGAACATCAGGATGGCCGGCCAGTTCGTGGCCGATTGCGACACGGCACCGAGATCCGGGCCGGCCGCGTAGGCGGCGCTCGCGACGATCGTGGCCAGCGTCAGGCCGAGGAGGAGGCGGTTCATCGGGCGACACTCCGCTTCAGGGCGTCGCTCAGCGCGTCGAAGCGCGTGTTGGCCCGGGCGACGTAGACGCCCGTGAGCGCGAAGGCGAACAGGATCACGAACACGCCCGCGAACAGGCCGAGGGAGGCGGTGCCGCCGACCTTCACGGCGAGGAGCGACTTGTCGAAGGCGATCAGGCCGATGAAGCCGAAATAGACGACCAGCATCAGGGTCGTCAGGATCCAGGCGAAGCGTGTGCGCTCGCCGACGAGCTGCTGGAACTCGGGGGTCCGGGCGATCCGCTCGACCTGCGGGTCGACGCCGGTCCCGAGTGTGCGTGTTCCCGGGGGCGCCGTGCGCCCTCGGGTGTCGAGTGTCGTGCCGCTCATGGCTGTTCCTCCCGCGAGGGCATGCTCTCGGCCCCCCGGTTCGTCGCGTTGAAATTCGTGGTTCTTGTTGGGGGCGGGCGCCGTCCCGGCACCCGCCCCGGTCCGGACCCGCGCCGCCGCGGCGGCGCGGATGCGATCAGGCCCGGTTCTGCCGGTTCTCGATCAGGTCGTCGACAACGGCCGGCTCGGCCAGAGTCGAGGTGTCGCCGAGCGAGCTGAAATCGTCCTCGGCGATCTTGCGCAGGATCCGGCGCATGATCTTGCCCGAGCGGGTCTTGGGCAGGCCGGGTGCGAACTGGATCAGGTCCGGCGAGGCGATCGGCCCGATATCCTTGCGCACCCAGGTCACGAGCTCCTTGCGCAGCGCGTCGTCGCCCTCCTCGCCGTCGTTGAGGGTCACGTAGGCGTAGATGCCCTGGCCCTTCACGTTGTGCGGGTAGCCGACCACCGCCGCCTCGGCGACCTTCGGGTGCGCGACGAGCGACGACTCGACCTCGGCGGTGCCCATGCGGTGGCCCGAGACGTTGATGACGTCGTCCACCCGGCCGGTGATCCAGTAGTAGCCGTCGGCGTCCCGCCGGGCGCCGTCGCCGGTGAAGTACTTGCCCGGGTAGGTCGAGAAATAGGTCTGCTCGAAGCGCTCATGGTCGCCGTAGACCGTTCGCATCTGGCCCGGCCAGGAATCGGCGATGCAGAGATTGCCTTCGCAAGGCCCCTCCAGCACCTTGCCCTCGGCGTCGACCATCTCGGGCTTCACGCCGAAGAACGGGCGGGTGGCCGAGCCCGGCTTGAGGGCGGTGGCGCCCGGCAGCGGCGTGATCAGGATGCCGCCGGTCTCGGTCTGCCACCACGTGTCGACGATCGAGCAGCGCTTGTCGCCGACGACGTTGTAGTACCATTCCCAGGCTTCCGGGTTGATCGGCTCGCCGACGGAGCCCAGCACGCGGAGCGATTGCCGCGAGGTCTTCTTCACCGGGCCCTCGCCGCCGCCCATCAGCGAGCGGATCGCGGTCGGCGCCGTGTAGAAGATGTTGACCTTGTGCTTGTCGACCACTTCCCAGAACCGGGAGGTCGACGGGTAGGTCGGGATGCCCTCGAACATCAGCGTCGTGGCACCGTTCGCGAGCGGCCCGTACACGATGTAGCTGTGGCCGGTGACCCAGCCGACATCGGCCGTGCACCAGTACACGTCGCCCTCGCGGTAATCGAAGACGTATTCGTGCGTCATCGACGCGTAGACGAGGTAGCCGCCCGTGGTGTGCACCACGCCCTTCGGCTGACCGGTCGAGCCCGACGTGTACAGGATGAAGAGCGGGTGCTCGGCCTCCACCGCGACGGCGGGGCACTCGTCGGTCACCTGCTCGGCGGCCTCGTCGTAGTAGACGTCGCGGCCCGCCTCCATGGCGACGCTGCCGCCGGTGCGGCGCACGACGATCACGTGGTCGACGAGGTCGGTGCCGAGGCGCTTGATCGCCTCGTCGACATTGGCCTTCAGCGGCACCTTGCGGCCGCCGCGCAGGCCCTCGTCGGCGGTGATCACCACCTTCGAGCCGCAGCCCTGGATGCGCGAGGCGAGGGAGTCCGGCGAGAACCCGCCGAACACGATGGCGTGGATCGCACCCAGCCGCGCGCAGGCGAGCATCGCGTAGGCGGCTTCCGGGATCATCGGCATGTAGAGCGTGACGCGGTCGCCCTTGCCGACGCCGCGGTTGCGCAGGACGTTGGCCATCCGGCAGACCTGCGCGTGCAGCTCGCGGTAGCTGATGTGCTTGGACTCGTCCGGGTTGTCGCCTTCCCAGACGATCGCGGTCTGATCGCCCCGGGTCTCGAGATGACGATCGATGCAGTTGTGGGCGACGTTGGTCGTGCCGTCCTCGAACCACTTGATCGAGACTTTCCCGGGCTCGAAGCTGGTGTTCTTCACCGTCGAGAACGGTTTCATCCAGTCGATGCGCTTGCCGTGCTCGGCCCAGAACGCGTCGGGATCGGCGACCGAGGCCGCGTACATCTCCCGGTACTTGGCATCATCGACGTGCGCGCCCTCGCGCCACGCGGATTGAACCTCGACCACCTTGCCTTCCATGGCGTCCCATCCCTGTTTTGGTGCCCGATCGTATCGCGGTCTCCGCCGCGCAGCCAGGACTTCCAAAGTAACGTAGCCGACAATCTACGATGACGATATCATCGCGGTTTCGCGCTCAGCTGCGCAGCTCAATTCCCGTGAATAGATTGGGCACAATGTAAGAGCTGCTTGAGGCTTCGATGCTGCGCTGTCAAGCGCGCCCGCGCGGGGCGGCTGTCACCGGCAGCCCTCTGTTTCCGCCTCGATCGCCGCGCGGTCGCGATCGATCCTAGCCGTTCGCCGCGCGGCGCGCGGGCATGATGATCTCCACGAGCGTGCCGTCTTCCGGCCGGGCGGAGAGCTGCAGCCGCCCGCCATTGGCCTCCACCAGCGCCCGCGGCAGCGCCAGCCCGTCCTCGACATCGCCCCGAGGATCGTCCGGCCGCGGAGCGTGGCCGGTCCCGATGTCGCGCACCCGAACGGCGATCCCCGCCCGCTCGTCGGAAGCGGTGGACACGATGATCTGGCTGCCGGCCGTCGACCGCCGGATGGCGTTCTCGATCACCAGGCTGGCCGCGCGGCTGACCGAGCGCTCGTCGGCCTCCAGGTCGCCGATATCGGTGGAGAAGCTCGTCCGCATGACGATGCGGCCCCGCGCGGCCTCGCCCTGGAGGCGGGCGACGCAGCTCGCGACGACGTCGTTGAGGTCGAGGGCGCGCGGTTCCAGGTGCAGCGACCCGGCCTCGACCGCGGCGAGGTCCAGGAGCTTCCCGACGCGCTCCAGCATTGCCTCCCCCGAGGCCTTGATCTCGGCGAGACAGCCCCTGTAGCGCGCGTCCCCGAGCGGGCCGAACGGCTCCTTCAGCATCGCTGCGGTGAGGTCGATGATGCCGGTCACGGGCTCGCGGACGGCGCCGCCGAGCCGGTGGAGGGCATCGATGCGGCCCGGCACGGGATCCGGGCTGCCGTCCGCCTTGGGCGCGAAGGTCTCGCGCTCGGCCCGCGCGATCTGGGCGACGCGCCGGCCCGGCACCGCCGCCACGGTGAGCGACACGGGCGCGCCGTCGAGGTGCACGATGCGCCGCTCGGGGCCGGTACCCCTCAGGGCATCGGCGACCGTCAGGACGCTCTCCCGGTCGAACAGGGCGACGAAACTGCTGCCGACGATCTCGCGCGGATCGCAGCCGAACAGGCCGGCTGCGGCGCGGTTCAGCGCGACGACGCGCCCGGCCCCGTCGACCGTGACGACGCCGGTCTCCAGCGCGTCCAGGGTCGCCTCGGCGCTGGCCGTCCGCTCGGTCTGGGCCGCGCGGGCGAGGCGCTCGGCCGTGAGCGCGTCGGCGACGTCGGCGTCCGCGACGGGGCGCACGACCAGGCACGTGGCGGTCGCGCCCGACCAGGGGAGGGCACCCGCCAGCAATTCCACGGGCCGGGCACCGCCGTCGGCCGTCGTGACGGTCGTCCGGCGCGCGGTCGGTTCGGGCGTCTCCCCGAGGGACAGGCCGGGCAGCAATCCCGAGAGACCGATGCGCGCGAGGGTGGGCAGGTCGGGATGGCCGGTGAGGTCCAGGAAGGCGCCGTTCGCCGCGACGATCGCGCCGCCGCGATGGACCAGCACCGGCAGCGGCAATCCGCCGAGAAGATCCGATTCCGCCGGCGCCGCCGCGGCCGGTTCGGCGACCGCGATGCCGGCCTCCGGTCCGACCTCCTCCGAGGCCGCGCCGGTCTCCACCGGCCCGGCCTGCGGAGCCGGGAACGGCATCACCGCCCCGCTCTCGGTCTTGGGGAGCTCGGTCTCGACCTCGTCGCCGGCGTAGCGGGCGCCCAGTGCGCGGGCGATCTCGCGGAACGCCGCGTGCTCGTCATTCGTCAGCGGCGCCGCGACCGGTCCCACCTCGGCGGCGGCGGGGATCGCGAGCTCGCCGGTCGCGGCCCCGACGGCGGCCGGATCGGCATCCGCGCAAGCTGCCCGGCGCGCTGGCCGGGCCGCCGATCGGCGATGTCGGCCTGCCCGGCGGCCTCAGCGGCCGGGAGACGGCGGAGGCGGCCCGCCCCGGCCCGCCGGACCGGAAGATCCCGGTCATCACCGGCTGCGCCGGGACCGCGGCCTTCGGCACTCGCGGCCTCGAACCGGGGCTCCGGGTGATCGCCGGGCCGGTCCCCGCGCGGACCCTGGCCGCGCGGGTGCGCGCGACGATCGCCGGTCGCGACTGACCGTCGATGCCGCCGCGCTTCCGGTTCCCCGCCCCGCTCCCGCGCTCTCTGCCCCTGTCGCTGACGACCCGCATCCTGCTGCTCGTGCTGCTCGCCCTCGCCCCGGCGCTGGCGATCCAGGGCTACAACGAGGTCGCCCTGCGGGCGAGCCGCGACGCGGCCGTGCGGGCCGACGCCCGCGCCACCGCGCGGGACGTCGCCGAGGATTTCGCGCAGATCTCCGAGCGGATGCAGCAGGCCCTCGACCTGATCTCCGGGGACGCCACCGTGCAGGCGCGGGAGCCGGCGGCCTGCACCGCCTACCTGCGGCGGGCGGCCGCGCGGCTGCCGCACGTGCTGCTGATCGCCCTCACCGATCCCGACGGGGCCGTGATCTGCGACAGCGCCGGCGCGCCCGCGGGCGCCTATTCGAGCCGCGGCCGGACCTATCACCGCCGCGCCCTGGAGCGGGGCGGCTACGCGGTGGGCGGATACGCGGTCGGCTTCCAGACGAAGCGCCCGTCGATCCACTTCGCCCGGGCCGTCCATGCCGGCGACGCGGCGGGGCCCCCCGCGGGCGTCCTGCTCGCCGCCGTCGACCTCGACTGGCTCTCCGACCACCTGGAGCAGGCGCTCCATCAGGCGGAGACGGCGATCACCGTGACGGACCGGGACGGCCTGATCATCGCCCGCCGCCCGGACGAGGCGGCCTGGATCGGCAGGCCGATCCCGCCCGACCGGGTCGCCATGCTGGAGGCTCAGGGCAGCGACGTCCGCGTCGCCGCCGGCCTGGACGGCCGGACGCGGATCATCGCGACCGCGATGCCGGACGGCCCGCTGGCGGGGGTGCGCGTCGTCGTCGGGCGCGACTACGCCACCGCCTTCGCGGATATCGACGCCGCCACCCGCCGCGGGCTGGTCCTGATCGCCCTGGGGGCGGCGCTGGCGCTCGCCGCCGCCCTCGTGGCCGGACGGGTGTTCATCCGGCGCCCGGTCGACCGACTCCTGCGCACCGCGGCGGCGTGGCAGGCGGGCGACCTCGCCGCCCGCACCGGCCTGCGCGGCGCCGCGGAGTTCGACCGGCTCGGCAGCAAGCTCGACGCCATGGCCGGAACCCTCCAGCGCAGCACCGCCGAGCTGCGCGCGGAGATCCAGCGCGGGCGCGCCCTCCAGGCGCAGCAGGGCACGATGCTGCACGAGCTGAACCACCGGGTGAAGAACACCCTGGCCACCGTCCAGGCCCTCGCCCGCCAGTCCCGCGGCTCCGCGGAGATCCTGGAGGCGCGCATCCTCGCCCTGTCCAAGACTCACGACCTCCTGACCCGCGAGGACTGGAGCGGGGCCGCCCTGCGCGAGGTGCTGGAGAGCGAGCTCGGCCCGTACCGGACCGGCGGCGACCAGATCCGCCTGGACGGGCCGGACGTGTCGCTGAGCCCCCGCGAGGTGCTGGCCCTCGGCATGACGGTGCACGAGTTGACCACCAACGCCGCCAAGTACGGCGCCCTCTCGGTCCGCGAGGGCCGCGTCCGCGTGGCGTGGTCGCTCGCCGCCGGCGCGGCCGGGGAGCGGCGCTTGCGGCTCAGCTGGGAGGAGCGCGGCGGCCCGCCNGCCGCCACGATCTGTCGGGTCAGGCCGGCGAGGGCGGGGCCGTCCAGCGCCGCGACGAGACGAGCCGCCGCGCCGGATGCCGACAGGATCCGCGCGTCCGACGGATCGACCACGAGGTGCACGGCGTCGCGCGCGGACATGGCGGCCGCCAGGGCGGGCAGCCGCTCCCAGGCCGCGAAGGCAGTCGCCAATCCGGGCGGGGCTGCGGCGGCCGTCGATGTCACTGTCGTCTCCAAAGCCCGCGACCTCGAACCCAAACGCGATCCTGACGCTCCGCGGTCCCGCTCTGCCCGAGAAACGGCCGCGACCGAAGCCCTATTGTAAACTCCATCGCGCCGCGACGCTGGACTCTCGGCGCGACCGTCACACGTTTACGGTATGTCAACCTTAACGCCGTGAGCGCGGGTGGCATATGGCGGCGAATCAGTTATTGTGCACCGCACAAAGCGCCATCCACAGGCCAATGAAGAGAGGAGACGACGTATGAGCACCCCCCCGAACTACGAAGTTCCGGCCGAGATGCGCGACTTCGCCGAGAAGAGCGTCGAGCAGGCCCGAAAGGCATTCGACAGCTTCATCGGCGCGGCTCGCCGCACCGCCGACACCGTGCAGGGTTCGGCCGAGCTGGCGCGCTCGAACGCGCTGGACGCCTCCTCGCGCGGCTTCGAGTATGCCGAGCAGAACGTGAACGCGGCCTTCGACCTCGCCCAGAAGCTCGTCCGCTCCAAGGACATGCAGGAGGCGATGCAGCATCAGGCCGAGTTCGTCCGCAGTCAGTTCGCCGCCATCCAGGCGCAGGCCAAGGAGTTCAGCGGCCTCGCGCAGAGCGCGATGCAGCAGGGCGCCGAGCGCGCCAAGTCGGCGATGCAGCAGGGCGCCGACGAGGCCCGCAAGGCCATGGAGCAGGGTCAGGACGCCGCGAAGCAGACCGCCCAGAACGCCCAGGACGCTGCCGAGCGCGCGACGCACTGAGCCTCACGCCGTCGAACGGGGCCGCGGCCCGCTCCCGATCCCGGGGGCGGGCCGTCTCGTTTTCGCCGGTATTCCCGCCGAGAGCCGCCGGGCGGACGCGTTGGGTCCGCGCCGAGTGAAGGGTTCAGGGATGCGCCTCACTGTTTCCGGCCGATCCGGCCTGCGTGGACCTCTCCGCCTGGCGGTCGCCGCTCTGGCGCTCGCCGCCGCCGTTCCGAGCAGCGTGGCCTGGGCCCAGTACTACGATGATCCGGGCTACGACGGCGGTTACCGGCCGGTCCCGCGCCGGGCGCAGCGCGCTCCGGTCGGCTACAATTGCGACGCCGTCCAGCAGGGGATCACGGGCCCGAAGCCGTTCTCCTGCCCGCTGCCGGGGCCGCGCCCCCTCGGCGTGCGCTGCTTCTGCGACATGCCGATCGCCTCGTTCAGCCCGCCGCAGACGGCCGTCGGCCGCGTCGTCCCCTGAGGAGCCCGTCCCTGACGGCGACGGGCCGCGCCTCCCGGGTGGGATGACGCGGCCCGCGCGGCACAAAGGGTTCGGACGCGGGTAATCCCGCGCCGCGCCCTCAGTTCAGCACGACGACCTTCGCGCCGACCTTCACCCGCTCGTACAGGTCGGTGACGTCGTCGTTGGTCATCCGGATGCAGCCCGACGACACCGCTTGGCCGATCGTGTCCGGCTCGTTGGAGCCGTGGATGCGGTACTCGGTGCTGCCGATATACATGGCCCGGGCGCCGAGCGGGTTCTCGATGCCGCCCGCCATGTAGCGCGGCAGGTCAGGGCGGCGGGCGATCATGGCCTTGGGGGGCGTCCACGACGGCCACTCGCGCTTCGCGGTGATCTTGTTGGTGCCGCTCCAGCTGAAGCCCGGGCGGCCGACGCCGACGCCGTAGCGGATCGCCTCACCGTTGCCGAGCACGTAGTACAGGCGCCGCTCGGCGGTGGAGACGACGATCGTGCCGGGCGCGTAGGGCCCGTTGAACGCCACGATCTCGCGGGGGATCGGCTGGACCTGCGCCTGCGGCGCGGCCTGCACGCCCTGGCCGTAGCCCGGCGCGTAAGTGCCCTGGTAACCGTACTGTCCCTGATCGGAGTAGTACTCGTCGGCATTGTCCGTGCCGAAGGGATCGTACGACGAGGCTGCGAGGACGGGCGTCGCGGCAAGAACAGACACGCCCAGGAGCGCGGCGAGTGCGGTGACCGTGGTCTTCATGAGTGGCCTACCTGTGCAATAACCTTTGCCATTACAAGCGTGAGCATAGGCAGGCAGTTCCATACACCCGCCGGGAATTTGCTGCCCGGCGGAATACGCAGGCCCGCTCGGCCGTGCGGTGCGCGAGATCACGGGGGCGTGCGCGACTCAGGGGACCTCGTCCGTGTGGACGTCGAACCGCGCGAGGTGGGCGTAGCCGAAATTGGTCGAGATGGCGCAGTCGGTGGCGTCGCGCCCGCGGGCCATGACGATGCGGCCGATGCGGGGCCGGTTGTGCCGGGCGTCGAACGTGTACCAGCGCGGCCCCTCGGGCCCCTCGAGGAAGACCTCGAACCACGCCGAGAAGTCCATCGGGGCCGGATCCTTCGGCACGCCGATATCGCCGAGGTAGCCGGTGGCGTAGCGCGCCGGGATGTTCATGCACCGGCACAGGGTGATCGCCAGGTGCGCGAAGTCCCGGCACACGCCCTCGCGCTGCATGAAGGCGTCGTGCGCGCTCCGGGTCGCGTCGGCGCGCTGATAGTCGAAGCGGATCCGCTCGTGCGTGTAGTCGACGATCGCCTGCACGCGGGCCCAGCCCTCCGGCGTGCCGCCGAACAGGGACCAGGCGGTCTGGGACAGCTTGTCGGTGTCGCAGTAGCGCGAGCCCAGGAGGAAGATCAGGACGTCGTCGGGCAGGTCCTGAACCGGGACCTGCCGGGCCTCCGGCACGACCGGATCGGGCTCACCCGTATCGTGGACCGTGAAGTCGGCCGCGATCGTCAGCTGCCCCGGCGGCGCGATGATCCGGTGGCAGATGTTGTCGAACCCGTCCCGGTACGTTCGCGCCTCCAGCGGCGGATCGAACACGATCGCGTGCGGGGTCAGCACGTCGTCGATCCGCGAAGGGTGGACGCTCAGCATCAGGATCATCGGCGTCGGCTGCGACAGCGTGAAGGCGATATCGAAACCGGTCCTGATCTTCATCGCGGCCACCTTGCTCTGTCGCCTTCCGCGCGGGGTCGCCACGCTCGTTCCGGGTCCGGGTGCTCGAGGAAGCTCAACGCGCCAGGGACGTCTCCGGCCCCTGCACGGTTCGGGCCGCCGGCCCCTCCGCGGGCAGCTCCACCACGTCCACGTCGACGCGCATGCCGAGATCGTCGCTCGCGAGGCCGAAGAAGGAGCCGTGCAGCGGCACCGCCTGGGCGGGGTCGCGGGTCACCGCCACGCGGATCAGGTCGCGGTTGCCCACGATGCCGTTGGTCGGGTCGAACTCGACCCAGCCGGCGCCCGGCAGGTAGACCTGCAGCCACGCGTGGGTGGAGCCGCCGCCGACGTGGCGCGCCCGGTCGTTGCGCGGGTTGTACAGGTATCCGGAGACGAAGCGGGCGGCCATGCCGAGCGCCCGGACACCCTCCATCATCAGCACCGCGAAGTCCCGGCACGAGCCGAGCTTCGTGCGCAGGGTTGTCAGCGGGTCCTGCACGCCCTTCTCGGAGCGGGCGAGGTAAGTGAAGTTCGCCCGGACGCTGCGCGTCATGGCGGCCAGCAGCTCCTGCGTCGGGATGCGGCCCTGGGGTGGCAGGAAGCTGCGCGCCCAGGCATCGACCTCGTGCCGCGGGTCCGGCCATTGCCGCTCGATGGAGCGGGCGAGATCGGGCATGTCCTCGGCGCCGTAGCCGAACGGGTAGTGGGTCGCGTGGGGCGCCAGCGGGAAGACCGGCGCGTGCTCCGGGGTGTGATCGAGGGTGATGCCGCAGTCGAAGGTCAGGGTCTCGGCGCGGGTGTCGAAGGTCGCGACCGCCACGCAGTTGCCGAACACGTCGAACAGCCAGCGCAGCGTGGCCGGCTCGGGCGCGATGTCGAGGGTCGCCGCGATCAGCCGCTGATCGTAGCTGTCGCGCGGCCGGAACATGATCCGGTGCTCGCCGAAGGCGACCGGACGCCGGTAGCGGTAGACTGTGCGGTGGCGGACGGAGAGGATCGGCAAGGTCGCAGGCTCCGGGCTCGCGCCGACGCGATCACCGGCGATGCAAGGGCCGGGCCCGGCTGCGCGGAGCCCTTCAGACCACCGGCGGGGCCGGGTCGGCGGCGGCGCGCTCGGCCTCGACGAGCACGTCGAGGGCACGCCACGGCTTGGCGATGAACACGGCCTCGGCCGGGAGTTCAGGACGGGGGATGCCCTGGCCGGAGGTGATGACCAGCCGCGCCCGGGGCCACAGGGTCGCGACCGCGCGGGCCAGCTGCAGACCGTCCATCTCGCCGGCCAGCCGGACGTCGGCGAAGACGAGGGCGACGTCGCCGCCGCGCGCCTGCAGGACCGACAGGGCGGCCTCGGCGCTGTCGCAGCCGACCACGTCGAGCTCGGTCTCCTCCAGCAGGGTCTCGGCCAGGGCGCGGATCTCGGGATCGTCCTCGACGACCAGCGCGAGGCGCGGCGGATCGGCCACGACCGGCACGACGCCCGGCCCGCCGCGGGCATCCTCCGGACCCTCGGTCTGCCGGACGCGTCGGACCAGGGCCGCGAGATGCTCGGGCACGCCTTCGGTGACGAGATTATCGTAGAACGACGCCAGTGTCTGACCGATCTGGTCGAGGGGAATACCCGGTGACAGCGTATCGGTGAGCGGCAGGGGTGCGCTCGTCTGGTGCTTTTTCAAGGACTCCCCCCGAAGTCGACTTCCGCGCCGCCCGAGGATGCGGTGCATGAAGGAGGAAAGTCGGCAATCCGCCGCTGGTTGCGCCGGGCGGTCGGAATCCCGCCCGGCGTCACAGAGCCGTTACTGCGTGGCGAGGCCGGCGTCGGCGTCGGCATACGCCATGATTCCAGAGACTTGGCGGACGTTCTGATAGCGCGTCCCGCGGGTGCTCATCATCGCCTCGAACTTCTCGTGAACCTGCGCGACCGACAGGCTCAGCGGCTTGCGGTGGCGGCCGCGGCCGACGAAGCGCCCGGCGGCGAAGAAGATCGAGCGGTTGGCCCGGGCCGGGCCAGGGAGCAGCGCGGCGGCGGCGGCGGCCGGCTTGTTCACGACGTTGGCGAGGAATTCCTCGGCATCGTCCGGCCCGAGGAAGTGGGCGAGGTAGACCTCGCCGAGCGTCAGCTCGCGGCCGATGCGCAGGGCGATGCGGGCCGCGTCGCGCTTCAGCATCTCCCCGGCCATCAGGGCCGAGAGGTACGGGTCGCGGCGCAGTTCCAGCACCCGGGCGCGCTCCGCCGGATCGGTGATCACCGGCCGGTCGTTGGCGTCGGCCGTGATCAGCGCGGCCTCCTTCTCCAGCCCGTACTTGGCGCCGAAGTCGCGCACGACGCCGAGCCAGGTCCGCTCGATGAACTGGTAGAGGCCTGTCGCCGAGGAGGTTTTGGCCTGGACCGCCGTGACGAAGCTGGATTCCTTGTCGGCCACCGCCATCAGCAGGACCGGATCGGTCTGGACCGCCTGGGCCGCCCGGACGATCGTCTGCACGAGGTGGCGCCGGATCTTCATCGGGCCGAACTCGAGGATGTCGTTGGGGTCGCCGACGGCACTCTCGGAGAGCAGGAAGTCGTAGGACACGCGGTCGACCGTGTTCGAGCCGAGCTCGGTGTCGAGGTCGTGCACCGGGGCGAAGCTGGCGGCGGCGCGCAGCGGCGTCTGCTCCAGCGGGGTGCTGAGGGCGACGGTGTGGATCCGCGGTCGCGGCATCGGGATCTCGGTGGCGGCCTCCGCCACCGACACGGCGGGCGACAGGCCGACCTTGGCGAGGTCCACGCCCGACCCGATCAGCGCGGCGCTGAGGCCGCCGGCGATCATCGAGACGGTGAGCAGCGAGCGGAACAGCGCGGGGCGGCTGCCATGGGCACGGCCCAGCATGGGCTGCGCGGCGATCACGTCGGCTCGGCCCGAGCCGAAATGGCCCTGCTTGCCGGTGATGGTCCTCGGCGATCCGACCGTGCGGCCCTGCATCGTTATCCCGACTCTCCACACGCCGCTGTGGCGCTACGGACTCACCATCGCTTGACAGATGTGGCGACAACACGGCCGCGGTTGTGGCCGAGTTGCGGCGTCCCGTGGAGATTTCGGGGCAGGCCGCCCGTGACTCGCGCGGCATCCCTCCTTAAGAGGGCGCCATGCGGGCGCCGGGCGGATGACGCGCGGCCGCCCTTTCCCGTCCGTACTGCCAGAGTCAGCCCCGATGAGCGGCGTCAACGAGATCCGGTCGACCTTCCTCGACTACTTCGCCAAGGCGGGCCACGAGGTCGTGCCGTCCTCGAGCCTCGTGCCGAAGAACGACCCGACGCTGATGTTCACGAACGCCGGGATGGTGCAGTTCAAGAACGTCTTCACCGGCATGGAGAAGCGCGCCTACGACCGGGCGACGACGGCGCAGAAATGCGTGCGCGCCGGCGGCAAGCACAACGACCTCGACAATGTCGGGTACACGGCGCGCCACCACACGTTCTTCGAGATGCTCGGCAACTTCTCGTTCGGCGACTACTTCAAGGACCGGGCGATCGAGCTGGCCTGGACGCTGATCACCAAGGAATTCGGCCTCAAGCCCGACAAGCTCCTCGTCACCGTCTACGCCGACGACGACGAGGCCGCCGGCCTGTGGAAGAAGATCGCCGGCTTCTCCGACGACAAGATCATCCGGATCGGGACCTCCGACAATTTCTGGCAGATGGGCGACACCGGCCCCTGCGGCCCGTGCTCGGAGATCTTCATCGACCAGGGCCCGGCGCTCCAGGGCGGCCCGCCCGGCTCCCCGGACGAGGACGGCGACCGGTTCCTCGAGTTCTGGAACCTCGTGTTCATGCAGTACGAGCAGCTGGAGCCGGGTGTCCGGAACCCGCTGCCGCGGCCGTCGATCGACACCGGCATGGGCCTGGAGCGCATGGCGGCGATCCTCCAGGGCGTGCACTCGAACTACGACACCGACCTGTTCCGCGCCCTGATCGACGCCGTGGCCCACGCGGTCTCGCGGGCGCCGGAGCCGGCCACGATGGCGTCCTACCGGGTGATCGCCGACCACCTGCGGGCGGCCTCCTTCCTGGTGGCCGACGGCGTGCTGCCGGGCAACGAGGGCCGCGGCTACGTGCTGCGCCGGATCATGCGCCGCGCCATGCGCCACGCCGAGATTCTCGGCGCCCGCGAGCCCACCATGTTCCGCCTCGTGCCGACGCTGGTCCGCGAGATGGGCCAGGCTTACCCGGAGCTGATGCGGGCCGAGAGCCTGATCGCCGAGACCCTGAAGCTGGAGGAGACTCGCTTCCGGCGCACGCTGGAGCGGGGTTTGTCGATCCTCGACGCCGAGAGCCGCGACCTCCGGGAGGGCGACAAGCTCTCCGGCGAGACCGCCTTCACTCTCTACGACACCTACGGCTTCCCCCTCGACCTGACGCAGGATGCCCTCAAGGCCCGCGGCATCGGTGTGGACACCGACGCCTTCGCGGCCGCGATGCAGCGCCAGAAGCAGGCGGCCCGCGAGGCCTGGAAGGGCTCGGGCGAGGCGGCGACCGAGACGGTGTGGTTCGGCCTGCGCGAGCGCGTCGGCGCCACAGAGTTCCTGGGCTACGAGACCGAGACCGCCGAGGGCATCGTCACCGCGCTCCTGCGCGACGGCGCCGAGGTGAAGGCCGTCGCGGCGGGCCAGACCGGCCTCGTCCTCGTCAACCAGACGCCGTTCTACGGCGAATCGGGCGGCCAGGTCGGCGATACCGGCCTGATCCTGGCGCCGGGCGTGCGGGCGCGGGTGACCGACACCCAGAAGAAGCTCGGCGACGTGTTCGTCCACCACGTCACCGTGGAGGAGGGGACGGTGAGCCTCGACCAGCCGGTCGAGCTCAGGGTCGACACAGCCCGCCGCAGGGCGATCCGGGCCAACCACTCGGCCACCCACCTGCTCCACGAGGCCCTGCGGCAGGTGCTGGGCGACCACGTCGCCCAGAAGGGCTCGATGGTCAGCCCCGAGCGTCTGCGCTTCGACATCAGCCACCCGAAGCCGATCGAGGCCGACGAGCTCGGCCGCGTCGAGGACATCGCCAACGCGGTGCTGCTGCAGAACGCGCCCGTCGTCACGAAGCTGATGGCGGTGGACGACGCGATCGCGTCGGGCGCCCGGGCGCTGTTCGGCGAGAAGTACGGCGACGAGGTGCGGGTGGTCTCGATGGGGCTGCCGGTCGACGGCGACGCCGCGCAAATGCGCGCCAGGAACTTCTCCGTGGAACTCTGCGGTGGCACCCACGCCGCGCGCACCGGCGATATCGGGGCGATCACCATCGTGGCGGAGAGCGCGGTGGGCGCGGGCGTGCGCCGGATCGAGGCGCTGACGGCCGACGCGGCGCGCCGCCACCGGGCCGAGGAAGCCCGGACGCTGGCGGCGCTCGCCGGTATCCTCAAGGCGCCGGTCGCGGAGGCGCCCGACCGCCTGACCGCGCTGATGGAGGATCGGCGGCGCCTGGAGCGCGAGCTGGCCGAGACCCGCCGCAAGCTCGCCATGGGCGGCGAGGGCGGCCCGGGCTCTGGGGCGCAGCAGACCGAGATCGGCGGGGTGGCCTTCCGCCGCTCCGTCATCGAGGGGCTCGACATGCGCGACCTCAAGCCGATCGTCGACGAGGAGAAGAAGCGCCTGGGCTCCGGCATCGTGGCGGTGGTCGGCGTCGGACCGGACGGCAAGGCGGGCTTGGTGGTCGGCGTCACCGATGACCTGACCGAGCGCTACGACGCGGTCGGGCTGGTCCGGGCCGGGGCCGGTGCTCTCGGCGGGAAAGGCGGCGGCGGCCGCCGCGACATGGCGCAGGCCGGCGGCCCGAACGGGGCCGGGGCCGAGGCCGCCCTCGACGCCGTCGCGCAGGCCCTCACCGAGGCCGCCTGAGACGCACAGGCACATGAAGAGGCCGCATCGTCGCCGATGCGGCCCGGGGGGCGACCGATCCGGGCCGGATCGCCGCGCCGGTGATGAAACCGTTACTTGTTGCCGCCGCCACCGCCGCCCTGCGGCGCGACCCGCGACGGCTGGTTGGCGTTGCCCGCCGCCGCCGAGTTGCTGGAGATCGTGTCGGCCGGCCGGCCGGTGGGCGAGTAGTTCACGGCGGCTTCGTTCCCGGTGGCGTCGCTCTGCTGGCTGACGACGCCCGGCGCACCGGGAGCGGGCGCGACAGGCCGGGCCTCGACCTGGGCGCTGGCCGGCGCGACGGTGGCGAGGGCGAGGAGGGCGGCGAGACAGGTGCGGGTCATGAGAATCCTTGCTGGTTCCAGACCCAGGCAACCTCAGTCGCGCGCAATCGATCCTGCGTTGTTGCGACGCGGCACCGTCTCGCCCCGGTGCCGGCCGCCCGGGATCACTTCACGCGCGTCCAAGTCTGCCGCTTGCAGAACACGCTCATGACGCAGCCGGACACCTCCAGCGAGTCGGGCCCGGTGAGCTTCAGCGAGCCGGAATAGGTCTTGCCGTCGTTCGGATTGTAGAGGGAGCCCGAGAAGCCGCCGCCCTCGGGCCGGCGCGCGTCGAGGATCTGAACGCCGACGACGCTGCGGCCGCGCAGGGCCGGATCCGGGTTCTTCGCGTCGAGCCCCTTCCCGGGGGCGCTGATGATCGTGCCGCAGAAGCCGCCGCCGCAGGGCGCGATGCGGACCCGGGAGCTGCCGGTCTCCGTCAGCCAGACGCCCGCCGGATCGGCCGCCAGGGCCGGTCCACAGACCGCGCCCGTGGCGAGCAGAGCCAGTATCGTGCGACGAAGACTCGAACCCATTCCTGTTCCTCCCAACCGAGAACGCGGTCGGGTTCTTACCGCGATGCCCGCGGCAGCGCACCGCCCAGATACGTCTCGACGACCTCGCAGAACGGCTGCCCGGCACCGGTCGACAGCACGGCATCGATCTCGAAGAGCGGATCGTTCGGTCCGGGCGCCGCGCTCTGGACCGGCGCGCGCACCTCGACGGTGCTGCGCACCGGCGCGAGGGGGCGCACGACCCGGCCGAACGGGGTGCGGGTGGTGTCCAGCGTCGCGTTCATCTCCGGCGTGAGCCGGGCGGGCACGTACCAGTTGTCCGCCTCGGACAGGACGCGGTCCCCGCAGGCGAGGCGGACGCGGCGGTAGCGGACCGGCTCGTCCGGGCCGATCGCGAGACGTGCGCGCTGGGCGGCCGTCAGGGGCTTGTCGGCCACGGACACGCGCTCCGCGACGAGGTGCGGGTCTCCGGCGAGCTTGTAGTCGGCGCACCAGCTCTCGAGGGCGAAGGTCGCGCTGTGCGCCGCCAGGATGCGGCTGCGCAGCGAGGCGATGAGCGCCTGCGGTCCGTCAGCGGGCGACGCCGCGTCGACCGGCTCCGCCGCCGCGGCAGGATCGCGGGCCCAGCTCGGCGACCCCATCACCGCGACCGATCCCAGGAGCGCCGCGAGGGCCAGGACCGGCAACCGTGATACCGGACCGGGCTTCGCGCGCCGCGCGCGACCGCGCGCCGATCGATCCAAGGCCCGTGACGGCAAGATGTGGACGGCATGGCGGAAAGACTTTCCGAGGTGCCACAGCATCTTGGATCATGTCCTCCCAGATGAGCCACCAGATGTTCGCCGCGTGCCGCAGCGTCGAGGCTCGGCAGAACGTCGCGGCCGGGCCGATTTCCGGCCGAGTCGGCGACGCGGACCGAGATCTATACAAGACGCGGCGATCCGTCGAGGCGCCCGGCAGCGGCGACGATGCTCCGGCCGCGTCCTACCGACGGGCGACCGGTGGCAGGTCGGTGCACAGGCCGAGACCGGCCTCCGCCGCGAGGCCGATCGTCTCGCCGAGGGTCGGGTGCGGATGGATCGTCCGGCCGATATCGGTGGCGTCGGCGCCCATCTCGATCGCCAGCGCGACTTCGCCGATCATGTCGCCGGCGCTCGGGCCGACGATGGCGCCGCCGACCACGCGCTTGCTCCGCGCGTCGAACAGCAGCTTGGTCAGGCCGTAATCGGCGCCGTTGGCGATGGCCCGGCCCGAGGCCGCCCAGGGGAAGCGCGCCACCTCGACGGCCCGCCCGGCCGCCTTCGCGGCCGTCTCGGTGAGGCCGGCCCAGGCGATCTCCGGGTCGGTGTAGGCGACCGAGGGGATGACGGCGGCGTCGAAGCCGGCCTTGTGCCCGGCGGCCGCCTCGGCGGCGACGTGGCCCTGATGCACCGCCTTGTGGGCGAGCATCGGCTGGCCGACGCAATCACCGATGGCGAAGATGCGCGGAACATTCGTGCGCATCTGGGCGTCCACCGGCACGAAGCCGCCGTCCAGCGCCACGCCGGCCGCGTCGAGACCCAGCGTCGCGCCGTTCGGCCGGCGGCCGGCGGCCTGAAGCACGAGGTCGTAGGTTCCGGGCTCGGCGTCTCCCGAGAACGTCACGGCGATCCCGTCCGAATCCGCCTCGGCGGAGACGACCTCGACCCCCGTCAGGACCCGGTCGAAACGGTGTGCGTTGCGCTTCGTCCAGACGCTGACGAGATCCCGGTCGACGCCCTCGAGCAGGCCGGGCAGGCGCTCGACCACGTCGACCCGCGCGCCGAGCGCGCTGTAGACGGTCGCCATCTCCAGGCCGATGATGCCGCCGCCGATCACCAGGAGCCGGTGCGGCACGGCGGGTAGCTCCAGCGCCCCGGTGGAGTTCACGATCCGCGGATCGTCCGGCAGCATCGGTAGGGCCACCGGCGACGAGCCCGCCGCCACGACGGCGGCGGCGAAGGAGACGTCCCGCGTGCCGCCATCGTGCAGCGTCACCGAGACCGTGTCGGGGCCGGTGAAGCGGGCTGTCCCGCGGACCACCTCGACCTTGCGCTGGCGCGCCATCTGGGCGAGCCCGTCGGTGAGACGGCGGACGGTGCCGGCCTTGAAGGTCCGCAGCTTCTCCAGATCGACCGTCGGCGCGCCGAAGCTGATCCCGTGTGCGGCGAGCCGGACGGCCTCCTCGGTCACCGCAGCGACGTGGAGCAGCGCCTTCGAGGGGATGCAGCCCACGTTGAGGCAGACGCCGCCGAGGGTCGCGTGGCGCTCGACCAGGACGACGCGCTGCCCGAGATCGGCGGCCCGGAAGGCGGCCGAGTAGCCGCCCGGTCCGCCGCCGATCACCAGGAGGTCGCAGCCTGCGCCGGTTTGCGGCTTCGGCGCCGGCGCGGCGGGATCCGGCGCGGGGCCCTGTTCGCCGCGCGAGTCGGTCACGCCGACCGCGAGGCGGGCGACGAGGGTGCCGGCCGAGACGGTGTCGCCGAGGCCGACCAGCATCTCCACGAGGCGCCCCGCCGCCGGGGAGGGGATGTCCAGCGTCGCCTTGTCGGATTCGACCACCAGCAGGGTCTGGTCCTCGGCGACCGGCTGGCCGGGCGCCACCGGGATCTCGATGACGGGCACGTCGGCGTAGTCCCCGAGATCGGGGACGCGGATGTCGAGGGTCTCGGGCATGGCGGCGACGGTCACAGGAGGGCGCGGCGCAGGTCCGAAAGGACCGAGGCCACGTGGCCGAGGAAGCGGGCGGCGGCGACGCCGTCCACGACGCGGTGGTCCCAGGACAGGCTGAGCGGGAGGATCAGGCGCGGCTGGAAGGCCTCGCCGTCCCACACCGCCTCGGTGCGCGAGCGCGCCGCGCCCAGGATGGCGACCTCGGGAGCGTTGATGATCGGCGTGAAGCCGTCGCCGCCGATGCCGCCGAGCGACGAGACCGAGAAACAGCCGCCCTGCATGTCGGAGCCCGGGAGCGTGCCGGACCGGGCCTTCTCGGCCATCGCGGCCATCTCGGTGGCGATCTCGATGAGGCCCTTGCGGTCGCAGTCGCGCACCACCGGCACCATCAGGCCCTTGGGCGTGTCCACCGCGAAGCCGACATGGACATAGTCCTTCAGGACGAGGTCGCCGCCTTCCAGGGAGGAATTGAACCGCGGGTAGGCGCGCAGCGCCGAGGCCGCCGCCTTGATCAGGAAGGCCACCATGGTGACCCGAGCGGGCGGCGTGCGCGTCTCCTTGTTGAGGCCGACCCGGAACGACTCGATCTCGGTGACGTCGGCCCGGTCGAAGTTTGTCACGTGCGGGATCGTCAGCCAGTTGCGGCTGAGATTTGCCCCCGAGAGGCTCTGGATGCGCGAGAGGGGCTCGCGCCGGACCGGCCCGTACTTGGCGAAGTCGACCTCCGGCCAGGGCGGCAGGCCGGCGCCTATCCCGGACGCGGCGACGGGCGCCTGGGCCGGCGCGCTGAGCGCCGCCTTGACGAAGGCGTGGACGTCCTCGCGCAGGATCCGCCCCTTCGGCCCGGTGGCGGCGACGCGGTCGAGCCCGACGCCCAGCTCTCGGGCGAGCTGGCGGACCGACGGGCTGGCATGCACGTCGCCGCTTGTCGCGGCGATCGGGTCGGCCCGCATCGGCTCCGGCGCGGCGCGGCCGGCGCCCTCTCCCGTTCGAGAGAGGGCCGGGGAGAGGGAGATGCCATCTCCGGAGAGCCCTGATCCCTCACCCGGTCCCTCTCCCGACCGGGAGAGGGGGACCGCGCTCCGCTCGGAGGACGCCGACGGCCCGGCAGCGGGCGACGTGTCCGGCACCGGTGCGCCCCCACCGCCCTCGGCGGGCTCGACCGTCAGGATCGGCGTGCCCTCGGACACCTTCGACCCCACCGACACCAGCAACTCGCGCACGATGCCGGCGACTGGGGAGGGGACCTCCATGGTCGCCTTGTCGGACTCGATGCTGAGGATCAGGTCGTCCACCGCGAGGCGGTCGCCGGGCTTCACCAGAAGCTCGATGACCGGCACGTCCCGATAGTCGCCGATATCCGGGAGGGCGATCTGCAGCGCGGCGCTCATGCGGTCGGATTTCCGTGGGTCGGGCGTTCGGTGAAGGGGTGGGGCGGATGGCGCCCTTCGACGGGGCGCCCGGCCTCAGATCGTCCAGGGCGCGGGCGCGTCCGCCGCGATGTTGTAGCGGCGGATCGCGTCAGCCACCGCGGCGCGCGGCACCGTGCCGGCCTCGGCCAGGGCGTGCAGGGCGGCGATGACGACGTGCTGCCGGTCGACCTCGAAGAACCGGCGGAGCGCGTTGCGGGTGTCGCTGCGCCCGAACCCGTCGGTGCCGAGGGCGACGAAGCGCGCGCCCACGTAGGAGGCGATAAGCTGCGGGTAGGCCCGGACGTAGTCGCTCGCCGCCACGATGGGCGCGGAGCCCGGCAGCAGCGCCGCGACGTGGCTGACCGGCGCCTCGGCCTCCGGGTGGAGCATCGCCTGCCGCTCGGCCTCTCGGGCATCGCGGGCCAGCTCGCTGAAGCTCGTCACGCTGAACACCTCGGCCGCGACGCCGAAATCCTGCGCGAGCATCGCCGCCGCCGCGATCACCTCCGGCAGGATCGCCCCGGAGCCGAGGAGCCGCACGGCGGCACTTCCCGACTCGGGTCCCGACAGCCGGTACATGCCCTTCAGGATCCCGTCCTCCGCCCCGTGCGGCATGGAGGGCTGGGCGTAGTTCTCGTTCATCGCCGTGAGGTAGTAGAAGGCGTCCTCGTCCTCCTCCATCATCGCCCGGGCGCCCCGGTCGACGATCACCGCCATCTCGTACGCGAAGGCCGGATCGTAGGCCCGGCAGTTCGGGATCGCGGCCGCCTGCATGTGGCTCGACCCGTCCTGGTGCTGCAGGCCCTCGCCGCCCAGCGTCGTGCGGCCCGCCGTGGCGCCGATCAGGAAGCCGCGGGCGCGCTGGTCCGCCGCCGCCCAGATCAGGTCGCCGACCCGCTGGAAGCCGAACATCGAGTAGTAGATGTAGAACGGCAGCATCGACAGGCCGTGGACGCTGTAGGACGTGGCCGCCGCCGTCCAGGACGAGATCGCCCCGGCCTCGGTGATGCCCTCTTCGAGCAGCTGCCCGTCCCGGGCCTCCCGGTAGTAGAGCATCGAGCCGGCATCCTCCGGCTCGTAGAGCTGCCCCTGCGGCGCGTAGATCCCGACCTGCCGGAACAGGTTGGCCATGCCGAAGGTCCGCGCCTCGTCGGCGACGATCGGCACGACGCGCGGCCCGAGATCCTTGTGCTTCAGGAGGTTGCCGAACAGGCGCACCACCGCGGTCGTGGTCGACATCTCCTTGCCGCCGGCCTCGAGGGCGAAGCCCGCGTAGGTCGAGAGCGCCGGGACGGCGACGGTCGGCGCCGTGCGGCGGCGGGCCGGCAGGACGCCGCCCAGCATCTCGCGGCGCTCGCGCAGGTAGCGCATCTCGGCGCCGTCCTCGGCCGGCTTGTAGAAGGCCAGACCCTCGACCTGCGCGTCCGACAGCGGCAGGGCGAAGCGGTCGCGGAAGGCGCGCAGCGCGTCGACGTCGAGCTTCTTGGCCTGGTGGGCGGTCATGCGCGACTCGCCCGCGCCGCCCATGCCGTAGCCCTTCTTGGTCTTGGCCAGGATCACCGTCGGACGGCCCTTGGTGGCCTTGGCGGCCGCGAAGGCCGCGTAGAGCTTGCGGAAGTCGTGGCCGCCGCGCTTCAGCCGGTCGACGTCGGCGTCCGACATGTGGGCGACGAGCTCGCGCACCTCCGGGTCCTCACCGAAGAAGTGCGCGAGGTTGTAGGCGCCGTCCTTGGCGCCGAGCGTCTGGTACTTGCCGTCCACCGTCTCGGCGAAGCGGCGCAGCAGGGCGTGGTTGGTGTCGCGGGCGAAGATCCCGTCCCACTCCGAGCCCCACAGCACCTTGATGACGTTCCAGCCGCCGCCGCGGAACAGGCTCTCCAGCTCCTGGATGATCTGGCCGTTGCCCCGCACCGGCCCGTCGAGCCGCTGCAGGTTGCAGTTGATGACGAAGGTCAGGTTGTCGAGGTTCTCGCGCGCCGCCAGCGCCAGGCCGCCGATCGACTCGGGCTCGTCCATCTCGCCGTCGCCGAACACGCCCCAGACATGCCGGCCGCCGGTTTCGGCGAGGCCCCGGTCGCCGAGGTAGCGCATGAACCGGGCCTGGTAGACCGCGTGGATCGGGCCGATGCCCATCGAGCCGGTGGGAACCTGCCAGAAATCCGGCATCAGCCAGGGATGCGGGTATGAGCACAGGCCGTCGCCGGCGATCTCCTGGCGGTAGTGCTTCAGCTGCTCCTCGGACAGCCGGCCCTCGAGGAAGGCCCGCGCGTAGACGCCCGGCGCCGAGTGCGGCTGGAAATAGACGAGGTCGCCGTCAGTGCCGCCCTTGAAGAAGTGGTTGAAGCCGACCTCGAACAGCTCCGCCGCCGAGGCGTAGCTCGCCACGTGGCCGCCGAGCTCGCCGTAGGCCATGTTGGCGCGCACCACCATGGCGAGGGCGTTCCAGCGCATGATCGAGGTCAGGCGCTCCTCGATGTCGAGGTCGCCGGGGTAGCGCGGCTGCTTCTCCAGCGCGATCGTGTTCCGGTAGGGCGAATAAGGCAGGGCCTCGTCGAGGATGCCGATCTCCTTCGAGCGCCGCTCCAGGCGGTCGAGGATGAAGCGGGCCCGGGCCGCGCCCTCGGTGCGGAAGACGGATTCCAGCGCGGCCAGCCAGTCCTGTGTCTCGGCCGGGTCGTGATCCACCTCGGCGGACCGCGCGATCGTGGCTTTCGGCGGTATGGCGTTCATCGGCGCGGCCTCCCTGGTTGGCGCGATCATACGGGGATCGCGACGGCGGGACATGCCGGATATTTGCCGCGACGCGGGGTTCGGCGGATTGATATTCCGCCATGAGAGCGATAGGCGGCAAAACATACCGCTGAGGCGACCGGTCGGCCCGGTACACGAGGACGCGCGATGCGGCGGGAGAGTGGAGATCGAACCATGCCCGCACGGCCGGCCACCCTCGACGCCGCGAGCCTGCGCATCCTGGAGTGCCTGCAGCAGGACAGCGAGATCAGCATCGCCGATCTCGCCGAGCGGGTGGGCCTGTCGACATCGCCCTGCTGGCGGCGCGTCAATGACCTGAAGGAGGCAGGGGTGATCCGCGGCTGCGTGGCGGTGGTCGACCCGCTGAGCCTCGGGCTCGCGGTCAACGTGTTCGTCCACGTGTCTCTGGAGAAGCAGACCCAGGCCGCGCTCCAGGCCTTCGACGCGGCGGTGCGCAGCCGTCCGGAGGTGATGGAGTGCTACCTGATGAGCGGCGAGGCCGACTACATGCTGCGGGTCGTGGTCGAGGATCTGGGCCAGTACCAGAAACTCGTCCTCGACCACCTCACGCGGATCCCCGGGGTGGCCAATATCCGCTCGAGCTTCGCCCTGGGGCAGGTGAAGTACACGACCGCGCTCCCGCTCGGGCACCTGACCCGCTGAGCCGGCTTGGTCCAGCGTGGAGCCCCGATGCGGGCCCGATCGGCAAAGACGGTTCTCGCCTGAAGCCCTCGGGCGGTATCCTCTCCGCCATAATGATCAGAGCGCAAGGACCGAGGATCGCGCGACCTCCGTCGTCGTCGCGCCGACGGGATCGCTTCGCTCCGCGCGCAGGAACGGTGCGGTGTGGACCTGCTTGACGGCGCGGAAGGCCGGGATGGCCGCGTCGCGCGAGGGTGGGATGGTGGAGCCTAACGGGATCGAACCGATGACCTCTTCCATGCCATGGAAGCGCTCTCCCAGCTGAGCTAAGGCCCCATATTTTAAACGGCGGTCCACGTCCCCGACAGGGCCGCGTCGCGCGAGGGTGGGATGGTGGAGCCTAACGGGATCGAACCGATGACCTCTTCCATGCCATGGAAGCGCTCTCCCAGCTGAGCTAAGGCCCCACTTTTACATCCACCGCGGTTTGGGTACCGCGGGGTCTCGCCGGGCCGGATCGCGGCCGGCGAGGCCGGTTCTATAGGCGGCTCGCATCGCGGACTCAACCCCCTTTTTCGCGGCCGCCCGGCGTTTTTGCGACCGGGGGCAGGCCGGGGAGTCGGAGGCCGCCTCAGCCCTCCTCGTCGTTCTCGATATCGCCGTCGATGAGGTCGGAGACGTCGTCGTCGCCGGTGTCCTCCTCCTCCAGGAAGGTGTCGTCGTCGGAGGAATCCCCGTCCTCGACCGAGTCGTCCTCGGGCGTCGGGTCCGCGTCGTCCTCGGCGGCTTCGACCTCGTCGAGGGAGACCATCTCCGGCCCCTTCTCGTCCGTCTCGTCCTCATCGTCGGTGTTGGCCGGGCTCCGCGACAGCGCCGGGGGCGCCGCACGGCTGGAGGTGGCCACCGCCTGATAGACCGCGCCACATTTCGGGCAGACGGCGGGATCGCGGGCGAGGTCGTAGAACTTCGCGCCGCAGCTCATGCACTGGCGCTTCAAGCCAAGTTCCGGTCGGGCCACGGGCGGACACCTCGTCGTCAGTACTGTCTCGGGGGAGGGGCCCCGTTAGTCGCGGTGGCGGCCCCTGTCAATCGAGCCCGCGGCGGGCATTCCGGGCGACGCCCCGGCGGCCCGCCGCCGAGGATCGGCGCGGGCAACGGATGGATGACGCCGGGCGGTGCCCGTGTTAACCGCGCGGCGATTTCACCGTCCGATTGCAGCGCCGCGGCAGGGCCGCGCGACGCGCCGGATCCAGACCCACGTCTCAGAGCCCGAACGGACGTCCCGTGTCGCACGATTCGAGTCCCCAGCCCCTCACCGCCGCGCCGGGCGCCCCGATGCGCGGACGCCTGCGCCCGCCCGGCGACAAGTCGATCTCGCACCGGTCCATGATCCTCGGCCTGCTCAGCCAGGGCGAGACGCGGGTCGAAGGCCTCCTGGAGGGCGACGACGTCCTGCGCACGGCCGCCGCCGCCAGGGCGCTCGGGGCAGGGGTCGAGCGCCTGGGGGCCGGAAGCTGGCGGGTCCGGGGCGTCGGCATCGGCGGCCTCGGCGACCCGGCCGAGGTTCTCGATTTCGGCAATGCCGGCACCGGCTCGCGGCTCATGATGGGCGTGGTCGGCGGGCAGCCGGTGACCGCGACCTTCGACGGGGACGCCTCGCTGCGTTCGCGGCCGATGCGCCGCATCCTCGACCCGCTCACCCGGATGGGCACGCAGGTCCTGTCCGAGGCCGAGGGCGGCCGGGTGCCCCTGACCCTGCGGGGGCCCCGGGAGGCGATCCCGATCACCTACGAGACGCCCGCGGCCTCGGCGCAGATCAAATCGGCGGTGCTGCTCGCCGGCCTGAACGCGCCCGGGGTCACCACCGTGATCGAGGCGGCCGCGACCCGCGACCACACCGAGCGGATGCTGCGCCTGTTCGGCGCCGCGGTGAGCGTCGAGCCGCACGGGCCGGGCGGGCACGGCCGCAAGGTCGCGCTCACCGGACAGCCGACCCTGCGCGGCACCGACGTGGTGGTGCCGGCCGACCCGTCCTCGGCGGCGTTCCCCCTGGTGGCGGCGCTGATCGTGCCGGGCTCCGACGTGGTGATCGAGGGCGTGATGATGAACCCGCTGCGCATCGGGCTGATCACGACGCTCCTGGAGATGGGCGCGCAGATCGAGCGCGTGGCCGAGCGGGATGAGGGCGGCGAGACCGTGGCCGACCTGCGGGTGCGCGCGAGCCGCCTGACCGGCGTCGACGTCCCGGCCGAGCGCGCACCCGCGATGATCGACGAGTACCCGGTGCTGGCGGTAGCGGCGGCCTTCGCCGAGGGCCGGACCCGGATGAACGGCCTGCACGAGCTGCGCGTGAAGGAATCGGATCGGCTCGCCGCCGTGGCGGCCGGGCTCGCCGCCAACGGCGTCCGCCACACGGTCGAGGGCGACGACCTCGTGGTCGAGGGCGACGGCAGAGCGGCGCCCGGCGGCGGGACGGTCGCGACCCAACTCGACCACCGCATCGCCATGGCGTTCCTCGTGATGGGGCTCGCGGCGCGGGATCCGGTCACCGTGGATGACGGCGCGATGATCGCCACGAGCTTCCCGAGCTTCCTGCCGACCATGCAGGCCCTCGGCGGCCGGATCGAGGCCTGACCGCCATGCCGCTCGTCATCGCGATCGACGGACCGGCCGCGTCCGGCAAGGGCACTCTCGCCAAGCGTCTGGCCGATCATTACGGCCTGCCGCATCTCGACACCGGGCTGCTCTACCGGGCGGTGGCGCTGGCGCTCGTCGATGCCGGCCTGTCGCTGGATGATGCGGCGGCCGCGGCGCGCGCCGCCCAGGACCTCGACGCCGGCCGGCTCGACGATCCGCGCCTGCGCGAGCGGGCGATGGGCGAGGCGGCCTCCCGCGTCTCGTCGGTGCCGGAGGTTCGCGCCGGGCTGCTCGCGTGGCAGCGCCGCTTCGCCGCCGACCCGCAGGGGGCGGTGCTCGACGGGCGCGACATCGGCACGGTGGTCTGTCCGGAAGCCTCGGTGAAGCTGTTCATCACCGCCTCGTCCGAGGAGCGCGCCCGTCGCCGGCACCGGGAGCTGGCCGGACGCGGCGAGGCGGCGACCTTCGCGGCGATCCTGGCCGACATCGAGGCCCGCGACGCCCGGGACGCCTCCCGCAGCGCCGCGCCCCTGCGCATGGCCGACGACGCGGTCCGGCTCGACACCACCGAGCTCGACGCGGACGCGGCCTTCGACGAGGCCCGCGGCATCGTCGAGCGGACCCGCGGCGACGCGCCCTGAGGGTTGTCCACCTCCCTCGTGTTGACCCCCCGGGCCCGCTCACCTATTGCGGACGCGCCGTCCCCGACGGGCCGCCGCGCGGCCCGGGACGCGAGCGCGTAGCTCAGCTGGTAGAGCAACGGACTTTTAATCTGTAGGTCCTGGGTTCGAGTCCCAGCGCGCTCACCATTCTGCCCGCAAGAGCCGTTCTCGGGAGCAGCCTGAAAGGTCGATGCTGTTCTGCGGTCAGCCCGGGATGCGCACGGGTAACGACGCGGTTCGAGACGACCCCGATCCGGGAGAACGACGGTCCGCCACCGGTGACGGGCTCGCCCGAGCCCGGCACCACGGTCTGGGGACGCGTCGGCTATCGGCCCGGCTGCCGCGCGGCTGCGATCGGGCGCTCCCCCGCCCCGCGGGGCGAGCGGAGCGGGGGTGAGCGGATCACCGGCCGAGCGACGGTCCCCCTGACGTGCCGCCAGTTCCAGGAGGCCCGCCGGTGGGCGTGCCGCCGATGTTCACGCCCGGCGTCGTGCCGGGCACGGGCGTGTTGCTCGGGTTGGCCTCGGTGCCGCGCGTGATCGGGCTCGGGCCGAGGTCTCGGGCGCCAGGGGTCGCGCCACCCGTGCTGGTCGGCGGTGTCACCCCGGTGTTGCCGGCTCCCCCCGTGACGACCTGGGCCGCGGCGGGGCCGGCCAGGACGAGACTGAGGGTGCCGGCGAGCGCCATCGTGGTTCGGGTCATGCGGTTGTCCGTGCTGCTGCTGCGGCACGGGAACGGCCGAGGTGTCGCGAAGTTCGACGGCCCTCGCGCGACGGCATGAGGGTGAGGCGCGAGCACGGGCCGGCATGCAGGCCCGCTGCGCGGCGGTCGCAGCCTATGCCATCGCTGTGACGAGCGTCAGGACGGTGGATGCGACTGCCAGAGCCCCGACGAGCGCGAAGGTGGCGAGAATGAAAGCGTGCATCGGCGCAGCTCCCTGAGTCTCCGCTTCGGTGCGGTGGACAAGAGATGCCCGATGCGTGCGGGTGCTGCACTGTCGCGGCGCACGGATGGTTAATCAATCGTCTCCGGATCCGGTTCAGCGCGCTCCTCACGGCATCGATCTCCGCGTCTGAAACCCGGTGCCGTCGCCGCGCCGCCCACACGAAAATCGGAACCCCTGGTTGCGCTTCGGGTTGGGGTCCCAACGCAACTGCGAAGGAGTCCTCGATGCGGAAGCTCGCTCTCATCTCCGCCGTCACCCTGTCCCTCGGCGCGCTCGGTGCCACCGGTGCCCAGGCGCAGGGCTACGGGTACGGCTACGGCGGCCACCACGGCTACGGGTACGGCCGCGGCTACGATCGCGGTTACGGTCACCGGCGCGATTTCGGGTACCGCCGTCACCGCGGGCTGTCGACCGGGGCCGCGATCGGCCTCGGCATCGCGGGCGCGGCCGCCGGCGCTGCCGCGGCGGGCGCCCTCGATCGGGGCCCGGGTTACTACGGCCGCGGCTATTGAGCCGCGCACAGCTGACGGAGCAGAGCCCCGCCGCCACCGCGGCGGGGCTCTCTCTGTTGAGAGGTGCCGTCCGGTGGCCGGCCCGGCTCAGCGCACCCAGCGCCGGATCCGCTCGCGGAGCGTCGGGCGGACGGCCCGCCGCGCCCGCACGGCCGCGAAGCGATCGATGCGGATCCGGTCGGTCGGAACCTGCCGCAGGAATCGCTCGGCGATCTCGAAGATCACGATGTCCGGCCGGACGCTCTCGACATAGGCCCAGTCGATGTTCGCCGACCAGATCGCGTGCACTTCTCCGAAAGTCTCGGCCAGCATCGCGGTGAGGCGCGCGCCCGGGCTGTAGATGTAGGAATCGCCGAAGAGTATCACGCGGCGCGGATCCGGCGCGTCCCTGTTCTCCAGGACGACGCGGGATCCCACGAACAGTCCGCGCGGCCGCACGGCCCGTCCCGATTCCCGCACCGCCACCAGCGCGTTCGAGTCGACCCGCGCCGCGCGCCGCGGAAAATCGTAGGCGACGTATGCCTCGTCGACGGGGGGGACGAGCTTCTCGCCGAGATCGAAGGTGAAGCGCTCGGTCACGCTGGTGCCGGCGAAGACGTGCGCGGCCACCGGCGCGCCCAGGGCCTCGCAGAGCGCGCGGTAGGCCGTCAGGTAGCCCCTGTAGGTCCAGTGCGTGTCCGTCCGCAGGTAGACGGGCTCCTCGGCCCGCGCCGCCAGGAGCGGCGTCTGCAGGTCGACCATCGCGGCGCCGCCGTCGCCGGCAACAAGCCGGGCAAGCCGGACACCGGGCGGATCGTCGAGGCCGGGGAAGGGCCGGCCAAGCAAATCGGGATAGATCGCGAGCTTGTCGGGCACGACGGTATGCACGTGCCGGATCCCGAGGCTCTCCAGGCGCCGCGCCCGTCGCCCGATGAGCCGCGCCCAGCGCTTCAGGATCCGCCGCGAGGTCGCGGTCTCTCCGTAGAAGGCTTCGACCTCGCGGGCGCGCCCGACCCAGTACAGCCAGCCATCGTGCCCCACGGCCACGCCGTTGCCGCTCGTCTTCAATGGGTCCCGCCTCCCGCCGCCCGCGACAACCCCCGTCGATGACGCTGGACTCCCGCCTCGACGGATCTGCGCGCGATTGCAACCCCTCCGCGGCGGAGCGGCGTGTCCCCGCACGGGTTCGGTGGCCGGGCCGCCGCGACGCGCGTCCCTTTCCGCCCGCGCATAGGTCCCGCGTTGAAACTTTATGGCCGCGCCGCAGGTACTCTCGTCAGGCGCATCACACCGCGCGGCGTTGCGAAGAAGGGGCGGTCCATGTCCGCGCTTGTCACGTTCATCGGCTGCGGCCTCGTCCTGGCGGGCTTCGCGGCCGAGAAATTCGCCGAACATCGCTGGATCGCGGCGAGCCGACCCGCGCCGCTCGACACGCTCGCGGTCCTGGCCCTGGCGCTGCCGGCCGTCGGGCTCACGCTGATGGCGGCGCTCGCGGTGTGAGCCTGCCGTGCCCGGGTCTCACCCCGCGTCGCCGCAGAACAGGACGCCGACCGTCCGCTCCTTGCGCCAGATCAGCTGAACGGCGTAGCGCGTCTCGGCGCTCGCCAGGACGAGATCGAACACGTCCTCCAGAAGCACCGCCTGGGAGCCGAGGAACTCCAGCATCGCGCCGCGATCGGAGATGTTCTTGACCTGGCAGGGATAGCGCGCGCCGTCCCGATGCTGCGCGAAGGCCAGCAGGGCGGTGGGCCTCCGCTCGGTCGCCCGGCGTTCCACGAAGGCGGCGGAGGGGCTGGCGTTGCGGGACACGGCCGAGGTTCCTGCCCAGGTCGGCCGGTATGGCGCGATATCAGTAAAAATGCGCCGGATTTGCTAACATGTTATTGATGAGCGCCGCCCATGCGAGAGGATAGTAAGTCGCGCTCGGTCTATCGGTCCGATCTCAGGTAATCAACGCCGGTCTTCTCTCGGCGGCCCCTCGCCAGCCTTGATGAACCGGCCGATCAGGAGGCCGAGGGGAATCGACACCAGGAACCATGTGCGCAGGAATCGCAGGGCGTTCATCGGCTCGCTCCGACGGCGTGGCGGGTGTCGCGTCGGCGGTTCGCCCCGGGGCCCGCGTCGCCGATGCGATCCTGCAACCTATCTGGTCCCGCGGACGGCCTCTGCCAGTGTGTTCTCGGCCGAGGCGCGCCGAGACGATATCCGGAGACGATCATGCGCATGCGCCCCGGCACGGCCCTGCTGCTCGGCCTCGCGATCGGTGTTCCGACGGTCGCGGCCGGCGAGGCGCCCGGACAGCCACCGCGCGCCGTGCCGGCGACGGATCCGGCATCCGCGCAGCAGCCGTGGCCGCCGAATTTCTCCCGCAGCGTGCAGGGGACCGGGGTGCCGGGCCTCGATGGCGGCCACGTCTTCCTCTGGAACCGGCCGCAGGGCTTCGATCCGGTCTCGACGCTGCGGGTCGACCGGCACGTGCCGGAGGGGTCGGGTGAGGCTACCCACACCTACAAGGCGCTCTGGGCACTCGGATCCACCGGCCCGCACAACGCCGGCTACGAGTGGACGATCACGGGCGAGCTCCACAATCGCGCGCTCGCCAGCACCGGTGCGCAGAACGTCGCTGTCAACGGCACGATCTTCAAGGAGCCCAACGGGCTGGGACCGGTCGGACCCTCCTGGGCCGGGAACTTCAACTGTGTCGACATGACCGACGAGGCCGATCCGGTAGCCTCCTGCATCGGCGCCGAGATCGACGTCTCCGCACAGTCGCCGACCACCGACCGCAACCGGCAGAGGGTCGGTCTGCAGATCTCCACCGGCGGGGTGCCGGGCGCCCATACCGGCTACGGGATCCTCATGGGCAACCTCACCGGCTCCGTCACCGACCGGGCGATCTCGTTCCAGGGGGAGGGGACCTACGGCATCGGCATCGACGCCGCCGCGGCGCGCTTCACCGGCGTCCCGATGCTGCTCGCGGCGGGGCAGGCGATCGGGCTCGACGGCGACCGCGGGGGCGGCTTCTCCCGCAGCCTCGGCTTCGACGGGCGCGATCTGGTCTACGGCACGGCGGCCGGGCCGGTCGTGCGGGTGAGCGACGGCGGGCAGATCGAGGCCGCCTCCCTCCGTGAGAGCCTGCCGCGGCCGCCCGCGAGCAGCCGCGCGCCCTGCACCCCCGGCGACCACGCCTGGGACGAGGCCTACGAGTACCGCTGCGTCGCGCCCGACCGCTGGAAGCGCGCGGCGCTCAGCGACTGGTGAGCGTCGTCGCCCATCTTCAGCGGTCGAGGATGCGCACCACCGCGCGGGTGTCGGGATCGACGACCACGATCTTGTCGCCGGGCGCCACGAAGTAGCCGAAGCGGCGCAGGCGCGGGTTCGGAGCGTCCGTGAAGGGCGCGAGCCGCACGTCGGGCGGCACGATGCTGCCGGGCCGGAGCGGGATCGATCCGACGATCGGTCCGGGGCCCACCGGCCGGCGCACGATGTAGTCGCGCACCACGACGTCGTCGTCGGGGCCGAACGCGTCGGGGGTCACGATCACCGCCTGCGCGAGGGCGGAGCCGGTGAACAGCGCGGCAAACCCGAGGGCTGCGGCGAGGCTGGCGCGGGTCGACATGGCGGACTCCCGTGGGGCCCGGGCGTCAATCGCCGGGCCGCCGGAAACATCAGGGTCGGCGCTTGGGTTCCCGGACGTACCGGTCAGCGCCCGATCTGCCCGGCCTCCGCGAGGGCGACCGGCGACCACCGGGTGAGCTGGACGTACCCGTCGAGGGCCGCCACGACGACGTGGCGGCGGTGGCGGTGCACCACCGCTCCGGGCGTGTGCGCGTGGCGCTCTTGCCATCCCTGCGCCTCCGCCACGAAGACCCGGGCATCCCCGAGCCGCGCGATCGTCTCGACCGTGCCGAAGGCCCGCACCCGGCGAAGGACCGTCTCGACGTCCTGCCGGAAGTCGAGCGTCCGGTCGGCATCGGTGGCGCGCGGCCAGTAGGAGCCGTCGCCCTGCGGCTCGGAGCGCCGCCAGCGGTTCGGCAGGTCGCGGCCGAGGGGCCCGGCCGCGAGGCGGCGCGCCGCCATCTGGCACTTGGCGAGGAGCGTCTCGTGGGTCTCTCGGGGGCTCAGGGCGAAGATCTCCTGGGCCAGGATGTCGCCGGTGTCGAACCCCTCGGCGAGCACGTGGGCGGTCACGCCCCAGGTCTCGTAGCGGTCGAGGACGGCACGGAACAGCGGGTAGGGGCCGCGGCCCGTCGGGAGCGGGGAGGGGTGGAAGTTGAGGCCGTAGGCGGCGCGGCCCTTCCAGCCCTTGATGAGCCAGGGGTAGCCCGCGACCACCAGCGCCCAGTCCCGGCCGTGCTCGGCCTGCAGCGCCTCGATGTCCCGCTCGCGGATCCGCGAGAGCTGGATCGGCAGCCGGAGGGACCGGGCGCGGGCCACGACGACCTCGTTGTGGTCGTAGACCCCGTCGCAGGGCCGGGTGAACAGCTTCACCGGCGTCCAGCCGGCGTCGAGCAGTCCCTCGAAGACCCCCCCGAGGAAGTCGATGCCGGCGAACGCGAACTTCATGCTTGCCGCCTGCGACCTTGTGCACGTGGAGGGCGCGGGTCCGCTGCCTGACCGGCGGCGTCCCCGGTCTTACCTTGATTGGGCCGACGACGGTGGCAAGGGGGAACAGCGTGGTTCGGGTGATCATCGACGGCGGCCGCGCCGCCCTCCACGGCGCGGGCTGAGGCGTGGCCGGGAGACGCCGCGGTAGCGCCGCACCGTCCGGAACGCTGCGGTTCGTCCTGGGCGATCAGCTGACCCGCCGGGTGTCGAGCCTCGTCGACCTCGATGCCGAGCGCGACGTCGTCCTGATCGTCGAGGTCCGGGACGAGGCGACCTATGTCCGTCATCACAAGCAGAAGATCGCCTTCCTGTTCGCGGCCATGCGGCACTTCGCGGCCGAGCTGGAGGCGGAGGGTGTCACGGTCGACTATGTGCGCCTGACCGACGCGGACAACACCGGCAGCTTCACCGGCGAGCTTGAGCGGGCCGTCGCGCGCAATCGGCCGGAGCGGGTCGTGGTCACCGAGCCGGGCGAATGGCGCGTCTGGGAGATGATGCAGGACTGGCGCGAGACCCTGGCGGTCCCGGTCGAGATCCGCGCCGACAACCGTTTCCTGTGCCCACGGGAGGAGTTCGCCCAGTGGGCGGAGGGCCGGCGTCACCTGCGGATGGAGACCTTCTACCGGGGCATGCGGCGCCGGACCGGCCTCCTGATGGACGACGGCGAGCCGGCGGGCGGCCGCTGGAACTACGATCCCGAGAACCGCAAGCGCCTGCCCAGGGGGCATCGCCCGCCGGACCGGATCGGCTTCCAGCCCGACGCCGTCACGCGCGAGGCCATCGCCCTCGTGGACGCGGAATTCGGCGACCATTTCGGCGATCTGACCGGTTTCTCCTGGCCGGTGACCCGGGCCGACGCGCTCGCGGCGCTCCGACACTTCCTGGCCGAAGCCCTGCCGACCTTCGGCGATTACCAGGACGCGATGAAGACCGGCGCGCCGTTCCTGTACCACGCGCTCCTGTCACCCGCCCTCAACGCCGGTCTGCTCACCGCCGAGGAGGTGTGCTGGGCCGCCGAGCGCGCCTACCGCGACGGCGCGGCGCCGCTCCACTGCGTCGAGGGCTTCATCCGGCAGATCCTCGGTTGGCGGGAATACGTGCGCGGCCTGTACTGGGCGCGGATGCCGGCCTACCGGGACAGCAACGCCCTCGGCGCGGGCCGCGACCTGCCGTGGTTCTACTGGTCGGGCGAGACGGCGCTGAACTGCGTGGCGCAGGTCGTCGCGGAGACGCGTGCCCACGCCTACGCCCACCACATCCAGCGCCTGATGGTGACCGGCAACTTCGCTCTCATCGCCGGCCTCGACCCGACGCAAGTGGAGGAATGGTACCTGATCGTGTTCGCGGACGCCTATGAGTGGGTCGAACTGCCCAACGTCCACGGCATGGTGCTGTGGGCCGACGGCGGAGTCATGGGCCCGAAGCCCTACGCGGCCTCGGGTGCCTATATCGACCGGATGTCCGACTACTGCGCGTCCTGCGCGTACGACGTGAAGGTCAAGGCTGGCCCGGAGGCCTGCCCGTTCAATTATCTCTACTGGAACTTCCTCATCGAGAACGAGGACCGGCTGGCCGGCAATCAGCGGATGGCGATGCCGTACCGGACGCTGCGCGGCCTGGGCGACAAGCGCCGTGCCGAGATCCGCCGCGACGCGACGGCGTTCCTCGATTCCCTCAAGGCCAGGCCCGGCGCCGATCAGAGTGACGACCAGACCGACAGCGTCAGGTAGGGGTGGGCGCGGCTCCGGCCGCTCTCGGACTGCAGGCCCACGGACGCGCGGAAGCTGTACCCCCCGAGGCTGAAGCCGGTCCCGTGCAGGCCCAGGCTCCACTTCGCATAGCCGGTCCCGTCCGTGTAGAGCGCGGCCTCGGGGCCCAGATAAGTTTCCCACAGCCGGTAGCCCCAGGCGAGGCGCGTCCACAGGCTGTCGCGCGCCGACCCCGCGACGGCACTCGCCTGCAGGAGCGTCGCCTCGGTCGGGCGTGCCCAGACCTCGCCGTGGAGCCGGAGGCCGAAGCGCGTCGGCAGGGCATCGAACTGCGGCCCCGCGAGCAGCATCTCCCGCGCGATCTCGGGCCCGGCGAAGGCCGCGACCGCGCCCCAGTCGAAGAACCACTGGTATCCCGCGAGGGCTGCGGCGGCGACGGTGTAGCGCGTGCGTGGGCCGTCCGGAGCGCACTCAACGCGCCGTCCGCCGCCGCCGCTCGCCAGCGCGGCGAACCCGTCCTGCGCGAGGGACGTCAGTCCGGCTTTCGCGCCGACGGTGAAGAACGCGTCGCCGCCCGCGTCGAGGCTGCCGAACAGCAGCGCGTCGATCTCGCCGGCGCCGACCGGGTTCGGAGAACCGGCCAGTCCCGAGAGCAGCGTCGCGAGCACGGGCGCGCGTCCGGCGATCGTCGGGGCGGGGCGCGGGCTCGCCATAGTTGATCCTCCGGATTCGGAGGAAAGCGGTAAGATAAAATTCACCGCGCTGCACCGGGAGTCGCGTTGCTGTCCCCGGTTTTATCCTGTCCGATCGCGATCGGGCGACGATCGACTTGAGCAATGCTGTCAGGCGGCGCGCGAAGCGTCGCGCGATGCTTCCCGGAACTTCGCGGGGCGTCGGCGGCCCGAGCGCCCGGCGCTCGCCATCGCGCTGTCGCGAATCTGCCGTGCTTGGCGTGCCAGATGTTCTCGGCTAGAGCCCCCGCGGGAAAGCGAAGGTTGGCAGATCCTTGACCTCCGGTGCACGAACGTCGGACGTCCTCACTGTGCTGGCGAGCCAGGAAGGCGAGCGCCTCACCGTGGGCGACATCGTCGCGGTCCTGCGGGACCGTGCCTTCGCGCTGCTCGTGGTCCTGCTCGGGCTGCCGAACTGCCTGCCCATGCCGCCGCCGATCCCGCTGATCTGCGGCCTGCTCCTGCTCCTCGTGGCGATTCAGATCGCCGCCGGGATGTCGGCGCCGTGGCTGCCGCGGATGCTCCTCGGTCGCTCGATCGCTCTGACGGATGTCCGGCGCGCCGTCACCCGCGCGGTGCCGATCCTGCGCCGCCTGGAACGCTGGTCGCGGCCCCGCGTCAGCGTATTCGAGACCGCGCTCGGCATGCGCGGCATGGGGATCGTCCTGCTCGCCCTGGCGCTGGCGCTGATCGTGGCCGCGCCCATCGTCGGGCAGATCCCGCTGGGTCTCGCCGTCTGCCTGGTCGGGCTCGGTCTGGTCGAGCGCGACGGTCTGGTCGTGCTGGGCGGCCTCGTGATCGGGATGTTCGGCGTCGCCATCAACGCCGGCTTCGCCTACGCGGTCATCG
Source organism: Methylobacterium mesophilicum (assembly GCF_036441335.1). GTDB lineage: Bacteria > Pseudomonadota > Alphaproteobacteria > Rhizobiales > Beijerinckiaceae > Methylobacterium > Methylobacterium mesophilicum_B. Next base: position 128,444 of record NZ_MLBW01000006.1, read on the forward strand.
CCGGAATCATCGGCCTGCTGAACCTCTGAGGACGTCTCAGAGGCGGTAGCGGATCTGGTCGGTCCAGAAGCGCTCCAGGCGGGTGAGGGCCTGGTTCAGGCGGTTGAAATCCTCCTCCGAGATCCCGCCGATCGGCGTGATCGTCCGGGCATGCTTGTCGTAGAGCCCCTGGATGATCTCGTGGACTTGGCGGCCCTTGTCGGTCAGGCTGATCCGGACGGAGCGCCGGTCCGTCTTGGAGCGGGCGTGGTGGAGGTAACCGGCCTCGACCAGCTTCTTCACGTTGTACGAGACGTTGGAGCCCAGATAGTAGCCCTTGGTCCGCAGCTCACTCGCGGTCAGCTCCTTGTCGCCGATGTTGTACAGGAGCAGCGCCTGGACGCTGTTGACGTCCTCGCGGCCGCGGCGCTCGAACTCGTCCTTGATGACGTCGAGGAGCCGGCGGTGCAGTCGCTCCACGAGGTGCAGGGCCTCGAGATAGGAGCCCTTGGCCGACGCGGCCTCCTCGGGGGCCTCGATCTGCGCGACACGGGCGTTCTGGGTCTTCATCTCTGCCTCGCCATCCGATGATCCGGCACCCGTTCGATGCGGCGCCGTTGATGATGGCTAAGCTAGGGCTCGGGAATGAAAGGCGATTTAAGCGACAGGATGAATTCGCGATTTACTCTTCGCGGTAAAGACAAACTGAATGAAGATAAGAACGGTTCGTTCACCGTGCTTCCTGCGCAGCCAGCCAGGACAGCAGGAAGTACAGCGTGACGACACACCCCCCGAATACGAGCAGCGGCACCGATAACGGCAAGAGTTGCGGTGTCAGGACCGCGAGTGTCATCGCCGACGTGACGGCGAGCAACCAGATCACGCCGCCCCAGGCGCTCGTCAGCCACAAGCCGATCGCCGCCGCCGCGTCGATCACCGCGAAGTAGACGATCGCGGATTGCCGGCCGAAGGGCTCGGCCTCGAAGGGGCGGACGCCCGGCAGGACGTCGAGGATCGTCGCCCAGGCGAAGACGCTCTTCAGCAGCCAGATGAGCGCCGTGAGCCGCATGAACCAGATCAGCACCGTGTCCCACGTGCCGGGCGCCGGTCCCTGGGCGCGCTCGATGCGGTCGCTGGGAATGCCGCCCGGCCTCGGCGCCTTGCGCCGAATCGGAAGGTAGCCGGGCACTATCGATGGCTCGCGGGGCGGAGGAGCCGGTTGATGCGGCGGTTCATGCGGGGGAGGCCGGGATCCAGATCGATCGGACGGGGGTCGCCGGGTTGAAGCGGTTCCGCCGTCCTGCGTCAACGGTCGGGTTTCGTTGCGCCGGCCCGGTGTGGTAGTCGAGCGCCTCCGGCGCACGGGCGCCGCGCGATCCGCGGCGTGGTCCGCGCGAACGGTAGCGAAGCCGCATGTCAGACACCCTGCCAGAGCCGCGCCCTCTCGCCGTGGAGGCCGCCCGCGAGGGCGCCCGCGTGGAGGGTCTCAAGATCACCCAGCGCCCGCGCAGGAACCGGAAGGCCGACTGGTCGCGCCGCCTCGTCCGCGAGCACACCCTGACGGTCGACGACTTGATCTGGCCGATGTTCGTGATCGAGGGCGAGGGTCGCCGCGAGCCGATCGCCTCGATGCCGGGCGTCGAGCGCCTGTCGGTCGACCAGATCGTCCGCGACGCGGAGCGCGCCGCCAAGCTCGGCATCCCGGCAGTGTCGTTCTTCCCGTACACGGAGGTGTCGCTGCGCGACCCGACCGGCTCGGAGGCGCTGAACGCCAACAACCTCGTCTGCCGGGCGGTCCGCGCCGTGAAGCGGGCCGTGCCCGAGATCGGGATCATGACCGACGTGGCCCTCGATCCCTACACGAGCCACGGCCACGACGGTCTGATGAAGGACGGCGCGATCCTCAACGACGAGACCGTCGCGGTCCTCGTCGAGCAGAGCCTGATCCAGGCCGAGGCCGGGACCGACATCATCGCCCCGTCCGACATGATGGACGGGCGCGTCGGCGCGATCCGCGCCGGCCTCGACAAGGCCGGCTTCCTCGACGTGCAGATCATGGCCTACGCGGCGAAGTACGCGAGCGCATTCTACGGGCCGTTCCGCGACGCGATCGGCACCAAAGCGGCTTTGGTGGGCGACAAGCGCACCTACCAGATGGATCCCGGCAACTCGGCCGAGGCGCTGCGCGAGGTGAGGCTCGACCTCGACGAGGGCGCGGATTCGGTGATGGTGAAGCCGGGCCTGCCCTATCTCGACATCATCCGCCGGGTCCGGGACGAGTTCCAGGTTCCGACCTTCGCCTACCAGGTGTCGGGCGAGTACGCGATGATCGAGGCGGCCGCCCGCAACGGCTGGCTCGACGGCGACCGCGCGATGGTCGAGGCGCTCCTCGCCTTCAAGAGGGCCGGCGCGGACGGCGTCCTCACCTACCACGCGCCGCGGGTCGCGGAGCGCCTGCGCAGCCATCCGTGAAGCGCGGGCACCGCTGGCTCCTCGGGGCCGCGGTCGTTTTCGGCTTCCTCGGGGGGCTCGTGGCCTGTCAGGACACGCTGCACCGGGATCGCGTCGCCACCTGCCGCCGCGCGCTCCCGGCGGTCGCGCCGCAGGACGGGATCCGGCTCCTGCGCGCGGCGACGGGGCCGTCGGCGAATTCGGTGCGCGTCGACTACACCGACGGGAACCGGCAGCACTGGCTCACCTGCCGCTTCGATGCCGGCACGACCCTCGTCGCCCTCGCGACCGAGGCCAGCACCCTGTCGGGCCCCTCGCTGTACATGCTCAAGCGCTTCTACCTCGACACGCCGGACGCCGCGGCCGGAGACCCGGCCGGGCGCTGAAAGGTGGCCGCGGCCGCGTCTCGTCGCGGATCCCCTTGCGGCCTCCGCGAGGCGCACCCACCTTGACGTTTGCAGCCTCGCTTGCAGGACGCGAAACCATGCAGAACCCTCAACCCGGATACGCGCAGCGCTTCGAAGCGCCCGGCTACGCCACCGCGTTGCCGATCCCGTTCGTGCGGGCGAGCCTGGGTGGCCGGACGGTCGCCTATCTCCTCGACATCCTGTTCATCTTCGGCTTCACGGCCCTGCTGACCCTCGCGATCACCGTCATCGGGGTGGTCACCTTCGGCCTCGGCTGGACGCTGTTCGCGGTCCTGCCGGCGAGCGGCATCATCTACAGCGCGATCACGGTGGGCGGGCCGAAGCAGAGCACGATCGGCCAGCGGATGATGGGGCTGCGGACCGTCGCGCCCGAGAGCGGCGCGCGGGTCGACGTCATCACGGCGGCCGTCCACGCGCTGCTGTTCTACGTGGCGATCTCGACTTTCCTGCTCTGGTGCGTCGACATCGCGTTCGGCCTCATGCGCTCCGATCGCCGCCTCGGCCACGACCTGCTTCTGAGCCTGGCCGTCGTTCACGCGCGCTGAGCCGGGATTCCGCTGATGAAAATCTGACGGTGCGACCGGCCGGGCCATTGAGCCCCGGCCGGTCGCCTGTACACTGGCACGCCGGCGCCGAGAGGATCCACCCGGCGCAGGGTCTGTGAGAAGCGTGACCAGCCATCCGCGCGACACACCGCAATTCTACCTCACCGCCCCCTCGCCGTGCCCCTATCTGCCGGGACAGGAGGAGCGGAAGGTCTTCACCCATCTGGTCGGACGGCGCGCCCGCGACCTGAACGAGATCCTGACGCAGGGCGGCTTCCGCCGCTCGCAGACGATCGCGTACCGGCCGGCCTGCGAGACCTGCCGGGCCTGTATCTCGGTGCGCGTCGTGGTCGACGAGTTCGAGCCGAGCGCCAGCCAGAGGCGCATCCTCGCGCGCAGCGCCGACTGGGTCGGCACGCCGGAGCCCAACCGGCCGGCCTCCGAGCAGTATGCCTTGTTCCGCCGCTACCTCGACGCCCGGCACGGCGACGGCGGCATGGTCGACATGACCGTGCTCGACTACGCCATGATGGTCGAGGACAGCCACGTCGACACCCACCTCGTGTCGTACCGGCGGCACGGGCCGGACACGGCGATCACCGGCCGCGGCTCCGGGCCGCCGCTCGCCTTCTGCCTGACGGACGTGCTCTCCGACGGTCTGTCGATGGTCTACTCGTTCTACGACCCCGCCGAGGCCGCGCGCTCGCCCGGGACCTTCATGATCCTCGACCATATCCGCCGCGCGCGCCGGCTCGGGCTCCCGTATCTGTATCTCGGCTACTGGGTCGAGGGCTCGCGCAAGATGGACTACAAGTCCCGCTTCCGCCCGCAGGAGCGCCTGATGGGCCAGGGCTGGGTACGGATCGACTGAGCCCGGAGCCGGCGCGCGGTCCACACCGCTTGCCGCGCCGGCATGCCCGATGCGCATTGAGCGGCCGGCCCGGCGCATGCTACCGGCCACCCACGCAATCCGGACCGTGCCGAGGCCCCCATGATCCCCCGCTACAGCCGCCCCGCGATGACGGCGATCTGGTCGCCCGAGAGCCGCTTCCGGATCTGGTTCGAGATCGAGGCCCACGCCACCACGGCACTCGCCGAGATCGGCGTCGTCCCGAAGGCGGCGGCGGAGACGATCTGGACCAAGGGCAAGGACGCGGTCTTCGACGTCGCCCGCATCGACGCGATCGAGGCGGTGACGAAGCACGACGTCATCGCCTTCCTGACACACCTCGCCGAGATCGTCGGCCCCGAGGCGCGCTTCGTCCACCAGGGCATGACGTCCTCGGACGTGCTCGACACCTGCCTCAACGTGCAGTTGGTGCGCGCCGCCGACATCCTGATCGCCGACGTCGACTCGCTGCTGGCCGCCCTCAAGGCGCGGGCCTTCGAGCACAAGATGACGCCGACCATCGGCCGGTCGCACGGCATCCACGCCGAGCCGGTGACCTTCGGTCTGAAGCTCGCCCAGGCCTACGCCGAGTTCGAGCGCAACCGCCGCCGCCTCGTCGCGGCGCGCGCGGAGGTCGCGACCTGCGCGATCTCAGGCGCGGTCGGCACGTTCGCCAACATCGATCCGCGTGTGGAGCAGTACGTCGCCGAGAAGATGGGGCTCGCCGCCGAGCCGGTCTCGACCCAGGTGATCCCGCGCGACCGGCACGCGATGTTCTTCGCGACCCTCGGCGTCGTCGCCTCGTCGCTGGAGCGGCTGGCGATCGAGATCCGGCACCTACAGCGCACCGAGGTCCTCGAGGCGGAGGAGTTCTTCTCCGAGGGGCAGAAGGGCTCCTCGGCGATGCCGCACAAGCGGAACCCGGTCCTCACCGAGAACATCACGGGCCTCGCCCGGATGGTGCGCGGCTACGTCACCCCGGCGCTGGAGAACGTCGCCCTCTGGCACGAGCGCGACATCTCCCACTCGTCGGTCGAGCGCATGATCGGGCCCGACGCCACCGTCACACTCGACTTCGCCCTCGCGCGGATGACCGGCGTGATGGAGAAGCTGCTGGTCTACCCGGCCAACATGCAGAAGAACCTCGACCGACTCGGCGGCCTGATCCACTCGCAGCGCGTGCTGCTGGCGCTGACCCAGGCCGGGGTCTCCCGCGAGGATTCCTACCGGCTGGTCCAGCGCAACGCGATGCCGGTCTGGCGCGGCGAGGGCGATTTCCTGGCGCTGCTCAAGGCGGATCCGGAGGTCGCCGCGGCGCTCCCGGCCGAGCAGATCGAGGCCTGCTTCGATCTCGGCTACCACTTCAAGCACGTGGACACGATCTTCGGGCGGGTCTTTGTGTAGCAGCATTTTGAACAGATTGCATTGCGGAGGGTTTTATGGCCGATATTTCAGCTGAGCCAAAGCCAATACAGGCGATTTATGAGTGGTTTAGTAGCAGCCGAATCATCGTCAATAGATCATATCAACGCAAGTTGGTCTGGACACTTGAGGAAAAACAAAAACTGATCGATAGTATTTTGAAAAGGTATCCGATTCCTCTTATATTGATGGCGGAAGTAAAATCTGAAACGGACAGCAACTTTGAAATAATAGACGGTCTTCAGCGGCTGCACACGATTATTTCCTTTATAGAGGGACAATTTTGCACCTCAGACGGTCGCTATTTTGCGACCGAATACTTTACCGCGGCTCTCAATCGACGGAAGGAAGAAAAATACGTCGAGAATGCAGATATTAATGTCAGAATAGATAGTAATGAAGTCGCGCTCATACTGAACTATGTAATGCCTGTATCAATATTGAGAAACATAACTCCAGAACAAATTACAGAAGTATTTAGCAGAATTAACTCCTATGGCCATCGTTTGAGTGATCAAGAGAGAAGGCAGGCAGGTTTGCTTGGTAATTTCTCAAATTTGGTCAGAAATTTAGCTTGCGATATTAGAGGGGACGTCTCCTTTGATCGACTGCTTTTGAATGATATGCCGTCGATTAGTATCGATCTCCCAAACTCTCGTTATGGATATCAGATTCAGGCTTCTAACGTATTTTGGGTTCGTCACGGTATTTTGCAGTCAACGGGATTGAGAGACAGCATGGATGAACAGGCAATAGCTGATCTGATAGCTTCTGTTGTTTTGAGTGATCCTGTCGATCGATCAAAAGAATATTTAGACAATGCCTATGACGCCGGTAGCGAAGAATCGATCGCTTTGAGCTCGGCTTTGCAGCTATATGGAGAAAAGCGGCTTGCAGACGAATTTAAATTTGTAATCCAGGTCATTGACGAAATATGTGCTTACTCAAATCCAAGTTCCCTCCGAAAAATACTATTTAAGAACGCGAACACCAACCCGTTTCCAACAATTTTTTCAACAGTGTTTCTTGCTGTTCATAATATTATTTTCAAGGACAAAAAGGTGCTTTCTGATACTGCAAAGGCGTATGACGGATTAACTAATATTACAGAGCGGTTAAATACTCGTCGCAATGCACTTAGTGTCGACGAAAGAAAGAAAAATTTGGCGGCGGCAAAAGGAATTCTCCAAGATGCATTTGTATCTGGTAAACCTGAGAAAATTGCTTACACGAATATCAGCGTTATTGATCTCGAAAATCTTATCCGGCGCTCTCCCATCGAAACAAGCAGATTTGAAATAAAACAGGGAGTTGTGAACCTCGATCAAAGCAGAAAGATCAACATTTCGGTGTTTGATGACATTGTTCAATCAATTTGCGGAATAGCAAATATAGGAAAGGATTCTGAAGGTCACGTTTTGATAGGGGTAGCTGACAGAGAAGAGCACGCTAAGAGAATCGAGCAACTCGACGCCATTTCAGCGATTAATCTTGGCAAGCGATTTATCGTTGGAGTTGATCGAGAGGCCAAGATATTAGGGATCACCACAGAACAATATCTGCAGAAGTGGAGAGATGCGATCGCTAATTCAAAATTATCGCAACTTCTCAAAGACGGAGTGCTCGCAAATATTGACCTTATTACTTATCGCGGGCTGAATGTTGTGCACATAAGAATCCCAAGTCAGAAAGCTGTGTCGCTCGTAGGAGACTCCTATTTCTCTAGGAAGGCTGATTCTACTCATGAGGCGAAAGGTCTGGAAATAGCCTCCTTGTTTTCGCGTTTTTGAAGGCAATTGAAAATGTCAATACGCATCGTCTACCTCAACGGCCAGTTTCTCCGCTACGAGGAGGCGCGCGTGCCGATCATGGACCGCGGCTTCCTGTTCGCCGACGGCATCTACGAGGTCTCGGCGATCCTCGACGGCAAGCTCGTCGACAACGCCGCGCACCTCGCGCGGCTCGACCGCTCGCTCGGCGAGATCGGCATCCGCAACCCGCACGACGCGGCGGGCTGGGAGCGCCTGCAAACCGAACTCGTGGCGCGCAACGGCGTCGCCGAGGGGCTCGTCTACATGCAGGTCACCCGCGGCGTGGCCGAGCGCGACTTCGCCTTCCCGAAGGCCGGCACCGAGCCCACCGTGGTGATGTTCACGCAGGCCAAGACCGTCCTCGCCAACCCGCTCGCCGAGAGCGGCGCCCGGGTGATCACCGTCGAGGACCTGCGCTGGAAGCGGCGGGACATCAAGTCGGTGGCCCTGCTGGCGCAGGTGCTCGCCAAGCAGCAGGCGGCCGAGGCCGGCGTCGCCGAGGCGTGGATGGTCGAGGACGGCGCGGTCACCGAGGGCTCCTCCTCGACCGCGTTCATCATCGGCCGCGACCGCGTGCTGGTGACCCGGCCGCTCTCCACGGCGCTGCTGCCGGGCATCACCCGCGCTTCGGTGCTGCGCCTCGCCCAGGAGGCCGACCTGCGGATCGAGGAGCGGCTGATTCCGGTCGACGAGGTCTACGCGGCCCAGGAGGCCTTCTACACCAGCGCCTCCGCCTTCGTGATGCCGGTCGTCGAGATCGACGGGCGCGCGATCGGCGAGGGGCGGCCGGGCGCGCTCACCCGGCGCCTGCGCGAGCTCTACATCGAGGCCGCCCGCCAGGGTTGAGGCCGCCGCTTCCCGTCCACAGGACGGGCCGTCGGGCGCGCCGGAGGACAGGAACGAATCCCGTCTCCGACTGTTCCTCCCCGAATTCGTATCTCGAACCCGGGGGGGCCCCTGTGCCGAACAAGACACTGCTCGCCGCGCTCGCGACGACCCTGGCGGCCGCCCTCGCGGCGGCGCCCGCCCGCGCCCAGACGACCANAGCGCGTGCGCCCCAACGCGGACGCGCCGCCGCGGGACCAGTCCCTCAGCGACAAGCTCCAGAAGAACGACGGCGTGATCAAGCCGCCGGATTCCGGCACGACCGGCACCGTCGTGAAGCCCGACCAGACCGGATCCATGCCGGTGATCAAGCCCCATGAGCTGCCCGGTCGTGATCCCGGCACCGAGGCCAAGTAAGGCGGTCACGTCGGGGACCGGCGGGCCGCCATGCGGCCCGATCATGCGGCCCCTTGCTTGATTTCGCTGCCCGGATCGCGGAAACGGCTCACGACGTGCGCCGCCTGCACCCGTGGGCGGCGCCGTCCCGGTTTCCGTCGCGGGTAAGCAGGCAGGCATGGCCAACGTCGTCGTTGTGGGCGCCCAGTGGGGCGACGAGGGCAAGGGCAAGATCGTCGACTGGCTCTCCGAGCAGGCCGACATCGTGGTCCGTTTCCAGGGCGGCCATAACGCCGGCCACACGCTCGTCATCGACGGCGTGACCTACAAGCTGGCGCTGCTGCCGTCGGGCGTCGTCCGCGGCGGCAAGCTCTCGGTGATCGGCAACGGTGTCGTCGTCGATCCCTGGCACCTGATCGACGAGATCGAGCGGATCAAGGCGCAGGGCGTGGACGTCTCGCCGTCCTCCCTGCGGATCGCCGACAACGCGACGCTGATCCTGCCGCTCCACCGCGAGCTGGACCATTTCCGCGAGACGGCCAATGCCGGGCTGAAGATCGGCACGACCAAGCGCGGCATCGGGCCGGCCTACGAGGACAAGGTCGGGCGCCGCGCGATCCGGGTCGTCGACCTCGCCGATCCCGACGCGCTGCCGGCCAAGATCGAGCGCGTGCTCACCCACCACAACGCCCTGCGGCGCGGCCTCGGGATCGACGAGGTGAATGCCGAGGCGCTGCTGGCCGAGCTCAAGGCGATCGCGCCGAAGATCCTGCCCTTCGCCGATACCGTCTGGTCGCTGCTCGACGAGGAGCGCCGGGCCGGCAAGCGCATCCTGTTCGAGGGCGCGCAGGGCGCACTGCTCGACGTCGATCACGGCACCTATCCGTTCGTGACCTCCTCCAACATCGTGGCCGCGCAGGCGGCGACGGGCTCTGGCCTCGGCCCGGGGGCGATCGGCTACGTTCTGGGTATCGCCAAGGCGTACACGACCCGCGTCGGCGAGGGTCCGTTCCCCACCGAGCTGTTCGACGAGATCGGCGAGACCATCGGCAGCCGCGGGCGCGAGTTCGGCGTCAACACCGGGCGCAAGCGCCGCTGCGGCTGGTTCGACGCCGTGCTGGTGCGCCAGACGGTCCGGACCTCCGGCATCCACGGCATCGCGCTGACCAAGCTCGACATCCTCGACGGCTTCGAGGAGATCCGCGTCTGCACCGGCTACCTGCTGGACGGCCAGCCGATCGACCATCTGCCCGCGAGCCAGGCCGCGCAGGCCCGGATCGAGCCGGTCTACGAGGTGATTCCGGGCTGGTCGGAAACGACCGCCGGCGCGCGCTCCTGGGCGGATCTGCCCGCGCAGGCGATCAAGTACGTCCGCCGGATCGAGGAACTGATCGGAGCACCGGTGGCGCTGCTGTCGACCTCGCCCGAGCGCGACGACACGATCCTGATGCACAACCCGTTCGAGGATTGACGCATCGCGCGCTATCCCGTTGACGACGCGTGTTTTCGGCGGCCCTGCCTGTATCCAGTCCGCGCGGGCTTGATCTAGAACGGGCTGGCGGCCGGGCGGTCCGTCTCGCGATCGGCCCGCCGCCTCGAAGGCGACCGGCGCGCGGGCCCTGAACCGCGCGGCGGGATACGACAAACCGGCCGACGGCCGCGACCGGACCTGTCGGGCGGGCGCGGACCTCGGTCCCCGGCCTCCGACCGGTGTTGCCGGACGGCGGCCGAAGGGGCGGACCAGAGTATCATGGCCGATTACTACCCGCTTCTGGCCCGCGCGCTCGACGCGCTGCCGGACCGAACGCCCGCCCTGCGCAAGGCGGTCTACGATCGCGCGCGCAACGCCCTGATCAGCCAGCTGCGCTCCCTCGACCCGCCGTTGTCGGAGAACGACATCGATCTCGAACGCCGGGCGCTCGACGCCGCGATCGAGCGGCTCGAAGTGGATCACGGCGGCCTGCCGGCCCCCGCCAACGATGCCGCGCAGGCGCCCGAGAAGCCCGCCCCGGCCTCGATACCGGTCCCACCACCGGTCCCGGCTCCGGCCGTTCCGGAACCCGCCGTGCCCGAGCCGATCGCGCCGGCGGCCACCGAGCGCGAGATCCCCGAACCGTCTCCCCCGGAGCCGGGGACCGGACCGAAGCTGGCGCCGATCCTCCCGCCCGCCAAGCCCCCCTTCGCGGTCGCGCCCCGCCAGGACGATCGTCGTGCCGAGGACGGTCCGCGCGAGGCGCCGATCCCGTTCGCGCCGCCGCGGACGGGCACGCAACCGCCGCCCGCGCCCGATCCGGCGCCGCCGGTCGCCGAGGCCTCCGCCGCGGAGGAGCCGGCCGTCGAAGATGCGGATGCCGAGTCCACCGAGTCCGCCGGTGGGCGTCAGCGTCCGCGGATCGAGGTCGTCCCGCCGCGCACCGGTCGGTCCCGCGTGCTGCGCAACGTCTTCGTGGGCGGTGTCCTGGCAGTGGTGATCGGCCTGATCGCCGTCGCGGCCTTCCTGCTGCGCGACCGGCCGCAGAACCTGCCGTCGAGCGGCACGGAGGCCGCGGACACGCAGCAGCCAGAGGGTGAGACCAAGTTCGGCGACCGGGTCGGCGGCGACGCCGCGCCGGCGCCGAAGGCGCCGACGCGCGTCGAGAACGGTGCGCCGCAGCGGAATGCGGCCGCCGCGCCCGCGCCCGCCGATGCGGGCGTCGCCGTCGCGCAGAGGGCGGAGCTGGTCGAGGAGGCGACGGGTGCCGAGGGTGGACAGCCGACAGTGACCCCGGGACGGGTGACGTGGCGGCTCGAGACCGTGAACGGGGATCAGGGGCAGCCCGTACAGAACGCCGTGGTCGCGACCGTGACGATCCCGGATGCCGGCCTGACGCTGGTGATGACCATCCAGCGCAACCTCGACGCGACCCTCCCGGCCTCGCACACGGTGAGCTTGGCGTTCAGCCAGAGCGGCAGCAGCGGCGCGTCCCGCACCGTCCAGGATGTCGGGTTGCTCCAGGCCAAGGACGAGCAGAGCGCGCGCGGCTCGCCGGTCTCGGGGTTGCCGGTCCGGGTCCGCGACAACCTGTTCCTGATCGGCCTGTCGTCGCTGCAGAACGACGTGGAGCGCAACACCGACCTGCTCCTGCACCGGAACTGGTTCGACATCGCGCTGCGCTACACGTCCGGCCGCCGGGCGGTGCTGACCTTCGAGAAGGGCGCCGCGGGCGCCCAGGTGATGCAGAACGCCTTCGACGCTTGGCAATGATCGCCTGGCAATGATCGCTCGGCGGCAGCCGCCGCCGAGCTTCGACCAAGTCGGAGGGACCCGCCGCGTCGCGCGCGCCGGGAAGCGGGTCAGCGGGCCTCGATGCCGGTCCGGGGGTGTTCGCGGGTGGCGATGTTCCGCTTGACCGCTTCCTGGACCTTCTCGAAGGCGCGGACCTCGATCTGGCGGACACGCTCGCGGGAGACGCCGAACTCGCCGGAGAGATCCTCCAGGGTGATCGGGTCCTCGGCGAGGCGCCGGGCCTCGAAGATGCGGCGCTCGCGCGGGTTGAGCACGCCGAGGGCGTCCTTGAGCGCCGACAGTCGGTTCTGGCCCTCCTGCTCGCGCGCCAGCACGGTCTCCTGGCTCGGGCTGTTGTCCACCAGCCAGTCCTGCCACTCGCCCTCGCCCTCCTCGCGCAGCGGCGCGTTGAGCGACGTGTCGCCGGACAGGCGCCGGTTCATGTCGATCACGTCCTGCTCGGGCACGCCGAGGCGGGTGGCGATCTGCTTCACCTGATCGGGCTTGAGATCGCCCTCGTCGAGGGCCGAGATCTTGCCCTTCGCCTTGCGCAGGTTGAAGAACAGCTTCTTCTGGTTCGCGGTCGTGCCCATCTTCACGAGCGACCACGAGCGCAGGATGTATTCCTGGATCGCCGCCTTGATCCACCACATCGCGTAGGTGGCCAGACGGAAGCCCTTGTCGGGATCGAAGCGCTTCACCGCCTGCATCAGGCCGACATTGCCCTCCGACACGACCTCGCCGATCGGCAGGCCGTAGCCGCGGTAGCCCATCGCGATCTTCGCCACGAGCCGCAGGTGCGACGTGACGAGGCGGTGCGCGGCTTCGCGGTCGCCGGCGTCCCGCCAGGCTTTCGCCAGCGTGAACTCCTCGGACGGCTCCAGCATCGGGAATTTGCGAATCTCGTCGAGGTAGCGCGAGAGGCCACCTTCGTTGGCGAGCACGGGCAGCGTACCGGCCATGGCATTCTCCTGGACTAAGGTCCCCCTGTCGGGCGGACGCGACGGACAACAGTGCCGTCCACTCGGGCCGCTCTTGAGCCGACCCTGCCGGCCCCCCATCTCGTACGGGACGCCGGGGAGCCGGTCGCGGTCGATGACACCCACGTCGTCAACAACGCGCCACCGGCGAATTTGGTCGTACCATGTCACGATGTGACGCGGTACGGGGTGATCTTTCGCACGCCGCGGGGCGGCGGTTACACGCGCGGCGCCCCGTCGCCCTCCGCTCTCAGGGTCCGCACCAGGTTGTCCAAGTCGGGCGGCAGCGGGCTCTCGAACCGCAGCGTCGCGCCGGTGCGCGGGTGGCTGAAGCCGAGCAGTTCCGCGTGGAGGGCTTGGCGCCCGAGCGCCGCGAGGGCGGCGCGGCTCTCCGGCGACAGGCGAGCCGCCTTCGTCCGGAAGGCGCCGCCGTAGACGGCGTCCCCGAGCAGGGGATGTCCGCGATGGGCGAGATGCACGCGGATCTGGTGCGTGCGACCCGTCTCCAGCCGGCAGCGGACGAGGGCGGCTTCCCGGTACGCCTCGGCCACGGCGTAGTGGGTCACCGCGTGGCGCCCGCTCGCGTCCGAGACGACGGCGATCTTCTCCCGATGGAAGCGCGACCGCGCGAGGCTGGCCTCGATCGTCCCGGCCCGCGGCTGGGGCAGGCCCCAGACCACCGCGGCGTAGGCGCGTTCCAGAGGACCGGACCGGCCGTGATCGGCGAACTGGGCGGTGAGGCCCTGGTGGGCCGCGTCGTTCTTGGCGACGACGATCAGGCCGCTCGTGTCCTTGTCGAGGCGATGGACGATGCCGGGCCGGCGCACGCCGCCGATCCCGGACAGGCTGGCCCCGCAATGGGCGATCAGGGCGTTGACCAGTGTCCCGCTCTCGTGGCCCGGGGCGGGGTGAACGACGAGGCCGGCCGGCTTGTCGATGACGATCAGGTCGTCGTCCTCGTGGACGATCGGCAGATCCGCGGCCTCGGCCACCGGCTCTGCCGGGGCGGCTGGCGGTACCGTCAGCACGACGCGCGCGCCGGCGGCGACCTTGCTGGCCGGGTCGAGGGCAGGGCGGCCGTCCCGCTGAACCTGGCCGGTGCGGATCAGGTCCTGCAGCCGGGCCCGGGACAGATCCGGGAACAGCGCGACCAGTGCGCGATCGAGCCGCACGCCTCCCTCGGCCACGATACCGGCCCGCTCGTCCTGCGCGTTGTCCACCACGACCCCAGTTTTCTCCCGATCTGACCCGCCGCGGCGGATTTCCTGACGAAGGCACTTGCTCCGCCGCCGGGTGGTGGCTATAGCAGCCCCGCGCCGCCGGAAAGCTCCCATCGTCTAGCGGTCTAGGACGTCGCCCTCTCACGGCGAAAACAGGGGTTCGATTCCCCTTGGGAGCGCCAGCGCGCTGGCTTTCATCACAGGTCGCGCCGCCTCATCATCGAGGGCCGCACTTCCGGGCCATGCCGGATGGGCCGAGGCGGCGGTGCTCGCCCGCCAGGCCCGTGCGTCCGCGTGCGGCAGCCTCTGAGTCTGCGCGATCGATCGACGGAGCGCGCGAGTTTCTCCCTGCTGGGTCGGTGAACGTTCGTCGGGCCGATGCCGCTCGAGCGGCGTGATCCGGGCGCGGATACCGGCTTGGCTTCGAGCCGAGGAGGCGCTTCCGGCCGTCGACGGCCGCGTCTGCGCTCTGCGATACGGGATCTGCGTCCCGCCCTACCAGAACCATATCACGCGGCCGGAGACCGCGTGGATCACGAACCAGAGCCCGACGGCCAGAACGATCGACGCCACGACGGCGGCCAGATGAGGCTTCTTGCGGGTGCGGCTGGTGCGGAGGGGCGCGATCTGATCCATGAGCGAGAGGGACGGCATCTCCTGCCGAACGCGTACCCGGGGGCTGCCTGCCCGAAGAGCCCGCGGCCCCGTGGATGCGGTCGGTGACAACGCCGCCTTAGCACCAAGATCCGCCTCGGCTGTCCCCATCAAAAGATGCGTTGGTGTCGTTCGGAACGCCGGATGCGCGCGCGACGTCCGCTCATCGACCTTCGCCGCCGATGGGTTCTGGCCTGTGGTCAGCGTGAATATCGGGGATGACGCCGGTTCGCCCGGATCCAGGTTGTTGCGCGGCGCAACCCATTAACACGGCGCGGCTTTCCAGCGGGCATGATGGCAGGATGCCTCAGCCCGTGAGCTCGCGATGCACTTCAAGATCCACGCCACCGGACAGCATCTCTGGACCTGGGTGCTGCTCGACGAGACCGAGATGACGGTCGCAGAGTCCGACCGGTCGTTCCCTTCTCGGACGCAGGCTTCCGCGGCCGCTCTGGCTTTCGCGAAACTGGTGGCGCGCGCCAGCCGCTCGCTCAATGGTGGCGCGTCGAGCGGCCTCCTCTAGGCGATCGCGTTCGTCGCGGATCTTCCGCAGGTCCTCGCCCGGCTTCGCGCCGCCGATCAGCGCCAGCGCTCCTTCATGCAGGCCAGCACGTAGACGCTCCGGAGGCAGCCTTCGCGATCCGACTGGGAGCGCGCGTTGCTCATGCAGGCATCCATGCCCAGGCTCAGCAACTGGCGGTCCACGTCTGTCGTGCGGGCGCAGGAGAAGATCGGCTGAAAGCCCTCGAACCGGCTGACCTGCCAGAAAATCGCGATGAAGGCGGCCAGGCAGAAACCGCAGACCAGCAACCGGCTGTCGTAGAACCAGTGCCTGCGCCTCTGATCGGTGACGCCGTGCTCGCTCATCTTGCCACCAGCGAATCGCGCGATGTCGCACCGAGCGAGTCTCGACGTTGATCCCGGGCGGGGGCGCTGACTGCCGAGCGCACCCTCCCGGGGGACAGGAGACCATAGCGCTGCCACCGTGTCGACGCGGGCCGATCGCGCGGTGACGGCTCTCGTACCGGTGAACCGGTTGGATCGACCGCGACTCCGCACCTGTCAGCCCGATGCCGACGGGCCACGTCCTGAGCGGCAGGTCGAAGTCCGCATTCCGCTCATCGGACGTGTCGCCAGTATCGTCGTCCGGTGAGAACCGGATGCGCGCCGATCTATGGCATGACGAGGCGCCCGAGCATCGATCGTTGGACGGTTATAGTCGGCAACAGACCAGTCTTCGGCTTGAGCCACTGATGCTCATACTATCCGGCTCGCTTCGAGCTTCTGGAATACGGCGCTCACGTGGAGCCGGATCGGGCGCCCCGTTAATTGTGAATGCGAAATATCTTCCGGGTACGTATTCCGACGCGATCAACAATTCGTGGTGTCGATGTGTTTCTGTTGGCGCTTGCGCGATAGGGTATTGCTGTATACGCCACACGGAAGAGCCGACGCGTGATCGAGGGCTGGGGGGATGCCGCTGGTTGTCATCTTGGCTGCCTTGTGCAGCGGACTGGCTGTGCTTGCGTTCGGCTGGCAAGCGTTGGGTTTCTATACGCTATTTCTGGCGTCCTGCGTCGCGAGCGCGGTCGCCGTCCTCGTAGGCGGCGGGCTCGCGCTCCTGAAGGCCGGGACGTCCAGACCGTTCCAGGATCCCGCGAAGATGTTCGACATCGCCGGGCTCGCGAGCGGCCGTCGCCGCGACCTTCGCCTCGTGCCGCGGCGCCTCTACTTCGATATCGAGCACGGTCGCGAGATCATCAAGGATGAGATCGGCATCGAGGCGACCAGCCTCGATCAGGCGCTGGACGACGCCCGGAGCGTGATCCGGGACATGGTCCAGGAACTCGCCGACGAGGGCTACGCGGACGATTGGGTGCTGGTCGTGCGCGATACCAGGGGGATTTCGATCGCGCGCCTGCCGATCGAACGGACGCCCGCGCAGGCGCAGGCCGACCGCCGCTCCGCCTGATCGACGGATCGTCGGGCCGCGTCCCGGTCCCCGCACCGTCCGGACGGCCTTCGCCGAGCCCCGGTCACCCATCGGCGACGCTCGGAGCAGCACCTCGCGCCTGCCGGCCGGTCCGCCCGGATCAGCGCTCGCCCAGTTCGTTCAGCAGCCGGTCACGGGCCCGACTGACCCGGCTCTTCACCGTTCCAGCGGGGCACCCGATCACGGAGGCGGCGGCTTCGTAGGGGAGGCCGTCGACGGCGACGAGGATCAGCGCCTCGCGATAGGCCGGTTCGAGCCGGTCGATCGCCGCCTGCACCTCCTTGAGGCCCATGCTGTGTTCCTGGGCGGCCGGCTCGGAGCGCGCGGTGGCGTGCACGCCGTCCGGATCCGGGACCTCGAGACGGCGCTTGCGCCGCCCGTTGATGAAGCCGTTGCGCAGGATCGTGAACAGCCACGCGGCGAGGCTGGTGCCGGGCTGGAAGCGCTGCCGATGCTCCCAGGCCTTGAGCAGGGTGAACTGCACGAGATCGTCGGCCTCGACGCCGTCGAACGTCAGCGACAGGGCGTAGCGGCGCAGGCGCGGCACCAGGGCAATCAGGTCATCCTTGAAGGCATAGGGAACCTGCCGTCCGCTCTCGGCGGCATCCAGGGCCGCTGACAGGCGGTCCAGCACGGCGGAGAGCCGGGAGCCGATCTCGATTGGTGCAACTTCTGAATAGTATTGGCGCAGCCGAAGACCGAGCTGCGCGTGGACATGCGAGATGACGGGATCGGACGCGCGGGTCCGGTCGCACTCTTCGTCAGAGGGCTCCACGGTGAAGCTCTGGGCTCGATGAGTCGGAGACATCGGCGCGGCGCGCACGACCTCTCGCGGGAGGGACGGGGACTTATCTCTGGTTGATCTCGACGGCGTCAATGATGCGGGTATACCAGTGAAAAGGTCGGATCTGGTGGAACCGGTTTGCGCGCAACCCGTTTGTGCCCCGCTGCCGACAGGGCAGCGAGCGCGCGAAGGGGTGCAGAAGCCGTGACGGCGGGCGTCGACAGGCACGAACTCCGGCAGATTATCGCCGGGTCGAGCGAGGGCGTGATCCTGGTCGAGCCCGACCAGACTATCGCGTACGCCAACGAGGCCGCGCTCGCCATGCACGGCGCCGGGTCCCTCGACGAGCTCGGCCCGACCGTCGACGCCTACCGCGAGCGCTTCCACGACGTCGTGGTCGGGGTGCGCCGGGCCGACAGGCCCGACATGGACTTCATGCACTCGCTGCGCAGCCTCGTGGCCACGGACCGCGACGGCAACCCGAGCTGCCTGGCGCTGAGCCTCGAGGTCGTCTCCGACCAGTTCGAGGCCGAGGAGCATTTCGACCGGGCCCGGCGCGCCGTGCGCCGCGCGGCCGACGATGCGGCCGACGATGCGGGCGACGATGCGTCCGACTACGCCGGGGACGCCTACGCCCGCGGCGGCCACGACCTGCGCCGCGCCACGCGCGAGGTCAGCCACCACCTGCATGCTGTTCACCTTCGCCGACCTGGAACTGCGCCGGAAGGCCGAGGCCGCCCTGCGCCAGAGCGAGGAGCGCTTCGCCAAGGCGTTCCGCCTGACGCCGGTCCCCACCGTGCTGGTGCGGGCCGACGACGGCCAGGTCACGGGCGTGAACGAGACGTTCGGCCGGGTCTTCGGCCTGGGCGAGGACCGCGTCGTCGGCCGCTCGCTGGTGGAGGCCGGCCTGTGGGTCGCCGACAAGCAGCGCCTGCAGGTCGAGGCCGCCCTGGAGCGGCAGGGCTACGTGCTGGGTGTCGAGGTCTGCCTGCGCCACGAGAGCGGCGCCAACCTCGACTGCCTGGTCTCGGCCGAGCGCATCGAGATCAACGAGACGGCCTTCGTGCTGATGGTCCTGCAGGACATCACCGAGCGCAAGCACACCGAGCGGGAGCTGTTCGACGCCATCGAGACGGTGATGGCCGACACGTCGTGGTTCAGCCGCGGGCTGATCGAGAAGCTCGCGAACCTGCGCAGGCCGGACGTCGGTAGGCCGGACGCCACCGTCTCCACCCTGACGGTGCGCGAGCGGCAGATCCTGAACCTGATCTGCTCCGGGCTGAGCGACGACGCGATCGCGCGCAAGCTCAACCTGTCGCGCAACACGGTGCGCAATCACGGCGCCGCGCTCTACCGGAAGCTCGGCATCCACAAGCGCAGCGAGGCCGTCGTCTGGGGTCGGGAAAACGGATTTCCGCTGCAAATCGGCGGAACCAGCTGACATTTCTACTAGTATAAATATCTCATTGAATGCGAGTGTCGCCTCGATATCTCGTCTTTGGTTGAGGTTTTACTCCGAGCACGGATTTCCCATGACCGAAGACACGAACTCGACTTCGCCCAAGCACATCAAGGCCTCCGTCAAGGAAGCTCTCGGCAAGCTCACCGGCGATGCCGGTGTCGAGGCCGAGGGCCGGCGTCAGAAGCGCGAGGCCCGCTCGGCCAAGGCCGCCGTGACGGCGCCTGCCGGCTCGGACCGGGACTGATCTCCGTTCGGGGGCGCCCCGAGGACGGGCGCCATTCCACCACCCACCACACGAGGAGCACGACATGGTCGATACGGATCGGATCACAGGGGCCGCCAAGGAGTTCGGCGGCAAGGTGCAGGGCGCGGTGGGCGACCTGACCGGCTCGCGGCGGGACTCGGTCGAGGGCCGCGCCCGCGCGGCGGCGGGCCAGGCCGAGACCGTCTACGGGCAGGCCAAGGACGCCGCGCGCGACGCCGCCGAGCACGTCGCCGACACGGCCCGCGACATCGGGGGCAAGATCCGCGACACGGTCGGCGGCCTCGTCGGCTCCGACGACGTCGAGCACCGCGCCCGCCGGGCCCAGGGTGCCGCCGAGGAGCATTTCGACCGGGCCCGGCGCGCCGTGCGCCGCGCGGCCGACGATGCGGCCGACGATGCGGGCGACGATGCGTCCGACTACGCCGGGGACGCCTACGCCCGCGGCGGCCACGACCTGCGCCGCGCCACGCGCGAGGTCAGCCACCAGGTCGCCGAGTTCCCGCTCGCCTCACTGCTGATCGCCGGCGCCGTCGGCTTCGGCCTCGGCCTGCTCGTGAGCGCCACCCGCGACTGAGCCACCACAGCCTCTCGGCGACGAACGACCCACCATCCGGAGTGACAGCGTGACCATCCAGACGACAACCGCCCCCCTCGCGACCGGAGCGGCGCACGCCGATACGCGCGCCGTGCTGCTCAACGAGGTCTCGTGGGGCGCGATCTTCGCCGGCGCCGTGACCGCCCTCGTGACCCAGGTCATCGTCAACCTCGTCGGCGTCGGGGTGGGTCTCGCCTCGGTCGGCACGACRGCGGCCGACAACCCCTCGGCCGCGAGCGTSTCGATGGGCGCCGGGCTGTGGTTCGTGGCCTCGGGCCTCGTCGCCTCGCTGGCCGGCGGCCTGATCGCCGGCCGTCTCTCCGGCAAGCCGCTGCCGGGCGCGGCCGCCCTGCACGGTCTGGTCTCCTGGGCGGTCACCACCCTGGTGGTGCTGTACCTCTTGACCTCGGCCGCCAGCGGGCTGGTCGGCGGCACGCTGAGCACGGTCTCGGGGGCGCTCGGCGGGGCCGGCAGCCTCGTGGGCGGCACGGTGCAGACGGCGGCCCAGGCGGCGGCGCCGTCGCTGTCGAAGATCTCGAACCCGCTCGACGGCATCGAGCAGAAGGTGCGCGAGCAGGCCGCCGGGCAGGACCCGCAGGCGGCCCGGGACGCGGCGGTGGCGGCYGTGAAGGCCGTCCTGACCGGCGACCCGGCCCAGAAGGAGCAGGCCAAGACCCGGGCGGCCGACGCCCTGGCCAAGGCGCAGGGCATCGCGCCGGACCAGGCCAAGGCGCAGATCGACGACTACCAGAKGCAGTACGAGCAGGCCGTGGCGACCGCCAAGCAGAAGGCCGAGGCGGCGGCGGTGACCGCGAAGTCGGCGGCGACCCAGGGGGCGTTCTACGCCGCCATCGCGCTGATCCTCGGCGCGCTGGCCGCCTTCCTCGGCGGCCGGATGGGCGCSCCGAAGCCCGCGACCCTGCTCGGCGCCTACGAGACCCGGCGCGTCTGAGCGTTCCACCGGCCCCCGCGCGGGACGCGGGGGCCGCCCCCGGCCGGGACGACCGGCCTCACCAGCGAAGCAGGAGCACACGCGATGAGCAGCACGACCGACAAGCTGAAGGGCCTGGCCAACGAGGCGGTGGGCAACGTCAAGCAGGCGGCCGGCAAGGCGACCGGCAACGACCGGCTGGTGGCCGAGGGCAAGGCGCAGGAGCTGAAGGGCGAGGCGCAGAAGACCGTCGGCGACGTCAAGGACGGCGCCAAGACCCTCGCCGACAAGNTCGGCGCCTACGAGACCCGGCGCGTCTGAGCGTTCCACCGGCCCCCGCGCGGGACGCGGGGGCCGCCCCCGGCCGGGACGACCGGCCTCACCAGCGAAGCAGGAGCACACGCGATGAGCAGCACGACCGACAAGCTGAAGGGCCTGGCCAACGAGGCGGTGGGCAACGTCAAGCAGGCGGCCGGCAAGGCGACCGGCAACGACCGGCTGGTGGCCGAGGGCAAGGCGCAGGAGCTGAAGGGCGAGGCGCAGAAGACCGTCGGCGACGTCAAGGACGGCGCCAAGACCCTCGCCGACAAGGTCACCGGCAAGCGCTGAGCCGGGCCCGGCGGCGCGGGCCTGTCCGGCGCCGCCCTCAGGCCCTCGTCCGGCAGGGTGTCGGTCCGAACCGCACAACGCGCGAGAGCAGAGCCGATGCGGCGCTTCGCCAGCCTCTTCCTGCGTCAGGAATTCGTGTTTCTGGTGCTCGCCATCCTGCTGAGCGTCGGCGCGGGCGTGGCCTACTGGGTTTCCCGCGCCACCGTCCTGACGATCGCGGTCGCCCCCAAGGACGGGACGGAGCCGGCGCTGATCCACGCCTACGCGGATGCCCTGGCCAAGCGCCACAAGGAGATCCGCCTCAAGATCCTGTCCTTCGACGACGTGCGCGACAGTGCCGAGGCGCTGCGCGACGGGCAGGTGGATCTGGCGATCGTGCGGCCGGACGTCGAACTCCCCGACAACGGCCTGACCCTGGCGATCCTCCGCGACCAGGCGATGATCATCGCCTCGCCGGAGGCGTCCGGGATCGACCGTTTCCCCGACCTCGACCGCAAGCGCCTCGCGATTCTGGCCCATCGGGACGCCGACGAGGCGCTCATCCGCGCCATGCTGGAGCATTACGGGTTGACGCTGGTCGCCACCGAGCCGGAAGGCGGTCTGCCGCCGCGCCACGTCGCCCTGATCGAGATGGCCGAGAGCGACCTGGGCGCGGCCTTCGCCCGGAGACGGGTCGACGCGGTGATCTCGGTCATCGCACCGACCGCGCCGACGGCCCAGCGGATCGTCGGCCTCGTCCAATCGGCCAGCCGCAACCGCAAGGTCTCCTTCGTCGACGTCGAGAATGCCGATGCGATCGTCGCCCGGCTGCCGCGGCTGCAGGTGGTCACCATGCCGGCCGAGACCTTCGGTGGCAGCCCCAAGGTACCGGCCGAGGACGTCCACACGGTCGGCGCCTCGTACCGGCTGATGGCGCGGTCGAACCTCGCCCGCTCGGTGGCGGCCGACGTCACCCAGCACCTGTTCGAGCTGCGCAGCGCGATGGCCAACGTCACGCCCGCGGCCGACTACGTTCAGGCTCCCGCCTACGACGGGACCGTCGGCGCGACGAGCGCGCGGCTGCCGATCCACCCCGGTGCCGTCGACTATTACGAGCGCGAGCAGCAGAGCTTCATCGAGCGCTACGAGACGTGGATCTACCTGCTCGCTTTCCTGGGCGGCGGCATCGGCTCCGCGCTCGCCTGGATCGGCCAGCGCCTGTCACGCCTGCGCCGCGAGCGCGTCGAGGAAGCGACCGACCGCCTGCTGCAGATCCGCCAGGAGGCGCAGGAGATCCCGGATGCCGGGCGGCTCGAGATGCTCGCCCGGGAGATCGACGATCTCGCGGGCGACATCGCCAAGCATGCCCTGGAGCGACCGACCGAGGCCCGGACCATGTCGGCGGCGGCCATCGCCATCGACGCGGCCCGCTCGACCGTGAAGCGCGCCATCGCGGCCGGCCGGAGCGCGGATGACGGTCCGGCCCTCGCCGGCAGGGCCGTCACCGCCGACGCGGCCCAGACGCCGGCATGACCCGTTGCGGCGGCCCATCGCCGTACCACCCGGGCTTCGGCCCACCTGAAGGAAGGACGACGCCATGAGCAAGGGATACCCCTCGATGACCGCGCTGCTGGGCCTGCTGGCAGTGGCCGGCTACCAGAACCGCGATCGGATCGCCGAGTGGCTCGGCGGCCACGCCAAGGAGGCCGGGCGGTCACCCGCCCCGCAGGTTCCGCCCGCGACGGGGTCGACGATCCCGGCGAACCTGGATCGACTCCTCGGCGGCGCCAGCGCGGGAGGCGTCGGCGGCCTCATCGCCGGAGGCCTGACAGAACTGGTCGATCACTTCACCAAGGGCGGCCACGCCGAGACGGCGCAGTCCTGGATCAATCACGGCCCGAACCGCGACATCCCGGCCGCCGACCTGGAGCGCGCCATCGGGCCGGACACGCTGGCGGCCCTGGAGCAGCGCACCGGCCTGAGCAAGAGCGAGCTGCTGGCGCGCCTCTCGCGCGATCTGCCCTCGGCCATCGACCGCTACTCGCCGGACGGGCGTCTGCCGGCCTTCGGCTGATCCGCGACGGCGGCCGCTACTCGACCAGCTCGTCCACCGTCGCCATCAGCGACGGCGCGATCGTCAGCCCGAGGGCAGCGGCCGTCTTCAGGTTGAGCAGCGTGATGAAGCGCTCGCTCGCCTGCACCGGCAGGTCGCCGACCACCGCGCCGCGCAGGATCCGGTCGATGTAGCCCGCCGCCCGCTGCACGTCCTGCTCGACGCTGGTCGTGTAGGCGGCGAGGCCGCCGAGACGGACCGGCGCCGCGTAGGCGTAGACGGCCGGCAGGCGGTAGGTGGCTGCCAGATCCACGATCCGCTGGCCGTACACGCCGGTCACCGCGTCCGGCAGCGCGATGAGGCCGCCCTTCGGCTGGGCGGCGAACGCCGTGATCGCCGCGTCGATCTCGGCGGCGTCGTGCACGCCCGCGATCCGGGCGTCGATCCCGAGTTCGGGGCCGATCCGGGCGATCTCGGCCGTGTAGCCCGCGAGGCGCGCCCGGTAATCGGGATTGATCAGGGCGAGGGCCCGGGTGACGCCGGGGCTGAGTTCCTTGAGGAGCTGCAGCCACTTGCCGACGAGGACGAAGTCGAAATTGGTGAAGCCGGTGAGGTTGCCGCCGGGCCGCGACAGGTTGGTCACGAAGCCGCCGCCGACCGGGTCCTGGAGCATCATGAAGACGACCGGAACGGTCGTCGTCGCCCGCTGGAGCGCGGTCGCGCCGACGACGCCCTGGGCGAGCACGACGTCGGGCCGGCGCGCGAGGATCTCCTCCGCCTGAACGCGCATCCGCTCGGCATCGCCGTTGCCGTACTGCAGGTCGACGGCGAGGTTCTGCCCCCAGATCCAGCCGTACCGCTTCAGGCTCTCCTTCAGCGTGTCGACGATGACGGGAGAGTCGGGATGCGCTTCGCCGTAGACCAGCAGGATTCCCAGGCGACGCTGACCGCGCGCCTGCCCCGAGGCGAGGGCCGGCCACGCGGCGGCTCCGCCGAGGCCCGCGATGACGTCGCGCCGTCTCATGCGCCGGTCTCCCGCCTTCACCATCTCCGAGCCGCGCCGATCGGGAGGAATCCGGCCGCGCGCTCCGCGACGGTAATAGGCGCTGCCTTAAGGCACGGCTATCGCGGCCAAGGACGGGCCAGCCCGGGCGGGAGCGCCGGGCTCAGCGGACCTCGACCCGGCTGCCGCTGCCGCCGTTCAGCAGGCGCTTCAGGTGGAACGCCGCGACCCCGTCTTCGGGGCGCAGGCCGACCAGGGCCGCGAAGGCCGGAAGGGCCCCGGCCTCACCCGCGTCGAGCTTGGCGTAGGCGTCCTGGTACTGGGCGAGCAGCGCGTCGCCGTAGGCGGCTTCCGTCAGGGGTTCGTAGGCGCGCAGCGCCGTCTGCTTGCCGCGCAGGAGCAGGTCGCCGAGGGGGCGGCCGCGGAACTGTCCGGCGCGGATCACGACGGCGTCGCTGACGCAGATCCGGGTGCCGAAGGCCTTGTTGGCGTTCTCCAGACGGGCGGCCGTGTTGATGGTGTCGCCGTAGGCGGTGTAGTCGAAGTACCGGCCGCCTCCGAAATTGCCCACGATCGCCGGGCCGGCATGGACGCCGATCCGCGTGACGCCGATCTCGATCCCGCGCTCGCGCCAGCGCCCGCGGAAGCCCTCGGCGGCCTCGTCCAGGGCGAGGGCGCAGGCCACCGCCCGGGCCGCGTGGTCCGGCTGGTCCCCCGGCGCGCCGAACAGCACGTGCAGGGCGTCGCCGACGATCTTGGCCACCGTCCCCTCGTGGGCGAAGACCACGTCGGTCATCTCGGCGAAGTAGCCGTTGAGGATCTCGGCGAGCTGCGCCGGGTCGAGGCTCTCCACCAGGCCGGTGAAGCCGGCGATGTCGGTGAACAGCGAGGCCACGTCGCGGCGATGGCCGCCGAGCTCGAGACCGGACGCGTCCCCGGCGAGCCGCTCCGCCAGGTTCGGCGAGAAGTACCGGGCCAGGGAGGCGTGGGCCCGCTCGGCGAGCGATTGCCGCCGCCGCCCCTCGCGCAGGTCCTCGACGTGGCGCAGCGTCCGCTCGATCGTCGTCTCGAGGTCCGCGAAGTCGATCGGCTTCGTCAGGAAGTCGAAGGCGCCCCGGTTCATCGCCGTCCGGATGTTCGCCATGTCGCCGTAGGCCGAGACGATGATGATCGAGGGGCGTTCGGCGAGGTCCTGCAGCTTGGCGAGGAGCGTCAGACCGTCCATCCGCGGCATGTTGATGTCGGACACGACCAGGTCGACGTCGCGGCTCTCCGCGAGACGGTCCAGCGCCTCCTGGCCGTCATGGGCGAACAGGAACGTGACGAGGCCCTGCCGGATCTGACGGCGGAACTTCTGGGTGATCAGCGCCTCGAGATCCGGTTCGTCGTCGACGACGAGGATCTTGGCGCTCGGTGCGCCGGGCGTCATTCGGCCCCCGCGAAGGCGGTCAGCCGGCGATCGATCTCGGCCTTCAGCACGGCGAAGTCGATCGGCTTGGTGATGAGCCCCACGGCGCCGGCGGCGCGGACCTTCTCGCGCGTCTCGGCGTCGCCGTAGGCGGTAATCATGATCACCGGCACGTCGGGCCGCGCGGCGCGGACCAGGGGCAGCAGTTCGAGGCCGGTCATCCCGGGCATGTTGATGTCCGACAGCATCAGGATCAGGCTGGGCTCGTTGGCGCCGGTGATCCGCTCCAGGGCCTCCGCGGCCGAGTGCGCGAAGGCCATGGCGAAGCGTCCGGCCCGAAGCTCGCGGCGGAACTGCTGCCGGAACAGGTCTGTCACGTCGGGTTCGTCATCGACCACGAGGATCAGGACGTTCATGGCTGGCTCTCGGTCTCGGTCGCCGGCTCGGCCGCGGGATGCGGCGGCGCGGCCGGCGTAACACTCTGGCGCGGCAGGGTGATGATGAATTCCGTGAAGGCACCCGGTTCGGTGGCGACGTCAACCGTCCCGCCGTGCTGCTTGACGAGGATGTCGTGGCTCAGCGACAGGCCGAGCCCCGTTCCCTCGCCGGCCGGCTTGGTGGTGAAGAACGGGTCGAACATCTTGGCCTTGACGCTCTCGGGAATACCGGTGCCGTTGTCGCGCACCCGGATCTCGACGTGGTCGCCCCGGTCCCGCGTGGCGACCGCCAGCGTCGGTTCGTAGCCGGGCTCGCCGTCGGCGGCGCGCTTCTCGGTGGCGTAGAACCCGTTCGACATCAGGTTCAGGAGCACCCGCGTGATCTCCTGGGGGTAGAGGTCGGCGAGGCCGGCCGCCGGATCGTAATCGCGCACGAGAGTCACGTTGAAGCCGGGTTTCGCCGCACGGGCCCCGTGATAGGCAAGATTCAGGCTCTCCTCGACCAGCGCGTTGACCTCGACCGGGCGATGCTCGCCGGACCCGGTGCGCGAGTGCAGCAGCATGTTCTTGACGATCGAGTCCGCGCGCTTGCCGTGCTGGACGACCTTCTCGAGGTTGCTCTTGAGCAGGCCCGCGAGCTCCTCGACCTCGGCGCGCGTGTCCGGGTCGAGGGCGGTCGGTTCGAGCACCTCCCGCAGCTCGTCCACCAGCTCGTTGGAGAGCGAGGCGAAGTTATTGACGAAGTTCAGCGGGTTCTTGATCTCGTGGGCGATGCCGGCGGTCAGCTGTCCCAGCGAGGCGAGCTTCTCGGACTGGACGAGCCGGCTCTGCGCCCGCTGGAGATCGTCGAGCGACCGGTTGAGGTCGCGGGTCCGCTCCTCGACCTTGGCCTCGAGCGTCTCGTAGGAATCCTGAACGCGGCTCGCCATCGTGTTGAAGCGGTGCGCGAGGGTCTCGATCTCGTCGCCGGTGCGGATCTCGATGCGCTCGGACAGGTCGCCCGCACCGAACCGCTCCGCCCCGTCCTCGAGTTCGCGGATGGGCACGACCATGCGCCGGGCCAGGAAGGTGCCCGCCACCGCGGCCAGCAGGACGCCGAGACCCATCAGCGAGGTGGTCTGGATCACGGATTCGAGTGCTGGACCCATGGCGTCGCGCAGCGATTCCTGCACGAACACGATCCAGTCGACCCGCGGGATGGTGGCGTGGGCCGCCAGCACCCAGCCGCCGTCGAGGCCGGTGGTGATCTCGTAGTCCTGGCCGGCCATCCGGGAGCCGGGGAGCGCCGCCGCCACCTCGGGCAGGCCGGACAGATCGGTGTCGCGCAGGACGAGGCTGAGATCCGGGTGCGCGATCAGCCGCCCGGTCGCCGTCGTCACGAAGGCGTAGCCGTGCTCGCCGACATTGATCGCGCTGACCACGTCCCAGATCAGCTTCAGATTGACTTCCGCGACGGTCACGCCCGGGTCGCGGCCGGCATGGGCCACCGAGACGGTCATGTACGGCTCGGAGCCGCGCCGGAAGTAGACCGGGCCGAACCACGTTTTCTGGGCGAGCGCCTGGGTGAAACGCGGCGAGGTCGAGAAATCCTTCCCGCTGGCGACGGCGTCCGGCTCCAGCCGCGAGACGCGCAGCTGCTCTTTCCCGGCCGGATCGAGATAGGCGACCTCCGTGATGGCCGGAGCCTGGCGCAGCAGGCGGATGAAGTCGTAGCGCTGCTGCTCGGGGGAGACGCGCCGCCACTCGGCCCGGGTCGTCCAGCCGATCTGACTCTCGATCGAGGACAGGAAGGCGTCGACGCGCTCGGCGGCGGCGCGCGCCTTGGTGCGCTGCGTCTCGATCGCGGTTCGCTTGGCGTCCTGGTAGTTCAGCGTCAGGTCGACCGCGCCGTTGATGAGCAGCACCAGGCTGACGAGGCCCACGAAGGCCACCGCGAACTTCCCCGCGAGCGGCAGGCGGAACCAGCGCGGCGGGTTCGCGGCCGGCGGGGCGGCGAGCGGGCGCGGCGCCGTCATTCGACGATCTCGTCCGCCTGGGCGAGGAGCGCCGAGGAGATGGTCACGCCCATGCTGCGCGCGGTCTTGAGGTTCACGATGAAGTCGAATTTCGTGGGCGCCTGGACCGGCAGGGTCGCGGGATTCTCGCCGCGCAGGATCCGGCCGACATAGGCGGCGGCCCGGTGGACCGTCTCCACCGGGTCCGGTCCGTACGACATCAGACCGCCCCGGTAGGCGAAGCGCCGGATCGCGAAGACCGCGGGGACGCGGAGGCTCGTGGTGAGCGCGACGATCCGGTCGCCGTTGGCCTCGCTGAACGTGCCGGGCGCGACGATCAGGCCGCCGTCGCCCAGCCGCGCGAGATCGGCGATGACGGGCTCGATGTCGGCCGCCTTGTCGATCTTCACGACCACGGTCTCGATCCCGAGCGCGGCCGCGGTCGCGCGGAACGGCTCGGCGTAGAGGTTCTCGCCGCGGATCTCGGTGCTCGGATTGGACAGGAGCGTGACGCGCCGGAGGCTCGGGACCGCCTCCTTCAGGGCCGCCACCCATTTCCCGCCCAGCGGCGCCTCGTAGAGCGTGAAGCCGGTGATGTTGCCGCCGGGGCGCTGGAGGCTCTCCACGTACCCGAAGCGGACCGGATTCGAGGCGCCGACGAACACGATCGGAATCTGCTTCGTGAGGGCCGCCACGGCCGTGAGCTGCGCGCTGAGATAGGCGAAGATGACCGGCGGCTGCGCGGCCACGAGTTCGGTCGCGAGGAGACGCGTGCGCTCGCGATCCGCTCCGGTCCAGCGATCGTCGACCCGCTGATCCGGATGACCGTGATCGCGCAGGCCGGCGTGGAACGACTCGGCCAGCACCCGGCCCTCGGGATCGCCCTCCGCGAAGGGCCAGAGCGCCGCGACGTGGGCCTGACTCTGCGCCAGCACGGCGCGCGGCCAGCCGGCGAGCGCCAGGGGCAGCCCAGCGAGTACGGTCCGCCGCCTCATCCGACCCCCGCGCCCCATCCCCGCCCACGGCCCCGCCGCGCGGACCGGACCGTGCGCCTCGGCCGACCCCTGCGAACGATCGCCGGAGCATAGTGCAAGCTCGACTTTGGCACCACGCGCGAGCCGTCGCGCGGTTATCAAAATGCCAGCCGCATGCCGCCGACGATGTTTCGCGGCGCACCCGCGAAGATCGACCCCGTGGTGGTTGCCAGCACGGCGGCGCCGTTCTGGAGGCCGGTCGCGCCGCTGATCCCGTTGGCGAGGTTCTGCGCGGAGGCGACGTAGGTCGTGTCGAACAGGTTGCGCACCTCGACGTACAGGCTCAGCCGCTTCGCGTAGCCGCCCGTCAGTTCCGTGGCGTAGTGCAGGTTGGCGTTGACGACCGCGTAGCCGGGCGCCTTCAGCAGGTTGGCGTTGTCGAGGTAGAAGTCGCCCTGGACGACCGTCTCGACGAACGCGCCGAGACCCGCGAGCGGGCCGCTCGGCACGTCGTAGCCGAGGCGGGCCAGGAGCTGGTGGGCCGGCACGCCCGGGATCCGGTTGCCCGCCCGGTCGAACGACCGCGTCAGGCTGCCGGCGCTGAGCTGCTCGGTGTAGCGGGTGTAGATCTGGTCGTCGAACGTGTAGGCCAGCGTCCCGCGCCAGCCGGGCGCGAAGGCCCAGTCGGCGCCGACCTCGACGCCGCGATGCTTCGAGGCCGGGGCGTTGAACGTGTAGGCGAGGAGGCCGGCCCCCGGCGATTGCGAGACCAGCTCGTTGCGGAAGAACTCGTAGAATCCGGTCACGCTGAGGCGGAGATCCGTCACCGGGCTCCACTCGGCGCCGAGATCGAAGCCGAGATTCTCCTGCGTCTGGAGCTGCGTGTTGTTGCCGGGCAGGCCGGCCGGAGTGACGAACAGGTTGCTGGCGGCCGGCGTGGTGTAGCCGGTGGCGACCCGGCCGCGCAGCGCCCAGGCCGCGTCCGGCCGGTAGACCAGGGACAGTTCGGGAGCGACGTTGAGGAAGGACCGGTTCGCGTCCGCCACCGTGCGCGTCGTGCCGCCCGCCGCGTACGCGTAGGCGATGTTGCGCCCGGTGATCGCCGTGGTCTCGGCGCTCAGGCCGACGATCCCGGTCCACTGATCCGACAGCGCCAGTTCCAGACGCGCCCGGCCGCCGAGATTCGACTGCACCGCCACCTGATCGCCGATCAGGGCCCCCAGGCGCGGGCCGTCGTAGGGGGCCCGGTTGAAGGTGGTGATGTGGTTGTCGATCGTGTTGTAGGCGAGCGCGACGTAGCCGGTCGCCGGCAGGCCGAACAGGTCGCCCCGCCGGGTCAGGTCGGTCAGGAAGTTCCAGGACGGGTAGGAGCCCCGCGACGCGGTCGTGTAGAACGGCTGATCGAAGTTGCGCTCGTCGAAGCCGAGCTGCGCGCGCCACGTGGTGAACGCGTCGACGTCGTGCTCCCAGCGGGCGGCCACGATGGTCCGGCGGTCGTTGCGCCCGAAGCCGCCCTCGTCGGCCGTCACCGGCACGGTCGCGCCGAAAGCCCCGTTCCGGAACAGGTTGAAGGTGGTGCAGCCCGGGGCCGCGCTCGCCGCGGCGGCGCAGCCGCGCTGGTACGGGTTGATCCGGTACTGGGCCAGGGACGCGCGGGCGGGCAGGTTGGCGTCGAGCGTGTTGTTGATCACCTTCAGGGTGAAGCGGTTGTCCGGCGTCGGGGTGTAGCTCGCGAGCAGATTGATGGTCTGCGTGTCGTAGCTGGCGTGGTCCTGGTAGCCGTTCGCGCGGACGTCGCTGGCGAACAGGCTGATCTCGAACGGGCCGCTGACGCCGCCGACGGTGAAGTAGTTGCTGAGGTAGCCGAAGCTTCCGGCATCCACCCCGATCTCGTAGCCGTCGATCTCCCGCCCGGTGCGCGTCCGGAACGCGATGGCGCCCCCGGTGGCGTAGTTGCCGAAGAGCGGCGATTGCGGCCCGCGGAACACGTCGATCCGGCCGTAGGCGCGGGGGTCCGTGAGGTCGAAGCGCGACGCCCCGTCCGGCTGGGTGAGGATGAAGCCGTCCTCCAGGACCACGGTGTTCTTGATCACGCCGGTGGAGCGGGCGTTGTTGCCGCGGATCGAGATGACCACGTCGCGGCCGCCGTTCCCCTGCCGCACCGTGACGCCGGGGCTGTTCACCAGGACCGAGCCGATGGTGGTCGCCGGCCGGTTCGCGATCGTGTCGTCGCGGCCGATGCCGGTGACGATCTCGCCCACCGGGTGCTCGATGACGGATGGCGCGGAGCCCGGCGGCGCCGCCACGNCGGCGCGGCACAGCCCGCAGAGGGCGCAGGATCCCGTCGCCGGCGCGTGCGGGCCGACGGTGAGGGGCTCGGCCTGATCCGGCGCGTGCCCGCACAGGATCTGGCCGGGCAGCGCCCCCCGATCCGCCTGCGCCATCCGGAGCGCGACGGCCGGTGCCAGCGCCTGGATCCAGAGCGCGAGCACGATCAGGATCGCGCCCGGGAGGCCGGGGCGCCCGCGTCTCAGGCGTGGAGGAGGTTGCACGGGCACGGCGCCCGCCCGGACCGGTTCAGCGCGCCCACCGCTCTCGGAGCCGGCCCGCGGCGAGGTCGAGGCCGACCATGGCGGCGACGGCGAGGCCGGTCAGCGGGAACAGGGCCCCGAGCCCGAGAATGATCCCGGTCACCGTCGCGGCCACCCGCCGGTCGCGGGGCCAGGGCGGCACCCCGACGCCGCCGGCCGGGCGCCGCTTCCACCACATCGTTCCGGCGGTGACGGCCAGCAGGATGGTGGCGAGGCAGAAGCCGAGCATCGCCAGCTGGTTCGCGCGCCCCCAGTGCTCGCCCTTGTGGATGCCGATCCCGTACTGGATCGCCCGGCCGACGGGTCCGAGATCGCGGAAATGCACGTCCACCAGCGGGCGGCCGGAATATTGGTCGAGGGTGATGACCCGCTGCCCTGTGACGTCGCGCGGGTAGATCGCGGCGGCGTAGACGCCGTCCGCCCCGACGGGCAGGGCCAGCTCGAAGCCGGGGGGCATACCGAGCCGCCGGAGGATCGCGACGGCGTCGTCGATCCCGACGCTCGCGGCCGCGGCCGGCGCGGAGCGCGGCACAGGCGCGTCCTGCAGGGTCCACCCGGCGTCCTCGAGCCGGTCGCGCAGGGGCACCGTCGAGACCGGCCTGTTCGCCCAGAGCGCGGCCGGCTGCCCGAGGCCGGCGGCGTTCGACCAGGCGCGCAGCTCCTGTCCCCACCAGATCGACCAGGGCAGGCCGGTCAGCGCCAGGAACAGCAATCCGCCGCCGGCCACGAACCCAGTCACGGCGTGGAGGTCGCGCCACCAGACGCGCCGTCGCGGGCCGGCGCGCACCGTGACGACCCCGCCCGCCCGGCCGCGCGGCCACCAGAGATACGCGCCCGTCAGCACCAGGACGATCGCGAAGCCCGCGACGATCTCGATGACGGCGTTCGCCGGCGGTCCGATCACCGCGAGGCTGTGCAGACCGCGGACGACGGTCATGAACTCGCGGTCCCGGTCCACGCGGTCGAGCACGTCGCCCGTGTAGGGATTCAGGTAGACGTGAAGCCGGCGATCGCCCGATGCCAGCGTCACGCGCGCCGCGGCATCGGGTGAGGCCGGGTCGGTGTAGGTGACGGGGGCCGCGTCGGGCACGGCCTGCAACGCGTTGAAGATCAGCCGGTCCGGGCCGATCGGCTTTGTCGCCAGGGGCGCGACCCGGGTCCTGTACGCGAACAGGCTGCCGTTGATCTCGTCCTTGAACAGGTAGAGCGCGCCGGTGGCCGATAGGCTGATCAGGAACGGCAGGCACAGCAGGCCGGCGTAGAAGTGCCAGCGCCAGACGGCGCGATAGACGGCGTCGCGGCACAGTCGCCGCGGGGCGGCCGCCCCGTATGCCGGGGCGTCACCGTGGAGAACAATCGACATGTTGGGGTTCCGGGCCTGAACGATCGGGGGCGGGATCGTCAGGCCCTCGGCGGACCTCGCGCGGAGCCGGTCGATGCCGGCGGGCCGGTTGTCGGGAGCTCGGATTCGGGGCGCCACGCGCAGCGCGTCGCGGGCGCAGCAGGCCAGGCGGCCGCGATCGGGTCGAAGCTCGGCAGCGCCAGCGCGCCGGCCTGCACGGCCGTGCAGCACGGATGGACGTGCACCACCGGGCCCGCGGGATCGCCCGAGGCGTGCCCGGCACAGATCACCGCGTCCGGATCGACCCCGGCTCGCGCCGGAATGGCGAATCCCAGGAAGGCTTGGAGCAGCAGCGCGTAGAGCGCGACCAAGCCGATGGTCGCGCGTCCTCGACTCGTGAGAGGCTGGCCCCGGCGCATGGGTCGATCTAGGCGGCCGCGCCGCGGCGCGTCAACGGCCGGCCGCCGCGGGACTGTGCCCGACCCCTGTGCCGAGGATCGCTGCACGATGAGAGGTGGATGTG
The DNA here is from genome assembly GCF_036441335.1 of Methylobacterium mesophilicum. Taxonomy (GTDB): domain Bacteria; phylum Pseudomonadota; class Alphaproteobacteria; order Rhizobiales; family Beijerinckiaceae; genus Methylobacterium; species Methylobacterium mesophilicum_B. The sequence continues at coordinate 162,252 of NZ_MLBW01000006.1, forward strand.
CCCGATGCGGATGATAAAAAAACCCGCCGGATCTGGGATCGGGCGGGCCGGCGCGGTGGCTGGGGGACCTGGATTCGAACCAGGACTAGAGGAGTCAGAGTCCACCGTTCTACCGTTAAACTATCCCCCAATCAGCCGTGAGCCCTGCGCATCCGGTGTCGAAGATGGCGGGGCTACGCCCGCAGCGCATCGAGCGGCTCCGGGCGTGGGCGGTGAGATAGGCGGAATGTTTCGGGAGGTCAACCGGTTGTTCTGCTGTTGACGCAACCTCCGCTGCGGCCGTAACCGTGAGGCCGCGGATGCCGCCAGGAAGGGTGGCCGAGTGGTTTAAGGCAGCGGTCTTGAAAACCGCCGTGGGGGCAACTCCACCGTGGGTTCGAATCCCACCCCTTCCGCCAGCGGGCATTGATCGGGACGAGAGATTTCCGCCGGTCGGCGATTGAGTTCACCATCGGCCCCCACCAGCTCGCGGGGCACGATGGCCAGGGACCTCGCGACCGTCTCCGGGTCGCGCCGGGCCGCCGCGGTCAGCGAACGGGAGATCGACGCCGCAGTCGACACCGCGCTGGCGGATCCGGCGTCCGTATAGGACCCGCTCATGAGGTTCTGGACCCTCGGTCTCGTCGCGAGGCTCCGCACCAACAGCAGGCTGGCTGCGGCCCTGACCACTGACGAGCGGGCGTAGGGACGCAACATGGTCCGGACCGCGACCTTGCTGGCGCAGCCGCTCGAGGGGTGAGCCAGCGCATCACCAGCGACGCCGATCAGCGGCCCTGGTTCTCCGACAACAGGGGCTTGGTGCCGGTTTCTGCCCCGTGCTGGTCGTCGTCACTGTCCGGCAGGTCAGCCGGTTTGAGGGCTCCCGCCCGATCTTCACCTGCGGTGGGATCGATGGCGGCGATCGAGAGATGGTCCAGTCCGGCATGACGGCATGCTTGGCCGATGCAGGCTCGCAGGCCGCGCAGAGCCACTGCATCCGCCCCGTCCACATCCTGTCGTGCACCGACGAGCGGTGGCGACGACGCCACAGCGCAGCGGGGCCTGGCCGCGCCAGGCCGCCCGCCCGCGCGCGCTCGCAGCGCCGATATCCGAGCCGTCCACGGCCACGGAGCTCGCCGAGCACCCTCGGCTATCCGGCCGGGAGCGGGGCCTGCACCCCGCCCGCTCGAACCCGCCCCGATCTGCCTGCGGGGATTGGGGGCGTCCGATCTCCCCGGCGCGCGCCGGGCCGACGCGCAACGCGGCTCGACGGAACGACGGCCGATGGCGACGATCGCGGCCGAGCCGAGCGACACCAATCCTTAAGCTTACCGGCTCATTGTCGCCGTCTCGCTCCGGCTGCCGGTATCACCCATGACCTTCGCATTCCTGGTCGCCCTGATCGCCGGCGCGCTGTGTCTCGGGGTGCTGTCGGCACTCCTGCCGTTCAGGCAACGCCGCGAGGAGATCGAGCTAGCCCCGATGTTTGACGATGAATGGTTCGACGTGGGTGGTCCCATCATCGATCTTGAACCGATCCGCTGAACGGCATCGCGGCGGATCTATGCACCGTCATCGCCCATGAGAAGAAAGCCCGCGTTACCGGGTCGGGCAGGTCGAGCGGAGGCGCGCCATGGACCCTCAACCATTCACGATCGGTACCGAGGCTGAAGCTCAGGCGTATCTGGTCGACCTCCTCAAAAACCCGAAGAACCGGTCCATGAGCGAGATTGCGAGGCACTGTGCCTTGCGCGTCAGGAATCCGAAGATCAAGGCGTACTTTCTGACCGAGGGCGCCAATATGCTCGCTGAGATGAGGACGTAGATCAGAAGCGAGAAAAGTTTTCGCTGACGGAACGGGCAGGCTTCTCACCTGGGGCCTGGTGGCGGCGCGGTACTCAGGGGTTCGCCACTCTCGTTGCAAGCGAGTACCCGGCCAGGGGAGCTGCAGTCACGAAACAGCCGCGGCGCTGTCGAGGGCTTCACTCCGAGAGGCTGTGAGCGCGCCAAACGCAGCTCCATCGGATACGCCTCAAGGAATTCGCCCGAGAAGGTCGGAGCATGCGCCGGGCACGCGCGGTCCCGGCGATAACGCGTACTCTTCCAGACCGTTGGCGTAAGGCAACAGACTGGCGATCGGGGCCTCACCAGGGTGAAGCGGCGGTCGGCCGACGCGTCGCGCCGAGCATCGCCGAACCGCCCCGGAGCGAGGCGATCCTACGCGAGTGCCGGCTGGCGACTGATCTGCGGCGCGGCCGGAAGCGCTTCCTCTGACGGCGCTCCCCCGGGACCGTCGGTCGCCACGATGAGATCGGCTTCCGACAGCGCGCGACCATCCGGATCGAGTACGGTGATGTCACGGTATCCTTGGGACGTGAAATCTCTCAGCTTCCGCAGCGCCCAATCGACAGTCGGACACTTGTAGGTCGTGATTCCGTTCGATCTCGCGCCACGGACAACATAGAAGCGGCGCGAGTCCATCAAACATCTATCCCAGCTGCGCCAAGAATTGCCCGCTGCTTCAAGATGTTGATGCGATGCGTGCGGATGGCGTTATCCAAGTCGCCCGCGCCAGGATCGTTCCCATCACGCAAGGTGGCGGCGGCGATGGCGAGAGCCTCGATCACGTGTTCGTCCAGCGCAATCGAGAGCGCAATTCTGCACCGAAGGCGATCGGCGCGGATATCCGTGGGTTTCGGGTGCTCCGACATAGCTGCTTAACGGCGGCTGTCGGGAATTGTTCGAGGTGTGGCCGCCGAGGAGCGCTGACAGACAAGTTCGCGTGACCGAACGGGAGTTACCGCACCTGTGAGCCGGGAGGCCTTTCCGGATCTCAGCCTCCGGAGAGAACGATCGATCCGGATGGATCGTATCGCGGCGGCACGCAAAGAGAAGCCCGGCTCACCGAGCCGGGCTGGCTGAGTCATCGCTGATGGCAACTGACTTCCAAGTCGCCAGGGCCGTCTGTAGCCCAATGGAGCCCTGATGAAACACGCAAATGAGGTATATGCAGTTTAGACCCGTGTGTTTGACTGCGTAGACGCCTTCTGCGGCTGCGTACGTCCGCCTTCCGCGACCCGGAGCACGTTCTCGCCACGTTGCGACTTGCTGCTGGAAGCCGCGCCCTCGACGCTCTCACCCATCCGGGCCCGGATCGCCTGATGCTCCGGCGCACCCCTGTCGGCAGCGAGAAGGGCCACCGGGGCGATGTCGGCGACATGGCCGCCCGATGCTCGCGAGCGGCGCGGTCGAACAGGTCGATGTAAGGCTTGTCGCGCAGTTCGGTGGGGAAGGCCGGATCCAACGGTATTCTGGCATCACCCGGTGTCCGGCGTCCAACTCGGAACCTCCCAAGTTGCAGCGATCCTCGGTCGTTCACCGCATGCTGGGGAACCTCCGCGTCGGAACCTTCGGTTGTCGGTCGCGCTGTTCCCGCGAGGCCGAATGCCATGACCATTCCCGGTTCCCCGACCCCCGATCCCGGCAGTCCCGATCTGCCAACGCCCGGCGAACCGCCGCCGCGCGAACCCATGCCGGGTGATCCGCCTGCACCGCAGCCGCCGTCCGACCCTGTGCCGGGCGATCCCGCGGGACCAGATCTCCTACCTGGCGATCCCGTCGGTCCGGGCACGGTCATGTGATCCGCCATCGACCGGTGTCACAGAACCTCGCGCGCGGGCTGGCCCCGGCGCGCGCGATCGCGCGACGCCCGCGACTACGTCTCGGCACTCGCTCTGGCGGCTGCCATCCCCTCCTGGTGCCGATCGAGACCACACCCTTGATCGACGGCGAAGGGCGCTGATCGATCGGTTTCCGGCAGCGATCCCGTCCGCCGTCTTCGGACGGTATCGACGGTTGCCGGGCGTCGCGCGCGGTCGCGCCCCCCAGGGCCAGCGCAGTCCGGCCCGGCTTGCAGCAGATCGAGCGGTTTTCTGAGGGTCTGGCCGAGCGCCGGCGCGAGGCTCAAAGATCGCGTTCGCCCTCGGTCCGCCACGGATCGTCGCTTGTCGGACCCGGCACGGGCCACAGGGCGGTCGAGTGCGGATTCTCGCCGCGGCGTCCGGATCGATCCTCGCTGAATCTGGGCGCGAGCGCGGCCATCACTGATTAGCGCCGCGTGCGCGACACGGCTGGTCAGCCTTAACCGGGTCATCTTTCCCTGTTCAGTCGCGCCACGCGGCGGGCGGCGGATCAGACAGCGGCCTGTCGCGGCCGATGCTCTTTTCGCCGTCGCGAAAAATAGGACATCCTTAACCATTCGCGGATTGCTTGTGAGCAATCTTGATTAGACAGCGCGCCACGTCCGGCGAACCAGAACGGTGATGAGACGGCGTCGATGGTTGATCTGACTGGCTATCGTCTGACTTACGACGACGAGTTCAACGCGCGCAGCATCTCGCAGAACGGCGTCGGGACTTCCTACCGCGATATTCGCGCCGAGTGGCGGTACGACGCGAACTCCGACATCGGCTTCGGCCGGTCCTCGTTCCTCGATTCCGGGTCCGGTTACGACCCCTTCAGCGTCCAGAACGGTGTCCTGACGATCACCGCGGCCCCGCCCGGGACGAGCGCGTCCGGCTATCCGGGGAGCTGGCAGTCCGGCCTCATCAGCACGCAGGGCAACTTCTCGCAGACTTACGGCTACTTCGAGATCCGCGCGGATTTCTCCGACAATCCCGATGCCTGGGACGCCTTCTGGCTGCTGCCGAATCAGCAGAGCGCGCAGTCGAGCAGCGCCAACGGCCACCAGGAACTCGACGTCGTCGAGCATTACGGAAACAACGATCGCGGCGTCTACAGCACGATCCACACGACCGATCCGCAGCCGGCCGGAACGACGTGGCAGCAGACGCGCCAAGTCTACAGCGAGATGCCCAATCCGACCGGGTATCACACCTACGGCATGAACTGGCAGGCGGATCGCATCAGCTTCTACGTGGACGGTCAGCTCGTCGGATCGCAGGCGACGCCGTCCGACCTGCACAGCCCCATGTATCTGCTGGCCAACTTGGCCGTGCAGAGCACGGCGACGACGGGCACCCGCTTCAGCTCGAGCATCGACTATATCCGCGTCTACTCGAACAATCCCAACGCTGTCGCGGTGCCGCAGGATCGCGTGTCGTCGCCGGATGGCCGGGACCCGGGTCTGTACGGGGCGACGGCCGGTCTCCGGTCGGGCGCCGGCGCGGCCGGAACCCAGCCGGGCGCGGCCGGGTCGAACTCCGGTTCGACGGCGCCTGCATCGGGCGCCAACGGGTCGAATGGATCTTCTCAATCGTCCTCCGGCACAGCTCAAGGGACCGCGGCGGCGGGGAACGCCCCGTGCTACTGCACCGGCACCTCCATCAGGACCGACCGCGGCGACGTCGCTGTCGAGCGGCTCGCGGTGGGCGACAGGGTCGTCACGGCCGCGGGCCTGAATCGGCCGATCCGCTGGATCGGTCGCCGCACCTATCCCGGATTGTCGGCCCCGCCGACCGAGCGGCCTGTGCGCATCCGGGCCGGCGCGCTCGACGATGGCGTCCCCGCCCGCGACCTGCTCGTCTCGCCGGATCACGCCGTGTGGCTTGACGGGCTGTTCGTCGCCGCCGGCCACCTCGTCAACGGCACGAGCATCACCCGCGGTGAGGCGGTGATCGATCTCACCTACTGGCATGTCGAGCTCGACAGCCACGACCTGCTGATGGCGGAGGGCACGCCGGCCGAGAGCTTCCTGCCCATGCCCGGCATTCGCCGGCTCTTCGACGGCCCCGGTGCGGAGGACCGGTCGATCGATCCGCGACCCTACGCGCCGCGGATCGGGCTCGGTCCCCCGCTCGTCGCGCTGCGCAGGCGGCTGATCCGTCGCTCCGGCGCGGCGTCGGCGCCCGCGCAACCGGGCGCGATCCGGGCGTGGCTGGATCGCTGCGTGTTGCGGACGGACGGCGCGCTGCGCGTGGCCGGATGGGCCCACGATGCCGCGCAGCCCGGCGCACCCGTGTGCCTGGATATCGTGGTCGACGGCACGATCGTGGCGGTGACGGTGGCGGCGGAGTACCGCGCCGACATCGCGGCGGCGGGCGTGGGTGACGGCCGGCACGGCTTCGACCTCGGCGTCGACGCGCCCCTCAGCCGCGGGGTGCCGCACGTGGTCGAGGTGCGCCGCTCGGCCGACGAGGCGGTGATCTGCGCCATGGCCGCCGACGCGGCGGGCGTGTGGCGGCCCCTGCTGGCCGCGTAGCCCGCCGCGTCCGGGGCGGCGACCGCCGTTCGTCGGAAGTCAGGCGCGCCGCGTCAGGCTGGACGTGCGCAGGTCCGACGCGCGATTGCGCGTGGCGGGGACGCGCGATCCCGACATGCGCGGCGGCTCTGCCTGCCGGATCTGATCGAGCAGCAGCGGGCGCGCGAAATAGTAGCCCTGGGCGCAGCGGATCTGGGTCGCGCCGAGCAGGTAGGCGACCTCCTCGAAGGTCTCGACGCCCTCGGCGACCACCGTCATGCCGAGCGCCGCACCGAGCGACTCGATCGCCTTCAGGACGATCTGGCTGCGCGGTCTCTTGTCGATATCGGTGATGAACGACCGGTCGATCTTGAGTTCGTCCGCGGTGATGTCCGCGAGGGCCGCGAGAGACGAGTAGCCGACGCCGAAATCGTCGATCGACACCCGCGCGCCGATCGCCCGGATCTTGGGCAGCACCTCGCGCTGGAAGTGGCCCGTCGTGAAGAAAGCCTCCTCGGTCAATTCGAGCACGAAGCGCTGCGCGAGCCCGGTCTCGCCCAGGGCCGCGCAGAAGGCGGTCATGAACGGCACGTCGCACGCCTGCTTGGCGGCGATGTTGAGGCTCACGGTGACCTCGGGTCCGAACACTTCGTCGATGTCGGGCATCGCCCGCACGGTCTCGGACAGCAGCTGCAGGGTGATCTCGTTGATCAGACCCAGTTCGATGGCGAGGGCGATGAAGTCGCCGGGCGCCTGGATCATGCCCAGCTCGTCGCGCCAGCGCAGGAGAACCTCGACGCCCGTGACCGCGTGGGAGCGCATGTCGACCTTCGGCTGGAAGGCGCAGCAGAAGCAGCGGTCGCGGATCGCCAGGCGCAGGCGCTGCTCCACGGCCATCCGGGCCGTGGCGGCTTGGCTCATCGCGTCGTCGAAAACGCTGACGCCACCCTTCAGCTCACCCTTGACCCGGTACATCGCGTTGTCGGCCTGCCGGGCGAGCGTCTCGTAGCTGTCGCCGTGCTCCGGGAAGAGGCTGAGGCCGATCGAGGCGGAGGCGAAGATCTCGTGTCCGTCGATGAAGAACGGCTGCTTCAGGCGCCCCGAGATGGCGCACACCGCGGCCAGCGCCTCGGCCCGGTCGGCCACCGGGGCGAGCAGGAGCACGAACTCGTCGCCGCCGATCCGCGCCAGGAGGTCGCTCGGACGCAGCGCGCCGCCGATCCGATCGGACACCTTGCGCAGCAGGGCGTCGCCCGCGGCGTGGCTGTAGTAGTCGTTGATGTGCTTGAAGTTGTCGAGATCGATGAAGGCCAGGGCGAACCGGTCGCCCGGTGCCGATCCGGCCAGAACATCCGCGATGCTCTGCTCGAACATCGTCCGGTTGGGCAGGCCCGTCAGGGCGTCGATGAAGGCCTTGGTGATCAGCTCCCGCTGGATCCGGTGATGGTGCGTGACGTCCGTCAGGGTCGTGAGCGTGAAGCCGGCCCGGCCCTCGGCGACCGGCCGCGTCTGCACCTCGAAGATCCGGTCCTCGACCGCCTCGACCGTCGCGGCGTCGCCGGCCGCGGCGGGCAGCGCCTGGACGGCCCTGTCTCCGAGGGCGCGCGCGGCGGCGTTGGCCAGGACGCAATGACCGCGATCGTCATGAACCACGACGCCGACGGGTAGCGCCTGGATGGCGGCCTCGAGCAGGGTTTGACGCTCCTGGGCAGCGGCCTCGCTCATGCTCCGCCCTGCTGCCACAGCGGCTTGGCAGGCTGAGCGCCGGTCTGACCATCGCTCTGGAACGGGTCGCCGGCCTCGAGGGGGCGGCGGAGCAGACGGCGATGCACCTGCTCGAGGGCGGCGCCGTGCGGGCTGTCCGGGCCCGCCTCGCGCCCGCCGCGGACCGCCGCGCCCGGATCCGCGTCGT
>NZ_MLBW01000007.1:0-142317 GCF_036441335.1 Methylobacterium mesophilicum
GCCCGCGCCGATCGTGGCGAGCCCGGCGCTCTTGGGCCGCACCTCGCCGGGCTCGGAGCCGGCGCCGCGGGGGCCGGGCTTGGCAGGGGCGGCGTTGGCCTCCTCGGGGGTCTCGCCGGCCTCGCTGAGGTCGAACTTCAGGCCGAACTGCACGGAGGGGTCGAAGAAGCCCGACAGGGCGTCGAACGGCACCAGCAGGCGCTCCGGCACGCCCGAGAAGGACAGGCCGACCTCGAAGGCGTGCTCGGTGACGTTGAGGTCCCAGAACTGGTGCTGCAGGACGATCGTCATGTCCTGCGGGTACTTCTCGCGCAGGGCCTGCGACATCCGCACGCCGGGGGCCTCCGTCCGGAACGAGACGTAGAAATGGTGCTCGCCCATCAGCCCCTCGCGGGCCGCGTCGGTCAGGACCTTGCGCACCACGCCGCGCAGGGCGTCCTGTACCAGGAGGTCGTAGCGGATCAGGTCGTCTGCCATCTGCGGTCGCGCTCTCGCCCGGTCTGCCCGGCGCCCCGCCGCGGATGGCCGGACCGAGGACTGAAGTGGAGGCTTCTGTTGCCAGGCGCCTCCGAACCCCGCCTATGCGGAGCTACCCGCTAGGACTTCAGGTCGATATTGGGGACCGCTTACGCGGCCACCGCCACCGGAGCAAAGTTGTCGTTGGCAACTATTGCAAAGGCCCGATAACGGCGGAACCATGCCGAGCGAAAGCTCAACCTTTACGCCCTCGTCGATCCTATTTCGCCCCCGCCGAAGCCCCGGTTCCGATCACGCCCCTTGCGGCAGCATGTCCTGGGCTCGGGTGGAGGCGCCGGGTACCGCCCCCGGGTCCGATAGGTTTATTGCGAAGAACGTTTATCGCCATAGCCGGCCTCGCGACCGGCTCCCGAGATATAGAGGGGATCGGTCCGGTTTTGAAGCCCGATCGTGTCGCGCCGCTGTCTCATTTGGAGCCTCCGGGCGAGGCTGTTGCCGGAAGTGCGCAGTCGCGCGCCACCGCATCCGACGCGCCGGGGCCCCTCGCGCGGGCCTGGGCCGCGACGTGGCGGCTCGGCGCCCTGGTCGCCCTCGTGGTCGTCTATCTCGGCGCGGCGAGCCTGCTGTCGCTGGCCACGGTGCGGGTCGGCTTCGACCTGTGGCGCGGGATCGACCCGTTCCTGCCCCCCGAGCGGCGCCCGTTCCTCGGCGCGGTGGAGCTCGCCCACCGGGCCTTCGCGATCGACGCCCTGCGCCAAGTCTATCTCGCCGCGCTGGTGGTCGGCGGCGCGTGGTGGCGCGACCGGGACGGCTGGCGGCGGCGCCTCGCCCTCGACCGCGAGCGGCCGAACGGGATGCGGCCGGTCGCGCTGCTGGGCCTCCTGCTGATCTGGCCGGTGCTGCACATCGCCTGGGTCACCGGCACGGCCGAGCTGTTCGGGGCGAGCTTCGGCCAGCACGTGCGGCTGTCGCCGTTCATGAGCCAGGCCGCGGTCGCGGCGTGGCTCGCCTACCTGGCGATCCTGGCGCCGGTGGCCGAGGAGCTGCTGCTGCGCGGCGAGGCCTTCGCCCGCGCCCGGGCGACGGTGGGGCCCGTCGGTGCGATCCTGGTCACCGCGCTCATCTTCGCCGCCGCCCACATCTCGTCCTGGGGGCTCGCCCGGCCGGTCTCGCTGCTGCCCCTCGCCCTGGCGCTGGGCTGGCTGCGCTGGCGCACCGGCCGGCTCTGGCCCGGCATCGCCCTGCACGGCTGGTCGAACCTCGCCCTGGTGACCTACCTGCTCTGGCCGGCGTGAGGGCCTGTCCGGGGGCGCCGCCCGGACGCCGCCCGCGGACCGGCGCCCGGCGCGACGGTGGTGGACAGATCGCGGCGGCGCGCTTGCCGGCCGGCGCGCCGGCGCGCAGGAATGGGCGATGGACGCTTATCACGACCTGCTCCGGCGCATCCTCGACGCGGGCGTCGCCAAGGACGACCGCACCGGCACCGGCACGCTGTCGGTCTTCGGTCACCAGATGCGCTTCGACCTGTCGGCGGGATTCCCGCTGGTCACCACGAAGCGGCTGCACCTGCGCTCGATCATCCACGAGCTGCTCTGGTTCCTGGCGGGCGACACCAACGTGGCCGCGCTGAAGGCGAACGGCGTGACGATCTGGGACGAGTGGGCGGACGCGAACGGCGACCTCGGCCCGGTCTACGGCAAGCAGTGGCGCTCCTGGGAGAAGCCCGGCGGCGGCACGGTCGACCAGATCGCCTGGGTGCTCGGCGAGATCCGGCGCAACCCCGAGTCCCGGCGCCTGATCGTCTCGGCCTGGAACCCGGCCGACCTCGACCGGATGGCGCTCGCCCCCTGCCACTGCCTGTTCCAGTTCTACGTCAGCGAGGGGCGGCTCTCCTGCCAGCTCTACCAGCGCTCGGCGGACGCCTTCCTCGGCGTGCCGTTCAACATCGCGAGCTACGCCCTCCTGACCCACATGATCGCCCAGGTGGCCGGCCTCGGGGTCGGCGACTTCGTCCACACCTTCGGCGACGCCCATCTCTACCGGAACCACCTGGAGCAGACCCGCGCCCTCCTGGCCCGGGAGCCGCGCCCGCTGCCGCGGCTGCGGCTCAACCCGGAGGTGCGCGACCTCTTCGCGTTCCGGTACGAGGACATCGCCATCGAGAATTACGACCCGCATCCCGCCATCGCGGCCCCGGTGGCGGTATGAGCCCGACCGTCTCGCCCATCGTCTCGCTGGTCGCCGCCGTCGCCCGCAACGGCGTGATCGGCCGCGACAACGGGCTCGCCTGGCATCTCTCCAGCGATCTCAAGCGCTTCAAGGCCCTGACCATGGGCAAGCCGATGCTGATGGGGCGGCGCACCTGGGATTCGATCGGCCGGCCCCTGCCGGGGCGCCGCACCCTGGTGCTCACCCGGGATACGGGCTTCCGCGCCGAGGGCGTCGAGACCGTCCACGACTGGGACTCGGCGCTGGCCGCCGCCGGGGCGGAGCTAATGGTGGTCGGCGGCGCCGAGATCTACGCGCTCGCGCTCCCGCACGCCGACCGGCTCCACCTCACCGAGGTCGAGGCGGAGCCCGCCGGCGACGTGCGATTCCCGGCCTTCGACCGCGCCCGCTTCCGGGAGACGTTCCGCGAGGCGCACCCCGCCGGCCCGCGGGACGAGCACGCCTTCGCCTTCGTCGACTGGGAGCGCGCACGCTGAGGCGCGCCGCCGCATTTGCGTTCCGCGCCGGGCATGCCCACCTGCCAGCCTTGACAGCACGGGGCGTGCGCCCGCAGGTGCCTGTCGGGTGCGCGCGCTCACGCCGGGCCTGCACATCCTGCGGGAAGATGCGCGTGCGGGCTCTCGAGGCCTCCAGCCGGGCGCGGTCGCGGTGCGATCGGCCCGAATGGTCGGGACTAGGCGGGCGAGCGTGGCCGTTCAGGCAGGGGGCGCCGGCCGGGATGTGGGCCGGGCGCGGACAGGCAGGAGACGACGGCTAGGATGCCTTGGAGCAATCAGAGCGGCGGCGGGGGGCCCTGGGGCCGGCCCGGCGGCAACGGCGGCGGTCCCTGGGGTGGTGGCGGTGGCGGCGGCGGCAAGACGCCGCCGAACCTCGAGGACCTGCTCCGGCGCGGGCAGGACCGGCTGCGCGGCCTGATCCCGGGCGGCGGCGGCTCGGGCGGCGGCTACGAGACCATGAACGCGGCCTCCGCCGACAGGCCCGCGGCGTAGGCGGTCAGCTGATAGACGTCTTCCTCCCGCAGGTCGACGCGGCCGTCCGGGCGGACGACCCGCTTCCACTTGGCGTCCCGGCGCCCGGGGACTATCGTGCAGGACAACCCGCGGGCGATCGGCCATCGGTCGAGGCCCGCGGGACCGGAAACGCGTTCTTGAAGAGGTCGACCATGCACCCCGTCGCGAGCGCCCCCGAGGCGCCGTTCGGCCGCGCCCCGGCGCGGCCCCGCTCCCGCGCCCGCGCCCTGATGGCCTCGATCCTGATCGGCGCCTCCGTCAGCGTCTCGGTGGTCGCTGCCGCCCTGCCGGTCCCGGCCCTCGCCAAGGGGCCGGCCTCCCTCGCCGACTTGGCCGAGCAGGTCACCGACGCGGTGGTGAACATCTCTGCGTCCACCACCGTCGAGGCCCGCGCCGGCCGTGCCGGGCCGCAGGTGCCCCCGGGGACCCCGTTCGAGGACCTGTTCGAGGAGTTCTTCAACCGGCGCGGCGGCCGCGGCGGCGAGAGCGACGGGCCGCGCCAGCAGCGCAAGTCGAACTCCCTGGGCTCCGGCTTCATCATCGATTCCGCCGGCCTCGTGGTGACGAACAACCACGTCATCGGCGACGCCAACGACATCCAGGTCATCCTGCACGACGGCACGAAGCTGAAGGCCGAGATCGTCGGCAAGGATTCGAAGATCGACCTCGCGGTCCTGCGGGTGAAGCCCCCGGCCGACCGCACGCTGAAGGCCGTCCCGTTCGGCGATTCCGACAAGATGCGGCCGGGCGACTGGGTCATCGCCATCGGCAACCCGTTCGGGCTCGGCGGCTCGGTCTCGGCCGGCATCGTCTCGGCGCGGGGCCGGAACATCGAGTCCGGACCCTACGACAACTACATCCAGACCGACGCGGCCATCAACAAGGGCAATTCCGGCGGTCCGCTGTTCAACATGGACGGCGAGGTGATCGGCATCAACACGGCGATCCTGTCGCCGACGGGCGGCTCGGTGGGCATCGGCTTCGCGGTCCCGTCGGGCACGGCCAAGCCCGTGATCGACCAGCTCCGCGACTTCGGCGAGGTCCGCCGCGGTTGGCTCGGCGTGCGCATCCAGAACGTGGACGACACCACCGCCGAGGCGCTCAACCTCAAGGGCGGCGCGCGCGGCGCCCTGGTGGCCGGCGTCGACGAGAAGGGACCGGCCAAGACCGCCGGGATCGAGGTCGGCGACGTGATCCTGAAGTTCAACGGCGCGCCCGTGAAGGCCTCGGGCGACCTGCCGCGCATCGTCGCCTCGACCCCGGTGGGCCAGAAGGTCGACGTGGTCGTCATGCGCAAGGGCGAGGAGGTGACGAAGCCGGTCACCCTCGGCCGCCTGGAGGACAGCGACAAGCCGCAGCTCGCCAACCTGCGCCAGCCGGAGCCGGAGAGCGCGACCCGGCAGGCGCTGGGCCTCAACCTCTCCGGCATGACCGACGAGCTGCGCAAGAAGTACGCGATCAAGGACACCGTGAAGGGCGTGGTCGTCACCCGCGTCGACCCGAACTCGACCGCTGCCGACAAGCGGATCCAGCCCGGCGAGGTGATCGTCGAGGTCGGCCAGGAGTCGGTCAGCACCCCCGCGGAGGTGACCAAGCGGATCGACGCCCTCAAGAAGGACGGGCGCAAGTCGGTGCTGCTGCTGGTGGCGGGCGCGACCGGCGACGTGCGCTTCGTGGCCGTCGGCCTCGACTGAGCGGCATCATACCGTTTCCGGTTGAACACTGCGGTCGGGGCAGCCCGCTCCGCTCGCAAAGACGGCGGAACCGGCCTGATCAACCGGAACCGGTATCATCTGCAACATCGAAGGCCGTCGCTCAGCGAGGAGCGGCGGCCTTCGTGCATTCGAAGAGCTCGCATTGACGGGGCGCCGAGGGGCGGCACACTGGTGCCGCGAGTCGGTGCGGCTCGGACGATCCTGGACCCATGACAGCCGTTGCGTTCGACACCCTGAAGTTCGCCCGCGCGCTGCGGGAGAAGGCCAAGCTGTCGCCGGAGCAGGCCGAGGGCTTGGCCGACGCGCTGGTCGATGTCTTCGACGGAAATCTCGCCACGAAGGCCGACATTCGTGACGTGCAAGCGGATATTCGGCTTGTCCGCGGCGAGCTGGAGACCTTGAAGGTCCAGACTCACGCCGACATCGAGGCGCTGCGGCTCACGACCAAGGCCGACATCGAAGCCGTCAAGGGCGCCATCGCCTCCGCGAAGGTCGAGACGGTGCGCTGGCTCGTCGGCGCGATCGGCTTTCAGACGCTGGCGGTGCTGGGTGCCGTGGTCGCTCTGACCCGGACGCTCCACTGAGCACTCACCCCGCGAACTCCGCCGCCGCGTAGCCCTGCAGGTACAGGAGCGCGGTGAGGTCGCCGTGCTCGACGCGGACATGCGCCGCGGCCGCGACCGCGGGCTTCGCCCGGAACGCCACGCCGAGGCCGGCCTCGCCCAGCATGGCGAGATCGTTGGCGCCGTCGCCCACGGCGAGCGTGTCTGCCTGACCGAGACCGAGCGTGCTGCGCAACGCCATCAGCGCCGCGCGCTTCTCGGCCTTCCCGACGATCGGGTCCTCCACGCGGCCGGTGAGCCGCCCGTCCGCCACGCCCAGCACGTTGGACCGGTGCTCGTCGAAGCCGATCATCGCGGCGATCGGGCCGGTGAACAGCGTGAAGCCCCCGGAGACCAGGCAGGTCCGGGCGCCGTGCGCCCGCATCGTCCGCACCAGCGTGCGGCCGCCCGGGGTCAGGGTCAGGTGCCCGGCGATCAGTCCGTCGACCGCCCCGACCGGGATGTCCTTCAGGAGCGCGACGCGCTCGCGGAGCGCCGGCTCGAAGGCGATCTCGCCCCGCATCGCCCGCTCGGTGATCGCCGCCACGTGGTCCTTGAGGCCGAGCGTCCCGGCGAGCTCGTCGATGCATTCCTGCTCGATCATGGTGGAATCCATGTCGGCCAGGAACAGGCGCTTGCGCCTGTGGGCGTCGGCGGGCAGCACCGCGACGTCGATCGGCTCGCCCGCCAGCGCCGTCCGCAGCCGCTCCGTGAGGGACGCCGCGGCCGCGGGCTCGGCCGGAACCAGCAGCTCGGCCGCGACCTCGCCGTGCAGGATCCGGGGCTGGTGCTCCGTCCGCAGCACGGCGCGCGCCTCGGCCAGCACCGCGTCGGTGATGGACGGCCGATCCGGGTTTGCTATCAGGACCGCGACCAGCATCGTGGAGTTTCGCCTTGCCGCCAGACCGGGAGGAGGCCGGGGGGCGCCCGGCCGCGATCCTCATCGCAGGGCCCACCGCCTCGGGCAAGTCGGCGCTGGCCGCCCGGCTGGCGGCGCGTCACGGCGGCGCGGTGATCAACACCGATTCCATGCAGGTCTACGCGGACCTGCGCCGCCTGACCGCCCGTCCGGACCCGGCCGAGGAGGCGCGGGTCCCCCACCGGCTCTACGGCCACGTCGACGGCGCCGTGAACTACTCCGCGGGGCATTTCTCGCGGGACGCGGCGGCGCTGCTGGCGACGCTCGGCGGGCGCCTGCCGGTCTTCGTGGGCGGCACCGGCCTGTACTTCCGGGCGCTGGAGCGGGGATTCTCGGAGCTGCCGCCCGTGCCCGAGGCGGTGCGGGCGCGGGTGCGGGACGCGGCGGAGGGGCGCCCGACCGAGGCGCTGCACGGCGAGCTCGCCCGGCACGATCCCGAGGGGGCCGCCCGCCTGCGCCCGAGCGACCGGATGCGGGTGATGCGCGCCCTGGAGATCTTTCTCGCGACGGGCCGACCGATCGCCAGCTTCTACGGCGACCCGGTGCCCGGCCCGCTGGCCGGATGGAAGTGCCAGAAGATCTTCCTGGCACCCGACCGGGCGGTGCTGCGCGCCCGGATCGACGCCCGCTTCCGGACCATGATCGCCGAGGGGGCGCTGGACGAGGTCGCCCGCCTGCGCGCGCGACGCCTCGACCCGTTGCTGCCGGTGATGCGCGCCCACGGCGTGCCGGGCCTGATCGCCCATCTCGACGGGGCGGTGAGCCTCGAGGACGCGATCGTCCGGGGGCAGGCGGACACGCGGGCCTACGCCAAGCGCCAGTTCACGTGGTTCCGCCACCAGATGGGGGCGGACTGGCGCTGGGTGGATCCGGAATCCGCGGAGGTCGAGGCGCTGTTCTGAGGAGGGCGTCCGGCCCGCCGGGCGCGATCGGCTCGCCCGGTGCCGCGACCGGTGCGGCCCCCTCCCGCACGGGGGAGGGAGCCTGCCGCGTCTCACCCTGGCCCCGAGTCCAGGGTGACGGCCGGAGGCGTCAGCGCTCCAGCCGCGCCACGAGGCTCGACGTGTCCCAGCGGTTGCCGCCCATGGCCTGCACCTCGGCGTAGAACTGGTCGACGAGGGCCGAGACCGGCAGCTTGGCGCCGTTGCGGCGGGCCTCGTCCAGCAGGATGCCCAGGTCCTTGCGCATCCAGTCGACCGCGAAGCCGAAGTCGAACTTCCCCTGGTTCATGGTCTTGCCGCGGTTCTCCATCTGCCAGGAGCCGGCGGCGCCCTTGGAGATCACGTCGAGCACCGCCTCGACGTCGAGGCCGGCCCGCTTGGCGAAGTGGACGCCCTCCGAGAGGCCCTGGACGAGGCCGGCGATGCAGATCTGGTTGACCATCTTGGTGAGCTGGCCGGCGCCGGCCGGGCCCATCAGCCGGCAGGCCCGCGCGAAGGACCCGATCGCGCCCTCGACCTTGGCGTAGGTCGCCGCGTCGCCGCCGCACATCACGGTGAGCACGCCGTTCTCGGCGCCCGCCTGGCCGCCGGAGACCGGCGCGTCGATGAAGCCGAGCCCCTTGGCCGCGGCCGCCGCGGCGAGTTCCCGGGCGACCTCGGCGGAGGCGGTGGTGTGGTCCACGAACACCGCGCCGGGCTTCATGCCGGCCAGCGCCCCGTCGTCGCCCAGCACGACGCTGCGCAGGTCGTCGTCGTTGCCCACGCAGGCGAACACGATCTCGGCGCCCTCGGCGGCCTGCCGGGGCGTGGGCGCGGAGGCGCCGCCGTAGGTCTTCACCCAGGCCTCGGCCTTCGGGGCGGTGCGGTTGTAGACGGTGACGTCGTGGCCACCCTTCTTGGCGAGGTGGCCGGCCATCGGGCCGCCCATGACGCCGAGACCCAGGAATGCGACCTTCGCCATTGTCGTGCGCTCCTCGCAGGCCCGGACCGCGCCGGCACCCTTCCTTCTCCGACGGCGGCGGAGCTCGGCAGCCGGTCCGTGAAGGGGGTCGGGGCCGTGCCGGGGACCCGATGTGACAGATTGGGCGTCGTGCCGCCGCCGACGCTGCATCACAGCTCGGATCGCTTGCGTCAACGGCGGACCAATAGGATAACCCGCCCGTGTAGCCCGGGACCACGAAGTCCCAGCCGGAGCCCCCCGCGCGTGGCCCCGCGCGCGAGGCGTTCGGTCAGGGAGTGGGACATGGGCACGGCGATCGGCAGGCACGGGCCCTGGGCCCTCGTGGGGGCGCTCGGCGCCGCGGCGCTGGCGATCGTGGCGAGCCAGCGCGGCGAGACGATCAACGCCCTCTGGATCGTGGTCGCGGCGGTCTGCGTCTACCTCATCGCCTACCGCTACTACTCGCAGTTCATCGCCGACAAGGTGATGCGGCTCGACCCGAAGCGCGCGACGCCGGCCGTGCGCCACAATGACGGGCTCGACTACGTGCCCACCAACCGCGGCGTCCTGTTCGGCCACCACTTCGCGGCGATCGCGGGCGCGGGCCCGCTGGTCGGCCCGGTGCTCGCCGCGCAGATGGGCTACCTGCCCGGCATGCTCTGGATCCTGGCCGGCGTGGTGCTGGCCGGCGCCGTGCAGGACTTCATGGTCCTGTTCGTGTCGATGCGCCGGGACGGGCGCTCCCTCGGCGAGCTGATCCGGGCCGAGCTCGGCACGATTCCCGGCATCATCGCCCTGTTCGGCACCTTCCTGATCATGGTGATCCTGCTCGCCGTGCTGGCGCTGATCGTCGTGAAGGCGCTGGCCGAGAGCCCCTGGGGCACCTTCACGGTGATGTCGACGATCCCGATCGCCATGCTGATGGGCGTCTATTCCCGCTACATCCGGCCGGGCAAGATCGGCGAGGTCTCGATCCTCGGCTTCGTCCTGCTGATGCTGGCGATCATGGCCGGCGGCTCCGTGGCGGCGAGCCCGGTCTGGGGTCCGGCCTTCACCTTCACCGGCCCGCAGCTCTGCTGGATGCTGATCGGCTACGGCTTCGTGGCCTCGATCCTGCCGGTCTGGCTGCTCCTCGCGCCGCGCGACTACCTGTCGACCTTCCTCAAGATCGGCACCATCGTGGGCCTCGCGCTCGGCATCGCCTTCGTGGCGCCGCACATGCAGATGCCGGCGGTCACCAAGTTCGTCGACGGCACCGGCCCGGTCTGGGCCGGCAGCCTGTTCCCGTTCCTGTTCATCACCATCGCGTGCGGCGCGGTCTCGGGCTTCCACGCCCTGATCTCGTCGGGCACCACCCCGAAGCTGATCGCCAGCGAGTCCGACGCCCGCTTCATCGGCTACGGCGGCATGCTGATGGAATCCTTCGTGGCGATCATGGCGCTGGTCTCGGCCTGCGTGATCGACCCGGGCGTCTACTTCACGATGAACTCGCCGGCCGCCCTGGTCGGCACGACGCCCGAGACGGCCGCCGCCGCGGTCACCAAGCTCGGCTTCGCCACGACGCCGGAGGTCATCACCCAGACCGCCGCCGACGTCGGCGAGCACACGATCATCTCGCGGGCCGGCGGCGCGCCGACGCTCGCGGTCGGCATGGCCCACATCATCTCGTCGGCCATCGGCGGCAAGGCGATGATGGCCTTCTGGTACCACTTCGCGATCCTGTTCGAGGCGCTGTTCATCCTCACGGCCGTGGACGCGGGCACCCGCGCCTGCCGGTTCATGGTGCAGGACCTCGTGGCGCTCGCGGTCCCATCCTTCAAGAACACCACGTCGTGGGGCCCGAGCATCGCGGCGACCGCCATCTCGGTGGGGGCCTGGGGCTACTTCCTGTACCAGGGCGTGACCGACCCGCTCGGCGGCATCAACACCCTGTGGCCGCTCTTCGGTATCTCGAACCAGATGCTGGCCGCGGTGGCGCTGACCCTCTGCACGGTGGTGATCTTCAAGATGAAGCGCGAGCGCTACGCGTTCGTGACCATCATCCCGACCGCGTGGCTGTGCATCTGCACCCTCACGGCCGGCTGGCAGAAGATCTTCTCGGCCGACCCGAAGATCGGCTTCCTGGCCCACGCCCAGCGCTACGCGGCGGCCGCCGCGGAGGGCAAGGTCCTGGCGCCGGCCAAGAACGCCGACCAGATGAGCCAGATCATCCTCAACGACCGCATCGACGCGGTGCTGGCGGCCCTGTTCATCGGCCTCGTCGTCGCCATCGCGGGCTTCGGCATCGCCGCCTGCCTGAAGGCGTGGCGCGCGGATCGCTGGACCGCGCTGGAGACCGAGCCGCACATGGTCCCGGCCGAGTAGGAGGTCCCATGCTGCCGTCGTCGAACCTGCGGGACCGGATCCGGACGCTGTCCAAATGCGTCTGCGACGGCGCCCGGCTGATGGTCGGGCAGGGGGACTACGCGGCCTACGCCGAGCATGTCCGCCGCACCCATCCCGACCAGGCGCCGATGACCGAGGTGGAGTTCTTCCGCAACCGGGAGAACGCCCGCTTCGGGGTCGGCAACACCGCGGGCTTCCGCTGCTGCTGACAGGCGGCCGCTGAGGCCGCTCGTCCTTGCGAGCGGAGCGAAGCGATCCGGGCAGCGCTGCGTCTTCCAACGTCGCGTTGCCCCGGGTCGCTTCGCTGCGCGCGCGATGACGGCGGCGTGTCATCGCCGCGGACCGGGCCCCGCCCGCTGCGCGGACCCGTTTCCCTTCGGCCGGCGTTCTCCACGCCGGAGGGCCGCGGGCCCTCGCCGGATGCGGAAGGCCAATGACCGACGACAGCGCGCAGGACTCGAAGGAACCCCGGGCCGTCAACACCGCCCATGCCTGGGAGCGGGCCTACTGGGCGCGCCGGTTCATGGTTCCGGTGGAGCAGGTCGCGGCCGCCGTGGCGGCGGTCGGCGACGACCCGGCCCGCGTCGCCGCCCATCTCGGGCGGGACTGGCCGGGCCACGAGCCCGCCACCTGAGCCGTCCCGCGAGCCCGCCGCGCGCGCCCTCGTCCTCCGCGATCCCGGGCTTAAGCTCGGCCGGATCTTGACTCGGCCGCCACAATATCCGCCATCTCAGGCCCGACGGGAGGTCGGCATGAGCATTTTCCAGGACGCCATCCTTCGGTTCGGCCGCACGATCATGTCGTACGCGGGCGACGCGGTCTTCCTGCAGGCCGCGGTCTCGTCCGCCGCCAACGTCATCGTGGCGGACGGGGACGTGGGCGAGGAGGAGATCGAGTCGGCGATCAGCGGCATCCGCGCCAACCCGATCCTCGAGAAGTCCTACGACACGCTGCGCGTCGAGCAGGAGCTCTACGAGGCGATCGCCCGGGCCAAGACCCGGGCCGGGCGGCTGGAGAACCTGCGCCACGTCGGCGCCATCGCGGAGCGGCCGATCGAGCAGCGCCAGGACGTGTTCCTGATCGGCGCGGACGTGGCCGATATCGACGGCATCAGCGCGGTCGAGCACAAGGCGCTCGACGAGATCGCCGGGGCGCTGCAGGTCGACAAGTCCGCGCTGCTGCGCTGACCCGGCCGGCGCGGCGCCCGGCAGGCCCGGAGTCGGCGCGCCGGGATCCCGCTCCGGCCCGCCCCCGCATCCCGATAGNGGCGGTCTCGATCGCGGCCGGCAGCCGGGTCGCGTCGCTCAGGAACTCCAGGTCGGCGCGGATCCCGCATCCCGATAGGCCGGAGCGCCGCGGAGGCCGCGACGGCGTTCTCCTGCGCGGCCCGCTGACGCGCGTGCCGGGAGGCGGGCGCGACGCGGGGCATGAGGCCCGCCGCGGCCCTGCGGCGACGCGGCCCGTCCTTTGCCTATCCGGACGTGATAGCGAAACATTCCGGGTTTAGCCGGTGAGCCGGTACACAACGCGGAGTTGCCGGCCCGGGGCCGGACGGCGGAGACCGCATGGGCCTCGTCCTCTACGCGCTCAAGTTCCGGATCACGACCTACGTGCTCGCGGTCCTGATGATGCTCGGCGGCGTCGGGGCGATGGTCGTCACCCCGAAGGACGTCCTCCCGGTCGTCGACATCCCGGTCGTCGTGGTGGTCTGGACCTATACCGGACTCTCGGCGCCGGAGATGGAGCAGCGCGTCACGACCTACGCCGAGTACGGCATCTCCAACAACGTCAACAACATCCGCCGCATGGAGTCGACGACGCTCCAGGGCACGGCGGTGCAGCGGATCTACTTCGACCCGTCGGTGAGCCTCGATCTCGCCATCGCCCAGGTGGTGTCCTCGACCAACTCGATCCGCGCCGTGATGCCCCCCGGCACGCAGCCGCCGGTGATCGTGCGCTACTCCGCGTCCTCGGTGCCGGTGATCCAGCTCGCGCTGACCTCGGCCAAGGAGAGCCTCAACCAAGTCTACGACTACGCCCAGTACCGGATCCGCCAGACCCTGGCGCAGGTCCCGGGCTCGACCCTGCCGTCGCCCTTCGGCGGCGCGCCCCGGCAGATCATGGTCGACCTCGACCTCAACGCCCTGCAGGCGCTCGGCCTGACGCCGCTGGACGTCACCAACGCCATGACGGCCCAGAACCTGACCGTGCCGTCCGGCCTCGCCAAGATCGGCGAGCAGCAGTACCCGATCCAGCTCAACGGCACCCCGCCGTCGATCGAGACCCTGAACCTCGCGCCGATCAAGGTGGTGGCCGGCCAGCCCGTGCTGGTGCGCGACGTCGCCTACGTCCGCGACGGCGGCCCGCCGCAGGTCAACGTGGTCGGCGCCGACGGCCAGCAGGCCGTGCTGATGCAGATCATCAAGAACGGCAACGCCTCGACCCTCAACGTGGTCAACAACGTCAAGAAGGCGATGCCGACGATCCGCGCCGCCGCGCCCGAGGGGCTGTCGATCAAGCAGCTGTTCGACCAGTCGGTCTTCGTCTCGAACGCCATCGAGGGCGTGCTGCACGAGGCGCTGACCGCGGCGGCCCTGACGGGGCTGGCCATCCTGCTGTTCCTCGGCTCCTGGCGCTCGACGATCATCGTGCTGATCTCGATCCCGCTCTGCGTCATGACCTCGCTCGCCGTGCTGGCGGCGCTCGGCGAGACCATCAACGTGATGACGCTGGGCGGGCTCGCGCTGGCGGTCGGCATCCTGGTGGACGACGCCACGGTGGCGATCGAGAACACCTACCGGCTGTTCGAGGAGGGCGAGGAGTTCCGCGAGAGCGTGGTCCACGGTGCCGCCGGCATCGCCAAGCCGGCGCTGATCTCGACGCTCGCGATCTGCGCGGCCTTCACGGCGGTCTTCGCGCTCACCGACACGCCGAAGTACCTGTTCACCCCGCAGGCGCTCGCGGTCGTGTTCGCGATGCTGACCTCCTACCTGCTGTCGCGCACCCTGGTGCCGCTCCTGATCGACGTGATCGTGGCGCCGGAATACCGGCAGAAGCACGCCAAGGACCGGGATCGGCACGGGGCTCCCCGGCGGGGCCGCATCGCCCGCGCCGTCGGCGTCGTCGGGGCACCGCTCATGCGGCTCGCCGGCTGGGTCCACGGCGGCTTCGAGCGCGGCTTCGCGCGGTTCCACCGGGGCTATGTCGGGCTGCTGCACGCGGTGCTGCGCCACCGGATCGTCACCCTGGGCGCCGTCGGCTTCGTGCTCGGCATGACCGGCGTCCTGTTCGTCTTCGTCGGCCAGGACTACTTCCCGCAGATCGAGGCGAGCCAGATGACCATGCATCTGCGCACCCGCGTCGGCATGCGCATCGAGACCGCCCGGCAGGTCTTCGCCGAGGTCGAGGACACCGTCCGCGAGGTGATCCCGGCGGCCGAGGTCGACCAGATCCTCCAGAACATCGGCCTGCCGTCGAACAACTACAACTTCGCGTTCTCGGACGGCTCGTTCGTCTCGTACAACGACGGGCAGATGCTGATCAGCCTGAAGGAGGGGCACGGCTCGGTGTCGGGCTACACGAAGCGCCTGCGCGACGTGCTGATGAAGCGCTTCCCCGACGTGATCGTCTATTTCCAGCCCGCCGACATGATCACCCAGATCCTGAACTTCGGCGTCCTCACGCCGATCGACGTGCAGGTCTCCGGCCGTCACAAGGAGAAGGACCTGGAGGTCGCCCAGCGCATCGTGCAGCGGCTGAAGCACACGAAGGGCCTCGTCGACGTCCACCTGCAGCAGATCGTCAACGAGCCGCAATTCTACGTCGACGTCGACCGGCGCCTCGCCTCCGAACTCGGGCTGACCGAGCAGCAGGTGGCGCAGAACATGAACATCTCGCTGTCCGGCAGCTACCAGGTCACGCCGAACTTCTGGCCCGACCCGAAGACCGGGATCCCCTACCAGCTCTGGGTGCAGACGCCCGAGTACCGCAACAGCTCGCTCACCGACCTGCGCAACACGCCCATGTTCGTGCGCGCCGCCGCGACCTCCGGCTCCGGTCCCGGGGTGCTGACCCTGCTGTCGAGCCTCGCCGACATCCGGCGGACGCCGACGCAGACCATGATCAGTCACGTCAACATCCAGCCGACCTTCGACATCTTCGCCTCGGTGCAGGACCGGGACCTCGGCTCGGTCGCCGGCGAGATCGACGCGATCGTCGAGGACGAGCAGAAGAACCTCGAGGCACCCGACAAGATCGTCGTCCGCGGCCAGATCGAGAACATGCGCTCGGCCTTCTTCCGCCTGGAGATCGGCCTCGGCATCGCGCTGATCGCCGTCTACCTGCTGATGGCGGTGAACTACCAGAGCTGGGGCGACCCGTTCGTGGTGATCGCCGCCCTGCCGATGGCGTTCTGCGGCATCACCTTCGCGCTGTTCGTGACCGGCACGCCGTTCTCGATCCCGTCGATCTTCGGGGCGATCATGTCGGTGGGCATCGCCTCGGCGAACTCGATCCTGCTCGTCACCTTCGCCAAGGAGCACCGGGAGGAGACCGGGTGCAGCGCCCTGGAGGCGGCGATCACCGCCGGCGAGACCCGGCTGCGCCCGGTGCTGATGACCGCCTCGGCGATGTTCCTGGGGCTCATCCCGATGGCGCTCGGCACCGGCGAGGGCGGCGAGCAGAACGCCGCCCTCGCCCGCGCGGTCATGGGCGGCATCGCCTTCGCGACGCCCGCGACCCTGCTGCTGGTCCCGTTCCTCTACGTGCTGATGCGCGGCGGCCCGGCGCAGCCGGTGCAGGATTACCTGGGGCCGGAGGGGCGACCGGCGACGGCCTAATCGTCAGCCGCGCGGGTCTCTCCTCCCCCTTGCGGGGAGGAGTTGGAGGTAGGGGTGGTGCAGGAGGCACCGCTGCGCCTCATCCTGAACCACCCCCACCCCTGACCCCACCCCGCAAGGGGGAGGGGAAATGGTCCGTCGAGCCTGCTCACCCCTCCTTGAAGCCGTATTCCGGGGTGTCGTCGTCGTTGCCGTAGTACTTGTACGGCAGGAACTTGCCCGACATGGTGAGCTTCACGCGGTCGCCCTTGTTGTTGGCCTCGCGGGCCATGTCCATGTTGAAGTCGATCGCCGACATGATGCCGTCGCCGAACTCCTCCTGAATCAGCTCCTTGAAGGTCGTGCCGTAGACCATCACCAGCTCGTAGAACCGGTAGATCAGCGGGTCGGTGGGCGGCATGGACGGGATCGAGCCGCGATAGGGCGGCTCGTTGAGCATCCGCTCCTCGGCGGCGGTGAGGCCGAAGAGCTCGGCCGCGCGCTTGGCCTGGGCCTTCGGCAGCTTCATCTGGCCCAGGCAGGCCGCGGTGATCAGGAACGGCGACAGCCCGCCGATCTCCTCGTGGATGTGCTTCCAGCTCCAGCCCTTCTCGCGCTTGATGTCGAGAAGCTTCTCGGTGAGGTCTTCGCGCTTCATCGTCGGCTCCCGGAGTTCGATCTGCGATGGGTCCGGTGAGGCCGCGCGGTCCGCGGCCCCACCCACCCGATGCGGGTGCGCGTCCGGATCGCGACCGGTGAGGGGGGACGGTCGCGTCCGGACGCGGACATCCGCCGGGCATCGTCGCGGCACGCTTTCGGGAGCGGCGCCGGCCGACGGGCGGACAGTCCCCCCTCGGCAAAGGGTGTGCCAGGCGGGGACCCGGGAAAAACGCTCCGTCTGCCAGTGATTTGGCTTGCCGGTTGCCGCTCACGACATCTCGTCGGAAACGAGATATCGTGAGCGGATGACGATATCTCGCGAGTCCCGTGCCGCCGGAACCTTCGGGCCGGTCTTCGAGGCGAGCCCGGATCCGATGCTGGTCCTCGCGCCGGAGGAGGACCGGGTCGCGGACGCCAACCCGGCGGCGGCGCGCCTCCTCGGCTACGGCCGCCCGGCGCTGCGCGGCGCGCGGGCGAGCGCGCTGTTCCCCGCCATCGCCGCGCTGGTCTCGTGCTACGGCCTCTTCGCCGACGCGGCGCTCACGGTCTTCACCGAGGCCGCGCTGGCCAGGGGGCACTGGTGGACGCGCATGCTGGCGCCGCGCGACGCGGCGGGCCGCGACCTGCGGGTCGAGACCGCGGCCTTCCCGCTGCCGGGCGACGCGATGCGCCTCCTCGTGACCCTGGCGGACCCGGACACGCTGCACCGCCGCCAGGTCGACGGCGAGGCCGAGGCCCACATGCGCGCCGGCCTCTCCGAGTGGCAGCGCGTGGAGCGCATCTTCCGCGACATCGAGCGGGGCAACCAGCTCATCCTGCGCGCGGCCGGGGAGGGGATCTACGGCGTCAACGCGGAGGGCGTGACCACCTTCGTCAACCCGGCCGCCGCGCGCATGCTCGGCTGCGAGGCCGCCGACCTCGTCGGCCGGGACATGCACGCCGCCGTGCACCACACCCGCCCGGACGGCAGCCACTACCCCCACCACGACTGCCCGATCTACGCGGCGTTCCGCGACGGGACCGTGCACCAAGTCGATCACGAGGTCTTCTGGCGCGCCGACGGGACCGCCTTCCCGGTCGAGTACACCTCGACGCCGATCCGCGACCGGGGGCGCCTGCTCGGCGCCGTCATCGTGTTCCGCGACATCAGCCAGCGCCGGGAGGCCGAGGCCCGGCTGACGAGCGCGCTCGCCGAGGTCGACTCCCTCCGGGAGCGCCTCGAGCTGGAGAACGCGTACCTCAAGGAGGAGATCCGGGCCGAGCGCCAGCACCAGGGCATCATCGGCCGCTCGCCCGCCATCGCGGCGACGCTCCGGCAGGTCGACCGCGTCGCGGCCACCGACGCCACGGTGCTGATCACCGGCGAGTCCGGCACCGGCAAGGAGCTGATCGCCCGGGCGATCCACGAGGCCAGCCGCCGCAGCGCCCGCCCGATGATCCGCGTCAACTGCGCCGCGATTCCCCGCGAACTGTTCGAGAGCGAGTTCTTCGGCCACGCCAAGGGCAGCTTCACGGGGGCGCTGCGCGACCGGGTCGGCCGGTTCGAACTCGCCGACGGCGGCACGCTATTCCTCGACGAGGTCGGCGAGATCCCCCTCGACCTTCAGGGCAAGCTGCTGCGCGTCCTGCAGGAGCGCTCGTTCGAGCGGGTCGGTGAGGCGCGCACCCGGGCGGTGGACGTGCGCGTGGTCGCGGCCACCAACCGGGACCTGCGCGCCGAGATCCGGGCGGGCCGCTTCCGGGAGGACCTCTACTTCCGCCTCAACGTCTTCCCGATCCAGGCGCGGCCCCTGCGCGAGCGGCCCGAGGACATCCCGCCGATCGCCCAGCACCTGCTCCGGGTCGCGGCGCGCCGCCTCACCGTGCCGGAGCCGCGCCTCACCGAGGGCGACGTCCGCCGCCTGTGCCGCTACCCCTGGCCCGGCAATGTCCGGGAGCTGGAGAACGTGATCGAGCGGGCGGTGATCCTCTCCGCCCGGGGCCGCCTCCGCCTCGACCTGCCCGACGGGGAGGCGGCCGGGCCCGCCGACCACCGAGGCCGAGCGCCGGGCGCGCGACCGCGCCGAGATCGTCGCGGCCCTGGCGCTGGCGGGCGGGCGGATCTCCGGGCCGGGCGGTGCGGCCGCGCTCCTCGGCCTGCGGCCGACGACGCTGGCCTCGCGGATCAAGGCCCACGGGATCCCGCGCGGCTGATCCGGCGAGCCCTTGATCCGATCTTAAGATCGCTCCGCCACGATGCGTGCCGGGCTTCCCCGTCGAAGTCGCAGCGTCCCCGGCCGATGCAGGACTTCTCCGATCCCGTCACCCTCCCGGCCGGCGCCGTCCTGTTCGAGGAGGGGGCGATCGGGCACTGCGCCTACCTGATCCTGAGCGGGCGCATCGCGATCTTCCGGCGGCGCGACGGCGGCGATGCCGTGCTTGCCCGGCGCGGCGCCGGCGAGATCTTCGGCGAGATGGCCATCCTCGACGCCCTCCCGCGTTCCGCCGGCGCGCGCGCCGAGGCGGATTGCGTGCTCGTCCCGGTGGACGCGGTGCAGATCCGCCAGAGGCTCGCCGGCGCCGATCCGATCTTGCGCCTCTGCCTGGAGGGGCTCATCGCCCGGTTCCGCGAGACCCTGCCCCGGCTCGGCCCGGCGGTCGCCGAGGGGGCTCCGGTGCCGCCGTCGCCCACCGCCCGCGCCGATTTCGACGCGACGGTCGCGTCGCTCGCGCAGGAGCGCGCCCTGCGGCGGGCCCTGGCCCGGGACGAGTTCGCGCTGTTCCTGCAGCCGATCGTGCGGCTCGCCACCGGGCGGCTCGCCGGCTTCGAGGCCCTGATCCGCTGGCACGATCCCGAGCGCGGGCTCGTGGCACCCGCGTCCTTCATCCCGGCCGCCGAGGCGAACGGCCAGATCCTGGCGATCACCGCCTGGGTGATCGGCGCGATCGGCCGGATCGTGCCCCGAATCCTGCAGGCTGGCCTGCCCGCGCCCGCCTCCGTCGAGCCGTCCCTGTTCGTGAGCTTCAACGTCACGGCCCAGGATCTCGCCCGCTCGGACATACCGGGCCTCGTCGACGCGATGCTGCGCCGGACCGGCCTCGCGCCCGGCGCCCTCAAGATCGAGGTCACCGAGAGCGCGCTGATGCAGGATCCGGCCGGGGCCGCGGCCGCCCTCGCGCGCTGCCGCGCCGCCGGCCTCGGCATCGCGGTGGACGATTTCGGCACCGGCTACTCCTCGCTCAGCCATCTCAGCACCCTGCCGATCACCACGCTCAAGGTGGACCGGGCCTTCGTCCGGGCGATGCTGGCGGAACCGCGGGATCGCCGGATCGTCCAGACCATCCTGCGGCTCGCCGAGGAGATCGGGGTGGCGGCGGTCGCGGAGGGCATCGAGGGCCGCGCCGAAGCGGAGGCCCTCGCGGCGATGGGCTGCGCCCTGGGCCAGGGCTACCATTTCGGCCGCCCGATGCCGGAGGTCGACGCCCTCGCGGCGGCGGCGGCCTGGAACGCCGAGGCATGGCGCATTGGGCCGACCCGCGGGGCCGGCCGGGACCGGCCGAGGGTCCGCGCCCAGGCCTGAGGGATTTGCGGGCCCCGGCGCGGTCTTTCGCCGCCTCCGCGAGCGTGGTTTCGATGCACCGGGCTGGCGGGAAGCGCGCGGCTCCGGGCGGAAACGCTTGCATCCGGTGCGTGTTTTCGGACCATGCGTCTTCGGGTCTCGGAGGCGGGCTTTGGGCGGAGACGAGCGGGACGGGCAGATGGCCGAAGGGGCTGCGGGGGCATCCGCGCATCCGGCGCCCTGGGAATTCGTGCTGCCGGAGGAGACGGCCACGGAGGATCTCGGCCTGTTCCTGTCCGAGTTCCTGATGCCCGGGGACGTGGTGGCGCTGTCCGGAGGACTGGGTGGCGGCAAGACCACGCTCGCCCGCGCCATCATCCGCGAACTCGCCGGCGACGCGCGCCTGGAGGTGCCGAGCCCGACCTTCACGCTGATCCAGCCCTACGCGGCCCGCGACGGCCGGCCGATCGTCCACGCCGACCTGTACCGGCTGCGCGACCCCGACGAGTTGGTGGAGCTCGGCTTCGACGAGATGGCCGAGGGCGCGATCACCCTGGTGGAGTGGCCCGACCGGCTGCCGCCCCGCGACGGCCCTGTGCTGACCGTGGACCTGTCGCTGCGGGCGGAGTTCGGCGCCGAGGCGCGTCTCGCCCGGATCGACGGCACCGGCGGCATGCGCGCCCGCCTCGACCGGGCCCGGGCGGTGCGCCGCCTGCTCGACCGCAGCGGCTGGGACATCGCCGAGCGGACCCTGATGCAGGGGGACGCCTCGTCCCGCGCCTACGAGCGCCTGACCAAGCCCGACGGCACCAGCGCCGTGCTGATGATCGCGCCGCCGCGTCCCGACGGGCCGCCGGTGCGGGACGGCAAGCCCTACAGCGCGATCGTGCACCTCGCCGAGAGCGTCCACGCCTTCGTCGCCCTCGACCGGGGCCTGCGGGCGCTCGGCTTCTCGGCCCCGAAGATCTACGGCGAGGACCTGACCGAGGGCCTGCTGATCCTGGAGGATCTCGGCACCGAGCCGGTGATCGAGGGGGGCGCCCCGCGGCCCGAGCGCTACGCCGAGGCCGTGCGCGTGCTGGCCAAGCTCCACGCCAACCCCCTGCCCCCGGTCCTGCCCGTGGCGGAGGGGATCGAGCACAGGCTGCCGCCCTACGACATGGAGGCGCTGCTGTTCGAGGCGGAGCTGATGCCCGAGTGGTACGCCCCGGCGATCCGGAACGTCAGCCTGTCGGCGGAGGCGCGGGCCGCCTTCGTCGATCTGTGGCGGGCGGCCCTCCAGGGCGCGGTCCCGGACCGGCCGACCTGGACCCTGCGCGACTACCATTCCCCGAACCTGATCTGGCTGCCCGAGCGCGACGGGCTGGAGCGGGTCGGGCTGATCGATTTCCAGGACGCCGTCATGGGCCACCCGGCCTACGACGTCGCCTCGCTGCTGCAGGATGCCCGGGTCGATTCCAGCGCGGAGTTCGAGCTGCGGCTGCTCGGCCTCTACGCCCGCGAGCGCCGCGGCCGGGACCCGGCCTTCGATGTCGGCGCCTTCGCCACCGCCTACGCGCTGCTGGCGGCCCAGCGGGCCACCAAGATCCTTGGCATCTTCGCGCGCCTCGACCGGCGCGACGGCAAGCCCGGCTACCTCGCCCACCTGCCGCGCATCGAGGGCTACCTCGCCCGCAACCTCGCCCATCCGGCGCTCTCCGGGCTGCGGGCGTGGCACGCGGACCACCTGCCGGGCTTCGTCGCCCCGGCGCCCGAACCCTGACCACCGGATTCCCGACCGCATGAGCGATCCCAGCCCCGCCGTCAGCCGCGCCTTCGTCCTGGCCGCGGGCCTGGGCAAGCGCATGCGGCCGGTGACCGCCACGGTGCCGAAACCCCTGGTCGAGGTGGCCGGCAAGGCCCTGCTCGACCACGCCCTGGACCGGGTCGCCGAGGCCGGGATCACCAACGCGGTCGTCAACGTCCACTACCTCGCCGACCTGATCGAGGGGCACCTCGCGCGCCGGGCCGAGGGGGCGGCCCCGGGACCGGCCACGACCGTGTCCGACGAGCGCGCTGCGCTGCTGGAGACGGGCGGCGGCATCCGCAAGGCGCTGCCGCTCCTGGGCGACGCGCCGTTCGTGGTGCTGAACTCGGATTCGTTCTGGCTCGAGGGGCCGGCCTCCAACCTGCGCCGGCTGATCGACACCTGGGACGGGGACCGCATGGACGGCCTGCTGCTGGTGGCGCCGACCGCCACCAGCCTCGGCTACGAGGGCGCCGGGGATTTCGTCATGGATCCGGACGGCCGCCTGGAGCGACGGGGCGAGCGCGCGGTGGCGCCGTTCATCTACGCGGGCGTGGCGATCCTGGCGCCGGGCCTCTTCGTCGACACGCCGGACGGCGCCTTCTCGCTCAACCTGCTGTTCGACCGGGCGATCGGGTCGGGGCGGCTGTTCGGGATGCGGCTCGACGGCCAGTGGCTGCATGTCGGCACGCCGGAGGCGATCCGGGCCGCGGAGGAGCGCGTCCGCGCCAGCGCCCGGGCTCCGTAGGCCGCGGGAGCCCGAGGCGCGCGCACGGGCCACGAAAGTCGTTGCCCGAAGTGTCTTGCCAAGCCGGATCCGACCCTCTAGAAGCCCCTTCACACCGGCGGGCCGAGAGGCCGCCGCCGTGTCAGGCGCCCGTAGCTCAGCTGGATAGAGCACCAGACTACGAATCTGGGGGTCAGAGGTTCGAATCCTTTCGGGCGCGCCATACATATCAAGTATTTACATAGAAAATCTGCGTGTCGTGCTTCCCGGGAAACCAAATTGGGAAGCGCATGGGAAGCGTTGCGCCGTTGAGACCTCCCAGGGGTTTTTGCGCCCAGGGCTGATTTTTGGCTCAGGTTTACGCTCATGGTACACGCTTCCGAGTTCCTCACGCTGGTAGGCGTTAAGCCCGCTCACCGGCCGAAAATCCCTCTGTAATTTTTCCGCGGCATGGCTTCCGCAGAAAAGGAACCGGTGGTGGGGGTATCGGCAAGGTTGCTTATATGCCGGGCACGTCGGCGCGATTGTGGAGCGCGACCACCGTTTTAGTAGCGGGCCATGGTTCCATCGGCGGGGCGTGGGGCTAAATCGCGGAAGGGGACCCTCGCGCGGCAGGACAGGCGAGTCCGAGTCCGAGGCGCTGGTCGTTCGCGAGATTACCGCGCCGTGCCGAAGTTGCCGAGCGGCAAGGGGCGACGCGTGCTGCTCTTGCGGCCGTTTCCCCCGTGAGCCTCGGCCACTCCCTCGGGGGCGGCCCTCTTTCAAGCCTGGGCCATGCTCGCCCCAGCGCCCGCTTGACCTGCACCACCGACCACGCGCCCAAGGCCAGGACACCGGCTTGCCGCAGGGCCGTGTCGCAGGCCGAGAACAGCACCTCGATCGCAGGATGACGCGCGATCTCGGCCCGGGTGAGCGCCTCGCGGAAGGTCCAGGTCGTCTTGGCGTCCGGCACCGGATCGGACAGCCCCAGCCCGAGGAAGCGCATGTACGAGAGCCGACCCTCGATCAGGATTGGGTCACGCTCGTCCGACAGCGAGTGGCTGGCCTGAAGGATCAGCACCTTGAACATGACCACGAGGTCGAACGGTGGGCGACCGCCCTTCGACCCGTCCGGGCACGGCACGGGCGAGGTTGTCCCGGTACAGCTCGCAGCCGACGATGTGGCTCAACCGCTCCAGCGTGCCTCACTCGAGCTCGATGACGTTCCGGGAGGACGGCTGGGCACTGCGCAGGGATGGCCCGCGGTTGCTGAGGAAATCGCCCGGCGGCGCGGTCGCTGGCTTCGCGGCGGGCGCGCCGCGCACGGACTGCGCCGGCTGTTCGGGCCGGTCGATCGAGGCCGGGTTCGCGACCGGCGGCAGCGGCGTGACGACGCGCCCCTCCGCCTGATCGAGGCAGCGCCGCAGGGCACCGGGATCGGGCAACAGCGTGCAGTCGTTCACCGAGAGCGGGCTTGGCTGGGCGCGGGCCGCCGTCGCGCCTGCCGCGAGGAGCGCGAGCGCGCCGAAGGCGGTTCGCACCGCGCGTCCCCGCGTCAGCGGTCCGGGGTTCATGGCTGCGCCTGCCGGATCCGCGGATTGACCTGTCGGACCTCGATCTCGCTCGGCTCCGACGGCAGCAGCTTGCGCGGGGCGGCCGTCCCGGTGCGGGCGGCCTGCTGCTGCGCCTGGGNTCCTGTCGCTGCTCTACGAGGCCTACGGCTTCGTCGGCGCGCCCGCGCGTGACGGGCAGGATGCGGGGAGCGCCATGCCGGCGCCCCAGGCGGCCCTGATGACCCAGATCGCCAGCGGCATCACGCACGGCGAATTGCCCTGGACCATGGTGCTGATCGGCGCCGGCGCGCTGGCCCGGCCCTGCTGCGCCGGCTGCGCGGGCGCGTCCGCCTTGTCGAGCCGGCCGAGCCGCACCCGCACGTACTCGACCGACCGCTTGGCCGCGTCGAACCCGCACTCGTAGGTCACCCGCACCCACTCCTTGGCGGGACTGAGGAAGCGGATCGAGTCGCCCCGGTAGCGGACCACCGTGGCGCCGCCCTCGGGCGCCTCGGCCTGCTGGAAGATCTTGGCGAAGGGCCGGGAGACCCACTCGAAATCCGTCGGCGCCTGTGCCTCGATCCGCGGCACGCAGATCTGCGAGGCGAGTTCGTTGTTGGCGCGCACGCAGGTGGCGTCGCAGCCCGGAGCGGCGGGGGCGGGCTGCCCCGTCCCGGGATTGGCAGTGTTGGCCTGCATCGGCGCGGCCTGCGCGGGCGCCGGCTGGGCCGGTGCCGGTTGAGGCGGCGGCGTGGGAGCCGCCGCAGATTGTGCCCCGGCCGACAGGATCCCGGCCGACCACACGGTCGCGGCGGCGAGCAGGATCTGCACGCGCGATGGCCCGCGCTGCCTCATCGTAGCCTCCCAATCAACACTCGGCGCAGACGGTTTCCGCCTTGCGCAGACATCGACCGCTCCGTCGCCCTCGAACCCGCGGGCTCACACCCGAGGAATCGCGCCGCAGACGACCATTCAGAACGGTCTTGCTTGCTCAATAGAATACCACTTTCGGCGATGACTGATGTGTCCAATTTAACACGCATATAGCTGCCCGCGAACCGGGTGGCGAAAACTGCCTAATCCGATCCGGGACACCGATTCCTGAGATCGTTAACGCGCCGTCTTAAATGATTGAGAGATTTCAGTTTTCTCCGCGCAGTTTGACAGACCACGTCGCGACTTTGTCGCATGAGACCTGATGAGAAATTCCGACAATTGTATTTTTTGTCTCAACCGGCGCTTGACACTCGTCTTCGGCTTATGGATACGCTTAACAAGCCGTTAAAGCGCCGCGACGACAGAGCGACTGCGATGGCATAGATTGTGTTCAAAAGAGCACATAAAATACAAGAGGGAGTGTATCTATGTTGAAATCAGTTGTTCTGGCTTCCGTCGCCGTCGCTAGCCTGACCGCCTTCGCGACCGGCGCCTCGGCGCAGTCGAGCACCCCTATTATGGGCACCGGCACGACTGCGAATGAAGCGTTCGTCATCCAGCGCGGTGGCGGCGGCGGCAATGCCGCGACTGTCGATCAATCCGGAACTAACAACAAAGCGGGGAAGCTCAACGGCGAGATCGACCTGTCGGTCCCGAATGTGTCGATCAGCAATTTCGATAATCAAGCGAACAACGCTTACACCGTTCTCCAGAACGGCACCGGGAACGAGCTGCACATCACGCAGTCCAATGCGAACAACTCGGTGATGACGACGAACGGGAACGTCTTCGGCAATCCCAGCGTCGGTGCGAACAGCGGATCGTTCCAGCAGGGCGACCGCAACTACGTCGATTCGAGGCAGAACGGAACCAACGGCGTAGTTCAGTTCCAGCAGAATTCCAGCAATAACCAAGCGCGCTTCAGCGTAGACGGCGGTGCCGATAAGACGTACGCGGGTATCTTCCAGTTCGGTGGCAACAGCAACGTTGCGGCCATCAATCAGGGATACGCCGCGAACAATGCGTATGCTGTCGTCGTTCAGGACGGTACGAGCAATAACGGCATCATTACTCAGAATGGCAGCACAAACTACGCTGCACTCCTTCAGGCGGGCAACAACAATACGGCTTCGATCGAGCAGACTGGCTCGTTCGTTGGTGCACTCGGCTACCAGAATGGCAGCTACAATAACGGCACCATCCAGCAGTACGGGAGTTCTGCAAACGCCGCCTTCGCGCAGTACGGCGCTGGCAACAGCATGCGGATCACGCAGCGTTAAGCCAGCAGTGCAGTTTTCTTTTTGCGGGATGTGTTGAGAACAAACGGAAAGGGCGCCCGCGCGGCGCCCTTTCCTAAACGATGTCGATCTTGTAGAAGCGTGCGCAGCAACGGTGCCGACATGCTTAGCATCAATGCCGATCCACCTGTGCTCTGCCGCGTGGTCGAGAACCGTTCGGCCGACGTCGCGCGCTTGGCCCTCCGCATCGAGGCTTCCCGCGGAATCGCGGGTCGATACAATCTTGTCGTGCGCAAGTCCGATCCGGCCGGCACCGCCACCATGCAGCAGGGCGGCGGTTTCGACCTCGCCGACGGCGCCGCCCGAGAGGTCGGTAAGCTGACGATCAGCGTCTGGCCGGACGCTCAGCTGAGCGTCGACGCCTCCGTGCAGGTGGCCGGTCGCAGGATCAGCTGCGCCTACGACAGCACGCAGGACCTGTGACACGCCGCTCGAGCCCTGCAAGCCGACAGGTCGAGCTACGTCATTCCTAATGGGACGAGTGTCTGCGGCTCCATTGACATTGCCGCACCCGAAAGACAGCTGCAGCGCGTCTCAGGCCGCGACAAGTGTGTCCAATTCACAACATAATAGATTTGACCATGTGTGGATAAACCCTGATACTATACAATCACACGGAGCACTGATTTAAAGTAGCCCAAAAGAGGCTAGGGAGGTAGATGATGCGCCGTACGCGTCGCAGCCGCGCTGCAGGTCGAGCGCTGTTCGTCGTCGTCCCGCTCGCCGTCGCGAATGTGGCCGGTTCCGCGGCGGCGCAGGACCGCGTCGCGATCGAGCAGATCCAGGCGGCCGCTCAGCGCCCCGCCGGCACTCAGGGACGGGGGATCCAGGAGAGCGATTACATACTCGGCAATCAGTCCGGCATCCTGCTGCTTAACCCGAGCGGCCCGCCCCAGTCGGCGCAGGCCAATCAGGCCCGGGCCCTGCAGATCGGATCGAACAATACCGGCTCGATCGACGTGGCGGGCTACGCGAACACGGCGATCCAGAACGTGATCGGCTCGCGCAACACGGTGACCCAGCAGCAGACGGGATCGTACAACCAGTCGACCGTGTCGGTCTTCGGCGAGTCCAACACGATCGGGACCCGGCAGGACGGCAGCGGCGCGGCGGCCACCATCACGGTCCGCGGCGACAACAACGCCATCTCGGCGCAGCAGCAGGGCAGCAACCCGACGCCGATCAGCATCACGCGGGTCGGCAACGGCCCCAGCGTCTCGGTCACCCAGAGGTAATCCCATGCGCCAGTCCCGCCTCCTCGGGCCCCTCGTCGGCGGCTGGGCGCTCCTCGCCGCGGCCGGCGCGCAGGCCGGCAGCCTCGTCTACCAGCCGGTCAACCCGTCCTTCGGAGGAAGTCCGCTGAACGGCTCCTGGCTGCAGGCCCAGGCCGCCGCCCAGAACGACGCGCAGCGGTCGGCCCAGCGCGACCAGCAGCTGTTCTCGGCCAACCAGAGCGCCGCCAACACCAAGACCCCGGGCCAGATTTTTGCCCAGCAGTTGCAGACGCAGATCTACAGCTCGCTGGCCAACCAGATCACCCAGGCGCTCTTCGGCGAGAACGCCCAGCAGAGCGGCAGCTACAGCTTCGGCGGATCGCAGGTGACCTTCCAGCGCCTGGGCGGCAACATCCAGCTTCAGATCTTCGACGGCCAGTCGACCACCACCATCGTCGTCCCGGCGACCGCGGCCGTGGGCGGCTCGAGTGGCGCGACGCCGCTCTTGGGCGCGCCCTGAGCGCGGCGCGCAGCGATGATCGTCGAGCATCGAAGGCGGAGCCGGCTCCGCCCTCCTCCGTCGCCCGGTCGGGCGCACGCGCGGGGGGCCGGAGCGCGGAAGCGGAACGGAGACGGCGTTGCCCGTGCGTAGCTTTCTGAAGAGCCTGGCCGGCGCCGTGCTGCTCTGCGCGGGTGTGGCCGCCTGCGCCCCGTGGGACCGAGAGCTGCTCGCGCAGGCGCCCGTGGTGACGCCGCCCTCTCCCACCGATCTCAATCTCGAGACGCTGCCGCCGCCAACCCGCAAGATCGACATCGCGATCTACAATTTCCCGGACCTGACCGGCCAGAACAAGCCGAACGACAACATCGCCGAGTATTCCCGCGCCGTCACCCAGGGCGGCGGCGCCTTCGTGGTCGACGCGCTGCGGCGCGCCGGGCGGGGCCAGTGGTTCTCGGTGGTCGAGCGCACCGGCCTCGCCAACTTGCTGCAGGAGCGGCAGCTGATCCGGGCGACCCGCCAGGAATTCGAGGGCACGGACGCGAAGCCGCTGCCGCCGATCCGCTTCGCGGGCCTGATCGTCGAGGGCGGCATCATCGGCTACGACGCCAACACGGTCACGGGCGGCGCCGGCGCCAACCTCCTGGGTATCGGCGGCGACACCAAGTACCGGCGCGACGAGGTGACGGTGGCGATGCGCATCGTCTCCGTACAGAGCGGCGAGGTGCTCAACAGCGTCACGGTGACGAAGACGATCTACTCGGTCGCCCTCAACGCCAACGCCTACCGCTACGTCGCGGTGGCCAAGCTGCTCCAGGTCGAGGCGGGCGTGACCCGGAACGAGCCGACCCAGATGGCGGTGCGCGAGGCGATCGACCTCGCCGTCTACGCGACGATCATCGAGGGCAGCCGCAAGAAGCTGTGGCGCTTCCGCGACCCGGTGCTCGGCACCCGCCTCGTGGACGAGTATCTCGCCCGCGATCGGCCGACGCCCCTCGAGGTTCCGGGACCGACGGTGGCGTCGGGCCCGCTGGTGGTGAAGTCCTGATCGATCATGGACCGGCCCGTCGCACCGACGCACATGTTCGGCCGCCGCCCGAGCGGTAAGCGGGGTACGCTGGCCCTGTGCCTCGTCGTGTCCGCCGCCCTGACGCCGGTGATCGCACCGCGGGCTTCCAGCACCGCCCGGAGCCCAGCGATCCCGGAGGTCGCCGCCCTCAAGCCGTTCGCGCCGATCGCGGCGCCGCCGCCACTCGGACTGCCGGACGGGCCCGCGGACGGACCGGCGTCACCGATCATCGCGCCGGTGAACGCCGACCTGATGATTCTGGGCCGCGGCGCGTTCCGGCCGATCGAGGCGACCGCCCTGCTATTCCCGCAGGCGGGGGACGGGATGCGCGCCCTGATCACCGCCGCGGCCGCCGCCAACGGCCTGCCCGGCGACTTCTTCCTGCGCCTGCTGCGTCAGGAGAGCGGCCTCAACC
Source organism: Methylobacterium mesophilicum (assembly GCF_036441335.1). Classification (GTDB taxonomy): domain Bacteria; phylum Pseudomonadota; class Alphaproteobacteria; order Rhizobiales; family Beijerinckiaceae; genus Methylobacterium; species Methylobacterium mesophilicum_B. Next base: position 29,711 of record NZ_MLBW01000007.1, read on the forward strand.
CCAACGCCGTGAGCCCAGTGGGGGCGCTCGGCATCGCCCAGTTCATGCCGGGCACCGCCGCGGAGCGCGGCCTGCGCAACCCGTTCGATCCGCTGGAGGCGATCCCGAAATCGGCCGAGCTGCTGCGGGAGCACAGGGTGCGCTTCGGCAATCTCGGATTGGCCGCGGCGGCCTACAACGCCGGGCCGCAGCGGGTGCGCGGCTGGCTCGAGGGTCGCTCGGGCCTGCCCACCGAGACGCGCGACTACGTGGTCCGGATCACCGGCCGCACCGTCGAGGAATGGGCGGCGGAGAGCGGCCGGTCCTTCCTGAGCGCCCCGTCGCTCTTCTCGAACCCTCGCAGTCTCGGCGCTGGCGCCGGCTGGCCCGTCGATTCGTCGGCGCGGCCTTCACCCCTGTTCGGGGCGCGGCCGGTCGCGCGCAGCGTGGCGGCTGCGAGCGACCGGTCAGCCAAGCCGGCTGCCAAGCGGGGTGCTGAGCACCTGTCGGCCCAGTCGCAGCAACCGCGATCCGAGCAGGCCCTCTGTGCGGTCCTGAACGGCCAGGGACGCACCTGTCTGGTCCAGGCGGTCTACTGAGCGGGCGCCAACTGCTCGACCTGGACGGCCTGGGCCGGCGTGGCCGGCCGGCGACTCTGCCGAAGCTTGCGCCGCTTCCCGCGCCGGGACACGCCGGTCGCCGGGATCGGGCCCGCCGCGTCGAGCAGGGATTGGTCGATCACGGGCGGCTGCAGAAAGGCCGCGGGCCGCGGGCCGGGCGCGAGGCGCTGGCCTTCGTAGAGCTCGATGCAATCGCGGAGCGCCGTCGGGTCGCGGATGAAGGTACAGTCGTTGACGTTCGGGACGGGGGCATCTTGTGCCAGGACGCCCGTGGCGCACGAGAAGGATGCGACGCCGAGCACGACCACCCTCAATCTCCATCCCGGCATGACGAACCTCGCGGGCGTGTAGGCGAGGCGCCGCACCGGCGCGAAGCCACATTCATTGACACCTAACAGAACAATGGCTCGATCAACCAGTTCCGAACTGCTGATTTCCGCCACACAGCCGCGCATCAGATCAAATTTCGAGGCTTCTGCCGATCATCTGCGCCCGGCCGATGCCGTCTCATCCTGCTCGGTGCATCGCCGACATATGTGGAGAGCGCCCTCGATCGCGCCGCCCTGAGCGCGAGCTCGGAATGGGCTGACAGCCGGAGGGTGAACGACAGGTGCGCCCTGCTGATGACGGAGCCCTCGGCCGTTACGCTGGAGCAGATAGAACGGAACCGATGTTGACCCGAGCGGTCAAGCGCGGCGACCGCACGGACTCAAGGAGAAGGATCCGTTCGTCCGGAACATGTCCAAGTGATGAGGAATGGCGGGTCATTCCTACCAATTATCTCGGATGATTTTGGACCGTTTTAGCGTCCGGCCCCATGAAGGTGGCGCGGACGGCTCGTGTGTGATTCACGGCTCCTGCGGGAGGGGCCGATGGATCAGTTCTGGCTGACGGACGAGCAAATCGCGGAGATCGCACCGCTTCTGCCGAACGACACGCGGGGCAAGGAGCGCGTGGACGACCGACGCGTGATCAGCGGCATCGTCCATGTCCTGAAGGCCGGCGGACGTTGGACGGACGCACCGCGCGATCTCTACGGGCCGAAGAAGACCCTCTACAATCGCTTCGTGCGCTGGGCGGCCAAGGGGGTCTGGGTCGGCTTGTTCGAGACGTTGGCCCAGGCCGGCGGACCGCCCTCGCAGGTGCTGATCGACTCCACGGCCGTGAAGGCGCACCGCTGCGCTGCAGGAGGCAAAGGGGGGAGCAGAGCCAGGCAATCGGCCGCTCGCGAGGCGGGCGCACGACCAAGATCCACGCCCTCACGGACCGCTTCTGCCGCCCGCTCGCCTTCCTGCTGACCGGCGGACAGGCCGCCGACTAAGGCCGGCGCGCACTTGCTCGAACGCCTACCGACTTGCCGCGTCGTGCTGGCCGACAAGGCTACGACAGCGATGCCATCCGCCGGCAGATCGAGGCGGCCGGGGCCGCGCCCAACATCCCGCCCAAGGTCGACCGCCGCTGGAAGCCGTGCTTCTCGCCCGCGCTCTATCGCGGGCGCAACGCCATCGAGCGCATGTTCGGCCGTCTGAAGGACTTCCGCCGCATCGCCACCCGCTACGACCGCCTGGCGACCAACTATCTCGCCGCCGTCTGCCTCGCCGCCACCGTCCGCTACTGGTTATGAGTCCGGACGCTAAGCTACTTAGCAGCGGGGCCTCAAAAATTATCGAGCCACCACAATGACATAAGTGTTCGCATTTTGTTCGAACTGGCGCGCCATTCCCTTCGGTTTCTTGCGGTTCAGGCTGGATTCGTCACGTCGAGTGCTGCATCGGCGTCAGGGTCGACGAATCCTCGTGTTGGCACTTCATCCTGCTGATTTGGCCCTCCGCACCTGCGCACCCGGTCTGTCCGTCACTTGCTCCGGGATCGGATCGATCAGCATTTCAGGGCCTGCACTGATCATGACGCTTCCTAGCCGCGCCCTTCGCGCGGTCCGGAGCAAAGCGGCGCTCGCCCATTTTGAAGCCGGTCTTCCCTGCAGCGTATCTGCGTTGATGGTACTGAAGATGGTACCGCGGCCGCGTCCGCCACTCTCGCGTCGCGGTCCATCGATCGGGCGGGCGCAGGGGCAAGGCGGTCAGCGTGGACTGCCGTGAACGGGTGAGCGGGGAGGCGATCGCTGCCCGACGGTCAGGGCCTGCACGCTCGCAAAAGATGAGATGAGGCGTGCGATAACAAAGCGCCATGAATTGATGAATCGGACATTGATCGCGTTTGGCAAAGCGGGAGCGATCAGGATCGCGACAGCCGTTGCTGTTCGCCTGAGCGGGCTGTACCAAGATGGGAGCTGCCTGATCGCGTCCACCGCTGTCCTGAACGGAACCCGTTTCCCCAAGATGATGTCTTGATTTATCTGATTAATATTGTAAAAATACATCGATTGAGGTTCTTCGACACGGTCATCTAAGTTGTTTTGTCGCAGCACCGATTTGAGGTGGGTGACACGATCGCTGAATCGGCGTTTATGCTTCTCGAGAAGAGCCAGTGAAAGTCCGTTCTGAACTCCAGATTTGTTCTTGCCATGTATTCGATAGCATCCGAGGGGCCGGTTCAGGCTGACGATGTCCCCAAAGAAGGGGGCCGCTGTGAGGATGACGCCATCGACGGCTGTATCGTAGGATGCGTGTCGCAGCAAAGTGCAGACATCTCTCCTGAATACATTGCCAGATGTCGGCGGCGAGACGTATGTGCCGGATTTATTCACATGCGCCTGGAACTTATCGCGTTCACGTCCCGCCGGGAAAACGGGAAACGCGGGTGCGATCACGGCGCCAGTCTCGTTGATCCGCACCAATTGGAACTGGATTTTAGAAATGCCCGAATCTAATGTATTCACGATCGTGTCTAGAGATCCGGGCAAAAGTTGATCATCGGCATCGAGAAACAGAACAAAGGGCGCGGTCGTCTTCTCAAGTCCTAGAAGGCAGGCGCTGACCTGTCCCCCATTCTCTTTTCGGAACGCGCGAACACCACTCCTCTGTATTATTGACCAAGACCCGTCGGTCGAGCCATCGTCTATGACGACAACTTCACAATCGCGATTGTTCTGGGAAACGACGCTCTGAATTGCGGATTGGATATAGCGTTCATAATTGAAACAATTGATGATGACTGCCAAGGCCGGTGGCCTTGTGCCTGTCGATTCTTTCGCTACAGCCGCATCGCTGCTCATGAATTTTTCGCAAGATCAAAACCGCAATTCATCGACGCGACCGATCTTTCTGCCGCTGAGCGGCTCTCGCCAGTAAATATATAGCGTGCATTTCAAATCAGATTTCGACGGATTTGTAAACCTCGGCCGCCGTGGAAATCTGATTATAGCTGGAACGTTTTTCAGGCGCCTCTATTCCGCGCCCAAGCCGGGAATAGGAACAGTATCGACGCGCGTGATGGCAAGAGTCTATCCCGTCCTTCGCGCTGCGAAGCATCTTTGGCTGATGTGCGGACGAAGTGCCCTGAACCGATCGGGCGCATGAACGGCGCCGCGTCTGACCGACAGTCGCGATTCGTCGCGCGCCGATGCGCTTCGCATCGCTGCCGCCACAGAGTCAGATTGCAGGCACACCTCCCGGCACCGTCGCGGCCGCGCCCGGCTTGCCCATGTGGCTACTCGTACACGCGAAAATAGTCGACGCGCATATGGACGAGCTTCTGATCCTCGGTCAGCTGGGGCGCCGGGACGTCCGTCCGTAACGCCAGTGTGAGAAGCGGCCAGAAGACGTCCCCAGTCTGCTCCATCTCCGACGCGCGGGTGAGTGGCCAAATATTTATCTGATTTGTTTTAGGATTGACGATGGGCTTGCGTTCGAAGAAAGGAATGCATTTGCCGTCTTGGATCAGCGCGCCGTAGCGGCAGTACCGCTCGGTCATGTCGATGGGTGTGGGCACGCCTGTCCCTTCGTTGTGCTCGCCCGGCTGTCCCCATTCATGCAGGTAAGCGCCGTAGAGCTTCGGCTCGAAACCCTTGTGCTCGACGATATCAACCTCTATGCTGCGCTTAGCATTGGTTATCCCGTCTCGATTGAGGAGCCAGAAGGCTGGCCATGTCAGCGGATGCCGTGGAAATCTCATCCGCGCTTCGAAATAGCCTCGGCGCCAGCCAACCGATACGACGCCGCTCCGGCTCCCGGTTTGCAAATTTCCGGAGATCCACTGATAGTCGGGTATGTTGTTGCCATAGTAGTTCACGACGCTCATATGACGTCCGATGTATTTTGCGGAAATCTGGAGGGCCGTGCCTCCCTCGGCATCCGGATCCCCGACGATCTCGTAGGGCTTGAATCCTTCCGCCCCGGCGAGGGGTGCGAAAGCGGAGCGGCCGTAGAATCCGGACGGACCCGTCGTGGCCTTCGGCCCCCCATTCCAGATCCGTCCGTTGATCTCCGCGAACGGCTCATCGAACACGAGCGCGCGGCCTTGCGTCGGATCCGCGGAAACGTCGATCGCCGCGCTCGCGCGGCCGGTAGGCAACAGGGATGCCGCCGCGCAGATCGGCAGATCCCGGAAGCACGATTTCAGCAGATCGCGGCGGATCCAGCGAGATTTGATCATGGCTCAAACTCCGAGTTGCGGCGTGGTCCGTGCTGGAAGACGTCGCGGCAGCGACGCCGTTGTCACTTCGAGACCGTGATCTGAATCGTGATCTGAGGCGCGCGGTTGCGCCGCGGCGCGCCGCCGGAAGTGAGGCTGACCGCTCTCAGGTCCGTGCTCGCTCCTGTGTCTCCGCGCGCAGGACCTCCAGCGCCGTGGCGCGGGCTTGGGCCATCCCGTAGCGGTGACGATACCCGGCCTGCCTCAGACGATCGTTGGGGAAGCGCATGCGCCACAGCGGATTGCGCAGGGGCAATGTCCGGTTGCGCAGGAAATCGTGGAGCCAGTCGACGATGGCGGGCATCGGGATGACCCGGAATCGGCGATCGTGGCTGATCGCGAACGCGCGTCGCATGAAGTCACCGATCCGCGCATCGCGCGTCTCGTGATCGGAGAGATTGAAGACCTGGACCTGGCCGGCGGGCCAAACCCCGCTCAGGGACTGCGTCATCGTCCAGATCGCCGCGTCCGTGACGTCCCGGACGTAGACGTGATGGGAGGGCCGATGCGCTGCGAAGAGGCGTTTCGAGAGCCCCCAGTCGCGCAGGCCGATGAGATTGTGGAGGTCGACCACGACTGTCGGTCGCAGGATCACGTAGGGAAGGGTCGCGGCGACCCGCGAGATGGCTTCCTCGCCGGCGAGCTTGGTTCGACCATAGGCGCGAACGTAGTCGAGAGCCCAGTACTCAGATTTGACGTCGACGCTGCTGGTGAGCACCGGGGCCGTCTCCGTCATGGTCCGCGAGCGGCCGCTGCCATAGACGGAGACGGTGCTCATGTAGCAGAAGGCCCTGACGCCTTCCTGCTCCGCGGCTTCGGCCAGGCGCCGCGTCGCCTCGACATTGATGGCCTGCATCCGGTCCTGCTTCCCGAGCTCGGCGGCGAGATGCATGACGGCCTGGCAGCCGCGGAGAAGGCCGGCGTAATCCTGATCCGCCGTGAAATCGAAGGTCCGCCATTCGACCCGACCCGTGCGCGGCTGCGCCTCGGTCAGCGGCCGGGACGTGACGGCCCGGACTGGGTAGCCGCGTTCCAGGAGGTCCTCCACCAGGATGCGGCCGATCCGCCCCGTCGCCCCCGTCACCAGGACGCGCAGATCCGCCGGGACGGGCGGAGACGCACGGAGGTCGGCGACCACCGTGTCGCGCTGCCCTCGGCCCTTCAGCGTGTCGGCGAGACGTATCGCCAGGGCGACGATCATCTGCGTGGGATTGCAGTGGCCTCCCGTCGGGAACACGGAGCTTCCCGTGACGTACAGTCCGTCGATCCCGTGAACCTGACCCTGCGCATCGACCACGCCCTTGGTGGCATCGTCGGACATGCGGGTGGTGCCGGTTGGATGCGCGACGTCGACGAAGCTGAGCGGGATCGGCGCCTCGTCGCGCACCCACTCCGCCAGCACGGGCGCGGGCAGGCCCAGGCGGCCGAATTCGGAGACGACGAGCCGCGCCGTCTCACGCATCGTGCGGCCCTCATCTTCGTGACTGCGCCAGTCGATCAGCGGCAGCCGGCTGCCCAAGTGGTCCCGCTGATCGGAGAGCATGACCCGGCTGTCGGGATCCGGCCGCTGCTCGACCATGCATTCGAGGCTCAACTCGGAGAGCTTCCGCGGAAAGCCGTTGCGGGCGATGAAGTGATCACGGCAGCCGCGTAGGAGCAGCGGCAGGTTCGACACCAGCGTCACGATGTCCTTCGCGCGCGGCTTACCGACCAGCATCCTCCGGATCGCGTCGCCCGGGTCGTCCGGAGCGAGCGTCTCGCCGAGCCAGACCGCGCAGTTCAGGAGCTGGCGGCTTCGTTGAATGCCCGGGCTCAGGCGGAGCCCGCCTCGGAACAGCCGATCCGCGATGGTGTAGCGGCCGAACCGTCGCTGCAGCGCGCGCGACCGGTGGACGTCGAACTGCGCGACCGGCCCGCGCAGATGATCCATGAGGTAGCGGCCCACGAGGTCGGCCTTGTTCCCGAGGCCGCCCGGGATCTGATGATCGGAGGCGAGGAGAAGCCGCGCATTCTCGATCCCGCCGGCACAGAGGACGACACGGCGCGCCGGCAGCGCGACGGTCGCGCCATCGGGCGCCGCGACCTGCACGCCCTGGACCCGGTCCCCCGCGTCCGTCACGTCGATCGCGACGACGGTGGCGCCGCTGATCAGCGTGACGTTCGCCCCCAGTTTCTCGTCCAGGTTCCGCCCGAAGCGCGTGTACTCAAACGGGTAGGATTCCGCATCGTCGCGGCTGAACTGCCAGAAGAAGGGCAGGAGCATCTGTGGATCCGGCTCGGACCAAGCCGGCTGCGAACCGAACAGCTCCCAGAAGCGCGCGTCGCTGAAATGGTTGCCGTAGGCGAGCCCGAGATATTTGGCGGTCCGCTCGAGATAGGGATCGAGCGCGTCGCGTTGGAACGGCCATCCGCTCTCCGGTACCCAGGGGCGCCGTTCGAAGTCGATGGCGTCGAAAGGCGCGCACCGGCCGCCCCAGGTGTGAGAGCTGCCGCCCACGACCCGGTTCCGGACCGCCCACTGCGTGGCGCGCGGTCGCCCGATATTCACGATGGCATCCAGCGCGTCCGCACGCTCCGTCCGGTCAGGGCCGCCGCTCTCGAGCAGCGCAATCCTCAGGCCGCTGCCGGACAACTCGCGGGCCAGGGTGCTCCCGGCCGGGCCCGTTCCGACAATGCAGACATCGTAAGCCGCATCCAGGAGATTCTCGATGTCACGTGCGGTACGCAGCTGGATCACGGTGGGCGGCTCCCGGGCTCAGTTCGTCGACGAGATCGTCGCGCAAACGGTCGATGCGCGGCGATAAGCTGTCAAAACGTCGGTAAGTGGCCTATTTTACCGGTCCTTTGCTGCAAACAACGGGTCATTGCATTCGGAAATGCCGGTACGAAGCGGCTGTGTGCCAGGGATCGATCCGCCTGCTTCCGGGCGCGATGGATGCGCGCGGTCCCGAGGGCAGCGGTCCATGATGGTCCGCGTCGCGGTCCGGGCGTCGATCGTCGCTGATGCGGTTCTCAGATGCGACGGACGTCTCACGACAAGGACCGACGATGCGCGGGGCCGCTGCTCGGCCAGGGGCAGACCGAGGTTCAGCATGCCGATTGCCGGATCGCGTCAGCGTGGATGTGCACGACCCTTTCGACGCTGTACTGGTCAATGTGGTTCTTCCTGAACTCGGAGAACGACCGTTCCAGCTCGATATTGTCGCAGTAGTACTCCATGGATTTGACGAGTCCGTCCTCGTCGTCGGGCGCGATCAGGCGCCCGAGGCGTTGATCGACCAAGATGTCGCTGGGACCGAATTCACAATCGGTGGATATGACCGGCAGCCCGCACCGCAGGGCTTCGCAGATGGCCAGCGACCAGCCCTCCCATCGAGACGTCGCGACGAAGACGTCGCTGAGGTAGAGCGCGCGCTGTGGGTCGTCCGGGTAATGGACGAGCCGGACGACGTCGGACAGGCCGAGCGTCCGAATCTGCTCGGCCAGCGCCGCTTTGTCAGATCCATGGCCGACCAGGTTGAGGCGCACGTTCCTGCGCCGCTCGTACAGTCTCGCGAATGCGCGAATCAGAAGGTCCTGACCTTTCTGGAAGGCGTAGCGTCCGACGTTCACGAAGGTGATGACGCCGGACTCGGGCCGCATGTCGGCGCCCGGAGCTTCGAAGTGCCGGACCGGATTGGGAACCCAATACATCGGACGCCTGCAATCGAAATCGGCTTCGAACGCTCTGAGCTGCCGCGGTGAAGTCCCGAAAACGGAGGCGATTCGTGGAAGGACATAATATTTCAGGACAAAGAACTTGAGTTTCGATTTCAGGCTGCCGGCTTCGCGCCGCGGGTTGCCGTGCAGATGCATCGTGATCCGCTGCGGAATACCCAGCCGGGCCAGCCAGAAGACGACGGTCGGCTCGATCTGCGGCACGATGATCAGATCGTAGCGCCCTCCTCTGCTCACCTCCCGAAAGATCCGCATCAGGTGCAGGCGCGAGGTGACCGGCCGGAAGATGCTTCTGTACGGTCGCGGCTCGGATGGATAATTCTCGTGTTGCGTCACGCGCAGCACGTCGATGGCGAACTCCGTGCCGCACTTCTGCGCGAGTTCTGCGCCGATCGTGTCGACCACCCGCTCGATGCCGGCGAAGACGGAGGTCCCAGGTTGTAGATAGAGGATCTGGAACGTCTTACGATCTCCGGCCGGCATCCAAACCAACTCCTCCCGTTCAGAGCCCCGACGATCCGGGCGCGGATCCGTCGACGATCCCGTGGCCCGCATCACGCGCGATTGAGAACGGCGCCGATCACGTTCGCGCCGGCACCGATCAGGCCGTTCACCGCGTCCGACAGCTCGTCGACGGTGGTCTGCCCGGCCTCGGCGACGATCACCACGACATCCGCCCGGCGGGCCGCGACGCGGGACTCGGCCGAGACGGAGAGCGGCGGCAGGTCGAGGATGACGTAGCCGCCCCGGCGCATCTGGTCGATGACGCTCTGGAAGACGGAGGAACTCAGCGACACGCCGGTGCCGACCGCCGTGTACGGCGACCGCGACGGCAGGACGGAGACGCCTCCGAAATCCACGAACTTGGCCAAAGCCAGATGGCTCGGATTGATGATCAGGTCGGCGAGACTCGCGCCGACGCCGGCCTTCGAATCCGGGGTCAGGAAGAAAGTCCCGGCGCCGTGAATATTCGTGTCGATCAGCCGCGCGGTCCGACCGCCTTCCTGTAGCAGGCGCGCCAGGCTCAGACCGATCAGGGTCGTGCCCGTGCGCGGCGTGCAGCCGACCAGGGCGATGACCCAGTCGGACTCGTGACCGCGCGCCGAGAGCGCCAGCTGGATCGACGTCCGCAGGTCGCGGACACCCGTGGAGAATTTGACGTTGAGGAACCACGGCGCGTTGACGTTGCGCAGATCCACGGTCTCGCGGCGCCCGTCGGCGGTCTTGCGCAGGACCTCGGGCATCACGGCGAGGCAGGGAAGGCCGGCCCGCTGGACGAGATCCTGCGAAGTCCGGATCCGGCGGTCGAAGGCCTGCAGCAGCGCCACGGCCAGCAATCCGCCCACGAGGCCGATCATCGCGCCGAGCCCGAGGATCAGGGTCTTCCGCGGGGCCGAGGGCTTGAGGGGCTGCAGCGCCGCGCCGATCACCCGCGCGTCGGCATCGGGCGTCGGCGCGTCCGGCAGCGTGCCCTCGGTGACGGCCGCCGCCGCGGACCGGGCCTGAGAAGCGAGGGCGTTGACGCGGCCCTGGAGGAACTCGGCGCCATTCTTGGCGGCGTCGGCCTTGGCCGCGATGGATTGCAGGAGATAGGCCGAGACGGCGGCGTTCGCGATGCGCCGCGCCAGGTTCGGATCTCTGGACGTGTACGAGACTTCAACAACGTACGATTGGCCCACCCGCCGGACGCTAAATCGCTCGGCGAAATTCTCGAACTTCCGCTGCTGCAGGATGGCCGCCGTCGACGGCGGGGCGGTCCGCAGCCCCGACAACTCCGAGGCATTCGGGCCCGGCTCTTTCGGGCTCTCGGTATCTGGAGCGCCGAATTCCGGATTGTTCGCGAGCTGGAGACTGTTGAAGACGTTCGCCAGCAGGCGTTCCGAGCGGAGAACCTGGAGCTCGCTCTCGGCGCGGCCCACATCGAGGCTCGGCAAGAGGGCGCCGTCGGAGGAGCCCGAGCCCACCGGGCGGCGCGGCTCGAGCAGGAGCACCGCGGTCGCCGTGTAGGAGGGGGTCGCGGTCACGGTGTAGAGCGCCGCGCAGCCGATGCAGAAGACCACCCAGATGGCCACCGCCAACTTGTGCCGGCGGGCCGCCTTGAGGGCCGCCGAGATGACGGCCAGCGGGCCGTCCTGCACGCCGACGGACATTGGTTCCGGAAAGTGGGTGACCGGTTGGGATTGGTCGGGCGGGATCCGGCCGGTGTTGTGAATGTTCATCTCACGCTTTCCGCCGGATCTGCAGGGCCCGCTCGGGTTCCAGCCGTCCCAGGAGCACGTCCGCGGCGCCGCGCAGATTGCCGCGCAGCCGGCCGCGCCGGTCGATGAACGGCTCGGGAGCCGGGAAGCGCGTCACGTTGCTGAGAACGTTGCGGGAGATCTGACCGAAGACTTGGGATAAGGTCATCGTGCCTTTTTGCAGCATGTACAAGGGGTTGACGATCTGGGAATAGCCGAGTCGATCGCCCGAGATACGGCCGCCCTTCACGCCCATATGGACGCCGCGGGCCTCCATGCATTTGACAAGCCGGCCGCCCTTGGCCGCCAGGGCCGCGCCGAAATCGCGGTCCTCGAGCCAGCCGTACAGGACGAGCCGCTCGTCGAATCGCAGCGCGCCGACGGCCGAGCGACGGAACGCCATGTTGCAGCCGTACGGGCTGAAGGCCTCGATCGGCGCCGCCGGCTCGACCGGACTCAGTGCGGCGAGCATCCGGTCGACCTCGGTGAAACTCAGCCCGGGCCCCTTGATGCCGTCCGCGATGACGTCGCCCGTCAGGCCGACGATGTCCGGCTCGTCGTGAAAGCGCTGCGCGGCCGCGGCGAGCCAGCCGGATTCCGGGACGAAGTCATCGTCGAAGAAGACTACGATATCGATCGCCTCGGGCAGCGCCGCGAGGGCGGCGTTCCTCTGGGTGGCGAGGCCGGGACGCCCCGTGACCACCGTCACGCCGGGCCACGCCGCCGCCTCGCCGGCGTCGTCCGGGGTGACGCACGAGATCAGGATGGCGGCGGGCTTCAGCGTCTGCCGATCCAGGATCCGCCTGAGAGTGCCGGTCACGACCTCGGGGCGGCCCAGCGTCGCGATGGCGACCGCGATGCTGGGCGGGGACGGCGCCGCCGCGGATCGCGCGACCGGCCGCGCCGTCGGCGCGCGCATGAGATCGAGGTAGCCCTGCGCCGAGGCCTCCCACGAGAAGAGCGCCGCTTGATCGCGACCGCGGCCGATCAGGTCTGATCGGAGGTCCGGGCTCGCGGCCAGGGCGCGGATCTGGGCGATCCAACGGTCCGGCCGGTCCGGCGGTGCGAGCAGGGCCGCCGACCCGCAGATCTCCGGCAGACTCGCGCGGTCGGTCGAAACGACGGGGCAGCCGCGCGCCATCGCTTCCAGGGCCGGTAGCCCGAACCCCTCCGTGAGAGAGGGGAAGGCCAGGCACAGGGCGCGCTCCATCAGGTAGGCGAGGTCGTGGTCGGTCACGAAGCCGAGGTGGCGGACGTTCTCGCCGCGCTGCAGATCCTCGGCGGCGTAGATGGTGGCTTGGCCGCCCGCCACCACGAGGTCGAGCCCGAGGTCGCCCAAGCTGGGCGCCAGTCTGAGCAGCAGATCGAGGTTCTTGTGGCGGGCGCGGGACCCGAGGGCCAGCACGAAGGGCCGTTCCAAGCCGTCGGCGTCCCGGTCCAGGCCCGCCGGTGCCCGGACGGCCTGTCGCGGGTCCCAGGCGTGCACGTGCTCGTGCCCGTTCGGGAGGACGACGATGTCGGAGGCCCTCACGGAGAGATGGTCCGCGATCTGACCGGCGGAGAATGTCGAGACGGTGGCGATCCGCGCGGCACGGCGGGCCAGGAGCGGCTGGAGTGTCCTGTAGAAGGCCCGGAAGGACGCGCTGTAGCTCTCCGGTGCGTTGAACACGTTCGCGTCGTGGATGCAGACGACCTGATCCGCCTTCAGCGCGGGGGCGGTGTTGCAGAGGTTGAGCAGTCGACCGGGCCACGCGCGCGGCAGCACGAGTTGCTCCCAGACATGTCCGCCCGCGGGGCCGGCAGTGCGGAGCGGCGTGCCCGCGAGCCGGGGATCATCCGCGCCGGGCACGGACAGCAAGGGGGCGCTCTCGCCCCGGGCAGCCAGGGCCGCGCTCATCGCCCGGGTGACGTTCATCGCGTAGCGCTGAACACCGGTCATCGGCTGGGTGAGGAACCGACCGTTGATTCCGAACGATCCGACTGCCGTCATGCCGTCGCTCTACTCCCGTCGCAGCCCAGGTTCGCCGATCGAATGCGAGAACAAGAGTGTTCCACCTCTCGCGAGAGCGGCGCGGTCGGGCCCGCGATACCAGGGGGTGGGATCACGCACATCCCCGTTCGCACGCAGAAGTCCCGTATGTAATATATGCAAAAAATCACGGCGCTAATTATTTTATAGCCAGCGCTTAGACTTTCTACAAGAAAATCCGAGTGCAGAAACGGTGGCCCGAGCGCTGCATTCGACGACACGCCGGAGACCTCAGTTCGCACCCGAAGCCTGCCGACGCCACAGAAGCGGCTCCGCGCGCGCCTCGCGCGCCGATTCGGGGCCGCGCTGGAGACGAGTCGTGGCTTCCCTGTGGAGGGCGCGTCCGGCGTAGACGGCCTCGATCACGGGAAGCAGCAGGCGGCCGGCCCGGGGAAAGCAGCGGAGAAGCGCGCCTTCGCGCCAGAGACTGTCGCGGATCTGCTGCACCGGCCGGGTCGGCCCGGGCGCGGCGTACTGCGCGCTCAACTCCACGCGGCCGAAATCCCGGGATCTGCCGCCGAGGCTCAAGGTTGCGACGGCCCGGTCATCCGGCCAGATGACCGCCCTCTTCAGGGCGGTCCACGCCCGCGCGGCATCGTCCGGGATCACCGGCACGCTCTCGGGGCCGAGGCCGTCGATGTGGGCCAGGACGCCGGCGAAGAGGTCCGGCCGCGTCGACGCGATCCGCGCCTCCCAGCCGTCTTCCTGGAGATTGGCCCGCGGCGGCGATCCCGAGGCGGCCTGGGCGAAGGTGCGGACGCTCGGCAGATCCGGTTCCAGGCAGTCCTCGATCAGGTGCCAGAAGCGCAGCACCGACGTGCGGGCGTCCCAGGGCTTGTACCAGTCGCTCTCGACACTCAGGCCGAGGGTCCGGCGGAAATGCGGTGTGGCGAGGCGCTTGTAGTTGCAGCGGGCGAACTGGAGCCCGGACCATGTCCGCTCCGGCAGCCCCTCCTGGAGCATGCGGACCGTGCTGCCGTAGAGCCCGGTATCGATCAGCACGCAGTGGCGCGCCGGGCCCGCGCAGGCATCGAGATGCGCGCGGAACCGGGTATCCTGCCGGGCGACCGCGGCACGAAGTCGGGCCACGCCGGGCTCCTTGCCGGCCAGCAGCGCGGTGAATGTCGCCTCCTCGAAGGGGGCATCCCAGGACGCCGGCAGTCCCAGATCGTCGCGTTGCGCCAGCGCCGCCGCGATCTCCGCCATCGACCGGCCGCTGAACTCCCGGCCGAGCTCGGAGAGAACGCCGGGGCTCGGCGGATCGAACGCCGTGCGGGCGGCCACGAGGCGCGAGACCATCAGGGCCGCGTGCGGGACGTTCTCTGGCAGGCCGGTTTGCCGGAGGAATCGCTCGTAGACGAGTTGCAGGCGCAGGCCGCCCCGCGCGCAGAACAGGAGCACGGTCCTGTCCGGCGCGAGGAAGCGTTCCACGAGCCAGAGGTTCAGGCAGAACTCGGCGAGGATCGGGCCCAGGACGCGCTGCCCGAACGCGACCGCGTCGTCGCCCGCGGCGCGTGCGGCGTCGGTGGCGCTCACGGCCCGGCCCTCCTGGCCCCGCCCCNCTCACGGCCCGGCCCTCCTGGCCCCGCCCCGCGCGGCGCGGATCCAGTGTCGATGCATCACGCGGGCGCGGACGGCATCCAGGCGGCGACGCAGCACCACGTGGCGTGGGCGGAGCAACTGTGCCGTGCGCAGGCCCGCGGCGGCGGCCATCGTCACGTCCGCCAGCGTGTCATCGCCGAGGTGGAGGATCTCGGCAGGGGCGACCTTCTCGCTCCGGAGAACGACATCGAAGAGGGCCCGTGTCCGCTTGGTCGCGTCGTGATCGGCGCTGGTGTAGATATGGGCGACGGGATGACCGGGGGCCAGCGTGTCCAGCAGATGCGCGATCGTCTCGCCGCGGTGGTAGGTATCGCTCACCGCGATGATCCTGCCCCCGGCCTGCGCCCGCCGCTCCAGCCACGTCATCAGCCGGGTGTTCGCGCGCAACTGGGCGAGCTCGACCGTGATCTCGGCCCGGTGCAGGAGCTCCGCGGCGCGATCTTCGAGGCTGAGAACCCGCGTCATGGCCGCGAGCATGTCGGCGAAGCGCACGTCGCCCGAAGGATTGGCCAAGTCGAGCGCGCGGTAAGCCGCCCGCTGGACCTGCAGGCGCGCGGCGTAGATCGCGCCCGGACGGCGCGCCGTGCCGTGCTCCGCCGCGAGCAGCTGCGACGCGACCGTCGCGATATCGTGGAAGCGGCAGCGCTCCGACCGGTGATCGCGATAGAGCAGCGTGTCGAAGACGTCGCAGGATACGATTCGGGTCGCCGTCTCGGGTAGGTGCATGATGGCTAGATCTCTCCCGATCGGTGGCGATCGAACCTGATATCAGGCCGCGGGGCCGCGTCCGGCATGTCCCTTCCGCGATGACGGTGCCGTGTCGGCGCGACGCCGCACGCGATGTCCGTGCCCTGCCCAGTATAACAATAATCTGTCCCGTCGGACATGAATGAAGACGTGCTGCCGCAGCCATAAGCATTGACAAGGCGGCAACGCACCCCCGGAAAGGCGGGTTGACCGGCCCGGCCGAGGAGCCCGTCCTCCGGAGGCAAGGGCCCTTACGAAGCCTGGAAGCGTCCAGCAAGACCGCCGTTTGGTGGAGGCGCGGGGATCAAAGGTGCACCCGCTTCCTCGGAGGTGGGTGGGCGGGCCGCCGTCGCCGGCCGCGACGGATCGACCGGCATGCTTGACGTCCCTGGATGACACCGCGATCTCTCCGCCGGTCGGGCTCCGCAGAACTCCGTCGGCGCTGGTCTCGGCCGATAGGGATGGTCGTCGGCCAATCTGCGATCACGGAGAATTGATTTCAATCCCTGTTTCAATGTCAAACGGTCGGGTATTCAGTAAAAAATTCAGCAATCGGGCGGGTTTTCGCCGCTATTTTGAGGCGTTGATTGTGGATTTCAATCGGTTGCCGTGCTAGCCACCTCGCGACCGGCGCTCGATGCGGTGAGATACGGGAGCGCGGAGCGGCGAGCGAGAAAGACATCTGTCGTGATCACGGATCCTAAACTCGCAGTCATCATTACGTGCTTCAACTACGCAAATTTCATTGGTCGAGCGATCAAGAGTGTCGTCGATCAGTGCAACGACTCTTGTGAGATGGTTGTGATCGACGATGGGTCGACGGACGACTCGTGGTCAATCATCGAGCGGTCTGGCATCACCGCGTTTCGGATCCCGAACGGTGGCCAGAGGGCGGCCTGCCTCTACGGATTGGCCAAGACACGGGCCCCGTTCCTGCTGTTTCTCGATGCGGATGACGAGCTCCTGCCGGGCGCTCTCGACCGCATTCTGTCGGAGCTGGACCCGAGCGTCGCCAAACTTCAGTATTGCCTGCGGTGCGTCGATTCGACGGGGGCGGTCCTGGCAGACCCTTACCCCGCGCTCGAGGCGTTCCGCGGGCAGGACCGAACTGTCAACGACATCCTGCGGTCCGGAGTCTACCAGACCCCGCCCACGTCCGGGAACGTGTTCCGTCGCGACGTCTGCGGCCTGCTCGATCAATGTGACTACGACCAGGCTGTCGACGGTGTAATCCTGCTGGCCGCTCCGTTCATGGGTGAGATCGTCAGCCTGTCCGACAGTCTCGGGCTCTACCGTGTCCATGGCCGGAATGATTCGGGCTTGGGGCGTGTCCCGCAGGCGGCAACCTTCGAGCGGGACCTCCAGCGCTTCCAGTCGCGTTTGACACATCTGCGAAATCTGCTCCGGAATTGGCGCCCGGGAGTCTCGCTCATCGAGCCAGAGAGGACCTACTATTTTCAGTTCCTCGAGTTCTGCATGGCGATCCTCCGGGGCGTCCGGGTCGGTGGCAGACCGTTCCTGAGTCTGCTCGGATCTGTCATGACCGAGCCGCGTTCGCTGAAATGGAAGGTGGCGAATGCGCTCTTCATCGTCGCGACCTTCGTCGCGCCCGTTCGGTGGGCGCAGGCGCTGCTCGCGTTTCGGTTCTCGATCAAGCGCCGGCCGGTCCGACAGATCCTGCGCGCCAGGATCGGTGCGGGGCATTGTTGAAAATCAGTACTTCGTCAGATTTTTCTCTTGCGTCGAGCCGCATCTTTAATCTTAGATGCCTGCTAAATATATAGCGGCTCTCCTGTCCGGCCAGGGTCGTATCGCCCGCCCTCATCAGCGCCGCGGCTTGCGCGGGCTCCAGCGCAGGCCGAGGCTCGGATCCGACACGAGCGCTCGTCCGTCATGCGTATTCTCCACCTGCTGAATCACACGCGCCGGCTGAACGGCCATGTTCACGCGGCCGTCGATCTCGCGTGTCAGCAGGCGCAGGCCGGGCATCAGGTCGCCATTGCCAGCCAGGGCGGGGATTTCGATGCTCTGCTCCGGTCCAACGGCATCGAGTCGATCTTCGCGAGCCACGCGCGCGCGCCGGCCCAGATCCTGAGGTCGCTCGTCGGATGTGGCGGCGTGCTTCGGCGTTGGCGTCCCGATGTCGTCCACGCCCACATGATGACGAGCGCCGTCCTGGCTTGGCCGACCTGCAAGCTGTTGCGCATTCCCCTCGTGACGACCGTCCACAATGAGTTCGAGAAGGGCGCCGTCCTCATGGGCCTGGGAAACAGGGTCATCGCCGTGAGCGGCGCGGTCGCCGCCTCGATGCGGAAGCGCGGGATCGCGAATTCCCGCATCGACGTCGTGCTCAACGGGACGATCGGCTCAGCCCGCATGCGCGGCCGCTCCGAGGAGCCGCAGGTCCTGGATCATCCCGCCATCGTCTTCGTCGGAGGCCTGCATCCCCGGAAGGGCTTGCCCGATCTGCTTCAGGCCTTCGATACGGCGTTCCCCCACAATCGCGCCATGCGGCTCTACGTCGTCGGCGGCGGTCCTCATCAGGACGCCTACGTACAGGCCGCGCGCGCGCTGGCCAGCGCGGACGCCATCACCTTCGCCGGTCCGCGGGACGATCCCTACCGCTGGATGCTGGGCGCCGACATCTTCGTGCTGCCGTCCCACGCCGATCCGGCTCCGCTCGTTCTCTCCGAGGCCCGGGAGGCGGGTTGCGCCATCGTCGGCACCGACGTCGACGGGATCCCCGAGATGCTCGATGGGGGAAGGGCCGGCGTGCTGGTCCCGTCCGGGGATCCGGACAGGCTCGCTCAAGCGCTGATCGCGCTCGCGACCGACCCCGCGGAGCTGAGCGCGTGGAGAGCGAAGAGCCAGATCAACCTGGATCACCTGCGGATCGCGCGGGTGGCTGAGGAAACCTTGGCCGTCTACCGGCGCGCGGCCGGCCTCGCAGGATGATGCGCCTTCCGGTGCGCAGAGGCTGGACGCCGCCGCGCGGCCGCACCGCATCGCGACCGCGGTTCGCTCGCAAGCTGACCGAATTGGCTAGATTGATGCCGCCGCCGGATGCTGCTCCAGGACTCCCTTGCGGTGCGGGTCAGGATCGGAATCGCCATGTTGCCCAGATCCGGATCCTTGTCGTGAGCCCGGGGCGCGGCGTCGCTGCGGGCCGGTGCGGCGCCGGCCATCGCTCCGTGGGACACGTTCATGCTCGCCACTAAGACACTGCGCGGCGCCGGATGGAGTGTCGCTGCACGGATCTCCGCGCGCGCGATCGATCTCGGCACGCTGCTCGTCCTCGCGCGGGTCCTGTCACCCGCCGATTTCGGCCTGACGGCCATCGCCGCGTCCCTGGTCTCGATCGTCGAGATGATCCTCGAGATCCCGCTCGTTCAGGCCCTGTTGCGTCTACAGAAGATCGAGAAATCGCATCTGGACACGGCATTCACGTTGGGGCTTCTCCGGGGCGGGGTGATCGCCGTCCTGATGATGGCTGCTGCGTGGCCCGTCGCCCACATCTACGACGATGCCCGACTGATCCCCATCACGCTCGCGCTCGCGTCGGCCCCGATCGCGCGAAGCCTCTACAGCCCGGCCATGGTGCATCTGTTCCGCAAGATCGACTTCCGTGCGTCGTTCCTGGCGGATTTCTCGGGCAAGGCGATCGCCGCCCTGATCTCCATCGGATCGCTCTATATGGGGGCCGGCTACTGGGCCCTGGTAATCAACCCGGCTGCGTCCGCGATCCTGCCGACTATCGTGTCCTACGTGCTGGCGCCCTACCGCCCGGGGCTCTCCCTGGAGAGACTGGGCGCCTTCTCGGCGTTCACGGGCTGGTTCACGTCCTCTCAGATCCTCGCCGCCTTCAGCTGGCAGTACGATCGCATGTTCCTCGGCTACCATGTCGACAAGGCCGTACTCGGCCGCTACGGGGTTGCGAGCGACTTCTCCGTCCTCCCGACCCAGAGCGTCATTGGCCCCGCCATGCGGCCCGTCATGGCCGCCTTCGCGACCATCGCCGACGACCGCCTCCGCCTGCAATCTGCCTTCCTGAAGGCGGCCCGGCTGACTATGATCATCGCGCTCCCGGCCGGAGTGGGGATCGCACTGACCGCCGACCAGATCGTGAGCGTCGTCCTCGGTTCACAATGGAGTTCCGCGGCCCCCTATCTGCGCTGGCTGTCGCTGGCGATCATGTTCACGGCCTATTATCAACCCGTCTCATCTCTCTGTCTGGCGATGGACGAGCCGAACGTGATGCTCAAGATCACGCTCTTCGAGTCGATGGCGAAGGTCTTGAGCATGACACTGGGATTTTATCTCGGCGGCGTGATGATGATGATCTACGCGCGCCTCGCCACGGCCGTGTTCCATTTCTTGATCAGCGCGATCTATGCGCGGCGTCTGGTCGGCGCGGGGGTGGGGAGGCAGATCCGCAATCTCTGGCAGGTCGGCCTCTCGTGCGCGGTGATGACGGCGGCCGTTCTCGCGCTGCAGGCCGTCTTGAGCCGCGTCGATATCGGGTTGGTCGGGCTTCTGACCGCCATGATCTTCAGCGGCGTGGCGGCCTACGGCGTGAGCATGCTTCTGCTCGGCTTTCGTCTGCGGACCCTGCGTCCTTGAGGCGGATCTCGGGAGCCGCAGGCGTCACACGATGAACGCATCAGCGTCATTGGTCTGGTACAGGAGGCCGTATGCCCTGAACTTCCGGCGGAACGCACGCCAGTGGCGGGGCAAGGCTCCGGCCGCGAGGCAGACCTGGGATCTATAAATCTTGGCTGATCTGACTGAATCCGCTACGATTTAATGCGTCTCGCGGAACTCTGTGCTACAGATACCGTAGGGCGATCGCGGCGCGCGGATCTGTACTCAAGATTTGGCCCTGGTCGAGGAGAATTTGATGCGTCTGCGTCTAGCTGCGGCGGGTTGCATTTTGCTGTTCGGCAGCCCGCTCGCAAATGCGGCCGCCGACGAAGCCGGTCGATACGTGCTCGGCCCCCAGGATCATCTGACGATCCGCGTCTATGATTTGCGTCGCAACACCGGCGAAGCGTACTCGTGGACCGCACTGAATGGTCAGTTCGTCGTCGCGGCGGATGGAACAGTGTCCATGCCCCTGATCGGCCAGATCAGGGCCGCGGGCGGCACGCCGGTCGATCTTGCGAACGCTATCGGGGTCGCACTGAAGCAGGTTGCCGACCTCGCGGAGAAGCCCGCGGCCTCCGTCGAGGTCGCGACCTACCGGCCATTTTACATCATCGGCGCGGTCCAGCAGCCCGGCAAGTACGAGTATCAACCTGGCTTGACCGTACTGCAGGCCGTGAGCACGGCTCAGGGTCTGATGCGCGGCACCGACCCGCGCAGCATCCAGCGCGACGCGGTCACTTCGCGCGGCGAGTTGCGAACCTTGGCCGCAGAGCGTGTCGGTTTGGCCGCCAAGCTGGCCCGCCTCGAAGCCGAGATCGGGGGCACCGAGACGATCGCGTTCGGGGGCGATCTGAAAGGTACGGCGGACAGGACCTATGCGGAACAGGCCGTCCGCGGCGAACAACTCCTGTTCGACACGCGGCGGAACGCGCTGAAAGCCGAGATCAAGACGATTGAACAGTCGATAACCAGCTTCCAGAATGAGATGAGTACGCTGGATAACAAGTCCAAAACGCTGGACCGCCAGATCGAGCTCAGCCGCGGTGAACTCGGCCTGATCAACGATCTGGTTTCGAAGGGCCTCACGATCGCGCCGCGCAAGCTCGCTGCCGAGCAGAGCCAGGCCTCGTTCGAGAGCAGCCGGCTCGACGTGCAGGTTGCCATGCTGCGCGCGCAGCAAAGCCTCACGCGCGCCGAGCGCGACATCATCGATCTCAAGGCCCGTTTTCGCCGCGAAGCTCTGTCGGAGGCCGCGGATGTCCGTCAGAAGCTCGCCTCGATCGACGAGAAGACGCGCACGGCCGAACGGCTCTCGGCCGATGCCGAGTCCCAGATGGTCGGCAACACCGATGACGCGTCCGAAACCTTGAGTCCGCGCTACGAGATCACCCGGAAGCAGGGGGTGAAGGCCGGTACATGGCTCGCGTCGGAGGAGGCTGCCGTCGAGCCCGGCGACGTCGTGCGCGTGACGCTCGTGCGTCAGCCGGCCGACAGGTCCGGGGAGACGCGGCAATCCCCGACGTCGCGGCCCGGGTTGGCGGACGCTCCGGTGAGCCGCGGTCCGGCCGCATCGGATGCGCCGCACCGGCCGACCGACAGCGCCAAGCGCTGAGATGACCCGTGCGGGCGCATCGCATCGATCCTGGCGGCGGTCAGGCACGCGATCACCCGACTTGGTCGCGGCTCGTCGGCCTGGCGATGCATCACCCGAGCGCCACGGCCGATCCGCCGCCGATCATGCCCGGACCAGCCTGACATGAGCTTCGAGCCAATAGGTGCCATCACGGTCGTCGCGGGCCTGTTCTGTCTGCTGTTCGGCCGGGAATCGGTCGTGATCGCTTTCGTGGTCTTCTGCAATCTCGGATCCGCCGCGGCACTTCTGCTGGGCGGCGCTAACGTGCAGCCGGCGCACCTGTTCCTCGTCTTCCTGATGATCGCGACGCTGTTCCACCGCAAGATCTCGACGCTGGTCCTGAGTTCGCTCCGGTTGCCGGAGGCGGGCTTCTGGCTCCTCTGCCTCACGCTCTACGGAGTGGCGAGCAGCTACATCCTGCCACGGCTCTTCGCGGGTCAGACATACATCGTGCCGCTGGGAACCTCGTCGCATCTGATCACCAGCGACGGCGTCGTTCCCCTGGGGCCGGTCTCGAGCAATTTCACGCAGCCGATCTATCTCATCGGTGATCTCGTCTGTTTCAGCGTCATCACCGCTTTCGGCTCCACGAAGAACGGGATCGAGACGCTCGCGAAGGCGCTCATCCTCTACGCGGCCGCCAATATCTGCTTCGGCATCGTCGACGTGCTGACCGCGGCCACGGGCACTCAGGAGGTCCTGCAATTCATCCGGAATGCTCAGTACACGTTCCACGATGAGGAGAGCGTCGGCAGCATGCGGCGGATCATCGGGGCTTGGCCGGAGGCCTCCGCCTTCGCGGGCATGACGCTGGGAGGTTGCGGGTTCACCGGAATGCTCTGGCTGTGCGGCCGCAAGCCCTCGGTGACGGGACCTCTGGCGTTGATCTCGCTGCTGTTCGTGATCCTGTCGACATCCTCGACCGGCCTGGTCGGCGCCGCCGTGCTGATCGCGATCCTCTATACGATCGCACTGATGCGGTGCAGCACGCGTCGGCAGGACCGTTTCAGTGCCGGACTGGTGGTGGCCGGTCCACTGGTCCTCTGCGTCCTCGTGCTCCTGGCCCTGTCCATCGGCGGTGTCGCCGAGCGCGTCTACGATTACGTCGATACGCTCGTCCTGAGCAAAGCCGAGACAAGTTCGGGCGTTCAGCGCTCGGCCTGGAACGCCTATGCGTGGCGGAACTTCGTCGACTCGAACGGCCTGGGCGTCGGCCTCGGGACCAATCGCACATCGAGCTTTCCTCTCGCGGTGCTGTCGAATGTCGGGATCCCGGGAGCCGTCTTCTACGCGCTGTTCCTGGCGTCGGTGTTCGGATTTCGGCGCGGCGCGCCGCGCACCTACGCGAGCGATATCCGCGCTGCCGGCCGCGTCGCCTGCCTCTGCCTGCTTTCCGGCAGCATCATCGCGGGTCCTACGGTCGATCAGGGCTTGATGTTCTACATCTTTGCCGCCACCGCGTGCGCCTATCCCGCGCGTCATCCGGTCGGGTATATCGGTGTTTCGGTGGCTCCGATCGAACCGGCCGCAGCCGCGACGCGGTCGCGGCTCCCTGAACCCGCTCGCCAGCAGCCTCGGCCTGCATCACTCGTCACGTGAGCGCTCCTGGGGCCGATCCGCAGGAACGACGGGACGGTGAACGTCCACAGGCGCGCGGTGGGTTCATCCGTACATGATGCGCAACACGCGGCAATGCCGTCACGCCCAGCAGAAAACTTCTGTCCGCGCAGTCGCGCCGCGACGGCCGTGCTGCACCATGGCATTGGCTCGTAGTCCTACAGGGACGACACAGGATGACGATCGGACTGGAGCAGCGCCCTATAAGTGTTAAGATTATTTCGCGCGCGTTTCGGTATCAATGATGGTTTTTCGCTAAAATATTCGACGCTTGCTGTCTCCCGATATCGCGAAGCGAACAGCGCCGGTCGGATGAATTTAGTTACCTGCAATATCCGTATTTCGACCGCGGGCAATGCCCCGGTCCGCGCGCGATGGCCTGTTTACAAACCCGCAATCTTTGGCAATAGTGATGATTAGATCCTGCCCGGAGTCGATGGCAGCAATGCAGAAATCTCGATGTGATTCGAGCTGTCGACGATGATCACCATTTTCCGGCCGGCGGACCACCATGCTCCGGTATAGTCGTTCATCATCTGACGTCGCCGCCGGCGCGATGCGAGTCATGGCCGAATCTTCAGACTTCGACAGTCGCGGACAGTCGGAGGACGAGTGTTTTGATGCTATTATATTAGGAGCCGGTATAACCGGTCTCGTCTCGGCTTCGATACTTCACGATCTCGGCTGCCGTAGGGTCGCCGTCATCGACGAATTTCAAAATCTCGGCGGCAATCATATAGACCGATCGATCAACGAATATACTTTCGACATCGGAAGTCTCGTATTTCAGGACGATTCTCCTCTGCTGAAATACTTCCCAGAACTACTTGAGCATTACGTCCCGATCAAGCCGACCTGGGGGAAGCTGACGCCTCAGGCTTTCGTGACCTCCTACCCGCTCTCGATCCGTGACGACATCGTCCGGGCCGGTCCGTGGGGAATCGTGAGGATCGTGCTGTCGGCCGCTCTGTCGCGCCTGGCGCGGCGCAAGATCGGGAATGCGCGGGAGTTCGCGCGCTACTGGATCGGCGATTATCTGCTCCGACGGTCCGGCCTCGAGAGCTACATGAAGCGGTTCTTCGGCGTGCCGGCCGACTGGGTTGATCTGGAATTCGCCGAGAAGCGGATGCTCTGGATCAAGGAGCACGCATCGCCCCGCGTCCTGTTGCGCTATGTCCGCCGGCATCGCGCGCCGGGTCCGACCAACCGGCAGCTGGCGCGGCCGCGCGAGGGCTTCAATGCCCTCTACGAGGTGGCCGCGCGGACCCTTCGACAGCGCGGCTCGGACTTTCATCTCGGTCAGCGGATCGTATCGATCACGCGGCGCGGGACGCAATTCGATGTCCGCACGGAGAGCGGACGATTCACCGCCAATCGCCTCATCTCGACGATCCCGATTCCTCGGGCGCTGTCCCTCTGCGGCATTCAGGAGGATCCCGGTCTCGAGTCGGTGACGCTCATCAGCTTGTATTTCAGCTTCAGCGGGACTCGCGGCTTCGACTGTTCGATCCTCTACAACTTCGCCCATGACGGTGCGTGGAAACGGCTCACCATGTACTCCGATTTCTACGGTCGGGTGGAGGGGCGCGAGTATTTCGGAGTCGAGGTCATTGCCGGACATGCGGGCGACTCCGTGACGATCGCCGAGCAGGACTTTCGCGCCCATGTCGCCAAGAACGGGCTCTTCACCGGCGACCTGGTTTGCGAGGGCAGCCAGATGGTGCCCTGTGCCTATCCCATCTACACGGGACAGGCGCATCAGCGGGTGGCGCGCGCGCGCGCGCAACTCAGTGATCTCGGAATCGAGTCGTTCGGACGACAGGGTGGCTTCGACTACCAGCCGACCGCCCGGGTCTCGACCCTGAACGCCGCGGCCCACCTGATGCCGACCGGGACATCGGACGCCTAGTCGAACCGATCCGATTGGGGCGCCGCGTCGCGCTTTGAGATCCGGCGCCGCCCGCTCGTCGATGGTCCCTTCGGCGGCTCCGCACAGCCCCAGAACCGCCGCCCGTTAGTTTCGCGAGCGTCTCACTGAACCAGATAGGCGCGGTTCGGCTCGCGCGGGGAGCGAGGCGTCGTCCGGCGCTCGCGAGCCAGGATTCCGTCGACGAAACGGCTGATCTCGTCCGCGAAGCGATCGACGCCGAAATCGGCGGCGCGGCGAACGAGGCGCTCGGGCTCCATCCCGATCGCCCGGCAGCGCTGAACGGCATCGATCAGCGCGTCGACGGATTGCTCGTGGAAGAAGGTCCCCGTCACCCCGTCGATGACCGTCTCGGTGACACCGCCCTTGCCGAACGCGACGACCGGCCGCCCGCTCGCCATGGCCTCGACTGGAACGATGCCGAAATCTTCCTCTCCGGGGAATATCAGGGCTTGGCACCGTGCGTAGTGGTGCTTCAAGACCTCGAAGGGCTGCGGACCGAGGATCTTGATGTGGGGGCCGGCCATGCTGCGCAACTCGCGCAGCATCTCGCCGCCTCCGATCACGACGAGCGGCTGCTCCAACCGGTTGAAGGCCTGGACCGCCAGTTCTGGCCGCTTGTAGCGGACCATTTCGCCGACCATCAGATGGTAGTCGCCACGCTCGCCACTCGGGGCGATCTCGAAAGCCGCCGTATCCACGGGCGGGTGGATGACCTTGGCTTGGCGGCGATAGTAGGTCTCGATCCGCCGTGCGACCGTGTCCGAGTTGGCGATGAACTCGTGGACCCGGCCCGCCGAGACCGCGTCCCAGTTGCGCACGTAGTGGGCGACTGGCGGCATCAGCAGGCGCGTGAGCAGCCCCGTCCGCTCGCGATAATCGTGGTACATATTCCAGACATACCGCATCGGCGAGTGGCAGTAACAGATGTGGAGGGCGTCGGAAGGCGGGATGATCCCCTTCGCCGGCCCCGATTCGCTGCTGATGATCAGATCGTATCCCCGCAGATCGAGCTGCTCGAGCGCCATCGGCATCAGGGGCAGATAGGATTTGTAACGGCTCGTCGCGAACGGCAACCTGCCGATGAACGAGGTTCTGACCCGGTGCGCCCTGATGGTCGGCGACATGGAGCCGGGCGCGTAGGCGTGCGTGAAGATGTCGGCTTCCGGATAGAGATCGCAGAGGGCTTCGACGACCTTCTCGCCGCCTCGCATCCCGATGAGCCAGTAATGGACGATCGCGACTCTCATCGATCAGACCCTGCGTCCCCGGTCAATGCGCAGATCGGCCTGGGCCACCCGGCAGGGGTTTGGCTGGTCGCTGTCAGGCGGCTGCTCCATAGGCAAGGGACCATGATTGCGATGTTCTCGGCTCGATCGGAAACGGGCGTCATCGGCTGAAACAGGGAGAGCCGAGCCTGGGGCGCTGCCGGGGTCGACGAATTTCGAAGGTCTCAACGGGTCTCACGATATCCCCTGAGGCTCGGCGTTGCAGGCGGGGCGAGCCGGCTTGCCCGATACGATCGGGATCCGCATCAGGCTTTGCCCTCGCCGCGGCCGGCCGAGCAGGCGGAGATCGCTCTGCGCGCCGCTCCGATCGGCATCATGTTCCCTCTCGACGCCTGCATCATAAGCCGCCCCAACCCGTACTGACTTCGGCATTGTGGCCGCTCCTGCACGTTGGATGCCGCTTAGCCATCCGCAGGATACTGACTTCGGCCATCCGGGTCACGCCGATGGACCCGCCGCCATAGTGATTAGTCCTACGGCGTCGGAACATGGCCGCACCTGCGCGTTCTGCTGCGGCGCGGGAGGCCGATGCCGCCGATGCGGCACGCCCCGCATCCCGTCGGCAGCGTCTGACGCACTGTAACGGCGGTCTACCCGTCGAGTCCGCACCCCGCTGTGTCATGGTCGTGTCCGGCGCGGAATTGATTTCGCGGAGTCATTCCGCGGCGATCCCGGCGATCGCCGCGGCGGCGGTGGCCCGGATGCCTGCGCCGGGCACCCTGGATATTGCACAGCGTTCCCCCAGGAGGTCGTCCCGATCCGGATGGACGGCCCGCCCGCGCGGAAAAGCACAGAGGCGGGAGTCGCTCAGCTCTCGACCATCAACCGGTGGAATGCGCGGCCTTCCTCGGCCGCGACGCACGCAGTGCACAATGATCCGCGAGCATCCGGCCAGGGTGGATGTCTCTCGACATTGCGGGGATCGGGGAATCGAGCCGGATTCGTGGCCATGTCGTGAACCAGAGGCGCCGCGCCACTGTACTTCAACCTGCAAGATCCAGATCTATTCTTACAATTTCCATGGAAAAATATACTGACATATAGGCTGTGGCTCAGCTTGAAACAGGCCAGATGATTTGATATCGGAGTGTTAACAATTGATTAACCGTTGCTGCCCCGGCGGCCGCCTGCCGTCACGAGGAGCCCGAACCATGCTGCGCGACGTCGGTCCACCGCTTCAGCCCGCCTTGCGTGCACCGCAGTACGGGGTCGAGCTGGCGGACCAAGTCGGTGAGGCCGCAGAGGCTGTCGCAGAGGCCGTGCTGCCGACGGCGCCGTTCGTGGCGCGCGGTCTGCGACTGGGCTGGGCCGCCAAGCGCGGCCTCGACGTCACGGTGGCGGCCACGGCCTTGCTGCTGCTCCTGCCGCTGCTGCTGCTGATCGCCGCGCTGGTCTATGCCGGCGATCGCAGGGCGCCGATCTTCCGCCACATGCGCGTCGGACGGGACGGGCGCCGCTTCGGCTGCCTGAAGTTCCGCTCCATGGTGACCAATGGCGACGCCGTCCTGGCGGCGCATCTGGCCGCCAATCCTCAGGCCCGGGCCGAGTGGGCGGCCACACACAAGCTCAGCGACGACCCGCGCGTCACCGCCATCGGCTACGTGCTGCGCAAGACGTCGCTGGACGAGCTGCCGCAGCTCTGGAACGTGCTGCGCGGTGAGATGAGCCTCGTCGGTCCGCGCCCGATCGTGCCGGCCGAAGTCGCCCGCTACGGGCGGGCATTCCCCACCTGTTTCGCCGTGCCACCGGGTGTGACCGGGCTTTGGCAGGTCTCGGGCCGCTCGGACACGACCTATGCCGAGCGCGTCGCGCTGGATTTGGACTATGCCACCCGGTGGACCCTGCATCGGGATCTCGCCATCATGCTGCGCACCGTTCCCGCGGTCCTGGCGCAGCGCGGAAGCCGATGAGGGACGGGCGGGGCGGCCCGCGGCCCCGTTCCTCGTCGGATCGCCGCTGGACCTGGGGCGCTCGGAGCGCGGATCGCTCTCCCGCCGCTGACCGTGGCCCGGTTCGACGGCGCAGCCCGAGCCAGGCCGCGCGAGCGGGATCGGTGGGACGACCGTCGAAGGGGCGTGCCGCGCATCCTGGTCCGACGCCGGCGACATCGCGATCGACAGCGGGCGCGGGGCTTGAAATTCGGGTTTCGGCCACGGCAGGACCGATCCCGGTCGACCCCTTGCTACTCCACGAATGAGCGCCGGATCGGGCTGTTGAGGGTTCCAGCGATGGCCGAACATGACCCGTGCCGGCACGAGGATCCGATCTGGTATGACCGGATCGAGCCGGATGAGCCGCCCGGCTGGATCCTCGATCTTCTCGCACGCGCGTATGTGTTGATCGGCGCAGGCCTCGGCGTGGCAGGGGCGCTGTACTGGCTTCCCACTCGGCTGTGGTGCCAGTGCTCGCACTTGATCCTGCGCTGTCGATCCGCCGCGGCGAAGCGCTCCTGACACGCGCACCATCTCCCCAGCCGAACGCCTGTCCGGTTCGAGCGGCGCATCCTGAGGCACGACCATCCGATGGGCCCGTGAGGCGGGAGCCACCCTTCAGGCTCCCGATCGCCGCAGTGATAGATCGGTCCTGCGTCGACCGCTGCCGCGGGTGAGCCAGACCTCAACCGCGGGCGTGATCGCAGCCGGTCCTATCGAGAGCGCCGACGGGTTCGATCGCTCGGAAGCCTGTCCTGTGCCAACGGCCCTGCCGATTACCGGTCGTCGCTATGAGCACTGGATCTCGCGGCTCGATGCAGGCGGCGACCTGCCTTCGATTCGTGACGTCGAGCGGAACTTCCACCTGGGCGCCCGTTCAAGATCGGGCTCCGGGAGGTCCAGGCGCCTCGCGGGTGCACGATCTCCGACGTGCCTCAGCTGGCGTTCGGACCCCGTGGCGCAGTTCAAGCGATATTGACAATATTCGCATCTCGATGTAATTTCTTTATTTGCATCCAGATCTGGCGAAGCGCGACGTATCCTCAATTGGATCCACTGTAATTTGCCGATGCGGAACGGTGTGTGCTTGGATGAGATTTTGGGAGACAGGAGCTTCCGTCCGGCGCTGGCATCTTGGCCGGCCTCTGCGCCCGCGCAGAATGACGGCCAACGAGCGCTCCCTCTCAATCGGTGCCTGCCAAACGTGTGGGGCAAAAGTGGAGAGTTCGAAGATCTACTGCGTTCCCTGTGCCACAAACTATGCCGATTGCGACGTCGCGTATTTTGATCGTTCGTTATTGGTGTTGATCTGGTTTTCTGCCGCCGCGATGCTCTCCGGTGCGGCTTACTATATATTGAAATATCTAAATGTTGTGTCTTAGCGATGCTCTGATTTTCGACCCTGCGCTGCCTTTGCCGCGTCATCGGCTCGGTTGAGTCTGAGGGCGTGTGAAGCGCACGCCGATCGGCGCCGGAGCGCCGCCCGTGGCTTGCTCGAGGCGCCGAGCGTCGTCGATCTCACGTGCGACCGGCCGGCATTGTTGTTGAGACGACTCCCGTCGGAGCGGACCGCCTCCATCCCGTTCGAGCGCGCACGGATCGCGGCGCCGCTACCGGAGGCAATATGGGGCGAGCATCGTCGCGTTGACTTCCGCGCTCGCCGACAGCCCAGGCAAGTGCGCGCGTCGACGGACCCGGCGGGCAGGGTTCGACCATCGATCTGGGAGGTGGCGAATCCCGGTATCGGAAGGCGACCCGAACGATGCTCCGGCTGATCGACGCGCGTAAGCATCCACCGCGTCTGCGAGATCTTGGCTCCGCGACCATGCGCGGGTCAGCGCTCGGATTCCGGGGCTGCGATCCGGTGAGTTCGATATTCCGGTGGATGAGAGGTCGAGGTACCTCTATCGAGTGATGGTCACCGGTCATCGCTAGGTAGGATGTCCGTGGGACCCGCTGTTCAGAGAGTGACCGCGGCTCGCGATATACGCGATACAATTGCGTAGGGTCTGAAAAGGCCACGGGTTGGGGTGAGGGCAGGATGCTCGGCTCGGTTTCGACTGCGGCGCTCTCCGGAGTGTTGACGCTTGTCTTCAGCATGTCCGCCTCGGCGGCCTCCGATATCACGGTCGCTGCCATCACCACCGGCCGGCTCTATGTCGTCGGTACGACCGACCGGCCCAACACGGTGGTCGTCCTGGACAACCGGTTCCGAACCGAGTCCGACGGGAGCAGGAAGTTCCAGTACGAGTTGGTGTACCACCCCGCCAGTTGTGTGGTGTCCGCCGCGATCGACGGGACGATGCACGAGGCGGTCGTCAGCAATTGTGGGCAGCAGGTGATGCCCGGAACGTGGCTGGATCCGAAACCCGCGATGACGAGACCGGCTCTTCTGGAGCGGGTGCTCTCACCGAAGGCCGAACTGCCGTCTGCCGTGTTCTGCCCCTCGGTTCAGACAGAGCGGTCGCAAGATCCCGCTCGCATTGAACTCGCTGACCGCACGCCACCGGTGTTCACCGTCGTGACGGGAATGAATTTCTCGCCGCGCTTCTGAGGTCTCGCCGCGCGTCGAAAAGTGCCGGAGCAGGCTGGTGCGGCATCCACGGCGCGGGCGCGATCGCCGGCATCTTCCGCGGAAAGAATTCGTGGGCAGGCCTCGGGATAGCGTCGGCGACGGGGATCCACGGCGAAAGGGATCGCCGCTTCACCGGCCTGAGGCGTCGCCGGCAGGACGGCCGGGGCGGTGAAGCGTCCCCGTGCTTCCCGCTCGGTCCAGAGACGTCGCCGGTTGCCCGGGGGCTGCGTCCCGGAGGGATGCTAGCAGCCTGAGCAGACGCTCTTCGCAGCGTCGCGGCCGCCCTTCAGGAGCGCTGCCATCGCCGCTTCGCGATTGTATTCCGACATAATCCTCTTCGTGGCGAGCTCTCTATCGAAGCCGGGGATGTTGTCTTTCCGTGTGGCTGAGGTCTCTCCGACGTCGACACCGTTCGCCATCCGGGACAGGCCGGGATAGATCGCTGGTTTCGACAGGTTCTCCGGGTGGAGACTCTTCCAGGTCATGCGGTTGCGAACCGAGGCGTCGAGTGCCGCCAGAGGGTTCACGCCGCGCTGGCCGGTCTCTGCATCCTTGAGCTTCAGCGTGCCGGGGATGACGACGGGCAGGGGACCGATATCGGCTTCAGCACGCGGTGCGGCGGCGTCCACGAGCGCCCCCGTCGATGGGGCTGCGGCCGGCATCGCTGTGGGAGGCGGCAAGGCGCTGTAGGCGGTCGGCATCAGCGGCGCATGCGAGCACGCGCTCGATGTCAGAACCACCATGAGCGTTCCGATCCGTCTGAAAGCCATGGCCGCCCTCGCGCTGCGCCGGGCCATTCTAGCCAAGCTCGGACCCGACATACCAGTGTTGGGCTACCCGAGTCCAACCCTTATAAACTGCTCATAGCAGTCTCCGAAGCCCGCGTTAGCCGAAAGTAGTATGGGGTCCGGAGCGCCGTTCTTCGCGGAAGCAGATTTGCCGAGTGCTGGCCGCCGATATCGAATTCCAAGACTGGTTCCCGATTTGGGCCTTGGCTGCTGCGTTGCTGTAGGACAATCCTAAAAATCGGGATGTGGCCGAACTTTTGAAGGTGCCGAATGGATTCGAGTTCTCCTTCTGCTCGAAGCAGAAAGGTTCGGCACATCGCGGCGGACGATTTCATGTTGGGTGAGAACGGGCCCGCGCGCGGCGGGCGGGTCAAAAGCTGCCCCGATGGGCCGGCTCTGTGTCGAAACACATGCGTGTACTGGCCTCGCTCGGCACGGGATCAGCACTCGTCCGGGAGGCACAGGTCGTGGAGCTGGGAAGGCGATGTGGTCTGCTGGGATGGATGACGCACTGCACACATGCGGAGGGCGCCGGCACGGTCGACGTGCTTGGCGTCGGGGGCTCGTCTACCTCTCGAGGTTTCGACCGGGTCCGAGTTGTCTCACTCGGATGACCCGAGGGCTCCACGCGCGATCACGCTCGGTGTTGATCCCTGCCATCGCGCCATCGAGCGGCTCGGCTCAGCCAGCGCTCAGGGGCGCCACGACGGAGCCCCCGGAAAGAGTTCGGCTCAGCTTCGCGATGGGGATTGTCCCGCGCGCGGCGCCGCTTTCCGGTGCAACAACGCCCCACTCGGATCCGCGCATCGTGCCTGACGCGTGACCGGGGACATCGGCACGGCCGTCTCCTAGCGGAGCCTCGGGAGCAGAACATCCGGGTCGGCATATCCGGCGTTCGGCTGGCGCGCCTCATTCCGATGGACGAAGCGCCGCTCGATACAGTGCCAACTCGCGATCCCGAAGCAGAAAGCGATCGGAATGGTCATGATGATCAATAAAAGCGGCGTGATCCCGGGCATTTTCTGAATGAGGAGATTCTGTGTGGGCCACGCGTAGAGATACAGGCCGTAGCTCGGGTCCGTGCGGTCGACCCACTGGCTCAGATGATTGGCCGGCGTTGCCAGCGCATACCAGAAGATCAGGTATCCGCCGAAGATCGCGAAGGCCGGCTCCGCGAGACGGGGGACAAACAGGAGCCCCGTGCACGCGATCAGCGCCAGAAGAGCTCCGCGGTGCGTCAGACGAATGACGTCCCGCCAGATGTAGAACGCAGATCCCACGAGGAAGATGAAGGTCAGTCGGATCGTTGCGCTCGAACTGCCGAAGATGGGACTTCCGTGCGGTATATCCGGCATCGCGTGACGAAGGCCGTAGAGGACGCCGATCCCGACGATGATCCGGAGGCAGTAACGCCGTCCGGCAAACGTCGAGAGCGCGCCGATCCCGATCACGAACAAGTAGCAGCGGAACTCGTACGAGATCGTCCACATCGACCCGTTGAGGTCTGGATGGGGCAGGCCGGCAAACGCTCCGGGGACGACAGGCAAGCCGAGAATGAAGAGCTTCGTGACACTCTTGACGACCGGAATGTCGCTCAGCGTCCCGCCCGCCAAGCTTCCGAAAAGCAGCATCGAGACGATGAACGCGGCTATGAAACCCGGATAGATGCGCGCGACGCGCCGGGATAGATAAGTCTTCAGCGAGCGTGAGGACTGGAGGCTCTTCGTGATCAGGTAGCCGCTGATCAGGAAGAAGCCGTCAACGGCCAAGTCTCCCGAGAAGAAGCTGCCGGTCATCCGGACCAGGAAGTCGCGCCCGCGATCGCCGTCAATGAGTTCCGGTGCGTGTCCGATTATGACCAGCAACGCGAATGCGATCCGGAGGGAGCCGAAATTATTCCCTCGATCACCTCTCTCGACACGCGGGGTAGGGATACTCATGAGAGAGGGAACTCACATTTCGGTCCGCCGATGATCGGTCGTGTCACGTGGCGCACGGGAACATCCGATCGTCTCAGCGAATGCAGTCAGCCGCGACGATCACCGGATTCCGTGCCGCGCAGAGTCACCTTTTTGGGCGGTTCCGCACTTATGGAGTCACAATTTGCATTAGGTTTGGGCTTTGTGGCCATCGCGTGTCGACGGCCCGTCCGCTCTCGATCCGCTGGATCTGGAGCGGGCTGGCTGGCGCCGGATCCGGGCGCGGTCCCGGATCGACCGGGATCGCCGATGTTCAGACAGGGAATGCTGTCCCCGGTCTGCCAGCGTCGGTCACCGGGCCCGGAAGGCCGCCTCGAGGGCGTCCGACACCCCCGCCAGGGCCGCGGCGCGCGCGGCGGCGTCGGAGCCGATATGCGGGTCGCGCTGCACGCACGGGTCCGCGTAGGTGAACGGCGCGGCGTTCGCGCCCTCCACGAGGACGCCGTCCGCCGCCTCGCGGATCGCGCAGGCGCGGACGGTCTGCGCGCCCTTGGCGACCACGGGCTGGCTCGGCCCGGTCGGATTGTCGAAGACGTGCTGCGCCCCGGGATAGACGGTCAGGTCGACATCGGAACCAGCCGCTTTCAGACGCTCCGCGTAGGCGGCGCAGGTCGCGGCGGGATTGTAGTCGTCGCCGCTGCCCCCGAACATCCGGATCGGCCGGTCCACGACGGCGATGTCGTCGCGGAACCGGATCGAGCAGTCCGGATAGACCGGCAGGTAGAGGGCCGGCGTGACGCCGGAGCGGTTCCAGGCCGCGTCGAAGCGCTTGAGGCTCGCGTAGAGCGCGGCCTGACCGCCGCGCGAGAAGCCCATCACGGCGATCCGCGCCGGGTCGACCCGCGGATGCCGGGCCAGCACGCCCAGCGCCCGGTAGATGTCGAGGATCAGGTTCGTGCGCGCCAGGAGACCCTGGTCGGTGTTGACGCTGGTCAGGCCGCGCCCGGTGAAGCCGTCGATGGCGAAGGTCGAGATCCCGCGCGCCGCCAGCGCCCGCTGCCAGAACTCGATGTTGCCGCCCAGGCCCCCGGAGCCGTGCATCAGGATCACGGTCGGCAGGCGCTCCGTCCCCGCCTTGGCGACGCGCAGGAGTCCCGCGACCGTGACGGGCTTCGCTCCCTCGGACGTGCCGGTGAGGAACTGCCGGTCGGTCAGCGTCAGGCTCTCGAAGGGGTGAACCTCCACGCGGGCGGCGTAGCTGCCGAGATCGGCGACGCCGTCCGGCGCGGGCTCGGCAGAGGCCACCCGCGGGATGCCGGCCAGCAGGCAGGCCGCCAGGAACAGGATCGATCGCCGCATCGGAGCCCTCCGCCACCGTCCGGCAGCCTAGCAGCGGCGCGGGCGCCCTGTCGCCGCGGGAGGGACCGGAACCGGTTTCCCATCGGGGGCCGATGTCAGTCCCGGGGACGCTGGGCTACGCGGCCGCGCGATCGGCCAGGTAGGCGCGCCAGCCGCCGAAGCGCGTGATGTCGGCCGCCCCGTCGAGGCCGGCCGGCTCGACGAGGAAGCCCTTGGGCGCCGTGCCGTCGGCGAGCCGCAGCGTGCCGATGCCGAGCGGCGCCGGGATGGCGGCGACGAAGCGTCCGAACGCGGCGGGCGGCAGGGCCCACACCTCGGTCTCCGCGCCCCGGTTGCGCCGGGCGTACTCGGCGAGGAACCAGCGGCCGCGCTCGCTGGCGCTGATNGCGCGCCCAGGGCGGCGAGCAGCCCGTCCGAGCCGCGCGGCGCCAGCAGGGTGATCCCGGCGGGGAAGCCGTCGGCGCGGGGCCGCCCCGGCACCGCCAGGGCGCACCAGTCCAGCAGGTTGACGAAGTTGGTGTAGGTGCCGAGCTCGCTGTTCGGCCCGATCGGGTCGGCCGCCAGGGCCGCGCAGGTCTGCGGGCGCGGGTAGGTCGGCACGGCGAGGACGTCGATCCGGTCCCAGACCGCGTCCGCGGCCCGGCGCAGCGCCGCGAGGCGGTAGAGGCCCGCGAAGGCGTCCGCCGCGCTGTGGCGCTCGGCGGCGGCGATGACCGCCCGCGTCGTCGGGTGCAGGATCCCGGGGCGCGTCTCCATCACCGGGCGGATCGCCGCGTAGCGCTCGGCGACCCACGGGCCGTCGTAGAGCAGGGCCGCGACGGCGAACATCGGCGCGAGATCCACCGGTGCCGCCGCCCCGGCGAGCGCTTCGAGATCGGCGACCGTCGCCGCGAAGGCCGCCTCCGAGAGCCTGTCGCCGCCGAAACGGAGGCTCGCCGCGTCCGGGAGCCCGAGACGCAGGCCCGGCGGGAGGCCGGTGGGCGCCGCGGGCACCGGCAGGGCCCGCGACCAGGGATCGGCCCCGTCCGGACCCAGCATGACCCGGAAGGCCGCGTCGGCGTCCGCGACGGTGCCGGCGAAGACCGAGAGCGTGTCGAGGGTCCGGCAGGCCGGCAGCATCCCGCGGCTGGAGACCGCCCCCAGGGAGGGCTTCAGGCCGACGACGTTGTTGAGCGCGGCCGGCACCCGGCCCGAGCCCGCGGTGTCGGTGCCGAGGGCGAAGGCGACGATCCCGTGGGCCACCGCCACGGCCGAGCCGCTGCTGGACCCGCCGGGCACGTAGGCCGGATCGATCGCGTTGCGCGGGGCCGGGTAGGGGGTGCGCAGGCCGACCAGCCCGGTGGCGAACTGGTCGAGATTGGTCTTGCCGATCAGGATCGCGCCGGCCGCGAGGAGACGCGCCACCGCGGGCGCGGTCTCGGCGGGGGTGTGGGCGAAGTCCGGGCAGGCAGCGGTGGTCGGCAGCCCGGCAACGTCGATGTTGTCCTTCACGGCGAAGGGCACACCCCAGAGCGGCATCGCCGCGGGGTCGAAGGGCGGGAGCGCCGCCGCGGCTTCCTGCGCCTCCGCTTCCGGGACGAGCGCGAGGAAGATGCCGGGATCGCTGACCGCGGCGAGCCGCCGGTAGGCCTCGGCCACGACGGCGCGCGGGTCGAGGCCGTCGGCGTAGGCCGCGTGCAGGAGCGGGATCGTCGGGAAGGGGGGCACGGCGGCTCCTCGTTCTCAGGTCGGCGGAACAGGTTCGCGAGCGCGACGGGATACGGCGGTGGACCGGACGGCTTTTCTCGCTCGGGGCCCGACGCGGCCGGACGGCTCAGGACGCGTCGCCGGTGGCGCGGTACCAGTCGAGGATCTCGGTCCCCTGCATGAACACCGCGTCGCTGCGCGCCAGGATGGCGTCGAGCAGCCGCTCCAGCAGGCCGATCCGGTGCGGGACGCCGGTGATGTAGGGGTGGATCGCGAAGCTCATCACCTTGGCGCCGCCGAGCGGGCCGGCGCCGGCGGCCTCGGCGGCGAGCCGGTCGAGATGGGCGAGCGCCCGCTCCACGAACTCGTCGGCCCGATGGTGCTGGATGGCCAGAAGCGGGATGTCATTGAGCTCGACCGAGTAGGGGAGGGCGACGAGGTCGCCCGTGCGCGTCGCCACCCGGCAGGGGCGGTCGTCGACCACGAAGTCGCCGACGTACGCGAGGCCGGCCGCGCGCAGGTGGTCGGGCGTGTCGAGGGTCTCGGTGAGGCCCGGTCCCAGCCAGCCGCGCGGCGGGCGCCCCGTGGTCTCGGTGATCGCGGCGATCGTGCGGGCGATCATCTCGGGCTGGTCCGCGACCCTGTGGGTCGGGACCTGGTGGAAGCCGTGGGCCATGAATTCCCAGCCGGCCGCGTGGGCGGCCTCGGCAATGCGGGGATAGGCCTTGCAGACCGAGCCGTTGATCGACAGCGTCGGGCGGATTCCGCGGCGCTCGAACGCCTCGAGGAAGCGCCAGAACCCGACCCGCATCCCGTACTCGTGCCACGCCCAGTTCGGGATGTCCGGCAGCAGGCTGGCCGCGGTCGGCGGCACCAGGATCTGGCGCGGCATCGGGTTATCGATCAGCCAGTGCTCGACGTTGACCACCGGCCAGACGGCGACGTGCTTGCCCCCGGGCAGGGTCAGGCGCGGCCGGTCCACGGCGGCGCGGTAGGCGAGGCGATTCTCGGGCCGGCGGGGATCGTCGGGCGCGGTGTCCATCAGGCGGCGGCCCGCGGGGCGTGGTGGCTGTGGAGCTGGGCCGCGAGCATCCGGCGCAGGTCGTTGAAGGCCGGGCTCGACACGTCGCGCCGCCGCGGCAGCTCGACCGGGTGGATCGCCTCGATCCGGCCGGGGCCGGGCGACATCATCACGATGCGGTCGGCCAGGAAGATCGCCTCCTCGATGGCGTGGGTGACGAACAGGATCGTCAGCCCGGTCCGCGACCAGAGGTCGAGCAGCTCGTCCTGCAGGCGCTCGCGAGTCATGGCGTCGAGCGCCCCGAAGGGCTCGTCCATCAGCACGACCTCGGCCTCGTTGGCGAGCACCCGGGCGATGGCGACGCGCTGCTTCATCCCGCCCGAGAGCTGGTGCGGGTAGGCGTCGGCGAAGGCCTGGAGGCCGACCAGGGCGACATAGCGCTCAGCGATGTCGCGCACCTCGGCGGCGGGCCGCCCGCGGGATTTCGGGCCGAAGCCGATATTGTCGCGCACGCTGAGCCAGGGGAACAGGCCGTAATCCTGGAAGACCATGCCGCGGCTCGGTCCCGGCCCGGCGATCGGTTTGCCCCACATCAGGGCTTCCCCGGCGCTCGGCGCCTCGAAGCCGGCGGCGACCCGCAGCAGCGTCGACTTCCCGCAGCCCGAGGCGCCGAGCAGGCAGACGAATTCGCCCCGGGCGACCGTGAGGTTCGCCTCGCGCAGGGCCTCGGTCCGGCGCCCGCCCGCCGCGTAGGTCTTGGAGACCCCCCTCATGTCGAGGATCGGGATCGTGGGGTCAGCCATGGGTGGGGCTCCAGGCGAGCAGCCGGCGGCCGAGCTGCATGACCAGCCAGTCGGAGACGAAGCCCGCGACTCCGATCACCGCCATGCCGCAGATCACGATCTCGGTGCGCGAGAGCTGGCGCGCCTCCATGATGATCGCGCCGAGGCCGGTCTGGACGCCGGTCATCTCGCCGACCACGATCACCACCCAGGCGAAGCCCAGCCCCAGCCTCAGGCCGGTGAAGATCGACGGCAGCGCCGCCGGCAGCACCACGCGGACGAACTGCGCCGGCCCGGTGCAGCCGAGCATCGCGGCCGCCTCGAACAGGCGCGGCTCCACCGAGCGGACCCCGAACACGGTGTTGACCAGGATCGGGTAGAACGCCCCGAGGAATACGAGGAAGAAGGCCGAGCGCGGCCCCAGGCCGAACAGGATCATGGCGAGCGGCAGCCATGCGGTGACCGGCACGGGCCGCAGCACCTGCAGGACGGGGTCGAGCAGCGCCCGGATCAGGGGCACGCGGCCGATCAGCAGGCCGAGCGGCAGGGCGGCCGCGGCCGCCAGCGCGAAGCCGCCATAGACCCGGCTCAGCGAGGCCGCGAGATGGGTCCAGAGCGTGCCGCTGAAGGCGTCGTCGTTGACGCCGCCGACGGCGAGGTCCCGCATCTCGGCCCAGACCTCCGCGGGCGGCGGGATCAGGCTGTAGGGCCGGCCCGCGGTGGTGACCTGCCAGACCGCGACGAGCGCAGCCGGCACCACGCAGGCGAGCGCCAGCCGGCGCAGGTGGGCGAGCCCGGGCCCGGATCCGGCCCGGCCGGCGGGCGGGCGCCGGCGTCACCGCCGCCGGCAGGGCGCCGGCCTCGATGCCGGTGCTCACGCCCGCCCCAGCGCGTCGACGAAGCGGGTGTCGATGAAGCCGGGCTCCGGCAGCCGCTTGATCTGCTTGAGCGCGAGCATGTGCTGCGCGTAGGCGTCGGCCTGCCGGATCTCGTTCGGCCCGAGGCGCCAGGTCAGCTCGACGTTCGGGGCCGAGAGCTCGAGCGCCTCGCGCTTCTGCCCGAGCTTCGCCACCGCCATGGCGATCATCGCGTCGCGGTCGCCGGCCGCGAAGTCCGTCGCCTTGCGGTGGATCTCCAGCATGGTCCGGACGAGGTCCGGCCGCTCGGCCAACGTGTCGCGGTGGGCGCCGAACACCATGTTCAGCGCGCCCATCTCGGTGCCGTAGGGGTACTCGACGAGCTGGCCGACGCCCGAGGCGAGGCTGACGCCGGGGCCCGGCTCGGCGCCGACATAGGCGTCGACGTCGCCGCGGGCGAGCGCGATGTGCATCTCCGAGAACGATACGCGCACCGGGGTGATGTCCTTCACGGACAGGCCCTCCATGCGCATCCGCTCCAGGACGAAGACCTCCTGGGTGCTGCCGGGCCAGATCGCGACGCGCTTGCCGCGCAGGTCTTTGATGGCGTGGATGTCGGAGCCCTTCTTGGCGATCACCGCCATCCCGCGGTTGCAGGTGGAAGCGATCACCACGAGCGGCTCGCCGGCGGCGGCGCCCAGCGTCGCGGCGGCGATGCCGAAGGTGCCGAAATCCACCGACTTGGTGACCACGGCGTTCTTGCACTCGGTCGGGCTCTCGAAGGGCACCACCTCCACGTTCACCCCGGGCGGGGTGAAGCGCGCGTAGAAGCTCGGCGCGATCGAGTGGATCAGCTTGAGCGAGCCCATCCGGATCGTGACGGGCGCGCCCTGGGCGCGGGCCCGGTCCAGGGGCCCGAGGGCGAGGCCGGCCCCGAGACCGGCCAGGAGGGTGCGGCGGCGGATCATCGAACGGCTCCTGAAGGGTCCCGATGTGCCGACGCTACGGGCGGCGCCTGTTGCGAGGAAGTGCTATTTTTTGAGCGTGCTGTTGCCTTGCGGGCAACGGCCGGGCAGGGTGTGGGCGTGAAGCACCTGCGCACCGTCACCTACGTCGCCGAAGTCGCCCGCGCCGGCTCGATCCGGCGCGCTGCGGAGCGGCTGAATCTGACGCCCTCGGCCCTGACGCGGCAGATCCAGGATCTCGAATACGAGCTCGGCACGCCGATCTTCGAGCGCCTGCCGCAGGGGATGCGGCTCAACGCGGCCGGCGAGCTCTTCGCCCGGCACATCCGTGACCAGGCGGCCGATCTCGACCGGGTCCGCTCGCAGATCGCCGATCTGTCGGGGGTGCGCCGGGGTCACGTGGCGCTCGCCTGCAGCCAGGCCTTCGTCACCCAGGTGGTGCCCGAGGAGGTCGAGGCCTACCGCGCCCGCTTCCCGCAAGTCGGCTTCACCGTGCAGGTCCGCGACCATGCCCAGGCGGTCACCGCGCTCGCGGCCTTTGAGGCCGACCTCGCCCTGATCCTGCAGCCGCCGCCCTCGGCGGAGCTGCACCCGCTCTATTCCGGCCACCAGACCCTGTGCGCGCTGATGCGCCGGGGCCACGCGCTGGCGGCGGAGAGCGGGCCGGTGCGGCTGCGCGACTGTCTCGCGCACGCCTTGGCGCTGCCCGACCGATCGCTCGCCATCCGCCACCACATCGAGCACGCGCTGGCCCGGCGGGGCGTCGAGCTGCGGCCGGTCGTGGAGTCGGGCTCGCTGGAGTTCCTGCGCAACCTCACCCTGCGGGAGGACGTGGTCAGCCTGCAGGTGCCCAGCGGCATCCCGGAGGATCCGCGCCTGCACAGCCGGCCGATCGACACCCGCGACCTCACCCCGATGACGCTGGTCCTGGCGCAGCTGCGCGGGCGCTCGCTTTCGGTGGCCGCCGCCAAGTTCGCCGATCAGCTCGTCGTCCGGCTGAACCGGGAAGGGGCCTGACCGGGAAGAGGCCTCACCGGGACGGGGCCTGACCGGCGCCCCGCTCAGGCGGGCAGGCCGGCTTCGGCCAGCGCCGCGGCGTATCGCTGCCCCAGGGCGGCGACCGGGAAGGGGATCCGCGCCAGGAAGCCCGAGACCGTCAATCCGGGCTCGATCGCCAGGAGCTCGGCGACCGCCTGCCGGGCGCGCTCCGGCTGGCCGAGCCCGACATGGGCCACGGCGAGCGCCCGCAGGGCGACGGCCAAGCGCCGGTTCTGCGCCAGCGCCCGCTCGGCCCACCGGATCGCCTCGGGATAGTCGGCCTCGCTGACCGCCGCGACCGCCATCACGCCCGACATCAGCCAGCCGCGCGGATCCCGCGGGTTGAGCTGCAGCGCCCGCTCGACCATGGCGCGCCCCGCCTCCGCGCGGCCGCACATGGTCTCGATCCAGCCCGCGAGGGTGAGCGCCAGGGCGGAGTTCGGGTTGACGAGCAGCGCGCGGCCGAACAGGTCGCGCGCCCGGTCCCGCCCGGTCTCCGACATGTTCCAGACCGCGAAGGCCGCCATCCACAGCACCTGCGCGTCCCCGGGCGCGCGCTCGACCGCGCCCCAGGCCAGCCGCACGGCCGCCGCGCGCTCCGCGTCGCCCTGCGCGATCCAGCCCTGGACATGGCACTGCGCCCGGCAATAGGCCGCCGCGGCCATCGCCGGTGCGTAGCCCGGATCGAGCGCCAGGGCCTCGTCCAGGTGATCGAGCGCGGCCGCCATGCCGGCGGCGGTGAAGTCGGCCAGCCGGGCATTGGCCCGGAGCAGCCGGTCGTAGGCGTCCGGATGGGCCGGCGCGTCGCGCCCGAGCCGGCCGATCTCCGCCAGCTGGAGGGTGGGCTCGATCGCGGCGGCGGCGCGCGCGGCGACCCGCTCCTGCAGGGCGAAGACGTCGTCGAGCCCGCCGTCGAAGCTGTCGGCCCAGAGATGGGCGCCGGTCCCGGCATCGACCAACTGGCCGGTGATCCGCAGGCGCGACCCGCCGCGGCGCACGCTGCCGGCGACCACGTAGCCGACGCCGAGCTCCTGCCCGACCCGGCGCACGTCGATCGCCGCGCCCCGGTAGGTGAAGGTCGAGTTGCGCGCGATCACGAACAGGCCGCTGACGCGGGACAGCGCCGTGATGATCTCCTCGGTGATCCCGTCGGCGAAGTAGGCCTGATCCGGATCCGCGCTCATGTTGGTGAAGGGCAGGACCGCCACCGCGGGCAGGCGCGGCCCGGTGCGCCACGTGACGTCCGGCTCCGCCGCGTCTTCCGGAGCGATCCCGGGCGAGACCTCCGATGCGGCCTCCCGCACGGCGCCGACGAAGCGCACGCCCTTGCGCGGGAGCGTCCGGATCCAGCGCTGCTCGGTTCCGGTGTCGCCGATCGCCGACCGGGCCGCATTGATCCGGCTGCCGAGGGTCGCCTCGGAGACGATGCGCCCGTTCCAGACCGCCTCCAGCAGGTCGTCGCGGCTGACCACCCTGTCGCGCCGCTCGATCAGCACCCGCAGGAGGTCGAAGACCTGCGGCTCGACGGCGATCTCGGCGCCGTCCCGGCTGAGCTCGCGCCGGGCGGCATCTAGGGTGAAGGGTCCGAACCGGTAGATCACGGGGCGTTCCTGGGCGGGGCCATGTCCGCGTTCCGCGCCCTGCTCACCGAACCGGTCTCCGCGGCGGAGGGCGCTCTAGCACGGGCCCGGGCGGGCATAAATCATGGGCCTCTGAAGGTGTCCTCAAGGCCCTCTCAAAGCGCGGTGTCGAGCATCGGGATAGGTTTCGCTCCATCGAAGTCTTTCCGACGAGGGAGCCGTCCATGGCCCGCGAGACCGATCCCGACACAGCCGCCTGGAGCCGCCGCCGCCTCCTGAAGAGCGCGGTGGCCACCGCCGCCCTCGCCGAGCTCGGCCTCGGCGGGACCGCGCGGGCGCAGGGTGCCCCGGCCCCCGGCGCCCCGGTCCCCGGCGCCCTGGTCCCCGGCGCCCTGGTCCCCGGCGCCCTGGTCCCCGGCGCCCTGGTCCCCGGCGCCATGCCGGGCGTCCTGAAGCAGGTCGAGGCCGGCGTGCTCGACGTCGGCTACGTCGAGGCCGGTCCCGCCGACGGGCCGGCGGTCATCCTGCTTCACGGCTGGCCCTACGACATCCACGCCTTCGCGGAGGTCGTGCCGATCCTCGCGGCGGCCGGGCACCGGGTGATCGTGCCGTACCTGCGCGGCTACGGCACCACCCGCTTCCTGGCATCGGACACGGTCCGGAACGGCGAGCAGGCGGCACTCGCGGTGGACGTCATCGCCCTGATGGACGCCCTGAAGATCCCCCAGGCCGTCCTGGGCGGCTTCGACTGGGGCGCGCGGACGGCCGACATCGTCGCGGCGCTGTGGCCGGAGCGGTGCCGGGCGCTGGTGGCGGTCAGCGGCTACCTGATCGGCAACCAGGAGGCCGGCAAGAAGCCGCTGCCGCCGCGGGCCGAGCTGTCCTGGTGGTACCAGTTCTACTTCGCCACCAGCCGGGGACGGGCCGGCTACGAGGCCTACCGCGCCGACTTCGCCAAGCTGATCTGGCAGACCGCCTCGCCGCGCTGGCGCTTCGACGACGCCACCTTCGCGCGGAGCGCCCCGGCCCTCGACAACCCGGATCACGTCAGCATCGTCATCCACAATTACCGCTGGCGGATGGGCCTCGCCGAGGGCGAGCGCCGGTACGACGCGCTGGAGAGCCGCCTCGCGCAGGCGCCCACGATCGGCGTGCCGACCATCACCCTGGAGGGCGACGCGAACGGCGCCCCGCATCCGGACCCCGCCAGCTACGCGGCCAAGTTCACCGGGCGCTACGCGCACCGGCTGATCACCGGTGGGATCGGCCACAACCTCCCGCAGGAGGCCCCGCGCGTCTTCGCGCAGGCCGTGATCGACGCGGCCGCGGCCTGACCGCGCCGGCGCGGCCGGATCATCCCCGGACACACGATCATCCCGAGACGATGACGGAGGTTGCCATGCGGTTCCTGGCTGTCGCGCTGCCGGCCCTGCTCGCTGGCGGCCTGCTTCTGGAAGGCTCCGCGGCGCGCGCCGTGGATCCCGGGACCGCCCCGTCGGCCTCGCCGATCTACGGCGTCACCGTCCCGGACGGGTACCGCGACTGGCAGCTCGTCGGCGTCGCGCAGGAGACCGGGGCCCTCGACGAGCTGCGCGCCGTCGTCGGCAACGCGCGGGCGCTGGACGCCTACCGGTCCGGCACCCTGCCGTTCCCGGACGGGACGGTGCTGGTGAAGCGCGCCTGGTCCCGGGTGCCGTCCGCGGAGTTCGCCCCGGCCTTCGTGCCCGGTGGCGCCACGACGGTCCAGGTCATGGTGAAGGATTCGCGGCGCTACGCGGCGACGGGGGGCTGGGGGTTCGGCCGCTTCGTCGACGGC
Source organism: Methylobacterium mesophilicum (assembly GCF_036441335.1). Classification (GTDB taxonomy): domain Bacteria; phylum Pseudomonadota; class Alphaproteobacteria; order Rhizobiales; family Beijerinckiaceae; genus Methylobacterium; species Methylobacterium mesophilicum_B. The sequence goes on from NZ_MLBW01000007.1 coordinate 74,662, forward strand.
AAGCCCGCGGACGCGGCCCAGCACGAGACCTGCTTCGCCTGCCACAGCGCGAATGTCCGGGACCACGACTACGTGTTCACGCGGCTCGCGCCCTGACGCGGGCCGCCGCCCGGACGGCCGCAGCGGCCTGTCAGCGCGCCGCTTCCCTCAACTTCCGCTCGATGCCGCGCCTTGCGTCTCCCGTCAGCCGGCGCCTACACCTTTGCCGGCTCAAGCTCGGCCCGGACCGGGCGGGGACATGACGGCGCCGGCCCGAGGCACGGCCCCGCAGGGAGGATAGCGCGTGACGATCGCCCGATATGGCGCAGCCCTGGCGCTGCTCTGCGGCTTCGGTTCCCTCTCGCCCCTCAGGGCCGACGAGTGCCCCAATCGCGGCCAGCTCGACGACGCCTACTGCGACGCCAACAAGGACCTCGTCGCCGATGTCCCGGCCAAGACCCGCGACCCGAGCGTGATCGTCTTCGCCTACACGCCGGTGGAGGATCCCGCGGTCTACGAGAACTCGTTCAAGCCGTTCACGACCTACCTGAGCCAGTGCACGGGCAAGCGCGTCGTCTACTACCCGGTCCAGTCGAACTCGGCCGAGATCGAGGCGATGCGCTCCGGCCGGCTCACGGTGGCGGGCTTCTCGACCGGGCCCCTCGGCTTCGCCGTGAACATGGCCGGCGCGGTCCCGTTCGCCGCCAAGGGCACCGAGAAGGGGCCTGAGGGCTACAACCTCATCGTCGTGGTCAAGGCGAGCAGCCCCTACAAGACGCTGGCCGACCTCAAGGGTAAGCGCGTGGCCCACACGGCGCCGTCGTCGAATTCCGGCAACCTCGCGCCCAAGGCGCTGTTCCCCGAGCAGGGGCTGAAGCCCGGCGAGGACTACACGCTCATCTACTCGGGCGGCCACGACAAGTCGGCGCTGGGCGTCGGCACCGGAGACTACGACGCCGCCCCGGTGGCCTCGGACGTGTTCTACCGGATGGTCGCCCGTGGCACGATCAAGGGCGACGATTACCGGGTGATCTACACGAGCGAGAAGTTCCCGACCTCGGGCTTCGCCTACGCCCACGATCTGAAGCCGGAACTCGCCGAGAAGCTGAAGCAGTGCTTCTACGATTTCCGGTTCCCGCCCGACATGGTCAAGGATTTCGAGGGCGACGACCGGTTCGCGCCGATCACCTACCTCAAGGACTGGGCGATCGTCCGCAAGGTCGCGGAGGAATCGGGCACGCCGTACAACAAGGTCGCCTACGAGCGCGAGGCCGCCCGCGAGGCCGAGGCGGCCCGCAAGAAGGCCGCGGGCGCGCCCAAACCGTGATGCAAGCGGTGACGGCGGGGAGTGCGGCGCGCGCGGTCGCGGCCGGACCCGAGGGCGATCCCCGGGCGGAGGATCCCCGCGCCCTGGTGATCCGCGGGCTGACCAAGGCGTACCGGGCCGGCCAGCCGGTCCTGAAGGGTATCGACCTCGTGGTGCCGGGCACCGGGCTCACGGCGATCATCGGGCCGTCCGGCACCGGCAAGAGCACCCTGATCCGCTGCATCAACCGGCTGGTCCAGCCGACCTCGGGGGAGATCCTGTTCCGCGGGGAGGACCTCGCCCGGCTCTCCGGCCCCGCCCTGCGCCGGGCGCGGCGCCGGATCGGGATGGTGTTCCAGGAGTACAATCTGGTCGAGCGCCTCTCGGTGATGGAGAACCTGCTCTGCGGCCGCCTCGGCTACGTGCCGGCGTGGCGCGCGTGGCTGCGGCGCTTCCCGGAGGCGGACGTCGCCCGCGCCTTCGACCTCCTCGACGCGGTCGGCCTAGCGGGCTTCGCCACCCGCCGGGCCGACGCCCTGTCGGGCGGGCAGCGCCAGCGCGTCGGCATCGCCCGGGCGATCATGCAGGAGCCCGAGATCGTGCTCGCCGACGAGCCGACCTCGTCCCTCGACCCGAAGAGCTCCGTCGAGATCATGGAGATCCTGTCCCGGCTCGCGGCCGAGCGCGGCGTACCGGTGGTGGTCAACATCCACAACGTGGCGCTCGCCCAGCGCTTCGCCGCCCGGGTCGTCGGCATGTCGGGCGGGCACGTGGTCTATGACGGGCCGCCGGACCGGCTGAGCGAGGCCGACCTGCGCGGCATCTACGGCGGCGAGAACTGGCTCGAATGAGCGCGCCCGCCCGCCCGGCCTCCCCGGACGCTTCCCCCGACCGCGTCGCGTTCCGGCCCAACTGGACCGCCCGCGCCGGCTGGGCGCTCCTCGCCGTCTACGCGGTCTACGCGGCGACCCAGCTCGGCTTCTCGCCCGAGCGCTTCGCCGGCGGCCTCGCCCACGGGCAGCGATTCCTGGCCCGGATGTTCCCGCCGAACTTCTCCCGCTGGGAGCTGATCCAGTCGGGTATCGTCGAGAGCCTGCAGATCGCCGTGATCGCCACGGTGGCCGGCATCGCGGTCGCCCTGCCGATCGGCTTCATGGCGGCCCGCAACCTGATGCCGGCCTGGGTGACGTGGCCGACCCGGATCCTGATCGCGCTCTGCCGGTCGTTCCACCCGATCATCGTGGCGATCCTGTTCGTGAAGGCGATCGGCTTCGGGGCGCTCGCCGGCGTCATGGCGCTGATCGTCGCCTCGGTGGGCTTCATCGCCAAGCTGTTCGCCGAGGCGATCGAGGAGATCTCCCTGAAGCAGGTCGAGGCGGTGCGGGCGACCGGCGCCGGCTTCCTGTCGACCCTGATCATGGGCGTGCAACCACAGGTGCTGCCGCGCTTCATCGGCTTCGCCACCTACCAGCTCGATTCCAACCTGCGGAACTCGACCATGGTGGGCATCGTCGGCGGCGGCGGCATCGGCGCGACGCTGTTCACCGCCTACCAGCGCTTCGACTTCGACGTGGTGCTGGCGATCCTGATCGTCATCGTCGCCCTGATCATGGTGGCCGAGATCGTCTCCGGCTGGGCCCGCAAGGTGTTCCAGTGAGCGTCGCCCTCGCGTCCGCTCCCGCCCCTCCGCGCCGCTGGCAGCGCTTCCCCCTGTGGAAGCGACTGGCGCGGCTCGCCTTCACGCTCTGCGCGGTGGCGGCCTTCGTGGCGAGCCTGCGCACCATCGAGGTGATCCCGGAATTCCTCTACGACGCCCCCGACCAGCTCGCCGACCTGTTCGGCCGGATGTGGCCGATGGATGCCGGCTATGTCGGGCCGACCCTGCGGGCGCTGGTGGAGACGCTCCACATCGCGACGCTCGGCACCCTGATCGCCATCGCGATCGCGGTGCCGATCGGGCTGATGGCGGCCCGCAACGTCACGCCCAGCCGCGCGCTGAACCTGTTCGCCAAGTTCGTGTTCGTGACCTCGCGCTCGGTGAATTCCCTGGTCTGGGCGCTGCTGTTCGTGGCGGTGTTCGGACCGGGGCCGCTCGCCGGGACCCTGGCGATCGCGCTCCGCTCCGTCGGCTTCACCGGCAAGCTGTTCGCCGAGGCGCTGGAGGAGGCCAATCGCGGCTCGATCGAGGCCCTGCAGGCCGCGGGCGCCGGCCGGATGTCGACGCTGCTGCTCGGCTACTGGCCGCAGGTGAAGCCGGCCTTCTGGTCGATCGCGCTGTTCCGCTGGGACATCAACATCCGCGAATCCGCCGTGCTGGGGCTGGTCGGCGCGGGCGGCATCGGCGTCGCGCTCGATACCGCCCTGAACCTGCTCTACTGGGACCAGGTTGCCGTGGTGCTCGCCGCGATCTTCGGCGTCGTCATCCTGGCCGAGATCGTCGTGACGGCGCTCCGCGCCCGGACACTCTGAGCCGCCACCCCGTCAGCGCCCCAGCGACATGCCGAGGGGCGGCTCGACCTCCGGCGGCAGCGGCGAGACGTAGCCCGCCGCGCCGACCCGGCGGGCGAGGTCCGCCTTGGCGGCGTCGCGCAGGGCCGCGTCGGTCACCGCCCGGGCGCCGGTCGCGGCCATCGCCTTGGCGACCTGCACCATCGCCTTGTGAGCCGCCGGGGTCTTCCCCTGCGCCACCACCTGCCAGGTGTGGAACGGCGTGCCGATCGCCACCGTGGGCGCGTGGGCCTGGACGGTCGGCACGACCCAGCTGACGTCGCCGACGTCGGTGGAGCCCACCGCCGGGTTGCGCGGCGCGTCGAGGGGCACGAGGAAATCGGCGAGCGGTGCCTCGGTGCGGGGCATCCCGATGGCGCGGAACACGGCATCGAGGTCGCCGTCGGTGAGCGTCGCCCGGATCTTGCCGGCGAAGGCCCGGTCGGCTTCATCGAAATGCGGTGGCCCGAGCTCCTCCATCACGCCGTGCAGCGCCCGCTCCAGGGGATCGTTGCCCAGCAGGTTCGACACCGCGCTGACGATCCGCACCTCGACCGCGGTCTCGGTCATCAGGGCGGCGCCCTCGGCGATCTTCTTCACCCGCTCGACCAGCGCCAGCATGCCCGGCAGGTCGCGGGCCCGGATCGAGTAGCGCACCGTCGCGCCGGCCTGAACGACGTTCGGCGCGATGCCGCCGGCGTCGAGATAGGCGTAATGCACCCGCGCGTCGGACGGCATGTGCTCGCGCATGTAGTTCACGCCGACGCTCATCAGCTCGACCGCGTCCAGCGCCGAGCGCCCGAGATGGGGCGCGGCCGCCGCGTGGGCGGTGCGGCCGGTGAAGACGAAGTCGGCCCGGGTGTTGGCGAGCGCCACCGGCGGCGCCACCTCCCAGAAGCTGCCCGGATGCCAGGTGATCGCGATGTCGGCATCCGCGAAAGCGCCGGCGCGGACCATGAACGCCTTGGCGGCGCCGCCTTCCTCCGCGGGACAGCCGTAGTAGCGCACGCGGCCGGGCGTGCCGGTCTCGGCGAGCCAGTCCTTCAGGGCGGTGGCGGCGAGCAGCGCGGCCGAGCCGAGGAGGTTGTGCCCGCAGCCGTGGCCGTGGCCGCCCGCCTCCACCGGCCGGTGCTCGGCGACGCCCGCCTCCTGCGACAGGCCCGGGAGGGCGTCGTACTCGCCCAAGAAGGCGATGACCGGCCCGCCGTCCCCGGCCTCGCCCATCACGGCGGTGGGGATGCCGGCGACCGCTTCCGTGACCCGGAAGCCCTGGTGGCGCAGCTCGGCGACGTGCTCGGCGCAGGAGCGCTCTTCCGTGTAGCAGACCTCCGGCATGCCCCAGACCCGCTCGGACAGGGCGATCAGTCGCTCCGACTGCGCGTCGACGTGGCGCCACACGGCGTTGCGGTTGTCCATCGTGTCGTCTCCGGGAAGGCCGGTGGTCGGCTTCGCGCCACCATAGCGGGCTCGGCGCCGTCATCGCGAGCGCAGCGAAGCGACCCAGGGTTGCGCGCCCTCGGGAAGCGTGGCGCTGCTGGATCGCTTCGCTCCGCTCGCAAAGACGGTGGTGTGGCGCTTCGGGCAGAGTGCCGCATCGGGTCCGCGGACGCAGAGCCGCGGCCATCCGACCATCCGGATCGGATCCCCGACATCACGTTTCGGTTGAACCGTCACTGGCCCGCCCCTTGCCAAGGCCGCCACCGGAATGTTGCTGTGCCGCGCGTGGCGGTCAACGGGATGCGTACATGGACGAGCGGGATCTGCGCGGCCTCATCGGGCGGGTGAAGGACGGCCGCCTGTCGCGGCGCGCCTTCGTGCAGCGGATGGTGGCCGTCGGCCTCACCGCGCCGATGGCCGGTCTGATGCTGGCCGGGAACGGCGTCGCGATGGCGGCCGATATCCGGGCCGGCTACAAGCCGGCCAAGGCCGGCGGCGGCGGCGCACTCAAGCTGCTCTGGTGGCAGGCGCCGACCCTGATCAACCCGCATTTCGCCGTCGGCACCAAGGACCAGGACGCGTCGCGGATCTTCTACGAGCCGCTCGCCGCCTGGGATCCGGACGGCAACCTCGTGCCGGTGCTCGCCGCCTCGATCCCGTCCAAGGAGAACGGCGCGCTCGCCGCCGACGGCCGCTCGGTGGTCTGGACGCTCAAGCCGGGCGTCAAGTGGCACGACGGCAAGCCGCTCACCGCCGACGACCTCGTCTTCACCTGGGAATATGCCCGCGACCCCGCCACCGCGGCGGTGACGGCCGGCTCCTACAAGGATTGCAAGGTCGAGAAGATCGACGACCTCAGCGTTCGGGTCCTGTTCGACAAGCCGACGCCCTACTGGTGCGACGCTTACGTCGGCATCGTCGGGATGGTGCTGCCCAAGCACCTGTTCGGGCCCTACAGCGGCGCCAAGTCCCGGGACGCGCCCCAGAACCTCGCCCCGGTGGGCACCGGCCCGTACCGGTTCGTGGAGTTCCGGCCCGGCGACATCGTCCGCGGCGCGCTTAACCCCGACTACCACCTGCCGAACCGGCCCTACTTCGACACGGTCGAGATGAAGGGCGGCGGCGACGCGGTCTCGGCCGCCCGGGCCGTGCTCCAGACCGGCGAGTACGACTACGCCTGGAACATGCTGATCGAGGACGAGGTGTTGAAGCGCCTGGAGACCGGCGGCAAGGGCCGGGTCGACGTGGTCTACGGCGGCAAGCTCGAGTTCCTGCTCCTCAACGCCGCCGACCCGAACGTCGAGGTGGACGGCGAGCGCGCCGCGATCACCACCAAGCACCCCGCCTTCTCCGACCCGAAGGTGTGCCAGGCGATGAACCTGCTGGTCGACCGCAAGTCGATCCAGACCTACATCTACGGACGCACCGGCAAGCCCACCGCCAACACGGTCAACGGCCCGGAGCGCTTCGTCTCGAAGACCACGAGCTTCGCCTTCGACCCGGCCAAGGCCAACGCGCTCCTCGACGAGGCCGGCTGGACGAAGGGCTCCGACGGCATCCGCGCCAAGGACGGCAAGAAGCTTAAGCTCCTCTTCCAGACCTCGATCAACGCCCCGCGCCAGAAGACCCAGGCGATCATCAAGCAGGCGGCCGCCAAGGCCGGCATCGAGATCGAGCTGAAATCGGTGACCGGCTCGGTGTTCTTCTCCTCCGACCCGGCCAACCCCGACACCTGCACGCATTTCTACGCCGACATGGAGATGTACGCCTACAGCATGACGCAGGCCGATCCGGCGATCTGGCTGCTCATGTACGCCTCCTGGGAGGTGGCCCAGAAGGCCAACAAGTGGCAGGGCCGCAACGTCGTGCGCTGGCGCAACGCCGCCTACGACGAGGCCTACAGCGCCGCCCAGAGCGAGCTCGACCCGGTCAAGCGGGCGGCGCTGTTGATCAAGTGCAACGACCTCGCGGTCTCCGAGAACGTGCTGCCGCTGATCCACCGCGCCGAGGTCTCGGCGGTGGGCGCGACGCTCACGGCGCCCCGCAGCGGCTGGGACAACGACCTGTCGTTCCTGCCCGACTGGTATCGGGAGGCCTGAGCGGCAGGGGAAGCGCCCGATGGGCGCCTACATCCTGCGACGCCTCCTGATCGCGATCCCGAGCCTGCTCGGCATCAGCCTGATCCTGTTCACCGTCCTGGCGCTCGCGCCGGGCGACCCGTTCGGCGAGCTCGCCAGCAACCCGAACGTGCCCCCCGAGGTCCGGGCGGCGCTCCGCGTCAAGTTCGGCCTCGATGACCCGATCCTCACCCGCTACCTGCACTGGCTCACCGCCATGCTGCAGGGCGACTGGGGCTTCTCGTTCGCGAGCCGGGTCAACGTCGACACCCTGATCCTGCAGCGGCTGCCCACGACCCTGTTCGTGGTCGGCTCCTCGCAGGTCCTGGCGCTGCTGATCGCCGTGCCGGTGGGCCTCTACGCCGCGCGCCGGCCCTACTCGCTCGCCGACCAGGTCGCCAACACCCTGGCCTTCGTGGGCTTCTCGCTGCCGACCTTCTTCACCGGCCTGCTGTTCATCCTGCTGTTCTCGATCAAGCTCGGCTGGCTGCCCTTCGTCTACCAGGCCGACCTGCCGGGCTCCGGCCTGCCCTGGATCTGGGCGAATGTCCGACAGGCAATCATGCCGGTGGCGGTGCTGGGCTTCTTCCAGGCCGCCTCCTACACCCGGTACGTGCGCGCCTCGGCGCTGGACGTCGCCCGCCTCGACTACGTCACCACGGCCCGCGCCAAGGGCCTGACCGAGGGCACGGTGACCCGCCGGCACATCGCCCGCAATGCGCTGATCCCGGTGGTGACGCTCGTCGCCCTCCAGATCCCGGCGGTGTTCGGCGGCGCCATCGTCACCGAGCAGATCTTCCGGATCCCCGGCATCGGCTCGCTGCTGATCGACGCGATGCTGGCCAACGACACGCCGGTGGTGATGGCGGTGACCTTCGTGTTCGCCGGCCTTGTCATCCTGTTCAACCTCGTCGCGGACCTGCTCTATGGCTGGCTCGACCCTCGCATCGCCCTCCGATGAGGCGGTGCCCGTCGCCCGCGCGCCGGCCTCGCCGGGGCGGGAGACGTGGCGGCGCTTCCGGCGGCACCGGCTGGCGCTCGCCAGCGTCGGCGTGCTGGCGCTCCTCGTCGCCGGCGTGGTGTTCGGCGGCCTGATCTGGCCGGTCGCCATCGACGACATCGACTTCGCGGCCCAGCTCCAGGGCCCGTCCTGGGACCACCCGTTCGGCACCGACGATCTCGGCCAGGACCTGCTCGCCCGGATGATCTACGGCGGCCGGATCTCGCTCGCGGTCGGCTTCGCCGCGATGGCGGTGGCGAGCCTGATCGGCGTGCTGGTCGGCGCGCTCGCCGGCATGTCGCGCCGGTTCCTCGACCCGGTGCTGATGTGGCTGACCGACCTGTTCCTGTCCCTGCCGCAACTGCCGCTGCTGCTCCTCGTGATCTACCTGTTCCGCGACAGCCTGAAGGCCGTGTTCGGCAGCCAGGGCGGCGTGTTCCTGATGATCGTCGCGGTGATCGGGGGCCTGCGCTGGATGCCGGTCGCCCGGCTGGTGCGGGCGCAGTTCCTGAGCTTGCGCGAGAAGGAGTTCGTGGAGGCGGCCCGCTCGCAGGGGGCGACGACCGGGCACCTCGTGCGCCGCCACATCCTGCCGAACGCGCTGGGACCGGTGATCGTGGCGGCCTCGATCGAGGTCTCGTCCGCGATCATCGCGGAATCGACGCTGTCCTTCCTGGGGCTCGGCTTCCCGCCCGACATCCCGACCTGGGGGCGGCTGCTGTTCGACGCCAAGGACCACCTCGACGTCGCGCCCCACTGGGCGCTGTTTCCCGGCGGCGCGATCTTCCTGACGGTGCTGTCGATCAACTTCATCGGCGACGGTTTGCGCGACGCCCTCGATCCGCGGCGGGTCCTCTAGCGATGGCAGATCCGGTGGACCCGATCCTCTCGGTCTCCGACCTCACCGTGTCCTTCCGCTCGGACGGGCGCTGGCGCGAGGTCGTGCACGGCGTCTCGTTCGACGTGGGCCCCCGCGAGACGGTGGCGCTCGTGGGCGAATCCGGCTCCGGCAAGAGCGTCAGCGCCCTGTCGATCCTGCGCCTCCTGCCGCGGGACGCGAGCCGCATCGGCGGGCGCGTGCGCTTCGAAGGCCGCGAGCTCCTCGCCGCCCCCGAGTCCGAGATGCGGCGGGTGCGCGGCGATTCCATCGCCATGATCTTCCAGGAGCCGATGACCTCCCTGAACCCGGTCCTGACCATCGGCTTCCAGATCGCCGAGGCTCTGATCCGGCACCGGGGCCTGTCGCGGAGCGCCGCCGAGGCGGAGGCGCTCCGGCTCCTCGACAAGGTCCGGATCCCGGCCGCCCGGTCGCGCCTGCACGAGTACCCGCACCGCTTCTCGGGCGGCATGCGCCAGCGGGTGATGATCGCCATGGCGCTCGCCTGCCGGCCGAAGCTCCTCATCGCCGACGAGCCAACCACCGCGCTCGACGTCACGATCCAGGCCCAGATCCTCGACCTCATCAAGAGCCTGCAGGACGCGGAGGGCATGTCGGTCCTGTTCATCACCCACGACATGGGGGTGGTCGCCGAGATCGCCGACCGCACCGTGGTGATGTACCGGGGCCGCGCCGTGGAGGCCGGCCCGACCGCGCGGATCTTCGACGCCCCCGCCGAGCCCTACACGCGGGCGCTGCTGGCCGCGGTCCCGCGGCTCGGGACCATGGCGGGCCGGCCCCGCCCGATGCGCTTCCCGGTGGTCGACCGGGCCACCGGCCTGGCCGCGCCGACGCCCGAGACCCCCGACACCGTCAGGGCCGCCGAGCGCCCGGTGCTGGAGGTGCGCGACCTGACCACCCGGTTCGACATCCGCTCCGGCCTCCTCGGCCGCGTGACCGGCCGCGTGCACGCGGTGGAGCGGGTCTCGTTCAGCCTCGCGGCCGGCGAGACCCTGGCGCTCGTCGGCGAATCCGGCTGCGGCAAGTCCACCACCGGCCGGTCGATCCTGCGCCTCGTCGAGCCGCTCTCGGGCTCGGTCCTGCTCGACGGCGAGGACGTCACCGGCCTCGATCCGAAGACCCTGCGCGCCCGCCGCCAGCGCATGCAGATGATCTTCCAGGACCCGTTCGCCAGCCTCGACCCGCGCCTGAGCGTCGGCGCGGCGGTGGCGGAGCCGCTGCTGATCAACCGCCTCGCGCCGCCCCGCGAGGCCCGGCGGCGGGCGGAGGACCTGCTGGCCCGGGTCGGGCTTCCCCCCGAGACCGCCGGGCGCTTCCCGCACGAGTTCTCCGGCGGCCAGCGCCAGCGCATCTGCATCGCCCGGGCGCTCGCCCTGAATCCCCGCCTGATCGTCGCCGACGAGGCGGTCTCGGCGCTCGACGTCTCGGTGAAGGCGCAGGTCGTGAACCTGATGCTCGACCTCCAGGCGGAGTTCGGCCTCGCCTACCTGTTCATCTCGCACGACATGGCGGTGGTGGAGCGGGTGAGCCACCGGGTGGCGGTGATGTATCTCGGCGAGATCGTGGAGATCGGCCCCCGGGCCGCGATCTTCGGCGACCCGCGGCACCCCTACACCAAGAAGCTTCTGGCCGCCGTGCCGGTCCCGGACCCGGCCCGGCGCGGCGAGCGGCACGCCCTGCCGGACGACGAGATCCGCAGCCCGATCCGCGCGCCCGACTACGTGGCGCCGGAGCGGCTCTACCGGGAGGTCGCGCCCGGCCACGTCGTGCAGGACTGCGGCGACGACTGGGACGCGGGTTCCCGCCAGGGCGCGGCCGCCTGAAGCCGGCGGCCCGGAAGCACGCCCGGCGACGGGACCCATCGTAAAGCTTGCGGTTGTGCTCGATATACGTGCAATCTTGCTCAGAAAGCGATCAGTACCAGTAAGAAATCTTTGATTATTTCCGCATTAATGTAGGCGCTACACACGCGGTGTGTTGCCGCGATCGAGCGGTCGAGAGGCTTCCTTGCGCGCGAGCGATTTCAGATCCTTCCACGAGGCGTCGAAGCGCAGCGGCGTGATCCTGTCGTTCGGCGGAGATCTGTCGGAGAACATCCTGTTCTCGCTCGGGGAAGTGCTGAAGCTGCGCATGCGGCACGAGGAGACCGACGCTGCCGTCGCCAAGCGCGTCTTCTCGATCTTCGTCGAGCAGGCCCAGAACGTGATCCGCTACTCGGCCGACAGGGTCGCGCCCGCCGAGCCGCCGGGCCCCGCCCGGGTCAGCGCCGGCATGATCGCTGTCGGCACCGAGGAGGGCCGGTTCTTCGTGGTCTGCGGCAACGAGGTCGGCAGGACCGAGGTGCCGCGGCTGCGCGAGCGGCTCGACGAGATCGCCACCCTGTCGAGCGACGAGCTCAGGAAGGTCTACCGCGAGAAGCTGCGCCAGCCGCCGGACGAGGGCAGCCTCGGCGGCAGCATCGGGCTGATCGAGATCGCCCGCCGGTCGAGCGCCCCAGTCGAGTACGACTTCCAGGATCTGGGCGCGGAGCGCAGCCTGTTCTGCCTCAAAGCCTTCATCTGAGGACCGCACGGACATGGACCGCATCACGCTGCCCCGGACCGAGCGCTCGCCCGAGGTCGATTTCGACTTCGCGTCGGGGCGGCTCGTCCTGCGCGGCGAATCCTACCCGGAGGACGCCGCCGCGTTCTTCGGCCCGCTGCTGCAGGCCCTGCGCGGCCACCTCGCGGCGACCGAGGCGAGCCCGATCACCTTCGACGTCGCGCTCGCCTACTTCAACTCGTCGAGCGCCAAGGCGCTGATGAATCTGTTCATGCCGCTCGAGGACGCCGCCGCCGAGGGGCGCCCGGTGACGATCCGCTGGATGTTCGGCGCCGACGACGACGTGATCCAGGAGGCCGGCGAGGATTTCGCGGCCGACTTCGCGCATGCCCGGTTCGAGATGATCGCGAGCGTCCCCGCGTGAGCCCGCACCGGGCGCCGGCCCACGATCTCCTGTCCGAGCCCGCGGATGCCTTCAGCCTGTTCGACACCGAGGAGGCCGTCCTCGGCCGGTCCGAGGTGATGCTGGCCCGCCTCGCCGAGGTCGGTGACGGGGTGCGCGAGCTCGCCGGCGCCTACCGGCGCAGCTACCACGAGCAGCGCCGGCTGGTGCGGCTCAGCGACCGGATGCAGCTCGACCTGCACCGCGCCAACCAGCGCCTCGCCGAGCAGCAGCGCGCCCTGCGCCACCTCAACGACGCCCTCTCGGCCGAGATCGAGCACCGGGCGCGCCTCGAGGGCGAACTCCGCCGCCTCGCCGACACCGACCACCTCACCGACGCCCTGTCGCGCCGCCGCTTCCTGCAGATCTGCGAGGAGGTCTGGGCCCGGACCCAGTCGGGCGACACGCCCTCCAGCGTGCTGATGCTCGACCTCGACCGCTTCAAGCTGATCAACGACCGCTACGGCCACAGCGCGGGCGACACGGTCCTCAAGGCCTTCGTCGAGACCTGCCGCGACAGCCTGCGCGCGGTCGACGTGATCGGCCGCATGGGCGGCGAAGAATTCGCCATCCTCGTCACCGGCACCGTGCTGGCCGAGGCGCAGGTCATCGCCGAGGCGCTCCGCCACGCGGTGGCGCAGCGGCCGGTGCGCCTGGAGCACGGGCCGCTGCCGATCTCGGTGAGCATCGGCCTCGCGGCGTTCGGCCCGAGCGAGTCGATGTCGGCGACGCTCCGGCGGGCCGACGCGGCGCTCTACGCCGCCAAGCATGCCGGTCGCGACTGCGTGCGCTGCGCGGCAGAGCCGGGCGCGTCCCTGACCTGAGGCGCCGCCCGTCCCTCGCGCGGAACCGCTGTGACATGGAGTGACGTCGCGTGAGCGGACCTGACACGGCCCTGGACAGCCCGCGTCCCGTCGGGGGGCTCCGCGGCGCGCGACCCCTGCGGACCGGGGATGCCCTGGCGCGGCTCGGCTTCGCCGACATCGACCCCGTCCCNCGGGCACGCGGCTGTCGTTCTACGGCCATGTCGGTGACGGCAACATCCACTTCAATCTGCTGGTGCCGGAGGACGTCGTCGCGGACATCGCCGTGCCGGTGGCGGGCGCCACCTTCTACCTGATGACGGACGGCATCACCGACCAGATGGGCCGCGCGGCGCCGGACCGGGCACCGCGACTCCTCGGCCAGCGCGGCGTGGCCGACAGCCTCCTGCGCCACGCCGCCCTGCCGCTCGCCGAACAGGCCGCCGCCCTCGAGGCCGATCTCGACGCCTATCGCGGCGCTGAGGCCCGACGGGACGACATGACCCTCGTGGCATTCCGGTTTCCCTCCGAGACGGCGACGGCCGCCGGCTGAGACCGGCCGTCTCCCCGGCGCCATTGATGCCAGGTGCGCATCGATCGATCCAACGATGGCGTTGGACAGGCCGTCCGGCCTGCGCCACTCCTGGTCCCGGTCCCGGGAGAGCCGTCGCGGTCGCCGCCGAGAGGCACCGCCAAGAGCCGCCTCCGGAGCCTCCGGCGCGCGCCCGCGCGCGGACAAGACGTGGAGGAAGCCATGGCCGAGGACGCCGTCACCGGGATCCGCCTGCGGTCCGTCGCCCTGCCGCTGAAGACCCCGATCAGCGACGCCAAGGTGCTCACCGGCCGCCAGAAGCCGATGACCGAGATCGCGATCCTGTTCTGCGAGGTCGAGAGCCGAGAGGGCCATCGCGGCCTCGGAATCAGCTATTCCAAGCGCGCCGGCGGGCCGGCCCAGTTCGCCCACGCCCGCGAGATCGCCCCGGCGCTCCTCGGGGCGGATCCGAGCGACATCGCCAAGGCCTGGGACACGCTGGCCTGGGCCGGCGCCTCGGCTGGCCGCAGCGGCCTCGCCGTCCAGGCGATCGGCGCCTTCGACGTGGCCCTGTGGGACCTCAAGGCGCGGCGGGCCGGCCTGTCGCTCGCGAAACTCCTCGGGGCGCAGCGCGACTCGGTGCGCTGCTACAACACCTCGGGCGGCTTCCTCCACACGCCGCTGGAGGAACTGCTCGTCAACACCGACCGCGCCCGGGCGAAGGGCATCGGCGGCATCAAGCTGAAGGTCGGCCAGCCGGACTGGGCCGAGGATATCCGCCGGGTCACGCGGGTGCGCGAGCATCTGGGCGACGCCTTCCCGCTCATGGTCGACGCCAACCAGCAATGGGACCGGCCGACCGCCACGCGGATGGGCCGGACCTTCGAGCGCTTCAACCTGATCTGGATCGAGGAGCCCCTCGACTGCCTGGACGCCGCCGGGCACGCGGCCCTGGCCGCCGCCCTCGACACGCCGATCGCCACCGGCGAGATGCTGACGAGCGTCGCCGAGCACTGGGACTTCATCCGCCAGGGCGGCGCCGACTTCCTGATGCCCGACGCGCCGCGGGTCGGCGGCATCACGCCCTTCCTCAAGGTGGCGGCGCTCGCCGAGTTCGCCGGTCTGACGATCGCGCCGCACTTCTCGATGGAGCTGCACATCCACCTCGCCGCCGCGCTGCAGCGGGAGCCCTGGGTCGAGCATTTCGAGTGGCTGGAGCCGCTGTTCAACGAGCGGCTGGAGCTGGAGGACGGCCGCATGCGCGTGCCGACCCGGCCGGGCCTCGGCCTCTCCCTGAGCGAGCAGGCGCTGGCCTGGACGCGCGAGACCGCCGGGTTCGGCAGTCTGGGCTGAGCGCGCGGGGAGGGGCCCGGCGCGACGCGCCTATGACGGCGCGCCCGTGGAGACGATCCCGCCCTGGCGCCTCGCCTTCCCGTTCGCGGCGGCCGAGGTCGCCCGGATCGGCCTCGACGGCATCGGTCGGGGCCTCGCGGCCCGCGACCGGGCGTCTCCACGGGCGCGCCGTCATAGGCGCGTCGCGCCGGGCCCCTCCCCGCGCGCGGGCCGACGTGGCGCATCTCGCCGACCGGGCCTACCCGACCCTCTCGGGCGGCGAGCAGGCGCGGGTGCAGTTCGCCCGCGTGCTCTGCCAGCTGGAGGCCGGCCGCACGGTCGCGGACCGGCAGGTGCTGGTCCTCGACGGGGGCGGGCTGGTCGCCGGCGGGCGGCCGAGGTCCTGACCGACGACCTCATCGCCGGGGTCTTCGGCGTCCGCTGGCCGGTCGGGCGCGTGCCCGCGGGCGGCCAGCCCGTCCTGCTGCCGCGCCCGGGTACGGCCGGTCGGCGCGGCTAGCGATAGCGCGACGGGTGGTATTCCCGGTAGCTCAGGCCGATCACGGCCGCGAGCAGCCCGGCCCCGCGGCACAGCGTGTAGCCGCCGCCGATCAGGGTTGCCGGCCTGAGGGACAGGCCGGCGACCCCGAGCCGTAGCAGGCCGCCGCCGAGGCGCACGAAGCCGCGGCCCGCGTTGGCGAGCCGGCCGCCCACGGTTTCCGGGCGGAGCCGGCCGAGATAGGCCTCGACGCTGCCGCTGCGGTACCAGCGGGCCAGCAGCCAGCGCACCCGCATCCGGTGCGTCGGGATGCTGTCGTAGACCACGGCCGTCTCGGCCCAGGCGATCCGGTGCCCGGCGAGCATCAGGGCCCGGAAGAAGAACGTGTCCTCGCCGCCCATGGTGTTGAAGCGCATGTCGAAGGACAGGCCCAGCGCCCGGATCACCCGCAGGTCCAGGAGCGCGTTGGCGGTGTAGCCGTCCTCCACGAAGCCGTCGCGGACCGGGAGTCGCTTGGCGAAGAAGCCCCCGGCGGCCGCCCAGGCGGGCGGAACCCGATCGAAGAACGGCACGACCGGCCCGACGCAGGCCGCGACACCCGCGGTGAGGGCGGTCTCGAGCAGGTTGCGGAGCCAGTCGCGGTCGGGAAACTCGTCGTCGTCGATCAGCGCGACCCACTCGGCGCCGGCCGCGGAGGCCTCCGCGAGGCTGCGGTTGCGGACCGCCGCGAGGCCGCGGGTCTCCTCCCGGGCGTAGGTGACGGGAAAGCGGCCGGTCGCCCGGTAGGCCTCGACCACCGGGACGGCGGCGCGGCTGCGCCCGTTGTCGATGATCAGGATGCGCAGGGCGGTCTCGGCGAGGCTGCCGAGCCGCTGCTGGTCCAGGGCCTTGAGCAGGCGCGCCAGCCCGACGGGCCGCTCGCAGGTGCAGATGCAGATGCACAGGCGCATCGTCTTACCTCTGTCCGATCGGGAGGGCGTGCGGCCGCGGCCGCAGGCGCTTGCCCGCCGCCGCCAGCAGCGTCGCGGCCAGGAACCGCCAGATCCGGGGATGCCGGAGCGCCAGCACGGCGCCCTCGACCCAGCGGCCGGCCTGGGCCGCCTCGATGACCTGGGCGATGAGCTGCGTCATCGCGAGGCCGTCGCGGTAGGCGCGGCTGCCGTGGCGCACCTCGGCGGAACGGGACCGCGCCTCCGCGAGGCGGCCGTGCTCGGCCCGGGCCGCGAAGGCCGCGTCGAGGCGCGCGATGTCGGCCTGGCGCAGCCGGTGCGACAGGGAGGTGGGCCCGCGCCGATAGCCGTAGCCCGCGTAGGTGGTGACCACGAACCGCGCCCCGGCCGCGAGCGCTTCCAGGCACAGCAGGAAATCCTCGCCGATCCGGACGCCCTCGTCGTACCGGATACCGTGCCGGCGCAGGATCTCGGCGCGCATCATGGGCTTGAGGTAGCCGAGCTTGGTCACCCGACTAAGCAGCTGGTTGCTGGCGATGTACTTGGCGAGGTCGATCTCGAACAGGTACGGCTCCCGGCCGCCCTCCAGCATGCCCGGCCCCTGCGGGTCGAACATGTCGGTGAACGGGATCGGGTTGTCGGCGACGATGTCGGCATCCGCCGCCAGCGCGAGATCGAGCAGGGTCCGGGTGCGGTCGGGCAGGATCAGGTCGTCGGCGTCGAGGATCGCGATCCACCGGCCGCGGGCGGCGTTCAGCGCCGCGTTCCGGGCGCTCGACGGGCCCCGGGGGGCGCCCGGTCCGGCCTCGGCGAGGGGAATCACGCGGACCCGCGGGTCCGCCTCCGCCAGGCGCGCCAGCACGGAGGCGGTCCCGTCCCGCGAGCCGTCATCGACCGCCACGACCTCCACGGCGACGCCGGTCTGGGCCAGGGCGGACCGGACGGCCGTCTCGATCCAGGGCGCCGCATCGTGCGCGGCCATGATGAACGAGACGTCCACGAACGTGCCCCGAGCATCGGACAAGAGTTGATCCGCCATCGCGCTTCCTGGACCGCCGGGCGCGGCCTTCGAGACCGCCGCCGACTTTGGCCGGAAGCGATCGGCGCGCACGACGCTCAAAGGGCGTAGGGCGGCGGCCATCCCCTCCCATTGCGGGGGATGGTTCCGGCGGCCGTCCGCGGTCAGTGCTCGTCCGAGGCCGCGTCGCCGGCGGAGCGGGAAGTCCGGACGGCGAGGCCGTTTTCCAGAATCATCCGGACGTGCGCGCGTAATTTTTGTTTTCTCTCCGCCGATGCGGGAGAATCCTTTTTGAGGCTCGAATCGCCGGAGGCTGCCATGTCGAACGCCCCTGAGGCCCGTCACCGCGCGTCGCCAGTGCCGACGCGGCCGGAAGGGTGATCGGCGATACCTATAATGGATTATTTGGTTGGAATCTCGACATTATTGCAACGCAACCGACGAAAACAGTTTTGATGTTTGTTAAGGTTTATGTCTCCTACTGAGCATTGTCGGACGTGGGCGAACTACGTAGGTAGTATCCAGGGGCCCTCCCGAGGGCAGCATTCAGGGAGGAGATGAGTGCCCAGTCGCTTCTATTTCGATATCGAGAACGGCGAGGAGACGATCCGCGACGCGCAGGGCGTGGAAGCCGAGGACCTGGCCGAGGCGCTGGCGGAGGCCCGCAGCGTGATCGACGAAATGGCGGGTGAACTGGAGGCCGCGGGGCCGGACGGCGCGTGGACGCTCGTCGTGCGCGACGCCACCGGCGCGGAGGTCGGCCGGGTCCCGATCAAGAGCTGAGATCGGGGACGCGCGGGTAAGATCCCGGCTGCCGTCGCGCGACGGGATCACGGGCCGACCAGCGCGGAGGCGCCGACCCGCCGGCGCGGGGCCCGCAGCAGCCGGCGTGCGGGCCGCTCCAGGAGCCGCCACGACAGGTCCGCCAGCAGCAGCGTCAACATCAGGTCGAGCGCCATGGAGACCGAGCGCGGTCCGGCGACGTCGATGCCGACGACGGCCAGCATCCGCTCCGCGTGCAGCGGCACGTGGAACAGGTAGGCGGCGTAGCTGATCACGCCGATCCGGCGCAGCCACGGGATCTCCAAGAGGGCGACCGCGCGGCCCTCCCGCGCCTGGGCCACCTGCAGCAGCAGCAGCGCCGCCAGGACGCCGCTGAGGCGCCCGACGATCAGCCACCAGCCGGTCGGCGCGATCAGCAGCGGCAGGGTGACGAACAGGATCAGCACGCCGGCCAGGGCGGCGTCGCGGGCGAGCCAAGCCGGGAGCGGCCGGGTGCGCAGGCCGGCGAGGCCGCCCAGCGCGATCAGCCCGAGATTGGCCAGGGTGTCGACGTCGAAGCACCGCGGCGCGGCGCCCGCCCACCACAGGGCGCCGTGCGTCAGGGCGCTGATCCCGACCAGGATCCAGCACAGCGTGCCGAGATGGCGCCGCGGCAGGAACAGGGCCGCCGGCGCGAACAGCAGGTAGAATTGCTGCTCGACGGCGAGGCTCCAGAGATGGCCGAGCTCGGTCCCCCAGCCGTTCTGCTCGATGTAGATGTTCGTGACGTAGAACCACGTCGCGAGCTTGAACGCGTCGTTTCCGAGACTGGCCGGGTCGCCGGGCCGGATTGTGTAGAGCACGAACAGGAAGGCGTAGTAGACCGGCACGATCCGGGCGACGCGGTTCCGGTAGAACAGCCCGAGGCTGCCGAGCGGCGTCGACGCGCCCGCCTCCACGGACTCGCGGGCGGCGGCGAGGATCCGCACGATCAGGAAGCCGCTCAGGACGAAGAACAGCCACACGCCGGTCGTGCCGAGAGCCTCGCTCCTCGGGGTCGGCGCCTTGTGGCTGACGAAGACCATCAGGAACGCCAGGGCCCGCAGGCCGTCGAACCCGATGATGCGGCGCTCTGAAGGGGCCACGGCGCGTCCCGTCCGGTGATCGACCGCGCCGCGTCGGGCAGAACGCGCCCGCGCGGCCGGACACCCCGCCTTAGACCGGGCCTCGCGCGGGCGCCCCTACCTCGATCGGCGGAGTCGACCACCCCGAAAGCGGTCCCGCCGCCCGGCCAGGCCGTCAGCGGCGCCGGATCAGCAGAACGACGAGACCGACCGAGACGGCCGCCCCGGCCTGGGCAGCCAGCAGCGCGAGCAGGAAACCCTTCGGTAGAACAACCGCGAAGCCGATCGCTCCTCCAATCAGCGCAGCGAAGACCAGCACGACCAGCAACGCCTTACCTCCATTGATGGATCGGCGGCCGTCTTGTTGCCGAACCTGTCGTGGGCCCAGTGTTGTCGCAAGGGTTCCGCCCGCGATCGACGCCCCTTCGGACCGGCCGAGAGCCGCCGAAGCCGGCCGCGCCGACGCTGGCCGAACCGGCCGGGTGCGCACGTCGCTCCGCAAGTTCCGACCCCGTCTCGCCCCGAGTCAAGGAGCCGACATGTTGCGCCCGGCTGGGACCCCGACGCCGATCGAGTCGTCGACGCCGCAGGATATGGTCGAGACGCTGAACGAGGCGTTGGTCAAGACATTGCCGGCCCCGCGTCAGGCCGGTCCCGGCCTCCGGGTGGGCTGGGCGATGAAGCGCGTCCTCGACGCGAGCGTCGCGCTGACGGCGCTGTTCCTGCTGCTGCCCCTGCTGCTGTTCATCGCCCTGCTGATCTGGGGCAGCGACGGCCGGTCGCCGATCTTCCGCCACAAGCGCCTCGGTCGGTACGGGCGCCCCTTCGGATGCCTGAAGTTCCGGTCCATGGTCGCGGACGGCGACGCGGTGCTGGCGCGGCACTTCGCCGAGAATCCCGAGGCCCGGGCCGAGTGGGAGGCGTCCTTCAAGCTCACCCACGATCCCCGCGTGACGGCGCTCGGCCACGTCCTGCGCAAGACCTCCCTCGACGAGCTGCCGCAGCTCTGGAACGTGCTGCGCGGCGAGATGAGTCTCGTCGGACCGCGGCCGATCGTCCAGGCCGAGGTCGTGCGCTACGGCGCCGACTTCACCGCCTGCTTCTCGGTCCCGCCCGGCCTGACCGGCCTGTGGCAGGTCTCCGGACGCAGCGACACGGGCTACGCGGAGCGCGTTGCTCTCGACTGCGCCTATGCCCGCCAGTGGAGCCTCGGCCGCGACCTCGCCATCCTGCTCAAGACGGTTCCGGCCGTGCTGAGCCAGCGCGGCAGCCGCTAGGGCCATGGCCGGGCGGCCGCGCCGCGCTCGCCGCGCCCGCCGCGGAGCGCGCCGATGAAGGGCATGATGCTCAACGCCCTGCTGGGCGTGATGCTGGGCCGTTTCGGCTCGGTCTGGCGGCTGCTGGTCTTCGTGCCGATCGTGGCGGCCGAGGTCGGCTACGGCGTCCTCGTCTACAACCTGAGCGCGGGCGCGTGCCTCCGGCGCGGCACGGCGCTGCTGATCTGCGGGCAGCTGGCCTTCCTGCTCGGCGCCCTGCTGCGGCCCATCGCCAACGAGCGCTGAACCGCCCGGGCCAGGCGCGGCCCGGCGCGGCGGTGCGGACACGTCAGGCCGGATCCTCCTCGGCGGCCGGCGCCTGAAGGCAGAGCCGCCAGAACTCCACGAAGCCCGCGGCGTACGCGGCGATGACGAGGCTCGACCAATGCATCGCGTGGCTCCGGGCGCGTTCGAGGGCCCAGCCTGCCGCGAAGACGTTAAGATTCAGCCCCGCCGGGTCTCGGTTCCGGTGTCCGGGGCCCTGCGCGGAGCCGTGTGTGGGGCGGTCTCGGGGGCGGTCTCGGGAGCGAGGTCCGCCCGCCGTCGCGCCTACCGGCAGACGATCGATTCCTTGAAGCCGCACGGATCGCCCATCCGGGTGAACGCGACCCGCTCGAACAGCGCGGTGACCGGCTGCCCCGAATACTGCGTCGGTCCGAGCCAGGACGCGAAGTCCGGGCCCTGTCCCGACCAGACGCTGAGCATGATCTTGCTCGGATGCGAGGGGATCGGCCGGTCGGGCGTGCCGATCACCTCGCGCAGCAGGCGTCCGTTGACGTACCAGCGCAGGCGGTCGGGCAGCCACTCGAAGGCGTAGTCCGCGGTGGTGGTCGCGGAGTCGAAGCCGAGGGCGTCGAGGCTGACGTGCTCGCCGACGCCGCCGACGAAGTAGTTGAGCTGGACCTTGCTCGTGTCCTTGCCGAGCCACTCGAAGTCGATCTCGTCGTTCGTCCGCCGGTCGCCGTTCTCGGCGCCGTTGTAGGTGAAGAACGCCGAGACCATGCCGGACCCGGTCCCGGCCCGCATCCGGACCTCGTAGGTGCCGTAGCCGTAGCGCTCGCGGGTCTGGATCTCGGCGCAGCTGAACGGGCGCTCCTTGTAGGTGATGTCCGTCAGGGACAGCGTCAGTTCGCCGGGCGTCGTGATCTGGGCACGATGCTTCGACCACGTGCAGCCCTGCCAGTCGCCGTTGACCCAGCCGTCCGAGACGTACCAGCGGCGGTCGTTCAGGGTGTTGAAGAGCTCCACGAAGGATGGGCCGCCCTGAGCGGCCGGAGCGGCGGCCGGGGCCGGCGGCGTGGCGGTCTCGCCCGCGCTCGCCGGATAGGCCTGCAGGAGAAGCGTCGCCGCCACGCAGAGGCGGCGGCCCGGGCCGGACCAGATCGTCATGCGCACGTCCTCAAACCAGTCGCCGCAGGGGCGCGGCGGCGCCCATCGTAGCGGCCGGGGCGCCGCGGGCCGGGGATCATTCGGACGATCCGCCCCGCGGCCGGACCCCTCCTTTCGGACGATCTCGCGCGCGGTGCCGGGCTCGCCCTACCGTGCCGGCGGACCGGCCGCGGCGCGGATCGGCCGGAGAGTCGCGGAGTCGTCCGGTGCGCAGCTTAGAGGCCCCATCCCCCGTTCCGGAGGTCTGCGTCATCATCGCGGCCCGGGACGCCGCGGACACGATCGCGACCGCGGTCGCCTCGGCGCTCCGGCAACCGGAGGTCGCCGAGGTCATCGTCGTGGACGACGCCTCCGCGGACCCGACCGGCGCGGCCGCCGCGGCGGCCGACGACGGCTCGGGCCGCCTGCAGGTGATCCGGCTCGCCGAGAATGTCGGGCCCGCCGAGGCCCGCAACCGCGCCATCGCGGCCGCCTCCGCCCCGCTGCTCTGCGTCCTCGACGCCGACGACTACTTTCTCGACGGCCGCGCGACCTTCACGATCGGGCGCGGGATCAAGCCNCGCCTCGCCCGGCACGGGCGCGGCGACCGTCCCCCGTCCCCGGGCGATCGGCGACAGCCCTAGCGGCCGGCGGCGGCCTGGCGGTCGGCGCGGTCCCGGCGCGGGGCCAGATCCTGCGCGATCCGCAGCTTGAGCCCGAGGATCCGGTTGTGTCGCGCCATCGCGAGAAGCGACTCGGCGGTCCCGACATCGCCGCGCATCCGCAGCGCGTGGGCGGCCAGCGCCATCTGGGCGGCCATCGCGTCCGCCTGCAGGGCGGCGTGCGGGACGTTCTGAGAGAGGGGCATACCGGCCATGGCCACGGTTCGAGGGCAGGGCCGATCCTCCGGACGATCCGTTAACGATATCTTAACGGCCGCGCCTCGGGACCGGCCGCGCGGCGCGGGCCGTCACTTCCGGATGGGCAGGCGGCCGACCAGCCAGCCCTCCTCGTTGCGCACCAGGAGGGTCCAGGGCGGCTCCCGGCCGTTTCCCGTAATCTCGTCGGCCATCTCGGCGATCACGCTACGCGCCTCGATCAGGGCTTCCTCGAGGCCGGCCGCCTCCACCCCCACGTGGTCGTGGATCGTCTCCTCGGCATTTGCGATCTCGAAGTAGAAACGCGCCGCCAACAGGGTTCTCCTCCGCCGGAACTCTTCGGGGAGTTCAGTTCTATAGATCGCTATTAGCATCTTGGTCGGTCGCGTTCCCCGACAAAGCGGTCGGGAAAAAGCGCTCCGTCTCTGACAATTCGGGGGATGCGGCGGGGAAATGTTCGTACGATCGTCGACCGGCGGCGCCGGGTAAGCCGAATGGCGTAGCCGCCCGGCCGCCGCCATGGCCGGATGGCGATGCCCGGCGCGACCCGGTGGCCGGTTCGGGCGGGGCCGCGGCGGGTTCGGGCCGGTCCGGCCGAATCGTCGCCGCTACGCCGGATCGGCAGAGGCGCGTACGCCTAAGATATGATGTTGGTGGCCCTGCCGGGCCGCCGTAGACCCGAGCGTCGGTGCGCTCGCGGCGAGGATCCCATGAACATCACGATGGTCGGGTCGGGCTATGTCGGTCTGGTCTCTGGCGCGTGCTTCGCGGATTTCGGCCACACCGTCGTGTGTGTCGACAGCAATCCCGGCCGGATCGACGCGCTGAACGCCGGCCGCATGCCGATCTACGAGCCGGGACTCGAGGCCCTCGTCGCCGAGAACGTCCGCCAGGATCGCCTGTCCTTCATCACCGACCTGGAGGCGGCGGTCGGGCGGGCGGACGCGGTGTTCATCGCGGTCGGCACGCCCTCCCGCCGCGGCGACGGCTTCGCCGACCTGAGCTTCGTCTACGCGGCTGCCCGGAGCATCGCGCGCGCCCTGCGCGGCTTCACGGTGGTGGTGACGAAGTCGACCGTGCCGGTGGGCACCGGCGACGAGGTCGAGCGCATCATCCGCGAGACCAACCCCGCGGCGCAGTTCGCGGTCGTGTCGAACCCCGAGTTCCTGCGCGAGGGCGCGGCCATCGCCGACTTCAAGCGGCCCGACCGCATCGTCGTCGGGACCGACGAGCCGCGCGCCGTGGCGGTCATGGAGCAGATCTACCGCCCGCTCTACCTCAACGCCGCGCCGATCGTCGCGATGAGCCGCCGGACCGCCGAGCTGACCAAGTACGCGGCGAACGCGTTCCTGGCGGCGAAGATCACGTTCATCAACGAGGTGGCGGACCTGTGCGAGGCGGTGGGCGCCGACGTCCAGGCGGTGGCGCGGGGCATCGGTCTGGACAACCGGATCGGGTCGAAGTTCCTGCATGCCGGGCCGGGCTACGGCGGCTCGTGCTTCCCCAAGGACACGCTGGCGCTGGTCAAGACCGCCCAGGATGCCGGCACGCCGCTGCGGCTGGTCGAGACGGTTGTGGCGGTCAACGACCAGCGCAAGCGCGCGATGGCGCGCAAGGTGATCAGGGCCTGCGGCGGGTCGGTGCGGGGCCGGACGGTGGCGCTGCTCGGCCTGACCTTCAAGCCGAACACCGACGACATGCGCGACGCGCCCTCGCTGGCGATCGTGGCCGGCCTCCAGGACGCCGGCGCCGTCGTCCGCGCCTACGATCCNGGCTCGTGCTTCCCCAAGGACACGCTGGCGCTGGTCAAGACCGCCCAGGATGCCGGCACGCCGCTGCGGCTGGTCGAGACGGTTGTGGCGGTCAACGACCAGCGCAAGCGCGCGATGGCGCGCAAGGTGATCAGGGCCTGCGGCGGGTCGGTGCGGGGCCGGACGGTGGCGCTGCTCGGCCTGACCTTCAAGCCGAACACCGACGACATGCGCGACGCGCCCTCGCTGGCGATCGTGGCCGGCCTCCAGGACGCCGGCGCCGTCGTCCGCGCCTACGATCCCGAGGGCATGGAGCAGGCGCGACCGCTCCTGCCCGGCGTCGCCTTCGCGGAGGATGCCTATCACTGCGCCGAGGGCGCCGACGTGCTGGTTCTCGTCACCGAGTGGGACGCGTTCCGGGCCCTCGACCTCGCTCGGCTGCGGGCGGCGATGCAGCGACCGGTCCTGGTGGATCTCCGCAACGTCTACCGGGCCGACGACGTCCGGGCTCACGGCTTCGCGTACAGCAGCGTCGGCCGCCCCGCCGCCCCCGGCGACGAGGCCGAGAGCCAGCCGGCTCCGCTCTCCGCGGAGACCGTCGCCGCGGCCGGGACGGCCTGAGGCGCAACCGGTCTCGCAGACCGCGCGCCCGTCGCCGAGCACGTTGGCGACGACGAGGCCGACGATCAGCGCCAGCGTCGAGAACGTCAGGAAGTAGATCAGCGCCTTGCCGCCGACCCGGCCGACCTTCTCGAGGTTGGTCATGCCGGCGATGCCGGACACGACGGTCAGGAAGATCACCGGGGCGATGATCATCTTCACGAGCTTGATGAAGGCCCTACCGGTCGGCGGATCGGCACGCTTCAGGGCGGGGCAGGGCAGGGGCGGAAAAAAAGGGTCCCCTCGCGGACCGCCCGAACAGGCGGCCCGCGAGGGGACCCCGAAGCTCCGTCCGGCGGCGCCGGGCCGAGGCTCTGCCAGGGCGGCCCCGCCGCGGCGGAGCCGGAGCGATCAGGCCGCCGGGGCCTTCACGTTCGCCAGGCTGGAATCTTCCCGGAGGAAGTACTTGTTGGTCAGGTAGGCGACTTCGGTCCGGTTCTTGGCCTTGAGCTTCTTCATGATGTTGCGGACGTGAACCTTCACGGTGCTCTCGCACATGTTGAGTTCGTACGCGATGATCTTGTTCGGCGTCCCCTTCCGGAGCGCCCGGGCCACGCAGAGCTGCCGCGGCGAGAAGATCTCGTCGTCGCCGGCCTCGACCGGCTCGTCCATCTTGATGTTGGCCAGCAGGG
The DNA here is from genome assembly GCF_036441335.1 of Methylobacterium mesophilicum. Classification (GTDB taxonomy): domain Bacteria; phylum Pseudomonadota; class Alphaproteobacteria; order Rhizobiales; family Beijerinckiaceae; genus Methylobacterium; species Methylobacterium mesophilicum_B. The sequence goes on from NZ_MLBW01000007.1 coordinate 100,494, forward strand.
GGAGGAGGCACTCGGCCGGGATGTAGACGCCGCCGGCCTGCACGAGCTGCAGTGCCTGGAGGGCGATGTCCACGGAGGTCGTCGTCGGGATGTAGCCTTTGACGCCGAGCTTGATGATCCGCACGATCTGGTCGAGGTTCTCGCCGTCGGAGATGACGGCCACCGGCGGAGCGCCGGCCTCGCCCTGCAGGAACGCCAGCTCCCGCGTGATCTCGGTCCACTCGGTCTCGGTCAGGTTGCCGTCGGGTCGGCAGAGCACGACCACGCTCGCGGGGACGAACGGCTTCTGCCGCTTCCACGATTCGATGTCCGCGAAGACTTCGAACGAAGTCTGCCGGTCGGCCTCGCTGAGCGAGGCGGCGAGGCATCGGCCGACGAGTTGGCGTCGATCGATGATGACGATGCGGCTGGAGCGGCTCCGGGACTGGTCCCGTTGCTCGACGACGACCGGGTTGTCACCGGCATGTGCACCCGAAAAGCCGCCGCGGCTTTCGGCCGTGTCCCGCTCAACGAGGGTGAGCGCGTCTCGAGTCCCAAGACTGGCCATAGAAAATTACCTCCTTTCGAAGGAAGCCGAATGTCAGCGATGACGGGATACCCAATGCGCTCGCCGACGGCGTGACACTGAGATACGCGGTGGCGCCGGTCGCCTTGAGGCGATTGCCGATGACCACGGATACAATGCTAGCTTTCGTAAAATCGTCTGTAAATACCCTATCTGAATCTAAACGCTCAAATTGCAGGGTTAAATACAATCATCGCGCACTACGTACGTAGATGGTGATTTGTTTTATTACGCGCGGCGATGCTGGTGGAGAAATGCATTCGCAAGAGCAGTCCCTGCCGGTTGGTGCGCTGCCACAAGATCTCTCACAATGTAATCGACCAGATCTAACAATTCAGAAACGAGATACGTTGTCTGCTTTGCCGCTGCTTGTTGCCAAGGTGTCTTGGTAAGGCTTCGATCGCGGTCCAATGACCGGATCGCGAGTTCGGTATTCCATTGCGGAGTATTCGGGGGATGAAGGGGCGCTGTACCTGACTGAGGCTAAAAGGCAACGTACGTATACGGTCGTTTACCCTGTTGGGGTCCGAGTACTGATTTCGGGGATGCGGCTCTGTACCAAACGGCACGCGCCGCCGGGGAGAGGCGATCCCGTGCGCCGTCCAGCGCTGCCGGCGAATCACCGGCGGGCCTCCGGGGCGGCCTCCGGAGCCGGCCGGAGATGACGGTCTAGTCGAGCCGGACCAGGAGATCGCGCATGCCGCCGACATCGACGAACGTGGCGAGGTCGCGGGCGAGCAGGCCGGCATGGCGCTCCGCGTAGGTCTCCGGCGTGAGCGTCCGCAGGAACGCCGTCACCGAGTCCGCGAGCGGCTCGGGAAACGCCCAGCCCAGGCGCTCCGACACCGCGTAGCGTCCGGTGGCCGTCGTGGCGCGCGCCAGCGTCAGGGCGCCGCACAGGCCGCCCTCGTAGAGCCGGTTCGGCAGGAGCCAGTCCGAATTAAGTCCATCATCGAGGTAATCGACGGCCCAACTGAAGTGAATCCCGCTGTAGATCTCCGGAAGATCCCGGGGATTGGCGTAGGGCCCCCGGAACGACATGTTCGGGCGGCCATCCAGCGTGTCCGCCAGAACGCGCGGGGCGATATCCTCCTCGGAGAGGCGCCCGGCCAGGACGATCCGCACGGAGTCGCCGAGGGCGTCCGCGATGGCGGCGAGGATCGTCAGGCTCCGGCGGCAGCGCAGCGTCCCGAACCAGCCGATCACCCAGGGCGGTTCCGCCGTCCGCGCGCGGTCGAGCCGGGTCGCCACCTCGCCCAGGCGGTGGCCCATGACCTTGTTCTCGAGGAGGTGCCACGCGCCGGCGAAGCCCTGGACCGGCCGGAAGTACCGGTCGATGAAGTCCGGGGCGCTGACGACGAGGAGGTCGCTGCGGCTGAGGATCCAGCGCTCGACCGCGCGGGCGACCCGCCCCGGGGCGTCCGGCCGGACCATCAGCCGCTGGATGTCGAGCACCTCGTAGACGAGGCGCGCGCGGCTGCCGGCGAGGCGCGCCGCGGTCCAGGCCACGAGGGCCATGTCGAGGTTGCGCACGTAGATCACGTCCGCCGCGCGCAGGTCGCGGCGGCGGCGCAGCGCCCGGACGATGCCGACGGCGAGGCGCGGCAGGCGACGGGCGTAGTTACGGTCGACGGTCAGGCCGAGGGGGACGATGTCGTCCGCCGCCGGAGGCTCGGCCGGCATCCCGCCGGCGCGGTCCCGCTCGAAGGCGTACACGACGACAGACCAGCCGGCTTCCCGGATGGCGTCGATCCGCTTCCGGACCGTGGGCTCGGCCCTGTCGTGTCCGAAGAAGGCGACGCGGCGGCCGCGGGCGGTCGCATGGGCGGTGGCCGGCGCGGACATCGCGACGTGAGCCTGCTCGATCGCCAGCAGGCCTTCGGCTACACGCAGGAGGACCTCAAGCTGCTGATGCAGCCCATGGCGGTGACCGGCCAGGAGGCGGTCGGTTCCATGGGCACGGACACGCCGCTCTCGGCCCTCTCCGAGAAGTCGAAGCTGCTCTACACCTATTTCAAGCCGGGCCGCGGTCCAGCGGGTCAGCGCGCTGCGCGGGCCGCCGCGCCGGACCGTCGGCCCGTCGCTGGTCTTGTTGAGCACGATGCCCAGGACGGTGCTGCCGCTCGACTCGAGGTCATGCACGGCGGCGGCGACCTCGTCGATGCTCGTCCGGCCCGCCTCGACCACGATGATCAGGCCGTCGAGCCCGTCGAGGAGCGGACGGAGGGTGGGGAGCTCGTCCACCGGAGGCAGGTCGACGACGACGCGGTCGAGGGCGGGGCGTCCGTCCCCCACCACCGCGGCGACGCCCTCCGGGGTCATCAGATCGCTGAAATGGGGATCGTTCGGGTGGCGGTTGCCGCAGGCGAGCAGGCGGACCTCGCCGGGCTGGGGCCGGACCGCCTCGGTGGCGCAGCAGCGGCCGGCGAGCACGTCGAGGAGGCCGCGCTGCTCGGTGGCCTGGCTGAGCCGCGAGAGCGTCCCCTGCCGGACGTCGGCGTCGATCATGAGCACCCGCCCGGAGCTCGACCGGACGCGGGCGAGGAGCTGGCCGAGATTGCTCGCGAACAGGGTCTTGCCCGCGCCGGCCCCCACGGACGTGACGCCGATCGCGAAGACCGGGCCGCGGCGGTCGCTGCCCAGGACGTGGGTCTTCAGGCTGTGCAGGCGCTCGACGAACACCGATTGCGGCATGAACCGCACGGCGCTCGCCCGGAACGCCTCGACGCTGGCGGGGCGCTGCGCCTCGTTGGCATGGGCCTGCGCCAGCGCCAGGGCCGCCCGGAAGCCGGGCTCGCGCCGCAGCTCGGGGAGGGCGGCGAGGCAGGTCAGTCCGTGGCCGGTCAGCTGCCGGGGCGTGCGGATCGTCCGGTCGAACCAGTGCCGCGCGAAGGCGCCGCTCACGCCGAACCCGGTGCCGACCAGCAGACCGAGCAGCATGATCAGGCTGCCGCGGGGCGCGCTCGGGGAGTCCGGCACGGTCGCGGGCGTGATCACGTGGGCGGAGGGCTGCGGATAGGATTGCTGGTTGACGGCGTCGATGTAGCGCTGGAGCAGGTTCGTGTAGATCTGGTCGTAGGTCTCGGCGGTGCGGTCGAGCTCCTTCGCCTTGACCCGGGCGTTGCTCATGATCAGCGTCTTCGAGATCAGGGCGTCGAAGGCCGCCGTCATGCTGTCCTCGCGCGCCTTGGCGACCTCGTAATCGTGGTCGAGGGACACGGCGAGGCGCTCGAGTTCGGTGCGCAGCGACTGCTTGGCAGCCTGGATGTCCCGCTGGATCGCCTGGACCGCCTCGTGGTCGGGGCCGAGGCGGCGCTTCAGGTCGTCGGCGCGCTGCACGAGGTCGACGTACTGCCGGCGCAGCTGGATGATCACGCTGTCCTTGAAGGCCTCGGTGATCCCCGGGTCGGCGATGTCGGAGTCGAGGAGCCCGCGGATCTGGTCGCGCACCGCGCGGGCGTCGACGGTCTTGGACCGCGCGGCGGCCACGGCCGTGTTGAGCTCCTCGACCTGCTGCTCGCCCACGAGGCCGCGCTTGCCGAGGTCGATGATGGTGTGCTCGGCCTTGTAGGTCTGGGCCTCGCGCGAGGCCTGGCTGGCGCGCTGCTGGAGTTCCTTCAGCCGCGGCAGCATCCACTCGCCGGCGACCTTCCAGACCTGGGCCCGGTTCTCCAGCTCGGTGCTGACATAGGCCTCGGCCACCGCGTTCGCGACGGCGGCCGCCGTCGCGGGATGGTCGGCGCTGTAGCCGACCTCGATGACGTAGGCGGCGCCGATGCGGCTGGCCTCCACGTTCTCGCGCAGCGTCCGCGCCTGACGGAGGTCCGGGCTGACGGGGGCGGATTCCTGGACCGGCCGCTGGGCCCCGACCAGCCGGAGGGGCAGCGCCTTGGCGGCCTTCAGGAACTCCCGGACCTTCGCGACCAGCGGGTGCGTCGGCACCGCCAGATCCTCCAGGGCCGCCGCGTCGAGCCTGTGCACGGCGGCCAGGGCGATCTTCTCCGAGCGCATGTACTCGACCTGGCTCTCGACCTCGGCGATCTCGAGCGGGGTCCCGGCATTGGGCGTGTCGCGGGCCGTCACCGGGCTGGAGCGGCTCTCGATGTAGACGCGGGCCCGGGCCGTGAAGATGGCCGGCGCGGTCGCGACGTAGATCCCGGCGCAGACCAGGCCGACGGCCGCGAAGGCCAGGATCGACCGCCAGTTCTGCCGCGCGATGGTCAGGATCGAGACCTGGGATTCCGTCTCCGGCGAGAAGGGCTGGCCGCGCCAGGCTCCGGTCCCACCGGGGCGGGTCGCACCGATCGGCAGGAAGGACGCGCTGGTCGAGTGTCGGTTCATGGATCTCTCCTCACCGCGGCGGTCACCGCCCCGGAGCGCTCTCCGTCAAAGGGACGCCGGCTCGGCCCGATGGGCGCGTCGAGCCGGGGTGGGTGGGTCAGTTCTGGCCGGCCCCGTCGCCGACGCCCCGCATGGCGGGGTCCGGCTTGAGCGCGATTTCCACGACGTCGCCCGGCTGGAGCTCCGTGTCCTCGGCGGCGTCGATCTGCGTCTTGGTCGGTCCGCTCTGCCGGAAGACCGCGATCGCCGCCTGCGCGCGGCTTCCGGACAGGAGCTGCGCCCGGAGGGCGCCGGTGTAGACCAGCTTGTCGTTGATGCTGTTCAGGCGCGACCGGTACGTCGCCAGGTTGTTCTCCGCGACCTGGAGCTTCTCCAGGGCGTCCATGGCCTGCACGTCGTCGACCCGCTCGAGCTTGCGGGCGACGTCGCTCTTGTCGCGCTCGAGCTGGGTGAGCTGGACCGTCGTCTGCAGGGCGCGGGTCGAGGAGAGCAGGACGGCGCGGCGCGCATCGGTCAGGCGGGTCGTGACCACGGCGCCGCGCTGGAAGAGCGCCCGCACCGTGTCGTAATCCTCGGCGTCGGCGGTGACGCCCTCCTTCTCCTTGACCTGCTGCTCGCTGAGGCTGGCGAACTGCGTCTGCGTCCGGCTGAGGGAGCGCTGCAGGTGGTCCTTCTCCTTGGCGATGTCGGTCATCTGCACCCGGAGCTGCTGCTCGGCGAGCTTCTGCGCCGGGGTCGCGCGGCTGCCCGGGGCGACGTCCGCCGGCGGCGGGGACTTGTCGCCCCGCGACGCGGCGATGACCGCCTTCAGGCGCCAGATCGTGGCGGATTCCCGCTGGATGCTCGCCCAGGTGCTGTCGTACTCGGCGCGCAGGTTCGCCGTCTCGACGACGGGGTTCTCCATCCTGAACCGCAGGAGGTTGTAGCCGCCCGCCAGGGCGATGGCCTGCCGCACGGTCATGCCCGGATGGAACGGGTGCTCGCCCTGCTTGGTCACGTCGCCGCTCAGGTAGACCGGCTGATACTTCGAGATCCGCACCCCGATCTCGTCCGGCTCGAGCACGGCGATCGATTCCTTGCCCTCGGAGTTGCGCTGCCGCACCGCCTTGGCGGGCAGCGACTTCTGCAGGCTCTGGCGCAGCTCCGCGACGGTGAGCCCGGCGGCCGGCACGTCCCCGAGCAGCGGGACCATGACGGTGCCGTCGGTGGAGACCGTCGCCTCCTGCTTGAAGGTCGGGATGCTGAGGGCCGTGACCTCGATCGTGTCGCCGGGCCCGATGCGGTACTCCGCGGCCGCCGGCAGCGCCGACACGGCGAGCAGGCACGCCGCGAGTCCGGCGCGGGCGGCGCGGGTGGTGGCGCGTGTTCCCGCGGTCTTCGTCGAAATCTTCGACACGCATCGTCCCCTTAAGGCTCGCCCTCGGAGCCCGGGCGCGGCGATCGCGCGGCAGGACCGCGCGCCGGCCTCACGGGCTCATGAGGGCTGAGACGGCATGATGCGTAACGGCCGAGCCGGCCGGGACTCCTCCAAATGGCGGGCGCGGGCATCCATGCCGGGGCGGGGGCTTCGCCTTTCGAGGTAGGCCCCCTGGCCCGAGCGGCGCGCCGGGGGCGGGAGGGGCCACCTCGGATGGGCGCCGTTCGCCTTTCGACGGACGAACCGCATCGAAAGCCTGGGTTCCCGTCGGTCCGCAGCTCTGTGCAGTTTTGACGCACAGAATTTCGGCGGAAGGAGCGGCGGGTATGCCGATTACCGATGCGGATATTGGACCGGATGTGGGCATCTTCTACCCGGATCTAGTCAATATTTATGGATGTCGGATCGAAAGCGGTTCGCGGATCGGCCCCTTCGTCGAGATCCAGCGCGGCAGCCGGATCGGCCCGCGCTGCAAGATCTCCTCGCACAGCTTCATCTGCGCGGGCGTCTCGATCGGGGCCGAGGTGTTCGTCGGCCACGGCGTGGTCTTCACCAACGAGCTCTATCCGGAAGCCACCAACGCGGACGGCAGCCTGAAGCGGGACGGCGAGTGGGAGCTCGTCGAGACCGTGGTCGAGGCCCGCGCCTCCATCGGCTCCAACGCCACCATCGTGGCGGGGATCACCATCGGCGAGGGTGCCCTGGTCGGCGCCGGTGCGGTCGTCACCCGGGACGTCCCGGCCTTCGCCATCGTCGCCGGATGCCCCGCGCGGGTCGTCGGCGACACGCGCACCAAGCGCGCCGAGAGCGCCGCGCGCGCCCGTTCCGTCCAGTCGCCGCGGCCCGAGCCGGCCGAGCCTCTGAAGGTTGCTTGAGGGGAATGCAGTCATGATCTCGATCGGAATCGTCGGATACGGCTACTGGGGGCCGAACCTCGCCCGGTGCACCTCGGAGAGCGAGCGCTGCCAGCTGGTGGCCATCGCCGACCAGTCGCCCGCCGCGCTCGCCCGGGCCGGCAAGCGCTACCCCGCCGTCCAGCTCCATCAGGACTGGCGCGACCTCGTGGCCGATCCCGCGATCGACGCCGTCATGGTGGCGACGCCGGTGAGCTCCCACTTCGAGATCGCCATCAACGCGCTGCGGGCCGGCAAGCACGTCTTCATCGAGAAGCCGATCACGCCCTCGGCCTTCGAGGCCCGGCTGCTGATCGAGGAGGCGGCCAAGCGCAACCTGCGGCTGATGGTCGACCACACCTTCGTCTACACGGGCGCGGTCGAGAAGATCCACGAACTCATCACGACCGACGCGATCGGCGACGTGTTCTACTACGACTCGACCCGGGTGAACCTCGGCCTGTTCCAGCGCGACGTGAACGTGATCTGGGACCTGGCGGTCCACGACCTCGCCATCCTCGACCACATCCTGGACCTCGCCCCGGTGGCGATCTCGGCGAGCGGCACCGGCCATTTCAGCGGCCGCCCCGAGAACATGGCCCACCTGACCGTCTTCTACCCGCGCGGCGTCGTCGCGCAGATCAACGTCAACTGGCTCGCGCCCGTGAAGGTGCGGCAGACGCTGATCGGCGGCAGCAAGAAGATGATCGTCTACAACGACCTCGACCCGATCGAGAAGGTCAAGGTCTACGACCGCGGCGTCACCGTCGGCGGCGGCTCGGACGACATCACCGAGTTGATGGTCTCCTACCGGACCGGCGACATGTGGTCGCCGCACCTGTCCTTCCGCGAGGCGCTGATCGTCGAGATCGAGCACTTCGCCGACTCCATCGAGAACGGCACCGCGCCCATGACCGACGGCCACAGCGGCCTGCGCGTCGTCGAGATGCTCGAAGCCGCCATGCGCTCCCTGCGCCAGAACGGCACCCCCATCGACCTCATGCCACTTGCGAGGGCCTCGTGATCCCCTTCCTCGACCTCAAGGCGCAGTACGCGGCGATCGGCGGCGACGTCGAGACCGCGGTCCTCAACGTCCTGCGCAGCGGCGACTTCGTCCTCGGCCCGGCGGTCAGCGCCTTCGAGGCGGCCTTCGCCGAGGCCTGCGGCGCCCGCCACGCGGTCGCCGTCAGCAGCGGCACCGCGGCCCTGCACCTCGCCCTCCTGGCCCTCGACATCGGTCCGGGCGACGAGGTGATCACGGTCTCGTCGACCTTCGTGGCGACGGTGGCGGCGGTGCTGTACGCCGGCGCGACCCCGGTCCTCGTCGACATCGACCCGGTCGGCTGGACCATGGACCCGGCCCTGGTCGAGGCGGCGATCACGCCCCGCACCAAGGCGATCCTGCCGGTGCACCTCCACGGCCGGATGGCCGATCTCGACGCGCTCGGCGCCATCGCCAAGCGCCACGGGATCGCCCTGGTCGAGGACGCCGCCCAGGCGCACCTCGCCGAGCGCGGCGGCCGCAAGGCCGGCACGATCGGGGATCTCGGCTGCTTCAGCTTCTACCCCGGCAAGAATCTCGGGGCCTACGGCGAGGGCGGCGCCATCGTCACGGACCGGGACGACCTCGCCGCTGCGGCCCGCTGCCTGCGCGACTGGGGCCAGCAGGGCAAGTACAACCACGTCCGCCACGGCTTCAATCTGCGCATGGACGGCGTCCAGGGCGCGGTGCTCGGGGTGAAGCTCCCGCACCTGGAGGCCTGGACCCGCGCCCGCCAGGCGGTGGCGGCGGAGTACGGCGCCCGGCTCGCGGGCCTCGGCCTGGAGCTGCCGGCTCCCGCCGGGCTCGACCACGTGTTCCACGTCTACGCCGTGTCGACCGCGGACCGCGAGGGGCTGCGCCAGTACCTCAACGCCGCCGGCATCGCCACCGGCATCCACTACCCCGTCCCGGTCCACCGGCAGCCCGCCTACAGCCACCTCGACGACGGTACCGGCCGCCTGCCGGTCACCGAGCGGCTGGCCGCCCGGACCCTGTCCCTCCCGATGTTCCCCGAGATGACGTCCGCGCAGATCGACACCGTCTGCCGGGCCGTCGCCAGCTACTGCGAGGTCGCCGATGCCCAAGCTGCGTGAGGTCACCAAGGGAAGCCGGTTCAGCGGCGACCTGCGCGGAACCCGGATCCTGGTCACGGGCGGATCGGGCTTCATCGGCTCGCACATCATCGACCTGCTGGTCGAGGCCGGCTGCGACGAGATCGTGGCCATCGACAACATGATCCGCGGCCGTCCCGAGAATCTCGGGGACGCCCTCGGCTCCGGCCGCGTCCGCCTCGTCCAGGGCGATATCCGCGACCGCGCCCTGATGGACACGCTGGTCAAGGGCACCGACGTGGTGTTCCACCAAGCGGCCCTCCGGATCACGCAGTGCGCCGCGGAGCCGCGCCACGCCTTCGAGGTGATGGCCGCCGCGACCTTCAACCTGCTGGAGAGCTGCGTCGAGGCCGGCGTCGCCAAGGTGGTGATGGCCTCCTCGGCCTCCGTGTACGGGATGGCGGAGGTCTTCCCGACGACCGAGAAGCACCATCCCTACGACAACCGGACCCTGTACGGCGCCGCCAAGTCCTTCGGCGAGGGTCTGCTGCGCTCGTTCAACGACATGCACGGGCTCGACTACGTCGCGCTCCGGTACTTCAACGCCTACGGCCCGCGGATGGACCTGACCGGCCGCTACACCGAGGTCATGGTCCGCTGGATGCAGCGCCTGGCCGAGGGGCAGTCGCCGATCGTGTTCGGCGACGGCATGCAGACCATGGACCTCGTCCATGTCCGCGACATCGCCCGGGCCAACATCCTGTCGGCGATCTCGCCCGCCACCGACGTGGTGCTCAACGTCGGCACCGGCGTCGAGACCTCGCTGGTCGACCTCGCCGGCCACCTCACCCGGATCATGGGCCGGGACGGCACGCCGCTGATCCACGAGGCCGAGCGCGCCGTGAACCCGGTGCCCCGGCGCCTCTGCGACACGAGCCTCGCCAAGGAGCTGATCGGCTTCGAGGCGAAGATCGGGGCCGCCGAGGGCCTCGCCGACCTCGTCGCCTGGTGGCAGGACGAGTCCCGCTCCGAGCATCTGCGGCGGGCGATGGCATGATCCCGATCGCCAAGCCCGAAGTCGGCGACCCCGAGGCCGAGGCCGCCGCCGCCGTCGTCCGCTCCGGATGGCTCACCCAGGGGCCGCAGGTCGCGGCCTTCGAGACGGAGTTCGCCGCGACCGTCGGCGCGCCCCACGCCTGCGCGGTCTCGAACTGCACGACCGCGCTGCATCTGGCGCTGCTCGCCGTCGGGGTCGGCCCCGGCGACGAGGTGGTGACGGTGAGCCACAGCTTCATCGCCACCGCCAACGCCATCGCCCAGTGCGGGGCCACGCCGATCTTCGTCGACATCGACCCGTCGACCTACAACATGGCCCCGGACGCCGCCGCGGCGGCGATCACCGAGAGGACGAAGGCGATCGTCTGCGTCCACCAGATGGGCATGCCCTGCGACCTGGAGGCGATCGCCGCGATCGGGCGCCGCTCGGGCATCCCGGTGATCGAGGACGCGGCCTGCGCCATCGGCTCCGAGCGGCTCCAGGGCGACGTCTGGCGGCCGATCGGCAGCCCGGCGGGCGACATCGCCTGCTTCTCGTTCCACCCGCGCAAGGTGCTGACCACCGGCGACGGCGGCATGATCACCACCGCCAACGCCGCGTGGGACCGAACCTTCCGGCTGCTGCGCCAGCACGGGATGAGCGTCTCCGACATCGCCCGCCACGGCAGCGCCCGGGTGGTGGTCGAGGAATACGCCATCGCGGGCTTCAACTACCGGATGACGGACGTGCAGGCGGCCATCGGCCGGGAGCAGCTCAAGCGGCTGCCCGACCTGATCGCCCGGCGCCGCGCCCTCGCCGACGGCTACCGCGCGCGGCTGGCCGACCTCCCCGGGGTGACGCCGCCGTCCGAGCCGATGGGGCTGCGCAGCAACTGGCAGAGCTACTGCGTGCGCCTCCCGGACGACGCGGACCAGCTGGCCGTGATGCAGGCGATGCTCGACCGCGGCATCGCCACCCGCCGGGGCATCATGTGCGCGCATCTGGAGCCGCCCTACGCGGAGGCGCCGCGGCGGTTCGCGCTGCCCGAATCCGAGCGGGCGCGCGACCACGCGATCCTGCTGCCGCTCTACGCGGCGATGACGGAGGCGGAGCAGGACCAGGTCGTCGACGGCCTGCGCGACGCCCTGCGATGATTCCCGCACCGGTCAAGAGCCTCGCCCGGACGGTCGGCCTGACGCGCCCGCGCGTCGCCGCCGCCCGGATGGCCTGCGAGCGCACGACGCTCGCCCTCGCAAGGATCCGGCGGCCGGCGCCGGGCGGCCGCATCCTCTGCTACCATTCGGTCGGCCAGTCGGAATGCGGCGTCAACGACGTCAGCCCCGCGCGCTTCCGCCACCAGCTCGAGCGCGCGCTCGGTCTCGGCTACCGCTTCGTGCCGGCGGCCACGATCGCCGACGGGCGCGGCGGCGCGCGGGACCTCGCCATCACCTTCGACGACGGCTGGCGCAGCGTCCTCGGCGGGGCGGCGCCGATCCTCAGCGATCTCGGGATCCCCTGGACCCTGTTCGTCGTGTCGGGCTGGCTCGACCGGCCCGAGAGCGCGCCGCCGGGCGTCCTGGGCTGGAACGCCATCGAGGCGCTCGCCGCCAACGGGGTCGAGATCGGCAGCCATTCCGTGACCCACCCGGATTTCGGGCGCCTCAGCGCGGAAGAGGCGGCCGAGGAGCTGGAGGAATCCCGGCGCGCCATCGGGGCCCGCCTCGGTGTGCGGCCGGACAGCTTCGCGATCCCGCTCGGGCAATCGGGCAACTGGACCAAGGTGGCCGCCCACGCCGCCCGGGAGGCGGGCTACCGGATCGTCTACGCGCAGGCGGTGGAGACCCGTCCCGCCGGGACGGTGGCGCGCAGCTTCGTCACGCAGTTCGACAACGATCTCGTCTTCGGTGCCCTGCTCCGGGGCGCCTACGACGCCTGGGAGGAGTGGGTATGAACCGACCCGCGCGGCGCCGCGTCTCCGTCGTGGTGCCCACCTGCAACCGGCCCGCGTTCCTGCGCGAGGCCCTGGCGAGCATCCGCGCTCTGGAAGGCCCCGACCTCGCCTTCGAGATCATCGTGGGCGACAACGGCGAGGCGGGGCCGGCCGCCGAGGTCGCCGCCGCGTTCGGCGCCATCCACGTCCCGGTCGACCGGCCCGGCGCCGGCGCGGCCCGCAATGCCGGCCTGACCCGGGCGAGCGCGCCCTACGTGGCGTTCCTCGACGACGACGACGTCTGGCAGCCGGCGCATATCCGGGAGCATCTGCGCCTGTTCGAGGCCGATCCGGAGCTGGGTATCGTGTTCGGGCAGATCGTCACCGCCGACCACGACCTCGTGCCGACCTACGGCCCTTGGCCGCCGGATCTCCCGTCCGAGAAGGGCGCGCTGCTGCGCCGCATGCTGAGCGGCTACTTCCCGCAGATCGGCGCGACGGTCGTGCGCCGGACCGTCGTGGACGCGATCGGCCTGTTCGACGAGGCCCTGCTCGGCGATCAGGACTGGGACTGGCAGCTGCGGGCCGTCCGCGGCCACGGCGTCGGCTTCGTCGCCGCGCCCTGCGTGCATTTCCGGCAGCGGCCGGCGGGGACCTTCGACCGCCTGATCGCCCGCCGGATCCACTTCACCCGCGTGGTCTTCCGACGCCACGCGCCGGCGCTCGGCGTCTCGCGTCTCGCCGCCCTGCGGCTCTATTTCGGGAGCGTGCAGGGCTACTACGACGCCCTGCTGGACGCCACCGAGGCCCACACGGCCCGCGGCGACCGCCGCGCCGCCGCGGGGGCGTTCCTCACGGCATTCCGCCTGATGCCGCACCGGGCGATCCGGCAGGCCTTCCGGCCGACGCGCGTGCGCGCCGCCCTGCTGGCCNCAGGCGGCCGGCGCGTAGAGGCCGGCGACCGCGGCGGCGCTCTCGGCGCCCGCGGCGTCCCGCGCCGCGGCGTCGGTGATGAGCGCCGTGAGGTGGGCCTCGTAGGCGGCCTGGTCGTGGGCGACCCGGGCCGTGGCGTCGAGCCCCGGATGGTTGATCGCCACGATCTCCGCCGCCGCGGGGGCCTCGAAGCGCGTGACCAGCGGCAGCCCGTAGGCGGCGGCCTCCAGCATCGAGGTCGACGACACGAACGGGTAGGAATCGACGTAGATGTCGGCCGCCTCGAAGAAGACCCGCGGGTCCGACAGCTCGGCATGGGCCGCGATGCGCCCGCCGGTGGCGGCCCGGGCCCGCTCCCAGTCGGCCCGCTCGCCGGGGCCGACCACGATGAGCCGGGCCTGGGGATGCGCCGCGAGGAGGTCGACGTGGCGGTCCGCGTAGGTGACCGGCCCGACGTTGCGGTACTTCGCCCCGCGGGCCACCGAGACCAGGAGGACGCTGTCCTCCGGGACGCCCAGGGCCTGCTTGGCCGCGCTGCGCGCGCGCTGGCGCTCGGGCAGGGTGATGAGGGTCGGCAGCAGGAGGCTGCGGGCCGGATCGACGCCGCGCCGCGCGACCGCCAGCCGGCGCGCGGCCTCGCGCAGGTTGATGACCGCGTGGCTGATCCGCGTCCCGATCCAGAACAGGTGGTCGGCGTGGTTGAGGAGCAGGACCGGCGGGCTCTTCGCCGGATCCGCGAAGGCGATCAGCGGGACCACGTCCTCGCAATGGATGTGCAGGACGACGACGTCGTAGCCGCGCGCGATCTGCCGCAGCTCCCGGGCCCAGGCGAGCTTGTCGCCCTTGTGGTGGTTCAGGTGGTGGATCCCGCCGCCGCTCTCGCGCACGGCGGCGATGATCCGCCCGTCGACCGGGCCGCGATGCTGGGTCAGGGCGACGCCGTTGACCCGGTCGCGGTCGGCGCCGATCCAGAGCGCGAGCATCTTGGTGAGGCCGCCGACCGGGGCGAGCTGCGTGCAGACGTGGAGGACGCGCCGGTACGGAGCCCCGTCGGCCCGCGCGCCGTCCGGGCCGCCGCCGTCGAGGGTCCGGCCGATCCCGGTCATCAACCGTTCGAGGCGCGGGCTCGCGAACACGCCGCAGTGCCGGTGCGCCGCCAGGGTCGCCGCGATGGCGGTCTCGACGGCCGCGCCGGCCTGATCGCCGGCCGCCGCGAGACGCTCCGCGTGCCGCACCCGGGCATCGAAGGCCGCGAAGTTCGACCGGATCCGCCCGGCGCGGGACGCCGTCCCGCCCGCGGTTTCCCCATCGCCGTCACGGACGGGTTCAAACGCGCCTCTGACCATCACGCCCTCCGGGCCTCAGCGCTGCGACGCGGCGCCGTTCGTTGTCCAGGTCCCCGCCTCGTGGAACACGCCGAAGACGTCCGGCGCGAAGACGGGGTGCTCGATGTGGAAGCGGCCGCCGATCTTGGCCGCGAGGAGCCGCTCGAAGTCGCGCTGCCGGACCACCATCGAGACCGTGTAGGTGTCGGCGGTCAGGGTCAGCGGCGGCGTCAGCAGCTCCACCTCGCCCTCGCCCGCGAGGGCGGTCAGGCCGGCGCCGTCCGCCTGGGTGCTGAAATTGCAGCAGAGCAGCTCGTCGGACCGGGTGATCGAGAACAGGACGTGCGGGTCGGCGATCGGCTCGGCGGCGCTGTAGCGGGCCCGGATCCGCATCCGCTCGCCGTGGCGGAACAGCGTCCGCGGCGCGCCGGATTCGTCGGTGATCGCTACGTCGCTGATCTTGACCGGCAGGTCGCCGGTGTCGGGGCGGAACCACGCGGTGTCGGCGAGATAGCTGTCCCGCTCGTAGTGGGTCAGGCCCTCGTCGGTGGGGCCGTCATAGGCGACGCGGCCGCCCTTGATGTAGATCACGCGCTCGCACATGGTCTTGATGCTGAACATGTTGTGCGAGACCAGCAGGATCGTCGAACCCTTGCCCTGGAGGCGCCGGGCGAAGTCCATGCACTTGCGCTGGAAGGTGTAGTCGCCCACCGCCAGCACCTCGTCGAGGAGCAGGATGTCGGGCTCGAGATGCGCGGCGACCGAGAAGGCCAGCCGGACATACATGCCGCTGGAATAGCGCTTCACCGGCATGTCGATGAAGTCGCCGATCTCCGAGAACGCGACGATCGCGTCGAACTTCGCGGCGATCTCCCGACGGTCCATCCCGAGGATCGAGCCGTAGAGGAAGATGTTCTCGCGGCCGGTCAGCTCCCGGTGGAAACCGGTGCCGACCTCGAGCAGGGCCCCGACCCGGCCCTCGAGGCGGATCCGGCCGGTGGTCGGCGCGGCGATCCGCGACAGGAGCTTGAGGAGCGTGCTCTTGCCGGCGCCGTTGAGGCCGATGATGCCGACATTCTCGCCGTGCCGGATGCCGAAGCTGACCTCCTTCAGCGCCCAGAAGCTCTCCTGCGACGGGCGCGCCGCGGAGCGGCGGGTCACCAGGCCGCGGACGCCCTCGCTGAGCGCGTCGCGCAGCGAGTTCTGGTGCGCGGCGCGCGGGGCACGCCAGTACTGCTTGCCGATATCCTGAACGCTGATTGCCATCGACATCAGATTACATCCGCGAAGGAGCGCTCCATGCGCTGGAAGAAGATCAGTCCGCTGATGAGCAGGGCGAAGGCGGCCGTGACCGAGACGGCGACCGCGAAGGCGTCGGGCGGCGTGCCGCCCAGGATGGCGAACCGGAACGCCTCGATCAGGCCGACCATCGGGTTGAGCGCGTAGACCCAGCGCACCGAGGCCGGCACGATGCTCGACGCGTAGACGATCGGCGAGGCGTACATCCAGATCTGGATCACGAACGGCAGCGTGTGCTTGATGTCCCGGAAGCGGACGTTGATCGGCCCGAGCCAGAGGCTCACGCCGAGGGCGAGCATCGCCGTGACGATCAGGGTCGGGACGGCGAGCACGAGGTGCCAGTCCGGCACCGCCCCGTACCAGGCCATCAGGGCCAGCAGCACGCCGAGCGCGATGGCGAAGTCGACCATCGGCGAGATCACCGTCGCCAGCGGGATGACCAGCCGCGGGAAGTAGATCTTCCGGATCAGCTCGGCCTCCGCCACGAGGCCGTTGGCGCTGCGCCGCACCGCCTCGGAGAAGTACGTCCACAGGACGACCGCGCTGCCGGCGAAGAGTGCGTAGGGGGCGCCGTCGGTGGGGATCTTGGCGAAGTGGCCGAAGATCACCGTGAAGATCAGGACGGTGAAGAGCGGCTGCGCGATCGCCCAGGAGGCGCCCATGGCGGTCTGCCGGTAGAGCACCTTCAGGTCCCGCAGGATCAGGACGCGCAGCAGGTCGCGGTACTGCCAGAGGCCCGCGGCGTCGAAGGCGACGATCCGGTCGTCGGGCGCGATCTCGGTCACCCGCAGCGTCGACGGGTCGGTCCGCTGTTCGGTCGGCCCGCGTTCCGACGTGCCGAGGGCCAGCGCATCCAGAGATTTCATCATTCGAGGCGGTCCCGCATGACGCTCTGAGCCCGTGGTCGAGCTCGTGGGACCCGGTGCGAATCGGAAGTGGAGCCGCCCGGTCGTCCCGCCGGAACGGGCTATCATCGCGGTGCGGCGGTTCGAATTACACCTTTCGTCGTATCGGCCCGGCCGACTGAAGTGGTGGTTGTGATCAACAACCGTAATCGTAGCCAATCACGACAAATGAGACCTCGGGGGCGCGCCGCGCGCGGCGTCCGTCCCCGTCCGGGACGACCGGCTCTGATCGGCCGGCGACCGGGTTCGGGTTTCGGGAGAACCGCCATGCAGGACCCCGTGAGCGCCGCCGGCGCTCCGCTCGTGACGATCGCCATGCCGGCCCTGAACGAGGCCGCGCACATCGCCGACGCCATCGCGTCGGTGCTGCCCGAACGGGACGCCATCGCCTGCGAGCTGCTGGTGCTGGACGGCGGCAGCCGCGACGACACGTGCGCGATCGTCGCCGCCCTCAGCGCCCGGGACCCGCGCATCCGGCTCGTCCACAACGAGCGCCGGATCCAGGCGGCGGCCATCAACCTCGCCGCGCGGCTGGCGCATCCCGCCTCCGCCTACCTCGTCCGCGCCGATTGTCACGCCGTCTATCCGGAGGGGTTCGTGCAGAACCTCGTCCGCACGATGCGCCTGCGCGAGGCCGTCTCGGTGGTCGTGCCGCTCCGGACCGTCGGGGTCACGCCGCTGCAGCGGGCGATCGCGGCCGCGCAGAACAGCCGCCTCGGCAACGGCGGCTCGGCCCACCGGCAGGGTGGCATCTCGGGCTACGTCGCCCACGGCCACCACGCGGCCTTCGACCGGCGCGAGTTCCTGCGGGTCGGCGGCTACGACGAGACCTTCACCCACAACGAGGATGCCGAACTCGACCGGCGGCTCTGCGCCGCGGGCGGGCGGATCTACCTCGCCGCCGAGCTCGCCATCACGTACTTCCCGCGGGCCTGCCTCCGCAGCCTCGCCCGGCAGTACCTGCACTACGGCCGCGGCTGCGCGCGGACCCTCGAGAAGCACGCCAGCCTGCCGCGCCCCCGCCAGATCCTGCCGGCCCTGGTCCTGCTCTACGCCGTCGCGGCCCTGCCGCTGGCGGCCCTGATGCCCGCCCTGCTGATCCCGCTGCTGCTCTATGCCGGCGGCTGCGTCCTGAGCGGCCTCGCCCTGGCGCTGAAGGCGCGGGAGCCCGTCCTGGTCATGAGCGGCCCGGCGGCCGTGACCATGCACTTGTCCTGGGCCGTGGGGTTCCTGTCCTATCCGGGCTACCGGCGGACGCTGCTCCGGGCGGCCCTGCGCCGGAAGCGCCGCCTGCTCGGCCTCCCGCCGGGATCCGACGCGGCGCGCGTCAACTGACCGGCCGAGGCCCCGTCGGCCGCGCCCCGCCCCGTGCGGAGCGCGGCCGGGGCATGTCAGAAGCCCGACGCTCTCTCGCATCCGTCGCCCCTTAGTCCTTCGGGGCGGTGGTCTCGCGCCGCCAAGGCGATTATCGACACGCGCAACGATCCGGCCGCGTCAGGGCCCGGAGACCGGCCGCGCGCCCCGCGCGGCAGCCCAGGAGAGTTGTGACCGTGCCCGACAGTACCCCGCGTCCCGTGATGCTCGTGATCCTCGACGGCTGGGGTCTGCGGGACGCGGTGGCCGACAACGCCGTCCACCAGGCCAGGACCCCGGTCTTCGACGCGCTGATGCGGGAGCGCCCCCGGGCGCGGCTGAAGACCTTCGGTGCCGATGTCGGCCTGCCCGAGGGGCAGATGGGCAATTCCGAGGTGGGCCACCTCAATATCGGGGCGGGCCGCGTCGTCCTGCAGGACCTGCCGCGGATCGACGCCGCGGTCGCCGACGGCTCCCTCGCCCGGAACCCGGCCCTGATCCGGTTCATCGAGGCGCTGCGCGCGTCGGGGGGGACCTGTCACCTCGTCGGCCTGCTGTCGCCCGGCGGCGTCCACGCGCACCAGGACCACGCCGTGGCGCTGGCGCGCGCGCTGACGGCGGCCGGCATCCCGGTCCGGCTCCACGGCTTCACCGACGGGCGCGACATGCCGCCCCGCTCCGCCGCCACCTGCATCGCCGACGTCGCGGCCGCCCTCCCGAAGGGCGCCCGCATCGCCACCCTGTGCGGCCGCTATTTCGGGATGGACCGCGACCGGCGCTGGGAGCGCGTCCAGACGGCCTACGAGGCCCTCACGGAGGCGCGCGGGACCCGGTTCGAGCGGGCCGGGCAGGCGGTCGCCGCTTCCTACGCGCAGGACGTGTCCGACGAGTTCATGCGGCCCGCGATCATCGGCGACTATGCCGGCATGCGGGACGGCGACGGCATCCTGAGCTTCAACTTCCGCGCCGACCGGACCCGGCAGATCCTGGAGGCGCTGCTCGACCCGGCCTTCGCGGGCTTCGAGCGCGCGCGCACGGTCCGCTTCGCCGCCGCCCTGGGGATCGTCCAGTACAGCGTCGAGATCGACGCCTTCGCCGAGACCCTGTTCGGGGCCCTCGACCTGCCCAACGGCCTCGGCGAGACCGTGGCCCGGGCCGGGCGCGCGCAGCTGCGCATGGCCGAGACCGAGAAGTACCCGCACGTCACCTACTTCATGAACGGCGGCCGCGAGGAGCCCTTCGCGGGGCAGGACGCGATCCTCGTGCCCTCGCCGAAGGTCGCGACCTACGACCTGCAGCCGGAGATGTCGGCGCCCGAACTCACCGACCGCGCCGTGGAGGCGATCGGCTCCGGGCGCTACGACCTCATCATCCTGAACTTCGCCAATCCCGACATGGTCGGCCACACCGGCAGCCTCGCGGCCGCCGTGACGGCGGTGGAGACCGTCGACACCTGCCTCGGCCGCGTCGTCGAGGCGGTGACGGCCCAGGGCGGGGCGCTGCTGGTGACCGCCGACCACGGCAATTGCGAGATGATGCGCGATCCCGAGACCGGCGAGCCGCACACCGCCCACACCCTCAACCCGGTGCCCGCCGCGCTCGTCGGCGTCGACGGCGTGACCCTGGCCGACGGACGGCTGGCCGACGTCGCGCCGACGCTCCT
Organism: Methylobacterium mesophilicum; assembly: GCF_036441335.1. Lineage (GTDB taxonomy): Bacteria > Pseudomonadota > Alphaproteobacteria > Rhizobiales > Beijerinckiaceae > Methylobacterium > Methylobacterium mesophilicum_B. The sequence goes on from NZ_MLBW01000007.1 coordinate 120,248, forward strand.
CGACCTGATGGGGCTGGACCAGCCGGCCGAGATGACCGGCAGGTCGCTGATCCGCCCGCGGGGCCAGGGCTGAGGGGCGGGGCCGGCGGCACGCCGCCTGCAATCCCCGGGCTGTCATGCGCGCCGTCCCTGCGTTACCTCCCGCCGCGGGGCCGGTCCGTCCCAGCGTGGTGCGAGGTCGTGGTGCGTCTGACCGGTTCTAGGACATGATCGCCCGGCACAGCCTGATCTACGTCGGCTCCCGGGGCTTCGCGGCCGCCCTGAACATGGCCTCCGTGGCGGTGTTCACGCGGCTCGCGCCGGTGGAGAGCTACGGCACCTACCTGTACGTCCTGTCCTGGGCACTCGTGCTCTACGGGGCGACCTGCCAGTGGCCGAAATTCGCGTTCTTCGCCCTCTACGACGAGGCGCGCGAGCCCGCGCAGGTCGGCACCGTGGTGCGGATCCTGGGCGGCACGCTGCTGCTCGCCGGCCTCGGCAGCGCGCTCGCCGCCGCCCTCGGGCTCATGCCGGCGCGCATGGCGGCCGCGATCCTGGCGCTGGCCTTCGGGACCACCCTGTTCGAGGGCTCCACCGAGATCGCCCGGACCCGCCTGCGGGCCGCGGCGGTGGCGGCCTCGGTGATGAGCCGCGCCGTCCTGATCCTGGCCCTCGGCAGCCTGGCCCTGCACCTCTCGCAGGATCCCCTCCATCTCGCCTTCGCGGTGGCGGCGGCGAACGCCCTGGCCTCGCTCCCCGCCGCCGCCACGATCGCCCCGATGATGCCCGGCCGCGGCAGCCGGGCGGAGGCCCTGCGGCTGTTCGCCTACGGCTGGCCGCTGGTGCTGTCCTTCGGGACGGCCGCGCTCGCCCAGAGCCTCGACCGGCTGATCATCGCCAAGACCGTGGGGCCGGCGGGGCTCGGCGCCTACGGGGCCCTGGCCGACTTCCTGAAGCAGAGCTTCATCGTGTTCGGGGAGGCGATCGCCCTGTCGCTGATCTCGATCGCCAAGCGCGAGGCGCGGGTCGGCGGGATGGCGGCTGCCTCCGGGGTGCTGAGCGACGCCGCCCGGGCCATGACGCTGATCGCGGCCTTCGGCGCGGTGTTCTTCCTGTGCTTCGACGATCTGGTCGTGGCGGTGCTGCTCGGCCCCGACTACCGGGCCGAGGCGCGCGAACTCGCCCCGGTGCTGATCCTGGCGAGCATCCTGATGATGTTCCGCGCCTACTATTTCGGGCAGGTGATCTACTTCGCCCGCTCCAGCGGCCTGGAGGCGGCCGCCGCCTTCGCGACCCTCGCCGCCGTCGCGGCGCTGTCGCTCCTGCTGATCCCGCGCCTCGGCGCCGCCGGGGCGGCCCTCGCCTTCGCGGGCGGCCAGAGCGCGGCCTGCCTCGTGCTGGTGCTCGTTCCTGCGCGCCGTCCTGGCCGATCTCGGCGCGGGACTCGACGCCGGTCGCGGCGCTGCGGACGGCGTGCGGATCGCGCGCCTGCGCCGGGGCGACCGGCTCCTGGCCTCGCTGATCCTGCCGGTCACCGGCCGGGAGGCCTGGGTGCTGAAGATCGCCAACGACGAGACGCGGCCGGAGACCGCGCCGGGGGTCCAGCTCGTGCACCGGCTGACCGAGGCCGTGGCCGCGGGCGACTGGCCGGTCGACCGGATCGATTCCTGCGCGCCGCCGGACTTCGCCCTCGGCACCACCTTCTGGACGGCGCGCCGGCCGATCGCCCATCTGCTGGTGGAGGCGGGCCGCGACCCGCTCTTCCCGGTGGCCCGGACCCTGGAGCGGGCCCGGGACAGCGTCGCCCGGGCGCGTCTCACCATCCGAAGCGGGCGATCTGCTCCAGCCGCGCCCGCGTCGCCGCCGCGTCGCGGCCCATGACGGCGATCCGCCCGGACAGATCGTAGCAGGTCGCGCAGAACGGCAGCTGCATCAGCGCGTACCCGTCGTCGCGCGCCCGGGCGACGGAGGCGATGAGGCAGGGAAGGACCGGCTCGTCCGGCGGCCCGGCGAGGCAGTCGGCCCGCGGGCTGCCGAAGGCCGGGCGGTTCGGCCAGGTCAGCAGGAGCGCGGTGCCGCCCCGGCGATCCGGGGCCGGCGGCAGGGTGTAGCTGCGCAGGAACAGCGCGCAGGCGGCGAGGACGAGGATCGGCAGGATCAGGGCTGTGCGCATCGGCGGGCTCCGGACGCCTCAATCCCCGACGTCGAAGCGCGTCCGATAGAACACCTCGCGGCCGGCGCCGTCGATGACCCGGACGGCCTCGGCCGGCTCGCCCGAGCGCTGCGGCACCCGCGCGCGGGCGAACAGCCGCAGGGCCCGCTCCTGCGCGCTCTCCAGGCTGCCGACACGCACGGAGATCCGCGTCTGGATCTCGTCCGGCTCCGGGCCGAGGACTTCGATGTGGAAGGTCTCGCGCAAGGGCATCCGCCTGATCGAGGGGCATCCGGGTGCCGGACCGCGTGGTCCGGGCGCGGGCGCCATAGCACGATCCGACTTCCGGCGCCGCGGTCGCCGGCCGCCCTCGATCAGCACGGTCCGCGGACGCTTCGGAAGGCGACCCGGGGACGCGCCGGAGCCCTTCCGGTCAACCCGGCCCCGGAATGCGCACCGGCCGCCCCCTGGGCCGCGCGTCGGGCGTGGTCTGCCGGGATGCCAGACGGAACTCCGTCGGCGTCAGGCCATGGCGCTCCTTGAAGCGGCGGGCGAAGTGGGCCTGGCTGGCGAATCCGCTTTCGTAGGCCAGCGTGCCGATCGACAGGTGGGCGCAGCTCGGGTCGGCCAGACGCCGGGCCGCGACCTCCAGGCGGCGCTCCCAGATGTAGTCGGAGATGTGCCGGCCGCGCTCGTGGAACAGCTCCTGCAACCGCCGCAGCGACACGCCGACCGCGGCGGCGAGCCGGGGCGGGTCGAGCATCGCGTCACCCAAGTGAGCCTCGATGTAGGCCTTGGCGCGCTGGACCGCGACGGCGCCGTGGGTGGAGCGCGGCACATCCTGCGCGAGCCGCTCCGCGAGGCTCGCCACGATCAGGTCGATCCCGATGGAGGCCATGCGCGCGGCCGCGTCGGGGGTGAGCCGGTCACCCACCCGGACAAGGTCTCGGAGATAGCTGCTCGCCAGGGTCGTGGAAGCGAGATCCGCGCCGATTGTGAGGCCACTGAACAGCCGGGACGGGCCGAGAACGTTCTCCAGGCGCTCGCGCGGCAGATCGACCACGAGCGAACTGCTCGCCTCCGTCATGCAGACGGCCGGGCGCGCATCGAGGACGACGAGATCGCCGGGCCGGGTCCTCGCCTCTTGATCGCCTTGCTGAAAGCTGCCGTTCCCGGAAAGCCTCAGAATGGCACAGACCCGATTGTGCCGACCGTTCCGCCGGACCATGTCGGCTGTCGCTTCCGTCCGCAGGCTCGTGTGAGCGAGGCGCGAGATCGGCACGCCGCCGATGTCGGTGACCTCAAGCTTGCCCCGGAAGTGGCCGGCGTCATCGGTCTGCAACGCTGCGAGTGCCACGCGTTCGCAAACCATCTCCCGCCAACGCCGGAACGCGGCCCCGGGATGGACGTCGTCGGTCGAGAAAAATGTCTGCATTCCTGTGTCGGGGCGGAAGCCAAGGTTCAAAAACAGTTCCTGTAATGTGGTTTGCCATAATATACGAATCGATGGCGGTCAATGTTGCCGAATAATGGATTGAAATACAAACAGATTTGCGAAACTGAAGCAAATTATGATCGCATATATCGGTACGATACAACTTATATCGCATCGATTATTAAAATTGATGTTCGAGATATTTCATTTCGTATGCCGGGTTAGCTCTCGCGCTGGACGTGCGGAAGCGATCATGTCGCTGTCTCACCGTGACCAGTCGGTCGGCTCGCGAGTTCGTGGAGCCCACGGAGCCCGGATCCGCGAGATCCGCGGAACGGAGCGCCGCGCTGGCGGACATCCGAGGCCGGCCCGGGACGGTCCCGGCACGCCGGTCGCCCGTCCTCCGGGCGCGCGCGCGTTGGGGAGAGCCGCAATCCCCCGTCTTGGAGCGGGGACCGGATGGCTGTCTCGGCACCAAGTCCAATTGCGCCCGGGCCGCCTGCGGCTCTATCAGGCCTCACGCATCGGGAGGCATCACCGGAGGAGCCCCTTGGATCCGCTCAAGGCCGCCGCAGCGACCCTGCTCTGCCTCGCCCTGTTCTGGCTGGCCTTCCGGCTGACCCGGCGGCTGGTCGATCTCGCGATCGCGGGCGGCTACGCCGAGGAGCGCCGGCGGCTCGCCGAGGAGGCCGCTCAGGCCGAGGCGGGCGCCGTCCCGCAGGCCTCCGCCATCCGCGCGATCCCCGCGAGCTTGGACTCGAACAGGGACCAGTCATCCGCCGCGGCGATCGGCGCCCACAACGCCTCCACCTCGTCGATCAGGAGCGTGCAGGGCGCCTCCGCGAAGTAGGGGTGGTCGAGCCGCGCCCCCGGGGCGGGCGCGAGCGGCTCCGCTCGCCCGGCGCGTAGCCGAGGCGGAAGGCGCGCTGCGTCTCGTCCCGCAATCCGCGCCGCTCGAGATAGGCGCGGGCCTCGCTGCCCTGGCCCGACCGCAGGCGCTCCTCGAACCAGCGCGCGGCCATCTCCATGACCTCGATCGCGCCGGCCCGCCTCTNCATCCGCGCGATCCCCGCGAGCTTGGACTCGAACAGGGACCAGTCATCCGCCGCGGCGATCGGCGCCCACAACGCCTCCACCTCGTCGATCAGGAGCGTGCAGGGCGCCTCCGCGAAGTAGGGGTGGTCGAGCCGCGCCCCCGGGGCGGGCGCGAGCGGCTCCAGCGCGGCCCGCACCGGCGCGAAGGCCTCGGACCGGTACTGCGCGGCGGCCGGCCCGGCCTCCGCCCGCCCGGCGCTGGCGAGGCCGCCGTACCAGTCGAAGAAGAACCGCTCGAAGGGCGCCCGCGTCTCGGCCAGGAACCGCCAGACAGCCGAGACCAGCCGGTCGGTCTCCGGTCGCGGCGCGGCTTCGAGGCCGAGCCGGCGGAACAGGGCCTCGGCGAACGCCTCCTGCAGGGCCGGGCCGAAGCCCGAGAGGGCGGATTCGAGGCGTGCCTGGGGCGCCAGCACCAGCAGGCAGTCGGCGAGCCGGGCGAGGTTCCAGAACAGCGCCTCCGGCTGGCGGCCGAAGCTGTAGAGCCCGCTCTCGTCGAAGTAGGCGGCCGTGAAGTCCGGGTCGAAATGCGGCAGGAAGCGCCAGGGCCCGTAGTCGAAGCTCTCGCCGGTGACGTTGATGTTGTCGCTGTTGAGCACCCCGTGGACGAAGCCGGCCGCCGCCCACTGCGCCCCCATCCGGGCGACCCGGGCGACCACGTCCTCCAGGAAGGCGACGGCGCGGTCCTCCACGCCGTCGCGCCAGAGTTCCGGCCGGTGGGTCGCGATCGTGTGGTCGAGGAGCCGGGCGATGTTGTCGGGCTCGCCGAGCGCCAGGAAGCGCTGGAAGCTGCCGATGCGGATATGGCCGTGGGACAGGCGCACCAGCACCGAGGCGCGCGCCGGCGAGGGCTCGTCGCCGCGCACGAGCTCTTCGCCGGTCTCGATCAGGCTGAAGCTCTTCGAGGTGTAGACGCCCTGCGCCTCCAGGAGCGCGGTGGCCAGCACCTCGCGCACGCCGCCCTTGAGGGTCAGCCGCCCGTCGGCGCCGCGCGACCAGGGCGTCGTGCCGCTGCCCTTGGTGCCGAGGTCGAGCAGGCGCCCGTCCAGGCGGTCGTGCAGCTGCGCGAACAGGAAGCCGCGCCCGTCGCCGAGCTCCGGATTGTAGGAGCGGAACTGATGGCCGTGGTAGCGCAGGGCCAGCGGCCTCTCGAAGCTGCCCGGAAGGGGCTCGAACCGGCCGAAATGGGCGATCCACGCGGGCTCGGACAGGCCGTCCAGGCCGACCCGCTCCGCCCAGGCCCGGTTGCGGTAGCGCAGGATCGTCCGCGGGAACCGCGCCGGCGTCACCGGATCGAAGAAGGCGGGTCCGAGATCGGCGTGGCGCCGGGACGGCGTGAAGGCGGTGTCGTCCATGCGGCGGCGCGTCTCGCGGGGTGGGGGTGAGTCCCGGTGTACCAAGCGAGCCGGACGCGATCCGTTGCCGATCCCGTCCTTGCGAGCGCGGCGAAACAACCCAGTGCGGCGGGACATCGGCCGAGCGCGGCGCCGCCTTGATTGCTTCGCTCCGCTCTCAGAGACGGTGGCCGACCCGAGAGGCCTCACGTCCTAGATGCGTGGTCGGGCCGTCCCGGACACCTGCCGCAGGGCCTCGCCGGCGATCATCGCGGCCGCGACCGCGACGTTGAGCGAGCGCAGGCCCGGCCGGATCGGCACCACGATCCGCGCGTCGGCCACCGCGTGCACCGCCTCCGGCACGCCGGCGGATTCGCGCCCGACCATCAGGCAATCGTCCGGGTGGAAGGCGAAGTCCGTGTAGGGCACGGCGCCCGCCGTGGTGGCGAGGACGAGCCGGATCCCGGCCTCGGCCCGCCACGCCGCGAAGGCCGCGAAGGAGCGGTGCCGGGTGATCGCCACGTGGTCGAGGTAGTCGAGGCCCGAGCGGCGCAGGTGGCGGTCCGAGACGTCGAACCCCGCGGGCTCGACGATCTCCACCGCCAGCCCGAGGCACGCGGCCATGCGCAGCATCGTGCCGGTGTTCTGGGGAATGTCGGGCTGGTAGAGGGCGAGGCGGAGCATGGTGCCGGCCTTGTGCGGGGCGCAAGGCCCCGCCGTCAAAGGCTCCCGGCGCCGACGCGCAGCCGGCAAAGCGCCCGGCCGGCCCCGATCGCCGCCGAGGCCGCGCGGAACTTAAGCCCCGCCAGAACCTTGAGGCGGCGCCACCCCCCTGTGCGGCCCCCCTCTGAAAGACCTGCTCCGATGCGCTCCCCGCTCCTCGCCTCGGCCCTCCTGCTGGCCGGCCTCGCCACCGCCTCGGCGCAGACCGACGGCGCCAGATCGGACGGCGGCGCGGCCGTGACCCCGGTGCCGGCCGCACCCGCCACCATGGCCGACAACCTGCGCCCGACCTTCGTGGCCCAGACGCCCGACGACATGGTCGCCAGCAAGCTGATCGGTTCCAGCGTCGTCAACGGCGCCAACGAGACCATCGGGCAGATCGCCGATTTCGTCCTCGATCAGAAGGGCGCCGTGAAGGCCTGGATCATCGGGGTCGGCGGCTTCCTGGGCATCGGCTCGAAATACGTGGCGGTCGACCCGTCCGTGCTCAAGCTCGACCGCACCGACGGCAAGACCCTCCAGGCGCGGATCGACACGACCAAGGACCAGCTCCGGGCGGCGCCGGAATACGTCTATCTCGGCAAGGAGCCGCCGAAGGGCGCCGCCCCGGCGAGCCCCGCGGGGGAGCCGGCCTCCAAGCCGTAGCGGTCGCCCCGACACGATCTCGGGCCGGACCAAGAACGCCNGGCGCGGCGCCGGGCCGCCGGCGGCACCGCGCCGGCTTGCCTCCGCGCGCCGATCTGTGCTGTGCCGGCCTCCCCCGGAGGTCGGAACCCGTCCCATGCGCCGCGCCCTCGTCCCGCTGCTCGCCTTCTGCCTCGGCCTCATCGGCCTCACCGGGGCGGCGGTGTTCGCGTTCCTGCCCGACCGGGCGCCGGTGGGCGTGCCGAGCGTCGGCGGCCCGTTCACGCTGGTGAACCAGGACGGGCGCACGGTCACCGAGCGCGACTTCGCCGGCGCGACGCACCTCGTGTTCTTCGGCTTCACCCACTGCCCGGACGTCTGCCCGACCACGCTGCAGCAGATCTCCGACGTGCTCGCCGCCCTGGGCCCGAAGGGCAAGGCCATGCGGGTCGCCTTCGTGACGGTGGATCCCGAGCGGGACGATCCGGCGAGCCTCAAGACCTACCTGTCGAGCTTCGACCCGCGCATCACCGGCCTCACCGGCACCCCCGAGCAGGTCACCGCCACCGAGAAGGCGTACCGGGCCTACGCCCGCAAGGTACCGGCCAAGGACGGCGACTACACGATGGAGCACACCGCGCTCGTCTACGTCATGGACGCGCAGAACCGCTTCCTCGGCGCCCTGGACCTGACCCGGCCGGCCGACGAGGTCGCCGCGCAGCTCGCCAAGAAGATCTGACCGCGGGCCGTTCCGGCCGGACGGGCGTCAGAGCGTCATCCCGGCATGGAAGCGGTCGGGGGAGAGCGGCAGCAGGAACTGCACGCCGAAGCCGCCCTCGAAGTAGCGGACCAGCCGGCCCGGCGTGCTGCCGACCGTGACGGCGGCGCCGAGGGGCAGCGGCACCGGGCAGGAGATCGCCACGCCCGACATCGAGATGTCGATGAGGCGCGCCCGGATCTCGCGGCCGCCCTCGACGCGCAGGACCACCGCCGTGTTGGTCGGCACGAGGCGCTCGTGCGAGCGCCCCTCCGGCAGGCCCAGCATCTCCCGGTTCGCCAGCCAAGTGAGCTGGGAGGCGAGCTTGTCGCGCTTGCGCGACGTGGCGTTGAGCTGGACCGCGAACCCGTCCGGGCAGGTGCGGGCCACGACGCCCTCGATCCGGCCGATATGCTCCAGGTAGAGCACCACGCGCTCGCCGACCTCGCCCTTGACCGCGCAGGTCAGCCGCACGCCGCCCGGCGACATGTCCACGGTCTGACAGGGATATTCCCGGCGGTCGGCCAGCATGTAGCGGCCCAGCACCGCGACTCGCACGCGCTGGTGGCGGCGCTGGTCGGCAGCGCCGCGCGCCGGCTCGGCGGCGAGGCCGCGCAGATCAGTTCCAGCGGTGGCCTCGACCGCGATCATTCCGAGATTGGTCCTGCGCCGGGAGAATGGCCGGTGCAGACTAGGCTCGGACTGTTACGAAACCCTTTTTTCCTGCTTCGCGGTCTATCGGCCTTGTAGAAACATCGACTATCGAGCGCCGCGGCGGCGCGCGCGATCGACTTGTGCGCCGAAGATTTCCCGGGCCGCGCCGGCTGATTCGACCGAACGGTCCGTCCCGGAGCGGACGTAATCTTGGACGAATACGGTCCTCAGGCGCGCCCGCCGGCATGGACGAGGAGGTGACCGTGGCGCACCGGTCCGGGGTAGCCCGCGCTCGTGCGCACGGCGGTGCGGGCGGGCGGCGCCGGCTCGCTCCGGCGGCTCGGCAGGATGCGCAGGGAGGTGGTCTCGGCCTGCACGAGCGGGCGCAGGCCGAGCCAGTGCGGCGCGCCGTCGAGGCTGAGGGTGCCCAGGGCGCGGACCTGCGTCCGGCCGCGGTGGCGCAGGGGCAGGAGCAGGAGTTCGAGATCCGCCGCCTCGCCGGCCGCGTTGGTGCCGCGCAGGCCCGCCACGACGCCCAGCGTGTCGCTGGCGACGATCTCGACGATCCGCCACGGATCGGTCGCCCGGGAGCCCCACAGCCGGGCGAAGGGCTCGCCCTTCAGCTCGCGGCCGTACAGGGCGCAGACCCGGGTCCCCGCGAGCCGGATGCTCGCGGAGCGGCTCGGCATGTCGAGTTCCAGGATCAGGCTGTCGGCGAGAAGGTGCCGGATCTCGCCCGGCTCGATCTCGGCGCGTTCCGGCGCGGCCCGTTCTCCGCGCAGGCGCTCCCAGTAGGCGTGGAGCATGCGACTGGTGGGATGCTTCATCGGTGTCCCGATTCTCAACGCCTGTGGTTCATCCCCGGATCATTCTGGCACATCCGCGGGGGTGTGACCGGCCGATCCGGGCGTTCACCGCGTCCGGGCGCACGGGCCGTGCCGCCCCCCGCCCCGCGCGTCGCCGGGCCACCGACGGCGCGCGGGGCGGGGGGTAGCGCGTCGGAGCCGGCGACACAATCGTCGCACCCCGCCGGGCGCGCCGCGGCCATCCGGGACGGATCCGGGGTGAAGACGGGGCGGTGCGTGAAACGGACCGCGATCCGACCGGTCTTTGCGAGCTTCAATACGTCGCCGGGGCTTGCCCGATCGCGTCGCGCCCCGACATGGTGCGGCGATGGACGCCTCCCCCGATTTCCCGCGGCAGAGCCGCGTGCCCGTGTTCAACATGCCGGGCATCGTCACCGCGTCGATCGGGCTGCTCCTGGCGATCCAGGCGGTCCGCGAGTTCCTGCTGCCGGACACCTGGGACATCCGCCTCGTCCTCGACCTCGCGCTGGTGCCGGCGCGCTGGACCCTCTGGTTCGATCCCGGCCGGGCCTCCGAGGTGATCCGCGCCGCCGCCGACACGGGCGATCCGGGCCTGGAGGCGGCCCGCGAAGCCTTCGCTCGCTACATCGTGGGCGAGCACGCGCTCCAGCCCTGGACGCTCGTCACCTACGGGCTGCTGCACGGCTCGTGGATGCACGTGATCTTCAACAGCGTCTGGCTCGCGGCCTTCGGCGCCCCGGTGGCGCGCCGCTGCGGTGCCCTGCGCTGGTGCGCGCTCGCGCTGGCCGGCACGGCGGCCGGCGGACTTCTCCACATCCTGATCGACCCGCTGAGCGCCGGGCCGCTGGTCGGCGCCTCGGCGGGCATCTCGGCCCTGATGGCCGCCGCGGCCCGGTTCGTGTTCCAGCCGCCGGTCTCCGGCTACGGCGCGCCGGCCTGGCAGGTACCGCCGCCCCGGCCCGCCGAGACGATCCCGGAACTGCTGCGCAACCGCACCGCGGTGTCGTTCCTGGTGATCTGGCTCCTGACCAACCTGCTCTTCGGCCTCGTGAGCGTGCCGCTCGTCGGCGAGAACGCCGCCATCGCCTGGGACGCCCATCTCGGCGGCTTCATCGCGGGCTTCTTCCTGTTCCCCCTGGTGGATCCCCGGGAGCCGCGGCGGCACTGAAGCCCACCTTCGGCGCCCGGCACCTTGCCATCCGGCCGGATCGGTCACACACTCGCCACAATGTGAAGGAGTCGGGCCAACCCGGCCGAGAACGCCATCAGGGCGCCGCGGGCTGACGGCGCACCGGACGCGTCACATAGGGAGAGAGCCATGACCGTCGCACGCATCCTCGCCGAGAAGGGCAGCTCCGTCGTCACCGTGGGCCCCGACAAGACCCTCGATGAGGTGATCCAGATCCTCGCCGACAGGCGGATCGGCGCCCTCGTGGTCGCCCGGGCCGACGGGACGGTGGCGGGCATCATCTCCGAGCGGGACATCATGCGGGCGCTCGCCCGGCACGGGGGCTCGGCCTTCGACGCGCCGGTCTCGGCCCACATGACCACCGCGGTCACGACCTGCGGCCGGACCACCACGATCGAGGAGGTCATGACCCTGATGACCGACGGGCGCTTCCGCCACGTGCCGGTCTGCGAGGACGGCCGGCTGATCGGCCTGGTCTCGATCGGCGACGTGGTGGCGCGCAAGATCGCCACCGTCGAGGCCGAGCACCAGGCCCTGCGCGACTACATCACGATGGCGTAGGGGCGCCGGAACGGCGCGTTTCCGTCCCTCGCTTCGGGCTGCTCGCCGATCCACACATCCGCCTTGGCAGGATGGTTTCAGGATCGGGCGCGGGGCCCCTCTCCCGTGCGGGAGAGGGGCCCACCGCGCTCCCTCATCAGCGTCGGTCTCCGCGGGAGACCTGTGAACATCATCGCCTCTTCAGGGTCGGGGGAGCCCGGATCCCGCGTTCCTCTCTGCGCCTGCCTCACGCCTTCACGGGATCGAGCGTGACGTGCCAGAGGTCGGTGTCGGCCGCGTCCTTGAGGGTCACCGTCATCTGCTCGGTGGCGCCGTCCACCGCCACGTGGCCGAAGAACTGGTAGCCGGCGGCCGGCGACAGGTTCACCTGCCCCTTGTCGGGCGCCTTCACGTAGCGCAGCTGCGGCCCGAACGTGTTGTCCAGCGCGTTCGGCCCGAAGGTGCCGGCGTGGAGCGGCCCGGAGACGAACTCCCAGAACGGGTCGAAATCCTGGAACTGCGCCTTGTTGGGGTCGTAGTAGTGGGCGGCCGTGTAGTGCACGTCGGCCGTGAGCCAGACCGTGTTGCGGATCCCGGCGCTCTTGATGAAGCGCAGGAGGTCGGCGATCTCCAGCTCGCGACCGAGCGGCGGCCCGTCGCCCTGCGCCACCGCCTCCGAGCCGAAGTTGCGGTCCACGTCGTAGGTCACCACGAGGCCGAGCGGCATGTCGGCGGCGATCACCTTCCAGGTCGCGCGGGACTCGAGCAGCGCCCGCTTCAGCCACGCGATCTGCCGCGGCCCGAGGAAGTAGGATTCGGGCCCGTACGCCGTCTGCCGGTTCTCGCCGTTCGGCCCCCGGTAGGAGCGCATGTCGAGCATGAACACGTCGACCAGCGGGCCGTAGCCGATCTTGCGGTAGACCCGGCCGGGCTCCGACGGCTCGAAGCGCATCGGCATGTACTCGTGGAAGGCCTTCGCGGCCCGCAGCTGCAGCGCCAGGACGTTCGGGTCGGCGTACTTCTTCTTCAGGTGCTCGGCCCGGGTGAGGGGCTCGCCCGGCCACCAGTTGTTGGTGACCTCGTGGTCGTCCCACTGGGCCAGGATCGGCACGGCGGCGTTCATCGCCAGCACGTTCCGGTCGGTGAGGTTGTACTTGTGCCGGCCGCGGAACTCCGCGAGCGTCTCGGCGGGCTTGGCGACCTCCTCGGTCACCCGGTTGCGCCACAGGCTGCCGTCGGGGAGCTTCACCTCGGACTGGATCGGCCCGTCGGCGTAGATCGTGTCGCCGGAATGGATGAAGAAGTCCGGCCGGTTCTTCAGGATGGCGGAGTAGATCGTCATGCCGCCGCGGGCCTCGTCGATGCCCCAGCCCTGGCCGGCCGTGTCGCCCGACCAGCAGAACGAGACCGAGCGCCGGTCCGCCGGCGCGGTCCGGAACCGCCCGACCTGGGCCGGCCCGACGATGGTCGGCGCGGCGACGTCCTCCAGGCGGACCCGGTAGAACACGTCCTGGCCGGCCGGCAGCCCGGTCAGCGCCACCTTCACGGTGCCGTCGGTCTCCGGCAGGGCGTCGGCGAAGACGCCGCCGCGGATGTCGGCGAAGCTCTCGGTGGTCGCCCACTCGACGATCGCCCGGGCGGGCCGGTCGGACCGGGCCCAGACCACCGCCGAGTCGGTGCCGACGTCGCCCGACTGGAGGCCGTGGGTCAGGAGCGGCCGGTCGGCGGCGCGGCTCAGGCCGGGCCGTCCGAGGCCCGTGGCCAGCCCGACGAGGCCGGCGCCTCCGGACAGCAGGATCTGACGGCGACTCGTATACATTGGAGGTCCTCCAGCATGCCCGGCGCCCATCGCAGGCGGCCACGACAACCGGATGACGGCCCCCTCCGGACGGCGCGCGCCCGGACCCCTCAGGCCCGCGCGGCCGCGCCTTCCAGCACGGCCCGGATCCGGGGCAGGGCGGCGCGGGCGGCGCGGTGCCCGAGGGCGATGCCCTCCGCGGCCCGGTGGAAATCGAACAGCCCGAAGGCGGCGAGATCCGGGCCGATGGCCACGTCCGGCGGGTCGCGCTCCAGCCGCGCCCGCGAGATCCGGTCCTGCGTGGTGTTGAACGCGTCCAGCACCACCCGGGCGATGCCCGGCACGGCGATCTCGGGCTCGGGCCGGTCGAAGCCCGGCAGGCGCCCGCGCACCCCCTGCAGGAAGCCCCGGCGCGGCGGGGGCGGGTGCGGCGCCTCGCGCGCGACCGGGCCTCCGGTGTCGCCGTTGAGGTTCACGCAGATGACGAGGTCGGCCCCGAGCGCCCGGGCGAGCGCCACCGGCACCGGGTTGACCAGCGTCCCGTCCATCAGCACGCGGCCGTCATGGGCCACCGGCGGGAACAGGCCGGGGATCGCGTAGGAGGCGCGCACCGCGTCCACCGCCGGGCCCTCGGTCAGGCTGACCTCGTGACCGGTCCCGTACTCGGTGGCGACGCAGCCGAAGCGGATCGGCAGCGTCTCGATCCGGCGCGCGCCGAGATCCGCGGCGAGGCGCTGGCGCAGGCGGTTGCCGGCGATCAGGCCGGAGCCCGGCAGGCGGGGATCGATGAGCCCCACGACCCGGCGCCGGGTCAGCGCCCGGGCGAAGGCCTCGAGCCGGTCGAGGCGCCCGGCCGCGTAGCAGGCGCCGACCACGGCGCCGATGGAGCAGCCGGCCACCACGGTCGGCGTGATGCCGGCCTCCTCCAGGGCGCGGATCACCCCGATATGCGCCCAGCCCCGGGCCGAGCCGCCCCCGAGGGCGAGCCCGACCTGCGGGCCGGGGCTCGGCGGCGGGCGGACCGGCTCGACGGTCCCGGGCGGGAAATGCGGGTCGGCGGACTCGTCTTGCCACCGCGTGGCAAGAGGGCGGTTCATCGCCCGGCGGCTTTCAGGACGACCCGGCCGTCCGCCTCCCGGACGACGCTGCGGTAGAAGCAGTCGCGCCGGCCGGTGTGGCAGCAGCCGCCGTCGCCGCCGACCTCGACGCGGATCAGCAGGGCGTCCTGGTCGCAGTCGACCCGCATCTCGACGACGCGCTGGATCTGGCCGCTGGTCGCGCCCTTGTGCCAGAGCTCCCGGCGCGAGCGCGACCAGTACCAGGCCTCGCCGGTCTCGAGGGTGCGCGCCAGCGACTCGGCGTTCATGTGGGCGAGCATCAGCACCTGCCCGTCGCGCGCGTCGACCGCGATGCAGGCGACGAGGCCGTCGCGGTCGAACCGGGGCGTGAGAGCCGTGCCCTCCTCGATCTCGGCGCGGGTGCCGGGGGGAGCGAAGGCGGTGTCGCGCGCGGTCATGGTCGAGACGTCGCCCGGGGCTACTTGGCGCCGCCGCGCACCAGGGTCAGGAAGCGGACCTGCTCGTTGGCGTTGTCCTTGAAGACGCCGCGGAACTGGCTGGTGATGGTCGAGACGCCGGCCTTCTGGACGCCGCGCATCGCCATGCAGAGGTGCTCGGCCTCGACCATCACGGCGACGCCGCGGGGCTTGAGGATGCTCTCGATCACGTCGGCGATCTGGGCGGTCATGGTCTCCTGCGTCTGCAGGCGGCGGGCGAAGGTGTCGACCACGCGGGCGAGCTTCGACAGGCCGACCACGCCGCGGGTCGGGTAGTAGGCGATGTGGGCGAGGCCCATGAACGGCACCATGTGGTGCTCGCAGTGGGAGTGGAACGGGATGTCGCGCACCAGCACGATGTCCGAGTAGCCCTCGACCTCCTCGAACACGCGCTCCAGCAGCTTCTCGGCATCGACGCCGTAGCCGCCGAACAGCTGCTCGTAGGCCTTGGTGACCCGGGCCGGGGTGTCGAGCAGGCCCTCGCGGGTCGGGTCGTCGCCGGCCCAGCGCAGGAGGGTCCGCACGGCGGCCTCGGCCTCGGCGCGGCTCGGGCGGCCGGTCTCGATCCCGTCCGGGACGCGGGTCGCGGAAGCCGGCTCCGGCGCCACCTCGACGGGGCGGCCGTCATCGGCGGGCCGATTGTCGTTGCGCATGCCGTTCAGCCCTTGCCCCTCGATCCCGTTCCGGTCGAAACCCTGGCCGTCACCCTGGTAGGACAAGGATTTGAGCGCGGCATCCATGGCATCTCCGGCCCGCGCGATGCGGGACTTCATCGGGGTGCTGTCGGGCTTGGCGTACATCGTCGGATCGCGTCGGGCGTTCGAGGGAAGATCCCGGGCTCGAAAAGGTTTCAAGCCGGCGCCCCGGGATGGACGAAAGGCCGTGGGAACCACCGTGGCCGTGGGCGCGACCCTGGTCGACGGCCCGCCTCCTCGCGAAGCGGCCGCATCGGGCCTATATCATCGTTCGCGGCGCAACGCGCAATGCGCGATGCACGCGGCAGAGCCCCGATGGGCAGTGTGCCTCCGGCCGAGGACCCGATGCTCGACGACATCTACAACCGCCGTATCCTGGAACTCGCCGCCGACATCCCCCGGCTCGGCCGGCTCGAGAATCCGGACGCGAGCGCCACGGCCCATTCCCGCCTGTGCGGCTCGACCGTGACGGTCGACCTCGTCCTGGGCGCGGATGGCCGGGTCGCGGATTTCGCCCAGGAGGTCCGGGCCTGCGCGCTGGGGCAGGCCTCCTCGTCGCTGATGGGCCGGCACGTGGTCGGCGCCACCCCGGAGGAGCTGCGCGGCCTCCGGGAGACCATGCGGTCCATGCTCAAGGAGAACGGCCCGGCGCCGGACGGGGCCTGGGCGGACCTCGCGGTGCTCGAGCCGGTGCGGGATTTCAAGGCGCGCCACGCCTCGACGCTCCTCACCTTCGACGCGGTGGTGGACGCCCTCGACCAGATCGCCGCCAAGCGGCAGGCCGCCTGACGGCATGGTCCGGCGCGCCGCCCACTGGGCGATCCGCGGCTACCAGCTGACGCTGTCGGGCCTGATCGGGCGCCAGTGCCGCCACTGGCCGAGCTGCTCGGAGTACACCGACACCGCCATCGCCCGGCACGGGCTCTGGCCCGGCAGCTGGATGGGCTTCGCCCGGATCTGCCGCTGCGGGCCGTTCGGCACCCACGGCATCGACCTCGTGCCGGAGCGCCTGCCCGCCGGGGCGGCGTGGTACCGCCCCTGGGCCTACGGCCGCTGGCGCGGCGTCGAGGCGCCGCCGTCACCGTTCGCCTGCGAGGCCGTGGCGCAGGAGGTCGACGCCCGCTAGGGCGCGTTCCCGTTCTGTTTCACGTGAAACACGCCCGCCGAACCCCCGTCCCGGGACGGGGGCTCGCGTTCCACGGAGGCTGGCTCCGGCGATGATCGCGACCGCCGCGGCACCTCAGGACGGGGCGCGGATCGCCGCCCCGTCACTCGCCGAGTCTCACGCAGCGCGGCTGGCCGCGAGCTTCTCGGCGAACTCGATCGCCTCGATGAGGCTGCGCTCGTTGGCGACGCCGGTGCCGGCGATGTCGAAGGCGGTGCCGTGATCGACCGAGGTGCGGATGATCGGCAGGCCCAGGGTGATGTTCACGCCCGACAGGTCCATCCACTTCCCCGTGGCCGGGTCGATCTCGAAGCCGAGCAGCTTTACCGGGATGTGCCCCTGGTCGTGGTACATCGCCACCACCGCGTCGTACTGGCCCGCCCGCAGCTTCACGAACACCGTGTCGCCCGGCACCGGGCCGTGCACGTCGAGCCCGTCGGCGTTGGCCTTCTCGATCACCGGCGCGCTGACGTCGATGTCCTGGCGCCCGAACAGGCCGCCCTCGCCGGCATGGGGGTTGAGCGCGGCGACCGCGATCTTCGGCCTCGCCAGGCCGAGCCCCTTCAGGGCCCGGTCGGTGAGGTCGATGACGAGGCGCAGCCGCTCCGGGGTCAGGCGCTTGGGCACGTCCTCCAGGGCGACGTGGGTGGTGACGTGGGAGACCCGCATGTTGCCGTGGGCCAGCATCATCACCGAGCCGCGCACGCCGGTGAGTTCGGCCAGCATCTCGGTGTGGCCGGCGTAGTGGTAGCCGGCCCTGTTGAGCGCCTCCTTGTTGAGCGGCGCGGTGACGATGCCGCCGATCCGGCCGGCCAGGGCGAGGCGAACGCCGGCCTCGATCGCCTTGTAGGCGAAGCGGCCGCCGTCGGCCGAGAGCCGGCCGGGCTCGATCGGCGCGCCCTCGGCGTCGGCCTGCAGGCAGCACAGCGCCGGCCAGTCGCCGTCCTCGGCGACCTCGGGGATCGGCTCGGGCAGGAGGCCGAGCGCGGCTTCCGCCCGGTGCAGGGCCGGGGCGCTGCCGATGATCACGAGCCTGAGATCGCCCGCCTCGATGCGGTCCCTCAGCCGGGCGGCGGCCTTGACGATGATCTCCGGGCCGATGCCGGCCGGATCGCCCATGGTGATGGCGAGAGGTTGGGTCACGCGTCGCTCCTGCTGCGCGGAAAGCCGTTCTGGTGAAGAAGATCGCGCCAGACGCCCTCTGTTCCGAAGGCGCCGGACTTGGACACGACCGGCAGGCCGTCCCAGCGGCCGCCCCGGAGCGTGGAGCGGGGCAGGCCGGGCGCGATCTGCCCGGTGACGTCGAGGCGCGCGGCGGCGAGGGCGAGGCAGAGGGCCTTCAGGGTCTCGCCGCCGGCGACCAGCAGCGTGCCGGGCCGCGGGATGCGGTCGATCACGCCCGCGAAGGCGNCCGGCACCCCGACCGCCCGCAGGGCCTCGGCGATGTCGCCCGAGACCGGCTCGAAACCGTCGCCGCGCCGGGCGAGCTGCCGCCCGCCCTCCGTCCGGCGCCCCTGGTACGGGAAGGCCGGCGCCACGACGCAGCGCGCCCAGGAGCCGGTTTGCAGCACCGCCGCGAGTTCCGCCGCCCAGGGGCCGCGCAGCAGGCTGTCGACCTTCTTGAAGGCGATGTCGGCGCCGTCGAGCAGGGGGGCGAGGGCGCCGACGATCCGCCCGGCGGCCTCCGTGGAGACCTCCCGCGTGCCGGCATCGATCGCCAGGCAGCCGGCAGCCCGCCCCGTCAGGGTCTCCGGCCACGCGACCGGGATCGTTCCGCACAGGCCGGTGAAGCCCGCGGCCGTGTCGAGGGTGCCGGTGAGATCGTCGGCGATGAGGCGCAGGCGTGTCATGTCGGGCGCATCGTGGCGGGAGCCTCGCTGGCCGCGCCGCCCGGTCGAGCGCGGCTCGCGTGCATGTTGTCAGGTTGTCGCGAGCCATACAGACCGGCCGGCGCGGCGGTCAAGCGTGCGACGGTCAAGCGCGTGGCAGGCAGGCGCGGTTCAGGCACGCGTGCGGCGGACCGCCGCCGGGTCGGGCGGGCCGGAGCGGGACGGAGACAGCGCCGACGCCGTCCGGGGACGCCTCCGCGGAGCGAGCGGGCTGCGCCGAGTCGGCGATGCGCCCGGGCACTTGTCAACATTTGCACCATTCCGGCCGCGAGTTGCGCGGACTTGTCGAAAGGTTGTAGCAGCCCGGCCGGGGGGACGGCGGGTGCCAGGACCCGGAACAGGGCGGCACCGGAAGGGCGACCCATGCAGATTCCCATCAAGCGCTCCCTGGAGCGCGTGCCCGGCGGCCTGATGGTGGTGCCGCTGTTCCTCGGCGCGATCCTCCACACGCTCTTCCCGGACACCGCGACCTTCTTCGGCTCGTTCACCGGCGCCCTGTTCAACGGCGCCCTGCCGATCCTGGCGGTGTTCTTCGTCTGCATGGGCGCGGGCATCGATTTCCGCGCCGCCCCAGCGATCGCCCGCAAGGGCGGCGTGCTGCTGGCCGCCAAGGTCGGTGTCGCGGCGATCATGGGCGTGGTGGTCGGCCAGCTCCTCGGTGAGGCGCCGGTGGTCGGGGGCGCCTTCGCGGGGCTGTCGACCCTCGCGATCGTCGCCGCCATGAACGACACCAACGGCGGGCTCTATCTCGCCCTGATGGGCCAGTTCGGCCGCCCGAAGGATGCGGGCGCCTACGCGATCATGAGCCTCGAATCCGGGCCGTTCCTCACCATGGTGACCCTCGGGCTGGCGGGCCTGTCGGCCTTCCCGTGGCCGACGCTGGTGGGCAGCATCCTGCCGCTGCTGATCGGGATGATCCTCGGCAACCTCGACCGCGACATGCGCGCCTTCCTGTCGGGGGCGGCGCCGGTGATGATCCCGTTCTTCGCCTTCGCCCTCGGCTTCGGGCTCGACCTCGCCAAGATCTGGCAGGCGGGCCTCCTCGGCATCGGCCTCGGCGCGGCGGTCGTGGCGATCACCGGGGCGGTCCTGTTCGTCGCCGACCGGCTCACCGGGGGCAACGGCGTGGCGGGAGTCGCCGCCGCCTCGACGGCCGGCAACGCCGCCGCCGTGCCGGCGATCATCGCGGCCGCCAACCCGGCCTACAGGGAGGCCGCCGGGCCCGCCACCGTGCTGGTGGCGGCGAGCGTGGTAGTCACGGCGCTGCTCGTGCCGCTGGTGACCGCCTTCGTGGCGGCGCGGGTCCGACCGGAAGCGGCCGAAGCGGATCCGGCGCCGCTGCCCAGGCCCGCGCCGAGCACGCCCTGAGGCGCGTCGCCGGCCGGCCGCGCGGGACGCGCGGCCGGCGGCAACCGAAGCCTCCGAGTCCGGTTGTCCTTCCAGGGAGCGCGGCGGGGCCGCGCCTGACGGCGAACCGGAGCGGGCACAGCATGTCGACCGAATCCAGAGGCAAGACGCATATCGACATCTACGATCGCGCCACCCGCGAGGAGTGGGCGCAGCGTTTCGGCGTCAGCGAGGAGCGTCTGCGCAAGGCCGTGACCATGGTCGGGAGCCGGATCACCAGCGTCGCGGCCTATCTCGACAAGCCGGCCTCCTGAGGCGGGCGCCATGGAAGTGCCCCCCGATTTCCATCCGCCTCCGGATCATCCGATGGCGGGGACACAGGCGCCCGGATCCGCGCCCGGGTCCGCGTCCGGCTCCGCCCCGGGACCCGCGTCGGATCCCGCATCCGGGGCCGACGGAGCGGCACTGCCGCCTTCGGCACGGTCGCCTGACGCCATCACGTTCGAGCAGATCCGCGAGCGGGCCTACGAGCTCTGGGAGCGCAACCACCGGCCCGAGGGCTTCGAGATCGAGTTCTGGCTGCTGGCCGAGCGGGAACTGCGCAAGGAGCGGGATCGCCTGAAGGCCGACGGGGCGCCGGCGGCCCCGAGAGCCGAGCCGCCGCCGGGCTGAGGACGTCCGATCGCCTCCTGAGACGGCCCCGGGTCGCGGCGGATCCGGGGCCGGCCCTCAGGCCTCGATCGCCGCGCGGGCTTCCTTCACCGCCGCCTCGAAGGCGACGAACGCCGTGGTCGCCGAGTCCCAGGTCTGGCTGCGCACGTGGCGGACCAGGGCTGCTGCCTGCTCCCGGGCCTGCGCCAGGGGCTTCTCGATGGCCGCCGGCCGGGTCGCGTCGGCGGGGATCCCCTCCGGCGGCGTGTCGGTCGAGCGCATGCCGACCAGGGTCGCCGCGATGGCGCGGCGCCACGCGGCGCAGTCCGCCGACAGGCGGATCACCCGCTGGTCCGCAGTGGTTCCGGTCTGCCGGTCGAGCAGCGTGCGGCCGAGATCCTCGATCCGTCCGAGCTGCGCGAGGGCGTCACCGATCTCCCGGCGGGCCTTGTCGGTCCCTTCCGCGATCCGGCCGACGTTCTGGGCGATGTCGCCGGTGGCCTGCATCTGCTGGCCGAGGATCTCCGAGGCCTCGCGCATCTGCGCGGCGACGCTCGCGACCGCGCCGCTCTCGGCCTCGACGCGGGCATTGGCCCGCACCATCGCGGCCGCGCCGGCCTCGACGGCGTTGCGGCTGCGCGACACGGCCGCCTGCATCGCGGCCATCTCCTCGCGCAGGCCGCTGACCCGCGCCCGGATCTCGTCCGTCGCCTTCGCGGTCTGCGCCGACAGCGTCTTCACCTCGGCGGCGACCACAGCGAAGCCGCGCCCGGCCTCGCCGGCCCGGGCGGCCTCGATCGTGGCGTTGAGGGCCAGCAGGTTGGTCTGGGCGGAGATCGCCGCGATGGTGCCGGCCATCTCCTCGATCCGCAGCGCGGCGGTCGAGAAGCTGTCGAGCCGGCTCCCGATCTCCTCGGTGCCCTCCTCGATCCCGCGCATGCCGTCGGTGGCCCGGTGCAGGTCGCCCACGCAGGTGGCGATGCCGGCCCGGGCCGTCTCGGCCATCTCGGCCGCCGACGAGGAGCGGGCGGCGATCTCACCCGTGGTCGCGGCGAGTTCCTCGCTGGCGGCCGCGATGAGTCGGGCCTGCTCGGCGGTGCCGGAGGCGTCGTGGGTCATCCAGCCGATCGAGGTGCCGGCGTCGGACGCGGAGGCGGACAGGCGCGCCAGGAGGGCCAGCCATTCCCGATCGACGGCCGGTTCCGTGATGGGCGGCGGTGCCGTCTCGACCGGCGCAGCAACGGTCGTCTCGACCGGTGCGGTCGCCATCACCGGGGTTGCTAGCGCGTCAGGGACCTGACGCTGCCGGCGCAAACTGAACATGCGGGCCTCTCCGACACTCTAATCGGGGCGCATGGTCACACAGAACCTTCAACCAATGGTGAAGGATAGACTAGTCTCTCGACTAGCGTTTCGGGGCACCGGTGCGGTGCAAAAGGTCTTCTGCGAGAAGTTGCGCCCCCAGATAGCGCTCTATCTGGGGGCGCAATGCTTCATTCGCCGGTCAGAGCCGCCTTGGTGCGGGACCACCAGCCGGCGCGCTTCGGCCGATCCGGATCGGACGGCGGCGTCAGCACGATGGCCACGGGCTCGGGCGCCGGCTCGGCGGGGGCGGCCTCGGGCGACGCGGCTTCGGGCGACGCGGCTTCGGCCTGCGCGCCGAC
>NZ_MLBW01000008.1:0-165073 GCF_036441335.1 Methylobacterium mesophilicum
TCGTTCGGCCATCTTCTACACCGATGACAACCAGCGTCGGGCCGCACCCGGCGTCGCGAGGCCGGCTTCGGCATAGTAGCGCAGCATGTCGTCGCCGTAGACGGCCTTCATGCCCCAGGGCATCAGCGTCGCCGACAGGGTGACGAGGCCCGTGTAGACGATCATCAGGTGGAAGGGGAGCGCCAGCACGCCGACCACGTTGTGGGCGTCGAGCCAGCCGCGCTGCGCCGAGCGGTCGCGCCGGAAGGTGAAGAAATCGGCGAAGATCCGCCGGTGCGTCACGATCCCGGAGATCAGCGCGATCAGCAGGACCATGGCGCAGGCCGACACGATCCAGCGGCCCCAGATCGGCGGCAGGCTCAGCTCGAAGTGGAAGCGATACAGGAAGTCGCCGCCGCGCGTGTCGCGGACGCGGGCCGGCTCGCCGGTCGCGGGATCGAGGAGCGCGTGGTGGAACGGCCCGCTGAAATTCTGCCACCAGTAGACCTCGACGGCCGAAGTCTCGGCGTTCGGCAGCTTGATCGACCAGCCGGCCGCGTCCGGCATGGTCCTGCGCAGGAAGGCGCCGGCCCGCGTCGCCGCTGCGGCGGGATCGGGGGCTGTCGCGGACAGTTCCGGCCGCATCCAGTCCGAGATGTCGGTGCGGTAGTAGCTGGCGGTGCCGGTGACGAAGATCGCGAACAGCACCCAGCCGACCACGAGGCCGGACCACGTGTGCAGCCACGCCATCGCCTGGCGGAAGCTCCGCCCCGCGCTCACGCGGCCGCCCCGTGCGCGAAGGCGCCGGCGAGCCACAGGGCGCCGGTCAGCAGGAGCGCCGTCAGGCCGAGGCCCAGCGTCGCCCGGCCGAGCGTGCGGGCCGCGAAGACCCAGATCACCGCCCCCGCCATGATGGCGAAGCTCGCGAGCGTGCCGGCGGAGACCGCCTCGGCCCGCGGGAGGGGGAGGAGCAGCGCCAGGAGCGCGCTCGCCAGGGCGGCGACCGCGTAACCGCCGAGGGCCGCGAGCAGCACCCGGCCGGCGATCGCGACGCGGTCGATCAGCGTCGGCATGGCACGGGCGCTCATGGCGCCACCTCTCGTTCCCGTGAACCCATGGCGCGACCTAGCAGCGGCCGAAGCCGCGGCGCAACGCCTATGTTCCGGAACGATTCCAGTGTGAAACGAGGTGTTTAGGACCAAGCATGGCGGCGCAACCCGAGGTCCTGCCCCGCGCTCGCCCGATCCGAATCAGGGGCCGACCAGTCCCGACGCCGCGTCCCGACCGGACTTGCGGATCGCGACGGCCGCGTTCCGCGCGCTCGGCGGCAGATCGGCCCACGGGTCCGGCTTGGCCGAGGCCGCGGCGGACCCGGATGCCGGGCCGGCGATCCGGCCGTCGCGCGCGTGTCCCCAGCCGTAGCCCGCGTTGATCCCCGCGTAGAAGCCCGTGAAGTCCTCGGCCCGGGCTCCCCCCGCGAGCAATATCAGAGCCGTGGACAGAGCGAGGCGGCGCATGGATCGTCCCCGAACGAGGAAGGCGGCGGCCCCGGAGGGGGCCGCCGCCTCGCAGTCTTCGCGCGGATCGCGGCGGGAGAGAGACCGCCGCGTGATCCTCAATCCTCGACGTTGATGCTCTGGGCCTCGCGGCCCTTCTGGCCCTCGACCACGCCGAGCGTGACCTGCTGACCCTCGGCGAGCGAGTCGAGACCGGCGCGCGACAGCGCGGAGCGGTGCACGAACACGTCCTTGCCGCCGTCGTTGACCGAGACGAAGCCGAAGCCCTTGGCGGGATCGTACCACTTCACGGTGCCGCTCATCTCGACCGACGGGCCGCTGGCGAAACGGCCACCGCCGCCACCGCCACCGCCGCCGCCGTAGCCGCCACCGCCGCCGTAACCACCGCGATCGCGGTCGCCGTAGCCGCCGCCGGCACCGAAGCCGCCGGTGCGCGGACGGAACTCACGCCGGGGCGCGGGCGCCTCGGCCGTGGAGGTGTCGACGCTGGTGACGCTCGTGACCTGCGGGCCCTTCTGACCCTGGGCCGTCGTGACCGTCAGCCGGGTGCCCGGCATCAGATCGTCGTGGCCGGCCGCCTCGACAGCGCGGATGTGGAGGAAGGCATCGCCCGAACCGTCGCCGAGTTCGACGAAGCCGAAGCCCTTCTCCTTGTTGAACCACTTGACCGTCGCATCGCGCTCCGGTCCGGACGCGACCGGAGCCGCGCCACGCGACGGGCCGCGGTCGAAACCGCCCCCGCCGAAACCACCGCCGCCACCGCCGAAACCGCCGCCGCCGTATCCGCCGCTGGGGGGAGCCTGATCAGGCCATCTCGGCTCGCCACTCTCGTCGAAGCCGCGCTTCTGCGGCCCTCTGAAATCACGACCACGTCCCATAGAAAGCTCGCAAAAACCGTCCGCCGCCCTTGTCTCGAATACCGCGTGCGCGCCATCCCAGACAGCCCACGCCCCGCACTATCATTACCCCAGGTCGCGGTAACCAAGAATAACGCCCCAGTCCTGACGCAATCGGGCCTTGACCGCAAGGACCTTCTTGGCCCAGAGGCGCCCGTTTCGTTACTTTCTTGCGGCAAACAACGGAGTCCGTCCCCGTCTCCCGGGTGGGCCTTTCTCATTCGAGGGAAGGCGTTAGCGAAACGCAAAGGCTGTCCGGCTAGACTGCCCCCCGCGCCCCGCAGAACCGGCCGGCCATGATCGCGACACCGACTTTCCCCGATCTCTCCGCTCTTGTGGTCGACGAGAGTCTCTACATCCGCCGAATCGTCCGCGACATGCTGATGCGCGTCGGCATCAAGCGCGTGCTGGAGGCGCCGGACGGGGCCGAGGCGCTGGGCGTGCTCGCCGAGAGCAAGCCCGACATCAGCATCATCGACTGGGACCTGTCGATCCTGTCCGGCGAGGAGTTCATCCGGCTCGCGCGGACGCCGACCACCTCCCCCTGCCCCACGATCCCGATCATCCTGATGCTGGCCCAGCCCCGCCGGAACGTGGTCGACCGGGCCGTGGCGCTCGGCGTGAACGAGATCATCGCGAAGCCGTTCTCGCCCAAGACCCTGTGGTCGCGCCTGGACGAGGTGATCAACCGGCCCCGCCCCTACTCGCAGGTGAAGAGCCTCCTGCGCCCCATCCCGCGCCGGGCCAGCGCGATGAAGGCCGTCGCCTGACCGCGACCGCGATCGGGCGTTGCAGTTCCCCGCCGAGCCTGTAGGGTCGCAGATCAAGTAAGGCCGAGCGCGCTGCTCAAGGCCGACCCGAAGGATCGACGGCCGCGCCGATGAGGGACGAGACCGCCGCGGCCGCGCCGTCCCGAATCCAGACCGGCGCGGTGCCGCTCCAGACGCAAGCCCCCGTGCCGGGCCGCGAGCGTCGCCGCGCCGCCTACGCGGCGCTCGACCTCGGCACCAACAATTGCCGCCTGCTGGTCGCGGAGCCGACCTTCAGCGGCTTCCGCGTGATCGACGCGTTCTCGCGGATCGTGCGACTCGGCGAGGGGCTCGGCACGTCCGACCGCCTGAGCGAGGCGGCGATCGAGCGGACCGTGGAGGCCCTGCGGATCTGCCGGGCCAAGATGCAGGCCCGCGGCGTGCAGCGCGCCAAGATCATCGCCACGGAGGCCTGCCGCCTCGCGGTGAACGGCGCCGCCTTCGTGGAGCGCGTCCGCCGCGGCGTCGGCCTCGACCTGGAGATCGTCGACCGGCAGACCGAGGCCTATCTCGCGGTCACCGGCTGCGCGGCGCTCGCGGACCCGCTCGCCGAATCCGTCATCATCTTCGACATCGGCGGCGGCTCCACCGAGATCGCATGGCTGGACGGGGCGGCCGCCAACCCGTCGACCGACCCGACGCTGCGGATCCGGGCCTGGGATTCGCTGCCGGTCGGCGTAGTCACGCTCGCCGAGCGCCACGGCGGCGCCGAGGTCACCCGGCGCATGTTCGAGGGTATGGTCGAGGAGGTGGCCGAGAAGCTCTCGGCCTTCGCGCTCCGCGCCGCGCCCGCGGCGACGGCGCCGCATTTCCACCTGCTCGGCACGTCCGGGACCGTCACGACCATCGCGGCGATGCATCTGCGGCTCGCCCGCTACGAGCGTCGGCGCGTCGACGGGTTGTGGATGAGCGACGATGCGGTCTCGACCGCCATCGACGACCTGCTCGACACGCGCCTGGAGCAGCGCGCCGACAACCCCTGCATCGGCCGCGACCGCGCCGATCTCGTGCTCGCGGGCTGCGCGATCCTCGAGGCGATCCGCCGGGCGTTCCCCTCGGAGCGCCTGCGCATCGCCGATCGTGGCCTGCGCGAAGGATTGCTGATGAACATGATGCGGGAGGACGGGGTCTGGAACCGGAAGGCGGTCCGATGAGGGCGGCGCGATGAGCGACCGGCGCGGCGGCGCGAGTTCCGGCGGCGGCGTCCGGGGCGAACTGAAGCAGCGGGTGAAGACCGGCCGCGGACGGACCCTGTCCCAGAAGCGCTGGCTCGAGCGCCAGCTCAACGATCCCTACGTGGCCCGCGCCAAGCGCGAGGGCTACCGGTCCCGGGCTGCCTACAAGCTCCTGGAAATCGACGAGCGCTACAAGCTCCTGCGGCCCGGCCAGAAGATCGTCGATCTCGGCGCCGCGCCGGGGGGCTGGTCGCAGGTGGCCGCTCGGGTGGTCGGGCCGACGGGCCGGGTCGTGGGCATCGATCTCCTGGAGATCGAGCCGATGGCCGGGGTCGAGTTCATCACCCTGGACTTCCTCGATCCCGAGGCTCCCGCCCGGCTGACCGGCCTGCTCGGCGGCCCCGCCGACCTCGTCATGTCCGACATGGCCGCCAACGCCACCGGCCACAAGAAGACCGATCACCTGCGCATCATCGGCCTCGCCGAGACCGCGGCGGAGTTCGCCCGCGAGATTCTGGGGCCCGGAGGCGCCTACCTCGCCAAGGTGCTCCAGGGCGGCACCGAGGGCGCGCTGCTCACCGACCTGAAGCGCGACTTCGCCACGGTCCGCCACGTCAAGCCGGCCGCGAGCCGGGCCGATTCGAGCGAGCTCTACGTGCTGGCGACCGGCTACCGCGCACCGTCCCGGGCCACGCCCTCCGACGAGGGCTGAGCCGCCCGGCGATGCTGCTCGCCTGGGCCCTGTCCGTCCTCAACCCGGCGCCGCTGCCCCTGCGCCGCCTCGGCTACGTGCGGCAGAGCGGCCTGCTCCACGCCCGCTCGCGCCGCTGCCGGGCGGCCTGGGCGCCCCACCTCGGCGGCGCGGCGCGGCCTCGGCGCGGGGGGCCCGCTCCGGGCGAGCCTCGGGACGGGCCTCCGGCCGATTCTCGGCGCGCGGGGCATCGCCACGCCCGTTCTCGTAGCGGCCCTGGTCGCCGCGATTGTCCTGACGCGAGTCCTGGCGGCCATCCTGCCGATTGTCCGGACGGTCCTGGCGATCCGGCCGGCCCTCGTGCCGCTCCTGGCGGTAATCGGAGCGGCCGTAATCCTGGCGGTCCTGACGATCCTGCCGGTTCTCCTGGCGATAGTCCTGCCGCTGGTAGTCCTGGCGCTGATAGTCCTGACGCGGCTGGTCTTGGCGCCGGTAATCCTGGCGGCCGTTGTTGTCGAACCGGCGCTGGTCGCGGTTCTGGAACCGGTCGCGGCCCTGGCGGCCGTCCTGATTCCCGTCCGGACGGCTCTCGTAGGGCTGCGGCTGCTGGCCGGGATCGTTGTCGTCGTAGCCGTTATAGGCGTGACCGTTCTGCGATCCGCCGTTGCCCTGGGCGTCGTCGTCGCCCTCATCCATGTCATCGTCGTACGGACGACTGGCATAACCACCGGTGTTGGCCGGACGATTCTGGTCCTGAGCACCGGAGACAATACGGAAGTAGTGCTCGCCGTGCTGAAAGTAGTTCTCGGCCGCGACCGGATCGCCGGCCGCCAGAGCATCCCGCGCGAGCTGCGCGTACTTGTCGGCGATGTGCTGCGCGGTGCCGCGGATTTTGACGTCGGGACCGTTGGATTCGTAGGAGCGCGTCAGCGGATTCGGACCCTTCGGCCGGTTCCGGCCGCGCATCCGTCGATTCTGGTTTGGTCTCATCGGTCTGTTATGACCCTCGTTCACGCAAACGACTGTCTACGGAGGCGCCCGGGCGGATCTCGTGGCGCGAACCGGCCAAGCGCATCCGGCGGCGCCGCGCGTGGGACCGCTCTCCGGTCCGCGCGTCTGCCTGACCACCCCTCGAACCGGGCGCCCGGTGAAAGCCGCCGATCCTCAGT
Organism: Methylobacterium mesophilicum; assembly: GCF_036441335.1. Classification (GTDB taxonomy): domain Bacteria; phylum Pseudomonadota; class Alphaproteobacteria; order Rhizobiales; family Beijerinckiaceae; genus Methylobacterium; species Methylobacterium mesophilicum_B. The sequence continues at coordinate 6,237 of NZ_MLBW01000008.1, forward strand.
CGATTGTCAGGTTCGAATGTGTCGTCCCGCCGCGCTGGCACCGGCGCGTTCTGGTTCGACGGGTTAGGGGGATCAGCGAACCAATCGGCGACCCATGGTCACCACCGACCTTACAGCCGTCCGTCTTAACGGACGGTTCGCGATCTTCAAGCCGACTCTAGCGTTCCCCGGTTGATGCAACAAGCAATTTTTCGGTGCCGGGATGGTCGACCCAGACTTAGGCATCCCTGTGGCCGGATAAAAGACCCTCCGGCCGGTCGAAACACAGGACTCGGTCATGACCGGCAAGATCGCGGGTCAACCCGCGCTCGCGATAGCCGGCGGCGCGCGCGAGGTCCGCGACGGCCTCCGCCTGGTCGTAGCCGATCTCGAGCACGAGCAGGCCGCCCTGCGCGAGGCGCGTGCCGGCCCCGTCGAGGATCCGCCGATAGGCGTCGAGCCCGTCGGTGCCGCCGTCGAGGGCGGCCGCCGGGTCGTGCCCGCGAACCTCCCGCTCCAGTGTCGCGATGACGGCGCGGGCGATGTAGGGCGGGTTCGAGACCACGAGGTCGAAGCGGCCACGCAGGGCGTCGCACCAGTCGCCGGCGACGAAGCGGGCCCGGTCGCCGACGCCGTTGGCGGCGGCGTTGTCCCGGGCGACGCGCAGGGCGCCCTCGGAGCGGTCGAGCCCGACGCCGGTGGCGCGCGGTCGCTCGGACAGGAGGGCGGTCAGGATGCAGCCCGTCCCGGTCCCCAGGTCCAGGCAGCGGAGCGGCGCCGCGCGGTCGGGCCGCGCGGCCAGCGCGACCTCGACCAGGATCTCGGTGTCCGGGCGAGGCACGAGCGTGTCGGGCCCGAGCCGGAACGGCAGGCCCCAGAACTCCCAGGCGCCGAGGATGCGGGCGACCGGCTCGCTGGCCGCGTCCGCCGCGCCGACGCGGCGATCCCCCTCGATCAGCAGGTCTCGCGCCTCCAGGCCGAGGAGGCCGAGCAGCAGGAACCGGGCGTCGCCCGCCGCCTCGGCGACGCCACCCGCGTGCAGGCGCGCCGTCAGCGCGCGCAGCGCCTCGCGGCGGGTCAGGTCCTGCATCGCGTCCGGCGTCACGGCGCGGATCAGGCCATGCCCTCGGCGGCCAGCAGTTCCGCCTGGTGCTCGGTGATGAGGGCGTCGACCACCTCGTCGAGGGCGGTCCCCGCCATCACCTCCTCGAGCTTGTACAGGGTCAGGTTGATCCTGTGGTCAGTCACCCGCCCCTGCGGGAAATTGTAGGTCCGGATCCGCTCGCTGCGGTCGCCGGAGCCCACCTGCGCCTTGCGGTCGGCCGCCCGGGCCGAATCCTTGGCGCTGCGCTCGGCGTCGTAGAGCCGCGCCCGCAGGAGCGCCATGGCGCGGGCCCGATTCTTGTGCTGCGACCGCTCTTCCTGGACGAACACCACGATTCCGGTCGGCAGGTGGGTGATGCGGATCGCCGATTCCGTCTTGTTGACGTGCTGGCCGCCCGCGCCCTGGGCCCGCATCGTGTCGATCTTCAGGTCCGCGTCGTTGACGTGGATGTCGACCTCCTCGGCCTCGGGCAGCACCGCCACGGTGGCGGCCGAGGTGTGGATCCGGCCCTGCGTCTCGGTGTCGGGGACGCGCTGCACCCGATGGGCGCCGCTCTCGAACTTGAGGCGGGCGAACACGCCCCGGCCCTTCACCTCGGCCACGACCTCGCGGAAGCCGCCGACCGTGCCCTCGCTCTCGGAGATTACCTCGACCCGCCAGCCCTTCGACTCGGCGTACTTCGCGTACATCCGGAACAGGTCGCCAGCGAACAGGGCGGCCTCGTCGCCGCCGGTCCCGGCGCGGACTTCCAGGATCGCGCTCTTCTCGTCGGCGGCGTCCTTCGGCAGGAGCAGGAGCTGGAGGGTCCGGTGGGCGGCCTCGAGCGCCTCCTGCGCCTCCGGCTTCTCCTCGGCGGCGAGCGCCCGCATCTCCGGATCCGTGCCGGGCTCGTCGATCAGGGCCTCGACGCCCGCGAGATTGTCCAGGGCGGCGCGGTAGGCGCGGATCGCCGCCACGACCGGGTCGAGGTCGGACAGCTCGCGGGAGAGCTGGACCACGGTCTCGGGATCGATCTCGCCGGAGGCGAGCTGCGCGGTGACGATGTCGTGCCGCGCCAGGATGGCGTCGAGGCGCTCGGTGGGAAAGGGGATCATCGCCCGTGTTTCTGCAGGTCTGCGCGTGCGGTTCCGGGCCGGGCGCGGGTCTCGTCCTGCGGGACGGAGCTGCGTGGCTTGGAGGTTCAGGACCCGGCGGGACGTCCCCCAAATCCACGCCTCGTCCGTCCGAGAGCGGAAGCCGCGGCGCGTCGACCGAAATCGTCGTGGCGTTGCCGTACAACCCCGGCCGAATGTTCGGCAAGGGTCGCTATCGCGCTTAGATAGGGATGCCGTGCGCGTGCGCGAAGGCCGTGAGCGCCGGGCGCAGGGAGTCGCCGTCGTGCATCCGCGCCATCTCGGCGTCGATGAGTTCGGCGACGGCGGCCGCGTCGAGGCTCAGCACCATCGCCTTGACCGGGCCGATCGCGGCCGGCGACATCGACAATTGCCGGTAGCCGAGGCCGATCAGCGCCATGGCGTCGAGGGGCCGGCCGCCGATCTCGCCGCAGACGGTGACCGGGCACGAGGCCGCGTCGGCCCGCTCGGCGATCAGCCGGAACGCGCGCAGCGCCGCGACGCTCAGCGGATCGAACCGGTCGGCGACCCGCCGGTTCTCCCGGTCCACCGCGAACAGGAACTGCATCAGGTCGTTCGAGCCGACCGAGAGGAAGTCGGCCTCGCGGGCGATCTCGTCGATCTGGAACAGGAGCGAGGGGACCTCGATCATCGCGCCGAGGCGGCAATCGGTCGGAAGCCGGTAGCCGTGCCGCTTCAGGTAGGCCTTCTCGCGCTCGACGATGCCGCGGGCGCGCACGAACTCGTCCACCGTGGCGACCATCGGGAACATGATCTTGAGCGGGTCGCCGTCGGCGGCCTTCAGGAGGGCGCGCAGCTGCATGCGCAGCAGAGCCGGCCGGTCGAGGCCGATGCGGATCGCCCGCCAGCCGAGCGCCGGGTTCTCCTCCTCGAGCTTGGCCATGTAGGGCAGGATTTTGTCGCCGCCGATGTCGAGGGTGCGGACCGTGACGGACTTGCCCGCCGAGGCCGCGAAGACCTTGCGGTACAGCTCTTCCTGCTCGGCCGCCGACGGCATGCGCTGCGCGACCATGAACTGCAGCTCGGTGCGGAACAGGCCGACGCCCTCGGCGCCCGTCTCCTGCAGGTGGCTGAAATCCACCAGCAGGCCGGCGTTGAGGTGCAGGCCGACGCGCACGCCGTCGCGGGTCTGGGCCGGGACGTCGCGGAGCGCCCGGTACTGCTCCTGCCGGCGGGCGCGCAGGCGCACCATCTCGGCGTAGGCGGCCTCGACCTCGGGGCCGGGCCGGACATGGATCTCGCCCGCCACGCCGTCGACGATGATGGCGTCGCCCGCGTCGCACAGGGCGGTGGCGTTCTCCACCTCGCCGACCGCCGGGATCCCGAGCGCCCGGGCCACGATGGCGACGTGGCTGGTCGGACCGCCCTCCTCCAGGACGATGCCGCGCAGGGTCGAGGCCTCGTAGTCGAGGAGCGCGGCCGGCCCCATGGTGCGCGCCACCAGGATGGCGTTCTCCGGCAGCACCAGGGCGCCGGCCGCCTCGGGGCCGATCAGGGTGCGCAGGACGCGGTTGGTGAGGTCGTCGAGATCGTGCAGCCGCTCGCGCAGGTACGGATCGGACTGCCGCATCATCCGGGCGCGGTTGTCCGACTGGACGCGCTCGACCGCTGCCTCCGCGGTCAGGCCCGAGCCAACGGCCTCGCGCATCCGCCGGAGCCAGCCCTTGTCGTGGGCGAACATCCGGACCGTCTCGAGAACCTCGCGCGATTCCGCGGTGCCGATCCGGTCGCCGCGCTCCACCAGGGCGTCGATCGCCGATCGGACCTCCTCGATCGCCGCGTCGAGGCGCGCGACCTCGCGCTCGACGTTCTCGGCGATCAGCGTCTTCACCACGACGCGGGGCTCGTGCAGCACCACGTGGCCGAGGCCGATGCCGTCCGCGAGGGCGATGCCCCGGGCCAGGACCGGGCGGCGGGCCGCCGTGCCCGCATCGGGCGCCAGCCCCTCCAGCTCGCCCGAGGCGATCATCTCCGAGAGCACCATGGCGGTGGTCTGGAGCGCCTCGATCTCCTCCTCGGAGTAGACGCGGTAGGTCTTGTTCTGGACCGTCAGGACGCCGAGCGTGTTGCCTGCGCGCAGCAGCGGCACGCCCAGGAACGCGTGGTAGGCCTCTTCACCGGTCTCCGGCCGGTAGGAGAAGGCCGGGTGGTTCTGGGCGTCGGACAGCGAGAGCGGTTCGGCCGTGCGCGCGATGAGGCCGACGAGGCCCTCGTCGGTGCGCATGCGGGTCTGGTGCACCGCCTCGCGGTTCAGGCCCTCGGTGGCGAACAGCTCGAGGGTGTTGTCGTCGCGCAGCACGTAGACCGAGCAGACCTCGGCCACGACGTTGGCGGCGATCAGGACGACGATGCGGTCGAGGCGCGCCTGGGGACTGACCGGCTCCGCCATCGCTTCGCGGAGGCGGCGCAGCAGCAGGCGCGGGCCTCCGGGCGCAGCGGGCATCGGTTCGTCGTTCCAGCGTCGGTGAGTGGCCTTGGCGTCGACCACCCTGCAACCTTGGCGCCAAACCCGGGACGGTCGGCGCCGGAAGGGCCGGACCGCTGGCCCCAGAGGCGTTCTGGGATCGGCGAATCGGCCCGTGACTGTTCAGTTCACACCACGCGCCCCGCTCGAACCCGCGTCCCAGGCTCAGGCCTGGTCCAGGCCGTATAGCGAGTGAAGCGTGCGCACGGCAAGCTCCGTATAGGCGGCGTCGATCAGCACGGAGAACTTGATCTCCGATGTGGTGATCGCGCGGATGTTGATGCCCTTCTCGGCGAGCGCCCGGAACGCCTTGGCGGCGACGCCCGCGTGGCTGCGCATCCCGACGCCGATCGCCGACACCTTCACCACGTCGGTGGCGCCCTCGATCTGCGCGTAGCCGATCTGCGCGCGGGCCTCGTCGAGGATCTTCCGGGCGCGCTCGTACTCGGCGGACGGCACCGTGAAGGTCATGTCGGTGGTCGACTGGTCGCCCGACACCGTCTGGATGATCATGTCGACGTTGATGTTGGCATCCGCCAGCGGCCCGAAGATCGCGGCGGCGACGCCCGGGCTGTCCTTGACCTTGCGCAGGGTGATCTGCGCCTCGTCCCGGGAGAAGGCGATCCCGGTGATGATCTGCTGTTCCACGATGTCGTCCTCGTCGCAGATGAGGGTGCCCGGGCGCGCGGCGTCCGGCGGATCGAAGGAGGACCGGACCGTGGTCGGAACCCGGTGGACCATGGCGAGCTCCACCGAGCGGACCTGCAGCACCTTGGCCCCCAGCGAGGCCATCTCCAGCATCTCCTCGAAGGTCACCCGCTCCATGCGGCGGGCCTTCGGGACGATGCGCGGGTCGGTGGTGTAGACGCCGTCCACGTCCGTGTAGATGTCGCAGCGCTCGGCCCCGATCGCGGCCGCCACGGCCACCGCGGAGGTGTCGGAGCCGCCGCGGCCGAGCGTCGTCACGCGGCCGGTCTCGTCGTGGACGCCCTGGAAACCGGCGATCACCGCGACCTCGCCCTTGGCGAAGCCCGCCTCGAGATTCTTGGGATCGATCTCGGCAATGCGGGCCGAGCCGTGCGCGTCCGAGGTGACCACCGGGATCTGCCAACCCTGCCAGGAGCGGGCCTTGATCCCGTCCTTCTGGAGCGCGATCGCCAGAAGGCCGGCTGTGACGAGCTCGCCCGACGCGACGACGGCGTCGTACTCGCGCGGATCGTAGAGCGGGTTCGCGTCCTTGACCCAGTCGACCAGCTCGTTGGTCTTGCCCGACATGGCCGAGACGATCACGGCGACCTCGTATCCGGCCGCCACTTCGCGGGCGACGTGGCGCGCCACGTTGCGGATACGGTCGACGTTGGCGACGGAGGTGCCGCCGAATTTCATCACCAGACGGGGCATGGTCTCTCGGTCGCGGGTTCCCGGTGGCGATTGGACGGGCCGCTGCAGCCCCGTCCGGACGGTGCCCGGCGGGTACAAGCGGCCCGGGAGAGTGTCAACAACCGGCCAAGCATGGCGCCCGCGCGCCGCGGCGACTTCCGTGCGAACGTCGTGCTAGAGCGCGGACACGACGCAGCAACGACACAGCCAAGACGCCGCGCGGCGGATCCCGCCCGTCGGCATGAGGACGGAACGCGCATGGACAGGGCAGCCACCGACCGGGTCACCGACGGGTTCGTCGACCGCGGCGAGGTTGCGCGCTTCGACGCGCTCGCCGCCACGTGGTGGGACGAGACCGGCCCGATGCGCGTCCTGCACCGGTTCAACCCGGTGCGGCTCGCCTACATCCGCGACGCCCTCTGCCGCCGGTTCGGCCGCGACCCGAAGACCCCCTTCCCCCTCGAAGGGCTGACGATCTGCGACGTCGGCTGCGGAGGCGGCGTGCTCTCGGAACCGCTGGCCCGGCTCGGAGCCCGGGTGACCGGACTCGATCCGGCCGAGCAGAACGTCGCGGTGGCCCGGGCCCACGCCGAGGCGGCCGGGGTGCCGGTGGACTACCGCGGGCAGACCATCGAGGCGGTGGTCGCCGGCGGCGAGCGCTTCGACGCGGTGCTGATCATGGAGGTCGTCGAGCACGTCTCCGACATGCCGGCCTTCGTGCGGACCGCCTGCGCGGCCGTGAAGCCCGGCGGCATGCTGTTCGGGGCCACCCTCAACCGCACGCTGCGCTCCTTCGCGCTCGCCATCGTGGGCGCCGAGTACGTGCTCGGCTGGCTGCCGCGCGGCACGCACGACTGGGAGAAGTTCGTGACGCCGGACGAGCTCGGCCGCGCGATCCGGGCCGGGGGGCTCGACGTCACCGACACGGTGGGGGTCACCTACAACCCGCTGACGGACGGCTGGCGCACGAGCCGCGACAAGGCGGTGAACTATATGGTCGCGGCCGAGCGCTCGGCGTGAACGCGTCGCGGACCGCGCCGTTGGCATCGCGGCGGAGGACGCGGCGATGCTCGAGAAGATTCCCGGTTTGATCGGCGAGGCCCTGTCGGGGCTGAAGGCGGGCCTCGACAAGACGGCGTCCCGCGCGGACTTCCCCGATGTGCCCGAGACCGTGAGCCTGTCGAGTCCGGCCTTCTCCGACGGCGACGACCTGCCCGCGCGCTTCACGGCCGACGGCGCGGGCGTGTCGCCACCCCTCGCCTGGAGCGGACTGCCGGAGGGCACCGCCGCGCTCGTCATCCTCGTTGAGGATGCGGGCAGCCCCACGCCGCGGCCGCTGGTCCATCTCATCGCGTGGTCGGTCCCGCCGAATCTCGCCGCGCTGCCAGAAGGCGCGCTGCCGAGCCCAGGGCACGCGGGCACCGTCCGGGCGGTCGGACGCAACAGCTTCCTGCGCGCGGAGTGGCTGCCGCCGGACCCGCCGAGCGGGCACGGGCCGCATCCGTACCTGTTCCAGCTCTACGCGCTCCGGCTTCCCCTCGCCCTGGACGAGGGGCCGGGCCGCGGCGCGCTGATCGAGGCCATGTGCGGTCAGGTCCTCGCCAAGGGGATATTGACCGGCATTTACCATCGGCCCTGATCGGGCTGTCATCGCCGCGATACAGCTCAGCCCTGTCGAAGCTGCGCGTTGTGCCGCATTCGTGATCTCAGTATTGTGTCGACCAATGAAGCGGTCTGGGCAGACCGCCTGAAAATGGCTGGAGATCGAGCCTGTGGGCGTCGACGTGCGCGCGAAGCGGCGGGGCGGCAGCAGCGTGGCGCGGGCGCTCGCTGTGTCGCATGTCGGGACTTGGACCTGGCACATCGGCGACGATGTGCTCCGGTGCGACCCCGTCGCCGCGACGATGCTGGGCCTGCCCAGGACGAAGAGCGGGAGCGGCACGACCTTCGGAGCCTTCCTGGACCGCATCCACCCGGAGGATCGGCGGCGCATCGCGCAGAACCTCGACGACTTGCGCCGGCAGGGCGGCCTGTTCATCGCGCAGCACCGGACCGTCCCGGCGCCCGGTGAGGTCCGCTGGGTCCTCGCGCGCGGCCGCTTCATCCTGAGTAGCGAGGGCAGCGTCAGCGAGGCGCACGGGATCGTCATCGACGTGACCGAGTGCGGCCGCGACGGCTTCCTCGACGAGTCCGCCTTCTGCGCGACCGACGTGGCGGCCGGCGGTATCGACCGCGTCGCCGAGATGGCCCTGGCCCTCTACAACGCTGCCGAGGACGGCCTGCCCCAGCTGGGCTTCGAGCGCCTGAAGCCGCTGCTCGACGTGCTGCTGCACGAGATCGGCCGGCAGCTCGTGCTCGCGCCGGCCGTGCCGGATCTCGACAGGGTCCATTGAGCCGGCCCGCCTCCGCACGATCGCCGTCGCGCCTTGCCTTCCGGGGGCGAATCCTGATATGGCCGCGCCATCCCGCGATGCGTGAGCCGTGATCGCTGGACGCGACCCCGCGTCCCGCCTCGTGACCACGTTCCCGATACCTTGCACAACGGACGGCCCTCCGGGCTCGAGAGACCCATGAAGATCCGCAACTCCCTCAAGTCCCTGCGTGGCCGCCACCGCGACAACCAGCTCGTGCGCCGCAAGGGCCGGGTCTACGTGATCAACAAGACCCAGAAGCGCTTCAAGGCCCGCCAGGGCTGAGGCTTCTCCGCCCGGCCCAGGCCGGGTCGGACGACGATCGACGTTGGGACGGCCGCGCCCGGAGGGGCGCGGCCGTTTCCGCATGCGCGCGGCACCGCGGCACGTTGACGGATGCCGGGCCCGCGCACAGTCTGGCCGCATGACGCCGACCCGCATCCTCGCCGCCCTGGTCTGCCTGTCGGCCCTCGCCGCGACGGTGCCGGCGCAGGCAGCTCCGGACACGGCGCGTCCCGGCCGCGCCGCACCCGAGGCGAAGCCGGCGCCCAAGCCGCCGAGCCTCGATGACCTGTTCGCGCGCCTGCGCGCCAGCGAGGATCCGGCGGAAGCCAAGGGGATTGCCCGGCTGATCGAGCGGCGTATGGCCGGGTCGGGCAGCCCGACGGCCGACCTTCTCACCGACCGCGCCCGTCAGGCGGTCACCGACCGCGACTTCCCCCTGGCGGCCGAGCTGATGGACCGCGTCACCGCCCTCGAACCGAACTGGTCGGAGGGCTGGAACCGGCGCGCGACGGTGTTCTGGCTGCTGTCGGACAAGGACGACGCCCTGGCGGACCTGCAGCGGGCCCTGGTGCTGGAGCCGCGCCACTTCGAGGCCTGGGCCGCGATGGGCCGGATCTACGAATCGCTCGACGACAAGGCGCGGGCTCTGGCCGCCTTCCGGCGGGCGCGGTCGCTCTACCCGCAGATGGAGAAGATCGGCGAGGCGATCAACCGCCTCACTCCGGAGGTTGACGGCCGCGACCTGTGACCCGGGTGACCGCCGTCCTCCTCACCCTTCTGGCCCTGCCCTTCGCCCTCGCCGGCCTCGTGCTGGCGGCCGGCGCGCTGGCGACGCTGGTGATCACGCTCCGGGTCGGTGCCGCCAACCCGCCCGCGGGTCCGTTCGTCACGGTCACCGGGGGGCGGCTCGCGACCCTGCAGGACGGGCCGGCCGACGGGCCGCCCCTCGTGCTCCTGCACGGTGCCTCGGCCAACGCGTCGGATCCCATGGAGGGGATCGGCCGCCGGCTCGCGGCGCGGGGCTTCCGGGTCATCGCCTTCGACCGGCCGGGTTTCGGCTGGAGCGACCGGATCGGCGGCGGCGACGCCGCGCCGCCCGCCGCGCAGGCCGGGCTGATCGCGGAGGCGCTGGAGCGCATGGGCGTCGGTCCGGCGCTCGTGTTCGGCCATTCCTGGGCCGGTGCCCTCGCCCTCGCCCTCGCGCTCGACCACCCGGATCGGGTCTCGGCCCTCGCCCTGGCGGCGCCGGTGGCGATGCCCATGCCGGACCGGATGCCCGACCTGCCCTGGTACTGGCGGCTCGCCGTGACCCCGCCGGTGGCGTGGCTGCTCAGCCGGACCGTCGGGCTGCCGATCGCGCGCCACTTCCTGCCCGAGGCGGCACGCCGGGTCTTCCAGCCGCAACCGCCGCGGGCGGATTACCCGGACTTGGCGCGGTCGGACCTGGTCCTGCGGCCCGGAACGCTGCTCGCCAACGTCCAGGACCTGCTCGGCCTTCCGCGCGCCCTCGCGGCGCAGAGCCCGCGCTACGGCGCGATCCGCGTGCCGACCCTGGTGATCTCCGGCGAGGCGGACCCGATCGTCCGCGCCGACACGCAGGCTGTGCCGCTGGCCCGCGCGATCCCCGGCGCGCGGCTGGTGCTGCTGCCGGGCATCGGCCACATGCTCCAGTACGTCGCCGCCGATCGGGTCACCGAGGAGGTCGCCCGGCTCGCCGGCGCGGCGGGCGCGGCCGGTCCGGAGCCGGCCGTCGCGCACTGACGCGCCGGTCGGCCCCGTTCGCGTACCCCGGTGCCGTCAGGCCTTCTCGGCATGCTCGCGGGTGATGAAGGTCAGCCGTACGAGGTTGGTGGCGCCCGGCGTGCCGAACGGCAGGCCGGCCACGACGATCACCCGATCCCCCACGGCGGCGAACTTCTCGCGCACCGCGAATTTGGCCGCGCGGAACGACATGTCGTCCACGTCGCTGGCGTCCTTGGTGACGATCGGGTGCGTGCCCCAGGCCAGGGCGAGGCGCCGGGCGGTCTCGCGCCGGGGTGTCAGGGCGATCACCGTGGCGTTCGGTCGCTCGCGCGACAGCCGCAGGGCCGTGGAGCCGGAATTGGTCCAGGCCATGATCGCGTCGAGGCTCAAGGCGTCGACCATCTGGTGCGCCGCCGCCGCGATGGCGTCGGCCGCCGTCTCGTCGGGGGTCGCGCTCTGCGCCCGGATGATCGACCAGTAGATCGCGTCCCGCTCCACCTGCTCGGCGATGCGGTTCATGGTCTCCACGGCCCCGATCGGGTGGGCGCCCGAGGCGCTCTCCGCGGAGAGCATCACGGCGTCGGCGCCCTCGTAGACCGCCGTCGCGACGTCGGAGACCTCGGCCCGGGTCGGCACCGGCGCGGTGATCATCGATTCGAGCATCTGGGTGGCCACGACCACCGGCTTGCCGTAGCGCCGGGCACCGCGGGTGATGCGCTTCTGAACGCCCGGGACCTGCTCCAGCGGCATCTCCACGCCGAGGTCGCCGCGGGCGACCATCAGCCCGTCGGAGATCTCGATGATCTCGTCGAGGCGCGCCAGCGCCTGCGGCTTCTCGATCTTGGCCATCACCAGGGCGCGGCCGGCGCAGACCTTCTTCACCTCGGCCACGTCCTCGGGACGCTGGACGAACGAGACGGCGATCCAGTCGGCGCCGGCGTTCAGGCCGGCATCGAGGTCGGCCCGGTCCTTGTCGGTCATGGCCGGCACCGGGATCACGGTGTGCGGCAGAGACACGCCCTTCCGGTTCGAGATCCGGCCACCGACCTCGACGCGGGTCACGGCCCGGTTGTGCGCCGTCTCGAGCACGGTCAGCCGCAGCTTGCCGTCGTCGACCAGGATGGCGTGGCCCGGCTCCAGCGCCTCCAGGATCTCGGGGTGCGGCAGGTGGCAGCGGGCGGCGTCGCCGGGCGTCGGGTCGCCGTCGAGGACGAAGGTGCCACCGGCCTCGATCATCGCGGCGCCCTCCGCGAAGGTGCCGAGCCTCAGCTTCGGCCCCTGCAGGTCGACCAGAATACCGATCGGCCGCTTGGCCTCGCGCTCGATGGTGCGGATCGCCTCCACCTTCTCGGGCAGCTTCCCGCGCGGCAGGTGGCTCATGTTGAGCCGGAATACGTCGACGCCGGCGCGGAACAGCCGCTCGATCATCTCCGGCGAATCGGAGGCCGGACCGAGGGTGGCGACGATCTTCGTGCGGCGTGACCGTTTCAAGCGTATTTCCTCCGTGTTCTCGTTGCCGCGCGGCGTCGAGCGCCGGCGGTTGAAAGATCTGGCGCAGAGAGCGCAGACCGGCTGTGAGCATCCCGAGCCGGACAGCGTCAAGACCGCAGTCTCGGCCGCTGCCTTCACATTACGGTTTCGCCGGCGCGTCCGGCCGGTTCGGATCCGTGAGCTGGATGGTCCAGCTCTTCTGCTCGCCGGTGTCGACTTCGAAGAAGCCGTTGCGGTCGTAACCGCGGGCGAGACAATCCTCGATGCCGCGAATCGTGAACTCCGAATCGCGGGTGCACATCAGTGAACGGCCGCTCCACTCGCCGCCCCGCGTGTAGTCGACCGCGAAGACGTAGTAGAACCGCGCCGCCAGCGCGCCCTTGAGCAGCGTCTCGCAGGCCTTCGGCGCCAGGTCCCACCAGCCCTCCGTCACCCAGCCCTGGGGATCGCGGTAGCCGAGCGAGATTCCGACTTTGCTGGCGGTCTGGTTGCACAGGCGCAGGTCCGCCTTGGCGGGGCTCGCGCCGAGGAGCGCGAGGCCGAGGACCGTGACTGCCGGGAGGAGCTGAGCCGCCGAGACGCGAGACCTAGTTGACGAGGATGATGCGGCAGTCGTTGACATTGGTACAGGTCGGACCGGGGTTCACGAGATCGCCGAGGGCCGCGAAGAAGGCGGTGGAGTCGTTCTGCTCCAGCATCGCGGCCGGGTCGAGGCCGGCGGCCCGGGCCCGCTCGAGGGTCGTGGGGTCGACGAGGCCGCCCGCCGGGTCGGTGGCGAGGCCGCGCCCACCGTCGGTCCCGTCGGTGTCGGCGCTGATGCCGAAGATGCCGGGCTCGCCGTCGAGCGCGACCGCCAGCGCCAGGGCGTATTCCTGGTTCGGACCGCCGTGGCCCTCGCCGCGGATGGTGACGGTGAGCTCGCCGCCGGAGATCAGCGCGACGCGCTTGCCGGCCGCCTTGTGGCGCTTGGCCTTCGCCGCGTGCTCGGCCGCGACCTCGCGGGCTTCGCCCTCCAGGTCGGCGCCCAGCAGGATCGGCTCGTAGCCGGCCGCGCGGGCCGCCTCGGCGGCGGCGTTCAGGGCGTCGATCGGCCGGGCGATGATGCGGTACTCGGCGCGGGCGAAGGCGGGATCGCCGGCCTTCGGCGTCTCGTTGTTGGGGTCGTTCAGGAGGCGCACCGCCTCCTCGGGCAGTGGGATGCCGCGCTTCTCGCAGATGGCCCGGGCGTCGGCCAGGGTCGAGGGATCGGGCACGGTCGGCCCGGAGGCGATCACCGCCGGATCGTCGAACGGCACGTCGGAGATCGCCAGGGTCAGGACGCGCCGGGCGTTGCGGGCCGCGAGGGCGAGCCGGCCGCCCTTGATCCGCGAGATGTGCTTGCGCACCGTGTTGATCTCGCCGATCGGCGCGCCGGAACGGAGCATCGCCCGGGTGATCGCCTGCTTCTCGATGAGCGTCAGGTCGCCGGCGGGGGCGATCCAGTTGGCCGATCCGCCGCCCGAGAGCAGCACCAGCACCTCGTCGTCCGGCCCGGCCTCGGTGGCGAGCCGCAGCGCTTCCCGGGTCGCCGAGATGCCGGCCTCGTCGGGGACCGGGTGTCCCGCCTCGACCATGTGGATGCCCGGCGCTTCCTGCCCGTAGCCGTGGCGCGCCACCGCGAGGCCGACGATCCTGTCGTCACCGAGCCCGTGCTTCTGGCGGTAGAAGCGGCTCGCCACGGCGCTCATGCTGCCGGCGGCCTTGCCGGCGGCCAGGATGATCAGGCGACCCGGGCTCGGCTCCGGCAGGTGCGGCGGCAGGCAGAGATCCGGATGGGCAGCGCGGATCGCGGCCGCGAGGATCGAGTCGAGGAGCGCGCGCTGGTCCCGGGTGGCCGCATCGGTGACGGGCGGAACGGTCTCGGTCATGGCGTCGAACGGGCTCCTCTCTTGTTCGCGTCGCGCACTCCCCGCCCGTTTCTTGTCGGGGCGGCGGGCCCGTTTCTTGCCGTGAGCGCACGATCCTTGATAGGTGATCTGCCCGAGCGGCCGCGCGACGGCAAGCGCCATCGGCGCCCTCGCACAGATCTGAAGACCCTCTGAAGACCTCGGAGCCCCGTGACCCGTCCGGAGACAGAAGCGGCCGTCCCACCGGCGCATCCCTGCGAGATCATCCCCGGCGACCCCGCCTGCGGCCTCGTCATCGCCTGCGACCACGCCTCGAACTTCGTCCCGCCGGACATCGCGCTGGGCGTGCCGGCGTCGGAATATGCCCGGCACATCGCCTACGACATCGGCGCGGCGGCGGTGACGCGGAGCCTCGCCGCGCAGCTCGGCGCCCCGGCGATCCTGACGAACTTCTCCCGCCTCATCATCGACCCGAATCGCGGGCGCGCCGACCCGACCCTGGTCATGCGCCTGTCCGACGGCGCCGTCGTGCCGGGCAATGCCCGGATCGACGAGGCCGGCAAGCAGGCCCGGATCGCGCGCTTCTACGCGCCGTTCGACGCGGCCATCGACGACGCGATCGCCGCCGCCCAGGCCGCGGGCCGGCCGCCCGTGCTCCTGACCATGCACAGTTTCACGCCCTACTGGCGCAGGATCGCGCGGCCCTGGCAGGTCGGCATCCTCTACGACCGCGACGACCGCTTCGCGCGCCCGCTTATCCGCGCGCTGGAGGCCGATCCGGCCGGGCTCACCGTCGGCGACAACGAGCCCTACGGCGGCGGCCTGCCGGGCGACACGATCGACCGCCACGCCACCGCGCGCGGCCTCGCGAACGCCCTCGTGGAGATCCGCCAGGACCTGATCGCCGGCGCGGACGGGCAGGCGGAGTGGGCCGCGCGCTTCGCCCGCCTCCTGCGCCCGCTGCTCGCGGCTGGATCTCCGTCCGGCCGGTCCCGAAATCGGGAGCGGCCCGCCCGACCTGAAGAGAGTTGCGACCGATGAGCGAGATCGATCCCCGGACCCGGACGGAACTCGAGGCCGCGGTGTTCCGCCGCCTCGTCGCGCATCTGCGCGAGCGGACGGACGTGCAGAACATCGACCTGATGAACCTCGCGGGCTTCTGCCGGAACTGCCTGTCGAACTGGCTCAAGGACGCCGCCGACGGCGCGGGCGTGGCCCTGACCAAGGACGAGAGCCGCGAGGCGGTCTACGGGATGCCCTACGCCGAGTGGAAGGCGCGCTTCCAGACGGAGGCGAGTCCGGAGCAGCAGGCCGGCTTCGCGGCCGCGCAGCCCAAGGACCATTGAGGCTGCGCCCGCTCGGCGGCGAATCGGCTAAGCTTCCGGTAAGGCCGGCCCGTTAACCACGGGTCCAGGGCGCAACCGCGCCGTGCATTCGGGAGAGCCCCATGAACGCCCATTCGATGCCCACCGCCGCGCAGCGGCCCGGCGGCGACGTCTCGTCGGCCGAGGGCGTGGCCGCGGACGAGCTGAAGCAGTTCATCGAGCGCCTGGAGCGCCTCGAGGAGGAGAAGGCCGGCATCATGGGCGACATCAAGGAGGTGTTCGCCGAGCTGAAGGGCCGGGGCTTCGACGCGAAGGCCGTCCGGACGATCCTGCGCATCCGCAAGCAGGATCACAGCGAGCGCCAGGAGCAGGAGGCGATCCTCGAGCTGTACATGCAGGCCCTCGGCATGGCGTAGTCGGTTCAGGCAGAAGCCCGATTCATCCACACTGCGGCCAATGGCTGTGGTGTCGGGGGCCTCGACGGAGCCCTTCCGATAGCGCGCGCCTGCCCGGAGCCGTCCTCCGAGGCCCGCCGACGCGGGCACATCCTGATGAGGCGCGGGAGGGAACGGCTTCGACGCGCTCCGCCCCGGGGGCCCGGACGGCGCGACGCTCAGCGCGCGTCCGCGGCGGCCGAGAGGGCCGGCACGTCGAGGCCGAGGGTGCGGCCGGGATAACCGGCGGCGTCGAAGTACCGGGCCTCGCCCACCGTCTGGTAGGCGAGCACCGTGACGTGGCCGGCTGCATCCGGCTCTGAGCGAACCTCCGCACGGGCAAAGGTCGGCGTGCTGCCATTCGCCAGTGCCTCGGTCAGGACGCGTCCGACCCGTTGGCCCTTGCCGGGAATCGTCAGGCCCAGGAGCTGGGCGATCGTCTTGCCGAGGTCGGCGTTGCTCGCCGGGACCGGGCTCCGCAGGCCGGCCCGGAAGCTCGGCCCCATCGCGCCCATGACGTTGCGGGTGTCGGCGCGCGAGAAGCTGCCGTGCATGCCCTGCCCCTGCTGAAGCCCGGTATCGGAGACCTCGACGCCGCAGGTGGTCGGATCGGCGCAGCCGGTGGAGAAGCTCCGGAAGTTGACCACGATGGCCGGCATCGGCGTCAGCGCCGACCCGTCGAGGGCGATCGCCGAGAGTGGCAGCGTCCCCGGGATCGGGCCGAGAGCCGCGCTGACGAACAGGCCACTCACGTAATCCTGCCGGGACAGCGCCTCGACCACGCGCCGCGCCAGCGTCCGGTCGCCCTCCGGCAGGTAGACCAGATCCGAGCCGCCGTTGGCGGCGATCACGACCGCCGGCTTCGCCGGATCCGCACCGATCAGGCCGTTGGCCCGGCTCGGGAAGGCGTCGGGCCCGAGCTTGGCACCCTTGGCGTCCGGATCGAACAGGCCGAGACCGAGATCGTGCGCGAGGTCGACGGCGAGGAAGCCCGGCGGAAGCTGGCCCTTGGGGACGCCGGGATAGCTCTGCGACGCGGCGAAGCTGGTCGCGCTCTCCTTCGAGATCGTCGAGAAGCCGTGATCGGAGGTGACGATCACGTCGGTGCTCTCCGCGAGGCCCTGCGCCTTCAGCGCGCCGAGCAGCGCGGCCAGGTTGGAATCCGCGTTGCGGATCGCAGCCAAACTCGTCGGTCCGTTGATCCCCGGCACCAGCCGCCCGAGACTGTCGCCCTGATTGTGCTGCGTCCCGTCGGGATCGCGCGACCAGTAGACGAGCACGAACGGCTTACCGCGCGCCTTGAACAGCGGCAGGACCGCCTTAGTCGCCACGTCGGTGAAGTAGGCCTGCTGGTCGACGTTGGCGGCGAGCGTCCCGGGCACCTCGGCGGTGCCGGACTGGCCGTTGGCGCCCCGCGTCGGCGCCTGCAGGGGCAGGCCGGCCGCCTGCAGGCGCGCGCGGAGTTCGTCGCCGAGCGGGATGCCGCCGGGCCGCCCCGTGCTGTCGTCGACCAGGACACTCTCCTGCCCGGAGCGCGCCGTGTGGTCGAAGACCAGCGCGGGCCCGAGCTTCCCGACGCTGGCCGTGGAGAGGCCCTGGGCGTGCGCCGCCCGAAGGATCGTCTCCTCGTTGAGGTAGTTGCCGGCAAAATGGGCGTCGACGTCGCCCAGGACTGGGTCGTTCTCGAGGAACGGCGTGAGGCTCTCGCCCGCCCCGGGGACCGGGAAGGCCGTGTAGATCGTGTTCCCGAACTGGCCGGTATCGCCCAGCATGTGGCCCGTCGCCATCGCGGTGGCGTTCGGCATGGTGAAGGTCGGGAACAGGGAGTGGGTGTTGGTGAACCGCACCCCGGCCTTCATCAGGCCGTCCATGGCCGGCGCGGTCGCGGCGCTCACCAGCCCGTCGCGCAGCCCGTCGGCGACGAACAGCACGACGTTGCGGGATTGCGGCTCGGCCCGGGCCGGTCCGGCGATGCTCAGACCGACGAGGCAGGAAACGAGGGCGCGCCGCATACCGAATCTCCGTGTGATCCGGTCCGCGGCGTGAGCCCGAACGATGACAAGCGCGTGACGGATCCCAGGAATCGTGTCCCAGGGATCCGACGGGAGGCTCCCCCCTCCCGGCGGGAGGGGGGCATGTCTCAGGCCGCGCGCTTGGCGCGGTTCAGCAGCTTCCGGTTGACCAGCACCTCGGCGATTTGCACCGCGTTGAGGGCGGCGCCCTTGCGGAGGTTGTCCGAGACGCACCAGAAGTTCAGGCCGTTCTCCACCGTCGCGTCCTCGCGGATGCGCGAGATGTAGGTCGCGTCCTCGCCGGCCGCCTCGTGGGGGGTCATGTAGCCGCCGTTCTCGCGCTTATCGATCACCAGCACGCCGGGGGCAGCGCGCAGGATCTCGGTGGCCTTCTCGGCCGTGAGCGGCTGCTCGAACTCGATGTTCACCGATTCCGCGTGACCGATGAAGACCGGGACGCGGACAGCGGTCGCCGTCAGCTTGATCTTCGGGTCGAGCATCTTCTTGGTCTCGGCGACCATCTTCCACTCTTCCTTCGTGTAGCCATCCTCCATGAACACGTCGATGTGGGGGATGACGTTGAAGGCGATGCGCTTTGTGAACTTGCCGCCCTGCTTGATCTCGCCGGCGGTGAACACGGCGCGGGTCTGGTTGAACAGCTCGTCCATCGCCTCCTTGCCGGCGCCCGATACCGACTGGTAGGTCGAGACGACCACGCGCTTGATCGTGGCCGCCTCGTGGAGGGGCTTGAGCGCGACGACCAGCTGCGCGGTCGAGCAGTTCGGGTTGGCGATGATGTTGCGCTTGGTGAAGCCCACCACCGCGTCGGCATTCACCTCGGGCACGATCAGCGGCACGTCGGCGTCGTAGCGGAACGCCGACGAGTTATCGATGACCACGCAGCCCTGCTGGCCGATGCGGGGCGACCACTCCTTCGACGCCTCGCCGCCGGCCGACATCAGGCAGATGTCGGTGTCGGCGAAATCGTACGTGTCCAGCGTTTTGACCTTGAGCGTCTTGTCGCCGTAGGAGACTTCCTGACCCTGGCTGCGGCGCGAGGCCAGCGCCACGACCTCGTCGGCGGGGAAAGCCCGCTCGGCCAGGATATCGAGCATCTCGCGGCCCACGTTGCCCGTGGCGCCGACGACGGCGACCTTGTAACCCATCTCTCGTCTCCGCGCGGAAAACCCCGACCGATCCGGGTGCCGCGCCTGTGCCAGTACAAGCGGCCGAAGGATCGTTCGTGCCGGACGCGCCCGCCAAACGGGCGCGGCCGCAGACCCCGTCCTCCGCGGAGGTGGGGGCGACGGCCGGGTCGAGCAAGGCGCGCAAGGGCGCGCGCTGTCAAGGCCGCCGACGGCGCAACCCTCGATTCACCCTGCCTCCGGAAACCCGGTGATGGCCTCGGGCCGGCAGGGGGAATTCAATCCTTCGGCGCGACGCTGGCGACTACCCCGCGGCCTCCCGCCGCCACGGAGCACGCCCCTGAGCGGAACAGCGCCCCTCGTCGATCGGATCGGGCTCGGCGTGCCGGGCGAACGGGCCGCGCGCGCGGCTGACGCCCCGGTCTCCCCGGGATCTCTCGGCCTGCGCATCGTCCTCGCCGCGGCGGCGATTGCCCTGCTGTGGGCCCTCCCCCGCTGGCCCGGCGAGGCCCCGGCCTCGGCGCCCNCGGCGGCCGCGGAGACCGCCTTCGTCCCGTCGGTCCAGGCCTCTCCGGCGCCACCCGCGGCCTCGGTCGCACAGTTCAACCTCGCGGAACCCGGGCTCGATCCGGTGCGCGTGTCCGCCCGCGTCGATCCGCGGACCGGGCTGCGCGAGGACACCCTCGTCCAGGGCGACGTCGCGGCGATCGAGGCGCCGGCGCTGCGGATCCAGCTCACCCGCGGGCCCCGCTCCGGCGCACCGCCGGCGCTCTTCGTCGTCATGGCCCGGCGCGCCGCGAACGGTCCGGCCCTCGACCGGCCGGCCCTGGCGGTGGCCCGGACCGGCGCCCGCGACCAGATCCGCACCAAGTTCGGTGCGGTCGAGACCCTGGAGGTGACCTTCGCGGGCCCCGCGCAGCGGACCTGCACCGGCTTCGTCACCCGCGACACGGCTTTCCAGCTCGACGGATGGCTCTGCGCGCCCCTCGCGCGCCCGCCGGAGCCGCAGGCCCTCGGCTGCATGCTCGACGCGCTGAGCCTCGTCGACCTCGCCGATGTCGCCACGACGGCGGCCTTCTCGGTCGCGCCCGATCCGGCGGGCGCGTGCCCGGCATCGGCCGGGACAGCGCCTCCGGGAGGGGTCGGATCGTTAATCCGGCGGCCGCAAAATAAAAAATGAGGCCGGAGTGTGGCAAAACGCACAAGCTCAGCCATAAGGACGGAACAACAGCCTCGCCCAAGCGTCTTATCGTCAAAGGCGGCGAACTGTTAAGCTTCGGTCGCCATACTGATGGCACTCAAGGACAAGGTTGGCCATGCGCTCGCTCAAGATCGCCCTTCTCGGCGTCGTCGCCGCCACCGGCCTCGGCGCCCTGGCCTCCGCGCCGGCCCAGGCTCAGGATGGCTACGTCTCCGGCCCGATCTACCGGGTCAGCCGGCCGCTCCCGATCCGCGTGCGCCCGCGCAGCTGGCTCGACGCCGGCAACGTGCCGCTGACCTCGAACGTTCCGGGCGCCGGCGGCTCGCGCAACCCGGCCCTGAATCCGTACCTGATCGCGGCTTCGAACCAGCTGACCCCGCCCTACGGCCCGACGGACCGGTTCGGTCGCGGCATCCTGCCGGACCCGATCACCAACGGGCCGTTCATCGGCGCCCGCTCGTCGGCGATCCGCAACGTCGACCTCTCCTTCGTCGACCGGCTGGATCCGACCTCGCCGCTCTACGGCCGCCCCTACTGAGGCGGCCCGTCAGGCAGCATGATGATCGCGAAGCGCGGGTCCTCGGGCCCGCGTTTTTCGTTGGCGGATCTGCCTGGTCACGCCTTCACCGAGGCCGGATATCCTGTATGCCAAGTGCCGCGGGAGCGCGTGGGCTGCCGAGGCCGGGAACTGTGCCATGAAGCCGTTCGACTGGGTGACCGGGTATCCGTCGCTGCGGATGCCGATGTTCGGGCGCAACTGCGTGGCGACCTCGCACGCGCTGGCGGCACAGGCCGGCATCCAGATGCTCCAGGCCGGCGGCAACGCGGTCGACGCCGCGATCGCCACGGCGGCGGCCAAGACCGTCACCGAGCCGTGCAGCAACGGCCTCGGCTCCGACGCCTTCTGCATCCTGTGGGACGGGAAGGCGCTTCACGGCCTCAACGCCTCGGGCGGCGCCCCGGCTGCCTGGAGCCGGGACTACTTCCTGACGAAGTACGGCGCCGCCGAGCGGCCGCCGATGCGCGGCTGGGATTCGGTCACCGTTCCGGGCGCGGTGGCCGCCTGGGCGGCGCTGAGCGAGCGCTTCGGCCGGCTCCCCTTCGCCGACCTGATGCAGCCCGCGATCCGCATCGCCGAGCGCGGGTACCTCGCGCCGGTCGTGGTCCAGCAGAAATGGGCCGCCGCCGCGCGGATCGACGCGATCACCCGCCAGCCGGGCTTCTCGGAGTTCTTCCTGCCGCGGGGTCGGGCGCCAGATGTCGGCGAGCTCGTGACTTTTCCGGGGGCCGAAAAGACCCTGCGGCTGATCGGCGAGACCAAGGGCGAGGCCTTCTACCGGGGTGAGATCGCCGAGGCGATCGCCGCGCACGCGCGGGCCAACGGCGGCGCCATGACGGCCGCCGACCTCGCGGCGTTCCGCCCCGAATGGGTGACGCCGACGGCGAAGGACTATCACGGCTACACGCTGCACGAGATCCCGCCGAACGGCCAGGGCATCGCGGCGCAGATCGCGCTCGGCCTCCTCGAGCAGTTCGACGTCGGCGGCCTGCCGGTGGACGGGCCGGAGGCGCAGCACCTGCAGATCGAGGCGATGAAGCTCGCCTTCAGCGACACCTACCGGTACGTCGCCGACCCGCGTGGGATGGAGGTGACGCCGGAGGCCATGCTCGATCCCGCCTACCTCGCGGAGCGGGCCAAGCTGATCGACCGGAACCGCGCGCAGGTCTTCGGCCCGGGCAAGCCGCCCGCTGGCGGCACGATCTATCTCACCGCGGCCGACGAATCCGGCATGATGGTCAGCTTCATCCAGTCGAACTTCATGGGCTTCGGCTCGGGCGTCGTCGTCCCGGGCTGGGGCATCTCCCTGCAGAACCGCGGCTACGGGTTCGTGCTGGATGCGGAGAGCCCCAACGTGGTGGCGCCCGGCAAGCGCCCGTTCCACACGATCATCCCGGGCTTCCTCACGAAGGACGGCGCGCCCGTGATGAGCTTCGGCGTGATGGGCGGCAACATGCAGCCGCAGGGGCACGTGCAGACCCTGGTGCGGATGATCGACCACGGTCAGAATCCGCAGGCGGCCTGCGACGCGCCGCGCTGGCGGGTGAACGAGGGCCTCGACATCAACGTCGAGGCGGCGATGCCGGGGGCGACCCTGGAGCGACTGAAGGCCCTCGGCCACAGGCTCGAAGTGATCGAGGACAGCTACCAGGATTTCGGCGCCGGCCAGTTCATCTGGCGGATGGGCGATCCGGCCGTCGAGGGCTACGTGGCGGCGAGCGACCCGCGCCGCGACGGGCAGGCCGCCGTCTGGTGAGCGGCTACTTCACCTGAAGGCTGTCCACCACTTGGCGGAACTTGGCGAGGACGCCGTCGCGCTGGTCCTGCCGCACGACGCCGAGGGCGCGGACGTAGCCGTCCGGTGCGAACCGGATGGTCTGCATCACGACCACCGGCTGGTTGGTCGGCTGATCGAGAGCGCGGGCCACGATCTCGTGCCAGTCGACGCCGTTCGAGCGGTAGCTCTGTGCCCGCTCGATGACGAAGTCCTTCAGCGTCTGGTTGGACGCCAGGGCGGCGCGGGCGAAGCCGTCTCGCTGCTCGGCCCCGGGCGGCTGCTGCACGGCCTGCGCGAGGACGAGGATCGGCTGTTCCAGATTCTGCATCTGGTCCTTCGGGCCGCTGGTGAGGAGGACCGAGTTGCCGGCCATCACCCGCACCGGCCGGAAGCCCGCCATGTCGGCGATGCGGAAGGGCAGCGCGTCGACCTGCTGGGTCAGCGACAGGGCCGGCCGGAGGGTGACGCCGGTCACCATCCTGCGCATCGAGGCCTCGGTCTCGGCGTCGGGCAGCGCCTGGGCGATGATCAGCCCGGTCACGGTCGGTGTGCCAACCACGAGGATCCACTTCCGGATCGCCGGCGCGGACGAGCCGGGATCGGCGGGCTGCTCACCGGTGTAGAGCATGCCCTCGTTGTCGCCGATCTTGACCTCCTCGCGCTTCTCGACCGCGAAGCCTTGGCTCAGCAGGTTGGCATCGGTGAAGCCGCTGACGAGCTCCGCGAAGGCGTTCGCGGGCAATTCGACGACCGACACGGTCGCGCCACCCTCTTTCCGCTCGAAGCCCGAGAAGCGCCGCGACAGCGACATGTCGGCGGGCGGGTCGAAGCCGAAGCGCGAGCCCGCGGGATAGACGGGATCGCCGGCCCGGGCGGCCGAGCCGAGGCTGGCCGCCAGCGCGGCTGCGCACAGAACCCGTCCGAGACGCAGCGTCAGGTTGCGCATCCGCATCGAAAACCGGTTCTCCTGGTGGACCCAACTTTGGGTTAGTCCGCACCCGATGGGTCTGCCGGGCGACCTGTTCTGTCAAGCCGGCAACGCGGCGCGCCTGCGTTCACGATGAAGGGAAGGCGCGAGCGCGGCGGCGGCGCCGATCCCGACGCCGTAGGCGAGGAGATTCCACGGCGAGAAGATGGAGCCGAGGAGGAGCTGACCCGGCAGGGTCGTCCGGAAGGCGTCGAGGGCCGGCGTGTGGACGAGCCGGCTGCTCTCGATGAGCGCGGCGGCCGCGAAGGCGGCGATCAGGCAGGAGCGCAGGCCCCAGCTGCCGGGTCGCAGGGCCGCGACCAGAAAGAACAGCATCGCCCCCACAGGATCCCGCCGCCGTAATGGTGGATCGCGAGCGGCAGGCCCCAGTGCGGCACGCGCAGCAGCAGGCCGAGGGCGATCACCGCGGCCGCGACGCCGAGATGGGTCGCGCGGACCATCGGCAGCTCCCGACGCGCGGGCGCGGCCGGCACGGCCGGCCAGGTCGCGATGCCGTTCACCCGCGCGACCAGCGTGTAGGACACGATCATCAGCAGGAACCAAGACGAGAGCTTGGCCACCGGGACGATGGACCATTGCTGCCGCTGGTTCGGGTAGAACCACGTGCCGGACAGCGTGCCGAGATTCTCGGCGAACCAGATGAACAGCGCGACGAGCAGCAGGCCCAGCAGGAGCGGCATGGTGCGGTGCTCCCGCCAGACCTTGAAGTACACGGTCGCGGGGGCGAAGGCCGCGACCGCGACCGCGATGAGTCCGAAACGCAGGTCGATGCCGCGATGATCGATGAGGAAATTGACGTAGATCGCCACCGACAGGACGGCGAGCAGGCGCAGGCTCGGGTGCCGCGTGAACCGGAAATCGAACAGGCGCCAGACGCGGGCGAGATAGCTGCCGACCGCCGCGTACATGAAGCCCGTGAACAGCGGGACGCCGCCGAGCCGGAACAGATTCGCCTCCGGGTAGACCCAGCTGCCGATCGCGGTCTTGTGGATCTCCATGGCCGTGCCGATGACGTGGAAGACCAGGATCACCCGGGCCTCCGACCACGTCTCCATCCGCAGCCGCAGCATCGCGACCTGGAGCACCAGGGCGGCGAGGAACAGCACGTCGTACCGGGCGATGGGCGCCGAGGCCGGCCAGACGAGGCGCGTGCCGAGCATGAGCGCCAGGAGCAGGCCGCCGAACAGGCAGGCCCAGCCCTGCTTGAGCCCGAACCGCACGAACTCGTAGAGCCCGGCCGTGACGCGCCCGCGCGCCAGGGCCGCTTCCTGGAGGCGGGCTTCGGCCGCGACGAAGCCGGCGAGCGCCGGCCACTGCGCCGCCGCGCTGACGCCGCCGCTCGGGATCGCGGACGGTATGACGGGCAGCTCCTTCTCCCGATCCTGCTCGCGCGTCATGGCGTGGCGGGCACCGTGACGCGTCTCAGGGTGAGATTGCAGCGCCCCCCCGGCGGCAGGAACGCGGGCCCGTCCGCAGCTTCCAGCAGGTCGCCGTCCGGATAGAGCCGGTCGATGCCGTGGAAGACGAGCCGCGAGGCGCCACCCATCACCAGTGCGTCGCCGGCCTGCAGCCGGATCGAGCGGGTCGGGTCAGACCGTCTCAGGCCACCGTAGCGGAACAGGGCCGCCGCGCCGAGGGACAGCGACACGACCGGCGCGGCGAGATCCGCCTCATCGCGATCTTGGTGGAGGCCCATGCGGGTGCCCGGCGCGTAAAGGTTGATGAGGCAGGCTTCCGGCGGCGCCGGATAGGCCGCGAGCGCCGCCCAGGCCGCGCGGGCGGTCGGCGGCAGAGCCGGCCAGTTCCGACCGGTCTCGGGATGGTCCGGCTGGTAGCAGTAGCCCGCGACGTCCGAGACCCACCCGAGGGGGCCGGCATTCGACATCCGCACCGAGAACGGCTTGCCGGTGCGGGGCATGCGCGGCGTGACGGGGGGCGCCTCGGCGAGGACCGCGGCGATCTCGGCGGTGAGCTGCGCGCGGGCCGCCGCGTCGAGGAAGCCGGGGTGATGGATCAGGCCGGGAGCGAGTTCGATCGCCACTCAGCGGTCCGCTTTGACGACCTGCTCCAGCACGGTCTTCGACGCGACCGTGGTGTCGGCGTTCAGGCGGTAGACCAGCGGCACGCCGGTCCGGATCTGGAGATCGGGCACCTGCGCCTCGGTCAGGCCGTCGAGGACCATCACCAGCGCGCGCAGCGAGTTGCCGTGGGCCGCCACCAGGACCCGCTGGCCGGCCATAACGCGCGGCAGGATGGTCGCGACGTAGCAGGGCAGAACCCGCGCGGCCGTGTCCTTCAGGCTCTCGCCGCCGGGCGGCCGCACGTCGTAGCCCCGGCGCCAAGCGTGGACCTGCGCGTCGCCCCAGCGGGCGCGGGCCTCGTCCTTGTTGAGACCGGAGAGGTCACCGTAATCGCGCTCGTTCAGGGCGCGCTCGCGCAGGACCGGGATCGCGGACAGGCCCATCTCCTCGAGGACCAGCGCGCAGGTGCGCTGCGCCCGGATCAGCTCGGAGGTGAAGGCGACGTCGAAGCCGTAGCCGTCCCGCTTCAGCCCGCGTCCGGCCGCCCGCGCCTCGGCGACGCCGCGCTCGGTCAGGTCCGGGTCGCGCCAGCCGGTGAACAGGTTCTGGAGGTTCCACTCGCTCTGACCGTGCCGGACGAGGACGAGCAGCCGCTCCGTCGAGGCCGCGCCGCCAATCATAGGCCGAGCACGTCGGCCATGGTGTAGAGGCCCGGGGGCTTGGGATGCGCCCAGAGCGCGGCCTTGACGGCGCCCGTCGCGAACAGGCCCCGGTCGGCGGCGTGGTGGCTGATCGTCAGGCTCTCGCCGGTGCCGGCGAAGATCACACTGTGGTCGCCGACGACGCTGCCGCCGCGGAGTGTTGCGAAACCGATATCGCCGGGCCGGCGGGCGCCGGTATGCCCGTCCCGGGTCGACACCCGGACCGCCTTCAGGTCGACGCCGCGGCCCTCCGCGGCGGCCTCGCCGAGCATCAGCGCGGTGCCGGAGGGAGCGTCCACCTTCATGCGGTGGTGCATCTCGGCGATCTCGATGTCGAACTCGTCGCCGAGGGCCTTGGCGACCCGGCGGACGAGGGCGGCCATCAGGTTGATGCCGAGCGACATGTTGCCCGACTGCACGATGCGGGCGTGGTACGAGGCCGCCTTCAGCTTGGCGAAGTCGTCCTCCGACAGGCCGGTCGTGCCGACGACGTGGACGATGCGCGCCTGGGCGGCGAGCTCGGCGAAGGCGATGGTGGCGGCCGGCGCGGTGAAGTCGAGGACGCCGTCGGCGGCCGCGAAGGCCGTGAGGGCGTCGTCGGTGACGGGCACGTCGAGGGGCGGCAGCCCGGCGAGGACGCCGGCGTCCTGCCCCAGCGCCGGTGAACCGTCGCGCTCGATCGCCGCGGAGAGCGTGCAGCCCTCGGCCTGAGCCACCGCGCGGATCAGCATCCGCCCCATGCGCCCGTCGGCGCCCACCACCACGAGCCGCATCCCGTTCCCCAGCTTGCCGTCTCACGCGCTCAGGGACCGGTCCGCGCCGGCCCCGCCCCTGACCGCTTGGCGATCCGGGCGCCCGCCCCGCCGCGCGGTCGGCGGGCGCCCGGGCACTCTCACTCCTTCTCGGGGGCGATCTGCTCGAGCCCGCCGATATGCTTCTGCGCGTAGAGCGGCAGGCCGATCTGCTTGATCAGCTCCAGCTGGGTCTCGAGGAAGTCGATGTGACCCTCCTCGTCCTCGGCCAGATCCTCGAAGAGGCGCTTCGACACGCGGTCGTTGATCGAGTCGCAGTACTTCGCGGCCTCGAGGTAGAGGCTCCGGGCCTCGTTCTCGGCGGCGAGATCGGACTCCAGGATCTCCTGGACGTTCTGACCGATCCGGAGCGGGTCGAGCTCCTGGAGGTTCGGGAACCCGTCGAGGAACAGGATCCGGTCGATGAACCGGTCGGCGTGGTTCATCTCCTCGATCGATTCCTTGCGCCAGAACTTCGCCAGCTCGACGTAGCCCCAGTCATTGAGCATGCGAAAATGCAGCCAGTACTGGCTGACGGCGGTCAGCTCGCTGCGCAGGCCGCGATTCAGATACTCGATGACCTTGGTGTCGCCCTTCATGCCCCCGTACTCCTTACCGTGCTCTCAGGCGGGGGGTAGAAGCATCAGGCCGCGACTCCCTCATCCGCACTTTGGAATTTCACCAAACTACAGGCGCTCGCGCAAGCCGTCGTGCAAGCATGGCTGCTCTCCGCCGCAGCGGCCTCGCCTAAGGCGGTCTGCATGATGGATCGGATGGTGCGGGCGCAGCGCCCGCATTTCGGGCTGCAGCCGAGACAGGCATAGACCTGCGCGGGCGTGCGCGGGCAGCCGGGTCCGGGCGCCAGGCAGCCTCGGACCGCGCCGTCCGACAAGACGTTACAAGAACAGACGATCATGCGCGCCGCAAATCCCGTCATCCCCGCGCCCGTCGTGGTCGTCGACGACCCTTCCGGATACACGCGCCAGTTTAGAAGAGTTGAAAAGTAGCTGGCTTTTCAATGTCTTAGTGGCCGCGGCGGACATGGCACCGTCGGCCGCGCGGGTCAAGGGCGCGCGGGTCAAGGGCGCGCGATCTGACTGCGCCCCAAGTGTCACGTCTAGGGGGCGCGTCAGGTCTGTCGGGTCGGGCCGTCAGCGGGCGAGCTCGCGCAGGCCCAGCCGGATCAGCACCTTCGCTTCGGCGCCCTCCCCCGCGCCCTTCAGCGCGGCCGCGATGGCGGCGGCGGCCTGGACCTGCGGGTAGCCGAGATTGACCAGGGCCGAGACGGCGTCCGCCACCGGCTGCGGGGCGGCGCCCTCCTCGACGGCGCCCGTCAGGGCGACCAGCGCGGGGTCGACGGGTGCGAAGGCCGGCGCCTTGTCCTTGAGCTCGGCGGCGAGCCGGGCGGCGAGGCGCGGCCCGACCCCCGGGGCCCGGCTGATCGAGCCCTTGTCGCCGGTGGCGATGGCGCTCGCCAGCGCCTCGGGCTCCAGCACCGAGAGCACGCCGAGCGCCACCCGCGCGCCGACGCCCTGGACGGTCTGGAGCAGGCGGAACCACTCCCGCTCGGCGTCCGAGCGGAAGCCGTAGAGGCGGATCATGTCCTCGCGGACGTGGGTCTCGATCGACAGTTCCGCGGGCTCGCCGACCTTGGGCATGCGCTGGAGGGTCCGCGCCGAGCAGTGGACGATGTAGCCGACACCCGACACGTCGAGGATCACGAAATCCTCGCCGAACGAGTCCACGACGCCCTTGAGCTTGCCAATCATGCCTTGCCTGCCGCTGCCTCGGCCTGCCTACAGAACCGCGTCGGCCTCCGCCAGACGTGCTTGAGCGCGGAGGGAGATCATGAAATCACGGGCCCGCGCCGGCCGAGCTTGGCCGGTCGCGGGGGGATGACCATGCGCGCGCCACTTCTTGTCCTGATCGGCCTGATCTGCGCCGGCCCGGCCCGGGCCGCGGACGACCCGGCGGCCCCGCCCGCCCCCGTGGCGCCGAGCGCGGACCCGACACAGGTCCGACCCGGCAGCTACGTGCTCGATCCGGACCATGGCAAGATCACGTGGTCGGTCTCGCATCTCGGCTATTCGACCTATTACGGCCAGTTCGCGGGGCTCAGCGGCACCCTCCAGCTCGATCCCAAGGCGCCGGAGAAGAGTCGCCTGGAGGTGACCGTGCCGCTCGGCGGCGTCCTGACCGGCAGCGCGCGGCTGAACGAGCACCTCGCGGCTCCCGACTTCTTCGACACGGCCAAGTTCCCGACCGCCACCTTCACCGCCACCAAGGTCGAGCCCACCAGTCCGACCACCGCGCGGATCACCGGCGACCTCAACCTGCGGGGGACGGTCCGGCCGTTCGCGATCGACGCCACCTTCAACCAGGCCGGCATCCATCCGGTGGATCAGCGCTACACCGTCGGCTTCGACGGGCGCGCTGTCGTCAAGCGCTCGGATTTCGGCATCAACGCCTACCTGCCGCAGCTCGGCGACGAGGTCAGCCTGCGCATCGAGGGCGAGTTCAAGGCCGCGCCCTGACCGAACGCCGGCCGCTCCCTGTCATCCCGCCGGGTCGCGACCGATCCGGGACCCGCGGTGCCGTCTCGGTGCCGGGCCCCTGCACGGCCGGCATCGGACCCGGCGCGAGAGGCCACGCGACGGGTGACGCCCCGCTGCCGGGGGTGTAGTCAGCCGCCGTCGCGGTGCCGCCGCGGGACGCTGGCCTCCCAGGACCACCCGTCTCCCGCGCAACGCCCGGCATCGTCCCGAGCGGGGCGGGCGCGTCACCGCGCCGATCGATACCAACCCTGGAGATCAGAGCCGTGCGGCGTGTCGGTGTCCCCACTCTTGCCCTGACGCTGAGCCTCGCGGGGACGGCCGCCGCGCAGGCGCCGGCCAGCCCGGCAGCCCCGGCCTCACCCCTCGACAACTACGCGTCGGCAGCGGCCACGACCATCATCGCCGAGCAGGCCTGTCCGGGCGTGCAGGTCCGCGCCGGCCAGTTGACGACGCTCCGCCTCGCGGCCCGGGTCAATGCCGGGCAGGAGGCGATGCTGGAGGAGAAGCTGCGCACCCGCGCCACGCAGGTGCGTCAGCAGCTCGCCGCCGACGGCCGGGACACCTGGTGCGCGCAGGCGCTGGCCGCCTTCGGCCCGGCGGGCAGCGTCGCGAAGGGCATCCTGGCGACCGGCGCGCCGATCCGCTGACGCCGCCCTTCAGGTTGGCGCGGATTGACACGGCGCCGCCGCACCCGTAGTGACCCCGCATGGCGCGCGGCCTCTGCTGGGGTCCGCGCGTTTCGCGTTGTCCGGGCCGAACGCCCGCGCAATGACTTCAAACAAGAAGCCGGTCCAGGGGCAACCGCCCCGGAGGCCGTTCGAGAACACGAGAGAACGATGTTCGCAGTCATCAAGACGGGCGGTAAGCAGTACCGCGTCGCCGCCAACGACACCATCACCATCGCCTCCCTGGCGGGCGAGGCCGGCGAGGCCGTGACCTTCGGCGAGGTCCTCCTGTTCGCCGACGGCGCGGGCGCGACCCAGGTCGGCGCCCCGACCCTGTCGGGCATCAGCGTCACGGGCGAGATCGTGCGCCACGGTCGCGACAAGAAGGTCATCGCCTTCAAGAAGCGCCGCCGGCAGAACTCCCGCCGCCGCCGCGGTCACCGGCAGGACCACACGGTCGTGCGCATCACGGGCATCTCGGCCTGACGCACGCCAGACGCTGGGCGCGTACGGTCCCCTGAGGGACCGATCCGCGACCGCATCCACGCCACACAGAATTCGGAGCTCATCCCATGGCACACAAGAAGGCTGGCGGTTCGTCCCGCAACGGTCGCGACTCGGAAGGCCGGCGCCTCGGCGTCAAGAAGTTCGGCTCGGAGGCCGTGATTCCGGGCAACATCATCGTGCGTCAGCGCGGCACCAAATGGCATCCCGGCGCCAATGTCGGCATGGGCAAGGACCACACGATCTTCGCGCTGGTACCGGGCCATGTCCGCTTCGAGACGCGCCGCGGGCGCGCCTTCGTAGCTGTTACCCCGCTGGCCGAGGCCGCGGAATAAGAGGCGGGCGCCCTGAGTGGCGAAGCTGGCGTCCCGCCCGGTGTCCCACACCGGACCGGAGACGTCGTTGCCGAGCCCCTGACGGGCCGGGTCGGACGGAACACCGGGGAGGATGGGACGCCATCCTCCCCTTCGTCGTCTTGAGGCGGTGCCCCGGATCCGGGCGCGCCGCCCTGCGAGGGCACGATGTTCCCCGATCTGACCCGTGATGACGTTTTCCGGATCGAAACGCGGCGGCTGTGGCTGCGCTGGCCGACCGCCAAGGACAGGAACGCGATCCTGAAGCTGGCCGGCGACCCGTCGGTGGCCGAGATGCTGGCACGGGTGCCGCACCCGCTCCCGGCCCCGGAGGTGGACGCGTTCCTGCTGCAGGCGCGCGCGCAGAACGCCGCGGGCTCCGCGCTCACACTCGCTCTCGCGCCGCGGGCGGCGCCCGGCAGCCTCATCGGTGTCATCAGCATCGAGGGGCGGGCCGGCGCGCCGCCGGAACTCGGCTACTGGCTCGGGCAGCCCTACTGGGGCAGCGGCCTGATGGCCGAGGCCGCGACGGCTCTGTGCCACGCCTTCTTCGCCTATACCGGCGGGACGGAACTCGCCGCTTCGGCCCGCGCGGTCAACCCGGCGTCCCGGCGCGTGCTGGAAGCCTGCGGCTTCGTGCCGACCGGCAGCGCGTCCCGGCCCTTCCCAGCGCGCGGCGTGGACCTGCCGATCGATCTCTTCAGTCTCGACCGGCGGCGCTGGCAGAATCCGGCATCGGAGCCGGCGATGACTCGGGCCGCCTGAGGCGGCCCCGCGGCGCCGGGCTGGCCGGCGGCCGCCGACAGGGTGATGGTGCGGGTCGCGAATCCGCGCCCGACAAAGGATTCAGGTCGTGAAGTTCCTCGACGAAGCCAAGGTCTATGTCCGCTCCGGTGATGGCGGTCCCGGCTGCGTCTCGTTCCGGCGCGAGAAGTTCATCGAGTTCGGTGGACCGAACGGCGGTGACGGCGGCCGCGGCGGCGATGTCTGGGTGGAGTGCGTCGAGGGTCTCAACACCCTGATCGACTACCGCTACCAGCAGCACTTCAAGGCCAAGAAGGGCGAGCACGGCATGGGCTCGAACTGCCACGGCGCCAACGGCGCCGACACGGTCCTGAAGGTCCCGGCCGGCACGCAGATCTTCTCCGAGGACGGCGAGACGCTGCTCGCCGACCTGACCGAGGTCGGCCAGAAGATCCGCCTCGCCAAGGGCGGCAACGGCGGCTTCGGCAACGCCTACTTCACGACCTCCACGAACCGGGCCCCGAAACACGCCAATCCCGGCCTGGAAGGCCAGGAGATGTGGATCTGGCTGCGGCTCAAGCTGATCGCAGATGCCGGACTCGTCGGGCTCCCGAATGCCGGCAAGTCGACCTTCCTGGCGAGCGTCACCGCGGCGAAGCCGAAGATCGCCGACTACCCGTTCACGACCCTGCATCCCGGCCTCGGCGTGGTGCGGTCGGACGGGCGCGAGTTCGTGCTCGCCGACATCCCGGGACTGATCGAGGGCGCCCACGAGGGCGTCGGCCTCGGCGACAAGTTCCTCGCCCATGTCGAGCGCTGCCGGGTGCTGCTGCACCTCGTCGACGGCACGAGCGAGCATGCCGGCAAGACCTACAAGCTGGTCCGCGGCGAGATCGAGGCCTACGGCAACGGACTCGCGGAGAAGCCCGAGATCGTGGCGCTGTCGAAGGCCGACGCCCTCGACGCCGACACGCTCAAGAGCCAGGTGGCCAAGCTGAAACGCGCCGCCGGCCGCGCGCCGCTGGTCCTGTCCTCGGCGAGCCGCAAGGGCGTGCCCGAGGCGCTGCGGGCGCTCCAGGCGGAGATCGATGCCAGCGCCGAGGCCGAACGGAAGCCGGTGGCCGCCTGGCAGCCGTGACCCTCGACCGACTGTTCAAAGG
The DNA here is from genome assembly GCF_036441335.1 of Methylobacterium mesophilicum. Taxonomy (GTDB): domain Bacteria; phylum Pseudomonadota; class Alphaproteobacteria; order Rhizobiales; family Beijerinckiaceae; genus Methylobacterium; species Methylobacterium mesophilicum_B. Next base: position 39,049 of record NZ_MLBW01000008.1, read on the forward strand.
GCGGGTCTTGGTTCACACCCGCCTCGTACGCGCCTCCTCGCAAGAATCATGATCCCCGCCCTCGAAGAATTCCGCCGTGTGGTCATCAAGGTCGGCTCGGCCCTGCTGGTCGATCGCAGTGCCGGCCGCCTGCGCCACGCCTGGCTCGCCGCGCTGGCCGAGGACATCGCGGAGCTGCACGCGCGGGGCGTGGACGTCCTGGTCGTGTCCTCGGGCAGCATCGCCCTCGGCCGGACGGTGCTGGGCCTGCCGCCCGGCGTCCTGCGCCTGGAGGAGAGCCAGGGCGCAGCGTCGGTGGGGCAGATCACCCTGGCGCGCCACTGGGCTGAGGCCCTGGGCCATCACGGCATCGTCGCCGGCCAGATCCTCGTGACGCCGCAGGACACCGAGGAGCGCCGCCGCTACCTCAACGCCCGCGCCACCGTGCTGAAGCTCCTGGAGATGCGCGCGGTCCCGGTCGTGAACGAGAACGACACGGTGGCGACCTCGGAGATCCGCTACGGCGACAACGACCGGCTCGCCGCCCGGGTCGCCACCATGATCGACGCCGACGTGCTGGTGCTGTTCTCCGACATCGACGGCCTCTACACCGCGCCGCCCCAGAGCGATCCGGAGGCGCGCCACCTCGCCGTGGTCGACCGCATCACCCCGGAGATCGAGGCGATGGCCGGCGGCCCGGCCTCCGAGCTGTCGCGGGGCGGCATGCGCACCAAGGTCGAGGCCGCCAAGATCGCGGCCTCGGGCGGTACGCACTTGGTCATCGCGGACGGGCGCGGGAAGAATCCGCTCCGGGCCGTGCGGGACGGGGCGCGCTGCACGTGGTTCCTGTCGGGCTCCACGCCCACGGCCGCCCGGAAAACCTGGATCGCCGGCTCGCTGGAGCCGCGCGGCACCCTGACGATCGACGCGGGCGCCGAGCAGGCGCTCCGGAGCGGGGCCAGCCTGCTCCCGGTGGGCGTGCGGGCGATCGAGGGCAGCTTCTCCCGCGGCGACGCTGTCATGATCCGCGATCCGGAGGGCCGGATCCTCGGCCGCGGCCTGGTGGCCTACGACAGCGCCGAAGCCGCGCTGATCATCGGTCATCCGAGCGCGCGCATTCCCGAACTGCTCAACTATCCCGGTCGTGCCTGGATGGTGCACCGCGATGACTTGGCACTGTTCTAGAAATCGCCGATTCAAGCTTGTTGATTTACAATTTTTCGTCTCGATGATCGCCATCCTTCCCGGCCCGGCACTCTTGTCGGGACGGCGCGCGATGTGCAAATACGGCGCTCTCCCCCGTCCGGGCCGCGCGCGCGGCCGTCGACACAAGAGGACGCCAGCGTGCCCGTCCTGAACCTGAGATCGGACTTCGCCGAGGCCGACGCCCTTCCGGAGCAGATGGCGGCGATCGGCCGCCGCGCCCGGGCGGCGGCGCGGCGCATGGCGCTGGCCTCGGCGCGCACCAAGGACGTGGCGCTCAAGCTGATCGCCGAGCGGATCCGCGCCAGCCGCGACGAGATCCTGAGCGCGAACGCTCGGGACGTGGCCGCGGCCCGCAGCGCGGGCCAGACCGCCGCGCTGGTCGACCGGCTCACGCTCGATCCCGGGCGCCTCGCGGCCATCGCGGACGCCGTCGAGAAGGTCGGGTCGCTGGCCGATCCGGTCGGGCGCCAGCTCGCCGCGATCGAGCGGCCGAACGGCCTGCTGATCGAGCGCATCGCGGTGCCGCTCGGCGTGGTCGGCGTCATCTTCGAGGCGCGTCCCAACGTGACGGCGGATGCCGGCGCGCTCTGCCTCAAGGCCGGCAACGCGGCGATCCTCCGCGCCGGGTCGGACAGCCACCGCAGCGCCATGGCGATCGCGAAGGCCATGAGCCGGGGGCTCGCCGATGCGGGCCTGCCGGAGGACGCGATCCAGCTGGTGCCGACCCGCGACCGCGCCGCGGTCGGGCTGATGCTCGCCGGCCTCGACGGCTGCGTCGACGTGATCGTCCCGCGCGGCGGCCGCGGCCTCGTGGAGCGCGTCCAGGCCGAGGCACGGGTGCCGGTCTTCGCCCATCTCGACGGCATCAACCACGTCTACGTCGCCGCAGCGGCCGACCTCGACATGGCCCGCACCGTGCTGCTCAACAGCAAGATGCGCCGGACCAGCGTCTGCGGCGCCGCCGAGACCCTGCTTGTCGACCGCGCCTGCGCGGAGACGCACCTCGCGCCGCTGGTCCAGGCGCTGCTCGACGCCGGCTGCGCGGTCCGGGGCGATTCCGCGACCCGCGCGGTCGATCCGCGCGTGACCGCCGCCTCCGAAGAGGACTGGCACACCGAATACCTCGACGCGATCATCGCGGTGCGGGTGGTGGACGGGATCGAGGCCGCCATCGAGCACATCGAGACCTACGGCTCGCATCACACCGACGCGATCATCACCGACAACGACGCCGAGGCGACGCGTTTCCTGGCCGAGGTCGACTCGGCGATCGTCGCGCACAACGCCTCCACGCAGTTCGCCGACGGCGGCGAGTTCGGCTTCGGGGCCGAGATCGGCATCGCGACCGGGCGGATGCACGCGCGCGGCCCGGTGGGTGTCGAGCAGCTGACCACGTTCAAGTACCGGGTCCACGGCAGCGGACAGACCCGCCCGTGACGCGAACCGACGGCCCGGCGTGCGGCTGACCCTGCCGCCGAGCGCCCCCGGCATGCGGATCGGCCTCCACGGCGGATCGTTCAACCCCGCCCATCTGGGCCACCGGCACGTGACGCTCGCGGCCCTGCGCCGGCTCGGCCTCGACCGGGTCTGGTGGCTCGTGAGCCCGGGGAACCCGCTCAAGAGCCGGAGCGCCCTCCCCTCCGTCGAGGCGCGGTGCGCCCAGGCGCGCGCGATCGCCCGGCACCCGCGGATCGCCGTCACGGGGTTCGAGGCGGCGCTCGGCGTCCGCTTCACGGTCCAGACGCTGCGGTTCCTCACGCGCCGGTGCCCGGGCGTTCACTTCGTCTGGATCATGGGGGCCGATTCCCTCGGGACCTTCCATCGCTGGAAGGGATTCGCCGAGATCGCCCGCCTCGTGCCGATCGCCGTGATCGACCGCCCCGGCTTCACCATGACGCCGCTGAGTGCCCGGGCCGCGCGGCGCCTCGCCGACACCCGGGTTCCCGAGGCGGCGGCGTCGGGGCTCGCGCTGCGGCCGCCGCCGGCCTGGCTGTTCCTGCACGGGCCCCGCTCGACCCTGTCGTCCACGCAGATCCGCGCGCGCACGGGTCCGCGGACGGCGCGGCCGGAGCCTGCGCGGTTGCAATCGCGGCCCGATACCGCCAATTTCACCTGATCCCGCGCGGCCCGACGACGCCGTGCGGCAGAACGAGGAACCAGGACTCTGCCCGAAACCAGTCACACGGAGACGATCCGCACCCCCGTCCAGGCCCCGGTCGAAGCCGGTCAGGCGCGCTCGGACGACCTGAAGGCGCTCGCCCTCGAATGCCTCGACGACATGAAGGCCGAGGAGACGATCGCGATCGATCTGGCCGGCAAGACCTCGCTCGCCGACACGATGATCATCACGTCGGGTCGCTCGCAGCGGCACGTCGGCTCGATCGCCGACAAGATCATCCAGGAGATGAAGAACCGCGGCTACGGCAACGCCCGGGTCGAGGGCATGCCGGCCTGCGACTGGGTGCTGATCGACGCCGGCGACGTGCTGGTGCACATCTTCCGCCCCGAGGTCCGCGGTTTCTACAATCTCGAGAAGATGTGGGGCGCCGACCGTCCCGTCGGGCTCGCGGCCGGCTAGGCCGGACGGCGGTCCGGTGCGCCTGGTCCTGGCCGCGGTCGGACGGCTGAAGGCCGGGCCCGAGCGCGAACTCGCGTCACGATATCGCGACCGCGCCGCGCAGCTCGGGCGCAGCCTCGGCTTCCCGTCCTGCGACATGGCCGAGATCCCGGAATCCCGCGCCCGTCGCGCCCCCGACCGATGCGCCGAGGAGGCGGCGGCGCTCGCGACCCATATGCCCGCGGGCGGTGTCCTCGTCGCCTATGACGAGCGCGGTCGGGCCGATCTCGGCAGCGAGCCCTTGGCCGAGCGCGTCGCCGGCTGGCGCGACGCGGCCCGGCCGGCCCTGGTCGTGGTGATCGGCGGGCCGGACGGGCTGGACGCCTCAATTCGGACGCGGGCGGAGCTGATCCTGTCGTTCGGGGCCGCCACCCTGCCCCACGGACTCGTTCGCGTGCTCGCCCTCGAACAACTCTATCGCAGCCTCACGATCCTGGCCGGACACCCGTACCATCGCGGTGAGGCGGGCTGAGCGGCCGTGAGGATGTCAGATCCCGAGGCCGAGCCGAAGCCCGTGCCGCGGCGCGCGCGCGCGGCACTCGCCCTGCTGGCCGTGCTGTCGATCACCGCCGCGGTGCGCGCCGAGACCCCGAAGCCCACCGATCCCGAGGCGATCCAGCGGGCCAACGAGGAGCGGGAGCGCCGGACCGAGAACCTGAAGCGCGTGCAGGACGCCCTCGCCGCCAGCGCCGGACAGCGTGCGCAGTTCGAGGCCGAGATCGCGGCGATCGGGTCCGATCGCGCGAAGCTCGACACCGCCCTGCTCGACGCGAACCGGCAGGCGCAGGCGACGGAAGACCGCCTGAGCCGCCTGGAGGAGCGCCTGAAGGCGATGAGCGAGAGCGAGGCCGCGATCCGCCACTCGCTGCAGGGTCGGCGCGGCGTCGTCGCCGAGATCCTGGCGGCGCTCCAGCGCATGGGGCGCCGCCCGCCGCCGGCCGTGCTGGTCAGTCCCGAGGACGTGCTGGCCGCGATCCGGACCTCGATGCTGCTCGGCGCGGTGGTGCCGGAACTGCGCGGTGAGGTCGACACGCTCGCGGCCGATCTCGCGGAAATGATCAGGCTGCGCGGTTTGATCGCGCAGGACAAGGAAGGCCTCTCGAACGATCTCGCAGGCTGGGCGCGGGAGCAGCAGCGCCTCCAGGCGCTGGTCGCCGCCCGGCGCGCGCGGCAGGCGGAGGTGGAGAGCGGCCTCACGGCCGAACGCCGCCGCGCCACCGAGCTCGGCGCCCAGGCCAAGACCCTGAAGGACCTGCTCGACCGGACGGAGGCGGAGGTCGCGGCGGCGAAGCGCTCCGCCGAGGAGGCCAAGGCCGCCGCGGAGCGCGAGGTGCGCATCACCCAGGAGCGGTTCGCCGCGGCCGGCTTCCGCGACCCCGCGCGGCTGGCCCCCAAGGTGCATTTCGCCGACGCGCGGGGCGAAGTGCCGCGGCCGGTGAGCGGTCGCGTCGCACGGGGCTTCAACCAGCCCGATGGCAATGGCGGGACGACCCGCGGCGTGTCGTTCACGACCCGCCCGAAGGCGTCGGTCTCCTCGCCGGCCGACGGGTGGGTGCAGTTCGCCGGGCCGTTTCGGTCCTATGGCCAACTCTTGATCATCAACGCGGGCGACGGCTACTATCTTCTGCTCGCGGGAATGGACCAGATCAGCGTCGAGGTCGGTCAGTTCGTGCTCGCGGGCGAACCGGTCGGCAACATGGGCGACAAGGGCGCGGGTCCTGGCGGGTCCGAGGGTGATCCGACGCTCTACGTCGAGTTCAAGAAGGACGGCGGCTCCATCGATCCGGAGCCGTGGTGGGCGAAGAGCCCGAACAATACGGTACTTGGCGAGAAGGTTCGCGGCTGATGCGCAAGACTTCCCTGATCATGCTCGGCGCCTTCCTCGGTGCCGGAACGTCCATGGTGGCGACCCAGACCGACTTCCTGTCGGGTCCGCGGGCCGTCGCCGCTTCGGCCGAGACCTACCGCCAGCTCAGCCTGTTCGGCGACGTCTTCGAGAAGGTCCGCACCGACTACGTCGAGAAGCCGGACGAGTCGAAGATGATCGAGGCGGCCGTCAACGGCATGCTGACGTCGCTCGATCCGCACTCGAGCTACATGGACGCGAAGGCGTTCCGCGACATGCAGACCACCACCCGCGGCGAGTTCGGCGGGCTCGGCATCGAGGTCACGATGGAGGACGGCCTGATCAAGGTCGTCACGCCGATCGACGACACGCCCGCGGCGAAGGCGGGCCTGCTCGCGAACGACGTCATCACGCAGATCGACGACGATCAGGTCCAGGGCCTCACCCTGAACCAGGCGGTCGACAAGATGCGCGGGCCCGTCAACTCGAGCGTCAAGCTCAAGATCACCCGCAAGGAATCGAAGGATCCGATCGACGTCACGCTCACCCGCGACGTCATCAAGATCAAGCCGGTGCGCTCGAAGGTCGAGGGCGGCGACGTCGCCTACATCCGCCTGACCCAGTTCAACGAGCAGACCTTCGACGGCATGCGGGCCGCGATCGACAAGCTCACGGGCGAGATCGGTGCCGACAAGATCAAGGGCTACATCGTCGACCTGCGCAACAACCCGGGCGGCCTGCTCGATCAGGCCGTGATGGTCTCCGACGCGTTCCTCGATCGCGGCGAGATCGTCTCCACCCGCGGCCGCAACCCGGACGAGACCCAGCGCTTCTCCGCCAAGGCCGGGGATCTGACCAAGGGCAAGCCGATCGTGGTGCTCGTCAACGGCGGCTCCGCCTCGGCCTCCGAGATCGTGGCCGGCGCCCTTCAGGATCACAAGCGCGCGACCATCATGGGTACGCGCTCCTTCGGCAAGGGCTCGGTCCAGTCGATCATCCCGCTCGGCGGCTCCGGCGCGCTCCGGCTCACCACGGCGCGCTACTACACGCCGTCGGGCCGCTCGATCCAGGCGAAGGGCATCGAGCCGGACGTCGAGGTCACGCAGGACGTGCCGGACGAGCTGAAGGGCAAGGACGAGACCAAGGGCGAGGCGGGGCTCAAGGGCCACCTGAAGCAGAAGGACACCGACGAGCGCGGCGGGTCCTCCGCCTACGTCCCGCCGGATCCGGCCAAGGACAAGCAGCTGATCGCGGCCGTCGACTTCCTCCACGGCATCCAGAAGGGCGCCGCCAACGGAACGCCCGCACCGCAGCAGCAGAAGCCCAGCCTGCCGAACTGATCGCGCAGGACCGAGTGCCGCTCTGACCCGATCCCGTCCGGCGTCCCGCCGGGCGGGATTTCCCGTTCTGGGACCGAGCTTAGCGGAACATTAACCATACCCGGCCGCAATGGACGCGTGGGTTGGGACCGCGCCGACCGGCGCAGGAACCGCGATCCCGTATCGAGAGCCGCTTGACCGAGTCCACCGACGATATCCTCACGCGCCCCCTCGGGGTGCCGGAGGCGGCGCCGGAGCAGCCCGCAGGCCGGATCGGACGGCTGATCGCGGCCGCCCGCAGGCCCAAGATCGCGGCCGCGGCGCTCGCGACCGGCTTCGCGGTGGCGGCGGGCCTGGTGCTCGCTCTGGGCGATCCCCACGGCGGCGAGCCCAGCGTCCAGGTGGCGATCACGATGCGCGAACCCGCGGCCCGGCCGGCCGCGCAGGCGCCGGCCGTGCAGCAACCCCAGGTCACGACGACCAACCCCGGAACCGCGCCGCTCCAGCGCAGCGCCGAGGAGGTCGAGACCGCCTCCGGCGTCACGGTCGTTCGCCCGGCCGGCAGCGGGCCGAGCGAGGCCGTGGTGATCCGCGTGCCGCCGCCGAGCGCCCCGCGGCTCGCCCAGGCTCCGGATCCGCGGATCAGCGAATCCGGCCGACACGGCGTCATGCCGAAGCTGGGCGAGGGCCGCATCCGTGCCCTCGACGTCTACGCCCGGTCCGAGGAGGCCGGCTCCGGGCCGCGCATCGCGATCGTGGTGACCGGTCTCGGCGTCGGCCAGGCCGCCACCGCCGGCGCCACCGCGCGCCTGCCCGCCGCCGTGAGCCTCGCCTTCCTGCCCTACGGCGGGGAGACCGAGCGCGCGGCCGCCCGGGCGCGCGACGCCGGACACGAGGTCTTCCTGCAGCTCCCGATGGAGCCCTTCGATTATCCCGACAGCGACCCGGGACCGCAGACGCTGCTGACCGCGTTGCGGGGACCGGAGAACGCGGACCGCCTGGCCTGGGCGCTGAGCCGTTTCCCGGGCTACGTCGGCCTGGTGAATTTCATGGGCTCGAAGCTGATGGCCGACGCGGCCTTCGAGCCGGTCCTGCGCGAGATCGGTGCCCGCGGTCTCGGGTTTATCGATGACGGCACGGCCCCGAAACCTGCGGCGCCGCCGGCCAACAAGGGCAAGACGCCGTTCGCCCGCGCGGAGATCGTCCTCGACGCCACGCCGCGCGCCGACGCGATCGACGCCGCGCTCGCCCAGGCCGAGGCCCGGGCCCGTGCCAACGGCTTCGCCCTGGTCTCGGCGACCGGGACACCGCTGAGCGTCGATCGGATCGCCCGCTGGGCGAAGGAGATCGATTCGCGCGGGCTGCGCCTGGTGCCGGCGAGCGTGGCGCTGCGGGGCGCCCGCGACAAGCGTGTCTCCACGGCCGATTGAGCGCGTCCGTGTTCGAAGTCAGCGCAAGTAGATCCGGCACCGTCCGGGCCGGTGAAGACTTGGTCGCCGTTGCCGCCTCGCCCACCCCTGACCTATGGTCGCCGCGATGGTAACGGATTCGGACCCGGGCACCGCCCTGCCCTATCGGCCCTGCGTGGGCATCGCCCTCATCGCACCTTCCGGCGGTGTGTTCGTCGGGCGCCGCAGCAAGGAGGCGGGTCCTGAACACGTCGACGGTCCGCACATGTGGCAGATGCCGCAGGGCGGCATCGATCCCGGCGAGGGCGCCGAGGCCGCCGCGCGCCGCGAGCTCTACGAGGAGACCAACGTTCCGCCGGAGGCCGTGAAGCTCCTGGCCGAGATCCCGGACTGGCTGCCCTACGACCTGCCGCCCGCGGTGATGAAGCAGGCCTGGAAGGGTCGCTACCGGGGCCAGACGCAGAAATGGTTCGCCTACGGATTCGTCGGGAGCGAGGATCTGATCGACGTGCTCAGACCGGGCGGCGGTGCCCACAAGGCGGAGTTCGACGCCTGGCGCTGGGCGCACCTGTCCGAACTTCCGGACCTGATCGTTCCGTTCAAGCGGCCGGTCTACGAGCGCGTCGTCGCGGCATTCTCCGGCCTCGATCGATGGGCGGCGCGGTCATGACCGCGCGGACGGGGCGCTGAGCCCGTGCGCTGGCTCGCAGTCCCCGTCGCCCTCGCCCTGGCGTGGCTCGCCTTCACGATGAGCCCCCTCTGGTCGCTCTACGATCTCGCGCAGGCGGTGCGCCGGCACGACGCCGCCTACGTCGAGAGCCACGTGAACTTCCGGACGCTGCGCCTGTCGCTGGTCCGGCAGATCACCGCCGCGATGCGCGTCGCCGCCGAGACCGATTCCGACCTGGAGCCCCGCGACCGGCAGCGCCTCAACGACGCCGCCTACGGCCTCGCCCTGGCGCTGTCCGAGACGATGGTCACGCCGGAGACCGTGATGGATCTGCTGGCCAACGGCTGGCCCGACAAGCTCGACGTCGAGCGGCCGGCCGGCACCCGGCCGGAGGGTCTGGTCATCCGCAGCCTCGGGCGGCTCATGCCGTACTACGCGGCCCTGGAGATGCGCGGGTTCCGCGCGGTCGTGATCCCGATCCCGCCGGAGGGATCCCGCGCCGAGCGCACGCGGATCCGGCTGCGGCTGCGCGGCCTGAGCTGGCGCCTCGTGGACATCGAGATGGCCGACACGCTGCGCGAGCAGATCGCCGCCAAGCTCAGCCGCGCGCTGGCGCGTGCCAAGATCGGGGCCAGCGCGGGCGAGGAGCGCTGACCGGGCGCGGCGCCGACGCGGGGTCGCTACTTCGCCTTCGGGGCGCCCACCGCGGCCTTGGGCTCGCGCGCCTCGATCAGGTCCTCGGCCTTCTCCTCGTCCGTGTCGCCGCTCTGCTCGATGGTCTTCGCGGGGTTGGCGAGCAGCGAGCGCACGATCCCGAGCAGGACCTCGCACTCGCCCGGGAACTTGTAGCTCTCGAGGACGATCGCGGCGTCGCGCAGGGTCCGGAGATCGCGCACCAGCTGGGCGTTGGCGTCTTCACGGAGCTCGCTCTTCTTGGCGATCGCCTCCTCGATCTGCGCCCCCTTCACGTCGCAGGCGGCCCGGGCCGGCGATGCAGCGACCGCGGCGGCGAGCGCGAGGCCGATTGCGGGAAGAGAGCGCCACATGGCGGATATCCTCGGAGGTCCAGTTCAGAAGGTGTGGAGGGGCGCGGTGCGCAGGACGTCCTGCGTCAGCGCCACGAGTTGGCTCGGCCGGTACGGCTTCGGCACGAAGACCGAGCCCGGAACGGCCTCGCAGGCCGCGAGCGACGCCCGGCCGCCGGAGGTGTAGACGACCGGCAGATCCGGCGAGAGCCGGCGGGCGCACCGGGCGAGCGACAGGCCGTCCGTGTTGCGGGCCAGATCGATATCGGTGAAGAGCAGGTCGACGCTCTCCCGCGCCAGGATCGCCTCGGCCTCCCAGGCATCCGCGGCGGTGAGCACCCGGTACCCCTCGTCGAGGAGCGCCTCGGCGGCCAGCTCGCACACGGTCGGCTCGTCCTCGACGACCAGGATCGTGGCGGCGCCCCGGTCCGGAACGGGCAGGGTCGGGCAGACGAAAGCGGCGGCGAACGGAACCATGACGCAACTCCCACTCACCCGGCGGGGGCACGGTGTCCCCGAGCCGGATCGCTGGGGCAACGGCCCCCTCCGACGCGGCGTTCACCGTGTTTGCATCGAATTGCTCGGGTTTGGTGAGCGGCGCGTTAACCGCGGCCCGGCACCCCTCAACGAAGGCGCCGGAATGGTTAACGGAACGTTACCGGTGAGCGCGCAGGAGGGCGAAGCGTGAACCGCCGCTGGCAGTTGGGCGTCGGCCTGCTCCTCACGGGAATGGCCGGCTACGTCGACGCCCTCGGCTTCGTCCGGCTGGGGGGGCTCTACACATCCTTCATGAGCGGCAACACTACGCAGCTCGCGGTGCTCGGCGCCCAGGTCGAGCCGCACCGCATGATCCTCCCCGCGATCCTGATCGCCGCGTTCCTGACGGGATCGGTCCTCGGGAGCGGGCTGGCGATCCTGGTGCCGCCGCGGTGGGCCACGCCGGCGGTCCTCGCCTACGAGTCCCTGCTGGTCCTCGCCAGTCTGGGGCTCGGTCTCCAGTCGCCCGAACTCGGCCTCGCGGCCTTCTTCGTCGCCGTGGCGATGGGATCCCAGAACGCGGTCCTGGCGCAGGTGAAGGGATTCCGGGCCGGCACGACCTTCGTGACCGGCGCGCTGTTCAGCCTCGGCCAGAAGATCGCGCAGGCCCTGACCCGGACCGGCGATCCGCTCGGCTGGCTCGGCGACGCCCTCGTCTGGATCTCGCTGCTGTTCGGCGCCTATCTGGGCGCGCACGCCTACCAGCAGTTCGGCCTGTACGCGCTCGTCGCCCCCGCGGCGATCTCGGGCGGGCTGGCGTCGATAACCGCGTTCCTGGTCTTGCGCACCGCGCCGCCGGCCGCGAAGGTCCCCCCGACATGAGCAGCCCCGTCAGCAACCCGTCCCTCACCAGCCACGTCGCCGCGCTCGAGCCCGGCGAGCACGTGCTCGCCGCGCATTTCCTCAAGGATGAGCCGGTCCTGGCGCTGAGCGACGGTACGGTCGCGCTGGTCCGGGACGACGGGATCGCCCGTGTCGCCGCGCATCCCGACAGCGGGATCCTCGTCGCGGCGGCCGGAGCCGACCGGCTCCTCACCGGGGGCGACGACGGCCGGGTGGTGTCGATCCGCGCCGATGGCGCGATGGAGCAGGTCGGCCTCGCCAAGGGCGGCGCGTGGATCGACGCGCTCGCCGCCCATCCCGACGGCGCCGTGGCGTGGTCGGCCGGCCGCACCGTCGTGGCCCGCGACGCCAAGGGCCGCGAGAAGACCTTCGAGGCGCCGTCCTCCGCCCGCGGCCTCGTCTTCGCGCCCAAGGGCTACCGGCTGGGCGTCGCCCACTACAACGGCGTGAGCCTCTGGTACCCCAACCTGGAGACGCCCGCCGAGGTGATCACCTGGAAGGGCTCGCATATCGACGTCACGTGGTCGCCGGACGGGCGCTTCGTGGTCTCGACCATGCAGGAGAACAGCCTGCACGGCTGGCGCCTCCAGCCGGATCGCGGCCACATGCGGATGTCGGGCTACCCCGGCAAGGTCCGATCGATGTCGTGGTCGTTCGACGGGAACTGGCTGGCCACCAGCGGTGCCGAGGCGGCGATCGTGTGGCCCTTCGACAGCAAGGAGGGTCCGACCGGCAAGGCGCCGCGGGAATGCGGTGTCCGGCCCGCCCGCGTCGCCCGCGTGGCGTTCCACCCGAAGGCGCCCGTGCTGGCCATGGGCTACGAGGACGGCTGCATCCTGCTCGTCCGCTTCACCGACGCGGCCGAGTTGCTGGTGCGCCCGGCCGTCCAGGGCAGCGGCGTCACGGCGCTCGGCTGGGACGCGCGCGGCAGCCGTCTGCTGTTCGGCTGCGCCGACGGCAAGGCCGGGCTCCTGACGCTGCCGGCCTGAGCCCTCCGAGCCGGTCGTCGCGGCGCCCCGGCTGGAACCGCGGCCCCGCGCGTGCTCTTTGTCGGGGGTCGATTGCGCCGGAGGCCAGACATGTTTCGCGTGTTCCGCACCTTCGGCCTCGCCCTCGGCCTGCTCGGAGGCGTGGTCGCCGCGCAGGCTCCCGAATTCGCGCAGCAATACGCGCAGCGCCTCGGCGGCGCCGCGGACGAGCTCCGTCGACAGGTGGCGGTCCTCGAATCCGACGCGCAGGCGTCCGGCACGACGCGCGAGGGCGCCGTCGATCGGCTGCGGGCCAGCCCGGACCAGCTGGTCGCCCGCCGCGGCGAGGCCGCCCAGTCCGACATCGCGCGCCTCGCTCGCCTGAGCGCCCAGCAACAGGCCCTGAATGCGGCGACGAGCCCCCTGGGCCGGGTGGTGGCGATGCTGCGCGATCCCGACCTGCCGGTGGCCGAGGCCGCCTATCGCGACTTCAGCCCGGCCGTGCCCACGAGTGCCGACGGCCTCGCCGCCGGTCTGATCGGGTTCTTCGTCGCGTGGGGCGGCTGGCGCGTCGCCTCGGATGTCGGCCGGCGGGCCGTCCGCCGGCGCCCGCGGGAGACCGCCACCGCGGTGTAGGCGCGGTTCGCACGGGCCGGACTGTGGCGCCACGTCTACAGCGGCTTGCGCGGGCCTTGCGTATCGAGCAGGGATCCGGCCGTCCCGGTCCGGGAGAAGGCGCAAGATGCCGCGCGCGTCGAACTCCACCACCATCGATCCGGCGCTCGACGCCGCCGCCCTGCTGCGGCGTATCGGCTTCTTCGGCCTGTTCGTGGTTCTCCCCGTCCTCGCGCAGGTGGCCCGCCGCGCCTCGGTGATCCTCGCGCCGATCGCCGTGATCCTGCTGATCATCGCCAGCGTCATCGACCGGCGCCAGCGCCCGGTCCGCCCGGCGACCTTCCGCCTCTTGAACGCTCCGGCCTTCCTGGCCGGCATGCTGGTCGTCCTCTGGTCGGCCCTGTCGCTGACCTGGACGCCTTTCCTCGGGCCGGCGCTCGAGCGGCTCGCCAATCTCGGCGCAACGATCGGCCTCGCCCTCCTGGGCTACCTCGCCCTGCCCGACCGGATGCGCTCGGCGAACCTCTATCTCCTGCCGCTCGGCGTCGTGGCGGGCGCGATCGTGGCGATCATGCTCGGGCTGTTCGGCGCCCACTTGGCGCCGTCCGGCGTCGAGGATGACGGCGCGCTCGATCGCGGGCTCGTCCTGCTCATCCTGCTCCTCTGGCCGGCCCTGGCGTGGCTGCGGTCCCGGCGCCGCGACCGGGAGGCGCTGGGCCTCGCGCTGCTCGTCGCCCTCGCCCTCACGGTCCAGCCGGACGGGACCCAGATCGCCGCCCTGTCGGTCGGCGCCGTCGCCTTCGCGGCGACGAGCTACCGGCCGCGGCTCGGCGTGTCGCTCACCGCCATCCTCTCGGCCGCCCTGCTGGCAGCGGCTCCGCTGCTCCCCTTCCTGGCGCGGCCGGTGGGCGCCGCCCTCCTCGGCCCGGTCGCACCCGCGGTGCTGTCGCTGAAGAGCTGGCAGAAGGTCGTGACCTCCGACCCGGTGCGGCTGATCACCGGACACGGCTTCGAGACGGCCCTGCGCGGACGCCTGGTCGGCCTCCTGCCGGCCAACGCACCGACCACGGCGCTCTTCGAGTTCTGGTACGAGCTCGGCATCGTCGGCGCGCTGGCCGCCGCCTTCGCCCTGTACGCGTCGATCCGGCGGGCGGGTCGGGACGGCCCGGCGCTGGTGCCCGGCGCGATGGGCTGCTTCGCGGCCGCCTTCACGGTGGCCTGCCTGAGCGTCGGTCTGACCGCGGTCTGGTGGCTGACGACGCTCGCCATCGCGATCGTGGTCTTCGTCGCGGTGGAGCGCGGCCAGTTTCGGACCAGCCGGCCGAAGGTCGCCAAGCTGCACCGTCTGCAGACGCGGGGGGAGTGAGCGATCAGGCGCGCAGGAAGCCGTGCAGGCGGATCCAGGCCAGGAACAGGCCCGGCCAGGCTGCCGCGGGCGTCCCGGGTGCGCCGAGGCCGAAGCCGTGGCCGCCGCGCTCGAACAGGTGCAGCTCGGCCGGGACCCGCGCCTTCCGCAGCGCCGAGAACATCAGCAGCGGATGGTCAGCCACCGCGACGGGATCGTCGATCGCCTGGACCAGGAAGGTCGGCGGCGTCTCCGGCCCGACCTGCAAATCCACCGAGTAGGTCTTCATCTCGTCGGGGGTGACCTCGTCGCCGACCAGGATGCGGCGTGTCGCGGTCCGGTCGAACGGCTTGCGCATGGTGATGACCGGGTAGATCAGACCGGCCAGCACGGGCCGGATGGGCTGGGCGTCGGCGGTGTCGACGCCCGCGTAGAGGTCCCGGGCGCTCCCGACCGCGGTCTCGCCCATCAGGTGGCCGCCCGCCGAGAAGCCGAGCACCCCGACCCGGGCGGGGTCGATGCCGAACTCCGCGCCGCGCGCCCGGACCAGCCGGAGGGCGCGCTGCGCATCCTGCCGCGGCGCGTCCGGCCCCGAGCCCCAGGCCTCCGCGGGCAGGCGGTAGACGAGGAGGAAGACCGTGATGCCGGCGGCGTTCAGGACGCGGCCCACCGGGACGCCCTCGTTGCCGATGGCGATGAACTCGTAGCCGCCGCCGGCCGCGACGATCATCGCGGCGCCGTTGGGGTTGGCGGGCCGCATGACCAGCAGACAGGGCCGCGCGACCCGGGTGATGTCGCCGAACGTCCCCTCGACGTAGCGGTAGCCGTCCGCGTTCGGCCCGTCGCCGCCGCCCGGCGGCGCGCCGGGCCAGAGCTCGATCACCTGCAGGTCCGCGCCGGGCAGCGAGCGCGGCAGCGCCCGGACCGACTCGTGTGGGGCGGGCTGCGGTGCCGTCTTCGCGGAGCCCTCCGCCCGGGCGCTGGGCAGCCCGAGGACGCTTCCGAGACCGGCGAGCAGGACACGGCGGTCGAGGCGCAAGGACATCTCCCGGATCAGGCCGCGCGCGGAACTGCCCCGAGGCGAGCCCGGCTCCCGCGAGAGCGCGGGAGCAACGCCCGAGGAGGCGACGCCGGTTCCGTCGCGGCGGCGCGCCTCAGCCCTTACGCGCGATCACCGCGACGTAGAAGCCGTCGGTGCCGGTCCGCAGCGGGCTCATCTGGATCCCGTGGGTCGTCTTCCGCACGGCTGCCCGGAGCGAGTCCGGCCCTGTTGCCAGCACCTCGTCCGCGGCGACCCCGTCGAAGCGGCCGCGCCAGCCCGACAGGAGGCCGGAGACGGCGGCGTCGTTCTCCGCCGCGAGCAGTGAGCAGGTGATGTAGACGATCCGGCCGCCGGGCTTGACGAGCCGCGCCGCCCGATCGAGGACCTGGGCCTGCTCGGCGGTCCGAAGCGCGAGGCTCCCGGGCCGCAGCCGCCACTTGGCGTCGGGATTCCGGCGCCACGTGCCGGACCCGGTGCAGGGCGCGTCGACCACGACCTGGTCGACCTTACCGTCGAGGTCCTCGAGCACGTCGGCCCGCGCCTTGCCGCTGCGCGGGGTCCGCACCTCGGCCTGGGCGCCGGACCGGCGCAGGCGCTCGTGGATCGGCGCGAGGCGGCGCGGATCGCCGTCGGTGGCGATCAGGCGGGCGCCGTTGCCGGTCTCGGCCGCGAGTGCCAGCGTCTTGCCGCCGCCGCCGGCGCAGAGGTCGACGATGGTCTCGCCGGCCCGGGGCGCGGCAAGGAGCGCGGCCAGCTGCGAGCCCTCGTCCTGGATCTCGTACCAGCCGTCCAGGAACTCGGCCTCGACGTGGAGCGCCGGACCGCGTCCGTCGGCACCGATCGGGACGCGCAGGCCGGCCGGCGCGTGCGGTGTCGGCGCAGCGTCGAAGGCCGCGAGCGCCGGCAGGATCGCGTCGCGGTCGCCGCGCAGGGCGTTCACCCGGATATCGAGGGGCGCGCGCCGCGCCAGCGCCTTCAGCTCCGGAACGAGGTCGTCGCCGAGAGTGGCCGCGAGGTCCGGGAGCACGAAGGCCGGCGCGTCGCCCGCCACCTCGGGCGGCGCGTCCTGCAGCGTCCCCTTGTCGAGGCGCGCGCGCTCGTCGTCACTTAGGGGAGCCGGCGCGAAGCGCTCGCCGGTGAACAGGGCCGCGATCGAGGCGGCCGCGAGGCCCTGCTGGAGGCGCAGCGTCCCGATCAGGACGGCGCGCGGCGTGTCGGCGCCCATGATCCAGGCCGCCGAGGCCCGACGCCGCAGGGCGTCGTAGACGAGGCTGGCGATGCCCGCGCGGTCGCCCGAACCGGCGAAGCGGTGGGCGAGACCCCAGTCCTTCAGGGCGTCGGCGGCCGGCCGACGGCGCTCGGCGATATCGGTCAGGACTTCGATGGCGGCGGAGCAGCGAGCAGCGGGGGTCAGGGGTCGGATCCTTCGGAATGCGTCAGAGATCACGTCAACGCCGTCGTGGACGACGACGTGAAACGGCCACGCTTGGCCCACGATGCCGCCACGTTACGGCCGAGCTTCCTGCACCTTCGCGGCGCAGACCGTGCTGCGGGCGGTCCGCCGTGCGGGCCGCCGCGTGTCGTATGGCATCCGCCCGCCCCGGACCAGACCGTCCGTCGCCGGGCGCATCCCGGGAGTAACCCAGCCCATGACGTCCACCGTTCGCGTCGCCCTCGCGGCCCTGGTCACCGCCTCACTGGCCGCCTGCGCGAGCGCGCCCGCCGCCCAGCCGGAGTTGACTCCGGTGCCGCGCCCGCGGGTCGATGCCAAGACGCAGCTGGAATACGGTAACCCGCCCCCGCCGCCGCCCGGCCGCTACTGAGACGACCGCGCGGGGCGCGGCTCAGGCCGCCTCCCGCGCCCGCCGCGCCTCGTAGGCCTTGAGGCCGGTATAGACCGCGGTCAGGAGCGGGAACGGCACCTCCGGCGCCAGCCGCCGGCCGCGGGCGATCAGGTCGCCGATCACGTGGTCCGCCTCGATCCGGCCCTTGTTCTCGATATCGCGCAGCATCGAGGCCGTGAACGTGGACCCGGCCGCCGTCAGCTGCGCCCGCGCCCGCTCGGCCACCACGCCGCGCGGTTCGAAGCCGCTCGCCGCGGCGACGGCCGTGCACTCCGCGTGCAGCGCCGCGATCAGCGCGGTGCCCTCGGGCGCCGCCACGATGTCGCCGACCGCCGCGCGCATCAGGGTCGTCACCCCGGCGAGAGTCGCCAGGAACACCCACTTCTCCCACATCTCCTGCAGGATCACGTCGCTCAGGCGCGGCTGGAACTTGAGGCCGCGCATCAGCGCGTCGACGGCCTCGATCCGCGGCGAGCGCGACCCGTCCCGCTCGCCGTAGGTGATGCTGCACAGCTCGCTCATGTGGCGGATCGCGCCGTCCGGCGCGAGCGTCGCGGCGATCGCGCAGGAGCCGCCGAGCACGCGCTCGGCGCCGAACCGGGCGTCGAGCACGTCGAGATGCGACATGCCGTTGAGTACGGGCAGGATCGCGCTGTCGGGCCCCACGGCCGGCGCGAGGTCCGCGACGGCGCTGTCGAGGTCGTAGGCCTTGCACGACAGCAGGATGAGGTCGAACCGCCCGGCCCCGGCCAGCCTATCGGCCGTGACGGTGGGCGGGCCGGGCAGGTGCAGGTCGCCGAGCGGCGAGCGGACGTTCAGGCCATCCGCCGCCAGCTTCGCGGCCCGGGCCGGCCGGACCAGGAAGGTCACGTCGGCGCCCGCCTCGGCGAGGCGCGCCCCGTAATAGCCGCCGGTCGCGCCGGCCCCGACGATCAGCGTGCGCATGGGTCCCTCAGGTCCGCGACGGGTAGTTCGGGCTCTCGCGGGTGATCGTCACGTCGTGGACGTGGCTCTCGCGCAGGCCGGCATTGGTGATGCGGATGAACTGCGCCCGCTCCTGGAACTCGGGGATCGTGGCGCCGCCGACGTAGCCCATGGCGGCGCGCAGGCCGCCGGCGAGCTGGTGCAGGACGTTGCCGACCGGGCCCTTGTAGGGGACCTGCCCCTCGATGCCCTCCGGCACGAGCTTGTGGGTGTCGCTCACCTCGGCCTGGAAGTAGCGGTCGGCCGAGCCGCGGGCCATGGCGCCCACCGAGCCCATGCCGCGGTACGACTTGTAGGAACGGCCCTGGTAGAGGAACACCTCGCCCGGAGCCTCGTCGGTGCCGGCGAGCAGCGAGCCCAGCATCGCCACGGAGGCGCCGGCCGCGATCGCCTTGGCGAGGTCGCCGGAATACTTGATGCCGCCGTCGGCGATGACCGGGATGTCGGCCTCGCCGGCCGCCTCGACGGCCTCCATCAGCGCGGTGAGCTGCGGCACGCCCACGCCCGCCACGATGCGGGTGGTGCAGATCGAGCCCGGGCCGATGCCGACCTTGATGGCGTCGGCGCCGGCATCGATCAGCGCCTTGGCGCCGTCCCGCGTCGCGACGTTGCCGGCGATGACCTGCACGGCGTTCGAGAGCTGCTTCACCCGGGCGACGGCGTCGAGCACCTTGATCGAGTGGCCGTGGGCGGTGTCGACCACGATCACGTCGCAGCCGGCGTCGATCAGGCGCTCGGCCCGCTCGAAGCCGCTGTCGCCGGTCGTCGTGGCGGCGGCCACGCGCAGGCGGCCCTGCTCGTCCTTGACGGCGTTCGGGTAGGCGACGCGCTTCTCGATGTCCTTGACGGTGATCAGGCCGATGCAGCGGTAATGGTCGTCGACGACCAGCAGCTTCTCGATCCGGAACTGGTGGAGCAGCCGCTTGGCCTCGTCCTGGGTCACGCCCTCGCGGACCGTGATCAGGCGGTCGCGGGTCATCAGCTCGGCGACGGGCTGGTTGGAGTTCGTCGCGAAGCGGACGTCGCGGTTGGTCAGGATGCCGACGAGCTTGCCGCGCGAGCCGTTGGGGCCGCGCTCGACCACCGGGATGCCCGAGATCCGGTTGAGCTTCATCACCTCGAAGGCGTCGGCGAGGGTCTCGTCGGGATGGATCGTGATGGGGTTCATCACCATGCCGGACTCGTACTTCTTGACGAGTCGGACCTGCTCGGCCTGCTCCGGCGGCTCGAGGTTGCGGTGGATCACGCCCATGCCGCCATTGGCCGCCATGGCGATGGCCATCGGCGCCTCGGTGACCGTGTCCATCGCCGAGGCGAGGATCGGCAGGTTGAGCGGGATCGTGCGCGTCAGCCGCGAGGCGACGCTGACCTCGGTCGGCATCACCGAGGAGGCGGCGGGCCGCAGGAGCACGTCGTCGAAGGTCAGCCCCTCGATGATCGATGCGGATTCTACTCGGGCCATGTGCCAACTTTCCTCGGACGGCGGCGCGTGCGGAGGTCGCGCTTCGGGATCGGGTTGGCAAGTGCCAGTATCACGGGCTCCGCGAAGGCGCCAATGCGCGGTTGATGCGTCGCAGCGCGAAAACGCGCATGGCTCGAGGCTTATCCACGCCCGCTCGAGGGGCGCGGCAGTGGCGTGAACGGACGTCCGCGGTCAGCCGCGGAGACGGCGGGAGCGCCTCAGCGCATCGCCGGCGTGGCCGGACCCTTGTCGGTGTATTCGGGCGGCAGGCCGATGTAGTCGCCGAGCATGCCGTCGATGCCCGGAGCGCGGCCGAAGGCCTCGCAATCGGGGTCGAGGGGGGCCTCGCCGAGGGTGGTGATGCGGATCCGGTCCCAGGTCGGGATCGTGTTCGGAGCCGTGAACGGGTCGTCGCCGGTCGCCAGCATGTAGCCGAAATCCTGGCCGAACTCGCCGGCGAGGTCGTAGGCATCGCTGGCGCGGGAGAAGCGCGGCTGGCTGGTGAACGAGTTGGCCGCCCCGCCCCAGACCATGGCGGCCCGCTGCTCGCGGCGCCGGTCCAGAGCCTCGGCCTCGACCGTCAGGCTTCCGAGCCCGATCGGCACGCGCGGGATCGGCACGCGCCCGACACCCTCCGCGAAGCTCAGACCGAGCTGCGACGCGACCGTCACGCCCGCCGAGCCCGCGATGGTCGCGCCGGCACCGAGCAGGTCCGTCGGGTCGACGCGGGTGACCTGCGCCCGGACGGTGAGGTCGGCGTCGCGGCTCGTGACGACGTCGTACTTCAGCGACAGGTCGTAGCACAGCGCCCGGTCGGCCGCGTTTGCGATGAGGCGCCGCTCGGCCGCGGTCAGCGGGGCGGCGCCGGACACGTCGGCGTGGAACGCCGTCGGGATGATGCGCACGGTCCGGGCCTTCGCCAGGGCCGGCCGGTCGACGTAGATCCGCGAGGCCGACGCGACCTGATCGCTGGACTTCAGCCGGTCGTAGCGCGTCAGCGAGCCGCGATCGTTCAGCAGGACGGTGCCGCAGGCGGCGACCATCGAGAGAAGGGCGACGCCGGCGGTGATCCGCGCCACGGAGCGGACCTTGCTGGGGCTGGGCTGCATCGAAATCCTCGCGCGCCGGCCCCGGGCCGGCTGGAGCGGCCTCACGGACGCGTGATTGAAACTTAGCCATTGGAGCACCCGCAAAAAAGGTGGCTCCGCGCCGCGGCTCAACCTCTGTTGCACGATGGATACATTCGCGAAACACGAGGGTGCGAGGTGGCCGCGCTGCCGTGCAACCGCGGCGGCGCGACATGCGTCTGCTGTGTGATGCCCGCGACCGCTCAAAGACCGCTCTGGATCGTCCCCCTGACGGTCGCCACCGCGCTGTTCATGGAGAACACCGATTCCACGGTGATCGCCACGGCGCTGCCCAGCATCGCGGCGAGCCTCCACGAGGACCCGATCGCCCTCAAGCTCGCGCTCACCTCCTATCTGGTGAGCCTCGCGATCTTCATCCCGGTGAGCGGCTGGATGGCGGACCGGTACGGGTCGCGGACGGTGTTCCGCGCGGCCCTCGTGGTGTTCATGGCGGGCTCGCTCGCCTGCGCGGCCGCGAACGGCCTCGCGTGGTTCGTCGCCGCGCGGTTCCTCCAGGGCATGGGCGGCGCCATGATGGTGCCGGTCGGTCGGCTCGTGGTCCTGCGCAGCGTGCCGAAATCGCAGCTCGTCACGGCGCTCGCCTACCTGACCTTCCCGGCGCTCGTCGGCCCGGTGCTGGGACCGCCGGTCGGAGGCCTGATCACCACGTGGTTCGACTGGCGCTGGATCTTCTTCATCAACCTGCCGATCGGCTGCGCCGGCATCGTGCTGGCGAGCCTGTACTTCGAGGATGTGCGCGAGCCGGAGCGCCCGCCCCTCGACCTGCTCGGCTTCGTGCTTCTCGGGACCGGCCTCGCCGCCCTGATGCTCGGCCTCGCCTCCCTCGGCCGGCACCTGCTGCCGGCGGCCGTCTCGTGGGGCTGCCTCGCCGCGGGCGCGGTTCTCCTGCCGCTCTACGGGGCGCATGCCCGCCGGGTGGCCTACCCGATCGTCCGGCTCGACCTGATGCAGCGGCCGACCTTCCGGGTCGCCGTGCTCGGCGGCAGCCTGTTCCGGATCGGCACCGGGGCGATCCCCTTCCTGCTGCCGTTGATGCTGCAGGTCGGATTCGGGCTCGACGCGCTGCAATCCGGCCTCATCACCTTCGCGGCGGCGGCCGGCGCGATGTTCGTGAAGACCCTGGGTCCGCGCATCCTGCGCCGCACGGGCTTCCGCGCCCTGATGGTCTGGAACGCCGTCATCGCCTCCGCCTTCCTGGCGGTGAACGGGTTCTACACGGCGCAGACGCCGCACTGGATCATGGTGATCCTGCTGTTCGTCGGCGGCTGCTCGCGCTCGATCCAGTTCACATGCGTCAACGCCATCGCGTACGCCGACCTGGAATCGAAGGAGATGAGCGCGGCCACGAGCTTCGCCAGCGTCTGCCAGCAGCTCTCGCTCAGCCTCGGCGTCACGCTGGGCGCGCTGGCGCTCGAGGGGACCGCCGGGTTCCACGGCCGGACGGAGATCCAGGCGGGCGATTTCGGGCCGGCCTTCTTCGCCGTCGCCGTCATCTCGGCGGTTTCGGCGCTGGCCTTCCGCAACCTGTCGCCGGATGCCGGCGCGGAGATCTCCGGGCGAAGGATAACCGGCGCGGCGTCCTCGACCGCCGAGATGCGGCCGCGGCACGGATGATCAGGCCGCGGCCCGGGCGGGCGCACGGCCGGCGGCGCGCTTGCCGGCGCTCCGCGACGCGCTGCCCTTTCCGGAGGCCTTCGCTGCGGCGGGCTTCGCGCTCGGCACCGTGGCGCGCGGGCCGGCGCGCCAGCCCTGCCAGCTGAGCGCGCCCGGACCGCTCAGGGCGTACATGAGGAATCCGCCGGCGAGGCCGAGATCGGCCAGCATCAGCGTGCGCTCGGCCACCGCGGCGGGCCCCACATAGTACCAGAACGGATGGAGCACGAAGGCCGTCACGCCGGCGAAGAGCGCGAGCGCCAGCCCGGTGAGGCCGGGCAGGACGCCGAGGATCAGGGCGAGCGGTCCGAATACCTGCACCACGACGGCGGCGGTGGCGACGCCGTTGGGAAACGGCATCCCGGCCCCCGCGAGCGTCAGCGCGAAGCCCGACACGTTGAGCGCTCGGGCGATCCCGGTCGGCAGAAGCGCAGCGGCCAGCAGCAGGCGCGCGACGAGGAGGGTTCCGTCCTGGGCGCGGGCGAGCATGGGCGTGTCCGGTCGGCGGGGATCAGGACTTCAGTATTGCAACTTTCCGCTGAAGACCCCGTTAAGGACGCCGCCTCAACCGCCGACGCCGCCGCGGAACAGCCGGCCGCGCTCGGTCCAGGCGACGACGAGGAGCGCCAGGGCGCCGAGGCCCGCGTAGCCGATCGCCACCGGGAGCACCGTGCCATCGAAGGACTGACCGATCAGGAAGCCGCAGAACGCGCCCAGGATCGTGGTGTAGAAGCCCAGGAATGACGAGGCCGTGCCGGCGATGGCCCCGAGGGGCTCCAGCGCGAGGGCGTTGAAGTTCGGCATCGCGAAGCTGATCAGGAACTGGTTCACCGCGAGGATCGACAGGAACAGCGCCAGCGGCGGGTGGCCGTGATAGGCCAGCCCGACGCCGACCTGCGCGAGGCCGACGAGCGTGAAGGCGATGACGCCGCTGTGCGACATCGCCCGCATCCCGAGCCGCCGGACCACCCGGGCGTTGATCAGCGTCGCCGCGCCCATGGCGCCGGCCACGAGCCCGAAGGCCAGCGGGAAGAGCGGGCCGAGGTGGTACAGGCCCGTGTCGAAGACCTGCTGGGCCGAGCCGACGTAGCCCATGATGCAGCCGGTCATCAGCCCGAGCGCGGTGGCGTAGCCGACGGCGACGCGGGTCCTCAGCGTCAGGCGGATCGCCTCCCAGGTCGCGGCCGGCGAGAGCGGCCGGCGGTATTCCGGGTGCAGCGTCTCGGGCATCCGCAGGGAGAACCAGAGCGTCAGCCAGAAGGCGAGGACCAGCATCGAGACGAAGACGTAGACCCAGGAGCCGAGCGCCAGCATCATGCCGCCGATCGCCGGCGCGATCATGGGGACGATCAGGAACACCATCATGGTGAGCGACATCACGCTCGCCATCTCGCGCCCGGCGAACCGGTCGCGCACGATCGCCACGGACAGCACCCGCCCCCCGGCGGCGCCGATGCCCTGGATGATCCGCGCGGCGAGCAGCCAGCCGAAGCTCGGGGCCACCATGGCCAGCCCGCAGCCGACCACGTAGACGGCGAGGCTCACCAGCAGCACCGGGCGGCGTCCGATCGCGTCGGAGACCGGCCCGTAGACGATCTGCGCGAAGCCGAAGCCGATCATGTAGACGTAGACGAGGAGCTGCAGCCGGTTGGGATCGGCCACGGCGAACCGCGCCTCGATGGCGGGGAAGGCCGGTAGCAGGTTGTCGATGGAGATCGCCGTCACCGCCATCATCAGCGCGATGATGGCGACGAACTCGGTGAAGCCCGGCCCCGACCAGGGCCGCGGGGCGCGGACGTCCTGGACCGGCGGCACGGGCCGAATCGCGATGGTCACGGCGGTCTCTCGGGATGCTCCGATACGCGCCGATCAGGGCTCGTCCTTCGCGGCGCAGTTGTGACAACCCCGCCCGCGCCGCGCAATTCAGGCCGGTAGCGGGCGCAGGACCGGCTCGCTCGGCTTGCGCCCGACGAAGGCGGCCATCAGGGCGGCGACGAGGCAGAGCAGCCCGGCCGATACGAAGGCGCCGAGATAGGTGCCGCTCTCGGTCCGGACCATGCCGGCGAGCCACGCCGCGGACGCCGCGCCGATCTGGTGGGCGGCCGCGATCCACCCGAACATCAGCGCGGCGTTCTCCTCCCCGAAGGATTTGCCCGCGAGCTGGACGGTGGGCGGCACGGTGGCGATCCAGTCGAGCCCGTAGAAGACCGCGAAGAGCGACAGGCCGTAGAAGCTGTAGTCGAAGGAATAGGGCAGGAAGATCAGCGACAGGCCGCGCAGGCCGTAGTACCATGCCAGCAGCTTGCGCGAGTCGAACCGGTCCGTCAGCCAGCCGGACGCCGTGGTGCCGATCAGGTCGCAGATCCCCATCAGCGCCAGCAGGCCAGCGGCCGTGACCTCGGCGATGCCGTGATCGATGCAGGCCGGGATCAGGTGGGTGCCGATCAGCCCGTTGGTCGAGGCGCCGCAGATGAAGAACGTGCCGGCGAGCAGCCAGAAGTCCCGGGAGCGCAGGCCGATGCGCAGGCCCCGGAGCGCCCGCACGGCCGGGTTCTCGGTCAGCACCGGCGCCGGCGTCACCGCGTCCTCGCCGTAGCGGGGCAGCCCGAGATCGGCCGGCCGGTCGCGCAGGAACAGGGCGGCCAGCGGGATCAGCGCCAGGGTCGCGGCGGCGACCACCAGCGAGACGGAGCGCCAGCCCTGCCCCACCGCGATCGAGGCCAGCATCGGCAGGAAGACCAGCTGTCCCGTGGCGCTGCTCGCGGTCAGCAGGCCGAGCACGAGGCCCCGGCGCTTGGCGAACCAGCGCCCGGCCACGGTGGCGCCCAGCACGTTGGCCACCATGCCGGATCCCGATCCGACGACGAGACCCCAGAGCAGGACCATCTGCCAGGGCGCGGTCATCAGGCTCGTGGCGGCGGTGCCGATCGCCAGGATCAGCAGCGCGCCGCAGACCGAGCGCCGCAGGCCGAACCGCTCGATGATCGCCACCGCGAACGGGCCGATCATCCCGTACAGGAAGATGTTGAGCGCGATGCCGACGCCGATCGTGGCCGCGGTCCAGCCGAATTCCCGCTCCCAGGGGACGATCAGCACGCTCGGCGTGGCGCGGACCCCGGCCCCGACGAGCAGGACCAGGAAGGTCACCGCGACGACGATCCAGGCGTAGTGCAGGCGCGACCCGGGGCGCGTCTCGGTCAGGGCGGTCATGGACGGGCTCCGGAAGCGGGGCGAATCGGTCAGGCGGCGGAGATCAGGGCCTCCGCGACCGCGGAGACGGTCGCGGGATCGACCCGGGCGTTGATGCGGCTCTGCGCCTCGCGCCAGTAGGGCGTCGCGGCCGCGAGGGCCTCGCGGCCCGACGCGGTCAGGGAGACGCGGCGCTCGCGCGGATCCGCCGTGCCGGGCGTGACCGCAACGAGGCCGCGGCGCTTGAGCGGGTCGAGGTTGCGGCCCATCGTGGTCCGCTCCAGCGCCGCCTCGGCGGCCAGGCGCGAGACCGGGACCGGCCCGAGACGGTCCAGATGGCGCAGGATCGCGAACTGCGTCACGCGGAGCCCGGTCGGCTTCAGGGCGGCGTCGTAGCTCGCCGTCAGCGCCCGCGTGGCGCGACGCAGCGCGGAGCAGGTGCACGGCTCGGGCGACGGGGTGCTCATGCCATAGGTGTATATGCACGTATCGCGCGCCCGGCAAGCCGGAGCTGACGGTTCGCGGCGATCGACACCCGTTGGCCCGGAAACGGGCGGGCGCTGTCATCGACACGGCCGGTCACGCTGCTATCGCTTGGGCGAGTGACCCGGTTCGGGAGAAGCGCGATGACACTCGAGACCGCGACGGCGTTGTCCTCCTCGGAGCAGAAGACGGCCCGCACCGGGCTGATAGAGGCGGCCGCCGACATCGTCACCGAGCAGGGCGGACCGGGCGGCTTCGTCCGTGACCTGTTCGGCCGCGTGACACCGGAGGATCTCGCGCCCTACGACGCCTCGGTCCTGGCGGACCTCGCCGCCCGCGCCCGCGCCTTCCTGTCCGAGCCGCGCAGGCCGGGCGACCCGGCGCGGACGCGCCTCAGCGACGGTGACCTGATCCGGGACGGCCGCCCGCGGGAGACGACCGTCCTGGAAGTCATCAACGACAACCGGGCATTCCTGCTCGACTCGACCCTGGCCGAGCTGACCGAGCAGGGTCTCGCGCCGCTCCTCGTCGCGCACCCGATCCTCGGGGTGGAGCGGGACGGCGCGGGCGGGCTCATCCGGGTGGTCGGGGAGACGACCGCGGACGCGCAGGGGAGCCTCGCGCGCGAGAGCTTCATCCACATCCATCTCGACCGCCTGGCGGCCGAGACCGGCGAGCGGCTCCTGAATGCCCTCGCGACGGTCTACCGCGACGTCGCCCTCGCGAGCGACGACCACGACGCGATGCTGGCGCGCCTCACCGACCTCGCCACCAATCTGGGCCGGGGGCCGACCCCGATGCCGGAATCGGAGACCGAGGAGGCGCGCGCCTTCCTCGAATGGCTGACGGACGGCCAGTTCCTGGTCCTGGGCATGCAGGAGCACGGCATCGCCGGCGAGGCCCACCCGCTGGTCGAGGGGTCGAGCCTCGGCGTCCTCCGCGACCCGGGCGCCACGCCCCTGCGCCGGGGCCGGACACCGGTGGACTACACGCCGGAGATCCTCGCCTTCCTGGAAGAGCCGCAGCCGCTGATCATCACCAAGGCCAGCGTGAAGTCGCGGGTCCACCGGTCGGCCTACCTGGACTACGTCGGCGTCAAGCTGTTCTCCGGCCTCGGCAAGCTGTCGGGCGAGGTGCGGATCGTCGGCCTGTTCACCGCCTCCGCCTATACGAGCCCGGCCCGCGAGGTTCCGGTCCTGCGCCGGAAGGTCCAGGCCGTCGTCCAGCGCGCCGGCCTGGACCCGACCAGCCACGCCGGCCGGAGCCTCCTCGCCGTGCTGGAGAGCTACCCGCGCGACGAGCTCTTCCAGATCGACGGCGAGCGCCTCTACCGGTTCACCCTGGCGATCGCCGCGCTGGCCGACCGGCCGCGGGTCCGCGTGCTGTCCCGCCCCGACCGGTTCGGCCGCTTCGTGTCGCTGCTCGTCTACGTCCCGAAGGACCGCTACGATTCCGCGGTTCGCGGCCGGATCGGCAGCTATCTGGCCGAGTCCTACGGCGGGCGACTCAGCGCGGCCTACCCCGACTATCCGGAAGGCTCGCTGGCCCGCATCCACTACATCATCGGCCTGCCCGATCAGGGGAGCCCCGAGCACGACCCGGCCTCCCTCGAGGCCGGGATCGTCGCCCTGGTCCGCACCTGGGGCGACGCGCTGCGGGCGGCGCTGGCCGAGTCGCAGGGCGGCGATCGCGCGCGGCAGCTGGCCGCCCGCTACGGCGACGCGTTCTCGGCCGCCTACCGGGACAATTTCCAGCCGGAGGCCGCCGTCGCGGACGTGACGATCCTCGACAGCCTCGGCGAGACGCAGCCGCGCGCCGTGCATCTCGACAGGCGAGCCAGCGACCCCGCCGCGCAGGTCCGCCTGAAGGCGTTCTCGCGCGGCACCGCGATCGCGCTGTCCGACCGGGTCCCGGCGCTCGAGAATCTCGGCTTCCGGGTCATCAACGAGCGCACGTACCAGATCGCGCCGGCCGGGGCGGACGAGGCCGCGCGGGTCTGGCTGCATGACATGCTGATCGAGCGCGCCACCGGCGCCCCGATCGACCTCGCGGCGCTGGAGCGCCCGCTCGAGGCCGCGATGCTCGCCATCGCGGACGGCATCGCCGAGTCCGACGGCTACAACCGGCTCGTCCTCGAGGCCGCCCTGCCCTGGCGGGAGGCGGCCCTGCTCCGGGCCCTGGGCCGCTACCTGCGCCAGCTGCGCATCCGCTACGGGCAGGATTACCTCGCGGGCACGCTGAGCCGCCACGCCGGGATCGCGCGCGCGATCGTGGCGCTGTTCCGCGCCCGGTTCGATCCGGCCCTCGCCGGCGATCGGACCGCCCGGGAGGCAGAGGTGCGCGCCGGCATCGAGACCGCCCTCGCCGAGGTCACGAGCCTCGACGACGACCGGATCCTGCGCCGGTTCGTCAACCTCGTCGAGGCGGCGGTGCGGACGAACTTCTACCAGACCGGCGCCGACGGGCAGCCGCGGGAGACGATCAGCTTCAAGTTCGCCTGCGCGAAGGTGACGGCGATGCCGCTGCCGCGACCGTTCTTCGAGATGTTCGTCTACTCGCCCCGCGTCGAGGGCGTGCACCTCCGCTTCGGCTACGTGGCACGCGGCGGCCTGCGCTGGTCCGACCGGCCAGAGGATTTCCGCACCGAGATCCTGGGCCTCGTGAAGGCCCAGCAGGTCAAGAACGCCGTGATCGTGCCGGTGGGCGCCAAGGGCGGCTTCTTCCCGAAGCGGCTGCCGCCGGCCTCCGACCGCGCCGCCTGGATGCAGGAGGGGACCGAGAGCTACCGGATCTTCATCCGCACGCTCCTCGAACTCACCGACAACATCGTCGACAACGCCGTCGTGCCGCCGCCCGACACGGTCCGGCACGACCCCGACGACGCCTATCTGGTGGTCGCGGCCGACAAGGGCACGGCCACCTTCTCGGACATCGCCAACGCCCTGTCGCTCGAGAAGGGTCACTGGCTGGGCGACGCCTTCGCGTCCGGCGGCAGCCAGGGCTACGACCACAAGGGCATGGGCATCACCGCCCGCGGCGCCTGGGAGGCGGTGCGCAGGCATTTCCGCGAGATCGACGTGGACGTGCAGACCGACCCGATCACCACGGTCGGCGTCGGCGACATGTCGGGCGACGTGTTCGGCAACGGCATGCTGCTCTCCGAGAGCATCCGCCTGATCGCAGCCTTCGACCACCGGGACATCTTCCTCGACCCGAACCCGGACGCCGCGGCGAGCTTCGCCGAGCGGCGGCGGCTGTTCGATCTGGGGCGGTCCTCCTGGGCGGATTACGATACGGGCCTGATCTCGGAGGGCGGCGGCGTGTTCTCGCGCAGCCTGAAGACCGTGCCGCTCTCGGCGGCGATCCGGTCCGCGCTGGGCTTCGACCGGTCCGAGGCGACACCGACCGAGCTGATGCAGGCGATCCTGAAGGCGCCTGCCGACCTGCTCTGGTTCGGCGGCATCGGCACCTATGTCCGGGCCACCACCGAGACCGACGAGGATGCCGGCGACCGCGCCAACGACGCCCTGCGCATCACCGGGCCGGAGCTGCGCGCCAAGGTGGTCGGCGAGGGCGCCAATCTCGGGCTGACGCAGCGCGGCCGCATCGAGGCGGCCCGCGCGGGCGTCCGGCTCAACACCGACGCCATCGACAACTCGGCCGGCGTGAACACGTCGGACGTGGAGGTGAACATCAAGATCGCCCTCATGACCCCGGAGCGGGACGGCAGGCTCAGCTACGAGGCGCGCAACGCCCTGCTCGCCGACATGACCGACGAGGTCGGACGCCTCGTGCTGCGCAACAACGAGTTGCAGACGCTCGCCCTGTCTCTCGCCCAGCGCGGCGGGCTGGGCGAGACCGGCTTCGCCATGCGGACGATGCAGGCCCTGGAGGCGGAGGGCCGGCTCGACCGGACGGTGGAATTCCTCCCGGACGACGGCACGCTCGCCGAGCGCATGCGGCGGAACGAGGGGCTGACCCGGCCGGAATACGCCGTGCTGCTCGCCTACGCGAAGCTGTCGCTGCACGACGCGATCCTGGAGAGCGCCGTGCCGAACGACCCGTATTTCGATCGGGAGTTGCAGCGCTACTTCCCGAAGGCCCTGCGGGAACGCTTCCCGGACGCCGTCAAGGGTCACCGCCTGCGCCGCGAGATCATCGCCACGGCGCTCGCCAACATCATCGTCAATCGGGGCGGCCCATCTCTGGTGACGCGCCTCGTCGACGGCACCGGGGCGGACGCCGCGACCATCGCCAAGGCGTACGCGGTGACCCGCGACGCCTTCGGCCTGATGGAACTGAACCTCGCCATCGACGGCCTCGCCGGTCGGATTCCCGGGCAGGGCCAGCTCGACCTCTACGCGGAGGTGCAGGATCTGCTGACGAACCGGATCGTGTGGTTCATCCGCAACCTCGACCTCAGCGGCGGCCTCGCCCCTGTGGTCGCCCGCTACCGGGACGGCATCGCCGCCGTGGAGGCGGCCCTGCCCAAGGTGCTCGGCGCCGAGGCGCTGGACGCGATCGGCGCTCGCGAGACGGAGTTGACCGGGCACGGCATGGCCCCGGCCCAGGCGCGGCGCCTCGCCTCGCTCAGGGCGCTGATCTCGGGACCCGACATCGTCCGGGTCGCCGAGGCCAGCGGCCGGCCGGTCGAGGAAGTCGCGGCGACGCATTTCGCCCTGGAACACGCCTTCCGCCTGGACGACCTCGCCGCCGCGGCGCGGACTGTCCCGGTGGCCGACACGTTCGACCGCGTCGCGTTGGAGCGCGCGGGCGCCGGCATCGCCGCCGCGCACCGGAAGCTGACGGCCGAGGTGGTGGCGGATCTCGGCGCCGGGCCGGAGGCGGTGGAGGCCTGGATCCGGGCGCGCGGCGCGTCGCTCGCCCGGATCCGCGAGGCCGTGGACGCGATCAGCGCGTCCGGCCTCACGGTCTCCAAGGCGACGGTCGCGGCGAGCCTGCTCGGCGACCTCGTCCGGGCCGACTGAGCGATCAGGCCCCCGGCGCCGAGGCCCGGGCGACGCCCTGGCGCCCGCGACTGACCGCCGTGAGCACAAGCCCGAGCCCGACGAGCGACACCGCCGCGGCGATCAGCGGCAGCTGGCCGTAGCCGGCTCCGAGCGTCAGCGCCGTGCCGCCGATCCAGGCGCCGGTGGCGTTGCCGAGGTTGAACGCGCCCTGGTTCAGCGTCGAGGCGAGGTTCGGCGCGTCGCTGGCCGCCTCCACGACCCAGATCTGCAGGGGCGACACCAGGGCGAAGACCAGCCCCGACCAGAGCACCACCACCGCGACGGTCAGCGCCGGATGGTGCGCGACCGCGGCCAGCGCCAGCAGGGCCGCGACGATGCCCAGGAAGCTGCCGATGATGGTCGCCATCGGGCCCCGGTCGGCCAGATGCCCGCCCAGGAGATTGCCGACGGTCAGCCCCGTGCCGGCGGCGAACAGCACGCCGGTCACGCCCTGCGACGTGAAACCGGTCACGCCGGTCAGGAACGGCGTGATGTAGGTGAACACCGTGAAGAAGCTCACCGAGGACAGGGTCGAGATCAGCATCGGCCGCAGCACCGGCCAGCGCCCGAGCGCGCGGAACTCGCTGACGAGCCGGCCGCGCGTCCCGGGCAGGCCGTCCGGCACGCAGACCTGGATCGCGAGGCCCGCCACGAGCCCGATCGCGACCACCGCCCAGAAGGTGGCGCGCCAGCCCGCCTCCTGCCCGAGGGCGGTGCCGAGCGGTACGCCGAGCACGTTGGCGAGGGTGAGGCCCGCGAACATCAGCGAGACCGCCTGCGTCCGCTTCTCCCGCGGCACGAGATCCCGTGCCACCACGGCGCCGATCCCGAAGAACGCGCCGTGGGCGAAGGCCGTCAGGATCCGCGCGGCCATCAGCAGGCCGTAGCTCGGCGCCAGCGCGCAACCGAGATTGCCCGCGAGGAACACGGCCATCAGCGCGAGGAGGGCCGTCTTGCGCGGCAGGCCGGCGGTGGCAATCGCCACGATCGGCGCCCCGACGACCACGCCCATGGCGTAGCCGGAAACCAAGTAGCCGGCTTGCGGAATGGTGACGCCGAAGCTCTGCGCCACCTCCGGCAGCAGGCCCATGATGACGAATTCCGTGGTGCCGATTCCGAAAGAGGCGACGGCGAGGGCGAGGATCGGCAGGGGCGGCACGGGGACGTCCTTCGGCGCGGGCGGGATCCGATGGTGCAGAGCAGCATCGCAGCGCGGTCGCCGTTGGATAGCGTCGGAGGCGCGGCGCACAGTTGCGCGGCGCGCAGGGGGGAGACGCGGCTCAGCCGGCGATCGTCGCCTCCGCCGCCGGCGACGCTTGGCCGAGCAACCTCAAGTCCGGCCGCCACCGACACGCGCGGTCGAATCGCGGCGCGCCGACCATGTCCTGCCCGAGCCGGAAGGGTCTAGGCTTGGCCGTTCGAGCGCCCGCCACCGCGGAGTCAGGGGCCGGCCGGACGCCGGCAGACCGCCGCGATCCGCCACGGAGGCACGCTCGCGGAGCCGCTCGCATTGCGGGCGACGCCGCGGGAGTCGGACACCGACGGCTCTATCCGGTCGCCGCGCTTACTCCGCCGGCACCTTCTTCCGGCCCCGCGATTTGGCGACCGGCGCGGGCGGCGCCTCGGCCGCGGCGGCCGCTCCGCCGCGGGTCTTCCGGCGCTGCTGACCGAGCCCGAGGGCCCGGGCCAGCTCCGATCGCTGCGCCGAGTAGCTCGCAGCCGTCATCGGGTAGTCCCGCGGCAAGCCCCACTTCTCGCGGTAGGCTTCCGGCGTCAGGCCGCGCAGCGTCAGGTGCCGCCGGAGCGTCTTGTACGGCTTCCCGTCCTCGAAGCTGACAATATGATCAGTCGTGACCGACTTACGGATCTGCGACGGAGTTAGCTTCTCGACGGTCGAGTTCGTGGCGCGACCTTGAGTTGTCAGACCGTTCAGAGCCGCGTGGATACCGCCGATCAACCCGGGAAGCTCGGACACCGGAACGGAGTTGTTCGACACGTAAGCCGCCACGATATCAACCGCCAGCCCGATCGCCGGATTCTGCTCGCTGCCTGCGTTCTCACTCACGGCAAACCTCGGGGGTTACAGTTATTTGGGCCGATCTATCCCTCTCGGATGCGATCGAAGTCTGAAGGTGTGTAGCATATTATACGCATCATCTCAAACGTATTCGTGATCGACAGGTGATCTCAATCCGTCGCATCCGATCCCGCCGCCGCTCCGCCGTTGACGCTGCATTAACCACGCCGCCGCTAGGGTTCGTTAACCATGCCGGCGACCCACTCTGGGACGGTGTGGCCTGTGATCTCCGCGCTGAGGGGCCGGGGACTTTGGCGGAGACCGGGATCAGGTGCGGACGGCGGCTGACCGGTGGGAACGGCAGAGGACGCGGCTCGCCGCCGCGGCGCTCGGCATCGCGCTCGCAGCGCCCGCGGCGGCCCAGCGGTTCGATGCGACCAGTCCCGTCACCGGCCAGCCCGACAATCCCGGCATCGGCCAGGACACGGCCCCGAACGGCCTGCCCGCGCTGAAGCGCAGCCTCCCGGACGGCCTGAGCCGCGACCAGAATCGCGGCGCGCTGGGCGGCGACGCGGCCGGCGGCGAGCAGACCGGCGGCGACAGCCTGCGGTCGCCGCTCTCGCCCCCCGCGCCGGCACTGATCCCCGGTCAGGCCGGCCTGTCCCAGCTCAGCACCCGCGTCACCACGGGGGGCCGGCGCACCGGCGGATCCTCGACGGCGCCGGCCAACCTCGCGCCGTCGACGCTCCTGCGCACGCGCGCCGCACCGCCGCGGCGGATCGGCTCCGCGACGCGGAGAGTGACCCAGGACGTGACCCAGATCCCGCCGCCGGCCCTGCGGCTGACCCCGGTCGTTCAGCAGGCGGTGGTCGGCGTCCCGAATCCGCAGGTCGTGACGCCGATCCGGCCGATCCTCCCGTTCCAGTCCATCGCGCCGGCCCTCGGCCTCCTGACCCCGGGCTTCATCCTGGGCACGGACCTGGCCCGCGCGATCCCCACTGACCCGGCTTTCGCGCCGATCGGCTATCAGATCGGGACCTTCACGGTGCTCCCGACCTTCGCGCAGAGCGTCGGCTACGACTCGAATCCCGACCAGACCGCCCGCCAGATCGCCAAGGGCTCGGTCGCGCTGCGCACCGACGCCACGGTCGACTTCCGGAGCAACTGGTCCTCCAGTTCGCTGCAGGGTTCGCTACGAGGCTCGTACCTCGAGACGCCGCAGAACGAGGCGGCGAGCCGGCCCGCGGCCGACGGCGTGGTCCGCCTGCGCATCGACGCCGACCGGGACCTACGCATCGACGCGGAAGGACGGTTCCTGGTGGACACGCAGCGCACATCGAGCGCGAACATCCAGGCCCCCACCGCCACGACGCGGCCGCTCCTGGCCGTGTACGGCGGCTCGCTCGGCGCGACGGAGACGTTCAACCGCCTGTCCGTCACCCTGCGCGGGTCCGTCGACCGCTCCGAGTTCGACAATGCGCGCCTGTCGGACGGGACGACCATCAACCAGTCCGACCGTAACCTGAACCAGTACAGCCTGCAGCTTCGCACGGCCTACGAGATCAACCCGGATTTCAGCCCGTTCATCGACCTGCTCGGCGACACGCGCGTCTACGACCAGCGTTTCGATGCGACCGGCATCCGGCGCGATTCGGACGGCATCGCGGTCGCCCTCGGGACGAGCATCGGCCTCGCGCGCTCGCTGACCGGCGAGATCTCTGCCGGCATCCAGCACCGGACCTACGTCGACCCGAGCCTGCGCGACATCAACGCGCCGCTGCTCAACGCGGCCCTGGTCTGGGCGGCGAGCCCGCTCACGACCGTGCGATTCACCGCCGCGACCGGCGTCACCGAGACGACGATCCCGGGCTCCAGCGGCGTGCTCACCGAGGTCGCGACGCTGGAAGTGCAGCACGACCTGCTGCGCAACCTCTCGATCGTCCTGGGCGGATCGTATCTCCGGAACGACTACCAGAGCAGCAGCATCCGCGAGAACGGCTTCTCGGCAACCGCGCGGCTCGACTACCACTTCACCCGCTGGCTGACCCTGCGCGGCACCTACATCTATCAGAAGTTCGACAGCACGGTCGCCGGTTCCAGCTTCCGAGAGAACACCTTCCTGCTCGGCCTTCGGGTGAATCCCTGAAACGGGGTCAGAACCGCTCCGTCCAGGGACGCAGCTCCAGCTCCGAGGTCCAGGCGCTCCGGTCCTGACGCAGGAGGTCGCGGTAGGCCCGGGCGATGGCGTCGGGATCGAGGTGGCTGTCGGGCGCGTCCGGCGGCTCGCCGCCGCGAGCCGGATTGCGGATCGCGCCGTCGATCACGACGTGGGCGACGTGGATACCCTTGGGCTGGAGTTCCCGGGCGAGACTCTGGCCGAGCCCCCGCAAGGCGAACTTCCCCATCGCGAACGGGGCCGATCCGGCGAAGCCCTTCACGCTCGCCGAGGCGCCGGTGAGCAGGATCGCGCCGTGGCGGTGCGGCAGCATGCGCCGCGCCGCGGCCTGCGCCACCAGGAACCCGCCATAGGCCGACACCATCAGGGCCTGTGCGACCGCGTCCGGATCGAGGTCGGCGACCGGGCCGCGGAGGCGGCCGCTGGCGTTGTAGACGACGACGTCCGGCGGACCGCCGAGCGCGGGCTCAAGGCGGGCGAACAGGGCCTCGACCTCAGCGGGCTGGCTGGCGTCGCAGGCATGGACCGCCGCGCCCGTCTCGGCCGCCAAGGCGGCGAGCTTGTCGACGTTCCGCGCGGCGAGGCCGATCATCATGCCATCGGCCGCGAGCAGGCGCGCGAGCGACGCGCTGAGGCCGGAACCGGCCCCGACGATCAGGGCTCTGGAATAGGTGGGGATCATCGCGCTCTCCTCTGCTGGCGCCCTGCGGGCCGATGAGAACTTGTCCGCCCGCCGAGCATAGGGTCAGTCGCGCCGCTCTGCGAAGAACGCCCGGAGCAGGGCCGCCGCCTCGCGCTCGCGAAACCCGCCATAGACCTCCGGCGCGTGGTGACAGGTCGGGTGATCGAAGACGCGCGGCCCGTGCTCGACCCCGCCCCCCTTCGGATCGGCCGCGCCGTAATAGAGCCGGCGGATGCGCGCGAAGGAGATCGCGCCGGCGCACATCGGGCACGGCTCCAGGGTGACGTAGAGGTCGCAGCCGACGAGGCGCTCGGTGCCGAGCGCCGCGCAGGCCGCCCGGATCGCCAGGATCTCCGCATGCGCCGTCGGATCGTGCAGTCCGCGCGGCCGGTTGTGCGCGACCGCCAGGACGGCCCCGTCCCGGACCACCGCGGCGCCGACCGGCACCTCCCCGGCCGCGGCGGCGGCGCGGGCGGCCGCGAAAGCGTGATCGAGCGCAGTCAGGGGTCCGGACGATTCCGAGGCCTCTGGACGGATCGGATCGTCAGCCAAGCTGTTCTCATCCCACTGACGCGGCGGGCACGGGCCGGCGGGCCCACCTGATCCAAGTCAATGTTAAGGCCTGGAACATTCCGCCGACCGTGACCGTTTCAGGAACCAGTGCGGCGCCGCCGCAGATCGAACAAGAGGACAACGCCATGAGCAGCACCACCGACAAGATCAAGGGCGTCGCCAACGAGGCCCTCGGCAAGGCCAAGCAGGGCATCGGCGACGTGACCGGTAACGACAAGCTCAAGGCCGAGGGCGCTGCCCAGGAGCTGAAGGGCAAGGCTCAGGGCACCGTCGGCGATGCCAAGAGCGCGGTGAAGTCCGCCACGGACAAGCTCTGATCGTCGAGCGCGACCGGAACGGAACCCGCCGCGCGCGGGTTCCACCACTGAACCGACCTGAATAACGCGAGGATGCCATGATCGGTTGGGCTGTCACGTTTCTCGTCGTCGCTCTCGTGGCGGCGCTCCTCGGTTTCGGCGGCATCGCCGGCACGGCGATGGAGGCGGCCAAGATCGTCTTCTTCGTGGCGATCGCGCTCTTCTTGATCTCCGCCGTGTTCGGCGTGATGCGCGGGCGCTCGCCCCGGCTCTGACGCGGGCGGGGCGCTCGACCCGCCCCTGAGTTCTTGAGGCGGTCCCGACGGGCCGCCTCTTTGCGTTGAGGCGACCCGCCCCGTTGCACAACCCGTCTCGCCTGTCGGAACCGGCTCTGATAAGCGGCAGGCATGAGCGACTTGCCGAACGACGATCAGCCGGAGGGGACCGCCCGTCCGGCCCCCGAGTCAGCGCGTACCGAGAGCTGGGCGCCGCCGACCGATGCGGGCCGCGCCGAGGCCGAGGGCGACGGGCCCGCGAAGTCCACCGCGAAGAAGCCCGCCCGGAAGGCAAAGCCGCAGCCCCCGCAGCAGGCGGAGCCTACGCCGGAACCTGTATCCGCGCCGTCCGCCGACGCCGATGGTCTGATCGAGACGCCGCCGGGCGAGCGCATCGCGAAGGCGATGGCCCGGGCCGGCATCGCCTCGCGGCGCGACGCCGAGACGATGATCCTGGCCGGCCGCGTGAGCGTCAACGGCGAGACGCTGACATCGCCAGCCCGCAACGTCACCGAGAACGACCGGATCCTGATCGATGGCGAGCCGATGCCGTCGCGGGAGCGCAGCCGCCTGTGGATCTTCCACAAGCCGCGGGGCGTGGTCACGACTGCCCGGGATCCGGAGGGCCGCCAGACGGTGTTCGACGTGCTTCCGGAGGATCTGCCCCGGGTCGTCGCCGTCGGACGGCTCGACATCAACACCGAGGGGCTGCTGCTGCTCACCAATGACGGCGGCCTCGCCAAGGTGATCGCGCACCCCGACACGGGCTGGCTGCGCCGCTACCGGGTCCGCGCCCACGGCGACACCGATCAGGCCCAGCTCGACAAGTTGTCCAAGGGCGTCACGATCGACGGCATGGAGTACGGCCCCGTCGAGGCGACCCTCGACCGCGTGCAGGGCGACAATGTCTGGCTGACGCTCGGCCTGCGCGAGGGCAAGAACCGCGAGGTCAAGCGCATCCTCGAGCATCTGGGGCTCTCGGTGAACCGGCTGATCCGGCTCTCCTTCGGCCCGTTCCAGCTCGGCGACCTGGAGGTCGGCCTGGTCGAGGAGGTGCGGACCCGCGTCCTCAAGGATCAGCTCGGCAAGAATCTCGCCGAGCAGGCCGGCGTGGATTTCGACAGCCCGGTTCGCGAGCCGATCGCGCCGTTCGGCGGCGCTCGCCCGGCAGAGCGGGACACCGAGTCCGCGCGGCCGGGGCCGCCCCGGCGCAACGGAGCCAAGCCGGGCGGTGCGAAACCGGGCGGCGGTCGGCCGCCGCGCGGGACGCGATGAGGATCGT
The DNA here is from genome assembly GCF_036441335.1 of Methylobacterium mesophilicum. Lineage (GTDB taxonomy): Bacteria > Pseudomonadota > Alphaproteobacteria > Rhizobiales > Beijerinckiaceae > Methylobacterium > Methylobacterium mesophilicum_B. Next base: position 77,543 of record NZ_MLBW01000008.1, read on the forward strand.
CGGCGGCGCGTGGCGGGGCCGGAGGCTGGCCACGCCGCGCACCGATGCCATACGGCCGACATCGGACCGGCTGCGTGAATCGTTGTTCAACGTGCTCGCGCACGCCTACGACGACGCCGTGGCGGGGTCCCGCGTCCTCGACCTGTTCGCCGGTACGGGTGCCCTCGGCTTCGAGGCGCTCTCGCGGGGCGCCACCTACGCCCTTCTGGTCGACGAGGGGGCCGAGGCGCGCGCGGTGATTCGCGAGAACATCGAGGCCCTGGGTGCCGAAGGCGTGACCCGCCTGTTCCGACGGGACGCGACCCGCCTCGGTCCGGCTTCCACGGCGGGCACATTCTCGCTGGTCTTCTGCGATCCGCCCTACGGGCGTGACCTGGCGCCGCGCGCCCTCAGGAGCGCCGCCGAGGGCGCGTGGCTCGCACCGGGGGCCCTCATCGTCGTCGAGGAGGTCGAGGCCGCGCAGCTCGTCTGGCCAGCGGGCTTCTCGGAGCTGGAACGGCGCGTCTACGGGGACACGGCCGTGGCGATCGCCCGATACGCCGCCTGAACCCCGCCTAGGCGCGATCGATCGGCGACGAGGGCGCGGCTGCGACCTCGGGCCCGAAATGGATCGCCAGCCAGACGGTCGGCGACTCGGTCCACTCCACCCGGTGCCGCCGGTGCGGCGCGATCAGCACGGCGTCGCCCGCGATCAGGCGACGGGCCTCCGCTTCGTCGGCGAAGCACAGGTCGGCCGCGCCAGTCAGCACGGCGACCCACTCCGAATGCGGCTGGTCGTAGTAGAAGCCCGGCGGGCTCGCCTGACCGGTCGAGACGATGCGCTCCACCCGCAGACCCGGACCGGAAACCAGCACCGACACGATCTCGTCGTCCGCCCGAACCGGGAGGTCGGCGAGCAGGTGGGTCACGAGCGTCGGAAGTGTATCCATGACCCCGCCCGAAGGGCTGGCGCGGCGCCGCGCCGGCCCGGATGTCAGGATTTGCGCGACGCCTCGCCCGCCCGCGGGGCCGCTTCGTCCGCCGACCGGGTCTGGCCGATCCGTGCCGCGGACTTCACGAGGGAGAGCACGTCGCGGCGCATCTGATCATCGGCGATCTGATTGTAGGCGCGGAGCAACTCGACCGCGCCGGCAACCCGAAGCAGGGCGGGACCGCTATCGGTCGTCGCCTCGGGCTCGGGCTCGAAGAAGCTGGAGACCGGGACGCCGAGCCGCTCCGCGATCGCCTGCAGGCGGCCCGCACCGACGCGGTTCTTGCCGGTCTCGTATTTCTGGACCTGCTGGAAGCTGACGCCCAGCGCGCTGGCCAGCGCGGACTGACTCAGTCCGTTAGCCGCCCGAAGAAACGCGATGCGGCTGCCGACCCCGTGATCGATCGCTGTGGTCTGCTTCGGCTTGGGGGTTGGGTTCGCCATAGTTGGTAGTCCGGATGTTCTTGCTGTTGGCAGGCTTGCTCGCCCGAATCCGGGGCGCCACTCACAACCGACAGGTGCAACATCGCGCGGCCAAGATCCAGACCTGACATCTGTTAGTGCCACAGGTCAGCCGCGCGCGCAACGAATGGTTACGCTTTCGAAATCTAAGGTCCAGAAGACCGCAATCTGAGCCGCCCAATGCCTGCCGACGTAACAACTCAAATACCGGCTTCGATCAAATATAAGTGAGCGTTATCGGCTAAAGATCCACTCTTGAAGACTTTTGGCCGCTATCGGGTTGCCTGCCTCGCGGTCGCGCCGCGGGGCCGGCGCGTGCGAAGCCTGTCCGTTGGAAAGCGATCGACTCAGTGCTCGCCGCGGCGTGACGGCGGAGGAATCACGCCGCCGGGCCGAGCCAATCGGTGACGATTCGCAACTGGTCGTCGTCCAGCAGCGCGGGCGCGTGGCCGCACTCGGGGATCTCGACGCGCCGCGTCGGCGGTCCCCGCCGCGTCATCTCGTCGGCCGTCGAGGCGAGGAGAAGTTCCGAGTGCTCGCCGCGCAGCAGCAGGACCGGACAGGTGATCGCGTCCCAGTCGCGCCACATGCTCACGCTGTAGACGCGGCCGGGCCGGAACGCGTCGCCGATGCCGGGATCGTAGTGGGGCCGCCAGCCGCCGTTGGGCTCCTGGAAGAAGCTGTGCTTGGCGATGTGGCGCCACTGCTCGTCGGTGAGCGGTCCGAACGCCCCCAGCACCGTGCGGAGACGCGACTCGCCCGAGGCGAGGTTATGGTGGAGTCGAGGCGCGTCGCGCAGGCGCGACCCGATCTCGCGGATCGGCGCCCAGGGCAGGAACGGGCCGATATCGTTGATCACCATCCGGCGAATCGGGGACCGGGCCGCCGCGGCGAGGACCATTCCGGTCAGGCCGCCGAGAGAGGTGCCGACCCAGTCGATCTTTCCGGGAACCCGGAGATGGGCGATGAGCGCGGCCATGTCGGCGGCGTATTGCGGCAGGCCGTAGAGTTCCGGGTCCTTCAGCCACCCGCTGAGGCCGCGTCCGGGCAGGTCCGGGCAGATCACCCGGTAGCCGAGCTTTGCCAGCCGGTAGCCGAGGGCGTCGAAATCGCGGCCCTGCCGGCTGAGGCCGTGGACGCACACGACGACGTGCGGGCTATCCGGCTCACCCCATTCCACGTAGGCGATGCGGTGGAAGTCGTGCGGTGCGTAGGCCTGGAAATGGCCGGTCCGGAACGGCACGTCGGCGCGGCTCAGACCGTCGAGCCGCGGCGGCACGTCGGGTGCGGATCTCGGCGCCACGGTGCCGGCGGTCACGGGGTCTCCGTGCGCGCGGCGGCCTCACGGGCGAGACGGCCGGTCGTCTGGTGGAGGTCGACCATCTGGTCGGTCAGCCGACGCGCCTGCTCCTGCAGGAACGCGATGTTCAGCGCCGCGACCTCGCGGGCGTCGGCCGCCTTGGCAACGCGGTCGGCGAAGTCGAGGCTGGCGCGGACATTCGTGTCGGAGGCGACGAGCATCCGGTGGCCGATCTCGCGCATCGCCGCCATGGCGTGGACGGCGTTGTCCTCGAAGGCGTTGTAGAGCCGTGCGCCGGCGGCGTCCCACTGCTCGCGCATCCGGCGGACCCCCGCCACGTTGCTGTCGGTGAGCTGGTGCGCGGTCTCGCGGCTGGAGCCCATGACCGCGCGCCAGCCCTCGAAGCTCTGCGCCATCGAGGCTTCGAAGGCGTTGAGCGCCATCTCGCCCGCCTCGGCGAAGCGCTCATACGCCTCGCGCGCGCGGGCGACGCCGCTCTCGGCCACGGCGCGGCCGGTCTCCTGGGAGATCGCCGGCAGGTTGTCGTTCCCCACAATCGTCTCCCCGGATGGGCCGGTCGCACGCGGCCCCGACGGCGCATGGCTGGAATACGGGCATCCGCCAGGGGCGTTCTCCCGTCAACAGGGCCGGGTAACAGAATCCGCGCGCGGCCCACATTGTCCCGGTGCCCGCGATTGACAGGGGCGGCGGCCGCGAAATCATCGTCACGCGGAGCGAACGCCACGCCCGCCGCCCGATCAGAAGGCTGCACGATGACGGAGACCCGTCCGACCCGAGCCGCGAGCCGTGAGACGGGCGCGCATCCGTTCGAGGTCGGGCTCGCGCGCCGGCCGGCCAACTACGTCCCGCTGACGCCCGTGAGCCTGCTGGCGCGGGCCGCCNCGGGTCGCCGTGATCGACGGCGACCGGCGCCTCACCTACGCGGAGCTCTACGCGCGCTGCCGGCGCCTCGCCGCGGGCCTCGGGGCCCGGGGGATCGGGCCGCTCGACACCGTGGCGATCCTGGCGCCGAACGTCCCGGAGATGATCGAGGCGCACTTCGCCGTGCCGATGCTCGGCGCGGTGCTGAACCCGCTCAACACCCGCCTCGACGCGGCGACGATCGCGTTCTCGCTGCGGCACGGGGGCGCCCGCGCGCTCCTCGTCGAGGCCGAGTACGCCGCTCTGGCCGCCCGGGCGCTGGCGGATCTCGCCGAGCCGATCCTCGTCGTGGCGATCGGTGGGAACGGGATCGACGGGGCCCTGCCCTACGAGGCCCTGCTGGCCGAGGGCGATCCGGACTACGCCTGGACCGGCCCGGAGGACGAGTGGCAGTCGCTCTGCCTGCTCTACACGTCGGGAACGACCGGCGACCCCAAGGGCGCCGTCTACAGCCATCGCGGCTGCTATCTCCAGGCGCTCGGCAACGCCGTCACGTTCGGCCTGACCGGCGAGAGCGTGTATCTCTGGACCCTGCCGATGTTCCACTGCAGCGGCTGGTCCTACCCCTGGGCGAGCGTCGCGGCCTGCGCCACGCAGGTCTGCCTGCGCAAGGTCGAGCCGGCGGCGATCTTCCGGCTGATCGCCGAGCACGGGGTGACGCATCTGTGCGGGGCCCCGATCGTCCTCTCGATGATCGCGCACGCGCCGGCACAGGACCGGGTGCCGTTCCCCCAGCGGGTGCGCTGCGCGGTCGGCGGCGCGGCACCGTCGTCGACGATCATCCGCACCATGGAGGAGCTGGGCTTCCAGGTGACGCATCTCTACGGCGCCACCGAGAGCTACGGCCCGGCGACGGTCTGCCTGGCGCAGCCGGACTGGACCGATCTCTCTGACGCCGAGCGCTACGCCCGCATGGCCCGCCAGGGCGTGCCCCTGGCGACGCTGGAGGCGGTGAGCGTGGCCGACACCGCGACCGACGCGCCGGTGCCGCGGGACGGCGCGACGGTCGGCGAGATCCGCCTGCGCGGCAACACGGTGATGAAGGGCTATCTCGGCAACCCGGGCGCGACCGAGCAGGCTCTCGCCGGCGGCTGGTACCGGACCGGCGACCTCGCGGTCTGGCATCCCGACGGGTCGGTGGAGATCAAGGACCGGGCGAAGGACATCATCATATCGGGCGGCGAGAACATCTCCAGCCTGGAGGTGGAGGAGGTTCTGATGCGCCATCCCGCGGTGATGCTGGCGGCCGTCGTGGCGCGGCCGGACCCGACCTGGGGCGAGAGCCCCTGCGCGTTCCTCGAGGTGAAGCCCGGTTCGGCGGTGCCGAGCGACCTGGACGTGATCGCGTTCTGTCGCGAGCACATGGCGCGGTTCAAGGTGCCGAGGACGGTGGTCTTCGGGCCGCTGCCGAAGACCTCGACCGGCAAGATCCAGAAATTCGTCCTGCGCGAGCAGGCGCGGGCCCTGTGACCCCCACCGGTCCCGCGGTGGGACGCGTCCGGGGCGGGGTCGCTACAGGCCGGAGACGAGGTGGCCGCCGTCGACCGCCAGGACGCTGCCGGTCATGTAGGCGCCGGCCTCCGAGGCCAGGAGCAGGAGCGGCCCGTCGAGTTCGGCCGCATCGCCCAGCCGGCGCTGCGGGATGCGCTTGATCAGCGCCCGGCCGGCATCGGACTCGAAGAAGGCGTCGTTGAGCTCGGTCTTGATGTAGCCCGGCGCGAGGGCGTTCACCCGGATGCCGTAGCGTGCCCATTCGAGCGCGAGGCTCTTGGTGAGCTGGACGACCGCCGCCTTCGAGGTGGCGTAGGGCGCGAGCCCGCCGGTGACCCGCAACCCGAGAATCGACGCGATGTTGACGATGCTGCCGCCCGCACCGTGCCGGACCATGCGCCGGCCGGTCGCCTGAGCGACCTGCCACACGCCCTTGAGATTGGTGTCGAGCACCGTGTCCCAGTCGGATTCCGCGAGGTCGAGGGCCGGCTTCGTCGCCGTCACGCCGGCGTTGTTCACCAGCACCGCCACGGGTCCGAACCGCGCTTCGGCGGCGTCGAGCGCCCGCTCGACGCTGCCGGCGTCGGTGACGTCCATGACGACGGCGTGGGCCTCCCCGCCGGCGGACGCGACGCGGGCGACGGTCTCGGCGAGGGCGTCGGCCCGGCGGGCCCCGAGCGAGAGGCGCCCGCCGACGCGGGCCAGGGTCGCGGCGAAGTGGCGGCCGAGGCCGCTGGAGGCCCCGGTGACGAGGACGTGGCGGCCGGCGAGATCGAACGGGCCCGCCATCTCAGCGCACCGCGGCGCCGGCCGGGACGACGCTCCGCAGAGCGGCCCGGAACGGACCGGTGATGACGGGATCGGTCATGGCTCTGCGCCTCCCCTGCACGCGCCGCCGGTCTTCGGGCCGCGGCGTCGACGTCCGTTGTGGACCGCCTCCGCCGGCTCCGCCAGCCGGCTTGCGGCCCCTGCCCGCTCATCGGCGGCCGAAGAGCCGCTCGATGTCAGCGAGCTTCAGCTCGATCGAGGTCGGGCGTCCGTGATTGCACTGTCCGGAATTGGGTGTCGCCTCCATCTCACGCAGCAGCGCGTTCATCTCCTCCGGCCGCAGGCGCCGCCCGGCTCGGATCGAGCCGTGGCAGCTCATACGCGACAGGACCGCGTCGAGACGCCGCCCGAGCGGGCCGCCCTCCGTCGCCGGGACGCCGCCCTCCTCGTCGCCGCTGGCCTCCAGGGCGTCGAGAATGTCGGTGACGAGGTCGCGCGTCGAAGCACCGATCAGCGCGGCCGGCACCTCGCGCACCAGCACCGCCCCAGGTCCGAACGCCTCGATGGACAGGCCCAGCCGGTCGAGATCGGGAGCGGCCGCGACGAGCCTGTCGGCCTCCTCGGGGCTCATCTCGACCACGTCCGGGATCAGGAGCCCCTGCCGGGCGATGCCGCCGGTCTCCCGCTCGGCCTTCATCCGCTCGTAGACGAGGCGCTCGTGGGCGGCGTGCTGGTCGACGATGACGAGGCCGTCCCGGGTCTGGGCGAGGATGTAGGTCTCGTGGATCTGCGCGCGGGCGGCCCCCAGCGGATGATCGAGCGCCTCCGCGGCCTCGGCGGCGGCGCGGGTGTCGGCCTGGGGCGGGGCCACCACCGCGTCGGGCTCGGGGCCGGCCCAGACGGCCTGATCGGGCCCGCCGGGCGCAGGGCGTCGAGGGTCCGCGCTGCGCCCGTGGTGGCCGAGCGGGCGCCCCCGCGGCGCAGGGCGTCGTGGATCGCGCTCACGATCAGTGCCCGCACGAGGCCCGGCTCGCGGAAGCGCACCTCGGTCTTGGCCGGGTGGACGTTGACGTCGACGAGGCCCGGGTCGCACGCGACGGCGAGGCCGAGCACCGGATGCCGGTCCGAGGCCAGGGTGTCGGCATAGGCACCGCGGATCGCCCCGAGCAGGAGCCGATCGCGCACGGGGCGACCGTTGACCGCGAGGTGGATATGGGTCGCCGCGCCGCGGTGATAGGTCGGCAGGCCGACGTGGCCGGTCACCGCGAAACCCTCCCGGGCCAGGTAAACCGGCAGGGCGTTGGCGAGGAAGTCCTGTCCCAGCACCGCCGCGAGGCGGCGCAGTTCCGCCTCGGCCCCGGTCTCGGCCGGCAGGACCAGGGGCTGCCCGGCATCGGTCCTCAGGGTGAAGCGGATCCCCGGCTGCGTCGCGGCGAGACGGCGCAGCGTCTCGGCGATGGCGGCGTTCTCGGCCCGGTCGGACTTGAGGAACTTGAGCCGCGCCGGCGTCGCGGCGAAGAGCTCGGTCACCTCGATCCGGGTGCCGCGCTGGGCCGGGGCCGGGCGGACCTGACCCTTGAGCCCCGCGTCGACCGTCAGGCTCGCCCCCGCCTCCGCCTCCGGCGCGCGGGTGACGATGGCGAGCCGCGACACCGCACCGATCGACGGCAGGGCCTCGCCGCGGAAGCCGAGTGTGTCGATCGCCGTGAGGTCGCCGCCCGGGAGCTTGGAGGTGGCGTGCCGCTCGACCGCGAGGTCGAGATCGTCCGGCGTCATGCCGCGGCCGTCGTCCACGACCCGGATCAGCCGGCGCCCGCCGGCCTCGACAGTGACCTCGACGGCCCGGGCCCCGGCATCGATCGCGTTCTCGACCAGCTCCTTCACGGCCGAGGCCGGGCGCTCGACCACCTCGCCCGCGGCGATGCGGTCGACGAGCACGGGATCGAGGCGGCGGACGGACGGCGCGGACAGGGAGGACATCGGCGCGCAGGATAGTCGCTGCGCGGCGGCGATCCAATCGGTCCGACCGCGCCGGCCGTTCAGGCGCGGCGCTTCGACCCGCCCAGAGAGATGCGGCCGGCGCCGCCGCGCGGTCCGTCGCTCGCCGCCGCCACGGGGCGGCGGGACAGGTCGTAGAGGACGTTTCCGACGAGGCCCGCGGTCCGCCGCAGGGTCGCGCCCTCGCAGGTCGCCGCGACGCGCACGCCGATCGCGTGGGTGTGGCTGCGGCCGTAGAGCCAGACGGCGAGCCGGGCGCGCGTCGCCTCCGGGATGCCGTCGAGCAGGAACGCGGCCCCCTCCGGATCGGCCTTGATGAGCCGGCCGACCACGTCCGGCGCGACCGGACAGTCGAGGGCGGGGTCGTCGATGCTGAGTGTTCGGTCCTGGGTCATGGCGGCCCCTGACGGTAAGGAGCCGTCACGGTGGGCAGTCTTGGTTAACGAATACTCACCACGGGTTGTGAGCTCGCGTCCCCGCAGCAGGTCGCGACGGCGCGTTGCTGCGGTGCAACCGGCACCGCGCCTGAAATCCCGAGACGCTAGAGCGGCCGCCGGATCAGCCGGGCGATCAGGCCGACGATGCCCTCGCGGAACAGCAGCACGCAGAGCACGAAGACGCAGCCCTGGATGATCGTCACCCAGGCCCCGAACTGCGCCAGGTACGTCTCCATCGTGACGATCACCAGCGCGCCTACGATCGGCCCGAACACCGTCCCCATGCCGCCGACGAGGGTCATCAGCACCACCTCGCCGGACATCGACCAGTGCACGTCGGTGAGCGAGGCAAGCTGGAATACGATCGCCTTGGTGGAACCCGCGAGCCCGGCGAGCGTCGCCGAGAGCACGAACACCGCGAGCTTGTACTGGCTGGCGCGGTAGCCGAGCGAGATCGCCCTCGGCTCGTTGTCGCGGATCGCCTTGAGCACCTGCCCGAAGGGCGAGTGGATGATCCGGTAGATCAGCAGCATCCCGGCCATGAACACGACGGCCACCACCGCGTACATGACCCGGTCGTCGGCGAGGCTGATCGCGCCGAACAGGTTGCCGCGGGGCACCGCCTGGATGCCGTCCTCGCCACCGGTGAACTTCGCCTGCAGGGAGAAGAAGAACACCATCTGGGCGAGCGCCAGCGTGATCATCGAGAAGTAGATGCCCTGCCGGCGGATCGCCAGGGCGCCGAAGACCAGACCCAGCAGCGCGGCCGTGACCGTGCCGGCGAGGATCGCCAGTTCGGGCGTGAAGCCCAGGCTCTTGGCCGTGTAGGCGCAGAGATAGCTCGCCATGCCGAAATAGGCGGCGTGGCCGAAGGAGAGCAGGCCGCCGTAGCCGAGCAGGAGATTGAAGGCGAGCGCGAACAGCGCGAAGCACAGCACCTTCATCAGGTAGACGGGGTACAGGACCAGCGGTGCTACGACGAGCAGCACCGCGATGCCCACGAAGATGAGGCGGTGGAGCGCCTTGTCGTCCCGGCTCGTCGGCACGGCGGCGGCGACCGGGGCGGCGTCGAGGGCGGCGGTGTCGGCCATGGGATGCCTCAGATCGCGATCAGGCCGTGCGCCCGAACAGGCCGGCGGGTTTGACGAGCAGCACCAGCACCATGATCACGAAGATCACGGTGGCCGACGCCTCGGGATAGAACACCTTGGTCAGCCCCTCGACGAGGCCCAGGGCGAAGCCCGTGATCACCGAGCCGATGATCGAGCCCATGCCGCCGATCACCACCACGGCGAAGACGACGATGATGATGTCGGCGCCCATGTTGGGATTGACCGAGTAGATCGGCGCGGCCAGCACCCCGGCGAAGCCCGCCAGCGCGACGCCGAACCCGTAGGTCAGCGTCAGGAACAGCGGCACATTCACGCCGAACGCCTGGACCAGGGTCGGGTTCTCGGTGGCGGCGCGCAGATAGGCGCCGAGCTTGGTCTTCTCGATGACGAGCCACGTGGCGATGCAGACGGTCAGCGAGGCGACCACCACCCAGGCGCGGTAGTTCGGCAGGAACATGAAGGGCAGGCGCTGGCCGCCCGACAGCTCGGCCGGGATCGCGTAGGGCAGACCCGAGACGCCGTACTGGTTGCGGAACAGGCCCTGGATGATCAGCGCCAGACCGAAGGTCAGCAGCAGGCCGTAGAGGTGGTCGAGCTTGTAGAGCCGCGCGATCAGCACCCGCTCCAGCACGATGCCGAACGCGCCCACCACCAGCGGCGCGAGCCCCAGCGCCCACCAGTAGCCGAGGCCGACATAGGTGAGCAGCATCCAGGCGACGAACGCGCCCATCATGTAGAGCGCGCCGTGGGCGAAGTTGATGATGTTCAGGAGCCCGAAGATGATCGCGAGCCCCAGCGACAGGATCGCGTAGAACGAGCCGTTGATCAGGCCGAGCAGCAATTGCCCGAACAGGGCCTGCGTCGGCACACCGAAGATCGTGGTCATGGCCGGTCTCCGCGCCCCGATCCCACCGTCAGCCCTTCACCAGCGGGCAGTTGCCCTCGTTGAGCGGCCGGAAGACCTGATCGCCCGGGATGGTCTCCAGCTTCTTGTAGAGGTCCCACTCGCCCTTCGACTCGGCGGGCTTCTTGACCTCGAACAGGTACATGTCGTGGATCTTGCGGCCGTCCGCGCGGATCACGCCCTTGCCGAACAGCGGGTCGTCCGTCGGCATCGCCTTCATCTTGGCGACGGTCGCGGCCCCGTCGGCGGTCGACTTCGTCTCGGCAACCGCCTTCAGGTAGTGGAGCACGTCCGAGTAGACGCCCGCGTGGTTCGCGGTCGGCTTCGAGCCGTTCTTCATCTGCTTGGCGAAGCGGTCCGAGAAGGCGCGGGTCTGGTCGTTCAGGTCCCAGTAGAACGGCTCGGTGAGTACCAGCCCCTGCGCCACCTTGGTGCCGAGCGAGTGCACGTCCGAGGAGAAGACCAGGAGGCCGGCGAGCGCCTGGCCGCCTTCGGTGATGCCGAACTCGCCCGCCTGCTTGATCGCGTTGATCGTGTCGGTGCCGGCATTGGCCAGCCCGATCACCTTGGCGCCCGACCCCTGCGCCTGCAGCAGGAAGGACGAGAAGTCCGAGGTCGGGAACGGCGTCTTCACCGAGCCGACGACCTTGCCGCCGTTCTTGGTGATGACCGTGCTGGTGTCGCGCTGCAGGGTCTGGCCGAAGACGTAGTCGGCGGTGAGGAAGAACCACGTGTTGCCGCCGCGCTTGACCATCGCGCCGCCAGTGCCGTTGGCGAGCGCCACCGTGTCGTAGACCCAGTGGATCGTGTTCGGCGTGCATTGCGGGCCGGTGAGGTCGGCCGTGCCGGCGCCGGTGTCGATGAAGACCTTGTTCTTCTCCTTGGTGACCTGGCTGATCGCCAGCGCCACCGAGGAGGTCACCCCGTCGGTGATCATGTCGACGGCGTCGCGGTCATACCATTGCCGGGCGATGGCCGCGCCGACATCCGGCTTGTTCTGATGGTCGGCCGAGACGATCTCGACCTTCAGCCCGTGCTGCTCGGGCTTGAAATCCTCGACGGCGAGCTTCGCGGCCACGACCGAGCCCTCGCCGCTGATGTCCGAATAGGCGCCCGAGCGGTCGCCCAGGATGCCGATCTTCACGGTGGTCTGCGCGGCCGCGGTGCCCATCATCAGGGCACCGGCGAGGGCAGCGAGGGTCACGGGCCGGGCGATGCGTCCGAGCATTTTCGTTTCCATCCTCCAGCGGCGCGGCGGACCCCCGCCGGCCGAGTATCGGGGCGCCGTTTTCTGGCGCTTCTACGGTTTTCGCGTGCGAGGTTCAGACGCCGAGATAGGCGTGCAGCTTGTCGATATTGGCGTCAAGCTCGGCATTGGGGATCATGTCGACCACCCGCCCCTGCTCGATCACGAAGTGCCGGTCCGCCAAAGTCTGGGCGAAGCGGAAATTCTGCTCGACCAGGACGATGGTGTAGCCCTGAGCCTTCAATTGCTGGATGGTCCGGCCGATCTGCTGGACGATGACCGGCGCGAGACCTTCCGTGGGCTCGTCGAGCAGGATCAGCTTGGCGCCGGTGCGCAAAATGCGCCCGATCGCCAGCATCTGCTGCTCGCCGCCCGAGAGCTTGGTGCCCTGGCTGCCGGCGCGCTCCTTGAGGTTCGGGAACAGCGCGTGGATGTCCGCCACCGACATGCCCCCGGGCTTCACCCGCGGCGGCAGCATCAGGTTCTCGTGGACCGTCAGGCTCGCGAAGATGCCGCGCTCCTCCGGCACGTAGCCGATCCCGAGCCGGGCGATGTTCCGCGAGGCCATCCGCACCGTCTCGACGCCGTCGTACACGATCGAGCCCGAACGCTTGCCGAGGATGCCGATGATCGCCCGCAGGGTCGTGGTCTTGCCCGCGCCGTTGCGGCCGAGCAGCGTGATCACCTCGCCCGCGCGCACGTCGATGTCGATGCCGTGGAGAACGTGGCTCTCGCCGTACCAGCCCTCCAGGCCTCGGACGGTCAGCAGCGCGTCGGTCGCGGCCGCCGGAGATGTCTTGAGAGCCGCCTCAGGCATGTCCCGCCCCGATATACGCTTCGACCACGCGCGGATCCTTCGAGACCGTGGCGTAGTCGCCCTCGGCCAGCACCTGCCCGCGGGCCAGCACGGTGATCCGGTCCGACAGGGAGGCGACCACGGAGAGGTTGTGCTCCACCATCAGGATGGTGCGGTCCTTCGAGACCCGGCGGATGAGTTGCGCGGTGCGCTCGACGTCCTCGTGGCCCATGCCGGCCATCGGCTCGTCGAGGAGCAGCATCTCCGGATCGAGGGCGAGCGTCGTGGCGATCTCCAGCGCGCGCTTGCGCCCGTAGGAGAGCTCGACCGCCAGCACGTCGGCGAAGTCCGAGAGGCCGACCGCCTCGACCAGGGCGAGCGCCTCGCCGTTCAGAGCGCGCAGGACCCGCTCAGGACGCCAGAAGTCGAAGGAATCGCCGCGCCGCCGCCGCTGCAGGGCGATGCGGACGTTCTCCATCACCGTGAGGTGCGGGAACACGGCCGAGATCTGGAAGGAGCGCACGAGGCCGAGACGGGCAACGTCCGCCGCCTTCAGGCCCGTGATGTCGCGATCCTTGTAGCGGATCGTCCCGGCGGTCGGGATCAGGAACTTCGTCAGCAGGTTGAAGCAGGTGGTCTTACCGGCCCCGTTCGGCCCGATGAGGGCGTGGATGGTGCCGCGTTCCACCTGCAATGCCACGCCGTTGACGGCCCGGAATCCGCGGAATTCCATCGTCAGGCCATCGGTCGCCAGGATCACATCCCGTGCCAAGCGTGTCCCTCCCGGGTTTGATTTCTTGCCGCCATATCGCCGATCCGCGCCAGCACAGTCCATCGCAAACGCTCGCGGCGGCGCGACAATCCCCCGGGACTGATATCAGTCGCCGGCCGTGTCATGGCGGCCGGGGGACCGAGCTTGACCGCGTCGCGGCGCCCACTTAACTCAGACAAGTCGGGCGGCACCGGCCGGAGGGATTTCCAGATGGGCGGTCGCGCGGCCTACATCGCCGTCGACTGGGGCACGACGCACCGTCGGGCCTTCGCGATGTCGGAGGCGGGAGCCGTCCTCGACGGCCTGCACGAGGAGCGCGGCGTGCTCGCCCTGACAGCCGACGCGTATCCGGCGGAGATCGCGGCCCTGCGCGCGCGGTTCGGCGCCCGCCCCGTCATCGCCGTGGGCATGGTCGGTTCCAATCGGGGCTGGCAGTCGGCGCCATACGTGGATGCCCCGGCGACCCTCGCCGCCCTGGCGGAGGCCTGCCTGGAGCCCGTCCCCGACGTCCGGATCGTCCCGGGAGTGGCCCTGCGGGACGGCGCGCGTCCGGACGTGATGCGGGGCGAGGAGATCCAGGTCTTTGGCGCGATCGGAGTGGGCGCGGCCCCTGCGACGGCCCTGTTCTGCCAGCCCGGCACGCACAACAAATGGATCGAGACGGTCGACGGGGCCATCACGGATTTCACCACGGTGATGACCGGGGAATTCTTCGCCCTCTTCCGGGCGCACGGCATCCTGGCGGGAATGCTCGACGGCGCGGTCGAGGACGGGACCGCCTTCCGGGCGGGCATCCGCCGCGGCCTGGCCTCCGGCAATCTCGCAGCCACCCTGTTCGAAGTTCGATCCGGCCTGCTGCTCGACCGGCTCGCGCCCGAGGAGGCAGCCCCCTACGCGAGCGGCATCCTAGTCGGCGCCGATCTCGGCACGCGGGCCGATCTGCGGCGCAGACCGGTGCACCTGCTCGGGGGCGGCCACCTCGCGGCCCTCTACGCCGCCGCGGTCGGCGAAGCGGGCGGGGATCCGGTGATGGTGCCTGACGGTTCAACCACGGCCGGTATCCACGCCATCTGGAGTCTGCGGGCATGACCATCCTCGACCGTTTCGAGGCGGCCTTCGCGGCCTGCCCGCTCGTCGCCATCCTGCGGGGGCTCACGCCGGACGAGGCTCCGGCCGTAGGGGAGGCCCTGGTCGGGGCCGGGTTCACCCTCGTCGAGGTGCCGCTCAACTCGCCAGACCCGCTCCGGAGCATCGCCGCGCTCGCCGAGCGGCTCGCTGGGCGGGCGCTGGTCGGGGCCGGCACGGTCCTGAGGCCGGCGCAGGTCGGCGAGGTCGAGGCCGCTGGCGGAACCCTCGTGGTGTCGCCGAACGCCGATCCGGCCGTGATCGGCGCCACCGTCGCGGCGGGACTCGTCTCCCTTCCGGGCTATCAAACACCGACGGAGGCCTTCGCCGCGCTGGCGGCGGGCGCCACCGCGCTGAAGCTGTTCCCGGCGGACGTGGCGACGCCCCTGGCGCTCAAGGCGCATCGCGCGGTCCTGCCGCCGGATACGCGGGTGCTGGCCGTCGGCGGCGTCGTGCCCGAGACCGTCGCTGGGTGGCGTCAGGCTGGCGCCGACGGATTCGGTCTCGGGTCCAATCTTTACCGGCCCGGGAAGGCGGCGGCGGACGTCGCCCGCGACGCCACGGCCTACGTGACGGCGTTCAGGCGCGGCGCCTGAGGTCAATGCCGGCGCCCCAACCGCTCCTGGCGGGCGGACACGGTGAGCCGCATCGGCCGCGATCCCTGCCCTCGGCCGGGAGCGCACCTCCACAACCGGCCTCCCCGCGCGGGCGCGACCGGTGCTCAGAACGGCCGAATCCACGTCGCCCGGGGGTCGGCCATCCCACCGGCGCGCGCCCCGCGCAGGTCGCCAGCCGGCGATGCGCCGCGCTATCGACGATTCGCGATCTCGCGGGACGGTCGGTCCGACCGGTCGACGACCGTCCGGCACGCACCGCTCAGCGACACGCGCTTCTCGCGGAGGCAGAGGGTGATCGCCCCCGCATTCGGGATCTGGGCGGCGCACAGGCGCATCACGTCCGGCGTGCAGGCGGCCCGGTCGGCGCCGGTCTCCGCGAGCGCCGGAGCCGAACCGACGAGGAGAGCGAACAGGGCGAGGGGGGCGGACTTCATCGCGGTGATGTCTCCTGGGCGGATCGTGGCGGCGGGCGGCCAAGCCTCGGCGTTCGGCGAGAACGTCGACGCCGCGGAAGATATCCCGTCGCGCTTGTTTCAATCTGACGCAGGGTGCCGCCGCCGACCCGCGGGGCCGACGCACTCAGCGGCGACCATCCGGTGCGATCGCACCGGTGATCACCGGCTCGACCATGGCCGCGCCGACGACCGGTTGCGGTCTCTGACGATCGAGCTTGTCCGCCGAGACGAGGGCGGCGGCGATCAGGGCCGACACGGCCAGCGTCGCCTTCACCACGTCCCAGACCCGCGCGAGCATGGTCGAACTCCAACGGCGTCATCGCATGCGAGCGGCGGATCCGCCTCATCAATCCGCCCGACCCGCATCCTCGACCGCAGCCCTGACCAAAACCTTTCCCGGGGAAACGGAGACTGCATATCGACCGGCGCGTGATGCAAACCGGCCTCACTCGCAGATCTCAGGCAGGGTTCGCGCGCCGGATCACCGTGCGGCAACTCACCCCTGCCTCGATCCCGCGGCCGCCTCGGCGGCCAGAGCCTCGAAGACCAGGGCGTGGCGCCGCGCCAGCGCCTCGACATCGTGCGTGTAGCCGCCGCCGATCACCGCCGCGAGCGCGATCCCGCGGGAGCGGGCCTGCGCCACGACGAACCGATCGCGCGCGAGCAGCCCGTCATCGGTGAGGCAGAGACGGCCGAGGCGGTCGTCGCGATGGGGATCGACGCCCGCGTTATAGAAGACGAGGTCCGGCGCGAACGCGTCGAGCAGCGGCGGCAGGCGGGCGCGCAGGACATCGAGGTAGCCCGCATCATCGAGCCGGTCGGGGAGGCCGATGTCGAGGTCGCCGGCGATCTTCTGGGCAGGGTAGTTGTTCTCGCAATGGATCGAGAGCGTGAAAAGGTCGGGACTCTGCGCGAGGCAATCCGCGGTCCCGTCGCCCTGGTGCACGTCGAGGTCGACCACGAGGACACGCCGGACGAGACCCTCGGCCTGGAGGGTCCGGGCCGCCACCGCGACGTCGTTCAGCACGCAGAAGCCGGCGCCCTGAAGACGCCGCGCGTGGTGGCTGCCGCCGGCGGCGCTGCCCGCGAGCCCTTCCGCGAGGGCGAGGCGCCCGGCCAGGAGGGTGCCGCCCACCGACGCGCGGGAGCGGCGGACCAGGGCCGCGTCGACCGGAAGGCCGATGGCCCGCTCGATCTCCCGCCCGACATCGCATTCCAGCACCGCCTTCACGTAGGCGGGATCGTGGGCGCGCAGCAGGATATCCGCGCTGGCGGGCTCCGGCGTGACGAAGCCGAGGGGCGCCAGGCCTCTGGCGACCAGCGTCTCGGCGAGCAGGCCGTACTTGCGCATCGGGAACCGGTGGCCGGATGGCAGCGGCGCCTCGTAGGCCGGATGGAAGGCGATCGGCGGAATCACGCGGGTCGGCTCAGGTCCGCCAGGAGGCTCCGGGCCAGGGCCTCGCCGCTGTCGTAGGCCGCCTCGATCCGGGCTCCGAGGCACCAGTCGCCGGCCGCCCCGAGACTCAGGTCCGGATCGTACAGGCAGGGCTTCTCCAGGGCGGTCTCGACCTGGGCGTAGCGCCAGCGATGCGCCTCCGCGTGGGACGGACGCAGCGCGAGGCCGAGAACGTCCTCGGCTGCCTCGAGAAGCGCGGCGACGACGGCCTCGCGCGACGCCTCGAGATGTCTGCGGGACCAAGAAGGCGTCGCGTGGACGGTCAGCCTGGACCCGGCAGGCCGCCCGGGCTTCGCGGAATCGCGCGCGATCAGAGCGATCGGGTCGGCGTGCGGCTCGACCAGGATGTCCGGGCTCGGCGCGTCCGTCGCTACCATGAGGGACCAGCACGGCGCGTAGGAGGCGCGTCCGATATCGGGCAGCCCGACGCCCGATGCCGCGAGCAGCGTCGCGACCTGCGGGGCCGGGAAGGTGATCGCGACGCCGTCGAACGGGCCGTGCACGGTGCCGGACGCGTCCTCGACGTGCCAGCGCGCCCCCGACCGCCGAAGCCGCACGATCGTCGCGGCACTCGACACCGGGAGTCCCGCGAGCAGATCGCGGACGGGCGCGGTCATGCCGGGCACGCCGACGTAGCGGTCGGCGGCGGACCAGGGCGCGACGACGCCCCGCCGAGCCCACCGATCGAGTTCCGCCGCGAAGGCGGGACCGTGCGCCCGCATGAATTGCGCGCCGTGATCGAACTGCATCTCGCCGACTTGCCGGGTCGCCATGCGACCCCCGACACCCCGCCCCTTGTCGAAGACCCGGACGTCGAGGCCGGCCTCGGCGAGCCGGCGCGCAGCGGCCGCACCGGCCATGCCGGCGCCGAGGACCGCGACCGTTCCGAGATCCACCACAGCTCCTGCCCCGCTTCGAAGAACGGCCGTGCGGGCCGCGCGAGGTCGAAGATAGGGGACGCGCTGCGCGGCGTCAGAGCGACGCAATCGCGCTGGACGCGGGCTCTGCGGGCGGATCCCGGCGGGCGGCCCGACGACGCCCCGTGCCTGCCGATGGCGCGGTGGTGCGGGTAGAGGGAATCGAACCCCCACGCCTTGCGGCTGGCGATTTTGAGTCGCCCGCGTCTACCAATTCCGCCATACCCGCGTGCCACCGGCTCTTCGCATAGGTCGGCAGCCTCGGCCAAGTGTTGTTTTTGCGCGGATCGGCGATCTGGCCAAGGCGGGGCGCCTATGCTCAAAGGGCGGCCGATCGCTCAAATCGGGACCTTGAATGCTCCGCCGGCTCTACGCGTGGATCCTGGCCCTCAGTGACCGGCCATCCGCGCCCTACGCGCTCGGCGCCGTGGCCTTCGCCGAAAGTTCCTTCTTCCCGGTGCCGCCGGACGTGATGCTGGTGCCGATGGCGGTCGCGCGGCCGGACCGGGTCTGGTTCTACGCCGCGATCACGACGGTCGCCTCCGTGCTGGGTGGCCTCGTCGGCTACGCCATCGGGGCCCTGCTGTTCGATTCCGTCGGCGAGTGGCTGATCCGCCTCTACGGCCTGCAGAACTCGGCCGCGACGTTCCAGGATTCCTACGCGCGCTACGGCCACTGGGTGATCCTGCTGAAGGGGCTCACGCCGATCCCCTACAAGCTCGTCACGATCACGTCGGGCTTCGCGCATTACAGCCTGTTCTGGTTCACGATCCTGTCGATCGTGACCCGCGGCGCCCGCTTCTTCATTCTCGCCGGATTGCTCGGCCGCTACGGTGTCCAGATCCGCGGCGTGCTCGACCGGCACCTGAACGCGGTCGCGGCGATCTCCGTCGCCGTCATCGTCCTCGGCTTCCTGCTCTTCAAGGTGATCCTCTAGCCATGAACACGGCGGCTGCCCTGCGCCTCAAGACCGCTGGCCTCTGGCTGGCGATCGCGTCCGCCCTCACCGTCGGGGCCGCGCTCGTCCTCCAGTACGGATACGGCTACGCGCCGTGCAAGCTGTGCCTGACCGAGCGGCTGCCCTACTACGCTGCCGTGCCGCTGGGCCTGCTGGCCCTGTTCCTGCCGGAGCGCCTGGCGCGGATCGCCCTCGGCCTCGCCGCCCTCGGCCTGCTCTACGGGGCCGGGATCG
Organism: Methylobacterium mesophilicum; assembly: GCF_036441335.1. Classification (GTDB taxonomy): domain Bacteria; phylum Pseudomonadota; class Alphaproteobacteria; order Rhizobiales; family Beijerinckiaceae; genus Methylobacterium; species Methylobacterium mesophilicum_B. The sequence continues at coordinate 96,503 of NZ_MLBW01000008.1, forward strand.
GGATCTACCACGCCGGCGCGGAGTGGGGCTTCTGGCCGGGGCCCGCCGATTGCGGCGGCGGCACCGGGGCCAATCCGGGCCAGGTCGGCGACTTCCTCAACAGCCTGCAGACCACGAAGGTGGTCGACTGCTCGGTGGCCGCGCTCCGGGTGCTGGGCGTGTCGCTCGCCGGCTGGAGCGCCGCGATCTCGGCCGTGCTGGCCTCCTTCGCCGGGACCGCCGCGCTGCGTCCCTGAAGCGCCGGGCCCGGCGAAGCCGCTCAGTTCCGGTCGTCGGGCAGGACCGGGATCGCCGCCACCTCGATGCCCTCGTCGATCAGGGCGCGGGCTTCCGCGGGGCTCGCCTCGCCGTAGATCGAGCGCCCCTCCGCCTCGCCGTAGTGGATCTTGCGCGCCTCCTCGGGGAAGCGCGACCCGACATGCTCGGCATTCGCGACGACGTGTTCCCGGAGCGCGCGCAGCATCGCCCGCATCTGACGCTCCGGCTCGGCGATCATCGTCACCGGCGCCTCAGTCCGCGGGGCAGGCACGGGCGCAGGCGCCCGCTCCCGGTCGGTGCGGGCGACGCTCGGCACCATCAGGGCCTTGCTGACCTTGGCGCTGTCGCAGACCGGGCACGTCACGAGGCCGCGCGCGGCCTGCGTGTCGTAGGAATCGGAGGACGGGAACCAGCTCTCGAAGCCGTGCCCGGCGTCGCAGACGAGACTGTACCGGATCATTCTCTTGCTTGCTGTGGCGTTTACTGCGCGGCCTGAACACGCGAACCGACGCGCTCAACGGTGAAGGGCCGGCCGTGCTGCAGCGCGGGAATGCGGGCCCGGGCCTCGGCGACCTGCGCGAGGTCGATCTCCGCCACGATGATCCCCGGCTCGTCCCCGCCGGCATCGGCCAGGACCCGGCCCCAGGGATCGACGATCAGCGAGTGGCCGTAGGTCTCGCGCCCGTCCTCGTGCCGACCGCCCTGCGCCGCCGAGATCACGAAGGCGCCGGTCTCGATGGCCCGGGCCCGCTGCAGGACGTGCCAGTGGGCCTCGCCGGTCTGCCGGGTGAAGCAGGCGGGGGCCGTCAGCACGTCTGCGCCCGCTTCGGCGAGGGCGCGGTACAGGGCGGGAAAGCGGATGTCGTAGCAGATCGTCAGGCCGAGCGTGGCCCACGGCGTCTCGGCGAGCACCGCGCAGGCGCCGCCGGAATAGGTCGCGGATTCCCGCCAGCGCTCACCGCTCGGCAGATCGACGTCGAAGAGATGGAGCTTGTCGTAGGAGGCCAGGATCTCGCCGTCGGCGCCGATCAGGTAGGCGCGGTTGGCGATCTTGTCCCCGGACCTGACCGCGATCGAGCCGATCTGGACGACGGTTCCGGTCCGGCGTGCGACCTCGCGGAGCGCCGCCAGGGTTTGGTCCTGCTCCTCGGTGGTGATGTGGGCGAACAGGCGCTCGCGGCTCCGCTCAACCAGAGAGGTCATCTCGGGAGTCTGCACGTAGGCCGCACCCCGCGCCGCGGCCTCGCGCACGCCCGCCACGGCCGCGTCGCGGTTGGCGGCCGGGTCGCGCCCCGACCGCATCTGCACGCAGGCAGCCGTGAAGCGGGACTCAGGCATCGGCCGTGTCCGTGAGCAGCGGGTCGAGCTTGCCGACCCGGTCGAGGGCGTAGAGATCGTCGCATCCACCGACATGCGTGGCGCCGACGAAGATCTGGGGCACGCTGGTGCGACCGCCGGCGCGCTCGACCATGGCGGTGCGGGCGCCCTGCACGCGCTCGACGTCGATCTCCTGGAAGGTGACGCCTTTCTCCTTCAGCAGGCTCTTGGCCGCCGAGCAGTAGGGACACCAGGCCGTGGTGTAGATAGTGACCGGCTGCATCGCGATCGTCGTCCCGCGCGTGAACTCCCGACATATAGGAGCGCGGGGTGCGACTTGCCTATGCCCGTGTGGCCACAGGGACGCGCGCGCGCCGCCCGCGGCGCGCCGACAGGGTCAGGCGGCCAGGAGCTTCTCGACCTCGTTCACGAGGTCGCGGAGATGGAAAGGCTTCGACAGGACCTTGGCGTCCTTCGGGGCCTTCGAATCCGGGTTGAGGGCGACCGCCGCGAAGCCGGTGATGAACATCACCTTGATGTCGGGATCGAGTTCGGTGGCGCGGCGAGCCAGCTCGATGCCGTCCATCTCGGGCATCACGATATCGGTCAGCAGCAGCTCGAACGGCTCCTCGCGAAGCCGGTTGTAGGCGGAGAGGCCGTTGTCGAAAGACAGGACGTCATAGCCCGCATTCTGCAGCGCCTTGGCCAGGAACCGGCGCATATCGTTGTCGTCTTCCGCCAGCAGGATTTTCATCGGCCGGATCCGAGCCTTCGAGTCGAGAAGTTGATCCCATAAAGGGAGGCGATGGTAAACAAGGTGTTAGGATGGAGCGCGCAGCGGGTGCCGCGTGTCTCCCGGGCGACTGCGTCGGCCGCCGGTGCGGAGTGGACAGGCGATCGATCGCGCACCACAGTGAGCATCTGCCGTCCTCGTTCAACCGCCGGGGTGTCCACCAGCCGATGACTGCAACCGAACCGGTACAGCCAGACGCCTTCGGATTTGCCCCGGCCTTCGCGGTCGACGAGCCCGCGGCGCACACCCTGCCTTTCGTCTTCAATACCGGTCATTCCGGGGCCGTCTACCCCCCCGACTTCATCGCGGCCTCGCGGCTCGACGCGCTGACCCTGCGCCGCTCCGAGGACGCCCATGTCGACCGCCTGTTCGCGTCGGTCGTCGAGCTGGGCGCGCCGCTCCTGCGCGCCAACTTCCCCCGCGCCTTCCTGGACGTGAACCGGGAGCCCTACGAACTCGACCCGCGGATGTTCGAGGGGCGCCTGCCGCCCTTCGCCAACACCCGCTCGATGCGCGTCGCCGGCGGTCTCGGAACGGTGCCGCGGGTCGTCGCCGACGGCCAGGAGATCTACACCCGGCGCCTCCCAGTCGCCGAGGCCACCGCCCGGATCGAGAGCCTGTACAAGCCGTATCACCGCGCGCTGCGCGGCCTGGTCCAGCGCACCGCGCGCACCCACGGCCACTGCATGCTGGTCGACTGTCACTCGATGCCGTCCTCGAGCCTCGGACGCGATCCGGACATGAAGGCCGACATGGTGCTGGGCGACCGCTACGGAACGGCGTGCGCGCCCGTCCTGATCGACGGCTTCGAGGCGGCCTTCCGGGCCCGGGGCTTCCGCGTGGTGCGCAACAAGCCCTATGCCGGCGGCTTCATCACGGAGCATTACGGCGAGCCGAATCTCGACCGCCACGCGCTCCAGATCGAGGTGAACCGCGGCCTCTACATGAACGAGGCCAGCCTCGCGATGACGGCGGACTTCCCGGCGCTGGTGGAGGCCCTGCGGGCCGTCATCGTCGACGTCGCCAAGGAGCTCGACGATCTCGTTCCCCGCCGGATGGCCGCGGAATAGCGGCCCGGCCGTACCCGTTCACGTCGAAGAACGCCGGGGTGCTGGACAGAAAAAAGGCCACTCCCGAAGGAGCGGCCCGAAGTCTAGGGAGGAAACGCCCAAGAAGGGCAGCGAGACCGCGACGCCATCGCGATCTCGCAACGCACAAAATAAAGTGCGCCGCACAAGAAGCAAGGGCAAAACATCCGTCGCGGCCGCTCTGCGCGCATACCTGAACCGCGTTCGCCGTCCGCGCCGCGCTCGGCGTCCCGTTACAGCCCGAACGACAACGAAGAACCCCGACCGCCATGACCGGCGATCGGGGTCCCGCAATCCGGATCCCTGCAACTGGGCCGAGCCGGCCAGCGGCCGGCGCTCAGCCCTGGCTCTTGAGCAGCTTCTCGATCTCGGCCCGCAGGGGACCCGCCAGTTCGTTCCGCTCCAGGGCGTAGGCGAGATTCGCCGTGAGGAAGCCGAGCTTCGAGCCGGTATCGTAGGTCCGGCCCTCGTAGCGCATCCCGTAGAATGCCTGCGACTCCATCAGGTCGATCATGGCGTCGGTGAGCTGGATCTCGCCGCCCGCACCCTTCTTGCCGTGCTCGAGGATCCCGAAGATTTCGGGCTGCAGAATGTAGCGCCCCGAGATGATGAAGTTCGACGGCGCCGTGCCCTGCTTGGGCTTCTCGACCATCCCGGTGATCTGGAACGACTGGCCGTAGGTCTCGCCGACGCTGACGATACCGTACTGGTGCGTCTCCTCGGGGGCCACCTCCTCGACGGCGATGATGTTGCCGCCGTGGCGATCGTAGGCGGCCAGCATCTGCTCCATGCAGCCGCGGCTCAGCATGTCGGGGAGCAGCACCGCGAACGGCTCGTCGCCGACGATCTCGCGGGCGCACCACACCGCATGGCCGAGGCCGAGCGGGGCCTGCTGGCGGGTGAAGCTGGTCTGGCCGGCCTTCGGCAGATCTTTTCTCAACTCCTCGTAGGCGGCCGTCTTCCCCCGCTCCTGCAGGGTGTGATCGAGTTCGAACGCGATGTCGAAATGGTCCTCGATCACCGCCTTGCCGCGGCCGGTGACGAAGATGAAGTGCTCGATCCCGGCCGCCCGGGCCTCGTCGACGACGTGCTGCACCACCGGCCGGTCCACGACCGTGAGCATCTCCTTCGGCACCGCCTTCGTGGCTGGCAGGAAGCGCGTGCCGAGGCCCGCGACGGGGAGGACGGCCTTGCGGATCGGTTTCATCGAGCGGTAACCCCGGAACTGGATGGAACGACGTGGTCAGCTGTGCGGTCAGTGAGATAGCTTAACGCGAGCCGTCGCAAGCATGTACGTCGTTAGTATGAGCTGGCGGGGCGTAAATTTCCCGTCTGCAAAAGCGTAAGCAGTTGCCGAAGCGGCGACAGTGGGGGCGAGATGGCGGTTCTGGTGACGGGCGGTGCCGGCTACATCGGCAGCCACATGGTGCTGGCGCTCCTCGATGCCGGCCATGAGGAGGTCGTCGTCCTGGACGATCTCTCCACCGGCTTCGACTGGGCGGTTCCGGAGGGCGTGAAGCTCGTCGTCGGGGACGTGGCCGACCAGGCCCTGGTGACGCAGACGATCCTTCAGCACCGCATCGACGCCCTGGCCCACTTCGCCGCCAAGATCGTCGTGCCCGAGTCGGTCGCCGATCCCCTGGGTTACTACCTCGCCAACACGGTGAAGACCCGCTCGCTGATCGAGGCGTCGGTGCGCGCCGGCGTCAAGCACGTGATCTTCTCCTCGACCGCGGCCGTCTACGGCGAGCCCGACGTCTCGCCGGTTCCCGAGGACCTGCCGCTGAAGCCGATCAACCCCTACGGCCGCTCGAAGCTGATGAGCGAGTGGATGATCGCTGACGCCGCCGAGGCGCACGGCTTCACCTACGTGGTGCTGCGCTACTTCAACGTCGCCGGCGCGGATCCGGACGGGCGGTCCGGCCAGTCGACGCCCAACGCCACGCACCTGATCAAGGTCGCCACGCAGGCGGCGCTCGGACAGCGTGCCCGGCTCGACGTGTTCGGGACCGACTACCCGACGCCGGACGGGTCCTGCCTGCGCGACTACATCCAGGTCTCGGACCTCGCCGAGGCGCATCGCCTCGCCCTCGACCACCTCCGCGCCGGCGGCGAGAGCCTGACACTGAACTGCGGCTACGGGCGCGGCTACTCGGTGCTGGAAGTTGTCGAGGTCGTGAAGCGGATCTCCGGCCGCGACTTCGAGGTACGACTGTGCCCGCGCCGGGCCGGCGATCCGGCCCAGATCGTCGCCGAGGCGGCGCGCATCCGCGAGCGCCTTGGCTGGCAGCCGCGGCACGACGACCTCGACGCCATCGTCGGCCAGGCCCTGGCCTGGGAAGAGCGTCTGGAGAAGCGCAATCGGATCTGACCGGATGCTCTCCCGCCGACGGGTCCTGGCCGCGGCGGCCTGCCTCGCTAGCGGGCAGGCCCGCGCCGAGGACGCTTTCCGGGCGTTCGTCGAGGCCCTGCGTCCGGACGCTGCGGCCCGGGGCGTCTCTGCGGCGACCTTCGACGCGGCGTTTCGCGGGATCACGGGCCCCGATCCCGGCATCCTGGCGCGCACCCGCCGGCAGAGTGAGTTCGTCCGGCCGGTCTGGGAATACCTCGTGGGCGCCGTCTCGACCGCCCGCCTCGCGCGCGGACGCGCCCGTGCGGCGGCCCTCGCGTCGACGCTGACGGCGATCGAGGGCCGCACCGGCGTTCCTGGGCCGGTGGTGATGGCGATCTGGGGCGTCGAATCGGATTTCGGAGCGAGCGCGGGCAGCGTCCCGACGGTCCGGGCGCTGGCGACGCTCGCCGAGGCGCGGCACCGCGGCAGCCTGTTCCGCGACGAGCTCCTCGCCGCGCTCACGATCCTGCAGCGCGGCGACATCGCGCCCGACCGTATGAGCGGCAGCTGGGCCGGCGCGATGGGTCAGGTCCAGTTCCTACCCTCCACCTATCTCGCCCACGCGGTCGATTTCGACGGCGACGGCCGACGCGACATCTGGACCAGCGAGGCGGATTCGCTGGCGTCGATCGCGGCCTACCTGAAGGATCTCGGCTGGGATCCGGCCCTCTCCTGGGGCTACGAGGTGCTTTTGCCGCGGGACTTCGACCTGAGCCGCTACGCGGGCGATCTCGGGAGCTTCGCCGAGCGCGGCGTTCGCCGGACCGACGGGAAGGCGCTGCCGGGAGCCGGACGCGCCAGCCTGCTCCTGCCCGGGGGGCTGGGCGCCCCGGTCTTCCTGATCACCGACAATTTCGAGGTCATCCGAGGCTACAACACCTCCGATTCCTACGCGCTGGCGGTGGGCCACCTCGCCGACCGCCTCGCCGGCGGAAATCCGCTGGCCGCGCCCTGGCCGGCCGCCGGGGCGCGCCTCGACGGGCCGGGCCTCCGTGGCCTGCAGACGGGCCTCGCGGCGGCCGGCTTCTACGACGGGCCGACGGACGGACGGGCCGGCCCGAAGTTGCGCGAGGCGGTGCGGCGCTACCAGATCAGCGTCGGGCTGCCGGCCGACGGCTACGCCACGCCGGCCCTGCTCGACCGCGTCACCGGGAAAGCGGCGCCGCGACGCTGAGCCCGGCGAGAGGTTTAGACCCGCACGTGGCTTCCACCTATAGTGGCCACGGTCCGAACGGGCCCGGTTCGGCGTGAAGCGTACGGAATGCGCATGGTCCTCGGTCGTCGGCGTCCTTCGGAACGCCCCCTCCTCCTCGCGCTCTCAGCCCTTCTGGGGCTCACGGGGCTGTCGGCCTTCGGCGGCGGTCCGGTCCGCGCGCAGTGGGGCGACAGCTACCAGCAGCAGCAGGGCGGCACCTACTACGAGGCTCCGCCGCGTCGGCGGCCGCGGGACGCCTATTACCGCGACGACGGGACGTACGGGCGTCAGCCGCGCTACGCCCCGCAGCAGGAGGCGCCGCGCCAGTTCTACTGGCCCTGGGAGGACAGGCCCCAGCCGGTGGCGCCGCAGCCGGAGCGCACCTACCGGGCGCCGCGCCAGCGCAGCAATCCGTACGCGACCGGGGAGGCGCAGCGGCCGGCCCCCGCGGTGAAGCGGCGGGTCCGTCCGGCCCGGGCGCCGACGCCGCCGAAGCCCGCGGTCGCCAAGACCGAGCCGAACGTCCAGATCGCCGTCTTCGGCGACTCCCTTGCCGACCATCTCGCCAAGGGCCTCGACGACGTGTTCGAGGACAACGCCGACGTCGCCGTGATCGACCGCGCGAAGGGCGACAGCGGTCTGGTGCGCAAGGACGTGGTCGACTGGCCGAAGGTCGCGCAGGATTACCTCCAGAGCAACGCGAAGGTGCGATACGCCCTCGTGATGATGGGCGCCAACGACCGCCAGCCGATCCGCGAGGGCGACGAGACCGTCGATCCCCTCACGGACCGCTGGCGCGCGCTCTACCGCGCGCGGGTCGAGGCGCTGGTGAAGGTCTTCACCGACCGCAAGATCCCGCTGATCTGGGTCGGGCTGCCGCCCGTCCAGAGCGAGACGCTCAGCCGGGATCTCGCGTCGCTGAACGACATCGTCCGCGACACCGTCGGCAAGGCCGGCGGGACCTACGTCGACATCTGGCCGGGTTTCGTCGACGATCGGGACCGGTACGCCGCGTCGGGCCCGGATCCGGAGGGTCAGATTGCCAAGCTCCGCACCGCGGACGGCGTCCATTTCACCAAGGCGGGCGACCGGAAGCTCGCCCACTTCGCCGATGTCGAGCTGAAGCGGCTGATGGGCGCGGTGCCGGGCACGACCGAGCCGTCGCCGACCGCGACCGTGGCGCCGACCGCGCCGTCCTCGACCCCCGGGCCCAGCCTCGACGGCACCGCGCCGGCCACCGACACCGCGGCGATCGATCGTCAGATCACCGCGATGCTGCCGAGCCTTCCCGAGCCGGCCGGCGTGCCGGCGCTTCCGGTGAAGCCCGCGGCCGGCCCCGTGGTGCCGCTGAGCCGGAGCGAGGTGTCGCCCGGCGGCGCGCTGCTCAACGGACGGCCGCGCGACCCCGACAATTCCGGGACCGTGGAGCGGACACTGCTGCGCGGCAACGCACCGATGCCGCAACCCGGCCGCGCCGACGATTTCCGCTGGCCGCCCGGCTGAGCCGGGCGGATCCTCCGCGCGCCCTCAGCGCGGCAGGACGCTGGCGCCCATCAGGGTCTCGTCGATGGCGCGCGCCGCCTGACGGCCCTCGCGGATCGCCCAGACGACCAGGGACTGGCCGCGCCGCATGTCGCCCGCCGCCCAGATCTTCGCGTCCGAGGTGCGGTAGTCCTCCTCGTTCGCCTCGACGTTGCCGCGCTTGTCGACGCCGATTCCGGACTGCTCCAGCAGCCCCTTCTGGACCGATCCGGCGAAGCCGATCGCCATGAAGACCAGATCGGCGGGCAGGACGAACTCGGTCCCGGCGATCGGCTGACGCTTGGCGTCGACCCGGGCGCAGACCACGCCGGTGAGCTGGCCCTTCTTGTTGCCCTCCAGCCGCAGGGTCGCGGCCTGGAACTCGCGCTCCGCGCCCTCGGCCTGGCTGGACGAGGTCCGCATCTTGGTCGGCCAGTAGGGCCATACGGTGAGCTTGTCCTCGCGCTCCGGCGGGCGCGGGCGGATGTCGAGCTGCGTCACCGACAGGGCCCCCTGGCGGAACGCGGTGCCGACGCAGTCGGACGCGGTGTCGCCACCGCCGATGACAACCACGTTCTTGCCCGAAGCCAGGATCGGCTGCTCGCCGTTGCCGCGCATCGGCTCGGCGCTCACGCGCCGGTTCGACTGGACGAGGTAGGGCATCGCGTAGTGGACGCCCTCGAGGTCCTGACCGGGCAGCTGCGGGTTGCGGGGATCCTCCGCGCCGCCGCAGAACATCACGGCGTCGAACTCGGCCTTGAGCTCGTCGACCGATTTCGTCACGCCGATGTTCTGGTTGTAGTGGAAGACGACCCCCTCGGCCTCCATCTGGCGCACGCGCCGGTCGATGTGGCGCTTCTCCATCTTGAAGTCCGGGATGCCGTAGCGGAGCAGGCCGCCGGCCTTCGGCTCGCGCTCGAACACGTGGACGTCGTGGCCGACGCGGGCGAGCTGCTGGGCCGCCGCCATGCCGGCCGGCCCGGAACCCACGATCGCGACGCGCTTGCCGGTGCGGGCCTGCGCCGGCTCGGGCTTCACCCAGCCCATGTTCCAGGCCCGGTCGGCGATGGCCTGCTCGATCGTCTTGATGGCGACCGGCTGGTTCTCCAGGTTCAGCGTGCACGCCTCCTCGCAGGGCGCGGGGCAGATGCGGCCGGTGAATTCCGGGAAATTGTTCGTCGAGTGGAGGTTGCGGGACGCCTCCTCCCAATCCGACTGGAAGACGAGATCGTTCCAGTCCGGGATCTGGTTGTGGACCGGGCAGCCCGTGGGCCCGTGGCAGAACGGGATGCCGCAATCCATGCAGCGGGCCGCCTGCTTGGTCAGGTCGTGCTCGTCGAGCGGGAGCGTGAACTCGCGGAAGTGCCGGACCCGGTCGGCGGCGAGCTGGTACTTCTGCTCCTGCCGGTCGAACTCGAGGAAACCTGTGATCTTGCCCATTGGTCAGCCCCTGGGCCGGCCAGTCTCTGACTGCGCTGCCCGCGTCGTCGTCTCGTGTGAGTGCGTGACCGGGCGGCTGCCCGCCCGGTCTCAGGACGTCGCCTACTCGGCGGCCACCGGCATCCGCGCCATCTCCATCTCGCGCAGGGCCCGGCGGTACTCCACCGGCATCACCTTCACGAACTTGGTGCGGTAACCGCTCCAGTCGTCCAGGATCGCCTTGGCGCGGGGACTGCCCGTGTACTTGAGATGATTGGTGATGAGCTGCGTCAGCCGCTCCTCGTCGTGCCCGGACATGTCGGCCAGGATGTCGACCCGCCCCTTGGTCTCCAGGTCGCCGTCCTGGTGGAAGCGACGCATCAGGTCGTCCTCCTCCTCGACCGGCTCCAGGTCGACCATCGACAGGTTGCAGCGCGCCGAGAACGAGCCGTCCTCGTCGAGCACGTAGGCGATGCCGCCCGACATGCCGGCCGCGAAGTTGCGCCCGGTCTCGCCGATCGACACGACCACGCCGCCGGTCATGTACTCGCAGCCGTGGTCGCCCATGCCCTCGACCACCGTGATGGCGCCGGAGTTGCGCACGGCGAACCGCTCGCCCGCGGAGCCGCGGATGTAGCACTCGCCGGCGATCGCCCCGTACAGCACGGTGTTGCCGACCATGATGGTCCGCTCCGGGGGCGCCTTCAGCGCGTCGCTCGGCCGGATGATCAGCTTGCCGCCCGACAGGCCCTTGCCGACGTAGTCGTTGCCGTGGCCGGTCAGCTCGACGGTCACGCCGGCCGCCACCCACGCGCCGAAGCTCTGGCCGGCGGTGCCTGCGAGCTTCACCACGATCGTGTCGTCGGGCAGGCCCTCGTGACCGTGCGCCTTCGCCACCGCGCCGGAGAGCATGGCGCCCGCGGCCCGGTCCGAGTTGCGGATCGTGTCGGTGATGACCACCGGCTCGCCGGTCTCGATGGCGCGCTGCGCCTTCTCGATCAGGCGCCGGTCGAGGACCGTGTCGATCGGGTGGTGCTGCACCTCCACGTGGCGGATCGCCGTGCCCTCCGCCACCTTCGGCCGGTGGAACAGCTTGGTGAAGTCGAGCCCGCGCGCCTTCCAGTGGGCGATGGCCTCGACCTTGTCGAGCACGTCGGAGCGGCCGACCGCCTCCTCCAGCTTCGTGAAGCCGAGCGACGCGAGGATCTCGCGCACTTCCTCGGCCACGAAGAAGAAGTAGTTCACCACGTGCTCCGGCGTGCCCTTGAAGCGCTTGCGCAGCACCGGATCCTGGGTGGCGACGCCCACCGGGCAGGTGTTCAGGTGGCACTTGCGCATCATGATGCAGCCGGCGGCGATCAGCGGCGCCGTCGAGAAGCCCATCTGGTCGGCGCCGAGCAGCGCCGCGATGATCACGTCGCGCCCGGTGCGGATGCCGCCGTCGGCCTGGAGGGCGACGCGGCCGCGCAGGCCGTTGAGCACCAGCGTCTGCTGGGTCTCGGCGAGGCCGGTTTCCCAGGGGCCGCCCGCGTGCTTGAGCGAGGTCAGCGGCGCCGCGCCGGTGCCGCCGTCGAAGCCCGAGATCGTGATGTGGTCGGCCCGCGCCTTGGCGACGCCGGCCGCGACCGTGCCGACGCCGACCTCGGAGACGAGCTTCACCGACACGTCCGCCGACGGATTCACGTTCTTCAGGTCGAAGATCAGCTGGGCCAGATCCTCGATCGAGTAGATGTCGTGGTGCGGCGGCGGCGAGATCAGCCCGACGCCCGGGGTGGCGTAGCGGACCTTGGCGATCTTGGCGTCGACCTTGTGGCCGGGCAGCTGGCCGCCCTCGCCGGGCTTGGCGCCCTGGGCGACCTTGATCTGCATCATGTCGGAATTGACGAGGTATTCCGTCGTGACGCCGAAGCGGCCGGACGCGACCTGCTTGATCGAGGACCGGCGCGAGCGCCCGTCCGGCAGGGGCTTGAACCGCTCGACCTCCTCGCCGCCCTCGCCAGAGTTCGACCGGCCGCCGAACGAGTTCAGCGCGATGGCGAGCGTCTCGTGCGCCTCCTTGGAGATGGAGCCGTACGACATCGCGCCCGTGGCGAAGCGCTTGACGATCTCGGAGGCCGGCTCGACCGCGTCGAGCGGGACCGGCGCGCGGCCGAGCTCGGCGGCGGACTTGATCCGGAACAGGCCGCGCAGGGTCTTGAGCTGGTTCTCCTGCCGGTTCACCAGGGCGGCGTACTCCCGGTAGCGCTCGGGCACGTTGAGGCGCACCGCGTGCTGCAGCGTCGCCACCGTGTCGGGCGTCCAGGTATGGGTCTCGCCGCGGAGCCGATAGGCGTACTCGCCGCCGACATCGAGCGCGTTCCGGTAGACCGGCGCGTCGCCGAAGGCGTCGCGGTGGCGACGGGCCGTCTCCTCGGCGATCTCCGCCATGCCGACGCCCTCGATGGTCGTCGCCGTGCCGAAGAAGTCCCGGCCCACGAAGGTCGAGTTCAGGCCGACCGCGTCGAAGATCTGCGCGCCGCAATAGGACTGGTAGGTCGAGATGCCCATCTTGGACATCACCTTCAGCAGGCCCTTATCGATCGCCTTGATGTAGCGGTAGATGATCTCGTCGTCGGTGAGGTCCGGCGGGAACTCGTCCTTCATATCGAGCAGCGTCTCGAAGGCGAGATACGGGTTGATCGCCTCGGCGCCGTAGCCGGCGAGGCACGCGAAGTGGTGCACCTCGCGCGGCTCGCCCGACTCGACCACGAGGCCGACCGAGGTCCGCAGACCCTTGCGGATCAGGTAGTTGTGCACCGAGGCCGTGGCGAGCAGAGCCGGGATCGGGATCCGGTCCGGCCCGACGGCCCGGTCGGTCAGCACGATGATGTTGTAGCCGCCGCGCACCGCCGCCTCGGCGCGGTCGCAGAGGCGATCGAGCGCCCCGTCCATCGCCGCCGCGCCGGTCTCGGCCGGGTAGGTCATGTCGAGGGTCTTGGTGTCGAACCGGTCCTCGAAATGGCCGATCGAGCGGATCTTCTCCAGGTCGGCGTTGGTCAGGATCGGCTGCCGGACCTCCAGGCGCTTGCGCCGGGAGGCCCCCTCCATGTCGAGCAGGTTCGGCCGCGGCCCGATGAACGAGACGAGGCTCATCACGGCCTCCTCGCGGATCGGGTCGATCGGCGGGTTCGTCACCTGCGCGAAGTTCTGCTTGAAATAGGTGTAGAGCAGCTTCGACTTCTCGGAGAGGGCCGAGAGCGGCGTGTCCGTGCCCATGGAACCGACCGCCTCCTGGCCGGTCACCGCCATGGGCTGCATCAGCAGCTTGAGGTCCTCCTGCGTGTAGCCGAAGGCCTGCTGGCGATCGAGCAGGCTCACGTCGCCGCGGGATTCGCGCGGCTGGACCGGGCGCAGGTCCTCGAGCACGATCTGGGTGTTCTTCACCCAATCGGCGTAGGGGTGCGCGGCGGCGAGCTCGCCCTTGATCTCCTCGTCGGAGACGATGCGGCCCTTCTGCAGGTCGATCAGCAGCATGCGGCCCGGCTGGAGACGCCAGGACTGCACGATCTTCTCGTCCGGGATCGGCAGGGTGCCCATCTCGGAGGCGAGCACCACGAGACCGTCGTCGGTGACGATGTAGCGCGCCGGGCGCAGGCCGTTCCGGTCGAGGGTGGCGCCGATCTGGCGGCCGTCCGTGAACGCCACGGCGGCCGGGCCGTCCCACGGCTCCATGAGGGCGGCGTGGTACTCGTAGAAGGCGCGCCGCTCCTCGCTCATCAGCGGGTTGCCGGCCCAGGCCTCCGGGATGAGCATCATCATCGCGTGGGCGAGCGGGTAGCCGCCCTGAACGAGGAACTCGAGGGCGTTGTCGAAGCAGGCGGTGTCGGACTGGCCCTCGTAGGAGATCGGCCACAGCTTCGAGATGTCGTTGCCGAACAGGTCGGAATCGACGCTCGCCTGGCGGGCCGCCATCCAGTTGACGTTGCCGCGCAGCGTGTTGATCTCGCCGTTGTGCGCGACCATCCGGTACGGGTGCGAGAGCCGCCAGGTCGGGAAGGTGTTTGTGGCGAAGCGCTGGTGGACGAGGGCGATCGCCGAGACGAAGCGGTCGTCCTTGAGATCGAGGAAGTAGCCGCCGAGCTGCGTGACCAGCACCATGCCCTTGTAGACGATGGTCCGGGTCGAGACCGAGACCGGGTAGAACTCCTTCACCCGCGGATCGTCGAGGCCGTAGACCTTGTTGGAGATCACCTTGCGGGCGACGTAGACCCGGCGCTCGAACGCGTCCTGGTCGGTGACCGAGGCGGGACGACCGATGAAGACCTGCCGGTGGTGCGGCTCGGTCGCCTTCACGGCGTCGCCGAGATCCTCCGGGTCCACCGGCACGTCGCGCCAGCCGAGGAGCGGCAGGCCCTCGGCGGCGAGCGCCGATTCGACGATCTCCTGGATGATCGCCCGCGGCTCCTCCGCCTTCGGCATGAAGAACTGACCGATGGCGTAAGCGCCCGCCGGCGGCAGCTCGAAGCCGAGACGCGAGCATTCCTCGGCGAAGAAGCCGTGCGGGATCTGCGTGAGGATGCCGCAGCCGTCGCCCATCTTGGGATCGGCGCCCACGGCACCCCGGTGATCGAGGTTCTCCAGGATCTTCAGGCCCTGCTCGACGATCGCGTGGGTCCGGCGGTCGTGCATGTCGGCGATGAAGCCGACGCCGCAGGCGTCGCGCTCGTGGGCCGGGTCGTAGGAACCCTGGGCTTTCGGGAGGGCGGGGTCGCGCACGATGAGCGGCATCGCGCCGCCGCGGGGGGCGGCAGCCAGGGCCGTGGACGCAGCAAACTCTTCGGCGGGCCTGCGTTGTGACATGCTTCGTCTCGTCCTTCCCTCGAACCCGTCCGCAGCCAAGAACCCGCGAGCATGTTTCATGCCCGCAAGCCGTCGGCGCCCCGCGCTCGGCCTCTTGCCGCAGGCCATCCGGCCGGTCCGGGGGGACGCGTCCGTCGGCTTGCGTTCATCGAGGACCCGGACCGCTCGAGGAGCGGTGCGCTGGCGCGCCCGTGTCCGTCTGCCGAATTTCTCGCCCGCGCGCGAGACGGCGACGGCCGGGATGCACGGCCGATGGGACAGTTGTGCTGTCCTAAGTCGCGAAACTGCCAGATTGAAGTGTTTTCAGCAAGAGACAGCGCGTCGTCACGGTGTCGCCGCTCTGGATGAGGGGCCGAGCCCCGTTCCAGGCCTCCGCAATCTCGCCCGAATCGCCGGGTCTACCGGGCGGGCCGAGCACAAGCGGCATGCGGGGCAACGACCCTGCCGGCATGGTCGAGGTCCGGGTCCACCGGCCCGGACCATGCCGGAACCGGACACTCTGCCGGGTCTCCAAACCCAGAACGCACAAGAGTGACGATGACGAGCAGAGCTTCTGCGCGCCCGCGCCCCCCCATGAGGCGAGCGCTTCGCACGGCATTTCTATCGGTGCTCGCACTTCTGGGCGCGTCCTGCGCCGCGCGCGCGCAGTTCGTCTTCGAGGAAGAGGTCCTTCCCCCGCGTGTCGTGGCCTGGCGCCTCGCCGACCGCGGGTTCAGCGGCCTGAGCCGCCCGCGCTTCGACGGTCGGGTCTACGTGGTCGACGCGGTCGGCCCCGCCGGCGCACCCGTCCGGCTGTTCGTCGATCCCATGACGGGCGCGATCGTCGGCCGCCGGCCGATCGGTGCGCCTGAGGCCGTCGCCCGGCTGGAGCGCCCGGCGCCGGGCTTCGGCTGGACCGAGGACGAGGTCGTGCCCCGCCGCGCGATGCAGCCCGTCCCGTCCGAGGAGGGTCCCGCGGTGCGTCCCCAGCGCCGGCCGGGCGGCGAAGCCCTGCGGCCGGAGGCCAACCCGGACGGCGTCAATCCCGAGAGTGCCGGCCGGACTCCGCCGAAGCGAGTCGCGCGCGGGTCGCTGGCCCGAACGCCGGAGCTGAAGACGCCGCCCCGCACGTCCCCCGAGGCGCCGGCCCCCAGGCTCGCCCCGGCCGAAACGGCCAAGGTGGACCCCAAGGCGGCAACGAACGCGGCTCCCAAGGCGGACCCGAAACCCGCGCCCGTGCCCGAGACCAAGGCGGCGTCGGTCGAGACGGCCCCCTCGCCGCCCCCGGCGGCGCAGCCCGTCGCGTCGCCGAAGCCGGCGGACGCCGCCGTCGCGGAGGCCGCCAAGCCCGCCGCGAAGGATTGGAAGGATCCGCCCACCGACAAGAAGCCGGTCCGGGTGATCGGCGGCGCGACCATCGTCCCGGGCCAGTCCGACTAGCCGCGGCGGCGCGGACCCGCGCCTCACGCGCCGTCGATCAGCCGCTCGGCCCCGGTGAACACCGTCACCGTGTCGGCCCGCGCGATGGCGCAGAGCGTCATGCCGTAGGAGCGGGCGCGGTCGAGGGCCAGGGATGTCGGCGCCGAGATGGCGACGATCACGGCCGCACCGAGCCGCGCGGCCTTCTCGACCATCTCGAACGAGCAGCGGCTGGTGATGACCAGGAAGCCCGCGTCGACCGGCGTACCGGTCCGCATCAGGGCGCCGATCAGCTTGTCCAGGGCGTTGTGGCGGCCGACATCCTCGCGCACCGCCGCGAGGCCGCCGTCGAGGCGCGCCCAGGCGGCGGCGTGGACCGCGCGGGTCTCCGCGCCCAGGCGCTGGGCACGGTCCAGATCCGACAGGGCGCGGGCGATCGCCGGCAGCGCGACACGGACCTCGCAGATCCGAGAGGGCGCGGGCGATCGCCGGCAGCGCGACACGGACCTCGGGAGCCGCCCGCCCCCCCGCCCGGGGCAGTTGCGCCAGGTCCTCGATGCCGCAGACCCCGCAGCCGGTCCGGCCGCTGATGGCGCGCTTGCGCGCCAGATGCTCCCGCAGCCGGCCCGGCGCGAGCTCGACGTGGAGGCGAAGGCCGTCCGAGCCGGCCTCCACCCGGGTCGCGCGGATCTCCTCGGCGCCGTCCACGATTCCCTCGGTCAGGCTGAAACCGTAGGCGAAATCCTCGAGGTCGGCGGGCGTCGCCATCATCACGGCGTGCGGCACGCTGCCGTAGACGAGGTTGACCGGCGCCTCGACGGCCAGGGCCCGCGTGTCCGACCTCGGCGCCGCACCCGTGTAAGCCATCACCTGCATCGGCGCCGGCACCGCGCAGGGCAGAGGAGCGGGCATGTGGCTGCCGGTATCCGTGGACATCGTGAACTCCGCTGACGTGACACGTACGCGTCGCGACGCCTCATCCCCGGCCCGACGCGGGCGGGAACGATTGTGCCGCTCCCTAGTGCGCCGGCGCCACGAGGCGCCGTCAACTGGCCGGAAAGCGCGCGATGCGACGCTTGTGCGGTTGCGCCTCGCCGGCCCTTGTGGTCTGAAGCGCCGGTCGGATAATGCCGGGTGACACAACCGGTACTCCGTCACGTCGGTACAATCCCGCACGCGTCAAGACGGGGAGGTCCGGCGGCAGCCAGACAGTTCAGGGGAGCCACGAGAGGCAGATGCGGACGGTGCGGACGATCAACCGGTCACTCTGGAGCCTCGCCGCTCTCGGCGCCTCGCTCTTCCCGTTATCCGGCGCCCAGGCCGCGGGCTTCGGTCAGCCCGTGCCGTGGGAGATGGACCGGCAGATCCCGGTCACCGAGAACGCGCGCGACATCCTGAATTTCGAGATCGGCCTGCACTGGCTGTCCCTCGCCATCTCGGTGTTCGTCCTCGGGCTCATCCTCTGGTGCGTCTACCGCTTCGGCGAGAAGCGGAACCCGACGCCGTCGCGGACCACGCACAACACCGCCATCGAGGTCGCCTGGACGATCGTGCCGGTGCTGATCCTGGTCGCCGTGGCGATCCCGTCCTTCCGCCTGCTTCGCACGCAGCTCTCGGATCCGAAGGCCGACATGATCGTCAAGGTCATCGGCCACGCCTGGTACTGGTCGTACGAGTACCCGCAGACCGAGGCCGGCGGCGGCTTCACGTTCGATGCCAACATCGACGAGGACAAGCAGCCGCGCCTGCTCCAGACCGACAACGAGATGGTGGTCCCGGTCGGCAAGATCGTGAAGATCCAGGTCACCGCTGCGGACGTGCTGCATTCCTGGGCGATGCCGGCCTTCGGCTTCAAGATCGACGCCGTCCCGGGCCGTCTGAACCAGATGTGGTTCAAGGCCGACAAGGAGGGCACCTTCCACGGCCAGTGCTCCGAGCTGTGCGGTCAGCGCCACGCCTACATGCCCATCGTGGTCCGCGTGGTCAGCGAGCAGGCCTACGCCGACTGGCTGAAGGAGGCGAAGACCAAGTACGCCCGCATCGACAACGGCACGAGCGTCGCCGAGGCGCGCTGAGCCCCGGCTGACCGAACCGCACCCATCCGATTCACAAGGCACCCGAATCCATGGCTACAGCCACAGCCCATGCCGAGGCCCACGCGGTCCACGACCACAAGCCGTCGTTCTTCGCCCGCTGGTTCCTGTCGACGAACCACAAGGACATCGGCACCCTCTACCTGCTCTTCGCCTTCTGCGCCGGCATGATCGGCGCGTTCCTCTCCTTCGGCATCCGGATGGAGATGGAGGCCCCCGGCCTGCAGTACTTCTCGAATCCCGCGACCTACAACGTGTTCGTCACGGGTCACGGCCTCATCATGGTGTTCTTCATGGTGATGCCGGCGCTGATCGGCGGCTTCGGCAACTGGTTCGTGCCCCTCATGATCGGCGCGCCCGACATGGCGTTCCCGCGCATGAACAACATCTCGTTCTGGCTGACGGTGGCGGGCTTCTGCTCGCTGCTGTGCTCGCTGTTCGTCGAGGGCGCGCCCGGCGCGTCCGGCGCCGGCACCGGCTGGACCGTCTACCCGCCGCTCTCGACCGCCGGCCATCCCGGCCCGGCCGTCGACTTCGCGATCTTCGCCCTGCACCTGTCGGGCGCGGGCTCGATCCTCGGCGCGATCAACTTCATCACCACCATCCTGAACATGCGCGCCCCGGGCATGACGCTGCACAAGATGCCGCTCTTCGCCTGGGCCGAGCTGGTGACCGCGTTCCTGCTGCTCCTGTCGCTGCCGGTGCTCGCCGGCGCCATCACGATGCTGCTGACCGACCGCAACTTCGGCACGACCTTCTTCGACCCGGCCGGCGGCGGTGACCCGATCCTGTACCAGCACCTGTTCTGGTTCTTCGGTCACCCCGAAGTGTACATCATGATCCTGCCGGCCTTCGGCATCGTGTCGCACATCATCGCGACGTTCTCGCGCAAGCCCGTGTTCGGCTACCTCGCGATGGCCTACGCCATGGTGGCGATCGGCGTCGTCGGCTTCGTCGTGTGGGCGCACCACATGTACACGGTCGGCCTGTCGCTCCAGACGCAGTCGTACTTCGTGTTCGCCACGATGGTGATCGCGGTCCCGACCGGGGTGAAGATCTTCTCGTGGATCGCCACGATGTGGGGCGGCTCCATCCGCTTCACCGCGGCGATGCACTGGGCGGTGGGCTTCATCTTCCTCTTCACCGTCGGCGGCGTCACCGGCGTCGTGCTGGCCAACTCGGCGGTCGATAAGTACCTGCACGACACCTACTACGTGGTCGCGCACTTCCACTACGTGCTGTCCCTCGGGGCCGTGTTCATCATCTTCGCCGGTGTCTACTACTGGTTCCCGAAGATGACCGGCCACATCATCCCCGAATGGGCCGGAAAGCTGCACTTCTGGCTGGCCTTCATCGGCGCGAACGTCCTGTTCTTCCCGATGCACTTCCTCGGGCTGGCCGGCATGCCGCGCCGCTACGCCGACTATCCGGACGCCTTCGCCCAGTGGCACAAGGTGTCGACCTACGGCGGCCACATCTTCGGTCTCGGCATGTTCGTGTTCGTGATCGGCGTGGTCCTGGCCTTCCGCTCGAAGGAGCGGGCCGCGGACAACCCGTGGGGCGAAGGCGCCACCACCCTCGAGTGGACGCTGTCCTCCCCGCCGCCGTTCCACCAGTTCGAGACGCTGCCCCGCATCGTCGACGAGCCGGGCGCGCACTGATAGAACCCCCGCGAGGGCCGCGTCCGCGGCCCTCGCCCTTCCCCGGAGGCCGGTCGGCCGACCTCCCGGCAAGGGCGAGCGATGAGGGCGATCCGCACGGGCCGAGGGAAACTTCCTGGGCCCCGCTCACGCCGATCCTTGGAACACGTCGAACTCGAGACACGACTCGGCCGTGACGCGCGCGGCCGGGCGCCGACACAGCAGCGGCAGACGCGATGACGAGCCTGACCAACACGATCGGACCGGACGTTCCGGCCCCGGCCCTCACGACCGCCGGCGGCGACGTTCCGGACTACTTCGCCCTGCTGAAGCCGCGGGTGATGGTCCTCGTGATCTTCACGGCGCTGGTCGGGATGGTGGTCTCGCAGGGCCACGTCCAGCCGGCCATCGGCGCGATCTCGCTCCTCGCCATCGCGGTCGGGGCCGGGGCCTCCGGCTGCCTCAACATGTGGTGGGACGCCGACATCGACGCCGTCATGAGCCGGACCGCCACCCGGCCGATCCCGTCGGGCCGGATCACCTCCGAAGAGGCGCTGGGCTTCGGGCTGTTCCTCTCGGTCGCGTCGGTGGTCGTGCTCGGCCTCGCCGCCAATCTCCTGGCCGCCGCGCTCCTCGCCTTCACCATCGTGTTCTACGCGGTGGTCTACTCGATGTGGCTGAAGCGGGCGACGGCGCAGAACATCGTCATCGGCGGCGCCGCCGGCGCCCTGCCGCCGGTCATCGGCCAGGCTGTGGTGACCGGGTCGATCGGCGTCGAGTCGCTGATCCTGTTCGCCATCATCTTCATCTGGACCCCGCCGCACTTCTGGGCGCTCGCCCTGATCAAGGCGGACGAGTACGCCCGCGCCGGCATCCCGATGATGCCGAACGTCGCCGGCCCGGCCTCCACCCGGCGTCAGATCGTGTGGTACTCCCTCCTCCTCGCGCCGCTCGGCCTCGTGCCGGTGGCCCTTGGCTTCGGCGGCCTCGTCTACGCGGTGATCGGTGTCGTGGGCGGCCTCGGCATGGTGGCTTTCAGCATCCGCGTGCTGCGGAACCCGGAGGGCGATGCCGAGCGCCGCGCCGCCATGGGCATGTTCGGCTTCTCGATCCTCTACCTGTTCGCGCTGTTCTCGGCGCTCCTGGCCGAGCAGAGCTTCGGCCTGTTCCGCCCGGTCCTGGGTTGAGCGCCATGGCGGATCCCGAGATCCAGTACCGGCCGCTGACGCCCGAGCAGGAGGCGCGCCGCCGCAAGCGCTCGATCGCGATCGCGCTGGCCCTCGGTGCCTGGGTTCTGCTGTTCTTCGTGCTGACGATCGTCAAGCTCGGGCCGCAGATCCTGAGCCGGCCGCTCTGAGGCGCTCCCGATGACCGTGCCTCCCTCACGATCGAACCGGGCCGCGACTCGCACCGCCCTCGCCTGCGCCGGCCTCGCCGTCGGCATGATCGGCCTCGCCTTCGCGTCGGTGCCGCTCTACGACGCCTTCTGCAAGGCGACCGGCTACGACGGCACGCCTCGGCAGGGACCGGCGCTGTCGGCCTCCGCGGCGCGGACCGACGACAGCATGGTCGTCCACTTCGACACGAACGTCGCGCCGGGCCTGCCCTGGAAGTTCATCCCGGAGGTGAGCAGCGTCGAGGCGAAGCTCGGGGAGACCAAGACGGTCTTCTTCCGCGTGCAGAATACCGGCAGCACGCCCTCGGCGGGTGTCGCCACCTTCAACGTCCAGCCGGGATTGATGGGCGGCTACTTCGTCAAGATCGCCTGCTTCTGCTTCAACGAGCAGACGCTCCAGCCGGGGGAGACGCTGGACGTGCCGGTGGTGTTCTACGTCGATCCGGCCGTACGGGACGATTCGAACACCGCGCATCTCTCTGAGATGACGCTGTCCTACACGTACTTCGCGTCCAAGAACGGTCAGCCGGTCAAGGCGACGGTGGCGAAATCGTCTTCTCCGGGCACGAAGGGCGATTTCTGATCGCGGACCCGTGACAACACGGGGCCGCACCGACTAAAGCTGCGAGCAAGCTTGGGCGTGGTGCGTGCCGCGCCCGGTCAAGAGCAAGCAACGAACAGCGTAAGGCCGGAAGCCGGGAACGGCGCAGGGCGCGAGGGTGAGGAGCGACGGGACGATGGCCGAGGCGCACGCCAAGAATCACGACTTTCACATCCTGAACCCGAGCCCGTGGCCGTTGATCGGAGCCTTCTCGGGCTTCCTCATGGCGTTCGGTGCCGTGTTCTGGATGAAGAGCCTCCAGATCGGCACGCTGAGCCCGGGCCCCTACATCTTCGGGGCCGGCGCGATCGGCGTGCTCTACACCATGTACTCGTGGTGGAAGGACGTCGCGCACGAGGCCAATTCCGGCGATCACACCCGCGTCGTCCAGCTTCACCACCGCTACGGCATGATGATGTTCATCGCCTCCGAGGTGATGTTCTTCGTCGCGTGGTTCTGGGCCTACTTCGAGGCCGCCCTCTACACCGCCGATCCGATCCAGGTCTCGCGCGTGGAATTCACCGGCGGTGTCTGGCCGCCCAAGGGCATCGAGGCGTTCGATCCCTGGCACCTGCCGCTCCTGAACACGCTGATCCTGCTGACCTCGGGCACCACCGTGACCTGGGCGCACCACGCGCTGATCGAGGGCGACCGCAAGGGCCTGAAGTACGGCCTCTGGCTGACCATCATCCTCGGCGTGCTGTTCACCGCCTGCCAGGCCTACGAGTACAGCCACGCCGAGTTCGGCTTCTCGGGCAGCATCTACTCGTCGACCTTCTTCATGGCGACGGGCTTCCACGGCGCCCACGTGATCATCGGCACGATCTTCCTCGCGGTGTGCCTGTTCCGCGTCTACGCGGGCCAGTTCACTCCCCGCCAGCACCTCGGCTTCGAGTTCGCCGCCTGGTACTGGCACTTCGTCGATGTCGTGTGGCTGTTCCTGTTCGCCGCCATCTACGTGTGGGGCTCGGGCGTTTTCCACGGCGGCGGCGCTCACTGAGCGCGACCATCCTGCCGCTGCATGGCGGACCTGCGAAGGGCGGCTCAGGCCGCCCTTCTGCGTTTCCGACGCCGCGCGAACCCCATATCGGGTCGGGCGACCGTGCGCGGGGCACGGGGGCCCGCGCCGAACAGGTCTGGAGTGTGCCCATGAACGACCGAACCTACGCGCCGCCGCCCCCGATCCCGACCGGCCTGCGCGGCCGGTGCCCGCGCTGCGGCGAAGGTCACCTGTTCAAGGGATTCCTGAGCCTGCGCCCCTCCTGCGAGGCTTGCGGCCTGGACTACGCGCATTTCGACGCGGCGGACGGGCCGGCCTTCTTCGTGATGTCGATCGTCGGCCTCGTCGTCGTCGGCATCGCCCTGTGGCTGGAGATCACCTACGAGCCGCCGATCTGGGTGCACGCCCTGGTCGCCCTGACGCTCTCGGTCGGGCTCAGCCTCATCCTGGTCCGACCGCTCAAGGGTCTGCTGATCGCCCTGCAGTTCAGCAACCGGGCCGAGGAAGGGCGATTCAAGCCGTGACAGCGACCGGACCGCGCCGGGCGGCTTGGCGCGACCTCGTCGCGCCGGGACTGGCCTCGCTGATCGCCCTGGCCATCCTGCTGGGCCTCGGCACGTGGCAACTCGAGCGCAAGGCCTGGAAGGAGGATCTCATCGCCCGGATCGTGCGCCAGAGCCGCGCCGAGCCGGCACCGCCGCCGCGAGCGGACGCCTGGGATCCGGCGCGCGACGAGTTCCGCCACGTCCGTGTCACCGGCCGGTACCTCAACGATCGGGAAACCCTTGTCCACGGATTGGCGGCCGGTGAGACGCCGGGCCGCGCCCTGCAGGGCTACTACGTCCTGACGCCGTTCCGCCGGGACGACGGCGGCGTCGTGCTGGTCAACCGCGGTTTCGTTCCCACCGAGTTGAAGGCGCAGGGCGATCGCCGCGACGGGCTGATCGACGGGCCGACGACGGTCACCGGCATTCTCCGCGCGAGCGAGGCCCGGGGGATGTTCGTGCCGGAACCGGATCCTGCCCGCGGGGAGTGGTTCAACCGGGACATCGCCGGCATCGCGGAGGCGCGCGGCCTCGGGCCGGTCGAGCCCTACCTGATCGAGGCCGACGCCGTGCCCGGGCAGACGACTTGGCCGCGCGGTGGCCAGCTCCGGGTCGACCTGCCGAACAACCATCTGCAATACGCGTTCACGTGGTTCGGCCTCGCGGCCTGCCTGATCGGCGTGTTCACGGTCTTCGCGTGGCGCCGCCTGCACGATTCGCCCGCGGCCGGCGCCGCCTAGGATAAAGCCGCTCGCGCAGGGTCTCGGCGAAGAACAGGTTCGCCGGGATCGGCCTAAAAACGGCAGCCCGTTCCTTTGACCGACGGCCGTCGCTTCGGAATACTTTCGGTGTTCTTGAGCGATCGGCCGCGGTCTGCATAGTGTATTCAGTTCGCGGCGATCATCCGAAGACGCCACGGCGCCTGGGCGCCGTGCAACTGAGGTAATGCCGGATGACCAGCCATCTCGCCGACGCGGCGCGCGAGCCGATCCGCTTCGCCTACTGGGTGCCCAACGTCTCGGGCGGCCTCGTGATCAGCAAGATCCCCCAGCGCACGAGCTGGGATGCCGAGTACAATCGGAAGCTGGCGCAGATCGCCGAGGAGGCGGGGTTCGATTACGGGCTGACGCAGATCCGCTTCACCGCCGGCTACGGTGCCGAGTACCAGCACGAATCGGTCGCCTTCAGCCACGCGCTGCTGGCCGCGACCACCAAGCTCAAGGTGATCGCCGCGCTCCTGCCCGGCCCGTGGCACCCCACGCTCGCCGCCAAGCAGATCGCCACGATCTCGCAGCTCACCGAGGGCCGCATCGCGGTGAACATCGTGTCGGGCTGGTTCTCGGGCGAATTCCGGGCGATCGGGGAGCCCTGGCTCGACCACGACGAGCGGTACCGCCGGTCGGAGGAGTTCATCCGCAGCCTGCGCGGGATCTGGACGCAGGACAACTTCACCTTCCGCGGCGACTTCTACCGGTACAGCGACTACACGCTGAAGCCGAAGCCCGCGCAGCCGCTGCCCGAGATCTTCCAGGGCGGCTCGTCGCGCGCCGCGCGCGACATGGCGGCCCGCGTCTCGGACTGGTACTTCACCAACGGCGGCACGCCGGAGACAATCCGCGCCCAGGTCGACGACATCCGTGCCAAGGCGGCCGCGACCGGCAATCATCCCCGGATCGGCGTGAACGCGTTCGTCATCGCCCGCGACACCGAGGCGGAGGCCCGGGCCGTTCTCCAGGAGATCATCGACAATGCAGATCCGGACGCCGTGAAGGCCTTCGGCCACGAGGTGAAGAACGCCGGCAAGGCCTCGCCCGAAGGTGAAGGCAACTGGGCGAAGTCGAGCTTCGAGGACCTCGTCCAGTACAATGACGGCTTCAAGACCGACCTGATCGGCACGCCCGACCAGATCGCCGAGCGGATCCTGGCGCTGAAGGACGCCGGCGCCGACCTCGCCCTGCTGGCCTTCCTGCACTTCCAGGAGGACGTCGCGTATTTCGGCGCGCACGTGATCCCGCGGGTCCGCGCCCTCGAGGCCGCCCGCGACCGGCGCGCCGAGGCGGCCTGAGCGCCGTCCGCCGAACCGATTCCCGACAGACCGGAGTGAGCCATGAACATCGCCGTCGATGCGCGCACGCTCGAGCCGGAGCGCCCGCCGGGCGTACCCGGCCCCGCCCGGCCGCCCTCCCCCGCCCACGTGATCCGCGACGACGCCGAGGCGCTGGACGTGGCTCGCCGGCTCGCGGCCGAATTCCGGGCCGGCGCCTCGGAGCGGGACCGCCACGCCGTGCGGCCGCTGGCGGAGCTCGACGCCTTCTCGCAGAGCGGCCTCTGGTCGATCAACGTGCCGCGGGCCTACGGAGGCCCCGACGTCTCGTACCGGACGCTGGCGCAGGTCATCGCCATCGTGGCGGCCGCGGATCCGGCCATCGCACAGATCGCCCAGAACCATCTCGGCATCCTGGCGGCCATCCGGACCGTGTCGGACGAGGCGCAGAAGCACCTGCTGTTCGGCGAGGCGCTGCGCGGCACGCGGTTCGGCAACGCCTTCTCGGAGCGCGGCACCAAGCGGGCGTCCGATTTCGAGACGCGCTTCACGGATGACGGCGATCACGTCGTCGTGCGAGGGCAGAAATTCTACGCCACCGGCGCCCTCCTCGCGCATCGCGTGCCGATCGTCGCCCTCGATCACGACGGGCGCGCCTGGTACGCCATCGCCGAGCGGGACGCGCCCGGCCTCACGGTGATCGACGACTGGTCGAGCTTCGGCCAGCGGGGCACGGCGAGCGGGACCGTGCTGGTCGACGACGTCCGGGTGCCCAAGACCCATCTGGTCCCCGCCTGGAGGGGCTACGCGGCCCCCACCGCCGACGGCGCCGTGTTCCAGATCATCCAGGCGGCGGTCGATGCCGGGATCGGCCGCGAGGCGCTGGACGACACCGTCGCCTTCGTCCGCGCGAAGGCCCGCCCCTGGGTCGACAGCGGGCTGGAGCGGGCCGCCGACGATCCCTACACGATCCAGGCGATCGGCGATCTGACCATCCGGCAGCACGCCGCCGAGGCGCTGCTCGACCGCGCCGGTCTCGCCCTCGACGCGGCCGTCGCGCGGCCGGATGCCGAGGCGGTCGCGGCGGCGCAGATCGCCGTCGCCGAGGCGAAGGTGCTGACGACCGAGGTCGCCCTGGCGGCATCGAACAAGCTGTTCGAGCTGTCGGGCACCCGCTCGACCCTGGCGGCCGAGAATCTCGATCGCCACTGGCGGAACGCGCGCACGCACACGCTGCACGACCCGGTCCGCTGGAAGTACGCGATCGTCGGCAACCACGCCCTCAACGGCGTGAACCCGCCGCTCCACGCCTGGAGCTGACCGGCGGCGCTACAGCACCGGCAAGCCCCGCGCCTTGGCCTCCTCGCCGGGCTCGACGTGGATCGTCACCACCGCCCCGGGGATCGTCGTCTCGAGGGCGGTCTCGAGCCGGTCGCAGATCGCGTGGGAATCCTCGACGGTCATCGTGCCGGGGACGACGAGGTGGAAATCGATGAACGTCGCCTGCCCGGCGGAGCGCGTGCGCACGTCGTGCGCCTCCAGCGCGCCCTCGCCGTGCTGCGAGATGAGTGACCGGATCTGGCTGACCATATCGGCCGGGGCTGCCCGGTCCATGAGTCCGTCCACCGATTCCCGGACCATGCGGAAGCCGGACCACAGGATGTTCATGGCGACCAGCCCGGCCACCACGGGATCGAGGACCGGGTAGCCCGTCACCACCACGGCGCCGACGCCGGCGAGGACGCCGCAGGACGTGACCACGTCGGCGAAGACGTGGCGCGCGTCGGCGATCAGGGCCGGCGACCGCCACCGCCGGCCCCAGCGCATCAGCGCCGCCGCCCAGACCGCGTTGACGATCCCGGCCGCGAAGTTGATCGCGAGGCCGACCGCGGGCGCGTCGAGGGGCTTCGGGGCGAGCAGCCCGAAATAGGATTCGCGCAGGATCAGCAGCGCCGCCACCACGATCAGCGCGCCCTCGATCACCGCCGAGAAGAACTCGGCCTTGTGGTGACCGTAGGGATGGTCCTCGTCGGCCGGGCGCGCCGCCACCCGCAGGGCCACGAAGGCGCCCACCGCGGCGACCACGTTGATGATGCTCTCCAGCGCGTCGGAGTAGAGCGCGAGGCTGCCGGTGAGCCAGGCCGCGTAGAACTTCATCGCCGTGACGGCGAGGCCGATGCCCGCGCTCAAGAGGGCAGCTTTCTGGGTGCGGTCCATGGTTCGCGCCGTTGGGGTGACGCCGCGCCCATACGGCACCGGCCGCGGCCAAGGCCACGGCAAAGGTTCGACGCCGTCGAAAACGTGTTAGCCGCGGCTAAGTCTCGGACGCGCCGCCCTTGTCCCGGGCGGCCTCGCGGAGGCGGCTCGGCTCCGCCCTGGCGCGCGCGGCCTCCGCCTTGCGCAGGTAGCGGCGGCGCTGCCAGGCGNTGCCAGGCGAAGCGCGCCGCGGCGGCGAGGGCCTCGAGCCGCGCGGCCTCGCGCTCCCAGTACCCGATGAGCTGCCCGTCGAGGGTGACCCGCCGGGGGCGCGCGCGGGGCGTCACGCGTCTTGCCCCCGCGACGCGAGCGGCTCACCCGTCTCGGCCACGACCAGCGCGTCCGGATCGCCGCGGAAGCTGCCGGCGCCGGTATCCGGAACCGGGATGCCGGGGCTGCCGAAGGGCTGGCTCGGATAGGCCGATTCGAATTTCGCGCGAGCGGTGTCGGGATCCTCGGCCTTCAGAACGATCTCGGGCGTGCCGGGGAGCGGCCAGCGGGGATCGGCGGCGTCACGGGGGCGAACGGCGTACCATGGCATGGATCGGGGGCCTCGCGTCTCGGTGACGCTGGAAACGGACGCGCTCCCCGGCGGTTCCGCGGTTGAAACCGCGTGCCGTTCGGTGCAGGCAGCCGGCGATGCGCGTGGACCTCTTCGATTTCGACTTGCCGGAGACCAGCATCGCCCTGCGCCCGGCCGAGCCGCGCGATGCCGGGCGGATGCTCGTGGTCCGGCCCGGCGCGCCGCTGGCCGACCGGACCGTGCGCGAACTGCCCGGCGCGCTCCGGGCCGGCGATGCCCTGGTCTTCAACGACACGCGGGTGATCCCCGCGCGGCTGAACGGCGTGCGCACCCGACCCGGCGCCCCCGGCCAGCGCACGGAGGTGATGCTCCACCTGCGCGAGGCCCCCGACCGCTGGCGCGCCTTCGCGCGTCCGGCCAAGCGGCTGACCGCGGGCGACGCGCTGCGCTTCGGCGATCTGGCGGCGACCGTTCTGGAGAGGGCCGAGGCCGGGGAGATCGTCCTGGCCTTCGACCGGGCCGGGCCCGCGCTCGACGCGGCCATCGCCGCGGAGGGCGTCCTGCCGCTGCCCCCCTACATCGCCGGCAAGCGCGCCACGGATGACCGCGACGCCACCGACTATCAGACGGTGTACGCCCGCCATCCGGGGGCGGTGGCGGCCCCGACGGCCGGCCTGCACTTCTCCGACGCCCTGCTGGCCGATCTCGACGCCGCCGGTCTGCGGCGCCACCACGTCACGCTGCATGTCGGCGCCGGGACCTTCCTGCCGGTCAAGGCCGAGGACACCGACGGGCACCGCATGCACGCGGAGATCGGCATCCTCGACGCCGCCACCGCCGACGCCCTGAACGCCGCGCGGGCCGCGGGCGGCCGGATCGTCGCGGTCGGGACCACGGCCCTGCGCCTGCTGGAGAGCGCGGCCCGCCCGGACGGGACGCTCGCGCCCTTCTCCGGACCGACCGAGATCTTCATCACGCCGGGCTACCGGTTCCGGGCAGTCGACGCCCTCGTGACCAACTTCCACCTGCCACGCTCGACGCTGTTCATGCTGGTCTCGGCCTTCTCGGGGCTCGAGACGATGCGCGCGGCCTACGCGCACGCGATCGGTGCCGGGTACCGATTCTACTCCTACGGCGACGCCAGCCTGCTCTTCCCGGGCCCGCGCGCGGACACGCCATGACCGACAGCGCTGCCTTCCGCTTCGACCTGCTGGCCCGGGACGGCACCGCCCGCACCGGCGTGATCGCGACGCCGCGCGGCGAGATCCGGACCCCGGCCTTCATGCCGGTGGGCACAGCCGCGACCGTCAAGGCCATGTATCCCGGCCAGGTCCGCGATCTCGGCGCGGACGTGGTGCTGGGCAATACCTACCACCTGATGCTGCGACCCGGCCCGGAGCGCATGGCCCGGCTCGGCGGCCTGCACCGCTTCATGAACTGGGACCGGCCGATCCTGACCGATTCCGGCGGCTTCCAGGTGATGTCGCTCTCCGCTCTGCGGAAGATCGACGAGCAGGGCGTGACCTTCCGCTCTCACATCGACGGCACCGCCCACCACATGAGCCCGGAGCGCTCCATCGAGATCCAGGGTCTGCTCGGCTCCGACATCCAGATGCAGCTCGACGAGTGCGTTCGCCTGCCGGCGGACCACGCGGCGATCGAGAAGGCCATGCACCTGTCGCTGCGCTGGGCCGAGCGCTGCCGCGTCGCGTTCGGTGAGCAGCCCGGGCGGGCCCTGTTCGGCATCGTCCAGGGCGGCGACGTGCCGGCCCTGCGCGTCGAGAGCGCCCGCGCGCTGACGGATCTCGATCTCAAGGGCTACGCGGTCGGCGGCCTCGCCGTGGGCGAGCCCCAGGCGGTCATGTTCGCCATGATCGAAACGGTGGAGCCGCACCTGCCGGCGGCGAAGCCCCGCTACCTGATGGGGGTCGGCACGCCGGACGACATCCTCGGCGCGGTCGCCCGCGGGATCGACATGTTCGACTGCGTGATGCCGACCCGGGCCGGCCGCCACGGGCTCGCCTACACGCGCCACGGACGGGTCAACCTGCGCAACGCGCGCCACGCCGAGGACACCGCACCGCTCGACGCGGCCTCGACCTGTCCGGCCGCGCGGGACTATTCCCGTGCCTACCTGCATCACCTCGTGCGCGCGAACGAGATCCTCGGGATGATGCTGCTGACCTGGAACAACCTCGCCTATTACCAGGACCTGATGGCTGGCGCCCGCGCGGCGATCCGCGACGGCCGCTACGCGGATTACTGCGCCGAGACCCGCGCGGGCTGGGCCGGCGCCGAGCGCGCCGCCGCCTGACCGGGGCTCACGGGTGCGCGAGCACGCGGTACACCCCGTCCGGGTCGTCGCGGCCGGTGGCGACGGCGCGCGCGAGGTCCGAGACGATGCGGCCCGCCACGGGCAGGCGGTAGTGCAGCGCGTCCCAGTAATTCGCGTCCCGGCTGGTCAGCGGCGAGATCCGGCGGAAATCGACCACGACCGCGCCGTGACGCGTCCCGATCATCGCGGCGCGCGCCTTGCAAGCCTCCTCGCGCCGGCCCGCCGCCGTTCCCGGCGAACCCTGCGCCGCCGCGTGGACCGGCATGAAGGCCACGATCTTCAGGGCCTCGGCGGGCACGCGACGGAGGAGATCCTCCAGGCGGTCGAGGGCCGGCATCGGTGCATCGGGCGGTTCCGCGGCCGTCCGGTCGACGCGGCCCGCGCGGATGTGGGCCTGGGCGCGACCGAGGTCGTAGCGCGCTTCCGGGGGCGTGAACACCGCGTAACCGTCGCCCCGGATCCGCGACTGCACCAGCCCGAGTTCGGCAAGTCCCGCACGGACGGCCGTCGTGACCGAGCGCAGGCTGACCTGCCGCAGGACGTCGCCGGGCGCCCGATCCGCGTAGAGCCAGTCGGGGAAGGCGTTGGCCGTTCGGGCAGGCGGATCGGCGGCGCACCACGGGGCGTCGAGACCGAACAGGACCGCGCGGATCGGCCGCCGGGACAGGAACAGCGCGGCCAGGCGCGCCTGCTCGTCGGGCGTCGCGGCGTTCACCGCCAGATTGGCGAACCGGGCGCCGAAGGCGGCATCCAGGGCCCGCGGGTCGAGGAGCCGCGCGGTCGAGGTGCCGAAGACCGCGGCGTCGAACGGCCCGCCGCGGGCGATCTGCGGATAGGAGAGCCGCTGATTGGCATCCATGATCGGTCCCGGCGGATGCCCGGGCGCGGCGCGCAGGCCGTAGGGATCGACCGCGGCCACGAGGCCGACCACCGCCACGCCCATGCCGGCAGCGCTGAGGAGGAAGCTGCGCGCGAAGGCGGCCCATCCTGCGGGTCGCCGACCGGCTCGGCTGTGAGAGGGCGAAGTCATCGGGCGGCTTCATACGCGGTTCCGAGAGCCGCGTCGCAGGCCTCGTGTCGTCGGCCGCCCCGTCTGCACGCGGTGTGCGCGGGGGCGCCGATCGTCCCGAGGGTCGCCGGCCGATCGCGACCGGCGGATCGACAAAGCGCGTGAACCGATCGGCCGTCGCCCTTATAGACTGCCCGCGGCGCCGCTCGGCATGGGTGTGCGACTTGGGGAGGCTCCATGACGTTCACCGCGCACAACATCCGCCTGGCGGACGGGTCCGAGACCTTGCCGGAGGCGGGCTGGCTGATCGCCGACAGCCCCTGGACCCAGGCAGCACTGCGCTCGCTCCGCCTGTTCTACGGCCACCGGCTGGCCGGTCGCTCGATCGTCGATCTGGGCTGCCTCGAGGGCGGGTACACGCTCGAATTCGCCCGCGCCGGGATGCGCGCCACCGGCGTCGAGGTGCGCCGCTCCAACTTCGAGAACTGCCTGCGGGTCAAGGATGGGGCGGGCGTCCCGGACCTCGCCTTCGTCAACGACGACGTGTGGAACCTCGCCGCCCACGGGCCCTTCGATGCCGCTTTCTGCTGCGGACTGCTCTACCACCTCGACAGGCCGGCCGCCTTCATCCGCCTCATGGCCGAATGCGTGCGCGACGTGATCATCTTGCACACCCATTTCGCGACCGACGAGAACCAGACCCTCTTCCAATTGTCGTCGCCCGCGGAGAACGAAGGCCTGCCGGGCCGCTGGATGCACGAGCACGACCTCGACGACACGAGCCAGCTCGAAGCGCACAAATGGACCTCGTGGAGCAACAAGCGCTCCTTCTGGCCCACCAAGCCGGCCCTGATCCAGCTCCTGAAGGAGTGCGGCTTCGACATGGTCTACGAGCAGTACGACATGCTCGGGCGCGATATCCGCGGCTCGATGGAGAGCGGCTACTACCACCAGCAGGGCCGTAGCATGTTCGTCGCCATGCGGACCTGAGCGGCCTTCAGCCTCCCGTAAAGTTAGAATTCACCATCTCGAAGGACTTGCGGTGATCGACGGAACACGATTCTAAACAGCAATCTCCGCTTAATTCCTGTGGCAGATAAATCGCGACATCGGCCTTAATTCGAAAAGTCCCGCCGCCATGTTCGCGACGAGCCTCGCCCTTTGGGTTGCAGCCATCCTGTTTCTGCTCGCCTGGTTGCATTTCCAGGAGCGCGCCACGGAGCGGTGTCGCCGCACGATCCGACCGCAGGTCGAGCGCCTGATCATCGAGAACCGTTGGATGGAACGCCATGCCCGCAATGCGGCCGCGTTCGAGGCACTCTGGGACCGGGAAGTGGCGCGGATGCACCGCGCCCATCTCGCGCGCCCGCTCCGCGCTCTCGTCGGGTTCCGCAGCTTCAAGCGGGTGGTCCGGGCCGAATTCGCGTCGATCCTGCCGGCCGAGATCGCGTCGTGGACCTTTGTCGATCACGCCATCGCCTCGCAGCCGCAGTACGAGGCCCTGATGCTGCGGTGCCTGAAGGCGGCCGGCTGGCGCTTGGACTATCAGGATCAGGAACACTTCGTCCTCCTCCGGGCTCGGACGCGCGTCGTCGTGCGCCTGCACTGGGCGGATCGCGACGTCGCGTGCCTCCCGATCTCGGACGTCGCGGCGGCGGCGGAGCGCGCGGGGTCGGCGACGGCGTGCGTGATGACCAACGGCCGGTTCAGCGGCGCGGCGCGCGCCCTGGCGGAGGAGCAGAACGTGCTGGCGCTCCACTGCTCGCAGATCGACCTGCTGCTGCCGAGGGACAAGGCGGCGGTCGCGTCCCGCGGCGCCCGCGGGCACGGCCTCCGGCTCGCCGCCTGACCGCGCGCCCGGGACACGGGTCGGGTCTCGCCCGGCGTGCTTCGGGAGGCCGACGATGACCCGAACTTCGGCGCCCGCGGGATACAGCCCTTCACGCGCCCCGATCTGTCACGCCGACGGGCATACCGGCACGGCCATCGCTGCTACGGAGAGGCGTGGTGCTCGCCAACGCATCGAGCGCCCCTGACCTCGCCCGCCCGGCTCGCCGTGGCGGGCGTATTTTTTCCGATCGGCGCAACGTTCGCTTCACCATACCGGGCGGACGCTGAGGCCGAATCGTGGTCAGCACCGTTGAGGCGCATGGATCAGTCCGCAGCGCCCAGAACGGACCACCCCGTAACCGAACAGGACGCTCTCGCCGAGTTGCCGGCGGGCGATTTCGTCACCCGATGGCGGCAGATCACCGGCGAGCCGCCGGCCATTCTCCTGACGTCACGGTCCAAGATGATCGCGCTTCTCGTGGAGAGCGTGCCCATCGCGCCGCTCACCCCGCAGGACGGCGTTTCCGGCGCGGCGGGGGCCGGACAGTTCCGGCGTCCGAACCGCGATCCGGCGAGTCCCGAGAGGTCGGGCTCGGGATAGGCCGCCGGGCGTCATCCGCGCGACCGTGCCGTATGTGGCCGCGGGCTCGTATTCCTGCTCGATGGGGCTGAGAAGGCGGGAATTTTGGTCGGAGTGGCAGGATTTGAACCTGCGACCCCCACGTCCCGAACGTGGTGCGCTACCAGACTGCGCTACACTCCGAAGGCCGCCCCGCGTCTCCGCCAGGGCCGGCGAGCGGGTGTATAGCCGCGCCTTTCCCGCACCGCAAGCGCGGCGTTGCGCCTTTTCAGCCGAGATGATCGGGCCAGTCGTCCGGGAGGCGGTGGCGGGTGATCTCAGCCCCGCCGGAGCGGACCGCCGCGGTGGCGACGTGCGCGCGCCCGCACTCGATTTCCGTGAGGCTCCACGGACCGTCCAGGTTCCAGCCCGCATCGCCGGCGGCCCGGAGAAAGCGTGGCGGTTCGGGGGGCACGCTGACGCTGAACCGGTCCAGCGGCAGCGTCAGACCGCTGCCCAGCGCCTTCACCACCGCTTCCTTGCGGGTCCACAGACCGAAGAAGCGCCGCTCCACCTCACTCCGGGGGGCTCGGGCGAGGGCCGCCACCTCGTCGGCGGCGAAATGGGCCGCCGCGATCCGCAGCGCGTCCGCGATCGGCCGCACGGCCTCGACGTCGACGCCGATCGCCGCACCGCGGGCGAGTCCGATCAGCGCGCGCGC
This sequence comes from Methylobacterium mesophilicum, assembly GCF_036441335.1. Lineage (GTDB taxonomy): Bacteria > Pseudomonadota > Alphaproteobacteria > Rhizobiales > Beijerinckiaceae > Methylobacterium > Methylobacterium mesophilicum_B. The sequence goes on from NZ_MLBW01000008.1 coordinate 131,275, forward strand.
CCCGGAATGGGAGAGGTTGAAGTCGGCGGCGCCCCGCGCCCGGCCCGCGAGTTCCGGCTTGCCCCCGGCACCGGCCGCGAGTTCCACGTCGGCCGGCGCGAGGCCGAGCGCGTCGCCGAGAACGAGGCGCAGCGCCGCGTGACTGGCGCGGAACCGATCCCGATCCGCCGCGCGCAGGAACCGGTCCGCCCGCGCGCGCTCCGCGCCGTCGAGGACGGTATCGCACCGGTCGATCTGGCGCGGGGACAGGGCGAGGTCGACGATCCAGACCTGCACCGCGCTCACGCGACACCTCGCGGGGCGGGAGCGGTGGCGCTAGCGTCGGGGGAGCGAAACGGCACGGGCGGCGATCCGGATGGGGCGGGCATGAGCAGCATCGGGTCGCGGCCGGTCTCCCGCAAGCAGCGCCGCGCCCCGTGACGCGGTCCAGCGCGGGTCGCCGCGTCGGCACCGTGGGCAGGCCGAGCCTCGGCGTGCGGCCGGTCCGCTACGGGGTGTTCTTCGCCACCTACCTCTACCAGGGCCTCGTCGCCGGTTTCTCGCTGACGGCGCTCGCCAACCACCTGGCGGCGCAGGGCGTCCCGGCAACGGAGGTCGGGATGCACTTCGCCCTAGCGGGCCTGCCCTGGACGCTGCAGCCCCTGCTCTGGGGGCCCCGCGTGGACCGCGCCGGGGACACGCGGATGGGACGGCGCCGGCCCTTCGCGGTCGCGGCGCTGATCGGATGCCACGCGACGCTGGCGCTCCTCCTCGTCGCCGGCGCCGACGCCGCGGGCGCGCTCGGACCGATCTTCCTCGTCCACAGCCTGTTCGCGTCGCTCCTCGACACCGCCTGCGACCGGATGATCATGGACCACGTCCCGGCGCAGGAACTCGGCCGGGTCAGCGCCTGCACCCGCGCGGGCTTCGTGGTCGGCACCGGCCTCAGCGCCGCCGTCTTCGGCTGGACGCTCGCGAACTGGGGCTTCGCCGCGAGCGCCCGCGGCCTGATCGCCCTCGCGATCGTCGCGAGCCTGCCGATGCTGCTGGTCCGGGAGGCGGCGACCGATCCGTTCTGGTCGCTCGAGCGCCGCGGACCGCCGCCGCGGCGGGTTCCGTTCCGCCGCTTCCTGCGCCGGACGATCGTCGCCCTGCGCCGCCCGCGGGCCCTGCGGCTGCTCGCCCTGTGCTTCGGCCTCGACGCGGCGCTCGGCCTGTTCGAGCTGCCCTTCTCGATCGACCTCCTCCAGCGGCAGGGCTGGGAGGCCGCGGGCCTGTCGCGCCTCCAGGCGATCCTGACCCTGGTGAGCGGCACGGCCGGTGCGGTCGCGGTGGGCCTCTGGTCGGACCGCGCGGGCGCGGCGTCGCCCTTGCGCGCCCTGCTCCTGGGCAGCACGGCCACCTTCGTGCTGGCCGGGATCCTGATCGGCGCCGGCCTCGTCGGGGCCGCGGCACCGGCGATCCTGGCGCTCACCAGCGTGCTGCCCGGCCTGCTGATCGTCGCCCTGATGCCGGCGCTGCTCGCGGCGAGCCGGGGCCGCCCGGGCGCGGCCACGCAGTTCGAGGTGTACATGGCGGCCATGAATCTCGGCTCGGTCGCAGGAACCGCGGTCGCGGGCTGGCTGGCCCCGGTCCTGCCGCTGCAGGCGGTCGCCGCCCTCGTCGCCGCGACGTTCTTCGCGGCCTTCCGGATGGCGGGGCGCGGCGATCTGCTCGGCGCCCGCCGGTGAGGGAATCGGGGATCGCGCGCCGGCGCCGGCTCCCCGCCGGCCGTCGATGCGTTAGAACCCCGGCATGGCCGTCACGAAATCCGAACCGCTCGATCTCGACCTCACCGCCGAGGAAGCGCGCGCCGAGTACGCGCGGCTGTCGGACGCGATCCTGGAGGCCGACCGCCTCTACTACCAGGAGGACGCGCCCGAGATATCGGACGCCGAGTACGACCGGCTGCGCCGCCGCCTGGAGGATATCGAGGCCCGCTTCCCCGATCTCGCCGGCACGGGCGGTGCCAGCACGTCGGTGGGCGCCAAGCCCTCGGAGAAGTTCGCCAAGGTGCGGCACGCCGTGCCGATGCTCTCGCTGGGCAACGCCTTCGACGACGCGGAGGTGGCCGAGTTCGTCGCGCGCGTGCGCCGCTTCCTCGGCTGGCCGGACGACGCCCCCCTCGCCTTCACGGCCGAGCCGAAGATCGACGGCCTGTCCCTGTCGCTGCGCTACGTGGACGGCCGGCTCGACACCGCCGCCACCCGCGGCGACGGCGAGGTCGGCGAGAACGTCACGGCCAACGCCCGCACGGTGCAGGACATCCCGGCGGTTCTCGCGGGGTCCGGCTGGCCGGAGATCTGCGAGGTGCGCGGGGAGGTCTACCTGTCCCACGCCGACTTCGCCGCCATTAACGCCCGGCAGGACGCGGCCGGCAAGCCGCTCTTCGCCAACCCGCGCAACGCCGCCGCCGGCAGCCTGCGCCAACTCGATCCCGCGATCACCGCGTCCCGGCCGCTGCGATTCTTCGCGTATGCCTGGGGCGAGCTGTCGGAGCCGATCGCCGAGACGCAGACCGGCGTGCTGGAGCGCTTCGCGGCCTGGGGCCTGCCGGTGAACCCGCGGACCCGGACCTTCACCGACACCGAGGCGATGCTCGACCATTACCGCGGCATCGAGGCCGACCGGGCCGGGCTCGGCTACGACATCGACGGCGTCGTCTACAAGGTCGACGACCTCGCGCTCCAGAAGCGGCTGGGCTTCGTCTCGCGCTCGCCCCGCTGGGCGCTCGCCCACAAATTCGCCGCCCAGGAAGCCACCACGGTCGTCGAGGACATCGTCATCAATGTCGGCCGCACCGGCTCGCTGAACCCGCTCGCCAAGCTCCGTCCCGTGACGGTCGGCGGCGTGGTCGTGTCGAACGCCACCCTGCACAACGAGGGCTACGTAAAGGGCGTCGGCGCCGACGGGGAGCCGATCCGCGACGGCCGCGACATCCGCGTCGGCGATACCGTGACGGTGGTCCGGGCCGGCGACGTGATCCCGAAGGTCATGGATGTCGATCTCACGAAGCGCCCGGCCGATTCGCGGCCCTACGCCTTCCCGGAGACCTGCCCGGCCTGCGGCAGCCGCGCCGTCCGCGCCGTCAACCCGCGCACCGGCCGTCCGGACGCGGTGCGCCGCTGCACCGGCGGCCTGATCTGCCCGGCGCAGGGCGTCGAGCGGATGAAGCACTTCGTGTCGCGCAACGGCTTCGACATCGAGGGCTTCGGCGAGACCTATATCGAGGTGCTGTTCGAGGCCGGGCTCGTGCGCCAGCCCGCCGACCTGTTCCGCCTCGACTTCGAGGAACTCAAGGCCGCGATCGTGGCGCGGCGCGAGGCGCTGTCGGCCGAGCGGCGCGCGGAGGCGGGAACGGCCGAGCCGCCCAAGAAGGCCGCCAAGAAGAAGAGCGACGAGGACGACAAGGCGATCCGGAACCTGCTCGCCGCCGTCGAGGCGCGGCGCGCCGTGCCGATGAACCGCCTGCTCTTCGCCCTCGGAATCCCGCAGATCGGCGAGGCGACCGCCAAGGCGCTGGCGAAGCGCTTCGCCGACATGCCGACGCTGATCGCGGCGATCCGCGAGGCCGCGGCGGCGCAGCCCGGTCCCGACTGGGTCGAGCTCACCGCCGTGCCGCGCGTCGGGGGCACCACCCGGGACCGGCTCCTCGACCTCGGCTTCCCGGAGGACGACGCGGCGCCGGCCAAGGAGCGGGCGCGCCTCAGCGCGGTGCAGCGCGAGAATCTCCTCGCCCATTACGGCGACGTCGACGCGGTGCGCGCGGCGATCGCGCGGGCCGGAGCGCAGCGTCCCGGCGATGCCTACCGGGTCTTCGCCGACGACGGCGAGATCGGCCCGGTGGCGACCGACGCTCTGCTGCTCTTCTTCTCCGAGCCGCACAATGCCCACGCCGTCGCGGCCCTGCTCGACGCGGTCGACGTTCAGCCGATGGAGCGGGCCGCCGCGGCCTCCACCTTCGCGGGAAAGACCGTGGTCTTCACCGGCACCCTGGAGAAGATGACCCGCAACGAGGCCAAGGCTGTGGCCGAGCGCCTGGGCGCGAAGGTCTCCGGCTCGGTCTCGGCCAAGACCGATCTGGTCGTGGCCGGCCCCGGCGCGGGCTCTAAGCTGAAGGACGCCCAGAAGCACGGCGTGCAAGTCGTCTCGGAGGACGACTGGCTGGCGATGGTGGCGCAGGGTTGAAGCCCGAGTCCGGGCGGCCTAGACCTCTCGGGGAACACCCCGAGAACTTCCACCCGGCATGGCTGACCCTCGATGACGGTCCTGGCCCTCGACTTCGAGACGGCCAACGAGCGGCGTGACAGCGCCTGCGCGGTGGGTCTCGCCTGGATCGCGGAGGGCCGGGTGGTGCGCCGCGCGAGCCACCTGATCCGGCCGCCCGAGATGCGCTTCGCGCCGGGCAACATCCGCGTGCACGGGATCCTGCCGGCCGACGTCGCCGACAAGCCCGACTTCGCCGCCGTGATGGCGCCCTATCTCGGCGATCTCGGGCGGGGGCTGATCCTGGCGCACAACGCGAGCTTCGACATCGGCGTCCTGCGCGCCGGGCTGACGCGGGCGGGCCTGCCGGTCCCGGACCTCGCCTATCTCTGCACGGTCCAAGTGGCGCGCCGGGTCTTCCCGGCGCCGGAGGGCTGCGGGCTCGGCAAGGTCGCGCGGCGCCTCGGTATCCGCTTCGAGCACCACGACGCCGGCGAGGACGCCTACGCCTGCGCGGAGATCGCGCTGGCCGCCATGCGCGAGCGCGCGGCTGCGGACGTGCACGCCCTCGCGGCCGCGCTCGGCCTGCCGGTCACGCGGGCGGTCCCCGCCGTGCCGCGCCGCGCGCCGGGTGCGATCAGCGGCCGGGCCCTGGCGGCCTTCCCCGACGCGCCGGCGGCCCTGCGGTTTGCCATGCGCGGCTCGACTGGCAACCGCTACCACGTCAGCCTGGAGGAGCGGCCGGGGGGCCCGGAGCTGCGCTGCACCTGCACGGCCGGCCGCTACGGCATGCGCTGCCGCCACGTGAAGGCGCTGGAAGTCGGCGACATCACCGACCTGCTCTCGGACAATGCCGGCGACGTCGCGCTCCTCGCCCGCATGCTCGGCGCGAAGGCACGGATCGCGGGCGCGGCCTGATCGGATTCAGGCCGCGTCGAGGCAGGCGCGGAAGGCCGAGACGGCGCGGTCGATGTCGGCCGCCGCGATGTGCCGATGCGTGACGAGACGCAGCCGCCGCGCGCCGAGCGGGCGCGTGCGGATGCCGGCCGCGTCGAGATCCGCGACCCAGCACGGGCTGTCCCGCCCGGTCCGCGAGAGGTCGACCTGCACGATGTTGGTCTGCGGCAGGTTCGCCGCGAGGCGCGGCAGGGCGTTCAGCCCCGCGCTCAGCTGCCGGGCGCGGTCGTGGTCCTCGGCGAGGCGCGCGCCCATGACGGTGATCGCCTCCAGGCCGGCGGCGGCCACGATGCCCACCTGACGCTGCGTCCCGCCGATCATCTTCCGCAGGCGCCGCGCCGTCGCGATCACCGGCTCGTCGCCGGCGAGCACGGCGCCGACCGGGGCGCTGAGGCCCTTCGAGAGGCACAGCGACACGGTGTCGACGTGGACCGCGACGTCCGCCGGCGCGACCCCGAGATGGGTCGCGGCGTTGAACAGGCGGGCCCCGTCGAGATGGACCGCGATACCGCGCGCGCGGGCGATCTCCGCCACCGCGGCCATGTGGTCCGGCGGCAGAACGGTGCCGCCGGCGGCGTTGTGCGAGGTCTCCAGCGCGATCATGGCCGTGCGCAGCGGGCTCGCGCCGGGCCGGAGGGCGTCCTCAAGCCGGTCGAGGTCCATGGCGCCGTCGGCCCCGGCGATCCCGTCCAGGAACACCCCGGTCAGGGTGGCGGCCCCGCGCTCGGTGTGGAGCATGTGGGCCTGGGCCTCGAGCAGGACCTGCTCGCTGCGCTGAACCTGCGCGAGGATCGCCAGCAGGTTGCCCATCGTGCAGCTCGGCACGAACAGGGCCGCCGCCTTGCCGAGCATCGCGGCGGCGGTCTCCTCCAGGGCGCGGGCGGTCGGGTCGGCGTCGAGCCCGTCGTCGCCCAGCGGGGCGGACCGCATCCGGGCGTACATCGCCTCGGTCGGCCGGGTGACCGTGTCGCTCCGCAGGTCGACGACGGACGGCGTGTCCGTCGCGTCGCGGTGATCGTCTCGCATGTCGGTCCCGCCGTCCTACCGGTACGCGGCCTCGTCGCCGGAATCGGTCGGGTTGGCCAGGGCCCGCTTGAGCACGTCGCTCATCGGCAATTCCAGGTTGATACCCTTCGGCGGGATCGGCTGCTCGAAATACTTGCCGTAGAGGCGCGCCACGGTCCCGTCCTGGATCAGCTCGACCACCGCCTTGTCGACCGCCGCCTTGAAGGCCGCGTCGTCCTTCGGCTCGAGGATCCCGTAGGGGGCGAATTCCAGGCCCTTGGTGCCGATCTTGTAATCGGCCGGCCGCTTGGCCCCCGCCACCGTGGCGTGGGCCAGGGCGTCGTCGTTGATGGCGCCGGCCGCGCGTCCGGTCTCCACGAGCAGGAACACCTCGGCGGTGTCCTTGGCGGGCATCACCTGGATGTCGAGCTTGTCGCGGACGTTGATCCGGGTGGCGACGCGCTGGGTCTCGCCGCCGGCCTGGGCCGAGATGGCCTTGCCGCGGAACGACGCGATGTCGTCGACGTCCACCGGCGTGTCCTTCTTGGCCACCAGCACCACCTGCGCCACGAAGGTGGTCGGCGCGAAGGAGACCAGCTTGTGCCGCTCGGGCAGGTTGCTGGCGGTGCCGCATTCCAGGTCGATCGTGCCGTTGTTGATCAGCGGGATCCGGGTCGCCGACATCACCGGCACGTGGCGCACCTCGAGCTTGGGCAGGCCGAGCGCGGCCTTGAGCTTCTGCGAGACGTGCTCGCATATCTCCAGCGAATAGCCGACCGGCTTGGCGTTCTGGTCGAGGAATCCGAAGGGCGGCGAGGCGTCCGGGAAGCCGAGGCTGATCTGTCCGGTGGAGCGGATCTTGTCGAGGCGGCCCTCCGCGACCGACGGCGCGGCGAGCCCGACCCAGCACAGAGTGGCCAACAGAAGCGGTAGCGTCCTCGACACGATCCGAACCCCCTCGCTATGTCTGAACCGGCGAAGCGCCCGGCCGCCCCGACAGGGAGTCGGTCCGAAGCTTTGCCGACTGATCCTAGGAGCGGCCGCGCGCGGGCGTCCAATGCCGATTCACCTGCCGAGCATGCGGATCTGATATGGCCGAGCGGCGCATGACCTTCCGGCACATCGAGGCCTTCCGGGCCGTGGTGGCCACCGGGTCCATGACCGAGGCGAGCCGGCGGCTCCACACCTCGCAGCCGCAGGTCAGCCGCCTGATCGCGCAGCTGGAGGCGATCACCGGCCTGCCCCTGTTCGACAGGAGCGGGAGCCGGGTCGTCCCCTCCCTCGACGGGACGCGGTTCCACGCGGAGGTCGAGCGCGCCTTCGTGGGCCTCACGAGCCTTGAATCTGCGGCCGCGCGGATCCGGGCTTTCGGGGCGGAGCGGCTGCGGGTGGCGGCGATGCCCCGGCTGGCGGGCGGTCTCCTCGCGCGGGCGGTCGTCCGCTTCCGGGCCGCGCATCCGGACGTGATCGTGGCGATCCATTCCGGCGACGACGAGACCGTGAACCACTGGCTCGCCACCGGCTCCTGCGACGCCGCGCTGACCATGCTGTACGGCGACGCCCCGGAGGCGCGCGCCGAACATGTCGAGACGCGCGCCTGCGTCGCCGTCCTGCCGCGGGACCACGCCCTCGCCGCGCGGGATTCGCTCGCGCCCGCGGATTTTCAGGGCGTGCCCTTCGTCGCCGCGTCGCTCGGGAGCGCCCTGCGCGGCCGGACCGAGGCCGTCTTCGAGGCCGCCGGCATCGGCCTGACCATCACCGCCGAGGCCGGCCTGGGCGCCTCGATCTGCACCCTCGTCTCCGCCGGCCTCGGGGTCAGCGTGATGAACCCGCTGGCCGCCCACGAGGAGGCGAAAGTCTCGCCGATCGCGATCCGGCCCTTCGCCCCCGCGCTCCCGGTGCATTTCGCGCTGCTGTTCCCACCGGACCACGCCCGGGGGCGGCTGATGCGGGCCTTCGGCGCCTGCGCGCGCACGGTCCTGCTGGAGGAACTCGCCCAGCTGCCGGACGCCGCGGGCGGGCGTCCGGCCGACTTCGCTCAGGCGGCGCGCTTCTCGGCGCCCGCGTAGAAGGTGCCCCCGCGCTCGGCCATCGCGGCCAGGTTGTCGGGCACGTGGAAACGGGGCCCGTGCTTGGCCTCGAGCGCCCGCGCGAGGTCGACGAAGGCCGCCGCGCCCATGAAATCGATGTACGACAGCGTGCCCCCGGTGAACGGCGCGAAGCCGAAGCCGAGGATCGAGCCGACATCGGCCTCGCGCGGATCGGTGACCACGCCCTCGCCGACCGTGCGGGCGGCCTCCAGCGCCTGGACCACCAGGAGCCGCTGTTTCAGCTCGGTGAAGTCGACGGCGTCGGGATCGAGGCGATTCGGCTGCAGGTCCTTCAGGCCGGGCCAGAGGCGCTTCGGCGCGCCCTCCGGGTAGTCGTAGAAGCCCTTGCGGTTCTTGCGGCCGAGGCGGCCCTGGTTCTCGACCATCTCGGCGAGGATCGCCTTCTGCGCCGGGTCGACGGCAGCCGGACCCACCTGCGCCTCGGTGGCCTTGGCGATCTTGAGCACGAGGTCGAGGGCGACCTCGTCGTTGAGCGACAGCGGCCCGACCGGCATGCCCGCCTGGCGGCCGGCGCTCTCGATCATCGCCGGCGGCACGCCCTCGAAGAGCATCTTGTGGCCTTCGAGGATGTAGGCGCCGACGCAGCGGTTGGCGAAGAAGCCGCGGGCGTCGTTGACGACGATCGGGGTCTTCTTGATCAGCCGGACGTAGTCGAGGGCGGTGGCGAGTGCCGCGTCCCCGGTCGCCTCGCCCTTGATGATCTCGACGAGCATCATCTTCTCCACGGGCGAGAAGAAGTGGATGCCGACGAACTGCGCGGGCCGCTGCGAGGCCTTGGCCAGGCCGGTGATCGGCAGGGTCGAGGTGTTGGACGCGAAGATCGCGTCGGGACGGATCACCGCCTCGACCTTCTGGATCACCTCGGCCTTCACCCGCGGATCCTCGAAGACGGCCTCGATCACGAGGTCGCATTCCGCGAGGGCACCGTAATCCGCCGTGGTCTGGATCCGGCCGAGCAGCGCCTCCCGGTCGGCCGTTTTGGCCCGGCCCTTGTTGATCTGGCCGGTGATGAGGGTGTGGGCGTAGGCCTTGCCCTTCTCGGCGGCCTCGACCGACTGGTCGACCAGCACCACCTCGATCCCGGCCTGCGCGGTGACGTAGGCGACGCCCGCGCCCATGAAGCCCGCGCCGATCACGCCGACCTTGCGCAGGTTCGTGGCCGGCACGTCCTTCGGGCGGCGCGCGCCCTTGTTCAGCTCGCCCATGGAGATGAACAGCGTGCGGATCATCGCCGCCGCCTCGGTCGAGCGCAGGATATGCGCGAAGTACCGGCTCTCCACCCGCAGAGCGAGGTCCATCGGGAGCTGCAGGCCCTCGTAGACGGAGGCCAGGATCGCCTTGGCGGCCGGGTAATTGTCGTGCGTCTCGCGGCGGTAGATGGCGTTGGCCGGCGGCCAGATCATCATGCCGGCGGGGGAGTAGACCTTGCCGGACGGCGCCTTGAACTTCGGCACGTCCCAGGGCGCCACCGCCGAGCCGCCCTCGCGGATCCAGGCCTTGGCGCGCTCCACGATCTCGGCCTGCGGCGCCACCGCGTGGATCAGCCCCATGCCCTTGGCCATGGGCGCGCGGATCTGCTCGCCCTTGAACAGCATCTGCAGGGCGTCGCCGGTCTGCATGAGCCGCGCGACGCGCTGCGTGCCGCCGCCGCCCGGGAACAGCCCGACCTTGATCTCCGGCAGGCCGACCCGGGTTTTCCCGTCATCGGAGGCGACGCGGTAGTGGCAGGACAGCGCCAGCTCGAAGGCGCCGCCCAGGCACAGGCCCTGGATCGCCGCCGCGAAGGGCTTGCCGCAGGTCTCCAGCCGCCGGAACAGCAGCGACAGGCGCCGGGACGCCTCGAAGAAGTGGCGCATCGCCACGTCCTCGCCCTGCTCGCCCTTCAGCTGCTCGTAGGCCCGGCCGAGGCCCTGGAGCATGGTGAGGTCGGCGCCGCCGGAGAAATTGTCCTTGCCGGAGGCGATGACGCAGCCCTTGATCGCCGGGTCGGACGCGACCTGCTCGATGATCTGCTCGAGCTGGTCCATCACGCCCTCGGTGATGACGTTCATCGAGCGGCCGGGCATGTCCCAGGTCGCGAGAGCGATGCCGTCGGAATCGATCTCGAAGCGGAAATCGGTCAGCGTCACGGTGCCGTCCTCCCTGGGTTCCGCCGACGATCCGCCGGCGCACTTGCATTAAGGTTGTGTTGAGCGCGTCCGCCCATTGTCTGCCGGCCGGGGTCACTCACCGAAAGCCGCACATGACGAAGGATTCCGGTTGCCGCGCCTGTCGCGCCGGCACCAAGCTCGACTTCGACTTCACGATGGCGTTCCAGCCGATCCTCGACCTCGCGGACGGCAGCGTCTGGGCCTACGAGGCGCTGGTGCGCGGCCCGAAAGGCGAGCCGGCCTACACGATCCTCGAGCGGGTGACCGACGAGACCCGCTACCAGTTCGACCAGGCCGCCCGCGTCAAGGCGATCGAGCTCGCCGGCACGCTGTTCCCCCGGGACAGCGCCACGCGGCTGTCGATCAACTTCATGCCCAACGCGGTCTACGAGCCGAATGCCTGCATCCGCGCCTCGCTCGAGGCGGCGCGGCGCATCGATTTCGCCCACCGCCGCATCATGTTCGAGTTCACCGAGCAGGAGCGCTTCCGGGACATCGAGCACGTCAAGGGCATCGTCGCGGCCTACCGGAAGCAGGGCTTCCTGACGGCGCTCGACGATTTCGGCGCCGGCTTCGCCGGCTTGAGCCTGCTCGCCAACTTCCGCCCGGACCTGATCAAGATCGACATGGACGTACTGCGCGGCCTCGACAGCGATTCCGGGCGCTACGCCATCGTCTCGGGCGTCGTCGCCATCGCCCGCGCCCTCGACGTCGCGGTGCTCGCCGAGGGCGTGGAGACCGCGGCGGAACTCGACGCCCTGCGCAGTATCGGGATCACGCTCGTCCAAGGCTACTACTTCGCCAAGCCCCTTCTGGAGGGGCTGCCCCCGGTCGCGGGCTTCGCCCCCTTGGCTGCCGCGCGCGCAGCCTGACGCCGGACCGACGCGCGCGGCCGTCATCGCCTACTTCGGCGCCGGAGCCGGGGCCGCGGCGGGCGGCACCGGCGGCACCGGCGGGGTGCCGGGCTTCGGCGTATTGTCGGTCGCCGCGGCCACCGCCAGCATGTTGAGAAGCTTGGTGACGGAGTTCTGCGAGATCGCGGTCACCGACGAGTTCGGATCGGCGTTCATCGTCTGGAATTTCAGATAGGTCGGGTCCGAGTAGATCTCGTCGAGGTGCTTGAGCTCGGCGAGGCTGAACTTCTCGGCGTAGTCCTTCGAGAGCCCCTGGATCATGAGGGTCCGCTGCTTCTCGAACTCGTCCAGCAGCTCCTTGCGCACCGCCTCGGCGCGGGCCTCCGGCATCGGCGCGACGGTCTTCTCCAGGGCGACGTTGAACCCGGTCTGGAGGTTCTTGATCAGGGTCTTGTTGACGAGGTTCGTGGCCGCGGCGACGCGGTCCGCGGCGTCGTCGGCGCGGGCGGTCACCGGCAGGCTCAGGGTGACGCCCAGACAGAGCGTCGCAATCAGGCGGTTCAAGGGCTTGTCTCCCGTTGTTTTATCGTCCGGACCGCGAAAGGGCCGAGCGTCGCCCGCGCCTCTAGCAGCGTTCCCGGTTTTTGGGGAGCGGCGCGGCGCCGCTCCCGGACGCGCGGGGTTCACACCCGCTCGATGATGGTCGCGGTGCCCATGCCGGCGCCGATGCACAGGGTGACCAGCGCGCGCTCCTTGCCGGTGCGCTCCAGCTCGTCCAGCGCGGTCCCGAGGATCATCGCGCCGGTGGCGCCCAGCGGGTGGCCGAGGGCGATGGCGCCGCCGTTCACGTTGACGGCCTCCGGGTCGAGGTCGAAGGCCTGGCAGAAGCGCAGGACCACCGCCGCGAAGGCCTCGTTGACCTCGAACAGGTCGATGTCGGACAGGCTCAGGCCCGACTTCGCCAGGACCTTGCGGGTGACGTCGACCGGCCCGGTGAGCATCAGCGCGGGGTCGGACCCGATGTTGGCGAAGGCGCGGATCCGGCCGCGCGGGCGCAGGCCGGCGGCCTCGCCGGCCGCCCGGGAACCGATCAGCACGGCGGCGGCGCCGTCGACGATGCCGGATGAGTTGCCGGCATGGTGGACGTGCTCGACCGCCTCGACGTCCGGATGCGCGTCCGTCGCCACGGCATCGAAGCCGCCCATCTGGCCCATCTGCACGAAGGACGCCTTCAGCGCGGCGAGCGACTGCATGTCGGTGCCGGGGCGCATGTGCTCGTCGCGGTCGAGGAGCGTGATGCCGTTCACGTCGCGGACCGGGACCACGGAGCGGTCGAACAGGCCCTCGCCCCAGGATTTCGCCGCGCGCTCCTGCGAGCGCACCGCGTAGGCGTCGCAATCGTCGCGGGTGAAGCCGTACTTGGTGGCGATCAGGTCGGCCGAGACGCCCTGCGGCATGAAGTAGGACTTGATGGCGATCGCCGGGTCGACCGGCCAGGCGCCACCCGAGGCGCCGATGCCGATGCGGCTCATCGATTCGACGCCGCCGCCCACCGCCATCTCGTGCTGGCCGCTCATGACCTGCGCGGCCGCGAAGTTCACCGCGTCGAGGCCGGAGGCGCAGAAGCGGTTGATCTGCACGCCCGGGACGTGCGCCCCGTAATCCGCCACGAGGGCGGCGGCGCGGGCGATGTCGCCCCCCGCCTCCCCCACCGGGTCGACGCAGCCCAGGACCACGTCGTCGACGAGGCCCGTGTCGAGGCCGTTGCGGTCCTTGAGGGCGCGGAGCGCGGTCTCGGCCAGCCGCAGGGCGGTGACTTCGTGGAGGGAGCCGTCCGCCTTGCCGCGCCCGCGCGGCGTGCGAACGTGGTCGTAGATGAAGGCGTCCGTCATCAGCACTCCCCCGGGGCGTCGTTCTTCGCCGGTCGGCGACGCGGCCTTACAGGGCCGTCTCGGTTCGCGCCAGTCTGCCACGGCGCGCGCGCCCTCGGCCAGCCCCGAAAGCGGGGAGCCGGCGAAGGGCGCGTGACAGCCGCGGTGATTTGGTCGTGCTGGTCCAGCTCCGGCGAGATCAGCCGGGCGCGGGCTCCCCCTACGCCCGCCCCGGACCGAACCTGCTCCGGCAAGAGCAGGCTCATCCCGGGCCCGGTGCGGGGGATTTCGCGCGTTCGACTAGTCCTGAAGCATCCGCTTCAGCAGCTCGACTTCATCGCCGAGCACCGAATCTTCGCCGATCTGCTTCTCGATCTTGCGCACGGCGTGCAGCACGGTGGTGTGATCGCGCCCTCCGAAGCGGCGGCCGATCTCCGGCAGCGAGCGCAGCGTCAGGACCTTCGACAGGTACATGGCGATCTGGCGCGGCTTCACCACCGCGGCGGTGCGCCGTTCCGACAGGATGTCGGACCGCGAGACGTTGTAGCGCGAGGCGACCAGCTTCTGGATGTCCTCGATCTTGATCCGCTTCGGCTCGCGGTTCTTCACGAGGTCGCGGATCGCGCTCTCGGCCGTCTCCATCGTCACGGCGGTGCCGGTGAGCGTGGCGTGGGCCAGGAGGCGGTTCACGGCGCCCTCGAGGTCGCGGCCGTTGGCGGTGATCGCCCGGGCCACGTAGGCCGCCACCTGCGGCGAGACGTCGAAGCCGGGATGCGCGGCCCGCACCGCGGCGAGCCGCGCCGACAGGATCGAGACGCGCAGGGCCTCGTCGAGGGCCGTGATCTCGACGACGAGGCCGCCGCCGAGCCGCGAGCGGACCCGCTCGTCCAGGGCCTCGAGCTCGGTCGGGGGCCGGTCGGAGGCGACCACGACCTGGCGGCCGGCATCGATGAGCGCGTTGATCGTGTGGCCGAACTCGGCCTGGATCGACTTGCCCTGGATGAACTGGACGTCGTCGAGGATCAGCAGGTCGATGCCGCGCAGCCGCTCCTTGTAGGCGAGCGCCGACTGGGTCTTCAGCGCGTTGACGAAGCCGTACATGAACCGGTCGGCGGTCAGGTAGATCACCCGGCGGCCGGCCTCGCGGGCGGCGTGGCCGATCCCGTGCAGCAGGTGGGTCTTGCCCAGCCCGACGCCCGCGTGGAGGTAGAGCGGGTTGTAGAGCGCGCCCTCCCCCTGGTGGTTGGCGACGCGCTCGGCGGCGGCGTGCGCCAGGGCGTTCGAGCGCCCGATCACGAAGCTCGCGAAGGTCAGCCGCGCGTCGAGCGGCGTTCCGCTGAGGTCGCCTCCGGCCTCGGCGCCGCGCGCCTCGGCCGTCGGCGCGACCGCGGCGACCGGGATCGGCGCGCTGGTCGCGTGGAGGCGGGCGAGCGGGCCGCTGGCCGGGCCGGGCTTGGCGACGCCGGCGGCCACCGGACGGACCGGGGCCCCGGTCCCGCGCACCCCGACCTCGATCCGGGCGATCTCCTCGACCTCGGCCTTGAACGTGTTGAGCACGCGGTCGAGGTAGTGCGACTCGATCCAGGACTTGAGGAAGCGGGTCGGGACCGTCAGGCGGGCCGTCCCGCCGGCGACGGCCTCCAGCTCCAGGCGGGCGAACCAGCTCGCGAAAACGTCCTCGCCCAGCTCGGCCCGCAGCCGGCGCTTCACGCGGGCCCAGGCAGACCCGTAATCGGTGTTGCCGCCGCCGTTGCGGCCCCCGTCGTCGTCGCTCGCCACCGTTCCGTCGACACGCATCACTGGCTCTCCCGACGCTGCCCACGGAATCCCGCAGGCGGCGCGTACGCACGAATTACGCCCTCAGCGTCCCGCAAGAACGGGCGGGACAGAGTCCTCTCAACGGAGTCAACCCCAGCGCGAGGAACTTTTGCCGATTGGGAGAGCCTATCAACAATTACCTACGGTTCCTTTAACAGTGGGACTTGTGGGGACGGCGCCGATTCCCATTCGCAAGTGTTCCCGTCGGGGCTGAACACGGCCGCTAGAGTCTTGGCGAATCAGATCGATTCGCATGAATCCCGAAATCGTCGTGTTTTGCTTGTCCGGTGTCAGTTTCTGTTAAGCTACACGCCGTTTCCGGACTCCGCAATCGCGCCGATTCTTGGATAGGGTTAACGCTTTCGCGCCAGCCGATTCCCGCCGCACGCGGCGGTGCCCGGACAGCGCGCACGAAAAAGCCCGGCGCGAAGGCCGGGCTGGAAACCGTCTCAGTGGTGCGTGGCGGCTTAGGCGGCGAGCGCCTTCACGCGGGCGGCGAGGCGCGAGACCTTCCGCGAGGCGTTGTTCTTGTGAACGATGCCGTGCTGGGCGGCGCGCATCATCTCGGGCTCGGCGGCGCGGAGGGCGGCCAGCGCGTCCTGCTGGTTCCCGGTGGCGATGGCCTCCTCGACCTTGCGGACGAAGGTCCGCATGCGCGAGCGGCGCGAGCGGTTGATCGCCGTGCGCTTGGCGATCTTGCGGGTCATCTTCTTGGCCGAAGCGGTGTTGGCCATGTACGTCCTCGTGTTTCTCGTCGGGCGATGCCGACGGGCCGGCTGGGCCGGAAATCGGTCGTCGCGTCAGGTTGTCTGGCGATGGCCGAGACGCAGCGCGCGCGAAAGCGCGGCCCCTCGGCGAAGCGGCTTCTATAGTCAGGGGGGGGCCGCGCGTCAACGCGCTCGGCGGCGAAACCGGATCGCGGGCCTCGGCCTCACCCCCGGGCGCCGGGACGCGTCCGGCAGGCTTCACCGAAGACGTCGGATCGCGGGAGGCCGCATCGCCGCGACGATGACGGCGGCGGCCGGCTCTCCCAGGAGCGCTCCGGCTATTCGGGCCAGCGCAGTGCCGCCGCCGCCGCCAGCGTCCCGACCACGGCGGCGATCAGCGTCAGCGCCGCCAGCACCGCGAGCGGCACGAGGAACGGCACCGTGCCGCCGCTCGCTGCCTGCGCGGCCGAGACGCCGAAGATCAGCGTCGGGATCATCAGCGGCAGGACCAGGACGGCCAGGATCAGGCCGCCCCGGCGAATCGAGGCGGTGAGCGCCGCGCCCACCGCGCCGATGAAGCTGAGCGCCGGGGTGCCGGCCAGCAGCGTCAGGGAGGTCGCGCCCATGGCGGTGCCGTCGAGCGCGACCAGCAGGCCGAAGAGCGGCGCGGCCAGGGCCAGCGGGAGTCCGGTTGTCAGCCAGTGCGCCGTGACCTTGCCGAGTACCACCAGTTCGAGGGGCACCGGCGCGGCGGTCATCAGGTCGAGGGAGCCGTCCTCCTCGTCGGCCTGGAACAGGCGGTCGAGGCCGATCAGCGTCGCCAGCACGGCGGCGAGCCACAGGATCGCCGGGCCGATCCGCGACAGCAGGTTGAGATCGGGCCCGAGGGCGAAGGGCACCAGCGCGACGATCATCAGGAAGAAGACCAGCGACAGGGCGCCGGAACCGCCGACCCGGCCGGCTAGGCGCAGGTCGCGGGCGATGAGGGCGAGGACCGCGCGAATCACGCCCACTCCTCCAGCACGTCGGCGACCGGTGCCGCCACGGCGGTCTCGATGCGCAGCTCGGCCGCGCCGGCGAGGCCGAGGGACTGATGGGTGGCGGCGATCACGAGGCCGCCGCCGGCCCGATGGCCCTCCATCAGCTCGGCGAGCACCGCCTGCGAGGCCGTGTCGAGGGCGGCGGTGGGCTCGTCCAGGAGCCAGAGCGGGCGGGCGCAGACCAGCAGCCGCGCCAGGGCCACGCGCCGCCGCTGCCCCGCCGACAGATAGGCCACCGGNCAGCGCTCGACGACGGCACCCACGAAGGCCGCGCCCGCGACGGTCGCGCCGTCCTCCGCGGCGCGGCCGCTCGCGTCGTTGCGCGGGTGACGCGCCGACGGCAGCGGCCGGAAGGTCATTCGCGCCGGGATCGGCACGCCCTCGCCGAAGGCGATGACCTCGCCGGTGCCGAGCGACGGCACGAAGGTGAGCAGGTTGGTGGCGTCCGACACGGCGGCGGCCAGGAAGGCTTGGTCGCGCGCGTTGGTCATCCGCATGGCGAACAGGGTGCTGCACTGCGACATGATCGTCGCGTCGAGCTCGGCCGGGCGCTGGGTGATCAGGCCCAGATGGACGCCGTGCTTGCGGCCCTCGCGGGCGATCCGCGCCAGGGCACGGCGGGTCGGCGTGAAGCCGACCGAGCGGTCGGCCGAGGCGAAGCGGTGGGCCTCCTCGCAGACGAACAGCAGCGGGACGGCGCCCTCGCTCCAGATGCCGAACTCGAAGGCGAGGCGGCACAGCACGCACACGACGGCGTCGACCACCTCCATGGGCAGCCCGGCGAGCTGCATGATCGTCATCGGCCGCCCGTCGGGATCGAGCCGGAACAGGTGCGCCAGGATCTCGCCCATCATGTCGCCGCCGACATTGGCGTTGTCGAACATGAAGCCGTGCCGGGGATCGTTCCGGATCGCCTCGATCCGGGTGATCAGCCGGTGATAGTGCATCCGCGAGACACGGTTCTCGAGCCGTCCCATACGCTCGTCGATGAGCGCGAGCAGGTCCTGCAGCATGTAGGGGACGGGCGTGTCGACCGTGTAGCCGGCGCCCTTGCCGAACGACCGCTTGACGATCTGGCGGTCGCTCGCTTCCTTGTACTGCCCGTACTTGCTCTTCGCGAGGGGGATCGCCTCGGCCAGGATCTCGATCTCCTCGTCGACGGCCGGACGGCCGCCGTAGATGACGTCGGCGATCTCCTCGAGGTTGAACAGCCAGAACGGCAGCTTGAGGGTCCTCGGGCTGATGACGCTCGCGCGGTCACCGAAGCTGGCGGCGTACTCGTTGTGCACGTCCAGCAGGAAGACGCGCACGGCCGGCCTCGCCCGCATCACCTCGTCCAGGATGACGGTGACGCCGCTCGACTTGCCGACCCCGGTGGCGCCCAGCACCGCGAAATGCTTGGACAGCAGGTCGTCGATCTTGATGCAGGCCGGGGTGTCGGGGTCCTGATAGAGCGCGCCCACGGCCGCCGTATTGGTCGCCGACACCTGGTGGACGATCCGGAGCTCGGCGGCGGACAGGAGTTCGACGGTATCGCCGATCGCCGGATAGCAGGTCACGCCGCGGCTGAAGCGCTGCGCGCCCTGTGTCGCGACGATCTCGCCGAGCAGATCGAGACTCGCGAAGGCGCCGGGCCGGTGGCCCTGCTCGCTGCCCGAGGACAGCGTGGTCACGATGCCGACGAGCACCGCGTCCCCGGCCCGGATCCGGACCAGATTGCCGACCGTGACCCGCACCCTGGGCCGCCCGTTCTGCACGAGGAGCTCCAGATGAACCTTCGACCCCTCGATCGATGTCACGGCGCCCATGTTCGACGCGGCCACGTCGTGCCGGACCGTTCCGTCGCCGCTCAACATCGCCCGCACCCTGCTCCGACAAGAATCGGCGCGATATTGGGCGGCGCTGATTAAAGTTCTGACAAAGAGCGAGGCGCGGCGAAACAATGCTTAACCGATGCCTTACGGATCCAGAACATCGGCAAGGTTGTCTTGAGCCGTCGGCGCGACGATTGCGGCTTCGGCCCGGCCATGGCGGCGATCTGCGGGCCCAGACACGCGACGCGGCCTGGTTCGAGGGTCGGCGATCGACCTTCGGACCGTGTCGCGGGCGGGCGGTTAGGCAGGCTGCCCGTCGGCGAAATGCTCGCGCATCCAGCACGCGCCGGATATCCGCGCCCCGTTCTGGGTGACGAACGCGTAGGGCGAGTGTTCCACGATCGCGCCACCGCGGCTGCGGATGACCCAGCGGAAGCAGCGGGGATCGTCAGCGCACGGGACGATCTCGACGGTGTGAGAGCGGGTGATTTCGGTCGTCATGACCGGTAAACGCCCGAGCGCGGGACTCCGCTCCACGGGTCATGTGCGGACGGTTACCGAGCGGTGAGGCTTCGCACGCGCATTGGACCTGTGAGCAGGCTCTCTGGCCGGAACAATCGCCGCCCCGGCCCGGTTCGGCCCGAGCCTTCCGGCCGAGCCCGCCCCGTAGCCGAGCGACAAGGATGCTGCATGCCGATCAAGGCCCTCAACGACCGCAAGAAGCTGTCGAATGACTTCAACGAGGCCAACGACGCCTTCATCGACGAGGTGCTGAGCGCGCTCCAGGGCGGCCGGATTCCCGTCGATCTCGCCCGTGCCTACCTCGCGCATCCGGTCGCGATGATGCACACGGACGGGGCGCAGGCCGTCGCCAACTACTTCGAGCGCATGCTGGCCCAGCGCCCGAACATCGACTGGACGCCGGGCGCCTGAGCGCGGCGACGGCCCCGACGAGGAGGAGCGCGGATGACCGCCGACGAGATCGACGATCTGAATCGGGCGCGCGCCGCCCTGGCCCGCCAGCGGAACGCCATCGCCCGGCGGTTGGGCGGCCTCGACCTGGCGCCGATCTCCATGGCCGAGGACCTGACCCGGACCCTGCTCGCCATCGAGGCCGTGGACCGCGCCCTGGTCGACGCGGGTCAGCCGCATATCGACATCGGGCACCGGCCGGACGTGTAGGCATCGCGGCGCGCCCGGTCGCGGAGAAGTCTTCGCGGCCGAGTCGTCGCGGCTGAGTCTCGGCGGCCGCGTCTCGGCGGGCGCGTCTCGGCGGCCGAGTCTTGCGCCGCACTCCCGGGCGGGCGTACAGGCTCGGGTGCTCTGAGGAGACCCGACGATGTCCGACCGCATGCCCGGCTTCAACACGCTGGCGATCCACGCGGGCGCCGCCCCCGACGCGGCCACCGGCGCGCGGGCGACGCCCATCTATCAGACCACCAGCTTCGTCTTCGACGATGTCGACCACGCGGCGTCGCTGTTCGGCCTCCAGGCCTTCGGCAACATCTACACGCGGATCACCAACCCGACGAACGCCGTGCTGGAGGAGCGCATCGCCGCGCTGGAGGGTGGGACCGCCGCCCTGGCCGTCGCCTCGGGCCACGCGGCCGAGTTCCTGACCATGCACGCCCTGATGCAGCCGGGCGACGAGTTCGTGGCCTCGAACAAGCTCTACGGCGGCTCGATCAACCAGTTCAATCACTCGTACAAGAACTTCGGCTGGTCGGTGGCCTGGGCCGATAACGACGACCCCGCCTCCTTCGAGGCGGCGATCACGCCGCGCACCAAGGCCATCTTCTGCGAATCGATCGCCAACCCCGGCGGCGTCATCACCGATCTGGCGGCGCTGTCGCAGGTCGCCAAGAAGCACAACATCCCGCTCGTCGTCGACAACACCATGGCGACGCCGTACCTGATCCGGCCCTTCGAGCACGGCGCCGACATCGTGGTGCACTCGGCCACCAAGTTTCTCGGCGGCCACGGCAACTCGATCGGCGGCCTGATCGTCGACGGCGGCTCGTTCCAGTGGGCCGGCGACGCGCGCTACCCGATGATGAGCCAGCCGCGGCCGGAATATTCCGGCATGGTGCTGGCCGAGACCTTCGGCAATTTCGGCTTCGCCATCGCCTGCCGGGTGCTGGGGCTGCGCGATCTCGGGCCGGCGCTGTCGCCGTTCAACGCCTTCCTGATCCTGAACGGGATCGAGACGCTGCCGCTGCGCATGCAGCGCCACTCCGACAACGCGCTGACGGTGGCCAAGCACCTGTCGACGCATCCGGCGGTGTCGTGGGTCAGCTATCCCGGCCTGGAGACCGACCGCTACCACCAGCTCGCCCGGCGCTACACGCCGAACGGTGCCGGGGCCGTCTTCACCTTCGGGCTGAAAGGCGGCTACGACGCGGGCGTCAAGCTGGTGTCGAGCCTGCAGCTGTTCTCGCACCTCGCCAATATCGGCGATACGCGCTCGCTGATCATCCATCCGGCCTCGACGACCCACCGTCAGCTGACCGACGCGCAGAAGACCGCCGCGGGCGCCGGCCCCGACGTGGTGCGGCTGTCGATCGGCCTGGAGGATCCGGCCGACCTGATCGAGGATCTGGACGCGGCGCTGGGTGCGTGAGCCCGGCGCCATCGCGCGCGCAGCGAAGCGACCCCGGGCGGCGCGCCGGCGGGAAGCGTGGCGCCGGCGGGATCGCTTCGCTGCGCGCGCGAGGGCGGCGGCGCTTCCAGCGATCTGACCAGAAGCCGCCGGCTGGCGCGAGGCGCGCGGCCGGCGGGACGCTCAGAAGGCCTCCGCCTCCAGCGCCATGGTGCTATCCGCGCCGGCCTTGATCCGGCTGAGGCGCAGGGCGGTCTCCGGCAGCATCCGCTCCATGAAGAACCGGCCGCTCGTCAGCTTCGACTCCCAGCGCGGGGAGGGGGCCTCGGCGTGCTTGGCCTGGGCGGCCTTGGCGATCTTCGCCCACATGTAGCCGAGGGCCACGAGGCCGAAGAGGTGCATGAAGTCGGTCGCGCCGGCCCCGGCATTGTCGGGCTTGCTGAACGCGTTCTGCATCAGCCACATCACGGCGCCCTGGAGGTCGTTCAGTCCGGCCTGGAGCGGCTTGGTGAACGGCGCCATGGCGGGATCCTCGCCGTGGTCCTTCAGGAACGTCTGGACCTCGCCCAGGAAGGTCATCATCGCCCGGCCGCCGTCCTTCGGCAGCTTGCGGCCGATCAGGTCCATGGCCTGGATGCCGTTGGCGCCCTCGTAGATCATGGCGATGCGGGCATCGCGCACGAACTGCGACATGCCCCATTCCTCGATGTAGCCGTGGCCTCCGAGGAGCTGCTGGGCCTCGACCGCGTTGGCGAAGCCCCGATCGGTGAACACGCCCTTCACCACCGGCGTCATCAGGCCGAGATGATCGTCGGCCGCCTGCCGCTCCTTGGCATCCTCGGAACGGTGCAGGATATCGGCCTGGAGCGCGGTCCAGAGCATGAGGGCCCGGGCCGCCTCGTTGAAGGCGCGGATCTGCATCAGCGTGCGGCGCACATCCGGATGGACGATGATCGGGTCGGCGGCCTTCTCGGGCGCCTTGGCGCCGGTCAGGGCCCGGCCCTGGAGCCGGTCCTTCGCGTAGGCGGCCGCGTTCTGGTAGGCGACCTCGGACTGGCCGAGGCCCTGGACGCCGACGGCGAGCCGCGCCTCGTTCATCATCACGAACATGGCGTTGAGGCCGCGATTCTCCTGGCCGACGAGCCAGCCCGTCGCCCCGTCGTAGTTCATCACGCAGGTGGCGTTGCCGTGGATGCCCATCTTGTGCTCGAGGGAGCCGCACGACACGCCGTTGCGCGCCCCGAGGGAGCCGTCGGCGTTCACCAGGAACTTCGGCACCACGAACAGCGAGATGCCCTTGGTGCCGGCCGGCGCGCCCTCGATCCGCGCGATGACCAGGTGCACGATGTTCTCGGCGAGGTCGTGCTCGCCGGCCGAGATGAAGATCTTGGTGCCGGTGATGCTGTAGGAGCCGTCGCCGTTCGGCACGGCCTTGGTCTTGAGCAGCCCGAGATCCGTGCCGCAATGCGGCTCGGTGAGGTTCATCGTGCCGGTCCAGGCGCCCTCGACCATCTTGGGCAGGTACAGCGCCTTCTGCTCCTCGGAGCCGTGGACCAGCAGGGCCGCCATCGCGCCCTGCGTCAGGCCGGGATACATGCCGAAGGCGAGGTTCGCGCCCGAGGCGAATTCCTGGATCGCCGTGTTGAGGGTGTGGGGCAGGCCCTGGCCGCCGTAGGCCTCGGGCACCGACAGGCCCATCCAGCCGCCGCTGGCGTAGGTGTCGTAGGCGGCCTTGAAGCCGGCCGGCGTGCGCACCGTGCCGTCCGCCTCGCGGCGGCAGCCCTCGACATCGCCGGTGCGGTTGAGCGGCGCGAGCACCTCCTCGGCGAGCTTCGCGCCCTCGCGCAGGACGGCCTCGACCACGTCGGGCGAGGCCTCGGCGAAGCCCGCCAGATTGTCCCGGGCGTGGAAGCCGAGGACGTCGGTGAGCAGGAACAGCGTGTCCTCGACCGGAGCGCGATACTGCGGCATCTCTGGCTTCCCCCGTCTGGTGCGGGCCTCTCGGAACGGCCCGCCGCGTTGGCCGCATGTAAACGCCACGCTGCCCCCGGAGCAACGGCTCCGCCCGCCGATCGCGCGACACGCGGCGCCGTTCCTCAGTCGCGGGAAGGTCGCAGCCATTACCGCGCCCAGCAGACCTTAACTTCGTGTTTACCAAGAAAGTTAATGGTCACGCTCGAACGATCCGACGCGTGCGTCCGTGGATACCGAAATCCGGTCCCGCTCTGCGCCGAGGAAACGGACGCCGAACGCTGCCGACGACAGGCCACCGATGACCCGCAACGCGATGCCGCAGCTCGACAGTTTCGATCCCGAGGTGCTCGACGCGGCCCGCGACGTGGCGGCGCGGGCGGGCGTCCCGCTCGAGACCTGGATCGCCTCGGTGGTGCCGCAGCAGCAGGCGGCCGGCCAGGGCAATCGCCGGCACCGGCGGCGTCACCGCGCCGAGCAGCTCGCCCTCACCGACCGGGCCACCGAGGTGGACGAGGAGACGTTCTTCGGCTCCCGCGAGACCGGCGGCACCCTGGTCTCGTCGGCGCTCGTGGAGATGAAGCGCGTCATCGCCGAGCGCTACGACCCGAACGACTGGAACATCTACGCCGCCTCGCCCGCCGCCTGGAGGCCCGGATCGAGGAGGGCGTCGCGCCGTCGACCGCCCTGATCGAGCTCCAGGAGGAGACCACGCGCCTGCGGGAGGCGATCAATCAGCTGGCCACGAGCCGCGACATCGGCGCCCTGGAGCAGGCGGTCGTCACCCTGGCGAGCGGCATCGAGCGCGCCCAGGCCGGGACCGATCTCACCGCTATCGCGGCGCCGATCGAGCAGGTCCGCGCCCAGGTCGAGCGCCTCGCCGAGGAGGTGGCCGAGAACGTCCACAGCCGCGTCGCGGAGGACGTCCGGCGCCTCGCCGAGCGCCTCGACACCGCGG
This sequence comes from Methylobacterium mesophilicum, assembly GCF_036441335.1. Lineage (GTDB taxonomy): Bacteria > Pseudomonadota > Alphaproteobacteria > Rhizobiales > Beijerinckiaceae > Methylobacterium > Methylobacterium mesophilicum_B. Next base: position 155,354 of record NZ_MLBW01000008.1, read on the forward strand.
CCGCGACCGGCGCGGCCGGGCCGGATGACCACACCCTCGCGGGCCTGTTCGCCGAACTCGAGGAGATCCGGCGGCAGATCGGTGCGCTCGCCGGTCCGGAGCGCATCCAGGGCCTCGCGCAGAGCCTGCAGGCGGTGAGCGCGCAGATCGCCCAGCTGCAGCGGACGGCCGCCGGTCCGGACCTGCGGCCGATCCTGGAAGAGATCCGGAGCGACGTGAAGATCGCCGCGCCGGCCGCGCTGGCGGAGCAGATTCAGGCGCTCGCCGAGAAGGTCGACGTGCTCTGCGCCCGGGACGACTGGTCCGAGCGCTCCGGCGACGCGAGCGTCGCCCGCTCGGGCGACATGGCGTCCATCCACGCCATGCTCCGGAGCCTCGCCGACAAGGTCGATCAGGTCGGCAACCGGTCCGAGCAGGACGGCCTCGACGCCCTGGAGCGGCAGGTCGTCTCGCTGGCGGGCCGTCTCGACGCGCCGCACAGCGCCGATCCGGCGCTGGCCGGCCTGGAGCGCACCATGGGCGACCTGCTGCGGCAGGTGACGGCGCTCAAGGACGCGGCGCCGAGCGAGGCCGTGGTGGAGCGCGCCGCCCGCAACGCGGTCGCCCAGACCCTCCAGACGTCCGGACTCGGCGCGGCCGAGTCGGGCGAGATCGGCCTCCTGCGCGCCAGCCTCGCGGACATGCAGGCCCGGCAGGTCGCCTCCGACCAGCGCCTCGGTGCCACCCTCGAGGGGGTTCAGTCGGCCCTGGAGCGGCTGCTCGTCCGGCTCGGCCCGGCCGAGGCCGTCCCGGTACGGGGGCCGTCCCTCGACGAGCGCCTGATGTCCTCGACGAGCCCTGAGGTGGCCCTCGCGCCCGTCGAGGCGCGCGCCAAGCCGCGGCGCGACGGTGTCGAGGCCTCCCGCCTCGCCGACGACCTGCTCGAGCCCGGCAGCGGCCGGCCGCCGCGCGAGAGCAGGTTCTGGCGCGTCGCAGCCGACAGGGTGATCGAAGACATGATTTGCTATCTTTCTGAGTCAACACGCCGCTTCTGCGGCAATCTCATGAGCAATAATGACGATGTTCGATCAAGCGCGATCTAGAAACAATTCAGAAATTGAATTAACAAAGTAAACAGGTCAATAACGAGTGCCAATATATTAATTTTTCTCCTGGTAGAATGTGCGCTGCATTGATCGACCAGTGGTTGATATTTTGCAACCTGGGGCACGGAAGCCCGCGGTGACCGGGTGGACGCCCTCCAGGGCGCGTCGACCGGCCGTCTCGGTCGGCTGCGCGCCGAGATCGATCGCCGGCGCCGACCGCTGCTGCTCGGCCTCGCCGCCATCGTGCTGGCCCTCGGGGCGCTCCAGGCGATCACCATGCGCGGCGCCGACGAGTCGCGGCCGGCCGCTCCGACGAGCCTGGTCGCGCCGTCCCGCGGCGATGCCGCGGACGTCCAGAAGGACGCTCCGGACGGCTCCAGGGACGGCTCCAGGGACGCGTCGAAGGACCCGGTCAGGGAGAGCGCCGAGTCCAAGCCGGCCCCGGCAGACCCGACGACGACCCAGGCCCTGCCCAATCCCGTTCCCGCGGAGGCACGGCCCGGCGCCAAGGCGGCCGTGCCGCAGGTCTCCGGGATGAACAGCCTTCAGGCCGAACTCGGCAACCTGCCGCCGGCGCTGGCGAAGGTGAAGCTCGCCGCCCTCGACGGCGACGGCGCGTCGATCTGGGACCTCGCCACCCGGGAGGCCGACGGCCGCGGCATGCCGCGCGACCTCTCGGTCGCCGCCAAGCTCTACGAGAAGCTGGCCGCGGCCGGCTACGCGCCCGCCCAGTACAAGCTCGCGGGCCACTACGAGAAGGGCTCCGGCGTCGTCCGCGACCTCGACAAGGCGAAGCTCTGGTACGGCCGCGCCGCCGAGCAGGGCCATGCCCGCTCCATGCACAATCTGGCGGTGCTCTACGCCGAGAACCCGGCCGCCAACGGCAAGCCCGACTTCGCCTCCGCGGCCTCGTGGTTCCGCCAGGGCGCCGAGTTCGGCGTCCGCGACAGCCAATACAATCTCGGCGTCCTCTACGCGCGCGGCCTCGGCCTGACGCAGGACCTGATCCAGTCCTACGCGTGGTTCTCCGCGGCCGCGAGCCAGGGCGACGACGATGCCGGAAAGAAGCGCGACGACGTGGCCAACAAGCTGAGCCCCGCCGATCTCGCCAGCGCCAAGAGCCTCGCGGCGAACTTCAAGCCGCGAAAGATCGACGCGGCAATCAACGAGCCGCCCGCACCGAAGATGCCGGCCAACGCGCCGATGTCCCTCCTCGGCGCACCGATGCCCGGCGCCGTGCCGTTCACGGCCCCGCCGCGCCGGAGCTGACCGCGGTCGGGGGGCGCGTTCCGGCCACGGGAGCGACCTTGACCGCCACGCCGCGATGCGGGAACGCTGCGACAGGGCGGCGTCGGACCGAGGGTCGGATCGCGCGGGTCGCCAACCCTTGCCGATGCCCGGAGGATGGATGGCGCACCGGAGTACTGTCCCGCTCGGCGCTATCGTGCTCGGCGTCGCCGGTCTCATCCCGTTCCTGGGCTTCGCGGCCCTGGCGGTATCGGGCACCGACGGTGGCCTGAGCAGCATCGGCCTGTCTCCGCGCACCATCCTGTCGGCCTACGGGGCCGTGATCGCCTCGTTCCTGGGAGGGATCCGCTGGGGCGCCGCCGCGGCGCGCAACGCCGGCAACGGCGATTACCTCGTGGCCATCGTGCCGTCCCTCGTGGCCTGGGCTGCGATGGCCGCGCCGGCACCGTGGGACCTGCGCATCCTCGGCGGCCTCGTGCTGGCCTGGGGCCTCATCGATCAGGACCTGCCCCGCCGCGGGCTCACGCCCCTCTGGCTCGGCCGCCTGCGCCTGGTCCTCTCCGGCGTCGCCGGGGCCGCGCTCCTCGTGGCGGCCTGACGGCGCCCGCGAACCGGCAGCCCCGGGGCGCGCGCCGTCAGGTCTCGCGGCTCATCTCGCGCAGGAGCTTCAGGACAGCGTCGCGCCGCGCCGGCGACTTGATCGCGCGAAACAGCGCGGCGACCTCGGCGCAGTCCCGCGTCTCCTGATCCGTCGCTGTCTCGTCGGGCCGGTCCGGCTGGAGGAAGAAGGTCGGACAGACGTTCAGAGTGGCTGCGATCCGTTCCAGCAGCCAGCGGGTCGTCGGCGGGGTCGCGTCGTCTGTCATGCCTGCGAAACTCGTACTCCGACCGCTGTACCGATCCTAACGGCAGAGCTTTCGGCGCCACCCTAGCCTTTCAGCCGCGGCGATGCCATCCTCAGGTTGCGTTCGACTCACCATTTGTCGCAGTGCGTGCATCAACTTTGAGATAGGGCATGCCGCATCCGAAGCACCTGGACAGGACCTTCAGCGTGTTGCGCGATCTGGAACGGGCGGCCACGCCCGACGAGATCGCGCGGCTGCTGGTCGACGCCTTCACGCGCTACGGGGTCTCGTACATCATGGCTGGGATCGTCCCGGATCCCGGCCTGCCGAAGCGGCGGCACGCCGGGTTCGTGCTCGCCAGCACCATGCCGGAGCAGTGGGCGCGGCGGTACGTCACGCAGGGCTACGCCCTCCACGACCCCACGGTCCGGCGGCTCTGCACCACGGCGACGCCGTTCGACTGGAGCGCCGTGCGGCCCGATACGCCGACGGCCGGGCGCGTCATGGACGAGGCCGGCGATTTCGGCATCCGCGCGGGCCTCACGATCCCGTTCGTGACCCTCGACGGCGAGCCGGGCGGGATCAGCGTCTCCGGGGACCGGATCGAGATCGATCCGGCCGAGCGCGTCGCGGTCAACCTGGTCGCGACCTACGCGGTCGGTCAGTTGCTGCTGATGAACAGCCGTCCGGCCGGGCGCGGGCCGGCGCGCCTCTCGCCGCGGGAGCGCGAGGCCCTGCAATGGGCGGCGGAAGGCAAGACCGACGTCGAGATCGGCATCGTCATGGGCATCACCGCCGCGGGCGTCGACTACCACCTGCGCTCGGCCCGATCGAAGCTCGACACCGTCAACCGCGCCCACACCGTGGCGCAGGCGCTCCGGGCCGGCCTGATAACCTAGAGGCCGCGGCGCGGCATCCGCACACCCCGCAGCCCGAGACGAGAGAGCGTGCCGGGACAGCGGCAAGTGCCGCGCGCTTCAGCTGGACGGGGTCGTCGACCCTACGGTTTCTCGTAGTACACAGCTCCCGGTGAACCGACGAGAACTCGCGTCATACCAACGTGAGGTTTTCTCGTGATCCACATCGTCACCCCCGCCAACGCGGATCGCTACGCCGACGCGATGGAGCAGGCCTGGCGCCTGCGCCACGAGATCTTCGTCGCCGAGAAGGGCTGGAGCGAGCTGGCCCGGCCGGACGGCCGCGAGATCGATCAGTTCGACACGCCGCACGCGATCCACTTCCTCGCCATGGAGGGCAACACAGTCGTCGGCTACAGCCGGCTCCTGCCGACCACGCGCCCGCATCTCCTGTCGGACGTGCTGCCGCAGCTCTGCGAGGGTGAGCGGCCGGTCGGCCCGCAGATCTGGGAATGGACTCGCCAGGGCGTCGCCCGCTCGCACCGGGCGAAGGGCCGCGTCGTCAATCCGGTCTCGATCGCGCTGCTCACCGGGATCGTCGAGTGGGGCCTCGCGCACGGGGTCAACAGCCTGCTGCTGCAGATGCCGACCCTCTACATGATCCACGTTATCCAGCTGCATTTCCGCCCGCAGCCGCTCGGCCTCCCGGTCCAGATCGCCGGCGAGGAGATCATGGCGGCGACCGCCCGGTTCGACGCCCGCACCCTCGCCAAGCTCCGCGCCGTCCGCGGCGACAATCGCTCGGTGCTCGTCTCCGAACCCGCCTACCTGGTGGCCTGAACATGATCTTCGACAGCAAGGATACCGCGCTGGACGTGCTCGCGGCGCAGTGCCTGCGGGTGCGCGAACTCATCGACACGGTCGGCGATCCGCTGATGCGGGCCGCCATCGACCTCCTGCTTCTCGAGGTCGCCCGGGCCCTGGCCCAGACCCGCCCGCCGGACCGCGCGAGCGGCGCCTGAGGCGCCGGCGACGCGCGGATGTGAGAACGGCGGGCGTCCCGGAGGCCGCCCGCCGCTGTCCACGCCAGGGGCTGGAGACTCAGGCGCCCATCGCGGTCTTCAGGTTCTGGTCGACCTTGTCGAGGAAGCCCGTGGTCGAGAGCCACTTCTGGTCGGGCCCGACGAGGAGCGCGAGGTCCTTGGTCATGTGGCCGGCCTCGACCGTGTCGACGCAGACCTTCTCCAGGGTCGCGGCGAACTTCGCCAGATCGTCGTTGCCGTCGAGCTTGGCGCGGTGCGACAGGCCCCGGGTCCAGGCGAAGATCGACGCGATCGAGTTGGTCGAGGTCTCGCGGCCCTTCTGGTGCTCGCGGTAGTGGCGGGTGACGGTGCCGTGGGCGGCCTCGGCCTCCACGGTGCGGCCGTCCGGCGTCATCAGCACGGAGGTCATCAGCCCGAGCGAGCCGAAGCCCTGCGCGGCCGTGTCGGACTGCACGTCGCCGTCGTAGTTCTTGCAGGCCCAGACGTACCCGCCCGACCACTTCAGGCACGATGCGACCATGTCGTCGATCAGGCGGTGCTCGTAGGTGATCCCGAGCGCCTTGAACTTCGACTCGAACTCGTCCTCGTAGACCTTCTGGAACAGGTCCTTGAACCGGCCGTCATAGGCCTTGAGGATCGTGTTCTTGGTCGACAGGTAGACCGGGTACTTGCGCGCCAGGCCGTAGTTCATCGAGGCGCGGGCGAAGTCGATGATCGACTGGTCGAGGTTGTACATCGACATCGCGACGCCGGCCTCGGGGAACTTGAACACCTCCTTCTCGATGACCGTGCCGTCGTCGCCCTCGAACTTGATGGTCAGGCGGCCCTTGCCGGGCACCTTGAAGTCGGTGGCGCGGTACTGGTCGCCGTAGGCGTGGCGGCCGATCACGAAGGGCTGGGTCCAGCCGGGCACGAGGCGCGGCACGTTCTTGCAGATGATCGGCTCGCGGAAGATCACGCCGCCGAGGATGTTGCGGATCGTGCCGTTCGGCGACCGCCACATCTCCTTGAGGCCGAATTCCTGCACCCGCTGCTCGTCGGGGGTGATGGTCGCGCACTTCACGCCGACGCCGTGGCGCTTGATCGCCTCGGCGGCGTCGACCGTCACCTTGTCGTTGGTGGCGTCGCGGTGCTCGACGCCGAGGTCGTAGTACTCGAGGTCGACGTCGAGATAGGGGTGGATGAGCTTGTTCTTGATCTCGGCCCAGATGATCCGGGTCATCTCGTCGCCGTCGAGTTCGACGACGGGGTTCGCTACCTTGATCTTCGCCATGGACCGATGCCTTCCCGCGTTGTCCCCGCGCACGGCATGCAAGGGCCGTGCGGTCGTTGTCCCGGGGACCTGTCGGGCGCCCCGGGCCGGAATCGCCCCGCGACATAGCGCGGCCCTTCCGGCGACGGAAGGCGCGCGCTGTCATCCGGGCGGCATCGTCACTCGCCCCTCGACGGGCGCGGGCCCGCCGTGCCAGACGGCCGCCATGACGAGCCGAGCCGCACAGGGCGACACCCCCGACGACGCCCCCGGGAAGGTTACCGAGCTGCCGCCCGGGATCGCCCCCGCGGTGATCCTGGTGGAGCCGCAACTCGCCGAGAATATCGGCATGACCGCCCGCGCCATGGCGAATTTCGGCCTGTCGGAGCTGCGCCTCGTCAAGCCGAAGAACGGCTGGCCCAAGAAGGGCGTGCGCGAGGCGGCCTCGGGCGCGACGCACGTCCTGGACGCGGCCACGATCTACGGCAGCGTCGCCGAGGCCATCGCCGACTGCCATTACGTGCTGGCGACCACGGCGCGCGAGCGCGGGCAGATGAAGCGGGTCTTCGCGCCCGAGGAGGCCATGGGCGAAGTCGCGGCACGGGACGGCCAGCGCACCGCGGTGATGTTCGGCCGCGAGCGGGTCGGGCTCACCAACGACGAGGTGTCGCTCGCCGACGCGATCGTCACCTTCCCGGTCTCCCCGGACTTTCCCTCGCTCAACCTCGCGCAGGCGGTCCTGCTGGTCGGCTACGCGTGGCGGCAGGCGAGCGGCCGGGCGCGCCTGCCCTTCACGGGCGAACTCCTGTCGCCTCCCGCGACCCGCGACGCGCTGATCGCCCTGTTCGGAAGCCTGGAGGCGGCCCTCGACGGGGCCGGCTTCTACCCGCCGGAGAAGAGGGAGATCATCGCCCGCAACATGCGCGACATGCTGCACCGCATGAGCCTGACCGAGCAGGACGTGCGGACGTTCCGCGGGGCGCTGCGGGCCCTGACGCGGAAGGGTGGCTGATCAGCCGGAGGCCGGCTTCATCTCCGGGGCCTTGCCGCCGCCGAAGCAGCGCCCCACCGCCTCCCAGAACGCCGTCTGCTCCTCGGGGGTGCACTGCGCCATCCGCGCCTCGACCTTGGCGCGTCCGGCCACCGCGTCGGGCGTCGCGGCGACCTCGGTCTCGCTCGGGTTCCTCGCCTCGGGCATGGGCAATCCTCCGTCCCAGAACGAAAGCGCAGCTGGGCCGTGCGGTTCCGTTCCGCGGCGCAATCGGGCATGGAGGCGGCGATGGCGGAGCGGCCGCGCGGTGGCGGGACGAGGGCGGGGTATCGGGTGCGGCTCAGCGTGGACAATCTGGCCTGCCGCCGCTCCGGCCGCCGCATCTTCGCCAACCTGTCCTTCGCCCTCGGACCCGGCGACGCCCTGGCGATCACCGGGCGGAACGGGGCGGGCAAGTCGAGCCTCCTCGCCATCCTGTCGGGCCGGCTGCGGGCCGATGCCGGGCGGGTCGACGTCGCCGATGTCGGCGAGGCCAGCCTGCCCGAGTGCCTCCACGCGGTCGGCCACCGCGACGGCCTGAAGAGCTCCCTCACGGCGGGCGAGAACCTCCTGTTCGCCCAGCGGCTCCTGGGCGCGCCGCGCCTGGACCCGCGCGCCGCGCTGGAGCGGCTCGGCCTCGGCCACGCGCACGACCTGCCGGTGGCNGTCCTCGCGGCCACCAGCGCGGCCGCCGCGAGGACGAGCAGCGCCAGCGCGACGAGGCCCCGGGCGAGGCGGTCCGGCAGGCCCGCGACACGGCGGGCCGGAAAGGCGGCGGATCGGATCACGGACCCGAGATAAGCATGGCTGTCGCCGCGCGCAATCACCCACGGCGTCGCGCCACCCGCCCAGTGTTGCGCGCGGCACACAGCTGCGTCCGGAAGTGTCCGTACCGGCGGCCCGGCCTCAACCTTGCCGTGAAGTCCGGGCCGGCTCGCCGGATGCGCGGGGGTCCTCGCGCGGGCCCGACCCAGGTCTGCCGAGAGCTGAACAGGTCCACGACGGTCCGCGAGTACCAGCGCCGCGACGAACGGAGGACGGACGACTATGGCGAGACGGATCGCGCTACTCGGGCTCGCGGGCCTGCTGCTCGGGAGCGCCCCGGCGGCGGCCGCCAACCCGCTGGACAGGGGTCCGATCGCGGACTTCCTCAACATCTTCCGCAGCCAGGCGATCCCGCGCGAGACGGTGGCGTGGACCGGCAAGGAGAAGCCCGGCACCATCGTGGTCTCGACCCGCCAGCGCCGGCTCTACTACGTGCTCGGCGGCGGCGCGGCGGTCCGCTACGGCGTGGGCGTCGGGCGGCAGGGCTTCTCGTGGTCCGGCACCAAGACCGTCACCATGAAGAAGGAGTGGCCGGACTGGCGCCCGCCGCAGCAGATGCTGGCCCGCCGCCCCGACCTGCCGCGCTACATGGCCGGCGGCCAGGACAACCCGCTGGGCGCCCGCGCCCTCTATCTCGGCTCGTCGCTCTACCGCATCCACGGCTCGAACGAGCCCGAGACGATGGGCGCGGCGGTCTCGTCCGGCTGCATCCGCATGACCAACAAGGACGTGGTCGACCTCTACGACCGGGTCCACGTCGGCACCAAGGTCGTCGTGCGCGACTGACCGGGCGGGCGGCGCCGTCGACCGCCGCCCTCCCCCCCTGCGTCTCGGGGCAGCCGCGCCGCGCCCGCGTCGACAGGCCCGGCGGGCCGGTGATAGGAGCCGCGCCGTCGGGCAGTGCCGGATCGCCCGACCTTGACGAGGGACAGCATGAACGAGCGCATCATCCTGCGGGCCGGTGAGGCCCTGGTCGCGGGCGGGCCGCCCAACACCGCCTCCGAGCCCGAGGTCATCATCGGCGAGCTCGACGGGCCGGTCGGCACCGCCCTGGCCACGCTCACCGGCGATCAGGTCGTCGGCCACAGCCGCGTCTTCGCCCTGCTCAACACCGACATCATGGTCCGCCCGGTCACCCTGTGCGTGTCCAAGGTCAGCGTCACCGAGAGCAAGTACACCTCGATCCTGATGGGCACCGTCCAGTTCGCCATCGCCAACGGCGTGCTGGACGCCGTGCGCGCCGGCTACATCCCCAAGCACAAGGCCAACGACCTCGGCATCATCTGCTCGGTCTGGCTCAGCCCCGGCGTCATCGAGGCCCAGCACGTCGACCACAAGGCCCTGTTCGACATCCAGCGCAGGGGCATGACCGAAGCCATCCGCAAGGCCATGACCAACGAGCCCTCGATCGACTGGCTCCTCGAGAACCAGGACAAGATCACCCACAAGTACTACCAGATGGGCCTCGACGGCAAAATCTGAGCGCCCGGCMCCGCGGCGGTCGACCGCCCGTTGCCGCGGGCCCGGCCGGCGAC
>NZ_MLBW01000009.1:0-237632 GCF_036441335.1 Methylobacterium mesophilicum
CCGTCATCCGCCGCCGCGCCGGGACCAGGTGCTCCCTGCTCCATGCCCTCGCTGGCGCGCTGCGCCGCGAGCCCGAGTTCTGCCGCCTCCTCGTCTGCCGCAGCGCCCTTCATGGGCGCAGGAGCCCTCACGCCCCGGCGCGGGTCGCGCGCTGGCCGCGGGCACACCCGCAGGTCCGGCGCGGCTTCGATGTCCGCCCGGCCCCGGCTACCTGCAGGCCTCGGCCCGCTTGTCGATCAGGCCGCGCAGCCCGGAGAGGCTGATCTCCTCCGTGATGGCCTCGTGCCATCGGTCCAGCAGGCGGATGCTGAAGCGTCGACCGGCCAGAATATCTCTCAACACGTCCCCGTTCAGCGCGATCACGCCGGCGTCCTGCATCTGCGCTGTGGGAAACATCGCGTTCGAGACAGGTCCGTCGTCGATTCGATACTGATAATTGAAGATGGAATTCTTCGGCAGGCCGGTGATCTCGACGCGATCGCCGACGATCTGGATGCGCGACCGCGCCTTCGGCGCCAGAACGCAGGCGGCGTCCCCGCTCGACGCGCCCGCCGCCTTCCTGAGCACCCAGTCGCCCTCGCCGGCGACCGTCTGTCCGGCCTCCTGAGCGTGGCCGAGGCCCGCGACAAGGCAGAGCGCGACGGCGCAGATCGTGACCCTCATGAACGACATCCCCGCTTCACCTGCCGGTCCGGCCCTGGGCCCAACATCGGTCGCGCGGCGGCGCCGTCGATCTGAGACACATGCGCCCGGTCACCGGCAGGCGCGCTCCGGCGGATCCGCGATCGGGTCCGCCCCGCCTCCGCGGCTCCTCTGCGACTCCTCCGAAGCCCTCTGCGGCCCTACGGCGTCACGCCGGCCGACCGGAGCCGCGCCGCGAGGCGCGGATACACGCGCAGCGCGTTCCCGGCGTAGATCTTGGCCCGGTCCGCGTCCGGGATCGCCGCGGCCTCGACGTAGCGCTTGGTGTCGTCGTAGGCGTGACCGGTCTCGGGATCGACGCCGTTCACCGCGCCGACCATCTCGGAGGCGAACAGCACGTTCTCGCGCGGGACGACCTTGAGCAGCAGGTCGATGCCGGGCTGATGGTAGACGCAGGTGTCGAAGAAGACGTTGCGCATCAGCTCGGACAGCGGCGGCCGCTTCATGTCCTGGGCCAGCCCCCGGTAGCGCCCCCAGTGATAGGGCACGGCACCGCCGCCGTGCGGGATGATCAGGCGCAGCGTCGGGAAGTCCTTGAACAGGTCCGAGGTCACGAACTGCATGAAGGCGGTGGTGTCGCCGTTGATGTAGTGCGCGCCGGTCGCGTGGAAGTTGGGATTGGCCGAGGCGCTGACATGCACCATGCCGGGCACGTCGAGCTCGACCATCTTCTCCCAGAGCGGGTACCAGAACCGGTCGGAGAGCGGCGGATCGGTCCAGTAGCCCCCGGACGGGTCCGGGTTGACGTTGCAGCCGACGAAGCCGAGCTCCCGGACGCAGCGCTCGAGCTCGGCCGTGCAGTTCTTCGGCGAGACACCCGGCGTTTGCGGCAGCTGGCAGACGCCGACGAAGTTCTGCGGCATCAGGCTCGTCACCCGGTGGATCATGTCGTTCGACACGATCGACCAGTCGAGGCTGGTGCGGGCGGTGCCGATATGGTGGCCCATCCCGCCGGCCCGCGGCGAGAACAGCGCCAGGGAGATGCCGCGTTCGGACTGGAGCTTGAGCTGCCGCCCGCTCACGCTGGCGCGCACCGCGTCGTCGCTGACCCGCAGGTCCGACGGCTTGGGGGACTGGCCCGGGTCGTTGAGCGCGCCGATCTGGCGCTTGCGCCAGTCCAGCAGGGCGGCCGGCTCGGTGGTGTAGTGCCCGTGGCAGTCGATCACCAGACCCGTGTAGCGCGACGGCTCGGCCCGCGCCGCGCCGGCCGTCATCGCCGCCGCCCCCAGCCCCGCGAGGCGGCCCATGAAGCCGCGGCGGGGCAGGCAGCACGCGCACCGGGCGCCGGCGGCCGGTCCGGCCGCACCGGGATCCACCGCGCCGATCATCGCGCGCCGCCCTCCGGCAGGGCGGCGCGCTTGCGCAGGACCATGTCGCCCCGGAACAGGAACTTCTGCGCCCGCTTCCCGGTGTCGACCTCGGTGGTGAAGACGTTGCCCTTGGAATCGATGGCGAGGTTGTGGACCCAGTGGAAGTCGCCGGCCATCCGGCCGTTGCGGCCGAAGCGGCCGAGGACCTCGCCGGTGTCGCGGCTCAGGGTGCGGACCTCGTTGTTGGCCCCGTCGGCGTTGAGCAGGTAGGTCTGGCGCTCGTCCGGCCACAGCGCGAGCTCCCAGACCGAGCCGTTGGCCCGGGTGTTCTTCTCGACGAACATCTCCTTCACGAAGGTGCCGTCCTTCCTGAACACCTGAATCCGGTCGTTGGTCCGGTCGCAGACGTAGACGAGGCCGTCGCGGGCGATCTGCACGCAGTGTACCGGGTTGGCGAATTGCTGGGACGGGGCCGCCGCCGGATCGTAGGGGCCGAGCTTGTCGTCGGTCGGCGGCCTGCCGTAGGCCCCCCACATCCGCTTGAACGCGCCGGTCTCCGCGTCGAACACGATGACGCGGTGGTTGTAGTAGCCGTCGGCCACGTAGAGCTCGTTCGTCTCCGGGTCGACCATCATGCCGGCCGGCTTGCCGAGGCGGCTCGTGTCCCGGCTGTCGGTCTGCGGCCCCTGCTTGCCGATCTGCAGCACGAACTTGCCGTCCGGCGTGAACTTCAGGATCTGGCCGTCGGTGTCGCCGTTGCCGGCCAGCCAGACGAAGCCCTTGTGGTCGATGTGGATGCCGTGCTCGTTCTGGGGCCACTGATAGCCCTCGCCCGGGCCGCCCCAGGACTTCACCAGGCGCCCGGCCTGGTCGAAGACGAGGACCGGCGGCGCCGGCTTGCAGCAGCGGGTGCGGGGCGGATCGAGGCTCGCGGCCTTCTCGTCGTCGGTGAGGGTGCGCGGCCGCTGGATGACCCAGACGTTGTCCTGCGCGTCGACCGCGACGCCCGCCGCCTGACCCATGATCCAGTCGTTCGGCAGGCGCTGCGGCCAGGCCGGATCGACCTCGAAGCGCAGCGGCTCCTCGGCGACGGCGGGACAGGCGAATGTCAGGGCGGCCGCAGCCGTCAGCTGACGCAGCACGCGTCGCAGCATCTCGGTTTCCTCTCCCGGTTCTTATTCAATTCGTGTCGCTATCAGAGGCTGAAAGGCGATCCTCGTCCAGCATCGCGCAGCATATCCCGGTCACATCGCGCTACGCATGCGCCGGGTTGTTCCTGGCGCACGGCCGCGGCCGTCGCCGGGGCGCCCGGCGTCGCCCTCTAGGAGGTCGGGTAGCCGAGCGCGGCCCGGAAGCGGTTCTTGACGTGGACGCCGTCCCGCGGCGGCAGGACGCGCGGCGGGGTCTCGGGCCGGATCTTGATCGCCGCGAAGGTCGGGCCCGCGCGGGCGGCGACCCGGTCGCGCAGGGCGTCGAGGCCGGCGCTGTCGGCGATCGCCCGGCTCCACGGGAAGCCGCAGGCGTCGGCGACCCGCTCCAGCGCGAGGCCGCGGCCGGCGTGGCTCGCCTGCATGCCGGTCTCGCCGTAATGGCCGTTGTCGAGGACCGCGACGGTCAGGTTCGGCGGTCGCTGCAGGGCGATCGTCGCGAGCCCGCCGAGCCCCATCAGCATCTCGCCGTCGCCGGTGATCACCAGGACCGGCCGCGCCGGCTGGGCGCGGGCGAGGCCGAGGCCGACCATGCCGGCCGAGCCCATCGCCGCCCACAGGTAGTAGTTCCCGGGATGATCGCCCGCCGCCATCACGTCGTAGGAGGGCGAGCCGAGCCCGGTGATGACCAGCAGATCGTCCCGGCCGGCCAGGAGCCGCGCCACGGCCTCCCGGCGCTCCAGCGGCCCGCCCGCGCTCACCTCAGCCACGACTTCTCTCCGATCAGCCGCTGCCCCAGCAGCAGGGCGCAGGCGGCGTTGCCCTCGAACGCCATGGTGGCGGCGCCGTGCAGGAGCGGCGCGACGGCGTCCGGCGCGTCGGCCCGCCACGTCATCACGCCCATGAGCTTCAGCGACGCCTCGGTGGCCTGCCCCATGGGGTTCTGCCAGGGATTGAACTCGGCCCAGTCGCCGCGCATCGTGACGACCATGAGGAGCGGGAAGCCGCCGCAGGCCGGCAGCGCCAGGGTGTTGATGCAGTTGCCGACGCCGCTCGATTGCAGCAGCAGCGCCCCGCGCTGCCCCCCGAGCCAGGCCCCCGCGAGGTAGCCGATCCCTTCCTCTTCGGTGGTCAGCACGACGGCGTGGATGTCCGGGTCGGCCTCGGCGAGCCGGATCGCGGTCGCGTGCCCCGCGTCGGGCACGTAGGCCACGTGCCGGACGCCCGCCGCCTTGAGCCCGCGGAAGACGTCGCGGCGCCAGTCCGTCGCGCGGTCCGGTTCCTGTGCCGTCATCGCCCCGGTCATGGCCCCCGTCATCCCTGCCGCCCGGCCGGTCGGTCGTGGTCGACCCCGCCGGTTCGGGATGGATCGTAGAGGCGCCGGCCCGGCCCGGGCCAATAGCAATCGGTGAAACGAGAGATGCCGCCGATGTCTAGCTCGGGCAGCTAGGCTCGAGCGTCCCGGCCTGCATCGTCGGCCGCCCGCGACGCGTCCAGCACCTGGCCCATCCAGACGCCGCGCGCGGCGAGATCGGCCGCGATCCCGATCACCGTCTCGCCCACGAGGCGCGCGGCGCGGCTCACCGGCCGGTCGGCGGGATAGGCGACGACCAGCTCGCGGGTCGGACTGGGATCCGTGAGCGGCGCCGCCGTGAGGTCGCCCGCCGCCACCATGGCGTGGACCGGCGCCAACGGCAGCACGGTGGCCCCGATCCCGGCGCGCACCAGGTTGATCAGAGACTGGAACGAGTCCGCCTCGACGACGACCCGGAGCTCGATGCCGGCCCGCCGGGCGCAATCGTGGGCGATGTCGCGCAGCATGTGGCCGGGGCTCGGCAGGACGAGGTCCATGCCGGCGAGGCGGGCGAAGGGCACGGGCGCGCCCGGTTCCTCCCGCCCGCCCGGGCCGACGAGGAGCAGCGTCTCGATCATGATCGGGACGATGCGCAGCGTGTGCAGGCGGCGCGGGTTGTACGACACGGCCACGTCGATCTGCCCGCGCTGCAGCCAGTCGAGGATGTGCCCGCTATAGGCCGCGCTCAGCCGGACCGCGAGGTCGGGATGCGTGCGCCGGAGCGCCGTGACGAGCGGCACCGTCACGATCTCGGCGACGGTCGGCGTGGTGCCGACCGAGACCGTCCCCCGGAACGACGCGCGCCCGGACGCGACCGTGTCGCGGATGGCCTCCATCTCGGCCATCACCCGGCTCGCGTGCACCAGCACCTCGCGCCCGGTCTCGGTGATGACCATCCCGCGCCCGTGGCGCTCGAACAGGTAGGCGCCGAGTTCCTGCTCCAGCTGGCGGATCTGCCGGCTGAGGGCGGGCTGGGCGATGTTGAGCCGGTCGGCCGCCTTGCTGACGCTGCCGAGTTCGGCGACGTGGAGCAGGGTTCTGAGCTGCGCGATGTCCATGGCGCTCCACGCGGCGGCCGGGTCCTGCAGCATTACCGGCCGGGATCCGGGCGCGTTCCCCGGCCCGCCATGCCCGGCCCGCCATGCCCGGCCCAGCGCGCTCCGTGTCGGGGGCCGCGCGCGATCGCGGGCCGGTATAGTCCCGGGCGATAGCAGGTATACCGAAAGGGTCTTACCGTTGACCGCCGCCGCGGCTCGATAAGGGGTCCGCACGTCCGAGTCTCCCGGACCGAAGCGCCGGGCCTCGGACCCACGCCTGCAGGCACGACGACCGCCCGGCGCGACCGGGCGGCGATCGCCGCCGCGGTCAACGAGGAAGCGCCATGATCGGCTCGCGCAGGTTCGCGGTCTACGGGGGCCTCTTCCTGCTCACCGTCGTGAGCTACGTCGACCGCGTGAACCTCTCGGTCGCGGCGGCACCGATCGCCGCCACGTTCAGCCTGTCGCCGATCCAGCTGGGCTACGTGTTCTCGGCGTTCCTCTGGACCTACGTGCTGCTCCTCATCCCGATGGGCATCGCCGCCGACCGGTTCGGCGGCCGCACCCTCACGGCCGCCGCGCTGGCCATCTGGTCGCTGGCGGCGGTCTGGACGGGGCTCGCCGCCTCGCTGCCGGCCCTGTACCTGGCCCGGCTGACGCTCGGGGCCGGCGAGGCGGCGAACTATCCCGCCGGCGGCCACATCGCCTGCGCCTGGGCCCCGCGGGACGAGCGCGGATTCGCCACCGCCTGCCTGAACAGCGGGTCCTACGCGGGGCTGTGCCTCGGGGCGCCCCTCGTCGGCTGGCTCGTCACGGTCTTCGGCTGGCGGGAATCGTTCTGGATCGCCGGCGGCCTCGGGCTCGTCCTGGCCGCCGCGTGGTTCGCCCTGTACCGGGCGCCGGAGGCGGCCGCGTGGCTGACCGACGCGGAGCGCGCCCACATCCTGAGGCATCGCGGCCCGCAGGGGCGCACCGCGGGCGCGGCATCCGGCCCGCCCGTCGCGCGTCTCCTGCGCAGCCCGTCGATGTGGGCGCTCGCGATCACGCAGGGCTGCACCGTCTACACCAGCTACCTGTTCATGACCTGGCTGCCGAACTACCTCGCGGTGAGCCGCGGCCTCGACGTGCTGAGGAGCAGCCTGTTCACCGCGATCCCCTACGGCATCGCCGCGCTGGTCGGCCTCGCCATGGGCGCCCTGAGCGACCGGCTCCTGCGGCGGCCCGGGGCGACGCCCGCCGACCGGCGCAAGCTGATCGCCGGACTCCTCCTCGCCTCGTCGGTCATCCTCGCCACGCCGCTGGTCCAGCCGGTCTGGCTCATCCTCTGCCTGTTCGGAGTGTCGCTGAGCTGCGTCGGGACCGTGGCCGGCCTCAACATCGCCCTCACCGCCGACCTCCTGGAGGACGGCGCCGCCAACGGCGCGGCGGTCAGCCTGCTCATCGTCGGCGGGAATACGTTCGGCCTCGCCGCCCCCATCGTCACCGGCTACGTCGTGGCGGGCACCGGCGGCTTCGCCGGCGCGTTCCTGATCGCGGGCGCGCTGCTCCTGGCGGGGGCGCTGGTCGTCCTGCTCGGCGCGCGGCGTCCGATCCGCGCGGCGGCCCCGCCGCTGCCCGCCGCGTCGGTCCCCCTGCGCGCCGCGCGCCCCTGACCGATGACCGCGCTCACCTTCGCGGCCGTGTCGCGGAACTACTTCAACCTCCCGGTCTGGATCGCGCAGCACGCCGGCCTGTTCGCCGACGAGGGCCTCGCCGTGGCGATCGAGCTCCACGAGGGCGTCGATGCCGTGACCGAGCGGCTGCGCGACGGGCGGGTCGACCTCGCCTACGGCATCACCGAGCACGTCGTCCTCGACCGGGAGGCCGGGGGCCACCTCACGATCGTCGGTGGCAACGTCAACAAGCTGCCGTTCTCCCTGATCGCCCGCCCGGAGATCCGGGACGTGTCGGGCCTGCGCGGCAAGGTGATCGGCGTCTCGTCCCTGGAGGCGGGCAGCTCGTCCCTGGTGATGAAGCTGCTCGCGGCCCGCGGGCTCACCTATCCCGGCGACTACACGTTGCGGGCCGTCGGCCCCATCCTGGCGCGGTGGGAGCTGCTCCAGAGCGGCGCGATCGACGCCGGCCTGCAGGGCGCCCCGCTCGACGCCGTCGCGATCGACGCGGGTTACAGCGTCGTGTGCGATCCCCGCGCGGACGTCCCGGACTTCCAGTTCACGTCCTTGAACGTCGACGCGCGCTGGGCCGCGGCGAACGCGGCGATCCTCACGCGCTTCCTGCGGGCGTTCGTGCGCGCCCACGCGTTGTTCTACCGGGATCCGGACGCCGCGACCCGCGTCGCGGCGATCGAGACCGGCGTGGCGCCCGCCTACCTCACCAGGGCGTGGCAGACCTACACGGACGAAGCGATCTTCCCCCGCGACGGCGACGCGAGCACCGCCGCGGTCCAGGCCCTGATCGAGGTCAGCGCGCTGATCCGCGCGTTGCCGAACCGCCGTCATTCGGAGGCGGACCGCTACATCGACCGGCGCTACCTGCGCGCGGCGCACCGCTCCTTGCCGTGACGCTCGCACCTTCCTGAGGCCCGACCGGTCGCCGTCCGCCCGTCAGAGCGCGCCCGCGCGGCCACCGCCCGGGACCTGCCGCGGGCGCGCAACGTCGTGCTGGTCCGAGGTGATCGCGCTCCCGCAGGCGTCCGGTCAGCCCGGCCGGCGCTGACCGGACGCGTCGCCGCGGGCCGAACCCGGGCGCTTCCCGATCCCGTCCGGGGTTCCCATGCCGGTCCGGGCGGCGGGGTGGGGGCTGGGCTGCGTGCGGCGAAGGTCCCGGGATGTCCGGACGCGGTCCCTCAGCCCTACCTACCGGTCATCGGGCCGAAACGGATCTGGAGCGCGCGCATGCAGGACATCCCGTTGGGGGCGAAGGGGAGCTTCGCCATGCTGGTCGGGCCGTCACATCTGGCCAGCCAGTTCAAGGACAACATCCTGCCGCCGGTCTTCGCCACGCCGATGATGGTGCTGATCATGGAGAACGCGGCGCTGAACGCCGTCCGCCAGTACCTCGATCCGGGCGAGAGCGCCGTCGGTACGAAGGTCGACGTGACCCACATGGCGGCGACCCCGGTCGGGCACCGCGTCCGGGCAGAGGCCGAGGTGGTCGGCGTCGCCGGCCGCCAGATCCAGTTCCGCGTCGCCGCCTGGGACGAGGCCGAGCAGATCGGGACCGGAACGCACGAGCGCATGATCGTCGACATCGAGCGGCTCGGCAAACGTCTCGCCGGCAAACAGCCCGCGGCGTCGAAGCGGGCGTAGAGTCCAGGCCGCCGCCCCCGACTTCCGTGGGGCCGGCGAGCCTGGCTCGGTGCCGACGGGCCTCGACGCTCAATCCGGGCGGTCCGCGCGCGCGGCGTCGGTCTGCCGCACCGCGACGGCCGCCCTGATCGCCTCGTAATCGGCCTTCTTCAGGACGCGCCGGGTCACGAGATCCTCCGGGGACCCGTAGGGCCGGAACGCGACGATCCTGCGCCCGATCATGCCGGCCCCGAGGGCATTCAGCTCCTCGACGGACGCCGTGTTGAGGTCGACGCCCTGGCCCGGAGAGGCCGGCGGATGGCCGGAGCCCGGCGCGCCCTCGGCCTGCGTCTGCGGCGGCGTCGGCCTCGCCGCCCCGCTCGCCGCGGCCGCGGCGCTCACCGGGCCGCTCGCCGCGCCGGCCCGGGCCGAGTCCGCCCCGGAGCTGCGCTGGCGCCTGTCCTCCGCCTACGCCAAGACGCTCGACATCCTGTACGGCGCGCCCGAGGCGCTCAGCCGGATCGTCGCCGAGGCCACCGACGGGCGCTTCCAGATCCAGGTCCAGGGGCCCGGCGAGCCGGTCCCGGCCGAGGGTCTCCTCGACGCCGTGGCCGCCGGCACCGTCGAGATGGGCCACGGGCCGGCGACCCTCGGCATGGCCAAGGACCCGACCTTCGCGCTGGCGACCGCGGTGCCCTTCGGCCTCAACGCCCGGGGCGCCGCCGCGTGGTGGCAGGCGGGCGGCGCCGCCGAACTGTTCGCCGAGGTCTTCGCCAAGGCCGGGCTGGTCTGCCTGCCGGGCGGCAACACCGGTGCCCAGATGGGCGGCTGGTTCCGCCGCGAGATCAAGAGCCTGTCCGACCTGCAGGGGCTGAAGTTCCGGATCGGCGGCATGGGCGGCCAGGTGCTCGCCAAGTTCGGCGTCCAGCCGCAGGCGGTGCCGGGCCCCGAGATCTACGCGGCCCTGGAGAGCAAGAAGCTCGACGCCGCCGAGTGGATCGGCCCCTACGACGACGAGCGGCTCGGCCTGCAGAAGGTCGCGCCGATCTACCACTATCCCGGCTTCTGGGAGGGCGGCGCCATGCTGCACTTCTGGTTCAACGCCGAGAAGTGGAAGGCGCTGCCGAAATCCTACCAGGGGATCCTCAGGGCCGCGGCCGCCGAGGTCGGCGCCGACGTCCAGGCCAAGTACGACGCCCGCAACCCGCAGGCCCTGCGCCGGCTGGTGGCCGGGGGCGCGCAGCTGCGGCCGTTCCCCCAGGACGTCATGGAGGCCGCCCTCAAGAACGCCAACGACGTCTACGCCGAGATGGCCGCCAAGAACGCCGATTTCCGCCGCGTCTACGAGGCGATGCGGACCTTCCGGAACGAGGAGTACCTCTGGTTCCAGGTGGCGGAGTACACCTACGACAACTTCATGATCCGCGCCCGGGCGCGGGGCTGAGGCGCGCGCCGCCGCGGGAGGCCGGCGCGGTGCCGGAAGGCGCGGCAAAGATGGGGACGTCGGGGCCGCGCCCGATTGCAACGCGGTCGGGAACGGCTCTAGCGTCCGGCACGGCATCGGCGAGGGGAGGGCTGCATGTTCGGGACGCTGCGGGTCGGATTGGCGCTGCTCGGGGCGGCGCTGCCCCTCCACGCCCTCGCACAATCGGCCGCCAACCTGTCGGCCCTGCGCGGGCTCGTCCCGGTGGCCCGGCTGCAGACCACGCCCGACGGCAAGGCGGCGCTCGACGCGAACCTGCGGGTCACCGGCGATATCCAGACCGGCGCGCTGACGCAGCCGACGCTCCTGCCGTTCCCCGAGCAGCAGCAGCTCGCCCTGCGGGACTGCTTCATCACCGACGGCAACGCCGCCAACCTCGCCGACGGCCTCGGCACCGCGCTCGCCCAGGCGTACCACGCCAAGGCGACCTACAGCGACTACAAGACCTTCACCAGCATCGCGCCGGCGGTCGCCAACCTGATCGGCTACACCAACAACGTGACCAAGTCGGATTCGAATTCCGGCAAGTACTTCTTCGCCAACGCCACCACGAACGGCAAGCACCCGGTCTCGGAAGAGGCCGCCGCGATCCTGTCGAACGGCGCCGTCACCGACGTGTTCGGCAAGGCCTATGACCGGCCTGCCGGCAGCCCCGGCGCCGACCGCTACGGCAATTCGCGGCCGTTCCAGACGCTGCCGCGCCTCCTCTCCTACCGCGGCAAGGACTATTTCGGCGACGCGTCCGACAGCCTCGACTGGCTGCGCGGCCCCTCGCAGGACCTCGTGAACAGCCCGTCCTACCCGAGCGGTCACACCACTTACGGCTACACCGAGTCCATGGTGCTCGCGCTGCTCGTGCCCGAGCGCTACCAGCAGATGGTCGCCCGCGCCGCCGAGTACGGCAACGACCGGATCATCGTCGGCGCCCACTACGCCATGGACGTTCTGGGCGGCCGCGCGACCTCGCTGCACGCCCTCGCGCACCTGCTCGCCAACGATCCGGCCTATGTCGGCCAGATCCGGAAGAATCCGGCCGTCCTCGACAAGGCGTCGGCCGAGGCCGACAGGACGGTCGGCGTGACGGATTACCGCGCGCTCCTGACGGAGGCGCGCGCGGCGATGGCCGAGGCGCTGAAGGCCGGCTGCGGCGACACGGTGGCGGCCTGCGCGGCGAAGGATAGCGGCCGGTTCAAGGACGCGGCCGCCAACGCGGCCTTCTACGCGGCAACCCAGACCTACGGCCTGCCGGTGGTGCACCCGGACACCGCCGGCCGGCGGGAGGACGTGGGCAAGATCGCGCCGGAGGCCGGCCACCTGCTGACCGCGGCCTTCCCGGCGCTGACGCTCGACGAGGCCAACGCGATCCTCACCGAGACGCAGGGACCGGGCGGCGGCTTCCTCGACGACGGTTCGGAATTCGGCGTCTACGCGCGCCTCGACCTCTACACGGCCGGCGGCAAGGCCGCCGCGCTGGCGGCCAGCCGCGCGGGAGCGGGCGCGACGCGCTGACGCGCCCTGAGCGCCTGGCCCGGTCGGGCAGCGCGCTGACCCTCACCGCTCCGGTGGACGGGCCGGACCGGGGCTCGCGCCTGCTCCGGACAGAAAAAAGGCCACTCCCGAAGGAGCGGCCCGAAGTCTAGGGAGGAAACGCCCAAGAAGGGCTGCGAGAGGGCGACGCCATCGCCGTCCCGCGCTGCACAATCTGCGCTCCCGGTCGGAAAATTCAAGAGCATCAGGACAGCAGGGCTGTCCTTTCGTGCGCCCGCGCACGCATCCTCGTGGGCCTGTGTTGAAAATGTCGCAGACTGTCGGGCGCGATCGAAATCTGCATTGCCCCGGCAGGGCACGATTGATCGCCCTGCAAGTCCCTGATGAGGCGGGGTTTCGGTGCGACGAGCCGGTGTTCGGCCGGGCGTCTCGACTGCGGCTTTTCATCCGCCCCGTCGGGACGGACGAACTTCCCGCCCGCTCTACCTTCTCCGGCCAAGGTTCCGGCGCGGCGCGCCAAGCAAGGGGCAGGTGAGCATGGCGATCCAGGGCGAGCGGATCCGGATCCTCAACGACGTCGAGCCGCGCGGAGACGGCGCCTACGTGCTGTATCTGCTGCAGCAGGCCAACCGTGCGACGTTCAACCCGGCCCTCGAACTCGCCATCGAGGAGGCGAACCGCCTCGACCTGCCGGTCGTCGCCTGCTTCGGCCTGCTCGACGGCGCCAGCGGCTTTCCCGAGGCCAACGCCCGGCACTACGCCTTCCTGCTCCAGGGTCTCGCGGACGCGAAGGCGGGGCTGGAGAAGCGCGGGATCGGCTTCGTCATGCGCAAGTGCTCGCCCGCCGAGATCGCCATCGCCCTCGCCGAGGACGCCGCGCTCCTCGTGCTCGACCGCGGCTACCTCGCGATCCAGAAGCGCTGGTACCGGGAGATCGCCGGGGCGGTGAAGACGCGGGTCGTCCAGGTCGAGGGCGACGTGGTCGTGCCGGTCGAGACGGCCTCGCCGAAGCACGAGTACGCCGCCCGGACGCTGCGGCCGAAGCTGAACCGGCTGTGGGACCCGTTCCTGGCGGCGCTCAAGCCCCGCAGGGTGAAGCGCGCGGCCGATCGCCTGACGCTGAAGAGCGCGATCGACGTCTCCGACCCGGAGGCGGTGCTCGCCGGGATGACCCTCGACCGGGAGGTCGGCCCGGTGAAGCGCTTCACCGGGGGCGAGACGCAGGCCCGCAAGCGCCTGAGGGCGTTCCTGAAGGACGGGTTCCCGGGCTACGGCGCGGGGCGCAACATGCCGGAGGCGGCCGCCGCCTCCCACATGAGCCCGTACCTGCATTTCGGTCAGATCTCGCCCGTGGAGATCGCCCTGGCGGTCCGGGAGGCCGAGCGCGGCGACGCCGACGACCGCGGCGCCTACCTGGAGGAGCTGATCGTCCGGCGCGAGCTCGCGATGAACCACGTCTACTACACGGAGGGCTACGACGAGTACGACCGGGCGGTGCCGGACTGGGCGCGCAAGACCCTTGCGGAGCACGCGAAGGACGAGCGCCCCCACGCCTACTCGGAGGCGCAGCTCGCCGCCGGCGAGACGCACGACCGCTACTGGAACGCCGCGATGCGCGAGATGCGCGAGACCGGCTACATGCACAACCAGTTGCGGATGTACTGGGGCAAGAAGATCCTCGAATGGTCGCCGTCGCCCGAGGCGGGCTTCGCCCGGACGCTCCGCCTGAACAACCGCTACTTCCTCGACGGGCGCGACCCGAATTCCTTCACCAACGTCGCCTGGGTGTACGGCCTGCACGACCGGCCCTGGCAGAAGCGCAAGATCTTCGGCACGGTCCGCTATCAGAGCGAGAACTCGCTCAAGAAATTCGACGCCAAGGCCTATGTGCGGGCGGTCGAGAGGCTCTGCGCCGCCGAGGGCTGAGACGGGACCGCCCCGCCGGCGCGCGGCCGCGACGATATCCTCGCAATCGTCACGCGAGGAGCGGACCGGGCGGCAGCGTAGTGCGACGCTTGTCTCCGCGGGAGCGCAGTCGTTCCGCGCGCACAGGTTTGTGAAGAAACGCTTCCCGGGCCTCGGATGTTTCGAGCGCACTTCCGGCTCACCGCGAGAGGCCGGACAATATCCGGCGACAACTCGGTCGAACCGGGGCCGGATCGCCACTGTGCTCGCGACGAAAGGAGGACGACGATGCGGATGAAGCTGGCAGGCGCGGCACTCCTCGCGCTCGGAACCCTGGCCGCCACGGCCGGTACGGCGGAGGCCGCGCAGGGCTGCGGCCCGGGCTTCCATCGGGGCTGGTCCGGTTGGTGCAAGCCGAACTGGCGCCCCTACGCGTACCGCCCGGTCTACTACGCCCGGCCGGTGGTCTACGGCTGGCACCGCCCCTGGGGCTGGCACCATCGCTGGGGCTGGCGTCACGCGGGCTGGCACCGCCCCTGGGGCTGGCATCACCACGGCGGCTGGCGCCGGGCCGCCTGGCACTACAGATGGTGATCGGGTGAGCCGGCGGGGCCGGCGCGCGGGTGCCGGCCCCGCCCATCCCGCGAAAGGGGGGCTTTCCTTGACCGTTGCGCTATAGCGTCCGCTCAGACTGCGCGGACGAGGTGCTCATTCATGGTCGAGAAGCGGGACGACGTGCGGGAAACGACGGATGCCCCGCCCCCGCAACGGTCGCGCTACCGCCGCTCGATCATGCGCCTGCGGTCGGCCTCGATGGAGGCCTATCCGCTCTGGCGCGGGCGGCTGCTCTTCCTCGTGGGCGGCATCGGCGTGGGCCTCGCCGCCGTGCTGATGGCCAAGGGTGCCGACCTCGCGCAGGAGGGGTTCCGCCGGCTCACGGCGCCGTCGCCGCTGATCGCCCTGGTGCTGACGCCCGCGGGCTTCGCCCTCGCGGCGCTCCTGGCCCTCACGGTCTTCCCGAACTCGCAGGGGTCCGGCATCCCGCAGGTGATCGCCGCCCGCCACGCGCGGGATACCGGCTTCCGCTACTCGCTGATCTCGCCGCGCGTGGCCTTCGGCAAGGTGCTGGTCCTGTTCCTGGGCCTGTTCTGCGGCGCCTCGGCGGGCCGCGAGGGTCCGACCGTGCAGGTCGGCGCCGCGATCATGGCCGCCTTCGGCCGCCTGACCCCGGAGCGCCTGCCCGGGCTCCTCCTGGCGGGCGGCGCCGCCGGCGTCGCGGCGGCGTTCAACACGCCGCTCGCCGGCATCGTGTTCGGCATCGAGGAGCTGGGACGCGCCTACGAGGCGCGCTCCTCCGGCCTGATCGTGGCCGGGATCGTGGCCGCGGGCCTGACCTCGCTCGGGCTCCTCGGCAACTATACCTATTTCGGCACGACCGACGCCGCCTTGCCGCTGGCGGCCGGCTGGGTGGTCCCGCTCGTCGCCGTGGTCGGCGGTCTCGCGGGCGGTCTCTTCAGCCGCCTCGTGATCCTGTTCGCCCGCGGCCTGCCCGGCGCGGCCGGGCGGATGATCCGGAAGCGGCCCGTGATCTTCGCGGCGGCCTGCGGGCTGTGCGTCGCCCTGTGCGGCCTCGCCTCCGGGGGCGCGGCCTACGGGACCGGCTACGAGGAGGCCAAGGCCATCCTCCACGGCGACGCGGCGGCGGGATGGACCTACGCGCCCCTGAAATTCGCCGCCACCGTGCTGAGCTCGATCAGCGGCATCCCGGGGGGCCTGTTCGCGCCGTCCCTGGCGGTCGGGGCCGGCCTCGGCGGCACGGTCCACGGCCTCCTGCCGGACATGCCCGTGGGCGCCGTCGTGCTGATCGGGATGGTGGCCTACCTGACGGGCGTGCTGCAGGCGCCGATCACCAGCTTCGTCATCGTCACCGAGATGACCCAGAACCACGCGATGGTCATCCCCCTGATGGTCGCGGCGCTCCTGGCCGACGCGGCCTCGAAGGCGATCTGCCGGGGCGGCCTCTACCACACCCTGGCGGAGATCATGCTGGAACGTGCCGACGTGCCGGCACAGCCGGTGGCGAAGACCGGCTGAGTCCGGCACGACCGGCGCGTCCGCACGCGGGTAAGAATAAAAGCGGCCCGGCCCGTGCTGTGCGGAACGGTCTCGCTTGGCGTCGGTTGAGGCAGCAGCATCAAGGCCCCGCGCCGGGGCGCAGCCGGAGTGACGCCATGACCCTTCTGAAATGGGCCCTCATCTGCTTCGTGATCTCGCTGATCGCCGGCGGTCTCGGCTTCACCGGCATCGCCTCCGGCGCCGGCTCGCTGGCCCGCATCCTGTTCGGCCTGTTCCTGCTCATCGCCATCGTGATCGTCGTCATCGCCTTCGCGGTCGGACAGGCGGTGTTCTGAGGCCGGCGGTGCGCGGCGCGGTCTGCCTCGTCACCGGAGCGACCGGCGGTATCGGCTACGAGACGGCTCTCGGCCTCGCGCGCCTCGGCGCGCGGGTCGCCATCGTCGGCCGGGACCCCGGGAAGCTGCAGGCCTGCGCCGACCGGATCCGCGCCGCGGTACCCGGCGCCGCCGTGGAGCCGCACCGCGCGGACCTGTCCGCGCAGGCCGAGATCCGCCGGCTCGCCGGGACCCTGCGGGCGGCCTACCCGCGCCTCGACGTGCTGGTGAACAATGCCGGCGCGATCTTCGACCGGCGCACGCTGACCGTCGACGGGATCGAGCGCACCTGGGCGCTCGACCATCTGGGCTACGTGCTCCTGACCCTGGAACTCCTCGACCCGCTGAAGGACGCGGCGGCGGCGGGCGGGAAGCCGCGGATCGTCAACGTCGCCTCGGCGGCCCATTACCGGGGGCATATCGACTTCGACGACGTCGAGGGCGCCCGGCGCTACCGGGCGATGGGCGCGTATGCCCAGGCCAAGCTCGCCAACGTGCTGTTCACGTACGCGCTCGCCCGGCGCCTGCGCGACAGCGGCATCACGGCGAACGCCGTCCATCCTGGGGTGGTCAATACCGGCTTCGCCAAGAACACCGGCGGCCTGCTCGGCGCGGCCTGGGCGCTGATGCGGCCGCTGCTGATCACGCCCGAGAAGGGCGCGCGGACCTCCCTCCACGTGGCCAGCGACCCGGGCCTGGACGGGGTCACCGGCCGATACTTCTCCCACGGTCGGCCGAAGGTCTCCTCGGCCGAGAGCCGCGACGAGGCCGTCCAGGAGCGGCTCTGGACGCTGAGCCTCCGGCAGGTGGGCCGGAGCGACCGAGGAGGCCGCTGACGGGGCGGCCCTTCCGGTGCGGCCCTCAGGCGGCCGCCCGGACCTTGTGGTCACCCTGCTGCTGGATCTCGATGAACACCCGGGTTACGTCGGGGCTGCGCGCCTTCAGCGCCCGGTCGAGGCGTGTCACGAGGCTCTCGACCTCGCCGGCGCTGAGATCGTCGGTCATGTCGATGCTGAGATTGACCAGGATGTCGGAGGGGCCGAGGTGCTGGGTCAGCACCTCGTTGACGTGGAGCACACCCGGCTCGGCGCGGGCCAACTCCGCGATCGCCGCGATGATCTCGGGATCGGCCGCCTCGCCGATCAGCAGACCGTGCGTCTCGACCATCAGGAACGCCGCCATGCCGATCAGCACGAGGCCGATGCCGACAGACGCCCAGCCGTCGAGGCTCGGCATCTCCAGGAGGTGGGACAGGGCCACGCCGGCGAGCGCGATCAGCAGGCCGATCAGGGCGGCGGTGTCCTCCGCGAGCACCGTGAACAGGGTCGGGTCCTTGCTGCGCCGGATCGCCCGCACGGCCGAGTGCTTGCCCTTCTCGGCCCAGAACTGGCGCATCGCCACGAAGAAGGACGTGCCCTCCGCCGCGATGGCGAAGCCCAGGATCGCGACGTTCACCCAGAGGCCGGGCAGCCGGTAGCCGAACAGCTCGGCGTCCACGTCCGGCTCGGGGTGACGAACCCGCTCGATCCCCTCGTAGACGGCGAACAGGCCGCCTCCGAGGAAGATCATCAGCGCCACCACGAAGGCGTAGAAGTAGATCTCGCGCCCGTAGCCGAACGGGTGGCGCGCGTCGGCCGGGCGCTCGGCCCGCTTCATGCCGACGAGGAGCAGCACCTGGTTCGCCGTGTCGACCACCGAGTGCACGCCCTCGGCGAGCATGGCGGTCGAGCCGGTCAGCGCCCCGCCCACGAACTTCGCGGCCGCGATGGCGAGGTTGGCGCCCGCCGCCGCGTAGATCGCTCCCGTGCTCTCGTGCGCCATCCGGAACTCCCTGCGCGGTCTGTGGAACGCCGGACCGTCGGATCCCGGCACGGCGCCGCCGCCGCGGTGCAAGCGTCGCGGCCGCCCGGTTGTTCCCGTGTGGACGCGGGCGGGTGCCCCGTGCAACCTGCGGCCGCTCAAGGAGTCCCGGAGGCAGCATGGCCGACGCCCGCTACGATCCCGACAACATCTTCGCCAAGATCCTGCGCGGCGACATCCCCTGCCACCGCGTCTACGAGGACGCGCACACCCTGGCGTTCATGGACGTCATGCCCCAGGGCGAGGGCCACACCCTGGTGATCCCGAAGGCGCCGGCCCGGGGCCTGCTCGACGCCGACCCGGGCTCGCTCGGCGCCCTGATGGCGAGCGTCCAGAAGGTCGCCCGCGCCGTGAAGGCCGCGTTCCGGGCCGAGGGGCTGACCGTGTTCCAGTTCAACGAGCCGGCCGGCGGCCAGACCGTCTTCCACCTGCACGTCCACGTCATCCCCCGGCGCGAGGGCGTGCCGCTGAAGCGCCACGAGGGCGGGATGGCCGACAACGGGGTCCTCGCCGAGCACGCCGCGCGCATCCGCGCGGCGCTCGAGGCCGAGGCCTGACGCTCAGGCCTGAGGATCAGGCCGCGCTCGCCGAATCGCTCGACTGGGCCATGCTGGCGAGCAGCCGGCGCAGGGCGGCGTTCTCGGTCTCGAGCTCGCTGATGCGCTTCAGCAGCAGGGTCACGGAGGCGTCCGTCGCGGCCGGATCGGGCGCGGTGCCGGCCCGGGCCGGCGCCTCGAAGGTCACGCCGATGCCGTCCTCCCGGCGCCAGCGCAGGGTGGCCCGGTAGGTCCGGTCCTTCTGCGGGATGTAGAGGTCGAACGCGTCAGGAAGCGTGGTGGCCTCGCTCATCACGAGGCGCGCGCCGGTGGGGGACATGTCGCGCACCAGGCAGTCGAGGCTCGACGACCCGTTGTTGAAGACGATGCGGCCCTTGAGGAAGACCCTCTGGCGCGCCTCTCTGCGATGCTCCGACATGCGGGCGGCTCCGGACAGCTGACGGTTCCGCGAAACCTGCACGCGAGCCCTTAAGGAACCTTGGTCGCGATCGCCGAGTCGAGGCCCGCTATAGGGCTCGATACCGGTAACGTGCTGCCGCGAAGGCTCCGGAAGAGCGAGTCCGCGTCCCGGGCCGGTCCGATTTACGCGCGACGACTTCGGTTCGTCGTCTCCGTGCTCGGAGCGGCGACCGGGCAGCGCCGCGCCGATCATCCCCACACCGTCCCGCTCGCCGTGACGGACGGGGCCCGCTCAGGCGAGGAAGCGCCGGTCGACGGTCTGGAACAGGTAGAAGCCGTTGAAGCGCACCGCGGTGTCGGCGGCCCGGCCGTCGAAGTCGAGGGGCTGCCGGCTGCCGTCGCCGAGCTTGCCGCCGAAGGTCCAGCGGCCCGCGCCGATGAAGGGCGGGACCGTGCTGGCTTCCGGCACCGCGCAGCAGAGGCCCTCCTCGCCCTTGAGCTGGAACAGGTTGTAGCTTCGCATCCGAAGTCCTCCGCCTGGCCGCCCTCGAAGCCAATTTTCCCAATACAAGATCTTGCATTGCGAAGAATCGGCTTGACCGTGCTCATAATGGCACAATCGGTCGAGTTTGTGACGGTCAAGTTTCAGGGACGTTTCGGTTCAACTCGTCGATCCAGATCCGCGCCGACCCGTCGGAGGGCGCGCGCCAGTCCCCCCGGGGCGACAGCGAGCCCCCCGCCGAGACCTTCGGCCCGTTCGGGAGCGCCGAGCGCTTGAACTGGCTGAAGCCGAAGTAGCGGCTCAGGAAGACGCCGAGCCAGCGGCGGATCTCCGGGAGGTCGTAGGCGACCCGCTTGCTCTCCGGGAAGTCCGGCGCCCAGGTGCCGCGCTCCCGGTCGCCCCAGGCGTGGAGCGCCAGGAAGGCGATCTTCGAGGGCCGGAACCCGTAGCGGAGCGTGTAGAACAGGTTGAAATCCTGCAGCGCGTAGGGGCCGATCGTGCCCTCCGTGCTCTGCGGGCTGTCGTCCTGATCCACCGGCACCAGCTCGGGGGAGATCTCGGTGTCGAGGACCGCCTGGAGGGTGCGGGCCTCGTCCGGGCCGACCTCGCCGTTGCCGATCACCCAGCGGATCAGGTGCTGGATCAGCGTCTTGGGCACGCCGGCATTGACCGCGTAGTGGCTCATCTGGTCGCCGACGCCGTAGGTGCACCAGCCGAGCGCCAGCTCCGAGAGGTCGCCGGTGCCGACCACGATGCCGCCGGCGTGGTTGGCCAGCCGGAACAGGTAGTCGGTGCGCAGGCCCGCCTGCACGTTCTCGAAGGTCACGTCGTAGACCGCCTCGCCCTTGGCGAAGGGGTGGTCCATGTCGGCGAGCATCTGCTTGGCGGCCGGGCGGATGTCGATCTCGGCGGCCGTGCAGCCCAGCGCCTTCATGAGGGCGTGGGCGTTGGTCTTGGTGGCGTTCGAGGTGGCGAAGCCCGGCAGCGTGTAGGCCAGGATGTCCGAGCGCGGGTAGCCCAGGCGGTCGAACGCCTTGGCGATCACGATCAGCGCGTGGGTCGAGTCGAGGCCGCCCGAGACGCCGATGACGGCCTTGCGGGTGCCGGTGGCCTCCAGGCGCGTGGCGAGGCCGGCCACCTGGATGTTGTAGGCCTCGTAGCAATCCTGCGCGAGGCGCGACGGGTCGGCCGGCACGAACGGGAACCGCTCGATCCGCCGGATCAGGCCGAGATCGGCCTCGGGCGGGCTGAGCCGGAACGGCACCCGGCGATAGGGCAGGGCGCGGCCGCGCGAGTCGTCGTCGAAGCTGCCCGCCTGCAGGCGCTCCTGGGCGATCAGGTCGAGGTCGATGTCGGCCAGCGTCGTCACCGGCCTCTCGGGGAAGCGCTCGCCCTCGGCCAGGCGCACGCCGAGCTCGTCGATGCTGGTCTGGCCGTCCCAGGACAGGTCGGTGGTCGATTCGCCCTGGCCGGCCGCCGCGTAGACGTACGCGCAGGCACCCCGCATCGAGGCCGCCCGGGACAGGAGCGCCCGCGACTCGGCGCGGCCGACGGTGATCGGGCTGCCCGAGAGGTTGGCCAGCACGGTGGCGCCGGCGAGCGCCGCGCGCATGCCGGGGGGCTCGGGCACCCACAGGTCCTCGCAGATCTCCACCCCGACCACGAGGCCCGGCAGGTCCTCGGCGGGGAACAGCAGGTCGGTGCCGAACGGCGCGTCCTGACCGGCGACCCGGACGGTCTCGCCGGCGATCCCGGCGCCGGAGGCGAAGTGGCGCTTCTCGTAGAACTCCCGGTAGTTCGGCAGGAAGGTCTTCGGGACGACGCCGAGCAGGCGGCCGCCCTGGATCGCGAGCGCGCAGTTGTAGACGCGGTGCCGCCAGCGCAGGGGCGCGCCGACGATCAGCAGCGGCCGGAGACGGGCCGAGTCGGCGATCACGCGGGCGGCCGCGACCTCGACCGCGTCGAGCAGGGTCTGCTGGAGCAGCAGGTCCTCGATCGCGTAGGCCGACAGGCCGAGCTCGGTGAAGACCGCCAGCACCGCGCCCGAATCGTGGCAGGTCCGGGCGAGGTCGAGGATGACCTCGGCGTTGCGCTCGGGTTCGGCCGGATGGCTCCGGCCGGTGCAGGCCGCGATTCGGGCGAAGCCGTGGCGATAGAGGGAGCGGAAGCGCGCCGGCGATTCGGAGGTGGCTGGAGGCACGGGCACCTGTCCGGGTGAGGGGTGACTGCGGTTCATATAGGCGATGCGGGCGGGCCGCGGCGCGGAGCCAGTCCGCGCGCGCCCGTTCTCGAGGTCATCCCGGGATACTGCACCGCGGCGTCTCTGGACGGAAACCGGATCGCGATTTGCCGTACATCGAGCCTTGTTCCCTCGAGATTCCGCTATCGAACGGGTCACCGGCGGCAGGGACGGCACGGCCGCGGCGCGGCCGCGGCGCCGTGCGGTGCGGCCCGGGGGGCCGGATCGATCGCCCCGCATGGTTTCCGCACCGCGGCCGGCGGCAAGCCTCCATTAACGACGAATGGCCTAACTCAGGAACAGCCGCCGCGCGTCGGCGGATCCCTGTTTCGAGTATCGTCTGAGAACCCATGCGCGCATCGGGACGGCCTCCGTACTCCCACCGTGACCCCGCCCGCCCTGTCCGCGGCGGCGACCGCTCGGGCCTCTCCCTGGGAGCCCTGGCGCACCGGCTGATGGCGCTCCGCGCCAGCCTCACCCGCCGCCTCTCCGGCTCCCCCGCCGGCCTGCCTGCCCGCCCGTCCTACGGCGCCCCTGGGCGGCGGGCCGAGCCGAGCTGGCTGACGCCGCCAGGCGCGATGGTCGGCCGCGAGAGCACCGAGCGCCCCTCGCGCGCCGCGGCGCCCGAGCCGCACTGGCCGGCCCAGGTCTTCGACGACCGGGCGAGCCTCGACGCCCTGGACGTCCCGGTCTTCGAGAGCCGGATCGACCGCAGCGCTTCCTCGCCGGGCGTGCTGGTGCGCCAGCCGCGCCGCCCCGCCGCCATCGCCCCCGACTACGCGCCGGCCGCGGCTCCGGTCGCGGGGTACGCGACCGGCCACACGTCCGGCCACACGTCCGGCCCTCTCGCGACCGACCTGACCGCCCCCGTCGCGACGCCGGTGGCCGCCCCCGCTCCGGCCGCGCCCTCGGCCGTCCGCTACACCCGCACCCCCGATTCGGTTCTGCAGGAGCGCCGCCAGCGCGCCCTGGAGGCCGAGCGCGTCGCCCTGGAGCGGGCCCGCGCCGAGGCCCAGGCGGCCGCCCTCGCCCTGGAGACCGAGCGNCGGTCGTTGCCGCCCCGGTCTTTGCCGCGCCGGTCGCCGCGCGCGCCGAGGCCGAGCGCGTGGTGATCCCGATGACGCCGCGCCCGGTCCTGCTCCGCGGCAAGCTGGCGCCGCAGCCGGAGCCGGTCGAGGCGGAGATCGGGGTCGAGGCCGAGCCGGTCGCCGCCGCCGTCGAGGCGGTCGAGGTCGCGGCCCTTCCGGCCCCCGCGCCGGCGTCGGTCCCCCTGGTGGCGCCGCGGGCACACCTGATCCCGGCCGGCCGCCACCTCGAGATCGCGCCGATCGAGAACGCCGACTACGAGCTGCCGTCCCTCGAACTGCTCGCCCTGCCGGCCCCCGGCGGCAGCGAGGAGGTCGACGCCGACGTACTGGAGCAGAACGCCCTCAACCTGCAGCAGACGGTGCAGGATTTCGGCGTGCGCGGCGACATCCTGGCGGTGCGGCCGGGCCCGGTCGTCACCCTCTACGAGCTCGAGCCCGCGCCCGGCACCAAGTCCAGCCGCGTGATCGGCCTGTCGGACGACATCGCCCGGTCGATGTCGGCGGTCTCGGCCCGTGTCGCGGTCGTGCCCGGCCGGAACGTCATCGGCATCGAGCTGCCGAACGAGACCCGCGAGACCGTGTTCCTGCGCGAGCTCCTCTCGTCGGCCGACTTCGCCGAGAGCAAGCACAAGCTGGCTCTGTGCCTGGGCAAGAACATCGGCGGCGAGCCGATCATCGCCGACCTCGCGCGCATGCCGCACCTCCTGGTCGCCGGCACGACCGGCTCGGGCAAGTCGGTGGCGATCAACACCATGATCCTGTCGCTGCTCTACCGGCTGAAGCCGGAGGAGTGCCGGCTGATCATGGTCGACCCGAAGATGCTGGAGCTGTCGGTCTATGACGGCATCCCGCACCTGCTCTCCCCCGTCGTCATCGATCCCAAGAAGGCGGTCATCGCCCTCAAATGGGCCGTGCGCGAGATGGAGGAGCGCTACAAGAAGATGGCCAAGATCGCCGTCCGGAACATCGACGGCTACAACGCCCGCATGAAGGAGGCCCGCGACAGGGGCGAGACCATCACGCGCACGATCCAGACCGGCTTCGACCGCCATACCGGCGAGGCGGTGTACGAGGACGAGGCGATGGATCTCGCGCCGCTGCCGTACATCGTGATCGTGGTCGACGAGATGGCCGACCTGATGATGGTGGCCGGCAAGGACATCGAGGGGGCGATCCAGCGCCTGGCGCAGATGGCGCGCGCGGCCGGCATCCACCTGATCATGGCGACGCAGCGACCGTCGGTGGACGTGATCACCGGGACGATCAAGGCGAACTTCCCGACCCGGATCAGCTTCCAAGTGACGAGCAAGATCGACAGCCGCACGATCCTGGGCGAGATGGGCGCCGAGCAGCTTCTGGGCCAGGGCGACATGCTGTTCATGGCCGGGGGCGGGCGCACGACGCGGGTGCACGGGCCGTTCTGCTCGGACAGCGAGGTCGAGAGCGTGGTCGCCCACCTCAAGCGCCAGGGCCGCCCCAGCTACCTCGACGCCGTCACCGCCGACGACGCGCCGGAGGAGGCCGCCAAGGAGGGCGGCCGGTCCGGCCGGGGCAAGGCGGCCGCGGCCGACAAGGCCGAGCGGTTCGACGAGCCGGAGGAGGAGGCCCCCGTCTTCGACATCGGCGCCTTCGCGGCCGCGACCGGCGGCGAGTCCGACGACCTCTACAAGCAGGCGATCGAGGTGGTGCTGCGCGACCAGAAGGCGTCGACGAGCTACATCCAGCGCCGCCTGCAGATCGGCTACAACCGCGCCGCCTCCATCATGGAGCGGATGGAGATCGAGGGCATCGTCGGCCCGGCCAACCACGCCGGCAAGCGCGAGATCCTGGTCGCCGGGGCGACGCACAGCTCGGCCGGGATGTACGACGACGAGTGAGACGCCGTCCGGGCCGGCCCCTCCATGGGGCGGCCCGGACGTCGCATCTTCGCCACAGGGCGGAGTTCTAAAAGGGCGCTGCGAAACCCGCCCCGTCTCTGCGAGCGGAGCAAGGCAACCCAGGGTAGCGCGTCCTCCGGTATCGTGGCGCCCCTGGATTGCCTCGCTCCGCTCGCAGAGACGAGGGGACGGTCAGGCGTCCGCAGCGGCCCGCCCACATCTGTTTCGCCGCCGGAGCTTGCCCGCGGCTCCTCAGGAGACTCTGCCGATGATCGGCCGCCGCATCCGCACAGCCGGCTCCGTGATCGCCGCCGGGCTGTGGCTCGCGACCGCCAACCCGGCCCACGCGCAGGTCGGCGCCTTCATCGACAGCCTGTTCGGCCACAAGGAGGAGCCCGCCCCGCAGCCGGAAGCCGCCCCGGCGGCGCCGGCGCCGGCCAGGAAGCCCGCGCCCAAGGCCAAGGAGGCGAGCAAGGAGGCGAAGCCCGGCACCGCCAAGTCCGGCAAGGGGGGCGACAGGGCCGCCGACAAGGCCGACCACAAGGCGCCCGAGCCGAAGGTCGCGGCGGTGGGCGCGCCGACGGCGATCGTGACCGCCGACTCGACCGATCCCGCCGCGCTGCTGGCGCAGGCCAATGCCTACTTCAACGGCATCAACACCCTCACGGCCAATTTCGTGCAGATCGGCGCCGACGGCCGCCGGATCGGCGGCAAGCTGACGCTCGCCAAGCCGGGCCGCCTGCGCTTCGACTACGACCAGCCCTCGCCGCTGGAGGTGGTGGCCGACGGCACCTCGGTGGCGGTGCGCGACCGCAAGCTCAACACCCAGGACCTCTACTTCATCGCCCAGACGCCGCTGAAATTCCTCCTGCGCGAGAAGATCGATCTCGCCCGCGATCTCACCGTCACCGACGTCGCGAGCGATCCCGGCAGCGTCCGCATCAGCCTGGAGGATCGCGCCACCCTGGGCGGCACCTCGAAGATCCAGCTGTTCTTCGACGCCGAGATGAAGACCCTGTCGCAGTGGCGGATCACCGACCCGCAGGGCTACGTCACCACGGTGACGCTCTCGAACCTGCAGAAGGGCAGGAGCGTCGACGGCAGCCTGTTCTTCATCAATTACGGGCGTTCCGAGGACAAGGCGATGCAGCAGCAGATCCAGCAATCGCAGAAGTGACGGGGTCGCCCCTCACGGGGCGCCGAGCCCCGCCGCGGCGCCCGGCCGCCACCGGTCCAGCTCCCGATCGATCGCGCCCTCCGTCCCGTGCAGGAACTCTGCGGTCGGCAGGCCGGGGGCCAGGGCCGCGAGGTAGCTCACCACCACCGTGCCGGACCGGGTCGCCGCGCCCCCGGGCCAGAACAGGCCGGAATTGAGCGCCACCGGCACCACCGGCAGGCCGAGCCGGCCGTAGAGCAGCTCGACGCCGCGCTTGAAGCGCAGCGGCTCGCCGATCGCGCCGCGGGTGCCCTCGGGGAAGATCAGGACCGATCGGCCCGCCGCGACCGCCTCCCGGCCGCCGTCGATCATGGTGCGCAGAGCCTGGGTGCCCTTGGCCCGGTCGATGACGATCATCGGTGAGCGGCGGAGGAACCAGCCGACCACCGGGATCGCTAGCAGCTCCCGCTTCGCGACGATCGCCACGTCCGGCACCAGGACCAGGAAGGCGAGCGTCTCCCAGGTCGACTGGTGATTGGCGACGATCAGGCAGGGCTCGTCCGGCAGGTGCTGGCGGCCCTCCTCGACGTAGCGCAGCCCGACGATGCGCCGCAGCCCGCCCAGGATCCCGCGCGCCCAGAGCCGCGTCGCCCGCCGGATCGGCCGCTGCGGCGAGCCGGACAGGAGGAAGATCGCCAGCGGCGCGAGGAACAGCGTGGTCCAGGCGGCCCAGTAGACGGCGAACAGGAGCGAGCGGGCGTGTGCCATGGCGGGCCTCGACGAGGGGCCCGGGACAGGGCAGGGCCGGACATAGCGCCTGCCGGCCGGGCGCGCACGGCCTTTCGCCCGACGGGCGGTGAGCGGACTGTCGCGGGCCGCGAAATCGGCTATCGGAGCGCAACGCCGTCAGAACCCCAGCGCCGCCCGTGCAACTCACCGTCACCACCTGGAACATCAACTCGGTGCGCCTGCGCATCGACCTCGTGCTGCGCTTCCTCGCCGAGTACGGACCGGACGTGCTCTGCCTCCAGGAGACCAAGTGCCCCGACGACGCCTTCCCGCTGAAGGCCCTGCGCGGCTCGGGCTACGAGCACGTGATGTTCGCGGGCCAGAAGGGCTACAACGGCGTCGCGATCCTCTCCCGCTTCCCCCTGCACACCCGCGCCGTAATGGGCTTCTGCGAGCGCCAGGACGCCCGCCACATCTCGGCGGTGCTGGGGCCGGAGGCCGGGGCGGCCTCGGGCATCGTGCTGCACGACTTCTACGTCCCGGCCGGCGGCGACGTGCCGGACCGCGACCTCAACCCGAAATTCGCCCACAAGCTCGACTTCCTGTCGGAACTGCGCGCCTGGGGCGGCAAGCGCGTCTCCGGACCTGCGATCCTCGTGGGCGACCTCAACGTCGCGCCGCTGGAGCACGACGTCTGGTCGCACAAGCAGCTCCTCGACGTGGTCAGCCACACGCCGGTGGAGACCGAGGCGCTGGAGGTGCTGCGCGGGGAGGCCGGCTGGATCGACGCGGCGCGCCACCTGACCCCGGAGCCGGAGAAGATCTACACGTGGTGGAGCTACCGCTCCCCCGACTGGTCGGCCGCCAACAAGGGGCGGCGGCTCGACCACGCCTGGGTGTCGCCGGACCTCGCCGGGACCGTCCGCAAGGTCGAGGTCTTGCGCGAGGCCAGGGGCTGGGACCGCCCCTCGGACCACGCCCCGGTGACCCTCACGCTGGAGCTGTGACCGGGCGCGGAACTGCGGCGCGGTCCGAGCATTGCCCGCTCACGAACCCGTGACGCGAGCGAGCCCCGATGCGCAAGATCCTGATCGCCTTCCTCCTCCCCAAGGTCGTGTCCTACCTGCGCCGCCGCTACGGCGGCCCGCACGCCACGCGCAACCGGGCGTTCTGAGACGGTCCCGGTCGCCGCCTGTGACCCCCGGGCGCAGGCGGCGACCGCGGCAGCGGCCCTAGTTCCGGCGGATCCCCCCGCCGAGGAGCCGCACACGATGACCCAGGACCCGCGCGAGGCCGGCCCCCGTCCGCCCTTCCCCGGCGACCAGCAGCAGCCCCGCCCGGGCCTCACGACGCGGATGACGCCGCGTCCCGACCACGGCGAGGAGAGCTACGTCGGCAAGGGCCTGCTCACCGGCCAGGCGGCGCTGATCACGGGCGGCGATTCCGGCATCGGCCGCGCGGTGGCGATCGCCTACGCCCGCGAGGGCGCCGACGTGGCGATCTCCTACCTCGAGGCCGAGCAGGAGGATGCCGAGGACACGCGGGCCTGGGTGGAGAAGGCCGGCCGCCGCTGCCTGCTGCTCCCCGGCGACATCCGCGACGAGGCCCGGTGCCGGGATCTCGTGGCGCGCACCGTCGGCGCCTTCGGGCGCCTCGACATCCTCGTGAACAACGCCGCGGCCCAGGTAGTGAACGAGGGCCTCGACGACCTGGCAGCGCCCGACATCGAGGGCTCGTTCCGCGCCAACGTCTTCGCCATGTACTACCTCGCCCAGGCCGCGGTGCCGCACATGAAGCCGGGCGGGGCGATCGTGAACAGCACCAGCGTGCAGGCCAAGGTCGCCGATCCCGGCATGCTGATCTACGCCGCGACCAAGGGCGCGATCGCGAGCCTGACCATCGGCCTGTCGAACCTGCTGGCGCCGAAGGGGATCCGGGTGAACTGCGTCGCGCCCGGTCCGGTCTGGACGCCGATCCAGCCGATCGTGAAGAGCCCGGATCAGATCGCGCAGCTCGGCGCGCAGACCCCGCTCGGCCGCGCCGGCCAGCCCGCGGAGCTGGCCCCGGCCTACGTGCTGCTCGCCTCCCGCGAGGGCAGCTACATGTCCGGGGCGCTGGTGCCGGTCACCGGCGGCATCCCGATGCTCTGATCCCGCAGCCGTCGCCGCGTCCGGCGGCCGCGCTCGCGCGGATGGCGGCGGGGCCATCCGCCCCGCCCAGGCGTCTCAGCCGGTGTCGTATTCCAGCTCCGGCGCGAGGACCGCGTCGCTGTCGGGGTGCACCGTGACGGGGATCGCCTTGGCGGCGGGCGTCTTGCTGCCGATCGCGTAGTGCCAGATCGGCATCAGGACGTTGCACTCGGGGTAGTAGCCGCCGATGCAGCCGATCGGGATGTCGTAGGCCACGACCAGCAGGCCCGAGAGCTTGCGGTCGACGCCGTCATCGGCGACCGTCCGCAGCGTGACCGGCTGGCCGATCTTGAGGCCCCGCCGGTCGATGTCCGAGCGGTTCATCAGCACCACCTTCCGGGTGTTCTTGATGCCCCGGAAGCGGTCGGAGTAGCCGTAGACCGTGGTGTTGAACTGGTCGTTGCTGCGCAGCGTCATCAGCCGCAGGGCGTCGTGGCCGACATCGGGCATGTCGGCGTCCTCGTCGAGCCCGGTCGGGGTGACGAAGTTGGCCCGCCCCGATTCCGTGCGCCACGCGCGCCGGTTCGCCGGCAGGTCGCGCTGGAAGCCGCCGGGCTCCCACATGCGCCGCTCGTAGTCCCAGAACGAGTCCGGCAGCGTCTCGGCGATCGCGCGGCGGATCTCGGCGAAATCCTCGCTGTAGGCCGCCCAGCGCACCCGCGGGTTCGGGTCGAGGACGCGCTGCGCCAGCTCGCAGATCAGGCGGACCTCGCTGATCAGGTGCGGCGAAGCCGGCCGGCGCAGGCCGCGATTGCCGTGCACGCAGGCCGACGTGTCCTCCATGGAGAGCACCTGCTGGCCCTTGGAGGTCTCGACGATCTCCAGGCGGCCGGTGACCGGGAGGATGTAGCTGATCGCGCCCGGCAGCAGGGCGGTCCGGTTCAGCTTGGTGATGACGTTGACGGTCAGGGGGATCCGGCGCCACGCCGGCTCCATCTGGCCGTGGTCGGGGATGGCGCGGGCGAAGTTGCCGCCGAGCATGACGAAGGCGCTGACCTCGTCCCGCAGGATCGCCTCGCAGGCCTCGACGGTGTTGTAGCCCGGCTCGCGCGGCGGCGCGAAGTTGAACTGCTGGCCCAGCCGGTCGAGGTCGAACAGCTCGGGCTTCTCGGTGATCCCCATCGTGCGCTGCCCCTGCACGTTGGAGTGACCCCGGATCGGGCAGATCCCGGCGCCGGAGCGACCGATATTGCCGCGCATCAGCAGCAGGTTCACCAGCATCTGGACGGTCTCGACCCCGGCGCGGTGCTGGGTCAGTCCCATGCCGTAGACGCCGATGGTCGCCTTGGCGTGGCTGTAGACGTGGGCGGTGGATTCCATGTCGGCCCGGTGCAGGCCGGAGCGGCGCTCCAGCTCGTCCCAGTCCTGGGCACGCAGCCAGGTGGCGAAGGCGTCGAAGCCGTGGGTGTTGTCGCGGATGAAGGCCTCGTCGAGGACGGCGTCCCCACCCCGGGCCCGGGCCGCGTCGTGCAGGGCGAGGACCGCCTTGCAGATGCCCGCGATGCCGGCGAGATCGCCTCCCGCCTTCACCTGGTGGTACTGCGAGCTGATCCGCGTCGCCTTGCCGGTGAGCATCTCGGTGGGGGATTGCGGGTTCAGGAACCGCTCCAGGCCGCGCTCGCGCAGCGGGTTGTAGGTGATGATCGGGACGCCGCGCCGGCTCGCCTCCTGCAGCGGGTGCAGCATCCGCGGCGCGTTGCTGCCGGGATTCTGGCCGAAGAACATGATGCAGTCGGAATGGGCGAAGTCGTCGAGCGACACTGAGCCGACCGCCTGGCCGATGCTGGCCGGCAGCGCCACCGAGGTCGTCTCGTGGCACATGTTGGACGAGTCCGGCAGGTTGTTGTTCCCGTAGAGCCGGGCGAAGAGCTGGTAGAGGTAGCTCGCCTCGTTCGACAGGCGGCCCGAGCTGTAGAACACGGTGCCCTTCTGCCGGTCCGGGACAGCCCTGAGCTCGCGGGCGATCTCCTCGACGGCGTGGCCCCAGGAGACCGGGACGTACTTGTCGGTGGCCGGGTCGTAGCGCATCGCGTGGGTGAGGCGGCCGGTCTGCTCCAGGCGGTAATCGTCCCAGTTCAGCAGTTCCGTGACCGTGTGGGTCGCGAAGAAGTCCGGCGTGCAGCGGTGGGCGGTGAGTTCCCAGGCCACGGCCTTCGCGCCGTTCTCGCAGAACTCGAAGGGCAGCGGGCTCGCGGGCTTCACCCAGGCGCAGCTGTTGCACTGGTAGCCGTCGACCTTGTTGTGCCGGCTGAGTGCGATCGGTCCGCTCGCCAGCACGCCCTCGCGCCGCAGGATGTTGCCCACCGACAGGGCGGAGCCCCACCCGCCGGCGGGGAGGCGGTACGGCTTGAATTCGGGCTTGTCCAAGGGGCGATCTCCGGACCGTGCCGCCGGGAAACGGCGGCCATATCGCGACGTTCTCCGTTGAAACCGCGGGCGTGGTGCTTTGTTCGCGAGATTGTCCTGATCCTAACGGAGATTAATATGGCGGTCGGTCGAGACTATCTCTTGAGAAAGCCTTCGGGTCCGTCAGGTCCGAAACTGTTCCTCGACACGCAAGTCGTGCCGCTGGCCACCAATATCGCGGGAAGTCTGGAGGTGGCGCTGGACCGCGCGGCGGCGCGCACGGGCGTCCGGCCCGCCCTGATCCTGGCGGGCGCGACCGGTCTGATCGGCCTCGGTCTGGTCCGCCTGTTCACCCATCGGCGCGCGGATGAGGACCGGTTCGACCGGGTGTGAGCGGGGACCGGGACGCCGGTCATCGCCGGGCGGATGTTCGGGCAGACCCTCGACGGCGCGCGCGCGATCGATCAGAGCTTGACCGCGGATCGGTTCTCATCGGCGGCACGGCCCCAAGGCCTCGGGATCCGGCAGGCGGCGCTGGCGCCGCTGCGGACCCGAACGCCGCCCCGCGCCATCCGGGCGCCGCCGATCCCGACGGAGACGACCATGAGCGACGCCCAGGCCCGGACCGCGCTGGTGACGGGGGCCGCCCGCGGCATAGGCCTCGCCACCGCGACCCGCTTCCTCGCCGACGGCTGGAACGTCGCCCTTCTCGACATCGACGGCCCGGGCGCGGCGGCGGCGGCCCAGCGGCTCGGGCACCCGGAGGCCACGCTCGCGGTGACGGCCGACGTCTCCGACCCCGAAGCGGTGGCGGCGGCGATCCGGCAGGTCGCCGACCGGTTCGGCCGCCTCGACGCCCTGGTCAACAATGCCGGCATCGCGATCTTCAAGCCGCTGACCGAGACCACCTTCGCCGACTGGTCGCGGGTGCTCGCGGTCAACCTGTCCGGCCCGTTCCTGTGCACGCAGGCGGCCGTCCCGCTCCTGTCCGAGCGCGGCGGGGCGATCGTGAACATCACGTCGATCTCGGGCCTGCGCGCCTCGACGCTCCGGACGGCCTACGGCACCAGCAAGGCGGGCCTCGCCCAGCTCACCAAGCAGCAGGCCGCCGAGCTGGCGCAGTACGGGATCCGCGTGAACGCCGTCGCCCCCGGCCCGGTGGACACCGCGATGGCCAAGGCGGTGCACAGCCCTGAGATCCGGGCCGATTACCACGACGCCGTCCCCCTCGGCCGGTACGGACTGGAGACGGAGCTCGCGGAGGCGATCGTGTTCCTCTGCTCGGAGCGCGCCTCCTACATCACCGGTCAGCAGCTCGCCGTCGACGGCGGTTTCGAGTCGACGGGCATCGGCCTCAAGACACTGCGCGGCGCGCGCAACATCTGAGGGCGACGGCCCGATCCGCCAGGTCCGGACAGGGTTCGTTAACCCTGCCGCCGTAGCCCGGACACTTGGTCAACAGGCGCGGGCACCATGCCGAGACTCGGCTCCATGATCGTCGACGGTCTAGCGTTCCTCCTCATGGCGATCGCCCTCGCGGCGGTCGTCGCGGGCTACGAGCGGAACCTGCCGGATCCGTCCGCGTCACCCGCGCCGGTCGCCGCGAACGCCCCCGCGTGGGCGGACCCGGAGACGACGGGCTCGATCGCGCCGGCCGCGGACCCTGCCGTCCGCTGGGCGGACGCGGAGCCCCCGTTCGTGACGCCACGATCGGATCGCGCGTCCGGCGGCGCCTGGGTGAGCCCACCCCGTCGCTGACACAACGGACGCTCGACGCGCCGGGCATTCCGGAAAGCCGCTCGGCCCGGGACCCTTGTTCCGGCCGGGATCACAACTGATCATTAACTATGGTTGCCGAACCTTCCACCGCACAGCGAAGCGGAGAGGCATCCATGGCGCGCGACGGCAACCGACCCCACCCCAGCGCCCTCGCGCGGTACCCGGTTCCGATCGAGCTGATCTCGGCCCTGTTCCGCGCCGACGATGCGGAGCGCGACCGGCTGCTCGCGCCGATGCCGGCCTACGGGCGCGCCCGGATCGCCGCCTACTGCGCCGAGCACGCGCGGCTCGAGGCGCTCGGCCTGAAGGTCGCGCGCACCTGCGACGAGGCCACGCTGGTTCGGGCTGCGGGCGAAACGGTCGGCGCCGACCTCTTCGCGCGCGCGCGGGTGCCCGCACTGGCGCCGAGGGTCGGCCTGCGGGGGCCGGTGAGGCCGGCCTCCTCGGCCGCCTTCTTGGCCCGGATGTCCGCGTCACCCGGGTCGGGCAGGCCGACTCGGGTGACGGTGCAGGGCCTCCGGCTCGCAGGCGGTCCTAGAACGGGATATCGTCGTCGAGGTCGTAGCCGCCGCGGCTGCCACCGCCACCGCCGCCACCCGAGGAAGCCGGGGCCGGACGCCGCTCGCCGCCCTGGGCGCGGCCGCCGCCGAAATCGCCGCCGCGATCACCGCCCCGGCCACCGCCGAAGTCGCCGCCGCGGCTGATCTGGCCGCCACCCTCGTCCTCGCCGGCGAAGTCGCCGCCGCCGCCGCGCCCGTCGAGGATCGTCATCTCGCCGCGGAAGCGCTGGAGGACCACCTCGGTCGTGTACTTCTCGACGCCGGAATTGTCGGTCCACTTCCGGGTCTGGAGCTGGCCCTCGATGTAGACCTTCGAGCCCTTGCGCAGGTACTGCTCGGCCACCCGGGCGAGGTTGTCGTTGTAGATCACGACCGAGTGCCACTCGGTCTTCTCCTTGCGCTCGCCGGTCGCCTTGTCCTTCCACGACTCCGACGTCGCGAGTCGCAGGTTGCAGACCGGGTCGCCCGAACCGAGACGGCGCATCTCGGGATCGCGCCCGAGATTGCCCACCAGAATCACCTTGTTGACGCTGCCCGCCATCGCTCTCTCCTAGTCGTACGGATCTCACAGGGCACCAGCCCGGCGGCGCGCGAACCATGCGCCCGGGCCTCCGGAGCGGCAACCGGCGAGGCGGGCTTGTGCCCGCTTTCCGCAGCGCCGACGGATCGATTTGTTCTATATCCGTTCCGTTTCGGCAGCAAGCCGCTCTCAGGCGACGCGGACGACGAGCTTGCCGAAATTCCGACCTTTCAACAGGCCGATGAACGCCTCCGGGGCATTCTCCAGCCCCTCGACCACGTCCTCGCGGTAGCGGACGCGCCCGTCCTGGATCCACCCGGCGACCTCCTTGCGGAACGTGTCGGCCTGTTCGGCGAAATCCCAGACGATGAAGCCCTGGATGTGCAGCCGGTTGGTCAGGACCGCGCGCATCAGGCCGGGCAGGCGGTCCGGGCCGGGGGGCACCTCGGTGGCGTTGTAGGCGGAGACGAGGCCGCAGACCGGGATCCGCGCGAACGGGTTGAGCAGCGGCAGCACGGCGGCGAAGACCGCGCCGCCGACATTCTCGAAATACACGTCGATGCCCTTCGGGCAGGCGGCCGCCAGCGCGCCCGGCAGGTCGGACCCGCGGTGATCGATGGCGGCATCGAAGCCGAGCTCCTCGGTGAGGTAGCGGCACTTCTCGGGGCCGCCGGCGATCCCGACGGCGCGGGCGCCGTGGATCTTGGCGATCTGGCCGACCAGGGACCCCACGGGGCCGGCGGCGGCCGCCACCACGACGGTCTCGCCGAATTTCGGCCGGCCGATGTTGAGGAGGCCGGTATAGGCGGTCATGCCCGGCATCCCGAGCACGCCCAGCGCCGTCGAGGGCGGGGCGGCATCGGGGTCGACCTTGCGCGAGCCCTTGGCGTCGGTGACGAAGTAGTCCTGCCAGCCCGCGAAGGCCGTCAGCAGGTCGCCCACGGCGTGATCCGGGTGGTTGGAGGCGATGACCTCGCCCACCGTCTCGGCGGTGATCGGCGCGCCGATCTCGACGGGCGCCGCGTAGGATTTCGCGTCGCTCATCCGGCCGCGCATGTAGGGGTCCAGCGACAGCCAGCGGGTGCGCAGGAGGACCTGGCCGGGTCCGGGCTGCGGCACCGGCACCTCCTCCAGGCGGAAATTCTCGGGCCGCGGCTCGCCGTGCGGGCGCGAGGCCAGGACGATTCGGCGGTTCATGGCGGTGGTCATGGCGGACTCCGGGAAGCGGGCTTCCGCCCCGATCTGGGGCGCCG
Organism: Methylobacterium mesophilicum; assembly: GCF_036441335.1. Classification (GTDB taxonomy): domain Bacteria; phylum Pseudomonadota; class Alphaproteobacteria; order Rhizobiales; family Beijerinckiaceae; genus Methylobacterium; species Methylobacterium mesophilicum_B. The sequence goes on from NZ_MLBW01000009.1 coordinate 35,219, forward strand.
GGCCCGGGAGGCAAAGGCACCGGCGCGATCGCGCGGCCGAGTCGCGCGTTGTCCCGACACGAGAGCGCGGAGCGGCGGCATGCGGGAGACGGCACTGGGATTCGGGCTGGCAGCCCTGGCGGCGGGGGCCGCGCTGGCCGGTCCCCTCGACGGTTACCGCGACCGGGCGCGGGTGCTGGTCCTGTCGGCGCCCGAGCCCGGGGACGCGCAGCTCCGCGCGCAGCNGGGGGCGGCGCGGCGGGCGCCGCCTTGGCGGCCGGCTTCGCGGGCGTCGCGAAGGCGAGGGTCGGCGCGAGCAAGCCCGCGATCAGGAGAGGCGTGCCGCGCATGGCGTCTCGAAAGCTCCGCTTGGCCCGGGACCGCCGGCGGCGGAGGACCGGGAGCGGGTTCTGCGGCATCAGGCCGACGGCGACAAGGGCTCTCGGACGGGCTCTCGGACGGGCTCTCGGACGGGCTCTCGGACGGGCTCTCGGACGGGCTCTCGGATAGGCTCCCGGCGGGCCGCCTGGGCCGGTCGCCTGCCCGGTATCGGGGCCTTCGGGCCGCGCACGAGCGCCACCAGCGGGAGCGACAGGCCGACGGCCAGCACCCACCAGGCCGGCCGGATCGGGCCGGAGAAGTCCAGGTTGGCGGCGAGGACGAGGTTGGCCGGCACACCGCTGGCGAGGCCGTACCACGCGGCCTCCAGCCCGGCGGTCGCGAGCCCCGCGGCGATCGCCAGGAGGAGGAGCGACCAGGGCCGCTCCGGCCACTGGAAACGCCGCATCACCCGCCAGCCCATCAGCAGCAGGAACAGGCCGGCCGAGAAGACCGGGTCGGTGACGTCGATCTTCGACTGCAGGAAGTAGTGGACCAGGGCCGCCACGGCGATCGTGTAGGTGAGGCGGTGCAGGCGGTTCCAGTTCGGGCCGAGGTTGCGGATCGCCGCGTCCGTGGAGGTCAGCCCCAAGGCGATCAGGCCGATCAGGGCCACGAAGCCGATCGTCAGGTAGAGCCGGAGCGCGATCTCCGAGATCACCTTGGTGAGGATCAGGTTCTGGTCGACGGCGTAGAGGGTGAGGTGGGCCACCGCGTAGGCCATCACGGTCACGCCGAGCATGCGCCGCACCACGAGGACCTTCGGCCAGTCCGCGAGGCGGCGCAGCGGCGAGATCGCCAGCGAGAAGAGCAGGAAGCGCACCGCCCACTCGCCGGTAGCGTGGATCAGCGCGGTGATCGGCTTCGCCCCGAGGGCGTCGAGCCGGTACGCGGCCGCGAGGTAGAGCGCGGGCGCGACGCAGCCCGCGAACACCGCGAGCTTCAGCCAGGAGAGGCGGCCGGCCCGGTCGAGCCAGGGGAGGGGGATGCCGAGGGGAGCGGCCAAGCGATCGATCATGGGTCCGAACGGAAGCTTCGCGGTTTACGACGGCGCCGCGCCGGTGGAACGGGCCACCGGCGGGAACGGCTGCCCGGGCCATCGGTGCCGTCACGGGTCGGTTCGCCGCGGCCGCGCGCCGGTTACAGGGCGGCGTTGACCTGTGTTGTGGTTGACCGCGCCGTTCCCGCGGCGAGATAGCGGGACGACGGACGTTGGATGGATCCCATGCAGTATCGCACGCTCGGCCGCTCCGGCCTCAAGGTCTCGCCGATCTGTCTCGGCACGATGATGTTCGGCGGCCCCACCGACGAGGCCACGGCCGGCCGCGTCGTCGCCAGCGCCCGGGAGGCCGGCATCAACTTCATCGACACGGCCAACGTCTACACGGAGGGCCGCTCGGAGGAGATCACGGGCCGGGCCATCAAGGCCGAGCGCGACGCCTGGGTCCTGGCCACCAAGGTCGCCAACCCGACCGGGCCGGGCGTCAACGACCGCGGCCTCTCGCGCGTCCACGTGATGAAGGCCGCCGAGGACAGCCTGCGCCGCCTCGGCACCGATTTCATCGACATCTACTACCTCCACAAGGAGGACCACGACACGCCGCTCGCCGAGACGGTGCGGGCGATCGCCGACCTCGTGCGGGCGGGCAAGATCCGCCATTTCGGCGTCTCGAATCACCGCTCGTGGCGGGTCGCCGAGATCTGCCGGCTCTGCGACGAGGCCGGGATCGACCGGCCGGTGGTGAGCCAGCCCTACTACAACGCCTTCAACCGCATGCCCGAGACCGAGCACCTGCCGGCCTGCGCGCATTTCGGGCTCGGCGTCGTGCCGTACTCGCCGCTCGCCCGCGGCGTGCTCACCGGCAAGTACGATCCCGACGCGCCGCCGCCGGCCGAGTCGCGCGCCGGCCGCCAGGACGCCCGGATGATGCAGACCGAGTGGCGCCCGGAATCCCTGCGCATCGCCCGGACGCTGAAGGAGCACGCCGAGGCCCGCGGCATCACGGCCGGTCAGTTCGCCACCGCCTGGGTGCTGAACAACCGCCTCGTCACGGGCGTGATCGCCGGGCCGCGGACGGAGGCGCAGTGGCAGGAATATCTCGGCGCCCTCGACTACGCCTTCACCCCGGAGGACGAGGCGCTGGTCGACGGGTTCGTCGCCGCCGGCCACCCGACCACGCCGGGCTACAACGATCCGGCCTATCCGCTGGAGGGGCGGGTGCCGCGCAGCGGCTGAAACGCGGCCGATCTTCAACCGATCCCCTCATCCTGAGATGACCGCGAAGCGGGCGTCGAAGGATGAGGCGGAGGTCGGGACGGGCGGGGTTGCGCGGCGCGGCGGATCCGCCTTGCGCTCCGGGCCGAGGGCCGCTATCTAGCTCTCAACAGTTCTGATGGCAGTCGAGAGGCTGCGGTTCGGGAGTGGGCCCCACCGGGTCCGCTCTTTTTTTTCGCCGCACGCCCTCTCGCCGCACGAGGCCCCGCGCCGCGGGCGGCCAGGCAGAACCCCGCGAAGGTTGCGCGCTGAACACCCATGTCGTCCGAGATTGAAGCGGATCTGTCCGAGAAGCGCCTCGTCCGCGAGGCCGGAATCGCCGCGCGCGTCGCGCAGGCGATCGAGGGACCGCTCGCGGGCCTCGGCTTCCGGCTGGTCCGGGTGCGGATGTCCAACGTCAACGGCTGCACCGTGCAGATCATGGCGGAGCGGCCGGACGGCACCTTCACGATCGACGATTGCGAGGCGGTGAGCCGCGCGATCTCGCCCATCCTCGACGTCGACGACCCGGTGGGCGGCGCCTACAACCTGGAGGTCTCCTCTCCGGGGATCGACCGGCCGCTGGTGCGGGTCTCCGACTTCGCCCGCTGGGTGGGCTACGAGGCCAAGGTCGAGCTGAGCCCGCCGCTGGACGGGCGCAAGCGCTTCCGCGGCATCCTGGGCGCGCCGGACCCGACGGGAACGACCGTCCCGATCGACCTGCCCGACGTGAAGGAAGGGCTGCCGAGCCGCATCGACCTGCCGCTGAAGGACCTCGCGGAGGCCCATCTCGTCCTCACCGACGCGCTGATCCGCGAGTCGCTCCGCCGCGGCGGACCGGCCGCCGCGGACGAGGATGACGAGGAGGCCGACGACGAGGAGGCTGCCGCGGAGAGCGCGCCGCCGCCGGCGCGCGCACCCTTCCAGCCGAAGGGTCCCCGCAAGGCCAGCCCCGCCGGCAAGCCCCAGAAGCAGGCCCGGACCGGCCCGAAGAAGCCCATCGTGACCAAGGCGTCGCGGCTCAAGGACCGCGACTCCCTGCACTGAGACCCCCGCGCCGGCCGCCCGGCGGCCGGGCCGAAGATTTGACGGAAGAGAAGGACTGACACCGATGGCCGTCGTCAGCGCCAACAGGCTCGAACTCCTCCAGATCGCCGACGCGGTCGCCCGCGAGAAGGTGATCGACCGCTCCATCGTGATCGACGCGATGGAGGAGGCGATCGCCAAGGCTGCCCGCTCCCGCTACGGCGCCGAGACCGACGTTCACGCCGAGATCGACCCGAAGACCGGGGCGCTCCGCCTCTCGCGCCACCTCCTGGTCGTCGACCAGGTGGAGAACGACGCCCGCGAGATCACCCTCGACCAGGCCCGCCGCTACAACCCGGGCGCGCTGGTCGGCGACGTCATCTCCGACACCCTGCCGCCCTTCGATTTCGGCCGCGTGGCCGCCCAGTCGGCCAAGCAGGTCATCGTCCAGAAGGTGCGCGACGCCGAGCGCGCCCGCCAGTTCGACGAGTACAAGGACCGCATCGGCGAGATCCTCAACGGCATCGTCAAGCGCGTCGAGTACGGCAACGTGATCGTCGACCTCGGCCGCGGCGAGGGCATCGTGCGCCGGGACGAGATGATCCCGCGCGAGACCTTCCGCCCGGGCGACCGCATCCGCTCCTACCTGTTCGACGTGCGCTCGGAGGTCCGCGGCCCGCAGATCTTCCTGTCGCGCTCGCACCCGCAGTTCATGGCCAAGCTGTTCGGCCAGGAAGTGCCGGAGATCTACGACGGCATCGTCGAGGTGAAGGCGGTGGCCCGCGATCCGGGCTCCCGCGCCAAGATCGCGGTGATCTCCCGCGACGGCAGCATCGACCCGGTCGGCGCCTGCGTGGGCATGCGCGGCTCGCGCGTGCAGGCCGTCGTCGGCGAGCTGCAGGGCGAGAAGATCGACATCATCCCGTGGTCGGAGGACGAGGCGACCTTCATCGTCAACGCGCTCCAGCCCGCCGAGGTGGTGAAGGTGGTGCTCGACGAGGAGGCCGACCGCATCGAGGTGGTCGTTCCGGACGACCAGCTGTCCCTGGCGATCGGCCGCCGCGGCCAGAACGTGCGCCTCGCCTCGCAGCTCACCGGCTGGGACATCGACATCCTCACCGAGGCCGAGGAGTCGGAGCGCCGCCAGAAGGAGTTCGCCGAGCGGACCCAGGTGTTCATGGAGGCGCTCGACGTCGACGAGACCGTCGGCCAGCTGCTGGCGGCCGAGGGTTTCCGCAACGTCGAGGAGATCGCCTACGTCGATCTCAATGAGCTGTCCGGCATCCAGGGCCTTGACGAGGAGACCGGCACCGAGATCCAGGCCCGCGCCCAGGATCACCTCGCCCGGATCGAGCAGGCGCACGACGCGCGCCGCACCGAGCTCGGCGTGTCCGATGAGCTGCGCGAGATCGACGGCATCACCACGCCCATGATGGTGGCGCTGGGCGAGAACGACGTGAAGAGCGTCGAGGATCTGGCGGGCTGCGCCACCGACGACCTCGTCGGCTACACGGAGGGCCGCGGCCCCGAGGCCGTCCGCCACGCCGGCTACCTCGACGGGTTCGACCTGTCCCGCGCCGAGGCCGAGGCCCTGATCATGGCCGCCCGCCTCAAGGCGGGCTGGATCGAGGCCCTGCCGGAGCCGGAAGCCGAGGAAGGGGCCGAGGAGGGCGCCGAGGCGGCCGAGGGCGAAGAGACCGCCCCCGCGCAGGCCGGGGCCTGAGCCGAGAGCCGGACGCGGAGGCGCGATGGTCGCGGTCGACACGACTTCGCCCGAGGACGGGCTGGATGCCGGGGGGCTCGATGCCGGCCCCGGCCGCCGCTTGCCCGAGCGGACCTGCATCGTGACGCGCGTCGCCCAGGCGCCGGACGCGATGATCCGGTTCGTGCGCGGGCCGGACGGCAGCGTCGTGCCCGACCTGCGCGCCAAGCTTCCGGGCCGCGGCGCCTGGATCAGCGCCCGGCGCGAGGCGGTCGCGACCGCCGTGCGGAAGAACCTGTTCTCGCGGGCGTTCAAGGGGCCGACGCCGGCCGCCCCCGACCTGCCGGACCGGATCGCCGCCGGACTGCGGGACGATCTCCGGCAGGCCATCGCCATGGCCAACAAGGCGGGCTGCGTGGTCGCGGGCTTCTCCAAGGTGGAAGCCGCGATCGGCGGCCAGCCCGGCGCGATCGCGGTGATCCACGCCGCCGAGGCGAGCCCGGACGGCCGGCGCAAGATCGCGTCGGCCTTGCACAGGCGCCACGGTGACGCCATGTCAAGGATCCCGATCATCGATGACCTGTCCGAGGACGAATTGGACATGGCCTTAGGTCGGGATCATGTGATACACGCTGCGCTCGTCGCAGGAGCCGGAGCCGCCGGCTGCCTGTCGCGTTGGCGTCGGCTACGCTCCTTCGAGGGCGCCGCCGCGGCGACCGGGGAGCCCGATCCAGCCCGAATCGGCGGGATCGACGAAGCCTCACGTTGACGACGCAGGACTATTTTGACCGGCGCCACCGGGTGTCGGTTCACGGGACGATGGAAACCCTCAGGGTTCAGGCTGAATGAGCGATACGAACAACCCGGGCGACAAGACTCTGAACCGGACTTCCCCGAAGCCGCTCGGCCTCAAGCGGCCGATCGAGGCGGGCACCGTGCGTCAGAGCTTCTCCCATGGCCGCTCCAAGCAGGTCGTGGTCGAGACGGTGAAGCGCCGCGTCATCGGTGCGGCGCCGGCCGCCCCTGCCCGTGAGCCTGCCCCCGCTCCGCGTCCGGCAGCCCCCGCGCCGACGGCGCCGCCCCCGCGGAGCGGGGGCAGGCGGCCCTGAAGGCGCGCGGCCTCGCGGTGGCGATGGTCACGGGCGACGATCCCGTCACCGCCGCCGGCGTGGCGCGCAGCCTCGGCATCGACGCCGTGGCCGCCGGCGTGCTGCCCGGCGGGAAGGTCGAGGCGGTCCAGCGGTTCCGGGCACAGCACGGGCCGGTGGCCTTCGTGGGCGACGGCATCAACGACGCGCCGGCCCTGGCCGAGGCCGATGTCGGGCTGGCGATCGGCACCGGCACCGACATCGCCGTCGAGAGTGCCGACGTGGTGCTGATGTCGGGCGATCTCGAGGCCCTGGTCGAGGCCCTGGCGCTGTCGCGGGCGGTCATGGCCAATATCCGCCAGAACCTGTTCTGGGCCTTCGCCTACAACGCCGCGCTGATCCCGGTGGCGGCCGGCGTGCTGGTGCCTTTCGGCGGCCCGGCCCTGTCGCCGGTCCTGGCCGCCGGCGCCATGGCGTTCTCGAGCGTGTTCGTCCTCGGCAACGCCCTGCGGCTGCGGCGGGCCGGCGGGAGGCCTGCGGTCGCCGAGGCACCCGCCCGCGCCGCGACGAGGCCGGCATGACCGGGGCGATCCTGACGATCGGCGAGGCGGCGCGCCGGACGGGCGTCTCGGCCAAGATGATCCGCTGGTACGAGGCGACAGGCCTGCTGCCGCCGGCCGCCCGGTCCGAGGCCGGCTACCGCCACTACGGCGAGGCGGACCTGCACACGCTCCGCTTCATCCGCCGCGCCCGCGACCTCGGCTTCAGCGTGGACGCGATCGCGGATCTCCTGGCGCTGTGGCGCGACCGCGCCCGGCCGAGCGCCGGGGTGAAGGCGATCGCGCAGGAGCAGATCGCCGATCTGCGCCGCCGCATCGCCGAGATGGAGGGCATGGCCCGGACGCTGGAGCATCTGGCGGAGGCCTGCTGCGGCGACGCGCGTCCAGAATGTCCGATCCTCGATGATCTCGCGGCGCCGGATCACGGGCCGACGCCGCAGCGGGCGATCCGCGCGCTCGCCAAGCGTGGCCGTTGACGGCGGCTCTGGCCCCGGCTTTGCTGGTCCGGCCCACCCGCAAAGGCCACGAGAGCCCCGACCCGATGCCCGTCCTCGAACGGATCCGCGCCTTCGCCGACACGATGACGGCGTGGCGGCACGAGCTGCACGCTCATCCCGAGCTGCTCTACGACGTCGACCGCACCGCCGGCTTCGTCGCCGAGACGCTGCGGTCCTTCGGCTGCGACGAGGTCGTCACCGGTATCGGCCGCACCGGGGTGGTGGGCGTCATCCGCGGCCGGGGACGCAGCTCGAACCGCGCCATCGGCCTGCGCGCCGACATGGACGCCCTGCCGATCCAGGAGGTGCGCGACCTGCCCTACCGCTCGACCGTGCCGGGCAAGATGCACGCCTGCGGCCACGACGGGCACACCGCCATGCTGCTCGGCGCCGCCAAGTACCTCGCCGAGACCCGGGATTTCGACGGGGCGGCCGTGCTGATCTTCCAGCCCGCCGAGGAGGGCGGCGGCGGCGGCGAGGCCATGGTCGACGACGGCCTGATGGAGCGGTTCGGGATCGAGTCGGTCTACGGGATGCACAACATCCCCGGGATGGCGGTCGGCACCTTCGCGATCCGGCCGGGGCCGATCATGGCCTCGACCGACCGCTTCACGGTCACGATCGAGGGGCGAGGCGGGCACGCGGCCCTGCCGCAGAACGCCGTCGACAGCGTGCTCGTGGCGAGCCACGTGATCATCGCCCTGCAGAGCATCGTGTCGCGCAACCTCGACCCGGTGCAGTCGGCCGTGGTCTCGGTCTGCGCGCTGGAGGCCGGCGAGGCCTTCAACGTCCTGCCGCAGACCGTCACCATGCGGGGCACGATGCGCACCCTGTCGCAGGCCGTGCGCGGCCAGATCAAGGCGCGGATCGAGTCCCTGGTGGCCGAGATCGCCGGCGGCTTCGGCGCGCGGGGCCGGGTCGCGTACGGGGCGAGCTACCCGGTGACCGAGAACCATCCGGCCGAGACCAACTTCATGGCCGGCGTCGCCGAGGCGCTGGTCGGTGGGGAGAACGTCGACCGGGGGGTGGCGCCGATGATGACCGCCGAGGACTTCTCCTACATGCTCGGCCGCCGCCCCGGCGCGTACATGTTCATTGGCAACGGCGACAGTGCCTCGCTCCACCACCCGCACTACGACTTCAACGACGCGGCCGCGCCGTACGGGGCTTCCCTGTGGGCGCGCCTGATCGAGACCGGGCTGCCGCGGACCGCCTGAGCGCGCCGCCTGCCGCCCCGTCGCTGGCCGAGGCCGTCCCGGTCTGGCTGCGGGTGGCGGCGCTCTCCTTCGGCGGGCCGGCCGGGCAGATCGCCGTGATGCACCGCATCCTGGTGGAGGAGCGGCGCTGGATCTCCGAGCGGCGCTTCCTGCACGGTCTCGGGTTCTGCACCCTGCTGCCGGGGCCGGAGGCGCAGCAACTCGCCACCTATATCGGCTGGCTGATGCACGGGTCGGTGGGCGGCCTCGTCGCCGGGGGGCTGTTCGTGCTGCCGGGGCTCCTCGCCCTGATGGCCCTGAGCTGGCTCTACGTGCTCTACGGCCATGTCGACGCGGTCGCCGGGCTGTTCTTCGGCCTCAAGGCGGCCGTGCTCACCGTCGTGCTGCACGCCCTCTGGCGGCTCGGCGGCCGCGCCCTCCGCGACCGGGCGGACCGGCTCGTGGCGCTCGCCGCCTTCGTGGCGATCTTCGCCCTCGCGGTGCCGTTCCCGCTGGTGGTGATCGCCGCCGGCCTGGCGCGCCCCGCCGGTCGCGGCGCCCAGACCAACGAGGACGAGTCCGAGACCAAGCGGGTGATCCGCCGTCCCGGCATGCCGCTCAAGATCATCGCGCCGCCGAAGACCCCGAAATCCCCGGGCGGCGACCGCAACCGCGGCCGGCTGACCATCGCCAACGCGACCTCGGGCGAGGACGAGCGCACGCGCTCGGTCGCCTCGTTCCGCCGCCGTCAGCAGCGCATGAGCGGCCGCGGCCACGTGGAGCAGAAGGAGAAGCTGTCCCGCGAGGTGACGATCCCCGAGACGATCACCATCCAGGAACTCGCCAACCGCATGTCGGAGCGGGCCGTGGACGTGATCCGCCTGCTCATGAAGCAGGGTCAGATCCACAAGATCACCGACGTGATCGACTCGGACACCGCCCAGCTCATCGCCGAGGAACTCGGCCACACGGTGCGCCGCGTCGCCGAGTCCGACGTCGAGGAGGGTCTCTCCTCCGACGAGCCGGATCTGGAGGAGGATCTCGATCCCCGTCCGCCGGTGGTCACCATCATGGGCCACGTCGACCACGGCAAGACGTCGCTGCTCGACGCGATCCGCAAGGAGAACGTGGTCGAGGGCGAGGCCGGCGGCATCACCCAGCATATCGGCGCCTATCAGGTCGCGGCGCCCTCCGGTGACATGATCACCTTCATCGACACGCCCGGCCACGCGGCGTTCACGTCGATGCGTGCCCGCGGCGCCAAGGTCACCGACATCGTGGTGATCGTGGTGGCGGCCGACGACGGCGTCATGCCCCAGACCATCGAGGCCATCCAGCACGCCAAGGCGGCCGGCGTCCCGATGATCATCGCGGTCAACAAGATCGACAAGCCGGACGCCAAGCCGGAGCGGGTCCGCACGGAGCTGCTGCAGCACGACATCCAGGTCGAGTCGATGGGCGGTGAGACCCTCGAGTTCGAGGTCTCGGCCAAGACCGGCGCCGGCCTGCCGCAGCTCCTGGAGGGCATTCAGATCCAGGCCGAGATCATGAACCTGCGCGCGAACGAGAAGCGCGACGGCGAGGGTACGGTCATCGAGGCCCAGCTCGACCGCGGCCGCGGCCCCGTGGCCACGGTCCTGGTCCAGCGCGGCACCCTGTTCACCGGCGACATCGTCGTCGCGGGCGCCGAGTGGGGCCGCGTGCGCGCCCTGATCGACGATCTCGGCGAGAACGTGCAGTACGCCGGCCCCTCGGTTCCGGTCGAGGTTCTGGGCTTCAACGGCACGCCGGATGCCGGTGACCGCGTGATCGTGGTGCCGAACGAGGCCCGCGCCCGCGAGGTCACCGAGTACCGCGCCCGTCAGAAGCGCGAGCGCCAGAACGCGCGGACCGGCGGTGCCAACCGCTCGCTGGTCGACATGATGCGCGACCTCAAGGAAGGCGCCGGCCGCAAGGAGCTGCCGGTCGTCATCAAGGGCGACGTGCAGGGCTCGGTCGAGGCGATCTCGGGCGCCCTGGAGAAGCTCGGCAACGACGAGGTCGCGGCCCGCATCCTCCTGGCCGGCGTCGGCGGCATCACCGAGTCGGACATCACCCTGGCGCAGGCGTCGAAGGCCGTCGTCATCGGCTTCAACGTGCGCGCCCACAAGGAGGCCCGCGAGGCCGCCGAGCGGGCGGGCATCGAGATCCGCTACTACAACATCATCTACGACCTCGTGGACGACATCAAAGCCACGCTGTCGGGGATGCTGCCGCCGACGCTCCGCGAGGAGCGCCTGGGCGAGGCGACGATCCAGGAGGTCTTCGAGGTCTCGAAGGTCGGCAAGGTCGCGGGTTGCCGCGTCACCGACGGCATCGTGGAGCGCGGCGCGCATGTCCGCCTCATCCGCGACAGCGTCGTGATCCACGAGGGCAAGCTCAAGACGCTCAAGCGCTTCAAGGACGACGCGAAGGAAGTCACCTCCGGGCAGGAGTGCGGCATGGCCTTCGAGAACTTCGAGAACATGCGCGCGGGCGACGTGATCGAGTGCTACCGGGTCGAGGAGATCCGCCGCACCCTCTGACGCTCCGGACTCATCCGGACAGGGCGGCCGCGGCACCTGCCGCGGCCGTCTTTTCTTTTTCAGGACGTGCGCCGTCCGCTCCGGCGGGCCGGCCCGAGACAGAATGGCTCAGAAACCGACCTCCACCGGCCCCTCGCAGCGCCAGCAGCGCGTGGCCGAACTCGTGCGGCACGCGCTGGCCGAGGTGCTCCAGCGGGGCGACATCCAGGATCCGGTGCTCGGCACGCATGTCGTGACGGTGCCGGAGGTGCGGATGTCGCCGGACCTGAAGCTCGCCACCGCCTACGTGATGCCGCTCGGCGGCCTCGACGAGGCCCCGGTGATCGCCGCGCTGGAGCGTCACCGGAAGGTGCTGCGTCAGGCGGTGGCCCGGCGGGTGAATCTGAAATTCGCGCCGGAGCTGCGGTTCCGGCGGGACGAGACCTTCGACGAGGCGGCGCGCATCGACAGGCTGCTGCGGGACGAGCGGGTCCAGCGCGACCTCGAGTCCGCGCCCGAGGACGACGAACCGGAGACCGGGACGGGGCATTGAGTCCCGATACCAAGCAGAAAGGGACGGGGCATCGACCCCGGGGGACACGCGGACATGACGGTTTCCATGGAAGATTTTCCGCCGGCCGAGCGCCAGGCTCCCCCGCCGAGCGCTGAGCGCCACGGGTCGGAAGGCCGCCGCCCGCAGCGCGGGCCGCGGCCCGACCGGCCGAAGCGCCGGGACGTCTCGGGCTGGGTGATCCTCGACAAGCATGTCGGCATGACCTCGACCCACGCGGTCGCGGTGGTGAAGCGCGCGTTCAATGCCAAGAAGGCCGGCCATGCCGGCACCCTCGACCCGCTGGCCTCCGGCATCCTGCCGATCGCTCTCGGCGAGGCCACCAAGACCGTCCCGTTCGTGATGGACGGCCGCAAGGCCTACCGGTTCACCGTCCAATGGGGCGTCGAGACCGACACCGACGATGCCGAGGGGCGTCCGGTCGCGACGAGCGATGCCCGGCCGGACCGGGCGGCGGTCGAGGCGGCGCTGCCGGCCTTCGTGGGGGCGATCGAGCAGGTGCCGCCGCGCTACTCGGCCATCAAGATCCAGGGCGAGCGCGCCTACGACCTCGCCCGCGAGGGCGAGACCGTGGAGCTGGTCGCCCGGCCCGTGCAGATCGACCGCCTCGCGGTCGTCGAGCACGACGGCGAGCGCACCGTGATCGAGGCGGAGTGCGGCAAGGGCACCTACGTGCGGGCGCTGGCCCGCGATCTCGGCCGGATGCTCGGGTGCTACGGCCACGTGGCCGCCCTGCGCCGCACCCGGGTCGGACCCTTCTCGGAGTCCGCGGCCTGCGCCGTCTCGGCCCTGACCGACGGCAGCCCCGAGGCGGCCCTCGCCTATCTGCGCCCGGTGGAGACGGCCCTCGACGCCATCCCGGAGGTCGCCGTGTCGCGCGATCTGGGCCTGCGCCTGATGCGGGGACAGCCGGTCATCCTGCGGGGCCGCGACGCCCCGGTGGAGGGCAAGGCCTTCGCGACCTGCGCCGGCATCCTGGTCGCCGTGGGCGACGTCGAGCGCGGCGAGCTGATCCCGCACCGGGTGTTCCACCTCGGCGGCACGGCCCCCGGCCGCAGCGCCTGACCTTCCGGCTCCGCGCGGCCGGGCCAGGCGCGCGCGGGGCTCCGGCCGGTCCAGGCTTGGCTGAGACGTGAGCGCGCAGGCGGAACGAACCTGAGCCGTGACGCTTTGGCCCCGGCGAACGGTCCGGGATGCTGATGCGCGAACTCGACTACGACGTGGCGGTGATCGGTGCCGGGACCGCCGGGATCGCGGCCCACCGCGCCGCCGCCGCGGCGGGGGCGCGGTCGGTGCTGATCGAGCGCGGGCCCGGCGGGACGACCTGCGCGCGGGTCGGCTGCATGCCCTCGAAGCTCCTGATCGCCGCGGCCGCGGCCGCGCACGCGGCGCGCAGCACCGACCTGTTCGGCATCCGGGTTCCCAAGGTCGCGGTGGACGGGCCCGCCGTGCTGCGGCGCCTCCGCGCGGAGCGCGACCGGTTCGTCGGCAGCGTGCTCGACGGCCTCGACGCTCTGCCCGGCGACGAGCGCCTCGGCGGCACGGCGCGGTTCGAGAGCGACCGCTCCCTGCTGATCGACGGCGCGACCCGGATCCGCTTCCGGGCCGCGGTCATCGCCACGGGCTCGAGCCCGATCCTCACGGAGCCCCTGCGCGGCCTCGGCGCGGACGTCCTCACCACCGACACCCTCTTCGAGATCCCCGACCTCCCGGCTTCGCTGGCCGTCCTGGGGGCCGGTGCCGTCGGGATCGAGATCGCGCAGGCGATGGCGCGTCTCGGCGTCGCCGTCACGGTGATCGACGCGGGCGACACCGTCGCGGGCCTGACCGAGCCCGGTCTCGCCCGGCAGGCCGCCGCGATCTTCGGCGCGGAGCTGGATCTCCACCTCGGCGCCGAGCTTCGGGAGGCCGTTCCGGACGGCGACGGCGTCCGCCTTCACTGGACCGATCGCCACGGCCGCGAACAGGTCACGCGGGCGGCGCGGGTGCTGGCCGCCACCGGCCGTTCCCCCAATCTGGGGGCCCTGTGCCTCGAAGCGACCGGTCTGTTCCTCGAGCCGGAGGGCCTGCCGGATTTCGACCGGCGCAGCCTCGTCTGCGCGGGGGCACCGATCCTGATCGCGGGCGACGCCGACGGCTGGCGGCCGGTTCTGCACGAGGCGAGCCGTCAGGGCGGCATCGCGGGGGCCAACGCGGCCGCCCTGGCCGCGGGCCGCCCGGTCGCGACGCCGGAGCCGTGGACGCGCCTCGCGATGGTCTTCACCCATCCCCAGGCGGCGGTGATCGGAGCGCCCTACGAGCCGGAGGACGATCGACGGATCGTCGGGGCCCTCGATTTCTCGGACCAGGGGCGCGCCCGCGTCGAGGGCCTGAACCGCGGCGGCATGCGGATCTGGGCCGACCGGTCCGGACGGCTGCTCGGGGGTGAGATGCTCGGGCCGGCCGTCGAGCACCTCGCGCACCTGCTGACCTACGCCGTTGCGGACCAGCAGACGGCCCAGGCCGTGCATGACCGACCGGTATATCATCCTACGGTTGAAGAAGGACTTATCAGTATTATGTCTAAGATCATACAGAGAAGCTGAGCCGTTGTTCTTGCCGACATCACAAGCATTGCGCTCGGCCATTCCGGTCGCCATACCCGTCTGAATGCGCCGGTCTCGTTCCTGATGCCGCCCAGCCAGGCCCCCGATACGGACGTCGATCTCGACGTCATGGCGCCGGACGCGCTCGACCGCCTGGACCAGGGCGTGATCGGGCTCGATGCGGCCGGCACCGTCGTGGCCTTCAGCGAGGGCGCGAGCGCGATCTCCGGGCTTTCGCGCGAGGCCGTCCTCGGGCGCGACTATTTCCGCGACGTGATGCCGGGCACGAACGTGCCGAGCTTCCGCGGGAGGTTCCTGGCGGGCGCGCGCCGCGGCGCCCTCGACGAGAGCTTCGACTACGTCTTCGGCCGGCTGCCGCAGCCGCTCCGGGCCCGGATTCACATGCGTCACGGCCAGATCGGCGGCACGCGCCCCGTGACGTGGCTGACCATCGACCCCGTCGAGAGCCTCGGGGCCGACCTGTCGCGCGAGGCCGTCCTGGCGGCGATCGGCCGGCGGGTCCGCGCCGAACCGGTGGATGCCAGCCTCTGCGAGCGCGAACCGATCCACATCCCGGGCTCGATCCAGCCCAACGCCGTGATGCTCGCGGCCGATGCCGGAACCCTCCTGGTCGCGGCCTACTCGGCCAATGTCGGCGAGATCATCGACCCGATCGAGCCGCCGCTGGCGGGCCGGCCCCTGGCGGACGTGCTGCCGGCGGCGTTCGTCGCGGCGATCCGGTCGCGGCTGGCGAGCGGAACCCTCGACGACGGTGCCTCCCTGCGCCGGACCCTGACCTTCCCGGACCGCGGCACCGCCTATCACGCCGTCGCCCACGCCCATGCCGGCCGCGTCATCGTCGAGCTGGAGCTGGAGCCGGATTCGGCCGAGGATTTCGCCACGGCGAGCCAGGTCGACACCGAGCTCGCCGTCGGGCGCCTGCGCGAGGCCGGAACCCTGATGGAGGCCGCCCGGATCGCGGCCCACGAGATCCGGGCCCTGACCGGCTTCGAGGCGGTCCTGGTCTACCGCTTCGACGCGGACTGGAACGGCGAGGCCGTGGCCGAGGACAAGGTGCCGGGCTGGTCGCGCAGCCTGCTGGGCCTGCGCTTCCCCGCCTCCGACATTCCCGCCCAGGCCCGGGCCCTCTACACCAAGGCCAAGAGCCGCTTCGTGATCGACCGCGACTGCGTCCCGGTCGGGCTGGTCTCGGCGCCCGGCGCGGGCAACGGCCCGATCGACCTGACTTTCGCCCAGCACCGCACGCTCTCGCCGATCCACCTGGAGTACCAGCGCAATCTCGGCGTGAACGGCTCCATGTCGATCTCGATCATGGTCGAGGGACGGCTCTGGGGCCTGATGATCGGCCACCACCGTCGCCCGCACTACGTCACGCCGGAGACGCGCGCGGCCGCCACGGTGCTCACCGACGCCTTCGCCATGCGCGTGCAGGAGATCGAGTCGCGCCGGCTCTGGGCCGAGCGGCAGGCGCATCTCGACGTCGAGGGGCGCCTCGTCCGCGGCCTGACGCGGTCCGACGACTTCGTGGCCGCCCTGACCGCCGACACGACGACGCTGCTCGACCTGTTCAGCGCCACCGGCGCCGGCATCGTCTCGGGCGAGCGGGTCACGCTGATCGGCCGGACGCCGCCGGCCGAGATGGTGCCGGCGATCGCGGCCTGGCTGCGGGCGCGCGTCCCGGCGGGCGAGGTCGTCTACAGCAGCGACAGCTTCAGCGCCGATTATCCGGAGGCCGGCCCGCATCGCGAGATCGCCAGCGGCCTGCTCGCGGCCTTCGTCGACGATTCGCGCGATAACCTGCTGCTGTGGTTCCGGCCCGAGGTGCCCAGCACGGTCACCTGGGGCGGCGACCCGCGCAAGCCCGTGCTCGCCGGGAGCGGCCCCGTGGCCGTGCTGCCCCGCCGGTCCTTCGAGCGCTGGGTCGAGGAGCGCACCGGCTTCGCCGCGCCCTTCGCGGAATGGCAGGTCCAGCTCGCCGGCTCCCTGGCCGAGGCGGTCGAGGGCGTGGTGCTGCGCCAGCGGCGCAAGATCGACGAGCTCACCGGCCTGCTCGCCGAGAAGGAGCGCCTGCTCGAGCAGAAGGACCTGCTCACGCGCGAGATCGACCACCGGGTCAAGAACTCGCTGCAGATCGTCTCGGCCTTCCTGCAGATGCAGCGCCGCCAGATCGCCGACGGCGAGGCGCGGCAGGCTTTCGCCGACACCTCCGCGCGGGTGATGAGCGTCGCGCGGGTGCACGACAGCCTCTACCAGGCCGATCGCTTCGACGAGGTCGATCTCGGCCAGACCATCGAGAGCCTATGCAACGACCTCGCGGGGCTCGCCGGCGACGGGCACGCGGTCGACATGTCGGCGGAGCCCGGCCTGATGGTGCCGTACCGCAAGGCGGTGGCGCTCTCGCTGATCGCCACGGAACTCGTCACCAACGCCTTCAAGTACGCGGCCAACCCGGCCGGCGTCGGCCGCGTCGAGGTCAGCGTGTCGGCCTCCGGCCCCAGCGAGGTCCAGCTGCGCGTCTGCGACAACGGGGCCGGCCTACCCGACGACTGGGCGGACGCGAAGGCGCGGAGCAAGGGCTCCGGCCTGGGCATGAAGCTGATCCGCGCGATGCTCGATCAGATCAACGCCAAGCTCACCGTCGCCAACAATCCCGGCGCCTGCTTCACGATCACCGCGTGAGATCCCGCGACGGCCTGCACGCGCGGCTGCGCGCCGCGACCGACCCGGCCCACCGGGCGCTGGAGACGTCCCTCGACTGGCAGGCGCGGGTGGCGACGCTCGGCGGCTACCGGGATCTGCTGGGACGCCTCTACGGCTTCCACGCGGTCTGGGAAGCGGCCATCGGGTCGGGGCTCGCCGACGAGCCGTTCCTGGGGCCGCGCCGCCGCCTCGCGCTCCTCGCGGCCGACCTCGGCCATCTCGGCCTCCTGCCCGGCGCGGTCGCGGCGCTCCCGAGGCCGGCCGCTCCGGTTCTCNCTCCAGGGTGGCGATGCCGGCGGAATCGTAGCCGCGGTACTCGAGCCGCCGCAGGGGGCGATGTGGGCCGCCTTCCGCACGCGCCTGGACGCGTTCGGCGACGACCCGGCCGCGGAGGCCGCGCTCACCGGCGCGGCCGTGTCGACCTTCGCGGCGATGCGCGCGTGGCTCTGCCCGGTCCCGGAGCTGCCGGCCGCCGCCTGAGCCGCTCAGGGGCCCCAGACGCCGTCGCGCTCCGCCGTCGGATGATCGATCAGCCGCGGGACAGCGTGGCAATTGACGGAGTCGGCCGGGACGGTTGTCAATGCCGCCCGCCGTCCCGACCTCGAGGTTCGCCCCGCAATGCTCGCCTTCGCGCTCTCCGCCCTGCTTGCCGTGCTGGCGGGCGCCGGCCTCGTCCTGCAGCAGATCCTGAACGCGAATCTCCGCGCGGGCCTCGGCTCGGCGTCCTGGGCGGGCGTGTCCAGCTACGCGGTCGGGCTCGCCTGCATGGCGCTCCTGGCCGCCGCCCTGCGCGACCCGGTGCCGGCCGCCGGCGTGGCGGAGCGGATCCCGTGGTGGACCTGGAGCGGCGGGCTGTTCGGCGCGGTGTTCATCGGCCTCGCGATCCTGCTCGTCCCGAAGCTCGGCGCCGCGACCTTCTTCGCGCTCCTGGTCACGGGCCAGATGCTCGCCTCGGTGCTGTTCGACCACGCCGGCCTGCTCGGCCTCGCGCAGCGGCCCGTCGACCTGCCGCGCCTGCTCGGGATCGCGCTCCTGATCGGCGGCGTCGTGCTGATCCGCCGCTAGAGCCGTGCCCAGACGCGCTCTCTCGCGCCGAACCGGTATCCACTTCGGCGGAGAGCGCTCCAGGGCCGGATCACGGCGTCTCGGCCAGCAGGCCCTCGACGAAGGGGGCGAGGCCGGTGCGGCGCGCCCGCCGGAGGCGCTCGGCCGCCAGGATCCCCTGGAGGGCCCGGAAGGCGTTCTGCAGGTCGTCGTTGACGATGACGTAGTCGTACTCGACCCAGCGCTGGATCTCCGTCCGGGCGTTGGCGAGGCGCTTCTCGATCGTCTCGGCGGAATCCTCCGCCCGGCGCTCCAGGCGCTGGCGCAGTTCGGCCATGCTGGGCGGCAGGATGAACACGGTCACCACGTCCTGGGCGAGCTTGGAGCGCACCTGCCGCGTGCCCTGGTAGTCGATGTCGAAGATCATGTCCCGGCCGGAACCCAGCACCTTCTCCACCGGCCGCCGGGGCGTACCGTAGAAGTTGCCATGGACTTCGGCCCATTCGAGCAGGTCGTCGCGCTCGCGCAGGTCGTCGAACGCCTCGCGATCGATGAAGTGGTAGTGCCGCCCGTCGATCTCGGAGGGCCGCCGCCCCCGCGTGGTCACGGAGATCGACAGGTCGAGCGCCCAGCTCGGATCCTGCGCGATCGCCCGCGTCAGGGTGGTCTTCCCCGCGCCCGAGGGCGAGGAGAGGATCAGGATCAACCCGCGCCGCGCGATCGAGTCGGAGACGCTCCCGGCCGGCTCGGTCATGCGCGTGGCTCCCCGACGTTTCGCATCCGTATCCTCACGTCCTGATCCGGCATCATTCGATGTTCTGGACCTGCTCGCGGAACTGCTCGACCACGGCCTTCAGGTCGAGTCCGATCCGGGACAGGCTGATGTCGTTGGCCTTGGCGCACAGGGTGTTGGCCTCGCGGCCGAATTCCTGGGCCAGGAAGTCCAGGCGGCGGCCGATCGCGCCGCCGGCCGCCAGCAGCTCGCGGGCGCTCGCCACGTGGGCGCGGAGCCGGTCCAACTCCTCGCGCACGTCCGCCTTGCCGGCGAGCAGCATGGCCTCCTGGTGCAGGCGGTCCGGATCGAGGCCGGTGCCGCCGAGCGCCGCGACGGCCGCCTCCAGGCGCGCCCGCACGGCCTCGGGCTGGCGGGCCGGGTTCGCCTCGGCGGCCTCGGTCAGCGCGGCGATCCGCTCGACCTGGGCGGTGACGACCTGTTCGAGCTGACGCCCCTCGGCGCGGCGGGCCTCGACGAGATCCGCGACCAGCCGGACGACGCCCGCGGCCAGGTCCCGGGCGAGGGAGTCGGTGTCCGCCGCCTCGTCCTCGACCTCGATCACGCCGCGCACGCCGAGCAGCCCGTCCATGGTGGCGGGGGAGACCCCCTCGGGGACCGGCACACGGGCCACAGCCTGGGCGAGGCTCGCCAGGAGGGTCTCATTGATCCGCACCCGCGCCGTCGCCTCCGGCTTGGTGAGCGTCAGCGTCAGCTGGCACTGCCCGCGGCTCAGGGTCTTCTGCAGGGCGGCTCGGGCCGTCTCGCCGAAACCGTCATAGCCGGCCGGCACGCGGGTGCGCACGTCGAGGCCGCGCCCGTTGACGCTGCGGACCTCCCAGGCCCAGTGCACCGGTCCGGCACTGCCCGCCGTCCGGGCGAAACCGGTCATGCTCGCGATCTGGGCCACGCCGACCCCCGTCCCCGTGAAGATCGGGGCCTGTAGCACGGATCTCTCCGGTGGGAAGAGGCCGGTCGCCGTGGCCGCCGCGCCGCGGCCCGCTCGGGGCGCCCCGCGGGCCCACCGCACCGGCCGCGCGCGTCGTCCGGGCGCGATCGGTGCGATCACGTTTCCCCGCGGGTGTCGCGCGGCCGACGTTGCCTTTCGCCGTGAAGGTGTGCTCGAAATCTCGCTCGTCTGCACGTGAACTCGGATGGCGCATGCCGCGATCAGTCTTGGGGAGGGCCGCGCTCACGCCGTTCGGGATGTCCGCGCTGGGCGTCGGTATCTGGGAGGATGCGCCGCACACGGGCTACGTGCGCGGGGACGCGACGATGGCGCGGATCTTCGGCCTGACCGAGGCCGAGGCGGCGGACGGCGTCACCTGGGAACAGCTCTCCGCGCTCTTCCACCCGGAGGATCTCGCCCGGGACCAGATCGAGCGACGCCGCGTCCGCGAGGAGGGCGGGCTCTTCGCCTGGGAGCACCGCATCGTGCCCGCGCCGGGAATCGTGCGCTGGGTGCTGGCGCGCGGCCGGTTCGAGCGCCGCGCGGACGGGCACATCTACGGCCGCGGCATCGTGATCGACATCACGGACAGCCGGGCCGACGGCCCGTTCGAGCCGCCGGCCGGCTTTCTCGGGGCCCCCACCGAGCAGGGGACCGCCGTCGAGCGGATGGCCGATTGCGCGATGCGCCTGTGGGAGATGGTCGGCGATCTCGGGCCCGAGGAGGCGAAGCGGGTGCAGCCGCTGCTCGAGGCCCTGCTGTACGAGCTGGGACGGCACCCTCGGCGCGCGCCGAGGGCCCGAGTCGATAGCTCAAGACGTTCCTAGAACAACGACTTCGCGGCCCGGCCGGCGGCGCCGACCAGCGGCCCGGGCAGCAGGAAGAACAGCACCACGACGACGCTCGACAGGGCGAGCACGACGCGCAGCCCCGACAGCGCGGACGCGATCCATTGCGGCCGTGTCGACCGAGACGCCGGGGCGTTGTTGAGCCGCCCGTTGACGTTGAGGGTGTACTGGAAGTCCTGTCCGGCCGGGACCGGCGGCATCCCCACCGCGCCCGCGGTGACCTCCTGGCTCTGCTGCTGCACGATGTTAATGATGGCGTCGGGGGTGAGGCCGCGGGCCTGGACGAGGTCGGGGTCCAGCCAGATCCGCATCGCGTACTGGCCCGCGCCGAACACCGTGACGTTGCCGACGAGGCCGTCCGGCGCCGCTGCCTAGCGGCGGCCCCGCGGCGCCGGTGCCGGCTCGCTCAGGGTCGGGACGGTCTTGGGCGAGCCCAGGTCGTAGCTGCGATTCTTGAGCGGATCGAGGCGCGTGCCCTCGGAGGCGTCGAAGGCGCGCGTGCCCGGCGTGCCGGTATCCAGCGCGAAGGCCGCGTTGGTGTTGATCCCGTTGCCCGCGGGGGCGCCGCCCGGCGCGTAGGCCGAGGCGCGGCCGGGCGTGGCCGGATCCGGGCTCGGCTCGACCTTGTCGACGGCGTCCGGCGGCGCCTGCCGGCTCTTCTCCACCGCCCGCCAGCGGGCGACGTTGCGCTGGTGTGCCTCGAGGGAATCGGCGAAGGCGTGGCCGCCGGTGCCGTCCGCCACGAAGTACAGGTCCTTGGTCCGGGACGGGTTGGCCACCGCCTCCAGGGCGGCGCGGCCGGGATTGGCGATCGGTCCCGGCGGCAGACCCTCGATCACGTAGGTGTTGTAGGGCGTCGGCCGGTCGATCTCGGAGCGCAGGATGCCGCGGCCGAGGGTGCCGCGCCCGCCCACGAGCCCGTACACGATCGTGGGGTCGGATTGCAGCTTCATCCGCTTGTTGAGGCGGTTGATGAAGACGCCGGCCACCCGGGGCCGCTCGTCGGCGCGGCCGGTCTCCTTCTCGACGATCGAGGCGAGGGTGACCATCTCGGCCGGGGTCCGCACCGGCACGTCGGCGCTGCGCCGCAGCCAGATCTGGTTCAGGACCTCGCGCTGCTTGGCCTTCATCAGGTTGACGATCTGCTGCCGGGTGGCGCCGCGCTCGAACTTGTAGGTGTCCGGCAGGAGCGAGCCCTCCGGGGGAATCTCGTTGATCTCGCCGGTGAGCACGTCGTTGTCGTTGAGGCGGGTGACGATCTGCTCGGAGGTCAGGCCCTCGGGGAAGGTGATGGCGTGCTGGACCTGCCGGCCCGTGGCGATCGTGTCGAGCGTGTCGGAGATGCTCGCGTGGGCCTTGAAGACGTACTCGCCGGCCCGCAGCGCCGGCCGGCCGCCGAAGCGGGCGGCGAACTCGAACAGGCCGGTATGGTCGATCACGCCCTCGCGCTTGAGGGTCTCGGCGATCTCGGACGTTCCGCTGTGGGTCGGGATGACCACGACCTTGTCGGCCGCGAGCGGTCCCGGCTCGCGCACCTGCCGCTGGAACAGCGTGATCCCGATCATCGCCGCGATGGCGATGACGACCGCGAAGGTCAGGGCGCCGCTGATCAGGCCCACGAGGCCGCTGCGCTCGCGCTCGGGCTTCTCCGGCGGCGGGGGCGCGACCGTCGGCTTGATCGCCTCGCCGGGCGAGCGCGGCGACAGCCGCTGCGGCAGGGCAGGCTCGTCCGTCGGATCCTGCGCGGTGGTCTCGGGCGCGGGCGTCTTTGAGCGGCGGAAGAACATCGGGATCCTGTCTGGGCCCGCGCGACCCGTCACGCGTCGCGGGCCGGGATCGGCTGCCCGCAACCGGGTGCGCACGTGGAGGGCCGTAACCCTAGTCGGGTTTGTGGCGAAATTGCCGTTCCGCGGCGCGATAGGCGCCGGGCGGCGCGCTCAGCCCGGGGGCTGGCAGGTGGCGCAGTAGAAGGTCGAGCGGTTGGCCTGCACGATCCGGGTGACCGCGCCAGCGCATCCCGGCCGGGTGCAGGGCAGGCCGACCCGGTCGTAGACCCGGAACGCGTGCTGGAAGGCGCCCGCGCTGCCGTCCGTGTGGGCATAGTCGCGCAGGGTCGAGCCGCCGGCCTTCACGGCCTCCTCGAGGACCTGCACGATCGCCTTGGCCAGGGCGTTGGCCTTCTGCGTCGGGCGCCCGTCCGGTCGGGCGAGGCTCCCGGCCGGGGCCTCCGGATGCAGGCGCGCCCGGTGCAGCGCCTCGCACACGTAGATGTTGCCGAGGCCCGCGATCAGGCGCTGGTCGAGCAGGGCGGCCTTGAGCGGCGCGATCTTGTGGCGGAACAGCTGCGCGATCACCGCCCCGGTGAGCCCGTCGAGGGGCTCCACCCCCATCCGGGCGAAGTGGCGGCAGGCCGCGAGTTCCGCGCTCGGGACGAGATCCATGAAGCCGAAGCGGCGGGCGTCGTTGTAGGTCACCGTGGCGCCGGTGCTCATCGCCATGACCACGTGGTCGTGCTTGGGCGTGCCCTGGGCGCCCTCGAGGTAGAAATCCCCCGGCGACAGGTTGCTGCCGTCGGGCAGCGCCACGTCGAACCGGCCGCTCATGCCGAGATGCATCACCAGCGTCTCGCCGGAATCGAGCGCGGCGGTGAGGTACTTCGCCCGGCGCGCGAGGCCCGTGACGGTCCGTCCCTCGAGGCGGGCGGCGAAGCGTTCGGGGAACGGGAAGCGCAGGTTGGCCCGGCGCAGGGTGACGCGGCTGAAGCGCGCGCCGACCAGGGCGGGCGCCAGGCCTCGCCGCACGGTCTCGACCTCGGGAAGCTCCGGCATCTCTCTCGCGGCTTTTCCGTGCGCGGCGCTCCGTGCGCCGGCTCCGGATATCGGCGGGATCGGTCCGGGCCGCAACCGCGCGGAACCGGCGCGGTTTGCCGCGCGTCCCGCGCCGAAAGCCGCGCTACCGGCGGCGCAGGCGCACGTAGAGCGCGCCGCCGCCGCCGTGGTGGCGGGCGGCCTCCTCGAAGCCGAGGACGATCCCGTGCAGATCCGGCCCCCGCAGCCAGTGCGGCACGCTGCGGCGGAGCACGCCGCGCTCGGCGAAGGCCTCGCCGTAACCCGACCCGCCCTTGCCGGTGACGACCAGCACGTAGGCGTGCCCGGCGGCCCGCGAGCGGAGCAGGAAACCCGTCAGCGCCGCGTGCGCCTCCGCCTGCACCATCCCGTGCAGGTCGATCCGCGCGTCGATCGCCAGCCGCCCGCGTCGCAGGGCGACCTTGGCCGTGCGCTCGAGGCCTGTGCTCGGGGCGTGCCGCTGCGGCGGCGGCTGGTACNCGGGAACCCGCATCGCCGCGCCCCGGATCGGGCCGGGGTCCGCGATCTCGCCCGCGCCCCCGGCCGCGCGCCGGCGGACGTCTCCCTCAATCGCGGCGAGGCCGATTCGGAGACGTGGTCGTCCGGGACGGGCCGAGGCAGCAGTGCGGGCGACCGTGAGACCGGCGCCGCGACGCCGCTGCGGGGGCCGTGCGGCGACGATGGCGACGATCCGGGCTTGACCGTACCGGGAGCGGAGTACAGGTCCGGAGCCCGAAACGGCTCCAGGATCGCATGGCTCCCACCGCAAACCTCGCCCTGATCAACCTGTTCATCGGTGACATCCAGGGCGGCCTCGGACCCTTCCTCGGGACCTGGCTGGCGCAATCGGCCTCGTGGAGCCCCGCGCGGGTCGGGTTCGTCATCACGCTGGTGGGGATCGGCACGCTGTTCCTGAGCGGTCCGTTCGGCGCCCTGGTGGACCGGTTCCCGCGCCCGCGCCTGCTGATCGCGATGGCCTGCGGGGCGATCCTGGCGGGCACGCTGCTGCTCCTGCCGGCCCGCAGCTTCCCGGCGGTGCTGTGCGCGCAGCTCCTCGCCGCGGCGGGCGGGACCCTGCTGCTCCCGGCCGTCGCGTCGCTGACCCTCGGGATCGTCGGGAAGGACCGGTTCCCCGCGCAGCAGGGGCGCAACCAGGCCTTCAACCACGTCGGCATCCTGATCGCGGCGGGCGCCATCAGCCTCGGCACCGGCTATTTCGGCCCCGCGATCGCGTTCTGGGTGCTGGGCGGCATGGCGCTCGCGGCGATCGTCGCCACGGTGACGACGCCGGCCGGCGCCTGGAACCGCCGCCGCGCCGTCGGCTGGAAGGAGGAGGACGCGGACGAGCCGGAGCGCAGCGGCATCCGCCAGGTTCTCGGGAATCGCCGCCTGCTGGTGCTGACCGTCGCGCTGACCCTGTTCAACCTGGGGAATGGCGGCATGCTCTCGCTGCTCGGCCAGAAACTGGTCGCGACCGCGGCCGACGCGACGACCTGGACGGCCCGCTACGTCATGGTGGCCCAGCTGGTGATGGTCCCGGTGGCGCTGTTCGCCGGATCGCTCGCCGACAGGCGCGGCCGCCGCCAGCTGCTCATGGTCGCCTTCGCGGTCCTGCCGGTGCGGGCGCTCCTGTCCGGCCTGATCGACGACCCGGTCTGGCTGATCGCCGCCGAGGTGCTGGACGGCGTCGCCTCCGGCATCGTCGGGGTGGCCGTGCCGGTCGTCGTCGCCGACCTGACCTGGGGATCGGGCCGCACGCAGACGGCCATCGGCAGCGTCAACGCCGTACAGGGCGTCGGCGGGGCGCTGTCGGGGTGGTACGGCGGCCTGTCCTACGGGCTGTTCGGCTGGACCGGCGCCTTCCTGGCCCTCGGCGTGCCGGCACTCGGCGCCCTCGCGCTGGTGATCTGGCTCGACGCCACGCCCGAGGCCGGCCGGCGTCGCCGGCGGCGCGAGCNGCTCCACGACCCGGCGCTTCGGCGGCACGGGAGCCTGAACCGGTCGCGCCGCGCGCGCGGGAGCCGCCCGCACGACTTGCCGGAACGCGAGAGCCCGGCCTCGGAGGGCCGGGCTTCGGGTCGCGGGACGCGGCCGGGGCGGCTCAGCCGATATGCGGGCTGCCCGTCGCGGCGGGGAAGCGGTCGGCCAGGGCGCGGCGCAGCTTCTCCAGGGCCCGGTTCTCGATCTGGCGGACGCGTTCCTTGGAGATACCGAGCCGCTGGCCCAGGGCCTCCAGGGTCGCCTGATCCTCGGCGAGGCGGCGCTCGCGCAGGATGCGCAGCTCGCGCTCCGACAGCACCGTCAGGGCCTGCTGGAGCCAGCTGAGCCGGCGCTCGCCGTCGACCGTGGCGCTCACCGTCTCGTCGGGCAGGTCGGCGCCGTCGACGAGGAAGTCCATCCGCTCCGAGGAGGCGTCGCTGTCCTCGCCAACGGGGGCGTTGAGCGACATGTCGGGGCCCGACAGGCGCGCGTCCATCAGGGCGACGTCGTCCCGGGAGACGCCGATGGCGCTGGCGATGCGGCGGTGGATCTCGTCGCCGACATGCTCCTCGGTCGATTGCATCAGCCGGGCGCGCAGCCGGCGCAGGTTGAAGAACAGGGCCTTCTGCGCCGAGGAAGTCCCGCCGCGCACGATCGACCAGTTGCGCAGGATGTAGTCCTGGATCGAGGCGCGGATCCACCACGTCGCGTAGGTCGAGAAGCGGACGTCCCGCTCGGGCTCGAAGCGGGCCGCGGCCTCCATGAGGCCGACATGCCCTTCCTGGACGAGGTCGGCCATCGGCAGGCCGTAGTGACGAAAACGCCCCGCCAGGGCGATGACGAGGCGCATATGGGCCGAGATCAGACGGTGGAGGGCCCGCTCGTCGCGCTCGTCCTTCCAGCGGACGGCGAGGCCGCGCTCTTCTTCCCGGGCCAGGAAGGGTGCCTCCATGGCAGTCCGTATGAACTGCCGTCGAATTCCCGCGATCTCAGCCATCCGCCTGCCTCTTGTTGTCGAGTGCTGTTGCGGCGTCGAGCCGATAGCCCGACGCGCAGGCGTCACCGGGAGGCGACGCCAGGCAACCGACAACGGAAGGCCGAACGCGAAAGTTCCGCCCCGATGCCCCACAATGCGACAGCCGGGCGGCCACGAAATCGTGTTCCGTGCGATCAGATGGGATCCGGCCGCGCGTCGTCCAGCCCGGTCGTCGCGGAACGACCGCGTCCGGCCCGCCGGGGCACAAAAAAACCCGGCCCTCAGGGCCGGGTTCGATGCCGCTCGCGGTGGGAGGCGCCTCAGGCGGCCTCCTCCTGAATGTCGTCGCCCTCGCTGTCCCCGTCGGCCTCGGCCTCGGGCTCCGCCTCGCTCTTCGCCCGGCGGGGCGACTTGGCGAGGCTCTGCTCGATCAGCTTCAGTGCCTCGGTCTCGGTGATGCGGTTCACCGACGAGATCTCGCGCACGATCCGGTCCAGGGCGGCCTCGTAGAGCTGACGCTCGGAGTAGGACTGCTCCGGCTGGGCCTCGGACCGGAAGAGATCGCGCACGACCTCGGTGACGGCGAGCAGGTCACCCGAGTTGATCTTGGCCTCGTACTCCTGGGCGCGGCGCGACCACATGGTGCGCTTGATCCGGGCGCGGCCGGTCAGCAGGTCGAGGGCCTTCTTCACCAGTTCCGGCTCGGCGAGCTTGCGCATGCCGACGCTGTTGGCCTTCGCGGTGGGGACGCGCAGGACCATCTTGTCCTTCTCGAACGATACGACGAACAGCTCAAGCTTGTAGCCGGCGATCTCCTGCTCCTCGATCGCGGTGATGCGACCGACGCCGTGGGCCGGATACACGACAGCCTCGCCGGTCTTGAAGCCCTGCCGGCCTGCGGTCGTCGTCTTCTTGACTGTGGTCATGCGAGAAGGGCCTCCACTGGCGCGCAGCGTTCGGCGCCGCGCGAAACCGTGTTCTTCCGGGCGGGACACCCGGTCTGCCTCGCCGCTCCCGGACCCGACGCCGAGCGCGCGAGTCCGGACGTTCCCCGGCGCGACCGTGCAGGCGTCTGGCCCGTCCGCCGAAGTCACCTTCGGCGGTCGAGCGCGTACTACCCCTAACCCACGAAATTCGAAGGCGTTTCAGATGAAGGGAGCACGTCTGGCGCGAGCGACGGCAGGCGGATTGTCTACCACAATCCGGCGCGCAGATCAAAGCATCCCTGAAGACGCACGCGCGGACCAAGCGCGGCGCCAAAGAGTTTTACACTGGTGCGGCGGGACAGGAATGACCTGACCGCGTATCAGGGCTTCGTATGACGCGGCCCCGTCGCGCGGTTCAGCGGCGGGACGGGCTCGGCAGATCTTCCCGCACTCTGGGAAGCAAACCGCGGGCCGGCGTCAGAACCTGCGGGGACCGCCCGGGGTCAGTCGCCCGAACCGGGGTTGGGCGAGAAATGCGCCTCGAGCTTCCCGGTCTTGCCGTCCCACTCCTTGGCGTCGGCCGGGGCTTCCTTCTTCTGCGTGATGTTCGGCCAGCTCTTGGCGTAGTCGGCGTTCAGCTTCAGCCAGGTGTCGAGGTTCGATTCGGTATCGGGCTTGATGGCCTCGGCCGGGCATTCCGGCTCGCAGACGCCGCAATCGATGCACTCGTCCGGATGAATGACGAGCATGTTCTCGCCTTCGTAGAAGCAGTCCACCGGACAGACCTCGACGCAGTCCGTGTACTTGCACTTGATGCAATTGTCGGTGACGACGTAGGTCATCGGATGTCTTCGTCCTAAAACTCGACTTGGCCCGGGCGGAGCCTGGAGACGGCCCGCGCGCCCGGAGGGTGCTGCGAGGGGAACGCCGGTGAGACCCGGCACGGAGCCGGACCTCGGAGGCCCACGGCTCTAGACGCTGCCTCCCGGACTGACAAGCGCGCGGGCGCCGCATGGGTTCGCGTCGGGTCGCGCGCGCGGCCGCTGTGGCGCGGCCTCATCACTCCGAGGGCCCGTCCGAGCCGACCTCGAACGACAGGGCGCCGCCCGACAGGTCGTCGTAGAGCAGCCGCGCCTCCGGCGCCGGGCCGCGGCGCAGGCCGAGACCGACCACCCGCACCGCCANGGCCGGCGCGGCCGGTGCCGTGGCGGCGGCCGGGACGAGCGGCACCGTGATGGCCGGGCCGGGACGCGCCTCGGCCGTGTAGCCGAGCGATTTCAGGATCGAGGCGAAATCCTCGCCCGAGCAGCCGACCAGCGAGGTCATGCCGACGGTGGCCACGAACCCGTCGCCGTCGGCGGTGCCGTCCGGCGGGGCGCCCGGGGTGGTTCCGGGCCGGTAGGCGATGGCCGGGCGGATCAGGTCGGCGAGGCGCTCCAGGATGTCGACGCGCACCGCGCGCTCGCCGCTGACCCGGAAGCCGGCGGCGCGGTAGAGCCCCTTGGCGATCTCGCGGTCGACCTTGATCGAGGTGCGGCCCGAGCCGGCGAGATGCGCGATCTCGTCGAGGCCGCGCTGGTCGAGGCCGCCGTTGCGCAGGGCCCAGAGCTGGGCCGCGAGCGTGCGCGGCGCCGGCTTCAGAAGGGCCGGCAGGAAGATGTGGTAGGCGCCGAACCGGACGCCGTGGCGGCGCAGGGCCCCGCGGCCGTCCTGGTCCAGGCTGCGCATCTCGTGCGCCACCTTCGAGCGCTCCAGCACGCCGAGCGCCTCGACCACCTGGTAGCCGATCCCCTTGGCGAGGCCGGTGAGATCGGCCGCGGTCTCGATCTCCATGAGCGGCCCGAGCAGCCGCACGATGTAGGCCTTCAGCCACGCGTCGAGGCGGGCCTCGACCTTCTCGCGATGCGCGCCGGTCAGGCTGTCGTCCGCCAGCAGACGGATCTGCGGGGCGAACAGCTTCTCGCCGGGGGTGAGCTTGGCGACGGGCGCGCCGGTCCAGCGGATCGTGCCGTCGTGCGAGAGCACGAGGGTGGAATCGGCGGTCGCGGCGAATCGCTCGGCCCGCGCCTCGATCTCGCCCCCGAGCGCCTTCTCGGCGGCGCTCCTCAGGGTCTTGGCCTCGTGCCCCTCGGCGCTGGCATCGGGAACGAACAGGAATCCGTGAAGGTGGCCGACATGCTGACCCTCGACGGTGACGTCACCGTCGGCGGTGATCTGGGCTTCGAGCATCGTGTTCTCTCTCAGGCGCCGCATCAGGACGCTTGTGCGCCGGTCGACGAAGCGGCTCGCGAGGCGTTCGTGCAGGGCGTCGGACAGCCTGTCCTCTACCCGACGCGTCTCGCCCTGCCAATGTTCTGGGTCGCGCAGCCAGTCGGGACGGTTCGCCACGAACGTCCAGGTGCGGCCCTGCGCGATCCGACGGGACAGCGTGTCGATGTCGCCGTCGGTCCGGTCGATCATCGCGACCTGCTCGGCGAACCACGTGTCGGGGATGCGGCCCGCCATGCCCTTCATGAGGAAGCGGTAGAGCTGCGCCACCAGATCGGCGTGCACCTGCGGGTGGACCTTGCGGTAATCCGGCACGCCGCAGACGTCCCACAGGCGGCGCACCGCGGCGGCGCTCCGCGCCATGTCGCGGATGTCGTCCTCCTTCATGAGGATCTCGAGGGCCTGCTGGTCCTCGCCCATGGGGGCGCGGGTCAGGCCCGATTCGCGCGGGTGCTCGTCGAGGCTCGCCTGCAGGCCCTCCAGGCTCCCGAAACTGAGATCCGGGTTGCGCCACTGCAGGATGCGCAGGGGATCGAAGTCGTGGCTCTCCAGCCGCTCCACCAGTTCGGCCTCGAAGGGCGGGCAGCGGCCGGTGGAGCCGAAGGTGCCGTCCGCGAGGTGGCGGCCGGCCCGGCCGGCGATCTGGCCCATCTCGGCCGGGGTGAGCTTGCGGAAGCGGGTGCCGTCGTACTTCCAGTTGGCCGCGAAGGCGACGTGATCGACGTCGAGGTTGAGGCCCATCCCGACCGCGTCGGTGGCCACGAGGTAGTCGACGTCCCCCGCCTGGTACATCTCGACCTGGGCGTTGCGGGTCCGCGGCGAGAGCGCGCCCAGCACCACCGCGGCGCCCCCGCGCTGGCGCCGGATCAGCTCGGCGATCGCGTAGACCTCCTCGGCCGAGAACGCCACGATCGCGGTGCGCCGGGGCAGGCGCGACAGGCGCTTCTCCCCCGCGAAGGTGAGCTGCGACAGGCGCGGCCGCGTGGTGGTGTGGACGTTGGGGATCAGGCTCTGGACCAGCGGCAGCATGGTCGAGGAGCCGATCAGGAGCGTCTCCTCGCGGCCGCGGACGTAGAGCAGGCGGTCGGTGAAGACGTGGCCGCGGTCCATGTCGGCGGCGAGCTGGATCTCGTCGATGGCGACGTACGCCACGTCGAGGTCCCGGGGCATCGCCTCGATGGTGCAGATCCAGTAGCGCGGACGGTCCGGCTTGATCTTCTCCTCGCCCGTGACGAGGGCGACCTTCTCGGGGCCCACCTTCGCGACGACGCGCAGGTAGACCTCCCGGGCGAGCAGCCGCAGGGGCAGCCCGATCATGCCGGTCGGGTGGGCGAGCATCCGCTCGATGGCGAGATGCGTCTTGCCGGTGTTGGTCGGCCCGAGGACCGCGGTGACGCCGCGGGCGCGGGCCTCGCGGGACAGCGAGCGGCTGGGCGTGGGGCGGAGCAGCGCGTCGATGGTCGGCGGTTCCTTCGAGCGGGAAGGCCGTCGCGGCGCCGTCGCGGCGCGGGCGGGGAGGCGGGTTCGACCGGCCGGCCGCGTCGGGGACGCTAGGGCCGGTACGGTCCTCCCCCATATGGGATGCCGCCGCCGCCAGGTCCAATCTGCGGCGTGATCATCGGGTAGATGTCGATCTGCGTCGTCGGCGTGCCCGGCTGGGGCGCCAGGTCGGCGCAGAGCGTGTCGGGGGTCGCGACGAGGGGGCCGCGACGGGGCGGCTTGTTCTCGACGACTTCGGCCGACGAGAAGGCGTCACCGCCGCAGCCCGGATCGGCGGATCCGGCGCTCAGGGATTGTGCCGCGGCCGGACCTGCGAGCGCGGCCAGGAGGAGGGCGATTCGGAGGGCAGGCCAGCACATCCGCCCATTATCGCCGGGAACGTGAAGATTCCCTCCACCCGCGCGACGATGCGTCCGCCCACGCGTGCGGCCGCGGGGCGCCGGTTTGCGCCGCGGGCGTTCCCGTCGTCACGGCCGGCGGGCGCAGGGTGATGTCGGGCCCCGCGCGTCCCCGGGGTCATTCCGCGCCGCCGCGGGAGCGGGCCGCGTCGAATCCGGCCGCGGCCGATGCGCCGATCAGTCGGCGCCCTCGACGAGCACCACCTCGCCGATGCCCGCGGGCCGGCGCTTGGCCACGGCGGCCTGGTACTCGGGCGAGAAGTAGTAGGCGCGCGCCGCCTCGTAGGACTCGAATTCGAGCACGACGTTGCGCGGACGGCCCTCGCCCTCCAGCGCCTCGCAGCGGCCGCCGCGCACCAGCGGCTTGCAGCCGTACTTGCGCATCGCCTCGGAGGCCATGGCGGCGTAGTCCCTGTAGGTGTCCGGGTCGGTGACCGTCATCCGGACGATGATGTAGCCCTTGGGCACTGCTGACCTCCCCGCGCGGCTGCCGCGCCGCGCCGAGGTGCCGGGAAACCGGCCGCCGGTCAAACGCCCCCCTCGCCGCCGCTACTGCGCGGCCAGGCTCGCCTGCGCGACGCTGTTGCCGGCCGTGCCGGTGCCAGCCGTGCCGGCGGTCGCCGACGTGCCGCTCTGGCTCCAGCGCGTGGCCTCGATGATGTTGGTGCCGATCGTGGTGAGCACCGAGATGCGCAGCGGGATCAGGACGCGCGTCCCCTCGACGGGGGCGAGCCAGACCGACATCTCGCGGTTCTCCTCCATGAACTTCACCCCCGGCCGGTCCGGGCGGTGGCCGGCCACAGCCTGATAGCGGGCGTTGCACACGAGGACTTGCCCCGCATAGCCGGGCTTCTGCACCGGGCGGGTCTCGGCGTAGCTCAGCACCACGTTGAAGCGGGTGGCGCCGTCGAAGACCGGAAGGGTCCGGTTACAGTTCTCCGGGTCGAGGGGCTCGCCGCGCCCCTGGGTCGGCATCAGCAGCGCGCTCACCGGGTCGATGATGCCGCGCTTGTTCGCCGGCGTGACCGGCACGCGGTCCTGCATGTCGACGAGCGGCGGCGTGATCTCGGCCTGGACGACGTTGCCGCGCGCCAGGGCCATGCGCACCGCGATGCCGGAGGTCGCCGTCTGGGTCGCGATGGCGAAGGCGCCGGGCTGCGGCGCGGCCGAGAAGCTTCCGGAGGCCCGGGCGGAGCCCTTGCCGCCGGTGATCGCCCCGACGAGGCCGGTGAGCACGGCAGACACGTCCATCATGTAGCGGTCGCGGTCGAAGGAGCCGGCGAGGCGGGCCGTGCCGATCGGGAGGCCGGCGAGGTTGATCCCGTAATCGACCGCCACGGTCGCGGCGGCGGGCGCGGCCCGCTTGGTCCGCGACGCCCGCGCGCCGGCATCGGTCGGGACCGCGAGGGTCGCGACCGCCAGGAGGCTGCCCGCGAGGCTGCCCGCGAGGCGGCCGACAGCGTGCGTCTTCGACGGCTTGATCATTCGACGGATTGGCGTGGCGCTCATGATCCGGATCGCATCCCAGGGCGGGCGGGCCAAGACACTCGCTCGAACGCACCCTCTCGAACACACCCGCTCGCCGGCGTCCTCTGCGACGCACGGAGCGGGCGAGGCGCCTTCCTGCAGGTGGAAGAAGGCTATATCCCGGCATCGTGGTTAACAGATCGTTGGGCGTCCGGCGCGACGCCGGCCTCCCTCTGCACCTTGACGCACCGCGCCTTCGTCGCCTATAGGCTCGCGCCTTCAACAGGACTCCGCCGGACCTGGAACACGCAATGGGCGCCGCCCGCTGCGACGATGATCGCGCCGGCCGCGATCGGGTCTTCACCGGGCGGAACGAGACGGGATCGTTTTTTATCATGGCGCGCCGCTGCGAACTCACCGGCAAGGCCGTTCAGGTCGGCCACCTCGTGAGCCACTCGAACCGCAAGACCAAGTGCCGGTTCCTGCCGAACCTGTGCAACGTCACCCTCCAGTCCGACGCGCTGGGCAAGCGCGTCCGCCTGCGGGTCACCGCGCACGCCCTGCGCTCGGTGGAGCACCGCGGCGGCCTCGACGCCTTCCTGATCAAGGCCGGCGAGGGCGACCTGTCGCAGACCGCGCGTCTCCTGAAGCGCGAGATCCACAAGAAGCTCGCCGAGACCCCGGCCGCCGCGGCCTGATTCGTCGGGCTTCCAGCCATCCTTCATCGGACGGTTCCAACCGCCGTGGCCCCCGGGGCCGGGGCGGTTTCCGCTTGCGCGCGACAGGCGGACTGATTCGGACAGTCCCGTGCAGGCCGTTTCCGGTCGATGCTTCCGACGCCGCCGTCCTCGCTCGCGATGACGGCGGGGACGCGTCAGTCGCAGCGCTCGGTCACCTCAGGATGAGGTCCCGGACCGGACGGCCCGGGAGCCGGAGCAGCGGCTCGGTCCGAACCGGCGATCAGCGCCGGCCGCCCGCCGCGCGCAGCATGCGGCCCGCCGGCGCCGCGCCGTCCTCCTCGAACAGCTCGGCCAGCTTCTCGGTCATCGCCCCGCCGAGCTCCTCGGCATCGATGATCGTCACGGCGCGGCGGTAGTACCGGGTCACGTCGTGGCCGATGCCGATGGCCAGCAGCTCCACCGGCGAGCGCGTCTCGATCTCCTCGATCATCCAGCGCAGGTGCCGCTCGAGGTAGTTGCCGGCATTCACCGACAGGGTCGAATCGTCCACCGGCGCGCCGTCCGAGATCACCATCAGGATCTTGCGCTGCTCCGGCCGGCCAAGCAGGCGCTTGTGCGCCCAGTCGAGGGCCTCGCCGTCGATGTTCTCCTTGAGCAGACCCTCGCGCATCATCAGCCCGAGGTTCTTCCGCGCGCGCCGCCAGGGTGCGTCCGCCGCCTTGTAGACGATGTGGCGCAGGTCGTTCAGGCGGCCGGGGTTCGGCGGCTTGCCGGCGGCGAGCCAGGCCTCGCGGCTCTGGCCGCCCTTCCAGGCGCGGGTGGTGAAGCCCAGGATCTCCACCTTCACGCCGCAGCGCTCCAGCGTCCGCGCCAGGATGTCGGCGCAGGTCGCCGCGACGGTGATCGGCCGGCCGCGCATCGAGCCCGAATTGTCGAGCAGCAGCGTGACCACCGTGTCGCGGAAGTTCGTGTCCTTCTCCTGCTTGAAGGAGAGGGGCTGGTAGGGGTCGATGACGACGCGGACCAGCCGCGCCGGATCGAGCTGACCCTCCTCCAGGTCGAAGTCCCAGGCGCGGTTCTGCTGGGCGAGGAGGCGGCGCTGGAGCCGGTTGGCGAGGCGGCCGACCACGCCCTGCAGGTGCGAGAGCTGCTTGTCGAGGTAGGAGCGCAGGCGCGACAGCTCGTCGGCGTCGCACAGCTCCTCGGCGTGGATGACCTCGTCGAACCGGGGGTTGAACACCCGGTACTCGGGCCCGCGCGCCTCGTTGCCCTGCCGCTGCGGCGGGCGCGACGCCTCCGAGGCTTCCTCGGACTCCGTGTCCTCGGCCTCCTCGGGCAGCTCGCCCGACGGCGCGTCCGCGGATTCCTGGGCGCCCTCCTCGATCTCGTCGGAGGCCTCCTCGGAGGTCTCGATCTCGGCGCGCTCGCCCTGGCTCTTCTCCTCCGAATCGCCCTCGCTGGGGTTCTGCTCGTCGTCCTGGGCGTCGTTCTCGTCGTCGTTCTCGTCGTCCTCCGCGTCGAACGGCGTCTCGTCCGACATGTCGAGGGAGGTCAGGAGGTCGCGCACCGAGCGGGCGAACTTGCGCTGGTCCTCGATCGAGCCGAGCAGCCCGTCGAGGTTCGGGCCGGCCTTGGCCTCGATATGCTCGCGCCACAGCTCGACGATCTTGGTGGCGGCCTCGGGCGGCTTCTGGCCGGTCAGGCGCTCGCGCACCATCAGGGCGACGGCGTCCTCCATCGGGGCGTCGGCCCGGTCGGTGATGGTCTCGTACTTGCCGCCGCGGTGGTAGCGGTCCTCCAGCATCGCCGAGATGTTGCTGGCCACGCCCGCCATCCGGCGCGAGCCGATCGCCTCCACGCGCGCCTGCTCGACCGCGTCGTAGACCGCGCGGGCGGCGCTGTTCTCGGGCGCGAGGCGGCGGTGGACGGCCACGTCGTGGCAGCCGAGGCGGAGGGCCATGGCGTCGGCATTGCCGCGCAGCACCGCGACATCCTGGGCCGAGAGCTTGCGCGGCGGCTCGGGGAGGCGGGCCTTGTCGCCGGTCAGCGCCGGCCGGTCGGTGGCGTAGGTGACCTCGACCTCGGAGCGCCGGGCGATGGCGCGCAGGCACCCGGCCACCGAGCGCTTCAGGGGCTCGGCCACGGGTTCGCGGCGCTCGCCGGGCTTGCGGTTGGAGATGGACATGCGGGGCTACCGGTCGTCGTCGAACGCGAAGGGGCGGTTCAGGATCTCGTCCCAGCTGTAGGGACAATCCGCGGGCAGGGATTTGAGCGCGCGTTTCATCTCGCGGGCTGCCCCGAGGCGACCAAGCCGGAACGCATCGTGCCGGATCTCGTCGAGGCTCGACTTCAAGCCGGGGCTCTTCCGCATCTGGATGAGGGCGCGCTCCCGATGCTCGGCGATGCTGAGTGCCCAGCTGCGGCTTCGCCGCGCCGGTTGATGGTCCCACTTCAGCATGTGCAGAAGGATGATCTCGACTGCGCTCTGAAGCCGGTAATACTCGCTCAGGCCCACGTCGCTCAGCTCCTCGGCGATATTCTCGAGGTCGAGCGCGTCCACACGGCCGGCGCGGAGCAGCGCCACCTGCTCCTGAACCCAGGTGTAGAGATCGTCCGCGTAGCGCGTCCGCACCCGGGCGTGCGCAGTCGCCGGAGCGTCCTCGCGCGTCGGGGCCGGATGCGCCATCGCGTCCTCCATGCGGGTCAGCTCAGCGCGACGTTCACCGCGCTCTCGGGCAGCTCCTTGCCGAAGGCGCGCTGGTAGAACTCGGCCACCAGCGTCCGCTCCAGCTCGTCGCACTTGTTCAGGAAGGTCACCCGGAAGGCGAAGCCGATATCCTTGAAGATGTCGGCGTTCTCGGCCCAGGTGATCACCGTGCGCGGGCTCATGACGGTGGAGAGGTCGCCGTTCATGAAGGCGTTGCGGGTCAGGTCCGCGACGCGCACCATCCGGTTGACGATGTCGCGGCCCTGGTCGCCCCGGTAATGGGTCGCCTTCGAGAGCACGATGTCGACCTCGCGGTCGTGCGGCAGATAGTTCAGCGTCGTGACGATCGACCAGCGGTCCATCTGGCCCTGGTTGATCTGCTGCGTGCCGTGATAGAGGCCCGACGTGTCGCCGAGGCCGACCGTGTTGGCGGTGGCGAACAGCCGGAAGGCCGGGTGCGGGCGGATGACGCGCTTCTGGTCCAGCAGCGTCAGCCGGCCCGAGAGCTCCAGCACGCGCTGGATCACGAACATCACGTCCGGGCGGCCGGCATCGTACTCGTCGAACACGAGGGCGACGTTGTTCTGCAGCGCCCAGGGCAGGATGCCGTCCTGGAAGGCCGTGACCTGCTTGCCGTCCTGCAGGACGATGGCGTCCTTGCCGACGAGGTCGATGCGCGAGACGTGGCTGTCGAGGTTGATCCGGATGCAGGGCCAGTTCAGCCGGGCGGCGACCTGCTCGATATGGGTCGACTTGCCGGTGCCGTGATAGCCGGTGACCATCACGCGCCGGTTGCGGGCGAAGCCGGCCAGGATCGCGAGGGTCGTCTCCCGGTCGAAGATGTAGTCCGGGTCGACATCCGGCACGTGCTCCTCGGGCTCGGCGAAGGCCGGCACCTTCAGGTCGAGGTCGATGCCGAAGACATCGCGGACGGAGACGGTGCGGTCGGGCAGCGCGGCGGGCGTAGCGTCAGAGAGCATTCGGAACCTCGTGAGGCGCGGGCGCTCCACTCCCAAACAGTGAAGCATCCGCGCGGAAGGACGTCGAGCCGGGCCTCCGCGGCGGGGCGGAGCCATCCTTAGACGGCGGCGCGCTCGCGCGCCACCGACCGGCATGGATCCCATATAGGGCCGCCCCGCGCGGTTTGCCCTATCCTGGGTGCGAACCGGCGTGCATCGTTCGTGCCGCTCAGCAGAGATTGGCCGCGCGGAGCACGTCGTGGGCGCGGATGATGTCGCGCAGCCGCTCCTCGAACGACCGGTCGCCGCCGTTGGCGTCGGGGTGGAAGCGCTTCACCAGCACCTTGTACTGCGCCTTGATGGCGGCCGAATCCGCCCCCTCCTCGAGGCCCATCACGTCGAGGGCCCGGCGCACCGTCGCCGAGTGCTTGGGCTTGCGCGGCTCCTCGGGCTGGCGGGCGCGCCGGCGCGCGTCGCCGACGCCCTCGCCGCGCAGGATCCCGAGCGGGTCGACATAGGCCCAGTCGCGCGCCGGCTCGTCCGCCGGCTTGGCCTGTCCGGTCCGGTTCACGCCCATCGCCCAGGTCGGGCGATGACCGATGATCGCGTCCTTCTGGTAGGCCTGCACGGCGGCGTCGTTCATGCCGTCGAAGTAGTTGTAGGTCGCGTTGTAGGCGCGGACATGGTCGATGCAGAAGCGCCAGTACTGGCCCTCCGCCTTCCGCCCCTTCGGCGCCCGGTACAGGCCCGGATGCGTGCAGCCCGGACTCTCGCAGCCGGCTTCCGCGGCGGGCTTCGGCTCGTCGCAGGACGGTTTGATCCGGATGCTGTCGAACAGGCGCGAGTTGAGATCCATGACGGGCCGATTATGAGGGGGCGGACCTGAGACACAAGGGCACCGGGCCTGATGACGCATGCGCGGGATCGGGCTTGACGGCACCTACGGACACGACGCGAGGGCACGATGGTGGACGGTGTGGGCGCGGGCGGCACCCTGCGGGACTGGATGGAGGCGCGGCTGCGGGAGCAGCTCGCGCCGGCGCGGCTCGACGTGATCGACGAGTCGCATCTGCATGCCGGCCACGCCGGAGCGCGGCCGGGGGGCGAGACCCACTACCGACTCGACATCGTCGCGTCGGCCTTCGAGGGCAAGAGCCGCGTGGAGCGGCACCGGTTGGTGAACGCGCTGCTCGACGACGCGTTCAAGCGGGGGCTGCACGCCCTGGCGCTCCGCGCCCGCACGCCGGCCGAGGCAGCCTGAACCGGGGCGCCCGGAACGGGGGCGTATTTCTCCGACGGGGCGCGGTGAGCGGGACGGGAGGCACGGGACAGATATGGTGACGGGGCCGCCGATCCGCATCCGCCCGCTCGTCGGCGCCGTGCCCGCGGCGGGGGCGACGCGCGCCGTCGGCGCGCTGCCGGGGAGGCCGCCATGCCCCTGCGGGTGACGCCGCGCATCCTCCTCGACGAGGACGAGATCGAGCTGTCCTTCATGCGCGCCTCCGGCGCCGGCGGGCAGAACGTCAACAAGGTCGAGACCGCCGTCCAGCTCCGCTGGGCGGCGCTGGCGTCGGCCGCCATCGACGAGCGGGTGAAGGCCAATCTCGTGCGGCTCGCCGGGCGGCGGATGACCAAGGACGGCGTCCTCGTCCTCGCCGGGCAGCGGCACCGGACGCAGGAGCGCAACCGGGCCGACGTGCTGCAGCGGCTGGTCGATCTCGTCGCGGAGGCGGCCAAGCCGCCGCCGCCGATCCGCCGGCCCACGAAGCCGACCCGGGGCTCGCAGGAGCGGCGTATCGGCGCGAAGAAGAGCCGCGCCGCGATCAAGCAGGGCCGGGGCAGCGTCAAGGATTCCGACGGCTGACCCCGCTCCGCCCGCGTCTCAGTGGATCGCGTCGATGACCTCGGCCTTCGGGCTGGCATCGGGCGCCGGTGACGAGCCGGCCACCAGGGTGCTGCCCGGCTTGGCGAGGGTCAGGGCGATCGCGATCAGGGCCAGGATGGCGGCCAGCGCTGCCGGGAACAGGAAGGCCGACTCGCCGTAGCGCATGTCGAGCAGGCCGCCCACGACCGCGCCGGTGCTCAGCCCGGCCCAGAGCGGTGCCTGGATCCAGAAGGAGGGCGCGACCGTGCCGAGCAGCAGGTTGGCGCAGCCCGTGCCGAAGCGCACGACGGCGCCGGTGACGTAGGTGAGCGCGAGGGAGCGGCCGCCCTCGTCCTGGAGCGTCGCGTTCTGGAGGCCCAGCGCCAGGACGATCGGGTAGGCGTGCAGCGGGTAGGCGAAGGTGCCCCAGGGCATCAAGAGCCCGCCCGCGAGCAGCAGGGCCTGGAGCGTGAGCAGCACGGCGAGGCGCCAGCGCCCGACCCAGGCGGCGATCAGCGTCCCCAGGAAGGCGCCGAAGCAGAACGTGCAGATGGTGCTGGCGACACGGGTGACGTTCTCCCAGTCGCCATTGGCGACCGCCACGCCGAAGCGGGTGGTGTTGCCCGACATGAACGACATGAAGAGCTGCGAGAATTCCAGGAAGCCGATGGAGTCGGCGCAGCCCGCGAGCGCCGCCAGGGCGATCGCGAACGGGATGCGTGTCCGCGGATCGGCGGGAAAGGACTTGTCGGCCGGAGGTTCGGGCTTCCGCCCCGGTGCTGCACCGCCTGTCCGACTTCCGTATTCCGCCATGCTGATCCCCCGATCAAGCCGCCGCGCCCAGCCGCGGTCGACTGACAATGGACGAATAGCGGAGCGGTTTCATGCCGATGTGCGCCGCAACACAACGACGCGCCCCGGCACCGGCCGTCCGCCCTCGCGGCGGATTTCCGCGGGGCGTGCCGTCAGCATCTCCAGGCCGCGCGCCGGGGCCATCGCCGCGATATGGGCCTCCGCGTGGGCGTAGCGGCCGTCCTCGCCCAGGACGGAGCCGGATCCGTCGTGGGACTGGACCGTGAAGGCACCGAGGCCGCCGGGCCGCAGCACCCGCCCCACGCCCGACAGGAACGACGCGAGATCCGCGACGTAGATCAGGACGTCCGCGGCGAGGCA
This sequence comes from Methylobacterium mesophilicum, assembly GCF_036441335.1. Classification (GTDB taxonomy): domain Bacteria; phylum Pseudomonadota; class Alphaproteobacteria; order Rhizobiales; family Beijerinckiaceae; genus Methylobacterium; species Methylobacterium mesophilicum_B. The sequence goes on from NZ_MLBW01000009.1 coordinate 75,676, forward strand.
GAGGTCGACCGAGGCCTCCGGCATGTCGGCCAGGACGGCGGCGACGTCGCCCGCGACGAGGCGCTCGTAGAGCGGCCGGCCGCGCGACGTCTTGGCCCGCGCGAGCGCCAGCATCCCGGGGGAGAGATCGATCCCGGTGAGATGGTCGACCCGGTCGCGCACGACCTCGCCCATCAGCCCCGTGCCGCAGCCGAGATCGAGGGCCACCGCGAAGCGCTCCGGATCGCGCGGCAGGGCGTCGCGGACGAGCTGCGGGCCGACATAGCCCAGACCCTCAACGAGGTGGCGCTCGAAGCGCGGCGCGTAGCCGTCGAACAGGGCGCGGATATAGGCCGGCGACAGGACCGGCAGGCCGTCGCCGAGCCTGACCTCGGTCGATGTCCCGGTGCTCGACATGGTCCGGTTCGCCTTCGCGACGCTGGTCGAACTGATCGAGGGGACGCGGGCGCCGGACGACCTCGCCCAGAAGCTGTTCCCCACGCGCCTCGTGGTGCGCGAGTCGAGCGCGGCGGCGGGGCCGCCCTAGCGGGGCCGGTCCTCACTCCGCCGCGAGGACGCCCGCCCCGGTCTCGCCGCGCCCGAACTGCGCCGCGTGCAGGCGGCTGTAGGGGCCGCCGGCGGCGAGCAGGGCCGCGTGCCGGCCCTCCTCGACGACCCCGCCCTCCCCCAGGACCACGATGCGGTCGGCGTCCCGGATGGTGGCGAGGCGGTGGGCGATCACCAGGGTCGTGCGCCCGCGGGCGAGCTCGGCGAGCGCCCGCTGGATCTCCCGCTCGGTCTCGGTGTCGAGCGCCGAGGTCGCCTCGTCGAGGATCAGGATCGGCGGGTTCTTGAGGAACACCCGCGCGATGGCGATGCGCTGCTTCTGTCCGCCGGACAGGCGCACGCCGCGCTCGCCCACCACCGTGTCGAGGCCCTCCGGCAGCCCGTCGATCAGCCCGCCGAGCCGGGCGCGCCGCGCGGCGGCGTCGATCTCGGCCTCGGTGGCGTCGAGGCGGCCGTAGGCGATGTTCTCCCGGATCGTGCCGGCGAACAGGAACACGTCCTGCTGCACGATGCCGATCTGGCGGCGCAGCGACGCGAGGGTGATGGCGCGGATGTCGATGCCGTCCACCGTGATGCGGCCCGCCTCGACCTCGTAGAAGCGCGGCAGCAGCGCGCAGAGGGTGGTCTTGCCGACCCCCGAGGGACCCACGAACGCCACCGTCTCGCCGGCCGCGACCGCGAGGTCGAGGCCGGTGAAGACCGGGCGGCCGGGGCCGTAGCCGAAGCCGACCCCTTCGAAACGGATGTCGCCGCGCAGGGCGCCGACCGCGCGGGCGTCCGGACGGTCGGTGATGTCGGGCGCGGTGGCCAGCAACTCCTGGTAGCGGCGGAAGCCCGCGACCCCCTTCGGATACGTCTCGACCACGGCGCCGATCTTCTCCAGCGGCCGGTAGAACACGCCCACCAGCAGCAGGAAGCCCACGAAGCCCCCGGGCGTCAGGTCGCCCCGGACCACGAAGGCGGCGCCGCCGAGCAGCACCGCGATCTGGACGAGGCGCAGGCCGAGATAGTTGATCGACAGGCCGGCCGCCATCAGCCGGTAGGCCTCGAGCTTCGTGTCGCGGTAACGGGCATTGTCGAGGGCGAACAGGGCGCGCTCGTGGGGCTCGTTGGCGAAGGCCTGCACGACCCGCATCCCGCCGACATTCTCCTCGATCCGCGCGTTGAAGGCGCCGACCCGGCCGTACTGGGCCTGCCAGTTGCGGGTCATGCGGCCGCCGTAGCGGATCGACACGAAGGCGATCAGCGGCAGGATCGCCGCGGTGATCAGCGCCAGCGGCGCGTGGACGTAGAGCATCAGCGCGAAGGCGCCCAGCAGCGTCATCACGGCGATGAACAGGTCCTCGGGCCCGTGATGGGCGACCTCGCCGATCTCCTCCAAGTCCTTGGTCACCCGGGCGACGAGGTGGCCGGTCTTCTGGCCGTCGTAGAAGCGGAAGGACAGCTTCTGCAGGTGGTCGAAGGCCCGCGCCCGCATGGTGGTCTCGATGTTGATGCCGAGCACGTGGCCCCAGTAGGTGACCACCACCATCAGGCCGGCATTGGCGACGTAGACCAGCGCCAGCGCGGCCGCGGCGAGCAGGATCAGGCCCCAGTCCTGCCGGGGCAGCAGGCTGTCGATGAAGCCCTTCACCGCGATGGGGAAGCCGAGCTCCAGCAGGCCCGACAGCACCGCGCAGCCGAAATCCACCAGGAACAGCGTCCGGTACGGCCGGTAATAGGCGAGGAAGGCCTTCAGCATCGCGCGGCTCGGATCAGCGTTGGGCGGCGCACTCGACGGGGCAGAGCGCGCCGCAGGACGGCACCCCCGGGAGGCGGTGGCGCAGGCAGCAGACGCGCCGCCGCCGGCAGCCCGACGCCCCCGGGCAGAGCGCCTGCGCAAGAGGACTCTCGAGCGCGCTCCTAGCGCAGGCGGGGCCGGCGCGCCATCCGAGGCAGGCCGCGACGTCGTCACAGGCGGCAGACCCGCGCGCGCCCGGCCGAGCAGGAGCCAGGCCGGCGCGTAGCGCGGGGCGCGCTCCAGAACCTGCTCGGCGAGGTCGGCGGCGCCCGCGTGGTCGCCGTCGGCGAGGCAGGCCTCGGCGTAGCGGTAGCGGCGATCGGCGAGGAGGTCGCCGGAACTGAGCTGCGAGGCCATGCGTCTGCCGGGTCGGGGGCGCCTATATACCGGGGCCACCGGCGGACTCCACCGGCAGCACGGACCCGATGCCGATACGCGCCAGCGATCTCCTCACCCTGACCCGCGAGGGTCTCTACTGCCCCCTCGGGCGCTTCCACGTCGATCCGACCTGGCCGGTGGAGCGCGCGCTGATCACACACGGGCACGCCGACCACGCCCGCGCGGGCCACGGTCAGGTGCTGGCGACGCCCGAGACCCTGCGCATCATGGCGGTGCGCTACGGCGCGGATTTCTGCCGCCAGCGGCAGGAGGCGCAACTCGGCGCGGCGCTCCGCGTCGGCGACGTCACCGTGCGCTTCGCCCCGGCCGGCCACGTCCTCGGCTCGGCGCAGATCGCCATCGAGCGGGACGGGGTCCGGGTCGTGGTCTCGGGCGACTACAAGCGCGCGCCGGACCCGACCTGCCTGCCGTTCGAGGTCGTGCCCTGCGACGTGTTCATCACCGAGGCGACCTTCGGCCTGCCGGTCTTCACCCACCCCGACACGCGGGGCGAGGTCCGCAAGCTCCTCGAATCGGTCAGGCTGTTCCCGGAACGGGCCCACATCGTGGGGGCCTACGCCCTCGGCAAGGCGCAGCGGGTGATGGCGCTGCTGCGCGAGGAGGGCTGGGACCGGCCGATCCACCTGCACGGCGCCATGGAGAAGCTGACGACGCTCTACAAGGAGGAGGGCGTGCCGCTGGGCGACACGCCGAAGGTCGTGGCCGCCGAGCGCAAGGACCTGCACGGGGCGATCGTGCTCTGCCCGCCCTCGTCGATCCAGGATCTGTGGTCCCGCAAATTCCCCGACCCGGTGACCTGCTTCGCCTCGGGCTGGATGCGCGTGCGCGCCCGCGCCCGTCAGAAGGGCGTCGAGCTGCCGCTGGTGATCTCCGACCATTCCGACTGGCCGGACCTGTGCCGCACCATCCGCGACACCGGCGCCGGGGAGGTCTGGGTGACGCACGGCCAGGAGGACGCGCTGGTCCACTGGTGCGGGACGGAAGGCATCCGGGCCAAGCCGCTCCACCTGCTCGGCTACGGCGATGACGGCGAGGTCGAGGGGGCCTCGGAGGCGGCCTCCGAGGCGGAGGCGGCGGCGTGAACGACTTCGCCCACCTGCTCGACCGCCTCGCCTACGAGCCGCGCCGCAACGCCAAGCTGCGGATGCTCCAGGATTACTTCGCGCGCACGCCCGATCCCGAGCGGGGCTACGCGCTGGGCGCCATGACCGGCACGCTGAGCTTCCGCGAGGCCAAGCCGGCCCTGATCCGGGGGCTGGTGGAGGCGCGGATCGACCCGGTCCTGTTCCGGCTCTCGCACAATTACGTGGGTGACCTCGCGGAGACGACGGCGCTGATCTGGCCGGGACCGGCGGAGGCGCCGCGGGAACCGGGCCCCGGCCACAACAACCCGCCGCCGCATGTCCCGACCCTCGCCGAGGTCGTGGAGACCCTCGCGACCATCCCCAAGCGCGAGCTGCCCCGCCATCTCGCCGACTGGCTCGACGCCCTCGACGAGACCGGGCGCTGGGCGCTCCTGAAGCTCGTCACCGGCAACCTGCGGGTCGGCGTGTCGGCGCGGCTCGCCAAGACCGCGGTCGGCGCGCTCGGCGGCCACGACGCCGACGCCGTGGAGGAGGTCTGGCACGGGCTGACCCCGCCCTTCGAGACCCTGTTCGCCTGGGTCGAGGGCCGGGCCGCGCGGCCCGAGACCCTGAACCCCGCGCCGTTCCGGCCGCCGATGCTGTCGCACCCGATCGAGGAGGAGGCCGACCTCGAGAAGCTGGAGGCCGCGGCCTTCTCGGCCGAGTGGAAGTGGGACGGCATCCGCGTCCAGCTCGTCGGCGGCCTCGACCGGGCCGGCCAGCAGGTCGGGAAGGTCTATTCCCGCACCGGCGAGGACATCACCGGGGCGTTCCCGGACCTCGCCGAGGCCATCACCTTCGCGGGCGCCCTCGACGGCGAGCTGCTGATCCTCCGCGAGCGGCGGGTGCAGAGCTTCAACGTGCTGCAGCAGCGCCTGAACCGGAAGGCCGTGACGGGCAAGCTCCTGGAGGAGTTCCCGGCCCACGTGCGGGCCTACGACCTGCTCACTCTGGAGGGCGACGACCTGCGCGGGGAGCCCTTCGCGGACCGGCGGCGGAAGCTGGAGGCGCTGGTCACGCGCCTCGACCACGCGCGGATCGACATCTCGCCGCTCGTGCCCTTCGCGGATTGGGAGGCCCTGGCGGCCGCCCGGGCGGACCCGGCCTCGGTGGGCGCCGGCGCGGATGCCGACGCCATCGAGGGCGTGATGCTCAAGCGCCTCAACAGCCCCTACCTGCCGGGACGCCCCAAGGGGCCGTGGTGGAAGTGGAAGCGCGAGCCGCACATCGTCGACGCGGTGATGATGTATGCCCAGCGCGGCCACGGGAAGCGCTCGTCCTTCTACTCGGACTACACGTTCGGGGTCTGGCGGGCGGCGCCCGAGGGCGGCGACGAGCTGGTGCCGGTGGGCAAGGCCTATCACGGCTTCACCGACGCCGAGCTCGCCAAGCTCGACCGCTACGTCCGCAACAACACCACCAAGCGCTTCGGCCCGGTGCGCGAGGTCGCCCACGGCCGCGAGGCCGGGCTCGTCCTCGAGATCGCCTTCGAGGGCGTTCAGCGCTCGACCCGGCACAAGTCTGGCGTGGCGATGCGCTTCCCCCGGGTCAGCCGCATCCGCTGGGACAAGCCGCCCGCGGAGGCCGACCGGATCGACGTGCTCGAACGGATCCTCGCCCGCGGCGAGCGCGAGATCGCGCCGGGCACGGCGCTGATGGAGAAGACCGCATGAGGCAGGCACACGGCAGGGTCGGGCCGGTCGAGGCGCTGGCCTCAGGCCCGGTGGAGCGCCACGCCAGCGGCCGCCTCACCGTCGCGACCCCGGGGCCGGGCTTCACGGACTTCACCGCGGCCGTGGCCGCGTTCGTGCGCGGCAGCGGCGTCCGGGACGGGCTCGTCACGGTGTTCTGCCGGCACACCTCGGCCTCGCTGACCATCCAGGAGAATGCCGACCCCGACGTCCAGACCGACCTGATGACCGCGCTGGACGGGTTCGCGCCGCGGCAGGCCGGCTACGTCCACGGTGCCGAGGGGCCGGACGACATGCCGGCCCATATCCGCGCGCTGATCACCGATTCGGCCCTGACGATCCCGCTGGTCGGCGGACAGCTGGCGCTCGGCACGTGGCAGGGGATCTACCTGATCGAGCACCGCGACCGGCCGCACCGGCGGGAGATCGTGCTGAGCGTGCTCGGGGCGTGACGCGTCCGACGGCGCCGCGCGGGGCGGCCCGCGCCGGGCCGGCAACACGCGGTCACACACCGTCGGTTAACCATAGTGGGCCCTTATCGGTCTCCGTCGGATCGGGGACCGTGCCGCTCCGGCGAACGGAGACCCCGATGGGCCTTTTCACCGCGCTCTCGAACTCGATTTCCGGCGCCTCGGCGCAGTCGCTGGCCCTGAACAACATCTCGGGGAACATCGCCAACACCCAGACGGTGGGCTTCAAGTCCACCGAGACGCGGTTCGCCGACATGCTGGCCGAGACCGGCGACAGCACGCAGCTGGCCGGAGGCGTGATGCCGAGCACGCGCAACAGCCTCAACATCCAGGGCACGATGCAGTCGACCGGCGTGGCGACCAACCTCGCGATCTCGGGCAACGGCTACTTCGTCGTCAAGAAGAACACCGGGACGCCGGACAGCCCGGCCTTCGCCGGCGACACCGGCTACACGCGGCGCGGCGACTTCGCGCCGGACGCCAGCGGCTACCTCTCCAACGGCGCGGGCTACTACCTGTTCGCCGGCCCCGCGGCGACGACCCCCGTGCAGGTCCCGACCGGGGCGAGCACCCTGGCGAGCCTCGCGGTCTCGCCCGCCGGGACCCTCACGGGCACGGCCGCGGACGGCAGCACCCTGGCCCTCGGCACGCTGCAGCTGGCGCAGTTCGGCATGCAGGACAACCTCGCCTCGCTCGACGGCGGCACCTACGTGGCCACCGGCCAGTCCGGGACTCCGAGCTACGGCCTCAACGGCGCGACCATCACGGCCGGCTCGGTGGAGCAGTCGAATGCCGGGATCTCGGACCAGTTCTCGAAGATGATCGAGACCCAGCAGGCCTACACGGCCAACACCAAGGTCATGAGCACGACCGACCAGATGCTCCAGGACGCCATCGCGATGTACACCTGACGCGGTCCCGCGGGGCGCACCCGGCGGTCGTCCGCGAGCGCGCGGGCGCCCGGCATCGGAGTCGTCGTCGGCCGCGGCGCGACGACGGGGATCGGAGGGAGCGAGCCGCAGCTCCGCAGCCCCGACGCCGTGCGCGCGCATCGGGATTCGGGAGCGCGCGGCGTCGGCGATCCGGTCACAGGATCTTCAGCGGGTCCTTCTCGGGCGGGGGCGGCGCCACGTCGGCGCGGTTCCACCAGCCGCCGCCCAGGGCCACAAACAGCGCGGCGGTGTCGGCGTACTGGGTGGCGCGCGCCGCCGCCGAGGTCACCAGCGCCGAGAGATAGCCCTGCTGGGCGATCAGAACCTGCGACGAGGTGATCGCTCCGGCCGTGTACTGCTTGCGGATCAGGGCGAGGCTCTGATTCGTGGCGCTCACCGCGGCGTCGGCGGCGGCCACGGCCTTCGCGTCGGCCTGGAGCGCCCGCAGCGCGTCCGCGACGTTCTGGAAGGCGGTGATCACCGTCGCCTTGTACTGCGCCTGCGCCTCCGTCAGCGACTCCTCGGCGGCGCGCTGGCGCCGGAACAGGGTGCCGGCATCGAAGATCGGCGCCGTCGCCTGCCCGATGATCGTGAAGAACGCGGCGCCCGGACTGGTCACCTGCGCGATCCGCGTGGCGCTGGAGCCGCCCGTGGCGGTCAGGCTGAACTGCGGCAGGCGGTTCGCCAGCGCCACGCCGACATTGGCGCTCGCCTGCTGCACCAGGGCCTCCGCCGCCTTCACGTCGGGCCGCTGCTGCACGAGCCGCGAGGGCAGGCTCACCGGGAGGCGGGTCGGCAGGCGCAGGGCGGCGAGGTCGAAGGTCTCGGAGACCTCGTCGGAGGGCAGGCGTCCTGCCAGCGCGGTCAGCAGGTTGCGCTGCTGCGCGAGCGCCTTCTCCAGCGGCGGCAGCAGCTGCTGCGACAGCGCCAGCGCCGCCTGCTGCTGCACCACGTCGGCCCCGGCGATCTGACCCAGCGACAGCTGCTTGTTGTAGAGCTGCAGAACCTCGGTCTGCGCCTGGATCACCTTGCGGGTCGCGTCGATCTGCGCGCGCAGGGACGCCTCCTGGATCGCGGCGGCGACGACGTTGGCGGTCAGGCTCAGGTAGGCCGCCTCCAGCTGGAAGCGCTGGTTCTCGGTGGTGGCCTCCAGGGACTCGATCTGCCGGCGGTTCCCGCCGAACACGTCCGGATTGTACGAGACCACCGCCTGCGGCGTGGACAGGCTGTAGAGATACTGGTTCTGGTTGTTGAGGGGCGATTGCAGGTCGAGACCGGGCGCCAGCGCCCCCTGGATCTGCGGCGTCGCGGTCAGGCTCGGATAGAGCGTGCCCTTCTGGGCGAGCACGTTCTGCTGCGCCACCCGCAGGGAGGCCTGGGCCGCCTCCAGCGACGGGTTGTTGGCGAGCGCCTGCTCCACGAGGCGGTTCAGCGCCTTCGAGTGGAACAGTGTCCACCACTGGCCGGGGATGTCGGCGCCGGACACGAAGCTCTGGTCGGCCGAGCCGCCCTGCCGGGTCCGGATCTTGTCGGCCGCGGAGGGGTTCTGCAGCGGTTCCCTGGTGTAGCGGCCGACCGGCGGGGCCTCGGGCGCCACGTAGTTCGGGCCGACCGCGCAGGCCGACAGGCCGAGGGAGGCCGCCAGCCACGCGGTCGCCCGTCCGCACCGTCTCGGCGCAAAGCTCACCATCCCGCCCCCGAAAACCACACCTCGGTAGAGCGGCGCGACCCGCTGCCAAGTCAATCCAGCCGTCCCCAGATGGCGCGCGCGGCGCGGTCCTTGTGGCGCCCCTGCAACGGGCGGCGCGCCGGCCCGGACGATCCCGAGCCGGCTCACGCGGCGGCCCGATGCGCGGGCCGCGCCTGGGCGTCCGGGTTCGGGCGGCGTCGGGAGAACAGGGAGATCAGCACCGGGACGATCACGAGGATCAGGTTCGGCGCCAGGATGATGCCGCCCACCACCACCAGCGCCAGCGGCTTCTGCACCTGCGAGCCGATGCCGGTGGAGACCGCGGCCGGCAGCAGGCCGACGCAGGCCGCCACGCAGGTCATCATCACCGGGCGCATGCGCACCACCGCGGCGTGCCAGACCGCCTCCTGCCGCTTCCAGCCCTCATCGAGCAGCTGGTTGTAGTAGGCCAGCAGGATCACGCCCTCCATGGTCGAGATCCCGAACAGCGCGATGAAGCCGATCGCGGCCGAGATCGAGAACGGCGTGCCGGTCAGCGCCAGGGCGAAGATGCCGCCGATCATCGCCATCGGGATCACCGACAGGGTCAGCAGCATGTCGGCCACCGACGAGAAGTTGATGTAGAGGAGCAGCGCGATCAGCAGCAGCGTGATCGGCACCACGAGGCTCAGCCGGGCGGCCGCCTCCTTGAGGTTGGTGAACTGCCCGACCCATTCGAGCCGGTAGCCCGGCGGCAGGTCCACCGCCTCGCCGACCTTGCGCTGCGCCTCGATCACGGCGCTGCCGAGGTCGCGGCCGCGCACCGAGAACTTCACCGGGATGTAGCGTTCCTGGTCCTCGCGGTAGATGAACGAGGCGCCCGAGACGAGGTCCACGTCGGCGATCTCGGAGAGCGGCACCTGGATCACGCCGCCGTTGGGGTTCTGGGCGCCGACCGCGATGTTGCGGATGCCCGCGAGCGAGGAGCGGTACTCCTTCGCGAGGCGCACCCGCATCGGGAAGTGCCGGTCGGAACCGTACTCGTAGAGGTCGCCCGCGGTCTGGCCGCCGATCGCCGCCTGGATCGTGGTGTTCACGTCGCCGATCGACAGGCCGTAGCGGGCCGCCTTGTGGCGGTCGACGTCGATCCGCACCGTCGGCTGGCCCAGCGATTCGAACACCGACAGGTCGGTGACGCCCGGGACGGTGGCGAGCGCCGCCTTCACGGCGTTCGCCGTCTTGGTGAGCTGCGCGAGGTCGTTGCCGTAGATCTTGACCGAGTTCTCGCCCTTCACGCCCGAGGCCGCCTCCTGGACGTTGTCCTCGATATACTGCGAGAAGTTGAATTCGATGCCGGGGAACTCGGCCTCCAGCTTCCTGCTGAGGTCCTGGATCAGCGTCTCCTTGTCGAGGCCCTTGCGCCACTGGTCGATGGGCTTGAGCGGCGCCAGGATCTCGACGTTGAAGAAGCCCGTGGCGTCGGTGCCGTCGTTCGGGCGCCCCTGGTGCGACAGGACGGTGGTGACCTCCGGGACCTCCTGGAAGATCTTGCGCATGCGCTGGACGTAGGCGTTGCCGGCCTCCAGCGAGATCGAGGACGGCATCGTCCCGCGCACGTAGAGGTTGCCCTCCTCGAGCCGCGGCAGGAACTCCAGGCCGAGATTGCGGGCCGTGAGGCCCGAGACCAGCAGCACCGCCACCATCACGGCGACCGCCAGGACCCGGTTGCGCAGGCCGAAGCGCAGCGCCGCCTCGTGGCCGACGCGCAGCACCCGCACGATCAGGGTGTCGCGCTCCTCGAGCTTCCTCGGCAGCATCAGGGCCGAGAGCGCGGGCGAGACCGTGAAGGTGGCGAGCAGGCCGCCGAGCAGCGCGTACGCGTAGGTCTTGGCCATCGGGCCGAAGATGTGCCCCTCGACGCCGGTCATCGTGAACAGCGGCAGGAAGCCGACGATGATGATCGTCGCCGAGAAGAAGATCGCCCGGTTCACCTCGCGGCCGGCGATCGCGATGGTGCCGAGCCGCCCGGTCAGCCCGTCGGGCGGGTCCTCGCCCTTCACGTGGTCGGGCTCGGCGATGTGGCGGAAGACGTTCTCCACCATGATCACGGTGGCGTCGACGATCAGGCCGAAATCGATCGCGCCGAGCGACAGCAGGTTGGCCGAGTCGCCGCGCACCACCAGGATCAGGATCGCGAAGCCGAGCGCGAACGGGATCGTGGCCGCCACGATGATCGCGCTGGTGAGCGAGCCGAGGAACAGCCACTGCACCACGAAGACCAGCACCACGCCGAAGACGAGGTTGTGCATCACCGTGTGGGTGGTGGTGTGGATCAGGCCGGAGCGGTCGTAGATCCGCTCGATCTTCACGTCGGGCGGCAGGATCGTGGAGCTGTTGATCTTGTCGATCTCGGCCTCGACCCGCTCCAGCGTCGGCAGGCTCTTGCCGCCGCGGGTCATGAGCACGATGCCCTCGACGATGTCGGGCTGGTTGTCGTGGCCGACGATGCCCAGCCGCGGGGCGTTCGACACGCGCACCTCCGCCACGTCCCGCACCAGCACCGGGGTGCCGTTGACGAGGCTGATCATCGTGTCGCGGATGTCGTCCATGTCGCGGATCAGGCCGATGCCGCGCACCACCGCCGATTGCTGCCCCACGTTCAGCGTCTGGCCGCCGACGTTGATCGAGGCGTTGTTCAGCGCGTTGGTCAGCTGCACCAGGGTCAGGCCCTGGGCCTGGAGGCGGTTCAGGTCGACCGCGACCTCGTACTCCTTGGCCTTGCCGCCGAAGGCCGTGACGTCGACGACGCCGGGGATCGCCTTGAACCGGCGCTGCAGCACCCAGTCCTGCAGGGTCTTCATGTCCATGGGCGAGTAGCCCGCCGGGCCGACGAGCTTGTAGCGCATGATCTCGCCCACAGGGCTCGTCGGCGAGATCTGCGGAGTCGCGCCGTTGGGCAGCGTCGGGGCCTGCGACAGGCGGTTGAGCACCCGCTGCAGCGCCTGCTCGTACGTGTACTCGTAGTTGAACTGAACCTTCACGTCTGAGAGCCCGAACAGCGAGATCGTGCGCACCACCTGGGCGTTCGGGATGCCGGCGAGCGCCACCTCCAGCGGGATGGTGATGTAGCGCTCGATCTCGTCGGCGGACTGGCCCGGATTCTGAGTGATCACGTCGACGAGCGGCGGGACCGGATCCGGGTAGGCCTCGATGTTGAGCTGCGTGTAGGCGCCGTAGCCGACGCCGAGCATCACCACGAACAGCAGCACCACCAGCACGCGCTGGCGCAGCGAGAAGGTGATCAGGGCGTTCATCGGACCGGATCCCCGCTCAGGACGCCTTGTCGCCGGTGGCCGCCCGGTCGATGAACAGGGCCCCCCGGGTGACGACCTGCTCGCCCGCGCGCAGGCCCTGGACGACCTGGGCGTTGTCGCCGTTGATCAGGCCGAGCTTGATGTCGCGCGCCTCCACGGCGCCGTCCGGCCGCGCGACCCAGACGTGGGTGCGGTCGCCCTCGTACACGATGGCGGCCAGCGGCACGCTCGGGCTCGGCTCGCCCTTGCCGGTGATGATCGTGTAGGTGGCGAACATCTCCGGGCGCAGCACCCGGTCCGGGTTGTCGACCTCGCTGCGCACCGCGAGCCGGCGCGTCGCCGGGTCGAGGCTGGAGGCCATGTAGTTCACCCGGGCCTTGAACACCCGCGCGCCGAAGCCCGCGACCTTCGCCTCGACCTCCTGACCGATGCGGATCCGCGGGATCTCGCTCTCGCGGACGTTGGCCACGAGCCAGACCGTCGACAGGTCGCCGATCACGAAGACCGGGTCGCTGGAGGCCGAGAGGTACTGCCCGATGCCGACCTTGCGCTGGACGATCGTGCCGGCGATGGGCGCCCGGATCTGCGTCTCGGCGCTCATCGTCCCCTTCTTCTCGAAGGCGGCGATCTCGGCGTCGGTCTTGCCGAGGAGGCGCAGGCGGTTCTTCACCGCGTCGAGGGCGCCCTCGGCGGTCTTCAGGTCGCTCTGGGCGGCGATGACGTCGTTCTGGGCCGACTGGTAGTCCTTCAGCGCCGTCGCGTGGGCCTGGAACAGCTCCTGCTGGCGCTGCGCGATCGTCTGGTCGAGCTTCAGGAGCGCCTGCTGCTTCTGGAGGTTGTTCACGGCCGCCTGATAGTCGTTCTGCGCCTGGACCATGTCGGTGGCCTCCAGCGTCAGCAGCACGTCGCCGGCCTTCACGTCGTCGCCGGCGCGGACCAGGACCTTCGTCACCCGGCCGGCATAGGGCGAGACCACCGGGACGTTGTCGTCCTCGTTGAGGGCGATCCGACCCTCGGCCGAGCCCTCGGGCCGGAACATCAGGTTGGCCACCGGCAGGATCTCGAAGGCCGCGCGCTGCTCCTTGGACGGCCGGAACACCCGCTCCACGGGGCCGGCCTTCTCCGCGTCGATGCCCGGGTCCGGGTTGCCCGGGGCGAACAGCCCGGTCACGGCCGCGACGAGATGCGCGGCGGCCTCGCGGGTCCGGTCGGGAAACGCGACGGCGGCGCCGACGGCGGCCGCGAGCAGGACGACGATGACCAGCAGGCCGGGCCAGCGGCGCCTGCGCGCGGGGACGGCGACGGCCTCGTCCTGGTCCAGCGGATTTCGGGCGTCCATGCGGATGATCTTCTAGGTCCGGACCGAGAGTCCGGGCTGGGTGACGAGAGTACGATACGTGCCCGGACGACGCCTACATCAATGCGGTCGCTGGTGCTTTTCTATGGCGCGCCGCGGGAAGATTCCGGCGGTCCCGCGTGCCTAGAGCAAAGCTTGTCAGACAGGCAATCGATCCGGCGCCCCGGTCGCGAAACCGTGTGGCCCCGTCTTCCTTTGACGGGATTTGTTACAATATGACAACGCTCGCGGGTCCAGGCCCGCGCGATCCCGCACCTGTCACCGAAGAACCCGTCATGTCCGATACGAGCAACGCTTCCGTCCCGGCCGCACCCGGTTCCGCCGCCGGCAAGATCCCGGTCACCGTGCTCACCGGCTATCTCGGCGCGGGCAAGACCACGCTCCTCAACCGGATCCTCACCGAGAACCACGGCAAGCGCTACGCCGTGATCGTCAACGAGTTCGGCGAGATCGGCATCGACAACGACCTCGTCGTCGGCGCGGACGAGGAGGTGTTCGAGATGAACAACGGCTGCGTCTGCTGCACGGTGCGCGGCGACCTGATCCGGATCATGGACGGGCTGGTCAAGCGCCGGGGCAAGTTCGACGCGATCATCGTCGAGACCACCGGGCTCGCCGACCCGGCCCCCGTGGCGCAGACCTTCTTCGTCGACCAGGATGTCGGCGAGGCCGCACGCCTCGACGCCGTGGTGACGGTGGCCGACGCCAAGTGGCTGTCCGACCGCCTGAAGGACGCGCCGGAGGCCAAGAACCAGATCGCCTTCGCGGACGTGATCCTGCTCAACAAGAGCGACCTCGTCTCCCCGGCCGACCTCGACCGCGTCGAGGCCGAGATCCGCACGATCAACCCGCTGGCCAAGCTCCACCGCACGCGGAACTGCGCCGTGCCCCTCGACGCGGTGCTCGAGCGCAACGCCTTCGACCTCGACCGCATCCTCGACGTCGAGCCCGACTTCCTCGAGGCAGGGCACCACCACCATCACGATTCCGACATCCGCTCGGTCTCGGCCAAGATCGAGGGCGCGGTCGACCCGGACAAGTTCATGCCGTGGATCTCGAACCTGACCCAGACGCAGGGTCCGGACATCCTGCGCTGCAAGGGGATCGTGGCCTTCCCGGACGAGCCGAAGCGCTTCGTCTTCCAGGGCGTGCACATGATCCTCGACGGCGACGTTCAGGGCGACTGGGGCAAGGACGAGAAGCGGGTCTCCCGGGTGGTCTTCATCGGCCGCAACCTCGATCCGGCGGCGATCACCGAGGGCTTCGAGGCCTGCCGCGCCTGAGCCGGGGAGCCGCCCTCCGGGCTGCCGGGCGTCGGGAAGGCGATTCTCAACGTTTGGATGGCATCACGGACGGCGCGGGCCCGCGTAACCGGCCCGCGGAGTCCGCGTATCCATGGCCCACACCGCAGCGCCCGCAGGCCCGGTCCCGTCCGGGTCGGCGGGCGGAATCCCGCTCATCGCGGCCGTCGAGGGGCTGGCCAAGGCGCTGTTCGCGGCGTTCATCTTCTTCGCCTGCTTCGCCTTCTCGGAGACGTCCCCCTACGACGCGGTCGCGATCCCCACGATCCTGCTCTGGCTCTGCCTCGGCGTGCGGCTGCACCGCGGGGCGGTGCCGCTGGTGGCGCTCCTCCTGCTCTACCTCGCGGCCATCGTCACCGCGCTGCTGCCCTACCTGAACGAGGAGTTCCCGGTCACCTGGACCGTGCAGCTGATCTACCTGTCGATCACCTGCGTCTTCTTCGCGATGTTCTTCGCGGACGACACGCAGGCCCGGATGGAGCTGGCGCTCAAGGCCTACACGGCGAGCTGCGTGTTCTCGGCGGCTCTGGGCATCGTCGGCTACCTGCAATGGCTCGGGATCGAGGACCTGTTCTACAAGTACGACCGGGCCTCGGGCACCTTCCAGGACCCGAACGTCTTCGGCTCGTTCCTGACGCTCGGCGCCCTCTACCTGATGCACGGCCTGCTCACCGGCTCGACCCGCCGGCCGCTCGTGTCCCTCGCGGGCCTGCTGATCATCGTGGCCGGCATCTTCCTGTCGTTCTCGCGCGGGTCCTGGGGCGGGAGCGTCGTCGCGGTGCTCCTGATGGTGGGATCGGTCTATGCCGGCAGCGCCTCCCCGCGCCTGCGCCGCCGCATCGTGCTCCTGACCCTCGCGACGGTCGTCCTCGGCACCGTCGCGGTGATCGGGCTGCTCTCGGTCGACCACGTTCACAAGATGTTCGAGACCCGGGCGGCCCTGACCCAGGATTACGACCAGGGCGAGACCGGCCGCTTCGGCAACCAGATCCGCGGCTTCGCCATGCTGCTGGAGCGGCCGTTCGGGATGGGGCCGATGCACTGGCGCCTGACCTTCGGGCTCGAGCCGCACAATTCCTACATCGGCTCCTTCGCCAACGGCGGCTGGCTCGGGGGCGCGGTGTTCATCGGCCTCGTGGCGGCGACCGGCCTCGTCGGGTTCCGGCTCCTGGCGCGGCCGTCGCCGGTCCGGGCGCACGCGCAGATCGTCTGGCCGGCGCTGCTGATGTTCTTCCTGCAGGCGGTCCAGATCGACATCGAGAAGTGGCGCCACGTCTACATGATGCTGGGCATGGTCTGGGCGCTGGAGGCCGCGCGGCTGCGCGCGGGCACGCGGCCGCAGGCGGGCGCGCTTGAAACGCGGCGCTAGGCGCGGCATCGCTCGGTCGCGGCCGATCGGCACCCGGAGACGGTACGTGAGCACACAGCCGGACAGCGAGCGCGACCGGCTCGCGGCCCTCGAGGCCCTCGCCATCCTCGGGACCCCGTCCGAGCCGCATTTCGAGGCCGTCTGCCGGACGGCCCGGCGCCTGTTCGGCGTGCGCAGCGCGTTCGTGGCCTTCCTCGGCGACACGCATCAGTGGCTGAAGACGCCCTGTGCCGGGGTGCCGACCACGATGCGGCGGGAGGAGAGCTTCTGCCAGCACACGATCCGCAGCGACGCCCTCGTGGTCGTTCCCGACGCGCGGCAGGACGCGCGCTTCCGCGATCTGCCCCTCGCCGCCGCGCCGGACGGGATCCGGTTCTACGCGGGCATCGCCCTGAGCCTCCAGCCGGGCCTGCGGGTCGGGACCCTCTGCCTCGCCGATCCCGAGCCCCGCGCCGACTTCGCGCCCGAGGACGCGGCCGCCCTCCGCGACCTCGCCGAGATCGTCGTGGCGCATCTGCGCCTCACGGAAGCCAACGCGCGGCGCGACCGGGAGATCGCGCAGGCGGCGATCCGCGAGGCGCTGATCCGGGAGCAGCACCGGGAGATCAATGCCCGGGCCCGCGCCCAGGAGGCGGCGAATGACCAGCTCACTATGGCCGAGCAGCTCGCCAGCGTCGGCAACTGGCGCGTGGGTCTCGCGGACGGGCAGCCGGTCTGGTCGGCGAGCCTCTACGCCATCGCGGGCCGCGACCCCGCGACGCCGCCGCCGCGCCTCGACGCCTTCTCGCAGATCTACCATCCCGACGACCGCGCCCGGCTCGAGGCGGTCGTCGCGGACGCGATCGCCCGCAGGGTCCGGTTCGACTTCGAGGCCCGGCTGCTGCGGCCGGACGGCGAACTGCGCGACGTGGTCGTGCGCGGCATGGCCCGGGGGGAGGGGCCGGGCGCCGGACTGTTCGGCGTGCTGATCGACGTGACCGAGCGCCGGCGCGCCGAGGACGAGGTGCGCCGCAGCGAGCTGCGCTACCGGGGCCTCGCCGAGGCGCTGCCGCTCCTGGTCTGGACCATGCGGGTCGGGGACGGTCGGGCGACCTACGCCAACGCGCAGTTCCAGTCCTATTACGGGCCGATCGGGCCCGAGCGCGCGGAGCGCCTCGTCCGGAACCACCCCGAGGATGCCGCCGCCATGGAGGCGGCCTGGATCAAGGCGGTCGAGACCGGCACGGGCTACGGCGGCCAGTGGCGCATCCGCCGCCACGACGGCGTCTACCGGTGGCACAAGCTCGCGCTGATCCCGATCCGCCTCGACCCGGCGGACGGCGCGGTGGCGGAGTGGCTCGGCACCGCCCTCGACGTCGACGACATCGTCACGGCGCGGCTCGCCGTCGAGGAGGCGAGCGGCCTTCTGGACATCGCCCTCGACGCCGCGGAGGCCGGCACCTGGGACTGGGACATGCGCACCGGGCTCGCCGTGCTCAGCCCGGAGAGCGCGCGGATGCACGGCCTTCCCGAAACCGGCGCGGCCCACACGATCTCGGCCTCCGCCTGGACGGCGCTGATCGATCCCGACGACGTGGCCGATGTCTGGAGCGAGATCCGGCGGGCGGTCGAGTCCGGCACCCCCTACGCGGCCGAGTTCCGGGTCGGCGCGCGCTGGCTCTACGCGCGGGGCCGGACGCTCTGCGGCGCCGACGGGCAGCCGCAGCGCATGGTCGGCCTCCACCTCGACATCACCGAGCGCAAGGCGGTCGAGGCGGCCCTGCGCACCGCCACGCGGGACGCGGAGGCGGCGCGCACCGAGGCGGAGCGGGCGAGCGCGGCCAAGAGCGAGTTCCTCGCCGCCATGAGCCACGAGATCCGCACGCCGCTGAACGGCATCCTGGGCTACGCCGAACTGCTCCTCGACGCCGACGCGATCCAGAACGAGGACCGTCGCCGCCTGGAGCTGATCCAGAGCAGCGGCGCGGCCCTGCTCACGGTGGTCAACGACATCCTCGACTTCTCGAAGATCGAGGCCGGCGAGCTGACCCTCGATCCGGTCACCTTCCCGCTGGTCCCGGTCGTCGACGGCACGGTCTCGATCGTGCGCGGCAGCGCGCTCCGGAGCGGTCTCGCCATCGAGGCCCGGATCGACCCGACCCTGCCGACCTTCGTGGTCGGCGATGCCGGGCGCCTGCGTCAGGTGCTGCTCAACCTGCTGAACAACGCCGTCAAGTTCACGCCCGAGGGCTCGGTCACGGTGACCGTCGAGCGGGAGGGCGGCGGCCTCGCTCCCGACGGCCGCCCCGGCGACGCGGTCCGGTTCTCCGTGGTCGATACCGGCATCGGCATCGCGCCGGCGCAGCAGGACCGGCTGTTCAAGCGGTTCAGCCAGGTCGACGGCTCGATCAGCCGGCGCTTCGGCGGCACCGGCCTCGGGCTGGCGATCTCCCGGCACCTCGTGTCGCTGATGGGCGGCGAGATCGGGGTCGAGAGCCGCGAGGGGGCGGGCTCGACCTTCTGGTTCCGGCTGGTGCTGCCCCGCGGCGAGCAGGGCACCGCGACCCCGGACGCCGCGGCCGACGCGGGTGTGCCGCCGCGGCCGGCCACNGTGTGCCGCCGCGGCCGGCCACGGCTCCGGCCGCCGGCCAGGTCCCGGGCGCGCCGCTGCGGCTGCTCCTCGTCGAGGACGTGCCGCTCAACCAGGAGCTCGCCTGCGCGGTGCTCGAATCGCAGGGCTACGCGGTGGACGTCGCCGGGGACGGCGCCGAGGCGATCACGGCTGTCGGATCGTCCGTCGCGGCGGGCCGGGCCTACGATCTCGTGCTGATGGACGTCCAGATGCCCCGCGTGGACGGGCTCACGGCCACGCGCCGCATCCGCGCCCTGGCGCCGCCCGCCTGCGACGTCCCGATCGTCGCCATGACCGCCAACGTCCTGCCGTCGCAGATCGAGGAGCTGCGCGAGGCCGGGATGGACGATTACGTCGGCAAGCCGTTCCGGCGGGCCGACCTCTTCGCCACGATCAGCCGCTGGACGGCGCCCGGCGCGCGGCGGCCGGCGCGGGCCGAGGAGCCGCGCCGCCTGCCGCAGGTGGATTCGGCCGTGCTCGACGCGGCGGTCCTCACCGAGATGGAGGCGAGCTTCGGCGCCGATCGCGTCGGAGCGCTGCTCGATCTCCTGGCGAACGAACTGTCCGAGCGGTTCCGGCCGAGCGAGACCGACCGCCTGCAGATCGCCCACGACGCGCATGCCCTGGTGGCGGCCGCCGGGCTGCTGGGCTTCGTCGGCCTGTCGAGCCTGTGCCGGGAGGTCGAGGCCGCCGCCCACGCGGGCGCCGACCTGATGCCGCTGATCCGGCGCCTGGAGATCCAGCGGGCGACCGCGCTCCGCGCCATCCGGCAGCTGCGCGCGGCGTGAGTCTGCGCGCGGTCTCGAGGACCTTGTCCGTCATCGCTTCGCCGCGCGCGCGATGGCGGCGGCCCCGAGGCCGTCAGTCGGGAACGGATTCCCCTGGCTCCTCGGGCAGCGGGTCGCCGGTCCAGGTCGTCGCGAAGGCGGCGAGCTCCCGCGCGTCGGCGAAGGCCGCCACGGTGACCTCGCGCGCGGCCGCCGGCGCCCCCGGATAGGGGGCGAGCTGGACCGTCACCCGGGCGAGCCGGCCGCTCGGGGCCTTCTCGGCGATCCAGGCCTGCGCCTCCGGCGTGAAGCGCTCCGGGCCGTCCAGGGCCCGGGCGTCGGTCCGCAGCACGACCACGTAGGTGCCGAGGCTCGGATCGGCCTCCTGCACCGCCTTGACGATGTCGATCACGGGTTTTCCGCGAAGTCGTTGATCTGCACCTGGGCCTGCGCCGCGGTGAAGTTCGGGATGTCGGCGAAGATCTCCTCGCCGTGGGCGGCCACGGCCTTCTTGAAGGCGTCGATCGACTCGAAGGTCAGCAGGGCCACGACCTGGAACGGGGCGGTGCCGCCGTCCGGCGTGCCGGCGCCCTTGACGACCTTCGCGTCGTGGAGGCCGAGGGACGACCAGCGCTCGCGCACCAGCGGCATGTGGTGGCCGAGGTAGTAGCCCATGTCGAAGCTCGGGCCGGCCGGGTACATCACGCTTACCAGGATCATGGCGTTTCCTTCCTGTGAGGCGCCCGGTCGATCCGGGCGCCCGTCCTCGGTTCGTACGGCGACGGTCAGTGCAGCTTCACCCGCGGCTCGGTGCGCCGGGTGAGCGCGCGGGCCAGGGTGTCGAGGGCGGTCTTGGCCGTGCCGTGCAGCGCCCGCTCGTGCATCTTGTAGAGCGAGCGGTACATCATCCGGGCGAACAGACCGGCGATGAGCATGTTCTTGCCGCGCACGAACCCCATCAGGCTGCCCACGGTCGAGTACTCGCCCAGCGAGACCAGCGAGCCGAAATCCTTGTAGCGGAACGGCTTCAGCGGCTTGCCGTCGATCTTGGCGGGGATCTGGCTGATCAGGTGGCTCGCCTGCTGGTGGGCCGCCTGCGCGCGCGGCGGCACCGGCGTGTCGGAGCCGGCCTCGACCAGGTAGGCGCAGTCGCCGATCGCGAAGATGTCGGGGTCGCGGGTCGTCTGCAGCGTCGGCGTCACCACCAGCTGGTTGGTCCGCGTCGTCTCCAGGCCGCCGATGCCCTGCAGGAAGGGCGGCGCCTTCACGCCCGCCGCCCAGACGACCAGCTCGGACGGGATGAAGGTGCCGTCCGCGAGCTGCACGCCGTCGGCGCGGACCTCGGTGACCCGCGCCTTCACGCGCACGTCGACGCCGATCTTGCTGAGGAGCTGCATCACCTCCGCCGAGAGGCGCTGCGGCACCGCCGGCAGGATCCGGTCGGCGGCCTCGACCAGGGTGATGCGGATGTCCTTGCCCGGGTCGATCTTGTCGAGCCCGGTCGAGACGACGTGGCGCAGGGTCCGGTGCAGCTCGGCGGCGAGCTCGGTTCCCGTGGCGCCCGCGCCGATCACCGTGACGTGGAGCTGGCCGGGCCGGACCGGGCCGGCCTGCGTGTGCGCCCGCAGCGAGGCGTTGACGAGGCGCTGGTGGAAGCGCACCGCCTGGTCCTGGGTGTCGAGGGCGATGGCGTGCTCGGCGACGCCCGGCGTGCCGAAATCGTTCGTGGTGGAGCCCACCGCCATCACCAGCGTGTCGTAGGGGACGGCGCGCTCGGGCGTGACCTCGCGCCCTTCCGCGTCGTAGCTCGCGGCGAGCTGGATCGTGCGCGCCTCCCGGTCGAGCCCGGTCATCCGCCCGATCCGGTAACGGAAGCCGTGCATGTGGGCGTGGTGCAGGTAGTCCACCGCGTGGTGGCCGACGTCGAGGCTGCCGGCCGCCACCTCGTGGAGCAGCGGCTTCCAGATATGCGTCCGGGCGCGGTCCACGAGGGTGATGTGCGCGCGCTTGCCGCGCCCGAGCTTGTCGCCGAGCTTCGTCACCAGCTGGAGCCCGGCGGCGCCGCCGCCGACCACCACGACGCGATGAAGGCCCGACTCGTTCTCGACGGATGCCATCGACTCTCTTTCTCCCCCCGGACCGGGATCAATCGCCGGCCTCCTTACACGGCCTGGGTTGCCGAATACCACAACGCCGGCCGCGATCCCCGGTCACGAGTGCGACGGCGCGCACCGGACGGGAGGCGCGCGGAGCCCGGTCACGCCGACGGAGCGCCCGGCTGACGCAGCGGGTGTGCCTCCGCGACCGCCGGCAGGGCGAGGCAGGCCTCGGCGATCCGCGCGACCGTCGGGTAGGCCGCCGTGTCGATGCCGAAGATACCGGTCCCGACCCAGAGGCTCACGAGGCAGAGGTCGGCGTGGCTCACCGAATCGCCCTGGCAGAACCGGCCCGTCCCGGGCTCGGTGGTGAGGCGCGCCTCCAGGGTCCTCAGGCCGGTCTCGAAGGCGTTGCGCAGGAAATCCAGCATCCGCTCCCGGGGCAGGCCGTAATGCTCCATCAGGAAGGTGCGCACCCGGGGCACGTAGAGCGGGTGGGTGTCGCACGCGACCACCTGCGCCAGCGAGCGGGCCCGCGCCCGGGCCCGCGGCGCCTCGGGCAGGAGGCGCACGCCGCCCCGCGTCTCTTCTAGGTAGTCGAGGATCGCCAGCGACTGGGTGAGCGGCGGCCCGTCGCCGTCGAACAGCGCCGGCACCGCGCCCTGCGGGTTGATCGCCCGGAATTCCGGCTCGTGCTGGTCGCCCGCGTCGAGGTCGATGAAGGTCTCCTCGTAGGCGATGCCCTTCAGCTTCAGCGCGATCCGCACCCGGAAGGCCGCGGCCGAGCGCCAGTTGCCGTACATGTGCATGGGTCAGCGATCTCCGACGGGACGGGCGAGCACAGCCGACTTCGCGGCGGGCCGCAAGGGGGGGGGAGCGGGGGCGGAAGCGGGGGCCGCGCGCGCGGCGGCCCCGGGGGCGACAAGTGGTCCCGCCGGTCCCATATCGGTCTCCCGCCCCGGAGAGCCCGCACGATGGCCGATCAGACCGACGCCCGCCGCTTCATCCCCCTGAACATCGCGGTCCTGACCGTCTCCGACACGCGGCGCCCGGAGGACGACCGCTCGGGCGACACCCTGACTCAGCGCCTCACCGAGGCAGGGCACACCCTGGCGGCCCGGTCGATCGTCCCGGACGAGATCCCGGCGATCCGCGCGCGGGTGGAGGCGTGGCTGCGCGATCCCGGCGTCGACGTGGTCATCACCACCGGCGGGACCGGCTTCACCGGCCGCGACGTCACCCCCGAGGCGCTGGAACCGCTGTTCGAGAAGCGGATGGACGGCTTCTCAGCCGTGTTCCACCGGATCTCGTACGACAAGATCGGGACCTCGACCCTGCAATCCCGCGCCACCGCGGGAGTCGCGCGGGCGACCTACGTGTTCGTGCTGCCGGGCTCTCCCGGTGCCTGCCGCGACGCCTGGGACGGGATCCTGGCCCAGCAACTCGACTACCGGCACCGGCCCTGCAACTTCGTGGAGATCATGCCGCGCCTCGACGAGCACCTGCGGCGCGGCGCGAGCCTCACGGTCTGAGGCGGCGCTAGGCTAGAGTCCCCTCCTTGCGGCGCAGGACCGAGTGCTTGCGGCCGTAGAAGAAGTACACGACGAGGCCGATCGCCATCCAGATCACCAGCCGCAGCCACGTGTCGAGGGGCAGGCCGACCATCAGGAGCAGGCAGGACAGGATGCCGAGGATCGGCACGACCGGCACGGCGGGGGCCCGGAACGGCCGCTCCATGTGGCGCTCGGCCCGCCGCAGGTAGAGCACCGAGCCGCAGACGAGGATGAAGGCGGCCAGCGTGCCGATGCTGACCATCTCGCCGAGGATGTGGATCGGCACCAGGGCCGCCACCACGGCGACCGCGGCCCCGATGAGCGCCTGGCTGCGATACGGCGTCTGGTAGGTCGGGTGGACGCGGGAGAACATCTTCGGCAGCAGGCCGTCCTGCGCCATGGTGAAGAAGATCCGGCTCTGGCCGTAGAGCAGGACGAGGATCACCGTGGTCAGCCCGGTCAGAGCCCCGAGCTTGATCAGGAGGGCGAACCAGCCGATGCCGATCACGTCGACGCCCTTGGCGATCGGGTCCGGGACGTTCAGGTCCTTGTAGGGCACGAGCCCGGTCAGCACGGCGGCGACGAGCACGTACAGGATCGTGCAGACCGCCAGCGAGCCGAGGATGCCGATGGGCATGTCCTTCTGGGGCCTGCGCGCCTCCTGGGCGGCGGTCGAGACCGCGTCGAAGCCGATGAAGGCGAAGAACACCACGCCCGCGCCGCGCAGGACGCCGCTGTAGCCGAAATGGCCGAAGGTCCCGTCGTTGTCCGGGATGAGCGGGCTCCAGTTCGCGGCGTTCACGTGGCCCCAGCCCAGGGCGATGAAGGCGACCACGACGGTGAGCTTCACCGCGACCATGATGTTGTTGAAGCGCGCCGATTCTTTCGTGCCGCGCATCAGCAGGATCGTGATCAGCGCCACGATCAGGACCGCCGGCAGGTTGAGCAGCGCGGTCCCGCCGCCCTCGATCGGCGTGCCCGGCGCGTTGGCGAACTGCGCCGGGATCACGATGCCGACGCTCTTCAGGATGCTGGTCACGTAGCCCGACCAGCCGACCGCCACGGTGGCGGCGCCCATGGCGTATTCGAGGATCAGGTCCCAGCCGATCAGCCACGCGAAGAACTCGCCGAGCGTCGCGTAGGTGTAGGTGTAGCTGGAGCCGGCCACCGGGATCAGCGCGGCCATCTCGGAGTAGCAGAGGCCGACGAAGGCGCAGGCGATGCCGCCGAGCACGAAGGACAGCATGATCCCCGGCCCGGCATACTGGGCCGCGGCCGTGCCGGTGAGGACGAAGATGCCGGCGCCGATGATCGCCCCGATGCCCATCGCGGTGATCGAGAGGGCGCCGAGCGACTTCGAGAGCTGCTGCTCGCCCTCGCCGCTCTCGACGATGTCCTCGACCGACTTGCGCCCCATCAGGCCCGACGAATCCATGGCACCATCCTTCGAGGTCGGGGCGGTTCGGCACGCGTCGACACGCCCGGAGGCGGCGACGATTCTGTCACGCTTCCAGAGTTGTAGAGGCAAATCGACCGACAACAACGTGAGTCGGCGCAAGATTCTTCCGGCCAGGATCCGTGGGGTCAGGCGCGCACCGCTTCGACTCCGGTCAATCACGTAACTTGATAAGTATCGTGATGCGGCGCGGTTGCCAAGCCCGAGCCCGGTGTGATGGATCGACGGGTGCGCACCGACAGCCGCCTCTCCCGAACGCTCCATGTGCTGCTTCACATGGCCCGCCACGACGGACCGATGACGTCCGAGGCGATCGGGCGGATGCTCGGGACGAACCCCGTGGTCGTCCGCCGGACGATGGCCGGGCTCAGGAACGCGGGCTACGTGACATCGGAGAAGGGCCACGGCGGCGGATGGACCATCGCGGCGGACCTGAACGCGGTCTCGCTGCTCGACGTCCACCGCGCGGTCGGCGGTCCCCGCATCTTCGCGATCGGCAGCGATCGCGCGAACCCGGCCTGCGCCGTCGAGCAGGTCGTCAACGCGGCGGTCGAGGACACGCTGCGCGAGGCCGAGGCCCTCCTGATCGCGCGGCTCGGTTCCGTCAGCCTCGCCGAACTCGCGCGAGGCTTCGACGCCCGGTGCCGGCCCGAGGGCCCGTCGGACGCCTCGACCTGCGCCTGACGTCGGGCGGTTGCCGCGCCGGCGCTCAGGCGCCATCCTCGGCATCGACGCGGACCCGCACGGGATGATCGGCCATGGGCCTTCTGGACGGATTGCTCGGACACGGCTCGGCGGTCGACGCGGCCTCCCTGGAGCGCCGGCTCGACGGCATCCTGATCGAGGGCGAGACGGCGCGGCTCGCCTTCAGGATCATCCGCGACGTGTTCGTGTTCACCGAGCGCCGCGTCATCCTGATCGACGTCCAGGGCGTGACCGGCAGCAAGGTCGAGTTCCTGTCGGTGCCGTACCGCGCGATCGTGCGCTTCTCGGTCGAGACCGCCGGCACGTTCGACCTCGACGCCGAGCTGAAGATCTGGGTGTCGGGCGCGGCGGAGCCGATCCAGCGGACCTTGAAGAAGGGCGCGGATGTCCGGGGCATCCAGCGGGCCCTCGCCGAGGGCGTGCTGCGCTAGCCCGCGGCACGCGAGGGCCGGCGACGGCCGCCTAGCGGACCACGCCCTTGGCCCGCAGCGCGTCGCGCGCGTCCTGCGGATACTCCAGCTGCTCGGCCAGGATCTCGGCGCTCGAATCTCCGAGGCCCGGCGGCATGCGCCGCACCGGCAGCCGGCGCCCGTCGAGCCGGTAGGGCGGGGCTATGACGTGGGCGTTCTCGGGCGCCGCGACCACCAGCCCGGCCTCCTGGGCCCGGTCGCAGGTGAGCGCCTCGCGCAGGCCCATCACCTCGCCGCAGGGGATGCCCGCGGCCCTGAGCCGCGCGATCAGCGGCGCGCGCTCCCACGTGGCGAGCTCGGCCTCCAGCACGGGGATGAAGGCGGCGCGGTTGCGCGACCGGTCGAGGTTGGTGGCGAAGCGCGGGTCGGCGACCCAGTCCGGGCGCTCCAGCACCTGCTCGCAGAAGCGGCGGTACTGCCCGTTGTTGCCGACCGTGATCACCACCGGGCCGTCGCCCGCCTCGAACACCCCGTAGGGCACGATCGACGGGTGGGCGTTGCCGTAGCGGGGCGGATCGATCCCCCGGGCGAGCGCCTCCAGGCCGTAGTAGGAGGTCAGCGCCACGCCGCAATCGAACAGGGCGAGGTCGACGGTCCGGCCGCGCCCGGTCCGTTCCCGCTGGTACAGGGCGGCCAGCACGGCTTGGGCGGCGAACTGGCCGGTGAACAGGTCGACCGCCGCGACCCCGAACTTGAGAGGCGGCCCTCCGGCCTCGCCGTTGAGCGCCATCACGCCGGACTCGCCCTGGACCACGAGGTCGTAGCCGGGCCGGCCGGCCTCCGAGCCGTCGGAGCTGTAGCCGGCGATCGAGCAGTAGATCAGGCCGGGATTCTCCGCCGCCAGCGCCGCGTAGCCGAGGCCGAGCTTGTCGGCCCCGCCGGTCTTGAAGTTCTGGACCAGCACGTCGCTGTCGCGGGCCAGTGCCTTCACGATCGCCAGCCCCTCCGGCGTGGCGAGGTCGACGCCGATCGAGCGCTTGTTGCGGTTCACGCTGTCGAAATACGAGGTGTTGCCGGGGCTCGTCGGCACGCCCCAGTCGCGGGTGTCGTCGCCGCGCTCCGGGTGCTCGACCTTGATCACGTCGGCGCCGAGATCGCCCAGCACCTGCGCGCACCAGGGCCCGGCCAGGACCCGGGACAGATCGAGGACGCGGATTCCGGCGAGCGGCAGGTCGGCAACGGCATCCATCGCGAAAGGTCCTCACGCTCCCATGACGCCGTCGAGACTGCGCACGGCGTCGATCAGTTTCGGACGCGCCACCTCCAGGAGGAAGCGCGCGTCGGTGATGACGGTGGGGGCACCGCAATTGACCGCCATGGGCGGCAGGCCGCCGCCGGGATGGAACCCCACCGCGATGGCGCAGACCGTCTCCTGCCACTCGCCGAACGAGGTGCAGCAGCCGAGTTCCCGGTGCTCCTCCACCGCCCGGTCGAGGCCCGCGCGCAGCGCCGGCCAGGCCACGGGATCCAGCGCCTTCAGGTCCTCGTAGAGGCCCGCGCGCTCGCGGTCCGGACAGACCGCCACGTAGGCGCGGCCCATGGCGCTGCGGGCGAGCGAGATGCGCGAGCCGGTGTCGAGGTTGAGCGAGATCGCCGCCGGGCCGCGCTGGCAATCGACGTAGCGCATGCTGAGGCGGTCGCGCACCCCGAGGCCCACCGAGGCGTTGGCCGCCTCCGCGACCGCGCGCAGGACCGGCCGGGCGATCGCGCGGATGTCGAGACCGCCCAGGGCGGCCGAGCTCAGCGCGATGGTGGCGGTGCCGAGGCGGTAGCGTCCGAGCTCGGGCATGTGCTGCAGGTAGCCGAGCTTGGTCAGCGTGTAGGTCAGCCGCGACACGGTGGAGCGCGGCAGGTCGCAGGCCTCCGCGATGTCGTGGTTGGCGAGGCTCGTGCGCCCCGGGCCGAAGCAGGCGAGCACCGCCAGCCCCCGGGCCAGCGCCGTGACGAAGTGCCGGTCCTCCTTCGCGCCGGCCCCGCCGGCGTCGGGCTCGGCGGCGTCGGATCCGGCGCGCAGGTTCCCGTCCGCCTCCACCGACCCGCTCATCGGCGCAGGAACGNGGCCCGGGCCTGCCGGGCGCCGGCGACCGTCTCCACCCGTCTGACGATGCCGCCGAGCCAGCTCCCGGCCGGTCGGTGCAGGCGGCCGAGCGCCGTCTCCGGCCGCGCCGTCCCGACGAAGCGGTCCAGGGTGCGGATCCAGCCTTCGGCCGGGACGTCGCCCGCCTCCAGGCACAGGATCCAGTCCCGCCGGGCCGCGGCGGCACCCGCCGCGTAGGGATTCCCGCCCCGGTGCAGCACGAGGGTCGCGCCCGTGGCTTCCGCGACGGCCGCCACGGCCTCGCTCTCGCGGCCCGCGACGATCACCGCGTCGCCGACGAGGCCGCCGGCCACGCCGGAGACGAGCACGCTGAGCGTGTCGGCCAGGCGATCGATCGCGTCCGGATCGGCCGGTTCGGCCAGATAGGTCACGGCTGAGAGCATGAGCGCGCGCATAGACGATTCTGCGCCGCCGTAAACTGCCCCGCCGCCTCCGCGCGGACGCGCCGCGGCCCGGACGGGCGATGGAGCCGGATTTGCCTGAAAAAGAGGCGTTTGCCGACGTCGTGTTCGCTCTATGTTCCGGTCCCGATCCGGGCGGAGGACGAGGCGTCATGGGGGACACGCGCGACGGGACCGCACCCGGGGCCGCGCCGCGACTCGGCCCGAGCGCCGCCGATCCGGCCGCCCGGCGTGGGCGCGGCGCGACCGCCAACCCGACGGGCCGGTACGAATCCGCCCGGCACGAGGCGTTCCACGACGAGACCTGGACGACCGACGCGCCGGCACCCCTGCGCACGCACGTCACGCCGGAGCGGTCGGCCCGGATCATCGCCCGGAACAGCTCGCCCGACATCCCGTTCGATCGGTCGATCAACCCGTACCGCGGCTGCGAGCATGGCTGCATCTACTGCTACGCCCGCCCCACCCATGCCTGGCTCGGCCTGTCGCCGGGGCTCGACTTCGAGTCGCGGATCGTCACCAAGCCGGACGCCGCCCGGCTCCTCGCCCGCGAGATCGCCGCGCCAGGCTACCGACCCGAGACGATCGCCCTCGGCACCGCCACCGACCCGTATCAGCCGGTCGAGCGGGAGCACCGGCTCACCCGCGCGGTGCTGGAGGTGCTGCGCGAGGCCCGCCACCCCGTCAGCATCACCACGAAGTCGGACCTGGTGCTGCGCGACCTCGACCTCCTGGCCGAGATGGCGGCGGATAACCTCGTGCTGGCGGCGATCTCGCTGCCCACGCTGGATCCGGGCCTCGCACGCCGCCTCGACCCGCGGGCGCCGCGGCCGGGCAAGCGGCTCGCGACGATGCGGGCGCTGAGCGCGGCGGGGGTGCCCGTCATGGTGAACGTCTCGCCGGTCATTCCCGGCCTGACCGATCACGAGATCGAATCGATCCTGACCGAGTCGCGCGCGCACGGTGCGACGCGCATCGGCCACGCGCTGCTGCGCCTCCCCGGCGAAGTCGCCGATCTCGTGGCCGACTGGTTCGCCGAGCACTATCCGGAGCGCCGGGCGCGGGCCTTCGCGCTCCTGCGGGACGCCCGGGGCGGGCGCGAGAACGACCCGCGCTTCGGCCACCGTTTCCGCGGGGAGGGGGCCTACGCGGCGATGATCGGCCAGCGGGTCCGCCTCGCCGGCACGCGACTCGGCTTCGCCTTCGGCCGGATGGAGCTGAATCGGGAGTCCTTCCGCAAGCCGGGGGCACAGCTGACGCTGTTCTGAGCCGGCGGGGCGTCGAGCCCGGCGAGCCGGGATCGTACGAGCGGAGCGCTCTTCGTGCGAAATGACTCCGCTGTCGGTGCATCAGCGACCGATCATCCATCTCCAATTCAGATCGACACAGCGACATACCGCGCTCCTCGCGGAGATGAGGAGTTCGACCGCGCGAATACTTGGCTTGTTGACCTGAGGTTTCGCCGTATTTGTCAGAATACACATTCCGATTGAGTCGTAAATCCGAGGTTGACAGTGAAGATCTTTCGTCATTTATGAAGTCGTTTTCCGATTCTTTTTCAAGAAGGATCTCGCTTTGTCTCGATATTTTAGATTTTCAATAGGTTCGGTCATCGGATTGGTATTGCTGGGTATGGGGGTGATGCTGATTGCGGTGCGTACAGACACGCTTCTGAGCGCCGTGGAGCATGCGCGAGAGGGGCAGCGCGTCGTCACGCTCACGCGTGTCAGCCGCACGTTGCTCCGATCGGTGATGGCGGCCCGCATGGCGCGGGGCATCGTTCAGAAGGTCCTGGCCGTTGAGGGGCCGATCTCGGTTGCCGACAGGGCGGATCAGCTGTCCGAGCGGCAGGCCCTGATGGACGCGGAGAACGAATTCTGGACCCTCGTGCGCGACCTCTCCGTGCCGTCGGTCCAGGCAACGCTGGAGCCGCTTCGGAGTGCGCAGGCGACCTTGGCCGCGCTGAGGCCACAGATCGACACGGTCGTCGCGCTCCCGAGGGAGCGCCGCGATGCGGCGTTCGGACGGACCTTCGACACAGCCGTCACGAGCCTCCTCGACGCCTTCGCGGCAACCAACGCCGCGGTGGACGCGGCCATTCCGCGCCGTGACG
The DNA here is from genome assembly GCF_036441335.1 of Methylobacterium mesophilicum. Lineage (GTDB taxonomy): Bacteria > Pseudomonadota > Alphaproteobacteria > Rhizobiales > Beijerinckiaceae > Methylobacterium > Methylobacterium mesophilicum_B. Next base: position 105,898 of record NZ_MLBW01000009.1, read on the forward strand.
CGGCGGTGGCGAAGGCCCTCGACATCAAGCGCGCCAGCTGGGCGACGCGGGTCGCCCTCGGCAATTCCTGGCGCCGTATCGAAACCTCGGTGGCTGCCAAGGCGGCTTGGTCGCAGGAGGAGATCGTCGCGGCGGCCGAGGAGCGGGGACGCCTGATGGCGGACTGGGGTGAAGTCGTCGGCCTGTTCACGGGGGACGTCCCGGTCGCCCTGCGTGCCGCCTTCGAGAAGGCGGGAGCCAGCAACTTCGAGGGTGAGTCGGCGCGGCGCCGCGTAGCGGTCACGGACGCGCTCAGCCGCGGCAGGCCGCCCGGCATCGAGGCCGAGGCGCTGCGCGCGCGCGACATCGCCGACGGGAAGGTGCTTCTCGATCTGGTCCACGCGGGTCTCGACGCGATGATCGACCGGGCCCAGCTCCTCGCCGCCGAGTCGGAGCGCGCGCTTTCCGGGGCCGTGCTGTTCCTGACCACCGCGGTCCTGCTGGCGGTCGGCGGTATCATCATCGTGTTCCGCTGGGTGCTCCGGCCGTTACGGGCCATGACCCGCGCCATGCAGGCGCTCGCGGAAGGAGACGCCGGCGTGCCGATCCCGGCCCGCGGGCGGCGGGACGAGATCGGCGCGATGGCGGCGGCCGTGCAGGTCTTCCGGGACAACCTCGTCCGCACCCGCGCCCTGGAGGCGGACGCGGCCGAGGCGGCGCGCGCCGCGGAGCTGCAGCGCCGGACCGTGACGCACGCGCTGGCGGAGACCTTCGAGGCGGCGGTGGCCGGCATCGTCGGGCGGGTCTCCGCCGCCGCGACCGAGCTGCAGACCACGGCCTGGCAGATGACCACGACCGCCCAGGAGACCGCCAGCCAGTCCGATACCGTGGCCGCCGCCGCCGAGGAGGCCTCCGCCGGCGTCAGGACGGTCGCCGCCGCGGTTGAGGAACTCGGCACCTCCGTCCAGGAGATCGGCCGGCAGGTCCAGGGCTCGTCCGATCTGGCCCGGGGCGCGGTCGGCGAGGCCGATCAGACGGCCGCCCTGGTGGCGGCGCTCAACGCGTCGGTCGCCCGGGTCGACGCCGTCGTCGAGCTCATCGCCGGCATCGCGGCACAGACGAACCTGCTGGCGCTCAACGCCACGATCGAGGCGGCGCGGGCCGGCGACGCCGGGCGCGGCTTCGCGGTGGTCGCCACCGAGGTCAAGGCACTGGCCGCCCAGACCGGCCGCGCCACCGACGAGATCGGCCGGCAGATCGGGGAGATCCGGGCCGTGACCGGGCAGGCGGTGCGGGCGATCGGCACGATCACCGGCCGGATCGGCGAGATCGACACCGTGGCGGCGGCCATCGCGGCCGCGGTGGAGCAGCAGGGGGCGGCCACGCGGGAGATCGTCCGCAACGTCGCCCAGGCCAGTGCCGGCACGCAGGAGGTGACCGGCAACATCGCCGGCGTGGCGCAGGCGGCCGACCAGACCGGGCGCGCGGCGGACCACGTGCTCAAGGCCGCGACCGCGCTCGCGCGTCAGTCGGAGGAGCTCGCCGCGGAGGTCCAGCACTTCCTGACGGGTGTCCGGGCCGCGTGACCCGTCGCCCGCCTCAGTCGAAGCCGCGGGTGAAGCTGAGCCGATGGTGCGGGCTGCGCCCGAGCTGCGTCAGGCCGGCGCGGTGGACGGCCGTCCCGTAGCCGACGTTGCGCTCCCAGCCGTAGCCGGGATGGCGCCGGGCAAGGCGCCGCATCAGCTGGTCGCGGAGCACCTTGGCGACGATCGAGGCGGCGGCGATCTGCGGCACGAGGTGGTCGCCGCCGATCACGGCGCGGCCCGGGAGGCCGGGCAGGGCGTCGCGCCCGTCGACCAGGGTCGCGTGCCCTGATCGACCGGATCACCATCCGCGGCGCCACCGCCCGCGCCATGGCGTCGAGGGTCGCGCCGCGGATGTTGATCCGGTCGATCAGGGCACGCGACCCCGCCGCCACCGCGACCCGCGCGTGGGCGCGGATCAGCGGCGCCAGCCGGTCCCGCACGGGCTCGGGGACGCGCTTGCTGTCGTCGAGGGCCGCGAGGAGGTCGGCCGGGATCGCGGTCGGATCGAACCAGACCGCGGCCACCACCACCGGTCCGCAGAGCGCGCCGCGGCCGACCTCGTCGCAGCCGATCGCCGCCGGATACGCGGCGGCCCGGGCGGGATCGAACGGCCCGGCGACCGGGGGGCGGGCTCTGGCGGACCCGGCCGGTCTGGCTGGCGGCTTAATCGGCGGCATGGCGGGCGGCATGGCGCCGTCCTGCCATTCCGCGCGGACGCCGTCACGGGTCAGGCGGCGTCGCGGGTGCTCCGGGCACCGCCATGCGCCTCGACGATGTTGCCGAAGAACTGCCGGGCGCTCACGTCCCAGCCGCAGCGCAGGGCCTCGGCCCGGCACTCGGCGCGCGACAGGCGCAGGGCGGCCAGCGCGGCGACCCGCAGATCCGGGTCGAGCACGCCGACCCGGGTGCCGCCGACGACGTCGTTGGGGCCCGGCACCGGGAAGGCCGCCACCGGGAGGCCGCTGGCCAGTGCCTCCAGCAGCACGATGCCGAACGTGTCGGTGAGGCTCGGGAACACGAAGACGTCGCAGGCGGCGTAGACCGCCGAGAGGTCCGCGCCGGTGCGGGTGCCGAGGAAGCGAGCCTCCGGCTCGAGCGCCTGCAGGCGCGGGCGGTCCGGCCCGTCGCCGACCACCACCTTCGTGCCGGGCAGGTCGAGGTTCAGGAAGGCCGCGACGTTCTTCTCCACGGCGAGCCGCCCGACGTAGAGGAACAGCGGTCCCGGCAGGCCGGCGAGTTCCGGCGGCACGGGCGTCCCGGGCTCGGCCGGCCGGAACCGCTCCGTGTCGACGCCCCGGGTCCAGCGCATCAGCCGGCCGAAGCCCCGCGCCGCGAGTTCGCCCTGGAGCGAGGCGGTGCTGACCATCGTCCCCCGGGCGGCGCCGTGGAACCGGCGCAGGTACGCGTAGGACCACGCCTCCGGCACCGGGGCGCGGGCGGCGAGGTATTCCGGGAAGCGCGTGTGGTAGCTCGTCGTGAACGGCAGGTCGTGGGTGAGGCAGTGCCGGCGCGCCGCGAGGCCGACCGGCCCCTCCGTGGCGATGTGCACGTGGCTCGGCCGCTCGGCCCGCCAGCGCGCCGCCACCCGCTCGCGCCCGGCATAGGCGAGGCGGATCTCGGGATAGCCCGGCAGCGGCAGCGAGCGGAAATCGGCCACCGACAGCAGGGTCGTGGCGAAGCCGTGCTCCGGCGCGCGCCGGACCATCTGCTCGAGGGAGCGCACGACGCCGTTCACCTGCGGGTGCCACGCGTCGCTGGCGATCAGGAGCTTCACGGCGGCACCCTCACGCCACCGCGCGCCGGCCCGGCAGGGGCTGCGGCAGGGCCTCGGTCGCCCGCGCCCGCAGGAGGCTCGGATAGTGCAGCACCTCGATGCGGCCGTCGTAATGCTCCACGAGCCCCGTGCAGGATTCCACCCAGTCGCCGGTGTTGAGGTAGCGCAGGTCGCCGATCGGCCGGTCCGCGGCGTGGTGGATGTGGCCGCAGATCACCCCGTCGGCGCCGTGGCGTCGGGCCTCCTCGGCCAGGATCGTCTCGAAGCGGCCGATGAAGCTCACCGCGTTCTTCACGCGCAGCTTCGCCCAGGCCGACAGCGACCAGTAGGACAGGCCGAGGCGCCGCCGCACCTTGTTGATCAGCGTGTTGAGGGAGAGCGCCAGCGTGTAGGCGCCGTCGCCTAGGTGAGCGAGCCACGGCGAGTGGCGCACCACCATGTCGAACTGGTCGCCGTGGATGACGAGGTAGCGCTTGCCGTCGGCCGCCTCGTGGATCGCGGTCTCGGCCAGCTCGATGCCGCCGAAGCTCGTCCCCACGTAGTCGCGCAGGAACTCGTCGTGGTTGCCGGGCAGGTAGACGATCCGCGCGCCCTTGCGGACCTTGCGCAGGAGCTTCTGCACCACGTCGTTGTGCTCCTGCGGCCAGTACCAGCCGGAGCGCAGCTGCCAGCCGTCCACGATGTCGCCGACGAGGTAGATCGTGTCGGCGTCGTAATCCTTCAGGAAGGACAGCAGCAGGCCGGCCTGGCAGCCGCGCGTGCCGAGATGCAGGTCCGACAGGAACAGCGTCCGCACGCGGACCGGCATCTCCTCAACCTCGGCCACGGCATCCTCTCCCGGCGGCTGTACGGTGCCGGGATCCAGAGCGCGATCCGATCTCAGTTTGATGACGCGGGTCCGGACGGGGCGGAAAGACTTCGGTGTGCGGCGCCGCGAAGCCTCTCAACCGGAGCTCGACTTCGCTGCGGCGCACAAAAAATTTTTTTGGCAAGTTCCGGAAGTTTTTCCGGTTTTCCTTTCGAGCTTCACCGCCTCATAATACCAAGAACCGGCGGCTCGGCACGAGCTCGCCCGGACCTTGACAGGAAGGCGGCGAGGACGGCCCTGGAGCCGTTGGACGGGACGGCAATTCGGAGGCGACCGGCGCGCGGGGGCGCGCCGCGACGCGAGCGGCGTGAGGCCGCCTGCCGCTCCGCGGACGCCCCCCGATCACGGCAGAGGATGGCGTTCGAGGGGGTGCGGCGCGAGCCGCTTTCGACGGCGCCGGACCGACTCCCTGACGACGCTTGAACAACCCGGCGCGGGGTCACGCCCGCGCGCAACGGACTTTTCGGAGGAAACATCATGGCCGCAACCCGGCGCCCCGGTCGCAACCACCTCTTCATCCCGGGCCCCACCAACATCCCGGAGCGCGTCCTGCGCGCCATGCACGTGCCGTCGGAGGATCACCGCTCGCCGAGCTTCCCCGAGCTGGTCAAGCCGCTGCTGCAGGACTCCAAGATGGTGTTCGGCTCGACCAACGGGACGGTCATCCTGTTCCCGTCCTCGGGCACCGGCATCTGGGAATCGGCCCTGTCCAACACCCTCTGCCGCGGCGACAAGGTGCTCACCGCCCGCTACGGCCAGTTCAGCCACCTCTGGGTCGACATGGCCCAGCGCCTCGGCCTCGACGTGATCGTCCAGGACGAGGAGTGGGGCGCCGGCGCCGACCCGCAGAAGATCGAGGAGGCGCTCCGCGCCGACAAGGATCACGCCATCAAGGCCGTGATGGTCGTCCACAACGAGACCGCCACCGGCGTCACCAGCGACATCGGCGCGGTGCGCAAGGCGATCGACGCCGCCGGCCACCCGGCGCTGCTGTTCGTGGACGGCATCTCGTCGATCGGCTCGCTGCCGTTCTACATGGACGACTGGAAGGTCGACTGCGCCATCGCGGGCTCGCAGAAGGGCTTCATGCTGCCGGCCGGCCTCGGCCTGATCTGCATCAGCCCGAAGGCGCTCAAGATCGCCGAGGGCGGCACCGGCCGCAACGACCGGCTCGGCCACGCCTACTTCGCCTGGAAGGACCAGCTGGCCGCCAACGCCACCGGCTATTTCCCCTACACCCCCGTCCTGCCGCTGCTCTACGGCCTGCGCGAGGCGCTGGCGATCGTGAAGGAGGAGGGGCTGGAGAACGTCTACCACCGCCATCACGTGCTCGGCGAGGCGACCCGCCAGGCCGTGGCGGCCTGGGGCCTCAAGCCCTGCGCCAAGGAGCCGAAGTGGAACTCCGACACGGTCACGGCGATCGTGGTGCCGGAGGGCGCCGACGCCGCCAAGGTGATCACCCACGCCTACGAGCGCTACAACCTCTCGCTGGGCGCCGGCCTGTCCAAAGTTGCCGGCAAGGTGTTCCGCATCGGCCACCTGGGCGACCTGAACGAGCTGTCGCTGCTGGGCGCCATCGCGGGCGCCGAGATGGCCATGCTCGATTGCGGCATCAAGGTCACGCCGGGCTCGGGCGTCGCCGCCGCCTCCAGCTACCTGCGCGAGAATCCGCTGCATAAGGCGTGAACCGCGCACGCGATCGGGGCGGGACCGGGTTGCCGGGCCCGCCCCGACGCGCAAGTAAGAACAAGACTATCGAGGAAGCCGCCCGTCGTCCGAGAGGGGTCCTATGACCAAGAAGATCGTGTTCCTGGATCGTGAATCCCTCGATGCCAGGGTCCGACCGTTCAACTTCCCGCACGAATACGTCGAGCACGAGTCGACCTGGACGCCGGAGGAGATCGTCTCCCGCCTCCAGGGCGCGGAGATCGCGCTGATCAACAAGGTCCCGATGCGGGCCGAGACGCTGAAGCAGCTCCCCGACCTGAAGCTGATCGCGGTCGCCGCCACCGGCACCGACGTGGTCGACAAGGCCCAGGCCAAGGCCCAGGGGGTGACGGTCGTCAACATCCGCAACTACGCGTTCAACACCGTGCCGGAGCACGTGGTCGGGCTGATGTTCGCCCTGCGCCGGGCGATCGTGCCCTACGCCAACTCGGTCCGGCGCGGCGACTGGGCGAAGTCCAAGCAGTTCTGCTACTTCGACTACCCGATCTACGACATCGCCGGCTCGACGCTCGGCATCGTCGGCTACGGGGCGCTGGGCAAGTCGATCGCCAAGCGCGCCGAGGCGCTCGGCATGAAGGTCCTCGCCTACGACGTGTTCCCGCAGGACGGGCTCGTCGATTTCGAGACGATCCTGACGCAGTCCGACGTGATCACGCTGCACGTGCCGCTGACCCCCGACACCAAGGGGATGATCGGCGCCGCCGAGCTCAAGAAGATGAAGAAGAGCGCGATCCTCATCAACACGGCCCGCGGCGGGCTCGTGGACGAGGCGGCGCTGCTCGAGGCGCTGAAGGACGGCACCATCGCGGGCGCCGGGTTCGACGTGGTGGCGCAGGAGCCGCCCAAGGACGGCAACATCCTGTGCGACGCCGACCTGCCGAACCTGATCGTCACGCCGCACGTCGCCTGGGCGAGCAAGGAGGCGATGCAGATCCTCGCCGATCAGCTCGTCGACAACGTCGAGGCCTTCGTGGCGGGCAAGCCGCAGAACGTGGTCGAGAGCTGACGCGACGCAGATCGCACGCCGTCGTTCCGGGGCGCCGCAGGCGGGCCCGGAAACCGGAGCCGCCGACGGTGTCGGCCGAGAATCACCTGTGCGTCTGGATTCCGGGCTCCGCTCCGCGGCCCGGAATGACGGGGTGGATGTCCCTGACGTGATCATGCCCATCCTGGGCCGAGGTTAAGACATGACCAAGAAGCTGCTGTTCCTGTTCGACACCGATGCCGTCCCCAACGTGTTCGACACGGTCGTCGGCTACGACGGCGGCGCCGACCACATCACCGGCTACGGCGGCGTGAACCCCGACAATGTCGGCGCGCTGGTGGACGGCACGATCTACACGCGCGGCGGCTCCGAGAAGAAGTCGACGGCGATCTTCGTCGGCGGCGGCAGCATGGCGGCCGGTGAGGAACTGTTCACGGCGGTCAAGAAGCGCTTCTTCGGTCCGTTCCGGGTCTCGGTCATGCTCGATTCCAACGGATCGAACACCACGGCCGCCGCCGGCGTCGCGCTGGTGGCCAAGGCCGCCGGCTCGCTCCAGGGCAAGAAGGCCGTCGTGCTGGCGGGCACCGGCCCGGTCGGCATGCGCTCGGCCGCCCTGCTCGCCGGCGAGGGCGCCGAGGTCACCATCGCGGGCCGCGCCCTCGACAAGACCCAGGCCGCCGCGGACCAGATCAACACGCGCTTCAAGGTCAACGTGAAGGCCGCCGCGACCCCCGACGAGGCCTCCCGCGTCGCCCTGGTGAAGGGCACGAACCTCGTGTTCACGGCCGGCGCCATCGGCGTCGAGCTGCTGCCGGAGGCCGCCTGGGCTCAGGAGTCGTCGATCGAGTTCGTCGCCGACTACAACGCGCAGCCCCCGACCGGCATCGGCGGCATCGACGTGATGGACAAGGGCAAGGAGCGCAACGGCAAGCAGGCCTTCGGCGCCCTCGGCATCGGCGGCCTGAAGCTCAAGCTGCACCGGGCCTGCGTCGGGCAGCTCTTCGAGAGCACCGACAAGGTGCTCGACGCCGAGGAGATCTACGCCCTCGCCAAGACGATGGCCTGACCGGAGGAGCGCCCATGTCGGACACGCAGCAGCCAGAGAACGCGACCATCCAGACCTTCCTGACGGATCTGGCGAGCGCCGCCCCGACCCCCGGCGGGGGCGGCGCGGCGGCGATCTCCGGCGCCATGGGCGCGGCCCTGGTGTCGATGGTCTGCAACCTCACCATCGGCAAGAAGAAGTACGTCGAGGTCGAGGCCGAGATGAAGGAGGTCCTGGCCAAGTCCGAGGGCCTGCGGGTCGTGCTCACCGGCATGATCGGCGAGGACGTCCAGGCGTTCGACGCGGTGATGGGCGCCTACGGCCTGCCCAAGGCCACCGACGACGAGAAGGCCGCGCGCGCGGACAAGATCCAGGCGGCGCTCAGGACCGCCTGCGACGTGCCGCTCGCCTGCTGCCGGGCCTGCCGCGCCGTGATCGACCTCGCGGCGATCACGGCCGACAAGGGCAATCTCAACGTCGTGTCGGATGCCGGCGTGGCGGTGCTGTCCGCCTATGCCGGCCTGCGCAGCGCGGCGCTGAACGTCTACGTGAACGCCAAGGGCCTCGAGGACCGCGCGTTCGCCGACGAGCGGCTGAAGGAGCTGGAGGACCTGCTGTCCGATGCCGGCGCGCTGACCGAGAAGGTCTACGCGGTCGTGAAGGACAAGGTGAACTGAACCGCGACGCCCTTCGTCCTTCGCGGAGGGCGGGCGCGTCCCCGCTGGGGCAGCGCCGCGCTGAACAGCGCGTTCGGTTCGATCACGTCGACGCCGCCGTCTCTGCGAGCGGAGCGAAGCAATCCAGTCGGCGTCGCAATCTCAGAGGTCGCGCTGCCCTGGGTCACTTCGCGGCGCTCGTGATGACGGAGCGGGCGCATCGAACGAAGCGTTCCAGCGAACTTTGTATCGATTCAACAGTCGAGGCCGGGTGCATGATGCCCCGGCCTCGTTGTTTTTCTGTATGCTGCGTCGCAATATCGAATACGGTCCGTGCTGCGACCGCGAAAAAGTCGCGGTCAATCAGGGGCTTAAAAAATTTGACGGGCGTAATCTTTCGACTCAACTAAAGTAGAGGGCGTCAACGGCGGCAACGAACCGCGGAGGAGGCGCCGAATGGACGTCCACGAGTATCAGGCCAAGGAGCTGCTCGCGAGCTTCGGCGTGGCCGTCCCCAAAGGAGCCATCGCGTTCAGCCCGGACCAGGCGGTCTACGCCGCCACCGAGCTCGGCGGCTCGTTCTGGGCCGTCAAGGCGCAGATCCACGCGGGCGCCCGCGGCAAGGCCGGCGGCATCAAGCTGTGCCGGACCTACAACGAGGTCCGCGACGCCGCCAAGGACCTCCTCGGCAAGCGCCTCGTCACGCACCAGACCGGCCCCGAGGGCAAGCCGGTGCAGCGGGTCTACGTCGAGACCGCCGACCCGTTCGAGCGCGAACTCTACCTCGGCTACGTGCTGGACCGGAAGGCCGAGCGCGTGCGGGTCATCGCCAGCCAGCGCGGCGGCATGGACATCGAGGAGATCGCCGCCAACGAGCCGGACTCGCTCATCCAGGTGGTGGTCGAGCCGGCGGTCGGCCTGCAGCAGTTCCAGGCCCGGGAGATCGCCTTCCAGCTCGGGCTGAACATCAAGCAGGTCTCGGCCGCCGTGAAGACGATCATGAACGCCTACCGGGCGTTCCGCGACTGCGACGGCACCATGCTGGAGATCAACCCGCTCGTCGTCACCAAGGACGACCGGGTGCTGGCCCTCGACGCCAAGATGAGCTTCGACGACAACGCGCTGTTCCGCCGGCCCGGCATCGCCGACATGCACGACCCGTCCCAGGGCGACCCCCGGGAGGCCCAGGCCGCCGAGCACAACCTCAGCTATATCGGTCTCGAGGGCGAGATCGGCTGCATCGTCAACGGCGCCGGGCTGGCCATGGCCACCATGGACATGATCAAGCACGCGGGCGGCGAGCCGGCGAACTTCCTGGATGTGGGTGGCGGTGCGTCCCCCGAGCGGGTGGCCACGGCCTTCCGGCTGGTCCTCTCGGACCGCAATGTGAAGGCGATCCTCGTCAACATCTTCGCCGGCATCAACCGCTGCGACTGGGTCGCGGAGGGCGTCGTCCAGGCGGCCCGCGAGGTGAAGATCGACGTGCCGCTGGTGGTCCGGCTCGCCGGCACGAACGTGGAGGCGGGCAAGAAGATCCTGGCCGACAGCGGCCTCGATCTCATCACCGCCGATACCCTGGCGGAGGCGGCCAAGAAGGCGGTCGACGCCTGCGCCGCCGCCAAGGGCCATCACGACACGACGCAGCACTGAAGGGGGAGACCGCGCCATGAGCATCCTCATCGACGAGACCACCCCGATCATCGTCCAGGGCATCACGGGCGACAAGGGCACCTTCCACGCCAAGGAGATGCTCGACTACGGCACGAACGTCGTCGGCGGCGTCACGCCCGGCAAGGGCGGGCGCACCCATCTCGGCCTGCCGGTGTTCAACACCGTCAAGGAGGCGGTGGCGGCGACCGGCGCCACCACCTCGATCACCTTCGTGGCGCCGCCCTTCGCGGCGGACGCCATCATGGAGGCGGCCGATGCCGGGCTGCGGCTGGTCTGCTCGATCACCGACGGCATCCCCGCCCAGGACATGATGCGGGTGAAGCGCTACCTGTACCGCTACCCCAAGGAGCGGCGGACCATGGTGGTCGGCCCGAACTGCGCCGGCATCATCTCGCCCGGCAAGGCGATGCTCGGCATCATGCCCGGCCACATCTACCTCCCGGGCAATGTCGGGGTGATCTCCCGCTCGGGCACGCTCGGCTACGAGGCCGCCTCGCAGCTCAAGGAGCTGGGGCTCGGGATCTCGACCTCGGTGGGCATCGGCGGCGACCCGATCAACGGCTCGTCCTTCCTCGACCACCTCGCCCTGTTCGAGACGGACCCGGATACCGACGCGGTGCTGATGATCGGCGAGATCGGCGGCCCGCAGGAGGCCGAGGCCTCGGCCTGGATCCGCGAGAACATGTCGAAGCCGGTGATCGGCTTCGTGGCCGGGCTGACCGCTCCGAAGGGGCGTCGCATGGGCCATGCCGGCGCGATCATCTCGGCGGCCGGCGACAGCGCCGCCGAGAAGGCCGAGATCATGCGCTCGTATGGCCTGACCGTGGCGCCGGATCCCGGCAGCTTCGGGCAGACCGTGGCCGACGTACTCGCCCGCGCGGCGTAGATCCTTCCCTCCCCCTTGCGGGGGGACCGAGGGTGGGGGTGGTGCAGGATCGGGCGATCCGGTGCCTTCTGAACCACCCCCACCCCCAACCCCTCCCCGCAAGGGGGAGGGGAGCGCAGCCTTGCGCCACGAGGTGGCCCCATGACCCGCACCCTTCACGCAACCCCCGGTCTCGTCGACGCCACGGCCTTCGCGCCGCCGGTCATCGTCGGCACGTCGTCGGAGCAGGCGCTGGACATCCTGTTCCAGGCGCTGCTCGACGTCGCCCGCCGGCACGACCCCGACCTCGAGGCGGTCCTGCACGGCACGGCCGACATCTCGCGCTTCTCGCCGCAGATGCTCGCGCGCGCGCTCCAGGTGCAGGGCATCTGGTTCCAGCTGATCTCCATCGCCGAGCAGAACGCCGCGATGCGCCGCCGCCGGCACGTGGAGCGCACGGAGGGCCGGGCCGCGCTCGGCGGCTCCTTCGCCAAGGTTTTTTCCGACGCGCGCAAGCAGGGGGTGCCCCCTGAAAAGATCCAGGCGCTTCTCAGCGACCTGCGTATCCGCCCGACGCTGACCGCCCACCCCACCGAGGGCAAGCGGGTCACGGTGCTGGAGAAGTTCCGCCGGATCTACCTCGTCCTGCGCGAGCTGGAGATGCCGCGCTGGACCGACCGCGAGCGCAACGGGCTCATGAACGAGCTGCGCGACCAGATCGAGCTGGTCTGGATGACCGGCGAACTGCACCTGGAGAAGGCGACCGTCGAACGGGAGGTGGCCTGGGGGCTGCACTTCTTCGACGAGACCCTGTTCGAGATGCTGCCCGAGACCCTGGAGACCCTCCACGAGGCCCTCGCCGAGACCTATCCGGGGACCGACTTCAAGGTCCCGCCGTTCTTCCAGTTCGGCTCGTGGATCGGCGGCGACCGGGACGGCAACCCCTACGTCACGGCGGCGGTCACCCGGCAGACCCTGCACCGCAACGCGCTCGCCTCGCTCACGCGCTACCGGGACGGCGTGCGCGAGCTGGGCCGCACCCTGTCGCTCACCGAGCGCTCGCTGCCGCTGCCCGAGAGCTTCCGCGCGGAACTCGACCGCCACCTCGCCGAGAGCGGTCAGTCCCGCGCCATCACCCGGCGCAATCCGGGCGAGCCCTATCGCCAGTATCTCTCCTGCGTCCTGCGCAAGATCGAGGCGACCATCGCGCGCAACGAGGGCGAGCACCCGTCCGGCCCCGACTACGCGAGTGCGGACGGTCTGATCGAGGACCTGCGCACCCTGGAGCGCGGCCTGACCGAGGCCAAGTGCGGGGCGCTGGCCCGGGACCTCGTCCGGCCGGTCCGGCGCATGGTCGAGATCTTCCGCTTCTCGACGGTCCGCCTCGACCTGCGCGAGAACACCACCCGGACCACCGACACGCTCCACGCCCTCTGGCGCCAGCGCAACGGCGAGGGTGAGCCGCCGGCCCTCGGCTCGACCGCGTGGCGCCAGTGGCTCGACGCGGAGCTCGCCCGGCCGCGCGACCCGGAGCGGTCCTTCGAGGACCTGCCCGACGCGGCCCGCGAGACGCTCGCCACCTTCGCCCTCGTCGCCGAGATGCGCGAGGCCCTCGACCGCGAGGCGTTCGGCGCCTTCGTGCTGTCGATGACGCGCTCGGTCGAGGACGTGCTCGGCGCCTATCTGCTGGCCAAGGAGGCGGGGGTGTTCCTCGACGCGGCCGGCACCGAGATCTGCCCGCTGCCGATCGTGCCCCTGTTCGAGACCATCGACGACCTGCGCGCCGCCCCGGCGATCATGCGGGCGCTGCTCGGCACGCCGGTGGTGCGCCGCTCGACCCGCTGGCAGGGCGGGGTGCAGGAGGTGATGATCGGCTACTCCGACTCCAACAAGGACGGCGGCTTCGTCGCCGCCAACTGGGAGCTCTACAAGGCGCAGAGCAAGCTGACCCGCCTCGGCGAGGAGCTCGGCGTCGGGATCGCCTTCTTCCACGGGCGTGGCGGCTCGGTGAGCCGCGGCGGGGTGCCGACCCAGAAGGGCATCATGGCCCAGCCGCCGGGCTCCATCCGCGGCCGGTTCCGCACCACCGAGCAGGGCGAGGTGGTCTCGTTCAAGTACGCCAACCGCGGCACGGCCGCCTACCAGATGGAGCTGCTGGCGGCCTCGGTGTTCGAGCACGCGCTGGCCGGCGACGGCGAGCGGGCGGGGCCGGGCCACGACGACGCCCTGGAGGCGCTCGCCGGCGCCTCGCGGGCGGCCTACGTCCAGCTGCTCCAGACCGACGGGCTGGTCGATTACTTCCAGGCGGCGAGCCCGCTGGACGAGATCGCGCTCCTCAACATCGGCTCGCGCCCGGCCCGCCGCTTCGGCGCCCGCTCGCTCTCGGACCTCCGGGCGATCCCCTGGGTGTTCGCGTGGTCGCAGAACCGGCACGTCATCACCGGCTGGTACGGCGTCGGCTCGGGGCTGGCGAGCTTCATCGACGTGCGCGGCCGCGACGGCGAGGCGACGCTCAAGCGGCTGTTCACCGAGTCCCGCATCCTCCGCCTCGTCCTCGACGAGGTCGAGAAGACGCTGATGATGGTCGATCTCGACATCGCCCGCGCCTACGCGGGCCTCGTCCCGGATGCCGGCATCCGCGATCGCATCTTCGCGATGATCGAGGCCGAGTACGCGCTGACCCGCGAGATGGTGCTGCGGGTGAGCGGCGGTGGGGAACTCGCCGAGCGCTTCCCGCTGTTCCGGGATCGGCTGAAGGGCCGGCTGCCGACCATCAACCAGGTGAGCCGCGAGCAGGTGGAGCTGCTCGCCCGCTACCGCTCCGAGACGGACGAGGACCGGCGCGAGGCGGTGAAGTCGGCCCTGCTCCTGTCCATCAACTGCATCGCGGTCGGCTTCGGGGCGACCGGTTAGGAAGGGGCGCAACCGGCTCTCTCTCCTGCACGGGAGAGGAAACCCGAGCCTGAGACGAACCGCGATGGAGCGAACCGAAACGCGCCTCCCCGCCCTGTCAGGGGCCGAGGGGCGCGCCATTTGCCGCCGGTGAACGGGAGCGCATCCCGCAACGGCACCAGAACCGTCACCAGGAGAGAGAACCCGAGATGAGCTTCACCCTGATCCAGCAGGCCAAGCCGCGCCTGCACCGGTCCGAACTCGCCGTGCCCGGCTCCAACCCGACCTTCATGGAGAAGTCGGCCTCCTCGGCGGCGGACGTGATCTTCCTCGATCTCGAGGACGCGGTCGCCCCGGACGACAAGGAGAAGGCCCGCACCAACATCATCCAGGCGCTGAACGACCTGGATTGGGGCAACAAGACCATGATGATCCGCATCAACGGTCTCGATACCCACTACATGTACCGCGACGTGGTCGACATCGTCGAAGCCTGCCCGCGGCTCGACATGGTGCTGATCCCCAAGGTCGGCGTGCCGGCCGACGTCTACGCCATCGACGTGCTGGTCACCCAGATCGAGCAGGCCAAGAAGCGCGAGAAGCAGATCGGCTTCGAGGTGCTGATCGAGACGGCCCTCGGCATGGCCAACGTCGAGGCGATCGCCCAGTCTTCGAAGCGCCTGGAGGCGATGTCGTTCGGCGTCGCCGACTACGCCGCCTCGACCCGCGCCCGCTCCACCGTCATCGGCGGCGTGAACCCCGACTTCTCGGTGCTGACCGACAAGGACGAGGCCGGCAACCGCCAGACCCACTGGCAGGATCCGTGGCTGTTCGCCCAGAACCGCATGCTGGTCGCCTGCCGCGCCTACGGCCTGCGCCCGATCGACGGACCGTTCGGCGACTTCTCGGATCCGGACGGCTACCGCTCGGCGGCCCGCCGCTGCGCCGCCCTCGGCTTCGAGGGCAAGTGGGCGATCCACCCGAGCCAGATCGAGCTCGCCAACGAGGTGTTCACCCCGTCGGAGGCCGAGGTCACGAAGGCCCGCCGCATCCTCGAGGCGATGGAAGAGGCCGCCAAGGCCGGCCGCGGCGCCGTCTCCCTGGACGGACGCCTCATCGACATCGCCTCGATCCGCATGGCGGAGGCGCTGATCGAGAAGGCGAACGCCATGAAGGGCTGAGGCAGCCCGCGGGCGGATCCCGGCACAGGGCCGGGATCCGCCCTCCGCACCGCGATGAACGTCTCGTCGTTGCGAGCGCAGCGAAGCGATCCAGGGTCGCGGCAACGGCGACATGCGTGTCGCTGCTGGATCCCTTGGCTGCGCGCGCGCGGACGGCGGCGCCGCGTGGGGCGAGTCCCGTCAGAACGGACGATCGTCCGGCAGCCGCGCCGCTTCCATCTCGCCCGGCGTCGGGTCCCGGTGAACCACGATGCCGCTCGACCGATCCGCCGCGATCAGCCCGAGCCGCGCGAACCCGTCGAGCCATCCGTCCATCGGCCAGATCCCGTGCCGGTCGTGAAAGCGGGCCGCGTTGGCGACGATGTCGCGGAAGTGCTGCAGCGGCGGGTCGTAGCCCGGATGATGCTGGTGGTAGGCCCGGGGGCCGCCGAGGAACAGGATCGGCACGCCGGCCCGCTCCGCCCGGAAGGCGAGGTCGGTATCCTCCGCGCCGTAGCCCGAGAAGGTCTCGTCGAAGCCGCCGAGGCGGTCGTAGGTCGAGGCCCGCACCGCGAAGGCGAGGGACCAGAACAGGCCGGGCTGCGGCGCCGGCGCCACCGTGCCGGCGGGCGGGAAGGCCCGCACCGGGTGCGGCGCGCCGAGACGCGCCAGGTCCGTCTCGCGCCACCCGTCCGCGACCGCCCCGGCCGGCAGGTAGCCGATCTCGCAGCAGATGAGGCCGTCCCGCTCGGCCACCGCCCGGGACAGGCCCGCGACGAGCCCCGCCGAGGGGATGCAGTCCACGTCGAGGAAGATCAGCGTGTCGGCGCGGGCGGCCCGGCGTCCGGCATTGCGCGCCGCGGCCAGCGGCAGGCCGGCATGCGGGAACGGCACGCGCTCCACCGGGAAGGGCAGGGTCGGGTAGGGCGCCGCGTCGTCGCCGATCTCGACGACCACGCAGCGATCGGGCGGGTCGCCGCGGCCGAGACCCTCGAGCAGGCGTGTCAGGTGCGCGCGCCGGCCCTTGTTGAGGGTGATGACCGCGACGCTCACGGGGCGGTTCCGGCGCGCAGGACGTCGAGCCGGTACTTGTCCGTCCGCGCCTGATTCAGGACCTGGGCGAAGGGCGCGGACAGCCGGATGAAGCCCTCGGCGGCGCCGTCGCCCGAGAGCGGGTAGTCGGTCTCGCCCAGCCAGTGCACCAGCACGATGTCGCCACCGGGCACGATCGTCGCGCCGGCCCGGCGCACGAGCGCGGCGAAATCGTCCGGAGCCAGGAAGTAGAGGAACTCGGAGAGGACGATCAAGTCGAACCGCTCCTCCGGCCAGTCCGCCGGCATCGCGCCCTGCCGGACCTCGACGTGGGGGCGATCCGCGCAGCGTTCCCGGGCGGCCTCCGCGGCGGCCGGGACCAAGTCGGTGGCGAGCAGCCGCTCGCAGCGCTCGGACAGGGCGCGGGTGAAGACCCCGATGGAGCAGGCCGGCTCGAAGGCGGCCCGGTAGCGCGCCCGCGGCAGGGCCGCCAGCGTCGCCGCGTACTTGTCGCGCTCGTAGGATGACGTGGTGAAGCGCCAGGGATCCGGGTCGCTGGCGTAGATGCCGAGGAAGTAATCCTCCGGGAGGGTCTGGGTCCGCCGGGTCATGCGGGGACCGCCACGAAGCGTTCGTAGGGGCCGCAGAGCCGGTCGATCATGGCGGGCTCGAGCCGGAAGCCCGCGGGATCGTCCGCGATCAGGTCGGTGGTCTGCGATTCGTGGGCGGCGACGGCGCGCACCTTGGTCTCGCGATAGGCGGAGACGTCGAGGCGCAGGCCGGCCGGGCTCGGCCCGACCTCGGTCTCGGGCGGCAGGGTCCAGCCCCAGACGGGGTACTCGTAGACCCGCACGCCCGGCATCCGCGGCCGGGCGAGGGCGACGATCGCGGCGGCCGCCCTGTGGTCGCAATGGGGATCGTGGCGCCACGTGACGAAGACCGCGCCTGCCCCAATCGCCGCGGCCGCGCCGGCCACGGCGGACGCGGCCGCCTCGGCCTCGGGGCCGTCGCTCGGGACGTGCGCGTCCGGCAGGCGCAGGAAGGTGACGGCGTCGGGCCCGAGGCCGAGGACCGCCACGGCCCGCCGGGTCTCCGCCTCGCGCAGGGCGCGCAGCTTCTCCGGCGGGTAGAGGCGGGAATGCGTGTGCGACCCGCAGCCGTCGCTGACCACGACGAGGTGCACGGGCCGCCCCGACGCCCGGGCAGCGGCGATCAGCCCGCCGCATCCGAGGCTCTCGTCGTCGGGATGCGGCGCGACGACCACGAGACCCCGGCTTCCCAGGAGGGCATCGAGGCTCGCCACGGGCAGCGCGTCGGCGGCGGCCAGGAAGGCGTCGGCGCGCATCAGCGGCCTCCCGTCCGGTCGGCGGCCAACCGGAAGACGGCCATGGGGGAGCGCCGGTCGCACCGCGACGGGCTGCAGACGGGATCGATCACGGGACGCTCCAGGGACGGTGCGCGGGTTCGGACGTCCCCGGTTCTCAGGCGCGGCGCATGAACGCGCCATGAGCGGCGCGTTCGCAGTGGCCGGCGTGTGTCAGCGATCGTTCTCCGTGGTCAGGGCGTCGGCGCGGGTGCCCTCGTCGACGCCCCGGTCCGCCGCGAGCCGGACGCCGGGCGTCGGCGCGTCGCTGAACACCGCCCCGGCCGCGCTGAGGGCGCTGCGCAGGGCCTCGATCTGTCCGCTCGGCGCATCGCTGTAGCCGCCCTCGAAATCGCGCACGAATCGCTCGTCCAGGCCGATCTTGCCGGCGAGATCGGCCTCCGACCAGCCGAGCAGCCCGCGGGCGGCCCGCGACTGCGCCGGGGTCATGGCGAGCGCCCGGGTCCCGCTCTGCGCGCCCTCGTCCGATCCTGCCAAGGTCATCCTCCTGCTCCGCGATGATCAACAACGATCGCCACCCCGGATCGTTTCCGGTCGGTCTTCGGCCGAGCGCGACCATAATTGTGCTGAAATCCTGTCGCATCCGCCAAGGCGCAAGGATTCGGAGCGGTCTCGCGAGGGACCGGGCCGCGCGGCCGGCGCGGCGTTTCCGGAGGATGACCTGCGCGCGGCGCGCGCGACATGGGGACTGGACGATGAGAGGGGTGCTGATCGCGAGCTTGGCCTGCGCCGTGCTGGCCATGGACCTGTCGGCGGCGACGCAGGCGCAGGCGCAGATGGGCGGCTCGCCGACCGGCTTCGGCCGGGGCAACCGCCGGCCGGGCGGCGAGGAGGAGAAGAAGCCCCAGTACGTGCCGGGGGCCAAGGCCAGCGAGAAGATGTTCCCGCTGGATTCGACCTGGACCGCCGTGAGCCTGAACGGCAAGCCGTTCACGGGCGGCGACCGGCCGAGCTTCATCATCGACAAGCAGTACCGCGCCCGCGGCTACGGCGGCTGCAACACCTTCGCGGCCACCGCCTTCCCGCTCAAGGAGCAGCACATCGCCGTGGGCCCGCTCGCTCTGACCAAGAAGAGCTGCGACAAGGGCCTCGCCGCCACCGAGCAGGCCTTCTTCATCGCCCTGCGCACCTCGGCGGTGTGGGACATGGTCGGCTCGCAGCTCGTGCTCAAGAGCCCGAACGGCGAGCTGAAGTTCGACCGGGCCCTTTAAGGACCGGTTCACCACGCCGGACGAAGGCATCGGCCGGTTCAGACGCCCTTGAGGGGCGTCGAGGCTCACTCCTCGCGTATCGAGGAGGCCACGGATGCCAGTCGGGATCGGGATCGGGATCGGACGCGGGGACCCCCTGCGTCCCGCGGTGACGCGGACCTCGCGCTTCTCGGGTCCCGAGGGCTTCCATCCCGGTGCCCTGTGGCTCGCCACGGCGGTCCCGCTCCTGGCGACCGTCCTCCTCATGATCCGGCTCTTCGCCTGAGGCGGAGTCCGCGCCGGGCTGGCCGAGCGTCATCGGCAGCCGGTCGTATCCGGTCCCCGACGAAGCTCCGCGACGCGGCTCGGTTCGGGCACAGCCTCCGATCGCAACGCGACGGGCGGGAACAGGGCCGCCAGGCCCGCGGCCACGCCGTACAGGACGGGATCGGCATTCGGGCCCACCTCGGGTGGACGCAGATCGCTGGTCAGCTTCGTGCGCCGGCGGGCATCGCGCGCGTTCGCGAGCATCTGTCCGCGTCCCCGTTGTTCACCTGATCGGACTGTCAATGCCGCGCTCCGCGTTTCGTTGCCGCGGAGGTCCGATATTTCTCCCGTTCCTCACCCGCGGCCGAATCTCAGCCCCGGCGGCGGAGAATCGTCACCGGTCGACCCTCGTAGAGCGGGCAGGCGGCCGGGACGACCTCGACGATCGACGCGCTCGGGCAGCGCGCCCGGCACCGCTCGGCCGCCGCGATCTGATCGCCGCCGCAGGCATCGGCGAAGCAGAAGGTCCCGAGATCCTCGCAGGTCGCCCGGAACCGGCCGAGGGGCGCGGGCCCCCGCAGGTCCGCGGCCCCGGCCGCCTGGGTCATGAGGAGCGCCGTCAGGCCGATCAGGGCCGGGAGCCGTGCCATCTCTGTCTCCGATCCGGGTCGGTACCGCTTGCGGAGCCAGCCTAGCATTGGCAGCCTGGAGACGTCGTACCATTCCCGCGACAGGCGACGCGCGTCGTCCGCCGCGATCCCGGCCGCGCCGCGCGGCCGGGACGACCGCTCCCTCCGAAAGGCCGCCATGCCGCTCTACGCCCTCGACGAACACGTCCCCCACCTCGCCGACCCCGACCGGGTCTGGATCGCGCCCGACGCGCAGGTGGTCGGCCGCGTGCAGCTCGGCCTCGATGTCGGGATCTGGTTCGGCGCGGCCCTGCGCGGCGACAACGAGCCGATCCGCATCGGCGACCGCACCAACGTCCAGGAGGGCGTGATCATGCACGTCGATCCCGGCTTCCCCCTCGTCATCGGGACCGACGTCACGATCGGGCACGGCGCGATCGTGCACGGCTGCACCATCGGGGACGGTAGCCTCGTCGGGATGGGGGCGACGGTTCTGAACGGGGCCCGGATCGGCCGCGGCTGCCTCGTCGGCGCCAACGCGCTGGTCACCGAGGGCAAGGAGTTCCCGGACAACAGCCTGATCGTCGGGGCGCCGGCGAAGGCCGTGCGCACCCTCGACGAGGCCGCGATCGAGGGTCTGCGGCAGGCCGCCCTGCGCTACGTGGAGAATGCCCGGCGCTACCGGGCCGGGCTGCGCCGCATCGACGGCTGACGCGCCCGGGCCGCTCCCGGGCGGGAGCGGCCGGGTCACTCACTTCTTGGCCTTGCCGCGCTCGATCGCTTCCTCGATCAGGCGGTGGGCCTCCTCCTTGTCGCCCCAGCGGACGAACTTGACCCACTTGCCGGGCTCCAGATCCTTGTAGTGCTCGAAGAAGTGCTGGATCTGCTGGATCGTGATGTCGGGCAGGTCGGTGTAGTTCTCGACCCGGTCGTAGCGCTTGGTCAGGTGGCGCGAGGGCACGGCGATGATCTTCTCGTCCTCGCCGCCCTCGTCCTGCATCACCATGACGCCCACGGGGCGCGCGCTGATGATCGCGCCCGGCAGCACCGCGCGCGTGTTGGCCACCAGCACGTCGCAGGGATCGCCGTCGCCCGACAGGGTGTGGGGGATGAAGCCGTAATTGCCCGGGTAGAACATCGGCGTGTACAGGAACCGGTCGACGACCAGCGCGCCGGATTCCTTGTCCATCTCGTACTTGATCGGCTCGCCGCCGAGCGGCACCTCGACGATCACGTTGACGTCGTGCGGCGGCTTCTTGCCGAGCGGGATGGCGTCGATCTTCATGGCCTGTCGCTTCCGGAACGCGGTCTCGTCCGCTTCCCGGATCTCTTAGAGGCGCGGCCTGGCAAAGCAAATCAGTCGATGGTACGGCCCGGCAACGAGCGCTGGAAAACGTTAGCCGAAGAGAAACCCGACCTTCGGGAGCGGGAGGCCCGCTACGCGGTCCAGCACCCGCGGGCCGGCGACGCCGCCGAGCCCCTCGTAGAAGGCGCTGGCGCGGGCGTTGTCCTCGAGGCTCCAGACGCCGAGCCGCGTGAGGCCGTGATCCGCGAGGTCGTTGCGCACCGCCCGGAACAGGCGGCGGCCCAGGCCGACACCCTGGTATTCCGGGAGCAGGTAAAGTTCGTCGATCTCGGCCTCGGTGCCGAGCGTCCGGCTGCGCGTCCGTCCGTAGGCCGCGTAGCCGACGACGAGATCGCCCGTCTCGACCACCGCGATCGGGCGCCCGCGGCGCAGGGCGCCCCGCCACCACGCCCGGTCCCGGGTGGAGATCAGCCGCTCCAGGGCGACGCCCGGGATGATGCCGCGATAGGCCTCGCGCCACGACGCATCGAACACCTTGGACAAGCCGCCGAGATCGGCCTCGCGGGCCCGGCGGATGCTCGTGGTGCGCGTGCTCATGGGCCTCGGGCCTCCCATCGTCCGACCGGCGGATAACCCGCGCGGCCCGCGCAGGTTCGATGCCGATCCAGGCAGAGTGAAGGCAAGAATGGCGCCGGATCGCGTCGTCGGGCGCGTCGCCCGCCCGCCGGTCGTCGGGCGGCCGGCGAATTGCCGGGTCGGCGGGTGGCTGGTAGAGCCCGGGCTGGTCCCTTCCGGCAGCACCCCGTGTTCAACCGCTTCCTCAAGCCCGAGACGCGCTACGCGCGCCGCATGGCCCGGATCGCCCGGTTCGAGCGGCCGATCGCCGGGCCCGGCGACCGGCTGATGGCCTGGGCCAACATGCTGCTGATGGACCACGGCGTGTTCCGCCTCGCCTATCTTAACCGGCACCGGGTCGGCTCCGGCGCCCTCTGGCGCTCGGCCCAGCCCGGCCCCCACCAGCTCGCCCGCTTCCGGGCCGAGGGGGTGCGGACGATCATCTCCCTGCGCGGCGGGCGCGAGCACGGGTCCTGGCCGCTGCAGCGCGAGGCCTGCGAGCGCCACGGGCTCACGCTCGTCGAGTTCGTGCTCCGCTCGCGGGAGGCGCCGGACCGCGCCACCATCCTCGGCGCCAAGGCGTTCTTCGCCGGCATCGAGTACCCGGCCGTGATGCACTGCAAGTCCGGCGCCGACCGGGCCGGCCTCGCCTCGGCCCTGTACCTGATCCTGCACGAGGGCCGCCCGGTGGCCGAGGCCGCCCGGCAGCTCTCCGCCCGCTACGGCCATCTCCGCTTCGCCAAGACCGGCATCCTCGACGCGTTCTTCGCCCGGTACCGGATCGAAGGCGAGGCGAAGGGGATCGACTTCCTCACCTGGGTCGAGACGATCTACGACCCGGAGGCGCTCAAGCGGGATTTCCGGCCGGGCTTCTGGTCGGATCTGGCGGCGGACCGGGTGCTGCGGCGGGAGTGAGGCCTCACTCCGCCGCGGGCCGCGCCGCCTCGCGGAACGGGTGGGCCGGGTAGGTGCCGATCACCCGCAGCTCGCGCGAGAAGAAGCCGAGCTCGTCCAGCGCGCGCCTGAGGCCCGGATCCTCCGGGTGGCCGTCGACCTCGGCGTAGAACTGCGTGGCGGTGAACTCGCCGTCGACCATGTAGCTCTCGAGCTTCGACATGTTGACGCCGTTGGTCGCGAAGCCGCCGAGCGCCTTGTAGAGGGCGGCCGGGATGTTGCGGACGCGGAACACGAAGCTCGTCACGCAGGGCCCGGTGCCCTCGCCGACCGGCTCGGGCTCGGGGGAGAACACCACGAACCGGGTGGTGTTGTGCGCCTCGTCCTCGACGTCGCGCTCCAGGATGTCGAGGCCGTAGACCTCGGCGGCGAGCGCGGGCGCCAGGGCCGCCCGGCTCGGGTCGCCGATCTCGGCGATCTCCCGGGCCGCCCCGGCGGTGTCGCCGGCGACCACGGCCTTCAGGCCCAGCCGGCGGATGATCCGGCGGCACTGGCCCAGCGCGTGGACGTGGCTGTGGACGCTCCTCAGCGCCTCGAGCTTCGTGCCGGGCAGGACCATCAGCTGGAAGTGGATCGGCAGGAAGTGCTCGGCCACGATGTGCAGCGGCGAGATCGGGATCAGGTGGTGGATGTCGGCGACGCGGCCCGCGATCGAGTTCTCGATCGGGATCATCGCCCGCTGGGCGCGCCCCTCCGTGACCGCCGCGAAGGCGTCCTCGAAGGTCGGGCAGGGGAGGGGCGTCCAGTCCGGATAGGCCTCCGCGCAGATGATGTGCGAGTTGGCCCCGGGCTCACCCTGGTAGGCGATGGTGCGGTCGGTCATGGCGGCGCGGATTCGCTCGTCGGGTCAGTTCAGGCGCCGGCCCCGCAGCAGGGCGCGGGCCCGCTCCAGGTCGGCGGGGGTGTCGACGCCGAGCGGCAGGTCGTCGACGATGGCGGCATCGATGCGCATGCCGGCCTCGAGGGCCCGCAGCTGCTCCAGCTTCTCCCGCACCTCCAGCTCGCCGGGCGGCAGGGCGACGAATCGGCGGAGCGCCGTGCGCCGGTAGGCGTAGAGGCCGATATGGTGCCAGAGGGGCCCGTCGCCCCAGGGCGCGCGGGCGCGGGTGAAGTAGAGGGCGCGCAGCCGCCCGGGGGCGACCGCGTGGCCGACGAGCTTGACCACGTTGGGGTTGTCGGCCTCGTGCGGATCGGTGATCGGCGCGCAGAGGGTGACGATGTCGACGGTGCGGTCGGCGAGCGGCACGATGGAGGCGCCGATGATCGCCGGATCGATGGTCGGCAGGTCGCCCTGCACGTTGACGACCACGTCGTGGCGGCCCTCCGGATCGACGATCTCGAGCGCCTCGGCGAGCCGGTCGGAACCCGACGGGTGGTCGGCCCGGGTCATCACCGCGAGGCCGCCCGCGGCCTCGACCGTGCGGGCGATCTCCGCCGTGTCGGTGGCGACCACCACGGGGCCGATGCCCGCCTCCACGGCCCGTCGCCAGACATGGACGATCATGGCCTCGCCGGCGATGTCGGCCAGCGGCTTGT
This sequence comes from Methylobacterium mesophilicum, assembly GCF_036441335.1. Lineage (GTDB taxonomy): Bacteria > Pseudomonadota > Alphaproteobacteria > Rhizobiales > Beijerinckiaceae > Methylobacterium > Methylobacterium mesophilicum_B. The sequence goes on from NZ_MLBW01000009.1 coordinate 130,020, forward strand.
TCGGCAGGCGGGTCGCGGCGAGGCGCGCCGGGATCAGGACCAGGGGATCGGACATCGAGATTCGGATCCGGATGCGCGGATCGGGGGCCGCGGCGGGAGGCGGCCGGCTGCTTAACAGGCCGGCCCCCGGTTGTCGTCCCCCGGAAACGGGCCGGGCCGCGGTGGAGAAAAGGTGCCACCCGGTGACAAGCTGGGCAATTCGGTGGAACAATCCTGCGCTGGAGCGACGCGGAGCGCCCCTGCGGCATTGTCAGGAACCGCCCTGAACCGCTAAGGCAACCTCGAAATCTTCCAATGTCCGGTGTCCGAGCCCGCTCGCCCGTGTCGGGCGCGCGATCGGCACGGCCGAGTTGCGAGAAGAGCATGAACTCGTTCGAGGTGAACAAGGTCCTGGGTGCGGTCCTCGGCGCCCTTCTGTTCGCGGCCGGATCGGGTTTCGTCGCCGAATTGATCTACCACCCGAAGCCGGCGGGCAAAGCCGGCTACGACCTGCCCGAGCCGCAGCCCGAGGCCGCCGCCGCGGCGCCCGAGGCCAAGGTCGAGCCGATCGCCGTCCGCCTCGCCAGCGCCAATGTCGAGAAGGGTGAGGCCGGCACCAAGGCCTGCCACGCCTGCCACAGCTTCGAGAAGGGCGGCCCGAACAAGGTCGGCCCCGACCTGTACGGCATCGTCGAGCGGCCGAAGGGCGCGCATGCGGGCTTCGACTACTCGGCGGCCATGAAGGAGAAGGGCGGCTCCTGGACCTACGCCGACCTCGACGAGTTCCTGACCAGCCCGAAGGCCTACGTGAAGGGCACCAAGATGGCCTTCGCCGGCATCGCCGCGCCGCAGGAGCGGGCCAACGTCATCGCCTACCTGCGGACGCTCGCCGAAGCGCCGAAGCCGCTGCCGGCCGTCGAGAAGAGCGACGCCGCCCCTGCGGCCGCGCCCGCCGCTGCCAAGCCCGAGGACAAGCCCGCCGCCGACAAGCCGTCCGCCGACAAGCCCGCCGCCGGCAAGGCGTCCGAGGGCAAGGACAGCCCGGCCAAGCCCGCCGATACCGGCACCGCCAAGCCGGTCGACGCGAAGTCGCCCGGCAGCCCGCGCACGACCGGCGAGTCGAGCGACCGCAACGCGCCGGCCCCGCCGGCCAGCGCCCACGACGGCGACCAGCAGGGCCAGCCCTCGAGCCTGATCCCCGCCGAGCCGACCGCGCCGACGGCGCCGGCCGCCAAGGAGCCGGCCGCGAAGGCCAATCCCGAGGCGGTCGAGCGGGCGAAGGACCTGGAGGTCGGCGGCCCGACCAAGGATCTGAACGCGCCGCTGCCGACCCCGCAGCCGCTGCCGAAGGAGTAGGCGGCCCCGCCGGGTGGGGGGACGGTCCCGCCCCTCGCGTGTCTGGCGCGTTCCGCCGGCATGGCTCCGGGCGTGGCCCTTGCTCTAAGGCGGCCGCGCCCCGGCATCCTGCCGGAACGAGAACCGCGTAGGACCCCTTGGCTGATCGAAGTCCCGCCGTGCCGGAGCGCCGGGCCCCCCTGCCGCTCCTCGTCGCCGTGACCATGACCGGTACGGTAGCGCTGCACATCTTCGTGCCGGCACTGGCGGCGGCGGCCGTCGACCTCGGCACCAACGCCGCCGGCGCCCAGCTGACGATCACCGTCTACCTGATCGGGCTCGCGGGCGGTCAGCTCCTCTACGGTCCGCTCTCGGACCGGTACGGGCGGCGCCCGATCCTGATCGGCGGGCTCGGCCTCTACCTCGCCGGGCTGCTGCTCGCGATCCCCGCGCCGAATATCGGCGTCCTTCTCGTCGCCCGTGTCCTGCAGTCGCTCGGCGCCTGCGGCTCGCTGGTGATCGGCCGCGCGATGGTCCGCGACGTCTCGACCCGGGAGGACGCCGCCCGGAAGCTCGCGATCCTCACCACCGCGATGACGCTCACGCCCGCGCTGGCCCCGGCGATCGGCGGCGTGGTGAACGAGGCCTTCGGCTGGCGCGCGGTGTTCGTGGTGCTGGCCGGCCTCGTCGCGGTGCTGGGCGCGCTCGTGGTGTTCACCCTGCCCGAGACCAACCGCCACAAGGTGGCGCTGCCGGGCCTCGTCGCGGTGCTGGCCGGCTACCTGCGCCTGGTGCGGGTGCCGGTGTTCCGCGCCTACCTGGTGGCGGGGGCCTGCGGCGGCACCAGCCTCTACGCCTTCCTGGCCGTGGCGCCGTTCCTCCTCGTGGACCGGCTCGGGCGCTCGTCGCAGGAGGTGGGCTTCGACTGCCTGATCGTCGTCTTCGGCATGGTCGGCGGCGCCGTCCTGGCGAGCCGGCTCGCCGCCCGGGTGCCGATCCGCAAGGCGGCGCGGAGCGGCAACCTGCTCTGCATCGTGGCGGCGCTTTCCCTGCTGATCGTGGACCGCACCGGCATGCTCGGCGTGGTCAGCCTGATCGTGCCGCTCTTCGCCTACGCGGTGGGCGTCGGCCTGCTCAGCCCCAACGCGGTGGCGGGGCTGATGAACGTCGACCCGCACGCGGCCGGGTCGGCCTCCAGCCTCTACGGCTTCACCCAGATGACGTTCGGGGCACTGTTCACCGCCGCGGCCTCGGCGTGGCCCGCGACCTCCGCGACGCCGGTGGCGCTGGCGCTGCTCGCCGCCGGGCTGATCGCCGCGCTGGCGCTCCGGCGGGCCTGAACGGGGGTCCGAACGGTTGGGCACCGGCCCTGGAGGTGTTCGCCGCTCGGCGGACCCGTCGGCCCCTCCGTCATCGCGAGCGACAGCGAAGCGACCCGGGGTCAGCGCGCCCTCCGCAAGTGTGGCGCTACGGGATTGCTTCGCTTCGCTCGCAATGACGGCGGCTGCGTGCGGGTTGAGCTGAGCCATCCACGCGCATGCGGAAGACCAGCCCGGTGCGGATCGAAATCACCGTCAGTGAGCCGAGGCACGCCCTTCGGGACCCCGCTTCAGGTCCTGACCGCCTCGATCAGGCCCGACACGCCCGCACGGAACTCCTCGGCCAGTTCCAGCCACAGCAGGCGCGCCGGGTCGACCGGCCCCGGCAGGGTCAGGCGCCCGGGCGGAACCGGCGCGAAGCCGAAGCGGGCGTAGTAGGGCGCGTCGCCGACGAGGATCACCAGACCCTCGCCCGCCCGCCGGGCCCCCTCGATCGCCGCGCGGGTCAGGGTGCTGCCGATGCCGCGGCCCTCGAAGCTCGGATCGACCGCCAGGGGGCCGAGCATCACGAAGGGCGTCGCCCCGGTGCGCACCGGACCCATCCGGACCGAGCCGACGAGGAAGCTGCCGACCGAGGCGGTGATGCCGAGATCGATCCGCTCGGCCGCGCCCTCCCGGAGCCGGTAGGCGGTGCGGGCGAAGCGGCCGGGGCCGAAGGCCCGGGCATGGAGGCGCTCGATGGCGGGGGCATCCTCCGGCCGCTCCGGCCGGATGACGAGGGACAGATCGGTCACGGGGTACTCGCGGGTCGGACGGGCGCCGCGTAGCAGCGCCGGGCCAGACCCGCAAACCGTCGCGCTACTCGGCGGCGGCCAGCGCGGGCCGCGCGCCGCCCTGCGTCAGCCTCAGGAAGCCGAGGGCCGCGAGCCAGATCACCGCGCCGCAGGCGGAGGCGACGCCGAGGACCAGCGCGAAACCGCCGCGATCGTGCAGCAGGGCGATCGCCGGCACCACGAAGCCGCTCGCCGTGAAGCCCACGAAGTAGCGCACGCTGTAGGCGCGGGCCCGGTAGGCGGGCGGCACGTAGCGGGCGATCATCGCGTCGTTGATCACCACCTGCCCGTAGATCGCCGTCATGGCGAGGACGAGCCCGGCGAGAAGCGGCAGGCCGGTGGAGACGGCCGCGAGCCCGAGGCCCAGAGGCTGCAGCACCGAGAGCGCCACGAACAGGGACGGCAGGCTGTAGCGGTCGATCAGGCGGCCCATGGCGAGTTGCATCAGGGCGCCGAACAGGAAGACCCCGGTGGCGATGGAGCCGGTCAGGGCCAGCGGCAGCGCCTGCCCGACCCCCTCGTCGATCACCTTGGGCAGGCTGATCGTCGTCAGGTTGAAGGTCAGGCCCCCCGCGAAGATCGACAGGGCGAACATCGCCATGAGCGCCCAGGGCCGGGTCACCGGGATCACCGCGGCGCCGCCGGCCTTCCGGCCCGCGGCGTCGCCGTCGCCCGGGACCAGGGCCACGAAGGCGGCCCCGCAGGCGAGGCAGACGAGGCCGGGGACGACGAAGGCCGCGCGCCAGCCGATCGTGGCGGCGAGCAGCGCGGTCAGGCCGGAGGCCGAGGCCGCGCCGAGATTGCCCCAGACGCCGTTGATGCCGAGATCGTGCCCGAGCCGGCGGGCATGGGTCACCAGCATGGCCGAGCCGACCGGGTGGTAGATCGCCGAGGCGAGCCCGAGGACGCAGAGCCAGAGGGCGAAGGCGAGCGGTGTCGAGGCGGTCGCCACGCCCAGGCAGGACAGGCCGTAGCCGAAGAAGAACACCGCCAGCATGTTGCGCCGCCCGAACCGGTCGGCGAGCGAGCCCATCGGCAGCGAGCACAGGCCGAAGGCCACGAAGGCGCCGGTGGCGAGCCCGATCAGCTCGCCGTAGCCGAGCCCGGTCTGGGCCGCGATGGCGATGACCGCGGTCGGGTAGATCAGCAGCACGAAATGGTCGAGGGCGTGCGCGACGTTGACGAAGCGCAGGGTGCGGCGGGACAGCGTATCCGAATCCATCGCGGCGTTTCCTCCGGGACGACCCCCTGATAGCCTGACCCGATGGCTGTGTTGGGCCGGATATGTACGCGAACGGGCCAATGTTGACGGAGGCGCACGGCGCCGCGGGGCGGTCGACCGAGGCGGCCGACTACCAGGACGTGCCCCGCCCGGTCGCGGTGATGCCCAAGACCTACGCGGCCGGGATGCATCTCGCCCGGCACTTCCATCCCCGCGCGCAGCTGCTCTACGCCACGTCCGGCCTGATGATGGCGTTCGCGGAGGACGGCACCTGGGTGGTCCCCGAGGGGCACGCCCTCTGGATCCCCCCGCTTCTGCCGCACGCGGTCGCGACACACGGGGCGGTCGCGATGTGCTCCGCCTATCTCGATCCCGCCGCGGTCCGGTCCTTCCCGGCGAGTTGCCGGGTGATCGCGGTGTCGCGGCTCCTCGCCTCCGCGCTCACGGCGCTGGCCGAGGAGCCTGTGCTCTACGCAGAGGATGGCCGCGGCGGCCATCTCGCCGCCCTGGTGCTCGACGAGATCGGCCGGGCCCCCGCCACGCCGCTCGCCCTGCCACTCCCGCGCGACGCACGCCTGCGCCGGGTCTGCCTCGCGCTGATCGAGGATCCGGCCTCCGAGGCCGATCTCGACGCCTGGGCCGACCGGGCGGGCGCCAGCCGGCGGACACTCACGCGCGGGTTCCGCGCGGAGACGGGCCTCAGCTTCGGCGACTGGCGGGCGAGGGCCCGCGTCATCCGGGCGCTGGCTCTCACCGCCGAAGGGCGNTGGGCTACCGCAGCGCGCAGGCGCTGCGGACGACCGTGGCGCGGGTGCTCGGCGCCGAGCGTCCCCTCGGCGGCGGGTCGCCGTGAGCGCCGCTTAGGCCGCCTGCCGGGGCTCCTCGAACAGCTCGTCGGCGGGGCCGAAGAACTCGAACTTCACCCGATCGGCCGGGACGCCGAGGCGCAGCAGGCCGGTGGCGAGATCCCGCAGGAACGGCTTGGGACCGCACAGGTAGTAGGTCGCGCGGTCGTGCGGCGTGTGCTCCGCGAGCCAGTCCGCCGTGATCAGGCCCTGGACGTCGTAGTGCTCACCCGGCCGGTCCGCGGCTTCGGGCTCCGCGTAGAAGGTCACGAGCGTCGCGTTGCGGGCCCGCGCCGCGAGCGCCCGGGCGTGGTCGCGCAGGGCGTGCACGCGGCCGAACAGGGCGCCGTGCACGTACCAGGTCGGCCGGTCCGGGCTGTCCGCCGCGATGGTCTCGAGCATGCTGATCATCGGGGTCAGCCCGACGCCGCCGCTGACCAGCACCACGGGCGCGTCGCTCTCGGCGTCGAGGCTGAAATCGCCCGCCGGTGCGGCGACCTTCAGCACGGTGCCGGGCCGCGCGTGGTCGTGCAGCCAGTTCGAGGCGATCCCGGCCGGGCGGCCCGGCGTCGCCTCGCGCTTGACGGTGATGCGGTAGGCCCGGTCGTTCGGCGCGCAGGACACCGAGTAGTTCCGCTTCAGCACGCCGCGGCCCGGCAGGTCCAGGAGGAAGCCGAGATACTGGCCCGGCCGATGCCGCAGCACCGGGCCGCCATCGGCGGGCAGCAGGACGAAGGAGCGGATCGTCTCGCTCTCCCGGGTCACGCTGTCGACGACGAAGTCGCGCCAGCCGTTCCAGCCGCCCGGCTCGGAGGCATGGTCGCGGTAGATCGCGGCCTCCCGGCCGATCAGCAGTTCCGCCAGGAACCAGTAGGCCTCCCCCCAGGCGGTGGCGACCTCCGGCGTGGCGGCCTCACCGAGGACGTCCCGGATCGCGCCGAGGAGCGCGTCGGCCACGTGCGGGTAGTGCTCCGGCAGGATGTTCAGGGCGACGTGCTTCTGCGCGATGCGCTCCACCGCGCCCGCCAGGACGCCGAGATTGTCGATGTTGCGGGCGTAGGCGAGCACGGCCTGGGCCAGGGCCTTCGGCTGAGAGCCGGTCTCGCCGTGATGGGACTGGTTGAAGAGGTCGCGGATCTCGGCGTTCTCGAACAGGCGCTCGTACATGCGCTTCGTGATGGTGAGGCCGTGGGCCTCCAGGGCCGGCACGGTGGCCTTGATGAGAGCGACGGTGGCGGGGGAGAGGGGCGCGGGCATGGCACAGCTCTAAGGTGCATACGACATGCATCTTTTATCGCGCCTCTCGATAAGGTGCAATTAAAATATATCTTATCGGCGAGCCGTCCGGCCCCGCGTCGGCGGTGGTGCCGGTCCTCCACAGGGCGTACGGAAGCGGATCGCGGCGGGCGCCGCATCGCCCCACGGCAGAGATCGTCTTCTGGAGTCGAGATGCGCCTGACCCGCTACACGGATTACGCGCTGCGCACGCTGATCTACGTCGGGCTCCACGAGCCCGAGCAGAGTTCGATCGCGGCGATCGCGCGCGCCTACGGCATCTCGGAGAACCACCTGACCAAGGTGGTCCATCAGCTGGGACGGCTCGGCCTGATCCGGACGATCCGCGGCCGGGGCGGCGGCCTTCGGCTGGCGAAGCCGCCGGAGGAGATCGTCGTCGGTGCGGTGGTGCGCCAGACCGAGGACGACCTGGCGCTGGTCGAGTGCTTCGGCGGCGGGGCCTGCGCCATCACGGCCCCGTGCCGGCTCCGGCGGGTGCTGGGGGAGGCCCTGGCGGCGTTCCTCGCGGTCCTCGACCGTTACACGCTGGCAGACCTCCTCGGCGCGCCGGACGGCGACGCGATCGCGGCGCTGCTGGGCCTGGCCGGCCCGCCGCGCGGCGAGCTGCCGACGCCGGCCGGCATCCCCAGCCTCCCGGAAGCCTGACGGCCCGCGCGGTCAGGTCGCCCGCGCCGAGAAATCGATCCGCGGGTCGATCCAGACGTAGATCAGGTCGGACAGCAGGTTCACCGCGAGCCCGAGCAGCGAGAAGATGTAGAGCGTGGCGAACACCACCGGATAGTCGCGCCCGACGATCGCCCGGAACGACAGCTCGCCCAGGCCGTCGAGGGAGAAGATCGTCTCGATGAGCAGCGAGCCGGTGAAGAAGGCCGAGATGAAGGCGCCCGGAAAGCCCGCGATCACGATCAGCATGGCGTTGCGGAACACGTGCCCGTAGAGCACGCGCCGCTCGGACAGCCCCTTCATCCGCGCGGTCAGCACGTACTGCTTGCGGATCTCGTCGAGGAACGAGTTCTTGGTCAGCAGGGTCGAGGTGGCGAAGGCGCCGATCACCAGGGCGGTCAGCGGCAGCACCATGTGCCACGCGTAGTCGGTCACCTTGTGCCAGGGCGAGAAGCTCTCCCAACCCTCGCTGGTCAGGCCGCGCAGCGGGAACCACTGGTAGAACGAGCCGCCGGCGAACAGGATGATGAGCATCAGCCCGAACATGAAGCCCGGGATCGCGTAGCCGATGATCACCACGAAGGAGGTCGCCCGGTCGAAGCGCGTGCCGTCCGCCACGGCCTTGCGGATGCCCAGCGGGATCGAGATCGCGTAGGACAGCAGCGTCATCCACAGGCCCAGCGAGATCGAGACCGGCAGCCGCTCCTTGATCAGCTGGATGACCGTGACGTCGCGGAAGTAGCTGCGGCCGAAATCGAACCGGACGTAGTCCCAGAGCATCTTGGCGAAGCGCTCGGGCGCCGGCCTGTCGAAGCCGAACTGCTTCTCGAGCTTGGCGATGAATTCCGGGCTCAACCCCTGCGCGCCGCGGTAGCGGGAGCTGGCGTCGCCGCCGCCGCCCGACGGCCGGCTGGCGCCCCCGAGGTCGCCCGCGCCGCCGGTGACGCGGGACATGGCCCCGTCGCGCTGGCCCTGGAGCTGCGACAGCACCCGCTCCACCGGGCCGCCCGGGGCGAACTGCACGATGGTGAAGGTGATCAGCATGATCCCGAACAGCGTCGGGATCATCAGGCCGATTCGGCGCAGGATGTAGGCGAGCATGGCGTCAGTCCCGCCCGATCCGCTTGGCCTTGTCGGCGTCGAACCACCACGTCCCGGGGGCGCCGAGGTCGTATCTCGGCGGGGTCGTCGGGCGGCCGTACACGTCCCAGAGGGCGAGGCGGTGGGTCGAGGCGTACCACATCGGCACCCAGTAGCGCCCGGCCCGCAGGACCCGGTCCAGCGCCCGGCAGGCGGTGGTCAGGTCCGCCCGCGACGTCGCGTCGGCGACGGCGGTGAGCAGCGCGTCGATCGCCGGGCTCGCGATTCCCGAGAGGTTGTTCGAGCCCGCGGTCCCGGCGGAGCGGGAGCCGTAGGTCTCGCGCAGCTCCGCGCCGGGGGTGAGCCCGCTGCTGTAGCGGCGGGGCGTGACGTCGAAGTCGAAATCCTTCAGCCGCGCCTGGTACTGGGACGGGTCGACCGTGCGCAGGCTTGCCCTGATGCCGAGCAGTCCGAGGTTGCGGATGAAGGGCTGCGTGACCGCCTGGAAGACCGGATCCTCGTCGAGGAACTCGAGGGTCAGGGGCTGGCCGCCGGGCAGCAGCAGGCTTCCGCCCTGGCGGGTGCAGCCGGCCTCCCGCAGGAGCGCGTCGGCCCGCTTCAGCAGCGCCCGGTCCTGGCCGGACCCGTCGGAGACCGGCGGCACCCAGGCCTCGCCGAACACCTCGGGCGGCAGGTCCTTGAACGGCTCCAGCAGGGCGATCTCGTCGGCCGAGGGCTTGCCCGTGGCCTTGAGGTCGGAATTCTCGAAGAACGAGGCCGTGCGCCGGTAGGCGCCGTACATCAGGTTGCGGTTCGACCACTCGAAATCGAAGCACAGGCCGATCGCCTCGCGCACCCGCGGGTCGCGGAACGCCGCGCGGCGGGTGTTGATCCACCAGCCCTGCGTGCCGCTCGGCCGCGCGTCGGGCACGGTCTCGCGGACGACGCGGCCCTCGTTCATCGCCGGGAAGTCGTAGCCGGTGGCCCAGACCCGGGCGGTGAACTCCTCGCGGAACGTGAAGGCACCGCTCTTGAACGCCTCGAAGGCCACGGTGCGGTCGCGGAAATACTCGAAGCGAATCGCGTCGAAGTTGTTCTGGCCGACGTTCACCGGCAGCTCGGCGGCCCAGTAATCCGGCACGCGCTCGAGGCCGATGGACCGGCCCGGATCGACGGTGCCGACCCGGTAGGGGCCGGAACCGAGGGGCGCCTCCAGGGTCGAGGCCTCGAAGTCCCGGCCGGCGTAGTAGGCCGCGGAGAAGATCGGGAGCTGCGCGACGAACAGCGGCAGGTCCCGGGCGCGGCCCGGCTCGAAGGTCACCACGAGCCGCCCGTCGCCCTCGGCCCGGGCGTCGGTCATGGGACGGATCACCTCGGCGATCTCGGGGTGGCCCTTGTCGCGCAGGAGCTTGAGGCTGAAGGCCGCGTCCCGCGCGGTCAGCGGCGAGCCGTCGTGGAACCGCGCCTGCGGGCGCAACGCGAAGGTGTAGGTCAGGCCGTCCAGGCTGACCGTGACGGCGCGCGCCACCAGCCCGTAGAGGGCGTCCGGCTCGTCGAGGGCCCGGACCATCAGGCTGTCGAAGGTCAGGGGCATGCCGGCGGCCCCGTCGCCGCGCAGAACGTAGACGTTGAGCGTGTTGAAGGTGTTGAGCGACTGGTTGCCGGTCGTCGCGGCGAGCTGCGCCGAGAAGCGCCCGCCGCGGGGCGCCATCGGGTTCACGTAGTCGAAATGCGCGAAGTCGGGGCCGTATTTCAGCTCGCCGAAGCTGGACAGGCCGTGGCGCTCCTGCGCGTCGGCCGCCCGGGCGGGGCGCCACGGCGGCAGCGCCGCGGGCGGGGCGCCACGGCGGCAGCGCCGCGAGCGCGCCGGCCCCGAGGACCAGGCCGCGGCGGGTCGGCATCCCGGGACCGCCCGTCAACGGGGCGCCCCGGTCTTGGCGGCGAGCCTCTCGTCGTACCACCACGTCGTCGGGAAGCCCGAGCTGGCGTAGAGCGGCAGGATCGCCGGGTGGCCGAACCGGTTCCAGCGCAGCGTCCGCTGCTGGTCGGAGGACCATTGCGGGACGACGTAGTCGTGGGCGAGGAGCACCCGGTCCAGGGCCCGGGTCGCCGCGATCACGGTGTGCCGGTCCTTGGCGAAGATCACCTTCTCGATCAGGGCGTCGATGCCGGGATCCTTGATCCCGATCAGGTTGCGCGAGCCGGGCTTGTCGGCCGCGGCCGAGCCCCAGAACTCGCGCTGCTCGTTGCCCGGCGAGAGCGACTCGCCCCACGACGCCGTGGTGACGTCGAAGTCGAAGTTGCGGATGCGGTTCTGGTACTGCGCCTGGTCGATGACCCGCAGGGTGGCATCGATGCCGATCAGCTTCAGCTGCGCCGAGAACGGCAGGATGACCCGCTCGAAGGTGTTCTGGAACTCCAGGAACTCGACGGTCAGCGGCTCGCCGGTGGCCTTGCTGACCATCTTGCCGCCGCGCAGCTCGTAGCCGGCCTCGCGCAGCAGGCCGACGGCCTCGCGGAGGTTCCTGCGCACCGCCTCGGGGCCGTCGTTCACCGGGTTGGCGTAGGGGGTGGTGAAGACCGAGGCCGGGACCTTGTCCTTGACGCTCTCGAGGATCGCCTTCTCCTCGCCCTCCGGCAGGCCCGAGGAGGCCAGCTCCGAGCCGAAGAAGTAGGAGTTGATGCGCTTGTACAGGCCGTAGAACAGCGCCTTGTTCATCTCCTCGTAGTTCATCGCGAGGTTGAAGGCCCGGCGGACGCGCGGGTCCCTGAACTTGTCCCGGCGCGTGTTGAACGCGAAGGCCTGCATGATGCCCATGCCGCGCTCGGGGAACGCCTCCTTGATCAGGCGGCCCTCCTTCACGGCGGGGAAATCCTCGTAGGCGGTCGCCCAGTTCCGGGCGATGTTCTCGACCCGGAAATCGTAGAGATCGCCCTTCAGCGCCTCGACCAGCACTGTGCCGTCGCGGAAGTACTCGTAGCGCTCGGTGTCGAAGTTGTAGCGCCCGGCATTCACCGGCAGGTCCTTGCCCCAGTAATCGGGCACGCGGGTGTAGGTGGTGGTGCGGCCCGGCTCGAACTTCGCGAGGCGGTAGGGGCCCGAGCCCAGCGGCGGCTCCAGGGTCGTCTCGGTGACGCTGCGCGGCTTGCCGTTGGAATCCTTGGCGGTCCACCAGTGCTTGGGCAGGACGCGCAGCTGCCCGATCACCTGCGGCAGCTCGCGGTTGCCGCTCTCCGTGAAGGTGAAGGTCACCTCGTGCGGCCCGGTCACCTCGGCCTTGGCCACCGTCTGGTAGTAGGCGGCGTAGAACGGGCTGTTGGCCTTCAGCACGTCGAAGGACCACACCACGTCCTCGGGCGTGATCGGCTTGCCGTCGTGCCAGCGGGCGTTCTCGCGCAGCCGGTACGAGACCGAGCCGAGATCGGGGGCGATCCGCACCGCCTCGGCGAGCAGGCCGTAGGAGGTGAACGGCTCGTCCGACGACTCGGTCATCAGCGGATCGTAGATCTGCTGGATGCCGTTCTCGAGGTCGCCCTTCAGGCCGGCGACGACGATGTTGAAGTTGTCGAACCCGCCCTGGGCCCCGAACCGGACCATGCCGCCCTTGGGCGCGGCCGGGTCGGCGTAGTCGAAATGCTTGAAGTCGGGGCCGTATTTCGGCTGGCCCATCAGCGTGATCGCGTGGGTCCACTGGCCGTTTGCGGCCGGCAGGGTGGCCGGTGTGGTGGCCGGCGTCGACGGCATCGCGGCCGGTTCCTGCGCACGGGCCGGGGCGAGCTGGAGGCAGGCGACGAGGAGCGTCGCGGCGAGGAGGCGTCCAGTCACGGTCTGCGCTGTCACGGGCAGGCTGTCTCCGTTGCGTCGGGCCTGCGCGCGGCGCGGGCATCTCGAGAGTACCGGGGTCATAGGACGCGGGCGGCCACCCGTCGACCATGCGCCGCCGCACAGGGCCGCGCGCGCCGCGCCCGGCCCGCCGGGGGTCCGCGTCACGCCGCCCGCCCCCNTCGCGACGATCCGTGCCGCGGCGGGGGTAGGCGTCTCGAACGCCCTCGGCTCGCTCAACGGCCGGATCAGCCTGATGATGCTGGCCGCCTTCGCGGGTGCGGCCGAGCTCGGCCAGTTCACGGCCGGGTTCCGGTTCTTCGAGCTGGGCGCCGCGGTGGCGATCACCCTGTGCGCGCCGCCGGCGGCCCTCGACCAGCCACATGGCGAGCAGGGCGGCCGCCAGCGCGGCCAGCGCCGCGAGGCCGAGCGCCAGCGGGTAGACCTCGACGCCGCGGATATTGGCGCTGTCGCTCGGCCGGAAGCCGATCCAGTCGCTTCCGGCGAGGCGGCCGCCGCGCACCAGCGCGAGGCGCGGCACCTGGAGGCCGCCGGTCTCGGCGACCCGGCGGACCGAGCCGCCCGATCCGTCGGCCACGGCCTTCAGGCGCTCGGTGTCGCTGAACACGTCGGCGAGCTCGCGCGGGTTGGCCGGCCCGACGCTGACGAAGGCCACGAGGTTGCCCGACCGCAGGGTGTGCAGGCCCAGGGTCTCCGCGTCGAAGGTCGCGGTGAACAGGCCGGGCTCCTTCGGCTTGAGCGTCAGCGTCGTCACCTTGCCGGTGGGCCCCGTGACGGTGACCGGCTCGGCCTGGTCCGCCATCGTCTGGCGCTCGACCCGCACCTCGCGGCCGCGCCCGGTGGTCTGGGCGCGCAGGGCCTCCTCCTCCAGGGCCGGCTCCTTCATCAGCCAGTGGCCGAGGCGGCGCAGCAGGTCGAGATAGGGGCCGCCCTCCTGATAGCCCCGTGCCCAGAGCCAGGCATGGTCGGACAGGAGCAGGGCGACGCGGCCCTTGTCCTCGCGCGACAGCGCGAGCAGCGGCAGGTTGTCGGCCCCCGACAGGATCGGCTGGATGCCGGCCCGGGTCCGGGCCTCGACGATGCGCAGCCAGTCGCCCCAGGCGGGCGGGTTCGCGTCCGAGCCCGGCAGGTCGCGGGTCACCGGGTGGCGCTGGCCGACTTGCGTCGGCGTCGCCTTGTAGGGCTTCTCGACGACCCGGCCGTCGGGGTCGCCCGGCAGGATGCCGGCGAGCCGCGTGCGGGCGAGGCTCGCCGGTCCGGCGAATTCGGGGCCGGCGGCGATCAGCAGGGCGCCGCCCTCGCGGACGTAGCGGACGATGTTGTCGAAATAGGCCTGCGGCAGCACGCTCTGGTTGGCGTAGCGGTCGAAGATGATCAGGTCGAAGTCCTTGATCTTCTGGACGAACAGCTCGCGCGTCGGGAAGGCGATCAGGGAGAGTTCCGAGATCGGCGTGCCGTCCTGCTTCTCCGGCGGGCGCAGGATCGTGAAGTGGACGAGGTCGACGTTGGCGTCCGACTTCAGGAGGTTGCGCCACGTGCGCTCGCCCTGGTGCGGCTCGCCGGAGACGAGCAGCACCCGGAGCTTCTCGCGGATGCCCTCGATCGGCAGGACCGCCCGGTTGTTGACCGTGGTGAGCTCGCCCGGCAGCGGCTCGACCTCGATCTCCACCACGTTCGGGCCGCCGTGCTCGATGCGCAGGTTGAGGGCGAACGGCTTGTCGGTGGCGACGTCCCGCCGGCCGATCTCCTCGCCGTCGCGGCGCACCGTGACCACAGCGTGGCCGGTCCCGCCGCGCTCCATGACCTCGGCGCGGATCGTCAGATCCTTGCCGACGATGCCGAAGCGCGGCGCCTCCAGGAGCTTGATCTGCCGGTCGCGCTCGTCCGGGTGTCCGGTGACGAGGACGTGGAGCGGGGCCTTGATCCCGAGCTGGGCCAGGGACGCGGGAATATCGTGCACCACGCCGTCGGTGAGCATCACGATCCCGGCGAGGCGCTCCGGCGGCACGTCGGCCAGCGCCTGGCTCAGGGCGGTGAACAGCTTGGTGCCGTCGTCGCCGTCCTTGGAATCCGGCACGTCGATGAAGCGGGGCTCGATATCGGTGAGCGCGCCGAACCGGCGCTGCAGCTCGGCGCGGACCGCGTCGGTCATCTGCGGCCGGTCGCCGAGCTGCTGGGACCCGGACCGGTCGACCACGATGGCGGCCACGTCCTTCACGGGCTCCCGGTCCTCCCGCACCAGCGCCGGGTTGGTCAGCGCTGCCAGCACCAAGGCGAGGACGAGGACGCGGAGCAGGGCGGTGCGGCCGCGGGCCAGCACGGCGAACACCGCCAGGACGGCGACGATCCCGCCGAGGACGGCGATGGCCGGCCAGGGCAGGAGGGGGGTGAAGCTGAGGCTCAGCATGACGGTCCGGCCTCGAGCATCTGGTTTGTCGAAGCGCTGTCCTTTTCCCGGGCGCATGGAGCGTCAGCGGAATGTGACCCGGGATCCGCCACGAGACGTCGCGAAGCGTCCGGATGGCTCATACCGTGCCGCTGCGCGGCGCTCCTCGCGCTGGGTCCCGGATCACCTTCCACTGCGCTCCAGGCGTCCGGGAAAGGGCCGCGCGTCATGACCGCGGGCGGAATGGCGCTGCGTTGTCTGTCCAACACCATCACTGCCCCAGCCGCTCCAGCAGCGCGGGCACGTGGACCTGGTCTGCCTTGTAGTTGCCGGTCAGCGCGTACATCACGATGTTCACGCCGCCCCGGAACGCCATCTCGCGCTGGCGCTGGTCGCCGCCCACGACCGGGTAGAGCGGCTCGCCCCGGCGCCCCACCGCCCAGGCGGCGGCGAGGTCGTTGCCCGTGATGATGATCGGGCTCACGCCGTCGCCGGCGCGGGCCGGGCGGCGCTCGGCGCCCTCGGCGGCGGGCGGCAGCGCCTCCACCCAGGTCTGGCCGGTGGCGTAGCGGCCCGGGAAGCTGTCCACGAGGTAGAAGGCCTTGGTCAGCACGTGGTCGAGGGGCACCGGCTCCAGTTCCGGCACCTCGAGCGTCGCCAGCATCTTCCGGAGATAGGCCCCTTCCGGGGTGGGCGGCCCGCCCGGCCGGGCGGTCAGCGCGTCGCGGGTGTCGAACAGGACCGTGCCGCCGTTGCGCATGAAAGCGTCGATCTTGCGGATCGCGACGTCCGAGGGCTGCGGCCGGTTCGGGGCGATCGGCCAGTAGATCAGCGGGTAGAAGGCCAGCTCGTCCTTCGCCGGATCGATCCCGGCCGGCTCGCCCGGCTCCAGGGCGGTGCGCGCGGCCAGCATCTGGGTCAGGCCGGTGAGGCCGGTGCGGCTCGCCTCGTCGACGGCGGCGTCGCCCGTGATCACGTAGGCAAGGCGCGTGACCAGCGCCGATTCGATGCCGTTCGGCCGGTTGGCCGGCGGCTCCTCCGCGCGGACCGGGCGCGCCGGCAGGGCGGCGAGCAGGACGAGGCCGGCGAGGGCCAGCACGGTCTGGCGGCCGCGCAGGCGGGCCGCCAGACCGCCGCGGCGCAGGAAGCCGCCGAGCCACAGGCCCGCCAGGGTGTCGAGGGCCAGCAGCAGCAGCGCCAGGGTGAACAGGCTCGGCCGCAGGTCCAGGGTCTCGGCGCCGGCGAGCGACCCGAACCGGGCGCCCTCGAGCGCGGCGGTGTCGAGGGGCTTCAGCCGGTCATCCGGTTTCAGGGCGTTCACGCTGATGCCTCCGTCCGGCGGGCCGTAGAAGCCCGGCGGATGTTCGAGGTTCGCCCGGTCGGCGTAGTCGGCCGCCACCKCGGTGGCCGAGGCCGGCGGCGAGCCGAGCGCCCCGAACCCTTCCGAGGAGTGCGACGAGGCGTAGACCGCGCAGAGATGGCGGCCCGCGCGGCGTCGCCCTGGACGGGCGCCGCGGCGCCGGCCAGCGCCACGACGCGCCGGAGCATGTCGATGAACAGGCCGGAGAGCGGCAGGTTCGACCACGTCGTGTCGGCGGTGACGTGGAACAGCACGATCGTGCCCTGGCCGCGCTTCTGCGCGGTGACGATCGGCGTGCCGTCCTGGAGCGAGGCCCAGGTGCGGTTCGGCAGGTCGCCGTCGGGCTCCGCCAGGATCTGGCGGCGCACGCCGATATCGGCCGGCGGCGTCAGGCCCGCGAAGGGGCTCTCGGGCGGGAAGGGCGCCAGGGTCTTGGGGCTGTCCCAGGAGAGCGTGCCGCCGAGGGTCCGGCCGCCCCGCCGCAGCCGCACCGGCACCAGCGGATCGTTGCCGGCGGCGAGCCGCGGGCCGGCGAAGCGCAGCAGCATCCCGCCGTCCTTCACGAAGCTCTCGATCCGCGCGGTGGTCTTCTCGTCGAGGGCGCCGACATCGGCCAGCACGAGGACCGAGACCTGGTTGTCGAGGAGCTGGTTGATCGAGTCCGCCGTGCCCTTGGCGCCCCGCGGCTCCTGCACGTCCGCGAAGGGCTGGAGCGCCCGGGCGAGATAATAGGTCGGCGCCAGCAGGGGCTGGGCCTGGTCGAGGGTGCCGCCGAAGACGAGGCCGACCCGGCGGCGCTTGCCGCGCTCGTCCTGCAGCACCACGGCCCCGGCCGAGCGCTCGCCCGCGATCTCCAGCCGGCTGATGCTGTTGCGCAGCTCCACCGGCATCTCGAAGGTCGCGCCCGCCTCGGTGGCGTCGGCCGCGAAGGCGAAGTCGCGCTCGGCGAGCGGCAGGCCCTTCTGGTCGAGCGCCCGGATCACGCCCGCGTCGCGCCCGTTCGGCGCCGCCCGCAGGGCGTGCGTCACGAGCTTGCCGGCGTTCTCGGTGGCGGTCAGGGCGAGGGCCGGCGGCCTGTCGGCCCGCAGCACCGTGAGGGCCGCGCCCCTGTCGCCCGCGAGGTCGGCCAGCCCCTTGGCGAAGCGCGTGTCGCCCGCGCCGGCGACGCCGTCGCTGATCCAGACGAGGCCGGCGCCCCGGTTCTTGTCGAGGAAGGTCTCGATCGTCGCGAGATGCGCGTCGCGGGCGGGGAGGATCGGCCGCGGCGCGAGGGCGCGCAGGCGCTCCAGGGCGGCGGCCGGCGTCTTCGCCTCGAAGGCCGCGGGGGCGTCGGCGAGGCCGATCACCNGGCCGCGGGGGCGTCGGCGAGGCCGATCACCGCGACGGGCCGTCCGTCCCGGGCGGCGCCTTCGACCGCATCGGTGGCGACGCGGAGCCGGTCGCGCCAGTCGTGGGCGGCGGCGAAGCCGTTGTCGAGGAGCACGAGGAGCGCGCTGCGGCCGCCCCCGGCCCCGACGCCCCCGGCATTCCAGACCGGGCCCGCCACCGCGAGGATCAGGGCGGCGGCGATCAGCAGCCGCAGGATCAGCAGCCAGGGCGGCGTCCGGGCCGGGGTCTGCCGCTGCGGGATCAGGTCGGCGACGAGCTTCAGCGGCGGGAAATTGATCCGCCGCGGGCGCGGCGGGGTCACCCGCAGCAGGAACCACAGGGCTGGCAGGCCGATCAGGGCGGCGAGCGCCAGCGGGGCGGCGAAGGTCAGACCCAGCATGGCGGCCTCACTCCGTGCCGCGGGCGGCGATCAGCGTGGCGAGCCGCAGGGCCGCCTCGCTCGCCGGCCGGTCCGTGCGGTGGATCGTCAGCGTCCAGCCCTGGCCGCGGGCGATGGCGGCGAGTGCCGCCCGGTGCTCGGCGATCCGGGCGCGGTAGCGCGCGCCCCAGGCGTCGGCATCGCCGATGTCGAGGCTGAGGCCGCCCTCGAGATCGTGCAGGACGGCCTGACCGGTGAAGGGAAAGGTCTCCTCGATCGGGTCCACCACCATGAGGAGATGGCCGCGGCTGCCGCGGCCGGCGAGGCTCTGCACCGACGCGGCGATCCGGTCGGGCTCGGTGAGGAAGTCGCCGATCAGCACCACCTCGTCGAAGCGGGCGGGGTGCGCCTGCGGCGGCAGGTCCTGGGTGAGGCCGGCCGTGTCGGCCACGAGCGCCTGGGCCAGGCGCTCGACGATCCCGCGGGAGGCGCTCGCGCGGGTCAGGCCGAGCAGGCCCACCCGCTCGCCGCCCTCCACGAAGGCGTCGGCCAGGGCGAGGCCCAGGATCAGCGCGCGCTCGACCTTCGGCGCTGAAGCCAAATCCGAAGCAAAGCCCATCGAGGCCGAGCGGTCGATCCACAGCCAGATATTGTGGGCGGCCTCCCATTCGCGCTCGCGGACGTAGAGCCGGTCGTCCCGGGCCGAGCGGCGCCAGTCGACGCGGGCCGCGGCCTCGCCTGTCACGAAAGGGCGGAACTGCCAGAAGCTCTCGCCGGGCCCCGCGCGGCGGCGGCCGTGGAGGCCGTGGGCCAGCAGGCTCGACACGCGGCGCGCCTCCAGGACGAGGCGGGGCATCTTGTCGGAGAGGGCGGTCGCGCCCTCGCTCTCGCGCCGGCCGGGGGTGCGCCTGCCCGCGTCGAGGGCGTTCGTCGCGACCAAAGTCAGAGCTTCTCCGCGAGCTTGGCGATCAGGCCCTCGATGGTCTCGCCGTCGGCGCGGGCGGTGTAGCTCAGCGCCATCCGGTGCTTGAGCACCGGCTCGGCGAGCGCCTTCACGTCGGCCACCGAGGGGGCGACCCGGCCCTCGATCAGCGCCCGGGCGCGGGCGGCCAGCGTCAGCGCCTGGCTGGCGCGGGGGCCGGGGCCCCAGAGGAGCTTGTCCTTCACGATCGCGTCGCCGCTGTCCGGCCGGGCGGCGCGGACGAGGTCGAGGATCGCCTCGACCACGGCCTCGCCGACGGGCAGCCGGCGCACGAGGCGCTGGGCGGTGAGCAACTGCTCGGTCGACATGACCGCCCGCGGCCGCGTCTCGTCGACGCCGGTGGTCTCGATCAGGATCCGCCGCTCGGCGGCGCGGTCGGGGTAGCCGACGTCGATCTCCAGGAGGAAGCGGTCGAGCTGCGCCTCGGGCAGCGGGTAGGTGCCCTCCTGCTCGATCGGGTTCTGGGTGGCGAGCACGTGGAACGGCCGGGGCAGGTCGTGGCGGGCGCCCGCCACCGAGACGTGGCCCTCCTGCATGGCCTGCAGCAGCGCCGACTGCGTGCGCGGGCTCGCCCGGTTGATCTCGTCGGCCATCAGGAGCTGCGTGAAGACCGGCCCCTGCACGAACCGGAAGGCCCGGCGGCGCTCGGCGTCCTCCTCCAGGATCTCGGTGCCGAGGATGTCGGAGGGCATCAGGTCCGGCGTGAACTGCACGCGCCGCGCGTCGAGGCCGAGCACCGTGCCGAGCGTCTCGACCAGCTTGGTCTTGGCGAGGCCCGGCAGGCCGACCAGCAGGCCGTGGCCGCCGGCCAGGATGGTCACGAGTGCGAGATCGACGACCTTCTCCTGGCCGAAGATCACCCCGTGGATCGCCTCCCGCGCCGCGCCGACGTCGGCGAGGCAGCTCTCCGCCGTCGCCACGATGCCGTCGTCCAGGGCGGTGGCCGGGCTGATCCCCTGCGTCATGCCGATATCCATCTCCTGCCCGGGCCCCGCGGGACCCGCCGGCCAATCCCGCGAGTGTGGGGCTTCAGGTGCCGGGCTGGCAAGGTCGGGATCGCCGCACGCCCGTTCGGGGCCGCGTTCGCGACGTCCGGCCTCCGCGCCGAGCCGCTCGCGATGGGTCGGACGCCGATCCCGCCCCGCTCTTGGCGTCGGCGACCCGGACCTTTAGGAAGGCGCCCAAGCCGGGGCGATCCTCACCCGCGACCGCCGGACCGGCCGAACCCTCTGATGTCTCTCGCGGATCGCGGCGTGGGCAGCTTTGCGGGCTTCCCGCGTATCCGGACCTGACCATGCGCCTTCGTGATGTGTTCGCCGTCGGATCGTCGGAGAAGGCCGGCCTCGCCGGCGCGGCGCAGTCCCTCGCGCGCCCGCTGACCCGGCGCCTCAGGGGCCGCCGCGGTGAGCCCCGCCAGGCGGACCTGGTCCGCGCCGTCAAGGAATCCGGCCTGTTCGATCCGGCCTGGTACGCGAGGCGCTACCCCGACGTGGTCGGCGAGGGGATCGATCCGGCGGTGCACTACGCGGTCCATGGCGGGCGCGAGGGGCGCTGGCCGCACCCGCTGTTCCACGGCGACCTCTACCTCGATTCCGTCCCGGGCCTCCGGGCCGAGGGCACCAACCCGCTGCTCCACTACCTCGACCGCGGCGCCGCGGCCGGCATCCGCCCCAACCCGCTGTTCGACCCGGACTGGTACGCCACGCGCTACCTCGGCGGCGCCGAGCACCGCGCCCGGGCCTTCGCCGACTTCCTGGCGCGGGGCGACACCGACCCGTCGCCGCTGTTCGACACCGCCTGGTACCTGTCCCGCTACCCGGACGCCCGCGCGGCCGGCGGCAACGCGCTGAGCCACTTCTTCGAGACCGGCCGGAAGCAGGGCTACCTGCGCAACCCCGAGGAGTTCGCCGGCCTGTCGCGTCACGTCGACCTGATCCGCCGGTCGGGCCTGTTCGACGCCGCCTTCTACCGGGAGCGCTGCCCCGAGGCCGAGACCAGCGGGCTCGAGCCCCTGGAGCACTACGTGATGGCCGGCGGCTACCGCCGCTACGCGCCCCACCCGCTGTTCGATCCCGACTGGTACGCGGCCCAGTCCGCCGCGGTGCGGGCCGACAGCCTCAACCCGCTGGTCCATTACCTCGAGCACGGTGCCGCCGAGGGCCTCGACCCGGGGCCCTGGTTCGACACGCGCTGGTACACCGAGACCTACTTGCGCGACGACGCGGCCGGGCACAATCCGCTGGCGCATTTCCTCGCCGACGGCGGCCGCACGACGAGCCCGTCGCCGCGCTTCGACGCGCCCTGGTACCGAGCCCGCTACCCGAAGGTCGCCGCGCTCGGCCTCAACCCGCTGATCGACTACGTCACCACCGGCCTGGAAGCGGGCCGCCTGACCCGCCGCGTCCCCGGGGCCGCGGTGCCGGAAGCCTCCGACGCGCGCCTGTCCTGCCTGAAGCGCGAACCCCGCCGGCACGGCCGCACGGCCCTGTTCATCACCCACTGCCCCGAGGGGCGGATCCGCGGCCACGTCGAGCCGTATTTGCGGGCCTTCGCGGAGAACGGGACCGACCTCGTCCTGATCATCGCCGCCGACCAGCACAAGAACGCCGTGCCGCAGGCGATCCTGGATCTCTGCGCCTCGGTCTACCTGCGCGAGAACAGCGGCTTCGACTTCGCCGCCTGGGCGCATGTCCTCCTGGAGGACACCGACCTCCTCGATTCCGAGACGCTCTACCTCGCCAACGACAGCCTCGTCGGGCCCCTCGACCGCGACGACTTCGCCGGCCTGCTCGCGAAGATCGATGCCTTCCCGGAGGCTGTGATCGGGCTCGCCGACAACTTCTACTACAGCCACCACCTCCAGAGCTTCTTCCTCGCCCTGAAGCGGCGCTGCCTGTCCTCCTACGCGTTCAGCCACTTCCTCCTGTCGGTGGCGAACTGGCCGGACAAGAACGCGGTCATCACCGAGTACGAGCTGACCTTCTCGCAGCGGATGCGGGCGGCCGGGCTCGGGATGCGCAGCCTGTTCTCGGCCCAGAACAAGCACATGTCGCTGGTCAACGACCCGCGCAACAACCGCACCCTGTTCGACTGGGAGAACATGCTCAGCCAGGGCTTCCCGTTCGTGAAGCGCTCGCTGCTGGGCGAGCACGCCGCGATCGGCGGGGCGGCGGTGCGGGAGGCGATCGCCGAGCGCGGCTTCGACCTCGACCGGCTCGACGTGACCTACACGTATCCGGGTGCCAGGATCTGGGCGGACCTGCGCCGGCCCCGGGCGCCGGAGCGGCCGCTGCGCGTCGCCTACGTCTCGCCGATGAACTACGCCAACGGCCTCGGCGTCGCGGCCCGGAGCTACGCCCGCGCCCTGCATCGGACCCCCTTCGCACTGAACGTCCACCCGATGGAGCGGCCGTTCCACGTCCATGCCCGGGTGGCGCCCGCGTGGCAGGCCCGGACCTTCTCGGGCCCCGCCGACGTCGCGCTGGTGCACTTCAACGGCGACAGCTGGCACTCGCTGATGAGCGACCGGCAGCGGGCGATCGCCGCCGAGGCGCGGCTGAAGATCGGGCTGTTCGTCTGGGAGACCTCCCACGTACCCGGCGGCTGGCTGCCGACCGTCGACGGCCTCGACGCGATCTGGGCGCCCACGGAGTTCTGCGCGGCGATCTTCCGGCAGATCACCGACATCCCGGTCGACGTCGTGCCCTACGTGGTCGAGAACGAGGCCGGCGAGCCGGTGAGCGCCGCCGCCAAGGCGAACCTGCGCAAGGCCTTCGCGATCGACCCGTCCAGGCGGGTGATCCTCTACGCCTTCGACGGCTCGAGCTACCTCGCCCGCAAGAACCCGCACGCGCTGATCCGGGCCTTCCGGGCGGCCGGTCTCGGGCAGGCCGGCTGGCAGCTCGTGCTCAAGACCAAGCACGTCTTCGACCTGCCCGAGGAGGGCAAGAAGCTCCTCGACCTCGTCGGCACGTCCGGCGACGTGGTGGTGATCGACCAGCCGCTCTCCCAGAACGAGCTCGGCGCGCTGTTCGATCTCTGCGCGGTCTACGCCTCGTCGCACTCCTCGGAAGGGTTCGGCCTGACGATCGCCGAGGCGATGGAGATGGGCAAGGTCGTGGTCGCCACCGATTACGGCGGCTGCCGCGACTTCCTCGACGCCACCTGCGGCTTCCCCGTGAAGGCGGAGGTCACGGCCCTCGACCGGACCTACGGCCCGTACCTGCGCGGCGCCGAGTGGGGCCAGGTGGACGAGGCCGACCTGACCCGGGCCCTCAACGAGGCGGCCCGGGCGGTGACCGGCGGCGACGCGGCCCGGATCGGCGCCGCCGCCCGGGCGCGCATCCGCGAGCGGCTGTCCATCGGCGCGGTGGCGCGCGCCATGGAGGCGAGCCTGACCCGCCTCCTGGCCGCCGAACGGTCCTGAATCCCCGGAGACGCGACCCGTGTTGAAGAAGAAGCCGGTCCCGGCCCCATCGACCTCGTGGGGCACGCTCCCGTGGCCCGACGCGATCCTGCCGCTGCCCCTCGACGCGCAGCTCCGCCCCCTCGACGAGCGCCGGCTCGGCCAGGTCGCGGCCGGCCAGTTCCCCGCCTGCCGGGCGATCTTTGTCGCCCCCGCGGCCTCCGAGCTGTGCCCCGACCTCGCGGCGCACCTGACGCGCGCGCTCGCGGAGCGGCCCGATATCGGCATCTTCTACGGCGACGACGCCGTGGTGGACGGTGCCGGCCAGGTCCGCAGCGTCCACTGCAAGCCGGCCTTCAACCCGGCGCTCCTCATGGCCGACGACTATATCGGCTTCCCGCTGCTGATCCGCGTCCCGGCCCTGGCCGGCCTGAGCCCCGATTTCGGCGCGCGCCACGGCAGCGCCGCGTGGTTCCGCTTCCTGCTCGGCGCGATCTCGGCGGGGATCGGCATCGACCGGATCCCCCAGACCCTGATCGCCTCGCCGCTGGAGCGCCCGAAGGCGACCCGCACGGCGCGCGCCCACGCCCTCGACCGGTGGTTCGAGACCTCCGGCATGTCCCTGCGCGCCGCCCCCGGCCTGACCCCGGACACGCTGGAGATCCGCCGGAGCTTCGACGCGCGGCCGGCCGTGACCCTCGTCGTGCCGACCAACCAGAGCCGCCCGAAGGACGATCAGGGCCGCGCCGTCGCGGGCGCCAAGCCCCACGTGATCAACCTGCTCGACAGTCTCGGCCGCAGCACCTACCCGGCCGACCGGATCCGCGTGCTGATCGGCGACGACGTGGCCGACGACGCGATCTACCGCGGCCGCTCCGACCGCTTCACCGTGACCCGCCTGCTGACGACCCGGGCTCCGGGCGAGCGGTTCAACTACGCGGCCAAGATGAACACGCTCTGGCGCGCGGCCGAGACCGAGCTCGTCATCCTGATGAACGACGACCTCGTCGTGCGCCGGCCCGGCTGGATCGAGGCGCTCCTGACCTTCGCGCTGGACCGCGGCGTCGGCGGCGCCGGCGGCCGGCTGCTGTTCCCCACGGGCAAGATCCAGCACGCCGGCATGACCGGCGGCATCTTCGACGTGTTCGCCCACCCCTGGTACAACCGGGACGCGGCCGAGCCGACCTACGGCGACTGGGCGCTGACGCAGCGCGACTGCTCGGCGGTGACCGGGGCGCTCTTCGCCACCCGCAAGGCGGTGCTGGAGGCGGTGAACGGCTTCGACGAGGGCTTCGCCCTGGACTTCAACGACGTCGACCTGTGCCTGAAGATGCGGCAGCTCGGCTACCGCATCGTCTACACGCCCTTCGCCGAGATGGCGCACCACGAGAGCGCCTCGCGGCAGACCAGCTTCGCGCCGGGCTCGCAGATCGCCCGCTTCCTGCGCCGCTGGGGCGACGTCATCGCGGAGGATCCGGCCTACAGCCCGCAGCTGCGCATCGACACCGACGTGGTCGCCCCCCGGGCCGACGCGACGCGCTGGATCGCGGAGCGCCGGGCGGCCGCCGCCTGAGCGGCCCCGGATCCGCCGCGCCCGGGTTAAGCTAAACCCGCGAAGTTGGGCGCGGCGGGCTGGAACGGGACGGCCCGGGCCTCTACCCCTCGAGGGGAAGCGCGGACCGATTCGTCCGCGCCGGGGCGGGAGCCGACCGTGAAGACGCTGCCCGCCGCCGCCCTCGCCCTGCTCGCCGGCCTCGCCCTGGTGGGCCTCGCGGCGGAGATCCGGCTGCACGAGCGCGACCGCCCCGTCGCCAGCACGGCGGTCCGCTCCGGCGGCGCCGCCTTCGTCCCGGCGCCGATCCCGGCGGAGTGGGTCGTCTCCGGCGACCCCGTCACCGAGGTCGCGGGGGTCTCGCAGACCCATGACGGCAGCGCGCAGGTCTACCTGTGGCGCACCACGGCCAGCACGTTCCGCTGGACCCACCACGCCGACGAGATCATCACCATCCTCGACGGCGAGGTCTTCGTCACCGACGCGGACGGCCGCCGCCACCACCTGACGCCGGGCGACGTGGCGCATTTCCCGGTCGGGTCCGTCCAGCTCTGGGAAGTGCCCCGGACGCTGCTGAAATCGGCGATCCTCAAGCACCGCAGCCCGACCCTGGTCGAGGCGTCCCTGCGCTGGCTCCGCCGGGCGCGGGCGCTCGTCGCCGGCTGAGGCGCGGGCGCTCCCGACGCGCGAGACGCCGTCCCGGCGGGTCCCGCGACCGGGGGACACGGCTTGCTAAGGCCCGGCACGGCATGATCGGATCCCCGACGCCGCGAACCGACCCGATGGCCCGACCCCGCGACCTGCAGCTCGACGCCGCGCGGGGCCTCGCCGTGCTGCTCGTCCTCTCCGGCCACCTGCTGCAGCCCGTCTTCTACGGCCCGTCGGGGCCCGAGCCGGGGCCGGCCCTCGCGGTCTGGCGGGTGATCTACGCCTTCCACATGCCGTTCTTCTTCCTGCTCTGCGGGATGGTCGACCGGATCAAGGGGGAGGCGGGTCTCGCCGCCGCCTGCCGCTCCGCGCTGAAGCTCGCGGCGGTGGCGCTGGCGTTCGGCACCCTCGCGCAGATCCCGCCGATCCTCGACGGCAGTCTCGCGCCGGGGCCGGCGCTGCTCGATACGCTGCGCGGTCGTGACACGAGTCTGGGCGTGCTCTGGTTCCTGGTCGCCCTGGGGCTGGTGCGGGTGGTCGAGGCCGCGGCGCGCGCGGCGGCCTTCCCGGGCGGCTACGGGATCGTCCTGGGCGGTGCCCTGGCCGTGTCGTGGACCTGCAGCGCGCGGGCGTTCCCGTACTGGCAGGTCCACGCGCTCGTGGGCGCCCTGCCGTTCTACGTCGCGGGCCTGAGGCTCGGGCGGCGGGCGTTCGACGTGTCGGCGCTGCTCGGCGCCTGCGGCCTCGCGGTGCTCCTGCTCTGCGCCCCGCGGAACTTCGTCCACGTCGCGACCGGGCAGTACGGCGACCCGGCGCTGTTCGCCGTGACGGCCGCGGCGGGCTCGGTGTTCGCGCTCGCGATCGTCGGCCGGCTGCGCGGCCCGCCGCGCGCCGCGGCCGGCCTGCTGGGGCGGGCGAGCTTCGAGCTCTACATCGTCAGCGGCGTCTTCCTCCTCCTGGCGCCGCACTGGCCCGCCTGGGACCGGTNGGCGTAGGCGCGGCCGCGATGCCGGGCGGGGTCGGCGGCGCCCGGGTCGATCACCGTCACGGCCAGCGCCGGCCCGCGGGCCTGCTTCAGGGCGAGGGCCAGGGCAAGGCTGGGCAGGCCGCCGCCGGCGATCAGAAGGCTGCGGCTGCCGGGGCGAGGCGTCTCGGCCGTCATCGGGGCGGATCTCCTTGGGGTTCCCGCGCGCGGGACGCGTGGATTGGTTCGTCCGAAAAGCCTATGTCGCACGCGGGCAACGAACGGAAACCCCGCGGGTCATGACCGACGCCAACACCGACGCGATGACGGACGCCGTCGCCGAGCTGATCGCCATCCTCGACCTGGAGCGCCTGGAGGTCGACCTGTTCCGCGGCCAGAACCCCAGGACGGGCTGGCGGCGCGTCTTCGGCGGGCAGGTGGTCGCGCAGGCCCTGGTGGCCGCCACCCGGACGGTGCCGGACGACCGCCCCGCCCACTCCCTCCACGCCTACTTCATGCTGCCCGGCGACCCGCGCACGCCCATCGTCTACGAGGTCGAGCGGATCCGGGACGGGCGCAGCTTCACGACCCGCCGGGTCAAGGCGATCCAGCACGGGCGCGCGATCTTCGCCACGACGGTCTCCTATCAGGTCGTCGAGGAGGGGCTCACGCACCAGCCGGCGATGCCGGCGGTGGCCGGCCCCGAGGGACTCCTCGACGGCAAGGCCCTGGCGGCGGCCGGCGGCACCGGGATGCCGGAGGCGATCGCCGCCTATTTCGGCCGCGAGCGGCCGATCGCGCTGCGGCCGGTCGACCTGAACCGCTACCTGCCCGCCGGTGCGGGCGGCCGGGCCCCGGACCCGGTCTTCAATGTCTGGCTGCGCGCGGCCTCCGCGCTGCCGGACGATCCGGCGCTGCACCGGGCCGTGCTGGCCTACGCCTCCGACATGACCCTGCTCGACGTCTCGCTGATCCCGCACGCGCGCTCCGTGTTCGATCCGACGATCCAGGCCGCGAGCCTCGACCACGCCCTCTGGTTCCACCGGCCGGTCAAGATCGACGACTGGTTGCTCTACGCGCAGGACAGCCCGGTCGCGGGCGGCGCGCGCGGATTCGCCCGCGGCCAGATCTTCGACCGCGCCGGTAACCTCGTGGCGTCGGTGGCCCAGGAGGGCCTGATCCGCCCGACGCGGGATTAAAGCGGGTTCCCGCGCGTGTGTTGCCGGTGCGCCACGGCGCGGAATGCACGGTTTTGGGCAGATTGCATCGATCGTGTGCATTCTCGCGGCTGAACCTGCCCGCGATCTGTCCGCGGCGGGCTAAACCATGGGCAAATCGACGATCGGTGAAAACGTTCCCGGTCAAGCTTGTCTGGCATAGTCCTTGAATAGCGGCCTTCGACCGCGGGTCATCCCGAGCCTGCGGACGGTCCGTTCCGGCTCGTCCCGCAGGTCGGGTGACGGCAACGGTTCCCAAGGACTTCGAAGGGGGCGTCGCCCATGAAAATCGTGATGGCCATCATCAAGCCGTTCAAGCTCGAGGAGGTGCGCGACGCGCTCACCGGAATCGGCGTCCACGGCCTGACGGTGACGGAGGTGAAGGGCTATGGCCGCCAGAAGGGCCACACCGAGATCTACCGCGGCGCGGAATACGCGGTCAGCTTCCTCCCCAAGCTGAAGATCGAGGTCGCCGTCGCCTCGGACCTGACGTCCAGCGTGATCGACGCCATCGCGGGGGCCGCGCGGACCGGCCAGATCGGCGACGGCAAGATCTTCGTGATGCCGCTGGAGAAGGCGGTGCGTATCCGGACCGGCGAGACCGACGCCGACGCCCTCTGATCCGCGGCCCGGTGCGCCCGGGCCCGCCGATCGCCAGACCTGCTGAAACACTACGGACTTGAGACCGGGAGCCACGTGCCCATGAAACTTCGTCATGCCCTCATGCTCGGCTTGGGAGGGGCGGCGATCGCCGCCCTCCTGATCGAGCCGTCCCTCGCGCAGACCCCGACACCGGAAGCCGCCTCGCCGCCGCCCTCGCCGGTCCCCAACAAGGGCGACACGGCCTGGATGATGATCTCGTCGGCCCTCGTGCTGATGATGAGCATCCCCGGACTCGCGCTGTTCTACGGCGGCCTCGTGCGCACCAAGAACATGCTGTCGGTGCTGACCCAGGTGTTCGCGATCGTGTCGATCGTCGGCCTGCTCTGGGTGTTCTACGGCTACAGCCTCGCCTTCACGAGCGGCGGCGGCCTCAACGACTTCGTCGGCGGCTTCTCGAAGGCGTTCCTGAAGGGCGTCGACGCGAACTCGACGGTCGCGACCTTCTCCAACGGCGTGGTGATCCCGGAATACGCCTATCTGTGCTTCCAGATGACGTTCGCCATGATCACGCCCGCGCTGATCGTCGGCGCCTTCGCCGAGCGGATGAAGTTCTCCGCGCTGGTGGTGTTCACGATCCTCTGGGTCACGGTGATCTATTTCCCGATGGCCCACATGGTCTGGTACTGGGCCGGCCCGGACGCCGTCGGCAACGCCGCCAAGGCGCTGGCCGCCGCGACCGACGACGCCTCGAAGGCGACCGCCCAGGCGGCCCTCGACGCGGTCAACAAGGATGCCGGCTTCCTCTTCCAGAAGGGCGCCCTCGACTTCGCGGGCGGCACCGTGGTCCACATCAACGCGGGCATCGCCGGCTTCGTCGGCTGCCTGATCATGGGCAAGCGCATCGGCTACGGCCGCGACCTGCTCGCCCCGCACTCCCTGACCATGACGATGATCGGCGCCTCGCTGCTGTGGGTCGGCTGGTTCGGCTTCAATGCCGGCTCGAACCTCGAGTCCAACGGCACCGCCGCGCTCGCCATGCTCAACACCTTCGTGGCGACCTGCGGCGCCGCGGTGGCGTGGCTGTTCGCCGAGTGGGCCCTCAAGGGCAAGCCGTCCCTGCTCGGCATGCTGTCGGGCGCGGTCGCCGGCCTCGTCGCGGTCACCCCGGCCTCCGGCTTCGCCGGCCCGATGGGCTCGATCGTGCTCGGCCTCGTCGCCGGCGTGGTCTGCTTCGTGATGTGCTCCACCGTGAAGAACGCGCTGGGCTACGACGACTCGCTGGACGTCTTCGGCGTCCACTGCATCGGCGGCATCCTGGGCGCCCTGGCGACCGGCATCCTGGTCGACCCGAACCTCGGCGGCGTCGGCATCCCCGACTACACCTCGAAGCCGGGCGAGCTCGCGGTCGGTGCCTACGACATGATGAGCCAGCTCATCGTCCAGGCCGAGGCGGTCGGCCTGACCCTGCTATGGTCGGGCATCGGCTCGGCGATCCTCTACAAGCTCGTCGACGTGACGATCGGCCTGCGCGTCACGCAGGAGGAGGAGCGCGAGGGTCTCGACATCGCCGATCACGGCGAGCGCGCCTACAACTACTGAGACGGACGGCGCGGCCCCGCGGGGCCGCGTCTCCCGCACGGAAAACCCCGGCTCCGAGAGGACCGGGGTTTTCTTTTGCGTCAGGCCGTCATCGCGAGCGGAGCGATGCGGGGCGGCGATCGGGCATCGAGCCCGAGGCCTTCACGCCGCCCGTGCCAGGGCCGCCTTCTCCTCCGCGAAGGCCCAGTCGAGCCAGGGCGTCAGGGCTTCCAGATCCGACGTCTCCACGGTGGCGCCGCACCAGATCCGCAGGCCCGCCGGCGCGTCGCGATAGGCGCCGATGTCGAGGGCGACGCCCTCGCGGTCGAGGCGCTCGACGATCCCCGCCGCGAAGGCCGAGACCGCCGCGTCGCCGCGGGCGAGCACGTCCGGATCGGCGATCACGAGGCAGACGCCCGTGTTCGAGTAGGTCGCGGGGTCGGCGGCCAGCGGCGCGATCCAGGGCGTGCGCGCGACCCAGTCGTAGACGGCCTTCGCGTTGGCGTCGGCCCGCGCGTGCAGCGCCTTCAGGCCGCCGATCCGCTCGGCCCAGTCCAGGGTGTCGAGGTAGTCCTCGACGGCCAGCATCGACGGCGTGTTGATCGTGTCGCCCTTGAAGATGCCCTCGATCAGCGTGCCGTCCTTGGTGAGGCGGAAGATCTTCGGCAGGGGCCAGGACGGCGTGTGGCTCTCCAGCCGCGCCACGGCGCGGGGGGAGAGGATCAGCATGCCGTGCGCCGCCTCGCCGCCCATGACCTTCTGCCAGGAGAAGGTCACGACATCGAGCTTGTCCCAGGGCAGGGGTTGGGCGAAGGCCGCCGAGGTCGCGTCGCAGATCGTCAGGCCGTCGCGGTCGGCCGCGATCCAGTCGCCGTCCGGCACCTTCACGCCGGCCGCGGTGCCGTTCCAGGTGAAGACCACGTCGCTGTTCTTCGTGTCGATCGCCGCGAGGTCCGGCAGGATCCCGTAGGGCGTCTGGTGGATGCGCGGCGCGATCCTGAGCTGCTTCAGGGCGTCCGTGACCCACTCCTTGCCGAACGCCTCCCAGGCGGCGACCTCGACCGGCTTCGGCCCGAGCATCGTCCACATCGCCATCTCGACGGCGCCGGTGTCGGAGGCCGGCACGATGCCGATCCGGTAGTCGGCGGGCACCTGCAGGACCGCGCGGGTCAGGTCGATCGCCCGGCCGAGCTTGGCCTTGCCGAGGGGGGAGCGGTGCGACCGGCCGAGCGCGGCGTCGGCCAGGGCGGCCGGGGTCCAGCCCGGGCGCTTGGCGCAGGGGCCGGAGGAGAAGTGGGGCACGCGCGGGCGCTGCGTGGGGCGGCTGGTCATGGCGGATCCATCCTTGCAGAGGGCCGCGCTCCCGCGGGGAGGCGCGTCCCGGCTCGCGCATGCGCCGAAACCGGCCGGCTTGCAAGCGCCTGTCCGGACAGCAGTCTTCGCGGCGCTGCCCCCGGCCGGGACAGGGCCCCGGGCGGCGAGGAACAGTCGATTAATCCGGGCCCGTTAGCCTTAATGAGGTGCCGCGTAGCGTTTGAGGTGCGCCGATGACTTTCCACAGCGCCGCGATATTGGCGGTCTGGTCCGTTCTACTCTTGGTTATTGGAGCCTTAATTCCGCGATTCCTGCAGGCGAGCCGGACGCCGCGGCTGGTGCCGCAGCCGCTGCAGCTCGACCCTCTGGATTACGACCGCGACGGCCCGGTGATCGACCTCGAGCCGACCTGACCGGGGCCGTTGCTGGGGCGCAGGTCCGGGCGCCGCTCGGCGGTGATCCGCTCCGCCTCCGCCCGCCGCCAGCGGGCGATGGCGGCGTGGTTGCCGCCGGAGAGGACGTCCGGGATCGCGCGGCCCTCCCAGTCGCGGGGGCGCGTGTAGTGCGGGTACTCGAGGAGCCCGCCCTCGAAGCTCTCCTCGACGCCGGATTCCATCCTGCCCATCACGCCGGGCAGGAGGCGCACGCAGGCGTCGAGCACCACCAGGGCGGCGATCTCGCCGCCGGACAGCACGTAGTCGCCGATCGAGACCTCCTCCAGGCCGCGCCCGGCGATGACGCACCGGCACCCTGGAGAAGATGACCCGCAACGAGGCCAAGGCTGTGGCCGAGCGCCTGGGCGCGAAGGTCTCCGGCTCGGTCTCGGCCAAGACCGATCTGGTCGTGGCCGGCCCCGGCGCGGGCTCTAAGCTGAAGGACGCCCAGAAGCACGGCGTGCAAGTCGTCTCGGAGGACGACTGGCTGGCGATGGTGGCGCAGGGTTNGCGCCCGCCGCCGCCTTCCCCAGGCCCGACCGGCCCGTGGCCGAGATCGTCGCGCCGCGCTGGTCCTCGGAGGCCGAGCGCGACCGGGCCGGCGAGTTCGCGCAGGTGGCCGAGGGGATGGGCATCGCCCCCGGCGAGACGGTGGCGGATATCGGCGCCGGCAGCGGCTACTACGCGGTGCGGCTGAGCCCCCGGGTCGGGCCGCGGGGCCGCGTGCTCGCCGAGGACGTGACGCCGTCCTACCTCGCGGCCCTGGAGACCCGGGTGAAGGCGCTCGGGAACGTCACGGTCGTGCGCGGCGAGCCGCACGACCCGCGCCTGCCCCCGGCCTCGGTGGACGCGGCGATCCTCGTCCACATGTACCACGAGATCACCCAGCCCTTCGGCCTGCTCCACAACCTCGCCGCCGCGATGCGCCCGGGCGGCCGGGTCGGGATCGTGGATGCCGACGCCATCCCGTCGCGGCACGGCACGCCGCCGGCGCTCCTGCGTTGCGAGCTGGCCGCCGCGGGCTACCGCGAGACCGGCTTCCGGCCGCTCGCGGACGGGGCCTACCTGGCGGTGTTCGCGGCGCCCGCGCCGGAGGCGCGCCCGAGGCCGGAGACGATCCGGCCCTGCCGTGACGACGCCACGGCGCGGTAGCGGCGCCTCAGGAGCGCCAGCGCAGCTCGCGGCGCTCCAGCGGGTTGACGAACGGGCGCCCGTCGCGGGCCGATTCCAGGGCCTCGCGCTTCAGCCGGAAATACCATTGCGAGGGCAGGTCGCCCTGGCCGAACAGCACCATGGTGGGCTTGCGGTCGAGCCCGTCCTGCGCGTGCTGGAGCACCTGCTGGTCCTGGGTCAGGAACTGCCGCATCAGCGGGCGCGCGACCGGTCGGAGCAGGTTCAGGGCCGGCATGCTCCAGTAGAGGGCGTTGGTGAGCAGCGTCCGGTCCGGCGAGAGCGGTGTCGCGAAGGTGTAGTTCGCCACCCGCTTCGCCCCCGCGCGGATGCGCTCCAGGCGCACGCCGGGCAGGCGGAACTCGATCTCGACCTCGGGGACGCCGCCGAGCAGGCGGTAGACCGGCGAGCTCGTCGTGGTCGCGTGGCTCGTCATCACGAAGCCGTGGGGCACCGGCTGGAAAGTCTTCACCTTCTCGCGGAGCTGCTTCGAGGGCCGGAACCACCACGAATCGTGGACGAAGGCGACGTGCCCGGGATCGACGAGGCTCAGCGTCGTCAGGTCGAAGGAGGCCTCGACCTCCAGCGCGACCACGAGGGAGCCGGCCGGCTCGAAATCCAGCGCCGGCACCTCCGGCACCCCGCCGGCGGCGGGGCCGAGATGCGGGTTGACCCAGAGGAAGCCGGCGCTCTCCCGGACGGGGAAGCGCTGCACCTGGATGCGCGAGAAGTCGGCCGCGTCGTGCTCCGACAGGGTCGGGACGTCGCGGCAGCGCCCGTCGGTGCCGAAGCGCCAGCCGTGGAACGGGCACATCAGGGTGTCGCCGTCGAAGCGGCCCTTCGACAGGGCCATGCCGCGGTGGGGGCAGCGGTCGCGCAGCGCGAAGGGCGCGCCGTCGGGGGCGCGGCCCAGCACGATCTGCTCGCCGTTCAGCGCCACGGCCCGCAGGGCCGACCGGCCGCCCGCCCGGCCGAGGCTCCGGGACTGCCCGACGCAGTACCACGCGTTGCCGAGCGGCTGGCGCATCGCGTCGGGGTCGAGCGCGGCCTCGTCGGCGGGGCGCGGCGGGTTGGCGAAGGGCGCGTTCAAGGCGGTTCGGGCAGACTTCGGGGCGCCCGTCATACGCCCGGCCGCCGGGACGGGGAAGCGCCGGGCCCTCGGAGCGCCCGGGCCGGCGCGGCGCCGGTTCCGCACCGACCCGGGGAGGACAAACGGGCGCAGGCGCGGGGCTTCACAAGCCGGCCGCGGCCACCTACCTTCGCCTCACCCGCAACCAACGAAAGGAGGTGATCCAGTGTCTCATTGTCATCAGCCGTGTGTCTCGGCTCATCGGACCTGGACCGTCGCCTCCGGCGCGTCGCTCTAAGACGCGTCAGAGACCCGATCTCGGGACAGTTCCGCCGGACAACACGGTTCGGCAATGGAAGGGCCACCCTCTCGGGTGGCCCTTCGGCGTTTCAGGGTCCGGTAGTGGGGCCGGCGCCGCCATGCGCCGCCCGGCGTCGCTCAGCGCCGCTGGGACTGGAACAGCGGCTGGGCCAGCGCCTCGGTCCGGGCGCGCCAGAGGTCGCGCTCCTCGCGCAGTGCGTCGCGCTCGCCCGCCAGGGCCAGCCGCTCCGCCCGCAGGGCGTCCCGCTCCGCGATCGCCCGGTCACGCTCGGCGCGCAGCTCCTCGCGCTCGGCCCGGAAGCGCTCCCGCTCGCCGCGAAACTCCTCGCGCTCGATGCGGACGTCCTCCTGCTCGGCCCGGAGATCCTCCAGGGAGCCGATCTCGTCGCGGATATGCTCGCGCAGGGTCCGGATCTCGTCGGCCAGGATGGCTTGAAGCTCGTCCTGGCGCTCGGCCTCGACGCGGAGCTTGGCCTTGAGCATCAGGTTCTCGGCCATCAGCTCGGCGATGTCGGGATCCTCGGCCGCGGCCCGCGGGGCCTCGGGGGCGGGAACGACGCGGGGCGACCACGCCGTCTCGCCGCCGCGGGCCCGCTTCGCCTCGGGCAGGACCTCCGCCGGCCGCGGCTCGCCGCGGGCCTCGGACGGCGCCTGAGCCTTCATCGCCGTCAGCCAGTCGCGGAGCGGACCGGTCGCGGGAAAGCTGCCGGACTCGGTCGGCGAGTGAGAGCGGGCGGGTTCCGACATCGGCGGGCGTCCTGAGCGAATATGGCGTGAAGACAATCCCAACATGCTTAACGATCGGTAAAAGTTAACACCGATCGGCGGCCCGTCCCGGCACCGCCGCGGCGCCGGCCGGGCCGAAAAATTGACTTTCCGGCCGGCTGCCGCTACGCCCCGGCCTCCCGATCCGTAGCAGATCGACCGATGCCAAGCCGACCGGTCCCGCGAGGCCGGAGGTCAACGCCCGACAGCGCGTCCGCGCCCTCGGGCGCGATGGGCGTTGGCCGATCTGCGGGGACGGGATCCGCCGGCCGAGGCACCCGCATGACGCGAGATCACGAAGCGTTGACCATCGAGGACGCGATCAACGAGAGCTGCCCGTGGTCGGGCAAGCCGATCTCGGCCGACGCGCTGACGCTCTACAACGGCGCCGTGGTGGGCTTCTGCAACCCGGAGTGCCGGGACAAGTTCGCCAAGGCGGTGCGCAGCTTCGAGGCCGCCCTCCAGGCGCGCCGCGTCGAGCGCGCCGGACTCGAGCAGTAACGGCGGGGCGTCTTTAACATGTTCGAAGGCCTGTCCGACCGCCTCTCCGGCATCCTCTCGGGGCTCACCCGCCGCGGTGCCCTGACCGAGGCCGACGTCACCGCCGCCATGCGCGAGGTGCGCCGCGCCCTGCTGGAGGCCGACGTCGCCCTCGAGGTGGTCCGCGGCTTCACCGACCGGGTGAAGGAGAAGGCCGTCGGCGCCGTGGTGCTCAAGTCGGTGACGCCCGGCCAGATGGTCGTGAAGATCGTCAACGACGAGCTCGTGGCGATGCTCGGCACCGACGCCGAGACCGTCGATCTCAACGCCCCCGCCCCGGTCCCGATCCTGATGGTCGGCCTGCAGGGCTCGGGCAAGACCACCACCACCGCCAAGATCGCCCGGCGCCTCTCCGACCGCGAGAAGCGCAAGGTGCTGCTCGCCTCCCTCGACACCCGCCGTCCGGCCGCCATGGAGCAGCTGGCGGTGCTGGCCAAGCAGGTCGGCGTGGAGAGCCTGCCGATCATCGCCGGCCAGTCGGCGGTGCAGATCGCCAAGCGCGCCATGGACGCCGCCCGCCTCGGCGGCTTCGACGTGGTGATGCTCGACACCGCCGGCCGCACCACGGTGGACGAGGGCCTGATGGCCGAGGCCGCCGAGGTGAAGGCCGCGACGAGGCCCCACGAGGTGCTGCTCGTCGCCGACGCGCTCACCGGCCAGGACGCGGTCAACACCGCCCGCGCCTTCGACCAGCGGCTCGGCGTCACCGGCATCGTGCTGACCCGCATGGACGGCGATTCCCGCGGCGGCGCGGCGCTGTCGATGCGCGCCGTCACCGGCAAGCCGATCAAGCTCGTCGGCGTCGGCGAGAAGGTCGACGCGCTGGAGGAGTTCCACCCGGCCCGCGTCGCCAACCGCATCCTCGGCATGGGCGACATCGTCTCGCTGGTCGAGAAGGCCGCCGAGACCATCGACCACGAGCAGGCGCTCCGCACCGCGGAGAAGATGCGCAAGGGCAAGTTCGATCTCGAGGACTTGTCGATGCAGCTCGGCCAGATGGAGAAGATGGGCGGCATCGGCGGCCTGATGGGCATGCTGCCCGGGATGGGCCAGATCAAGAAGCAGGTCGAGGGCGCCAACCTCGACGAGAAGATGTTCAAGCGCCAGCGGGCGATCATCTCGTCGATGACCCCGCAGGAGCGGAAGAACCCCGACCTCCTCAAGAACAGCCGCAAGAAGCGCATCGCGGCGGGCTCCGGGGTCGACGTCTCGGAGATCAACAAGCTCCTGAAGATGCACCGGACCATGGCCGACATGATGAAGGCGATGGGCCAGGGCAAGCGCGGGATCGGGCAGGCGCTCGGCTCGATGTTCGGCCTGGGCGGCGGCGGGATGGGCGGCGGCATGGGCGGTGGAATGCCCGGCCTCCCGCCCGGCATGCCGGAGCCGACGCCGGAGCAGATCGCGCAGCTCGAGAAGCAGTTCGGCGGCAAGCTGCCGCCGATGCCGCCGGGCCTGGGCGGGGGCGGGATGCCCAAGCTTCCCGGACTTCCGGGCCTCGGCGGCCCGAAGCTGCCGGGTCTCGGTGGGTTCATGCCGGGGAAGAAGAAATGAGCGTGCTCGCGGCCCAGGCCGTCGATCCCGAACTCGCGCGCCTGCGGGACAGCATCGACAATTTCGATGCGGCGCTGATCCATCTCCTCGCCGAGCGTTTCCGCTGCACGCAGCGGGTCGGCGAGCTCAAGGCCCGAAAGGGGATCCCCCCTTCCGATCCGGACCGGGAGGCCCGTCAGGTCGCCCGGCTCCGCAAGCTCGCGGTCGAGGCCAAGCTCGACCCCGACTTCGCCGAGAAATTTCTGGCCTTCGTGGTCAAGGAAGTCATTCGGCACCACCAGTCGATCAAGGCGGACCACGAGTCCCAGATCGAGCAACAGCGAAAGTAGTCAGACCATGGCCCTCAAGATCCGTCTCACCCGCGGCGGCGCCAAGAAGCGCCCCTACTACCGCATCGTCGTCGCCGACGCCCGCGCCCCGCGCGACGGCCGCTTCATCGACAAGGTCGGCGCCTACGACCCGATGAAGGCCAAGGACGACCCGGCCCGCATCGTGCTCGACAACGAGAAGATCCAGAGCTGGCTCGCCAAGGGCGCGCAGCCGACCGACCGCGTCCTGCGCTTCCTCGACCAGGCCGGCCTCGCCAAGCGCCCGACCCGCAACAACCCGCAGAAGGCCGAGCCGGGCGAGAAGGCCAAGGAGCGCGCCGCCAAGCGCGCCGAGAAGGCCGCCGCCCCCGCCGAGGACGCCGCCGCGTAAGGCGCCCCGGTCATGGCGCGCCGCCCCGCAGGTCCCACCTCCCGCGACGGCGGCCGCCGAGGCCGCACGAGCTCGGCGATCGGCAAGATCGCGCCCGAAGCGTCGACCTCGCCCAAGGCACCGGGCCCCAAGCCGGGCCCCAAGCCGGCGCCGTCTCCCGTGCCGCCCGATCCGAATCTGGTCCTGCTGGGCGAGTTCGGGCGGGCGCACGGCCTCAACGGCGAGGTCCGGCTCAAATCCTACACCGGCGATCCGCAGGCGATCGCCGGCTACGGAACGCTCCAGACGGCCGACGGCCGGACGCTGACGCTCGCCGACGTGCGTCCCGCCCCCGGCCCGTCGCCCGACATGCTGATCGCCCGGGTCAAGGGCGTCTCGGGCCGCAGCGCCGCCGAGGCGCTCAACCGCGTCGCGCTGTACGTTCCCCGCGAGCGTCTGGCCGCGCCCGAGGACGACGACGAGGTCTACGCCGCCGACCTGATCGGCGCCGCGGCGGTGGACGAGGCCGGGACCCTCGTCGGGACGATCGTGGCCGTGCCGAATTACGGCGGCGGCGACCTCCTGGAACTGCGCCCGCCGAACGGCGGCGCCACCGCGCTCCTGCCCTTCACGAAGGCCTTCGTGCCGGTCCTCGACGTGGCGCAGCGCCGTGTCACCGTGGTCGCGCCGGAGGACCTGTTCGCGGCGCCGGGCGAGAAGCCGGCCGACGATCCGGGCTAGGGACCGGGGGCCGGGCCGCGCGCCGGCGGCGCGTCCGGTGTCCGGGCGGGCCTCAATGCCCCCCGGCCGGCGCCCCGCCGCCGAGCTTGACGCTCTTCAGGCTCAGCGCCAGCGGGACCGCGCAGGCCGCGACGAGGCCGAGCACCCAGAACACGTCGATATAGGCCCAGTAGGCCACCTGCGTGCTGAGCACGCTCCCGATCCACGCCGTCGCCTGGTTCTGGGCCTCGATCCCGGCGTAGCCGTGCTCGGAGAAGTACTGCGTCGCCTGCCGCATGGTCTCCTGATAGGCCGGCGAGGCCGGGTTGACGCTCTCCACCAGGCGGCTCTGATGGAACTGGCTCCGGTAGGCCAGGATGTTCTGGGCGAGCGAGACACCCATCGAGCCGCCGACGTTGCGGGCGACGTTGATCAGCGCCGAGGCCTGGTCGGTCTGGTCCTTGCGGATCCCCTCGTACGAGGCCGAGGTGATCGACAGGAACACCATCGGCAGGCCGATGCCGATATAGACCCGCGACCACGCGAAGAACGCGAAGGTCGTGCTGCCGTCGATCCGCGTCAGGTCGTACATGCCCAGCGCCACGATGGTCATGCCGGTGGCGATCAGCCATTTGGGCTGGACGTAGGACGAGATCCGGCCGGTCAGGAACATCATCACCACCGTGACGATGCCGCCCGGGCCGAGGACGAGGCCCGACAGGGTGGCGGTGTAGCCGTAATATTCCTGCGTGATCTGCGGGATGAACTGCGTGGTGGCGATCAGGATCGCCCCGGTGAACATCATCACCAGGAAGCACGAGCCGAACTGGCGG
The DNA here is from genome assembly GCF_036441335.1 of Methylobacterium mesophilicum. Lineage (GTDB taxonomy): Bacteria > Pseudomonadota > Alphaproteobacteria > Rhizobiales > Beijerinckiaceae > Methylobacterium > Methylobacterium mesophilicum_B. The sequence continues at coordinate 169,276 of NZ_MLBW01000009.1, forward strand.
TTGCCGATCAGCCGGAGGTCGACGGCCGGGTTCTCCCGGGTCAGCAGCCACGGGATCATGGCGATGAACGAGACGACCATCAGCGCGCCGGACACGTTCATCAGCGTCGAGGTGCCGAACCAGTCCTTCCGCTGGCCCTCGTCGAGGATCACCTCCAGCGAGCCGAGGAACAGGGCGACGAGCACGAAGCCGACGATGTCGAAGCGGATGCCCTTGCGCACCAGGGCGCGGCGCTCCTTCTTGGCCGCCTCGCTGTCCTCGATCAGCCAGTACATCAGCCCGAGCGCGACGACGCCCACCGGCCCGTTGATCAGGAAGCACCAGTGCCAGGAGGCGTTGTCCGACAGCCAGCCGCCCAGCGTCGGGCCGATCACCGGCGCCACCACGATGGCGACCCCGTAGAGCGCGAAGGCCTGGCCGCGCTTCTCCGGCGGGAAGGAATCGGCCAGGATCGACTGCGCGAGCGGCGCCATGCCGCCGCCGCCGAGGCCCTGCATCACCCGGAACAGCAGCAGCGATTCCAGGCTCCAGGCGAAGCCGCACAGGATCGACGAGACGGTGAACAGCGCCACCGACCACATGAAGAACGCCTTGCGGCCGTAGCGCTTGGCCAGGAAGCTCGACGCCGTCAGCGTGATCGCGTTGGCGACGAGGTAGCTCGTCACCACCCAGGCCGCCTCGTCCGGACCGACCGCGAGGCCGCCCGAGATGTAGCGCAGGGCCACGTTGGCGATGGTGGTGTCGAGCACCTCCATGAAGGTCGCCAGCGCGACCACGCCGGCGATCAGCCACGGATTGTGGCCGCCCGGCGCCTTGCCGGACCCGGCCCCGCTTCCTCTGGCCTTGCCCCCACCCGAACCGCGCCCGGGCGCGGCCGCGCTCCCCTGGCCGGCCACGGCGCTCACCGCACCGTGACGGTCGGGACGATCGACATGCCCGGGCCGATCGATACGTCCGTCGGCCAGCTCTTGACCACGATCTTGACCGGGATGCGCTGGGTCACCTTCACGTAGTTGCCGGTGGCGTTCTGCGCCGGCAGCAGGCTGAAGGCGGTGCCCGAGCCCGGCTGCACCGAGGCCACCGTGCCCTGGATCTTGCGGCCGGGATACGCGTCGATCTCGATGGCGACCGGCTGGCCCGGCCGCATGTCGGTGATCTGCGTCTCCTTGAAGTTCGCCGTCACCCAGATGTCGTCGGGCACGAACATTGCCAGGGTCTGGCCGGCCTGGGCGAGCTGGCCGACGCCGCCGGTGAGCCGCACGACGCGGCCGGCCTGCACGGCGCGGACCGTCGTGTAGCCGAGGTTCAGCTCGGCCTGCTCGACCTGGGCCCGGTCGCGGCCGAGCTGCGCCTGGGTCGAGGCCTTCTGGGCCTGGAGCGAGCCGACCTGCTTCTGCGCGGCGACCACGCTGGCATTGGCGCTCTGCACGGCCGCCTGCCGCTGCTGCAGCGTCGAGGTCGCCGACTGCGACTGCTGGACCGAGCCGGAGCCGCGCTCGGCGAGGTCCTTGTAGCGGGCCGCGTCCTCCTGGGCGAATTTCAGCGCCGCCTCGGCGGTGGCGACCTGCGCCTTGGACACCTCGATGTTGGCGTACTGCGCCTGGATCTGCGCGTCGATGTTCTTGATGCCGGCCTCGTCGGCGGCGACCTGCGCCTTCGCCTGGTCGAGGGCGATGTCGTAGTCGCGCTGGAAGACCTGGAACAGGATCTGGCCGGCCTCGACGTGCTGGTTGTCGGTGACCGGCACGTCGACGAGGTAGCCGCCGACCTTCGGCTGGATCGAGATGCTGCGGGCGTCGACGAAGGCGTCGTCGGTGCTCTCGTACGGGTGCATGTAGAGCAGCCAGTAGAAGAACACCCCGACGCAGAGCGCGACGACCGCGAGCCCGCCGAGCAGGAACGCGAGCGGGTGGCGCCGCAGGACGTTGGGGCGCCGCGCCTCGTCCCCGTCGTCGTCGGATCCCGCCGCGTCGTCGTCGGCCTGCCCGTCCTGCGCCTCGGACGCGTCGCAGGACGGGCAGGCCGACCGGACGCGTCGCCGGCCTCGTCCGCGCCGGGCTCGCGCGCGGTCTCGCGGTCGGTCCCGCGGTCCGCGGCCGGCGCGGCGCGGCCGAGATCGAGCACGTCGCGCTCGCGCGCGACGGGCCGGCCGTCGGCAGGCCGCGGGCGCGCCTCGTCCTCGGAGAGGTGCCGCTGATCGTCAAACATGGGAAGTCGTCGCCCGATGGGCCGGCCACCCGAAAGTGACCGGGCTTGTCGCATCGCCCGCCTCAGGCAGCAAAAGCCGGCCGCAGGCTCAAGGTTCCATGCGCAGATCAGCCCGCCTAGGAACGCATGCCGCACTGCGGCGTTCTGCGCCCGGAACCTTTGCCGTTCCCGGCTCAAGGCCCAGGAGTTCGCCATGACCAGCAGCCCGTCCCCGACGCCGAACCGCCCCGGATCCGGTCCCGCGACCACGCCCTCCGGCATCCCGCTCGTCGGGGTGGCGCGCCTCGACGCGATGAGCGCGGCGCTGGCGCGGAACTGGTGGCTCGTCGCCCTGCGCGGCGTCATCGCGATCCTGTTCGGCGCGGTCGCGTTCATCGCCCCGGGCGCCTTCGTGCTCTCCCTGGTGCTGTTCTTCGCCGCCTACATGCTCGCCGACGGCGTCTTCGCCGTCGTGGGCGCGGTCCGGGCCGCGCAGCGCCACGAGCGGTGGGGCTTCCTGCTGATCGAGGGCCTCGTCGACATCGTCGTGGGCGTCGCGGCAGTGCTCGTGCCGGCCGCCGCCGTCTGGGCGTTCGTGCTGCTGCTGGCCGTCTGGGCGCTGGTGACCGGCGGCCTGATGATCGCCGCGGCCTTCCGCCTGCACCTCCATTACGGGCGCTGGTGGCTGGTCCTGGGCGGCGTCGTGTCGATCCTGTTCGGGCTCGCGCTGCTCATCAACCCGGGCATGTCGGCGCTGGTGCTGACGTGGTGGATCGGCTCCTACACCTTCGCCTTCGGCATCCTCCTGCTGATCCTGGCCTTCAAGCTGCGCAGCCAGCACGGGGCCGTCGGTCCGGGAGCGCCGCTCGGCCGGTGAGCCGGCCGGGACCGGATCGGCCGCCGTGGCCCGATCCACACGGTCGCGGCGCGATCGACGCCCCGCCGGTCCCGCGACCCCGCACCGGCGGGACACCGGGACGGATGCGGCTTAGAAGGCTCGGTCGGCCGGATCGGCCGGTCCCGGAACACGCACCACGATGACGCCCGACGCGCCGGAACGCGCCCCGGCCGACGGGCCGAAACCGCCGAAGCCGGATCCCGCCGCCGATGCCCCGGACCCGCGGCTCGCCGCCCGGGAACATCTCCGGGTAGAGGGTGAGGATCGTGGCCCGCCAGGGCGTGTCCGCGCGCGTCATGGCGCTTGATGGCGCGCGGGGTGCGACACCGTCAACGGGCCCGGCACCGCCGGCGCGCCCGCCGGTTGTCGGCCATGATCCGCGCGCTCGCCCTCCTCACCGCCACCACTGCCATCCTGACCGGCCCGGTCCGCGCCGCCGAGCCCCTGGCGCCCCNGAGCGCCCGTCTTCCGTCGCCGGGACGGACGCGCGCGTCCTGAACCGGCGCGCGCGCCCGCTCCTCGGCCGCCGGCACCCCGTCCTGCTCGCCGCCGCCGCGGTGGTCCTGCTGCCGGTCCTGGCGCTGGCGATCTACCTGTTCGCGGCCTTCGTGAGCCTGCCGCCGCTGGGCGGCGCCGTGGTCGAGACCGGCCAGAGGGCGATCACCGTCGAGGCCGACGACGGCCGGGTCTTCGCCACCCGCGGCAGCTTCCGCGGCGAGAAACTCACCGCGGCCGACCTGCCGCCGCACCTCGCCCAGGCGATCGTGGCGATCGAGGACCGCCGCTTCTACAGCCACTGGGGGATCGACCTGCGCGGCCTCGCCCGGGCGGCGTGGCGCAATCTCCGCGGCGGCGGCGTGCGCGAGGGCGGCTCGACCATCACCCAGCAATATGTCCGCCTGATCTCCCTCAACCAGGAGAAGACGCTCTGGCGGAAGGTGCAGGAGGCCTTCCTGGCGCTGCGGGTCGAGTCGACGATGAGCAAGGACGCGATCCTGCTCGGCTACCTCGACGCTGCCTATTTCGGCGCCGGCGCCTACGGGGCCGACGCGGCGGCCCGGCGCTATTTCGGCAAGCCCGCCAAGGCGCTGAACCTGCCGGAATCGGCCATGCTGGCCGGGCTGGTGCGCGCGCCCTCGCAGCTCGCCCCGACCCGCAATCTCGGCGGCGCCAAGGAGCGCGCCGACGTGGTGCTCCAGGCCATGGTCGAGACCGGCGCCATCACGCAGGGAGAGGCCGACGCCGCGCGCAAGCAGAGCGTCACCCTGAAGTCGCCCCCCGAGGCGCCGCCCGGGACCAACTACTTCCTCGACATGATCGCGGGCGACGTGAAGCGACTCGCCGGCACCGACGGCGACATGACGGTGCGCTCGACACTCAACCTCGACCTGCAGAGCCTCGCCGAGGGCGTCGTGGCCCGCCGCCTCGACAAGGACGGCGCCCGCCGCAAGGTCGGCCAGGCCGCCATGGTGGTGCTGTCGAAGGAGGGCGCGATCCTCGCCATGGTCGGCGGCCGCGACTACGAGGACAGCCAGTTCAACCGCGCCGTCCAGGCCAAGCGCCAGCCCGGCTCCCTGTTCAAGCTGCTCGTCTACCTGACGGCCTACGAGAAGGGCTACACACCGGAATCCGTGATGGTCGACCGCCCGGTCCAGATCGGCGACTGGCAGCCCGAGAACGACGACGGGCGCTATCGCGGGCCCGTGCCCCTGCGGACCGCCTTCGCGCTCTCGATCAACACCGTGGCGGCCCAGCTCGGGCAGGATGTCGGCATCCCGGCGGTGATCGCCACCGCCCGCAAGCTCGGGATCCAGTCGGACCTGCCCAACGTGCCGAGCCTCGTCCTCGGCTCGGGTGCCGTGAGCCTCCTGGAGATGACCCGCGCCTACGGCTCGGTCCTGTCCGGACGCACCCCGCTCCAGGCCTACGGCATCCAGGCGATCCGCGGGGCCGCGCCGCAACCGCTCTACGTCCGCGCCGACGCGGCCCCGGGCCCGATGCTGGCGCAGGAGCCGCGCACCATGATGCTCGACTCGCTGCAGGCGGTTGTGGAATCCGGCACCGGCCGCGCCGCGCGGGTGCCGGGCCAGATCATCGGCGGCAAGACGGGCACGAGCCAGGATTTCCGCGACGCGTGGTTCGTCGGCATGACGCCGGACCTCGTGGTCGGGATCTGGGTCGGCAACGATGACGACAGCCCGATGAACCGCATGTTCGGCGGCGAGATGCCGGCCGGGATCTTCCACGACTTCGTCCAGCGCGCCGCCGAGAAGCTCGCGAAGGGCAAGCCACGCCCCTCGGCGGAGCGGGCCGAGCCGGCCCGGGCGGCGGCACCCGCGCCCGCGGCCGAGCCGGCGGACCTCGCCGACGGCGGCCGAGCCGGCCGCCGTCGGCGAGGTCCGCGGCGTGCCCGAGGTGATCGATACCGGCACCCTCAACCTGCGCGGGCGGGTCGTGCGCCTCCTCGGCGTGGTCGGCGAGCGCGGTCACCTCGCCCGCCAGCTCGCCAGCTACCTGCGCCGCCGCGAGGTGGTGTGCACCGGCCTGTCCGACGGGCCCACGGCCCGCTGCCGCATCGAGGGCGACGACCTCGCCGGGCTGATCCTGGCGGCGGGCGGCGCCCGCGCCTCGGAGGACGCGCCGCCGGACCTCCTGGGCGCGGAGGAGCAGGCCCGCGCCGAGCGGGTCGGCCTGTGGGGCCGGTGAGATCCTAGTCCGCCCCGAGCGCCGCCATGGTCCGCGGGTCGGGAACGCCGTCGAAGTAGCGCGCCAGCGCCTCGGCGAAGAGCGGCTCCCCCGGCACGGCGCGGGCGAACAGCGTCATGCTGGAGCGGAACTTCAGGTCGTCGGGCGAGCCGAAGATCGCGTGGGCCGAGCGCCCGGCGACGGCGTTGACGGCCGCCGTGCAGGCGCGCAGGCGCGCGCCGAGCACCGGGTGCGCCGCGTAGGCCTCGGCCTCGGCGAGGGACCCGATGGCGTAACGCTGGGCCATCGGGCTCGCGCCGAGCCCGGCGATCTGCGGGAAGACGAACCACATCCAGTGGCTGCGCTTGTCGCCGGCCTCCAATTCCGCCAGGGCGCGCGCGTAGACGCCCTCCTGCGCAGCGACGAAGCGGCCGAGTTCGTAGGTGTCGGTCATGCGCGGCTCCGATGCTCCGGTCCTGCCCGGTCAACCGCGCGGCGCCGGTCGGGGATGCAGGCGCGCGGCCGCGCCGCCGCAGACGCCGTCCCGGGATTGGTGTATGCGCCGCCCATGCTCGGAACGCTCGTCGCCTTCATGGTCGCGAACCCGGCGGTGAGCCACGCGCTGACGGCGATCCCCGAGACCGCCGGAGTGGCGGCCGCGCTGATCCTGCTGCGCAGTCCCCGCCCGGAAGGCGTCGCGGCGCTCGTGGTCTCGACCTACTATTACGGCCGCGAGGCCGGGCAGCGGGAGCACGACATCAAGCACGCCGGCTGGGACGCCGTGCAGGCGCATCTCGGCGCCGAGTTCCTGTACGGCTGGTCGCTGCCGAACCTGCAGCAATGGGTGGCGCCGACCTGCGCGGCCTGGGCGGTCGCGGCAACGATCTACCTGATCCGGTCGCGGACGGCCCGCGCGGCGCCCCTTCGGCCGCCGGGGTGCCGGTGATCCTGACGGGCAGCTCGCCCGGCCCGGCGCGCGATCGCGTGCGCCGGTGCCAGGTTCAGGCGCGGGTGAACGGCCCGTCCGACGGCCCGATCTCGCTCCGGTCCCCGAGCAGCCGCCGGCCCGAGGCGATGATCTGGACCGTCTCGCGGCTGCTGCACTGCCGCCGTGCCAGGGCCTCCAGGTCGCGCAAATAGTCGATCACCGGGCTGCGCTGCCTGTCGGCCCGGCCGATCACCGGCTCGACCTTCGCGGTTACCAGACCGCCGACCGTGTCCCAGAACTCCGCCGGACGGATCGCGGCGTCGCCGATCGCGGGCTCGTGCATCGCTGATCTCCTCTGGCCTCGTCACCGCACTTGTCGAGCGTTTCGGCTGGCGGTGCATTAGCCCATGTTGGAGACGGTCCTCCGGATCGCCGGGCTCGCGGCATCGTCATCCGCGCGCCCGGAGATCCGGCGGGGCGGCCTCGGGTGCGTGCCCCTCATGGCCCGCGCCGCCGCCGGTGTTTCGAATGGACAGCAGGGAGCCCGCATGCCCGCAGACGACGTCCCGACCCAACACGTCCGCGCGCCCGAGCCCGCGCGGACGCGCGCGCCTCCGGCCGGGGAGAGCCGCCTCCGCTCGATCGCGAAGGCCGTGAGCTGGCGCGTCGTGGGGAGCCTCGACACGCTGCTGCTGTCCTATCTGTTCACCGGAAGCGTGCTCGTCGCCGGTTCGATCGCCTCGACCGAGACCGTGACCAAGACCGTGCTGTACTACCTCCACGAACGCGGCTGGGGGCTGATTCCCCTGGGGCGCACCTGAGAGCCGTTCGGGCGGCCGCGAGGCCGGCCCGCTCAACCCCGCCGCCGCGACATCCTGAAGAGCCCGGACCGGAGAGAGCCGTATGCCGCAGATCACCGTCGGAGGACTCGGCCTCCGCTACCACCTCGACGGGCCCGAGGGCGCCCCGGTCGTCGCCTTCTCGAACTCGCTGGGCGCGACCCTGGAGATGTGGGACGCGCTGATGCCGGCGCTCGCGGGACGTTACCGGACGCTGCGCTACGACACGCGCGGCCACGGCGGATCGGAGACGCGCGACGGGCCCGCGGCGATCGCGGACCTGGCCGGAGACCTCGCGGGCCTGCTGGACGCCCTCGGCCTCGGCCGGGCCCATCTGGTCGGGCTGTCGCTCGGCGGGATGACCGTGCAGGCGCTCGCGAGCGCCGACCCGGGGCGGGCGCTCAGCGCCACCCTGATGGCGACGGCGGCCTGCTTGCCGAGCCGCCAGAGCTGGGACGAGCGCGCCGCCACCGTGCGCGCGCAGGGGACGGCGGCCGTGGTCGAGGCGACGCTGGGACGGTGGTTCACGCCGGATTTCGCGGCGCGCGACCCCGAGGCGGTGCGGGCGGTCCGCGCGCGCTTCCTGGCCTGCGATCCGGCCGGCTACGCGGTGTGCTGCGGGGCGATCGGGCGGATGGATCTCCGGCCGGCGCTCGGAGCCATCATCGCGCCGACCCTGGTGATCGCCGGCCGCGACGATCCCTCGACGCCCCCGGCCATGGCCGAGGAGATCTGCGGCGGCATCGCCCAGGCCGAGCTCGTCGTGCTGCCCCGCGCGGCTCACCTGCTCGCCGTCGAGCGCGCCGACGCGGTCGGCGGCTACCTGCGCGCCTTCCTCGACCGTGCCGCCCCGGGCACGTAGCCNTAGCCGGGGGGGCGCTCGGCATCGACCGCGCGGTCGCCGCAGGGGCGGGGATCGCGCGCCGCGAGCGCGCCGCGCCTCGGCCGCGCTTCAGTGACAGGCGATCCCGACATCGGCGGGCGACATGCCGTGCGCCAAACGCCGCCCGGTGCGCAGCAGCGCCTGTCCGAGCAGCGCGACGGTCAGCGGGTCTCCGTCCTGCTCGGCCAGCCGATAGGCGGCGAGCAGCGTGTCGCCGAGGTCGCCGAGCAGGTCTGACGATTCCGCATCCGCATCCGCGGCCTCGGCGTCGCTCGCGGCACCCCGGTCGCGCGCGTCGACCGCCGTCGAACCGTGAGTCCCGTCCGCAAGCGCGCCCAGTTCCGCGCGGCGCCGCGCGTTCGCTTCGTCCTCGGGTGAGCCGTTGCGCATCGTGTTGGTCCCTCAACCGTCGCGAGGGTGCACCTACAGGTTGCGAACCGTCAACTCCCCCGGAAGGTACACAGCGAGCGGTCGAGCGTCGCATCTCCCCGGTGGCTCAACAACGCGCCGGACGCTACGCCGATCGGTTCGCCGGCGCGCCCGACCGGACGCTGCGGCGCTGCCGCCCGGCGTCCGGTCGCGGTGGGAGCCGGATCGGAACAGTCGCGGCAATCCACAACTTTTACGTGAAAAACCGACGGGTTTGCGCGGCTCGACGAAGGTGAAGGGTCGGTCAAGACGCAGCGAGGCCCCCGCGATCAGCGCCGCGGGGGCCTCGCTCATCGACGCTCCATCGGGAACGTCCGGTCGGTTTTACTTGATCAGGGCGAGGAGAGCCTTGCCGGCCTTGGAGTTCAGCTCCTTGGCGTCGAGCGTGCCGTCGTTGTCCGGGTCGGCCAGCTTGAAGCGCTCGGCGACGGCCGCGAGGTACTCCTTCTTGTCGAGGGTGCCGTCGCTGTCCGGATCGGCCTGCTTCACGCCGGCCGCGCTCAGGCGGCCCTTCAGCTCCTTGGCGTCGAGCGTGCCGTCCGAGTCTTTCTCGAGGCGGTCGAAGGTCGCCGAGGCCACCGCCTCCACCTCCTTCATGTCGATCGTGCCGTCGCTGTCGGTGTCGATCATCTTGACGGCGCTCGCCCCGCTCATCGGCTTGGCGAACGCGGCCGGAGCAGAGAAGCCGCACACCGCGAGGGTGACCGCCGCGAAGCCACTGATGAAACGAAGGGTCATTGCCAGATGCTCCCAAAATTTGATGCTTGATCTTCCTAGTCGCCGATTCGCCGTGCTGCAAGTGCGAAATGCGGCCTGTGGGCGGCGCGCGCTGTCTCGGGCCGATCGCCGGCGGATCGGCAAAGAGAAGGGGGCCGGCGCGAGCCGGCCCCCGAAGAGGGCGCACAATCGCCGCGCGGCGCGGCGCGCGGCGAATCAGTATCCGTAGCCGCGCCGCATCACCGGGCGGTCGTCGTCGAACCGCTGGCGCCTGTAGAGGCGATCCTCCTCGTAGGCGCGGTCGCGCCGATACTCTTCGCGGAGGAAGTCGCGCTCCCGCTGGCCGCGGGAGCGCAGGTCGACGCTCGGCCCGTCTGGGCCGATCTCGATACGCTGCGCCGCGGCGGGGATGACGCTCGCGAGGGAGGCGGCCAGGACGGCGCCGGCAAGCAGGGTCTTCATGGGACTCTCCGTCGTGCGTTCGAGGTCAAACCCGTCTCCGCACCGATCGTTCCCGATGTTGTCCTGTTCTCCCCGCGCCCGTCACAGATCCGGCCGGATCAGGCGAGCGTCGCGAGGTCCTGAAACCAGTGCTGCGCCTGGACGTAATTCTTGACCCGCGGTGACAGCGCGTGCGGATTGGTATCGTGTACCACCCAGACCTGGACGGCGTCGTCGACGACGATTTCGTGAATGCGCGCGAGCAGCCGGTTCTGCTCGGCCACGTCGAGGCTCGCCTTCACCTTGTCGCAGAGGGCATCGACCTCGGGATTGCGGTAGTGGCTCCAGTTCACGCCGTTCGGCGCGATCTGCCGCGAATCGTAGAAGCGCAGGATGGCGTAGAACGGGTCGGAGGTGACGTAGGCGATGTTGCCGGCGCTGATCCCCTTGAGGCTCGGATCCGCGGCGCCCTGGCGCCACGCCGTGTAGGCCACCTCCAGCTCGACGGTCTTGAACTCCACCTGGATGCCGATCTCGGCCCAGCTCTGCTGGACGAACTCGTTGATCGGCAGCGACAGCATCTGCCCGGTGCCGCCGGTCGGGATCAGGACCGTGGCCTTCACGGGGTTCTTCACCGAGTAGCCGGCCTCCTCGACGAGCTTGCGCGCCGCCTCGACGTCGGTCCGTATCTTGAAGCCCGGCTTGCCGAACCACGGGCTCGATTCCTGGACCTGCCCGACGGCCGGCTGGGCGAGGCCGCCCATCAGCTCGACGACGCCCGCGCGGTCGATGGCGAGGTTGGCGGCCTTGCGCAGGCGCAGGTCGCGCCAGGGCGATCCCTCCAGCATCGACAGATGGTAGTTCCAGACATGGGGCGTGTCGTTGCCCACGACCCGCATGCCGGCCCCCTTCAGGCGCGGCACCGCGTCGGGCGCGGGCGCCTCGATCAGGTCGACGCTGCCGGACAGGAGCGCGTTCACCCGGGCGAGGTCCTCGGGCACGCAGCTGAGGGTCAGCTTCGCGAGCTTCGGGACCCGCTTCGGGTTCCAATAGCCGACGTTCGGCAGCAGCTCGAGGCGCACCCGCGGCACGAGCTGCCCCATCCGGAACGGCCCGGTCCCCGAGGGCTCGAAGGCGAACTTCGCCCAGTCCTTCCCGACCTTCTCGTACTGCGCCGGCGACGAGATCAGGAACCAGAGCATCTGGTAGGGGAACAGGCTGTCGGGCGTCTTGGTGACGACCTGGACGGTCTTCGCGTCGAGCTTCCGGTAGCTCGCGACCCCGGGCAGGCGCGGGCGGACCTGGGCCGCCTGCCGCTGGTCGAAATGCGGCGCCTCCTTGTTCAGCACCTTGTCGAAGTTCCAGATCACCGCGTCGGCGTCGAAGGCCGAGCCGTCGTGGAAGGCCACGCCCTCGCGCAGGTGGAAGGTCCAGACCTTCGGGTCGGCCGGGTCGGCCTCCCAGGCGGTGGCGAGGCCGGGCACCATCTTGCCGGGCCGGTCGGCGACGTCGAGTTCCCAGGCGACCAGGGGATCGTAGAGGGTGAGCCCGGTGAACTGGTAGCCGCCCGCGCCCCGGTCGGGCTGGCCGGCGGTCAGCGGCAGGTCGGTCATCGAGATGCCGTAGGTCAGGGTGCCGGGGGCCGCGCCCTGCGCGCCGGCCCGGCCCGCCGCCCCCAGTGCCGCCAGGGCGACGCCCCCGGCCATCAGGGATCGGCGTGTCGGCTTGATCGGGTCCATCGTGTCTCTCGGCTGAAGGCGCGGGCGCCGCACGGAACGGCACCGCCCTCGGGCGCGCGGCGGCGCTGCCCGGGCCTCCACCCCATGCTGCATACAGAATGATGCACGCATCGTGCCCAATGGCCGCCGGCGCGTCCGGACGGCCGCCCGGGTCAGGCCTCCCAGACCTGGCCGGGCCGCAGGGCCAGGAAGCGCTCGGCCGGGATGCCGGCCCCGCCGAGGGCCGCCGCCAGGGCCTCGGCGGGCCGCTCGACGCCCTCGTCGGTGAGCTGGAACGTGCCCCAGTGGTGGCCGAGGGCCTGCTCGGCGCCGAGCAGGGTGAGGACCTTCACGGCCTCGGCCGGGTCGACGTGCTGCGCCTGCATGAACCAGCGCGGCTCGTAGGCGCCGATCGGCAGCGTCGCGAGGCGCGGCGGCCCGAAGCGGGCCCTCACGTCGGAGAAGAGCGCGCCGTCGCCGAAGCCGGTGTCGCCGACATGGTAGTGCACGCCGCGGGGCGAGGTGATCACGAAGGCGCACCACAGCGCCATCCGCCGGTCGTTGACGCCCCGGGCCGACCAGTGGTTCGCGGGCGTCAGGTGGACCTGCAGCCCGTCGCCGAGATCGACCGACTGCCCCCAGTCGCGGGTCTCGACGTGCATCGTGTCGTCGTAGCCGCGCAGGATCGTGTCGTTGCCCAGCGGCGCCACGATCAGCGGCTGGTGCGCCTGCCAGAGCCGGGCGAGGCTCGGCCCGTCGAGATGGTCGTAGTGGTTGTGGGTGATCAGCACCGCGTCGATCGGCGGCAGGTCGGCGAAGGCGATGCCCGGCGGGTTGACGCGCTTCGGCCCCGCGAAGCGGACCGGGCTCGCCCGCTTGGCGAAGACCGGGTCGATCAGGATGTTCCGGCCGGCGACCTGCACGAGGTAGCTCGCGTGGCCGATCAGCACGACCCGCAAGCCCTCGACGCGCTCGGGCGGCCGGTCGGCCGGGTAGGGGCTGGGGAAGCTCTTCGGCCAGGGCTCGCGCTGCCGCTTGGCCTGCCAGCGCAGGACGTCGGGGAGCGCCTTGTCGGTCGACTGACCCGGCCGGAAGAAGCGCAGCCCGTCGAAATGGTCGGAGGTCGGGCCGCGGTAGTAGGGATTCCGGCCGCGCCGGTGCGCGGCGTAGCCGACGCCGCCGAGCGTCATGACCGTGGCCGCACTCGCGACCGTGAGCAGGCTGCGCCGTTTCATGGATCCGAGATGGCCGGAACCGGGGGGCGGTCAAGCGCTGCCCCGGCGCGGCCGCGCGCCTCAGGGCGGGCTCGGCGCGGTCTCAGGGGGACGACGGCCGCGCGGAGCAGGTCCCGCTCACTCCACCATCTCGGCGGCGAGGGACAGGCGCGCCCGGTAGACCACCTTGCCGACGCCGTCGCGGACGCAGGCCACGTAATCCTGACGCTCGACGTCCGGCAGCATGTCGCGGGCGATCGCCGACATGATGCGCGTGACCTTCGCGCGCGCCGCCGGCAGGTCCGGCAGGTCGAACCCGACCTCATCGTGGATCGGCTGCGCGCCGTCGTGCAGGTCGATGAAGTAGCGGGGCATCGGCGCCAAGCATCTCTAAGAGAAGTAGTCTGCCGACAGGATTGGTCTTGCTATGGTTAACAGTGCCTTAAAAGCCGAGCTTTGAGGCCGCGCGGTGGTCCCTCGGCGGCCGGTCAGGATCCGGTGTCCAGGCCCCGATGGGACTCACCCGATCCGCCCCGTCGCGCCGGGGGGGCGCCGCGGGCCAGCCCGGGATCCGGACTCGGCGTGGACCTGTCTCCTGTGCGGGAGGCGGTTGGGGTGAGGGATCGGGTCTTTCCGGAGAGGTCGCACCCCTCGCTCGGTCGCTCTCCGGAGGGATCACGGGCCGGCCCGCGCTGCTCATCGAGGAGCCCGACTCGGCCAGGGCCGATTCGGGAGGAGAGGGGGCCTCGCGCCCGATGCGCCACGGGGTGGGCGACCGCCCCGATCCGAGTCGGGCGGGCTCCGGGTCCCGCCGCTTCGGCGCGTCCGGGTCCGGCGACGAAGCCCGGGATGATGCCTGGGCGACTTCGTCGGGAGATCGAGCGGGAAGGGCGGGCGATCCGACGAATCCGGCGCACCGAGGCGCCGAACCGACGGGCTCAGGAAAGCCGGCAGCCCGGCGGGGTCCTCACACCCCGTCCGGCGGCAGCGCCTCCGTCACCTCGACGCGGCGATTGCCGGCCACCGGAGCCGTCTCCTCGGTGGCGGCGACGTCGCTCTGGGCCGGCGCCTTGTCGAGGGCCTCGGCGACCGCCGCCACGCCCTGGTATCGGGTCAGCCGCCGGTCGATCATGCCGTCGATCCGGTCGTGCAGCTCGGACACGGTCAGGCTGCGGCGCTTGCCGCCCGTCTTCTCGGTGAACAGGCCGCGATTGGCCCGCGCCGCGGTGCGGAACTCGCGGCCGGCGACCTCGTCGGGCTTCTCGGAGGAGAGCGACAGGAAGCGCCCGGCGCTCGCCGTGCCGAGGAAATGGGCGAGGTACAGCTCGGTCGTGGTGAGCGCGCGCCCGACCCGGGCCTCGATCCGGTCGCGGTCGCGCTTGATCAGCTCGGCCGCCATCAGGGCGGCGACGCGCGGGTCGTTGCGCAGGCCGAGCACCCGGGCGCGCATGCTGCCCGTCACGGTGATCGCGGCGCCCCGGCCCTTCACGGCCGCGGCCTCGTCGGCGAGCCCGTAGCGCGCGCCGTAGTCGCGGATCATCTCCAGCCAGGTGCGGGCGACGAACTGGAACAGGCCCTGCGCCGAGGAGGTCGCGGCCTTCGCCTGGGTGTCGAAGCTCGATTCCTTGTCGGCCAGCGCCATCATGTAGACGGGATCGACGCCAGCCTCGTCGGAGGCCTTGACGATCGTGTCGACCACCGTGCGCGGCACGCTGCGCTCGCCGAACTTGACCGCGTCCTGATCCTGCGTCACCCGCGGCAGGGCCGCGAGGTCGTCCTGGATCAGGGCCGTGGTGGCCGGTTCCTGCTCCGGCACGGGCAGGCCGTTCCAGGCAGCCTCTGCCGGGGCCGCGGGCGCCTCGGCGGGAACCGCGGGCTCGGATGCGGGTTGAGCGAGGGCCTGCGCGGCGCGCGGGCTGGTGTCCACTCGGTCGTGGGCCTGGGCGGCCGGCGCGAAGTAGGCGGGCGCGAAGGCGGCCTGCGGCAGGCCGAACCCGGCGACGAGCCCGAGGGCCAGCGTCCCGGAGATCCGGCCGAGGCCGGTGCGGCGAAGTGACCGGCGCCCTGCTCTGCGCCCGGCCCGCGGCAGCCACGCCACGGCTTCGTCCTCGAAAGCGCCCGTGCCGGTCAGGGTCCGCGGCACGAGTCGGTTCACGTCGTCGGCGCGACGCGCCGGCTCCGGGAAAACCCCCATCATTGGTCCTCTTCAGATCGGTCCTTGCGTCCGCCCGGCTCTGTCGGCCGGGTTTCTTCTGGAAGCGGCGGCCCTATCGACGCCCGCCGTGACCAGAATGGGACGGCCCCGTGATCCAAGCGTGGCACGGTCAAGGAAGGGTTAACCCTGCCCCTTAGGGCCGCGTTAACGCCGCCCGCGCGCCGGCGGCCGGCCGCGCGCGGGACGACGGCGGGGCGATGTTGTCGCATTCGGCTTGGAACGGAGCACCGCGGAGCCAGTTAGGTACGGCCCCGGGGGGGGCGAACTTCCGTCCTCGGACGGACCCTTCAAGACGCCACCCGCGTCCCCACAAGGACATCATTTTCCGATGAGCATGCAGTCCGGTCGCCGCGTCGGTGTCGCCTTCGTTGGCATGGGGGGCGCCGTCGCCACCACCGCCATCGCCGGCATCGAGATGATCAAATCCGGCTCCAACCGCCTCGACGGGCTGCCGCTCGCCGGTCTCTCCGTGGCCGGCATGGCCGACTACAAGGATCTCGTCTTCGGCGGCTGGGACCTGAACGGCGACGACCTCGCCTCCGCGGCGGGCGGGCACGGCGTGCTCTCGAAGGACGACATCGAGACCGGCGCGCAGGCGCTCAAGGGCATCACGCCGTGGCCGGCGGTCGGCAGCGCCAAGTTCTGCAAGAACATCGACGGCCAGAACCGGATCGTCGCCAAGGACCACCGCGAGGCGGTCTCGGTGATCGCCAACGATCTCCGCCGCTTCCAGAAGGAGAGCAACCTCGACGACGTGGTCGTTGTGAACCTCGCCTCCACGGAGCGCTGGCCCGACCTCAACGACCCGACCCTGAACTCCACCGCCGCCTTCGAGAAGGGCCTGGATTCGAGCGACGAGGCGATCTCGCCGGCGATGCTCTACGCCTACGCGGCGATCAAGAGCGGCATCCCCTACGCCAACTTCACCCCGAGCGTCGCCGCCGACGTCCCGGCGCTCCTGGAACTCGCCAAGGAGCTGAACGTCCCGGTCGCCGGCAAGGACGGCAAGACCGGCCAGACCATGATGAAGACCGTGCTGGCCCCCGCCCTGAAGGCGCGCGCCCTGCACGTCGACGGCTGGTTCTCGACGAACATCCTGGGCAACCGCGACGGCCTCGCGCTGAACGACCCGAACTCGCTGCAGTCGAAGCTCAACACCAAGGGCACGGTGCTCGACTCGATCCTCGGCTATCCGGTCGAGGACCACCTCGTGCACATCCACTATTACCGCCCGCGCGGTGACGACAAGGAGGCCTGGGACAACATCGACGTCACCGGCTTCATGGGCCAGCGGATGCAGATCAAGGTCAACTTCCTCTGCAAGGACTCGATCCTGGCGGCGCCGCTCGTCATCGAGATCGCCCGCGTCCTCGACCTCGCCCACAAGCGCGGCGACGGCGGCGTGCAGGAGCAGCTCTCGACCTTCTTCAAGGCGCCGATGGTCAAGAACGGCCACGGCCCGGAGCACGCCTTCGGCAAGCAGGAGCAGATGCTCCGCGACTGGCTGGGCGTGCACTGAGGCATCCCGCTTCGACGACCACGGCACGATCTCGGTCCGGCGGCGTCGTCGACGACGGGCCGGAGCCGGCCCCTCTCCCGTGCGGGAGAGGGTTCGGGTGAGGGACCCGGTCTTTCCGGAGAGGTCGCATCCCTCACCCTGTCCCTCTCCCGCACGGGAGAGGGGACCCGCGTCCGACCGGACGACGGGCGCGTCCGCCCCAGCCGCCTGTGAGGCCCCGAGCCTCATCCGGCCGAGAGAAATGATGCTCCGCGAGAACCACCCGTCGCAATCCGGTGCCGCAGCGCCCGAGGCGCTGCGCGACCTCATGGTCGAGATGAACGACCTCAAGCGCGTCCACTCGGCGGGCCGGCAGGGGTCGATCGCCGAGCGGCTGTTCGCCCAGGGCTGGGGGCTGCTCACCGGCGGCGCCGCGCCCGACGACGTCGCCCTCGACATCGCGGCCGTCACGCTGGCGGCGACGCGCCTCTGCGACCTCGACGCGGCCTTCCTGACCGCGGCGGGGCTCTCCGACGCGGACGCCTCCGCGGTGCTGGTCGCGGGCTTCGACGCCGTCACCGGAGACCTCGATCCGGACCTCCGCGACCGCCTGCGCGCGCGGCTCGCGCCGCGTCCGNGCTGCCGGGCTTCGTCGCCGCCCTGGCACAGCAGCCGCGGGCGGGCGTCACCTGTCCCGGTCGCGCCCGGATCCTGCTGGAGCCGCCGGAGAACCACGCCGAGCACTGCCTGATCGTGGCGGTCTACGGCGTCTGTCTCAGCCCGTTCTACCGGGCCGATCCCGGCACGGTCTTCCTGGCCGCGATGGCCCACCACTTCCACAACGCCGCGATGCCGGATGCCGGCTTCACCGGCGAGATGCTGCTCGGCGACCATCTCGGGCCGATCATGGCGACCACCACCGCCTGGGCGCTCGCCGAACTCGCCGAGCCCCTGCGGGCCCAGGTCGAGCGCGCCCGCGCGGTGCTGCCCGACGACGCCACGGCCGAGGGCCGCGCCTTCCACGCGGCCGACTGCATCGACCGCGTCCTCCAGATCGCCCAGCATCTCCGCGGGGCCTCGACCACGATGGCGATGGTGCTCGACGAGTGGGAGCTGGTCCATGCCGGCCCGGTGAAGGGCTTCCACGATCGTGTCCTCGCCGACATGCGCATCCCTTGATCGCCGGACCCGGTCGCCCATCTGCCCGGGCGGCCCCGAGAACCATGATCCCGTTCGACATCCTCTCGCCGGATACCGGCAACCCGCTGAAGGCCGACGGCCCGCACGCCCTCCGCGACGCGGAGACCGGCGCGCGCTGGCCCGTGATCGACGGCATCCCGTACCTGCGGATCGACCGCGCGGCCCTGGTCGAGCGGGTGCTCGCCCATCTCGACGCCGGCGAGCCCGACGAGGCGCTGGCCGCCCTGCTGGTCGATCAGGACGATTGGTGGAACGGGCCGCCGGCCGATCCCGCCGGGATCATCCGGCTGATCAGGACGCGCCGCGAGGCGACCCTGCGCGACGCGGTCGACCTGCTCGGCTGGGGCCGCGTCGGCGACTACTTCCTGCACCGCTGGAGCGACCCGACCTTCCTGGCCGGCCTGTCGCTGCTGGAGGCGCACTGGAACGAGCCCGTCTGCGTCTTCGAGTTCGCCTGCGGCATCGGCCACTACCTGCGCGAGCTGCAGCGGCGCGGCTGCAGGGTCGCCGGCGCCGACGTGGTCTTCGCCAAGCTCTGGGTCGCGCGCCACTGGGTCGTCGGCGAGAAGGCGCAGCTCGTCTGCTTCGACGCCGGCTCGCCCCACTGGCCGATCCCGGGGGCGCCGGTCGACCTCGTCGTCTGCAACGACGCCTTCTACTTCCTCGACGACAAGGCGGCGCTCCTCGAGAGCCTCCGCCAGAACGCCGGCGACGACGGCTGGCTGGCGCTCAGCCACATCCACAACCGCGACTGCCCGGGCTTCTCGGCCGGCAGGGCCGTGACCGCGGAGGAGATCGCCGAGTTCTTCCCCGACGCCCTGGTCTACGACGACGCGGAGCTGACCCGGGCGCTGGTCGAGGCGCGGGCGCCCGGCCCGCAGGATCCCGCCGCCCTGCGAACCTGCGAGGCGTTCTCGGTGGTCTGCGGCCCCGGGATGCGCCCGGCGCCGCGCGCCCTGGTCGACGGCCTGACCCTGCCGAAGCCCGGCACGGTTCTGCGGCTCAACCCGCTCTACGTGCCCGAGGGCGACGGCTACGTCGTCCGCTGGCCCTCGGAGCGCTACGAGGCGGAATACGCACCCCGCGCCACCTATCCGCTGCACTCCCCCGGCCCCGAGCACCTGACCTTCACCGAGGACCTCGACGTGCAGGAGACGCAGCGCGTCCGCGTCCGCGAGTTCGTCGACCTGCCGGAGCGCTGGTGATGGACGCGGTCGGCTGGGGCATCGTCGGCTACGGCTGGGTCGCCCGCGACTACATGGAGCCGGGCATCCGTGCCGCCGGGCACCGGCTGGTCGCGGTCAGCGATCCGAACCCGGAGAGCCGCGCCGCGGCCGAGCGAACGGGGGCGCGCGCCCATGCCGATCTCGCCGGCCTCATCGCGGAACCCGACGTCGAGGCCGTCTACGTGGCGACGCCCAATCACCTGCACCGGGGCGCCGTCGAGGCGCTGGCCGCCGCCGGCAAGGCGATCCTGTGCGAGAAGCCGATGGCCGCGACGCTGGACGACGCCGAGGCCATGGTCCGCGCGGTCGAGTCGGAGGACATCTTCTACGGGACGGCGTTCGACCAGCGGCACCACCCGGCGCATCGGATGATTCGCGCTCAGGTCGAGGCCGGGCGGCTCGGCTCGGTCACGGCGGTGCGGATCGTCTACGCCTGCTGGCTCGGGCGCGACTGGTCGGAGGCCGGGCAGCCCAACTGGCGGATCGACGCCGCCCAGGCCGGCGGGGGTGCGCTGATGGACCTCGCCCCGCACGGGCTCGACCTCGTGGATTACCTGCTCGGCGAGCCGATCGCCGACCTCGCGGCCCTGACCCAGACCAAGGCCCAGGATTACGCGGTCGACGACGGCGCCCTGCTGATCGGGCGCACGCCGAGCGGCGCGCTGGCCAGCCTGCACGTCGCCTACAACTGCCCCGACGCGCTGCCCCGCCGCCGCCTGGAGGTTGTCGGCACGAAGGGCCTGCTCGTGGCCGAGAACACAATGGGCCAGACCGCCGGCGGGTCGCTGACCTTCGTAGACGGTGCCGGCGGGCGTTCCGAAGCGCTCGCCTTCGACGCCGACAGCTCACCCTTCACCGAGCAGGTGCGCGCCTTCGGCTCGGCCCTGCGCCGGCCCGAGGAGCGGGTCGCGTATTCGGCGCCCCGAGACCTTCACACGATGCGGCTCGTCGCCCGCGCCTACGGGCAGGGGTAGCGGACAGGACATTCGATCACGCGACCGACTCAAGCATCTCCCACTCACCCCCTCATCCTGAGGTGCCGGAGCGCGGCGGAGGCTGCGAAGGAGCCCTCCTTCGAGGCCCGCTTCGCGGTCACCTCAGGACGAGGGGGGACGGAGCCGGGAAGGCAGGCGGTCGCGGCAGACGGGAACACGACGTGAGCAACGCAGACGCCTTCCACGACCAGGACGACCGGGCGCGCCACGCGCGGATCAAGGCGCCGCGCCCCTATCGGTTCGGCGCCGCGCGGCCGATCGAGGGCCTGCCCGGGACCCTGCCCGATCCCGTCAGGGCCTATCTCGACGTCCTGCCGGAAGGGCGCGTCGTCGGCTTCCCCCTGGCGCCCCTGGACCGCACCGGCATCCCGGTCTGGTTCGTGGCTTTGTTCCTCGACGACCCGTTCTTCGTCGGCGCGATGCCCTCCGGCATCGGCTACGGCGCGACCGACGACGAGGCGCTGATCGGTGCCGTCGCGGAGATCGCCGAGAACCTGATGCCGTCCCTCGCGGTGCTGCCGCGGGCCAAGGAGCGGGCGAGCTACAATGATCTGGCTCGCGTCTACGGCACGAAATCCGTCGCGGATCCGCTGACCCTCTGCCTGCCCGCCGGCTCCCCGGTCGGCCGCGACACGGAGCTGGAATGGACGCCGAGCGTCCGCCACGCCACCGGCGAGATCGTGCTGATGCCGCTCGACGTCGCGGCGACCGATTATTTCGAGCTGTCGGAGGGCTACAAGCCCTTCACCAACCTGATCACCAACGGCCTCGGCGCCGGGCCCGACGTGCCCTTCGCGCTCGGCCACGGCGTGCTGGAGCTGCTCCAGCGGGACGGCAACGGCCTGCTGTTCCGGGCCCTCGACCAGGGCGTGATGCTCGATCTCGACGGCATCGGCCCGGAGAACGCCGCGATGCTGGCCCGTCTGAAGGAACTCGGCATCCGGGCGCTGCCGAAATTCGCCACCGACCAGTTCGGCCTGACCAATCTCTACGTCGTCGGCTACGACGAGGATCCGGCGCGCACCCCGGCGCCGATCGCCCTCTCGGCCTGCGGCGAGGCCTGTGACCCGGACCGGGAGCGGGCTCTGCGCAAGGCGCTCCTGGAGTTCCAGGCCGCCCGGGTGCGCAAGACCTTCGGCCACGGCCCCCTCGACATGGCCGCCACGGTAACCCCACCGGGTTACATCGACGCCTTCATCCAGAAGGCGCTGCCCAGCCTGGACCTCGAGGAGAGCCGCGCCCTGCAGGCGATGCTCGAATGGATCGAGATGCCCGCTGCCGACCTGCGCGGCGTGCTGGCCGACACCGTGTATTCGGAGCGGAGCACCAAGCGGTTCTCAGAGCTGCCCTCCACACAGGCCTCGGACGGACACGCGCGGGGGAAGATCGCCTGCGACCGGCTGCTGGAGGCCGGATTCGACGTGCTCTACGTCGACTGCACGCCGCCCGGCGGCGGGGTCGGCGTCGTGAAGGCGATCGTGCCGGGGCTCGAGGTCGAGACCATGAGCTACTACCGGATCGGCGAGCGCAATACGCGCAAGCTTCTCGACCGCGACCACCCGCTGATCCAGTTCGGCGCCGAGAGCGAGACTCTGCGGCCGGTGCGCCTCACGCCGGAGGCCCTGGAGCGGTTCGGCGGCCAGCCGCTGTTCGACGTGGCCCTGGCCGAGCGGATCGTCGGGCGGCACTATCCGCTCTACCGCGAGCCGGAATCGCACCACGCGCCGTTCCGCCTCGCCCAGCGGAAAGGGAGGGCGGCGTGACGCTCCGGTTCGCCTACAACACCAACGGCGCGGCCAATCACCGCCTCGACGACGCGATCCACCTGATCAAGGCGGCGGGCTACGACGGCGTGGCGCTCACGCTCGACATCCACCACCTCGACCCGTTCTCCGACACCTGGGCGGCGGAAGCCGGCCGGGTCGCGAGCCTGCTGGAGAAGCTGGAGCTGACCTGCGTCATCGAGACGGGCGCCCGCTTCCTGCTCGATCCCTCCGCCAAGCACGAGCCGACGCTGGTGACCGCCGACGCCGCGGGCCGCGCCCGGCGCGTGGGCTTCCTCAAGCGGGCGATCGAGATCGGCGCCATGCTCTCCGCCGAGGCGGTCTCGTTCTGGGCCGGCGTGCCGAAGCCCGGCGTCGATCACGGCGAGGCCCGGCGCTGGCTGGAGGAGGGGCTGCACGAGGTCGCTGCCTTCGCGACCGAGTCCGGCGTCGTGCCGTGCCTGGAGCCCGAGCCCGGCATGCTGATCGAGACGCTCGACGATTACGCGGCGCTCGACGTGCCGGGGCTGAAGCTCGCCCTCGACACCGGCCACTGCCTCGTGACCGGCGAGCGCGAGCCGGCGGCGGCCGTGCGGGAATTCACCGACCGCATCGGCACCGTGGCGATCGAGGACATGAAGCGCGGCAGCCACATCCACCTGCCCTTCGGCGAGGGCGACATGGACGTGCCGGGCGTGCTGGAAGCCCTGGAGGAGGTCGGCTTCGGCAAGCTGATCTGCGTCGAGCTGTCCCGCGAGAGCCACCGGGCCGACGTGATGATCCCGCAGGCGCTGGAGTACCTCCGCGGCTGCCGGCGCCCCGGGCCGGTGCTCGCCGGCGAGCAGGAGACGCGGCGGCAATGGCAGTGAGCATGGCCGTTTCAGCTGATCACACGCAGACCACCGTCTCGGCATGGCGCGGGCCTCGGCTCCCGTCGGGCGTGCTGATGCTGGTGTCCGTTGCGACCACGCTGCTTCAGGAGCGGGCGCAGGTCCCCTCTCCCGCGCGGGAGAGGGACAGGGTGAGGGGTGAGAACTGTCCGAATGAAGCGCGACCGACGCAGACGTCGTTGGTGCGCTTTGTCCTGAGATCTCTCGTCCCTCACCCTAACCCTCGCCCGCACGAGAGACGGGGCAGGTCGTGCTCCGCCACCAACGGACTGCGCCCCACGGTGCAACGATGAGAATCCTCTTCCTCAGCCGCCGCTACTTCCCGGCGATATCCGGCATGAGCGTCTACGCGCAGAACCTGCTGCGCGAGCTGGTCGGCGCCGGCCACGACGTCACGATGATCTCGCAGTACCGGGGCGACGCCTTCGGCACCCGGGTCTACGGGGGCGGGCCGCCCCCGCCGGTGCCGGGCGTGCGGGTGATCGGCCTGGAGCAGCTCGGTGAGCAGGCGTCGGGCGATTTCGAGCGCGACATCGCCGCGATGGTGGACGCGATCTGCCGCGAGCACGCTCGACAACCCTTCGACATCTTGCACGCCCAGTACGGCTACCCCACCGGCTGGGCCGTCCTGCTCGCCGCGCGCGAACTCGGCGTGCCGAGCGTCGTCTCGATCCAGGGCGGCGACGGCCACTGGGTCGGCTCCTGCTGCGAGACCCACCGGGTCGCCATGTGCGAGGTGCTGGCCCACGCCAACGCGCTGCTGATCGGCGGCGCCTCCTTCGTGGACGAGGTCTGCGAGCGGCTCGGGTCGGACCCCGCCCGCTTCACGATCGTGCCCGGCGCGGTCGACACCGACCGGTTCGCGCAGGGCACGCCCGACGGGCTGCCGGCGCCCCATGCCGGCCCGGTGCGGCTGTTCTACCACGGCCGGGTCGACCGCCGGAAAGGCGTGCTCGACTTCATCGAGGCCCTGGCGATCCTGCGCGCGCAGGGCACGCCGTTCGCCGCCACCATCTCGGGCATCGGACCCGACGTGGACCCGGCCAAGGCGCTCGCCGCCGAGCGCGGCTTCTCAGAGCGCGAGATCGCCTTCACGGGCTACGCCGAGTACGGCTCCGTGCCCGACCTCTACCGCCACGCCGACGTGTTCGTCTCGCCGACCTACGCGGAGGGCTTCTCCAACACGATCCTGGAGGCGCTCGCGGCCGGGCTCGCCACCGTCTCGTGCCACGCGGTCGGCGTCTCGGACTGCCTGCGCGACGGGGAGAACGGGCTGCTGGTCAACCCGGGCGACGTCCCGGCGCAGGCCGCCGCGCTCACCCGGGTCATCGCGGACGCGGATCTGCGCCGCCGCATCGCGACGGCCGGCCTGGAAGAGTGCCGACGGGTCTACTCGTGGCACGCGGTCGGGCGGCAGATCATGGACGTCTACGCCCGCGTGCGCGGCGAGCGGCCGGCCACCGGCTTTTCGCCGGACCTGCCCCACGATCCGACCTGCCGCTTCCGCGCCGAGCCGCACCTGCTCTGAGCGCGGGTTGGAACCCATCGAGACCGTCGCACCCGAACGATGCCCACCGCGCTCGCCCTCTCGCCCCATCTCGACGACGCGGCCTTCTCGTGCGGCGGCCTCCTGGCAAGCCTCGCGCAAGCTGACTGGCGCGTGGTGATGGCGACCCTGTTCACCGGCAGCGTCGCCGAGCCGAGGGGCTTCGCGCTCGCCTGCCAGCTGGACAAGGGGCTGGGACCGGAGATCGACTACATGGCCCTGCGCCGGGACGAGGATGTCCGCGCGGCCGCGGCGCTCGGCATCGCGCCGCCCGTCCACCTGCCGTTCCGGGAGGCACCGCACCGAGGCTACGGCTCGGCGCCGGAGCTCTTCGCCGACACCCGCGCCGACGATTGCGTCGCGGCCGATCTGGCGCCGGCCATCGCGGGGCTGATCGCCGCGGAGGGCCCTGACCTCCTCCTCGCCCCGCAGGCGATCGGCGGCCATGTCGATCACGTCCAGGCGGTGCGGGCGCTGCGCGGCCTCGCGCCGGCGCAGCCGATCCTGTGGTGGCGCGACTTCCCCTACACGGTGCGGGAGGCCGCCCCGAAGGAACCCCTCGCCGACCTGTTCGCCGACCTCGCCGAGCCCGCGATGCGCCTCGCCCCGGACGCGCAGGCCCGGAAGCGCGCCGCCTGCGCGGCCTATGCCAGCCAGATCGGCTTCCAGTTCGGCGGCGTGGCCGGCCTCGACGCGCGCCTCGCCCGGGAACAGGGCACCGAGCGCTTCCGCCGGTCCGGCCGCCTCGGCCCCGCGATCCCCGGTCTCGATGCCGGCTGAGCCGCGGGCGCCGAAGGCGCTGGCCGATCCGGAGCCCTGATCGACAGCCCCCACATCGCCCCGATCCGGGCGCTGGCGGCGACCATCGCGGCCGAGCGCGGCGCCCCGGTCCCGGCGCCCGACCCCTTGGACGGCGGCGTCGGCGCGCGGATGCTCCTCCTCCTCGAGACCCCCGGCCCGGCGGTCCTGCGCACCGGCTTCGTCACCCGCGACAGCGCGAACGGCACCGCCGCCAACCTGTTCCGCTTCCTCGCCGAGGCCGGGCTCAGCCGGGCCGACACGCTGATCTGGAACGCGGTCCCCTGGCTCATCCACGCCGAGGGCGCCCGCAACCGGGCGCCCCGCCGGGCGGAGGTCGCGGCGGCCGCGCCCTACCTGGCCCCGCTCCTCGACCTGCTGCCGCGCCTCGCCGTGGCGGTGCTGGCCGGCCGCTTCGCCGGGGAGGCGGCGCCCGCCCTCGCGGTTTTCCGCGCCGACCTGCCGGTCATCCGCGTGCCGTACCCGAGCCCGACCTATGTCTGCACCGCGCCGGAAGTGCCCGCGCGGATCCGGCGCGGCCTCGCGGAGGCGGCCGCGATCCTCGGACGAACCTCCGGCTGAGGATAGATCGCCCGTCACGGGCCTGCCTTCCCTGGCCTTGCGCCCCGGTTCGGCCTACATGCGGGGCAACGGGCCGCGGTCCGGGAGATTCCGGCACGGGCTGACGGCCTTCGGCCGGGCCGCGCAGCCGGAAGGGCGGACGCCGATCGGCATGAATTTTCAGGGACAGCACCGGGGACCGGCCGAGCCGGTCGAGCCGGTCCAGCACGATGCCGAAGGGGGCTCGAAGCGGAAGAGCCTGAGCAGCCGCTATGCCTGGATCGGCACGGCGGCCAGCATCGTGCTGTTCGCGGTCTCCCTCGGCGTCCTGTGGAAGCTCGTGCAGAGCGTCAGCTGGGCGGAGGTGCGCAGCGCCATCGCGGCCGCGACCGCCGAGCAGCTCGGCCTCGCCTTCCTATTCGTCGGCGTCAGCTACCTGTTCCTGACCGGCTACGACGCGCTGGCCCTGCGCCAGCTCAAGATCAAGGTGCCCTACCGGATCACCGCGCTCGCCTCGTTCACGAGCTACGCCGTGAGCTTCACCCTCGGCTTCCCGCTGCTCACCGCCGGGACGATCCGCTACTGGATCTACGCCCGGCAGGGGCTCTCGACGGCCAAGATCGCCGCGCTCACCGTCATCGCCGGCTTCACCTTCTGGCTCGGCATGGGCGTGGTGCTGGGCCTGAGCCTCATCATCGAGGCCGGCCAGCTCGCCGGGCTCGCCTTCACGTCGATCCGGATCAACCAGGGCGTCGGCCTCGCGGCGCTCGCCCTGGTGCTCGGCTACCTCGCCTGGGTCTCGGCCAAGAAGCGCAGCATCACCGTCAAGCAGTGGCGCCTGGAGCTGCCCGGGGCCTCGGTCTCGATCGGCCAGATGATCGTCGGCATCGGCGACGTCTGCGCGGCGGCGGCGGTGCTCTACGTGCTGCTGCCCCAGGAGACGACGCTCGGCTTCACCACGTTCCTGGCGATCTACGTGCTCGCCGCCATGCTGGGCATCGCGTCCAACGCGCCGGGCGGCATCGGCGTGTTCGAGGCGACGATCCTGCTCGCGCTGTCGAGCCTCCCGCGCAACGAGGTGCTGACCTCGCTGCTGCTGTTCCGGGGCTGCTACTACGTCGTCCCGTTCGTGACCGCCCTGGCGATGCTCGGCCTCTACGAGATCGTGAAGCGCGCGGGTGGCGCCCGCGATCCCGGCCCGCCGGAGGGCACGGCCGGACCGTCCGGCCGCGCGTGGCACGACGAGTCCGAACCCCGCTGATCGGCCGGCCGCGCCCGCCATGTCCGGCCGCCTGCGCAGCTCCCCCGCCTGGACCGGCGCCGCCATCGCCGCGGGCCTGTTCGGGCTCGCCGCCGCCCTGTCCGGCCGACTCGACCTCCCGCTGATCCTGATCGGCCTCGCGGCGGTCTGCCTGGGCGGCTGGCTCGGCGGCCNGCGAGGCCCCCGTCCCGCGACCGGCCGCCACCACGCCGCGCCACGCCGTCGCGGAGGCGCTGCTCGCCCACGTGCCGGATCCGGTCATCCTGGTCGACCGGCGGACCCTGGTGCTGGAGGCCAATCCCGCCGCCCGCGCGCTGCTGCCGGCCCTGCATCAGGCCCGGCCGCTGTCCTTCGCGCTCCGCGACCCGGAGGTCCTCGACGGCATCGAGGCGGTGCTGAGTTCCGGCCTCCCGCGCCGCGTCGCGCTGTCGACCCGGGTGCCGCTGGAGCGGACCTTCGATGTCCAGATCGGCGCCCTGCCGATGCCCGACGGCTCCGGCGTCAGCGCGCTGCTGTTCCTGCGCGACCTCACCTCGGCCCGGCGCCTGGAGGCGATGCGGGTCGATTTCGTCGCCAACGCCAGCCACGAGCTGCGCACGCCCCTCGCTACCCTGATCGGCTTCATCGAGACCCTGCAGGGGCCGGCCCGCGACGACGCGCGGGCCCGGGAGCGCTTCCTGGAGATCATGCGCGTCCAGGCCCTGCGGATGACGCGGCTGATCGACGACCTGCTGTCGCTGTCGCGGATCGAACTGCGCGAGCACGTCGCCCCCACAGCGGTGGTCGATCTCAAGGCACTCGCCCGCCAGATGGTCGACGCCCAGGGGCCGCCGGCCGAGGCGCGGGGCGCCGCGATCCGGCTGGAGGAGGGGGCGGGCCCCTACGCGGTCCCCGGCGACGCCGACGAGCTGGCGCGGGTGATCGAGAACCTGATCGAGAACGCGGTGAAGTACGGCGGCGGGCGGATCAGCGTCGGGCTCGCCCGCGAGGACGACCCCCGGCTCGGCCGCCGCGTCGTCCTGTCGGTGGCCGATGACGGGCCGGGCATCCCGCCCGAGCACATCCCGCGGCTGACGGAGCGCTTCTACCGGGTCGACGTCGCCTCGAGCCGCGCCCGCGGCGGCACGGGGCTGGGGCTCGCCATCGTCAAGCACAGCCTCAACCGCCACCGCGGCCGCCTCGCCATCGAGAGCGTGGCCGGCGAGGGGACGACCGTGCGGGTCAGCCTGCCGGAATACGGCGCCGCGCCGCCGCAGCCCGCGGCCGATCAGGCCGGCCCGGCGTAGGGGCCGATCCCGAGCCCGCCCTCGACGCGCCCGACCCAGGCGCGGATCGCCGGGTACGCCGCCAGGTCGAAACCGCCCTCGCGGGCCATGCGGGTGTAGGCGACGAGGGCGACGTCCGCGAGGGTCAGGGTCTCGCCCGCCATGAACGCCGAGCGCGAGAGGGTGTCCTCCATCAGCCGCAGGGCGTCGGCGCCGCGCTCGGCGAGCTTCGGGTCGAGATCCTCGGGCGCCCGCCCGAGATAGTGGATCTGGTAGCGGCGAACCGCGATGTAGGGCTCGTGGCTGTACTGCTCCCAGAACATCCACTGCAGCATTCGGGCGCGCGGCAGGCGCTCCGCGGGCACCAGCGCGGAGCCTTCCGCGAGGTAGACGATGATCGCGTTCGATTCCGACAGCACGGTGCCGTCGGGCAGGACGACGATCGGCACGCGGCCGGCGGGGTTCAGGGCGAGGAACTCGGGTCTGCGCGTCCCGCCGCCCGGGACGTCGACGTCGCGCCAGACCGCCGGGATGCCGAGTTGGGCCGCGACCCACTTGACCTTGAGGCAGTTCCCGGAACCCGGGTCGCCGTAGATCGTCAGCGGTTCGCTCATCCGTGTCCCCGTCGCTCCGGCAGGGCGGCGACCTTGGCCGGGCGCGCGCGATTCGACAACGGCGTCTCTGCCTCCGCCGGACCGCTCCGGAGCGTCGCCCGCGGACCCCTTGACCTTCCCATTATGGGAAGCCCCATCTGACCGGGCATGGATGCCTCGAACCGGATCACCGCCATGTCGCGATCGGTCGCCCTGACCCTCCCCGTCGAGGGTATGTCCTGCGCCTCCTGCGTCGGCCGCGTCGAGCGCGCCCTCGCGGCGCTGCCCGGCGCGCGGGACGTGGCGGTGAACCTCGCCACCCACCGCGCCAGCCTCGTCCTCGACGGGGCGACGAGCCCGGGCGACGTCGCGACGGCGCTCGCGGAGGCCGGCTACCCCGTGCCCGAGACGCAGAGCCTGCTGGCCGTCGAGGGGATGTCCTGCGCGAGCTGCGTGGGCCGCGTCGAGCGGGCGCTGGCCGCCGTGCCGGGGGTGACCGGGGCCGGCGTCAACCTCGCCGCCGGCCGGGCCGCGATCCGCCATCCCGAGGGCGTGGTGCCGATGGAGGCGCTGGTGGCGGCCGTGGAGACGGCGGGCTACGAGGCCCGGCCGGTCGACGCCGGCCACCCGGTCGACCCCTCAGCCCGTCAGGCCGAGGAGGGGCGCGCCCTGCGCCGCGACCTGATCGTCGCCGCCCTGCTGTCGGCGCCCGTCGTGGTCCTCGACATGGGCGGCCACCTCCTGCCCGCCCTGCACGCTGGCCCGGTGACGGCCCTGGTCCAGGCCGCGCTGGCGACCCTGGTCCTCGCCGGCCCCGGGCGGCGCTTCTTCCTGCGGGGCGTTCCGGGCCTGCTGCGCGGTCATCCCGACATGAACGCCCTGGTCGCCCTCGGGGCCGGCGCCGCCTACCTGTACTCGCTGGTCTCGACCCTGGCGCCCGACCTTCTGCCGGCGGGGGCGGCGCACCTCTATTTCGAGGCGAGCGTCCTGATCGTCACGCTGATCCTCCTCGGCCGGACGCTGGAGGCCCGCGCCAGGGGGCGCACGGGTCAGGCGATCGCGCGGCTGATGGACCTGACGCCGAAGACCGCCCGGGTCGTCCGCGACGCAGCGGAGACCGAGGTTCCCCTCGACACCCTGCGCCTCGGCGACGTCGTCCGGGTGCGTCCGGGCGAGCGGGTGGCGGCGGACGGCGCCGTGGTCTCCGGCACCAGCCATGTCGACGAGAGCATGGTGACGGGTGAGCCCGCGCCGGTGCGCAAGGGCCCGGGCGATTCCGTGGTCGGCGGGACGCTCAACGGCCGCGGCAGCCTCGACCTGCGGGTCGAGGCCGTCGGCGGCGCTACCGTGGTGGCGCAGATCGCCGCCATGGTGGAGCGCGCCCAGGGCGGCAAGCTGCCGATCCAGGCGCTGGTCGATCGCGTCACCGGGCGGTTCGTGCCGGCGGTGATCGGCATCGCCGCGGTGACCTTCCTGGCCTGGCTGATCCTGGCGCCGGCCCCGGCGCTGGGTCCGGCCCTGGTCAACGCCGTCGCGGTGCTGATCATCGCCTGCCCCTGCGCCATGGGACTCGCGACGCCCACCGCCATCATGGTCGGCACCGGGCGCGCGGCGGCGCGCGGCGTGCTGTTCCGCGACGGCGCGGCGCTTCAGGGCCTGCGCGACGTGCGGGTGGTGGCCCTCGACAAGACCGGCACCCTGACCGAGGGCCGCCCGCGCCTCACCGAGATCGTCCCGGCCGCGGGCGTCGCGGAGGATGCGACGCTGGCCCTCGCCGCCGCTCTGGAGACCCGCTCCGAGCACCCGCTGGCCGGCGCCGTCGTGGCGGCCGCCCGCGAGCGCGGCCTCGACCTGGCGGAACCGGACAGCTTCGAGGCGGTGGCGGGCTTCGGGATCGCCGGACGGGTCGAGGGCCGGGCCGTGGCCCTCGGCGCCCCGCGCTACCTGGAGCGCCTCGGCATCGCCCTCGACCCGGATCTCGCCGCCCGTGCCGAGGCGCTGGCGGGCGCGGGGCGGAGCCCGATCCACCTCGTCCTCGACGGCCGCCACGCCGCGATCCTGGCGGTGGCCGATCCCGTGAAAGCCGGCGCCCGCGCGGCCCCGTCGGCGAGCATGGCGACGAAGAGGAATGCATGGCGGTCATGAAGGTGTTCGCCGGCACGCCTGGGACTGGCAAGACGTGGCGCGGCCGCCGAGAGCGCGGCCGATCCGGCCGCGGAGGCGGACGTCCTGATCGGTGAGGCGGCGCTGCCGCGGGAGCGCGTCGGCGCCGCGTCCTCCCTGCGGACGGCGGCGCTCTGGCTCGCGGTCTGGCTCCTGCCGGTGGCGGCGCTGCTCATCCTGCCCGGCGTGCCGCCGGTCTTCGGGCAGGTGGCGCTGTTCTTCTCCAAGATGGCCCTGGTGACCTTCGGGGGCGCCTACGCGGCGCTCGCCTACGTGGCGCAGCAGGCGGTGGAGCAGTTCGGCTGGCTCAAGCCCGGCGAGATGCTCGACGGGCTCGGCCTCGCCGAGACCACGCCCGGCCCGCTGATCATGGTGCTCCAGTTCGTGGGTTTCCTGGCGGGCTTCCGGGCGCCCGGCGCCCTGCCGCCGCTGCTCGCCGGGACGCTCGCCGGGCTGCTGACGACCTGGGTCACCTTCGTGCCGTGCTTCCTGTGGATCTTCGCGGGCGCCCCGCTGATCGGGCGCCTGCGCGGCAGCCGCCGGCTCGCGGGGGCGCTCTCGGCGATCACCGCCGCGGTGGCGGGCGTGATCCTCAACCTCGCGGTCTGGTTCGGGCTGCGGACGCTGTTCGCCCAGGTCGAGACGGTGCCGCTCGGCCCGCTCAGGCTCGACCTGCCGGTGCCGGGCAGCCTCGATCCGGCCGCCCTGCTGCTCACCCTGGCGGCGATCCTCGCGGTCTTCCGGTTCGGGCTCGGGACGCTCCAGACCCTGGCCCTGTGCGCCGGGGCCGGGATCGTGCTGCGGCAGGCGGGGCTCGCCTGAGCCGCACCGTCATCGGGCGCGCAGCGAGGAGCGGTGGTCAGCCGCCGTAGCGGGCCTTCAGCAGCGCGTAGGTCAGCCGCGCGGTCTGGACCTCGCCGCCCTCCGGCCGGCCGGGCTTGGTCGAGGGGTTCCAGCCGTAGAGGTCGAAATGGCCGTGCGCCTTCGTGTTCGGCGCGAAGCGGCGCAGGAACAGGGCCGCGGTGATCGCCCCCGCGAACGGTCCGCCCGAGACGTTGTTGAGGTCGGCCACCTTGGAGTCGAGCAGGCTCGCGTAGGGCGCGTGCAGCGGCATGCGCCAGACCGGGTCGATCGCCGCCCGCCCGGCCCGCGCCACCGCCTCGGCCAGCGCGTCGTCCTCCGTGAAGAAGGCCGGCAGGTCCGGTCCGAGGGCCACCCGGGCCGCGCCGGTCAGGGTCGAGAAGTCGAGGATCAGCGCGGGCGCGTCCGCGTCCGCGAGGGCGAGGGCGTCGGCGAGGATCAGCCGGCCCTCCGCGTCGGTGTTGCCGATCTCGACGCTGAGCCCGGCCCGGCTCGGCAGGACGTCGCCGGGGCGGAAGGCGTTGCCGGCGACCGCGTTCTCCACCGCGGGGATCAGCAGGCGCAGGCGCAGGCGCAGGCCGGCGCCCATGACCATGTCGGCGGCGGCGAGCGCCGCGGCGGCGCCGCCCATGTCCTTCTTCATCAGCAGCATCGCGGCCGACGGCTTGAGGTCGAGGCCGCCGGTGTCGAAGGCGACGCCCTTGCCGACCAGCGTCACGCGCGGCGCGTCCGCCGGCCCCCAGGTCAGGTCGATCAGCCGCGGTGCCCGGGGCGAGGCGGCGCCGACCGCGTGGATCAGCGGGTATCCCTCGGCGAGGGCCGCGCCCTGCGTGACGGTGACGGAGGCGCCGTGGCGGTCGCCGAGTGCCCGGGCGGCGGCCTCGATCTCGGCGGGTCCGAGATCGTTGGCCGGCGTGTTGACGAGATCCCGGCCCAGCGCCACCGCGGCCGCGATCCGCTCCACCTCGGCCGCGTCGATGCCGGCCGGCGCCGCGAGCCGGGCCTTGGTCCCGCCGCCGGTCCGGTAGCGGCCGAAGCGGTAGCTCCCCATCAGCCAAGCGAGGGCGGCCTCGGCCGGCTCGGGGGCGTCGTCGAGGCGGAAGGTCCCCTCCGGCAGCAGGCCGGGCAGCTTGCCGGCGAGCAGCCGGTCGTAGGCCGGGGCCTCAGGGTCGCCGAGGCCGAACAGGACCCGCGCGAGGCCGCCGTCCGGGCCGGGCAGGAGCGCGAGGCTGCCCGCCTTCGGCTTGAAGCCGATGGCCTGGGCGAAGCTCCGCTGGGCCGGCTCCAGGCCGGGTTCGACCGTCGCCCAGCTCCCGGTGGTGACCAGCGTCACCGGTACGGCCGGCGTGTCGCCGGGCAGGAGCCCGCGGGTCGTCGCCGGAATCTCGGCCTGGGTCATGTGCCTCTCGCGTGCCGCCCGGACCGGCGGCTTAACCGGTGATTAGGGTTAACGCTCTATCACCGGCCGGCCGGGAGCGTGAAGCGCGTGCCATCGCGCCCGGTCCAGATGCCGGCGGAGCGCACCATGATGACGGCCCTGTACCGGGTCACCCAGTCCCAGGCCCGCGCCGGACGCCGCGCCGCCCTCGCGGTCGCCGTCGTCGCGCTGGGCCTCGCCGGCTGCAACACCAGGTCGCCGGAGACGACCGGCTCGATCGGCCCCCTCGGCGGCCCGTCCGCTGCCGCGGCGCCGTCGCGGCAGGACATCGACCGGCTGGCCGAGCGCTTCAACGCCGACCCCGCCGACGCGCGCGCGGCGCTGGCCTACGCCCGCGCCCTGCGCGCCACCGATCAGATCAGCCAGGCCTCGGCGGTGCTGCAGCAGGCCGCCCTGCGCAACCCGCAGGATCGGGCCCTGCTCGGTGCCTACGGCAAGTCGCTGGTCGAGGCGGGCCGCTTCCGCGAGGCGATCGACGTGCTCGCCAACGCGCACACCCCCGCCAACCCCGACTGGCGCATCCTGTCGGCGCAGGGTTCGGCCTCCGCCCAGCTCGGCGAGCAGGCCCGCGCCCAGGGCTTCTACGAGGCCGCCCTCAAGATCCGGCCGAACGAGCCCTCGCTCCTGTCCAATCTCGGCCTGTCCTACGCGCTGTCGCGCAACCTCGACCAGGCCGAGCAGACCCTGCGGCTCGCCGCCGACCAGCCCGGGGCAGACGCCCGGGTGCGGGCGAACCTCGCCATGGTGCTCGGCCTCAAGGGCCGCTTCGCCGATGCCGAGGCCGTCCTGCGCCGCGACATGAGCGCCGAGGAGGCGGCCACCAACGTCGCCTCCCTGCGCCGGCTCGCGGCCCAGCCGAATCGGTCGAAGGCGCTGTCCGGCGCTGGCCTGCCGGGGCAGGGGTGATCGGGCGACCCGCCCGGCCCTGCGCGGCTCAGCCATGCCGGCCCTCACGCCGGCTCGACACCCCCGGTCCCGGCTCCGCGCCCCGGATCGGTGCTGCGCCGTCGCGCAGGACGCCTTCCGGACGCGTCCCAGCGCCCGGCCGCTGACCGCGCTCGCGCCCTCGCGCTCCGGGCCCGACAGGAAAACGCACCTGTCATGACGACCCGGTAGCGGCCAGATTCGAAAAGTTCTATATCCCTCCGCGGCTGCGCCGCGCGGCATCACGGGCGTCCAAATCGCCCCCGCGCATCGTCCTGCCCGGGCACTCCCGGGGCGGCGCGCGCCCGTCGGGCGCTAAACAGGCCGAACACGGATCTCGTAGCGCAGGTCTTGCCTGCGCGTGTTCGACAACCCGCAGCGAGGATAGAACCAGCCGTGCCCTCACTCGACAGCTTCAAGGCCCGCCAGACGCTCGAAGCCGGCGGCAAGACCTACACCTACTATTCCATCCCCGCGGCCGAGAAGAGCGGCCTCGCCTCGGCGGCCGCGCTGCCCTTCTCCATGAAGGTGATCCTGGAGAACCTGCTGCGCTACGAGGACGACCGCTCGGTCAAGAAGGCCGATATCGAGGCCGCCGTCGGCTGGCTCGACCAGAAGGGCAAGGCCGAGGTCGAGATCGCGTTCCGCCCGTCGCGCGTGCTGATGCAGGACTTCACCGGCGTCCCGGCCGTGGTCGACCTCGCCGCCATGCGCGACGCCATGGTGGCCCTCGGCGGCGACCCGCAGAAGATTAACCCGCTGGTGCCGGTCGATCTCGTCATCGACCACTCGGTGATCGTCGACGAGTTCGGCACCCCGAAGGCGCTGGCCGACAACGTCGCCCTGGAATACGAGCGCAACGGCGAGCGCTACACCTTCCTGAAGTGGGGCCAGTCGGCCTTCGACAACTTCTCAGTGGTCCCCCCGGGCACCGGCATCTGCCACCAAGTGAATCTGGAATACCTCGCCCAGACCGTCTGGACGAAGTCCGAGGACGGCTCCGACGTCGCCTACCCCGACTCGCTCGTCGGCACCGATTCGCACACCACCATGGTCAACGGCATGGCGGTTCTGGGCTGGGGCGTCGGCGGCATCGAGGCCGAGGCGGCCATGCTCGGCCAGCCGCTGTCGATGCTGATCCCCGAGGTCGTGGGCTTCAAGCTGTCGGGCAAGCTGCCCGAGGGCACCACCGCCACCGACCTCGTGCTCACCGTCACCCAGATGCTGCGCAAGAAGGGCGTGGTCGGCAAGTTCGTGGAGTTCTACGGCCCCGGCCTCGACGACATGGCGGTCGCCGACCGGGCCACGATCTCCAACATGGCGCCCGAGTACGGCGCGACCTGCGGCTTCTTCCCGGTCGACCAGAAGACCATCGACTTCCTGAAGGTCACCGGCCGGTCCGACGACCGGATCGCCCTGGTCGAGGCCTACGCCAAGGCGCAGGGCATGTGGCGCGACGCTCAGACCCCCGACCCGGTCTTCACCGACACGCTGGAACTCGACATGGGCCAGGTCCGGCCCTCGCTCGCCGGCCCGAAGCGCCCGCAGGACCGGGTGCTGCTGGACGGCGCCAAGGCGGGCTTCGCCGCCTCGATGGAGAGCGAGTTCAAGAAGGCCGCCGACCTCGCCCGCCGCTACCCCGTCGAGGGCACGAACTTCGACATCGGGCACGGTGACGTGGTGATCGCCGCGATCACGAGCTGCACCAACACGTCGAACCCCTCGGTGATGATCGGTGCGGGCCTGCTCGCCCGCAACGCCGTCGCCAAGGGCCTGCGCTCCAAGCCGTGGGTGAAGACCTCGCTCGCGCCCGGATCGCAGGTGGTCGGCGAGTACCTGGAGAAGTCCGGGCTTCAGGAGCCGCTCGACGCGCTCGGCTTCAACCTCGTGGGCTTCGGCTGCACGACCTGCATCGGCAATTCCGGCCCGCTGCCGGAGGCGATCTCGAAGGCGATCAACGACAACGACGTCGTCGCCGCGGCGGTGCTCTCGGGCAACCGCAACTTCGAGGGCCGCGTGAATCCCGACGTGCGGGCGAACTACCTCGCCTCGCCGCCACTGGTCGTCGCCTACGCGCTGGCCGGCTCGCTCCAGATCGACATCACCACCGAGCCGCTCGGCCAGGGGTCGGACGGCAAGCCCGTCTACCTGAAGGACATCTGGCCGTCCTCCGCCGAGGTCCAGCAGTTCATCGAGGAGAACATCACCTCCGCGCTGTTCAAGTCCCGCTACGCGGACGTGTTCGGCGGCGACCAGAACTGGAAGGACGTCGAGGTCACCGAGGCCGAGACCTTCGCGTGGAACCCGGGCTCCACCTACGTGCAGAACCCGCCCTACTTCGTCGGCATGGAGAAGACCCCGAAGCCGGTCGAGGACATCGAGGGCGCCCGGATCCTCGGCCTGTTCCTCGACTCGATCACCACCGACCACATCTCGCCGGCGGGCAACATCCGCGCGGCCTCGCCGGCCGGCGAGTACCTGCAGTCGCATCAGGTGCGCGTGCAGGACTTCAACCAGTACGGCACGCGGCGCGGCAACCACGAGGTGATGATGCGGGGCACCTTCGCCAACATCCGCATCAAGAACCAGATGGTGAAGGACGCCTCCGGCGGCGTGGTCGAGGGCGGGTGGACGCACTTCCAGCCGTCCGGCGAGAAGATGTTCATCTACGACGCGGCGATGAAGTACGCCGAACAGGGCACGCCGCTCGTCATCTTCGCCGGCAAGGAGTACGGCACCGGCTCGTCGCGCGACTGGGCCGCGAAGGGCACGAAGCTGCTCGGCGTCCGCGCCGTGGTGGCCGAGAGCTTCGAGCGCATCCACCGCTCGAACCTCGTCGGGATGGGCGTGGTGCCGCTCGTCTTCCAGGGCGACACGTCCTGGCAGTCGCTGGGCCTGAAGGGTGACGAGACCGTCACGATCAAGGGCCTCGCCGGCGAGCTGAAGCCCCGCCAGACGCTGACCGCGGAGATCAAGTCCGCCGACGGGTCGGTGAAGCAGGTCCCGCTGACCTGCCGCATCGATACGCTCGACGAGCTCGAGTACTTCCGCAACGGCGGCATCCTGCCCTACGTGCTGCGCTCGCTCGCGGCCTGACCATGCACCGGGCGGTCCTCGGGCCGCCCCCTGCGACCGATGAGGCGGCGTCCCCCGGGCGCCGCCTTATTTGTTTCTCAGGGCGATCATTTCGCTTGCGCACAACCTTGTTTCGCGCGCGGGCCGCCCCATAACCCGGCTCCTGAAGCCAGGATGGGACCCCGATGAAGCATCTCAGCAAGACCCTCGTCGCCGCCGGCCTGACAGCCCTGCTGTCGAGCGCGGCCCTCGCCGCGCAGGTCGAGCGCGTCCGCGGGACCGTCGACAAGGCCGACGGCAGCACGCTCACGATCAAGACCGACGACGGCAAGTCCGAGACGGTCGACGTCGCCGGCGCCAAGTTCGCCTGGGTGGTCCCGTCGAGCCTCGACCAGATCAAGGACGGCGTCTTCATCGGCACCGCCACCAAGGGCGAGAACCCGATGACCGCCCTCGAGGTCGTGCTCTTCCCCGAGTCGATGCGCGGCACCGGCGAAGGCCATTACGGCTGGGACACGATCACCGACCAGACCGCCGGCGCCGGCGCCAAGGTGAAGAGCGCCATGACCAACGGCACCGTCAAGGCCGAGACGTCGAACGCCCCGAAGGTCAAGAGCGCCATGACCAACGGCACCGTGAAGGCCGACAAGGCGGCCTCGGGCGGCGAGCGCACCCTGACGGTGAGCTACGGCAAGGACGGTTCCAAGGAGATCGTGGTGCCGTCCTCGGCGCCGATCGTCGCCTTCGAGCCCGCCGACAAGGCGATCCTGACGCCGGGCGCCAAGGTCTTCGCCGTCGTCGCCAAGGACGGCGCCAAGGCCGACGGCAAGCTCATCGCGGTCGGGAAGGACGGCCTGACCCCGCCCATGTGAGCCCATCGCGGGGCCGGACACCGGATAGGACCGGTGGCCGGCCCCGCACCGCGGCGCCTCCTCCGCGGCCGGCGTGATGCGGCGGCTCCGGTCGCCGACCGCGCCCGATGGCCCGTGCACACGCAATACGCATACAGCCGGCGCCGAACGGGATTAAAATCACCGTCTCGGCGTGGCACGCGCTGGCACCCTGCACACAAATCGCGCATGGTCGCCCGCCAGCGGCCCGCCAACGAGGCCGCGGCGGAGGAGTCCATCATGGGTGCTGGAGTGGCAGGCGCGATCGCGCCTGGGGGAACGCCGAGTCTGCTGTCGCGCGAGCGGATCGTCGCCAGGCCGGGCTTCAACCGGTGGCTGGTGCCGCCGGCGGCCCTGGCGATCCATCTCTGCATCGGGATGGCCTACGGCCTGTCCGTGTTCTGGCTGCCGCTGACCCGGGCTCTCTCCGTGGGCAAGCCGGCGCCGGCTGCCTGCCCGGACATGGGCGTGATGACGGCCCTGTTTACCACCACCTGCGATTGGCGCGTCAGCGACCTCGTCACGGTCTTCTCCATCGGCATCGTCGTCCTCGGCCTCTCGGCCGCCCTGTTCGGCGGCTGGCTGGAGCGCGCGGGCCCGCGCAAGGCCGGCATCGTCGCCGCCCTCTGCTGGGGCGGCGGCTTCCTGATCGGCGCCTTCGGCGTCTACATCCACCAGCTCTGGCTGGTCTGGCTCGGCATGGGCCTGATCGGCGGCATCGGGCTCGGCCTCGGCTACATCTCGCCGGTCTCGACGCTGATCAAGTGGTTCCCGGACCGCCGCGGCATGGCGACCGGCATGGCGATCATGGGCTTCGGCGGCGGGGCGATGATCGGCTCGCCCCTGGCCGACAGCCTGATCAAGAGCTTCCGGACCGCGGATTCGGCCGGCGTCTGGCAGACGCTGGCGGTGATGGGTGTCGGGTACATCCTGTTCATGCTCGGCGGCGCGTTCGGCTACAGGGTGCCGCCGGCCGGCTGGCGCCCGGACGGCTGGACCAGCCCGACCGCCAAGAACGCGATGATCGCCTCGGGGCACGTCCACCTGCGCGACGCCCACAAGACCGTCCAGTTCTGGATGATCTGGCTCGTCCTGTTCCTCAACGTGTCCGCCGGCATCGGCGTGCTGGCGCTCGCCTCGCCGATGCTCCAGGAGATCTTCGGCGGCGAACTGATCGGCCTGCCCGGCACCGGCTTCTCGGCCCTCGACGCCGGCCAGAAGGCGCAGGTCGCGGCCATCGCGGCGGGCTTCGTCGGCCTGCTGTCCCTGTTCAACATCCTGGGCCGGTTCTTCTGGGCCTCGATGTCGGACCGGATCGGGCGGAAGGGCACCTACGCGATCTTCTTCGCGCTGGGCGGCCTCCTGTACGCGGCGGCGCCCTGGGCCGCCGGCATCGGCTCGCAGGCGCTGTTCGTCGCGATCTTCTGCGTGATCCTGTCCATGTACGGCGGCGGCTTCGCGACGGTGCCGGCCTACCTCGCCGACGTGTTCGGCACGCAGTTCGTGGGTGCGATCCACGGGCGCCTGCTCACCGCGTGGTCGATGGCCGGCATCGTCGGGCCGTTCGTGATCACCAAGATCCGCGAGGCGCAGGTCGCCGCGGGCGTGCAGGGGGCCGACCTCTACGGCCGGACCATGTACGTGCTGGCGAGCTTCCTCGCGGTCGGCTTCCTCTGCAACCTGCTGGTCCGGCCGCTGGCGAAGAGCTGGTTCATGTCCGATTCCGAGCGGGCTTCCCTGGACGTCCGCGCGGGCGCGACGGCCTCGGGGCCGGCCGGCTCCTTCGGTATCGGCCGCGGCGGCTTCAGCGCCGGGGCCGCCCTGGCCTGGGCGGTGGTCGGCATCCCGATCGTCTGGGGTATCGGCATCACGCTGTCGAAGGCGTTCATCCTGTTCCGCTGAGCGGGCGCGCTCGGTTGTGGCCGGCACGGCGGGTCGCTAGGCTTCCGGCGCCTCGCCGTGCCGGGATGCCGCCGTCGTGATCGACAAGCTGGACTTCCTGCTCGCGCTCGCCCGCGAGCAGCATTTCGGGCACGCCGCCGAATCCTGCGGCGTGACCCAGCAGACCCTCTCGGCCGGCGTGAAGCAGCTGGAGAACCGCTTCGGCGTGCAGCTCGTGCTGCGCGGCTCCCGGTTCCAGGGCTTCACCCCCGAGGGCGAGCGGGTCCTGGAATGGGCGCGGCGCATCGTGGCCGACGCGCGGGCCATGCACGAGGAGGTCACCGGCCTGCGCCGGGGCCTGACCGGCCACCTGCGCATCGCCGCCATCCCCACAGCGCTGCCGATGATCGTGAACCTCACGACGCCCTACCGCGAGCGGCACCCGGACGTGCGGCTGACAGTCGAATCCGCCACCTCCGCCGACATCTTCTCCCTGATCGAGAACCTGGAGGCGGATGCGGGCCTGACCTACCTCGACAACGAGCCCCTCGGGCGGGTGATCTCCGTTCCCCTCTACCGGGAGCGCTACCGCCTGGTGACGGCGATCGGCGGGCCGTTCGATGATCGCGCCAGCGTCACCTGGGCCGAGACCAGCCGCCTGCCCCTCTGCCTGCTCACGCCGAACATGCAGAACCGGCGGATCATCGACCAGCAGATCCGGGAGGCCGGCGCGGACCCCGCCGCGACCCTCGAATCGAACTCGATGATCGTGCTGCTGACCCATGTGCGCACCCTGCGCTGGGCCTCGATCATGCCGGAGATCCTGGTCGACGCCCTGGGTCCCATGGAGGGCGTGCGCACCATCCCGATCACCGCGCCGGACCTGGAGCACACGATCGGCCTCGTCGCCCCGCGGCGCGAGCCGTCCACGCCGATGGTGACGGCCCTCGTGGCTATCGCGCGGTCCCTGGCGCGGACACTCGATCCGGATCTGGCCGCGTCGAGCCCCGGCTGAGCGACCGGCTCCGGGCGCGGGCCGGGACGCGGCGCT
This sequence comes from Methylobacterium mesophilicum, assembly GCF_036441335.1. Taxonomy (GTDB): domain Bacteria; phylum Pseudomonadota; class Alphaproteobacteria; order Rhizobiales; family Beijerinckiaceae; genus Methylobacterium; species Methylobacterium mesophilicum_B. The sequence continues at coordinate 210,309 of NZ_MLBW01000009.1, forward strand.
CCGTGAGCAACCCGCGGGTCGCCCGGAGCGCGTGCGCCGGCAGCGTCAGGACGAGCCAGATCGCGAGGATTGTCGCGGTGATGAAGATCGCCAGCAGGATCCGCTGCATCGAACCCGCCCTCCGCCCGCAAGGCTGGCCGAGACCGCCGGCCGGAGATCGGCCGGAGAATCGCACCGCGTCCGGGACGCGTGACGGTTAACGAGTCGGGCTGGTGCCAAGCTGTCGGCCGCCCGAGCGGCGGCCGGGTGGCCGCCGGGAACGCGCGCCATCGCCCCGCGCGGGGCAGTACTGGACAGAGAAAAGCCGCCCCGTCTCCGGAGCGGCTCCCTGTCGGCGGTCGGGCTGCGAGGCAGCCCGCCGCCTTACTTGATCTTGGTTTCCTTGAAGTCGACGTGCTTGCGCGCGACCGGGTCGTACTTGCGCATCGTCAGCTTCTCGGTCTGCGTGCGGGAATTCTTCTTCGTGACGTAAAAATAGCCCGTGTCGGCGGTGGAGACGAGCTTGATCTTGACGGTGACGGCCTTGGCCATGGCGCGGCGCTCCTGCAGGGTGCGGCATTCCGCGTGAGCGAAACGCAAATGGCCGGGAGGGCCCGGCCGAATACGGGCGGGTGAATGCCCGATCGGGCCCGGCAGGTCAAGAGCGGACGCGCCGGCGCTCCGTCGCGGCGAGCCAGCCGGCGAAGGCCAGGAACAGGGCGAGCAGCGCCAGCGCGAACCCGTTCGGCGGCACCAGATCGAGCCCGCCGCCGATCACCGGCGGCCCCAGCATCAGCCCGACATTGTAGAGCACCACGAAGGCCGCGTTGGCGCCCGCGAGATCGTTCGGCGGCGTGCGGTCGCCCAGCATCGCGAGGCCGACCGTGTAGAGGGTGCCGGCGATGCCGCCCCAGACGAGGAGCAGCAGGCCGAACGCCGCCGGATGGCCGGCCGCGAGGGGGATCAGGGCCGAGCCCGCCGCCCCCGCGAGGCCCGCGCCGAGGAGCACCGCGCCCCGGTCGAGGCGGTCGGCGAGCCAGCCGAACGGGATCTGGAACAGCACGTTGCCCAGCGCGATCAGGCTGACGAGGCCGGCCGCGCCTTGCGCGTCGTAGCCGAGGCGCAGGCCGTAGAGGGGCAGGATCGCGAAGATGCCGGTCTCCACCGCCCCGTAGGCCAGGGCCGCCGCCAGGGCGCCGGGGGCGAGCCGGACGTAGCCGAGGATGCCGCGGCCGGAGCCCGTCTCGATCGTGGGCGACAGCCCGCGGGCCAGGGCGATGGGCAGGCCGCCGGCCAGCATGAGGGCGGCCCCGGTCGCGTAGGGCGCCAGCCCCTCGGTCCCGACCAGGGCCAGCAGCAGCGGTCCGACCGCGAAGCCCGCCGCCAGGACGGTGGCGTAGATGCCCATCACGAGCCCGCGGCGCTCCGGCGGGGCGGCGGCGTTGATCCAGTACTCGGAGAGGACGAACAGCGCCCCGAGCGTCGCCGAGAACACGAAGCGGAGGGGGAACCACAGGGCGATGCCCGGCAGCAGCGGGAACAGCGCGAGGCTGATCGCCCCGACGAGGAGCGCCAGCCCGAGCAGCGGGGCGACGCCGACCCGCGCGGCGAGGCGCGGCACGAACGGCACCGTGCAGATGCTGGCGATGCCCGCCACCGCGGTGTTGAGCCCGATGAGCGTGCTCGACGCGCCGCGCCGCTCCATCTCGATCGAGAGGAGCGGGATCGACAGGCTGAGTCCGATGCCGACGACCGTGACGCAGGTCACGGCCGCCGAGATCGCCGCCACATCCTCCGAACTGATCCCGCGCCGCCCGTCCTGCAATCCGTCCGGACCGCTCACAAGGCCACCCGTTCGCGCCGCCCGTAGCGCTCGTAATGGAAGGGGATCGTCCGGTAGGGCGCGAAATCGACGGCGATCTGCGCCTCCAGCTCGTCCAGGATCGCGCGGGTGATGTAGGGCAGATCGAGCTTGCGGGCCGCGTCGAGCCGGACCCAGGCGAGTTCGGTGAACTCGGCATCGGCCTCGACCCGCCCCGGCTCCTCGGCCGCCACCATCCGGCGGTCGATCGCGAAGAAGCGCGTGTCGAAGCGGCGCACGCGCTTGGGCGGCGTGATCGCGCGGGCGACGAGGTGCAGCGCCTCGAGATCCGGCAGCACGCCGTGCCGGGCGAAACCCTCCCAGCCCGACGGGACGTCCTCCGGGGCGCCGTGCTCGGTCGTGCCGAGCAGCAGGCCGGTCTCCTCGTAGGTCTCGCGGATCGCGGCGAGGGCCAGCGCCCGGCCGAGATGGTGCGGCGGCCGGGACACCTGCCGGGTCAGCGCCGCCTCGGCGTAGTCCGGGAGCGCCCCGGCCACCGGCATGTGGCGGTCGCCGAGTTCGATGCGCCCGCCCGGGAAGACGAACTTGCCCGGCATGAAGGCGAGGTTCGGGTTGCGCCGGCCCATCAGGACCTTCGGGCCGCCCTTACCGCGCCGGTCGATCACGATCATGGTCGCGGCGTCGCGCGGCCGCAGGCGCGCCGCGGCGGGCTTCCGCTCAGGAGCTGTGACGATCGGGGGCTCCCGCTGCGGCTCCGGCAAGGCGCGTCTCCTCAAGCCCCGGGGCGGGGCGGCTCCGCGGTAGCGTGGCGAAGCCGTGCATGCCAAGGGCGTATTGCAGCCCGACGACAGCGCCCTTCACGGGCTGGAGCAGGGCCAGCGCGAAGACGAGGGTGAAGACCGGCCACACGCCCATCTCGACCCAGAGGGGCACCTCGTAGGCGCTCTCGGTCTCCAGGATCAGGTAGCCGACGATGTGGGCGACGATGAAGATCACCACGTAGGGCGGCAGGTCGTCGGCCCGGTGATGGTGCAGCTCCAGGCCGCAGACGTCGCATTCCGGCCGCACCTTGAGGAAGCGGCCGAAGATCCGGCCCCGGCCGCAATGCGGGCAGCGGCCGACGAAGCCCCGGGCCATCGCGGGGATCAGGCGGGTGCGCTCGGGAATCGCGTCGGCGGCCATGCCCTGGCTGTACACGGCCCGGGTCAGCGGCGCGAGCCGCGGTGGCGCGACCCGGTGTTGCGGATGCCGGGGGGACGACCGGGCGGCGCGGCCTTGAAGGGCCGCCCGCCGGATTTCTTGCCCGGACCGGCGCTCCGCGCGCCGGAGCGGCTCCGGCCCTCGCTGAGCAGCTCGAACCGCAGCGCCCCGGCCACCGGCGCGGCCTCCACGAGCCGCACCTCGACCCGGTCGCCGAGACGGAACGTCTCCCCGGTGCGCTCGCCGACCAGGGCGTGATGGCCCTCCTCGTGGCGGAAATAGTCGGCGCCGAGCTGCGAGACCGGCACGAAGCCGTCCGCGCCGGTCTCGTCGAGCTTGATGAACAGGCCGGCCCGGGTGACGCCGGCGATCTGGCCCGCGAAAGTCGCGCCGACCTGGTCGGCGAGGTGGTGGGCGATGAGGCGGTCGATCGTCTCGCGCTCGGCCGCCATGGCGCGGCGCTCGGCCGCCGAGATCTGCTCGCCGATCTGCGCCAATTCGCCGAGGGAGACGTCGCCCGCGAGACCGTCCGATCCGAGCCGGCAGGCGGTGATCAGCGCCCGGTGCACGATCAGGTCGGCGTAGCGCCGGATCGGCGAGGTGAAGTGCGCGTAGCGGCGCAGGTTCAGGCCGAAATGCCCGAGATTCTCCGGGGCGTAGACGGCCTGGGCCTGGCTGCGCAGGATCACCTCGTTGAGGAAGACGCCGTGCTCGGTCTCGGCCGCCGTGGCGAGGATCCGGTTGAACAGGGCGGGCCGCAGCGCCCCCTCCTTCGGCAGCTTGATGCCCACCGAGGCGAGGACCTCGCCGAGCGCCCGCATCTTCTCCAGGGCGGGCTCGTCGTGGACGCGGTAGATCAGGGGCTGGCGCGCCTGCTCCAGGGTCTCGGCGGCGGCGACGTTCGCCTGGATCATGAACTCCTCGATCAGCCGGTGGGCGTCGAGGCGCTCCGGCACGATCACCCGGTCGACCGCGCCCTCGGGGCTCAGGAGGACCTTGCGCTCGGGCAGGTCGAGGGCCAGCGGCCCCCGGCGGTCGCGGGCCGCGCGCAGGGCCGCGTAGGCGGCCCAGAGGGGGCGGAGCGCCGACTCCAGCAGCGGGCCGGTCGCGTCGTCCGGCCGCCCGTCGATGGCGGCCTGGGCCTGCGCGTAGGCGAGCTTGGCGCGTGAGCGCATCATCACCCGGTGGAAGCCGTGGCGGCGCTTCTCGCCGTCGGCGGCGATGACCATCCGCACCGCCAGCGCCGGCCGGTCCTCGCCCTCGCGGAGCGAGCAGAGATCGTTCGAGATCCGCTCGGGCAGCATCGGCACGACCCGGTCGGGGAAGTAGACCGAGTTGCCCCGCTCCAGCGCCTCGCGATCGAGGCTGGAGCCCGGCCGGACATAGGCGGCCACGTCCGCGATGGCGACGGTGAGGACGAAGCCGCCGGGATTGGCCGGGTCGGGATCGGCCTCGGCCATGACGGCGTCGTCGTGGTCCTTGGCGTCCGGCGGGTCGATGGTCACGAGCGGCCGGTCGCGCCAGTCCTCGCGGCCCTTCAGGGTGGCGGGCTTCGCGGAATCGGCCTCCGCCAGCGTCGCGTCGGCGAAGACGTGCGGGATGTTGTGCAGGTGCAGGGCGATCAGGCTCACCGCCTTCTCGGAACCGAGCGAGCCGAGCCGCTCCCGCACACGCCCCTTCGGCAGGCCGAACCGGGTCTCGCGCTCCAGCGAGACGCTGACGAGGTCACCGTCGCGGGCCTGCCCCTCCTCGCCGGGCGGGATCAGGATCTCGCGGCCCTGCGCGCGCTTCTCGACGGGCACGATCCGGCCGCCCTGCGCGCCGGCCCGGTAGACGCCGATGATCTCGGCCTTGTTCTTCCCGATGACCTTGACGACCCGGCCGCTGTAGCCGCCCTCCGCGTCGCGCTCGACCCGGACCAGGGCGCGGTCGCCGATCCCCGGGGCCGGGCGGTTGCCCTTGCGGGGGCCGCGCGGCTGGGTCAGCACGATGGCGGGCGGCTTGCCGGTCCCGGTCCACTCCACCGGGACCGCCAGGAAATCGCCGTGGCGGTCGCGGGAGCGGATGTCGGCCAGCACGACCGGCGGCAGGTGGCCCGCCGGAGCGAGGCCGCCGCGGCCGCGGTCGAGGGCGCCGTCCTCCTCGATCTCCTTGAGGACGCGCTTCAGGTCGATCTTGGCGGCCCCCTGGATCCCGAAGGCCTTGGCGATCTCCCGCTTGCCCACGCGCTCCTTCGACTCGGCCACGAAGGCGAGGATCTGCTCGCGGGTGGGGAAGGGCTGCGGAGCGGTGGGCTCGGCCGCCGGGGCGGTGGTGCGTCGTGCCAAAAGGGGGGTGCCGGAGAGTTCTGCGATAGACGGGACCCGCGTGCGGGCGCGGGACCGGGGCGTCGGTCCTGTGAGGCTAACATGGGTGTCCCGCCCGCCCGCGGCAACGCCGTGCCGGCACTCCTCAACAGGCGCGATCAGCCGGTCGAGGCGCTCTTGCGGATGCGCGCCACGGCCTGATCCAGGTCGAGACCGGGCGCGAGGAGCTCGTCCAGGGTGAAGGGGCAGGCGCGCGGCAGGGTCAGATTCACCCGACCTTCCAGCGGCGCGAGTTCCGGACTCTCCGCCTCCTGGACGGCGAGCGTCCAGGCGCCGTCCATCCGCAGGCTCTCGGGCTCGGGCGGATCGCCCGCGAGGGCGGCGAGCTTGGCGTGACCCGCGTCGCGGCAGGCGCGGCTCAGTCCGTCGTCCGAGAGGAGGGCGGCCTTGATCAGCTCGGCCAGGGCGTCCCTGACCCGTTCGAGGCTCGCGTTCATGGGCATCCGTTCCGGAGATTGCGGGAGGTCGCGGGAAGTCGCGGGTGCGTGGCAAGCCGGATGCCAGCGCGCCCCCTCCCGGCGCCGATGGTCTCCCGCGATCCGCCGGGTGTAGAAGGCGCGGATGATCCCGGTCCTGACCCGCCATACCGAGGAAGTCCCGCTCTACGCCGCGGCCTGCGCCGAGCTGCGCCTGCGCGGCTTCGAGGGCGACCTGACGCTCTCGGACGCCGACCGCACGGTCTTCTCCACAGACAACTCGATCTACCAGGTGGCGCCTGGGGCCGTGGCCTTTCCGCGCACCCGCGACGACCTCGTGCGCGTTGCCAAGCTCCTCGCGGATCCGCGCTTCGCCGAGATCGTGATCCGGCCACGGGGCGGGGCGACCGGCACCAACGGCCAGTCCCTGGGCCACGGCCTCGTGGTCGACACCTCGCGGCACATGAACCGCATCCTGGAGATCGACGTCGCGAACCGCGTCGTCCGGGTCGAGCCGGGGGTGGTGAAGGACCAGCTCAACCGGGAACTCGCCAAGCACGGCCTGTTCTTCGCGCCGGAACTCTCCACGTCGAACCGCGCCACGATCGGCGGCATGATCTCGACCGATGCCTGCGGGCAGGGCTCGTGCCTCTACGGCAAGACCCGGGACCACGTCCTCGCGCTGACCTGCGTGCTCACCGACGGCACGGTCTGGACCGCCGAGCCCCTGGACCCGGCCGGGCTCGACGCCGCCAAGGGCCGCGACGACCGCGTCGGCGCCATCCACCGCGCCGTCGACGCCGTCGTCACCGAGAACGCGGCGCTGATCGCCGAGCGCTTCCCCAAGCTCAACCGCTGCCTCACCGGCTACGACCTCGCGCATCTGCGCGACGCGGGCGGCCGGTTCGACCTCAAGAGCGTGATCTGCGGCTCGGAAGGCACGCTGGCGCTGATCGCCGAGGCGCGGCTCAACGTGCTGCCGATCCCGAAGGCCGCCGTGCTGGTCGCGCTCTCGTACATCGATTTCGACGCGGCGCTGCGCGACGCGCAGGCGCTGCTGCCGTTCGGCGCCGCCTCGGTGGAGACGATCGACTCCACGGTCCTGGCGCTGGCCCGCAAGGACCCGATCTGGGCCGAGGTGCGGGCCTTCTTCCCCGACGACCCGGCCGGGCGGCCGGTGGACGGCATCAACCTCGTGGAGTTCGTCGGCGACGACGCAGCGACCGTGGAGGCGGCCCTCGCGCGGCTCACCGGGATGCTGGAGGCCGAGCGCGGCACCGACACGAAGCGCCTCGGCTTCACCGTCGCGCGGGGCGACGCGATCGAGCGGCTCTGGACCATGCGCAAGAAGGCGGTGGGCCTGCTCGGCGCCGCCAAGGGCGAAGCGCGCCCGATCCCGTTCGTGGAGGACACGGCGGTCCCGCCGGAGCGGCTCGCCGACTACATCGCGGAGTTCCGCGCGCTCCTCGACGGCAAGGGCCTGCGCTACGGCATGTTCGGCCACGTCGATGCCGGCGTGCTGCACGTCCGGCCGGCCATCGACCTGAAGGATCCGGCCCAGAACGGCCTGATCCGCGAGGTCACGGAGGGCGTCGTCGCGCTCACCGCCAAGTACGGCGGCCTGCTCTGGGGCGAGCACGGCAAGGGCTTCCGCTCGGAATTCGTGCCGGCGACGTTCGGCCCGCTCATGCCGGCGCTGGAGGCGGTCAAGCGCGCCTTCGACCCGGACGACCGGCTGAACCCGGGGAAGATCGCCTCGGCCAGGGGCGCGGGCCTGACCCGGATCGACGGCGTGCCGCGCCGGGGCGAGCGGGACCGCACCATCCCGGCGCCGGTCCGGGAGAGTTTCGACGAGGCGCTCCACTGCAACGGCAACGGCGCCTGCTTCAGCTTCGACGCGGACGAGGCCATGTGCCCCTCCTGGAAGGCGACGCGGGAGCGGCGCCACTCGCCCAAGGGTCGCGCCTCGCTGATGCGCGAGTGGCTGCGCCGCGCCGCGGAGGCCGGGATCGACCCGGCCGCCGAGCTGGCGCGGCAGCCCGCCGGGTGGCTCTCCGACGTGGCGGCGACCCTGCGGCGCCGCCTCCGCGGCCGGTCCGAGGCCGACGACTTCTCCCACGCCGTCAAGGAGGCGATGGACGGCTGCCTCGCCTGCAAGTCCTGCACGGGGTCCTGCCCGATCAAGGTCGACGTGCCGACCTTCCGGGCGAAGTTCCTGGCGCTCTACCACACGCGCTACGCGCGGCCGCTGAAGGACCATCTCGTGGCGGCGCTGGAGCCGCTGCTGCCGCTGGCGGCGCGGGCGCCGCGCCTCTTCAACGCGGTCCTGGCCAACCCGCTGGCCCGGCTGATCCTGGCCCGGGCCGGGCTGGTGGCGATCCNATCCTGGCCCGGGCCGGGCTGGTGGCGATCCCGGCCCTGTCGCCCGTCGCGCTCGCGGCGCGGCTGGCGGAGCGCGGCGTCGCCGTCGCGACCCCGGACGCCCTGGCTCGGCTGGATCCGCGGGAGCGCGCGCGGTCCGTACTGGTGGTGCAGGACGCCTTCACCAGCCACTTCGACGCGGCGGTCGTGGCCGACAGCTGCGACCTCCTCGTCGCCCTCGGCTTCCGGCCCTGGCTGGTGCCCTACCGGCCGAACGGCAAGCCGCTGCACGTGCACGGCTTCCTGGCGCGGTTCGCCGCCGTCGCCCGGTCGAACGCCGCGATGCTGCGCGACCTCGCCGGGCACGGCGTGCCCCTGGTCGGGATCGATCCGTCGATGACGCTGACCTACCGGTCCGAGTACGCGCAGGCGCTCGGCGGCGACCTTCCGAAAGTCCATCTCCTGCAGGAATGGCTCGCCGCCCGCCTCGACCGGATCGCGCCGGGGCAGGGCGGGCGCACGATGCGGCTGCTGCCCCACTGCACCGAGCGCACCAACGCGCCGGGCGCGGTGCGGGACTGGCAGGCCGTGTTCGCCCATCTCGGCCTGCGGCTCGAGGTGCCGGCCGCCGGCTGCTGCGGCATGGCGGGGACCTACGGGCACGAGGCGCGCCACCGCGCCACCTCCGAGGCGATCTACGGCCTGAGCTGGGCCCGCCACGTCGCCGAGGCGCCCGGCTGCACCCTGCTGGCGGACGGCTATTCCTGCCGCTCCCAGGCCGAGCTGGTCGACGGCGTGCGGCTGCGGCACCCGGCCCAGGCGCTGCTGGAGCATGTCCGCGCGGCTGAAGCGGGCGCGGCGCCCTTCCATCCCGAGCGCGCCGCCGCGGTGGCGCCGTGAGCCCCGCCGTGAGCCCCGCCGCGAGCCCCGCCCTGACCGTCGCCGTCGTGGGGGCCGGCGCGGTCGGCTGCTATTACGGGTTCCTCCTGGCGCGGGCCGGCCACGCGGTGACGCTGATCGGCCGTCCCGCCCTGGTCGAGGCGGTGGAGAAGGACGGTCTCGTGCTGGAGAGCGCGGCCGGGACGGCCTCCGTGCCGGTCCGGGCGACCGATGCGGGGGCGGGCGTGTCGGGCGCCGACCTCGTGCTGGTCTGCGTGAAGTCGGGCGACACCGCGGCGGCGGGCGCGATGATCGCCCCCCATCTCGATCCGGCCGCCACGGTCCTGAGCCTCCAGAACGGCGTCGACAACGCCGAGCGGCTCGCCGCGGTGCTGGGCCGCCCGGTCGTGCCGGTGGCTGTCTACGTCGCCACAGCGATGGCCGGCCCCGGCCGTGTCCGGCACAACGGGCGCGGCGACCTGATCCTCGGCGCGTCCGAGACGAGCGCGCGCGTCGCCGCCGCGTTCGCGGCGGCCGGCATCCCGACCACCGTCTCGGCGCGGGCCATCGACGCGCTCTGGGCGAAGCTGATCATCAACTGCGCCTACAACGCCCTGTCGGCCCTGACGCATCTGCCCTACGGCCGCCTGGTCGAGGGCGAGGGCGTGGCCGCGGTCATCGCGGACGTCGTGCAGGAATGCGCGCGCGTCGCGGAGGCCGAGGGCGTGTCCGTGTCGCCCGGCATCCTCGACGACGTGATGGCGCTCAGCGCCGCCATGGCCGGACAGCGCTCGTCCACCGCCCAGGACCTGGCCCGCGGCCGGCCGAGCGAGATCGACCACCTCAACGGCACCATCGTGCGCCGGGGCGCGGTGCACGGGATCCCGACGCCGGCGAACCGGCTGCTGCACGCGCTGGTCAAGCTCGCCGAGCGGCGGGACTGAGATCGACCCCGGACGCCGGAGACACGGTTCGCGACGGGATCAGGCCCGCGCGGCGGCGTTGGCCTTGCGGGTCGCGGCGGCCTTCCGGGCGGAGGCGGAGCGCTCCGCGGCCGTCCGACCGGCCGAGGCCTTGCCGCCGGACGCGCCGCCCTTGTGGGCGGCCGGGTGGCCGGTGGCCTTGCCGCGACCCGATCCGCCCGGCTTCTTGCCGCCGCCGTCGTCCTTGTTGACGGTGGCCCAGGCGCGGGCCTCCGCCTCCTTCTCCGGCACGCCGCGGGCCTCGTACGAGTCGGCGATGTGCTCGGCCTTGCGCTTCTGCTTGTCGGTGTATTTCGACTTGTCGCCCTGGGACATGGGCCGTCTCCCGAAGCTCAGCCCACCCCGGTCGGACCGTCGAGGATCGCGCGCACGCGGCGGACCAGCTCCGTGCGCCGGTAGGGCTTGTTCAGGAGATCAAACTCCGAGCCGCCGATATCGGTTCGCTCCAGGCTCGCCTCCGCGTAGCCCGTGGCGAGCAGCACCTTGAGCTTGGGCTGGCGCCGCCGGGCCTCGCGGGCCAGCAGCACCCCGTTCATGCCCCCCGGCATGATCAGGTCGGTGAACAGCAGGTCGACCTTCTCGCTCGAGTCCAGGATCTCCAGGGCCTCGCGGGCGTTGCTCGCCACCAGCGTCGTGTAGCCGAAGTCCCGCAGGATGGTGCGGGCGAGTTCGGCCACGTCCTCGCGGTCGTCGACGATCAGGATCGTCTCGGTGCCCTGGCGGTCCACGGCCCGCAGCGAGACCTTCGCGGGGGCGTTCACGTCGCCGTCGGTCGCGGGGAACGACAGGCGCACCGTCGTGCCGGACCCGACCGTCGACTCGATCTGCGCGGCGCCGCCCGACTGCTTGGCGAAGCCGTAGACCATCGACAGGCCGAGGCCCGTGCCCTTCCCCTCCTCCTTGGTGGTGAAGAACGGGTCCATCACGCGGGCGAGCACGGCCGGCGGGATGCCGGTGCCGCTGTCCCTGATGGCGATGCTGACGTAGCGGCCGTCGCGCAGAGGCCCGATCTCCCGGCCACGCGCGGCGATCTCGTTGTTCTCGGTGGAGATCCGGACGGTGCCGCCCTCCGGCATCGCGTCGCGGGCGTTGATCAGCACGTTCAGGATCGCGACCTCGGCCTGGGTCGGGTCGACGCGGCAGTTCCAGAGATCCGCCGCGAGGTCGAGCTCGACCTTCACGGCCTCGCCCACGGAGCGGGCGACCATCTCGCCCATCCCCTCGATCAGGGTGTTGAGATTGACCGCGCGGCCGTCCAGCCGTTGCTTGCGGGCGAAGGCCAGCAATTGCTGGGTCAGCGTCGTGGCGCGCTCGGCCGCCTGCCGGATGTTCTCGGTGGCGCGGCCGAGCCGCGCGCGGTCGGCGTCGGGCTTCTCCAGGCCGGCCGCCAGGATGTCGACGTAGCCGACGATCACCTGCAGCAGGTTGTTGAAATCGTGCGCGATGCCGCCGGTGAGCTGGCCGAGCGCCTCCATCTTCTGGGCCTGGCCCAGGGCCTCCTCGGCGTCGCGGCGGCGTGAGACGTCGAGCTGCGAGCCGAAGTAGTACACGAGCTCGCCGTCGGCATTGTAGACCGGCGAGACGAACAGGGCGTTCCAGAAGGTCGATCCGTTCTTGCGGTAGTTCAGGATCTCGGTGGCGAACTCGCGCTTTTCCGCGATCGCCGCGCGGATCTGCGCGACGCTCTCTCGGTCGGTGTCGGGACCCTGGAGGAAGCGGCAGTTGCGCCCGATCAGCTCTTCCGGCGTGTAGCCGGTCATCGCCAGGAATGCCCTGTTGGCGAAGATGATCGGGTTGTCGGGCTGGCGCGGATCGGTGACGATCATCGGCATCCGCGTCGTCTCGACCGCCGCGAAGAAGATGTCGCTCTTGCGGTCGGTGATGTCGCTCGGGGCGCTGTCCCGGATCGGGGGACTCGGCCCGGAGGGCGGCGTTTCTGGCGTTTCAGACATGCGAGGCGGTCGTCACCTTCCAGGCCGGGAAAGACCTCTGCGCGCGGTCGATCACGAAATGCGTGAGCGAGATTAGCGGCCGGACGGCCGAAGTCGACATGGTATCCCCGGCGGCGGTGTCGCGCGACGCTCTCATGCCGCTGCCGGCCGCGCCGCCGCGGCCGGCGCGCCCACGGGTGCCGTGACGACCCGGGGCGGCGCGGGTTCGCGACAGGCGCCCAGCACCGCCGACAGCGCCTCGTTCAGCGAGGTCACCAGGAAGTCGGCCGAGGTCGCCCGGCGGAGGCGCTCCAGGGTCGCGGGATCGCGCTCGCGCCAGAAGCCGACCAGGATGCGGACACCCGGCACCGCCGCCCGGGCCTGCCGGACGGTGAAGCGGATCTGCGACAGGCTCACCGGCTCCAGGTAGGAGAAGCAGATCAGCGCGAGGCCGTCCGGGTTCTCGGGCCGCTCGCCGGCACGGATCGCCGCCATGGACAGGATCTGCGAGGCCAGCCCGTGGCGCGCGAGGATCTGGCTCAGCATCAGCGTCGCCGCCTCGTCGAACGGGCCGCGGCTCGACACGCACAGGACCGGCGTCTCACTGCGCCAGTTCGGCGCGAGGTCCTCGCGCTCCAGAACGATGCCGGCCACCTGCCGGTCGGGCCCGACGGCGGCCAGGGCCGCCGCGGTCTCGGTGTCGGGCCCGCGGCCGGATCCCCGCCGGGCACGGCGCCCGACCGGCGCCGTGCCCAGGCGGTCCACCACCGTCGCGATCGCGGCACCGACCTCCGCCTGCCGCTCCCGATCCAGGGTGCCGCGGGACAGATCCTCCTGCGCCAGCAGCAGGCCCGCGAGGGCGACCTCGTCGTAGTAGGTGACGAGCGCGCGCTCCTTCAGGAACTGCCACCCCTGGTCGATCGCCTCCACCGGATCGCCGGCCAGCATGCGCTGGTAGAAGATCTCGGGCGGTGACAGGGCGGGCTGGTCGCCGAGCAGCACGTCGAGGTACCAGAGCCGCTCCACGTGCCGGCCGAGCACCACCAGGCAGACGGTGAGGGGGGTGGCCAGCACGAGGCCGATCGGGCCCCACAGGAAGGTCCAGATCGTCGCGGCCAGGATGACGGCGACCGGCGAGAGGCCGGTGGAGTGCCCGTAGAGCAGCGGCTCGATCACGTGGCCGCAGATCGGCTCGACCACGAGGAACAGGGCCGCGGTGGCGATCACCATGCTCCAGCCGGGATCGACGGCGGCGGCGAGGATCAGCGGCAGCAGGGCGCTGATCGCGGCACCGATGTAGGGCACGAAGCGCAGGATCGCCGCGAGGACGCCGAACAGGGTCGGGCTCGGGACGCCGATCACCCAGAGACCGACGCCGATGACGAGGCCGAAGGCGATGTTGAGCGCGAGCTGGGCCAGGAAGAAGCGGCTCAGCCGGCTGGTGGCGTCGTCGATCGCCGCCGTGGTCCGGCGCAGGTCGCCCGAGCCGCCGGCGAGCCGGATCGCCCGGTTCCGCAGGTCCTCGCGCTGGAGCAGGATGAAGATCGTGAAGATCAGGATCAGGCCGGTGGTGGCCAGCGGGTGCAGGATCGGGCCCGCGAAGGTCTGAAGCGTGTCGACGACGCTGGCGCGGGCGGGGGTGAGCTCGACCGTGAGCGGGTGCGTGCGCGATCCCGGCTCGCCGCGGACCTCCGCGGCCGGCGGCGGCTGCAGGGTGGCGCTGAGATCCTGCACCATGTCGACGATCCGCGAGAGCGTGCCGGTCCCGGCCGTCGCCCCGCGCAGGTCCTTGATCTTCGTGCGCATCACCTGGGTGTAGCGCGGCAGGTCGGAGGCGAGCTGGGACGCCTCGCTGGCGATCAGGCTGCCGAGGCCGAACAGGGCGCCGAAGACGATCACCACCACCAGCAGGACCGCCGGGGCGCGCGGCACGCGCAGCCGCCGCAGCATCCGCACCGCCGGAACGAGGACGAAGCTCAGGAGGATCGCCAGCGTCACCGGCACGAGGATCTCGCGCCCGAGGTAGAGGGCCGCCATCGTGGCGACCACGAGGAGGATCGACGCCAGCGCGACGAAGACCGGCAGGCCCTGCCGCAGGCGCTGGGCGGTGACGGGATCCTCGCTCACGGACACGCTCCACTCACATCAGGTCTCGGGGCCACAGGTCGCGCGTCCGCGGCCGGGTCAGCTCGCCTGCGCGGTCTCGCCCAGGGCAGCGCTGATCTGGCTGAGCAGCTTCGAGAAATCGACGGGCTTCGGGTGGTAGTCGTCGCATCCCGCCTGGATCGCCTTGTCGCGGTCGCCCGACATGGCGTGGGCCGTCAGCGCGATGATCGGGATCGCCCGCGTGTCGGTGCCGGATTTCAGGGTCCGGGCGACCGACCAGCCGTCCAGGACCGGCAGGTTCATGTCGAGGAGGATCACGTCGGGCTGGCCCGAGCGGGCCTGCCGGACACCGGCCTCGCCGTCATGGGCGAGCATCACCTCGTAGCCGCGCCGCTTGAGGCGGCGCGAGAGGAAGTCCCAGATCTCTTCGTGGTCCTCGACCAGCAGAATCTTCGCCATCAGAACTCGTAACCCCCGGCTCGCGTCGTGCCGGTCGGAGGCCCAACGCGCGGCAACGCACAATCGCCCAACGTTCCTGCCGCGATTCCGGTCCCTGGAGAAGTGGCGCTCCGGTCCGCGGTTGACCCGTCGGTCCACGGGTAAGAGCGTACACGCCAACGAATCGACAATCCTCGAACGGGGCGGAACGACCACTATGCCTGACATCGAGCTCTATCATTCGCCCAATACCCGCTCGTCGGGCGTGCGCGTGCTGCTCGAGGAACTCGGGGTCCCGTACCGGCTGCACGCGCTCAACATGCGCGCCGGCGAGCACCTCCAGGACGCCTATCGCGCCGTCAACCCGATGGCGAAGGTGCCGGCGATCCGCCACGGCGACGCCCTGGTGACCGAGCAGGCGGCCGTCTACCTCTACCTCGCCGACCTGTTCCCCGAGGCGGGGCTCGCCCCGGCTCCGACCGAGCCCGACCGGGCCACCTACCTGCGCTGGATGGTGTTCTACGGCTCCTGCTTCGAGCCCGCGGTGATCGACCGGCACCTGCAGCGGGAGCCGGGCCCGCGCGCCATGTCGGCCTACGCGGATTACGACAGCGTCATCGCCCGGGTGAAGGAGGCCCTGACGCCCGGCCCGTACCTGCTCGGGGCGCGCTTCAGCGCCGCCGACGTGCTGTGGGGCGGCGCCCTCGGCTGGACGACGGGCTTCGGCCTCGTCGCGCCCGATCCGGTGCTGACCGCCTACGTGGAGCGCATCCGGTCCCGCCCGGCCTCGCGGAAGGTCGCGGCCGCGGACGCGCAGCTCGCCGAGGCGCATCAGGCGGCCGCGTCCGCCTGAGCGCGGCCGGACTCTTGCTGGGGCTCCGGCCGGGGGCCGGCCCCGGCGCGCGGTCCGGTCTCCCGCCGGCGGGTCATCCCGCTGGCGGCCCCTCGCGCGACCGGAACCCGTCGGCCCATGCGTCTGCTCGCTCCCCTCGTCGCCGCGCTCCTCCTCGGCGCCCCCTCGGGGGCCGCACGGGCCGCCGAGCTCACCGGCACCCTCAAGAAGATCCACGACAGCAACAGGCTGGTCCTCGGCGTGCGCGATACCGCCACGCCGTTCAGCTACCTGGACCAGAACCAGAAGGTCGTCGGCTTCGCGGTCGACATCTGCCTGAAGATCGCCGACGCGGTGAAGCGCGAGCTGAAGATGCCGGGCCTCGAGGTCGGGATGGAGTTCGTCAACTCCTCGTCCCGCATCCCGCTGATGACCAACGGCACGATCGACCTCGAGTGCGGGACGACCACCAACAACGCCGAGCGCAAGAAGCAGGTGGACTTCACCAACACCCACTTCCTGACGGCGACCCGCTTCGTCTCCCGGAAGGACCAGCACATCGCCAGCCTGGACGACCTGCGCGGCAAGACGGTCTCGTCGGTGGCCGGCTCGACCAACATCCTGATGCTGATCAAGGCCAACAACGAGCGCAAGCTCGGCATCACGGTGATCGCCGCCAAGGACGTCCCGGAGGGCTTCCTCATGGTCGAGACCGGCCGGGCCTCGGCCTTCGTCATGGACGACGTGCAGCTCAGCGTGGTCGCGGCCCAGTCCAAGGAGCCCGCCGCCTACGTGGTCAGCGACGAGACCCTGTCCAACCCGGAGCCCTACGGGATCATGCTGCGCAAGGACGATCCGGCCTTCAAGGCGGTGGTCGACCGGGCGACGGCCGATCTCTACCGGAGCCCCGAGATCATGGTACTCTACGACCGCTGGTTCCTGAAACCGGTGCCGCCGCGCGGCCTCAACTACAACGTGCCGCTGTCGTCGGCCCTGCGCTGGGCCTTCGCGCACCCGACCGACAATCCCGACCCCGCGTTCTACGCGCACTGATCTGTCGCGCGGCGGGGTTCCGCTCCGGCGAGGGAGATGCGATGCCGCGATCCTGACCCCGCCCGCGTCGCGAAGCGTGCCATGACCGACAGCACAGAGCCGGCTCTCCCGACCAGCGCGGCCGTCGCCGCGCCGCCGGCCACGTCGATCCCGCGCCTGATCCTCGTGCTGGCCTGCGCGGGCTTCGGCAGCACCTTCGCGCTCCGCTCGGTCGAGCCCCTGGTCGGCGTGCTCGCGCGGGACCTCGCGAGCGACGCGCACACCGTGGCGCTCCTCTCCACCGCCTTCGCGCTGCCCTACGCGTTCATCCAGCCGGTGCTCGGCCCGATCGGCGACGCGCTCGGCAAGGAGCGGGTGATGAGCACCTGCCTCGCGGTGCTCGCCGTGGCGCTGACCCTGTGCAGCGTCGCGCCGGATATCGGCAGCCTGTTCGGCCTGCGCATGCTGGCGGGGGCGGCCGCGGGCGGCTGCATCCCGCTGTCGCTGGCGCTCCTCGGCGACCGCGTGCCGATGGAGAGCCGGCAGGTGGCGATCGGGCGCTTCCTCGTGGCGGTGATCCTCGGCCAGCTCTCGGGCTCGACCTTCGCGGGCCTGATCGAGGCGGCGATCGGCTGGCGCGGCGTCTTCGCGGTCACCGCCGCGGTGGCGGCGCTCGCCTGCGCGGCGACCGTCCTCGGCTTCGACCGGGCCGGCCGGGCCCCCGCCCGCCGCCCCGCCTTCGGCGAGGCGGTGACGCGCTACCGCACGATCCTGGGCAATCCCCGGGCGCGGGTGCTGTTCGCGGCGGTGTTCATCGAGGCGATCGCGATCTTCGGCGTGTTCCCGCACCTCGCCCCGCTGATCGAGGCGCGGGGCGAGGGCGGCCCGCGCGAGGCCGGTCTGGTGCTGGCGGGGTTCGCGGTCGGCGGCCTGCTCTACTCGGCGCTCGTCGGGCTGCTGGTGCGGCTGCTCGGCCTGCCGCGGATGCTGATCGGCGGCGGCCTGATCTGCGGCGCGTCGCTCACCGTGGTCGGGCTCGCGGGCTCGTGGCAGGTCGACTGCGCCGCGCTCACCGCCATGGGCCTCGGCTTCTACATGCTGCACAACACCTACCAGACGCAGGTCACCGAGGTCGCGCCCAAAGCCCGGGCCTCCGCGGTGGCGCTCCACGCCTTCTCGTTCTTCTGCGGCCAGGCGCTCGGCGTCGCGGTGATCGGGCAGGCGCTGCTCCGGTTCGGCCAGCTCGGGGCGCTCCTGGGCTGTGCTGTCACCATCCTGGCGCTCGGGATCGCCACGGCCATCGCCCTGCGCCAGAAGCCGGCGCCGGTGGCGTTCCCGGGCTGAGGTCAGGCTCGCCGCAGCGCGAGACCCTTCAGGTCGAAATCCGGGTCGGCCGCCTGATCGGGCGTCAGCGGCGTCCCGGCCGCGAGCAGGCGCCGCGCGATCATGTGGTCGCCCGCGCGGTCGACGGACTCCACCGCGCTCAGCTGCCCGTCGCGGAAGCGGAAGACCGAGACGGCGTCGCCGGTTCCGCGGACCACGCTGGCATCGCCGGGTCCCGACAGGCCCGCGATCTGCAGCTTGTGCGGACCCTGGTCGCTCCAGAACCACGGCAGCGCGCCGTAGGCGGCGGGCTTGCCGGTGAGGCGCGCCGCGAGGCAGCGGCCCTGGTCGATGGCGTTCTGCACGGACTCGATCCGCACCGTCCCGTCCGGCGTCAGCCCGCGGGCGAAGGGGCTCGGGAAGCGGGCGCAGTCGCCGATCGCCGAGATGGCCGGGTCGGGCGTCGCCAGGAACGCGTCGACCCGCACGCCGTCCTCGGCCGGGAGGCCGGCCTCCGCGGCGAGTTCCCGGTTCGGCAGGACGCCGATCCCCACGAGGATCAGGTCGGCCGCGAGTTCGCGTCCGTCCGCCAGGGCGACGCCCGCGGCGCGGCCGTCCCGGCCGACGATCGCCGTCACGCCGGCCCCGAAGGCGAAGCGCACGCCCATCGCGGCGTGGGCACGGCGGAAGAACGCGCCCATCTCGGACGAGACCGCCCGGGCCATGGGCCGATCGGCCGCCTCGATCACCGTCACCGGGACGCCGCGCGCGGCCGCGACGGCGGCGAATTCGAGCCCGATGAAGCCGGCCCCGACCACCACGACGGCCCGGGCCGCGGCGAGATCCTCCTTGAGGGCGTCGGCATCCGCGAGGCCGCGCAGCTGGCGCACGCCCGCGAGTTCGGCGCCCGGGACCGGCAGGGGGCGGTTGCGCGCGCCGGCGGCGAGCACGAGGTGGTCGTAGGGGAGGCCGGTGCCGTCCGAGAGCTGCAGGCGGCGCGCGTCCCGGTCGATCGCGACGGCGCGGAGCCCCGGACGGTGCGCGATGGCGTGCTCGGCGAAGAAGCCGGGCGGGCGCAGGAACAGGCCCTCGCGGTCGGTCTTGCCGGCGAGGTAGGCCTTCGAGAGCGGCGGCCGCTGATAGGGCAGGGCGGTCTCGTCGCCCACCAGGGTGATCGGGTCCCGGAATCCGCCCTCCCGCAGGGAGGCGGCGAGCTGGAACCCGGCCTGCCCGGCCCCGGCCACGACGACGCCGGCGCTCACGCCTTGGCTCCGGCCGGCACGAGGCCGCTCTGGGCGACGCCCGGGAGGCTGCGCGCGCCCTCCGACATCAGGTAGGACCAGACCGCGGAGGCGGCGGGACCCAGCACCTTGTCGGCGCGCCTCACCGCGTACCAGTCGCGCCGGATCGGCAGGCCCCTGACGTTGAGGAGGACGAGGCGGCCGCTCTCCAGCTCGGCCGCCACGGAATGCACCGAGAGCAGCGCGATCCCGAGCCCGGCCATCACCGCCTGCTTGATGGTCTCGTTCGACCCGGTGTCGATGTCCAGCGGCGCCCGCTTGACCAGGACGCCGGTCATGAACTCCTCGAAGACCATGCGGGTGCCCGAACCCTCCTCGCGCAGGAAGAACGGCTGGTCGGCGAGGTCCTCGCGGTTCAGGTCGGTCCGGCCCGCCAGGGGATGGCCCGGCGGCGCGATCAGCACGATCGGGTGCGGCCCGAAGGTGGCGGCCTCGATCGGGAAGTCCCGGGGCGGGCGGCCCATGAGGGCGAAGTCGATCTCGTAGCCGCGCAGCGCCTCCACGGTCTGGCCGCGGTTGCGCACCGACAGGCTGATCTCGACACCGGGGTGCTTCTTGACGAAGCCCGCGATCACCTGCGGGGCGAAGTACTTGGCGGTGGAGACGACGCCGAGCGCCACGCGCCCGCCCTCCGCGCCGCGCAGGGTGCGCAGGCGGTCGGTGCAGGTTTCCAGCACCGTGTTGATGCTGTCGATCGCCCAGAGCATCTCGCGGCCGGCATCCGTCGGCTTGAGGCCGCCCGGCGTCCGGTCGAACAGCAGCAGCCCGGCCTCCTCCTCCAGCTGGCGGATGCGCGCGTAGAGGGCGGCCGAGGTGACGTTCAGCTCCTGCGCAGCCCGGGTCATGGTGCCGAGGCGGGCCACGGCAGCGACCGCCTGGAGCTGCTTGAGGGAGAGGTTGCGCATGGCGGATTTCTCGGCGGACATCTCGTTTTTTTCGTCCTATGGCACAAGATCGCACAGAAATCTTGAAGGCGCGGCCGCGGGTTCCTGTCGATCCGGAGACAGAGACCGCTATCTTGGCAGCGGAGCGGCCGCTACAGAGCCGGCGCGGAACGCGCGATCCCCGCGGGCGGGATCCGAGCAGGAGGAGTAGGCCGATGGCAATTTCAGCGGCGATCGGGACGCCCCTCGAGACCTGCCTGGCGCAGGCCGTGGACGCCAATCCGGCGCTGAAGGACGCCGCCGCGGTGATCGCGGCCGTGGCGCGGTCGGCGGTGGAGATCAGCGAGCGGATCGGGCGCGGCGCGCTCGGCGGTGACCTCGCGGCGGCCGGCGATCACAACAGCGACGGCGACGTCCAGAAGGCCCTCGACGTGATCGCCCACGAGAGCGTGACCGCGGCGCTGCAGGGCGCCCCGGTCGCCGAGGTCGCCTCCGAGGAGGCCGAGGAGGTGATGCGTCTGAACCCGGACGCGCCGCTGGCCGTCGCCATCGACCCCCTCGACGGCTCCTCCAACATCGGCGTGAACATGGCCGTCGGCATGATCTTCGGCATCCGGCCGTCGATCAAGGATGCGGCGAACCCGCTGGCCTCGTTCACGACCCCCGGCTCGACGCAGATCGCCGCGGGCTTCGTCACCTACGGTCCGGCCACGGCGCTGATCCTGACGCTCGGCGACGGCACCCAGTCCTACGTGCTCGACCGCGCCGAGGGCCGGTTCAAGCTGACGAGCCCGGCGATGTCGGTGCCGGCCTCCGCCAAGGAATTCGCCATCAACGCCTCGAACGCCCGCCACTGGGACGCCCCGGTCAAGGCCTATATCGAGGATTGCCAGCGCGGCACCGAGGGGCCGCGCGACAAGGACTACAACATGCGCTGGCTCGCCTCCCTGGTGGCCGACATCCAGCGCGTGCTGACCCGCGGCGGCGTGTTCCTCTACCCGGGCGACGCCCGGAAGAACTACGCCCGCGGCCGCCTGCGGCTGCTCTACGAGGTCGCGCCCGTGGCCATGCTGGTCGAGCAGGCCGGCGGCGCGGCCACCGACGGCCAGACGCGGATCCTCGACCTCGTGGCCACCGGCATCCACGAGCGGGCACCGCTGGTCTGCGGCTCCACCGAGGAGGTGGCGTGCGTCGCAACCTACTATGGCGGCGGAAAGCCCGATGCCGGCCGCTCGCCGCTTTTCGGCCAGCGCGGCCTGATGCGGTCATAGCCGCACCGTGAAGTCGTAAAGGCATGTCGGCGCGTCATCCCATCATCTCGGTGACCGGCTCGTCCGGGGCCGGAACCACCTCGGTGCGCAACACCTTCGAGCAGATCTTCCGCCGGGAGGACGTGCGGGCGGTCTTCATCGAGGGGGACGGCTTCCACGCCTTCGACCGCGACACGATGCGGGCGATGATGGCGAACGAGCCGACGCTGTCCCACTTCGCGCCGCGGGCCAACCTCCTGCCCGAGCTGGAGGCGGTGTTCCGCAGCTACGCCGAGTCCGGGACGGGCCGGACCCGTCACTACGCCCATGACCAGCACGACGCGCAGGCCTACGGCATCCCGGAAGGCAGTTTCTCGGACTGGGAGACGTTCCCGCCCGATTCCGACCTCCTGTTCTACGAGGGCCTGCACGGCTGCGTGGCCGACCAGGACGTCGACATCGCCCGCTACGCCGACCTGAAGATCGGGGTCGTGCCGGTGATCAACCTCGAATGGATCCAGAAGCTGCACCGGGACCGCTCGTTCCGCGGCTACTCCACAGAGGCGGTGACCGACGTGATCCTGCGGCGCATGCCCGACTACGTGCAGACCATCTGCCCGCAATTCTCGTTCACCGACATCAACTTCCAGCGGGTGCCGACGGTCGACACGTCGAACCCGTTCATCGCCCGCTGGATTCCCACCGCCGACGAATCGATGGTCGTGATCCGCTTCAAGGACCCGAAGGGGATCGACTTCTCGTATCTCGTCTCCATGATTCACGACAGTTTCATGAGCCGGGCCAACTCCATCGTGATCCCCGGCGGCAAGCTCGACCTCGCGATGCAGCTGATCCTGACACCGATGATCATGCAGCTCGTCGAGCGCCGCCGCCGGCTGGCCTGAGCCGATCCCGAAAGCCTCCCATGCTCGCACCCGTCATCGCCCCGTCGATCCTGTCCGCCGACTTCTCGAAGCTCGCCGAGGAGACGCGCGCCGTGGACGCGGCCGGGGCCGACTGGATCCACCTCGACGTGATGGACGGCCATTTCGTGCCCAACATCACCTTCGGGCCGCCGGTGGTGAAGGCCCTGCGCCCGCACACGCAGAAGTATTTCGACGTGCACCTGATGATCGCGCCGGCCGACCCGTACCTCGCGGCGTTCGCGCAGGCCGGCGCCGACGGCATCACGGTCCACGCCGAGGCCGGCCCGCACATCCACCGCTCGCTGCAGACCATCCGCGACCTCGGCAAGCGCGCCGGGGTGGCGATCAACCCCGGCACGCCGGCCGCCATGGTCGAGCCGGTGCTCGACCTCGTGGATCTCGTGCTGGTGATGACCGTCAATCCCGGCTTCGGCGGCCAGAGCTTCATCAAGGGCGCCATGGAATCGGTGGCGCGGGTGCGCGCCATGGTGGCGGGCCGGGACATCCGCATCCAGGTCGACGGCGGGATCGATCCCGAGACCGTGAAGGTCGCGAGCCGCGCCGGGGCCGACACCTTCGTCGCCGGCAACGCCGTGTTCAGCGGCGGCCCGGACGCCTACGCCGAGCGCATCGCGGCGATCCGCGAGGGCGCGGAGGGCGCCTCCGGTCGCGACCTGTCGTGCTGAGGGCGCTGGTCTTCGACGTCGACGGGACCCTCGCCGAGACCGAGGACCTGCACCGGCAGGCGTTCAACCGCGCCTTCGCGGAACTCGGCCTGCCCTGGCGGTGGGACGAGGCGCTCTACGCCGACCTGCTCGCCGTCATGGGCGGCAAGGAGCGGCTCGCCCACTACATCGACAGCGAGCACCCGGCGGAGGCCGAGGCGCTCCACGCCCGCGCGCCGGAGATCCACGCCATCAAGACGCGCGCCTACGGCGACCTCGTCGCGCGGAACGGCCTGCCGCTGCGCCCCGGGATCGCCCGGCTGATCGCCGAGGCCCGGGCGGCCGGAATCCGGCTCGCCGTGGCCACCACGACGAGCCGCCCGAACGTCGACCGGCTCCTCGCCGCCAATTTCCCGCCGGGCGCCGCGCCCTTCGACGTGATCGCGGCCGGCGACGAGGCGAGCCGCAAGAAGCCCGCCCCCGACGTGTTCCTGCTGGCGCTCGCCGGCCTGGCCATCCCGGCCTCCGAGGCGGTGGCCTTCGAGGATTCGGCCGCCGGCATCAGCTCGGCCCGGGCCGCTGGCTTGCCGGTCCTCGCGACCCGGAGCCGCTACACCGAGAGCCACCGGCTCGACGGCGCCTTCTCGGCGGTGTCGGATCTCGGCGAGCCGGACCGTCCGCACCGGCACCTCGCGGGCGTCGAATGGCCGGGCGGGGTCGTGGATCTGCCCGCCCTGATCCGGTGGCACGAATCCCGGGACGGTCAGAGCGTGCCGGTCCAGGCCACGGGCACGAGCCGGTAGCCCGGCCCGTCCCGCTCCACGTGGCCGAGCGACGGGAAGGGGAAGTGGTAGCCGACCACGCGGGCCCGCTCGGACGAAGCCATGTCGTAGAAGCGGTGGCGCGTCGCCTGCGCCTGATCGGCGTCGTAATCGTACATCACGTGCCAGTCCGGGTGCTGCAGGAAGAGGGCCGGGATGTTGGTCACGTCGGATTGCACCAGCAGACGGTCCGCCCCCGAGGCGATCGCGAAGGCCGTGTGGCCCGGCGTGTGGCCGGGGGCCGCGAGGGCGGTGATCCCGGGCGCGACCTCCGCGTCCCACGCGAAGGTCCCGATCCGGTCCCTCAGGTCGCCGAGCACCCGGCGGGTGTTGGCGAAGTAGCCCTGCGTCACCGGATCGGCGGCGCGGGCCATGTTGGCGTCGCTCATCCAGAACGCCCAGTCGGGTGCCGCGGCCCGGATCTCGGCCTTCGGGAAGGCGAGGGACCCGTCCGCCCGCTTGAGGCCGTTCGTGTGGTCGGGATGGAGGTGCGAGAGCAGGACGAGGTCGATGTCCTCGGGCGCGATCCCGGCCGCCGCGAGGTTCGCCGCGAGGCGGCCGACGGGCGCGCCCGGCACCGGGCCGTTGCCGGTATCGATCAGGACGAGCTTCGCGCCCGTGTTGATCAGCGTCGGGTTGAACGGCACCGTCACCTGGCCGGGCGGCATGTAGGCCGCCTCGGCGGCGCCGAGCGCCGCGTCCCGGGGGACGTTGCGCACGAAGCGGTCCGGCATCGGGAAGCTCCGCGCGCCGTCGTTGAGGACCGTGACCTCGCAGCTGCCGACGCGGGTCCGGTAGAAGCCCGGGGCCTGCGCGCCGCCGAGGGGTGCGGTGGCGCGGGCGCCGCCGCCGAGCCCCAGGACGGCCCCTCCGGCGAGCGCGCCACCGGCACGGCCGGAAGCCGGCCGCCTCGGCCTCGGCGCAGGTCCGGTGGAAGCTGACATTCTCGGGCCGCGCCGCGCGCGCGGCGCAGCTCGGACGGCAGTACACCCCCGTCGTGCGGACCGCGTACACGAAGGTGCCGTCGGCCCGCGCGTCGCGGGCGGCGAGGGCCGCCCAGCGCGCGGCATCGCTCGGGTCTGTCGTGGGAACGGGGCTCATGGCGCCGGCACTATGCGGCTTGGCGCGGGCGTTGAGGAGGGGCATGACGGGGCCTGCCGGGTGGGGGATGACGCGGGCAGCATCGTGTCGGTCCGCCGCCGCGCCGGCATCCCGCGCCTTGCGGCCGAATTCGACATCCGCGGCAGCCGCCGGGACGGGCAACCCGCCACACGAGTGCGCCATGGCTCCGAGCACGCCCGACCACATCCATGTCGGCCAGGACGGCTGGCTGTTCCTGAAGACGGGCACGAACGACGTGCTCGGCCAGTACGAGCGGCCGGAGGAGACGACCGAGCTGATCTGGCAGTGGCGCAGCCTCGTGACGACGCGGGAGCGGCGCCTGCGCGCCCAGGGGATCCTGTACCGCCACGTCGTCGCCCCGGAGAAGCTGATGATCTACGATCACCGGCTCGACGGGCTCACCATCCGGCCGAGCGCGTCGCCGGCCTACCGGCTCCTCCACAGCGAGCCCCCGGCAGGCCGCTTCCCCAATCCGGTCGGATGGTACGCGGCCTGGCGCCGACGGAGGCGCTGGCGGCAGACCTGCATCGATCTGGTGACGCCGATGCGGGCGCAGCGCGACGCGGCCGACCTCTACTGCCGGACCGACACCCACTGGTCCGCCGACGGCTGCTATCTCGCCTACGCGGAGATCTGCCGGGCGCTGGGCGCCGAGCCGCGACGGGACCTGCGGCAGCGGCCCTCCTTCGAGACCGACCACGACGGCGACCTGGGCAGCGCCTTCGATCCGCCGCGGCGCGCGCGCTCGCGCACCGTCCTGATGCAGCAGGACGCGGTCCGGACCTACGGCAGCCCGATCGTCGAAGCGCGGGAGAAGGCCGGCCTGCTGCACACGCTGCATGTCGGCGCGCACGTGATCTACGGGAACGCCAAGGCCACCGACCCGCGCCGGCTGGCGCTGTTCGGCGATTCCTTCTCGCACGTGATGCCGTACATGCTGACGATCATGCTGGCCGAGACGTTCCGCGAGGTGCACTTCGTCTGGAGCACGTCGCTGGACTGGCCGTATATCGAGCGCGTCCGGCCCGACATCGTGCTGACCGAGGTGGCCGAGCGCTTCATGGTGCAGGTGCCCGACGACACCTTCTCGGTGGAGCGCTACGCGCAGGACCGCTTCGGGGCCGAGCTCGCGGCTGCGGGCGCCTGACGGGCCGGCCCGGATCTCCGGGGCGCGAACACGCCGCGACTCCCGAGCCCTTCATTCCGGGATTGCCGAGCGGGCTCCGGAGCGCGAGCGCGCCCGACATGGCTCGACCGGTCCTGTCCGCTCCCCGGCTCGCCGGCCGTGCCCCTCACGCCTGCAGCTTGGCCACCAGCGCGTCCGACAGGGCGAAGTTGACGTAGACGTGCTGGACGTCGTCCTGGTCCTCGATCACCTCGACAAGGCGGATGAGCTTCTCGCCGGTCTCGTCGTCGACGTTGATGGTGTTCTGCGCCTTCCAGATCAGGCCCGTGCGGGCGGGCTCGCCGAAGCGCGCCTCGAGGGCCTTCGTGACCTCACCGTAGGAATCCTGGGCGCAGATGACCTCGTGGCCGTCCTCGCCGGAGCTGACGTCGTCGGCGCCGGCCTCGATCGCCGCCTCCAGCATCGTGTCGGCGTCGGCCACGGAGGCCGGGAAGGCGATCACGCCGACCCGGTCGAACATGAAGGCGACGGCCCCGGTCTCGGCGAGGCTGCCGCCGGACTTGGTGAAGGCCGAGCGCACGTCCGAGGCGGTGCGGTTGCGGTTGTCGGTCTGCGCCTCGACGATCAGCGCGGCGCCGCCGGGCCCGTAGCCCTCGTAGCGGATGTCCTCGTAGTTCTCGCCGTCGGCGCCGGCAGCCTTCTTGATGGCGCGCTCGATATTGTCCTTGGGCATGTTCTCGGCGCGGGCCGCCAGGATCGCGGCGCGCAGGCGCGGGTTCATCGCCGGGTCGGGCGTGCCGAGCTTGGCCGCCACCGTGATCTCGCGGGCGAGCTTGCCGAACACCTTCGAGCGGACCGCGTCCACCCGGCCCTTCCGGTGCATGATGTTCTTGAACTGCGAATGGCCTGCCATGACGGTTCAGACTTTTGTTCGTTGGCGAGGGCGGGCGTGCGGGACCCCGCCGTCGCGGCTGTGAGGTCGCGCCGTATATAGGCCGCCGCCTCCGGGCGAAGCAACGCGGCCGCATGCGGTCGGCGCCGCACGAGCCGACACGGACGCGCGGGCTTCGCAATCCCGTGACCGCGGAAAGAATGGCCGCCTCGGGCGTTGGCGCTGGACTTCACGCGCAGCGGGGAACCCGATCTCGAGCCGGAACGGACGCAGCACGGTCACGGGCGCGAGCGCCGGCCGCGTTGTCGCCCACGAACCTGGCCCGACGCGGCAAACGCGGGGCGATGACAGGCATGCAGGCACAGATGAACCGCCCCGACACTCTCTACCCGCCGAGGGGCACCGATCCCGGCGCCCACGGCCGCTTCGACGCCCGCGCGACCGGCAAGGTCGCGGCGGCCGACCCGCGCTGGGTCAAGCTCGGGATCGCGGCCGCGCTCGGCCTCGTGGCCGGCACGATGCTGTTCGCCACCGAGGCGCACGGGCGGGTGGCCGCCCGCGCCGATCGCCGGCCGGGCCGACGCTAGGACACGGGCCAACGCGGGTTTCAAGGAGGATCCGATGCCGGTCACGAACCGTCGCGAACTGGTGCGGGGCGCGCTCGCCGGA
>NZ_MLBW01000010.1:0-35658 GCF_036441335.1 Methylobacterium mesophilicum
CATTGCCGGACCCCGCACTGCCCTGCGGGCCGGCACCCCGGCCGGCCAGGGCCTGCACGGCCGCGCGCGTCTGCGGCGTCGCCGTCCCGTCGGCCGGCCCGGTGTAGAAGCCGCGCTTGGCGAGGTCGCGCTGAATCGCCGCCACGAGGTCGGGGGGCTGGCGGCCGAGCTCGTCCGTGAAGGTGGTGACCGCCCGCGGCAGCTTGGCCGCCACCGTGTTCATGTAGAGGTCGGCGGCCTTCTGCGGATCCCGCGGGACGCCGCTCGCGGCATCGGTGTAGCAGCCGGCGATCCAGTAGAGCGTCGACCAGGA
Organism: Methylobacterium mesophilicum; assembly: GCF_036441335.1. GTDB lineage: Bacteria > Pseudomonadota > Alphaproteobacteria > Rhizobiales > Beijerinckiaceae > Methylobacterium > Methylobacterium mesophilicum_B. The sequence continues at coordinate 314 of NZ_MLBW01000010.1, forward strand.
ATCGAGGTAGTTGTTCCGGGCCGCGACCGGGTTCGCCTGGAAGGCCAGCCCGTAGCGGCAGCCCCGCTTGAGATCGTGCTGGCCGCGGGCGGGGTCGAGCAGGAGCTCGGTCATGCCGCGCTGGGCCCCGGGGAAGCCGAGGTCGGCGGGCTTCTGGTAGTAGGTCAGCGCCTTGGCGGCGTCGGGCTTGACCGGGTTCTTGGCGTAGACTGCGGCCCATTCGGGATTGTAGAGGGCGCCCATGAACGAGCGGGCGCTGACGTCGCCGGCCTCGGCGGCCGTCCGCAGCTTCTCGAAGGCGGCCCGGTCGCCGTCCTTGCCGGCCTTGTCGAGCAGGTCGAGATAGAGCTTCTCGTTCTCCTTGCTGTCGGCGGGCTTGCCCCACTCGCCCGCGGGCTTCAGCAGCGCCAGGGCGAGGCCGGCCAGAAGCGCGACCGCGGCCTGGGGCAGGACCAGCCAGGCGAGGCGGTAGCGCGCGTCCGCGTACCAGAGCGTCGCGTGCGCCCGGAGCCGGTCGGTCCCGATCGTGACGCCGCTCATGACTTGGCCTTCATGTAGGCGCGCAGGGCCGTGATGACCGCGGCATTGCGCTTGTTCTCGACCGGGAGCGTGTAGAAGCCGCGGGCGGTCAGCGCGGCCTGGATCGCGCCCCAGAACCCGTCGCTCCAGTTGCCCGCCTCCGGGAACAGCAGCCAGAAGGTGATCTGGTCGTCCTTGAGGTCGACGCCGCGCAGGGCGAGGGCCGCCGCCTTCCGGGGATCCTTGGCGACGTTGCCGTAGCCGGAATCGTACAGCACCGCCGCCTCGCCCGCCGCCATGCCGTTGCCGGCGGCCGCGGCGCGCTCGTAGGCGGCGACGGCGACCTGCGCGTCCGGCGCGAAGACGTCGCCCTTGTTCATCACCGGGTTGAACAGGCGCGCGTAGGCGGTGAGCGCGTCCGCGTCCCCGGCCTCGGCGCGGCTCTTCAGGTCGGCCATCTTCCGCCGGTCGCCGGTCCGGGCGGCGGCCTGGAGGGCCAGCACCTCCGGATCCGGACCCTTGGGCGCCATCCGCCGCGGCTCGGGCCGCGGGGTCGCGACCGTGTTGGTGATCCCCGCCTCCACCTGGAGGGCCGTGATGATCCCGGGATTGGGCCGCCCGTCCACCGGGCCGATGTACCGGCGCTGCTCGGCCAGGTGCCGCTGGAGGCCCGACACCAGGGCGGGGTTCTGCTGCCCGAGATTGTTGATGAAGGCGTCCATCGTCGGCCGGTGGCGGCGCCACAGCACCGCGGTCACCAGCCCCCCGGCCCGCACCGGGTCCTGCGGCAGGCCGCTCCCGGGCTCGACGTAGCAGGTGGCGAGCTTGACGGTCAGCCGCTCCTCGCCGGTGATCGTGCGCTCGAGCGTCTCGGGGGCGTCGATCCAGGTCTGGGCCAGGCGGCAGCCGCGCCGGAGGTCGCGGTTGGGGTTGGCCGGGTCGAGCAGCACGTCCGCGAGGCGCGTGACCGCCAGGAGATCGCCGATCGCGGCGCCCGGTCCGTAGAGGGCGGCCGCCCGGACGAAATCGTTCGGCGCGGGCTTGTTCGGGAAGTAGGCGGCGGTCAGGGGGTCGTAGAGCGTCCCGAGCTTGGTCGCGGCGTCGATCTGGCCCCGGGTGGCCGCGGCGGTCAGCGCGTCGAACGCCGCGCGGTCGCCGTCCTTGCCGGCCCAGTCGCGCAGGGCGCTCAGCTCGGCGAGCCGCGCCTTCGAGGCGGTGGCCGGCTGACCCCAGACCCCCTGCGCGGCCAGCGCCATGCACAGGCCCGCCACCGCGCAGGTCACGGCCTGCGGCAGGGCGAGCCAGGCCAGGCGGTAGCGGCGATCGTCGTACCAGAGGGCCGCGTGCGCGCGCAGCCAGTCCTCGCGGGCGACGCTCATGGCCGCGACGGCTCCCGGGCCGTCCCCGCGGTGTCCACCAAGTGCCGGACCGCCGCGCGGGTCGCGTCGTTGCTGCGCGTCTCGATCGGACCCGTGTACAGACCGCGCGCGGCCAGCGCCGTCTGAAGTGCCGCCCAGAAATCCGGGCTCCAGACCGCCCCGATCCCGGGATCCGTGACGAGGCAGCCGCTGTCCGGGTCCGTCTCCAGCTGGCGCATCACCAGGGCCGCGGCCCGGGCCGGGTCCCGCTCCAGATTGCCCGGGCCACGGTCGTGGAGTTCGGCCGCCATCCCCGCGGCCACCCAGTTGCCGGCGGCCCCCGCGCGCTCGAAATACACGGCGGCGAGCCGGGCATTGCGCGCGGGTTCACCGGATCCCGCGGTGAAGGGGCTGTAGAGGTGGCCGAGGGTCACGAGCGCTGCGCTCTCGCCCCGATCGGCCGCGGCCACGACCGCCGCCACCGCGCTGGTGCGGCGCACGACCTCCTCGGCGAGGCCGCGGAGCACTGCCAGCGACGCGGGCCCCGCGGGGCGCGCGCCGTTGCCTTCGGGAGAGCTTCCCTCCGGTCCGGGCGGCGGGGGCGTGTCGGGCAGCGCCATGCCGCTACGCCCCCGCCGCCGGACGCGCCGCGTCCCCGGTGGGCCGGAGCGCCCGCTCGACATCCACGAGCTCGAACTGGCCGTCATCGCCCAGGGGATCGCTGGCGAGGCGCATCGCCTGGGCCTCGCGCAGGCGCTCCAGGAGCGTGCGCATCTCGCGGGCATTCGCCCAGTCGTGCCGCTGCGCGCGCTGCTCGACCCACGGGATCAGCAGGGTCTCGAAGCGCGGCGGCAGCCGGAACGATTGCCGCGACGCCATCAGGCGCAGGATCTCGACGAGGTCGTACGGGTCGTAGGCCGGGAATTGCACGGTCTTGGTGAACCGGCCGGCGAGGCCGGGATTTGTGTCGATGAACCGGGCCATGTCGCCGGTGTAGCCGGCGACGATCACGATGATCCGGTCGCGGTTGTCCTCCATGAACTTGAGGAGGGTGTCGATCGCCTCCTTGCCGAAGTCGCTGCCGCCCCCGCCGCCCTCGGCCAGCGTGTAGGCCTCGTCGATGAACAGGATGCCGTCGAGGGCCTCGCGGCAGCGCTCCAGGGTCTTGGCCGCGGTCTGGCCGACGTAGCCCGCCACCAGCCCGGCCCGGTCGACCTCGACCACGTGCCCCTTCCGCAGGACGCCGAGCGTCCGGAAGATGTCGCCCATGATGCGCGCCACCTCGGTCTTGCCGACGCCGGGCGGCCCGGTGAACACCATGTGCTGGCTCACCGCGCCGACTTCGATGCCCTCGGCGCGGCGCCGGGCATCGACCAGCACCCGCGCCGCCACGGTCTTCACCTGCTCCTTGACCGGCGCGAGCCCGATCATCGCGTCGAGGCGGGCCATGACCTTCCGGGCCGCGTCCATGTCGACCGCGCCGCCGGGCTGGCGGCCGAGGGCCGCGGCGATGTCGGCGGGTTCGAGCCGGTTGATGTCGCCGCCGGGGCTGGCGGCGAGGCGCAGCGCCTGCGCCTGGCGGGCCTTCTCCAGGACCGTGCGCATCTCGCGGGCGTTGGCCCAGTCCTCGGCCTTCGACCGGGGCCCGACATAGGCGGCGAGGTCCTTCTCGAATCCCTCCGGCATGACGAAGCCCTGGCCCGCGGCCATGCGCTTCAGGATCTCGGCGAGCTCCGGCGGGCTGTAGGGCGGGAACTCGACCGTCTTGGTGAACCGGCTGGCGAGGCCGGGATTCGCGTCGATGAACCGGCGCATGTCGTTGGTGTAGCCGGCGACGATCACGATGATCCGGTCGCGGTTGTCCTCCATGAACTTGAGGAGGGTGTCGATCGCTTCCTTGCCGAACTCGCCGCCGCTCCCGCCGCCGGGAGCCAGCGCGTAGGCCTCGTCGATGAACAGGATGCCGTCGAGGGCCTCCTTGCAGCGCTCCAGGGTCTTGATCGCGGTCTGGCCGGCGTAGCCCGCCACCAGCCCGGCCCGGTCGACCTCCACGAGGTGGCCCTTGCGCAGCACCCTGAGCGCCTTGAAGACGCTGCCGAGGACCCGCGCCACCTCGGTCTTGCCGACGCCGGGCGGTCCGGTGAACACCATGTGCTGGCTCATGGCCGCCACCGGCAGGTTCTGGGCGCGGCGCTGCTGCTCCACCTGCATCCGGGCGATGACGCCCTTCACCTCCAGCTTCACGGGGTCGAGCCCGACCATGCCGTCGAGGGTCGCGAGCGCGGTGGCCAGGAGGTCCTTCTTCTCCGCGGCCGCGCCGTCGTCGACGAAGCGGATCGGGCGGATCCTGCGGCTCGCCCGGGCCCGGTCCAGGGCGCGCCGCGTCGCCTCGATCCGCGCCGGGATGTAGCTCGCCGCGAGCAGGCCGCCGACGAGGCCGCCGAGGATCAGGCCGTTGCGCAGCAGCGCCGACGGCGTCGCGGCGAGCGACCCGAGCACGTCCGGCCGCAGGGCGACCAGCAGGCCGGTGGCACCCAGCACGATGACCGCGAAGAGCGCGACCGGATGCTTGTCGAGGCGTTCCATGGACGTGGTGAACCTTGGTGCTGGCCCTGGTGATGGCCTGGGTGCTGGCCTGGGTGCTGGGCGCGCGTGGCCCCTCGGGCCGCCCTCAGGCGTCCTCGCCGGTGGCGCGGAGCAGATCGACGATCTCCAGGCGGCGCAGGTCGCCGCCCTGGAGGGCGACCCGGGCGGCCTGGGCCTCGCGGGCCTTCTCCAGGAGGGTCCGCATCTCGCGGGCGTTCGACCAGTCGTCGGCGCGGGACCGCTGCGCGAGCCAGGGAGTCAGCGCCGCCTCGAACCCCTCTGGGAGCGCGAATTGCTGCCGGGCCGCCATGCGCCTCAGGATCTCGCAGAGATCCTTCGGGCTGTAGGGCGGGAACTCGATGATCTTGGTGAACCGGCCGGCGAGGCCGGGATTCGCGTCGATGAACCGGCGCATGTCGTTGGTGTAGCCGGCGACGATCACGATGATCCGGTCGCGGTTGTCCTCCATGAACTTCAGGAGGGTGTCGATCGCCTCCTTGCCGAAGTCGCCGCCGCCCCCGCCGCCGGCGGCCAGGGTGTAGGCCTCGTCGATGAACAGGATGCCGTCGAGCGCCTCGTGGCACTTCTCGAGGGTCCTGGCCGCGGTCTGGCCGACATAGCCCGCCACCAGGGCCGCGCGGTCGACCTCCACGAGATGCCCGCGGCGCAGCACCTCGAGGGACCGGTAGATCTCGCCGATCGCCCGCGCCACCTCGGTCTTGCCAACGCCGGGCGGCCCGGTGAACACCATGTGCTGGCTGATCGCCGCCACCGGCAGGCCCTCGGCGCGCCGCCGCTGCTCCAGCTCCAGCCGCGCGATCAGGGCGTTGACCTCGCGCTTGACCGGCGCGAGCCCGACCATGGCCTCGAGATTCGCGATCACGGCCTCGGGGGACTGGGCCTCCACGACCCGGCGCGGCGCCGCGATCAGGCGCGGCAGGGCCAGCAGGCCGCCGGCCGGCTGCCCGAGGCCGGCCTCCGCCCTCCGCGCGGCCGNCCCGAGGCCGGCCTCCGCCCTCCGCGCGGCCGTCGCGGTCGCGGCGAGGCCCAGAGCCGCCAGCAGGGCGACGGCGATCCCGATCGCCGCCTTCCAGCGCAGCTCCGGCCCGGCGGCGTTCCACCAGGCGACCGGGCCGTAATCGGTGCTCAGCAGGAGCGGGGTGAGGACCGCGACCACCAGCCCGGAGACGACGAAGGGGAGGATGGCGGATTTCGACATCCGTCAGCCTCCGCAGGGCTTGCTGGTGTTCCAGATCACGGGGATCCGCTGGACGCCGCCGGTCGTGTCGATCTTCAGGCCCGGCGTCAGCTCGACGAAGACGTCCTTGGCGGCGCCCTCGATGGTGATCTCGCCCTTGCCGGTCTCGTAGGGCGCCGGGAACGGGACCGCGATGTTGATCGGCCCGTCGGCGACGTTGAAGGCCGGGGACAGGTAGTTCCCGGCCCGGATCCGCACCACGCCGCCGGCATCGGCCGCCATCTTCGACAGGCGCATCTGGCCCAGCGGGGCCTGGCAGGCCTTGGCCTCCGCGACGATCTTGTCCTTCTCGTCGGACGGCAGGGTCTCGGCGGCCTTGTCGATCTCGCCCGCCTTGACCAGCGTCAGGGCCGGCCGCGCGGCCGTCCCGGCGGTCTCGCCACTGCCCGAGAGCAGCACGCCCGCGACGGCGCCCGCCGCCACCAGGCCGCCCACGATCGCGATGAGGCTCGGCGACACGCCCGGCCTGGCGGGGGCCGCGGGGCTCGGGGCCGCACGGGGCTCGGAAAGCCTGTCCTGAGCCTGCCGCTCAGCATTCTGGTGTTCGACTTCCGACATCCAGCGGGCCCCCGAACATGGAACGACGTAATTCGTGCGTCGCGTCGGCGCGCACGACATGACCTGCAGCCTCGCTCTTTTTGGAAAGATTCGAATAAATTAGCGGGCCGCTGCCTGTCACCATGACGGCCCGACTTCTAGGCAGGCGGAAAAAACCGGTCTACTAGTGTATATGACCTATCGTCGCAGGCTTGACAGGGCCTGGATTTCCCTCGGCATGGCTCCTCGCCGCGACGTCATGGGGAAAGATTCCGATGCTGCGACCGGGAGTGGCATGAACGGATCCGCGCGAGAGACCCTCATCGTCGCCGACGATCACCCGCTGTTCCGCGAGGGTATGCGGCGCATCGCGGAACGGCTCTACCCGCAGGCCCTGGTCCGGGAGGCCGCCACGATGGAGCAGGTCCTGGCGCTGGCGCGCGCCGGGCCCCCCCCGCGGGCGTTCCTCCTGGACCTCGTGTTCCCCGGCCTCGATCCCCGCCGCTCCATCGGCGCGCTGCGCGTCGAGTTCGAGCGGGCCTCGATCATCGTCGTGTCGATGATCGAGGACGAGGGCCTGATCCGGACCGTCATGGCCGAGGGCGCCGACGGCTTCATCGGCAAGGCGCTGCCCGCGGCAGAGATCGCCCAGGCGATCGCGGCGATCCGCGACGGCGAGTTCGTGATCCGGCGCAGCCCGGTCTCGGGTCTCGCCGCGCCGCGCGGCCCGCTCCCGCCCCTGACGCAGCGCCAGCGCGACGTGCTGCGCCTCGTCGCCCTGGGGCGCACCAACAAGGAGATCGCCCGGGAACTTGAGATCTCCCCCTTCACCGTCCGCATCCACGTCTCGGCGCTCCTGCGCGCCCTCGACGTCACCTCCCGGTCCGCCGCGGCCGCGAGGGCGGCCACGGCCGGCGTCGGGGATTGAGGGGGCGGACCGTGCGGCGGCGCCGATCGTACACCTGTCCGAATGGCCCGGTGCCGGGCTCCGTGGCAGAGCCCGGCGCATGAGACGGGCGGGACGGGAAGCGGGACGGGAAGACGGGCGCGCGGCCCGCGGGCGGTTTCCGACGGGGCCTGCCCTCGCGGTGCGGCCCGTCCTGGCTGCCGTCCTGGCTGCCGTCCTGGCCGCCGGCCTCGCTGCCGTTCTCGCTGCCGCGCCGGCCGCGGCCGATCCCGACCTCGCCATGCTGCCGCACGCCGCGGTGCTGGCGGCGATCTGCGGGCGGCCCGCCGACACGGCGGCCGAGACCTGCCGGATGAAGGACGGCCGCACGGCGAAATTCTGGACCGCCGCCATGTTCTCCACCGGGACCGGGAGCCGGTTCACCGGCTTCGTCACGATGCCGGCCCCGGGCGCGGACGCCGCGGCGCCCGACCGGCGGAGCGTCGCGGCCGCCACCTACGTCCTCAAGGATATGCGCTGGCGCCTCGAAGACGTGCAGGTCCTGTCCGGCCGGATCGGGACCGGGAACCGCAACGGCGGCGCCCCGGAGGTGGACGAGCGGCTCGGCGCCGTGTTCAGGCCGCTGAGCCGGGGCCGCCTCCTGATGGGCCTGCGCCTCACGGTCTACGGGACGGCCGGATCGCAGGGCTTCTCGTTCCTGCTCCTGCAGTTCCGCGACGCGCCGGCGCACTGGACGCTCGCGGGCGAGGTCGCGGCGGGCGCCGACGAGACGGCCGGCTGCGCGGAGGATCCCTGCCGGCTGGGATCGAGCACGGGGCGGCTGGAGATCCTGCCGGAGGATCCGCGCGACCCCGCCGCGTGGCCCCCGGTCCGGGTCACGCTGAGCGGCACCGTGCTGGGCGCGGACGGGACGCTCCGTCCCGCCACCGACCGGGATGCCCGTGTCTATCGCTTCGATCCGGGCGCCGGCACCTACCGCTGACGGTGCCCGTGACCGGTCGCCGAGATCAGGCCTGCAGTGAAGTAAAAAATATTCTGCCGCCCATATTCCTCCCGAAAGTCTCGCTGCAACACAGCTACCATTGTAGCGGAGACTGAATAAGCTGTTCTTGCGCCCAAGACTCGCCCTCGTCGCCGCGTCGCGGGCTCCCGTCGCGTCTGGTGGTGTCGATCACCTTCAGGTAGACTTTCCGCATCTGTCCACGACCGGCGATGGCGGCGCGCCGTGACCTGGGTCCCGGGCGGCGACGCGGCAGGGCGACTGCACGATGAAGCGACAGCGGGAGACCGGGACCGGCACGGCGCGATTCGGGGCGGGCGCCGCGGGGCCTGTCCCGGCCAAACCTGTCCCGGCGGAGCGGGCGCCCGGCCTCGGCCGCGCCGCCGGCCGGGCCTGAACCGCCGATGTTCGGGGCGCGGCGCCGGCGGGACGAGGCGTACGACAATGAGAAGGCGCAGGCGCTCATCCGGGCCGTCGTCATCGGCCTCGCCTGCCTGTACCTCCTGCCGCAGATCTACGGCGGGATCGCACCGCCGGAGGCCCGGTTCGTCGCCTACCTCGTGACGTGCCACTGGGTCTTCGCCGTGGCGCTGTACGGCTGGATCGCCCGCAATCCCGGCAGCAACACGCCGCGCCGCGTCGTCACCTTCCTCCTCGATCTCGGCGGGATGACCTACGCGATGGCGGTGGGCGGCGCGCCGTTCCTGCCGCTCTACGCGATCGTGATCCGGCTGATCGTCGGCAACGGCCTGCGCTACGGGGTCACCGCCCTGAAGGCGTCCACGGCGGCGGCCCTGGTCTCGATCGCGGCCACCACGTACGTCAACGCCTACTGGCGCGCGAACCCGTTCCTGGTCCTGACGCTGACGGCCATCACCGTCCTCGTGCCGACCTACATCTACAGCCTGCTGGAGCGCCTGCGCGGCGCCTACGAGCGCGAGCAGGAGGCGAGCCTGTCCAAGTCGCGCTTCCTGGCGCAGGCGAGCCACGATCTGCGCCAGCCGATCCACGCCATCAGCCTGTTCACCGCCTGCCTGCGCGACGCCAGGCTCGGGCCGGAGGAGCTGCAGATGGTCGAGAACATCGACCGGTCGCTGCAGAGCGTCTCGCGCCTGTTCAAGTCGCTCCTAGACATCTCGACCCTCGACAGCGGCCGGGTGGAGCCCCGGCCCGAGCCCGTCGCGATCAACGACGTCATCGAGGATGTGCGGCGCCAGAACTCGGAGGCCGCCCAGATCGCCGGGACGGCCCTGCGCAGCCGCGCCTGCGCGGTCGTGGTGCGCACCGACCGGGCGCTGCTCACGACGATGCTGCAGAACATCGTCAACAACGCGATCAAGTACGCGCCCGGCCGGCCGATCCTGATCGCCTGCCGCCGGCGGGGCGACCGGCTCGCCATCCAAGTCTACGATCGCGGCCCCGGAATCCCGGTCGCGCATCAGGAACGGGTCTTCGAGGAGTTCTACCAAGTCCGTCGCCGCGGCGACCGGGACGTTGAGGGCGTGGGCCTCGGTCTCCCGATCGTCCGGCGGCTCGGCGAACTCCTGGACCTCGCGGTGACGCTGCGCTCGGTGCCGGGGCGCGGGACCTGCGTGACGATCGGCAACCTGCCCGTCGCCCGGGCTCCGGAGCCCGCGGCGCTCCCGGCCCGGCTCGACCCGCCGGCGACGATCGGCGGCCTGCGCGTGCTGCTGGTGGAGGATGACGGGGCTGTGCTGCGGGCGACGGCCAGCCTGCTGGAGAAATGGGGCTGCCGCGTGCAGCCCGAAACCGGGATCCCCGACGCCGCGCCCGAGATCGACCTCCTCATCACCGATTTCGAGCTCGGGAACGGCGTCACGGGGACGGACTGCATCGCGGCGGTCCGGCGGCTCGCCGGGCGCGCGCTGCCGGCGGTGGTGATGAGCGGCCACGACGCGGCGCGGGTGCGCGAGGATCTGGGGGCGGCGGACATCCCGATCCTCTCGAAGCCGGTCCGGCCGGCCGAGCTGCGCTCCGTGCTCACCGCCGCGAGCCTCCGGCTGCGTCCCCGGCCCGCGCCGGCCGCGTGAGGCGCGCAGTCGGCCCTCACCGGGCCCGTTCGCGCGGGTCCATGCCGGGATCCTTGCCGGGATCCTTGCCGGGATCCTTGCCGGGATCCTTGCCGGGATCCTTGCCGGGATCCTTGCCGGGATCCTTGCCGGGATCCATTCTGGGATCCTCGTCGGGATCCTTGCCGGGACGGGCGGTCGCCGTCCCGCCGCCCTGCCGGTCGAGCATCGCCCTCAGCAGGGCGTCCCGCGCGAGGCCGTGCTCGGCCGCGATGCGGTCCACGATCCGGAGCGCCTGCGCGGCGGCGGAGCGGTCCGTCACCGGCAACCGCGCGAAGGCCTCGCTGAGTCGCGTCCCCGCGACGTATCCGACGACGATCCCGACGAGGACGCCGCAGGCGCCGACCAGGATCAGGACGCCGATCTTCATGATTCACCCGCCGGCCGCCGCGAGACTTCCGGCCTTCTGACCAGCCCGCGCGGGCGATCTCAAGAGGCGGACGGCCGGTCCGGCGGCCTCCGGTCGCCGCGTCAGCCCTGCTCCGCCCGGTCCGCGCCGTCGCGGGCCTCGGCCTCGGAGGCGGCCCTGGGCGATCAGGTCGACGGCGGTCAGCGGCGCGTTCGCCCCGACGCCGCCGGCCAGCAGCAGGCCCGGTGGCACGGTCCGGACCTGGGGACGGCCGCCGCGAACGCCGCGGCGTCCGCCTCTTCGATCGGTCGCGTTCGTCATGACAGCGCGCCGCCCGTCAGCGCGGACCGGCCTGCGGACGCGGCCGCGGTACGGTGATGGTGACCAGCTCGCCGGTGACCGGATCCAGGATCGTCATGGGCGCCTCCGTGGTTGAGCCCCATGGCGGACCCGAATTGTGTTTTAACATTGGCCGATCTGGGCCATATGCACAGGTTTGGCGGCCCAATTCGCCGCCGGCCGCGCTGCGATTGTTGATTATCCGCCCCGATCTCCGGATCGAATCGCCGTATTCAGGGGCATGCGGCGGGCGCGGCGGCTGCCCTACACCGACATCCACCGCAGCACGTCGGCCTCGACCATCCCGGCCCGGGGCCCGGCCAGCACCACCTGCCCGCGATCCATCACCGCGTAGGTATCGCAGAGGTCGCGGGCCCACTCGAAATACTGCTCGACCAGCACGATCCCCATCTCGCCCTTGCCGCGCAGGTAGGTGATCGCCCGGCCGATATCCTTGATGATCGAGGGCTGGATGCCCTCGGTCGGCTCGTCGAGCACGAGGAGCTTGGGCCGGGTCACCAGCGCCCGGCCGATGGCGAGCTGCTGCTGCTGGCCGCCCGAGAGGTCGCCGCCGCGCCGGTGGAGCATGTCCTTGAGCACCGGGAACAGGTCGTAGATCTCCCCGGGGATGTGGCGGTCCCGGCGCTTCAGCGGCGCGAAGCCGGTCTCGAGGTTCTCCTTGACGGTGAGCAGCGGGAAGATCTCCCGACCCTGGGGCACGAAGGCGATCCCGGCCCGGGCCCGGTCGTAGGGGGCGAGATCCTGGATCGGGCGGCCGTCGAGGCGGATCGCGCCGGAGCGCACCGGCTGCTGGCCGACGATCGCCCGGAGCAGCGAGGTCTTGCCGACGCCGTTGCGGCCCAGAACCGTCGTGACCTGCCCGGCCTCGGCCGTCAGCGAGACGCCGCGGAGCGCCTGCGCGGCGCCGTAATAGAGGTCGATGCCGTCGACGGAGAGCATGGTCATCGTCCCAGATACACCTCGACCACCCGCGGGTCGGCCGAGACCGCGTCGATCGAGCCCTCGGCCAGCACCGCGCCCTCGTGCAGGCAGGTGACCCGGCAGCCGAGGTCGCGGACGAAGTGCATGTCGTGCTCGACCACCAGCACGGCGTGCTCGCCGGCGATCCGCCGCAGCAGGCGGGCGGTCTCGGCGGTCTCGGCGTCGGTCATGCCGGCGACCGGCTCGTCGACGAGCAGGAGCTTGGGGTCCTGCGCGAGCAGCATGCCGATCTCCAGCCACTGCTTCTGGCCGTGGCTCAGATCCGCCGCCGGCCGGCCCCGGTGGGCCAGCAGGCCGACGGTCTCCAGAAGGGCGTCGATCCGCTGGGCCTCCACCCGGTTGCGCCAGCCGAACAGGGACGCGAAGGCGGCCCGCGGGCCCTTCAGGGCGAGCAGGATGTTGTCGGCGACCGTGTGGCTCTCGAACACGGTGGGCTTCTGGAACTTGCGGCCGATGCCGAGGTCGGCGATCGCCGGCTCGTCGCTCCTGAGCAGGTCGTGGGTGCCGTCGAACAGGGCGATGCCGCTGTCCGGCCGGGTCTTGCCGGTGATGCAGTCCATCATGGTGGTCTTGCCGGCGCCGTTCGGGCCGATGATCGCGCGCAGCTCGCCGCGGGCCAGCGTCAGCGACAGGCCGCGCAGGGCCTTGTAGCCGTCGAAGGTCACCCGCAGGTCGTCGAGGTAGAGGAGCGCGTCGGTCTCGCGCTTCCGGTTGGCGGGGCCGCGGGCGTCGGGGCGTTCGAGGAGGTCGGTGCTCATGCGCCCTGCCCTTGTTCGACGCGTTCCGGGGCGATCTCGGGCTCCGGCGGCAGCCTGGCGGCCGCGCGCCGGGAGCCGAACCGCTCGATCGCGGTGCCGACGAGGCCGCGGGGCAGGAACAGCGTCACGACCACGAACAGGCCGCCGAGCGCGAACAGCCACGCGTCGGGCATCGCGCCGGTGAGCACGGTCTTGGCGTAGTTGACCAGCACGGCGCCCAGCGCCGCGCCGACCAGCGTGCCGCGCCCGCCCACCGCCACCCAGATCACCGTCTCGATGGAATTGGTGGGGGCGAACTCCCCCGGGTTGATGATGCCGACCTGCGGCACGTAGAGGGCACCGGCGACGCCGGCCATCATGGCCGAGACCGTGAAGGCCAGCGTCTTGAAGTGCTCCGGCCGGTAGCCGAGGAAGCGCGTGCGGCTCTCGGCATCGCGCACGGCGATCAGGATTTTTCCATAGGCCGAGACCGTCATGACCCGGGCGATCAGGTAACCCGAAGCCAGCGCGACGCCGGTCGCCACGAAGATGCCGACACGGAAATTCTGGGACTGAACCGAGAGTCCCAGAAAATCCTTGAAGTCGGTCAGCCCGTTGTTGCCGCCCAGCCCCATGTCGTTGCGGAAGAAGGCGAGCATCAGCGCGTAGGTCAGCGCCTGGGTGATGATCGACAGATAGACGCCCGTGACCCGCGACCGGAAGGCGAGCCAGCCGAACACGAAGGCGAGCACGCCCGGCACCAGCAGCACCATCAGGGCCGCGAAGGCGAAGTGGTCGAACCCGTACCAGTACCAGGGCAAGGTCTTGTAGTTCAGGAACACCATGAAGTCGGGCAGGACCGGATTGCCGTAGACGCCCCGGGCGCCGATCTGGCGCATCAGGTACATGCCCATCGCGTAGCCGCCGAGGGCGAAGAACGCCCCGTGGCCGAGCGAGAGGATGCCGCAATAGCCCCAGACGAGGTCGAGGCTGACCGCGAGCAGCGCGTAGGCGAGGTATTTTCCGAACAGCGAGACGAGGTAGGTCGGCAGGTGCAGGCCGGAGCCCTCCGGCACCGCGAGGTTCAGTACCGGCACCGCGAGGCAGAAGGCGGCCAGGACGGCGAGGAAGATCCAGCCCTTGAGATCAATGAGGGGGGTGCGGGACGGCAAGGAGCTCACGATTCCACCGCCCGGCCCTTGAGCGCGAACAGGCCGCGCGGGCGCTTCTGGATGAACAGGATGATGAAGATCAGGAGGCCGATCTTGGCCAGCACCGCGCCGATATACGGCTCGGCGAGCTTGTTCACGACGCCGAGCGTCAGCGCCGCCACCAGCGTCCCCCAGAGGTTGCCGACGCCGCCGAACACCACCACGAGGAACGAGTCGATGATGTAGCCCTGGCCGAGATTGGGCGAGACGTTGTCGATCTGCGAGAGGGCGACGCCCGCCATCCCGGCGATGCCGGAACCGAGCCCGAAGGTCAGGGCGTCGACGTAGGGCGTGCGGATGCCCATGGCGGCGGCCATGCGCCGGTTCTGGGTGACCGCCCGGGTCTTCAGGCCGAAGGAGGTCTTCCGCAGCACGAACAGGAGGCCGAGGAACACGGCCAGCGCGAACACGATGATCCACATCCGGCCCCAGGTGATCGACAGGCCGTAGACATCGACGGCGCCGCTCATGAAGCCGGGGGCGCCGACCTCGCGGTTGGTCGGTCCGAAGATCGAGCGGACGCCCTGCTGCAGCGCGAGGCTGACCCCGAAGGTGGCGAGCAGCGTCTCCAGCGGGCGGCCGTACAGGAAGCGGATGATGAACCGCTCGATCAGCACGCCGACGAGGCCGGCGACCAGGAACGCGCAGGGGATGCTGATCGCCAGCGACCAGCCGAACAGGGACGGCGCCTTGGTGCGGATCAACTCCTGCACGCCATAGGTCGTGTAGGCGCCGAGCATCACCATCTCGCCGTGGGCCATGTTGATCACGCCCATCACCCCGAAGGTGATGGCGAGCCCGATGGCGGCGAGCAGCAGGACCGAGCCGAGGGAGATGCCGTACCAGACGTTCTGCAGGGCACTGACGATCGCGAGCCGCGTCTCGATCGCTGCGATGCCGCGGGCGGCGGCGGCGCGGACCGCCTCGCTCGGATCCGCCGCGAGACCGCGCAGGATGCCCATCGCGTCGCCATCGCCCCGGGCCTGGATGGCGGGAATCGCGGCAAGCTTGTCGGTTTCCGCCGTTCCAGCCCTGGCGAGCAGCACGGCGGCGCGGGCCTCGGTCAGCGCCTGCCGGACGCCCGGATGGGTCTCGCGGGCGAGCGCCGCGTCGAGGGCCGGCAGNGGCGGCGCGGCGCTTGGCCGGGTCGGGGCTCGCGAGGTCGAGCTGCCCGCGGGCGGCCTCGATCGCCCGGCGGACCCGGTTGTTGGCGCGCACCGGCTTGAGGTCGGGGCTGTCGGCCGCCGGGGCGCCGGTCTTCGCGTCCGCGACGGCGCCGCCCTGCCGGATCAGCAGGGTCTTGTCCGGGCTCACCAGCAGGCGGCCGTCCGACAGGGCCGCGAGGATCGCGTCGGCGCGCGGGTCGCCGCTCGCCGCGAGGCCGGAGACGCCGGCCTCGATCTCCGCGTAGCCGTCGCCGGCGAGTTGGGCGTAGGGGTCGGGCGCCTGGGCGAGGGCCGGGGCGGCCAGCAGCAGGAACAGGAGGGTGAGGAGACGGAGCATGGCACTTCTGGCGCGACCGGACTCTCCCCCCCCTTGTGGGGAGGAGCCGGAGGTGGGGGTGGTCCAGGATCGAGCGTGGCGGTGCCTCCTGCACCACCCCCACCCCTACCCCTCCCCACAAGGGGGAGGGGATGAGCGCCCCTCAGGCGCCGCCGCAGGTCTTGGTCTTGGTGTTGTAGTTGCCGCACTTGAGCTTGACCCAGTCGGCCTCGAGGTCCTTCGAGCCCTCGAGCTGCTTCGACCACGCCTCGCCGGGGATCAGGCCCTCGGTCTTCCACACCACGTCGAACTGGCCGTTCGCCTCGATCTCGCCGATGAAGACCGGCTTGGTGATGTGGTGGTTCGGGAGCATCTTCGCGGTGCCGCCGGTGAGGTTCTTCTGCTCGATGCCGGGCAGCGCGTCGATCACCTTGTCGGGGTCGGTGGTGCCGGCCTTCTCGACCGCCTTCACCCACATGTTGAAGCCGATGTAGCTGGCCTCCATCGGGTCGTTGGTGACGGCCTTGGGGTTCTTCTTGAACGCCTGCCACTTCTTGATGAAGGCCTCGTTCTCCGGCGTCTTGATCGACTCGAAGTAGTTCCAGGCGGCGAGGTGCCCGACCAGCGGCTTGGCGTCGATGCCGGCGAGCTCCTCCTCGCCCACCGAGAAGGCGACGACCGGGATGTCGGTGGCCTTGATGCCCTGGTTGCCGAGCTCCTTGTAGAACGGCACGTTGGCGTCGCCGTTGATGGTCGAGACCACGGCGGTCTTCTTCCCGGCCGAGCCGAACGCCTTGATCTTCGACACCTCGGTCTGCCAGTCCGAGAACCCGAACGGCGTGTAGTTGATCAGGATGTCCTCGTCCTTGACGCCCTTGGACTTCAGGTAGGCTTCGAGGATCTTGTTGGTGGTGCGCGGGTAGACGTAGTCGGTCCCCTCCAGCACCCAGCGCTTGGCGCCGCCGCCATCCTCCGACATCAGGTAATCGACCGCCGGGATCGCCTGCTGGTTCGGGGCGGCGCCGGTGTAGAACACGTTGCGCTCGCTCTCCTCGCCCTCGTACTGGACGGGGTAGAACAGGATGTTGTCGAGCTCCTTGAACACCGGCAGCACCGACTTGCGCGACACGCTGGTCCAGCAGCCGAACACGGCCGCGACCTTGTCCTTGCTGATCAGCTCGCGGGCCTTCTCGGCGAAGAGCGGCCAGTTCGAGGCCGGATCGACCACCACCGGCTCCAGCTTCTTGCCGAGCACGCCGCCCTTGGCGTTCTGCTCGGCGATGAGCATCAGCATCACGTCCTTGAGGGTGGTCTCCGAGATCGCCATCGTGCCCGAGAGCGAGTGCAGGATGCCGACCTTGATGGTCTCCTGCGCCCGCGCGGCGCCCGCCCCCAGCGTGCCCATCGCCAGCCCGGCGGCCAGCGCGGCGGCCGAGGCCCAAGTTCCAAATGCCTTCATGGCGGTCCCCTGCGTCGTCGTCCTCGCGACGGGGCGGGCTTCGCAAATCGTGTGCCAAATAATTAGGCATGGCGCCGCGGGAGGCTGTTCCGGGTCCGCCGGCGCCCAGAACGGCGCCGTTTCGCCCGCCAGACCGGCAGCGCGGTGCCGCGCCGTGCCGCGTCTTGGAGCGGGCGGACCAAGCGATAGGCATCCGCGACCGGAATCTCGCCCGTCCGTTGATCGGACGCGGATCGGGGCCACTTACCTCAGCCCGCGGCGCGGGCCGCGGCGTGCGCGGGCGCATCACCGGGCGGGCGGGGCCCGGCCGCCGGGGCGGATCCGGATCCTGGGCTGAAGGCTATCATGGCAGAGCGCTACTATTTCCGCCTGCGGAGCGACGGCGAGACGATCGAGGACGAGACGGGCGTCCTCGCCGCGTCGCCCGCGCACGCGGAGGCGGAAGCGCTGGCGCTGATCGAGGAGTTCCGGATGGCCGGCGAGCTGCCGGACGCCGCGGCGGGCTGGCGGATGGAGATCCGTGACGGGAGCGGCACCGTCCTGCGCACGCTGCGGGTCTCCTGATACGCCGCTCCGGCCCGCGCAACCCGGCCGGCACGATCGGCCCGCACGACCGGCCCGCACGATCCGGCGCGGCCGATCCCGGGCGGCGTCCCAGCTCCGATCGCGGGACGAGACGCATTCGGGCGTCGGCGTGCCCGGGCGCCGAAGGTTTCGACGGATCGGCGCCGGCGGAATCCGGATCCCGGGCGTGGCGATCATTTGATGCATTCGCGGAGTAAGGATAAGCCGTCACGCGTTTACGCAGATACGGCTCCGCGCACGGGGCAGGTTGTCCGGGAGATCCCTTGAACCCCTTCCTTCGCAAGCTGGCGCTGCGCGCGAACCTGGACGACGGCGACGTGGCCGCGCTGGGCGCGGCGACCAGCGACGTCGCGCAGGTCGAGGCAGGCCGCGACCTGGTCTCGGAAGGCGTGCGGCCCGACGCCGCCTACGTGATCCTCGACGGGTTCGCCTGCCGCTACAAGCTGGTGCCCGACGGGGGACGCTCGATCCTCGCCTACCTCGTTCCCGGCGACGGCTGCGACCTGCACGCGTCCCTGCTCAACCGGGCGATCCACTCCGTGGCGACGCTGACGCCCTGCACCGTGGCCTCGATCCCCTACCGGACGATCAAGGGACTCGCCGCTCTCCGACCCAACATCTACCGCGCCCTGTGGTGGTCGGTGCTGGTCGACGAGGCCGTCCTGCAGGAATGGCTCGTCGGGGTGGGGCGCCGGTCCGCCGACAAGCAGGTCGCCCACATCATCTGCGAGCTCTTCGCGCGCCTGAACGCCGTCGGCCTGGGCCTGGAGCCCGAGTACCGCCTGCCTCTGGCGCAGTCCGAGCTGGCCGATACGGCGGGGCTCTCGAACGTCCACCTCTCGCGCGTCCTCGCCGACCTGCGCAGGGCCGGGCTGATCGAGAGCGGGCGCAAGAGCGTGCGCGTGCCGAATCTCGCGCGTCTGCAGGAGTTTTCCGGCTTCACCCCCGACTACCTGCTCCTGCCCGGCCGCGATCCGGCCGTGGAGGCCCTCGGCGCGCTGCCGCAGATGACCGGGCAGGTGCGGGCGGCCTCGGGGCCGTGAGCCTCACCGGCCGTCGCCGTCCCAGCCCGCCCCGGGATCCTCGGCCACGCGGCGCCCGATCTGGGCCGTGAGCGGCACGCGGATCGTGCAGCGCAGCCCGTCCGGCTCGTAGCGCAGGTCGACCGCCGCGCCGAGATCGTAGGCCAGCATCTCCGTCAGCACGTCCGTGCCGAAGCCGCGCCGGCCGGAGGGCGCGACGCCGCTGCCGCCGGTCTCCGCCCAGTCGAGGCTGAGGACGGGCGGTCCGGTCTCCGACTCCGCCACCCGCCACGCCGCGCGGACCCGGCCCTGCGGGAGCGCCAGGGACCCGTGCTCCACCGCGTTGCTCGTCAGCTCGTGGAGGGCCAGCGCGACGACCTGCGCGGCCTTGGGCCGGAGGCGCACCCGCGGGCCGGCGAGGATGGCCTGCTCGCCCTCGCGGGCGAGGTGGAACATCAGCTCGTCCGAGATCAGCGTGTGCAGGTCGGCGTCGCCGAACGCGTCCGTGGCGGCCTGCACGCGCATGATCGCCCCGAACCGGCCGTCGAGATGCGCCACGTAGTTCTCGACATCCGCGGCGCTCTCGGCGGACCGGTGCATGACGGTGCGCATCATCGCCATCGTGTTGCGCATCCCGTGGCGCAGGCTGTCCGGGAGCCCCGCCGCGTCGAGCAGCCGGCGCAGGCGCGCGTTGTCGGCCTCGAGGGCCGCGAGTCGCTCCGCCGGATCGCGAGGGTCTGTCATGCCGGGCCACTCCGGATGTCGTTCAACCTGGCTCAATCGCCGCGGGACCGGCAGGGTTCAGCGCGCGGCGGCGTGGCCGGCCTCGGTGAGATGGAGATAGGCGGTATCGAAATGCGCGAGCCGGGCGAGCGCGGCCGGATCGTGGATCGTCAGGCGCCGGCTGCGCAGGGTGATCAGCCCCATGCCGCGCAGTTCCTGGAGCGTGCGGTTGATGTGCACGCTGGTCTGCCCCATCGCGTCGCCGAGATCGTTCTGCGTCATCGGCATCGCGCAGGTATTCCCGTCGGTCAGGCCGATGGCCGCCAGGCGCGCGTGCAACTCGCAGAACAGGTGGGCGAGGCGCTCGATCCCGGTGCGGCTGCCGAGGCTGACCGTCCACTCGCGCTGGATCGCCGCGGTGGCCAGGGCCTCGCGGTGGAAGGCCATGGCGAGCTGCGGGC
This sequence comes from Methylobacterium mesophilicum, assembly GCF_036441335.1. Lineage (GTDB taxonomy): Bacteria > Pseudomonadota > Alphaproteobacteria > Rhizobiales > Beijerinckiaceae > Methylobacterium > Methylobacterium mesophilicum_B. The sequence continues at coordinate 19,939 of NZ_MLBW01000010.1, forward strand.
TGCGGGCGGTCAGGTCCCGCATCGCGGGGCCGGTGATCTGGCCGAGGAGCACGGGGGTGATCGCGCCGATCGCGTGATCCATCTCGTCGAGGAGGAAGATGTGCGGGTCGCACGGGTCGCCCGGGAGCAGGAGCGAGACGACCTGTCGGCGCCCGTTGGCGAACTGCCGGTACCGGCAGGCCCAGCCCTCGAGGATCACGTTGATCGCCCGCGGATCGTCGCCCTCGTGGATGATGTCGGTGCGTGCGGCGACCATGCGGCTCGGGCTCATGGCGTCGGCCAAGCACATCCGGTCGTCTTCGGAGAGCCCGACATAGCAATTTAGCTTGTGCGCGAGCGGGTTTGGCATGGGGCGTCTCCACGGCGGCGTGGGGGCGCGAACCTACATTTTGTTTCACGCTATGAATACTTACGCAGATTAGTTTGTGCTACCGTAAGGTGTCTTTCCGCCCGCCGCGCCGGGTCGATCCGGCCGGATTCGGGCCCCGCGCGGTCCCATCGCGGTCCCGCGGCGGCAAGGTCTCGGCGGGCCGGGCGGCCCAATGTGCGATCAGGGCAGTGATCCGGCGCCGGCGCGTCCCGGAGGGGGAATGGACGCGCGCCGTATCGAACTTGAAGAGACGGTGCTTCTGACGTGGCGCGCGCCGCACAGAGGATTCGACGGAAGGAAACAGCGGAATGTCTGCCCCGGACAGGTCGCCGTCCTGTCTCCCTGCTTCTCGCAACGGGTGCCGCCGGTCCGCGCCGCAGCGGACGGCCTCCCCTTCGGGCTCCATCGGCGGGGCGCTGATGGGCCGACCCCGGCTGCTCGTCCTCGACGAGCCGTCCACGGGGCTTCCCCCCGCGTGGTCGAGGAGATCCGCCGGGTGCTCGCCGGCCTGAACCGTGCCGAGGGTCCGACCCTGCGTGGCCGAGCAGAATGTCCGCCGCGCCCACCACGCCGTCGTGCTGGAGAACGGGCGCAGCGCGCTGGCCGGCACCGCCGCGTCCCTGCGGGCGCGGGACGACGTCCGGTCCCTGCATCTCGGGGGCGCCGCGCGCCGGGACGCGCGTCAGGATTCCCGGTCGGCCCGGCGCAGGGACCACAGCAGGGTGCCGTGGGCGTCGACCAGCCACAGGGCGTTCACCGCGTCGTCCTCGATCGTCAGCGAGCGGCGGTTGGCGAGTTGGATCGCCTCCTTCGCGTCCGCGGCCGTGAGCATCTCGTCGACGCGCGGCGCGCCGATCTCCCCGTCCTCGCCACGAACCGCCCCGCGCAGGCGATAATCCGGCATCCGTCGAACCTCCGTCTCCCCGCGGCCGGCGCCCGTCCGGGGCGTGCCGCGGGTGCGAAGATAGGCGCCGGCGCGGCGTGTCGAGGGTCGGCGGGCCGCTACGGCCCGGCGCGGCTCGCCAGGCCGTCTGCCGCGGTCGCGGCGCCGCCCTTCGGCAGGTGTCCGGCCGCGGCCGGGCCAGCGGCACCGAGCGCCACGGCGAGCGCGCAGGCAGCCGTCCCCGACCGGCGCCTCCACCCGCGGGGGAGAACCGACATGGCAGGGTTCCATCGTTTCGTGGTCGGAGAAGCCGGCGCGGCCGGCCGCGGCGCGCCTACTGGAGGTAGGCGACGAACATCTCGGACACGGCCCGGGACGCGTAGGCTTCCGGGCTCTCGCCCCAGCGGATCGGGAAGGCCTCGGCCACCCGGCGGCCGGCGAGGATCCGGGCGACCTCGTCGGGCATCAGGCCGTCGTCGAGGGCGCTCGCGAGGGCGGCGCGTTCGTGGGAGGGATGGGAGCGGACGCTCCGGGGCAGGGCCCGGCCGAGGGCGGCGGCCGGTTCGGGGCTCAGGTCGGGACCGGTGTTCCGGGTCGTGTCATAGGTCAGCATCGGTAATCGCCTCGCGTGTCTGATGTCGTGCGCGCGCCTCCTCCTGGATGCGGCAACACGGCAGACACGGCGCAGTCATCCGGGCGATCCGTTCCTTGCTGGCGATCACGGCAAACCTCCGTTCGGCCCTGCATCGACTGTATGTCGACGCCGTCACTGTAGAGGCCGGGCGCGAGAATGTGCTGCCAAATTGGCGAGGACTTGCAGCGCAGGTTGTTCGTCGAAGCCGCGGCGCGGAGCAGAACGGCCGGCACGACGGTGTCCTGAACCTCGGCTCGGCCCGCGACCCGGGCCCGGCGCCGCACACCCTGCCGCGACCGTGACCGGCGGGGCGCCGACCGCGCGCCGGCGCGCCGTCGCGGGATCCCCGAGAGCATGCCCTCGGGCGGGGCATCGGGGCGGAGCCCTGATGCTGTGTCACGGCGGGGCTCCCGCCCGCATCCGCGACAGGCCTCTGGCCTTTCGAATCGGGGCTCCTTACCCCGCCTTCGGCCGGAGGTGCCGCGTCCGCACCGTGCCGTCGATGGCCCGCAGCGCGCGGAGCACCGCGTCCGCCTCGCCCGGCGGCACCGACGCGTCGACCACGACGTAGCCGAACTCGCCGTCCGTCTGCAGGTACTGCGCGTCGATGTTGAGCGATCGGCCCGAGAAGATCGCGTTGATCTGCCCGAGCACGCCGGGCACGTTCCGGTGCACGTGCAGGAAGCGCGCGCCGGACAGGCGCGGCGGCAGCTGGACCTGCGGGAAGTTCACGGCGCCGAGCGTCGAGCCGGTCTGGACGTAGTCGACCAGCTTGCGGGCCACCTCCGCGCCGATGCGGTCCTGGGCCTCCTCGGTCGAGCCGCCGACATGCGGGGTGAGGATCACGTTCGGCAGGCCCTGCAGGGGCGAGACGAAGCGCTCCGCGTTGGAGGTCGGCTCCACGGGGAAGACGTCGATCGCGGCCCCGGCGAGATGCCCGTCGCGCAGGGCCGCTGCCAGGGCGTCCAGGTCCACAACCGTGCCGCGGCTGTTGTTGATCAGGTAGGCGCCCGGCTTCATCGCGCGGATCCGCTCCGCGCCCATCAGCCCGTGGGTCAGCGGCGTCTCCGGGACGTGCAGGCTGACCACGTCGCTCGCGGCGAGCAGGGCCTCGAAGCTCTCGGCCGGCTCGGTGTTGCCGTGCCGGAGCTTGTCGGTGAGATCGTAGAAGATGACGCGCATGCCCATCGCCTCGGCGAGGTTCGAGAGCTGCGCGCCGATATTGCCGTAGCCGACGATGCCCAGGGTCTTGCCGCGCACCTCGAAGGCGCCGGTGGCCGACTTGTCCCAGCCGCCCTCGTGCGCGGCGACCGAGCGCGGCACGATGCGCCGGAGGAGCATCACGATCTCGCCGATCGTGAGTTCGGCGACGCTGCGCGTGTTCGAGAACGGCGCGTTGAAGACGGGCAGGCCGCGGGCGCGGGCCGTCTCGAGGTCGACCTGGTTGGTCCCGACGCTGAAGCAGCCGATGGCGGCGAGATCGGGCAGGGCGTCGAGGAGCGCGGCGGTGACCTGCGTGCGCGAGCGGATGCCGAGGACGGTGACGTCGGCCAGATCGCGGGCGTCCCCGGGGCTGACCGCGCGCGACAGCTGCCGGACGGCGCCGATCCCGGCCTGCGTGAAGATCCTGGACGCCGTCGGCGCTATGCTTTCGGTCAGAACGACGCGCTCGGTCGACACGGTCTGCCCTCCTTCCATGGACGGGATGCGATCCGCGACCTTGGCGCCGGCGCGGCGCAGCGGACCCGGGCGGCCTGGGCCTCGCGGGCCTTCTCCAGGAGGGTCCGCATCTCGCGGGCGTTCGACCAGTCGTCGGCGCGGGACCGCTGCGCGAGCCAGGGAGTCAGCGCCGCCTCGAACCCCTCTGGGAGCGCGAATTGCTGCCGGGCCGCCATGCGCCTCNGGGGTCCCGGGCCGCCCTCCCCGCCCCGCGGCGGACGGCCCGGCCCGGCGCGGCACCCTCGTCTCGACGCGGCGCTCAGGGCCTGCCAGTGTCCGCCTCCCGGCGGCCGAGGCCGCGGAGCGACAGGTGCGTCATGACCGGATCGACAGCCCGGGCCGTCATCGTGCAGCCCGGCGGCGGCTTCGACAAGGTGACCTTCGGCGAGCGGCCCGTGCCGGAGCCCGGGCCCGGGGCGATCACCGTCCGCCTGCGGGCGAGTTCCCTCAACTACCACGACTACGCGGTGGTCAGCGGGATGTGGGGGCCGAGCGAGCCGCGCGTCCCGATGTCCGACGGGGCCGGCGAGGTCGAGGCCGTCGGGCCGGGCGTGACCGAATTCGCCCCGGGCGACCGGGTGGTCAGCACGTTCTTCCCGACATGGCTGGAGGGCACGCCGCTGGTCGAGGGCTTCGCCACCGTGCCGGGCGACGGGGTCGACGGCTACGCCCGCGGGCGCGTCACCGCGCCCGTCACCGCCTTCACCCGCGCCCCGGTGGGCTGGGACCACGCCGAGGCGGCGACGCTCACCACCGCCGCGCTGACCGCGTGGCGGGCGCTGCACGCCGATGCCGGCCTGAAGAGCGGCGACGTGGTGCTGGTGCAGGGCACCGGCGGCGTGTCGCTGTTCGGCCTGCAATTCGCCAAGGCGGCGGGGGCCACGGTGATTGCCACCTCCTCCAGCGACGACAAGCTGGAGCGCCTGCGCGGGCTCGGCGCCGACCACGTCATCAACTACCGGGCCGACCCGGCCTGGGGCGAGACCGCCCGGCGCCTGACCGGCGGGCGCGGCGTCGACCACGTCCTCGACGTCGGCGGCCCGGCGACGCTGGAGCAGTCTATGGCGGCCGCGCGGGTCGCCGGCCACATCTCGGTGATCGGCATTCTCTCGGGTGTCGCGGGCGAGCTGCCGCTGGTGCCGGCGCTCCTGAAGCAGATCCGGCTGCAGGGCGTGCTGGTCGGCAGCCGGCGCCACCAGATCGAGATGATCCGCGGCATCGACGCCTGCGGGCTGCGGCCGGTCATCGACCGGCGCTTCCCCCTCGACGACCTCGTCGCGGCGTTCCGCCACCAGGAGAGCAACCGCCACTTCGGCAAGATCTGTGTCGAGATCTGAGCGTCCCGGCCGGGGTGGCGCGGGGGGCGGCGCGACGGGCGATCCGGCGGGCGTTCAGCGGAAGGCGATCCCGAGCGCGCCGGGCATCACGACGGAACGGGGCGCCTCGGCCTGGCTCGGCGGCGGCACGTGCGAGCAGCCGTTCTCGCAGAAGCTGCGGAGCGTGCGCCGGTCGAGGCCGATGTCCCGCAGCATCTCGTCGTCCAGGGCCGACAGAATGCGAAGATTTCGCGCCGCGATCCGGTTCTTCCGGACAGACTTCAGGACCGAGAGGATCATGATCCAGCCTCCGTTGCGCCGAAAGATCCGTGGTTCGTCCACGATCGGCCGGATCAGCGTCGCTTTATTTTGGAATGTCCGCATCCCCCGTTCGGACTAAGCGCGGCTCGCGGCGCGAATATTTTTCGCTGAGAGCGCTAAGCGTCCGCGATCGGCTGCGGGCAGAGCAGGAGCAGGCGCACCAGCTCGGCTTGGCGGCGCGTCCCCGTCTTCTCGAAGAGGTGCCGCAGGTGCACGCGCGCCGTGTTCCGGGTGATTCGCCGCCGCGTCGCGCTCGCCGCGAGGTCGTTCCCGGCCAGGATGTCGACGGCCAGGGCCGCCTCCGCGGGCGTGAAGCCGAACTGGTCCTGCAGGACGCCGGGATCCGGCAGGCGCGGGGTCCCGGGGTCGGTGAGGCGCAGCAGAACGGCGCCCTCGCCGATCGGGCCGAGCGTTCCGGGAATCGCCGAGGCGGCGACCAGGAGGGTCCCGCCCGCGCCCTCCAGGCGCACCGAGCCGCCGCGATGGCCGGCGGCGCAGCGCGCGATGACCCGGCGCAGCGCCGCGCTGTCCTCGGGCGCCGCGCCGCGCAGGCTGCCGTGCTCGAGGCACAGGAGGCCGCGCGCGACGCAGGCCTGCGCGACGCGGTTCAGGAAGTGGACCCGCCCGTACCGGTCGGTCACCGCCAGTCCCTGCTCGAGATGCTCGGCCAGGAGATGGAGCGCCGCCTCCACGAGGGACGGGTCCGGGAAGGCCGGGGCGCCGCCGGACTGGGACCGCCGCACCTGCGCGGGGCCGATCTCGGATACTGTTTCGGCTCTGCGAATTTTCAGATACGACTGACTGATCACGCTGGGATCCCCGCCGGATCGACATCACGATATCAGTAATAACCCGGCATTGACGACCGTTATTCCCGCCTCAGCCGGGCGGGCCGCCGGTGCGGGACTGGAACAGGTCGGCGAAGGCGCGCAGGTCGCGCCGGTTGAGGTCCGACACCGCCCAGTAGGTGAGGTCGCCGAGGCGCCAGCGCTCGATCGTGGACCCGTCGCGCCGCTCCTCGCCGGCCCCGGGGCCGTCGGCGGCGGGGACCACCGTGACGCTGATGACGTGCCGGTCGCGGCGATAGACCAGGGTCGGAACGGGGGTGCCGCCGACGATGTCGACCCGGCCGCCGACCAGCGGGAAGCCCTGGTCGGACAGGTCGGGGGCCTCGGGCGCGAGGGTGGTCCGGCCGTTGAACCAGGGCTTCACCACGTGCCGGTCCGAGGAGGCGACGTCGAAGGGCTGGGGCGCCGCGAGGCCGCGGAGATGGCCGGCGAGCACGGCCGCGCCGGTATCCGGGGTGCCGTCGGGGCGGTCGCCGTAGACGACCCCGCCGCCGAGCGCGGCCCCGCCGACCAGGCCGACGAGCAGCGTCGCGGCCAGCGCCTGCCGGGATTCCCGCCAGGACTTGAGCCAGGACTCGAGCCAGGATTCGAGCCGGGACTCGAGCCGGGATCCGGGCCGGGTCCCGAACAGGCCGCCGAGACGGCCGCGGGACGGGGGCGGGTCGGAGAAGCCGATCTGCTCGACCACGCGCGCGCGCAGGGATGCCGGGGCGGGCGGGCCCGCGAGGGGCTCGCGCAGGCTGGCCGACAGGTCGCGGAGGTGCTCCGCCAGGGCCCGCGCGTCGGGGTCCGCCGCGAGCCGGCGCTCCATGGCCAGGACCTCGCCGGGCGACAGCTCGCCGTCCGCGTAGGCGCTGAGGAGCAGGAGGGTCTCGTCGTCGGTCATCGCCCGTCCCTCGCGAGCCGTGCAAGCAGGTGCTGCCGCGCGCGGCCGAGGCGCGACATCACGGTCCCGATCGGGACCCCCGTCACCGCGGCGATCTCCCGGTAGCTGAGGCCGTGGTACTCGCGCAGGACCAGCGCCTCGCGGAAGGCCACCGGCAGGGCCTCGACCGCCCGGGCGAGCTGCCCCGCATCGTCGCGGGCGATGAGGGTCGCCTCGGGCGTCTCCGGAGCCTCGGTCAGGACGCCCCCGATCTCCAGTTCGGCGCGGGCCGCGGGGGCGAGGTCGTCGGCGAAGACCACCGCCCGCGGCCGGTGCCGCTGCAGCCAGGAATAGCCGGTGTTGCGGACGATGGTCAGGAACCACGCCCGGGCATTGCCCTCGGCGAACCCCTCGATCGCCCGGTAGGCGCGCAGACACGCCTCCTGCATCACGTCCTCGGCGTCGGTGGCGTTGCCGGTGAGCCAGTGCGCGAGCCGGTAGCCCTCGTCCAGGCGCGGGAGAACGAGCTGGCTGAAGCGCGCCCGCGCCAGGGTCGTCATGTCGGCGGCCGGGCCGAGCCCGTCCCGTCGAGAGCCTGCGAAGCCATGGGTCCCCGCCCTGGTGCTCCAGCTTGCAACCTTGTGCCACACAATCGGAACCGGGCGGCAACGGGCTTTATTCCCGGGCCCGACCCGGGAATTCTGGGGCCGCCGTCCGGGGAGCCGCCCGGCACAGGCACCGGGGCCGGTGATGGGCCCTACCGGCCGCCCCGGGCACGTCCGGCGGCGCGGCGGTCCGGCGCCGCGGCGTGCTCCGGGCAGCCGTCCGGGCCGAGGCGCTTGCGGGCGACGCGCTCGGCCGCCGCCCGTTCCGCCGCCGAGGGGGTCGCGCCGCCGCTCTGATCCTGGGCCATGGCCATGTCCAAACGGAGCGGAACCGTGCGCGGTCCCGGTCGAGGCACCCCCGACACCGCCGGAGAGCGGAGCGGACGGGGGCCGGATGCGCCGTCCCCCCGTCCGATCCGCCCGCGTCGCCGCCAACGGGAAGGGGCAGGCCACCACCTCCTCGGAGACGGGACCTGCCCCTGGATCAACCCGCGGGTTGTGTCACGGTTCGGCGCCGGGATCGGCGCCGGACCGTCGCGTCGGGACGCGTGCGCGTCGCTAGCGGCAGACGCGCCGCGGTCCCCACGGGGTCGGACGGAAGAAGCAGCGCGGGCCGTAGAAGCGCGGCCGCCGGTACATCGGCCGGCAGCGCCCGTACGGGCCGGGCGCCCAGCCCGGGCCGCAGCCGAACGCGACGGTGCTGACCGCGGCGGGGCCGGTGATCGTGTCGGCGCCGGCGGGCGTCAGGGGCGCCGCGCCGGCGGAGGCCAGGCCGAGGCCGCCGACGACAGCCGCGGCGGCCGCGATCATCTTCACGTGCATCATCATCAGACCTTCTGTGCGATTCCGCGCCGGTTCGGCCCGGCGCAAGACCCGGCTAGAATGGTCATCGGGCCTGAATGTGGGCTGACCTCCGCCATAACCGTCTAGAAACAAACACTCCGCCCGGCGCCCGCGCGGGAGCGGGCGCCGCATCGGCGTCCTGCCGCGGCGTCCGACATCGGCGTCCGACATCGGCGTCCGACATCGGCGTCCTAGCGGCGGTCGGCGCGGCCCAGGAGCGAGGCCGCGGCCGCCGTGGCCCCAGCCAGCAGGATCCCGGTCAGGATCGGGTTGATCGAGGCCCGCGTGTAGGCGCTGCGCATGACGTGGTGGGGCGAGCCGCCCCGCACGGCCCCGTCGCGGCCGGCCGCGTGGAGGGCGCCGTCCCGCTGCTTGCCGGCCACGCCGGCCGTCTGGCTCCGCGCCATCACCTGGGCGCCCATCCAGTCGGTCACCGCGGGCACCCGCTCGCGCATCGCGCTCATCAGCCTGCCGCCGCCGCCGACATAGAGGTCGCGGGGCCCGCGCTCCGCGGCGTACAGGATCGCGTCGGCGACGTCCGCGGGGTCGTAGACCGGCGGCGGCAGCTTCGGAGCCTGCGCCATGTAGTTCCGGGCATGCTCCGGGAACGGCGTGTCGATCGAGGCCGGTTTGATGAGCGTCACCGAGACCGGGGCCCCCTCCTCCTGGAGCTCCATCCGGAGCGCGTCCGTGAAGCCTTTGATCGCGTGCTTGGAGGCGGAGTACATGCCCTGGATCGGCAGGGCGAGGTCGGAGGCGACGGAGCCCAGGTTGACCAGCGCGCCGCCGGCCTTCTTCAGGTGCTGCAGCGCCACCGTCGAGCCGTAGACGATCCCCCAGAAATTGACGTCGAACAGCCGGCGATGGTCCTCGTCCGAGACCGCCTCGAGGCGGCCGAAGATCGAGAGGCCGGCATTGTTGACCCAGGTGTCGAAGCCGCCATAGGCGCGCACGGTCTCGGCGGCCAGAGCCTCGACATCCGCGCGGCGGGACACGTCGGTCACCACGGCCCGGGCCTCGCCGCCGCGCTCCTGGATGTCGCGGACGATGGCGTCGAGGGCGTCGCCGTTCCGGGCTGCCAGCACGACGCGGGCGCCGCGGCGGGCGGCCGCCCGGGCGGTGGCGAGGCCGATCCCGCTGGACGCGCCGGTGATGACGATCACCTGCTCGCGCAAGGGCTTGTGCCGGATCTGCATGCTGTGTCCTCTTCTCTCGTGAGCCGTCTCGACGGCGTCGCTCAGTCCCGGCCGCCCGGCCGGTCGCGCTCCGCGCCGAGGCTGGTCCCGCCCCGGCGCGCCTCCTCCTTCTCGGTGCCGGCCCGCTCCATCGGGCCGCCCTGCGGCCTGACCGTGCCGGTGGCGGTGTCGCGCGGGCTGTCGGCCAGGCCCGCGCGCTCCGGTTCGCCGTGCGGCATCCGCTCGGCCTGGGTGTCGTCCGGCGCGTCGGCCATGCTGCATCCCTCGCGATCGACCTGAGTTCCGGGCGCCGGCGCGCGGCGCGGCGGGGGTCCCGGGCGGATCGGGCCATATCGGACCATGCGGCCGATCCCCTGAGGGCCAACCCGTCAGGCCGCCGGCGTATCCGGCGGCCCCGGTCGGGGCGGCGGGCGCCGCGCGCGCGGAGTTGTGGAGGAGGTGGGAGGGTGCCTGCGGGAGGGCGTAGGCCGGGCGAACGCGCCGCAGGAACACGGTCGCGGGGCCCGTGTTGTCTGCCAAATCTTTTTCACGAGGCGCCGATGTCAGGAACCGCCAAGAAGACCGACCCGAAACTCTGGGACAAGGTCAAGACGCAGGTCACGAAATCCGAGAAGGGCGGGAAGCCCGGCCAGTGGTCGGCGCGCAAGGCGCAGATCGCCACCGCCGAATACAAGAAGGAAGGCGGCGGCTACGCCGGCAAGAAGTCGGCCGACAACCATCTCCAGCAATGGACCGACGAGGAATGGGGCACGAAGTCGGGCCAGGAGAGCGGCAAGACCGGCGAGCGCTACCTGCCCAAGAAGGCCCGCGAGAGCCTGACCGACAAGGAATACGCCGCCAGCACGGCCAAGAAGCGGGCCGATACCCGGAAGGGCAAGCAGTTCTCGAAGCAGCCGAAGGCCGCCGCCGAGAAGGCCGCCGCGGCGCGCGAGGACGGCAAGGCCGCCAAGGCGTCCGGCAAGGGCAATGTGTCCGGCAAATCTGCCGCAAAGTCTGCCGCCAAGACGTCCGGCAAGACGTCCGGCAAGTCGGAGACGACGAAGGCGGACCTCATGCGCAAGGCCCGCGCGCAGAACGTGCCCGGCCGGTCGCGGATGTCGAAGGCGCAGCTGGAGCACGCGGTCCACGCCTGACGCGCGCCCTCGTCCCCGACGCAAGACGTCCCGGGAAGGGCTCCCGGGACGCTCCTCGGCTCAAGCGGCCAGTCTGATCGGGCTGGGGATGCTCAGGTCGAGAGGGGATGCGGCCTGTCCAGAGGCCCGCGCGCCGTCCCGGCGACCGGGACGGCGCGCGGGTGGATCTCAGTACGAGCCGAACTTGTAGTTCAGGCCGGCGCGGATGACGGCGAACTCGTCGTCGCGGCGGCCGATGTTGTTGTACACCACCGGGAAGTTGTTGGCGGCGTTGATGACGAACGCACCCTGGTTGCGGGTGTTGCGGTCGAGGTTGACGTACAGGCCTTCGACCTTGAGCGTCACGGCCGAGGAGCGGAAGAAGTTCAGGAACGAGTCGGTGGGCAGGGCGTACTCGATGCCGCCGCCGACCGCGTAGCCGGTGCGGAAGCTGTCGTTGCCGGCGAAACCGCCGAAGGAGCGGTCGGCGCTGCCCGAGCCGTAGGCGAAGCCGCCGGTGCCGTACACGAGGACGCGGTCGAAGGCGTAGCCGAGGCGGCCGCGGACGGTGCCGAAGAAGTCGAGGCTGGAGAGGCCGCGCGGGTCGGTGACGTAGTAGCCGGGGGCCAGCGGACCGACGAGGAAGGCGTTGTTCCGGCTGCGGCCGAAGTCGAGGTACTGGGCGTCGGCCTCGATACCGACGACGATGCCCGAGCCCGGGGTGAACTGGAAGTTGTAGCCGACCTGGCCACCGCCGGTGAAGCCTTCCTGGTTGCGCTGGCTGAAGAAGGCGGTGGTGCCGTTGCCGTAGGGGGCGGGCACGCCGAAGCTGTTGGTGTTGTTGCTGCTGGCGTCGAAGGCGTAGCCAGCGTTGATACCGAAGTAGGCGCCGGTCCAGGTGAAGACCGGGACGGGGGTGAACACCGGCGGCGGGGCGGCGCGGCGCGGCAGGTCGGCGGCCGAGGCGGCGCCGGTCAGGAGAGCCGTGGCGGCGCTCGCGAGGAGAAGCTTCTTGATCATCTGGTCCTCTGTCTCCCGTTGGGCGGGATGTGTGCGGGCCGGACAGAACGCCAGGACGCGCCGGGCCGATAGTGCATCGCTGCAACAGCTCGGAATCGGGTCTCCGACGCCGAAACAGCCGGGTGCGCTGGAGCACATCGCGAGAGCGACTGGTCGAACCCAAGAAGAATATTTGTAATCGAGTGTTTCCAGAAACAAAATGCCCCGTCGCGCGGGAGCGGACGGGGCTTCAGTTCGTCGATGAACGTTCCCAGGACCAACCAGGAAGCTTCGAGGCTTAATAAATCCTACCGGCCGGCCGGCCGCAAGCCCGATCGCGATCCCGCGAGCGGTTAACATTAATTGACGGCCCCTTCCCGCCGGCCCCCGGCCCGCGGCCGCGGTTCCCGCCGCAGATCTCGCGCGATCCGGGCCTGTATCGCGGGAGTTCCGGGCGGCTTCGGGCGCCTGCGTCGCGCCTGAACCGCGTCGACGCGCGCTCGCCGCCGCGGATCGGCGCCCATGAATCCAGTGTCCCCGCCGCCCCGAACCTTGTTCCGGCACCGCCGTGTCTTGGCGCGGGCCCCGGGCCGGATCGATCTCCTCGGGGGCGTCAGATCTCGCGGGGCAGCGGCGCCGCCGCGCCGGCGCGGCGCCGGATCACCCGGCCTGTGGAGAAGGCGCCGCCACGGCCGGACCGTGCGGCCGTGGCGGCTTTTCCGGCGCGCCGCAGGCCCTATGTGCCGGCGTCGTCGTCGATGGAGAGTTCAGGAGACGCGCATGCACCCCGTCGCGCTGCCTTCGATGCCGGCCCTCCGGGTCCGGATCGGGATCGAAGATGCCGGCCCCGCGTCGGCCGGGAGGGCCCGATGACCGACACGCCGGCCCCGTATCTCGCGGTGGCGTTCCTCTCGGCGCTGTTCCTGCTGGTGGCCGGGCTGCAGGCGGAGGGTCTCTTGTGGTGATCCGCCCGGCCCGCTCTACGACCCGGCCGGCGGGATCCCGCAGGGCCGCCGAGCCGGCTCGGCCGGCGCGCAGCTCGGCGAAGCGGGCCTTCGCGGCGGCGACCGCCTCCTCCTCCAGGGGGGCGGCGACCTGCTCGTCGTGGATGATGATGCCGCCGGCGCGCTCGCGGTGGATCATGCATTGCAGCCGGTAGGGCGCCGGGGTCTCGGGCAGGGCCATGGCGATCTCCCGTCCGTTCACCGGGCCGGCGCGGCGCCGGAGCGGCGCGGCAGGATCCCGGGCGCCGGCAATGTGCCGGTGCGGATGGCGGGGACGCCGTGGCACATACGGCCCTCCTGGGTTCGACGCGTCGAGCGCGATCCATACCAGATCCACCCGGCCCGCGCAGGGGTGCCCGCGGAGCACGCGCGGGGGCCGCCCGCGCGGAGTGCGCGGGCGGCCAACGTCCGGAGGGCAGAGACCGCCCGCGCTTCGCTCAGGCCGCCTCGCCCTCCGCGTCGTCGGCGTCCAGGATCGTCTCCAGGTCGCCCACGAGGGCGTCGAGCTGGTCGGCGGTCGCGACGAGCTTGAGCTTCGTGCCGTCCTGCGCCTCGACCGCGATCTCGATGTGGTCGGCCACCTTGGCGGCCAGCGCCTGCTTCACCGTGTAGGTCGTCACGTTTGCCCCGTCGGCGGACTTGTCGGCCATGCTGATCTCCTGAGTGGCTGCGGGCAACGCGGGGAGACCGGGATCGACGGTGCGGCAGAAGCTCGCGACGCCGGCCGCGACCGGGGCGTGTCGGGTTCGACCGCGTCCCGCTGCGCTCAGCCGCGCTCAGCCGCGCCTGCGGGTGGAGCGCTCGACCACGCGCTGCCGGTGGGTCGGCACATCCGGCAGACCGGAGGATCCGGGTGGGGTGCGGTCCCGGGCCGCTGCGGGCCGGGGTGCGGGCAGCAGCTCCATCGGGGCCCGGGGCGTCTCGACGACGACCGCTTCCAGCACGAGGGGCCGCCGCGCCGGCGCGGGCCGGACCGGGCGTTCGGGCCGTGCCGCGAGGGTCCCGAGGGCCCAGAGCCCGAGGCAGAACAGGCCGATCAGGATCCCGTCCCAGGACGGCTCGGTCCGGCACATCAGGATCCCGGTGCCGGTGAGGGCGGCCGCGGCCGCGAACAGGCGCGGTGTCGGATCGGCGGATCGCATGCGGCACCTTCGGTGCGGAGACCTAGAGTCGCGTGAACGCGATCGCTACAAGTGTCGGCATCAGCCGGTTCTCCCCGGTTCTCCCCGCAACACACCGGTTCCGGCGGCCGGGACCCGCGCTTCGGCCCGGCACTGCGGACCGGGCGGCGCGCCTCAGCCCGCCAGGCTGGAGGGGGCCTGCCACGCGACGCCGGGATGCTCACGGACGTCCCCGGGCCGGGATCCGGTGTCGGCGTCGCTCATCCAGTCGCCGGGCTCGGCGACGTCGGCGATCTCGGCCTCCGGATAGGCGGCCGACAGGAACAGGCGCGCCTCGCCCTCGGCCTCGGCGCGGACCGTCACGAGCGGCCGCTCGCCGCCCGCGTCGCGCACCTGCGCGATGAACAGCTTGGTCATGGTCTCCCTCCGGTCTCGTCCGCCGGCGCGGCGGGATCAGGCCAGCAGTTCCTCGACGTGGAGGCCGCCGGCCCGCAGGTAGTTCGGGATCCGGGTGCGGTCACGGAAGCCGGCGGCGCGCGCCATCGCGTCGAGGGCCGCCAGGGGGTCGAGCGCCGCGCCGCTCCAGAGAATCGCGCCCGTGGCCGCCTGCATGATCCGGAACACCTTCACGCCACGCTCCCGGTCTCGACCCTCGGACAAGCTCGCGGGATTCGCGGGTGTTCCCGACGCGCGGCCGCGGGCGGCTGCGGCCGATTCGCGCCGCCCCCGCCCCGGCGGGAACGGGGGCCGCAGAGGCGCGGTTCTCCAGCCAGCGCCGGCACGGGCCGGCACGGCGGGACCCCACGTCGAGAACCCGATCGGGATTCAAGGAGAGTCATGACCAGCCGCACCGTTCAGTCCGCCCTGCTCGCCCTCGCCCTCGTCGCCGGCACCGCCGGGATGGCCGCCGCGCAGAGCACGCCCAACGGGAACACCTCGTCCCCCGGCGCCCCCGCGGGCGACAGCAGCACCGGCAACGGCGCCACCGGCAGCGGCGCGGCCCCGAGCGGCCGGTAACCGTCGGTTAACCATAAAGATCGAAGCCCTCGATCCTCACAACCGTGCAACTCCCCGTCCCGCGGCCACCCGGCCTGCGGGACGTTCTGTTTCCGGCCTCATGTCGGCCTCTTGTCGGCCTCTTGTCGGCCTCTTGCCGGGCTTTCGCCGGCCGCACCGGGACGGGGCGGGGCCCGGAGTCCGGTGATTGGAACGGAGTGCCACTTTTCTGGGCAGGCAGAATCACCATACTGTCGGTGTGACCGGGCCGCGCCCGGTCAGGACCGACACGGGCGATGCGACCGAAACCGATCCTGCAGCTCACGGGCGAGAGCCCGGGCCCTCGTCAGGCCGACGACTGGCGCGACGCCGTCGCGCCGTTCTGGGATTTCACGATCCGCCGGGAGGACCTGTCCGACTTCCGCGGGCAGTCCCGGGTCCGGCACCTCGGCACCGCGATCGTCTGCAGCGCCCGCGCCTCCGGGCTCCGGTTCATGCGCGCGCGGGCCCTGACCGCCCGGATGGGCGTCGATCACATCGTCGCCCACATGCGCGTCTCCGGGCAGTCCAGGGTCGCGATCGGCGGCCGGGAGCGGGACTGCGCCCCCGGCGACATCTGCCTGTTCGACCTGTCGCAGCCGCTCTCCGCCGCCTCCACGGATTACGAGGCCATCACGGTGGTTCTGCCGCGCCCGCTCTTCGGATCCCGGCAGAGCGGACTCGACGCCCTGCACGGGTCGGTGATCCGGGGCGCGACCCCGTTCGGCCGGATGCTCAACGACCACCTGCGCTCCCTGAGTGCGCACGCGACCGGGTTCTCGGAGCCGGAGGCCGCGGCCGCGGCCGAGGCCACGGCCGCGCTGCTCGGGGCGGCGACCCTGGGCCTGC
>NZ_MLBW01000011.1:0-96497 GCF_036441335.1 Methylobacterium mesophilicum
GCGGAACCGGAGCGGTCGCCGCTGCCCAGCCTCGTCGGCTTGCGCGCGCCCGCCCTGCCGGTCAGCGCGCCGGTCGCGCCACGTGGTGATGATGTGGCGCCGTCCGCGCCCGCGCCGGCTCGCCCGCTGAGTTTTGGCAGTCTGCCGGCGCCCGCCGCACCGGCGACGACCGGGTCGACGAACGCCCCTGCTGCGACCGTGCCGGCCTCTCCCGCAGCGGAGCCGTCGCTTCTCGACCGGATCGGCGACGGGCTGCGAAATCTCAACGCGAACGGCGGCGGCGACCTGCTGACGTCCCTCGGCATCGGCCTCATGTCGACGCCCGGCTTCGGTCGCGGCGCGGCGGCCGGGCTGAAGGCCTACCAGGACAACGAGGGCAAGCGCGCTGCCTCCGCGCTGGCGCAGGCCGAGTTCGGGCTGAAGGCCCGGAAGGCGCAGCAGGAGCAGGGCGTCCAGAACCTTACCGCCCGGGCGATCATGACGAAGCTACCCGGCACCTCCGCCGAGGACGCCGTCGCGCTCGCGGGCAACCCCGACTTCGTGAAGAGCTTCCTCTCGGGGAACTATGGCGCGCCGGAGGGCTACGTCCGGACGTCGACCGGCCTCGTGCCGGTGGCGGGCGGCCCGCAGGACCTGGGAACGCTGAAGGCCCGCGCGCAGGCGCAGGCCGAGGGCACCGCGGCCGGGGCGAAGGACGATGTGCAGGTCATCACCCGCCTGGACGGGTCGATCGTCGGCGTGAACAAGTCGCGGATCGGCGAGACCGATGGCCCGTCCGCGCTGACCCCCGTCGCCCCGGCGACGGGCGGCGCCCGGGTGTGGGGCACGGTCGGTGCCGACGGTCGCGTGATCGAGCCTCCGCCCGGCACCCCGCCGGGCACGCCCGGCGCCTACGATGAGAAGGGCATGCCGCATGTCGCCCTGACGCAGGGCACGAACCAGCTTCCGCAGAAGGCCAACGCCGAGCTGGATCAGGCGGCCGTCAAGGCGATCACCGAGAGCCGGGCGAAGGCCGAGGGCGCAATCGGCACCATCGCCGCGATCAACCGGCAGAAGGAGGCGCTCGACCGTGGCATCGTGGCGGGCGCCGGCGCCGACTGGCGGACGCAGGCCCGGGCGATCACCGCGCAGGTCCTCGGCATCCCGGACAGCTACGTGACGAACTCGCAGCTGTTCGACCAGGCCGCGACCCAGAAGAGCGCCGAGCTGGCCAAGGCCATCTCGCAGTCCGGCCACACGACCAACATGGACCTCCAGCTCGGCAAGACGATCTCGTCGGGCGACCGGTCCAGCGTCGAAGCAGCCCTGCGCGCCGGCATCGAGGCGCAGGAGATCCTCGCCAAGAACACGATCGCCCACCACAACGCGAGCGTGGATCGGTTCGCGACGCCGGAGACGACGCAGCGCGCGGGCTTCTTCAAGGTGGAGCAGCCCGAGATCTACCAGTACAAGCCGGCCGCGCCTGACCGGGCCGCGGTCGAGTCCGAGATGCGCCGCCGCGGGATGATGCGCTGATGGATCTCTCGAAGATCTCCGACGACGAGCTGCAGCGCCTCTACCAGAGGGCGCCCGCGCCTCAGGCGACGGCCGGCGCCGCGCCGAAGGCGGATCTCGCCGGCATGTCGGATGCGGACCTGCTGAAGCTGCACCGCGGCTTCTCGGACGCGCCGACGGCGGACGAGCCGGGTGACGCCTCGGCCGCCGTCGGCCGCGGGCTGATCGAGGGCGTGCCGGTCGTGGGCCCGTACCTACTCGCGGGCGCGAACCGCGCCGCCGCCGGGATCCGCGCGCTGAAGAACGACACGCGCTTCTCCGACGAGCTGGCGAACGTCGAGCGGTTCGGCGAGCGCACGGCGGCCGAGCATCCGATCGCCTCCGGCCTCGGCGAGGCCGGCGGTGGTGTTGTCGGCGCCCTGCCCCTGATGGCGGCTGCTCCCGCGGCCTTCGGCATCTCGGGCGCTGCGCTGCCCGTGCGCATGGCAGCCTCCGCAGTCTCCGGCTCCGGCCTTGGCGCGGCGGATGCCGCGGTCCGGTCCGGTGGCGATCTCGGCGCGATCGAGCAGGGTGCCGCGATCGGCGGCGGTCTCGGCGCCGGAGGACCTCTGATCGGTGCGGGTGTCGGGCGGGTCGTGCGCGCCATCAAGGGCGGCAACCCGGGCGAGCACCTCCTGCGTGAGGCGACCCACGGCCTCACGGAATCCGAGCTGGCCGCGGCACAGTCGCTGCGCGATGGGGCGATGAACAGCCCGGGCGGACCGGTCGCGCTGTCGGTCGACGAGGCGCTGAACGCGGCCACCGGCGGCAAGGCGGTGCGGGCGTCGCAGCTCGCCCGGGTGGCGGCCAATTCCGGCGGCGAGGGCAGCCGGATCGCGGGCGAGTTCTACGCGGCCCGTCCGGCGCAGGTCGACAACGCCGGCCGCGCCCTGTTCGACCGCATCGGCGCCGAGCCCGCCAGCCCGACCGGACTCGGGTTCGATGTCCAGACCGCGGCGCGCCAGGGCATGATGCAGACGCCGGAGGGCACGGCGCTGTCGCAGGCACGCGCGGCGACCGGCCCTCGAATCACCCCTGAGCAGGCCGGCCGCACCATCCAGGGCGAGCTCCGCGGCGTGGCCGATGGCCTGGAGGCGCGCCGGGCCGCGCAGGCGGACATCGACTATCGCGCCGCCCGTGCTGCGCCGGAGACGGTCGGCATCGAGCGCACGACCACGGTGGAGCGCCCTGGCGAGCCCATTGTGACGCCGCAGCGGTACAGCCGCCCGCAGTTCGCGGATGGCGCGCCCGCTCCGCTCGGGCCGCCCCCGGGCCGCGCCGACGGCGCCATTCAGGAGGCCGGCCCGGTCAGCCTCGGGCGGTTCATCGCCCAGAACGGCGGCCTGCCGCTCGAAGGCGACGTGCTCGCCACCGACCTGCACAAGTTCGGCATCCCCGGGCTCGGCAACGTCGCGCGCCCGGGCGGGAAGTCGATCGACAGCTTCTGGCGCGAGCGACTGATCGAGGAGGGGTACTTCCGCCCCGACGCCGACGGCGGCATGGCTCGGGACATCTCGTCCGAGCTGCTGCGCAAGCTTCAGAACGAGCAGCGCGGCGTCCCCTCGTATCCGCTCGGCTCCAGCCGGGCGATGGGAGCCGGTCCGACTGCGGGGCAGCTCGGGGACGAGTATGCCGCCGCGCTCTCGCAGGCGGAGACCCGGCTGAATGGCGATCTCCGGGCCGCCGGTATCGACCCGGCCAGCGTACACCCCGACGTCCGGTCGCGGACCCTCGGCGCCCTGATGCGCGGGGAGACCGCCGAGCCCCTCGACGCGTTCGAGCGCACCGTGAACGCAATGCGGGAGCAGCCTGCGCCGCTCGTGAAGACGCCGATGGTGACGGAGGAAATCCCCGACGTCCGGTTCGGGCAGGTCGACCCGCGCCCGGCGCTCGCCGCGGTGGCGGAGCAGGGCCGCACGGCGAAGGGCGATGTGCGGGGCGCCCTGACGGCGGTTGGCCGCGACCTGCGCGAGCCCGGCGGCGACCTCGACATGAGCGTCGCCGGTCTGCTGCACGCCCGCGAGCGGCTCGACTTCAGCATCCGCGCCGCGCAGGACATCGGCGACGCCACGAAGGTGCGCGACCTCCAGGCCACCCGCTCGGCCCTCGACGCACAGTTGAAGAGCGTGCCGGAGGTGGCGACCGCCGACGCGAACTTCGCTGCCAACTCGGCGCCGCTGGAGCCGTTCGCCGGCAACAACCCGCTCGGACGCGTGGTCCGGCGGGACGATCTCACCGGCCGCATGGCGACGCCGGCCGAGCAGGTCCCGGGCATCGTCGGCCAGCCGTCCGCCGCGCGCGAGATGCTGGCCCAGCCGGCGCCGAACTCGCGCCAGGCCCTCGGCCGCCACGTCGAGACGCAGATCCTCGACCGGGCAACCGGCGCGAGCGGCGACCTCTCGGCCGACACGCTGCGCGCGGCGATGCGCGAGCATGCCGACGTCCTCGACGCCCTCCCCGAGGTTCGGGATCGGCTCTCACGGCTGACGATGGCGCGCGAGGGCATGGCCAGGATCGAGGCGTCGCCGCTCGGCCAGATCGCGCAGCGTCCCGACGTGGCGGCGGCGACCCGCGCCCTGTTCGCCCCGAACCCGGGCACCGGTAGCCATGTCGAGGTGGCGAGCGCGATGCAGGCCCTGGTCCGCAATGACGCTCCGGCTGCCCAGAGCCTCGCCCGGACCTATCTGGAGATGGTGTTCAACGAAGCGACCCAGCAGTCGAAGGGCGTCGCCTCGCAGTACGGTGGCGCCGGGTTCGCCTCGGCGATCCGGGGCAACGCGCAGCAGCGCCACAACCTCGAAGCGGTGATCCGGGCGCTGCCCGAGGGCGAGACGCGCTGGGGCGGTCTCGACCGGCTACTGACAACCCTGGAGGCGACCGGTTACCGGCCGGCGAAGGGGTCGGACACTGCGTTTAACCACGCCATCCAGAAGGAATTCCAGTCCGGCAAGACCCACGTCGGGCAGGCGGTCTCGGATGCCGTCACCGGCATGGCTGCTGGTGCGATTGCGGGCGGACCGAAGGCGATGCTCGCTGGTCTCGCGGTCGGCGCCAAGCACGGGATTGGTGACGCGATGATGCGGGCGCGGATGCTGAACAGCGGTGAGGCCGTGGCGCGGCTGATGTTCGACCCGAAGGCCCTCCCGGATCTCCGGGCGCTGTCGAAGTCCCCGCCCGGCAGCAAGAACGCCGAGCTGTTCACGACCCGGCTGCTATCACTGGCGAATGCGGGTCTGTCGCCTGCGCGCGAGCCAGCCCAGCAGTAGAGGTCGGTAGCCATAGAAGGCGAGCACGAGCCAGCCGGCGAGCATCAGGATGCCGAGCGTCCCGACGCCGATCGCGCCCTGCAGGCTGGTCATGATCGGCGGCACGATGGCGTGCAGCACCCACGACAGCGCGGCCATCGCTACGGTGAAGAGCGCCCAGCAGAGGATGACGTCGGTGCGGGTCGGCATCGGCGGAGCTTAGCATGCTTCGCCGCTATTCGGGAGCCTTAGTACCGAGCGCCGCGCGATCCGTAGGTGCCATTGTGGTAGTTATAGTTGCCCGACGTGCTGTAATTATCAGTCTGAGTGTTGTTCGGGTTGGTCGAGTAGTGCGGCTGGACGTACGTCCCCGAATTGGTCGTATAGCCGCGCGTGTAGTGACTGTTCGAGTTCGATCCGGTGCCGTAGCCATATCCCTGGGCGGCGGCGGCACCCACGGAGCCGAGCATCAGCGCGGTTGCGAGAAGCGTCTTCATCGAGGTTTCCTCTCAGGCATCACGAGCCCGGGACAACCTACGCGAGTGGCCGGCGCGCCTGCTATGGCGCCGCCGCCACAGTCTCGCCGCATTGTGAGATGGCTCAGATAATCGCCCACACGGCCAACGCGAAGCCTACGCAGACCGTCAGGTTGAGTATGATCCGGAGCCCGCGGCGCATGGCCCGATCATAGCACAGGTGTTCCGCGGAACACCTGTCAGCGCGCGCGTCGGGCCAGCCAGAGCGCGCTGAGACCCAAAACAGCATTTGATTTACATCACCAATAATAGTGACGGCAAACAGCCAGCCCGATCAGAGCAGTTACCATACCCAAAAATGCGCCCCCTGGCATGAATAATAATACGACCATATAGCTAGCCGTCCCTTCCATTGGGCTAATTTTCATCAGATCAATATACAAATTTCCAGCAATAAAACCCAATATTCCACCCAGTATCACTCCACATACGGCGGCGCCTAGATAGGCAAGAGCTGTCAATAAAGATTGATCGAGCGCCATTCAATCGCTGCTCCGTCGCGTCGTTGTGGACGGCACAGTTTAATGTTATACCGGTTATGCAACAAGTACGCTCTCTGGTTGTGCTAGCGCCAATCTTCGGTCTGACTAGCCTCATCGGCACTGTTACAGCCTGCCACATTGTGGATCGGCTCAGACGATCGCTCACACAGCCAGTGCAAAGCCTACGCACACCGTCACGTTAAGCAGGATCTGGAGCCAGCGGGGCGTGGCGGCATGCCTAGCACGTCACGGTTGTGTACGCTTCAAGGTCCCTTGGAACTCACACGAGGCGCCGTGCCACATCATGCAGCCCTGCTCCTCCAACACGACCGACCGGAAACCCGAGGTGTAGCGAGCGGTGATCCGGCAGGTTTGACCACCTTCAGTTTTGCTGAAGACGACCGTGTCGGGTCCAGTCGGCCGCCCCTTCATGGTCACCCCACCGCCGCAGCCTTTGGTTCCCGTTGAGAACTCGGCCGTGAAGCCGGCTGCGCCGGCTGCCTTTACCTCGACGCCCTGCTCGTAGCCGTCTTCTTTGTGCCCGAAGGTGCCCGTTGCCTTGGCTCCTGGGCCTGTAGCATGTGCAACCGTGGAGACGAGCAAGAGCGGGAGGATCGCGAGCCGGCGGAGCATCATCGCACCTTGTCAGATCGAGGAGGGCGATAGCCCTGAGCAGCCCGCACGATGATCGCCACGAAACTCAGGGCCAGCAACAGAACCAACACCTCGTAGGCCCACGGCCCAAGCCAGGATGCGACCTCGTCCGGCACGTGACGCACGAGCGTGCGCACGATCCCCGCGGCGAGCGCGATCAGCGTGACGAGGCCGAGGGCGAATTGGAGCCAGCGGGGCATCGGCAACGTGTACCACGATGCCGGACAAACCGCAGCTTGCCGGCGTCGATGTAGGCGCCCATCAATTGGGCTTGGGCGACGCCATATTTAATGATATTCAGCCAAGTTGGATAATCCGATATCAATATTCACAGGCGATGGAGGCGATCGTGTTATTTTTCCGCCTGCAGCTTATCGCGAGCGCTAATAAGTTATTGATAGCAAATCTACCTGAAATAACACAGCCCTACGGATCGTTCGTGGCAGGACAGTTTTTCACGTGGAATGGCCATACATATCGTATTGAAGATGTGGCACACGGTGCGATTGCGCAGCAGAATGGACCCCTATTGATGGAAACAAGTCTTCTGCTTTCGTGATTGCGCGGCCTTGCCGTCGTGTTGGGCCTCCGTCACGTCTTCTAATCTTCCAGAAGCTTCACACCTCCACGGCTGATCGGGCCGGGCCGCTTGAGCAAGCGTCCGGCCCACCCCTTGACCCGACGGGCGAAGTGCCCGAAACAGCCAGCGTCGCGAGCGCTGTGCGCCCGACCCTGCAAGGCCCGCCATCGCGCGGGTCTTTTGCGTTTCAGGACCTCCCAGCATGCCGACTGCCGCAGACCGCGACGCGCTGATCGCCAGCGCGCAGCGCATCGGCGCGGATCCGCTCGACTACGCGACCGTGATGTCGTTTGAGAGCGGGTTCAGCCCTTCGATCCGGGGCGGCTCGGGTAACCGGCACATCGGCCTGATCCAGTTCGGGCCGACCGAGCAGCAGAAGTACGGCGCGAGCCAGGATCAGAGCTTCTCGGATCAGCTTCCCGCCGTCGAGCGCTACCTGACCGACCGCGGCTTCAAGCCCGGCATGGGGATGCTCGACCTCTACTCGACGGTGAACGCCGGATCGCCCGGGCTGTACGACCGGAGCGACACGGCGAACGGCGGCACGCCCGGCACGGTCGCCGACAAGGTCAACAGCCAGATGGCCGGGCACCGAGCGAAGGCAGCAGCCTTCCTCGGCGGCGCGTTCTCGCCCGGCTCGGCCTCGCCCCGCGGCGCCTTCGGCCTATCCGGCCCGGTCGCGGCCGGTACCGAGGGTTCGGTTACGCCAGCCGGCGGCGCCGCGATGCAGTCGCCCGAGGCGGATCGCACGCTCCAGGTCGCCGCGCTGCTCCGGACGCTCTCCGCCGCCGACGGGCCGGCCGCCTCCCCGGTGGCGCAGGCTGCTGCGGCGCCCGCCCCGGCCCCGGTGCAGATGCACCCGGCCCGCCGGCAGGCCCCCGCCTTCGACGCGCAGCGCTTCTTCGCGCTGCTGCCTGGCGCCCAGACCCGCTAACCCGAGGACGAGCCTATGCCCGGCGCAGCCTTTTGGGACGAAGCGCCCTCGGGCAACGACGTCTCGGATCCCCCGATCATCTTCAACGAGGGGCAGCCGGCCAAGACCATCAACGACGCCATGCGCGCGCTGATGGCGTCGGTGAAGCTCTGGATGCTCGACAACTCGGGCGTGAACCAAGCCTACGGGTCGGACGCCTACACCGTCATCACCCGGCAGACCTTGTCAGCGAAGGTTACGGCGCAGGCGCACACGCTGAAATTCCGGACCACGACGACCAACCTCAACCCGTGCACCCTGGCGGCCGACGGGAACGATCCGAAGCCGTGGCTGCGCTCGGACGGGACGCAGTTCGGGCCCGGCGATATCGGCCAGAACGTCGTCTGGTCGGTGGTCTATGACCCGGACGCGAAGGTCTACCGCACCCTGTCGCCGACCACGGAGGCGGCCGGGAAGATCGCGGCGTTCGGCGGCCCCAACGTGCCGTCGGGTTGGGAGATCTGTGACGGCCGCCCGGTCTCGCGCGCCTCCTACGCCACTCTGTTCGCCGCGATCAGCAGCCTGTGGGGCGTCGGTGACGGCTTCCAGACCTTCAACCTGCCGGACCTGCGCGGGCGCAGCCTCTTCGGCGCAAACCGCGGGCTGAGCCTGCTCACCTCGGCCGGCGGTCTCGTCGGGTCGCTCGGCACGCTCGGCGGCTCCGAGGTCGTGGCGATGCTGCCGAACCAGATGCCGCGGCACATGCACACCTCGACCATGTCGCCGGCCGGCTTCTTCCAGCCGAACGTCCAGTCCGCCGGCTCGCACAACCATGGCGGCACCAACATCGACGGCGCCCACGACCACACCGGCTCGACCAACGTGACCGGCGCTCACGTCCACACCGGGACCAGCGACATCAGCGGCGATCATGCCCACGTCGTGCAGTACGGCTACGGGCTGGTCAGCACCGCGACCCCGAACAACGCCCAGGTCGTGACGGGCATCAACCTCGGCTCGCAGGGCAACGGCCAGACGACCCAGAGCGGCCCACATTCGCACACCTTCACCACGGGCGGAGCGGGCAACCACGGGCACAGCTTCGCGACCGATCCGGGCGGCACGCACAGCCACGGCATCCAGCTCGACGGCGGCCACATCCACACAATCGATCCGACGCCGAACCACACCCACACGCTGGTGATCGACACGGCCGGCTCGGGCGACCCGCACCCGAACGTGCCGCCGGGCGCGGTGGTGACGTGGGCGATCAAGACCTGAGGACCGGATGAGCGCTTTCGACTGGAAGACCGACCCGACCCAGAACGGGCAGGTCGACGCCGCCGTGCCGGCGCTGCCCGGGACCTCGGCGCGCCTGCTGCCGGATGCGGCCCGCGGGATCATGGCCGGCGTCGCCATGCTCGTCGGTGATCAGGGGGGCGCCCTGGTCTCGCAGGGCCTGACCGACGTGTTCGAGGTGCAGACCCTGTCCGGTCTGAAGCCGGCGCCGGGCGTGATGATCGGCTTCTGGGCGCATCGCGACAGCGTGGCCGAGCCGGCGCTCGCGGTCGACGGGTTCGGCCCGGCGCCGTTGCGCGCGGCCGACGGCGGCGAGCTCGCACCGGGGGCCATGCGCAAGGGCGAGTTCCAGCTCGTCGTCTGGGACGAGGCGATCGCTTCCGGCGCGCCGGCCTGGCGCAAGGTGAACCCGGCTCCGACCGATCTCGGCGTGCTCAACATCGCGACGCTTCTAGCCGCGCTCCAGGCGATCCTCCCGACCTCGGCGCCGCCCGGCAAGGGCAAGCTCTGGTTCAACGAGGGCCAGCTCGTCGTGACGACGGGAGACTGACATGAGCGCCTTCGACTGGTCCACCAGCCCGGCGGCGAACGCGTCGGCGGACCCCGACGTGCCGGCCCGCGACGGGACCTCCGCGCGCGACCTGCCCGGGCTCCTGCGCAGCATTATGGCGGCGCAGGCCGCGCTCCTGGCCGATCAGGGCGGCGCGATCCGGACCGCCGGACTGGCCAACGCCTACCTCGCGCGCACCGCCTCGGGCGTGGCGAGGATGCGACCCGGCGTGGCGATCCTGGTCCAGGCCGACCGGGACAACACGAACAGCCCGACGCTGAACGTCGACAGCCTCGGTGCGCGGCCGTGGCGCGACCTCGATGGCTCGCCGCCGCCCGCCGGCCGGATCCAGGCCGGCGCCTTCTACCTCGCGGTCGCCAACGGCTCGACCTGGACCTCGGATTTCGGCGCCCTCGCCCGTGCCGACGCCCAGGATATCGCGATCAGTACGGCCCTCATCTTCGGCGGGATCTGACATGAAGCTGCCCCCCATCCTCACGGGCATCGTCCTCGATCCCGTCGCCGGCACGCTCGACTTCTCGGCCCTCGGCGCCGACTTCGACCCGCGCACGGTGCTGGGCGTCCTCCACGAGCCGAGCAACCGCTTCGTCTTCGCCAAGGGGCGCCCCGGGCTCGGCTACGTCTCGACCGCCGGCGCGGTGATGACGCTGGCCACGGACGTGTCCGGCCTCACCGCCGGGCCGCTGACCGGCTTCCTCGACGACGGCGCGCTGATCGCCACCGACGCGCGCCTCGAAGCGTGCCGCGCGCTGCTCGCGACCGGCAACGCGACGCTGTCGAACCTCTCGACCGCGCTCGGCACCCCGGCCGACGTCGCTCCCGGGTCCGACGCGGCGGCCGGCTCCCTGATCGCCAAGGCGACACGGCTGCTCGCGACCCAGTCCGGGATCGCCGTCATCCTCGCCGCGATCCGGGACCGCCTACCTGCGGCCCTGGTCGGCGGTCGCCTCCCGGTCGACGGGTCCGGCGTGGTGCAGCCGGTCTCCGGAACCGTCAGCCTCGGGGCCGGCGCGGCGCAGATCGGCACCATCGGCAACGCCTTCGCCCTCGATGCGACCGCGCAGGCCGGCAACACCAGCACCGCGGCGATCGCCGCGGCGACCGGGACGAGCGCCGATGCGGCGACGGCATCGGGTGCGAGCACCTCCGTCATCGGCGCATTGCGGGCGATCCGGGATCGGCTGCTCGGCACGCTGGCAGTCTCTGGCACGGTCACATCGAACCAGGGCGCGGCCGGCGCCGCCGCCTGGAAGGTCGACGGATCCGGCGTGACGCAGCCGGTCAGCGCCGCCGCCCTGCCGCTTCCGGCCGGCGCCGCGACCGCGACCAACCAAGCCTCGCAGATCTCCGCGCTCGGCGCGCCGGCCGACGCCGCCTACGCGGGCGGGGCGACGGCCTCGATTATCGCGGCGCTGAAGGGGCTCTACGCGGCGATGATCGCCGCCACCCCGGCAGGGGCGAACATCATCGGCAAGGTCGGCCTGGATCAGACTACGCCCGGCACGACGAACGGCGTGGTGGTGAACAGCTCGGCGCTTCCGGCCGGCGGCGCCACGGCGGCGAACCAAGCGAGCGAGATCGCGCAGCTCACGGCCGCCAATCAGCGCACGGCCTTCTACGTGGACTATGGCCCGGGCTCGCTGGCGGCAGGCGCTTCGGCGGCCAACAACGCCTACGACGCAGGAGCCAATCCGGCGCCGTACACGAAGTTCAACGCGACCTTCGCGTCGACTCAGGCGATTACCGCCATCGTGCAGGGGTCGTACGACGGAGCGACGTTCTTCGAGGTGTTCAGCGGCGCGGTACCGGCGCCGCCGACCGGGTCGACCTATGGCGCGCTCAACGTAACCGTGCCGGTCACCCTCCGCTACTACCGCACCAAGATCATCGGCAACGCTTCCGCGGCCGCCACGGTCCTGGTCACCCACTCCTTCAGCGCGAACTGAGGCTCGTCCCGATGCGCTTCGTCTGGAAGATCCTCGCCCTCGTCGCGGCGCTGTCGCTGCCGGTCCAGGCGTTCGCGCTCGACCTCGAGCCGACCACGCGGGACCCGGCGGGCCGGTTCAGCACGCCGCGCGGTCTGACGCCCGGCTTCACCGACAACTCGCGGCGCCTCGCGACCACTGAATTCGTCCAGGCCCTGGCTTCGGCCACGGTCGTCAGCCCGTACCTGTCCGACACCCACTGCGGCGCCGATCAGACCGACCGCATCAACAGGCTGTCCGCGTCGCTGCCGGCCGGCGCGTGGCTGATCTTCCCGCGGTCGGGCTGCATCGCGATCTCGGGCACCCTGCTGAACGTCAAGCAGCGCTGGTCCGGCGCGGGCTTGGTCAACGGGACCGAGTTCCGCTACTCGGGCGCCACCGGCACGGCCATCAAGCTGATGGGCGACGGCGCGCTCTTCGAGCATGCCCGCGTCGCCAACAACGGGTTCACGAGCTCGTCGACCGGCATCGTGATGTCGGACGCCTCGGAGAACCCGACCCATCAGGGCGTCGAGAACGTCTACACGACCGGCTTCACGACCGCCATCAACGTCGAGAGCGGGTACTTCTGGGCGATCCGCAACGTCTGGGTCCGCAACTATGCGAAGTACGGCGTTCTCGTCCGCAACGGGAACTATTGCGACAACGGCGACAGCTCGATCGAGCATCTGATCACGCTCAACGACTTCGCGCCCCTCGACGGTTCCGCCGGGATCCGCTTCCAGAGCGGCGGCGGCTTGAAGATCACCAACTCCAAACTCCTCGGATCGCAATACGGCGTCGACCTCCAACTCGAACCGACCTGCAACATGCCCGGCACGGGCATCCTGCTCGTGTCCAACACCTCCATCGAGAACCAGACCGTCGCCGCCGTTCGCCTCGGTGCGGCCCCGGGTCTTGCCGGGGCCAGCAACCCGAAAATCTTCGGCTCCATCTCGATCTCCGGGAACGAGATTGCCGGGCAGCCGACCGCCATTCGGATCGACCCCGGCGTCTACAACGTCAACGTCACCGGCAACGTCTTCAACATCCACAATTACGACGTTCAGGTGTTTGGCGGGGAGAACGTCTACATCGGCGGGAACACGCACAAGAACTTCAACGTGGCGGCCATCGATCTCCACGATGGCGGCAGCAACATCGTCGTCGGCCCGGCGGCGTATTCCCCCGTTTCGCTCTCGTCCCACCGCGTGCTCGACCAGCGGCTGACGGACACCGGGCCGGTCGACCGCTTCGAGCAGCGCCCGCTCCATCTCGCCGCCCCGCCGGCCCAGGGCTACACGCCATCCGCGCCGGGATATGTGCCAGCCTTCCAGATCGACATGCGGCCGAACCGTGCCACCCGCGCGACCATCCAGATCGAGGGCACGCTGCAGGGCGTCGGCACCGTCTCCAGCTACCAGGACGTGCTGCTGACCAACACCGGCCTGACCGCGACCATCACGCCGACTTCTCCTCCGGTCACGGCGGCCAACCCGATCGATCTCGCATACGACACCACCACGGTGCCGGGGTCGGTAATCGTCCAGGTGCGCACCAACGCACCCGCCGGCGGCAACGGCTTCGACGGTTCGATCTCCGCCCGGGTGAACGGCCCCGCTGTCGGGTTCAAGGTCCTGCAGTAGGCCGCAGCTCCCCTCTCAAGCTCTCCTCCTAAGGGACTGCCATGATCCTGCGCTTGCCGGCGCGGGCCGCCCTCGCGTGCCTCGCGCTCGCGGGATCGGCCGCGTGCGCCCCAGCCTCGGCTGAGACCGCCTCCTGGTACGGCCCGGGCTTCCATGGCCGCCGCGCGGCCGACGGTTCGCGCTTCGACCAGGACGCGCTCACCGCCGCGCACAAGACCCTGCCGTTCGGGACTCGCGTGCGGGTGACCTGCGCCGCCACGGGCCGCTCGGTCGTCGTCCGCATCACGGACCGCGGCCCCTTCATCGCCGGCCGGGCGATCGACCTCTCGCGCGGCGCAGCCAGGGCCATCGGCCTGTCGGGCGTCGGCCGCGTCCACCTCGCCATCCTCGGCTGACCCGGAGACCACCATGGACGTCTCGCCCATCGGACGCGCCGCCCTCGAGGGGCGCGAAGGCACGCGGCTGACCGCCTACAAGGACAGCGTCGGCGTCTGGACGATCGGCACCGGCATCACGACCGCCTCCGGGCTGATCAAGGTCGTGCCGGGCCTGACGATCACGCCGCTCCAGTCCGACGCGCTCTTCGCCGCCGCGCTGGAGAAGTACGCGGCCCCGGTCCGTGCCGCCCTGGCCAAGCCGGTCCCGCAGCCGTTCTTCGATGCCTGCGTGAGCCTCGCCTACAACATCGGGCCGGTCGGCTTCGCGCACTCGACCGTGGTCCGCCGCGCCAACGCCGGCAACCTCGCCGGGGCCGTCGAGGCGTTCCTGATGTGGAACAAGCCGGCCGCGATCATCCCGCGCCGGCAGGGTGAGCGCGACCAGGCCGTCCTCGCCTCCTACGACGGCGCCAAGGTTTACGCGCGCCGCGGCGACCGCTCGCCCGTGAAGGCGATGGCCGGCACGCTGCCGGCGCCCGCGACCGCGCCCGACCCGCTCGCGCCGATGACAGGCGCGAAGCCGGCGGCCGCGGCCCGGCCCAGCCTCTTCACCCGCCTCGTCGACCTGTTCCTCGGACGAAAGGCTCCCTGATGCCCCGTTCTCGCTTCCACCGTGCCCGCATGCTGTGGCGACGCCTCAGCGGGTGGCGCACCTTCATCTTCTTCACGCCGGCATTCCTGCTGGCGCTGCTCGACGCCCTTCACGCCGTCGACTTCCGGCAGCTGCTCATCGACATGGGCGCGCCGGAGGGCACCGCGAAGGCGATCGTGGCCGGGTGCTTCCTGATGGGCCTCGTGATGCGGGCCTACACGACCACGCCGCCCATGCGCGCGCCGGACCGTGACGCGCCGGGAGGGCCGCGCTGATGCTCGCCGCCCTCCTCACCCTCGTGCCCGGCCTGCTCGGCAAGATCCTCGACTTCGCCAACAAGCGGGCTGACACGGATCTCGCCAAGCACCAGGTCGATGTCGGCGCCGACGTCTCGACCAACGCGCAGATGTTCCAGGCCTGGATCGTGGCGCAGCAGCAGGTCGCGGCCGCGCGCAACGCCGATCGGGCTTCCCTGCTGACCGCCTGGATGATGCCCGTCGCGTTCGCGATCGCGATCATCCACTTCGGCGCCGTGACCTTCGATTGCTTCCCCTGGGACGGTCACACGGTCGGCTCATGGCGGATCGCCGCGATGCCGGGCGAGTACCTGGAGATCCAGAAGACGATCATCTGGGCCGGCGTCGGACTGATCGGCCTGCTCGGCGTCAAGAAGACCTTCACCCGCTAACCCTCTCCCGCCCCGGAGAGGGGCCGGGCCGCGAAAGACCGCCCCATGGACACGTCCTTCCTGTCGCCCGGGCCGATCACCTGGGCGCAGCTCATCGCGCTCGCGCTGTTCCTGATCGCGCTCGGCAAGGGCACGGACTGGATCATCGGGAAGCTGCGCACCGGCACGAAGGAAGCGGTCTCGCCGCTCACGATCGACATGGCGGCGGCGAAGATCGAGATCCGCTCGCTTGAGGAGAAGCTGAATGCCTTCAAGATCGAGGTCGCGCGGACCTACGTCACCGGCGACGTGATTACCCGTCTGGAGCGGCGCATCGACGACATGGTGGTTTCGGTGCGGGACGAGATGAAGGAGACGCGCGAGGCGATGCTGAAGGCCTTCATGCGCCGGCCGCCCGACTGACCGCTGCGTCACATCCTACTTCACACCGCCCTGGGCGCCCCGGCTTCGGCCGGGGCGCCTTTCGTCGTTTGCAGAGCCTACATGGCATTTAAGTGGAACGCCGTGCCTACGACCTATTCTACAGTTGCAGATTAAGCTGCAATTTCCAATTTTGATCGAACAATCTTTAACCGCTTTAACAATGTCAGGCGGCGTCGGTGCGAATTTCAGACTTCAGCAGCATCGGTGCAGTCACATCGGGACGCAATTTACATCCATGTGTCTTGGAGCACTGCGGCATTCCCCGGGCGACGGTACGTGGAGCCAATAGTAACGCTGGATAGGGTTTAAGAAGATGCGCTCAAATCTGAAAACTGCAATTTGCTTCGGGTTGGCAATGAGTGGTGTCCTGATCGCAAGCGAGAGCGGGGCCGCTTCGTCGCAACCGGCTCCTCCAAACTCTATAGATTTCTCCAAGGATGAAGCTGCCTGCAAACGAATTTTCTTCGACGGGCGCGACCTCAGCAGCAATTATGCCTCGTGTTCGTTCGCAAAAGTCGCCACGGCAGACAATAGCCAGCTACCGGTGGCTGCTGACACGAGTCACGTCAGCAACGATCGCATAGACGGGGTCGGAAAAAACTACGAAACAGCACGGATGTGGTACGAAAAAGCCGCCGTAGCCGGCGACGTTACGGCCATGTACAATCTTGGTCTATTTTATTCGAGAGGAAATGGCGTCACGCAGAACTACGTTGAGGCAAGGTCATGGTACAAAAAAGCTGCAGACGGCGGTGACACCGATGCGATGAACAATCTGGGAAATTTGTATCAGGATGGGCTGGGCGGCAAGCAAGACTATAACGCGGCCAAAGCATTATTTGAAAAGGCGGCAAACAATGGAAATGCATTTGCGATGGCAAATCTAGCCGTTATGTATAACGCCGGTCGCGGAACTAAGATAAATTATCAGACTTCGCTAAAATGGTTCGAAAAATCTGCGGCGCTTAACAACGATTTTGCGCAAAACAGCCTTGGCATCATTTATCGTGAGAGTATCGGTGTTAAGCAAAATTTGAAGTTATCGCGTTCTTGGTTTGAGAAAGCTGCTGCGCTCGGCAATTTCGATGCGATGAACAGCTTAGGTGTTATGTTGGCCAACGGGCAGGGCGGCTCTCAGGACCTAGAAGCTGCAATCAAGTCCTACGAAAAATCTGCGGCAGGCGGCAACACTCTAGCAATGAACAATCTTGGTTCAATGTACGTAGATGGCAATGGCGTCAAGCAGGATCTAGTTAGTGCCAAAAACTGGTTCGAAAAATCCGCTGCAGCCGGCGATGCCACGGCGATGCGACGTCTGGCGGAGATGTATTCTCCCGACGACGGCAGGACCAAGAATGACTAATCATCCGTAGGAAATTTGATTGAAAGTGTGTTGCTGACTATTTGTCTATATTCGAAACGATGCCAAACCGCCCGGCTCCGGCCGTGGCGGTTCTTTCAGAACGGTAGCCCTTAGGCAGCTGTCTCATGGTCAAAAGGATTTACTCGGAGTCAGCAGCCAACAGTTACGGCACGTGCAAGAAAATAATCCGCCGAAGACCCTAGCGGTACTTTACTAAGGGATGCTCCGCGATCGAGAGACAACAGCGCCATACACCCCTTTCCTGTTGCGTATAATAGCCAAAATTTGCCCGGGAATTTTGATCCGGCGGCGAGTTTTTGCCAGAAATGCATATGAGAGGACAGCCAATGCGCGCCATGTCGACCGTCCTAATTGCTTCGCTTGCGGCAATTGCCTCAAGATCGGCGTCAGCTCAGCCGATTGCGCCCGGCGGCACCCCGCGATCAGGCGGTGCAGCTATCCAGCTTCAGCCCAACACCACTGGAAATGATCGCAACGTGGTCATTCCTCGCGGCGCAACGGGAGCGGAGACCATCACGACGGACTCGGCAGCTGGCGGTAACGCGAGCCTACCTGAGAGGGCCGTTCCAAATGGCAGTGCTGGTGGCGGCAGCGGCAGCGGCAGCCGTTAGATCGGCGGCAAAGACCTCGCATTAGCCTCAAAACAGACCGTCTTCAGCTCCGCCGCCGCGCGGCGCATTGTTGGTCCTGGTAGCCGCGGTCGGCTTTTCGGTCGGATGGATCTGTCACCGCGGCGACGTCTCCTCCGCCGGAAGGGCTGGTACTATTCCGGCTGTCACTCGGCGTAACGCACCGAGTTTCCTTAACCTCTAGCCCGCCCGGTCCGCCGGTGCGGGCTTTTTCGTGCGATCGCGATGAACTTTGCCGGGTGTTAAGGCGGAGGATCCTCGATGGCGTAATCTCGGTGCTCCTCCCGAGCCCCAACTTAGCCCGCCCGGTCCGCCGACGCGGGCTATTTTGTTCCTCGTGCCGCGGTCAGTTCACCGCATTGGGTCGATCGCCCACGAAGGGGCCGATCCCCGTCGCCTCGATCATTGCAAGGAAGGCCGCATGGGCATCCGCATCCGTCGCGAACGTGTCGTGCCAGCGAGTGCAGCCGGAGAAGTGAATCACCTCCATCCGCCAGCGATCCTGCGTCCCTGCGAAGCGGAAGATCTCGACTTCAACCTCATGCCCGTCGCGCGTGAAGATGCCCGATAGGGGTGAGCTCTCGAAGTCGTAGTCCTCGTCGTCCACTCTGACAGCCCCCTGCCGCCGGGCAGCACGCCGCTGCCCGTTCTCAATTCGGGACGCACGCGTAGAGGATGCTCAAACGATCCGGCAAGTGACGCTCGCCATCTAGGCACGCGAGCCGCGCTGCAATTCGGCTCCCGCAGGAGAGGCGATCGACCCCCATGCCGTCGCAGAGCGACCCGCATTCTCCTGCCGTTCGGGGTGAAAAGGCTGGACGGCTTGCGGCGACCGAGATGATCAAGACGCTGAGCCCACAGACCGGAAGCGTTCAGGGCCTCGTGCGCCGGCTCGAGGAGGTCGGGATTATCGTGGCCCAGGAGCACCTGAGAGCCGGCATGCTACCTGCTGAAGTCCGGGCATGGCACATCGGCTTCCAAGCAGGGATGAGCCTCGCACTCGGGGATTACATGCGCCGCTTTTGACCGGACAACTGATCCCCCGCCTCGTGAGCAGATCGGGGCGGGGTTGAGTGGGGTTTGGCCATGCGCATCCCGGCAGGATAGCCGCCGGGATGGCAGTGTCTAAGGGTTCAGCGAGTCAGTGGCACGGCGGTGATGAAGCGCATTCGCCGCTCGCCTTCCGTCTCGGTAGCCTCCCACACGGTTGCGAGCGGCATGTCGCGGCCGTCCGGCGCCCGCACGCGGCCTTCGAACCGAATGCGGACAGGACCCGTTGGTTGCGGCTGCGCGATGCCAGGGAAGTTGCCTATCGCGTGTGCTGCCAAAGCGTCGGCGAGCACCTTGGGCTCGGCGGGCGTGAAGCCGAACCGCATCAGGTATTTCGCCTTCGAGGCTCCGCGCTTGCTTTCGAGATTTAGAAGGTAGGCTGAAACCTTCGGCGCATCGATCGTAAAGAGGACCGGGACGAGCTTAGGGCTCACCATCGAGCCTGTTCACGAGCTGCAGCTGATGCGGGAGTGCCGTCACCAGAGCTCCGAGTGGCTCGGAAAACTCCACGACGTAGCTTTCGCCTTCCCCATGTACGCTTACAACCGTGCCTTCGGTGCCCGCGAGGATCGTGTCGCCATCATCGGTAACGGCATCAAAGAGCAGCACCACATCATCGAGATCCCGTAGGCTCGACGGCGGCTCGGTCTGCCAAACCCGGTAGGTGTACTCGAACGACATGGGTATCAAATACCCTGGTTGTCGCCGCCGTTCCATCGGAATCGTACCCTCAGAGGGTACGGTGTCAGCGACACGCGCACGCACGAAATTCCCGCCGCCTTGCTGGGCGCGGTGTGATGACGCTCCGTTAAGCCTGCGCCCTTAGCCCCCTTGGCATGTCCAACCTCCCGCCCGCCGTCGCTTCCTGGCGCGACCAGATCGAGCGCCTGTCCGAGCACGCCTCGCCGTGCCGCTACCTGACCCCGGCGCGGTGGGCGGCGATGCGGACGAACGCGCTGGCCTTCCTCGACCAGCACGGCGCGGAGGCGCACCGGCTTGGCTGGACCGCGCCGCAGCTCTTCGGTGTCCACCCGGAGCACGGCTTCCTGCGCGTCGAGTATGCGGGCGCGCTGATGGTCAACGACAGCAAGGTCGTCGGCGTAGAGCCGGACCGGATCGTGTTCGACCGGTTCTCCGGCTACCGGACGAAGCCCGGTCAGACCTGGGGGCCGCCGATCTGGGAGATCGCGGCCAAGGAGCGCGGCTGATCCCGCCTGTGATCTGAGAGGATGTCGGGGGCAACCATGTGGTGAGCCGGCGCAGGATGTTGCGCTGGCCAAGCCATTAACACCCCACGCCTTTTCCGAGCGCAAGGTGCCGGTATGTCCACTCGCATACCGAGCCATCCATGCATTTCGAGATCCGATCCACCGGCCGCCACCTCTGGACCTGGGTGCTCCTCGACGCGGCGCATCTGACGGTGATGGAGTCGGACCGGACCTTCCCGTCCGAGGCGCAAGCGTCGGCCGCCGCGCTGGCGTTCTCGAAGCTGGTGACCCGGGCGGGCAAGACGCTGACCAGCGGGCCAACGGGCGGCGGACTGATCTGATCGGATCGCCTGTTCCGGGCAAGCTGATGCTGCGGCAGTCGAAATCGGCCGCCATTCACATTCGTCCACCGGTCGCGAAGATCGCCCGCGCGAGCATCTTGAAGGAAGCGGCCGCCTCGGGCTTGTTCCGTGTTCGTTCGCGAGCGGAGGGCCACCAGAATGGGGCGCCTGGGGGATGCGGGGCCCGGTCGGGTGTACGTCGACTGCGCGACCTGCAAGCGCTCGGGCCGCTACACCATCGCCAGCCTGATCGACCGCTACGGGGCCGACATCTCGACGATCGACCTGCTGCGACACCTGACGGCCTCTTGCCGCTATCAGCGCGCGCCCGGGGCGCCGCCCGCGCGGAAATACGAGCACCTCTGTCTCGCCGCGATCACGCTGCCGCCGGCCGCCAAGAAGATGCCGCCGGTGCCGCCGGGCGTGCCATACACGATCGAGGTCTGGGACCGGATCGGCGGCAAGCTCGAGCTGCACCTCGCGACCATCTACCCGCTGACCGTGGCGATCGCTGCGTTCGAGGCCGCCTGCAAAGAGTGGCCAGCGAACGAGATCACCCTTCGGGATCGCGCACGAATCGTGCGGAAGCGGGAACTGACACCAATGTCCACGAGCACGTCACCGTCGTGAGGCGTCCGAAGACGCCATCGAGCGTAACGGCTCGGTACGCATCGGATGACCTAAAGCCGCACTGCGTTCAAACGGCACAACCATTGGAACGGATCTCCCAGTTCTAGTCCTCGGAAAGCCAAGTTGCCCTTAGTTGCGGCTAATAGGTCGTTCATTTGTATCGAATCATACATTAAAATGATCGATCAATCTGCCTACTTCTGATGGAATGGCTTCTAGAAATTGTCATTCGTAAGTAGTTATTGTGCTCGCGGGGCAACAATTGGATACAATCTTCACAACTTCAGATTTTGCCTTTAGAATTGTGATACTACGGCGTTGGTCTACTACTGGTGGGGGCACCGTGAACCAACACAGCATTACCGGCGCGGGTTCGCCGGCCGACTATACACGTCTGACTGCCACAATCGTGAGCGCCTATGTAAAGCATAACAACGTGCCGACTTCGGACCTAGCTGCGCTGATCGCCAGTGCTGCCGATGCTCTTATCGGCCTCACAGCGCCTGAGACGCCGAGCATTGCGACGGCCGGAAGAGTTTCGCAGGCGCAGATCCGAAACTCCATCACGCACGAGGCGCTGATCAGCTTCGAAGATGGGAAGGGCTATAAAACCCTCAAACGGCACCTGACGACCTGTGGCCTGACCCCGGAAACGTACCGGGCGAAGTGGGGCCTTCCTCGCGACTACCCGATGGTAGCTCCCGGCTATTCGGAGAGGCGATCTGCCATCGCTACAAGCTTGCAGCTCCGTCACGCCCACCGCTCGGCCGCTCGAACTGCAGGAAGAACGTAGATCCAGATGCGCCCAACCTCGTCGGAGGTCATCTCGCCTGGCTAGACCAGCGCTGAGGCATGGCGCGCCGGCCCTGCGGAGCGCCACCGGGTGACGTTCCGGCGCAACTCGCTGACCGCGAGGCCATCATCCTCAAAGTGTGCCAGCGCGCGGGCGGCGTGCATGCCGCGCTCACGGCCAGGGATTCCAGCGCGCCCAGCGAGCTCGACGGCGGTCGGCGGCTCGAACGTCAGCGCCGCCAGGGCGCGTGGGCGGAGATCCTGGCGCGGCCGGGCACCTCGCGACGATGAACCATACCGTAAGCTTTTCAATCGAAAGCGACCTTATTATTGATCCTGAGGCGTGGCCTCGTCCGCGCAGGCGCTTAATTGTGTCTTTTAACACTTTCAAAAAGTGCTCTGCACTGTAAATCAACGCCGTCGGACAAATCCGACCTTTCTGATAACAATATGTCTGGATCTTGCAGGATGAAAAAGATGATATTTGCTTCGATCGCGACTATTATCGGCGTCTCGTCTTTGGTTAGCCCTGCGCTTGCGTATTGGGTCTAGCTTTTTGTGATGATGATGGCCGATATGAGAAATGAAAATCGTACGCGGCCTTTGGCGGAAGCTGCCGTCATTGAGGCCCTGGTGCGTTCGCCAGGGCCTACGATACGGGTCGATGGCGCGCCTACAACTGAAGGATGCTCTGTGAGCCAGCCTGCCGCGCCTCGTCTGCCCCTGCTAGGCGGCTCTTGGTCGTGGTTCGCAGCGAGGCGCCACAACTTAGAAGCTGAAGAACGACTTATCCCGAGGAGATCGCGTCGACGGTCGACGCCACCGCGACGCCGGCCGCCCGGGGCACCGTCTTCGCCTCCATGATCGTGGCGGCCTCGTCGCTAATGCCACTACCCCAGCGCGATCAGCATCCAGGTGCGTGCCT
The DNA here is from genome assembly GCF_036441335.1 of Methylobacterium mesophilicum. Taxonomy (GTDB): domain Bacteria; phylum Pseudomonadota; class Alphaproteobacteria; order Rhizobiales; family Beijerinckiaceae; genus Methylobacterium; species Methylobacterium mesophilicum_B. The sequence goes on from NZ_MLBW01000011.1 coordinate 22,523, forward strand.
TCGCCATCAGGTCGCCATCCCCGGCTTGAGGGTCGGACGCAATCACGCGGTCGATGATTTCGCGCGCGTCCGCGCCGCTCATCCCGATTCCCTGAACGAAGCCGCTCAGCCGCTCGGAGAGACGTTCGATGGTCGCCGCGCGGTCGGCGCTCGAATCGGTCTCGCTCATCCCTTCACCGGATGAGCCAGCAGAATCGCGGTCCGGACCATGTTCCGCTTCCAGGCGGGCTTGTCGGTGGTGAGCGCCTCGGCCGCGCGGGTGTTGGTTCGGAGCGTCTCGACGAGGTCGAGGGTCCAGCCCTTCGCGAGCGGGTATGCGTCGGTCGCCAAGTCCGCGAGGACGGCGTCGACCGCGGCGTCGACCTCCTGATCGCTGACCTCGGCAGACTTGCGCAGCTCGGAGACGGTCGCGGGTTCCTTAGCCATTCGATCCTGTGCCGTGGGCTGTGCCGAGTCTTGTGCCGACCCCCGATTTCCTCGGGGGTCGGCTGGTTGGGCTCGTTCAGAGGGTAGCGCGAACGAGCAGTGAACGGAATGTGCCGAGTTCTGTGCCTTGACGAAACGCCTCCAAACGTAGTCAAAGACGCTCCTGACGCACCGAAACCGCCAATTTCCTCAATGGTTTCAGGGCGCCTGCCGGTGTAGCACAGCGGTAGTGCAGCGGTTTTGTAAACCGAAGGTCGGGGGTTCGATCCCCTCCGCCGGCACCACGAACTTCGAGACCGGAGGGCTGCCCTCGCCTCGGCGGAGGCTCCGGAGTCCCGACCGGGGTCTCGGGGGACAGCGGCGCAGGCCGCTCGCCGACCTCCCCGGACTGGGGCGGCGGCGCCCGCGCGGCGTGGACATCATCCGGCAACGCCCGTCGGCTACGGCCGAGCTTGTCGGTGGCCTAAGCCCCCTCCGGCCGTCCACGCCCGCTCAGCACCAACTCCGACCGGAGCGGGCGGGCGTGGATCGCCGTCGGCGTCGCGGATTGCACGAATGCGCGAGCGACGGCCGATGTTACAAAATGATACACCGCGCCGGCCGGATCGGCGCCATGGTCGAGAGGTCGACGGTGATCGACCTCCACGCCCGCGACCTGGTGACCCCCTCAAGACTCTGGTGAGCGGGCGTGGAGCCCCCCGCGGCGGGCGCGACCGCCCGGAGCCCGGCGAACCCTCGGTCAGGGGTCGCGCGAAATCACGCCCCCGTCCCCCGTTCGAGGGACGCGCCCCGACACCCCGCAGCCTAGCCTCTCCGCTGGCGCAGAGACTGCGCCGCTTGGGAGGACATCCATGGCCACCGCCCGGCTTCCCGCGCTCCGGCGCAACGTCCTGCTGTTCAGTCTCGCGTTCGCCGCCGCCAGCCTGGCGTTCGGCGCCGTGATGCTGACCTCGCCGCCGATCAGCGAGGCGGCCGTCTCGACCCTGACGGACGACGGGATCATCCCGCCGGTCACCAACTGCGAGTTCCTGCCGAGCGGGGACGTCAACGGCTGCACCGTCTACCGCTGAGCGCGTGAGACCCGACCGCGGCCGCGGTCGGGCCCCGCCCTGTCCCGTCGGGCTGCCCCTCCGGAACCGCCGCCTGCGGCGCTCCGCCGGCGCGCCCGCGACCGGGCGGAGGCCCGGTCTTCGCACCGGCCCAGATGTCCCGACGGGCGGCCTCGCGAGGACGCACCGGCCCGATCCCGTCGGCACCGCCGCCGCGACACATCCGGCCCCGGCCTGTCTCGCGGGTCCCGGATCCGGTCGCGGACCGCTGCTTGACGCTGGGATGCCAGCGTGGCCTCCTGGCCGAAAGAAAGAACGTGCCGCGGAGGACGGTCTGCCATGGCGTTGATCCGGAGCTGCGTCCTCTCGGTCGCGATCGGCTTCGCCGCGCTCGCCGGACCGGCCGCCGCCGAGCCGATCCGCGTCAAGGTCGGCGTCCTCAACGACATGTCGGGCGTCTACGCCGATACCGGCGGCAAGGGCTCCGTCGTCGCCGCCCAGATGGCCGTGGAGGACTTCGCCAAGACCGAGCCGGGCGTGCAGGTCGAGATCGTCTCGGCCGACCACCAGAACAAGCCCGACGTCGGCGCCGCCATCGCCCGCCAATGGTACGACCGCGACGGCGTCGACGCGATCCTCGACGTGCCGACCTCCTCGGTGGCGCTGGCGGTGAGCCAGGTCACCCGCGAGAAGAACAAGATCTTCATCGACTCGGGGGCCGGCACCACGGAGCTGACCGGCAAGCAGTGCTCGCCGAACACGATCCAGTGGACCTACGACACCTACGCCCTGGCGCATGGCACGGCCGGCGCCATGCTCAAGCGCGGCGGCGACACGTGGTACTTCCTCACCGCCGACTACGCCTTCGGCCTCTCGCTGCAGAACGAGGCCACCGCGGTGGTCGACCAGGGCGGCGGGCGGGTGCTGGGCGCAGCCCGGGTGCCGTTCCCCGCCACCGATTTCTCGTCGTTCCTGCTGCAGGCGCAGGCCTCGGGCGCGAAGGTGGTGGGTCTGGCCAACGCGGGCGGCGACACGGTCAACGCGGTCAAGCAGGCGCACGAGTTCGGGCTGACCGACGGCGGCCAGAAGCTCGCCGCCCTGCTGATCTACGCCGTCGACGTCCACGCGATCGGCCTGCAGACCGCGCAGGGACTGGTGCTGACCGAGTCGTTCTACTGGGATCTCAACCCGGGGACGCGGGCCTTCGCGGAGCGGTTCTACCCGCGCAACGGCAACAGCATGCCGACGATGAACCATGCGGGCGTCTATGCCGGGCTCCTGCACTACCTGAAGGCCGTGGCGGCGACGAAGTCGACGGACCCGCAGAAGACCATGGCGTGGATGAAGGCCAACCCGACCGACGACCCGCTGTTCGGCAAGGGCGTGGTCCGGGCTGACGGGCGCAAGACCCACCCGATGTACCTGTTCGAGGTGAAGGCGCCGTCCGAGTCGAAGGGCCCGTGGGACCTCTACAAGGTGCTGGAGACGATCCCCGCCGAGCAGGCCTTCCGCCCCCTGGCCGACGGCGGCTGCCCGCTCGTCGCCAAGCCGTAGCGACGGAGCCGAACGCCATGATGCGCGCGCTCGACGGGCAGGTCGCCTGGGTGACGGGGGCCGGATCCGGGATCGGGCAGGCGACCGCCCTGGCGCTGGCCCGGGCCGGCATGCGGCTCGCGCTCACGGGCCGGGGGCGGGACGCCCTCGACCGCACCGCGGATCTCGTCCGCGCGGCGGGGGGCGAGGCCCTGGTCGCCCCCGCCGATATGGGCGTGGCCGAGGACGTGCAGCGGGCCTGGGAGGCGGTCCACGCCGCCTGGGGGCGCTGCGACCTGCTGGTGAACTCCGCGGGCCTCAACGTGCCGCAGCGCGGCTGGAACGCGATCACGCCGGCCGGCATCGACGCCGTGGTCGGCGTCAACCTGAACGGCCCCTTCTACGCGTCGCGGGCCGTGCTGCCGACGATGCGGGCGCAGGGGAGCGGCCTGATCGTCCACGTCTCCTCCTGGGCCGGCCGCTACGTGTCCAAACTCACGGGACCCGCCTACTCCGCCGCCAAGCACGGGCTGGTGGCGCTCTCGGAGAGCCTGAACCAGGAGGAATGCGGGCACGGGATCCGGTCCTGCTGCATCTGCCCCGGCGAGGTCGCGACGCCCCTCCTCGACAAGCGGCCGGTTCCCGTCACCGCGGAGGATCGCGGACGCATGCTGCAGGTGGAGGATCTCGCCGAGACGATCCTGTTCGTCGCCCGCCTGCCGGCCTCCGTCTGCGTCAACGAGATCCTCATCAGCCCCACCTGGAACCGCGGCTATCTCGAGGGCGTGAAGCTCTGAGCGGGGCCGTCGCGGCGCGCTCTGACGGGGCGCGACGCGCGCGGCGACCGTCGGCCCGGCCGGCCGCGATGCCCATCGATCGGCCGAGAGGCCGGGACGTCCCGGCCCGGGGTGCGGCGCACTCATCCGCCGTTCAGGTGCGAAGGATGAGTGTCGTCACGGCCAAGCTAAAAACAAGTATTTCTGAATTGTATCTGGGATTTCACGGATTAAATCCGGCACAAGCTGGGCCATTTCAAGATTAAAATTTGATGAATGCGGAGTTCAGAACCGATTAAATCCGTCGCGCCTACCAGCGCTGCCGGAAGGCGATGAGACGCGTCTTCGCCGAACCGACGGGGACAACGGTCCGGCGGACCGCCGGGCCCCTCGGGGCCCCATCGCGCACGACCGGGGGGGGCGCGACCATGTCAGGGACCGAGGACGATCCAGGGATTCCGGGCGCCGCGGACGCGGCCGGAACGGGCGCCGCGGCCGCGTCCCGCCCGGTGCCGGACGGCAGCCCCGGCCGGCCGATCGACGACGGGGCGCGGGACCGGATCGGGCGGGGGCTGCGCCTGCACTACGCGGGCGTCCTGGCCCTGCCGATTCCGGACCGGCTCCGGACGCTGCTCGACGAACTCGCCGCCCACTCCGACACGGAGGCCTCGCGATGACCCTGATGCTGCAAGCCGCCCCCGCGGGGAGCGGGTCCGGTCCGGCCCCCCGGGGCGCGGACGCGGAGATGCGCGACCTCCTGCTGGGGGCGATCCCGGCGCTGCGGGCCTTCGCGTTCTCGCTGACCTACGACCTCGACCGCTCGGACGACCTCGTGCAGGACACGCTCGTGCGCGCCTGGATCAACGCCGCCAGCTTCCGCCGCGGGACCAACCTGACGGCGTGGCTGTTCACGATCCTGCGGAACCTGTTCTACTCGGAGCAGCGCAAACGCAAGCGCGAGGTGGAGGACGCCGACGGCGTCCACGCCGGGCGCCTGACCGCCCTCCCCGAGCAGGAGATCCGGATGGAGATGGCGCAGTTCCAGAGCGCGCTGAACCAGCTGCCGCCGGCCCAGCGCGAGGCGCTCGTCCTGGTCGGCGCCCAGAGCTTCACCTACGAGGAGGCCGCGGCCATCTGCGGCGTCGCGGTGGGCACGATCAAGAGCCGGGTCAGCCGCGCCCGGACCCGCCTGATCGAGGTGCTGGGCATGACCGGCACCGACGATATCGGACCCGACCCGCAGACCCGCGCGGCCCTCGACGGCTCCTGAGGCGCGCGCGGCCGCCGCGAGGACCGCCGCGAGGACCGCCGCGAGGACCGCCGCGGAGCCTACTTGATGAGCCTGACGACGTCGCGGAACCGCCTGTGCCGCGCCGTGCCGAGCCACTCGAACGCCACCATCTCGGTGGTGACGATCTCGGCGCCGTGGGCCGCCATCCGGGCGAGCGCCGCCTCCCGGTTCCCGATCCGCCGCGAGCCCACGGCGTCGGCCACCACGGCGACGCGGCGACCGGCCTCGCGCAGCCCGAGAACCGTCTGCAGCACGCAGACATGGGCCTCGCAACCGCCGACCACGAGGTCGCGGTCCGCGGGCAGGCGCTCGAGGAAGCCGGGCGTCCGGGTCGCGCCGAAGCTCATCTTGGCGAAGACCGTCCCGGGCTCGGGCGCCAGGGCCGGCACGGTCGGCCCGAGGCCGGCGGCGTTCTGCTCGGTGACCAGGACCGGGACGTCGAGCAGCCGCGCGGCGGCGAGGAGGCGGCCCGCATTGGCGACGACCCCGTCCCCCTCCGCGATCGTCGGCATCAGCCGGACCTGAACGTCGATGACGAGGAGGAGCGAGCGGGCGGAGTCGATCTGCGGCATCGATGTCTGGTCCCTGCGGAGGGGTCCCGTCGGAGACGGACGCGCCCGATCCGCGTCCCGTCCGGCCCGTTCGGGACCGCGCCCACCGGCATGACAGGTGCGCGTCTCGACCGCGACCCCGCCGGCGCATTGCCCTAGCGGAGCGCGATGTCGCCGGGGACGCCGGCGGCCGCGGCCCCGCCGGCGGCCTTCTCGAACCACCGCCGGGCGGCGTCGAAATCCTGCTTCACCCCGCGACCGTTGAGGTAGAGGAAGCCGAGATTGTTCATCGCCTCCGCGTGGCCGGCGGCGGCCGCCTTCTCGAACCAGCGGCGGGCGGCGGCGTCGTCCGGCTTCACGCCCTGGCCGTTCAGGTAGAGGCTGCCGAGGTTGTTCATCGCGTCGACGTTGCCGCCGGCGACCGCCTTCTCGAACCAGCGGCGGGCCGCGGGGGCGTCCGGCTTCACGCCCAGACCGTTGAGGTTCAGGCTGCCGAGGGCGTTCATCGCGTCGACGTTGCCGCCGGCGGCGGCCTTCCCGAACCAGGACGCGGCCGCGCCGTAATCCTGCCCGACACCCTGACCGTTGGTGTAGAGAAGCCCGAGATTGTACATGGCCGACGCGGCACCGGCGGCCGCGGCCTTCTCGTACCAGCTGCGGGCGGTGGCGTAGTCCTGCGTCACGCCCTGGCCGGCATCGTAGAGGCTGCCGAGGTTGTTCATCGCCTCGGCGTTGCCGGCCCGGGCGGCCTTCTCGAACCACGCGGCCGCGGCGGCGTAGTCCTGCTTCACGCCCTGGCCGTTGTAGTACAGGCTGCCGAGGTTGAGCATGGCGTCGACGTCGCCGCCGGCGGCCGACTTCTCGAACCAGCGTCCGGCCGTGCCGAAATCCTGCTTCACGCCCTGTCCATTGATGTAGAGGATCCCGAGATTGTACATCGCGGCAGCGCTGGCGCCGGTGGCCAGCGTCGCGGAGGCGCTCCGGGCGGTCTCCGCCCGGGCGCCCAGTCCGGACAGGACCGAGAGCGCCAGCGTCATGGAAACGATGGATGTCGCGCGCATGGCCGTGAATCCCTGTGCGGGCACGCGAACCGTCATGCCCTGCGCGGAAGCCGATCCCGAGCATCTTCCGCAATGCTGATGGCGTCTTTCAGAACCTTGTTCCGTCCGATGACAGTCTTCCGGGACGAGGCCCCTTCAGCTGAACTGCACCGAACTGATCCGTGACCTATCCGGGTCCGGCAGGACTTTCTGGACCAAATCGCACATGCGGCCCGCCGCGCCGGCGCGTCCCGCAGGCGCGCGACGGGCTCGCGCGTGGCGGCCCGTGCGCCTNCGGGAGGCCCGCCGAGCGCGCCCCGACCTCGCGCCCCGGCCCCTCGCCGGGACGGGCCGCGGCCTCAGCTGCGGAAGTCGACCAGGAGCGCCGAGACGGTGCCGCTGTTGGCGGTGCCGCTCGCCCCGTAGCCGGCGCTGCCCGACTGGCTGCTCTGGAGCTGCTGGATGAAGGTGGACAGCAGGTCGTTCGTCGTCCCCGCCGCCGAGGTGGTCGAGGCCGACGCGGAGGCCGACAGGCCAGTCCCGGCGCCGCCCGCGGCGTCTCCCGGGGGCGGGCCGGGCGGGGGCCCGGGCGGCGGGCCGTCCGGACCGGCGACGTCGCCGGTCCCGTCGCCCGCGGCGTCGGTGCTCTGGGTGCTCCGGCCGTGGCTGGCGAACAGGTTCTTCAGCTCCGTGGCCTGGTCGGCGGTGAGGCTGCCGCTGCTGACCTGATCGGCGATCAGGCCGTCGATCCGGTCCTTCATGGAGGACGGGTCGAGCTTCGACCCTGTCGCGGTGCTGCTCGAGGCGGAACTGTCCGACGACAGGCTCGAATCGATGCTGCTCAGGGCGCTCGTGAGCGCCGTCGCGTCGGTGCTGCTGATCGTGCCGGCCGACAGCGCGCTGCTGATCGTGTCGGACATCTGGGTCTTGGGCGACGGCGGCGGCGACCATCGCTGCGCGGCGAGCTGCGCTGTCGCGGTGGATGAGACGGTACTCATTGGGGGCTCGGGTCACGGATGAGCCGGATTCGCCCGGCGGCGGGTCCGTGTGCAAATTACCCACGCGATCCTTAAGGCCGCGTTTCCGCGATCGCCCGGATCCCCGCCGCGGTGAAGGGACGGCCTCGGTGACGGGACGGCCGCGTCGGCGCGGCCGGGAACCCCGATCGCGCCGCTCAGAGGCTCGCGGCCATGCGCAGCGGCGCCGCTTCGGCCGGGCGCGCCGCGGCCTCGGCGTGGCCGTAGAGGCCGCGATGCTTCGGGTTCGGCGACAGCCGGTCGGTCAGGCCGATCACCGTCTCGGCGGCGCCGAGCAGGAGCGCGCCCTCCGGGGCGAGCTGCGCCGCGAGCCGCGCCAGGACGTCCGACTTGGTCGGCGCGTCGAAGTAGATCAGCACGTTGCGGCAGTAGATCACGTCGAACTGGCCCAGCGAGGCGAAGCTGTGCAGCAGGTTGAGCTGCCGGTAATCCACCATGCTGCGCAGGCTCTGGGCGATCTGCCACTGCTCGCCGACCTGGGTGAAGTACTTGATCAGCCACTGCACCGGCAGGCCGCGCTGGACCTCGAAATGGCTGTACAGCCCGAGCTTGGCCTTCTCGATCACCTCGGTCGACAGGTCGGTGGCGACGATCTCCACCTGCCAGCCGGCGAGCCGCGGCGCCGCCTCCTGGAGGAGCATGGCCAGCGAGTACGGCTCCTGCCCGGTGGAGGCCGCCGCGCACCAGATGCGCAGCCGGCGACGGCCGGCATTGCGCGCCAGCACGTCGGGCAGGAGCGTGTCGCGGAACAGGTCGAACGGGATCCGGTCGCGGAAGAAGAAGGTCTCGTTCGTGGTCATGGCCTCGACCACGGCCCGCTCGATCGTGCTGTTCTGGGCGAGCTTGAGGGTGCCGATCAGGTCGCCGAGGCTGGCGAGCCCGAAGCGGCGGCAGACCGGGGTCAGCCGGCTCTCCACGAGGTAGCGCTTCTCCGGCGTCAGCGCGAGGCCGGAGCGCTGCTTCAGGAAGGTGCGCAGGAATTCGAACTCGAGTTCGGTCATGCCGGCTGCCCCGTGATCATGGCGCGCAGCGCCGTCGCGAGTTCGGGCAGCGGCAGCACGGCCTCGGCGAGCCCGGCCCGCGCGACGCTGCCCGGCATGCCCCAGACCGTGCTGGTGGCCTCGTCCTGGGCGAGGACCGGGCCGCCGGCCTCGGTGAGCGCCCGGGCGCCGTTGGTCCCGTCCGAGCCCATGCCGGTGAGGATCACGGTCGCGGTGGCGGCGCCGAACACCACCGCCGCGTCCTTGAACAGGACGTCGACCGCGGGACGGCAGAAATTCACCGGCGGGCCGTCGGTGAGCTTGATGATCGGGCCGCCGGCCCCGGCGGCCAGCCCCATGTGGCGGCCGCCCGGGGCCACGTAGATGCGGCCCGGCTCGACCCGCTCCTCGGCCTTGCCCTCGGCCGCCGGGAGCCCGGTGCGGGTGGACAGGTGCTCGGCGAAGACCGCCGTGAAGATCGGTGGCATGTGCTGGACGATCAGGACCGGCAGGCGCCGCAGGGCGGCCGCGCCGATGCCCTCCAGCATCTCGCCCACGGCCCGCGGCCCGCCCGTGGAGGAGCCGATCAGAAGGGCCCGGGGCTGGGACCGGGTGCGGACCTTGGGCCGCAGGGTGAAGGGGGTCGCCGGGCGCGCCGCGGCGGCGGCGGCGTGATGCCCCGGGGCGTGGCCCGCGGGCGCGGTGACCGGGCGCCGGTTCCGCGCGCGGGCGGAGCCGAACACGCGGACCCGCTCGATCAGCTCGACCCGGAACGTGTCCGAGGTGGTGACGCCGCGGCTGCTCTCCGGCTTGGCGATGTAGTCCACCGCGCCGAGGGCGAGGCACTTCAGCGAGATGTCGGCGTTGCGCGTCGTCAGCGTCGACATCATCACGACCTGCACGCTCGGGCTCATGGCGAGCATGCGCGGCAGCGCGGTCGTGCCGTCGAGTTCCGGCATCTCGATGTCGAGCAGGACCACGTCCGGGTCGTGCTTGGCCATCAGCTCGAGGGCGATCCGGCCGTTCGAGGCCGTGCCGACGAGCTCGAACCCGGCCTCGCCGATCCAGCGGGCCACGAGGCCGCGCACCACGGCCGAGTCGTCGGCCACCAGGACACGGATCGCCGTGGCCGATGAGGTCGTGCTCTGGGTTGGCGGCGTGCGCAGCGGGGCGACCGCGGGACTCAGGGCCATGATGATTGCCTCGGGTGCAGGGTCGCGGGGCTCGGGCCGCGGGTCAGGGAGCAGGCGATCAGGCCGCGTCGGCGACGAGTCCGACCTGTTCGAGCTTGGCCGTCAGGATGTCGCGGTCGAAGGGCTTCATGATGTACTCGTCGGCCCCCGCCCGGAGGGCGCGGGCGATCGCCCCGACGTCGTTCTCGGTGGTGCAGAACAGGACCTTCGGCACACCCCCGCCCTCGCTCTGGCGCAGGGCCTGGAGGAACGCGTAGCCGTCCATGTTCGGCATGTTCCAGTCGAGCAGGATCGCGTCCGGCATGCTGGCCGCGCAGGCTTCGAGGGCGGCGCTGCCGTCCTCGGCCTCGCTGACGTTCATGCCGAGATCCTCGATGATCCGCCGGGCGACCTTCCGGATCACCGCGGAATCGTCCACCACCAGGCAGGTGGTCTCGTGGGGCGCCTTCATCGACCTCTCCCTCAAGCCGCCTTGGCGCCGGCGGGCGTGAAGCCGAGGAGCGCGTCCACGTCGAGGATCACCAGGAGCCGCCCGTCGAGGCGGTGGACGCAGGTGGCGAGGTCGCGGAAGCGCGGATCCAGGTTGATCGGCACGGCCTCGCGGCTGTCGGCGCCGAGCTTCAGCACCTCGCCGACGCCGTCGACCACCAGCGCGAAGGTCTCGCCGGCCTGCTCCAGGCCGATCGCCATCTTCGGGCTCGCCTTGCTGCCGTCCGCCTCGGCCTCCGCGTCGGGCAGGCCCAGGCGGCGGCGCAGGCTCATGGCCGTCACGACCCGGCCGCGCAGGTTCAGGAGGCCGACGATCTCGGCCGGCGCCAGGGGCACCGGGGTCACGCCCGACGGGACGAAGACGTCGTGGACCCGCTCGATCGCCAGGCCGAACAGCGTCTCGCCGACGAAGACCGTGACGAAGTCGTCGGTGGCGCCGGTCTCGACGCCGTTGGTGGTGGCGCCGCTGGTGTTGGCGTTGGCAGCCTGCATCGGAACTCTCCGGATTCGTTCGTCGCGATGGTCGCGATCGGCTTTGGGCGATCGGCCTGGGTCGATCGGCTCGGGTCGATCGGCTCGGGTCGATCGCCCTGGGGCGGGCGGCTCAGGCGGCTTTCGACACCGTGGCGGCGCCGATCTCGGCCAGCGCCGAGATCAGGCCGCTGCGGTCGAACTTCGCCACGAGGTCGCTGATCGCCAGCGCCCGCGCCTTCTCCACCGCGTCGGCGCCGACCGCGCCGGTGAGGCCGATCACCGGGAGCCCGGCGAGGCGCGGCTCGGCCCGCCGCATGGCGGCGACGAGGTCGAAGCCGCTGCGGCCCGGCATCTCCAGGTCGGTGACCACCACCTCGATCTGCGGATCGGACTGGAGGGTCGACAGCGCCGCCTCGGCGCTCGCCGCCGTGACCACCTGGTAGCCCGCGGCCTTGAGCACCGGGCTCAGCATGTCGCGGAAGAAGGCCGAGTCGTCGACCAGCAGGATCGTGGAGATCTGCTCGGGCCGCTTCAGGCCGCGCGCCCAGTCGTCGTAGGCCAGCGGCAGGAAGTGGGCGATGTTGATGATGTCGGTCGCCCGGCCCCGAAGCACCGCCGAGCCGATCAGGTCCGACCGGTCCGCCGCGATCTCGATGTCCAGGCGCTCCTCGACGATGTCGACGATCTCGTCGACCACGAGGCCCATGGCGCGCTCGCCGTCGGAGAACACCACCAGGGCCTGCGTCCCCTCCGACTTGATGGTGATCGCCGCGTCGGCCGGGACCAGGGGCATCAGGCGCCCGCGGTACTGGATCAGCGCGCGGCCGCCGAGCCACTCGACCTTGGCGCACTCGATCTCCTCGAGGCGGGTGACCAGCGACAGCGGCACCGCCTTGAAGCTGCCCTGGCCGCCCTTGAACACCAGGAGCGTGGTCTTGGTGTCGGCCATCTCGACCGCCTCGTCGGCGTCGGCGTCGATGTGGCCGCCGCTGCCCTGGACGCCCTGCGCCACCTGGCGGGCCACGCCGTTGGGATCGACGATCAGCACCACGGCGCCGTCGCCGAGGATCGTGTTGCCGGCAAACATCGGGATGTGCCGCAGCTTCACCGACATCGGCTTCACGACGATCTCCTCCGTGTGGAAGACCTCGTCGACGAGGATGCCGAAGCGCTCGCGCCCGACCTGGGCGACCACCACGAACCCGGCCTGGTCCGTCTCCGCGCCCGGGCTCGACTGTCCGAGCAGGCCGGTGAGCGAGACGATCGGCAGCAGCCGCTCGCGCAGGCGCAGCACCGGCGCGCCGTTGATGTGCTCGACCCGCTGCGCCCCGGCGTCGACCCGAACCAGCTCCAGAACCGCCACCTGCGGCAGGGCGAAGCGGTGCTCGCCGGCCCGCACGATCAGGGCGGCGACGATGGCGAGCGTCAGCGGGATCTTGATGGTGAAGGTGGTGCCGCGCCCCGCCGTCGTGGCGATGTCGATCAGGCCGCCGATGGTCTCGATGTTGGTCTTGACCACGTCCATGCCGACGCCGCGGCCCGAGACCGAGGTCACCGCCGCCGCCGTCGAGAAGCCGGCGTGGAAGATGAACTTGGCGACCTGGGCGTCGGTCATCCGCTCGACATCGGCCTGGGAGGCCAGGCCGCGCTCCACCGCCTTCTTGCGGATGGCCGCGAGGTTCAGGCCCTTGCCGTCGTCGGCGATCTCGATCGTGATGGTGCCGCCCTCGTGGTAGGCGGCGAGCCGGATCGTGCCGCGGGCGGGCTTGCCCGCCGCCACGCGCTCGGCGGTCGATTCGAGGCCGTGATCCGCCGAGTTGCGGACCATGTGGGTCAGCGGGTCCTTGATGACCTCGAGGACCTGCCGGTCGAGCTCGGTCTCGTTGCCGACCATGACCAGGTCGATCTGCTTGCCGAGTTCGGCCGAGAGGTCGCGCACCACGCGCGGCAGCTTCTGCCACGCGTTGCCGATCGGCTGCATGCGCGTCTTCATGACGCCTTCCTGCAGCTCGGCCGTGACGTGCGACAGACGCTGCAGCGGGACCTTGTAGCTCGAATCCTCGTGCCGGCGGGCGATCTCGAGGAGCTGGTTGCGGGTCAGCACCAGCTCCGAGACCATGGTCATCAGGTGCTCGAGCGTGTCGACGTTCACCCGGATCGTCTGGTTCTTGGCGGCGGCGGTCGCCTCGCCCTCGACGGCCTCGGCCTTCTCGGCGCGCGCCGGCTCGGGCTTCTCGGCCTTCTCGGCCTCGACAGGCTCGGCCCGGGCCGGCTCGGGCTTCTTCTCGACCTTGGGCGCCGCGCTGACGGCGGGGGCCGGAGCGGGCGCGACGGCGGCCGCCGGGNCACCGCGGGGGCCGGCGGCGGCAGGAAATCCGACTCGTCCGGGCCGGGGGCGGCCAGGAAGGCGGCCTCCAGGTCGTCCAGCGAGACCTCGCCGGGCTTCAGCTCGCGGACCACCGGATCGGGCAGGACCGGCTCGGGCGGGGGCGGCGGGGCGGCGGCCTCCGGCTCGTGCGCGCCCTCGGCCATGCGCTCCAGGGCGGAGATGAGGTCGTCATCCGAGCCCGCAGGCTCCGTGCCGGTGGCCTCCAGGTCGGCCAGGATCGCCTTCAGCCGGTCCAGCGTCAGCAGGATCAGGGTGACGGAATCGGACGTGGCGGGCAGCCCGTCGCGGAATCGCCCCATCAAGGTCTCGGCGGCGTGCGCCAGGGCTTCGAGCCGCGGGAGACCGAGGAACCCGCAGGTTCCCTTGATCGTGTGCACGAGTCGGAAAATGTTCCGCAGAATAGTCTCGTTGTTCGGATCCTGCTCGAATCGAACCAATTCTGCATCGACCGTGTCGAGATGCTCCCCGCTCTCGGTCAAAAACTCGCGAAGCAGGTCGTCCATAGGCGCTACTCGTTACGCGGAGAAGGTCTCGCGCAACCTACTTACTCGCGCGGGGTTAGGGAAGCGTTTCCATCCCGGCCCCGCGCGGCACCTTTTTCAGAGTTTCACGCCAGCGCCGTGTCCGAAGCTTCTCCATCGGAGTCTTCGGGCGCGTCGATCACTGCGGGCGTGGCGGTGATAGTCACTTCATCGCCCTCGATGGCGAAGCGCACATCCATGGCGGCGGCCCGCGCCACGAGGCCGGCGTAGAACGGCAGGATGCCGTGGGCGTCGACGGTGCCGCTCTCGGGCCGACCGGCCATCAGCTCCTCGACGTGGGGCGGGATGCGGGCGTGCGAGCCCTTGGCCTTGAGCACCAGCGTGGGCGCCTCGCCGTCGCCGGAGACGACGACGTCGATCAGGCCGCCGCGGGGAATCGCAGAGGTGGCGACCATCACGAGATTGAGGAGGAGCTTGACCTTGTTCTTCGGGAACAGGGCCTGCGGCGCGCTCCAGGTCAGCTTGGTCTTGTCGTCGGAGAACATGCCCTTGGCCACGCTCTCGGCGTCGGCGAGGTCGATCGAGGCTCCGGCCGAGCCGGCGGCCCCGAAGGCGATGCGGGCGAATTTCAGCCGCGCAGAGGCCTGGCGGGCGCTCTTCCCGATCAGCTCCAGGGCGAAGGTCCGCATCGATTCGTCCTGGTCGTCCTCCAGGACCTCGAGCCCGTTCACGATCGCGCCGACGGGGCTGATCACGTCGTGGCAGACGCGGGAGCAGAGCAGGGCGGCGAGGTCGAGGCCGTCGAGAGTCAGGGTGGGCGAGGTCGGGGAGGACATGGTGCGCTCCGGGCGGGCGGATCTGAGGTGCGGACGTCTGCGGGCCGGGGCCCCGATTGAGGCTGCCGGTTCCCGGCCGCCCGGTTCTCGGCCGCCCAGTCCTCGGCCGCCCCTGCGGCGATCGAGTCGCCCGAAAGGGTCCCGCGCGGCCTGCGGGCCGGACCGGGGGCGACGACCGGTCCGCACGGATAGACGCCACGGTCGGCTTTGAAAAGCGTTACCGCATCGGACGGGAGGCCGGGCCGGGCGCCGATTCCGGGCCCGCGCGCGCCGCCGCGGCCCTGTCCCGAAGCCGTGGTGGCCCTGCCGGGACCTGCTCCTCGGGCTGGCGGACCATTCCCCCTTCCTCTGGCGGGCGGCCACCCGGTCGCCCGAGCGGCTCGTCGCCCTGATGGAGCAGCCGCCGGACGCGATGAGCCGGGACATCGTCGCGCGGCAGCGCGGGGTCGGCGCCGCCTGCGGGGCGAATCCCGACCTCGCCGAGGTCGGCCGGCGGCTGCGCGCCAACCGGGAAGCCCACGCCCTCCTGGTCGCCCTGGCCGATCTCGGGGGCTGCTGGGACCTCGAGGCGGTGACCCGCGCCCTGTCGGCCTTCGCCGACGCCTCGGTGAGCGCGGCCGTCGAGGCGCTCCTCCGGCAGGGGATCGCGGCCGGACGATACCGGCCCAGGGATCCGGAGGCGCCGCAGGACGGGTCGGGCCTGATCGTCCTGGGCCTGGGCAAGCTCGGCGGCTGCGAGCTGAACTACTCCAGCGACATCGACCTCGTCGTCTTCTACGAGGCCGAGCCCACCGCCGCGGCGACCGGCGGCGACCCGAAGCCGTTCCTCGTCAAGCTGGCGCAGGGGCTGGTGAAGCTCCTGGCCGACCGGACCGCCGACGGCTACGTCCACCGCATCGACTACCGGCTGCGGCCGGACCCCGGCTCGACCGCGGTGGCGCTCTCCACCGCCTTCGCCTTCGACTACTACCAGACGCTCGGCCAGAACTGGGAGCGCGCGGCCTTCATCAAGGCCCGGCCGATCGCCGGCGACATCCCGGCCGGCGCGGCCTTCCTGGCGGAACTCGCGCCGTTCATCTGGCGCCGGCACTTCGACTTCCCGGCCATCGCCGAGATCCACGCCCTGAAGCGGCAGATACACATGGTCCGCGGCCACGAGACCGTCGCGGTCGGCGGCCACGACATCAAGATCGGCCGCGGCGGCATCCGGGAGATCGAGTTCTTCGTCCAGACCCAGCAGCTCGTCTTCGGCGGCCGCAAGCCCGCCCTGCGGGGCCGGCAGACCGTCCCGATGCTCGGCGAGCTCGTCGCGGAGGGCTGGATCGACGGACGGGCCCGGGACGAGCTCTCGGCGGCCTACGCGTTCCTGCGCACCCTCGAGCACCGGATCCAGATGATCCGGGACGAGCAGACCCAGCGCCTGCCCACCGGGACCGAGGCGCTGACCGCGCTCGCCCTGTTCGCGGGCTTCCCCGACCTGCCGGCCTTCGAGGCGGCCCTGCTCCACCATGCCGGGCGGGTCCAGGCGCACTACGCCCTGCTGTTCGAGGCGGAGCCGGAGGCCGGCGCGGACGGGGCCGCCCTGGTCTTCGGCGAGAGCGAGCCGGATCCCGAGACCCTGGCGCGGCTCGGCGCCTTCGGGTTCCGGGACCCGCCCCTGGCCTGGGAGACCGTGCAGGGCTGGCATCTCGGGCGCCGCCCGGCCCTGCGGACAGGCCGGGCCCGGGAGATCCTCGCCGAGTTGCTCCCGGCGCTGCTGCGGGCGCTCGGGGGGACCGCCGATCCCGACGCGGCGCTCCTCGCCCTCGACCGGGCCTTCGCGCGCATGCCCGCGGTGGCCGAACTCCTCGCCATCCTGCGCTCGCACGAGCGCCTGCGCCTCCTGTTCGCCGACATCCTGGGGACGGCGCCGCGCCTCGCCGACACGGTCGGCCTGAGCCCGCACGTCCTCGACACCGTGCTCGACGCCGACTTCGTGACGCCGACCACGGATCCCGGAGAGGTTCGCGCGCAGTACCGGGCGCTCCTGGGCCAGCCGGCGAGCCACGAGGAGAGCCTCGACCGCTGCCGGGACGCCACGCGGCAGATGGCCTTCGTCACCGGGGCCCGCCTCCTGTCGGGCATCCTCACCCCGCGCCAGGCCGGGGAGGCCTACGCGGCGATCGCCGAGGCCACGGTGGCGCTGAGCCTGGAGGCGGAGGAGCGCCGGTTCGCCCTCGACCACGGCGCGGTCCCGGCGGGGCGCTGCTGCATCCTGGCGCTCGGCCGTCTCGGGTCCCGCCAGCTCAGCGCCGAATCCGACCTCGACCTCGTTTTCCTGTACGATTTCGACCCGGAGAACCGCACCAGCGACGG
The DNA here is from genome assembly GCF_036441335.1 of Methylobacterium mesophilicum. Classification (GTDB taxonomy): domain Bacteria; phylum Pseudomonadota; class Alphaproteobacteria; order Rhizobiales; family Beijerinckiaceae; genus Methylobacterium; species Methylobacterium mesophilicum_B. The sequence goes on from NZ_MLBW01000011.1 coordinate 39,424, forward strand.
CCGCCGCCCCCTCGACGCCGTGGTGGCCTACAACCGCTTGGCGCAGCGCGTGTTCGCGGCGCTCACCACGGCCACGCGGCGCGGCCGGCTCTACGCGGTCGACCTGCGGCTGCGGCCCTACGGCAGCCACAGCCCGCCCGCGGTGCAGCTCAGCGGCTTCGCGGCCTATCACGGCGGCGAGGCGGAGCTCTGGGAGCACATGGCCCTCGCCCGCGCCCGGGTCGTGGCCGGCGACGCCACGCTGGCGGCCGACGTCACGGCCACGATCGCCGGGATCCTCCGGCAGCCGCGCGAGACCGCCGCCGTCTGCGCCGAGGCGGGCGCGATGCGGGCCCTGGTCGCGCGGGAGCGGGGCCATGCCGGCCCCTACGACCTGAAGCTCGCCCCCGGCGCGCTGTTCGACCTCGACTTCCTGGCTCAGGCCATCGTGCTGAGCCGGGCCCGCGACTGGCCCGGCTGCATCGGCCTCGGCGCGGAGGCGCTGTTCCGGGAGGCGGCCGCGCGCGGCCTCCTGCCCGCGGCGGCGGGCGAGGCCCTCGCCGAGACCTACGGCTTCCTCGACGCCGTCTACCAGTGGCAGCGGCTCGTGATGACCGATCCCGCCGCCGAGCCGTCCGAGACCGCGTCCCGGCAGATCGCCAAGGCGGTGGGTCTCCCGGACGCGCGCGGCNCCACCTCACGCTGCTGCCCTACATCCCGTCCGCGGGCGAGCTGAAGACCAAGCCGACGCAGCACTCCGTGAAGGAGCTGCGCTCGATCGGCATCCAGCCCGACATCCTGCTCTGCCGCTGCGACCGGCCGATCCCGATGGACGAGCGGCGCAAGCTCGCGCTGTTCTGCAACGTCCGCCAGACCGCGGTCATCGAGGCGCTCGCACCACGCCGCGAAGATCTCCGGCTCGATCGGCACGCGCACGACCTCGACGCCGCTGCGCTGCACCTCCCGCTCCATCTGCTCCGTGGCGACGCGCCAGGTCTCGTAGTCGGGCGGCAGCTTGGCACCGTCCGCGAGGCTGGTGCGCAGGGCTGGGTACTGCTCCGGGGTGTACCAAGGCAGTCCGACGCGGCGGGGACGGTCCATCTGGGCTCTTCGAACGGTCACGCTGAACGACCGTCAACGGTCATGGGCGCCCTCCGGTTCGCATCCGGATCGCGGGCGGGCCGCGATCATGCCGCAGCGGCCGAACGCCCGATGGCCGCCCCGGCGGCGAGCCGCTAGCCGGCGGGGATGGATCCGCTCGTTCTGGCCCTCGTGGCCGCGACCCTCACCTTCTCGAGCTTCGTCGTGCTGCTCGGCTGGCGCTGAGCCTCGGGATCGCGCGTCGGGCCGGCGGGGCCGGCGGCCTCACCGCGGCGGCGCGCGCCCGGCTTCGGGCCGGTCCGGGATGTCCAGATCGAGGAGCGCGGAGCCGAGGCCCTTGCCGTGCGCGTCGAGGGCGAGGGAGCGGGTGACGCCGCCGCCGAGCGCGCCCGTGAGCACGAAGTTCAGCGCCCCGAGCTTCGGCAGCGCGTAGCGGGTCACATCGCCGGCCACGATCCCGCGGAAATGCGCCCGCACCCGCTCGGCCGTGACGTGCGCCGCCAGGTGCTCGTAGTCTGCCGCATCGTAGGCGATCAGCGCGATGTTCGACGTGTTGCCCTTGTCGCCCGTGCGGGCATGGGCGAGCGCGCGCAGCTTCATCCTCGGGACTCCCGGCTCTCAGGCTTCGACGACGTGCACGCGCGGCCGGGCGAGCGCGGCCGGGACGAGGACCGACTGCACCGCCACCACCTCGCGGGCCGACTTCCAGGCACCGCCGCCGCCGGCCGGGCCGTTGGTGTAGAGCGTCTCGACCTCGTTGCCGATCCGCACCGCCTCGGCGTGTGTGTCGGTCCGACCGGCGACCCGCAGGCGGACCTCGTAGGGCTCGCGCCCGCCCGACAGCGCCGCGCCGTGGAGCGCGTCGACGCCGATCAGGTCGCAGCGCAGCTCGGTCGTCGCCACGCCGGTGAGGGCGAGGCGCTCGCGCACCACCGCCAGGGCGAGGCGGCCGCGGGCCAGGGCACCGGGCCCGGCGTAGGAGATCTGCCCCTCGCCGATATACGAATCCACGTACCCGACCGAGACCTTCAGGAGGCCCGTCGCCGGCGCCCCGGTCGCGCCGCTCACGCGGACGCGGTCGGGGCCGGTCTGCTCCATCGCGACGCCGGAGAAGTCGCCGACCACGTCCGGCTGGATGTAGCGGGCCGGGTCGTGCACCTCGTAGAGCAGCTGCTCCTTGCAGGTGGCGAGGCTGATCCGGCCGCCCGAGCCCGCGACCTTCGTGATCTCGACCGTGCCGTCCTCGGCCACGATCCCGATGGGGAAGCCGAGGCGCGCGAGGTCCGGGACGTCCTTGAAGCCCGGATCGGCGAAGTAGCCGCCGGTGATCTGGCCGGCGCATTCGAGGAGGTGCCCCGCGAGGGTGCCGCGGCCCAGGCGCTCCCAATCGTCCATCGCCCAGCCGAAGGCGTGCACCAGGGGGGCCAGGAACAGGGCCGGGTCGCCGACGCGGCCGGTGATGACCACGTCGGCACCGTCCGCGAGGGCGGCCACGATCGGCGCCGCGCCGAGATAGGCGTTCGCCGAGACGACGCGGTTGCCGAGGCTGGCGACCGGCTCGCCGCTCTCCTCCAGGACGAAGTCGCCCGCCCGGACCGCGTCGAGCAGGTCGTCGCCGGTCACCGCGGCGATCCGCAGGCCGGCGAGGCCCATCTCCCGCGCCAGCGCCCCGGCCTTCCGGGCGGCGGCGACCGGGTTGGCCGCGCCCATGTTGGTGACGATGCGGACGCCGCGGGCCCGGCACGGCCCGAGCACGGCCCGCAGGCGCGCCTCCAGCAGCGGATCGTAGCCGCCCGCGGGGTCGCGCAGCTTCGCCTGCTGCGCCAGCGCGATGGTGCGCTCGGCGAGGCACTCGAACACGAGGTAGTCGAGGTCGCCGCGCTCGGCGAGTTCGACGGCGGGCTCGATGCGGTCCCCGGCATAGCCGGCGCCGGCGCCGAGGCGGACGGTTCTCATGGCGTGCTCTCCGCTGTCAGAGGGGTTCAGATGGGGAAGACGCCGAGGACGACGCAGGCGAGGGTCATCACCACCGAGGCCGTCAGCAGGAACGGGAAGGTGAACTTCTGGTGGTCGGCGAGGTCGATCCCGGTCAGGCCGCAGACCAGGAAGGTCGCGGGCGTCAGCGGGCTGACGGGGAATCCCGTCGTCATCTGGCCGAGCAGCGCGCCCTGGGCGACCTGCACCGGCGGGACGCCGAGCTGGTGGGCCACCTCAGCCACCACCGGCAGGACGCCGAAGTAGAACGAGTCCGGGTCGAACAGCATCGACAGGGGCATCGACACGAGGCCGAGCCCGAACGGGATGTGGCGGCCCATCTCGGGGGGCACGAAGGTGACGGCCGTCTGGGCCATGGCCCTGAGCATGCCGGTGCCCTGCATGATCCCGGTGAACACGCCGGCGGCGAGGAGGATCGAGGCCATCAGGATCGCGGCCCGGGCGTGCGCGTCGATGCGCTGCCGCTGGGCGTCGACCTGCGGGTAGTTGATGACCAGGGCGAGCGCCGTGCCGAGCATGAACATCAGCGCCGGCGGCACTTTCTCGGCCAGGAACACCATCGTCCCCAGGACCGCGGCGGTGAGGACGATGTTGATCCAGAAGCGGTCGGGGCGGCGCAGGCTCCGCTCCGCGTCGCTCAGGGTCCGGGCGGTCGGGACCGGGCCGGGCGCGGCCCCCGCGGCGCCGGGAACGAGGGCCAGACGGCGCTCCTCCCGCAGGCCGAGCCAGTACGAGGCGGCGAAGATGAAGACGAGGCCGACCGCCTGAACCGGCACGAGGGGCGAGAAGATCTCGGGGATCGGCAGCTTCAGGGCCGCCGAGGCGCGGATCATCGGCCCGGTCCAGGGCAGGAAGTTCACGCCGGCCGCCATCGAGGCGGCGCAGGCCAGGATGCGCCGGTCGATGCCGACGCGGTCGTAGAGCGGCAGCATCGCCGGGATGGTGATCAGGAAGGTCACCGCGCCCGACCCGTCGAGGTGAATCAGCAGCGCCAGCAGGGTGGTGCCGGGCACGATCCGGGTGGGGCGGGTGCCGACCCGGGCGAGGATCCGGTCGATGATCGGGTCGAGCATCCCGGCATCGCTGACGATGCCGAAGAACAGGATCGCGAACACGAACATGCCGACGACGCCCGCGAGGCTCTGCAGGCCCGCGAGGACGAACTTGCCGGTCTCGAAGCCGAACCCGCCGATCAGGGCGGCCGCGACCGGGATGACGATCAGCGCCACGAGGGGCGACATCCGCTTGGTCAGGATGGCGGCGAGCAGCAGCGCGATCGTGCACAGGCCGAGCAGGGCCAGCATCCGTTCCTCCCGTTGGGCGCCGGCGCGGTTCGAATCCGCGCCTGTATCGGGTCAGGAGACGGCGGAACACTTCATGACACAATTGAAAAGATCGGATCGCGGCGATAGCCTGAGCTTATGGATCTCAACCTCCGGCAGGTGCGGGCCTTCGTGTCGGTCGTCCAGGCCGGCAGCTTCACCCGGGCCGCCGCCCTGCTGAACCTGTCGCAGCCCGCCCTGACGGTTCAGATTCGGCGCCTGGAGGAGACGCTCGACGCGCGGCTCCTCGACCGGACCAGCCGCACCGTCGCGCCGACGCGGCTCGGCCGCGAGCTGCTGCCCGTGTTCCAGCGCGTGCTGCGCGACCTCGACGCGGTGGTGGTCGACACCCGCGACCTCGCGGCGAGGCGGCACGGAGTCGTGCGCGTCGCGACGCTGCCGTCCTTCGCGGCGAGCGTTCTGTCCGATGCGATCGTCCGCTTCCGCGCCGAGCACCCCGCCGTGACGTTCCTGATCAAGGACGTCATCGCGCAGCGGGTGCTCGACCTCGTGCGCGGCGAGGAGGCGGATCTCGGCATCGTCGGCGGCGACGTCCGCGATCCGGAGATCGGCGTCCTGCACCGGACGCGCGACGCCCTGCACGTGATCTATCCCGCCGATCACCCGATCGGCGCGCTGCCCCGGATCACGATCGCGGCGCTCGCCGAGCATCCCCTGATCCTGATGGACCCGGCCACGAGCGTGCGGGCGGTGGTCGACCGCGCCTTCGTCGGCTCGGGCCGGCTGCCCCGCGTGGCCTGCGAGGCCACCTACATGATGACCGCCGTCAGCATGGTCCGGGCCGGCCTCGGCCTGACGATCCTCCCGGGCGCGGCGCGGGAGATCCGGGCCGAGCCCCTGCTCCGTTCGCGGCCGATCGACGACCCGCTGTTCGAGCGTCCGGTCTGCCTGATCAAGAAGGCGGGGCGGACGATGCCGCCGGCGGCCGAGGCGTTCTGCCGGATGGTGGCGGACCGGCTCGCGGCTCCGGGCGGGCCGGCCGCCGGCGCACCGTCGAGCGCCTGATCGGCCGATCGGAGCCGCGGGCCCGGTGCCGCACGGAACCGTCCATCTTGGTCAGGGCGACCTCGGTCCGGTGGATCACGCGCGGGTCGATCGTCGGGCTGCTGCGGCCGAGGACGATCAGGTCGGCGCGCCTGCCCGCCGCCGCCGACCCGCTCCTGTCGTCCATGCGGAGCCGATAGGCGGCGCCCATCGCGTTGGCGCGGATCGCCTCCGCGACCGTCAGGCTCTCCTCGGCCGGGCTCAGCACGGGCCCGTCCGGCCGCCCGACCAGCTCCCGCGTCACGCCGACCCGGATCGGCGAGAGGGGCGCGTCGCTGTCCGCGACATGGACCAGGTGCGCGACGGCGTGACGCCGGTCGCGGGCGGATTGTTTGCGACGGCCCTCACACGCGACGCACCTGCAAGCCTCCCGGTTCCCGAACCCGACGAGACCTGTTTTCATTCTCGTGACATTTGGATAAGATCTACTATCGATTGACGAATAACCGATCGCATAGCGTTCGCGGGATGAGCGAGCCGACCGGCGCAGATCGACCGGGCCCGCAACCGGCCCGGCCCGCCACACGATCGCTCCGCGCGACGCCGGAACTCTATCGGTCAGTCGGATTACGGTGGATCGTGGAGTCATCCGGCTCGCGACTGGACGAAAACGGTTCCGGCAGGCGACGGATACTGCCAGGCTGGTTCACGCGCTCGAAGACGGGAGGTACGATGACCCGAACGCTCTACCGCTCCGCGGCCCTGGCCACGCTGAGCCTGGCCGTCCCCGCCACGCTCGCGGCGCAGGGCCTGGCGCCGGACCAGACCGGCACCGGCGGCGGCCCGGCCTCGACGATCACGGCGCCGAACACCAACAGCCTCGGCGTGACCAAGCCCCCCGGCACCTCGCTCGGCCCGGGCGAAGTGCCGCCGCGCGCCGTGCAGGAATACGAGCGCGCCCGGGTCAACAAGATCGAGCGCAGCATCTGCGACGGCTGCAACTGAGCGCGGGCGCGGCCGGTCGCGACGGAGGCAGGCCCTCCCGCCCCAGCCTCTCTCGCCCCAGCCCGATCGCTAGGCGGCCCGGACCTCGTCCAGGAAGCTGCGGACGGCCCGGCTGAGTCCGTCGGACCGGACCGCGAGGGTGCGCGCGGCGCCGAGAACCTGCGTGGCGGCCGAACCCGTCTCGCCGGCCCCCTCGCGCACCGACCCGATATGGCCCGTGACCTGCCGCGTCCCCTGCGCGGCCTCCTGGACGTTCCGCGCGATCTCGCGCGTGGCCGCGCCCTGCTCCTCGATCGCCGAGGCGATGTGGGTGGCGATGCCGGACATGTCGTCGATCGTGCGGCTCACACCCTGGACCGCCTCCACCGCGCCCCGCGTGGCGGACTGGATCGCGCCGATCCGGGCGGAGATCTCCTGGGTCGCCCGTGCGGTCTGCTCGGCCAGCGTCTTCACCTCGGCGGCCACCACCGCGAAGCCGCGCCCGGCCTCGCCGGCGCGCGCCGCCTCGATGGTGGCGTTGAGGGCGAGCAGGTTGGTCTGGCTCGCCACGCCCGAGATCAGGCCCGCGGCCGCGCCGATCCGGTCGGCGCTGTCGGACAGCTCCCGGATGATGGTGCCGGTCTCCTGCGCGCGCGCGATCGCCGAGGCGGCAATCTCCACCGAGTGGGTCACCTGCCCGCTGATCTCCTGCACGGAGGCCGCCATCTCCTCGGTCGCGCTCGCGACCTGCTGGACGTTGCCGGACGTCTGCTCGGCGGCGACCGAGACGCTCGCCGCGAGGGTATTGGTCTGCGCGGCGATCTCGGTCATCGAGGCGGCGGTCGCCTCCATCTCGGTCGCGGCGGCGGTCAGCTCGTCGGTGAGCGCCCCGGCCTCGCACTCGAACCCGCGCGTGATGCGGTCGAGCAGCTCGGCGCGGCGCATCTTGGCGGCGTCGGCCTCGGCCTGGAGGGCGGCCAGCCGCCGCGCCTCGATCCCCGATTCCTTGAAGACCTGCACGGCGTCGGCGATCTGGCCGATCTCGTTCCGCTCGCCCTGGTGGGGGATCGCGACCGCGAGGTCCCCGGCCGCCAGCCTGCGCATCGGTTCGAGCACGGCGCGGACGCTGGCGGCGATGCTCCGTACGATCAGCGCCCCGAGCGCGGTGGCGAGGGCGAGGGCCACGGCGCCGATCACCAGCATGAGCCGCTTCGCGCCGGACGCGGCGGCCGCCCCCTGGGCGATCGCCGTCTCACCGCTGGCGTTGTTGAGCGCCACGATCTCCTCGAGCGCCTGGGAAGCCGCCTTGATGTGGGGGCGAACGCCGACGAGGCTCTCGCGCAGCGCCAGATCCTTGCGGCCCGTCCGCGAGTAGTCCAGCACGGCGGGTATCGCCGCGAGGTAGCCCCTCCATTCCCGGTCGAACACCTCGAAGAGCGCGCGCTCCTTCGGACCGTCGATCAGCGGCGCGTAGTTGCGCATCGCGGCGGCCACCGCCTCCGTCTTCTTCGACAGGGCCTCCTCCTCGGCCCGCATATGGGCAGCCTCGGGGTAGAGGATGTGGTTCACGACGCTGACGCGCACGTCGATCACGTTGCCGCGCAGCTCGCCGGCGTACCGCACGCTGGGCAGCGTGTTGTTGCCGAGGCGGCTCTGATCCTCGGCGAGATTAGCAACGGCGTGCAGACCCACGCCGTCGACGAGAAGCAGACAGACGATGAGCAGCCCGAGTGCGCCGACGAGCCGGTGCTTGATCGAGAGTTCCGCGAACCAAGCTTTCATTGTCCGAGCGCAGCTCCTGAGCTAAACCAACAGTGTGGGAGCGCGACGATAAGATTCCGTTACACATTCTGTTTCCGACATCCCGCTGTCGACATGATAAAATCAATTTTCAGTTGAATACCTGCATCCCGAACTTCGTCGGCGCGCGCCTCGACGGTCGGACGAGATCTGACGCGGGCCATGCCGGGAGCCTTCGCGGACTGGGGCAGCGCTGGCCGTCGCGGGGTTTCGTCCCGGGGCCGGGCAGCCGCGGCGGCCCTGCATCGGCCGCTGCTTTACGCGACCGTCGGACCGCGCGGGCTGCGCGCAGCTCACCGGACGCCGGCTCCCGACGCGCGGACGACGCCCCTGCCGAAGCCGGGGCGGCCGGCGGGCCGGGACATCTGCGGATCCTCCGTCACCGTGCCGGGCGGCGCGACCGGGACGGGATCGACGCGGGCCGCCGGTCCGGCGGCGTCACAGGGGGTAGCGCATGGCCACGTTGCAGCGGGCATAGCGCCGGCCGAACCGGTCCATGATCTCCGGGTCGTGCCGGAATCCGACCTTCTCGTAGAGGTGCACGGCGGCTTCGCACTTGGTGTTGGTCAGCAGGTAGAGCGTCTCGATCTCCATGGCCGCGACCCGGGCCAGCACCGCCCGCAGCAGGTGCTCGCCGGCCTTGCGGCCCCGGGCCCGCTCGGACACGGCCATCTTGGTCAGCTCGTAGCAGCCCGCGTCCGTCCGCATCAGCGCGCAGGTGCCGACGATTCCGAGATCCTCGGCCTCCACGAACAGGATGAGGCCGCCGCGCTCCAGGATCTGCCCGCGGGGATCGGACAGGATCCGGCGGTCGTTCTCCTCCAGCGCGAACATCGCCTCGATCCACTCGGCGTTGATGTCCCGGAAGCGATCCGCCAGCGCGTCCGTGTAGTCCCGGATGGCCAGGCCCGGCGCGGCCTCGCCGACCGCGCGGTCCGGGCGGACGCGGTCCGCGAACGGGACGGCGTCGAGCCTGCGCTCCAGCGCGGCGATCTGCTTCAGCAGCGGGCCCGACAGGCCGTCGCACAGCCCCGCGACGGCGCTGTCGACGCGGGGCCAGAGCGCCTCCTTGGCGCGCACCATCAGGGCCTCGCCCGGCACGCTGAGCGACAGCGCCTTCTGGCGAAGGTCCGCGTCCGAGCGCGCCTCGTCGAGCAATCCGAGCGCGACGAGGCTGGCTGCCGTGCGCGTGACCGCCGGCTGGCTGACGCCCAGCGCGGCGGCGGCGTCTCCGATGGTCAGCGGGCCGTAGCGGTCGAGGGCAGCGAGGAGCGGGAACTGGGCCGGCTGGATGCCGAGACCCTCGTCCTTCAGGATCCGGGCTGCGTCGGCCTGGAAACGGTCTGCGAGACGCTTGAGGCGGCTGCCGAGGAACAGCGGTCCGAGTTCGTCGAGGATGTCCGCACGCATGTCGTTCTCCTCCCCTAATTATATAACGCGTTATGTTTCGCGCAAGCCCGCGCCGTCCGGGGCGCCTCACGTCGGCGCTCGACGCGGGCGCCGCGGCACGCCTGATCGTCGATTGTGTCCCGCGGGGGCTAGGCGGAAGCGCAACGTAAGGTAAAGTCGCCGATCTTCGATCGTCGGTCCCGCCGTGAACTTCGTACCCCGGTCCCTCTTCACAACCGACCCTCTGCCGGAGCGCGACCGTTTCGCCGCGTGGCGGGCGCTGTTCTCGGCCCACGACCTCGATGCCGATCCGCGCGGCTTCACGGGCCGGATCGAGACGACGCAGATCGGCCCGATGGCCCTGCGCGTCATGAACGCCGCGCCGCAGGGACCCGCCCGGACCCGGTCCCAGATCCGGCGCGACGGACAGGACGGCTTCGTCCTGCACCTGAGCCGGCACGCCTACAGCGTCGAGACCGAGCGGGGCGTGGCGGAGGTTCCGGCGGGCGCGGTCAGCCTCAACGACCTGTCGCAGCCGTACCGCCGCAGCCGGGTTCCGGAGACGGACTCGCTGATCCTGGCCGTCTCGCGCGCCTCCATCGCCACCGTGCTGCCGGACGAGGACGCGATGCACGGGCTGATCCTCGCGGGCGGGCTCCGGATCCATATGGCGCGCACCACCGGACGGAGAGGCGCGCCGTGAAGACCTACCAGCTCTACATCGACGGCCAGTCCGTCGATCCGGTCGAGGGCTCGTGGTTCGAGTCCATCGATCCCTATCGCGGCGAGCCCTGGGCCCGGATCCCGCGCGCCGGGCGCGTTGACGTGGACCGGGCGGTGGCCGCCGCCAAGCGCGCCATGTGGGACGGCCCCTGGGCCACCATGACGGCGTCGGCCCGCGGCAAGGTCCTGCGCCGGATCGGCGACCTCGTCGAGCGCGAGGCCAAGGCGCTGGCCGAGGTCGAGGTACGCGACAACGGCAAGTTGTTCGCCGAGATGTACGGCCAGACCCGCTACCAGCCGGAATGGTGGTGGTACTACGCGGGTCTCGCCGACAAGGTCTCGGGCTTGTCGATCGGCACCTGGGCGCCCTCGACAAGCCCGAGACCTTCGCGTTCANCCGCTCGAGGCCGCCCGGCTCAGGGCCGCGAAGCGGCTCATCCGCGGCCATCTCGCCGCGCCGCCCCGGATCGACGCGCTGGCGCGGGCGCTCGGCATGTCACGCTCCCAGCTCTACCGCCTGTTCGAGCCGGAAGGCGGGGTGGCACGCTACCTCGCGCGGCAGCGCCTCGCGGCCGTGCGGGCCGCCCTCGACAATCCGCTGGAGCCGCGCTCGATCGGCGCGATCGCGGAGGCGTACGGCTTCGGGAGCGGCGCCCAGCTCAGCCGCGCATTCCGGGAGACCTACGGCCTGACTCCCCGCGACTACCGGGTCTCGCGCAGCGGCGGCTGACGCGACCGGGGCGCCGGTGACGATCCCCGGATACCGGTCGGCGAGGCGCCGGCGCGCCGGGACGAAGTCCGTCACGGCGTGGGTCTGCCGCGAGGAGGGCAGGACTTGCGTGCGGCGGATGCCGGCGGTCAGAACCGTCCGGCGATCGTCAGCCGCACGGCCGTGGGCTCCACCGGGTGGAAGACGCGGTCGATCAGCCCCTCGGCGGGCTCGCCCGGCAGGCGGGACACGTACGCGTAGGTGATCTGGTCGGACTTGCTGTTGGTCAGGTTGAGCACATCCAGCGAGACGCTCACCCCGGTGTCGAACAGGTAGCCGATGCGGCCGTTGAGCAGGGCGGTCGCCCGGGAGCGGATCGCGTTGTCCTCGATGAGCGGGCGCGGCCCGAAATAGCGGACCCGCAGGCTCCCGAACCAGCCGAGGGGCTCGCCGAAGGTCACGCCCGCCGACGCGATGGTCGTGGGGGCCTCCGGCACGCGGTTGCCGGCCGGGTCGTAGCTGGAGAACCGGGCGTTGGTGATCGTCAGATCCCCGTCCAGGGACAGCCACGGCGTCACCGCGTAGCGGTTCGTCCACTCGACGCCGAACCGGCGGGTCGGGCGGCTCGGCTCCGTGGTGCCGGTGTCGCCCTGGAAGATGTTCTCCGAGGCGAAGTCGAGCCGGAACAGGGCGAGGCTCGTCTCCAGCCCGGCGATCGAGCGGTTGCGCAGGCCCAGCTCGTAGCCCGTGGACGGCACCAGGAAGGGCGACCGGGTGATGTTGAACAGGGGGCTCGCGGGATCGACCGTGGCGGTGACGCCGCGCGCGTCGTTCGAGTGGAAGCCGCCGCCGTAATTCACGTAGATCTCGGTGTCGGACCACGGTCCGAGCACGAGGCCGAGCTTCGGGTTGACGATGCCGTCGGTGGCCCGTCCGGAGTTCGCCGGCGTGTCCGAGCGGACATCGGCGTAGTAGCCGTCGGCCCGCACGCCGACGCTCGTGCGCAGCCACTCGGTCCAGCGCACCCGCGTGTCGAGGTAGAGGGCGCCGCTCGATTCCAGCACCCGGTCGTCGAGCACGGTCGAGCGGTACTGGCGGAAGGCGGTGTTGAACAGGCCGACGCGGATCGAGTCCGTCCGCGTCTGCGCGCCGACCTCGACCTCCAGGGGCCGGCCGAACAGGTCGCCCTGGAAGATGTGCAGCACCTCGCCGCCGCCGAGGATGCGCTGGTCGCGCTGGTGGAACTGGTCGCCGTTCACCGGATCGTTGAGGGCGTAGGTGAAGTCGTTGAACAGGTTCATCTGGTAGCGGATCACGTAGGCGGAGGCCCGGGTGATGCCGGTGTCGTCCGTCGCGCTGAACCGGCCCGACAGCGAGAAGCGGGCGGTGTCGCCGCCATCCGTGGGGTTGAGGGTGCCGTAGCGGCCGATCAGCCCCGCGCCGACGGCCCGCTCCGGGATCTGGTTGGTGGCCGTCCAGCGGGACGCGTAGGCCATGCCGGTGACCGCGAACCCGTCCAGCGCCGTGCCCTGGCTGTAGCGGGCGACGCCGTTGAGCTTGCGCAGGGCGTCCGGGACAGCCCACGGCCCGTCGTAGACCTGCGCCTCGCCGGCCACCAGCAGGGTGCCTTCGCCCAGCGGAGCCGAGGCGATCGACAGGGCCCGCCTGTAGCCGAAGCTGCCGATCGAGGTCAGCGCGAGGTTCTCCCGCACGGTGTCGAGATAGCCGATGCGCACCGAGCCCGCGGAGGCGAAGTCGCCGTCGCGCACGAAGTACGGTCCCTTGTGGTACTCCACCGCGCCGACGAGTTCGGGGATGAGGAAGTTGAGGTCAGCGTAGCCCTGGCCGTGGGCGTGGGTGCGCATGTTGACCGGCATGCCGTCGACGCTGATGGCGATGTCGGTCCCGTGATCGAGGTTGAAGCCGCGCAGGAAGTACTGGTTGGCCTTCCCCTCCCCGCTGTGCTGGGTGACGATCAGGCCCGGCACCCCCTCCAGCACCTCGCCGGGCCGCGTGACCGGGCGTGCGTTGAGAACCGCGCCGTCGATGAGGCCGGCGCTGGCCGCGTCGACGCTGAGCAGGGCGCCGCCGATCCCGGCGACGCCGCCGACATAGCCGGCGCTGGCGCCGGGCCCGTCCGTCGCGCGGATGACCGGCGGCGCCGGTAGAGCGCCGTGCGGCGCTCGGTCGGGTCGGCCGAGATCGGCTCGTCGCCGCTGACCTCGGGGTCCGCGACGACGAGGCCGCCCGCGGCGAGCAGCCGGGTCACGGCGCGGAGGCCGGTGGCGGCAGGCCGGTGGCGGCAGACGGGACGGGAAGTCGGGCGGGACACCGGCAGACCGAGCGAGGCGTGGCGATCCCCGGACTCTCGCACGCCGGGCGTATGATAAACATACGAAAAAATCATACGGGCGGATCGAGCCGGTCGTGTTGCGCGCGGGGCGCAGTCGCCGGGGCGCCGGATCGCGGGCGGGGGAAGCCCTCACCCCGGGCCGTCGTCGCCGTGGCCCGGATGGGCGTGGGCGTCGTCGCCCTCCGGGATGAGGTGCAGGTGACCGTAGCGGACGCCGCGCTGCGTGACGACGGCGTCGGCGTAGCTCTGCATCCGGGCCACCGGCCCGCGCAGGACCGCCACCTCGAGGCACGCGTCGTGGGTCAGGTGCACGTGCAGGCTGGCGATCGAGACGCCGTGCTCATGCCCCTCGCCGGTCAGCCGGCGGGCCAGGTCGCGGGTGCCGTGGCTGTAGACGTAGCTCAGGGCCCCGTAGCAGGCCTCCGATCCGCCGGTCTCCGCGGCGCCGGTCGGCGCCAGGGCGTCGCGGACGATGTCGCGCACCGCCTCCGAGCGGCTGCCGTAGCCGCGCCGCGCGCAGAGATCGTCGACCGCCGCCAGCAGGGCGTCGTCGATGGTGATGGTGATGCGCTGCATGCCCGTCCTGCCGCTCCCGTGGCCCTCTGGTACGGGGGCGCGGGGCCCGTGAACAGGCGGCGGGCATCGTCCGGGGCGGCAGAAAAGGAGCCTCGAGGGCCGCGCCTCGAGGCTCGAGTTCTGGGTCTCGGGGACATGTCCAGCGTGCGCTTGGGATGGACCGCGCTGGAGCGCCTGGGCCGAAGGATCAAGGGCGTGAAAATCGACGACACAGGCGCGACCGGCTGGCATGCCGGCCGAACCATTCTGCACAGATACAGTCGCGGCGCATCCGATGCATGTCAGATTTCGGGAGTTATTTTGAATTAATTCGCCGCACCAGGTTCAATATACCAGTTCAATTTTATCATATCGGTTCCCGATCTCCCGGTACCGGCATGCCGGGCCGGCCCTGGTCCCGCGGCGCGTGCCCCGCGATCGAGAGCCCCGCGGCCTTCGCGGGGCCGCGGGACGCTCCGCCGCGCCGCGCGATCGTGCGGACCGCGAGCAGGAAGAGGGCGGCGAGGGCCAGCATCGCGCCGTCGAAGGCGAGGAAGACCGGCTCGACCGGCGCGTCGCCGCCGAGCCGGAGCGCGACGAGGCGCCCGATATCGGCGGCCGCGACGGCGCCGTACAACGCGGCCGCCGCCGTCAGCGTCTCCGGCCAGACCCGCCCGGCCGGGCGCAGGAACGCCGCCAGGGCGACGAGCAGCCAGACGGCGAAGAAGGCCCCGACCTCCCCCTCCGCCCGCGCGGGCAGCGCGGCGGGCAGCAGCCGGTTGGCCAGGAAATAGGCGGCGACGGCCGCGGGCAGGCCGGCGATCGTCGCGACGTTCAGGCCCTGGACGAGGCGCAGGCCGACGCCCCGGGGCGCGTCCCCCTTGGGCAGGCGCGCCACCGCCCAGAGCAGCAGCCCGGTCGCCACCATGGCACTGCCGGCGAGGCCGCACAGGAAGAACAGCACCCGCAGCGCGGGGCCGGCGAAGTGCGCCTCGTGGAGGCCGACCATCGCGGTGAAGGTCTTGGTCGCCGGCCGCAGGCCGCCCGCGCGCACCTCCAGGACCGCGCCCGTCGCGCCGTCGAAGGCGATCTGCGGGTGCTCGTGGGAGAGGCCGTGCGGCTCCTCGAACACCGCCACCACGGTGGCGCGCGCGTCCGTCGGGTTGACGATCGTGATCCGCTCCAGGGGTTCCGACCGCATCGCGAGGGCGCGGACCACCAGCGGCCCGACCGGTGTCAGCGTGCCGGGCTGGCCGTCGGGCGGGCGGGGCGCGGTGATCTGGCCGGACTCGGCGAAGTAGCGCTGGCTGTCGCCGCGATAGGCCGCGTTCAGGCCCCAGGGCACGTACATCACCATGAGGGTGGCGAGCCCGGTATAGGTGATCATCAGGTGGAACGGCAGGGCGAGCACGCCCGCGACGTTGTGCGCGTCGAGCCAGCCCCGCTGGGCGGACTTGTCCCGCCGGAAGGTGAAGAAGTCGGCGAAGATGCGCCGGTGGGTGACGATCCCCGAGATCAGCGCCACCAGCAGGATCATCGCGCAGGCGCCGACGATCCAGCGGCCCCAGAGCGGCGGCAGGTTCAGCTCGAAGTGGAAGCGGTAGAGGAAGTCGCCGCCGCGCGTCGCCCGCACCGCCGCCGGCGCGCCGCTGTCCGGATCCAGGAGGACGTGGCCGGGCGGGCGGCCCGGCCCCGTCCGCCAGAACAGCTCCAGCACCGGCCTGTCCGGCCGCGGCAGCGCGAGGAACCACGTCCGCGCGCCGCCCGCGTGGGCNGAGGAACCACGTCCGCGCGCCGCCCGCGTGGGCCTGCAGGTGGGCGACGCCGCGCTCGGCCGCCGCCGCGAGCTCCGCCGCCCCGAAGGTCCGGTCGGTGCGGAGCTCGGGCCGCATCCACTGCGAGATCTCCGGCCGGTAGTAGCTCGCCGTACCCGTCACGAAGACGGCGAACAGCACCCAGCCGACGACGAGGCCCGACCAGGCGTGGAGCCACGCCATCGACTGGCGGAAGGTCCTGCGCACGGCGGCCGCCTCACCAGCGGTAGCGCAGGGTCGCGTAGACCGTGCGCGGCAGGCCGTAATAGCAGCCCGAATAGGTGAAGCAGCCGGTCACGTAGCGCTCGTCGAGCAGGTTCTGCACGTTGATCTGCGCGCTGAGGCCGGCGAGCCGCGGGTCGAGGTGCTTCATGTCGTAGGAGGCGACGGCGTCGACCAGCACGCTCTCGGGCACCTGGAAGGTGTTGGCCGGGTCGCCCCAGGACGGGCCGAGGTAGCGCACGCCGCCGCCGAGGCCGAGGCCGAGGAGCGGGCCGTCGGTGAAGCGGTAGTCGACGAACAGCGACGCGGTCGTGTCCGGCACCTGCACCGGCCGCAGGCCCTGGAGCGGCACAGACCGGCGGGTCAGGTCGTTCGTGGTGAAGCCGGTGTCGCGGACGTTGCGGATGTCGAGGAGCGAGAAGCCGCCGATCAGGCTGAGGCCCTCGGCGAGGGTGGCCCGCGCCTCGAACTCGACGCCCTGCACGCCGACCTCGCCGGTCTGCACGACGAAGCCGGGATTGACCGGGTCGGTGGTGGTCGCGTTCGAGCGGCGGATGTCGAAGAACGCGGTGGTCAGCAGGATGTCGGTGCCGGGCGGCTGGTACTTGATGCCGGCCTCGTACTGGTTGCTGGCGATCGGGACGGGGATGCGCCCGGCCGAGCCGAGGGCCGCGTCGAAGATCCGGCCGTTGACGATCGGCTCGAACGCCTCGCTGTAGGAGACGTACGGGGCGATGCCGCTGTCGAACAGGTAGAGCAGGCTGGCGCGGCCGGTGAAGGCCTCGGCCGGCACGTCCTGGATGGTCAGACTGTTCGGCGCGAAGGTGCGGGTCGGGCCGCTCTGCCGGGCTGTGTCGTAGCGGCCGCCGAGCGTCAGGACGAAGCGGTCGAACTTCGCCTGATCCTGAAAGTAGACGCCGGTCTGCTGGGCGTCGATCCGCGCCGTCGACGTGAAGGCGGGGAACCGGATCGGCAGGTCGTGGTCGGGGGCGAGGGCGTTCAGGCCCGTCGTCGCCGGGAACGGGCCGGTGACCGACCGCGTGCTGAAGGTCCGGTGGTCGACGCCGAGCAGCGCCGTGTGGGCGATCGGGCCGGTGTCGAAATCGGCGATGAAGGTGTTGTCCATCGTGAAGGCTTCGATGTCGACCTGGGTGCCGCCGACCGAGCGGCCGATGGTCGGGCCGGTCGTGTACGGGCCGTTGACGTCGCCGAAGGTCGTGAACGCGCTGCGGTAGTCGCCGTTCGAGCGCAGGTAGCGGCCGGCCGAGTGGAAGCGCAGGTTCTCGGTGATCCGGTGGTCGAACAGGTACTCGACGGAGGCCTGGGTGCGGTCGGAGCGCTCGATGTTGCGGTCGCCGTCGTAGAAGTTCACCGGGAGCCGGCCGAAGACGCCGTTGCCGAAGTTGCGCGGGAACACCGTGCCGACGGCCGGGAAGCCGCCGTAGAAGCCCGAGAACGGGTCGCGCTGGTAGTTGGCGATGACCGTGAGCGACGTGTCGGCGGAGGGCCGCCACGTGAGGCTCGGGTTGATGAAGGCGCGCTCGACCTTGGTGGTCGCGGCCGGCCCGTCGCCGTTCCAGCCGAGTCCGACGACCCGGTAGGCGAACTGGTCGGCGAGCCCCGGGACGTCGGACGCGATCGGCCCGCCGATGTCGAAGCCGCTGCGGACCTCGCGGAACCCGCCGCCCTGGACGAACACCTCGCCGTGGCGGACGAATTGCGGGACCTTCGAGACGAGGTTGACGAGGCCGCCCGGGCCGGACTGCCCGTAGAGGACCGAGGCCGGCCCCTTGATGATGTCGACCCGCTCCACGCGATAGGGATCGACGCTGGGGAAGGCGTCGCGGTTCGTGGGCAGCGCCATGTTGTCGAGGAAGATCGGGGCGGTGAAGCCGCGGATGTAGAACTGCTCCAGGCGCGTCGAACCGGCGCCGCCCCGCTGCTCGGTGGTGACGCTCGGGGTGAAGCGCAGCGCCTGATTGATGGTCAGGGCGTTCTGGTCCTCGATCTGCTGGCGTCCGATGACCGAGACCGACTGCGCCGTCTCCAGGATCGGCGTGTCGGTCTTCGTGCCGACCGTGCTGCGGCTGGCGACGTAGCCCGGTACCGGCCCGGTCGCACCGCCGCGCCCGTACAGATCGCTGTTCAGGCTGCGCCCGCGCCCGTCGCCCGTCACGCTGAGTTCGGACAGCTCGATGTCGGTGGCGGGCGCGGGCTGGGCGAGCGCGGCCGCTCCGAGCGTGAATAGAGATGTCGACGATACAAACCCGACCCGGAGCAGCCTCTCCGCGTGATCGAACGCGCGCGACGCGGCTCGCCGGTCAACAGATCTCGACATTATACCAACTCTAAACAAGAAAGACCGGACGAAGATAGGCGCCAATGTCCGGTTATCACGGATCCGTGAGCAGTATGTGCCCCTGATGACACATCATCAAGAAACGTATTTTGGTATTGATCTAATGAAAATATTCGGCGCGTCGAACCTCGGACCGACCGACACCCCGTTCTCCGGCGCGGCGCGGCCGGCCGGAACGCCCGGGACGACCGGGCAGAGAGCGTCGCCTCGGGAGCACCGCCTCGGGAGCGCCATGCTCGGCCGCGAGCCGTTGGGGTCGCCGGGCGCGCGGGGACAAATCGCGCGTTCCCGACGGGAAGGACCCCGCGTAGGATCGACGGCGCCGCGATCGACGCGGCCCGGCGCGGGTGCCGCCCCGTCGGCCCTCGCGCCGTCCGCCGATGACCGAGCCGATCTCCGCCGCGGCCCATGCCCGCACGATCCTCTCCGCGCACGAGCATCGCCGCCCGATCGCGCCGCTGACCGACTGGGATCCGACCCTCGACCTGCCGGCGGCCTACCGGGTGGCCGAGGCGGTCCGAGTCCTGCGCGGGGAGCGCGGCGAGCGGCCGGTCGGCTACAAGATCGGCTTCACCAACACGACCCTGTGGGAGCGCTACGGCGTCCGCGCGCCGATCTGGGGCCACGTCTACGACACGACCCTGCGCGATCGCGCCGCCCTGTCGGGGCCGGTCCCGCTCGCCGCCTTCGTCGAGCCGCGGATCGAGCCGGAGATCGTGTTCGGGCTGGCGCGCGCGCCCGAGCCCGGCATGGATGCCGCGGCGCTGATCGCTTGCCTCGACTGGGCGGCGAGCGGCTTCGAGATCGTGCAGTCGCTCTATCCCGGCTGGCGCTTCGCGGCGCCCGACACCGTCGCGGCCTTCGGCCTGCACGGGCTGCTGGTGGTGGGCGAGCGGGTGCGGATCGCCCCGGACGCGCGCTCGGCCTGGCTCGGCGACCTCGCGGGCTTCACCGTCGACCTGCTGCGGGACGGGGCCGTCGCCGACCGGGGCGGCGGCCGCTGCGTGCTCGGGACGGGGCCGCTCGCGGCCCTCGCGCACCTCGTCGATGCGCTGGCTAAAGATCCGGTGGCCCCACCGCTCGCGGCCGGGGCTGTCGTCACCACCGGCACGCTGACGGACGCGCTGCCCGTCGCCTCCGGCCAGCTCTGGCGCGCGCGGCTCGACGGGCTGGGGCTTCCCGGCATCGACCTTGCCCTGAGCTGAAAGGCCCGGCACGGGTTATCGTGCCGGGATCGTTCCGTTTCCCGGTCGGCTCCGAGACTCGGGCATTGGTGAAGGTTAGCCGACATGCCAAATGCTGGACCATGCCTGGACGCCCGCGGCGACGCCACACCACCTTCCTCGTCTCCGTCACCGCGGAGGGCGCCGGCCCGGCGCCCGGCGCCGCGGTCTACGCGGTGATGACGCCCAGCGCCGAGGAGGCGCTGGCGGCCGTCCGCGCCCTCGCCGACCCGTCGGCCAGCCTCGCCATCGTGGGGAGCCTGTCCACCCGGATCGCCAAGGCCCTCAAGCTGAAACCCGACGCGCCGCGGGTGATCTGAGCCGCCCGGTGCCGGACCGCGCGCGGCTCAGTCGACCGCCAGCCGGTAGCCGACACCCCGCACCGTCTGCAGGAAGACCGGGTTGGCGGGATCGACCTCGGTCTTGCGGCGCAGGCGGTTGATCTGCACGTCGACGGTGCGCTCGGCCGCGGCGCCGCCCGGACCGGCGAGCTGCTCGCGCTCGACATTGGCGCCGCCCGCCGTCGCCAGGATCGTGAGGATCTCGCGCTCGCGCTCGGTGATGCGGATCAGCTCGTCGTCCCGGCGCAGCTCGCCCCGGTCGATCCGGAACGCGAACGGCCCGAAGGTCACCGCCTCCGCGGAGCCCGCGCCGGGCCGCGCGCTGCGCTTGATGATGTTGTTGAGCCGCAGCGTCAGCTCCCGCGGCTCGAACGGCTTCGGCAGGTAATCGTCCGCGCCGATCTCGAGCCCCATCACCCGGTCGTTCGGGTTGGAGCGGGCGGTGAGCATCAGGATCGGCACCCGCGAGGTCTCGCGCACGCTGCGGGCGTAGTCGAAGCCGTTCTCGCCGGGCATCATGACGTCGAGCACCATGGCGTCGAACACGACGCTCTGGGCCCGGGCGCGCGCCTCCGCGGCGCTCGCCGCCGCGGTGACCCGGAAGCCCTGATCGGTGAGGTAGCGGGCGAGCAATTCGCGCAGGCGGCGGTCGTCGTCGACCACGAGGACGTGGGGCGCCTCGTCGGGCAGGTCGGACCGGGCAGGGTGGCTCACGCGGGGTCCTCCGCGCCGACGCGCCCCTCGGCCCCACCCCCGCGCCGCGCCATCAGGCGCTGGACCGCCGGCCGGTCCTCCGGCTCGATCATCGCCATCAGGAAGTCCTCCGGGGAACCCCGGGCATCCGGCGCCGCGAGCGCCCGGGCGAGGCGGCGGGCCTGGACCCGCGTGAGGTCGGCGGCGAGCCCGGCCCCGGCCGCGGTGCAGTAGAGGAGGCGCTGGCGCCGGTCGCTGGAACCGGGCTTCTGCGCGACGTAGCCCTGCCCGATCAGGTCCTTGAGCACCCGGTTCAGGCTCTGCTTGGTGATGCGCAGGATGTCGAGGAGCTCGGCGATCGTCAGGCCCGGGTAGCGGTCGACGAAGTGCAGCACCCGGTGGTGGGCGCGGCCGAACCCGTAATCGGCCAGGATCCGGTCCGGATCGCCGACGAAATCCCGGTAGGCGAAGAACAGGAGCTCGATCAGGTCGTCGCTGCCGAGGGCGGCCGGCGCGGCGCCCGGGACGGGTTTCGGCGCGAACATCTGCTCGCGCGGGGCTGTCCGTGTCACGGCGCGGCCGCTCCCAACGGGTGATAGGTCAGTCCCCGTGACGTTTCTCAAGGCGGCCCGGGCCCGTCAACCCTGGCCGGGGCGGCCGGGGCGCCGACCGCCGCGGATCCTCAAGCGTGATCCCGCGGGATTGCCGCCGGTCCGGCACCTCCGCTACGCAGGCCCCTCGGGCGACGGGAGCGGACGCGCATGGCCGAGGCAGCTGAACCGGGACCGGGCCGCCTCTGGATCCGCGATCCCCGCGCCATCCTGGCCGCGGGCGCCGGGGGCGGGATCGTCGTGGCGGGCACCCGGATCGTCGAGTGCGTGCCGGCGGGCGCGCGGCCCGCCGCGCCCGTGGACGCGACCTTCGACGCGTCGCGCCACGTGGTCATCCCGGGGCTGATCAACACCCACCACCACGCCTTCCAGACGCTGACCCGCGCCCATCCGCTGGCGATCAACAAGCCGCTCTTCCCCTGGCTGAAGGCGCTCTACACCGTCTGGGGGCGGATCACTCCGGAGGCGTTCCGGCTCGCCACCCGGGTCGCCTTCACCGAGCTGCTGCTCTCGGGTTGCACCACGGCGGGCGACCACCACTACCTGTTCCCGAAGGAGCTGGAAGCGTCGATGGACATCCAGGTCGCGGAGGCGCGGAGCCTCGGGATCCGGGCCGCCATCACCCGCGGCTCCATGAGCCTGTCCGACCGGGAGGGCGGTCTGCCGCCCGAGAGCCTGACCCAGGACGACGACACGATCCTCGCCGATTGCGAGCGGGTGCTGAACCTGTTCCACGACCCCGACCCCGGCGCGATGGTGCAGGTCGCGCTCGCCCCCTGCTCGCCCTTCGCGGTGACCGGGCGCCTGATGCGCGAGAGCGCGGCGCTCGCGGCCCGGCACGGGTGCCGGCTGCACACACATCTCGGCGAGACGCGGGACGAGGACGCCTACTGCCAGGAGATGTTCGGCTGCCGCCCGGTCGAGTACCTCGAAGAGGTCGGCTGGCTGAACGACCGGGTCTGGCTCGCCCACGGCATCCACTTCGACGATGCCGAGGTCGCGCGGCTCGGCAGGACCGGCGTGGGCGTCTGCCACTGCCCGACCTCGAACATGACGCTGGCCTCCGGGCGCTGCCGCACCTGCGAGCTGGAGGCGGCGGGCGCCCCCGTGGGCCTCGGCGTCGACGGCTCGGCCTCGAACGACAGTTCGAACCTGATGGAGGGCGTGCGCCACGCCCTGATGATCAACCGGCTGACCTACGGGGCGGAGGCCGTGACGCACCTCGACGCCCTGCGCTGGGCGACCGAGGGCTCGGCCGCCTGCCTCGGCCGCTCCGACATCGGCCGGATCGCGCCGGGCCGCGAGGCGGATCTCGCCCTGTTCACCCTGGACGAGCTGCGTTTCTCCGGCGCCCACGACCCGCTGGCGGCCCTGGTCCTGTGCGGCGCCACCCGGGCCGACCGGGTGATGGTGGCGGGTCGGTGGCGGGTGATCGACGGGCAGCCGCTCGGGGTCGATACCGGGATGCTGCGCGAGGCGCATTCCCGGCTGGCGGTGGACCTGTTCGGGGACGCGTAGGGGCGGCCCGTGATCCGACCTGCTCCGTCATCGCGAGCGCCAGCGAAGCGACCCAGGGCAGCGCGCGATCTCCGGATGCGGTGTGTCCCTGGGTTGCTTCGCTCCGCTCGCAAAGACGAGGGGCGGGGCCCGCCCGTGGACGAGCCCCGCGCGATCCTCAGAACAGCCCGTCGATCTGGCCGTTCGCGTCGAGGCGGATCGTGTCGGCGGCCGGCACCCGGGGCAGGCCCGGCATGGTCATGATCTCCCCGCAGATCGCCACCACGAAGCCGGCGCCGGCCGAGAGCCGGACGTCGCGCACGCCGACGATGTGGCCCTCGGGGGCGCCCATCAGGGTCGGGTCGGTGGAGAACGAGTACTGGGTCTTGGCCATGCAGATCGGCAGGTGGCCGTAGCCGTCCTTCTCGAAGGTGGCGAGCTTTCCGGCGGCCTTGGTCTCGATCTGGATGTCGGCGGCGCCGTACAGCTTGGTGGCGATCGCCCGGATCTTGTCGGTGAGCCGGCTCTCGGTCTCGTAGGCGTGGCGGATCGGCGCCGGCTCGGCCTGGCTGAGCTTCACCACCGCGCGGGCGAGGTCCTCGGCGCCGGCGCCGCCCTCGGCCCAGTGGCGGCAGGTGATCGCCTCGACGTCGAGCCGCTCGCGGCACAGCTCCTTCAGCTTGGCGTGCTCGGCGTCGGTGTCGGCGTGGAAGTGGTTGACGCCGACCACCACCGGCAGGCCGAAGCCGCGCAGGTTGGTGACGTGCCGGGCGAGGTTGGCGAAGCCCTTCTCCAGGGCGTCGATGTTCTCGGCCCCGAGGTTCTTCTTGTCGACGCCGCCGTGCATCTTGAGGGCGCGGATCGTGGCCACCACCACCACGGCCGAGGGGGTCAGGCCCGCCTGCCGGCACTTGATGTCCAAAAACTTCTCGGCGCCGAGATCGGCGCCGAAGCCCGCTTCCGTCACCGTGTAGTCGGCGAGCCGCAGGCCGGCCCGGGTCGCGATCACCGAGTTGCAGCCGTGGGCGATGTTGGCGAAGGGTCCGCCGTGGATCAGCGCCGGGTTGCCCTCGAGCGTCTGCACGAGGTTCGGCTGCAGGGCGTCCTTGAGCAGCACCGTCATGGCGCCCGTCGCCTTCACGTCCTTGAGGGTGACGAGCTTGCGGTCGCGGGTCTCGGCGATGACGATCCGGCCGAGGCGCTCCTCCAGGTCGGCCAGGTCCTTGGCGAGGCAGAACACCGCCATCACCTCGGAGGCCACCGTGATGTCGAACCCGTCCTCGCGGGGGAAGCCGTTGGCGACGCCGCCCAGCGACTGGGTGATCTGGCGCAAAGCCCGGTCGTTCATGTCGACGACGCGGCGCCAGTGGATGCGGCGCACGTCGATGTTGAGCTCGTTCGCCCAGTAGACGTGGTTGTCGATCAGCGCGGCCGCGAGGCTGTGGGCCGCCGTGATGGCGTGGAAGTCGCCGGTGAAGTGCAGGTTGATCTGCTCCATCGGCACGACCTGCGCCTTGCCGCCGCCGGCCGCGCCGCCCTTCATGCCGAAGCACGGCCCGAGCGAGGGCTCGCGCAGGCAGATCATGGTCTTCTCGCCGATCCGGTTCAGGGCGTCGCCCAGGCCCACCGTGGTGGTGGTCTTGCCCTCGCCCGCGGGCGTCGGGGAGATCGCCGTCACCAGCACGAGCTTGCCGGGCTTCCGGCTCTCCAGCCCGGCGATGTAGCCGTGGTCGATCTTGGCGATGTGCTTGCCGTAATTGTGGAGCGCGTCATCCGGGATGCCGAGCTTCTCGGCGACCTGCGCGATCGGCTTCAGGGTCGCGGCGCGGGCGATCTCGATGTCTGACGGCATGGGCCTTCCTTCCCTGGTCGCGGGCACGCTGCCCGCCCGCCGGCTCTTGCCGTGCGAATCTCCTGCCGTGCGGGACGCGGCGTGGCCGCCCGCGAACGGCCACGCACTGTGCGTCAAAGCCCGCGAAAATGCGCGTCGATTTTTATGAGCTGGCGGACAAAATACTCTTGTCGCTGCCGCTGTCCCCTGCTCACGCGCTGAGCGGTCCCGGATCGGCCGCCCGCGCCGCTCAGAACTTGACCAGCTCGACGCGCCGGTTCCGCGCCCGCCCCGCCTCGCTGTCGTCGGCGGCGACCGGGCTGGCGGCGCCGAAGCCCTTGGCCCGCAGCCGGTCCCTGGCGATCCCGGCCGCGACGAGCTTCGCCATGACCGCCTTGGCGCGGCCGTCGGACAGGGTCCGGTTGTGCGCGGCGGCCCCGGTCCCGTCCGTGTAGCCGTTGATGGCGAGCCGCAGGCCGGGATCCGCCCGCAGCAGGGCCGCCACCGCGTCGATCTGCGGGGCGGAGGCCGGCAGGATCTCGGTCCTGTCGGTGGCGAAGTTGACCTGGATCACCGCCCTCCCGGTCTTGTCGAGATCCTGCTTCAGCCGCTCGGCGGGCAGGAGGGCGGCGGTCTGGACGAACGGCTTCGTCTCGAGGATCGTCCAGGCCGCGCTGTTGCTGTCGGGCACGAAATGCACCCAGACCTCCCGGTCCGGCCGGCGGATCACCCAGGTCTGGGCCGGCGCGCTGTAGACGTTGCCCAGGCCCTCGTACATCCCGACCCGGATGTCCTCCGGCAGCGTCTCCGTCACGGGGTCGGGGATCCGGCCGTCGGCGATCTTCCGGCCGCCGGCCTGCGTCAGCACGGCCTCGATGTTCTTCTTCAGCTCGTAGGCGGAGTAGGTCTTGCCGTCACGGGGACCAATCAGGGACTGGAAGACCTTGCCCTCGACCTCGTGGAGCGCCGCGCCGGTCCAGAACAGGAAATGCCCGAAATCCCGCGTCTCGGGCGGGTTCACCGGCTGGTAGCCGTCGGGCAGCGCGAAGTAGGGAAAGCGACCGAGCGGCGCGTCCGAGACGGGAACGGAATCGAGCGCGAAGGCCTTCGGCGCCGCCGCCGCGTCCTGCGCCCGCGCGGGATCGGCCCCGATCCCGGACGCCGCGCAGGCGAGGGCCAGCAGGATACAGACAGGCTTCAGCGCTCTCACGACGCACTCCGGAACGTTGCGGAGGCGCGACGATAGCGGGCGCGGATCGGCGGGCAATTAGGTCGCCCGACCTACGGCCTCCGGGGCATCGCGCGCGATCGCGGGAGAGCGACGCGGGCGCCCGGAGCCCGGACAATCGACATATCTCCCGGACGGCGCGGCCGGAACGGCAGCCGCACCGCCCCGAGGCGGGACCGGGCGGGGGCCCTAGCCCCCCGACTTCTTGGCCTTGTCGGCGGAGCCCGGCGCCTCGTGCGGCTGGGGCGCGCCCTTCGGGAGTTCCGGATTGTCGGGGTTGTGCGGGGCGGCGACCGGGGCCGGCACCGTCTCGGCGGTGGCGGTGGGCTTCTCGATGTCGGGCAGCCCGTCCTTCAGCTTCGCGTTGATCTGCGCGAGGTCGTCCGGCTCGGGGTTCAGGTCCTTGGCGTGCTGCCACTGGAACTTGCCCTCGAGGCGCCGGCCCGAGCGCCAGTAGGCGTCGCCGAGGTGGTCGTTGATGGTCGGATCGCCGGGCTTCAGCTCGACCGCCTTCTCCAGCTCGCGCACCGCGTCGTCCCAGCGGCCGAGGCGGTAATAGGCCCAGCCGAGGCTGTCGACGATCATGCCGTCCCGCGGGCTCGCGTCGGCGGCCTGCTGCAGCAGCTTGAACGCCTCGTCGATGTTGATGTTCTGGTCGACCCAGGAATAGCCGAGATAGTTCATCACCTGCGCCTTGGCGGCGGGCTGGTTGGCCGGCACAAGCGACAGGGCCTTCTTCAGGTCGGCCTCGGCCTTCGGCCACTGCTTGGCGCGCTCGTAGGCGGTGCCGCGGAAATAGTAGGTCGTCCAGTAATTGGCCTGCGGCCGGTCGCCGATCAGGTCGATGGCGCGGGTGTAGGTGGCCGCCGCCTCCTCGTACTTCTTGCGGGCGCGCTGGACGTTGCCCAGCGCCGTGATGACGTCGATGTCGTCCGGGTGGGCCTTCATCGCCGCGTCGAGATGGGCGAGCGCCTCGTCGCCCTTGCCCATCTGCTCCAGGTTCAGGCCGATCTGGATGTCGGCGTTGAGCTTGAGCGGGGAATTGGCGGGGATCTGCGCGTAGGCCTCGTTGGCGCGCTCGGGCTGCTTCATCCGGTCCAGCGTGTCGGCGAGCGTCAGCCGGGCCAGCGCGTGGTCGGGGGCGAGGTAGAGGGCGAGCCGCAGGTAGATCACCGCGGGCAGCTCGTCGCCCTGCGTCGAGCCGGCCGAGCCCAGCCCGTACAGCACCTCGGCGGCGCCCTCCTGGGCGGTGCCGATCAGCCGGGTGAGCGGCTTGCCCGCCTTCAGCTTCTCGAGGGCGTCGCGCACCAGCGGGTGGCGCGGCGAGAGCTGGTCGAAGTCGGAATAGGCCTGGATCGCCAGGTCGGTGCGGCCGAGGCTGGCCTCCATCCGGGCGTAGGCGTCGACGATCCGCAGGGTGTTGTGGTCGGCGTCGTAGGCGGCCTTGAGGCGGCGCTCGGCCTCGGCGTTGTCGCCGGTCACCGACGCGATCAGGCCGGCGTGGTAGTCCCGGAAGGTGTTGTAGTAGCGCTCGCCCCGGAGCTTGTTGACCGTCTCCAGCGCCTTCTTGCCGTCGCCGGCGCCCGCGTAGGACCAGGCGGTGAGCAGCGTCGCGGTCAGGTCCGTGGCGGCACCCCGGCCGCTCCGGGAAAAGTTCTGGCGGGCGGCGGCCCACTGGCCGGCCTTGATCTGGCGCACCCCGAGGGAGAGGTTGGCCAGCCCGTTGGTCGGATCGCGGGCGATCAGCTTCTCGGCGGTGCGGAACGCGTCCGGCAGGGCCCCGTCGGCCAGCAGCGAGATGAAGGCGCGCTCGACGAGTTCCGCGTTGCGCGGGTCGGCCTTCACAGCCTCGCGGTAGAAGGTCGCCGCCGCCGCCGTGTCCCGCGACGCGCCCGCGATGTAGGCGGAGAGGAAGTTGCCCTCGAGCGAGTCCGCGGGCTCGTAGTCGAGCAGCGGAGTCGACTCCTTCGGCTGCGCGGCGAGCACGGTCTGCGGAAGCCCGGCAGCGAGCAGCAGGGCGAGCGCCGAAACGCTCCGGCGGGCGCGTGTCATCATCATGAACCGATCGCGGCTCCTGGGCGCCGGCCCGTCGGGGGCCGGGCGCGAGAATGGCGGGGCATCCCCGAAAAAACGTTGGGGACACTGAACCCATCCCGCCAGCCCCGCAAGGCGAAAGGATGGCGCGGGGGTTGAGGCCGGGTTGGTCGGCCGTCCCGTCATCGCGAGCGCAGCGAAGCGACCCAGGGCGGCGGGACGTCTGCCCACGGAGCGGTTCACCGGATTGCTTCGCTGCGCTCGCAACGACGTGAGACCTCGGCTCCTCGGCCGAGAGCAATCCTCACATGTTCGGGTAGTTCGGCCCGCCCGGTCCCTCCGGCGTCACCCAGTCGATGTTCTGGTTCGGATCCTTGATGTCGCAGGTCTTGCAGTGGACGCAGTTCTGGGCGTTGATCTGGTAGCGCACGCCGTCGCCGGCGGCGGCGTCCTCCACCCACTCGTAGACGCCGGCCGGGCAGTAGCGGCCCGAGGGCCCGCCGTAGACGTCGTGCTCGGAACGCTTCTGCAGCTCCAGGTCGCGGACCTTGAGGTGGGGCGGCTGGTCCTCCTCGTGGTTGGTGTTCGACAGGTAGACCGAGGACAGCCGGTCGAAGGTCAGCTTGCCGTCGGGCTTCGGGTAGACGATCGGCGTCACCTCCGAGAGCGGCTTGAGGCAGGCGTGGTCCGGCTTGCCGTGGGACAGCGTGCCGAACGGCGAGGCGCCGAGGATGCTGGTCGCCCACATGTCGATCCCGCCGAGCCCGACGCCGACCAGCGTGCCGTACTTGGACCAGAGCGGCTTGACGTTGCGCACCGCCTTCAGGTCCTGCCCGATCGGGCTGTCGCGCCAGCCGGCCTCGTAGGCGGTGAGCTCGTCGCCCGCGCGGCCGGCCTTCAGGGCGTCCGCGATGGCGTCGGCCGCCTGCATGCCGGACAGGATCGCGTTGTGCGAACCCTTGATCCGCGGCACGTTCACGAAGCCCGCCGAGCAGCCGACGAGGCAGCCGCCCGGGAAGACCAGCTTCGGCACCGATTGCCAGCCGCCCTCCATGATGGCCCGCGCGCCGTAGCCGATCCGCTTGGCGCCCTCGAAGGTCTCGGCGATCATCGGGTGGGTCTTGAAGCGCTGGAACTCCTCGAACGGCGACAGGGTCGGGTTCTCGTAGTTCAGGTGCGTGACGAAGCCGACCGAGAGCAGGTGGTCGTCGAAGTGGTAGAGCCAGGAGCCGCCGCCGGCCTTGTTGGGCAGGGGCCAGCCCATCGTGTGCTGCACGAGGCCGGGCTCGAACTTGCCGGGGGCGAGCTGCCAGAGCTCCTTCACGCCGAGCCCGTACTTGAAGTGGTCGCTGTGGCGATTGAGTTCGAAGCGCCGGATCAGCCCCTTGGTCAGGTTGCCCCGGGCGCCCTCGCCGAACACCGTGTACTTGCCGCGCAATTCCATGCCGCGGGTGTAGTCGTCGCGCGGCTCGCCGGACCGGCCGATGCCGAGATCGCCGGTGGCGATGCCCGCCACGGCGCCATTGGCGTCGAAAAGCACCTCGGAGGCCGGGAAGCCCGGATAGATCTCGACGCCGAGCGCCTCGGCCTGGGCGCCCAGGTACTTGCACGTGTTCGAGAGCGAGCCGACGAAGTTGCCGTGGTTCGACATGAGCTTGGGGAAGAACAGGTTCGGCAGGGTGATGCCGCTGTTCTTGGTGAGCATCATGAACTCGTCGCGCTGGACCTCGGTCTTGAGCGGCCGCTCGGGGTCGGTGCGCCACTCCGGCAGCAGGCGATCCAGGCCGATCGGGTCGATCACCGCCCCCGACAGGATATGGGCGCCGACCTCCGAGCCCTTCTCGACGACGACGACCGAGATCTCCTCGCCGATCTCGGCGGCGCGCTGCTTCAGGCGGATCGCGGTGGCGAGGCCGGCCGGGCCGGCGCCCACCACGACCACGTCGAAATCCATGCTCTCGCGTTCGGGCAGCGCCATCCTCGGGTTCCTTTTCTTGTTCCGGCGCCCGGTTCGTCGCCGGGCCGGCCTTCCTGATGCCGTCTCAAGCGATTCCAAGCTAGAAAGGCAAGTTGCCGACGCTCAAGCTCAAGGCAAAGTTCCCTTCGCCGCAGGGGACGGCGTCACAGCGCTGCGCCGCGCCGCGCTGTTCGGTCACGCAAGTCCTTGCCGCCCGGTGCGATTCGGCGCGTTGTCCACAGGCCCCGGCGATCCCACATGCTGAGTCCCATGCCGAGCCCCACCGACGCGCAAGCCGACCTGATCGCCTATCTCGACTTCCACGTGGAGGCCGGGGCCGACGCGGCGCTCGATGAGCACCCGCACGACCGCTTCAACGAGGCCGACGCGCCCGCGCCCACCCTGCGCGCGCCGCGCCGGGCGCCACCCCGGGCCGCCGCCGAGCAGCCCGTCAGCCCGGTCGCCAACACGCTCGTTCCCCCGCCCGGATCGCCGCCCCCGGGCATGGCGGTGCCGGTCAGCGTCTGGGTCGCGGGCGCGCCGAGGCAGACGATGATGTCCGGGTCGACGAGCTCGATCTGGCGCTCCACGAACGGCCGGCAACCGCAACCCGACTCCCCAGGAGGTGGCGGTGTGCCGGGCGGCCGCCAGGGCACGATGTTGCCGATATAAGCGCTCGTCCGGTCGAGCCCGACCGCCTTCATCATCTTGTCGAGGAGCTGGCCCGAGCGGCCCATGAACGGCTTGCCGATCCGGTCCTCGTCGGCGCCGGGCGCCTCGCCGAGAAACATCACCCGCGCCTCGACCTCGCCGACGGCGTCGCCCTGTTCGTGGATGCCCGCAACCTCACGAATGCCCGCTACGTCTCGGACATCGCCGTGGTGGCCAACGCCGCCGCGACCGCCGGAGGCCCGGCCGCGCTGCCAGCGCCCAGCCCGACGAGGCCGCGAGCGACGCCCGCGCCCGGGCGCGGCAGGCCAAGTCGCTCGACGAGCTCGAGCGGATTCTCGCGGATTTCGACGCCTGCCCGCTGCGCTTCACGGCCAAGAACCTCGTCTTCGCCGACGGCAATCCCGAGGCGCGGGTGATGTTTCTCGGCGAGGCGCCCGGCGCCGACGAGGACCGGATCGGCAAGCCGTTCATGGGCCGCTCGGGCCAGCTCCTCGACAAGATGATGAAGGCGGTCGGGCTCGACCGGACGAGCGCTTATATCGGCAACATCGTGCCCTGGCGGCCGCCCGGCAACCGCAACCCGACTCCCCAGGAGGTGGCGGTGTGCCGGCCGTTCGTGGAGCGCCAGATCGAGCTCGTCGACCCGGACATCATCGTCTGCCTCGGCGCGCCCGCGACCCAGACGCTGACCGGCACCAAGGACGGCATCCTGCGGACCCGCGGCCGCCTCTTCCCGTACAAGTTGCCGAATCGCGAGGTGAAGCTGCTCGCCACGCTCCACCCGGCCTTCCTGCTGCGCCAGCCAGTGCAGAAGCGGCTGGCCTGGCGGGATTTCCGGTCCCTGCGCGCCCTCCTCGACGGGAAAGCTTGACCGGAGTGACGGAACCGGCTCTCCCCTCCCGTCATTAGAGCTTCGTTCCCGCTGCTGGCGCGCCAACGGCCGGACACGACGACGCACAGCAAACCGTGGGCTGCCCGGGGCGGCCGGCGCAGCATCGATGGCGGGACCCAACCATGCGCTGGGAAGATCTACGCAGCTCGGACAACGTCGAGGATCGGCGCGGTGAAGGGGGCGGCGGTGGCGGCATGGGGTTTCCCGGCGGCGGTGCCGGCGGGCTCGGCATCGGCACCATCGTGGTTCTGCTGATCATCAGCTACTTCACGGGCATCAACCCGGCGATCCTGATCGGCGGCGCCCAGCAGATCGGCGGCGGCGGCCGCGGCCAGCAGGAGCAGGTCGACCCGCAGACCCAGGCCAAGCGGCGGCAGGCGCCCACCGACGAGAGCGGCCGGTTCGCCTCGAAGATCCTCGGCAACACCGAGGACGTGTGGAGCCAGATCCTGCCGCAGCAGACCGGCAAGCAGTACACCCCGACGACGCTGGTGCTCTACACCGGCGGCACGCGCTCCGGGTGCGGTTCGGCCCAGGCCGCGATGGGCCCGTTCTACTGCCCGCTGGACAAGAAGGTCTATCTCGACACCGGCTTCTTCAAGGAGATGGCCTCGAAGTTCGGCGTGAAGGGCGACTTCGCCTACGCGTACGTGATCGCCCACGAGGTCGGCCACCACGTCCAGGACGTGCTCGGCATCCTCGGCAAGGTCCAGGCGCGCCAGCAGCAGGCCTCCAGCAAGACCGAGGCGAACGCCCTCTCGGTGCGGATCGAGCTGATGGCCGACTGCCTCGCCGGCGTCTGGGCCAAGAACTCCAACGACAAGTACGCCGAGCTCGAGCAGGGCGACATCGACGAGGCGCTGAACGCCGCCGCGCAGATCGGCGACGACGCGCTGCAGCAGCGCTCGCGGGGCTACGTGGTGCCGGATTCCTTCACCCACGGCTCCTCGGCCCAGCGCCAGCGCTGGTTCATGGCCGGCTACAAGAGCGGCCAGACCAAGGCCTGCGACACGTTCCGGACGGCCAACAACTGAAGGCGGACTCGGGCCTCACGAGCCGCCCCCGTCATCGTGAGCGCAGCGAGGCGACCCGGGGCAGCGTGACGTCACCGGATGGGGCGCCGCTGGATCGCTTCGCTGCGCTCGCAAGGACGCCGCGGTGAGATGCGGCGGGCGCGCCTCACCCCCGGCTCAGCCGCCGCGCGTTGGCCTGGACCTTACGCCGGTAGCTGCGGATCACCTTGCCGTTCGAGGCGCCCGCGGCGAGCATGAGCGCCGCCTCGCCGGCGGCCAGCATCTTCTCGGTCACCATGAGCTGCGCCTCGGCCTGGGCCGCCGGGCCGCCGAGGGCGAACATCGCCATGCGCTGCGCGATCACGCCCTGCGCCTCCAGCCCCAGCATGGCCATGTCCATGCCCGTCATCCACCAACCGAACAGCATCGCGATCCTCATGTTGCCCAGGGCAACGGCCGAGCCTCATCCCGGGTCCCGGGATGCGCCCAGGCCTGCGCCGGACGCAAGCGTTATCCCGCACTGCGGCACCCTGCCTTTGCGCCGCGTCGGCCGATGCCGTAAGCGGCCGGGACACTCCCGGACACCTTCCGGACAGCGACCTCCCGGACAGCGCCCGCCCCATGATACGCCTCGACAAGATCACCAAGCAGAACGGGCGGCAGCTCGTCTTCATCGAGGCCTCGGCCGCCCTCCAGCGGGGCGAGAAGGTCGGGCTGGTCGGCCCGAACGGGGCCGGCAAGACCACCCTGTTCCGGATGATCATCGGCCAGGAGCAGCCCGACGAGGGGCAGGTCGCCGCCGACCGGGGCATCACCATCGGCTATTTCAGCCAGGATGTCGGCGAGATGTCGGGCCGCAGCGTCGTCACCGAGGTGATGGACGGCGCCGGCCCGGTGAGCGCGGTCGCGGCCGAGCTCGCCGAGCTCGGCGCGGCGCTCGCCGACCCGGACCGCGCCGACGAGATGGACGCCCTGGTCGAGCGCTACGGCGAGGTCCAGGCCCGGTTCGAGGAGCTCGACGGCTACGCCCTGGAGGGCCGGGCCCGCGAGGTGCTCGACGGGCTGAGCTTCAGCCAGGAGATGATGGACGGCGACGTCGGCGCCCTCTCGGGCGGCTGGAAGATGCGCGTCGCGCTGGCCCGCATCCTGCTGATGCGCCCGGACGTGATGCTCCTCGACGAGCCGTCCAACCACCTCGACATCGAGAGCCTGATCTGGCTCGAATCGTTCCTGAAGGCCTATGACGGCGCCCTGCTGATGACCTCGCACGACCGCGAGTTCATGAACCGCATCGTCACGAAGATCATCGAGATCGACGCCGGCGCGCTCACCACCTACTCGGGCGACTACGCCTTCTACGAGGGCCAGCGGAAGCTGAACGAGGCGCAGGCCCAGGCGCAGTACGAGCGCCAGCAGGCGATGCTGGCGAAGGAGATCGCCTTCATCGAGCGGTTCAAGGCGCGGGCCTCCCACGCCGCCCAGGTGCAGAGCCGGGTGAAGAAGCTCGACAAGATCGAGCGCGTCGAGCCGCCCCGGCGTCGGCAATCGGTGGCCTTCGAGTTCCAGCCGGCGCCCCGCTCGGGCGACGACGTCGTGATGCTCAAGGGCGTGAACAAGCGCTACGGCAGCCGCACGATCTACGAGGGCCTCGACTTCTCGGTGCGGCGCAAGGAGCGCTGGTGCGTCATGGGCATCAACGGCGCCGGCAAGTCGACGCTCCTGAAGCTCGTCACCGGTACCACCGCACCCGACGACGGCTCGGTCACGGTCGGCGGCAGCGTGAAGCTCGGCTACTTCGCCCAGCACGCCATGGACCTCCTCGACGGCGACCGCACGGTGTTCCAGACCCTGGAGGATTCCTTCCCGCAGGCCGGCCAGGGGTCGCTGCGGGCGCTGGCCGGCTGCTTCGGCTTCTCGGGCGACGACGTCGAGAAGCGCTGCCGGGTGCTCTCGGGCGGCGAGAAGGCCCGGCTGGTCATGGCGCTGATGCTCTACGACCCGCCGAACTTCCTGGTGCTCGACGAGCCGACCAACCACCTCGACATGGGCACAAAGGAGATGCTGATCGAGGCGCTCGCCAATTACGAGGGGACGATGCTGTTCGTGTCCCACGATCGGCACTTCCTGGCCGCCCTCTCGAACCGCGTCCTCGAGGTCACGCCGGAGGGCATCCACCAGTACGGCGGCGGCTACACCGAGTACGTGGCCCGCACCGGCCAGGAGGCGCCGGGCCTGCGGAGCTGAGGCGCCGCTCGCCATCGCGGGGGCAGCGCAGCGACCCCGGGGCAGCGCGCCCGCGGGAAGCGTGGCGCACCTGGATCGCGTCGCCGCGCGCGCGAGGAGGGCGGAGCGTTCCGGCCGGAAGCCCTGCGACCGGCGCGCCGCTATCGCCCCCCGTTGCCCCGCGCTAGGCTGCGCCGAAACGGCCCGGGTGAGACGCCGTGCGACGCCTGCTGAAGTTCCTCCACACGATGGGGTCCGCGGGGCTGCTGGGGGCCATGGCGTCCCTGGTCGTCATGCTGAGCCTGTCGCCCGCGCCGTCCGCCCTGGCGGGCTACGCGGCGACGCGGGGCGCGATGGGCGCCGTCGCCACATGGATCTTCCTGCCCGCCCTGGCGGTGACGCTGATGTCGGGCCTGCTGGCGATGGCGCTGAACCGCGCCTTCCTCAACGCCGGCTGGGCGTGGGTGAAGCTCGCCACCGGCGTCCTGATGTTCGAGGGCGGGCTGGTCTACGTCCAGGGCCCGATGAAGCAGGAAGCGGAGCAGAGCGCCCGCGCGCTGGCGGGCCTCGTCGATCCCGCGGGGCTGGCCGTCTCGCTGACCGGCGAGCGCGGCACCCTCTGGGTCCTGCTGGCGGTCGCGACCGCGAACGTGGCGCTCGGGATCTGGCGGCCGCGGATCCTGCGGATCCCCCGGTAGTGCCGCCGCATGGGACCGGGGGGCGGGCGACGGTCCCGCGCCCGGCCGGCCCTCAGGCAATGAGTTGCCAGCTACAGATCTACTTCCCGATACAGAACCCGCTGAACAGCCGGTCGAGGACGTCCTCGACACCGACATGGCCCGCGACCTCGCCCAGGGCCCGCACCGCGAGCCGCAGATCCTCGGCGGCCAGCTCCGGGAGACCGCCGGCACTGCCCGAGACCCGGTCGAGATGCGCCACGCAGACCTCCAGCGCGGCCCTGTGCCGGGCCCGGGTGATCAGCGCGTCTCCGGCGCCGAGACCGTCCACGGCCGCGGCCTGGATGGCGTCGAGCAGGGCGCCCATGCCCGCCCCCGTATGGGCCGAGACCGTCACGTCGGCCCGGTCTCCCACCTGTTCTGAGCCGGCAAAGAGATCGGCTTTGGTCTGGACGATCAGGACTGGCGCGCGCGCCGGCCCGAGATCCGGGACCGCGCCGCCGGGGGGCACGAGCGCGACCACGAGATCGGCCGCGTCGATCCGCGCCCGCGTCCGCACGATGCCCTGCGCCTCGATCGGTTCCGCGGTGTCGCGGAGCCCGGCGGTGTCGACCAGGAGGACCGGCAGGCCGCCGAGGTCGAGCCGCACCTCGATCGCGTCGCGGGTCGTCCCCGGGCTGTCCGACACGATGGCCACGTCCCGCCGGCTCAGCGCGTTCAGCAGGGTCGACTTCCCGCTGTTGGGGGCCCCCGCCAGGACAACGTTGAATCCTTCGCGCAGGCGCTCGCCGCGCTGGCCGTCCTGATCGACGCCGAGACCGAGGGCCAGCGCCGGCAGGCCCNCAGGCGCGCGGCGCGGTCGAACAGCGCCGCGTCGAGGCCGGCATCGTCCACGTCCCCCTCGTCGGCGAAGTCCAGCGCGGCCTCGGCGGCGGCGAGGCAGTCGATCGCCTCCGCGCGCCACGCGGCCACCTGCCGGCTGAGCGCGCCGTCGAGCTGGCGCAGGGCCTGCCGGCGCTGGCCCTCGGTCTCGGCGTCGATCAGGTCGGCCACGGCCTCCGCCTCGGCGAGGTCCATCCGTCCGTTGAGGATCGCCCGCCGCGTGAACGCCCCGGGCTCGGCGGCCCGGCAGCCGGGAAGGCAGGCGAGGGTGGCGAGGACGCGCATCCGCACGGCCGCGCCGCCGTGCAGGTGCAGCTCGCCCATATCCTCGCCGCTGTAGGTGTCCGGCCCCGGAAACCACGCCACCAGCGCCCGGTCGAGCTCGGTGTCGTCGCGTGGATCCCGGAGGCGCCGCAGCGACAGCCGGCGCGGCGGCGGCAGGCGCCCGCCCAGGGCGACGAGCGCGTCGCGCGCGGCCGGGCCGCTGATGCGGATCACCGCGACGGCGGCCCGTCCGAAGCCGCTGGCCGGCGCGAAGAGCGTGTCGGTGTCGGTCATGATCCCACAGGGCCGCGCGGAGGAGCGGAGTTTCACGTGAAACACGCGTGGCCGCCCTATACCATCCCGACGTCGCGGTGCCGTGCCCGGATGCGCCGTCGCGATCTCGAACGGGGATGCGCCATGATCGTCTGGACCCGCCGCGCCTTCGGCCTCGGCCTGCTCGCCGCGCCGCTCGTCCGTCCGACGCGCGCCGCGGAGGCGGAGCCGGACTGGGCCGCCGTCGAGCGCCGGCTCGGCGGCCGCCTCGGGATCGCGGCCGCCGCGACCGACCGCGTCCTCGCCGCTTACCGCGCCGACGCGCGCTTCCCGATGTGCAGCACCTTCAAGGTTCTGGCGGCGGCGGCGGTGCTGGCGCGGGTCGATGCCGGCCGCGAGACCCTCGACCGGATCGTCACCTACGGTCCCGGCGACCTCCTGAGCTACGCGCCAGTGACTCGGAAGGCCCTGGAGGCCGGCGCCGGGACCGGGCGGATGAGCGTCGCCGACCTGTGCGCGGCCACCCTGATCTGGAGCGACAACGCTGCCGCCAACCTGCTCCTGGCGGATCTCGGCGGCCCCGATGCGCTGACCGCGTGGCTGCGCACCACCGGCGACGCTGTCACCCGCCTCGACCGGACCGAGCCGACCCTCAACACAGCGCTGCCGGGCGACCCGCGCGACACGACCACGCCGGACGCCATGCGGGCGACCCTGGGCCGGATTCTCCTCGGGACGACCCTGTCACCGTCCTCGCGCGACCGGCTGGAGGCCTGGATGGTCGCCTGCGAGACCGGCCGGAAGCGCCTGCGGGCCGGCCTGCCGCCCGACTGGGTCGCCGGCGACAAGACCGGGAGCGGCGACAACGGCACCGTCAACGACGTGGCGATCCTGCGGCCGCCGGGGGGCGCGCCGATCCTCGTGGCGGTCTACCTCACGGGATCGACGGCCTCCCCCGAGACCTGCGCGGCGGCCTACGCTGAGATCGGCCGCCTCATCGCCGCGCGCGCCCATTCGACCTGACCGGACGAACCATGAAGACAGCCGCCAGAACGCCGTCCAAGACACCGTCCAAGACACCGTCCAAGACACCGTCCAAGACACCGTCCAAGACACCGTCCAAGACACCGTCCAAGACACCGTCCAAGACACCGTCCAAGACGACCCGCGCCACGCTCGCCCTCGACAGGGCCGGCATCCCGCACAGCCTCCACGTCTACGCGTACGATCCGGACGCGCCGCGCATCGGCCTTCAGGCCGCGGAGGCGCTCGGGGTGGATCCGGGGCGCGTGCTGAAGACCCTGATGGCGTCGGTGGACGGACGGACGGTGTGCCTGCTCGTGGCCTCCGACAGGGAGGTGTCGATGAAGCGGGTCGCCGCCGCCTTCTCGGGCAAGGCCGCCGCCATGCTCAAGCCGGCCGATGCCGAGCGGCTGACCGGCTACCATGTCGGTGGGATCAGCCCACTGGGGCAGAAGCGCCCCTTCCCGACAGCGATCGACGCCGGTTCCCTGACCGACCCGACGGCCGAGATCCACGTCAACGGCGGCGGCCGGGGCCTGCAGATCCGCCTGACCGAGGGCGATCTCGCTGCCGTCCTGGACGCCCTCGTCGTGCCGCTGACGTGATCCCGCGGTAATCGCTCGTTTACCCTGCCGTCGCACGGTGTCGCCTCTCGGCGGAGAAGGCGGCGCAGGGGCGGCATGCGGGAAACGGCGCGCAGGGCGATCACGGCGCTCGGACTCGTCCTGCTGCTCGCGGGACCGGGCCGCGCGGCCGATCTCGACATCCGTGGCGGCGTCGAGACGGGCGTGGGCGGCCCTCCCCGCTTCTTCCCGCGCAACGACGGCCTCGACCGCCGTCCGGTCTACGCGGTCCGGTCCCGCGCCGTGCCGGTGGGCTGCACGCCCCGGCGGGCGCCCGTGCCCACCAACGCGCCGGACGATCCGAGCTACGTCGGCTCCGAGTACGGCCTGGGGCATCCCAGCTATTACGGCTTCACGCCGCCGCCCGGCGTGGACGATCCCTTCGGACGCTCGCTCCTGCCCTACTGCCCGTGACGCCGACCGGGGCGGCGGGGACCGTGACCGGACTGCCGGATTCCACCGCCCCCCATCATGCTCTAGACCGGCCCTGCCCTCCCCCGGAGCCCGTGCCGTGTCCGAGTCGACCTTCCAGTCCTTCCGCGACCTCGAAGCCCTGCGCGGATGCGTGGCCGCGTGGCGCGCGGCGGGCGAGCGCGTCGTCCTGATCCCCACCATGGGCGCGCTGCACGACGGGCACCTCGCCCTCGTGGCCGAGGCGCGGCGGATCGGCCGCCGGGCGGTGGCCAGCATCTTCGTCAATCCGACCCAGTTCGGCCCGAACGAGGATTTCGCCCGCTATCCCCGCGACCTGGACGCGGACCTGGCCCTGCTGGCGCGGGCCGGCGCCGACGCCGCCTGGACGCCCGGCGTCGAGACCATGTACCCGCCGGGCTTCGCCACCCGGATCGAGGTCGCCGGCCTGACCGAAGGTCTGTGCGGGCCGTTCCGCCCCGGCCACTTCGCGGGCGTCGCCACGGTGGTGACCAAGCTCCTCAACCAGGTCCGGCCGGACGTCGCCCTGTTCGGCGAGAAGGACTTCCAGCAGCTCCGCGTGCTCCAGCAGGTCGCGGCGGATCTCGACCTCGCCGTGGAGATCCGCGGTGTGCCGACCGTGCGCGAGCCCGACGGCCTCGCGCTGTCGTCGCGCAACCGCTACCTCTCGGCCGAGGAGCGGGCCGTCGCCCCGAAGCTCCACGCCGTCCTGTCCGAGATCGCCTCCGCATCCCGCAACGGCACCCCCGTGGCCGGCCGGATCGCCGCCGGGCGGGCGGCGCTGGAAGCGGCGGGGTTCCGCGTCCAGTACCTCGCGGTCTGCGACGCCCGGACCCTGCTCCCGGTGGAGCGGGTCGACGGCCCGGCCCGCGTGATCGCCGCGGCCTTCCTGGGTCGGACCCGGCTGATCGACAATCGCGCCGTCTAGGCCGCCCGCGGTCGTGGCCGCCGGGCCACGGCGCGCGGATTTCCGGCTTTGACTGCGCCAGGTGATTGGCGCCGCCCGGCCGACCTGTTCTCTGCTGCTCCCGTGATCGGAACGCGCACCGCACCGGCCGTCCTGGCCATGTCCCTCGCCCTGGCGGGTCCCGCCGGCGCCGGCGAGGACGCGTTCGAGGGGATGGCCGGCCCCTCCGGCGAGCGCCTGCGCTACGACGCGAAGGGGCTCACCCTCACCTTTCCCGAGCCCGACGTGAAGCTCCAGATCGGCGGGCGGCTGCACATCGACGGCGGCGCGGCGGGCTTCAGCCGGCCCGACCTGCCCGAGGCCTTCCCCGACAACGTCGCCGTGCGCCGGGCCTGGATCGAGCCGACGCTCACCGTCGGCCGCGACTGGGTGATCGCCTTCCAGTACGATTTCGCCGACCCGATGTTGCCGATCAACGACGCGCTGGTCGCCTGGAAGGGGCTGCCGGACACGATCCTGACGCTCGGCAACATGAAGGAGCCCTTTAGCCTGGAATGGCTGCAGAGCAACAACGACACGCTGTTCGCCGAGCGCTCGGCGGCCAACGCCCTCGTGCCGGAGCGCCGGTTCGGCCTCGCGGCCGGGCATCAGGGCGCGATCTGGACCGCGGTGGCCGGCGTGTTCGGCAACGCCGCCAGCAGCGGCATCGACGGGGACGGCGTCGCGGTCGCGGCCCGCGCGACCGTCGCGCCGATCATGACCGCCGACGAGACCCTGCATCTCGGGCTCGCGGGGGCCTTCCGCAGCCGGTCCCGCTCGGACGGTGCCTTCAGCTTCTCCAGCCCCGCCGGCGCCTCCCTGTTCGAGCGTCCCCTGGTGGATACCGGCGATCTCCCCGACGCCGCCAGCGTGTCGCGCCTCGGTGCCGAGCTGGCCTATCGCCGCGGCCCGCTCCTGGTGCAGGCGGAGTACATCCGGGCCGCGTTGCAGCCGTTCCGCGGTCCCGGCCAGCCCGGCACCGCGCTCGATTTCCAGGGCGGCTACGTCGAGGCGGCCCTGGTGCTCAACGGCGAGGGCCGCGCCTACGCGCTGACGCCGCAGAGCGGCACGACCTACGCGACCTTCCGGGGCGTGACGGTTCCGGAGGCGCAGCGGCTCTCCCGGGGCGGGATCGGCGTGTTCGAGCTGGCGGTGCGCTACAGCGCCGTCGACCTGGACGCGCGGGGCTTCCGCGGGGGCATGGAGCGGGACGTGACCCTCGGCCTGAGCTGGTATCCGGAGCCCAACCTGCGGTTGATCGGCAACGTCGTCCGCGGGCGCGTGCGGCCCGGGGAGGCCCAGTCCGAGACCCTGGGCACCCGCCCGTTCACGGTCGACACGGTGATCGCGCGCCTGCAGATCTACTGGTGACGCGCCCCGCCGGGGCGGCTCCAGTCCCGGCCGCGGCCCCGGACACGACCGGTCACACGACCGGTCACACGGCCGGTCACACAGCCCTGCGCAGGACCGACCGGAACGGGCGCCGTTCGGGCTCCGGCGGGGGTGTCGGCTCCCCGGCGGGCGGCGCCGCCAGGACCTCCGCGCGCACCGGCCGGGGCGCCGCGAAGGCCGTCCCCTGCGCGAACGGCACGTCGAGGTCGATCAGGTCCGGGACATCGGCCTCGTCGGCGACGCCCGTGGCGACGACGCGGATCCCGGCCCGGGCCAGGGCCGGCGCGGTGTCCTCGACGGCGAGGTCCGACAGGCTGCCGCGGGTGGCACCGGGCCGGAGCAGCATCTCCGCCGGCACCTTGACCTGCCCGATGCCGAGCGCGGCGAGTTCGGCGGCGTCGAAGCGGAGATCGTCCGGGCGGTCGAGGCTGAAGCCGATCCGGCCCTGCAGGGGCGCGAGCAGGCCCCGCTGGCCGGCATCGAGCCGGCGCCAGCTCTCCTGCGGCAGCGCGATGGTCAGGCCCGCCAGGGCCGGGTCGTCGGCGGCCGTGCGGGCCAGCTCGCGCAGGAGGCCTGGCTCGAACAGCGACAGCGGCGACAGCCCGTAGGTCAGCAGGGTCTCGCTGCCGCGCCGGGCGAGGTGGCGGGCCACGATCGTGGCCCGCTGGAGCATCCGGCGGTCGAGTTCGGTGGTGCGCCCGTAGCGCTCCAGCACCGGCAGGAACATCTCCGGCTCGGCCGGCGTCGCGCCGGGGCCGCCGATCCGCAGCCGGGCCAGCGCCTCGTAGGCCACCACCTTGCGCTGCGGCAGGGTGACGACCGGCTGCAGGTGGATCTCGAGACCGTCCCCCTCGAAGGCGGCGATGATCGCGCCCTCGTCCGCGGGCGCGGCCGCGGGCCGGGGCGGGNGCGGAGGCGGCACCGGCGCGGGTGGCGGCGGGGCAGCGTCGGCGTCCGGAAGGGCCGTGGCGAGCGCCGCGGGCAGCGGCCGGGGCGTCTCGGCGGGCCTGATCTCGGGCTTGATCTCTGGCCGGGCCTTGAGGCCCGCGATCTCGGCGTCCTGGGCGCTCACGACCGTCGTGAGGTCGCGGACGATCCCGCTGAGCAGCCCGAACTCGACGGTCAGCTCCTCGATCTGGGCGCGCAGGGCGGCCTCCGCGGTCTCCGGCCGCGGCTGGGCCGCCGCGGTCGCGGCCGCCGTCTCGACCTTGAGCAGGCGCCGGGACAGCAGATCGACCTCGCCGGACAGCTTCTCGCAGCGCGCCTTGAGGGTGGCGATGCGGGTCAGGGCGAGACCGCCCGCAACGGCGGCCGCGGCGCCGAGCGTCAGGGCACTCCAGAGCGGCAGGAACACCGCGAGCGGCCCGAACACGACGAGCCCGAGAAGGCCGACCGTCAGCAGCCCCGCGTACCGGCCGAGGACCGGGACCATCGTCTGAACACCTGCCAGGAACGCGCGCCGGTCGCCGGGGGACATCCCGAGCGATCCCCACCGGGCGCGAACCGAATCGCAGGATCATTGGCCGCCCGCACCCCGCCCGGCAAGGCTCGGGGACCGCGATGGCGCGCCGTAGCCTGTTAATTCCGGGCGGTGTGACGCCCGCGCCCG
Source organism: Methylobacterium mesophilicum (assembly GCF_036441335.1). Lineage (GTDB taxonomy): Bacteria > Pseudomonadota > Alphaproteobacteria > Rhizobiales > Beijerinckiaceae > Methylobacterium > Methylobacterium mesophilicum_B. The sequence continues at coordinate 82,070 of NZ_MLBW01000011.1, forward strand.
CTGGAACGTTGCGGATTCGTCACGGCGCGCCCGATTGCGGGGCGATCCGGGGAGGGTTGCGCGGCTAGCGAATGCGGACCGGATGAAAAAGGATCATAAAGCGTGGCCATGACGTCCGTGCCCCCGCGTACTCCCCGATTTCGCGCCGTTCTCGGCGCCGGCGCGCTCCTCGCGGCCTTCGGCACGACGGCGCCGCGGGCCGCGGATCTCGGCGCGGATCTCCCGCGCACCACGCCGACCTTCGCGATGGTCGATCCCAACACTTGGATCGTCACGTTGAGCGGCTCGATCCAGGCCGTGCCGCGCTATCCGGGCGCGAGCGACTACACGGCCGTCGGCTACCCCTCGATCGATATCCGCCGCGTCGGCGAGCCGCGCCGCTTCTCGACGCCGGATGACGGGTTCAGCTTCTCGCTCTTCGACACCGAGTCGTTCCGCATCGGCCCGACCGCGCGCTTCGTGCCGGGGCGCTACTACGGCGACGACCGGCGCCACCTGTACGGTTTTCGCGACGCCCGCTTCGCCGTGGAGCCCGGCGTGTTCGCGGAGTTCTACCCGGTCTCGTTCATCCGGACCCGCGTCGAGCTGCGCCAGGGCGTCTACGGGCACCACGGGACGGTCGGCTCGGTGGCGGCCGACTATCTGATCCCGGCGGAGAAGTTCCTGTTCTCCATCGGGCCGCGCCTCAACGTCGGCGATGCCAGCTACGCGCGGAAGTATTTCGGCGTCTCGCCGATCGAGGCGGCGCTGAACGGGCGCGTGACGCCCTACGACCCGCGCAGCTTCTACTCGGCGGGCGTGCTCGGCGGTGTGACCTACACGCAGAGCGAGACGTGGTCGTACACGGCCTATGCCGGCTACACCCGGATCCTGGGCGCCTCCGGCGACAGCCCGCTGGTGCGGCGCCCGTTCGGCAACCCCAACCAGTATCAGTTCGGCCTGCGCATCGATTACGCCTTCCGCATGCCGGCGCTGTTCTGAGCCGACACCCGGCTTGCGCCGGGCCGGCCGGGTCCCGACATCCCCGGGAGACGATCGAGGAGGCCCGGATGGACGTGACGCGCGCCGACCTGCTGATGCGGGTCGAGGGCATGACCTGCGAGGGCTGCGCCGCCGCGGTGACCCGCACGGTGAAACGGATCGATCCCGCGGCCGACGTGCAGGTCGACCGGGACGCCGCGCGCGTGGCGATCCGCACGGACGCGCAGGCGCTGACCATCGCCGAGGCCCTGACCAGGGCCGGCTACACCGCGACGGCCATGACCGGCTGAGCCGGGTCTCCTCCGGGCCTGCGGGCCGTAGAGGCCGGAGCGCCCCGCGCGGAGCCGACGCTACCCTCGCGCGCGGCGCGCGTCGGCCGGGCCCGCGATTCCGGACGGCGCGCCGGACGACGGACCCTCCCGTTCAGGAGCGGCTCAGGAACATCCCGGTCAGGAGCAGGGCGAAGGCCGCGAGGCCGAACAGGCCCTCCTTGCGCTGGGTGCGGTCGAGGAAATGGGCGGCGGCGCCGGCCGCGCAACAGGCGGCGCCCAGGCCGATTGTCAGCGACGACATCTCGAGTCTCCTCCTCGCGCGTCGCTCCGCGGCGCGGCGAAAACAGTCCCTCTCGTGGGCCTGCCGGACGGCGTTGTCCGTTCAGGATTGAGTCACGGCGGAAGATTTGCACGGTCCGGACGGACTGGCAAGGGATGACGGCCAAGTCCTCGCCGGGCCTTCGTCAGCAACGCGCGCGCGAACAACAGATCTTCGCGTCGCGGGCGCGTTGAATACCGCATTCAGATGGGCCCGATCGGGGCGGGCCGGCGGGGCGGGACGCGTTGACCGCCGCGCCCGCGCGCGCTTAGACCTCCCGGCAGATCCGCCGGTCCCCGCGCACGCACCGCGCACGGTGCGTGCGCGCCGCCCGCACCCGCGGCGGGATGTCTGCGAAAGGCTGCTCGGTACCCGATGCTCACCCCCTCCTCCGCCCGGTTCGACGTCGCGGTCGTCGGCGGCGGCCATGCCGGCGTCGAGGCCGCCGCCGCCGCGGCGCGCTGCGGCGCGCGCACCGCGCTGGTCACCCACGATCCCGCGACGATCGGGGCGATGTCCTGCAACCCGGCGATCGGCGGCCTCGGCAAGGGCCACCTCGTCCGCGAGGTCGACGCCCTGGACGGGCTGATGGGCCGGGTCGCCGACGCGGCCGGCATCCAGTTCCGCCTGCTCAACCGACGGAAGGGCCCGGCAGTGCGCGGGCCGCGCACCCAGGCCGACCGCAAGCTCTACGCCGCCGCCATGCAGGCCGCCGTCGCCGCGACCGCGGGACTGACCGTGGTGGCGGGCGCCTGCGAGGACCTGGCCTTCGACGCCGAGGGCCGGCTCCGCGGCCTCGTCCTGGCCGACGGCCGCACCCTCGCCTGCGGCGCGGTGGTGCTGACCACCGGCACCTTCCTGCGCGGCCTGATCCATATCGGCGAGCGGCAGATCCCGGCAGGCCGCGTCGGCGAGGCGCCGGCGGTCGGGCTGGCGCGGACGCTCGACCGCCTCGGCCTCCGCCTCGGGCGCCTGAAGACCGGGACGCCCCCGCGCCTCGACGGGCGGACCATCGACTGGTCCGGCCTGGAGATGCAGGAGGCCGACGCCGAGCCGGTGCCGTTCTCGACGCTGACCGAGCGGATCACGACGCCGCAGATCCGCTGCGGCATCACCCGGACGAGCCGGGAAGTCCACGACCTGATCCGTGCCAACCTGCACCGCTCGCCGATGTATTCCGGCGGCATCGCCAGCCGGGGTCCGCGCTACTGCCCGTCGATCGAGGACAAGGTCGTGCGGTTCGGCGACCGGGAGGGGCACCAGATCTTCCTGGAGCCCGAGGGGCTCGACGACCCGACCATATACCCGAACGGCATCTCCACGGCGCTGCCGGAAGAGGTGCAGCGCGACCTCGTCCGCCTGATCCCCGGTCTGGAGCGGGCCGCGATCCTGCGGCCGGGCTACGCCATCGAGTACGACTACGTCGATCCCCGCGAGCTCGATGTCGGCCTCCAGGTGAAGCGCCTGCCGGGCCTGTTCCTGGCCGGCCAGATCAACGGCACGACGGGCTACGAGGAGGCGGCCGGCCAGGGGCTGGTCGCCGGCCTCAATGCCGCCCGGCACGCGGGCGGCCTCGGCGTCGCGGGCTTCGACCGGGCCGAGTCGTATCTCGGCGTGATGATCGACGACCTCGTGACCCAGGGGGTCAGCGAGCCGTACCGGATGTTCACCTCGCGCTCGGAGTACCGGCTGTCCCTGCGGGTCGACAACGCCGACGCCCGGCTCACGCCGCGCGGGATCGCGCTCGGCTGCGTGGGCGGAGCCCGGGCGGCCCATTTCGCGGCCGGGCAGGCGGCGCTCGACGCGGCGCGCGCCCGCCTCGACGCGGTGAGCCTGACGCCCAGCCAGGCCGCGTCGCACGGGATCGTCCTGAACCGAGACGGCATCCGCCGCACCGGCTTCCAGCTCCTCGCCTACCCGGAGATCGGCTGGTCGGACCTGGCGGCGGTGTGGCCGGACCTCGCCGAGGTCGCCCCGCTGATCGCCGACCGGATGAAGACCGACGCGACCTACGCGGTCTACCTCGACCGGCAGGACGCCGACATCGCGGCCTTCCGACGGGACGAGGCCGTGCGCCTGCCGGCGGGGCTGGACTACGCGGCGATCAGCGGCCTCTCGAACGAGATGCGGGTGAAGCTCGAGACCGTACGCCCCGGGACCCTGGGACAGGCGGCGCGGATCGAGGGCGTGACGCCGGCCGCCCTCACCCTGCTGGCCGCCCACGCGCGGCGCGGCGCGCGCGCGACCGCCACCGCCGCGGACCGGCACCCGGCATGAGCGATCCGGATCGCGCCCGTATCCTCGCGGCAGCCGGTGTTTCACGTGAAACAGCGGAGCGGCTCGACCTCTACGTGGCGCAGCTGCGGCGCTGGCAGCCGATCAAGAACCTCGTCGGCCCCGCGACGCTGGCCGAGGTCTGGAGCCGCCACATCGACGACGCGCTGCAGCTCCTCGACCTCGCACCGGAGGCCCGCACGTGGCTCGATCTCGGCTCCGGCGCGGGCATCCCGGGCCTGATCCTGGCCATCGCCGGACGGGACCGCGGCGTCCGGGTCGACCTCGTCGAGAGCAACGCGCGCAAATGCGCCTTCCTCACCGAGACCGCCCGGCTGACCGGCGCCCCGGCCCGGGTGCGCAACGCCCGGATCGAGGCGGTGATCGGCGACTACGTCGGGGCCGACGTGGTCTGCGCCCGCGCCCTCGCCCCGATGGTTCAGCTCCTCGCCTGGACCGAGCCTCTGTTGAAAACGGGCACCACCGGCCTGTTTCCGAAGGGGCGGGACGTACAAGCCGAATTGACCCAGGCCGGCGCGCAGTGGAGAGTCGTTAACGACCTCGTGCCGAGCCGGACCGATTCCGATGCCCGGATCGTGCGCGTCACTGCCCTCGCCGCCCCGAGCCACCGATGAGCGAAGCGATCCTCGGCGATCCCGCCGACCGGTCCATGGATTCATCCATGCGACGCCCTCTGCGCGTTCTGGCGCTCGCCAACCAGAAGGGCGGCGTCGGCAAGACCACGACGGCGATCAACCTCGGCACCGCCCTGGCGGCGATCGGCGAGGACGTCCTGGTCATCGATCTCGATCCGCAGGGCAACGCCTCCACGGGTCTCGGGATCGACCGCGCCAAGCGCCGGGTCTCGACCTACGAGGTCATGGCCGGCGAGGCCTCGCTGGCGCAGGCCGTGGTCCCCACCGCCGTGCCGCGGCTGTCGCTTGCGCCCTCGACCATGGACCTCCTCGGCCTGGAACTGGAGCTGGCCACCCTCCCCGACCGGGCGCACCGGCTGCGCGGCGTCCTGAAGAGCCTGACCCAGGCGCCGAGCCTGAGCCGGATCAGCTACGTCCTGATCGACTGCCCGCCCTCGCTCAACCTGCTGACCATCAACGCGCTGGCGGCCGCCGACGCGGTGCTGGTGCCGCTGCAGTGCGAGTTCTTCGCCCTGGAGGGCCTGAGCCAGCTGCTACGCACCGTCGAGCAGGTCCGCGGCGCCCTGAACCCGAAGCTGACGATCCAGGGCATCGTGCTGACGATGTTCGACCCGCGCAACAACCTCTCCGCCCAGGTCGTGGCGGACGTGCGCGGCTTCATGGGCGACAAGGTCTACGAGACCGTGATCCCCCGCAACGTCCGGATCTCCGAGGCGCCCTCGCACGGGAAGCCGGCGCTGCTGTACGACCTGAAATGCGCCGGCAGTCAGGCCTACCTGCGCCTCGCCTCGGAGGTGATCCAGCGCGAGGGCCGAGTTCCGGCCGCGGCCTGACGGGTTTGAGTCCCCCTCCCGGTTCGAGGGGCGAGTGTGGAGCGTGACACGGGTGGCGATCATGGCGGAGGAGGGGGCGAAGCCTCGACTGGGGCGCGGGCTCGCGGCGCTGATCGGTGACTTCAATGAGGCCGGGAAAGCCTCGGCCAAGGCCGAGGAGCAGCGCCGGGTTCCGATCGAGTTCCTGCGCGCCAACCCGCGCAACCCGCGCCGGAGCTTCGCCGAGACGGAGCTGTCCGAGCTGGCGGCCTCGATCGGCCAGCGGGGCATCATCCAGCCGATCGTGGTCCGCCCGATCGGCGACGTGCCCGGGACCTTCGAGATCGTGGCCGGCGAGCGGCGCTGGCGGGCCGCCCAGCGCGCCGGCCTCGACGAGGTGCCGGTGGTGGTGGTCGAGATCGACGACCGCGGCTCCCTGGAATTCGCCATCCTGGAGAACGTCCAGCGCACCGACCTCAACGCGATCGAGGAGGCGTCCGGCTACGAGCGCCTGATGAAGGATTTCTCGTACACCCAGAAGGAGCTGGCCGAGATCCTCGGCAAGAGCCGCAGCCACCTCGCCAACACGCTCCGGCTGCTCAACCTGCCGCTGTCCGTGCAGGAGCGGGTCACCGCGGGCGAGCTGACCGCCGGCCACGCCCGCGCGCTGCTGGCCGTCCGCGATCCCGAGGCGACGGCGCGCCGCGTCGTGGCCGAGAGCCTGTCGGTCCGCGACGTGGAGGCGATCGCCTCCGCGGAGGCAGCCCCGGCCGAGACCCCCCGCCCCGGCCGCCCGCGCCTCTCGGCCGAGCGCCCCGCGACGGTGCGCGACCTGGAGCTGCGGATCCACCGGGCGCTCGGCGTCCCGGTCTCCTACAAGCCGAAGGACGCCGATTCGGGCGAGATCCGCATCCGCTACGAGACCCAGGACGAGCTGCAGGCCCTGCTCAACCGGTTCAAGGTCTCGGACGCCTGAGGAACCGTCCCCGCCGGGTGGCCCCGTCTCAGCGGGCCCGGCGCAGGCCCGGTATGAGCGCGGTCAGCAGGCCGCGGCGCGCGGTGGCAGAGGGTGTGGTGTCTCGCTCAGGCCAGCCGGTCCGGGCCGGGCGATAGAGCGCCGACATCGCGCGTCTGTGTCCGCGCGGTTCCTGTCGCAGCCGTCTCGCATGCGGGCCTCGCCGGACGCGGACCGGCGCGCCGTCACCCTCTCCCGCGCGGGCGAGGGCACCCGCGCCCCGGATGGCACGGCCTCAGCGACGCCGCCGCGCCCCCGCCTCCGCGACCCGCAGGAGGGCCGCCGAGGCCAGCGCGTGGCCGCCCGGGACCCTCGATGCTGGCCCTGCGCTTGAAATGCAGGCCCCGCCACGTCGCCACCATCGCGGCGGGCGTCTTGTCGGGATTGTCGAGCCGGGTGGCGAGCAGCGTCAGGGCGTGCCGCAGCGCCGAGCCCAGCACCGCGCCCGGGTCGAGGCCCTCGTGCCGGAAGCGGCGGTAGTCGCGCTCCACCGCGTCGCGGCGGCCGTCGAAGGCGGCGTCGATCAGGGTGTTGAGCACGCTCGCCGCGACGTCGCTGGTCACGGCCTCGACGTGCTCGAGGGTCACGGTCCGGTCCCCCTCCCCCGCGGCGTAGAGGGCGAGCTTCTCGATCTCCATCAGGCTCGCCCGGCGGTCGCCGCCGAGGCTGCGGGCCAGGACCTCCCGGGCGGCCCGGTCGATGCGCAGGCCGCGCTCCTGGAGGGTGCGCTCGATCAGGTCCGACAGGGTCCGCTCGTCGTCGGCGTAGCAGGGGATCGCGAGAGCCTTGGGGGAGCGCTCGCAGAGCGTCCGGAGCGGGTTGCTCTTGGCGAGGTCTCCGGCCTCCACGACGATGCGGGCGTCCGCGACGGTCGCGCCCAGCACCGCCTCGACGGCGGGCGCGTAGTTGCGGGTGCCGGGCCGGACCCAGATCGACCGGCGGCCGCCGAACAGGCCCATCGTCCCGGCCTCGTCGCACAGCCGGCCCGGATCGGCGGCCAGGGCGTCGCCGTCGATCCGCACCAGCGCGAAGGGGTCGGCCGGATCGGCGACGAAATCCTCGGCGAGCTTGCGGGCGCGCTCGGTCACCAGACCGGTATCCGGCCCGAACACCAGGATGACGGGGATGCGCGGATCGGGCCCGCGCCGGATCAGCCCCTCGATCTCGCCGGCCTTGACCGCCGTCACGTCGGGCTACGGCTTCGTCGAGAGCACGGCCGCGAGGCGGCTCTTGATCTGATCGGACAGCACGCCCGCCAGGCGGATCTCGGCGTCCCGCGCCGCCCGCTGGCTGGCGAAGCGCTGGACCGAGCGGTCGTAGGTGGCGGTCGAGGTGGCGACACCCTCGGTGTAGACCTTGGTGCCGCTCATGTCCTCGAGGCTGTACTTGATGTTGGCCACCAGCGTGCCGGCCTCGGCGCGGCCGGTGGTGGAGGAGACGATCGGGGTCTGCACGATCTCGGAGCCCGAGAGCTTCAGCCGGTAGCGCTTGGTCGCCGGGTGACCGGACCCGTCGAGGTCGAAGACCAGCTCGCTGCGCAGGTAGTGGCCGAGGCGCTCCTGGCCCTGGGCCATCGCGACGTCGTCGACCTGGACCGAGGCGAGCAGCGCCTGGACGGATTCCCCAGAGGCGGTCGGCCCGTAGAGCGGCCGGAAGCAGGCCGAGAGGCTCAGCGCCAGGCCGGTCGCGCAGGCGAGGCGGGCGATCCGCCCCGCGATGGAAACTCCCGAACCCACCATCCGCCGTCGTTCCGCCCCTGCCTGTCGGATCGTTCTAGCGCGGACACGGCGTTCCGCGCCACGACGCTACGGGGCAAACGTTACGATTCCTCTGCGGCAAGAGCGTGATCGTCCGGTTTCCGAATGTGAGGCCGCGGCCGTCCGGGGGCCGGAGGACGGGCCATCTCAGGCGATCGCCGCGAGATAGGCCGAGACCGTGACGACGGCCAGCATCGTCGAGACCAGCACCACGGTGGCGGTCAGGTCGGCCTCGCGCCGGTAGAACTCGGCCAGCATGAACGGACCGGTGCCGGTGGGGAGGGCGGCCATGAGCACGGCGGTGTGCAGCAGGAGCGGGGGCAGGTCGAACAGGTAGCGGCCGAGCCCGTAGGCCAGGACCGGGTGCAGCGCGAGCTTGAGGCCGACGAGCAGCGCGGCGGTGCGCCCCTGCCCGCCCCCTGCGCGACGGGGCTGGGCCAGGAACAGGCCGAGCGCTACCAGGGCGCAGGGCGCCGCCGCGCCGCCGAGGAGCTTCAGGAACGTGGCCACCGCCTCGGGCACGGTCAGCCCGGCACTCGGCACCAGGGCGCCCAGCGCCGGCGCCACCAGCAGCGGGTTGCGCAGGAGGGAGCGGAGCACCGTCCACCAGACCGGCCGGCGGGGCCCGCCGCTCCGGCCCGACGCGGCCGACTCGCGCCGCAGCCCGGTCTCGATCAGCACGATCGCCACCGCGAAGACGCCGCAGACCGTGAGGATCGCCGCCACCGTGGTGGGCGCCAGCGCCTCCGGCCCGAAGGCGACCAGCGCCAGGGGGAAGCCCATGAAGCCGGTATTGGCGTAGCCGGCGTTGAGCCCGTCCACCGCGGCGTCGGCCAGCGGCCGTCCCGCCCCACGCCGGATCAGCACGGTGAGGGCGAAGACCCCGAGGCTGCTGAGCCCGAAGGCGCCGATGAAGCCGGGCTTCCAGATGGCGCTCCAGTGGGCGTGGGCGGTCACGTCGAACAGCAGCGCGGGAAGGGCCAGGAAGACCACGAACCGGTTGAGTTCGGTGGTGGCGGCGGCCCCGAGCACGCCGATCCGCCGGGCCAGCCAGCCGGCGAAGATCAGCGCGAAGATCGGCAGCACGACCAGCAGGGTCGAGAGCATGGCGGGTCCGGGTCGGAGGACGATGCTCCGGCCTTAGGACGGTTTCCGATCCCGGCTCCAGTGCCGCGGGCGGGGACCTGCCATGCCGCGGACCCCGCCCGTGGAAGCTACCAGCGGTAGATCAGGCTGCCGATGACCGTCGCGGGCGCGCCGCGGTAGCAGAAGCCGGCCTGACAATTGTAGTAGTCGCGATCGAAGATGTTGAACGCGTTGATCTGCGCCCGGAAGCCTTTGTACTTCGGATCGAGCGCCGCGAAGTCGTAGGCGACGAGGGCGTCGACCAGCGTCACGGTCGGGTTGCGCACCGTGTTCTCGTCGTCGGCGAAGCTGTTGGCATTGAACCGGATGCCGCCGCCGATCGTCAGGCCGCGCAACGCGGAGGACGGCGGGAACAGGTAGGTCAGGAACGACGCGAAGGTGTCGCCCGGGATGCCGGAGAGCTGGTTCCCGTCGATCGCCGCGCCGGTGACGGCCGAGGTCTGCTTCACGAAGCGGAAGTCGAGATGGGTGTAGGCGAGCGTCAGGTTGGTCCCCGGTGCGAAATTCGCCGTCGCCTCCATCTCGAAGCCGCGCGAGTTGACCTCGCCGGTCGCGACTTGGTTCGCGAAGTTGGTCGGATCCTGGCGCAGGATGCTGGTCTGATTGATGTCGAACCCGGCGATGCCGGCGCTGATGTTCGTGCCCGGGATCAGGTACTTCACACCGGCCTCGATCTGATCGCCGGTGGCCGGACGATAGGGGCGGCCGGTGACGGTGTTGACGCCGACCTGGGGGGTGAAGGTCGTCGCGTAACTCGCGTAGGGCACGAGGCCGGGCGCGAGCTCGTAATTCAGGCCCGCCCGGTAGGTGAAGGCGCTGTCGTTCTGGCTCTGCGGACCGGCGACCACGCCCCGGGTCACGCTCGCCGTATCGGAGGCGACCCAGTCCTGCCGCCCGGTCAGCGTCAGGACGAACTTCCCCCACTTCGCCTGTTCCTGGAAATAGACGCCGACCTGATCCTGCGCCTGCCGCGAGGAGCGATCGATGCTGGGGCGCGCGATCGGCTGGCGACCGTAGTTCAAGGTGAGCAGGTTGAGGTCGGGCGCGACGCCGAAACCGGCGACGCTCGAGAAGTCGTAGTGGTAGTAGTCGATGCCCGCCAGCAGCGTGTGGGCGACCGGGCCGGTATAGAGGTGGCCCTCGAGCTGGGTATCGACCGCGAAGGAGGCCAGGGACTGCTTGAACAGGCCGGTGGAGCGCTGTGCGCTCAGACCCGTCACACTGTCGACCTGCGTGTACGAGAAGTTGGCGTCGACACCGGAATAGCGGAAGTTCTGCCGCAGGATCAGGTCCGGCGAGAATCGGTGTTCGAAGGCGTAGCCGATCCGGTGCTGATCCGTTCGGTAGGTGTTGAGCGCGCCGTCGCCCGAGTAGATCCGCGACACGCGGAAGCCCGGGAAGTTGTAGAAGCTCGCGTTGCCCGGGACGTTCGACTCCTGGAACTCGGTCAGCAGCGTGAAGGTCGTGTCGGCTGTGGGGCGCCACGTGAAGGCGGGCGCGATCGTGAAGCGGTCGTCCCGGACGCCGGGGCCGGGCAGGAACGTGTTGGATTGCCGGGCCACGCCGGTCAGGCGGAAGGCCATGGTGCCGTCGGATCCCTCCACCGGGGCGCCAATGTCGAAATTGCCCTGGTAGCGGTCGAAGTTGCCGCCCTGGAACCAGACCTCGCCGAACTGGGCGAAGACCGGCCGCTTGCTGGTCACGTCGACGATGCCGCCGGGCGAGCCCAGGCCGTAGAGGCCGGAGGCCGGCCCGCGGAGGATCGTCAGGGCTTCCGTCCCGTAGGGTTCGATCCGCGGCACCGCGAAGCCGACGCCGGTCTGGCGCAGGCCGTCGCGGAAGATGCCGTCGTAGGTCTCGGCGAAGCCGCGGATGTAGAACGCGTCGGCCCGCGGGTCGAAGCCGAACACGTTGCTGGACACGCCGGGCGTGTACGCCACCGCCTCGTTGAGGCTCTGCACGTTGCGGTCGTTGAGCTGCTCGCGGGTGACCACGGAGACCGATTGCGGCGTCTCGAGCAGGGGCGTGTTGGTCTTCGTCGCGGTGGGGCTCACCCGCGCCACGTAGCCGGTGACGCCGGAGGGCCCGCCGCCGCCGCCGCTGGTGGCCGCGCTGCCGCCGTCGCCGCCGCTGACATTGCCGCCGCCGCTGCCGGATCCCGTCGGGGCCGCGACGGCCGGCCGGGCGGCCTCCACGGAGATCTCGTTGAGCTGGACGGCGGCGCCCTGCGCGGCAGCGGCCTGAACGAAGGCGACGGTGGTCAGCGCGGTGGTGGCGAGGAGCAGGCCGGATTGAGCGGAGCGAAGCGACATCGGAGACTCACGAACACGCCGCGACGCGGCGCCCGGCGTTCACGTACCACCAATCACGGTCTCTCGATCAAGCCGAAAACGTGTTGTAAATCACACACTTAGAAGCGTTCAAATCTGGAACGGTTCGAGCCTAGAACTCCAGCGGCGGCTCCCGCAGGGCGGTAGCCTCCCGGGTGCAGGCGGCCTGATCGGGCGCCAGTCCGACGCCGCCCAGGGCGGCCCGCAGCTCGGCGCGGGCCTTGTCGATGTCGGCCCGGAAGGCCGCATCGCCCATCAGCGCGGCGAAGACCGCGGTTCCGGTCAGGCGTCCCGCCGCCACGTCGCTGAGCCAGTGCACGCCGCAGACGATCCGGCTCTCGCCGTAGGCCCGGCCGCGGGCCAGGATCGGGGTCGCCTTCTCGGGCACCAGGGATGCCAGGATCAGCGCGTAGGCCCAGCCCTGCGTGGCGTGGCCGGAGGGGTAGCTGAAACTGTCGGCCAGGGCCTGGCTGCGCTGCACGCAGATCGGCGCCTCGTTGCCGACGAACGGGCGCAGGCGGCGGTAATGCACCTTGGGCCCCCGCGTCGCCCGGGCGAGGTCGAGGCGGGCGCGCTCTAGGAGGTTGATCACGGCCGGCACCCGCGCTTGGTCGATCCGGGTGCCGAGCACGCAGGCGAAATTCTCCAGCACGGCGGCGGCGCCCTCGGACACGTCGTTGGCGGCCAGATCCCAGCGGGGCGTCCCCTTGAGGGCGCGGGTGCTGTTGAAGGCCGCCCGGTCGGCCCTGTCGAGGGGCGCGTCGTGGGCCGGCGGGGAGGGCAGGAACTGGACGGCGTCCGGCACCGCCGCGTCGGCCAGGTAGGGCTTCACGGCCGGCTTGCCGGGCTTCAGCGTGTCGGCGCCGAGGGACGGGGCCGCGGGCGTGCCCGGGGGCACGGGGCGAGGGGAATCCTCGGCGCGGGCCGCGACGGCCAGAAGGAGGGCGAGGGCGGCCGGGGCGAGGAGGGGCAGGGACGGCGTGCGCAGCATCGGATCCGGGACTCTCTCGGATGGAATCTGCGGGGCGCGCCCGCTGCCGGAGGAACGGCTCAGCCGGCCCGTTCAGTCCCTGCACAGGCGGCTCGATCTGTCCAGCGCGCGGCGGCCGGGGCGCCTTATGAACCGCTGCATGTTGTAGGTGCGCATTCCGGTCGGCGCGGAGTGCGAAGCGTCGTCAGAGCACGGCGATGGCCGGGGAAACGCACGTCGACGACCTCGGATGCAAGCCCGAGGCAAGTTTGCTCGGCAACAGTGACCGGTAGATGCTCTATCGCGGGCAGCGCAAAGCGGCACTCTGATGATTGACACCCGGGAGGAGGATCACCGCCGCGAAGAACTCGGGTCTCTCTACGTCATCACGGCGCATGAATTCAATCATGTCGCGAGATCGACGCCGATAGACAGGAGGTTCTTCGACAGGGACCTCCCTGCGAGATTCTATTTCGTCGATAGAAACGGTGCGCCCCGCGATTTCCGAAGCGCGTACATCGAGGAACGCATCCTCAATCCCAGCATCATCGACGCCGGGAGCCGATTCATCGCGGAATGGTCGTTCCTTCTCACCGAATTCGAGAAGCCTTTCGCGCAGTATCCGTTCTTCGTCGTGTCGTCACGGTTCTTCGAGAAGAATCTGTCCCTACCCCTGGAGCTTCAGACGGTGCTGGCGTTCGCCTTCCCGTGCCTGAAGTGTTACGGATGGGGATATCTACCTTCGTACGATCGAAAGGCCAATTTTCAAGATCTTCAGCTCTACAAGCAAGTTGGCTATCTCGGCATCAAGGATGAGGGCATCGCCTTTCTCGACGGGCTGTACGGCGTGCGCTTCGTCGATCAGTACCGCATGATCTCCGACTTCTTCTGCAACTATATCGGATTCCAATCGCGGGAACATCTGATCGAGTACGTCAAATTCTATCTCCCATTGATACGAAGATTTTTTGACGCAGACTGGAACATCGTTCGACAGCCCGAACTCTACGTGCGCAGAACAGGAACGTATCGGAACGAGAAACCATTCACCTTCCTTCTGGAAATGGCGTCCCATCTGTTCTTCTACAAGAACAATCTCAGGTTCTGTGGCGTCAGCTACGACGGCATTCACGAAGTCGACGAGCGCGAAACAATCATGAGGCCGATCATAACGTGGGATCAGGCGGGATGACCGGCTGGAACCTTTCCGGGAGTCCTCGAACGGATCAGCCTTCCCGGATCGCGGCGGCCACGGCGTCCGGATGCTCCTCGTGCGGGCTCAGGGCGCCGGGGATCGCGGCGCCGGTCACGCCGCCCTGGGCGATGAGGGCGTCCATCTCGGCGCCCGAGCGCCGCGGGGCGCCCGCGGGGCGCAGCACCAGGGTCGGCGGCAGGCCGTCGCCGAACAGGGCCAGGAAGGCCTCGCGGCTGCCCACCGGGTCGAGGCCGCCGGTGACGAAGGCGGCGGTGCCGAAGCGGCCGTTGCGCTGGCGGGTGATGGCGTACTTGTCGCGGATCACCGCCGGGGTGACCCGGGCCGCGTCGGCGTAGACGTGGGCGCGCATCATCCGGCCGATGATCGGCGGGCTGATGTTGATCCGGTAGAGCGCCTCGCCGAGGATCGGGGCCTCCACGGCCCGGCGGATGCGCGGGAACCAGTGCGCCCGCCCCGGCATCGCGGTGGGCAGCGGCCCCCGCCAGGTCGGCGCCACCAGGACCAGCCGCTCGAAGGCCGGCTGCTCGCCGAGCATCCGGCCCTGGGCATCGTTGGTCCAGAGCACGCCGCGCACGGCCTGAACGGCGGCCCGGAACCGCGCCTCGCTCGCCTGGAGCTCGCGCTGCACGCGCTGCTGGTCCAGCGACGAGGCGAGCATCGCCAGGAACAGGATGAGGAAT
>NZ_MLBW01000012.1:0-149474 GCF_036441335.1 Methylobacterium mesophilicum
GCCGCCCGCCGCGGCGATCGCGCCCCAGCGGCGGCCCCGGCGTGTGCGGGCCGGGGACTCCGGGATCGCCAAGGACGCGGTCATGCTGGATCTGTGTCGCTCTGGATCGTCGCTGTCGCGCGGCCGGCCCCGGGACGGGACGGCGCGCCGTCACCATGATCAGGAGGCATTAACGAAAGCCCCAACCGGCCCGGGCGCGGGGCCGGTCCGTCGCCGGCGCCGCGGCGGGGGACCGGTTCGGAAATGTTCATGGATCTGTGGCCTTGTGTCCGGCGGCCGCCGACGGCCCGCGGCCGTTTTGACGCGGATCCGGGCCGGCCCGGCGCCGCCCCGTCCGCTCGGGCGTCCGACGCGAATCTGATTCTACACGCCGCGACCGCCCCTTTCACCCAGCCCGCGCAGCCCGAAAGTCCGCCGTGCCATGAATCCGTACCTGATCCTCGGGCTCGCCATCGGCGCGGAGGTGACCGCGACCCTGGCGCTGAAGGCCGCCGAGGGCCTCACGCGCCCGGGCCCGACGGTGATCGTGGCCCTCGGATACGGCACCGCCCTGTGGCTGATGTCGACCAGCATGGACATGCTGCCGATCGGCGTCGTCTACGCGATCTGGTCGGGGATCGGCATGATCGGCGCGGCCCTCGGCGGCGCGTGGCTGTACGGCGAGGCGCTCAACCCGACGATGCTGGTGGGCATCGGGGTGATCGCCCTGGGGGTGACCATCCTGGCCGCCGGCCAGGGCCAGCACTGAGGCTCCGGTTCGGGGCCGGTCCCGAAACGGGACGCCCTCGCCACATCCTCGCCGCGAACGTGCCGTCAAGCTTGGCCTTCCCGGTCGGAGCGGAACACCGCCCGGCTGGTCAGGCTGGAGGAGCACGGAGCGCCGATGCATGCGGGGTAGCGAGAGGACGAAGGTCGGTCCTGCACTGATCGTTCTGGCGGCGGCGGGCGGCCTGGGGGCCTGCAACACCGCGTCGCCGGTGCTCACGACGGGATCGATCCCCGACCGCAAGCCGCCGATGGTCGTCAGCGACGCCGAGCGCGATTGTCTCGGCCGCGCCATGTACTTCGAGTCGAATCGGAGCGACAGCGACGGGCTGGTCGCCGTCGGCACGGTCGTGATGAACCGGCTCGAGAACGCGATCTTCCCGGGCGGCATCTGCGCGGTGGTCGGGCAGCCGGGCCAGTTCGCGCCCGGCGTCCTCACCAAGCCGATGCAGGAGAAGGACCTGCAGAAGGTCGCCGACGCCGCCGATGCCGTCCTGGCCGGCGAGCGGCACCCGAAGGTCGGGAAGGCGATGTACTTCCACACCGCGGGCCACCACTTCCCCTACACGAACATGCACTACGTCGCCGTCGCCGGCGGCAACGCCTTCTACGAGAAGCGCGACAGGCGCACGGCCAAGCTGGAGAAGCAGGAGAGGCCGACCCCGCAGGACAGGCTGGCCACGCCGGCCCTGCCCGCGACGGCCCTGACCTTCGCGGCCGTACCGGCGCCGCCTGCCGCGAGCCCCTGATCGGGACGGCCCGATTCGACCGGAGCGCGCGGCGATCCGCTCGCCGCGCGCCGGAATCGGCACGGCGAGCCCCGGTCAGCCGGCCGCCGCATCCTCCGCGCGGATCGTCCGCGGGGTTCGGGCCTCCTGCCGGGCCTCCCGCCGGGCCTCCTGCCGGGCCTCCTGCCGGGCGGCGGCCAGCACCCGCTGCCAGCTCACCGGCTCCCGCAGCGTTTCCCAGAGGCGGAACAGCTCCAGCGTCGGCAGCGCGTCGCGATCCGGAGACGCGCCTCTCCCCGCGGGCCCGAACTCGGCGAAGAAGATCTCGACCGGGCTGCCCAGGGCCTCGGCCAATCTCCCCAGCAGCGCGTCGGCCTGGACGGTCGGGATCATGGGAAATCCTGTTTCTGCGCGGGCGGTCGAACCGGATCCTTACCTTTAAGTTGTATGCTCGGCATTCAACCAGGTTACTGCGCCGCCATGCCCGACGACGACGGTTTTGACCGCATGGTGGAGACGACCATCCTGGCCCATCAACTCGTGGCCGCGCACGGCACGGCGACGATGCAGCTCCTGTCCCGGTTGCTGCTCATGGAGATCGGCACGGAGATCGCGGCGCGGCGCGACGCCGACACGGCCGCCAACGACAATCCGGATGCCGTGGAGGAGTAGAGCGCGCCGCGCCGCGCCGGCGTCGCGGCCGGGCCTCGACGGAAGGGCCGGCGCGCCCGCAATCCTTCGGGCGATGCAATGGAGCGTGCGGCAAATCTGTTGATCGGCCCATCGATCCGACCAGACGGCGTTTACAACGATGGATAACGGCCTAGCTTCTGGGTAGAAACTACCCACGAATCACGGATCCTCCGCCGATGATCGCCAAACGGGTAGCACTCGCTGGTGCGCTCCTCCTGCTGAGCATCACGCCCGCGGTCTCCCAGCTGCGCCGTCCGATGACCTGTACGGTGGAGGCGTCGACCGGCCTCGATGTCGCCGCCGACGGGGCGAAGCCGCAGCCCCACAAGGCCCGGACCTTCTCGCTGGTCTCCAGCGGCGGTCTGCTGACCGTGATCTCGGCCGGACGCTCCGACTACTACGAGTGCCAGACGGCCTCGCCCCGGCTGAACGAGCGCACGCCGCGCAACGCGATCAAGTGTCAGAACGGCGTCTACTTCCTGCTGATCGACCTCAACAAGATGAACTTCGTCGAGGCGCAGCTCAACCCCGAGGAGCGCGGCGACATCAAGGTCAGCTACGGGAACTGCCGCACTCTGTAGTGCCCGCCTCCGGGCGATCTAGTCCATGTGGATCAGGACGTAGGCGGCGGCGACGACGGCCGTGAGGGTGAGGACGACCAGCAGCGCCGTTTTCCCGGACGGTCCCTCCGGCGGGTCTGGGGCGTCGGTCATGCGGCTCCTCCGGGCCGGTGACGGGGCCTCTGCCGAAAGACCCCGGTCCTCCCGTTGGTTCCCTGGCCCGCCCCGGGCCGCGGGCCGCCGTCCCGGCCGGCCGGGACGCTCACCGGGAGAACCATCACCGGCAGAAACGCGCCGCGGCCGGCGTCCACTGGCCGAAGCCCGTCGCGACCATGTTGGCCACGACCCGGCAGATGTAGATCTTCTGCGCCGCGTCGTTGTGCGGGCCGGCGTGATAGCGCGCCACGGCCATCGTCCAGCTGCCCTCCCGCTGCTTCAGATCGCGGAGGAATTGCGTCGCGTAGTCCACGTTCGCGCGCGGGTCGATCATGGCCTCGACCGAGGCGAATTTGCCGCCGTGATAGTGATGGTTGATCTGCATGCAGCCGAGATCGATCAGGCGCGCGCCCCGGCGGCGCGCCGCGGTGAAGTGGGCCAGCACGTCCTGGGGCCCGGTCGCGAAATAGGCCGTCCCTTCGATGTTCAGGCGTAGGGCTGGAGCGAGCCGCGCTTGCCCGTCTCCGTGAGGCCCACCGCGTAGAGCACGCCGAGGGGCACGCCGTAGCGGGCCGAGGCACGGCCCATCTCGGCCTCGCACACGGTCCCGGCGACCGGCGCGGCGCTACAGATAAACGCCGCCGTCGCGAGGACGTACCGTCTCATCCATCCGCTCCCCGTCGCGTCTGCCGATCGCCGGCCGCTGCTCCGCGCGCTGCTGCTCTGACCGCCGCTGCCCCTCCCCGCCGGGACCCGGCCGGCCCCCCCCGTCGGTGTTGGCGGATTGGCCCTGTGACGGTGACCCGCCCGCGGAAGACCCGGCTTCGGTCGGGCGAACGGGCCCGACGGTGATCTCGGGCCGGTAATGGGCCTGCTTCATCAATTCGGTGAGGATCGCCGAATCCCGCTGCAGCATCGCCGCCGTCTCGGGGCGCGAGGCGCGCAGATGGGTCTCGAGATGACCGTCGGTGAGCCGCAACTCCACCGTGACGATCCCGAGATTGTCCGGCCGAAGCTGGATCTTGAGCACCCGCAGCGGCCCGTCCGGAGCCGGGGGGATCGCCGGGTCGGTGCTGACGCGACCCTCCGGTCCGGCCGCGGCCGCGCGCTCGATCTCCTCCTTGATGGCCGCCGCGATCGCCGGCAGGGCGGCGGCGGCCTGGCCTGGCCTGGCCTGGCCCGGACCGGACCCGGATCCGCCGGCCGCGTCCTGGTTCGGGCCGCTCGGCGGCTCCTGGCGGCCGCTGGAGGCGGGTTGGACCCCGGCGATTCCGGAGCGGGACCGGTTGTCCTCGCGCGCCGCGAGCTCCCCCGGCCCATCTGAAGCGCACCCTCGATCTCTGCGTCTCCTGCAAGGCCTGCCGCCGCGAGTGCCCGACCGGCGTCGACATGGCCAAGATGAAGATCGAGTTCCTGCACCATTACCACGCACGCCACGGGCTGCCCCTGGGGGAGGCTGCCCGGCCCCGGCCCGGCGCGCGGCGACGCGTCCGGACGGGCCGCCTCGCCGTCCTCCGCGCGGGGGATCTCCGGGACCGCGCCGGGGCCCACCGGGGCGGCTGCGGCGGCGGTCGGTCCCGGGGCCTCGGTCCCGTGTCCCGCGGGGGTGTTCGGCGCGGCCGGCCGGGAAGCGGCACCCAGGATCTCGGCGAGCACTGCGGCGGCGTTGCGGGGATCGACCGGTGCCGGCGGCGTTTCGGGCGATGCGCCGGCCTCGTCCGTCGGATCCTTCGCGGTCGCGTCGTCCGGTTCGTCGGCCTCGCCCGCGTCCGCGTCGGATCGGTGCGCGGTTGCGCGCTCCGAGACGGCGCACAGAGCCAGGTCGAAGGCGCTCCGCACCCCCGCATCCGGCAGCGCCGGAAGGTCGCCCGCCGGATGCGGGGACGATGCGACTTTCCGATCGGGTGCGGAGGCGGGTTTCGGGAGCGCGGCGGAGATCGTGTTCACGGGGTCGCCTTGCTGAGCATCAGATCGATCCGGTCGATCGCGGCCTGCGCCTTCGGGATCAGGTTCGCGGGCCCGTCGGCGGGACCCGGGGCGGCCTGCGCCGGCTTCGCGGCGCCGTCGGGCTCCGGCGCGCCGGGCCGCCCGGCGAGCCCGCGTCCGATCGCCTCGGCCGTCGACAGGGCCGTCTCGAGGAGGAGCAGGTCGTCGGCCGCGAGCTTGGCCCTGTCGAGGGATCTCAGCGCGCGCAACCCGGACTGGAACGTGCCCAGGCTCACGATCTCGGCGGCCGCCCGGTAGAGCTGGGCCCGGATCGCCTCCGCGCTCCCGGGCGGACTGAGCGCGAGGGCCCTCTCGCTGGCGCGAAGCGCCCCGGCCGTCTTGCCCGCCTGGATCGCCGTCTCGGCGACCAGGAGATACAGGTCGCGTCGGCTCTCGGGACGGAGTTCGTTCAGGATCCTGTTCAGGGTCGCGAACCGCTCCGCGTCCTGGCCGACATCGAACTGCGTCAACTGATAGGCCAGGCGCTGCCGGAAGTTGCCCGCGTAGACCGAGTGCGGGAAGCGGCGCAGGTACTGGATCGCCAGCGCCTCGAACGCTTTCAGCTCGCCGATCTGACCGAGGGTGAAGATCTCGCGGCGCAGGGCGCCCTCCTCGGTCAGGGTTCCCGGCAGCAGCACCCGGACGCGGTCGAGCAGGGCGACCGCCCGGGCCGGCTGGTCGGGCACGGCGAGCGAGGCCTGCGTCAGGCCGATCGCGCCCGCCAGCGTCGGCGGCAGGCCCGTCGTGTCGACGTCCTGGAGCAGGCGCTTCGCCTCGGCCTCCCGCCCCTCGAGATAGGCGAGCGCGCCGCGCGCGAGCGTCGCTTCGGGCTCGACGAGGCCGTCCTGCGCCGTCAGCCGTCGCAGGACGACCGGACCGCCGCCGATCAGGGCGAAGGTGATCGCGGACCGGAGATTGTTCCGGCGGTTCCAGATCTCGGGCGGGGCGGCCAGGAGATCCGCGTTGATCCGGGCGATCAGGAGCGGCTGGCTCTCGTGGGCGGCCAGGGAGCCGGCGGCGACGCGATCCTGGAGCAGCCGCGCAACTTCAGCGTGGAGACCAGCCGCGACGCGATGCGCCTCGTCCACGCCCTCGCCCTGGAGATGGGACGGTTCTTGCTGCCGGCGCTGGTCATCCTCCTCGTGGCCGGTATCGCCGCCTCGATCTTCCAGAATGCACCGCGCGTCGTGTCCGATCGAATCCAGCCGAAATGGTCCCGCATCTCTCCCGTCGCCGGCTGGAATCGGCTCTTCAGTCTGCAGGGATTCATCGAGTTCGGGAAAAATCTGTTCAAGTTCTTCGCGATCGGCGGCATGTCCTACATGGTCCTGCACGCGGACCGCCACGAGATCGTCAATGTCATGTTCGTGGATCCAGTCGGGTTGCCCGAATTCCTGCTGACCCTGTCGGTGCGCCTCGTCTCGGCCGTGAGCGTCGCGACGATCGCGCTGGTCGCCGGCGACCTGGTCTGGACCCGCGTGCGCTGGCAGCGCGATCTGCGGATGTCGCGGCAGGAGGTGAAGGACGAGTTCAAGCAGCTCGAGGGCGATCCGCTCGTGAAGGCGAAGATGCGCTCGCTGGCGCAGGACCGGCTGCGCAAGCAGATGATGGCGGCGGTGCCCCGCGCCACCATGATCCTGGCGAACCCGACGCACTACGCGATCGCGCTCCGCTACGACCAGAGCGAGAACGACGCCCCGATGGTTCTGGCCAAGGGGGCGGACCTGATCGCCCTGCGCATCCGCGAGATCGCCGAGAAGCACCGGATCGAGGTGGTCGTCGACAAGGCGCTCACCCGGGCGATGTACGACCATGTCGAGGTCAACCAGGTGATCCCGGCGGAGTTCTACCGGGCGGTGGCGAACCTGCTGGTCTACGTGATGACGCGCAAGCGCCGCTGACGGACGCGGACGCGTCGCCGTGGCGTTGGCCGACCTGCTCGTTCCGACCGACCGGCAGAGGCTGGGGACCTCGGCGGGACTGCTCGACAGGGCTCTCGAGCGGAGGCCGGGCGCGGCGAAGGAGCCCCTCGCCGCCCCTCGCCGCCCGTCCCGCGCCGGGTCTGCTGCCTCTCGCCTCGCAGATCCGCGTCGCGGCGTCTCAGACCCAGGAGGCGGTCTGCCTGCTCGGCGGGCAGGCGCTGCCCGGCCGGCTCGTGCGGGGCGTCCCCGAGAGCTGGGACGTGCGGGACAGGCCCGGCACGGTCGCGGCGGCGACGGCGCGTCTCGCGCAGGCGCTCGCCGCCCTCGATCGTCCGGACGGCCTCGCCTTCGACCCGGCGGGCGCGTCCGACCGGCGGGACTGGGCGCGACCGCGATTCCATGTTGACCCGGTCAGCGCCTCCGATCCTGCGGAACCGGAGTATCGCCATCGGCATCGGCATGGCCGATGACGGGTCGCACATGCTCGCGTATCGCCGGGCCGTCGGGGCGGATCCCGGGGGGCGGCGCGCGCCCGGGATCCGGGAGCGGCCTCAGGCCGCCCGCACGTGGGCCTCCAGGCGCTTCGCCTCCCGGCGGAACTGGTGCAGCACGAACTCGGTGTAGCCGTTCGGCTGGCCGGCACCCTCGAAGACCAGGGCCTCGGCGGCGCGGAAGGCCGGACCGTCGAAGCCCGGGGCCATCGGACGGTAGGCCGGGTCGCCGGCATTCTGGCGGTCGACGATCTCGGCCATCCGGCGCAGGGCCGCGGCCACCGCCGCGCGATCCACGATCCCGTGGCGCAGCCAGTTGGCGATGTGCTGGCTGGAGATCCGCAGGGTGGCGCGGTCCTCCATCAGCCCGACCTCGTGGATGTCCGGCACCTTGGAGCAGCCGACGCCCTGGTCGACCCAGCGGACCACGTAGCCCAGGATCCCCTGGCAGTTGTTGTCGAGTTCCTCCCGCACCGAATCCGGCGCGAACGCGCCCTCGGCGAGCGGCAGGGTCAGCATGGCGGCGCGGGTCGCGGGCGCCCGGCCGGCGAGGTCCGCCTGGCGGGCGCGGACATCCACCTGATGGTAGTGGAGCGCGTGGAGCGTCGCGGCGGTCGGCGACGGCACCCAGGCGGTGTTGGCGCCCGCCTCCGGGTGGGCGCCCTTGGCCTCGAGCATCGCCGCCATCCGGTCGGGGGCGGCCCACATGCCCTTGCCGATCTGCGCGTGGCCCGGCAGGCCGCAGGCGAGGCCGGCATCGACGTTGCCGTCTTCGTAGGCCTTGATCCAGGCGGTCGCCTTCATGGAATCCTTGCGGACCACCGGACCCGCTTCCAGCGCGGTGTGGATCTCGTCGCCGGTCCGGTCGAGGAAGCCGGTGTTGATGAAGAACAGCCGGTCCGACGCCGCGGCGATCGCCGCCTTGAGGTTCAGCGTCGTGCGCCGCTCCTCGTCCATGACGCCGATCTTGAGCGTCCGCGGCGCGAGGCCGACCAGCGCCTCGACCCGCCCGAACAGCGCCACCGCGAAGGCGACCTCGTCGGGGCCGTGCAGCTTGGGCTTGACCATGTAGACCGAGCCGGTCCGGCTGTTACGGAGCGGACCGGTCCCCTTCAGGTCGTGCAGCGCGATCAGCGCGGTGACGGCCGCGTCGAGGATCGTCTCCGGGATCTCGGCGCCGTCGAGGGTCACGGCGTCGGTGTACATGTGGTGGCCGACATGCCGGACCAGCATCAGCGACCGTCCCGGCAGGGTCAGGCACCCCCCGTCGGGGCCCGTGAAGGTGCGGTCCGCGGCGAGCCGCCGCTCGACCGTGCGGCCACCCTTGGACAGGGTGGCGATGAGGTCGCCGCGCATCAGGCCGAGCCAGCTCCGGTAGACCGCGACCTTGTCGGCCGAATCCACGGCCGCCACCGAATCCTCCATGTCCATGATGGTCGACAGGGCGGCTTCCAGCACCACGTCCGCGATGCCGGCCGGGTCGGTGCGGCCGATCGGGCTCGTGCGGTCGACGACGATCTCGATATGCAGCCCGTTGTGGCGCAGCAGGAGCGCGGTCGGCGCCGCGGCGTCGCCGGTGTAGCCCGCGAAGGCGGCCGAGCCGGTCAGGCCGGCGCTGCGGCCGGCGCCGAGGTCGACGGCGAGGCGGCCGTCCGTCACCGAGAAGCCCACGGCATCGGCCCAGGAGCCGACGCTGAGCGGCGCGGTCGCGTCGAGGAACGCCTTGGTCCGAGCCACCACGGCGGCGCCCCGGGCCGGGTTGAACCCGGTGCCGGGCGCGCGGTCGCCGTCCTGCGGGATCGCGTCGGTGCCGTAGAGCGCGTCGTAGAGGCTGCCCCAGCGGGCGTTGGCGGCGTTCAGCGCGTAGCGGGCGTTGGAGATCGGCACCACGAGCTGCGGTCCGGCGATCGCGGCGATCTCCGCGTCCACGTTCTCGGTGGTCACCCGCACGGTCTCGGGCTCCGGCTGCAGGTAGCCGATCCGCGTCAGGTAGGCCGCGTAGGCCGCCGGATCGTGCGGCTGGCCGCGATGGTCACGGTGCCAGGAATCGATGTCCGCCTGGAGAGCGTCGCGCCGGTCGAGCAGGGCCCGGTTGTGCGGTGCGAGATCGCGGACGAGCGCGGCGAAGCCCGACCAGAACTGGTCGGCCGAGAGGCCGGTCCCGGGCAGCGCCTCCTCGGACAGGAAGGTGCGGAGATCCTCGGCGACGACGAGATTCGACATGGCGATCCTCTGGGATACAGGCCCGCGCGTCAGAAAAAATCGAACGCGCCGTGAAAAATTTTTGATGACGCATCGATAGATCGCTTGGCTTCCGCGAGAAAGGCAGCAAAAGGGATTTGATTTTTTCCGCAGCGTTGAGAATGCACGACCAGAGCGACCTGGAGATCTTCGCCCGGGTGGTCCGCACCGGCAGCCTCACCCAGGCCGGGTCGGAGCTCGGCCTGTCGGTGGCGGTGGTCTCGAAGCGGCTGAAGCGGCTCGAGGAGCGGCTCGCCGTGCGCCTGCTGCACCGCACCACGCGGCGCGTCGCGCCGACGGATGTCGGCGCGGCCTTCTTCGAGCGGATCGCCCCGATCGTCGACGCCATCGCGGAGGCCGAGAGCCTCGTGTCGCAGACGGCGACCCGGGCCCGGGGGACCCTCCGGGTCACCGCGCCGAGCTCCTTCGGGCGCCTGCACATCGTCCCGCACCTGCGGGCCTTCTTCGCCCTCCATCCCGGCATCGTGCTGAACCTAGAGCTGAGCGACGATTTCGAGTCGATCGTCGAGCGCGGCTACGACCTCGCGATCCGGGTCGGCGCGCTGGAGAGTTCCGGGCTGACGGCGGTGCGCCTCGCGCCGGTGCAGCGGGTCCTCTGCGCGCGGCCGAGTTACCTCGACGCGGCCGGGCGGCCGCAGAGCCTCGATGACCTGCGCGGCCACGTCTGCCTCGCCACCGAGAACCAGAATCCCTGGCGGCTGGTCGGGCCGGAGGGACCCTGCACGGTCGGCGCGTCGGGGCCGCTGCGCACCCATTCCAACGAGGTGGTGCGCGAGGCCGTGATCGGCGGCCTCGGGATCGCGCTGCGATCGACCTGGGACGTGTACGCGGAGCTGCGCGACGGCCTGCTGGAGGTGGTGCTGCCGGCCTACGCGGCGGCGGCCTCGGCGGGCATCTTCGCGGTCTACCCGAGCCGGGCCTTCGTGCCGGCCAAGACGCGGGCCTTCATCGCGTTCCTCAAGCAGACCTACCGGTCGAGCGGCGCCTGGGCGGAGGGGTGAGGCCGGTGCTGCGGCGTCCCGCTCCTGCGGAGAGCGAGCACCCGAGTGGCGTCTCATCCCCTCTCCGATCGATGAGAGCGGCACCGCCGTCCTCGCGAGCGGAGCGAAGCAGTCCAGCGGCGCCAGCTGACCGGAATCGCGCTGCCCCGGGTCGCTTCGCGCCGCTCGCGAGGTCGGAATGGGGCCTATCGACCGAACGGGTCAGCTGGCGACCGGTCCGCCCTCAGCCCTGCGCGAAGTCCGGGTCCGTCCGCGCCAGCATCCGCTTGAACGCCGCCCACTCGTTGTCGGGCGCCCCCTGGATCACGACGCGGTCGTAGCCGGCGGCGTACTGCCCGGCGGTCTTGGTGGCGACGGCGGAGGAGGGCCGGATCACCGGTGCGCCCGCCGCCTGAATCGCCAGCTGCGCCCGGCACGAGCGCTCCATGTTGTGCATCAGCCGGAACGCCTCGCCGACCGTGCGCCCGCAGGTCAGCAGGCCGTGGTTGCGCAGCACCATCACGGGCTTGTCGCCGAGATCGGCCACCAGCCGCTGCCGCTCGTCGAGGTCGAGGGCGATGCCCTCGTAGTCGTGGTAGGCGACGCGTCCCGTGAACTGCATCGACCACTGGTTCAGGGGCAGGAGCCCCTCCTCCTGGCAGGAGACCGCCACGCCCGCGACCGTGTGGGTGTGCAGCACGCAGATCGCGTCGTGGCGCGCGGCGTGGATGGCGCTGTGGATGGTGAACCCGGCCGGGTTGATGCCGAGCCTCATCGGATCCTCCAGCACCTTCCCGTCGATGTCGACGGTGACGAGGTTCTCCGGCGTCACCTCCTCGAAGCGCATCCCGTAGGGGTTGATCAGGAACCGGTGCCCGGCGCCCGGCAGCCGCGCCGAGATGTGGGTGTAGATGCTGTCGTCGAGGCCCAGCCGGTGGATCAGCCGGTAGGCGGCCGCGAGGTCGACGCGCATCGCGCGGATCGCGGCGTGATCGGCGGGACCCGCGTCCCGGTCCGCGGCGATCGACGGTGTGGCTGCGCTCATGCGACGGCTCCCTGCCGGTCGGCCCTGTCGGCCCTCCGGGATCGCCGCCCGGCGCAGGCGGTCCCGCGATTCCTGAGGCGGTCCGGGACGAGGACCGGGCCCGGGAATCGCCGGCAGGGTGCACCACGGCGCGCGGTCCGGCAATGCACCGGGCCGCGCGTGCGCGGACGCGGCCGAGTCGGGGCGGCGAGCGCCGGTGGCGCGGGGCCGACCCTGCCGTCGACGGTCTCGCGTCGGTCCGGCGCGCTCCTAGAAGCGCTGATCGGTGCGGCCGGGGTTGGGGCCGCGGCTATGATAGGACGCCATGCACAGGTGCCAGATCTGCGAGCCGAGGTCGTAGAGGCTGAGGTTGTTCGGGTTGGGATAGCTGAAGATCTGGGCCCGCGCCTGCTCGCGGCAGGCAGCGTCCTGCGGGCTCTGGATGGGCGGCTCCGGAACGGATTGCGCCGCCGCCCCCGTCGTCAGGGCGATCACGATGGCGAGGGGGGTGATGAGGGGGCGCATCGTCACAGGTCTCCGGATACGGCCTTGGGTCGGCAGCCGCTTTGCCGGCCGCGGATGGGCCACGAGATGGACAGCACGGGGGCCCGGACCGGGCCGTCTAGACCGCCGCCCGTGCGGCACCCGCCGAGTTCGGGCCGCTCAACCCGAGGGTCACGACCCGCACCACCCGCATGAGGCGCGCGGCGTGTCCCTCCCGCGAGCGACGCGTCCTTCGCGCCCCGATCCTGTGGCACGCTGCTTATGAACGAAGATTGATGTCAATGGTGCGCATTCAACGAATGACTGCATCGTTCGCGCGTCGGCATTCGCGCATCGCGCGAGGTTCGTCGTGTATTCCACCGTCATCACTGCTCGCGGCGCAGCCCCGCGCAACCTGCACAGGCGGCGCGCCGGCGGATGGATGATCGCTCACTCCGCCAGCGCGGCCTCGACCCCGGCCCCGATCGCCAGGAGCCGGCGGTCCTGCCCGTGCCGAGCCAGCAGCATCAGGCCCGCCGGCCGGGGCAGGCCCGGCATCGGCAGGGACAGGCCGGTGAGATCGAAGAAGTTGCCGAAGGCCGTGTTGCGCAGCATCAGGCGATTGGCCGCCAGGAAGGCCGCGTCGTCCGCCGCCAGGGGGGCGGTGAGCGGCGCTGTCGTGGCGGTCGCCGGGAGCGCCAGCACGTCGAGCGGGCCGAGGTGCCGGTCGAGGGCGGCGATCAGCGCGGCCCGCCGGCGCACCGTCCGGATGTAGCCCGCGGCCGTCGCGCCCCGGCCGGCCACGATGCGGCGATGGACCCGCGGATCGTAGCGGTCGGCCGCGCTGTCCAGCCAGTCGGCGTGGATCGCCGCGGCCTCGATCGCCGCGAGGGAGCCGTCCGGGAGCGCGGCGTCCATGGCGGCGAGGTGGTCGTCGATCGGGTGATCGGCGATCCGGGCGCCGGCGCCGGACAGGCGGGACAGCGCCCGCTCGAAGGCCTCGGCGACGGGCGCCTCCGTCTCGGTGAACAGCAGGCCCCGCGGCACGCCGATCCGCAGACCGGCGACGGCGAGCGCCTCCAGCGGCGCGGGCTCCGCGCCCGCCATCACGGCGTCGGCGGCCGCGCAATCCGCGACCGTCCGGGCGAGCGGCCCCAGGGAATCGAGGGCGTAGGACAGCGGGAACGCCCCCTCCAGCGGCACGCGGCTTGCGGTCGGCTTGAAGCCGACGACGCCGTTCAGCGAGGCCGGGATCCGGACGGAGCCGCCCGTGTCGGACCCGATCGCGATGTCGCTGGTCCCCTGCCCCACGGAGACCCCGGCGCCGGAGGACGAGCCCCCCGGGATGCGCGCCGGATCGGCGGCGTTGCCGGGGGTGCCGTAATGCGGGTTGAGGCCGAGCCCGGAGAAGGCGAACTCGGACATGTTGGTCTTGCCCAGGATCACCGCCCCGGCGCGGCGCAGCCGGGCGACCACCGGGGCGTCGGTGCGCGCGGGTGCCGCGTCCGCCAGCAGGATCGAGCCGGCGCGCGTCGTCTCGCCCGCCACGTCGAACAGGTCCTTGATCGAGACCATCGCGCCGTCGAGGGGGCCGAGGCAGATCCCGTCCCGGCGGCGCGCATCGGCGGCGTCCGCCGCCGCGCGGGCCTGTTCCGGGTACAGGCGGGTGAAGACCGCCGGGTCCTCCTCCGCGATCCGGGCCATCCGGGCCTCGAGGGTCTCGCGTACGCTCATGGTCCTCACCGCGCGCTGTGATCCGGCCCGCTCCTGCAAGCGGAGGGCCGGACGGGCCGGTCCGCGTCAGAACGTGCCGGGATAGGCGCCGCCATCCATCAGCAGGTTCTGCCCGGTGATGAAGCCCGCCTGCTGGCTGCACAGGAACGCGCAGGCGGCGCCGAACTCGTCGGGCTGGCCGAACCGGCCGGCGGGGTTGTCGCGGGCCCGCGCCTCCAGGAACGCCTCCACGGTGGTGCCGGCCTTGGCGGCCCCCGCCGCGGCGTTGCTGCGGATCCGGTCGGTGTCGAAGGGGCCGGGCAGCAGGTTGTTGATCGTCACGCCGTGCCGCACGGTCTTGCGCGCCAGCCCGGCCACGAAGCCCGTCAGCCCCGAGCGGGCGCCGTTCGACAGGCCGAGATGCTCGATCGGCGCCTTCACGGCGCCGGAGGTGATGTTGACGATCCGGCCGAACCTGCGGCCGATCATCCCGTCGACCGTCGCCTTGATGAGCGCGATCGGCGCCAGCATGTTGGCGTCGAGCGCCCGGATCCAGGCGTCGCGGTCCCACTCGCGGAAATCGCCGGGGGGCGGGCCGCCGGCATTGTTGACCAGGATGTCGGGCTCGGGACAGGCGGCGAGCGCGGCCGCCCGGCCGGCCTCGGTGGCGATGTCGCCCGCGACGGTCGTGACGGTGACGCCCGTCGCGGCGCGGATCTCGTCCGCGGTCCGCTCCAGCGTCTCCGCGGTGCGGGCCGTGATCGTCACCGCGACGCCCTCCCGGGCGAGCGCCAGGGCGCAGCCCTTGCCCAGACCCTTGCTCGCCGCGCAGACGAGCGCCCGGCGCCCGCTCAAGCCGAGATCCATGGGAAGCCTCCGTGAGCCGGCCCTCGCCGCGAGGGCGTCCGGCGCGTCATAGCGCGCGGGGTGCCGTCCCCGGAAGCGGCCCGGGGCAGGGCACGGAGCGGCGTGACGTCACCCGGGAGGCGCCGTTCGGCGGCGGGCGCCTCGCGGCCGGAACCAGATACAAATCTCGGATCGCACAGGAACATCAGCGCGATCCGAGAAACATTTAGGCATTGAAGGCCCTGGATCTGCAACCAAAACCAGGCTGGACTCAGCTTAATTAGTTAATCTTACTGTGTTCAAGTTGGTGTTTGAGTAGTCACCTCCAGATTTACATTGACGAATCTTGCAACAACAACATCGCCTGGGACGGATTGGGCAGCCGTAGGAGCCCGGTCGCGCCGCCGGCGCGTCGGTCGCCGCGGCCGAGACTGCCGCCGAGACTGCGGTCGAGACCGGCCCGGCGGGGTGCCGGCCAGCCGCGCCTTCGCTATGAGACCGGGGTCCGCGCGGGGCCGGAGGCAGGCGGGAGCGCATCGCCTTGACCGTCGTCGAGATCCATCGCTCGCCCTGGAGGGCGGCCGGGCTGTTCGGAGCCGCCTGCGGCTTCGTCCTCGCCTGCGCCTGGCTGCTCGCCGACGATCCCGGACGCTTCGCCGGAACTGCGGCCTGGCTCGGGATCGGCGTGTTCGGGCTGTGCGCGGCACGCGTCCTCCGCACGCTGTTCCAGCGCGGTCCGGTGGTGTCGGTCGGGCCGGGCGGGATCTTCGATCGGAGGCTCTCCACCGACTGGATCCCCTGGACGGCCGTGCGCGGCATCGCGACGGTGCAGGTCCGGCGTCAGCGCATGATCGCGTTCGAGGTCGATCCCCGGATCGCGGCGTCCCTGCCCTGGACGAAGCGCGCCCGGCGCGTGGCCCGGTTGAACCGGGTCCTCGGCGACCACCGATACTGGATCGCGTCCGTCGACCTGCGCGGCGGCTTCCCGTGCCTGTCCGACGCGGTCGCACGCGGCTGGTCCGGGTCTCACAGATGCCTGTGAGGCGCCTCACCGCGCTCTGCGCGCGCGGCTCGCCTGCGCGATCGCCAATCGAGCATCGGCGCCGCGCGGGCTGTCGTGCGACCTCGCGCTGTCCGATCGCGGCAGGATCGCTCTCGACGACCCGACACATCGCCTCCCGCACGAGGGGCGTCACCGTGTCGATGACGCGCACGCTCAGGCCTCACCGTCGCGCAACGCGGGACGGGTCGACGAGCGAGGATGGGATGGCGTGGGCGGGCAAGCGCGTCGGCGGAGGCCGCGTCAGGTTCTGCAAACCCCTCTCGGGTCGGCGATGCGGCGATGACGTGTGTCCGGGACGCTCACTCTGGAAGAGCCAGAACTCTCACAGCGTCGAATGGTGGAGACGACAGGGATCGAACCTGTGACCTTTCCCATGTCAAGGGAATGCACTACCGCTGTGCTACGTCTCCGTATCGACCGCCATCGGGTTCGCCGAACCCGAAGCTATCGAAATAGTCCAGACTGTTCAGTAGCTTATGAGGGGTGTCGACCACCCTGTCAAGGTGGTGCTCTCCCGCTGAGCTACGTGCCCGGGCCGGTGCCGTTCGGGCTCCGGTGGGCGGGGCCTATAGCGGCTGCCCGGCGCGCGCGCAAGCGGAACCTGCGTGCCGCGGCCGACCGGTCGCGTCCCCCGCCGGTCCGGCCGGGGTGCGCGCCGAGCCGGTCGCCCCGCAGCGCTGTCGGGCCGCCGTCGGATAGCGCATGCCGCATCATTGCCTTAGAGACGGTGGCATCGAGCCGGCCGGGTCAAGCCGCGGGGATCGGTCTCCGGGCCGGACGCGCCCTGGTGCACGCCGACGGAAAAATGCGCTATGGCCCTGCCGCTCGGCATCCGGCCGCGCCGCGACACATGGCGGACACTTGGCGCCGGCATGCCGCCGCCTCACGCTTCGGGACATGCGCTACTTCATCGACCACGATCAGGGCGATTCGATCCGCGGCTGGATCGTGCCGGACAATCCCCTCGCCATCAGCCGGGTCGTGGTCGCGGTCGACGGACGGCGCGTGGCCGAGGTCCCGGCCAGCGTCATCGACGAGGCCTTCAAGCGCAACGGCTGGCACGCCACCGGCCAATGCACCTTCGTGGTCAGCGAGGCCGAGGTGCCGGGCCTGTCCGAGATCCCGCGGCTCGAACTCTACGATGCCGACACCAACGTGCTGGTCTACCGGCGCATGCCGGCCGAGGGGCAGATCCGGCAGCGGGCGATGCTGATCAACACCGGCATCGAGCCCGAGATCGTCCTCCAGACGGCGCTCTTCCCGTATTTCCAGCACTGCTATTTCGGCATCCACAAGTTGCCGGACGAGATCCTGAGCTGCGTGCTGGCCGGCCCGGCCGCCCCGTCGGCCTTCCTGTCGGGCGCCGTGACCATCCCGCGCTACGAGAACTTCATGACGCCGGACCTGATGGTCACGGCCATCCTGCTCCAGGAGCCGCAGATCGAGATGGCGGCCCGGATGCGCTGGCTGAAGGCCCGGGCCGCGGATGCCGCCGATCCCACGCGCAGCTGGCGCCTGGGGCCGCTGGCCGAGGCCGCCGCCTTCGCGGACGGGTACGACTTCTCCGACGTGAAGAGCCTCAAGCGCTTCTTCCGCATGCTGCCCGAGCCCGCCTACCGGCTGCTCTACAACCCGCTGACCCGCCAGCTCGGGACCCGCATGCCGGACGACCGGCTGCATCCCGGCAACTCGATCGCGGCGATCGAGATTCTCGCCCGCGTCGGGATCGTCGGCCACAAGACCCGGTTCCCCGCCTTCGCGTCGACGCTGTTCGATCGCCTCGGGATCGGCACGCCGATCCCGGCCCTGCCGCCCGTGCCGGCCGAGACGCTGGCGCTGGCCGAGCGCCTGAAGAGCGTCAAGGCGGTCGAGGACATGATCGTGTTCGACGTGGCCATGTCGGATGCCGTGAAGGCCTCGGTCGACAAGAGCTGGAGTTGATGGTGCGTTCGACCGGGCCGGCGGTGCCCGAATTCCGCCTCCCGACGGCGCAGGTCACGGGGCTCTGGGGCAAGCGGCGCGCCCTTCCGGCGCGGGCGGCCTCCGACGGCTTGCGCGTCGCGCTGCCGGATCTCGCGGGCCGCTGGGTCGAGATCATCCTGTCCAACGACCCGGCCGAGGCCCGCGACACCCTCCCCGACATCAGCTTCGTCGGTCCCGACGGGCGCCCGGGCACGCTGCTGCCCCAGGAGGCCCGGGGCGGCGGCGCCTTCGCGTGGATCGGCTGCCTGCCCGAGGACGTCGTCGAGCTGCGCGCGCCGGCCCGAGCCTGTCCACTCCCCGTCCAACGAAAGCCCGGCGCCGCTCAGGATCGTGCCGGGCCACGGGGAGAAGCGTCATGGTGCGTACGTCGCGGACGGGCTCGCTGCTGNGGTCCGGCTGCGCCGGATCGCGGTGCGCCGTCTCGCCCGGCCGGTCCTGGCGGCCCGCGGGCTGCTGCGCGATCCCGGCCTGACCGTGCAGGCCTTCACCTGGCGGATCCTCGGCAAGAAGGTGCGCGCGCGGGGCTTCCTCGGCCGGGCGCTGCGCCACCGGCGCGTGAGCGGCTACGAGGCCTGGCTCGGCACCCACACCCTGCGCCGCGCGGAGCGGGACGGCATCGCCGCCGAGATCGCCGCCTGGACCGATCCGCCGCTGATCTCCGTGCTGATGCCGGTCCACAACCCGGATCCGAAGGTGCTGCGGGCGGCCCTGGCGTCGCTGCGCGCGCAGCTCTACCCCCACTGGGAATTGTGCGCCGTCGACGACGCCTCCACGCGCCCCGAGATCCCGCGGATCCTGAGCCGGGCGGCCGAGGCCGACCCGCGCATCCGCGTCCTCGCCCGGACCGAGAACGGCCACATCGCCCGGGCGACCAACGACGCGCTGGGCATGGCCCGGGGCGCGGTCTGCGCCTTCATGGACCACGACGACGCGCTCACCGAGGACGCCCTCTACGAGGTCGCCCGGGCGCTCCGCCGCGATCCGGGCCTCGTGCTGATCTACAGCGACGAGGACAAGATCGACGGGCGCGGCCGGCGGTTCGACCCGCACTTCAAGTCCTGCTTCGACCGCGAGCTGCTCTACGCCCAGAACTACATCAACCACCTCACGGTCGTGCGCACCGACGCGCTGCGCGCCGTCGGCGGCCTGCGCCCCGGCTTCGAGGGCAGCCAGGACCACGACCTGCTGCTGCGCCTGACCGACGGGCTCGACCCCGCCCGCATCCGCCACATCCCGCGGGTGCTCTATCACTGGCGCGCCGCGCAGGGCTCAGGCACCTTCTCGGACCGGTCGCTCGCCCGGGCGGAGGCCGCGCGCCTGCGCGCCCTGGAGGAGGTCGTGGCGCCCTGGGGCGGGCGGGCGGAGCGCGGTCCCGGCGGCTTCAACCGCCTGGTCCGGCCGCTGCCGGCGCGGCCGCCGCGGGTCTCCGCGGTCATCCCGACCCGGGACCGGGCCGAGATCCTGTCGGTGACCCTCGACGGCCTGCTCGGCGCGACCGACTACCCCGACATCGAGGTGATCATCGTCGACAACGACAGCCGCGAGCCCGAGACCGCCGCCCTGTTCGCCCGCTACCGGGACGATCCGCGGGTGCGCGTCGTGCCGGTGCCCGGCGCGTTCAATTTCTCGGATCTGTCGAATCGCGGGGCGGCCGCGGCCACCGGCGCGGTGCTGCTGTTCCTCAACAACGACATCGAGGTGCTCGAGCCCGGCTGGCTCGCCGAGCTGGTGCGCCACGCGGTGCGGCCGGAGATCGGGGCCGTCGGGGCCAAGCTCCTCTACCCGGACCACACGATCCAGCACGGCGGCATCGTCCTCGGGATCGGAGGGGTGGCCGGACACAGCCATCTCGGCCTCGCCGACGCGGATCCGGGCTATTTCTGCCGCATGGTCATCGCCCACGAGGTCTCGGCGGTCACCGGCGCGTGCCTGGCCATGCGGGCGGACGTGTTCGCGGAGGTCGGAGGCTTCGACGCGCAGGCTCTGAAGGTCGCCTTCAACGACGTGGATCTCTGCCTGAAGATCCGCCGGGCCGGCTACCGGATCGTCTGGACTCCCTTCGCGAAGCTGATTCATCACGAGTCGAAGAGCCGCGGGGCCGAGGACACGCCGGAGAAGCAGAAGCGCTTCGAGGGCGAGGTGCTGACCATGCTCGACCGCTGGGGGCCTGAGCTGCGCGCCGACCCCTATTACAACATCAACCTGTCACGGAATTCGGCGCATTACCGCGTGTGAGCGGTCCTCGCCCCTGACCCCGCCGGTGGCCGCGACCGCGCGGTGCTATGCATGCGTCAGTGGGTGAACTTGCGTCCGGAGCCGGTTGCGATACCTCTGGACATGCCGCAAGAGGCAGTTCCGGCCAAGGCGTCCCGACGGGCGCGCGGCGAGGGCGACAATCAGAGATGAGTGCGAACACCCCTACGGTCACGGGCCTGGAGCGTGACGCCCAGCAGGCGATGGGCGACCACAAGGTCCATCCCAACGAGATCGCCATCGGCGTGGTGATCGGGCGCGCGTCCGAGTACTTCGACTTCTTCGTGTTCGGCATCGCCTGCGTGCTGGTCTTCCCGAAGGTGTTCTTCCCCTTCGTCGACCCGCTCAAGGGAACCCTCTACGCCTTCTCGATCTTCGCCCTCGCCTTCATCGCACGCCCGGTCGGCACCGTGATCTTCATGGCGATCGACCGGCGCCACGGGCGCAGCGTCAAGCTGACCACGGCCCTGTTCCTGCTCGGCGGATCGACCGCGGCGGTGAGCTTCCTGCCGCGCTACGACAGCATCGGCATCTCGGCGGTCTACATCCTGGCCGGCCTGCGCATCCTGCAGGGCCTCGCCCTCGGCGGCGCCTGGGACGGACTCGCCTCGCTGCTCGCCATGAACGCGCCGCGCGAGCGCCGCGGCTGGTACGCGATGATCCCGCAGCTCGGCGCGCCGCTCGGCTTCATGGTGGCGAGCGCCCTGTTCGCCTTCTTCCTGGTCAACCTCGACGAGGCCGACTTCATCGACTGGGGCTGGCGCTTCCCGTTCTACTGCGCCTTCACCATCAACGTGGTCGCGCTGTTCGCCCGGCTGCGCCTCGTCGCCACCGACGAGTTCGCCCGCATGATGGACCTCGACCGGCTGCGCCCGGTCCCGGCCCTGGAGCTGTTCCGCCATCACGCCGGCGACGTGGTCCGCGGCGCCTTCGTGCCGCTCGCCGCCTTCGCGCTGTTCCACCTCGTGACGATCTTCCCGATCGCGTGGCTCGCGCTGAACAGCACCACCCGCTCGCCGGGCGAGTTCCTGATCGTGCAGTTCTCCGGCGCGATCGTCTGTGCCGGCGCGGTGGCGGCCTCGGGGCTGATCGCCGACCAGATCGGCCGCCGCAACTGCCTGATCATGAGCTCCTCGCTGATCGCCTTCTTCGCCGTCGGCAGCATCATCGCGCCGCTCCTGTTCGGCGAGAGCGCCATCGGCCAGACCATCTACGTCACGATCGGCTTCATGCTGCTCGGCCTCGCCTACGGCCAGACCGCGGGCGCGGTGAGCGCCCGCCTCGGCAACCGCTACCGCTACACCGGGGCCGCGCTGACCTCCGACTTCGCGTGGCTGATCGGGGCCGGCTTCGCGCCCCTGGTGGCCCTGTTCCTGTCGCAGCGCTACGGCCTGGCGATGATCGGCGTCTACCTCCTCTCCGGCGCGGTCTGCAGCCTCGTGGCCCTGTTCACCGACCGGTCGGAACTGCGCCAGATGTGAGTCGGCGGCCGGCGGCGCGGGCCGCCCGGCCCGCCCGTCACCGGACAGGAACGCCGCCTCGGGCGGCACGGCAGAAGCGCCGCGGCAGCGGCATGGCAGAAGTGCCGCGCGAGCGGCCTGGGATGACGAGACGCGTGCTGTGACCTCCACGATCCATCGACCGGACAGGACCGACACCGCGACCCGCCGAGGCGGCCGCGGGCGGCGCCTCCTGCCGCTCCTCGCCCTGCCGCTCCTGACCCTGCTCGGCGGTTGCAACTTCGTGGTCCTGCACCCGGCCGGCTACGTGGCCGAGCAGCAGCGCAACCTCGTGCTGGCGGCGACCGGGCTGATGCTCCTGATCATCGTCCCGGTGATCGCCTTCACGCTGATCTTCGCGTGGCGCTACCGCGCGACCAACGAGGACGCGGTCTACGATCCCGAATGGCACCACTCGACCCAGCTCGAGGTGCTGATCTGGACGGCGCCGCTGATGATCATCATCGCGCTCGGCGCCCTCACCTGGATCGGGACCCACACCCTCGACCCGTTCCGGCCGCTCAGCAAGATCGACCCGAAGCGCGACGTCCCGGCCGGCACCGTGCCGCTGGAGGTCGAGGCGGTGGCCATGGATTGGAAGTGGCTGTTCCTCTACCCGCAATACGGGATCGCCACGGTCAACGAGCTGGCCGCGCCGGTGGACCGCCCGATCCGCTTCAAGATCACCGCCACCGACGTGATGAACACGTTCTACGTGCCGACGCTCGCCGGCATGGTCTACGCGATGCCGGGCATGCAGACCCAGCTCCACGCGGTGATCAACCGCGAGGGCGCCTACGAGGGCCGCTCGGCCCACTACAGCGGCGCCGGTTTCTCCAACATGTTCTTCAAGTTCCACGGCCTGACCAACGACAAGTTCGACCAGTGGATCGCCAAGGCCAAGGCCGAGGGCGGCGAGCTCACCCAGGAGGCCTACCTGAAGCTCGAGGAGCCGAGCGAGGCCGAGCCGGCGCGGTTCTACAAGGCGTACATGAAGGGCCTCTACGACCGGATCATCGGCATGTGCCCGCGGCCCGACCAGATGTGCGTCGGCGAGATGGTGAAGATCGACGCGCAGGGCGGTGCCCACGGCGCGGAGGCCGCCGAGAACTACCAGCGGCTGCAGTACGACAACCGCCTCGCCGAGCGCGGCGTGGAGGCGCCCGGCGCGACGGCGCCGGCCTCGGAGACCGGCCCGCACGGTCAGACGCAGCCGCAGGGCATGAAGCCAAGGCCCGACATGGGCAACCCGGATGTCCGGGGCCAGAAGTCGCCCGACAGCCAGGGCAAGGGCCCCGGCGCGGGCCAGAGCGAGGGCGAGCAGATCGCCCCCAAGCAGCTGAACCAGTGAGACCGCGCGTGCTGACAGCGGACTCTACACACACAACCGGCGGTCGCCGTCGAACCCACTGAACGGGCCGATCCCATGTTCGCAAACCTGGACCTACAGCAGCTGCTCGTCGGGCGATTTACGATCGAGCAGATCCCCTATCACGAGCCGATCCTGCAGGCGACGTTCGCCGGCGTGGCCGTCGCCGGTCTCACCGTGCTGGGCGTCATCACCTACTACCGCTTCTGGGGACCGATGTGGCGTGACTGGATCACGTCGATCGACCACAAGAAGATCGGCATCATGTACTGCATCTTCGCGGGCATCATGCTGCTGCGCGGCTTCGCCGACGCGATCCTGATGCGCTCGCAGCAGGCGATCGCGTTCGGCGACCAGCAGGGCTTCCTGCCGCCGCACCACTACGATCAAATCTTCACCGCCCACGGCATGATCATGATCTTCTTCGTGGCGATGCCGTTCGTCACGGGCCTCATGAACTTCGCCGTGCCGCTGCAGATCGGCGCCCGCGACGTCGCCTTCCCGTTCCTGAACAACTTCAGCTTCTGGATGACGGTCGCCGGCGGCCTGCTGGTGATGGTCTCGCTGTTCGTCGGCGAGTTCTCCCGCGCCACCTGGCTGGCCTACCCGCCCCTGTCCGGGGCGGCGATGAGCCCCGGCGTCGGCGTCGACTACTACATCTGGGCGCTGCAGATCGCCGGTATCGGGACGCTGCTCTCGGGCATCAACCTGGTCGCCACCATCGTGAAGATGCGGGCGCCGGGCATGACCATGATGAAGCTGCCGATCTTCGTCTGGTCGGCGCTGTGCACCAACATCCTGATCGTGGCCGCCTTCCCGATCCTCACGGCCGTTCTCGCGATGCTGTCGCTCGACCGCTACGTCGGCACGCACTTCTTCACGAACGACCTCGGCGGCAACGCCATGCTGTACTTCAACCTGATCTGGATCTGGGGTCACCCGGAGGTCTACATCCTGATCCTGCCGGCCTTCGGTGTGTTCTCGGAGATCACCTCGACCTTCTGCGGCAAGCGCCTGTTCGGCTACACCTCGATGGTCTACGCGCTGGTGGTCATCACCATCCTCGCCTACCTCGTGTGGCTGCACCACTTCTTCACGATGGGCTCGGGCGCGGACGTGAACTCGTTCTTCGGGATCACGACCATGATCATCTCGATCCCGACGGGCGCGAAGATCTTCAACTGGATGTTCACCATGTACCGCGGCCGGATCCGGTTCGAGGTGCCGATGCTGTGGGTGGTGGCGTTCATCGTCACCTTCGTGATCGGCGGCATGACCGGCGTCCTCCTGGCGGTGCCCCCGGCCGACTTCGTCCTGCACAACTCGCTGTTCCTGATCGCGCACTTCCACAACGTGATCATCGGCGGCGTGCTGTTCGGCATGTTCGCCGGCGTGACCTTCTGGTTCCCGAAGGCCTTCGGCTTCAAGCTCGACGAGTTCTGGGGGAAGGTCGCCCTCGTGTTCTGGGTGACCGGGTTCTACGTCGCCTTCATGCCGCTCTACGTCCTCGGCCTGATGGGCGTGACCCGGCGCATGCAGCACTTCGACGACCCGTCGCTGCAGATCTGGTTCGTGATCGCCGCCATCGGCGCGGCGCTCATCGCCTGCGGCATCGCCTCGCAGATCGTCATGTTCGTGGTCTCGATCCGGAACCGCGACAAGCTGCGCGACCTCAGCGGCGACCCCTGGGGCGGCCGGACGCTCGAGTGGTCCACCTCCTCGCCGCCGCCGGACTACAACTTCGCCTTCACGCCGGTGGTCCACGATTCCGACGCGTGGTGGGACATGAAGAACCGCGGCTTCGACCGCCCGCTCAAGGGCTACAAGCCGATCCACATGCCCAAGAACACCGCGGCCGGCGCGATCCTGGCGGTCCTGAACTTCATCTTCGGCCTGGCCATGGTCTGGTACGTCTGGTGGCTGGCGATCCTCAGCTTCGTCGCGATCTTCGTCGTGGCGATCGCCCACACCTTCAATTACAATCGCGACTACTACATTCCCGCCGACGTCGTCAGTCGGACGGAAGGTCAGCGGACGCGCGAACTGGAGATGGCGTGATCCGATGATGCACGCGGAGACTGCACCCCCCGGCGCCGCGGCGCCAGTCTTCTACCAGACCGACGAGGAGGGCCATCATTCCGAGGGCTCGACCATGCTCGGGTTCTGGCTCTACCTGATGAGCGACTGCCTCATCTTCGCGACCCTGTTCGCGACCTACGGGGTGCTCGGGCGCAGCTACGCGGCCGGCCCCACCCCGAAGGAGCTGTTCGACCTGCCGGGCATCGCGGTGAACACCGCCATGCTCCTGTTCTCGTCCATCACCTACGGCTTCGCCATGCTGGAGATGGACCGGGACCGGGTGAAGCAGACGCAGATCTGGCTCGCCATCACCGGCCTGTTCGGCGTCGCCTTCGTGGCCCTGGAGATCCGGGAGTTCGTCCACCTGTTCCACGAGGGCGCGCCGCCCTGGCGCAGCGCGTTCCTGTCCTCGTTCTATACCCTGGTCGGGACCCACGGCCTGCACGTCTCGATGGGCATCCTGTGGCTCGTCGTGCTGATGGTGCAGGTCAGCAAGCGTGGCCTGATCGTCGAGAACAAGCGCCGGCTGATGTGCCTGTCGATGTTCTGGCACTTCCTCGACCTGATCTGGATCGGCGTCTTCACCGTCGTCTACCTGATGGGAGTGCTCGAATGAGCGCCGACGTTCACAACGCCGCCGCCGGGCACGGCCACCACGACGCCCACAGCGAGGGCGGGCACGGCACCTTCCAGAGCTACATGACGGGCTTCGTCCTGTCGGTGATCCTGACGGTGATCCCGTTCTGGCTGGTGATGGGCAACGTCCTCGACAACAGCCTCGTCACCACCCTGGTCATCCTGGCGCTCGGCGGCGTCCAGATGGTCGTGCACGTCATCTACTTCCTGCACATGAGCACGAAGTCGGAGGGCGGCTGGACCTTCATGGCGCTGATCTTCACGATCACGCTGGTGGTGATCATGCTCGCCGGCTCGGTGTGGGTGATGTACCACCTCAATCACAACATGATGCCGATGGATGCCCACGACGTCATGAACAACGCCCGCTGAGCGCGCGTCCGGCGATGAGGCCCGCGGGGTCGGGAGGGGGGGCTGATCCGGGATCGGCCCCCTCCCCGGCCCCGCGCGCGTTTCTGCGGCGCGCCGTGTTCGGCGTCGGCGCGGGCATCGTCTTCCTGGTGCTGCTGGGGCTCGGGACCTGGCAGGTGGAGCGGCGGGCCTGGAAGCTCGACCTGATCGCCCAGGTCGATGCCCGGGTCCACGCGCCGCCCGTGCCGGCCCCCGGGCCCGCCGCCTGGGCGCGTGTCGGCCCCGACGACGCCTACCGGCACGTCCAGATCACCGGCACGTTCCTGCACGATCGCGAGACCCTGGTTCAGGCCGTCACCGAGCTGGGCGGCGGCTTCTGGGTGCTGACGCCCCTGCGGCGTCCCGACGGGACCCTCGTGCTGGTCAACCGCGGCTTCGTGCCCGGCGCCCGGCGGGATCCGGCGAGCCGGGCGGCCGGGCAGGTCGCGGGCGAGACCGCGGTCACCGGTCTCCTGCGGCTGACCGAGCCGAAGGGCGCGTTCCTGCGCTCCAACGATGCCAGGGACGACCGCTGGTACTCCCGCGACGTGGCGGCGATCGCGGCGGCGCGCGGCCTGACCGACGTCGCCCCCTACTTCGTGGACGCGGACGCGACGCCCAATCCCGGCGGCCTGCCGGTGGGCGGCCTGACGGTGATCGCCTTCCCCAACAACCATCTTGTCTACGCGATCACGTGGTACGGGATGGCGCTGATGCTGGCGGGCGCGGTGATCTACCTCCTGCGGCGCGGCCCAGGGCAACGGGACGCCGAGGTGCGCTGAGGCGCCTGTGCTGCGCGCCTCCGCGGAAGCTCGACCGATAGGGGAGTAGCCCGCTCCGAGCGGGTCCCTATAATGGCGTGACAAACGCCACAACGAGTCAACGCCATGACCTCCCGCATCCCGAACTTCGCCGAAGTCCCGTTCTCAGGCGAATCGCTCGCGGTGGCGGCTCCGGCGCTCGGCGAGCCCTGGATGACGCCGGAGGGCATCCCGGTGAAGGGCCGCTACGGGCCTGAGGACCGGGAGGGGATCGAGTTCCTCGACACCTATCCGGGGATCGCGCCGTTCCTGCGCGGCCCCTACCCGACCATGTACGTCACCCAGCCCTGGACGATCCGGCAGTACGCCGGCTTCTCCACGGCCGAGGATTCGAACGCCTTCTACCGGCGCAACCTCGCGGCCGGGCAGAAGGGCCTGTCGGTCGCCTTCGACCTCGCCACCCACCGCGGCTACGATTCCGACCATCCCCGCGTCTCGGGCGATGTCGGCATGGCGGGCGTGGCGATCGACTCGATCTACGACATGCGCACGCTGTTCTCGGGGATTCCCCTCGACGAGATGACCGTATCGATGACGATGAACGGCGCGGTGCTGCCGATCCTCGCCCTCTACATCGTCGCCGCCGAGGAGCAGGGCGTGCCGCCCCAGAAGCTCGCCGGCACGATCCAGAACGACATCCTCAAGGAGTTCATGGTCCGCAACACCTACATCTATCCCCCCAGGGGATCGATGCGGATCATCTCGGATATCTTCGCCTACACGTCGAAGAACATGCCGAAGTTCAACTCGATCTCGATTTCCGGCTACCACATGCAGGAGGCCGGGGCGACGAACGATCTCGAACTCGCCTACACGCTGGCCGACGGCGTCGAGTACATCAAGGCGGGGCTGGCCGCCGGGCTGACCATCGACCAGTTCGCCCCGCGCCTGTCGTTCTTCTGGGCGATCTCGACCAACTTCTTCATGGAGATCGCCAAGATGCGGGCCGCGCGCCTGATCTGGGCGAAGCTCGTGAAGGGGTTCGACCCGAAGTCGGAGAAGTCCCTGGCGCTGCGCACCCACTCGCAGACCTCGGGCTGGTCGCTCACCGCGCAGGACGTGTTCAACAACGTCACCCGCACCAACATCGAGGCGATGGCGGCGACGCAGGGCGGCACGCAGTCGCTCCACACCAACGCGCTGGACGAGGCGCTGGCCCTGCCGACCGACTTCTCGGCCCGGATCGCCCGCAACACCCAGCTGTTCCTGCAGCAGGAGAGCGGCACCACCCGGATCGTCGATCCCTGGGGCGGCTCCTACTACGTGGAGAAGCTCACCGCCGACATGGTCGCCCGGGCCTGGGAGCACATCCGCGAGGTCGACGGGCTCGGCGGCATGGCCAAGGCGATCGAGGCCGGCATCCCGAAGCTGCGGATCGAGGAGGCCGCCGCCCGGGCCCAGGCGCGGATCGATTCCGGCCGCCAGACCATCGTCGGCGTGAACAAGTTCCGGGCCGACGACGAGATGGCGATCGAGCTGCTGCGGGTGGACAACGGCAATGTCCGCCGGCTCCAGATCGACAAGCTCAAGCGCCTGCGCGCCGAGCGCGACGAGGCCGCGGTTTCCGCGCGGCTGGAGGCGCTCACGAAGGCCGCCGACGGCGCCGGCAACCTGCTGGAACTCGCCGTCGAGGCGGCCCGCGCCAAGGCGACGGTGGGCGAGATTTCGGAGGCCCTGGAGAAGGCCTGGGGCCGGCACCGCGCCGAGATCCGCTCGATCTCCGGCGTCTACAAGCGCGAGGTGGGGGGCATGTCGCCTGTGGTCGAGGAAGTCCGGGCGCTGGTCGAGGCGTTCGAGGAGAATGACGGCCGCCGGCCGCGCATCCTGGTCGCCAAGATGGGCCAGGACGGGCACGACCGCGGCCAGAAGGTGATCGCCTCGGCCTTCGCGGATCTCGGCTTCGACGTGGATATCGGGCCCCTCTTCGCCACGCCGGCGGAGGCCGCCCGGCAGGCGGTGGAGAACGACGTGCACATCGTCGGCGTCTCGTCGCTGGCGGCCGGCCACCTGACGCTGGTGCCGGAGCTGAAGGCGGCGCTCACCGAGCAGGGCCGCGACGACGTGATGATCGCCATCGGCGGCGTCATCCCGCCGGGCGACTACGAGGCGCTGACGGCGGCGGGCGCGGCGGCGATCTTCCCGCCCGGCACGGTGATCGCCGAGGCTGCCGCCAAGCTGATCCGCGCGCTGAACGAGCGGCTGGGCTACGCGGCCCGGCAGGCGGCGGAGTAGCGGTGCGGAGCGCTTCGATCCTGTCGTCATCGCGAGCGCAGCGAAGCGACCCCGGGCCGCGCGACCTCGATGAGCGCGGCGCTGCCGGATTGCCGCGC
The DNA here is from genome assembly GCF_036441335.1 of Methylobacterium mesophilicum. Lineage (GTDB taxonomy): Bacteria > Pseudomonadota > Alphaproteobacteria > Rhizobiales > Beijerinckiaceae > Methylobacterium > Methylobacterium mesophilicum_B. The sequence goes on from NZ_MLBW01000012.1 coordinate 29,033, forward strand.
GCCGCGCGCAAAGACGCTTCCGTCGCCTGATCCCCCGAAACGCCGTGAAAAAAGCCCGCCCCTGTCGCCGGGGCTGGTGACGCCGCGCCTCCGCGCGGGCATTGAGGCGGGAGAGCCCGGGAGACGCCCGCCTATGACGACCCCGACGACCGTCGCCACCACGCCCTTCCCCGACCAGAAGCCGGGCACCTCCGGCCTGCGCAAGAAGGTGCCGGTGTTCCGGCAGCCGAACTACGTCGAGAACTTCGTCCAGGCGATCTTCGACACCCTGCCCGACAAGGCGGGCGCCACCCTGGTGCTCGGCGGCGATGGGCGCTTCCTCAACCGGGAGGTGGTGCAGAAGACGCTGCGCCTCGCAGCCGGCAACGGGTTCGGCCGGGTGCTGGTCGGGCAGGGCGGCCTGCTCTCGACGCCGGCCGCCTCCTGCGTGATCCGGAAGGCCAAGGCGCTCGGCGGCATCGTGCTCTCGGCGAGTCACAACCCGGGCGGACCGGAGGGCGATTTCGGCATCAAGTTCAACGCCGCCAATGGCGGCCCGGCACCGGAATCCGTCACCGACGCGATCTTCGCGCGGGCCAAGGCGCTGACCGAGTACCGTCTCGTCGAGGCCCCGGATCTCGACCTCGACACGCTCGGCGACACCCGCCTCGGCACCATGACCGTCACGGTGATCGACCCGGTGGCCGACTATGCCGAGCTGATGCGCACGCTCATCGACTTCGACGCGGTGTCGCGCCTGTTCGCCTCCGGCTTCCGCATGCGCTTCGACGCCATGAGCGCGGTGACCGGCCCCTACGCGACGGCGATCCTCGAAGGGATGCTCGGCGCCCCCGCCGGCACGGTGGTCAACGCCGAGCCGAAGGAGGATTTCGGCGGCCACCACCCGGACCCGAACCCGGTCCACTGCCACGACCTGTTCGACCTGATGCAGGGCCCGGACGCGCCGGATTTCGGCGCCGCCTCGGACGGCGACGGCGACCGCAACATGATCGTGGCGCCGGGCCTGTTCGTGACGCCGAGCGACAGCCTCGCCCTGCTCGCCGCCCACGCCCACCGGGCGCCGGGCTACGCGGGCGGGCTCGCCGGTGTCGCGCGGTCCATGCCCACGAGCCGCGCCGCCGACCGGGTCGCGGCCGCCCTCGGCATCAAGGCCTACGAGACCCCCACCGGCTGGAAGTTCTTCGGGAACCTGCTGGATGCGGGCCTCATCACCCTGTGCGGCGAGGAGAGCGCCGGTACCGGCTCGAACCACGTGCGCGAGAAGGACGGACTCTGGGCGGTGCTGCTCTGGCTCAACATCCTGGCCGCCACCGGCGAGCGCGCCGACGCGCTGGTGCGGGCGCATTGGCGCGCCTACGGGCGCGACTACTACGCCCGCCACGATTACGAGGAGGTCGACTCGGACGCCGCCAACGGCCTGATGGACGCGCTCCGCGAGAAACTCGCCGAGCTGCCGGGCACGCGGATCGGCGACCTCACGGTGTCGACGGCCGACGAGTTCGCCTACCGCGACCCGGTGGACGGCTCGATGACCGAGCGTCAGGGCATCCGGATCGGCTTCGCCGAGGACGCGCGGGCGGTGTTCCGGCTCTCCGGCACCGGCACCGCCGGGGCGACGCTGCGGGTCTACCTGGAGCGCTACGAGAACGCGCCGGACCGGCTCGACTCGGCCGTGGCCGAGGTGCTGGCCCCGGTCGCGGCCGCGGCCCGCGCGATCGCCGAGATCGAGCCCCGCACCGGAAGGCCTGAGCCGAGCGTGGTGACCTGAGGGGAGCCGGGCGACGCCCCGTCTTTGCGAGCGGAGCGAAGCGATCCAGAGGCGCCACGCTCGACGGCGGTGCGCGACCCTGGGGCGCTTCGCTGCTCGCGATGACGGCAGGGCCGGCGCCGATTCCTCAAACCAAGTCCTTCACCATGTGCACGGTGACGTCGTCGTCGCGAGTCCGGCCCGGTCCGTCGTAGAGCGCCTCCCGCTCCACCCGGTAGCCCAGCGCGCCGTAGAGGCGCAGGTTCGCCGTGTACTTCTTGTTGGTGTAGAGGCGCAGCCGCGCGAGCCCCGCCCCGGCCGCGACGGCATCCGCGAGACTCATCAGCCGGCTGCCGAAGCCCCGCCCCTGGAAGGCCGGGTGCACCGCGACGTTGACGACCAGCAGATGGTCGGCCTCCGCCCTCGTCTCGATCAACCCGGCGAGATCCGGACCGGCGGGCAGCAGGTCGAAGCGGTTGTCCCGCAGAGCCTGCGCGTAATCCGCCTGCATGGGAATTGGCAGGCGGCCGATCACCGGGATCCACTTGCTGTAGGCCACCTCCACCAGCGCCCGGATCGCCTCCGCGTCCGTCGGCACACCGCGCCGGACCGCCACTGACTCGTCCATCTGACCTCTCACGGTTGACCGCGGCGCCTCCGTCCCCTAAAGACCCGCCCGACGATGGGGCTCCGAGCGGGGCCCCGTCGCGTTTTCACGCGCACCCGTGGGCGGGATCCTCCCGCCCTGTCGTCCCGGACCGCGAAGGGCCGGGAAAAGGAGGGCGCGTTCCTCATTCTCGTCACGAGAGGACGCGAAAGATATGTCGAAGCGGATTCAGGCGAAGCACAAGCTCGACCGCCGCATGGGCCAGAACATCTGGGGCCGCCCGAAGAGCCCCGTCAACCGCCGCGAGTACGGCCCCGGCCAGCACGGCCAGCGCCGCAAGGGTAAGATGAGCGACTTCGGCACGCAGCTGCGCGCCAAGCAGAAGCTCAAGGGCTACTACGGCAACATCACCGAGAAGCAGTTCCGCCGCTACTACGCCGAGGCGATCCGCCTGCGCGGCGATTCCGGCGAGAACCTCGTCGGCCTGCTCGAGCGCCGCCTCGACGCCGTGGTCTACCGGGCGAAGTTCGTCGCGACCCCGTTCGCCGCGCGCCAGTTCGTCAACCACGGGCACGTCAAGGTGAACGGCGTGCGCGTCAACATCCCGAGCTACCAAGTCAAGGCCGGCGACCTGATCGAGGTCAAGGAGTCGTCCCGCCAGCTCGAGATCGTCATCGTGGCGACCCAGCTCTCCGAGCGCGACGTGCCGGACTACATCGAGGCCGACCACGCCAAGATGACCGCCCGCGTCACCCGCATCCCCAGCCTGTCCGAGGTGCCCTACCCGGTGCAGATGGAGCCGAACCTCGTCATCGAGTTCTACTCCCGCTGATCCTGTCGCCCCGGCGACCGATGGAGGGGCTGCCCGTTCGGGCGGCCCCTTCGCGTTTCGAGAGCCCCGTCCCGAAGGCGGACCTCCGGCACCCGGGACGGGATGCGGGCCTCAGCAGCCGTGGCAGATCGAGCCCATCGTGTGCCGCATCTTGCTGTCCCAGGCCTTCGAGCGGGCCTCGGCGGCCTTCTGGGCCTTGATCATCTCGGCCTGGTTCACGGGCTGCGGCAGGCCGGTGACGGCGGCGTTGCCCGTCGGCTTGGTCTGGCTCATGGGGGTGACCCGGCGGCCGCCCACGATGGGGCCGGCCGGGGCGGCGGGGCCTGGGCCCGCGCCCGGAGCCGGGCTCTGGGCCAGCGCCGGCGTCGCCCCGAGCAGGAGGCCGAGAAGCAGCGCGGGACGAAGAATTGCCATGGACGTGATCTCCCCGGCGGAGGATCCTGTGCCGGCCCCGCCTCATCTGGCGGCGATCCTACCCGATCACACCTTTAAAATCATGCCGACGGCAGATCCCCGGTGAGCGCCGGTCCGCCCCTGAACCGCCGGGAGGCCGTCGCCGCGGCCCTGGCCCGCCTCGCCCCGCGCCTGCCGGATTTCGAGGCGGAGGCCGCCCTCGACCGGGCGCTGGCGAGCCCGGGCCTGCGCCGGGCCGCCCCCGAGACGGCGGCCCGCCTCGCCCTCGTGGCCTACGCGCGCCACGTCTTCACGGATTACGACGAACTCCTCGCGGAAGGCTACGACCGGGACAGCGCCCGGCACTTCGTCCTCGAAGACCTCAACGCCGCGCTCGCCGCCTGGGGCGCCGCGCCGGTCCCCGAGGACGAGCCCGGCGCGCCCGGGGCCGATCCGCGCTGAGGCGGTCGCGCCGGGCTCCGCCATGCTGTAGGAGACCGGCCCGGGGCCGCCCCGCGGCCCGTTCCGGTGCCGCTCGTGGAGATTGGCAGCAGACCATGAAGATCAGCGCGCGCAACGTCCTCAAGGGTACGGTCGTCTCGGTGGAGAAGGGGGCGACCACCTCCCACGTGAAGATCGAGATCAGCCCCGGCCAGGTGGTCACCGCCTCGATCACCAACGCGGCCGTCGAGTCCCTCAAGCTCGTCGCCGGCGGTCCCGCCTACGCGGTGATCAAGGCCTCCGACGTCATGGTCGCCGTCGACTGACGACGGCCGGCGCGCCACCGTTCGGGGACGGAGGGCGGCGCGCATCCACCACGCTCCGGGCCCGGGCATGGGCATGGGCATGGGCCGGCCGCCTTCGCGCCGCCACCGCCGCCGGATAGGATGAGCCCGGACTAAGGAGTTCCGCGCGTGCAGAAGACCGTGCTCGGCATCGAGACCACCTGCGATGAGACCGCCGCCGCGGTGGTGTCGGTCGACGAGGAGGGGGTCGCCCAGATCCGCGCCAACGAGGTGCTGAGCCAGATCGCCGAGCACGCGGCCTACGGCGGCGTCGTGCCGGAGATTGCCGCCCGCGCCCATGTCGAGGTGCTCGACCGGCTGATCGCCCGCGCCCTCGACCGGGCCGGAACGGGCTTCCGGGACCTCGACGGCATCGCGGTGGCGGCCGGGCCCGGGCTGATCGGCGGCGTGCTGGTCGGCCTCGTCACCGCCAAGACCCTGGCGCTCGTGACCCGCAAGCCCCTGCTCGCCGTCAACCACCTGGAGGCCCACGCCCTCACGGCGCGGCTCACCGACGGCATCGCCTTCCCCTACCTGCTGCTCCTGGTCTCGGGCGGCCACACCCAGCTCGTCGCCGTGCGCGGCGTCGGCGACTACGTGCGCCTCGGCTCCACCGTCGACGACGCCATCGGCGAGGCCTTCGACAAGGTCGCCAAGCTCCTGGGCCTCGGCTATCCCGGCGGCCCCGAGGTCGAGCGCGTGGCCGAGGCCGGCGATCCCGAGCGCTTCGCCCTGCCCCGGCCGATGCTCGGCCGCCGCGAGGCCGACTTCTCCCTCTCGGGCCTCAAGACCGCCGTGCGGATCGAGGCCGAGCGGATCGCCCCGCTGGCCGAGCGCGACGTCGCCGATCTCTGCGCGAGCTTCCAGGCCGCCGTGGTCGACGTGGTGGTGGACCGCGCCCGGGTCGCCCTGCGCGCCTTCTCAGACGCGGCCGGGTCGTGCAGGTGGAGCCGTCCGCGCGGGCGGGCGTCGAGCGCCTGTTCGACCTCGCCAAGAAGACCACCAACGGCTTCGAGGCCTACGCCCAGCAGCTGGCGACCACCTTCGGCGACGAGCCGGCGCTCCTCGAGGACGTGCTCGACGGCCTGTTCCAGATCGCCGGCGCCGACGGGGCGCTGCACGAGGCCGAGGAGCGCTACCTGCGCGCGGTCTCGGGCATCTTCGGCTTCGACGAGGCGGCGTTCCGGCGCCTGGGGCTCGACGACAGCAAGCTCCCGACCGGCACCGGGGCGTTCACGGCCGCGGCGCTCGCCGGGCTGGCGGCCGCCAAGGGCATCGAGATGCCGGTGGCGGAGGCCGTCGCGGCCATCGTGGCGGGCACGGCCAGCGTCGACGACGTGATCGCCGGCCTGCTGGCCCGTCCGCTGCGCGGGGAGACCGACTGAGCGCCGGCCCCGGCCCGCCATCCCCCGCCCGCAACCCCCGTCACGCCACCGAGGCCGCCGGTACAGCGCGGTCTCGTCCTTGGCCGTGGGTGTGGTCCGCGAAGCGCGCGATCGGCGCCGGCCGACCCAGCAGGTAGCCCTGGGCGAGGTGGCACTGCTCGCCGGCCAGGAAGGACAGCTCCTCGGCGGTCTCCACGCCCTCCGCCACCACGGCGAGCCCGAGGCCGCGCCCCAGTCCCAGGACGGAGCGCACGATCGCCGCCCCCTGCGGGTTGGTGTGGACCGCCCTGATGAACGAGCCGTCGATCTTGATCCGATCGAACGGGAAGGAGCGCAGGTTCGACAGCGACGAGTAGCCGGTGCCGAAATCGTCCATGGCGATCCGCACGCCGAGGGCCTTGAGCTGGCGCAGCGTGAGGAGCGCCCGGGCCGGGTCCCGGATCAGCGCCGTCTCGGTGATCTCGATCTCCAGGCGCTCCGCCCGCAGCCCGGCCTCGTACAGGGTGCCGTGGACGAACTGGACGAAGAGCGGGTTGTGGAGCTGCACCGCCGACACGTTGACGGCGATCGCCAGCGGGTTCGGCCAAGCGGCCGCCGCCCGGCAGGCCTCTCGCAGCACCCAGGCGCCGATCTCGAGGATCGCCCCGGTCTCCTCGGCGATCGGGACGAACAGGGCCGGCGAGATGCTGCCCCTGTCCGGATGGTGCCAGCGCAGCAGCGCCTCGAAGCCCGTGACCGTGCCGGACTCGATCCGGCTCTGCGGCTGGTAGACGAGCGCCAGCTCGCCCCGCGCCACCGCGTGGCGGAGGTCGTGCTCGAGCTGGCGCCGGTCGCGGATCTCCGCGCCCATGCTGGCGTCGTAGCGCCGGCAGGTCCCGCGCCCCTCGTTCTTGGCCCGGTAGAGGGCGGCGTCGGCGTGGCTCAGCAGCGCGCGCAGGTCCGCGGCGTCGTCGGGATAGACCGCGATGCCGATGCTGGTGGCGATCACCGGGCCGGAGGCGGCCGGCACCGCCGCCAGGGTGGCGAGGATCCGCTCGGCCAGCCGCTCGGCCTGTCCCTCCACGTGTCCCTCCACGTGTCCCTCCACGTGTCCCTCCACGTGTCCCTCCACGTGTCCCTCCGCCTGCGGCGTCAGGATGGCGAACTCGTCGCCGCCGAGCCGCGCCATCAGCTGCTTGGGATCGAGGAGGCCGCCGACCCGGAGGGCGAGGTCGCGCAGCATCGCGTCGCCGGTCGCGTGCCCGAAGAGGTCGTTGACCTCCTTGAAGCGGTCGAGGTCGAGGCACAGCACCGCGAGCCGGCCGCCCCGGACGTCCGCGGCGCGCATCTCCCGCTCGAGCCGCGCGTGGAAGCTCGTGCGGTTGGCGAGGCCGGTGAGCGCGTCGTGGTGGGCGAGGTAGTGGATCTCGCTCTCGGCCCGGCGCCGGGCGCGCAGGTCGCGCACTGCCACGGCGTGGTGCGGCAGGCGCCCGTACTCGGCGACCGGGCGCATGATCACCTCCACCGGGATGGGGGCGCCTCCCGCCGGGAGGAGTTCGGTCTCCAGGGGCTGGTCGGCCGTCCCGGCGCCGGGCACGAGGTCCGGCAGGTAGGCGCTCAGGCTCCGCCCCGTCAGGAGGGCCGCCTCCAGGCCCGCGAGCCGGGCGAAGGCCTCGTTGGCGCTGACGATCTCGCCGCCGCGGCAGACGACGAGGCCTTCCACGGCCGCGTTGGCGAGGCTGCGCAGGCGCTCGCGCTCGAGATCGGCGCGGCGGCGCTCGCGCAGGTCGACCACGAGGGCGGCGCCGGCGAGCAGCAGGATCAGGCAGCTCGCCACCGCCACGGCCGCCGCGAGCCATCCGGTCCGGATCGCCCCCGAGGGGATCGCCACGGTGGGGTCGGGATGGAGGGTCACCGCGCCCATGCCGGCGAAGTGGTGGCCGCAGATCGCCAGGATCAGCAGCGCGGCGCCGCCGTACCGACCCCGGACTGTGGTGGCCGACAGGCCGACCACCAGGGCGGCGGCGCCGAGCCCCGCCCCGAGGCCGACCGAGACCGCGACCAGCGCGGGATTCCAGGCGAGGTGCCCCGCCACCTGGTAGGCCGCCATGCCGGTGTAGTGCATGGTCGCGATGCCGCCGCCGACCACGGCGCCGCCGAGGCCCGCCTGGACCGACCGGCCGGACGCGGCCAGGGCGAAGCCGAGCCCGGTGATCGCGACGGCGTCCACGTAGGAGAGGAGCGTCAGCCCGACGCCGTAGCCCGACGGCAGCCCGGGCTCGAAGGCGAGCATCGCCAGGAAATGCGTCGCCCAGATCCCCGATCCCCCGGCGGCGGCGGCCACCGCGAGCCAGACGTAGCGGCCGCGGCCGCCGGTCCGGCCGGCATGGGTGAGCAGCTCCATCGCGGTGCCGCTCGCCAGCGCGCAGACGAGGGCCGCGAGGGATACCAACCACAGATTGTGTTCCCCGGCAAAACAACCGATGACTGAGAACATATATGCAACCGGTGATTGGTATGAGGTACGCTCTACGGATATTGCATGCAGAATTTAATATTTGCCCAAGGATTGCGATAGAACTGCGCGGCGTTCTACGCGGGCTGTGCTTGGTCGCGGGCGCCGCGCCCGGCCACGGCCGCGCCGGCCTGTCCCCGGGGGGCGAAGCTGGGCTATGGCGGGGCGCGCCGCCCGGCCGGGCGGTCTACTGGGACTTCAGCGATGGCGTACTGGCTGTTCAAATCCGAGCCCGCGACCTGGTCGTGGGATCAGCAGGTCGCGGCCGGGGAAGCCGGCACGTACTGGAACGGCGTGCGCAACCACCTCGCCAAGAAGCAGCTGATGGCCATGCAGGTCGGCGAGCGGGGCTTCTTCTACCACTCGAACGAGGGCAAGGCGGTGGTCGGCATCGTGGCGGTGACCCGCGCCTACTATCCCGACCACACGGACGAGACCGGCCGCTTCGGCATGGTCGACGTCAAGGCCGTGCGGGCGATGCCGAGCCCGGTCACGCTCGAGGCGATCAAGACCGACCCGGCGCTCGCCGGCATGGTGCTGGTCAACAATTCCCGCCTGTCGGTGCAGCCGGTGACCGAGGCCGAGTGGGCGCGGATCTGCGCCCTCGGCGGTCTCGGCTGAACCGGGGCGCGCGGCCCGCCGGGCCGCTCAGGCGGCGCGGTTGAGGGGGCCGCGCACGGGGCCCACGAAGTCCGGCTCGACCTCGACCGGCGGCAGCGTGTCCATGACCCGAGCGGCCGGCAGGGTCACCACCACCTCGGTGCCCTCGCGGGGCTTGGAGGACAGCTGGAACTGCCCGCCGTGCAGCTCCACGAGGCCCTTCACGATCGGCAGGCCCAGGCCGGAGCCCTGCTCGGCGGTCTTGATCGCCAGCGAGCCGCGCCCGAACGACGACAGGACCGTGCCGAGCTCGTCCTCGGGGATGCCCGGGCCGCTGTCCTTCACCGACACGTACTGGCCGCCCGAGGCGGTCCAGCCGACCTTCAGCCAGATCTCGCCGCCCGGGGGCGTGAACTTCACGGCGTTCGACAGCAGGTTCAAGACGATCTGGCGCAGCGCCCGCTCGTCGGCCCAGAGCCGCGGCAGCGAGGCGTCGACGAGGTCGTGGAAGGTCTGGTTCTTCGCCTTGGCCCGCAGGCCCATCATGTGGCGGCACTCCTCGACCACGTGGGCGAGCTGCACCGGCTCCTCGTTGAGCTCGTAGCGCCCCGCCTCGATCCGCGACAGGTCGAGGATCTCGTTGATCAGGTTCAGGAGGTGCATCCCGCTGTCGTGGATGTCGTGCGAGTACTCGCGGTAGGACGGCGCCGTGTGGGTGCCGAACACCTCGTTCTTCATCACCTCCGAGAAGCCCAGGATGGCGTTGAGCGGCGTGCGCAGCTCGTGGCTCATCGTGGCGAGGAAGCGCGACTTCGCGAGGTTGGCCTCCTCGGCCCGGCGGCGGGCCTCGTCCGAGTTGGCCTTGGCCTGCTCCAGCTCGCCGAACACCGCGTCCTTCTCGGCGCGGGAGCGCAGGGCGCCCACCGTCGAGGTGTAGAGGCGGCGGGACAGGCCGAGGAAGAAGACCTGCGCGCCGCCGGCCATCACCACCAGCATCAGCAGGTCCATCCCGCGGGAGAAGGCCGCCAGCGAGGCGGTGGCGAGGGCCAGCGGCACCAGGGCCGCGACGGCGGCGAGCGGCACCGTCGCGGCCAGCATGGTGGTGACCGCGGAGGCGATGACGAGGCCGAACAGCGCGAAGGTCCAGCCGCCGGTCGTGCCGAGCCCGATCATCGCGGCCCACGACAGGCTCTGCAGCACCTCGCCGATCAGGAAGCGGCGGCGCCAGCGGGCGAGCGGGATCGTCGCCGGGTCCGCCCGGAGGAAACGCCGGCTCAACGTCGTGTTGAGCGTGATCATCAGGAAGACGCCGAGCGCCCAGGCCACGGCCACCGGCGGCGCGATCCAGAAGGTCGCCGCCGCGGCCAGGGCCGCCGCGAACCCCGCCAGCGGGATGCCCGCGCCGGCCCGGTACTGGGCGTAGTGACGCAGCAGCTCGTAGTCGAAGGCCCGCTCCAGGCCGGTCTGCGAGGTCAGCTTCTCGCGGGCCGAGCGGATCTCGCGGGCAACCCCGAGGCGGCGCGCCGCCTCCTCCGTCGAGGGGCCGCGACCGCGCTGGACCATCTCGACGGTGAGATCGGACATGCGCGTCTTGAAACTCGGCTCGAATGCGCGGGCGGGCGGCGGTGGCTGGGAACCTCTCCGTGAGGATGGGGCGGATGTGTTAAGAAGGGGCTGCCGGCATCCCCTCAATCTTAAGCATCGCGGGCTGTGGTGAGCCTGTCGTTGCGCCGGATCGACGTGCGGTGCCGCACATCGTGTCCGGGCCGGCGCCCGCTATCCTGGCGCGCAGGCCCGCTTGCCCGAGCGCGGCCGCACGCCGCGATCCGGGGCGCCCGGACACGCGCGTCGAGAGAGGGTCGCCGACCATGCCGAATCTGACCGTCAACGGCGTCGCGCACGCGATCGACGCCGATCCCGACATGCCCCTGCTCTGGGTCCTGCGCGACCGGCTCGACGCCACCGGCACCAAGTACGGCTGCGGCATCGCGCAGTGCGGCGCCTGCACGGTCCATCTCGACGGCCAGCCGGTCCGCGCCTGCCAGACGCGCCTGGGCGATGTCGGCACCGCGCAGGTCACCACCATCGAGGGCGTGTCGGGCCGGGTGGCCGAGGCCGTCCAGGCGGCTTGGCGCAAGCTCGACGTGGTCCAGTGCGGCTACTGCCAGTCCGGCCAGATCATGTCGGCCATCGGCCTGCTCTCGGGCAACGCCAAGCCGACCGACGCCGACATCGACGGCGCCATGGACGGCAACATCTGCCGCTGCGGCACGTATCAGCGCATCCGCGCGGCGATTCACGAAGCCGCGCGCAGCCTCGCCTGATCCGTCCCGGCGCCCACCTTCCTCTGCCCCTCGCCCGCCCCGCCCCGCGGTCCCGACCGGAGCCTCGCCGCCATGCTGAACGCCCGTCGACCGAGCCCCCTGCCCGCCCGTCCCAGCCGCCGCGGCCTGCTGGCCGGCGCCGGCGCCCTCGTGGTCGCGTTCCGGCTCGACCCGAAACCCGCCCGCGCCGCGCCCGGCCCGAACCTCGCCGACGTGAAGGCGCAGCCCAACGCCTTCGTGCGGATCGGCGCGGACGACACCGTCACGGTGGTGATCAAGCACCTCGACATGGGCCAAGGGAACACGACGGGGCTCGCCACGATCCTGGCCGACGAGCTCGGCGCCGACTGGCGACACGTCCGGACCGAGTTCGCGCCCGCGGACGCGGCGCTCTACAACAACACCCTGATGGGCCCGATCCAGGGCACCGGCGGCTCGACCGCGGTGGCCAATTCCTGGTTCCAGCTGCGCAAGGCGGGCGCGGCCGCCCGCGAGATGCTGATGGCCGAGGCCGCCTTCCGCTGGAAGGTGCCGGTCTCCGAGATCACGGTCGCCGACAGTCTCGTGCGCCACGCCCCGTCCGGCCGGCAGGCCCGGTTCGGCGAGCTCGCCCTCTCGGCCGCCTCCCTGCCGGTGCCCTCCGAGCCGCGGCTCAAGGATCCGAGCGAGTGGACGCTGATCGGCGCGAAGGTGCCGCGCCTCGATTCCGTCGCCAAGACGAACGGCACGGCGGTCTACTCCCTCGACATTCGCCGCCCGAACCAGGTCACGGCCGTCGTGGCGCGGGCGCCGCGCTTCGGCGCCACCGTGAAGAGCTTCGACGCCGCGGCCGCCCGGAAGGTCGCGGGCGTCCTCGACGTGGTGCAGGTGCCGACCGGCGTGGCGGTGATCGCCCGCGACACGTGGTCGGCCATGAAGGGCCGCGAGGCGCTGACCGTCGCCTGGGACGACAGCGCCGCCGAGACCCGCTCGTCCGACGCGATCCTGGCCGAGTACCGGGAGCGGGCCAAGGGCCCGGGCCTGACGGCGTCCGAGCGCGGCGACCCGCGGGCGGCGCTGAAGGGCGCCGCCAAGGTCGTCGAGGCCGAGTTCACCTTCCCCTACCTCGCCCACGCGGCGATGGAGCCCCTGAACGCCACGATCGAGCGGGCGGCCGACGGCGGCTACGACGTCTACGCGGGCTTCCAGTTCCAGACCGTCGAGCAGGCGACGATGGCGGCGATCCTCGGCGTGACGGCCGACCGGGTCCGGCTGCACAGCAACTGGGCCGGCGGCTCCTTCGGCCGCCGGGCGACCCCCACCGCCGACTACCTCGCGGAGGCCGCTGCCGTCTTCAAGGCGTCCGGCGAGAAGGCCCCGGTCCACCTCGTCTGGACCCGCGAGGACGACATGGCCGGCGGCTATTACCGCCCGACCGTGCTCCATAAGGTCCGGGCCGGCATCGACGGCAAGGGCGCGGTGGTCGGCTGGGACCACGTCATGGTCGGCAAGTCGATCATGATCGGCTCGCCCTTCGAGGCGATGATCGTCAAGAACGGCATCGATTCCACCACCGTCGAGGGCGCCTCCGACACGCCCTACGCGCTGCCGGCCTACCGGTTCGGCGTCCACAACGGCCGCGAGGGCGTGCCCGTCCTGTGGTGGCGCTCGGTCGGCCACACCCACACGGCCCACGTGATGGAGGTGATGATCGACGAGCTGGCGCACGCCGCCAGCGTCGATCCGGTCGCCTACCGGCTCTCCCTCCTGACCCAGGCGCCGCGGCTGTCGGGCGTGCTGAAGCTCGCCGCCGACAAGGCCGGCTGGAGCGCCAGGCCGCAGGAGCAGGGCCGCGGCCTCGGGGTGGCGGTCCACGAATCCTTCGGCTCCTACGTCGCCATGGTGGCCGACGTCACGGCGCACGACGCCGCGATCCGGGTGAACCGGATCGTGGCGGCGGTGGATGTCGGCGTTCCGGTCAACCCGGACGTGATCCGCGCGCAGGTCGAGGGCGCGGTGGGCTTCGCCCTGTCGGCGGTGCTGCGCAACCGCATCACCCTCAAGGACGGCCAGGTGCAGGAGCACAATTTCGACGCCTACGAGCCGACCCGGATGAGCGAGATGCCGAAGGTTGAGGTGCACATCGTGCCGAGCCAGGCGGCGCCCACTGGGATCGGCGAGCCGGGCGTGCCCGTGCTCGGGCCGTCGATCGCCAACGCGGTCTTCGCCGCGACCGGCCGGCGCCTGCGCTCCCTGCCCCTCGACCTCTCGGGCGCGAAGGGCGCGTGAGGAAACGCACGTTCCGATCGCGCGGATCGGCGTAGGACGGAGGGGCCTTCCCCCCAAGGCAAGAGACCCGACTGACGACGGCGCGGCGCGACACCGCGCCGTTTCTTTTTCGCGCGCCGCGACGCCATCTCCGGGCCATGCCCGCCTTCGACGACACCGCCGCGCGCCTGCGCGCCTGCCGCCTCTGCCGCGACACGCCGCGCTACGGTCCGCCCCTGCCCCAGGAGCCCCGGCCGATCGTGCAGGGCTCGGCCACGGCCCGCCTGTGCATCGCCAGCCAGGCGCCCGGTACCCGCGCGCACCGCACCGGCCAGCCGTTCACCGACCCGTCCGGCGTGCGGCTGCGATCCTGGCTCGGGCTCGACGAGGCGCGGTTCTACGATCCCGCCCGGGTCGCGATCGTGCCGATGGGGTCGTGCTTCCCCGGGCTCGACGCCAAGGGCGGCGACCGGCCGCCCCGCCGGGAATGCGCCGAGCGCTGGCGGGCGGAGCTCTTCTCCGGCCTGCCGGACCTGGAGCTGATCCTGGTGATCGGCCAGTACGCGCAGGGCTGGCACCTCGGACGGATGGCGGGCGGCCTCACCGGGACGGTGCGGCGCTGGCGGGAGATCCTGGCCGAGCCGCGCCGCCCCCGGGTCCTGCCCCTGCCCCACCCGTCCTGGCGCAACACCGGCTGGCTCAAGCGCGAGCCCTGGTTCGAGGCGGAGCTGCTGCCGGTGCTGAAGGCGGAGGTGGCGCGGGTGCTGGCGGGGTGAGGTGGCCGTGCCGGCATTGACGGCGCAGGCGTTCCGCGGGATCGCTGCCGCGACTCCGAAGGACGCGCCGATGACCGAGATTGCCGACCCCCGCGACCGCCTGATCGTGGCCCTCGACCTGCCGAGCGTGCGGGCGGCCGAGGCCCTGATCGACCGGATCGGCGACGCCGCGACCTTCTACAAGATCGGCTACCAGCTGGGCTACGCGGGCGGCCTCGCGCTCGCCGAGCGGCTGGCGGGCCGCGGCCTCAAGGTCTTCCTCGACCTGAAGCTCCACGACATCGGCAACACCGTCGAGGAGGGCGTGCGCTCGGCCTCGGGCTCCGGCGCCACCTTCCTCACCGTCCACGCCTACCCGCAGACCATGCGGGCGGCGGTCCGCGGCCGGGGCGCGGGGCTCAAGATCCTCGCCGTGACGGTGCTGACCTCCTACGACGATGCCGACGCCGCGGAGGCCGGCTACGGCCTGCCGGTGGCGGAGCTCGTCGCCAAGCGCGCCGCCCAGGCGGCCGAGATCGGCATCGACGGCCTCGTCTGCTCGGCCGCCGAGGCGGGCGCGGTCCGGCGCGTCGTCGGCCCGGACCGGCTGATCGTGACCCCGGGGATCCGCCCGGCGGGCGCCGAGGCCGGCGACCAGAAGCGGGTCATGACCCCCGGCGATGCCCGCCGGGCCGGGATCGACCACGTGGTGGTCGGACGCCCGATCACCGGCGCCGCCGACCCCCGCGCGGTGGCGCGGGCGATCGTGGCGGACCTCGCCTGATCCGAGCGGGATTGCCTTCGGGCGGAGCGGTCCCACTTCGCTCCGCAGGGCAGGAGACGCAGCATGACCAAGGGCTACTGGATCGCGCGGGTCGATGTCCGCGACGCGGAGGCCTACAAGGCGTACGTGGCGGCCAACGGCGCGGCCTTCGCCAAGTTCGGCGGCCGCTTCCTCGTGCGCGGCGGCGCCCACGAGGCGGTGATGGGCCCGGCCCGGTCCCGCAACGTGGTGATCGAGTTCCCGAGCTACGCCGACGCCCTCGCCTGCTGGAACTCCGACCTCTACCAGGCCGCCAAGGCCAAGCAGCGCGGCGGCGTCGAGGCCGAGATCCTGGTGATCGAGGGTTATGACGGCCCGCAGCCCAGCGCCTCCGAGCCGGCGCCGGAGGCGGGACCGGCCTCCGAGTAGGCCGCCGCGCGCTACGACAGCGGCCCGCGCGGCGCGAGGCTCCGCAGCAGGAACGCCGTCATCGCCGCCATGGGCGGCACCGGCTGGAGGGTGGAGCAGCCCACCAGCAGCGGGTGGGTGTAGCGGGCGATGGCGACGTGGACGCAGGCGGCCGCCTCGGCGGGGTCGGCCGCCTCGAACTCGCCCCGCGCCACCCCGTCCCGGATGATTCGCTCGAACCCGGCGGTGATCCGGGCCACGTGGTGGCGGCAGACGTCCCAGCTCTCCGCCATCGCCGCCTCGATCATCTCGTGCAGGCGGGGAAACGTCTCGCAGCGCCGGGTACAGTCGCGATGCAGGGCCTCGATCGCCGCCGCGAGGCGCGCGGTGGCGTCGAGGCCCGGCCGGTCGGCGATGCCGAGGATCACCGCCTCGCTCTCGCCGATCAGCCGCTCCAGCACCGCCTCGTTGATCGCCTTCTTCGACTCGAAGAAGCGGTAGACGTTGGCCGGGCTCATCTTCAGCGTCCGGGCGATGTCGGCCACGGTCGTCTTCTGGTAGCCGATCTCGCGGAAATACGTGCCCGCCGTCGCGAGGATGCGGCTGCGCGTGTCGGGCGCGCACTCCTCCGCGAGCGAGCGGGTCGTATCTTCCAGGGACATGCGTCCTCACTAGGCCATGCGGCGGCGGGGCGTCAAAGACGCGGGCCCGGGTCGGGTTCCCCTGCGGCGGCTGCGCGCGCAAGGAACCGGTCCGGGCGACACCCATTGCCCAGGCACCCCGCCGCGACGGCGGCGCCAGCGAGAGATCCGCGATGCGCTTCACCGACACCCGCGCCCTGGTGACCGGGGCCGATTCCGGCATCGGGCAGGCGACCGCGGAACTGCTCGCCCGCGCGGGCGCCGACGTGGCCATCACCTACCACAGCGACGCCGAGGGCATCCGGGAGACCGCCGCGCGGGTCGAGGCCGCGGGCCGGCGGGCGCTGGTGCTCCAGCTCGACGTCGGCGACCCGGCCGCGGTCACGGCGGCCTTCGACCGCATCGGCAGCGAGTTCGGCACCCTCGACATCCTCGTGGCCAATGCCGGGCAGGCCATGAGCGGGATGCCGGTCGCCGAGATGGACGACGCGGTGCTGGAGCGGATCCTGCGGGTGAACCTCATGGGGCCGCTGTTCTGCGCCCGCCCGTTCATCCGGATGCGCCGGGCCCAGGGCGGCAACGGCAAGATCGTGTTCGTCTCCTCCGTGGCCCAGCACCTGCCGACGCCGGAGAGCGCCCCCTACGGCATGTCGAAGGCCGGGCTCGGCTCCCTCTGCCGGTCCCTGTCGCGCGAACTCGCGGCGGACCGGATCAACGTCAACAACGTCGCCCCGGGCCTGATCGAGACGCCGATGACCGCCGACCGCTTCGAGAAGCCGGAGGTTCTCGACCAGTCCCTGGAGCGGATCCCGTGGCACCGGGCCGGCCAGCCGGAGGAGATCGCCCGGGCGATCCTCTACCTCGCCTCGGAGGAGGCCGCCTACGTCACCGGCCACACCCTGGTGGTCGACGGCGGCCTGACGATGCAGTGGGGCGGCGCCTGAGCGGCGCCCGGAACGACGAAGCGCGGCGCGGGGGTCACGCCCGGCGCCGCGTCGAAGGCTCTGCGATGTGCGGTTCGCGCGTGACCGCGCCTCAGGAGCCGAACTGCGAGCCCAGGCGCTCGAGGTACTCGGCCAGATCGACGCCCCCGACGCGCTTGCCGTAGTCGAAGCGCATGCCCTGGCGGATGTCGACGCTGGCATCCCGCGTGGTCAGGGTGAAGGGACGGACGCAGACCCAGGCCCCGTCGCGGCGGTGCTCGAAGTAGCCGAGGATCTCGTGCTTGGCCATAACCTTTCCTCCGGAACCCAGTTCAGGAACATAACGGTCGTGCCGGCCGTCGGTTCATGGGGCGCGACTGTTTTTCGCGTGCGTGCGCGCACGGATCGAGTGTTCGTGAACCGGGAAGGCCGGCGGGGCCGGGTGGAGATCTCGCCTGAGCTTGGCCATTACAGGACGAATGTTCCGGCCCGGAGGGCGGGCGCGCGGCCGGCTCACCGCCAGCGGTCGAGGATCTCGGCGGTCGTCATCGTCTCGACCTGGTGGCCGTAGCGCATCCGGTACATCAGCAGGAGGGCGTCGTGCGCCTCGTCGCAGGAGCTGCACAGGGCGTCGGTGGCCAGCACGATCCGGTAGCCGAGATCGACCCCGCCGAGCACCGCGGCCAGCACGCAGACATCCGTCTCGGCGCCGGTGACGATCAGCGTCTCGACGCCCCGCGCCCGCAGGCGCGCGTCGAGGCCGGTCCCCAGCCAGGGCGAGTAGACGGTCTTGTCGACGATCTCGGCGGGCGGAGCCAGCCGGGCGAGGTCCGGGACGAGGTCGACCAGGCCCGGGTCGAGGCGCTCCCGGGTCATGCCGGCCCAGTGCCGCGAGTAGGTCGCCCAGGTGCCGCGCCCCTCCCCCGGCCGGGCGGCCGGGATGAAGCGGGTGAAGACGGTCCGCTCCGGACGCGCCGCCGCGAGGCGGCAGACATGGGGCAGGACGCGGTTCATCCACGGCGTCTGCCAGTCGGTGGGCTCGGCGAACATGCGCTGCATGTCCACGCAGAGGTGGACGCAGTCCGGCCCCAGGGCTCCGCCGGAGGATCCCGGCTCCGGCCGGGGGCTGTCCGTCGAGGGGCGGGTTCCGGTATCCATGGGCGCGCGATCAGGCCGGGCGAGCGTGGCTCGGGAGGGATTGAAGGGGGACGCGGGGGCCGTCCCCGCCCCGTCCCCGCCCCGTTTCGGGGCCGGGACGGGGGGACTTCAGCGGTCGGCCTTGGCGCCGGACACCGTCAGGGAGAGGTAGCGCTCGGTGGTCGGGCGGATCAGCTTGCGCACCGCCTCCGCCATGGCCTGCTCCTCCTTCAGCGACTGCTCGAACGCCGTCCGGTGGCCCTGCTGGCCGGCGGCGTCGCCGATGGTGAGCAGCGACTCGTAGGCGGCGATCTCGAAGTTCTCGAAGGCGTGGTTGGCGTAGGTGTTCTTCAGGATCTCGTCCTGGGCCGGCGTGTGGCCCAGCGCCATCATGTTGCCGACGAAGCCCAGGAAGCCCTCCTTGAGGGCCGAGGGGCTGTCGCCCAGGCTCTGCAGAGCCTCCTCCAGCCGGTGGCGCTGCCCGTGCGTCTCCTCGATGTGGCGGCGCAGGGCCTGCTCCATCTCGGGGTAGCGCTCCAGGCGCTCGACCTGCCGCTCCATGATCTGCAGCGCCTGCATCTCCACAGCATGGGTGTTCTTCAGGGCCGTGACGTAGATCTCGCGGGCGTCCATGGTCATGGCGTTCACCTCTAGGCGGTTGCGAGCCCGGGGCTCATTCAACCGGCAAACACGGGTGCCGCGCGGCCAAGTTCCGGTCGGAAGGTCGCAGGCGCCGGGTCGCCCGGTGCGGCCCCGGTGCGGCCCCGGCGCGTGACCGAGGAGGGGCGGCGTCGGTGCAGGAAGGCGGGCCCGGCCCGGAACAGCGGCGCGCCGTGAGCGCCGGTCCCGGCCGGGTCGGCGCGACGAGACCATCGCCCAGACGGGGCGCGGGCTGCCCAACGACACCGGCCGGCCGGTGGAGGTCGACGAAGCCGAGGCGGCGCGCATCGAGCGGAAGATCCGCGGCCTCTAGCGGCGCCCCGCTCAGTGCAGGGCGCCGCTGCGCTCGGCGCGCTGGCGCTCCGCGAGGCGCTTGCCGATCTCGAGGAGCAGCGTCTCGGTCAGCGCCACCAGGGCCGTGTCGCCGAGCACGGAGACGGTGTTGTGCAGCGACAGGCAGAGGTCGGCGGTGCGGTTGAGGGCGTCGTCGATCGTGTCCCCGTCGCGCTCCGCGAAGGCCGCGCCGGCCGACTTGCTGTCCGAGATCTCGACGATCACGCCCCGTCCGGTGGTGGGCCGCCCGTTCGGGTCCAGGTAGAAGTGCCCGCGGGTGAACAGCCACCGCAGCCGCCCCTCCGGCGAGCAGACGCGGTACTCCGCCGTGTAGGAGCCGCCGGTCCGGACGCAGTCCAGGATGACCTGCGAGATGTGGGGCTGATCGTCCGGGTGGACGGCCTTCAGGAGTTCGGCCAGGCTGACCCCGGCCCGCGACCGGGCCGGACTGATGTTGAACAGCAGGGCACTCACCGGATCGGCCCGCGCCTCGTCCCGAAGGATGTCCCACATCCAGAAGCCGACGCCGCCGGAGGCCTCGAGCGCCGCGACGAGCGCCGCCTCGGATACGACGTCGTCCGCGTGGTCCATCCGAGACATCCCCGATCTCACCGCAACCAGTGGCGATGCTGCGCGACGATCATCATCCTGCGGTATTCACTTTATAGTAATATAATTGTTCGTAAAGATCTTGTATTCAAATATATGTGTTGTCTCTCCCGGCCCGGATCGCCTGCCCTAGGCTTTCATCAGCGTTGAGCGGAGGAGCCGGAGAGAATTTTCTTCTGTCCGGTGCGGCGACGCCCGGATCCTTCCACTGGCCGGCACCTGAACTGCCCGGGCAGGAGCGGTGCCGAGGCCGATCCGAACCAGGCCGTGCGCGCGTTGCCCCCCGACGGACCCGGGGCGCGATTCGTCAGCGCATCAAATGAGGGCGACCGGCGAGCGGGCCGACGCGATCAGGACGGGTTGGTTCTGCCGACCTCCACGTCCGCTGCCTGGTGGGCCCCACATCTTGTCGGGACGCGGACGTGGATGCGGGGCCGGCCGGTTCCTCGGACGCGCAAAGCCTCCGCGCGGCACCGTCCGCCCCCACGCCGTGAACGCGCCGCGAGAGCGGGTTCGGACGTCCCGGCGGCCCGCGGAGGAATGACCCGCGGCGCTAGTGTCTGCCTTTCCAGGGCACCAGCACGCGCTCCAGGGCCCGCATCGCGAGCTCGAACAGGCCCGCGAACAGGCCGATCACCAGGATGCCCATCAGCACCACGTCGGTGCGCAGGAAGTTGGAGGCGTTGAGGACGAGCTGGCCGAGCCCGGCCTGGGCCGCCACCATCTCGGCGGCCACCAGGGTGGTCCAGCCCACGCCCATGCCGATCCGCAGGCCGATCAGGATCTCCGGCAGCGCCGCCGGGAAGACCACGTGGCGCAGGACCTGCCAACGGCTCGCCCCGAGGGCGCGCGCCGCGTTGATCTGGTCGACCGAGGCGGAGCGCACCCCCGCCCGCGCGGCGAGCGCCACCGGGGCGAGGCAGGCGAGGAAGATCAGCAGCACCTTCGACAGCTCGCCGATCCCGAACCAGATGATCATCAGCGGCAGGTAGGCGAGCGGCGGCAGCGGCCGGTAGAACTCGATCGGCGGGTCGAGGATGCCCCGGGCGATCCGGCTCGTGCCCATGGCGAGCCCGACCGGGATGCCCACCAGGGCGGCGAGGCCGAAGGCGCCGAGGACGCGCAGCAGGCTGTCGCCGATGTGGAGCCCGAGCGGGGCGCCGTCGATCTCCCCGCGCCAGGCCTGACCGAAGGCCGCCAGGACCGCCTCCGGCGGCGGCAGGAACAGCGGCTTCACCCAGCCGGAGCGGGTGGCGACCAGCCAGAGGCCGAGGGCTCCCAGCACCGTGGCGGCGCTGACCGCCGGCACCAGGATCCCGCCGCGTCGGCGGGCTCCGGGCCGCGCCCGCGGGACCGCCGCCGAGGCCGGGACCGGGACCGTAGCCGGGTCCNCGGGCGCCGCGCCGGCGCCGCCGCGGATGCGCGCGAGCACGCGCTCGCGCACGGCGATGAAGGCGGGGTCCGACTTCACGGCCCGCGTGTCGCGGCCGCCGACGGCGGCCCGGGAGAAGGGCAGGTCCAGCGTCTCGACGACCCGGCCGGGCCGCGGGCTCATGATCACCAGCCGGGTGGCGAGGAACACCGCCTCCTCGACGTCGTGGGTGATGAAGAAGGCCATCTTGCCGGTCCGGTGCCAGATCCGGAGGATCAGCTCCTGGATCTGCTCGCGTGTGAAGGCGTCCAGCGCGCCGAGCGGCTCGTCCATCAGCAGGGCGCGCGGGTCTCCGGCGAGCGCCCGGGCGAGGCCGACCCGCTGCTGCATCCCGCCGGAGAGTTCGTGGACCTTCCGGTCGGCGCAGTCGGCCAGGCCGACGAGGTCGAGCATCGCCAGGGCGATCCGCCGCCGCTCCGCCCGGGGCGCGCCCCGCATCCGCGGCCCGAAGGCCACGTTCTCGGCGACGTCCAGCCACGGCATCAGGGCGTGGCGCTGGAACACCACGCCCCGCTCGGCCCCGGGCCCCCGGACCGGCTCCCCGTCGAGGAGGACGCGGCCCTCGGTCGGCGCCAGGAACCCCGCGATCGCCGAGAGCAGGGTGGTCTTGCCGCAGCCCGAGGCGCCGAGCGCCACGACGAACTCCCCGGGACCGATGGTCAGGTCGATCCCCGACAGCGCGGCGACCGCGTCGGCGCCCTCGCCGTAGCGGACGCTCAGGTTGCGGATCTCGATCATGGGCCCTCCGGTCCGGGGACAGGCTATTTCCGGGCCGCGTCCACGACCTCCGTCGTGACGAACCGACCGTAATCGGGCGCCAGCGCCTGCACGCGCCCCTGCGCCTTCAGGAACGCGGCGGTCTCGGTCAGGGCCTTGGCGGCCCCGCTGCCGAGCCAGGCCGGGGAGGCCTGCGCCTCCAGGGTCGGGAACCGGTAGGCCGCGAGGCTCGCCGGCACCTCCGCGGGCGCCGAGCCGCTGATCCGGGCCACCGCCGCCACTTCCGGCGCGTCGGCGCTCCAGGGCCTGGCGGCGTAGGCCGCGTCCTGGGCGGCGATCAGCCGGACGAGCGTCACCAGGAAGTCCCGGTTCCGCGCCGCCCAGGCCCGGTCGACCACGAGGCCGTCGAAGGTCGCCTTGCCCCGGCGGGCGAGGTCGCCGGCCGAGACCACCACGGTGCCGGACTTCTTCACCCGGGCGAGCACCGGGTCCCAGATGAAGGTCGCGTCGATGTCGCCGCGCTCCCAGGCGGCGGCGATCTCGGGCGGGCGCATGTTGAGGATCCGGACATCGGCCTGCGTCAGCCCGGCCTCCGCCAGGGCGGCGATCAGCTGATAGTGGGCGGTCGACACGAACGGCACCGCGATCGTCTTGCCGCGCAGGTCGGCCACGCCCGTCACGCCGCTGCCGGCGCGGGCCACGAGCTGCTCGGCGTCGGCGATCTCGTCGAGGATCCAGAACAGCTGGATGTCGAGCCCCTGCGAGGCGGCCGCCGCGATCGGGCTCGACCCCGCCTCGCCGATCTGGACGCTGCCCGAGGCCATGGCGCGGATCACGTCGCCGCCGCCGCCGAACTTGCGCCAGTGGACCGTGTAGCCGGTCGCCTTCTCGATCGCCCCGGAGGCCATCAGGGCGCGGAACGGCACCACCATGTCCTGGTGGGCGAAGGTGACCTCCCGGTCGGCCGCGCGGGCGGGGCCGGGCGCCGGCGCGCCGAGAACCAGGGCGGCCAGGGCGGCCAGCGCGACGGCGCGGCGGTGCGGACCGGCAGATGTACCGGCAGATGTCATGAGATGTCCCCCTCTCCGGCCGGCCCGGCGCGGAGGCGACTCGGGCGGCCGGGGATGAGGTTCGGCCAGGCTCGGCGTCGAAGGCAAGGGCCCGGGCCGGAACATCGTCCCTCGCCGCCGGGGTCCGGGAGAGGAACGTGTCGGCGTGCGGAACACCGGGGCCCGGCCTGCGACGGGGCCGCCAGCCGGGCGGCGCCCCCGCTCAGGCCGCGCGCAGCACCGCGATCTCGTCGATCGTGGCGGCCGCCTGAGCCCGGAGCGTGGACAGCAGCGCGGTGACGTCGTCGCCCGCGCGGCAGGCCGTCTCGAAGGTCCGGCAGGTCGCGGCGAGATCCACGAAGCCGATCATGCTGGCCGCCGACACCATGGCGTGCGCGTCGCCCGTCAGCCGCGCCCGGTCGCCGACGGGCGCCCCCGGCCCGAACCGCTCGGCGAGCTCCTTCGCCAGCATCGCCAGGAGATCGCCCATCCGCGTCTGGCCGACCATCGCGGTCATCTCGTCNGCGGATGTCTTCGCTGTCAGCTGCGGCCATGCCGGACAGAATGCGGCGTGGCGGACAGCGTTCAGCTCGGTTTGTCATCAACTGGTGAGCGATCGAAATGTCTCTCACTATAGGAAGATCGGTTCACCGGCACAGGTCGGTGATGCCGAGCTCGGCCGTCATCGCGAGGATCGGCAGCCGGCCGGGGGCGCCGCCCAGGGCGCGGATCCGCCGGGTCGCCGCGATGCCGTCCATCACGGGCATCTGCACGTCCATCAGCACGAGGTCGTAGGACCGTGCCTGGACGGCCGCCACCGCGGCGACCCCGTCGGCCRCCACGTCCACGGCGTGCCCGGCGCGCTCCAGGATCATCCGGGCGAGGTCCTGGTTGAGCGGCACGTCCTCGGCCAGGAGGAGGCGGCGGCCGGTCGCGCGCGCGATCGCCGCGTCCGGCGCGGTCTCGCGGGCCGGTGGGCCGGCGGCGGGCAGGTCGGCCTCGAACCAGAAGGTCGAGCCGTGCCCGACCGTGCTCGCGACGCCGATCGTGCCGCCCATCAGCGTGACGAGGGATTTCGAGATGGCGAGCCCCAGCCCGGTGCCGCCGTACTCGCGGCTGATCGAGCCGTCGACCTGCGAGAAGCGCCGGAACAGGCGGCCGCACTTGTCGGTCGGGATGCCGATGCCGGTGTCGCGGACGGCGAAGCGCAGCCGCGTCCCGCCCGTCGCGCGGGCGGCGTCCGGGCTGACCCGGACCGACAGCTCGATGCCGCCCGACGCGGTGAACTTCACCGCGTTGTTGAGCAGGTTGAGCAGGATCTGCCGGAGGCGGTCCTCGTCGCCCTCGACCCAGTCGGGCAGGCCCGGGCCCTGGGCGACCGTGAGGGCGAGCCCCTTGCCCGCCGCGAGGGGGCGCACGATCGACACCGCGTTGTCGATCAGCGCCTCCAGGGCGAAGGGCCGGGGCACGATCTCGATCTGCCCGGCCTCGACCTTCGAGAAGTCGAGGACGTCGTTGACCACCGTCAGGAGCGCGGCCCCGGCGGTGCGGATGCGCTCGGCGTTCCGGCGCGCCGCCGGGCCGAGATCCGTCCCGTCGAGGAGCAGGTCGGCGTAGCCGATCACCCCGTTGAGCGGCGTGCGGATCTCGTGGCTCATGGCGGCGAGGAACTCGCTCTTGGCCGCGCTCGCCCGCTCCGCCTCCAGGCACGCGGCGTCGGCCGCCGCCTTGGCGGCGAGGAGCGCCGCCTCGGCGGCCTTGCGGGCGGTGACGTCGATGTTGAGGCCGATCATCCGCCGCGCCTGCCCGGGCGCGCCGCGCCCGACGCCGTTGATCCAGCGCACGCCCCCGTCCGCGGTGGGGACCCGGAACTCGATCGAGAAGGTCTCCCCCGCGGCCGCGGCCGCCGCGGCGATCTGGATCGCCCGCTCGCCGTCGGCGCGGTCGATCAGGGCGAGCCAGTCCCGGGTGTCGAGGCTGTGGTTCCGGTCGGTCTCGATGCCGTGGAGCCGCGCGCTCTCGGGGGACCACTCGATCCGGCCGCTGTCGAGGTCGAGGTGCCACGTCCCGGCATGGGCGGCCTGCTGGGCGAGGTGCAGCAGGCTGCTGGCAGCTTCCACCGCGCGCCGGGCGGTCACGATCTCGTCGATGTCGAGGGCGGTGCCGAGCATGCCCACCATGCTCTCGCCCTGCCAGATCGGCAGGAGCACGATCTTGTGCCAGCGGTAGGGGCCGTCGTGCCGCTGCAGGCGGCCCTCGACCTCGTAGGGCGCGCGGCGGGCGGGGGCCTCCGACCACAGCCGCTCCATCCGCTCCGCGTCGTCGGGATGGGTCCGGGCGATCCGCGCGGCGCGCGTCGGGCCGATCGGGCCGTAGTAATCCTCGAAGCGCCGGTTGACGTAGGAGGCGTCGCCGGTCTCGATGCTGGCGATCCAGACGAGCTGCGGCAGCGCGTCGGCCAGGGCACGGTAGCGGGCCTCGCTCAACCGCAGGGCGTCCTCCGCGGCCTTGCGGGCGCTCACGTCGCGCAGGGTGGCGACGTAGCCGTCCGGGGCACCGGTCGCCCGGTCGTGGGTCAGGCTGAACGAGATCTCCAGCCAGACCCAGTGCCCGTCCCGGTGCCGGTAGCGCTGGGAGGTCAGGGCGCGGGACGCGCGGCCGCCGGTGAGGTCGTCGAGGAGGCGGCGGTACGCGCCGACCTCGTCGGGATGGACGAAGTCGAGGGGGTGGGTGCCGATCAGGTCCTGCGGGTCGTAGCCCAGGACGGCGCGCACCGCCGGCGAGACGTAGCGGCGGCGGGCGGTCAGGTCGGACCAGATGATGATGTCGGTGGCGTTCTCGGCCAGCAGCCGGTAGCGGCGCTCGCTCTCCTCCAGAACCTGCTCGGCGATCCGGCTCTGGGTCACGTCGCCGAAGGTCAGGACCGTGCCGCCGTCCGGCAGGGCCGCGCACCGGACCTCGAGGATCAGGCCGCCGGGCAGGCGCCAGTCGAACAGCGGCGGCAGCGCGCCGCGCGCGCCCGGCCCGAGGCCCGGATCGGACCCGGCCTCCGCGAAATCGCCGCGGGCCCGCTGGTAGGCGTGGATGTCCGGGAGGGCGACGCCGGCCCGGAGGACGTCGGCTGGCAGTTCGAGGAGGTCCGCGGCGCGCCGGTTGAACGCGCGCACACGCCGGTCGGCATCGAGGACGACGAGACCCTGGTCCATGCTGTCCAGCGTGCCGCGCAGGATCATGTCGGTCTCGCGCGCCCGCCGCTCCGACTGCACGAGGTCGGTCACGTCGAGGATGAGGCCGTGCAGTGCGAGGAGCGCGCCGTCGGGCCCGAACTCGGGCAGGCCCTGGATGATCGCGTCCCGCACGGTCCCGTCCGGGCGGACGAAGCGGGCCCGCGCCTGGTAGGGGATGGCCGGCCGGTTTCCCTCCAGGATTCCATCGAGACGCGCGACCAGGGTGGCGCGATCGTCCGGATGATAGCAGGCGACGTGCTCGACGAGCGGCAGGTCGCACGCGCCGGGCGTCCCGAGCAGCCGCGCGAGGTTCGCCGACCGGGTCACCCGGCGGGTGCGCGGATCGAGCCGCCACTGTCCGAACCCGGGTGCCCCGTCCCAGGGGGCAGGCTCGCCCGCGGCCTGGAGCACGGCGGGATCCGGCGGCGCGGCCGGGCGGGTCGCGTCAGTCTGCATCGGTCCCTGGGGATCCCCAACGCCGGCGCGGACCGCGCCCGGGCGCGCCGGCGGCGCGCATCGGGTCGAACCTGCTCGCGCGATGGTTGCGAATTCCTTGCCGGCACCGTGCGGCATTCGGCGCCTGCCCCCCCGGCGATCACGATCGCTCGAGGGTCCGGCGCGCCGTGGCCGCCTCCGCGATGCCGGGACAGGCGGGCCTACCGCACCAGCCGCTCCACGATCGCCCGCACCTGCGCCCGATCGGCCGGCTGCGGATCGACCGAGCGGTGGATCGTCAAGCCCTCGATCATCGCGTCGAGGGCCTTGGCGGTCTCCGGCGCGAAGTGCCGCCCCAGGGCGGCCCGGCTCTTGGCCATCCAGCCCTGCATGACCCGGCGCAGCGCCGGGTTCCGGGCCGCGAAGGCGTAGAGTTCGTAGCTCAGCAGCATCGTGCGCGGGCTCGCCCAGAGGTCGCTCACGATCAGGTCGACGACCGCCTCGCAGGCCTCGTCGAGGGTCGCGGCCGTGGCCAGCCGATCGGCGAAGCGCGCCGAGACCGTGTCGGCGAGCCCGGTGAACGCCTCCGTCAGCAGCGCGTCGAGGCTGTCGAAGTGGTAGGTCATGGAGCCGAGCGGCACGTCGGCCGCCGCCGCGACCCGGCGGTGGGTCGTGCCGGCGACGCCGTGCTCGGCGACGACGTCGAGGGTCGCCTGGAGGATGCGCGCCCGGCGATCCGGGTCGAAGCGGCGCTGGGCGGCGGGCAAGGACTCCTCCTCGGATCCGGTTCAGGGCTCTCGGCTCGTGACGCGCGCGGCCCCGATGTGTACATCTGTACGCATGGCCGGGGCCCGCGGCGCCGGGCCGGCGGCGGTTCGATGCCGCCGGAGCGAGATCCTCACCATGAAGACAGAGATCATGAAGACCCAGAAGCAGAAGATGCTGGCCGGCGAGCTGTACTGCGCCGACGACCCGGAACTGGCCGCCGACAACCGGCGCATCTCGGAATGGATGGATCGGTATAACGCCACGCAGACGCGGAGCCAGCCCGAGCGGCAGGCTCTCCTGGAGGAGGCCTTCGCGCGCGTCGGCCCGGGCTGCAACATCCGGCCGCCGTTCCACTGCGACTACGGCTACAACATCAGCCTGGGCCGCGGCGTGTTCCTGAACTTCGGGTGCAGCATCCTCGACGTGATGTCGGTGACGATCGGCGATCTGACGCAGATCGGCACGGCCGTGCAGATCCTGACCCCCGATCACCCGCGCGACCCGGCGCAGCGCCGGCAGATGCTGGAATTCGCCCGCCCGGTGGTGATCGGCGCCAATGTCTGGATCGGCAGCGGCGCGATCATCCTGCCGGGGGTCACGATCGGGGACGACGCGATCGTCGGGGCTGGCAGCGTGGTGACGCGCGACATCCCGGCCGGCGCCACCGTGGTGGGGAACCCGGCCCGGCCGCGGCCGTGAGAGGATGAGGGCGCGCGGGGGCGTGCTGCGTGGGGTGCCTGCTGCCCGACCGCGTCGGCGCCGGGGCCGGCGCCGAGCGCGCCGTGTCTCCGTGCGGGCCGGAGCTGCCGCGACCGGACCGTCGATTGGGCGGGCCGATGCCGGGATCGCGCCGCCGGGATCGCGCTGCCGGCACCGGACTGCCCCTCGCGCGCCGTGCCGGAGCGGCCGCGGTCGGGCGCCGGGCGGAGGCGGGGTCAGTCCTTCCGAGCCGGCGCCGCCGTCTCGCCGAAGCCGAAATCGGCCATCCGGTAGGAGAGCTGCGCGAAGCCGCCGTAGCGGCCGGTCTCAAACTTCATCGGGCTGGGCGCCAGGAACGGGAAGGCCGTCGTGTGCGCCCTGTCAGCCTGGAGCTGCCAGTACCGGCCGCCGACACCGACGCTGACGGACGGCGTCAGGTCGTACGCGATGATCCCCTCCAGGAAGTAGCCGTCGCCGTGGCCGGCTTCCGGCCCCGGATTGATGTCGGGCCGCAGCCAGTGCCGGTCGACGCCGCTGAGGCTCACGACCGGCAGGTAGGCGCCCTCCAGGCTGACCCGGACCCGATCGAACCGCGCCTCGCCGATGACGCCGACGCGCAGCGCGTTCCACTGCATGCTCTCGCCCAGCGTCTTCATGCCGGTCGGGTACGATCTGGCGCAGGGCGTCCCGCCCGCCACCTGGCGGCAGCCGTAGCCGTTATACAGTTCGGAGGCGAACTGGTATCCGATGAAGCCGCCGAGCTTGTACCCGTCCCGGCGCAGCAGGTCGTAGCCGAGATCGACCACGCCGTAGCCGACGTCGCCGTCCTTGATCGGCGACAGCGTCTTCGAGTAGCGGCGCAGGGCGGGCGGGAAGTCCTCGTCGGCCAGGCGTCCGCCCGTGACGCCGCCCGTCCCGAGGAAGCCCTTGGCGAACAGGCCGGTGGGATTGTGCTCGATCCGGGCGAAGCTCTCGCCGGCATGGGCCTGGGCGTTGGCGTAGGTCAGGCGCGAATTGAGCTGGCCCGGCGCGTCGGGGTCGCCGAGCTTCTCGCGCGGTGTCCCGGCGCTGAAGACGTAGCGCAGGCCGCCCTCGAAATCCCAGGTCGCCGGGCCTGCCGACGCGACCGGCGGCAGGTCGGGCAGCCCGGCTCCGAACCGGTAATTGAGGCCGACGCGGGCCAGGAAGCCGTCCGTCGCGACCCGCGTGCCGGCGTGGTAGCCGGTCAGCACGGGGTACGACGGAGCCGGGAGGACCGCCCGGGAGCCGAGATCGTAGTAGAGGCCCTCGACCTTGGCGGAGAGGTGCTCGCTGAAGGCGTGCTCGAGGCCGGCGCCGGCCACGTAGCCCAGGCGCACCGCGCCCTGGCGCCCGTCGAACAGCGGGAAACCGGCCAGCGACAGGTTGTTCTCGGTCCGGACCGTGCCCGCGGCGAGGCCGCCCGTGGCGTAGACGAGGGTGCGATCGACGGCGAAGCCGATCCGGCCGCGCAGGGTGGCGAGCTCGTCCAGCCGCTGGCCGGAATGGGCGACGCTGCGGCGATAGAAGCCGCCGCCCACGGCCGGAAAGGCGCCCTCGCGGCGCTCGTAGCCCCACAGCCGGGTGAATTGGTAATCCGCGGCGGCGCCGGCGACGAAGCCGGAATTCACCTGCCAATCGTAGCCGACCTCGGCGCCGCCGACGAAGCTCCCGTCCGAGGCCCGCTTCGATGGAATGACCGGGCAGTTCCGGGCTCCGGGCTGCCCGTCCGGACCTGTGCAGACGAACTGCGTGGCGCGGTCGAGGGCGCCGTAGCCGGCGAACAGGCCGGCATGCGCGCCGGTCCAGGAGAAGACCGGCAGCGCGGCCGGCGCCGCCGGAAGCGGCCGCCGCGGAAGATCCGCCGCCATCGCGGTCTGCGACAGCAGGCAGAAGAGAAGACCAGGACCCGAGATCCGATACATGAGAAATCCCCCGTCGTGCGTAATCGAAGGCGCCGACGTCATCGTCTCGTTGTCGCTGAGCGTGCGATGCTTGACATCAAACGTCCGCCGATTGCGCGCCGTCACCGCGGTGCGCCGGTATGGCTAAGGTAAAGTGCCCCGATTCTGAAGATCGGGAGTTCCGCAGATCGAGATGACGACGGATCTGGCGACTTATTGCAGGGTCCTTTGATCGTTACCCGATCAACTATTCGGGTGGCGACAGCGAAATCGGGAAAGTCATACTGCGATCTTCGGCGAAGAATAGTGATCGCGACTTGTCCGATCTTTCGTGCGGATCGACCTGACTCTGCCGGCGCATGGTGCATTCGTGCATCACCGGGTCCGCCCCTTCGGTGGCCGGCCCCGGCTCGGCGGCACGACCGGACCGGCGCGATCCGCGGAACCATCCGAGCGGTCCGTGCCTTCCTGGGCGGGGCCGCGGGCGGATCGGGTCCGGCCGCGAGCCCCCTGGAAACGCCCGCCCGTCTTGCCGGGCGGCGAGAGAGGAAACCTCACGTGCGTTCAACGATCATCACCGCCGCCCTGCTGGCGGTCCTCGGCTCGGCCGTCGCGATCCCGGCCTCCGCCGCGCCGATCGGCCCCGGCACCGGCGTGTCGGCGCCCGCCGACATGGTCTCGACGGTCCAGATGGATCCGGTGGAGCGCCACATGATGCGCCGTCGCATGGAGCGCCGGATGATGCGCCACCGGATGGAGCGCCACATGATGCATCGGGAGATGCGCTCGGGACCTTCGCGGTCGGCTTCCTCGCCCGGCCGCTCGGCGGCCTGATCTTCGGGCATCTCGGCGACCGGTTCGGGCGCAAGCGCGCCCTGGTGGCGACGCTCGTGATGATGGGCATCGCGACCTCCGGCATCGGCCTGCTGCCGACCTACGCGTCGATCGGGATCTGGGCGCCGGTGATGCTGGTGGTCCTGCGGCTGATCCAGGGGCTCGCGGTCGGCGGCGAGTGGGGCGGCGCCGTGCTGATGGCGGCCGAGCACGCGCCGGCCGGACGCAACACCTTCTTCGCCTCCTTCGCTCAGCTCGTCAGCCCCGCCGGGCAGATCCTGTCGCTGCTGGCCTTCCGGCTCGCGGGCCTCCTCGACAAGGAGAGCTTCCTGGCCTGGGGCTGGCGGCTGCCGTTCCNCGGGGCTACTGGGCGCGACCGGCGCTCACCGCCGAGCGCTTCCTGCCGGACCCGTTCGCCGCGGGCGGCGGCCGGATGTACCGCACCGGCGACCGGGTCCGGCGGCGGCCCGACGGAACCCTCGCCTTCGCGGGGCGGGCGGACGACCAGGTCAAGATCCGCGGCCACCGGATCGAGATCGGCGAGGTCGAGGCGGCCCTGCGCGCCCTGCCGGGAGTCGCGGAGGCGATTCTGGCAGCGGCCGCGGTGAGCCTCGGCATTCTGGGCGTGGTCGGCCCGGTCTCCGCGCAGCCGCGCCCCGACTACGACGATTACGGCGGCCGCGGCTACCGCGACCGCGGCGATTACGAGTACCGGGACCGCGGCTACCGCGACCGGGACGATTACCGCGGCCGCGCCAATTACGGGTTCGACGAGCGCGAGTACCTGCGCTGCAACCCGGACGTCCGCCGCGCGGTCGCGAACGGCCAGATGGAATCGGGTGCCGCCCACTACCGGGTGTTCGGGCGCCGCGAGGGCCGGCGGCTGAGCTGCTGACCGGTTCCCGCCCGGGCGCGCCTACCGCGGGCGCGCCCGGTCGCGCAGCAGGTTGATGATGAGGGCCGTCCAGCCGGTCTGGTGGGCGGCGCCGAGCCCCCGGCCGGTATCGCCGTCGAAGAACTCGTGGAACAGCAGCGGCTCCTCGGCGCCCGGCGCCGGGGCGATCGGCGGCCGCGACCCGAACGCCGGCCGGCGACCGGTCGAGTCCTTGGTGAACAGCGCGATCAGGCGGTCCTCGAGGGCGTCCGCGATGGCGCTGAGCGTGAGCAGCGCGCCCGAGCCCGTCGGGTACTCCACCCGGAAGTCGTCGCCGTAATAGGTGTGGAACCGCCGCAGCGCCTCGACGATGAGGAAGTTCATCGGCATCCAGACCGGGCCGCGCCAGTTCGAGTTGCCGCCGAACATGTTCGAGGTGGAATCGGCCGGGTCGTACCGGACCGTGAAGGAGGCGCCGAGCTCGTTGAGCACGTAGGGCGCCTCGCGATGCACCTTCGACAGGGAGCGCACGCCGTAGGGCGAGAGGAACTCGGCCTCGTCGAGCATGCGGCGCAGGAGCGCCTTCATCCGGTGGCCGCGCAGCAGCGACAGCAGCTTGCGGTCCTTCACGCCGCCCTCGGTCCAGCGGGAGACCAGCCGCGCGAGGTGGGGCCGGTTCTCCAGCACCCAGTTCAGGCGCCGGGCGAAATCCGGCAGACGGTGGAGCACGGAGGGCTCGATCACCTCGACGGCGAAGAGCGGGACGAGGCCGACCATCGAGCGGACCCGCAAGGGCAGCATCCCGCCGCCGGGGATGTCGACCTCGTCGTAGTAGAACTCGTCGATCTCGTCCCACAGGCCGAAGCCCTGCCCGTCCGCGCCTGACCCGCCCATGTCGGTCATGGCCTCGGCGATGAGCAGGAAGTGCTCGAAGAACTTCGAGGCGGTGCTCTCGTAGACGTCGTTGTGGAGGGCGAGCTCCAGGGCGATGCGCATCATGTTGAGCGCGTACATCGCCATCCAGGCGGTGGCGTCGGCCTGGTGCACCACCCCGAAGCCCGGGGGCGGGCGCGAGCGGTCGAACACGCCGACATTGTCGAGCCCCAGGAAGCCCCCCTGGAACACGTTGCGCCCCTGCGCGTCCTTGCGGTTCACCCACCAGGAGAAGTTGATCAGGAGCTTGTGGAACACGCCTTCCAGGAAGGCGAGGTCGCCGCGCCCGCCCCGCCGGTCCCGGTCGATCTCGAACACCCGGTAGGTGGCCCAGGCGTGGACCGGCGGGTTGGCGTCGCCGAACTCCCACTCGTAGGCCGGGAGCTGGCCGTTCGGGTGCATGTACCATTCGCGGGTGAGCAGCAGGAGCTGCTTCTTGGCGAAGTCCGGGTCCAGCAGGGCGAGCGGCAGGCAGTGGAAGGCGAGGTCCCAGGCGGCGAACCAGGGGTATTCCCAGGTGTCGGGCATGGACAGCACGTCGGCCGCCGCGAAGTGGCGCCACTGGCCGTTGCGGCCGCCCGCGCGCCCCCGGGGCGGCGGCGGCTGGAGCGGGTCGCCCTCCAGCCAGCGCCGCACGTCGTAGCCGTAGAGCTGCTTCGACCAGATCAGCCCGGCGGCGGCCTGGCGGAAGATCGCGCGGGACTCCGGGCTCGCGATGCCGTCCTGCAATTCCTCGTAGAACGCGTCCGCCTCGGCCACCCGGCGGCGGACCAGGGACCCGTCGTCGACGGCCCGGGCGCGCAGGCCCGCCGACAGCCGCAGGCGGATCCGGGCGGTCTCCCCGGGCGCCAGCCGCAGCGCGTAGTGCAGGCCGAGCTTGGTGCCCGCGTCCCCGCGCACCGCCGTGCGATCGCCGCCGACGATCGCCGCGTGGAGACCGTCCTTGAACGGTCCCGCGGCGTCCGGCTGCCCGCCGTGCAGCCGGAGGTTGGTGTCGTTCTCGCAGAACAGCAGGTCCGGCGCCCCGTCGAAGGCGAGCCGGTACGGCCCGAGCCTCTCGTGGGTGCAGACCGCGCCCCCGTCGGGCGCGCGGGCGATGCGCGGGCGGGCCTGCCCGGCCTCCCACGACCACGTGTTGCGGAACCAGAGCTGCGGGACGAGGTGCAGGTCGGCGGGCTCGGGCCCCCGGTTCAGCGCGGTGATCACCGCGTGGACGTCGTCGGCGTCGGCCTTGGCGTACTCCACGGTGACGTCGAAGAACCGGTCCCCGTCGAAGACGCCCGTCTCCTCGAT
Source organism: Methylobacterium mesophilicum (assembly GCF_036441335.1). GTDB lineage: Bacteria > Pseudomonadota > Alphaproteobacteria > Rhizobiales > Beijerinckiaceae > Methylobacterium > Methylobacterium mesophilicum_B. Next base: position 62,859 of record NZ_MLBW01000012.1, read on the forward strand.
CTCGTACTCGGGCTGCTCCCGCCCGCGCTGCCCGTTCTCGCCGACGAGGTCCGCGTAGGGGAAGGCCGCCTGCGGGTAGCGGTACAGCATCTTCAGGTAGGCGTGGCTCGGGACCGCGTCGAGGTAGTGGTAGACCTCCTTCACGTCCTCGCCGTGGTTGCCCTCCTGGTTGGTCAGGCCGAACAGCCGCTCCTTGAGGATGCGGTCGCGCCCGTTCCAGAGGGCGAGGGCCAGGCACAGGTTGCCGCGCTCGTCGCAGATCCCGGCCAGCCCGTCCTCGCCCCAGCGATAGGCGCGCGAGCGGGCGTCCTCGTGCGTCAGGGCGGCCCAGGCGTTGCCGCAGGGGCTGTAATCCTCCCGCACGGTCCCCCATTGCCGCTCGCTGAGATAGGGGCCCCAGAGCGACCACGCCCGGTCGCCCCGGCCCTGCTCGGCGATCCGGCGGCGCTCGGCCCAGTCCACCGAGGCGTCCCGATCCGCGTCCCGACCCGCGTCCCGATCCTCGTCCGCGCGCGGCCCCATCAGCCGCGTCCCGGACGCGGGCCCGGTCGGCTGGGGCGGGAGGTGGGTCGGGGACGGGAGGCGGCCATCGGTCACGGCGGGTTGCTGCGGATCCGGCGGCCCGATGCATCATCGGCGCCATCCCGATCCGGCGGGCCCTCGGGGAGCCGCACGGCTCCGTGAGCGCCCGCCGGCCGACCGGCGCGCCCGCGCCGGTCGACATCCGGGGCCGCCCCGGAAACCTTGACCCCGGGTAAGGTGAGCGACAGGATCGCGCCCGGTGATCTGCGACTCGACGCGCGGCGATCCGCGTTGACCTAGCCGAATTCAGCGTTCGTCGGCGATTTGTCCGGCCACATCTTGGGGGAACGATGACGCGATTGCTGATGGCTAGCCTGGCCGGGCTGCTGGTCATGGCCGCGGCGCACGGTCAGGAGGGCGGCGCGCCGGTGAAGATCGGCGTCGCCGCGCCCATGACCGGGCCGAACGCGGCCTTCGGCGCCCAGATCCGCAACGGCGTGAGCCAGGCGGTCGAGGACCTCAACAGGGCCGGCACCCTGAAGGGCAGGACGCTGACCGTCACGGTCGGCGACGACGCCTCCGACCCGAAGCAGGGCGTCTCGGTGGCCAACAAGTTCGCCGGCGACGGCGTGAAGATGGTCGTCGGCGACTACAATTCCGGCGTCACGATCCCGGCCTCCGACGTCTACCTCGACGCCGGCATCATCCAGGTCACGCCGGCCTCCACGAGCGTGAAGTTCACCGAGCGCGGGATGTGGAACACGTTCCGCACCTGCAGCCGCGACGACCAGCAGGGCGCGGTGGCGGGCAGCTACCTCGCCGCGCACTTCCCGGGCAAGAAGGTCGCCTTCGTCCACGACAAGACCCCCTACGGCAGGGGGCTGGCCGACGAGACCCTGAAGACCTTCCGGGCCAAGGGCGGCAGGGAGGTGCTGTTCGAGGGCATCAACCCGGGCGAGAAGGACTACGCGGCGCTCGTCTCCAAGATGAAGTCCGCCAACGTCGACCTCGTCTATTTCGGCGGCGTGCACACCGAGGCCGGGCTGATCATCCGGCAGATGCGCGACCAGGGCCTCGCCGCCCGCATGATGAGCGGCGACGCCATCCCCGACAAGGAGTTCGTCCAGATCGCCGGCCCGGGCGCGGCCGGGACCCTGATGACCTTCGCGCCGGACGCCCGCAAGAACCCGAACGCCAGGGGCGTGGTGGCGGCGTTCAACGCCCGGGGCATCGATCCCGAGGCCTACACGCTCTACGCCTACGCGGCCGTGCAGGTCCTGGCGAAGGCGATGGCCGAGACCGGCTCCAGCGACGGCAAGAAGCTCGCGGACTGGCTGCACCGGGGCGAGCCGGTGGACACGGTGGTCGGGCCGATCGCCTACGACGGGAAGGGCGACCTCACCCGCCCCGACTACGTCATCTACGAGTGGACCGAAGGGCCGGACGGCCGGATCGACTATGCCGGGCACGAGGTCGCGCCGTAGCCCGGTCGGGCCCGGAGGCCGCCGCCTTACCTAATTGGATGAGGGCGGCGATCGCAGCGCGGCCGCCGCGGAGGCCTTATGCTCCCGCCCGACCGCGCCGCGGTCCGGGAGAGGGAGCCTTCATGTTCGACTTCAGCCAGCTCCGGTGCTTCGCCGCCGTGGCGGAGGAGCTGCATTTCGGGCGCGCGGCCGCCCGGCTGAACATGACGCAGCCGCCGCTGTCGCGGCAGATCCAGGTCCTGGAGCGCGTCCTCGACGTGCAGCTCCTGGAGCGCACCAGCCGCACGGTCCGGCTGACCGCCGCCGGCCGCAGCTTCCTGCCCGAGGCGCAGCGCATCCTGCGGCTCGCCGAGACCGCGACGCACGTCACCCGGCAGGTCGCGGCGGGCCGCGCGGGCGTCCTCAAGTTCGGCTTCACGGCGGCCTCGGCCTACGACTTCCTGCCGCGCCTCGTCACCGCGTTCCGGCGGGCGCTGCCGGACGTGACGCTCGCGCTGCGCGAGATGGTCAGCAAGGACCAGATCGAGGAGCTGCTCGCCGGCCGGATCGACGCCGCGCTGGTGCGCCCGCCGGTGACGCACCCGGACCTGATCGCCGTCCGGGCGCTGGCCGAGCCCCTGGTGGTGGCCCTGCCGGCCGGGAACCCCCTGGCCCTGCGCGACGGGCTCGCCCCCGCCGATCTCGCGCGCGAGCCGCTCATCGGCTACGCGCCCAACGAGGCGCGCTACTTCCACGACCTCGTCCTGGGCCTGCTCGCCGAGGCCGAGATCCAGCCCCCGACGGTCCAGCAGCTCACGCAGATCCACTCGATCCTGGCCCTGGTCCGGGCGGCGCTCGGCATCGCCCTGGTGCCGGCCGCCGCCGAGCGCCTGCGCTTCGAGGGCGTGGTGGTCCGCCCCCTCGTCCTGCCGGCGCCGCGCCCGGTGGAACTGCTCCTCGCGTGGCGGCGCGACGCGGACGACCCGCTCATCGCCCAGCTGGTCTCGATCGTGGCCGGGATGCCGCCCGCGTGAGCCCGCGCGGCTGATCGATGCGCGATCCGCATCGATCGATCCAGTGTTTGGCTTTGACCTCGCGGCGGAAGGCTGCGCGTGATGGGACGGACGGCGCGCAGACGCCGCGACGCCCCCAGGGAGGATCGTGATGGACAGCCTCACCAACCGCTTCAAGGCGGCCCTCGCCGAGGGGCGCCAGCAGATCGGCCTGTGGTGCAGCCTCGCGAGTCCCATCTCCACCGAGGTGGTCGCCGGCGCCGGGTTCGACTGGCTGCTCCTCGACATGGAGCACTCGGCCAACGACCTCCGGGACATCTACGCCCAGCTCCAGGCGATGATGGAGGGCGACACGCACCCGATGGTGCGGGTGCCGAGCGACGACCCGATCACCATCAAGCGGATCCTCGACGCCGGCGCCCAGTCGCTGATGATCCCCAACATCGACGACGCCGCGCAGGCCGCCCGGGTGGTCGCGGCGACGCGCTACGCGCCCCGCGGCATCCGCGGCTTCTCGCAGGCGCCCCGCGCCGCCCGGTTCGGCCGGATCAAGGACTACCACACCCGCTGCGAGGCCGAGATCTTCGTGGCGGTGCAGGTCGAGTCCCGCCGCGCCCTCGACAATCTGGACGCGATCGCCGCCGTGGAGGGCGTGGACGGCGTGTTCATCGGGCCCGGCGACCTCTCCACCAGCCTCGGCTACGTCGGCCAGCAGGGCCACCCGGAGGTGGTCTCCACCATCGAGGCGGCGGTCGCCCGGATCGTCCGGGCCGGCAAGCAGGCCGGCATCCTCACGCCGAGCGAGGAGCTGGCCCGCCGCTACATCGCGGCCGGCACCCGCTTCACCGCGGTGGGCTCCGACATGGGGCTGCTCGCCCGCAGCTCCGAGGCGCTCGCCGCCCGCTTCCGCGCCTGAGTTCCGCGCCTGAGTTCCGCAACCGGGATCGTACCCATGAACATCGGATTCATCGGCCTCGGCATCATGGGCACGCCCATGGCCGGACACCTGATCGCGGCGGGCCACAGCCTGTTCCTCAAGACCCGGCGCAGCGTGCCCGAGGCCCTGCTCGCGGCGGGCGGCACCGCCTGCGCCACCGCCGCCGCGGTCGCCGAGCGCGCCGACACGATCATCCTGATGCTGCCCGACACCCCGGACGTGGAGCAGGTCCTGTTCGGGGCGGACGGGGTCGCCGAGGGGCTCAGCCCGGGCAAGACCGTGATCGACATGAGCTCGATCGCGCCGCTGGCCACCAAGGATTTCGCCGCCCGGATCGCCGAGCGGGGCGGCGCCTATCTCGACGCGCCGGTCTCGGGCGGCGAGGTCGGGGCCAAGAACGCCGCGCTCTCGATCATGGTCGGCGGCGAGGCCGAGACCTTCGCGCGCGCCGAGCCCCTGTTCGCCGCCATGGGCAAGACCGTGACGCATGTCGGCCCGGTCGGCTCGGGGCAGGTCGCCAAGGTCGCCAACCAGATCATCGTCGCCCTGACCATCGAGGCGGTGGCCGAGGGGCTGCTCTTCGCCTCGAAGGCCGGCGCCGATCCCGCCAAGGTGCGGCAGGCGATCACCGGCGGGCTGGCCACCTCGCGGATCCTGGAGCTGCACGGCGCGCGGATGATCGAGCGGACCTTCGACCCCGGCTTCCGCATCGGCCTGCACCAGAAGGACCTGAACCTCGCCCTGGACAGCGCCCGGACGCTCGGCCTCAGCCTGCCCGCCACGGCGCTGGCGCAGCAGCTGTTCTCGGCCTGCGTGGCCCAGGGCGGCGCGGCCTGGGACCACTCCGCCCTGGTGAAGGCCCTGGAGGCCCTGGCGAACCACGCGGTCGGCGACGCCGCCTGATCCCGACAGGAGCCCGGACGGGCGCGAGACGGAAGGAGCATCCGATGCAGGCCGAGATCGAGGCCCCGACCCGCCCGCACCCGGCCGGCGCGGGGGCCGGCGGAGGAGCCGCAAGGGCCGCCGGCGACGTGCCGCGCACGATCCGCCTGAGCGACAGCGACAACGTCGCGATCGTGGTCAACGCCTTCGGGCTTCCGGCCGGCACGGTGTTCCCGGACGGGCTGGAACTCGTCGAGTTCGTGCCGCAGGGCCACAAGGTGGCGCTCACCGACATCCCGGAGGGCGGCGCGGTCCGCCGCTACGGCGAGGTGGTGGGCATCGCCACGCAGGCGATCCCGCGGGGCGCCTGGGTGGAGGAATCCCGCGTCGCGACGCCGGTCGCCCCCGCCCTCGACGCCCTGGAGATGGCCACCCGCGTGCCGGCCCCCCTGCCCCCGCTCGAGGGCTACACCTTCGAGGGCTACCGCAACCCGGACGGGTCGGTGGGCACCAAGAACATCCTGGCGATCTCGATCAGCGTGCAGTGCGTCGCCGGCACCCTCGACGTGGCGATCCGGCGGATCAAGCAGGAGCTGCTGCCGCGCTACCCCAACGTCGACGACGTGGTCGGCCTGACCCACGCCTACGGCTGCGGCGTCGCCATCAACGCCCCCGAGGCGGTGGTGCCGATCCGGACGCTCCAGAGCCTCGCGCAGAACCCGAATTTCGGCGGCGAGGTGATGGTCGTCGGCCTCGGCTGCGAGAAGCTGGTCTCGGAGCGGCTCCTGCCCGACAGCGGCGCGGCCGGCGACGGGGTGGTGCGGCTGCAGGACGAGCGCCACCGCGGCTTCTCGGCCATGATCGACAGCATCCTGGCGATGGCCGAGGCCCGCCTGGAGGTGCTGAACCGGCGCACCCGCGAGACCTGCCCGGCCTCCGATCTGGTGGTCGGCCTGCAATGCGGCGGCAGCGACGCCTTCTCGGGCGTCACCGCCAACCCGGCGCTCGGCTTCGCGGCCGACCTGCTGGTCCGCTGCGGCGCCACCGTGATGTTCTCCGAGGTGACCGAGGTGCGCGACGCGATCCACCTCCTGACCCCGCGGGCGAAGAGCCCGGAGGTCGCCGCGGCGCTGGTCCGCGAGATGGCGTGGTACGACGCCTACCTCGCCAAGGGCGAGGCCGACCGCCGGGCCAACCCGTCGCCGGGCAACAAGAAGGGCGGGCTCAACAACATCGTCGAGAAGGCGCTGGGCTCGGTCGCCAAATCGGGCACGAGCGCGATCTCCGGGGTCCTGGCGCCGGGCGAGCGCGTCCGCGAGAAGGGCCTGATCTTCGCCGCGACGCCGGCGAGCGACTTCGTTTGCGGCACGCTGCAGCTCGCCTCGGGCATCACCCTGCAGGTGTTCTCCACCGGCCGCGGCACGCCCTACGGTCTCGCACAGGCGCCGGTGATCAAGGTCGCCACCCGCACCGAGCTGGCCGAGCGCTGGTCCGACCTGATCGACCTCGATGCCGGCCGCATCGCCACCGGCGCGGCGACGAGCGAGGAGGTCGGCTGGGAGCTGTTCCACCTGATCCTCGACGTGGCGAGCGGGCGCAAGCGCCCCTGGTCGGACCGGTGGGGGCTGTTCAACGACCTGACCCTGTTCAACCCCGCGCCGATCACCTGAGACTCACCGGCGGGACGGCGTTGCGTCCCGCCGCGTCGTCAGCGTGGCCGGACTCTGCTAGGCAGCCGGCACTGCCATGACGCTGCCGATTCCCTCCCTCCGGACCCTGCTCTTCCGCCTGCACTGGGCGCTGGGCCTCACCGCCGGCCTCGTCCTCGCCCTGATGGGCCTGACCGGGGCGCTGATGAGCTACGAGGAGGCGATCACCGCCTTCGCCAACCGCGACCGGCTGACGGTCGAGGCGGCCGCGCGCCAGGCCCTGACCCCGGCGGCCCTGGCCGCCCGGATCGACGCGCAGGCGGGCGGCCGCGTCGCCAACGTGCTGACCCTGTCGGACGACCCGCGCGCGAGCGTCCACGTCCGCTTCGCCCGCGATCCCGAGACCCGCGCGCGGCCGCCCGCCGCCTACGCCGACCCCTACGACGGCGCGCTGCTCGGCCCGGTGCGGCTGGAGGGCGCCTTCACGACGGTGCGGGACCTGCACCGCTGGCTGCTGCTGCCCGGCGGGTCCAAGGGCTGGGGCCGCACGGTGACGGGCGCCTGCACCCTGGCGCTGCTGGCCTTCCTGGCGACCGGCCTCTACCTGCGCTGGCCCCGGATCCACCGCTGGCGGATCTGGCTGAAGCCGGCCCTGTCGCGGCCCGGCCGGCCGCGCTGGTGGTCGCTGCACGCCGTGGTCGGGACCTGGCTCCTGCCGGTCTACCTGGTCATCGCGCTGAGCGGCCTGACGTGGTCGTACCCGTCGTTCAAGGACGGCGCGACGCGGCTGCTCGCGGGCGCGCCGGACGCGGCCAAGACCGCCGCCCCGGGCGGGAAGGCNGCCGGCGGGCGCCGTCCGCGCGGCGAGCCCCTGACGGGGGCCTCCCGCGGGCCGTCGTTCGACGAAGGCCGCCCCGCCGCCGCGCGGGTTTCGGCCTGTCAGAGCCGCGCGGTGATCGTCGCCAGAACCGTGAACGGCGCCCCGGGGGTGTTGTTGGTCGCGTTGGTCGGCGCCTCGATGTAGCGCACGTTCGTCAGGTTGCGCATGTTCACCGACAGGCGCCAGTGGGCGTCGAAATCGTAGTACACGAGCGCGTCGAGCCGGTTGTAGGCGCCCACGGTGAAGCTGTTGTCGAGGTCGCCGTAGCGCCGGCCGACATGGGTGACGCCGAAGCCGAGCCCGAGCCCGCGCAGAGGGCCTTCCTGGAACGCGTAGGTCGACCACAGGCTGCCGCTGAACACCGGCACGCCGGTGAGCCGGTTGCCGACCGCGAAGGTCGTGTCCTTGGTGATCCGCGCGTCGATCAGGCCGACACTGCCGATGACGTTCCAGCCGGGCAGGATCTCGCCGGCCAGGTCGGCTTCGACACCCCGCGACCGCTGCTGGCCGGTGATGACCGAGAAGGTGGGATTGCGCGGGTCGGTGGCCGCGACGTTGTCCCGGACGATCTGGAAGGCGGCCGCGCTCAGGGTCAGGCCGGGCGTGAGATCGACCCGGGTGCCGGCCTCGACCTGCTCGCCCGTGCTGGGCGGGGGGTTCGCCACGTTCAGCACGCTGGCGGTCTGCGGCAGGAACGACGTGGCGTAGCTCGCGTAGAAGGTCAGCGGCTCGAACGGCCGGTAGATCAGCCCCACCCGCGGCGAGGCACCGAACAGGGTCTGCTCGGGCGGCTGGGTCCGCGAGGCCGGCTGGCGGTTGAAATAGTACTGGCTGCCGAGATCGAACCGTGCCCCGACGACGAGCTGCAGGCCCGGCGCCAGCACGATCTGGTCCTGGGCGTAGAGTCCGAACACCTCCAGCTTCTGCTTCAGGTCGGCCTGGAACTGGAGCGGCTGGAAGGCCGCGCCAAACATCGGGTTGAGGAAGCTGACCGGGGCGAGGTTGCCCTGCTGGGAGAAGGCGTGGCGGAAGCCGTTCGAGTACTCGAATCCGAGGAGCGCCGTATGGGCGAAGCCGAAGGTGTCGAACTTCATCACGGCCTCGGTCTGGCTGTCGACCGCGGCGAAGCGCGAGTTGACCGTGGCCTCCCGCCGGGTCAGCAGCGTGCCGGCATTGTTGACCGCTAGGGCACGGGCGGCGAACACGTCGAACGTACCCCATTGCCCGGCGATGACCTGCCGGAGCGTCAGGTTCTCGTTGACGTCGTGCTCGGCCCGCAGGGTGATCGTGTTGAAGGCGCCGAAGTAGCGCGAGGACGGCTCACCGTAGAACCGGCCGATATTGTCGAGAGGGACGCGGCCGCGGAAGGCCACCAGCCCCTCGTCGTACTGGGTGTTCTGGTTGGTGAATTCCGAGTTCACGTAGACCCGGGTGTCGGCGCTCGGCGTCCAGCTGAGGGCCGGCGCGACGAAGACGCGCCGGTTGGTGTCGCCGCCGTAATTGCGGAAGGTCGGATCCTCCTGGGCGGCGAAGCTGAGACGCGCGGCGAGTCCCTCGACGGCGGGCAGCGCGCTGGACACGGAGCCCTGGAAGCGCCGGAAGCCGAAGCTGCCGCCCTGCACGCTCGCGTCGGCCGTGGGCTCGAAGGTCGGCCGGCGGGTCACGATGTTGATGACGCCGCCGGGGTCTCCCCGGCCGAACAGCACGGATGCCGGCCCCTTGATCACCTCGACGCGCTCGGCATCCACGAGGTCGCGCGTCACCGGGTAGAAGTTGATGGCCGGGTCGACCAGCACGCCGTCGACGGCGAAGACCTGCGTGGAGAAGCCGCGGATCAGGTAGTTCTGCGACCGGCCCTGCACCGTGCTGCCGAGAACCACGTTGCTGACGTTGGTCACGGCATCGGTGAGCCGCAGATCCTGCTGATCGGTGATCACCGAGCGGGGCACGACGTTGATCGATTGCGGCGAGTCGCGCACCAGCGTGTCGGTGCGCGTGGCGGTCGCCGAGCGCGTCGCCCGGTAGCCGACGACGGGACCGTCGGCCCGCTCGCTGACGGGGCCCGTGCCCGCAACACTGAGTTCCGAGAGAACAACCTCGTCAGCGGCGGGCTCAGATTGCGCGCGGATCTCTGTCGGCGCAAGCAGAAGGAGCGACGTTGCGAGTCCAGTCCTGCAGAGATTCGGGCGCGACCGGCAGTATTTGATGCGATCGACGACGTCGATCCGGGCGACGGGCATGATTTAAAATCGTTCTCAAGAGCGGCGTATCGGCGCGATGACGTATTTCTAGATTGCAAACGCCGTCTTTTCTCAACGCCGATCGCGAAAGCGGCGGGTGACGCGCGCAACCGGTGCCCGGTTGTTGCGCGGAAGGCACGATTCTATGGGCAGTGCTTTGAAGTCGTTCAAAGCTACCAACTTTGGCGTGTGCGATGCTGGGCTTCGCAACCGGCTGGTCCCGGGACGGGCGCCGTAGGCAGGCCGACTCACGGCCTCGTGTCCGTCGGGCGATCGCGCGGGATCGCCCGGGAGAACGGCCGGCCCGCGTGAGGGGGGATCGCGGACCGGCCGGCGTACCGCGCGCCGGATCCGACGCGCGATGGGGACGGCGGCCGGGCCGGCGCGCGGCCGCGCCGCCGCGGGCTCATCGTCCCGGCGCGTCCGGGAGCCTCCCCGGACGCGCCGCCCGGGTCAGCCGAGCGCGGCCGGCTTGAGGGCGCCGGTCCGCTCGTGGAAGTCCGGGCCGTTGGTGGTGCGGGCCACGTGGCCGGCGCGGATCAGGTAGTCGCCGAAATGCTCGCCCGGCTGCCGGCCCTTCGCGTAGTCGGCGAAGAGCGGGTCGAGGGTGTCGCGGATCTCGGAGGCTGCAACATCCTCCTTGTAGAGCTTGCTGAGCCGCGAGCCGTCATGGGCGGCGCCGAGATAGAGGTGGTAGCGTTCGGGGCCGCGGCCCACGAGGCCGATCTCGGAGATGAACGGCCGGGCGCAGCCGTTCGGGCAGCCGGTCGAGCGGATCGTGATCTCCTCCTCGGCCAGCCCGTGGGACGCGAGGCTCTCCTCCAGCTCGGTCATCAGGTCCGGCAGGTAGCGCTCGCTCTCGGCGAGTGCGAGGCCGCAGGTCGGCAGGGCCACGCAGGCCAGCGAGCTGCGCCGGAGCGCGCTGGCGCCCCGGGTCAGGCCGTACTCGTCGACCAGCGCGTCGATCTCGGCCCGCTTCTCGGCCGGGACGTTGGCGATGATGACGTTCTGGTTGCCGGTGAGGCGGAAATCGCCCTGGTGGACCTCGGCGATGCGGCGCAGGCCCGAGAGGAGCTGCGGGCCGCCGTCGATGTCCTTGATCCGGCCCGAGGGCACGTAGAGCGTCAGGTGGTGGCGGCCGTCGTCGCCCTCGACCCAGCCGTAGCGGTCGCCGTTGCCCGTGAAGGCGAAGGGCTCGGGCGCGCCGAGCGTCTTGCCGATCCGCTTCTCGACCTCGGCCCGGAAGGCGTCGAGGCCGTAGCGCTCGATCGTGTACTTGAGCCGGGCGTTCTTGCGGTTCTTGCGGTTGCCCCAGTCGCGCTGGACCGTCATCACGGCTTCCGCGACCTTCAGGGCGTCCTCGGGCTTCACGAAGCCCATCACGTCGGCGGTGCGCGGGAAGGTGTCGGGCTCGCCGTGGGTCATGCCCATGCCGCCGCCCACCGTCACGTTCCAGCCGGTGACCTGGTTCTTCTTGTCGAGGATCGCGATGAAGCCGAGGTCGTGGGCGAAGATGTCGACCTCGTTGGAGGGCGGCACCGCCACGACGGTCTTGAACTTCCGCGGCAGGTAGGTCCGGCCGTAGACCGGCTCGACCTCGGCCTCCTCCTCGCCGCCGACCACGCGCTCGCCGTCGAGCCAGATCTCGCGCCACGCGCTGGTCTTGGGCAGCAGCGAGTCGGAGATGTCCTTGGCGAGCTGGTAGGCGGCCCTGTGGGCGCCGGCCTGGGCCGGGTTCGTCGCCGCCATGACGTTGCGGTTGACGTCGCCGCAGGCCGCGATCGTGTCGAGCAGCGCGCCGTCGATCGCCGCCATCGTGCGCTTCAGGTTCGACTTGATCACGCCGTGGTACTGGAAGGTCTGGCGCGTGGTCGCGCGCAGCGCCCCGCCCGCGTAGGTCCGGGCGATGTCGTCGAGGATCAGCCACTGCTTCGGGGTGATGACGCCGCCGGCGATGCGCAGGCGGATCATGAAGCTGTAGGCCTTGTCGAGCTTCTTCTTGGTCCGCTCGGGGCGCAGGTCGCGGTCGTCCTGCAGGTACATCCCGTGGAACTTCACGAGCTGCCCGTCATCCTCCGAGATCGCCCCGGTGGCGTGCTTCAGCAGCCCGTCCGCGAGCGTCCCGCGCAGGTAGCCGCTGGCGATCTTGATGTGCTCGTTCGCCGCGAGCTGGGCCGCGCGGGCGGCCTCGGCATCGGTGATCGGCCGCGCGGTCGGCGGGGTCTCGTAGACGCGCTTGGCCGGTGCCGAAGGCGCGCTGGAGGCCGGGGTCTCGGCGGCGTCGCGGGGGCTGTGGTCGTCCATGGGGTGAATCCGTCTGTCTGAACGCGTTGCCCGCGCCTCGCATCAGGGGCGGGTGCCGAGCGGGACTGGGCCGGCTCACGGAAGGGGGCGGGATCCGCGACGGTCTCCCTCTCCCGTGCCCCATCCTGCTCCGCTGCAATCTCGATCCTGCGGCCTCGGAAGGCCGGCCTGTTAGTAAACGTCCTGCTGGTAGCGGTGGCTGCGCTCCAGCGCCGCGACCTGTGCTTCCGCGTCGGCGGCGCTCAAGGATTTGGCGGTCTCGTAGGCCTTCACCAGAGCGGCCCGCACGTCCTTGGCCATGGCCTTGGCATCGCCGCAGACGTAGAGATGCGCGCCCCCGTCCAGCCAGGAGACCAGCTCCCGCGCGTGCTGGGTGATCCGGTCCTGCACGTAGACCTTCTCCGGCTGGTCCCGCGAGAAGGCCACGTCGATCTTCGTGAGCGACCCGTCCTCCAGGGCGTCCTGCCACTCGAGCTGGTACAGGAAGTCGTGGGTGAAGTGCCGGTCGCCGAAGAACAGCCACGACCGCCCGGGGGCTTCCACGGCCCGGCGCTCCTGCACGAAGGCCCGGAACGGCGCGACGCCGGTGCCCGGCCCGACCATGATGATGTCGGTGGCCGGATCCTGCGGCAGGCGGAAGTGGCGGTTCGGCTTCAGCCGCACCCGCAGCTTGGCGCCGTCGCGGATCCGGTCGGCGACGTGGACCGAGGCGACGCCCGCGCGGGCCCGGCCGTGGGTCTCGTAGCGCACCGCAGCGATGGCGAGGTGGACCTCGTCGCCCACCTCCTTGCGCGAGGAGGCGATCGAGTAGGCCCGCGGCGGCAGCGGCCGGGTGATGGTGCCGATGTGCTCGGCCGTGAGCTTGGCCGGGTAGGTCTCCAGCAGGTCGATCAGGTGCCGGCCCTCGATCCAGGCCTTGGCCTCGCCGCTGTCGACGAGTTTCTGCGCGTCCGCGTGGCCGGTGGCCTTCACGAACCGCTCGATCGTGGCGGCCGACAGCGTGGTGATGTCCCGCTCGGCGAGCAGGGCCCCGCGCAGGGCCTCGTCGCCCGCGAGACCCGCGGCGTTCAGGATCTCGTCCACCAGCTGCGGGTCGTTCTCGGGGAAGATCTCCAGCGAATCGCCCGGCTCGTAGGCCGGCGCGCCGTCCTCGAAGGCCAGCGCGAGGTGGATCGTCTCCTTGTCGGAGCGCGAGGAGTTGAGGTTCACGTGCTCGACGACCTCGACCACCAGGGGCTCGCGGCTCGGCTCGGCCTCGTCGTCCTCGCCGGCCCCGGCGCGGGCGAAGTCCACCGCCACGACGTTGTCGGGCTGCTCGGCCGGGGCGAGCGCCTTCAGCGCGCCCTTGATCCAGTCGGCGGCCGGCTTCTCGAAGTCGAGGTCGAGGTCGGCGCGCTCGGCCATGCGCTTGCCGCCCAGGGCCTCGAAGCGCGCGTCCAGCGCCTTCCCGATGGCGCAGAACTCCGCGTAGGAGGTGTCGCCGAGCGACAGCACCGCGAACTCGACGCCGTCGAGGCGCGGGGCGCCCTCCCCCATCAGCTCGCCGTAGGCCCGCACGGCCCGGGCCGGCGGCTCGCCCTCGCCCCAGGTGGCCGCGATCGCGATCAGCTTGCCGGCCTTGGGCAGGGTCGCGAGGTCGAGATCGGCGAAATCCACGACCTTCGGCTTGAAGCCCTGCTTGCGCGCGAGCTTGGCGACGTTGCCGGCGAGCGCCTCGGAATTCCCCGACTCGCTGGCGTAGATCACCGTCAGCGGCGCGGCGGCCTTGGGCGGGGCNGCCCGCCCGCGGCGTCGAGCCCGGCCAGGAAGCCGGCGAGCCACGCGCGCTGCGTGGGGCTCGCGGTGCCGAGCACCGCGTCGAGGCTGGCGCGCTCGCCGTCCCCGAACGGGGCGGTGCGCGGGAGGAGATTCTGGCGGGACATTACGGGACCATGTCGGGGCCGGCGCGGCCGGTGTCAATCGAGAAACGTTCTTTTTGCAGAACGGGCGGAGTTTAGGAGATCACGTTCGCTGCGCTGCGAAAAAAGAGAACATCATTCTCCAACCACGGCGAGGACGGGGGCAGTCCCCGGCAGGTGCCGCCCGTTCTTGGGCGGCGCCGGCAGCGGCAGGGCCGTGGTGGACTTCACCTTCTCCATGGCGAAGCGGGAGGTGACGTTCTTGAGCGGCAGCACCGCGATGAGGTGCTTGTAGAAGCTGTCATAGGCCTGCATGTCGGCGACGACGACCCGCAGCATGTAGTCCACGTCGCCGGCCATCCGGTAGAACTCGAGCACCTCCGGCATGGCCGAGACGGTTGCGGCGAAGCGCTGCAGCCACTCCTGGGAATGGTCCGCGGTCTCGATGGAGACGAACACGGTCAGCCCGAGGCCGAGCTTCACCGGATCGAGCACCGCGACGCGCCGGTCGATGACCCCGTCGGCCTCGAGCTTCTGGATGCGCTTCCAGCACGGGGTCTGCGACAGGCCCACGCGCTCGCCGATCGCCGCGATGGAGAGCGTGGCGTCCGTCTGCAGCAGGGCGAGAATCTTCAGATCGATCGCGTCCAAAGCTGTCTCCGTGGGCTTCCGCCGCCCGCGAGGCGCGAGCGCATATACGTGTCTACCGGCACCGGTGAGAAGAATCTTTTACCTCGGGCCCATGCTGCCCGCGCCGGGAGCTGTGCGCAACCGCACGCCGAACCGCGGGTCCGACCCGGTCGAGCGCGCCGGGGCGCCTTGACTTCGTTCGGTATAGCGAACATTTCGACCGTCCGACAACAGGCACGGCGCTGGCCGTGGCCTTTCCACCACGCGAACCCCGGGACATGGCGCGATGACCCGTCCGGACCGACAGACGGCCGACTCCCTCGCGGAGCGGCTGTCCGGGCTCGACCTTCCAGGCCGCCTCCACCTGATCGCCACCGAGATCCCCGGCCGCCTCGTCTTCACGACGAGCCTCGGGGTCGAGGACCAGGCGCTCACCCACGCCCTGGCCATGGCCAGGCTCGCCGAGGGGCTCGCCGACGGGCGCGTCGAGATCGTCACCCTCGATACCGGCCGTCTCTTCGCCGAGACCTACGACACCTGGACCGAGACCGAATCGGCCTACGGCATCCGGATCACCGCCTACGCGCCCGAGCGCGCGGCCGCGGAGGATTTCGTTCGGACCGAGGGCATCAACGGCTTCCGGCGGTCGGTCGCGGCGCGCCAGGCCTGCTGCGGCTTCCGCAAGGTCGAGCCGCTGGGCCGCGCGCTCGCAGGCGCGAGCGGCTGGCTCACCGGGCTGCGGGCCGGCCAGTCGGCCAACCGCGCCGAGACGCCGCTCGCCGCGTTCGACGCCGCGCGCGGCCTGATCAAGCTGAACCCGCTGGCCGACTGGTCGCGCGAGCAGGTCGATCGCTTCGTGCGCGACAATTTCGTGCCCTACAACGTCCTGCACGATCGCGGCTTCCCGTCGATCGGCTGCGCCCCCTGCACCCGGGCCGTGAAGCTCGGCGAGCCCGAGCGCGCCGGCCGCTGGTGGTGGGAGCAGGAAGACAAGAAGGAATGCGGCCTGCACGTCGGACGCCCCGGCGCGTCGGTGCAGCCCGGCCAGGAACCCGCGATCCTCGAGCCCGCCGCCTTCGAGCCTCCTTTCGAGGCTACCCCGAATCAGACCGCCCGCCAGCCGGAGTTCGCCCGATGAACGCCGCCCTCGCCGCCGCCGTGCAGCCGAGCGCCCCCGCGTCCGCACAGACCGCCGACCGCCTCAGCCACCTCAAGCGGCTGGAGGCCGAGGCCATCCACATCTTCCGGGAGACGGTCGCCGAGACCGAGAACCCGGTGATGCTCTACTCGATCGGCAAGGATTCCTCGGTCCTGCTGCACCTGGCGCTGAAGGCCTTCGCGCCCGGGCGGCTGCCGTTCCCGCTGCTCCACGTCGACACGACGTGGAAGTTCCGCGAGATGATCGCCTTCCGCGACGCCCGCGCCAAGGAACTCGGCCTCGACCTCCTGGTCCACACCAACCCGGACGGGCTCGCCCGCGGCGTCGGCCCTGTGAGCCACGGCTCGGAGGTCCACACCGACGTGATGAAGACGCAGGCCCTGCGGCAGGCGCTCGACCAGCACAAGTTCGACGCGGCCTTCGGCGGCGCCCGCCGCGACGAGGAGGCGAGCCGCGCCAAGGAGCGGATCATCTCGCTCCGGACCGCGCAGCACCGCTGGGACCCGAAGCGCCAGCGCGCCGAGCCCTGGCACCTCTACAATCTCAAGAAGAAGCGCGGCGAGTCCCTGCGGGTCTTCCCGCTGTCGAACTGGACCGAACTCGACATCTGGCTCTACATCGAGCAGGAGAACATTCCGATCGTGCCGCTCTACTTCGCCAAGGAGCGGCCGGTCGTGGAGCGCGACGGCCAGCTGATCATGGTCGACGACGAGCGCCTGCCGCTCGCGCCCGGCGAGACCCCGCAGCAGCGCCTCGTCCGCTTCCGCACGCTCGGCTGCTACCCGCTGACCGGCGCGGTGGAGAGCGACGCCGCGACGCTGCCCGAGATCATCGGCGAGACGCTCGCCGCCCGCACCTCGGAGCGCCAGGGCCGGGTGATCGACAAGGACGGGGCCGGCGCCATGGAGCGCAAGAAGCAGGAGGGCTATTTCTGATGACGCTCCACCAGGCTCCCACGGCCTTCACCGACCGGGCCTCCGGCTACGCGGCGTTCCTGACCGCCCACCGCAACAAGGCGGTGCTGCGCTTCATCGCCTGCGGCTCGGTGGATGACGGCAAGTCGACCCTGATCGGGCGGCTCCTGCACGACACCAAGCAGATCTTCGACGACCAGATCTCGGCGCTGCAGCGGGATTCGCGCAAGCACGGGACCCAGGGGCAGGAGATGGACCTCGCCCTGCTGGTGGACGGTCTCCAGGCCGAGCGCGAGCAGGGCATCACCATCGACGTCGCCTACCGGTTCTTCTCCACCGACAAGCGCTCCTTCATCGTGGCCGACACCCCCGGCCACGAGCAGTACACCCGCAACATGGCCACCGGCGCCTCGACGGCGGACGTGGCGGTGATCCTGGTCGACGCCCGCCAGGGCCTGACCCGGCAGACCCGGCGCCACGCGCTGCTCGTCTCGAATCTCGGGATCCGCCGAGTCGTGCTGGCGGTGAACAAGATGGACCTCGCCGGCTGGGCGCAGGGCACCTTCGACGGCATCGTGGCGGGCTTCTCGGACTTCGCCCGGGGGCTGAATTTCGCTGAGGTCAAGGCGATCCCGCTCTCGGCCAAGAACGGCGACAACGTCGTCGAGCCGGGTATCGCGGCGCCCTGGTACACGGGTGGTCCGCTGCTCACCTACCTGGAGACCGTGCCGGTCCGCGCCGAGGCGCTCAACGCGCCGTTCCGGATGGCGGTGCAGTGGGTCAACCGGCCCAATTCCGAGTTCCGCGGCTACAGCGGCCGGATCGCCAGCGGCCGGGTGCGCCCGGGCGACTCGGTGACGGTCCAGCCCTCCGGCCGGACCTCCACGGTGGCGCGGATCTACACCGCCGACGGCGACCTGCCCGAGGCCGGCGAGGACGAGTCGGTGACGCTGGTGCTCGCCGACCAGATCGACGCCTCCCGCGGTCAGGTGATCGTGGCCACCGACGCGCCGATGCGGGTCACCGAGACCCTCGACGCGCGCCTGTTCTGGGCGGCCGAGACCGATCTGAGCCCGGGCGCGAGCCTGTTCGCCAAGATCGGCACCGCCACCGTCACCGCGACCGTGGAGCGGATCGTCTCGCGCATCGACCCCGAGACCGGCAAGCCCGGCCCGGCCGAGCGCCTGTCGGCCAACGACATCGCGGACGTGGCGCTCCGCCTCGACCGGCCGGTGGCGGTGGACGCCTACGCGGAGAACCGCGAGACCGGCAGCCTGATCCTGATCGACCGCGAGACCACCGACACGGCGGCCCTCGGACTGGTCCTGGCGCCGAAGGCGGGGGCCGCGCAGGCGGCGACGCCCGGCGCCAAGCCCGCGGACGGGGGCGGGTTCCTCGCCCGCCTCGGGCGCCTGTTCGGGCGCTGAAATCCGCGTTCCAAAAGGTCCGGGACCTTTCGCGGGTGCAGGGCAGAGCCCTGCGAAACGGGTTGCGGGCACCCGGGAGGGGGCTCATGACCCGTTCGTCGGGGTTTCACCCCGACACCCCCCCTTGGGGCTGAGCCCATCGGGAACCCTGACATCTCCCGGTGTCAGGCCGCCTGTGAGGCGGCGCCGAGCCCCCAGGCCCGCGCCAGCAGCGCGTAGGAGTCGTGCCGCGCCGCCTGGTCGGGGATGGCCGAGACGATCATCAGCTCGTCGGCCTGCGTGCGCTGGACCATCTCGGCGAGCCGGGCCCGCAGGGTCTCGGGGCCGCCCACGTGCAGGCGGTCGCGGCCGCGCTCGATCTGCATCCGCTCGCCGTCGGAATACGGGTAGGCCAGCGCCTCGGCGAGGCTCGGCAGCGGCCGGTACTCGCCGCGCTCCCGCCGCAGAGTCGCCAGCCGCGCGCTGGAGGCGAGCCGCTCGGCCTCCGCGTCCGTGGCGGCGCAGACCGCCGCCACAGCCAGGACCGCGTGGGGCTTCGCGCCGAGCCGCGTCGGCCGGAACCGGTTCCGGTAGTCGAGCATCGGCGGCTCCGCGGGCATCCCGGAGAAGTGCTGCGCGAAGCCGAAGCCGCAGCCGATCTCGGCGGCGAGCCGGGCGCTGTAGTCGGAGGAGCCGAGCAGGAAGATCGGCGGCAGCGGCACCCCCGCCGGGCTCGCCGCGATCCGCGCGAACGGGTGCCCCTCCGGGAAGCCGCCGTCCCAGAACAGCAATTCCTGCAGGCGGTCGAGGAAATCGTCCCCGCCCCCGTGGCCGCCCTCTCCCGGCGCTTCCCGGCGGCGCAGCGCCCGCGCGGTGATTCCGTCCGTGCCGGGCGCGCGGCCGAGACCCAGGTCGATCCGGCCGGGGAACAGGGCCTCCAGCACCCGGAAGCGCTCGGCCACCATCAGCGGCGCGTGGTTCGGCAGCATGATCCCGCCGGAACCGACCCGCAGGGTGCGGGTCGCGGCGGCGATCTGGCCGATCATGATCTCGGGGGCCGGGCTCGCCACGTTGGGCAGCGCGTGGTGCTCGGCGAGCCAGTAGCGCCGGTAGCCGAGGTTATCGACGTGGCGGGCGAGCGCCAGGGTGTCGTGCAGGGCCTGCGCCGGGGTCGAATCGGCGCTGACGAAGGAGAGGTCGAGGACGGAGAGCGGGGTCATGGGCAGGATCTGGTAACGACGATCCCGCAAAGCGAGGGCGGCCGCGCAGGCGAGCCCTGCACGGCGCGCCGGGCGCGCGCGTCGACTGCGTGCTGCGCACCGCCTTGCCGGCTCAGCGTCCCGGGCCTAGGGTCCGCCGCGCCGCGAAACGGGCGGCGCTCGGGCACCCTCGCCCCTGACAATCCGGAGCACCGCACGCCATGGCTCTCCTCGCCGACGTCCTCTCGCGGGTGAAGCCGTCCGCGACCATCGTGATGACCCAGAAGGCCCGGGACCTGAAGGCCTCCGGCGTCGACGTCATCAGCCTGTCGGTGGGCGAGCCGGATTTCGATACGCCCGAGCACATCAAGCAGGCGGCGATCGCGGCGATCCACCGCAACGAGACCCGCTACCCGCCGGTCTCCGGCATCGTGCCCCTGCGCGAGGCGATCGTGCGCAAGTTCAAGCGCGAGAACGGGCTCGACTACGCGGTCTCGCAGACCATCGTGGGCACCGGCGGCAAGCAGGTGCTGTACAACGCGTTCCTGGCCACGCTGAACCCCGGCGACGAGGTGGTGATCCCCCGCCCCTACTGGGTGTCCTACCCGGAGATGGTCGGGCTGTGCGGCGGCACGCCGGTCTTCGCCGACACCGACATGGCCACCGGCTTCAAGCTCCAGCCGGAAGAGCTCGACCGGGTGCTGACCCCGAAGACCAAGTGGATCGTCCTCAACTCGCCCTCGAACCCGTCGGGCGCGGCCTATTCCCGCGCCGAGATGAAGGCGCTCACCGACGTGCTGCTCCGCTACCCGGACGTCCACATCCTCACCGACGACATCTACGAGCACCTGACCTACGGCGACTTCGAGTTCGTCACGCCGGCCCAGGTCGAGCCGCAGCTCATCGAGCGGACGCTGACCATGAACGGCGTCTCGAAGGGCTACGCCATGACCGGCTGGCGCATCGGCTACGCGGCCGGGCCGGAGAAGCTCATCAAGGCGATGGATTTCGTGCAGGGCCAGCAGACCTCCGGCGCCAGCACGATCGCGCAATGGGCCGCGGTCGCCGCCCTGGACGGGCCGCAGGACCACCTCGCCACGTTCCGGGCCGCCTTCCAGGGCCGGCGCGACCTCGTCGTGTCGATGCTCAACCAGACCAACGGGCTGACCTGCCCGACGCCGGAGGGCGCGTTCTACGTCTACCCGTCCTGCGCGGCGCTGATCGGCAAGAAGACGGAAGCCGGCAAGACCATCGAGACCGACGAGGACTTCGTCATGGAGCTGCTCCAGGCCGAGGGCGTGGCGGCGGTCCACGGCTCGGCCTTCGGCCTCGGCCCGAACCTGCGCATCTCCTACGCGACCTCGAACGCGGTGCTGGAGGAGGCCTGCCGGCGCATCCAGCGCTTCTGCGGCTCGCTGCGGTAGCGATCCCCAGGGTCCCGGAGGGTCCCGTGCCCACGATCGCGGTGATCGCCCCGGGCGCCATGGGCAGCGCCGTCGGGGCCCGGCTCGCCGGGCACGGCGCCCGGGTGCTGACCTCCCTGGACGGGATCGACGCCAACGCCGTCAGCCCGGAGACGGTCGGGCGCATCGCCGCGATCGTCGCGTCCGCCGGCGCGCCGTTCCTCGACGGCGCGATCCTGGGCCTGCCGCCGCAGCCCGGCGCCAAGGGGCCGCGCGTCTACGTCTCGGGCGCCGAGACGGCCCCGGCCCTGGTCCTGCGCGACCTCGGCCTCGACCTGCGCGTCTGTCCCGGTGATATCGGCGCCGCCTCCAGCCTCAAGATGAGCTATGCCGGCCTCAACAAAGGCCTGACGGCGCTCGCCGCTCTCGTCATCGGCGCCGCGGCGCGCGCCGGCGCCGGCGCGGCGCTGCTGGCCGAACTCGCCGAGAACGAGCCGGCGCTGCTGGCCCGGTTCGCCAGGGGCCTGCCCGACATGGCGCCGAAGGCCTGTCGCTGGGCACCCGAGATGGAGGAGATCGCCGGGTTCCTCGGGCCCGACGCGGCCGGGCGGCAGGTCTTCTCCGGCTACGCCGCGCTCTACCGCCGCCTCGCCGCCGAGGACGGTGCGGACGAGATCGCCGCGCTGATGCGCTTCGCCGCGGCCGCGGCGGAGCGCTGATCGCCGCGGGCCCCCGGAAACGGTCCCGCCTCTGTTGCCGGCTCGGCTGTCACCCTCTACACGGGCTGTCCCCAGCGGCCGATGCGCCTGAAGGTTTCGCGAGCCCGCTCGGGCCTGCATGGCGGCGGGGTCGGCAGTGACGGGGCGGTCCGGACCAGTTCTCTGGGCCGTTCCTGTGAGGCTCAGTGGGCCGAGTCGCTGCAGGAGTGTCGGGAGCGCGGGGAACAGGAACCGCGGGTCCGGCGCATGGCCCACATGATTTCCCGCCGGATTCCGCCCGCGAGACGGGTCGCGGGCGCGGGTCCCTGACCCGTTCCGGGACAGGGGCGCCCGGGGCCGTTGCGGCTTCGTTCACGCTCCGGAGCGATGATGCGTCCGGGCCGGGGATCCGGTTCCGCGTAACCGCGTTCTCTCGGGCCTGACGACCATGCGAGCCCTGCTCACCAGCGGCATCAAGGCGATCCTCGGCATCGCCGCGCTCTCCACCGCCGCGCACTGGACCCTCCGGGTGCAGCGCGAGTCCGCCGCGCCCGCGGTCGCGACGGCGAGCCTCGCCGAGCCCGCCGCGACCGGCTCCATCGAGCCGCGCCGGGTCGAGCNGAGCGGGCCGCCGCGCTGGCGCCCGCGCCGGTCCCCGCGGCGGCGCCCGTCCCCGCCGCGCCCGCGCGCGCCGCCGCGGGGCTCGACCAGTCGCACCTCGCCGCCCTGATCGCCGGCGCGACGCCGCCCAAGCCGAAGGTCGCCAAGACCGCGAACAGGACGGCCTCCGCCGAGAAGGCCCCCGTCGCCGAGAAGGTCGCGGCGAAGCGCTGAGTCCCCCGCCGGCGCGGGCGACCGTGCCGGCTGCATGGTTCCCCTGCGCGCCGGCGGATACCGGCGCGGCGCCGGGCGTGGCAGGGATTTCGGCCTCTACCGAGATTGGTCAGGCATGAGCACGCAGGTCGCGACCTCCGTCCCCGACGACAGCGCCGCGCCGCGCGCCGCTCCGGAGGCCGACCTCGCCGGCCGCCGGCGGATCGTCGGCATCGCGCTGATGTGCGGGGCCGTCGCCTTCTTCGCGAGCCTCGACGCCTGCGGCAAGACCCTGGCGCGGGCCGGCGTCGACCCGCTGGTCACCACCTTCATGCGCTACGCGGCGAGCGTCGCCATGATCTCGCTGTTCATCAACCCGGTGCGCACGCCGGGCGTCGTGAAGAGCCGGCGCCTGCCGCTGCAGATCGCCCGCTCCCTGCTGCTCTTCGCCTCCACGGCCCTCAACTTCCTGGCCCTGCGCTACCTGCAGCTCGCCGAGACGATCTCGATCCAGTTCGCCGCGCCGCTCACCGTGGCGCTGCTCGCCGGTCCGCTGCTCGGCGAGTGGTCGTCGCGGGCGCGGCTGGCGGCGATCGGCGTCGGCTTCCTGGGCGTGCTGGTGATCGTGCGGCCGGGCGTCGGCGGGATGCATCCGGCCGCTCTGCTCTGCGTCGCCAACGTCGTGGTCTACGCCTTCTACGCGATCATCACGCGCAAGCTCGCGGCCTACGACTCGACCGCCACGACCATGTTCTACACCGGCCTCGCGGGGCTCGCGCTGATGGCGCCGCTCCTGCCGTGGATCTGGACCAGCCCGGCGAGCCTGACCCACTGGGCGCTGCTGTTCGGGGTCGCGCTGTTCGGGACGCTGGGCCACTGGCTGCTGGTGATGGCCCATGCCCGGGCCCCGGCCAACGTGCTGGCGCCGTTCATCTACACGCAGCTGCTGTGGTCGGTGACGCTGGGCTTCCTGCTCTTCGGCGACGTCCCGAGCCGCTGGACGGTCGCGGGCGCCATGATCGTCGTCGGATCGGGCCTGTACCTCCTGGCGCAGGAGACCATCCGCCGGGAGGCGCGGCCGGCCGCCTGAGGCGACCGGCCGGAACCTGGCACCAGAACGTCAGCGGCCGAGGCGCGCTCAGCGACGCTCCTGGCGCTCCATCCGCTCCTCGCGGCGGTTCTCGCGGGCCCGGCGGGCCGGGTCCGGATCGGTGCCGAGCACCCCGCCGACCGTGCCGGTCGCCGCGCCGACCCGTGCCGTCCTCGACGCCGCGCTGGGCGCCGCGCACCGTGCCCTGGGCCTCCGCGGCGCCCGCGTAGGCCAGCGGCGCGAGGGCGAGGGTCGCGATCAGAAGCTTCTTCATGGGTCTACTCCCGTGAGTCGGTTTGGGTCGGCTCCGCGCCGCCGCGGCGGGCGGAGGGTGTGTCGGTCAACGGTTCAGACGCCGATTGGTCCCATCCGCGGTCACGGGCGCGTGATCCGCGCTGCCGCTGGCCTCGGGCCGGGGCGGCTGGTAGAGAACGCCCCATGCACGCTTCGCGCGCCCTGCGCGGCCCCGGCCGCCCGATCCGAATTACCGGCCCGGCCTCCGCCTGAGGGCCCGCTCCGGCGCGGCCGCGCGGAGGTCCGGGATCCTCCTGCCGCCTGACCCGACTTCGCCGGCCCTGCGCCGGCCCGACCGCCGATGCGAGATCCGATGACCGCCCCCGAGACCGCGCCCGCCCGCGACTATTCCAAGACCCTGTTCCTGCCGCAGACCGAGTTCCCGATGCGCGCCGGTCTGCCGGTGCGCGAGCCGCTCTTCCTCGAGCGCTGGAAGCGGATGGACCTGTACGGGACGCTGCGCGCCCGCGGGCAGAACCGGCCGAAATTCGTGCTCCACGACGGGCCGCCCTACGCCAACGGCAACATCCACATCGGCACCGCGCTCAACAAGATCCTCAAGGACGTGGTGGTCCGCTCGCAGACCGCCCTCGGCTTCGACGCCAACTACGTCCCGGGCTGGGACTGTCACGGCCTGCCGATCGAGTGGAAGATCGAGGAGCAGTACCGCGCCAAGGGCCGCAACAAGGACGACGTGCCGGTGATCGAGTTCCGGCAGGAATGCCGGACCTTCGCGGCCCAGTGGCTCGACGTGCAGCGCGAGGAGTTCAAGCGCCTCGGCGTCACCGGCGACTGGGACCATCCCTACGCCACCATGGCGTTCCCCGCCGAGGCCGTGATCGCCGACGAGCTGATGAAGTTCTCGATGAGCGGCCAGCTCTATCGCGGCTCCAAGCCGGTGATGTGGTCGGTGGTCGAGAAGACCGCGCTCGCCGAGGCGGAGGTCGAGTACGAGGAGCACGTCAGCGACACGATTTTCTGTGCTTTTCCGATCCGCGAAATTAAGTTCGCTCTTGCCGAAGACATCGTTCCAGGCACGATTCCGACCGATCCAAACAACGCTGCGTTGGCAGGTGCACGCGTCGTCATCTGGACGACCACTCCCTGGACCATACCGGGCAACCGCGCCGTCGCTTATTCGAAGAAGATCGCCTATGGACTCTACCGGGTCTCACGGGCGCCGGATGACAACTGGGCGAAGCCCGGCGAAACCTATGTGCTCGCCGATTCCCTTGCCGCGACCGTGTTCAAGGCCGCCCGTGTCCCGGAGGGCGGATTTGAGCGTGTCGCTGACGTTCCCGCGGAAGTCCTGGCCGGCCTGACTCTGGACCACCCCCTGGCGAAGCTCGGCTACGGCTTCGCCGTGCCGATGCTCGACGGCGACCACGTCACGGACGAGTCCGGCACGGGCTTCGTCCATACGGCGCCGAGCCACGGCCGCGAGGATTTCGAGCTCTGGATGGCGAGCGGCCGGCTGCTGCGCGAGCGCGGCATCGACGCGACCATTCCCTACACGGTCGACGCCGACAGCGTGCTCACCGAGGCCGCCCCGGGCTTCACCGGCACCCGGGTGCTCACCGCCAAGGGCGAGAAGGGCGACGCCAACAAGGCGGTCATCGCCGCGCTGACGGAGGCCGGGGCGCTGATCGCCCGCGGGGTGCTGCGCCACCAGTACCCGCATTCCTGGCGGTCCAAGAAGCCGGTGATCTTCCGCAACACGCCGCAATGGTTCATCGCCATGGACCGACCGGTGGACTCGCTCGGCAACCGGACGCTGCGCGAGGTGGCGCTCCAGGGCATCGACGACACCCAGTGGGTGCCGACCCAGGGCAAGAACCGCATCACCGGGATGGTCGCCAACCGGCCGGACTGGGTGGTCTCGCGCCAGCGCGCCTGGGGCGTGCCGATCACCGTCTTCGTCCACCGCGAGACCGCCGAGATCCTCAAGGACGCGCGCGTCAACGCCCGCATCCGCGACGCCTTCGCGGCCGAGGGCGCCGACGCGTGGTTCCGCGACGACGCCGCGGAGCGCTTCCTGGCGCCCGAGCACGACCCGGCCGCCTACGAGAAGGTCACCGACGTCCTCGACGTCTGGTTCGATTCCGGCTCGACCCACGCCTTCGTGCTGGACGATCCGGAGGCCTTCCCGGGGCTCTCCGGGGTGAAGCGCGTCCGCGACGGCGGCCAGGACCGGGTCATGTACCTGGAGGGCTCCGACCAGCACCGCGGCTGGTTCCAGTCCTCGCTGCTCGAATCGGCCGGGACCCGCGGCCGGGCGCCCTACGACATCGTCCTCACCCACGGCTTCGTGCTCGACGGCAAGGGCCTGAAGATGTCGAAGTCGAAGGGCAACGTCGTCGCGCCGCAGAGCGTCATCAAGGATTCGGGCGCCGACATCCTGCGCCTGTGGGTCGCGGCCTCCGACTACACCGACGACCTCCGCATCGGCCCGGAGATCATCAAGACCTTCGCGGAGACCTACCGGAAGCTCCGGAACTCCCTGCGCTGGATGCTGGGCTCCCTCGCCCACCGGGTCCAGGGCGACGACGTTGCGTTCCAGGAAATGCCGGAGCTGGAGCGGCTGATCCTGCACCGGCTGGCCGAGCTCGACGGCGAGATCCGCGAGGCCTACGCGACCTTCGACACCAAGCGGGTGGTGGCGCTGCTCAACGGCTTCATGACCGGCGACCTGTCGTCCTTCTACTTCGACGTGCGCAAGGACGCCCTGTACTGCGACCCGATCTCGTCGGTCCGCCGCCGGGCGGCGCTGCAGGTGATCGACGCGGCCTTCCGGCGGGCGACGATCTGGCTCGCCCCGGTGCTGGCCTTCACGGCCGAGGAGGCGTGGCTCGAGCGCTACCCGTCCGAGGACGGCTCGGTGCATCTCCAGACCCTGCCGGAGACCCCGACGGACTGGCTCGACCCCGCCCTCGCGGAGCGCTGGCACAGGATCCGGCGGGTCCGGCGCGTCGTCACCGGCGCCCTGGAGATCGAGCGCGCGGCCAAGCGGATCGGCGCGAGCCTGGAGGCGGCGCCGCAGGTCTACGTGGCGGATCCGGAGCTGCTCGCGGCGCTCGAGGGCTGCGACTTCGCCGATACCTGCATCACCTCGGCCATCACCGTGGTGGCGGGCGAGGGCCCGGCCGAGGCCTTCCGCCTCGACGAGGTGCGCGGCGTGGCGGTGGTGCCGAGCCCGGCCGAGGGGCGCAAATGCGCCCGCTCCTGGCGGGTCAGCCCGGAGGTCGGCAGCGACCCGGACTACCCGGAGGTGACGCCCCGCGACGCCCAGGCCCTGCGCGAGTGGGACGCGGCGCATCCGGAGGCGAGCGCGGCGTGAGGGCGTTCCACGCCGTCGGCGCCGCCGCCGCCCCCTCTCTCCGCGAGCGGGGAGCGGGGGGCGCCGCCCCGGGCCGGGCGCGAAACCCGTGACGCCCTTCCGCGCCGGCCTCCTGGCCCTCGTCCTCACCCTGATTCTCGATCAGGCCAGCAAGCTCGGCCTGTATTTCGGCACCGACCTCGTGCTGACGCAGCCCTGGCGGCTGGCGCCCTTCGCCGACTTCGTCGTGGTCTGGAACCGGGGCGTCTCCTACGGGCTGTTCCAGCAGGAGGGCGGGATCGGCCGCTGGCTCCTCGTGGCCCTGTCGCTGGCCGCCGCCCTCGGCCTCGGGATCTGGATGCGCCGGGCCTCGTCGCGGCTCCTCGGGATCGCCCTGGGGCTGATCGTCGGGGGCGCGCTCGGCAACGCCATCGACCGGGCCGCCTACGGCGCCGTCTTCGACTTCGTCCACCTGCATGCCGGCGGCTGGTCCTGGTACGTGTTCAACGTCGCCGACGCGGCGATCGTGGCGGGCGTGATCGGGCTGATCCTCGACAGCCTGTCCCCGGACGGCCGCAGGGGCCGGGCGTCCCCGCCGCAGGGCGACCCGGCGCCGCGCCTGTGATCCCTGCAACACACAGGTCCGGCCGCGTCCCCCTCCTGGCGCGACGCAGTCAAGGCGCCATACGATCGCCGGAAACCGGCCTCAGGCCGGGACCTGTCGGATCAGGCCGCGCCGCGGCCATCCCAGAGCCGGACGCCCCGTCCGGAACCCGTGAGGCAGCATGACCGGGCATCGCAGGCTTCGTCCCCTCCTCTCCGCCGCGGTGGCCCTGGCGCCGCTCTGCGTCGTCGGTGCCGCGCACGCGCAGGAACGCGGCGAGTTCATGCGCGACGCCCTGTCGGGCATCGGCCTCCTGGAGAAGCGCCAGGATCCGATCGACTACCACGAGCGGCCGCCGCTGGTGATGCCGCCCAAGATCGACGGCAAGGCCCTGCCCCAGCCGCGGGCGCGCTCCACCAACACCGCCTGGCCGAAGGATCCCGAGATCGTCGAGCGCGAGCGCGCCGCCGTGGAGCGGCGCAATCCCAAGGGCTCCCAGGCCCAGGGCCGCTACGACGACAACAACGCGACGCTGTCCGTGGAGGAGATGCGCGGCGGGCGCCGCGCCGGCGCGGGCCTGACGACCACCGCCGAGCGCAAGCCCGGCGACAACAACCGCGACGACAGCCTGCTCAGCCCCTTCGAGCTGCTCAAGGGCAAGAGCGCCAACGCCGAGCCCTCCGACATCGAGCCGAGCCGCGACACGCTCACGGACCCGCCGACCGGATACCGGCAGTCGCCCAAGCAGCTGGCCCGGCCGCCGTCGAGCGACCCGATCAACAACGCCAGCCGCGAGCGCGAGGAGGCGGATCCCCGCGCGTATCTCCGTCAGCGCGCGCAGCAGTGACGGGGGCGCCGTGTCGCCGTTGCAACGGCGACACGGCGTGGCAACATGAGATGATCGTCCCGGTGCGGTTCTTGCGCCCCGGTGACCAGGACGGCCCCGATCCGCGCGCGCATCCCGACGCGGGACGCTTCGATCCGGGGCCGGCAGAAGGAAAGCGGAATGCACCTGTTCAGGAAGGCGACGCCCACCCTCTTCCCGCTGCGTCCGGGCTCGTCCTACGGCGGCAGCGCCGGCCGGGGCGAGGCCGCGCCGTTCGGGCGTTCCGAGGCGGGCGGACCGGAAGTGACGGCCTTCACCCTCGACAACGGCCTCGACGTGGTGGTCGTCCCCGATCACCGGGCCCCCGTCGCCACCCACATGATCTGGTACCGCAACGGCTCGGCGGATGATCCGCTCGGCCAGTCGGGCATCGCCCACTTCCTCGAGCACCTGATGTTCAAGGGCACCGAGAAGCACCCGGTCGGGGCCTTCTCCAAGGCGGTGTCGGGCCTGGGCGGCCAGGAGAACGCCTTCACCAGCTACGACTACACC
This sequence comes from Methylobacterium mesophilicum, assembly GCF_036441335.1. Classification (GTDB taxonomy): domain Bacteria; phylum Pseudomonadota; class Alphaproteobacteria; order Rhizobiales; family Beijerinckiaceae; genus Methylobacterium; species Methylobacterium mesophilicum_B. Next base: position 91,551 of record NZ_MLBW01000012.1, read on the forward strand.
GCGTATTTCCAGCGGGTCGCCCGGGACCATCTCGGCACCATGATGGCGTTCGAGGCGGACCGCATGAGCGGCCTCGTCCTCGACGACGCCGTCGTCGCCCCCGAGCGCGACGTCGTGCTGGAGGAGCGGCGCATGCGGGTCGAGACCGACCCCTCTGCCCAGCTCTCCGAGGCGATGGCGGCCGGCCTGTTCGTGCACCATCCCTACGGCATCCCGATCATCGGCTGGATGCACGAGATCGAGGGCCTGAACCGCGAGCACGCGCTGGCCTACTACAAGCGCTTCTACACCCCCGAGAACGCGATCCTGGTGGTGGCCGGCGACGTCACCCCCGACGAGGTCCGGCGGCTCGCCGAGACCACCTACGGGCGCGTCGCGCCCCAGGGGACCCGGCCCGAGCGCCTGCGGGCGCGGGAGCCGGAGCCGAAGGCGCTGCGCCGCGTCGCCGTCGCCGACCCGAAGGTCGAGCAGCCGACCCTGCAGCGGCTCTACCTGACCCCGTCCTGCATCACCGCCCGCGACGGCGGCTGCCACGATCTCGAGCTGCTGGCCGAGGTGCTGGGCGGCGGCTCGACCTCGTACCTCTACCGCAAGCTGGTCATGGAGACCGGCCTCGCGGTGAATGCCGGCGCCTGGTACATGGGCTCGGCGATCGACGACACCCGCTTCTCCGTCTACGCGGTGCCCGCCGAGGGCGTGCCGCTGGAGAAGCTGGAGGAGGCCGTCGACAGGGTGCTGCGCCGCGCCCCCGCGGAGGCCCTGGACGCCGAGGCGATCGAGCGCGCCAAGACCCGCCTCGTCGCCGAGACCGTCTACTCCTCCGACAGCCAGTCGTCGCTGGCCCGCATCTACGGCTCGGCGCTGGCGATCGGCGAGACCATCGAGGAGGTCCGCCGCTGGCCGACCGACATCGAGGCGGTGACGCAGGCGCGCCTCAAGGGCGCCGCCGAGCGCTGGCTGACGCCGGCCCGCTCGGTCACCGGCTACCTGACCAAGGCGCAGGATCCCGACGCCCCGGTCGCGATGGCCGCCGAGTAACCGCGGGTGCGCTCCGCCGGGCCCGGGAGGGGGCCGGCGGGGCGTTCTGCCGAACGGGAGCCCTGGCCCGCTCCGCCGTCGCCCGAGAAACAGACACGAGGTTCCCATGAGCTTGGCCGAGACTCTGGTCGAGACCACCGCCCAATCCGTCAGCTCGCCCACCACGGCGCTGCCGGTGGCGACCGCCCCCGGCATCGAGGCGTGGCACGTCGAGTCGCCGGTGGTGCCGATGATCGCTCTGGCCTTCACCTTCGAGGGCGGCGCCGCCCAGGACCCGGCCGGCAAGGCCGGCTGCGCGCAGATGCTGGCGCGGCTCCTCGACGAGGGCGCCGGAGACCTGACCTCCGACCTGTTCCAGGAGCAGCTCGCCGCCCGCGCGATCGAGCTGTCGTTCCACGCCGGGGCCGACGCGGTCGGCGGCTCGCTGAAGATGCTGGTCAAGCACGCCGACGAGGGCATCGCGCTCCTCGCTCTGGCGCTCGCCAAGCCCCGCCTCGACCCCGACGCGATCGAGCGCGTCCGCGCCCAGATCATCGCCGGCCTGCGCTACCAGCAGAACGATCCGGGCGTGCTGGCCTCGCGCCGCTTCTTCAAGGAGGCGTTCGCCGGCCATCCCTACGCGCGCCCGTCCTCCGGCACCGTGGAGAGCGTGACGGCGATCACCCGGGACGACCTGCTCGCCATGCATGCCCGGATCATCGGCCGCGGCCGGGTGAAGGTGGCGGCGGTCGGCGCCATCGGCGCCGAGCAGCTCGCCGAGGGCCTGAACCGCGCCTTCGGGTCCCTGCCGGAGGCCGGGGCGCTGAAGGCGGTGCCGCGCACCGAGGTTCACGATCTCGGCAAGCGCGTCATCGTCGACCTCGACGTGCCCCAGTCGGTGATCCGGTTCGGTATGGCCGGCGTGCCGTGGCGCGACCCGGACTTCATCCCCGCCTACGTGCTGAACCACATCCTCGGCGGCGGCGCCTTCACGTCCCGCCTGTTCCAGGAGGTGCGCGAGAAGCGCGGCCTCGCCTACTCGGTCGGGACCTCGCTGGTCAGCCACCGCTCGGCCGCGATGACCTGGGGCTACACCGCCACCAAGAACGAGCGCGTCGGCGAGGCCCTGTCGGTGATCGGCGACGAGATCGGCCGGCTGATCACGGACGGCCCGGACGACGACGAGCTGCAGAAGGCGAAGGATTACCTGACCGGCTCCTACGCGCTCGGCTTCGACACCTCGACCAAGATCGCCCACCAGCTGGTGCAGATCGCCTTCGAGGAACTGGGCATGGACTACATCGCCCGGCGCAACGCCATGGTCTCGGCGGTCACCCAGGCGGATATCCGCCGGGCCGCCGCCCGCACCTTCGCGGACGGCAGGATGCTGGTGGTCGCCGCCGGCCGGCCCGTCGGGCTCTGAGAAGCGGGTCTCGGGACCGCGGTTCGGCGAAATCCACCGCGTAGTCGAAACCCAAGGGAAAGCGGCGCGCCAACTCCGCCGCCTTGGCGTGCCCCTTCAGATTCGTCGTCCCGTCGCTGGCGATGGGTGGACGACGCGCTGCGGCCGCGTCCCCGCCCGACCGCGCGCGCCGGAACGCGCCACCGGCCGGCGATCGGCCGCGATGGAGAGAGGAGAGACCGAGAGGAGCCCGCCATGACGAAGCTCGCACAGATGTTCCGGCTCCGCGCCACCCCGCAGACGGAGCCGATCCCCGGCACGGTGCCGAACGCCGCCGGAGGCCACGCCTTCGCGGTCGGCGACTGGGCGCGGCTCGACCGCTTCCTGGTGCTCGGCTCCGAGGGCGGCTCGTACTACGCGAGCCCGCGCGCCCTGACCGCCGAGAACGCGGCGGCGGTGCAGCGGTGCATCGCGCAGGACGGCGCCCGCGCGGTCGCCGCCATCGTGGCGGTGAGCGAGGGCGGCCGGGCTCCGAAGCAGGATCCGGCGATCTTCGCCCTGGCGCTGGCCGCCGCGTCGGCGGATCTGGCGACTCGGCGCGCGGCTCTCGCGGCCCTGCCGCGGGTCTGCCGCACCGGCACGCACCTGTTCCAGTTCGCCGCCTCCGTCGAGGCGATGCGCGGCTGGGGCCGGGGCCTGCGCCGGGCGGTCGGTGACTGGTACTGCACCAAGCCCGTGGAGGCTCTGGCCTTCCAGGCGGTGAAGTACCGGACCCGCCAGGGCTGGTCGCACCGCGACCTCCTGCGGCTGGCCCATCCGGAGACGGAGGAGCCCGCCCGGAAGGCGCTGTTCGACTGGATCTGCCGCGGCAGCCTGACCGAGGCCACCCCCGGGATCGTCCACGCCTTCGCGCGGGTGCAGGCGGAGGGCCTCGACGGGGCGGTGGCCGCCGCCCTGGTGCGGTCCCACGACCTGCCCTGGGAGGCGCTGCCGACCGGGCTGATGGGCAGCCGCGCGGTGAACGAGGCCCTGATCGAGCGGATGCCGGTCGGCGCCCTCGTGCGCCAGCTCGGCCGTCTGACGGCCGCGGGGGTGCTCGCGCCCTTCTCGGAGGGCACCGAGCACGTCCGGGCGGTCCTGTCGGACCGGGAGCGGATCCTCCGGGCGCGCCTGCACCCGATGGCGCTGCTGCTGGCCCTCAAGACCTACGCCTCCGGGCACGGTCAGCGGGGCAGGCTCGCCTGGGAGCCGGTGGCGGCGATCGTCGAGGCGCTGAACGCCGCGTTCTACACGGCGTTCGGCGCGGTCGAGTCCACGGGCCGGCGCCTCGTGCTGGCGCTGGACGTCTCGGGCTCGATGGGCGCCAGCACGGTCGCGGGCTCGACGCTCACGGCCCGGGAGGCGGCCGCCGCGATGGCGCTCGTCACCGCGGCGACCGAGGAGCACTGGCAGGTGCTGGGCTTCACCGCCGAGGCCGGCCGGGCCTGGAGCCAGGGGGCCGCGCTGACGCCGCTGCCGATCGGGCCGTCGACGCGGCTCGATCAGGCGGTGCGGGCGACCGCCGACCTGCCGTTCGGCGCCACCGATTGCGGCCTGCCGATGCGCTGGGCGCTGGAGCGGGGCGTGAAGGCCGACGCGTTCGTGGTCTACACGGACTCGGAGACCTGGGCGGGGCCGGTCCACCCGGTCCAGGCGCTGCGGGCGTACCGGGAGAAGACCGGGATCCCGGCGAAGCTGGTGGTCGTGGGGCTGGTCTCCAACGGCTTCAGCATCGCCGACCCGGAGGATCCCGGCATGCTCGACGTGGTCGGCTTCGACACCGCGGCTCCGGCCGTGATCGCGGATTTCATCCGCGCGTGAGACAGGGGCGGGCGGCTCTTCCGGGCTGCCCGCCCTATTGCTGCGGGACGCCCGGCATCCCGTCCGCGAAGGGGCCGCCGCCGGCGCTGAACAGCTTGCGCAGGAAGCCCGGGGCGATCGCCGAGAGCGGGTTCACGCTCACGTCGGGCGAGGCGAGCTTGCCGGAGACCCGGAAATTGACCGCGAACAGGCCCTCGTTGTGGCCGCCCCCGAGCAGCGGCCCGAGCAGCGGCAGCTGCGAGGCCACGTTGTTCAGGCCGTAGAGCGGGACGAAGGTGCCGGTCATGTCGGTGCGCTCGCGGCCGGTATCGAGCCAGCCCGACAGGGTGAAGCCCATGGCGGCGTTCGAGATCGCCGCGTCGGTGAAGTCGACGCGGGTGCCGGTGCGCACGAAGTTGGCGCGCATGCGGTCGAAGGTGACGTCGCCCGCGCCCCGGCCCGGCGCGACCCGGCGGCCGCGGGCCGTCTCCGCGTCGGTCGGCTCCGGGCCCTGCGCCATGATGCTCGACAGCGCGGGCTCGTTGCGCAGGATGAAGTCGCGGATCTGCACGACGCCGGATTGCGGGCCGTCGTTGAGGCCGATCCCCGCCGTGAGCCGGCCGCCATACATCCGCCGGTACACGTCGACGAACCGCAGCGTCGCGCCGGCATCGGCCGATTCCACCGACAGGGTCGGCACGCCGCGCTCGCCGCGGGTGACCGTGGCGGCGAAGGGCGCCGCGCGGAACCGCCCTGTGATGTTGGCGGCCCGCAGGGTCTTCCCGTGCAGGGCGAGCTTCAGGTTGGCGCCGGTCAGCGCCTCCTCGTTGAAGCCGGTGACGATGGGCACCTGGATGTCGGCGTCGATATCCTTGGGATTCGCGTCCCGCGCCTCACGGCCGCCCTTGGGGTCGGGGGCGCCCAGGGATTTCAGGAACGGCCGGGCGTCGGCCACCGCGCCCCGGACCACGACCTTGTAGCCGCCGCCGGTCCGGTCGAGGCTCACGCGCAGGTCGTCGCCGGGGGAGAGCTTGACGCTGCTCAGGTCCGCCCGCTCCAGGCCGCCCTCCTGGGTGATCGAGACTGTGCCGCGGGCGCTAGCCGGGGCCGCGTCGAGGGCGAAGTCGCGCAGGTCGAAGGTCTGGCCGCTGTCGACGAGGGTGAAGGTGAGCCGTCCCGGCTTGCCCGGGGGCTTGGTCAGCCCCGGGATCAGCCCGTCGATCCCGGCCTTCGCCAGGTCCGCCTCGACCCGGATCGGCGGCTTGCCGGATCCCGGCCGGCCGATCTGCACCACCGCGCGGACCGGGATCGTCCCGGTGAGCTGCGGCGCGGTCGGCAGGCCCTTGCGGCCGCGGACCGCCTCGTCGAGGGACACGTTGATCACCGCCTCGCCGGGCTGCCCGACCTTCGGCTGGCGCAGGTCGACCGACATGGGCGCGCCCGCGACCCGGCCGTCGCCCTTCAGCGTGAAGGCGCCCCGGTCGTAGACGAGGTTGAACCGGCCCGACTCGAGCCGGTCCCGGCCCATCACCTTGTCCACCGAGAGGTCGGCCAGCGCGCCGGTCAGCGTCACCGGCAGGTCCGGCAGGTCGGGGATGTGCTTGAGGTCGAGGGGGAAGTCGACCCGCAGGTCGGCGCTGCCCTTGATCGTGGCGGGGTCGAGGTCGACGCTCATCACGCTCTTGAACAGCTTGGCCTGGAGCACGGAGGCCATGCCGTCGGCGCCGCCGGAGAGCCGCATCCCGATCTGGGCCACGACCCGGTCCGGGGTGATTTGCGGGATGACGAAGCTGCCGTCCGAGATGGCGAGCCCGCGCCCGTCAGGCCCGTGGACCTCGGCGGTCACGTTGCGCACTGTGGTCGAGCGCCCGGTGATCACGCCGACGACGTTGCCCTTGGTCACCGGCGGCGCGTCGGCGGTGACGTCGATGGCCGCGTCCGAGACGTGGAAGTCGATGTGGACCGCGTCGTCCGGGGCGGGGTCGCCCCGGGTGGCGGCCGCCAGGACCGCCCCGGACATCTTCACCTTGATGTCGACGGAATCGACCCGGCCGCGCCGGAGCTGGTCCACCAGGTAGGTGCGGGCCGGCGGCGCGATGTGCTCCGGCCAGAGCCGCAGCCCGGTGCGGACCTCGCCGTCGTGGCCGGCGAGGTGCAGGGTCAGGCCGCCGTCGTCCGCACTGGTGCCGATCGTCCCGGTGATCGCGCCCTTCACGCCGGGCCCCGACAGGGTCAGCGCGTCGATGGCGATGCCGCCGTCGCGGCCCGAGAGCTGCGCGTCCAGGGCGTCGATCTTCACCGGCGCGTCCTGCGGGGTCGCCCCGCGTAAGGTGGCGTCGCGGCTCGCCAGCGTCGCGGTCCAGCTCGTGTTCGCGCCCGCGGGGCTGCCCGTCCACGTCCCCGCGAGGTGCACGGCGTTGCCGGCCCCGCGATAGTCCAGGCCGGTGAGCGACATCACGCGGTTGGCCTCGTCCCAGTCCAGGGACGCGTCGAGGCTCTCGACCGTGACCGGGTTGAAGTCCTTCTCCTCGATCAGGAACGTGCCGTCGCCGGTGTGGAGCTTGGCGTTCATGGTCCGGATGCGGCCGGCCGTCAGGCTCACGTCGGCGCGGGCCGAGAGCTTCAGGTCGGTGGTCAGCGGCAGGCCGGACTGGCCCGAGAGCAGCAGGAGATCCGTGACCGGCAGGTCGTCGAGGGTGATGATGCCCGAGCGCTCCTGCCCGTCCGCGCCGTCGCGCAGCGTGCCGCCGAAGCGCCACTCGCCGTGCGGACCGTCGAGCCGCAATTCGAAGTTCCGGGTGCCGTTGACCGGGTCGCGGCCGAACAGGCCGTTGACCCGCGCGAAGACCGCGCGCTCGCGGCCGTCCTCGTCGATCAGCCGCAGCCGCGCGTCGGTGACGCGGGCGCGGTCGAGGGCGCCGACCACGCCGCCCGGATCGAGGACGACCCCGAAGATCGACGCGATCGCGGCCGAGAGCGGCGAGACGGTGCCGCGCACCCCGTCCACGCTCGGCGGCGTGTGCGGCGCGACGTCGACCGGGTGGTTGGCCTCCGAGGCCGCGAAGGCGATGGAGCCGTCCCGGTGCAGCAGCGCGGTGGTCTGCGTCTCGCGGAACTCGATCGAGCGCGGCTGCAGGTTGAGCCGCAGGAGACCCCAGAGATCGAGGCTGACGAGCGCCAGCGGCGCCCGCACCACGAGGTCGCCCTGCGGGTTGCGGATGTCGAGGCCGGAGAAGCGCAGGCTGAGCGCGTTCTCGCGGTCGAGTTCCAGGCTGCTGCCGCGCAGCCCGATGCTCCAGCCGGGCCCGATCCGCTCGGCCACGGCGGCGGCGACGCGGCGCGACAGGCCGTCGATCTGCAGCGGCCCGTTCGACAGGCGCAGGGCCACGAGGCCCACACCCGCGCCGACGAGCAGCACCAGCGCGAGGGCGCTCACGAGGCAGACGCCGCCGACGCGTCGCGCCTTCCCCCGAGGCCTGCATGCCGGCGTTGTCTCGTCCGCCATCGGGACCTTTGTTCCGGGGTCTCTGCGCGCGGCGCCCTCGGGCTCCGCGGCCGGTGGATCGAAGCGCGCCCGCGCTTTACAGCGGCCGCGACTCCGGGCTTGGCTCGGACGTGCGCGGTGCCATCGCTCGAGCCCGCGCACGAGATCGGTTGCACATCATCAATCGGCCGAAAGGAAGGCACGATGCCGCTGTCAGAGGGGGATCCCGCCCCCGATTTCGACCTTCCCGCCTCCGGCGGAGGGCGTGTCGGACTGTCCGCGCTCCGCGGTCACAAAGTCGTGCTCTACTTCTACCCGAAGGACGACACGAGCGGATGCACGCTGGAGGCGCAGGACTTCAACGGCCTGCTGCCGGCCTTCGCGGAGGCGGACGCCAAGGTCGTCGGCCTGTCGCCGGACCCGGTGAAGAGCCACGACAAGTTCTGCAGCAAGTACGGGCTGACCTTCCCGCTCGCCGCCGACGAGGACAAGACGGTGCTGGAGGCCTACGGCGTCTGGGTCGAGAAGAGCATGTACGGGCGCAAATACATGGGCGTGGAGCGCACCACCGTGCTGGTCGACCGGGAGGGGCGCGTCGCCAGGATCTGGCCGAAGGTGAAGGTGCCCGGCCACGCCGAGGCCGTCCTGGCGGCCGCGCGCGCGCTGCCCTGATGTGCCCCTGACGTCCCCCCCGACGCCCGGCGCGCGACGGATCCTTAACCCTACTGAGGTCTGAATGGCGGCTCCTCCGGTGCCGTCCCGATGCAGTCTCCGAAGTTCCCCGCGCGTCTCAGGCCGCACCGGCCGGCCCCCTGGCTGGCCGCCGGCCTCGCCCTGACGCTGGCCTGGTCGCTCGGGGCCTCCTACCTGATCGTGTTCCACGACGACGTGCTCGCCGGGTTCGTGGCCCGGCAGGCCGCCCTGCGCGACGCCTACGAGGCGCGCATCGGCGAGCTCCAGGACCGCCTCGACCGCGACCGGAGCGACCGGGCGGGGAGCGAGGCGGGGCTGGCCGACCGGGTCGCGGCCGCCCTGGAGCGCNCGGGCCGACCGCGGCGCGGCCCCGGAGGAACGGGGGCCGGCCGCCCGATCCGCGGGCCGCTCGCGAAGCCGCCGCTCCCCGCCTGAGGCGCGACGCGGCGAACCCCAGGACTGACATGCAGCTCACCGGCATCCACCACCTCACCGCGGTGACCGCCCGCGCGGTGGAGAACGTCGCCTTCTACACGGGCACGCTCGGCCTCCGGCTCGTGAAGAAGACGGTGAACCAGGACGACGTCTCGGCCTACCACCTGTTCTACGCCGACGGTCTGGCGAGCCCCGGCACCGACATCACCTTCTTCGACTGGCCGGCGCCCCGGGAGCGGCGGGGCTCCGGCAGCATCACCCGCACGCACCTGCGCGTCCCGGGCGCGGGCGCGGTGGCGTGGTGGCACGCGCGGCTCCGCGAGGCCGGCCTCGTCGAGGCCGAGCCCGTCGCGCGCGACGGGCGCCTCACCCTCGACTTCGAGGATCCGGAGGGCCAGCGCCTCGCCCTGGTGGACGATGGCGGCACCGGGCCGGAGCACCCCTGGGACGGATCGCCGGTGCCGGCCGCCTACCAGATCCGCGGCCTCGGCCCGATCCGGCTCTCGGTGCCGGACCCGGCCCGCACCGCCGCCGTGCTGACCGAGGTGCTCGGCCTGCGCCGGGACCGCGCCTTCGAGACGGGCGACGGCCCGGTGGAGGTCTACGCGATGGGACCTGGCGGCCCGGCCGCGGAGCTCCAGCTCCTGGCCGACCGGTCCGCTCCGGCCCGTCAGGGCGCGGGCGCGGTCCACCACGTCGCCTTCCGCATCCCGGACGGGGATTACGGGGCCTGGGCCGACAGGCTCCGGGCGGCGCGCGTGCCGAGCAGCGGTCCGGTGGACCGCTACTACTTCCGCAGCCTCTACTTCCGCGAGCCGAACGGCATCCTGTTCGAGATCGCGACCGACGGGCCGGGCTTCACCGCGGACGAGCCCCTGGAGACCCTGGGCGCGCGCCTCGCTCTGCCGCCGTTCCTGGAGCCGCGGCGGGCCGAGATCGAGGCCGGGCTGACGCCGCTGCGGCCCGCCGCCCCCGTCTGAGGGCGGCGCGCGGGGCCCGCTCTGCGGCAACCCTCCCATGTCCGGAGCGGCGCTGCGGAGCGTCCGCGAAGACGCTAAATCTTCGAACGATTCCAGGCCGTTCACTTCTTTCGCCAGTGTGATCCCGGCGCGCCTTGACGGGCGTGCTGCAACTGCGAAAGAAGCAGCGCGCCGAGGACTGATCCGTCGATGAGCAAGTTCTACGAGGAGCGCGTTCTGTCGGTCCATCACTGGACCGACAACCTGTTCTCGTTCCGCACGACGCGGGATCCGGCGTTCCGGTTCCGCAACGGCGAGTTCACCATGATCGGCCTGGAGGTCGAGGGCCGGCCGCTGCTGCGCGCCTACTCGGTGGTCTCGGCCAACTACGAGGAGGAGCTGGAGTTCTTCTCGATCAAGGTCCAGGACGGCCCGCTGACCTCGAAGCTGCAGCACCTGAAGGTCGGCGACCCGATCATCGTCGGCAAGAAGCCGACCGGCACGCTGGTGCTCGACAACCTGCTGCCGGGCCGCAACCTGTACCTGCTGGGCACCGGCACCGGGCTGGCGCCGTTCCTGTCGATCATCAAGGATCCCGAGGCCTACGACCGGTTCGAGAAGGTCGTGCTGGTCCACGGCTGCCGGCAGGTGCAGGAACTCGCCTACGGCGAGACCATCACCGAGACGCTGCCGCGCCACGAGTTCCTGGGCGAGATGATCTCGAACCAGCTGATCTACTATCCGACCGTGACCCGCGAGCCGTTCCGCAACCGCGGCCGGATCACCGACCTGATGGTCTCGGGCAAGCTGTTCGAGGATATCGGCCTGCCGCCGATGTCGATCGAGGCCGACCGCTTCATGCTCTGCGGCAGCCCCGACATGATCCGCGACACCCGCGAGCTCCTGACCTCGCGCGGCTACGAGGAGGGCAACCACGGCGAGGCCGCCCACTACGTCATCGAGAAGGCCTTCGTCGAGAAGTAGCGCGGACCCGCAGGCCGGTTCGGCTTCAGCCCGGTGCGGTCCGCCGCGCCGGGCTTTTCTGTGCCGGCGCGATCCCGGACGCGATCCCGGGGGCGGGGCGCAGGATCGCCCCGTAGCCCTCCTGCGCGTCGCCGACGAAGCGGATGCCCGCCCCCTCGAGGACCGTGCGGATCGCCGTGAGGGTCCGGGTGCGGGGCCGGACCTGCTCGCTCTCGATCATGTTCAGGGTGACGACCGAGACCGCGGCGCGGCTCGCGAGAACCCCTTGCGTCCACTTGAGAAGTCCGCGGCCGGCGCGGATCTGGGCGGCAGTGATCATGGATCCGGGATCGCCCGAACTGAAAGAATTTTCAAGTTTCCGGTTGACGCAGGCCGAGCGCGACCGTATCCACCGCGCCATCGGCCTGCCGGGCCGGTGATCTGAAGTGACCGCACGCTCCTCGTATCCGCGGCCCTGCGCGCCGCGGCGGAAGAGTCCGGTTCCCTTCGCGACGGTCGCCGCCGGCAGCCCATCGCAGTTCACCGGCGCGGGCCGGAGACGCTCGGTTATCCCTGTCACGGATCCCCCCGAGCCTCATCGACACGCCCGCGTCCCCCGCAGCCCCGTTCGGACGGAGCATGGCATGAAACAGCACGACGGCATCGGCGCCGCGGCGTTCGCCCGTTCCGGGTCGATGCGAACGTTACGGTCGTATCGCGGGGCTCTCGGCCCGAGAGGCTGAGCGCGTCCGGGCGGAGCCCGGCGCCGCCCACGCGGTTCCACGCGTCTCGAGAACCCTGCGGGCCGGCAGGGGACGGTTATCATCGGTAGAGCGCCGCGGGCTTGTCCCGCGGAGGTTGCGGGTTCGATCCCCGCCGGGGGCCGCGAGGTCGCCGGAGCTCATGCCCGTCCCCGACACCACGACCGCAGGGCCCCGCGAGACGACCGTGGCGCCGACCGTGCGCGGATCCCGGCCGACGATGCGGGCCGGAGAGGAACGGTTATCTTCACCGAAGGGAGGTCGCGGGTTCGAATCCCGCCGGGCCGCGAGGCCCGTAGCTCAGCCCGGATAGAGCGCCCGGACACCGTTCCTCACCCCACGCCCGCATCGCCCGGACGCGGGCCGGAAGACGAAGGTTATCGGGATCCGAGGGGTGCGGGTGCGAGTCCCGCCGGGCCGTCAGGCCCGTAGCTCAAGCAGAGCATCGGACAAGCCCTTCGTCGCCGCCACGCCCGCGCCCGGCCGGACGGAACCCCGCCCCCGACCACACGAGATACCGGCCGCGCGCGAGCGGCGGTGGACGACGCGCTGCGGCCGCGTCCCCGCCCGGCCTCGCCCTGGCCCGGCGCACGCTCGACGACGGCGAGCGCCTGCGCCGGCTCGCCGCCGCCCTGCCCCTGGCACGCCCGATCCGGGGAGGCGCGACCGTGTCGAGCCCGTTCGGCACGCGCCTCGACCCCTTCACCCACGGCCTCGCCCTGCATACCGGGCTGGACCTGAAGGCGGAGTACGGCGAGCCGGCCCGCGCCACCGCGCCGGGCCGGGTGACCGCCGCCGAGGCCGCGGGCGGCTACGGCAACATGGTCGAGATCGACCACGGCCACGGCGTCACCACCCGGTTCGGCCACCTCGCCCGCATCGCGGTCCGCCCCGGGCAGCGCGTGGCCGCGGGCGACGTGGTCGGCGCCGTCGGCTCGACGGGGCGCTCCACCGGGGCGCATCTCCACTACGAGACCCGCATCGACGGCGAGCCGGTGGATCCGCAGCGCTTCCTGGAGGCCGGCGCCACCGTCGCGGCGGCCGGCCTCGGCGCCGACTGAGTCCGTCCCTGCGCCGGTCGCCCTGTGCCGGCCTCCGAGTCCCCGAGGGAGGCCGGCCTGGCATCGGCCGTGACGCCCGCGCGGGGATGGCCTTCCGGGCCGGACCTGTTGCGGGCGGGCGGCCCGGTGCTACGATCCGGCCGAGGTGGGGATCGGCGATGGCTCTGGCCGCGAAGCGCGACGCGCGGATGGATGTGTCCGAGTTCAGGCTCTGGGTGGAGGGCCGGCCCGCGCACGAGCGCTGGGAGCTGCTCGACGGCGAGCCGGTGCTCATGGCGCCGCCGCGGGAGCGGCATCAGCGAATCGTCATGAACCTGGCGGGACGACTCGACGCCCTGGCGGAGCCGCGAGGCTGCCGCGCCATGCCGGGGCTGGCGATCCTCAGCGCCGCGATGGACGATTTCGCCCCGATCCCCGACGTGGTGGTGCGGTGCGGGCCGCCGCTGCCGGAGGGCTACGCCGCCGACCCGCTCCTCGTCGCCGAGGTGCTCTCGCCCTCGACCATGAGCCTCGACCGCGGCCGGAAGATCGATTTCTACCGGACCGTGCCGAGCCTCGCGGTCCTGCTGATCGTCTATTCCGACGAGGCGCGGGTCGAGGTCTGGCGGCGCGGGGGCGACGACTGGAGCGTCGCGGCCCTCGGGCTCGACGGCACCGTGTCGCTGCCGGAGCTCGACGGCGCCGTGCCGGTGCGCGACCTCTACCGCGGTCTCGCCTTCTGAGCGGCCGCACCCCACCTGATCGAACGGCGAAGCATCAAGGCACCGACTTGCCCCATTTCGAAGATTTCTACGCGGCCAAGCTGCGCGGCTCCCTCGGCGTGACCGACGCCGAGTCGGTGCTCGACCTGCGCGGCACCAACCGGGCGACCGCCGAGGCCTCGCTCAAGGACATGCTGGAGCGCAGCCGCTTCGCCAAGGGCAAGACCGTGGCGATCCGGCTCGATCCGCCTCCGGAGGGCGGCGGCGAGACCCTGTTCCAGCCGGCCGGTCGCCTGCTCCTCGACGCGAAGCGCCGCGGCCTGATCGAGCGCCTGCAGACCCTGCCGGCCCAGGACGGGCTCGGCTTCTACGTGGCGCTCACCGGCCGGGCCGACCGGACGCCGATGTAGGGCGGCCGCGGCGGTTGTGCCGGCAACGGATCGGGTCCGCGCCGCCGGGCGTTGAACGGTCCCGCCCGACAGCCCGCCCGACAGGATGCCGCCCGTGCCCGACGCCCGATTCCCCGAAGCCCGGTCCCGCCGATGAGGACCCTTCCCGGCGGCCGCAACGCGATCGAGCGCATCGCCCGCTTCGGCTACGGTGCCCGCGGCGTGGTCTACATCGTGGTCGGCGCCCTCGCCCTGCTGGCGGCCCTGGGGCATGGCGGCCGGGCCGGCGACAGCAAGGACGCGCTCCGCGCCGTGATGGCCGGGCCGTTCGGCGCGGCCGTCGTCGGCCTGATCGCCCTCGGCCTCGCCGGCTTCGCCCTCTGGCGCCTCGTCGAGGGGATCACCGACGCCGACCGGCGGGGCACCGCCGCCAAGGGCCTCGCGGTGCGCGGCGCCCACCTGATCAGCGCCGGGCTCTATCTCGGTCTCGCCGCCAGCGCGGCCTCGCTGAGCCTCGGGCTGGGCATGAGCGGCGGCGACGGCGTGCATGACGGCACCGCGTGGCTCCTGAGCAAGCCCTTCGGCCGCTGGCTCGTGGCCCTCGTCGGCCTCGCGGTCGTGGCGGGCGGCTTCGGCTTCCTCGGCAAGGCCTGGCGCGGGGACGTCACCGACCGCCTCGCCCTCGACGCGCGGGCCCGGGACCGCTGGGCCGGCCCGATCGGCCGGTTCGGCTACGCGGCGCGGGGCCTCGCCTTCCTGATCATCGGCGGGTTCCTCGTGGCGGCGGCGTGGCACCAGCGCTCCTCGGATGCCAAGGGCCTGTCCGAGGCCTTCGCGCTGCTGCGCGCCCAGCCCTACGGCTGGATCCTCCTCGGGCTCGTGGCGGCCGGCCACGCCGCCTTCGGGGCCTTCGGGCTCATCCAGGCCCGCTACCGCCACATCGACGCCCCCGACATCGACCGGGTCGACGACGCGGCGGGTGCCGCGGCCCGGGCGCTGGGCTGAGGCTCGCGCCGTCCCCGGCCCGGGCCCGGGACGGGCCGCGTTGACAGGGCCGGTGCCGCGGCGGATACCCCGCGGCACCCCATCCGGCTCCCGATGCAGCAGCGCCTCTACAAGACCGCGGTGATGGTGACCCACGACCTCGCGGCGACCGCTGCCGCCGTGGTGCTCACTTTCCTGTTCCGCTTCCAGGGCGGCATGCTGGCCGAGCGCCTGCACGCCCTGCCCCTGCTGCTGCCGCCGTTCCTGGTGCTCGCCGGCCTCGTCTACGGCCGCTTCCGGCTCTACCGGACCAAGTGGCGCTTCGCCTCGCTGCAGGACCTCGCCGGCATCGTCCGGGCCGCCAGCGTCCTGGCGCTGGCGCTCCTGGTGATCGACTGGGTGCTGGTCTCGTCCGACCTCTACGGCTTCTACTTCTTCGGCAAGATCGCGATCCTGCTCTACTGGGTGCTGCAGATCTTCTTCCTGGGCGGCACGCGCCTGGCGTTCCGCTACCTCAAGGACACCCGCTCCCGGCAGTCGAGCGCGCGGGCCGCCACCGTGCCGACCCTGCTTCTCGGGCGCGGCGCCGACATGGACGTGCTGGTCCGGGCGATCGAGGCGGGCTCGGTGCGGAAGCTCGCGCCGCGGGGCATCCTGTCGCCCCGGGCTGACGAGCGCGGCCAGTTCATGCGCGGCGTGCCGGTGCTCGGCGGCTTCCCGGATCTCGAGCGGGTGGTCGCCGTCCGGCTAAGTTCCTGACATTGCTCGCTCTCTTCCCTAGGCGCGCGGGGCCTGCCCGATCGAACCTGCCGCCCGCCCGGCAGGATCTGCCCAGTGTCCGGCCCGCCCGCCCTGGAAAGCCGGGCGGAGTCCCGCTATAGACGGCCCGTGCCCGCCGCGCTCGGCTGATCCGCGCGACTCCGAGGGCGCACCGCAGGGCCGTTCCCGATCACGGTGGGACGGCGGCGATCGCCGGGTCCTTACCGCAGGAGGCGCGCGTCCCCGCTCCCGCACGGGATGGGGGGCCTGGCGCGGCTGCCGAGACCGGGGCCGCCGTCCGACCCAACCGTTGCGACACGATCGGGCGCGCGTCCCGGGGCCGCCCCGATCCTCACACCGTGGCGATCGGCGTCGTCGGCGATCCGACGGCGCCGGGCAGGCGCAGCGGCGGGGCGGTGAGCAGGAAGCGGCTGCGGCCGCGGGCCCGCAGCCAGTCGGCGAGCGGCGTCAGGTGCCACAGCTCGCCGAGATTGACCCCGAGCTTGAACAGGCAGTGCTCGTGGAGCGGCAGCGTCGCGCAGCAGGCCGGACCCGGCCCGGCCGGGTAGGCCTCCACCGCGTAGTTGTCGGCGATCAGCGCGCACAGGCCGGTGCGGGTGATCCAGTCGAGGAGGCGGGGATCGCGCCCGTCGAGCCCGGCGCAGAGGTTGTAGACCAGCTTCGGGTCCGGATCGCCGCCCATGGCGATCAGCCGCTCGGCGAAGCCCGTGTGCAGGCAGACCATGTCGCCGGGCTCCACCACCACCCCGTCGGCCTCCAGGATCCGGGCGAGCTGGTCGTAGCCGACGCGGGTCTTGGCATCGCCGAGATGGGCGCGCAGGTCGACCATTACGGCCCGGCCCTGCATCCCGGTCTCGGCCAAGCGCTCGATCCCGAGGCGCTTTGCCCGGGAGGGCCCTTCGGCCGCCGCGGCGGTCTCCGGCCCGACGATGTCCCGGCCGCCGCGGAAGCCGTTGTAGAAGGTCGGCGCCGCCCCGGTCCCGTCCGCGTCGAACAGCGAGCCGACATGGGCGAGCGAGTCCCACTGCGTCGAGTATTGCAGGTGGATCAGCGCGCGGTCGTCGCAGATCACGTCGGTGGCGCCGTCGACCTCCTCGCAGACCGGGAAGTTCATGTTGGGCCGGCCGTTGGCGCGCCGGGTCGGGGTGATCTGCGGCGGGTGGCGGCGCGGGTTCAGGACGTTGCCGCCCGGCAGGTCCAGCGGCAGGCTGAGGCAGAAGGTGAGCCCTTCGCGCACCTCCGCGACCCCCTGGCGCACCTTCTCGGGGGTGAGCAGGTTCAGCCGCCCGCGCTCGTCGTCGGGGCCGAAATCCCCCCAGGTCGAGCCCTCGGGCCGGCGGGTCCAGCGCAGGCTCACGGGGTCGATTCCCGGGCTGGCCGGGCGCCGCGGCCCGGGACGGTCCCGGGCGCGGTCGTGCTTGCGTTCCTCACCTGTCCGCGCCCTTCTGAGGAGGCCGTCGGTCCGCTTGCCGCAGATCCGCGCGGAGCCTAGGCCCGCGCTCCCGGGTCCGGAAGCCCGCCGGCGGACAGCGCGGGCTCCGTGAAACCCGCCGCGGCTTCAGTTCTTGCGGACCAGCGGCTCCGGCGCGGGCGCGGCGGCAGCGAGGGGGAAGGGTACGATCACCCGAAACCAGCCCCGCGTCTCCTCGTTGTGCTGACGATGCCCCGCGACGTTGAGGGTGTCGCGGGCGATGATCTCGCGCGTCACGAAGCTCTGCAGGATGAAGCGCCCGAAACTGTAGCCCACGAGTCCGCCGGCAGCGATGTACCCGTCCCGCTGGACCCGGGAGAACAGACGGTCGCGGCGATTCACCGGCAGGTCGGTGTAGCCGTACGCCACGGCGCCGATCTCGAAGGCACCGAACTTCTTGGTGGCTGTCAGGTCGAGGTTGATCTGGTCGGCCACCGGGATCGACCCGATCGCCGCCCCGACCGCGCCGCCGAACCGGCCATGCGCGTCGAAGGGACGGTTGTAGGTGAGGATCGCCGAGAGATTCAGGCTGCCGTCGCCCACGTAGGTGGCGGCGACGCGCTGGGTCAGGGTCGCCGACGCGGATTGCGTGAGCAGCGGCGTGCCCCGCAATCCCAATCCGAGCGAGCCCCGGTCGCCGTAGGGAAGGTAAGCGCCCGCGATGTACGACACACCGAAGCCGCCGCCGAGATTCCAGGCGAAGATGTTGCCGAGGAACGGGGTGTAGAAGGTGCTGATCTCCTTGTTGGGGATCGGGGCCGGGGAGTGGGTGTTGATGAACGCCGACGGGAACGCCACCACCGGCTCGATCTGCGCCCCGAAGATCTTGAGCGGCGACGAATAGATCACGAACGGGATGTTGACCCCGACCTCGGCGGCGTCGCGCCGGTCGGCCCGTCCCCAGCTGAACGTGTCGAAGGCGTAGAAGCCCTCCGGCAGCGGCAAGCCCGGTGCAAGGCCGACCTGCTCTCCTGGCTGGGTCACGGCGGCGGCGCGGGCTTGGCCCGTCACGCCCAGCAGCAGGGCGCCCACCGTCAGAGCCGCGGTGGTGAATCGTGTGAGCATGGCATCCCCCCGATCCGAGGCTGCACGGCGCGCCTGCGTCCGGGCTCGGTCGGGAGAGGACGCGACACCATCGCGCTGTGCCGAAGCTGGACTCCGGCGGACCCGCTCACGCCGCTTGGGGCGATGGGTACGGGCGCCGCGGGAATCGGGGCGCGTGTTGCGTGGGTGCAACGTTCCGGGCGCGACCCCGCGCAGCCAACGACTGGCCGGAAACGTCACCTGCCTCACACCGCCGGCCCCTTGTGATCCGGCAGGTGCCGGATAGAGTCGTCGCCAAGCCTGCGAATAAAGAATGCGGGCGCGACGAGAGGAAACGCCGATGTCCGAGACCGCGCGCGCCGTTGCCAGGTGCGTCCAGATCCGGCGCATGCTGCCCGCGCTGCTGGCGGCGGGCTCGATGCTGGCGGGGCCTGCGCGCGCCGCCGACCCGATCAAGATCGGGGTGATCGCCGAGGCGCAGTCGGTCGCGGGTGCCTCGATCCCGCAGGCGGTGCAGCTCGCCGCCGACGAGATCAACGCCAAGGGCGGCGTCGACGGACGGCAGATCCAGGTCGTGACCTACGACGACAAGAGTTCGGCTTCCGACGCGGTGCGCGCCTTCCAGCGGGCGGTCTCCGAGGACAAGGTCAACTTCGTCATCGCCAGCTACATTTCGGAGGTGGTGCTCGCCCTGATGCCCTGGGCGGCCCGGCTCAAGACGCCGATGATCACGCCGGGCGCGGCCTCGAACGAGATCAGCGTCGCGGTCCACAAGGACTACGCGCGCAACAAGTACACCTTCCACGGCTACCTGACCTCGCACGCCCTGGCGCAGGCGGTGTGCGACTCGGCCAAGGAAGTGCTGGTCGAGAAGCTCAAGGCCAAGACGGCGGCGATCATGAGCGAGGATGCAGCCTGGACCCGGCCGCTCGACGCCGCCTACCAGGAATGCCTGCCGAAATCCGGGCTCAAGGTGGTGGAGCATGTCCGCTTCTCGCCGGACACGGGCGACTTCACGCCGATCTACAACAAGATCGAGGCGGCCAAGCCCGACCTGATCGTCACCGGCATCGCCCATGTCGGCGTGCAGCCGACCGTGCAGTGGCAGAACCAGCAGGTCCCGATCGCCATGACCGGCATCAGCGGCCAGGCGACCTCCTCGACCTTCTGGGCCAACACCAACGGCGGTACGCAGGGCGTGCTGTTCGACAGCGTGGCGCTGCCGGGCGTGGCGCTCACCGAGAAGACGATCCCGTTCGCCGACGCCTTCACCAAGCGCTTCGGCGGCGCGCCGTCCTACGCGGGCTACATGGCGTACGATGCCGTCCATTACACCGCGGAGGCGATCAAGCGCGCCGGCTCCACGGAGGCCGACAAGCTCGTCGAGGCCCTGGAGAAGACCGACTATGTCGGCACCGTCGGGCACCTCAAGTTCTACGGCAAGGACGACCCGTTCACCCACTCGATCCAGTACGGCCCCGGCCTGATGACCAGCGTGCTCGGGCAGTGGCAGAACGGCAAGCAGGTGGCGATCTGGCCGGCCGCGACCGCCAACGGGACCATGATCCTGCCGCCCGCGGTCAAGCCGGCGGTCCAGTAGGTCGGGCGGGGAGAGCGCGGTGATCGGCCTCCAGATCCTCGTCGACGGCTTCGCGATCTCGGCCCTCTACGCGCTCGGTGCGATGGGCTTCACCCTGATCTTCGGGGTCTCGGGCGTCCTGAACCTGACCCACGGCGCCCTGATGGTCATGGCCGCGGTGGCGGCCTGGGCGGCCTCGGCCCTGTTCGGGCTCGGCTCCTACGCGGGGGCGGCGATCGGCGTGCTGTGCGGGTTGGCCGGCGCCCTCGTCACCTACTTCGCCGTCGTGGCGCCGATCGAGCGCAGCCGGGCGATCCCGCGGGAGGAGAAGGAGATCTTCGTCCTGACCGGGACGCTGCTCTGGGGGATCATGATCCAGGAGCTGGTGGCCTACTTCTTCACCGACAACCCGAAGACCGTGCTGCCGATCGTCGAGGGCGTCTTCGAGATCGCGGGCGTGCGGACGCCGAGGAACCAGGTCTTCACCGCGGTCATCTGCTGGGTGGTGATCGGCCTGCTCTGGCTGTTCGTGAACCGGGCGCGGGCCGGCAAGGTCCTGCTCGCGGCCTCCATGAACCCGCGGGGCGTCACGCTGCTCGGCCACGACATGGGCAAGATCTACGTGGCGGTCTGGGCGATCTACGGCCTGCTCGCCGGCATCGCCGGCGTGCTGCTCGGGATGTTCCTGGGGGTCTCGTCGTATTCCGTGGGGCCGCTCACCGCGAGCGCCTTCTCGATCGTGGTGCTGGGGGGCTTGGGCAGCGTCACCGGCTCGCTGATCGCCGCCTACGTGGTCGGGTATCTGGAGACCGCCACCGCCTACATGATCTCGCCCGCCTACCGGGTGATCCCGGCGCTGCTGCTGCTGGTCGCCGTCATGTACCTGCGCCCGCAGGGCCTGCTGGGGCGGCGGTGATGGTTTCATTCGGGGCTGTCCCGCGCCGCCGCTCTCCCTCCTCCCCCTTGCGGGGAGGAGCCGGAGGTGGGGGTGGTGCAGGATGGGGCGGTGCGGTGCCTTCTGCGCCACCCCCACCCCCTGCCCCCTCCCCGCAAGGGGGAGGGGAAAGCGCGCTCTTCTCAAAGTGTTGCTCTCGGACCCAGACGTGTGGATACGGCACCCTCCCCCACAGAGGGGGGAGGGAAACGCGCGGAGTTCGTGTATCCCGATGAAGCTCCTCACAACCCCCGGCTTCTGGATCGCGATCCTCGCCGTCGCGCTGGCCGCCACCCTCCCCTGGTACGTCTCCGGCTACATCCTCGGCCTCCTGACCATCGCCTACTATTTCGGCGTGTTCTCCATGGCCTGGGACCTGCTCTTCGGCTTCGCCGGCGAGGTGAATTTCGGCCCGACCTTCCTGATCGGGCTCGGGGCCTACGGCGCCGGCATCCTCAACAACCGCTACGAGTTGCCGATCCCCTACTGCCTCGCGGCCGGGACCGTGCTCGCCGTGGTCGGCGGCCTCGCCCTGGCGCTGCCGGCGCTGAAGGTCCGCGGCCCGTATTTCGGCCTGATCACCCTGGTGGCGGTGCTGCTCCTGCAGAACATGATCGTGGTCTTCTCCGGCCTCACCGGCGGCGAGATCGGCCTGACCGTGCCGGACGTCATCTCGATCGACGCCGACACCAATTACTGGCTGGCGCTCGGCTTCATGGCGGTCTCGGGCCTCATCCTGACCGCCATCGCCCGCTCGCCCGCGGGCCTGATCCTCCAGGCCGCCGGCCAGGACCCGGTGGTGACCGGGGCGCTCGGCTTCAACGTCGCCAAGCACAAGCTCGCGGCCTTCGCGGTCAGCGCCGCCTTCTCGGGCCTCGCGGGCGGGCTGGTGGTCTTCTACATGGGCACCGCCTCGGTCGGCACGCTGATCAACACGTCGGTCGGCGTGCAGGTGATCATCGCGGCGGTGCTCGGCGGCCGGCGCACCATCGTGGGCGCGGCTTTGGGCGCCGTGTTCCTGATCGCGGCGGGCGAGCTGCTGCGCCCGCTCGGCGGCCTCTCGACCTTCGTGGTCTCGGCGGTGGCGCTCCTCGTGATCCTGTTCGTGCCCTCGGGGCTGCTTGGCCTCGGATCGCTCCGGAGAGCCCGATGACCGTCGCCGTCGCGCCCCCGCTGGCCGTGTCGCCCGTCCTGGCCGAGCCCTGCCTCACCGTGCGCGGCCTGACCAAGCGCTACGGCGGCCTCGTCGCCGTCAAGGAGGTCGACCTTGACCTGCGGCCCGGCGAGATCCTGGGGCTGATCGGCCCGAACGGCTCGGGCAAGTCCACCGTGATGAAGCTGATCATGGGCCTGGAGCGCCCGAGCGCCGGCTCGATCCGCCTCGACGGCGCCGAGATCGGCGGGATGCCGGCCCACCGGGTGGCGCGCTCCGGCATCGGCCTCGTGTTCCAGCACGCCCGGCCGCTCCAGCGGCAGACTGTGCTGGAGAATATCAGCCTCGCGCTCCTGCCCGACAGCCTGATCCGGCTGGCGGCCGACCCCCACGTGGCGCGGCGGGCCAAGGAGATCGCCGAGCGCGTCGGCCTCGGCGCCGTCATCGACCGGCGCCCGGGCACCCTGCCCTTCGCGGATCTGCGCCGGCTCGAACTCGCCAAGGCCATCGCCCGCGACCCCCGGGTGGTGCTGGTCGACGAGCCCTTCGCGGGCCTGACCGGCGGCGAGGTCGCGGCCTTCTCCGAGCTGATCCGCGGCTTCCGCGACGAGGGCAAGGCCGTGCTCCTCGTCGACCACAACGTGAAGAGCGTCGCGGCGCTCGTGGACCGGGTGTTCGCCATGTATCTCGGCGAGCGCATCGCCGAGGGCTCGGCCGAGTCCGTGATGGCCGACCCGACCGTGCGCCGGGTCTATCTCGGGGGCAGCATCGAGACGGCCGCCCGGCCGGAAGCCGCGTTCAAGCCCGACTCGCTGCTCACCGTCGAGAACGTCGACGTGCTCTACGGCAAGGCGCAGGCTCTGCGCGCCGCCTCGATCCACGTCCACGAGGGCGAGTTCGTCTCGGTGGTGGGCCTGAACGGCGCCGGCAAGACCACCCTGTTCAACGCCATCTCGGGCCTCGTCCCGCACACGGGCACGATCCGGTTCGACGGCCAGGACCTCGCCCGGATGAAGCCCGCCGCCATCGCCCGGGCCGGCATCGTCCAGGTGCCCGAGACCCGCGAACTGTTCGGCGACCTGAGCGTGCGCGAGAATCTCGACCTCGGCGGCCAGCATTTCCCGAAGGCCGAGTCTGCCCGGCAGCGGGAGTGGCTCTACGAGCTGTTCCCGATCCTCAAGGCCCGCGAGGCGCAGAGCGCCCGCACGCTGTCCGGCGGCGAGCAGCAGATGCTGACCATCGCGCGGGCGCTCATGATGCGGCCGCGTCTGCTCATCCTCGACGAGCCGACGCTCGGCCTCGCCCCGGTGATCCTGGAACTGCTGTCGAAGGCGCTGGAGAAGCTGCGTCAGACCACGCCGATCACGGTGCTGCTCGGCGAGCAGAACGTCACCTTCGCGCTTCCCCACGCCGACCGGGTCTACGTGCTGGAGCAGGCCCGGATCGTCTGGGAAGGCCCGCCGCAGCGCTTCGCCAGCGAGATGGGATCGGCCTATCTGTGAGGGCTTCCCTCCTCCCCGCAACAGGGGAGGCGAGAAGCCCGCAGCGACGGATGTGAGCGGAGCGGACGCCTTGGATTTCACCCTCTCCCCCTCCCAGACGCACTGGCTGACCCGCGTCCGCGCCTTCATCGCCGACGCGGTTCTGCCTGCGGCCGGTGCCGTCGCTGCCGAGCGCGCGCAGAGCCGCGAACCCTCCCCCACCATGGAGCGCCTCAAGGGCAAGGCCCGGGCCGAGGGCCTGTGGAACCTGTTCCTGCCGCCCTCGCCCGAGCACGACACCGACGATTATCGCGGCGCCGGGCTGACCAACCTCGACTACGCCCTGTGCGCCGAGGAGATGGGCCGGGTCGGGATCGCCTCGGAAGTGTTCAACTGCGCGGCGCCCGACACCGGCAACATGGAGGTGCTGCACCGCTACGGCACCGCGGCCCAGAAGGAGAGGTGGCTGAAGCCCCTGATGGCGGGCGAGATCCGCTCGGCCTTCCTGATGACCGAGCCGGAGGTCGCCTCCTCGGACGCCACCAACATCGCGACGGCGATCCGCCGCGACGGCGACCACTACGTCGTCGACGGCCGCAAGTGGTGGTCGACCGGCGTCGGTGACCCGCGCTGCAAGATCGCGATCCTGATGGGCAAGACCGACCCGGAGGCCCCCCGCCACCGGCAGCAATCGCAGATCCTCGTGCCCATGGACACGCCGGGCGTGCGGATCGAGCGCCTGCTCCCGGTCTTCGGCTACGAGGACGCGCCCAAGGGCCACGGCGAGGTGGTGCTGGAGAACGTTCGCGTCCCGGCCGGGAACCTGATCCTCGGCGAGGGGCGCGGCTTCGAGATCGCGCAGGGACGGCTGGGTCCGGGCCGCATCCACCACTGCATGCGCACGATCGGGGCGGCCGAGGTGGCGCTGGAGGCCATGGCGCGGCGGCTGGTCTCGCGCGTCGCCTTCGGCAAGCAGATCAGCGAGCAGTCGGTCTGGGAGCAGCGGGTCGCCGAGGCGCGGATCGACATCGAGATGACCCGCCTCCTCTGCCTGAAGGCCGCCGACATGATGGACAAGGTCGGCAACAAGGGCGCCAAGCTCGAGATCGCCATGATCAAGGTCGCGGCGCCGCGGGTCGCCCTGAAGGTGATCGACGACGCGATCCAGGCCCATGGCGGGGCCGGCGTCTCGGAGGATTTCGGGCTCGCCAAGATGTACGCCCAGATCCGCACCCTGCGGCTCGCCGACGGGCCCGACGAGGTCCACAATCGCGCGATCGCCCGGCTGGAATTCGGGCGCTACACCAACAGAAGCGAGGCGGAGCGCGCATGAGCGACGCCGATGTCTTCTCCGGCGTGAAGCCGGTCGAGCCGCGCCACCGGATCGACGAGGCGAAGCTCGCCGCCTGGATGGAAGCGCACGTCCGCGGCTACGCCGGGCCGCTCACCGTGCGGCAGTTCCGCGGCGGCCAGTCGAACCCGACCTACCGGCTCGACACGCCCGCCCAGGCCTACGTGCTGCGCCGGAAGCCCTTCGGCCCGCTCCTGCCCTCCGCCCACGCGGTGGACCGGGAGTTCCGGGTGATCGGCGCCCTCTACGGCGAGGGGTTCCCGGTGCCGCGGCCCTTCGCGCTGTGCGAGGACCCCGAGATCATCGGCGCGGCCTTCTACGTGATGGAGGCGGTCGACGGCGCCGTGCACTGGGACGGCGCCCTGCCCGGCCTCGACCCGCACGCCCGCCACCGGCACTATGCCGGCATGATCGCCACGCTGGCGCGCCTCCACGCGATCGACCCGGAGGCGGCGGGGCTTTCCGATTACGGCCGGCCCGGCAACTACTTCGCCCGGCAGGTCGACCGCTGGACCCGCCAGTACCGCGCCGCCGAGGACGGGCGCCTGGAGGATGTCGAGCGCCTGATCGCGTGGCTGCCCAGGACGGTGCCGGAGCAGCAGGGCGCCTGCGTGGTCCACGGCGACTATCGCCTCGACAACCTGATTTTTTCGACAGACGGGGGCGTCAGCGCGGTGCTCGACTGGGAATTGTCGACCCTCGGCGATCCGCTGGCCGATTTCAGCTACCTGCTGATGCAGTGGGAATTGCCCGCCGACGGGCGCAGCGGGCTCGGCGGCCTCGACCTGCCGGCGCTCGGCATCCCCACCCGGGACGAGGCGGTGGCGCTCTACTGCCGGGCGGCGGACCGCAAAGACCTGCCCGACCTCGACTGGTACTTCGCCTACAACCTGTTCCGGCTGGTCGGCATCCTCCAGGGCGTGGCGGCCCGCGCCAAGGCCGGCAACGCCGCGAGCGAGCACGCCGCCGCCATGGCGGCGCGGGTGCCGAAGCTCGCCGAAGCGGCCTGGGGCTTCGCCGAGCGGGCGGGGGCCTGAATATGGAGCTGTCCGGCCGCGTCGTCGCCGTCCCGGGGCCGCCCGGGGCATCGGCCGGGCGCTCGCGGTCGCCGCCGAGGCCCGGGGCGCGACGGTCGTGGCCCTCGACCGGGACGGGGCCGGCGCGGAGGCCGTGGCGGCGGAACTCGGCGGACGGGCCTTCGCGCTCGACGTGGGTGACGCGGAGGCGGTCGCCGCGATCCTGGCGCGCATCGAAGCCGAGATCGGGCCCATCACCCTGTACTGTTCCAACGCCGGCATCCTGGAGCGCGACCCCGATCCGGATCTCGCCACCTCCGCCGATCCGGAGAGCTGGGCGCGCGCCTTCGCGGTGAACGTGATGGGTCATGTCCACGCGGCGCGGGTGCTGGTGCCGCTCTGGCGCGCCCGGGGCGGGGGCGCGTTCCTCGGCACCGTCTCGGCGGCCGGGCTGCTCAGCCAGATCGGCAGCGCCACCTACGGGGCCACCAAGCACGCGGCGCTCGCCTTCCTGGAGCATCTCGCCATCGCCCATGCCGGGGAGGGGATCCGGGTCGCCGCCCTGTGCCCGCAGGGGGTCGACACCGCCATGCTGGGGGAAGCCAGCGCCGCGTCGCGCGACGGCGTGCTGGCGCCGGAGGCGGTGGCCGAAGCCGCGTTCGACGGGCTGGCATCGGGGCGTTTCCTGATCCTGCCGCACCCACAGGTGGCCGAATACGCCCGCCGCCGGGCCGAGGACCCCGAGCGCTGGCTCGCCGGCATGGCGCGCCTGCGCCGGTCGATGCGGGCGGGGGTGTGAGGATGGGCGGCGTCCGGCGAGATTGTCGACGGCCGGATGGGGCGCGGGTCCCCTCTCCCGCACGGGAGAGAGGGTGCGTCGCGACCCTCATATCCCGTGGAACGGGGACGGAAGCCGTTCGCCGCTTCATCCAGAGCAGAGCCTCGCCATGTCCCTGTTCGATCTGACCGGCAAGACCGCCCTCGTCACCGGCTCGTCGCGGGGCATCGGGCGGGCGATCGCCCTGCGGATGGCCGAGCACGGCGCCCGGGTGGTGATCTCCTCGCGCAAGCGCGAGGCCTGCGAGGCGGTCGTGGCCGAGATCGAGGCCGCCCATGGGGCCGGCCGCGCCGTGGCGATTCCGGCCAGTATCTCGGTGAAGGCGGAGCTGGAAACCCTGGTGGCCGAGACGGACAAGCAGCTCGGTCCCGTGGACGTGCTGGTCTGCAACGCCGCCAGCAATCCCTATTACGGGCCGCTGGCCGGCATCTCCGACGCGCAGTTCCGAAAGATCCTCGAGAACAACGTCCTGTCGAACCACTGGCTGATCCAGATGGTCGCTCCCGGCATGGTGGCGCGGCGGGACGGCGCGATCGTCATCGTCTCCTCGATCGGGGCGCTCAAGGGCTCGCCGGTGATCGGCGCCTACAACGTCTCGAAGGCCGCCGACCTCCAGCTCGCCCGCAACTACGCGGTCGAGTACGGCCCCGCCAACGTGCGGGTGAACTGCCTGTGCCCGGGGCTGATCCGCACCGACTTCGCCCGGGCCCTGTGGGAGGATCCCGAGATGCTGGCCGCTACCACGGACGCTGCCCCCTTGCGCCGGATCGGCGAGCCCGACGAGATCGCCGGCGCGGCCGTGTTCCTGGCCTCGGCGGCCGGCCGGTTCGTGACCGGCCAGGCGCTCGTGATCGACGGCGGGGTGACGATCGCGCGATGAGCCTCGATCCCCGCATCCCCGCCGGCTGGCCGGCCCTGCCCTTCCGCGAGGCCGAGGCGCGGCTCACCGCCCCAGGCACACCCTTCGCCGTCGCCACGGTGCCGATCCGGGGCGTGCCGACCCGGATCTGGGAGAAGGCCCCGCCGACGCTGGGCGACCTGTTCCGGATCGCGCGCGGCCACGCGGACAAGACCTTCGTGGTCTACCGGGACGAGCGCGTGACCTTCACGGGCTTCGCCCGCGCCGCCACCGCCCTGGCGCGGGCCCTGGCGGAGGCCGGCGTGCGCAAGGGCGACCGGGTCGCCATCGCGCAGCGCAACCTGCCCGAATGGCCGGTGAGCTATTTCGGTGCGCTGCTCGCCGGGGCGATCGCGACGCCGCTCAACGCGTGGTGGACCGGCCCCGAACTCGCCTACGGCCTGCAGCATTCGGGCGCCCGGGTCCTGATCGCCGACGGCGAGCGCTTCGACCGACTGGCGCCGCACCTGTCCGAATGTCCGGCCCTGGAGCGGGTCCTCACCACCCGGATGGAGCCCGATCCGCGGGCGACCCTGCTTTCCGACATCGTCGGGCCGGTCCGGGACTGGGGCGCCCTCCCCGATCGCCCCCTGCCCGACATCGCCCTCGACCCGGAGGACGACGCGACCCTGTTCTACACCTCGGGCACCACGGGCAAGCCCAAGGGGGCGGTCGGCACCCACCGGGCGGCCGCCACCACGGTGATGGCCTACCCCTACTCGGCGGCGCGCAGCGCCCTGCGCCGGGGCGAGGCGCCGCCGAAGCCCGACCCGGCCGCGCCGCAGCGGGCTGCGCTGCTGGTGATCCCGCTGTTCCACGTCACCGGCTGCCACGCGAGCCTGGGGGCGGCTCTCTACGGCGGCCACCGCCTCGTCATGATGCACCGCTGGGACGCCGCCGCGGCCCTCGACCTGATCGAGCGGGAGGGCTGCACGAGCGCGGGCGGCGTCCCGACCATCGCGTGGCAGCTCGCCAACGCGGCCCGGGAGGCCGGCCGGCTCCTGCCGACCCTCGAGGGCGTCACCTACGGCGGCGCCCCGGCCGCCGGCGACCTCGTGCGGGCGCTGGGCGAGGCCCTGCCGCGGGTCGTCCCGGGCACCGGCTGGGGCATGACCGAGACCTCGGCGACCTTCACCCACCACCAGGGCGAGGATTACCTCGCCCACCCGGAATCCTGCGGACCGCCCCTGCCGGTCTGCGAGGTGCGGATCCTCGATCCCCTCGGGCAGGATCTGCCGCCCGGCAGCGTCGGCGAGCTCTGCGTGAAGGGCCCCAACGTGGTCCGCGGCTACTGGGACGACCCGGTGGCCACCGCGGAGGTCCTCTCCGAGGGCTGGCTGCGCACTGGCGACCTCGCCCGGGCCGACGACGAGGGCTTCCTGACCATCGTCGACCGGATCAAGGACATGCTGATCCGCGGCGGCGAGAACATCTACTGCTGCGAGGTCGAGAACGCCCTCTACGCGCATCCGGACGTGATCGACGCCGTGGTGCTGCCGGTGCCCCACCCGACGCTGGGCGAGGAGCCCGGCGCCATCGTGGTGCTGGCCGAGGGCGCCGAGACCGACCCGGAGGCGATCCGCGCCTTCGCGGCCGAGCGGCTCGCGGCGTTCAAGGTGCCGGTGCGGATCGAGATCTGGGACGGGCTCCTGCCCCGCAACCCCGCCGGGAAGATCCTGCGGGCGCCCCTGCGGGCGGTGTTCGCGGGCGGGTCAGGTCAGAACGGCTCGCCCCCGTCGTCCGGGCGGTAGACCCGCAGGGTCCGGCCGTCGGGGAACTGCACCGTCCGGCGGTGGACCACGACGTATCCGGCGGCCTGGGCGCTGCTCAGGCGGTCGAGGCGGTCGTCGGTGTAGCCCGGCGCATAACCCGGCGCGTAGCCGTAGCCGTAGCCCGGCCCGTAATTGTAGGCCCTGTAGCGGGCGTAGCCCTCCGGGGGCGGCGGCGCGGCGGCGACGACCTGCGGCGCGGCCCGGACGGACCGGGCCGNGCACGTGCCGCGGGCCGCCGCCCTGCGCCGGGCGCTGGCCGCCGGCCCGCGGCACGTGCTGGTGATCGGCGCCGGCTTCATCGGCTGCGAGGTCGCGAGCCTGTGCCGGCAGCTCGACCTGCCGGTCACCCTGGTCGAGCCCGGCCCGACGCCGCTGGCCCGCGTCCTCGGCAGCACCGTCGGGGGATTCATCGGCGCGATCCACGCGGGCCACGGGGTCGCGCTGCGCTGCGGCCGCGAGGTCGAGTGGCTCGAGGGCCGGGACGGCCGGCTCGTGCGCGCCCACCTCGTCGACGGCAGCAGCCTCGCGGCCGACGTCGCCGTCATCGCCCTGGGGGCCGTGCGCAACACCGAGTGGCTCGACGGGTCCGGCCTGTCGGCGGATCCGGGCGGCGTCGATTGCGACGCGCGCGGCCACGTCCTCGATTCCGACGGCAGGCCCGACCCGCGCATCGCCGCCGCCGGCGACGTGGCGCGCTTTCCCCACCCGCTCTACGACGGCCGGCGCGTCGCCCTGGAGCACTGGAGCCACGCGGTGGCGCAGGGCGTCCATGCCGGCCGGCGCCTCGCCGGCGCGGAGCCCGAGGGGCCCTACGGCGCCCTGCCGACCTTCTGGTCGACGCAGGGCGACCTCGTGGTGAAATCCGTCGGCCTGACCGAGGGCGCCGACGCGGTGGCGATCACGCAGGGCGATCCGGCGGCCGGCCGCTTCGTCGCCACCTACGGCCGCGCGGGGCGCTGCATCGCGGCGGTCGCGGTCGATTCCGCCCGCTGGCTGCCGGCCCATGCCGAGCTCGTGGAGGCCCGCGCGCCGTTCCCGCCCGAGGGCGCCGCGACCGACCGGCCGAAGCGCGTCACGGTCCACGAGCCGGGCTTTCCGTAACGCGTCGGGAAGCGGAACCGGCCCATCGGGCGAAGCCTTTGTCGTTGCAGCATCTTTCCCGAAGGCCGGTGGCCGCCGTCCGGGTCGATGCGTGAAGGAGACCGCATGCCCGACGCCACCCTCCTCGACCAGGTCAAGGATTTCGCCAACCGGCCGAACCCCTACCCGGTCTACGCGAAGCTGCGGGAGAATCCCGTCTCGCGCCAGGACGACGGTACCGAGGCGGGCACCTGGGTCGCGGCGACCCACGGCACCGTCGCGCGCCTGCTGCAGGACCCGCGGGTCAGCTCCGACACCCTGCCCCCGGCCGACCGGCCGCGCACCGGCAACCCCCTCACCGACCTGATCGTCAAACCGCTCAAGGACTGGATGATGGACCGGCACCGGGTCTTCATCTTCCGCGACCCGCCGGACCACGACGCCCTGCGCTCGGCGGTGATGCACCAGTTCTCCCGCGAGCGCGTCCAGGCGATGCGCGCCCGCTCCGACCGGCTGGTGGCGGACCTGCTCAACGAGAAGTGCGGTGCCCGGGAGATCGACGCGGTCGACGACCTCGCCTACCCGCTGCCCGTGACGGTGATCTGCGAGCTGTTCGGCGTGCCCCGCGAGGACGAGCCGAAATTCCACGGCTGGGCGACGCAGCTCGCCACCGCGCTGGAGCCCGACAGCCTGTCCGATCCCGAGATCCGCGCCGCGAACAGCCGGACCTTCGACGCGATCGGCGGCTACATGGGCGACCTGATCAGGGAGAAGCGCAGGCACCCGCAGGACGACATGCTGTCGGGCCTCGCCAACCACGCCACCCCGGCCGGCGTGAAGATGGGCGATTACGACCTGATCGCCACCTCGATCCTGATGCTGGTGGCCGGGCACGAGACCACCGTGAACCTGATCACCAACGGCCTGCTGACCCTGCTGCGGCATCCGGACGAGCTGGAGCGCCTGCGGCAGGACCCGCTCCGGGCCCCGCGGCTGATCGAGGAGCTGCTCCGCTACGAGCCGCCGGTGCAGTTCCGGACGCGGCGGACCCTGTCGCCCATCGACATCGCCGGGGTCACGATCCCCGAGGGGGCCGATCTCGTGCTGCTGCTGGCCTCCGGCAACCGCGACGCGGCCGTCTTCCCCGACCCCGACCGGTTCGACCCGGACCGCACCGGGATCCGCCATCTCGGCTTCGGCGGCGGCCTGCACTACTGCGTGGGCGCGCCGCTGGCCCGGTTCGAGGCCGAGGCGGCGCTCACCGCCCTCGCCCGCCGGTTGAAGGCGCCGCGCCTGGTCGAGGACCCGCCGCCCTACCGGCCGGGCGCCGCCCTGCGGGGGCCGGAGCACCTGCGGGTGGCGATCGACGGGATCGCCTGAGCCGCGGGCGGGCCGGACGGCTCATCCGAACATCGATGAGACCTCCGACGCGACCGAGACGAAAGTTCGTCGCCGTAAAGTTGTTTGCCTCGCTAAAGTCGCGATCGACCGGCCTGATGGCGACTCGGACGGAACCGGCGGGTTGAGACGATGGCTCAGGGGCTTGCGCGCGCTGCATCGCTGGCGCGCACGGTGAGGACCACGGTGCGCAACCTCGCCCTCGGGCGCGACGACGTCCCGCCCCAAGCGCCCCACGCGCCGCCCGCGCCATCCCGCGCGGTCGAGGCCGACATCCCGGTCGATATCGGCTGCATCAAGGTGTTCCGGGCCGAGAGCTTCCCCGAATCCGGGCCGAGCCCCTGGCTCGACCAGCCCGACGCCCTCGACATCGTCGCGCGGCGCGTGGCGCGCCGGGAGATCACGCCCCGGCAGGCCGAGATCTGCCGGTCCTGGGTGGAGCACGGCTACTACGTCCTGCGCGGCGCGATCGATCCCGACACGATCGACGAGGTCTGGGCCGCCTACGAGGCCGCGATCGCCGGCGGGGACCTGACCCTCGCCCCCGAGAAGGCGGCGCCGGACGACCCGCACCCGGGCCGCTACCTCAACCCGCACCTGAAGGTCGAGGCGATCGACCGGCTGCTGAAGCATCCCGTGCTGATGAACTTCAGCAGCATGGTGCTCGGCCGCCCCGCGATCCCGTTCCAGACCATCGCGTCCCACAAGGGCAGCCAGCAATCTGAGCACTCGGACTCGATCCACATGACGACCTACCCGCTCGGCTACCTGGCTGCCTGCTGGGTCGCCATGGAGGACATCCACGCGGATGCGGGGCCGCTCGTCTACTATCCCGGCACCCACCGCCTGCCGTACCTGTTCAGCCACGACGTCGGCATCACCACGGACGAGTTCCGCGAGCGCGGCTACGGCGCCTATTCCGAGCGCTACGAGCCGGCGATCAAGCAGGAGATCCGGGAGCACGGGGCGACGCCCGCCTACTTCACGGCGCGCAAGGGCGACGTGCTGTTCTGGCACGCGAACCTGCTGCACGGCGGCTCCGCCCGCGCCGACATGCAGCGCTCCCGCAAGGCCCTGGTGCACCACTACTTCGCGGAAGGCTGCATCTGCTACCACGACCTGTCGGCGACCACCTCGGCGGTGCATGGCCCCGTGGAGAGCCTGCCGACCTGCGGCGCGTCCAGCCCCGACATCGCGGTGCGGGAGCGGATCAGCCTGTAAGGACGCTGGGTCGCCGGACGGCCCGGCGACCCAGCCCTCAGGCGGCCTTCACGGCGGCCAGGAAGGTCGTGACCTCCTGGCCGAGGCTCGACGAGTAGCGGGCCAGTTCCTGGGCGGCGCTGAGCACCTGGTCGGAGGCCGCGCCGGTCTCGCGGGCCGCCTGCCGGACGTCGGCGATGTCGGTGCTCACCGCCTGGGTGCCCTGCGCCGCCTGCGTGACGTTGCGGACGATCTCGCTCGTCGCCGCGCCCTGCTCCTCCATGGCGGCGGCCACGCTGAGCGCGACCGTGCGCATCTCGTCGATCGTGCCCCCGATCGTCCGCATCGATTCGACCGCCTGCCGCGTCTCGTTCTGGATGGCGGCGATCTGCGTCGCGATGGTCTCAGTGGCTCGGGCCGTCTGCGAGGCCAGCGCCTTCACCTCGCCCGCCACCACGGCGAAGCCCTTGCCGGCCTCGCCGGCGCGCGCGGCCTCTATGGTGGCGTTGAGGGCCAGCAGATTGGTCTGACCGGCGATCCCGGCGATCAGGCCCATCACCTCGCTGATCTGGTCCGTGCCGCGGGCGAGCACCTGCATCAGGGCGTTGGTCTGGGCCACGTCCGTGCCGGCCCGGTCGGCCATCGCCGAGGACTGGGCGACGCGGGACGCGATCTCGTTGATCGAGGCCGCCATCTCCTCGCTCGCCGCCGCCACGGTCTGCACGTTGCTCGAGGTCTGCTCGGAGGTCGCGGCGACGCGCACCGACTGGTCGGTGGTCCGCGCGGCGGTGCGCGTCATCTCCCGGGCCGTGGCCTCCATCTCGACCGCGGCCGCCGACAGGCCCTGCGTCAGCGCGCTGACCTGCGCGTCGAACCGGGCGGTGACCGTGTCGAGCATCTGGGCGCGGCGCATCTTCGCGTCGTTCTCCGCCACGGCGGCGGCGTCGGCCGCCCGCTTGGCGATCAGGGCGTCCTTGAACACCTGGACGGCGCGCGCCATGGCGCCGACCTCGTCGCCGCGGCGCTGGTCGGCGACCGTCACCGCGAGGTCGCCGTCCGCGAGGCAGCGCATCGCCGCGGTCAGGCGGGTGATCGGGCGCGACAGGCCGTTGCCGACGAGCAGCAGCAGCGCCAGGATCGGCAGGGCGAGACCGGCCGACCAGAGGCCGATGGTGACCGCGCGGTCGCGCACGGCCGCGTGGACGTCGTCGCGGTACAGGCCGGTGGCGACGATCCAGCCCCACGGCTTGAACATCTGCACGCTCGCGACCTTCTCCACCGGCACGGATCCGCCGGGGCGCGGCTTCATGTAGTCGACGAAGCCCGAGCCGTCGCGCTTGGCGGTCTCGACCATCTCGGCGAAGTAGCGCTTGCCGCCGGGGACGTCGGTCTGGTCCACCACCTGCTTGCCGACGTTCTTGGCGTTGAAGGCGTTGGCGATCAGGTGGCCCTGCGCGTCGAGGACGAAGAAGTAGTCCTCGCTGCCGAAGCGCAGGGCGGTGATCGCCGCGAGCGCGGCCTTCTGCGCGTCGGCGACGGGCATCTGGCCTGTCCGGGCCTGCGCCTCGTAGTGGGCGAGCAGGCTCTGCGCGACCTCGGTCAGGCGCTTGGTCATCAGCGCGCGGTCCTCGAGCGCCGAGCCGCGCATGTCGAGGAAGCTCAGGGCGCTGAGGGCGCCGATGGCCAGGAGCACCAAGCCCATCACGGCCGCGAGCTTGTGGCGGAGCCGGAGATCGGCGAGGCGCTGCCACGGCGCGACG
Source organism: Methylobacterium mesophilicum (assembly GCF_036441335.1). Classification (GTDB taxonomy): domain Bacteria; phylum Pseudomonadota; class Alphaproteobacteria; order Rhizobiales; family Beijerinckiaceae; genus Methylobacterium; species Methylobacterium mesophilicum_B. The sequence goes on from NZ_MLBW01000012.1 coordinate 125,994, forward strand.
CGGTCGACGGGCGGGCGGCTGGTCTGCGTGGGGGTCATCCGAGCACCGGAAGAGGAGGCCTGCGGCCGGCCGGCGTGGATTCGCCGCCCGCGCTGCGCCGGGCCAACCTCGTGCATTCGGGTTAGTAAATCGCAAAGACCTGGGGCCGCTAGCCGGCGAATAGCGGTTTCAAGGCGCCAGATGAGTTTCGAACGGCAGACTTAAATAGATCAGTCTCGACGCTGGGTCGTAGCATTATTCGAGTTTGCGGCTACGAGCCGACTCTGTAGTGGATCGGCTTGAAGCTGCCGTTATTGGATTGCAGGGCCGAGCAGGCGGTGAGCCCGATGATCAGGTCGGTCTCGGCGACGAACACGATCCGGTCCCCGGCCCGGCTGAGGGGCGGCGCCACGGTGAGCGCCCCGGTCGCGCCGTCGATCGGCACGTTCATGAAGCAGTTGAACGCCACCGGGATCGCGTCCGGCGCGATGCCGTAGGGGGCGAGCGCCGCCGCGAGGTTGCCGAAGCAGCCGCGATGCGGGTTCGCGTCGCCGTAGATGATGCGGAACGTGTCGGCCGAGCACGGCGTCAGCAGGAAATCGTGCCGCCCCACCGTGTCCTCCACGATCCGCAGCAGGATGTTGGAGCGGTTCGAGTAGAGCGGGTCGCCGGTAGTCAGGTAGATCCGGCTGGCGTAGTCGAGGGTCCGGCCCGACGAGATCACCTCCCCCGTGTCGTGGCGGTTGAAGGCGAGGAGGTCGGCCACCTGCTCGCCGCAGGGGTCGATCACCGTGAGGCGCTGGCCGCGGTCGAGGGTGAAGGCGACGCCGGAACGCGGCGCGATCGTCTGCACGTCGGCTTGGCACATGGCGGGTTGGCTCACTCCGTTCTCAGGTCCGCGATCCGACCGGTTCAGGCGCTGCCGCCCGGCAGCCCGCGGTCGAGGGTCAGGACCGGCGGGTGCCAGTCCCGCGCCTCCGGGGCCGGCGCCGGTCGGCCCTTCATCGGGCAGCGCCAGTCCGCGTCGACCGCGCGGCCGCTGTACTGGCGCGCCTCCGAGGCCTCGCCGTGGCGCGCCAGCATCGGGTTCACGCTGCCGGCGAGGGCCTCGTCCCGCTCCAGGATCGCGGCGCGCAGCTTCTCGTAGCGCCCCTCGGCCCGCAGCCGCTCGAACTGCGCGTGCAGATTGAAGACCAGCACCGGCGACGAGAAGCGCCGCGCCGGCCGACTCGCCTGCGGGTGAAGCCCGACCACGAAGAACGCCTCGCCGCCGAAGCTCAGGGAGAAGTGCGGGTTGTCGGGATCCTCGGCCACGCGGGAATCGTGGGGCTGGCCGAGCCAGGCGTCCTTGTCGGTCAGGGATTGCGCGCGCGCCCAGAGGTTCCGCTCGAACGCCTCCTCCGAGAGGTCGCCCGGACCCTCGAACACGACCGCGAAACTCTGGAACAGGTCGGGCTGCGCCCGGTACTGCGCCACGAAGGCGAGCAGCGCCGGGTAGATCCGCATGTCGTCCCAGCCCGAGGTGATATCCCGGGCCACGACGATCCGCATCCGCCCCCGGGACAGGGCCGATTTGGCGCCCACGCAGGGGAAGGGCGGGTTCCGGATGAAGTCGCGGAAGGCCTCGGCACGGGGGTGCTCTCGGTCGTCGCGGGGGAGATGCATGCAGGGCCTGCCCGGTCTCTGCGCGGCCGGCCTCGACGCGAGGCGGCCACTGTTCGGGACTCCGGGAACACCACCGGGCGGCCGCTGTTCCGTCCTGCGACAGGTCGTCCGGGGGATAAGGTGAATCCTGCCGCATGCCGGCAAGATCTGTCCGGTTGGACGGACAATATTTCGTGGATCATTGCGGTCGGATAAACATAGGTTAAGGCCGGAAATGCTCACGGTGCCGGTGGCGTGCCGGCGCTGTGCTGCCGCGCGGGGCCCCTGCACTGGGCCAGGCCGCCGCGCGGGCGCCTCAGACCCGGCCGGCCCGNCGGGGGCGTGCCGGCGCTGGGCTGCCGCGCGCGGCCCCTGCACTGGGCCAGGCCGCCGCGCGGGCGCCTCAGACCCGGCCGGCCCGCCGCGCGCGGTGCCGCGTCGCCGCGGCGGCCCCGAAGGCCTCGAACAGGGCGCGGTTGATCGGGTTGGTCGCCGGATCGTGCTCGGCGTGCCACTGGACGCCCAGGGCGAAGCCCGCAGCGTCGCGGACGCGGATCGCCTCGACCGTCTCGTCCTCGGCGATGCCCTCGACCACGATCCGCCCGCCCGGTTCCAGGATGCCCTGGCCGTGCAGGGAGTTCACCCGGATCGTCTCGCGCGCCAGGAGGCGGGCGAAGGCGCCCCCGGGCGTCAGCCGGACCTCGTGACGGTCGGCGAAGATCACCTCCAGGTCCGGGTGGATCTCGCCGTTCGCGAGGCGCGGCATGCGGTGGTTGAGCCGGCCCGGCAGGTCGCGGATCTCCGGGTGCAGGCTGCCCCCGAAGGCGACGTTCATCTCCTGGAAGCCGCGGCAGATGCCGAACAGCGGCACGCCCCCCGCCACGCAGGCCTCGATCAGCGGCAGCGCCACGGCGTCGCGATCCTCGTCGTAGGGCTCGTGCGCCGCGCAGGGCTCGGTGTTGAAGCGCGCCGGGTGAACGTTGGCGCGGCCCCCCGTGAGCAGGATGCCGTCCACGGTGTCGAGGAGGTCGCCGAGGTCGGTCATCGCCGGAGCGGCGGCGAACATCAGCGGCAGGGCGCCCGCCACCGCGGCGACCGCCCGCATGTTGTTCTCGCCGACGATCTGCGCCGGGAAGCGGCTGTCGATCAGGCGCGCGTTGCCGATGACGCCGATCACGGGTCTCGCCATCGTTCCGGCCGCTCCTCGATCCTGTCCTGCCCGCCGCGGCAGGCTCTACGACCCACGCAAGGCCGGCGCCAGTCCCGTCCGGCTCAAGGCGGCGACAGAACGCCCGCGTCCGAAGCCTCGGCGCGGAGCACCTCGGCCACGCGCTCCGGCGCCTCTTCGTGGGCGAGGTGGCCGAGGCCCCGGATCAGGCGGACGCGGGCGTCGGGCATGCGGTCCCGCAGGGCGAAGGCAGTGTCCGGCAGGATGGCCCTGTCGTCGCCGCCGACGATCAGCAGGGTCCGGGTGCCGAGGCCGGGCAGCGCGCTGTGCAGCCCGGCGAGATCCCAGTTCGCCATCATGCCCAGCGCCCCGCGGACATGGCCGGCTCGGGCGAAGAGCCGCCGGTAGAGGTCGACCCCCTCCGGGTCGAGGCGCGAGCCGGTCCCCTCGATCAGGCGCTTGGCCGCGGACCGGTCCGCCGTCCAGGCGAAGATCCGGGGGGTGAACGGGTTGAGGAACAGGAGGCGCGCCATGCTGGGGAACAGCAGGTTCGCCGCCCCCGGCAGCGGCGCGAGAGCGCCGTTGAAGGCCGCCAGCAGCCGGGGCGCGATGGCGCCGTCGAGGCACATGCGCGCGAGGATGGCGGCGCCGGCCGAGTGGCCCGCCGCCAGGACCGGCGGCCGGCCGAGCGCCGCCACGAGGCCCGCCACGGCCCGGGCCATGCCGGGCAGCGACAGGTCGGCGTCGGGCAGCGGGTCCGTGAAGCCGTGGCCCGGCAGGTCCGGGGCGATCACGAAGAAGTCGCGCGCGAGCAGTGGCGCCAGCCCGCGCCACGAATGCGTGGCCGCCCCGGTCCCGTGCAGGAGCAGCAGCGTCGGGGCGTCCGGAGACCCGTATTCCTGGACGTGCCAGCGCAGGCCGGCCGCCTCCACGAAGCGGCTGGTGTCCCGATGGGGCCAGTCCCGGCCCTCCAGGGCCCAGTCGGGCCGGTCCGCGTCATAGCCGGTCAGCATGCGCGCGTATCCTGCACTGCGGCATAGCCGGACGATCCAGAGGCGACGGCGGCGCTATCGTTCATGGCCGGAAGTATTTCGTAACACTGAACAATCCCATGCGGCGGCCGCATGCCACCGGTGAGCGGAGACCGATTGCTGCGCTGCAGCAGCGACGTCATACCACGGGCGAGCAAGAACAAGACGCGTCCACCAACTCCGGAGAAGGCCATGATCCTCTTCACCTCCTCGACCCAGAACATCGCCGCCCCGGTCTCCGGCAGCTGGAGCCTCAAGGCCATCGTCCGCGAGATGCTGAACTCCTGGCTCGCCCACCACCAGCGCCTCGCCGACAGCGGCATCGGCGGCGACCTCTGACACCCTGTCGCACGGGTGACGGGCGCGGCGCTCAGAGTGCCGCCCGCACCGCCGCGCTGAGCTGGCCGGCCTCGACCCGCGGCAGTTTCAGGTAGCGGGCGCCCATCGCGTCCGCGACCGAACGGGCCTCCTCGCCCCGTGTGCCGGTATCGACCACGATGGCCTGCAGCCCGGCCGCACGCAGGGCTCGGGCCGCCTGCAGGGCGTCCGCGCCCGCCCGGGCCCGTCCCCCCTCCGCCGCCGAGCAGGCCGTCGTCGCCGATGCCGGGCGGCAGGCGCCGCCAGGGCGTTCCCGGGGGCAGCGCCGCCCGCACGATGTCGAGCCAGCGCTCGCGCACCGGCCCGGCGGGGGCCCGCAGCACCGCGCCGCCGAACCCGTGCGGGTCGGCGGCGAGAAGCCGGGCGGCGAGACCGGCATCGGCCCAGGGATCGGCCCAGGGATCGGCCCAGGGATCGGGCGCCCTCCCTTCACCCTCCGAGGGGCAGGGGATGCGCGGCGGTGGCGTCACGCAAACACCTCCGCCAGCGCCCGCTCCACCCGGGCGGTGGAACCGGATTCGTCCAGCGGGTTGCGGCGCAGCCGGTGGCGCAGGGCGGCCGGGGCGATGCGAATGAGGTGGTCGTCGGTCACCGCCTCCGCGCCGTCCAGGGCGGCCAGCGCCCGGGCGGTGCGCATCAGGGTCAGCTCGCCGCGCAGCCCGTCGGTGCCCAGCGCCAGACAGAGCCGCGCCGCGCGCTCCAGGGCGGCGTCGGGGACGGTGACCGCGGGCAGGCGTTCCCGCGCCAGCAGGATTGTCTTCTGAATTTTCCGCTCCGCCCCCGCGTGCGCCGCGCAGAATCCCTCCGGGTTGCGCTCGTAGGCGTCCCGGGCGCGCACCACCGCGATGCGGGTGGGGATGTCCTTCGGGGTCACGACCTCGCAGGCGAGCCCGAACCGGTCGAGGAGCTGCGGCCGCAGCTCGCCCTCCTCCGGGTTGCCGGACCCGACGAGGACGAACCGCGCCGGGTGGCGCAGCGACAGGCCCTCGCGCTCGACCGTGTTGACGCCGGAGGCCGCCACGTCGAGCAGCAGGTCGACGAGGTGGTCCTCGAGGAGATTGACCTCGTCGATGTACAGGAAGCCGCGGTTGGCCCGGGCGAGCAGCCCCGGCTCGAAGGCCTTCACGCCGGCGCCGAGCGCCCGCTCCAGGTCGAGGGTGCCGACCACCCGGTCCTCGGTGGCGCCGAGGGGCAGGTCCACCACCGGCACCGGCTTCTTGTGGCTCTTGCGCGGGCCGCCCGCGGCGCAGTGCGGGCAGGATTCCGCCGGGCTGTCCGGGTCGCAGTTGTACGGGCAGCCGACCACCGCCCGCATCGGCGGCAGCAGGGCGGCCAGCGCCCGGATCGCCGTGGACTTGCCGGTGCCGCGGTCGCCGAAGACGAGCACGCCGCCGACCGCCGGGTCAACCGCCGCGATCAGCAGCGCCTGGCGCATCTCGTCCTGGCCGACGATGGCCGAGAAGGGGAAGGTGGGCACGCGATGACTCGATGCTGCGGGGGCATCCGACCCACCCCCTCATCCTGAGGTGCCGCGGCGGGGCGGAGGCCGCGACGGAGGCCCCCGGGGAACGCGCGGCCGGCGAACTCCCTCGAGGCCCGCTGGCGCGGGCGCCCCAGGATGAGGGTGCGATGCGGAGAAGGAAAGCCCTACTCCGCGGCCTTCTGCCGGAGCCCGATCCGCCCCCAGATCGTGGTGAGCGCCTCGACCAGACGGGCGATGTCGGCGTCTGTGTGCAGCGGCGACGGCGTGATCCGCAGGCGCTCGGTGCCGCGGGCGACCGTCGGGTAGTTGATCGGCTGCACGTAGATGCCGAACTCGTCGAGCAGGGTGTCGGAGATGCCCTTGCAGAGCACGGGATCGCAGACCATCACCGGCACGATGTGGCTGTCGTTGGGCATGGTCGGGATGTCGGCGGCCTCGAGCGCCTGCCGGACCTTCGCCACGCGCTCCTGATGCCGGGCCCGCTCGACGCCGCTCTCCTTGAGGTGGCGGATCGACGCCGCCGCGCCCGCCGCGACGGCCGGCGGCAGCGAGGTCGTGAAGATGAAGCCCGACGCGAAGCTGCGCACGAAGTCGCAGAGCTTCTCGGACGCCGTGATGTAGCCGCCGTGCACCGCGAAGGCCTTGCCGAGCGTGCCCTCGATCACGTCGAGCCGGTGGGCGACGCCGTCCCGCTCCGAGATGCCGCCGCCGCGCGCGCCGTAGAGGCCGACCGCGTGGACCTCGTCCAGATAGGTGAGCGCCCCGTGGGCCTCGGCCACGTCGCAGATCTCGGCGATCGGCGCGATGTCGCCGTCCATCGAGTAGACCGACTCGAACGCCACCAGCTTCGGTCGGGCGGGGTCGATCAGGCCGAGCTTCCGGTTCAGGTCCTCCGGGTCGTTGTGGCGGAAGATGTGGCGCTCGGCGCGGGAGAACCGGATTCCCTCGATCATCGAGGCGTGGTTCTCGGAATCGGAGAAGACGGCGCAGTTCGGCAGGCGCGAGGCCAGGGTCCCGAGCGCCGCCCAGTTCGACACGTAGCCGGAGGTGAACAGCAGGGCCGCCTCCTTGCCGTGGAGGTCGGCGAGTTCCTGCTCAAGGAGCACATGGTAGTGGTTGGTGCCCGAGATGTTGCGGGTGCCGCCGGCGCCGGCGCCGCAGCGGTCGATCGCCTCGTGCATCGCCCCGGTGACGGTCTGGTGCTGGCCCATGCCGAGATAGTCGTTGGAGCACCAGACCGTGACCGGCCGGGTGCCGCCCGCGTGGTGGTGGGTGGCGTGCGGGAAGTTGCCGGCGTGGCGCTCGAGGTCGGTGAAGACCCGGTAGCGGCCCTCCCGGTGGAGCCCGGCGATCTCGCCTTCGAAGAAGGTCTCGTAATCCATGTCGCCTCTCCCCGAACAAACCCTGCGGGTTGATCCCGCCTGTGACACCGGACTTCGCACAAGACCAGTTCCAGATTGGTGGACGTGCGTCGCCCCGCGATGATCCCTCGGCCTACACGTGGTCCGGCGGTCCGGCCGCCTCCCCGGGCGCCCGGGCCGGCAGGCTCCAGCGCCACAGCTCCGCCGAGGGCAGCGGCAGCATCAGGAACCAGTGCTCCAGCGTGGCGAGCGCGGTCAGCGTCGCCAGGACCGTGAAGCCGATCAGCTCGTGCTCCAGCAGGTCGGCTCCGAGCGCCGCGCGCCCGAGCAGGGCCGCCGCGATGGTCCCGAGGCTCACCGAGACCGGGAACAGCAGGTTCATCGGCTTCCGGGACAGGTAGCAGGCGAGGTAGCCGAGATGGTCCGGCAGGAACTCGGCGTGGAGGTTGCGCACCCCGAGGAACAGGTTGAGTCGCGCCGACAGGTTCATCACGACCAGCGTGCCGTAGGTCCACAGGGCGAAGCGGTTGGGGCTGCCCCAGACCAGCGCCAGGATCGCGAGGCCGCCGACCACGATGGCGAATTCGTGCCACAGGCTGGTGGCGAGCGCGGCGAGGAACCGGTCGAGGCCGCGCACGCTCGGCGCGCAGGCGACGGGCCGCGGGCCCGACAGGAAGCCCATGTAGTAGCTCATCTCCTGCCAGCCCCAGACGACGAGCGCCGCCGTGAAGGCCGTGTAGGCCCCCGTGGCGCTCGTGTCGGCGGCGCTGGACCGGATCGCCACCAGGGCGCCGGCGAGCAGGAGGGTCGCCCCGGCCATGCTCCACGGATGCGTCCGCCGCGGGGCGTGGTCGAGCAGCAGGATCAGCCCGGTGGAGAACCACCAGAGCAGCACCGCGTACAGGACCGGGGCGGCGTAGGTCCCCATGCTACCAGACCGGCTGGAGGCGGATATCGGCCGGCAGGGCGTTGGCCTTGACGGGCAGGAGATAGAGCCGCGCGAAGGTCACGGCGGCGCGCGCGGCGTGGAGGCCCTGCAGGGCCTTGCCGACGAGGCCGCCCCGCGCCTTGGCGTCGGCGATCGCCCGGGAGCAGGCGAGGAGCCGGTCGAGCCCCGCCTTGAACTTCGGATTGTCGATATCGAGCTCCAGCGGGAAGGTCTGGCGGGAGATCTCCGAAGTGATCCGGAAGACCTTGAAGTCGTAGTCGCTGGGATCGACCCCGAGCGCGGCGTGGAAGGCCGGGCGGTGATGGTCGCGCACGTACATCGTGGCGAAGACCGCGAGCAGGAAGAACCGGATCCAGTAGCGGTTCACGCCGCTCGTCAGCTTCGGGTTCGCCCGCATCAGCAGCGCGAAGGCCTCGCCGTGGCGGAACTCGTCGTTGCACCACAGCTCGAACCACTTGAAGATCGGGTGGATGCGCCGCTCCGGGTGCCGCTCCAGCTCGCGGAAGATCGTGATGTAGCGGGCGTACCCGATCTTTTCCGACAGATAGGTGGCGTAGAAGATGAACTTCGGCCGGAAGAACGTGTACTTCTTGGACTTGGTGAGGAAGCCCAGATCCACGCCGATGCCGAAGTCCTTGAGCGTGTCGTTGATGAAGCCCGCGTGGCGCGCCTCGTCGCGGCTCATGAAGCCGAACAGCTCCTTGATATCCTTGTTCTTGGCCCGCTTCCTCATCTCCGCGTAGAGCACGCAGCCGGAAAATTCCGCCGTGATGGACGAGACCAGGAAGTCCAGGAACTCCTTCCGCAACTCGGGCTCCATCCGCGACAGGTCGCAGTCGAACTCCTCGTTGCGGGTGAAGTGGCGCTTGTTCGGGTCGGAGCGCAGCTCGGCGATGAGCACGTCCCAGTCGCGCCGGACCGGCTCGACGTCGGTCCGGTCGAGCTCGTCGAAATCGGTCGTGTAGAAGCGCGGGCTCAGGAAGGTCGTCTCCTGGGCAGCCCGGGTCGATTCGTTGACCGGAGTCTTCGGGACGGGCTGGCCGGAGGGCGGCGGGACGGGTGCGTTCACAGCTTCCTCCTCTCGGAGAAGCTGACCTCGTAGAGTTCGGTCAGCTCGAGATGGGCGATGAGCTTGGTCCAGGCCCGCTCCAGCGGGCCGGCCCGGGTGATCGTGGCGGTGCGCCGCACGGTGAGGCGCTCGCCGTAGGGCACCGAGGTCGGCGCGTCGTGGACCTGGACCGCGTCGCCGGGCTCGATCTCGAAGCCGGCATCGAGGGTCACGTGCGCGTGCAGGCTCTCGGGCGTCTGCTCGATCTCCACCGTGCAGGGCACGGTGACGGTGCGGCTGCCGAACAGGCCCATCACCGCGTCTCCGTGGCGGGGGCGCCCGGCGCGGGCATCAGCCGGGCGAAGGCCCCGGCATTGGTCGGCCCGAAGGCTTCGAGCGGCACACGGCGGCCGGTCGCCTCGTCGGCCAGCGCGAGGCGGCCGTCGTCGTAGCGGGTCAGGCTGAAGGGCTTCTCGGGGCCGAGGCCCTCCCGCTGGCGGGCCTGGGCGAGACCCCGCAGGGTCCCGCGCAGGAAGCCGTCCTCGCCGGGTCGGATCCAGGCGACGATGTGCCGGTCGGCGACGTCCCGCAGGGCGATCGAGCCGTCGACCTGATCCTCGGCGCGGAACTCGAGGCGCTCCACCACCTTGGCAGGCGGCAGGGCGACGAGGCCGACCTTCTCGCTCCGGCCGATCAGGACCGCCAGCATGGTGAAGCCCATCAGCGCTCCGGCACCGATCATCAGCAGCGCCGGTGCCGGTCCCGCGACCGACGGTGCCATGGCCCGGCCGGCGCCCTCCGCCCGCTCGCCCATCGTGCCCCTCCCTATTCGGCCGCGACGAGGCGACCGGGATTCTCGTCCGCTCGGCCGAGACGCGCCACCCGAACCGGCGGCGCCGTGCCGTCGGCATGGGCCTCGAGGGCGCGTGCCAGCAGCGCCGCCGCGGCGTCCGCGTCCGGCACCGAGCGCAGCATGGGCTCGGTCCGGGCGAGATGCCAGGGCCGGACATGCGGCCAGATGTGAAGGTAGGCGATCCGGAGGCCCGGCCGCAACCGCAGCGGCAGGTCGCCGCTGCCGTCCGTGAAGGCGCGCAGGGCCGCCGTCTCGATCTGCGCGAAGGGCAGGTTGTGGGTCACCGGCAGGGCGATGCCGGCCTGCAGCACGACCCGGCGGTTGGTCACCGTGTAGAGCGTCGTCCGGTGGGTGAGCCAAGCGAGCAGCCAGAGCAGCCCGACGGCGACGGCGCCGATCACCAGGGTCGGCGCCACCACCCTCATCGCCGCGGCGGGCGAGCCCGCCGCGAGGCCGAAGGCCAGGGCGCAGACCGAGAACCACGCGATCACGAGGCGGGCGTGGAACACCCGGACCAGCAGCCCCGCGGTGGCCGGCGCACCCTGCCAGAGGATGCGTTCGCCCGCCGGCAGCGGGCCGGGCAGACCCCGCAGGGTGCCTTCGGGGAGGAAGTCGCCGCTCATATCAGGGGCTCCGCCCGGGCCGGCGTCGCGTAGAGCGTGCCGGCGCCGAAATACGAGATGATCCGCTCCTCCTCGAGGAAGGTCACGCTGTCGGGGTCGCGGGTGGTCGGGATGTCGGCGAACTGGCTGGCGAGCAGCGCCTCGGTCGTCACCGTCTTGGTGAAGCCGCCGGCCCGGCAGAACGTGGTCGGCATCAGCCGGCGCCCGCCCGTCGGGAGCTCGACCTCGTAGTAGCGGATCAGCGACTCGCCGCGGTCGACCCAGACGTCGCTGATCACGCCCGCGACGGCGTTGTCGGTGCCGAACACCGTCATGCCGATCGGGTTCGGGCCGTCCTCGTGGATGACGAAGTTCCTGGCCACCCGCAGGGGCACGATGCGGATCTCGTCGTCCCAGGTCCGATCGTGCACGTCGTGCCGCAGCACCCAGGAGCCGGGACCGACCCCGGCCTGGAGCGACGACTCGGTGCGCTCGTAGGGCGCCCCCGGCCAGGGCTCGACCTTGCGGGCCGGGATTCCGGTCTCGACGTCGTCGCGGCCGTGCACCGCCTGCGGCGCGTAGGTCGTCTCGCCGCCCGGCAGGTGGAACGCCTTGGACCGCGGGATCAGGATCGGGTCGTCCGACTTGCGCCGCCCGACCGCCTCATTCTCCAGGGGGTAGCCCTCCCGCCGGTCCTCCCGGCGCAGCCAGAAGACCAGCCCCGCGAAGAAGAGGAAGAAGGCGTAGAGCACGACCTGGGCGACGTCGACGTAACCCGTGAGTGCGCCGGTTGGCATGGTGGACCTCCCCGTATCTCAGGCCGTCCGGCCGGCAAGATCGCCGCCGAGTCGGTGTTGCGTCTCAGCCCGCGCGTCCTCCCGCACCAGCGGCCCCAGGGCGAGGAGGGCCGCGAACAGCAGGGCGATCTCGATGTGGTAGACGATGAGGTAGCCGATGGCGGGCTCGTTCATGCCCTCGCCGAGCACCCCCGACTGGGCGATGGCGCCGCCCACGTCCCGCACGAGGCCGCTCGCCGCGATCGAGAGGCCGGCCGCGGTCGCCTGCACGGCGCCCCAGGCGCCGAGCGCGAGCCCGGTATCTTCGGGGCCGGCGCGGTTCATCGAGGCGGTGAGCGTCCCGTGGGCGAACAGGCCGCCGCCGAGCCCGATCAGGCTCACGCCCGCGGCGAACAGGTCGGCCGAGGCGAGCGGGGCGGCGAAGACCACCGCCGAGAAGGCCAGAATCCCGATCCCGACACCCACCGCCGACACGCGGAACGGGTCGCCCCCGCGGCCGAGCCAGCGCGCCGCGACCAGTAGGCCGAGTCCGCCGCCGGCGGCCAGCAGCGCGGTCAGCGCCGTGGTGGCGGCGACCGAGAGGTGCAGGATCTGGCCGCCGTAAGGTTCGAGCAGGATGTCCTGCATGGAGAAGCCCGCCGTGCCGAGCCCGATCGCCACGAGGCGGCGCCGCGCGGTGCCCTGCCCCGCGTAAGCCCGCCAGGAGGACCGGAAGTCCCGCTGCGGCGCCGTCCGTGTGCGGTTCGGATCGCGCGGCTCCTGCTTCCAGAGGGCGAACCCGTTGAGGATGATCGTGACCAGAGCCGCGCCCTGGATCACTTGGATCAGCCGGACGGCCGAGAAGTGGGCGAGGAACAGGCCGAACAGCACGGCGCTCGCCATCATGCCGAACAGGAGGGCCGCGCAGAGCAGCGCCACCACCTTCGGCCGGGCGTGGGCGGGGGCGAGGTCGGTGGCGAGTGCGAGGCCCACGGTCTGGGTGGTGTGCAGGCCGGCGCCGACCAGCAGGAAGGCCAGCGCCGCCGCGAGGTCGCCGACCCAGAGCGGCCCGGTCGTGTCGCCCGACAGGATCAGCAGGGCGAACGGCATGATCGCCAGGCCGCCAAACTGGAGCAGCGTGCCGAACCAGATATAGGGCACGCGCCGCCAGCCCAGGACCGAGCGGTGCGTGTCCGAGCGGAAGCCGACCAGCGCGCGCAGGGGGGCGAAGACCAGCGGCAGCGCCAGCATCATCGCGACGATCCAGGCCGGGACGCCGAGCTCGACGATCATCACCCGGTTCAGGGTGCCGATCAGCAGCACCGCCGCCATGCCGACGGTCACCTGGAACAGGGCGAGGCGGAGCAGACGTCCCAGCGGCAGCTCGACGGTGGCGGCATCCGCGAAGGGAAGCACGGCCGGACCGAGGCGCATCAGGGCATCGGTGAGCTTGCGGGCGGGGGTCATGGTCGCACCCCGGGTACCGCCGGGCTTGCTCCCCCATCCGCGGCGGGAGGCAGGGTGCGCGTCAGCGCGACCGCGTTCGACAGGTAGAACCCGCTGTTGATCCGGTGGCTCTGGGTCCAGGCGAAGGTGGCGAGGGCCTTCTCCGAAGCGATCCGCCGCCGCAGCCCGCCCTCGGTCACCGGCACGATGGCCGGCGAGCGGTCGCCGCGCGGAAAGAACTTCCCGGCGGCGTGCATCACAGTCAGCAGCGCCGTGCGCGGCGCCACGGTGAACAGCACCGAGCCGTCCGTGCGCGCGCCCAGAACCGCCAGCGCCCGCGCGATGTCGACGGCGCGGTAGTGGATCAGCGAATCCATGGCCACGACGTGGTCGAAGCGGCCGAGCGCCGGATCGAGCATGTCGCCGACGCGGAAGTCGATGCGCCCCGCGCCGGAGATCGCCGGCAGTCGCTCCTGCGCCAGCCCGATCAGCGTCGGCGAGACGTCGATGGCCACCACCTCGGCCCCGCGGCGCGCCGCCTCGACGCTCAGCGCCCCGGTGCCGCAACCGGCGTCGAGCAGCCGCAGGCCGGTCATGTCGGCCGGTAGCCAGGAGAGCAGCGTCGCCCGCATGGCGTCGCGGCCAGCGCGTACGGTGGCGCGGATCCGACTGACCGGGGCGTCCGAGGTCAGGCGCGACCACGCCTCGACCGCGGTGCGGTCGAAGTAGGTGGTGAGCTCGCCCCGCCGGGCGTCGTAGCTGGCGCTGGCCATCGGTCGGACCCCAAACTCAATCGAAACCGAGGAACTCGAACAGGTCGCGGTCCTTCATCGGGACTGCCTCGCAGGGCGCGGCGCCCGACCAGAGCGTCTCGGCGAGCCGCATGTACTCGGCGGTCACGGCGTCGAGCTCCGGGGACGAGTCCATCTCGAACAGGGTCGACTTCTTGAGCCGCGAGCGGCGGACCACGTCGAGATCGGGGAAGTGGGCCAGCCGCCTCAGGCCGACCGCGTCGTTGAACCGGTCGATCTCGTCGGTCTTGGCCGAGCGGTTGGCGATGACGCCCCCCAGGCGCACCGGGTAGTTCTTCGACTTGGCGTGGATCGCAGCGACGATCCGGTTCATGGCGAAGATCGAGTCGAAGTCGTTGGCGGTGACGATCAGCGCCTGGTCGGCGTGCTGGAGCGGCGAGGCGAAGCCGCCGCAGACCACATCGCCCAGCACGTCGAACACCACGACGTCGGTGTCCTCCAGGAGATGGTGCTCCTTGAGGAGCTTCACCGTCTGGCCGACCACGTAGCCGCCGCAGCCGGTGCCGGCCGGGGGGCCGCCGGCCTCGACGCACATCACGCCGTTGTAGCCCTCGACCACGAAATCCTCGACGCGCAGCTCCTCGGAGTGGAAGTTCACCGCCTCCAGGGCGTCGATCACCGTCGGGGCGAGGCGCTTGGTCAGCGTGAAGGTCGAGTCGTGCTTCGGGTCGCAGCCGATCTGCAGCACCCTTTTGCCGAGCTTCGAGAAGGCCACTGACAGGTTCGACGAGGTGGTCGACTTCCCGATCCCGCCCTTGCCGTAGACCGCGAAGACCTTGGCGGTCTCGATCTTCAGGTCCGGATCGAGGGCGACCTGGACGCTGCCTTCTTCCTTCCGGGCGACGACCGGATTGCGGATGGCGATGTTCATGCGGCGACTCCTGTGGTGACGCCTTCGAGACGATCCTCCAGCTCCTCCTCGGCCCGGTCGAGGGCGTCCCGCATCTCTGCGTTGGGAGTCCAGAAGCCGCGCCGGTGGGCCTCGATCAGCCGTTGGGCGACCTTGGCGGAGGCGGTGGGGTTGAGGGCCGCCATGCGCTCGCGCATGGCGGGGTCGAGGACGTAGGTCTCGGTGATCCGCTCGTAGATCCAGGGCTGGACCGCGTTGGCGGTGGCCGACCAGCCGACCGTGTTGGTGAGATGCGTCTCGATCTGGCGGACACCCTCGTAGCCGTGGCCGAGCAGGCCCTCGTACCATTTCGGGTTGAGCATCCGGGTGCGCGTCTCCAGCGCCACCTGCTCCTCCAGGGAGCGGACGCGCCCCTCCCCGCGGGTCTGGTCGCTGATGTAGATCGGCACCGACTCGCCCTTGGCCCGGGCCACCGCCCGGCCCATGCCGCCGAGCCCGTCGAAGTAGTGATCGACCGAGGTGACGCCGACCTCGACCGAATCGAGATTCTGGTAGGCCATGTCGACGGAGGCGAGCACCGCCTGCATCAGCGCGCGCTGCGGCGCCGGGCGGCCGGTGCGGCCGTAGGCGAAGCTCTTGCGGCGGGAGAAGGTCTCGCACAGCTCGGCGTCGTCGTCCCAGTTCCCGGAATCGACCAAGTGGTTGACGTTGGCGCCGTAGGCCCCCTCGGCGTTGGAGAAGACCCGCAGGGACGCGGTCTCCAGATCGCAGCCCTGCTCGACCTGGATCGCCAGGGCGTGCTTGCGGACGAAGTTCTGCTCCACCGGCTCGTCGGCGGTGGCGGCGAGATACGACGCTTCAGCCAGAAGCTTGGTCTGCAAAGGCAACAGATCGCGAAAAATGCCCGAGAGGGTGACCACCGCGTCGATGCGCGGGCGGCCGAGGGTCTCGAGCGGGACCAACTCGGCGCCGCTGAGCCGGCCGTAGCCGTCGAAGCGGGGCCTTGCGCCGATCAGCGCCAGCGCCTGCGCGATCGGGCCGCCCTCGCTCTTGAGGTTGTCGGTGCCCCACAGGACCAGGGCGACGCTCTCCGGGCAGGGCTTTCCGTCCGCGGCGAAGCGCTCGAGGATCCGGGCCACCTGCCGTGCGCCGTCGGCCACCGCGAAGGCAGAGGGCAGGCGGTAGGGGTCGAAGCCGTGGATGTTGCGGCCGGTCGGCAGCACGGCCGGGTTGCGCAGCAGGTCGCCGCCGGCCACCGGCGGTACGAAGCGGCCGTCCAGCGCGCGCAGCAGGGCCGGCACCTCGTGGTCGCGGGACAGCAGCCGGTCGGTTTCGGCCAGATTTTTCAGGACTTCGCGGGTCGCCTCGTCGGCGGGCAGGCCGGACGCCTTCAGCGCCGCCTCGATCCCCTGCCCCGCCACCAGGGCCTCGATCCCGGCCCGCTCCGGCCGCACGCCGTGGGCCGACTCGGCGAGCGCCAGGAGCAGGTCGACCCGCTCCTCCGCCGGCGTGCCCTGGCCGACCACGTGGAGACCGTGCGGGATCAGGGTCTGCTCGAGTTCCTGAAGGGCGGCCCAGAGGCCGGAGACCCGCGCCTCCAGATCGCCGCTCCACGCGGGCTCCGCGGCCACGAGATCGACCGCCGCACCCTGCTGCTGGATCAGCTCGGCAAGGCTGCCGCGCTCGGGCGCCGCCTCGGGGCCGAGGCCGCGCCAGCGCTCGATCGAGCTCTTGAGATCGAGCAAGCCGCGATAGAGCCCGGCCGCCGCGAGGCTCGGGGTCAGGTAGCTCACCAGCGTCGCGGCGGAGCGGCGCTTGGCGAGCGTTCCTTCGGATGGATTGTTGGCCGCATAGAGGTAGACGTTCGGCAGCGCCCCGATCAGCCGCTCCGGCCAGCAGGCCTCGGATAGGCCGGTCTGCTTGCCGGGCATGAATTCGAGCGCCCCGTGGGTGCCGAAATGCAGGACGGCGTCGGCGGAAAAGTCCTCGCGCAGGTAGCGGTAGAAGGCCGAGAACGCGTGGGTCGGCGCGAAGCCGCGCTCGAACAGCAGCCGCATCGGGTCGCCCTCGTAGCCGAAGGCCGGCTGGACTCCGACGAAGACGTTGCCGAACTGCGCGCCGAGGACGAAGATCTCGCCGCCGTTGGTCAGGTGGCGGCCCGGCGCCGGGCCCCACTGGGCCTCGATCTCGGCGAGGTGGGGCTCGCGGCGCAGATGATCCTCGGCCGGGATGCGGGCGTGGACGTTGGCCTGGGTCCCGTAGCGCTTGGTATTGCCCTCCAGGATCGCCGCGCGCAGGGCATCGACGCTCTCGGGGACCTCCACCGTGTAGCCGTCCGCCGCCAGACCCTTCAGGGTGTTGAGCAGCGAGGCGTAGACCGACAGGAACGCCGCCGTGCCCGTGGCGCCGGCATTGGGCGGGAAGTTGAACAGCACGACGGCGAGCTTCCGCTCAGGCCTCGCGGTCCGGCGGAGCGACACCAGCCGGGCGACCCGCTCGGCGAGGCGGGCGGCGCGCTCAGGGTGGACCCGCATGTCCCGGGCATTGTCGCTGCCGGAGGCCGAGGAGCGGCCGCCGAACACCATTGGGGCGGTGGCGCCGTCGAGTTCGGGGATCGCGACCATCATGGTCGCCTCGACCGGCGACAGGCCGCGGTCCCCCGCCTCCCACTGCTCGATCGTCTGGAATTCCAGCGCCTGGGCGGCGAGGTACGGCACGTCGAGGCGGGCCAGCATCGCCTCGGCGGCGGCTGCGTCGTTGTAGGCGGGGCCGCCGACCAGCGAGAAGCCGGTGAGCGAGACCATCGCGTCGATCGCGGCGCGCCCGTCTCGCATGAAAAAGGCCTCCACCGCCGGGCGGTTGTCGAGGCCGCTGGCGAAGGCCGGCACCACGTCGAGGCCCTGCGCCTCCAGGGCGGCGATGACGCCGTCGTAATGGGCGGTGTTGCCGGCGAGCACATAGCTGCGCATCACCAGCAGGCCGACCCGGCCCCGGGCGCCCGCGAGGCGCGGCAGCCGCGACGGGTCGGCGCCGATCCGGCCCGGCAGGCGCGGGTGGTAGAGGCCGGTCTCGGGATAATCGAGGGGTGCGGGCGCCGCCGGTCCCTCCCGCCAGGCGGCGCGCGCGCCGGCCGCGTAGCGGTGCACGAGGAAGCGCACCAGGGCGGCGACGTTCTCGTCCGACCCCGCGAGCCAGTATTGCAGGGTGAGGAAGTAGGCGCGCACGTCCTGGGCCGAGCCCGGGATGAAGCGCAGGATCTTCGGCAGCTTGCGCACGAGCGCCATCTGGCGGCCGGCATTGCCCTGCTGGCCCGGCTTGCCGCGGAGCTTCTTCAGGAAGTCGAGGGCGCTGCGCTTGGTGCCGCTCATGTCGAAGCGGCCGAGTTTCGTGGTCTTCACCACCTCGCCGGCCGAGAGGCAGCCGACCATCGCGTCGCAGCCATCGCGCCGGGCCGCCAGCGCCGGCAGGATCGCCCGGACATGCTCGTCCATGAACAGCATGGCCGAGAGCACGATGTCGGCCTGCGCGATGTCGGCCCGGCAGGCCTCCAGGGTGGCGGGATCGTTCTCCCACTCGGCGGCCGCGTGGAAGCACAGCACCAGCCCGGGCATCTCCGACCGGAGGCGCAGGCGCGCCCGTTCCACCGCGCTCGCCAAGTGATTGTCGAGCGTGACGATGACGACGCGGATCGGCGGCTTGGCTGCGGGCCCGATCGCGCCGCGACGGAGCCCTGCGCCAAGCCACGACTTCGACGCGCTCCCTTGCGCCGAGCCGGCGTCCACCTCGGCGGAGAGCGCTCTAGCGGCCGTAATGCGCTTTGGCATCGTAGAGGGTCTCGAGGGTGATGAGCGGCAGGTGCCGCTCCCGGGCGAAGGTCTCGGTGTTGGTGCGCGCCTTGCCCCGCACGAAGAACGGGATCTTCTTCAGCTCCTTCTCGGCCTCCGGCGACCAAGCCGCCGCGCGGTCCAGGAGAATCGGAACGGGCGCCGGCGTCGGAGGGGTGTCGGCCGGCGCCCGTTCCGCGGCCTCGAGCGCCCCGTCCGCCGGAGTCCCGAAGGACTTGCCGCCGAGATGCGAGGGGCCGACGCCGTCGTGAAATTCGGGATCCTCCCGGAACATGCCGAGGAGGTGTTCTTCGAGGCCCATCATCAGCGGATGGACCAGGGTGTCGAACAGGACGTTGGCGCCCTCGAAGCCCATCTGCGGGGCGTAGCGGGCCGGGAAATCCTGGACATGGACCGGGGCCGAGATCACCGCGCAGGGGATGCCGAGCCGCTTGGCGACGTGGCGTTCCATCTGGGTGCCGAGCACGAGCTCTGGCGCTGCCGCGCGGATCGCCGCCTCGACGTCGAGGTAGTCGTCGGTGATCAGCGCCTCGATGCCGTGCTCGGCCGCCTCGGCGCGGACCTCGCGGGCGAATTCGCGGCCGTAGGTGCCGAGCCCGACGACCGTGAAGCCGAGTTCCTTCGCGGCGACCCGGGCGATGCCGATCGCGTGCGTGGCGTCGCCGAACACGAAGACGCGCTTGGCCGTAAGGTAGGTCGAATCGACCGAGCGGGAGTACCAGGGCAGCCGCGAGCCGGGGCCGTCGAGCACCGGGGCCGGATCGGTCCCGGCGAGGCCCGCCACCTCTTCGACGAACCGGCGGGTGCCGCCGACGCCGATCGGGATGGTTTGCGTGAACGGCTGCCCGAAGTTCTTCTTAAGGTATTCTGCCGCCGCCCGGCCGGTCTCTGGGTAGAGCACGACGTTGAAATCGGCGTCCCGCAGCCGGCCGAGATCGGCGGGCGTAGCCCCCAGCGGCGCCACGACGTTCACCGCGATGCCGAGGGTGTCGAGGAGCCGGCGGATCTCGATCAGGTCGTCCCGGTGACGGAAGCCGAGCGCGGTCGGCCCGAGGATGTTGCAGAGCGGGCGCTGCCCGGGCTCCCGTGCCGGGCGCGGGGCTGGCGGCCCGGCGAGGGCGCGGACCAGCCGGTAGAAGGTCTCCGACGCGCCCCAGTTCTCCTTCTTCTGGTAGGCGGGGAGCTCCAGCGGGATCACCGGGATCGGCAGGTCGAGTGCCTTGGCGAGGCCGCCCGGATCGTCCTGGATCAGCTCGGCGGTGCAGGAGGCGCCGACGATCATCGCCTGCGGCTGGAACCGCGCGTGGGCGGCCGAGACCGCCTGCTTGAACAGCTCGGCGGTGTCGCGGCCCAGATCCTGGGCCCGGAAGGTCGTGTAGGTCACGGGCGGGCGGGCGTCCCGCCGCTCGATCATCGTGAACAGCAGGTCGGCGTAGGTGTCGCCCTGCGGCGCGTGCAGGACGTAGTGCAGCCCGGACATCGCCGTGGCGACGCGCATCGCGCCGATGTGAGGGGGCCCCTCGTAGGTCCAGAGGGTGAGCTGCATGGCGCTACACCTCCAGCAAGGCGCGGCGCCGGAGCGGGCGCACAAACAGCTCGGCGAGGTCGCCGGCCTGCTCGTAGCCCTGTACGGGCGTGAACAGCAGCTCGATCGACCACTTGGTCGACAGACCCTCCGCCTCCAGCGGGTTGGCGAGGCCGAGGCCGCAGACCGTCAGGTCCGGCCGGGCCGCCCGGCAGCGGTCCATCTGGTCGTCGAGGCTCTGGCCCTCGGTCACGCGCGTGCCGGCAGGAAGAAGCTCGATCTCGGCGGCGAGATGCCCCCGGTGCAGATAGGGCGTGCCGACCTCCACCAGCTCCGCGCCGAGTTCCCGGGCGAGGAAGCGGGCGAGCGGAACCTCCAATTGCGAATCGGGGAAGAAGAACACGCGCTTGCCGCCGAGCTTTTCGCGCTGGGGCGCCAGCGCGGTCTCGGCGCGGGCGCGGCCCGGCGCGGTCGCGGCCTCGAAGGTTGCGTCGGAGACGCCGAAGGCCTCGGCGGCCGCCCGCAGCCAGCCGGTCGTGCCCTCGGCGCCGAGCGGGAACGGCGCGGGCAGCCGGCGGGCACCGCGCTCTTCGAGGGCGCGTGCCGTGTCGGTCAGGAACGGCTGGGCGAGCAGGTATCGCGTGTTGCGCCCGATGGCCGGCATCGCGTTGGCCCGGCGGGCGGGCAGGAACCGGACATCCGCGATCCCCATCGCGGAAAACATCCGCAGGAACTGGTCCTCGACCACGTCGGCCAGCGCGCCGACCACGAGGAGCGACGCCGCCGCGTCCGCATCGCGGGGCAGGTCCGGCACCAGGGCCGCGAGGCAGGCATCCTCGCCCTGCGTGAACGTGGTCTCGATGCCGGAGCCCGAATAATTCAGCACCCGGACCGGATTCAGGCGGCTCGACAGGCGCTGCGCCGCCCGGGACAGGTCGAGCTTGATCACCTCGGACGGACAGGAGCCCACGAGGAACAGGAGCTTGATGTCGGGCCGGCGCTCGATCAGCCGGGTCACCACCCGGTCGAGTTCCTCGTTGGCGTCGGCGATGCCGGCGAGGTCGCGTTCGTCGATGATCGCGGTGGCGAAGCGCGGCTCGGCGAAGATCATCACGCCGGCGGCGGACTGAATCAGGTGCGCGCAGGTGCGCGAGCCGACCACGAGGAAGAACGCGTCCTGGATCTTCCGATGCAGCCAGACGATGCCGGTGAGCCCGCAGAACACGGCCCGCTGGCCCTGCTCCTGATGCAGGTCGATCCCGCCGCAGGGCGGCTGGTGGGCCAGAGGAGCGTTCACGGCAGCGCCTCCGCGAGACGCGGCGCGCGGCTGCCTGCACCTTCCAGGCGCGCGGCCCTGAGCTTCAGGAGGAACTGGGCCGCGTTGACCACGTATGTCGCGTACGCCGCCAGCGCGAGGAGCAGCAGCGCCTGCCCGCTCAGGACGCCCGTGGCGAGGGCCGCGAGGTAGGCGGTGTGGAGGGCCAGCACCAGCATGCTGACCGCGTCCTCCCAGAAGAAGGCAGGGGCGAAGAGCCACCGTCCGAATACGACCTTCTCCCAGATCGAGCCGGTGACCATGATCGCGTACAGGGCCACGGTCTTCACGATGACCGAGATCTCGGCCGCGCGCAGGCCGTCGTCGGTGGCCAGGGCGCGCAGCACCAGGGCAAGGCTAATCAGGAAGATCGCGAACTGGAGAGGCGCCAGCACCCCCTGGATCATGGTCCAGGGCGAAGAATCGCGCCGGCGCCGTTCGGCGGGCGTGTAGAGCGGTCGTGCCGGCCGGTCCTCGGGACCCATGCATCCGCTCCCTTGTGATCGGCGGCGCCAGAGGCTCCGTCGTTGACAGAGGCTAGGGCGGGGCTCCCAGAAGTGTCAAGTGCGCTTGACGCTTCGATGGCATGACAGGAGGAGGGATATCTTTTCTTCGAATAAGATCATTGCCAAGATCGCTAGGAAGCGTATCGTCGGCCGCGGCGGCAGAGATTGCGGCCGTTTGGCTGGTCAGCCTCAGGAACTGACGGACACGAAGAATAGACGGGCGAGCAACGCCACACCGAGCGCGCGAGCGGATCCGCCGGCCCTCCCGGGCCGGGGTCGTCTCAAGGGAGGATGCCGATGGGAAACTGGAGGCATTTCGGTGGCCGTCTGGATCACGGTCCGTCCGCGGCCGGCTGCAGCCCCGTCAGCGATGGTCTCCCCGTGTTCCGCGACACCGCCCTCGGCTGGTCCGACCTGAACAGGCCCGTCCCGGACGCGCTCGCCAAGGTCGTCGAGGCGGAGATCCTGCCGCGCCTGATGCTCGCCCACCGGCCCGCCGGCCGCGCCGCCCCGGCGGACCGGGCGCCGAGCGCGCGGGAGATCGCCGATTTCAGCGCCCTGCTCCTGGCCGCCGGCCCGGTCGACCTCGACGCCCGGGTGGACGCCCTGCGCGACGGCGGCCTGCCGCTCCCGCGCCTGCTCCTCGACCTGCTCGCCCCGGCGGCCCGGCATCTCGGCGCCCTCTGGGAGGAGGATGCCTGCGACTTCCTGGCGGTGACCGAGGCCCTCGGGCGGCTCCACGCCGTGAGCCGCCGCCTCTGCGCCGAGCTGGAGAGCGAATCGGTCCCCGCCAACGGGCGCAGCGTCCTGCTGCTGCCCTGCCCGGGCGAGACCCACGTCTTCGGCCTGTCGCTGGTCGCGAGCTTCTTCCGGGAGGCGGGCTGGGACGTGACCACCGCGGTGCCCGGGCCGGGGGTCGATCCCCTGGACCTGCTCCGGTCCGACTGGTTCGACGTGGTCGGCCTGTCGCTCTCCTGCGACGTCCTGCTGCCGGTCCTGACGGCGACGGTGGCGGAGGTGCGCCGCGATTCGCGCAACCGGCACGTCCGGGTGCTGGTCGGCGGCCCCTTCTTCGCGCGCCACGGCGGCGAGGCGGGGATCGTCGGGGCGGATGCCTGCGCGTCGGACGCGTGCCTCGCGCCCGCCGCGGCGGAAGCTTTGCTGGACAGACAGGCCTTGGCCTGCTGAAAGGGCCTCCAACCGACTATCACATTGCGGTGACCGTGACCCCTCAGCCCCGCCCCTCCCCGCAGTCGCCGCCCGCGGCCCTGCAGCAGGTGGCCGGCCTCCTCCAGGGCGAGGCGGTCGGGCGCATCGTCGCGGCGTCGGCGGACCTCTCCCTGGTGATCGACACCGACGGCGTGATTCGGGACGCCGCGGTCGGCGCCGACCTCGCGACGGAGACGGCGGCGGAGACCGTGGCGGGCTGGCTGGGCCGGCGCTGGATCGACACTGTCACGGTGGAGAGCCGCCCGAAGATCGACGCCCTGCTGCGGGACGCCGGGTCCGACGGCATCACCCGCTGGCGCCAGGTGAACCACCCCTCGCCCGACGGTGCCGACCTGCCGATCCGCTACGCGTCGATCCGGCCCGCAGAGGGCGGCCCGATCCTCGTGCTCGGGCGCGACATGCGGGCGGTGGCCGTCCTGCAGCGCCGGCTGGTGGAGACCCAGCAGGCCCTGGAGCGGGACTACGACCGGCTCCGCGCCGCCGAGACCCGCTACCGGCTCCTGTTCCAGATCTCCGGCGAGCCGGTGCTGGTGGTCGATGCCGGCACGCGCCGGGTGGCCGAGGCCAACCCGGCCGCGGCGCGCCTCCTCGGGCGCCCGGCCAAGCGCATCGCCGGGCAGGACGCCGTCGAGCTGTTCGACCCCGCCAGCACCCGGGCCCTGGAGGCGCAGTTCGCCGCC
>NZ_MLBW01000013.1:0-31681 GCF_036441335.1 Methylobacterium mesophilicum
GGGCCAGCTACGCCGGCCTCTGCGCCGGCTGCCACGGCGGGGCGGGGGAGGGGATCCCCCACGTCTCGGTGCCCCTGCGGAGCAACGCCGCGATGCGGGTCGCGGGCGCGGGCGGCCTCCTGCGGGCGATCCTGGTCGGGCTCCCGGCGCAGCGCTTCCCGGGCAACGAGCGGATGGAGGCCATGCCGCCCTTCGCCGCCCTGATCGACGACGCGGCGCTCGCCGACCTCGCGACCTGGATGCGGGCCGAGTGGGGCGGGCAGGGTCGGGCGGTCACGCCGGACGAGGTCGCGCGCCAGCGCGCGGGTTTGCGGGCCGACGCTTCGCACTGAAGGCGGCCGGGAGGAGGGGGTGGACATGATAATGGCTTGTCGGATCGCGGCCGCGCTGCTGCCGCTCGGGATGACTTGCGCGGCGGGGGCGCAGGACCTCGGGACGGCCTCCTCGGCGCCGGTGGCGCCCGAGGCCACGACGGTGGTGGAGGACGGCCCGTTCTTCCTCTTCGCCGACACCCAGATCAGCTACCGCTACCAGTTCCCCGCCGTCTCGCCCGGAATCCAGATCCAGCGCCCCGACGGCAGCTTCGTCTCCCGCGCGGCGCCCAAGCACATCCTGAACATCTCCCACGCCGATGCCTGGGCCTACGGGACGAACTTCTTCTCCCTCGACATCCTCAAGTCCGGGTCCCAGTTCCCGGCCGGCACCACCAACGCGCCGGGCTCCGTCGCCGCCCCGTTCTTCGCCGATTACGGCAACACCGAAGCCTACGGGCTGTATCGCGGCACGCTGAGCCTCAACGCGCTCACGGGCACGAAGGCCTTCACCGTTCCCGGCCTCGTCAAGGAGGTGTCGCTCGCCTTCGGCTTCGACGCCAACGCCCAGAACGACGCCTTCGGCTCGAAGAAGCGCGACATCGTCGGCGGCCTGAACTTCGCCTTCGACGTGCCGGCGGGCTTTCTCAACCTGTCCGTGCAAGCCTACAAGGAGTGGAACCGGAACGGGTTCAATCTCCAGCCGGACCGCGACCAGAGCTTCGACACGGTCCCGGAATTCGAGCTGGTCTACAACTTTCCCCTGACCTTCACGGGGCTGCCGCTCAGCCTCGTCGGCTTCAACAACATCGTGCTGCCGAAGGGACGGGGCGTGAGCAACCCGGCCGCCTACGCCTTCAACCCGCCCCGCGGGCTCGAAGTCCTGTCGCGCACCAACCTCGTGCTCGATCTCGGCAAACTCGTCTACGATCGGCCCAACCGGGTCGATGT
The DNA here is from genome assembly GCF_036441335.1 of Methylobacterium mesophilicum. Classification (GTDB taxonomy): domain Bacteria; phylum Pseudomonadota; class Alphaproteobacteria; order Rhizobiales; family Beijerinckiaceae; genus Methylobacterium; species Methylobacterium mesophilicum_B. Next base: position 1,263 of record NZ_MLBW01000013.1, read on the forward strand.
CTTCGTCGGGTTCCAGTACTGGCACAACAAGTTCGGGAATGTCGAGACCGCGACCTTCAAGGGCACCGAGGAGAAGAGCGTCCTCGCCGGCGTCGCGTTCCACGTCTTCTGATGCCGTTTCGGTCGATCAGATCGGTTCCGCCGTCTCTGCGAGCCGGCTGCACCGACCGAAGCGTCGCGCCGCGCGGGGGATGATCGGGTCGGACGCCGGGTTCACATTGTCGGGACAGTCCGTTGACAGTTCCGAACCGCTCCTGACGATCCCCGCCCATGATTTCCCTGGAAAGCATCCGCATCTTCCTGCGCTCGGCGGAGACGGGGAGCTTCTCGGCCGCCGGCCGCTCGCTGCGGCTGTCCCCGTCGGTGGTGAGCTACCGGATCCAGACCCTGGAGGAGCATCTCGGCTGCCTGCTGCTGACCCGGACGACGCGGCGCATGAGCCTCACGGAGGCCGGCCGGATCTTCTACGACCGCTGCCTCGACATCACCGCGGCGGTCGAGCAGGCGGAGAAGAGCGTCGAGACCGCGGGCGCGGTGCCCCGCGGGGTGCTGAAGGTGACGGCCCCGCTCGGTCTCGGCCGCCGGGTCGTCGCGCCGCTCGTGCCGCGCTTCCGCGCCCGCCACGGCGAGACCGATGTCCGCCTGCGCCTGTCGGAGCACCTCCTCGACCTCGTGCAGGAGGCGGTCGACGTCGCGGTCCGCCTGTCGCAGATGCGCGATTCCACCTTCACCCTGCGCAAGGTCGCGGAGATCGAGCGGGTCCTGTGCGCGGCACCGGCCTACCTGGCCGAGCACCCCGCGCCCGCCGAGCCGGCGGACCTGCTGCAGCACGATTGCCTGCTGCTGCGCTATCCCGGCGCCGAGCAGTTCCGCTGGACCCTGGTCGACGGCCAGGAGACCGTGACCCTGCCGGTCACGGGGCACATCGACGCCGACGACGGCGACACGCTCACCGCCTGGGCGCTGGCCGGCGAGGGCATCGTCCTGAAGCCGCTGTTCGAGGTCGCGGCGCATCTCGCCGAGGGCCGGCTCGTGAAGGTCCTTGAGCACACCCCGCCGACCAGCGTGACGCTCGGCCTGCTCTACCCGTCCCGCAAGATGCTGTCGGCCCGGACCAAGACCTTCGTCGACATGACGCACGAGGCGCTGCGCCAGCACGTGAGCGAGCAGCTCGCCCTGGTCGGCGGCCGGGCCGCCTGACGCCGGCGCGTCAGGCCGCGACGAGGGCCTCCAGGCGCAGGTCGGCGATCCGTCCGACCTGCCGCAGGGCCTCGGCCCGCTCGGTCTCCGGCGGGTTGCCGATCCGCTGCTCCAGGCGGGCGAGGATCGCGTCGCGGTCGAGGCCCCGGACCGCGATGATGAACGGGAAGCCGAAGCGCTCGGCGTAGGCCCGGTTGAGCTCCTGCAGCCGCGCCACCGCGGGGGAGGGGCCGCCCAGCAATCCGCTTCCGGCCTGCTCGCGGCTGGAATGCGCGGTGAGCGCGCCGCGCTGGGCGGCCGGCCCGGCGAGTTCGGGATGGGCCCGCAGCAGGGCGAGCTGGCGGACCCGGTCGGCGCCGGCCACCGTCGCCTCCATCGCCGCGTGCAGGTCCGCGCGCGCCGCGAAGGGCCCGCGGTCGAAGGCCGCCTCGGGGACCCAGGGGGAATGCTCGTAGACCTCGGCGAGGAGGTCCACGAAGGCGTCGCGCGCGAGCGCGTTGAGCGCGGCGATGGTGATCACGGGCCTGTCCTCTCCGGGGTCGGTCCCGCCGCCGAAGCGGCGGCGGGATGGTGGGCCGCCCAGTGCCGGGCGATGTCGATCCGCCGGGTCACCCAGACGTCGGGACGGGCCAGGACGTGGTCGAGGAACCGGGCGAGGGCCGGCAGGCGGGCGGGACGTCCGACGAGGCGGCAATGCAGCCCGATGGACAGCATCTTCGGAGCGCTCGCCCCCTCCTCGTAGAGGCAGTCGAAGGCGTCGCGCAGGTGCGCGAAGAACTGCTCGCCCGACGGGAAGCCGCCGGGGATCGAGAAGCGCATGTCGTTGGTGTCGAGGGTGTAGGGCACCACGAGGTGGTCCCGGCCGGCGACGCGGACCCAGTAGGGCAGGTCGTCGGCGTAGCTGTCCGAATCGTAGAGGAAGCCGCCCTGCTCGACCACGAGCCGCCGCGTGTTCGGGCTGTCGCGGCCGGTGTACCAGCCGAGCGGCGTCTCGCCGGTCAGGCTCCGGATCGTCTCGACCGCGCGGGCGAGGTGCTCCCGCTCGATCGCCTCCGGGACGTCCTGGTAGGGCAGCCAGCGCCAGCCGTGGCCGGCGATCTCGTGGCCGTCGCGGAGAAAGGCCTCCACGGCGGCCGGGTTGCGGGCGAGCGCCTGCGCGACGCCGAAGACCGTGAGAGGCACGCCGCGCTCGCGGAACAGGCGCAGGATCCGCCAGACGCCCGCGCGCGCGCCGTACTCGTAGAGGCTCTCCATGCTCATGTGCCGCGCGGGGAAGGGCGTGGCCCCGGCGATCTCGGAGAGGAAGATCTCGGCGTGGGGGTCGCCGTCGAGGACGGAGCGCTCGCCGCCCTCCTCGTAGTTCAGCACGAACTGGACGGCGACGCGGGCACCGCCGGGCCAGCGGACGTCGGGCGGCGCCGCGCCGTAGCCGACGAAGTCGCGCGGGGGGCCGTCTGTATCCGGTGCGGTCACGGGCGGGATCCTGCGTTGGCGCGGAAGCGGGGGCCGACGGTTATCGCGCGGCGAGCCAGCGGGCGAGCGCCGCGCGCTCCTCGGGCTGCATGTCGGTGATGTTGTTCGGCGGCATCGCGTGGGTCAGGACGGCCTGCAGGCGGATGGCCGGCGCGAAGCGCGCCACGTGCTCGGGGCTGTCGAGGAGCACGCCCTTGGGCGGGCTCGTCAGGTCCGGCCACAGGGGCTCGGCGGCGTGGCACATGGCGCAGCGCGTCCCGACCACGGCCATCACGGCGTCGTCGGCCGCGGGGCCCTCGAGGGCACCCGTCCCGGCCGCCGCGAGGCTGATCGCCGGGGCCGAGGCCGNCCAGCAGCGGCGCGTCGGACCGCCGGTCGCGGTACGGCAGGGCGGTGACGCGCCCCGCGGCGGCGCGGCGCCAGGGCTCGAGCCTGTCCGCGTAGTCGTAGCGCCGGGACGCGCCCTCGGAGCGCAGGAAGCCCCGGAAGGTGCGGCCCTCGGCCACGACCTGCGCCCGCAGGGCGTAGGCCGAGGCCAGCTGCTCGGCCTGCGGCTTGACCACCAGCACCGCCTCCAGGGCGAAGCCGCGGCGCGCGAACAGGTCGGACAGGATCTCGGGAACGCGCCAGAGCGGGCGCTGGACGGAGAAGTCCTCGTAGGAGAGCAGGACCGTGTCGGCCGGCGTGGCGGCGAGGATCGCGTCGAGGCGCGCGAGGGCCTGCCGGCGCTCCGCGGCGCCGCGGCGCCGGTCCAGCGCCTGCCCGAGCCGGTAGTGATTGACGTCGTCGCCCCCGGGGGCGCCCGGCGGGGCGAGGTTCGGGTAGCAGATCCCGACCGCGGCGAGGTGGGGGCGCAGGCGGGCCAGCACCTCCTGGAACGCGGTGGAGCCGGTTCGGGGCATCCCGATGTGAACGATCGCGCGGCGCACGTGTCCTGTCGACCCTGCTGGAATTCGCGATTGCGGCAAGTTTTCCGCCCAGCCGGACACAGTCCACGACCCCTCGTGAACGCGTACGTCTCGGGAAAAGCGCCAAACGAATCCGTAATCACGGTCCGATCACGGGAGCGCGACCAGAAATAGCCAAGCTCCGTTTCTGCTCTATTTCGGACTGCCGGCGTCATCCCCGGGCCGGGGCGCGGCGGGTGCCCGGGAGAGACAGCGCCGTGCGGCGACCCTCGAGCGCCGGACAACAGCGGCGCGATGCTGGGGCCGCTTCCGATCGTGTTGCAACGGTTGGGAAGGACGACGACCCCGGTCGAGACATCCGCGCCATGCCCCCTCTCCCGTGCGGGAGAGGGTCAGGGTGAGGGACAAGACGCTTCGAGGTCGAGCGAGCCATCAGGGCGCGACCGGAGTGTGCCTCGTCCGGCACGGGCTCGACGCGCCACCGCCTCGCCTTGATCGGGCGCGGCGCTAGGGCCCGGCATCCTCGCGCCGGAGCAGGAACACGCCCTGCGCGCCGAACAGGTTCCAGACCCACCAGGGCATGGAGAACCGCATCGGCCGGCCGCGGGCGTCCAGCGCGGTCGCGTGCTCGATCCGGGCGCCGATCAGGCGGCACAGGCCGACGAAGTCGCGGATCGTGCAGTGGTGGATGTTGGGCGTCTCCCACCACGCGTCCGGCATGATCTCGGTGACCGGCATCCGCCCGCGGAACGCCAGCTCGGAGCGCACGCGCCAGTGCCCGAAATTCGGGAACGAGATGATCACCTGCCGGCCGATGCGCAGCAGGTGCTCCAGCACCACCCGGGGATTGCGGGTCGCCTGGATGGTCTGGGACAGGACCACCACGTCGAAGGCGCCGTCCGGGTAGTTGGCGAGGTCGGTGTCGGCGTCGCCCTGGATCACCGACAGGCCCCGGGCGAGGCAGGCGTTCACGCCCTCCCGGGACAGCTCGATCCCGCGCCCGTCGATGCCGCGGCGGTCGCGCAGCAGCGCCAGCAGCGAGCCGTCGCCGCAGCCGATGTCGAGGACCCGGGCGCCGGCCGGGACGAGGCCGAGCACGACGAGGTGGTCGACGCGGGCGCCGCCGCCCTCGGCCGCGTGGGGGAGGGCGTCCGCGCCCTCCCAGGGGGCACCGTGCCGGACCTTGCCCAGAGCGATCTTGCCCGAAGAGATCTCGCCCGAAGAGATCTTCCCCGAAGAGATCTTGCCCATGGGCGGCTTGCCGAAGGTCATCTTGCCGGACCCGCCGCTCGCCATCCGCGTCACAGCCCGCGCGCCCGGGCGGCGGCGTCGATGAAGCCGCGCGCCGCGGAGAACATCGCCGGCTCGTCGAGCAGGAAGGCGTCGTGGCCCTTGTCGCTCTCGACCTCCACGAAGGCCACGGGCGCCGCGGCCGCGTTGAGCGCGTGCACGATCGCGCGCGAGTCGCGGGTCGGGAACAGCCAGTCGGAGGTGAACGAGATCACGCAGAAGCGGGTCTTGGTGCCCCGGAAGGCGTTGGCGAGCACGCCGCCGTGGTCCTCGGCGAGGTCGAAATAGTCCATCGCCCGGGTCAGGTAGAGGTAGGCGTTGGCGTCGAACCGCTCGACGAAGCTCAGGCCCTGGTGGCGCAGGTAGCTCTCGATCTGGAAATCGGCGTTGAACGAGAAGGTCGGCGCCGTGCCGCCCTGGAAGCGCCGGCCGAACTTCCGGTGCAGGGCCGGCTCGGACAGGTAGGTGATGTGCGCGCCCATCCGGGCGACGCCGAGCCCCTTGGCGGGGCGCGTGCCCGCCTCGAGGTAGCGCCCGTCCGCCCAGGCGGGATCGGCCATTATCGCCTGACGGCCGACCTCGTGGAAGGCGATGTTCTGCGCCGAGTGGCGGGCGCCGGTGGCGATCGGCATCGCGGCGAAGACGCGCTCGGGATAGAGCGCCGCCCATTGCAGCACCTGCATCCCGCCCATCGAGCCGCCGATGCACAGGAACAGGTCCCGGATCCCGAGATGCTCCAGCAGCATCGCCTGCGCCCGGACCATGTCGCGGATCGTGACCAGCGGGAAGTTCAGCCCGTAGGGCCGCCCCGTCGCCGGGTCGATCGAGGCCGGGCCGGTGGAGCCCATGCACGAGCCGATGACGTTCGAGCAGACGACGAAGTAGCGGTCGGTGTCGATCGGCTTGCCGGGGCCGACCAGCGTCTCCCACCAGCCGGGCTTGCCGGTCACCGGATGGGTGTGGGCGAAGTACTGGTCACCGGTGAGCGCGTGGCAGATCAGGACGGCGTTCGAGCGCGCGGCGTTGAGCGTGCCGGCGGTCTGGTAGGCGATCTGGAAGGGCGCGAGCTCGACGCCCGCGTCGGTGAGCAGCGGCGTGTCGGCGGCGAAGCGCGCCACCGGGCTCCTCGGGTCGAGCGCCTGCGAGCGCTCGGACGCGCGCCGCGCCGGCTCGTCGATCGGGTCAGGCCTCAGGGCCGTGTCCGTTTGGGTGTCCATGGCGGGTCTTGACGACCGTGTATCGGTTCGGATCCGAACCGGGAGAGCACGGGATCGCCTGACGCGCCGCACTCGCCCGACGCGGCCAGCCCCGCCGAGGTAATGCGCGGGGCGCCGAGCGTCAACGCGCGTGCGGGCTCCGGCCCTCCGACGCGCCCCGGGTCTCGGAGCCCGGACGATCCCGCGCGTCGGGGGCGGCCCCGAAGAGACGCCGCCGCCCGAACCGCCAAGCGGCCTCGATCGCGTCGATCACGAGGAAGAAAACGATATCCGCTACGATGCTCATCTCGAGGCTCCGCCGTTCGAGATGGACCTCTACGATCGGCGCCCGGCGCCCGAGGTGCCGCGGAACACGGGCCCCGGCGCCCGTCCACGGCCGATCGGGCGGGGTCCGACACCCGGCACCTCACTCACGCGATCGGCGCGGCCATCACGGCGAGCCCCAGGGCGGGCAGGCCGAGCGCGAGGGCGGCCCGGACGTCGAGCCGGTCCGCGCCGACGCCCGCCCGCCAGTGCCGGCTCGCCGCGCTCTCGATCAGGATGCCGGTGAGCACGAGCCCGCAGCCGATCAGGGCCTGCATCGATACCATGGAACCCTCGCCCCGCCAGTCGCGCCGCCGGGCGCGGGCCCGGACGCCGCTGTGAAAGTCCGTCCGGCGTCCGGCGGTTCCTCAGAACATGGCGGCCGCGCAGGCCGCGAAGACCAGGGCGGCGCCGGCGGCCGTGATGCAGCCATTGGCCCACGGGGCCGCCTCGACACGGCGCAGGCGGCAATCCGCGGCGACCGACACGAGGATCCCGATCAGGAAGAGGCTGCAGGGGATCAGGTCACCGGGCATCGTCGATCCATCCAGGGGCTGCGGGGCGGGGCACGCCCGACGCGCCCCTGTTCTCCCGGTTCAACAGGCCGAAACGTGGCGAGTGCCCCGCGGCATTTGCGCGTCGCCGTTTTGCCGCGGCGCCCCGGATGGATCGCGCTGTTTGAGGCCCGCCGCTCAGGGCCTGCCGCTCAGGGCCTGGCCGAGGCCGGCCGGGTGTCGAAATCCTCCGGGCCGAGATCGAGGAGGTCGTTGGGGGTCTCGGTCCGGTCGTAGGCCTGGCTCGCCGCGGCCTCGATCACCGCCTGATTGCGGGCGAACAGCTCCAGGGGGGCGAGGTCGGCGCCGCCGCCGAACTGCTGGCGCAGCACGGGAACCGGGACCTCGACCGCGATCACCCGCTGGCCGTTGGTCATGGCGAAGCGGATCAGCGAGTCGTCGGCGGGGAGGATGTGGGCGCCGCCGTCCAGGTAGCGTTCGAGGGGCATGCGGAGATCCTTCGTGTCGGGCGCCTGTCGGCGGAGCGCCGGCATACAGGCACGACTCCGTGGGGCCGGACAAGTCGCCCCGGCAGGGTCGGGCCGGCCCCACGGGCGGCGGCCCCGGGTTCACCGGCCGGCGAAATGCTGTAGACGGGCGCGGAACCGACCGAACCCCGCCCATCCCGAGTCGCACCGCTATGTCCGCCCCCCGACCCGCCCGTCCGGAACCGCGTCCCGGCGTCCTGGCGATCGACACCTACGTGCCCGGCAAGAGCGGGCGGCCCGGCGGCGGCAAGGTCTACAAGCTGTCCTCCAACGAGACGCCCCTCGGCCCGAGCCCGGCGGCTTTGGCCGCGCTCCACGCGGCGACCGCCAAGCTGGAGACCTACCCGGACGGTCGCGCGACCGCCCTGCGCACCGCCATCGCGCGGCGCTACGGGCTCGATCCCGAGCGGATCGTCTGCGGCGCGGGCTCGGACGAGCTCCTGTCGCTGCTGGCCTACGCGTATGGCGGGCCGGGCACCGAGGGGATCTACTCGGAGCACGGATTCCTCGTCTACCGGATCGCCATCCTGGCCTCGGGCGGCGAGCCCGTGGTCGCGCCCGAGCGCGATCTGACCGTCGACGTCGACGCGATCCTGGCCCGGGTCACCGACCGGACCCGGATCGTCTACGTCACGAACCCCAACAACCCGACCGGCACCTACCTGCCCTTCGACGAGATCCGCCGCCTTCACGCCGGCCTGCCGCCGCACGTGCTGCTGGTGATCGACGGCGCCTACGCCGAGTACGTCCGGGCGAACGACTACTCGGCCGGGCTCGAGCTGGCCCTCGAGGCCGAGAACGTCGTGATGACCCGCACCTTCTCGAAGATCCACGGGCTGGCCGCCGTGCGGATCGGCTGGATGGTCGCGCCGGCGCACGTGGCGGACGCGGTCAACCGGATCCGCGGCCCGTTCAACGTCTCGGGCCCGGCGATCGCCGCGGGCTCGGCCGCCATCGCCGACGAGGCCCACATGGCGGCGGCCGCCGCCCACAATTCCGAGTGGCTGCCGAAGCTCACCGAGGGTGCCCGCGCGCTCGGCCTGGCGGTCACGCCGAGCGTCGCGAACTTCCTGCTGATCCACTTCCCCGACGCGCCGGGCCGCTCGGCCGAGGACGCGGACGCGTTCCTGACCGAGCGCGGCCTGATCACCCGGCGGGTCACGGCCTACGGCCTGCCCAACGCCCTGCGGGTGACGGTGGCGGGCGCCGAGGCCAACACGGCGTTCCTGGCGGCGCTCGGCGACTTCGTGCGGGGCCAGCATGGCTGAGACCCTCAAGGCCGCGGCACCCGTCGTCGGCCGCCTCGCCATCGTCGGCCTCGGGCTGATCGGCTCGTCGATCGCCCGGGCGGCGCGCCGCTACGGCCTCGCCCGGACCATCGTGGCGGTGGACCGCGACGCGGCCGTGCGCGCCCGGGTGCGCGACCTCGGCATCGCCGACGTCGTCACGGGCGACCCGGCGGAGGGCGCGGCCGGCACCGACCTCGTCATCCTGTGCGTGCCGGTGGGCGCCATCGGGGCGGCGGCGGCCGAGATGGCGCCGCACCTCAAGCCCGGCACGATCGTGTCGGATGTCGGCTCGGTGAAGGGCGCCGTTGTGGCGGCGGTCCGGCCGCACCTGCCCGACGGCGTCGCGCTGGTCCCCGGGCACCCGATCGCCGGGACCGAGTTCTCGGGACCGGACGCGGGCTTCGCGACCCTGTTCCAGGGCCGCTGGTGCATCCTGACCCCGCCCGAGGGCACCGACCCGGCGGCGATCGAGACCGTCCGCGCCCTGTGGACGGGGATGGGCGCCGACGTCGAGACGATGAGCGCCGAGCACCACGACCACGTGCTCGCCATCACCAGCCACCTGCCGCACCTGATCGCCTACAACATCGTGGGCACCGCCGCCGACCTCGAATCGGCGACGCAGTCGGAGGTGATCAAGTTCTCGGCGAGCGGGTTCCGCGACTTCACCCGCATCGCGGCGTCCGACCCGACCATGTGGCGCGACATCTTCCTCAACAACCGCGAGGCGGTGCTGGAGATGCTCGGCCGGTTCAACGAGGATCTCTCGGCGCTCGCCAAGGCGGTGCGCTGGGGCGACGGCGACGCGCTCCACGCGATGTTCACCCGCACCCGGGCGATCCGGCGCAGCATCGTGGCGCAGGGCCAGGAGACCGCGGCCCCGGATTTCGGCCGGCCGCGGCCGCCGGAGGCATAGGGACCGCCGGCGCTCACGCCGGCGGGCGGTTGACCAGCACGGGCTGCGCCGCCGTCCGCTCCGGGAACAGGGCGCGCAGGGCCTCGAGCTTCGGCGCGTCGTTGGCGGCGATGTACGGGTGCCCGGGGTGCTGGGCCATGAAGTCCTGGTGGTAGGCTTCGGCCGGATAGAAGGTCGCCCCCGGCTCGATCCGGGTGGCCACGGGCCGCGCGTAGGTCTTGGCCGCGTCGAGCTGGGCGATGTAGGCCCGCGCCACCCGCGCCTGCTCGGCATCCTGCGGGAACAGGGCCGAGCGGTATTGCCGCCCGGTATCGGGGCCCTGGCGGTCCAGCTGGGTGGGATCGAGCGCCACCGAGAAGAAGATCCGCAGCAGCTCGTCGTAGCGGATCACCGCGGGATCGTAGGTGACCGCCACGGCCTCGGCATGGCCGGTCCCGCCGCCGCTGACCGTCCGGTAATCGGCCTCCGCACGGGTGCCGCCGGCGTAGCCCGACACGGCGCCGCTCACCCCGCGCACGTGCTGGAACACCCCCTGCACGCCCCAGAAGCAGCCGCCGGCGAAGATTGCGACGTGCGAGCCCGGCTCCTCGGCCGAGTGGGTCGCGGGCTCCGGCAGACGACGGGGCGCCTCCTCGGCCAGCGCCGACAGTCGCGGCAGCAGGAGTGCGGTCGCGAGGCCGAGCCCGAGGGCTGCCCCGAGGAGGGGGCGGATCGTGTCGCGCAGAGCCATGCTGTCCTCCTACGGGATGCTGACAGCCCGTTCGCGCCGGCGCCCGATCCGGTTACGCGCGCGGCTGGCCGCATTGCGGTGGCGGCCGCATGGGTCTAGGCACCCCGCAAATCATCGACTCGCCCGCAGGACCCGTCCCGTGACCATCGCCCCCGAGCCCAACTCCTTCCGCACCGGCCCCGACGAGCGCGGCCGCTTCGGCATCTTCGGCGGCCGCTTCGTCGCCGAGACGCTGATGCCGCTGATCCTCGAGCTGGAGGCGGCCTACGAGACGGCCAAGCAGGACCCGACCTTCCAGGCCGAGATGGAGAGCTACGGCACCCATTATATCGGCCGGCCGAGCCCGCTCTACTACGCCGAGCGCCTCACCGAGCACCTGCGCGCCAAGGCGCCGGCCGGGCAGGGCGCCAAGGTCTATTTCAAGCGCGAGGAGCTGAACCATACCGGCTCCCACAAGGTGAACAACGTGCTGGGCCAGATCCTGCTGGCCCGCCGCATGGGCAAGCCGCGGATCATCGCCGAGACCGGCGCCGGCCAGCACGGCGTCGCCACCGCGACGCTCTGCGCGCGCTTCGGCCTCAAGTGCGTCGTCTACATGGGCGCGGTCGACGTCGCCCGTCAGGCCCCCAACGTCTTCCGCATGAAGATGCTCGGCGCCGAGGTGATCCCGGTGGAATCCGGCACCAAGACCCTCAAGGACGCCATGAACGAGGCGCTGCGCGACTGGGTCACCAACGTCGCCGACACGTTCTACTGCATCGGCACGGTGGCGGGCCCGCACCCGTACCCGGCCATGGTCCGCGACTTCCAGTCGGTGATCGGCCGCGAGACCCGCGAGCAGATGATCGCCCAGGAAGGCCGGATCCCGGATTCCCTCGTCGCCTGCATCGGCGGCGGCTCGAACGCCATGGGGCTGTTCCACCCGTTCCTGGACGACCGCGAGGTCGAGATCTTCGGCGTCGAGGCCGCGGGCCACGGCGTCCAGTCGGGCCTGCACGCGGCCTCGCTGACCGGCGGCAAGCCGGGCGTGCTGCACGGCAACCGCACCTACCTGCTGATGGACGGGGACGGCCAGATCGCCGACGCGCACTCGATCTCGGCGGGCCTCGACTACCCGGGCATCGGCCCCGAGCACGCGTGGCTGCACGAGATGGGCCGGGTCACCTACCTGTCGGCGACCGATTCCGAGACCCTGGAGGCGTTCAAGCTCTGCTCGATGCTGGAGGGGATCATCCCGGCCCTGGAGCCGGCCCACGCCCTGTCCAAGATCCTGGAGCTCGCGCCGCAGCGCCCGGCCGAGCACCTCATGGTGCTCAACATGTCGGGCCGCGGCGACAAGGACATCCCGCAGGTGGCCGAGATCTTCGGCACGAAGATCTGAGGGCGCGCGGCGGCGGTCCTCCGCCCGCCGCGCCCCGCCTGCCCCGCGCGGACCGTCGGCCTCAGGCGGTCTCGATGTCCGTGAGCGGGAAGTCGTTGCCCTTGTAGAGCAGCGGGACGCCGTGGGCGCGGGCACAGGCGTAGGCGAAGCAGTCGCCGAAGTTCAGGCCGGCCGGGTGCCGGCCCTTGCCGAAGCGGTCGTAGGCGTCCAGCGCGCCCGCTTCGGCCTCCGGCGGGACGGCCAGGATCTCGATGCCGGCGAGGTCGAGATAGGCGCGCACCGCCTCGCGGGCGGCCGGGACCGGGAGATCGAGGTGGCGCGCCACGGCCACGCCGGTTTCCCAGACTGCCAGGGGCGACGTCACGCGGCGCAGCGCCCGCTGAAGCCGGGCCGTCAGGGCGGCCGCATCCGTCTCGTCGGTGAGGATCGCCGTGAGGGCCGACGCATCCACGAACATCGGGTCCCGCCTCAGGTGCGCTCGTACAGACCGTCGATGAACGCCGCGTCGGCGGGCTTCCGGTCCGGGCCGGCACGCTCGTGCAGGGCACGGACGAAGTCGGCCGTCCGCGCGACGAGATCGGGCCTGTTCGTCTGGCGGGCGATCTCGTTCTGAAGCGCGCGGCGCACCGCGTCGGTCTTGCTCGTGCCCAGCAGCGCCGTGAGCTGGGCCGCGAGCGCGTCGACCTGCGGATCCTTGACGTAGAGCGGCATGCGCGGACCCCTGGGATATCCCGCACAGCGCTAATTTATATCCTCGGACGCCGCAAGACGGAGCGGGCCGGAGCGGTTCGCGGGGCCGCGGCCTCGCCGCACGCTCACCGCACGGTCACCTGATCCTTGATCTTCTCGTAGACCGACCGGCTGAGCACGCGCTTCGACAGCAGCTGCTCCACCGACGTGTAGGGCCGCTTGGCGACGATCGCCCGGCCGATGGCGCCCCCGCCGCGCAGGTGATTGAGATCCGCCACCGAGGCGGTGTTGAGATCGAGGATGGCCAGGGCCCGGGGACCGGCGCCGTCCTCCGCCCGGTCGACCTCGGCCTGACCGGCCGCCTCCTGCGCCGACGGCTCGGGCTGCGCCTCCCGCGGGAGCGGCTCGGCGGGGAAGGCCGTCGCGTCGGAGGGCATCCGCGCCGGCGCCTGTCGCCGCTCATCGGCCCGTCGTGGTCTTGAGCAGCAGGATGTCGATGTCGCGCCGGGGCATGTAATCCGTCGCGACGCTCTCGAAGGTCGTGGGCCCGTCTTGCGGACGCCGGTGCCGCAGAACGACACGAGCGTCGCGGGATCCCCCTTGTCGACGGTCAGCGTGAACGTGCCGATCGGCCCGGCCCAGTTGCCGCCGGAGGTGATCACGTAGGACAGGTACTGCTCGAAGGCCTGGATCCCCCGTCCGCCCGCCGCCTCGATCCTGCGGGCAAGCCCCTGGGCCGCCGGTGTTTCCGGAGCGGACGCGGGCGGAGTCGCCGGTCCGGGCGCGGGGCTCGGCAGCAGGGCCTGCACCACCGCCGCGAGGATGCCGGCAATGATGAGGAGAACCGAAACTCTGAGGATTGCAGGACCGCTGAGCACGCACCACTCGACGAGGATTAAAACTATATGCATCTACAGTTAATGATATCCTTGCACGTCGTCCAATCCACGCCCGAAACCCGGCGGGTCATCCCCAGGGTATGAGCGGGCCCGCACCGCGGCCGGGGGCGGGACTGCGTCGGCAGCTGGGTGAGCGATTCGGCAAGCGCCTGGGCGAGCGCGTCGGCGCGCTGCGCCACCTGCCGACCCTGTTCCGGGAGATCGCCGCCGCGAGCCCGCGCCTGCTGGCGGCGAGCCTGTCGCTGCGCCTCGTGGCGGCCTGCCTGCCGGTCCTGACCCTCTACCTCGCCAAGCTGATCCTCGACGGGATCGTGGCCGAGCACGCCCGGCCGGCGCCGGAGGCGGGGCTCGCGGCGTGGCTCGCCGATCCCGGCCGGGCGCGGCTCGCCGGCCTCGTCGCCGCCGAGTTCGGCCTCGCCCTGCTCTCGGACCTGACCGGCCGGCTCTCGAGCCTCGTCGAGACCCTGATCGGCGACCTCTACGCCAACGCGGCCTCCCTGCGGCTGATGGCGCACGCCGCCGAGCTCGACCTTGCGCAGTTCGAGGACAGCGCCCAGCAGGACCGGCTGGAGCGGGCCCGCCGGCAGGTCAGCGGCCGCACCGGCCTGATCGGCACGGTGTTCGGCCAGCTCCAGGGCCTCCTGACCCTCGCGACCCTGGCGGTCGGGGTCGCGGCCTTCACACCCTGGCTCGTGGTGCTGATCGCCGCCGCCCTGATCCCGGCGGTGCTCAACGAGTGGCACTTCACCAAGGCCGGCTACCGCCTCGCCTGGATCCGCAGCCCCGAGCGGCGGCGGATCGACTACCTGCGCTACCTCGGCGCCAGCGTCGAGACCGCCAAGGAGATCAAGCTCTTCGGCCTCGCGGGCTACGTCACCGGGCTCTACGCCGCGGTGGCGGGGCGGCTGCTCGCCGAGAATCGCGGCCTCGCGGTCGCCCGGGCCGGCTGGGGCTTCGCCTTCGCGAGCCTCGGGACGCTCGCCTACTACGCCGCCTACGCGGTGATCGTCTGGCGGACGGTGGCGGGCGCCTTCTCGGTGGGCGACCTCGCCTTCCTGGCCGGCGCGTTCCAGCGCCTGCGCGGCGGCCTGGAGGGGCTGCTCCTCGGGCTGACCCAGATCACCGGCCAGGCGCAGTATCTCGAGGATTTCTACGCCTTCTTCGCGATCCGGCCGCAGATCCGCTCGCCCGCCCGGCCCGTGCCGGTGCCGAGCCCGATCCGGGAGGGGCTGGTCTTCGAGGGGGTCGGCTACCGCTATCCCGGCACGCAGACTTTCGCGCTGCGCGACCTCTCCTTCGCGGTCCGGGCCGGGGAGACGGTGGCGCTGGTCGGCGGCAACGGCGCCGGCAAGACCACGATCGTCAAGCTGATGACCCGCCTGTACGACCCGCACGAGGGCCGCGTGCTCCTCGACGGCGTGCCGCTCGCCGCCTACGACCTCGACGACCTGCGGGCGCGGATCGGGGCGATCTTCCAGGACTTCGTCCGCTTCGACCTCACCGCCGGGGAGAACGTCGCGGTCGGCCGGATCGCGGCCGCCGACGACGCGGACCGCATCGCGGCCGCGGCGGCCCGGGGGCTCGCGGCCCCGGTGATCGAGCGCCTGCCCGCGGGCTACGCCCAGCCGCTGGGCAAGCGCTTCGCCGGCGGCCTCGACCTCTCCGGGGGCGAGTGGCAGAAGGTCGCGCTGTCCCGGGCCTACATGCGCGAGGCCGAGATCCTGATCCTGGACGAGCCGACCGCCGCCCTCGACGCCCGGGCCGAGCACGACGTCTTCGCGCGGTTCCGGGAACTGTCGGCCGGGCGGACGACGGTGCTGATCTCGCACCGCTTCTCCACCGTGCGCATGGCCGACCGCATCCTCGTCCTGGAGGGCGGCCGGGTCCTGGAGGAGGGCAGCCACGCCGCCCTCATGGCGCGGGGCGGCCGCTACGCCGAGCTGTTCGCCCTCCAGGCCGAGGGCTACCGGTAGGCCGGCCGGCGCGTCGCCGGGGCGGCCCAAGCATTGCCCGATTCCCTGAGCCTGCTATCTGCGGCGGACCGAACCGGGGTTGTCCATGCGCCTGCGCCTCTTCCCACTGCTGACGGCCGGCCTTCTCGTCTGCGCCGGGCCCGCCCGCGCGGCCCCGCCCGCCGGGCCCGAACCGGACGCCAAGCCGCCGGCCCCGGCGCCCGGGATCGTGCTCGCCAACCACCGCGCGGTCTACGACCTGTCGCTGGCCGAGGGCGGCGGCACCCGCTCGGTGGAGAGCGCCCGCGGGCGCATCGTCATCGATTTCCGGGGCGACGCCTGCCGCGGCTACACGATGCAGACCCGCCAGGTGACGGAGCTGTCCTCCGGCGAGACCGGCGCGCGCCTGTCCGACATGCGCAGCACCACCTTCGAGGGCGGGCAGGGGCGCGAGTTCCGGTTCAAGACGACGACGCTCACCAACAACAAGCCCGCCGCCCCCGTGGACGGGACCGCCTCCGAGCAGGGCGACGCCCTGACGGTGAAGCTGAAGGGCGGCCCGAAGCCGTTCACCGTGGAGGGGCCGGTCCTGTTCCCGAGCGAGCACATGCGCCGCCTGATCGAGGCGGCGCGGGCCGGCCAGTCGACCCTCGCGGTCAAGGTCTACGACGGCTCGGACGACGGCCGGAAGGTCTACGACACCTTCGCGGTGATCGGCCACGCCGCGACCGCCCCGGCCTCCGACTCGACCCGCGACAAGCCCCTGCGCGACGGGTCGCTGGCCGCCATGCCGCACTGGCCGGTGCGCCTCAGCTACTACACCGAGGGCGCCGGGGAGCGCACGCCGATCTACACCCTCGGCTTCGACCTCTACGAGAACGGCGTCAGCGGCGCCCTCAAGCTCGATTACGGCGACTTCGCCATCCTGGGCGACATGACCGCCCTCGACATCGACGCCAAGGCCGGGCGGGCCGACCGGGAGGCGGGGAAGGGCTGCACGCCCTGAGGGCGCGCCTCACGCCCACGCGTCGTCCGGCCGCGGCGACAGCGCCTGCCAGGCCGCGGCGATCCGCTCCGGCTTGATCCCGAGGCCGTTCGCGCAGGCGACGAGCACGTTCTCGTCGCCCATCACGTGGTCGAGGACGCCCACCAGGAAGGCGGGCTCCCGGGCGCTCGCGCGGAGCGTGTCGGGGCTCAGGCCGCTCGCCGCCAGGAAGGGCAAGAGACGGTCGTCGTCCCCAGCGATCCACAACAGAACGTCGAGGGCGAGCCGTTCGGCCGACTCATGCCCTTGAAGAGGTTTGCCATTCATCAACATGTGAACGCTACAAAGGTGACGGAGGGGCTTCACGGCCCGCTAATCATGATCGGCGCGCACCGGGACAACGGATCATGAAGAAAACGGTGCTGATCGTCGAGGACAACGAGTTGAACATGAAGCTGTTCAACGATCTCCTGGAGGCGAACGGCTACGCGACGCTCAAGACCGCCCACGGCATCGAGGCGATCGAGCTGGCGCGCGCCCATCACCCCGACCTGATCCTCATGGACATCCAGCTCCCCGAGGTCTCCGGCCTCGAGGTGACGAAATGGCTCAAGGAGGACGACGACCTCAAGAGCATCCCGGTGATCGCCATCACGGCCTTCGCCATGAAGGGCGACGAGGAGCGGATCCGCGAGGGCGGCTGCGAGGCCTACCTGTCGAAGCCGATCTCGGTCGCGAAGTTTTTGGCAACGGTTCGGGCCTATCTTGAACCGCGTTGACGCCGGCGAGGCGCGCCGTTGAACCGGTCCCCCGGCCGCGCCGGGCCGGGGGACCGGTTCAACCGTCCGTCCCGTCGTGTCCGTCCCGGCCCCTGGGGCCGCCCGGCGGCGCGCACCCAAGGCACACGGCGCCCGGTCCGGGCCGCTCACCCGCGCCCTGACGAGGAAGCATGTCGGCCCGTGTCCTGATCGTCGACGATCTGTTCCCGAACGTCAGGCTTCTGGAGACGAAGCTCGGCCTGGAATATTTCGACACGCTCGCGGCCATGAACGGCCGGGACGCGATCGCGATCTGCGAGAAGGGCCTCTGCGACCTCGTCCTGCTCGACGTGATGATGCCCGGCATGGACGGGTTCGAGGTCTGCCGGCACCTCAAGAACAACCCGCTCACGGCCCACATCCCGGTGGTGATGGTCACGGCCCTCGACCAGCCCGCGGACCGCCTGCGCGGCCTCGATGCCGGGGCCGACGACTTCCTGACCAAGCCGGTGGACGACACCGCCCTGTTCACGCGGGTGCGCAGCCTCGTGCGGCTCAAGGCCGTGACGGACGAGCTGCGCCAGCGCGCCCTCGCGTCGCGCGAGTTCGGCATCGGCGATCCCCTGGCGCTCGCCACGGCCGAGAGCGGCCTCGACGCCCGGATCCTGCTGATCGAGGACCGGCCCGGCTCGGCCGAGCGCCTCGCCGGCGCCCTGCGCCAGCACCACGTGGTCACGGTCGAGCCCGACCCGCAGGCGGCCCTGCGCCGCGCCGCCGATGAGCCCTTCGACCTCGCCCTCGTGAGCCTCGACCTCACCGGCTTCGACGGCCTGCGCCTGTGCAGCCAGCTCCGGTCCCTCGACCGGACCCGGGCGATGCCGCTGATCATGCTCGCCGAGGCGTACGACCGCGCCCGGGTTGTCCGCGGCCTCGATTTCGGCGTGCACGACTTCCTGATGCGGCCGGTCGACCGCAACGAGCTGATGGCCCGGGTCCGCACCCAGGTGAAGCGCAAGCGCTTCACCGACGCGCTCCGGGGCGCGATGCAGGCCTCGCTGCAGATGGCGGTGACCGACGCCCTCACCGGCCTGCACAACCGGCGCTACCTCGACAACCACCTCGGCACGCTGTTCGGCGACGAGGCCGCCCGCCGGGCGAGCCTCGCGGCCCTGATCCTCGACATCGACCACTTCAAGGGTATCAACGACAGCTTCGGCCACGAGGCCGGCGACGAGGTGCTGCGCGGTTTCGCCGAGCGGGTCCGCCAGCACACGCGCCCCATCGACATCGTGGCGCGCTACGGCGGCGAGGAGGTGGTGGTGATCCTGCCGGAGGCGGGACTGGTCGAGGCGCAGGGCATCGCCGAGCGCATCCGCGAGCGCGTCGAGGCGGTGCCGTTCACCGTGCAGCGGGCCACCCGGCCCGTGTCGGTGACGGTCTCGATCGGCGTCGCCGTGCGCCGCGGCGAGGATCTCGGCCCCGCCGACATGCTCCGGCGCGCCGACCTCGCCCTCTACCGGGCCAAGGCGGCCGGGCGGAACCGGGTCGAGTCGCAGGCGGCCTGACAGGCGCCCCCCGCGTCAATCCGCGCGCCCGCGCGCGCGGATGAAAAGCCCGGCCTCGCCGTGTTATCGGATTCGGCCGGCCCGTCGAGGCCGGCGGAGCGGCGCGCGGGACCGAACCCATGGACATGCAGGTGCCGGCACGATCCGGCCGCGACGCGAGCGTCCTCGACCACCGCCGCCTGTGCAAGATCGCCTCCTCGCCGCACGCCTATGTCCGCGGCAGCACGGCGCGGTTCTACGAGCTGCTCGCCGGGATGCCGGCCGGCACCCTGCCCGAGGGGCCGCCGGTCTGGATCTGCGGCGACGCGCATCTCGGCAATCTCGGGGCGCTCGCCGGCCCGGACGGCGGGATCGACATCCAGATCCGCGACCTCGACCAGACCGTGGTGGCGAACCCGGCCTTCGACCTCGTCCGGCTCGCGCTCTCCCTGGTCACCGCGGCGCTCAACGCGACCCTGCCGGGCATCGTCACCGCCCGGATGATGGACGCCATGGCGGACGGCTACGCCGACGGGATCGCCGATCCCGAGGGCGCCGAGCGGGGCGTCGACCCGTCCGAGATCGTCGTCACGACGAAGCGGCGGGCGCTCGGCCGGCGCTGGCGCCACCTCTCGCGCGAGCGCCTGAAGGGCAAGGCCGCCCGGCTCCCGCGGGGCCGCCGGTTCTTCGACCTCGACGCCGACGAGCAGGACGCGCTGACGGCGCTGATCCGCGACCCGGAGATCCGACGCCTCGTCCTGGCGCTCGGCAGCGCGGCCGACGACGCCGAGATCCGGCTGCTCGACGCCGCCTACTGGATCAAGGGCTGCAGCTCCCTCGGGCGCCTGCGCTACGCCGCCCTGGTGGAGGTTCTGGGCGGCGACCGCCCGCAGCTCGCCCTCCTCGACGTCAAGGAGGCGGTGCCGCACCTCGCGCCGGCCGCCGCCGGGATCGCGGTGCCGCCCGACCACGCCGCGCGGGTCGTCGCTGGACCATCAGGGCGATCCCGAAGAGGCTCACCGTGCACACGCCCTCGGAGCCGGTCGGCCTGCGGCTCGCCGACCCGTCCGACGACGCGGCCCTGGTGGCGATCATCCGCGCCGAGGCGGCGCGGCGGCCGGCGCTGTTCGCCTGAGCGGCCGCCCGGGGGCGACGTGGCCGGGGCGGCGGCCGGTCGGCTCCCGGGGCGGCCGTCAATGCGCGGCGCGCGACAGGGCAACGATCGCGCCGACGATGACGATCGTCTGGAAGCCGATCGAGCCGATCACCCATTTCATGATGTCGAACTTCGCTTCGGCCAGATCGGTCTTGGTGACGAGGTTCGTCAGATCGGAATCCCGACTCTCGCGGATCGCCGCGGTGATCGCCTCGGCCTGATCCTCGGACAGGCCGGTCGCCCGCAGGCGACGGACGAGGGCGTGCGTGTCGAGAGAGAGGGCCGTCATGGGCGACGTTCACGTGTTCGAGCCGTCCGGGTCGATCGACCGGATCCGGATGGCAGCCTCCGGGAACGTGGCGCCTTCATCCCGCCGGGGCAAGCAGCTCAAAGTCGGGCGTCCGGCGCGGTCACGCGTGTCTGCTCCGCCAGGGAGTCCACCGATCCGCGCACCGGGCCGGCAGGCCGGACCGCAGGCGGGACTGCGCACGAGCACCGCATGTAGCGCCGCGCGGCCCTGCGGCTCGAACGGCGCCGGCAGCGGCGGCGCCGTTCGGCGCCGTCCCGCGACCCCGCCGCGGCGCGCTGTGGATAGCGCGCATCCGCCGGCTCTCCACACCGGAGAACAATCCAGTGTTGCAGCCGGGTCCTTGCGGTAAGGAAGGCGCAAGCTTAACGAGCCTATTGGGTTGGGGAGTGGCACCCGACGCGGCCAGCAAGGCCCGCGGGCGCGCGTAAGACGATCGAGGTTCCCCATGACGGCGCGTCTCGCGACCGCGCGACTGCTGGCGGCGGCGTCCCTGCTGGCCCTGTCGCTCGCCGCCTGCCAGGACGGTTCCGGGATCAACGGCCCGAGCGCGCGCAGCCTCGCGCCGATCGCCCCCCAGACCGTCGCGTTGATGCAGTCCAAGGGGATGCAGCCCTCCGACCCGATCCTGATCCGCACCTTCAAGAAGGAGGCGGAGATGGAGATCTGGAAGCGGGGGAGCGACGGCCGCTACGCCCTCATGAAGACCTACCCGATCTGCCGCTGGTCCGGCCAGCTCGGGCCGAAGACCCGCGAGGGCGACCGGCAGGCGCCCGAGGGCTTCTACACGATCACCCCGGGCCTGATGAACCCGAACTCCTCGTACTACCTCTCGTTCGACACGGGCTTCCCGAACGCCGTCGACCGGGCCAACGGGCGCACCGGCAAGTACCTGATGGTGCACGGCACCTGCTCGTCGGCGGGCTGCTTCGCCATGACCGACGCCACCATCGCGGAGATCTACGCCGTCGCCCGCGACGCGTTCATCGGCGGCCAGCGCAGCTTCCAGTTCCAGTCCTACCCGTTCCGGATGACGGCCGAGAACATGGCCAAGTTCCGCAACGATCCGAACATCGCCTTCTGGCAGAACCTCAAGGAGGGCTCCGACTATTTCGAGGCCCTGCACGAGGAGCCGAAGGTCGGCCAGTGCGGGACCAAGTACGTGTTCGGCGGGGCCGACGCGGCCGCCGGCTCGTGCAGGCCGCGGGTCGACCCGCTGGTGGCCGAGAAGAGCGCGCGCGACACGCACGCCGTCGCCGACCTCGTGGCCAAGGGCACGCCGGCGGTGCGGGTCGTCTACCAGGACGGCGGCCAGAACCCGGTCTTCCGCCCGCAGAACGCCAGCGCCTTCGCGAGCCTCGGCGGCACCGAGACGGTGCTGCCCTACGACGCCAAGGAGTACGGCCGGCACAATCTCGGCGACGTGAGCCGGCCCGAGACCCTGGCGGCCGGCCCGCAGGAGATCGAGCTCACGCCGAAGGGCCAGCCGGTGATGATGGCCGGCGCCGAGCCGGCGGCCGCGACCCGCGCCGCGAAGGCCGGCGGCAAGGGGCACNGCCCAACCTCGGCGACCGGATGGTGGCCGGCCATGTCGGCGGCACGCCCGTCACGGTCCGCGAGCTGCTGCCGCAGGATCTCAAGATCGACGCCGAGCAGTTCTCCCGCGGCGAGGCGGTCCGCGTCTCCCGCCACCTCGCCGCCATCCTGGGGCGGGCCCACGGCCGCCAGATGGGCGCGGCCGACCGCCGGACCTGGATCGACGCTGTGCGGGCGCCGGGTCCGGGCCCCGACGCCCCCGGCTGGCTCTGGTCCGTGGTCACCGACCTGATGGGCGCGCACCAGCGCGGCTACCTGGAGCATTGCCGCCGGATCGCCCGGGAGGAGCTGGACGCGGCCTGACGCCGCCCGGCCCGGACCGGCCGCGGGGCGCTTCCGCCACGACGCCGGTTGACACCATCCCCGCCATCGCCAACACCTCGCGCCCGCCGCCTCTCGCGCGGCGGACCCCGGGAAGACCTGTGATACGATGGCGGTGACGCGCACCTACCTCGACTTCGAGAAGCCGGTGGCCGAGCTGGAGGCCAAGCTCGAGGAACTGCGCGCCGTGAGCGCGCGCGACGGCGCGGTCTCGATCGCCGAGGAGGTCGGCCGGCTCGAGGCCAAGGCCGGCCAGGCGCTCGCCGAGATCTACGCGAACCTCACGCCCTGGCAGAAGACCCAGGTGGCCCGCCACCCGCAGCGGCCGCACTTCGTGGACTATCGCGACGGGCTGATCACCGAGTTCACCCCGCTGGCCGGCGACCGCAGCTTCGGCGAGGACGAGGCGATCCTGGGCGGGTTCGGCCGGTTCCGCGGCCGGCCGGTCCTGGTGCTCGGCCAGGAGAAGGGCGCCACCACGGAGGCGCGGCTGCGCCACAATTTCGGGATGGCCCGGCCCGAGGGCTACCGCAAGGCGGTCCGCCTCATGGAGACCGCCGACCGGTTCGGCTTAGCCGTCATCGCCTTCGTGGACACGGCCGGCGCCTATCCGGGCATCGAGGCGGAGGAGCGCGGCCAGGCCGAGGCCATCGCCCGCTCGACCGAGGCCTGCCTCGCGCTGGGCGTGCCGAACGTCGCCGTGGTGATCGGGGAGGGCGGCTCGGGCGGCGCCATCGCGCTCGCCACCGCCAACCGGGTGCTCATGCTGGAGCACGCGATCTACGGGGTCATCTCGCCGGAGGGCGCCGCCTCGATCCTGTGGCGCGACCAGGGCCGCGCCTCCGACGCCGCCACCGCCATGAAGATCACCGCCCAGGACCTGCTGCGGCTCGGCGTCATCGACGGGATCATCCCGGAGGCCACCGGCGGGGCCCACCGCGACCGCCAGGCGGCGATCCGGGCCGCGGGCGACGCCATCGCCGACGCCCTCGCGCAGTTCGACGGCCTCTCGCCCGTCGAGGTCCGCGACCGGCGCGCGGAGAAGTTCCTGGCGATCGGCCGGACCCTGTGAGCGAGCCCGGGGCGACGGGGGGCCTGTTCGGCGCGCTCGGCCGGCTGCTCGGCCGGCGCGACGCGCGGGAGCCGGGCCGGCACAACCACGTCTCCCTGGGCTGCAATTGCCAGATGGCGCACGTCCTCAAGACGCTCGACCTGCGCCAGTGGTCGGGGCCCCTCGACTGGATCTTCTCCATGCCCGGCATGGCCCGGGACTGCCTCGCCGACGATTTCGCCGCGCTCGTCGACCGGGGCCAGCTGGAGAGCATCCCGGAGGCCGAGCGGCGCGGCCCCGGCATCTGGCGGGGGCGCCACCGCCTCTACCGGGAGCGGCACGGCCTCGAGTGCGTGTTCAACCACCACGACCCGGCGACGAGCGAGGCGGACTACGCCTTCCTCACCGAGGGCGTGCGGCGGCTGCGCCGGGCCCTCGACACGCCGGGCACCGACAACCGCCTCTGGATGATGACCCATCTGCACACGCCCCGGGACGTGGTCGCGGCGATCGACGACCTGCTCGGGCAGCGCGCCAGCCGCAACCACCTGACCTTCGTGCAGCTCGAGACCGGGCATCCGCGCATGGCGGTGGTCGAGGCGCTCGACCTCCGGCCGACCCTGCGCTGGCTCACCGTGCACACGCCCTCGGAGCCGGTCGGCCTGCGGCTCGCCGACCCGTCCGACGACGCGGCCCTGGTGGCGATCATCCGCGCCGAGGCGGCGCGGCGGCCGGCNACCACGGCGGCGCTGCCCGACAAGCCCGCCCGGATCGCGGTCGCCGACGCGGACGGCGATCCGAGCAGCTACCAGAAGCTGTTCGGCCAGCTCTTCGCCAAGGACAAGCCGGCCCCGGCGGCGCCCMCGACCSCCGCGGTCGACGCGGCGGTCGTGCCCGCGGCGGTGCCGGAGCCCGTGAAGCTCGCCCACGCCGCCGAGACGGTCGCGCCGAAGGCCGCCAAGGGCCGCGCGGTGAAGACCGCCAAGGTCGAGGGCAAGGGCGAGGGCAAGAGCGAGGGCAAGGGCGAGTCGAAGGGCGCGTCGAAGGCGGAGAAGCCCGCCCTGCGGAAGGGCGAGCCCGAGGGCCGGAAGCCCTGACGGCTCAGACCAGCGGCCGGTCGCGGTTCATGAGCCACAGGGCGTGGACCGTGCCGGGCAGCCAGCCGAGGATCCACAGCAGGATGTTCAGCAGGAACTGCAGGCCGAAGCCCGTGGTGACGAGCACGGCGATCGGCGGGAAGAAGATCGCGAGCAGGATGCGGACGAGGCTGGACACGGGGACTCCGGGCGTGAGGTCGGCACGTCCCGGCTCCAACGAAACACGGTTTTATCCGTTCCGCCCGATCTGACCCCGGACCGACCCCGACGCCCCCGGCAGGCCGGGGCCGCGGGGCGGCGCCTCAGTTCTTCGCCGGCGGCGTGGTGGCGGAGGGGACGTTGGCGGCCTGCTTCTCCGGGTGCTTCACCTGGCTGTAGGCGACGTTGGAGAAGGTGCCGATCACCGCGGGCCAGCTCGGGTTGCCGTATTGCGGGTCGTCGCGGCCGACCTTGCAGAAGGCGGTGGTCAGGCCGTTGACGATGTCGTCGTCGGTGACCCCGGTCGGCTCGGCCTTCACCTGCTGCACCAGCCGGGCGAGGGTCGGGACGAAGTCCTGCTGCTTCAGGCCCTTCAGGCTCGCCTGCAGCCCGATCTTGTCGAAGGCGGCCTTGAGCTTGTCCTGCTCGATCTCCGCGCAGGGCGCCGTGCCGGCCAGCATGGTCTTGGTGGCGGCGCGCGCCTCCGAGGCCTTGTCGCCGGTCACCGGGGGCGCCTTGTTGCCCCAGGAATTGCGGATGTAGTCGGTGACGTTCCTCACCTCGACGTCGGTCATCTGCTGACCGATCGCCACCATCGGGGCCAGCCCGCTCTGGGCGGCGAGGCCGCCGTAGATCACCCGCAGCACCGTCTCGGGCCCCTCCGACATCACCGAGGTGTTGCCGGCGAGCGCCGGCACGGCGCCCGCGATGCCCTTGCCGTCGGGCTGGTGGCAGGAGGAGCAGTAGGTCAGGTAGGTGGAGGCGCCGGGCGCGTCGGGCGTGTCGAAGGCCGCGAGGTCCTTCGGCTTGTAGGTCTGCTTGGCCGGCACGGTGCGCAGGTACGCGACCATGGCCTTGAGGTCCTCCTCCTTCACCTTGGAGAGGGATTCCATGATGGTCTGGCGCATCGGGCCGGCGGCGACGCCCGGCCGGTCGCCCGGGGCGGTGCCGGTCTTGAGGTAGGTCACCACCTGCTCGTCGGTCCAGGCGCCGATGCCCTGGTGGCCGTCCGGGGTGATGTTGGGGGCGTACCAGCCGTCGATCACGCCGCCGCCGAACCGGCCCGCGAAGCTCGAGTTGCCGACGAGCTTGTTCTCGTTGTGGCACATGGCGCAGTGGCCGAGCCCCTCGACCAAGTAGGCGCCGCGGTTGACCTCGGCGCTGGCGTTCGGGTCGGGCTTGAAGCGCTCGTCGGTGAAGAAGGCGGTCCGCCACGTCACCAGCGCCGTGCGGACGCTGAACGGGAACGGGATCTGGCTCTCCTGCCGCTTCTCGTTCACGGCCGGGACCGACTGGAGATAGGCCCAGATCGCCTTGGTGTCGTCGTCGGTGACCTTGGTGAACCAGCCGAACGGGAAGGCCGGGTACAGGTAGCCGACGTTCTTGCTGTAGCCGTGCCGGAACGCCTGGTCGAAGTCGGCGTAGCTCCAGTTGCCGAGGCCCGTCTCCTTGTCGGGCGTGAGGTTGGGCGTCATGATCACGCCGAAGGGCATGTTCAGCGCGTAGTTGCCGGCGAGGTACTTGCCGCCCGGCGCCGTGTGGCAGGCCGCGCAATCGCCCATCGTCACGAGGTACTTGCCGCGCTCGATCTGGTCGGCCGACCCGTCCTGCGCCAGCGCCGGCGCGGCCAGGAGCAGGCCCGCGAGGAACGGGGCGGCCCGCATCGGGGTCAGCCGCGTCGGGGACCGCCGCATCGGGGCCGCGCGGCCGGAGGAGAGGGCTCTCGTGCGCTGCATGCCGCGTCTCCCATCCCGATTTAGAGCTGTTTGAAACTTGTGACGCGCGTGAACGCGGCCGTCGCGGGCGTTGTTCCGGCCGGCGCCGCGCTGCGGCGTTGTGCCGTGGCCGCCCGGACGCGCAGGCCGAGATCGGCGAGGTGGGCGACGAGCCCGGCGAGCATCCAGCCGGCGACCGCGACCCAGCCGGCCTCCACGAGCGCCGCCCGCAGGGCCAGCATCAGCGCGGCGCCGGAGGCGAGGTTCGTGAGCAGGGACGGCAGCGGCAGGCCGACCCGGCGGCCGAGCCACGCGAGGGCGAGCGCCTCCAGGGCGACCAGCAGGAGGATCCCGTCGACGATCCGGCCCGACGCGAAGGCGGGGCGAAGGACGGGATCGAGCAGCGCCTCCATCAGGCGGGCTCCGCGAACGGCCCGTTGAGGCGCACGATCCGCAGGTTCAGGCAGGCGGCGACGCTGACCCAGGCGAGGTAGGGCAGGTTCATGAGCCCCGCCGCGCCCGAGACCCGGCCGGTCACCAGCACCAGCGCGCCGATGGACAGCCACAGGGCCGCGACCTCGGCGAGCGCCCAGTCGGGCCGGCGGAACCGGAAGAACAGCACGCTCCAGGCGATGTTGAGCACCCCGTTCACCGCGTAGGCGGCCAGCAGGACGCCCCGGGCGGCCGGATCGGCGTCGCCGTTCCAGGCGAGCACGCCGGCGGTGGTGGTGAGCGCGAAGATCACCGCCCAGACCGGGCCGAAGGCCCAGTCCGGCGGCTTCCAGGCCGGGACCCGCAGGCGCCGGTACCACGTGTCGGTCGTGGTCGCGAGGCCGCCGGCCACGGCCACCAGCACGGCGGCGACCGCCGCCACCGCGGGCGGCCCGAGATCGGCGGCGGCGAAGCTCACGGCGAGACCCAGCGGAACAGGTGGGCGAGGTCCTTGAAGAAGATCCGCGCGTGGGCGGCGGGCTTCGCGCGGACCAGCTCCTTGTTCATGTAGCTGTCCCAGGTGAGCTGCTGCACGTCCTTGTCCCGGCAGATCGAGACGAAGCGCTCGCGCAGGCCGTCGCTGCGGTACCAGACCCACTGCATCATCCCGAGGATCCAGAACACGCGCCCGTGCAGCTTCATGAACTGCCTCCGCGCGCCCGCGAGGGCGCGCGCGTCCCCGGTCCGCAGGAAGGCGGCGGCGGCCTCGGCCGAGAGCCGGCCGCCGAGCATCGCGTAGTAGATCCCCTCGCCGGAGGCCGGCGCGACGACGCCCGCGGCGTCGCCCGCGAGCAGCACGTCCCGGCCGTTGTCCCAGCGCTTCAGGGGCTTCAGCGGCAGCGGCGCCCCCTCGCGGCGGACGGTCTCGGCGTGGTCGAGGCCGGTGGCGGCGCGCAGCGCCCGGATCGAGGAGCGCAGCGAGAACCCCTTCCGCGCGCTGCCGGTGCCGATGCTCAGCGTGTCCCCGTGAGGGAAGATCCAGCTGTAGAAGTCCGGCGAGTGCCGGCCCTGGTAGTAGACGTCGCAGCGGGTCGCCTCGACCGACCCGGCCCCGGGGGCGCCGGCCTCCGGCACCCGCAGGATCTCGTGATAGGCGAAGACCTGCCGCATCCTGGCGTGGCCCGGCACCTCCGCGCGGCCGACCGGCGAGCAGGCGCCGTCGGCCCCGACGACGAGGCGCGCCCGGACGGCGTGGCGGGCGAGGCCGGCTCCTTGCGCCAGCGATAATAACTCTGCTCGGAGATCTCCGAGCAGAGTTATTATCGCTGGCGCAAGGAGTACGGCGGCCTCCAAGTCGACCAGGCCCGGAAGATGAAGGACCTGGAGCGCGAGAACGCGCGGCTGCGGCGGCTCGTGGCTGACCTGTCCCTGGAGAAGCAGGTGCTAGCGGACGTCGCCTCGGGAAACTTGTAGCCCCCGAGCGGCGCCGTGACGGCGAAGCCGACGATCATCATCACCCAGACGACGGTGGCGGCCGCGCCCCGCCGGGCCGGCGCGACGCCGCCCGAGAGCAGGACGAGGAGGGAGGTCCCGGCGGCGCCGACGCCCATGCCGACGCACAGGAAGGACAGGGCGGCGAGCGCCAGCCCCAGGGCGAGGTGCTCGGCGGCCAGCGCGGTGCCGCAGGCGGCGCCGAACCCGCCGAGGCAGAGGGCGGCCATGCCGCCGACGATCCAGGGGGTGCGCCGGCCGCTGCGGTCGGAGCCGTAGCCCCAGCGCGGGCGCAGGACCTGCACCGCGTAGTGCAGGGCGACCAGCAGGCCCGGCACGAGGGCGGGCAGCGCCAGCTCCACCACCATGACGCGGTTGAGGGTGGCGGTCATCAGCACGACGACGCTGCCCAGCGCGGTCTGGACGAGGCCGAGGCGGACGATCTGGGGCCAGCCGAGGCCTGCGCCGGGGTCCGGTGCCATCACGCCCCTCCCACCAGCGGGCGCAGCGCGAAGGCCGAGACCAGCATGCCGAGGACGTAGAGGGTGGTGCCGGTGCCGTTGTACCAG
This sequence comes from Methylobacterium mesophilicum, assembly GCF_036441335.1. Lineage (GTDB taxonomy): Bacteria > Pseudomonadota > Alphaproteobacteria > Rhizobiales > Beijerinckiaceae > Methylobacterium > Methylobacterium mesophilicum_B. Next base: position 29,773 of record NZ_MLBW01000013.1, read on the forward strand.
ATCGCCCGCTCCCGGGGATTCTCCAGGAACCGGGCCATCAGGGCGAACTGGCCGGCGAGCAGCGCGGCGACGAGGCCGGCGTGCCAGTAGCGCTCCCAGCCGACGAGGAGCGCGATCACCGCGACCTGCGGCAGGGCCATGACCAGGCAGGCGAAGCGCGCGGCGCGCTCGGAGCCCATCTGCACCGGCAGCGACAGCAGCCCCATCCGCCGGTCGCCCTCCACGGACTTGAAGTCGTTGAGGGTCATGATGCCGTGGGCCCCGGCCGCGTAGAGCAGCGCCACCAGGAGCACCCGCCGGTCGGGCAGGGCGGCGGCCATGACGGCGGCGCCGGTGAACCAGGGCAGCCCCTCGTAGCAGAGCGCCACCGCGGCGTTGCCCCACCAGCCGTTCCGCTTCAGCCGCACCGGCGGCGCCGAGTAGATCCAGGCCAGAACCAGCCCGAACAGCGCGGCCCCGAGGATCCAGGGCCCGAGGGCGGCGGCCACCGCCAGCGACAGCGCCGTCCAGGCGAGGGCGAGGTAGAGCCCCCAGCGGCCCGGGATCCGCCCGGAGGGGATCGGCCGGTCCGGCTCGTTGATCGCGTCGACGTGGCGGTCGAACCAGTCGTTGGCGGCCTGGCTGGTGGCGCAGACCAGCGGGCCGGCCAGCAGGATGCCGGCGGCGATCACCGGCCACTGGCCGCTGGCCGGCTGGCCCGAGGAGATCACCCCGCAGGCGAAGGCCCACATCGGCGCGAACCACGTGAGCGGCTTCAGCAGCTCGATGACTGCGCTCGGGGCGGGCGTAGCGGTCATGGGGGGAGGCTACCGGGGCCCGCCGGGGTGTCAAGCCAGATTTACACCCCGCGTCAGCATGTGCGGGACGTTTGTCGAATAAATACAGCGGCGGGTCAGAAATACATTATCCGAAACACCGGAAAACGGTGCCGGCTGGACCGCCCACGCGGGCGCTTTCCGGCGCCCCGGGCGCTCCCGGCGCCCCCCGTCCGCGAGGACGATTCCGGGATCTTCGAGGCCTTCGGGGCCGGGATCCGAGCGGGTCCGGCAGGCCCCGCCGCGCGCACCTTCGGGAGACAGGACAGGATGCGGGGGACGGGTCCCGCCGCGCCCGGACGCCGTGCCCGGCTTCTCAGATGTCCTCGACCGGGCCGTCCAGGTCGCCGACGCCGTAGCGGCGCATCTTGGCGTAGAGGCCCTGCCGGCTCAGGCCGAGCATCTCGGCCGCCGAGGCCCGGTTGTCCCGGGTGATCCGGAGCGCCGCCTCGATGCAGAGCTTCTCGATCAGGTCGGTCGTCTCGCGCACCAGGGTCTTCATCGAGACCCGGCCGACCAGCTCGGTCATCTGCTCCACCGAGCGGGGCACCTCCCGCCCGACCCCGGGGCGCCCCTCGGCGATCCGCCGCGGGCCCGACCGGATGGCGAAGCCCAGGCAGGGGCGGGCGCCGGCCACCGACACGGCGGCGACCTCCACGTCCTCCATGCCGCCGTAGGCGCCGCGGACGACGGTGGCGAATCGGCGCACGGCGCCGTGGTCGACGAGGGTCGCGAACAGCGCCTGCGCCTCGGTCTCGTCGCGGCCGAGCCAGTGGTCGAGGGTGCGCCCGCGGGCCTGGCCCACGGTGGCGAGCTGCGCGAGCTCCAGGAAGGCGGCGTTGGCCATCAGGACCCGCCGCGCCGAATCGGTGACCACGAAGCCTTCCGGCATCGCCTCGATCACCGCGGCGGTGGGCGCCTCCTGGTCGGGTCCGGCCGAAGCGGCCGCCGGGTCGGCGACCAGCTGCAGCAGGGCGCTCGCGCCGCCCTCGCCCCGGAACAGCGAGGCCGAGACCGTGACCTCCCCGCGCCCGTGCGGCAGGGCCGCCCGGATCTCGCCCGCCTGCCCGGTCGCCCGCAGGGCGGCGAACTGC
>NZ_MLBW01000014.1:0-19416 GCF_036441335.1 Methylobacterium mesophilicum
CGGCGCCGCCCGCGCGGGTGGCGAGCCGCGCCCTGCCCCGGACCCGCGACGTGTTCCGCGCCGCGATGGCCGAGGAGCCATCCTTCTTCGAGAAGCTGTTCGGCGTCGGCGCCGCGGCGCCGCGCGAGGAGGCCCGCCAGGAGCCCCGTCAGGCGCTGGCCTATGCCAGCCCGGACGCCCTGCCGCAGGAGGCGCCGCGCACCCGGATCAGCCCGGAGCCCGATTCGGTGGTCGGCACGGCCGTCTACGACATCACCGCCCGCACGGTGACGCTGCCCTCCGGCGAGGTGCTGGAGGCCCATTCCGGCCTCGGCGAGGCCATGGACAACCCGCGCTACGTCCACCTGCGCATGCGCGGCTCGACCCCGCCCGGCACCTACACGCTGACCGAGCGCGAGCGCCTGTTCCACGGGGTCCGGGCGATCCGCCTCAACCCGGTGGGCGGCAGCGCCGCGATCCACGGCCGCGACGGCCTGCTGGCCCACACCTACATGCTGCGGCAGCCCGGTGCCTCGAACGGCTGCGTCTCGTTCCGCGACTACAACCGCTTCCTGCAGGCCTTCCTGCGCGGCGAGGTCCGGCGCCTCGTGGTGGTGGCCGGCAGCGAGGCCGGCGGCATCCTCAACCGGATCGGCCTCGCCGGGCGCCGCGGCGGCCGGGGCTGACGATCCGCGGGCTCTGCGGCGCGCCGTGCCGGACGTCCGAGAGTCACGAACGTCCGGGATCACTTCCGCGCGGCGCGGCTTTACGCGCCCGCCCCAGCTGCCTTAACGGGGCTCGGACGCCAGCCCTGACAAGAGGCACCCGATGAAACTGCCCCGCCGCTTCTTCCAGCCCCTCGCCACCGGCGCGCCGGCCCCGTTCCGCGAACTGCCGGTGCGGCTGGAGCGGATGATCCACTTCGTGCCGCCCCACAACGACAAGGTCCGGGCCCGCGTGCCGGAGCTCGCCGGGACCGTCGACGTGGTGCTGGGCAACCTGGAGGACGCGGTCCCGGCCGACCAGAAGGAGGCGGCCCGCAAGGGCTTCGTCGCCATGGCCCAGGCCACCGACTTCGCCGCCACCGGCACCGGCCTCTGGACCCGGATCAACGCCCTCAACTCGCCCTGGATCTTGGACGACCTGTTCACGATCGTGGCCGAGGTCGGCGACAAGCTCGACGTCGTGATGGTGCCCAAGGTCGAGGGTCCGTGGGACATCCACTACATCGACCAGCTGCTCGCCCAGCTCGAGGCGCGCCACGGCGTGACGAAGCCGATCCTGGTCCACGCGATCCTGGAGACCGCCGAGGGCGTCGCCAACGTCGACGCCATCGCGTCGGCCTCGCCGCGGATGCACGGCATGAGCCTCGGGCCGGCGGACCTCGCGGCGTCCCGCGGCATGAAGACCACCCGGGTCGGCGGCGGCCACCCGGATTACCGGGTGCTCAGCGATCCCTCCGGTGACGCGCCCCGCGCCACCGCCCAGCAGGACCTCTGGCACTACACCATCGCCCGGATGGTCGACGCCTGCATGGCCAACGGCATCAAGGCCTTCTACGGCCCGTTCGGCGACTTCTCCGACGGGGATGCCTGCGAGGCGCAGTTCCGCAACGCCTTCCTGATGGGCTGCGCCGGCGCCTGGACGCTGCACCCGAGCCAGGTGGCGATCGCCAAGCGGGTCTTCGCGCCGGACCCGGCCGAGGTGGCCTTCGCGGCCCGGATCGTCGAGGCCATGCCGGACGGCACCGGCGCGGTGATGCTCGACGGAAAGATGCAGGACGACGCCACCTGGAAGCAGGCCAAGGTCATCGTGGACCTCGCCAGGCTGGTCGCCGCGAAGGACCCGGAGCTGGCGGCGGTCTACAAGCTGGGGTGAGCGGGTTGCCGGGGCCGCGTGTGGCGGTCCCGATTCGGCGTCCGCGAGTCGCGACGCGCCCCCTCTCCCGCACGGGAGAGGGGACCCGCGTGCCGTTCTGAACCGATGAGGCCGCGGAGCCGGACAATTCGCCGGGTCAGGCCCGCGCAAGCGACGCCCCCGTATCATCCACCGGGTCCGCAACGGCGTTGCCGGAACCGTGCGGTGAGCCGATCGATCCCGCGCGCCCGCAGCCTGCGGCGCGCGCAAACAAGCGCCGAGGCCGAGCTCTGGCGCGTGTTGCGCAATCGCGCGCTCAACGGCTGGAAGTTCCGCCGCCAGCACCCGATCGACCGGTTCGTCGTCGACTTCGCCTGCGTCGAGGCCAAACTCATCGTCGAGGTCGACGGGGCAACGCATGCGACCGCCCACGCGATCGCCCGGGATGCGACGCGCACCGCGATCCTCGAATCGCTCGGCTTCGCCCTGCTCCGCGCCCCGAACGCCGACATCCACGAGCATCGCGACGGCGTGCGCGAGACGATCCCGGCGGCCCTCGAGCGCCGCGACACGGTCTAGAGCGGTTTCGGTTTAATCGGGGTCGTATCCTGCCGCGACGAAGAAGTTTGCGGCCTCGTCGGGCGTGACGGCATCGACGAGCCGCCCGATTGTGGTCCAGAGCCCTTCGCGCGTGCGCTCGGCGGCCTTGCGCAGCCCCGCCTTCAACTTCGAGAACGCCATCTCGATCGGATTGAAGTCCGGCGAGTAGGGCGGGAGGAACAGGAGCCGCGCGCCCGCCGCCTCGATCGCCGCGCGCACGGCCGAGCCTTTGTGGCTGCCGAGATTGTCCATGATCACGATGTCCCCGGGTGCGAGTTCGGGCACCAGGACCTGATCGACGTAGACTTGGAAGGCGTCGCGGTTGATCGGCCCGTCGAGCACGAACGGCGCGGCGATCCCGGACAGGCGCAGGCCCGCCACCAGGGTCGTGGTCTTCCAATGACCGTGCGGGACGGGGGAGCGCAGCCGCTGGCCGCGGGGACAGCGCCCGCGGGTGCGGGCCATGTTGGTGGCGGTCCACGTCTCGTCGAGGAACACCAGCCGGTCCGGGTCGAGATCGGGCTGGCTCTCGAACCACGCTTCCCGGGCGGCCTTCACGTCCGACCGATCCTGCTCTGCGGCGTGGGCCGTCTTTTTTTGTACGTCAGGTCGCGCGCGTCGAGGAAGGCCCACAGCGTGCCGAGCCCGACGGTGAGGCCATGCTCGTCCTGCAACCGGGCGCGCATCTCCTCCAGGGTGATGTCAACCTTCTCGTCGATCAGCGTACGCAGGAACGTCTCGTACGGGTCGAGCTTGGAGCGGCGGGCACGCCCCTGCGGCCGGGCGGCCACCGTCCCAGTCGCGGCGAGCGCCGCCATCCAGCGGATCGCGGTTGCCTGGCCGACCCCGAAGCGGGCGGCCGCCTGACGGCGCGAGGTCGCCGCAGCCGCGGTCACCACCCGCTCGCGCAGGTCCAAGCTGTAGGGGCGGCCCATGCATCACTCCGGCTGTCGACCGGCCTAGTGAATCAGCCTCCCAGCGCCGCGTGAACCCCACCAAGCCGACTCAGCCCAAACCGAAAACGCTCTAGAGCCGTTCCCGATCGGGTTGGGACGGAGGCGATCGGCGAGCCCGTGCCGAACGAGGCGCGGGTCCCCTCTCCCGTGCGGGAGAGGGGGCTTGGCGCGGCTGGCGAGACCGGGCTCGCCGTCCTTCCCGACCGTTGCAACATGGTCGGATACGGCTCTAGGCCCCTCACCCGCCGAACCGCGCCCGGTACTCCTGCGGCGTCGCCGCGACGTGCCGCAGGAAGCTGCGTCGCATCGTCTCCTCGGAGCCGAAGCCGCAGGTCCGGGCGACGCGCTTGACCGGCTGCGCCGTCTCGGCGAGCGCCCGCCGGGCCGCCTCGACCCGCAGGCGCTCCACGGCCCTGGCCGGGGTCAGGCCGGTCGCCTCGCGATAGTGCCGGCTCAGGCTGCGCGCGCTCATCCCGGCCGCCGCGGCGAGCGCCGGCAGCGACAGGTCGCCGGACAGGTTGTCGGCGATGTGGGCGTGGAGTCGCCCGAACCGCTCCTCGCCCGCCTGCAGCGCCAGCGCCGCGCTGAACTGCGCCTGCCCGCCGGGGCGCTTGAGGAACATCACGAGGTGGCGCGCCACCGTCAGCGCGGTCGCGCGGCCGAGATCCTCCTCGACCAGCGCCAGGGCCAGGTCGATGCCCGCCGTCACCCCCGCCGAGGACCAGACCGGGCCGTCGCGCACGAAGATCGGGTCGGGCTCGATCCGGGCGCGCCGGTAGCGCGCGGCGAGTGCCCCGCAATGCTTCCAGTGGGTCACGGCCCGCCGCCCGTCGAGGAGCCCCGCCGCCCCGAGCAGGAACGCGCCGGTGCAGACCGAGGCGACCCGGCGGGCCCGACCCGCCCGGGCCCGCACCCAGGCCACCAGGGCGGCGTCGTAGGCCGCGACGACGCCGGGGCCGCCCGCGATCACCAGCGTGTCCAGAGGCGCGTCGGGTTCCGGCAGCGGGTCGGCCACCAGCCGCAGTCCCGCCGAGGCGGTGAGCCCCGGGTCGCCGGCCGCGATCACCCGCGGCGCGTAGGGCATGCCGGCGCCGCCGTGCTCGTTGGCGGTGGCGAAGACCTGGAGCGGCCCGGCCACGTCGAGGAGCTGCACCGACGGGAAGGCCAGCACCTCGACCGGGCGCGGCGGATCTGGCGAGAAACGAGGGCTCTTTGGCATTTCAGCCAGATCCTGACGCGCTAGGATCGCCCTGTCCACCACGGAGGCCCGGCATGATCCCGCCCGACACCCACCTGCAGATCGGCTCGCTCCTGTTCGAGGGGCTGGACCAGATCGACCTCACCGGCCCGTTCGAGGTCCTGTCCCGGGTGCCCAACAGCACCTACCGGGTCTACGCGCCCGGCCCGGAACCCGTCCGCGACGTCCGCGGCCTCCGGATGCTGCCGGATGCCACGCTCGCGGAGGCCCCGCGGCTCGACGTGCTGCACGTCCCGGGCGGCACGGGCCAGGAGGCCCTGATGCGGGACCCGACCGTGCTCGGCTGGATCCGCGACCAGGCGGCCGGGGCCGGCCACGTCTTCTCGGTCTGCACCGGGGCCCTGATCCTCGGCGCGGCCGGCCTGCTGGTCGGGCGGCGGGCCACGACCTACTGGAACGCCGTCCACCTCCTCCCGTTCTTCGGCGCCGAGCCGGTGGACGCGCGCGTGGTGATCGACCGTGACGCGGACGGGCGCACCTGGGTGTTCGCGGCCGGCGTCACCGCGGGCATCGACGGGGCGCTGCAGCTCGCCGCGGCGCTGCGCGGCGAGGAGGCCGCCCGGACCATCCAGCTCGGGATCCAGTACGCCCCCGAGCCCCCCTTCGACAGCGGCACGCCCCGCACGGCCTCTCCCGACACCGTGGCGCGGGTGCGGGCGGCGGCGGCCGACATCACGGCCCGGCGCGAGGCCACCGCCCGGGCGATCGCGGCCGAGCTCGGCATCCGGATCCCCTAGGAGACCTCCGATGGACCTCACCCACGTTCGCGCCTTCGCGGCCGCCCTGGCGGCGAAGGACCGGGACGCCATGCTGGCGCAGATGACCGAGGCGGTGGTGCTCAACACGCCGCTCGCCGCCGAGCCCCTGCGCGGGAAGGCGGCGATCCGGCCGGTGGTCGACGCCCTGCTGGCGGCGGTCGACGCCTTCGAGATCCGCGAGATCCTGGAAGGCCCCGCGCACGTCGCCGCCTTCTTCGGCGCGACGGCCGGCCCGCACCGGCTCGACGGGATGGATTACTGGCGCCTCGACGCGGCCGGGCGCATCGCCGAGATGACCGTCCTGTGGCGGCCGCTGCCGGAGGCGATCGCCGTCCGGGACCGCCTGGCCCGAGTCGCGGAAACGCCGACTTCCGCGGCGACCGGGTGACACGATCCGTCATCGGACCTATCTGTCCGATCTGGACGGGTTGAACCATGTCGGACGTGACACTGAGAACCGCGAAATTCGCGATCGGCGCCGTGGTGCGCCACCGGATCTACCCGTTCCGGGGCGTCGTGTTCGACGTCGACCCGGTGTTCGACAACACCGAGGAATGGTGGCTGTCGATCCCCGAGGAGGTCCGGCCGCGCAAGGACCAGCCGTTCTACCACCTGCTCGCCGAGAACGCCGAGACCGAGTACGTGGCCTACGTGTCGGAGCAGAACCTCCTGCCCGACACGTCGGGCGAGGCCCTGCGTCACGCCGGCATCGCCGAGATGTTCGAGCGCGACGCCGCCGGCGCGTACCGGATGCGCGACCGCGCCACGAACTGAGCGGGGCGGGGTCGTCAAGATCCTCGCAAGATCTCGGCATGATCCTGGCAATCCCGCCGCGATAGCCGCCCGTGACGGCCGGTATCGTCGCGCGCGTGCGCCGCCAGATCCGGCCCGCGCCAGCGACAGGGCCGCCGAGCTCGAGGCCGGCGGCCGGTGCTCCGGCGCGAGTCCGCGATCGTCCCGGCTCTGGCTGAGTCGTGAACTCCGTCGCCGCGCGATCGGGCGCCGCACCCGGTCCGGATCTCCGAAACGCGAAGGGCCGGACCATGCGGCCCGGCCCTCATTGGGCCCGCCGCGCAGGCGGCGGGCCGATATCGAACGGTCGCGCGATCCGCTTACTTGGCGGCCGGGGCCGCGGCGCCGGCGGCCGGAGCCGCGCCGGCGGCGCCACCCTGCTGCTCGAGCTTCTTGCGCATGTCCTCGGAGCGCTTCTCCAGCTCGGCCTGGAGCTTCTTCTGCTGCTCCTCGAGGACCTTCGGGTCGATGGCCGGGCCGTCGAAGGCCTTGCCGAAGCCGGCCAGCGGCACCGCGAAGGTGACCTCGCGCTGGGTCTGGTTCTGGACCGAGACGTTCAGGGTCGTGCCCTTCTTCATCGCGGCGATCACGCCGGCATCGACGCCGCCGGCCTCCGCGAAGCAGCCGTTCGGGAAGCAGACCGCGAAGCGGCCGGCGGTCGCCGCCTGGCCGTCGACGCTGAAGCGGATGCCCGGCTGCAGCAGCAGGCCGAGCGGCAGCAGGTAGCGCACCACGCGCACCTCCTGCTTCTGGGCGGGGTTCTTCATCTCGTAGACCGCCACGGCCAGCACCGGCTGGCCCTGGTCGGACACGAAGTCGCGGGTCGTGTAGCAGATGTCGGTGCCCGAACCCTGGTCCTTGCCGCAGACCTTGGTCCAGTCGGCCTGGCTCGGCTCGGACTTCACCGCGACGATCTGCGGGCCCGTCTGGGCGGCCGGGGTGTTGGCCGCCGGGGTGCCCGGGGCGGTCGGCGCCGGGGCGGCCGGGGCGGGCTTCTTCGGCTGCGCAAGGGCCGGCGCGGCCGCGAGGCCNGACCAGCGCCGTGCGGATCCCCTCGCGGGCGACCGCCAGCGCGGCGGCGAGCCCCGCGGCCCCGGCCCCGACCACGGCGACGTCGAAGACGGTGTTAGTGTCCTCCGGCATGGTGTCCTGCACGATCGACGCGTCCCACTCGGGACAGTGTGGCGTCGGGCTTCCCAGGGTTCCGGTCGATGTGCGGCCCCGTCATCGCGAGCGGAGCGAAGCGACCCGGGGCAGCGGGACGTCAGGACGCGTGGTGCCCCGGGTCGCTTCGCTCCGCTCACGAGGCGGAGGTGTCGCATTCATCAACCGGGGACGCTGGTCGCGAGCCCGGCACGTCCCGTATCTGCGCTTTTCAACGGATCTGCCAAGACCAGCGACGCGGGGCCACGGAGCCGCAGCCCGTCAATCCAGGAACGCCGCCAGCTCCGCGAGAACCGCGTCCGGCCGCTCCTCCTGGAGGGTGTGGCCGCAATCCAGCGCCCGGCCCGAGACGTCGGTCGCCTTCTCGCGCCACGTCTCCAGCACGTCGTAGGTCCGGCCGACCACGCCCTTCGCGCCCCAGAGCGCCAGCAGCGGCGCGGTGATCCGGGCCTCGGCATCGGCCGCGTCGTGCTCCAGGTCGATCCCGGCGGCGGCCCGGTAATCCTCGCAGATCGCGTGGCGGCAGGCCGGGTCGGAATAGCAGCGCAGGTACTCGGCGAAGAGTTTTGGCGGCGTCGAGCCGGGGGTCTTGGACTGGCCCTCGACGTGGTGGCGCAGGAAGAATTCCGGATCGGCCCCGATCAGAGTCTCCGGCAGCGGATGGGGCTGGATGAAGAAGAACCACCAGAAATAGCGGGTGGCGAAATCCTTGTCGGTGCGCGCGTACATCGTCGCGGTCGGCGCGATGTCGAACAGGGCGATCCGCTCCACGGCTCGGGCGTGATCCAGGGCGAGGCGATGGGCGACGCGCCCGCCCCGGTCGTGGCCGACGACGGCGAAGCGCTCATGGCCCAGCGCCCGCATCACCGCCACCGCGTCGGCCGCCATGGCGCGCTTGGCGTAGTTCTCATGGCGCGCGCCGCCCGGAGGTTTCGACGAATCGCCGTAGCCGCGCAGGTCCATGGCCACGACGGTGTGGCGCTCCGCCAGCCGCGGGGCGACGTGGAGCCAAGTCGACAGGGTCTGCGGGTGGCCGTGCAGCAGCAGGACCGGCGGCCCGGAGCCGGCCGAGCGGGCGTGGATCGTGACGCCGGGGGCCGTCTCGATCCGGTGTCGCGCGAAGCCCGGCAGGAAGTCGCTGGCGAAGTCACTGGCGAAGTCACTGGCCATGGGGATCCGGTCTCCATCCTGCCGCACTGGCGCGCCGGGATGCACCGGATGATAAGGCGCCTCCGGCACCATGTCCGCCGAACCGCCATGACAGATGCACGCGCGCCTCAGGACCCGGCCTTGAAGGACTCCGCAGCCGACGAGGCGCCGGAGGAGGGGGCTGGCCGTGCGCCCGCGGCACCCGCCCTGCGGCCGAGCATCCTCGACCCGCTCTTCGCGCCGGCCCGCGCCCTGCCGGGGATCGGCCCGAAGATGGCGCCGCTCATCGAGAAGCTGCTCGGCACCCCCGAGCGCGAGGCCCGGGTCGTGGACCTGCTGTTCCACCTGCCCCAGGGCGGCGTCGCGCGGAAGCTCATGGGCTCGATCAGCGAGGCCCCCACCGGCGAGCCGGTGACGATCGGCGTGACCGTGGTGGCGCACCGCCCCGCCCAGGCCGGGCCCGGCCGGCGCCCGCACCGGGTGCTGGTGGAGGATGCCTCCGGCGACATCGCACTGGTGTTCTTCGGCATGCCCCGCGCCCGGGTGGAGAAGATGCTGCCGCTCGGGGCGCACCGCTACATCACCGGCCGGATCGACCTCTGGGACGGCACCCGCCAGATGGTCCACCCGTCCCGGATCGTGGACGAGGCGGGCTTGGCCGAGCTGCCCGCCGTCGAGCCGGTCTACGGCGCGACCGAGGGGCTGACCTCCCGGGCGATCAACAAGCTCGCGGTCGCGGCCCTCGACCGGCTGCCGGTCCTGCCGGAATGGCAGGACCCGGCCTGGCTGGAGCGGAACCGCCTGCCGCCCTTCGCGGACGCGCTCCGCCTCGAGCACCGCCCCGAGGCGCCGCCGCCGAAGGCCGAGGATCCGCTCCAGCCGCCGCCCGCGACGCCGTCCCGGAAGCGGCCTTCGCCAAGGCCCGGTTCGAGCCGGGCCACGGCTCGGACCTCAAGGCCATCGCCGAGAAGCGGATCTCGGTGACGCCGCTGCGCCTCGACCTCACCGACGAGCCGACGCTGACGCGCTTCGCGCAGGCCTTCGCCGAGTGATCGAAAGGACGTGGATCGATCTGGGCAGCCNCCTCGAGGCCGCCCTCCCCTTCGCGCTGACCGGCGCGCAGGGCCGGGCGGTGGCGGAGATCCGCGCCGACCTCGCGGCGCCCCGGCGGATGCTGCGCCTGCTCCAGGGCGATGTCGGCTCGGGCAAGACCGCGGTGGCCCTGCTCGCCATGGCCTCGGCGGTCGAGGCCGGGCGTCAGGCCGCCCTGATGGCGCCCACCGAGATCCTGGCGCGGCAGCATTTCGAGCGGCTGAGGCCGCTGGCCGGCCCCCTGCGCCTGCGCCTGATGACCGGCCGCGACCGGGCCGCGGAGCGCAAGGCGACGCTCGCCGACCTCGCCGCGGGCGAGATCGACATCCTGGTCGGCACCCACGCGCTGTTCCAGGAGGCGGTGACGTTCCGCGATCTCGGCCTCGCGGTGGTGGACGAGCAGCACCGGTTCGGCGTCCACCAGCGGCTCGCGCTCGGCGCCAAGGGCGAGGCGGTGGACTTCCTGGTCATGACCGCGACGCCGATCCCCCGCACCCTGGCGCTGACCTTCTTCGGCGACATGGACGTCTCGATCCTCGACGAGAAGCCCGCCGGCCGGCAGCCGATCCGCACGATCACGCTGCCGACCGAGCGGATCGACGAGGTCGTGGCCGGCCTCGCCCGGGCGATCGCCGGGGGCGAGCGGGTCTACTGGATCTGCCCCCTGGTGGAGGAATCGGAGTTCGTCGACCTCGCCGCCGCGGCCGAGCGCTTCGACGACCTGCGGAAGCACTTCGGCGACGCGGTCGGGCTGATCCACGGCAAGATGCCGGGACCCGAGAAGGACGCCGCCATGGCGCGGTTCGCCGCGGGCGAGACCAAGCTCCTGGTCTCGACCACGGTGGTGGAAGTCGGCGTCGACGTGCCCGAGGCGACCATCATGGTGATCGAGCACGCGGAGCGGTTCGGGCTGGCGCAGCTGCACCAGCTCCGCGGCCGGGTCGGGCGCGGCTCGAAGGCCTCCTCGTGCCTCCTGCTGTACCGGGGCCCGCTCGGGCAGGTGTCCCGGGCCCGGCTGGAGATGATGCGCGCGAGCGAGGACGGCTTCCGCATCGCCGAGGCCGACCTGAAGCTGCGCGGCGAGGGCGAGGTGCTCGGCACCCGGCAATCCGGCATGGCGGCGTTCCGGCTGGCGCGGCTGGAGAGCGACGCCGCCCTGCTCGAGGCCGCCCGCGACGACGCGCGGATGATCGTGGAGCGCGATCCCGGCCTCAGGAGCCCGCGGGGACAGGCGCTGCGGGTGCTGCTCTACCTGTTCGAGCGGGAGGCCGCGATCCGGCTGATCGGGGCCGGATGAGCGGTTTCCTGAACGGTTTCCTGAACGCTCTCGTTCAGGAAAGTCCGGCCTGCCTGAACGGCCGGATCGGGAATCGTCGCCGCGCGACCGGATCGGTCGTCCGATGCGGCAATGTCACAGGCGCCCTGAAAAGATGATTGTTTCGAGGGGCTTGGCGGGATTGTGCGGAAGCTTGGCGGCGCCGGGCGGGCGGTCCGGCAGGGTCCGGACAGGCTCCGTGACCTTGCATCAGCCGTATTCTTCCCTTAACTGCAGATGAACGAATGGCCCGGTAAGCCGGGACATCACGGACGAATCTGGAGGACGGACATGTCGAACGGACTGTTCCAAGGCCTGCCGGGCTCCCACGAGATGGCCGGTGCCCACGCCCTGCCGACCGAGCCCTGGCTCCTGCCGATCTCGGATCGCGCCGCCGAGGCGGCGGGCAAGACCGCGGACGAGCTGCAGGCCGCCGTGCGCCGGGCATCCCGGCCCTTCTGGCTGGCCGCCAACGGGCTCTGCATCGCGCTGGGATTGGCCCTGACCCTGCAATGCGCGTCCGGCTGGGGCCCGACGGCGCCCCGCAGTGCCGTGACGGTCGCGCAGGCGACGCCGCCGACCATCGCGCCGCAGACCGCCTCGCTGCAGCGCTGAGCCGAACAGCAGCCTGACTGTCAGAGGCCGTCCCGCGCCTGCGGGGCGGCCTTTCTCGTGGACGATCGCCGCCGATCCCGCTGCCTCCCTCGACCCGAGGGACGGTGAGATCGGCGCGAAGGAGGCCGGGATCGCGCGCCGGCGCCTCGGCAAGGCCCCTTGAGCGGACCGGAGGTCGTCCCCGCTTCGACGGTTCCGGTCGACGCTGCCGTCATCCCGGGCACAGCGAAGCGACCCAGCGCAGCGGGACGTCCTGAGCCGTGGCGTGACACGGGTTCGCTTCGCTCCGGCCGCCGAGACGGCGACGAAGCCGGCGGCCCGGTGCCCCGGCGGGAGCCGCATCACGCGTCCTGCGGCTCCCGCCGGGGCACCGGGCCGCCGGCCTGCTGGGCCGTCCGCAGGGTGGCCGCCATGGCGTTGAGGCGGCCCTGCGGGTCTTCCGGCTGGATCACCCCGGCCGACATCACCAGCTTGGCGGCGTCGTCGACGCTGATCGCGAGTTCCACCACCTCCGCGCGCGGCAGGTAGAAGAAGAAGCCCGTGGTCGGGTTGGGCGCGCAGGGCAGGAAGACGCCCACGAGGTCGTCCGCCGATGCCCCCCGCGCCCGCAGCGCCCCCTCGACCTCGTGGGCCGCCGGGGCGGACAGGAACACCACCGACCACGTGCCCTTCACGGGGAACTCCACGAGTCCCACCGTGCGGAACGAGGTGCCGTTGGCCGAGAACAGCGTCTCGAAGATCTGCCGCAGGCCCTTGTAGAGGCCGGAGATCACGGGGGTCCGCGCCAGCAGGACCTCGCCGAACTCGATGACCGAGCGTCCGACGAGGTTGGCCGTGAGGAAGCCCAGCAGGGTCACCGCCAGGAACGCGATCACGAGGCCGAGGCCCGGGATCGAGAACGGCAGGTAATGGTCCGGCAGGTAGCTCGCCGGCACCAGCGGCTTCACGAACGAATCGATCAGCGCGATGAACCACCACGTGATGTAGGCGGTGATGGCCAGGGGACCGGCGACGATGATGCCGGTGAGGAAATAGGTGCGCAGCCGGCCGCGCGCGCTGACCCGCGTCTTCGGGGTGCCGCCCGCCGCGGCGGCGTCGGGCTCGGGAACCTGGATCGGCGGGGGAATCGGCGCCACGGGTGCCCTCTCGGCCGCACCGCGCGCGGCGATGACGCTGCGGGGGCCGTCCCCCACTGGCAGAGAGGTAGCGGTTGCGCTTGTCCGCCTCAAGGGCGGCCCGGTCTCCCTCGGGCGGCCCTCAGGCGTCCGGGGCGGGCGGCCGGGCGGCGGGGACCGGCATCGCGTCCCGGGGAATCACGGCGCCGCGATGCCCGATCACCGCCCCGGCCAGGCGGTGCGCCTCGGCGGCGGCGGCTTCCGGCGCCAGACCGGCGATGCGCGCCGCGAGGTAGCCCGCCGCGAAACTGTCGCCCGCCGCCGTCGTGTCGACGACCCGCGCGGCGCGCCCGGCCGGCACCGCGGTGTCGGACGGGCCGTGCAGCACCCGGGCGACGGGGCCGGATCCGCCCGAGGCCTTGAGCACGATCTCGGCCCGGCCGCGGTGGCGCAGCACCTCGTCCTCGCCCGCCGGGCCGAAGAGCCAGTCCAGATCCTCGGCCGAGGCGAAGATCACGTCGGCCAGGGCGAGGGCCGCGCGGAAGGCCGCCCAGGCCTCGTCCCGGTCGGGCCAGCCGCGGGGACGGTAATTGGTGTCGAAGGCGACCTGGCCGCCCCGCTCCCGCAGGCGCGACAGGGTCTCGAACAGGGCGGCGCGCCCGGTCTCGCCGTAGAGCGAGAGGCTGATGCCGGACAGGTAGACGAGGTCGTAGCGCTCCAGCTCCGCCTCCGTCTCGGCGGCGCCCGGCTCTGTGAAGAGGTCCCGGGCCGCGGCCCGGTCGCGCCAGTAGTGGAAGCTGCGCTCGCCGTCGGCGTCCGTGCGGATGATGTAGAGGCCCGGCATCCGGCCCTGCAGGCGGCGCACCCGGTCGAGGCCGATGCCCTCGCGGCCCCAGGCCGCCGCCATCTCGTCGCTCCAGATGTCGTCGCCGAGGGCCGTCACGTAGTCCACCGCGACGCCGAGGCGCGCGAGGTAGAGCGCGGTGTTCAGCGTGTCGCCGCCGAAGCCCCGGACCAGATTCCCGTCCGGGCGTTCGGACAGTTCGACCATGCACTCGCCGATGCAGGCGACCCTCATGCGGTTCCTCCCGGTGCGCGACCCCGTCTCCCCGCATTGTTCGACCCGCCCTGTCAATCACCCGCCCTGTCCATCGCCCACCCTGTCCATCGCCCACCCTGTCCATCGCCCACCCTGTCCATCGCCCACCCGTCCCGGTCTGCCGGGCCGATCCGGCCGCGCGCGCTGCCCCGTCGCGCGCCGGGCTTCCGGGGCTCGGCGATCTCAGGTTTCGCGCGACATTCCGACCCGTATCCGCATCCATTGTGCTGTAATCATTCAGATATATATGTCTTTAGATCAGACAATGAAATATATTACGAACTATTATCGATAAAATAAGACAGCAACATATAGATTTTTCGGCCGGATTGATGCGCGCGTTTCGCTCGAGGGCCGTTTTTCTGCCGATCGATTTAAAGCGAGAACCGAAAATCACGATTCTGAAACACCGTAAGACCAGAACGGCCTTCCGACAGTCCGCGCGAACGTCGCGGGCCGGTCGCGTTGCAGTCACGGCGGTGCGTGCCGAACGCGCGGAGGGGCCAGATACGGTCGAGGATCTCAGGACCCTCCATTCGCGGCGCGGCAGACGTGGACTCGTGTAGCAGGGAGCACATCGCGTCGCTGCAGGCTGTTTTCGGTGGCTTTTGTCCGGCTGCGGTCGGACTGACGGACGGATCTGCGCCGGACTGGAAAGATGATCGGCTGAATTCTGAATTTTTATGCTGGAAAAATTCTCGTGGCCACGGGGCGGGAGCGGTGATAGAGTTCGATCGGTGCTAAGATGTTCCATACAGCTTTAAGCGCTCTGACTTTCTCGTCGGGAGAGTTCCTGACTCTGACGGAAAGTCGGGGCATGAGCGGTGCCTGGAGCTGGATCTTCGCGGGCGAGGAGCAGGTCTGGTCGCCCGGGTTCTACCGGCTGCTCGGGCTCGTTCCGAACGCCGCGAAGGCGCGCTACGACCTGTTGCTGAGCCTGGTCCATCCGGAGGACCGGCATCTGATGCCGGCGCTGGCCGATATCCGGCAGGGGCATGTCCCCCGCGAGGTCATCGTCCGGGTGATCCGGCCGAACGGCACGGTGCGCACCCTCTCGCTGACGATGGAGGTGCGCGTCTCGGCGGAGGGGCGGCCCGTCGCCCTCAACGGCACGGCGCTCGACGTGAGCGACCGCGAGCAGCTGGCGCGTCTGCGGCAGGAGGAGCGCCGCCGGCAGAGCGCGCTCTACCTGACGGAGCATATCGCGACCTTCTCGATGGGGCTCGACCGCGTCCGGGACATCCCGTTCGCCGTCGCCCAGGTCCACGGGCTCCCGCTGGAGGAGATCTGCGCCGACCCGTATCTCCTGATCGTCCCCGAGGAGCGCGCGGGCTTCCGGGCGGCGGCCCTGGAGCAGATCGAGCGGCGGGCGTTCTTCCAGGGGGACGCCCACGAGTGTCTCGCCAACGGCGAGCGCTGGCACTTCCGGATCCTCACGATGCCGGTCTGGGACCCGGACGGGACCTATCTGGGCCGCTGCGGGCTCAAATACCCCGTCCGCAACCACGCCCCGCACCCGGTCGGCCTGCACGAGGGGCTGGAGCATGCCGTGAGCGGTCACCACCTGCGGGCCGCGCGGGCTCTCCTCGACTGGTCGATGATGGAACTCGCTCAGGCGAGCGGCCTGTCGCATTCCACGGTGCGGCGTCTGGAAGAGGACAGCGAGCATCGGGGAAGCCGGTCCCGCCTGCACGCGGTCGAGGCGCTGCGCCGGGCGGGCGTCCGCTTCGTCCCCATCGACGACGGGATCCTGGCGGTCGCCCGGGCCTGAGCGGCCCGCGCCCCGGGCGGACGCTCGCGGGATTCGACCCGCCCTGCCGCGCCGGTCCATCATGGACGGTCTCCGCGCTGGCCCCCCAGGGCCCCCGATCCCAGCGCGGAGACCGGGACGGTCGGACCGGTCGGTCCGCCGTCAGGCGTGTCCCCGCCCGTGTCCCGCGGCGGCCCGGACGGGGCCGCCGATCCAGGCCGGTGCGGGACGGGCCCTCAGGCCGCCTTGTGGCCGAGCTGGATCGCCTTGGCGATCTCCGAGCGCTTGGCGGCGTAGCCCGGGGCCACCATCGGGTAGTCGGCCGGCAGGCCGTACTTCGCCCGGTAGCGCTCCGGCGTGAGGCCGTGCGCCGTCAGGTGACGCTTGAGGGTCTTGTAGGACCGGCCGTCGATGAAGCTGATCAGGCCGTCCTGCTGGATCGAGGCCTCGATCTGCGCCGCTGTCGGCCCGGTCCAGCCGGGGCCGGAGCCCGAACCGCCGCCCTGCAGCACCGATATGGCCGTGTGCACTTGGTCGATCAGAACCGGCAGGTCTCCCACGCCCACCGCATTCCGAGACACGTAGGCCGCGACCAGTGATGCCGTGCACTTGATCAGGTCTGTGTTCGGATCCGAGGTCTTTTCGTTCAAATCGATGGTGTTCATGAATCCCCCAGTACAGAGATTCGAAGCTTGAAAACCGGCGCATCGATAAATCTGACGCATTGATCAGCTTTTACCGCCCAAGCATGCGCCGAATTGCTTCGAGTCTGCCAAGATTGGCGCGTAACTATACAAAAACTGTCTATTTTGTCTACGGTTTATCTTAGGATGTTCTTTGAGCATTTTCTGTTCTTGCGAAGCAACATGAGGTTGCTGTGCTCGCGAAGCGTCGCAAACAATGCGCAGTTTCGGCATCCGGTCCGACAGCCTGTCGGCGATGACTTCGAACCGCCGCGCGATGACAGGCTGCAGGCGCGCGAATCAGTGGCGGAGACAGGGACCGATCACGGATGCCGACCCGTTACGGGTTGATCGGGCCGTGACCCGCGCCCCCGCCGAACCCCGGTGGGGGTGCGCGCGGCGGGATCGCGGGCGCGGTTATCCGCGGGCGCTGGCGCCCGGACCCGGCCGCGATTAACAAAGTTCTCAGGCAAGGCGTGGATCTTGCGCCCCGGGCGCCTCGCGAAACGCTCGCTTGTCGGGCGCCTCCTTCCGGCCGTGACGGCACGGCGGCATCCGTGCGAGAGGCTCGACGACGCGCGCTATCGAGGGCGACCCCTATGTCCGGACCCTGTGCGACCTCAATCCCGCGCGCGCTCTCCGCGCTCGAAGCGCCCGGCCCGGGCGCCGCGGACGCGGTCGGCGGCCGGATGCCGCCGCTCTGGATGCTGCTCGTCGGCCGGGCCGCGGTCCGCCGCCACTGGCATCTCATCGTCGCCACCGGCCTGCTGTGGTCGTCCCTCGGCATCTTGGTGGCGATCGATTCCCTCGACGGCGCGCTCCATGTCCCGGACCGGTGGTTCGGCCTGATCCTCCTGGCCGAGGGCGTGAGCTCCCTCGTCGTCGGGGTGTCGGCGGTCGGCACCGCCCGCCGCCTGCGCTTCGCCAAGGGCGCGCTGCTGTCGGTCATGGCCGTGCTGATCATGATGGCCACGAAGCACAGCACCTTCCTGCTCGCCATGATCTTCGGCGTCGCCTTCGTGGTCGACGGCTTCGTCCGGATCACGATCGCCGGCCTGCTGAAGTTCTCCGGCTGGCGGATGTCGCTCGCGCTGGGCGGCCTCAGCATCGCCTTCGGCCTGTTCCATCTCCAGCCCTGGCCGACTTGGTACGCCGGCACGGTCGGCTACTGCATCGGCATGTTCCTGATCCTGAACGGCGCCAACCTCGCGCTGGTCGGGCTGCGCACCCGGCGCCTGGGCACCGCCGAGCCGGTTGCCTCCGGTGCCGGCGCGAGCGAGCCCGGCAGCCTGACGGTCTATGTCTGGACGCCCACCGGGCAGGCCACCACCCCGGCCGGCCAGCGGCTGATCCGGCGCTACGTCGCCTCCGTCGACAAGGCCGGGCGGTTCTCCACCGGCCACGCGGCCCTGCAGCAGGGCGACGACCTCTACGTCAGCCACTATCCCGCGGTGGAGATCGACCGCTCCCCCGCCAATCTGCGCTCGAGCCTGCGCGCGGGCCCGGAGAACGACGTGCCCGGGCGCTTCCTGCCCTCGCACGCCGCGGAGGTGGCGGATTGGTGCCCGGCGACGGTGGCGGTGACGCTGAACGGCATCGACGCCGCCCGGCTGCGGGCGTTCTGGGCTCAGTACAGCCGCGACACCACCTACAACTTCATCAGCCGCAACTGCTCCACCACGGTTGCGCGGGCGCTGGACATCGCCGTGGAGGGCGCGTTCAGCCGCGGCGGCCATCCCTGGCGGCAGCTCGCGGCGGCGCTGACCACGCCGGAATTCTGGGCGGCGGCCTTCCTGCGCAACGGGGCGCGGTCCATGACCTGGACCCCGGGCCTGGTGCTCGACTACACGCGGGCTCTGAGCGCCCTCGTGGATCCGGCCTCGCCGGTGCCGTCGATCGCCTGGAAGCGGGTCGGATGGCGGCTGCTGCGCAACTGGCGGGCGCGGGACCTCGCGCCGCTGAGCCCGATCGCCCGGCAGCCCTCCGTGCCGGGCGCCGGCCCGTCCGAGGCCTGATCGCGGCCTGATCGCGACCGATCGGAATTCAGGGGCGCGGTCGCCCGCTCACGGGTCCTTGCGGGCGGCTGGGCGGCCCGCGGCGAGATCGGCCGCGATGGCCTGCATCACCGCCAGCGTGTCGACCTCGTCCTGCTCGGCGCCGTGGTCGCTGAGCTTCACGATCACCGTGCCGGTCGCGCGGTTCACGTAGATGTACTGGCCGTAGACGCCGATCGCCGAGATGTCGTCGTCCTCGCCGCCCGGGGCGTGCCACCACTGGGCCGAGTACTGCCAGCCGTCGACGTCGCGCCGGGCCGGCGTCATGATCCGCTCGATCCAGCGGCCCGGGATGATGCGGTGGTCGCCCGACCGGCCCTGGTCGGCCACCAGCAGGCCGAGGCGGGCGAAGTCGCGGGCCGTCGCGTTGATGCAGCAGAACGCCTTCTCGATGCCGCCGGGCCGGTCGAGGTTCCAGGTGGCGTCGGCCTGGGCGCCCATCGGCTTCCAGATCCGCTCCGACAGGATGTCGGCGAGCGGCTTGCCCTCGACCCGGGCGAGGATCAGGCCGAGCAGCTCGGTGTCGATGCTGCGGTAGCGGCCCTTGGTGCCGGGCTTGAAGGCCAGGTGGGCGTTGTCGCGCACGAAGGCCGTGAGATCGCGCGTCAGGTACATGCCGGCGGTGCCGGTCAGGGGGTGCCGGGGATCGTAGTTCTCCGGCACCGCGATCCCGCTCGCCATGTCGAGGAGGTTGCGCACGGTGATCTGGCCGAAGACCGCGCCGTTCCGCAGCTCGGGCAGGAGCGCGGAGACCCGGTCGGTCTCGGCGAGCTGGCCCCGCGCCACCGCGGCGCCGACCAGCAGCGAGACGACGGACTTCGCCACCGACCATGAGGGAAACAGCGTCTCCGGCCCGGTGCCCGCGCGCTGCCACTCGTGGATCAGGACGCCGTCCTGCACCACCAGGAACGCGTTGGTGTGGGTCGCCTCCAGCACCGCCATCAGCGGGACCGTCTTCCCCTTCCAGGGGACGCGGTCGAGGATCGGGCGCGGCCGCGCCGGCAGGTCGCTCGCCCGGGCCGGGGCCTGGACGATCCGGCTCGGGAACCACGTGCCCACCGACGACGGCTCGATGACCGCGAGCGCCGCCAGGGTGACGGGATCGGGGACGTTGATCAGCGCCGCGGCGGTCCAGGCGCAGCCCGCGATGGCCGCGCCGCCCGCCGCGGCGATCGCGCCC
>NZ_MLBW01000015.1:0-342519 GCF_036441335.1 Methylobacterium mesophilicum
GCGGTTACACCGGCGGCGCGAGCTCGAAGGCGTCGACGTCGCGCAGCAGGGCGACGAAGGCCCGCGCGCCGTGGTCGAGCGCGGCGCGGCCGGCCTCGGCCGTGCCGAGCCGCGCGTCGCCCATGGCGCCCGAAGCCTGGAGGTCGCCGGCCTTCCACGCGAAGGCGGCGGGCCGCCCGGCGCGCAGATGGGTGAACGCGCGGGTCATCGACAGCGTGCGCGGCGGGAAATCCGCGACCCGGTCGGTCCGGACGAGGTCCGGACGCAGGGCCAGCATCAGCGCCGTCTCGATGCCGCCGGCATGGATGCCGTGGGCGATCTCGTCCGCCGGGAACAGGCTCTCGGGATAGCCGAGCCGCGCCCAGGACGTCGTGACCGCGACCATGTCGAACCGGGCGCGCAGCTCGCCCGCCACGAGGTCGATGAGCGCGCTGTTGCCGCCGTGGCTCGTGACGATCACCAGCTTGCGGCAGCCGGCGCGGTGGACGGCCGCGCCGATCCCCGTCCAGGCGGCCAGCGCCGTGCCGGTCTCCAGGGAGAGCGTGCCGGGAAACGCGTCGTGCTCGTCGGACTTGCCCACCGGCTGGACCGGCAGCAGCAGCACGTCGAGATCCGCCGGCACGCCGTCGCGCACCCGGGCGAGGTAGCCCTCGGCGATGAGGGTGTCGGTGGCGAGCGGCAGGTGGGGGCCGTGCTGCTCGATGGCGGCCACCGGCAGGACGGCGATCGCGCGACCCATGTCGCGTCGGGTGAAGTCTTCGGTGGTGAGCTCGGACCAGAACTGCGCCGTCATCGCTGCCGCGGCCTCCGCCCGCCCCGCATCGCGGCGGGTCCGGAAGGCGGTCTAGCCGGTCAGCCGCAGCCGAGTCGACCGCCACCGAGTCGACCGCCACCGTGTCGACCGCCGCGCAGGCGACGATTCCCCCGGCGGCCGAGCCCGCGCCGGTCCGGGTCAGGCGAACAGCGCGTCGATGTCGTCCTGGGAGGGCATGGCGTCCACGGCCTGCGGGCCGTTCAGCATGAGATCCTCGGCCCGGGTCCGCCGGGCGCGCTCGGCGGGATCCATGGAGGCCGCGTCGCGGGCCTTCACGGCGCCGACGAAGCGGGCGAGGCGCTGCTCGAACAGGCGCAGCGATTCCACCACCTTGGCGATGCGCTGGCCGGTGATGTCCTGGAACGCGCAGGCCTCGAAGATCGTGTTGATGCGCTCCTCGACCGCGTCGCGGTAGCCCGGCCCGTCGGGCAGGCCGAGCATCGCCTCGGCGGCCTCCATGATCGTGTTGGTGGCACCGGCCGTCGCCTCCACGACGCTGCCGAGCTCCTCGTGCGCCATGGGAATCCGGTCCCGGCTCATCTCGTTCGCGCGCAGCGCCCCGATCTCCTCGCGGAGATGGGCGATGTAATCCGCGATCTCGATCAGCTCGGAGATCACGGTCTGCGGCTCCCGAAGCCGCAGATCGGGCTGCCGTGCGGCGGCTGACGACATGCTCTCCTCCTCGGATCTGTGGCCGTCCTGGCCGGCCACGCCACGTCTCGGCGTCCGGCGGCGCGGGAGCGATCCGTCCGGACGCGCGGTGGTCGAAGACGCGAGGCCGGTCAGCTGCCGCAGACCGCCTCGATCTTGGACTTCAGCGTGGCCGCGTTGAAGGGCTTGACGATGTAGTTGTTCACGCCGGCCTTCTTGGCCGCGATCACGTTCTCGGTCTTCGATTCGGCCGTCACCATGATGAACGGTGTCGTGCGAAGATTTTCGTCGGCGCGCACGTGGCGGAGCAGCTCGTAGCCGGTCATCGGCTCCATGTTCCAGTCGGAGATGACGAGCCCGTACTTGCGCCCCTTCAGTCGCGCGAGCGCCTCGGTCCCGTCGGAAGCGTCGTCGACCTCTTCGAAGCCGAGCTGCTTCAGTAGATTGCGGATGATGCGGACCATCGTCTGGTAATCGTCGACAACGAGGATCGGCATGCTCAGGTCGAGAGCCATCGAACAACTGCTCCGTATTGCCCGGCGGGAAGCCGCGGCGGCTCCCGGATAGATTAACGCTTCGCTAACGCTGCAATTTAGCTGCGCTGCACAGCATTTCAAATAGGGCACGCGCATTGCGAAGCCGTTAATCGGCGCGGCCCGCGCATGGCCGCCCGCGTGGGCCGCCTCGCTTGACCCTCCGGGCGCCTTTGGGCAGGGTCCGGCCGCGTCGGGCCCCTCGCGGCATGTCAGGCGACCCTATCCGACCCTTCCGAGCACTCGACCCGAACCGATGGCCACAGGCGACGACACGGCCGCGCGACCCTTCACGATCTGCCGCGCCGACGCCCCCGTCCCGCCGGCCCTGGCGGGCGCCGTGGCGGCGATCGGCAACTTCGACGGCGTCCATCTCGGGCACCGGACGCTCGTCGACAGCGTGCGCGCCGCCGCCCGCGCGGCCGGCCGGCCGTCCGCGATCCTGACCTTCGAACCGCACCCGCGGGCCTACTTCATGCCCGACGCGCCGATGTTCCGGCTCACCGGCCTCGCCGCGAAGGAGATCGTGTTCGCGCATCTGGGCCTCGACGGGCTGATCGTGCGCCGCTTCGACGGGGACCTGGCCGAGACCGGCGCCCGCGCCTTCGTGCTCGACTTCCTGAAGGGATCGCTGGGCCTGTCCGGCGTCGTCGTCGGACACGATTTTCATTTCGGCCGTGGCCGTGAGGGCACGCCCGCGATCCTGGCCGACCTCTGCCGGGAGGCGGGGATGAGCTGCCGCATCGTGGCGCCGGTCGCCCTCGGCGACGAGACCGAGCCGGTCTCCTCGAGCGCGATCCGCGCGGCCCTCGCGGCCGGCGACGTCGCCCGCGCCAACGCGCTGCTCGGCTATCGCTGGTTCGTCCTCGGGACGGTCCGCCACGGCGACAAGCGGGGCCGCCAGCTGGGCTTCCCCACCGCCAACGTGATGCTGCCCGATTGCGGGCTCGCGCACGGCATCTACGCGGTGCGGGTCCGCCTGGCCTCGGGCGCGTTCCGCGACGGCGTGGCGAGCTACGGGCGCCGCCCGACCTTCGACGACGGCGCGCCGCTGCTGGAGACCTACCTGTTCGACTTCTCCGGCGATCTCTACGGGCACGACATCGCCGTGGAGTTCGTCGGGTACATCCGCGGCGAGGAGCGGTTCGCCAGCGCCGCGGCCCTGGTCGAGCGGATGCACGTCGACGCGGCCACGGCCCGGACCCTGCTGGCGCGGGACGAGACCCCGTCGATGCTGACCTGAGCCCCGCGGGCATCGCGGCGCGCGCGGATCGTGTAGAAGGCACCATCGAGCAGGAGGCGGACGTGCTGGGTCGTTACGAGCGCGCGAACAACGGCGAGGCGGTCGTCGAGTACGGCGACGGCACCATGCGGGTGGTCAAGCCCGGCAGCTTCGTGCGCTGCGCGGTGACCGGCGAGCCGATCCCGCTCGACTCCCTGCGCTACTGGAGCGCCGCCCGCCAGGAGGCCTACGTCTCCCCCGAGGCGATCCTCAAGCGGCTGAAGGAAACCGGCCGCCCCTGACGGTCGCCACCGGCGGTCACGGGGCGGCGAGCGCGCCGCGGATCTGCCGGCGCAGGGCGTCCGCGTCGTCGAACGCGAGGCGGACGCGCAGCACCCGCACGCCCGCCGCGAAGGCTTGCGGCAGGCGCACCGCGTCCTTCTCGGTGGTCACGAGCTCCGCGTCGAGGCGCCGGGCCGCCTCGGACAGCGCCGTCAGCGCGCGCGCCCGGTAGGGATGGTGGTCCGGGTAGGAGCGCGTCCCGACGATCACCGCCCCCGCCTCGGCCAGGGTCGCGAAGAACTTCTCCGGGCGGCCGATCCCCGCGAAGGCGAGGCAGCGGCGGCCGGCCAGATCGTCCGTCTCCCGGACGAGGCGCGCCCTGTGGACCGGCAGGCCGCGCCGCTCGGCGGCCCGGGCGACCGCGTCGCCCCCGGCCCCGTCGCCGATCACGATCAGACCAGCGACGTGCGGCCATTGCCGGGCGAGCGGCGCGCGCAGCGGACCCGCCGGGAACGGCAGGCCGTTGCCGAGACCGGCGGGTCCGTCGACCACCGCGAGGCTGAGGTCCTTCGCGAGGCTCGGGTTCTGGAGGCCGTCATCCATCACGATGACGTCGGCGCCGAGGCTCCGGCACAGGGCGGCCCCGGCCGGGCGGTCCCGGGCGACGACCGCGGGCGCGAGGCGGGCGAGGAGCAGCGGCTCGTCACCGACATCGGCGGCGGCGTGGTGCGCGGGATCGACCCGCACCNCGCGCCACCGCCCCCTCGAACGGCTCCAGGGCGCGCTGCCCGGCGCGGGCCATGTCGGAGAGGCGCGCCCGGTCACCGAGGAGTTCGGCGGCGACCGCCGCCAGCTCGACGCCGTCGCGCACCGGCATCGCGCCGCCGGCGCGGTCCAGGGCCCGGTAGATCACGCCGAAATTCTCGGTGTGCGGCCCGTGCAGCACCGCCGAATCGAGGCGCAGGGGCTCGATCGGGTTCTGGCCGCCCCGCGGAACGAGGGAACCGCCGAGGAACACCAGGGGGCTGAGGCGGTAGAACAGCCCCAGCTCGCCGATCGTGTCGGCGACGTAGACCTCGATCGAGGGATGGGGGCGACCGCCGCTGGACCGCCGCGCGCTGCGCAGGCCGACGGCGTTCGCGCAGGCGACGGCCTCGCTTCCCCGGGCCGGGTGGCGCGGGGCGACGATTGTCAGGAGCTGGGGGAACTGCGCCTTCAGCATCGCGTGCGCGTAGGCGACCATGGCCTCCTCGCCGGGATGCGTGCTCGCCGCGACCCAGACCGGCCGGCCCGCCATCATGGATCCCAGATAGGCGAGCTGCTGCGCGTCGGCCGGCGGCACCGAGGCGTCGAATTTCAGGTTGCCGGCGATGCTCACGCGCGGCGCGCCGAGCTTGGCGAAGCGCTCGCCGTCCTCCTGGGTCTGCGCGAGGCAGATCGCGATCCGCGACAGGAGCGCCTTGGCGGTGCGCGGGCAGCGCTCCCAGCCCCGGAACGAGCGCTCCGACATGCGCCCGTTGACCAGGATCAGCGGGATCTCGCGCTCGTCGAGCGCCAGGATCGTGTTCGGCCAGATCTCCGACTCGGCGATCACCGCGAGGTCCGGCTGCCAATGATCGAGGAAGCGCCCGACCCAGCGCGGCGCGTCCAGGGGCATGTACTGGTGCACCGCGCCCGGGGGCAGCCGGCCGCCGACCAGCTCGGCGGCCGCGCGCGTGCCCGTGGTGACGAGGACCGAGAAGCCGCGGGCGATCATGCCCTCGACGAGCCCGATCAACGACAGGGCCTCGCCCACGCTCGCGCCGTGCATCCAGGCCAGCGGCCCGACCGGCCGGGCTCGCCCGGGCAGGCCCCGCCGCTCCGGGAGCCGGCGCGGATCCTCCTTGCCGCGCTGCGCGCGCCACGCGAGCAGACCGGTCAGCGCCGGCTCGCCGATGCGCAGGCCGGCCCGGTAGGCCTGCAGCGGCAGGGTCACGGACGGGCGCCTCACGCGAGGTCTCCCACCGGCGCGCGCGCCGTCTCGGGGAGGGGGTCGCGGTAGAGCGCGGCCCGGTCGGCGCGCCCGACGAGCGCGTAGGCACGGGCGTGGACCCGGTTCATCTCGGCCTCGACGAAGCGGCGGAGCGTCTCGAACGCCTCGCCCTCGCTGTCCCGCGGGACGTAGATCGGGTCGCCCAGCACGATCGCGCCGCGGCCGAAGGGCAGCCCGAGGCAGGCCCGGTCCCAGGAGTTGAAGCGCAGGTGCCGGCTCGTCACCACGGCCGCCGGGACGATCGGCCGGCCGGAGAAGCGCGCGAGGGTGAGGATCCCGGCGTCGCATCGGCGCGAGACCTTGGGCACGTCGGCGCTGAAGGCCACGGATTCGCCGGCCTTCAGGGCCCGCAGCATGGCCCGCAGGCCCTCCGCGCCGCCCTTGGCGCGCTGATCGGTGGCGCGCCCGCGGCCGCGGGCGCCGGAGGCCCGCATCACCCGCACGCCGAGGTGCTCCAGCGCGATCGTGTTGATGTTGCCGTCCGGATTCTTGGAGATGATCGTGGCGACCCGATCGCCCGGCCTGCGCATGAAGGGCATCATGATGTGCTGCCCGTGCCACATGCCGGCGATGAGCGGCAGTTGCGCGTCGATCCACCCGTCCGCGGCGCCCGCGGACACCTCGCCCGCCCGGATCTCGAAGCGGTTGGTGAGGCGCACCAGCCGGAGATAGGCCGCCGCGAGTCGGCCGAGGAGGCGCTGAACGGGCGGGCTGCGGAGGAGACGCTTACCGAGGCTCATGTCACGCTTGGGTCGGGCCGGCGCGCCGCCGCCCGAGGAGTTCCGGACCGAATCCGACCGCGCATGGTCTAGCCCCCGCTCCGGAGACGAGACAATCGGCCTCGCCCACAACCACACGGATAGGCCGCCGGGACGGGCCGCCCTTCCGCCGCCGCGGATGCTCCCGCGGCGCGGCGAAAACACGGCGGCGCCTCTTGTTTAGATCAATTCCAGACTGTAGATTGGAATTGGTCAAAAGAAGGAGACTCGCATGGCCGCCGTCCTCGACAGCGCCGCAGAACTGCACGCCGAAGCCCGCCGCACCTTCGTGCTGCGCTACGTGCAGCCTGGCCTCGCCGGCCTGATCGACGGCTCGGTCTCGACCCTCGCGCCGATCTTCGCGGCGGCGTTCGCCACGGGTCACAACGGCGCGACCTTCCTGGTGGGGCTCGCGGCCTCGGTCGGCGCCGGCATCAGCATGGGGTTCACCGAGGCCCTGTCGGACGACGGCGCGGTCACCGGCCGCGGCGATCCGTGGATGCGCGGCCTGGTCTGCGGGGCGATGACGACCCTCGGCGGCCTCGGCCACACGCTGCCCTACGCGATCCCCGACACCCTCCCGGCCGGCTGGCCGAACCCGTTCGTCCTGGCCACCAGCCTCGCGGTCCTGGTGGTGATCGTGGAACTCGTGGTCATCGCGGCGATCCGCACGCGCTTCATGGCGACGCCGTTCTGGCGCGCGGCCCTGCAGGTCATGCTCGGCGGCGCGCTCGTGCTCGTCGTCGGGATGCTGATCGGAAGCGCTTGACGGGACGCGCCGCGCCCGCGATGCGGGACGCCTCTCCCGGTCTCGAGGGTGCCCACCGGCGTTGACCTTCCGCCTCGCCCATCTCAGCGATCCGCATGTCGGCCCCCTCGGGCCGGTGCGTCTCCGCCAGCTCATCGGCAAGCGCGCCACCGGTTACGCCAACTGGCGGCGGGGGCGCTCGCGCAGTCACGACATGACCGTGCTGGAGGCCCTGGTCACCGACCTGAAGGCGCAGGGGGCCGCGCACGTCGCCTGCACGGGCGACCTGTGCAACATCGGCCTGCCCAGCGAGTGGGAGACCGCCCGCACCTTCCTGGAGGCCCTGGGGTCCCCCGACGCGGTGAGCTTCGTGCCGGGCAACCACGACGCCTACGTCCGCGGCTCCCTGGAGGGCCTGCTCGCCGCCTGCGGCCGCTACACGGGGGACGATTCGGGCTCCTGGGGCCATTTCCCGTACCTGCGGCGGCGGGGCCCCCTGGCCCTGGTCGGCCTGTCCAGCGCGATCCCGACGAAGCCCTTCGTGGCGACCGGCCGCCTCGGCGCGTCGCAGCTGGCCGCGGCCGAGACCCTGCTCCGCGCCCTGGCCACCGAGCCCGGCCGGCCGTTCCGGGTGGTGATGATCCACCATCCGCCGCAGCCCGGCGGCGCCTCGCCGGGGCGCGAGCTCAAGGACGCAGCGGCGTTCACCGCGATGATCGGACGGGCCGGCGCGGACCTGATCCTGCACGGTCACAATCACGTCACCAGCACCGCCCGGATCGCGGGGCCGGACGGGCGGACCGTTCCGGTCATCGGGGCGCCCTCCGCGTCGGCGCGCGCGGACGGCCACGGGGCGATCGCGTCGCGCCGGGCCTCCTACCTGCTCTACGAGATCGGCCGGGCGGACCAGGGCTTCACGGTCGCGGCCCGTCGGCGCGGCCTCGACGCGTCGGGCGCCGTGGGCGACCTCGGCACGCTGGACCTCGACGCGCCGAACCGCGCCTGAGGGCGTGAGCCGGCACGGCCGCGACGACGGCGGCGCCGGCCCGGTGTACGGCGACGATGCGGTTCAGATGCCGGCGACCGCGAGGTCGGCGCGCTGCTGTCGGCTGAGACTTGCTTCGTAGCGCTCGGCCTGGAGGCGGGTGAGACCGCATATCAACGCGAGTGTCCCGCGATACACGGTATAGGTGCCGTCGTGAGTCGGCCTGACGCGAATCACCTCTGCCATGGGAGCCTGCCTTATGCTGGAGGGTGCCTGCTTTCGTCTGAGGAAGTCGTCCCTTCTCACTGGTTTGGCCGGTCGAACGCGCGAACGAGGGCGAGGTTATCAGTCGTTCCCAGGGTGGCAAGGGTTGTATACGTCGAAATGCTTAGGCGCTTCCGCTGCAGCGCGGCAAAGCCTTGGCCGGGCTCGCGATCCGCGGATGCGCAAAAAAGCGGCCGCCGTCTTGCATTTTGAATATGCTGCGCGGGCCGGCCGGGAGCCGCCCGGGCGGTGCGAATCGTAGGATGGATCCCGCCCGTCCGGGCGCGAAAGGAACACCCATGCAGCTCTGGCGTCTGACGGCGACCGACCTCGCGGCCCGGATCCGCTCCGGCCAGGTCTCGGCCCGGGAGGTGGCGCGGGACGCCCTCGACCGGCTCGACGCCGTCAACGGGCGGATCAACGCCGTGGTCGAGCACCGCCCCGAGGACGTGCTGGCGCAGGCGGACGCGGTGGACGCCGCCCGGGCGCGGGGCGAGGCCCCCGGTCCGCTGGCGGGCGTGCCGGTCACCGTCAAGGTCAACGCCGACCAGCGCGGCTTCGCGACGACGAACGGCCTGCGCCTCCAGCGCGACCTCGTGGCGACGGACGACAATCCGGTCGTCGCCAACCTGCGCCGGGCCGGCGCCGTGCTGCTCGGGCGGACCAACACGCCGGCCTTCTCGCTGCGCTGGTTCACCACCAACCAGCTCCACGGCGACACCAGGAATCCCCGCGACCCGGCGCTGACGCCCGGCGGCTCGTCGGGGGGCGCCGGCGCCGCGGTGGCGGCCGGGATCGGGGCGATCGCGCACGGCACAGACATCGCCGGCTCGGTGCGCTACCCGGKCTACGCCTGCGGCGTGCACGGGCTGCGCCCGAGCCTGGGCCGGATCCCGGCCTGGAACGCGTCCTCGCCCGAGCGCGGCATCGGCCCCCAGCTGATGGCGGTCTCCGGTCCGCTCGCCCGCAGCATCGCCGACCTGCGCCTCGGCCTCGAGGTCATGGCCGCACCCGACCCGCGCGACCCGTGGTGGGTGCCGGCGCCGCTGGACGGCCCGCCGGTCGCGCGCAAGGTCGCCCTCTGCGTGCGGCCCGGGGGTCTCGCCACAGCACCGGAGGTCGAGGCCGCGCTGCGCGAGGCCGCGCGGCGCCTCGGCGAGGCCGGGTGGGAAGTCACGGAGATCGCCGACACCCCGCCGATCCGGGAGGCGAGCGAGCTGCAGCTCCAGCTCTGGCTCGGCGACGGCTACGCGGCGGTCCGGGCCGCGGCGGAGCGGGAAGGGGATCCGGCGGCGATCGGTCTCCTGGAGAGCTTCCGGCCGCGGGCCGAGGCGATGGCGCCCGATTCCATCGCCCGGGCGCTGACCCGCCGGGCGACGCTGGCGCGGGACTGGGCGGTGTTCCTCGCCGAGACCCCGGTGCTGCTCGTCCCGGTCTCGGGCGAGCTGCCCTTCCCGGACGGTCTCGACCGGACCGGCGATGCCGGGATCGCCCGGGCCTTCGAGGCGAACCTGCTGCAGGTCGGGCTGGCGCCGATCGGCGTCCCGGCGCTCACGGTGACGACCGGCCTCGTCGGGCGCACGCCCGTCGGGGTGCAACTGGTCGCCGCCCGCTACCGGGAGGACCTCTGCCTCGCGGCCGGGGCGGCGATCGAGGCCGGCGGCGTGCCGGAGATGCCGGTCGATCCGGCCTGAGGCGGATCCGTGTCGACCGGGCCCGAACCGTGGCCGCGCCCGAGAGCGGCGCGGCCGGGCTCAGGCCCGGCCGGCGGCGCCGAGATGGGCCAGCAGGGCCGCGAACAGCCGGGCCCGCTGCGGCAGGGTCTCGATCAGCACGTGCTCCTCCAGGGTGTGGTAGCCCTGGCCGAGCGGCCCGAGCCCGTCGAGGGTCGGGATGCCGTTGGCGCCGGTGAAGTTGCCGTCCGAGCCGCCGCCGGCGCTGCGATGGGGCAGGGGCTGGCCAAGCGCCTCGCTCAGCGCGCGCGCCCGCTCGTAGAGCGCCATGCAGCCCGCATCCGGCTCCCAGACGGGCCGGGTCACGCCGCGCGTCACGGTGAAGCGGACGCCGTCCTCCTCGCCCGACAGGGCCAGCATCCGCTCGACGCCGCGGTCGAGGTCGGCCTGCCGCTTGGCCATGCTGAGCGCCTGCCCGCGGCAGACGGTCGGGACGCAGTTCACCCACTGCCCGCCCGAGACGATCCCGGTCGAGACGGTGCAGTCGGCATCCGACAGCGCGTCGATGGCGAGGATCTTCCGCGCCATCGCGCGGATCGCCGAGCGCCCCTCGTGGGGCGAGGCGCCGGCGTGGCTCGGGCGGCCCAGGGCCTCGAGGTCGAAGCGGGCGATGGCGTAGCGCCCGGTGACCACCCCGTTCCCGGGCTGGCCGGGTTCGGGCACCAGCACGACGGCGTGGCGGGCGGCCTCCGCCTCGATCAGGTCGCGGGTGGAGGGGCTGCCGACCTCCTCGTCGCCGGTGAACAGGACGGTCACCGGCAGCGGCGTCCCGATCCCGGCCGCCGCCAGCGCGCGGATCGCCGCCAGCGCGATGACGTTGCCGCCCTTCATGTCGAGGATGCCGGGACCGTAGGCGCGGTCGCCCTCGATCCGCCAGGGCAGGCTCCCGAGGGTGCCGACCGGGTGCACCGTGTCGAGGTGGCCGAGCACCAGGATGCCGGGGGCGCCGCGATCCGGGTGCGGGAACCGGGCGCGGACGCAGTCGCTGAGACCCATGCGGCCCGGGATCGTCTCGACGGTCGCCCCGAGGAGGGCGAGGTCGCGGGCGGCGACGCTCATCATGCGGTTGACCGCCGCCGCGTCGTGGGTCGGGCTCTCGCACAGGACCCAGGGCTGCAGGGTCGCGAGGATGTCGCGCGCGTCGAAGGGCAGGTCCTGGATCGTCTCCGGGATCGTCTCCGGGATCATCGGGCTCTCTCCTCGACGAACGGATCGGCGACGCGCGGCCAGTAGAGGCCGGACCGCTTGGTGTAGGGGATCGCGCCGTAATCCGGGGGCACGGCGCCGGGCGCCGCGACGTAGCGGACCTCGCTCGCGATCGGCGCGAAGGCGGCGTAGAAGTGCTGCATCGACTTCACCACGACGATCCGCTTGTCGTCGAGGCTCAGGCCGAGGCCCGTGAACGCGTCGGGCGCGAAGGCCTGCTGGCGCTTGTGGGTCAGCACCACGTGGATCCCGTCCGCCTCCACCCAGGCCGCGGGGCCGAGATGGGCCCGGCCGCCGCTGAGGCCGGTCTGGCTGTGGTCGTCCGAGAGGCCGCGGACCGTGACGCGCAGGTCCACCGGGTTCCCGGAGGTCACGCCGCACTTGCCGCCGATCCGGAGGGTGAAGGTCGCCCCGAGGCCGGCCTCGTGGCAGATGCCGACGGCGCCGGGATCCCAGATCAGGCCGAGCGCCACGTCCGCGATGCCCCGCTCGGCGAGGCGGGCGAGGATCGCGGTGTTGTCGGAGGGCGCGCCCGCGCCGGCATTGTCGGCGAAGTCGGCGAGCACCATCGGGCGCGGGTCGCCGGAGGCGAGCGCCCGGTCGATGGCCGCGTCGATCGTGTCGCAGTGGCTCGCCGCCTCCTCGCGCATCGCCCAGACGGCACCGGCCAGCTCGTCGGCCAGCGCCTGCGCCTTGCCGGCATCGCCGTCGGCCACGACCAGCATCTTGGCGCCGACATCGGCCACGTCGCCCCAGGGGAAGCCGTGCCCGAAGGAGACCGACAGGATGCCGTCGCGCCCCTCCAACGCCTCCATGCGGCGGACGAAGCCCGCGACCGGCTCGCGGCTGGTGCGCCACATGTTGACGATCCGGCAGTCGGCGTAGGCCATCACCGGCCGGATGTCCTTCGCCACGGTCCGGACGACCAGCGGGTACAGGTCGCGGGCGCGGTCGACGATGTCGGTGTGCGGGTATTCCTTGTAGATCACGATGACGTCGGCGCTGGCCCGCATCGTCTCGGTGAGGTGGCAGTGGAGGTCGAGCTCGACGCCGATCGTTGCCTCCGGGCCGACGATGGCGCGGACCCGCTCCAGAGTGTCGCCCTCGCAGTCGTCGTACCCCTCGGCCACCATGGCGCCGTGCATGAACAGCAGCACCGCGTCGACCGGCATCGCGGCCTCCAGGTCCGCCAGCAGGGCGTCGCGCAGCTCCTCGTAGACGCCCC
This sequence comes from Methylobacterium mesophilicum, assembly GCF_036441335.1. Classification (GTDB taxonomy): domain Bacteria; phylum Pseudomonadota; class Alphaproteobacteria; order Rhizobiales; family Beijerinckiaceae; genus Methylobacterium; species Methylobacterium mesophilicum_B. The sequence goes on from NZ_MLBW01000015.1 coordinate 12,454, forward strand.
GCAGGGTGATCCCGCCGGGCTGCGCGAAGGTCGAGAGGCTCTCGACGACCGCGTGCCCGTCCGCCTCGGCCAGCGCGCGCCAGGCCTTGAGGCCGATATTGCTGAGGCTCGGCGGGTTCCGGCTGCCGTCCCGGCGGGCGAAGTCGGCGTGGAACGCCGACCGTCCGGTGGGCAGCGGCGCGAAGGTGTTGGTCTCGGTGGCGAGGCCGGCGATGAAGATCTTCAAGGTCCTGTCCCAATCCGTCCCGGCCGCCGGGTCAGGCGGGGCTCGGGGTCAGCGTGATGAGCGTCTCGGTCGCCGCGTCCACGGCCGCGCGGCCGTAGAGCATCGGCACGTAGTCCTGGCGCCCCCAGACCGGGGCCAGGTCGGCGTAGTGCGGACTGCCCGGGTTCCCCGACTGGCCCGGCACGTTGATGAAGACCGAGCGGTCCCAGTCGCCCACGTCCACGACCATGCGGAACGAGGCGCCGTGGGTGAGCCGGAACGTGTCGGTCCGGTACTCCGCGTGCATGACCGATGCCGCGGCGCCGCCCACGGGCAGCGGGCCGACATCCCAGCCGGATCCGGGCGCCAGGGCCGTCAGCGGGTGCTTGAACAGCGCGTGGTGCAGCCGCCCCCAGGACCAGTCCGCGGGGTCGCTGCCCATCCGGTCCCGGCAGGTGCGAAGGCCGGCGCCGAGGGCGTCGGTGAGCAGGGACGCGCGCGTCGCCGGGTCGAGACCGGTCTCCAGCCGCTCGATCAGGCTCTGCGTATCGCCGGGCGGGAGGAGGCGGCGCGTCCCGGCATCGGGCACGAGCGCCGCGAGCAGGGCCGGGCGGAGGTGCCGGACCCAGACCACCTCGATGAGGGCGGCCGCCGCGGAGCCGTGGTGCAGCGCGCCGTCGAACGCGGCCAGCGCGGTCCGGGCCGCGGCGGCGTCNACCGGTCTCCAGCCGCTCGATCAGGCTCTGCGTATCGCCGGGCGGGAGGAGGCGGCGCGTCCCGGCATCGGGCACGAGCGCCGCGAGCAGGGCCGGGCGGAGGTGCCGGACCCAGACCACCTCGATGAGGGCGGCCGCCGCGGAGCCGTGGTGCAGCGCGCCGTCGACCGCGGCCAGCGCGGTCCGGGCCGCGGCGGCGTCGGGATCGAGCGCCGCCGGCAGGGCCCGCACCAGGTCGGCCAGCCGCCGGGCCGGCTCGGAGACGACGTCGCCCTGGAGTGCCCGCGAATCCGCGAAGCTGTGCCGGTCCTGCCCGCCGAGGACCGCCCGGATGCGGCGGGCGCGCCACGGCTCGGCCCACTCGAACCCGACCCTCCGGTCCTCCACGGGATAGTCCGGCGGCAGGTTCATCTCGTTGGCGGTGGCGAGCCAGCCCGCTTCCGGATCGACGCTCCGGGGCAGTGCGGCGGGATCTTGGAAGCCGGCCCAGTCGTAGCGGCCGTCGCCCGGCACCGGCAGCAGGCCGTCATGGCCGGGCCGCACCGGCGCCTTGCCGGCCATGAACCACGCGATCCGCCCCGCCGTGTCGGCGTAGAGCTGGTTCACCGAGGGCGCCGACCAGTGGCGCAGGGCCTCGCCGAAGGCCTCGGGCGTCGTGGCGCCGAGATAGGCGAGGCTGCCGAGATAGGCGGCAGCGCCGGCCTCCGACCACACGGTCCGCAGCGCGAAGGCGCGGCCCCCGTCCTCGCGGAGGACAGGCCCGTGCCGGGTGAAGCCGAGGATCACGGTCTCGTCCGGCCCGCCGCGCACCGGGATCCGCTCCGCGACGCGCGCGATCGGGGCCCAGCCGTCGCCGGAACGGTAGCGGTCGGGATCGGCCGGGTCGATCGCGCAGACGAACAGGTCCTCCTGATCGATCGGCGCGATGGTGAGGCTGAACGCGGCCCGGCCGTTATGGCCGATGGAGATGCCGGGCAGGGCCGGCTCGCCCGCCCCGATCACGTCGAGCCCCGGCGCGGTGAGGTGGACGGCGTAGCGCAGCGAGGGCTGCAGGTAGACCCGGTGCGGGTCGCTCGCCAGGATCGGCCGCCCGGTGGCGGTGCGGGACGGCCCGACAACCCAGTTGTTCGAGCCCTCGGCCGGCTCCTTCGCCGCGCCGCGGGGGCCGCGCGTGACGGTCCCGTGCGCGTCGACCTTCGACCAGTCCCAGGCCTCCGCGCGGGACGCCGCCATCCGCTCGGGGCTGAACCCGACCGGCGCCGTGGCCAGCCGGAAGGCGTCGAGGAGGTCGTCCGGCCAGTCGGCGGCGTCGAGGCCGTCGGGGATGACCGGGTCGTGCGGCGGGCTGATCCGCTTGCGCAGGTCGTCCGCGGCCAGCCCGTCCGCCGGGCTCCGGCCGCGGGCGAGGACCCGCGCGCGGGCGACCTCGGACAGGACGTTGCGGATCAGCGCGTGGCTGCGGATGCGCACCACGTCCTCCGGCTGCCACAGGGCCGGGCGCGTGTCCGTCACGGCGAATTCCGGCGGGCGCAGGTCGGGCCGCGCCTCGGTGAGCGCGACGAACGCGTTGATCCCCGCCACGAAGGCGGTGACGATGGCCCGCGTGTCCTGCGGCCCGTAGGCCGCCCACTCGGCCGCCATGTCGCCGCGGTAGAGGAACAGCCGGGCGGCCCGGTCCTGCGCGAGGTAGCCCGGCCCGAAATCCGCCGCCAGCAGGCCGAGGCCGCGCTTGCGCCACAGGTCGAGCTGCCAGAGCCGGTCCCGCGCCGCGTTGAACCCCTGCGCCCGGAAGGCGTCGAGCGCGCTGCCGGCACGGATATGCGCCAGTCCCCAGCGGTCGACGCGGATCTCCGCCGGCCCGTCGAGGCCGGGGAGGGCGTACGTTGCCCCGCTCACAGAGCCACTTCGATGAGGTGCGGTCCCTTGTTGGCCAGCCCGTGCTGGAACGCCTCGATGAAGTCGGGCAGGGTCTCGACCCGCCGCCCGGCGACGCCGAAGCCTCGGGCGAGGCTCACCCAATCGACGGCCGGATCGTCGAGGCTCAGCATGCCGAGCGCCTTCGGGCCGGGATTGAGCGCGCCGACATTGGTGAGTTCCGCCCGCAGGATCGCGTAGGAGCGGTTCGACCAGACGAGCGTCACCACGTCGAGATGCTCGCGGGCCTGGGTCCAGAGCGCCTGCACCGTGTAGAGCCCGCTGCCATCGGCCTGCAGGTTGATGACCTTGCGGTCGGGGCAGGCCACGGCGGCGCCGGTCGCCATCGGGATGCCGAGGCCGATCGAGCCGCCGCTGAGCTGGAGCCAGGTGTGGGGCGCCGCGTCCCGGGTCAGGGCGAAGAAGTTGCGGCCCGTGGTAATCGACTCGTCGCAGATCACCGCGCCCTCGGGGATCAGCGCGCCGAGCACCTGCCCGATCGTGTCCTGGTCGAGGGGGCCGGAGGTCGGGAGCTTCGGCCGCGGCCCGACGGCGACCGGCTCGGCCGCCGGGGCCGCGACGGCCTCGGCGAGCCGCTCGAGGGCGTCGATCTGGTCCTCCTCGGGCGTGGCCAGCGAGATCGTGGTGCTGCCCTCCGGCGCCAGCAGGCTCGGCTTGCCCGGATAGGCGAAGAACCCCACCGGCGGGGTCGCGCCGATCAGGATGATGTGGCGGAAGTCCTTGAGCGCCGCGATGCCCTGGTCGATCGGGTAGGGGAGGCGCTCGATCGGCACGGTGCCGGCGCCGCGGTCGATCCGGGCGTTGGAGGTCATCGCCATCAGCCGGGCGCCGGTCTTGCGGGCGATCCGGTCGGCGAGAACCCGGCCCTCGCCGCGCACGGCCCGGTCGCCGAGATGCAGGAGCACCGGCTCGCCGCTCCGCAGGGCCGTCACGGCCGCCGCGACCATCGGCGGCACCGGCGCGGGCCCGGCGCCGGGATCCCAGGCGGTGTTGGCCGGCAGGATCAGGGTCGCGACCTGACCGGGGGCGGTCCGGGCGGCCGCGATGGCGGCGGCGCCGTCGGAGCCGATCTCGGTCGCGCTCATGCCCGTCCGCACCCAGGAGGACATCGGACGGGCCAGCCCCTCGATGTCCGAGGTGAGCGGCGCGTTGTACTCGCGGTGGTAGGTCGCGTGCTCGCCGACGATGTTGACGACGGGGGTGCGCGCCTTCTTGGCGTTGTGGAGGTTGGCCAGCCCGTTGGCGAGGCCGGGCCCGAGATGCAGCAGGGTCGAGGCCGGCTTGTCGGCCATGCGCGCGTAGCCGTCGGCGGCGCCGGTCGCCCCGCCCTCGAACAGGAACAGGACGCAGCGCATGCCCTCGACCCGGTCGAGGGCGGCGACGAAGTGCATCTCGGAGGTGCCGGGATTGGTGAAGCAGACCTCGACCCCGCCCTCCACCAGGGTCCGGACCAAGCTCTCGGCCCCGTTCATGGCGCGCGGCGTCTCGTCGGTCACGGGCGTCTCCTTCACGGGCCGGCCGTCCCGGCTGGCGACTCGCATTTTTTATTATCGTGGCGCAGCCGGCGCCACGCGCAAGGGGCGACGCCCGGCATCTTCTGTTCGCTGGACGCAGGGACTAAGCCTGAGCGTGGCGCGGGAATTGCGCCCGGCGCGCCGCAACTTCGACGATTGGGATCCGGATGACATTTCGCCGCCTGATTGCCGCCGCCCTGGCGGGTACCGTGGCCCTGACGGGGCCGGCCAGCGCCGAGAGCGTCCTGCGCATCGCCATGACGGCGAGCGACATCCCCACCACGACGGGCATGCCCAACAACGGATTCGAGGGGATGCGCTTCCTCGGCTACCCGATCTTCGAGGGGCTGGTGCAGTGGGACCTCAGGAGCACCACCAAGCTCGCCGGCATCGTCCCGGCGCTGGCCGAGCGCTGGGAGCAGGATCCGAACGACAAGGCGGTCTGGACCTTCCACCTGCGCCAGGGCGTGACGTTCCACGACGGGACGCCGTTCAACGCCGACGCGGTGATCTGGAACCTCGACCGCTACTTCAAGAACGACAGCCCGCAATTCGAGCCGCAGGGCGCCGGCATCTCCCGGGCCCGGGCGCCGCTGGTCGGGAGCTACAGGAAGGTCGACGATTCGACCGTGCAGATCACCACCACCCAGGTCGCCTCCTACTTCCCCTACATGGTGGTCTACCTGCTCTTCACCTCGCCCGCCTCCTTCGAGAAGGCCGGGCGTGACTGGAGCAAGGTCGCGGCCCTGCCGGCGGCCGGGACGGGTCCGTTCAGGATCACCCGCGTCGCCCCGCGGGAGGCGGTCGATCTCGCCAGGTTCGACGGGTACTGGGATCCGAACCGGATGGCCAAGGTCGACAAGGTCCGGCTGCTGCCGATCCCGGAGGCCAATGCCCGCGTCGCGGCGCTGCGGGCGGGCCAGGTCGACTGGATCGAGGTGCCGGCGCCCGACGCGATCCCGTCGCTGAAGCAGGCGGGCTTCACCATCACCACGGGCTCGTACCCGCATGTCTGGCCCTACATCTACAACATGGGCGCCAAGGACAGCCCGCTGAAGGACATCCGCGTCCGGCAGGCGCTCAACTACTGCATCGACCGCGCCGGCATCGTCGAGCTCCTCAACGGCACCGCCGAGCCGGCCTCCGGATGGCTCAACGACAAGGATCCGAATTTCGGCGCGCCGAAGAACCGCTACACGTTCGACGCCGCCAAGGGGAAGGCGCTGCTCGCCGAGGCCGGCTACACCGACAAGAAGCCGCTGAACCTCAAGGTGATGATCTCGTCATCGGGCTCCGGCCAGATGCTGCCGATGCCGATGAACGAGTATCTCCAGGAGAATCTGAAGCAGGCCTGCAACGTCGATCTGAGCTTCAACGTGGTCGAGTGGCAGGTGCTGCTGAATTCCAGCCGGGCGCTGCCGGATGCGCCGAGCCTCCAGGGCGCGATGGCGCTCAACGTCTCCTCGCCCTCCTCGGATGCCGCCGTGATGGCGCGCTACTTCGCGGGGGACAGGTTCCCGCCGGCCGGCTTCAACTTCCCCAACTGGAAGGACGACGCGTTCGACGCGGCCCTCAAGGCGCTGGCCGAGACAACCGACGCGAAGGTGATCGACGCCCAGACCAAGGTCGCCCACGAGCGCCTCGTGGACAATCCGCCCTGGCTGTTCGTCGTCCACGACCTCAATCCCCGCGGGATGTCCAAGAAGGTCCAGGGTTTCGTCTCGCCGCAATCCTGGTTCGTCGACCTCACCCTCGTCAGCGTGCAGTAACCCCATGTCCGACATCGATCCCGTACACGCCTCCGCGGCCGAGCTCGCTCGGGCGATCCAGGCGCGGACCCTCTCGCCGGTCGAGGCCGTCGACGCCCTCCTCGGGCGGATCGACCGCCTGGAGCCGAAGCTCCGGGCCTTCACGGAGGTCTTCGCCGCCGACGCCCGCCTCGCCGCCGAGGGGGCTGACCGGGCGATCCGGTCGGGCCACGCCGTCGGGCCGCTCCACGGCGTTCCCGTCGTGCTCAAGGACCTGATCGACCTGGAGGGCCGGATCACCATGGGCGGCTCGGCCGCCCACCGGGCGCGCCGGGCCGAGCGCACCGCGACGATCGCCCGGCGCCTCATCGGTCAGGGCATGATCGTGCTCGGCAAGACCCACACGGTCGAGTTCGCCTACGGCGGCTGGGGCACGAACCAGCATCTCGGCACGCCGTGGAATCCCTGGGATCCGGAGACGCCGCGCACCCCCGGCGGGTCGAGCAGCGGCACCGGCGTGTCGGTGGCGGCCCGCATGGCGCCCTGGGGCATCGGCACCGACACCGGCGGCTCGGTGCGCCTGCCGGCCTCCTTCTGCGGGCTGACCGGCCTCAAGGTGACGGTCGGGCGCGTCTCGACCTGGGGGATCGTGCCGCTCTCGATGACCCTCGACACGCCCGGGCCGCTGGCCCGCACCGTGGAGGACACCGCGCTGCTCTACGAGGCGATCTCCGGCCCCGATCCCCGCGACCCGACGACCCGCGGCGTCGCGCCGGACGCGCCCTGGCCGGCGCTGAACCGCGGGGTCCGCGGCCTGCGCCTGGGCCGGATGCCGGCCTCGGAGCGGGACGGGGTCGCCCCCGACATGCTGGCCGCCTACGACGCGGCCCTCGATCTCCTGGCCGGCCAGGGCGCCGAGATCGTCGACGTCGCCCTGCCGTTCCGCTTCAGCGACTGCGTGGCCATGAGCCAGATCACCAACGCGGAGGCCTATTTCGTCAACGGGGCCCTCGCGGAGGATCCGTCCGCACAGCTCGGCGACGCCGTCCGGGCGCGGATCCTGGCCGGCGCGAACGTCTCGGCCCAGGAGTATCTCGGAACCCTCCACCGCCGGGCCGCGATGAAGCAGCAGTACGACGCCGCGCTCGCGGGCATCGACGCCCTCCTGACGCCGACCACGGAGAGCGCCGCCGTCGCGCTCGACGCCGTCGACGAGGCGCACCTGCCGTCGCGCTTCACCCGGTTCGGCAACCTGCTCGACCTCTGCGCGCTGGCGCTGCCGAACGGCTTCACCGCGTCCGGGCTGCCGCTCTCGCTGCAGATCGTCTGCCGCGGCTACGAGGAGACGACGGCCCTGCGGATCGGACAGGCCTACCAGCGCGCGACCGACTGGCACCTGCGCCGGCCGCCGGCGTGAGACCGGCGGAGTCCCGGCTCCACCGGCATCCGGCAGCGGGCCTGCCGCCGCCCGCGTGACGCAAGTTCCCGCCGACGATCCGGCGACGGGATCCACGACCCCGTCACGCCCGCCAGAAGGTCAGCAGCCACCAGACGCTCGTCAGAATGAACCAGATGAACCTCACGCTTCTGATGAGTTCGTTGATCCCGAGGTACTCCATCAGGTAGCCGACGAGGCAGGCCACGTAGATGAAGGCGATGACCGTGGCCGTGGCCGGCGTGAGGATCCCGAGTCCCCAGACGGCGGCGACGACGGCGAGGCCGAAGGCGCACAGACCGAAGGCGAGAAGGACGGGATGCGCGGCGCACCACTGCGCCAGCCGGTCGTTGTCTGCGGACAAGTCTTGCACGGGCCCACCCCGAATCGATGACTGACATCGATCATACGGGCCGCGGCTTCCGGTCTCCGTGAGGACGCGCACGGGATCGGCGGGCCCGGCGTCGGATCCACATCCTCTGCGCGGCGGCTCCGCGCGGCGGCTGCGTGCGGCGGCGCCGGGTCACCTCGCGCACGGTGCCGGAACGAGGCCGCGTCGGGCTGTACGGTACTGGGAAGGATCGATCAGCCGGCCGGAGCCTGCCCGGCCACCACGACGCCGAGCGTGTCGAGGAGCGACGACCGGGCCCGGCTCACCCGGCTCTTCACGGTGCCGACCTGGCAGCCGAGCATGACCGCGGCCTCCTCGTAGGTGTGTCCCTCGGCGCCCACCAGCAGCAGCGCCTGGCGCTGCGCCGAGGGCAGGCCGCCGAGACGCTCCCAGACGGCCTTGAGGGTGCTGGCATCCTCCTGGTCGGACGGGCTGGTCATCTGACCGGCATGCGTCCCGTCCACGTCCTCCACCTCGCGCCGCGTCTTGCGAAGGTCGGTGTAGAACTGGTTGCGCAGGATCGTGAACAGCCACGCGGTGAAGTTGGTGCCGGGCCGGAACTTCTGCTGGTTCGCCCAGGCCTTCACGAAGGTCTCCTGCACTAGGTCGTCGGCGCGGCTCACGTCACCCACGAGCGACAGGGCGAAGGTGCGCAGCGCCGGCAGGGCCTTGATGATGTCGCCGCGGAAATCGAAGGGGACGGTCTCGCCGTGCGCCGTGACCGCCGCCTCGAAGCGTAAAACCAGGGCGGCGAGCTGCGCCGGCAGGGGCTCGAGCTCGACGACCTTGAAATACTCCCGGATCGGCAGGGCGAGGTGCTGGCCGATCGAAGCGGCGTAGCCGGACCCGTCCCGGGTGCCGGCAGCTGCAACTGACCGGTCCGCAGCGTCCTCAGTCATGAACGTTTCCGCCTCCCACGCTGGTATACTGGAATCGCTCTAACGGCGGTAGCGGGGAAATTCTGAACCGATGCCAAACGCTCCCGAATATGACAGGGAATTTAGGCATGGTGACCGGGGTGACAACGCCGGCCGGGTCCGCGCCCCCGGGCTGGCGGCGACCGGCCGGCCGATGCAGAGTGCGGACAGCCAGGAGAGCGGGATGAGCCACGATCACGCGCAGCACTCGCACGACCGCGACGATCACACCCACGATCACACCCATGATCATCACGCGGATCACCACGGCAGCGACCTGTCGCCGGTCGAGGCCCGGGTGCGCGCGCTGGAATCCCTGCTCACCGAGAAGGGCTACGTCGATCCGGCGGCCCTCGATGCCCTGGTCGAGCTCTACGAGACCAAGGTCGGCCCGCACGCGGGGGCCCGCGTGGTGGCCCGGGCCTGGACCGATCCCGCCTTCCGGGCGCGGCTCCTGGCCGACGCCACGCCGGCCATCGCGGAGCTGGGGATCGGCGGCCGCGGCGGCGAGCACATGGTGGTTGTCGAGAACACGCCGGAGACCCACAATCTCGTCGTCTGCACCCTGTGCTCCTGCTACCCCTGGCCGGTGCTGGGCCTGCCCCCGGTCTGGTACAAGGCGCCGCCCTACCGGGCCCGGGCGGTGATCGACCCGCGCGGCGTGCTCGCCGAGTTCGGGGTGACGCTGCCCGAGACAACCCGCATCACCGTCTGGGACTCGACCGCCGAGACCCGCTACATGGTCCTGCCGATGCGGCCTGCCGAGACCGATGGCTTCTCCGAGGAGGCGCTCGCCGCCCTCGTGACCCGCGATTCCATGATCGGCACGGGGTTGCCCAAGGCGATGCCGGTCGCGCCCGCGGAGATGCCGGTATGAACGGGGCCCAGGATCTCGGCGGCGCGCACGGCTTCGGGCCGGTGGTGCCGGAGCCGGACGAGCCGGTCTTCCACGGCGCGTGGGAACGCCGCGTCTTCGCGCTGGCCATGGCCATGGGCTACACGGGCGCCTGGAACCTCGACGGCAGCCGGGCCAGCCGCGAATCCCTTCCGCCCGCGGAATACCTCGCGTCGAGCTACTACGAGATCTGGCTCAGGGCGCTGGAGAAGCAGGTCGTGGCCACCGGGCTGGTGACGCCGGCCGAGCTCGCGCGCGGCCGATCCGCGGAGCCGGCCAAGCCCGTCGCGCGGGTGCTCGCCCGCGAGGGCCTGGAGCAGCGCTTCCGGGCCGGCTTCCCGAGCNGCGGTGGGCGACGCCGTGCTGGCGCGCAACGCGCACCCGACCGGCCACACGCGGCTGCCCCGCTACGTCCGCGGCAAGCGCGGCCGGATCCTGCGCGTCGACGGGGTCTTCGTCTTCCCCGACACCAACGCCGACGGGTCGGGCGAGAATCCGACCTGGCTCTACACGGTCGCCTTCACGGCGCAGGCGCTGTGGGGCGAGAGCGGCGACCCGGGCGGGATCGTCACGGTGGCGGCCTTCGAACCGTACCTGGACCCCGCGTGACCGCGCCGTCGCCCAGCCCCTTCGCGGCGCCCTGGGAGGCGCAGGTCTTCGCGCTGGTGGTCTCCCTGCGCGAATCCGGGCTGTTCACGTGGTCGGAATGGGCGGACCGCCTCGGCCGGCAGATCCGGCCGGCCGAGTCTCCCGAGCAGGCGGCCGATTACGGCGCGTGGCTCGCGACGCTGGAGGCCCTGCTGGCCGAGCGCGGCGTGGCGGGACCCGAGAGCGTCGCGGCGCGGACCGACGCCTTCCTGCGGGCCGCGGAGGCGACGCCCCACGGCCAGCCGATCCGCCTGGAGAACGACCCGCTCTACCGGCCCTGAACGTTCAGGCTCTCCAGGGGGACCGGGGCCGCGTGCGACCGGCCGCTCATCAGCTGATCGAGGAGCGCCAGGACCTCGGGCCGCCCGCAATTGCGGGCGGGCTCGAACGGCGTCCAGGTCTGGGCGAAGTCGAGGCGCTCGAACACGTCGCGGTAGCGGCGCAGCTCGCTCGGCGTGAGCGGGACCCCGCGCACGAAGGCCTTGTGGGCCGAGATCGTGGTGGCGCGGCGGAAATCCGCGGGGTCGAGCTCGAATTTCAGCGCGTCGCCGCAGAAGCAGATTTTTCGCCCACGGTCGTACAGGATGGCGTGGCCATCGAAATGGCCCGCGGTGCGGTGCAGCTCCAGCCCCGGCAGCGGCTCCAGGAAATCGTCGTAGGGCCAGCTCACCTGGAGCGCGGCGCTCCAGGTGAAGTCGGCCGCCGGCAGGCACAGTTCCGGGTCGAACCGGTCCTGGAGCTGCGGCAGCGCCCCGTAGGAATGCGGGTGCGAGGCCGAGAGGACCGTCATCCCGCCGAGCCGCTCGATCTGGTCGAGGGCGGCCTCGCTGAAGACCGGGCAGCCCTCGAAACCCATGTTCCCGTGCTCGGTCTGGATCAGGTAGGCGGAGGGCCCGATGCCGGAGACCGGCTCGTTCCAGAAGCGCCAGATCCCGGGCTCGAGCTCCTGCCAGTGGCAGGGGAAGGCCTCCTGCGCCTCGCGGGCGGTGCGGAAGCGCCAGCCGTCCTGCGGCACGACGTGCCGGGCGTCGAGGCACATCGGGCAGGCGGCCGGCGCCTCGAAGTGCCGCTGCCAGAACCCGCAATTGTCGCAGGTATAGGCGGGCAGCTTCAGGGCGCCCGCGAAGGGCAGATAGCCGGGCATCGTCTGGGACCTTCCTCGGGAGCGGTGCGTGCGATACGGCCCTAGTCGAACCCGCCGCCCCCGTCATCGCGAGCGCAGCGAAGCGACCCAGGGCAGAGGGCGTTCTCCGGGCGGGGCGTCACCGTGGATTGCTTCCCCCCGCTCGCGAGGACGGTGGCAGGCCTGTCGACGGGATCGGGCTCGGCAGCCGTCAGGTCCGCCCGGGCAGGCGGCGCGCCGACCGGGCGGCGTGGACGGTGCCGGCGAGGCCGACGAGGGCGAGGCCGACGAGGCCGCCGACCACGACGTCGCGGGTGCGGCTCGTGACGAACTCGGCGCGGCCCGCCTTGGTCCGGCCGGAGAAGCGCCCGTCGATCCCGGCCGGGCCGGGCACGGGGGCCTCGAGATTGCCCGCCATCTCGGGGACGGTCTCGTCGGAGAGCTGCGCCGACCACATGGAGGCGGCCTTGCGGTCGGCGAGCGCCGGCGCCAGCGCCTGGGCGGCGGCCATCATCACCGACGACCGGCCGACCCAGACCTCGCGGCGCGGGTGCTCGACCGCGTACAGGATCGCCTCGGCGCAGAGCCGCGGGTCGAAGACCGGATCCGGCGCGTACTGGCGGTGGCCGGTGCGGTTGCGCGCCCAGTTGAACTGCGGCGTGTTGACCGCCGGCAGGTAGATCACGCTGAGGCTGACATTGACCCGGTCGTGCAGCAGCTCGCAGCGCAGGGCGTCGGTGAAGCCCGAGACCGCGAACTTCGCCGCGCAGTAGGGCGCCTGCAGCGGCGCCGCCCGGATCGCGAGGCCCGAGGAGACCTGGATGATCGCGCCGCGGTCGCGCCGCTTCATGTAGCGCAGGGCCGCGAGCGTCCCGTAGACCTGGCTCAGATAGGTGGTCTCGGTCACCCGCCGGTACTCGTCCGGGGTGATTCGGTCGGCCGGATTCACCACCGTCGACATGGCGTTGTTCACCCACGCGCGGATCGGGCCGAGTTCGCGCTCGACCCGCTCGGCGGCCGCGTCCACGGCCTCCGAGTCGGCGACGTCGGCGCCGATCGCCAGCACCGGCTGGCCGTAGGCCGCGAGCGCCCGCTCGGCCGCGGCGAGACGGCCGGGATCCCGCGCGATCACCGCCACCGACCAGCCGCGCGCGGCGAAGGCGTGCGCGGTGGCGAGCCCGATTCCGGCCGTGCCCCCGGTAACGACCGCAACCCGTGCCATACCCACCTCATCCTCGAGAGACCGAACCGGCAACACGGAACGGCGCGCTCGGTTGCGCCGCCGGACCGGGCCCGAACGTCACGGGGATGCCGATCGCGATGCCGATTTCCCGGCCCGAGACGCAACGTCCGACGGTGGCCGCTGTTGACTGCCTGTACCGCGTCATGCCGAACCATCGAGGGTCGCAGCCATGCGCACTGGACGACGCTTCTCCCTGTTCTCGCTGCCGATCGATCCCTGGCCGCAGGCGTCCCTGGCCGAGCGGACCGCCGTCGGGATGGTCCTGACCGGCCTGCTGCTCGTGCCGGCCTGCGCGGTCGGGGCCGCGCTCCTCGTGTTCACGACGCTCGCGGCCCACGTGTACTGGTCCTACGATCTCGGCGCGTCCCTCCGCGCGTTCATCACCCGCCACGCCGGGGCCGCCGTCGCGCGGCGCGGCCGGCTCGTCCACAAGGCCTGACGCGCGGGCGGGCGCGGCGCGCTGGCCGGGCGGCGCCGAGCCGTGCCGGTCCGCACGACCCGGCCGCGCGACCCCCGCGATCCCTGTGCGTTCGCCTCGGTCCGATTTGACCTGACCGTCCCTCGTGGGCCAGTCAGGCTCGGAACCGAGAGATCGCCATGTTCCGTACCCTGATGACTGCGCGGCGCTTCGCGCCGCTGTTCTGGTGCCAGTTCTTCTCGGCGTTCAACGACAATTTCCTGAAGAACGCGCTCGCCTTCCTGATCCTGTTCGGGATCGGCGGCCAGGCGGACGCCCATGCCGGCGTCCTCGTGACGCTCGCGAGCGCGGTGTTCATCGGGCCGTTCTTCATCCTGTCGGGTCTCGGCGGCCAGTGGGCCGACCGCTACGACAAGGCGCTCATGGCGCGGCGGCTCAAGTTCGCCGAGATCTTCGCGGCCGGCACCGCCGTGCTCGGCTTCCTCCTGCACTCGATCCCGGTGCTGTTCGTGGCGCTCGGCCTGTTCGGGACGATCGCGGCGCTGTTCGGCCCGATCAAGTACGGGATCCTGCCGGACCATCTCCGGCGCGAGGAGCTGCCCGCCGGCAACGCCCTCGTGGAGGCGGCGACCTTCCTGGCGATCCTTCTGGGCACGATCGCGGCCGGCGCGGCCTCGGCGATGGGCGGCTCGGGACTCGTGTTCGGCGTCCTGGTGATGGGCTTCGCCGTCCTGTGCTGGCTCTCGGCCCGGATGATCCCGGCGACCGGCGAGGGCGCCCCGGACCTGCGCGTCGACCCGAACGTCGCCCGCTCGACCTACGCGCTGCTGCGCGACCTCTGGGCCGACACGCGGCTGTGGCGCGGCTCGCTCACGGTGAGCTGGTTCTGGCTGGTCGGCGTGGTGGTGCTGTCGCTGCTGCCGGTGCTGGTGCGGGGCGCCTTCAACGGCACCGAGACGGTGATCACGCTGCTGCTGGCGCTGTTCTCGATCGGCATCGCGGTCGGGTCCGGCCTCGCCTCGTGGCTCGCCAGCGGCCGGATCGTGCTGCTGCCGACCCCGGTCGGCGCGGTGCTGATGGGCCTGTTCGGCCTCGACCTCGCCTGGACGGTCGGCCACCTGCCGGCACCGCCGGCCGAGCCGATCGGCCCCCTCGGCTTCCTGCAGACCGGCCACGGCCTGCGCACCGGGATCGACTTCCTCGGACTGGCGATCTCCGGCGGCCTCTACATCGTCCCGTCCTTCGCGGCCGTGCAGGCCTGGGCCGAGAAGGCGATGCGCGCGCGGATCATCGGCGCGGTCAACGTCATGACGGCGGCCTTCATGGTCGCCGGCACCCTGGCGCTCGCGGCGCTGCAGGGCGCCGGCCTCACGATCGCGAGTCTCCTCGCGGTGGTGGCGGTGCTGAACCTGATCGTCGGCGCGGTCGTGTTCGCGACCCTGCCGACCAGCCCGTTCCGCGACTTCCTGTCGATCCTGTTCCGGGCCTTCTACCGGCTGGAGGTCCGCGGCTTCGACAACCTCGCGGCGGCCGGGCCGAACGCCATCGTGGCCCTCAACCACGTCTCGTTCCTCGACGCGCCGCTCGCCCTGTCGCTCCTCGAGCAGGAGCCGGTCTTCGCCATCGACAGCGGCATCGCGCAGCGCTGGTGGGTCCGCCCGTTCCTGCGCGTCACGAAGGCGATGCCGCTCGACCCGACCCGTCCGCTCGCCACGAGGACGCTGATCAACGCCGTCAAGGGCGGCGAGACCCTGATCATCTTCCCCGAGGGCCGGCTCACGGTCACCGGCAGCCTGATGAAGGTCTACGACGGCGCCGGGCTGATCGCCGACAAGTCGGGCGCGATGGTCGTCCCGGTGAAGCTCGACGGGCTGGAGCGCACCGTCTTCTCGCGCCTGTCGCGCGGGCAGGTGCGCCGCCGCTGGTGGCCCAAGGTGACCGTGACGGTGATGCCGCCGGTGCGGCTGACCGTGGACCCCGCGCTCAAGGGCAAGGCGCGGCGGCAGGCGGCGGGCGCCGCCCTCTACGGGATCATGTCGGACCTCGTGTTCCGGACCGCCGACATCGACCGCGGCCTGATGGCGGCGCTGATCGAGGCGGGCGAGCGCCACGGCTGGGGCCGCAACGCCCTGGAGGATCCGGTCGGCGGCCGACTCAGCTACAGCCGGCTCGTGATGGGCGCCAACATCCTCGGGCGCAAGCTGATGCCGCTGGCGCCCGTGGGCGGCCGGATCGGCGTCATGCTGCCGAACGCCAACGGCGCCGCGGTGACGCTGTTCGCCCTCGCCTCCGCGGGCCGGGTGCCGGCGATGATCAACTTCTCGGCCGGCCCCGCCAACGTGCTCTCGGCCTGCCGGGCGGCGGAGGTCAGCCGGATCCTGACCTCCCGGGCCTTCATCGAGAAGGGGCGGCTGGGCCCGCTCGTCGAGGCGATCCGCGGCTCGGTCGAGCTGATCTACCTGGAGGACGTGCGGGCCGGCATCACGACGGGGGACAAGATCCGGGGGCTATTGGCGCCGCGCCGCCCCCTGGTGGCGCGCGCCGGCGAGGATCCGGGGGCGGTGCTGTTCACCTCGGGCAGCGAGGGCACGCCGAAGGGCGTGGTGCTGGCCAACCGCTGCATGCTCGCCAACGTGGCGCAGGTGGCGGCCCGGATCGATTTCGGCCCGATGGACAAGGTGTTCAACGTCCTGCCGGTGTTCCACGCCTTCGGGCTCACGGCCGGGCTGGTCCTCCCCCTGGTCTCTGGGGTGCCGGTCTACCTCTACCCGTCGCCGCTGCATTACCGGATCGTGCCGGAGCTGATCTACGGCTCGAACAGCACCGTCCTGTTCGGGACCGACACCTTCCTCACGGGCTACGCCCGGGCGGCCCATTCCTACGACCTGCGCTCGCTGCGCTACGTCGTGGCCGGCGCCGAGGCGGTGAAGGAGACCACCCGGAAGACCTGGGCGGAGAAGTTCGGGCTGCGCATCCTGGAGGGCTACGGCGTCACCGAGTGCGGTCCGGTCGTCGCGCTCAACACGCCGATGTTCAACCGGTTCGGCACGGTCGGGCGGATCCTGCCGGGCATCGAGACCTGCCTGGAGCCGGTGCCGGGGATCGACGAGGGCGGCCGCCTGTCCCTGCGCGGGCCGAACATCATGCTGGGCTACCTGCGCGCCGAGAAGCCCGGCGCGCTGGAGCCGCCGCCGGGCGGCTGGCACGACACCGGCGACATCGTGGCGATCGACCCGATGGGCTTCGTCACCATCAAGGGCCGGGCCAAGCGCTTCGCGAAGATCGCGGGCGAGATGGTGTCGCTCGCGGGGATCGAGGCGCTGGCCGCCGAACTCTGGCCCGACCGCCCGAGCGCCGTCGCGGCGGTGCCGGACGCGCGCAAGGGCGAGCGGCTGATCCTGTTCACGCAGGAGAAGGGGGCGACCCGGGCCGCCTACCAGGGCTTCGCCAAGAGCCGCGGCGCCTCCGACGTCGCGATCCCCGCCGAGGTGACGGTGCTGGACGCGATCCCGATGCTCGGCACCGGCAAGGTCGACCAAGTGGCCGTCACCAAGCTCGCGCTGGAGCGGGCGAAGGAGAACGCGGCGGCCTGACGGTCGCGACCGCGCGCGCCGCGTCACCCAAACGGGGGATGCGGGGCACCCCGGGATCCGCTCGTATCGCGAATACAGCCGTGATTCGAATTGCTTGACGCGTTCGGGGCACGGGTCTGCAGGGGGACTCGGGGCGCAACGGCGAGGGACAGATCATGCAGAAGGGCAGGCGAGTTCCGGCTTGGCTGGCGAGGCGGACCTACTTCAAGCGGATCGAGCGCTGGGTGAAGCCCGGCAAGGCGCGCAAGGCGGCGCAGCCCCCTGAGACGACGACCGCCGCGATGCCCTCCAACGTCGTGCCGTTCCCGATCCGGGTGAATCGCCCGGATCGCCCCGCCTTCGAGGACCTGCGGGGCGTCGGCACGGCCTAGAAGCCGGCCCCGGCCGGACCGGGGCCCGGCGCCGGAGGCGCGGATCGGCCCGGGGGCTTGTCGATCGCGCGGGAACACGGAATCCTGCGCTGTCGGAGCTGAAGCCGGGAGGATGCGTGCCGCACGACGGGTCGGATCCGCGCGCGTCGGCGCCGCCACGGAGGCGGGTCACGGGCCTGCGCGCGGCGCTCGCGGCGGCGGCGCTNGCGGCGGCGCCGCGGTGGCGTGGCTGTTCGCCGAGTGGGCCCTCAAGGGCAAGCCGTCCCTGCTCGGCATGCTGTCGGGCGCGGTCGCCGGCCTCGTCGCGGTCACCCCGGCCTCCGGCTTCGCCGGCCCGATGGGCTCGATCGTGCTCGGCCTCGTCGCCGGCGTGGTCTGCTTCGTGATGTGCTCCACCGTGAAGAACGCGCTGGGCTACGACGACTCGCTGGACGTCTTCGGCGTCCACTGCATCGGCGGCATCCTGGGCGCCCTGGCGACCGGCATCCTGGTCGCCTCGCAGGATTCCAGCGCCGCGGCGAGGCGCGCCGCGCTGGCCGCGGACCCGTAAGACAGGTTGAGGACAGTGACGAGGATCCCGACGCTCACGAGCACGCCGAGCGCGGCCGCGCCGAGCAGCACGGCGGTGATCAGCCGGTTGCGCCGCAGATCGGCGGTGAGCGCCCGGATGAGGTCCCGGTTGTGTTCGGCGAGACCGTTCCGCGCCGCCACCAGCTCGTTGTACATGTTGGTGATGGCGTTGGTGGACATGTACACTAGCAACAGGTGGACGACGAAGTCGTCGTCCGTCGTGGTGTTGAGGGCGGCCGCGATCCGCACCGCGAGCTGGCGCTCCCAGGGCTGGAGATCGCGGCCGTGGACCGACCGGTAGAACCGCTCGAGGTTGGTCACGGCCGGAGCGCATCCCGCCACGCCGTGTGGAAGTTGCGCCGCAGGCGGCGGCCCTCGACCCGCAGGCGCATCGGCGCGCTGTTCGCCAGGCCCTGCCAGGTCGTGTTCTGGACCCGCAGGGCCTCGATCAGCCGCTCACCGATCCGCTCGATCTCGATGACGCGGAAGTTCGACTGCTTCCGCAGGGACCGCACGAGGTCGGACGATTCGAGATAGTCGAAATTGGTCGCCTGGGCGGTGTTCTTCGCCAGGATCGCGCGGTCGCACTCGATCAGCATGGGCCGGAGTTCCCGCAGGACCTCCAGGGCGGTGGGATCGACCGCGCCGGCCGCGACGACCACGGCGAGCCGGATATTCGCCTCCCGGCAGCTCTCCACGATGATCTCCGTGCAGCGGCGGGTCGTCTCGGTGTCGCCGGCCGGGAAGTCGACCACGACGAAGCGCTCGGCCGCCTCGATCACGCGCTCGATCAGGTCCTGGCACAGGGTCGGGTCGACGCGGCCCGTGCTGTCCTCGGCGCGCAGGCGCTGCCGCACGGCGGTGATGCCGGGGCGGCGCGGGACGAAGTTGTCGCTGCCGGGGACGGTCTCCTGCATGAGCGCCGTGTGGAAGTGCCGGTTGGCCGGGTCGGTGTCGATCGCCAGCACCGGACCGGCCTCCGCGCAGAGATCGGCCACCTGGAGGGCGATGGTCGTCTTGCCGACACCGCCCTTGCCGCCGAGGCAGAGAACGAGAACCTTCGCGGCGGCGCCCAGGAGATCGCGCTGGATGTCGTGGATCTCGTCCGGGCTGTACCAGGCCGGAACCTTGATCTGCGTCGTGTCGGTCATGCGGTCTCTCCTTGCTGATACGTGCCGGGTGGCCGCGGCGCGCGGCACCGGCCTGCGGGATCTCGAGGATTCACGGGGTCGCGGCGGGACAGGCGGTCCGCGGCGGCGGGCCGCGCAGCGCGACCCCGTGAATCGGGCGGTGCCGGCCCGGCCGTGCCCGGCGCCTACCCGGACGTCACCGCGCCGCGGCGAGGGGCGCGAACACGTCGATGAGGCCGTTCACCAGGATCTGAGTCCCGACGCACAGGAGCAGGAAGGCGAAGAGGCGGCCCATCACCCGGGCGCGGGCCGGGCCGATGAAGGCCACCACCCGGTCGGCGGACGCGTAGAGGACCGCGACCGTGGCGGCGACCGCGAGGGCCGCCAGCGTGACGCCGACGTAGAAGCCGAAGCGCTCCGCGTAGGCCTCGGGCCGGTTGGCGCCGAGGGTGATGGCGACCGCGATCGTCCCCGGCCCCGTGGTGAACGGGAGCGTCAGGGGGAAGAAGGCGATCTCGGCGAGGGGACCGGGCGCCGGATCGCCCGGCGGCTCCGCCGGGACCGCCCCGCGGCCCGCCGAGCCCGAGGCCTCGGCCTGCTTGCGCGCCTCGCGGGCCTCCGGCCGGTTCAGCTGGGTCCAGGCCGACGACATGACCACGAGGCCGCCGGCGATGCGCAGCGCGCCCAGGGTGACGCCGAAGAAGTTCAGGATCGGCGTGCCGGCCCAGAGGGCCCCGAGCATCACCAGGGCGGCGTAGACGCCGATCCGGCGCGACAGCAGCACGCGCTCGGCGTGGCTGAAGGCGCCCGCCACCTGCGCGAAGATGAAGGCGCCCCCGACCGGGTTCACGATGGAGAAGAGGGCCGACAGGGCGAGCAGGAACTGCTGGGTCGTGAAATCGAGGCTCATCGGGGTCAGCCCGGGGAGGGGGCGGGCACCAGGACCCGGGCCGGCGCGAGGCGGCGGGCGCGCCGCACCTGCTGGACGGCCACCGGCCGGTAGAGCTGCTTCGTCGCGTCGACCACGTGCAGGCCCGCGAAGGGCAGGGACAGGCCGGTGCCGAGCCATTCCCAGGCGGGTCCGGTGCGCAGCATCAGGCGCGAGCGGGCCGGCGGCATGTACAGCGTCTCGGCCCAGCTCACCGGCGAGAACAGCGTGTCGCGCATGAGCCGCCCGAGCTGCGAGCGGCTGTAGGGCTGGCCGTGGCCGAACGGCGTCGCCTCGCGGCGCGCCCAGACGCCCCGGCGGTTCGGCACGACGAGGATCATGCGGCCGCCCGGCGTGAGCGTCCGCCAGACCTCCTGCAGCAGCTCCGTCGGGCTCTCCACCGATTCGAGGGCGTGGACCAGGATGACCCGGTCGATGGCGGCCTCCGGCAGCGGCATCATGGTGGGATCGGCGAGCGCCGCGCAGGAGCGCCCGGTGCCCGGCCAGTTCACCACGCCCTGCGTGGCCGGCATGAAGGCGAGGGTGCGCTCGGCGATGCAGTGGACCGGCCCGAGATACGGCGTCGCGTAGCCGATCCCGAGGACGCGCAGCCCCGAGACCGAGCCCAGGAAGTCGTGGAGCGCGCGGCCGACCACGCGATGCGTCGTGCGGCCCAGAGGGCTGGCGTAGAAGGCCCGCAAGCCGTTGACGTCGAGACGCATGGGAGAACAGGAGATCGCGGACGGAACGGTCGACGTAACCAATGGTGAGCCGCGCGCCGCGCGGCAAGCGCCGGAGGAACCCGGCCGGACCATCACCTGTTCACGGCAACAGATTTCGCGCCGCCTTGTGCCCGTCCGCGTTCCTGGGAGACCCCGTCCGATGGCCGCCGAGACCGAGATTCGCACCTTCCTCTGCCGCAGCGACAATATCGGCGTGCTGATCCGCGATCCGCAGACCGGCGCCTGCGCGGCGATCGACGTGCCGGAAGCCGGGCCGGTCCTCAGGGCCCTCGACGAGACGGGCTGGCGGCTGACCGACATCCTCGTGACGCACCGGCACGGCGACCACGTCGAGGGCATTCCGGAGGTGAAGCGGGCGACCGGCGCCCGGGTGGTCGCCCCCGCGAAGGCCGGCGACGCGGTCCCGCAGGTGGACGCGACGGTCCGGGAGGGCGACACGGTCGCGGTCGGCCGCCTCGAGGCGCAGGTCTGGGAGACGCCGGGCCACTGTGCCGACCACGTGACCTACTGGTTCGCGCAGGCCGGCCTCGTCTGCGCCGGCGACACCCTGTTCACCCTCGGCTGCGGACGCGTGATGGAGAGCCCGCCCGAGATCCTCTACCGCTCGCTCCGGCGCTTCGACGACCTGCCCGACGCGACGCGGGTCTTCAGCGGCCACGACTACGTACTCTCCAACGCGCGCTTCGCCCTCGCGGCCGATCCGGACAACCCCGAGCTCCAGAAGCGGCTCGCCGAGGCCGAGCGGGCCCGGGCCGAGGGGCGGTTCCTCATCCCCTCGACCATGGGCGCCGAGCGGGCGACCAACCCGTTCCTGCGCAGCGGGGAGCCCGCCCTGGCGAGATCCGTCGACCTACCTCCGGAGAGCGATCCCGAGGCGGTGTTCGTCGCCTTGCGGGCGTGGAAGAACCGCTTCTGACGCAGGTGATAACGAGAAAAATTTGTTGCCTTCTCAAGGCAAACTGACACATAGGGGTATTTAAGCGGTCCTAATCCGCTCGGTAACCGGGCTCCCGGGGGGAAGCCGTAACGTCAACGCGAAGCGCCGGGACGCTTCAGCCGGTCTGATGGGGGTCCGTCTCGCCCTACCACCTGTCCACTTCCCGCCTTCCGCTTCCTTTCCTTAAACCAGAGTCCGACGGGTCCAAGGAGGAGGCGCTCAGCGCCAAGGCCAAGATCTCCGTCGCCGACGCCGAATCCGGCACACTCCGCGAGAGCGGCGACGCGGCCAGTCCCGCCCGTCCGCGGGCGCCGGTCGCGGCCGACGTGCGGCTCCTCGGGATCGCCACCGAGCACCTCTCGCGGCTCGGGCCCAAGCGGGTGACGGTCGTGGCCGTCGCCGCCGAGGCCGGCATGACGCACGCGAACGTGTACCGCTACTTCCCGTCGAAGGACGCGCTCCTCGACGCGGTGGCGGGCCGCTGGCTGCGCGAGGTCGAAGCCCGGCTCGCCGGCATCGCCGACGCCCCCGATCCCGCCGACGACAAGATCGAGCGCCTCCTGACCGCCCTCGCGACGGTCCAGCGGGACGCCCTGTTCGACGAGCCGAACCTGTTCGCGGTCCATCTCGACGCCACCGTGTCGGCCCGGCCGATCGCCCGGCGGCATCGCGTCCGGCTGCGCAGCCTCGTCGAGCGCGTCGTCGAGGAGGGGATCACCTCGGGGATCTTCTCGGCCCGGGACCGGGAGCGGGCGATCGCCTACATCTTCGACGCGAGCTACCGCTTCACGCATCCGCTGGCGATCCAGCACGATGCCGAGGTGCCGCGCGACCTGATCGAGGCCCGGTTCGGCGCCGTCATCCACGCGATCCAGCGGGTCCTGCGCTCCGGCATCCTCTGATCCACCGCGCCCGCACGGGATATCGCGAAGGCCCGGACACCCCGTCCGGGCCTTCGTCGTTTCCGCGATCCGGCGTCCCGGGCCGCTCGCGGAGACCCGAAATGACAGGTTTTCAGATCTGTCATCGCGCCCCGGAAGCGGCCGCGCGGCCGGGTGCACTGCACCTAAAACACTCGCGACGTTGACGTTTCCGAGGGGCCGTCGGGCTCCCCGCGGGCGTCCGGAAGCCCCGGACGCGCCGCCCGCGCACCCCGCATCGGGTTGAAGCCACGGTGCTTTTCCGCCACACAGCCGCGCAGATTTCAGAGTGGCGAATCCGGCCTCGGACCCCGGCGGACGAGCAGTCCCGGCCTCGCGCAACGCATCACCGAAGTCGAACGCAGCGGAGACACATCCGACATGGCTCGCAACAAGATCGCGCTCATCGGCGCCGGCCAGATCGGCGGCACCCTGGCCCTCCTGGCCGGCCTCAAGGATCTCGGGGACGTGGTGCTGTTCGACATCGTCGACGGCGTGCCGCAGGGCAAGGCCCTCGACATCGCCGAGGCCGCCCCGGTCGAAGGGTTCGACGCGACCTACGCGGGCGCCAGCGACTACGCGGCCATCAAGGGCGCCGACGTGGTGATCGTCACCGCCGGCGTGCCGCGCAAGCCCGGCATGAGCCGCGACGACCTGATCGGCATCAACCTCAAGGTGATGCAGGCGGTCGGCGAGGGCATCAAGACCCACGCGCCGGACGCCTTCGTGATCTGCATCACCAACCCGCTCGACGCCATGGTGTGGGCGCTGCAGAAGTTCTCGGGACTCCCGACCAACAAGATCGTCGGCATGGCCGGCGTGCTCGACTCGGCGCGCTTCCGCCACTTCCTGGCCGAGGAGTTCAAGGTCTCGGTGGAGGACGTCACCGCGTTCGTGCTCGGCGGCCACGGCGACGACATGGTGCCGCTGACCCGCTACTCCACGGTGGCGGGCGTGCCGCTGACCGACCTCGTCAAGCTCGGCTGGACCACCCAGGAGAAGCTCGACGCCATGGTCGACCGCACCCGCAAGGGCGGCGGCGAGATCGTCAACCTGCTCAAGACCGGCTCGGCCTTCTACGCGCCCGCCGCCTCCGCCATCGCCATGGCCGAGAGCTACCTGCGCGACAAGAAGCGGGTCCTGCCCTGCGCCGCCTACCTCGACGGCGAGTACGGGGTGAAGGGCATGTTCATCGGCGTGCCGATCGTGATCGGCGCCAACGGCGTTGAGCGCGTGCTCGAGGTGACCTTCGACGCGGCCGAGAAGGCCATGTTCGACAAGTCGGTCGCGTCGGTGACGGGCCTCATCGAGGCCTGCAAGGGCGTCGACAGCAACCTCGCCTGACCGGTAAGCGGATACCGGGCAGCGCGTAGCGTTCGGAGATTCGGATCCCGATCGCTCGATCTCTCTACGCGCCGCCCGCTGCCACCTATTCGCTCCTCCCTACGAGGCTCCGATGAATATCCATGAATACCAGGCCAAGGCCGTGCTGAAGGAGTTCGGCCTGCCCGTCTCCCGCGGCGTGGCCATCTTCAACCCGTCGGAGGCCGAGGCCGCCGCCAAGGAGCTCGGCGGTCCCGTCTGGGTCGTGAAGAGCCAGATCCACGCGGGCGGCCGCGGGAAGGGCACCTTCAAGGGCGCGCCCGAGGGCGCCAAGGGCGGCGTCCGGGTCACCAAGTCGATCGACGAGGTGAAGCAGTTCGCCGGCGAGATGCTCGGCCAGACGCTGGTGACGATCCAGACCGGCCCGGCCGGCAAGCAGGTGAACCGCCTCTACATCGAGGAGGGCGCCCAGATCGCCGAGGAGTTCTACCTCTCGATGCTGGTCGACCGCGCCACGGGCGGCGTCGCCTTCGTGGTTTCCACCGAGGGTGGCATGGACATCGAGGCTGTCGCCCACGACACGCCCGAGAAGATCCACACGATCGCGGTCGATCCGGCCACGGGCGTGATGCCCCATCACGGCCGCGCCGTCGCCAAGGCGCTGGGCCTGTCGGGCGCCCAGGCCAAGGAAGCGGCCGCGCTGACCGAGAAGCTCTACGCGGCCTTCGTGGCCAAGGACATGAGCCTCCTCGAGATCAACCCGCTGGTGCTGACCGCGGACGGGCACCTCAAGTGCCTCGACGCCAAGATGGCCTTCGACTCGAACGCCCTCTACCGGCACGCCGACATCGTGGCGCTCCGCGACGAGACCGAGGAGGACGCCAAGGAGATCGAGGCGTCGAAGTACGACCTCGCCTACATCGCGCTCGACGGCACGATCGGCTGCATGGTCAACGGCGCCGGCCTCGCCATGGCGACGCTCGACATCATCAAGCTCTACGGCGAGGAGCCGGCGAACTTCCTCGATGTCGGCGGCGGCGCCTCGGAGGAGAAGGTCACGGCGGCGTTCAAGATCATCACCGCCGACCCGAACGTGAAGGGGATCCTCGTCAACATCTTCGGCGGGATCATGAAGTGCGACGTGATCGCCAACGGCGTGATCGCCGCCGTGAAGGCGGTGGGCCTGCAGGTGCCGCTGGTGGTGCGCCTCGAGGGCACCAACGTCGAGCAGGGCAAGGCCATCATCCGCAACTCGGGCCTCAACGTGATCCCGGCGGACGACCTCGACGACGCCGCCCAGAAGATCGTCGCCGCCGTGAAGGGAGCCTGATCATGTCGGTGATGATCGACGCCAACACCAAGGTCATCTGCCAGGGCTTCACCGGCAAGAACGGGACCTTCCACTCGGAGCAGGCCATCGCCTACGGCACCAAGATGGTCGGCGGCACGAGCCCCGGTAAGGGCGGCTCCAGCCATCTCGGCCTGCCGGTCTTCGACACGGTCGCCGAGGCCCGCGAGGCCACCGGCGCCGAGGCCTCGGTGGTCTACGTGCCGCCGCCCGGCGCCGCCGACGCGATCTGCGAGGCGATCAGTGCCGAAGTGCCGCTGATCGTCTGCATCACGGAGGGCATCCCGGTGCTCGACATGGTGCGGGTGAAGCGGGCGCTGACCGGCTCGAAGTCGCGCCTCGTCGGGCCGAACTGCCCCGGCATCGTCACGGCCGGCGAGTCGAAGATCGGCATCATGCCGGCCAACATCTTCCGGCCGGGCTCCGTCGGCATCGTGTCCCGCTCGGGCACGCTGACCTACGAGGCCGTGTTCCAGACCTCCAACGCCGGCCTCGGCCAGACGACGGCGGTCGGCATCGGCGGCGACCCGGTGAAGGGTACCGAGTTCATCGACGTGCTGGAGCTGTTCCTGGCCGACCCGAAGACCGAGTCGATCGTGATG
Organism: Methylobacterium mesophilicum; assembly: GCF_036441335.1. GTDB lineage: Bacteria > Pseudomonadota > Alphaproteobacteria > Rhizobiales > Beijerinckiaceae > Methylobacterium > Methylobacterium mesophilicum_B. The sequence continues at coordinate 38,107 of NZ_MLBW01000015.1, forward strand.
ATCGGCGAGATCGGCGGCTCGGCCGAGGAGGAGGCCGCCCAGTTCCTGAAGGACGAGGCCAAGCGCGGCCGCAGGAAGCCGATGGTCGGCTTCATCGCCGGCCGCACGGCGCCTCCGGGCCGCCGCATGGGCCATGCCGGCGCGATCATCTCGGGCGGCAAGGGCGGCGCCGAGGACAAGATCGCCGCCATGGAGGCCGCGGGCATCCGCGTGTCGCCGTCGCCGGCGCGGCTCGGCTCCACGCTGGTCGAGGTGCTCAAGGGCTGAGGCCCCGCGCGCCTGCGTTGCGGCCATCGCGGGGCCGCAACGCCCATATCGGGCGTGCAGACGATCTCAGCGGGGCGGTCACCCGCCCCGTTTCGGTTTGAGGGCGATCCGCCGCGCGGACGGGGAGCCCGGAGGGCAGGGGAGCCTGCCCGCGCGATCAGGATGGACGCACCATGGCACGCCAGGACGTGAACGAAGCGCTCCTCGAAACCTCGTTCCTCTACGGCGCCAACGCCGCCTACATCGAGGAATTGCAGGCGGCCTACGCCCGCAACCCGTCCTCGGTGGATCCGGAGTGGCAGACCTTCTTCAAGGGGCTCGGCGAGGACGAGACCCTGGTCGAGAAGAACGCCGCCGGCGCGTCCTGGGAGCGGCCGAACTGGCCGGTGCCGCTCAACGGCGAGCTGGTCTCGGCGCTCGACGGCAACTGGGGCGCCCTGGAGAAGGCGATCGGCGACAAGATCGTCGCCCGCGAGGGCAAGGACGCCAAGCCCGGCAAGCCGCAGGACAGCGTCACCGCCACCACCGGCGTCTCGGTGGAGCAGGCCACCAAGGACTCGGTGCGGGCGATCATGCTGATCCGCTCCTACCGCATGCGCGGCCACCTGCACGCCAAGCTCGACCCGCTGGGCCTCGCCCCGCGCGGCGACCACGAGGAGCTGCACCCGCAGCATTACGGTTTCCAAGAGAGCGACTGGGACCGTCCGATCTTCCTCGACAACGTGCTCGGCCTCCAGTTCGGCACGATCCGCGAGATCGTCGACATCCTGGAGCGGACCTACTGCCAGACGCTCGGCGTCGAGTTCATGCACATCTCCGACCCCGCCGAGAAGGCGTGGATCCAGGAGCGCATCGAGGGCAAGGACAAGGAGATCTCCTTCACCCCCGAGGGCCGTCGGGCGATCCTCAACAAGCTGATCGAGGCCGAGGGCTTCGAGAAGTTCCTCGACCTCAAGTACACCGGCACCAAGCGCTTCGGCCTCGACGGCGGCGAGTCGATGATCCCGGCGCTGGAGCAGATCATCAAGCGCGGCGGCGCGCTGGGCGTCCGCGAGATCGTGCTCGGCATGGCCCATCGCGGCCGGCTCAACGTGCTGACCAACGTGATGGCCAAGCCGTTCCGGGCGGTGTTCCACGAGTTCAAGGGCGGCTCGGCCTCCCCGGCCGAGGTCGAGGGCTCGGGCGACGTGAAGTACCACCTGGGCGCGTCCTCGGACCGCGCCTTCGACGGCAACAACGTCCACCTGTCGCTCACCGCGAACCCGTCGCACCTGGAGATCGTCGATCCGGTGGTGCTCGGCAAGGTCCGCGCCAAGCAGGACCAGTGGGCCAAGCCCAACATCGAGCGCCGCACGGTGCTGCCGCTCTTGATCCACGGCGACGCCGCCTTCGCGGGCCAGGGCGTGGTGGCGGAGTGCTTCGGCCTGTCGGGCCTGAAGGGCCACCGCACCGGCGGCTCGGTGCACTTCATCATCAACAACCAGATCGGCTTCACGACCGATCCGCGCTTCTCGCGCTCCTCGCCCTACCCGTCCGACGTCGCCAAGATGGTCGAGGCGCCGATCTTCCACTGCAACGGCGACGACCCGGAAGCCGTCACCTTCGCCGCCAAGGTCGCGGTCGAGTACCGGCAGAAGTTCGGCAAGCCGGTCGTCATCGACATGCTCTGCTACCGCCGCTTCGGCCACAACGAGGGCGACGAGCCGGCCTTCACCCAGCCGAAGATGTACCAGCGGATCCGCAAGCACCCGTCGGTGCTGGAGAATTACGGCCGCAAGCTCGTCGAGAACGGCTCCGTCACCCAGGAGGCGCTCGACGCCCGCAAGGCCGAGTTCCGCGGGATGCTCGACAGCGAGCTCGACGTCGCCACCAACTACAAGGCGAACAAGGCCGACTGGCTCGACGGCCGCTGGTCCGGCGTGAAGGCCGTGCACGAGGACGTGGACGATCCCCGCCGCGGCCGCACCGCCGTGCCGGCCGAGACCCTGCAGGAGATCGGGCGCAGGATCACGCAGGCGCCGCCCGGCTTCCACCTGCACCGCACGATCCAGCGCTTCATGGACAACCGCGCCAAGGCGGTGGAGACGGGGGTCGGCATCGATTGGGCGACCGCCGAGGCCCTGGCCTTCGGGGCGACGCTCCTCGACGGCAACCGGGTCCGCCTCTCGGGTCAGGACGTGGAGCGCGGCACCTTCTCGCAGCGCCACGCGGTGGTGATCGACCAGGAGAACGAGCAGCGCTTCACGCCGCTCAACGCCATCCGCGAGGGGCAGGCCGCGATCGAGATCATCAACTCGATGCTCTCCGAGGAAGCGGTGCTCGGCTTCGAGTACGGCTACTCGCTCGCCGAGCCGAACGCCCTGGTCCTCTGGGAGGCCCAGTTCGGCGACTTCGCCAACGGCGCCCAGGTGGTGATCGACCAGTTCATCGCGTCCGGCGAGCGCAAGTGGCTGCGCATGTCGGGCCTCGTGCTGCTGCTGCCGCACGGCTACGAGGGCCAGGGCCCCGAGCACTCCTCCGCCCGCCTGGAGCGCTACCTCCAGGCCTGCGCCGAGGACAACATGCAGGTCGCCAACGTCACGACGCCGGCAAACTACTTCCACATCCTGCGCCGGCAGCTGAAGCGCGACTTCCGCAAGCCGCTGGTGCTGATGACGCCGAAGTCGCTGCTGCGCCACAAGCGCGCCGTGTCGAGCCTCGACGCGCTGGCCGAGGGCTCGACCTTCCACCGCGTCCTCTGGGACGACGCCGAGGAGGAGGGTGCGCAGAACAAGCTCGTGCGCGACGACAAGATCCGCCGCGTCGTGCTCTGCTCCGGCAAGGTCTACTACGACCTCCTGGAGGAGCGGGAGAAGCGCGGCCTCAACGACATCTACCTGATGCGCGTCGAGCAGCTCTACCCGTTCCCCCTGAAGGCCCTGGCCAACGAGATGGCCCGCTTCCGCAACGCCGACGTGATCTGGTGCCAGGAGGAGCCCAAGAACATGGGCGCTTGGTCCTTCGTCGAGCCCTACCTCGAGTGGGTGCTCGGCCAGGCCGGCTCCGCGGTGAAGCGCGCCCGGTACGTCGGGCGTCCGGCCTCCGCCTCCACGGCGGTCGGCCAGATGTCGAAGCACCAGGCGCAGCTTCAGGCCTTCCTCAACGAGGCCCTGGCGGTCTGAGCGTCCGGCCATGGCCTATTTCCTGCTCCGCCTGGAACCGCCCCGCCCGAGCTTCCCGTTCGACGCGACGGAGACCGAGAGGGCGCTGTTCTCGGCGCATTCCGGCTACTGGATGGAGCGGGCGGCCGCTGGAGCCGCCATCGCGGTCGGACCCGTCTTCGAGTCCGGCGGCACCTGGGGCCTGGCCCTGGTCGAGGCCGACGACGCGGCCGAGGCCGAGGCGCTCGGCGAAGCAGATCCCGTCCTGATGGCGCAGGCAGGCTTCCGGTACACCGTCTCGCCCGTTCCGTCCCTGATCCTGCGGCGCTGACGTCGCGGCCCGACATCCAGAGGAGGCCCCCCAGGGGGCAGAAGAGAGCATGGCAACCGACATCCTCGTCCCGACCCTCGGCGAATCCGTCAGTGAGGCCACGATCGGCCGCTGGTTCAAGAAGCCCGGCGACACGGTCGCGGCCGACGAGCCGATCGTCGAGCTCGAGACCGACAAGGTCACGCTGGAGGTGAACGCGCCGGCGGCCGGTCAGCTGGGCGAGATCCTGGTCAAGGACGGCGAGACCGTGGAGCCCGGCGCCCTGCTCGGCTCGATCGTCGAGGCCGGTGCCGGTGGCGGCAAGAAGGCCGCCCCGAAGGAGGCCGCCGAGACCAAGGCCGAGACCCGGAGCGAGGCCCCGAAGGCCGCCGCGCCCGCGAAGGCCGAGGCGCCGGCCCAGGAATCCTCAGCCGGCTACGGCAACCACGGCGAGGCCGCCCCCGCGGCCCAGCAGCGCCCGGTGGGCGACAACGGCCCGGCGGTGGCGAAGCTCGCCCGCGAGTCCGGCGTCGATCCGTCGTCGGTGAACGGCTCCGGCAAGGACGGTCGCGTCACCAAGGGCGACATGCTCGGCGCCATCGCCAAGGGACCCTCCGCCGCCCCCGCCAAGGAGGCCCGCCCGACCCTGCCGCGTGCCCCCTCGGCGCCGGACGACGCCGCGCGCGAGGAGCGCGTGCGCATGACCAAGCTGCGCCAGACCATCGCGCGCCGCCTCAAGGACGCGCAGGACACCGCGGCGATGCTGACGACGTTCAACGACGTCGACATGTCGGCCGTGATGGCGATGCGCAGCCAGTACAAGGACATCTTCGAGAAGAAGCACGGCACGAAGCTCGGCTTCATGGGCTTCTTCACCAAGGCGGTGATCGGCGCCCTCAAGGACGTGCCGGCGGTCAACGCCGAGATCGACGGGCAGGATCTCGTCTACAAGAACTACTACCACATCGGCATCGCGGTCGGGACCGATAAGGGCCTCGTCGTGCCGGTGGTGCGCGACGCCGACGACCTGTCGATCGCCGGCATCGAGAAGAAGATCGCCGGCTTCGGAAAGAAGGCCCGCGACGGCAAGCTCTCCATCGAGGAGATGCAGGGCGGCACGTTCACGATCACCAACGGCGGCATCTACGGCTCGCTGATGTCGACGCCGATCCTCAACGCGCCGCAATCGGGCATCCTCGGCATGCACCGCATCGAGGAGCGCCCGGTGGTCCGCGCCGGCAAGATCGAGGCGCGGCCGATGATGTACCTCGCCCTGTCGTACGACCATCGCATCGTCGACGGTAAGGAGGCCGTGACCTTCCTGGTGCGGGTCAAGGAGGCGCTGGAGGATCCGGCGCGCCTCGTGCTGGACCTCTGAGGCTGTCATGTCGGGCGCTGAGAACAGGGTCGCGATCGTCACCGGCGGCAGCCGCGGCATCGGCCGCGCGGTGGCGCTGCTCCTGGCGGAGCGCGGCTACGCCGTCTGCCTGAGCTACGTGTCGGACGCGGAAGCGGCGCAGGGCGTGGTGGATGCGATCGTGGCCAAGGGCGGACAGGCGCTCGCCGTGCAGGGCGACGTCGGCGACGAGGCCGACGTCATCGCCCTGTTCAGGGCGGCCGACGGCCTCGGCCGCCTCGCGGCGCTCGTCAACAATGCGGGCGTGGTCGACGTGAAGTCGGACGTCGCCGACATGAGCGTCACCCGCCTGCAGCGCATGATGACCACCAACGTGGTCGGCAGCTTCCTGTGCGCGCGAGAGGCGGTGCGGCGCATGTCGACCAAGCGCGGCGGGGCCGGCGGCGCGATCGTCAACCTGTCCTCGGTGGCGGCCCGCCTCGGCGGCCCCGGCCAGTTCGTGGACTACGCCGCCTCCAAGGGCGCCATCGATTCGCTGACGATCGGACTCGCCCGCGAGGTGGCCGCCGACGGCATCCGCGTCAACGCGGTGGCGCCCGGCATCATCGCCACCGACATCCACGCCAGCGGCGGCGAGCCCGACCGGGTGGAGCGCCTCGGCCCGGGCGTCCCGATGAAGCGGGCCGGCACCGCCGAGGAGGTGGCCGCACCGATCGTGTGGCTCCTCTCGGACGAGGCCGCCTACACCACGGGCGCCATCCTCGACGTCGGCGGCGGCCGCTGATCCCGACCTGACATTCCCTGCCCGTCTCGCGCGCGGCACGACCGGAAGCGAATACACATGTCCTACGATCTCGTCGTCATCGGCACCGGCCCCGGCGGCTACGTCTGCGCGATCCGCGCGGCGCAGCTCGGCCTGCGGACCGCCGTGGTCGAGAAGCGCGCCACCCACGGCGGCACCTGCCTCAACGTCGGCTGCATCCCGTCCAAGGCGCTGCTCCACGCCTCCGAGGCCTTCGAGGAGGCCAACACGCATTTCGCCGATCTCGGCATCGACGTCGGCACCCCGAAGCTCGACCTGAAGAAGATGATGGCCTTCAAGGCCGAGGGAGTGGCCGGCAACACCAAGGGCGTCGAGTTCCTGCTCAAGAAGAACAAGGTCGAGACCTTCCACGGCACCGGCCGGATCGCCGGCGCCGGCCGCGTCGAGGTCATCGCCGAGGATGGCGGCAATCAGATGCTCGAGACCAAGAGCATCGTGATCGCCACCGGCTCGGACGTGGCGCGCCTGCCGGGCGTCACCATCGACGAGAAGGTCGTGGTCTCCTCCACCGGTGCCCTCGAGCTCGACCGGGTGCCGAAGAAGCTCCTCGTCATCGGCGCCGGCGTGATCGGGCTGGAGCTGGGCTCCGTCTGGCGCCGGCTCGGCTCCGAGGTGACCGTGGTCGAGTATCTCGACCGGGTGCTGCCCGGCATGGACGGCGAGGTCGGCAAGCAGTTCCAGCGGATCCTGACCAAGCAGGGCATCGCCTTCAAGCTGTCCACCAAGGTGACCGGCGTCGAGGTCGGCAAGAAGGGCGGCGCGACGGTCACGGTCGAGCCGGCCGCGGGCGGCGCGGCCGAGACGCTTCAGGCGGACGTGGTTCTCGTCTGCATCGGCCGGACGCCCTACACGGAGGGCCTCGGCCTCGACACGGTCGGCGTCCAGCGGGACGACAAGGGCCGGATCCTCACCGATTCCCACTACGCCACCAACGTCACCGGCATCTACGCCATCGGCGACGTCATCGCCGGCCCGATGCTCGCCCACAAGGCCGAGGACGAGGGCGTGGCGATCGCCGAGATGCTGGCCGGCCAGTCCGGCCACGTGAATTACGGCGTGATCCCGAACGTGGTCTACACGTTCCCGGAGGTCGCCTCGGTGGGCAAGACCGAGGAGGAGCTCAAGAAGGACGGCGTCGCCTACAACGCCGGCAAGTTCCCGTTCACGGCCAACGGCCGGGCGAAGGCGAACGGCACCACGGACGGTTTCGTGAAGGTGCTGGCCGATGCCCAGACCGACCGGGTGCTCGGCGTGCACATCGTCGGCGCGGATGCCGGCAACCTGATCGCCGAGGTGGCGGTGGCGATGGAGTTCGGCGCCTCGTCGGAGGACATCGCCCGCACCTGCCACGCCCACCCGACGCTGACCGAGGCCGTCAAGGAAGCCGCGCTCGCGGTGAACAAGCGCGCCATCCACGTCTGACGGGCGAAGACCCGGCGCGGGATCAGGCGATCTTGCGCCGGGGATTGGGCAGGTCGGCGATCCGCAGCAGCGCGCTCGGCGCGGGCGGGGCCGTCAGGGCGTTCAGGAGGTAGGGCCGGCGCAGGCCCAGGGCATTGTGCAGGGCGAGGTCGATGTCGCGGGCGTAGAACGGCATCCGCAGCACGGCGTCGACGCCGAAGTAGCGGCCGGCCTGGGCGACGGGCTCCAGCTCGGACGTGGTCAGCAGGGTGATCCGAGTCGCGAGACCCAGGGGCTGGATCTGGCAGGCCAGTTCGAGCCCGTCGATGCCGCCGAGCTTCACGTCGATGAAGGCGAAGTCGTAGGCGGCGAGCTTCATCTGCTTGAGGGCGTGGCGCCCGTCATCCGTCTCGTCGAGCTCGATCGCGAACCCGCTGCGCGCCACGACGCGGCTGATGGCCGAGCGCCCGGCCGGGGTCGAGCAGGCGAGCAGGGCCCGGGTCGGCGACCGACGGCGGGCATCCGCGTGGAGCAGCGGCTCGATATGGCTCGGGTCGAGGGGCGTCTTCAGGACCTCGTAGGCCCCGAGGCTCGTGGCGATCTCCTGCCATTGGGGCAGCACGCGGGTCGCGACCAGCACCAGGCAGGGGGGCTCCGCACCCGCCCGGCGCGCCACGGCGACCGCCTCGGGTCCGCTGAGGTCGTCGAGCTGCATCCCGACGAAGGCCAGGGTCGGACGCCGGCGGAGGAGGATCTCGCAAAGCGCCTGACCCGAGGTTGCCTCATCGATCACGGCGCGGGGGTCGAATCGCAGGACGATCTCTCTCAGGGAGACGCGGCGGCCCGGATCGCAATCCGCGATCACGACACGTGCCGGCGCCCCTCCATCCTGAAGATCCATGACGCCCGCCCAAGCCGATCCCGTTCGTTGCCCATATTGGCCGAAGATCGTGACGAAGCTCTTAAAGAGCGCGGATGTGCACTGGGCGAACCGGATGACGCACCTATAGCGGATGATGAGCGCTCTCGAAATCGAGGTTTTTAGCAATCTTGCTCAATGGCCGGCCCTCGGATGGGCCGCCGCGTAGGCGCTCATGAGACGGGCGGCGTCGACCTGCGTGTAGAGCTGCGTCGTGGAGAGCGAGGCGTGGCCCAGGAGTTCCTGGATGGCGCGCAGTTCCCCCTGGCGCGCCAGCAGATGGGTTGCGAAGGAATGCCGCAGGGCATGCGGTGTGGCGCTCTCGGGCAGACCCAGGGCGCCGCGGGCGCGCGCCACGGTGTACTGGATGATGCGCGGCGAGAGCGGGCCGCCGCGGGCGCCGAGGAACAGCGGTCCGTCCGGCGGCAGCGGCAGGGGACAGGCCGCGACGTAGTCGGCCACGGCCTGCGCCACGACCGGTAGAATCGGGACCATGCGCTGCTTGCCACCCTTGCCGAGCACGGTGACCTGATCGAGGCCGGGCAGGGGCGCGTCGCGCCGGGTCAGACCCAGCGCCTCGGAGATGCGCAGCCCCGCGCCGTAGAGCAGCGCCAGCACGGCGGCGTCCCGGGCGAGGACCCAGGGCTCCCGCTCCTCGCCGGCGCGGATCGCGGTATCGGTCAGCGCCACCGCGGCGGAGACGGGCAGAGGACGGGGCAGCCGCCGCGGGACCTTGGGCGAGCGCACGCCGCCCAGGGCCGAGACGGTGCCGAAGCCCTCCCGCTCGAGGAAGCGCGCGAAGGAGCGCAGACCCGCCAGCATGCGCATCAGCGAGCGCCCGGAAACCTCGTCGGCCCGGCGCGCGGCCATGAAGGCGCGGATGTCCCGCACCTTGAGCCCGACCAGCATCGGGATCGTCGGCACCCCCTGGCGGGACGCGAGGTGGTGGAGGAACTGACGGAGATCGCGCCCGTAGGCCTCGACGGTGTTGGGCGACATCCGCCGCTCACGCGCCAGCGCCTCGATCCAGGCCAGGACGGCGTCGCGAAGGCGGGCGTCTGCCGGAAACAGCAGCCGGTCGCCCTGGGTCTCGTGCGTGCTCGCATGCGTGCTCATGGCGACACTCGACCGGATCCTCCTTGCCGGGAGCTTAATGCCGGTCGCGCTCCGCCCCCAGGGCCGGGCTCGTCCAGCGCGGCGCGCCGTGCCAAGCTGATCCGATGAGCCTCCTCGCCTACGCGGCCGCCGCCCTCGCCGAGATCGCCGGCTGCTTCGCGTTCTGGGCCTGGCTGCGGCTCGGGCGGTCGGCCTGGTGGGCGCTCCCGGGCCTCGCCTCGCTGGCGGCCTTCGCGGCCCTGCTGACCCTCGTGGACAGCCCGGCGGCGGGGCGCGCCTTCGCGGCCTACGGCGGCGTCTACGTGGCGGCCTCGGTCCTGTGGCTGTGGCTCGCGGAGGGGCAGCGGCCCGACCGCTGGGATCTCGCGGGCAGCGCGGTCTGCCTCGCCGGAACGGCCCTGATCCTCCTCGGCCGCCGGGGATGAGAGCGGCGCGGCAGCGCGCCAGGTCGTGACGGAAGCGGCCAACAGCCTCCGCGACCGGAACCTTGGTGAAACCGAGCGTTCACGATACGTACGGCAGCCTCGGGCCGTTCACCGAGCCGTGGAGCCCCATGACCAGCCCCGTCCGCATTCTCGGCATCGATCCCGGACTCCGCCGCACCGGCTGGGGCGTGATCACCGCGCAAGGCACGAAACTCACCTACGGCGATTGCGGGGTCGTGACCTCGGACGGCGAGCTCCCGCTGGCGCTGCGCCTGCGGGAGCTGTTCGAGGGGATCGGCCGCGTGGTCGAGGCCGTGCGGCCCGACGAGGTCGCTGTGGAGGAGACCTTCGTCAACAAGGACGCCCAGGCGACGCTCAAGCTGGGCCACGCGCGGGCGATGGCACTGCTCGTGCCAGCCCTCGCCGGGCTGCCGGTGTTCGAGTACGCCCCCAACCTGATCAAGAAGACCGTGGCGGGCTCCGGCCACGCCGAGAAGGCGCAGATCCAGGCGATGGTCCGGTTCCTTCTGCCGAAGGCCGAGTTCCGCGTCGCGGACGCCGCCGACGCGCTGGCCATCGCGATCACCCATGCTAGTCACCGGGACAGCCACGCGCTGCGGCGGGCGCATCTGCCGGGGGCCAAGCGCCGCTCGCTCACCGGCCAGGCGGCCGCGGGACAGAGTCTCGAAGGGAAGGGCTTCTCCGCCGCCGCGGCCGCGCGCATCGAGGCCGCGCTGGCGAAACAAGGCTGACGGGATCGGGAAGAACTTGGTGGGGGAAGTAGGACTCGAACCTACGAAGCTTACGCAGCGGATTTACAGTCCGCCCCCTTTGCCGCTCGGGACATTCCCCCAAGGCGGGCATCGCCCGCGGCGCCCTTATGGTGAGGGGTGGGCCGGGTGTCAACGCTTATGGTGCACCGATCCGGCCCGTCGGGTGCGGCAATCGTGGAGAGCGGGGCGGTTTCGCTCGGAAGCGCCGCGATCCGGAAGGCGGCGCGTCCCGAAGCGCCCCATCCCGCCGGGTCCGGCCTCGCGGCGCCCGCGGCTCCGGCGCCGGGACGAAAACGCGAACGTTCCGCGACTCCGGGGATTCACAAAGGAATCCGGATCGGCCACGGTGTGCCGATGTCGCCCTGCTTCGTCGGCCCTTGACCCGTCCCGCCCCGTCCCTGAGGTCGCACCAGCGCACGCTGATGGCCCTGGTCGCGGCCATGGCGAGCGGGGAGGCGGCCCATGTCCGGAAGATCCTGGCCGCGGTCACCCCCGGCGGCGGGAAGTCGCTGCTCCCGGTCATCGCCGCGCACCGGCTGATCGCCGCGGGGCTCGTCGAGCGCGTGGTCTGGGTGGTGCCGCGGGATTCCCTGCGGCTGCAGGCCGAGGAGGCCTTCGCCGACCCGCGTTGGCGCGCGGCCCTCGGGCACGCCCTCAGCGTGCGGGCCGCCGACAACGAGCGCGACCCGGCACGGGGTCTGGCCGGCTACGTCACCACCTATCAGGCGGTCGCCGCAGCCCCGGCGCTCCACCTCGCGGAGGCGCGGGCGCACCGCACCCTCCTGGTGGTCGACGAGGTCCATCACCTGCCGGTCCCCGGCCGCCCGGGTGCCGACGAGACCGCCGCGGAGGACGCCGAAGCCGGGGCGTGGTCCCGCGCGATGCTGCCCGTCATGGAGGCGGCGGCCGTGCGCCTGTACCTGTCCGGGACGCTGGAGCGGGCCGACGGGCGTCGGATCCTCGGGCTGCCCTACCAGCCCGCCGCGCCCGGCCGCGGTCCGGACCTCGACCTCGACGCCCCCGGCCTCGCGGTCATCGGCTACTCGCGGGCGCAGGCGCTGGCCGAGCGGGCCGTGCTGCCGGTGACGTTCGGCGCCATCGACGGCGAGGCGAGCTGGCTGGAAGGCGGACGGATCGCCGGCGACAGCCCGCGCGTCGGGCCGCACCGGCTGGGCGCGGGCGCGGTCCGGATCACCACCCGGCCGGCGCTGTTCACCGCCCTGCGAACGGGGTTCGCCCGCGACCTGCTGAGCGAGGCGTTCTTCGCCACCAAGCGCCTGCGCGCCCGGCGCCGGGCCGAGCGCGATCTCCCGCCCGGTGAGCCGGCCCGGGGTCTCGGAAAGCTCCTCGTGGTGGCGCCCGATCAGGCGAGCGCGCGGGCCTACCTCGCGACCCTGCGGGACTGGATGCCGGCCGGGCAGGGCGCGCGCGATGTCCGCCTCGCGACCTCCGGCCAGGGCGACGCCCACGCGGCTCTGGCGGCGTTCCGGCTCACGCCGGAGCCGGCCGTGCTGGTGACGGTGGCGATGGCCTACGAGGGTCTGGACGCCCCGGAGGTCGCGGTGGTCGCGGCCCTGACGCATATCCGCTCCCGACCCTGGCTCGAGCAGATGCTCGCCCGGGCCACCCGGGTCGATCCCCATGCCGGCCCCTACGACGGGCAGCAGGCGCTGATCTTCCACCCCGACGACCCGCTCTTCGCGCGGTTCCGCCTCGAACTCGAGACCGAGCAGGGCAGCAGCGTCCGGCCGCCCCGCGAGCGGCCGGCGAGCGCCGTCGTGCCCGAGCGGACCCGCTGGCGCGACGACGAGCCGGGCGGGATCACACCCCTGGAGAGCAACGCGATCGGCATGCGCTACGCCCTGCTCCGACCGCGTCTTCCCGGACCGGGCCCCGCGGCGCCCGCGCCCGAACCGCCCTCCGTCAGCGAGCGAACCCTGCGCCAGCGGCTCGCCGCCGCCGTCGCCGCCCAGGCGGTGGAGGACGAGACTTCCCTGCGCGTGCCCCGCGGCGGAAATCTCGCGCACCGCTACAACGCCGTTCTCAAGCGCGTGCTCGGCAAGGGCCGCGCGACCATGACCCTCCCGGAACTGGAGGCGGCCCTGTCGTGGCTCGAGCGCAACCGCCTCTCCGACCACCTCGACCGCCTCGACGGCGATGCGCGCTACGCGTGGTCCGCCCGCCAGCGCCGCGGCCGCTGGCAGCCGGAGCGCGCCGCCGGCCGCTGAACTGCCCGGAAGGAGACAGCGATGACCGAGAACCTGCCCGCCAGCTTCGCCGCGACACTCACCGGGTCCGAGCCGCCGACCGGCTGGCCCGCCCCGCTCGCCGCACTCTGGTGGCTCGCCCGGGACGCGTCCGGCCCGGCCTCCGCGGCCTGGGAGCGGGCGCACCGTCTCGTCCAGGACGCAGGCGGGCCCGACGCGGCCTGGGTCCACGCCCATCTCCACCGGATCGAGGGCGATGACGGCAACGCGCGCTACTGGTACGCCCGCGCCGGCCGCCCGGTCCCGGACGGCGCGCTCGCGGCGGAGCGGACAGCGCTCGTCGCCGCCCTGTGGGCAGCATCCTGAACGCTCCGAGCGCCGCCGCGCCGACCGTCCCGAGCCCGCCGGATCGCGGAACGCCCAGGCTCACAGCCAGTTGAATGGCCGCCCGGCGCGGAGATCGGGCCTCGTTTATCGGAGCGGATCCATGAGCCTCCTCGGCAGCATCGTCAGCAAGATCCTCCATCCGTTCGGTGGCGGCACCGCGGACGCCGCCCCCGCGCCCACCGCCGGCTCCGGCGGCCCGGCCGGCACCAGCACGCCCTCNCCTGGGTCTGAAGCTCCGCGGGCGCCGCGCCCGACTGGGTGATCGTCACCGAGACGATCGGGATGTCGATGTTGGGGAACCGGGTGATCGGCAGCGAGCCGGTGGACGTCGCGGCGGTGCTCACCGGCCTCGCCGAGAAGAACCCGCAGACGCTCGACTGGCGCCACTCCATCGTCGACCTGATGAAGCTGCTGGGCCTCGATTCCGGCCTCGCCTCGCGCAAGCAGCTCGCCGACGAGCTCCACTACACCGGCGACAAGGACGATTCGGCCAGCATGAACATCTGGCTGCACAAGCAGGTCATGCAGAAGCTCGCCGAGAACGGCGGCAAGGTTCCGGACGATCTGAAGCACTAGAGCGCCGATCCCGGCCTCGACGCGCATCGCCGCGGACGGTCTCGACCCGTCCGCGGCGATGGCGTTTCTCACGCCCGTCATTCGCTGCCGAGTCACCCCGCGGCGACACCTGCGGGATAGTCTTCCCAGGACGGCTCTTGCCGCACCCCTGTCTTTCTCGATCACATGGCCCGCGTCACGCAGCGCCGAATCAGGCGGCGTCGAGGAGCGAACCGTCATGGAGATCCCGACCGGGGACAATCGCGGCGCCTTCGCGGCGTCCCCTCTCGCGGCGCTCGCCGCAGCGGTCGCGCGCGATGACGTGGCGTGCATCGCCGCGCTGGCACCCGACCTGGATCTCTCCCTCCGCGGCGAACGGAACCTCACCCTGCTCGAATGGGCGGTCTGGAACGCGCGGCCGCGCGCGGTGGTGGCCCTGCTCGACGCCGGCGCGGACCCGTCCGTGCGGGGGCTCGATCAGGAGACCGTGCTGCACATGGCGGCGATGGTGGAGGACCCGACCTACCTGGAGATCCTGCTGCGGCACGGCGCGCCGGTCGACCCGGTGAGCCCGCGCGGCCAGTGGACGCCGCTGTTCCGCGCCGTCCAGAACCGCCGCGAGGCGCAGTTCGCGCTGCTGCTGCGGGCCGGCGCCGACCCGAACCGGGTCGACGCCACCGGCAACTCGCTGCTGCACGTGGCGGCGCAGGTCGGCGCGGCCAATCCCTGGGTGTTGAGGCTGCTCGAGGCCGGGATCGACCCGACCCTGCGCAACGCGCAGCGGAAGACCTTCCAGCCGTACTTCTTCACCACGCCCGAGCGCCTGCTGAACGATTCCGGGCGGGAGACCCGCGCGGCGGTCCGCGCGTGGCTCGCCCGCAGCGGCATCCCGGTGGATCCGGAACGCTGACGGAGCCCTCCGGCGCCGATTCGCGTCAGCGCCCGGTGCGGACCCGGGTCCAGAGGCGGGTGACGAAGCGCTGGGTGCGGTCGTCCCAGGCGGTGTTGATGGACAGGCGCTGCATCGTCGCCTCGTCCGGATAGATGCCGGGATTGCTCAGGATCTCGGGCTTCACGAACCTCTTCGCCGCCAGGTTGCCGCTGGCGTAGGACACGAAGTTGGTGTTGGCCGCCGCCACCTCTGGCCGCATCATGTAGTCGATGAAGGCCAGCGCCTCGGCCGGGTGGGCGGCATCCTTCGGGATCGCGAAGGTGTCGAACCACATCAGCGCGCCTTCCTTCGGCACGACGTAGGCGATGTCGATCCCGTTCTTGGCCTCCTCGGCCCGGCGCTTGGCCTGCATGATGTCGCCCGAATAGCCGACGGCCAGGCAGATATCGCCGTTAGCCAGCGCCTGGATGTATTCCGACGAGTGGAACTTCCGCACGGCGCCGCGCACCTTGTAGAGGGCGTCGGTCACCAGGGTCATGTCGTCCCAGCGCTTGGAATCCGCCTTCGCGCCGAAGGCCGGGAGCATGCTGGGGATCAGGTCCTCGGGGCTGTCGAGCATCATGATCCCGCACTCCTTCAGCTTGTTCGCCGAGGCGGGATTGAGGACGACCGACCACGAATTCACCGCCGCGTTGGCGCCCAGGCGCTCGCGCACGGCGGCGACGTTGTAGCCGATGCCGGTCGTGCCCCACATGTAGTCGACGGCATAGGTATTGCCGGGATCGTAGGCCGCCAGCCGGCTGGTCACCTCGGGCCAGAGATTGCCGAGGTTCTTCAGCTTGGACTTATCGAGGGGCAGGAAGGCGCCGGCCCGGATCAGTCGCTGCAGGTAGGGCCCGGACGGCACGACGATGTCGTAGCCCGACCGGCCGGCGAGCAGCTTGGTCTCCAGGATCTCGTTGTTGTCGTAGGTGTCGTAGACGACCTTGATCCCGGTCTCCCGGGTGAAGGCCTCGAGCACCTGCGGGTCGATATAGTCCGACCAGTTGTAGATGTTGACGACCCGCTCCTCGGCGGCCGGTGCCGGCCGCACGAGGGGCAGGATCGCCAGGAGCCCTCCCGCGAGGACGGCCGCGGCCGCCGCCAGGAGGGTCCGGCGCGGGCCGCTCACCGGCTCCTCGCGGCCACGACCACGATCTCGACCAGGTATTCCGGCGCGGCGAGCTTGGCCTCGACGGTGGCGCGGGCAGGCGGATTCTCGGGGGAGACCCAGGCGTCCCAGGCGGCGTTCATCTCCGCGAAGGTCGCGATGTCGGCGAGGTAGATCGTGGCCGAGAGGATCCGCGCCTTGTCGCTGCCGGCGGCGGCCAGGAGCCGGTCGATCTCCGACAGGATCTGCTGGGTCTGGATCGTGACCCCGGTGCCGACCGTGTCGGAGGCGACCTGCCCGGCGAGGTAGACCATGTCGCCGAAGGTGACGGCCTGCGACATCCGCTTGCCAGGCTCGATCCGCTGAATGTCCATACCCGTCTCCACATCCTCGAGAACCGGCGTATCTGCCGTCGCGCCGGCCTGGCCGTAAAGGGCTGCGCGCGCACGCGCCGCGGGAACCCGAGGAAAATCGTCATCGGCAGCCGGGGTGCGGGCAACCGTCGCGGGCCTCGAAGCGTTCTGCCGCCATCGACAATCACGCCTCGGGGTCAGTCATGGGTATTCTCTGGACCATCATCATCGGATTTCTCGCCGGCGTCGTCGCCAAGTTCCTCATGCCGGGCCCGAACGAGCCCGCCGGCTTCATCCTGACCACGATCCTCGGCATCGTCGGCGCCTTCGTGGCGACCTTCCTGGGTCAGGCGATCGGCTGGTACGGGCCGAACCAGGGCGCGGGCTTCATCGGTGCGATCGTGGGTGCGGTGGTCGTGCTGTTCATCTACGGCCTGATCGCCGGCCGCCGCACCACCACCTACTGATCCGCCCGGCAGGTCCTGATACGACGAGGGGCGCCCCGCGGGACGCCCCTTTCTCATTGTCGGTCTGCCGCATTCCGGTGGAGAGCGCCCACTCGAGCGCTCCTCCGTCATCACGAGCGTAGCGACGTGACCCAGGGCAGCGCGACGATGTCGAACGTCGCGCTGCCTGGATTGCTTCGCAGCGCTCGCAAAGACGGTGGCGTTGGGGCCCTCGAACGGCTTGGGCTCAGAGATGCTCGGAGGCAGCCTTCACGGCGCAGTGGCCGGTCGCACCGCGCACCGCCAGCCCGACGCCGACCACGAGCGCCAGCAGGCTCAGGAGCTTGTTGGGCCGGGGCTGCGCGGCCGCAGCGGCGATCCCGAGCCCGAGCGCCACCGAGACGGCGCGCTCCGTGGTGGACAGGTTCGGCTGCCCGCTGAAGATGTCGTGCATCATGTCGTTGGCCATGAGGGTCTCCGGTTGGGAAGTCGCCGGGGAACGCGGGATACGGCGCCCCGTTCCCGACCGAGGAACCGGGACGGCCTGGTTGGCGGCACCACGAAAAAGGGCGCGGCCCCTGAGGACCGCGCCCGTGTCGGAAGTCCCGCACCGGCCGGAGCCGGCGCGTTCGTTCGCGCGACTTACTCGCCCGCCTCGCGGCGGCGCTCGCCGCGGTGGCGGCCGCCNGCTCGCCGCGGTGGCGGCCGCCCTCGCGGGGCTCGCGCGGCTCGTCGCCGCGCTCGGCCCGCTCGGCGTCGCGCTGTGCCTTCACCTTCTCGGTGATGTCCTCGCCGGTCTGCTGATCGACGACCTTCATGGACAGGCGGATCTTGCCGCGGTCGTCCTGACCGAGGAACTTGACCTTGACCTTGTCGCCTTCCTTGACGACGTCCGTCACCTTGGCGACGCGGTTCGCGGCGAGCTCCGAGATGTGGACGAGGCCGTCCTTGGCGCCGAAGAAGTTCACGAAGGCGCCGAACTCCATGCACTTCACGATCGTGCCGTCGTAGATCACGCCGACCTCCGGCTCCGCCACGATCGAGCGGATCCAGTTGTAGGCGGCCTTGATGGCCTTGCCGTCCGAGGAGGCGATCTTCACGACGCCGGTATCCTCGATGTTGATCTTGGCGCCGGTCTTCTCGACGATCTCGCGGATCACCTTGCCGCCGGTGCCGATCACGTCGCGGATCTTGTCGGTCGGGATCTGCATCGTCTCGATGCGCGGCGCGTACTCGCCGAGCTCGGGGCGGGCCGCCGTCAGGGCCTTGGCCATCTCGGCCAGGATGTGGGCGCGGCCGTCCTTCGCCTGGGCGAGGGCGATCTTCATGATCTCCTCGGTGATGCCGGCGATCTTGATGTCCATCTGGAGCGAGGTGACGCCCTCGTCCGTGCCGGCCACCTTGAAGTCCATGTCGCCGAGGTGGTCCTCGTCACCGAGGATGTCGGACAGGACCGCGAAGCGCTCACCTTCCAAGATGAGGCCCATGGCGATGCCCGCAACCGGGCGGCGCAGCGGCACGCCGGCATCCATCAGCGACAGCGAGCCGCCGCAGACCGAGGCCATTGAGGACGAGCCGTTGGACTCCGTGATCTCCGACACGACGCGGATCGTGTACGGGAACTCGTGGGCCGGCGGCAGGACCGGGCGGATCGCCCGCCAGGCGAGCTTGCCGTGGCCGATCTCGCGGCGGCCCGGCGAGCCCATCCGGCCGGTCTCGCCGACGCTATAGGGGGGGAAGTTGTAGTGGAGCAGGAAGCGCTCCTTGTAGGTGCCTTCCAGCGCGTCGATGAACTGCTCGTCCTCGCCGGTGCCGAGGGTGGCGACCACGAGGGCCTGGGTCTCGCCGCGGGTGAACAGGGCCGAGCCGTGGGCGCGGGGCAGCACGCCGACCTCGGAGAGGATCGAGCGGACCGTCTTCACGTCGCGGCCGTCGATGCGGGCGCCGCTGTCGAGGATGTTCCAGCGGACCACCTTCGACTGGGCCTCCTTGAAGGCGGCCTTGACCTTCTCGGCCGGGAACTTCTCGGCGCCCTCGGGGCAGAGGGCGGCCATCACCTTCGCCTTCACGGCGTCGACGGCGGCGTAGCGCTCCTGCTTGACGGTCTTGGTGTAGGCAGCGCGCAGCTCCGCCTCGCAGACCTCCAGCACCGCCTTCTCGACGTCGGCGTTCTCGGGGGCCTTGAAGTCGCGCGGCTCCTTGGCGGCCTTCTCGGCGAGGCGGATGATCGCCTCGATCACCGGCTGGAAGTGCTTGTGGCCGAACATCACGGCGCCGAGCATCACCTCCTCGGAGAGCTCCTTGGCCTCCGACTCGACCATCAGCACCGCGTCCTGCGTGCCGGCGACGACGAGGTCGAGGCTGGACTCTTCCTTGGTCTCGGTGACCAGCGGGTTCAGCCGGTAGCCGCCGTTGATGTAGCCGACGCGGGCGCCGCCGATCGGGCCCATGAACGGCACGCCCGAGATGGTCAGGGCCGCCGAGGCCGCGACCATCGCGACGATGTCGGGATCGTTCTCGAGGTCGTGGGTCAGGACGGTGACGACGACCTGGGTATCGTTGCGCCAGCCCTCGACGAAGAGCGGGCGGATCGGGCGGTCGATGAGGCGGGAGACCAGCGTCTCCTTCTCGGAGGGACGGCCTTCGCGCTTGAAGTAGCCGCCCGGGATGCGGCCGGCGGCGTAGGCGCGCTCCTGGTAGTTCACGGTGAGCGGCATGAAGTCGATGCCGGGCTTCGGCTCCTTGGCGGCGACCACGGTCGCGAGCACCGAGGTCTCACCGTAGGTGGCGATGACGGCGCCGTCGGCCTGACGGGCGACCTTGCCGGTCTCCAGGACGAGCTTGCGGTCACCCCACATCAGCTCTTCGCGTTGAACGTCGAACATTCTCAATCTCTTCCTTGCCTGCGGCGGGCCCAAGCCCGGCGCCGCCCGGGGGCAAGACGGCGAGACACTGCGCCGGAACATCCTCGGCGAAGTGTCTCGCGATCCTGCCCCGACGCTGGCGCCTCGAAGCGGCCCGCTTGTCGGGAGGCCGGACCCATTCCGGCAGCCCGTGATGGTGAAACGCGGCCCCGGGCCGGGCCCGGAACCGCGCGAGGGGCGCCTTAGCGGCGGATGCCGAGACGCTCGATGAGGGCGCGGTAGCGGGCCTCGTCCTTGCGCTTGACGTAGTCGAGCAGCGAGCGGCGCTGCGAGACCAGCTTGAGGAGTCCGCGGCGGGAATGGTTGTCCTTGCCGTGGGTCTTGAAGTGGCCGGTCAGGTTCGTGATCCGCTCGGTGAGGATCGCCACCTGGACCTCGGGGGACCCGGTGTCCTTGGCGTCCTTGCGGTGTTCCTTGATGAGCGCGGTCTTGCGCTCTGCCGTGATCGACATCGCGTGCCTTTCGGGTTGTGCTGGTCGGATGCGGCGCCCCAAACGGGCGCGCGCGGGCTCGGCGTTCGGCCGGTGCCGGGATGTCGTCCAGCACGGTCACAGCGCCAAGCGGCTCAAGCCCCGCCCGGCAACCCGGGTCGAGGCCGCGCGATCCATACACGAAACCGACGGTTATGCCAGTCCCGAGCCGGGCGGGCCGCAGCGGTGGCGCGTCGCGGCTGTCCGGGCTCGTCCAAAGAACGGTTAACGCCCCCGTGCTACCCGGAGCCGCTCACGCGACGCGGCCCGGCGATGAACGGCACCTTCTCGGATGCGTGCGGCGTCGTCGTCGCGACGCTGCTCGGCATCCCCCTCGTGCTCCTGCCGGGCTACGCCCTGGGCGGACTGACCGGCATCCTCGGATTCCGCACGCTCGCGCCCGGCGACCGCCTGCTGTGCGGGGCGCTCCTCGGGATCGGCCTCCTGCCCGCCCTCGACAGCCTGCTGATCCAGGCGGCCGGCGTCCCGGTCGCGGCGCTCGCGACCGGCGCCGCGGGGCTCGTCGCGCTCCGGCCGGCCCTGCGCGACCTGCGGGATTCCCGCGACCGGGCGGCGCGCGCCCTCGCGTTGTTCTGGCTCGGCGTCGTGGCCTACGCGCTGATCGACGTCGATACCGGCACCGCTCTCTACCGCCCCGCGACGATCATCGACCTCGTCAAGCACGCCGCCCTCACGCGCGCGATCGTCGAGCACGGGTTGCCGCCGGTGGATCCGTTCTTCGCCCGGCCCGAGCGGGCGGGCTACTATTACGGCTTCTACACGCTCACCGCCCTGGTCGACTCGGCGGGCGGGCGGCTGGTCGACGGCCGGACCGCCTTCGCGGGCTTGGCCTTCTGGACCGGGCTCGCGCTCCTCGGCCTGATCGACCGGCTCCTCGCCGCGACCGGCCTGGTCGCGGACGCCGCGCCCCGGCTCGTGCGCCGCGCGGTGCTCCTGCTGCTGCCGGCCGGAAGCCTCGACATCCTGCTGGTCCTCGCCGACCGGGCGACCTCCGGGACCTGGCTGCCGATCCCGGAATGGCTCAACGAGCAGGTCCTCAACTGGCCCGCCTCCCTGGTCTGGGTGCCGCACCACGTCGCCGGCGCCCTGGCCGGATGGCTCGGTCTCCTGGCCCTGGCGGAGGTCGCGGACCGGACGCGGCCGGACCGGCGATCGGAGGCCGCGGCGATCGGCGTCGCGGGGCCGGCCTTCGCAGCCTGCGCGGGCCTGTCCGTCTGGGTCTGCCTCGGCACNGGCCTGGAGCGCCGCTGGCGCGCCGCGGGCCGGCTGGCCGTTGCCGGCCTGCTCAGCGCCGCGCTGGCCGCCCCCTACCTGATGAGCATTCTGGCCAACCGGACCGACGACGGCGCGCCGATCCGGTTCTCGATCCGGCGCTTCGGCCCGCTCGACGGCCTCGTCGACGAGCCGGCGCTGAGCGCGCTCCGCCTGATCCTCCTGCCGCTGAACTACTACGCGGCGCTGGGCGTCTGCGCCGCCGGTGCGCTGCTGTTCTGGCGCGTCGTGCCCCGCCGCGAGGCCCACGGCCGCGAGGCCGGACGACTGCTCACCCTCTGCGCGGCGGCCAGCCTGCTCCTCGGCGGCTTCCTGCGCTCGGCGATCCTCAACAACGACCTCGGCGCGCGCGTCGTCCTGCTCGCGCAGGTCGCGACCCTGGTCTGGACCGTCGTGGCCCTGGCCCGCCTGAGCGAGGCGCGGCGGCTCCGGTTCCCCGGTCTCCTCGGCCCGCTGCTCGCCCTCGGTTACGCGACGACCCTCTACGGCTTCGTCGGGATGCGCGCCTATCCGGCCTCCGACCGGCCCGCCTTCGCCCGCCTCGCCGGCCATCCCGATATCGACCGGTCGCTGCGCGCGGCCTACACCTGGGCCGGCACGCACCTGCCCCGGGACCTGGTGATGCAGCAATCGCCGGTGCCGCGGCGGGTGTTCGATTTCGGGCTCTACGGTCTCCAGCCGACAGGAGTGGCCGACGCGGAGGCCCGGCTGTTCGGCGCGCCGCCGGAGGCCGTGGCCGCGCGGCTCGCCGATGTCGCGCCGATCTTCCGCGACATCCTGGACGGCGCCGCGGTGCGGCGGCGCGCCGCGGCGGCCGGGATCGGCGCCCTGGTCATCACCGCGCAGGACGCGCCCTGGAGCAGCCCGGATTCCTGGGTCTGGCGCAGCCCCGCGGTCTACGCCGATCCGCGCGTCCGGATCCTGCGGGTCGAGGATCTCCATGACTGAAGCCGGTTCCACGACACCCGCCCGCCCGCGGGCCGGGCAGGCCCTGCGCTGGCTCTGCGCGCAGGCGCTGCTGCAGGCCGCGGCGATCGTCCTCGGCCTCGCGAGCTTCGTGCTGCTGTTCCAGACCGATCTCTGGTCGGGCGTGACGATCCTGTTCTACCGCGGCCTGATCCTGCTCGCGGTCGCCTTCCTGCTGACCCTTGGGGTCACCGCGCTCCTGGCTGGACTCGGCCGGGCCTGGGGGCTGCGCCGGCGCGACGCCCTCGGCGCCTGCGTCCTGTCGCTGTCCCTGAACCTGAGCGCCTTCGTGATCCTGCCGGTGACGGTCGACCGCTCGATCAGCGTGTTCCTGCTCGGTCAGATGGCCGCCCACCCCGGGGAGCGCGTCACCCCGGACGCGGCGCGGGCGGTGTTCGAGCGGGTCTATCTCGGCGAGTTCCGGCAGATGGAGCGGCGCCTCGCCGAGCAGCAGGCGTCGGGCAACGTCGCGCGGGCGGGTGACGGCTACGTCATCACCCCGCAGGGCAGCGCCTTCATCCGCTTCTGCGGCCTCGTCGCCCGGGCGTTCCGGACCGACACCCGGATGATCGGCGGCGCGGGCGCCGCACCGCCCCAGTCCGGCGCGGGCGACCCGGGCGCGCCCGACGGTGCCGCCGGGCCCGGAGCGGTGGGGCGCGGGACCGGCCCGGGCGAGTCCGCCGGGGCCGCCGTCCGGGCATGGAATGTGCCGGGTGACGATCCGGGCGAGGGGGAACGGGCGCGATGGCGGACTCGGCGATGACCACGGGTGAACGGCCGGGGGCGGGGCGCGACCTCGCCCGGAGCCTGACCGCGCCGGGCCTCGTCGCCATCGGCCTCGGCGCCACGATCGGCGCCGGCATCTTCGTGCTCACCGGAACGGCGGCGGCGCAGTACGCGGGCCCGGCGCTCAGCCTCTCCTTCGTGATCGGCGGCATCGCCTGCGGCCTCGTCGGCCTGTGCTACGCCGAGCTGGCCGCCATGATCCCGGAGGCGGGATCCACCTACACCTACACCCGCGCGAGCCTCGGGCGTCTCCCCGCCTGGATCATCGGCTGGGATCTCGTCCTGGAATTCGCCGTGGCGGCGGCGACCGTGGCGGTGGGCTGGTCGGGCTACGCGCAGTCCCTGGCGGCGGAGTTCGGCCTGCATCTGCCGCCGGCCCTGGCCGGGGCACCCGGCGACGGCGGCGTCGTCAACCTGCCGGCGGCCGGGATCGTGCTGCTGCTCAGCGCCCTGCTGATGCGCGCCACCCGGGAGGCCTCCCTGGTCAACGGGCTGCTCGTCGCCTGCAAGATCGCGATCATCCTGGCCTTCGTGGGCGTCGGCGCGGCCCATCTGCGGCCGGAACTCTGGCACCCGTTCGTGCCGGAGAATGCCGGGACCTTCGGCGCGTACGGCTGGAGCGGCGTGTTCCGCGGCGCCGCGGTGGTGTTCTTCGCCTTCGTGGGCTTCGAGACCGTGGCGACGGCCGCGGGCGAGTGCCGGGCGCCGCAGCGCGACGCGCCGGTGGGCCTGATCGGATCGCTGCTGATCACCACGATCCTGTACGTGGCCATGGCGGCCGTCCTCACCGGCCTCGTCCCCTACCGCGAGCTGGGCGTCGCCGACCCGGTGGCCAAGGCGGTCGACGTGATCGGGCTGTCGGGCTTCTCCACGGTCATCAAGGTCGGCGCCCTGATCGGCCTGACCACCTCGGCGCTGACCGCCCTCTACGGGCAGAGCCGGATCTTCTTCGCCATCGCCCGCGACGGCCTGCTCCCGAGGATCTTCTGCCGGGTCCATCCGGTGACGCGCGTGCCGGTGGCGAGCCAGCTAGTGATCGGGCTGTTCACGGCGGCCGTGGCGGGGCTCGTGCCGATCGACGTCCTGGGCGAGATCGTCAGCATCGGCACGCTGCTGGCGTTCTGCCTCGTCTGCGCGACGGTGCTGATCCTGCGCCGGACCGCTCCGGACCGGGCGCGCCCGTTCCGCGTGCCGGCGGCGACGCTCACGGCCGGGCTCGGGATCCTGTCCTGCGTCACGCTGATGGCCTCGCTCCCGGCCGACACCTGGATCCGCCTCGCGATCTGGCTGGCGATCGGTCTGGCGATCTACGCCGGCTACGGCCGGCGGCACGGCCGGCTCAGCTGATCAGGTTGATCGTGGCCTGCGTCAGCGTGCTGAGCGAGGTCGAGGCGCTCAGGCTCAGCTCGTAGTTCCGGATCACCCGCTGCAGGTCGGCCGATTCGACCGCGATGTTCACGTTCGGCAGGCGGACATAGCCCCTCAGATCCGCACCGGGGCTGGTCGGGTCGTAGCGGGTGCGGAAGCCGGTCGTGTCGCGGACGATCCGGCCGACCGGGTCGCCGGGGCTGTCGGCGACCACGGGCGCGAACACCGCGATCTTGCGGGCGTAGGGGGCACCGCCCGGGGTGGTCGGCACCGAGTCGGCGTTGGCGAGGTTCTCGGAGATCGCGCGGATCCGCCCGCTCTGCACCTGCCGGCCGGCGGCCAGGGCGTCGGAGGCCGAGTGGAGGGCGCTGGTATCCGGCATGCGCGGGCCCTGTCGACGGCGAGGATCTGACCGAGTCCTTGCCGAACAGCCTTAACCGGGAGTTAAGATGCCCGCGCGGACAGGCTCAGCGCGTCCCGCAGGTCCTGCCCGTCGGTGAGCCGCAGGCCCCGGCGGCGCAGCGCGGCCAGCATCGCGCGGTCCGGGAACGGGCAGTACGGCAGAACCGGCGCGGTCCGCCCCTCCGGCAGCGCCCCGGTCCGGGCGATCTCGTCGAGCAGCCGGTCGAGCATCGCGCGCCCGTGGGCGTGGAGCGCCACCGAGGCCCGCGTCGCGGTCGTGCCCTCGGGCAGCGCCACCGCCTCCTGGGCGAGGATCGCGCCGGTGTCGATCGCGGCGGCCAGCCGGTGCAGGGTCATGCCGAACTGCCCGGGCCCGTCGGCCAGGGCGTGGATCGTCGGCACCGGGCCCCGGTGGCGCGGCAGCAGGCCGGGATGCCCGTTGATGCCGCCGAGCCGCGCCAGACCGATGGTCTCGGGTTTCAGGATCTGGTCGAAATGGTAGGTGAGGATCAGGTCCGGCGCCGCGTCCCGCAGGCTCCGGGCGACGTCGGGACCGTTGACGTCGTCGACGGTCAGGGTCGGGATGCCGAGGCGGCGGCACAGGGTCCTGAGGGGCGTCGCCTCCGGCGCGTCCCCGCTTCCGGACGCCGCCTGGGTCAGGGGTGCCAGGGGCCGCAGCAGGTCCGGGAGGCCGAAATTGACCGCGAGGTACGGCAGGATCCCGGTGCCCGAGCGGGCGAGGTGGCGCCGGATCTGGCCGGTCAAGCCGCCGCTCGACGGCCGCTCGGCATTCGAGAGCCCCACCAGCGCGATGTCGCCCCGGAGGTCGGCGACGAGCCGGCGCACCGCGCGGGCGTTCGGCAGCGCCTCCAGAACGAACAGCGCGATCCGCGGGCGCGCCATCAGCGCCGCTTCCGCCGCTGGAACCGGAAGGCGTAGAGGCCGGCCTTGCGGACGTTCTCCGGCAGGAGCAGCACGGTGCGGGCGAGCGCCGTGAGGATGTACGGGAAGGCGATCACGTCGCGGTTGGCCGCGATCCCCTTGGCGATCCGCACGGCCGCCTCCTCGGCGCTGATCTCCAGCGGCCGCCAGCCCTTGAGCTCGCCGCCCATCGGCGTCTTCACGTAGCCCGGGGTGACGACGTTGACCTTCACGCCCCGGGGCGCGACCTTCTGGCGCAGGGCGAGGCCGTGGGCGACCAGGGCCGCCTTGGCGCCGCTGTAGGCCGGCGCGTCCTGGAGCGGCGCGTAGGCCGCGAGCGACGACAGCAGCACGATCTGACCGCGCCCGCGCTGGAGCATCAGCGTCAGGGTCGGCAGGATCACGTTGAGCGTGCCGGTGTAGTTGATGTCGGCGGTCTCGAAAGCCACGTCCTCGGCCTCCACCTGCCCCTCCTGGTTCCCGCCGTTCACCGCCGCGTTGGCGATGACGAGGTCGAGGGGGGCCTCGGCATCGGACCGGTGGACCAGCGCCACGGTGGCGGCCCGGTCGCGGGTGTCGAGACGGGCGGTCTCGACGGCGGCGCCGCGGGCGCGGCAGTCCCGGGCGACCGTCTCCAGCCGCTCGGCGTTGCGGCCGACCAGGATGAGGCTCGCGCCGGATTGCGCGTAGTGGCGCGCCAGCGCGGCGCCGATGCCGCTCGACGCGCCGGTGATCAGAATGCGGGGCATGGGGCGGGTTACGCCGCCGCGCGGGGAAAGATCAAGGCCGGGAAAGGCTCACCGGCGGTGAAACCCGCTTCAAACGCCGCCGAACGGCGACGGATCCGGGAGCCGGCGATTCCGGTCAGTAGACCGGCGCGAGCTCGCCGTCGCGCTCGGCCACCGCGCTGACCGCCCGCGCCGCCGCCAGCATCGAGTCGGGCAGGGCCGCCTCCATCCGCGGAACGGAGCCGGCCACGGCCCGGTCGATCGCCTCCTTGGAGAAGAAGCCGCCGTTGACCTGGGTCCGGTGCAGGACCACGCGGCGGAAATCCGCCATCAGGTCCATCTCCGGCGGCGTCGGACTCTTCCAGAAGCTGTCGAGGTCGCCCTGATGGGTCAGGCCGGCCATGTTGTAGATCGCGGTGCCGACCGCGTGGGTCGGGCAGCCCATCTCCAGGGACAGCATCCCCACCGTCGAGTTGACGATGACGACGCCGCGCGCGCCCTTGATCAGGACCGGCAGGTCGCCGCCGTCGATGAAGTCGAGCCGGTCGCTGACGCCGTGGCGGCGGGCGGAGGCGCGCGCGAACTTGCGCCAGTTGATCAGGCCGCTGTCGAGCGGGTGCAGCTTCACCAGCAGCCGGGTCGGTGCCGACGAGCCGTCCGCGAAGGACTTGATCACGCGGTCCATGAAGCCCTCGACGCCGAGGAAGGGCGAGTGGACCCGGATCTGATAGTCGCTGTCGAGCTGCAGCGGCAGCAGGAAGTAGTCGCAGCCGACCGCGCGGTAGATCTCGTCGCAGCGCGCCGCCTCGCGGCGGGTATGGGCGCGGCGGGCGAACTTCTTGATCCAGCCGGCATACTCGGCCGCGATATGGGTCGGCCGGTGGCTGCGGAAATGCGGGAAGAGGTAGGGGAACAGGACGTTGGCGAGGTTGTAGCCGACGTCCCAGACGCTGCGGCGGGCCATGTCGCCCGTGGAGGGCATCGCCCGGCCGGGCTGCGGCAGGCGTCGGGCCAGGGCCCGGATCTCGGCGGCCGTCCGGGGGAGGGACGAGAAGCCGTTCACGCCGCCCAGTTCGCAGGTGATCCAGTTCGGGCGGATGTAGCCCTCCTCGAACACGTGCACCCGCAGGCCGCGATACTCGGCGATCATGCGGGCCGCCTTGTGGAACGGCCGGCAATCGCCGAACAGCACGATGTCGGTCACGCTCTCGCGGTCGAGATAGGCCTCGAGATACTCGCCCCAGGCCTCGCGGCGGCCGCGGTAATTGTCGGCCTCGCCGCTCCAGAACAGCCAGTCGCCGGGGCAGAGGTTGATGCGCCGGACGGAGTGTCCTCGCGCGCGCAGCGCCTTCCCGAGATCGGAGAAGAACGGCGTCGCGATGCCCTGCAGGAAGAGGAAGGTCGCGGGGCGGTCGCGGAGGGCGTCGGGGGCGGGCTGTTGCATTCCGCGGCGCTTCTGTCCTTGACCCTGGGCCGGATGAACCGGGCCGGCGAGAGACTCTTGAGGTGGCACGGTGCCCGGCGGGCCCGCAATCCGAAGCCATGCCGCGGCATGGCGTTTCCGCATCGGCGTGGCCCGTCTGCAACGGTCCCGCGCCTGCGGCTCAGCCTTCGGATTAGGGTGCCAATCGCGGCGACGATATGTCCAAATCCTTTCCAGGACGTGGCGACGGCGACGCGCGCTCAGGTTGTCCCCGCGTTGCAACACCATCCCATGCCGGCGAAAATGCGCTACAGGCCTGTTCCGCACCTCACCCGACCGGAGCCGGACACACCGACCATGCCCGCTGACCCGACCCCGTCGCTCTACGCGACCGGCCGCACGATCCGCCGCCTGCGGGCGGAGATCGAGGCCGCGACGGGTCTCGCCTTCGGCCCGGCGCGCCCCGGCGCCGTCGGCGCCGCCTGGAGCGCCGGCAGCCTCGCCANGCGCCTGCTGGCGCTGACGCGGCAGCGCCGGCTCGTGGTCGCGCCCGGGCCGCTCCTGAGCCCCTACGACTCGCCGGAGGCCGGCTTCGCCTCCCTGCGGCTCACCCTCGACGGCGCGCCGCTCGGCGGGGAGGGCGGCGTCCACTACTTCGACCCCTGGAGCCGGGCGACGATCGACCGCGCGGCCTGCGCCGAACGGGTGGCGTGGCTCGCCGCGCGCTTCGCCGAGAACGACCGGCGGGTGGTCTATGTCGGGATGTCGCGCTGGAAGCGGCCCGCCCTCGACGTCCTGGGCGCGGGGCCCGCCGGCCGGCCGATCCACACCATGACCACCGAGGCCGCGGTCGCCGCGGGGCAGCGCCACGGCGGCCGCATCCTCGCCTGGGCGACGCGGGCACCGGGCCAGCTCGAGGAGGCCTGCGCGCGGGCCGGCCTGCCCCTGGCTCGGGTCGAGGACGGGTTCCTGCGCTCCGTCGGGCTCGGTGCCAG
The DNA here is from genome assembly GCF_036441335.1 of Methylobacterium mesophilicum. GTDB lineage: Bacteria > Pseudomonadota > Alphaproteobacteria > Rhizobiales > Beijerinckiaceae > Methylobacterium > Methylobacterium mesophilicum_B. The sequence goes on from NZ_MLBW01000015.1 coordinate 66,904, forward strand.
CCTGCAGCCCGGCGCCTCCATCGTGGTGGACGACCTCGGCATCTACTACGACCCGCGCCGGGAGAGCCGCCTGCAGCGGCTGCTCGCCGAGGCCGACTTCACCCCGGACCTCGTCGCCCGGGCGCGGCGCCTGCGCGAGGAGGTCGTGGCGCGCCGGCTCAGCAAGTACAATGTCGGCCTCGACGCCGCCGCACTCGACTGGCCGTCGAGCCGGCGGATCGTACTCGTGCCCGGCCAGGTCGAGGACGACGCCTCGGTGCGCCACGGCTCGCCGCTGGTCCGCTCGAACCGGGCGCTGCTCGAGGCGGCGCGGCGGCGCAACCCGGACGCGTTCCTGCTCTACAAGCCGCATCCCGACGTGGAGGCCGGGTTCCGTCCCGGCATCATCCCGGAGCCGGAAGCCCTGACCCTGGCCGACCGGATCGTGGGGGGCATCAGCATCGTCGATCTCCTCGACCGGGTGCATCACGTCGAGACCATGACGTCGCTCGCCGGGTTCGAGGCCCTGATCCGCGGGCTGACCGTGGCGACGCACGGCCGGCCGTTCTACTCGGGTTGGGGCCTGTCGGAGGATCTCGCGCCGGGCGCCGACCGCGGCCGCCGCCTGAGCCTGGACGAGCTGGTGGCGGGCGCCATGATCCTCTACGCGCGCTACCTCGACCCGGTGGCGATGAAGCCGTGCACCCCGGAGCAGCTCCTCGACCGTCTCAGCGCGGCCCGGGCGGCGGCGCCGCGCAACGCCCTCTCCCTCGGCCGCACGGCCCATCTGGTGATGCGCGCCCGCTACGGCCTCCTGAATCCCGTCGTGCGGGCCCTGCGCAGCCGGCGCGGCGTCGGCCGCGAGGCCGGCGGCGGACCGCGCTAGGGCGGCGCGCGCGGCGCGAATCCGGTTCCGCGAGACCCTGATGTGACACCAAAGCGATAGCGCCCGCTGCTAGAGTCCGCCCGCAGCCGCCCGTCCCCGGGGCCGATTCCGATCATTCTGGATCAGGAACGGCTCGTAACGCCTTGCTCCCGCGCGCTGTTTCCCGCCAGGCCCGGATCCCGGCGGCGAGCAGGCCCGCCCCACGCCGAGTGCCCGTGTCTTGACGACGTTCCTCATCGCCACCGGTCTCGCGCTCGCCGTGTGCCTCGCCCTGGAGGTGTTCGCGGGCGACTCGATCGCCCGGGCGAGCCTCGCAGCCCGGGATCTCGGCCTGCGGCTGCTCGGCTACCTGCTGATCCTGCTGTTCTGGTTCGAGTTCTCCTGGCGGCCCTGGCTCGCGGGGCTCACCGGCGTGATCACCGTGGCGATCCTGATCGTCATCAGCCGCGCGAAGCGCTCCGTGATCGGCGAGCCGCTGCTGTTCAGCGACTTCGCCCTGCTTCCCCAGGTGCCGCGTCACCCGCAGCTCTACTACATCCCGCCCCTGTGGGACCCGCGCATCTCGGTGCCGGTGCTGCTCACCGCGGCCTTCACCGCCCTGTGGTACTGGATCGAGCCGAGCGTGCTGCCCGCCGCGACCGTGCCGCGGGTGCTGGCGATGCTCGGCCTGCCGCTCGCGCTCTGGCTGCTGGTCAAGGCCGCCCCGCGTCCGCCGCTCGCCCGGCTGATCGCCCGCTGGTTCCCGGAGCCCGATCTGGAGGCGGACGTGACCCGGGTCGGCCTCCCGGCGAGCCTCCTGGGCTACACCGCCCGGGCGCTGGCGGGCGGCGTGCCGGTGCCCGCGGCGCCGGCTCTGCCGGACGGGCCGGGCGACGACGTCGTCGTGGTGATCCAGCTCGAGTCCTTCGTCGATCCGGAGCGGCTCGGCGGCGCGGAGCTGCCGGCGATGGAGCTGTTCCGCACCCGGGCCGCGCAGTACGGGCGTCTCCGGGTTCCGGCGCACGGCGCCTACACGATGCGCAGCGAGCACGCGGTGCTCACCGGCCGACCGTCCGAGAGCCTCGGCTTCGGCCGCTACGACCCCTACACGGCCCGCGGCGGCGACGAGCCGACGAGCCTCGCCCGGCTCGCCGGGAAACGGGGCTACGGGACCCTGTTCCTGCACCCGTTCCACCGGGACTTCTTCCGCCGGGCCAAGGTGATGGAGGCCTTCGGCTTCGCCGACCTCGTCATGGGCGAGGCGTTCGCGGAGGCGCCGCGCGTCGGCCCCTATGTCGGGGACGTCGCCCTCGGCGCGCGGCTCCTCGCGGAGGTCCGGGCCCGGCCTACGCCGCTGTTCCTGTTCTGCGTGACCATGGAGAACCACGGCCCCTGGAAGCCCGGGCGGCTGCCGGGCATCGACGACCCGCAGGCGCAGTATCTCCATCACGTCGCCCATACCGGGCGGATGGTCGAGGATCTTGTCGCGGGCCTGGACGCGGTCGCCCGCGAGCGCCGCCAGACCATCACGCTCTGCGTGTTCGGCGACCACGCTCCGTCGCTGCCGAGTTGCAAGCCGGGCTTCGGCGGCCGGACCACCGAGTACGCCCTGTTCCGCTTCGGCCGCCCGCAGGCGGCGCCGCGGCGCGCCGACATCGCCGCCGACGAGCTCGGGCGGGCGCTGCGCGGGAGTCTCGCGACCGCGCCTGCGGACATCGCCGCGGGGACATGATACGGTTAAGCTTGCGCCGCATAAGCGTGGCCGTGCCACGCTGGTGACGCATTGCCCGCGGATAGCGCGACCGTCCGCGCGGTGGCCGCCCCTCCGGCGGGGCCATTAAAGCGATCGCAGCGTTTGGCGGTCAAACTGGGTGTCCCGGCTCGGGCCAGCGATGGCGCGGGCTCGGCGAGGAGAAATCTTTGTGATGCTGCGTAAGACGGCGTGCACCGCCCTGATGGCCGCCCTGGCGGCTGGATCTGCCGGCGGCTGCACGTACCTGCCCGCGGCGGGTCCGACGGCGAGCGCGATCCAGGCCGGGGCCGAGGTCGCCACGGCCGACGGCGGGATCCTCGCCCGCTACGAGATCATCGACGTCACGCCCTCCGTGGTCGAGGCCCTGCGCGGCCGCCCCCTCGACAGCCTGCTCGCCTCCTTCGGCGACCACCGTCCCTCCTCCGAGCCGGTCATCGGCATCGGCGACATGGTCTCGGTCTCCATCTGGGAAGCCGGCTCGGGCGGCCTGTTCTCCGGCCCGCTCGTCGCCGACCGCTTCTCCGCGGGCTCGAAGTCCGCCCTCATCCCCGAGCAGCCCGTCGGGCGCGACGGCGCCATCTCGGTGCCCTATGCCGGCCGCATCAAGGTCGCCGGCCGCCGCACCCAGGACGTCCAGGCGCTTATCGAGAACGAACTCGCCGGCAAGGCCATCCAGCCGCAGGTGCTGGTCTCGGTCACCCGCCCGATCTCCCAGGCCGTCACCGTCACCGGCGAGGGCGCCGCCGGCGCCCGCCTGCCGCTCTCCGGCCACGGCGACCGCATCCTCGACGTCATCGCCGCCMCCGGCGGCGATGACGTCGAGGATGCGGTCGCCGTGGCCGGGTCCCAGCGCGGCGGGCGCGCCCGCCGCGCTGGGACATGCCGGCCCGGCTCGCGGCCGCCACCGCCCTGGTCCTGCTGGTCTCGGGGCTGGCGCCGCATCTCGGCTCCGGCCTGAGCGGCGTCCTGGCGCCGATCCCGATCATCTCCTGGCCGCTCATCGTCTTCGCCCGGGCACAGGACGGGGTCGGCGCCGCGCTGGACGTGGTGCGCGGCAGCGCCCAGGGCGCCTTCGGCGTGCTGGCCTTCTATGTCTGCGTGCACCTGCTGCTCGGACGGATCGACCCGGTCGCGGCCTACGCCGCCGCGATCGCGGTGTCGGCGGCCTGCGTGCTGCCGTGGCTGGTCGCGCGGCGGCGCCCGCTCGCCGCGTGACCGGGCCGCGCCGAGGCGACCGCGGAGAGGATCGATGCTGCCGGATACCGGGATCCCGACCCTCGTTCCGGGCTATGCGGCGGTTCCGCCCGGCCACATCGCCACGATCGTCACCAGCCTGGAGATGCTGCGACCGCCGCCCCCGCGGCCCGGACGGCCGTTCCCGCCCGGGCTCGCCCTCGAACCCCTGGAACGCACCGACCCGGAGACCTACCGGAGCCTGTACCGGGCGGTCGGCGCCGACTGGCTCTGGTTCTCGCGCCTCACCCTGGCGGAGGAGGCGCTGGCGGCGATCCTCGCCGACGACGATGTCGAGATCTTCGCGCTCCGTCGGGACGGGCGGAACGTCGGCATGCTGGAACTGGATTTCCGCCAGCCCGGTACCTGCGAGCTGGTCTTCCTCGGACTGACCGGGGACGCGGTGGGAACCGGGATCGGCCGCACGCTGATGAACGCCGCAATCCGTCGGGCCTGGGCGCGCCCGATCGCGCGGTTCTGGGTGCATACCTGCACCCTGGACCATCCCGGCGCGCTCGCCTTCTACCGGCGCTCCGGCTTCGTGCCCTTCGCGGTCCACGTCGAGGTCGCGCCCGATCCGCGGCTCGACGGGACCCTGCCGCGCGACTGCGCCCCGCACGTGCCGCGGCTCGGCTGAGGCGCCGCGGGGTCCGGACACGAAGAGACCCGCGGCCTCGCGGCCGCGGGTCTCTTCGTGTCGTCAACCGTGCGCGCCGGTCAGGCGGCGGTGCGCTTGCGGGCTTCCTGCTTCGTGTCGACGCCGGCCGCTTTGATCTCGGACAGCTTCTGCGCGACGTTGCGCGAGAACACGAACTCGGCCGGGCGCTGGTTCTCCAGGCTGACCTCGGGGGCCATAGCGCCGTCGGTCTTGATGCCGCGAATCGCGTGCACCAGCGGCTTCCAGGGCTTGCGGACCGAATCGACCACCGAGGAGGCCTCGTAGCCCGAGTGGACCATGCAGTCGGCGCACTTCTCGTAGTTGCCGGTGCCGTAGGAGTCCCAGTCGGTGGTCTCCATCAGCTCCTTGAAGGTCGCCGCGTAGCCCTCGCCGAGCAGGTAGCAGGGCTTCTGCCAGCCGAACACGGTGCGGGTCGGGTTGCCCCACGGGGTGCAGTGGTAGGTCTGGTTGCCGGCCAGGAAGTCGAGGAACAGGCCCGACTGCTGGAAGGTCCACTTCTCGCGGCCCTTCTCCTTGCCGTGCCGGAACACGCCGCGGAACAGCTCCTTCGTCGCCTTGCGGTTCAGGAAGTGCTTCTGGTCGGGGGCGCGCTCGTAGGCGTAGCCGGGGGAGACGGTGATGCCGTCGATGCCCATCCGGGTCACGCTGTCGAAGAAGTCGGCGATCTTCTCCGGCTGGGAATTGTTAAAGAAGGTGCAGTTGATGGTGACGCGGAAGCCCATCTCCTTGGCCTTCGCGATCGCCGCCACCGCCTTGTCGTAGACGCCGCGCTGGCACACCGACTGGTCGTGCATCTCCTTGTCGCCGTCCAGATGGATCGACCACGTGAAGTACGGGCTCGGCTTGTACTCCTTGATCTTCTTCTCGAGGAGCAGCGCGTTCGTGCAGACGATCGCGAACTTCTTCTGGGCGATGATGCCCTCGACGATCTGCGGCAGGTCCTTGTGCAGGAGCGGCTCGCCGCCGGCGATCACCACCACCGGGGCGCCGCACTCACGCACCGATTCGAGCGCGTCGGCGACCGGAAGGCGCTTGTTCAGGATCTCGTCCGGGTAGTCGATCTTGCCGCAGCCGGCGCAGGCCAGGTTACAGCGGAACAGCGGCTCCATCATCATCACAAGCGGGTAACGCTTGCGGCCCGTGAGGTGCTGCTTCAGGATGTAGCCGCCGATCTTCGCGACGTACCGGAGGGGGATACCCAAGATTGCGGCTCCTTACTTCGTCGACCCCGGGGCATCGGGGTGCTTAACGCGAAAAAATCTCGAATTCCAGCGATCTAGCTTGGAACTAATCTGAAACGACCCCGTTTGGGCGGGGCGATGACATCTTATTCCGTGCCTGACGCAACGGCGCCACATGGACCGCGCGTGCGAAGCCCGTGGGCGGACGCGCCCGATCGTTGAGGACAGCACGTGCATTGCGTCGGCAATACGACCGGAATCCCACGATTCGGGTGGCCGCGCCAGAAACGCCGTGCGCTAGCGCACACGGGCGGGCGCGGGATGCGCGCCACGGCGGCCGCGTTGCAATCTGGCATCGCCCTCTTTACTGAGCCTCGTGGCCGCGATGCAAGTCCCGGCCCGCGGCGGGTGTCCCGATCGCGGACCGCGTCGGGCGCAATCAGTCGGGTGGCGGGCGCGCGCGGCGCGCTCGGATCGGGCGGTGTGGCGTTCCTCGAACCCGATGCGAACCCGGCCGAATCGCGGAGCGTCGCGCGGCGGGGTCCTGAGCCCACCCGCGCCGGTGGCCCGGGTTCGGACTTGACGGATGGCAGGAGCCGGTCGCGCGCGGGGCGCGTCCGGCGCGAACAGGCAGGGTGCTCGTGATCGAAAGTCTCGTCGCGTTCTCGGTGCGGTATCGGTGGATCGTGATCGCCCTCACGGCGCTCCTCACGGTCGCGAGCCTCGGAGTCGCGGCGCACCTGTTCCGGATCAACACCGACGTCGAGCGGCTGATCGACCCGAAGGAGCCGTGGCGCCAGGACGAGATCAATTTCGAGAAGGCGTTCCCGCAGCGCAGCAACACCATCGTGGCGGTCATCAACGGCGAGACGCCCGAGGAGACCGAGGAGGCGGCCGCCAACCTCGCCAAGGCGCTCACGGCGCACAAGAACCTGATCGAGACGGTCTACCGGCCCGACGGCGGCCCGTTCTTCAACAAGAACGGCCTGCTGCTGATGTCGCAGGCGGACCTCGACAAGACCCTGGAGGCGCTGACCCAGCAGCAGGGCCTGCTCGGGCCGCTCGCCGCCGACCCGTCGCTGCGCGGCATCATGCGGGTGCTGACGCTGGGCGCGCGCGGGGTGAAGACCGGCGACGCCAAGATCGAGGATCTCGAGAAGCCCATGGGGCAGATCGACGCCACCCTGCAGAAGGTGCTGGCGGGTCAGCCCGCGCGGATGTCGTGGCAGGAGCTCCTGTCGGGGGGTGAGACCAGCGTCACCGACAAGATGAAGTTCGTGGTGATCCAGCCGGTCCTCGACTTCAACGCCCTGGAGCCCGGCTACCAGGCGACCAAGCTGATCCGCAACGTCGCCAAGGATCTCGGGATCGACGCCCAGAACGGCCTGCGGATGCGCCTGACCGGCACCGTCGCGGTGGCGGACGAGGAGTTCGCGACACTGTCGGAGGATGCCGGCCTCAACAACAGCATCATCGTGGGCGCGATCGTGCTGTTCCTGTGGCTGGCCCTGCGCTCGGGCAAGCTCGTCGGCGCGGTGATCATCACCACCTTCGCGGGCCTCGTGGTCACGGCCGCCCTGGGCCTCATCATGGTCAAGGAGCTGAACCCGATCTCGGTGGCCTTCGCGGCCCTGTTCGTCGGACTCGGCATCGATTTCGGCATCCAGTTCTCGGTCCGCTACCGGGCCGACCGCTACGAGCAGCCGACGCTGGAGAGCGCGATCCGCGCCGCGGCGCGGGGCGTGGGCTGGTCGCTGACCCTCGCCGCGGTGTCGCTGGTGGCGGGCTTCTTCGCCTTCCTGCCCACGGCCTTCCGGGGCGTGTCGGAGCTGGGCCTGATCGCCGGCGTCGGCATGATCGTGGCCTTCCTGTTCTCGCTGATCCTGCTGCCGGCGCTGATCGCGGTGTTCAAGCCGGCGGGCGAGAAGGCGGCGGTCCAGACCGAGTGGCTCGTCGGCGTCGACCCGTGGATCATCCGGCACCGCAAGCCGATCCTGATCGGCGTCGGCCTTCTGACCCTGGCCGGCGCGCCGCTGCTCTGGCACCTGCCGTTCGACTCGAACCCGATGCACCTGCGCAGCGCCAAGACGCAGTCCATCGCGACCTACCTGGACCTGATCAAGAATCCCGAGACCAGCCCGAACTTCATCGACGTGCTGGCGCCCAACGTCGAGGCGGTCCCGGCGCTGTCGAAGACGCTCCTGGCCCTGCCGGTCACCGCCTCGGTCAACAGCATCGACACCTTCGTGCCGCGGGATCAGGACAAGAAGCTGGCCCAGATCGCCGACACGGCCCAGCTCCTCGACCCGGTGCTCAATCCCGGTCGCCGGCCGCCGCCGCCGACCGACGCCGACAACGTGAAGGCGCTCAAGGACGCCGCCGCGGCGCTCAACGGCCTCTCCGCCGACGCCAAGGGCGACGCGAAGGGCGCCCAGGAGGCGAAGCAGCTCGCCGGCACCCTCGACAAGCTCGCTGCCGGCCCGGTGCAGCTGCGCGAGGCGGCCTCGGTGGCGCTCACCAAGGATCTGGTGCCGCTGCTCGCCCGGCTGCGCGACCTGCTGCATCCCGAGAAGATCACGCTCGACAACCTGCCGCCGCAGCTCAAGGCCGACTGGGTGGCGGCGGATGGCCGGGCGCGCATCGAGGTCCACCCGAAGGGCGACTCGAACGACGACACGGTGCTGCGCCGGTTCTCGGACGAGGTCCTGAAGGTGGCCCCCCACGCCACCGGCGCGCCCGTGGCGACGACGCAGTCGAGCTACACGATCCTGGGCGCCTTCGTGCAGGCGGCGGTGACGGCCTTCGTGCTGATCTTCGTCATCCTCTCGGTCGCCCTGCGCAAGCCGTGGGACGTGGCGATGACCCTCGGCCCGCTGGTGATCGCGACCCTGTGGACGCTGATGGCGATGCGCATCGTCGGCATGCCGCTGAATTTCGCCAACATCATCGCCCTGCCGCTGATGCTCGCGGTCGGCGTGGCGTTCCACATCTACTACGTGATCGCGTGGCGGGCGGGCGTGACCGACATGCTCGCCTCCAGCCTGACCCGGGCGATCTTCTTCTCGGCGCTGACCACGGGCAGCGCCTTCGGATCGCTGGTCCTGTCGAGCCATCCGGGCACGGCGAGCATGGGCAAGCTCCTGGCGCTGTCGCTGTTCTTCACCCTGGTGGCGGCGTTCTTCGTGGTGCCGGCGACCCTCGGCGAGCCGCCGGAGCAGCCCGACGAGGATCGTCCGGAAGCCGAGAAGGCGGCCGGCGCGGCGCTGCGCAAGGCCGCCCCGCACCAGGATCCGGTACCGGCCAAGTAGGCTGACCGATCAGGGCCGGCCCAGTCGTGGCCGGCGCCTCGGAGGGCCTCAGAGGGCCTTCTCGAAGAAGTGGTCCGGGTAGGGATCGTCGTTGAAGCGGTCGATCTCCACCCAGCCCGACCGCCGGTAGAGCGTCAGGGCCTCGGGGAGGGCGCTGTTGGTGTCGAGCCGCAGCGTCCGGACCCCGAGGTCGCGGGCGGCGGCCTCGGCCTCCCGCATGAGCCGCTTGGCGAGGCCCAATCCCCGGGCCGCGGGATCGATCCAGAGCCGCTTGATCTCCGCCGCCGCGCCGCCGCTCCCCTTGAGCCCGACGCATCCCACCGGCAGGCCGTCGGCGCTCGCGAGGAGGAACACGCCGCGCGGCCGCACCATGGCGCCGGCCTCGGGGTCGCACGACCGGGCGACGTCGAACCCGCCGTCGAATCGGCTGGCCAGCTCGGCGTAGTAGGCGGCGAGGCAGGCGCGGGCGGCCGCGCTCGCGGGATCGGCCTCCCGGATCGCGACGGCGTCGCGGCCGAGGGCCAGGGCGATCCGGTCCATGGCGCGCAGGAGCGCGTCCACCTGCGGGGCGCGCTCCAGCAGGGCGACGGCGCGAGCATCCGACAGCGCCTCGTAGGCCGCGAACTCGCGCCGACCGGCCTCGGTCAGGGACGCGACCCGGCGGCGGGCATCCGCGGGATGCGGGGCGGTCGCGACCAAGCCCTCCTCCTCCAGGCCCCGCAGGAGACGGCTCATCAGGCCGGAATCGAGACCGAGATAGGCCCGGATCTCGCCGATCTCCGCGCGCCCGGCACCGATGGCGTTCAGGACGCGCGCGGCGCCCAGGGGACGGCCCCGGCCGAGGAACGACGAATCGAGCGCGCCCACCTCGGCGGTGACGGCGCGGGCGAAGCGGCGGACGCGGGCGATCTCGGCGGGTCCCATGATCTCTGACTAAAGTCAGATATCGATCCGGGTCAACCGAGGAAGTCGGAGAACCCGCCGCGGACCGCGCCCGACGCGTCGGCGGCCGACCGGGATGCGGGGGCGGTCAGCGCGTCCCGCTCGTCGGCGTAGCGGTAGCCCGGCGCCTCGCCGGGGAAGCCGCCGGCGGTGGCCGGGTGGGTGTAGAGCTCGGTCAGCCCGTCCGGGAGCTCGGCCAGCAGCGCCGCGACCCGGGCCGGTGTCATGGCGCCGGACCACGCGAGGCCGAGGGTGCGGTCGGGGATCAGCAGACCGGCCTGACGGGCGCGGACGGCGAGCAGCGCCGCCCAGGGGGCNGACGGCGCGCAGCGCCGCCCAGGGGGCGATGTCGAGGGCGGCACGCGGCCGGGCGCCGGGCTCGGCGCGCCGCAGGATCTCGCGGGGCTCCCGGGGCACCCGCAGGGCGCGCATCCCGAAATCGCGGCCGATCCGCAGGACCGCGCCCGCGACCAGCGGGTGGACGTGGAAGTGCTTGTGGGCGTTGACGTGGTCCAGCGGCAGGCTGGTCGCCCGGTAGGCCTCGAACTGCGCGCGGATCTCGGCGGCGAGCTGGCGCCGGGCCGCGGGCCTGCGGGCGAAGTCGAGGCCGAGGCGGGCCATGTCGGCCCGCATCAGGCCGGCCGCGTCCGTCAGGTCGGGCAGCTCCGCGGCGGGGAGGGTGGGCCACGCCTCCACGAGGACGAGGTGCAGCCCGACCCGCAGGGACGGCATCCGCCGGGCCCGCGCCACCGCGTCGGCGGCGGCCGGCGCCGAGACCATCAGGCTCGCGGCCGTGAGGACACCCTCGCGATGGGCCTGCTCGACGGCCTCGTTGACCTCGGGGCTGAGCCCGAAATCGTCCGCGGTGACGACCAGACGCTTCACGCAAACCTCGTAAAGGGTGTCGACTGGTCCAGGGCGGAGCCCTGGAAGAAAGAGCGGGGCTCTGCCCCGCGCTCTCCGCCGGGGCGTGAGGCCCCGGACCCCCGACTCACGCCGCCTTGGCGGTGCCCTGACGCTCCTTGAGGAAGCGGTAGAACTCGACGCCCTCGCGCAGGCGGCGCTTCATCATGTCGGGCGAGCGCACCATCTCGCTGACGATCGAGGCGATCTTCGGCGCCCGGAAGTAGAACTTCTTGTAGAACTCCTCGACCGAGGTGAAGATCTCGGTGTGCGAGAGGTGCGGATAGTGCAGCGGCGCGACCTGCACGCCGTTCTCGTCGACGAGCTCGGCGTTCTCGATGTCGAGCCAGCCGTTCTCCACCGCCTGCTTGTACAGGAAGGTGCCCGGATAGGGCGCCGCGAGGGAGACCTGGATCGTGTGCGGGTTGATCCGCTTGGCGAAGGCGATCGTCTCCTGGATCGTCTCCTTGGTCTCGCCCGGCAGGCCGAGGATGAAGGTGCCGTGGATGGCGATGCCCAGGTCGTGGCAGTCCTTCGTGAACTTCTCGGCGACCTCGACCCGCATGCCCTTCTTGATGTTGTGCAGGATCTGCTGGTTGCCGGACTCGTAGCCGACCAGCAGCAGGCGCAGGCCGTTCTCCTTGAGCACCTTCAGGGTCTCGCGCGGCACGTTCGCTTTGGCGTTGCACGACCAGGTGACGCCGAGCTTGCCGAGCTCGCGGGCGATCTCCTCGGCGCGCGGAAGGTTGTCGGTGAAGGTGTCGTCGTCGAAGAAGAACTCCTTGGTCTGGGGGAACTCCTTCAGGCAGTACTTGATCTCCTCGATCACGTGCGCGACCGAGCGGGTGCGGTAGGTGTGGCCGCCGACCGTCTGCGGCCAGAGGCAGAACGTGCAGCGGCTCTTGCAGCCCCGGCCCGAGTAGAACGAGATGTAGGGGTGCTTCAGGTAGCCGATGAAGTACTTCTCCATCTCCAGGTCGCGCTTGTAGACGCTGGTGACGAAGGGCAGCTGATCCATGTCGGTCATGATCTCGCGGTCCTCGTTGTGGACCACGACACCGTTGGCGTCGCGATAGGACAGCCCCTTGATCTCCGACATCGGGACGCCCTCGGCGACCTCCTTGACGGTGAAGTCGAACTCGTTGCGGGCGCAGAAATCGACCACCGGGGCCTGGGCCATCGCGCCGGCGGCGTCGACCGCGACCTTGGCGCCGATCAGGCCGGCGATCAGTTTCGGGTTGGCGGCCTTGAGCGCCTCGATCGTCTTCACGTCGGACTTGAACGACGGCACCGAGGTGTGGAGCACCACGAGGTCGAAGTCGTTGGCCTGGGCCACGATCTCGGCGAGCTTGATGTTGTGCGGCGGCGCGTCGATCAGCTTCGAGTTCGGCACCAGGGCGGCGGGCTGCGCCAGCCAGGTCGGGTACCAGAACGACTTGATCTCGCGCTTGGCCTGGTAACGGGAGCCGGCACCGCCGTCGAAACCGTCGAAGGTGGGGGCCTGGAGGAAGAGCGTGCGCATGGGGTTCAAGGCCTCAGGGCAATGCCGGGGAGAGGGCGGAGGACGAGGGAGCCGGGTTCAGCGGAGCGGCGCGCCGGCATCGCGGCCGAGTTCGGCGTCCGGGATCAGGGTGCCATCCGCAACCACGTGATAATCGTGACCTTTCCATGTCACCGCCCCCGACACGAAGGCCCAGGAGAAGTTCAGGAAGGAGAGGATGTCGCGGATCGGCAACAGTCCGTAGGGGTGCGGGGCGAGGCCGAAGGCCCGCTCCAGCTGCCGGCAGAGCAGGACGCGGCTCGCCAGCGCCGCCGCGGCGACCCAGAGGGCGCCGGTGCCGGCGCCGGGCAGGAGCGCGCCGAGCAGGGCCAGCGGGAAGGCGTGCGTGACGATCGAGCCGGCGTAGCCCGCCGGATCGACGGTGCGGATGGTGCGGTTCCAGCGCAGCTCGTGCCGCCACAGGCCGGAGAGATCGGTGTCGACGCTGGTGTGGCCGATCGTGAAGCTCGGGATCACCACCCGGCCGCCGAGGCCGCGCAGGGCGGCGCCGATGGCGTAGTCGTCCGCCAGATCGTTGCGGAAGGTGCGGAAGCCGCCGACCGCCTCCAGGCTCGCCCGGGTGAAGGCGACGGTGGAGCCGAAGCAGGGCTTCGCCAGACCGAGGCTCAGCCCCATCACGACGTTGGGCAGGAAGTGGGTGTCGATCGCGAGCGTCGAGAGCTGGTCGTACAGGCCCCGGAAGGCCGGGACGCCGTGGTACAGGCAGGTCACGCCGGTGACGCCGTCCTGCGACAGCTCCGCGACGAGGCGCTCCAGGTAGTCGGGTCCCACCACCATGTCGCTGTCGGCCAGGACCACCACGTCGTGGGCGATGGCCTCGGCCATGTTGATCAGGTTCGAGACCTTCCGGTTCGATCCGTGCTGGCGACCGTCGATCACCAGGTCGATGCGGGCCTCCGGATAGGCCTGCTGCAGGCGCTCGACCACGCCGATTGCGGGATCGGTGGGCTTCTGGACGCCGAACAGGACCTGGACAGGCCCGGCGTAGTCCTGGCGCAGCACGGTCTCGAGGTTCGCGTAGAGGTTGGGCTCGAGGCCGCAGAGCGGCTTCAGCACGGTCACGGAGGGCCGCGTCGCGCCGGCGGGGAGCGCCGGCGGGCGGCGGCCCGCGTAGCGTCCGGCGCTAAAGGCGGCGGCCAGCCCGTAGACGCAGCCCGCCGCCGCCAGGATCAGGCAGAGCAGCGAGAGCCACGAGAGGCCGAGCAGCGCCAGGGAGGAGACATCCATCCGGTCGGATCCGTGCGGTCGTCCGGCCGCCGAGGCGGCGATGGCCGCGAACGGCCGGGTTCAGGTCGGCGCGGACGCCGATGCCGCTCAGGGCGTCGGCTTGGCCGCGAGCATGCCGTCGGTCCGCGCCCGGAGGAACTTCACGACGCCGTCGGCCCCACCGGACTTCAGCGGCGCCGACAGGGCGTTCCGCTGCGCGGCGATCTCGCTGACGTCGCCGTTGAGCAGGACGTCCTGGATGCGGTTGTCGGCGTTGACGACGAAGTCCACGGCCGAATCGTCGCCGTCCGCGGCGGTGACGCGGGTCGGCACCACGCGCTGCGCGCCCCGCTCCTCGACCTTCGGGGTCACGTCGAACTTGCCGCCGGCGGCGCGGGCCAGCCGGTTGGCGTAGGTGACGGTCAGGCTGCGCTTGAACGCGTCGATCACGGCGGCCTGCTGCTCCGGGGTGAAGCTCGACCATTTCGAGCCCACCGCGATGCGGGTCATGGCGGGGAAGTCGAACGCCTTGTCGAGCGCGGGGCCGACGGCCTCGACCCGGGCCGGCAGCGGGCCCGGCCCGTCCTTCAGCGCGGCCGAGAAGGCGGCGTAGAGGTCGCGCACGGTCTGAACGGCCGGATCGTCCGCGGCCCATGACGGGGCCGGGACGAGGAAGTTCAGGGCCAAGGGAGCGGCGATGAGGGCGGCCGCGAGCCGGCGGGTCAGGCGCACTTCTTCAACTCCTCGCCGTCGCCGAGCCGCGCCCCCATGCGCGGCGGGGCGTAGCTGTAGAACGGGCCGAGGGTAGCGGGCTGCGCGACCCTCTTGGCCTTGCGCCCGGCCTCCGGCTCCGGCTCGCGCTCCTCTTCCTCGGGCGCCTCGGACCGGAGCCTGGACTCGATCCGGTGCCAGAGGAGGAGGCTCGGGAGCCCGACGCCGAGATCGGCGAAGCGCTTGACCAGTGAGAGGGCGAGGGCCGCCTCGGCCGGGATATTGAACAGGCCGCACAGGGCGATCAGGCCGCCCTCCTGCGCGCCCAGCGCACCGGGGACCGCGAAGGCCGCGCCGCGCACGGCCTGGGCGAGGCTCTCGATCATCAGCGCCTGCGCGAAATCGATCGGGTAGCCCATGAACCGCAGGCAGACGTAGACCTCGAGCGTGCCGATCACCCAACCGGCCAGATGAACCACCAGAGCCAGCGCGAACCGGCCGTGATTGCCGTAGAGCCGGCGCAGGCTGTCGTAGAGCTGATCGATGGCGCCGAAGGCACGCCACTCGCGCCCGGAGGCGAAGCGGCTGAGCAGGCCCTGGATCAGGCGGTGCCCGGCCCGGCGCTGGATCAGGTAGAAGGCGCCGAGCGCCGGCACCGCCAGGGCCAGACCGCCCTCGACCGTGTGGGCGATCGGGCCGTCGCCGGAGATCAGGACCAGCAGGGCGAGGCCGATCACCGTGAACAGGAGCTGCGTGAGCGCCTGGGTCATCAGGTCGACGAACATGCTGGCGCCCGCGAGCGCGCCCGGAACGTCGCGCTTCGACAGGAGCCGGGCGCCGACGAAGTCACCGCCGACGGTGGCCACGGGCAGCAGCGTGTTGATGCCCTCGCGGACGAAGCGGAGCGAGACGCAGTCGGAGAGCTTGGTCGCGCCGGCGGGGAACACGACGTACCAGCCGAGCCCCGCCCAGGCGACGGCCACGACGCGCGCCAGCACCACCAGGGCGGCGCCCCAGCCGGCGCTCACGACGGCGGCCGACACATCCTCCAGGCCGGAGGACATGAACAGGCCGACGACCGTGCACAGACCGGCGATCGAGGCCAAGGTCGTCAGGCGCTTCATTGTCGTCTTTCAAGCTCGCGTAAGGCTTGATGCGGGAAATCGGTCACGGTCGCGGCAGAAATAGGTCCGTCGGCCCGGGAACGTTTCTGTCACGTTGCAGCACGGATTAGCGGTGTCTATCACCCGTTTGACACACCGGGGGCCAAAGCGGCGGCGGGGCTGAAGAGCCCGCGCAGAAGGCCGCGGCACGTCGCAGAAGGGGCACACGTCATGGAGCGCGAATCACCGATCACGGCCCTCGAGGCCGTGACCGACGACACGCATGCGGGCGGGCTCCCGGGCGGGACCGGACCGGGCGTGCCGGCGCCCCAGTCGCCGGTGATGGCCTGGAACGAGTGGGATCCGCTGGAGGAGGTGATCGTCGGCTCCCTGGACGGCGCCACGATCCCGACCCACCACCTGACGGTGATCTTCAACCTGCCGCGCGCCGCGCAGCCGTTCTACCGGCTGGCGAGCGGCTGGAAGTATCCGAAGTTCATGAAGAAGCTCGCCCAGGCCGAGCTCGACAACTTCATCACCATCCTGGCCGGCGAGGGCGTGAAGGTCCGCCGCCCCGACGCGGTGGACTTCTCGAAGAAGTTCAAGGCGCCGCGCTGGTCGTCCCGGGGCTTCTGCGTCGCCTGCCCGCGCGACCCGTACCTCGTGATCGGCGACGAGATCATCGAGAGCCCGATGTGCTGGCGCTCGCGCTACTTCGAGGGCGACGCCTACCGGTCGCTGTTCAAGGAGTACTTCCGCGCCGGCGCCCGCTGGACCTCCGCGCCGCGGCCGCAGCTGACCGACGACCTCTACAACTACGATTACCGGGTGCCGAACCTGAAGGCCGGCGAGCCCATGCAGTTCACGGTCAACGAGTTCGAGCCGGTCTTCGACGCCGCCGACTTCGTCCGCTGCGGCCGCGACCTGTTCGTGACCCGCTCGAACGTGACCAACCTGATGGGCATCGAGTGGCTGCGCCGCCACCTCGGCCCGGGCTTCCGCATCCACGAGATCGAGAGCCGCTGCCCGCAGCCGATGCACATCGATTCGTCGTTCATGCCGCTGGCCCCCGGCAAGGTGCTGGTGAACCCGGACTACGTCGACGTCGAGAAGCTGCCGGCCGTGCTCAAGAAGTGGGACGTGCTGGTCGCCCCGCGCCCCGACCCGGTCGAGGGCTTCATGAGCAAGATCTCCATGTGCTCGCCCTGGACCTCGATCAACGTGCTCGCGATCACCGAGAAGAAGATCGTCGTCGACCAGAGCCAGCCGACGCTGATCAAGGCCCTGAAGGACTGGGGCTTCGACCCGATCCCGGCGCCGTTCCTCAGCTACGGCCCGTTCGGCGGCTCGTTCCACTGCGCGACCCTCGACGTCCGCCGCCGGGGCGTCCTGAAGTCGTACTTCTAGGACCGGCCCGCCGTCGTCCCGGGGCGCCGCGAGCGCCCCGGGACGACGGGCCACGTCACGCGGCGCCTACCGCGCCGCGATCCCCGCGATCAGCGCCGCGTTGAACCCCTCCGGGTCGGACATCTGCGGCGCGTGGCCGAGATCCGGGAACTCCACGAGCCGCGCGCCCGGGATCGCCCTGGCGGCCGCCTTGCCGAGTTCGGGATAGTTGCCGAGGCTCGCCCGCACCTCCGGCGGCGCGAGGTCCTTGCCGATCGCCGTGTTGTCCTTCTGGCCGATCAGGAGCAGCGTCGGCACGGCGATCTGCGGGAACCGGTAGACCACCGGCTCGGTGAGGATCATGTCGTAGAGCAGCGCCGAGTCCCAGGCGACTGCCTCCTTGCCGGGGCCGCCGTTGAGGCCCGCCAGCATCGCCACCCACGGCTCGTAGCGGGGCTCCCAGGCGCCGGCGTAGTAGGTCGCCGTCTCGTAGGCCCGGATCGAGGCCGCCGTCACCTTCAGCTCGCGCTGGTACCACTGCTCCACCGAGGTCGGCGGCACGCCCTTGGCCGCCCAGTCCTCCAGGCCGATCGGGTTGACCAGCACGAGCTGCTCCACCGCCTTCGGGTAGAGCAGGGCGTAGTGGGCGGCGAGCATGCCGCCCGTGGAGTGGCCGACCAGGATCGGGCGCTCGATCCCGAGCTTGGCCAGGAGCGCGTGGGTGTTCTCGGCGAGCTGCCGGAAGGTGAACTGGTAGGCCGCCGGCTTGCTCGACTTGCAGAAGCCGATCTGGTCCGGCGCGATCACCCGGTAGCCGGCCGCGCTGAGCGCCCGGATCTGGCTCTCCCAGGTGGCCGCGCAGAAGTTCTTGCCGTGCAGCAGCACCGCGGTGCGGCCGTTCGGCGTCCCCGGGCGGATGTCGAGATAGGCCATCTGCAGCGGCTGGCGCTGCGACGTGAACTGGAACCGCTCCACCGGGAACGGGTAGGCGAAGCCCTCGAGCTCCGGCCCGTAGGTCGGATGCGGCGGTGGCTCCGCGGCAGCGGGTCCCGCCGGGAGCAGGGCCAGGGGGGCCAGCAGGACGGAGGCGAGGAGGATTCGGAGCATGGCCTGCGTCGGAGCCTGATCTGCGAGCGGCGTGCGGCGCCGCGCCGCTCGCTCAGATCGGTCATCCGGGCGCCCCTGTCCACGCCCCGCCGAGCGCCGCGGCTTCGCGCCCGCCGCGGGGCGCGCTATCTCCCGGGCGCGACCGTCTCCCGCCGCGGATGTCCCGATGCTGCGCCTCACCGCCCTGACCGCCCTCGCCGGCGCGCTCCTCCTCGGACCGGCCCCCGCCCGGGCGGCGGATGCCTGCGACAGCCTGCTGGCGGATGCCCCGCGCCGGGGCGGCGCCGGCCGGATCCTGATGCTGTGCGAGACCGGCGCGCGCGCGGACGCGCTCCGGGACGACCGCACGGTCTGCCGCGTCGCGCCCCGGCCCGGGCTTTCGCGGATCCGCCGCGCGGGCTAGACCGGCCGGCATGTCGAAGATCGAGACACCCGGCCCCGTCGTCCAAGTCGGCGACGCGCGCTTCGCCAACCACCTGCCGCTGACGCTGATCGCCGGACCGTGCCAGCTCGAGGGGCGCCAGCACGCCCTGGAGATCGCCGCCGCCCTCAAGGAGATGGCCGCGGGCCTCGGCGTCGGCCTCGTGTTCAAGACGTCCTTCGACAAGGCCAACCGCACCTCGGGCAGCGCCGCCCGGGGCATCGGCCTCGACGGGGCGCTCCCGGTCTTCGCCGAGATCCGCGAGACCCTCGGGCTGCCGGTGCTGACCGACGTGCACGCCGCCGAGCAGTGCGCCCGCGCCGCCGAGGCGGTGGACGTGCTCCAGATCCCCGCCTTCCTGTGCCGCCAGACCGACCTGCTGCTGGCCGCCGCCGCGACCGGCCGGGCGGTCAACATCAAGAAGGGCCAGTTCCTGGCGCCCTGGGACATGAAGCACGTCGCCGCCAAGGTGACGGAGGCCGGCAATCCCAACGTCATCGTCACCGAGCGCGGCGCCTCCTTCGGCTACAACACCCTGGTCTCGGACATGCGCAGCCTGCCGATCATGGCGCAGGTCACGCAGGGCGCGCCGGTGGTGTTCGACGCCACCCACTCGGTGCAGCAGCCCGGCGGGCAGGGGGCGAGCTCCGGCGGCCAGCGCGAGTTCGTCGCCGTCCTCGCCCGCGCCGCCGTGGCGGTGGGCGTGGCGGGGGTGTTCATCGAGACCCATCCCGACCCGGACCGGGCCCCCTCCGACGGCCCCAACATGGTGGCGCTGAAGGACCTGCCGGCGCTGCTGGAGGAGCTCCTCGCCTTCGACCGGCTGGCCAAGCGCCGGACCGCCTGACCGTCTCAGGCGGCCGCCGGCTCCAGGACGTGGATCCGCAGGGGCTGGACGAGGCCGAACGGCCCGTCGGCCTCGCGCGCCGCGGCCCCCAGGAAGGCCTCCTCGATCACGGATCGCCGGTCCCGGATCGTCGCCTCGCGGGCCGGGTCCACGGCGCTGACGCGGGCCAGGAACGCGTCGAAGGAGTCGAAGCGCTCCCGCCGCTCGATCGTCGCGTCGCGGCGGCACGTGTAGGCACCGCGGGCGAGGGCGGCCGCGATGGCCTCCTGGGCGGCGGCGCGGACCGCCGTCTCGTCCTCGATCGGCCGCAGCGCCGCGAAGAAGCTGCCCTCCGCCAGGGGCTCAACCACGACCAGCCGTCCGCCCGGGACCAGCACGCGGGCCGCCTCGGCGAGGGCCGCCGCCGGGTCCGGGACGTGGTGGAGGGAATTCAGCATCACGGCGCCGTCGAAGCTGGCGTCGGGGAAGGGCAGGGCCTCGCCGGTCGCGGCCTCGAAGCGCGCCTCCGGCGCGGCGTCCCGCGCCCGGGCGAGCGCTGCCGCGCCGGGATCGATCCCGGTGACCCGCGCGCCGGCGTCGACCAGCCGCCGTGCGAGCGTCCCGGGGCCGCACCCGATGTCGACGACCCGCTTGCCGGCCAGGGGCGCGAGACTCTCACGGATCAGGGTCAGGGCATCCATCGTCGGTCCTCCCGGCAGATCCGTAGCACGGCCGGGTGGAAGGCGGATGGATTTCCTCCGCGCCCGGCGCGGTCGTGGCGGCGTCAGGACAGGAGTGTCGCGCCTGTAGTCGTCAGGTCTGCCCCGAACGGCCGCGCGCAAGAGTACGGAGACTCTTCCCGTAGAGACGCGCAAGCTTGACCGCAGTCACCGGCGAACTGGCAACGATGAACGGCGGTTCATAATCCAGGCCGGGTGCGAACCCGCACGCACGCACGTCATGAAATCTGGAACTGTCCGGATGCGGCCACGTTATTGGGCATGTTCGATCGAGGATCGAGAAGGAAGACTATGCGCAAGATCGGTATCATCGCCACCGCCGCCGTCATGGCTCTCGGCAGCGTCGCCGTCACCAGCAGCGCCGAGGCCCGTCCCTACGGCTACCACGGCGGCTACGGCGGCTACGGCCACGGCTACTACCGCGGCCGTCGCGGCATCGGCACCGGCGCGGCCATCGGCCTCGGCATCGCCGGCCTCGCGGCCGGCGCGATCGCCGCGGGCGCGGCCCGCGACAGCTACTACGGCGGTGGCTACGGCTACGCCCCGTCCTACGGGTACGGCTACGCCCCGGTCTACGGCGGCTACGGCTACGCGGCCCCGGGCTACGGCTACTACGGCTACGGCTACTGAGAACAGAGATCCGTCAGGATCGGGGGCGACCGGCGCGAGCCGGTCGCCCTTTTCGTTGGGCCGGTCAGCGCCCGCGGTAGGGCGGCACACCCGGGTCCGGCAGCCACGCGGTTTTCGGCAGCTCGCCGGTCTGCCAGAAGACGTCGATCGGGATGCCGCCGCGCGGGTACCAGAAGCCGCCGATGCGCAGGTAGCGCGGCTCCAGGAGGTCGCGCAGCCGCTTGCCGATCGCCACGGTGCAATCCTCGTGGAACGCGCCGTGATTGCGGAACGACCCGAGATAGAGCTTCAGCGACTTAGATTCGACGAGCCAGTCGCCGGGCACGTAGTCGATCACCAGGATCGCGAAATCCGGCTGCCCGGTGACCGGGCAGATCGAGGTGAATTCGGGCGCGGTGAACCGGGCGACGTAGTCGGTATCCGCGTGCGGGTTCGGGACCCGGTCGAGCCGCGCCTCCTCGGGTGAGGTGGGGAACGGCGTCGGCTGGCCGAGCTGGAGATGGTCGGTGGAGGTCATGGCGGGCATATAGAGCCTGCCGACGCGGCGCGCATCCGCCCGATCCGCGTCGCCGGCCCGGGCGGGCCCGGCTGTGCGCGGTCACCCTCCCGGCGCTTGCCGCCAGCCGCGGCTTGACGGATAAGCCGCCGCGATGCGCCGCACCCCTGATCTGGGCGCGGCCGCCGACCCGCGGCCCCCGCGAGAGGACGTTCCATGACCGCGATCACCAATATCAGCGCCCGCGAGATCCTCGACAGCCGCGGCAATCCCACGGTCGAGGTTGACGTCATCCTGGAGGACGGCTCCTTCGGCCGCGCCGCGGTCCCGTCGGGAGCCTCCACGGGCGCCCACGAGGCGGTGGAGCTGCGCGACGGCGACAAGAATCGCTTCCTCGGCAAGGGCGTCCTGAAGGCGGTCGAGGCGGCTCAGACCGAGATCCTCGACGCGATCGGCGGCATGGAGGCCGAGGACCAGGTCGCGGTCGACGAGGCGATGATCGAGCTCGACGGCACGCCCAACAAGGCCCGCCTCGGCGCCAACGCGATCCTCGGCGTGTCGCTCGCGGTGGCGAAGGCCGCGGCCGAGGCCTCGGGCCTGCCGCTCTACCGCTACGTCGGCGGCGTGCAGGGCCGGGTCCTGCCGGTGCCGATGATGAACATCATCAACGGCGGCGCGCACGCCGACAACCCGATCGACTTCCAGGAATTCATGATCATGCCGGTGGGCGCCGATTCGCTCGCCGAGGCCGTGCGCATGGGCTCCGAGGTGTTCCACACCCTCAAGGGCAAGCTCAAGAAGGCCGGCCACAACACCAATGTCGGCGACGAGGGCGGCTTCGCCCCGAACCTGCCGTCGGCCGAGGCCGCCCTCGATTTCGTGATGGACGCGATCAGCGCCGCCGGCTTCAAGCCGGGCCAGGACATGGCGCTCGCCCTCGACTGCGCCGCCACCGAGTTCTTCAAGGACGGCGCCTACGCGTACGAGGGCGAGGGCAAGACCCGCACCATCGAGGCGCAGGTCGACTACCTCGCGCAGCTCGTCGCCACCTACCCGATCGTCTCGATCGAGGACGGCATGTCGGAGGACGACTGGGCCGGCTGGAAGCTCCTGACCGACAAGATCGGCGACCGTTGCCAGCTCGTGGGCGACGACCTGTTCGTCACCAACGTCGAGCGCCTGTCCCGCGGCATCGCAGAGGGCACGGCCAACTCGATCCTGATCAAGGTCAACCAGATCGGCTCCCTCACCGAGACGCTGGCGGCGGTCGATATGGCCCAGCGCGCCGGCTACACGGCGGTGATGTCGCATCGCTCGGGCGAGACCGAGGACTCGACCATCGCGGACCTCGCGGTCGCGACCAATTGCGGGCAGATCAAGACCGGCTCGCTGGCGCGCTCGGACAGACTGGCCAAGTACAATCAGCTGATCCGGATCGAGGAGGGCCTCGGCCCGCAGGCGCTCTACGCCGGCCCGTCGGCGCTCAAGCAGCTCGCCCGCCGCTGATCCGGCGGATCCTGCTGGCCGGCCCGCTCGTCCTCGGTGCGGCCGGCCCGGCCTGCGCGGACCCGCTCTGCGACGGCGCCCGACCGACGCTCAGCGCGCAGCTGCTGTTCGGCCTGTCGCGGCCGGACGGCGGCCGTGTCCCGGGCGCCGCCTTCGACCGGTTCCTGGCCGAGCGGATCACCCCGCGCTTCCCGGATGGGCTGACGGTGTTCTCCGGCCGGGGACAGTGGCGGGGGCCGGACGGCCGCCGCGTCCACGAGGCCGCCCGCATCGTTCTGATCGTCACCGAACCGACACAAGAAGCGGTCGCGGCCCTGCGCGCCGTTCAGGACGAGTACCGGTCGCGCTTCGCGCAACGCGCGGTCGGGCTGGTGCTGCAGCGGAGCTGCGCGCTGTTCTGAGGTTGCCGGCCAAGTCGTCCGTGGCCGACGCGCGTCTCCCTCGCCCCTCTGCGGGGGAGGGAGGGCGCGTGACTCCAGATCCGGCTCCCCATCTCCAGCGCAGATCCACGGATCCGGTTAGCCTGTCCCGGAGATTGGCTCTGCGCCTCCTCCGACAGCCACGCCGTCGGACGGCTCTCCCGGCACGGTCCAGACCCGCATCGGCCGCGACAGGCCCCGCAATTCGATCGTCCCGACCGGCTCCAGCGGCCGGTCGCACCGCTCGGCGAAGGAGTCCGACACGAGAAGGTCGTGGCCGAGGGCCGCGCACTGGCTCTCGATGCGGCTGGCCTCGTTGACCGCCCGCCCGATGATCGTGAAGTCGAGCCGCCGCTCGGTGCCGACATTGCCGTAGATGACGGTCCCGAAATGCACGACGCACTCGGCCGGGAGCTCGGGCAGCCCCGCGGCGCGGCGGCGGGCGTTGAGCGCCGCGTTGGCGGCGAGCCCCTCGGTCGCGGCGGCGAGGGCGCCGCCGCAGACCGGGCAGGGGAGGGTGTCGGCGTCCGGGACCGGGAAGATCGCCAGGAAGCCGTCGCCCAGGAATTTCAGGATCTCACCGCCGTGCCGCGCCACCGGGTCGCCGAGGGCGTCGAAATGCTCGTTGAGCCACGTGACCATGTCGGCCGGATCCACCCGGTCGGCCAGGGCCGTGAAGCCGCGCAGGTCGGTGAGCAGGATCGCCGCCGGCACGGCCCGACCCTCGCCTCTCCGGATCTGGCCGTCGAGGATGCGCTCGGCGGTCGACCGGCCGAGATAGGTCGCTGACACTTCGCGGAACGTGTGGGCAAGGCCCATCTTGGCCATCGCCAGCGTCAGGAACGGGAGGACGTCGACGATGGCCGACAGGTGCGCGTCGGTGAAGCCGGCGGCCTCGCGGGTGCAGAACGAGACCGCGATGCCCCGCAGCGCGGTGCCGGGCGCGTACTCGGCGATGTGCAGCGCGTAGTCGACGCCGCCCTGCGCGCCGAGGGCCTTCAGGACCGGGAAGTCCACCGCCAGCCCGGGCGCGTCGAGGCGCCAGCGGCCGAAGGTCTCGCCCGTCTCCACCAGGGCGTAGACGGGGCTCAGGAGCCAGTCGCTCTCCTCGTCGGCGCCGTGGGCGTTGCCGACGAAGGAGATGCCCTCGCCCGCGTGCCAGTTCAGGCTGACGCCGCGCAGCGTCGGGTCCAGGGCCGGCGCCATGACGCTGACCCGCCAGACGGGGAGGCCGGCCTCGACCAGCGACTCGCAGAAGCCCGAGAGCAGGGTGTCGTGGTCGTCGGTCGCGGTGGCGTGCGCGGCGATCCAGCGTCCCAGATGCGTCAGGTCCATGCCTCAGGCTCGCCCCTGTCCGTCCCGGCCGCGGTCCGGCCCCGTCGCGGTCCCGTCCCGACCGCGGCGCGGTCGAAAAGAACCGTTAACCTTTCCGCGCGAGGGTCGCGCCATGGTCGTGCGCCGCCGAGTCAGAATGGTCGTGTTGCCGCTGGGTCTCTGGACCCTGTCGGCGCTCGTGGTCGGCTATTTCGTGTGGCAGGCCGAGAGTGGCAACCGCGGCCTCGAGGCCAAGAAGGCCCTGAAGATCCGCGCCTACGGCCTCAGCCAGGAACTCGCCGCCGTGAAGGCCGAGCGCGCCGTCTGGGAGCACCGGGTGAACCTGCTCAAGAGCGACCAGATCGACCGCGACCTCCTGGAGGAGCGCGCCCGTATCGTCCTGGGCCGGGTCCACGCCAACGACGTGGTCATCATCACGCCCTGACAGTCGAGCGGGTGTCCGCCGGAAGTCCAGGGGATCGTTTTCCGGAGTCCCGAAAGTCCTCTGACAAGAGCGGCTTCCTGTCAGAGCGGCAGCCCTCGCTTTCCAATCGTCGCTGTCCTACACCCCCACGAAGTCGCGTGGAATCACGGGGAGAGCGCCGATGGACGCCGCCAAGGAGCCTGCCAAAGAGCCCGCCAAGGACGCGTCGTCCGCGCCGGTGCAGGCCGCGAGCCCTCAGGCCGCCGAGGCGCACCGCCCCGCGCCGAACATGCCCCAGTTCACGCGGGACGAGGACCTCCACGCCTATCACGAGATGCTGCTGATCCGGCGCTTCGAGGAGAAGGCCGGCCAGCTCTACGGCATGGGCCTGATCGGCGGCTTCTGCCACCTCTACATCGGCCAGGAGGCCGTGGTGATCGGCATGCAGATGGCCTCGGTCGAGGGCGACCAGGTCATCACCGGCTACCGCGACCACGGCCACATGCTGGCCTGCGGCATGGACCCGAAGGGCGTCATGGCCGAGCTGACCGGCCGCCGCGGCGGCTACAGCCGCGGCAAGGGCGGCTCCATGCACATGTTCAGCCGCGAGAAGCAGTTCTTCGGCGGCCACGGAATCGTCGGCGCGCAGGTCTCGCTCGGTACCGGCCTCGCCTTCGCGGACCATTACCGGGAGAACGGCAAGGTCAGCCTGACCTATATGGGCGACGGCGCCGCCAACCAGGGGCAGGTCTACGAGAGCTTCAACATGGCGGCCCTCTGGAAGCTGCCGGTCGTCTACGTGATCGAGAACAACCGCTACGCCATGGGCACCTCGGTGGCCCGGGCCTCGGCGCAGACCGACTTCTCGAAGCGCGGCCTCTCCTTCGGCATTCCCGGTGAGCAGGTCGACGGCATGGACGTGCGCACGGTGCGCGAGGCCGCCACGCGGGCGATCGAGCACGCCCGCACCGGCCAGGGCCCGTACATCCTGGAGATGCAGACCTACCGCTACCGCGGCCACTCCATGTCCGATCCGGCCAAGTACCGGACCAAGGACGAGGTCTCGAAGATGCGCGACGAGCACGACCCGATCGAGATGGTGCGCAAGCGCCTGCTCGAGCTGCACGCCGTGCCCGAGGCCGAGCTGAAGGCCACCGACGCCAAGGTCCGCGAGGTCGTCAACGCCTCGGCCGAGTTCGCCACCAACGATCCCGAGCCGGATCCGTCCGAGCTGTGGACCGATATCTTGTTGGATGCGCACGCCTAGCGCGATCCTGGACCCCTGGCCGCCCCGACCGAAAAGACGACCGCAGAGCTGAGCATGGCGACCGACATCCTGATGCCCGCCCTCTCGCCCACCATGGAGGAGGGCAAGCTCGCCAAGTGGCTGAAGAAGGAGGGCGATCCGATCAAGTCCGGCGACGTGCTGGCCGAGATCGAGACCGACAAGGCCACCATGGAGGTGGAGGCGATCGACGAGGGCGTGCTCGCCAAGATCCTGATCGCGGAGGGCACCGAGGGAGTCGCGGTCAACACGCCGATCGCCGTCATCGCGGGCGAGGGCGAGGATCCGGCGAGCGTCCAGTCCGGCGGCGGCGCCAAGCCCAACGGTGCGGGCGGCCATCCGGCCCCGACCCCCGACATGCAGGCCGAGGGGATGGCCGACAAGGCCGCCCCCGCGGCCAAGACCGGCGACGACGCCCCGAAGGCGCCGGCCGCACCGGCCGTCATCACCAACAAGGCGCAAGAGCCGGTGATGGAGGAGTTCCCGGCCGACACGCCGATGGTCACCCAGACCGTCCGCGAGGCCCTGCGCGACGCCATGGCCGAGGAGATGCGCCGCGACGGCGACGTCTTCGTCATGGGCGAGGAGGTCGCCGAGTACCAGGGCGCCTACAAGGTCACCCAGAACCTGCTGCAGGAGTTCGGGCCGAAGCGCGTCGTCGACACCCCGATCACCGAGCACGGCTTCGCGGGCATCGGCGTCGGCGCGGCGCTCGCCGGCCTGAAGCCGATCGTCGAGTTCATGACCTTCAACTTCGCCATGCAGGCGATCGACCACATCATCAACTCGGCGGCCAAGACCCTCTACATGTCCGGCGGCCAGCTCGGCTGCCCGATCGTGTTCCGCGGGCCCAACGGCGCCGCGGCCCGCGTGGCCGCCCAGCACAGCCACGACTATTCCGCGTGGTACTCGAACGTGCCGGGCCTCAAGGTGATCGCGCCCTACACGGCCTCCGACGCCAAGGGCCTGCTCAAGGCCGCGATCCGCGACCCGAACCCGATCATCTTCCTCGAGAACGAGATCCTGTACGGGCAGTCCTTCCCGGTGCCGAAGCTCGACGACTTCGTGCTGCCGATCGGCAAGGCGAAGATCCACCGCACCGGCAGCGACGTGACCATCGTGTCCTTCGCGATCGGCATGACCTACGCCCTCAAGGCCGCGCAGGCTTTGGCCGAGCAGGGAATCGAGGCCGAAGTCATCGACCTGCGCACGATCCGCCCGATGGACACCGAGACGGTGGTCGCGTCGGTCAAGAAGACCGGCCGCTGCATCACGGTCGAAGAGGGCTTCCCGCAATCCGGCGTCGGCGCCGAGATCGTGGCCCGCCTGATGGTCGACGCGTTCGACTTCCTGGACGCGCCGGTCCTGCGCATCACCGGCAAGGACGTGCCGATGCCCTACGCGGCCAACCTCGAGAAGCTCGCCCTGCCGACGGTCGCGGAGGTCGTCGAGGCCGCCAAGAGCGTCTGCTACAAGTGACCGGCGCGCGGGCGACGTGTCGCCCGCCCCGGCCAGATCGAGGAACAGCCGGCGCGCCATGAGCCAGGATCCCAGCAGCGACTTCGCCGAACTCGCCATCCCGCCCGACGCCCTCGAGCAGGGCGGCATCGAGGTGCTGCGCGCCGCCGTGGTCGACGGCGCGGTCAGCGTGGCGCTGCGCCGCTCCTTCGACGACCCGGCGACCTGGGGAAGACTGCTGATCGACCTCGCCCGGCAGGCGGCCCGCGCCTACGCGCTGGAGACCGACCTATCGGAGGAGGAGGCCCTGGAGCGCATCCGCGCCGGCTGGGAGGCCGAGGGTCTCGACCCCGGCGGCCTCAACTAGCGATGGCGTGCGACCATGGCTGAGGCGGCTGTCCGGCAGGCGACCTACGCGGACCTGGAGGCGGTCCCGGAGCATCGCGTCGCGGAGATCATCGACGGCGTGCTGGAGACGCATCCCCGGCCGAGGCCGCGGCATGCCGGCGCGGCTGTGCGGTTGGGGGGCGAGCTCGATCTCACCTTCAGCCGGGGACGCGGCGGTCCAGGGGGCTGGATTATCTTGATCGAGCCGGAGCTCCATCTCGGATCTCAGATTGTGGTGCCCGACCTCGCGGGCTGGCGCCGTACACGCATGCCCACCGAGCCCGAGGGCGCCTATATCGAGACTTGCCCCGACTGGGTCTGCGAGATCCTCTCGCCATCCTCGACCAGCCTCGACCGGGGTCCGAAGCGCCGCATCTATGCCGAGGCCGGGATCGGCCACCTCTGGCTCCTCGATCCGGCCGCGGGCGTACTCGAAGGCTTCGCCCTCGCGGACGGGCGCTGGGTGCTCCTCGCCACGATCCAGCGCGGCGAGACCGTGGCGCTGCCGCCCTTCGACGCCGTCCCGTTCCCCTTCGACGATCTCTTCCCCTTCGACGATCCGGCCGCCCCGGCCCAGCCCGAGACCTGATGCCATGCCGATCAACGTGCTGATGCCCGCGCTCTCCCCGACCATGGAGAAGGGCAACCTCGCCAAGTGGCTGAAGAAAGAGGGCGACGCGATCAAGTCCGGCGACGTGCTGGCCGAGATCGAGACCGACAAGGCCACCATGGAGGTCGAGGCGATCGACGAGGGCGTGCTCGCCAAGATCCTCGTGCCCGAGGGCACCGCGGACGTGCCGGTCAACGACCTGATCGCCATCATCGCCGGCGAGGGCGAGGACCCGTCGAGCGTGCAGGCTGGCGGCGCGCCGAAGGCGGCCTCGAATGGCGAGGCCAAGGCCGAGTCCAAGCCGGAGCCCAAGTCTGACGCGTCGGCCGCGTCGCAGAACACCACGCCCGGCGGCGGCCACATGTCGTACGAGCGGGTGAACGCCGCACCGGAGGGCGCGCAGCCCGGCGGCGCCCCGCAGGCGGGCGCCCAGGCCGGCTCTGGCGGCCGGNCTTCTTCGACCGGCGCCGGGCGAGCCCGGTGGCGATCGGCCACGATGTCTGGATCGGTCACGGCGCGGTCGTCCTGCCCGGGCTCACGACCGAGCAGGTCAAGGGCTTCTTCGCCAAGGACGCGTACGAGGACGTGCCCCTCGACGGCATGCGCAAGACCATCGCCAAGCGCCTCACCGAGGCGATGCAGGTCGCCCCGCACTTCTACCTGACGGTGGATTGCGAGCTCGACGCGCTGATGAAGCTGCGCGAGACGCTGAACGGCTCCGCCGGCAAGGACAAGGACGGCAAGCCCGCCTTCAAGCTCTCAGTGAACGACTTCGTCATCAAGGCGATGGGCCTCGCGCTGACCCGCGTGCCCGCCGCCAACGCGGTCTGGGCCGAGGACCGGATCCTGCGCTTCAAGCACGCCGAGGTCGGCGTCGCGGTGGCGATCGACGGCGGCCTGTTCACCCCGGTGATCCGCCGGGCGGACGAGAAGACGCTCTCGACCATCTCCAACGAGATGAAGGACTTCGCCGCCCGCGCCCGCGCCAAGAAGCTGAAGCCCGAGGAGTACCAGGGCGGCGTCACCTCGGTGTCGAACCTCGGCATGTTCGGCATCAAGCACTTCACCGCGGTGATCAACCCGCCGCAATCGAGCATCCTGGCGGTGGGCGCGGGCGAGAAGCGCGTCGTCGTGAAGGACGGGGCACCGGCCGTGGTCCAGGTGATGACCTGCACCCTGTCGTGCGACCACCGGGTGCTCGACGGGGCCCTCGGTGCGGAGCTGATCTCGGCCTTCAAGGGGCTGATCGAGAACCCGATGGGCATGCTTGTCTGAGCAGGCCACTCTCCTCCCCCTTGTGGGGAGGAGTTGGAGGTGGGGGTGGTTCAGGATCGAGCGGTACGGTGCCTACTACACCACCCCCACCCCTGACCCCTCCCCACAAGGGGGAGGGGAAAGCGCGTCCTGGAATTTCGAGGTGGGGGAAGGTGGCAGGCATCGGTCAGAACACGCAATCCTGCTGCGATGAGCCGTGCTCCATGCGCACGGTTAGCTTGCGCCCATCAGCCACGTTCGCTTGATCTGCCGCCCGATGCCCTGGAACCAGCAGCCCCGAAGAGCAGCCTCGCCCAGAGCGGCCGCGAACGCGAAGACGCTGCGGCATTCGCTCACCGAAGCGGAGAAGCGGCTCTGGTGGCACTTGCGTCACCGCCTGCCGGTGGACGGCTCGCATTTCCGCAGGCAGGTCGCCCTCGGCCCCTACGTGGCGGATTTCTGCTGTCTGTCCGCCCGGCTCATCGTCGAGGTCGATGGCGAGCAGCACGGCTTCGAGGCTGGGTCGGCCTACGACACCCGTCGCGACGCCTATCTCCAGTCTGAAGGCTTCCGCGTCCTGCGCTTCCCGAACCGCATGGTCCTGCGGGAGATCGACACCGTCCTCGACACGATCCACGCGGCGCTCGCCGCAACCGACACGCCTCTTCCGGATTCAGCCGGCCTGGCGGAGCCACCCCCACCCCATGCCCCCTCCCCGCAAGGGGCAGGGGCGTTCGCGGAGCGGTAAATGTCCGACACCTACGACGTCCTCATCATCGGCGCCGGGCCCGGCGGCTACGTCACGGCGATCCGCGCGGCGCAGCTCGGCTTCAAGACCGCCGTGGTCGACCGCGAGCACCTGGGCGGCATCTGCCTGAACTGGGGCTGCATCCCCACCAAGGCCCTGCTCCGCTCGGCCGAGATCTTCCACTACTTCCAGCACCCCGGCGATTACGGTCTGACAGCCGACAAGGTCGGGTTCGACACCGCCGCCATCGTGAAGCGCTCCCGCGGCGTCTCGGCCCGGCTGAACGGCGGCGTCGGCATGCTGCTCAAGAAGAACAAGGTCGACGTGATCTGGGGCGAGGCCGCGGTCGACAGCGTCGCGCAGGGCAACCAGCCCGGCCAGGTCACCGTGAGGGAGACCAAGCGCGCCGAGCCGCCGAAGGGCGCCAAGGGCGCCGGCACCTACCAGGCCAAGCACATCATCGTGGCGACCGGCGCCCGCCCCCGGGCGATCCCCGGGATCGAGCCCGACAAGAAGCTGATCTGGACCTACTACGAGGCCATGGTCCCCGAGACGATGCCCAAGAGCCTGCTGGTGATGGGCTCGGGCGCGATCGGCATCGAGTTCGCCTCGTTCTACCGCACCATGGGCGCCGAGGTGACCGTGGTGGAGCTGCTGCCGCAGATCCTGCCCGTGGAGGATGCCGAGATCGCCGGCCTCGCCCGCAAGCGCTTCGAGAAGCAGGGGATCAAGATCCTCACCGGCGCCAAGGTCACGAAGGTCGAGAAGGGCGCGAATTCCATCACGGCGACCATCGAGGGCGGCGACGGCAAGACCCAGCAGATCACCGCCGAGAAGCTGATCTCGGCCGTGGGCGTCGTCGGCAACATCGAGAATATCGGCCTCGAGAAGCTCGGGGTGAAGATCGACCGCGGGATCGTGGTGACGGACGGGCTCGGCCGCACCAACGTGCCCGGCCTCTACGCGATCGGCGACGTCGCCGGCCCGCCGATGCTCGCCCACAAGGCCGAGCACGAGGGCGTCATCTGCATTGAAACCATCAAGGGCCTGCACACCCACCCGATGGACAAGGCCAAGATCCCGGGCTGCACCTACTGCCAGCCGCAGATCGCCAGCGTCGGGCTCACCGAGGCCAAGGCCAAGGAGCAGGGCTTCTCGGTGAAGGTCGGCCGCTTCCCCTTCGCGGGCAACGGCAAGGCGATCGCGCTGGGCGAGCCGGACGGGCTGATCAAGACGGTGTTCGACGCCAAGACCGGCCAGCTGCTCGGCGCCCACATGGTCGGCGCGGAAGTGACCGAGCTGATCCAGGGCTACGTGGTGGCGATGAACCTGGAGAGCACCGAGGAGGAACTGATGCACACGGTGTTCCCGCACCCGACGCTCAGCGAGATGATGCACGAGAGCGTGCTCGACGCCTACGGCAAGGTCATCCACACCTGAACGGCGGCCGGCGCGGCGCGCGGGTCGGACCGGAATCCGACCCGCGCGCCATCGACCGGTCAGTGCGGACCGGACCGCGCCGCGAGCCTCAGGCTCACGGCCTGGAACAGCAGGATCACCAGAACCGTCGCCGCGCTGCCGCCGATCGGGATCAGCAGCAGGGCAAGGAGCGGATCGAACCCCCGGACAAGCAGGAGCGTGATGCAGCTGCCGATCACGGAGGCGATGGTCATCCGAAAGATGCAGCATTCGGACGGTTGCATGCGCCCTCCGATCAGGCCCCCGTCGGGAGTGTGAAGACCCGCGTCCGAAAATGCAACCAAAGATAGTACTTATTGAATAAACAATCTTAGGTTAAGATCCCTGCGCCCCGCGAGCGCCAGCCCCTCAGGAGCATGCGCGATCCACGGGCTCGGCTTGGTCCGGGGACGGCACATAGGCGCACCACTCGCAGATGCCGCGCTCGGCCCCCCGTTGGGCGTTGTGCTGCGAGCAGAGCGGGCAGACCAGCAGGATCAGGCGCGAACCGGTGCGCAGCGCCAGCCCGCGCCCCCGGAAGGTCACCTCGGTCGCCGCGTCGCCCGAAGCGCGGTCGCGGGCGCTCACGGCGTGTCCCCGCTGCCGCGCGGTCGGCGCACCGGTCTGCGCGTCGTCTTGGTTGCCATGGCGATGCCGCCCCCCAGCGTTCCTGCCAAGTTGTCGCTGGGTATAAGCGGCGAAGCGGCGAATGGCTCCGCTTGCGCGTGTGGAACGGCGGGGTGCGCGCGGGCCGAAAGGCCCGTATGAGGAGCTGCGCCCCCGCCTCGCTCCGGCGCGGCCCCGGGCTGATGGTACGCGGACGAAGATGCAGGCGACGATGCACGACACGCAGCACGGCGAATCCGGCGCGGCCGCCGGCGGCCTTCCCACCTTCGCCGACGTGGCCCGCGCCGCGGAGCGGATCGCCGGGGCCGCGCACCGCACACCGGTCCTGACCTCGCGCACCGCGGACGCGATGACCGGCGGCCGCCTGTTCTTCAAGGCGGAGAACCTCCAGCGGGCCGGCGCCTTCAAGTTCCGCGGCGCCTACAACGCGATCAGCGCCCTGCCGGAGGCGGCCCGCGCCCGCGGGGTGATCACCTACTCGTCGGGCAACCACGCCCAGGCGATCGCCCTGGCGAGCCGGCTTCTCGGGGCACCCGCCACCATCATCATGCCGGGCGATGCCCCCGCGGCGAAGATCGCCGCCACCCGCGGCTACGGCGCCGAGGTGGTCCTGTACGACCGCTACACCCAGGATCGCGAGGCCCTCGGCCGCGAGATCGCCGGGGCCCGCGGCCTGACGCTGATCCCGCCGTTCAACCATCCCGACGTCATCGCCGGGCAGGGGACGCTGGCGCAGGAGCTGATCGAGACGGTCGGCCCCCTCGACGTGCTGGTGGCCTGCCTCGGCGGCGGCGGCCAGCTCGCGGGCTGCGCGCTCGCCGCCGCGGAGCTGTCACCGGGCTGCCGGGTGATCGGCGTCGAGCCGGAGGCGGGCAATGACGGGCAGCGCTCGTTCCGCGAGGGCCGGATCGTCACGATCCCGGTGCCCCGCACCATCGCCGACGGGGCGCAGTCGACGGCGCTGGGCGACATGACCTTCGCGATCATCCGCGCGCAGGTGTCCGACATCCTCACCGTCACCGACGCGCAGCTCGTCGAGACCATGCGGTTCTTCGCCAGCCGGATGAAGCTCGTGGTCGAGCCGACCGGCTGCCTCGCGGCGGCGGCGGTGCTGAGCGGCCTCGTGGACGTGACGAACAAGCGCGTCGGCGTGGTGATCAGCGGTGGCAACGTCGATCTCGGGACCTTCGCGCGGCTGACCGGCGAGGCCGCCTGAGGCGGGCTCGGGCAGCGATTGCCGGGCCGGTGTGACCCCGCCGCGGTGGACCGGGCCCGGGCCAATGCTTATCTTGTGCGGGTCGGAATGCGCGTCCCCGGGCCTTGAACCCGGATGGGCGGGAGGGTGACGATGTCCGCTGGTTTCAAGGTTCTCTCGCTGACCGATCGCGCCGCCGATCGGATCAAGGCGATCATGGCGGAGGCCGACCGGCCGATCGCCGGGCTGCGCGTCGGCGTTCGCAACGGCGGCTGCGCCGGGATGTCCTACACGATGGAATATGCCGAGGCGGCCAAGCCCGGCGAGGACGTGGTCGAGGATCGCGGCGTGCGCGTGTTCGTCGATCCGAAGGCGGTGCTGTTCCTGCTCGGAACCGAGATGGACTTCACCACCAACAAGCTGGCGTCGCAGTTCGTGTTCAACAATCCGAACCAGACGTCGGCCTGCGGCTGCGGCGAATCCGTGGCGATCACGCCGGTCTCGGCCGACCGCTTGGCCGCCCAGGTCTGAGGGGAGGGCACCGGTCCGCGCGGGCGATCCGGTCCCCGCGGACCCGTGACGACGGGCGGGGGACGCGACGGTCCGTGCCGACGCGTCGCCGATCCCTCGACGGGACCGGGCCGAGCCTACGCCACCTGCATCAGCGACTCGGCGGCGTCGTCCAGGAAGCGGTTCCGGCCGGCGCGCTTCGCCGCGAACATGCACAGGTCGGCCCGCTCCATCAGGGAAGCGGGCGTGTCGCCCGGGCGCAGCACCGCGACACCCAGCGAGATGGTGACCTTGCCGAGCGACTCGCCGGTCGAGCGCTTGACCAGCTCGCGCCCCATGACGCTGGCGCGGACCGTCTCGGCCACCTGCTTGGCCAGGACCCGGTCGGCCCCGGGCAGGATGATGCCGAACTCCTCGCCGCCGAACCGGGCGAGCTGCGCCTGCTTGCCGGCATTCTCGCGCATCACGATCGCCACGAGGCGCAGGACCTGGTCGCCCGTGAGATGACCGTACAGGTCGTTGAAGCGCTTGAAGAAGTCGATGTCGAGGATGATCAGGCTCATGGGCGTGGTGCGCGCCCGGGCCGTCTCCATGGACGCCTTCAGCGTCTCCTCGAAATGCTTGCGGTTCGCCAGCCCCGTCAGGGCGTCGGTCAGACTCTCGCGCCGGGTCGCCTCGAGCTTCTCCCGGAGGGTCTCGATCTCGCTGCGGGTCTCGCGCATGCGCGCTTCGAGAATCCGGTTGTTGGCGGCGACCTCCCGGGTCGTGGCGGCCAGGGTCGCGACGATCTCGCCGAACCGCGCCCGGCTCGGGACGCCCTGGGACAGATCCTGGGCGACCCCGCGCAGGGACTCGCTGTACTGCGCCGTCGAGCCCAGGGAGAGGTCCAGGATCTCGGTGACGGCCGCGATCTCGCTGAGGACGATGCGGCTGACGTCGTCGGTGGTGCTCGCGAGGCGGCGCCCGTCGAGATAGGTCTCGTGCAGGTCGTCGATATCGCCCTCGGTGAGGCAGCCATTCTGGGTGGTGAGACGCTTCACCGCATCGGCGAGGAGCGGCATCTCCCCCGAGACGTAGGCGTACCAGACGGCGTAGGCGCGCGGCGTCGCGGACGGGCCGTAGTCGCGAATCAGATCGTGGCTGCGCTTCGCCAACGCGAAGCTGCGATCGCGATCCGAATAGGTCTCCTGGCTCATCCGTATCCCGTGGTCCGGGGCGGCCGACGCGCCTGCGTCGTCGCCCTGTGCCAATATACGGCCGCCTGGTAGCCGGACAGTTAAGCCCGAACTGATCTCTGTTACTTTTCCTTCTTCACCAAGACTGGTCGAAGCAGGAATGCCGGGACGTGAGCGCCGAGGCCCACGGGCGTGTCCCCGTCCGCCTCGACCCGGCGCCCGCGCTCCTCGCGCGCCTCGCCACCGCGACCCGACGCGCGGCCCATCCGTATCCCGTGGTCCGGGGCGGCCGACGCGCCTGCGTCGTCGCCCTGTGCCAATATACGGCCGCCTGGTAGCCGGACAGTTAAGCCCGAACTGATCTCTGTTACTTTTCCTTCTTCACCAAGACTGGTCGAAGCAGGAATGCCGGGACGTGAGCGCCGAGGCCCACGGGCGTGTCCCCGTCCGCCTCGACCCGGCGCCCGCGCTCCTCGCGCGCCTCGCCACCGCGACCCGACGCGCGGCCCGACGTCNCTTGGCGGAGCGCCCGCCGCGCCGTCCGTCGCTCGACCGGCCGCGGTGGCGCGTGCCGGTGTCGGCGGACGCGTCGGGCACGCTCGTCAGGTCGCCGTCCAGCCAGGGGATCGGCTGGCCGATCAGCGCCTCGATGGCGCCGAGGGAGCGCGCGTCGTCCGGGGCGACCAGCGTGTAGGCGGTGCCGCTCCGGCCCGCGCGGCCGGTCCGGCCGATCCGGTGGACGTAGTCCTCCGGGTGATGCGGCACGTCGAAGTTGAACACGTGGCTGACCGCGGGGATATCGAGGCCGCGCGCCGCCACGTCGCTGGCGACGAGCAGGGCGGTCTCACCGTTGCGGAACCCGTCGAGCGCCGTCGTGCGGGCGCGCTGGTCCATGTCGCCGTGGAGGGCCGCGGCGTCGAAGCCGTGGCTGACCAGGGATTTCTGCAGCAGCGCCACGTCGCGCTTGCGGTTGCAGAAGATGATCCCGTTCTTGAGCTCGCCCTCGCCGCGGATCAGCCCGCGCAGGCGCTCGCGCTTGGCGTGGCCCTCGGAGCCGGTGGCGACGAGGCGCTGCGTGATGGTGGTCGCCGTGGAGGCGGGCCGGGCCACCTCGACCCGCTGCGGGTTGTGGAGGAACATGT
Source organism: Methylobacterium mesophilicum (assembly GCF_036441335.1). Taxonomy (GTDB): domain Bacteria; phylum Pseudomonadota; class Alphaproteobacteria; order Rhizobiales; family Beijerinckiaceae; genus Methylobacterium; species Methylobacterium mesophilicum_B. The sequence goes on from NZ_MLBW01000015.1 coordinate 103,446, forward strand.
CCGCCAGCCGCTCGATCTCCGGCGGCATGGTCGCCGAGAAGAACAGGGTCTGCCGCGTGAAGGGCACCATCTTCACGATGCGCTCGATATCGGGGATGAACCCCATGTCGAGCATGCGGTCGGCCTCGTCGATGACCAGCAGCTCGACGCCGGTGAGCAGCAGCTTGCCGCGCTCGAAATGGTCGAGGAGGCGCCCCGGCGTCGCGATCAGCACGTCGGTGCCGCGCATCAGCTTGGCGTCCTGGTCGGCGAAGGAGACGCCGCCGATGATCAGCGCCACGTTGAGCTTGTGGTTGGTGCCGTAGCGGTCGAAATTCTCGACCACCTGGGCGGCCAGCTCGCGGGTCGGTTCCAGGATCAGCGTGCGCGGCATCCGGGCGCGGGCGCGGCCGTTCTCCAGCAGCGTCAGCATCGGCAGCGTGAACGCCGCCGTCTTGCCGGTGCCGGTCTGGGCAATCCCGAGGACGTCGCGGCGCGCCAGCACGTGGGGGATGGCCTCGGCCTGGATCGGCGTCGGCTCGGTGTAACCCGCCGCTTCGACGGCGTTCAGGACTTTCTCGCTCAGTCCGAGGTCGGAAAAAGGCATCTGCGTTCAGGAACCGTTGCGCGCCCGGCCGGCGCGAAGGACACCGTCGCGGCAACGGCTGGGAAAGGCTCGCGCGGGGCGCTCGGACGCTCCCGGGGCCGCGGGGCGCATCGTCCACGTCAGTTAGGGCCTTGGCGCGACTTGTCAATCTCGCAATGGTGACAGGGCGGGTCCGCGCACAGGGGATCGGCCGCGGGATCGGCGGCCGATCAGGGACGGAGACGGTCGTCCGCGGGCGCACCGCAGGGGTCGAGACGGGTGGACCGGGCGGATCGCGCCGCCCCGATCGCGCCGGTCGTCTCGGGCTCGGGAGCGGGCGTGCGCGGCGCCGCCGCGAGGGTGGTCCCGGGCCCCGCGTTCCGGCGCGGCCGGACACGCGGGGCCCGCGCGACCGTCGGGCCGGCCCGCGGATCGGGCGCGGCCGCGGGCGCCCGGCGCTTGCCGAAGGTCGTCCGGCTCCGGTCGTCGGCGCTCTGCATGGACAGCGGTCTCCGCCGGCCGGGGACCGGGTTCGGTACGGCGCGATGGGGGCACGGGGACGGACCCGCGAGCGGCCGACCATCGGACAACAGGGTTAACCGACCGCTTACGCCCCGGCGCGCCGTCTCTTGAAAGGTGTACCGGAATAAAACGTCGGCCTCCGCCCGCCCCTGCAGAGACCTCCGTCGATCTCGCGGGCACCGTGCCGGTGTCCGCCAATATGCGCTCCGCGCAAAGCAGCTAGTCTTCCGCGTCTCTGCAACTCTCCGCGTCCTGTGAAGCCGCGCGATCGGGCCGTCTGCTGTGGGACGGGCCGGCTAGTCTTCATCTTTCGTTGACGGGATGTCCGTAGCCTGAGGAGGCTTGTTGCAGGAAAGCGACAGACCCGCCATCCGAGAGCGCCTAGAAGGCTGCCGGCTCAAGCTAACCCCAGGACCGAACACCACCATGAAGAAGCTTCTCCTCGCATCCACCGTCCTCGCCGGCATGACCGCCGCGGCGTCCGCCGCGGACCTGCCGCGCCGCGCCGCGCCGCCGCCGGTGTTCACGCCGGTGCCGGTGTTCACCTGGACCGGCTTCTACATCGGTGTGAACGCCGGCTACGGCTTCGACGCCAACAGCCGCAACACCACCAGCTACGCCCTGCCCGGCGGCTCGCTGATCAACTCCCCCGGCACCGCCGGCGTCGTCAGCGTCAACAACCGCAACAACAACGACGGCTTCTCGGGCGGCGCCCAGATCGGCTACAACTACCAGTTCACCCCGGGCTCCGGCGTCGTGATCGGCTTACCGCCGCGGCGTCCGCCGCGGACCTGCCGCGCCGCGCCGCGCCGCCGCCGGTGTTCACGCCGGTGCCGGTGTTCACCTGGACCGGCTTCTACATCGGTGTGAACGCCGGCTACGGCTTCGACGCCAACAGCCGCAACACCACCAGCTACGCCCTGCCCGGCGGCTCGCTGATCAACTCCCCCGGCACCGCCGGCGTCGTCAGCGTCAACAACCGCAACAACAACGACGGCTTCTCGGGCGGCGCCCAGATCGGCTACAACTACCAGTTCACCCCGGGCTCCGGCGTCGTGATCGGCTTCGAGGCCGACGCCCAGTACGTCGACTTCGCCCGCCGCGCCAACGCCACCCAGAACTACAGCTTCCTGGGCTTCCCCGGCGTCGCCTTCTCCAACCCGCCGGCCTTCGTCGCCACCAGCGGCAACGGCCTGGACTACTTCGGCACCGTCCGCGGCCGCCTCGGCTACGCCTTCGACCGCACCCTCGTGTACGGCACCGGCGGCTTCGCCTACGGCTCCGGCCAGGACGACCAGAACTTCTCCGGCAACCGCTTCCGCGACAGCTTCCGCACCGGCTGGGCCGCCGGCGGCGGCGTCGAGTACGCCCTGCCCACCGACTCCTTCCTGAACTTCTTCCGCTCCTCGGCCGTCACCCTCAAGGTCGAAGGCCTCTACGTCAGCCTCGACCGCCAGAAGAACTCCGCCGGCGGCGTCTTCTACGGCAACCTCCTGCCCCCGAACGGCACCGCCTACCTCAACGGCGCCGCCGCCAAGACCGAGTTCGCCGTCGTCCGCGCAGGCCTCAACTACAAGTTCGGCTCNCAGGACGACCAGAACTTCTCCGGCAACCGCTTCCGCGACAGCTTCCGCACCGGCTGGGCCGCCGGCGGCGGCGTCGAGTACGCCCTGCCCACCGACTCCTTCCTGAACTTCTTCCGCTCCTCGGCCGTCACCCTCAAGGTCGAAGGCCTCTACGTCAGCCTCGACCGCCAGAAGAACTCCGCCGGCGGCGTCTTCTACGGCAACCTCCTGCCCCCGAACGGCACCGCCTACCTCAACGGCGCCGCCGCCAAGACCGAGTTCGCCGTCGTCCGCGCAGGCCTCAACTACAAGTTCGGCTCGTACTGAGATCGAACGCCGGAGCCGGCTCTGCCGGCTCCGCGCACGGGAAGGGCCCGGCCGCATGGCCGGGCCCTTTCGCGTTTCGGGGCCGCGGGCCGGCCGGGCGGGTGCGACAGGGAGAGCCGGAACCGCGCGTCCCGCCCGCGATTGAGACCGCGGCGCCCCGCAGGCACCCGGGCGGGGCCTTCCACGCAGGGACCGGGCGCAGGAGCGATCAGCCATGCGAAGCCGTTTCCTTCTCCTGTCGCTGGCCGCCCTCGGCCTGGCGGGCGCGCCGGCCGCCGCGCAGGACGCCAGCGTCATCGGCAAGGACACGATCCTGCCGGGCACGGGGCCGGGCACCTCGACGGACGGCAACGGGGTGGGGCGGCTGATGGAGGCGGCGAGCGCCGAGGACGCCGCCAAGCGTCAGGGGCTCAAGCCCGTCACCTTCCTGACCACGAAGATGATCGGCGTGACGGTGCGCAACGCCGCGGGCGACAGCGTCGGCAAGATCGAGGATCTGCTGATCACCGACGGCGGGACACTCAAGGCCGTCGTGATCGACGTCGGCGGCTTCCTCGGCCTCGGCAGCAAGCTGATCGCGGTCGAGCCGGGCGCCCTGGTGCTGCGGCCCGGCGGCGACCGGTTCTCGGCGGTCCTCAACATGGGCAAGGACACGGTGGCGGCCGCCCAGCCCTTCGACCCGGCCAAGGTGATCGCGCCGCCCCGATGAGCCGCGACCGAGGCCCGTCCTCGCGAGCGGCCCCATCGACCGGCGCGGCCGCGCCGGTCGACAGGGTCAGATGTCGAGGTCGGCGCCCTCGGCGAAGGCCGCGCGCTCGCTGATGAAGGCGAAGCGCGCCTCGGGCTTGTTGCCCATCAGGCGCTCGACCGTGTCGCCGGTCGATTCCCGGGCCTCGTCCAGGACCGCGACGCGCAGGAGCGTGCGCTTCTTCGGGTCCATGGTGGTCTCCTTGAGCTGGGCCGGCATCATCTCGCCGAGGCCCTTGAACCGCCCGATCTCGACCTTGCCGCCCTTGAACACCGTCTTGACGATGCGCTCGCGATCCGCGTCGTCCCGGGCATACGCGACCTTCGAGCCCTGCTGCAGACGGTAGAGCGGCGGGATCGCGAGGTAGAGGTGGCCGCGGTCGATCAGCCTCGGCATCTGGCGGTAGAAGAACGTGATCAGCAGCGAGGCGATGTGGGCGCCGTCGACGTCGGCGTCCGTCATGATGATCACCTTCTCGTAGCGCAGGTCCGTCTCGCGGAACGCCGAGCCGGTGCCGCAGCCGAGCGCCAGGGTGAGATCCGAGATCAGCTGGTTGGCGCCGAGCTTGTCCCGGGACGCCGAGGCGACGTTGAGGATCTTGCCGCGCAGCGGCAGGATCGCCTGGGTCGCCCGGTCCCGGGCCTGCTTGGCCGAACCGCCCGCGGAATCGCCCTCGACGATGAAGATCTCGGAACCCGCGGTCCCGGCCGCCGAGCAGTCGGCGAGCTTGCCGGGCAGGCGCAGCTTGCGGGTCGCGCTCTTGCGGGCGACCTCCTTCTCCTGCCGGCGGCGCAGGCGCTCCTCGGCCCGGTCGATCACCCAGTCGAGCAGCTTGTTGGCCTGGGCCGGGGAGGCGGCCAGCCAGTGGTCGAAGGCGTCGCGCACCGCCGTCTCGACGATGCGCTGCGCCTCCACGGTGGCGAGCTTGTCCTTGGTCTGGCCCTGGAACTCGGGCTCGCGGATGAACACCGAGAGCATCGACGCGCAGGTCGCCATGACGTCGTCGGTGGTCACCGCGTTCATGCGCTTGGCCTGGTTCACCCGCTCGGCGTGCTCGCGCAGGCCCCGAAGCAGGGCGACGCGCAGGCCGGCCTCGTGGGTGCCGCCCTCGGGGGTCGGGATCGTGTTGCAGTAGGAGTGCGAGATCCCGTCCTCGGCGACCATCCAGGCCACCGCCCATTCGAGCGAGCCGTGCGAGCCCGGCTTGGTGATCTTGCCGGAGAACATCGCGTCGGTGACGAGTTCCTTGCCGTCGATGTCGCGGGCGAGATAGTCGCGCAGCCCGTCGGGGAAGCGGTGGACCGCCTCGGCCGGCACGCCCTCCAGCCCCTCGAGGAGGGTGGGGGCGCAGCGCCAGCGGATCTCGACGCCGCCGAACAGGTAGGCCTTCGAGCGCGCCATCTTGAACAGGCGGCGCGGGTCGAACTTCAGCGAACCGAAGATCTGGGCGTCCGGGTGGAAGCGCACGCGGGTGCCGCGCCGGTTCTGCACCCGCCCGACCAGTTCCAGCGCGCCCTGCGCGTGACCGCGCGAGAACGTCTGCCGGTAGAGCGTCTGGTTGCGCGCCACCTCGACCTCCAGCAGGTCGGAGAGCGCGTTCACCACCGAGATGCCGACGCCGTGCAGGCCGCCCGAGGTCTCGTAGACCTTCGAGTCGAACTTACCGCCGGCGTGCAGCGTGGTCATGATGACCTCGAGCGCCGACTTGCCGGGGAATTTCGGGTGCGGGTCGACCGGGATGCCGCGGCCGTTGTCGGTGACGACGAGGGCGCCGGTCTCCTCCAGCTCCACCTCGATGAAGCTGGCATGGCCGGCGACCGCCTCGTCCATCGAGTTGTCGATCACCTCGGCGAACAGGTGGTGCAGCGCCCGCTCGTCGGTGCCGCCGATATACATGCCGGGCCGGCGCCGCACGGGCTCCAGGCCCTCCAGCACCTCGATGTCGGAGGCGGTGTAGCCGCCCTCCGGCTCGGCGGCCGAGAGCGTCGCCACGGAGGCCGAGGCGTCCAGGCGCCGCCGCGGCTCGGGTGGGCGGGCCGCGGCGCCCTTGCCGCCCGGCCCGAACAGGTCCCGCGCCGGGTCGCTCACGCGCGGCCTCCGCGCGCGCGGCGCGTCGGCCGGCTCGGAATCGCGCGGACGGGCCTTGGGACGGGTCTCGGGTCGTGGAGCATGCGCCTTCATCCCCGCATGATAGCGGAACAAAACAGAAACATCAAAGCCGTTCGCCCTGCGGCGAGGCGGCCGCATCATCGCATGCTGCGCCGCCGCGAGCGAGGGCCGCGGCCGTGCCGGGTCACGGTTCCGCGCGCCGGGCCGTCATCACGACGTTGCACAACGATGGGTTAAGGCTTTCTCGCGGCCCGCGTGCCCGGCTTCCACACGGGAGGACCGGAACAGAACGGGACGATCGACGTTAGTGGCGGAGATAAATCTTGACCGTGGTCAGGGAGCCGCAGTCCATGAGCGACGCCGCGATCGAGGCCCGCCGCCTCACGCTGATCCGATTCGAGCACGCGGCCGGCGCCGCCTTCGGCTGCGATGACGACGCGGCCGTCGTGCCGGCCGGGCGGGCGCTGGTCAATGCCACGACGATCACCTTGGCGACCTTCGCGACTGCGGTCGCGGCGACGATCACCTACCTGGTCTGATCCCGATCGCTGACCGCGCTCCGCGGTGAGAGAGCTGCGACGCCGCCTCATCCGTGCCTTCGCGTGCGGCGCGAAGCAACCCGTTAGGCGCCACGCCCGATAGCTCCGGGCTGCCGCGGATTGCCTCGCTCCTCGCGCGCGGACGGGCCGGTCCCCTAGGGGCCGCGCCCGCCGGCCCGTCAGCCCGCGCTCGACGTCTTCGCCGCCGCCTTCTTGGCCGCAGGTTTCTTCGCGGCGGTCTTCTTCGCCGCCGGCTTGTCGCCGCTCGCGGCCCGCGCCGAGCCCTTCCGGACCGCCCCGCGCTTCGCCGGCTTGCCGCCGCCCGCGGCGCGCTTGGCGTTCACCAGGGCGACCGCCTCCTCCAGCGTCAGCGCCTCGGCGCTCATCGTCTTCGGCAGCGTGGCGTTGACCTCGCCGTCGGTGACGTAGGGCCCGTACTTGCCGGCCTTGACCACGAGGTCGCGGCCGCTGGCCTCGTCCTTGCCGAGCGGCCGGCCGGGATCGGCGGCCGGGCGGCCGCGTCCGCCGCCCTGCTCCTTGGCGACGATCAGGTCGATGGCGCGGTTAGCCCCGATCTCCAGCACGTCGTCGTCCTTGCCGAGATTGGCGTAGGTCTTCCCGTGCTGCACGTAGGGCCCGAACCGGCCGAGATTGGCCAGGATCGGCTCGCCGGTCTCGGGGTGGCGGGCCACCTCGCGCGGCAGCGCCAGCAGGGCCAGCGCCTTGTTGAGATCCACGTCCGAGGGGCTCAGCCCCTTGGGCAGCGACGAGCGCTTCGGCTTCTCGGCGCCCTTCTCGGCGGAGGCCTCGCCGAGCTGCAGGAACGGACCGAAGCGGCCGTCGCGCAGCGTCACCGGCAGGCCGGTCGCGGGATCGTCGCCCAGCACCCGCACGCCCGGCTGGCCGCCCTCGGCCGAGGAGCCGTCGCCGTCGCCGTCGACGCCCGAGGCCGAGAGCTGCCGGGTGTACTTGCACTCCGGGTAGTTCGAGCAGCCGATGAAGGCGCCGAACTTGCCGAGCTTCAGCGACAGCTGGCCCGAGCCGCAGGTCGGGCAGGTGCGCGGGTTCGAGCCGTCGCCCTTGTCGGGGAAGATGTGCGGCCCGAGGAGGCCGTTCAGCGCCTCAAGCACGTCGGCGACGCGCAGCTCCTTGGTCTCGCCGATCGCCGCGGAGAAGTCGCGCCAGAAGTCGCGCAGCACCGCCCGCCAGTCGATCTCGGCGTTGGAGACCCGGTCGAGCTGCTCCTCGAGGCCGGCGGTGAAATCGTACTCGACGTAGCGCCGGAAGAAGCTCTCGAGGAAGCCCGTGACGAGCCGCCCCTTGTCCTCCGGCTGCAGCCGCTTTTTCTCGATCTTGACGTATTCGCGATCCCGCAAGGTCTGGAGAACCGCGGCATAGGTCGACGGGCGGCCGATGCCGAGCTCCTCCATGCGCTTCACGAGGCTCGCCTCGGAGTAGCGCGGCGGCGGCTCGGTGAAGTGCTGGGTCGCGCTGATCCGCTCGCGGGTGAGCGGGTCACCGGCCTTCATGGGCGGCAGGCGGCGGCTCTCCTCGTCCTCCTCGTCGTCTTTGCCCTCCTGGTAGAGGGTCAGGAAGCCGTCGAACTTCACCACCTGGCCGGTGGCGCGCAGGTCGATGGTCCGAGGCCCGACCTTGGCGGTGACGTCCACGGTGGTCCGCTCAAGCTCAGCCGATTCCATCTGGCTCGCCATGGTGCGGGTCCAGATCAGCTCGTAGAGCCGGGCCTGCTCGGGCTCGAGGTGGCGCGCCACCGTCTTGGGCAGGCGGCCCATGTCGGTGGGGCGCACCGCCTCGTGGGCCTCCTGGGCGTTCTTGGCCTTGACGCTGTACTTGCGCGGCACGTCCGGCACGTAGCGGTCGCCGAACTCCTTGCCGATCACCCGGCGGGCGTCCTGGATCGCCTCCGGCGCCATGTCGACGCCGTCGGTCCGCATGTAGGTGATGATGCCGACCGTCTCGCCGCCGATGTCGACGCCCTCGTAGAGCCGCTGGGCGACCCGCATGGTCTGGGCCGGCGCCATCCCGAGCTTGCGGGACGCCTCCTGCTGGAGGGTCGAGGTCGTGAACGGCGGCTGCGGGTGGCGCTTGGCGGGCTTGGCCTCGACGCTCGCCACCTGGAAAGTCGCGAGCTCGAGGTCGCGCTTGAAGGCGGCCGCCTCGTCGCCCGTGCCGACGTCGAGGCGCTGGATGCGCTTGCCGTCGGCGCCCACGAGCCGGGCCTCGAAGGTCGCGCCGTCGGCGGTCGTCAGGGTCGCGATGAGCGTCCAGTACTCGCGCGGCTTGAACCGCTCGATCTCCATCTCGCGCTCGACGACGAGGCGGAGTGCCACGGACTGCACGCGCCCCGCCGAGCGGGCGCCCGGGAGCTTGCGCCACAGGACCGGCGAGAGGTTGAAGCCGACGAGGTAGTCGAGCGCGCGGCGCGCCAGGTAGGCGTCGACCAGCGCCTGGTCGATCTCGCGCGGCTTGCGCATCGCCTGCTCGACCGACGCCTTGGTGATGGCGTTGAAGGTCACGCGCTCGACCGGGATGCCCTTGAGCGCCTTGCGGGCGGTGAGCGCCTCCAGCACGTGCCAGGAGATCGCCTCGCCCTCGCGGTCCGGGTCGGTGGCGAGGATCAGCTTGTCGGCGCCCTTGACCGCCTTGGCGATCTCCGAAACGCGGCTCGCCCCGCGGTCGGCGAGCTCCCAGACCATGTGGAAATCCTGCTCGGGATCCACCGAGCCGTCCTTGGGCGGCAGGTCGCGGATGTGCCCGAAGGAGGCGATGACTTCATAGTCGCGGCCGAGATACTTATTGATCGTCTTGGCTTTGGCCGGCGACTCGACGACGACGACTTTCATTCAGACCTCTGCCCTGACGGGGCCTGGGCGCGACGGACGAATTCTGTTCGAGATTCGCGTGGGACGTATGCCCGCCGTCGGGCCGGGGCCGCGCGCCGGGCACAAGTGGGTCACGGGCGGCGGGTTGTCAAATGGCGCCGGCGCGGCAAGCCTTGCTCGAGGGAGCCGGCGTAAGCCGCACACGAGGCTTATCTGAGTCGTGTGCGATGGCGATCACATACGATCCCGTGAAGCGTGATCGAACCCTGGCGGAACGGGGACTCGATTTCGAGGACGCGGCTCTCGGGTTCGCTGGCCCAGTGTTCACCTTCGAGGGTGTCCGCCAGCATTACGGCGAATGCCGCATCGTCACCGCGGGCTTCCTGGCTGGCCGCATGACGATCATAATCTGGACGCCGCGCGGGCAGGACCGTCACGTTTTCTCGATGAGGAAGGCCAATGTCAGAGAGCAGAAGCGCTGCGCACCGCTCATCCGCTGACGCCGCGATCAAGAGCGACTTGGCGAAAGTGGACGCGCACACGATCACGCCGGAAGAGTACGACGAGGTTCCCGAGCTGACGGACGCGATGCTCGCCCGCGCCGATTTTTATGTCGGCGACCGCTTCTTGCCGCGTGGTCCGACCGGCCGGTCCGACGAGGTGGTCGCGATCCATCTCCTGCCGGAGATCGTCTCCTATTTCCGCGCCCAGGGTCCGGGTTGGCAGGCCCGCATCAACACCGTGTTGATGGAGGCGATCGAGCGCGAGCGCGCGACGCAATCTCGCTGAGCGCTCAGATCCCCGCATACCACTCGTAGCCGCGATCCTCCCAGTAGCCGCCGCTGCCCTGGCCGATGCCTCTGAGCGACTCCACCATCTCCACCCGCATCACGTACTTGGCCTGCTTGTAGCCGAGCTGGCGCTCGACCCGCAGGCGCAGGGGCGCGCCGTTCGAGACCGGCAGCGGCTTGCCGTTGAGATCGTAGGCCAGCATCGTCTGCGGGTTGACGGCGTCGTAGAGGTCGATGCTCTCGTAGTAGCGGATCGGGATCCCCGCCGGCTCCGGCTCCGGGGCGGGGCTGCCCTGGCCCCAATCGTCCTTGGGGGCGTCGGTGGCGGTCGCCGGGCCGCCCCAATCGTCGGCGGCGGCGAGCTGGATATAGGCCTCGCGCACCGCGCCCGGATGGCTCGGGCGCCACAGGGACGCCCCCTGGGCGCGGCCCTTGCCCCCGCCCTTGGGGCCGGCCTCGAACTCCAGCGTGTCGGCGCAGTGGAACACCGCGTAGCGCGCCTGCGGCTTCAGCCCGGCCTTCTTCAGCAGCTCGGCGAGCGGCACGCCGCTCCACTGCCCGATGCAGCTCCAGCCCTCGACGCAATCGTGGCGGGTGATCTGGGTGCGCGCCGGCAGGGCGCGCAGGTCCGCGAGACTGAGCGACAGGGGCGTCTGCACGAGTCCGTCCACGGAGAGCCTGAAGTCCGAGAAATTCTGCGCCGCCAGCGCCCGGTAGGCGCGGTCCGGCGGGTCGATCGTGCCGTTCGGCTTGAACCAGGGCGAGATCATCGAGGCCGGGAATTCCCGGGCCAGGGTCGCGGGCGACATCAGCAGGCGCTGGACGTACTGGTTCGCATCCTCGCCGACCTGGAGGGTGCGCTGCCCCGTCCCGGTCCCGGCGAACCGGTCGCAGCCGCCCAGCAGCGCGGTGCCCATCAGGCCGGCACCCGCGGTGAGGAGCTTGCGGCGGTGGAGGATCATCGGGCCGGTTCCTTCTCGGGACGGCCGAGGCTGAACCAGCCGGTGATCATGCCGCGCATGTTGTTGACGAGCCCGGACACGATGACGAGCAGCACGTGGACCACCACGAACAGCACGATCAGGCCGGCGGCGATGAAGTGGACGCTGCGCGCCGATTGCCGGCCGCCGAACAGCTCGGTCAGCCACGGCCAGGCGGCATCCATCCCGGGCGACATGGCGAGGCCGGCCAGCACCATGGCGGGCAGCAGGCCGAGGATCAGGACGAGGTAGGTCAGCTTCTGGATGACGTTGTAGCGCTTGGCCTCGGTGCCCTCGGGGAAGCGCAGGAGCAGGTGCTCCTTCACGGAGCCGCCGAAGTCGCGGATCTGGTCGCCGTCGGGGATCAGGCGGCGGCGGAGCTGGCCCGAGAACAGCCCGTAGAGCAGGTAGACCGCGCCGTTGATCACCAGGAGCCACGCGAACAGGAAGTGCCAGCGCCGCCCCGTGGCGAGGTCCTGGTTGGCCGGCAGCGTCGCCCAGGCCGGGAAGGCGCGCTCCACCTCGGTACCCCCCTCCTTCGACAGGCCGAGCACCCCGGTGGTGTCGAGGGTGCGGGCGCCGACCGTCACCACGCCGCGATTCGCACCGTCGCTTCCCTGCTCGCTGGTGATGGCGAGCGCCGGGTTGTCGAAGGTCGAGACCGCGCCCCAGTAGAGGGCCGGATGGGCGTTGAAGATCTGCAGGCCGCTCATCAGCAGCACCAGCAGCACCGCGGCGTTGATCCAGTGCGCCAGCCGGATGACCAGCGGGTGGCGGTAGAACCAGCGGCGCCCCTGACGGTCGACGGTCTCGGGGGCTTCGAGGGCAGGGGAGGCGGCCAAGCGTCTGGATCCCGGGCGTGCGGCGCGGGGCCGGGAAGCGTCCGCTTTCCGACCGTTCGGCCGAATACGTGGGGCAGGGCCCCTCGGTTACCATCCGCCGGGAAAAAGGCCGCAGCCCCTGACGGAGCGACGATCATGACTGGACCGGGATGAACGCCGAACAGCCTTGCCCCCCGGGCCCGCCGCACCTACACCCGGGCCTCATCATGACGACGTCCGCGCCCCCGGCCTTCCCGCACCGGCACCTCCTCGGCATCGAGGGCCTGACCCGGCCCGACATCGAGGTTCTGCTCGACGCCGCCGAATCCGCCGTCGACATCTCGCGGCAGGTGGAGAAGAAGCGCACGACCCTGCGGGGCCGCACGCAGATCAACCTGTTCTTCGAGCCCTCGACGCGGACGCAGTCGTCCTTCGAGCTCGCCGGCAAGCGGCTCGGCGCCGACGTGATGAACATGTCGGTGGCCTCGTCCTCGGTGAAGAAGGGCGAGACCCTGATCGACACCGCCGCGACGCTCAACGCCATGCGGCCCGACATCATCGTGGTCCGCCACGAATCGGCCGGCGCCGTCCACCTCCTCGCCCGCAAGGTCGACTGCGCGGTGGTCAATGCCGGCGACGGCGCCCACGAGCACCCGACCCAGGCGCTGCTCGACGCGCTCACGATCCGCCGCAACAAGGGCCGGATCGAGGGCCTGCAGGTGGCGATCTGCGGCGACGTCCTGCACTCGCGGGTGGCGCGCTCCAACATCATCCTGCTGCAGGCGATGGGCGCGCGGGTCCGCCTGATCGCGCCCTCGACGCTGCTGCCCGCCGGCATCGAGCGCTTCGGTGTCGAGACCTTCACGGACATGCGCAAGGGCCTCGTCGGCTGCGACATCGTGATGATGCTGCGCCTCCAGCGCGAGCGCATGAACGGCTCGTTCGTCCCCTCCGTGAAGGAGTATTTCCGCTATTTCGGCCTCGACGGCGAGAAGCTGGCGCTCGCCAAGCCCGACGCCCTGGTGATGCATCCGGGCCCGATGAACCGGGGCGTCGAGATCTCCTCCGAGATCGCCGACGGCGCGCAGTCGCTGATCCGCGAGCAGGTCGAGATGGGCGTGGCCGTGCGCATGGCCGTGCTCGAGGCGCTGGCGCGGCACCTGCCGAACGGGTGAGACCCGGACAAAGCCGGGCGGCCTTCACCCGCCCGGCTTGCCCGCGGGGCGGCCGTAGCGCAGTTTCCTGCCGAAATCCGGCCCTGTTCTGTATAAGGGGCCGTCGTAACATGCAGATCGCTTCATGACCGCCTACACGCTCGCCGACCTCGCCGCCCTCGTGGCGAGCCGCGCCGGGACCGATCCCGCGACCTCCTACACCGCCAAGCTCCTGTCCGAGGGTCCCGCCAAGGCGGCCAAGAAGCTCGGCGAGGAGGCGGTGGAGGCGGCGATCGCGGCCGTCCAGGGCGACAAGACCGGCCTGCGGAACGAGGCCGCCGACGTGCTCTACCACCTCGTCGTGCTGCTCCGCGCCGGCGGCGTCGAACTCGAGGCCGTGATGGCGGAGCTGGAGCGCCGCACCGCCCAGAGCGGCATCGCCGAGAAGGCCGCGAGGCGCCACGCGTGAACGCGGCCGCGCTGCCGGGCTCGGTCGAGGCGATCCTCGACGCGTCGGCCGGGCTCTCGCCCTATCGCCGCTTCAGCCGCGAGGAATGGGCCCAGCTACGCGCCGACACGCCGCTCACCCTCAACCAGGAGGATCTCGAGCGGCTGCAATCGATCAACGACCCGATCTCGGTCGAGGAGGTGGTGGCGATCTACCTGCCCCTGTCCCGGCTGCTCGCCCTCTACGTCGCGGCGACGCAGGGCCTGTTCAAGGCGACGCAGCGCTTCCTGATGGCCGAGCGCGAGACCAAGGCGCCGTACATCATCGGGCTGGCCGGATCGGTGGCGGTGGGCAAGTCGACCACCGCCCGCATCCTGACCGCCCTGCTGGCGCGCTGGCCCAACACCCCGAAGGTCGACCTCGTCACGACCGACGGCTTCCTGCTGCCGAACGCCGAACTCGCCGCCAACGGCCTGATGGAGCGGAAGGGATTCCCGGAGAGCTACGACACCGCCGCGCTGCTGCGCTTCCTCCACGACGTGAAGGCCGGACACAAGCGCGTGACCGCGCCGCTCTACTCGCACCTCGTCTACGACCGGGTGCCCGGGGAGGAGCGGGTGGTGGAGAGCCCCGACATCCTGATCGTCGAGGGCCTGAACGTGCTCCAGCCGGCGCGCCTGCCCCGGGACGGGACCGCGATCCCGTTCGTGTCCGACTTCTTCGACTTCTCGATCTATCTCGACGGCCACGAGGACGACCTGCACCGCTGGTACGTCACGCGCTTCATGAAGCTGCGCCAGACGGCGTTCCGCGATCCGCGCTCGTACTTCCGGAAATACGCCGAGATCGCCGAGAGCGAGGCGCTCGACATCGCCGACCGGCTCTGGACCACGATCAACCTGCCGAACCTGCGCGAGAACATCCTGCCGACGCGCCAGCGGGCGAGCCTGATCCTGACCAAGGGGGCGAGCCACCGGATCGAGAGCGTGGCATTGCGGCGGCTGTAGAGCGCTGCGAGACGATCGCGTGACCGCTCGCCCGAAGACCGGACCCGCGTCATCACGGGCGAGGCGAAGTGACCCAGGGCAGCGCGACGTTCGGAGGCATGTCGCCGACCCTGGTCGCTTCGCTGCCTTCGCGAGGACGTGAACGACCGAGCCCGGGCGCCTCACGCGAACGGGAACTCCGCCTCCGCCACGTACGGCCCGCCCCCGGTCGAGTCCCGCGCCGAGAACAGCGTCACCCGGTCCGCAGTGTAGGTCAGCGGCGCGAAGACCGGCGCCTGCGAGAGATACATCGCGGCCGCCTCCGGGGTCCCGTCGCGCCGAAGCCGGGCCAGCGTGACGTGCGGCGTGAACTTCCGACGCTCCGGCTCCACCCCGGCCCGGCGAACCAGCCGCTCCTGCTCGGCCTGCAGATCCATCAGCGCCGGATCGGCCACCACCGAGGCGTAGAGCGCCCGGGGCCTGTCGCCGCCGAAGACCCCGAGGCCGTCGAGCGTCACCGTCAGGGCCGGGCGCGCCCGCATCTCGGCGAGCGCCTCCACGACGTCGTCGGCCGTCGCCGCCGCGACGTCGCCGAGGAAGCGCAGAGTCACGTGGAAGTCGCCGGGCTCGATCCAGCGGGCGCCGGGCAGCCCGCCCTGGAACGCCTTCAACGCCTCGGCGACCGCCGGCGGCACGGCGAGCCCGGTGAACAGGCGCGGCACTACCGCGACGCCCCCTGCCGGAGGCCTCCCAGGAAAGTCTCCACCGTCGGCAGCATGCGCGCCGCGATGGTCTCCACGCCCTGCCGGTTCGGGTGGATCATGTCGTCGAGGTGCTGCGCCCGGTCGCCGATGATCCCGTCGAGGAAGAACGGGTAGAGGGTCAGGCCGTAGCGCTTAGCCAGCGCCGGGTAGATCGCGTCGAACCGGGCCTTGTAGTCGGGCCCGAGATTGGGCGCGGCCTCCATGCCGGCGAGCAGGACCGGGATGCCCCGCGCCTTCAGCCGCTCGATGATCGCCGAGAGCGCGCCCTCGGTGACCTTCGGGTCGGTGCCGCGCAGCATGTCGTTGGCGCCGAGCTCGAGGATCACGCCGGCGGTCCCGTCCGGGACCGACCAGTCGACGCGGTCGAGCCCGCCCGTGGCGGTGTCGCCGGAGACGCCGGCATTGGCGACCGTCACGTCCGCGCCCCTGGCCTTGAGCAGGCGTTCCAGCACGGTGGGGAAAGCGGCGTCGGCGGGGAGGCGGTAGCCGGCGGTCAGGCTGTCGCCGAGGGCCACGAGCTTGACCGGCCCGCCCGGGGCCGCCCGCGACGCTGTCATGAAAGGGACCACCAGGAGCGCTAGCGCTGCGGCATACAGGGCCGTGCGCCGGAACACGCCGCGCCCGTCATGGCGCGGCCCCAATGCGGAACCCATATCGCGGTGCACCCGCGGCCGGTACAGCCAGGATCGACCCCACGTGAGGACCTCGCGCGCCATGCTCGTCATCGCCCACAGATCGGCCGCCCCGTGAGCCAAGGCAAGGTGTCGCGCGCGCCCGCGATCGCGCTGTCGAACATCGACCTCAGCCTCGGGCGCGGCGCCGCCCGGGTCCACGTCCTGCGCGGGATCTCGCTCACCGTCGACCGGGGCGAGGCGGTGGGCCTCGTCGGCCCGTCGGGCTCCGGCAAGTCGACGCTGCTGATGGTCATGGCCGGGCTGGAGCGTCCCGATTCCGGCGGCGTCGTGATCGAGGACACCGACCTCGTCCGCCTCGACGAGGACGCGCTCGCCCGGTTCCGGGGCCGGCGGATCGGCATCGTGTTCCAGGCCTTCCACCTCGTGCCGACCATGACGGCTCTGGAGAACGTGGCGCTGCCGCTCGAACTTGCCGACCGGCCCGGCGCCCTGGAACGGGCCCGCGCCGAGCTGGAGGCGGTCGGCCTCGGGCACCGGCTGCACCATTACCCGGCGCAGCTCTCGGGCGGCGAGCAGCAGCGCGTCGCCATCGCCCGGGCCGTGGCGCCCGACCCGGCGATCCTGGTCGCCGACGAGCCCACCGGCAACCTCGACGAGGCCACCGGCCGCCAGATCGTCGACCTGCTGTTCCGGCTGAAGCGCGACCGCGGCGCGACGCTGGTGCTCGTCACCCACGACAACGGCCTCGCCCGCCTGTGCGACCGCACCGTGCGCCTGCGCTCGGGGCGGATCGAGGAGGCGGTGAGCGCCTGATGCACGGCACGATCACCCGCCCCGGCCCCGCGCCCCGTCGGATCCCGTTGACCCTGCGCCTCGCGCTCCGCGAGTTGCGGGCGGGGCTCGACGGCTTCGCGGTGTTCCTCGCCTGCATCGCGCTGGGGGTCATGGCCATCGCGGGCGTGGCGTCGATCTCGCGCTCGCTCTCGGACGGGCTCGGCCGGGAAGGCCGCCGGATCCTCGGGGGCGACCTCGCCTACAACCTCATCAACCGCGAGGCGACCGACGCGGAGCGGCAGGCGCTGGCGCGGGAAGGCCGACTCGACGTGGTCGCCTCCCTGCGCGCCATGGCGGTGGCGGGCAGCGGCGACGCGGCCCTGGTCGAGCTGAAGGCCGTCGATCCCGCCACCTACCCGGCCGCGGGCGACCTCGCCACCGACCCGCCGGGCCGCCTCGCCGACCTGCTGGCGGCGCGCGACGGGGTGCCGGGGGCGCTCGCCGACCCGGCCCTGCTCACCCGCCTCGACGTCAAGGTCGGCGATCGTCTCACCCTGGCCGGGCACCCGATCGCGATCCGCGGCACCATCGTGTCGGAGCCCGACAAGATCGCGGGCGGCATCGGCTTCGGGCCGCGGCTGATGGTCTCCGAGCCGACGCTGCGCGCCACCGGCCTCGTCCAGCCCGGCAGCCTCAACCGCTGGAGCTACCGCCTGATCCTGCCGCCCGGCACGCCGGACGCCGACCTCGACGCCGCGCAGGCCCGGATCCGCGCCGCGACCCCGGAGGCCGGCTGGGAGATCCGCNGCGGCGACCGGCAGCCGCTCGAGCGGGCCCGGGCCGGGCATCGGCGCCGCCGGTCCGAAGGAGAGGCGCCTCCGGGCGACGGTACACGCGCTCACGGATCGTCGCGGTCGGCGCGCTCCGCGCTCCGCGCGCGCGCCTGCGCCGATTCGGGGCCGACCATCGCGAGCACGGCCTCACCGAAGCGCCTCCGCGCGTCCGAATCGAGTCGGCGCAGGTGAATCCCGACCAGCGCCAGCAGCCGCTCCGTCTCCCGCTCGCTCATCCGCCGGTCGCCAAATCCGCGGCTATCGGGACCGTAGAACGCCTCGATCGGCAAATCGAGGGACTGCGCAATCCTGTTGAGCGCGCGCGCGGCCGAGGATTCCACCTCCCGGTCGGCAATCATGCGCAGGAATTCGAGCCCGTTCTCATCCATGTCGGTCCCTCGAACCACTCGCGACAGAGGATAATTTCCCAACCCTGACAAGGGGTGCCCCGGTGAACGGGTATTCGCAAGTGAACTCTTTGTCATCGCGCTTGAAGATTGGTACGGAGCTAGACATTCAGACTTCGAGCGGTCGGGGGGACCACCCAGCATGCGCATCAACGTCATCGATGGCTACGGGGAGAATACCGACCGTCTCCGCGCGGCTCTCGAAGCCTCGTGCGTTGTGGGGGCGTGGGAGTGGGACCATGTCCGCGGCGTGGTCGTCTACGACGCGGGCGCGGCCCGGCTGCTGACCGGCGATCCCGACCTCGCCGACCGTCCGATCAACGGGCCGATGGCCCTGGCCGCGGTGCATCCCGAGGACATGACGTGGCTGATGGACCACATGCTCCGGGCCGTCCGGTCGAGCGGGCTGGTCCTGGCCGAGTACCGCGTGTTCAAGGCGGACGGCTCCGTGCGCTGGCTCCTGAGTCGCGGGCGGACCCATCGGAACGAGGACGGCCAGCCGGAGCGCTCCCACGGGATCCTGATGGACATCACCGAGATCCGCGACGGCGGCGACCGCTACGTGGTCGGCAAGCCCGCGGCGGACGGCGACCCGCTGGAGCGGGCGGCCGAACTCGCCGTCGCGCTCAAGAAGACGCTCACCGACGACATGCCCGCGGAGGTGCGGGCCGCCGCGGAGCTGATGTTGCTGGGTCTCGGCCGCGCCCTCGCCCGCCGCATGACGCACTGAGCCACCGCTCCGGACGGCCCGGATCCCGCGCGCCGGAGACCGGATCTCGCGGGCCGCGGAGAGGTCGCGCAGGCTCGAACTCACCGCCGCGGTGGTCCCCTCCGGAAAAATCGGGGCGCGCGCGGGCGCGCGTGGCATAAGGAAGCCGTTAAGACTTCGCGCAGGCGCATCGAAACGCCTGGATGGCGGCAACCGTCAGTCGAACAACCCGACGACGGGGCGGAATTCATTTTAATCCCGGCCCAGATGGACAAAAATACATCCGCCGGACACGGAAAAGCGGCTCCGGAACCGTGGCCGGGGACTTGTGTCTCGGCGGCGGGCGCAACATATTCCTGACCGAGGCGCCAGCCTGGCGCCAGAGGTCCTGCGTGGGCCTCGCCCGAACACCACGCTGAGAGAGCCTCCGCAAGGAAACTCCCATGGCATTCGAGAACAGCCCCTTCCGGTACGGCGCCCAGCAGCCGACCGGCTACGCCGGCACCCAGGTCGAGGTCGACCAGGGCCTGCGCACCTTCATGCTCGGCGTCTACAACAACATGGTCGTCGGGCTCGGCATCTCGGGACTCGTCGCGCTCGGCCTGAACATGGCCTCCGTGGCGGCCTACCAGGGCACCCGCCCGATCCTGACCCCGTTCGGTCAGACGCTCTACCTCAGCCCGCTGAAGTGGGTCCTGATGCTCGCCCCGCTGGCGTTCATCTTCGTCTTCTCCATGCGGATGGACCGGATGTCGGCCTCCTCCGCGCGGACGATGTTCTGGGCCTTCGCGGCGGTGATGGGCGCCTCGATGTCCTCGCTCCTCCTGGTGTTCACCGGGGGCAGCGTGGTGCAGGTGTTCTTCATCACGGCGGCGGCCTTCGGCTCGCTCAGCCTCTGGGGCTACACCACCCGGCGCAGCCTCTCCGGCATGGGCTCGTTCCTGATGATGGGCCTGATCGGCATCATCCTCGCGTCGCTGGTGAACATCTTCTTCGCCTCGTCGGCCCTCCAGTTCGCCATCTCGGTGCTGGGCGTGCTGATCTTCGCGGGGCTGACCGCCTACGACACCCAGAAGCTCAAGGAGATGTATCTCTACGGCGGCTTCGACGGTGAGATGGCGGCCAAGATGTCGGTGAACGGCGCCCTGACGCTCTATCTCGACTTCATCAACATGTTCCAGTTCCTGCTGAGCCTGATCGGCGACCGCCGCTGAGCCAGCCCGAACGGCGAGACGAGGAGACCCCGGCGGGCGACCGCCGGGGTCTCTTTTTGTCTGGCCGCCGCGCGGGGATGCGCTAGGCTCGGGCCATGCCCGCGCTCTCCGGTCTCTCCGCCTTCCCGATCACCCCGAGCGACGCCGACGGCCGCGTCGATGCCGACGCGCTGCGCCGGCTGCTGGCGCCGCTGGCGGCCGCCGGGGTCGACTCGATCGGCCTGCTCGGCAGCACCGGGACCTACGCGTATCTCACCCGGGAGGAGCGGCGCCGGGCGGTGGCGATCGCCGCCGAGGCCCTGGGCGGGCGGGTGCCGCTCCTCGTCGGGATCGGCGCCCTGCGCACCGACGAGGCCGTCCGCCTCGCGCAGGACGCCCGGGCGACCGGCGCGGATGCCGGGCTCCTCGCCCCGGTCTCCTACACGCCGCTCACCGAGGCCGAGGTCGAGGCGCATTTCGCCGCCGTGGCGGAGGCGGGCGGCCTGCCCCTCGTCCTGTACGACAACCCCGCGACCACGCATTTCAGCTTCACGCCGGCGCTGATCGGTCGGATCGCCCGCCTGCCCGGCGTCGTCGCCGCCAAGTGCGCGGCGCCGGAGCCTCCGCAGGNGGCCCGCGCAGCGGCGCCCGGGGCCGCCTGAGGGCGCGGTCACACCGCCTTGGGCGCCGGCTCCAGCACGGCGATGACCCGGGCGAGCTCGGTGCCGCGCTTCAGGATCTGGCCGCTCGCGGCGACGACCGCGTAGGCCCCCTGGCGGCGGGCGAGCTTGGGGTCCTTCTCGATCCGGTAGAGCGGCATCTCGGAGGAGCGCCGGTAGATCGAGAACACCGCCTTGTCGCGGCGGAAATCGAGGGCGTAGTCGCGCCACTCGCCCGCGGCGACCTGCCGGCCGTAGAGGTTGAAGATCGTGCGGAGCTCGTCCCGGTTGAAGGCGATCTGCGGAGGGGCCGCGCGGCTGGGGAAGGGGATGACATGGCCCGCCGCCTCGTCGGGTCTCGACCCGGCGCTCGTCCTCTCGGTCATCACGGCTCCCGCGCATCGATGCTTTGCCGGATGATGGGCCTCGCCGCCGCCCCCCGCAAGGGTCGCGGCCGGGGCGGCGACCGCCGTGTCCCGCGAGACACGCCCAAGCGACAAAAGACACGGTTTGGCCCGATTCACGCCTTTTGCAGGCCGCGTTGCCCCGCGACAACAGGCATCGAACCTCGCCGGGTTCTGCCCGGTCGGCGACCGACACCCAGCTCCCCAGCCATCGGTCGCCGCACGGGATCCCGGGATCCGGCACTCCGAGGTTTCGAGACCCAAGACTTCAGGCCGCCCCTCGGGCGGCCTTTTTTCTGTTTCCCGTCGGGCCGGGTTCGCGGCTATGCCAGCCGCACCATGGGCCCGCCCGCCTTCGACGCCGCCTTCCTGCACGACCTCGACGCGCTGTTCGCGTGGCGCCGCGACGTGCGCCGCTTCCGGACGGATCCGGTCGACGAGGCCGCCCTGCGCGCCTGCCTCGCCGCGGCCCACCGGGCGCCCTCGGTCGGCAACAGCCGGCCCTGGCGCTTCGTGCGCGTCGCGGATCCNGCGACCTCGGTCGGCAACAGCCGGCCCTGGGGCTTCGTGCGCGTCGCGGAGCCGGGCCGGCGCCGCGCGGTCGCGGAGAACTTCGCCGGCTGCAACGACGCCGCGGCCGAGGGCTACGCGGCGGACCGGGCCGCGCAGTATCGCGGGCTGAAGCTCGCCGGCCTGCGGGAGGCGCCGGTGCACCTGGCCGCCTTCTGCGACGCGGCCACCGAGTCCGGCCTCGGCCTCGGCCGGGCCAGCATGCCGGAGACCCTGGCCTACTCGGTGGTGGGGGCGGTGCAGTGCTTCTGGCTCGCCGCCCGGGCCCGCGGCCTCGGCGTCGGCTGGGTCTCGATCCTGGAGCCGGACGCGGTCACGGCGATCCTGGCCGTGCCGGCGACGTGGCGGCTCGTGGCCTATCTCTGCGTCGGGTACCCGGTGGAGGAGCATCTCGACCCGGAGCTGGAGCGCCACGGGTGGCAGGCGGAGGACCGGCGCGGGAGCGCGCTCTACGAGCGCTGAGAGGCGCGGAGACGCGCGCTGCGACGCGCTCCCGGGCGGTCCGAACGGCGGTCCGAACGGCGGTCCGAGCGGCGGTCCGAGCGGCGGTCCGAGCGGCGGTCCGATCCCGCGGCAGCGGTCCGGACGCCCTGGATCGTGGTTGCTCTTTTACCGTGCCCCGCGGATCCGCAGAATGACACCGCGTCAACCATAGCTTTTCTCGGAACGGTAAGCTCGGCCGGGGATTACTTGCCCGCGTCTAGTCTAGCTTTGCGAGGATCGCGGTGATGTCGGGTCGGGTGGCGGCTCTATTCGGTTTGGCCGGCGCGATGCTGGCCGGTTGTTTCCAGACGGCGCAGGCGCGCGAGATCGTGCCCTTCGCGAACGGGGTCGCGCCGGGCTCGGTGGTGATCAGCGTGTCGCAGCGCAAGCTCTACCTGGTGAACGGGGACGGCACGGCGATCCGCTATCCCGTGGCGGTGGGCCGTCCGGGCAAGCAATGGTTTGGCATCAAGCCGATCGACGGCAAGTACGTCGCGCCCGCCTGGTCGCCCCCCGCGGAGGTGAAGCGCGACAACCCGCGCCTGCCGAACCTCATCGCGGGCGGCTCGCCGCACAATCCCATGGGGGCGGCGGCGATGACGCTCGCGGGCGGCGAGTACGCGATCCACGGCACCAACCGGCCGAGCTCGGTGGGCACCTACGCGTCCTATGGCTGCATCCGGATGTACAACCAGGACGTGGTCGACCTCTACGCGCGGGTCGATGTCGGCACGCAGGTCTACATGACCCACTGAGGCAGGGCGGCCTCACGCGGCCGGCGGGGCCGTCGCCTCGACGGCCGTGAAGGTCTCCAGGATCCGGTAGGTGTGCGCGGCGCCGGCCGGCACGCAGTAGGAATCGCCCGGCGCGAGCGCCACGGTCTCGCCCTCCAGCACGAGCTCGGCCCGCCCGCTGACGACGTAGCCGACCGTCTCGTGCGCCGAGGTGGTCATCGGCTTGTCGGCGTTGGGCTCCTCGGCCCGCCACATCCGCATGCCGAGACGCTCGCCGCGGGCGAGGGTGATCTCGCCGTGCGGGCCCGCGCTCGCGCTCCGGGCCGATACCGTCTTCGCCATCTTCGCCTCCCTCGGGTGAACCTGCCCAACGGGGCCCGGCGCCCGACGTTCCGCGCCCGACAGCGCGACACGTTCGGCAAGGCCCGCGCGGGCGGGCCGCTTGACGGCCCGCGCCGCGCCCGGACAGGATGACGCACCGGTCCGAGAGGCGCCCGACAGAGGCGCGGCCCGGTGCGGCGCCCGCGACCCCGCCCGGGTCCGGCGCGTCGGCGAACGACCCCGATCGGGAGGGACGCGCCATGCAGATCAAGGCGGCGATCGACAGGATTCCCGGCGGCCTGATGCTGATGCCGCTCCTGCTCGGCGCCCTGTGCAAGACCTTCGCGCCGGGCGCCCCGGCCTATTTCAAGGGCTTCACGCAGGGGATCATGACCGGGGTGATCCCGATCCTGGCGGTCTGGTTCTTCTGCATGGGCGCCTCGGTCAGCCTGAGGGCGACCGGCACCGTGCTGCGCAAGTCCGGCACGCTGGTCGCGACCAAGCTCGTGGCCGCCTGGGCGATCGTGCTGGTGGCCTCGCTGTTCATCCCGCCCGAGGGGATCCAGACCGGCTTCTTCGCCGGCCTGTCGATCCTGGCGATCGTCTGCGCCATGGATATGACCAATGGCGGCCTCTACGCCTCGCTGATGCAGACCTACGGCAGCCGCGAGGAGGCCGGCGCCTTCATCCTGACCTCGATCGAGTCCGGCCCGCTGATGAGCATGATCATCCTCGGGGCCTCCGGGGCGGCGCATTTCGAGCCGCAGATCTTCGTGGGCGCGGTGCTGCCCTTTTTGGTCGGCTTCGCCCTCGGCAACCTCGACCCGAAGCTCCGGGCCCTGTTCGCCCCGGGCGGCCAGCTGATGATCCCGTTCTTCGCCTTCGCGCTGGGGAACACGGTCGACCTCAACAACCTGCTCTCGCCGCTCGCGGGGCTCGGCATCGTGCTGGCGCTGGCGGTGATCGTCCTCACCGGAATCCCGCTGATCCTGGCCGACCGGGCGATCGGGGGCGGGACCGGCACGGCGGGGCTGGCGGCCTCCTCGACGGCCGGGGCCGCCGCCGCCAACCCGCTGGCGATCGCCGCCGTCGCCCCGCAATTCGCCCCGTCGGCCCAGACCGCCACCGTGCTGGTGACGATCTGCATCATCGTCACCTCGATCCTCGTGCCGATCCTGACCGGGCTCTGGTACCGGCGGTTCGGGGCGGGCGTCGCGGAGGCCCGGGCCGAGGCCGGCACGCCGCTGGCGGTCCCGGCCGAGTAGGCGCCCCGCGACGGGTTCGTCAGAAGTCGACCGCGAGGCCCTTGACCTCCCAGTCGTCGTAGCGGACCGGCTCCAGGCCGCCGCGCCCCTGGCGCTCGGGCCTGGCGCCGATCTCGGCGGCTCGGGCGTCGATCGCGGCACGGCGCTCGGCGGCCTCGGCGAGCGCGCGCTGGGCCGCCGGGCTGAGGGCGCGGGGCGGCGCGGCGCCGTCTCCGGTCGCCGCGGGCGGGTCCTGTCGGTGCGGCTCTTGTCGGTGCGGCTCTTGTCGGTGGAGGTCTTGTGCGGTCGGCTCTTGCATCGCGCTCGCTCGGGTGTGAGGGCGTGGGTCCGGAAACGTCGGATCTGGAGCAGAAGTGGCATCGCGGGACACAGGCCGCAACACGCGGAACGCAGCGGCACCGGGCGGGACCGGTCCGGACATCGCGGGACTGGGCGCGCGCCGCGCGGCGATGCAGGCGGTCTCGGCCCTGATCGGCCAGGACCGGGTGCTGCTGCTCCTCAGCTTCACCGCCTGGCTCGGCCTGTGCGTCTTCGTCGCCCAGTTCCTGCAGGACACGCGGGCCTACGGCGCGATGCTGTCCGGCTACACAGTGGCGATCGTCGCGCTCGGCCAGATCGACGATCCGCAGGGCACCTTCGACGCCGCCGTGTCCCGCGTCGCCGTGATCGTGCTCGGCATCGTCGTGATCACTGGGCCGCGCGGCTCGGCGCCGTGACCCTGCCGACCGGCTCCCTGCGCCTGCCGGAGAACGGCCCGGCCATCCCCGAGCTGCCGGGCTTCCAGGAGGGGGCGTGGTGGGTCCAGGACGCCGCCGCGGCGCTGCCGGCCCGCCTCCTGGCGCCGCGGGACGGCACCCGCGTCCTCGACCTCTGCGCGGCGCCCGGCGGCAAGACCCTGCAGCTCGCCGCTGCCGGTGCCCGGGTCACCGCCGTCGACCGGTCCGCGCCGCGGCTGGAGCGCCTGCGCGAGAACGTCGCGCGCCTCGGCTTCGCCGTCGACGTCGTGGTCGCCGACGCCCTCGCCCTGGAGCCGCAGGACCACGACGCCGTGCTGCTCGACGCGCCGTGCTCGGCCACCGGGACGATCCGCCGCCATCCGGACGTGGCCTGGACGAAGGCCGAGGCCGATATCGGGCGGCTCGCCGCGCTCCAGGCCAAGCTCCTCGACCACGCGGCCGGGCTGGTGCGGCCGGGCGGCCTGCTCGTCTACTGCACCTGCTCGCTGGAGCCGGAGGAGGGCGAGGCGCAGGTGGCGGCCTTCCTGGCCCGCGATCCCCGCTACGCGCGGGTGCCGGTCCGGTCCGAGGAGGTCGGCGGCGCCGCGGCGCTGATCGACGAGCGGGGCGACCTGCGCACGCTGCCGTGCCACCTGACGGAGCTGGAGGGCGCCCGCGGCGGCCTCGACGGCTTCTTCGCGAGCCGGCTGCGGCGGGCGGACTGACCGGACGCGGCTGCCCTCTCCCGTGCGGGAGCGGGGGCGAAGCAGCCGCGGCACGGCGCGCCGGTCGATGAAGCGGGGGCGCGCGCGAATCGACGCCGGAGCCGCACCCGGCGCGGGCGGACGCGGCGGCCCGCGGCGAGCCGCGACCCCTGGCAAAGTTGCCGGCGGCCCGGNGAAGCGGGGGCGCGCGCGAATCGACGCCGGAGCCGCACCCGGCGCGGGCGGACGCGGCGGCCCGCGGCGAGCCGCGACCCCTGGCAAAGTTGACGGCGGCCCGGCGGACTGCCATCCGCCGGTCCGAACGCCCGACCGCCCGTGGTCCCCGCCCGCGACCTCCTCGAGTCCATAGAACCCATGACCGACCTGATCGAGACGATCCGCCGGACGCTCGTGCCGATCCACAAGGAGGGCTATCCCTTCATCCTGATCGGCATCGTGCTGACGGTGCTGGCGGGCTACTTCTCCCAGTTCTTCGGCTGGATCTTCCTGATCCTGACCCTGTGGGTCTGCTACTTCTTCCGCGATCCGGAGCGCGTCACCCCGGTGGCCGACGGGCTCGTGATCTCGCCCGCCGACGGCCGCGTGAACCTCATCGCCACCGTGCTGCCGCCGCCCGAGCTCGACCTGCCGCAGGTGCCGACCCTGCGGGTCTCGGTGTTCATGAACGTGTTCGACTGCCACGTGAACCGCGTGCCGGTGGCCGGCCGGATCGGCCAGATCCACTACACGCCGGGCCTGTTCCTCAACGCCGAGCTCGACAAGGCCAGCGACGACAACGAGCGCAACGGCATGGTCATCGAGACGACCCATGCGGGCCAGCCGAAGCGGGTCGGCGTGGTGCAGATCGCCGGTCTCGTGGCCCGGCGCATCGTCGGCTTCGTCGCGGCGGGCGACGTGCTCGGCGTCGGCGAGCGGTTCGGCCTGATCCGCTTCGGCTCGCGGGTGGACGTCTACCTGCCGGCCGGCGCGACCGTTCTGGTCGGCCTCGGCCAGAAGGCGGTGGCCGGCGAGACGGTGCTGGCCGATCTCGGCGGCGGCCCGGAGCGGCTGTTCAAGCGGATCTGAGGCGGCCATGGACGATCTCTTCCCGCCCTTCGCGCCCGACCCGAACGAGCCGCGGCCGCGCCGGTTCAAGCCGGTGCCGTTCCGGATGATCGCCCCCAACATGATCACCCTGATGGCGCTCTGCCTCGGGCTGACGGCGATCCGGCTCGCCTTCGAGGGCAAGTTCGAGCCCGCCGTCATCGCCGTGGTGGTGGCCGGCGTGCTCGACGGCATCGACGGGCGGGTGGCGCGGCTGCTCAAGGGCACGTCGCGCTTCGGCGCCGAGCTCGACTCGCTCGCCGACTTCGTGAATTTCGGCTGCGCCCCGGCCCTGATCCTCTACGGATTCGTGCTGTTCCACCTGAAGTCGGTGGGCTGGATCGTGGCGCTGATCTTCGCCATCGCCATGGCGCTGCGCCTCGCCCGCTTCAACGCGATGCTGGACGACCCGAACCGGCCGGAATGGAAGAAGGACTTCTTCGTCGGCATGCCGGCCCCCGCGGGGGCGCTCACCGCGATGCTCCCGCTCTACCTGCATTTCCTGGGCTTCGGCATCGAGACCTGGGCGGCACCGGCGGTCCTGATCTACGTGCTGTGCATCGCCCTGATGGTGGTCTCCACGGTCCCGACCTACTCGGGCAAGACCATGGGCAAGCGGGTGCCGCGCAGCCTCGTCCTGCCGATCTTCCTGTTCGGCGTCGCGGCCTTCGGCATCCTGATCAGCTACCCGTTCGAGGCGCTGGTGGCCGTGAGCGGCGGCTACCTGCTGACCATCCCGGTGGTCGCCGCCCAGTACCGCCGCCGGCTCAAGGCCGAGCTCGCCGCCCCGCCCGGGGAGCGGTCCGCGGCCGGGCTGGACGCCCCGTCCGAAGGCGCCGCGGATATACGATCCGCGGCCGTGAAGCCCGACTAGGCGCTGGCCATCGCGGATTTCTCCCCTACCTTGGCGGCGTTCTGCGAGGGGGATTCGGCGATGCTCGAGGAATTCAAGAAATTCGCGCTGCGCGGGAACGTCGTCGACCTCGCGGTCGGCGTGATCATCGGCGCGGCCTTCGGGGCCATCGTCAACTCGGCGGTCCAGGACATCTTCATGCCGGTGATCGGCGCGATCACCGGCGGGCTCGATTTCTCGAACTACTACATCCCGCTCTCGTCGAAGGTGCAGGCCGGCCTGCCCTACGTGGACGCGAAGAAGCAGGGCGCGGTCATCGGCTACGGCCAGTTCCTGACCCTGACGCTGAACTTCGTCATCGTCGCCTTCGTGCTGTTCCTCGTCATCCGGGCGATGAACCGTCTCCAGCACGCGGAGGCCAAGAAGCCCGACGAGGTGCCGGCCGACGTGAAGCTGCTCACCGAGATCCGCGACCTCCTGGCGACGAGGCCGCGCGTCTGACGGTTCAGCCGGCGCGCGTGTCGTCGTCCCGCGGCTTCACCCCGAAGGCGTCGAGGATCTGGTCGAGGGCCTGACCGACGGCGCCGGTGCCCTCCTCGTGGGTCTTCAGGCGGGTCTCGAGCCGGCGGATCTGGGGCTCGAACGCGTCCGGCACCGGATCGTCGCCGAGGAAGCGCGGCTTGTCGGGCCCGACCGGCAGGACGCTGCGCAGCTGTTGGCCGAGATGGTCGCGCACCGGCTCGGGCAGCGTGGATTTCGGATCGGCGGAATCGTCGGTCATGATCGCCTCACGGGTCGAACCGTCTCTCAACGGCCGGACGGATGAAGCGTTGCGCCGGCGGCCGCGGCTAAGGGGGTGGCCCCCGGAGCGGTCTCCGGGGGCACAGGGGCCGGCACGCGGCCGGCCCCGGCATCGAGTCCGTCGCTCAGTCGATGACCTCGACGATGCGGTGACCGCGGTCGACCAGCACCGGGCGGTCGTTCACCACGGTGTAGCGGTAACCCGGCTGCACGCGGTACTCGCTCGGCACGTCGTAGTAGGTCACGCCCGAGGCCGGCAGGGTGGTGCCGACCGCGACGCGGCCGTCGTAGTCGTACGAGCGGACGTTGCGCTCGCGGACGTAGCTGCGGAAGCGCGGGGCCATGTCGACGCCGAGGATGCCGCCCACCGTGCCGGTGGCCGCGCCGACCGCGCCGCCGACGATGCCGCCGATCGGGCCGGCCGCGGCGTTCCCCGCNGACCTCGGGACGCCGGCCGGCAGCCGGCGTCCCGAGGTCGGGGACGACACGGCGTTCGCCGATCGCGGCGGTCTCGATCGCCCGATCGCGCGTCTTCCGCCCGGTGCGGCGAAGCCGTTCCCGAGGCCTGTGGCCATCCGGGCCCCCTCCCCCGGAACGTGCCAGCGCCGCGGCCCGGGGCTCGGTCACCGCGCGATCGACGCTCTCCCCGGCCCGGGTCGCGATCCGGGCCCTGCGGCCCGACGATCCCGCGCCGGCGCGACTCAGATCTGACGAAGGTACGGCGCTGGCTTCTGTCCCAGGATCCGCCAAGTGCCTGCGAGCCCGAGGAGGATCGCCAGCGCCACCGCGGCCACGGCCGCGACCAGCGCCCCCGACAGGTCGAGGCGGAAGTCGAGGTGCATGACCTTGGCGACGATCACCCAGCCGGCGAGCGTCCCGGCCAGGAGGCCGAACACGGCCGTGGCGAGGCCGAGCGCGGCGTATTCGAGGGCGTAGGCGGCGAGCAGCCGTGCCCGGCTCGCCCCCAGCACCTTGAGCACGACGGCGTCGTAGAGCCGCGCCCGGTGCCCGGCCGCGATGGCGCCCGCCAGCACGAAGAGGCTCGCCAGAACCGCCACGGCGCTCGCCCCGCGGATCGCCAGGACCAGCCGGCCGACGAGGTCGCCGATCGCGTCCAGCGCGTCCTTCACCCGGACGGCGCTCACCGAGGGGAAGGTCTTGGCGACGTCGCGCAGGATGCGGTTCTCGGCGGCCGCGTCGGTGCCGCCGGGCAGCGTCAGGGTGGCGAGGTCGGAATGCGGGGCGCCCCGGAAGGTGCCCGGCGAGAACACCATCACGAAGTTGATGCCGAGGTTGCGCCACTCCACCCGGCGCAGGTTGAAGATCGTCGCGGTGAGGTCGCGGCCGAGGACGTTCACCGTCACGGTGTCGCCGAGCTTCAAGCCGAGTTGGCGGGCGAGGTCGGCCTCGAAGGAGACCAGCGGCTTGGCGCCCTGCTCGGCGCTCCACCACGCGCCCTCGGTGAGGCTGGAGCCGTCCGGCACCGTGTCGGCGTAGGTGATGCCCCGGTCGCCGTCGAGCACCCAGGCGGCGTCCTCCGGGGGGCGGATCTTGCTCGCCGGCACGCCGTTCAGGGCGACGATCCGGCCGCGCATCATCGGCACGTCCTCGACCTTGCCGTTCGGTGCGGATCGGGCCAGGAAGTCCCGGAACTGGGCGGCGTCCCGGGAGGGGATGTCCAGGAAGAAGAGATTGGGCGCCCGGGCCGGCAGGGTCGCGCTGATCGTGCGGCGGACATTGGCGTCGATCAGGCTGAGCGTCACGAGGAGCGTCACGCCGAGCCCCAGCGACAGGACGATGGCGGGCGTCAGCGCGCCCGGGCGGTGCAGGTTGGCGAGCGCCATCCGGGGCGCGGGCCGGCTCGGGTGCGGAAGCCGGCGGGCGAGCGCCATCAGGCCGAGCGCCACCAGATGCAGCAGGCCGAACGCGATGGCCGCGGCGGCGATGAAGATCAGCGCCACGCGCCGGTCGAAGGCCGTGGCCACCGACAGGCCGACCAGGGCCGCGAGGCTGACGGCGAGCCAGATCCGGTAGCGCCAGCGCGGGCGGACGCGGGCCGGGTCGACCGTGTCGCGGAACAGACCCGAGACCGGCACGTCGTGGGCGCGGCCGAGCGGCGTGATCGCGAAGGCGAAGGCGGTGATCAGCCCGTAGGCGGCGGCGAGCGCCAGCTCGCCCGGGGCGAGCGTCGGGTTCAGCGGCAGCGGCAGGTCGGCGGAGAACAGGGCATCGAGGAGGAAGGGCAGGCTCGCGCCGACCGCGAGACCGATGAGGGTGCCGAGGCCGGCGATCAGCATCACCTGCGTCAGGTACAGGGCGACCACCTGCGAGCCCGGCGCGCCGACGCTCTTGAGGGTCGCGATCGAGGGGCGCTTGCGCTCGACGAAGGCGTGGACGGCGTTGCCGACCCCGACGCCGCCGACGATCAGCGCGGTGAGCCCCACCAGGGTCAGGAACTGCGTGAAGCGCTCGATGCTCTTGGCGAAGCGCGGGTCGGCGTTGGTCCGCGAGCGGATCTCCCAGCCGGCCTCCGGGGTCGCGGCGCGGATCCGGGCCTGCGCGGCGTCGAGGTCGGCGTCCGGCGTGCCGGGCGGCAGGATCAGGCGGTAGCTCCAGCGGTTGAGGCTGCCGGGCTGGACGAGGCCGGTGGCGCGCAGCGTCGGCTCGGAGACCATCAGCCGCGGCCCGAAGCCGATCCCCGGAATCGGATGCATCTTTTTTGTGGACTTTCGGCCGGGAGCCGACCGGTCGCCTACGCGTCCTTCGGCATCGCCGACTGGATGAACCGGTCGGAGCCGAGATCCTCCTCGTCGTAACCTAGGAGTTCCGCGAGGCGGCCGCGGGCGCGGCTGACGCGGCTCTTCACGGTGCCGACCTTGCAGCCCATGATGGTCGCGGCCTCCTCGTAGGAGACCCCCTCGGCGCCGACCAGCACCAGCGCCTCGCGCTGGTCCGGCGGCAGCTTGGCGAGCGCGGATTGCAGGTCCTCGACGTCGAGCCGGTCGCCCTGGTGCGGGGCGGTGGCGAGCCGGGCCGCGTAGGATCCGTCCTGATCCTCGACCTCGCGGACCCGCTTGCGGTGGTCCGAGTAGAAGATGTTGCGCAGGATCGTGAACAGCCACGCGTTCAGGTTGGTCCCCGGCTGGAACCGGGCCCGGTGCTGCCAGCCCTTGAGCAGGGTGTCCTGGACGAGGTCGTCCGAGCGGGCCGGGTTCGAGGTCAGCGACAGCGCGAAGGCGCGGAGCGACGGCACGGCGGCGAGCAGGCCGTTGCGGAATTCCGGCTCGATCGCCTCGCCCCGGGCGCGCAGCGCCGCCTCGAGCTTCTCGATCAGCTCGGCGAAGCGGGACGGCAGAGTCTCCTCGCCGATCCGCTCGTAGACCGTGCGCAGGTGCTCCCCGAGATGCGTGCGGATGCCGGGCGCCAGGTTCGGGCGGCCATCCCGAGTCCCGTCCTCCTGGGACAGGACGGTGTCGGTGTCGTCGCGGGTCATGCGTGTCGCGCTCGTCAACTCATCGTGGCTCGACCTGTGGTCCGGAGCGGGTCGAGGCGGAGCGCTTGCCGGCTCGACCCGGTGCGGAAGTCCGGCCGATGCGCTCCTGTTATCGGAGTTCTAGCGCATCGGGGGCGGGCATGCACCCTCAGGCAAAACACACTTAAGCTAAGTTCGCCGGTCTCAACAGCCGGATCGCCCCGTCGCGCAGGGTCAGGACGTCGCCGCGGGCGAGGTCGGTCCAGCACTCGTCCCGGGTCAGCGCCTGGGTGGCGATGACCGTCACCACGTCGTGCTCGGTCGTCTCCTGGGCGAAATCCACCTGCCAGTCCTCGTCGATCAGGGTGGCCTTCCCGAAGGGCGCGCGGCGGGTCAGGTAGCAGAGGCGCTTGCCGCAATGGGCGTAGAGGGTGCGGCTATCGGTGAGCAGCATGTTGAACACGCCGAGCGCGTGCAACTCGCCCGCGAGGTCGGCCACCGCCCGGTCGAGGGTCTCGGGGCGGGGCAGGGCGCGGAACCGGGCCTGGAGCCGGCCGAGCATCCAGCAGAAGGCGTGCTCGCTGTCGGTGGAGCCGATCGGCATGAAGCCGCCGAGCGGCAGCCGCTTCACGCCCTTGAGCTGGCCGTTATGCGCGAAGGTCCAGCGGCGGCCCCACAATTCGCGGGAGAACGGGTGGGTGTTCTCCAGGCTGACCCGGCCGCGGTTGGCCTTGCGGACATGGGCGACGACGATCCGGCTCTTGATCGGCATGTCGCGCAGGAGCCGGGCAAGCTGCGAGCGGGCGCTCGGCTCCGGCTCGTGGAAGCTCCGGCAGGTGCGGCCGTCGTAGAAGCTGATGCCCCAGCCGTCGGCGTGCGGCCCCGTCTCGCCGCCGCGCCGGGCGAGACCCGCGAACGAGAAGCGGATGTCGGTCGGCACGTTGGCGCTCATGCCGAGCAGTTCGCACATCGTGTTTCAGCCGGGCCATGCGGGGAAGCGGCCCCGTTTAGGAGCGTTCGGCCGCCCCGACAACGGCTTTCGCGCGGCTCAGCGGGCGAGATAGTCGGTCAGCGTCATGCCGACCATGATGGCGACCCAGAAGAAGCCGAGCCCCGAGAACAGCCGGATCAGCGGCGGCTCGTGGATCACCTCCATGGAAACGAGGAGGATCAGCGCCACCATCACGGCGACGACGGCGAGTTCGACGATCCAGACCTGCGCGAAGGGGAGGGTGGCGCCGAGCGTCACGTTGACGGCGAGAAGCGCCAGCAGCGCCAGGAAGGTGAGCACCGGCGTGCGCAGGCGCTTGCGGAGCAGGGCGCGGTCGTCGGCGCTCAGGGTCGCGAGGGGCTTCCGCATCCTACCGGTTCACCACGTAGAGAATCGGGAAGGCGAGGATCCAGACCAGATCGATGAAGTGCCAGTAGAGGCCGTAGACCTCGATCCAGTTCTGGTGCCGCGACAGGAACCCGGCCTTGGCCGCCATCCAGGTCATGCCGAGCAGGAGCGCGATCCCGGTGAACAGGTGCAGGGCGTGGAGGAGCGTCGCGACGTAGTAGAGGTTCACGAACAGCCGCGCCGCCGGCGTCTCGGCCAGCGCGAAGGGCCGGTTGCTGAGGAACGGCATCATGTGCTCGGCCCAGTCGGCGTAGTACTCGTAGCCCTTGAGCACGAGGAACAGGCCGCCGAGCGCCGCCGTCGCCAGCATCGCCCGGACCATGGCGCGCTGCCAGCCCATCCGCGAGAACTCGATCGCCATCGACATGGTCAGCGAGGAGCAGATCAGCACCACGGTGTTGGTGGCGCCGATCCAGAACTTGAGGTGCTTGGCCGCCGCGACCGTCGCCTCGGGGTGCTGGATCCGGGTGATCAGCGCCACCAGGAACAGGGCCGAGAACAGCAGCAGCTCGGTGATCAGCCACGCCCAGATGCCGAGCGTCGCCGCCTCGCGCTGCTGCGCGACGCTCTCGAAATGCTCGGCGCGGGCGACCCCGACGCCGTCGGCCAGCGGTGCGCTCATCCGTGCTGGTCCCGGGATTCCTGGGCCTGGATCGGGTAGTCGTACGGGATGCGCGGCACCTCCGGCGGGGACAGGAAGTTGTGCGTCGGCGGCGGGGACGACGTCTCCCACTCGAGCCCCTTCGCGTTCCACGGGTTGGCGGGCGCCTTGCGGCCGAACCACAGGGAATAGACGAGGTACAGCATCGGGAAGAGGTAGCCCGCCGCCAGGATCGTGGCGCCCGCCGAGGACAGGACATTGAGGAGCTGGAACTCGGCCGGGTAGGTCGCGTAGCGCCGCGGCATCCCCAGATAGCCCAGGATGAACTGCGGGAAGAACGTCACGTTGAAGCCGAGGAAGATCAGCAGCGCCGAGACCCGGCCCCAGGGCTCGCTGTACATCCGGCCGGTGAACTTGGGCCACCAGAAGTGCAGGCCGCCCAGGAACGCCAGCACCGTGCCGCCGACCATGATGTAGTGGAAGTGGGCGACCACGAAGTAGGTCGCGTGGATGTGCTGGTTGATGGCGAGCGTCGCGAGGTAGAGGCCGGTCAGCCCGCCGAGCACGAACAGTCCGATGTAGCCCATCGCGTAGAGCATCGGGGTGTCGAGCCGTAAGCTGCCCTTATGGATCGTGGCGGTCCAGTTGTAGACCTTGACGGCCGAGGGCACCGCCACCGCGAAGGACAGGGCGGAGAACACCAGCGAGGCCAGGTCGCTCTGGCCGTTGACGAACATGTGGTGGCCCCAGACGAAGAAGGTCACCGAGGCCAGCCCGATCGACGCGTAGGCGACGAAGCGGTAGCCGAACAGCTTCTTCTGCGCGAAGGCCGGGACGATCTCGGAGATCACCCCCATGCCGGGCAGGACCATGATGTACACCGCCGGGTGCGAGTAGAACCAGAACAGGTGCTGGAACAGCACCGGGTCGCCGCCATAGGCCGGGTCGAACACGCCGATATGGAAGGCGCGCTCCGCGATCAGCAGGATCAGTGCCGTGGTGATCACGGGCGTCGCCAGCAGGAAGATCAGGCTGGTGGCGTAGTGGGCCCAGACGAAGATCGGCAGCTTGAACCACGTCATGCCGGGCGCCCGCATGGTGTGGATCGTGACCACGAAGTTGAGCCCGGTCAGGATCGACGAGAAGCCCACGATCGTCACGCCGATCAGCGCCGGCAGGACCCAGGTGTTCGAGAACGCGGTCGAGAGCGGGGCGTAGAAGGTCCAGCCGGTATCGACCCCGCCGAGCACCACCGAGACCAGGGTGAACAGGGCGCCGGCCATGAACACGTACCAGCTCGTCAGGTTGAGCTTCGGGAAGGCGAGGTCCTTGGCCCCGATCATCAGCGGGATCAGGAAGTTGCCGAAGGTCGCGGGGATCGACGGGATCAGGAAGAACCAGACCATCACCACCCCGTGGATGGTGAAGGCCTTGTTGTAGGTGTCGTTGGTCATGATCGCGCCGTTCGGCACGACCAGCGCGAGGCGCACCACGCCGGCCGCAAGGGCCCCGATCACGAAGAAGCCGGTGATCGACGCGAGGTAGAGGATCGCGATGCGCTTGTGGTCGGTAGTGAGGAACCACGAGCGCAGGGTCGATTCCGCGTGCAGGTAGTCGGATTTGCGCCCGATCGTGGATTCCGGGGCGTGGGGTTCCCGCCGGGCGGTGCCGCCGATGCTGCCCGATGCGCTCATCGTGTCGCTCCCGGCAGCGTCGCGTCCGCGGCCTTGCCGGAGGCCGGGCCCGCGTAGGATTTCAGGAAATCGATCAGCGTGGCGAGCTCGTCCGCCGGGATCCGGCCCGCGAAGCTCGGCATCACCTGCTTGCCCCCGCCGGCGAGCCGGTCGCCGTTCGGGTTCAGGATCTTCTCGCGCAGCCACCCGTCGTCGGCCGTGACGGTGCGCCCGTCCGCCAGCTTGACGTGGCTGCCGTAGAGGCCCGCGAGGCTCGGCGCCTTCACGGACGAACCGGGCTCGTGGCATCCGGCGCAGCCATAGGCCTCGTAGAGGGCGCGGCCCGCCGCGACCCTGCCCTGCTGGGCGCCCGCGTGGGTCAGCCAGTCCTGGTAGTCACCGGGGTTCATGAAGGTCACCTCGCCGCCCATCACGGAATGGTCGGTGCCGCAATATTCCGAGCAGTAGAGATGGTAGGTGCCGGTCTTGTCGGCCTTGAACCAGAGGTCGGTGTAGCGGTCGGGCAGGGCGGCGACCTGCATCCGCACGGCCGGCAGGTAGAGGGCGTGGATCACGTCCTGGCTGATGATGTGCAGGCGGATCGGCTGGCCGATCGGCAGGTGCAGGTTGTTGATCTCGGACTGACCCGTCGGGTGCTGGAACTTCCACATCCATTGCCGGCCGATCGCCTCGATCACCATGGCGTCGGGGGGCGGGTTCTTCGACTGGATGAACAGCCGCGCGCCCCAGACGAAGAAGATCAGCGTCAGCAGGAACGGGATCAGCATCCAGCTGATCTCGATGAGGTTCGAGCGGATGCCCGAGGGGCTGCGGTCCGCCTCGGAGCCCTCGCGGTAGCGCAGGGCGAAGTAGGTGATCGCCACGAACACCGGCACGGTCAGCAGCAGCGTCAGCACCGTGAAGGCCAGGATGAGCAGGTCGGTCTCGCTCGCGGTGGCGGAGACCGCGGCGGGCCAGAGCTGGAGCGAGTCGTGGCTCGGCGTCATGGCGCAGCGGGCTCCGCCGGTTCGAGGGAGCGGCCGACGGTCAGGTCCATGGCGCGCCCGATCGGGATGCGGGCGCGGGTGCGGGCCGCGTCCCGGTACCCGTAGCCGGAGAGATGCGCCGCCGTCGCGGCCCGCTCGCGGTCGAGATCGGCGTAGGGGTCGGCCTGCAGGTTCGGCGGCGGCGGCGCCAGCCGCGTCGTCTGCTGCGGCGTCAGGGCGGGGAGCGACCGGCGCTGGCTCGCCACGAAGGTGCTCATCAGCCAGACCATCGTGCCGACGACCGCCAGCGCCGTGAGCGCGAGGCCCGCCATCACCATCACGGTGTTGCGGACGTTGACGTCGCGCGTCTCGTGCCCGGGATCGTTCGGATCGCGCTGGGTATTGGCCGCCGGGCGCGACGGCCGCCCGTTGAGGAGGCCGGTGCCGCGCAGGGTCAGCCCCGCGAGGATCGCCGGGATCAGGCCGGAGGGTCCGTTCGCGCTCATGCCGGCCTCCCGGCACGGCGGGCGGCCGAGGCCGCGCGGTCGGCGGTGCGCGGGGCGGCGCGCCTCATCGCGGGATCCGCCGGATCTCGAGGGGGCGCCCGGCCTCGGCCGGCAGGGACGCGAGCCGCCGCTCGATCCGCGCCGCGTCGAACCGGTCGCCCCGCGCCTCCGCGGAGAGGAAGAACCGGTCCTCCGAGGCCCGCAGGAAGCCCGGGATGTTGAAGGCCGGGTGGTTCAGGCGGGGCAGGCGGTTGAGGACGAGGAGCGCGAGGTGGATCGCCACGCAGCCCGCCATCATCGCGAAGGACACGCTCGGGACCACGAAGGAGGGCCAGGACAGGCGCGGGCGTCCGCCGATCAGGAACACGTAGTCGTAGGCCGTCGCGTAGATGCACATCGCGAAGAAGCCGAAGCCGCCGAGCAGGGCACCGGCCAGGGCGTAGGGCAGGATCGAGCGTCCCTCCAGGCCCAGGGGCCGCAGGGTGCGGGGCATCGGCACCGGGCCGTGCCCGTCGAGATGAACATGGTCCGGGCCGATCCCGGAGACCGCCTGGAGGGCGGCGGCGAGATCGCCCTGGCTCGCGAAGGTCGCCGAGACGCCCCACAGGGGCGCGGTGACCGGGCTCTCCTCCGGGCGGCCCGTGGCCCGGGACGCGGCCGCGCGGGCGGCCTCCTGCGCGGCCGGCGACACCGTCAGGGCCAGACGGCGGCTCTCGACGATCGAGACGGCCGGCAGATAGCGCAGGAACAGGAGCAGCAGGGTCAGGAACAGCCCGATCGAGCCCGCGAAGGTGGCGATGCCCCAGATGTCGGTCGTGTAGGGCAGCCTCGAGGACGGCAGGAAGTCCTGGGTCAGGGTGACGACCAGGACCATGACGTGGTCGGCGTAGGCGCCGATCGCCACGAGGAGACCGACCGCCGCGATGGTGAGCGGCGCCGTGCGGGCCCGGGCCGACCACAGGATCTGCGCGGGCAGGACGAGGCACAGGATCGCCGTCCAGGACACGAGGGCGTGTTCGCCGGTCATGCGCCGGACCAGGACGCCGCGCGCCTCGGCATCGCCGTTGAGGAACGTGTCGAAATACTCGGCCGCGTAGCAGTAGGCGCTGGCGCTGCCGAGGCAGAGCAGCAGCCGCCCCAGCACGTCGAGATGGCGGTCGGTCACCAGGGCGTCGAGGCCGTAGACGAGGCGGATCAGCATCACGATCACCGCCGTGACGCCGACGCCCGAATAGACCGCGTTGACCAGGAAGCTCACCGGCAGGAGCGTGCTGTGCCAGCCCGGCATGAGCGAGCCCGCCAGCATCACCGAGGCCCCGGTCTGGACCGAGACCACCAGCAGCACGCCGAGGAGCGCGACCGTCCGGTAGGCCTGGACCCAGATCTGCCAGTGGGCCGCCGAGCCGCGCCAGCCCGAGGCGAGGATGCCGTAGACCTGCGCGCGCAGGCGGGCGAGCTTGCGGGTCGGCGCCTTCCCGTCGAACTGGCGGAGGGCCTCGACGTGGGCCCGGTCGCGCAGCGTCGCGAGGTCCGGCAGCAGGCCGATGAACCAGAGGCTCACGCAGATCACCAGGAAGGACACGATGTCGATCGCGTCCCAGAGGAGCGGCGAGCGGAACTGCGGCCAGAGATTGTAGGTGTTGGGGTAGGGCAGGTTCCAGAAGAAGAACCACGGCCGCCCGAGATGGATGATCGGGTAGAGCCCGGCGGCCGCTGTGGCCAGCAGCGCCAGGGTCTCGGCGACGCGGTTCACCGCCCCGCGCCACTCCGCGCCGAGGAGGAGCAGGATCGCCGAGACCAGCAGGCTGCCGGAGGCGACGCCGATCCACCAGTCGTAGCTCGCGATGTCCAGTGCCCAGACGACGGCGTTGTTGTTCGCCCAGATGCCGGGGCCGGCGTAGAGCAGGTAGCCGAGGGTGAGCAGGAACAGGCCGAGGAGCGCGGCCGCGCCCGCGAAGGCGATCCACCAGCGCCGGTTGCCCGGATGGGTCAGCGGGATCGCCGTGACCGCGCCGCCGATCCCCTGGAGGGTCTCGTCGGGCCGCATCAGGGGCCCGGGCTGCGTGCCGCCGGAGAGGGCGCCGGCCATGCTCAGCCCTCCCTGCCGTTCGGATCCGCGGCGGGCGCGAGTCCGGCGAGGTAGGTGGTGCGCGGGCGCGTGTTCAGGTGCCCGAGGAGCGCGTATTCCCGCGTGTCCCGGCGGGCGGCCGAGATCTGGCTCCCCGGGTCGGCGACGTTGCCGAAGGTGATCGCCCGGGTCGGGCAGGCGCCCTGGCAGGCGGTCTCCACCGCGCCGTCGGGGATCGGCGCGTGGGCGTCCTTGGCGGATGTGATCCGCGCCGCCGTGATCCGCTGGATGCAGTAGGTGCACTTCTCCATCACGCCGCGGGACCGGACCGTGACCTCGGGATTGCGCTGCTGCTGCTCCACCGGGGTCATGCCGCCGGTATAGTCGCGGTAGTTGAAGCGCCGCACCTTGTAGGGGCAGTAGCTCTGGCAGGTCCGCGTGCCGACGCAGCGGTTGTAGACCTGAAGATTCAGGCCCTCGCTGTCGTGGAGCGTCGCCTCGACGGGGCAGCCGAGCTCGCAGGGCGCCTGCTCGCAATGCATGCAGGGGACCGGCTGGAAATGCGTGGTCGGCGCGTCGAGGTCGCCCGCGTAGTAGCGGTCGATCCGCAGCCAGCCCATCCATCGGCCGAGCGCGACCTCCTCGCGCCCGACGACGGGGATGTTGTTCTCCGCCTGGCAGGCGGTGACGCAGGCGTTGCAGCCGATGCAGGCGTCGAGGTCGATGGCCATGCCCCACTGCGCGGCGACCCAGCGGTCCTGGCTCTCCGGGGGTGGGTAGAACGAGGCCGGCGACGGCGCGCCCTTCGGGTCGCCCGCGGGCGCGGCGCCCAGGGCCTGCACGCGCACGAGGTCCTGCCCCTCCATCGTGCCGAGGTGCTGGGTGGTCACCGGCTCGTGCGCCCGGCCGGTCTTCGTCAGCCGGGCGCCGGCGAGCCGCCAGGTCGAACCGGCCGGGCGCAGGGGTGCGGCATCGTAGCCGAGGCCGCGGGCGAGGTGGTCGGGCACGTCGCGGCCGTAGCCCAGGGTGAGGGTGACGGTGTCGTCAGCCTGGCCGGGCAGGATCCAGGCGGGCCCCTCGACCGCGCGGCCGGCGGACTCGACCCGCAGGATGTCGCCCGTCGCGATACCCTCGCGCTCGGCGAGGCGCGGGCCGACCGCGACCACGTTCTCCCAGACCACCTTGGTCAGGGGCTTCGGGAGTTCCTGCAGCCACGCGAGGTCGGCGTGGGTGCCGTCCCAGATCGTCGGATCGGGCCGGAACAGCACCTCGACCCCGCCGGCCGGCGCGGGCGACGGAGCGGTCGCCGGGACGGCGGCCGCCTGCGTCAGCGCGACGGTCTCGGCCGGGCGCGCGCTGCCCGCCCAGAAGCCGACCCGCAGGGCCTCGGTGAAGCGGGCCTCGAAGGCCGCGTCGTCCTCGCCCGCGTTCCGCGCCTGCGCCTTGAGGAGGCCGAGGGCGTCCTGGCCGCCGTCACCGCCCTCGCCGCCGGCCAGGAAGGCCAGCATCTCCGGCAGGGTCCGACCGTTGTACAGGGGGGCAACCGTCGGCTGGATCAGCCCCACCGTCCCGTCGAGGGACCGGACGTCGCCCCAGGATTCCAGCGGGTGCGCGGCGGGCAGGTGCCAGTCGGCGTGCGCGCCGGTCTCGTCGTAGTAGAGGCCCGCGTGGATCTTGAGCGGCACGCGCGCCATCCGGGCGGCGAAGTCGAGGGCGCCCGGCGCCTCGTAGACCGGGTTGGCGCCGAGCACGACGAGCACCTCGACGGCGCCCTGATCCATCGCCTCCGCGAGTTCCGCCAGGCTTCCGGCACCGGTCTCCTCCGCGGGCACCGTGTGGATCAGGGTCGCGCCGGTGTTGCCGAGGGCGCCGTTGAGGCGGTGGACGAGCGCGTGCAGCTCGGGGCTCGCGGTCAGGCCGGCTGTGACGATGCCGCTCCCCCGGGCGCCGGCGAGCGCCGCCCCGGCGCTCCGCGTCCAGCGCGCGACGGGATCGGCGCCGGCTTGGGCCGGGACCACGAGGCCGCGATCCGCCTTGGCGCTGGTCAGCGTCGGCGTCGGCGCCGCCGCGTGGAGGGTGAGGAGGCGCCCCTCCGCGTAGGCCGCGCGCCGCGCCTCGCTCCAGCGCCGCGACAGGCCGACCTGGCCGGGCCCGAGGTCCAGAAAATCGCCGTCGAGCGCCACGATGGTTCGGGCGCGGCCGAAATCGGGGATCGTCTCCAGCGGCCGGCCGTAGGCTCGGCGGGCACCCTCGTAGATCCCGCCGCGCCCGGCCCCGGCGCCGGTGTACCAGCGCAACGCCGGGTAGGCGGCCCGCAGCCGCGCGATCTGCGACGCCACGCCGGGCGACGTCACGGGGCCGGTGAGCAGGGCCAGACCCTCGCCCCGGCTCTCGCGCCAGCCCGGCATCCGCGCCTGGAGATCCGCCCGGAACGCCGGCCAGGAGCTCGGCCGGCCGAGATGCTGCACCGCCTGCGAGCGGAACGGGTCGTAGAGTCCGAGCACCGAGGCCTGGGCCAGCACGTCGGTGCCGCCGCGGCTCCAGGGATGCTCGGGGTTGCCCTCGATCTTCAGAGGGCGGCCGTTGCGGGTGGTGACCAGGATGCCGTTGCCGAAGCCGTCGAACACCGCCGAGGAGGCGTACGACAGGTCCGTGCCCGGCACGATCCGCTCGGGCTGGTTGACGTAGGGAACCTCGTAGTCGCGGCCGCTGCCCCCGCCGCAGGCGGTGAGGCCGCCCAGCGCGAAGGAGGCGGCCATCAGCTTCAGGAAGCCGCGCCGCTCCGGGGCGGCGGCGAGCCGGGACGCCGACGGGAACTCGGCCGCCAGGTAGGCGCGGAACTCGGGGCTGTCGGCCACGGCGTCGAGGCTGCGCCAGAAGCGCGGCCCGTCGCCGCCGGCGAGCTTCGCGCGCAGGGCCGCGATGTCGGGGGCGCCGGTCATCGGTGGCAGATCCCGCATTCGGTCAGCCGCTCCCCGCCGCGGATATGGTACTGCGCCACGAGCTTCGGGCCCAGAATCGCCTGGTCGGCCGGCGGCTTCCAGGTCATGTTCCAGACCTGTTCCGGCGTGCGGACGTACTTCTCCGGGGCCCGGTGGCAATCGAGGCAGAACTGCATCTCGAAGGCGTTGGCCCGGTAGGTCATCTGCATCGACGTGACGTCGCCGTGGCAGGTCGAGCAGCCGATCCCCTTCGTCACGTGGACGGAGTGGTTGTAGTAGACGTATTGCGGCAGCTTGTTCAGCCGCTTCCATTCCAGCGGCGTGTCCTGCGCGTAGCTGTCGCGCACCGGCTTGAGCATCTCGGAGCCGGTCCAGATCTGCGAGTGGCAGGTCATGCAGGTGTGCGTCGGCGGGATGCCGGCGGT
This sequence comes from Methylobacterium mesophilicum, assembly GCF_036441335.1. Classification (GTDB taxonomy): domain Bacteria; phylum Pseudomonadota; class Alphaproteobacteria; order Rhizobiales; family Beijerinckiaceae; genus Methylobacterium; species Methylobacterium mesophilicum_B. The sequence continues at coordinate 145,845 of NZ_MLBW01000015.1, forward strand.
GGCCTCCCGGTCGACCGTGGTGTGGCAGTAGCGGCACTGGATGCCGAGCTCGCCGGAATGGTGCTTGTGGCTGAACGGGAGCGGCTGGGCCGGCGCGATCCCGACGCCCGTGACGTAGTTCGAGCGCACGATCCCGGCCGCCAGGACCGGGACACCCACCAGGCAGGCCACGCCGGTCATCAGCGCGAGGCGGTAGAGCGCGTCGGCGCCGGGGGTGAACAGCTGCGCCATCAGGCGGTCCCGGGCCTCGAGCCGGCCGGGCCGGGCCCTACGGTCTGCTCAGCCCCTCGCCGCACGCCTCACCCCATCCTCTGATCCCGACCGAGATCGGCTGCGCCGGCATGGCCGCGCGATGCGGCCCGAGCGGACGCGGCGACCGGACCGCGCGGCAATGTCCAGGGTCGACCCGCGCGCACAGGATCCAACCTAGAGCGCTTCCAGACCAGGGCTAGAACTTGGATCAGTTCGGCCGACATGTCGCACGGGCCCGGCTCGCGTCGGCCGCCCTTCCCGCCGCGGCCGCGAAGGCCTATGCCGCGAGCGGCGGCGGACCCCGCCCGACCCTGCCCGGAGACGCATGGAATCCGATCCCCTCCTCCTGACGTGGCGCGCCGCGCGGCCTCAGCACACCCTCGCGGCGGCCCTCGCGGTCGGGATCGGCGCGCCGCTCTGCGCGCTGGCGCTCCTGTGCCTGCGCGACCTGATCGCGGTCCTGCCGCGCGACGAGGCGCCGGCGCTCCCGTTCCTGCGCGTGGCGGTAGAACTCCCGGGCCGGGAACTGGTGCTCGTCCCCGGCATCCCGATGCGTCCCGCCGAACTCGAACTCACGGCCTTCCTGTGCATCGCGGTCTGCGCCCTGGCGCTGGCGGGGGTCGGCTGGTTCGTGGCGCGCCTGTGCTTCAAGGCGCAGAACAGGGCCGGGGACGCCGTCCGCGAGGGCGTGCTGCAGGCGATCCTCGACGCGCCCGCGGGCGCCCGGGACGAGGCGCGCGGCCTCACCCGGATCGTCGGCGAGGTGCTGGCCCGGGCCGACCGCCTGCTCGCGGCCGGCATCGTCCTGCCGGCGATGACCCTCGCGGCCCTGATCCTGGCCCTCGGCTTCGCGGCGCTCGCCGCACCCCGGCTGGTCCCCGCGGCGGTGATCGGCCTCGCGGCGATCGGCCTCGCCTACGGGCTGGTGCTCGAGCGCGCGCGCGACCGGCACGATCTGCGCCTGCGCTCGAGCGCGCGCGCGGAGGAGAGCCTGAACGACCTCGTCCGGCGGCTGCCCGCCGTGCGCAACCACGGCGCGGCCGCCATCGAGCGCCAGCGGATCGCCGTCCGCGTCGCCGCGATGCGCACGAATGTCGGACGGGCCGAGGCCACAGAAGCCACGCCGCCATCCGCCACCCGCGCTCGTGGGCGTAGCGGGACAGGCGATAGAGCCAGACCGCGTGATAGCCCCGGCGGAGGATCGCCGGCCCGCCCCCGCGCCGGCGCCAGTGAGCCCGGTCGGCGGCCAGGGCAGTCCGAACCTCCCCCCACCTCGGGCGCCGCCCCGGCTCGGCGTCCGTTCCGCGCGAGAGACGGCGACGGGCGAGCGCCTGACGGGCGTCGACATGGCCGTGTCGATGCCCGGCCACGTCGCGATCACGGGCAGCCGCGGCAGCGGCGCCCGCGCGCTGGCGGCGGTCTTGGCCGGCCAGGTCGAACCGACGGCCGGGGCCGTCACCTACGCGGGCGCGGACCTGCGCGACTTCGACGCCGCCGAGCGTGCCCGGCGGATCGCCTTCACGTCCGGCGAGGCGATCCTGATGGAGGGCTCCCTCCGGCAGAACCTCCTCTACGGCACCGATCCGGCGACCGCGCCCGACGACATCGCGCTGATCGGCATCTGCCGGCTCACCGGCCTCGATGGCTTCGTGTACGCCCGCGGGCTGACCGGGCGGCTCGATCCGGCCGCACAGCCGCGGCTCGCCGCCGCGATCGTCGCCGCGCGCCGCACCATGCGGGTGGCGCTGGCCGCCAAGGGCGCCGAGCGCCTCGTCGAGCCCTTCGATCCCGACCGCTACAACAACCAGGCGAGCATCGGCGAGAACATCCTGTTCGGCGAGCCGGTGGGCGGCACCTTCGCGCCCCTGCGCTTCGCCCGTCACCCCTACCTGCGGGCGGTCCTGGAGGCCGAGGGGCTGGTCCGCCCGCTCACCGAGATCGGCCTGTCGGTGGCCCGCAGCACGGTCGAGATCTTCGCCGACCTGCCCAACGACCACCCCCTGTTCGACGCCTACTCGCTGTTCCAGGCGGCCGAGCGGGGCTATTTCGAGGATCTCGTGGTGCGCCTGCCCCACGCGGCGAGCCTGCGCCGGGGGCCTGCCGGCCAGCGCGACCGCACGCGGCTGATCGGCCTCGCGCTGCGCTACAACGAGTCCCGCCACCGCTTCGGCCTGATCGACGGCCTGTTCGAGGAGCGCCTCGTGCAGGCGCGCCGGTCCTTCGCCCGGATGCTGCCGCCCCACCTCGCCGGCGCGGTGGTGTTCCACGACCCCTCGCGGGTCAATCCGGCCGCGAGCCTGGAGGAGAACCTCCTGTTCGGGCGGATCAGCCTCGGCGAGGCCAATGCCGAGCCGCGGGTGCGCGAGCTGGTGCGCCGGGTCCTGGCCGACGAGGGCCTGGAGGCCTCGGTCTACGGCCTCGGCCTCGACAGCAAGGTCGAGATCCAGCCCAGCACCGGGGCGCTCGCGGACGGCGCGATCAATGCCCGCGAACGGGTGGCGATCGAGCTGAGCCGGTGCCTCGCCCGCGATCCCGACATCCTCGTGGTGGCGGTCGCGATGGACGAGCGCAAGGCCGAGGGCGCGCGCGAGCGGCTCGCCCAGCTGCGGCAGGCGCGGGCCGGGCGGGGCCTCATCGTCTGCCTGCCCGAGACGGGCCTCGCGGACAGCGCCGTGCCGTTCGACGCGGTGATCGCCGTGGAGAACAGCGCCGTCGTCGCGCCCGTGCCGGCGGATGCCGAGCGGGAGCCGGCGCCGGCGGCCTGAAGGGCCCGTCGGCGGACCGGACGCGCAGCCTCACGGCCGCCGCAATAATCCGTCAGGTCGCGGGGCCGCGCCCGTCCGGCAGCCATCCCGGCCGATCCAGCGCGGACGGTTCATGCCCCTGTCGACCTCGATCCCCCTCGCCGCCGGCCTCGTTCTGCTCGCCCTCGCGGGCCCCGCCGCCGCGCAGGCGGGCAAGGCCGAGGCGCCGATCCCGGCCGCGACCCTCGCGCTGATGGCGCAGAAGGGCGTGACGGCCGCCGCGCCGGTCCTGTTCCGGGCCTACAAGAAGGAATCGGAGATCGAGGTCTGGAAGAAGGGCGCCGCGGGCTACGTCTACATCAAGACCTTCCCGATCTGCCGCTGGTCCGGCCAGCTCGGGCCGAAGCGCAGGAGCGGCGACCGGCAGACCCCGGAGGGGTTCTACACGGTGCCCCGGCGCCAGATGAACCCGAACTCGCACTACTACCTGTCCTTCGACGTCGGCTATCCCAACGCCTACGACCGGGCCCACGGCGGCACAGGCTCCGCCGTGATGGTGCACGGGATCTGCTCGTCCATGGGCTGCTTCGCCATGACCAACGGCACGGTCGGCGAGATCTACGCCATCGCCCGGGACGCGCTGAACGGCGGGCAGGCGGCGTTCCAGTTCCAGTCCTACCCGTTCCGGATGACGGCCGAGAACATGGCCCGCCACAGGACCGACCCCAACATCGCCTTCTGGCGGGAGCTCAAGGCCGGCTCAGACCGGTTCGAGGTCACCCGGGAGGAGCTTCAGGTCTCGGTGGTCGCGGGCCGCTACACCTTCGCGCCCGCCCGGGATCCCGCCGTCGAGGCGGCCGTCACCACCCGCCGGGCGGTCGAGGATGCGCGGATGAACGCACTCGCCGAGGCGGGCGAACCCGCCGTGCGCACCACCTATTCCGACGGCGGGCAGAACGCCTTCTGGGCGGCCTACACGGCCCGGGGCGGCGCGGTGGGGGACATCAGCCGGCCGGAAGCCCTCGCCTTCGCCGGCCAGGAGGTGGTCGTCGTTCCGGGCCACCGCGCCCATCGCCCGGTGCCCGACACGGTCTGGGCCAGCTGGGCCGCGCCCGAATCGGGCCTGTCGCCGCGGCAGATGGCGGGATTCGTGCCGGTCTACGAGCGGACGCCCGACCCGTTCGGGGCGCTGGTCGCGCCGCTCCCGACGCGATACAGCGACGCACTCCCGTCGTGGCTCGCCGCGGGACTCGCCGGATCGGCGGCCGGCCGCCCGATCCTGGCCGGGCCGTCGGCCAGTCTCGTGGCCGTCGCGGAGCCTCTCTGAGCATGCGTAGGCCCGTCCCAACAGCCCGTGCGTGTGCGCGGACGCACATCACGGCCGCGTGCGGCACACCAATTCATGATACGGCAGGGGATGAGCGGTACACCTGCTCCGTCGGCCTGCCGTATTCAGAGCTACCTTCCCGGAACGGCGACGGGGTTTCGATCATAAGTGATCGGGACCGACTGTCCGCGGATTCGTGATCGCCATGTCGAACAGTTCCGAGCCGACCATCCTGGCGGCCGACCAGGACCTCGCACTCCGCTTCTGGGGCGTCCGCGGCTCGACGCCCGTCAGCGGTCCGCAATACGCCGAGTTCGGCGGCAGCACGCCCTGCATCGAGGTGCGATGCGGCCAGCGCATGTTCATCGTCGACGCGGGCTCCGGCATCTACAACCTCGGGCAGGGTCACCGGACCGATCTGCCCCAGGAAGTCGACCTGCTGTTCAGCCACCTGCATCTCGACCACACCGCGGGTCTGCCCTTCTTCAAGCCGGCGGTCCTCGATCCCGACCGGGTGATCAACACCTACTGCGGCAACCTCGGCGGCGAATCGGCCGGCCCGACGCTCGACCGGCTGTTCGCGCCGCCGCTCTTCCCGGTTACGCTCGACAAGCTGTGCTGCACCTTTAACCACCACGGCTTCGAGGCGGGTCAGACCCTGGCCTTCCCGGACGGCACGCGGGTCGCCACGATCCTGCTGAACCACCCGCAGGGCTCGGTCGGCTACCGGTTCGAGCACCGCGGCCGACGCCTGTGCCTGATCAGCGACATCGAGCACAGCGACCCGTGGCCGGATCCCGAGCTCGCCGCCTTCGTGGCCGACGCCGACCTGATGATCTACGACGGCATGTTCACCGACGGAGAGTACCCGACCTGCCGGGGCTGGGGGCACTCGACCTGGCAGAAGGGCGTGGAGCTCGCGCGGAACGCGGGCGTCAAGGCGCTCGGGATCATCCACCTGCATCCGGCCCATTCCGACACGGCGCTGCGCGACATGGAGGCTGACCTCCAGGCCGAGATGCCGACGGCGTTCATCGCGCGCGAACGGCAGAGCCTGATCGTCGGCGCCCCGCGGGCTGTGAGCGGCCGGCAGAGCGGACGTCCGGCCGTGGCGCGGGAGATGCGCCGCCGGATCAAGGTCGCCTGAGGTGCGGGCTCAGGCGGAGTGCCGCCTGCGGGTCCGGCCGTACCGCGCCCAGGTGAACAGCACGAACAGCGCGACGCCGATGATCAGGATGCTCCAGCCGTAGTTGCTGACGAGCTGCGCGTCGATCGGGTGGCCGACATACCCGAGCGCCACCAACAGACCGAACACCGCGATCGCCGCGGAAACGAGCATCCCTACAATCATCGCAATCCCCGGCGCGTCCCACCCGCGCGATTCGGCAGGGCCGTGTGGTGGGGAAGAATGCACGGCGGCCGCTCCCGTTCCAGCGTTGTGACCGGCCCCCGCCGGACGGCACTCGGGCCGTCGGCCGCGATCATCCGCGCCCCGCTGTTCACCGGAATGGCCCGGCGGCGCATTCGGCGGCTCCCATCGCGCCGAAGTTAGGCTAAGTAGGCCGCCTGACGGCGCCCCGGGGCGCGCGAGGAGCTCGAGACCACGGCGATGAGCGGCCAAGACAACACGACGGCGTCCGCGACGGCGCACACCAGCCCGCAGACGCGTTCCGCCCCCGTCGCCGCGCCGGGCCCCGTGCGCCCGCAGGACCAGCTCGTGACGATCTACGGCGGCTCCGGCTTCCTGGGCCGGCACGTGGTCCGGGCACTGGCCAAGCGCGGCTACCGGATCCGCGTCGCGGTGCGGCGGCCGGACCTCGCGCTGTTCCTGCAGCCGCTCGGGAAGGTCAACCAGATCGTCGCCGTCCAGGCGAACCTGCGCTATCCGGACTCGGTGGCCCGGGCCGCCGAGCGGTCGGACGTGCTGATCAACCTCGTCGGCATCCTGCAGGAGACCGGCTCCCAGAGCTTCGCGCGGCTGCAGGTCGACGGGGCCGAGGCGATCGCCCGCGCCGCGGCCCGCCAGGGCGCCCGGATGATCCAGGTCTCGGCGATCGGCGCCGATCCGGCCTCGCCGTCGCTGTACGCGCGCACCAAGGCGGAGGGCGAGGCGCGGGTCTTCGCCGCCTGCCCGGACGCGGTGGTGTTCCGGCCCTCGCTGATCTTCGGGCCTGGCGACAGCTTCTTCAACCGCTTCGCCGCCCTCGCCCGGGCGCTCCCGGTCCTGCCGCTGGCCGGCGGCCAGTCGCGCTTCCAGCCGGCCTTCGTGGGCGACGTCGCCGAGGCGATCGCCCGCGCGGTCGACGGCACCCTGGCGCCCGGCAAGGTCTACGAGCTCGGCGGCCCGGAGGTGGGCACGCTGGAGCACTTCGTGCGCTACATGCTGAAGACGATCCGGCGGAAGCGGGTGGTCGTGGACCTGCCCGTGCCGGCGGCCAAGCTCCAGGCCCGCATGCTGGAGATCGCCGACACCCTGACCTTCGGCCTTCTCCCGGATTCGCTGAAGCTGACCCGCGATCAGGTCACCCTGCTCCAGAACGACAACGTCGTCTCGGAGGCCGCCAAGGCCGAGGGCCGCACCTTCGAGGGGATCGGTATCACGCCGACCGCCGCCGAGGCGGTGGTGCCGGGCTATCTCTGGACCTTCCGCAAGGCGGGTCAGTTCGCCACCGACCGGGACGCGGAGTACCTGTCCGAAGTGCCCGACACGCTGGCGTCGGAGCCCCTGGCAGCCGGCTCGCAGCACCGGCCGAAGACCGCCTCCGGTCCGGCGATCGGCGCCGATGCCGGCAGCTCGCCGGGGGCCGGGCAGGGCGGCATGGGCGTGCGCTGGGGAACCCGGAACCCGGGCTAGGTGACGGCCCGCGCCCGGGTCGCGCCGTGAGCNGCATCCTCGTCACCGGGGCGGCCGGCTTCGTGGGCGGCCACGTCCTGCCGCTCTTGGCGGGGGCGACGGCGGACTCGTCGGTGCGGGCGGCCGATCGCGTGGCCGGGATCGGGCGGGGGCGGTCGCCGCGCCTGCCGGAGGGCGTCACCTACGCGGCGATCGACCTCCTCGACGAGGCCGCGCTCGGCGGCTTCGTGGCGCGGTTCCGGCCGACCGCGATCCTCCACCTAGCGGGTCTCGCCTCGGTGGCGGATTCCGCGAGCGGCCCGGGCCAGACGTGGCGGGTCAACGTCAACGGCCTGATGAACCTCGTGGCCGCGGTCGAGGCGGTGCCGGGCTGCACCTTCTTCTTCGTCAGCTCCGGCGAGGTCTACGGCAGCGCCTTCCTGGCCGGCCACGCCCTCAGCGAGGCGGTCGAGCCCCTGCCGCGCAACACCTACGCGCGCTCGAAATGGGTCGGCGAGCAGCTGCTCCGCGACCTGCTGCCCCGCATCGGCGTGAAGCTCGTCGTACTCCGGCCGTTCAACCATATCGGCCCCGGCCAGGACGAGCGCTTCGTCGTGGCCTCCTTCGCGGGCCAGATCGCCCGGATCGAGGCCGGCCTCGTGCCGCCCTGCCTGGAGGTCGGCAACCTCTCCTCCTACCGCGACTTCCTCGACGTCGCCGACGTGGCGAACGCCTACGCCGACCTGATCGGCCGGGCGGACTCCCTGGCGGACGGGAGCGTGTTCAACATCAGCTCGGGCCAGCCGCGGACGATCGCCAGCGTTCTCGAGGACCTGCGCGCCCGGGCCCGGATGCCGTTCGAGATCCGCGTCGCCCCGGAGCGGGTGCGGCCGACCGAGATCCCCCTGGCCGCGGGCGATGCCGGCCGCCTCCACGCCGCCACCGGGTGGCGGCCGCAGGTCTCGTGGGACGCGGCCCTGACCCGGGTTCTGGACGACGCGCGGGCGCGCCTGGCGGGCACGGCCGCGACCGGCTGACTCGCCACCGGGTCTCGCGCCCGAGCGGGGCTCACCGTTCGGCGACGGCGATCAGGGCGGTGGAGGGGATCGGCAGGACGGGGCGTCCGGCTGCCATGCGCCGCGCCTCCGCGATCACCGCGGCCCGATCGTCCGCGCTCAGGTCGACCCAGTCCGGCGACAGGCCGAACACCGTGTCGGGGTCGTCGAGCAGGGCGACGTCGAGCCCGTAGTCGAAGGTCACCCGGTCGATCCGCGGGGCTCCGTACCCGGCCGCGACCATCTCCCGGGTGAACCCGGCCGGATCGCCGAGCGCCCGCACCCCTTCGGGCATCGCCCGGCTCTCGCGCTCGGAGAACAGCCGGCGGCGGATCTCGCCGAGCAGCAGGAACGTCGCCGCGCCCTGGTCCTGCCACGTCGCGACGACGCCCCGTCCCCCGGGCCGCGTCACGCGCGCCATCTCGGCGAGCCCCTTCCGCCAGTCGGGAAACATGATCACCCCGAAGATCGAGAACACCGCGTCGAAGCCGGCGTCGGGCAGGGCGAGGGCCTGACCGTCCATGACCCGCGCGGCGACGTTGGGCAGGCCCGCCCCGGCGATGCGCGCGACCATGCCGGGCGCGAAGTCGATCGCGAGGACCTGCGCCCCCGTCCGCGCCGCGGCCAGCGCGAGGGCACCGGTGCCGGCCGCGACGTCGAGCCGCGCCCGCGCCGCCGCGTATTCCCGGGCGAGCCGGGCGACGAGGTCGGCGGTCGCCGGCGCGTCCGCGATGGTGCCGACGCCCTGGCCGGCGCCCCAGACGTCCCGCCACGCCTTCACGCTGCCGCTGCCGAAGTTCATCGCGGTCTTGTCGCGCACCGGCAGAGCTTCGGGATCGAGCCCCGCGGCGCGGATGCTCGGCGTCAGGTAGTTGCCGGGCACGCCGGTGAAGTAGGGGGTGTAGAGGATGTCGGACGCCGCGCTGCCGGCGATCATGTCCTTGTAGGCGGGGGCCGCGTTCGCTTCCCGGGTGGCGATGAACCGGGTGCCCATGTAGGCGAGGTCGGCGCCCATGGCCTGGGCCGCCAGGATCGCCGAGCCCGAGGTGATCGCCCCCGACAGGATCAGCGGTCCGTCGTAGAACCGCCGGATCTCCCCGACGAGGGCGAAGGGGCTCAGCGTCCCCGCGTGACCGCCCGCCCCGGCGCAGACCAGGATCAGCCCGTCGACGCCGGCCTCCAGCGCCTTCTCGGCGTGGCGGACGGTGGTGACGTCGTGGAACACCACCCCGCCGTAGGCGTGGACCGGGCGGATCACCGCGTCCGGCGCCCGCAGCGAGGTGATGATGATCGGCACTCGGTGCCGGACGCAGGCCTCGACATCCTGCGCCAGCCGGTCGTTGGACGCGTGGACGATCTGGTTCACCGCGAACGGCGCGACCTTCCGCGCCGGGTCCGCCGCGCGGGCCTCCGCCAGCGTCCGCGTGATCCGCGCGAGCCACTCGTCGAGCAGCTCGGCCGGTCGGGCATTCAGCGCGGGGAAGGAGCCGACCACGCCGGACAGGCACTGCGCGATGACCAGCTCCGGGCCGGAGACGATGAACATCGGGGCGCAGATCACCGGCAGGGCGAGCCGGCCGCGCAGGATCTCGGGCAGGCGCCCGCCCGGGTCGCGCTCGGGACCGTCGCTCACCGCCCGCTCCTCACCGCCGGAACCCGCGCCGGACAGGCACCCCCGGGCCGCTCGCCCCGATCCTTGCCGCGCACCGCGATCCTCCTCCCCGTGCCTCCGGCGGCCCGGCCGTCGCGCGCCGGGCGGCGTCCGCAACCGAGTCTCGTCCAGGGCCGTTGTGATGCCACGGGCCCGGGCCGCGGGTCAAACGGCCGCGGCACCGATCTTCTGCACTGCAGAACAGTTGGATCCACTTTGTCGACGGACCTCGCCTGTCCTTGACGCTGGGGAACACACGGACCAACATCCCGCCGAAATGCGGACACTCATTCTGCATTGCAGAACATCAGGGAGCTTCGGGTGGTTCGTCAGGAGGTCGATGGCGGGGTGGCGGTGCTCACGCTCGCCAACCCGCCGGTCAACGCGCTGGGCGCCGCGCTGCGGGCGGCCCTCGACGAGGCCCTGACGCGAGCCGTGGCGGACGCCTCGGTCCGTGCCGTCGTGCTGGCCGCCGAGGGCAAGGTGTTCGTCGGCGGCGCCGACATCGGCGAGTTCGGCAAGCCGCAGCGGCCGCCGAGCCTGCCGGACATCCTGGACCGGCTCGACGCCAGCCCGAAGCCGGTGGTGGCGGCGATCGGCGGCGCGGCGCTCGGCGGCGGCCTGGAACTGGCAATGGCCTGTCACGGCCGCGTCGCCGCCCCGTCGGCCAGGATCGGGCTGCCGGAGATCAAGCTCGGGATCATCCCGGGCGCCGGGGGCACGCAGCGCCTGCCGCGGCTGATCGGGCCCGACGCCGCCTTCGCGATGATGCTCACGGGCGAGCCGGTCTCCGCCGAGAAGGCGGCGGCGCTCGGCATCGTCGACGCCGTCGTGCTCGGCGACCTGGTGGCGGCGGCCCGGACGCGCGCCCTGGAACTCGCCGATGCGGGGACGCTGCCGCGGGTGCGCGACCGTTCCGACAGACTCACGCGAGAGGCGCGCGACCGGTTCGAGGCGCAGGCCGCCGAGGCGGTGAAGCGCGATCCCGACGCCACCAACGTCCACGCCCTGGCGCGGGCGGTGCGCGCCGGCCTGGAGCAGGATTTCGACGCCGCGGTGGCGGTGGAGCGGGCCGAGTTCCGCACCCTGGTGGAGGATCCGCGCTCGAAGGCCCTGCGCTACGCCTTCTTCGCCGAGCGCGAGGCCGGCCGGGTGCCCGGCCTGCCCAAGGACACGCCCCGCCGTCCCGTCCGCACGGCCGCCGTGATCGGCGCCGGCACGATGGGGGGCGGCATCGCGATGTGCTTCGCCAATGCCGGCATCCCCGTGACGGTGATCGAGACGGAGGAGGGCGCCCTGGCGCGCGGCCTCGACCGGGTGAAGGGGCTCTATGCCGGCTCGGCCAAGCGCGGCTCGATCACGGAGGCCCAGCGGGAGGAGCGGGTCGGCCGGATCACCGGGGCGCTCGGCCTGGAGAACGCCCGGGAGGCCGACATTGTCGTCGAGGCGGCCTTCGAGGATATGGGCGTCAAGCGCGAGATCTTCTCGAGGCTCGACCAGATCGCCAAGCCCGGCGCGATCCTGGCCACCAACACCTCCTACCTCGACGTGAACGCCATCGCGGCGGTGACGGGCCGGCCGCAGGACGTGCTCGGCCTGCACTTCTTCAGCCCGGCCAACGTCATGCGCCTCGTGGAGGTGGTCCGTGCGGAAAAAACCGCGCCGGACGTGCTGGCCACCGCCCTCGATCTCGGCAAGCGCCTCAACAAGCTGCCGGTGACGGTGGGCGTCTGCTTCGGCTTCGTGGGCAACCGCATGCTGGAGCGCCGCAGCCGGGCCGGCGAGCGCCTGCTGCTCGAGGGCGCGCTGCCCCACGAGGTCGACGCGGCGGTGACCGGGTTCGGCTTCCGGATGGGGCCCTTCGCCATGGGCGACCTCGCGGGTCTCGATATCGGCTGGCGCTCGCGCAAGGATTTCGGCGGCCGGGCGCCGGTGGCGGACTCGCTCGCCGAGCAGGGCCGGTTCGGCCAGAAGACCGGCCGCGGCTTCTACCTCTACCCGGACGGCGCCCGCGCCGGCACGCGCGACCCCGAAGTCGAGGCGCTGATCGCGCGGGTCGCCGCCGAGCACGGCGTGAACCGCCGCAGCTTCACCCCGGACGAGATCATCGCGCGGCTGATGTACCCGATGGTCAACGAGGGCGCGCGGATCCTGGAAGAGGGCATCGCGGCCCGGCCCGGCGACATCGATACGATCTGGATCAACGGCTACAACTGGCCGGCCTGGCGCGGCGGCCCGATGCACTGGGCCGACACGGTCGGGCTGCAGACGATCGCGGAGGCGCTGTCGCGCTTCGCGGCCGAGACCGGCGACGACAGCCAGGAGCCGGCGCCGCTGCTGAAGCGTCTCGCCGCCGAGGGCGGCAGCTTCGCCGGCCTGAAGAACGCCTGAGCGGGAGAGAGATCATGACCGACGCGGTGATCGTCTCGACCGCCCGCACCCCCATCGGCAAGGCCCATCGCGGCGCCCTGAACCTCACCCGCGGCGCCGACCTCGCGGCCCACGCGATCCGCGGCGCCCTCGATCGGGCGCGCCTGGAGCCCGGGGCGGTCGAGGAGGTGGTGCTCGGCTGCGGCTATCCGGAGAACGCCACGGGGGGCAACGTCGCCCGGCACGCGGCCCTGGTGGCGGGGATCCCGGTCGAGTCGGCCGGCGTCACCGTCTCGCGCTTCTGCGCCTCGGGCCTGGAGGCGATCGCCAGCGCGGCGCGGCGGATCGTGCTCGACAGCGTGCCGGTGGCGGTGGCGGGCGGCGTCGAGTCGATCAGCCTCGTCCAGCCGAAGGTCCAGCGGGAATTGACCCGCAACGCGTGGCTGGAGGCGCACCTGCCGGCGATCTACATGCCGATGATCGAGACCGCCGACATCGTGGCGGAGCGGTACGGCATCTCCCGGGAAGCGCAGGATCAATTCGCGCTGGAGAGCCAGCGCCGGACCGCAGCGGCGCAGGAGCGCGGCCTGTTCGACGACGAGATTGTCCCGATGTCCGCCGTGATGGCTGTGACCGACAAGGCCACCGGCGAGACCCGGGAGGTCGAGACCCGGCTCGCCAAGGACGAGGGCAACCGGCCGGACACGAATCTGGAGGGCCTCGCCAAGCTCAAGCCCGTGCGCGGGGAGGGGGCCTCCATCACGGCGGGCAATGCCAGCCAGCTCTCGGACGGGGCCTCGGCCAGCGTGCTGATGTCGGCCGACGAGGCGGCGCGCCGGGGGCTCGAACCGCTCGGCACCTTCCGGGGCTTCGCCTCGGCGGGCTGCGGGCCGGACGAGATGGGCATCGGCCCGGTCTTCGCGGTGCCGCGGCTCTTGGAGCGGCAGGGCCTGCGCGTCGCCGACATCGATCTCTGGGAGCTGAACGAGGCCTTCGCGTCCCAGTCGGTCTATTGCCGCGACCGGCTCGGGATCGACCCGGCCACAGTCAACGTCAACGGCGGCGCCATCGCGGTCGGCCACCCGTTCGGCATGTCGGGCGCGCGGCTCGTGGGCCACGCCCTGCTGGAGGGCCGCCGCCGCGGCGCGCGCTACGCCGTCGTGACCATGTGCGTCGCCGGCGGCCAGGGCTGCGCCGGCCTGTTCGAGATCGCCCGGAGCTGAGCCGATGGACCTGCGCTTCACCGACGAGGAAATCGCGTTCCGCGACGAGGTCCGGAGCTTCTGCCGGACAGAGATCCCGGCGGAGATCCGGAAGAAGGTCTCGGAGGGGCGCAGCCTCTCGAAGGAGGATTACGTCACCAGCCAGCGGATCCTCAACGCCAAGGGCTGGGCGGTGCCGCACTGGCCGCAGGAATGGGGGGGCCGGGACTGGACCCCGATCCAGCGCTACATCTACACCGAGGAGCTGTTCCAGGCCGCGGTGCCGCTGCCGCAGCAGTTCAACTGCTACATGTTCGGCCCGGTGCTGGCGACCTTCGGGCGGCAGGACCAGAAGGCGCGCTTCCTGCCGCGCGCCGCCAATCTCGACGATTGGTGGTGCCAGGGCTTCTCCGAGCCCGGCGCCGGCTCGGACCTCGCGTCGCTGAAGACCAAGGCGGTGCGCGACGGCGACCACTACGTCGTCGACGGCCAGAAGACCTGGACCACGCTCGGCCAGCACGCCGACTGGATCTTCTGCCTGGTGCGCACCGATTTCGAGGCCAAGAAGCAGCGCGGCATCTCCTTCCTGCTCATCGACATGAAGACGCCCGGGATCACCGTGCGTCCGATCCTCACCCTGGAGGGCCGGCACGAGGTCAACGAGGTTTTCTTCGATTCTGTCCGCGTGCCGGTCGAGAACCTCGTCGGCGAGGAGAACAAGGGCTGGGACTACGCCAAATTCCTGCTCGCCAACGAGCGCACCGGCATCGCCCGGATCGGCCTCACCAAGGAGCGGATCGCCCGGATCAAGCGGCTCGCCCGCGAGATGCCGGCCGGGCCCGGGACGATGTGGGACGATCCCGCCTTCCGCTCTCGCGTCGCCGAGGTGGAGGTCGAGCTGAAGGCCCTGGAGATCACCCAGATGCGGGTGGCGGCCAAGCAGGGAAGGGCGGATTCGGTGGAGCCGGATCCGGCCTCCTCGCTCCTCAAGATCCGCGGCTCCCAGCTCCAGCAGGCGGCGACCGAGCTGCTGGTGGAGCTCGCCGGGCCCTTCGCCCTCGCGGCGCCCGCGCGGGGGGCCGGGGCCAACAACCTGCCCGGCGGCTTCGACTGGGTCGACGCGGCGGCGCCGAGCTACTTCAACAACCGCAAGGTTTCGATCTACGGCGGCTCGAACGAGATCCAGCACAACGTCATCGCCAAGGGCATTCTGGGGTTGTGAGCGATTTCCCCTCCCCCTTGCGGGGAGGGGTCAGGGGTGGGGGTGGTTCAGGATCGAGCGCCACGGTGCCTTCTGCACCCCCCCACCTCCGGCTCCTCCCCGCAAGGGGGAGGAGAGGGGGCAGAGGAAACACCATGGATTTCGACCTGAACGAGGACCAGTCGCTCCTGCGCGACTCGGTCGAGCGGCTCGCCGCCGACCTCTACCCGTCCCTGGAGAGCCGGCAGGCCCGGCTCAAGGCGCCGCTGGGCTTCCCCGAGGAGGGCTGGACGGCCTTCGCCGAACTCGGCGTCGCCGGCCTGCCCTTCTCCGAGGAGGAGGGCGGCCTCGGCGGCGGCCCGGTCGAGACCATGCTGGTCATGGAGGCGGTGGGCCGCAACCTCGTGGTCGAGCCCCTGCTCGCGAGCCTCGTGCTCGGCTCGACGGCCCTGCGGCTCGGCGGCAGCGCCGCGCAGCGGGAGCGCCTCGTCCCGGGCCTCGTCGCCGGCGACCTGCGCCTGACCCTCGCCCATACCGAGCGCCAGTCCCGCTACGACCTCGCCGACGTGGCCACCGCGGCCCGGCGCAGCGGCGACGGCTACGTGCTGAGCGGCGCCAAGAGCGTCGTGCCCAACGCCGACGCGGCCGGCCTGATGGTGGTCTCCGCCCGGGTCTCGGGCGAGCGGCGCGATCCGCACGGGATCGGCCTGTTCCTGGTCCCGACCGACGCCGCGGGCGTCGCCATCGAAGCCTACCCGACCCAGGACGGCGGCCGGGCGGCCGAGGTGTCGTTCTCGGACGTGACGCTCCCGGCCGACGCGGCGCTCGGCGATCCCGAGGGCGGCCTGCCGCTCCTGGAGCGGGTGGTGGAGCACGGCATCGCGGCGCTCGCCGCCGAGGCGGTCGGCTCCATGGACGCGCTCCACAAGCTGACGGTGGAGTACCTGAAGACCCGCAAGCAGTTCGGCGTCAGCGTCGGCTCGTTCCAAGCGCTGCAGCACCGGGCCGTCGACATGCTGATCCAGCTGGAGCAGGCCCGCTCGATGGCGCTCTACGCCGCCATGATGGTGGACGCGCCGGATGCCAAGGCGCGGGCCGCGGCCCTGTCGGCCGTGAAGGTGCAGATCAACAAGGCCTGCCGCTACGTCGGCCAGGAGGCGGTCCAGCTCCACGGCGGCATCGGCATGACGCTCGAGTATATCGGCGCCCACCATTTCAAGCGGCTCGCCATGATCGAGTACCTGCTCGGCGACACCGCCTACCACCTGCGCCGGATCACGCAGGACGAGAACGGGCTGCTGGCGGCGTAGGTCGACTCGGGCACTCGCACCGGCGCCGCGAGCGGCGCGGAGCGACCCAGCGGCGCCACGCTCGCGAGTGTGGCGCTGCCTCGGGCCGCTCCGCTCCCGATGACGGGGCGATCAGTTGAACAGCGAGCCGACCCCGCCCTGCACGCGGCCGAGACCGGCCCGCGCGACGGTGTTGTTGGGGTCGATCGTCGAGGCGCGCTGGTAGTTCTCCATCGCCTCCTTGCGCTGGCCCTGCTTCTCGTAGGCGAGGCCCCGATAGGCCCAGGACGTGGCGTCCTTGGCGTTCACGTTGAGCGCGGCGTTGTAGTCTTCGATCGCCTTCGCGTACTGGTTGGTCGCGATCAGGCTCTGGCCGCGGGCCGCGTAGGGCGCGGCCACGAACGGGTCGCGGTCGATGGCGGCGTCGAAATCGGCGATCGCCTGGGTGTCCTGGCCCTGCTTCTGCCGCACGAGGCCGCGGGCGTGGTAGGCCTGCGCGGATTCGGGGCTCAGGCGGATCGCGACGTTGAGGTCGTTCAGCGCCTGGTCGAGGTTGCCCTGCGCGCGCTCGACATTGGCGCGGCCGATATAGGCCGGCCCGTAATTCGGATCGATCCCGATCGCCTTGGTGAAGTCCTGCAGCGCCGGGCCGTCGCGGCCGATCTGCCGGTTCGCCAGGGCGCGGTTGTTGTAGGCGGAGGCGGAGTTCGGATCGAGCTGGATCGCCTTGGTGAAGTCGCCGATGGCGTCGTTGAACTGGCCGGCGCGGGCGTAGGCGGCGCCGCGGGTGTTGTAGGCCGCCGCGTCGTTCGGATTGCGCTGCACCACCTCGGTCAGGGAGGCGATGTTGACGTTGGTGGCGCCGGTCGTGTCCTTCTCCAGGACCGCGTATTGCCGCGGGCCGGCCGCGCTGCCGACGGTCTCGCAGCCCGCGAGGCCGGCAGCCGAGACCAAGGCCGCGCCGATCAGTGCCGTCTTCCGTCCCAGCCGGTTGCGTACGTTCATCGCCCCACTCTCCCCGAGGCGTCGCCCGCTCCGCGCGTGCCCGCCCCGCCCCTCACAGTCCAAGAGCCCGCGCCCTGCGCCGGGCACACCCGCATCCGGGGCACCGTCGCGCATCACGGTGAAGGCCGGCTTAAGAAGCGCCGCGTCGTGATCCGGCCCCCGCCGGTCCCGACGGGACCGAGGCGGTGCGGGCGGAATCGATCGACAGCATTCGGTACCGACCACGGTGCCGTGGAAGCGGCGGGATGTGGCGAAGGTATGGCTCGACCGTCGCGCGGCGCCGCGGACGGCCGTCCGGCGGTCACGCGGCGGCGCCGGTGTGCCTTCGAAGCCTCAGGAACCGGTCGGGGCGGGTCCGAGACGGGTGACGTGACCCATCTTGCGGCCGGGGCGCGCCTCGCCCTTGCCGTAGAGGTGCAGGTGGGCGCCGGGCTCGGCCAGCAGGGCGTGCCAGTCGTCGGCCTGGGCGCCGATCAGGTTGCGCATCTCCACCGAGAGCCCGCCGACCCGGGCCGGGTCGCCGAGGGGCCAGCCGCAGACGGCCCGGACGTGCTGGGCGAATTGCGAGGTCAGCGCCCCCTCGCTGGTCCAGTGGCCGGAATTGTGCACCCGGGGCGCGATCTCGTTGACCACGAGCCGCTCCGCCCCGTCCTCGCGGACGAGGAACATCTCGACGGCGAGCACGCCGACATAGTCGAGGGCGTCGGCGATCCGCCGGGCGATCTCGACGGCGGCGCGGCCCGTCTCGGCGGACACGCCCGGCGCCGGCACCCGGGTCAGCGCGAGGATGTGGTCGCGGTGCTCGTTCTCGCAGAGGTCGTAGGCCGCGAAGCTGCCGTCGCGCCCGCGCGCCCCCACGACCGAGACCTCGCGCTCGAACGGCACGAAGCCTTCCAGGATCAGCGGCGCGCCGCCGAACTCGGCGAACAGGGCGTTGCGGTCGCCCTCGGCCCGCTCGCGGAGCATGCGCTGCCCCTTGCCGTCGTAGCCGAAGCGGCGGGTCTTGAGCACGGCCGGCAGGCCGATCACCTCGATCGCCCGGTCGAGGTCGTCGGGCGTGTCCACGGCCCGGAACGGCGCCGTGGGGATGCCCAGGCCGTTGATGAACTCCTTCTCGGTGAGCCGGTCCTGCGTGGTCGAGAGCGCGTGCGCGTTCGGGTGCAGGGCGGCGTGCCGGGCCAGGACGTCGGCGGTGGCGTGCGGGATGTTCTCGAACTCGTAGGTCACGACGTCGACGCTGCGGGCGAAATCCGCGAGCGCCGCGGCATCGTCGTAGGCCGCGCAGGTGGTCCGGGCGGCCACGTCGAAGGCGGGGCTGTCCGCGTCGGGCGCGTAGACATGCGCCTTGAGGCCGTAATCGGCCGCCGCGAGCGCGATCATGCGCCCGAGCTGGCCCCCGCCGACGATGCCGAGGGTGGAGCCGGGGCCGAGGATCTTGTCCGTCACGCGTTCTCTTCCGTCACCGGCCGTTCGGCCACCGAGGCGCTCTGGGCCGCGCGCCACGCCTCCAGGCGCTCCGCCAGACCCGCGTCGGTCAGCGCCAGGACCGCCGCGGCGAGCAGGGCCGCGTTGACGGCCCCGGCCCGGCCGATCGCCAGGGTCCCCACCGGGATGCCGGCCGGCATCTGGACGATGGAGAGCAGGCTGTCCTGGCCGGACAGGGCCTTCGACTCCACCGGTACGCCGAACACCGGCAGGCGGGTCATCGCGGCCGCCATGCCGGGCAGGTGCGCGGCGCCGCCCGCGCCCGCGATCACGACCCTGAGACCGGCCTCGACCGCGCCTTTGGCGAAGGCCACGAGCCGGTCCGGCGTGCGGTGGGCCGACACGATGCGCGCGTCGTACGGCACGCCGAGCGCGTCGAGCGTCTCGGCGGCATGCCGCATGGTCGCCCAGTCGGACTGGCTGCCCATGATGATCGCGACCGGAGGAGGCGACGCCATCGTTGATCCCGGCAAAAGAGGGCGCTTACAGGCGGCGCGGGCCTGCGGCAAGGCGGGGCCCGAGGGCGTCCACCGGCATCAGGCGATGATGTCCGGCGTGAGCGCGTCCTCGATGTGGTAGATGCGGTCGCGCAGCGTGAGCTTGCGCTTCTTCAGGCGCTGGATCTGGAGCTGGTCCCCGGCGACGCTGCGCTCCAGCGCCTCGATGGCGCTGTCGAGATCCCGGTGCTCCTCGCGCAGCCGCGCCAGCTCGCCCAGGAGGTCCGACTGCGCACCCTCACCCGCCTCGTCCGCCATCGTCACCTGAGAACCCGAAGACCGTTCGTCGCCCGAGAGCATGCGTCACGCTCCGGCGCCGGACAAGGCGGCGCGGTAAGCAATCATCAGACTTAGCAGCAGAAAACGCTTCGACAGGTCCGGCATCCTGTGCCAATCTCGTTGTGTCGAAACGATGACAGGAGATTCGACTCATGTCGCTGCAGACGCATCTGAACCAGCTCGCCCGTAAGCACGAAGCCCTCGAGCGCGAGATTCAGGAAGCGATCCACAGACCTTCGGCGAATGACCTCCACATCGCCGAGCTGAAGCGACGGAAACTCCTCCTCAAGGACGAGATCAACAAGCTCCAGGCGGGCAACGACACGTTGCACTGACGCCTGACACGTCCATCTGATAGCGAATTCGAGCCGACGACCGCCGCACCGGGAGCCCCCGGTGCGGCGGTTTTGCTGTGGCGCCCCCTCGGGTCCCGGCCGTCGTGACCCGGACGTGGGCTTGCTCGTCCCTGGCCACTCCCGCGCGCGCGAGAATGGGCTACTCTGCGGACGGCCGCCGGAGAGCGGCCCGCGAGGAAACGCCGGACCAATGACGAGAGCCAGCCTGCCGGGCCGCTACCCGGAAATCTACGAATCGGCCCGCCGCGACCCCGAGGCGTTCTGGCTCGGGGCGGCGCAGGCCCTCGACTGGGCACGCGCGCCGGAGCGCGCCTTCGCGCCGGATTCAGGCCCCTACGGCCGGTGGTTCCCGGACGGCAGCCTGAACGGCTGCCACAACGCGGTGGACCGCCACGCCGACGGGGCCCGGGCGGAGCAGGTGGCGATCCGCTACGACTCGCCCGTGACCGGGACCAAGCGCAGCATCACCTACCGGGCGCTGCGCGACGAGGTGGCGGTGCTGGCCGGGGTGCTGGCCGACCTCGGCGTCGGCAAGGGCGACCGGGTGATCCTGTACATGCCGATGGTGCCCGAGGCGCTGTTCGGCATGCTGGCCTGCGCGCGGCTCGGCGCGGTCCATTCGGTGGTGTTCGGCGGCTTCGCCGCCAACGAGCTGGCGGTGCGGATCGAGGACGCGGCGCCGAAGGTGGTGCTCGCCGCCTCCTGCGGCATCGAGCCGAACCGCGTGGTCGCCTACAAGCCGCTCCTCGACGCGGCGATCGCGGCCTCGCGGCACAAGCCGGAGGCCTGCCTGATCCTCCAGCGCCCGCAAGGGCCCGCGACCCTCGTCGCGGGACGGGATCGCGACTGGGGCGAGACCGTGGCGGCGGCCCGGGCGGCGGGGCGGAGCGCGGGGTGCGTGCCGGTCGCCGCCACCGACCCGCTCTACATCCTGTACACCTCCGGGACGACCGGGAAGCCGAAGGGCGTTGTCCGCGACACCGGCGGCTACCTCGTCGCCCTCGCCTGGTCGATGCCGAACCTCTACGGCGTCCAGCCCGGCGAGACCTACTTCTGCGCCTCCGACATAGGCTGGGTGGTCGGCCACTCCTACATCGTCTACGCGCCGCTCCTGCACGGCTGCACCACGGTCCTCTACGAGGGCAAGCCGGTGGGCACGCCGGATGCCGGCGCCTTCTGGCGGGTCGTCGCCGAGTACGGCGTCGTGTGCCTGTTCACCGCGCCGACGGCCCTGCGGGCGATCAAGAAGGAGGATTCCGCCGGCACCCGGATCGCGGACTACGACCTCTCGGCCTTCCGCAGCCTGTTCCTGGCGGGCGAGCGCGCCGATCCGGACTCGGTCGCCTGGGCCGAGCGCGTGCTGGGCCGGCCGGTTGTCGACCATTGGTGGCAGACCGAGACCGGCTGGCCGATCGCCGGCAACCCGATGGGCCTCGGCCTCCTGCCGGTTAAGCACGGCAGCACCTGCGTGCCGATGCCGGGTTACGAGGTCGAAGTCCTGGACGAGGGCGGCAAGCCGGTTCCGGCAGGGACGATGGGCACGATCGCGATCCGCCTGCCGCTCCCGCCCGGCTGCCTGCCGACGCTCTGGGGTTCGGACGACCGGATGCGGTCGAGCTACCTCGCCACCTTCCCGGGCTACTACGACACCTCGGATGCCGGGGTCATCGACGCCGACGGCTACATCACGGTCCTGGGACGGACCGACGACATCATCAACGTGGCGGGCCACCGGCTGTCCACCGGCGGCATGGAGGCGGTGCTGGCGAGCCACCCGGACGTGGCCGAGTGCGCGGTCATCGGCATCCGCGACGCGCTCAAGGGGGAGGTGCCCTGCGGGTTCGTGGTGCTGAAGGCCGGCGTCGCCCGGTCGACCGAGACGATCGAGCGGGAGCTCGTGGCGAAGGTCCGGGACGAGATCGGCCCGGTGGCAGCCTTCAGGCTGGCGCTCACCGTGCCGCGGCTGCCCAAGACCCGGTCGGGCAAGATCCTGCGGGCGACCATGAAGCGCATCGCCGATCACGAGCCCTGGACGATGCCGGCGACGATCGACGACGCGGCGGCGCTCGAGGAGATCGGCGACAGCCTGAAGGACCGGGGGATCGGCGCGGCCCGGTGAGGAGGCCGCGGGTCCGCGCCGACCGGGCGGGAGACGTCCCGATCCGCCTCAGTCGACGTCGGGGCCGTCGTCGTCGCTGTCGGCGTCGACCGTCGGCTGCGACACGGCGGGCGCGTAGGCGCTCGAGGCGGATCCCGCGACGACCGAGGCCGGCACGCGCCGGGCGTTCGGCTCCGACGGGATCAGGGTCGCGGTGGCCGCCACGAGGCCGGCCATGGACCGGACGTCCTCCGGCTGACGCGGATCGCGCGAGATCAGCGTTGCCTCCTGCTGGAGGCGCAGGTTGCAGGCCTGCGAGGGCAGGCCACCCTGCGGCGTGCAGGCGTCGTGGCGCGCGCAGGCCGCGTCGAGGGCGTCGATCGGCGGGAGGGGCGCGTTGTTGCCCGGCCCGCAGTAATTGCCGTGGATCAGCATCTTGGGTCCGCCGAAGGCGGCGGGCTGCGCCTGCGCCGAGGCGGCGAGGGCGGCGCAGCCGGTGGCCAGGGCGAGCGGGACGGCGAGTCTGGTGAGCATCATCTGGACCTCGGGCGATCTCGCCCCCTCAGGCGGTTCGCGTCGATTGCCGCGATGCGGCGACAGGCCAGGAAACGGGCGGCCACATCCGCGAGTTCCGCAACGCCCGACCGCAGGGGTGCTCCGCCGCACCGCACTGGCCGCGACGCCCGTCCTGGGCCAGAGTGGTCCTTCCACCAGGAGTTGCCGATGACCGCTCGCCTGTTCGAACCGCTGACGCTCGACGCGCTCACCCTCGAGAACCGCATCCTGATCGCCCCGATGTGCCAGTACTCGGCGCGGGACGGCGAGGCGACCGACTGGCACATGATGCATCTCGGTCAGCTCGCCATGTCGGGGGCCGGCCTGCTGACCCTGGAGGCCACCGCGGTCTCGCCGGAGGCGCGGATCACCGCCTGGGACCTCGGACTCTACAACGACGGCTGCGAGCGGGCGCTGGGCCGGGTGCTCGACGCCGTGCGGGAGTACGCGCCGATCCCGGTCTGCATCCAGATCGCCCATGCCGGGCGCAAGGCCTCGAGCGAGGCCCCCTGGGCCGGCGGCCAGCAGATCCCGCCGGAGCACGCCTACGGCTGGCGCACCGAGGCGCCCTCGGCGGTCGCGCACGGGGAGGGCGAAGTCCCGCCCCACGCCCTCGACGCCGCCGACCTGAAGCGCGTCCGCGACCAGTTCGTGGCCACCGCCAAGCGGGCGGTGCGCCTCGGCATCGAGGCGGTCGAGCTGCACGGCGCCCACGGCTACCTGCTGCACCAGTTCCTGTCGCCGATCGCCAACAAGCGGACAGATGAATACGGCGGCAGCCTCGCGAACCGCATGCGCTTCCCGCTGGAGGTCTACGACGCCGTGCGGGATGTCGTGCCCGCCGGCGGCCCGGTCTGGCTGCGGGTCTCGGCCACCGACTGGGTCGAGGACGGCTGGGATCTCGACGAGACGGTGGAGCTGGCCCAGGCCCTGAAGCGCGCCGGATCGCCGGCACTGCACGTCTCGACGGGCGGCGTGTCGCCGAAGCAGGCGATCAAGCTCGGGCCGGGATACCAGGTGCCCTACGCCGAGCGGATCAAGGCCGAGACCGGGCTGACCACCATCGCGGTCGGGCTGATCACCGAGGCCCAGCAGGCGGAGACGATCCTGCAGGAGGGCAAGGCGGACGCGATCTCGCTCGCCCGCGCCATGCTGTACGATCCGCGCTGGCCCTGGCACGCCGCCGCCGAACTCGGCGCCCGGGTGCGGGCCCCCAAGCAGTACTGGCGCTCGCAGCCGCGGGAGTACAAGGACCTGTTCAAGGACACGGCCTTCGGCCAGCGCTGAGCGCGCCCCTCACCGCGGCAGCGCGCCGACCAGCGGCCCGAGCGGGCGGCTGATGTCGGCGCGGCCGAGATTCGGCGCGTAGAGGCTGGAGACCGAGCCGTCGAGGAACAGGGCGTTGCGGCAGCCGAGATCGTCGCGGAACAGCCGCGCGAAGGCCCCGAAGGTCACCGGGCGCTCGGAGATCGCGAAGATCGCCACGTGCCCGTCGCCGGGCACGCCGACGCCGTTGCGGATCTTCTGGCTCGGCCCGTCGGCGGCGATCTTCGGATGGATCTGGCCGTCGATCACCAGCATCGGCCCGGACTGCGTGGCGAAATCCGGCCGGATCTTCGCCCGCAGGTAGCGGGCCGTGTCGACCACCCCGGCGCGCTCGCCCTTCACCCAGAAGATCCCGTTGGGCTTCAGGTGGAAATTGCCCGGCCCGTCGGTCGTGGACACGCGCCTCAGCTCGTGCCCGTCCTCGACGTAGAGGCCGACCGGCGCCTGGTCCTTGTCGTACATGCCGGCGTTCATCGCGAAGGCGAGGCGGCCGCCCTGCTTCTCGGCGAGGGTGCCGAGGGCGCCGTAGGGCTTGCCGTCGTCCTGGAGCCAGAAGAGCCGCAGCCGCTGCTTCCGGAGGTCGATGGTGCAGACCGTGAAGGTCTCACCCTGCGCCTCGACCGCCCGGCAGGGCTCGGAGGCGGCCGCCGGAGCGGCCGCCCGGGCCGGGGCCGCGAGGGCGAGCAGCGTGATCAACAGGGCGTGAGCCGGTCGCAGCATCATCATTCGTTCCAGGCAGCTCGGGGACGGCGAGTCGGGGACGGCGGAGCGCGTCCGGCGCGCCCTTCGCTCTGGAAAGCGGCGAATTTCGTGTCCGAGCGGCGTCCGGCCCCGTCCGGCCGCGCGCCGCGGGCGGGGCTGGACNATCGGCAAAACGGTCCAGCCCCGCCCGCGGCGCGCGGCCGCGCGCCGCGGGCGGGGCTGGACCGTTTTGCCGATTCGGACGTTCTTAGCCGCAGAGGGCGTTTTTCCACGGAGATGACGTGATGAAGGGTGCAGTGCTCGGCTCGGCCCTGCTGGCGGCGGGTGCTCTGGCCTTGGCGCCGGCCAGCGCGGACGCGCGCGGCTTCGGCGGTGGCGGCTTCCACGGCGGCGGATTCGGCGGCGGCTTCCACGGGGGCGGGTTCGGCGGCGGCTTCCGCGGCGGCGGCTTCGGCGGGTTCCGCAACGGCGGCTTCGGCGGCGGCTTCCGCGGCGCCGGCTTCCGTCCGGGCGGTTTCGGCTACGGTCGCGGCTTCTACGGCCGGGGCTACGGCTGGCGCGGCGGCTACGGCTACCGCGGCGGTTACGGCTACGGCCTCGGCGGCCTGGGCCTCGGCGTCGGGCTCGGCCTCGCGGCCGGCAGCCTCTACGGCGGCTACGGGTACGGCTACCCGGGCTACGGCTACGGCGGCTACTACGCCCCGGCAGCCTACGATTACGGGTACGGCTACGGCGGCGGCTGCTACACGGTCCCGCGGGTGCGCTGGACGCCCTACGGCTACCGCCGGGTGCTGGTCGAGCGCTGCTACTGAGCCTCGCCCGACCGCGAAAAGAACGGGACAGGCCGCCTCCGGGCGGCCTTTTCCTTTCCTGTTCCTTGCGTGACCCGCCGCATCGTTGGACAGCTCTGACCGGGATGCCGATACTGGTATCGGACGGCGGGAGGCGGTGATGAGTTCAGCAGCCGGACAGGGGCGCGCGGGCGTGGACGCGGTCGAGATCCGCGACGCCAGCCTCACCGCCTTCTACCGATCGATGACGCCGCCGGAGCGGCACACCTTCTGGGCGTGCGCCGCCGGCTGGTGCCTCGACGGCATGGACTTCATGATCTACCCGCTGGTGATCGGGACGATCATGGCCCTGTGGCACGTCGATGCCGGCACGGCCGGACTCGCCGCCACGGTGACGCTGCTGGCCTCGGCGCTCGGCGGCTGGCTCGCGGGCTTCGTGGCCGACCGGATCGGCCGGGTGCTGACCCTGCAGATCACGATCCTCTGGTTCTCGGTCTTCTCCCTCCTCTGCGCCTTCGTGCAGAACTTCGAGCAGCTGCTGATCGCGCGGGCGCTGCTCGGCCTCGGCTTCGGCGGCGAGTGGGCGGCCGGCGCGGTGCTGATCGGCGAGACGATCCGCGCCGAGTATCGCGGCCGGGCGGTGGGCTCGGTCCAGTCGGGCTGGGCGATCGGCTGGGGCCTCGCGGTCCTGTCGCAGGCGGTGCTGTTCTCGGTCCTGCCGCCCGAGACCGCGTGGCGCTGGATGTTCGCGGTGGGCGCCCTGCCGGCGCTGCTGGTCTTCTACCTGCGCCGCTACGTGAAGGAGCCGGAGGTCGCCGCCGAGTCCCGCGCCCGGGCCGCCGCCACGGGCGACCGGCCGCAGATCTGGGAGATCTTCTCCGGCCCGATCCTCAAGACCACGCTGCTCGCCTCGCTGGCGGCGGCGGGCTGCCAGGGCGGCTACTACGCGATCACCACCTGGGTGCCGCGCTTCCTGACCACCGAGCGCCACCTGTCGATCGTGTCCTCCACCGGCTACCTCGCGGCCCTGATCATCGGCTCGTTCACCGGCTACCTCGTGGGCGCGTGGCTCGCCGACCGGCTCGGCCGGCGGCCGCTCTTCCTGATCTTCTCGCTGGGCGCCATCGCGGTGATCGTCGCCTACACACAGATCCCGCTGTCGAACGGCGTGCTGTGGGTGCTGGGCTTCCCGCTGGGCTTCTTCGCCTCCGGCTACTTCTCCGGCATGGGCGCGTTCCTGACCGAACTGTACCCGACGCGCCTGCGCGGCTCGGGGCAGGGGTTCTGCTACAATTTCGGCCGCGGCGTCGGCGCGCTGTTCCCGGCGCTGGTCGGCTACCTCGCGGAGCGCGCCGGCCTCGCCTCCGCCATCGCGATCTTCGCGGCCGTCGCCTACGGGATCTTCTTCCTCGCGGCCTTCGCGCTGCCCGAGACGCGTGGCAAGGTCCTCCACGCGGATTCCTGATCATGTCCGAGATCCGAGACTGCCCCGCCCCGGACCCGCATCCGCAAGGCCCGACCCGCTACGCCGTGCCCGAGGGCGCGGTCGACACGCACGCCCACGTCATCGGCCTGCCGCCGGACTATCCCCTGGTGGCGGACCGGAGCTACACGCCGCCGGCCGCGCCGGCCGAGCGGTACCTCGCGATGCTCGACGGGACCGGCATGGCCAACGGCGTGCTGATCCAGGTCAGCGTGCACGGCACCGACAACCGGCTGATGGTCGAGACGCTGCGCGCCCACCGGCAGCGCCTGCGCGGCGTCGCGGTGATCCCGCTCGGCCTGCCCGACGCCGAGCTCGCCGCGCTGAAGGAGGCCGGCATCGTCGGCCTGCGCCTCAACGTCCTGTTCGGCGGCGGGGTCGGCCTCGACGCGGTCGAGGCCTACGGGGCGCTCGCCCGCGAGATGGGCTGGCACCTCCAGTTCCTGCTCGATGCGCGCGAGCTGCCGCCGATCGCCGGCCGCCTCGCGCGGCTGCCCGTGCCACTGGTCTTCGACCATATGGGGCACATGCCGACCTCGGCGGGCGTGGACCATCCGGGGTTCCGGGCGCTGCTCGGCCTCGTCGCCGACGGCAACTGGGTGAAGCTCTCGGGCGCCTTCCGGGATTCCGTGACCGGGCCGCCCTACGCCGACACGATCCCCTTCGCCCAGGCGCTCAACGACGCCGCGCCGGAGCGCTGCCTCTGGGGCTCGGACTGGCCGCACGTGGCCGCCTGGGACGGGCCGCCGCGGACGCGGGAGCTCCTCGACCTGATGGCCGACTGGGTGCCGGACGCGGACAGGCGCCGGATGGTGTTCGTCGACAACCCGCGGCGGCTCTACGGCTTCGGCTAGGCGCGCGCGGGGCGCGCGCCGGTCAGACCCGCAGGTCGACGCTCTGGCCCTGTCCGGGAGGGGCCGGCGGGCCGGCGCTCGCCGCCTGGGCGGCGCTGTCCGCCACCAGCCCGGCGACGGCCTTGTCGGCCGACAGCTGCTGCTTGGCGACGGCGATGCCGATCTGCTGGTTCTGGGACGAACCCAGCATCTGGACGGCGGCTGCGGCGATCGAATCCATGCCGCCGATCCTAGACCACCGGTCTGAATGCGGCGTTACCCGGATCCGGCGCCTTTGACCGGTCGCGCTCACCCGTCGAGGAAGCCCCGCTGCCGGGCCCGGTAGCCGCCGATCGCCGTGACGCACAGGAACGACACGCCGGCCAGCGCCGTGCCGAACACCGCGATCGGCCACCAGTGGCCCTGGAACCGCTCGGCCAGCACGGTGCCGACGATCGGGGTGAGACCGCCGGCGAGCGCGCCGCAGAACTGGTAGGCGATGGAGATCGCCGTGTAGCGCACCCGCGTCGGGAAGGCGCCCGCGAGGTAGCCGGCGATCACCGCGTAGAAGGTCGCGCTGCCGATGACGTTCAGGGCGAGGCCCAGAACGATCAGCGGCACCGACTTGGTCTCGACCAGCCAGAACAGCGGGTAGGGGGCCAGCATCGCCCAGACCAGCGTCCCCTGGAGGAACAGCCGCTCGTTGCGGATCACCTCGGCGATCCGGGCCCCCACCGGGGTCATCACCAGCTGGACCACGGCGGCGATCAGCAGGGCGTCGAGGATCGTCGCCCGCGCGATGCCGAGATACTGCGTGGTGAACGCGATCATGAAGGTGTTGAACAGGTAGACCGAGGCGATCGCGAAGGTGTTGGCGCCCGCCGCCAGCAGCACCGGCTTCAGGCAGGTCGTCAGCACCTCGCGCACGGGCGCCGGCGGCGGCCCGCCGGCGGCCCGGGCCTTCTCGAAGGCCGGGGATTCCGCGACGCCGAGGCGGATCGCGAGCCCGACGCCGAGCAGCAGGATGCTGACGAGGAACGGCAGCCGCCAGCCCCAGGCCAGGAAGCTCTCCTTGTCGAGGAGGCCCGCGAGCCGGAAGGCCAGCAGCGACAGGATCTGCCCGGCGGGGCTGCCGAGCTGAGCGAAGGAGGCGAAGAAGGTGTTGCGTCCGGCCGGCGCGTGCTCGGCCGCCATCAGCACGGCGCCGCCCCACTCGCCGCCGACCGCGAGCCCCTGGATCAGCCGCAGGACCACCAGCATCACCGGCGCCCAGATCCCGATCGACGCGTAGGTCGGCAGCAGGCCGATGCCGGAGGTCGCGATGCCCATCATCACGAGCGTCGCCACCAGGGCGCGCTTGCGCCCGAACCGGTCGCCGAGATGCCCGAAGATCAGGCCGCCGAGCGGCCGGGCGAGGAAGCCGACCGCGAAGGTCCCGAAGGCCGAGAGCGTCGCGATGTAGGGGGACTCGGTCGTGAAGAAGAGCGGCCCGAACACCAGGGCCGCCGCGGTGCCGTAGATGAAGAAGTCGTACCACTCGATCGTGGTGCCCACGAAGGCCGCCAGCGCCGCGCGCGCCGACTGGTTCTGTCCGGGCCCGGCGGCCGGGGCGGCTGTGGTGACGGCCATCGATCCTCGCGCGGCATTATGAATTCAAACGCCGCCCTGCATGCGCCAGTCGGCCGGCCGACCGCAACGCCCGCACGCGACAGGCGGGGTGTTTCATCCGAAAGTCGCGCTCCGCCTCAGAAGCTCGGCGGCGTGCAGGCGCTCACCACTTCGCAGGGGTTGGGCCCGACGCAGCGGAACCGGTGCGGGCGGCGGCTGTCGAAGCTGTAGGCGTCGCCGGGGCCGAGGATCCGGCGCTCGGCGTCCACCGTCACCTCCAGGCGGCCGGAGAGGACGATGCCGCCCTCCTCGCCCTCGTGGGAGAGCGGCACCCGGCCGGTATCGGCGCCCGGCTCGTAGCGCTCCTTGAGGATCTGGAGCTTGCGCCCGAACAGGCTGTCGCCGACCTGCCGGTACGAGATCGCCCCCTTGGCGGCCCGGCGGCCGATCTCGGTGAGTTCCTCGGCGGCGAAGAACGCCTTGCGCTCCGGCTCCGGCTCCAGGGCGAAGAACTCGGCCATGCCGATCGGCACCCCGTCGAGGATCCGCTTCAGCGCGCCGACCGACGGGTTCACCCGGTTCGCCTCGATCAGCGAGATCGCGGAGTTCGTCACGCCGGCGCGCTTGGCGAGCGTCCGCTGCGACAGGCCGTGGCGGGCGCGCACGAAGCGCAGCCGCGCGCCGACATCGATGCTCATCCGGCCGGACCCCGTTTCAGGTGTTGCGGATCCCGCAACGGTGCCACCCGTGGCCCCGGTCCTGCAAGGGGTTGGCGGCGACCAGAAAAGGACTTGTTGCCCGATCGGCGAAGGTGTCCCCTTGTCCCGCCGCCCGATCCGCGCCGCCCGCCCCGGAGAACCGCCCCATGACCGACCATCCGCTCCGCAACACGCCCGCGATGGACGCCTTCTGGATGCCGTTCACGGCCAACCGCCAGTTCAAGGCGGCGCCGCGCCTGCTCGTGTCGGCCGAGGGCATGCACTACACCGCCGACGACGGCCGCAAGGTCCTCGACGGCTCCGCGGGGCTCTGGTGCGTCAACGCCGGCCACGGGCGGCGGGGCATCGCGGCGGCCGTGGAGCGCCAGCTCGCGACCCTCGACTTCGCCCCGACCTTCCAGATGGGCCACCCCGTCGCCTTCGAGTTCGCCGAGCGGCTGGCCGAGATCGCTCCGGGCGGGCCGGACAAGCGCCTCGACCGGGTGTTCTTCACCAATTCCGGCTCGGAATCGGTCGACACCGCCCTCAAGATCGCGCTCGCCTACCAGCGGGCGATCGGGCAGGGGACGCGGACCCGGCTCGTCGGCCGCGAGCGCGGCTATCACGGCGTCGGCTTCGGCGGCCTGTCGGTCGGCGGCATCGTGTCGAACCGGCGGGTCTTCCCGCAGCTCAACGGCACCGACCACCTGCGCCACACCCACGACCCGGCCCGCAACGCCTTCGTGAAGGGCCAGCCCGAGCACGGGGCGGAACTCGCCGAGGACTTGGAGCGGCTCGTGGCGCTGCACGGGGCCGAGACGATCGCGGCCTGCATCGTCGAGCCGGTGGCGGGCTCCACGGGCGTGCTGATCCCGCCGAAGGGCTATCTCGAGCGCCTGCGCGAGATCTGCACCAAGCACGGCATCCTGCTGATCTTCGACGAGGTCATCTCCGGGTTCGGCCGCCTGGGTGCGCCCTTCGCGACCGACTTCTTCGGCGTCGTCCCCGACCTCGTGACCAGCGCCAAGGGCCTGACCAACGGCACGGTGCCGATGGGCGCGGTCTTCGCGAGCCGCGCGGTCCACGACGCGCTGATGCAGGGTCCGGACGGGATCGAGCTCTTCCACGGCTACACCTATTCCGGGCACCCGATCGCCTGCGCGGCCGGCCTCGCGACGCTCGACATCTACCGGGAGGAGGGGCTGCTCACCCGCGTCGCCGACATCGCCGACGACTGGGCGGCGGCGATCCACGACCTGCGCGGGCGCAAGAGCGTCGTCGACATCCGCACCATCGGCCTCGTCGCCGGCGTCGAGCTGGCGCCGCGGCCGGACGCGCCGGGCAAGCGCGCCTACGACGTGTTCGTCGACTGCTTCGAGCGCGGCCTGCTCACCCGGGTGACCGGCGACATCATCGCGCTGTCGCCGCCGCTGATCATCGAGCGCGGCCAGATCGGCGAGATCGTGGACATCCTGGGCGCCGCGATCGACCGCGTCGCCTGAAAACTCTCGATCCGCGTTTCCAAGGGGCGAGCCCTAAGCTGCTTATGATGAACGCGCATTTCCCCTCCCCCTTGTGGGGAGGGGCAGGGGTGGGGGTGGTTCAGGATTGAGCGCAACGGTGCCTTCTGCGCCACCCCCACCTCCAACTCCTCCCCACAAGGGGGAGGAGAGCGCGTCTGGTCGGTATCCCGCCGGCCCGAAATCACCTTAACAGGGGCGGGCCTCGACCTTTCGAAACCGCGCCTGGAGCCCTCCGCATAGGTGCCTGTCCCACACGGCGGGGTTGTCGCGACACCGCCCGTGCCCATCTGCCCGGGACCCGGATTTGGGCCGGGCACGAGGGTTTCCATGTCGAACACCGCCCTGATCGTCGGCGCCAGCGGGATCGTCGGCAGCGCCACGGCGGCGCTGCTCCATCGAGAGGGCTGGCGGGTCGCGGGCTTGGCGCGCCATCCGGTGCGGCAGGACGGTGTCGAGCCGGTGGCCGGCGACCTGCAGGATCCGGCCTCCCTGGAGACGGCGCTGGCCGACCTCGCACCGAGCCACGTGTTCCTGGCGACCTGGCAGCGGCGCCCGACCGAGGCGGAGATGATCCGCGTCAACCGGGCGATGGTCGAGAACCTGCTCGACGCGCTCCGGCCGAAGAGGAGCGTCCGCCACGTCGCCCTGGTGACCGGGCTGAAGCACTATCTCGGCCCGTTCGAGGCCTACGGCAAAGGCACCCTGCCGCAGACGCCGTTCCGTGAGGAGCAGGGCCGCCTCGACATCGAGAACTTCTATTACGCGCAGGAGGATGCGGTGTTCGCGGCCGCCGAACGCGACGGCTTCACCTGGAGCGTGCACCGCCCGCACACGATCATCGGCAAGGCGGTGGGCAACGCCATGAACATGGGCACGACGCTCGCCTGCTACGCCACCCTGTGCCGGGAGCTGGGCCGCCCGTTCATCTTCCCGGGCTCGGCCGCGCAGTGGAACGGGCTGACCGACATGACCGACGCGCGGCTCCTCGCCCGCCAGCTGCTCTGGGCGTCGACCGAGCCCAAGGCCGCCAACGAGGCGTTCAACGTCGTCGACGGCGACGTCTTCCGCTGGAGCTGGATGTGGGGCCGGATCGCCGACTGGTTCGGGATCGAGGCGGTGCCGTTCGACGGCACGCACCGGCCGCTCGAGCCCCGGATGGCGCAGGACGGCCCGGCCTGGGCCGGGATCGCGCAGCGCTACGGTCTGGCCGAGCCGAACCTCGAGAAGCTGGCCTCACCCTGGCACACGGATGCCGATCTCGGCCGGCCGATCGAGGTCGTCACCGACATGAGCAAGAGCCGGCGGCTGGGCTTCACCGCCTACCAGCCGACCGACGACGCGTTCTACGACCTGTTCGCCCAGCTCCGCGCGGACCGGCTGATCCCCTGACGGCGGCTCACGCGGCCCTGCGCTCGGTCCCGCACCACTCGGCCACGAACAGCGCCATGGCGGTCGTGATCCGCTTCACCGAGGCGAGGCTCACGCGCTCGTCGAAGCCGTGGATGTTCTGGGAGGTCGGGCCGTAGCAGAGGGCCGGCACCCGGTCGTAGAGGGCGTGGACCCGGGTATCGAGGTAGCCCGCGGTCATGAAGCTCTGGAGCGGCGACCCGATCGCCCGCTCGTGGGCGCGGCCGAGCACCGCCTCGGCCTCCGAGCCTTCCTCCAGCACGTAGCCCTCGGCGAAGAAGCCGTTGAAGACCACGCGCGGCGGGCTGTTCGCCAGGAACGGGTCGGTGCGGGCGAAGGACGCCACCGCGGCCTCGATCTCGGCGGCGGCCTGCGCGGCGCTCACGCCCGGGTAGAGCGCCACCCGGCAGTGGATCCGGCACCAGGCCGGGACCGAGGAGGCCCAGTCGCCGCCCTCGATCTTGCCGATGTTCAGGTTGATCGGGTGGTCCTCGGTCTCGAAATGCGGGTGCGATGCCTTCTCGGCGTTCCAGCGGGCCTCCACGTCGCGCAGCGCGCCGATCACCCGGTAGGTGGCGTCGATGGCGTTGGCGCCCGCGCCCATCTCGCGGACATGGACCGGCACGCCCCGCACCTCGACGGTGAACCAGAGCACGCCGGTGTTGGCGCGGACGAGCTTCTCGTCCTCCGGCTCGGGGATCAGCACCGCGTCGGCCCGGTAGCCGCGCAGGTGGGTCATCAGGGCGCCGTTGCCGGTGGATTCCTCCTCGACGACCGACTGCACCGTCACGGAGGCCGCCGGCTGGAGGCCGAGGCGGGCGAGGGCGTCGAGGGCGAACAGGTTGGCGGCGTGGCCGGCCTTCATGTCGCCGGCGCCGCGGCCGTACATCCAGTCGCCCTGGATCACGGGATCGAAGGGCCGGTGGGTCCAGAGGTCGGCGGGTCCCGGCGGCACCACGTCGACATGGGCCTGCAGGATCAGCGAGCGGCCGGTCTCGGTACCGGGTCGATGGTGGCAGACCACGATCGGCGCGTCCGAATGGTGCGCGGCGTCGATCTTCGAGCCGCCCGGATGGGCCGCGATGGCGGCCCGGTCCATGGCGAAGCGCTCGGTGGCGTAGCCGCGCGCGCGGAACTGGTCGAAGACGTAGTCCTGGCAGGCATGCTCCTCCCCGCGCAGGGACGCGAACCGGACGAGCGCCTGCGTGTGGGCGACCTGATCGGCGAATCCCTCCGCCACGGAGGCTTCGATCTCGGCGGCGAGGGTGGGGTCGAGGGCCATGGGAACTCCGAACCGTCTGCGGCCGGGAGGAAGCGCCCGGGCCCGGGCAGCTGTCAACCGGCGGTTGCCGAGAGCATGGCGCGTGCCGGAACCGGGAGGTTCACGGCGCGTGCGCGACGGCCGTTCGGACCTGCTCGGCGAACCGCGCGAAGGCCGCGCTCGGCCGGTCGTCGGCGCGGTGGACCAGCAGGGTCGGGACGTGTCCCTCCCCGTCGGGTACGGGGTGGACCGAGACGCGGCCGGCGCGGTGCGCCGGGTCCGCCACGGCGCGCGGCACCAGGGTCACGCCCAGGCCGGCCGCCACGCAGCCGAGGATGCCGTCGAGGGTGCCGAACTCCATGCGCCGCACGTGCACGAGGCCCTGGCGCCCCAGAAAGTCCTCCAGGCGCCTCCGGTACGAGCAGCCGGCCCGGAACACGAGCACCTTCGCGTCGCGCGCCCGGGCCAGCCGGTCGAGCAGCGCCGCGAGGTCGCCGACGGCCGGGGGCGCCACCAGAACCAGCTCTTCCGTGAAGACCGGGATCCCGACGAGGTCGGCCTGCGCGACCGGGCCGGCCACGAAGGCCCCCTCCAGGCTCCGGTCGAGGACCCGGGCGATCAGCTGCTCGGTCGGGCCGGTCTCCAGCTCGATGTCCACCTCCGGGTGGCGCGCGGCGAAATCCGCGAGCGGGCCGGGCAGGCGCAGGGCCGCGGTCGTCTCCATGGCGCCGATCCGCAGGGGTCCGCGCGGCTCGCCCTCGGCCAGCAGGGCGTGGCGCGCCTCCGCGAGGAGCTGCCCGACCTGGAGCGCGTAGGGCAGGAGCCGCTCCCCCGCCCGGGTCAGCGTCACCCCGCGGCTACCGCGGTGGAACAGCGGCACGCGCAGGGCCTGCTCCAGGGCGCGGATCCGCCCGGTCACGTTGGACTGGACGGTGTTGAGCCGCGCCGCCGCCCGCCCGATGCCGCCGGTCTCGGCCACGGCCGCGAAGAACATCAGGTCGGTGCTGTTCATGTCATCTGCTTTTCCGATGCCTTCCTTCTCAAGGAATCATTTTCTCAGCACCGGACGGATCGTTAAGCCTGGACGGGCAGCGCGCGCAACCGCGCGTCCGAGACGTTCCGCGGAGGAGGGGACCCATGGCCCTGAGGACCAGACTCACCGACGCCTTCGGGCTGCGGCACCCGATCGTGCTCGCCCCGATGGACCCGGCCTCGGGGGGCGCCCTCGCGGCGGCGGTGAGCGCCGCCGGCGGCCTCGGCCTGATCGGCGGCGGCTACGGCGACCACGCGACGCTCGACCGGGAATTCGCCCGCGCGGGCAATCAGCGGGTCGGCTGCGGCTTCATCACGTGGTCGATGGCCCGGGACCCGTCGCTCCTCGACGCGGCGCTCGCCCGGTCGCCCGCCGCCCTGATGCTCTCCTTCGCGGATCCCGCGCGGGCAATCAGCGGGTCGGCTGCGGCTTCATCACGTGGTCGATGGCCCGGGACCCGTCGCTCCTCGACGCGGCGCTCGCCCGGTCGCCCGCCGCCCTGATGCTCTCCTTCGCGGATCCCGCGCCGTTCGCCGACCGGGTCCGCGCCGCCGGCGTGCGGCTCATCTGCCAGGTGCACACGCTGGCCCACGCCCGGCGCGCCCTGGAGGTCGGCGCGGCCGCGGTGCAGGGGACGGAGGCCGGCGGCCACGGCCTCACCGCCCGCGGCACCGCGGCCTTCGTGCCGGCTGTCGCCGACCTGATCGCCCGCGAGCGCCCCGAGACGCTGCTCCTCGCGGCGGGCGGCATCGCGGACGGGCGCGGCCTCGCCGCCGCCCTGGCCCTGGGGGCCGACGGCGTCCTGATGGGGACGCGGTTCTGGGCCACCCGGGAGGCGCTGATCCATCCGGCCGCGAAGCAGCGGGTCCTCGCCGCCACCGGCGACGAGACGATCCGCACGCAGGTCTACGACATCGCCCGCCAGCGGGCCTGGCCGGCGCCCTATACCGGGCGGCTCCTGCGCAACGCCTTCATCGAGACGTGGCACGGCCGCGAGGACGCGCTGCGCGCGGCCTCGGCCGAGCGGCGCCGGGACGTGGAGGAGGCCGACGCGGCCGGCGACTACGATGTCGCCAACGTCACGGTCGGCGAGGCCGTCGGGCTGATCGACGATCTGCCGGGCGCCGGCGACCTCGTCCTGCGCATCGCCGAGGAGGCGGAGGCCGCGATACGGCGGATCTCCGGCATGGCCACGGCGGCGCCCTGACGGCGCTCAGCAAAGCGTGACTACGCAGGGTTGCCGCGGACCGGAACCTCGGTGTTGCCGACGGCTTAGCGTGACGGCAAACCGTCGCTGTCTTTCCAGTCGGAGTCGCTCATGCGTATCGGTCTGATCTCCGTCCTGTCCGGGCTCCTTCTGTGCGCGGGCATCCCCGCGACGGCCAGCGCCGACGTGCTCGTCAATGTCGACAAGTCCGCGCAGCGCATGGAGGTCTCGGTCGACGGCCAGCCGCGCTACTCCTGGCCGGTCTCGACCGGTGTCGCGAGCTACGACACCCCGTCCGGCTCCTATCGCCCGTTCCGGATGGAACGCACGCACTTCTCGAAGGAGTGGGACGACGCGCCCATGCCCTTCGCGATGTTCTTCACGACGCAGGGCCACGCCATCCACGGCACCAACCACGTCCGGAGCCTGGGCCGCGCGGCCTCGCACGGCTGCGTGCGCCTGTCGGTGCGCAACGCCGCGACCCTGTTCAACCTCGTGAAGAGCCAGGGCATGGGCCGGACCCGGGTGGTGATCGAGGGGGCGGATGTCCCGATGGCCGACCGGGGTCAGCGCGGAACCCGCGTCGCCCGGAGCCGCAGCCCCTACGGGCCTGACGACCTGCTGGCGGACAGCGATCAGATGGGACGCCGGTCGGTACCGGCCTATTACCGCCCCGCTTCCCGGCCCGCCTACGCGCCCGCGACGGTCTACGGCTATCCGGCCGACACCGACGAGATGGACGGCTGGTAGGCCGGATCGCGCTCCGGGCCCGGTGTCCGCGGATCGGCGCCACGACCTGCCCTGACGCGCGGCCGGTCACCGACCGCGTTGTGTGACTGCGAAAGTCATGCGCCGCCGCTCCCGCCCATTGCCGAGCGCCACCTCTCGGCCTAGCTCCTGCGCGGCCAACAGAGCCTGCGCGGCCCCTGCCGCGACCTGAGACGGACGGAGACACCCCGAGATGCCCTTCGCTTTCTGCCGGTCCCTTCCCCTTGCCGCCCTGGCGCTCGCCGCCGCCACCGTGCCGGGCTACGCCCTGGAGGTCACGCGCTCGGCCGACATCGCCGCGCCGCCGGCCAAGGTCTGGCAGACCATCGGCGAGTTCTGCGGCATCGGCGACTGGCACCCCGCCATCGAGAAATGCGTTCTGTCGGACAAGGACGGCATGAAGGTCCGCACCCTCAGCCTCAAGGGCGGCGGCACCATCAAGGAGGAGCAGGTCTCCCGCGACGACAAGGTGATGAGCTACACCTACACGATCCTGGAGAGCCCGCTCCCGGTCTCGGACTACAAGTCGACCCTGTCGGTCGCCCCCGCCGGCTCCGGCTCGAAGGTGACCTGGACCGGGACCTTCAACGCCAAGGGCGCCCCGGACACGGTCGCCACCGACGCGATCCAGGGCATCTACGATTCGGGCCTGAAGGCGCTCGCCGACAAGGCGAAGTAAGTCCCGTCACGATTCGGAGCGCGCCGCCGGTGCAGGATGCCGGCGGCGCGCTCCAAGGTCCTGCTGGCACAGCGAAATCGCAAGCCGCCGGCGCTCGGCGTCCCGCGCTCCGCGCCCCCTCGGCATGTGGCCGTGGCGATTGACCCACTGCCAAGCTCGGCTCAAAACCTCGGCGGCGCGGTCCCTCGCGCCCCAACAGGATGATCGCCGTGCCCGCGTCCCGCCTCCCGATGCTCCTCAGCCTCGTCGCCCTCGCCGTCGCGGCGCTGGGCGCCTGCCAGCAGCGCGCCACGCCCGCGGTCACCGAGCCCGCGCCGGTCATCCCGGCCCCCCTGGCCCTGCCCACCGGCAGCGGCTGCGGCCCGGAGATCGCGCGCACCAAGGCGATCGTCGACAGCGACGTGGCCACCGGCAACCTCAACAAGCCGGTGGGCGACCGGTTCAGCGCCGACCTCGCCCATGCCGCCGCGGAATGCTCGGCCGGCAAGTCGGGCGAGGCCCTGCACCTGCTCGCCGCCGCCAAGAGCCGCTACGGCTATCGCTGAGCGGAGGCCGCGCCCGCGGCGGGCTCCGGCGCGATCCCCGGGACCGCGCGCAGTTCCGTGGCGAGGCAATCCGCCAGCAGCCGGACCCGCGCGATCCCGGCTACACGGTGCTGCCGCCCTTCGTCGCCTACCGGGCCGACGGCCTCGACGCGGCCGCGTTCGAGGCCGTGGCCGAGCGCCTGCGGGAGCGGCTGGCCGCGCTCGCGACGACGCCCCCGATCCCGTTCCGGCAGCAGAATGGCGGCGATTATCGGATCCCCAGCATGCAGCTGCGGCCGGGGCTGGAGGCGCCGGGCGCGCGGGGATTCGCCCTCCACCGCGCCGGCGCGTGACCGGCGCGGCCGAGGCCGCTCAGATCACGAACAGCAGGTTCAGTCCGGCGCGCCGGAATCCGTCCTCGGCGATCTTCAGATCGAGTCCGTAGGACGCGATGTCGTCCGCCACCGGGTCGAGGGCCGGCGCGCGGTGCTGGTGCAGGTGCTTGATGTAGCTGTGGCAGGTCGTGCAGGTCTCGACCTGAACGTCCTTCGAGACCTCGTCGAGCCCGTAATAGCTGACGCCCTCGCCGTCGCCGCAGGCGGTGCAGCGGATCCGGACGTGGTTCCAGTACGTGCCGCAGAGCGAGCAGCTGAGATACCGGGCCTTGTCGGCCG
The DNA here is from genome assembly GCF_036441335.1 of Methylobacterium mesophilicum. Classification (GTDB taxonomy): domain Bacteria; phylum Pseudomonadota; class Alphaproteobacteria; order Rhizobiales; family Beijerinckiaceae; genus Methylobacterium; species Methylobacterium mesophilicum_B. The sequence goes on from NZ_MLBW01000015.1 coordinate 184,561, forward strand.
GGGTCCAGGAGACGATGACGCTCGCCACCGGCGCGCCGCCGCAGCACGGGCAGACACCGTCCGCCACGGGCTTCAGCGCCGTCCTGTCGAGGCGCGCGGCCTGCTCGGCGAGGCGCACCTGCAGCGCGGCCGAGACGAACACGCACTCGGCGATCCGGTCCACCGGCAGCGCGCCCTCGAAAACCTGGAGGGCGAGATCGAGACGATCCTCCCGCGAGGCGGCCCGCAGGGCATCCCGCGCCGCGCCCGAGGCCTCGGGCGCGGTCGAGAGATCCAGCTCGGCGAGCAGCGCGAGGAGGCACGCGTCGAAATCCGGGTCGGCCTCGAGGCCGTGCCGCGACAGCGGCGGCATGCCGTGCTCGCTCCGCAGCGCCTGATCGGCGGCATCCGGCGCCGCGGGGGCGGGAAACGTCGCCTGGATCACCGCCTGGGCCCGGGCGACCTCGCCGACGAACCGGAGATAGGCCTCCAGCGGGTGCCCGGGCGCGGCCTCCGCCAGGCGCGCGGCCCGGTCGGCGAACAGCGTGGCGGGATCGGGCAGGCGGACGAACGGCACCGAGCCCGAGATCCCGATCTTGTCGGGATCGGGCTTCAGCTCGCTGAAATCCCGGCGGCGGGGCTGGGGCGCCTCGGCTCGTGTCGGGGTCTTCTCCGCGACCGGAGCCGCGGGTTTACGCTTGAAGAAGTTGGCCAAGACTCAGGATCCGCGCTTGTCCACCGAGCCCTGGCGCGCCTTGCCGCCCGCGATCTGCCGGAACCACTTGCGGTGGTGCCGGTAAGCCCAGCCGCCCGTGACCGTGCCGCGGACCATCGCCCGGCCGGTGCCGCGCACCCAGATGCCGGCGTAGATGTGCACCACGATGATCGCGATGGCGATCACGGCGGCCAGCGAGTGGGCGAGCAGCGCCCAGCGCTGGGTCTCGATCGAGGTGAGCCCCCCGAAATAGGTGTTCCAGATCACCAGCCCGGTCACGAACATCACGCCGATCAGCGCGGTCTGGCCCCAGAACACGCCCTTCTGGCCGGCATTGTACTTGCCGAGTTCCGGGAGCCGGTCGTCGCGGTTGGTGACCACGTCGCCGATGTGCTTCGTCCACTCGACATCGTCCTTGTTGGGGATGTTGAGCTTCCAGAAGCGCACGAACAGGAAGAGGAAGCTGACCGCCAGCGCCACGCCGAACCACGGGTGGATCGCCCGGGTCGCCTGCCCGCCGCCGAACAGGCCGGTCAGCGAGAACAGGTAGGGCGTGAACATCGCCAGACCCGAGAGGGTCAGCAGCGTGAACAGGATCGCGGTGATCCAGTGGTTGACCCGCTGCACACCGGTGTAACGCGGGACGTACATCACCTCCGGCGCCGCGGACTTGGCGTGGTGGAGGGGGCGGGGATCGCCGTCCCGGATATCGCTGTGGATCGTCATCGGCCTTCACCTGCCTGATGCGGCGCCGGCCCCGCATCGCCGCGGAGGTGGCTCTGAAATGTAAGATAGGGCGAAGCGGCTGTACCGTCCTCGTCCTGTCGCTCGCGGCGCCGCCTCTCTCCCTCCCCCACAGAGAGGGGAGGGAGACCGTTGCGTCAGTGCGGCCGGACCTCGCCGCCGCCATTCTCCCGGCGCTTGGCCTCGTCGTACTCGACCGCCTCTTCCTCCTCCTCGGGCACGACCTCGTTCGGGCCGGCCGTCACGTAGTGGAAGAAGCCCGCCACGGCCGCGAAGCCCATCGCGGCGAGACCGAACACCTTGGCCCCGCCCTTCCAGAAGGCGACCAGCGGCGAGATCTTCGGGTCGTTCGGCAGGCCGGCATAGAGGCTCGGCTGGTCGGCGTGGTGCAGCACGTACATGACGTGCGTGCCGCCGACCCCGGCCGGATCGTAGAGACCCGCCTTGTCGAAGCCGCGCGACTTCAGGTCCTCGACGCGGTCGTGGGCCTGATCGATCATGGCCTGCTTGGTGCCGAACATGATCGAGCCGGTCGGGCAGGCCTTGGCGCAGGCCGGAGCCTGCCCCACCGCCACCCGGTCCGAGCACAGGGTGCACTTGTACGCCTTGTGGTCGGTCTGGCTGATGCGCGGGATGTTGAAGGGGCAGCCCTTCACGCAGTAGCCGCAGCCGATGCAGTTCTCCTCGATGAAGTCGACGATGCCGTTGGAGTACTGCACGATCGCGCCGGGGGACGGGCAGGCCTTCAGGCAGCCCGGCTCGGTGCAGTGCATGCAGCCGTCCTTCCGGATCAGCCATTCGAGGTTGTTGGTCTCCGGGTTCTCGTACTCGGTGAACCGCATCAGGGTCCACGACTTCGGCGTGAGGTCGTGGGGGTTCTGGTAGGTGCCCGTGTTGACGCCGATGTCGTCGCGCAGGTCGTTCCACTCCTCGCAGGCCGACTGGCAGGCCTTGCAGCCGATGCACTTCGACACGTCGATGAGTTTCGCGACCTCCACCTGGCGGCGGATCTCCGGCGGCGTCTCCGTGGAGGCGGAGCGCTGGCGGATGTCGAGGGAGCTGTAGTCAGCCATGTCTGCCGCTCCCCCTTACGCGACCGCGTCCGACGGAGGCGTGGTCGGCTCGATGTTCACGAGCCAGGCCTTGAACTCCGGCGTCTCGGTGTTCGCGTCGCCCACGACCGGCGTGAGCGAGTTCGGGTGCCATCCCTTCTTGGTGTGGCCCATGAAGCCCCAGTGCTGCGGGATGCCGACGACGTGGACGGGCTTGCCGTCGCAGATCAGCGGCTTGATCCGCTTCGTTACCACGGCCTTGGCCTTCAGGGAGCCGCGCTTCGACCAGACGCGGACCCAGCCGCCCTTGGCGATGCCCTTCTCCTTGGCGAGCTCCTCCGAGATCTKCACGAAGGCCTCCGGCTGGAGGATCGCGTTGATCCGGGCGTGCTTGGTCCACCCGTGGAAGTGCTCGGTCAGGCGGTAGCTCGTCGCCGCGTAGGGGAACTCCTTCGCGTCGCCGAGATCGGCCAAGTCGTCCTTGAAGATGCGGGACGCGGGCGCGCCCTTGATCTTCGGGAAGGCGAGGTTGGCCACCGGCGACTCGAAGGGCTCGTAGTGCGTCGGGAACGGCCCGTCGCGCATGAGGCCGCGGGTCCACAGGCGGGCGACACCCTCCTGGTTCAGGATGAACGGCCCGACGCCCTTATCGGGGGCGACGGTGACGCCGTAGTCCGGCACGTCGAAGCCGATCCACTGCTTGCCGTTCCACTCGATGAGCTTCTTCTTCTCCGACCACGGGCGACCCTCGGGGTCGCACGAGGCGCGGTTGTAGAGCACGCGCCGGTTGGCCGGCCACGCGAAGGCCCAGTTGGGCGCGATGCCGCGGTCGCCGGGATCGGTGTTGTCCCGGCGGGCCATCATGTTGCCCTTCTCGGTGTAGCAGCCCGAGTAGATCCAGCAGCCGCACGCGGTGGTGCCGTCGTCCTTGAGCTGGGCGAAGCCGTCGACCTGCTTGCCGGCCGGAATGACGGTCCCGTTGAGGTCCGGCGTCGGCGCCAGCGTGTAGCCGTTCAGCTCGCGGGCGAGCTCGGTCGGCGTCGGCGCCTCGGCGATCGCGTAGTCCCACTTCAGATTGACGATCGCGTCCGGGAAGGCCCCGCCGTCCTTCTTGTAGGCGTTGCGGATGCGCAGGAAGATCTCCGACATGATCTCGATGTCGGAGCGGCACTCGCCGGGCGCGTCCTGCGCCTGCCAGTGCCACTGCAGCCAGCGGCTGGAGTTCGACAGCGAGCCTTCCTCCTCCACGAACAGGGTGGTCGGAAGCTCGAACACCTCGGTCTGGATCTTGGTCGGATCGACGTCGTTGTACTCGCCGTGGTTCTCCCAGAACCGGGCCGTCTCCGTCTTGAGCGGATCCATCACCACGATGAACTTCATCTTGGAGAAGGCTTCCGTCATCTTGGCGCGATTCGGGAACGACAGCAGGGGGTTGAAGCCCTGGATGACGTAGCCGGTCATCTTGCCCTGCTTGGCGAGCTCGAACCCGCGCAGCACGTCGTAGGTCGGCACGTCGAGCTTGGGCAGGTAATCGTACGCCCAGTCGTTCTCCTTGGTGGCCTTGTCGCCCCACATCGCCTTCTGGAACGAGACGAAGAACTTGTTGTAGTTCTGCCAGTAACTCGTCTGTCCGGGACGCAGCGGCTTGAACTGCCGCTTGGCGATGTAGCTCGCGTAATCCGGCTCCTTCTCCACCGGGATGTTCAGATAGCCGGGGATGAGATTGCTCATCAGCCCGATATCGGTCAGCCCCTGGATGTTGGAGTGACCGCGCAGGGCCTGCAGGCCGCCGCCGAGCACGCCGAGATTGCCCAGCAGGGTCTGCACGATGCACATCGAGCGGATGTTCTGCGAGCCCTTGGAGTGGTGCGTCCAGCCAAGCGCGTAGAGCGAGGCCATCGACTTCTCGGGGGAAGCCGTGGTCGCCATCAGCTCGCAGACCTTCAGGAAGGTCTCCTTGGGCGAGCCGCAGATCTTCTCGACCATCTCGGGGGTGTAGAGCGAGACGTGCTTCTTCAGGAGCTGCATCACGCAGCGCGGGTGCTGCATCGTCTCGTCCACGACGGCGTAGCCGTCGGGGCCGATCTCGTAGTCCCAGGTGGTCTTGTCGTAGTCGCGCTTGTCCGCGTCGTAGCCCGTGAACAGGCCTTCGCTGAAGTCGTAGCCCTCGCGGACCACGTACCCGGCGTTGGTGTAGGCGGAGACGTAGCGGTGCTGCAGCTTGTCGTTGTCGAGCAGGTACTTGGCCACGCCTGACAGGAACGCGATGTCGGTCCCCTGCCGGATCGGGCAGTAGAGATCGGCCACCGACGCCGTGCGGGTGAAGCGCGGATCGACGACGATCAGCTTGGCGTTGTTATGGGCTTTCGCCTCGACGACCCACTTGAAGCCGCAGGGATGAGCCTCGGCGGCATTGCCGCCCATCACGGTGATCACGTCCGCGTGCTTGATGTCCATCCAGAGGTTGGTCATCGCACCGCGTCCGAAGGAGGGCGCCAAACTGGCGACCGACGGACCGTGTCAAACCCTGGCCTGGTTATCGAAGACCAGGGCCCCCATGCTTCGGACTGTCTTGTAGGTCAGCCAAGCCGTCTCGTTGGTGGTGGCCGAGGCCCCGAGGAAGCCCATCGTGGTCCACCGGTTGACCGTGAGGTCGCCGTTCTTGGCCACGAAGTTCTTGTCCCGGTCCTCCTTCATGAGCCGCGCGATGCGGTCGAGGGCGAAGTCCCAGGACACGCGCTTGAACTCGGAGGACCCCGGCGCGCGGTGGAGCGGGTACTTGGTGCGCGTCTCGGCGTGCACGAAGTCGAGCAGCGCCGAGCCCTTCGGGCAGAGCGTGCCGCGGTTGATCGGGTGATCGGGATCGCCCTCGATGTGCATGACCGAGGAGCGCGCGTTCTTCGAACGGTCCCCGAGGCTGTACAGGATGACGCCGCACGCGACCGAGCAGTACGGGCAGGTGTTGCGGGTCTCGCGCATCTGCGCGAGCTTGAAGGGCCGCACCGCGGCGGCCATGGCGGGCTCAAGTCCGCCGAATCCGAGCGCGCCCAGCGAGCCGCCCGCGAGGCCGGCACCGGCCCCCTTGAGCAGGCCACGCCTCGAGACCTGGACCGTCATCTCCGCTCCGTTAAAGCGATCTGGTATAATTCCAGGGTGTCCCAAAAAAGCGTGTGCGAGGCAAGTGCGGTTGCGTGACACAGCAAGTCGCTGTGTCTCGGCCGAAGCAACACGTTCATCGCTCCTGCATCATCCTGCAGGAGAACGAATTTTTTTACTTGCTGGGATTGGCCGGGTTGGAGCCGGACGGACCGGCGGTGCGGTGCTCCAGGGGCGCCTGCGGCTCGGTGGCGGAGGTGCCGCCTGTCTGGGCCGGCGGGACCGGGCGGTCGGCGTTCTCCTTGATCGAGCGGCCGCCCGGGTCGGGCGCGTCCTTGGCGGCCGACTGCTCCCGCGGCACCGGCGCCTGGCTCCAGCCGTCCTGCGCGCTGCGGGACTTGTCGCCCATCGCGTCCACGCCCTTGATCTCGCCCGGCTTGGTCTGCGCGAGGCAGGGCGACGCGGCCGTGGCCACGGCGAGGAGCACCGACATCATCAGGGGGATCGAGCGGGACACGGGGCGGCTCCAGGCTTTGGGCATCGCCCGGGCAACGTGGCCTTCGCCGCCGCAGTTCCGGCCTGCGACACCGTCCGGCACCGGGCACCCGGATCGCCGGCCGCCGTCGCGGCGCCTGTGGTGACGGCTCCTTAACCAAACCTTGCAACCGTACGTGTCCACAGGCGCGAGGATCTCCCGGTCATGTCGAAGCCGCATCCCGAGCGCCCGTCCGAGACCGAGCGGACCGTCGACGCGCCGCCGCTCAGCTCCGATATCCGACGGCACCTCGGCCAGAACCTGCGCGCGCTCTTCACCGAAACGCTCTCGGCCCCGGTCGATCCGCGGCTGGAAGCCCTGATCGCCCGGCTCGGCAAGCCGAAGCGCTGACGCGGATCGACGCGCGGAGCGCGGCGCGGGGAAGCCGCCGCGGCGCGGAACGCCGCCTCGTGTGCGCCAGAGCACATGGGATTGTTCGTTCTGAGAAACCCATTTCCGCGTAGCGATTCTTCTCCTCGGCCCGCGATCAGGAGAAGATCCATGCGTTCTCATTCTCTACACCCCTGTATTCCCTTGCATTTCCGGCCCGATCATCGATCCTGATCGGGCTACGGCATCGCGCAGGTCCGCATTCGAGGCTTGACTTCGTTCTGTAAAACGAACGATTTCGGGCGTCCCGGGGACGCTTGTCCCTGCGTCGCGAACGCGGATGGCTGGGGGATCGGACGTGATGACGAACGCTTCAGGTCGGGGCCGGTCGGCTCGGGCGATCGGGCTCTCCCTCATGGCCGGAGCCGCGCTGCTGGCCTGCGCGCTGCCGGTCGCGGCGGAGACCGCGCTCCTCAACGTCTCGTACGATCCGACGCGCGAACTCTACCGCGAGATCAACACCGCCTTCGCGGCGGACTGGAAGGCCAAGACCGGTGAGGCGATCACGGTGCGGGCCTCGCACGGCGGCTCGGGCGCGCAGGCGCGGACGGTGATCGACGGGGTCGACGCCGACGTGGTCACCCTCGGCATCCCCTCCGACATCGACGCGATCGCCAAGCTCACCCGCAAGATCCCCGAGGACTGGCGCACCAAGCTGCCGAACCAGGGGACGCCCTACACCTCGACGGTGGTGTTCCTCGTCCGGAAGGGCAACCCGAAGGGCGTCAAGGACTGGGACGACCTGGTCAAGCCCGACGTGAAGGTCATCACCCCGAACCCGAAGACGTCGGCGGGCGGGCGCTGGAACTTCCTCGCCGCCTGGGGCTACGCCTACAATCACGACAAGGACGCCGCCAAGGCCGACGCCTTCGTGGGGCAGGTCTACAAGAACGTGCCGGTGCTCGACACCGGCGCCCGCGGGTCGACCGTGACCTTCGCGCAGCGCGGCCTCGGCGACGTCCTGCCGACCTGGGAGAACGAGGCCTACCTCGTGCTCCAGGAATTCGGCGCCGACAAGTTCGACATCGTCTCGCCGCCGACCTCGATCTACGCCGAGCCGCCCGTGGCCCTGGTGGCGGTCAATGCCGAGCGGAAGGGCACCACCAAGGCGGCCCAGGCCTATCTCGACTTCCTCTACGGCGACCGCGCCCAGGCGATCTTCGCCAAGCACCATTACCGGCCGATCCGGCGGGAGGCGGCCGCCCCGGCGGATCTCGCCCAGCTGCCCGAGATCAAGCTGTTCAAGATCGAGGATCTGCAGGGATCCTGGGACGAGATCCAGAAGCGGAACTTCGACGCCGGCGGCCTGTTCGACCGTCTGAGCCGGGCCGGCCGCTGAGGCTTCAGATCATGGTCCAGACGCCCCGTCCCCGTCGGACATTCCGACGGCCGAGCGTGATCCCGGGCTTCGGGATCAGCTTCGGCTACACGCTGACCTGCCTCGGCCTGATCGTCCTGCTGCCGCTCGCGGGCCTCGTGGTGAAGGCCTCGGGTCTCGGCCTGTCGGGCATCTGGGAGGTCGCCACCGATCCCCGCGTTGCGAGCGCCCTGCGGATCAGCTTCGGCGTCTCGGCCATCGCGGCGCTGGTGGCCTCGGCCTTCGGCTTCCTCGTGGCCTGGGTGCTGACCCGCTACCGCTTCCCGGGCCGCAAGCTGGTCGACGCCGCCGTCGACCTGCCGTTCGCCCTGCCCACGGCGGTCGCCGGCATCGCGCTCGCCGCGCTCTACGCGCCGGACGGGCTCCTCGGCGCGCCGCTCGCGCGCCTCGGCATCCAGGCGGCCTACACGCCGGTCGGCATCTTCATCGCCATGGTGTTCATCGGCCTGCCCTTCGCGGTGCGGACCGTGCAGCCGCTGATCGCCGAGATCGACAAGGAGATCGAGGAGGCCTCGGCCACCCTCGGGGCGACGCGCCTCGTCACCCTCACCCGGGTGGTGCTGCCGCCGCTGATCCCGGCGGTGCTCACGGGCTTCGCGCTCGCCTTCGCCCGGGGCGTCGGCGAGTACGGCTCGATCATCTTCATCGCCGGCAACCTGCCCTACGTGTCGGAGATCGCGCCGCTCCTGATCGTCATCAAGCTCTCCGAGTTCGACTACGGCGGCGCCGCGGCCATCGCGACGATCATGCTCGGGATCTCGTTCCTGACGCTGCTCGCCATCAATCTCATCCAGGCCTGGTCCCGGAGGCGGTTCGGCTATGTCTGAGATCTTCTCCCCCGCCTTCGTGCCGGCCGCCAAGCCGGCCCCGGTCGCCTCCGAGGGCGCGGGCATCCGCGCGGTCCTGATCGGGATCGCGGTGGCGTTCCTCGCGCTCTTCCTGGTGCTGCCGCTGTTCGCGGTCTTCCTACAGGCCTTCTCGAAGGGGCTCGGCGCCTTCCTGGACGCGTTCCGCGAGCCCGATGCCTGGAGCGCGATCCGGCTGACGCTGACGGTGGCGGCGATCGCGGTGCCGTTCAACGTCGTGTTCGGGCTCGCCGCCTCCTGGGCGATCGCCAAGTTCGAGTTCCCCGGCAAGGCGCTGCTGATCACCCTGATCGACCTGCCGTTCTCGGTCTCGCCGGTGGTCTCGGGGATGATCTACGTGCTGCTGTTCGGGTCCCAGGGCCTGTTCGGCTCCTGGCTCATCGATCACGGCATCCAGATCCTGTTCGCCCTGCCGGGGATCGTGCTGGCGACGGTGTTCGTGACCTTCCCATTCGTCGCCCGCGAGCTGATCCCGCTGATGCAGGAGCAGGGGACCGCCGAGGAAGAGGCGGCGCTGACACTCGGCGCCTCGGGCCTGCACGCGTTCCGGACGGTGACGCTGCCCAATATCCGCTGGGGCCTGCTCTACAGCGTGCTCCTCTGCAATGCCCGGGCGATGGGCGAGTTCGGGGCGGTGTCGGTGGTGTCGGGCCACATCCGCGGCCTGACCAACACCATCCCACTCCACGTGGAGATCCTCTACAATGAGTACAACTTCGTCGCCGCATTCGCCGTCGCTTCGCTCCTCGCCGTCCTTGCCCTCATCACCCTCGTCCTCAAATCCGTCCTCGAATGGCGCTTCGCGGGCGAGCTCGCGCACGGCCGGGCGCACTGACAGGCCCTCGGATCGCCCTTCGACGGCGATCCGGGTCGAGAACGTCTCGAAGACGTTCGACACGGCGGCGGTGCTGCACGACCTGTCGCTGGACGTGCGGGCGGGCGAGCTGATCGGGCTGCTCGGCCCCTCGGGCTCGGGCAAGACGACGCTCTTGCGGATCATCGCCGGGCTCGACGCGCCGGACCGGGGCCGGATCCTGTTCGGGGACGACGACGCCACCGGACTCGCCGTGCAGGAGCGGGCGGTCGGCTTCGTCTTCCAGCACTACGCCCTGTTCAAGCACATGAGCGTGGCCGACAACATCGCCTACGGGCTGAACGCGCGCCGCCGCGCCGATCGCCCGTCCAAGACCGAGATCAAGCGCCGGGTCGGCGACCTGCTCGACCTGATCCGCCTGTCGGGGTTCGGCGACCGCTACCCGTCGCAGCTCTCGGGCGGTCAGCGCCAGCGCGTGGCGCTCGCCCGCGCGCTCGCCGTGGAGCCGCGGGTGCTGCTGCTCGACGAGCCCTTCGGGGCGCTGGACGCCCAGGTCCGAAAGGACCTGCGCCGCTGGCTGCGCGAGATCCACGACCGCACCGGCCAGACCACGATCTTCGTGACCCACGACCAGGACGAGGCGCTGGAGCTGTCCGACCGGGTGGCGGTGCTGGATCGCGGCCGGCTGGAGCAGGTCGGCACGCCGGACGAGGTGCAGGAGAATCCGGCCTCCGCGACCGTCATGAAGTTTCTGGGCGATTCCGTCGAGGTCGAGGCCATCGCCGAGGGCGGCCGGGTGCTGGTGCGCGGGCGGGAGACGCCGGTCGTCGCGCCGGTCGGCACGATCGGTCCGGTGAAGCTCTACGTGCGCCCCTGGCAGCTCCAGCTCGCCGAGCCCGAGGCTTCGCACCTCTCCGGCACCGTGCGCAGCTCCTACCGGACGCAGGGCCGCCAGCGGATCGAGGTGGCCGACGCCGAGGGTCGCGTACTGGCGGTCGAGGATTCCGACGGCGTGCGCTACGCCGCCGGGCACCCGGTGGGTCTGCGGATCAACGGGGGGCACGTGTTCGGGTGAGGCTCGCCAGCATGAGCACGGCGTCCTAGGCTCCTGCCCATGACCGCACCGAGTCGCGAACCCGCCCCCGATGTCCTCGCCGCCATCGGCCAGACGCCGCTGATCCGCCTGCGCCGGGCCTCCGAGGAGACCGGCTGCGCCATCTACGGCAAGGCCGAGTTCCTCAATCCCGGCCTGTCGGTGAAGGACCGCGCCGCGCTCTCGATCGTGCGGGACGCGGAGGCGCGGGGCCTGATCCGGCCGGGCGGCACGATCGTCGAGGGCACCGCCGGCAACACCGGCATCGGCCTCGCCCTCGTGGCCTCGGTGCGCGGCTACCGGACGCTGATCGTCATCCCGGTCACCCAGTCCGAGGAGAAGAAGCAGACCCTGCGGCTCGCGGGCGCCCGGCTGGTGGAGGTGCCGGCGGTGCCCTTCGCCAACCCGAACAACTACGTCCACGTGGCCCGGCGGCTCGCGGAGAAGCTCGCCGCCACCGAGCCGGCGGGCGCCTTCTTCGCCGACCAGTTCGACAACGTCGCCAATCGGCGGGCCCATGTCGACGGCACCGGTCCGGAGATCTGGGCGCAGACCGGCGGCCGGGTCGACGGCTTCGTCTGCGCGGCCGGGACCGGCGGCACGCTGGCCGGCACCGCCGAGGCCCTGCGCGCCCGCAACCCGCAGGTACGGATCGCACTGTCGGATCCGGAAGGCTCGGCCCTCTACGCCCACTACACGACCGGCACCCTGAAGGCCGAGGGCTCCTCGATCACCGAGGGGATCGGCCAGGGACGGATCACCCGCAACCTGGAGGGCTTCACCCCGGACCGCGCCTTCCGGATCCCGGACCGCGAGGCCCTCGACATCGTCTTCGGGCTGATGCGGGAGGAGGGGCTGTCGCTGGGCGGCTCGTCGGGCATCAACGTCGCCGGGGCGATCCGGCTGGCCCGGGACCTCGGGCCCGGCCACACCGTCGTGACGATCCTGTGCGACGGGGCGGCCCGCTACGCCTCGAAGCTGTTCAACCCGACCTTCCTCGCCGAGCGCGACCTGCCGGTGCCGGGCTGGCTCGACGCGCCCGCGGAGGCCCTGCCGGACTGGCACGCCTGAGGCCCGGGCCTCATCCGGAATTTTCCTCACAAAAGCGTAGCTTGGCGTTGAACGGAACGGAATGTCGCAGCGTTTGAACGGTCACGCTCGCACCAGCGCGACCGTCCGGAGAACGCGACCGATGTCCCTCGTCACCATCCTGCTCATCATCCTGATCATCCTGGCCTTCGGCGGCGGCGGCTTCCTCGGCGGCGGCGCGTATCGCGGGCCCGGCTTCGGCCTGGGCGGCATCCTGCTGATCGTGCTGATCGTTCTCCTGGTCACCGGGCGGCTCTGAGCCGGAACCCGTCGCCCGGGCGGACGATGGTCCGCCCGGGACCCTGGACGGCCGCGGGTCCCGGCCGAGCGACAGGACATCCGACCTTCGCGATCCCTACCGGCAGGTGATCCCGAACACGGCGGGCGCGACCGCGCCGGGCCCGCCCCCCGGTCGGGGCGGCGCGGCGGCGATGCCCTGGGCGGCGAGGAAGGCGGCGATNCCGCGACCGGCCCGGTGCCGAGGGCGATCAGGATCGCGAGGGCGGAGGCGCGCCGGGCGCGGCCGCGCGGGGCGCCCGGGATCCGACACCGCGACGCGTCACCCGAATCCATGCCCGCCCTCCGACCCTCGTCGGCCGATCCTGGCAGAGGCCGCCGCGACAGGCCAGATCAATCCGGCCCCGGCCCGATCCCGGCCCGATCCCAGCAGCCGTGCGTCCGGCGCCGCGATGCGCTACAGGGCGGATGTCCGGCCCTGGGCGGCGGCCGGCTCCCGGATCGGTCGTCCGGCCACGCGATGCCGCCACGGTTCGACGCGGGGCCCGGCATGAGCGACACCAACAACACCTTCAAGAAGGCGCCCAAGCGCAAGGCCGCCAAGGGCAAGAGCATCAGCGTGTCGCCGGAGATGCGGCAGGCCTACGCCGACCTGATCCAGGAGCGCGCGGAGAAGCAGGAGGCCTACGGCCGCCACCTGCCGCAGGACGAGACGCGGCGGCGGTAGCGCGAACGGTCGGGGGAAGCGCCGCCCCGAATCGGTCTCAGCGCCTGCGCACGAACTCGGTGCGCAGCACCAGGCCCTTGATGGTGTCGTGGCGGCAGTCGATCTCCTCCGGATCGTCCGTGAGCCGGATCGAGCGGATGACCGTGCCCTGCTTCAGGGTCTGGTTGGCGCCCTTGACCTTGAGGTCCTTGATCAGGGTGACCGAATCGCCGTCGGCCAGGATGTTGCCGGCCGCGTCGCGGACGGCCGTCGCCGCGGGGGGCGTGGCCGCGGAGCCGGGCGGGAGCCACTCGCCCGTCGCCTCGTCGTAGACGTAAGTTTCGTCGTCGCCGCTCAAAGCCGTGCCCCCTGTTCGGATCGGGGCCGGGTCCTGGCAGGATCGCGTGGGCCCGTCATCCGCGCGTCCCGGCACACCGAACCGGTCAGCGAGTCGGCGCGGGACGCCGCGAGCTTAGACGATCGGGCCGGCCCCGCGCGAGAGCGGGGCCGGCCCGACGGGGCACCCTACCGCTTGAGCGGGCCGGCCTCGATCACGTCCTCGACCGTGCGCAGGCCGGCGCGCGGGGAGTTGACGAGGCAGGCCATGTTGCCCGGCGGGTGCTGGTTCTTCCACATCTTGGTGTGGGCCTGGGGGATCTTGTCCCAGGGGAAGACCTCGCTCATGCACGGGTCGATCCGCTGGTCGAGCACGAACTGGTTCGCCGCCGAGGCCTGCTTGAGGTGGGCGAAGTGCGAGCCCTGGATGCGCTTCTGGCGCATCCAGACGTAGCGGGCGTCGAAGGTGATGTTGAAGCCGGTCGTGCCGGCGCAGAACACCACCATGCCGCCGCGCTTCACCACCAGCGCCGAGACCGGGAAAGTCGCCTCGCCGGGATGCTCGAACACGATGTCGACGTCCTGCTTGCCGGTGATGTCCCAGATCGCCTTGCCGAACTTCCGCGCCTCCTTGGTCCAGGCGTGGAACTCGGGGCTGTTGACCTTCGGGAGCTGGCCCCAGCAGTTGAAGTCCTTGCGGTTGATGACGCCCTTGGCGCCGAGGCTCATCACGTAGTCCCGCTTCGAATCGTCCGAGATCACCGCGATCGCGTTGGCGCCCGAGGCCGCGCAGAGCTGCACGCCGAACACGCCGAGGCCGCCGGAGGCACCCCAGATCAGCACGTTCTGGCCGGGCTTCACCGTGTGCGGGGCGTGGCCGAACAGCATGCGGTAGGCGGTGGCGAGCGTCAGCGTGTAGCAGGCCGCCTCCTCCCAGGTGAGGTGCTTCGGCCGGACCATGAGCTGGCGGGACTGCACCCGGCAGAACTGCGCGAACGAGCCGTCGCCGGTCTCGTAGCCCCAGATGCGCTGCGAGGGCGAGAACATCGGGTCGCCGCCGTTGCACTCCTCGTCGTCGCCGTCGTCCCGGTTGCAGTGGACGATGACCTCGTCGCCGACCTTCCAGCGCTTCACCTTGGAGCCGACCTTCCAGACGATGCCGGAGGCGTCGGAGCCCGCGATGTGGTACTCGCCCTTGTGCACGTCGAAGGGCGAGATCGGCTCGCCGAGGCCGGCCCAGACGCCGTTGTAGTTGACGCCCGCCGCCATGACGTAGACCAGCACCTCGTCGTCGCCGATCTCCCAGACCGGCAGCACCTCGAGCTGGTGGGACTGCTCCGGGGGACCGTGCCGCTCGCGCCGGATCGCCCAGGCATACATCTTGGCCGGCACATGACCCAGCGGCGGGATCTCACCCATCTCGTAGAGGTCCTTGACCTCCCCACCCGTCGGACTGATCGCAGCGCTCGCCGCCATCTCGCTCTCCTCTCGTCCCGCGTGTTTCTCACGGCCGCGGTTCTCCATCGCGCTATACCGGCGATGCCGGAGGCGTCCAAGTGGGCCGAAAGTCGAAAGCCGACGGTTTCCGACATGAAAAAAGCGCGAGCACAGGGCGCGCAGCCACGTATTCAAAATCGGCTTTCCGGCAGACCAAGTATTATTCGGCGCTGGCCTCGGTCGCCCGGTCCCGAGACCTTGCCCGACTCCGCCGCCGAGGGCCCGCGCTGCTCCCGGTCGCTGGGCGAGCACATGCCCCTCTAAGTCCTTGTTAAGACGTGCTGTCTCGCGCCTGACCGGCGGCAAGTCCCGCGCAGTACAGTTCAGGTAGACATTATACCAGCATTGACAGAGCGGGCCGGGACAACCGTCCGGACCGCGCGTGCGGGCGGCACGCGGCCGGCGGCGCGCCGCGGCACCTTCAAATCCCGCTGTTCCGGCGGGCAAGTTTTTTCATGAGCCGCCGATGCCCGCGCGGGCGTCTTGCACTTCCGTCCCGGATGACGCGTGCTCAAGCCTTCGCTACGGTGACCGCAAGGCCGCGCCCCGCGCGGATACAAAGATCACACGGAGGCGAGGAATGGGCGCGAGCGTCGCCGAGACCAGGAGCGACAAGTCGAGCCGCGACAAGCCCTGGATCATCCGCACCTACGCGGGGCACTCGACCGCGGCGGAGTCCAACAAGCTCTATCGGGGCAACCTCGCCAAGGGCCAGACCGGCCTGTCGGTCGCCTTCGACCTGCCGACCCAGACCGGCTACGATCCCGACCACGAGCTGTCCCGCGGCGAGGTCGGCAAGGTCGGCGTCTCGATCGCGCATCTCGGCGACATGCGGACCCTGTTCCAGGACATCCCGCTCGCCCAGATGAACACCTCGATGACGATCAACGCCACGGCCCCGTGGCTGCTGGCGCTCTACCTCGCGGTGGCCGAGGAGCAGGGCGCGCCGATCGCCGCGCTCCAGGGCACGACCCAGAACGACATCATCAAGGAGTACCTGTCGCGCGGCACCTACGTGTTCCCGCCCGCGCCCAGCCTGCGGCTCACCAAGGACGTGATCCTCTTCACCACGAAGAACGTGCCGAAGTGGAATCCGATGAACGTCTGCTCCTACCACCTGCAGGAGGCGGGGGCGACGCCGGTCCAGGAGCTATCCTACGCGCTCGCCATCGCCATCGCGGTGCTCGACACCGTGCGCGACGACCCCGAGTTCGACGCCGCGAGCTTCCCCGAGGTGTTCGGCCGGATCTCGTTCTTCGTGAACGCGGGCCTGCGGTTCGTCACCGAGATCTGCAAGATGCGGGCGTTCTCGGAACTCTGGGACGAGATCGCCCGGGAGCGCTACGGCATCGACGACCCGAAGAAGCGCATCTTCCGCTACGGCGTGCAGGTGAACTCGCTGGGGCTCACCGAGCAGCAGCCGGAGAACAACGTCCACCGCATCCTGATCGAGATGCTGGCGGTGACGCTGTCCAAGCGCGCCCGCGCCCGCGCGGTGCAGCTCCCGGCCTGGAACGAGGCGCTCGGTCTGCCGCGGCCCTGGGACCAGCAATGGTCCATGCGCATGCAGCAGATCCTGGCCTTCGAGACCGACCTCCTCGAGTACGACGACATCTTCGACGGCAGCCACGTGATCGAGGCCAAGGTCGAGGAACTGAAGGCGCAGACCCGCGCCGAGCTGGAGCGGATCGGCGGCATCGGCGGCGCCGTCGCGGCGGTCGAGACCGGGGCGCTCAAGCGCGCGCTGGTGGAATCCAACGCGCGGCGGATCTCGGCGATCGAGGCCGGCGAGCAGATCGTGGTCGGCGTCAACAAGTGGCAGCAGGGGGAGCCGTCGCCGCTCACGGCCGGGGAGGGGGCGATCTTCTCCGTCTCCGAGACCGTCGAGATGGAGGCGCAGGGCCGGATCCGCGAGTGGCGCGGCCGCCGCGACGAGAGCGCCGTGGGCCAGGCCCTCGACGCCCTGGAGCAGGCGGCGCGCTCCGGCGCCAACATCATGCCGCCCTCGATCGAGGCCGCCAGGGCCGGCGTCACGACGGGCGAGTGGGGCGCGCGCCTGCGGGCGGTCTTCGGCGAGTACCGGGCGCCCACCGGCGTGACCCTGGAGACGGTCTCGTCCGGGGCGGCCGAGGAGGCCAAGCTGCTGATCGCCGATCTCGGCGAGCGGCTGGGCGAGACGCCGAAGCTCGTGGTCGGCAAGCCGGGCCTCGACGGCCATTCCAACGGCGCCGAGCAGATCGCGCTCCGCGCCCGGGACGTCGGCTTCGACGTCACCTACGACGGCATCCGTCAGACGCCGGCCGAGATCGTCGCGAAGGCCAAGGAGACCGGCGCCCACGTGGTCGGCCTGTCGATCCTGTCCGGCTCCCACGTGCCGCTGGTGCGGGAGGTCCGCGCCAAGATGCGCGAGGCCGGGCTCGACCACGTCCCGGTGGTGGTCGGCGGCATCATCTCGCCGGAGGACGAGCTCGTCCTGAAGAACATGGGCGTGCGCGCCGTCTACACGCCGAAGGACTACGCCATCGACCAGATCATGGTCGGGCTCGCCAAGGTCGTGGAGAAGGGCCTGGAGCGGCGCGACGGCCCGGCGGATCAGCCGCGCGCGGAGGCACAGGTCTACTAGCGGACCGTTCCTGCCCGGATGTCGGCCGGTCCGGGCAGGATCCAAACAACTTTAACGTTTATCGGACAAGCATGGGCTCCGATCCCAGATACGGGATCGGGGACCAATACCTATGCGCGCCGGCATCTCCATCGCGGCCAAGCTCGGCCTGTGTCTCGCGGCCCTGGTGCTGCTGATCGCCGCCACGAGCGGTCTCTCGCTGGCCGAGCTCGGGCGCATCGAGTCCGCCGCCGCGCAGCTGCGCGACACGCGCATCCCGGCCACCGACGCCCTCGGCCGGATCGGCATCAACTTCATGCGGCAGCGGGTCAACGCCGTGCGCCTGATCACCGCCGACACGCCGGCGCTGCGCGCCGAGGTCGCCGACCAGATCGCCAAGCGCGACGCGCTGCTCGCCGCCCAGTACGCCCGGTACGAGGCCCTGCCGCTGACCCAGCCCGAGCGCGAGGCCTACGCGGTGTTCCGCCAGCACGTGGCCACCTACGCCGAGCAGCAGCGGGAGGCGGTGGCCAAGGCCGAGGCGGGCGACGTCGCCGGCGGCCAGCGGATCTACAACACGACGATGTCGGACAGCATCCGCGCCATCATGGCCGACTGGGAGAAGCTCGTCGCCCTGAACGGCGACGGATCGCAGGCGAGCGGCACGCTGATCGCGCAGACCTACGACGCCGCCAAGCGGAACGTGCTGGCGCTCGCCGGCCTCGCCCTGCTGGTGGCGCTCGGCGCCTTCGTGCTGGTGACCCGCGGCGTCAGCGGGCCGCTCCGCAAGATCGCCGCCGTGACGCAGCGCCTCGCGGCGGGCGACGCCGAGGTGGCGATCTCCGGGCAGGAGCGCCGCGACGAGATCGGGGCGCTGGCGGGCTCCGTGGTGGTGTTCCGCGACAACCTCGTCCGGGCGCGCGCCCTGGAGGCGGAGACGGCGCTGGCCCGCGCCGACGCCGAGACGCAGCGCCGCGCCGCCACCCGGCCGCTGGCTATCTGAAAGCGCTTTCAAAGAGCCGCTCGATCCGGCGGCCGCGGCGGGCGACGCCGCCGCCAACGTCAACACCGTCGCGGCCGCCGCCGAGGAGCTCGGCTCCTCCGTACAGGAGATCGGCCGGCAGGTCAGCGGCTCGGCGGAGCTCGCGCGGGTCGCCGTCGCCGAGGCGACCAACACGGTGGCGCTGGTCCAGGACCTGAGCGGCGCGGCCGCGAAGGTCGGCGACGTGGTGGCGCTGATCTCCGGGATCGCCGCCCAGACCAACCTGCTGGCGCTCAACGCCACGATCGAGGCGGCGCGTGCCGGCGCCGCGGGCCGCGGCTTCGCGGTCGTCGCCTCGGAGGTGAAGGCGCTCGCCGAGCAGACCGCCCGGGCCACCGAGGAGATCACCGGCCAGATCGGCCGGATCCAGTCCTCCACCGGGCAGGCCGCGTCGGCGATCGACGGGATCGGGCGGCGCATCCGCGAGATCGACGGCGTGGCCGCCAGCATCGCGGCCGCCGTCGAGCAGCAGGGGGCGGCCACCCAGGAGATCGTCCGCAACGTCGCCGAGGCGGCCGCCGGCACCGGCGCGGTCACCGGCACCATCGCGAGCCTCGCCCAGTCCGCCGAGGAGACGGGCGCCGCCGCCGCCCAGGTGCTCGGGGCCGCGAGCGAGATGTCGCGCCAGTCCGAGCATCTCGGGGCCGAGGTCGCGCGCTTCCTCGCCACGGTGCGGGCGGCGTAGCCCCCTCACGGTCGGGCGGCGGATCGCGTAGGACGGCGCCATGCCGCCCAACTTGCCGCCCAACTTGCCGCCCATTTTGCCGCCCGACGCGCCGCCCGCCCTGTTCGCCCTGCCGTTCGCCCTGCCGTTCGCCCTGACGGCGATCCTGCTCCTGGCGGTACCCCTCGCCGCCGCCCTCTCGGCGGGCCTGATCCTGCGCCTGCGCCTGCTGCTGCAGCGCTACGCCCTGGCCCGGCCGAACGCCCGCTCCAGCCACACCGTGCCGACACCGCAGGGGGGCGGGATCGCCGTGGTGACGGCGCTGGTCACGATCTCGGGCCTGCTGATCGCGGCGCCGGAGATCGGCGGGCGGCCGGACTGGATCTGGCTCGCCGGCGGCGCCCTGGCCCTGGCCGTCCTCGGTGCCGTGGACGACGTCCGGCCGCTGCCGGCCGCCCTGCGGCTCGCCGTGCAGGCCGTCGTGGTCGGCCTGCTGGTCTGGCACCTGGACGGGCGCCTGCTGCCCGGCCTGCCGCTCTGGCTGGAGCGCGGCCTCGCGCTGCTGGCCGGCCTGTGGTTCGTCAACCTGACGAACTTCATGGACGGGCTCGACTGGATGACGGTGGCGGAGATCGTCCCGGTGGCGGGCGCGCTCCTGCTCGTCGGCCTCGCCGGGCACCTGCCGCCGCTGCCGACCCTGGTGGCGGCGAGCCTGCTGGGCGCGGTGCTGGGCTTCGCGCCGTTCAACCGGCCGGTCGCGCGGCTCTTCCTCGGGGATGTCGGCTCTCTGCCGATCGGGCTCGTCACCGCGTGGCTGCTGTGTCAGCTCGCCCTGGCGGGCGGGCTCGCCGCGGCGCTGCTGCTGCCGCTCGTCTACCTCGCCGATGCCAGCCTGACCCTCGCCGCGCGGGCGGCGCGGGGCGAGCGGGTCTGGGAGGCCCATCGCGAACACTATTACCAGCGGGCCACCGTCAACGGGCTGACCGTGCCCGGCGTGGTCGGACGGGTGTTCGCGGCCAATCTCGCCCTGGCGGCGCTCGCCGCCGCGACCTTGCTTTGGCCGTCCTGGCCGGTCACGCTCGCCGCGTCGGCCGCCGGGCTCGCCCTGGTCGCCGTCCTGCTCCGCCGCGCGCAGCCGCGCCATCGCGCGGAACGCCTCGGCGAGCCACGCGATCGTCGGGTCGCCGACCGCGCCGGCACCGACCTGCCGGGCCGCCGCGGCGTTGCGGGCGTAGCGGACCGGGTCCCGCGACAGGCGGTTGCCCGCGTACGGGTTGGTGGCGATCGAGACCGGCTTGCCGAACGGGATGTAGCGGCTCCCGAGGCCGAGCCGCTGCAGCACCCGCGACAGGATCGCGGCCCCGGCCGGCCAGCGGACCATCCGGATCGACAGCATCGGCGCCAGGGTCACCAGCCGCCGGAACGGCAGCGCGCCGTCGAGGGCCGCGAGGAGGGCGACGCATCCGCCCATGGAATGCGCGAGGCCGACATGGGGCTCGGGCATCAGCGGCACCAGGACCGTCTCGGCCACGGCCCGCAGGTCGAGGCGGTAATCGTCAAACCGGGCGACGTGGCCCTTGTGCGGATCGTCGACCCGGCGGTCCGATTCGCCCTGGCCGCGCCAGTCGAAGGCCACGACCGCGAAGCCCCGGGCGCGCAGTTCGTGGATCGTCTCGTAGTACTTCTCGATGAATTCGGCCCGGCCCTGGAGCAGGCAGACCGTGCCCCGGCAGGTGCGCGCGGTGGTCTGCCAGTAGGCCGCCCGCAGGGTGCAGTCGTCGCGCGTGCCGACGGCGATCAGCGTGCCGCCCGGCGGGACCGGGTTGTCGGGCGTGCCGCGCAGGGTCAGGAGCGGCGGCTCGCGCCCGGTGTCACCGTCGAAGCGTCTCACTGGCCTCACCTCAGCGCCTCCGCGCACCGTCCCGTGCATCGAGCGTGCGCTGCCCGATGCGCGCTCGATGCACCCTCCGATGCACCCTGCGACCGTAGCGAAAAAATCTCGTTTCCGACCCTCGCCGGGGGTCTTGAAGCGCGATTTTCCCCCTCCGATATCTCGTCTGTGCCGGCCGTCAGGCGGCACGAGAGACGGGTCCGGCCCATCGGGCGGACCGGAATTGCATGTTGCTCAGACGAGGATATGTCATGCGTCAGTTCGATCTCGCTCCCCTGTACCGCTCCACCGTCGGCTTCGATCGCCTGTTCTCCGCCCTCGACCAGTTCGCGAGCGCCGAGGCGGCCCCGACCTACCCGCCCTACAACATCGAGCGGACCGGCGAGAACGCCTACCGCATCACCGTCGCGGTCGCCGGCTTCACCGAGTCCGACCTGTCGATCGAGGTGCGGGAGAACGCGCTCACGCTGAAGGGCGAGCGCAAGGCCGAGGGCAAGGCGGAGTTCCTGCACCAGGGCATCGCGGCCCGCGCCTTCGAGCGCCGGTTCCAGCTCGCCGACCACGTCCAGGTGACCGGCGCGGCGCTGGAGAACGGTCTCCTCCACATCGACCTCGTCCGCGAGGTCCCGGAGGCGAAGAAGCCCCGTCGCATCGAGATCGCCTCGGCGGTGCGCCCCGGCGCCCCGGTGATCGAGGGCGACGTCCGCAAGGACGCGGTCCAGCAGGCCGCCTGATCCCGCCCGGGGCGGAACCGTCAGGTTCCGATCGGGCCCCGATCAGGCTCTCGGAGCGCCCCGGCCCCGGCCGGGGCGCTTTCTCGTGGCGGCTGTCATAATGGCGTGTGGCCATCGTGCTCTCTGTCGGATTCGACGGTGCACGGACGCGCACCCGGAGTGAACCCGACCA
Organism: Methylobacterium mesophilicum; assembly: GCF_036441335.1. GTDB lineage: Bacteria > Pseudomonadota > Alphaproteobacteria > Rhizobiales > Beijerinckiaceae > Methylobacterium > Methylobacterium mesophilicum_B. The sequence continues at coordinate 206,193 of NZ_MLBW01000015.1, forward strand.
TGGTCGCCAATCTCGCCCGCGGAGCCTACAGCGCGCTCGGAGCCGGCTGGCACAAGGGCGTGCAATGGGGCGTCGGCGCGCCGATCGCCAAGCTGCGCCGCCGGTCGGCCCCGCGGCCGGGCGTCGAGGGCGCGGGTGGAATCGACGAGGTGCTTTCGGCCGAGCGGGCGATCCGCCTGCCCGAGCCGTTCGAGGGGCGCAGCCTCGGCCGCATCGGCAGCCTCGAGGTCCGGCTGGCGACGCGGAGATCGGAGATCCGGCAGGCCCAGCGGCTGCGCTACAAGGTCTTCTACGAGGAGATGTCGGCGGTGCCCTCCGGGCTCGCCGCCCTGTCCCGCCGCGACGTCGACGGCTACGACGCGGTCTGCGACCACCTGCTCGTCCTCGACCACGCGGCGCCGCGGCGGAAGAAGCCCTTCGTCGAGCCGCGCCCGAAGGTCGTCGGCACCTACCGGCTGCTGCGCGGCGCGGTGGCCGAGCAGCACACCGGCTTCTATTCCGAGAGCGAGTACGACCTCGCGCCGCTGCTCGCCGCGCAGGGGCACCGGCGGCTCCTGGAACTCGGCCGCTCCTGCGTGCTCAAGCCCTACCGGAGCAAGCGGACCGTCGAGCTGCTGTGGCAGGGGATCTACGCCTACGTCCTGCACCACCGGATCGACGCGCTGATCGGCTGCGCGAGCCTCGAGGGGACCGATCCGGACCGCCTGGCCCTGCCGCTCGCCTTCCTGCACCACCACGCCCGCGCGCCGGAGGGCTGGCGGGCCCGGGCGCTGCCGGAGCGGGCGGTGGCGATGGACCGGATGCCGCGCGAGGCGGTGGATACCAAGGCCGCGCTCCAGGCGCTGCCGCCCCTGATCAAGGGCTACCTGCGCCTCGGCGCCACCTTCGGCGACGGCGCGGTGATCGACCGCCAGTTCGGTACGACGGACGTGTTCGTCGCGCTGCCAGTCGAGGTGATCGGCGCGCGCTACCGGGGCCATTTCGCGCCGGCCGGGTGAGCGCGCGGGCCATCGGAGGCGAGAGCCCGCACCGTCCTCGCGAGCGAAGCGAAGCGATCCAGCGTCGCCGCGCTTCGCAGGGTCGCGCTGCCCAGGCTTGCTGCGCCCCGCCCGCGAGGACGGGGGCCGCGGGAGCCCCTCAGAGATCCCCCAGCGCCAGCTGACCCTGGTTGCGCGCCTTCGGCGGGGCCGTCTTGCGCTCCTTGGCCCGCGCGGAGGCGGGGCGGGCGGCGGCCGGCTTCTTGGGCTTCGGGTCGCCGCGCAACCGGGCCACCGCCTTGTCGCGGGCCACGGCCTCCGGGGCGCTCGGGTCGTCGGTCAGCCACTTGCCGCGCTTGATCACCTCGTTCACGCGGCCCTGGTTGACCCCGACCTTGAAGGCGATCTCCTGCTGGGTCATGCCGGTCGTGGCGTGCAGGTCCAGGATCGCCCGGGCGAGTTCCGGGGTCATCTTCTGGCCGGTCAGCCGCCGGGCGGGCTTCACCGTCCGGGTCGCGCGGTCGCGCTCGCGCAGGCGCTCCAGGAGCGCCAGCGCCATGTTCATGCCGTGCTCGCGCAGGGCTTCCTCGAATTCCTTCAACGTCGCCATCGGCGCCATCCTCCGCCGGGCTCTCGGGCCGGGTGCTGGCCGGGGAACGTGCCGGGAACGAAGCGGTTGCGCAAGCCGATCGGGCGGGCGCCCTCCGCCGGGCCGGTGGATGACACCGGCCGTCCACCGGAAATGCGCGGCCCTGGCCTCACCCCGGCGGCTCCGCTAGAGGGGGCGGAACCGTGACGGCAGCCAACGCGCAGACGATGATCAGCCCGATCCGCAGAGTCGCCCCCGGCGAGGCGCCCGGCTCCCTGGCGCGGGAGCTCGAAGCCGGAGCGGTGCTGCTGTTCCCGGACCTGCCCTTCCCGTTCAGCGACTTCGAGCGCCGGTTCACCGAGCGGCCCTTCGCGGACGGCAAGGCCAAGAACGTCAACATCCGCGGCGAGGCCGCGGAACTGCGCGGCGCGGCCGGCACGCCGGAGGAGCAGGAGGCCCTGCGCCAGCTCCTGATCCGCTACCGCGCCTTCGCCCGCGACCTGATCGGCACCCATCTGCCCGAATACCTCGACCGGGTGAGCCTCGCCGGCACCTCCTACCGGCCGTTCGACGTCGACCGGCGCAAGCTGAGCTGGCGGCGCGACGACACGCGCCTGCACGTCGACGCCTTCCCGTCGAACCCGATCGGCGAGAGGCGGATCCTGCGGGTGTTCCGCAACATCAACCCCGCGGGCGAGGCGCGCCGCTGGCGGGTCGGCGAGGATTTCGGGTCGATGGCGGAGAGGTTCCTGCCGCGGCTGCCGGGCTACGCGCCGCTCTCGGCGCGCCTGCTCGCGGCGCTGCGCATCACCAAGGCGAAGCGCTCGGAATACGACCACCTGATGCTGCACCTGCACGACGCTCTCAAGCAGGACGAGGCCTATCAGGCGTCGGCGCCCCAGGCCGACGTGGAGTTCCGCCCGAGCGAGACCTGGGTGACCTTCTCGGACCTCGTCATGCACGGGGCCATGGGCGGCCGCTACATGCTTGAGCAGACCGCCTACCTGCCGGTCTCCGCCCAGGCCGACCCCGCCTTGAGCCCGCAGCGCATCCTCGCGGCCAAGCTCGGCCGCCCTCTCCGCCCCTGAGACAGGAACCGCACCGATGATCCTCGAAATCGCGCAGATCGAGATCAAGCCCGGCCTGGAGGCCGAGTTCGAGAAGGGCATCGCCGAGGCCTCGGCGATCTTCAAGCAGGCCAAGGGCTGCCGGCACTTCGAGGTCCGGCGCTCGATCGAGCACCCGCAGCGCTACCGGCTGCTGATCCACTGGGACACGCTGGAGGCCCACACCAAGGACTTCACCGGCTCGCAGCCCTGGCAGGATTACCGCGCGCTGGTCTCCCACTGCTTCGCCGGCCCGGTGGCGGTCGAGCACGCCGAGCAGGTGCTGAAGGCGTTCTGAGCCGCGGCGCGGGGCCGGGCAGGGCCTCCAGCGATCCGGAGCGTTGCGGGCCCGACCGCCGGTGCTAGGCTCCGGCGCGACGGGACCCGGGGCGAATCATCGGGATTGCGGGTGGGGAACAGGCTGATGGCGCGGCTCGGACGGCTCGCGGGTGCCCTGGCGCTCCTCGGAGGGATCGCCAGCGGTCCGGCCCTCGCCCAGTCGCCGCTCGCCCAGACCCAGCTCGCCCAGACCCAGCTCGCCCAGTCGCCGCTCGCGCAGTCGCCTCCTGCGGCCCGCACCGCGCCCCGGCCGGCGACGGCCGGCGCCGGCTGGCCGCCCTCGGCGCCGCGGAGGCCGAGCAGGAATCCTGGCGCCCGGCGCTCGACGCCTACGCGGCGAGCCTCGCTCTGGCCGATGCCGCCCCGGTCCGGGAGACCTACGAGACCCTGCGGGCTCAGCACGGCTTCCGCATCCTCGACTACAAGGTCGATTCCGACGCGGCCGCCCCGCGGGCCTGCTTCACCTTCTCGGAGGCGATCCGGCCCAAGACCGACTACGCGCCCTTCGTCGCCGTCTCGGGCAGCAGCGCGGCCGCCGTGACCGGGGAGGGCTCCCAGGTCTGCGTCGACGGGCTCAAGCACGGCGGCCGCTACGCCATCGTGGTCCGCCCGGGCCTGCCCTCCGCGGTCGGCGAGAGCCTGCTCAAGGCCGCCGATTACGAGATCTACGTCCGCGACCGCGCCCCGCAGGTGCGCTTCACCGGGCGCAACTACGTCCTGCCCCGGACCGGCCAGGCGGGCGTGCCCCTGGTCTCGGTGAACGCGCCCAAGCTCGACGTCGAGGTGCTGCGCATCGGCGACCGCGGCCTGCTGCCGACCCTGCGGTCCGAGGACTTCCTGGGCCAGCTCAGCGGGTCCACCGCCCGGACGATCGCGTCCGATAAGGGCCAGCGCGTCTGGAAGGGCACCCTCGACACCGCCAAGGCCGAGATCAACCAGGAGGCGGTCACAGCCTTCCCGGTCCTCCAGGCCGTGGGCAAGCTGGAGCCCGGCCTCTACGTGATGCTGGCCCGCCCGTCGGGCGTGGCCGCCTCCGACGAGGAATACGACACCCAAGCGACCCAGTGGTTCGTGGTCTCCGACCTGGGGCTCACCGCCACCAAGGGCCGGGACGGGGTCACGGTGGTCCTGCGCTCGCTCGCCTCCGCGCAGGTGATGCCGGGCGCCGAGATCCGGCTCATCGCCCGCAACAACGAGGTGCTGGGCACCCGGACCACGGATGCGCAGGGCCACGCCGCCTTCGATCCCGGGCTCGCCCGCGGGGAGGGTGGCCTGGCGCCGAGCCTCGTGGTCGCCCAGGCGGGCGGCGATTACGGCTTCCTCGACCTCAATCTCGGCGCCTTCGACCTCACCGACCGCGGCGTGAAGGGGCGGCCCGAGACCGGCGGCCTCGACGCCTACCTGTTCCCGGAGCGCGGGGTCTACCGCACGGGCGAGACCGTCCAGCTCACCGCCCTTCTGCGCGACCCCCGCGGCACCGCCGTGCCGGACCTGCCGCTGACCCTGGTGGTCAGACGGCCGGACGGCGTCGAGTACCGGCGCGTCTCGGTGCCCGACCAGGGGCTCGGCGGCCGCGCCCTGCCGCTGCCGCTCCTGTCCGGGGCGATGCACGGCACGTGGCGGGTCTCCGCCTATACGGACCCGAAGGCGCCCGCGATCGGCGAGACCAGCTTCCTCGTGGAGGATTACGTCCCCGAGCGCCTGGAGGTGACCCTCAAGGCCCGGCAAGCGGCCCTGAACCGGGGCGAGGCCGCGCAGGTCGACGTCGCCGCCCGCTACCTCTACGGCGCCCCGGGCGCCGATCTCGACGTGTCGGGCAGCGTCACCGTGCAGGCGGCGGCCACCAGCGGCATCAAGGGGCTGGAGACCTATTCCATCGGTCTCGACGACGAGGCGGTCGAGCCGGCGACCCAGGAGCTGCAGGACCACGCCACCACGAGCGCGCAGGGCGCCGCCACCGTCTCGGTGCCGGTGCCGCAGGTCGCGGCGCCGCGGGCGCTGGAGGCGAAGATCACGCTGGCGGTCGGCGAGCCCGGCGGCCGGGCGCTGTCGCGCAGCCTGACCCTGCCGATCCTCCCGGCCAACCCGGTGCTGGCCCTGCGCAAGGGCTTCACCGACCTCAAGGAGGGCGGGATCGCGGGCTTCGACGCGGTGTTCGCGCGCCCCGACGGGGCGCTCCTGGCCCGGCCGGGCGTGACCTGGACCCTGTCGCGGATCGATTCCTCCTACCAGTGGTACCGGGCGGACGGGCGCTGGTCGTTCGAGGCGGTCAAGTCCGCCCGGCGCGTCGCCAGCGGCACCGTCGACCTCACGGCCGCCGGCCCGAGCCGGATCGAGGCGCCGGTCGGCCTCGGCCGCTACCGGCTGGAGGTCTCGACCGCGGGCGCCCCGGAGGCGAGCGCGAGCCTCGGCTTCGAGGTGGGCTGGGGCGGCTCCGAGACCGCCGAGGCGCCCGACCTGCTCGACTTGACCCTCGACAGGGCCGCCTACGCGGCCGGCGACACGCTGCGGGCCAAGCTCAGCCCGAAGTTCAAGGGGCAGGCCAGCCTGATGGTCGTCAGCGACCGCGTGCACCAGACCCTGGAGGTCAGCGTGCCGGAGGGCGGCACCACGGTCAGCATCCCGGTGAAGGCCGAGTGGGGCGCCGGTGCCTACCTGGTGGCCACAGCCTACCGGCCCCTCGACCAGGCGGCCAAGCGCCTGCCGGGCCGGGCGCTGGGTCTGGCGTGGTTCTCGGTCGACCGGGAGCGGCGCAGCCTCGGGGTCGCCCTGAAGGCGCCGGAGCGGGCGCGCCCGCGCCAGGACCTGACCCTGCCGGTCCAGCTCACCGGTCTGAAGGTCGGCGAGCCGGCGCGGATCACCGTGGCCCTGGTCGATGTCGGCATCCTCAACCTGACCCGCTACGCGGCGCCGGACCCGACCCAGTACTTCCTCGGCCAGCGGGCGCTCGGGCCGGAGGTCCGCGACCTCTACGGCTACCTGATCGACGGCATGCAGGGCTCGGCCGGGGCGATCCGCTCCGGCGGCGACGCGGGCGGCGGCGAGCTGGCCGATTCGCCGCCGACCCAGGCGCCGCTGGCGCTCTATTCGGGGGTCGTGACCGTGGGGCCGGACGGCGCGGCCAGCGTCACCTTCCCGATCCCGGCCTTCAACGGCACCGGCCGCGTCATGGTCACCGCCTGGAGCGGCGACCGGGTCGGGCAGGCGCAGGCCGACGTGATCATCCGCGACCCGGTCGTGCTCAGCGCCACGCTGCCGCGCTTCCTCGACACCGGCGACCGCTCGCGCCTGTTCGTCGCCCTCGACAATGTCGAGGGGCGTGCGGGCGAGTACACGGTCGATCTGAACCCGACCGGCCCGGTCGTGGTCGGCGCCAGCGCGCTGCGCCAGACGCTGCGGCTGGAGGCCGGCGCCAAGGGCCAGTTCGCGATTCCCCTCACCGCCGCCGGACCCGGCACGGCCCGCCTCGACCTCGCCCTGTCGGGGCCCGGCCTCCCGGCCGCCCTGAACCAGAGTTTCTCGCTCGGTATCGCGCCGGGGACCGGCGCCCTGCTGCGCCGCTCGGTGCGCAGCCTCGCCCCCGGGGCGAACCTGACGCTGACCTCGGACCTCCTCGCCGACCTGCAGCCCGGCACCGGCAGCGTCTCGCTCTCGGCCACGGCCCTGCCGGGGGTCGACGTGGCGGCCCTGCTCCGGGCGCTCGACCGCTACCCCTACGGCTGCTCCGAGCAGGTGGTGAGCCGGGCGATGCCGCTGCTCTACGTCAACAAGCTCGCGGCCCTGGAGAAGCTCGCCCTCGACGCGGGCGCGGACGAAAGGGTGCGCGAATCGATCGAGCGCCTGCTCGCCCGCCAGGATTCGAGCGGCGATTTCGGCCTCTGGTCGGCGCAGGGGTCGAGCGACCTCTGGCTCGACGCCTACGTGACCGACTTCCTGACCCGCGCCCGCGAGCGCGGCTTCGGGGTGCCGCAGAAGGCCTTCGCCCAGGCCCTCGACTACCTGCGCAACGCCGTGGCCAACGCCACCGAGGTGCGGGGCGGCGGCGCCGACCTCGCCTACGCGGCCTACGTGCTCGCCCGGAACGGCCGGCCGGTGATGGGCGACCTGCGCTACCTCGCCGACACCAAGATCAGCGACTTCTCCTCCGCCCTCGGGCGCGCGCAGCTCGCCGCCGCCCTGGCGCTGCTGGGTGACCGCGGCCGGGCCGCCAAGGCGATGGACTCGGCGCTCGCCGCGCTGCGCGCCGAGCGCGACAAGGGTGTCTACCGCGCCGATTACGGCTCCCGGCTGCGCGACGGGGCCGGGCTGATCACGCTCGCCGCCGAGAGCGGGCTGGCGCAGGGGGCGCTGGGCCCCGCGGCTTCCGTGCTCGGCGAGGAGCAGCAGGCCGACCGGCCGACGAGCACGCAGGAGAATGCCTGGATGGTGCTCGCCGCCGAGAGCCTGTCGAACGAGGCGGGCGCCCTCTCGTTCACCCTGGACGGCGCCCCGCAGACCGGGATGCTGGCCCGGGTCTACCGGGAGGCGGCCCTGGCCGACCGGGGCGTTCAGCTCACCAATACCGGCCGCAGCCCGGTGCAGGTGGCCGTGACCGTCAACGGCAGTCCCCTGGTGCCGGAGCCGGCGGCGCAGCAGGGCTACACGATCGAGCGCAGCTTCCGCCGGCTGGACGGCAGCACCGTCGACCCGGCGAGCGGCCTGCGCCAGAACGACCGGCTCGTGGTGGTGCTCAAGGTCACCGAGGCCAAGGCGGAGGCCGCGCGGCTGCTGCTGGTCGATCCGCTGCCGGCGGGGCTGGAGATCGACAACCCGAAGCTCCTCGACGCCGACGCGCTCCAGGGGCTCGCCTTCGCCAAGTCCGACGTCCAGCCTGTCCACACCGAGTTCCGGGACGACCGCTTCGTCGCGGCCTACGATCGCGACCCGAGCCAGTCGGCCTTCTTCACGGTGGCCTACACGGTGCGGGCGGTCTCGCCCGGGACCTACGTCCATCCGGGCGCGACGGTGGAGGACATGTACCGGCCGGCGCGGTTCGGCCGGACCGCCTCGGGCAGCGTGACGGTCGGGGCAGCGAAGTAGGCGCGGCCAAGTCGAGTCGGGGTCGCAAGCCGCCGCGCCGGGTCGCTGCGTTGCGGCGGGCACATGGTGCGGTGCGGAACCCCCGCGAGCGCCCACCCATTCCCATGGGTCCCGTTCGGAACCCGTGGAGCGATGCCCGATGCCGGACCTCGACGCGCTCGCCGGCTCCGCAGCCCGCGCGCTGGCCTACCTGCCGTGGTGGGCCGAGAGCCTGATCCTCATCGTCGCCTGCTGCGCCGTGGTGATGCCCCTGCACGGGGTCGTCTACCGGGCGATGAAGCGGGCTGTCTCGGGCAAGAGCCTGTTCTGGCGCTCGCTGGTGTCGCGCACCCGCGGGCCGAGCCGCCTCGGCCTGATCGTGGTGGCGATCAGCCTCGCCTCGACCACCGTGCACCTGTCCTGGGAGGTGCGGATCGCCCTCAACCAGATCCTGCTGGTCGCCTTCGTGACGCTGACCGGCTGGTGCTGCGCCACCGCGCTCCACATCGCCACGGTGATCTACCTGCGGCGGTTCAAGCTCGACGCCGAGGACAACCTCCTGGCGCGCAAGCACTTCACGCAGATGCGCATCCTGGAGCGGGCCGGCGTGACGCTGGTGGCCCTCGTCACCCTCTCGGTGGCGCTGATGACCTTCGAGCCGGTGCGACAGTACGGCGTCAGCCTGCTGGCCTCGGCGGGCGCGGCGGGCCTCGTCCTCGGGCTGGCCATGCAGCCGGTCCTGTCGAACCTCGTGGCCGGCATCCAGATCGCCATCACGCAGCCGATCCGGATCGAGGACGCGATCATCGTCGAGAACGAGTGGGGCTGGGTCGAGGAGATCACCGCGACCTACGTGGTGGTCCGCCTCTGGGACTGGCGCCGGCTGGTCCTGCCGCTGACCTACTTCATCCAGAAGCCGTTCCAGAACTGGACCCGCGACGGCGCCTCGCTGATCGGCAGCGTCTTCCTCTACGTCGACCATCGGGCGCCGGTGGCGGCGATGCGCGAGAAGCTCGCCGAGATCGCCAGGGCCACGCCCCTGTGGGACGGCAAGGTGGTGAACCTCCAGGTCTCGGACGCGAAGGAATCGACGATCGAGATCCGGATGCTGGTGAGCGCCCGCAACGCGCCCCAGGCCTGGGACCTGCGCTGCGTGGTCCGCGAGGCGATGATCACGTGGCTCCAGGCCGAGCACCCGGAGGCTCTGCCGCGGCACCGGACGGAGTGGGTCGGCGCCGAGGAGGCGCCGCTGCGCAGAGCTGACGCGCGACGTTTTGCTGCGTGAGCCACCCCGTCATCGCGAGCGCAGCGAAGCGACCCGGGGCGGCGGCGACAGCGGTGAACGGGGCGCTGCTCTGGATCGCTGCGCTCCGCTCGCAAGGACGGGTGTCAGTCGTCGGCGCCCGCGTAGAAGCTCTCCACGCCGATGCCCTCCTCCTGCATCAGCCGGGCGCGGGCGCGCAGCTTCTCGGTCTCACTCTTGAGCTGACCGCAGGCGGCCAGGATGTCCCGGCCCCGGGGCGTGCGCACCGGCGAGGCGTAGCCGGCGTTGAACACGATCTCGGAGAAGCGCTCGATCCGGTCCCAGTCGGAGCATTCGTAGCGGCTGCCCGGCCAGGGGTTGAACGGGATCAGGTTGATCTTGGCCGGGATGCCCTTGAGCAGGCGGACCAGCTCGCGGGCATCCGCATCCGAATCGTTGACGCCCTTGAGCATCACGTACTCGAAGGTGATCCGGCGGGCGTTGCTCAGGCCCGGATAGGCGCGGCAGGCGGCGAGCAACTCGGCGATCGGGTACTTGCGGTTGAGCGGCACCAGCTCGGCGCGCAGGTCGTCGCGCACGGCGTGGAGCGAGATCGCCAGCATGGCGTTGGCCTGCTCGCCGAGCCGGGGGATCTGCGGCACGACCCCCGAGGTCGAGACCGTGATCCGGCGGCGGGACAGGCCGAGCCCCTCCTGATCCGACATCACCCCGACCGCGTCGACCACGGCGTCGAGATTGTAGAGGGGCTCGCCCATGCCCATGAACACGATGTTGGTCACGAGCCGGCCGACCTCGCCGGAGCCGCCGGCGTCGCGGCTCGGCATCTGGCCGGGCCAGTCGCCGAGCTCGTCCCGGGCGGTGACGAGCTGCTGGACGATCTCGGCCGCCGACAGGTTGCGCACGAGGCGCTGCGTGCCGGTGTGGCAGAACGAGCAGGTCAGCGTGCAGCCGACCTGGGAGGACACGCAGAGCGTGCCGCGGTCCGGGCCGGGAATGTAGACGCACTCGATCTCGGCGCCGCGGTTGTGCTCCTGCCGGTTGGTCGGCGCCATGCGCAGCAACCACTTGCGGGTGCCGTCGCGGGAGACCTGCCGGCTCGCCACCTCGGGCCGCTCCAGGGTGAAGTGCTCGGCGAGCTGCGCCTTCAGCGCCTTGCCGACATTGGTCATCTCGGCGAAATCGGACGCCCCGCGGAAATTCACCCAGTGCCAGACCTGGCCGGCGCGCATCCGGCTCTCGCGCTCGGGCACGCCCATGCCGACGAGCTGCGCCTTGAGGGCGTCGCGGGTCAGGCCGACCAGCGACGGCCGGCGGCCGGGCAGCGCCTCGGGGAGGAGATCCGGCGCCTTCTCGATCGCGGCATCGGCCGCGCGGGCGCTGTCGAGCGACGGCGTCGCCATGGCGTTCAAACGATCCATACGTTGGAAAGGGTCTGATATAGGCGATCCCCGCGGCGAATGCGAATGCGCGCCGCCCAGAGCGGCCCTGACGGAGAGCCATGGCGACCGATACCCGCGCCGGGCAGGCGATCTACAATCCGCGGACGCTGCGGCTCTACGACCTCGTCGTGCTGCGCCTGTCGAACCCGCTGATCTGGCGCTGCCCCACGGCGCGGATCCTCGATCTCTACGACCGGCACGCGGGCCGCGCCCATCTCGACGTCGGGGTCGGGACCGGCTGGTACCTCGACCGCTGCCGGTTCCCGTCCGCCACACCGCGCATCGGCCTGATGGACCTCAACGCCGACAGCCTCGCCTTCGCGGCCGACCGGATCGCGCGCTACCGGCCCGAGACCTACCGGGTCGACGTCCTCGGCGCCCCGGTCACCGGCCTCGCGCCGTTCGACTCGATCGGGATGACCTACCTGCTGCACTGCCTGCCGGGCGACATCGCCGCGAAGGCCAAGGCCTTCGACACTTTGCGGCCGTGCCTCGCCGACGGCGGCGCGGTGTTCGGCGCCACGATCCTGTCGGGGGGCGTCCCGGCCACGGGGGCGGCGCGGGCGCTGATGCGGGTCTACAACCGCAAGGGGGTGTTCTCGAACGCCGCCGACACCTTGCCGGACCTGCGCGCGGCGCTCGACCGGCGGTTCCGGTCGGTGGAGATCACGGTCGTCGGCTGCGTGGCGCTGTTCGTGGCGCGGGAGCCGCGCTGACGGGCCATCGCCGTGGGGCTTCACCGTCTTTGCGAGCGCAGCGAAGCAACCCAGGGCAGCGCAAGGTCGGCGAGCGTGGCGCAACTGGATTGCTTCGCTGCGCTCGCAAAGACGGGCACGAAAAAGGGCGCCCGCAGGCGCCCTCATCCAACGTGCCAAGTCGTAAAAGAATCAGGCGGCGGCCGTCTTCACCGGCACGCCCTTCTCGGACAGGAAGGTCTGCAGCTCACCCGACTGGAACATCTCGCGGGTGATGTCGCAGCCGCCGACGAACTCGCCCTTCACGTAGATCTGCGGGATGGTCGGCCAGTTCGAGAAGGCCTTGATGCCCTCGCGGATCTCCTGGTCGGCCAGGACGTTCACGCCCTTGAACGGCACGCCGAGGTAGTTGAGGATCTGTACCACCTGCCCCGAGAAACCGCATTGCGGCATCTGCGGCGTGCCCTTCATGAACACCACCACGTCCTGGGAGGCGATCTCGTTCTGGATGGTCGTGTTGACGTCGGTCATCGGGTACCTCGGGTTTATTCGGTTGGCTTCATATCGACGGTCCCGGCCAGCTTCTCAAGGAGGCCGGCAACGGGCAGCGTGCCCGTGGTCAGATCCTCGTAGCTGAACGGGCACTCCTGCGGCAGGTCCCGCGGCACGCGGATCGCGTGTTGCGATAGGCTGGCAGCGGCATCGGACACGCCGCGCCGCCAAGCCGCGTTCAAGTCGATCAACCGACGCATCGATGGCTTCGCCTCATGGGAGACCCGGAGCAGAAACGCGTCGATCTCGATCCGCCAGTGATTGCGGCTGGGCGCGTTCGGGTCGGACAGAAGTTTCACCAAGTGCTCGAAAACCAGCTCCATCTTGCGGACCACGCCGCTGACTTGCGAGCGGCCCACGTAGAGGAGCTCCTGAACGATGTTCTGCCAGTCGATCTGCTGTGAGAGAGGGTCGGACCGCTCGGCGAGCTGTGCGAGCAGGGCGACCTGTTGATGGCACCACGCCACGGTGTCGCTGTCGATCAGTTCAGGCTGCTCACGTCGCAGCTCTGCGTCGGCGTGGATATCGAGCGCGTTCCTTATCGCATCGGAAGCCGGAGCACGCTCGGCAAGCAGACGGTCGAGCCAAGCGTCGATCCCGCCTTCCGCATCCCAAGCATAAGTGCCGAGCGCATCGGGGATCGCGTCACGATCGATCGCTCCGTCCGCCTCAACGATCTTGGGCATGGCCTCGAACAGGCGCTCGTGGAGGCCGATCGAGAAATCGTCGGGCGCGACCAAAGGACGAACGCCCGCGAAGAGGGATGAATCGTGCAGCAAGGCGCCGAGAAGTCCGCGTTCCCGGGCGAAGGTTTCCCCCCAGGTCGCCGGCCGTACGCGTTCGATGACGACAGACGGTTTGAGACTCATCGCGACGCCTGAGGGTCTTCTCCTCAATCCTGCGGGACGCCCGTGGTCAGCGCAAGGGCGTGGAGCACGCCGCCCATCCGGCCCTGGAGGGCGCCGTAGACCATCTGGTGCTGCGCCACGCGGGTCTTGCCCTTGAAGGCCGCCGACAGGACGGTGGCGGCGTAGTGGTCGCCGTCGCCCGCGAGGTCGCGGATCTCCACCTGCGCGTCCGGCAGGGCCTCGCGGATCATGCGCTCGATCTCGCCCGCATCCATCGGCATCGGGAAACTCCTCGTCAGAACGGGGCTCAGGCGGCCGGCGCGGCCGGCTGGCTCGCCATGTAGTCGGGCAGCCAGCCCTCGTGCGCCGCGGTGAGGTCGGCGAGCGATATGGTCTCGCCGCCCGGCAGGGTCAAACGGTCGGAGCCGGTGACGCCGACCGACGCGGCCGCCACGCCCTGGGAAGCGGCGGCCGCGAGGAGGTCGGTGGCCGCCTCCGGCCGCACCGCCAGCAGGTAGCGGCCCTGATCCTCGCCGAACAGGTAGGCGTGGGGCGGCAGGTCCACCGGCACGTCGGAGAGCGCCGCGCCGATCCGGCCCGCCATCGCCATCTCGGCGAGCGCGACGGCGAGGCCGCCATCCGCGAGGTCGTGGACCGTGTCGACGGTGCCCGCCTGGATCAGGCCGCGGACGAAGTCGCCGTTGCGGCGCTCCAGCGCGAGGTCGACGGGCGGCGGCGCGCCCTCCTCGCGGCCCTCGATCACCGACAGGTAGCTCGACTGGCCGAGCCAGCCCTCGCTCGCCCCGATCAGCACCAGCACGTCGCCTTCCCGCTTGAGGGCGATCGTCGCGTGGCGCGCCACGTCGTCCAGCACGCCGACGCCGCCGATGGTCGGGGTCGGCAGGATGCCGACGCCGTTGGTCTCGTTGTAGAGCGAGACGTTGCCCGACACGACCGGGAAGTCCAGCGCCCGGCAGGCCTCGCCGATGCCCTGGAGGCAGCCGACGAGCTGGCCCATCACCTCGGGCTTCTCCGGGTTGCCGAAGTTCAGATTGTCGGTGATGGCCAGCGGCTTGGCCCCCACCGCCGTGATGTTGCGCCACGCCTCGGCCACGGCCTGCCGGCCGCCCTCGACCGGGTCGGCCTCGCAGTAGCGCGGGGTCACGTCGCAGGTCAGCGCGAGGCCCTTCGGCCCGTCCTCGACCCGGACGATCGCGGCGTCGCCGCCGGGCTTCTGGACGGTGTTCCCTAAGATGAAGTGGTCGTACTGCTCGAACACCCAGCGCTTCGAGGCGAGGTCGGGGGAGCCGACGAGGCGCTTCAGCGCGTCGGTGAGCGAGGCCGGCGCCGGGACGTCGGCGGCCGCGACCACGGGCTGGTGCGTGTTGGCGAGGTGCGGCCGGTCGTAGAGCGGGGCCTCGTCGCCGAGCTCCTTGATCGGCAGGTCGGCCACGGTCTCGCCGTGCCACTTGATGACGAAGCGCAGCGTGTCGGTGGTCCGGCCGATCACCGCGAAGTCGAGGCCCCACTTCACGAAGATCGCCTGGGCCTCGGCCTCCATGCCGGGCTTGAGCACCATGAGCATGCGCTCCTGGCTCTCCGAGAGCATCATCTCGTAGGGGGTCATGCCCTCTTCGCGGGCCGGGACCTTGTCGATGTCGAGCTCGACGCCGAGGTCGCCCTTGGCGCCCATCTCGACCGCCGAGCAGGTGAGGCCGGCCGCGCCCATGTCCTGGATGGCGATGACCGCGCCGGAGGCCATCAGCTCCAGGCAGGCCTCCAGCAGCAGCTTCTCTGCGAAGGGGTCGCCGACCTGCACGGTCGGGCGCTTCGACTCGGATTCCTCGTCGAACTCGGCCGACGCCATGGTGGCGCCGTGGATGCCGTCGCGGCCGGTCTTGGAGCCGAGATAGACGATCGGGTTCCCGACGCCGGCGGCGGCCGCGTAGAAGATGCCGTCGGTGCGGGCGAGGCCCACCGCCATGGCGTTGACCAGGATGTTGCCGTCGTAGCGCTTGTGGAAGCCGGTCAGGCCGCCGACCGTCGGCACGCCGAAGGAGTTGCCGTAGCCGCCGACGCCCGCGACCACGCCCGAGACGAGGCTGCGGGTGCGCGGGTGGTCGGGGGAGCCGAAGCGCAGGGCGTTGAGCGCCGCGATCGGCCGCGCGCCCATGGTGAAGACGTCGCGCAGGATGCCGCCCACGCCGGTCGCCGCGCCCTGGTAGGGCTCGATGTAGCTCGGGTGGTTGTGGCTCTCCATCTTGAAGACGCAGGCGTGGCCGTCGCCGATGTCGATGACGCCGGCGTTCTCGCCCGGGCCCTGGATAACCCACGGCGCCGAGGTCGGCAGGCCGCGCAGGTGCTTGCGGGAGGATTTGTAGGAACAGTGCTCGTTCCACATCGCCGAGACGATGCCGAGCTCGGTCAGCGTCGGGTCGCGCCCGATCAGGCCGCGGAAGCGCTCGTACTCGTCCGGCGTCAGGCCGTGCTGGGCCACGAGCTCGGGGGTGATCGGAACGTCGTTGCGGAACATGGGCGGTCTCGACGAGGGCGGTCCGGGAGCCCCGGCGGGGCCCTCGACCCGATGCGCGCCCCGGACCGGGCCGCGCGCGGCGACGGTGACGGATTAGTGCGTTCCGCCACCGCGTTGCAATACGCCGGCAATGCTGGCCGTGTATGGGTGCCGGTCACGCCGCCGGCGGATGGGCCAGAAAATCGGCGATCGCGGCCACGAACTTGTCGCCGTAGGCCTCGCGCTTGCGCTCGCCGACGCCGTGCACGGTGCGGAGCGCCCAGAGGTCCACGGGCTTCTGGCGGGCCATCTCGATGAGGGTCCGGTCCGGGAAGACCATGAAGGCCGCGATGCCCTCGGCCCGGGCCAGCGTGGCGCGCAGGCCGCGCAGGTGCTGGAACAGAGCCTCGTCGGCCTCCGAGAGGGCGATCTCCCCGTCCTCGCGGGCCGCGGCCCGGCGGCGCTCGCGGGACTCGGCCTTCGGCTCCGGATCGGGGCGGAGCTGGACCGGCTCCCGGCCGAACAGGATCGCCTCGCCCTTCTCGGTCATGGACAGGCCGCCGTAACCGTCGGCGTTCTCGGCGATCGCCCCGGCCGCGAAGAGCTGGCGCAGGATCGCCCGCCACGCCGCCACCGGCTTGTCGGCCCCGACCCCGAAAGTCTTGAGGCCCGCGTGGCCGTTGCGGCGGATCTGCTCGCTCTCCTTCCCGTGGACCACGTCGCAGATGTAGGCCGCGCCGAAGCGCTGGCCCGTGCGCACGATCGCCGACAGGATCTTCTGGGCCGGGACCGTCCCGTCCACGAGGGTGACGCCGCCGCGGCACAGGTCGCAGCGGCCGCAAGCACCGCTCGACTCGCCGAAATAGGCGAGCAGCGACTGGCGGCGGCAGGTGGCGCCCTCGCACAGGGTGATCATCGCCTCGAGCTTGCGCCGCTCGACCCGGCGGCGCTCGTCCGAGATCTCCTTCTCGTCGATCTGGCGGCGGCGGAGCGCCATGTCGTCGAGGCCGTAGAGGGTCAGCGTGTCGGCCGGCAGCCCGTCGCGGCCGGCGCGGCCGATCTCCTGATAGTAGCCCTCGACGTTGTTGGGCATGTCGGCGTGGCAGACGAAGCGGACGTCCGGCTTGTTGATGCCCATGCCGAACGCGACGGTGGCGGTCATCACCACCCCGTCCTCCTGCAGGAACCGGTCCTGGTTCGCCATCCGCGTCGCCTGGTCGAGGCCGGCATGGTAGGGCAGGGCGTCGAAGCCGTCCTTCCGGAGGGTCTCGGCAAGCTGCTCGGTGCGCTTGCGCGACGAGCAGTAGATGATCCCGCTCTCCGCCCTTCGGTGCTTCAGGAACCGCTCGATCTGCCGGGCCGGGTTGTCCTTGGGCTGGAAGGTCAGCCGGATGTTCGGCCGGTCGAAGGAGTGGACGAAGATCTTCGGGGGCCGGTCCTGCGGGAACAGGCGCTCGGCGATCTCGGCGCGGGTCGCGGCGTCGGCGGTGGCGGTGAGCGCCAGGGTCTGGACGTTGCCCAGCGCCGTCCGGGCGCGGGCGATCTCACGGTACTCCGGCCGGAAATCGTGGCCCCACTGCGAGACGCAGTGGGCCTCGTCGACGGCGAGCCGCCGGACGCCGGCGCCGCGCAGGGCGTCCATGCAGCCGTCCATCAGCAGACGCTCGGGAGAGACGAACAGCAGCCGCAGGTCGCCCGAGCGCAGGCTGCGCCAGGTCTCGCGGGACTCGGTATCCGACACCGTCGAGTTCAGCGTCGCTGCGTGGATGCCGACGCTGCGCATCTGCTGGACCTGATCGTGCATCAGCGCGATCAGCGGCGAGACCACCACGGTCAGCCCCGGGTCGACCAGAGCGGGGAGCTGGTAGGTCATCGACTTGCCCGAACCCGTGGGCATCACGGCGAACACGTCGGTCCCGTCGAGCACCGCGCCGATCACCTCGTCCTGGCCGGGGCGGAAATCCTCGTAGCCGAACGTCTTCTTCAGCGCGGCACGGGCCTCGTCGAGGCGGGTCATCGGGATCCTTTGGGACGGTCGAGCCGTCTTGCGGCGGCCAACTTGCGGCAACGGTGTGTAGACACTAGCCTCCTGTGTCTACACGGGGGCCGCCATGCCGCTCAACATCCGCAGCGAAGAGGTGAATCGGCTCGCCGAGAAGCTGGCATCGCGGGCCGGCGTGAGCAAGACCGAGGCGGTGCGACTCGCGCTCGCGAACGAGCTGGCGCGGCGAGACGCGGAGCGCGAGACCTTCCTAGAGCGGGTCACGCAGATCCAGGAAAGGCTCGCGTCCTACCCGTCAACGGGGCTCAAGGCCGACAAGGCGTTCTACGACAGCCTGAACGACGAGTGATGTTCGTCGACGCGTCCGCCATCGTGGTGATCGTCGCCGGCGAGCCAGGACATCGTGCGCTGTTGGATCGGTTGCGCGACAGTCCGGTGCGGCTCACGAGCGGTGTGGCGGTCTATGAGGCGGTGCTCGCCATTGCCCGGCTCAAGGCCGTCCCACCCGAAGTCGCCGGAGAGATCGTGGACGATTTTCTGAACGCCACTGGCGTCAGGCGGGTCCCCATCGCAGACGCGGAGGCGCGGCTCGCCGTCGCGGCCCATGCCCGCTACGGCAAGGGCCGCCACCCGGCGCGGCTGAACCTCGGCGATTGCTTTGCCTATGCCTGCGCGCGGGCGCACGGCGTGCCGCTGCTCTCCGTCGGCGACGATTTCTCGCAGACCGACATCCGCTCGGTCCTCGGCTGAGCCTCAGCCGCCGTGGAACTCGGCCACGTGCTGGGCGACGATCGCGTCGAAGGATGCGTCCGCCCGGAAGCCCAGGGCCAGGGCGGCCTCCGGCTCGAACGCTTCCGGCCAGGAGCCGACGATCCGCGCGATGGTGGCGTCGGGTTCGCGCCGGATCAGCGCCACGGCCTTGTCGCCCGCCGCGCGCCGCAGGGCCTCGATCTCCTCCGTCACCGTCGCCGAGACGCCCGGCATGGTCAGGCTGATCCGGGGGCCGATCGCCGCGAGGTCGAGCCCGGCCGCGTGGGTGAGGAAGCCCACCGCCGCCGCGGGGCTGGCGAACCAGTGCCGGACCGTGTCGGGCACCGGCAGGATCGCCTCCTGGCCGGCGAGCGGCTCGCGGATGATCCCCGAGAAGAAGCCCGAGGCCGCCTTGTTGGGCTTGCCCGGCCGCACGCAGATCGTCGGCAGCCGCAGGCCGATCCCGTCGAGGAAGCCGCGGCGGGCGTAGTCGGCGAGCATCAGCTCGCCCATGGCCTTCTGGACCCCGTACGAGGAGGCCGGGCGCAGGATGTGGTCGTCCGGGATGACCTTGGGGAAGGGCGGCCCGAACACCGCCAGCGAGGAGGTGAAGACCAGCTTCGGCCGGTAGCCATCCGCCGCGCTGGCCGCCCGGATCGCGTCGAGGAGCAGGCGCGTGCCGTCGAGATTGACCCGGTAGCCCAGCTCGAGGTTGGCCTCGGCCTCGCCCGAGACCACGGCGGCGAGGTGGAAGATCACCCCCGGCCGCTCGGCGATGGCGGCCTCGGCGGCGCCGGGCGCCGTGAGGTCGGCGGCCTCGGCCCGCACCGGGCCGGAGAAGCCCTCGGGCGCCGACGGCGGCACCACGTCGAGCAGCGTGAGGGCGGTGAGCGGCTGCCCGCCGACCCGGCCGTCCCTCACCAGGGCGTCCACGAGGCGGCGGCCGATCATGCCGGCGGCGCCGAGAATCAGGGCGTGCATGGAAAACCTCCCGTCGGGTTGTGCGGTTTCAGAGCATCCCCCCGGGACCGGGGCGATGCTCTCAGTCGTTGGTGCCGCATCATCCTGTTCTGAATGCCGGACGCCACCTCTCGGGGCGATGCTCAGGCCATCATGTCGAGGGCGCGGCCGAAGAAGTCGGCGCCGCCGAAATTGCCGGATTTGAGGGCGAGCAGCATCGGCTCGGGCCGGCCCGCCGTGCGCAGGACCGGCACGCCCGCGGCGATCTCCGGCCCGAGCAGGAAGGCCGTGAGGCCCAGCCGGTCGACCACCGCGCCGGAGGTCTCGCCGCCGGCGACCACGAGACGGCGCACCCCGCGGGCGACGAGGCCCTCGGCGATCGCCGCCAGAGCCGCCTCGATGGCATGGCCNGCCGAAGTGGCGATCAGCACCGGGCCGGAGGGCAGGCGCGCCTCCGCGAAGGCCAGGGCCTCGGCGACCACGTCCTCGCCCGCCAGCAGCCGCGCCGGGTCGAGGCGCAGCACCGGCATGATCGCCTCCGCGGCGGCGACCTGCTGGAGGGTCGCCTGCGAGCAGCTGCCGGCGAGGCAGGCCGAGGCGCCGCCCACCGGCTCGCACACAGCCGCGCCGGCGGCGTCCCTGGTGCCGCGCCCGTCGGCCGCGAGCGCCCGCGCGAGGCCGAGGCCGAGACCGGAGGCCCCCACCGAGAATTTGCGGTCGAGGATCGCCCGGCCGAGCACCTCGAGGTCGCTGTCGAAGATCGCGTCCGCGATGGCGGCGCCCTTGCCCTCCTGCGCGAGGGCGTCGAGGCGGGCAGCCACGGCCTCCGCGCCCCGGGCGACCGTGGCGGTGTCGATCAGGCCGACCGGACTCCGGCTCTGGCGCCCGAGCACGCGCACGAGGTTGGCGTCGCGCATCGGGTTGAGCGGGTGGTCCTTGAGCGGGCTCTCGTTCAGCGGCACCGAACCGACGAACAGGTTGCCCTGGTAGACGCTCCGCCCCGTCTCCGGGAACGCCGGGGTGACCAGCGCGATGGTCTCGCCCGCGTCGGCCCGCAGGGCGTCCATGACCGGGCCGATATTGCCCGCATCGGTCGAGTCGAAGGTCGAGCAGACCTTGAACATCACGTGGGCCGCGCCTCGGGCCCGCAGCCACGCCTCAGCCTCGCGGGAGCGCGCCACGGCCTGATCCGCGGGAATCGAGCGGCTCTTGAGGGCCACCACCACCGCGTCGGCCTCCGGCAGGGTCCGGCCCGCCTCAGGCACGCCGATGGTCTGGATCGTGCGCAGGCCCGCCTTGGTCAGGGTGTTGGCGAGGTCCGAGGCGCCCGTGTAGTCGTCGGCGACGCATCCCAGGGCGAGGCTCATCGGGCGTTTCCTCTATAGGCGGCGAGCCAGCCGAGGCCCGCGACGGTGTCGGCGGCCGGGATGTACTCGCAGCCGACGAAGCCGGCGTAGCCGAGCCGATCCAGCTCGTCGAACAGGAAGGCATCGTTCATCTCGCCGGTGCCGGGCTCGTGCCGCTCGGGCACGCTCGCGGTCTGGACATGGCCGATGATCGGCATCAGGGCCCGCAGCCGCACGGTCACGTCGCCGTGCAGGATCTGGCAGTGGTAGAGATCGAACTGGAGCTTCAGGTTCGGCAGGGCGAGGTCGCGGATCAGGTCGGCGGCCCGGCCGAAATCGTTGAGGAAGTAGCCCGGCATGTTGCGGCCGTTGATCGGCTCCAGGACGAGGTCGAGGCCGGCCGGCGCCAGCCGCTCCGCCGTCCAGGTCACCGCCCGGCGGTAGGCTTCGATTGCCTTCGGATCGTCCCAGGGGGCGAGGCCCGCCATGAGGTGGAGCCGGCCGACGCCGGTCGCCTCGGCGTAGCGGAGCGCCGTGTCGACCCCCGCCTTCAATTCATCGAACCGCTCAGGAAACGCGGCCAAGCCACGCTCACCCTTTGAAAAATCTCCCGGCGGCAGGTTGAACAGCGCCTGGGTCAGGCCGTTCACCCGAAGACGCGCGCCGATGGCTTCCGGTGGATGCTCGTAGGGGAACAGGAACTCGACGGCGTCGAACCCGGCTCGGGCCGCGGCCTCGAATCGGTCGAGGAACGGCACCTCGTTGAACATCAGGCTCAGGTTGGCGGCGAAGCGCGGCATGGTTCCGTCCCCTCACGCTTTCTCGGGCAGCTTCGCGCCCGACACCTGGGCATAGAGCCGCGCCACCGAGGCATCGTCGTCCCGGCCCATGCCGGCGCCCGACGCCATCAGGAACATCTGCAGCGCCGCCGCCGCCACCGGGACCGGGTACTTCTCGGCCCGGGCCATGTCCTGCACGATGCCGAGATCCTTGACGAAGATGTCGACCGCGCTCTTCGGGCTGTAATCGGCGTCGAGGATGTGCGGCACCCGGTTCTCGAACATCCACGAATTGCCGGCCGACTTGGTGATCACCTCGTAGACGCGCCGGAGGTCGAGCCCCTGCTTGGCCGCGAAGGCCATCGCCTCGGCGGCGGCGGCGATGTGGACGCCCGCGAGCAACTGGTTGATCATCTTGAAGGCCGCGCCCTGGCCGGCCGCGTCGCCGAGCTCGTAGAGCGTGCCCGCCATGGCATCGAGGGCGGGCCGCGCCTTCGCGAAGGCCGCCGCCGAGCCCGAGGCCAGGAAGGTCAGGCCGCCCTCGGCCGCGCGGGCGGCGCCGCCNATGGTGGCGGAGGAGCCGAACACCGCGCCCTCCGGCATCGCGGCGGCGGCACCGGTCTCGCCGAACAGGACCGCCTCGGTCTGGGCGGCGTTGACGACGACGCTCACCACCACGTCGGCGTCCCGCGCCGCATCGGCGGGGTTCGCGGCGGCCCGGCCGCCGGCGGTGGCGAAGCGCGCCACCGCCTCCGGGTTCACGTCGCAGGCGGCGACGGAAAAGCCTGCCCGCAGGAGCGAGCCGGCCATGCCCGAGCCCATGGAGCCCAGGCCGATCACCGCGGCGCGGGGTGTTGCGTTGGTCATCGGGGGCTCCTGCGGGACTGGATGGGCGCCTCGGCATCACCGCGTGAGGCGCGGGGCCCCTCTCCCGTACGGGAGAGGGGGCAGGTTGCGGTCGGACCGAAGGTCAGCGGTTGACCATCCGAGCCGGTGTCACGAACACGCAGACCGCGCCGACCACCAGCATCGCGGCCAGCGCGTAGAGGCCCGTGGCGGTGCTGCCGGTGGCGTCGCGCAGCGCGCCGATCACGTAGGGGCTGGCGAAGCCCGCGAGGTTCCCCACCGAGTTGATCAGCGCGATCCCGGCGGCCGCCCCCGCGCCGCTCAGGAACGCCGTCGGCAGCGACCAGAACAGGGGCGAGCAGGTCAGCACGCCGGCCGCCGCCACCGAGAGCGCCGCGACGGCGAGCGTCGTCGACCCGGCATTGGCCGAGACCACGAAGCCGGCGGCGCCGATCAGCGCCGGGATGATCAGGTGCCAGCGGCGCTCGCGCATCCGGTCGGCGGAGAGGCCGAGCAGGACCATCACGATCGCCGCGCAGACGAACGGGATCGCGCTGATCAGGCCGATGTTGAAGTTGCCCTGCACGCCCGACGCCTTGACGATCGTCGGCATCCAGAAGGTCAGGCCGTACTGGCCGGTGACGAAGGCGAAGTAGATCAGGCTCATGAACCACACGCGCCCGTTGCGGAACACGGTGGCGATGGAGTGCGGGCTCGATTCCTTGCCCTGGTTGTCGGCCGCGATGTCGCGCTCAAGGAGCTGCTTCTCGGCGTCGGTGAGCCACTTGGCCTCGGCGGGGCGGTTGTCGAGGTAGAGGAACACCGCGAGGCCGATCAGCACCGCCGGGACCGCCTCGATCAGGAACATCCACTGCCAGCCGGACAGGCCGTGGGCGCCGTTGAACGCGTCCATGATCCAGCCGGAGAGCGGGTTGCCGAAGATGCCGGAGATCGGGATCGCCGCCATGAAGACCGCGATCACCCGGGCCCGGCGGTGGGCCGGGAACCACGAGGTCGTGTAGAGGATGACGCCCGGGTAGAACCCGGCCTCGGCGAGGCCGAGCAGGAAGCGCATCCCGTAGAAGCTCCACTCGGAGTTCACGAACAGGAACGCCCCGGAGATCACCCCCCAGGTGATCATGATCCGGGCGATCCAGACCCGGGCGCCGACCCGGTGCAGGATCACGTTCGAGGGCACCTCGAACAGGAAGTAGCCGAGGAAGAAGATGCCGGCGCCGAGGCCGTAGACCGTCTCGGAGAACTTCAGCTCCTGGGACATCTGGAGCTTGGCGAAGCCGACATTCACCCGGTCGAGATACGCCACCACGTAGCAGAGCATCAGGAACGGCACGAGGCGCCAGAACACCTTCGCGTAGGTGCGGTCGGCGAAGGATTTCTGGTCCGCGGCTGCGGAGGCGCCCCCCAGCGGGGCAGCTTGGACCGGCATGGCGTACTCCCTGGTCCGGGCCTCACGGCCGCCGGACATTGGTCTTCACCGCTCGTCGGGCGGCGCTGGGGCGGTGCCATATCGCCTTTTGGCAGCGCTGCCAATCCGGTTGTGTGAGATAATGCAGGTCGCTATGTCAGTCGTGGATCGCCGCGGACGGTCTTCCCATTCCTCGCCCTATCCCGAGGCGCCGCAGCGCGGCGGCGGCCTCCTTCGGGCCCGCTTCGCGGTCGCCTCAGGATGACGGAAGGAGGCTGGGACTTTCGACGGGCATCATGAAAAGAAACCGCGCCGGGAGAGCGGGGCCATGGACGACATCCAGCCGCCTGGGCGGCTCGTCACCCTCACCGACGTCGCCCGCGAGGCCGGGGTCGGCGAGAGCACGGTCTCGCGGGTCCTGCGCAACCACGGCTCCTACTCCAAGCGCGCCGGCGAGCGGGTGGCGGAGGCGGTCGCCCGGCTCGGCTACGTGCCGAATCGCCTCGCCGGAAGCCTCGCCGGCCAGGGCGCGAGCGCGCGGCTCGTCGGCGTCGTCATCCCGTCGCTCGCCAACGTGGTCTTTCCCGACCTCCTGCGCGGCCTCACCGCCGCCCTCGACGCCGAGGGCATCCCCTGCGTGATCGGGGTCAGCGACTACGACCCGGACCGGGAGGAGGCGCTGGCCGCCGCGCTCCTGTCCTGGCGGCCGGCGGCGCTGCTGCTCACCGGGCTGGAGCACAATCCCGGCACCGTCGCCCTGGCGAAGGCCGGGGGCGTGCGCGTCGTCGAGATGATCGACACGGACGGGGAGGGGATCGACGCCGTGGTCGGCTTCTCCAACCGGGCCGTGGGGGCGGCGAGCGCCCGCCACCTCGTCGCGCGCGGCTACCGGCGGATCGCCTATCTCGGCCACGACCTCGCGGTCGACCTGCGCGCGGGCAAGCGGCTCGCCGGGTTCGAGGCCGCGCTCGGGGAGTCGGGGCTGGCGCTCTACGGCAAGGAAATCCGGACCGGACCGTCCTCGCCGGCCTCGGGCCGGGCCGGGCTTGAGGCGCTGCTGGCGCGCGTGCCCGATCTCGACGCGGTCTACTTCTCCAACGACGACATGGCGCTCGGCGGCTACTTCGCCTGCCTGTCGGCGGGGCTGTCGGTGCCGGGGCGGCTCGCGCTGTTCGGCTTCAACGGGCTCGACTTCGCGGCGGCGATGCCCCAGCCCCTGTCGACGGTGCGCACGCCGCGCCTGGAGATCGGCCGGCAGGCCGCCGCCTGCCTGACCGGAGAAGGCCCGAGACGCATCGATCTCGGATTCGAGCTGATCGAGGGAGCGACCGCATGAGCGACGAGAGCCGGCTGCGCGAGGAGATCTGCCGCTACGGCCGCTCGCTGTTCGAGCGGGGCCTGACGCCGGGCTCCTCCGGCAACATCTCGCTGCGCCTGCCCGACGGCGGCTGGCTGGTGACGCCGACCAACGCGTCGCTCGGCTTCCTCGACCCGGCACGGATCTCGCGGCTGGATCAGAACGGCCGCCTGGTCTCGGGGGATAAGCCGACCAAGGAGATCCCGCTGCACGGCGCGCTCTACGAGAGCCGGAGCGAGGCGAAGGCCATCGTCCACCTGCACTCGACCCACGCGGTGGCGGTCTCGATGCTGCCGGAGATCGACCCGCGGCAGGTGCTGCCGCCGCTGACGCCGTACTACCTGATGCGCACCGGCGGCACGGCGCTCGTGCCCTACTATCGCCCGGGCGATCCGGCCGTGGCGGACGCGATCCGGGGCCTCGCGGGGAAGTACAGCTCGGTGCTGCTCGCCAATCACGGCCCGGTGGTGGCCGGCGACAGCCTGGAGGGCGCGGTCTTCGCCACCGAGGAGTTGGAGGAGACCGCCAAGCTCTACCTGCTCCTGCGCAATCTCAACCCGCGGCCGCTGAGCCCCGGGCAGGTGGCCGATCTGGTGAGCCATTTCGGCCTGACCCTGCCGGAGCCGGACGACCATGCCGGGCACGATCACGGGTGAGGGACTTCAGGGGCCGGTGCAGGGCGCGACGCGCCCCTCTCCCGCGCGGGGGAGGGGACGCGCTCCGATCCGAAGCCGGTCGTCCGCGGGGAAATCTCCGCCTCACCCCTCGATCTTCGCGAACTCCGCCACCTCCCGCGTCGCGGCGCGCAGCGCGTTGAGCAGAGCCAAGCGGTTCTCACGGAGCTTCGGATCGGGCGCGTTGACGGTCACGTCCTGGAAGAACGCGTCGACCGGCGCGCGCAGCGTCGAGAGCGCCTGCATGGCGCCTGAGAAATCCTCGCGAGCGACGGCGGCCGAGGCGGTCTCCCGCGCCTTCGCGAGGGCCTCGGCCAGCGCCCGCTCGGCCGGCTCACCCGCGGCGGCCAGCGCGGCGTCGGGTGCGGAATCGTAGGCGCGGCCGTCCTTCTTCTCCTCGATCCGCAGGATGTTGGCCGCGCGCTTGTAGCCCGCGAGCAGGTTCTTCCCGTCCTCAGTGTCGAGGAACTGCCCGAGGGCTTCGACGCGGCGGACCACCATCAGCAGGTCGTCCTGGCCGGGCAGGGCGAAGACGGCGTCGATCAGGTCGTGGCGGGCGCCCTGGTCGCGGAGATAGACCTTCAAGCGGTCGGCGAGGAAGCCGAGGAGGTCCCGCGCATCGGCGCCGGCCCGACCGGCGAGGCCGCGATCCGCCGCGCCGGCCTGCTCCAGCAGGCGCAGGCGCAGGCCGCGGTCGAGGATCAGGCGGATCACGCCGAGAGCCGCCCGGCGCAGGGCGAACGGGTCCTTGCTCCCCGTGGGCTTCTCGTCGATCGCCCAGAAGCCCGCCAGCGTGTCGAGCTTGTCGGCGAGCGCCACCGCGATGGAGACCGGATCGGTCGGCACCCGGTCGGAGGGGCCGAGCGGCTTGTAGTGCTCCTCGATGGCGGCGCAGACGCTGTCGGGCTCGCCCTGGAGCGCCGCGTATTTCCGGCCCATCAGGCCCTGGAGCTCGGGGAACTCGCCGACCATCTCGGTGACGAGGTCGGCCTTGGCGAGGCGGGCGGCGCGCTCGGCGAGGGCCGGGTCGGCGCCGACCAGCGGCGCGAGGCCCTTTGCCAGAGCGGCGATGCGGGCGATCCGCTCGCCCTGCGTGCCGAGCTTCTCGTGGAACACGATGCTGTCGAGCTTGGGCAGCCTATCTTCCAGGCGGGTGGCCTTGTCGGTCTCCCAGAAGAACTTCGCGTCCGAGAGGCGCGCCCGCACCACCCGCTCGTTGCCGGCGGTGATCGCCTGGCCGCCGTCGGTGGCGACGAGGTTCGAGACCAGGATGAAGGCCGGCGCCAGGTCCTCCGAGCCGCTCTTCCGCAGCACGAAGCACTTCTGGTTGGCCCGGATCGTCGCCCGGATCGCCTCGGCGGGGATGTCGAGGAAGCTCGCGTCGAACGAGCCCATCAGCACCACCGGCCATTCCACGAGGCCCGACACCTCGTCCAGCAGGCCCTCGTCCTCCACGAGGTCGAGGCCGCTCGCGAAGGCGAGGTCGCGGGCATCGTGCAGGATCACGTCCTTGCGCCGCTCGGGGTCGAGGACGACCTTCGCCCGCTCCAGCGCCTGGATGTAATCGTCGAACCGGCGCACCTCGATCGCCTCGGGGGCGAGGAAGCGGTGGCCGTAGGTCACGGTGCCGGCCGCGATTCCGCCGACCGAGAAGGGCACTGTTTCCGGCGTCTCGGTCTCCGGCCCGAAGGTCGCGACGATCGACTGCAGCGGGCGCACCCAGCGCAGGGAGCCCGGCTCGGCCGAGGCCGCGCCCCAGCGCATGGATTTCGGCCAGGGGAAGCTCTTGACGATCTCGGGCAGGAGTTCGGCCAGCACGTCCAGAGTCTCGCGGCCCGGGCGCTCGATCACCGCGAGGTAGAACGCGCCCTTCTTCGGGTCGGTGACGGTCGTGGCCTGATCGAGG
The DNA here is from genome assembly GCF_036441335.1 of Methylobacterium mesophilicum. Classification (GTDB taxonomy): domain Bacteria; phylum Pseudomonadota; class Alphaproteobacteria; order Rhizobiales; family Beijerinckiaceae; genus Methylobacterium; species Methylobacterium mesophilicum_B. Next base: position 233,618 of record NZ_MLBW01000015.1, read on the forward strand.
CTCGTCAGCCCCGCGCCCTTCAGGAAGCCCTGGACGGCCGCCTCGGGCGCGCCGACCCGCGGGCCGCGGCGCTCCTCGCGCACGGCCTCGCCCCGGGCGGGCAGGCCGGCGATGTGCAGCGCCAAGCGGCGCGGCGTCGAGAACGCCCGGGCGCCCTCGTACAGGAAGCCGCGCGCCACGAGGGCGTCGGTGACGAGCTTCTTGAGATCCTCCGCCGCGCGCCGCTGCATGCGGGCGGGGATCTCTTCCGAGCGGAGTTCGAGCAGGAGGTCGGGCATGGGGCGGCCATATCGCCGCGCCGCACCCCTGTCGAGGGTCGGCGCGCGGGGCTCAGCGCGACTCGCCCTTGAGGATGGTCGAGAGCTGCCACTTGCGGTCGCCGATCGCGTGGGCGTCGGAGACCTTCCAGCCGCCGTCCTCGCGCACGAGGTCGTACACGATGACGTTGGCGCCGTTGCCGCCCCTGCGCTCGACGGTGACCTTCGCCTGGTCCTTGCCCTCGGTGGCCTCCTTGAAGGTCAGGTTCTTCACCGTGTCGGGCTTCAGGGGCTCGCCGTTCAGGCGGTAGTCGAAGTCGAGGTTGCCGGTGGCGCCGTTGGCCTGCTTCGCGTCGGCGTCGAACAGGCCCTGCAGGCGCTTCGAGTACACGGAGGAGTGATTCGGGTGCGGCTCGGCGTAGAGCTTCTTCACCGTGGCCTCGGGCCCGGGATCGGCCGCCAGCGCGGGGGCGAGGCCGAATCCGAGGAGGCTGAGGGCGAGGATCGTCTTCTTCATTGGGCATGTCCCGCGTCTGCGGACGCGCCGAGGCGCGCCGGTTGGCGGGGGTTGCAACGCGCGAGGGGGCAAGGGGCTCCGCGATGGGGCTCCGCTCCGTCATCGCGAGCGCAGCGAAGTGACCCAGGGTGTCGGCACGTCTGGCAGCGAGGAGCGACCCTGGATTMCTTCGCTGCGCTCGCAAGGACGGCGGCGCCACCGGGCACTCCGAACTGCGTCATCCGCAGCCGTCTGGCCGAGCGCAAGCGCCGACCTCACGCCCCCCCGGCGGCGGTCCTCAACCACGCCGCGCCGCAGGCCTTGGCCAGCTCGCGCACGCGCAGGATGTAGCTCTGGCGCTCCGTCACCGAGATCACGCCGCGCGCGTCGAGCAGGTTGAACACGTGGCTCGCCTTGATGCACTGGTCGTAGGCCGGCTGCGCCATGCGGTGGCGCTCCCCCTCCGCGCCCGGCGCGCCCGCCGCGAGGTAGGACCGGCAGGCGGCCTCCGCGTCGGTGAACTGGCGGAACAGCATCGCGGTGTCGGCCGCCTCGAAGTTGTGGCGGGAATATTCCTGCTCGGCCTGCAGGAACACGTCCCCGTAGGTGATCCGGTCGGCGCCCCCGGCGCCGTTGAAGTCGAGGTCGTAGACGTTCTCGACACCCTGGACGTACATGGCGAGCCGCTCCAGCCCGTAGGTCAGCTCGCCCGCCACCGGCGCGCACTCGAAGCCCGCCACCTGCTGGAAATAGGTGAACTGGCTCACCTCCATCCCGTCGCACCAGCACTCCCAGCCGAGACCCCAGGCACCGAGCGTCGGGCTCTCCCAGTCGTCCTCGACGAAGCGGATGTCGTGGAGCTTCAGGTCGACGCCGATGGCGGCGAGCGAGGCGAGGTAGAGCTCCTGCAGGTTCGGCGGGTTCGGCTTCAGGATCACCTGGAACTGGTAATAGTGCTGGAGCCGGTTGGGGTTCTCGCCGTAGCGGCCGTCCTTGGGCCGGCGCGAGGGCTGGACGTAGGCCGCCTTCCAGGGCTTCGGGCCGAGCGCCCGCAGGGTCGTGGCCGGATGGAACGTGCCGGCACCGACCTCCATGTCGTAGGGCTGGAGGATCACGCAGCCCTGCGCCGCCCAGAATTCCTGAAGCGTCAGGATCAGACCCTGGAAGGATTTTGTCTGGGACATCGGTCTCGGCGGCTCGGGATCGCGCGGCGGCTGGGGCCGTCGGCGGGCCGGTTTAGGTGCGGGCGGCCGGGGGTGCAAGCAGAGGGCGCGGCCGGGCTTGCCTGCCCGGACCGGATGGTGGTCCGATCCCGCCGTCCCGGCGGAGAGACACCCGGCGGAGAGACACGGAGCGAATCATGGACGACAGCCTCGCGATCCGCCCGATCGGGCCCGGCGACCGGGACGCGTGGCTGCCGCTCTGGCAGGGCTACCAGGCCTTCTACAAGGTCGACCTGTCGAACGCCGTCACCGACACGACCTGGCAGCGCCTCAACGATCCGGCCGAGCCGGTGGATGGCGCCCTGGCGTGGCGCGGCGCCGAGGCGGTCGGCCTCGTCCACCACATCCGCCACCGCTCGGCCTGGACGATCGGCGACTACTGCTACCTCCAGGACCTGTTCGTGGCGGACGGCACGCGCGGGCTCGGGATCGGCCGTCGGCTGATCGAGCACGTCTACGCGGCCGCGCAGGCCGCCGGCTGCTCCCGCGTCCACTGGCTGACGCACGAGACCAACGTGGACGCGATGCAGCTCTACGACCGGATCGCCGAGAAGTCGGGTTTCGTGCAGTACCGCAGGATCTTCTGAGCGCCGGCGCCCCACGTGCGCCGGGACACCCAAGCGTGGCGGTTTTTGGGCAATAAACCGGAACCGCCGAGCTGACGGCCAAGTTATCAGCGCAACAGGGGATCTCGGCACCTCAGCGCTGCCGAATACAGAACGTCGGACGACCCGTCATGTACAATGCTCGCACCCGCACCAGCTTCGGCCGCAAGAACATCGCCGTCTTCGCCGCGCTCGCCATCTCGTCGCTGGCCGCCACGCCCTTCGTGATGAGCGCCAGCCGCGCGCTCGCCACCTCCGAGGACCAGCCGGTGACCGCGACTCTGCGGGTCGAGCCTGTGGAGGTCGCCCCCGTGGCGGCCGCGCCGAAGGCTGAGGGAAGCTGCCTGCGTAAGGTCCGGGTGGTCTACAGCGGCTACGGCCAGTCGGCGGACGGCTGCGCGGCCCACTGAGGACCGCGCCCCGACTCAGCCGTGGGCCGGCGCGGTCCCGGCCAGGCGCTTGAGATGGAGTTCCTCCAAGTCGATCTCCGTCTCCAGCTGCCGCAGAACCGAGCTGTGGATCCGGTTCTGCCGGTGCAGGTCGATCAGGGCCGACCGGCCTGAGCGCACGGCGAGCAGCGCGGCGGCGAAGTGTTCGGTCTTCTCGGCCGCCAGCGCCGTGCGCTCGTCGCGGTCGCGCGAGGCCGCCCGCACCCGGCGGCGGTACTCCTCCACGAGGCGCGGGTGCTGCAGCGCGCCGGTCTCGGGGAACACGAGGCCCTGAAGGGCGGCGAGCCCGGCCTCGTTCACGACGACGCGGGCCATCGGCGCGTCGAGGTGGCCGTCGGGGAGGCGCGACGCGGGGTCGAGGCGGAGGCCGCGGATCAGCGGCCCCAGGGTCGTGCCCTGCACCAGCACGGTGAACAGGATCACCGCGAAGGCCGCCACCAGGATCGCGTCGCGGCCGGGGAAATCCACCGGCAGGGCCAGGGCGGCCGCCAGGGTCACGACCCCGCGCATGCCGGCCCACCCGACGATCAGCGGCACGGCCGGGTTCGGGGAAGGCTCCTGCGCGCGGACCCGCGGCGACAGCAGCCGCCGGAGGTAGACGGCGGGGAACACCCAGAGCAGGCGGGCGACGACGCAGGTCGCCGTGACGGCGAGCGCCAGCGGCAGCTCCGCCGCGAGCGCCCCCGGCTGGCCGCCGGTCCGGGCGAGCACGCCGCGGAGCGCCAGCCCGATCAGCACGAAGACCAGGGCCTCCAGCACGAAGACCACGAATTCCCACACCGCCACGGAGTGGCGGCGGGCATGGGCGTCGAAGGTCTCGTGCTCCCGACCGCCCATCATCAGGCCGCAGGCGACCACGGCCAGGACGCCGGAGGCGTGGATCTCCTCGGCCGCGAGGTAGGCCACGTAGGCGGCGAGGAAACTCAGCACCGTGATGGCGTTGGCGTCGTGCATGCGCCGCATCACCAGGGTCACCGCCACCCCGCAGGCGACCCCGACCGCGACGCCCGCCGCCGCGAGCCACGCGAAGCTGCCGGCCGCCGCCCAGGCGCTGAAGGTGCCGGTGAGCGCCGCCGCCACCGCGAACCGGTAGAGCACGAGGCCCGAGGCGTCGTTCACGAGGCTCTCGCCCTCCAGGACCGTGATCATCCGGCGGGGCAGGGCGACGCGGGCCAGCACCGCCTTGGCGGCGACCGCGTCCGGCGGCGACACGATGGCGCCCAGCGCGAAGCAGGCGGCCCAGGGCAGGGACGGCACCACCGCGTGGGCGACGAGACCGACCACCAGGGTCGTGAACAGGACCGCGCCGAGGGACAGGGACAGGATCGGGCCGAGGCTCGCCCGGAAGTCGCGCCAGACGGTGAAGTAGGCGGATTCCAGCAGGAGCGGCGGCAGGAACAGGACCATGATCAGGTCCGGGTCGAGATCGAAGGCCGGCAGCCCCGGCACCACCGCCAGCGCCATGCCGCCGACGACGAGGGCGGCGGCCGGCGGGAAGCCGAGGCGCCCGGCCGCCAGCGACAGCAGCAGGGCCGCGCCGAGGAGGCCGAGGATCAGTTCGAACAGGGCGACGGCTGTCATCGATGGATCGGGCCCGGCGCCGGAACTCCGGCAAGCGCGGCCGTTCTAGGACGTTTCCAGGCCGGATGAATACCGCGTCCGCCGCGGGGCCATCGAGGGGCCGCCGAGGATCGCGGTGCGGTCAGCGACCTACAGCGCCCCTTCCCGCACGGCACCCGGATCGGCCAGCGCGTGCAGGATGCGCGCGGCGCTGTGGGCGAAGCGCAGCGTCACGGCCTTGCGGCGGGCGCCGCTCAGCGGGTGCTCGGGCGGCTCGCGCAGGATCCCGGCCCCGTAGGCGTCGGCGACGATCAGGCCGCACTCCTCCGGGATCAGCGACTCGGGCACGTCCTCGGGGATGGCGAAGAAGAACCGGTCGCAGAAGTCGCGGTAATCCGGCCATTTCCGGTCGGCGCGGAAATCGGCCACGCTCGACTTGATCTCCACGATGGTGAGCTTGCCGGCGCCGCAGAGCGCGATCACGTCGGCGCGGCGGCCGTTGACGAGGGAGAATTCCGGCAGGGTGACGCAGCCCATCTCCGAGAACAGCCGGCGCACGCCGCGCTGGATGCGCAGGGCCGTGGGCGATTGCCGCCGGTCGGGCGGCAGCAGCGCCTCGACGGACGGGGGCGCGGAATCGGGGAGGCTGAGGGAAGCGGACATCGAGCTCGGGGGATGCGTCTGTGGGTGCGTCTGTACCGAATCGGGACATCCTGCCAAGTCGCGCCCGGTCCGTCACCTGCGGCGCGGCAGCGCCCCACGCATCACCCCGGGGCGATCACCCGAGGCAGGCCCGGATCGCGTCGAACCCGTCGGTGAGGGCGGCCGGGCCGGGCTGCAGGATCAGCGGCGACTTGATCTCGTGGATGCGCCCGTCGCGCACCGCCGGGATCGCCGCCCAGCCGGGCCGGGACCGGATCCGCTCGACATTGACCCGCTTGCCGCACCACGAGGCGAGGATCACGTCGGGCGCGGCCGCGATCACCTGCTCGGCGGTGACGATCCGGTCCTTCGCGGCCGGCTGGCGGCTCAGTTCCGGGAAGACGTCGCGGCCGCCGGCGAGGCCGATCAGGTCCGAGACCCAGCCGATGCCGGAGATCATCGGCGCGTCCCACTCCTCGAAGTAGACGCGCGGGGGCGGCCGGTCCCGCACCGTCTCGGCGGCCGCGGCCAGCCGCGCCTCGAAGCCCGCCGCCAGGGTCCCGGCCCGCTCCGGCAGGCCCACGAGGGCGCCGAGCGTCCGCACCATGGCGAGGCAGCCCGCCACGTCGCGCTGGTTGAACAGGTGAACCGCCACGCCCGCGCGGGCGAGGTCGGCGACGATGCCGGCCTGGAGGTCCGAGAAGGCCAGGACGAGGTCCGGCGCCAGCGCCAGGATCTTCGGGATGTCCGCGCTGGTGAAGGCGGAGACGCGCGGCTTCTCCCGACGGACCCGGGGCGGGCGCACCGCGTAGCCCGAGACGCCGACGATCCTGTCCTCCGCGCCCAGGAGGTACAGGGTCTCGACCGTCTCCTCGGTGAGGCAGACGATCCGCTCGGGCGGGAAGCGGCGCATCAGCGGCGGGGCCGGATCATCGGTCGAGCCAGTTCATCGGTCGAGCCACGTGAGCAGCCCGGCCCCGGGGGCCAGCAGCACGAAGGCCCAGACCAGGGCGGAGGCGACGTTGGCCAGCTGGAACGGCAGCCGCGCCAGGCCGAGGATCCCGGCGAAGAGCGGGACCAGGGCGCGGGCCGGTCCGAAGAAGCGCCCCAGAGCCACCGCGGCGATGCCCCAGCGGCCGATGAAAGCCTCGGCCTTGGCCATGAGCTCGGGGTAGCGCCGCAGCGGCCACTTGGTCTTCGCCCCGGGCCCGAGCCAGCGCCCGGCCTCGTAGGAGATCCAGTCGCCGAGAGCGGCTCCCAGCGCCGCGGCGATCACCACCGGCCAGAACGGGATGTCGGCGCCGCCGACGAGGGCCCCGATGCCCACCAGGATCACCGTCGCCGGGACGAACAGCGACAGGATGGCGATCGATTCGCAGAAGGCGAGGCCGCCCGCGATGACCGGCGTCCAGGCCTTGTGCGCCTCCACGAAGGCGAGGGTCGAGGTGCGCAGGGCTTCGATGTCCATGGGGCTCCGAACGGGGCTCGGCGGATGGGAGGAGGGTCGGTCCCATCTGAGGCGCGCGGGGGAGGGCGGCAAGGGACAGGGGTGCGGCCGGCGCCGGAACCGGCTAACCGTAGCGGGACAACGAGCGAGTCCCGCGTTGAACGTCCTGTCGATCCAGTCCCACGTCGCCTACGGCCATGTCGGCAACGCCTCGGCGGTGTTCCCGATGCAGCGACTCGGGGTCGAGGTCTGGCCGGTCCACACGGTGCAGTTCTCCAACCACACCGGCTACGGGGCGTGGCGCGGCCCCGTCTTCGACGCGGCGATGATCCGCGAGGTGGTGCGCGGCATCGGCGAGCGCGGGGTCCTGGGCGGCTGCGACGCGGTCCTGTCGGGCTACATGGGCTCGGCCGAGATCGGCGCCGCGATCCTGGAGGCGGTGAATGCCGTGCGGGCGGCGAACCCGCGGGCGCTCTACTGCTGCGACCCGGTGATCGGCGACGTCGAGGAGGGCGTCTACGTGCGGCCCGGCATCGAGGCCTTCCTGCGCGAGCGCGCGGTCCCGGCCGCCGACATCCTCACCCCCAACCAGTTCGAGCTCGGCCTCCTCACCGGCCTGCCGAGCGGCACCCTGGCGGAGGCCGGGGCCGCGATCGCGGCGCTCCGGGCGCGCGGGCCGCGGGTGGTCCTGGTCACCTCGGCGCTCTGCGCCGACACCCCCGCCGACAGCATCGACCTGCTGGCGGGCGCGGAGGGGCGGCTGTTCCGGGTCCGGACGCCCCGGCTCGCCATCGCGGTGAACGGGGCCGGCGACTGCATCGCGGCGCTGTTCCTGGTGCACTACGCCCGGACCGGCTCGGCCGAGGCGGCGCTGGGCGCGGCGGCGGCCTCGATCTACGGGCTGCTCAAGCGCACCGCCGAGGCGGGGTCGCGGGAGATCCTGACGGTGGCCGCGCAGGAGGAGTACGTGAACCCGAGCGCGCGGTTTCCGGTCGAGGCGGTCTGAGGCCCCCCGGCAAACCGCTTCGCTCAAATCCGCAGAGAGCAGCAAGGATCGAAACGATGGCGCGCCGCTTCGTCACCCTCGACGTGTTCACCGAGCGGAGGCTCGCCGGCAATCCCCTCGCCGTGGTGCTCGACGCGGAGGGGCTCGACACCGCCGCCATGCAGGCCATCGCGCGGGAGTTCAACCTGTCGGAGACGGTCTTCGTCCTCCCGCCCGCGGAGGCCCGGCATCGGGCGGCGCTGCGCATCTTCACCCCCGCCCGGGAGCTGCCCTTCGCCGGGCACCCGACGGTGGGCACCGCCGTGCTGCTGGCGCTGCAGGACCCGACCCGGGGCGACGCCCGGGCCTTCGGCCTGGAGGAGGGGATCGGCATCGTCCCCTGCGTGGTCGAGACCCTGGCGGACGGGACCGGCGGACGGGCCCGGTTCCGGCTCCCGGTCCTGCCGGACTATCTCGGGCCCGGCCCCGATCCCGCCGCGCTGGCGCGGCTGCTGGGCCTCGAGCCCGGCGACATCGGCACCGGCCGGCACGCCCCGAGCCGCCACGGCGTGGGGCCGACCTTCACCTGCGTGCCGGTCGCGTCAGTCGCCGCCCTCGACGCCGCCCGGACCGCCCAGGCACCCGATCCGGCCGACGGGCTCTACCTCTACACCCCGGATCCCGAGGGCACCGGCCAAAGCTGGCGCGTCCGCATGTTCGCGCCGAATGTCGGCGTCCCGGAGGATCCCGCCACCGGCTCGGCGGCCTCCGCCTTCGCGGGGGTGCTGATGCAGTTCGAGGCGCTGGGCGACGGCAGCCACGACGTGGCGATCCGCCAGGGCGAGGCGATGGGACGGCCGAGCGACATCGCGCTCCAGCTCACGATCGCGGCCGGCGCCCTGCAGGGCGTCGAGATCGGCGGCGCCGCCGTGATCCTGTCGGACGGCACCCTGCATGTCTGAACGCTCCTCTGACGGCTCATCGGACGGCGTCTCCGACGGCTTCCGGATCACCCGCGTCGCGGACGTGGCGGCGCGGTTCGTGGACCACGACTGGGCCTTCCCCCGGGCGCACGCGGCCGCCATCGCGGCCCACTGGCAGGCCCGGCTGCGCCGCAGCCCCGGCATGTTCGACGGGACCGTCCTGCTGTGCTGCGACCACGCCGTCGCCGACGGGGTCGCCCGCCTCGACCTGTTCGCGACGCGCTACGCGACCTTCACCTACTACCGCGATGGCCCCCGCGCCGAGGCCCGCATCGCCAACGCCTTCGCGGCGATCGTGCCCTGGACGGCGGACGGCGCCGTCCTGCTCGGCGAGATGGGCGCCCACACGGCCAATGCCGGCCAGCTCTACTTCCCCTGCGGCACCCCGGATCCGGACGACGTGCGCGGCGCGGGCGTCGACCTCACCGGCAGCGCCGCCCGTGAACTCGCCGAGGAGACCGGCCTCGCACTGCCGGACGGGGCCGAGACGGACTGGGTGCTGCTGGAGGGGGAGGGCCAGCTCGCCTTCCTGCGGCCGGTGCGCTTCCCCGAGCCGGCCGCGCGGCTCGTGGCCCGGATCGCCGACCATCTCCGCGCCGAGGCCGAGCCGGAACTCGCCGGGATGCACGTGGTGCGGGGCCGCGAGGACATCGACGCAGCGCGGATGCCGGGCTTCGTGCGGGCCTACCTGGCGGACGCGTTCCCGCCCACCCGCTGACCGGCGCGCGGACCGGCCCGATCGCCCTCGACGCGGGCGTCGTGGCGGAGGTCCAGCAGGCGGCGGACCGGGCGCCGCGGCACGGCATCCTGTCGCGGCCCCTCGACGTCGGGCGGGCCGTGGACCGGAGCTTCGCGGAAGCGGCCTCGAACTGGGCTAGGGACGGTCGTCAAACCCCGCGTTTTTTGCGGCACTGCGGGAGCTTCGCTGTTTTCGGCACGTTCACCAGGGGCTCCCCGCAGCGGCACGTGGCCGGGCGGGTCGCGTTCCGGAGTGTCCATGTCCGATTCCCGTCGTCCCGCATCGCAGGCCCGCGCGTCCCGCTCGCGCATCCAGGAAGGCCAACCCTATCCCCTCGGCGCTACCTGGGACGGGCTCGGGGTCAATTTCGCGCTGTTCTCGGCCCACGCCACCAAGGTCGAGCTCTGCCTGTTCGACGACCAGGGCGAGCAGGAGATCGAGCGGATCGAGCTGCCCGAGTACACGGACGAGATCTGGCACGGCTACCTGCCCGACGCGCGCCCCGGCACGATCTACGGCTACCGCGTCCACGGCCCCTACGAGCCGAAGGCCGGACACCGGTTCAACCCCAACAAGCTGCTGATCGACCCCTACGCCAAGGGTCTCGTCGGCTCGATCACCTGGAACCCGGCCCTGTTCGGCTACCAGATGGAGACGGGCGACGACCTGACCTTTGACGAGCGCGACAGCGCCCCCTACACGCGCCGCTCCCGCGTCATCGACCCGGCCTTCACCTGGGGACGGCACCGCAAGCCGCTGATCCCCTGGGAGAAGACCATCGTGTACGAGGCCCACGTCAAGGGCATGACCAAGCTCGACCCGCGGGTGCCGGAGAAGCTGCGCGGCACCTATGCCGGCCTCGGGACCCGGGACGTGCTCGACTACATCAAGAGCCTCGGCGTCACCTCGGTGGAGCTGCTGCCGGTCCACGCCTTCGTGCAGGACGACTACCTGCAGCAGAAGGACCTGGTGAATTACTGGGGCTACAACACGATCTCGTTCTTCACCCCCGCACGGCGCTACGCCGCAGTGCCGGACTTCGCCTTCTCCGAGTTCAAGGAGATGGTCTCGCGCTTCCACGGTGCCGGCCTCGAGGTGATCCTCGACGTGGTCTACAACCACACCGCCGAGGGCAACGAGAAGGGTCCGACCCTGTCGTTCAAGGGTGTCGACAACGCCTCCTACTACCGGCTGCTGCCGAACGAGCCGCGCTACTACATCAACGACACCGGCACCGGGAACACCTTCAACCTGTCGCACCCGCGGGTGCTGCAGCTCGTGACCGACTCCCTGCGCTACTGGGCGCAGGAGATGCAGGTGGACGGGTTCCGCTTCGACCTCGCGACGATCCTGGGCCGCGAGCCCTACGGCTTCGACGAGGGCGGCGGCTTCCTCGACACCTGCCGGCAGGACCCGGTGCTCAACAACGTCAAGCTGATCGCCGAGCCGTGGGATTGCGGCCCGGGCGGCTACCAAGTCGGCGGCTTCCCGCCGGGCTGGGCCGAGTGGAACGACCGGTTCCGCGACGACGTCCGCGCCTACTGGAAAGGCGACGGCGGGCTGCTGCCGGACCTGGCCGCGCGCGTCTCGGGCTCGGCCGACAAGTTCAACAAGCGCGGGCGCAAGCCCTGGGCCTCGGTGAACTTCCTCACCGCCCACGACGGCTTCACCCTGCACGACACGGTCTCGTACAACGACAAGCACAATGAGGCGAACGGCGAGGGCAACCGCGACGGCCACTCGCACAACCTCTCGTACAATTACGGCGTGGAGGGCCCCACGGACGATCCTGAGATCCGGGCGGTGCGCCTGCGCCAGATGCGCAACATGCTGGCCACCCTGTTCCTGTCCCGCGGCACGCCGATGCTGCTCGCCGGCGACGAGTTCGCCCGGACACAGAAGGGCAACAACAACGCCTACTGCCAGGACAACGAGGTCTCGTGGCTCGACTGGGGGGCGATCGGCGACGAGGAGCGGGATCTCGCCGAGTTCACACAGCGCCTGATCATCCTGCGCAACGCCCTTCCGATCCTGAGCCGCGGCCGGTTCCTCACCGGCCAGTACGACGAGGAGTTCGGCGTCAAGGACGTGACGTGGCTGCGGCCGGACGGCAGCGAGATGGCCGGCGAGAACTGGTCGGACGGCGAGGCCCGGGCCTTCGCGGTCCAGCTCGACGGGCGCGCCCAGGCCACCGGCCTGCACCGGCGCGGCGGCGACGCGACCTTGCTGATCATGTTCAACGCCTACCACGACCTCGTGACGTTCACGCTGCCGGAATCGGTTGGCGGCGTGGCCTGGACGCGGCTCCTCGACACCAACCTGCCCGACAGCCAGGACGTTGAGAGCTTCAAGTTCGGCTCCGGCTACGACGTGACCGGGCGCTCGCTCCTGATGTTCGTGCTCAAGCCCGAGGACAGCCCGGGCGTCGAGGACAACGCCATGGAGCGCTCCTACCAGCACGTGATGCAGGCCTTCGAGCGGGCGAACGTGGAGCATGTGCGCTTCCACCTCGACGACGCCGAGGCTTGAGGCGAGGGGTGAGGGACGCGGTCGGGCGGTTTTCGCACCGCCCGGCCGTCTGCGCCTTGCGCCGGACGGCGCACCCGGCTAACAGCACGGCACCGCGCGGCCCTGGCCGCGCCCGGCGCGCCGCGTGCGCGCCCGGGTGCCCGGTTCGCGGACGGAGGGGTGGCCGAGTGGTTGAAGGCGCACGCCTGGAAAGTGTGTATACCGGAAACGGTATCGCGGGTTCGAATCCCGCTCCCTCCGCCAGATATTCTGCCAGCCTGAAAATTTAGCCTCGACAAGGAGTCAAGCAGGACAGCCGTTATCTGTCCCCAGCAAGTGACCCATTGTATTCCCGCAATGTGCGTCATCTGGCCGAACGTCGTTCATCGTGGGAGCCCCGATCAGCTGAACCGCGCCGGGTTTCCCGAGGGCCCCAGCGCTTGCGAGGATGGGGCCTTGACGAAGCGAACCCCACCGGTTTCCCCTGAGATCCGTGAACGTGCGGTACGGATTGTGCGGGCGCGCCGGGGCGAGCACGACTCTTAGTACGGCGCGATCCGCTCGATTGCGGCTAAGATCGGATGCACGGGCGAGACGCTGCGCAACTGGGTGCGACAGGCCGAGCGCGACCGGGGCGTGCGAGAAGGTCCGACCACGGACGAGCGCGAGCGGATCAAGGCGCTGGAGCGGGAGGTGCGCGAGCTCCGGCAAGCAACGAGATCCTGAGGAAGGCGTCGGTTTATTTTGCCCAGGCTGAGCTCGACCGCCGGATTGTAGGCCGCGTGTCTCACGCTCGGCGCGGGCGGACGTCGTGCTCGATACCTTGGAGCAGGCCCTGCACGAGCGCCACCTCTTCGCTGGCAGTGGCCTCGTCTGCCACTCCGACCGCGGCGCGCAAGACGTGAGCATCCGCTACACCGAACGCCTCGCCGAGGCCGGCATCGAACCGTCCGTCGGCAGCGTCGGCGACTCGTACGATAACGCCCTCGCCGAGACGATCATCGGCCTGTTCAAGACCGAGGTGATCCATCGGCGTGGGCCATGGCGCTCCTTCGGGGCGGTCGAGTCCGCCACGCTCGAATGGATGGACTGGTTCAATCACCGTCGGCTGCTCGAGCCGATCGGCAACGTGCCTCCCGCCGAGGCGGAAGTCCGCTATTATGTCGAAGCCGGGCGCCAAGCCTTGGCCGCCTGACCCAAACCAAACGGCCTCCGGGAAACCCGGCGCGGTTCAGGGACCGATCGGTTGGGGCTTGCGGCGCCGCGCGGGATGATGGATCGAGCGCTTCTCTCTCGACCTCGGATCGCCCATGAAGCTGCGCCTGCCCAAGCTCTTCGATAAGCGCTCGCCGCTCGTCCAGGCGCCGCTTCCCGGCTTCGATCCGATCTATTACCTCTTCTGGTATCCGGACGTGCGTGCGGCCGGCCTGGACCCGCTGCGCCATTATCTCCTCGCCGGCTGGAAGGAAGGCCGGGATCCGAGCGCGGGCTTCAGCACAGGAGGTTATCTCGCCGCGAACCCCGACGTCGCGGCAATGGGCCATAACCCGCTGCTGCACTTCCTGAATGCCGGATTTGCGGAGGGGCGTGGCGGCTACCTCAAGGATCCCGCGGCGCCAGCCCCGCGGCCCAATTCCGCCGCTGAGCCGATGAAACTGCTCTCCGGGCCGAACTCGAAGCCGATCAGCGAAACGCTAGAAGGCTACGTCGACGAGATCACGCACACATACGTCCGTGGCTGGGCGTTGCCGCTCCGCTCGTCGGAAGCGCCGGCAGAGATCCATATCTTCCTCGACGACGTTATTGTTGGACGCATAAACGCAGATTTGCCGAGAAAAGATCTTCTGGAAAAGAGTATCGGCAGCGGCAGCTACGGATTTAAATTTGAATTCGATCCGCACCGCGACGCTTCTTCGCCTCGCACGGTTATCGTTCGGCGAGCGGGCGATGGCTATGAACTCGGGCGCGCCGTGATCGGCGCAGAAGTCGATCAGGCATGAAAGGGCCCGCGTCGGCGCATAGGGCGGGCTGGCATCATGTCTGAGGCGCCCTGACGGATCTACGCGGCCAGGCGCATTGCCGACGCCCTCGGCTGAGAGGCAGCGGCCCGTACGGCCTCGGCCAATGCTCCGCGCGCATCCCACCCCGCCAATCCTGCGGCCCGAGCCACGAGGATCGTCGTCTCCAGGCTATCGGCAATCGCCGTCGTGGGTTGGGGTATGGTGGGTCGCTGACTTGGCATCGAAGCTCTCGCTATCGCAGCGGAGGAGTGCGCCTGAATGATTACCGCCCTGTCTCCCAGGCGCACGCGCGCGGGAATGTGATGCAGCCGCAGGCGCACGAAGAAGGCCCCGCGCGGCGCTGCCGGCGGGGCTGAGTGCATCCTGGGAGGGATACTGGGCCGTCGCAAGGCGTGCGCCACGAGCACGAAAGGAATGTCTCGGCCAGAGCTGGGCAGCTCGACGTGATTGCATCAGAGATGCTGGGTCGACCCGCAGGCGGGTCGACGGTTCCGGTCCGCCACGCGGTCCCAATCCTCCAGGACGTCGCCGGACGGCGGGAGGACCATCCAAGGGCCGCCCGGGGGTTCGTCCTCCTGCTGCTCGGCCGCCTCGGGTTCAGGTTGTGGCTCTTCTAGGAAGTCGCGCGTTGCCGGAACAGGCTGCGGGTCTGCGCGCCGATGCGCGCCTATGCCGGCTGGCGACGGCGATGATGGCCGAGGCCTACGGTGGCCACGCGGCCGACCAGCTCGGTCGGGCGCACGTCGACCTTCTCAACGCCGAAGAGGCGCGCGTCCGCGAACTGATCGCCGCCGGCACGTGGCCGAAGCGCTGGACCGGCGACGAGCCGACCGCGGACGTGCCCCTCGACGGCGTCTTCTCGCACGGGTCCGTGCAGCGACTCCTCTTCACTGATCAGCCCGACCTCACGCCCGCAAAGTAGCCCTATGGCCGAGTCCAGCACCAGCGCGCGAGGTTCGCCCGTCAGACCATCAATTCGAGCTGTACGCCTTGAATGGTGAGATATCTGGAGGCGCCGTGCTTGAGGCATCGAAGCCTCACGCGCCCGTCCGGCTCCTGATGGCTGCTCAAGGCTATCAGAATCTCGCCGTCGTCCGTCCGACGCACACGACTACCGATTTGAACGCGCCAGACATTCTTCGCGTCAATCATAACGCTGTCGCCTCCCGAGGCGCACAGCGACGTTGCACTGTGCACGCTCGCTTTATCAGTTTTCAAGACGCGATGAATATCAGTTCTAATGACGCATGCCGATGTAATTCATGTGGACAATATGCAACCAAGAGTGGAATAGCGGGCGAGTCTGAGAACGCCACCGAGGCCGCGGACCGAGCGCAGTCATCTCGCCCTGCGACCTGTACCGCTACCGCGTCGAGCGCAGCATCGGCGGCTTCCTTGCCGGTCGGTCCGTGGTCTGGATCATGGTCAACCCTTCGACGGCCGACGCTGAGACCGATCACGCGACGACCCGGAAGGTAGTCGGCTCCGCCGAGCGCCTTGTGCAGTGACGCGGACGGAGGATTCGCGCGGACGGTGAGGGGTGCGAGTTTGGGCTATGGCTCCGACGGTATGCGTGCTCCTCAAACCGGTCGACACGGAACGGTTGGCTGCGACCGCCAGCGACCGTTCCTGTCCGCTCAAGTACACTCACCGCGCGCCCATCGAACCTGTTCGATGGGCGCGCGGTGTGGTCGGCCTCTGCCTGGATCCACCCGCCCACGCGGTGGTGCTGTCCATCGACGGGAAGAGCCAGGTCCATGCCCTGGAGCGGACCCGCCCCGACCGGCCGCTCGCTCCCGGCCAACCCGCCGCCCAGACCCACGACTATACTCGTCACGGCACCACGACGCTGTTTGGAGCCCTGAACGTCCTGGCGGGCACCGTGCTCGACCGCTGCATGCAGCGCCATCGGAACGGTGAGTTCATCCGCTTGCCGGGACGCCGTCGAGGCCGCAGTCCCGCCCGGCAAGGCGATCCACGCGATCCTCGACAACGTCGCAACCCACAAACATCCGAAGGTGCGCGCCTGGCTCGCCCGGCACCCGCGCTGGACGTTCCACTTCACCCCGACTTCGGCCTTGTGGCTCGATGTGGTCGAGGGCTTCTTCTCGGCGCTCACCCGCCGTCGGTTGCGACGCGGTTCCTTTACAGGCGTCGTCGACCTGCAGGTGGCGATCAAACGCTACATCGCCGAGCACAACCGGTGCGCCAGGCCATTCGCCTGGACCGAACCCGCCACCGACATCCTGGCCGCCGTCGGCCGATCTTCTGAACCATCCGCCTGAGTCAGTGCACGAGGTGTATGTCTCGCGCCCTCTTCGCGCACCCGTCTCCGATTAAGCTGTACCGCCCAGATACACCGGCGGCGGGGCGCCGAGCGAGGACATCGAGACAGTCCGTGATACCGGGGTGCGCGGATCATCCGCGAGACGGCGAAACAGCAGCGGGAGCTCCACCGGGAGTTCGCCGAGGATCAGCGCTTCGGGCATTGCCTGAACGCCGAACGGCAGCGTAGGTACCCGTGATCTGCCAGTTGCACAGGATCGCAGCGGCGTGCTGACTCTCCCGGCCCAAACGGCCGGTCTGATCGGAACCGCGCTTGCGGCCTCGAGCCTACCAAATTCGTGGCGCGGCTACCCGAAACCGCCCGTCTCCGGCCGCTGCGGTTTCTCGCGCCGGCGTTTCGCTGGACCGCCGCTCGCGATGACCTGATCATTCCCACCGACGTCAGCCCCGCCGATCCTGCCACGCGGGCATGTTTTTGCTTCTTCATAGCGCTCGGGGCACACTCCATTCGGGGACCCAGCCCAGCGATGGTAACCCAGATTTGCGTCTCGACGCCGGAATGATAATCAGGCGGCCGGTTGTGGAGGCGGCGCGCAGGCGTATCAAACCCCTTCGCGGCTCGCGGGCACAGGGTGCGGGAACGCCCAGGCAGTCCCTGCGTGAACAGTGTTTGCAAGTGCGATCAGAAGGACAGTGGACTTATGAGCGAAGGCGCGAGCAAATACATCGATATGCAGAAACGCTGGTACGAGGGCGCCGCTTCGGTCTCGAAATACCAGAGCGACCACAAGATTGACAACGTTGTTGGAAGCTACGACGAGCACAACAACTGGCCGGATTACGATAAATACCTGATGGGATTCGTGGATGAGAGCTGGAAAGACAAGCTCGCCCTCGATTTCGCGTGCGGACCCGGGAGAAATATCGTAAAATACAATCATTTGTTCAAGCGGATTGACGGGGCGGACATAGCCCAGGCCAACCTGAACAACGCGAAGGCGAACCTCGAATTTCACGGCATCGAGGTGCCGAACCTGTACCTCACATCGGGCAGCGACGTCGGACCGGCACCCGACAACACGTACGATCTTGTATTCTCAACCATCGCGATGCAGCACATCTGCGTTCATGAAATTCGCTTCGGCATCTTGCGCAATATGTACCGCGTTCTTCGCAAGTTGGGACGGATCTCTATCCAAATGGGATTCGGAGTTTCTCCCGGTAAAGCGCCCTATTTCGAGAACAATTACGACGCCCTATCGACCAATAGCGGATGCGACACGATGGTTGAGAACACAGATTTCATAGAGAGCGATCTGCGGCAGATCGGCTTCTCGAATTTCCGCTACGACATACGACCGATGGGTCCCGGCGACTCTCATCCGCATTGGATTTTCTTCTCTGCCGTCAAGTAATCCGAGCCGAAACTCTAAATTCAGACAGTAGATTTCGCAACTCAACGGGCGAAACGAGCCGCGCCGGGCTTGTCATGTCAACGGAGCGCCTGCGCGGCTCGACCGCCACGATCGGCCCCACGCGATGGATCAAGTTCCAGGGTGCTACCGGGTCGACCTCCGCGCCGCGGCCGGGAGCGCGCGGTCGGCCCCTGCGCGCGGCGCCGGCACGGACAACACCGGCACGGACAACGCCGGCGACCGGTCGCCGTGCCCCCTGTGGGTGCGTTGCGGCGCGGCGCTCGATGTTGATCCCCGCCACGTTGGGTGTGCGAAAGACTTCATTGTTCAGGCGCTCGGTCCGGACCGGCGCGTTGACGCTCGCGACGGGGCCGTGCCTCCGCGGCATACCCGGTGCGTTGCGGACCGTCCGCCTGCCGCCGGCCGGGGTCGCCCCGATCTTGGCGACGGATGCAGGCCCGCGGTCCGAACGAATGGATCCCGGTACGCCGCGCACCTGTGGAGGGCGAGAGCGGCATTCGCTTTGCGGCTGCCAGATCCCGGTCTCAAGATCCTTCATTTTCCGATCCTGATCGCTCTCCACGCCGTCCGCCGCCCTGCGCCAGCAGTGGGGGATCACTGCCGCCACGCCGTGGGCCCAGACCGCCTCGCCCCCCCTCTCTCCGGCCCCACGAGATCAGACCCTCCGCCTGCCGCACTCGGGCCGGAACGCCCGTCTATCGCCGCTGAGCCGGCCAGGTTGATCTAGCGGGCGCCTCGGATGGGCCAAGCTGGCTCTGTCCGCGGATCCGGTTCCGAGCAGGCACTGCACTTGAGTGTCATCCCGGCATCGGGGACGAAACTCGTCGAGGGCCAAGCCCCCAGGTAAATCGGCAACTCGCCAACGTGCCCGCACTCGCAAACCACTCGTATCGCCGTAACCCCTTTGTCGATTGCCTGCTGAAGGGTCATCGGCATTATTTCGCGCCCATCCGAGTCATAGGCGCGACGCGGATTGCGGATCAGAATCGGGACCCGCTTGCCGTGGCCGTAGGTGACCGGAAGAGTCATGCGCAGCGGCTCCTGATGTCGGTGGTCGACTGACGCCAGACCAGCGACATGCTGTTAGCGGCTCACATTCTCCGACACCATCCGGACGGGTCCATCCCGATCTCGGGGACGACCCTCAGCGCTCTTGCTTGCTAGGCCACGCGCCGGTCCGGCTCCGCATTCCTCCGCGAGCAGAAGCGCGCAGCGATCGGGCGCCCATTGAGGCGCGGCCGGCCAGCGGATGGAAACGGCGTTTCCTGCGGACGCACCGCGGTCTCGACCCGATCGACGTCCAGTCTGCGCGCGTTGCCGACAAGTCGGCGGATTGCGGCTCTCGCGGATCTCCTGGCCCCGTCGAGGCGCTACCGCCTTACCGGCCGCCCTTCACCGGCGATGAAGACGCGCACGATGTCGGCGGTGCCTCGCAATTTGACCAGCGCTTCTGAGCCCCTCTCGAGAGGCCACACCTTCACGATGACGCCGTCGATTTTGCCGTCGTCGGAGCAGTAGTCTTGCCCAACTTCAAGGCGTTTTCGCGCCAGGGTCATCCGCAACACCGAGACTGGATTCAGCTCACACCGTTGCGAAGACCAATAAATGTATCTGTTCTCGGCGGCTACGATGACCTGCACGCTCAGGCCGTTTTGTGGACAAGTGCGCCATCAAATTTCTGTGACCCGAGTTTTTAAGATGGGTTGTAGAAATATCCGACGAGCGATCAACTTATGGATGAGTGCAGCATCGAGCTCCTGAACTGTGCGTCGCTCAGCCTGGACGACGGTACCGGGCGCCGCTGGAATTCCATCAGAGCACAGCTGCCGATCGATTGCGCAATCGTGACTTCTCGTGCCAACGGTCGGGACCCTCGGGAGTGCGTGCGTCAAAGATCCGCAGCGGGGCGTCGCCGAAATCCAGATCGCCGCTGAGGCCGTGCCGCGGGTTTCCCCCCGCTCAGCACCCTTGCCCGACGGCCAGTCCGGATCAGCAGACGATCGACAGCATCGGCAATGCTCAACGTGCCGGGACGTAGAGCTTCGCAGCCGACCCGGCATCGGCCGTGTCGGCCGGTCTCTTGGCGTGCGCGACCGGGCGCAATGCCCAGGCCGGCACTCACGCCCCTCCTGACGCGGGCATGAGAACGGGAGCGGCGACGGCAGGAGCCGGGGGCAACGCGACAGCGATTGATCCGCGTTCACCGTGCGTTCCGGAACAGAGGATGCATCCGCATACCGCGCTCAGGTTGTCAGCCCGACTGCCGACGGCGGGCTGCCCGCACTTTCCCGGCCCCGGGTGCCTCATGTCCCAGATGGGTTCACCACACGCAGGCACCGCGAGGAGAGCGGGGCAACGAAACATCAGCCAGTGCGACGCTTCGGAGTCTGCGGTTCACACCCCAGAGATCCAGGTTGGCCCGTTTGACGATGGCGAACGAACAAGGCGCGGCGCGGCCGCGCTCTGTTCATTGACCATCACCGTGCAGGCCTTTTGTCTCCGTGGCGTAAAAGGCGGATCCGTTTCGAAAGATGAGAGCTGAGCTCCCAGAGCCCTCGTCAGACCATTGGTTAGGGCGCAATCTAGCCGGTGCCGCCGCCATGCGATCGGCGAGCGTCGCCCTCATACGGGACGCTATTTCGAGAAAATTCTGATCGATTTGAGCGGGACCCCACATTGACGCGGGTCGCCACCGAAAGCAGTCACCCCGCTTGTGATGTACAAACAAATTTGCCGAAAGACGCCATCACTTAACGCGCCGGTTCGAATCTTATGTGTGGTGAACGCTTCGTCGATCGCAGTTATTTCCGCTCTTGCTCCGTTAGCGAGGGCACCCATCGTCGCAACACCATTCAAATTCCAGACCTGGATCTGTATCTCGACTTCGTCAACATCGCTCGACAGAGTGATCGGGATCAATGCCTGGCCGTCAGTCCACCGAAGCGTCTCGTCTCGATAGATTTCGGGAGAGTACAGCCCCTTGAACGGCAGAGGACATCCTTTGGACCGTATCAGTTCAGCGCCCGACGAAATATTCTCAGAAATTTTCGAAATCATAAGACTATACGCAAACTGATACAGAGACTCATCAAGCAGATTTCTTTCTTTGATGAGTTGAATGATTTTCGAATCATCGATCCAGTTACGAGAGGCGCGCCGCACGTGCGGCACGGCGATTTCCGCGCCTTGGGTCAGTTCCGGGATCAGATGCTCGATCGACGCCTCGAGATGCTCGAAAATTAGCGGCGTTATGGAACGACTGAGCCGCATTTTGGCATGCTCGAGGTGTTCTTCCATAACAGTCGAGGAATTGAAAACTGAAATTGCCTCCCACCGTGCGCCATCATCATCCTGCTTCACGCGCCGCAAAAGGTCGTCAGGCAATCGGAAACCCAACATCCGAGTTTGAAGATTGTTCGTCTCGATCGCGTAGAGGGGTGAACCGAACATATCCGCAAAGGTTACTAATTTGTTCCTAATAAATATGTTCCCGTAGTGATTATTTTCATTCATTACGTGGTTGAGATAGGAAGTTACCCGCGATACCGGGTCCCTGATCACAGTAAAAATCGACCTATCGGCATCCTCGATATCGAGGTAGCAGGCGGGTATATGGCCGGTTATGGCCGAAAAATTTGATATTAATTTATTCATAAAAATAAACTGATGAGGATCGAGTTCGTGAAATTGCGATCCGAGCCTATTGGATAGAAATCTATTCAGAGATGTCCCCGCTGTCTTGGGGATGTGCAGATAAGCGTGCATTTTTACCTTACGGTTTTCCCGTTAAAGCCACATATTGGTCGTAAATAACGACGTATTGAGACTGCGTGATGCTGTTTAGCATAGCATATTGATACGACGAGTCCACACGATCTTGAGCATCTGACAAGGCGTGCATCGCACCAGCGCATTAAGTCTCCAAGGTCAGCGAAGCTGATACCGTCCGGTCCGCAGTCCCGAGCCGGCTTCCAGAAGCTGTTACGGGCCTGGGTGGGGTCTAATGCTCAGATGGGCGGGGATGAGCCCCGCCTAAAAGCCGTATTCATCCGACGTTTCCGATAACGAATGGCTTGATCCTCCCCTGATTTTGCGGAAACCGGAGTTTAGCTCACGGTCCGCTCGGCCTGCTCGGCCTGCTCGGGGGTGAGACAGCCGAGTGCCGAGTGGATGCGTCGTCGATTCTAGTAGCCTTCGATGTGGTCGAACAGATCGCGCCGCGCCTCATCTCGGGTTGCCCATCGCCGCTGATGGACGAGTTCGACCTTGAGTGTGTGGAAGAAGCTCTCCATCGGGGCGTGGTCGTGGCAGCAAGCCGTGTGGTTCATCGACGGCTTCGCCCCCAGACCGGAGAGCTGTCTCCGACAGGCCTCGGCCGCGTACGGGCCGCCGCGATCCGAGTGGCAGATCAGCCCAACGGCCGGTCGCTGCCGCTGGGCGGTCATCATCGGCGCCGCCACGCCCAGCTCGGTGCGCATGCGATCGCGCATCGACCAGCCGACGATCTTGCGCGTGGCCAGATTGGCGACGGCGGCCAGGTCCAGCCAGCCCTCGCCGGTCGGCAGGTCGGTGATGGCGCTGCGCGGACCGTCGGTTCGGCCAGCCAGACCGTGTCGGGCGGCGCGGCCGAGACGGTCTGCCTCACGAGGTTCGGGGCGATCGGGAGGTCGTGACGGCTATCCGTCGTGCAGGCCGGAACCGACGCCCAGCCAGGGCCCGGATGCCGCGCCGGCGCATGAGACGCACCGGCCAAGTCCGCACACGCTGCTCGAGGAAGGCGAAGAACACTCGGGCATCTCCGCGCAGATGCCGATGGCTTTTCTAGCACGTCGCGCTCCATGCGCGTGCGGTCGGGTTCACGCCGCGGCCGGGCGATCTCGGCGGCCTGATCGGATTGGGACGCGACCGGGCCCGGCGGCGAAATGTCCGTCGATCCCGGTGGTCGCGGCCGGGGTGAAGCCCTGTTCAGCGCAGCACGCTACGGCCGCAACTGGAGGGCTGGATCCCGAGCTCGGCCGCGACCTGGATCTGCGGCCGGACGCTGCTCTCCAGCAGGGCGACAGCTTCGCGTCCGAACTCGGGCGTGAACTCTCGTCCCGTCATCTCCATCCGACGTCTTCCGCGCTCAGCATGAGCGCATCAGATTGGTCCGCGAAGGCGAAGGAGGATCACAGTGTGCAGCGCCCGTCACTGCGATCGGTCCCGCCCCGGAGCTGCGGCGATTTGGGCTGATCGCGTCAGCCGGCAAGGCTTGGCTTCGGGATCGACATGGCTGAAGAAGCCCGCAAACAGCCAACCGCAGTGAGCCAGATGTCCGAAGCCTCGCAGAAGGTCCCGATCGAGCACGTGAATTGGGTGCGCCGCGACGGCAGCGAGTTGGTTGTCAGTTTGGTCACGATGGGTCGCTCGCTGGCGTTCAGCTTCTCGCCGGATGCCGCGCGAGCCCTTCTGGATGGCGTTGTCAAAGTGGCGCGTGAGCAGGCGGATGACGCGATACCCGTGCCGCCGGCGAGCCGATTTCCGCCGGACGCGCCGCGTACGGCCGGCCCCCCTGATCCCTCGTGCGGCGTGCTCGGGTCCCTGTCCCGTCGGGGCATCGAAACAGGCAGTTAACCAATCGGCTTCTACGCTGCGCGTTCGAACCCGAAGGACGCGCGCAGCATGGCCAACAAGCACTTCGTTCACGCCTCCACGCACCCGAAGGTGACCGTCGGCCTCGGCAGCTTCGACGTGCTGTGCACGCTGCTGTCGTCCACTGACGCGGAGGCCCACGTGCGCATGCCCACCACAGGCGGCATCCCCGAATTCCTCACCTTCGCGCGCGACGGCAGGGTTCAGCGTGCGCGGGTCGCGCTTCGCAAACAGGGTCCGCTCGGTATCGACCTCTGGCTCGACCTGCAGGGGGAGCAGGACGCGCGGGCCGCCTGAAATCGGCCCCGGAAGAACGCGGCGACCCGCCGCGCGATGCAGCACGCGCCGAGAGGAGCAGGAGGACCTGCTGCGGCCACGTCCACACCGCGAACGTCAGCATGGATGGCCGGCGCCCATTCAGTCCCACCAGCA
This sequence comes from Methylobacterium mesophilicum, assembly GCF_036441335.1. Classification (GTDB taxonomy): domain Bacteria; phylum Pseudomonadota; class Alphaproteobacteria; order Rhizobiales; family Beijerinckiaceae; genus Methylobacterium; species Methylobacterium mesophilicum_B. Next base: position 257,318 of record NZ_MLBW01000015.1, read on the forward strand.
TCGTCGCGCGGGGCATCCTCGTGCCCGGCTCGCGGAACCGCCAGTGGTCGCGCCCGGTGAAGGCTTGCCGATAATGGTCAGGCGCATTGGCCGCAGCGCGCGCGAGGGCCGCGAAGCGTCTCGAGAGACTGTCTCTTCTATGCACCGCCAGTCACGGTCGCGCTCTCCAGTCGTGGCACGGCGATCCTCGTCATCTGGCAACAGGATTGGCAATCCTGGGACGTCCGATAGGCCATCGCATCGGCAGGGGCGACCGCGAAGCTCCGGCGGGAGGTGCGCGCGCCGCGCTCGGCTTCGTCGTCGTTCCGCCCCCTCTGCCCGCGGTCGTCAGTCCGCCGGTGCTCGCGTTCTCGCTCGCGTGAACGATTGCGTCGCGATGACGTTGAACGGAGCGGAGGTGCGAAGCATGCAGAGTAAGTGGATGGCGCTGGCAGAGGTGGCAGCCGACCGGCATCTGACCCTGGCCGAGGCCCAGAAGCTGGTCGACGAGAGCAATTGCCCGAAGGCTTTCAAAATCAACGGCACAATGTATCTGATCTGAGATCAGGCGCCGTCGCTTCTCGGCTACACCGAATCGGCCGCGCGGTCTCTGTTCATCGGACCGTGGCGCCTCCGAGCCGGGACGCGGACTGACAGGCAAGGACGAACGCAGCACGGCGCGCCGGCGATAGGTCGCCAAGCTGCGGCCGGTGGAGGGTCCGGTCTCGAGACGCCGGAACGTGCCGTCGGCGCTCCGGACCCTCGCCGCGACGACCGCGACCTCCACCGCTGGCACAGGGTGCAGGACGGGCCGGATAACGATCAGGCTCAATGGATGATAAGCGATCTCGAGATCGGCACCCGGCGGCCGCACGAGACGATCGCAGTTCTCACCCTCGACAAGCCGATCCGTCCGGAGGCCGCTCGACGACGCTGGCTCGCCCCGGCCGCAGTACCGGTATCGCGCCTGTCATGGATGTCCGGGACGGCGCCCGAAGCGCTGCGCGCCGTCGCGCGGCCAGCATCTCTCAGCCTGAGCCAGTAGGAGGATCGGCGCAGCGCATGGCTCTGCGCGACTGGAGACGATGGTCCACTCTGACGGCCGCTCCCGCGGAACTGGCACGCCGTTTCCGGCACGCCAACCGCCCAAAAAATCGGGTGGCACGGCCGAGGGCTGTGGCCTGATCCGTCCACGAGACGCGGAGCGAGCGGATCCGGCCGCGCGGGGGCTGAAGGTGTCGGCGCACCGCCGAAGCGAGGCCGGCCGCGGGCCGGACTTGGCTCACGCATCCGACTTCGACTAGAGCGGCGTCATCACGTCTGGTCCCGCGATTCTGTCGAAGCCCGCTTGCACGATGGCCAAAAGGTCCGGGTGCGCAACGTGATTGACAAGTTCACGCGGGAGCGCCCGGCGAGCCGCTCATCTCGCAAGCTGAAGGTTGCTGACTTGATCGACGTGCTCTCCGATCTGTTCGTCCTGCGCGGCGTGCCGGGATCGGCTCGTTCGGACCGCGGGCCTGCATCCGTCGCCAAGTCGGTGCGGCCCCGGCCGGCGGCAGGCGGACGGTCCGCATCGCACCGGGTACGCCGCGGAGACACGGCCCCGTCGCGAGCGTCAACGCGCCAGTCCGGACCGGGCGCCTGAACGGTGAAGTCTTTCGCACACCCAACGTGGCGCGGATCAACATCGAGCGCCGGCGCCGCAACGCACCCGCAGGGCGCACGGCGACCGGTCGCCGGTGCCGACGGTGTTCGTGCCGGTGTTGTCCTTGCCGGCGCCGCGCGCAGGAGCCGGGCGCGCTACCGGCCGCGGCGCGGAGGTCGACCCGGCAGCACCCTGGAACTTGATTCATCGCGTGGGGCCGATCATCCGAACACATCAGCGATCGGGAAGCGCGTGAGATATCCTTGAGTTGTGTGATAAGAAGCCTCATGAGCCGACCTTCCGACGACCCGAGCTTACGTAACGTTACTTGGCACGAACTGCAGCCGCGCGAGCGACGGTGGCACGCCCTGGGACAACGCCCGGTGATCGCGTGGCTGACGGGACTGTCTGGCGCCGGCAAATCGAGCATCGCCAGTGCGGTAGACGACGCGCTCATCCAGGCCGGGCGTCACACGATGGTGCTCGACGGGGACAATCTGCGCCACGGATTGAGCAGCGACCTGGGTTTCAGCGACGCTGATCGCGTCGAGAATATCCGGCGTGCCGCCGAGACGGCTCACCTGATGGCTGAGGCCGGCTTGGTCGTCATTGTCTCTCTGATCTCTCCGTTCCGCCAAGAACGCGCGATCGCGCGTCGCATCGCGAGCGACGTGCCTTTCCTTGAGGTTTTTGTCGATACGCCGCTGCAGGTTTGCGAAGCTCGCGATCCGAAGGGGCTGTATCAACGGGCTCGAAGCGGCAAGATCCCGAATTTCACCGGGATCTCTGCGCCCTATGAGCCACCTACAGCGCCCGACGTCATCGTTCGGACCGAAGCTCTCACGGTGCAGGAATCGGCAGAACCTCTGATAAAGGCATTGATAGAATTCTCTATTGCGTCCGATGCCGATAATTCGGGTCGCGTTACCTAGATTTTGGCCCGAGCCAACGGTGTCTGATGCCATGACGTCACAAGGTGGATAGGGCAGCCACTCAGCCTGTCGGCTCTCATCGGAGCGACAGGGGCAGATGCTTCCAGGGCTCGGATCGAGAAAGCCGTTGCAGGGGCTAGCATGTCAGGATTCCAGCCACCGTTTCGCGGTCTGCAGGTCGAGACGACAGAGCTCTTCCGGTTCACGGATGGGCGGTGAGCGGTCATCGAGCCGTCCATGCCCTGGGATCAGCCCGGACCTGAGCTGAAGAAAGACCGGCAGATCACTCGTGGCATTCGGGCCGTTCGCGAGCGCACGGCGAGCTGACCGGTCGAGCTCGGGCGGCCTGAGCATGGCCGGGGCCGGCGACCCGGTCCTGGGCAGGCGGCCAGAAGGCGCTTGTCTTATCGTCGCCACCGCGAATCTAAGAGCCGAAGCCGCCTCCGGCAGGCTGACCAGCGGCAAGCGCAGCGAGGCCGGCGCGGGCCGCCCGCATCGGGGAATACCCCACCGTCCGACTGATCGTCCGGATGCGAACGTCTCACCGCACCAGTGCAGCCATAGCTTCCACCACGGGGAACGAGTCGACACGCTCGACGGCGTATCGCGAAGCGGATGTGGCTCGGAGCGTCCGCTGTCGGCCGGGACAGATAACGGATGGCCGAGATCGGACGATGGTTCACGGCCGGGTCGGAGCCGATATGGTCACCCTACGGGGGACAGGCGCTCGATGCCGAGGCAGATCGCGTCCGATATGGCGTTCCGACGCGTGACGACGACACCGGCGCTGACATCGTCTCCGGCTCCGGCAGAAGAGGCGGCATAGCCCGGCTTGCCTTGAACAAGGCATTTTCATCGGCCCACCTCGCTGCTAAACGCACCTCAGTTTGACGAGGAGGGCAAATTGGCAGAGCCACTCACAATTGTGATCCCGATGGCGGGCAGGGGGAGCCGATTTGCAGTAGCGGGCTACAAAGACCCCAAACCGCTTATCCCTGTCCTCGGGGTGCCGATGATTCGGCTGGTGATCGAAAATCTGCGGCCGTCTCGCCCCCATAGATTTGTCTTCATTTGCCAACGCGACCACGTTAACGACTATCGACTCGCAGAACTACTTCCCGAATGGGCCCCGGGCTGCAGCATCGTCCAGCTGGACGGAATTACTGAAGGGGCGGCGTGCACAGTCTTGGCTGCCGAAGCAGAGATAGATAGTGCTCCGCTCATGATCGCGAACAGCGATCAATACGTCGATGTTGATATGAACGAATATCTTGCCGTTCAAGACCGAGGCTATGATGGTCTGATCATGACCATGACGGCCCACGACCCCAAATGGTCGTTTGTTGGACTCGACGACCGCGGCCTGGTCAGCACAGTCGTAGAAAAGGAGCCGATTTCGAATGAGGCGACTGTAGGGATATACAATTTCAAGAGCGGCTCCGATTTCATAGAAGGAGCGAGGAAAATGATTAATCAGAACAAGCGCGTCAACGGCGAATTCTATGTCGCCCCTGTGTACAACGAACTGATCGCGAGCGGCGCTCGTGTCGCGATCAAAAATATCGGAACCGATACCGACGGCATGTATGGCCTGGGGATACCCAGCGATCTCGAGTATTTCAGTTCTTTGCCGATCGCAACAAAGGCAGCAGGCGCCCTCCGATGAGGATCATCAGCCATCGTGGTCTCTGGAAGACGCCGGACGAGAAGAATAAGCGCGTAGCTTTCGATCGCACGCTCGCGGCCGGTTTCGGAACCGAGACCGACGTTCGTGATCAAAACGGCCGCTTGGTAGTCTCACACGACCCCCCCACGGCGGACGAGATGGCATGGACCGACATCGTGCAGGCCTTCGACGGGTCCGATTTACCGCTGGCCGTCAATGTTAAAGCGGATGGCTTGGCTCCGCTCTTGAAGAATGCCTTCGAGGGACGGGCCATCGACTGGTTCGCTTTCGACATGTCAGGCCCGGAGACCCTGCGGTATCAACGCGCCGGCCTTCCTTACTTCACGCGGCACAGCGACATCGAGCCCGACCCCATTCTATACGCCGATGCTCGAGGCGTCTGGCTCGACGCCTTTCATACCGATTGGTTTGATTGCAACACCATCAAAACGCATCTTAATTTCGGCAAATCCGTCTGCATTGTATCCTCAGAGCTGCATGGACGCGATCCATCGACTCTCTGGCAAATGTTGGCGCCGTTACAGAATTTGCAAGGCCTCATCCTCTGCACCGATAAGCCGGATCAAGCTGTGCGAGATATAAAATCATGATTAAGGCCGTCGTATTCGATATGGATGGCGTCCTCATCGACGCGAAGGAATGGCATTACGATGCGCTGAACAGAGCACTTCGCCTGTTCGGTACCGAGATCAGCAGGGCCGACCATTTAACGACTTTCGACGGCTTGCCCACGAAGCGAAAGTTGGAACTCCTATCCACGATGGAAAACTTCCCTACCTCGCTGCACTCGTTTCTGAACGAGTTGAAGCAGCTCTACACGATGGAGATCGTCAGCGTTCGCTGCAAACCGAATTTCATGCATGAGAGAGCTTTGTCGGCCCTCAAGGGCCGCGGCATGAAATTGGCCGTCGCCTCGAATTCCATACGCTCGACTGTCGAGGCCATGATGGCCCGGTCGAGATTGGATAAATATCTCGACGTGATGCTCTCCAATCAGGACGTTCGGCGGGCCAAACCTGATCCGGAGATCTACACATTAGCGGCGGACCGTCTGGGCGTCTCTCCCAGTGAAATCTTGATCGTCGAAGACAATGAGCACGGTGTCCGTGCTGCCCGCGCCTCGGGCGCGCATGTTCTGATCGTCAAATCTGTCCAAGAAGTCAATATCGAGAATATTGACACGAAGATTGCGGCGATCAATGGAGGTGCCTTGTGAACGTTCTGATTCTGGCTGCGGGCGATGCCCCGTCCGAACCGGGAACTCAAACGTACCCTACTTGGCTTTCGGAGGTCGACGGGACACTGCTTCTCGAGCGCCAAGTCCGGCTCCTGGAGGTCCTCAAGCCAACGAAATTCGCCTTTCTATTCCGTCAGGAGCACGTGGAAACATATTATCTGGATAATATTGTCGAGCAGATCGCGCCCGGATCAGCCGTATTAAGCATTCGTGGGCAGACGGCCGGCGCGGCCTGCACAGCTTTGCTGGCGATGGGAGAGATCGAGATGGATGGCGAACTGATCGTCGCAAGCGCGACCGATCAGATCGATGTCGAGATCAGCGGGGTCATCGATGGCTTCCGGCGTCGGGGCGCGGACGCGGGCGTGTTGACGTTTCCGTCCCTGCATCCGCGGTACTCCTATGTCCGCGTGAATCCCGAAGGCTGGGTCGTCGAGAGTTCCGAGAAAAGGCCCATCAGCCGGTCAGCGAGCGCCGGGCTGTACTGGTTCAGAAGAGCCTCTGAATTCTTCAGCGGCGCGAAGGAAATGATCATCAAGGATGCGCATGTCCAGGGGCGATTTTACATTTGCCCGGTCTTGAACGAGCTCGTTCTCGCACATAAGAGAATCGCCGTCTTCCCACTCACCGCCGAACAATATCATCCGCTAAAGTCTGACAAGATGGTCGATCATTTCGAGCATAGGATCGACGATGGAGTGACGGGATGAAGAGCGCGCACCTGAAGGATATGATCGGCGGATGGTTGGTCGGGAATTTTGAACCCTCGGTCGCGAGGACAGAGGATTTCGAATTCGGCATAAAGCGTTACGAGGCGGGAGATATAGACGCGGCGCATTACCATAAATTGGCGACTGAGATCACTGTCATCATAAGCGGCCAAGCCGTAATGGGCGACAAAGAATGGTCCGAAGGAGATGTCATCGTGGTCGAGCCGGGCGACGTCGTACAATTCCGTGCTCTGAGCGACGTCGTGCTGGCGGTCATCAAAATGCCGTCCGTCCCCAACGACAAGTATCTCGTGTAGATTTTCAGCTGAGAGACCGTCATCTGGCTCCGGGAGCATTCGTTGTTTGAAATACCTCGTGTGAACCTGCTCATTACAGGCCAGATCCGGAACGTTGCCGCCTTCGACGAGCAGATACGGCACGTGCGCAAACATAGGCCCGTTTTTGAGAAGGTCGCCTTCGCTACGTGGACACAAGAGATACTACATAACGCTGAGCCCGTCGCGAATGCCAGCGACGTCTTCACGATGCTCGATGCCGGAAATATTCTTCCCGTTACCCCGCTCATCAATAGAGATATCCTCAGCTTCATCGCGCAATTCAGGCAGCTCGCCTGTGGTTTCTCGCACTTCAACGACAACCGCCCGATCTTGCGGGTGCGGGCTGATGATGCCGACATCTGCGGAGTTGATTTAACGGAATTGATAGCGGCGGTCTCTGCAGATTGGTCACGCCGCCGTGCCGTTACGACCGTCGTCAAAGGCGCCGCCAGAAATATCCCATGCTTCTTGGACGACAGACTTTTCATACTCTCGCCCGACCTGATCAGCAAATTGCAAAGGCTCTCGCTCGCGTCGTTTCTGGATATGCCGCAGAATAATATATTTCCCGAATTCTTAATCTATTCCCAGCTATTCCTCGGCATCTCTCCCGATCTAGATACTATATTGAGAGGCGATATTCTCAGCCTCCAGAATGAGATACATGGTCCGCCGAGCTATCGGAGGAAGCTTCCGCGCGAGGTCCTCGTCAGAGGGCTCGAGGACTACGGTCGGATTCTCAAGTATAGGGTTGCGTTCTTTGCAGACGTCCTGACGCCAAGTCTCCAAAAACTGTCGGGCTTTCACAGCTACATAACGGCAGTTGAGCGTGACATGGGTCCTTCCACAATGACGGGACTGCAGTCTGCCGTTGAAGAAATGATACAGGCGGTCAGGAAGCCAGCGAATATTCCGGTTCCCGCACAGCTCGGCACGCATGCCCGGACCGTCGAGAATCAGAGGACCTATCTGAAACATTTGTTCGCGCGGAGAGACTACGCGGGTGTCCAGCGCGCCCGGGCCCTCATGCACAGCGATGTGATCACGGATCCCTCCAGTCGTGAGCAGATCGGCATCTCACTGTTCTATCTGGGTGAGAAACCTGAGGCTTACGATCTTCTCCGCTCGCTCTTCGACGAAGGGTCAAGGTCGTTCCATTCGTTGTTTTACATCTCGGCTCTCGCAGTCGAACGGCGAGATCAAGATCTTGTATATAAAGCGCTCCTCGAAATTCTAAAGTTTCACTCAGGACGCCGCGACGCGATGGATCATGTCTTGAACTGCGCCTTCAGTCTCGACAGCATCGATGAGCGTCGCACGTTAGCGGACCGTATCTTGCAGCATTGGAGCACAGAAGTCGCGATCGTGAACAAGGCCGCAGCCCTCATCGGTGACAGGGCCGTTTGATGGATCTGGTCCTCAAATCACAGGGTGCAAGCACAGGGGTGAATGCGCGGGTTCAACGGAACGCCGAGGCTGGATGAGGGACGCTTCTCTGGCGCCTCATATGGTCGGTCAGACCGCGCTCATGACGCGTTGGCGGCGCTACTCGGGGCCTGCGCATCCGTCCATGACGCGCGCCATGCCGCGCGCGATCGCCACCATGCGGCTGGTCTCGCCCCCTGCTGAGCGCTCGACTCCGCGCACGTGATCGCGCTCTCGACCTCGACAGCAACGCGTTGCAGGCCGGAGGCGCACTGCCTCAGCGCGCGAGACTGGGCCGGGGCTAGCCGATCCGCGGCAGGTGCTCCGCCCCCAGTGAAATTGCTCGCCCAGAGGTATGGCTTTCTGGCCGGTTTGATGGGTTAGAATCACTATGCGAAGAACCGGTGTCCGCGGACGACGGCATCACCGAACCGGATCAATGCCCCCCGAGGCCTTTCGCTGATTTTGTGGATAGCCGAGAAATTCGCTATTCCTACCGATCGGTCCACGACCCTTATCGAGTTTAAGCTGGTATGTATTGTAGTCGGAATCATTGTCTTCGATCAAATTTAGCCCTTTCCTGTCGACACGGCCTGCGCTCAGCTGACTGCTTCCGCCAATGATGTCACAGTATGAGGACGAACTTACGGCGATATCGCTGCTGAATTTTTTGCCACGAATATTACCATCACCAATAAAACCTGAAATCGAAACATACCTGCTGTTACTTATAACGATTCCACCGCCGCCGTTGTAGACTGTCTGTAAGCCGGATATGAGCAACCCGTTTGCCTGATCAATCAACACCCCGGGACCATCGGCGGTATTGGCTGCCCAGAGCATACTCATCCGCATCCGCGAGATCGGCCCCCCCGCACCGCCGGCGAAGACGAACCCGCTCTCGATGCAGCTATCCATCTCCGCATCATTGATATGCGGATAGACGAACTGGGTCTTCGGGAATGGTACGTCGGTCGGATCTTCGCCGTCGCCGTATTCGCCGGAGCGGCCGCACATCATTCCCACGCGGGCAGACAGGCCAACAGCACAGGTATGCGACGTACCGTGCGCACAGATCATTCGATAGACCACTTCCTGTGCCGATAAACTGTTGTGGTCACCATGCACAGAATTATTATCGTATTCCGGATTGATTCCACATTGGAACAGGCCGTATTTGTTCGTCATCGGATTACCGGCCTGGGCGATCGGAGACGTCAGCCACTCGGCTTTATTCCCCACCGCAAATGCGATGTTCCACATCCGGTTGCAGCCGCGGAAATCGACCCGACGGACAGCGACGCTGTTCGAGTAACGGGTTGAGATCCCGTGCGCGCGATTGAAATTCGAATTTTGATTGGCGCCCCAAGCTCCGTGGATCGTCATGTCCTCGATCGAGTGCCGTGCCAAGCCAGCAGCGCCGCCCGCGACCTGCGCAGCAGTCAGGTCCCCCGCGAAGACCGGGAAATTGTTAGTTTGGATGACTTCCAGGGCTCCCGCGCCCGGCCCGGCCTGCTTGACGTTGTGCAAGCCGAGGATGTTGAGCGCGTTCTCGAGCCGGATTCTGCCGGCTGGCCACCGAATCCGCCGCCCGGTCGGGTACACCGGCGACGCGGTGGCTCGGAGATGGTCGAAGAAGGCGTTGATGTAGTGATCAAGCGGCGTGGAGATGTCGCCGGCGCCAACAGCGGATTGCAGATCGCGCGGAATAACGTCCAGAAGCGAGCCGTACTCATCCGCGCGGTCCGAGGCAGGCCGCGCGTAGATGGTTGCATTCGGTGCAGTGGCCGGAGAGGCCGCGGGAAACCCCCTCTCTGATGCGGCTCCACCTCCGTCCAGTTTCGCCAACAGCGCGCCGCCGATGGCCCCGGCGCCAGCGGTGGCGATCGACGAAGCGACTTGGCGGCGTGTTGGCTTCAGACTCATGAGCACGGACATAGCAGCCTGACAGAGTTGGCGAAGCGGATAATCCGCAGCGTGCGATCGCAACCCGGAAGGGACGCCAAGAAGCATGCGACGCACGGCGAATGCATCCGCTCGATCCGGCGCATCGAGAGTGTTGCCGCAGGACAGGCCCTTCGCTCGGAACACGGAGCGCTGACGGAAGCGATGCAGGCAACCGGCCCGCCACGGACGCACCCGACGTGGTGGCTTCCGAGAGCGGTCTCAGAGCCAGGCATCGCCAGGGAGGATCTCGAGGTCGCTCGATCATACCGCAACGTGGCGCATGGACAGCGCCCCACCGGTGGCCGTCGGAGCTGTAGAAATCCGAGCGACGAGTCTGGCGAGGAGAGTTCCGCGGTTGCCGCGCGCTGCGTGGCATCGCCGGGTAGGCCTGACGGCGCCTTCCTCACGCGCGCTGCCCTCGGCGCCTGAGACGAGCCGGAATTTCCGGCCGCCGCCGGATTATCGCGGCTCGGCACACGTCAATATCCCGACATGCCAAGCTTGGGAGAGTTCTCAGCGTCGCCGGCCACGTCCCCTTCCGCGCCTCTTCGCGGACGAGGAGAGGGAAGGGCCACGCGCGGGCCACCGTCTGCCGCCACACGGCGACCGCGCCGCGAAGACGTGCGACGGAAGCCGGCGCGAAGCGCAGAATGACGCGATGTTGAGACCAATATAATCTACGCTCAGCCACAGATTTTTTCGCTTGCATCGCGCGTTTTTTCTGTCAGAAACGCGAAGCTAGTCTCATAAATTGGGGTTTATCAATGCGTATACTTGCGATCGGCGCCGTCCTCGCCGTCGTCATGCCTTTCGCCGCGCAGGCCCAGGAGGCCGGCGACGCTGCCGCCGGCGAGAAGGCGTTCGCCCCCTGCAAGGCGTGCCACAATTTCCAGAAGAACGGCGTGGGTCCCGACCTGAAAGGCGTCGTCGGCCGCAAGGCGGGCACCTACGAGGGCTATAATTACTCCGCCGCCCTGAAGAACTCCGGCATCACCTGGGACGAGGCCAACCTGCACGAGTGGCTGAAGAACCCGAAGACGAAGGTGCCCGGCAACAAGATGATCTTCCAGGGCATCGCGGACGACAAGAAGATCAACGACGTGATCGCATACCTCAAGACCCAGTCCTGAGTCTGACAGGTCCCGGGCCGAGGACGCGCGCGGCCCGTCGTCGCGCGTCCGCCGCGATTAACCCTGCCCGGCCCGGCCGGTCGGGGTTTTCTGTGCTGGCTTCAGGGATCTGCGCAAAAACAGTCTTGGTTTCTCTTCGCGAGATCTTCACATCGCGCAGGACGATGCTATTTTACGCCCAGTCGCTCGGCGTAACGCACCGGGCGTCCTCAACCTTCAGCCCCGCCGGCACCCGCCGCGCGGGGCTCTTTCGTGGCTCAGCGGCCGCTGCCTGAGGACAGGCTCGACCCGACGCTGCCGGAGAGCTGGCTCGGGGTGCCGAGCACGGTGCCGTTCGGATTGGTGTCCAGGTTAGGATCCTGCGTCGCGAGGCCACCGGGCGAGGGGTTCGTCGACTGGGCCGGCTCGAAGGCCTGACGGCCGCCGGCCAGCGGAACGATCACCCGCTCCGGCCGGATGGTGGTCTCGCAAATCCCCTGGCAGATCGGGACCGTGAGGTCGGTCTCCTGGCAGATCGCCCTCATCTCGCCCCGGACGCACGTGCAGCGGCACAGCGCCGAGGCGGGGGCGGGCAGCGCCAGCACGGCGGCAACGAGCATGAACAGGCGCATGGTGATCGACCTCAGTGCCCGCGACAGGGCGATCGGGGCTCAGCGGGGCTCATAGCACGGCGCGCCCCGGAAAGGCGCGTCGCTCAGCCGGCCGTGACGCGGCGGTAGCTCGCCGCGAGGGCCTCGGCGGCCTCGCGTGTCAGGTCCGTCACCACCAGCCCGGCGGTGTAGACGGTCCACCGTCCGTTCTGGTCTTCCGTGATGCAGATTTCGGCCATCGCGTGCCTCCACTCCACGCCACAACAAAGCCGAGCGAACCTGACGAGTTCCTGAACCGCGCCGGGCGATCACGAGGCCGGTCCATCGTCCTCCCGGAGGATGCGGACGGGCCGGAAGGCGCGCGCGGACACCGCGGCCTCGACCCAGGCGCGGGCCGCCGCGGCCGCGGGGTGATCGGTGAAGGCGGCGGGGCGCGGCGGCCATTCCGAACCGGACTGGACGACGTAGCCGCGCGTGCCCGCGGCGCAGGGGCCGACATAGCCGAAGACCTTGCCGGTCCCGTCGACGAGGTCGGTGCAGTGGACCGGCCCCTCGGTCCAGCGGAGATCAGGCATCCTCACCTTCCCGTGTCACGCCCCGTGCTCACCCCATCGGCGGTCCGGGGCCGCGCACCGCGCGGGCCGGGGCGAGTCGACGCCGGCGCGGACCGCCCCTATACGCGCCCGGCGGCCGGATCGTCATCGGCGCCCTCCGAGCCCGCAGAGGGATCCGGCGTGGCTGACGGAGTGGCAGACGGCTCAGGGGAAGACCCAGCGGACAGCTCGGCGGACAGCGTGGCGATCGTCGGCCTGGGCTATGTCGGGCTCCCGCTCGCCCTGGCGTTCGGCCGGGGGCGGGCCACGATCGGCTACGAGCGCGCCACCGACAAGGTTGCGGCCTACCGGGCCGGGCACGACCCGGCCGGGGAGATCGACGCGGAGGCGTTCCGGGCCGCCGCGCACCTCGCGATCACCGACGACCCGACCGCGCTGGGCGCGGCGAACGTGATCGTCGTCACGGTTCCGACCCCGGTGGACGCGGCCCAGTGCCCCGATTTCGACCTGCTGATCCGGGCCTCGGACCTCGTCGGCCGGCATATGCGGCCGGGCGCGACCGTGGTGTTCGAATCCACGGTCTATCCCGGGGCCACCGAGGAGGTCTGCATCCCGGTCTTGGAGCGCGCCTCGGGCCTGCGCTGGAAGACGGATTTCTTCGTCGGCTACTCGCCCGAGCGGATCAACCCGGGCGACCGCGAGCACAGCCTCGCCCGGGTGGTGAAGATCGTCGCCGGCGACACCCCCGAGACCCTGGAGCGGCTCAAGGCCCTCTACGGGTCGATCATCGAGGCGGGGCTCCACGCCGCCTCGTCGATCCGGGTGGCCGAGGCCGCCAAGGTCATCGAGAACACCCAGCGCGACCTGAACATCGCGCTCATGAACGAGCTGTCGCTGATCTTCGACAAGCTCGACCTCGACACGCAGGAGGTCCTCGCGGCGGCGGGGACGAAGTGGAACTTCCTGCCGTTCCGCCCCGGGCTGGTCGGCGGCCACTGCATCGGCGTCGACCCGTACTACCTGACCCACAAGGCCGCGATGATCGGCTACCACCCGCAGGTGATCCTGGCCGGGCGGCGGATCAACGACAGCATGGCGGCCCACGTCGCCCGCAGCACGGTGAAGCGGATCGTCCGGGCCGGCGGGACCGGGCGGGCGCGGGTCATCGTCCTGGGCCTGACCTTCAAGGAGAACTGCGCGGACCTGCGCAACTCGAAGATCGCCGACCTCGTGCGGGAGCTGGAGGAATTCGGCTGCGCCGTGTCGGTCCACGATCCCCGCGCCGCCAAGGCGGAGGCCCGGGCCGAGTACGGCATCGACCTCGTCGACTGGGCCGAGCTGCCCGCCGAGGCGGACGCCGCGGTGATCGCGGTCCCGCACCGCGACTATGCCCGGCTCGGTCCGGAGGCGATCGCCGCCCGGGTGAAGCCGGGCGGCCTGATCGTGGACGTGAAGGCACTCTTCGAGAAGGCGCCGTTCGCGCGGCTGGGCTACGAGGTCTGGCGGCTGTGACGGCGACCGCGTCGACGCCGGGACAGCGACGAGACGCCGGGCCATAAACGCGGCAAGAGATGCGTCGAGAGGCTCGGCGAGAAACGCCACACGACCCGCGATCATCCGGACGACGAGGGAAGACGCCATGGACGAGACGGGCCACGAGAACCGGCCACCCGCGCCCAGCGACGCGGCAGCGCTCGCGGAGCGGCACGCCCGCTACCCCGACGCGCAGATCCGCACGATCCTGAACGGCACGCGCACGATCGCGCTGGTGGGCGCCTCGGCGAATCCGGCGCGCCCGAGCTGGATCGTCCTGAAATACCTGCTCGACCGGGGCTACGCGGTGACGCCGGTCAATCCCGGCCTCGCCGGCCAGGACCTGCTCGGGCGCCGGGTGGCCGCCTCCCTCGCCGAGGTCCAGGCCGGGCTGGGCGACCAGCCGATCGACATGGTCGAGATCTTCCGCAACTCCGCCGCCGCCGGGCCGCTGGTCGACGAGGCGCTGGCGCTGACGCCGCCGCCGAAGACGATCTGGATGCAGCTCGGCGTGCGCGACGACGCGGCCGCCGCCCGGGCCGAGGCGCGCGGATTGACGGTGATCATGAATCGCTGCCCCAAGATCGAGTACGGCCGACTCTCCGGCGAGATCGGCTGGACCGGCGTGAACTCCCGGATCCTCAGCGCCCGGAAGCCGGTTCTGGCGGCCAAGGGCGTCCAGAAGCTCACCATCGCGGAGCGTGGCCGGCGCCCCGGGGGTTAGCGGTATTCAAGTACCTCAATCACCAACCCACGGAAAGAAATAGCTTTTTCGAGGCCCTGATTTTCTCAGTTGACCCGGCATCCGGGGCCGTCTATGCACCCGGCACCGCCGCCGCGTGTGCCCCACGCGGCGGCTCGTTTTTCGGCACCCCGATGTCCGCGGATCCCGACGCGTCGGGGTCCGGTCCGTCGGAACCCCTGGGATTTGGCTATGAAGACCACCTCGCTGAAGCCCGCCGAGGTCGACAAGAAGTGGATCGTGATCGACGCGGAGGGCCTCGTCGTCGGCCGCCTCGCGTCGATCGTGGCGATGCGCCTGCGCGGCAAGCACAAGGCCGCCTACACGCCCCACGTCGATTGCGGCGACAACGTCATCGTCATCAACGCCGAGAAGGTGAAGTTCACCGGGCGCAAGTACAATCAGAAGAGCTATTTCTACCACACCGGCTACCCGGGCGGCATCAAGGAGCGGACTGCCAAGTTCATCCTCGAGGGCCGGTTCCCCGAGCGCGTGGTGGAGAAGGCCGTCGAGCGCATGCTGCCCCGCGGCCCGCTCTTCCGCCAGATCCTCGGCAATCTCCGCGTCTACAAGGGCACCGAGCACCCGCATGAGGCCCAGCAGCCGCAGGCGCTCGACGTCGGCGCCCTCAACCGCAAGAACGTGAGCGCTTGATCATGGCGACCCTGCAGTCCCTCGCCGACCTCAACCGGTCGAACACCGGCGCGGTCGACCCCGCCAACGAGGCCCCCGTCCACGTCCAGAAGCTGGACGCGCAGGGCCGCGCCTACGCCACCGGCAAGCGCAAGGACGCGGTCGCCCGCGTCTGGATCAAGCCCGGCAGCGGCACGGTCACGATCAACAAGCGCCCGGTGGAGACCTACTTCGCCCGCCCGGTGCTGCGCATGATCCTGCGCCAGCCGCTGGAGATCGCCGGCCGCGTCGACCAGTACGACATCACCGTCACGGTGGCGGGCGGCGGCCTCTCCGGCCAGGCCGGCGCGGTGCGCCACGGCCTGTCGAAGGCCCTGACCTACTACGAGCCGGAGCTGCGCGCCCCGCTGAAGCGTGAGGGCTTCCTCACCCGCGATGCCCGCGTGGTCGAGCGCAAGAAGTACGGCCGCAAGAAGGCCCGCCGCAGCTTCCAGTTCTCCAAGCGTTAAGACACCCGGTCACACCGGTGTCACGGAGAGGGCGGCTCCTGCGGGGGCCGCCCTTTCGCGTTTTCAGGCCGCGGCACGGGCGTTGACAGGCTGTCGCACCGCGCGCACCTGATCCCCGTCCGCGGCGCCCGACTCGGGCGGCGAGGCACATTCGAGAGAGCGAGACGAGCGATGTCTGGCGCAGGCGCGACGAAGCCCACCGTGTTCATCGACGGCGAGGCCGGCACGACCGGTCTCGGCATCCGCGAGCGCCTGGAGCGCGACGGACGGGTCGCCCTGCGCAGCATCGCGCCGGAGCACCGCAAGGACCCGGCGGCCAAGCGCGCGCTGCTCGCCGAGGTCGACCTCGTCGTGCTGTGCCTGCCGGACGAGGCCGCCAAGGAGACCGTGGCGCTGGCCGACAGCCTGCCCGGCGGCGGCCCGCGCGTCCTCGACGCCAGCACCGCCCACCGGATCGCGGAGGGCTGGACCTACGGCTTCCCGGAGCTGACCCGGGAGCAGGGGGCGGCGGTGGCCCGCGCCCGGCGGGTCGCCAATCCCGGCTGCTACCCGACCGGAGGCGTCGCGCTCCTGCGGCCGCTGGTGGAGGGCGGCCTGATCCCGGCCGACCACCCGATCAGCGTCAACGCGGTCAGCGGCTACAGCGGCGGCGGCAAGAGCATGATCGAGGCCTACGAGCAGGGCACGGCGCCGCCGTTCCAGCTCTACGGTCTCGGCTTCGCCCACAAGCACCTGCCGGAGCTGCAGCGCTACAGCGGGCTCACCCGGCGGCCGATCTTCGTGCCGTCGGTGGGCAACTTCCGGCAGGGCATGCTGGTGAGCGTGCCGCTCCACCTCGACACCCTGCCGGGCCGGCCCAGCGCCTCCGACCTCGAGGCGGCCCTGCGCGACTGGTACGCCGGGCAGCCCCAGGTGCAGGTCGTGCCGGGCGCCGCCACCGGCGCGCACCGCGAGAAGATCGAGCCGGAGGATCTCAACGACACCGACCGGCTGGAGTTGCGGGTGTTCGGCTCGGCCGAGCACGGGCAGGCGGTGCTGGTCGCGCGGCTCGACAATCTCGGCAAGGGCGCCTCAGGGGCGGCCGTGCAGAATCTGGGGCTGATGCTCGGGCTCGACGGCTGAGGGAAACACCCGGACGCGGCGCGCCGGCGACCCGCCGGCTCAGGCTGCCGGCGGCGGGTCGAGCAGGACCCAGAGCCGGGCGATCCGGCCATCGACGATCTCGGCCGCGTCCGCCCCGGTGACCGCCACGGGCCCGTCGGCCGGGCCGGCCCGCCAGCGCAGCGTGCCGAGCCCGTGATGTCCGACGGCATCGCCCACCGGGGTGAAGCGGAAGGTCGGGCCGAATTGCTGGAGGAGCCGGCCCGCGACCTCCGCAATCGCGGCGCGGCCCCGCACCACGTCGGCGGGCTCGAACATCACCGGCTCGTCCACGAACAGCTCCGCGAGCGCGGCCGCACGCAGGCCGTCGTCGCGCTCGTTGAAGACGCGGTCGAGGTTCTGCCGGAGCAGGCGATCGTAGTCGGGCTCGGCGCCGGGCCGGCCCGCGGTCTTCTGCTCGGACATGAATGCTCCCTCGTGCCGGCACGACGGCGGCCGGCGCAGGATACGCGAGGTCAGCGCGGAACGCAGCCGGTGCGTGCGGGCCGGGTGGCACAATCGCTCCGCCCGGCCTATGCGACCCTCGGACCCGCCGCCTCCCCCGGCGGCAAGGATTGAGGGCGATGCGCGCGCAGGCACTCGGCGAGACGGAGGACGACCTGATCGACCTCGCGGCGGGACGGCCGTGGCATCGGGCGGATGACGTGTCCCTGCCGATCGGAACCGCCCGCGTCCAGATCGATCTCGGACTGCGCTTCCCGCTCCACGCTGTGCGGATCGTCGGGGGTAGCGCCGGGGATCCGGTCGGCCGGCGGCCCGATCTAGCCCTGTCGGACGACGGCGAGGTCTGGCAGGAGCCGGCCCTCGGCGCTGCCCCGGACGGCGCCGCGACCCTGACGCTCGCGGCCGGGGAGGGCGCCTGGGCGCGCCATGTCCGCGTCACGGCGGCCGGTCTGCCGGGCCGGGCGATGCAGGTCCTGTGCGCGCAGGCCGATTTCGATCTCATCGCCCTGCGGCGCGTGCTCGACGTGCCCTTCGACATGGCCGACGAGCGGCCCGGCGCGAACGCTTACGTCTCCTACCGCCTCGTCGGCGCAGAGCGGCCGCGGTCCCGCGCCCTGGTCGGGCTCGCGCTCCACGAGTGCGGCGCCTTCGGCAACTGCCTGATCCAGCTGCTGCTCGCCATCGGCATCGCCCGCAACCTGAACCTGAAATACATCAAGCTCCCGGCCGCGGACCGGAGCGAGGTGATCGGCCTGACCGGCCCGCTGACCTGCGGCGGCCTCACCTTCATCCCCGGCTCGGAGCCGCTGCCTGAGGCGGGCCTGTTCCTGTCGGGGATGTATTTCGACCTCGGGATCCAGCAGCTCGCCGGGAGCCTCGGCCCCGACGAGACCCGGGACATCGTGCGGACCTGCATCCGGCCGCTGTTCAACCGGCTGCCGGCGGAGATCCCTGCCAAGCCCGACGACGAGCTGCTGATCCACATCCGCTCAGGGGACATCTTCAGCACCTGGGTGGCGCCGACCTACCCGCAGCCGCCGCTCGCCTTCTACCAGATGGTGATCCGGCGGCTCCTGGCGGAGGGCCGCATCGCCCGGATCAAGATGGTGTTCGAGAACCGGCTCAATCCGGTGATCCCGGTGCTGGAAGCGTGGATCGCCGAGATCGGCGTGCCCCTGACGACCCAGAGCGGCACCCTGATCGACGACGTCGCGGCGCTGATGAACGGGCGCTACCTCGTCTTCGGCCTCGGCACGTTCGGGCCGGGCGTCTGCCAGCTCTCCGAGCACGTCGAGCAGGTCTACTACTTCGCCTCGGGCTGGCCGCAGCATTTCAAGAGCATCCCGACCATCGGGCGGGTCGTCGAGGTGCTGGACCTCGCCGGCGGCTACACGAAGGTCGGCGAGTGGGACAACTCGCCCGAGCGGCGCGCGCTGATGCTCGCGTATCCGGCCGAGAACCTCGCCTTCGACGACGCCTGAGCCCGGCCGCGCCGCCTTGCCGAAGCCGGCAAAACCGGTGACAAGCCCTCGAGCCACCGCCGGAGGACAGACTTGGCCAGCGCTGACCCATCCCCGGAAGCCCTGTGCGTCAACGCCTTCGACATGCACCGGGCCGAGGTGCTGATGCGGCTGCGGCGGCGGCTCCGGCCGCGCCACACCACCCTGGTCAGCTTCGCCGCCAAGTACCACTACGTCGAGAGCCAGCGCCGGCTGGTGGCCTCGGCCGCCGCCACGGGCGATTTCGACACGATCGAGAGCTGGTCCCCCGACCGGCTGCGCGGGACGCCGTTCTACCGGGAGCACCGCGCGATCCTCGACCGGTCCCGGGGCGCCGGCAACTGGGCCTGGAAGCCCTACGTCATCGCTGAGGCGCTGGAGAAGCGCCGCGACGGCGACTTTATCGTCTTCAGCGACACCGGCATGCAGGCGGTCGGCGACGACCCGCTGCCGCCGGTGGCGCCGCTGCTCACCTGGCTCGACGGCTCGGACCGCCGGGTCGCGGTGGGCGTGCTGCACGGCAAGCCGCAGCGGGCCTGGACCAAGCGCGACTGCTTCGTGCTGATGGACTGCGACGCCGCGCGCTACTGGGACGCCGACCAGATCCAGGCCTCCTGGATCGCCTTCATGGTGAGCCCCGCCACCCGCCGGCTCGTGGCCGAGTGGCTGCGCTACGCCGGCGACGCGCGGGTCGTCACCGACATCCCGAACCAGATGGGCCTGCCGGATCTCGAGGGCTTCATCGACCACCGCTTCGACCAGAGCATCCTGTCGAACCTGATCTACAAGCTCGAGCTGGAGATTCCGCCGCTGCGGCAGCCGTCCAAGCAGATCCGGACGCTGATCGACGAGCTGGAGATGGACACGCTCGTGGCGATGCGGCCCTCCGAGAACATCGCGCTGGGCAAGACCTGGACGGCGAGCTCCGCATCGCCCTGGTCGGGCACCACGGGCACCTACGGCGAGCGCACCACCGGCGACCCGTCCTTCTTCTTCCACACCGGGCTCGACCGGAACCCCTGGTTCGTCCTCGATCTCGGCGCGGTCGAGCGGGTCTCGGAGATCCGGATATACAACCGGTGGGGGCAGCTCAGCGAGCGGGCGCAGCTGATGCGGGTCTGGCTGGGCGAGACCGAGGGCGACTACCGCCTCGTCTTCGACGCCGTAGACGCGCACTGCCATCCCGGCCTGCCCCTCCACCTGCGGTTCGACAACGCGCGGTTCCGCTACATCAAGATCGATCTCGACGAGGAGCAGCACCTGCATCTCGACGGGATCGAGATCTTCGCGGCGCGCTGACGCCGCCCCGGATCGCGACGGCATGAGCACGCCGATGCAGGACAAGCCACAGTTCCCATTCGGGCCCTTCCTATTCCTGGGCGATTCGGTGACGGCCGGGTGGACGGCGCGGAACCCGCCCCTGTTCTCCGGACCGCAGGCCGTGGGCCGCGGCATCGCCGGCCAGTCGGTCCGGGACACGGCGCGCCGGCTCCGCTCGGAGATCGCCCTCTACGGTGCCAAGGGCCTGCACCTGCTCTGCGGCCGCGACGACATCCTCGGCGGCGCGCATTCGCCCACGCTGGACGGCATCGTGGGCGACATCGCCGCGATGCTGCGGGACACCAGCGACCTGTACGTGCGGACCTGGGTCGGCTCGATCCTGCCGGTCGATCCCAACGCGCCCGGGGCGGCCGGGCGGCCGGTCGCGCTGATCGGCGCGGTCAACGCGTGGCTGCGCGACCACGTGCAGGAATACGGGGCCCATTTCATCGACTACGATCCCGTCCTGGCCACGGGGGCGGGCGCGCTCCGGGCCGACTACAGCGACGACGGGATCGGCCTCAGCGCCGCCGGCCTCGCGGCGCTCGAGGCCGCGACGCTGGCGGTCCTGACGGTCCCGGATCTCGAGCCGATCTGGCCGCCGCCGGAGAGCGAGGACGCCGCGCGGCGGCGCAAGTTCCTACACCATTTCGGCTACCTCGACTCGAACACGCGCTATCCGAGCCCGTTCATCCAGTTCGCCGGCAAGCCGGGCGCGAGCCATTACGGCGTCCCGTTCGACGCGGACGGCTTCCTGAACGCCGCCCCGATCGTCGCGCGCAAGCCGGAGGGCGAGACCCGGATCCTGGTCGTCGGCGACTCGACCACGATCGACGGCGGCGACATCGCCAACACCCTGCCGGGCCGCATCGAGCGGATCCTGCGGGCGGACGGCCTCGACAGCGCGAAGGTCTACAATTTCGGGGTGATGTCGAGCTGCCTCACGCAGATGACGCACCTGATCTGGTCGCGGCTCGTGACCTACGGCCCCGACGCGATCCTCGTGCTGAGCGGCAGCACCGACCTGTTCCAGCCCTGGACCTACGATCCCCGGCCGGGACACCCCTACAACGCCTTCATCACCCAGCGGCTCTACGACCACTTCTTCGATACGCACGATCCCCGCGCCCGCGAGGACGGCCTGTCCTACGAGGCGCTGATCACGCTGATCTACGAGGAGCTGAAGCGGCTGCGGGTCGAGGTGGGCTGGCAGAGCCCCGGTTGGGAGGACGCGATCGTCCACCATTACGAACTGGCGGCGCACCGGCTGACCAAGCTGTCCCACGACCACGCGGTGCCGATCGTCAGCGTCCTGCAACCGACGATCCTGCGCAAGCGCCACCTCACCGAGGTGGAGCGCGGCGTCGCCTCGGGGGCGTTCCTGGCCTATCTCGACCGGCAATACGCCAAGCTGGAGGCGTTCACCGCGCAGCTCGCGGCGCGCCGCCCGTACCGGCGCACCTTCACGGCCCTCGACCTCAGCGGGATCTTTCGCGACCGGGAGGAGGGGACCTTCTACGACATCGTCCACTACGACGATCCCGCCCGCGAGATCGTCGCGGCCCGGCTGGCCGCCGAGATCCGCGGCGCCCTGGACCGGGCCCGCACCCGCACGCCGCTGGCCCGGGTGCGGCACCTTCTCGCCAGTCTCCGGCGATAGGGCCCAAAGCCGTCGCACCGGGGGCGCGGCGCCGAGATCGGCGCGGGTCCCCTCTCCCGTGCGGGAGAGGGACAGGGTGCGCGATCCGGATCCGTCTTGTCCCTCACCCCAACCCTCTCCCGCACGGGAGAGGGGGCACGTCGCGCTGCACGGAGTCGCTCCGCCCCGTGCGATGCCGAAAGTCAGCCCCGCTCGGCCGCCCGCTTGACCCGGTGGGTGAAGATCACCGAGAGCCAGGGCACGACCTCGTGCTCGACCTCGATGGAGAGCAGCACCTCGAGGTGGAGCGCGTAGGGGAGGGTGAAGCGGAAGCCGCAGCGGGCCTCCTCCATCGTGGTCGGCATGTCGCCGAGCACCGCCGCGATCACGTCCGGCCGGTGGACGTCCGCGGGGATGCGCTGGACCTCGCCGTCGGCCTCCACGATCAGCGTCGCCTTGGCGCGGCTCGCCGAGACGACCCAGCCGGCCAGGACCACCTGCCCGTCCTGGATCTCGGCCCAGACCCGGTCCCGGGGGGCCTCCAGGTTCGCGCGGGCGAAGGAATCCGGCAGCTCGCCGTCGAGCTCGGCCACGGTGCAGCCGACCTCGTACTTCTCGAAGCCGCGCCCTTCGCCGAAGATGGCGGCGAACTCCTTCTGGTACTGGGCGATCCGGGCGTTCTTGATGTCCTCCGGCAGACCCGACCACTGGCCCTTCTCCTGGACCGTGTAGACCGAGAGCAGCTCCCGCAGGAACGCGATCCGGCCCTTGTCGGCGACGTAGAGGTTCATCAGCCAGTCGGCCGCCGAGGCGTTCGCGTAATAGGCCTCCGGCACCCGGCGCAGGGCCTCGGCGCGGTAGAAGCAGCAGGAGAAGTTGGCGGTGAGCGGCGAGTTGGCCAGGACCGGGAAGCTGATCGTGCCGGTCGGATAGCGGCCCTGCTCGTCGTGCGGAACGTAGGAGCCGGTGGCCGGGTAGTGGAGCAGCACCCAGTTGAAGCACATGTCCAGCTTGCGGTCGTTGCGCAGCATCCGCATCTGCATGGCGATCTTGCGGTCGGACAGCCAGTAATCGTCCGCCTCGCAGAAGGCGACGTACCGGCCGGTGCAGGCGGCGAGGCAGTCCTGCATGTTGCGCAGCATGCCGAGATTGTGCGGCCGGGGCCGCACCGCGATCCGCTCTGGGTCGCGCGCCCGGTAGCGCTCGACGATCGCGGCGGTGCCGTCGGTGGACTTGTCGTCGCCGATCACGACCAGCATCCGGAACAGCCCGCGCTGGCCCAGCACCGCGTCGAGGCAGCGGCCGATATCGGCGGCGTGGTTGTAGGCCGTGACGATGACGCTGACGGTGAGCTGCTCCAGCAGCCACGCGCGCAGGGCCTCCGGCTCTCCTGAAAGGTCATCCGGCGCGTCGAGGCCCATGTCGCTCAAGGCGTCCCGGGCGATGTCCGGGTTGGCCTCGATCAGGCGCCCGAGGCTCGGCACGTCCTCCTCGTCGAGATAGGCCTCGGCCAGCCGCCGGAAGATCGACTTCTGCGCGGCCTCGTAGCCCGCGGCGTAGCGGCCGCCGAAATGGCCGCGCAGCTTGCGGAAGAACGCGATCTCGGAGTTGCCGAGCTTCTTGTGGCGGGCGAGTTCGGTGGCGTAGGTCGCCCACATCCCGGCGGCATGCTTGCGGTAGACCGCCATCACCTCCGGCAGGAAGCCGATGCGCCCGACCTCGGCATGCATCAGGTGGACGTACCAGTCGCCGGGGGCGATGCCCTCGTCGAACACGAACGCCTCCTCGCCGTGGTAGCGCCAGCGGTAGAGCACGCTGTTGGTCTGGACGAAGTTGTGGGCCACGAGGTCGGACAGCGACGGCTGCGGGCTGCACTGCTTCGGGTAGAGCTCGTCGACCCCCGGCATGTCCTCGTAGACGACGCGCACCCGGTGGAAGCAGAGGGTGAATTCCGGGCGCGCCCGCAGGAAATCGACCTGCCGCTGGAGCTTGCGCGGGTCGGTCCAGTAATCGTCGCCCTCGCAGATCGCCACGAACTCGCCGCGGGCGCGGGCCGTCAGGTCGGCGAAGTTCCTGTTCGGCCCGAGATTCTCGCTGCGCAGGACCGCCACGAGGTTGGGGTGGCGCGCGGCGTACTCGGAGATGATCTCGGCGGTCCCGTCCGTGGAGCGGTCGTCGCCGATCAGCAGCTCGAAGGGGAAGTCCGTGGCCTGGCAGAGGATGCTCTCCAGCGTCTGTCGGATGAAGGCCGCCTGGTTGTAGCTGATGCACAGGACCGACACGACCGGCCGGTTCCACGCCGGCGCGGGCTGGATCTCGGCGCGCGCCCGGATCCAGGCCGCGAAGGGATTGACGAAGCTGCCGTCGAAGGTCTCGTCCGGCGGCGCGGTGAAGTCGGCCCGGGGCCGGCGCCCGAGCCGGGCGCCGTACTTCACGTAGTGCTCGAGCGGCGACAGGTCGGTGAGGCCGACATCGGGATAGCGCGTCGCGTAGCCGATATGGTCGAACAGGCCGCTGGCGTAGATCGTGGCGAAATCGTCCTGCCACGGCTCGAGCGCGGGCGGAGCCGCGGTCGAGCCCGGCGCGCTCGCGCCTGCACCGTCCTGCATCGGTCTGATCCCTCGCACGCACCCCGTCCGGCCGCTCCCTAGATCACGGGACGGGGAGGGTCAACGCGACCGATAGAGACGATCGCTAAGTCTAGCTATCTCGGATCCGAATTTATACTTGACCTAATCGTCCGCAAAACGCGCCAACACTTAGGAGAGACCACTTGCAAGTTCGGTCACTCCGCGGCGCGCGCGCGCCGTCGACCGGCCCTCACAGCGTCGAGGGCAGGCGCGCCTCCTCCGACCCGTGATTGTAATAGTGCATCATCGGATCGGCCCCCGCATTGGCGACGTCGTCGTTGCACGCGAGGTAGAACTGGCGATCGAACAGGCCGGATGTCTCGAGCCACGCGAGCATTGTCTGCTCGGGCACGACCGGGGCGCGGTCAGGGGCGGCTTCGGCGGCTTCCCGGTAGAGGTGGGCGAACCGGGCGATCCGGGCCGCGACCTCCTTGGCGGCGGGACGGCGCACCGACGAGGCGACGACGCTCGACTGCTCGCCGGGACGCCGGCGCTGGAGATCCGCCTCGGCGAGGCGCACCAGCCGGGCCAGCTCGCCCTGCGCTTCCTTGAGCCGCGCCTGGGTCTCGGCGAGCTCCGCCCGCAGCGCCTCTACGTCCTCGCCCAAGGTCGGCTCCGTCTCAGTCGCGGGGCCCGACGGGTCTCGGGCACGCGGCCGCCGGCGGGATCGGCCGGAGGCCGGCGCGACGGGGCGCCCCTGTCGGGTCGAGGCCGGCTGTACGATCGGCTCCGGGACCGGTCAACCCTGCGTGCGGGGCGCGCGGATCGCGGGGCGGGCGGTCACGCCGCCAGACCGACGGCCTCCTCGGCCTCCGCGTCGGCCTCGTCGTCCGGACGCGGGAGCCACCGGCCGACCACCAGCAGCAGGAGGGCGGGGACGACGAGGATCAGGGCGATGCCGAAGATCCCGACATGCCCGATCAGCCGCCCGTAGAAGCCGCCGGTGACGCCGTCGTGCCACGAGATCACCGCCATGCCGGCACCGGCGGCGACGAGCAGCACGGGGATCTTGAACCACAGGGGCCAGGGCGCGCGCCGGGTGCGGACGGCCGCGCGCGCGGGGGCCTGCGGCGCCGCGCGCGCGCGCTGGGCCAGGAGCGCCTCGATCTGATTCTGGAACTCCGCCTGGTCGGGGCTGCTCGGGTCCACGCCGCCGTGCGCCGGGTGAGGCTCCATGACAGGCTCGACCCGCACCTCGCCGAGCCCCCCGCCGAGCGGTCCCGGGATCTCGGCCTCCGCGGCGACCATCAGGCGCGCCTCGTGCCGGCGCATGAACAGCCAGAGCGCGACGGCGCCCAGCAGGACGAAGGCCAGCAGCCCGAGGCCGACCGGGCCCATCACGTTCTCGATCGACCGGCCGCACAGGTAGGCGCCGAATCCCATGATCGAGGCCCAGGCGACGCCGCCGAGGGCGTTGAAGGCCATGAAGCGGCGCGCGTCGAGCTTGTTCACGCCGGCCAGGACCGCCGCGTAGGCCCGGAGCATCGCGGTGAAGCGGCCGAAGAACACGATCTTCCCGCCGTGCCGGCGGAACAGGTACTGGCCGAGCTTGAGCCGGCCGTGGTCGAGCCCGATCAGGTGCCCCTTGCGCAGGAGCAGAGGCAGTCCCCAGCGGCGGCCGACCCAGTAGCCGGCATTGTCGCCCAGGATGGCGGCGGTCGCGGCGATCGCCACGACGACGGCGATGTTGATGTTGCCCGTGCTGCCCGCGTAGGCCGCCGAGGTCAGCAGCACCGTCTCGCCGGGCAGGGGCAGCCCGGCGCTCTCCAGGGTGATGATGACGAAGATGGCCAGATAGCCGTAATGCGCGATCAGGTCGGCGATCGGCAGATCGTGCAGGAAGGACATGGGCTCTCCTCGCGGATCGATGCCGCCCGCTGTCGCCGACAAACGTGGCCGCTCCGGGGCGAAGACGAGATCCGGTCGGTCAGCCGGTGGCGGGGGGTGGACCAGCCGTCTCCGCCTGCGCCAAGTGGGCGCGCATCCACGCGATGGTCCCGGTCAGCCCGGCCTGCAGGGGGACGCGGGGCTGCCAGCCGAGCTCCGCCCGGATCAGCGCGGTGTCGAGCACGTTGGCCGGCACGTCGGCGGCGCGGCTCGGCCGGTGCACGCACGGGAGGTGGTCCCGCCCGAAGGCCGCCTTCAGCTCGGCGATGACCTCGTTGACGCTGAGGCCCCGGCCGCTGCCGACGTTCAGCACCTTGTGCGGTCCCCGATAGGCGACCGCGCCCAGGAAGGCGTCGCTGACGTCGTCGATGTGCAGGAAGTCGCGCACCACCGCGCCGGTCCCCCAGACCTCCAGCGGCTGGTCGGTGAGGACGCGGTGGATGTAGCTGCCGATCAGGCCCTGGTGCTTGGTGCCGAGCTGGAAGCGGCCGTAGGGGTTGGCGATCCGCAGGATCTGGTAGTCGATCCCGTGGAGGTGCCGGTAGAGGTGGAGCGACTTCTCGATCATCAGCTTGCTGATGCCGTAGGCCGAGATCGGGTCGGTCGGCGCCCGCTCGGGGATCGGGATGGCGGCCGGGATCCCGTAGATCGCGCCCCCGGAGGACGCGAACACGAGCTTCCCGATCCGGGCCGAACGGCAGATCTCCAGGAGGTGCAGCGTGGCGATCGGCGCCGCCGAGAGCTCCGCCGACGGGTCGCGGTTGGAGCTCTCGGGGATCGAGCCGGCGATCAGGTGGAAGACGACGTCCTGGCGTTCCACCGCGTTGGCGAGGGCGAGGCGGTCGGAGAACTGGCCGGACACCCGGGCGACGCGCCGGTCCAGGACCTCGGCCTGCGGGTGGCTGCGGCTGAAGCACGTGACCTCGGCGCCCGCCGCCGCGAGGCGGTTGCACAGGTTCAGCCCGAGGAACCCGCCGCCGCCCAGCACGAGGCAGCGGGCGCCCGCGAGCCCCNGACCCTGGCCGCCGCGGAGGCGCGCCTGCGCGACCTCTGCGCCCGCGAACGCTTCGCCGAGGCGGATCCGGTCGTCGCGCGCCTGCGCGCCGCGGACGCGAACCGGCTGCGACCGCGGATCATGGAGGAGTTGATCGACCGGGCGTGGCTTCTGGAGCTGCGCGGCGGGGCCGAGGCGAGCGTCCAGTGCTACCGCCTCGCTCTGGCCCTCAACGGCGGCGCCCCCGGTCTCGTCTCGCGGGACGGGGACCCGCTCGCCAAGAAGATCAAGAACCTGCGCCGGCTGCAGCTCGACGCACTGATCGAGGCCGGCGAATTCGACGCGGCCGTCGCGCTGCACGAGACAACCCGCCGGCTGATCGGCGCCGGCCCCCTGGCCTGCTACGACATGGTCACCGCCGCGTCCCTGGCCGGCCGGCCGGGCATCGACTACGCCGAGCTCCGGCCGCCCCGGCCGATCCAGGCACCGCGTCTCAAGTTCACCGAGCCGCCGCCGCCCCTCACCTCCGAGCCGGGGGATCTGGAGGCGCCGAGCCAGTACCTCGCGTTCGTCGACGGATGCCACGCCTTCCCGCGCAGCAACCTCGTCGTGAGGGACAGCCACCTGATCTACGACCTCGCCGCCCATCCCCGCCGGCGGGACGTGCTGCTCCAGGACGGGGTCAACCCGGACCAGATCGTGATGGCGGCCTTCGGGGAGAGGCGGGCCCTCGTCGAGGTTCCGGAAGACAGCCTGTCGATCGAGGCCGGCCTGTCGATGTTCGGGCTCCAGAGCCGGAATTACGGCCACTGGTTCTGCGAGTTCGTGCCGCGCATGCTGGCCTACAACGACCCGCGCTGCCCGGACGGCATCCCGCTCTGCATCGACGACCACATGCCGGCGACCCACGAGGAGGTGGTCCGGCTCCTCGACACGCGCGACCGCCCGATCATCAAGCTGCCACCCCGGCCGGTGGCGTTCGGCCGGCTCGGCCTCGCGCCGGTGCCCGCCTTCTTCCCGTTCGAGATGCGGCCGGGACAGCGGGTCTACGACACGATCTGGCCCTCCGACATCCTGGTGGATCTGCGCACCCGCATCCTCGACAGCGCCCGCGCGCGCGGGGCCCTGAGCGGCGGCACCGGCCGCCGGCTGTTCATCTCGCGCAAGGCCTTCGCGCAGCGCCAGCTCGTCAACGAGATCGAGATCGCCGAGGCGCTCCGGCCGCACGGCTTCGAGGTCATCACCCCGGAGACGATGACGTTCCTCGAACAGGTCGACGCGTTCCACGCCGCCGACATCATCGTCGGTTCGTCGAGTTCGGCGCTCACCAACGGGCTGTTCTGCCGCCCGGACTGCCGGATCCTCGGCCTGATCCACGCCAACCTGAGCTTCAATTTCCGGGGCTATACGAGCTTCATCGAGGCCGGCGGCGCGCAGATCACGTTCCTGCGCGGCGCGACCACGAACGAGGACGGTCACGCCTTCCACGCGAACTATCGCGTGTCGCCTCAGGCCGTCACGGCGGCCCTCGCGACCCTCGGGCCAGTCCCCAGCGCCGGCGCCGACGCGGGCCCAGCAACCGCCCCCGCCTCCGCATCACCGCCCGCGGCGCACTCCGCTGACGCCTCGCTGTTCAGGCGGGTGATCCGGGCGCTGCCCTTCGCCAGTCGCGCGGATTCGTGAACCCGTTGCGGACCGGGTCCTGTCGGCTTAGGACGGCCCGGCGCGGCGCCCCGTGCCTGTCGTCGCAGACAAGCCACTATCAGGTCCTTCCGGCGCCGTATCGAGCGCGCCGCGTGCCTCGGCACTCGCAGGATCTGAGCTGGAGTTTCCTATGGAACTGACCGACGCGCCGCATCTGATCGAGTTTAGGCAGATCCGGGATCCCCGCGGCGCCTTGACGCCGATCGAGGCGGAGGCGGACATCCCGTTCCCGATCCGTCGTGTCTACTTCATCTACGACGTCTCCGACGGCGCCATGCGGGCCGGACACAGCCACAAGGCCCTGCATCAGGTCCTGATCGCAATATCCGGCAGCTTCGTGGTCCATCTCGATGACGGGGAGAAGCGTCAGAGCTTCCGGATGAGCCGCCCCAACGTGGGTCTCTACGTCCCGCGCATGACCTGGCGCGACATCGACGAGTTCTCGGGCGGCGCGGTCTGCCTCGCTCTCGCCTCGGAGCGATACGAGGAGAGCGACTATTACCGGGATTACGACGCGTTCATCCGCGCCAAGGGTTTACAATGAAGGTTCCGTTCCTTGACCTGAGCCGGACGCACGACACGATCCGCGCCGATCTCGACGCGACGTGGCACCGGATCCTCGACCGCTCGCGTTACATCCTGGGTGAGGAGGTCGAGGCCTTCGAGGTCGAGTTCGCCCGCTATTGCGGGGCCGAGCACGCCATCGGCGTCGCGAACGGCCTGGACGCCCTGCACCTGATCCTGCGCGCCAACGACGTCGGTCCGGGCGACGAGGTGCTGGTCCCGTCGAACACCTTCATCGCCACGTGGCTCGCCGTCAGCCAAGTCGGCGCCACGCCGGTGGCCGTCGAGCCCGACCCGGCCACGTACAACATGGATCCGGCGGCCGCCGCGCGGGCGATCAACGGGCGCACGAAGGCGATCATCCCGGTCCATCTCTACGGCCAGCCGGCCGACATGGCGGCCCTGCGGGACCTTGCCCGCCGCCACGGGCTCCTCTGCATCGAGGACGCCGCCCAGGCCCACGGCTCGACCTTCGATGGCCGCCCGGCCGGCAGCCTCGGCGACGCCGCGGCCTTCAGCTTCTACCCGGGCAAGAACCTCGGCGCCCTCGGCGACGGCGGCGCGATCACGACGTCCGACAGCGCGATGGCGCACAGGATGCGCGAGCTCGCGAATTACGGCTCGAGCGAGAAGTACGTCCACCGCCAGCGGGGCCTGAACTCGCGTCTCGACGAGCTCCAGGCCGCGCTCCTCCGGGTGAAGCTGCGCCATCTCGATGCCTGGAATGCGCGCCGCCGGGCGATCGCCGGGACCTACCGCGACGCCCTCGAAGGCTGCGGGCTCGCCCTGCCGCACGTCGACCCGCGCACCGAGCCGGTCTGGCACCTGTTCGTCGTCCGCACGGAGCGCCGCGACGCCCTCGCGGCCCGGCTGAAGGTTGTCGGGATCGACACGCAGATCCACTATCCGATCGCGCCGGCGGATTCGGAGGCCTACCGCGATGCGCCGAAGCTCGGCACGAGCGATCTCGGCCGGACGCTCGGCCGCGAGATCCTCAGCCTGCCGATCGGCCCGCACATGCGCGACGAGGAGGTTCAGCACGTCATCGCGGCCTGTCGCGAGGCGGCTCGCTGATCCGCACCCGCGAGACGGGATCCGCAGGTGGGACGCCTCGCCGTGCCCGGAGGCCGGGCGCGGCCCCGCGAGGACGAACATCGGCGAGGCCGCAGGGGCCGGAGCACAGCATGGACAGTCCACGCAGAGATCTCGGTGCCTGCGGACATCTTCGCGCCCTCGATCCGCGGGCGCGCACGCATTTCCGCCTAGTCGACATCGCCGACGCCGCGTTCATCTTCGACCTCCGACAGGACGCCGCGATCGGCCGCTATCTGAACAAGCCCGCACCCTCGGTGGCGGACCAGGCGCGATGGATCGAGGCGTACAAATCCCGAGAGCGGCGCGGCGAGGATTTCTACTTCGTCATCATGCACGAAGGTCGGCGGCGCGGCCTGATCCGGCTCTACGACATCCGGAGTTTCGAGGGACGCGACTCCTTCTCCTGGGGCAGCTGGATCATCCCGCCGCCGCCGGTACCCGGCCTCGCCAGCTACTCGGCCCTCGCCATCTACGAGATCGGCTTCTCGGGCCTGGGGTTCGACCAAAGTCACTTCGATGTCCGGAAGGGCAACACGAAGGTCCTCGGCTTCCATACCGGCACCGGCGCGACGGTCGTGTCGGAGGACGCGGAGAATTTCTACTTCGTCTTCGAGCGGGAGCGGTACGCGCGCCTGCTGGCCGACAAGGCCGATGCGGTCCGCCACCATGGAGCGATCCTATAGGGACCGGCCCGGTGTCACGCCGGACTGGCATGCCGCTGAACGGGATGCAGGACACCCCCCGATGAGCCCACCTATCACCCCATTGAAGATCTGGCTGGCCCGCGCGCTCGTCGATCGGGAGTTCTACCTCAGCCGGTATCGGGACGTCGCGCTGGCCGGAGTCGATCCGGTCGCACATTTTGCGGAGTACGGGTTCCGCGCCCCAATGCGGTCGCCAAGCCACCGCTTCGAGAAGGCGCTGTTCACCGGTTCCGCGCTGCTCGTCGCGGTTTCGATCCTGTTCGGCGTCATCCGGCCGGATTTTCTGGAACTCCTGCGCGAGCACATCATCACGCTGCAGGGCCGCGGCAGGAAAGTGCGTCCGTTCCTTTACCTTATGGTGTTCCACGTCTACGCGGCCATGCAGGCTGCGGAAGTCGGTCAGCTGCTGACAATCGCGCGAATTTACTCGGATGCCCCGTATGCCGAGGCACGGCGCATCATCGCGCCGGAGCAGGATTTCACGTTCACGGATCCGGACGTGATCCTGTCCGAGCGAGTTGCGCGGCACAGAAACTTGAAGCGACCGAGCCTCTGGTGCGCGACGATCGAACACGCGCAGATCTTCGGATCCCTGCAGATCGCGTCCGGTGGCGTGTTCCTGGTCTCTGAACCGGCGGCGGACCCGCAGTTCAGCTTCGTCGCCGGACAGCACGAGTTCCTGACCACCCATCCGCTCAACCGGATCCGGTCCCGGAAGAGCGGCTTCGCCCGCCTGCCCGCCACCGCGGAGTCCGCTGTGCCGGAAGCCGTCCTCCTCGGCGGCCGCTGCGGCGTCAACTATTTCCACTTCCTCATCGAGTACGTCACCAAGGGCTACATCGTCGAGCGAATCGCGGAGCTCGACGGCCTGCCGCTGATCGTCCCGGACGACCTCTATCCGCAGGAGCTGGAACTGCTGGAGATCGTCTTCCCGGGCCGGCCGCTGGTGCGCCACAGGCGCGGGACGCGGATCGACGTCGCGAAGCTGCACGTGCCGTCGACGATGACGTACGTGCCGGACTGCCCCAAGACGCCGTTCTGGCAGGTCTCGGCCGTCAACCATGACAGCCTGGCCTGGCTGCGCGACCGGGTTCTGGCGGCGATCGCCATCCCGGCCGGCACGCCGCGGAACAGGAAGATCTTTCTGGCGCGGTTCCAGGGCCGGAACATCGAGAACGCGGAGGCGATCACCGAGATCTTCAGGGCGAACGGGTTCGAGATCGTCGACACGGCCAAGATGAGCTTCGCGGAGCAGGTCGTCACCTTCGCCACCGCGTCCCACATCGCCGGCCCGGTCGGCGCCGCCTTCTCGAACCTCATCTTCTGCGCGCCCGAAGCGAAGATCCTGGGCATCGTCTCGCCGTTCGCGGTCCAGATGTCCCTGTTCAAGAGCCTGTCGGACTTCGCGGGCGCGCGGTACTACGCGCTGCCGGGGACTCACCCGCAGTTCAGGGCGGGGATGGACGTCCGGCGCCCGCCGCTGCACGTCTCCCACGGCAGCTTCAGCGTCGATCCAACCTACCTGTTTGACGCGCTCAAGGTCTTCCACGAGGCCTGATCGGGCGCCCCCGGCGCGGACTGGCCGGTCAGCGCCGGTCCGGCCCCGTCATCACTGCGCGGAACGCGGCGCAGACCTGCTCGGCCGCGCCCACGCCCAGATCCCCGAACAGGGGCAGGCACAGCACCTGCTCGCCGATCCGGTTGGCCACCGGGAGATTCTCCCGCGCGCTGCTCGGCAGGTCCCGGTAGGGCCCGTAATCGCTGCACAGCGGGTAGAAGTAGCGGCGCGCGAACACGTTGTAGTGCTTCAGCCCCTCGTACACGGCATCGCGGGCGATGCCGGCCTCCCGCGGGTCGATGCGCAGGCAGTAGTACTGGAGGCTGTCCACCGCCGGGTCGGCCAGCTTCGGCCGCGTCACGCCGGGCAGGTCCGCGAGGTGCTGGTCGTAGACTTCCGCAACCGCCCGGCGCTTCAGCTTCTCGCCGGCGACAGCGTCGACGAGGCAGAGGCCGAGGGCCGCCTGCAGCTCGTTCATCTTGCTGTTGATGCCGACCGCCGGGACCGACACCTCGTTGGCGATGCCGAAATTCTTCAGGAGCTCCATGCGGCGCTTGAGGTCGGGATCGTTCATCACGACCGCGCCGCCCTCGGCGGTATGGAACAGCTTCGTGGCGTGGAAGCTGAACATGGTGGCGTCGCCGTAGGCGGCGATCGCGCGCCCCTCGACCCGGGTCCCGAAGGCGTGGGCGCCGTCGTAGAGGACCTTCAGCCCGTGCTTGCGGGCGATGCGCTCGATGGCCCAGACGTCGCAGGGATTGCCGTAGACGTGGACGGCGAGGATGCCGGTGGTCCGCGGGGTGATCGCCGCCTCGATCCGCTCCGGATCGAGCGTCATGGACCGCTCCTCGATGTCGACGAAGACGGGATCGATGCCGTGCCACGACAGCACGTGCGGCGTCGCCGCGAAGGTGAACGGCGTGGTGATGACCTCGCCGGACAGGTCGAGGGCCTTGACGGCGGTCATCAGCGCGTTGGTGCCGTTGTTGAACAGCGCGATGTGGCCGTCGCCCAGATGCGCCTGGAGGCGCCGCTCGAGCTCGACGTGCTGCGGGCCGCCGTTCGACAGCACGGCGCTGCCCCAGATCGCCTCGAGGTGCCGGGTGAAGACGGCGAGTTCCGGCAGCATCGGGCGGGTGACGTAGATCGGCTGCTCGAACGGCCGCGGCTGCGCGCTCATGATGACTCCTGCCGATGCGCGGACCGGAGCCCGTTCATCGCGAAACGAATAGCTTAGTGTGGCTGAGCACGCCCAGCAAACGCGCGCCCATCAGGCCTGACCGGCCGGTTTCGGCGCCGGGGCGACGATGTCCGCCCGGGGCCAGATCGTGGCGTTGTCGGGCAGGGCGCGCAGGACATTGCAGCCCATGCCGACCGTGACGCCCTGACCGAGGGTGAGGCCTTGGAGGATCTTGGCGAGCGGCCCGACGAGGCTGTCGGCGCCGATCGTGCAGCGGCCGCCGACGAAGGCGCCCGGCGAGATCGTGGTGTTGTCGCCGACGACCGTGTCGTGGCCGACGATGGCCGCCGAGTTCAGCACGCAGAAGCGCCCGAGCCGGGCATCGGCGTTGACGATCACTCCGTGCGCCACGAAGGCGCCGGCGCCGACCGCGACGTCCGGGCTCACGATCGCGCGGGGGGAGACGAGGGCGGGGCAGGGAAGGGCGTGCCGGTCCAGCCACGCGATCAGCTCGGCCCGCGCCCGGATCGCGCGCCGGCTCACGCCGCCGACCGCCAGGACGACGCCGTCATACTCCGCCCGGTCGGCGAGCAGCGCCTCGAGATAGCCCCGGTAGCGGCCGACCTGAACTTCCGGAGCGGTCGAGTAGGTATCCTCGACCGTGTGGCCGAGGGCGCGGGCGACCTCGGCGATCTCCTTGGAGAAGCCGCCGCCGCCGATCAGCGCGAGCCGCTGCCCCGGCCCGGTCACAGCACGGCCCCGCCATCGACCCGCAGGATATCGCCGGTGACGTGCCGGGCCTGGGGCGACATCAGGAACGCGATGGCGTCGACCACGGACTCGACGGTGGCGGCGCCCGCGGGGCTGCGCTTCTCCAGCGCCTCCTTGAACTCCGCGCCGTACAGGCGGGCATGGGCCTGGGTCATCTCGGTGTCGAGCCAGCCGGGGGCGACGCCGACGGCGCGCCGGGGTGCGAGTTCCCGGGCGAGCCCCTTGATCAGGGCGTCGAGGCCCGCCTTGGAGGCGGCGTAGGGCACGATCGCCGGCTCGGGCCGCTGCGCCGCGACGGACGAGACCGCGCAGAACACCGCGTCCCGGGTCGAGACGCGGGCGCTGCCGAAGGCGGCGGCGAACAGGGTCGGCGCGACGAGGTTGGTGCGGTAGAGGCGCTCGACCTCCTCCACGCCGAGGCTGCGCATCGGCTTGATGACCTGGACGCCCGCGCAGTACACGAGCCCGGTCAGGAGGCCCCGCTCGGCCACCGCCGCCTGCAGCACGCCGCCGATCGCCGGAAGGTCCGTGACGTCGGCCGCGACGGCCGCGCAGCCGAGGGCCTCCAGCTCGGCGAGCCGGTCCGCCCGCCGGGCGAGGGCGGTGATCCGCGCCCCGCCCGCGCGGAGGCGCTCGGCGACGGCGCGGCCGATGCCGCTGCTGGCCCCGACGACGAGGACGTGCCCTCCCGGCTCCGACATCGGCTCCGACATCGCGCTCAGGCCTGCAGCTTCGCGCCGGCCAGCGCGATCAGGTCGTCGGTGGTCGCCGCCCCGGCGATCCGCTGCGGATCCACCTCGAGGCCGAGCGTATCGTAGAGGGCCATGATGTTGAGGATGCCGAGCGAGTCGAAGGTCTCGATCGCCCCGAGGCTCTGCCCGCGGGCGAGCGGCCCCGGCTGATCGAGGATCGTGCCGAGCTCGTCCAGGAATGCGCCCTCGGTCATCGGGTGGTCTCCTCGTAGGTCAGGACCGGGGGCGCGAAGATCCGGTCGGTGGTGATCGTGCAGGCTCCCCAGCTCAGCCCGACCCCGAAGCCGGCGAGCAGCGAGCGCACCCGCCGCCCCGCATAGGCCTCCGCGAGGAAGCCCGAGATCGTGCCGGGGATCGAGGCCGAGTTCTGGTTGCCGTAGACCGACTGGGTGCCGGTCGGGAGCTTGCTGTCGTCGAGCCCCAGGCGGCGCTGGAGGTTCTTGAGGATGTACTTGTTCGGCTGGTGCAGGACCAGGAAGTCGACGTCCTCGGCGCGCGTGTCCGAGAAGGCCAGGATGCCCTCGATCAGCGGCGGGACGCGCTTGAGGGTGAAGTTGAAGACCTGCGCCCCGTCCATGTGCATGGTGCCGGGCTTGCCCGCGTCCTCGGCGTCGGCCCGCAGGCCGCTGTGCGGGATGAACAGGGCCTTCTCGCCCGAGCCGTCGCTGTGGAGCTGGAAGAAGCTCTCGCTCTCGCGCCGCTCGATCAGCACCGCGGCGCCGGCGTCGCCCATGATCGGCGTGATCGACCGGTCCCCGGTCGCGACCATGCGGCTCGCGACGTCGCCGACGCAGAGCAGGACGCGCTCGAGGCCGGATTCGACCAAGCTGTAGGCGACCGACAACCCGTAGACGAAGCCGCTGCAGCCGAGGCGGATGTCGAAGCAGAGCGTGTCGGTCCGCATGCCGAGGCGGTGCTGCATCCCGATCGACGTCGACGGCGAGCTGTAATCCGGCGTCTGGGTGACGAGGATCAGGCCGTCGACGGCGTCGGGCTGCAGGTCGAGGCCGCGCAGGAGGTGGCGCGCCGAGTGCAGGCAGAGATCCGCCGTCGTGGTGCCGGGATCGGCGACGACGTGACGGGTCGCGAAGCCCATGGCCCGCTTGAGGCGCTCCGCCTCCTCGGGGGCGAGCCCGAGGGCGGCCGCCTCGTCGTCGAAGGCCTGGACGCGCGCGCCGACCGTGGTGACGAGCCCCGCCAGGGTCGCGCGCGAGAACCGCAGGTCAGCCATGCTCGACCGTCTCGGCGACGTAGTCGATCCAGCCCTGGAAGCGGCGGAGCGGCGACTTCGTGCTGTCGAGGATGCTCTCGTTGGCGAGCGGCACGTAGCGGCCGACCGTCCGCTCGATCTCGGATTCCGTCTCGAGGAGGAGCTCGACCACCGCGAAGGAGTCGAGCCGTTCGTAGACGTCGTCCTCGGGCCCGGGATTCTCCAGCTCCGGGCGCCCCCAGGTCTCGACGAGCCGCGCGAAGGTCGCGCGGGCAGCCGCCTCGACGGCGCCGCGGTCACTCCGCGACGATGTGGATGTAGGGGGTGTCATCCGGTCCTCGTGTCAGTCGGTACGTCTTGCCCTCGGGGCCAGCGCTGAGGGGTTCGAAGCCGTTGTCGTCGAGGAAGCTCTCGACCATCCGGTTCTTCGCGCTCGGGCGATACCGGGCTTTCAGGTCCCGATCACCCTCCTGCTGGCAGACGTGGCGCAGAATTTGGGCCTCGATGCGGCGTCCGAGGGCCCGGCAGCTCATCAGGAACGTCTCGAGTTCGCCGCCCCGGACGATGGCGACCCCGACGATGCCCATGTCGCCGAACCGGTCGACCACCCGGGCCGCGTAGACGCCGCCCTCCCGCATGGCGGTCGCGACCTCGTCCTCGGTGTAGCGCCGCGTCGTCAGGTTGAACTGGTTGGTCTTGTTGATCAGCTGCGTGACCCGCCGCAGCGAGCCCGGGTTGTTGCGGGCGACGTGCACCCGGATCTCGAGGGAGGCGAGGTACTCGTCCATCGAGGCCGCGGAGCGCTGCAGCTCCTGGCGCTGGGCCTCGCCGCGGTACTGCTCGGTCTTGGCCAAGTCCTCGGCGGTGACGTTCCGGGCGCGCAGCGACGCGATCCCGTCGAGGAGGGTGAGCGCCTGCTCGGGGCGCGTCCGGTCGAACAGGTGGCACTCGACCCCGGGGAGACGCGCGCGGACCTCCTCGATCTCGAACGGGTTGTCGTCGAGGAAGATGAAGCTGTCGAGGCCGAGGTTCAGGGTCGCGGCGAGGTCGCGGATGTTCTCGCTCTTCTCCGTCCAGTTGCTGCGGTAGGCCACGAAATCGTCGAGGCGGAGCGGCATCGCGCGCTGGGCGAAGACCGCGCGGAAATCCTCCTCGTTGTTCTTCGTGACCGCGCAGAGCAGGATCCCGAGGCCCTTCAGGCGCAGGAGCTGGCGCTGGAGCTGGGTGTGGACGATCCCCGGATAGTCGCTGTCGACCTCCAGGTTCTCGACGCCGTCCTCGCCGACGACGCCGCCCCAGAGGGTGTTGTCGGCGTCGACCACCACCACCTTGCGCCGCGCCCGCAGCCGCGCCGCGACGGCCTCGGCGTAGCGCTCGCTGAGCGCGTCAACGGCGGCCGGGGCGTAGGGCATCTGGTACATGTACCGGTTGCGCTCGCGGAAGGCGTTGGCGAAGCCGAGCAGCGCCAGGGCCCCGGCGGCGTCGACGACGCTGACCCGCTCCTGCGTCCGGGCGAGGTCGAACAGCACCGCGTTCACCCGCGCCAGCGCGGCGAGCTGGTCGTGGAGGTCGCTCTCGACGGACGAGACCGGCACGAACGGCACGGTGTTGAGGATGATCGTCCCCGGCGCCCGGGCGAGCCGCGCCGAGACCAGCTCGGCGAGGTGCCGCGCGCGCGCGACCGCCGCCTCGTCCGGGGCGACGTCGAAG
The DNA here is from genome assembly GCF_036441335.1 of Methylobacterium mesophilicum. Classification (GTDB taxonomy): domain Bacteria; phylum Pseudomonadota; class Alphaproteobacteria; order Rhizobiales; family Beijerinckiaceae; genus Methylobacterium; species Methylobacterium mesophilicum_B. The sequence continues at coordinate 295,731 of NZ_MLBW01000015.1, forward strand.
AACCAGCGGTGGTCGAGATGCACGATCAGGACGTCGGCGGCGGCGGGACCCGCCAGCACCTGCTCGATCTGTCCGATGGGGAGATGCTCGCACGAGACCGTGGCGAGATCCGCGAGGCGGCCCGCCACCTTCCCGAACGGGTTGGTGACGACGTTTCCGACGAAACCGATCGACAGGGCGCGAGCCGTGGTCATCCTCGATACCGGTCCCTGCGACACCCTGCGGATGCCTGCCCTCCGGCGATCGACCGGCCCCTTTCCGTGCGTGCGAGCGCCGCCCTCTTGCGAGATCGCGTGCCATAAAGCAAGGGGCCGGGCATCCGGCGGCCGGTCAGCCCGGTCAGCCCGGTCGGGGCGGGGACCTGGAGAGGGCTTGGCGGGGACCGGGCGAGGAGGAGCTGCGCGATGTACGGATCCGGTTCGGACGAGGCCGCCGCGACGACGCGGACCTGGACCGAGGCCCATCAGGCCGCCTTCGCGCGGGCGACCGGCGACGTGAACCCGATGCACATGGACGCGCGGATGGCCCGGCGGACGCTGGCCGGCGAGCGGGCCGTCCACGGCGTCCACGCCGCCCTCTGGGCCCTCGATGCCTGCGCCGACACCCATCCCCTCGACCGGCTCGCGACGCTGCAGATGCGGTTCGAGCGGTTCGTCCTGGTCGGGGACCGCGCCGTCCTGACGGTCCACGAGACCGACGCGGGGCAGCTGCGCCTGTCCGTGGCGGTGGACGGCGTCCGCACCCTGACGATCCAGGCGACCTTCGCGGCGGAGAGGGCCCCGGCCGGACGGGTCGAGGCGGCGCCGACCGCGATCCCCGCCGAGCCGGTCACCCACGATCCGGCGGCCCTGACGGGGCTCGCCGGCGCCTTCGCGCTGCCGGACCACACGTTCGGCATAGGCCCGCACCTCGACCGGGCGGCCGATAGCCGAGGCCGCGACAGAGTAGCGGTTGTTGTCGAAGCGCACGAGGCAGGTCGAGGACACTCGATCCTCTCGAAGATCGACGTGACCGTCACCGAGGGGGACACCGGTGCGAGCCTCGGCTACGCGGTGAAGCGGTTCCAGCCGATGCTGCAATCGGTGACGCTGGACGCGGTCGGCCCCGGCCTCGTCGCCCGGGTCGAGGGCTTCGTCCGCCCGCGGCCGGTGGAGCAGGAGAGCCTGCGCGACCTCGCGGCGCTCGTGGAGCCGGGCGCCTTCGCGGCGGTGTCCGCGCTGATCGTCGGCGGGTCGCGGGGCCTCGGCGCCGCGACCGCCAAGCTGATCGCCGCCGGGGGCGGGGCGGTCTGCATCACCTACGCGTCCGGCGCCGAGGAGGCGGAGGCCGTCGCCCGGGAGATCCGGGACGCCGGCGGGCGCTGCCAGGTCCTCCGCTACGACGCCGCCGAGCCGGCCGCCGCGCAGCTCGCGGCGCTGGCGATGCGCCCGTCGCAGCTCTACCATTTCGCGACGCCCCGCATCTTCCGCCAGAAGCGTGCCCCCTTCGAGCCGGCCTGCCTGGACGAGATGATGCGCGTCTACAACACCGCCTTCTACGAGCTGAGCCAGTTCTGCCTGGAGCGCGGCGACGCCGTGGCGGCCTTCTACCCGTCGACCAGCGCCATCGACGAGGCGCCCCGCGACACCCTGGAATACGTGATGGCCAAGATCGCGGGCGAGACGCTCGCCGCGACCCTGGCGCGCACGCTCCCGAACCTGCGGACCGTGATCGAGCGGCTGCCCCGGGTGAAGACCGACCAGACGGCCACGATCTTCCCTGTGCCGGCCGCCGCGCCGAGCGCGCTGATGCTGCCGATCATCCGCCGGATGTCGGCGGCCGCCTGACCTCGAGGCGTGGCGGGCACGGGACCGTGCTGGACGGCCCTGTCCGAGCCGGGCGCCGGCCTCACTCCGCGGCGGCGTCGTGCCGGACCTCTTCGTCCGCGTCCGAGTCGGTCTCGACCTCGCCCTCACCGTCCTCGGCCCCGTCGGGCGCCGCGGCGGCGGTGAAGAAGTCGCCGTTCCGGATCGCCTCGCCGCCGGTGACCAGCATGCTGAGATAGGTGTTGAGGGTGTTGGGCGCGACGTCGGGCAGCCGGTCGGCGATCTCGGCGTGCGACAGGCCCTGCGGGCCGGCCGAGCCGAGCAGCGCTTTCAGCCGCCCCTTGGCCGAGTTGGCCCGGGGACCGCGGACGCCGCGCCGTCCGCCGGAGGCGGGCACGNCTCGACGCCACCGGTCTCCACGCACCCGAGGGCCCGCGGGCCCTCGGGTGCGTGGAGACCGGTGGCGTCGAGCGGGATCCCCTCGACGATGGAGGTCAGCGCGGCTTCCGCCGCCCGGAGCTTGGTCAGCTCGGCCGCGATCCGGTCGTAGTCGCTCTGCAGCGCGGCCCGGCGCGCCCGAACGTCCACCAGGGCCTTCGTCAGGGTGTTGTCCTCAGCCATCGGACGGCCTCATCCCACGATTTCGATGGCTGACGGCATACGTCACAGGCGCCTTCCGGCGTCAACAGCCGCGCGGAGCCGCGCCGACCGGACCCGGCCACGCGCACCCGTTTCGCCGCGCGAGTTGTGAGGACGGCGCCCGATGCCTTAGAGACGTTCGTGAAACGCCGTTGCCGGCCCGGGGGCGTCGGCGCGACCGCCGAATGCGGACGGATCCCGATTTCGGCACGGCGATACCGTAATCGTCATGTCAGAAGGCGAGCTTTCTTCCGCGGGTTCGATGTGCGGCCGTCCGTTCCGGGGCGCCGGCCGCGCCGTGCCCAGGGGCGTTCATAGATCCCGCAGAGCGAATTATGTCTTTGAATATCTTCGATAAGGGGGAGAATAATGTCATCGACATTGATCCGCGGGATCAGCACAGCCAAGCGGGAAAGATCTACGTCAACGGCGACAACAACTACGTCCGCATAGGCAGGGGCTGCGTGTCCGACAAGGACATGCACATCGTCATCGAGTCGAACTGCCGGTTCGACGTCGGCGAGGACGTGCGGCTGTCGATGGCCAACATCTATATCGGCCCCGGCTCGGTGCTGCGCATCGGCGACCGGACCGGCTTCACCGGCCTCGTCCATCTCAACCCCGTCGAGGGGAAGGCGATCGAGATCGGCACGGACTGCTCGATCGCGTCGGGCGTCTGGATGACGACGAGCGACTTCCACTCCATCGTCACCCGGGACACCGGCACGCGGCTGAACCCGGCCAAGCCCGTGCGGGTCGGCAACCACGTCTGGATCGCCAATCAGGCCACCCTGCTCAAGGGCACGGTCATCGGCGACAACGCGATCGTCGGCGCGCACGCCGTGGTCACCGGGACGGTGCCGGCCCACTGCGTGGCCGCCGGCAACCCCGCGCGGATCGTGCGGGAGAACGTGACGTGGCGCTCCGACCTGATCTGACCGCACCGGCGGCGCGCGCGGGACGCGGGGCAGGGGGCGCCGTTGTTTACCCCGCGCGCGCGTTCCGTTAGGGCGATGGGCCGTCGGCGCGGGCCCTTGCCCGGCGCGCCGACACGCCTTCGATCCAGCCCGCGCGAACACATGCTCACCCGAGCCTCAGGTCTCGACCCCAGCGCCGCTTCCGGCACGGCCTCCGGCCGCGATCGGCGGCCGTCGCGCGACAGAGCGGGCGCCGCGCGTTGAAGCGGATCCGCGGCCTGTACCATCGCTGGGCGCGCTCCGGCCCGGTCCGCGCGAGCGGCAACCCGCTGATCCGGCTGGCCGCCCGCCGCGGCCTGCCGGCGGCGGACGATCTCGTCACCGCGGACGCGCAGATCGCCGCCCTGGCAGCCCACTTCGACGCGGCGTTCTACGCGAGCTGGTACGGGATCGCGGCCGACCCGGTGCGCGACTACCTCGTCCACGGCTGGCGCGCGGGCCGCGACCCGCGCCCCGACTTCGACTCCGCCGCCTACCTCGCCCGCCACCCCCACCTCGCCCGCGCCGGCATCAACCCGCTCCTGCACGCCCTGGCGCGCCGCCGCGGCYGGGCSGGCGGGGCCGGCGGGGAGGGGGWGTCCGAAGCCCTGCCGAAGCCCGACACGGCCGAGGCCCACCGCCTCGCCCGCCGCCTCGTCGACGGCGCCTWCTATCTCGCCGGCAARCCCGACCTCGCCGCCGCCGGCGTCGACCCGGTCGACCACTACATGGCCTCCGGCTGGCGCGAGGGCCGCGAGCCGGCGCCGCAATTCGACACCCTGGCCTACTGCCTCAGCCGCGGGATCACCTTCGCCACCCGGAACCCGCTGGTCCACTACGTCCTCCACGGCGGCCCGGCCCGGCCCGACCCGGAGGCCGCGCTCGCCCTGCGGGTCGAGACCCTCGCCCCCTACTTCGACGCCGCCCATTACCGGCAGCGCCTGCCCGAGCCGCAGGCCGAGGCGCTGGCCGGGGCCCCGGACGACGCCCTGCTGCGCCACTACGTGGCGGAGGGCTGGCGGGGGCGGATCGGCCCGCGGCCGGACTTCGACCCGGCCGGCTACGTGCAGGCGCGGGCCGGCAGCCGGGCGGTCGCGGACGACCCGTTCTTCCGCTACGTCGCCGAGGCGCGGCTGACGGGGGCCGAGCCGTTCTCGGAGCCGCACCGGCTGAACCTGCCGGCGGTGGACGCGGCGTGGTACCGGGCGACCTACCCGGACGTGGGCGGGCGCGAGCCGTTCCTGCACTTCGCCGAGGCGGGCTGGCGGGAGCTGCGCGATCCCGGCCCGGGGCGCTCGACGCTGGCGGCGCTGCTGCGGGTCTGCGGGCTGCGGCCGGCGCGGGCACCGGTGGAGGACACCGGCTGGCTCGGGGCGATCGGGCGGGAGACCCTCGACCGGGACGCGCTGCTGGACCTGCAGGCGCGGCTGGTGGCGGGGCATTTCGACCACGGCTTCTACCGGGCGCGCTACGGGCTGTCGGAGGCCGACGACGCGGTGCGCGACTACTGCGACACCGGCTGGAAGAAGGGCCGCAATCCCAGGCCCGACTTCAACGGCTGGGCCTACCGCGCGCACCATCCGTCCGCCGAGGCGACGGGCCTCGCGCCCTTCGTCCACCACATAGCCCGGGCCCTGCTGCGGGGCGACGACCTCGCGGGCGAGGCCTTCGATCCGCGCTACGGCGCGCCGCCGGCCGAGGAGGACGCCGACCTGTTCGAGCAGGCCCGCCTGATCGAGCCGTTCTTCGACGCGCCCTGGTACCTCAAGCGCTACCCGGACACCGGCGGCTTCGAGAACGGCCCGGCGATCCACTTCCTGTCCCACGGCCAGGAGGAGGACCGCGACCCGAGCAAGACCTTCTCGACGCGCTTCTACCGCCGGGCCTACGGGCATCTGCTGGGTCCCGGGGAGTCGCCGTTCCTGCACTACGTGCGCACGGGCCGGGCCGCCGGGCTGATGGGCTGCCCCGAGGATCTCGGCACCTACCCGCCGATGGAGGCCCCGCCCGCCGACGCGTGGGACCATCTGCCCCCGGCCCTGCCCATCGCGCAGGCCCGCGTCGTCGTCATCGTCCCGGTCTACAAGGGCCGCGGCGAGACCCTGCGCGCCCTCCACGCCTGCCTGTCGGCGCCCCAGGCCACCCCCTTCACCCTGCTCGCCGTCAACGACCGCTCCCCCGACCCGCAGCTCACCGCGGAGCTCGCCGCCCTCGCCGGCCGCGGCCTGTTCCACCTCGTCGAGAACGAGCGGAACCTCGGCTTCGTCCGCTCGGTCAACCGCGCCCTCGGCCTGCGCCAGGGCCGCGCCGTCGTCCTGCTCAACTCCGACGCCGAAGTCTTCGGCGACTGGCTCGACCGCCTCGTCGCCCACGCCGAACCGCAGGCGGACCCTCAGGCAGATCCTCGGGCCGGGTCCGGCAGCGTCACGCCCCTGTCCAACAACGCCACGATCTGCTCCTACCCGCGCTTCAACGCCAACAACACCATGCCGCTCGAGATCGCCCGGCCCGAGCTCGACCGCATGGCCGCGCAGGTCAACCGCGGCCGCGCCGTGCCGGTGCCCACCGGCGTCGGCTTCTGCATGTACATGACCGCCGCCGCCCTCGACGCCGTCGGCGACCTCGACGCCGAGGCCTTCGGCAAGGGCTACGGCGAGGAGAACGACTGGTGCCTGCGCGCCATCAAGGCCGGCTTCGTCAATCTGCTCGCCGAGGACGTGTTCGTCCACCACGCCGGCCAGATCTCGTTCGGGCTCGACGCGGGCGGCGAGTACGACCAGGGCCAGGCGGCGCTGCTCGCCAAGCATCCCGACTACCCGGCCCGGGTCGGGCAGTTCGTCCAGGCCGATCCCGGCCGGCGCGGGCGGGCGCGGCTCGACCGGGCGCGGCTGGCCCGGCACTTCGCGGGGCGGGCGCTGCTCTACGTGACCCACAGCTGGGGCGGGGGCATCCAGCGGCACGTCGACGACATGGTCGCGCAGGCCCGGGCCGAGGGCCTGAGCGTGGTGCTGCTGCAGATCGACCGGACCCGCAACCTGGAGGTCCACGTCTCGTATCGCGGCCCCGAGTTCCTGTACCTGCCCAACCTCGACAGCCTGTACCTGCCGCGGGACGCGGCCGAGCTCGCCGACTTCGTCGYGCAGCTGGCGCCGGTTCTGATCCACGTGCACTCGCTGGCGGGGCTGCGCTGGGCGGCGGCGCGGGCGCTGATGGCGGTGGTGGCGGGCGCGGGGCGGCCCTACGCGTGGACGCTGCACGACTACTCGCCGGTGTGCCACCGCAACCACRTGGTGCAGCCGGACGGGCGCTACTGCGGCRTGGCGCCGGTCAGCGAGTGCCGGTCGTGCCTGGCGGTGGACGCGGACGGGTTCGAGGAGCCGGATCCGGGCGAGCGGCGGGCGGCGTTCGGGGCGTTCCTGGCGGGCGCCGCGCGGGTGTTCGCGCCGTCCTCCGACACGGCGGCCCGGATCCGGACGGTCTACCCGGACCTCGCGGTGACGGTGCGGCCGCACGTCGAGCCGGAGCGGTCGGTGCGCGCGACCGCCCTGCAGCGGCCCGGCCGAATCCGCCGCGTCGCCGTGCTCGGCGCGATCAGCGCCACGAAGGGCGGCCTGTTCCTTCAGGCGCTGGCCACCGACGCGCAGGACCGGGACCTGCCGCTGCGCTTCGCGATCGTGGGCTACTCGGACCCGGCGCTGACGGGCGGGCTGGCGCGCGCCGGCGTGACCGAGACGGGGCGGTACTCCACCGACGATCCGACCCTCGACCGGGTCGCCCGGGCGGCGCTCCAGATCGCCGAGACCGGCCGCCACTGGGAGGACGACGAGACCCTCGATCTCGTCACCCAGGTCTCGGCCGACCTGGTGCTGCTGCCGTCGATCTGGCCCGAGACCTACGCGCACGCGCTGACCCTGGCCCTGCGCACCGGCCTGCCGGTGGCGGCCTTCGACCTCGGCGCGCCGGCCGAGCGGCTGCGCGGCGTGCCGAGCGGCCATCTCCTGCCCCGCGCGCTCGTCGCCGATCCCGCCGCCTGCAACGACCGCCTGCTGGCGATCGACATCTCGGATCCCGGGCGGCGCGCGGGGTCGATTTCAGAGGTCACGTCCAGTGACCTGATGCGGGACTACTATGGCCTGACGGTCTGACGCGCCGCGGGCGCGGGGCTGGGTCAACGCACTTTGGCCCATTTTCTCGTTGAGACAGGCGCCACAACGCAGAGGTCCCATCGATGCCCGCCCTCCCGAAGCCCGAATCGCAGAAGGGCCCGGTCGAGTCCTACCTCCACGTGCTGCACGCGCTGATGCTGCGCGACATGCGCACGCGCTTCGGCGCATCCCTGTGGGGCTACGGCGTGGTCGTGCTCTGGCCCTGCGTGCACGTGTTCATGCTGATCGCGATTTACAGCTTTCAGAAGCTCGCAGCTCCCCTCGGCGACAACAGAGCGCTGTTCTTCGCGACCGGTGCCGTTCCGGTCCTTGTTTTCCAGTACATCTCGCGCGAAGTCATGAAGGCGGTCATCATGAATCGGCCGCTGACTTACTATCCGCAGGTCAAGCTATTTGATGTGATATTGGCGCGCATTCTCGTCGAGATCGTGACCGGATTTCTGGCGCTTCTCGTCGTGACCTCAATCCTTATCATTATCGGATCTGATCCTATCCCCGCTCAGCCGTTCACAGCGATGTGCGGCTATATCGCTGCCATCATCCTCGGCATCGGCATCGGAACGATCAATGTCGCCATTATCGGATTCTTTCCCGGATGGCTCATCGGCTATGCCCTGTTCAGCATCATTCTTTACGTCTCCAGTGGCGTGATGTTCCTGCCGAGCTACATGCCAGACAAAATTTATTACTGGATGAAATTCAATCCGGCCCTGCAACTCGCGGAGTGGGTCAGATCGGCATACTATCCATACGCCGGAATTCAGGTCGATTATCTGTACGTGGTCATGTTCGGCCTGACATCGGCAGCCATCGGCCTGTTCATCGTCAAGCACGTCGTAAGCAAGTTGAGTGCATAGCTGGCCGCATCGGAGAGATCGGCCCGACACCCACGCCGTCGCGTGCTGATCTCTATCTGGTCGGCGAAAGATTTTTACCGACCGACGCTCCCGACCGGGCGATATCGGCGCGGGCGCGCGCCCCTCACCCACGAGGTGTCCCGCACCGGGACTGTCGATCATGGCGCGCCGTCGCCGCGCGATCGCGCGCCCTCACGGGGCAACCAGCGCAGCGGCGATTCTCGGACCCCTTCGAGGGGAGCACAGGCAGGCGCCCGAGCCATGCGAACAGCTTGGCGGTCCCGCCCCTCTGCGAGATCCGGCCACGACGATCTTTGACACCGAGGGTCTCGGCCCACGGGACCCAAACCGGTCACATCTTCGTGCCGTAGCCGCCCCCCCCCGGAAGCGCCACTTCGCGGCCCGACCGGCCTCGTTCACGCGGTCATTCGCAGTATCGGTCGGGCGCCGGGCTTGGTTCGCCTCGCCCTTGTGCCGGCGGCTGGAAGCAATCCGCGCCGGCGAGGCTGCGCTGGACCGAGGCGACCGTCCATCGCAGCCGGTCGACGGGAGGACGCCGGATGCTCCGTCAGGCCGGCATCGGAGGGCGGGGATCGCGCGCGCGGGTGGCACTCCACTCGGTCGCAAGCGAGATTTCACCGAGTCGGACAGCCAGATTCCGCCCACTCTCCCCGCCTTCGCGGAGGACCGCCAGGGCCGGAAGGTCGCAATCAACACCGCTCCGTTTGCCTTGAAAGACATTTTCCGAGGGCGAACATCGACGCCCGGGCGGCAAGTGGCAAAATATATCCCACCGCGCGGCCGCGGAAAAATCGGAATGGCCGGTGTTTACTACGATCTTGGGCGCCGTTGCCGCGATGCAACAACATGCTGAGAGGGCGTACAGATCGGTATTGACCTCGGTTTACGGATTGTTACACATGCCCCTTCGAAGGGGTGCTGGATTTTACCATGGTAGCCAAGCGAGCGCTGATCACGGGAGTGACGGGCCAGGACGGCGCGTATCTGGCGCAGCTGCTCCTGCAGAAGGGCTACGCGGTCACCGGGATCGTGCGGCGCTCGAGCCACGCCGGCGTTTTCGATCACCGGTTGAAGTGGCTCGGCATCCTCGACGATGTCGAGCTGGTCGACGGCAACCTGCTCGACCTCTCGGCCCTGCTGCGCATCGTCCAGGCCGCCAAGCCCGACGAGATCTACAACCTCGCGGCCCAGTCGTTCGTGACCTCGTCCTGGCAGCAGCCGCTGCTGACCGGGCANCGTAGACCGACCGGCTGAGCACGCGCTTCGACAGCAGCTGCTCCACCGACGTGTAGGGCCGCTTGGCGACGATCGCCCGGGCGATGCGCGAGTTCCTGCACGTCGACGACATGGCGCGGGCGAGCGTCTACGTGATGGAGATGGACGACGCGGTCTACGCCGCGAACACGCGCCCCGACCTGTCGCACATCAACGTCGGGACCGGCGAGGATTGCACCATCCGGCAGCTCGCCGAGGCGCTGGCGCGGGTGGTCGGCTACGCGGGCGAGCTGGCGTTCGACGCGACCAAGCCCGACGGCACGCCGCGCAAGCTGATGGACGTGTCGCGGCTGAAGGCGATGGGCTGGCGGCCGGAGATCGCCCTCGAGGACGGCCTGCGCCAGACCTACGGCTGGTTCCTGGAGAACCACGCCACGCTGCGGAGCTGAGCGGGCCCACCGTCCCGATCTGACGAGCACGCACAGGCTTCACGGACAGCCCCTGACAGGAGCGGGCATCTCTTCGATCCGGCGATCCGCAGCGCGACCAACTGAATCGTAGCCGCGCGGGGGTCGTCGCGCACGCGGCAGAGGTTCATCGCCCTCGACGAGCATGCACGATCGCGACGCGATCGGCCAAATCATGAACGGATAAAACTGCACCGTGGCGATTTTCGGTTGTGAATACCGAGATGGCCGAACACCGCGTCGACACAGGCAGCGCCGGAATGCCGTGCCTGCGTTTTCCGAGCGCATGGAACCAGGACGCACCGCGGTATGGGGAACTCGGACAGCGCGCGAGGCGTCAGATCTATCTACACACTCCTGAATACACGCAATGTCGCCCGAGCCCCCCTTTATATCGCCGCACGACCGTAGCAAATGAGTATAAATATATCAAAGATCGCTCCTGATCGGAGATACCCGCGATCCCGTTGACCGTACAGGGTTACGGCGATCTATAACCGGGACATGTTCACTATCGTACCACAAGCTGCCACGACCGCAGCACGTGCTGCAGAGTGACGCCAATGAGATATATTGTTCGGAAATACCGAGTTCGGCGATATGTGCTCACTGCGGACTCTGAACGCACAACCGAGCGCGCGGGACCGAACGTCCCAGGCTCATGGGGAGCCGCCATACTTCCTGCGCGCATCCAAATGCGAATGATTCAAACGTTAGGGCCGGCTTCCAGGATCAGGGAAGCCGATCTTGAAACTTCGCAATGCGCAAAATTCCGGGCCCGGACATCATCTTGCAGTCAGTACGGAGATATATACTTCGAAACTTATGCCATAATATCGGCAAGACTGTGAAATTTCACGCTCCGCGCGACTGCACTGCACCTCCATGATCTCTTGACACGCCTCCCGACTTCGCCCAATTGTCCGCCAAGCACGACTGCGTTTTTGACCTAGCCGGCTACCGATTACAGAAAAATGATCTCCGCGATATCACTGGAAGAATTTGTTGATTCGAGATAGATCACGCCGCCGCTTCGACAGATAAAGGATCACATGTTTGCCGAGGCTGACGACCCGCCATCTGTCAAACGGGCCGCCATGCGGATCATGTCGATGAACTGGGCCATCGAAGTTACAAAATCCTGAGGTTGAACAATTGTCTAGGATATTTGTCTGCGATCCCGTCTGCATCCAGAGCATCGGGCACAATGTCAGAGCCTTGATATACTATCAAAGAATCCTGGCCGATTATGCCGATCAGATCGTTTGCTTGGCTGCAAAGTATATCCCGGAAGACATTGCCGCAAAGAACAGCATTCTGCCGTTCTTCGAATTTTACTACAACGAGTTCATCCCCGTCCTGTCGGCTTCAGACGACCCCGTCAAGATGAGCGGGAGCCATGCCCAGAGATACGCCCTGGCAATGGCCGATATCGAGAGATTGCTAGACACCTACGAGCTCGGACCATCAGACGTCATATTCTTCCCGTCGATAGATTTTTACAGCCTCGCGGGCCTTGAGGCCTGTAAGGACAGGTTTCGCCAGGAGAACTCACCGCGCGTTCTGTTACGTTTTATCGGCGTGATGGAAAACTCTTCGACAGCCTATAAGAAGCCGCTCAACGTGGCATTGATGTACGTTCGATCTCTGATTGACGCGGGCTGCAAGGTCTCTGTGTCCGCCGAAACACCGATTTACGCGGATTGGCTGGCAGGCCAACTCGACACGTATGTGCGCGTCACCCCCTATGGCGAGGTGAGGGACCCCATCCCGATCCACGCGGGAAAAGAATTTCATGTTATATGCCCCGGCTCAGCGAGGTTCGACAAGGGCTTCCTGAGACTGGAAAATATCTTCAAATTGGTCCGCATCGAAGACCCCGATATCTCGATCGTCTTCTCGACTCAGATCCTAGTCGATCAGCAGATCGCGAGTTACCAGACTTATCTCTCGAGACTGTACGCTTGTCCCGGCGTACAATTGCTGCCCAGCGCGCTCGAAAATGAAGAGATGGACGAACTCTACAAGAAGTGCGATCTGGTGCTGCTCCCTTATGATCCCGAGATCTATAAGTATCGCGGATCCGCAGTGCTCATGGAAGCCGCGACCGTCGGGCGGCCCGTCATCGCGACGGAGGATGTCGGCTTTGTCGAGCAAATCAGATACTACGGGCTGGGCATCGCGTGCGCGGATGACGCGTCGATGGCGAAGCAGATTGTCGAATATTCGGCCATACCGAAAGATTCACGCTGGAAAAAATCTGTGCAGGCCAGAAATCGTTTCGTCGATGACATGCGCGGCGCGTTCAGGGACTGGATCGTAGCATGAGAAAATTGCTATTCCTCGACCACAAGTACCATGAGATAACCAAATCAAGTTCATTTTTCATCGAAATCTTGAGGCGGGAATTCGAAGTCGATCAGTATTATGTCGATCCGGATATCGGAGTCGACGATTCCCTGGTGTTGCGCCTGGCCGATTACGAGTTGGTGGTCGTCTGGCAGATGGATTACTTGGCCTCCGCGATCTGCGCGCTGGGAAAGCGCGTCGTTGTGGTGCCGATGTATGACGGCTCGGGATCGATGCCGGACATGCATTGGGCGCTGTTGCGAGAAGCTACGTTCATCAATTTCTCTCTCGCTATGCATGAGAGAACTCGTCTGATGGGCTGCAAAAGCTATCTCGTAAAGTATTTTCTGCCGCCGTGCGCCGCCGAGGACCGCGCCTCCTTCGATAAGATCAACGTGTTTTTCTGGCAGCGCCGGCCCGATCACGGCATCAACATCCAATTCGTTGACCGGCTGCTCGGTGAATCATGCGACCGGATCCATCTCCACGACGCCCCGGATGTCGACGTGGGGCACAGCAACAAAATTGCACGGCCGGTCAGCTACGACCTCACCACATCGACTTGGTTTCCGTCAAAGAAACATTACGAGGACACGCTGCGGGAATGCAACGTGTTTGTGTGCCCGAGATCTGCCGAAGGGATCGGCGTCGCCATGCTCGAAGCCATGGCGAAGGGCATGCTTGTAATCGCCAACGATCAGCCCACGAACAATGAATATATCTCGAACTGGGTGAACGGAATCCTGTTCAATATTCACTCCGAAAATGGTGGCATCGACATCAGAGATGCCGCAGCCCGGCTCGGTTATTCGGCCTGGAAAACCGTTGAGTACGGTCACCGGATCTGGGATAGACAAGCAACCGATCTGCTGCGGGTCATTGAAACCGCGGCGCCCAGCACAAAACTCGACGTGGATGTCGCCGAATATCTCAGCTCCGTCAGCATGAGTTTCTCTGCCGGGCAGGAAAATTATGTGAATTTTATTCAGAGACGGGCGCACAAGCTACTCTCGAATGGCAATCGCTCACTCGACGACATAGCCATGTTGATCGGTGGTCGGCCCGAAAGCCATGCTGACGAGGCCATATCTTTCATCGGCCCTGATCGGATCCTGAATGTTTCTGACGAGAATTGCCCATTCTTGAGAGAAGGATGGAGCAGCTACGAGAATGGCGAATATCGCTGGATCGAGGGGCGCTACGCGGTCCTGAAATTCGGAGATGCGCGGACCGAGACGATCGAATGCCTCAGCTTCGATGCAAAGTCGATCGATCTCTCTGTAGGCGACCAGTTCCTTACCATTGACTTCAATCGCAGAACCATCCTCAGAGTCGCGCTTCCGCAGGGATCTTTCACCAACTTCAGCATCCGTCTTCCGAGAGATACAATCCGGACTTCCAATATTATCGAGCTCAAGCTCCACGCTTCGGCGATCCCCCCGGGCGATAACCGCCAATTGTCGGCCTGTCTGTCGGATCTGCGATTTAGTCCCTTCGATCAGGTGCAGTGATCGCGCGGCTCGCGTGATCCTCCGTCGGCATCGCGGATGCAGGGAGATCGTCTCGCGGCCCTCTCGGCTCGGTCGCGCGCGAGATAGCCGAGGCCGCGTGGACGCGTCGCCGATTGTCGTCGCCCTCGAAGTGGGCGAACAGATCGCGCCGTTCCTCATCTCGGGTTGCCCATCGTCGCCGGTGGACGAGTTCGACCTTGAGGGTATGGGAGAAGCTCTCCATCGGGCCGCGCACGGGCTGCCGCGATCCGAGTGGCAGATCAACCCAGCGGCCGGCCGCTGCTGCCGGGCGGCCATCATCGGCGCCGCCACGCCCAGCTCGGTGCGCATGCGATCGCGCATCGACCAGCCGACGATCTTGCGCGTGGCCAGATCGGGGACGGCGGCCAGGTACAGCCAGCCCTCGCCGGTCGGCAGGTCGGTGATGGCGCTGCGCGGACCGTCGGTTCGGCCAGCCAGATGGTGTCGGCGGTCCGAGGTGCTGCGGTGCGCGGTCGGCCCGGTTCTTCGACGCCGATGAGCGTCTGAAGGATCTCTCGGCCAAGGGCGACGCGCCGGGGCGGTTGAGCCGCATCGTCGATTGCGAGCTGTTCCGGGACGACCGCGCCCGTGCCGCGCCTCGCTCGGACGGGTCGAAGGGCGGTCGCCCACCGTTTGACCGCGTCTTCATGTTCAAGGCGCGGATTCACCGGGCCAGCCACTCGCTGTCGGACGAGCGTCGCCCCAGTCGCTGATCGAGGATCGGCTCTCGTTCATGCGCTTCCCCGGGCTCGGGCTGTCCGATCCGGTGCCGGACGCCAACACCATCCGGACCGTCCGCGAGGCGCTCACCCGGGCTGAGATCGCGGGTCGCCCGGCAATCGAGGTCCTGTTCTCGACCTGCGAGGCGGCCCTGCGGCAGGCGGGTTTCCCGACGATGGGCGGGCAGATCGTCGACGCGACCGTGGTGGCCGCGCCCAAGCAGCGCGGCTCGTGGTGCGCACGATCGGTTCGGCGAGAGCCCGGATGAAGATTGGCCGGGCCAACCTCACGTACGACATGAACCGGGCGGTCTGGCCCACCGGCTCCCGCGCGAGGACTGCCTGATGGGCAAAACAGAGGGCTTCTCGCCCCGCTCGCGACCGGCGCGAGGACAGCATCACATCGCCGAAGCGCTCAGCATCCCGCTGCCCCCTCCGAGAGACCGCCGTCGACACGGTCCTCGAAGGTGCCCAGTTGTCCCTCTGCCGGCAGACGCGGACCTTCGACCGCCAGGACGTCGGTCGGGATGACTCGACGCTGGCCAGCGCGGTCGGACGCGGACCATTCCCCCTCCGGCCCGTGCTCGAGCTCGAGCACGCCATCGGGATCCGGGAGGGCACGGCTGAACACATGACGGTGAACCACGCCGTCGCTGAAGCGCCCGTCGCGCTGAGGCCGAGGCAATCCCGCTGCGCCTCACCCGATTGCCTGCCGCGCGACGCCGTGGCTCCCATCGCGGCACCTGTGCCTATCCGGCGCGCCATGCTCGACCGGCCCGTCCGGGACCCGTCGCCTAGCAAACCCATGGCCCTTCGCGTCGATCACCGCGCACCCGACGGGAAAGGAATTTAAACCTGTTGCCGTACCGTGGTATTCTATGTGATACGCTGTGTCCTGCACAGCGTCCCATCTTGTGGCGAGTTTTGGTGAGACAATAGATCGGATCTGGAAGTTATAATATAATTTTATCAAGATTAGCCTTCCGGGCGATCGTTGGGTCTGCTGCCGCAATGCAAGTGTTGGACAATTCAGATTCTGGATTTATCGCATACATTGATCGTCGATCTGCCGTTCTCGAAATTTCAATGAACGGGTCCTGCGCAATACCTCTCCAAATCCTGGAACCCAGATCCGTCGATCTCGTTGCTTGGTCGTTCGTAGGATTTTCCGGACGACGAATCTCGGACCCGCGTTGCTTCCTTGTTTTGGGCTTCCGCGACGAAGACACTTCTTCCAACCTCTCTTCGATCGCGATCCGCACGCATATTGAAGATCGATGCGTTGCTCTGTCCCCTAGAACGACCCCTCTCTCGCCCATCGAGACGTCCGCCCTCGCCAAGGCCGTCGTCTGCGCGCTGGAGCCTGGGACCCTTGCGTATCTCGATGCCCTGCTCCCGCTCTTGAGGGCCGGGCTGGACTCGATCTTGGCAGACAGTTCAGCAAGGGATCTGAGTATCGAAATCGGCCAGGCGGCCGATACCTGGCTGGCTCACAGCATCGATTTTATTCCAGATTGCATGATCGCGCGGTCGACGGACGGGTACACCTGCAGTCCGGTCACGTCGGTTCAATTTCAGACTCCTCATAGAGCTGTCATAACTCTGGAAACGAGCGCTCCCCCGATCACACCGGCACTCAACGGTGCCATCCTGAGCGGGCACGGTCGATACGCGCCAGCTCGCGTCATCGGAGCGATGTGAGCGTATGGAGCCCTCGGGGAAGCCGACCGTTCTGGTCGTGACGCCCATGCCCGCGGCACCGGTCAGCGCGGGCAATCGACGACGCCTCGTGGCGACCTGCGAAGCCCTTCGGCGCGGCGGCTTCGCGATCGATCTAGCCTATTTCCAGCACGAAGATCAGATCTACAGGCGCTTCGGGCAGCACCCGCCGACGGACGCGGCCGCGATGGCGGCAGCGTTCGATCGTGTTTTCCATATACCTGCCGCGACAACGATTCCGCTGAAGACTTGGGCCGGCGGATTTGACATCGATGCTTGGTGTCCGGACGAGCTCGTCGACTTCATTGCTTGGTATTTCGAGAGACATACGGAAACCTGCGCTATCATCGTCAACTACGTATTTCTGTCACGATGTCTCGAGGCGGTGCCGAGCGGTGTTACCCGCATCATCGATACGCATGATCGTCTGGCGGACAGGCAGTTACAATACCTGCCGTTCCGCGCCGAACCGAATTTCTTCTATACGGACCGCGCGTCAGAAGCGATCGGCTTGTCACGCGCCGAGATGATCCTGGCGATCCAGCCGAAGGAGGCAGAGTATTTCCGCAGTGTCGTGGATCGGCAGGTGTATCTGCTCCCGCCCTTCTGCGCCGAACGTGCGAGATTCAACGCACCCAGCCGGCTGACCCGGCTCGGCTTCATCGGGCATGGGAACGACCCGAATCTCTTCTCGATCAGCAAATTCGCTCACGGCTGGGCGGCATCCTGGAGGCCGGAGTTGCCCGTTCTCGTCATCGCGGGCGAGATCTGCGGGAGCCTGAACGGGCTGGACCTACCCGGCGTCCAGTTGGCGGGTTATGTCGACGCCGTTGAAACCTTCTACGCAGGCGTCGACGCGGTGGTCGCGCCGATGCTGATGGGAAGCGGTCTCAAGATGAAGGTCGCTGAAGCGCTCTCGCTGGGTCGGCCGGTGATCGGAACACGAATCGCGTTCGAGGGGTTCGATACCCACCATCCCGCGCACCGATTGGTAGGCGTCGCAGATACCGTTGCGGCTGTTCAGCGCCTCTACGAAGATCCGGCAGGTCTCGCAGCACTGACCAGCGCGTGCGCGGATCTGCTCTCGCGCTACAACGCCAGAGCGGCCGCCTGTGAGGCCGAGTGGCTCGATGCGATCCCGCGCCGCTCGGCGCGAGGCGCGGTCCCATCCGCGCAGAGCGACGCGGACGCTTCGGTCATCGTCGGAGCGGGGTTCACCGTGAGCGAGGAACGCTCCCTGCGATCCCTGCCAACCGCAGACGAGGAGGGCGGAATTCTTGTCGCGACCGAGAAACTTTCGCCCGCGACCGCTCAGGCCGCCGGCTACCCGTCCGCACGGCGACGCTGGTTCGTGAACTCACAGCCGGACCGGAACGTGCCGTTTCCGAGCCCGCCCCGAGCCCTGCACGGTGGCCAAGTCAGCCTCTCACCGGAATGGATTCACCGCCGTTCCCTTCCTCAGCCGCTTCGGGAGGCAATCGCCGGATCTCTCGGCGAGGCCCAAGCCGACTGGACCGCGGAAGGTCGCCTGATCGGGTACGAACCCGACGGGCTGACGGTGGCGTCCATCGTTCCGAGCTTCCTCGTCGCACGATCACGGGCCACAGCGGCGTTTCTCCTCGGGGCAGGGGATTCGGCACGGGAGTTGCGCCTGACCGGCACGGCGGCTCTGGCGCGTTCGCCCGGCCTCGGCTTCGCCGCGTTCCGAGGAGACCTGACACCCGTACCCGCCGGTCTCACCTTCGTTCCGTTGGAAGGCGCCGAACCCTCCGCCTCGGTCGCGGCAGAGGGCGCGGAGCCGTCGCGTCAGACGGCGGTGCTGCTCCTGAGCGATGATCTCGTGGGTCTGATCCGCCTCGCTCCGTCGAGCAACAACCGCCCTGAAGTCCAGTAATGAAGAAAATTGAGGCGGTTGATCCACATCATGGAAGGCTTGCCGCGATCGCCGAGGCGCGTCTCATCGGCAACGCCATCGCGCGCAACGATCTCCGCATCGCCTTCTCGCCGGTCGCGGCGCCGCTCGTCTCGATCGTCGTCGTCTCGCTCAATGCCCGCGATCTGCTGACGCTGACGCTCTATCGCCTCGCCACGCAGCAGGCTTTCGCCGGGGCCTCGTTCGAGGTGATCGTCGTCGACAACGCCTCCGACGCGGAGACCCTGACCGTCCTCGACCTGCTCGACAACGCCACGGTCATCCGCAACACGGACAATGTCGGTTACGGGCCGGCCTGCAACCAGGGAGCCGCGGCAGCGAGCGGACGCTACATCCTCTTCCTCAACCCCGATGTGGAACTGATGCCCGGCGCGATCGGCGCCCTCGTCGCCCCGTTCTCGGACGCGACCGTCGGCATCGTCGGAGCGCATCTGGTGTTCCCGGGCGGCTACCTGCAGGAGAGCGGCGCGTTCTTCCGCGACGATGCGCAGATCACCCACCCCTACGGCCGCGGCAACGCGAACCCGCTCATGGCGGAGGGCACCTTCCAGCGCGAGGTCGGGTATGTCTCGGGTGCGGTGCTCATGGTCGAGCGCGCGCTCTTCGCGGAACTGGGCGGCTTCGACGACCTCTTCGCCCCGGCCTACTTCGAGGACACCGACCTGTGCGTCCGCTGCCACCAAGCGGGGCGGCGCGTCGTCTACCAGCCGCGGGCGAGCGCGATCCATTTCGAGAATGCCACGACGCCGGTCCGGGCCGACGTCGAAGCCCTCATCGACCGCAATCGGGCACGATTCCTGGAGCGGCATCGGTCCTGGCTGTTCCCGCAGGCCGGCCCCCGCTTCGGCGATCGGACGCACAATACCTGGGCGCTCAAGGTGCTCTACGTCGACGACGGCGTGCCCCATATCGATCTCGGTGCGGGCATGCCGCGGGCGAACTTCATCGTCGCCACCCTGGCTCGGCTCGGCTATCAGGTGACCGTCTATCCGGTCTATCGCGCGGATCCGGAGATCGCGCAGCGGTACCGCGACCTCCCCGACACCGTCGAGATCCTGGATGCCGAGGAGGGGATGGGGCTCGCGCGGCTGATCGAGGAGCGGCGGGAACACTACGACGTGCTCTGGGTCAGTCGCCCGCACAACATCGATCTGGTCTGCCAGATCTTTCAGAACCGCGACCTGTCGCTGCGGGATTTCGCGAAGAGCCGCGTGATCTTCGATTCGGAGGCCCTGTTCTGTCTGCGCGCCTTCCTGGAAGGGACCCTGCAGGATGGGTCCGGATTCAGCGCGCGCTTGGCGGCCTCCGCGCGGCGGGAGACGCGCAACTTCGCGCAGGCCGATCATGTCGTCTGCGTCTCGGAGGCGGAAGCGCGCCTGCTGCAGTTCCATGGCGTGACCAACACCGCGGTGCTCGGCCACGCCTTCGCGACGCAGGCGGAAATTTCCTCCGCTCTCGACGGCCGCAGCGGCTTCGTCTTCATCGGGTCGCTGGAGCATGAGAATTCGCCGAACGTCGACTCGCTGATCTGGTTCCTCGAAACCGTCTGGCCGGACGTCCATCGCGCCCTGCCGCGCGCGCCCTTCACCATCATCGGACAGGTCACACCGGATCTGCGCGCGCGCCTGTCGGCACCCAACGTCACCGTGATGGGCCGGGTCGCGGACCCAGGGCCGTACCTC
This sequence comes from Methylobacterium mesophilicum, assembly GCF_036441335.1. Taxonomy (GTDB): domain Bacteria; phylum Pseudomonadota; class Alphaproteobacteria; order Rhizobiales; family Beijerinckiaceae; genus Methylobacterium; species Methylobacterium mesophilicum_B. The sequence goes on from NZ_MLBW01000015.1 coordinate 315,791, forward strand.
GACCGGGCGCGCGTCTTCGTCGCACCCACGCGCTTCGCCGCCGGGATGCCGCACAAGGTCCACGCCGCCGTCGCGCAGGGCCTCCCGTGCCTGGTCACGCCGATCCTGGCGGAACAGCTCGGCTGGCCCGAGGGCTCCGGATACCTGACCCGGGACTGGCGCGATCCGGACGCCTTCATCACCGGGCTGATCCAGCTTCATGAGGATGCCGAGACCTGGCGGCGGCTGCAGCGCGCCGGGCTGGCGCAGGTGGCGCAGGATTGCTCACCCGTGGCCTACGCGGAGAAGCTCCGGTCCCTCTGCGAGGCGCCGGTCTTCGCATGAGTCAGCCACCCTTCAAGCGGGCCGCGATCCGGACGATCTCGAAGGTGTTCCGGCGCGTCGTCATCGGGCGCGTACCGGGATTGTTCGACGCGGCCTACTACCTGAAGCACAACGGCGACGTCGCGGCCTCGGGCATCGACCCCTACCTCCACTACGTCTGGCGCGGCGCCGCCGAGAATCGCGACCCCGCCGAGGATTTCGACACGGCCTTCTTCCGCAACCAGAGCGGCAAGACCCGGCTCGATCCGGTGCGGCATTACCTGCGGTTCGGTTCCGCCGCCGGGCTCGATCCGCATCCCGGATTCAGCAGCACCTCCTACCTGATCCGCTACCCCGACGTGACGGCCTCGGGCGTCAACCCGCTGCTGCACTACCGGACGAACGGCCGGCGCGAGGGCCGCGTGGCCCAGCCGTCGGCGGCCAAGACCATGAACATCTCGGCCCTGCGCTCGGTCCCCTCCCGGCACCTGCGCAGCCTGCCGGAGGAGGGACGTGCCTTCTCGATCACGCTGCTGCGCGCGTTCCCGGCCGGGGACACGTTCGAGTCGGTTAAGCGCTTCTGCTTCCTGCTCAAGCTGACCCATGACGAGATCGCCCTGCTCGTGGGCGCCTTCGACACGATGCCCACCAGCGGCCACGCGGCGATCACACTGGAGGTCTTGGCCGACGCGGACGCGAGGGGCAAGCCGGGGTCCCGCGACGCGCGACCGAAGCTCGATACGGTGCTCTTCGCTTTCGAGCACTGCTACGTGGCTGTGCAGGGCAACAGCATTCGAATCAAGTACGCAGAATTCCGGCTTTGGGATCTACGAGAAGAGGAAGCCCGGGTAGCGGAGATTTTCCCGGCCGGCGCCGTGGAGTTCCGCATCTGAGTCGCTCCCGACCCAGGGCGTAAGCCGGCCGTGCATCTGTGATCCCCCTGGGATGGAAGCTTGTCAGCACGGCAACTTTCGAACGCTCCAAGCATACAAGCTTCGCGCGTGCATGGCCGGCGCAACATTGATGCTCTCGACGACGTCCAACATCGATCGACCAGCGGTACGGCCGGCGCCGGCGCGGCCTCAGCGGTCGGCGTACTCCGCCGCGGCGAGCCTGCGCAGGCCCGCCTCGAGATCGATGCGCGGCCGCCAGCCGGTCCGGTCGAGGAACCGCGACGAGTCGAGCATCTTGTAGGCCGCACCCTGGAACGAGCCCGGCGGGCTCACGAGCGGCACGGACCAGTCGAGCGCGGCCAGGGCTGCCCGCGCCACCGCCTCGACGGTGACGGGCGTGTTGGCGGCGCAGTTGAGGATCTCGTTGTCGAACGCCCGGTCGGCCGCCAGGATCGCGTCGATCTGGTCGTCGACGTACAGCACCTCGCGGACGGTCTGCGGGTTGCCCCAGACCTCGAAGGCCTGCGCGCCCGCCGCCTTCTCCCGCACGGCGCGGTCGAGCAGGGCGCCGACGAAGTGGCTGCGGTCGGAGGCCTTGTTGTCGTGCGGTCCGTACAGGGTCGCCAGCACGCAGTGCAGGAAACTCAGCCCGTACTGGTGCGCGTAGGCCGCCGAGCCCGTCGCCAGGACCTGCTTGGCGAGCCCGTAGCCGATCACCGACGGGTGCGTGGGTCCCTGGCCGAACCGCGCCTCGGGGAGCGCCTCCGCCGATTCCGGATAGGTGCAGGACGAGCCCGTGGAGACGAGCTTGGCCTGCGGCTGGAACAGGCGCCACGCCTCGAGGACGTTCAGGTGGACCCGGGCGTTGATCGCCAGGAGCTCGCCCTGGATATCGTACTGCACCGCGCCGGTGCGCTGGCGGGTCACCACGTGGAAGATCCGGCCGGCCGGCGGCGCCGCGCGCAGCGCCCGCTCGACATTCGCCCACACGGAGAGGTCGCCCGCCGCGCGGCCGATCCCGACGACCTCGCGGCCCTCGGCCCGGAGCCGCGGGACGAGGTTGCGCCCGAGGAAGCCGTCCGCCCCGATGACGATGTCGCGCTCAGGCCCCGGCATGGTGAGCCCCGTCGCGATAGGCCTCGCGATACCACGCGATCGTCGGCCGCAGCCCGTCCGCGAGTCCCGTGAAGCTCGACAGCCCGAAGCGCTCGCGCAGCCGCCGGTTGGTCGAGCGGCGGGCGAGCACGCCGTGGGTCGCCGTGTCGGGGGCGTGGACCGGCCGGTCCTCCCCGGCCACCTCTAGGATGGTGCGGGCGAGGTCGAGCAGGGTCGTGGTCTCGCCGCGGCAGAGGTTGAGCGCGTCGCTCGTCTCCCGCATCTCCAGGGAGCGGGCGAACACGTCGACGACGTCGCCGACGTAGATGAAGTCGCGCTCGACCAGCGGGTTGCCCTTGATCTCGAAGCGCTCACCGGGCGCCAGCGCGCGCATCACGAAGGCCGGCAGGACGTGCGCCTTGCGCGGATCCGTCGAGTCGTGGGGACCGTAGGGGTTGCTCAGGCGGAAGCTGAGCGTGTGGATGCCGTAGCGCTCGGCGTGGAGGTCGGCGATCACCTCGGACCAGCGCTTCGACCACGCGTAGAAGGCCTCGTTCCGGTTAGGCGGGGCGTTGAGGTCGACGGCCCGCGCGTCGTCGAGGGGATCGAGGGCCGCCGGGTAGACCGCGACGCTCGAGGCCGCGCGCACCTCGCGGATGCCCTTCGTCAGGCAGAACCGGTAGAGGCGGTTGGCGATCTCGGCGTTGCCGGTCAGCAGGTCGCTCTGCGCCGTCTCGAACCTGTCGGCGTCGTAGCGCTGCGCGGCGACGTTGACGACGATCGCGTCAGCGGGGACCGACAGTGCCTCCAGGGCATCGAAGCGCGCGGCATCGGTCGCCCCCGGCACCGACTGGCCGGAGGGGGTGACCGCGATCAGCCGCGGCACGCGGCCGGCGAGATGCGCGACGAGGTTGCGGCCGACGAAGCCGGACGCACCGACGACGACGACGGTGTCGGGCAACGCGGACAAGGGGAGGGCGGCCACGCTCAGACCGCCTTCGGCAGGTCGGCGGCGGTGATCACCTTGAGTTCCGGCACCGGGACGATGAAGGCGCCGCCGTTCTCGAGGTAGCGGCGCTCGCGCGCCAGGAATTCGTCGATGAAGTTCCAGGCGAGCACCAAGTAGGCGTCGGGCGCGGGTACGCTGCCCTCCTCGACGATCGGGATGCGGGCGCCGGGGATCAGGCGGCCGAACTTCAGCGGGTTCTTCTCGGCCGCGACCTGGACCAGCCGCGGGCCGATGCCGAAGGCGTTGAGCAGCGTCGCGCCCTTGGCCGGGGCGCCGTAGGCGTGGACCGTCTTCCCCTCGGCGTGCATGCGCTCCAGCAGGTCGAGCAGCGCCGCCTGCAGGCGGCGGACGTTCTCGGCGAAGCCGACATAGGTCTCGAACGTGCCGTAGCCGCGGGCCTCCTCGTCCGCGCGCATGCGCGTGACCGCGTCGCTGACCGGATGGGCGCCGGGGAAGCCGACATGCGCCTCGAGGGAGCCGCCATGGACCGGCACGACGCTGACGTCGAAGACCTCGAGGCCGTGGCGCGCGAACAGCTGCTCCAGGGAGCGGAGCGTGTAGTAGCACAGGTGCTCGTGGTAGATCTGATCGAAGGCGGTGTTCTCGATCATGCCGCCCAGGTAGATCGCCTGCACGACGAAGACGCCGTCCGGCTTGAGCAGCGTGACGATGCCCTTCACGACACTGTGCAGTTCCTCCAGGTGGAAGAAGACGCCGGCGGCGGTGATCAGGCTCGCCGGCCCGTCCTGCGCGCGGACGATCTCGGCGGTCTCCGCGTTGAAGAAGCGGTTCAGGGTCGGCACGCCGGCGGCGCGGGCGAGTTCCACGACGTTGGCGGCGGGCTCGACGCCGCAGCGGCGCAGGCCGAAGGGCTCGTACTGCCGCAGCCACGTGCCGTCGTTGCTGCCGATGTCGACGACGAGGTCCTGCGGCCCGAGGCCGTACCGCTCCACGAGCCGGGCCGCCGTCTGGCGGAAATGCTCCACCAGCGTCTTCGTCGTGCCCGAGACGTAGGGATAGTCGCTGAACATGCTCTCCTTCGGGATCGTGTGATCGATCTGGACGAGCGTGCAGTCGTGGCAGAAACCGGCGCGCAGGGGGAAATGCGGCTCGCGGCGGTCGGCGAGGTCCGGCGGGATCAGGCGGTTGCAGTGCGGCTGATCGGTCAGGTCGAGGAACAGCTCGACATCGCGTCCATCGCAGACGCGGCATGCCATGGCGAGTTTCGTTCCCGTCATCCTACGACCTGTGACATCCGCGGCGCGAGGCTCTACGACCCCGAGAGGCTTATCGGCTGGGCGAGGGCAGCGCAACGCGCGGTCGCAGCTCGTTCGAAGTCAGAGCCGAAAGACGAGACAGTTTTGCCATGGCGCATATCCTTCAGCGGCGAAGATCCACAATGACCGCGGCGGATATCCGCAAGCACAAGCACCGGGTCCGCAGAGAGCAATGATCTCGACACCGAGTTGGACAGTCCGCAAATCCCACCACGTCATGAAGGATCGCTGGCTCGGTCTCCGTTCCGACGCGTGCGTGACGCCGTCGGGGCACATCATCGATCCCTATTACGTGCTCGAGACGCCGGACATCGCCCTCGTGCTGGGCATCGACGCGGCCGATCACGTCATCCTCGTACGCCAGTACCGTCACGCCTATGGCGGCCCGAGCCTGGAGCTTCCGGGCGGGGCCATCGACCCCGCCGACCCCGATATCCTCGCGGCTGCCGAGCGCGAGATGCGTGAGGAGACCGGCTACATCTTCGCCGATGCCGAGCGCGTGGTCACCCTGAACGCGGATCCGGCCCGCTACGCCAACCGCATGCATCTCGTCCGCGCGCGCGTGACAGCGGCCGGGCCGGCGCAGCCGGATCCCGGCGAGGACATCGCCGTGGTGCGCGTATCGCGGGCCGAGGCCTTACAGCTCGCCCAGTCGGGCGCCATCGTCGGAGCCGTGCACGCCGCCATGCTCCTGATCGGCCTGTCCGGCACAGGATGATGGCCGTCACCGGATTGTGGATCGAGCGATCGAACCGCTGACAAGACCCGCGCGTTCCGCCAATACGATTAATCATCGGTTAAAGAGCGGATCCAAGCGTGCCCGATTACGACATCCAGATCGTCGCTCCGCGAGATCGGAAAGCCGCGGACGCGGAGCGCGAGACTCCGCCCAAGCGCAAGCTCGACTGGGATCGCGCCATGCGCGAGGCCGCGGAAGCGGAACTCTCGATCCAGTCGCACGACTGAGCGTGCCGGACGGCGAGCGCGCCCGGCGAGGGCCCACACTTCCCGGGGCCCTTCCTACCCCGTCAGCGCGACCTCTCGCAGGAAGGCGAGCAGGTCGTCCGACCTGAAGTGATGCACGGCGAGCCCCGCCGCACGGCCGGCGGCGAGATCCGTTTCCTGATCGCCGACCAGGAAGCTGCGCGCGCGGTCGATGTCCCAATGGGCCATCAGGTCGAGGATCATGCCGGGCTCGGGCTTTCGCCATCCGTGGACCGCCCTGTAGGCCTCGACCGTCCCGTCCGGATGATAGGGGCAGTAGCGGAGATCATCGATATGCGCGCCGGCCTCGCGCAGGTCGTCCCGCATCCAGGCGGTCAGACGGGCGACATCGGCCTCGGTGTAGAAGCCGCGGGCGACCCCCGCCTGGTTCGTGACGACGAACACGAAGTAGCCGGCATCATTCAGCGCCCGGACGGCGTCGCGCGCGCCCGCCATCCACTGGAACCGGTCCACGGAGCCGACATACCCGTGGTCGTGATTGAGAACGCCGTCGCGATCGAGGAAGGCGGCCGGTCTTCTCCGACGGGCCGGAATCTCTTCCTGGGCCCGGGCGTAGCTCTCGGGCACGCCGATATCGAGGAAGTAGCCGTCATGGGCCTCGCCGACCACGCGGCCCTCGGCGACCAGCGCGGGCAGGACGTCCCGTTCCAGTGAGCAGGCCGGCGGCAGGCCGGTGAGTGCATCGCGGCGCACCAGGTAGACGCCGGCGTTGACGAGACCGGGTCCCGGCTCAGGCGGCCGCTCGAGGAAGGCTGTGATCCGGACGCCGTCGAGGAGCGCGACGCCGTAACGCGCGGCGTCCGGCACCCGGCGGAGCGACAGGACCATCGCCGCATCGGGGTGACGCGCCGCCATGGCGGGCAGGGACAGCAGGTTCACGTCGAACCACGAGTCGCCGTTCAGCAGGAGAAAGGTCTCGTCGGCCTCGGGAAGGGCGTGCACGACGGCGCCCCCGGTCCCGGCCTGCTCCGGCTCGACCGAGACCCGCAGCGTCATGCCGAAGCGTCGCGCGACCGGGTTGTCGGCGGCGTAGGCGCGGATCTTCTCGCTGTGGAACGAGGCCAGGAGCACGATCTCGGTGAAGCCGTGGCGGCCGAGTTCGAACAGCAGCACGTCCAGGAACGGCTCACCCGATACCGGTAGCAGCGGCTTGGGCATCGCCGAGGTCAGCGCGCCGAGGCGCGTGCCGAAGCCGCCGCACAGGATCATGGCTTGCCGGACGGGGCCTCCACCCTTCCGTTCTGGCTCGGTCACAGGCCGTCCCTCACGCTGCCGTCCCGCGCGGGAACAGGCTTTCCTCGACGAGGCCGCACACGATGTGCGCGGCGGTGATGTGGATCTGCTGGATCAGCGGCGTGGCGTCCGTCGGCGCGTGCAGGCAGACATCCGCCCGCTCGGGCATCGCCCCGCCCGTGGCGCCCGTGAAGGCGACGACCCGCAGACCCAGGCCGCGGGCCGCGTCCATCGCCTTCAGCACGCTCGGCGACCGCCCCGACGTGGAGAGCGCGAGCAGGACATCGCCCGGCCGCCCGAGGGCCAGAACCTGCCGCTCGAACACGTGCTCGTAGCCGTAATCGTTGCCGATCGCGGTGATCACCGAGGTGTCGGTGGTCAGCGCCACGGCCGCGGCCGGCGGCCGGTCGTAGTTGAGCCGCGAGACGAACTCGCCCGCGATGTGCTGCGCGTCGGCGGCGCTGCCGCCGTTGCCGATCGTCAGGAGCTTGCCGCCGCCGCGCAGGGACGCGGTCACGAGATCGGCGGTCTCGGCGAGGGTCGCGTGGAAGCGGGAATCGTCGAGGGCGGCCTGGAAGGTGTCACGGGTCCGCGTGAGAAAATCGACGATCGCGCTCATGATCACCTCGGTCCGTTCCCGCGCCGGCCGCCGTGTCGGGCCGACCGGCGGCGCGTTCGCTGCAGGCCGCCCATCCCGATCAGACGTTGGCGAACCGCGAGTTGCGGATCATCCGGAAGCCCTTGATCAGCTCCTTGATGCCCCGGTCGAGGTCGAAATCGGGGAACCAGCCGGTCGCCTCCAGCTTCTCGTTGGACACGATGTAGTCGCGCTTGTCCGGGTCCTCGCCGATCGGGGCCTCGACGTAGACGAAGTTGGGAACGTGCGCCTTGATGCGCGCGCAGAGCTCCAGCTTCGACAGGTTGGCGCTCGACAGGCCGAGATTGTACGCCTCGCCGCGCATCCGGTCGTAATTGTCCATCGCGTGGATGAACCCTTTGGCGACGTCGCGGATGTGGATGTAGTTGCGCTTGAAGTGTCCCTCGAAGACCAGGAGCGCCCGGTCGGTCACGGCCCGGTGGGTGAAGTCGTTGACGAGGAGGTCGAGCCGCATGCGCGGCGCCATGCCGAACACCGTCGCGAGCCGCAGGCTGACGCCGCGCCCGCTGTCGAGCACGGCCTTCTCGGCCTCCACCTTGGTGGTGCCGTAGAGCGAGATCGGCCGCAGGGGCGAGTCCTCGGTGCAGAACTTGCCGGCCTCGCCGACGCCGTAGCCCGAGTTGGTCGTCGGATAGACGATCCTCTGGTCGCCGCCCGCGCGCTGCGCCAGCGCCACCACGGCGTCGCGGTTGAGCGTCGTGGCGCCGATCGCGTCCTCCTTGCACAGGGGCGCGCCGACCAGGGCGGCGAGGGGGATGAGCACGTCGTGCTTCGGGATCAGCTCGTCCAGGATGCGCGTGTCGCGCGCGTCACCCTTGATCGGCTCGAACGTGTCGTACTGGCAGGCCGAGAACAGGTCCGGGGCGCCGGACTTGAACGTGTCGAGCACCGTCACGTGATGCCCGCGCTCCAGAAGCATCGGCACCAGGATGGTCCCGATGTAACCCGCGCCGCCGGTGATCAGAATTCGCATCGTTGCCTCTCGTCGCGATGGGTCCGCGGCCCGGCTTGCGGCCGGGCTGGGGCCTGTGAGGACGCCGCTCAGCGCGTCTGGCGATAGATCAGGGTGGACCCGTCGACGTCGATGCCGATCGGAACGACGGACAGCGGCGCGACCCGCTCGATCAGGGCCGGAAGCCGATCGGGATCGATCAGAGCGAGGAAGAAGCCCCCCCCGCCCGCGCCGCACAGCTTCGCCCCGTACGCCCCCGCCGCGGTGATCGCTTCGAACAGATCGTCGAGCACCGCGTTCGAGACCTCACGCGACAGGGTCCGCTTGATGCGCCACGAGGCGGAGAGCATCTCGCCGAGCTGCGCGAGCCAGCCGCTCGTCCCCGCTTCGAGCAGAGAGACGCATTCCTCGACGAGGCGGTAGAGTTCGGACAATTCCTTGTCGATCGCGCGCGCGCGCGTCACGGCGATCTGCGCGGCGACCGTCGTCGTCGCGCGCCGCGCGATGCCCGTATGGACCAGCACCATCGACGCGTTGAGTTGCTGAATGGCGGCGGAACTCATCTGAACGGGCGAGATCCGTATGGCGGAGCCGCTGAAATCGAACCGGTTGATCCCGCCGAAGGCCGCGTGCAGCTGGTCCTGCACGCCGACGTTCTCGCGCAGGATCTCGCGCTCGACGTGTATCGCCTTCTTGGCGAGTTCGATCTTCGTAGGTTTCTGATTTTGAATCGCGTATATCGTTCTCAGAAATCCCACGGTGAACGCTGAGGACGATCCGAGACCGCTACCTGCCGCAGGCAAATCGGAGATGATGCTCATATCGAGCCGTCGATTGACGTCGAAATATTTGAGCACCTCGCGCACCACCGGATGCTCGATCTCGTCGATGTGCCCGCAATGCTCGACGCGGGAGTAGCTCAATCTATAATTATAATCCTGACAGCCTATCAAATCCAGAGCAGCTATGATGATGTACTTATCAATAGCGGCACCGACGACCGCCCCAGGCGCCCGCTCGAAATATTCCGGGTAATCTGTGCCGCCGCCGAACAGGCTTATTCGAAGCGGCGTCCGAGTCACGGTCAGCATGAAGGTATTCCGCCGCTCCTATCCGCCCAGGCAGATCTCAGACGCACAGCCCCCACGCGAAAGGCGACAGCGCTCGATCTATCGATCCATATCTCGACTCTATCAACACATTCTTGCGCGCGGGTGACATATTTTAGCGCCCTATCGAATAGTGCCTCGCGACGCCCCATATTGCCACAAATACTTCAATCAGACGTATTGACCTACACACAACGAATATAGGCGACTCTGGATTAATTCAGCGACGCACGGAATTCCTCTGAACTGATGACGGTCCCTAGAAGTTGCTTCCGGGAGATCTTTCCCGCATTCAGCTGGGCAGACCAATGCCGCAGCGCATCGTCCTCCGCGTCCCGTCCCAGAACGATACGGTACAGATCCATCACGAACGGCATGGTGTGCTTCCCCGACTGCTGCTGATCGAAGGCACCGGATTGGATGTACTCGACAAGCAGCAGCGAACGGCTTCGCCCGCGCGGCGAGCTTGTGATCACGTCGCAGATCGCGCGGCTCAATTGAGGGGGCCACTCGTCGAGGTTCTGGCGCAGAAAGGAGGCCACGTTCCCGATCGCCTCGATCTCATCGACCGCCACGAGGTGCCCCAGTCGCCGCGTTTCGGCGACACGCTCCGACAAGGCAATCGTCAAACTGACCACGTTCGTGAGATCGAGACCCTGCGAATGCATCCTGACCACAGCCGAAACTTGGAGGTGAGCTCGTAGGACTCAATGCTGGGATCATGGTTAAGAGAGGGTAAACGGTATTGCGCAGAGGCGCGTGCGGCGCTTTCGTGAAGGATCCCGTGCGCGAGCCCGGCTCCCGTCGCGGGACGTTGTGATGGCCGGCGTTTCGCGGCATCAGTGATCGATCCCAACTCAATCGACACTGACGGAACCGCCGTGAGCAGCCTGAGATTCGGTACGAGTGGCTTGAGGGGTCTGGTGACGGACCTCGTCGGAGGGCCGGCCTACGCCTATGCCAGCGCGTTCTTCCGCTCCATGTCGGGCGAAGCCCCTCGGGCAGTCGTGATCGGGCGGGACCTGCGCGACAGTAGCCCGAGCATCGCCGCGACGGTGGCGGATGCCGCTGCGGCAACGGGCTTCACGGCGATCGAATGCGGTGCCCTCCCGACACCGGCCCTCGCCCTCGAGGCGATGCGGCGCGGCGCCTGGGCAGTCATGATCACGGGCAGCCACATCCCGGAGGATCGCAACGGACTCAAGTTCTACCGGCCCGACGGAGAGATCACGAAGGCGGACGAGGCGGCAATCTTGGCCGCTCTGGACCGCGGCGCCCACGCCGGCGTGTCGGCGGAACGCACCCCCGCCACACCCGAACCCCGCGCCCTGGCCCGCTACCAGCACCGCTACATCGACGCATTCCCGTCCGAGATGCTGGCTGGCCTGCGCATCGCGGTCTACCAGCAGAGTTCCGTCGCCCGCGATCTCCTGGCCGATCTGCTCACCGGCTTCGGCGCACAGGTCACGACGATCGGCCGGTCCGAGACTTTCGTGCCCATCGACACCGAGGCACATCGGCCCGAGGATATCGCGTTCATCCGTGACGCGATGGCCTCGGGCGATTTCGACGCGCTCGTGACCACCGATGGCGACGCCGACCGGCCTCTCATCGCCGATGAGGCGGGCCGGATCGTGCGTGGCGACGTGCTCGGCCTGATCACGGCACGCTTCCTCGGGGCCGACGCGGTCGTGGTGCCCGTGACGGCCGGTTCGGCGCTGGAGCGTTCCGGCGGCTTCAAGCAGGTCCTGCGCACGAGAGTGGGCTCGCCCTACGTCATCGCCGGCATGGAACAGGCGCGACGCTCCGGTGCGGCCATCGTGGCGGGCTTCGAGGCGAATGGCGGCTTCCTGCTCGGCTCGGACATCGCACGCGACGGCAGGACCCTCCCGGCCCTGCCGACGCGCGATGCCATGCTGCCGATCCTGGCGACACTGGCCGCGACGCGCGCGGCCGGCACCTCGCTGGCCGACCTCGTGACCTCCCTCGATGCGGGGGAGATGGCGAGCGACCGGCTCCCCAACACGCCGTCCGAACGGAGCAGCGCCTTCCTGGGCCGCTTGCGCGAGGAGGCCTTCCGGGTGTCGTTCCTCCGACCGATCGGGGCGCCGGAATCCATCGACGAGCAGGATGGCATCCGGATCGAACTGGACGGCGGGCGGACGATCCACTTCCGGGCTTCGGGCAACGCTCCGGAACTGCGCTGCTACGCGGAGGCCAAGTCGGCACGGGAGGCCCAGGACCTCGTCCGGTGGGGCCTCGCGGCCGCGGCGGCCGCGATGGCGGCGGCGGACTGAACCCGCGTCACGGCCGATCGCCGTGGGTGCGTGCGAAGGCGATGCGCGACGGGTCGGCCGGGCTGCCGGCCCATTTGCCGAAGCCGTTGCCGCGTCGCGACACAAAAACACCTCGGTGTGGCCTACGCTGCGGGTCTCGCGCGGGAGGCGCCTGCAGCATGGCCAACAAGCACTTCGTCCACGCGTCCCGCCCGCCGCCGGCGACGATCCGGCCCGGCGCCTACGAGCTTCCACGCGCGATCGTGGCATCCGATAGCACCACGTCGCACGTCCGCGTGACGCAGGCCGGCGACCTCTGTGACGCCGCGTGTTCCGTACACGACGGTCGGGCCCGGCCCGCGCGGGTCGCTCTCCGCGAGCAGGGTCCCTCAGGCCTGGACCTCTGGCTTGAACGTCAACTGACACCCGATACGCGCGCGGCCTAGGTTCGCATGCGCGCGCACTCGTCCCGGCATCGCCGGCCACGTCTCGGATACGTGCTCTTCCAGGTCTCGAAGGCTGCCACGCGATGACGACGCGCGCTCACGACATCGACATCAAATTCATCCGGCAGATCCAGCAGCAGCAGATCGAGCTAACGTTGCTGCAGACCGAGCGCGACAGAGCGCTCCACGAACGCGCTCTGGCACAAGCGCGCTGCGAAGCGATGACGAAACTCGTCGACGCCCTGCTGACGAGCTTCCGCCCGTTCGGATTCGATCGCAAGCGCTTCCTGGCCTCCGTGCGCCGGGCAGCGCAGACCGTTCCAGATCACGCGGCGGATTCAGTGCAGCACAGCGTCCTACACGACGGCTCTGCGCGGATCCTGCGGGCTCAGCCCGGCAATCCCATGCGTCCCTGATTGGCTCTTGCCCGATCCGTCTCCAACGCGCGTCTCAGAGGTGAAACAGAGAGCCATGGATGTCGAGCTCCTGACCGTCTTCAACGCTCTGATCAACCTCAGGGATAACTTGGACGCGCGGTCGCATATCTTCGGCTCCGAACTCGACTTCCTGTCCTTCGCGACACGGATGGCGCCTTACGCCAACGGACAGCTGCTCCAGGATCTCTGGGTCCTGTACGAGTTGAAGGAGAAGCGGAACGGCTACTTCGTCGAGTTCGGGGCCTGCGACGGCGTCAGCCTCAGCAACACCCTGATCCTGGAGAAGACCTTCGGCTGGCAGGGCGCCCTCGCCGAGCCGGCCCGCGCTTGGCACGCGGCGCTGTATGGCAACCGGAACTGCTACATCACCGACAAGTGCGTCTACAAAATCGACGGCGCCGAAGTCCTCTTCAACGAGGTCGATATCGGTGAATTGTCCGGCATGGACGATTTCGTCACTGGCGATTTCCACGCTCAGTTTCGCCAGGACGGTCGCCAATACGCGGTCCAGACGATCTCACTGGGCCGCTTCCTCGCGGAGGCCCGGGCGCCCCGGCGAATCGATTACATGAGCATCGATGTGGAGGGCGGCGAGTTCGACGTCCTCCAAGCCTTCGACTTCACGACCCACGACGTCGCCCTGATCAGCGTCGAGCACAATTTCTCCGACAGCCGCGAGAAGATCCATGCCCTCCTGAGCGGCCTCGGGTACCGGCGCCGGTTCAGGCAACTTTCTCTGTTCGACGATTGGTACGCACGCCCCGATCTCGTCCCAGAGCCGGCCTGACGGATCGCCCCATGTCGGCACAGACCGCGATCGAGATCCTCGATTCGATGTTCGATCTGTTCAAGCAGATGGGCAGCGGCATCGCGCTCGACCTGCACTGGCTCGAGATCTCCCGGCGCCTCCGGCGTGTTCGCGCGGAAGCCGTCTGGTCGGCCGATCTCGATCTCGTCGCCACGAAGCTGAAGGCGCAGGCCGGCCATTACGCGATGACCTACAGGTCGCCCGGGGATTCGGACCGGATACGTCAGTCCAATGCCGAGCGGCTCGACGAGGTCGTCAGGTACTACTCCATCCTTCGGGCACACCTCGAACAGCAATTGCCGCCTTAGGCAGTTCGGCGGAACGACATCGCTTCGATGGCGCCCTCGACGCGTCAGGCGGCCCGCGTGCCGGCCACGTCCCACCCGTGCGCCTGATCCATGATCTCGCCGATCCGCTCGCCCACGGCGACGGCGATCTCCACCGAGGCCGCCCCTTCCGAACCCTGCCGGCAGATCCGGGTGAGGACGTCGGTCACGCGCTGCTCCATGACGCCGAGGATCGCCGCGGCCGCCTGGGGCTGGGCGCCGCGCAGGACCGCCGCGAGGTCGCAATAGGCGTCGTGAAGGAGCTGGAGCGTCAGCCGCTCGACAGCCTGTTCATCCTCCGCCGACAAGGCCCGCATCACGCCCCTCTCCAACGTCCAACGCTCGACGCCAGAGCCAGCCTTGACCCGATGCGTTAACAAGGCGTGAAGATCGCCGGCAGCCGGCAGGGATCGGCTAACCCATCCGCGGGTCGCGGAGATGCCCCCCTCGCTCGCGAGGGGAATGGAACTTGGCGGGGACCCAGTGGGTCAACGCGGCAGGATCCCTCAGCGCGAGAACCTTTCCATGCGCCGCCTCATCGCCACGCTCACCGCCGCGAGCCTCGGTCTCGCCGCGGCACCCGCCCTGGCCCAGGTGCAGCAGAACAACCCCAACGCCGCCAACCGATCCATGGAGGCGGGCGGCCAGATGCGCGCCCTGCGCCAGGACCAGACGAGCCAGAGCAACACGCTGCGGATGGACATCCAGCGGAACCAGGCGGCGACGCCCGCCCCGAATACCGGGCCGAACACCGTCGGCCCGACCGGGGGCACCGGCGTCATCGGCCGCTGAGCGGGCAGGCCGCGCCGGCCTACACGTCCGGCAGGGGCCGCCCCTTCACGACCACCCGCGGCCACCGCTCCAGGCCGATCGGCATCAGCACGGCGATCTGCGGCGGCACCGCGGTGCCGCCGAGCAGGCTCTCGAGGGAGATCCGGCAGGCCTCCTCGAGTTCGCCGCGCGTGCGCGCGCCGGAGGTCTTGATGTCGGCGATCAGGAGCGCCGCGATCTCGTGGGCAAAGGCGTCGCCGTCCAACATGCCGGACTCCCGCTCCGTGTCGGACCAGCATAGGCCCCCGCGGATCGTCCGGGCATCAGCACAGAATTGCGTATCCACATACCGATTGCGGATACGTTGTCGCGCTCCGATCGCGGTCACGGGTCGGCCACCGCGCGTCGGCGCGCCCCGGAGCCGCCGGGCCGTCGCCCGGCGGGGGGCGTGGGCCGGGCGAAGGGCAGGCGCAGGCCGGCGACCGCGGGGTAGATTGCCGGCAGCACCACCAGGGTGAGCAGGGTCGCCGAGATCAGGCCGCCGATCACCACGGTGGCGAGCGGCCGCTGCACCTCGGCGCCCGCGCTGGTCGAGAGCGCCATCGGCAGGAAGCCCAGGGCCGCCACCAGGGCCGTCATCATCACCGGGCGCAGCCGCATCTCGGCCGCCCGCGTCGCCGCCTCCCGGGGTCCGAGGCCGGACGCCTCCAGGTCCCGGATGTAGCTCGTCAGCACGACGCCGTTCAGGATCGCGATGCCGAAGGTCGCGATGAAGCCGATCGCCGCCGAGATCGAGAACGGCATGTCGCGGAGCGTGAGCGCCAGGATACCGCCGGTGGCCGCCACCGGCACGTTGAGGAAGATCAGCCCGGCGAGGCGGATGTCGCCGAACATCACCACCAGCAGGACCAGGATCGCCGCGAGCGCGGCGGGCACCACCACGGTCAGCCGGGCGGTCGCCTCCTGGAGGTTCTGGAACTGCCCGCTCCAGACCAGCGAGTAGCGCGGCGGCAGCTTGACCTGCTGGTCGACGGCGGCCCTGGCCGCGTCGACGAAGCTCTGGACGTCGCGGCCGCGGACATTCGCCTGCACGGAGATCCGCCGCTGCAGACGCTCGCGGCTGATCTGCGCCGGGCCGGAGGCCACGTCCACGCTGGCGACCATCGACAGCGGCACCATCATGCGGCTGCCCGATTCCCGGCCCGGATCGCCGGTGCCGGACCGGCCGACCGGCAGGGCGCGGATCCGCTCGAGGTCGCTGCGGTCGGCCGGGTCGAGCCGCACCACGATTTCGGTGATCGAGTTGTCGTCGCCGTAGACGACGCCGCTGGTCCGCCCGCCGATGCTCTCGACCATGTCGAGCACGTCCGAGACGTTGATGCCGTAGCGGGCCGCCTTGGCGCGGTCGACCTGGATCGTGAGCGCCGGCATGCCGGCCTGCGCCTCGGCCTTCACGTCCGCCGCCCCGTCGACCCCGGAGACCGTGCGCACGATGGCGTCGGCCGTGTCCTTGAGGGTCTTCAGGTCGTCGCCGTAGAGGCTGATCGCCACGTCGCCGCGCACGCCCTCCAGCAGGTCGTCCATGCGCATCTGGATCGGCTGGGAGAAGCTGTAGGCCACTCCCGGTACCTCTTCCTTGAGGCGCTTGTCGAAGGCCGCCACGAGGCCCTCCTGCGTCTCGGCGGTCTTCCAGGTGGCCGGATCGGTGAGGGTGATGAAGCTGTCGGTCGATTCGACGCCCATCGGGTCGGTCGGGATCTCGGCGCTGCCGGTGAGCGAGACGACGCGCTTCACCTCCGGGAACGACTTCAGCACCCGCTCGATGCGGGTCACCGTGGCGAGCGAGGCGGAGAGATCGATGCCGGGCAGCTTCTCGGAGGTGATCACGATCGAGCCCTCCGAGAGCTTCGGCAGGAACTCGCCGCCGAGCCGGGTCGCCAGCACGCAGGAGCCCGCGAACAGGGCGAGCGTCGCCAGCACCGTCACGAGGGCGTGCCGCTCGGCGGCCTTCAGCATCGGCGTGTAGGCGGCCCGCATCCAGTGGACGAGGCGCGTCTCGCGCTCGCCGACGCCGCGGCCGGCGAGGAAGATCGCGGCGAGCGCCGGCATCAGCGTCATGGTGACGATGAGCGAGCCGGAGAGCGCGAGGATCACGGTCAGCGCCATCGGCACGAACATCTTGCCGGCCACGCCCTCCAGCGCGAGGATCGGCACGTAGACCAGGATGATGATCGCCACCGCGAACATCACGGGCTTGGCCACCTCGGCGGCCGCGTCGCGGATCAGATCCTGGGGCGGCCGGTCCGGATGCTCGCCGCGGGCGCGCAGGACGTTCTCGACCATCACCACCGCGCCGTCGACGATCAGGCCGAAATCGATGGCGCCCAGGCTCATCAGGTTGCCCGAGAGGCCGAGCAGCCGCATCCCCGCGAAGGCCATCAGCATCGCGAGCGGGATCGCGGCGGCCACGATCAGCCCGGCGCGGAGGTTGCCCAGCAGCAGCAGCAGGACGACGATGACGAGCACCGCGCCTTCGAGGAGGTTGTGCTCCACGGTGTGGATCGTGCGGTCCACGAGCGCGCTGCGGTCGTAGTAGGGCACGATCTCCATGCCCGGCGGCAATTGCGGGCGCAGGTCGTCGATCGTCTTCTTGACCTGCCCGACCACCGCGCTGGCATTCTCCCCGAGCTGCATCATCGCGATGCCCACGACCGTCTCGCCCTGCGCGTCGTGCGTCACGGCCCCGAGCCGGACCTTCGGCGCCTCGACCACTTGGCCCAGCGTCCCGAGCGTCACCGGCACGCCGCCGGGTCCCGTGGCGACCACGATGTTGGCGATGTCCTCCGGCCCCTTGGCGAGGCCGAGGCCGCGGATCGTCTCCTGCTGGTCGTTGTGCTCGATATAGGCGCCCCCGCGGGCGGCGTTGTTGTCGGTCAGCGCCGTGAAGACCTGGGCGAGGCCGACGCCGTAGCGGCGCAGCGCATCGGCCGAGACCCGGACCTCGTAGGTCGGCATCTGGCCGCCGTAGATGTTCACGTCGGCGATGCCGGGGGTCAGCTTCAGCTTGGGCGCGATCGTCCATTGCAGGGTGCGGCGGAGCTGCATCGGCGTGTAGGCGGGCCCGCGCAGCTCGAACTGGTAGATCTCGCCGAGCCCGGTCGCCATCGGGCCCATCTGCGGGTCGCCGACGCCCGCCGGCATCATGCCCTTGGCCGCCGGCAGGCGCTGGAAGACCTGACTGCGCGCCTCGGTGATCGACATCCCGTCCGCGAAGGTGACGTAGACCGCCGAGACCCCGGCCCGCGAGGTCGAGCGGATCCCGGTCAGGCTCGGCGCCCCCGCCATGGCGTTCTCCACCGGGAAGGTGACGAGCCGCTCGACCTCCAGCGCGCCGAGTCCTGGCGACAGGGTCAGGATCATCACCTGCTTGGGCGAGATGTCCGGCACCGCGTCGATCGACAGGCCCTCGAGGTTGGCCACGCCCCCCGCGGCCGCCGCGAGCGCGATCATCAGAACGAGGAACCGGCGGCGGACCAGGAGGGCGAACCACGACCGCATCGGGGGCCTCAATCCGTCGAGCCGAGCAGGCTGCGCAGCAGGATCGCCTTGAGCCCGAAGCTGCCCTGCGTCGCCACGCTCTCCCCGGCCGCGACGCCGCTCTGCACCTCGACCCAGTCGGAGCGCTGGATCCCGAGTTTCAGGGCGCGCCGCTCGAACCGGTCCTCGGCCGCGCGCACGAAGGCGATCGGCCCCTGCTCGGTCTGCTGGATGGCGGCGGCCGGGACCGTGACCCCGTCGCGGCCGAGATCCGCCGCGATCGTCACGGACACGAACATGTTGGCGCGCAGCAGATCGCCCGGGTTGTCCAGCTCGATCCGGGCGGGCGCCGTGTTGGTGGCCGGATCCAGGGCTGCGTTCACCGAGCGGACCCGGCCCTCGAAGGGAGCGTGCCCCGGAACCGGGCTCTCCACGGAGGCGGTGTCGCCGGCCTTCACCCGCCCGAGATCGGGCCCGTAGAGATTGGCCAGGACGAGGATGCGGGTCGGGTCGGCGACCGTGAAGGCGTCGCGGGTGGTGTCGACGACCTCGCCCAGGGTCACGCCGACGCTGGTCACGACGCCCTGTATCGGGGTCACGACGGCGCTGGTACCCGGGGCCGCCCCCTCGGTCGGGGCGAGGCGCTGGTACTGCGCCCGGTACATCTCGGCGTTGGCCTGGGCCGATTTCACCGCCGCCTGCGCCTTGGCGAGATCGACCTGCCGCCGCTCCACCTCGGCCTGCGCGACGCCGCCGAACTTGAGCTGTTCCAGCCCGCGCTTGAGCTGCAGCGCGGCCACCGCCTCGGAGGCCTGCGCCTCGCCCAGCGAGGCCTGCGCGGCGAGATAGCCGTTGCGCGCGTCGAGGAGGCCGGCGGCGTCGAGGGTCGCCAGGGTCTCGCCCGCCTGAACCCGGTCGCCGGGCTGGACCGCGAGGCTCAGCACCCGCCCCTGCGTGCGCGGCTTGAGATGCGTCACCCGCCGCTCGTCGAAGGCGACGGTGCCGGGGACGCGCACCGGCAGCACGATCCGGCGGATCTCGGCCGTCCCGAAGGCGAGGCCGATCCGCTTCTGCCCCGCCGCGTCGAGGGTGACGCGATCGGGGTCCGCCGGCGCGGTGTCGGCCGCGCCGGTCACGGGCTGCGCCGCGGGCGCCAGCCCGAGCCGCTCGCGGAGCGCGTCCCGGTAGACCCAGCCCGCCGCCGCGAGGAGNCCGGCGTCGCGGCGGCCGACGTCACGGTCGCCGGCATCCGTCTCGGTGGTCAGCGCCATGGGTACGCCCACCGGGACTGCCGGCCACAGGCGGCTCCCCCGGCCCGCCGCGCGCGCGCGCTCATACCGCGCGCGCTCACGCGTCGAGGCCCGGCCGAAGCACGTCCTCGGTCACGAAGCGGCCGGTCTCGACCTCGCGGACCACGACCTCGTAGCCCGCGCCGCGCATCTCCTTGAGCCGGTCGAGGGTGACGTAGGTCCCGGTCTCGACATCGTAGAGGCGGCTTTCGGCGTAGCGGTTGATCAGGCGCCGGGGGCGCCGCTTCCTAGGCATGCGCCGCCATCCGCGCGAGGGACGTGCGGCCGCGAGGCGGGCAGGGGCGGCGGGACCGGGTCGGCATCGGGGGTATCCGGCAGGCGCGCCGTCCGGCGGCCGAGCGGGGCGCCGGTACGGGATAGAGTCATTCCAATAAAGGGGGCCAAGCCGATGCGGTGCCATTAAATTCTGGTTCATGGTGGCCCGCCCGGGGCGATTTGCGCGGCGAAGTCCGGCACAAAGGAAGGGCGTCGGTGACCCGCGTCGGGGGATCGGGGCGAAGCATGCACCGAAGCGGGGGCCGCGCGTGGCGAAGCTGCTGCTGATCGAGGACGATTCGGAGACGGCCGGGGACGTGCGCGACGACCTGCGCGGGCGCGGCCACGACGTCGTCTGGGCCGCGACCGGACCGGACGGGGCCCGGGCGGCCCGGGACGGCGGCTGGGGCGCGATCATCCTCGACCGGATGCTGCCCGGGCAGGACGGCCTGAGCGTGCTCCAGGATCTGCGCCGGGACGGGGACCGGACCCCGGCCCTGGTCCTGAGCGCGCTGGGCGACGTCGACGAGCGGATCCGCGGCCTGCGGGCCGGCGGCGACGACTACCTCGCCAAGCCCTTCGCGCTCGGCGAGCTCGCGGCGCGCATCGAGGCGCTGCTGCGGCGCCCGGTCGACAGCCGCGAGACGGTCCTGCACGTGGGCAGCCTCGCGATCGACCTGATCGCCGGCACGGGCCGGCGCGGCGCCCGCGACCTGGAGCTGCTGCCGCGCGAACTCAAGCTCCTCGAATATCTGATGCGCCGCCCCGGCCAGATCGTGACCCGGGCGATGCTGTTCGAGGAGGTCTGGAACTACCGGTTCACGCCCAAGTCCAACCTGATCGACGTCCATGTCGGGCGCCTGCGCCGGAAGCTGGAGGCGGCCGGCGAGCCGCCCCTGATCCACAGCGTGCGCGGCACCGGATTCACCCTCTCGCCCGATGCTTGACCTGCCCCGCCCGGCCGACCTGCTGCGCTCCACCGCGCTCCGCTGGGCGCTCGGCATCGCCCTGTGGTCGGCCCTGCTCGCCCTGGCGATGTTCGCCTTCGTCTACTGGCAGACGGCCGACTACCTGCGCGAGGAGCTCGCCGAGACGCTCCGGCTGGAGGTGCGGGCGGCCGCGGCCGACCCCGCCGCCGCGGGGAACCGGGTCGACACGTGGATCGCCATGGACGTCCACGCCACCCATTACGGCGGCCTGTTCGCCCCGGACGGGGCGCGCCGGGCCGGTAATCTCGGGGCGATCCCGGACCGCCTGGCGCGCGACGGCGACGCGTACCGGGTGAGCGCGACGGTCGACCTCGCCGGGCGGCGGCTCCAGGACGAGATCTGGGCGGCCGCGCTCGGGCTCCCGGACGGCAGCACCGTGGTGATCGCGCACGACACCGACGAGATCGACCGGGTGCGGGCCACGACCCTGCGCGCCCTGGGCCTCGGGCTCGTGCCGACGCTGGCGCTCTCGATGCTGGGCGGCCTGCTGCTCACGAGCCGCGCCCGCCGCCGCCTCGCCGCCACGGAGTCCGCCGTGGCCGAGGTGATGCGCGGCGATCTCGGCAAGCGCCTGCCGGTCGGGCCGCGCGACGACGAGTTCGACCGGCTGACCCGGACCGTGAACCGGATGCTGGACGAGATCGAGCACCTCATGGGCGAGGTCCGCAGCGTCGGCGACGCGGTCGCTCACGACCTGCGCACGCCGCTCACCCGCCTGCGCGCCCGGCTCGAGCGCACCCGGTCCCAGGCCCGAACCGTCGCGGAGTTCCACGAGGCCATCGACCAGGGGCTCGTGTGGATCGACCAGACCCTCGCCATGGTCACCGCCGTCCTGCGGATCGGCGAGATGGAGGATGGCCGGCGGCGGGGGGCGTTCACCCGGTTCGATATCGGCGAGGTGGCGACCGTCGCGGTCGAGTTCCACGCGCCGCTCGCCGAGGAGAAGGATATCGACCTCGCGCTCGCGGTGCCCCCCGAGCCGCACCGGATCCACGGCGACCGCGACCTGTGCTTCGAGGCGTTCTCGAACCTCCTCGACAACGCCCTGAAGTTCACGCCGCCCGGGGGCCGCGTCGCCGTCGCGGTGCGGCGCGCCGCGGCGGCCGTCGTCGTGACCGTCGCCGATACCGGACCGGGGCTGCCGCCAGGGGAGCGCAGCCAGGTGTTCCGCCGCTTCTACNGGCCTGAGCCTCGTGGCGGCGATCGCCGACCTCCACGGCGCCCCCGTGACCATCGCGGAGGCGGCGGGCGGAGGCTGCCTCGTGACGCTGCGCTTCCCGCCGGCCGGCGCCGACCCGGAGGACCGCGCGGCGCGGTGAGCGCGGCGCGAATCGCCTCGATCCACCGCGATTCACGACCGCGCGCGCCGGCCGGAACGCCGCGAAAGCCGCGGTTAAGGCTCGGCGTGCCAGAGCGCGGCAACGAAGCGCCGTCCGCGGGGGGCCGATGAACGTCTGGCGACGCGTCGCCCCGTGGCTGCGCTCGGCCCGCACCTGGATCGGCCTCGGCATCCTGGCCCCGCTGGGCATGGTCGTGACGTCCGGCCTGATGCTGGCGGACCTGCGCCGCGACGCCTGGGCCAGCGCGGAGCAGACCTCCTGGAACCTCCTGCAGGTTCTCGAACGCGACATCGCGCGCAACATCGAGATGTACGACCTCTCGATCCGCGCGGCCGTCGACAATCTGAAGGTGCCGGGCCTGACGGAGGCAGACCCGCGCCTGCGCCAGCTCGTCCTGTTCGACCGCGCCGCGACCGCCCGCGACATGGGCGTGATGCTGATCCTCGACGCGCGGGGCGACGTCGTCGGCGACATCGCGGCCGTGCCGCCGCGCCCGGGCAATTACGCGGATCGCGAGTACTTCCAGGCCCACCGGGCGAGCACCGGGCTCGGCCTCCATGTCGGGCGCCCGATCGTGTCGCGGCTCACCGGCGAGCGGATGCTGCCGTTCAGCCGCCGCATCGACGGACCCGACGGCAGCTTCGGCGGCGCGGTCCTGGGCACCGTGAAGCTGTCCTACTTCGCGCACCTGTTCAGCGAGATCGACCTCGGGCCGGGCGGGGCCATCAACCTGTACCTGACCGACGGCACCCGCATCATGCGCTACCCCTACGTGGAGGCCGATCTCGGGGCGAATATCGGGCAGACCGCGATCTTCAAGCGGTTCCTGCGGGAGGGGCGGGGCAGCTTCGTCAGCACCTCCGTGCGCGACGGCGTGGAGCGGAACTACACGTTCACGCGGATCGGGACCCTGCCGCTGATCCTGAACGTCGCCCTGTCCACCCGGGACGTGGAGGCGGAGTGGGCCGCGAAGGCGACGATCATCGGCGGCATCGTGCTGGCGCTGTGCGGTCTCACGATCGCCCTGTCGCTCCTGTTCGGGCGGGAGTTGCGCCGCCGCGAGGCGCTGCGGGCCGAGATGGCGGCGCTGTCGCGCACCGACACCCTGACAGGCCTGCCGAACCGCCGCTGCTTCGAGGACGCCCTCCGGCGGAACCTGGACGCCGCCCGGCGCGACGGCCATGCCCTGTCGCTGCTCATCGTCGACGCGGACCACTTCAAGCGCTTCAACGACCGCTACGGGCACCCGGTGGGCGACGCGATCCTGCAGGGGCTCGCCCGCTGCCTCGCGGCGAGCGTGCACCGCCCCCAGGATCTCGTCAGCCGCATCGGCGGCGAGGAGTTCACCCTGCTCCTCCCCGAGACGGACGAGGCCGGCGCCCTGCGCGTCGCCGACACGGTCCATGCCGAGGTGGCGAAGCTGACCGTCCCGTCGGCCGGGATCGGGGCCGGCGCCGTGACGGTGAGCATCGGGCTGGCGGCCGTCCGGCCGGGTGCCGACCGGAGCGCGCCGCTGCCGGACCCGTACCGCTTGGCGGACGGCGCCCTGTACGAGGCCAAGAACGGCGGTCGCAACCAGACCCGCAGCGTCGCGCCGCCGCCCCCGCGGGGCGCCCTGCAGCTGGTGCGGATCTCCTGACCGGCGCACCGCCGCGCTTTCGCGGCGCGCTTTGACGGAATCGACACGAACTCCGTGGTCTCCTGGCCGCGACGGCGGGCGGCCCGGAGCGGGGCCGGCGGCGTCGCGTCGGGACGAGGCGGGCGGGGATCGACCATCCGTGCCCCGGGCCGGCGGAGCGCGCGGATCCGGAGGGATCCGGCCCGCAACCATAGGGTAACGAGGATGGACGACAGACGCGCCGCGCCCCGCAGACGGACCCTGCTCGAGGGCCATATCGAACTCGCCGGAGGCGGCGTGATCGACTGCACGATCCGCAACATGTCGGACGGGGGCGCCCGCCTGAGGGTCGTGAGCGTGATCGGCGTTCCCGACGCCTTCGTGCTGTCCTACGGGGTCGGCGGCCGGCGCCGGCCGGCACGGGTCACGTGGCGCCAGGAGACGGAGCTCGGGGTCGCGTTCGGCGACGCCTGACGGGCGGCGGCCGAGGCTTCCACGCCCACCCGTGTTGAGGGGCGGATCGGATGGGCGTGGAAGGCCAGCGTCCGGCTGGTGACCCACCGATGCGACGACAGGGTTAACGCTTCGTTACCGCGCCACGGGGTCCGCGCGCCGGGCCTGGAGCGTCTCGGCGATCACCACGCCGGTCCGCAGCACGTGGCGGTGGGCGACGGCCCCGGCCGCGGCGGCGTCCCGCGCGGCGAGGGCCTCGAACAGGTCCCGGTGCTCCTGGGCCGATTCCTCCCAGCGGCTGCCGCTGGAGAGCGCGCGCAGGCGCGCCCACTGGGCCCGGGCCTGGAGCGCCGCGTGGGCCTCCGCCAGCGGGCGGTTCCGGGCGGCCTCGACGATCGTCCGGTGGATCTCCTGGTTCAGGGCGAAATAGGCGTCGAGCACTTGGTCCCGGTGCATCCGGTCGAGCCGCGCCTGCATGGCGCGCAGCGCGTCCATCAGGGCTTCGGAGATCCGCGGCGCCGCGAGTTCCGCGGTCAGCCGCTCGATCCCGGCGAACGCCTCGAACAGTTCGAGGATCTCCTCCGGCGTCCAGTCCGGGACGCGGGCGCTGCGGTTCTGGTGCAGCTCGACCAGCCCCTCCGCCGCCAGGAGCTTGAGGGCCTCGCGCAGCGGGGTCCGGGAGATCCCGAGCGCCACGGAGAGGTCCGTCTCCACGAGGGACGCGCCCGCCGGCAGCACGCCGCGCACGATCATGTCCTTGAGCCGGGCCGCCGCCTGCTCGTGCAGCCCGGTCCGCGGCACCTGCGCGGCCGGGACGACCGGGGCCTTGCGAGGCCGGCCCCGGCGGCGTGCGACGACGTCCATCGGTCCTCCCGCTCCATCGCGCCAGCCTAGCGCGTCCGGCCGCCCGATCGGCGATCCTTTTTCCGGCCTCTTGCGCTGTCTTATCATGCATTTGCGCAAATTGCATGCAGCATGCAGAAAATGGCTTGTCGGCCGTCCAGGCCTGTCGGATGCTCGGTGCATCGGGGGTGGATGCGATGGAACGACCGAACCGCACGACGCGTCTGGGCATGCTGACGCCCTCGTCGAACAGCGTCCTCGAGCCGGCCACCGCCCATCTGCTGGCCGGGCTCGCGGGCGTGAGCGCCCATTTCGCCCGCTTCCGCGTGACGGAGATCGGCCTGTCGGCGGCGGCCCTGGACCAGTTCGACCCCGAGCCGATCCTGGCGGCGGCCGAGCTGCTCGCCGATGCCCGCGTCGCCGCGATCCTGTGGAACGGCACCTCCGGCGCTTGGCTCGGCTTCGAGGCCGACGAGCGCCTGAGCGCCGCGATCACCGACCGGACCGGATGCCCGGCCTCCACCGCCGCGCTCGCCTTCCGCGACCTATTCCGGGCCCGGGGTTTCCGGCGGATCGGCCTCGTCACCCCCTATACCGGCGACGTGCAGCGCCGGATCCAGGCCAACTGGGGCGCGGCCGGTCTCGACTGCGGCGCCGAGCGGCATCTCGGCCTGTCGGAGAACTTCGCCTTCGCCGAGGCCGGCCCGGAGGCCATCGCCGGCATGGTCCGGGCGGTGGCGGCCGAGGGCGTCGACGCGGTGGCGATCGTGTGCACGAACCTCGCAGGCGCCGCGCTGGTCCCGGCCCTGGAGGCCGAACTCGGCGTGCCGGTGGTCGATTCGGTGGCCGTCACCCTGTGGAAGGGCCTGGACCTCGCGGGCTGCCCGGCCGCCCGCAGCGCCGCGCACCTCGCCGCGCACGGCCGCGCCTTCGCGGCGGCCGGGGAGAGCCGCCCGTGAGCGCCGGGACCACCCTGATCCTCGACGGGATCACCCAGCGCTACGGGTCGGCCCTCGCCGTCGACACGGTGACGCTCGACATCAAGGGCGGGGAACTCGTCGCGCTGCTCGGGCCCTCGGGCTGCGGCAAGACCACCCTGCTGCGGGCGGTCGCGGGCTTCCTGAAGCCCACGGAGGGGCGCGTCATCATCGGCGGCCAAGCGGTCGACCACCTGCCGCCGAACCGGCGCACCGTCGGCATCGTGTTCCAGAACTACGCCCTGTTTCCCCACATGAGCGTCGCCGACAACGTCGCCTACGGCCTCGCGGCCCGGGGCGTCGGGCGGGCCGAGCAGAGGGCACGGGTGGCCGAGATGCTGGCGCTCGTGCGACTGGAGCACCTCGCCGGGCGCTACCCGCGGGAGATGTCGGGCGGCCAGCAGCAGCGGGTGGCGCTCGCCCGGGCGCTGGCCGTGCGCCCCTCGATCCTGCTCCTCGACGAGCCCTTCGCGGCCCTCGACAAGAACCTGCGCCTCGACATGCAGATCGAGATCAAGCGCATCCAGCGCAGCGCCGGCACCACCACGCTGATCGTCACGCACGATCAGGAGGAGGCCCTGTCGATGGCCGACCGGGTCGCCGTGCTCAATGCCGGCCGCCTGGAGCAGTTCGCCCCCCCGACCGACGTCTACGACCGCCCCGAGACGCTGTTCGTCAACACCTTCGTGGGCACGGCCAACGTCCTGCACGGGCGGCTCGCGACGGAGCCGGGCGGCGCCCGCGCGGTGGCCCTGGAGGCGGGCGGCCTGCTCCCCGCCGCCACGTCCCTGCCGGACGGGACCCGGGTC
>NZ_MLBW01000015.1:342563-437825 GCF_036441335.1 Methylobacterium mesophilicum
GACGGCGGCGCCCGCCTGAAGACCGCCGGGCCGGGCGCGGCGGGCGCCCGGCCCCGGCCGCCCGGCACCCGCGTGCGCCTGCGCCCGACTGCACCCGAGCGGGTCGGCGTCTTCCCCGATCCCCGACACTGAGGCCGAGCCGCTCGAAACCGAGCCTGGAGAACCGACCATGCAACTGCACCGCCGCAGCCTCCTCGCTGGCGCCCTGACCCTCGGCGCCGCGCAGGCCTTCCCGGGCCTGTCCCGCGCGCAGGCGCGCAAGCTCGTCTTCGCGACCTTCACGGGCAGCTGGGAGGAGGCGCACCGGGCCGTGCTGGTGCCGGCCTTCCGCAAGAGCTCGGGCGGCGACGTCATCCTCGACCCGATGCTGTCGGTCGACCAGATCGCCAAGGTCCAGGCGGCCCGCGCCAACCCGCCGATCGACGTGATGCTGCACGATCCGGGGCCGGCCCTCACGGCCATCGCCCAGGACCTCGTCGAGCCCTACCCGGTAGCCCAGTCGGCCCATTACGGCGACCTGATCGCGGACGCGCAGGAGCCGATGGGCCCGGCGCCGTTCTTCCAGATCGTCGGCCTGACCTACAACCCCGAGAAGGTGAAGACGCCGCCGACCTCCTGGGCCGACCTGTGGAAGCCCGAGTACAGGGGCCGGGTCGGCATCACCAACCTGAATTCCACGCTCGGCACCGGCTTCCTCGTCGAGATCGCCCGGATGCACGGCGGCTCGGAGACCGACGTCGAGCCGGGGTTCAAGGCGCTGGAGGCGCTCAAGCCGAACCTCGCCGCCGTCGCCGCCAACCCGGGCGCCCTGGCGGCCCTCTACCAGCAGGAGCAGGTCGACATCGGGCCGGGCAATTTCAACGCGATCCAGATCCTGAAGGCCCGGGGGGTGCCGGTGGAGTTCGCCGCACCGAAGGAAGGCATCATCGCCTTCAAGACGACGATCCACATCGTCAAGAACACGCCGGTGAAGGAGCTGGCCTTCAAGCTGATCGAGGCCGCGCTGTCGCCGGAGGTGCAGGCCAAGCTGATGCAGAGCCCCTACCTGATCGTGCCGACCAACCGGAAGGTCGCGATCGAGGGCGAGGTCGCCAAGGTCCTGGCGAGGGACGCGGACGAGCTGAAGCGCAAGTCGGTGTTCCAGGACTGGACCGCGATCAACCGCGGCCGGCCGGCCTGGATCGAGCGCTTCAACCGCGAGATCCGGGTGTGAGCGCCGGCCCGGCCATTGCGGCGGGCCCGGTCGCGGCGCCCCTGCGCCCGGGCCGCGCCTGGACGGCGGCCTACGACATCCGCCTCGCGCTGCCGCTCGGGGCGTTCTTCCTCGTCTTCTTCCTGGCGCCGCTGGCGCTGCTGCTGCTCGTGAGCTTCTACGCCGATCCGGCCATGACCCGGTTCGGCCTCGACCAGTACGCCCGGTTCCTGCTCGACCCGTTCTCGCTGCGGGTGCTCGGCGCGACCCTGTGGCTCGGCCTCGAGGTCACGGCGCTGACCCTCCTGCTCGGCCTGCCGCTGGCGCTGCTCCTGACCTGGGCGCCCGGCCGGCTGCGCGGCCTGCTGACCCTGATCGTACTGCTGCCGCTGCTCACGAGCGTGGTGGTGCGGACCTTCGCGTGGATCGTGATCCTGGGGCGCCAGGGCATCGTCAACGCCGCGCTCCTCGGCCTCGGCCTCACCGACACGCCCCTGAAGCTTCTCTACACCGAGGGCGGCCTCGTCCTGGCGCTGGCGCAGGTGCAGCTGCCGCTGATGGTCCTGCCGCTGGTCACCGCCCTGTCGCGGATCGACCCGAACCTCGCCGACGCCTCGGCGGCGCTCGGGGCGGGGGCGTGGCGCACCTTCCTCCGGGTGACCCTGCCGCTCTGCCTGCCCGGCATCGTGGCGGGCTGCCTGCTGACCTTCGCGGCGGCGATCACCGCCTTCATCACCCAGTCGCTGATCGGCGGCGGGCAGATGCTGTTCATGCCCATGTACCTGTACCAGCAGGCCTCCTCGCTCAACAACTGGCCGTTCGCGGCGGCGATCGCGATCGTCTTCCTCGTGGCGGTCCTCGCCTGCGTCGCGCTCCTCAACCTCGCGGGCCGCCTGTCCGGCGGCCGCGCGCGCGCTGCCTGAGGCCACCGGGAGGTCACCATGCGGACGAGCCTGCGGCGCGATCTCGACTGGTTCAGCTTCCACGGCGCGGTGCTGCTGCTGGCCGGGCTCTGCCTCGTCCTGCTGGCGGCGCCGACCGTGATCGTCGTGGCGGTGTCGTTCACCAGCGGCTTCTCCCTGCGCTTCCCGCCGCCGGGCTACTCCCTGCGCTGGTACGCGGCGCTCGCGGAGGCCGAGCAGCTCCGGGCCGCCGCCTGGAACAGCCTCGTGGTGGCGGGCTGGACGACCCTGCTGTCGGTGGGGCTGGGCACCGCGGCGGCGCTCGCCATCGCGCGGTCGCGGCGGCTCTCCGCGCGCCTCCTCGACAGCCTGTTCCTGTCGCCCCTCGTCCTGCCGGCCCTGGCCTTCGGGCTCGCCGCCCTCATGCTGTTCAGCCTCGCCGGCATCCCGGTCTCGCCGCTGACCCTCGTGCTGGGCCACACCGTGGTCTGCGTGCCCTACGTGGTCCGGACCACCGTGGCGGCCCTGTCGCAGATGGACCCGGTGCTTCTCGAGAGCTCGACCTCCCTCGGCGCCTCGCGGCTCTACACGTTCCGCCGGGTGACCCTGCCGCTGATCCGGCCCGGGATCCTGGCCGGGGGCTTCATCGCCTTCATGGCGAGCTTCGACAACGTCCCGGTCTCGCTGTTCCTGCGCGACGCCGCCACCGACATGCTGCCGATCCGCATGTGGCAGGACCTTGAGGGCCGCCTCGACGTCACCGTGGCGGCGGCCTCCAGCCTGCTGATCCTCGTGACCGTGGTGCTCGCCGCCGTGATGGAGCGGGCCGCCGGCCTGTCCCGCCGGCTGGCGGGCTGACGCGCCCGGAGCCCTCGCATGCGCATCCTGCTCCTCAACCCCAACACCTCGGCGGCGATGACCGCGCGCATGGCGCGGGCCGCCGAGGCGGCGCTCGCCCCCGACGCGCGCATCACCGCGCTCACCGCCGCGACGGGCCTGCCCTACATCGCCGGCCGGGCCGAGGCGCAGCTCGCCGGCGCCGCCGTGCTGGAGACGCTCGCCGCCCACCATGCCGGCCACGACGCCGCGGTGATCGCCGCCTACGGCGATCCCGGTCTGGTCGCCGCGCGTGAGCTGTTCGACCTGCCGGTCGTCGGCATGGCCGAGGCCGCGATGCTGACCGCCTGCCAGCTCGGGGCGCGGTTCGCGGTCGTCACCTTCGCGCCCGCCCTTCTGCCCTGGTACGAGGACGCGGTGGCCCTGGCCGGGCTGTCGGCGCGCTGCGCCGGCCTTCACGCGGTGCGCAGGTCGTTCCAGGCCGTGACGGCGGCCTCGCGGTCTTCCTCCAGCCCGACCGCGGCCGCGACTCCGATCGCAAGGCCGGCTACCACGACCTCGACCGCGCCCCGACGCACGCCTACCTCGCCTTCCATCTGGGCCTGCGGCAGCATTTCGACGCCCTGGTGCAGCTCGGCACGCACGGCACCGCGGAGTGGCTGCCGGGCAAGGCCGTGGCGCTGTCGCCCGCCTGCTTCCCGGCACTCTGCGTCGGCGGCCTGCCGGTGATCTACCCGTTCATCGTCGACGACCCGGGCGAGGCCGCGCCGCTCAAGCGCCGCCTCGGCGGGGTCGCGCTCGGGCACCTGACGCCCGACACCGCCGTCCACGCGCCGACGCCCGAGGCGGCCCGCCTCCGCGAGCTGGTGGAGGAGTATGCCGCCGCCAGCGTGCTCGACCCCCGCCGCGCCGACCTCATCGCCCGCGCCATCCTGGAGGAGGCCGCGGCGGCCGGACTGCTGGACAGTGCCGGGATCGGCCCGGACACGCCGATGGACGAGGCGCTGACGCGGCTCGACGCGCATCTCTGCGATCTCGGCGAGACCGTCTTCCGGGACGGCCTGCACGTCTTCGCCCGCGCGCCGGACGGGGCCGCGGAGCCCGTCGCGGCGAGCGCCGATTCCGAGCGTGCCGGCCTGCTCGCGGCCCTCGACGGGCGGTTCGTCCGGCCCGGTCCCTCCGGCTCGCCGTCCCGCGGGCGGGCCGACGTGCTCCCGACCGGGCGCAACCTCGCGACCCTCGACCCGCGGGCCATCCCGAGCCGCGCCGCCGCGCTCCTCGGCGAGAGGGCCGCCGCCGCGGTGGTGACCCGCTACCTCCAGGACGAGGGGGCCTATCCGGCCCGGATCGTCATGGATCTCTGGGCTTCGCCGACCCTGCGTACCGGCGGGGAGGACGTGGCCCACGCCCTCGCCCTCATGGGCGTGCGGCCAATGTGGGACCATGCCAGCACCCGCGTCACCGGCTTCGAGATCCTGCCCCTCGCGATGCTGGACCGGCCGCGGATCGACGTCACCGTCCGCGTCTCCGGCGCGTTCCGCGACACTTTTCCCGACACGCTGGCGCTGCTCGACCGCGCCGCCCGCGCCGTGGCCGACCGGGACGAGGCCGACGACGAGAATCCCCTCGCGGCGGCGCGGCGGCGGGGCGACGCGTCGGTGCGCGTCTACGGGGCCGCGCCCGGGCGAGCGCGGCGCGCTGGCGGGCGGGGCGACCGCTCGGGCCCCTCGACGGCGTGCCGCTGACCGTCAAGGACAGCCTGAACGTCGCCGGGTTCGCGACCGGCTGGGGCAGCCGGCTCTACGCGGGGGAGGGGACGGGGCTGGCCGTCGACCGCGACGAGACGCCGGTGGCGCGCCTGCGCGCGGCCGGGGCGGTGATCCTGGGCAAGACCAACGTCCCGGAGCTGACCGTCCAGGGCTACACCGGCAACCCGGTCCACGGGGTCACCCGGAACCCGTGGGATCCGGCGCTGACGCCGGGGGGCTCCAGCGGCGGCGCCGTCGCGGCGGTGGCGTCCGGGATCGGGCCCCTGGCGGTCGGGACCGACGCGGGCGGCTCGATCCGCCGGCCCGCCTCGCATACCGGCCTCGTCGGCCTGAAGCCGACGGCCGGCCGGGTTCCGCGGACAGGCGGACTGCCGCCGATCATGCTCGACCTCGAGGTGGTCGGGCCGATGGCGCGCACCGTCGAGGACCTCGCGGCGGCGATGCGGGTCCTCGGGGCGGCCGACCCCGGTTCCGTCGCGCCGCACGGCTTCGGCCCGTTCGGGAGCGCCGTCATGCCGGAGCGCCCGCTGCGGATCCTGCACGTCCCGGCCTTCGGGACGGCCCCGGTCGATCCGGAGATCGCCGACAGCGTCGCCGAGGCGGCCGGGCGCCTCGCCGGCCTCGGCCACCGGGTCGAGACCGGCCGCTTCGACGCGGCGACGGCCATCACGGAGGCGTGGCCGGTCCTCGGCCAGGCGGGCATCGCGTGGCTGATGCGCGCGCATCCCGGCCGGCTCGGCGATCTGGGCCCCGACATCCGCGCCCTGGCAGAGGCCGGGGCGACCCTCTCGGCGGCCGACCTGTTCGACGTGCAGCGGATGGCCCTGGCGCTGCGCCGGGACCTCGCCGCCCTGTTCGCCGACCACGACCTGCTGATGACTCCCGCGGCGGCCGCGCTGCCCTGGCCGGCCGAGGACACCCATCCGCCGCGCATCGCCGGGGTGCCGGTGGGCTCCCGCGGCTCGGCGACCTTCACGGGCTTCGTCAACGCCGCGGGCTGCCCGGGAATCTCGATCCCCTGCCGCCCCTCGGGCGCCGGGCTTCCCATCGGGTTCCAGCTCGTGGCGCCCTGGGGCCGCGACGAGACCCTGGTGGCGATGGCGGCGGCCTACGAGGCGGCCCATCCCTGGCGGATGGTCTGGGAGGGCCGGGCCCCGTGACCGGCCTGTCGCTCCACGCCGTCGACGCCGCCACGGGCCGACCGGCCGAGGGGATGCGCGTGCGCATCCTGCGGGCCGGGGCGAAACGGCGGGTGATCGCCGAAGGTCGCCTCAGGGCGGACGGGACCCTCGACCATCCGGTCGTGCGGACGCGGCTCGCCGCCGGCCTCTACGAGGTCGTGTTCGACATCGGCGACTACGTCGGGGCCGCGGGGGAGGGGTTCCTGGAAGAGGCCGCGATCCGGTTCCGGCTCGACGACCCAGACCGCCACTGCCACCTGCCGCTGAAATTCACCGCCTTCGGCGTCGCGCTGTTCCGCGGCGTCTGAGCCGCCGGCCGCGTCGCTCCCGGACCCGGCCCGCGACAGCGCGGCCCGGCCGCCGCCCTCCCCGGCGAGGTGACCGGGGCCTCCGGAGAGCCTAGACTCGCCCCGATCGCGGCGCGCGCAGGAGGAAGCCGATGCGGGTTCAGGCGATGACGATCCCGGCCGCGGCCGGGCGGGCGACGCGCGGCGCCCCTCCGGCGCGCCTGCTGCTCGCCGCGCTGACGATCCTCGCGCTCCCGCTGGCCTTCGTGGCGGCCGCGCGGGTCCCCGCGGCGCCCGTCGATCCCGACCTCGTGCGGGTGATCCGGTTCATGGCGCTGCTGAAGGGTGGCTTCGCCCTGGCGGCGCTGGCCGGCTGCTTCTGGCGCCTCGGCCGGCCCGCCGGATGGCGCAGCGTCGTCTACGTGGCCGGACCGCCGCTCATGGCGCTCGGCGCGGCCGGCCTGTGGTCCCTGCGCGATCCCGGCTTGGCGGCGCTCGGTCTCCATCTCGGCCTGTTCGCGGTCCTCGCGGCGGCGCTGACCGACCGCGAGGCCCTGCCCGACCGGCTCCGCGCCGGGCGCCGTCAGATCGTCTCGTAGGCGAACAGGACCGAGATCAGCGTCAGGCCGATCAGCCCGATGACGAAGCAGATGTCGGCGCAGCGCTCCAGGCTGACCGAGAGGTCGCCGGCGTCGCCCAGGCGGATCGACAGGTAGGACGCGATCGCGCTGACCAGGAACAGGATCGCCGTCAGGGCGGCGGCCTCGTCGACGTGGCTCGGCCCGATCCAGCCCTCGGCGATCTTCACGAGGCCGATCAGCGTGGTGCAGACGCCCACCATCGTGCCGGCATTGGGGAGGATGTGGCGCGACAGGCTATCCTCGCCGGCCCCGGTGGCCTTCCGCCTTTCGGCCATGCGCTCCTCGTACAGCTCCGCGCCGGCCGATGGTCCCCTATACCGCGCCCGTGGAGGTTCGTCATGAAGCGCCCGCTCACCACCAACTTCTCCGCGCCGCCGCCGGAGCAGGCTCACCCGCCCGAGCCGGCGCCCGCGGCGGCGTCGTGGCGCGACGTCGCCCCGTTGGCGGCCGCCCTGATCGCCACCCTGGAGGCGATCGAGGCCGGGCCGAAGGCCGGTCCGGCGATGCGGGCGCACCGCTCCGCCATGCGCCGCCAGGGCGAGGCGGCCGCGGCGCTCGGCGGGTCCGAGGCGCTCGAGACCGTCCTCCATCAGGTCGCGGACGCCGACGCGGCCCGGGCCGAGCAGCGCCTCGCGCTCGTCCGTGAGGCCTGGGCAGGGCTGCCTGGGGGAGGGGCGTGAGGGTTCGTTCCCCGAGAGAGCGCGGCGCCGGCCGATCGGGGATCGCGCGCCGGGTCAGCGGATTCCGTGCGCCCTGATCGACACAGGTCTTCGATTCTGGCAGGTCTGACCCGCGTCACGCCGTTCCCGGTCTGGTCCGCTCAAACCGTGCGGCGCGCAGCCGGGCCGTCCGGCCCCGGCGCCTGCGTCGATCCAGTCAGAGAGCCGTTCGATGTCGCTGCCGCTGGTTTCCCTGATCGTGCCGACCCTGAACCGTGTCGAACTGCTGGCGCAGACCCTGAGCTCCGTCTCGACGCAGGATTACGGCAACCTCGAGCTGATCATCAGCGACAACGCCAGCACCGATGCCACGGGAAGCTTCCTGGGCCAGCTCCGGAACGATCGGCTCACGGTCCTCACCCGGTCGTTCACGCTGCCCATGGAAGCGAACGTGACCGACGCGGTCCAGCACGCGCGCGGCAAGTACATGCTGCTGCTGAGCGACGACGATCTCATCTCGAACACGTACGTTTCGACGATGGTGGCGGCGTTCGAGGCCGACGACGCGGTTCAGGTCGGGCTGGGGCGCAGGGTCCTGATCGACGGCGCGAGCCAGATCCTGCACCAGGCCGAGCCGCTCGCGGCGAAGGCCCAGGTCGAGGACGCGGAGTCGTGGCTGACGCGGTACTTCGCCAGTCCGACGGCCCACAACCAGATCAACACCGTGTTCTCGACCTTCTACCGGCGCCCCGCGTGGCTGGACGCCGGCGGTCAGCCGACGCTGTCGGGCTCCTACTTCTCCGACACGATCCCGTTCGTCGGCGTTCTCAACCGCGCGTCGAAGGTGTTCTACGCGCCCGAGGCCGTCTTCCTGTATCGGTTGCACCAGAATCAGGAGAGTCATCAGGCGACTTCGGCGGCGAAGCAGGCCTATGCGGGCATGTTCCAGTTCTTCGAGCAAGTGAAGCCGAAGCTCGGCGATCTTGCCCATTCGGACCCGCTCAAGTCCGCACTCATCCGGTATGTCCTGATGATGTTCTTCAACGCGTGCGGCCCGTTCGCCAAGGAGCAGAAGATCAGCGCGCCCGATCTGTACGGGTTCTTCTGGGACGCGCTGAGCCGCCACTCTCCCTCGGAGGCCGGCGCGGCGGGGACGGGGGATCGGGTCCAGATGCGGCCGGCGGATCCCGCCGTCGCGTGAGCCCCGATCGATGCCCAGCCAGTCCGGACCGTTGAGATGAGCCTCGAGCGCTATCGCGGCACCCGTGTCCTCGTCACGGGTCATACCGGCTTCAAGGGCGCGTGGCTCGTCGCCTGGCTGCTCGACCAGGGCGCCGACGTGATGGGCCTCGCCCTGCCGCCCCCGGCCGACAGGCCGAGCCTGTTCGGCGATCTCGCGCTCGCCGACCGGATGCAATCCGCCTTCGTAGACATCCGCGAGGCCGAGGCCGTGCGCGGAGCCGTCGCGGCGTTCCGTCCGGAGATCGTCTTCCACCTCGCGGCCCAGGCGCTGGTTCGGCGCTCCTACGCCGACCCGCTCGAGACCTTCGCGGTCAACGTCATGGGCACCGCCCACGTGCTGGAGGCGGCGCGCCACACCGACTCGGTCCGCGCGGTCGTCTGCGTGACCTCGGACAAGTGTTACGAGAACCGCGAGTGGGTCTGGGGCTACCGCGAGTCCGACCCGCTGGGCGGCAAGGACCCGTACAGCGCCAGCAAGGCCGCCGCGGAGATCGTGGCCGGCAGCTACCGGCAGGCCCTGATGCCGGGATCGCGCCTGCGCCTCGCCACCGCCCGGGGCGGCAACGTGATCGGAGGCGGCGACTGGTCCGAGGATCGGCTCGTGCCCGATCTCGTCCGCGCCATCCGGAGCCGCGCGCCGCTCGTGCTGCGGAACCCGGACGCGGTCAGGCCCTGGCAGCACGTGCTCGAACTTCTGCACGGCTACATGCTGCTCGGCGCGCGGCTCCTCGCCGCCGACGACGCGGCGGTCGGCGCCTGGAATTTCGGCCCGGCCCGCGCCAGCGAGGTCGCGGTGCGGCGGCTGATCGAGGAGGCGCTGGCCGCCTGGGGCGGCGACCCCATCCCGGTCCGCATCGAGCCCTCGGCCCTGCGCGAGGCCGGGATCCTCAAGCTCGACGCGGCCAAGGCGGAGGCGGCGCTGGGCTGGCGCCCCCGGCTCGGCTTCGCCCGCACGGTGCGCCTGACGATGGAGTGGTATCGCGACTACAGCGCGCGTCCCGCCGAAGCCCGGGCGCTCGTCGAGGCCCAGATCGCGGAGTATGGCCGGCTCGCCGCCGGCCGAGCAGACGAGGACAGCGCCTGACCATGCACGCACGTCGCCCCACCCTCCGCTCACGCCCCGCGGGCCGGAGAGATGGCCGGGGAAACGGCCGGTGAAGGCCGTGATCCTGGCGGGCGGCCTCGGCACGCGCCTGTCCGAGGAGACCGCCACGCGGCCCAAGCCGATGGTCGAGATCGGCGGCCGGCCGATCCTGTGGCACATCATGAAGGGCTACAGCCGCCACGGCATCAACGACTTCGTGATCTGCCTCGGATACAAGGGGTACATCATCAAGGAATACTTCGCGAACTACTTCCTCCACATGAGCGATGTGACGATGCACATCGCCGAGAACCGGATGGAGATTCACCGGAAGACCGCCGAGCCCTGGACCGTGACGCTGGTCGATACGGGCGACCAGAGCATGACGGGGGGCCGCCTGAGGCGCGTCCGGCATCACCTGGAGGGTGAGGAGATGTTCGCGCTCACCTACGGCGACGGCGTCAGCGACGTCGATATCACCGCGCAGATCGCCTTCCACCGCGCTCACGGCAAGCGCGCCACCGTCACGGCGGTGCGGCCCGACAAGCGCTTCGGCTATCTCGCCCTCGACGGCGATCGGGTCACGGCCTTCGAGGAGAAGCCCGACAACGAGGGCGGCTGGATCAACGGCGGCTTCTTCCTCCTCGCGCCGTCGGTGATCGACACGGTCGCGGGCGACGAGACGGTCTGGGAGCGCGAGCCCCTGGAGCGCCTGGCCCGGGAGGGCGACCTGCAGGCCTTCATCCACGACGGCTTCTGGCAGGCGATGGACACGCTCCGGGACAAGACGAACCTCGAGACACTCTGGGCGTCGGGACGGGCCCCGTGGAAGACGTGGTAGTGCCGCCGCCCTTCGGCCGCCTGCTCATCACCGGCGCGACCGGCTTCGTCGGCGGACGGCTGACCCGGGGCTTCGCCGAGGCCGGCATCGCCGTCGGCGCCCTGGTGCGGGCGGACTCCGACACCGCGGCCCTCGACCCGCGCGCGACGATCCTGCGCCACGACGGCGCGACGGACACGCTGCACGCCGCGATGCGCGCCTTCGCGCCTGAGGCGGTGATCCACGCCGCCACCCACTTCGTCGGCGTGCACGGGCCGGACCATGTGGCGCCGCTGATCCAGGCCAACCTTCTGTTCGGCACGCAGCTCCTCGACGCGATGGCGCGATGCGGGGTCCGGCACATGGTCAATTTCGGCACGATCTGGCAGCATTTCGCGGGTGATCGCTACGATCCGGCGACCCTGTACGCGGCGACCAAGCAGGCCTTCGAGGATATCGCGGCCTACTACGCCGAGGCGGAAGGCTTCACGATCCTGACCTTGAAGCTGCCAGACACCTACGGACCGGCGGATCGCCGCGGCAAGCTCGTCTCGGCCCTGCTCCAGGCCCAGCGGGAGGGGCGACGGCTCGACCTGTCCCCGGGCGAGCAGACTCTCAACCTGCTCCACGTCGACGACGTGCTGTCGGGGAGCCGCGCCGCGCTGGACAGGATCCGCGCGGCGCCCGCGCGCACGCGGGAATCCTTCGCGCTGCGCGGGCCCGAGACGCTGTCGCTGCGCGCGCTCGTGGCGCGGATCGAGCGACTCGGCGCGCGGCCCGTTCCGGTGGCCTGGGGGGCGCGGCCCTACCGGGCCCGGGAGGTGATGCGGCCCTGGATGGGGCCGCTCCTGCCCGGCTGGTCCGCCGCCGTCGGCCTGGATCGCGGCCTCACCGAACTCATGGCGGCGCAGTGATGTTCGAGATGCGGACCACCGACCTTCCGGGGGTGCTCCTCCTCCGCGCACCCGGCAGCCGCGATGCCCGCGGCAGCTTCCACAAACTGATGCACGCGCCGAGCCTCGCCGCGGCGGGGCTCCGGACCGATTTCGCCGAGGTCTACTGCTCCACCTCGGCGGGGGGCGTGATCCGCGGCATGCATTTCCAGGTGCCGCCCCACCAGCACGCGAAGCTCGTCTGGTGCCTGTCCGGCACGGTGACGGACGTCGTCCTCGACCTGCGCCGGGCCTCGCCCGGCTACGGCCGCGCCGTCGCCCTCGACCTCGACCTCGACGGGGCGGCGCCCGCCGGCGTCTACATACCGGAAGGCTGCGCCCACGGCTTCGCCGTGCGCTCCAGCGCGGCGACGCTGCTCTACCTGGTCACGTCGGTCCACGCCCCCGCCGCCGATGCCGGCATCCGCTGGGACAGCTTCGGGTTCGACTGGGGCATCGCGCACCCGACCCTGTCGGATCGGGATCGCCTGCATCCCGACCTCGACGCGTTCGCCACGCCGTTCTGAGCCGTGCGGCCGGTCAACGACAGGGGCACCGACAGGCGCTCCGGGAGGACCGCAGACGCGATTGCAGCAGGTCCCGGCGCCGATCGCAGTCTCACGCCCGGCCGATCCCGCGCTATAGCTGCCCGAGACCCGCGACCGGACAACAGTGTTTCGCCCCCATGACCGACGCCCTGCGCACCGAGATCCTGAACCTCGCCCGGGCGCATTTCGAGGCCCGGGGGAAGCCGGCCTTCGTGCCGGGCGAGACCTACATCCCGCCCTCCGGCAAGGTCATGGACGCGGAGGATTGCGCCCACCTCATCGACGCCTCCCTCGACATGTGGCTGACGGCGGGGCGCTACGCCGACCGGTTCGAGCGGGAACTCGCGGCGGCGTTCGGACGGAAGCAGTCGCGGCTGACCGTCTCGGGCTCGGCCGCCAACCTCCTGGCCTTCGCGGCGCTGACCTCGCCGAAGCACGGCGCGCGCCGCCTGCGGCCGGGCGACGAGGTGATCACCGTCGCGGCGGGCTTCCCGACCACCGTCGCGCCGATCGTGCAGCACGGCTGCGTGCCGGTCTTCGTCGACGTCGACGTCGAGACGCACAACGTCGATGTCGACCTGCTCGCGGCGGCGGTGACGCCGAAGACCCGCGCGGTGATGATCGCGCACTCGCTCGGCAACCCCTTCGACGTGGTCCGGGTGGCCGAGATCTGCCGCCGCCACGGCCTCTGGCTGGTGGAGGATTGCTGCGACGCGTTCGGCGCGACCATCGGCGGGCAGGGGGTCGGGACCTTCGGCGACGTCGCGACCCTGAGCTTCTATCCGGCCCACCACATCACCACCGGCGAGGGCGGCGCGGTGCTGATGGACAAGGGCCCGCTCGCCAAGATCGTCGAGTCGTTCCGGGACTGGGGGCGGGACTGCTACTGCAAGCCCGGCACTGACAACACCTGCGGCAACCGCTTCGGCTGGAAACTCGGTGACCTGCCCCGCGGCTACGATCACAAGTACACGTACTCCCACATCGGCTATAACCTGAAGGTCAGCGACATGCAGGCCGCCCTGGGGGTGAGCCAGCTGACCAAGCTCGAGCATTTCGTGGAACGCCGTCGCGCGAACTTCGCCGGTCTGGAGCGGCGCCTGCGGGAGCGCGGGCTCGACCGGCTCTTCCACCTGCCGCGGGCGACCCCGGGTTCGGAGCCGAGCTGGTTCGGCTATCTCCTGACGGTGCGGGACGGGGCCGCCATCGATCGGAACGCCCTCGTCGCGCGGCTGGAAGAGAGGCGCGTGGGGACCCGGCTGCTGTTCGCCGGCAACCTGACCCGGCAGCCCGCCTTCCGGGACGTGACCTACCGGGTGCACGCCGCGCTGACCCACACCGACAAGATCATGCGCGACAGCTTCTGGATCGGCGTCTGGCCCGGCCTGACGGACCCGATGCTCGACTACATGGCCGACACGCTCGCGGCGGTGATGCGGGAGCTCGGCGCCGGCTGACGGCCTCCTCCGGCCGCTGCGCCGCCGCAGGCTTGAGCGGACCGCGCGCGCGCACCACATCCACGGGTGCGACAGCGCGGGGCCGAGCATGTACGACCTCATCCACACCCTCCGCCTCTGGCTCTGGCGCCGCCAGGAGCGGGCCCTGGCGCGGGCGTGCCGGGTGTCCGGGACCAGCGACGGCGACTGGATCGCCGCCACCGTCGCGGCCTCCGCGACGAGCGCGGGCGCGCCGGTCTCGTATTCGAGCGGCGCCGGCCTGTAGCGGATCCCGTTCCGCCGGGTGCGGTCAGACCTCCGGGGAGGGTTCGGCGGCGGCGGCACCCGGCTCGGGCGCCGGGCCGGTGTCGAGGGTGCCGCTGTGGACCAGGGCGCCGGCCCAGGCTCCCGCGATGATCCGGACCTGCTCGATGGCCTCGGCGCGGGTGAAGGGCCTGTCGCCGCCCCCGGGCCGGCCCTCGTCCCAGTAGACGTAGCCGGTGCGCCGGCCGCCCGCATCCTCGACGCAGGCGGCGTTGTCGAGGACGCAGATCCGGAGCGGGAGCTTGAGGCCGAGTGTGGGCATAGGGCCCATATAGGACGCCGTTCCAGCGGGAAATCGGCCCGCCGGCCGCGCGGCGGTCCGCCTCAGGCCGGTCTCAGGTGGGTCTGGCCGCGTCGAGCGCCTGCTGCAGCTGCGTCACGACCTCGTCGCCCTTGGGCGGCGGCTCGGCCTCCTCGACCCGCCGGGCGACCTCCATGACGAGGTAGGTCACCGACGGCGGCCACGGCACGCCGTTATCCAGGAGCATCCGGGCAGCGCTCACCAGCATCCGGAACTGGTCCGGCGGGATCGTGGTCCCCGCCTCGTGCTGCGCGAGGATGTGGTCGGCGATCGCGGCCGCCAGTCCGGCGACTTCGGCCATCTTGTTGGGCGGATCACCAGCCGTCATGTCGGGTCACGCTCCGTCTGCGAAAGCACGGTGCGGAGCATCCGTCGCCTCTTCGGGGTCTCAGGCCGACACGGTTCCACAAGCAACCCTGGCGAGCAAGCCGTGCGGCCGCGGCACGCCTGCGTCGCCGTGGACGCCGCGGGATTCGGGGCCCTGCGAACGCGGCGCGCACGTCACGGCGGCCGCGAGGTACGCGTCGACCGCGGCGGCGGGAAGCCCGGGGCTGCGCCAGTTCATTCGCTGAAGGCGAGCGGCGTGGGGGCTTCGCCACCGGCCGCACGTCACTCCGAGCTGGGTGCACCTGCGGCTTCGCCGTGCTAGAACGGAAACAGAACAGACCACACGGACGAGCCGGGCACGCTCTGCGAGCGAGGCTTCCCCGCGAGGCCTGTGGACGCCTGTGGATGCGGCGCGAGAACCGACCTCCGCGGCGCTGCCTCGGGTAACCTGTGGGGTCTGTGGAGAACCTGTGACGAACCGGGGTGCGGGACGACGATGACGATGAGGACGGCGTTCGTGGTGCAGCCCTTCGAGGTGCACCGGAAGCGGCTGCGGCCGGCCCGGCAGGAGCCGGCGCAGACCGAGAGCGGGGCGGTGAAGAAGGCCGAGAACATGGCCAGGCGGATGCCGGGCGCGGCGGCGCTGAAGGTGGTGGCCGACGACGAGACCGGCGAGCTGGAGGGCGTCACGATCCTCGGCCAGTGGGGCGAGATCCCCG
The DNA here is from genome assembly GCF_036441335.1 of Methylobacterium mesophilicum. GTDB lineage: Bacteria > Pseudomonadota > Alphaproteobacteria > Rhizobiales > Beijerinckiaceae > Methylobacterium > Methylobacterium mesophilicum_B. Next base: position 357,765 of record NZ_MLBW01000015.1, read on the forward strand.
ACGACTTCGCCGAGAGCCTGCAGGGCGCCTAGGCCACAGATCACCAGCGGGGCGGGAGTGCGCCATGTCGGCGGTTCGGCGGGTCGGGAACTTCCTTCAGGTGCAGGACGGCGACGGCTGCCGCCACCTGCTGCGCGTGACCAGTGTCCAGGCGCTGAGCGACACGGACCTGATGCGCAACGAGACCTTCATCACCGCGGCGGGCCGGACCATCCGGGTGACGCAGCCGCTCGACGAGATCGTGGACCTGGTGGCGCCGGGCGAACGGGCAGCGCAGGGGTCGGGGTCGGCTTCGGGGGCGCAGGATGAGCCGTGGCCGTTCTAGCCGCGGGAGATCATCCCGCGCGCCATCTCCAGCAGCAAGCGGCGGTCCGACAGGGTGAGCGCGCACCAGACGCGCAGCAATTCCCCCGTCATCTCGATCGTGGCGAACGCCTCGGATTCATCGAGAAAGGCGTCTTGCGGTGCTCCGAGTGCGTGCGCGATCTGCCGGAGCATCGATCTCTTGTCGTTCGGCCTGCTGTTTCCGCTCTCGAAGCCAGGATCCGCCAACGCAATCTCCGCCAGACGCACGGCAGCGTCGCGCCAAATCTAGATGATCTCTATAGCGCAATAATTCGATTTCTGCATCAACGAGTTCGAATTATATTTTACCGGTATAAAGCTACCAGCGATTCGAAATCGCGCAATGATCTCAGATTGACTGCCGAACCTGACAGAGAAGTGCCGATCAAAATTGGATGGTCCGCAACAGACTTGCCCGGCATCTGAGCTGAGCGCGGCGCTAGACCATCGCTCCAAGGCCACGAGCGATCCAGCGCCTTTGGTTCAACGCCGCGGTATTCACGGATCCGCACGGGCCGTCGCCCGCCGCGCCGCATCCGGCTGCCGGCGGAGGGACGGCCCACCGGTCCCGCCGCGATCGCGCACGGACCGGGGCAGATCTTCGGGACGGGGGCCGGCGGTCAGCTGCCGCCGCCGGCCTCGCCCCCCTTGCCGACCTGGGGAACGCCGCGCTCCGGCTGGCCGGCATTCCCGCCCGCCGCCGAATCCGTCGTGAGGGTCGCTGCCCCCGTCCCGGCGGGTGCGACGACGGCGGTGCTGCCCGGACCGCTGTTCTGGCTGCCGCCGGGAACGACGACGGTTCCGGGCGGCGTGCCCGGCGTCACCGCCTGGGGCGGCCCGGGCTGCCGGATCGGCGCGGGACCGGTGCCAGTCTGCGCCGATCCGGGCGACGCCGCGAACAGCGCGAAGATGGCGAAGAGGGCATGACGCATCATGTGCTCCTTGGCATCCCGGGGCCCTGACTGCGCCTCGCGCACGGGCCCCCGTGCCCGAACGCGGGAGGGCGGGCCGGGTTTCCGACGCCGTTCGCCGGCGTGCCCGGCTCCGCGTCCGGCTTCGTCCGGCGCGCAGGGCCTCGCGCGCGGCCGGAGCGCCGATGTCCGGACCGGCGCACGAAAAGGCCCCGCGCGGCGCTGCCGGCGGGGCTGAAGGCGGGTCTGCCTCGGGAGGATGCAGGGGCGTACGCTTAGCCGGCGTTGCGCCGCGGCTGCACTGGCGACACGACATGCCGGCCCCGCGGAATCGGCCGGTCGCGGCGGCGTTACGCTTGCATGTCGGGACAGTATCGCCCCGTGCGGCGGCCGGCCCGGACCGCGGCGCCGCGCTAACCCTCTGGCCATCCTTGGATAACCATAGCGACCGCCGGCTTGTGGACGCCGCGGCCGCGTCATCGACAGCGTCCCGCCGCTGTGGTGCTGATCGGCGGCGAGGAATCCCATGAAACACATCATCGTTCTGGCGATTGCGGCCACGGCCCTGACGGCCTGCAACGCGGCGAACCGGCCCGGCCGCGGCGAGCTCTTCATGAGCGAGGCGGACGTCGCCGCGAAGGACGACGCGATCTGCCGGGGCTACGGCGCCGAGCCGGGAACGCCGGAATACGTGCAGTGTCGGGGAACCCAGGACCAGCGGCGCGACGCGGCCCAGGCACCGCGCCGCAGCGGCTGAGCGGGTAGGCGGCCGCGCGACGACGGTACCTCGGGGACCAACGCCCCGCTCGCGCGTTGTCCGCGCGGACCGCCGACCCTGGAGCGCGTGATGCTCGCCCGATCCGCCCTGATGCTCATCCTCCTGACGTCGGGAGCGCAGGCCGCCGCCTTCGACGACCTGAAGGGCTACCTGGCATCCTGCCTGCGGTTCGAGATGGGCGGCGCCCAGGCCGAACGCGGCGGCCCGCTGTCGGCGAAGGTCCGCCGCGCCCTGGACCGGTGCTCCGACGACGTCGCGCGCCTCGAGCGGGCGGACGGGCGCCGGCTGCGCGGCGATGGCGGCATCAGCCCGTCGACCAAGGAGGTCGTCCGGAGCGTCGTGGGCGGTGGGGCCGACGGCGTCCGTACCGTCCGCTACTGAGTGCGCACGGTCTGCGCGGCGGGGCGATCGGGCGGCGATCATCGACCGTTAACCTTCCGGCCGCACCTCACGGATCCCGCCCGCGAGGAGATTCCAGTGCCGAAGCGCCTGACGATCACCGTCCCGCACGATCTCGGGACCGCCGAGGTGCGCCGCCGCATCGACCTGCACATGGACTGGGCGCTCCGCCGCCTGGAGGCGGAGAAGATCCGCGTCGAGGCCGAGGACTGGCTCGGCGATCGCCGCGCCTTCTCGGGCAGCGGTTACGGGCAGACGGCGCGCGTCGCGATCCAGGTGGCGGACGGCACGCTGGAGGTCGAGGCGCTGGTGCCCTGGATGGCCAGACTGTTCGCGCCCGTCATCGAGTCGGTCGGGCGCCACTACGTCGGGCGCCTCCTGTCCGACGAGGCCGCTTGACGCACGGCGCGGCCCACGGCCGCCCGCGCGGGATCCGGACGGCGATCGGTCCGTGGGCGTCCGGGGGCGGTTGTGGCCGGGTCGCGCCGGGGCTAAACGCGCCGGCTCGGTGGCGGCGCAGAGGCCCGTATGAGCGATGACGTGGCGGCCCTGCTCCTCGCGCTCGCGACCGAGAACGCCGAGCTCCGCCAGCAGCTCGCCACCGCGCAGGACATGCTGATGGAGACCGCCATCGATGCCGGCCACCTCCACGCCCGCATCGAGGCGATCCAGGCCGAGCGCGACGCGTGGCAGGCCGAGGCCGAGCGGCTGGCGCGACGCCCTCCGCGCACCGTGTGATCGGTCGCGCCACATTGTGCGCGGGCGCGTCGTGCGGGCGGCCGAACCCGAGATCGCGGCGTGGCCGGGGAGGGGCCACCTCGGATGGGCGCCGTTCGCCTTTCGACGGACGAACCGCATCGAAAGCCTGGGTTCCCGTCGGTCCGCAGCTCTGTGCAGTTTTGACGCACAGAATTTCGGCGGAAGGAGCGGCGGGTATGCCGATTACCGATGCGGATATTGGACCGGATNCAGGACGACCAGAACTTCTCCGGCAACCGCTTCCGCGACAGCTTCCGCACCGGCTGGGCCGCCGGCGGCGGCGTCGAGTACGCCCTGCCCACCGACTCCTTCCTGAACTTCTTCCGCTCCTCGGCCGTCACCCTCAAGGTCGAAGGCCTCTACGTCAGCCTCGACCGCCAGAAGAACTCCGCCGGCGGCGTCTTCTACGGCAACCTCCTGCCCCCGAACGGCACCGCCTACCTCAACGGCGCCGCCGCCAAGACCGAGTTCGCCGTCGTCCGCGCAGGCCTCAACTACAAGTTCGGCTCATACTGAGATCGGGCCGCGTCGCCCCCGGCTTCCGTGCCGGGAGACGCGGCGGCGGGCGAGGGGGCGCTGGTCCGCCCCATCGTCCGCCGCCGCCGAAGAGCGGCCATCCGGTTGGCCTTCGCATCCCCAGCCCGATCAAACTGGCCGCGAGGTCGGCAGCACCCCGGGAGCGCACGCTCCCGGGGTGTTCCTGCGTTCCGTCACGGAGTGCTGCGGCTCGGGGGAGGGGGGCCGCTACCAGTACCGGTTCGGCCAGCAGCGCCGCCCGCCGCGACCGAGGTGGAAGCCGCGCGGGCAGGCCCGACCGACATACCCGCCCCACTGGCCGCCGGCGCGGCATCCACCATACGGCCCGCGATGGCCGTAGGGCCCGCATCCGCCGTAGACGTGCTGGATCAGCCCGTCCTGCGCGGCGGGGAGCGGCACCCCCGCGACGGGCAGCGCCGAGGCCGGCGCGGCGATGCCGACAGTGAGTAGTGCCGCGGCGGCGAGTGACTTGAGCATCAACCCATCTCCAGGACTTGGCCGAGCCGATCTCCGTCGGCGCTGCCCGAATACCTGATCCGGCTGAAGGCTGCATGTCATGAACCGCATTGATTGGCCGTATCGCGAGAGCTTTCCTTTAAGCGCGGCCTCGATACTGCCGATCCACCCGCTCAGGCGCCCGCTCCGCCGGCGATACTGGTGTTCGCCGGACCTGTGGCCCGGTTCAGCCGCTCACTTGGGGAGAGCCGTCGCCGATCCGTCGCTCCGCGGCGATGCGGTATGCTGCTGGCTGCCTGTCTGCCAAGTCCGGTAACCCGCGATGGACCCGGCGAAGACGAGCCCCACGACGGCGAGCGCGATTATCGGAGGCTTGAGGTCGCGCCTTTCCCGTTCCCTGGATCCGCCCACGAAGCCTCCCCTTGGCTCGCCCCGAGTTGCCCGCGCGCCGGAGTGGATCGGTTCGCGTTCCTTATCTCCAAGGTCAATCAGGCGAACGGCGACAGGGATCCGGGGCAACGCCGCCGAACGGGGTTCGTCGTGGCGTGTCCATCGATCGCCGGTGCTTTGCCGTGGGGATCAGTGCCTTCTGCCTCGGATCAACCGGCGTAAGATGCTCGTCGGAAAGGAGCATTCACTCTAGACGCCAGCGCGCATCAAGAAATTCTACTTCTCCATTACGAGAATCGACATTTCTGAAGCGAAGCGCATTACGGCACTGCGCCCGACTTAAGAGTGATACTCAAATATATCGACGATTTGCGCACTATGCACTAAATTATACAGCTTGGCTTGTTCTGAAATAGATATCGAATGCAGGCCTTAGAAAAATTCTCCGGATCTTCAGCGACACATTTCCTGACGCAAGTCTCCATCTGCTTGCTGAAGAGCGCTCCATTTCTCCTAGCGATCCGCTCGAGAGCGGCGCGAAGATGGCGACGATCGCTGTGAGGGTGCTGTCACTGTGGATATTCGCTATGCACGAAATCGAAGCGAGACGGTTTCTGGATGAGGGAGCACGAGACATCAACACCGATTGACAAATCGAAGCCGGCCCCATCGGAACGACCACGGAATCAGATGGCTGCGAAACCCTTGTCGACGACTTGGCCCCGGCACAGGTCGCGGACGTCGGGCGGCCGGAGCGTCGCCCCGGCCGCCGCGTCGATCTCGGGGCCGAGACTCAGCGCAGGAGCTGGAGGACGCCCTGCTGGGCGGAGTTGGCCAGCGACAGGGCCGAGATGCCCATCGACTGGCGGGTCGACAGCGCCTGCGAGTTCGCCGCCTCCTGGTTCAGGTCGGCGTTGGTCAGGTTGGCCGAGCCCGTCTGCAGCACGTTGATCAGCTGCTTGGAGAAGTCCTGGCGGTTCTGAACCACCGACAGGTTCGAGCCCAGGGCGCTCGCCGCGGAGTTCAGGGTCGCGCCCGCCGTGGTCAGGACAGCCAGGGTCTTGTTGACGTCCGCGTTCAGCAGGAAGTTGCCGAGGCCGTTCTGGCTGGTCGAGCTGTTCGAGTTGGTGATCGACGACAGGCCCAGGCCGTTCGAGGTCGCGTCGACCGAGGCGACGTTGAGGTTCGAGCTGCCGGTGTCGTTGAACTTGATGTTCATGTCATTGCCCTTGCCGGCAATGAGGTTGACGCCGTTGTAGCTGGCGTCGCTGGCGAGCTGGGTGATCTGGTTGAGCAGGTTGTTGTACTGGCTCGCCAGCGAGGCGCGCTGGGCCGTGCCCGAGATCGACAGGTCGCTGGACACGACGGTGCTGGCGGCGGTGCCGTAGGTCGAGGCGGTGGTGCCCGAGGCGGTGAAGCCCAGCGCCGTCTGGCTGCCGGAGTTCTGGAATTCGACGTCGGCCTGGGCGTTCAGGACGATCTTGGTGCCGGTGCTGTCGACCGAGAAGATCGCGCCGGCGCCGAAGGCGCCGCCGGACGAGGTCGAGGCCGAGCTGACCGCGGCGTTGAGGGCGGCGACCGCCGCGTTGACGCTCGAGGAGGCGGCGAAGTTCGCCGATACCGAGCTGCCGTTGATGGTGAGCAGAACCGTGGAGGAGGCGGTGCTGCTCGTGGTCGGGAACGCGTTGGCGGCGGTGCCCGTGGTGGAGAGCTGGGTCGAGAGCGCCTGGTTGGCGATCGACTTGGCCTGGCTGACCAGCTTCTGGATCGAGGTGATGCCCTGGTTGGCGGCCTGGATCGACTGGATGCCGTTGGAGATGCCGTCGAGGAGGGTGTTCAGGCTCGAGGAGCGGCCGTCGAGGGCCTGGGAGGTGAAGAAGTTGGTCGGGTTGTCGAGGGCGGAATTGACCGTCTTGCCGGTCGCGAGCCGGTTCTGGGTGGTCGCCATCAACTGGGCGGTATCCTGCAGCGAGAGCAGGTTCTGACGCGTCGCGGCCGACAGGGTGATGGAGGACATGGGGCGTTAACTTTCTGGCTGGTTTCACCGATTCGCGGTGAAAACATTAACCAGGACCGTGCGTTTAGCCTGAGTTAACTGTGGACACATTGGGAAAACATATTGCGCACCGAAAATGGGAGATCAGCAGAATAGGCGCGGACCAATTCCATCTCAGGTACGCGCGTACGTCTCAGTCTCTCACCGATGGTTGCATGATCGACAATTCTGGGCCGGCCACGGCGCGGCGGACACTGACCGATGCCGACGCGAACACGCTGTCGAGCGCGCCAGAGCCCAGACGACCAAGGTGGCGTCTCGGCGCCGGATCCAGCCTTCAGCGGTCGTCGACAGGGCCGATCGTCAGCATGAGTCGCGGGCCGGGGTCCGATCCCCGATGGCTGGAACAGGCGTAGGCACGAGCCGAAGACCGCCGCGAGCGCCTGAGGCCTCGCTACGCCCGCTCGACGCTGGTGTCTCTAATCCCGTCCGCGCAGTGCGGCGCGACGTCTTCGTCTATGGCTGAGCCGAGATCGACAGAGGCATCGTCGGATCGCCGCACGGCGCTCACGGCGTCGACTCTGGAGATAACGCACGCCGCTTCAATCTCTCTATGACCAGCCAAGGCATGGAACCTTGGCACAGCGAACGAAAAGCCTGTTGCCCGCATCAACGGGCCTCGCTTCCCTCGGTCTACCGCTTGATCACCGCCCTGATCATCGTCAGTCCGGCGCACAGTCCCAAAACGCTTATGCAGACTCTGCATATCTGGCGTGAGGCATGTGGTATACCAATGCGGTGCGTGCGGTGCGATATCGTTTCTAACGCACCGCACAACAGGACGCTCCCCGTGACCCTCTCCACTGCCCTCGCGCTCCTCCCCTTCGCCGCGATCGCCAACTTCGCGCTCGTCGTGGCGCTGGCTGATCACTTCGACGCTGACCAGCCGGCCGCGAGCTTCACCGATTCGGTGCCGACGCTGGCCTGAGCCAAGCCGGGTCGATCGCAGGCGGCCGAGCCTCAGGAGCACCCGGATCTAAGTTGGCCCGGACAGCGAGCCTCCGGGGCGCGTGCGGCGGCCTGCTCGGCCGTCGCCAAGCGCGGTCCTGGGGCGCCCAACGACTTCGGGGCCGCGTGAGAGCCGCTCTCACGGCAGTGACGCCATCGCATCTCGATCTCGCTCCGCGCGTCGGACAGCGACGATCACTTGGTCACGCTGAAGCACCCGTCGGACGGGCGACCCCTTTTGAGAGGCGGCGGCGGGGCGGCTCTCGGGAACGGCGACAGCGACCTGCGTCTGCCGGAAATCGCCCACGCCGATCCGGGAGCCCGGGACCTGCGCGACCACAGGCCGCAGCGCGACGCGCGAGAGGACGAAAGCGTCCGCCCGACCGGGACGCAAGCGGGCGGTGGCCTCTGGCCACGGGAGGGATCGGGAGGGGCGGCGTCCGGGTCAGCATGCGGACGGAGGCGCGGAATGTCGTCGTGCCCTCGATCGCCGTGACCCGGAAGCCTTGGCGATGCACCTGCGCCACGTCGGTGATGCCTGACCCGGCCCTGACCACAGAGGTGCCTGCCAGATCGTAAAAGCCCACTCCGAGATCGATCACCGCGACCGGGAGGGCGGCGGCCGGAGTACCCGAATTCGGGAACAGCGTGACGGCCAGCGGGAGACCGGCCTCGCGGGCGAGATCCGCGCTCAGATCGGCCGTCACGCCGTCGAGCCCTCCATCGGCGGCGCGTCAGACGGAGATCAGGCCGACGGAGAGCGCGTCGACGAGACCGACCCGGAGCGTGCCGGTCGGGGCCAACTCCGCGTTCACGGGCCATCCTGCGCGGGGCTGGCAATCGTCATACTGGCGAGAGTGGCAGAAGCGGCCAGGGAGCAGAGAAGCCACGCGCTGTGGGATCGCCGCGGTGGCACTTTGGTGACACCGTCCCTCTCAGCATCGGGGCTAACCCCTGCTACGCCTTTGAGAGAATTGGCGCACCCGACACGATTCGAACGTGTGACCTTTGCCTTCGGAGGGCAACGCTCTATCCAGCTGAGCTACGGGTGCAGGCCGTGGCTATTCCGTAGCCCAACCGCGCCGGGAGCGCAACGGCGCCCGTCCCATCGCGTGACGCCGCGGGCGGGTTAGTAGGATCTCCGGCGCGTGTTGCCCCGGCGTCCTTGCCTTCGCGCACCGTTTCCCGGTCCCTGGGCGCCGGGCTTAGGGGTCACGGGGCGGGTACAGGTGGCGGAGGCGACGGGCGGCCGGGACGCGCGGGCGAACAATTTCGGATCCCTGCGACTCCTGTTTGCGGGCCTCGTGATCCTCGCCCACGCCCCCGAACTCGTGGATGGGAACCGGTCGCGGGAGCTGCTGACGCAGGTCTTCGGGACCCTGTCCCTGGGGGAGATCGCCGTCGACGGCTTCTTCCTCGTGAGCGGCTACCTGATCACCGCGAGCTACCGCGCCAAGCGCTCCTTCGGCGACTACCTCGCGCGCCGGGCGCTGCGGATCTATCCGGCCTTCGTGATCGCCTCCCTGCTCTGCATCGCCGTCGTCGCGCCCCTCGGCGGCGGCAATCTCGCGGCCGCCTCGCCACTCGAGACTCTGCTGCGGCTGTCGCTGCTGCTGATGCCTGTGGTGCCGGGCGCCTTCGCCGAGCTGCCCTACCCGCTGCTCAACGGCTCGATGTGGACCATTCCGTGCGAGTTCGGCTGCTACCTGCTGCTCGGCCTCGTCGGCACCGCTCGCGCCCTGCGCCGCCGCGGGCGCTATCTCGGCCTGCTCGCGGGGCTCGGGAGCCTCCTCGCCCTGCGCTGGCTCTGGATGCCGATCGGACATCCGGGCGATGCCCTCGGCTCGCTGTCGGAGATGATCCGCCTCACCTTCGTGTTCTGCTGCGGCGGCGCGTTCCGGCTGTTCGCCGACCGGATCGCCTACACGCGGCGCGGCGCGACCCGCGCCGCCCTGCTGCTCCTGCCGCTGATGTTCAGCCGGCCGCTGGCCGAGCCGGCCTTCGCGATCCTCGGCGGCTACCTGATCTTCTGGTTCGCCCTCGCGGTGCGCCCCATCGCCCTCAGCCGCGCCACCGCCCGGGTCGACCCGTCCTACGGGCTCTACCTCTACGCCTGGCCGGTGCAGAACCTGCTGGTCGCGCGGATCCCCGGGATCTCCCCCTGGACGGTCGCCGCCCTCGCCCTCGCGGCCGCCATCCCCCTCGGCCTGCTGAGCTGGTACCTGATCGAGCGGCCGATGCTCCAGTTCCGGCCGGGATCGGGCGGCGCGCGGCCGGAGCCCGGCGCGATCCCGGCGGCCGGGCCCGCCCTNGCAGGCGACCACGAGGGCGTCGCGCAGGGGCAGCCCGGCCTCCGCGAGGGCGTCCCGGTACCCGCGGAACCGCTCGGTGGCGGCGGCCGGCCGGCCGGCGTCGCCCGTGAGCAGGCAGATCGACCGGCTCCCCGCCGCGATCAGGTGGCGGACGACCCCGTGGATCGCGTCGCGCTCGGCCCGCGCGGCGTAGTGCGTGCCGGGCACGTCCAGGCCGAACACCACGAACGGGCACCGCTTGGCCTGGAGCAGGCCGATCAGCGGGTCGTCCCGGTCCTCGGGGAAGACCACGAGGCCGTCGACCCGGGCCTCGCTGACCAGGCTGGCGATCCGGCCCGGGCCGTCCGGGTCGTCGCCGCGGCGGCAGCGATGGACCAGGGTGTAGCCCTGCTGGTCGGTGACGGTACCGAAGGTCTGGAGGACGTGGCCGTGATCGGCCTCCACGCCCGGGCAGCCCCCGTCGGCGGCGGGCCCCGGCGCGGGGGCGAACACGCAGGCGACGCTGCGGCTCGGCTTCTTGCGCAGCGACCGGGCCGCGAGGCTGGGCACGAAGTCCAGGTCGCGCATGGCCGTCTCGATGGTCTCGCGCGTGGTCCGGGCGACCTTCTGCGGGTGATTCAGGACCAGCGAGACCGTCTGGAAGCTCACGCCGGCCCGTCGGGCGACGTCCTTGATCGTCGTCTGGCCCATCGTCACCTCGGGAGCCGATCCGGACGGCCGCCGCCCGGCGCGGGCGCGCGGTGCCGCCTCGATCGGTGCGACAGACTAGATCTGTATCGAACCGAGATAAAGTCGCGACCTGTGGGCGAAGACGGCGCCTTCCGGCGCAAAGGCTGCACGAGACCGATTATTCGCGCGCGAAATGCGGGTCGTCCTGCGGATTCTCGGGGGCTTCGGTCCCGCCTTCCGACCGGTCCGCCGGGCGGCATCGCGGGCGGGGATCGGAGCGTCGGGCGCCGCCCCCGAGCCGGAGGCCACGCCCACGATGCACCGTCGCGTGGACCGTCGCACGCACCGACGCGGTCTGCTCATCACGCGGCTCGGCGGTCAGGGAGGCCGGGCCGTCGGGCGACGGCCTCCTGTTGACCGTCCCCCGGGCCTCGAAGAGGCCCCGTCAGCCGGCCCGCTCGCGCAGCCGCCGCATCAATCGGAGCAGCACGCCGCGGATATGGGACCGGATCTGGGTGTTCTCTGCCATGGGACGCCGTTCGAAGCGCCGGTTCGCGGCGCCTCATGAAACACATCCCTTGGATGGACCGTTGCTACGTAAAAAGCGGGATCGACGCCGCAGCCGCGCCGCAGAACCACCCGCCAAGGACGTAGCCCGTGGTGCGGATCGACGACGCCCCGCGGGCCGTATGATGGGACCGGATCGTCGACAGAACGCTCCTGATGTGCGCGCGCAGCTTGTCCTTGCGGAGCGCGGCCGTCTCGGCGCTCGGGTTGGGCGGGTTGGCGGAGGTCGACATGTCACGGGGCCCCGGCTCAGGCGCGCCACCGCTCCGGGCCGTCGGACGACGGCGGGGGGACGCTGGACATTCTTGTAAGCGATACCGTGAGCGGAATCTCGGCCGGCTCGCGTAGTACCGGGCAAACTCCATGTTTTAGATACATTAAGGTTTATCGAGCCGAAGACCTTTCCCAGTCGTGTTTCGCACTACGTAGAGATATCCGGACGATCGCCGCGGGGCGGCAGCAGGGGGGAGGTCGGTGTCCGAGCGCTTCTACTTCGACCTCGAGAGCGGCGAGGAGACGATCCGGGACGACGACGGCGTGGAGGTCGGCAGCCTGGAGGAGGCCATGGCCGAGGCGCGCAGCGTCATCGCCGAGATGGCCGACGAGGTCTGCGCGGAAGATCCCGACCGGTCCTGGAGCCTGGTCGTGCGCGATGCCGCCGGCTACGCCCGCCACCGGCTGCCGATCCGGCGGTAGCGCCTGCCCGGGACGCCCGGCACGGCGCCGGGCGGCGCCCGACAAGAAGCCCGCCGCGGCCTGGCCGGGCGGGCTTGAGGTGATCTCGTCTCGGAGAAGGCCCGACCGTAGACCCGGGACGCGGCACCCGCATCCCCCATCCGGATGAGACGCGCGCACGTTCCCGCGACTGCTGGCAAACGGGCGGCCCGCGACCGCTCGGCCCGCACCCGGCCGGCGCGCGGCGCGCCCTACCAGGTCGTGCCCGGCCGGGGCGCGGGGGCGTAGCGGCGGACCATGGCGGCGCAGAACTCCGCGAACTCGGTGCGGACCAGCGGCGCGCTGGTGTGGTGGGGCGAGATCCCCCGGTGCTCCGGAGTGAAGCAGAAGGTGACGGTGACGTCGAAATCCCGCAGCGCCGCCATCTGCCGGTCGAACCAGTCGAGCGCGCCGGGGCGGAAGCTGTCGGCCCAGGACAGGCCGGTGCGCAGGTAGCGCACGCCGAGCCGCTTCATCCACGCGACGGCCTCGTCGAGCCGGTGGTCCTCGAAGTGGAACCACTGGCACAGGCCGATCTCCGGCGCGTGGCGGGCGAAGCTCTCCAGGGCGATCTTCGGGGTGCCGTCCTGCCGGAGCAGGCCCATGTGGAAGTGCCGGTAGTACGAGGAGCCCTCGGCCTCCTTGTGGCGGGTGGTGGCCTCCCATTCCCGCGGCAGGTCGTAGAGGCTGTACCAGTGGATCCGCGGCGCCCGGCCGGCGAGCAGCTCGAGGGTCCGGCGCAGGCCCCAATCCTGGACCTCCTCGGCGCCGAAGGTCGAGACGCCGACCTCCGAGACCCAGACCGGCAGGTCGGTGACCGCGCGGATCTCCTCCAGCTTGGCCGGCCAGTCGTGGATCGACCACAGGTTCCAGTCGAGGGGGAAGCCGTGCACCGCGACCGCGTCGACCGCGTCGAGGACGCCGCGGCCCGCCATGTTGCGGATGAAGACCGGGTCGATCGGCGAGATGCCGCCGAGGACGCGGAGCAGGTTCGGGTTCGCCGCCCGGACCGCGTGGCCCGCCTCCTTGGCCATCTCGGCGAAGAGCAGCCAGTCGGGGTCGATCTCGGGATCCCAGTGCGACTTGTTGTTGGGCTCGTTCCAGAGCATCACCGAGTCGATCATCGCGTTCCCCCGCGTCCGTGAGCCCGCGCCCGCGCGGGGTATGCGGCCCCCACCCCGTAGGGGACCGGCGCGGTGCGGCAGAGATAGACCTCCGCCTCGGGCCGGGCCGCGATGGCGAAGCCGCTCGCCCGCAGCATCGCCTCGATGCCGGCGCGGTTGGGGATCCACCAGTTCGTCCAGTCATGCGCGTAGGCGCGCTCGACGAAGTGCATCCGCGGGTAACCGGGCCGCTCGAACGGGTCCATGTCCCAGAAATCGTAATCCTCGGCGACGGGCTCGACGGCCCGGCTGCCGCGCAGCATCGACTGGAACACCAGGAGGTCGCCGGCCACGTGCTCGCGGATCAGGTCGAGGGCCAGCAGCGGGTGGCGCAGGTGGTAGAGCACCCCCATGAACAGCACCACGTCGAACCGCTCGCCCAGGGCCCCCACGTCGTAGACCGAGAGGTTGCGGAACTCGATGTCGTGGCCGAGCCGGGCGGCGGCGAAACGGGCCTGGGCGAGGTAGCGGTCGTCGGAATCGAGGCCGAGCACGCGGGCCGCGCCGCGCCGCTTCATCGCGATGGCGTAGAAGCCGCCGTTGCAGCCGATGTCGAGGACGCTCTTGCCGGTGAGGTCGGCGGGCAGCGCGTCGGCGAAGCGCCGCCACTTCACGCCCGGATAGTCGCCGAGGAAATGGTCCGGGGCGGTCCAGACGCCGTCGCCGAGGTCGATGTTGTGGAACCAGGGGCCGAGGGCGTCGGCCCGCCGCCGCAGCTCTTCGGCCGTCATGGCGCGGTCCGTTCGTTGATCGACACGACCCGCCCGCCGCCGGGCCAGAGGGCGAGTTCGCTGAGAGAGGCCGGGTCGACGACGATCCGGTCGTAGGCGTCGAGGCCGAGGCCGAGGAGTCCGAGCAGGACGGCCCGGATGACGTCGCCGTGGCTCACCAGGATCACGGGCGCGCCGTCCGCCGCGAAGCGGGCGAGGACCCGGCCGATACGTCCCTGCGCCTCCGCCATGCTCTCGCCCCCCGGCGGGCGGGCGGTCGCGCGCTCCGCGTTCCAGGCGGCCCAGAGGGGATCGGCCGCGAGGGCGTCGAAGCCGCGGCCCGTCCAGGCGCCGGTCTCGATCTCGTCGAGGTCGGGCTCGGTCGCGACCGTCAGGCCGAGGGCCGCGGCGATCGGCGCGGCGGTCTCGGCGGCGCGCGCGCGCGGGCTCGCCNCAGCGACCGGGCGGCCGGTCCAGCGCCCGCCGGTGCGCCGACCGCCCTCACGCGCCCTCGCCCGCCGCGAAGCGCAGGGTCCGCTCCCGCGCCTCGGCGTCGGTGAACTGCCGGGGCGGCGACTTCATGAAGTAGCTCGACGGCCCCTCCAGGGCCCCGCCGAGACCCCGGTCGAGGGCGAGGCGGGCGCAGCGCACCGCGTCGATCACGATGCCGGCCGAGTTCGGCGAGTCCCAGACTTCGAGCTTCAGCTCGATGTTCAGGGGCACGCCGCCGAAGGCGGTGCCCTCCAGCCGGATATGCGCCCATTTCCGGTCGGTCAGCCACGGCACGTGGTCGCTCGGGCCGACATGGATGTCGCCCGGCGCCAGGGCTCCGTCGAGCTGGCTCGTCACCGCCCGGGTCTTCGAGAGCTTCTTCGATTCCAGCCGCTCGCGCTCCAGCATGTTCAGGAAGTCGGCGTTGCCGCCGAAATTGAGCTGGTAGGTCCGGTCCAGCCGGACGCCGCGCTCGCGCAGGAGATTGGCCAGCACCCGGTGCACGATCGTGGCGCCGACCTGGCTCTTGATGTCGTCCCCGACGATCGGCAGCCCCCGCGCGGCGAAGCGCTCCGCCCATTCCGGGTTCGACGCGATGAAGACCGGGATGCAGTTCACGAAGGCGCAGCCGGCCTGGAGCGCGCAGGCCGCGTAGAACTCGGTCGCCCCTTGGGAGCCCACCGGCAGGTAGGAGACCAGCACCTGCGTGCCGGTGCGCCGCAGTTCGGCCGCCACGTCGGCGACCGGCTCGGAGGACTCCGCCACCACGCCCTCGAGGTAGCGGCCGATCCCGTCGAGCGTCGGCCCGCGCCGGACCGTGACGCCGGTCTCCGGCACCGCGGCGAAGACCTGCGTGTTGTTGGGCTGGGCCAGGATCGCCGCGGCGAGGTCGCGCCCGACCTTGGCGGCGGCGACGTCGAAGGCCGCGACCACCGCGATGTCGCGCACCCGGTAACCGCCGAGATCCGGCGACATCAGGCCGGGCACGGGCTCGCCGGGCGCCGCGTCGCGGTAATGGTGCAGCCCCTGCACGAAGGACGAGGCGCAGTTGCCGATCCCGACGAGGCCGACGCGGATGGGGGCGGCGTCCATCAGCGCCTCGGCCGCCCGGGGCGTGGCTCAGCCGGCGACAACGGCGCGCTCCTTAATGGCCGGACGGGCCCGGCGCGGGGCGATCTCGCGGGAGAACCACGCGATCGTCGCCTCCAGCCCCTCCTCCAGGGGCACCCGGGGCGACCAGCCGAGCAGGGTCTCGGCGCGGGTGATGTCCGGCCGGCGGCGCTGGGGGTCGTCCACCGGCAGCGGCCGGCGCACGATCCGCGACGGCGTCTCGGTCATCCGCACCACGAGGTCGACCAGCGCGCCGACCGTCAGCTCGCGGGGGTTGCCGAGGTTGACCGGGCCGGCGAGGGGCGTCTCCGCCGCCATCAGCCGCAGGAGCCCGTCCACCAGGTCGCTGACGTAGCAGAAGGAGCGGGTCTGCTCGCCGTTGCCGTAGACCGTGATGTCGTCGCCGGCGAGCGCTTGGCAGATCACGTTGGAGACGACCCGGCCGTCGTCGGCGCGCATCCGCGGACCGTAGGTGTTGAAGATCCGCGCGACGCGGATGTCGAGGCCGTGCTGGCGCTCGAAATCGAAGGTCAGGGTCTCGGCGGAGCGCTTGCCCTCGTCGTAGCAGGCCCGCGGCCCGGTCGGGTTGACGTTGCCCCAGTAGGATTCCTGCTGCGGGTGCCGCTCCGGATCGCCGTAGACCTCGCTGGTGGAGGCCTGGAGGAAGCGCGCCCCGGCATCCCGGGCGACTTCCAGCAGCCGTCCGGTGCCCAGCACGCTGGTCATCATCGTGTGGACCGGGTCGGCTTGGTAGTGCGGCGGCGAGGCCGCGCAGGCGAGGTTGAACACCCGGTCGAACCGCGGCAGCGCCGGCAGCGGCTCGGTCACGTCCGCCTCGACGAAGTCGAACCGCGCCTCGTTGGCGAGATGGGCGAGGTTCGACCGCCGCCCGGTCAGCAGGCTGTCGACACAGGTGACGCGCGCCCCGTCGGCGAGGAGCGCGTCGATCAGATGCGAGCCGATGAACCCGGCGCCGCCGGCGACGAGGACTCGGATGCCGCTCCTGGTTCCCACCATCATTCTCCCGAGTGCCTAGTGACCGATGATCGCGAGATCGGGCGCGGGCGCGCGCGCCCTGCAGAGATAGCGCTCCAACTCCGCGGCGCGGGCGGCGGCGGTGTGCCGCGCCAGCATCGCCGCGCGGGCGGCCGCACCCAGCCGCCGCCGCTCCGCCTCGGCGCGACCGCGCAGGACGGCGAGGACGGCGTCCGGACCGTCGGGCAGCAGGATCTCGCGCTCGGGGACGAGCAGGGTGTCGAGACCGTCCCAGGCGTCGGAGAGCACCGGCGTGCCGCAGGCGCCCGCCTCGAACAGGCGCACGCTCGGGCTCCAGCCGGCCCGGACCATGTCGGCGCGGGTGACGTTCAGGGTGTAGCGGCTCGCCCCGTAGAAGTCGGGGTGCCGGTCCGGCGGCAGGTGCTCGATCCGCGCCACGTTGGCGGGCCAGTCGATCCCGGCCGGGTACTGCGGACCCGCCACCGCGAAGCGGAGTTCGGGCGCGCGGCGGGCCGGCTCGATCAGCAGGCGCTCCAGCGTGGGCTGCCGGTCCGGGCTGTAGGTCCCGAGATAGGAGAGATCGTAGCGCGCCGCTCGGTCGAGAGCCGGGTACGCCTCGGGATCGACCGAGCAGTAGAGGGCTTCGGCCACGGGCGCGCCGTAGGCCCGCTCCAGGCGCCGCAGGGTCGGGCCGCCCGTGAAGGACAGGTAGAGGTCGTAATCCCGGATCTGCCCGGCCGCGAGGTAGGCGCAGGTGCCGGCCTCCAGGGCGGCCAGGGTCACGGGCGTGTCGATGTCGTAGAAGGCCCGGGTTCCCCGGGCCCAGTCGAGCACGCGGGCCCCCGCCGCGATGCCCTCCGGCACGTAGGAGCCGACGATCACGGCCTCCGCCCCGGCGATGGCGGCGCGGTGCGCGTCGAGCCCGTCGAGATCGGCGTAGAGGGCGAGATCGCAGAAGCCCGGATCGGGCAGGTCGCGGTGCTCGGCGTACCAGGGCACGTCGCGCTCCAGGAACAGGACGGCGTGGCCGCGGGCCGCGAAGGCCTTGAGGAGCGCCCGGTAGGTGGTCGCGTGGCCGTTCCCCCAGGACGAGGACAGGCTCAGGCCCAGGACGACGACGCGCATCGCGCGCGCGCTCACGCGACGCTCCGCCGGGTCGCGTCCGCCTTGCGGGCCGCCTCCGCCCGCAGGATCGCGTCGACCTCGACCGCCCGGTGCGCGTAGGTGTGCTCGGCGGTGATGCGCCGGCGGGCGGCCTCGCCGACGGCGCGGGCCCGCTCCGGGGTGAGGGCGGCGACGTGGTCGGCGACGTCGCGCCCGTCCCGGGCGACCAGCACCTCGCTCCCTTCGTCGAGGAACAGGCCGAGCCCCTCCCAGGCGTCGGTGATCAGGCAGGCGCCGGCGCCGGCCGCCTCGAACACCCGGGTGGCGGGGGAGAAGCCGACCGCCGCCATGCTGTCGCGGGCGATGTTCAGGACGGCGAGGGGCGTCGTGTTGAAGGCGTTGTGCTCGCGCGTGTAGACGTGGCCGAGATGCCGGACGTTGAGCGGCAGGCCGCGGCTCTCCCAGCCGTTGCCGCCGATGAGGAAAGACCGCTCTGGCAGGCGCGCCGCCGCCGCGAGGAAGAATTTCTCTACTCTTGCCTCGCGGTCCGGCAGGCGGTTGCCCAGGAAGGCGAGGTCGGCCGCGAAGCGCGGCTCCGGCGGCACCGGGAAATGGGTCTCCGGATCGAGCGCGTTGTAGATCGGGATGCAGGCGCGGGCGCCGAAGCCCTCGTAGGCCGCGACCACCGGCGGGCCGCCGCCGTAGGTGAGCACGAGGTCGAGGTCCGGCAGGGCGCGGCGGAGCGCGTGGTCGGGATCGGCGCGCATCTCGGCGAGCGTCGCCGGGGCGTCGACATCCCAGAAGATCCGCAGAGCCTCGGGGCGCGACGCCGCGATCACGCCCTGGAGCAGCGCGTCGTCGAACACGCCGACGCCGCTCGCCTTGACGACCACGTCGGCCCGCGCGGCCTCTGCGGTGACCGCGCGCGCCGCCTCGATCGTCGCCGGGTAGACCGTCACCGCCGCGTAGGGCGGCGGCTCGATGTCCCGGTGCTGCTGCCGGTCGAAGGCGTCCGGCTCGTAGAAGGTGATGGTGTGGCCGTGCCGCGCCAGGGCTGCGAGCATGCCCCGGTAATAGGTGGCGGCGCCGTTCCAGTAGGACGATAGCAGGGAGGAGCCGTAGAAGGCGATTCTCACGCGGTGGCCTCCAGGGTGGCGGGCGCCCGCAGGCCGGCGGCGATGGACAGGAGTTCCTCGGCCCGGTGCGCGCAGGTGTGGCGCGCCCGGATCGTGGCGAGGCCGGAGGCCGCGAGGGCGCGGCGCAGCTCGGGATCAGTCCGGAGGGCGCGCAGGTGGCTCTCCATCTCGGCGCCGGTGCGGGCGACGCGGTAGTCCAGGCCCGGCCGGAACAGCGCTTCCGCGTCGTCCCAGGGCGCGCAGACCAGCGGGATGCCGCAGGCGAGAGCCTCGAACACCCGGATCGTCGGGATGCCGGGCAGCCGCTCCACGTAGAAGCGCCGGGGCACGTGCACGGTGGCGAGATGGCGGGCGAACAGGCCGGGCGCGGCGGCGTTCGGCGCCCAGCCGTGATAGCGGGCGCCGGTGCGCCCGAGCGTCGCGAGCGCCGCCGCGGGGTAGCGCACGCCGTAGACGTCCAGCGGCAGGCCGACCTGCGCGGCCGGGCGGAACAGGTAGGTCTCGAGCTCCGCGCTGCGCTCGTCGTCACCCCAGTTGCCGATCCAGATCAGGCCGGCGCGGGCCGCCTCTTCCGCAGGCGGCCGGAACAGACGCGTGTCGGCCGCCTCGTGCCAGACGAAGGCGCGGCGGCCCCAGCCCTTCGCCCGGTAGACGGCGGCCAGGGTCTCGCCGAAGGCGAGCACGCCGTCGTAGCCGGAGAGGTCGAAGCGCTCCATCTCCGCCGGGGCGCTCACCGCCCGGTGGTGGGTGTCGTGGAACAGGAGCGTGTAGCGCGCCCCGCGGCGCCGGGCGGCGCCGAGCGCCGCCACGAGGGCCGGCTCGCTCCACTCGTGGACCAGCACGAGGTCGCATTCCGCCACGCGCTCCACCACCGCGTCGACCGCCGCGTAGCGGTCGGACGCCAGCTCCGGATAGGCCGCCCGGTAGGCGTCGAGGCCGGCCGCGCCGTGGTCGCGCAGGAGATTCGCGAGACTCCAGGCCCCCTCGGGCTCGTAGGCCGCGACGGCGTGGCCGCGCGCCCGCAGTTCGCGCAGGACGCCGCGCAGGAAGTGCGCGTTGCCGTGGTTCCAGCACGAGGCCAGCGAGTGGGTGAAGTAGGCGATCCTCATGCCGCGGCCCCGCCGAGCCGGGCCGGCGCCCCGTCGCGGAGGCCGCGCAGCACCCCGAGCACGCCCTCGGTCATCGCCTCGACCCCGTAGCGGGCGGCGCGATCGGCCGCGGCCGCTCCGGCGGCNGCCGCGATCCGCGCCGCGGAGGGGGCCGGGCCCAGGACCGCCACGGTCACGGCGAGGCCCCGCCGGACCAGGCCGGCCGCGAGGTCGAGGCTGTACTGCCAGACGCCGCCCACCGCGTCCGCGCTCATCAGGACGTGCGGCGCCGCTGCCGGGGCGGGGTTCAGCAGCACCCGCATGCGGCCTCCAGCTCGGGCAGGGGCAGGGGGCGCTCGTCCTGGATCTCGCTGAACTGCGCGAACTGGCCGAGGTAGTGGGCGTGCGCCCGCTCCCAGGCCCGGTCGTCGGGCTCGCCCCAGAGGCGGCGGTAATCCGGGGAGCTCGGATAGGGGTAGAGCGGCACCGGGTCGTTCGCCCAGACGCCCTGGCCGCGCAGGCGGTCGCGCCACGCCGCCACGAGGTCGGGGTCGTCGCCCGCGACCGCGATCAGGTTCGCCTGCACGAACGGCACGGTGCGGCGCGCGTGGATCAGCCGCTCGGCGAGGTCGTCGGTCGAGGCGCGGCAGCGCTTGTCGAGGGCGGCGCGGCCCGCCTCGGTCAGGCTCTCGATCCCGGCCTCGATGGAGACGCAGCCCGCCGCCCCGAGGAGGTCGAGCAGGTCGGGCTTCCACAGGTCGATCCGGGTCTGGATCCCGAAGCGTAGGTCCCGGGCGACCAGCGCCTCCAGGAGCGGCTTCTGCGGCAGGAAGATCTCGTCGACGAAGTAGACGTAGGTGACGCCCTGCGCGATCAGCCCGTCGATCTCGTCGAGGACGATGGGGAGCTCCCGGCGGCGATAGGCGTCGCGGAAGTCGATCTTGGCGCAGAACGAGCAGGTGTAGGGGCAGCCGCGCGAGGCCTCGACCTCCGCGCCCGGGCCGTCCGGCGCGGCGTCGAACCGGTGGTGGTGGTGCCGGTGCCGGGCGATCCAGTGATCCGGCCAGCGCAGGGCCGGCAGATCGGTGAAGCGGCCCGCCTGGGGCGGGCCGGTCACCGCGACCGCCCCGTCGTCGCGGACGGCGAGGCCGGGCACGGCCCGCAGGGTGTCCGGGCGCAGGTCGGGCAGGCCGGKGAGCCGGGCGACGACCTCCTCGCACTCGCCGCGCATGACGACCGCGCAGCCGAGCTTGTCGAGGACCGGGCGCGGCGTCGCGGAGCCGTGGGGGCCGACCGCCACGGTCGTCCCGCCCCGGCCCGCCAGGGTGTCGAGGAACAGGCGGGGCACCCGCAGCTCCGGCGGGGCGCAGCGCCAGAACAGGTAGGTGGGGGCGGTCGCCACCACCGTCATGGCGGGGGCGAAGGCGGCCACGCGGTCGGCGGCGGCCCCGGCGGTCAGGCCCTCGAGATGCGCGTCCACGAGCAGCGTCTCGTGGCCGGCGGCCGCCAGCAGCGCCGCGGAATAGCCGAGCTCGAGCGGCAGGTGCGGCTCGCGGCAGCCGAAATAGATGCTGTTGCGGAAGTCCCAGGGCGGGTTGACCAGGGCGACCCTCACGCGGCCGCTCCCGCGATCGGTGCCGCGATCGGTGCCGCGCCGTCCGACGGTGCGCGCGCGGCGGCGAGCCAGCCGGCGAGGTCGGCGACGCCGTCGCGCCAGGCCGTGAAGGGGGCGAGGCCGAGCCGCTGGACCGCCCGGCGGGTGTCCGAGACGTAGTAGCGCTGGTCGCCCGGGCGCCAGGCCTGGAAGCTGCGCGCCACCGGGCGCCCCAGCAGGGCGCCGACATGGTCGAGGAGCTGCAGCAGGCTCACGGCGTTGCCGGGGCCGCCGCCGACGTTGAAGGCGCGGCCCGCCGCGGCGTCGATGCGGGCGAGCGCCGCCCGGTAGACCGCCACCACGTCGCGCACGTGCAGGATGTCGCGCACCTGCCGTCCGTCGCCGTAGAGCGTGACCGCCTCGCCGGCGAGCGCCCGTATCAGGAAGTGGGCGACCCAGCCCTGGTCCTCGTTGCCCATCTGGCGGGGCCCGTAGATGCAGCTCATCCGCATCACCGCCGCCGGGATGCCGAAGCTGCGGGCGTAGTCGAGGACGTACTGGTCCGCGGCCCCCTTGGAGCAGCCGTAGGGCGTGTGGAAATCCAGCGGCCGGGTCTCGCCGATGCCGCGCCGGCGCAGCTCCGGATCGGCCGGCAGATAGGCGTCGCCGACCGCCTCCAGGGCGATGTCGGGCAGGTCGCCGTAGACCTTGTTGGTCGAGGCGTAGAGGAGCGGCACCGGCCGCGCCTCGGCCCGCAGGGCCTCCAGCAGGTTCACGGTGCCGAGGAGGTTGATCTCCATGTCGGCCCGGGGCGCGACGAGGCTCGTCGTCACCGCCACCTGGGCGGCGAAGTGGAACACCGCGCCGGCCTCCGCCACCGCGCGGCCGAGCTCCTGGACGTCGCGGATGTCGGCGACGATCGGGACGATCCGGCCGCCGTGGCGCTGCCGCAGCCACGCGAGGTTGGCCTCGACGCCGGGGCGCGAGAGGATGTCGTAGACGATCACCGCGTGGCCGTCGGCCGCGAGGCTGTCGGACAGGTTGGCGCCGATGAACCCGGCGCCGCCGGTGACGAGGATCGGCCGGCCGCTCACGCGACGAGACCGCGCGCTTCGAGCTCGCGCCGCGCCTCGGCGACGCGGTCGACGGCCTGCTGCTCGGCCACCCAGGCGGCGAGTTCGGCGAGCCCCTCGGCGAAGTCGCGGCGCGGCGCGTAGCCGAGTTCCCGCCGGATCTTGCCGATATCGGCGATGCAGTGGCGGATGTCGCCGAGCCGCGCCTGGCCGGTCACCTCCGGCGCGATCTCCGCGCGGCCCATCGCGCGGGCGAGCAGGCGGGCGACCTCGCTGACCGTGCGGTCCTGGCCGCTGCCGACGTTGTAGACCTGGCCGGCGGCGGCCGGGTGCTCCAGGGCCAGCGCGAAGGCCTGCGCGACGTCCTCCACGTGGACGAAGTCGCGCCGCTGCGCGCCGTCCTCGAAGATCATCGGCGGCTGGCCGTTGTGGAGGCGCGCCGCGAAGATCGCCAGCACGCCGGTATAGGGGTTCGAGAGCGCCTGGCCCGGCCCGTAGGCGTTCCACAGGCGGAGCGCCACGCCCTCCATCCCGTAGGCGGGCGCGAGGGTGAGCGTCAGGCGCTCCTGCATGTACTTGGTCAGCGCGTAGACCGAGGCGAGCGCCGGCCGCTTCGTCTCGGGCGTCGGGATCGGCCGCATCGGCTGCCCATGCCCGTCGAGGGGGTCCCAGGGCTCCCCGGACCGGCGCGGGCGGCGCACCACCTCCTCGGCGGTCGACCCGTCCGAGGCGCGGTACAGCCCCTCCCCGTAGATGCTCATCGAGGAGGCCACGACCACGCGCTTCACCGGGGCGTCGATGAGCTGCTGGAACAGGACCGCCGTGCCGCAATCGTTGACCGAGACGTAGCGCTCTACCGCGTACATGCTCTGGCCGACGCCGACCTCGGCCGCGAGGTGGACGACCCGGTCGATGCCCGACAGGGCGCGGGCCACGGCGGCGCCGTCGCGGACGTCGCCGGCCTGGAACTCGACCTCCGGCGGCAGCGCCCCGGCGCCGCCGGGGCCCGTCTCGCCGCCGTGGACCTGCTCGATCAGGCTGTCGAGCACCCGCACGCGGTAGCCGCGGCGCAGCAGCTCGGCGGAGAGGTGGCGGCCGATGAAGCCAGCACCACCGGTAATGAGCACGGATTCCGGCACGAGGCGTGGAAACTCCCCTGCAAGGACTTAAAGCTATGTAGATCGGGAATCCCGTCCCGATGAAATAACTCAAGTTAAGAGCCGAATTTGTTCGGCCGCAAGCGGGACTATAACGGCGAAAACGAATAAATACGGCCGCTCATCTGTCGTCAACAACGGATCATCGTGCGGCAGTCGATCCGCGGGCGCGGCCAGTATGGCCGCGGCGGAGGGCGACGATCAGCGACCTATTCCCTCAGCAAAGCCCGACCGGATGTACTGGCCGGGCCTCGCCGGCACCGCGCGGGCACATGCCGCGGCGGCCCCGCCGCGGGATCCGGGGGCCCGTTGCCACGCGCGGGCCCCGGCATCCCGCTCCCCGGCCGCCGGGGAACCGGCCCCGCCGGGGGAGGGGGAAGATCGCCGCAGGGGCCTGTTGTCCTAGGCGCCGGGTCCGTCAGCCCGCGAAGGCGCGGGGCGGCAGGCCGGCGACGCCGACGTCGAGCTCGAACAGCGCGCCGGCCTCCGGCACGTGCTCGGCCCCCCGCGCCGCCGAGGTGACGAACAGCCGGTCGAGGCCGTGGCCCGCGAAGGCGCAGCTCGTGATGTTGGGGGCGGGCAGGGGGATCGCGCGCAGCAGGCGCCCGTCGGGATCGAAGCGGCTGATCCGGCCGCCGCCCCAGTGGGCGATCCACAGGCAGCCCTCGGCATCCGTGGTCATGCCGTCGGGCCAGCCCCAGTCGTCGGGGAAGCGCAGGAAGGGCCGCTTGCCCGTCAGCGCCCCGTCGGCGGCGAGGTCGAAGGCGTAGACCGTCCGGGCGGCGCTGTCGCTGTGATAGAGGATCCGGCCGTCGCGGCTGAAGGTCGGCCCGTTGGCGACGCCGTAGCTGGTATCCATCCGTCGCCACGTCAGGTCCGGATCGAGCCGGTGCAGGGCGCCCGAGACCGCGGTCTCGGCCTGGTGCATGCTGCCGGCCCAGATCCGGCCGGCGCCGTCGACCTTGGCGTCGTTCAGGCGGTTGTCCGGATCGTCGGGCTCGGGGTCGCCGATCGGCGCGAGGCGACCGGCCTCCAGATCGTAGGTCGCGAAGCCGCTCTTCAGCCCGACGATGAAGTCGCGCCGGCCCGCGCGGGGGATGATCCAGCCGATCGGTTCCGGGAACGGCCGCGTGCCGGTCGCGCCGACGGCGAGGTCGAGCCAGTTCAGGGCTGGCGCCTCGATATCGACCCAGAACAGCACGCCCCGTTCCGGAACCCAGACCGGGCCCTCGCCGAGCCGGTCGCGGCGGGGCCGATCGAGGATGCGGATCCGCGGGTCCATGGCCGTGCCCCTCGCCCGGCCGACGCTCAGGCGCCGGCCGGCCGCGATGCGGCGCCGGTCCGGCAGCCCCAGAGCGCGTAGAACAGGACGTAGAGCTCGCAGGCGGCGGTGATCAGGAAGGCGTGCTGCAGCCCGTACCGGTCCGCCGCCCAGCCCTGCACCACGACCAGGGAGCCGCCCGCGATCGCCATGATCAGCAGCCCGGCGCCCTCCTCGGTGAGCGGGCCGAGGCCGCGGATGCCCAGGGTGAAGATCGTCGGGAACATGATCGCGTGGAACAGGCCGACCGAGATCAGCGCCCACAGGGCGAGGTGGCCGGTGGCGAAGGTCGCCACGAGCATCACCGCGCAGGCGCCGACCGCCGCGCCGGCCAGGACGGTCTCGGCCGGGCACCGCTGCATCAGGTAGCTGCCGACGAAGCGGCCGACCATCATGCCGCCCCAGAGCAGGAACAGGTAGCGCGAGGCCTGGGCGTGGGTCAGGTCGCCGATCTCGGGCTGCGACACGAAGTTGATGAACA
Organism: Methylobacterium mesophilicum; assembly: GCF_036441335.1. Classification (GTDB taxonomy): domain Bacteria; phylum Pseudomonadota; class Alphaproteobacteria; order Rhizobiales; family Beijerinckiaceae; genus Methylobacterium; species Methylobacterium mesophilicum_B. The sequence goes on from NZ_MLBW01000015.1 coordinate 383,031, forward strand.
GGTTCGACACCCCGATCTCGGCGATCAGGTAGATGAAGATCGCCGGCACGCCGAGCACGAGGTTGCGGTGGCGCCAGAGCGACAGGCCGGCGCGCTCGGCCCTGGCGGCCCGGGCCGTGGCGCCGCCGGAGGCACCCATGGCGGGCAGCGGGAAGCGGGCGATGACCACGGCGAGGACGACGAGGATCACCGCCACGATCAGGTAGGGCAGCTGCACCGACTGCGCGTCGGCGAGGCGCTCGGCCGGGGTCAGGGTGGCGCCGGCGGCGGCGTTGCCCGAGGCCGAGCGGCCGAGGATCAGGTAGCCGCCGAACAGCGGCGCCAGGGTCGTCCCGAGGGAGTTGAACGCCTGCACGAGGTTCAGCCGCGCCGGGGCGCTCTCGGCCGGGCCGACCACCGCCACGTAGGGGTTCGCGGCGACCTGCAGGAGGGTGATGCCGCTGGCGATCACGAACAGGGCCGCGAGCGTGATCGCGTAGGAGACCCGGTGGGCGGCGAGGATCATCCCGAGGGTGCCCAGCGCCATGATGCCCAGCCCCGTCACCAGGGCGCGCTGGTAGCCGACGCGCTCGATCAGCTTGGCCGCCGGGATCGAGGCGACGAAGTAGGCGATGAACCAGACGGACTCGATCAGCGTGGTCTGCGTGTAATCGAGGTCGAACACGCTGCGCAGGTGCGGCAGCAGCGTGTTGTTGATGACCGTGATGAAGCCCCACATGAAGAACAGGCTCGCCAGCAGCGACAGGGCCGGGCGGTAGCCGCCCCGGTCGCGCGCGGCCTCCGCCCCCGTCCGGGGCGCCGCGGTCCCCGCGGTCGCGATCGGTCCAGCCATCCGGCGTTGTCCTCTGCCTTTCGGGCCGCCTTGCCGGGGTCCCGTGTTGTCCCTTTTATTTGTCTGAGTATATACCGGGTTCGCGGACGTCAACCGCGCGCCCCGTCGTGGACCGGCGCAGGACCGGCGCGGCGGGCTGAATCACGAGGGGGGAGAACGCGATGCGAGGAGTGGGATCCCTGGCGCTGTGCGCCTGTGCGGCCCTGCCGGGCCTGACGCCGGACCCGGCGCGGGCGGCCGAGCCGACCCGGACGGTGTTCGGCACGCTGCCGGACGGACGGACGGTCGAGGAGGTGACGCTGACGAACGGCAAGGGCATCACGGCGCGGATCCTGTCGTGGGGGGCGCTGCTGCGGAGCCTCGACGTGCCGGACCGGTCCGGCAAGGCCGCCGACGTGGTGCTCGGCTACGACGACCTCGCCTCCTACCTGGCCAGGGGCAACTATTTCGGCGCGAGCGTCGGGCGCTACGCCAACCGCATCCGCGCCGGGCGCTTCACCCTCGACGGCCGGGCCTACACGCTGGCCACCAACGACGGCCCGAACGCCCTGCACGGCGGCGCGGCCGGCTTCGACAAGCGGCTCTGGACGATCACCGCGGTCAAGGGCGGCGCGGCCCCGTCGGTGACCCTCCGCTACGTCAGCCCGGACGGCGAGGAGGGCTATCCCGGCACGCTGACGGCGACCGCCACCTACGCGCTGGACGACACGAACACGCTCACGGTCACCTACGAGGCGACGACCGACAAGCCGACCATCGTCAACCTGACCAACCACAGCTTCTTCAACCTCGCGGGCGAGGGCTCGGGCCGCTCGATCCTCGACCAGACCCTGACCATCCCGGCAGAGCGCTTCACGCCGGTCGACGCCACCCTGATCCCGACCGGGGAACACCTGCCGGTGGCCGGCACGCCCTTCGACTTCCGCGAGCCCGCGGTGATCGGCGCGCGGATCCGCGACGGGCGGGACGTTCAGATCGTGCGCGGGCGCGGCTACGACCACAACTGGGTCGTGACCGACGCGCCCACGGCCGAGCCGCACCCCGTGGCGCGGGTCGAGGATCCGGACTCGGGCCGCGTCCTCGACGTGGCGAGCAACCAGCCCGGCCTCCAGTTCTACGCCGGCAACTTCCTCGACGCGACCGCGGTGGGCAAGTCCGGCCTCGCCTACCGCCAGTCGGACGCCCTGGCGCTGGAGCCGGAGCTCTTCCCCGACACGCCGAACCGGCCGGCCTTCGGCTCGGCCCGGCTCGATCCCGGCAAGACCTACCGGAACGTGATCACCTACCGCTTCTCGACCAGCCCCGCCCACCGGACCCAGAAATGACCGACCGACCGATTGCACGGCCCCTGCGCTCGCGCGCGTGGTTCGACAACCCCGACAATATCGACATGACGGCGCTCTACCTGGAGCGCTACCTGAACTTCGGGCTCAGCCTGGAGGAGCTGCGCTCGGGCAAGCCGATCATCGGCATCGCCCAGACCGGCTCGGACCTGTCCCCGTGCAATCGCCACCACCTCGTCCTCGCGGAGCGGATCCGCGAGGGCATCCGCGAGGCGGGCGGGATCGTCCTCGAATTCCCCGTCCACCCGATCCAGGAGACCGGCAAGCGGCCGACCGCCGGCCTCGACCGCAACCTCGCCTATCTCGGCCTCGTGGAGCTGCTCTACGGCTACCCCCTCGACGGCGTGGTGCTGACCACGGGCTGCGACAAGACCACCCCGGCCTGCCTGATGGCGGCCGCCACCGTGAACATCCCGGCCATCGCCCTGTCGGTGGGGCCGATGCTCAACGGCTGGTTCAAGGGCCAGCGCACGGGCTCGGGCACGATCGTCTGGAAGGCCCGCGCGATGCTGGCGGCGGGCGAGATCGACCACGACGGCTTCATCAAGCTCGTCACCTCGTCGGCGCCCTCGACCGGCTTCTGCAACACGATGGGTACGGCGACCACGATGAACACGCTGGCCGAGGCGCTCGGCATGATGCTGCCCGGCTCGGCCGCGATCCCGGCGCCCTACCGCGACCGGCAGGAGGCCGCCTACCGGACCGGCAAGCGCATCGTGGAGATGGTCGCGGAGGACCTGAAGCCCTCCGACATCCTGACCCGCGACGCCTTCCTCAACGCCATCGCGGTCAATTCCGCGATCGGCGGCTCGACCAACGCGCCGATCCACCTCGCGGCGATCGCCCGCCACATGGGGGTCGCGCTCGACATCGCGGACTGGCAGACCCACGGGCTCGACGTGCCGCTCCTCGTCAACCTGCAGCCGGCGGGCGCCTATCTCGGCGAGGATTACTACCGCGCCGGCAGCTTGCCCGCGGTGGTGGCGCAGCTCATGCGCCGCGGCCTGATCCGCGAGGGCGCGCTGACGGTGAACGGGCGCACCCTCGGCGACAATTGCCGCGGCGCCGCGATCGAGGACGAGGACGTGATCCGGCCGATCGACCGGCCCCTGAAGGAGGCGGCCGGCTTCCTGGTCCTGCGCGGCAACCTGTTCGACGCCGCGGTGATGAAGACCAGCGTCATCGGCGACGATTTCCGCGCCCGCTACCTGTCGAACCCCGAGGATCCGGACGCCTTCGAGGGCCCCGTCGTGGTCTTCGACGGGCCGGAGGATTACCACGCCCGGATCGACGACCCGAGCCTCGGCATCACCGGGGAGACCCTCCTGGTCATGCGCGGGGCCGGGCCCGTGGGCTACCCGGGCGCCGCCGAGGTGGTGAACATGCGCCCGCCCGCGCGGCTGATCCGGGCCGGCGTGCAGGCGCTGCCCTGCCTCGGCGACGGGCGCCAGTCCGGCACCTCCGGCTCGCCGTCGATCCTCGACATGCTGGTCGACGCCGACGAGATCGCGCGCCGGCGCGCGGCCCTGGAGGCGGCCGGCGGCTACGCCTACCCGGCCGCGCAGACGCCCTGGCAGGCGATGCAGCGCGCCGCGGTAGGCCAGATGCACACCGGGGCCATCCTGGAGGGCGCGGAGGCGTTCCAGCGCATCGCGCAGACGCGGGGCGTGCCGCGCGACAACCACTGAGGCCAGCGAGGTCAGTGCGGCGATGCCCGCGCCGGCACCGTCAGGGCCGCATCGCCAGCTCGGTGTCGGCGAGGGCGAGGCGGACCAGCTCGGTCATCGTCGCGCGGGCGGCGTCCGGGTCGCCCGCCACGATCGCGTCGTAGAGGGCGCGGTGATCCGGCATCGGGTCCCGGGGCAGGCCCTGGCGGCGGTGCTTGAAGATCGTCGTCCACGTGACCGCGGCGGCGATGGAGCTCGACAGGGCGATCAGCGCGCCGTTGCGGGCCGCTTCCAGGATCGTGTTGTGGAAGGCTTGGTCGGCGGACCGCCCGGCCTCGGTGGCGAGGCCGTGGCGGCCCATCTCCTCCAGGGCGTGGCCCATCCGGGCGATGTCGAGGCCCGAGCGCCGCTCGGCCGCGAGCGCGGCCGCGGCCGGCTCGACGATCATCCGCAGCTCGAACAGGTCGCGGATGAGCGACTCGCTCGGCTCCGACTCGAAGGCCCAGGCGAGGATGTCGGGATCGAGCAGGTTCCAGCGGCTGCGCTGGCTGACGCGGGTCCCGGTGCGCGGGCGGCTCTCGACGAGCCCCTTGGCGCTCAGGATGCGGATCGCCTCGCGATAGGCGGTGCGCGAGACGTTCAATTTCTCAGAGAATTCGATCTCCCCGGGCAGCACGTCCCCGGGGGCGTAGCGGCCGCCGAGGATCGCCACGCCCAGATCGCGGGCGACCGAGCCGTGGATCCGGCGCGACCCCGAGGCGAGGGGCAGCGTGACGCTCTCCGAACCGCGCTCCTGCCTCACCGCGTCCACCTCCGATCCGGGCCACCGGGTCGGGGCAGGAACGGCGCGATCGTATCCTGAAGTTGTAGGAGCGCAAAGGGGAGCGCCCGTCGCACCGGAACCGCGACCGCGCTTGCGGGCGGGGGCGAACTGGCCTAGCCTATTTGTATGAGTAGTGAATCGCCAGGGCCCGTCACGGTCCGCGGCAGCGTCCTGGCCGGCGCCGCCGACGTCACCGCGGCCGCGATTTTCCGGGCCGTCGATCCCGCCACCGGCGCGGCCCCGGTGTCGGCCTTCACGGCCGCCGGCCGCCCGGGAGTCGAGGCNGCCCTCGCGGCGGGGGGCGATCTGGCCGCGACGGCGGAGCGGGCGGGACTGGGCGCGCCCGTCGATCTCGACGCGGTCCGGCTCCTGCCGCCGATCGACCACGCCGATCCCGCCCACCTGCTGCTGAGCGGCACCGGCCTGACGCATCTCGGCTCCGCCGAGGGCCGCGACGCGATGCACCGCCCGGCCGCGGCCGGCCCGGCACCGACCGATTCGATGCGCATGTTCCGGATGGGCGTCGAGGGCGGCAGGCCGGCGCCGGGCGAGGCCGGCGTGCAGCCCGAGTGGTTCTACAAGGGCGACGGGTCCTGCCTGGTCGCCACCGGCGAGCCGCTGGTCTCGCCCGCCTTCGCCCTGGACGGCGGCGAGGAGCCGGAGATCGCCGGGATCTACCTGATCGACGCCGACGGAACGCCGGTGCGCCTCGGCTTCGCCCTGGCGAACGAGTTCTCCGACCACGTGACCGAGCGCGGCAACTACCTGTGGCTGGCGCATTCCAAGCTCCGCCCGGCGGCCCTCGGCCCGGAGCTCTGGCTCGGGACCCTGCCCCCGAACGTGCGCGGGACCAGCCGCATCCTGCGCGACGGCACCGTGTTCTGGGAGAAGCCGTTCCTGTCCGGGGAGGCCAACATGTCCCACAGCATCGCCAACCTGGAGCGGCACCACTTCAAGTACGCGCCGTTCCGGCGCCCCGGCGACGTGCACGTCCACTTCTTCGGGACCGCGACCCTGTCGTTCAGCGACGGCGTCGCGACCCGGCCGGGCGACGTGTTCGAGATCGAGGCCGCGCCGTTCACGCGACCCCTGCGCAACCCGCTGGCGGCGGCGCCGGCCGTCGACGCGACCGTGCGGGTGCTCTGACCATGACGGATCCGATCCGCATCGGCCTGGTGGGCGTCGGCAAGATCGCCCGCGACCAGCACCTGCCGACCATCGCCGCCTCGCCGGACTACGCGCTCGTGGCGGTGGCGAGCCCGCACGGCGGCCTCGACGGCGTGCCGAGCTACGCCACCCTGGAGGCGATGCTGGCGGCGCACGGCGACCTCGACGCCGTCGCCCTGTGCCAGCCGCCGCAGGCGCGGTGCGCGGCGGCCCTGGCGGGGATCGCGGCGGGCCGCCACGTCTTCCTCGAGAAGCCCCCGGCCGCGACGCTGGCCGAGGTCGGGCTCCTCGTCGCGGCCGCGCGGGACCGGGGGGTGAGCCTGTTCGCGAGCTGGCACTCCCGCTACGCGCCGGGGGTGGAGCCCGCCCGCCGATGGCTGGCGGGCCGCAGGATCCGGTCGGTGGCGATCGCGTGGCTGGAGGATGTCCGGCACTGGCACCCGGGCCAGGACTGGATCTGGGACGCGGGCGGGCTGGGCGTGTTCGATCCGGGGATCAACGCCCTGTCGATCGCCACCCACATCCTGCCGCCGTTCTTCCTGACCGGCGCGACCCTGTCGGTGCCGGCGAACCGGCAGGCGCCGATCGCCGCCGACCTGCACTTCGCGGACGCCGCCGGAACCCCGATCCAGGCCCGGTTCGACTGGCGCCAGACCGGGCCGCAGACCTGGGACATCCGCGTCGAGACCGACGACGGTCCCCTGGTCCTGTCGCGGGGCGGGGCCGCCCTGACGATCGCCGGCCGCGACCAGCCGCTCCCGCCCGAGGCGGAGTACCGCGGCCTCTACGACCGCTTCGCCGCCCTGGTCCGCTCCGGCGCCAGCGACGTCGACCTGAATCCGCTGATCCACGCCGCCGACGCCTTCCTGCGCGGCGAGCGCCGCACGGTGGAGGCCTTCACGGACTGACCGGACACGGACTGCCCGGGAGGGCCCCTGCGGGACACGAACGCGACAGAGCCAGGCAAGGCCGCGCGGTTAAGGGGGAGTCACACATGGGAAAGCTTGGGGGACAGCGTTGGGGAAAGCATCGGCGATGGGCCGCGCTCGCGATCTGCGCCGCGTCGGTCACGGCGGGCCCGGCGGTCGCGCAGGGTGAGGCGACGGCCCCGGACGGGGGACCGTCCCTGGTGAATCCGGGCCCGACGGCGAGCCCGGCGCAGAAGGCCCGCTATCGGGCGAACCGCGCCCGGCGGCGGGTCATCCGGGAGGCGCGGAGCTTCTCGGGCGCCAGCAGCGCCGCGGCCAGCCTCGACGTGCAGGGCAGCAGCGCGGCGCCGCCCAGCCTGCCGCCGGGCACCCTCGACCTCGGCAACGGGATCAGCATGATCCTGAACTACACCGGCGAGTTCGCCGCCAACCCGTCCGGCGGCATCCGGCAGGGATCGGCCTACGCGGGCCAGATCGCGTTCGGCCTCGACGCGGATCTCGCCCGCCTCGCCGGCATCGACGGCGGCTCGGTCCACACGGTCGTGACCCAGCGCCACGGCCGGAGCCTGGCGCAGGACGATATCGGCTTCAACGGCAGCGTGCAGGAGATCTACGGCGGCGGCCAGACCGCCCACCTGACGCTGCTGTCCTACGAGCAGAAGCTGCTCGACAACCGCCTCGACATCGAGGTCGGCCGCCTGCTCGCCAACCCCAACTTCCTGGCCTCGCCGCTCTACTGCAACTTCCAGAACAACGCGACCTGCGGCGCGCCCAAGTCCATCTTCAAGCTGACGAACTTCACCTACTGGCCGATCGCCACGTGGGGCGGCCACGCCAAGGCCTGGGTCACCGACACGGTGTTCCTGCACGCCGGCATCTACGAGGTGAACCCGCGCGACCAGTTGCCGACCCGGAACGGCGTCGACTGGTCGACCCGCGGCGCCACCGGATTCCTGGTGCCGGTCGAGGTCGGCTACTCCACCAATTTCGGCAACGACCCGCTGCCGCGCAACTACAGCATCGGCGCCGTGTTCGACCGGTCGGACTACACGGATCCCGTGCTCGACCGGCGGGGCGCCGCCCAGGTCTTCAGCGGCCTCGATCCGCTGACCCGGTTCGGGCGGTCGGCGGTCTACGCCCGCTTCGACCAGATGGTCTGGCGGCCGGATCCGAACGGCGTCCAGGGCCTGTCGGTGTTCGGCGTCGCGATCGGCGGCACCGGCGGCCGGCAGACCCAGGACTACTTCCTGGAGGGCGGCGCCGTCCTGACCGGCACCTTCCCGGGCCGGCCCTACGACACCCTCGGCCTCGTCGTCGCCATGGAGAAGCTCTCGCCGCTCGGCACGGCCAACATCCGGGCGGCGCGCGCGTCGCTGGGCCTCGGCACGCGGACCGTCGAGTCCCTGCAGACCATCCTGGAACTCAGCTACGGCATCCAGCTCACCCCGGCGGTGCGGCTGATGCCGAACCTGCAATACGTGATCGACCCGGACCAGACCCGCTTCCCGTTCCGCCCGAAGCCGATCCCGGACGCCGTCGTGATCGGCGCGAAGCTGTCGGTGGACCTGTTCACCCTGGCCGGCCTCGCGAAGGGCCCGGGCAGCCAGTGACACCCTGACCACCCCGGCGCCCGCTCCCTGCGGGCGCCGGGCCCGCGGTCCCGGCCGGGGGAGGGGCCGTCCCGNGGCCGCGAGGCCCGTGCGCGCCGGGCCGGATCGCCGTGCCGGCGGCGCGGCGTTTCGCGCTGCGCGCACCTTCGTGTACGAGACCGGGCTCCGCGTTCCGTCGCGCGGTCGGCGGGCCGGGCCCGTGGGACGACGGCAGAGACCTCGACATGGCAGTGACCGATCACGACGCGGCACCGGTCTCCACCGGAGTGACCGGCCTCGACCACATCCTGGCCGGCGGCTACGCGTCCCAGCGCTCGCACCTCATCGAGGGGCGGCCCGGATCCGGAAAGACCACGCTGGCGATGCAGTTCCTCCTCGACGGCGTGCGCCGGGGCGAGCGCTGCCTGTACATCACGCTCTCGGAGAGCCGGCGCGAGCTCCTGAACGTCGCGGAGCGCCACGGCTGGTCCCTCGACGGCATCGAGATCTGCGAGCTCGTCGCGCCGGAACTCAGCCTCGATCCCGGGCAGCAGCAGAGCCTCGTCCACTCGTCCGACCTCGAGCTCGGCGAGACCGTCCGGATGGCGATCGCCGAGATCGAGCGGCTCAAGCCGCAGCGCGTGGTGTTCGACAGCCTGTCGGAGATCCGACTGCTCTCGCAGGGATCGCTGCGCTACCGGCGGCAGGTCCACGCCCTGCGCAGCTTCCTGCTCATCCAGAACACCACGGCGCTGCTCCTCGACGACCTCACCGCCGAGACGGACGACCTGAACCTGCACAGCCTCAGCCACGCCGTGGTCCGGCTGGAGCAGCTCGCGCCCCTGTACGGCGGCGAGCGGCGGCGCCTGCGCGTGATCAAGATGCGCGGCACGCCGTTCCGGGGCGGGTTCCACGACTACGTCATCCGGCGCGGCGGCCTCACGGTGTTCCCGCGCCTCGTCGCGGCCGAGCATCTCGCCACCTTCCCCGACGACCGGTGCGGCACGGGCAGCCCCGAACTGGACCAGCTGCTCGGCGGCGGCCTCGACCGGGGCACCAGCACGATGCTGATCGGCCCGTCCGGCGTCGGCAAGTCCACGGTGGCGCTCACCTGCGTCACCGCGGCGATCGCCCGCGGCGAGCGGGCGCTGATCCTCAGCTTCGACGAGACCACCGGCGTCCTCACGCGCAGAGCCCGCGGCCTCGCCATGCCGGTCGAGGACGCGATCGCCGCCGGATCCCTCATCGTCGAGCAGATCGACCCGGCCGAGGTCTCGCCCGGCGAACTCGCCGACATCGTCCAGAACGCGGTCGAGCACCGGGGCGTGACGACGGTCGTGATCGACTCCCTGACCGGCTATCACAACGCCATGCCGGAGGAGAATTACCTGCTCCTGCAGATGCACGAGCTGCTGACCTACCTGAACCAGCAGGGCGTGCTCTCGCTCCTCGTCCTGGCCCAGCACGGCATGATCGGGGCGATGGGCGCGAATGTCGACCTCACCTACCTCAGCGACACGATCCTGCTGTTCCGCACCTTCGAGGCCGACGGGCGGCTGCGGCGCGCGATCTCGATCGTGAAGAAGCGGACCGGCGGCCACGAGGACGCGATCCGCGAATTGCGGATCGACTCCGGCGGGATCCGCGTTGGCGAACCGCTCAGCGCGTTCCGAGGGATCATGACCGGCGTTCCGACATTCGAGGGTGAGCGGTCGTCGCTCCTGCCGACCCGCGCGGCAGATGACCGAATCTGAACTGCCGGTTCTCATCTTCGCGCCGGGGGGCCGGGACGCCGCCGTCGCCGCGGCGATCCTCGGCGAGGCGCGGATCGCGACGCGGGTGTGCGCCAGCCTCGCGGACGTGGTCTCCCGGCTCGACGCGGCCGCCTGCGCGGTGCTCACCGAGGAGGCGCTGCTGTCCTCGAACCGCCAGGCCCTGGCGGACTGGATCGCCGCGCAGCCGCCCTGGTCCGATTTCCCGTTCATCCTCCTGCGGCTGCGGGGCGCCGAGCCCAACGCGCAGCTGACCGACATGCTCGGCAACGTCAGCGTGCTGGAACGCCCGTTCCACCCGGCGACGCTGGTCATGGCGGCCCGCTCCGCCCACCGCGCCAAGCGCCGGCAGCTCGAGGCGCGCGCCCATCTCGAGGAGCGCGAGCGCACGACCGAGCGGCAGGCGCTCCTGATCCGCGAGCTGCATCACCGGGTGAAGAACACGCTGGCGACCGTGCAGGCGCTGCTCGGGGCCTCGGCCCGCTCCGCCACCAGCGTGGACGCGTTCTACGCCTCGTTCTCGGCGCGGGTGATCTCCCTGGCCAAGACCCACAATCTCCTGACCGAGGATTACTGGCAGCAGGCGCCCCTGCGCGAGATGCTGATGAACGAGCTGGGGCCCTACAACGACGTCGAGGGCGCGCGCATCCGGCTGGAGGGCCCCGCGATCGACCTGATGGGCGACCTCGCCGTCCCGACCGGCATGGCCATCCACGAGCTGACGACCAACGCGGCCAAGCACGGCGCGCTGTCGGTTCCGGAAGGCCGGATCGCGATCCGCTGGGATATCGAGCAGACGCCGGCCGCCCGCATGCTCCACCTCGACTGGACCGAGCGGGGCGGTCCGGCCACGGCGGCGCCGACGCGGAAAGGCTTCGGCTCGACGCTGCTGCAGCGTGTCCTGAAGGTCCAGTGCCAGGCGGACATCGCCTTCGATTTCCAGCCGGCCGGGCTGCACTTCACCATGCGGGCGCCGCTGCCCGAGACGCGCGTCGTCCCGGCGTACTGAGGCGGTCAGGGTTCTGGACCCGGCGCCGCGCCGGCCGCAGGGTGTGCGCTTTCACACAGACGTGTCTTGCGTTCCGCGGCCCTGATCGAACTTATCGCAGGTGCGAGATTTGGGATGTCGCAGCACAGCGATATGTCTTGCGATGAATAAGTTCGTACCTCTCGTGGCGGCCGTGGTGGCCTGGGCGGTCTTCGGCACCTGGGCCGAGGCCCGGCGCTCGGCTTTGCAGAAGGACATCCCCGCGCTCCGCCCGGGGATCGAGGCCGATCTGGCGGCGAGACACTGTCCGGACGTCCGGATCGATACGGAGCGCTTCCGCCAGTTCTCGCGCGAGAACCACCTGAACCACGCCGACTTCTTCACGAAGAAGCGCTCGGTCGCCCTGCAGCAGGATCTCGACGCGGAGCTGGCGCAGTTCCGCGCGCGTCCCGGGGAGGCCTGCGCGCAGATGTGGACCAAGTACGGCGACGACGGCACCGTGCAGCATCTCCTCGTCCGCAAGTAGGCGCACGCCCGCCGGTCCGGGGGCGCCCGGCCGCACCGGCACCGGCCGCAGTCCCGGCATCTCGAGCTCGAGGATTCGGTTCCAGGCCCGCCCGTGTTTCGAGAACGCGCTTCTCCCGATGGGCTCGCCCGGAAACTGAAGTCCCTCTCCCCGCGCGCGAAACCCGCGATGCGGCAAGATCTCGCCGGCATCCCGCGCCGCGGCCGAGATGAAACTCCATATTGGGCGCCCGATTCCGAGGAGAACGTTTTTCCTTCATCGGAGAATTGGGAACGCCGTTTCATTGACGGCGGCAGCCGCGGCCATCAATTCTAGCGGCCTGTTCGGATGTCCGGCCGCGCAACCTCCGTTCTTCGGGATCGGGGCGGTCCGTCATCCTGTCTCACCGCAAGGCATCCGGAATGACACGACCGAGACTCGTCGGGCTGAGCGCCAACGTGCAGCGGCCCTCGAAGACCCGCACGCTGGTGGATGCCGTGCTCCGCGAGGCCGGCGCCCAGGCTTCCCTCGACGCGGAGATCCTGGACTTCGTCGATGCCGGGACCGGTCTCGGCGCCGCCTGGACCCGCGACCAGCTCGCGCCGGCCGCGCGCGGCGTGCTCGCGGCCATCGAGGAGGCGGACGGGCTGGTCGTCGGCTCGCCGGTCTACAAGGGCGCCTATACCGGCCTGTTCAAGCACCTGTTCGACCTGGTCGATCCGGGGGCGCTCGCCGGAAAGCCCGTGGCGATCGTGGCCACGGGCGGCGGCGCGCGCCACGCCCTCGTGGTCGAGCACGCCTTCCGGCCGCTCTTCGGCTTCTTCGGGGCGCTCCAGGTCCCGACCGCGGTCTACGCCTCCGATCCCGATTTCAGCGACGGCGCACTCACCGAGGCCGGCGTGCGCGCCCGCGCCCGCGAGGCCGGCGGACAGCTCGCCGCGCTGCTCGTGCACCGNCGGCCCTGGCGCCGGCCCTGGCGCCGGCCCTCGCCCCGGACGCCCGGGCGGCCGAGCCCGGCGTGCTGCGGATCGGCTACCAGAAGAACGGCATCCTGGTCGTCGCCAAGCAGCAGAAGATCATCGAGAAGCGCCTGGAGCCCCTCGGATACGCGGTGCGCTGGATCGAGTTCTCGTTCGGGCCGCCGCTGCTGGAGGCCCTGTCGCTGGACGGGATCGATCTCGGCCAGACCGGCGACGCGCCGCCGATCTTCGCCCAGGCCGCGCGCTCCAACCTCGTCTACGCGGCCGCCCAGGAGGCCGGCGGGTCCGGCGCCGGAATCCTGCTGCCGAAGGGCTCGGAGATCCGCAGCCTCGCCGAGCTCAAGGGCAAGCGCGTCGCCTTCGCCAAGGCGTCGAGCTCCCACAACCTGACCATCGCGGCGCTGGAGAAGGCCGGCCTGCGCTACGCCGACATCGAGCCGGTGACGCTGGCGCCCGCGGATGCCGCGGCCGCCTTCGCCCGGGGCAGCATCGACGCCTGGACGATCTGGGACCCGTACTTCGCCATCGCCGAGCAGGGGGAGGGCGTGCGCGTGCTGGTGCGCGCCACCGACGTCACCCCGCAGAACAACTTCTTCCTGGCGAGCCGGCCCTTCGCGGAGAGCCGGGCCCCGGTCCTCACCGCGGCGATCGACGCCCTGGGCGAGGTGGCTTCCTGGTGCACGCAGAATCGCGGCGCGGTGGCGGAACTCCTGTCGCAGGGCACGGGCGTGCCGCTGGCCGCGACGCGGCGGGCGGTGGACCGGACCGACTACGTGATCGGTCCCATGACCGACCGCGTCGCCGCCGAGCAGCAGCGGGTCGCCGACCGCTTCCACGCGCTGAGACTGATCCCCAAGCCGATCCGCATCGCCGACGCGGTCTGGACGCCCCCCGCCCGCAACGGCTGAGACCGATCGCAGAGAGCCATGACCGACCGATCGCCCCGCGCGCTGTCCCTGTCATCCGCCGGCGCCCCGAACCGCCGCCGCCTCCTGTCCGCCGGCCTCGGCCTCGCGGCGGCCGCGCTGCTGCGGCMCGCCCGCGCGGCCGGCAGCATCCGGATCGGCTATCAGAAATACGGGTCCCTCGTGCTGCTGAAGGCCCGCGGCACCCTGGAGAAGACCCTCCAGCCCCTCGGCACCGCGGTGGCGTGGTCCGAGTTCCCGTCCGGGCCGCCGCTCCTGGAGGCGCTGAATGCCGGGGCGATCGATTTCGGCTCGGCCGGCGAGGCGCCGCCGATCTTCGCCCAGGCGGCGAGCCCGGAGCTGCGCTACGTGGCCGCCGAGCCGCCGGCGCCGCGGGGCGAGGCGATCCTCGTGCCCAGGGACAGCCCGATCCGCAGCGTCGCCGACCTGCGCGGCAAGACCGTCGCCCTCAATAAGGGATCGAACGTCCACTACCTGCTGGTGCGCGCCCTGGAGCAGGCGGGCGTCCCCTACGACGCGGTGACGCTCGCCTATCTGGCGCCGGCCGACGCCAACGCCGCCTTCGTCCGCGGCTCCGTCGATGCCTGGGTGATCTGGGACCCGTTCCAGGCCGCCGCCGAGCGGGCCGCGGGCGCCCGGGTCCTGGTCGACGGGCGCGGGGTCGACGGGCACGCGCTCGCCCCCAACCGCCAGTTCTACCTGTCCCGGCGCGGCTTCACCGACACCAGCCCCGCGGTCGTCGCGGCCGTGCTGCGGGCGATCGGGGAGATCGACGCCTGGGCCGAGGGCCACGCCGACGCCGTGGCGGCGGAACTGGCGCCCTCGGTGGGCATCCCCGCGCCGGTCCTCGCCGTGGCGCTCGGCCGCCTGTCCTACGGCGTCGCGCCCCTCGACGCGGCCGCGATCGCCGACCAGCAGAGGGTCGCCGACAGCTTCCACCGCCTCGGGCTCCTCCCGAAGCCCGTCCGGGTCGCCGACGCGGTCTGGACGCCCCCCCGGCCCGCGGACGCCCTCAAGTCCGAGACGCGGACGGAGAACCGCTGATGCGCCCCTCCAAGCTCGATCGCCTGCGCGACTCCGCGCTGCCCTGGCTGCTGCCGGCCGCCATCCTGCTCGGCTGGCAGGCCGCGGTCTCGACCGGCCTCGTCTCCAACCGCTTCATGCCGGCGCCCCTCGACGTGGTCCGGGCCGGCTGGGAGGCCGGGCGGACCGGGGAGCTCTGGACCAATCTCGGCGTCAGCACCCTGCGGGCGCTGGCCGGCTTCGTGATCGGCGGCGGCATCGGCTTCGCGCTCGGCCTCGCCAACGGCCTGTCGCGCCTGTCGGAGCGGCTCACCGACACCTCGGTGCAGATGGTGCGCAACGTGCCCCACCTGTCGCTGATCCCGCTGGTGATCCTGTGGTTCGGCATCGGCGAGGAGGCCAAGCTGTTCCTCGTGGCGCTCGGCGTGTTCTTCCCGATCTACGCCAACACCCTGCACGGCATCCGCTCGGTGGATCCGGGCCTCGTCGAGATGGGCCGGGTCTACGGCATGTCCCGCGCCGAGCTGTTCACCCGCGTGGTGCTGCCCGGCGCCCTGCCGTCGATCTTCGTGGGCCTGCGCTACGGCTTAGGCATCATGTGGCTGACGCTGATCGTCGCCGAGACGATCTCGGCCTCGTCGGGGCTCGGCTACATGGCCATGCAGGCCCGGGAGTTCATGCTGGTCGACGTCGTCGTGCTGGCGATCCTGATCTACGCCGCCCTCGGCAAGTTCGCCGACGCCCTGACCCGCCAGCTCGAGCGCGCCTGCCTCGCCTGGAACCCCGCCTACAGGAGCGCCTGATGCTGCTCGACGCCGTCCGCCGCGAGGCGCTTCCCGACCCGGGCACGGACCCGCGCCCGGCGCCCGGCCCCGCCCCGGGGCACAGGCCAGCGGATCTGCTGGCGGATCTGCCCGCGGATCTGCCCGCAGATCTGTCCCCCTCGCCGCCGGCCCGCGGGATCGCCGTCACCGTCCGCGACCTGGACAAGAGCTTCGACGGCACCGCCGTCATCGAGGGCCTGAACCTGTTCCTGCCGGCCGGCGGGTTCACCGCGGTGGTCGGGCGCTCCGGCTGCGGCAAGAGCACCCTGCTGCGCCTCATCCTCGGGCTCGACACGCCCACGGGCGGGCGGATCGACCTGGAGGGGCCGGAGCGCTCCCCGCGCCGGTCCGAGCCGCCGAAGCGGATCATGTTCCAGGAGCCGCGGCTGCTGCCCTGGGCGCGGGTCGTCGACAACGTCGCGGTCGGCCTGTCGGGGCACGGCTCCCGGGCCGAGCGCCGGGAGCGGGCGCTCGCGGCGCTCGCCGAGGTCGGCCTCGCCGACAAGGCCGGGCAGTGGCCCGCCACCCTGTCGGGCGGCCAGCGCCAGCGCGTGGCCCTGGCCCGGGCGCTGGTGAGCCGGCCGGGCCTGCTCGCCCTCGACGAGCCGCTGGGCGCCCTCGACGCCCTGACCCGGATCGGCATGCAGGACCTGATCGAGCGGATCTGGCGGGCGCAGGGGTTCACCGCGCTCCTCGTCACGCACGACGTCACCGAGGCGGTGGCGCTGGCCGACCGCATCCTCGTGGTCGAGGCCGGCCGGATCGCCCTCGACCTGCGGGTCGACGTGCCGCGGCCGCGCCGGCGCGGGGATCCGGACCTCGCCCGCCTCGAGGGCCGCATCCTCGATCACCTGCTCAAATCGCAGCCGACCGCCTGAACGCGGGGCCGCCGTTTCCCGGACGCGGCGGCCCGCCCTAGCTCTCGACGATCACCGGATGCGCGCAGTCGGATCCGGCTTTTCCGCATCCGGCCAACGGGCCGCACAGGAGATTCCGATGACAGCAGCCAATGACGGGCGCGCCGACGTCCTCTGGTTCCTGCCGACCCACGGCGACGGCCGCTATCTCGGCGCGCGGGAGGGCGCCCGGGACGTCTCGCTCAGCTATCTCCGGCAGATCGCGCAGGGGGCGGACGAGCTCGGCTATTACGGCGTGCTGCTGCCGACGGGGCGCTCCTGCGAGGATTCCTGGATCGTCGCTTCCGCGCTGGCGCCGCTGACCAAGCAGCTGCGCTTCCTCGTGGCGGTGCGGCCGGGCCTGATGGAGCCCTCCGCGGCGGCCCGCATGACCGCGACCCTCGACCGGATCTCGGACGGGCGCCTCCTGATCAACGTCGTCACCGGCGGCGACCCGGTGGAACTCGCCGGCGACGGCGTGTTCCTGTCCCACGACGAACGCTACGCCGTCACCGACGAGTTCCTGACGATCTGGCGCGGCCTGCTCGCGGGCGAGACCGTGACCTTCCAGGGCGATCACCTGCGCGCCGAGAACGGCCGGCTGATCTTCCCGCCGGTGCAGAAGCCCTATCCGCCGCTCTATTTCGGCGGCTCGTCGGCGGCCGGCATGGCGGTCGCGGCCGAGCATTGCGACGTCTACCTGACCTGGGGCGAGCCCCCGGCCCAGGTCGCCGAGAAGATCGCCGCCGCCCGGCAGGCCGCCGAGGCGAAGGGCAAGACCTTCTCGTACGGCATCCGCCTGCACGTCATCGCCCGCGAGACCGAGGCGGCGGCCTGGGAGGCCGCCGAGCAGCTGATCTCGAAGCTCGACGACGCCACCATCGCCAAGGCGCAGGAGACCCTGAAGCGGCAGGATTCCGTCGGCCAGAGCCGCATGATGGCGCTCCACGGCGGCAGCCGCGACAGGCTCGTGGTCGCGCCGAACCTCTGGGCCGGCGTCGGCCTCGTCCGCGGCGGTGCCGGGACGGCGCTGGTCGGCTCGGCCGACCAGGTCGCCGACCGGATGAAAGAGTACATCGATCTCGGGATCGACCGCTTCATCCTCTCGGGCTACCCGCACCTGGAGGAGGCCTACCGGTTCGCCGAGCTGGTCTTCCCGAAGCTGCCGCTGCGCGCCACCACCGGCCGGCCGGCCGGCAATGCCCGCAACGACGGCCCGTTCGGCGAGATCATCGCCAACGACCTCGTGCCGACCCGCCGCGTCGGCGCGCACTGACCGGCGGCCCGCCGTCACGGGGCATGGCTGATCTGCATTCGGGCAGCCCGGGCGTCATGGTCATGCCATCCTTGGCGCCCATCCGCACCGCCCATCGCCGCGCGACGCGCTCGCGCGGCCTGGACGAGCGTAGGATTTCGATGACTTCGACCAAGACGGCCCTCCTGGCCATCGGTCTGTGCCTCGGCCCCGCCGCGGCCTTCGCGGAGCAGTCCCCGGCCCGGGAAGCCCTCAAGCAGTACTGCACCGGCGACTACATGGATTTCTGCAGCGCCTACGCGCCGGGCGGCCCGGAGGTCGAGGCCTGCTTCAAGGCCAATCTCAAGAAGCTCTCCCCGAACTGCTCGGCGGCGATCACCGCCTACAAGAAGGAGCAGCGGGCGACCAAGCGCGTCAGCGAGGTGCGCTGAGAGCCGAGCGGCCGTCGCGTCGGCGTCCGCGCCCCGGAGGCCGCCGACGCCGCGCCGAAGCGGCGGATCGGCCGATCCACCGCGGCGATCCCCACAATGCCGCCGCGCAGAAGCGGCCTGCACGATAATTTAAGCCGACACCTGCCATCGGTTGAGAACTGGCGTGGCCAAGATCAGGTCCTGCGATTCGGCGACGATCCGCGCGCGTGACTGCACGGGATCTCCCCCGGGATCTGCGAGCTCCGCCCGTCGGGATTTCGAGACGCGGGTACCGTGCCGATGACGACAACCGACCTGACGTCCGCCGGGACCGCCCCCCCGGCCGGCGGCCGCGCGGCCATGCTGCGCGGGGCCCGCATCGTGGCGGCCGCGGCCGTCACCGTGATGGTGCTGCTGCTCGACCTCATCAGCTACTCCCAGCTCATCTTCTCGGGGCCGCTGGCGGAGAGCCGGGCGGCCGGCCTGTCGGCGCTGCTCGCGGCCTACGTGCTGGGCAGCCTCGTCTTCATCGCGCTGCGCCGCACCGCGCGGATCTCGCTGTCCTTCATCGGCGCGGCCGCGATCGTGCAGGCGGCGATCGCCGCGGCGGTCGCCGGGCAGCTCGAGGCCGCGGGCATCACCGATCCGGAGACGGTCGGCCAGCTCGTCCTGGTGGCCTGCGGCGTCTCGACCTTCGCCACCGGCGTGATCTTCGCGCTGCTCGGCACCCTGCGGGCCTCCCTGCTGGTGCAGCTCCTGCCCTACCCGGTGCTCGCCGGCTTCCTCGGCGGCGTCGGGCTGCTGTTCCTGCGCAGCGGCGTGCAGATCGGCGGCCATGTCGACGATCCGGTCGCGGCCCTGCTCCGCGCCGTCGACCCGGCGAACCTCGATCCGGGCCGGATCGATGCCGGGGCGCTCGCGCGCATCGCCCTGACCCTCGCCATCGGGTTCTGCGCCTTCTACCTGCCCCGGATCGTCCGGCACTGGGGGACCTACCCCGCGGTGATCCTGTCGAGCCTCGCGGTGGTCCATCTCGGGCTGGCCTGGACGGGCACCAGCGTCGCCGCCGGGCAGGCCTCGGGATGGCTGATCGAGCCGCTGCCGACGGGCACGCTGCTGCGCCCGCCCGCCATCGGCAGCCTGACGGCCTTCGATCCGCACCTGCTCCTGCCGATCTGGCCGAAGATCGCCACACTGGTCGTCGTGGCGGTGATCATCCAGATCCTCTACGTCGTGAGCGTCGAGCTGGAGATCCGGCGCGATCTCGACATCGACCGGATGTTCGTCGCCTCGGGCGCCACCAACTTGGTCGGCAGCGTGTTCGGCAGCTCCGCGATGGGCTTCGGCCGGACATCGACGCTGCTGCTGCACAACATCGGCGGCGGCCACTGGCTCGGCTGGTGGCTGACCCTCGCGGTCATGGCGGCGCTCCTCATCGTCGGCGCGAGTCCCCTGGCGCTGCTGCCCCGCCCCCTGGCCGGCGGCGCCCTGATCGCCATCGGCATCGGGCTCCTGTTCAACCTCGGCGTGGCCAGCCGGACCCTGCCGGGCTGGGAGATCGCCATCGCGCTGGTCGTGTGCGCCGCCACCGCGTTCTTCGGGGCCACCACGGGCTTCCTCGTGGGCGTCCTGCTGGCGATCCTGATCTTCGGGGTCCAGTACGGGCAGATCGGCGCGATCCGCCGGTCGCTGTCCGGAGCGGAGCGGCGCAGCAGCGTCATCCGCGGTCCCGACGCCGCGGCGCGGCTCGAGGCGGCCGGCGCCCGGACCCGGATCTACACCCTGCAGGGCTACCTGTTCTTCCTCAACGCGCAGGCGATCTTCCGCCGGGCCGCCGCGGAGGCCGGGGATCTGCGCGTCCTGATCCTGGATTTCCGCGAGACCGTGGGGCTCGACAGCTCGGCGCTGATCGCGTTCCGCAAGGTCGGCCAGCTCGCCGAGCAGCGGCGCTTCGACGTGCTGCTGGTCCACGTCGATCCGGCGGCGCGGCTGCTGATCACCCGCAACGGGCTCACCGCCGACCCGCGTGTCCGGATCCTCGACACGCTGGACGAGGCCCTGCGCGCCGCCGAGGCGACGCTCCTGGCGGAGGCCGGCGGCGCCGGCCCGGGGGAGGTCGCCGTCTTCGCCCGGCACATGGCCGACCGGCTCGGCAGCGCGTTCGGGCCGGACGATTTCGCGCCCTACCTGACGGTCCGCGAGCTCGCGGCGGGCGCGGCGCTGATGCGCCAGGGGGAGGCGGCCGACGCCCTCTACTTCCTGGAGCAGGGCCTCGTCTCCATCGAGATGGAGGTCCCCGGCCGCGGCAACCTGCGCCTGCGCACCACGACGGCCGGCACGGTGATCGGCGAGATCGCGCTGGTCCAGGGCGGTCGGCGCACCGCCACCGCCGTCGCCGAGAGCCCCTGCCGGGTGGTCGTCATCGACCGCGCCGCCCTGGCCCGGATGGAGCGGGAGCGCCCGGACCTCGCGCTCGCCTTCCAGCGCTTCCTGATCCTGGAACTGGCCGGCAAGGTCTCCGACACGAACCGGCTGCTCGAGGCGGAGATGCAGTGAGGCGCCCGGCGGCGCCCGCTCGCCCGTCCGCGGGTCAGGCCGCCGCCAGCACCACGGCGAGCCCGAGATGGGTGACGTGGTGCAGGAACTGGTCGATGCCCATCAGCCACCAGAACCGGGCATCCGTGGTCGGCAGGCGCGACCGCTGGCCGACCAGCACCTTGCCGCGGTCGATCCCCGTGTGGATCGCGAAATCGACGAGCGCCAGCCACCACAGGGCCGGCTTCACCGCGAGCGCGATCGCCAGCGTGCCGAGGCCGTGCAGGCCGGTATGGGCGCAGAGGGGGCCGAGCCAGGCGGAGGACCGCTGCTTGCCCTGCGCCATCCAGTTGGTCTGAAGGAAGAAGTCCGCCGCGAGGTGCTTCACGGCGAACGCCAGGACCAGCAGCGCGAAGGCACCCACCGGGACGAGCGTATCGACGGACGGCATCGCGGCCCTGGCTCTCCTGCCGCGATCCTGCGGGGAAGGGTTCGGCAGCGCGCACCGCGCCCCGAATCGAGGAGGTGCCAGCATACACGCACCGACCGACCCTGGCGCGGGCCGCGATCCGGCGCGTCCCGCCGGCCCGGCTCCGGACGTCGCGCGGTCGATCTCAAAATCCGGACCGATGTTTCGCCCGCCACCGGGCCGATCGGCGAGATATTCCATCTATTCCCGCGAAAAACTCGCAGGTTCGCAAGTTTTAATAATTCCAATCAACAAAGATAGACGTTGTTGCACAGAACAGCCGCGTGATACCCGTCCGATCCGCGTGAGCCGTATCGATGGGACATCGTGAGCGGGACAGTGGCGACCTGGAAATGCGACGCCGGCTTCTCGGACCACGGGATCGCCGCGGGCCGGCCCGGCCGGCCGCCGCCCGGCGGATCCTGGAACCTCGCGGCGTTCGAGCGCCATCGCCCCGCCTATCTCGCGCGGGCACGCCGCATCCTCGGCTGCCCGGCCCAGGCGGAGGACGTGGTCCAGGACGTGCTGCTCCGGCTGATCGCCGATCCGCCCCCGGCCGAGACCGTGATCCAGGCCGCCTATATCGGACGGATGGTGCGCAACCTCGCCCTCGACCGGGCGCGGCGGCAGGGCTTCGAGCGGCGCCTGTTCACCGATCTCGACGCCGCCCCGGACCCGGCCGATCCCGGCACGGGGACCCCCGAGGCGGCCGCGGCGTCGCGGGAAGCCCTGCGGCAGGTGGAGGCCGCGGTGGCCGAGCTGCCGGAGCCGGTGCGCACGGCCTTCCAGCTCCACCGGGTCGAGGGCGTGCCGCAGGTCGAGATCGCGGCCCGGCTCGGGGTCTCACGCGCCCTGGTGTGCGGTCTCGTGCGCCGCGGCCACCTGCACTGCCTCGCGGCCCTCGACCNAGGCGAGGGCGGCGGCCAGCACGAAGGCGAGGGCGCGGTGCAGCCGGTCCCGGCGGCCGGCCCCGGCGGCGTGGCCGAGGACGGCCTGAGCGCCCGCCATCGTGCCGAGGAGCGGCAGGGCCGCCACCAGGGTCAGCCGCAGGGCGATGCCCTGCGCGGCGACCGCGGCGTCGCCGTAGGGGGCGGCCGCCTCCACGAACAGCGCCATCGCGAAGGCCGCGAGCAGGCTGGAGCCGGTGGCGGGCAGCGCGAGGGTCAGGGCCTCGGCGAGGGCCCCGCGCCCGATCCGGCCCCCGGGCCAGCGGATCGACACCCGGTCCGCCTCCCGCGCCCGGGCGAAGTGCAGGCCGTAGGCGGCCGCCCCCGCGAGCTGCGCGCCGATCGCCGCCCAGCCGGCGCCGACGGTGCCGAGGCCGCAGACCCGGATCAGCACCGCGTCGAGCAGGATGTTGAGGCCGAAGCTGCCGACCATGACGGCGCCGCTGAGGCGCGCGTGGCCCTGGGCGCGCACGACGAAGCCGCCGACGATCATCACCAGCATCAGGGCCGTGCCGACCGTGGCCAGCGCCGTGTAGGGCGCGGCCTCGGCGGCGAGGGCGGCATCGGCACCGAGGAGCCGCAGCCAGAACGGCGTGTCGGCCACGATCGCGGCCGTCACGGCGAGCCCGGCCGGCAGGCTCAGCCAGAAGCCCAGGCCGGCGGCGGCCGCGGCCCGGTCGCGGTCCCCCGACCCGAGGGCGCGGGAGACCTGGGAGGCCGCCGCGATCCCGGCCCCGTAGCCGAGCGCCGCGACCAGCAGCGTCACCGGGTACGCCAGCGCGATGGTGGCGATCGCGGCGGCGCCGAGATCGGCCACGAACCACGCGTTGACCAGCATCTGCAGCGCGTGGGCCGAGATGCCGAGGATCGCCGGCCCCGACAGTCGCAGGACCAGGGCGACGACCCGGTCCTGGTCGAGATCGACCGGCCGCCTCACGGGGCCGCGGCGGCCGAGCGGATCACCGCCCGGGCGGCCCGCTCCTCGCCGAGGATCGTCTCCGCGATGGCGCCGGCCCGCACGGGCAGGATCGACAGCAGCGTCTCGGTCAGCCCGTGGGTCGGCTCGCTGAAACCCTGGAGGTGCAGGCTCACCCGGGGCTCGGCGCGCTCCAGCGGCAGGCGGTAGTGCCGGTCCGCGGTGTCGCCGGCGAGGAACGGGCGCACGGGCTCGAGCAGCGCCGGCATCGCGGCGCGCTGGTATCCGGTGGCGCAGATCACGGCCGCGTAGCTCTGCCGCTCGGTGGTCCCGTCGACGTCGTCGCGCAGGGTCGCGCCCAGGCCCTCCGCGTCCGGCTCCAGCGCCACGACCCGGGTGCTGCGCCGCAGCCGGAAGCGGGTCACCCCGCTCACCGTCTGCTCGTAGAGGGTGGCGTAGAAGTCCTGGATCAGGTCGGCGTCGACCACCGCGTAGTTGGTGGCGCGATGGGCGGCGATCAGCTCCGCCCGGACCGGCGCCGGGGCGTCGTGGATCCGGTCGACGGAGGCCGGGTCGAAGATCTCGTTGACGAAGGGGCTGTCGTCGGCGGGCTTCAGGGCGGGCCCGCGGATCGCGAGGTCGACGACCGCCCGCGGGTAGCGCGCGCCGAGATCGGTGACGATCTCCACGGCGCTCTGGCCGCCGCCCACCACCAGGATGCGGCGCTCGGGCCCGTCCAGGCGCGGCGCCCCGAGGGCCTGCGCGATCCCCGGCAGGTACCAGGAGGAGTGGATCAGCCGCCGGTCCCGCGCGTGGGCCGCGAAGGGGGCGGGGATCGCCGGATCGCCGCCCGCCGCCACGACGAGGTGCCGGCAGCGGCGCAGGCGGCGCGTCCCGGCCCCGTGCCGGGCCTCGACCACGAAGGCGGCGAGCCGACCGTCGCGGATCTCCGGCCGCACGGCCTCGACGGTCTCGCCGTACGCGACCGCGTCCGAGAACTGGTCCGCCGCCCAGGCGAGATAGTCGTTGTACTCGACGCGGGACGGGGTGAACGTCTTGAGGTTGAGGAAGGTGCTGAGCCGCCCCTTCACGTGCAGGTAGTTGAGGAAGCTGAACGGGCTCGTCGGGTCGCGCAGGGACACGAGGTCCTTCACGAAGCTGATCTGCATGTCGGCGCCGGGCAGCATCATCGCCCGGTGCCAGCCGAACCGGTCCTGCCGCTCGATGAACCGCAGGGACGGCCGCGGCGGCCCGTCGCCCATCGCGTCCCGGAGGGCGATGGCCAGGGACAGGTTGGCCGGGCCGAAGCCGATCCCGATGATGTCGTCGGTCGCGGGGTGATCCGTCATCACGCGCATCTCTGTTCGTGGAGGGTTGTCTCGTCGGGCACGGCGGGGGGCCGCGGCGCGGCGTCGGCGGCGGCCGCCCCCGGCACCCAGAGCCGGTCGCGCACGAAGTGCTCGCGCGACAGCGCGACCAGGGCCGCGCGCTTGTGGGGGAAGTCCACGGTGGCGATCGTCGCGAAGCCGGAGGCGTGGAGGTTCCGGATCTGCTGGGCGTGATCGGCCCGCGGCTCTCCGACGATGCGCTGCGTCCGCGGCTCGTCGAGGAACAGGTAGTGCATCAGCGACGGCAGCCAGGCCGACAGCGCGGGCCGCCCGCGGACGGACGCGTCGCCGATCGCGACGTGCCAGCCGCGGTCGTAGGGGCCGGCCTCGTACAGCGGCCCGAGGCGGCTCTCCCGCGCCCAGTACAGTTCGAAATAGCCGAAGGGCCTGCCGTCGAGGCAGCCGAACAGCGGCAGCGTCGCGGGGCCGGCCTGGAGCGCGGCGATGTAGGCGGCGTGCGCCTCCAGGGTGCCGGTCTCCTGCCAGATCGCGGCGACCCGGGGATCGTTCATCCAGCCCGAGAACAGGGCGACGTCGCCGGGCTCCGTCATCGTGCGGAAGCTCAGGCGCCGGCCGAGCCAGGGGATCGCCCGCGCGTAGACCGTGCCGGCGGGCGTCCGGGGCCGCAGCGGGTGGCGGCGGCCGGCCGTGGCGGTGAACAGCTCGGGGAAGGGCGGCCGGGCCTTCGGGAGCCAGCGGGCGGCGCATTGCCAGAGGAGCCCCGGCAGGATCTCGACACCGTCGCCGGCGGGCCGCGCCGCGCCGAGCTCGAGCAGCCGTCCAGACGTCGCCGGATCGGCCGCGACGCCGATGCGCAGGACCTGCGTGTCCCTCACGGCCGGCCGATCCAGGCCGCGCGCAGTACCCGGACGGGCGCCGCCGGAGCGGGTCTCCGGACGGGCGCGGGTGGGACCGCGTCGGTGCCCCCCCTATCGACCGCCACCGCGCGGGCGAGTGCGGCGGCCAGGGGCGCGTAATCGGCCAGATGCACGCCGTCCCGGTGGAGGCCCGCGCCGGCGAGGCCGCCGGCACCGGATCGCCACGGCGCGAACGGGTCGAAGAAGGCGTGGCCCCCCGCGGCGCAGAGCGCGGCCAGGCGATCCGAGAAGGCCGCGACGGCGGCGGGATCCCGGCCGGTCGCCCCGGCACCGATCGGCGGGATCGCGGCGACGAGGACCTGCGCCGCCCAGGCCTCCAGGCGGCGCAGGATGCCCCGGACGTCGGCCTCGAACCGGTCGACCACCCGGGCCCGCTCGGGATGCCGCCAGCGCTGGATGTCGTTGGTGCCGATGATCAGCACCGCGGCCGCGCAGCGGACCGGAACGCGCAGCGCCGCGAGCTGGCGGCCGCAATCGGCCGCGGTGCTGCCGCCCACCGCGATGTTGATGCAGGTCCGCCCGCCGAGATCCGGCGCGCCGACGAACTCCGCGTGGGAATTGCCGGCGAGCAGCACGCTGCCGGGCTCGGCCGCCCGGAGCGCCGCGCGGATGCCGGCGCGCCGCTCGGCGAAGCGGTGCCCGACGATCCGCCTGTGCCGCCAGTGCCGGGCCGCAGTCTCGATCCAGTGGGTGCCCATGGCAGTCCTGATCAGGCGTGAGGAGGCGGCCGCTCCCGGACGGCCGGGACCGGGGGACGACGGGCCGGCCCGTCGCCCGGCCACCGGAGACAGCGGGCCGCGGGCGGCCGAACGACTTGCCGCCGCGCATCGAAGCGCGAGAAACACTTTGGAAATACGATCCAATACATCGGACCAACGCACCCTTCTATATGTGGGAAAAAGTCACACGTCAATTGCCGCGCGGTCGCGATCCGGCGGAGGCGCCCGTCCGGACGCCTTCCGGTGGCCGCGCCGCCGCGCTACCTCGGGGATCGCGGGGCGCCGTCGGTCGCCCGGAAGCGTCGGGGTGCCAGGATGGCCAGCGAGATGATCAGGGACCGGGTCTTCATCGTCACGGGCGCGGGCTCGGGCCTCGGGGAGGCGGCGGCGCGGGGCCTCGCGGCGGCGGGGGCCCGGGTGGTCGTGGCCGAGATCGCCCGGGAGGCCGGCGCCCGGGTGGCGGCGGATCTCGGAGCGCAGGCCCGCTTCGCCGAGACGGACGTCACACGCGAGGCGGACGGCGCGGCGGCGGTCCGGACGGCGCTCGACGCGTTCGGGCACCTCCACGGGCTCGTGAACTGTGCCGGCATCGCGCCCGGGGAGAAGGTGGTCGGCCGCGACGGGCCGCACCGGCTCGACAGCTTCGCCCGGGCGGTCTCGGTCAACCTCGTGGGCACGTTCAACATGATCCGGCTGGCCACCGACGCCATCGCCCGCGAGGCGCCGGACGCGGCGGGCGCCCGGGGCGTGATCGTCAACACCGCCTCGATCGCGGCCTTCGACGGCCAGATCGGGCAGGCCGCCTACGCGGCCTCGAAGGGCGGGGTGGTCTCGATGACCCTGCCGATCGCCCGGGAGCTGGCCCGGCACGGCATCCGGGTCGTGACGATCGCGCCCGGCATCTTCGAGACGCCCATGATGGCGGGCCTGCCCCAGGAGGTGCAGGACACGCTCGGCCGGAGCGTGCCCTTCCCGCCGCGGCTCGGCCGGCCGGCGGAGTACGCCGCCCTGGTCCGGCACATCTGCGAGAATCCGATGCTGAACGGCGAGACGATCCGCCTCGACGGGGCCCTGCGGATGCCGCCGCGGTGAGGGCGAAGCGGGGTGTCGGGGCGCTGCCCCGACACCCCGCCAAAGGGCTCGCCCTTTGAGATCCCCGGACCAGGGATCAACCGATCGACACGCTGGTCAGCACCTCGGCGGCGCGGCGGACCTCGGCGGCGATCATCTCCTCGCTCGGGCCGTCGATCGGCATGTCCGACAGGATCGCCGCCACGTCGCGCTTCACGTCCTCGCGGATCTCCGGGTTCTCCTCGGAGAGGCGCCCGATCAGGACGCCCAGCACGATCTCCAGGGCGGAGAGCTTGGCGTGCAGGCGCGTGAACTCGTCCAGCGGCTCGGGCTCGTTCGCGGTCATGGTCGGCTCCATGTCGGGTGGCTCGGTCCCTCATACAGGCGGAGCGGCGGGCCGCGCCATCCGGGGACCGGGCGGCTTTTTTTCCCGCATGGCAGCAACCGTATCTCCGGAGCCGACGTTTCACGCTCCCGTGAACGAACCCGCGAAGGGACACCCCGCCATGATCACCCGTCTCACCGCCGCAGCCGGCCTCCTCGCCCTCTCCACCGGCCTCGCCCTGGCCCAGACGCCCACCGCGACCCCCGCCGAGCCCGCCTCCAAGGCCGACAGCAACCTGAAGGAGTGGCAGGTCGCCAAGGTCGCCAAGGTCGGCCTCGCCCAGGCGCTCACCACCGCCGAGTCGCAGGGCGACGAGAAGGGCGGCCGCGCCATCGACGCCGATTTCGAGAAGGCCGGCAGCAAGGACCCGGCCCACTACGCGATCAAGGTCGTGTACCCGAGCGGCAAGCTCGTCGAGTACGGCATCAACGCCGATACGGGCGCGCTCTACAAGACCGAGAACCAGCCGTTCGAGCGCTACTTCACCCGCCTGAAGGCCTCCGACTTCCAGAACGCCAAGACCTCCCTGAAGGACGCGCTCGCCATCGCCGAGCAGAAGGCCGGCGGCGGCAAGGCCTACGAGGCCGAGGTCGAGAAGGACGGCTCCGCGGTCCAGTACGAGATCAAGGTCGCCGGCGCCGACAAGGAGCAGGAGGTCAAGGTCGGACCGGACGGGAAGGTCCTGAACTGAGCTGATCCCGGCCGCGCTGGTGAGCCATCGGCGCGGCCGCTGCATCCTGTCGCCCCACCCGCTGCGGAGCCGAACCGCCCCCGCGGCGCTTCCCTTCCTGCAGGCGGCCCGACGGCCGCGGACGGGGAGGGCGGCATGGATCCGGGCGCGCAGGACACCGACGGCCGTCTCGGCCGGCCCCACACCCGGGTCGAGGGTCCCGACAAGGTCACGGGCCGGGCTCTCTACAGCTCCGACCGCACCGGCCCGGATCGGGACACCGCCCACGCCGCCCTGGTGACCAGCACCATCGCCCGGGGCCGGATCACCGGGTTCGACCTCGCGACGGCGGAGCGGGTGCCGGGACTCCTCCGGATCTTCACTTACCGGGATTTTTCCGGCGCGGTCGCCCCGGTCAAGCACCTGATGGCCGGCGGCTACGCCAACAGCTCGCACCGGCCGCTCGATTCCGACGCGGTGGCCTATGCCGGCCAGATCGTGGCCCTCGTGGTGGCCGAGACCCAGGAGGCCGCCGAGGCGGCGGCGGGTGCTGTGAAAGTCTCCTACGCGGCCGAGCCCGCCGCCGGCGGCTTCGACGCGCCCGGCGCCGAGACCGTGCGCCTCGCCGACCTGAAAGCCCAGCACGCGGATATCGAACGGGGCGATGCCGGGGCCGGGTTTCAGGACGCGGCTATCCGCATCGAGGCGCGCTACGAGACCCCGGTCCAGCACCACAACCCGATCGAGCTGTTCACCACCCGGGCCGCCTGGGAGGGCGAAAGGCTCACCGTGCACGAGCCGACCCGCTACGTCGGCGCCGTGCAGCACGGGCTCGCGGCGCAGCTCGGGCTCGATCCCGCGAACGTGCGGGTGGTGGCGGGCCTGATCGGCGGCCATTTCGGCTCGAAATTCGCGCTGTCGCAGCACACCGCGCTGGTCGCGCTCGCGGCCAAGCGCCTCGGCCGGCCGGTCTCCCTGGTGCCGAGCCGGCGGCAATGCTTCACCATCGCCAATTACCGGCCGGAATCGCGCCACCGGATCCGCCTCGGCGCCGAAAGGTCGGGCCGGTTCACCGCCCTCGTCCACGAGGCCGAGACCGTGACGTCGCGCTTCGACCCCTTCGTCATGGAGGGCGCGGAGGTGACCGCGAGCCTCTATGCCTGCCCGAACATCCGCACCGAGGAGCGGGCCGTGCGGGTCGACCGCAACACGCCCGGCCCGATGCGGGCGCCCCCGGAGGTGCCGTTCCTGTTCGCCCTGGAGAGCGCCGTCGACGAGATGGCGGTGGCCCTCGGCATGGACCCGATCGAACTGCGCCGGCGCAACGATACGGCGGTCGATCCGGTCTCGGGACAGCCGTTCTCGACCCGGCCGCTGATGGCCTGCTTCGAGGCGGGCGCCAAGGCCTTCGGATGGCCGCGCCGGGCGCCGCGCCCGGGTTCGATGCGCGAAGGGCCTTGGCGGGTCGGCCTCGGCTGCGCGACCTCGGTGCGCCCTGTGAAGATCGCCGCCGCGACGATGCGGGTCCGGCTCGGCCCGGATGGCGCCGCAGAGGTGTCTTGCGCGCATCACGAGATCGGCAACGGCATCACCACGCTGCTCGCGATGGGCGCGGCGGACGGGCTCGGCGTGCCGGTGGAGCGGGTGACGGTCCGGCTCGGCGACACGGACCTGCCGGCGGCCGGCATCTCGGGCGGGTCGAGCACGACCACCAGCCTGATGAGCGCCCTGGCGCTCGGCTGCCGGCAGATCCGCGAGACCCTGGCGCAGGCCGCGACCGGGCAGGGCGGGCGCCTCGCCGGCCGGGATCCGGGCAGCCTTCGCCTCGCGGGCGGCCGGCTCGCGGCGCCGGACGGGACCGGGATCGCGCTTCGCGACGCCATCGGCCCCGAGGGCGTCGAGACGATCGCGGCGTTCGTGCCGGCGGGCGGCGACCGGGAGAAGGCGCTCGCGGGCCTGCGGCGGGGCCATATCGGGCTCACCCTCGGCGGGGGCGGCAAGGCCGTGTCCTGGGGCTTCGGCGCGCAGTTCGCGGAGGTCCATATCCATGCCGAGACCGGGGAGATCCGGGTGGCCCGGCTCACCGGCGCCTTCGCGGCAGGGCGGATCCTCAACCCGCTGACCGCCAAGAGTCAGCTCATAGGCGGGATGATCTGGGGGCTCGGCTCGGCTCTGCTCGAAGAGACGGTGCTCGACGGCGCCGCCTACCGCAACCCGGATCTGGCCGAGTATCTCGTCCCTACGGCGGCCGACGCGCCGGAGGTGGAGGCGCTGCTGGTGCCCGATCCCGACGACCGGGTCGACGCGCTGGGGCTGAAGGGCCTGGGCGAGCTCGGCATCATCGGGGTGAACGCGGCGATCGCCAATGCCGTCCACCACGCCACCGGCCGCCGGATCCGCAGCCTGCCGATCCGGCTGGAGGATGTGGCGTGAGGGAGTAGTCTCTCCTCCCCCGGCGATCCTGGGCTTGCCCGGGATCGCTCAAGCTTGCGGGGAGGAGTCTGGGGATCGCAGATCCCGCGTGGGTGTGGGGCCGGATGAGGCTCGGTGGTTCCTTCTGAACCATCCCCACCCCCAATCCCTCCCCGCAAGGGGGAGGGGAATATCGGACGCGCTTGCCCGCCGCCTACTCCATCGTCGGCGCGAGCTTCTTCACGCTTGCCACGTCCTCGCCGAGCCACGCCGCGTTCTTGGCGGTGCCGTCGAAGGTCGCGCTCGTCTTGAACAGCTCGTACTTGCCCTCCAGCGCGTAGGGCTTCGAGCGCGACAGCAGCTCGGCCACCGTGGCCTTGTCCATCGGCTGGAAGGTCTTCACCGCCTCGAAGGCTTGGTCGAGGTCGCGCTGGTTCTGGATGCCGGTGATCACCACCGAGACCGGCAGGTTCAGCGAGAAGTGCAGGTACTCGAGCGGCTTGATCGGCGCGTCCGCCTTCAGGATCACCCCGTCGCCGAAGGTCTTCATGGCGAGCGGCGCGATGCCGTTCTGCACGAGGTAGGGCAGGACGAGGTGGCTGAACGAGCGGAAATGCGCGTCCATCACGTTGACGGGCATCTGCACGGAATCGAAGTGGAAGCCGCGCTCGGCGGCGACCTCCAGCATCTGCAGGTGGATGCGCGGGTCCTTGTGGCCGGTGAAGCCGATGTAGCGCAGCTTGCCCTGCTTCTTCGCCTCCAGGAAGCC
Source organism: Methylobacterium mesophilicum (assembly GCF_036441335.1). Lineage (GTDB taxonomy): Bacteria > Pseudomonadota > Alphaproteobacteria > Rhizobiales > Beijerinckiaceae > Methylobacterium > Methylobacterium mesophilicum_B. The sequence goes on from NZ_MLBW01000015.1 coordinate 414,119, forward strand.
CTCCATGGCGCCGCCCTCGGCGAAGACCCGGTCCGGGTCGTCGTAGCGCAGGATCTCGTGGTGCTGGACGAGGTCGATCCGGTCCGTGCGCAGGCGCAGGAGCGACTGGTCGATCTGCTTGAGCGCCTCCTCCTTGGTCCGCCCGTCCATCTTGGACATCAGGAAGACCTTGTCGCGGTAGCCGCCCTGGGCGAGCGCCGCGCCCATGCGCAGCTCGGAGCGCCCGTCGTTGTAGTCCCAGCAATTGTCCATGAAGGTGATGCCGCGGTCGATCCCGGCATGGATCAGCCGCGTCGCCTCGTCGTCGGTCACCGCGCTCTTGCCGAGGTGGAACCCGCCCATCCCGATCGCCGAGATTTTTTCCGACGTCTTCCCGAAGGTCCGGTAGAGCATCTCGCCCCGGCGCTCGCCGGGATCGGTGACGAAGGGCAGGTCGGCCGGGTCCTGCGGCCGGGTGTTGGGGAGCGCGGGGGCGTTCACGGCCGCACCCGCGCTGCCGGCGCCCGCGAGGCCCGCACCGAGCACGGCGCCCTGTAGAAAGCTGCGGCGTTCCATCGGCTGTCTCCGTTCGCGAATGTCGGGGTGAGGGGAGGTAATGCGTCGGGCCGGGTCATCGTTCGGTCTCCGCGGCGAGGCGTCCTGCCGCGTGGAGCAGGCGCAGGGCGGCACAGGCGGCGCCGTAGCCGTTGTCGATGTTGACCACCGTGATGCCGGGCGCGCAGCTCGCCAGCACGGCCTCGAGGGCCGCCCGGCCGCCCGCGGCGACGCCGTAGCCCACGGAGGTCGGAACCGCGATCACCGCGCCCGCCACGAGACCGCCGACGACGCTGGGCAAGGCCGCGTCCATGCCGGCGGCGACGATCACCACGGGGTGCGCCCGGATTTCCTCCAGGCGCGTGGTCAGCCGCCACAGGCCGGCGACGCCGACATCGGCGAAGAGCGAGGCCGCCCGGCCGCCATAGGCGAGCACCCGCAGGGCCTCGCGGGCGACCGGCACGTCCGAGGTGCCGGCCGCCACCACGGCGACCCGGGCCGGGCCGGTGATCCGCGGGCCTTCGCCGAACACCGCGGTGCGCGAGACCGGGCAGTAGTCGAGCCGGGCGGCCGCATGGAGCCGGTCGCGCTTCTCCGGATCGAGGCGGGTGAGGAGGAGGGAGGCGCCCCGGGCGCGCGCGGCGTCCAGGATCGCGTCGATCTGCTCCGGGCTCTTGCCGGCGCAGAAGATCGCCTCCTCCAGCCCGATCCGCTCGGACCGGGCGAAATCGAGGGTGAATTCTTCGGAGATGCTCACGGCCGGGCTTCCGTCCGATCGACCAGGAAGGCGCTGCCGACCCGGTAGGGCGCGAACCGGACCGGACCGGCGAGGCGCGCCGGCGCGAGGTTCCGGATGTCCGCCCCGAGCGTTTCGCGATCCGCGGCGTCGAGGGCCGCCAGGCTACCGGGATCGAGCTCCACCACCACGCCCTCGGCGCGCACCCGGCACCGGACTGCCCGTCCGGCTCCGCCGATCGCCAGCGCCCCGCCGACCAGCCGCTCGACCGCGTGGATGAAGCCCAAAATCTCCGGCTCGATCGCGATGCCGGTCTCGACCCGGCTCGACAGGCAGGGCGCCGCCGGCAGCTCCGCGACGGCGCCGAGGCCGAGGTCGCGGGCGAGCGCCCGCACAGTGGCCTTGTCGAACCCGGCCTCCACGTAGGGGTGGCGCACGCCGTGCTCCCGGGCGGCGTCGAGGCCGGGGCGGTACTCCCCGAGGTCGTCGCGGTTGGCGCCCGAGAGGATCTGCCGGTCGGTCACCCGCCGGACCGCGCCGTAGAGGTTGGTCTTGCAGAAGAAGCAGCGGTTGACCGGGTTCGCCCGGTAGGCCGGGTCGGCGAACTCGCCGGCCTCGATCACCCGCAAGGACCAGCCCTCGCGGGCGGCCTCGGCGCGCACCCGGTCGGTCGCCTCCCCGGGCACGGCCGGCGAGACCGCGTGGACCATGAGGGCCGCCCCCGGCGCCCGCCGGTGGGCCAGGGTGGCGAGCGTCAGGCTGTCGACCCCGCCGCTCACCGCCACCGCGACGGGCCCGAGCCCGGCGAGGACCGTTTCGAGATGCTGGCGCGTCACCGCTCCTCCTGCTCCTGTTCCAGCGCGCGCCGCTCGGCCTCGCGGCGCAGGGCCGCCCGCGCGGCGTGGCCCGCGTGATCGCGGGCATCGTCGGCCTCGGCCTTGGCGGTGCGTCCGCCGGGGCGGTCGACCACCTTCACCCGGACCGGACGGCCCGCCTGCTCCACCGTGCGGGATTCGCGGTCGAGCACCGCGCCCTCCACGTGGTGGTAACGCAGGCCGATCGTGGTGGTCTCCCGGAAGCAGGCCGCGATCGCCGCCTCCAGGCTCTCCGGCCGCACCAGGGCCTGGATATGGGCCGTCATCCGGCCCTTCTTGCCGAGGACCGGCGCCTGCACGACGTCGAGCACCCCCGGCTCAGCGCGCAAGCGGTCGAGGCCCAGGGCGAGGTCCTCGCCCGACTGGTCGTCGACCTCGAAGGCGATCACCGCGAGGTCCCGCCGGCCCGGGCGGGGCGCGGCCTCCTCCAGCACCAGGGCGCGCAGGCAGTTGCTCAGGCCCGGCAGCACCTTCGTGCCGAAGCCGATGCCGGTGCGCCCGAGGATGCCCCGGGGCCGGCCCCGCCCGGGATCGTCGCCGCAGAGGTGGCGCAGGATCGCCGCGCCGGTGGGGGTGACGCGCTCGCCGGGAATCCCGTCGTCGAGGGTGGGAAAGCCTGCGAGCAGCAGCGTCGTGGCGGGCGCCGGGACGGGGAGGGGGCCGTGCTGGGTCCGCACCCGGCCGGAGCCCAGCGGCAGGGCCGAGACGCTCCAGCTCCGCGCCTCCAGGGCGGCGATCAGGTGGGCGGCCGCCACGATGTCGGCGATCGAGTCGAAGGCGCCGACCTCGTGGAACGCCACCGCGTCGACCGCGATGCCGTGGACGCGGGCTTCCGCCGCGGCGAGGTGCCCGAAGATGCCGAGCGCGTGCGCACGCACCGAAGGCGCGAGATCCGCGTCCGTCAGCGCGGCGCGGATCTCCGACCACGGCCGGTGGCCGTGATGGTGCGCGTGGCCGTGGTCGTGCTCATGGCCGTGCTCATGGCCGTGCTGATGACCGTGCTGATGACCGTGCTGATGACCGTGATCGTGGGGATGCGGATGGTCGTGCCGCCCGGGATGCTCGTGCCGGTGCGGCGCGGGCCCGGGCTCCGCCCCGGGCGCCGACACGGCGAAGCGCGCGCCGCTGAGGATCCCGTCGTTGTGCGCCCGGACCGCGCAGGCGATGCGCGCGTCGACCGCCCGGACGCTGGCGGACACGCCGGCCTGATGCTCGGGGAAGGCGTCCAGCAGGGCGGCGGCGAACATGTCGCCGGCGACGCCGCCGAGCGCGTCGAGGTGGATGTGCATCGTGTGTCGCGCGGGCGCCCGTGGCGTGTGACAGGTCCGCCTCAGATCGTCCGCGGCCGCCCGGCGGCAAGGCGCGCGCGACCCGCGCCGCCGCGGCGTATCGCCCGCGCCGCTCAGGAGAGCTGCAGGTAGGCCGGATCGAACAGCCCGCGCTCCCGCAGCCCGTCGAGATCGCGGATCGTCAGGCGGCGGCTGCGCAGGACGACGAGGCCGCCGGTGCGCAGCTCCTTCAGGGTGCGGTTGATGTGCACACTCGTCTGGCCGAGGGCGTCCGCGAGGTCGGGCTGGGTCACCGGCATCGGCAGCGTCGTCCCGTCCGCGAGGCCGACCCGCGTCAGCCGCAGGTGCAGCTCGCAGAACAGGTGCGCCAGCCGCTCGATCGCCGAGCGACGGCCGACGCTGGCGATCCACTCGCGGTGGATCGCCGTGGCGGCGAGCAGTTCCCGCCACAGGCACTCCTCGACGGCGGGCCGGCCGCGGACCGCGTCGCCGATCTGCTCCGGGGCGATCCGCGCGACGGTGACGGGCGTCAGCGCGCCGATGGCGTGGTCCATGCGCGCCCGGCGGAACGCGAAGGGATCGCACAGGTCGCCCGGCAGGAGCAGCGCGACGATCGCGCGCCGGCCGTCCGGGAACTGCTTGTACCGGCAGGCCCAGCCGTCGAGGATCAGGTGCGTGTGGTACGGGTCGCTGAGTGCGACGTGCTGCATGCCGTCCATCCGCCCCCCGCGCGCCGTCAGGACATCAGGCCGGCGAGCTTGAGCCCCGCCGCCAGCAGGACGGCGACCGCGCTCAAGATGCATTCGAGCGGGATGGATTGCCAGAGGTCCGGCGTCGCCGCCGCGGGCTCGGCGCGTTGCGCAATATCGTTCATCGGGCTTCCTCTCGGGCGCGCTGATCTGCCGTCGGCGGTCCCGTTCCCGGCACGATACCCGGGTCGGCATCAGGGCACGCGCGAGGGCGGGCGACCGCAGGGGGGCGGGCGCCGTCGCGCCCGTCCGCAGCGTCCCGCGCGACGGTGCCGCCGAGGGCATCTTTGAAATAATGAGGCACGGATATTTCTATCGGCAGGGGGCCAAACCGTCGTCCGAACATCGAAGTCCGGATCTTCTTGATCGGCTTGTGCCTGCAGCAGAAAAACGTGCGCCAACCTGTGTTAAGTCGGCGCCGTGGCCCGCGACGCGCCGCTTGCCAGGATGGCCGGGCGGAGCGCTATTCCGCGGCGGCGCCCACCGTGTCGGCCATGCGCGCCCGGCGGGTACCCAGCGGTTGCGGGGCGCCGACGGTGGTGTCCTCGGCGGTCTGGTGTTCCATCTCGGCGTTCAGCTGGGCGCCGACCAGCACGATCATGGTCGAGAGCCAGATCCAGGTCATGAAGCCGATCGCCGCGCCGAGCGAGCCGTAGGTCTTGTTGTAGCTGCCGAAATGGGCGACGTACCAGGAGAACAGCAGCGACGCGACGATCCACAGCACGGCCGCGAGGGCGCCCCCGGGCGTGACCCAGCGCCAGCGCGGCGCGTCCCGGCTCGGCCCGTAGCGGTAGAGCAGGGCGAGGCCGAACAGCACCGCCACGAGCAGTACCGGCCAGCGCAGCAAGGTCAGCCACCACGCGTCGGTGCCGAGCCCGACATAGGCGAGCACCACCGGCAGCACCACGACCGCGGCCAGCGCCAGGATGAGAAACAGCAGCGCCCCCGCGGTGAAGCCGAGGGAGACGAGGTTGAGGACGAGAAAATTACGCTTCTCGCGCTCATTGTAGACGAGGTTGAGCGCGTCGAAGACGTGCTTCACGCCGCCATTGGCGCTCCAGATCGACAGGACGATGCCGAAGAGCAGGCTGAACCCGAGGGTGGTGTTGCCCTGCTCGTTCAGGCGCTTGACCTGATCACCGATGATCTCCAGCGCCCCCTGGGGCAGGATGCCCTGGAGGCTGGCGAGCTGGTCGTTGATGGTCGAGGCGTCGGCCACGAGCCCGTAGCACGAGACCAGGGCCGCCACCGCGGGGAAGATCGCCAGCAGCGTGAAGAAGGTGACGCCGGCCGCGATCAGCGACAGGCGGTTCTCGCCGACGTCGTGATAGGCGCGCAGCGCGATGTCCTTCCAGCCCTTGGCGGGGATCTCGGTCGGCGTCGAGGCCTGCCGGCCGCGATCGGCCTCGGTCCGGGCGACGGCGTGGGCCTCGCGCCCCGCATGCGCGGGCGACGTCCGGCGCGCGCCGTCCCNGTGACGCTGGCGCGGCGCACGGCGACCGGCATGGCCGGCGTCCTGCGCGTCGGCTACATGGATTTCGCGATCAACGGCCGTCTGCCGGAGCTGGTCCGCGCCTTCAGCGAGGTGCGACCGGCGATCCGGCTGGAGCTGTCGCACGTGCCCTCGCAATCCCAGCGCGAGGCCCTGCTCAACGACCGCATCGACGTCGGCTTCACGCTCAGGCCCGCCGACGACCGGACCGAATGCCCGACACCGAAGGCTCACCGCTCCTCGATCCCGTCGCGGACGTCGCAGAGGAGGCCGGGGACGAGACCCGCTTCGGCCTGCCGGAGGCCGTGCGGGCCCATCTCGGCACCCTGCTCGGCCGCACCTACGAGCGGATCGACCAGGATTCGGGCGGCGCCGCGAACCCCTTCGCCGACCTGCTCGCGCGCCTGGAGGCCGCCCTCGCGCAGGCAGAGGGCGAGCGGGACAGGACCTTCCGCGCCGGCCTTCTGGAGGTGGTGCCGGCGCTGCACCGGTTCGCGGTCTCGCTGACGCGCGACCCGGCCGCGGCGGACGATCTCGTGCAGGACACCCTGCTGCGCGGCTGGCGCGGCCGCGGCGGCTTCACCCCCGGGACCAACCTGGAGGCGTGGCTGTTCACGATCCTCCGCAACGTCTTCTACAGCCAGCACCGCAAGCAGGGCCGCGAGGTCGCCGACACCGACGGCAACTACGCCGAGCGGCTGACCAGCATCCCCGAGCAGGGGGGCCATCTCGACCTGCAGGACGTGCGCGCGGCCCTCGACCGCCTCGCGCCGGTGATGCGCGAGGCGCTGGTCCTCGTGGCGATCGAGAACCTGAGCTACGAGGAGGCCGCCGTCGTCATGAACTGCCGGATCGGCACCGTGAAGAGCCGGGTCTGGCGCGCCCGCGAGCAGCTCGCGCGCATGCTCGGCTACGGCGGCGACGAGATCGGCAGCGACGGGGTCATGCTGTCCGTGACCGGCACCTCGGCCTGATCGCGACGATTCTCACGATCGAATACGCCAATTCGACACTTCGACGGCCGTATTCGCCAGCAAATTGACTTAGGTGAAAGCGCCCGGGCCGCCGCCTGGGCGATATGGAGCGGGTTGGGTCGATCCGTCGACTCGGCCGGGCTCCCATCGGTGTGACATCCCCCCGATCCACCGATGGGAGCCTCTTCACCGGCAGCCGCGGCGGAAGCGCGGGCCGGACGCCCCGCCCCGGATCTCAGGTCGAGCCGCCCCGATCCGCGTCGAGCTGCAGCAGCAGCTCCGCCAGCCGGGGATCCAGCGCCTCGTCGATCACCGGATCGTACAGCGCCCGCATCTGGCGGCCGAGCCGCACGCGCGTCTGCGCGTCGAGGATCGGGCCGCCCGCGATGGGCACCACCCGCAGGGCGGAGGGTGCCGCGCCGGGGGCGTAGCGCTCGGTCGGTCTCGGGGCGGCGCGGCGGTGGTCAGGCCGGTGTTCGGCCCGGTGTTCGGGATGAGGCATGCCCTCTACATCGGCCCGCACCCCCGCCACGGCAACCACCGGATCACGCGATGGCACGTCCGATGGCAGGTCCGGCGGCAGGTCCGGCGGCGCGTCGCCGTCGGCCTCAGGCATCGTCCTCGGGGGCGAAGACCTCGCCCTTCTCGGCCAGCACGGTGTTGGCCGCGTCGCGGGCCAGCTCGTCCCGGTCGGCCGCGGGATCGGGGCGGCCGAGGGCCCGCGCCAGGGCTCCGTCCCAGCNGGACCGTGCCGCTCGAGCCCGTGCAGGAGGGCGCGGAAGCGGCGCAGGGTCTCCCGGGGCACGCCGACCCGCTCGTTGACGGTGAGCCCGGTCACCTCCTGGTGCCGGCCGCGGCGCATCACCCGGGTCTTGTCCGGATGGACGGTGAAGCCCTCCCCGGCGACGATGGCGTGGACGTACTTGAGCAGCGCACCGACCTTCCCGGCGGCCTCGCCGGAGGCCGAGAAGGTCAGGTCGTCGGCGTAGCGCGTGTAGGTGAAGCCGAGGCTGCCGGCGAGGCCGGCGAGCCGGGCGTCGAGCCGGGTGCAGACGAGGTTGGTGAGCGCCGGGCTCGTCGGCGCGCCCTGCGGCAATCGGCGGGGTCCCCGGGCGGCGTAGAGGCGGGCGCCGTCGATCTCGACCGCGTCCACGTCCGGCTCGGTGCAGAGCAGCGCCAGCACGGTCGCCACCGGCTCGGCGTAGCCCAGGCCCCGGAACTTCCCCTTGATCCGCCGGTAATCGAGGCTCGGGAAGAAGTCCTTGAGGTCGAGATTGACCACGACGTCCCGCCCGACATGGGCGGCCGCGTTGGTGACGATCGAGCGGCCGGGCACGAAGCCGTGGGCCGCCGGGTGCACGGGGACGTGGGCGAGGAGCGCGTCGAGGATCCAGTACTGCGCCCGCTTCAGGCGCGGCATCGGCGCCGAGATGCGGCGCAGCCCGCCGGCCTTCTTGGGGATGGTGAAGCGCCGGTAATGGCTCACCGTGCTGAGCGCCCGGTCGTAGGCGAGGAAGCGCAGCTCGCCGAGGCCGATCCCCATGGCCTCGGCCAGCGCCTTCGGGCTCGCCAGGGGCGGGAGACCGGGGGCGGGCCCCCGCCCCGGAGCGTCCGCGTTCGTGTCCGCGTTCGCGAGGCCGGCCGAGACGCCGTCGCCGAGATGGAGGATCTCCGCCTCCCGGCGCGCGTGCCACGCCTGCGCCCGCGCGTGGCGGTCGCGGGCGTTGCGCAGCTTGGTCTCGCGCCGCCGCTCCAGCGCCGCCGTCTTGCGCCGGCGATGCATCTCCTTGAGGGCGGCCTCGGGGTCGCGCCAAGCCGCTTCCCGCCGGTGCAGGTCGGCGAGGGCGCGGGCGATCTCGCCGCGGCGGCGGATCAGGTCGTCCGGCGGGTTGGGCTGCGCTTCCCCGTCCGGCCAGAAGCCGAGCCGGATCATCTCCTCGAGGATGACCTCGTCCTTCGAGCTCTCGCGGATCCGGTCGTAGAGCTGCTGGCGGGTCAGGCTGCCGGGCTGCTCGCTCATCGGCGGCCTCCGGCGCGGGCGGCGGGAGGCGGGACGCGGGCGGGCGTGACGGGGGACGTCGGCCGGGATGCCTTCGTCAAGTCTCGGGACTGGCCCGGTCCACTCGACGCCGGCACGACCACCGGTGCGCGTTTGGGTTCAGCGAACCCAAACCGCGAACGCGCACCGGTGGTCAGTGCCGGCCCAGTGAAGAGCGGGCCAGTGACGCTTTGCCGGGCAGGGTGCAGGGACGGCGAATCGCCGCCCGAAATGCAAGGTCCGCCCCGGCCGACGCCCCCTGTCGCGGTCAGGATAGGCCAGGCGCGCGGCCGCATCAATCGGGCCCGCCTCACGCCTGCCACCGCGCGGGCTTGCCCTCGACTTGGGCGTGGACGAGGCGGCGCACGGCCAGCATGTGCTCGCAGGGCCCCCGGGTCAGCCGGTTGTGGGTGTAGAAGCCGCACTGGCAGCTGCCGCCGACCATGCGGTCGTCGGAATCGAGCTCCACCGCGGGCGTCAGGCTCCGGCCGTCGTCCAGCACGGTCCCGCTCAGGCGCCGCCTGTCGCCGGCCGGCTCGACGGGCCCGAGGGTGACCAGTCCGGCCGCCAGGAACCGGTCGGCCCTGGCCTCCTGCTCGGAGGCGAAGCGCAGGGCGCCCGGCGCCAGCGGCTCCCGCGTCAGCTCCCGCAGGCGGTAGACCCGCTTGTCGAGGTCGAACATGGCGCGGCCCGCCTGCACGTAGCCGCCGAGCGCCGCCTCCACGGTCGACCGGTCGAGGCCGGTCTCGGCGGCGAGCTGGCCGGTATCGGCGGCGTGGTGGCGCCGGAGCGCCGCGAAGACCCGGGCGGCGGTGTCGGCGTCGACGTCGGCCCGGGGCGCGAGCAGGTCGAACTGCCCGGCCCGGGACCAGTCGTTGGCGGTCCAGCCCGACAGGCCGAGGGTGAAGCGCAGGCCGCCGAAATCCACCACCGCGAAGGCGGGCAGCCCGGTTCCGAGGAGGTGCAGCCGCACCGACCGGGCGAGCGGGAGGGTCCGGGCCAGGATCGCGAGGCGGCGCCGGCCCCACAGGCGGATCTCCGCGGCCTCGCTCCCGCGGTAGATCGAGCGCCGGAAGGTCAGCCGCTCGTTCCAGGGCTCGATCAGCACGCTGACCGGCCGGCCGGGCTCGAGCAGGAACCGCAGGGAGCGCGGGCCGTGGCGCTCCCGGCGCGCGGCGAGGCGGGTCAGGATCGCGTGCATGTCGACCGGGTGCAGGTCCACCGCGTGGGCGGGCTGCGCCATGGCGCTCGACACCTGCAGGAAGCCCCGCATCCAGGAATCGGGCAGGTCGATCTTGTCCTCGCGGTAGGCGGCCTCGCCGGAGGTCTGGACCGCGAAGCCGGTCGGGTCGATCGCCAGCTCGGTGTCGCGGTAGCTGCGGATCTTCTGGAACTCGTCGTAGAGGGCGTGGCTGTAGTCGATGTTGGTCGTGCCGCAGGCCATGTCGCCGATGCGCGCGAACGTGTCGTGGTCGCAGGACAGGCGCCCGTAGCTCGACTCGTCGAGGCTGAACGCCTCGAAGAAGATCTCGTCCGGGTGGACGGTGATGACCGGGTCGAGCACGATCCAGGCGTCGAGGTTCTCCCGGTAGAGGTAGTCGAAGTACCGCTTCCGCGCGTCGTAGAACGACCGCATCACAGCGTCGGAGCGGGCCGCGATGTCCCGGCTCTCGGCGCGCAGGGCCTCGATCCAGGCGCGCAGGCCGTCCTTCTCGGCGAGGGCCTCGGCCAGCAGCTCCTGCTCGTGGGCCTGGAGCCACGCGAAGTAGGCGGTGCGGTCCTTCGGCTTGAAGCGCAGGTCCGACACGACGACGTGGTGCAGGGCGGAGATCGCCTCCCGGAACGGCAGGTGCCGCGCCACCGTCCCGGCGAAGTAGGTCGGCTCGCGCAGGGTGTCGGGGACGAAGCCGAGCCGGGTCGCGTCCGCGTCCGAGACGGCCCGGCTCTCGCCGAGGTAGCGATGGACGAAGTTCATCGGGCCTCTTCCGAGACGGAGACGGGTCCCCGCGCCTCCGGCGGGCGCCGGAGGAGGGGCACGGCGAGATCGGGATGCGCGTCGGCGACGTCGCGCAGGGTCAGGATCGCGGCGCTGCGGTCCCGGGCCGTGCCGCTCAGGGTCAGGTCGGCGAAGAGGGGCAGCAGCGCCTCGGCGCGGGCGCGGCTGCGCAGGGCCTCGGCCCGGAGGAAGGCGGCCATCCGGTCCTTGGCGACCCGGCCGCGCAGCACCTGCAGCATCACGATGCGGGCGAGGGGGATCAGCCGCGCGAAGGCCGCCTCGCTCGCCACGGCCTGCTCGGTCAGGAGCTCGGTGAGCAGGAGGTGCATCGACGGGGCGGGGTGCTCCAGGAGGCGCAGGACCTGCGCCTCCGCGTCCTCGGGCCGGAGCCGGCCGCGCAGGAGGTGGCGGGCGAGGGCCAGGACCTCCGGCTTGACGCTGTCGGTGACGACGGCGAGCGCCTCGGGCGTCCAGGCGGCCTCCGGCCAGGAATCAAAGAGGCCGCGGGCGAAGGCGAGGGTGTCGGGCCAGTCGCTCTCCACGAGGCGCACGGCCTCGGCCGCCGCGGCCTGGAACCGGGCCGGGTCGGCCGCGATGGCCGCCATCGCCCAGTCCCGCACCGCCCGGTACGGGTGGCCGCCGAGCCGGGCGATCTGACGGACGCTGAGGGCCTCGGGGCGCCGGTCCGGCAGGAGGGCGGCGCCGAGGCGGCGGGCGCCGTCGGCCCGCGCCTGCAGCAGGCGCCACAGGGTGCCGTCGTCGAGGGCGGCGCATTCCCCCGGCAGGGCCTCGCGCAGCAGGGCCACGGTGTCGGCCGCGTAGGCGTCGTCGGGCGCCGCGCGGAACAGGCTGCCGATCAGCTCCCGGGCGAGGCGGGGGGCTGCGCCCGGATCCGCCGCGACGAGGCGCGCCACCAGGGKCCGGGCGCAGCCCCCCGNCGGCGAGCTCGCCGGGCGTCATCGCGCCGATCTCGGCGCCGGCCGCCACGAGCCGCTGCGCCATCGCCCGGTCGTAGGCCGGCCGCGCCTCCGAATCGAGGGCCGCGAGGCCGAGCACGCGGGTCCGCTGGCCGGAGAGCGCCCGCACCTGCTCGACCAGGGCGGCCTCGCTCGCGCCCTCGTAGAAGTCGGAGACCAGGACCACGATCGCCCGCTCCGGCGCGGTGATCAGCCCGGCCGCGTAGCGCAGGGCGCCGCCGATATCGGTGCCGCCGCCGAGCTGGACCTTCATGAGCAGCTCGCAGGCGTCGTCGCAGTCGCGGGTCAGGTCCACCACCGCCGTGTCGAAGGCGACCAAGTGGGTGCGGATGCCGGGGAGCTTCCACAGGCAGGCGGCCATCACCGAGGCGTGGATCACCGAATCGAGCATCGACCCGCTCTGGTCGACGAGCAGGATCACCTGCCAGGGCCGCATCTGCCGCCGGTTCCGGGCGAAGAAGTGCAGCCGCTCGACGGTGACCCGCCGGCTCTCGGGATCGTAGTGGCGCAGGTTGTCGCGGATCGTCCGGTTCAGGTCGAGGTCGCGGGCGCCGGGCAGGCGCGTGTGCCGCCGCCGGTCGAGCACCCCCGAGAACGCCACCGCGAGGTCGCGGGCCAGCCGCTCCATCAGCTGCCGGACCACCTCCTGCACGAGCCTGCGGGCCATCACCAGCACGTCGGGCGCCATCAGGTGCTTGGTGCGCAGGACCGCCTTCAGCAGGGTCTCGTTCGGCTCGACCCGGGCCAGCACCTCGGGGTTCGTGACCACGGCGTCGATGGCGTAGAGCTCGATCGCGTCGCGCTCCAGCCGCTCGATCGTCTCGCGGGGGAAGAGCGTGTGGACCGCGTTGATCCAGCCCGGCACCGTCAGGGTCGAGCCCTCGCGGCCGCCCTGGCGCCGTTCCCCCCGCGCCGCGCCGGCGGCGTCGCGGCCGTAGAGCCAGTCGAGCGCCTGATCCATGGCCGCCGCGTCCCCCGACAGGGCGCAGCCGGCCCCCGCGCAGGCGGAATCCGCCGCCTCGCCGAGGATGAGCCGCCAGCGCGTGACCGGGTCGAGGCTCACCGCAGCCGCGTCCCGGCCAGGAGGCTCGGCCCGCGCAGGAGCTCGCTCGCCGTGACCGGCGCGAGCTCCCCGAAGGTCCGCTGGCCCGGATCCGTCCGGTTGCTCCAGGGCGAGCCGAGGGTCAGCTCGCCGAGGGTCTGCTCCCGGTCCTCGAACTCGACCGCGCCGGTGAACAGGCCCTCCGAGAAGGTCAGCGACGCCTGGCCGGCGGCGCCGCCCGGGAAGGTCACGGCGCGCTCGATCCACCACACCACCCCGGCATCCTGCGGCGCCCCGAGGGGCCAGCCCCGGGCGGCCATGCCGCGCAGGCGGTTGGCCTCCACCACGGTCCCGGCGAAGCGGTCGGTCGTGGCGGCGGCCGCCTCGGTCTCCGTGAAGGCGTAGGTCTCGCGGGCGAGCTGCGGGAAGGGCTGGACGATCTCGTAGTCGCCGAACAGCGCCCCCCAGGCGGCCAGCGCCCCGGATTCGAGCTGCAGGGGATGGACGAGGCCGATCAGGCCCGGGGCCGCCCCGGTCAGGTCGAGGTCGAGCGGCGCGTCGTCGGCATCCGTGAAGGTCAGGTCCTCGGCCACCCGGAAGGTCAGGCCCGGTCCGGTCCGCGGGTCGGCATCCGCGAAGGTGGCCCAGACGAGGCGCTGGGCGAGGTGGCGCACGAGCGGGTGCGCGGCGAAGCAGGGGCCGAACACCGTCGGCTGGGCCCGGCGGGCGCCGGCGAGCATCGCCTCCAGGCGGGCCACCTGCAGGCTCGCCACGGCCCGCGCGTCCTTCTTCAGGGCACCCCAGCGGGCCACCGCCGCCGCGGCCTTGCCGGCGTCGTCGGCCTTGGCGGGCTTGGGCAGGTCCTTGAGCCTCTGGCCGGCGGCGTCCCGGACCCAGGGCTTCAGGGTCTCGTCGAACCCGACCCGGAACCCGCGGGGGCCGAAATCGAGGTCGAGGCCGCCGCGCTCGTCGAGGTCGAGGTCGGGGGCGAGCCTGTCGGCGAGCTCCTCGGCGGTGAGGCCGCGGGCCTCGGCGAGCTGGGCGATCTTCTGCCGGGCCTTCTCCTGGAGCCCCTTGAACTTCAGCTTCTCGGCGATGCCGTTGAGGTTCATCAGCGCCACGTCGGTGCCGATATCGACCAGCACGTCGAGACCGGTGACCGCGCGGGCATGGGCGGCCTCGCCGGGCCAGCGGCGGATCAGCCGGGTCAGGTCGCGGGCCGTGGCGTCGGTGCCGAACCAGCCCAGCGCGCGCAGGGCCCAGCCGTCCTTGGAGGGCGTCCCGGCGGCGATCCAGGCGGAGAACAGGTCCCACGCGAAGGCCGCGAGACTCGCCTCGGTGCAGGCCTCGCGCACGATCGGCACGCCGGCGTAGACGGCGTCCGGGTTGGTGAAGGACAGCATCTCGCAGAGGGTCAGGATCGCGGCGTCCGGCAGGGCGGTCCCGTCCCGCAGGCGCGGGCGGGTCAGCATCGCCGGCACGACCCAGGCGGGCGGCTTGCCGACCTTGGCGGGGACGCGGGCGAGGGGATCGCGGTCGAGCACCTGCGCGACCGCCTCGGTCACGTCCGGTGCCTGGTCCGCGTAGCGCGCCGCCACGGAAGCGATGATGGCGCGGCCGTCCGCCCGGTCCCGCGCCAGCACGCGCAGGGCGTGCTCGCCNACCGGCCCGGACGCCTGCGCCGGTTCGGGCTTCCGGGCCGCGGCTGCGGCTGCGACCGGGGCTGCGACCGGGGCTGCGGCCGCAGCCCCGGCGGGAGCCGATCCCTCGGCACGGACGTAGCCCTTGGCGGTCTTCTCGCGGACGAGCTTGTCCTTCTCCTTCACGGCCGCGGCCGCGTCGGCGCAGGTCTTCTCCTTGCTCTGGCCCTGGGTGCCGAGGCGCCCGAAGCGGACGGTGAGCGTCGGGCCGGAGACGCCGACTTCCCAGAACTTGGCCGCGCTGCCCTCGACCAGCTCGTAGCGTTCCATGGGCTGTCTCCCTCTCACGCGTCGCCGGCGGCGGCGAGCAGGCTGGGCGTCCGCAGGACCTCGCTCGCGGTCACCGGGTCGAGGTCGCCGAACCGGTGGGTCGCCGCGGCGCGCCAGCCGGTCTCGGACAGGGTCAGGGTCCGCAGCGTCTGGGTCCCGTCGCCCTCCGGGCCGGGCCGGCGCCAGAACCCGTCCTCGAATCGGAGGACCGCGACGAGGCGGGTGCCGTCGGGCAGCGCGACCGGGCGCTGCACCGCCTGGACGTGCTCGCCCCCCGCGTCGGTCGACCAGCCCTGGGGCCGCAGCCCCCGCAGGCGGCGGCCGCCCACCCGGACCCCGTCGAAGCGGCGGCTCTCGGCGGCGCCCCGCTCAGCCTCGGTGAACGCGAAGGTCTCGCGGGCGAGCTGCGGGAAGGGCTGGGCGATCTCGTAATCGGCGAACAGGCCGCTCCAGGCGGTCCGTTCCTCCGGGTCTAGGTGCAGGGGATGGACGAGGCCGACCACGCCCTCCGCCGCCGCGACGTCGAGGGCGAGGGCGTCGTCCGCGGCGTCGGTCGGCGCGAGATCCTCCGCGAGGCGGAAGACGTTCCCCGGCGGCGTCGCGGGCGCGGCGTCCGGGTAGAGGCCCCAGACGAGCCGCGCGGCGAGGTGGCGGATCAGCGGGTGGGCAGCGAAGAACGGCCAGAACACCCCGGGGGCGACGCGGCGCTGGGACGCCAGCATCGCCTCGAGCCGGGTGACCTGCAGGCCGGCCGCCGCCTCCGCGTCCTTGCGCAGGGCCGCCCAGTGCCGGGACGCCGCCTTGGCGGCTTCGGGATCGTCCGCCTTGGTCGGGCGGGGCAGGGCGGCGAGCCGCCGGCCCTCGGCGTCGCGCAGGACGGGCTTTAGGGTCTCGTCGAAGCCGACCCGGAACCGGCGCTCACCGAAGGACAGGTCGAGCCCGCCGCGCGCGTCGAGGCCGAGATCGGGGGAGAGCCGGTCTGCGAGGTCGACCTCGTCGAGGCCGCGGGCCTCGGCGGCCTCGACGATGGCGGCGCGGGCGGCCTCGCGCAGCTGCTGCAGCGGGCTCTTCTCGGCGATGGCGCTGAGGTTCATCAGCGCCACGTCTGTGCCGATCCCGGCGAGCACGGCGATGCCGGCCTTGCCGCGCGGCTTGAGGCCGGCCTGCCCCCAGGCGCGGATCTGCCGGGTGAGGTCGCGGGCGGCATGGTCGCCGCCGATCAGGGCCAGCGCCAGCATCGCCCAATCCCCCGTCGCCTTGGCGCCGGCCGCGATCCACGCCTGGAACAGCGCGACCGCGAAGGCGTCGAGGCTCTCCGGCGTGCAGGCGGCGCGAACCTGGGCGACGCCCGCGTAGGGCGTCAGCGGGTCCGAGAAGGCGAGCATCTCGCACAGGGCGGTGACGGCGGCGTCGGGCAGGGCGCCCCCGCTCCGCAGGACCGGGCGGGGCAGGGCGGCGGGAACCACCCAGTCCGGGAGCTTCGGCGGCTTGGACGGCGCCTGCTCCAGCGGGTCGCTGTCGACGCCGGCGGCCACCGCCTCGGGCACGCCGGGATCCCGCTCCGCGTAGGCCGCGACGGCGGCGTCGAGNCGGCCGCGTCGGCGCGGGCCCCGTGCGGGTCGGCGTAGCGGTTGGCGCGACGCCCGAAGGCCGGGTCCCAGGCCGGCAGGTCGCAGAACAGCGTCTCGGCACCGACCGCCCGGCCCGCCTCCAGCGCCTGCCATTCCGGCGAGAAGGCACAGAACGGCGTGTAGGAGGCGGCGCTGCCCGCCGCGTCCGCGCGGAACGAGAAGATCGCCACCGGCAGGTCGTGGCCGAGGGCGAGGTCGGGCAGGTGCGGGTTGAAGTCGACCGGACCCTCGATCAGCACGCAGGCCGGCCGCAGCGCCGCGATCGTGCGCCGGACGAGCCCGGCGCAGGCCGGGGAATGGTGGCGCACGCCGATGACGGTCAGGCGGCCGGGATCCGGCGCGGGACCGCTCATTGCGGGGTGAGGAGGTGCCGCGCCGCGTAGAATTCACGCCACGCCGCGCCGGAGCGGCGGCTGACGCGCTGGTCGAGGTAGCGGCGCAGGCGGGCGAGATCCTCGGCGTCGTCCTTGGCGGCGGTGCCGGCGAGGCAGGCGACGATGTCCTCCGGCCGGCCGGCATCGCCCCGCAGGAAATGGCCCTTCACCCCGATGGCGTGGGCGACGCTGACCGCCTCCGCGGTGCTCATCACGGACGAGAGCCGCTCCATGCCGGTGCCCTCCGTGTCCACGGCCTCGCGCAGCTCCCGGAAGCAGGTCACGAGCAGTTCGAGCACCTCGGGATCCGGGCCGCGGGGCACGCCGGAGCGGGCCAGCAGCGCGGTGGCCTCGCGCTGCACCAGGGCGAGCTCGGCTTCGAGATCGGCGATCGGGAACACCGTCTCGAAGCCGAAGCGGCGCTTGAGGGCCGCCGACATCTCGTTGACGCCCCGGTCGCGGGTGTTGGCCGTGGCGATCAGGTTGAAGCCCTCCCGGGCGTAGACCATCCCGTCCGCGCCGGTGAGTTCGGGCACCGCGAGCACCCGGTCGGACAGGACCGAGAGCAGGCTGTCCTGCACCTCCAGCGGGCAGCGCGTCAGCTCCTCGAAGCGGACGATCCGCCCCTCACTGAGGCCGGTGTGGAGGGCGCCCGGCACCAGAGCGCGCGGGCTCGGCCCCTCGGCGACGAGCAGCGCGTAGTTCCAGCCGTAGCGGATCTGGTCCTCGGTCAGCGACGCGCCGCCCTGGATCGTCAGGGTCGAGCACCCGCTGATCGCCGCCGCGAGGAGCTCCGAGAGCAGGCTCTTGGCGGTCCCGGGCTCGCCGATCAGCAGGAGGGCGCGGGAGGTGGCGAGGGTGACCATGGCCCGCTCGACCAGCGCCGGGGCGCAGACGACCTTGGCGGGCGCCGCGCCATCGCCGCAGATGAACCGCCGGACGCCCTGGAGCGAGAGCTGCCAGCCGGGCGGCCGCGGCGCCGAATCCTCGGCACGCAGGCGCGCGAGTTCCGCGGCGTGGACGGCCTCGGCCGGGGGTCTCTGACGCGCCTCGCGATCGCCGCCCGCCCGCACCGCCTTCGCCATGCACCCGTCCCCTGCCGTCGGGCCGACTCTGTCGGCCCGGTTCCGCGATCGGCAGAACATGCCCCGGCACGTGCGGGTCCCTCAAGCTTTTCCGCGCGTCCGCGAGCCCGTCGCCAAGCACTGGCGGCCCGGTGCGGGCATCGACCGGTCCGCGCGGCCCCGGGCGATCAGGATCGCGCAACCAGAACGGGCATCGTCGAGAAGAAGGCCTACACCGACACCAAGCACAGCGTCAGGATCGCGATCTCGAAGACGATCCAGCCGCCGAAGACGACGACCAGCTCCCAATCGGTTCTCTCTCTGGTCTTGGCAAAAGCGTACATGCTCGACCTCCTCGCCGGACCGGACAGGCCGCGAGCGAATTCAGTCACCACGATGGAATGCAACGCGTATCAATATACAAACAGATCCTGTCGCGGATGGCAATTGTTCGATCCCGTGCCGGCCCGAACATAAATCAATACAGCGCCATGGAAATGCGTATCCATGCCGCCCTGAATGCGGAATTTATTGCATTGCAGCAGGTATTATCCCGCAACCCCGCCCCCCGCCGGCCCGGGGGCGTGAACGGGATCCGTCCGGCCGCGTTGCCCCCGGTAAGCCCGGAGAGGCGGCCTGGGGAAGCGTTCGAGGGTTCGCACATGAAGACGTTGATCAGCCTGACCGTCGCCGGCCTCCTGGCGACGGGCGCGGCCGCCACGGCCGCGGAGAATACCGGCCCCCGCATGCAGGGCTCACCCAACGCGGCCGGCTATACGGGCAAGAGCGAGATGGGCCGGGGCGAGATGGGCAAGGGCGAGACGACCGGCACGACGACCGGATCTCCGGGCTCGGAGATGCCGAAGCAGGACGGCCGGATGAAGGGTCCGCCGAACGCGGCGGGCTTCCAGCCGGGCGGCAGCGAGGCCGGCTCGGCCGGAGCCCCGGGTCGGCGCTGAGCCGGCCCTGCCCCGGCGTCGCGATTGATGCCGGGGCCACGGTCGCGATAGGCCTCGACGGCGGCCGAACCGGCTGCGCAACGCGGGAGGCCCCCATGAAGCACGGCGCGCGCAACGACATCCCCGCCACGGTGACGGCGATCAAGCGCGGGGACGTGATGGCCCAGGTCGAGGTGGAGCTGGTCGGCACCGCCTACCGCATGGCCTCGGTCATGACCGTCGACTCGCTGGAGGAGCTGGGCCTCCGGGAGGGCGACACCGTCCCCGTGCTCGCCGAGGCGGTGAACGTGCTGCTGGTGAAGCCGTAGCGGCCGGGGCCGCCGCGGGGGCCCCGCCATCGCGCCGTCATCCCGTCGTCATCGGGCCGGCCTAGGGCGGCGCCTCCCGCCCACCCGACCGGCTGCCCTGACCTGATGGATTGGTTCGACCTGCCCGAAGACACCCCGCCCCCGACGGGCGCCGACGAGAGCCGGATGCGGCTCTACATCGCCGTGGGGCTGATCGGCATCGGCGCCCTCGGCATGGTCGGCGGGATGCTGCACATCCTCCCCGCCTGACCACCGGCGCGCCCGGCGACGGGCGCGGCCGCGGCGCGCCCGTGGTCAGGCGGGGAGGATGTGCAGCATCCCGCCGACCATGCCGGCGCGGCCGGCCGGTCCGGCACGCCCGAACCGCGCGTAGAGCGCCGGCAGCACCACCAGGGTCAGCAGGGTCGCGCTGATCAGGCCGCCGATCACCACGGTGGCGAGCGGCCGCTGCACCTCGGCGCCGGTGCCGGTGGCGAGCGCCATCGGCACGAACCCCAGGGAAGCGACCAGCGCGGTCATCGCCACCGGCCGCAGCCGGGTGAGGGCGCCCTCGCGGATCGCCGCCCGCAGCGGCCGGCCCGCGGCGACGAGCTGCTTGATGAAGGTCAGCATCACGAGGCCGTTGAGCACCGCCACCCCCGAGAGCGCGATGAACCCGACCGCGGCCGGCACCGAGAGCGGCATCCCCCGCAGCCACAGGGCCGCGATGCCGCCGGTGAGGGCCAGCGGCACCGCGCTGAACACCAGGAGCGCGTCCCGCGCGCTGCCCAGCGCCGAGATGAGCAGCAGGAAGATCAGGAAGAAGCACACCGGCACCACCACGGCGAGCCGCGCCTGGGCCGAGGCGAGATTCTCGAACTGGCCGCCCCAGGTCACCCAGGAGCCCGCCGGCAGGGTCACCTGCGCGGCGACCTTCCCGCGCGCCTCCGCCACCAGCGAGCCGATGTCGCGCCCGCGGACGTTGGCGGTGACCACGACCCGGCGCCGGCCGTTCTCGCGGCTGATCTGGTTCGGCCCCTCGCTCACCGAGAACTGCGCCACCTGCCGCAGGAGCACCGAGGCGGCCCGCCCGTTCGGCCCCGGGGGGAGGGGGACGGGCAGGTTCTCCAGGGCCTCCCGGTCCTCGCGGACCTGGTCGGTCAGGCGCACGACGATCGGCACGCGCCGGTCGCCCTCGAACACGACGCCGGCGTCCCGGCCGCCCATGGCGGCGCCGATCACGTCCTGGATCGCCCCGGTGCTGAGGCCGAGCCGGGCCGCCTCGGTCCGGTCGATCCGGATCTCGAAGACCGGCAGGCCTGTGATCTGCTCGACCTTCACGTCGTCGGCGCCCGGGATCCCGCGCAGGATCGCGGCGATCCTGTTGGCGGTCTCCAGCATCGGCTCGAAGGCGTCGCCGAACACCTTCACGGCGAGGTCGCCCCGCGTCCCGGCGAGCAGCTCGTTGAAGCGCAGCTGGATCGGCTGGGAGAACTCGTAGACGTTGCCGGCGAGCGCGCCCAAGGACGCCTCGATCTGCTCCTGAAGCGCGGCCTTCGACAGGTCCGGGTCGGGCCACTCCGCCTGCGGCTTGAGCATCACGAACGTGTCGGACGCGTTCGGCGGCATCGGGTCGGTGGCGACCTCGGCGGTGCCGGTCTTCGAGAACACGTAGGCGACCTGCGGGAACTTGGCGATCGCCCGCTCCACCTTGAGCTGCATCGCCTGCGACTGCGTGAGGGAGGTGGACGGGATCCGGGTGGCGTTCAGCGCGATGCTCTTCTCGTCGAGCTGCGGGATGAACTCGGTCCCGAGCCGGGTGGCGAGCAGGCCGGCGCCCGCGAGGAGGAGCAGCGCCGCCCCGACGAACGGGGCGGGCGCCCGGATCGCCGCGGCGAGGACGGGCCGGTAGAGCGCCTTCAGGCCCCGGACGAGGGGGTTCTCCGCCTCGGTGACACGGCCGGTGAGGGCGATGGCGATCAGGGCGGGCACGAAGGTCAGCGACAGCACGAAGGCCGCCGCCAGGGCGAGGATGACGGTCAGCGCCATCGGCTGGAACATCTTGCCCTCGACCCCCGTGAAGGTCAGGAGCGGGACGTAGACCAGGATGATGATCGCCTGCCCGTAGAGGGACGGCTTGATCATCTCCTCGGCCGAGTCCCGCACCGTCTCCAGGCGCTCCTCCAGCGCGAGCGGCCGCCCGATCGCGTGCTGCCGCTCGGCGAGGTGGCGGAGCGCGTTCTCGGTGATGATCACCGCCCCGTCGACGATGAGCCCGAAATCGAGCGCGCCCAGGCTCATCAGGTTGGCCGAGATCTTCCCCTCGACCATGCCGGTCACGGTCATCAGCATGGCGACCGGGATGACCAAGGCGGCGATCAGCGCCGCCCGGATGTTGCCGAGCAGCAGGAACAGCACGACGATCACGAGGGCGGCGCCCTCCGCGAGGTTCCTGCCCACCGTGCGGATCGTGGCCTCGACGAGCTGCGTCCGGTCGAGGACGGTCTGGACGACGATGCCGGGGGGCAGGGCGCGCCGGATCTGGTCCATGCGGGCGTCGACGGCGGCCGCCACCGTGCGGCTGTTCTCGCCGATCCGCATCAGGGCGGTGCCGATCACGGTCTCCTGCCCGTTCTCGCTCGCCGAGCCGGTGCGCAGGTCGCGCCCGATCCGCACCGTGGCGACGTCGCGGATCCGCACCGGCACGCCGCCGCGGCTCGCCACCACGACGTCGGCGATCGCCTCCGGGCTCTCCAGGCGGCCGGCGGCGCGGACCACGTAGCTCTCGCCGTTGTCCTCCAGGTAGCGGGCGCCCTGGTTGGCGTTGTTGGCCTGGAGCGCCCGGGCGACGTCCGCGAAGGACAGGTCGAGGGCGGTCAGCTTCGTCGGGTCCGGCTGGACGTGGTACTGCTTCTCGAAGCCGCCGATCCCGTCGACGCCGGCGACGCCCGGGACGGACTTGATCTGCGGCCGCACGATCCAGTCCTGCACCGTGCGCAGGTAGGCGACCTGCTCCAGCTCCGTCCGGAGCACCTGGCCCTCCGGGGTCCGGTAGCTCCCGTCCGGCTGCCAGCCCGGCCGGCCCGCCGGCACGGCCGCGCGCTCAGGCAGCGGCGCGTACTGGACCGACCACATGTAGATCTCGCCGAGCCCCGTGGAGATCGGGCCCATCCGCGGCTCGACCCCGGAGGGCAGGTCCTCCCGCACCTGGGCGATGCGCTCGGCGACCTGCTGGCGGGCGAAGTAGATGTCGAGGGACTCGGCGAACACCGCGGTGATCTGCGAGAAGCCGTTGCGCGAGAGCGAGCGGGTGTACTCGAGGCCCTTGATGCCGGCGAGCGCCGTCTCGACCGGGTAGGTGACCTGCCGCTCGACGTCCGCCGGCGACAGGGACGGGGCCAGGGTGTTGATCTGGACCTGGTTGTTGGTGATGTCGGGCACCGCGTCGATGGGCAGCTTCGTGAGCGCGGCGGCGCCGAAGCCCGAGGCGAGCAGCACGAGGAGCAGCACCAGCCAGCGCTGGCGGACCGAGACGGCGAGGATGCGGCTGATCATCGTCCGTCTCCTCAGTGGTCGTGGCCGGCGTCGGCCTTGCCGAGCTCGGCCTTCAGCAGGAACGCGTTGCCGACCGCGATCTCGGCGCCGGGCTCGAGCCCGGCGGTGACCTCGTAGGCCTCGTCGTCGGACCGGCCGAGGGTGACCGGCCGCTTCTCGAACCCGTCGGCCGTGCGCACGAAGACGGCGCTTTCGCCCTCGATCGTCTGGACGGCCGCCTTGGGGATCCGGACCGGGACCGCGTCCCGCGCGATCTCGACCTCGGCGGTGACGAAGGTGCCGGGCCGCCACGCGAGGTCCGGGTTCGGCAGGGCGACGACCACCCGGGCCGAGCGCGTGTCGGGGTTGAGGAACGGGCTGACGAAGATCACACGACCCTCCGCCCGGCGCTCCGTCTCGCCCGTCCGGCCGGGCGTGACCGTCACGCGGGCGCCTTCCCGCACCTGGGCGAGATCGACGGTCGGCACCGACAGCTCGATCCAGACCGTGGAGAGGTCCGCCACCGTGTAGAGGTCGGCCGGGTCGCCCTCCTTGCCGACCGCCGTGCCGACATCGACCTTGCGCTCGACGATGCGGCCGGCGAGCGGCGCCCGCAGCGGATAGCGGCGCAGGGTCGACTGGTTCGGCGTGGCCTCGTCGCGCTTCTGGGCGGCCGCCACCTCGGCGGCGTCGAGGCCCAGCGCCGAAAGCTTCTGGCGGGCGAGGTCGACCCGGAGCCGGTTCTCCAGATAGGCGGCGCGGGCGGTCTCGAAGGCGGCCTCCGAGGCGCTGCGCGAGGCGAGCAGCTTCTGCTGGCGCTCGAAGTTGATCGTCTGCAGCTCGGCCTGGACCTGGGCGGTGAGGTACTCGCTCTTGGCGTCGGCGACCTCCCGGCTGTCGAGGATGGCGACGACCTCGTTCGCCTGCACGGCGTCGCCGAGGCGTTTGCGCATCTCGGCCACGGTCCCGACCACCCGGGCCGGGACCCGGGCGATCCGGTCGGTGTCCGGCGTGATCGTGCCGGGGACGAGGAGGTGGCGCGCCAGCGTGCCGCCCGCGACCGTCCGCGTGACGATGTCCTGATCGGCGACCTGGTCGGGCCGCATCCGGACCGTGCCCGCCTCGTGGGCCTCGTCGGCGCCGTGCGCGTGGTCGTGGTCGGCGCGGTCCTCGCCCGCGCGCGGTA
>NZ_MLBW01000016.1:0-206846 GCF_036441335.1 Methylobacterium mesophilicum
TTCGTCGACGCGCCCGTCTCGGGCGCGCCGGCCGGTGCCGAGGCCGGGACGCTCACCGTGATGTGCGGCGGCGCGGCCGGGGCGGTCGCGCGGGTGCGCCCGCTCCTGGAGCGGATCGGCACGACGATCCTCCACATGGGCCCGGCCGGGTCCGGCCAGCTCACCAAGACGATCAACAACGTGCTCTACGACATCAACATCGCGGCGCTCGCCGAAGTGCTGCCGATGGCCGTCGCCATGGGGCTCGACCCGGATCAGGTCGCCCAGGTGGTCACGACGGGCACGAGCCGGAGCTACGCGGCGCAGTACTTCGTGCCGCGCATCCTCCGGGGCCAGTTCGACGAGGGCTACCCGATGGGGGCGGCCTACAAGGACCTCGTCGCCGCCGCGGCGGTCGCGGTGGAGAACGGCTTCCCGATGCCGGTCACCGCGGCCGCCACCGCCACCTACCAGACCGCGCTGCGCCAGGGTCACGGCGACCGGGACAAGGGCGCCATGGTGCTGCCGTTCGAGGACCTGCTCGGGGTCCGGGTGCGGTCGCGTCCGTAGGGGCCGGCCGCAGGGGCCATCGGGCGGTCGATCCCGGCCGTCCCGCCCGCGCCCTGGATCTCACGGCAGCCCGAGCACGTCCTTCAGCGGCACCACCGCCAGGACCTGACCCGACGCGTCGGCGATCTCGAAGGACTGGCCGGCCAGCACCGCGCCGTCGACCTGCTGGATCTCCAAGAGCGCCCGGGCGGAGCGCTCGGCCTCGGTGCGGGCGGCGTCGAGGTCGGGCAGGTCGGCGCCGTCGAGATCCTCGACCAGCCACTGACCGTCCCGGATGTGCAGGTAGAAGTGCGGCATAACCGCAGAACCGCGATTACCGCTTCCGGTTGCGTCCCGGCCGCGCTGCGCGGAAAGCGTGTGGCCTTTCGGTCACTCCGCGGCCTCGGTCTCCGGCACGGCGGCGTGGCCCGGCCGGGGCGGGAGCACCGGCGCGTCGGCGCGCTGGAGCACCTCCAGGGCTGCGTCGGCCTCCCGCTGCCGGTCCCAGAGCGCCGCGTAGACGCCCCCGGCCTCCAGCAGCTCGGCGTGGGTGCCGCGCTCGACGATGCGGCCGTGATCGAGGACCAGGATCGCGTCGGCGTTGACCACCGTCGACAGACGGTGGGCGATCACCAGGGTGGTCCGGCCGCGGCTGACCCGGTCGAGTGCCGACTGGATCTCGGCCTCCGTGAAGGAGTCGAGCGCCGAGGTCGCCTCGTCGAGGACCAGGATCGGCGGCGCCTTGAGGATCGTGCGGGCGATGGCGACCCGCTGCTTCTCGCCGCCCGAGAGCTTCAGGCCGCGCTCGCCCACCGGGGTGTCGTAGCCCTCCGGCAGCCCCGAGACGAAGCGGTCGATCTGGGCGAGGCGGGCCGCCTCCCGCAGCGCCGCGTCGGTGGCGTCGGCTCGGCCGTAGCGGATGTTGTAGCCGATCGTGTCGTTGAACAGCACCGTGTCCTGCGGGACCATGCCGATCGCCGCCCGGAGCGACGCCTGCGTCACCGCCGCGATGTCCTGCCCGTCGACGCTGATCCGGCCCGCCTGCGGCTCGTAGAACCGGAACAGCAGGCGCGAGAGCGTCGACTTGCCGGCGCCCGAGGGCCCCACCACCGCCACGGTCTGGCCCGCCGGGATCTCGAAGGTGACGCCGCGCAGGATCGGCCGCTCGGGATTGTAGGCGAAGCGCACGTCGTCGAACCGCACCGTGCCGCCCGCCACGGCGAGCGGGGCGGCGCCCGGCCGGTCGGCGATCTCGGGGTTCTGCCCGAGGATGCGGAACATGTCGTCGATGTCGATCAGCGCCTGTTTGATCTCGCGGTAGATCATGCCCATGAAGTTGAGCGGCATCGCGAGCTGCACCAGCATGGTGTTGGCCAGCACGAAGCCGCCGATCGTCGTGCGCCCCGCCAGGATGTCGCGCGCCGCGAGCCACATCACCACGGTCATGCCGAGGGTGAAGATCACCGCCTGCCCGGCGTTGAGCACGGCCAGCGACACGTAGGTCTGCGTCGAGGCCTTCTCGTACTTGGCCATCGACTCGTCGTAGCGGGCGGCCTCGCGGGCTTCCGCGCCGAAGTACTTCACCGTCTCGTAGTTGAGCAGCGAGTCGACCGCCTTGGTGTTGGCGTCCGTGTCCGACGCGTTCATCCGGCGGCGGATCGCGATCCGCCACTCGGTCGCCTTGTAGGTGAAGGCCAGGTAGGCCGCGACCGTCAGGAACGCGGTCAGCGCGTAGGTCCAGTTGAACTCGTAGGCCAGCACGCCGAGCACCAGCACGAACTCGACGATGGTCGGCACCAGGGTCAGCACCATCAGGCGCGACAGCTCCTCGATGCCGGCGCGGCCGCGCTCCAGCACCCGGGTCAGGCCGCCGGTCTTGCGCTCCAGGTGGAAGCGCAGGGACAGGCGGTGCATGTGCTCGAAGGTCTGGAGCGCCAGCCGCCGCACCGCGTGCATCGCGACCTTGGCGAACAGCCCGTCGCGCACCTGCGTCAGCGCCGACATGGCGATCCGCGAGAGGCCGTAGAGGGCGATCAGCAGCATCGGCGCGGCGAGGAGGCCGGTGGGCACGGCCTCGTCCTTGCCGCCGACCGCGGCGACCAGCGCGTCGGTGATCCACTTGAAGGTGAACGGCGTCACCATGGTCACCAGCTTGGCGGCGAGCAGCAGGCCGAAGGCCAGGAAGACCCGGCGCTGCAGGTCGGGCCGGCCGTGGGGCCAGAGATGCGGCCAGAGCCGCCGGTAGGTGGCGATCAGGCCGGGGCGCTCGGCCGGGATCGGCGTCCCGGCCGCGGGCGCGGTGTTGTCGGTCATGGGGTTCTGCGGGGAGCGTGTCGCGAGCCCCGCATATAGGCCCGGGATCGCGCGGGATCACCCGCGCTGCGTGCATGTCCCCTCTCACGCGCGCCAGAACGGCTTCGCGATCTCGGCGCGCAGGTCCCAGGGTTCCAGGCCGGCATCGCGGGCCTGGTCGGGGTGGAGCGCCGCCAGGGCGCGGCGGGTGCGGATCCGCCGCAGCCACGTGCGGAGCAGGGACGGGCGCGCGGTCGGACGCGGGACGGCGGGCGAGGAGGACAGGGTGACGGCTTGCATCGCAGACGATCCGGTGACGGGAAGGCAGTCCGGCCGGGATTGCTGGCGGAGCATTGATCCGATACAAATCTCGGATCAATCGAAACATTGACCTCGGAGCAATTATGCGCCCCGCGGATTACCGCACCGTCGCCGACGCGATCGCGGCCGACATCGCGGCGGGCCGGCTCCGCCCCGGCGCGCGGCTGCCGCCGCAGCGCGACTTCGCCTACGCGCGGGGCATCGCGGTCTCGACGGCGAGCCGCGTCTACGCCGAGCTGGCCCGCCGGGGGCTGGTGACCGGCGAGGTAGGGCGCGGCACCTATGTCCGCAGCGAGCCGGGGCGCGCCGGGTTGCTCCGCCCGGAGCCGCCCCCGGCCGCCCTCGACCTGCAGCGGACCCACTCGCGCCTGCCCGAGCAGGAGGCGGTCCTGGCCGAGACCCTGGCGGCGCTCGCCCGCGACGACGGCCAGATCGGCTTCACGCAGTACGGGCCGGCGGGCACGCCGTCGGCGCAGGCCATCGCCGCCGGGTTCCTGTCGCGGGCGGGCTACGCTCCCGATCCCGCCGACATCCTGTTCACCGGCAACGGCCGGCAGGCGCTGGCCGCCGCCCTGGCGGCCCTGGCGGCGCCCGGCGAGCGGATCGGCTGCGAGCCCCTGACCTATCCGGGCGTGAAGGGCATCGCGGCGCGGCTCGGCATCGCGCTGGTCCCGCTCGCCATGGACGCCGAGGGCGTCTGCCCCGAGGCGCTGCTCCAGGCCCACCGGGCGACCCCGCTGAGCGGCGTCTATCTCCAGCCGACCCTGCACAATCCCCTCGGCGCCACGATGGGGCCGGCGCGCCGGGCCGCCCTCGCGGAGGTGCTGGAGCGGACCGGGCTCACCGCCGTCGAGGACGCGGTCTACAGCTTCCTGGCCGAGGCGCCGCCGCTCGCCGGCCTCGCGCCGGACCGGGTGATCTTCGTGGACAGCCTGTCGAAGCGGGTGATGCCGGCGCTGACCGTCGGCCTGATCGCCGCGCCGCCGTCCCTCACCGACCGGCTCGCCGCCTCCGTCCGCCAGGGCGCCTGGACGGTGCTCGGCCTGTCGCTCGCGGCCGGCATGCACTGGATGGCCGGCGGCTCGGCGGCGGCGCTGGCCGAGGCCAAGCGCCGGGACGCCGCGGCCCGGCAGGGCGCCCGGATCGGCGAGGCCGCGCAGGCTGCCGCTCGGCGCCGACGACGCGGCCGGCTCGGGACTGCCGCGGCCGGTGAGCCGCCGCAGGGAGTCGCCGCCGAACAGCGCCAGCACGAGTCCGAGTCCGCCGAGGAGGCCGGCGAGCGCCAGGGCGAGACTGCGCCGCACCTGTCTCGACATCGCCACGATGGCCTCCCCTCATCCTGCCGCCGCCCGGCGGGCGGCCATCCGCCCGCGCGAAAACCCGTCGACGGCGCCGCCCATAATACCGTACATGGTCCCCACACCAAGCCGTCCTGCCGCCCAGGCGGGCGAATCCCACGCGAATTCAGCAGTTTGGCACGTGGAGTGCCGGGCAGGGGCGCGTTCTGGACGGCTCGCAACGGACGCGCGAGGAGGGCGCCGGATGGCTCCGGTGAGGACAGTCTGTGTCTATTGCGGCTCCGGCTTCGGCCGCGACCCGGCCTTCCGCGAGGCCGCCGAGACCCTCGGGACCGCCGTCGCGCAGGCCGGGATGGGCCTCGTCTACGGCGGCGGCGATGTCGGGCTGATGGGCACGGTCGCGCGGGCGGCGCTCGCCGCCGGCGGCCACGTCACCGGCATCATCCCGGACTTCCTCCAGGCGCGCGAGCACATGCTGGCGGACATCCAGGAGACCGTGGTGGTCTCCGACATGCACACCCGCAAGCGCCTGATGTTCGAGCGCTCGGACGCGTTCGTGACCCTGCCGGGCGGCATCGGCACCCTGGAGGAGCTGGTCGAGCAGCTGACCTGGGCGCAGCTCGGGCGCCACCGGAAGCCGGTGGTGCTGGTCTCGGTGGCGGAGTTCTGGGCGCCGCTGCTCGCCCTGTTCGAGCACATGCGCGGCCACGGCTTCATCCGCGAGGGCCTCGACCTGAGCTACCTCGTCGCCCGGGAGGCGGCCGAGGTGGTGCCGATGCTCCGCGCGGCCGGCCACGAGCCGGACCCCCGGGCCGAGAGCATCGTCCAGCAGCGCATGTAGGCGCGCGTCGCGCGGCGATGAGGATCACGAGGATGCGGGCGTCGATGCGTGCTTCACTGCTCGCGGCCCTGCCGCTCGCCGGCCTCGCCGGCGCGGCCGCCGCCGGCCCGTCGCCGGTCCTGCAGACCCTGGACTATGCCAACACCCGCTACTCCGCCCTCGACCAGATCGACGCCGGCAATGTCGGGCGCCTGAAGGTCGCCTGGACCTTCTCCACCGGCGTGCTGCGCGGCCACGAGGGCGCGCCGATCGTGGTCGGGCACCTGATGATCGTGCACACGCCGTTCCCCAACGCGGTCTACGCCCTCGACCTCGACCGGGGCGGGAAGATCCTGTGGCGCTACGCGCCGCGGCAGGACGCGGGCGTCATCGCCGTGATGTGCTGCGACACGGTCTCCCGGGGGCTCGCCTACGCGGACGGGCGGCTGTTCCTGCAGCAGGCCGACACCACCGTGGTGGCGCTCGATCCCGGGACCGGCCGGGTGCTGTGGTCGGTGAAGAACGGCGACCCGGGCCGGGGCGAGACCAACACCGCCACGGTCCTGCCGGTGCGCGGCAAGCTCATCGTCGGGCTCGCGGGCGGCGAGTACGGGGCGCGCTGCCACGTCACCGCGTACGATCAGGCCAGCGGGAAACGTCTCTGGCGCGCCTACGCCACCGGGCCGGACAGCGACATGCTGGTCGATCCGCAGACGACGACCGAGCTCGGGCGCCCGGTCGGCAAGGATTCCTCCCTGAAGAGCTGGGAGGGCGACCAGTGGCGGACCGGCGGCGCCTGCAGCTGGGGCTGGTTCTCCTACGACCCGGAGCTGAACCTCGTCTATTACGGCACCGGCAATCCCTCGACCTGGAACCCGGCCCAGCGCCCCGGCGACAACCGCTGGTCCCAGGCGATCATCGCCCGCGACGCCGACACCGGCATCGCCCGCTGGGTCTACCAGATGACCCCCCACGACCAGTGGGACTACGACGGCGTCAACGAGATGATCCTCACCGAGCAGGTGATCGACGGGCGGCCCCGCAAGGTGCTGACCCATTTCGACCGGAACGGCTTCGGCTACACGCTGGACCGGGCCACCGGCGCGCTGCTGGTGGCGGAGAAGTTCGATCCCACGGTGAACTGGGCGAGCCGGATCAGTATGGACCCTGCTGCTTCCGATTATGGCCGGCCGGTGGTCGACAGGCACTACGCCCCCGGCGAGGCCGACGAGGACGAAACAACCAAAAACATCTGCCCCGGGGCGCTGGGTGCCAAGAACCAGCAGCCCGCCGCCTACTCGCCGGTGACGCGGCTGTTCTACGTGCCGACCAACCACATGTGCATGGATTACGAGGCGTTCCGGGTGACCTACACACCCGGCCAGCCCTATGTCGGTGCGACGCTCACCCTGCACCCGCCCGAGGGCTCGGACCGGACCGGGGCGTTCATCGCCTGGGACGGCGCGAAGGGGCGGATCGCGTGGTCGATCCCGGAGCCGTTCTCGGTCTGGTCGGGGGCGCTCGCGACGGCCGGCAACGTGGTCTTCTACGGCACGCTGGAGGGCTTCCTGAAGGCGGTCGACGCCCGGGACGGGCACGAGCTCTACCGGTTCAAGACCCCGTCCGGGATCGTCGGCAACGTCACCACCTACCTGCACGGCGGCAAGCAGTACGTCGCGGTGCTGTCCGGGGTCGGCGGCTGGGCCGGGATCGGGCTGGCGGCCGGGCTGACCGACCCGGCCGACGGCTCGGGGGCGGTCGGCGGCTACGCGGCGCTGTCGCAGTACACGGCGCCGGGCGGGCAGCTCACGGTGTTCGAACTGCCGGATCCGGCACCGCCGGCCGGCCACTGACGAAGTCGACGAAGGCGCGCAGCGGCGCCGGCAGGTGCCGCCGGCCGGGGTAGTAGAGGAACGGGCCGGGGAAGACCTGCCACCAGGGCTCCAGCACCGGCTCGAGGGCGCCGCTGTCGAGATGCGGCCGGAGCCAGTCCTCGAACAGGTGGATGATCCCGGTGCCGGCGATCGCGGCCTCGACCGCGAGGTCGCTGGCCCCGACCCGCACGATCAGCGGCCCGGACGGGTCCACCCGGACGATGGCGCCGTCGCGCTCGAACTCCCAGGGCGCCGTCAGGGCGCCGCTGGGGAAGCGGCCGAGCAGGCAGGCATGGGCGAGAAGATCGCGCGGATGCTCCGGCCGGCCGCGCCGGTCGAGATAGGCGGGGGCCGCCGCGGTGGCGAAACGCTGCCGCCGCGGGCCGATCGGCACCGCGATCATGTCCTGCTCCAGCCGCTCGTCGTAGCGGATGCCGGCGTCGCAGCCGGCCGCCAGCACGTCCACGAATCCGTCCTCGACGACGATCTCCAGGCGGATCTCCGGGTAGGCCGCCAGGAAGGGCGGCACGAGCGCCGGCAGCACCAGCCGGGCGGCGCTCAGCGGCACGTTCAGCCGGAGCGTGCCCGCCGGCCGGTCGCGGAACCCGTTCACCACGTCGAGGGCGGCGTCCACTTCGGCGAGGGCCGGCCCGAGCCGTTCCAGCAGGCGGGCCCCCGCCTCCGTGGGGGCGACGCTGCGGGTCGTGCGGTTCAGGAGGCGCACGCCGAGCCCCGCTTCGAGCCGGCGCACGGCCTCGCTGAGGCTGGACGCGCTCCTGCCCCCGGCGCGGGCGCCCTCGCGAAAACCGCCGGCCCGCGCCACGGTCACGAAGGCTGTGAGATCCGCCAGATCCTGATCCATTGTGCGAAATTGCGCACAGCCCGTGCCGATCGTCACGGCTTATCGGCGCAATCGGTGCCGTCTATCTCCGGGTCGCCAACAGGAGATTTGCCATGACCGACATCACCGCGGATATTACGCAGGCCGGCACCGTCCAGCTCGGCGACCGGATCGTGAAGCGGCTCGGCTACGGGGCGATGCAGCTCGCCGGACCCGGTGTGTTCGGTCCGCCGAAGGACCGCGCCGAAGCGGTCGCGGTGCTGCGCGCGGCGGTCGCCGCGGGCGTCGACCACATCGACACCAGCGACTTCTACGGGCCGCGCGTCACCAACCAGATCATCCGCGAGGCGCTCCACCCCTATCCGGACGACCTCGTGATCGTCACCAAGGTCGGCGCCAGGCGCGGGGCCGACGCCTCGTGGAATCCGGCCTTCTCGGCGGAAGACCTCACTCGGGCGGTCCACGACAACCTGCGCAACCTCGGCGTCGACGCGCTCGACGTGGTCAACCTGCGGCTGATGTTCGACGTCCACGGCCCCGCGGAAGGGCCGATCGAGGCGCCGCTCACCGTGCTGGCGGATCTTCAGCGCCAGGGACTGATCCGCCGGATCGGCCTGAGCAACGCCACGCCCCGGCAGGTCGCGGACGGACGCCGGATCACCGACATCGTCTGCGTGCAGAACCAGTACAACCTCGCCCACCGGGGCGACGACGCGTTCATCGACGACCTCGCGGCGGCCGGGATCGCCTACGTGCCGTTCTTCCCGCTGGGCGGGTTCAGCCCGCTGCAGTCGGACACCCTGTCGGCGGTGGCGGCCGGGCTCGGCGCGACGCCGATGCAGGTGGCGCTCGCCTGGCTGCTGCGCCGGTCGCCCAACATCTTGCTGATCCCGGGGACGTCCTCGCTCGGCCACCTGCGCGAGAATCTCGCGGCGGCGGACCTGCGCCTGCCGGCGGAGGCGGTGGCGGCGCTGGATCGGATCGGGGCGGCGTGAACGGTGATCGTTCGGACGCTTCGATCGCGGTAGCTCTCCGCGCGCGAGGACGGCGGTGCGGAGAGGAGCGACCCGACGCCTACTTCGCCGTCATGCCGGCCACCATCGGGCAGCCGCCCTCGCTCATCGGGCGGAAGGCCTGCTCGGCCGGGATCGTCTCCAGAACTTTGTAGAGGTCCCACTCGCCCTTCGACTCGGCGGGCGCCTTGGCCTCGAACAGGTACATCGGGTGGATCTTGCGGCCGTCCGGCCGGATCGTGCCCTTGCCGAACAGCGGGTCGTCGGTGGGCAGCTCCTTCATCTTGGCGACGACGGCGGCGCCGTCCTTGGCCGAGTGCAGGGCCGCCACCGCCTTCAGGTAGTGCAGCGTGCTGGCGTAGACGCCGGCCTGGTAGGAGGTCGGCTTCTTGCCGGGCATGCGCTTCTCGAAGCGCTCCGAGAAGGCGCGGGTGCCGTCGTTGAGGTCCCAGTAGAACGAGGCGGTGAAGTCGAGCCCCTGCGCCACCTCCAGGCCCAGCGAGTGGATGTCGGTGATGGCGATCAGCAGGGCGGCGAGGGTCTGGCCGCCCTGGCGGATGCCGAACTCGTGCGCCTGCTTGATGGCGTTGGCGGCGTCGAGGCCGGCATCGGCGAGC
Organism: Methylobacterium mesophilicum; assembly: GCF_036441335.1. Taxonomy (GTDB): domain Bacteria; phylum Pseudomonadota; class Alphaproteobacteria; order Rhizobiales; family Beijerinckiaceae; genus Methylobacterium; species Methylobacterium mesophilicum_B. The sequence goes on from NZ_MLBW01000016.1 coordinate 9,605, forward strand.
CCGATCACCTGGGCGCCCGATCCTTGAGCCTGGAGCAGGAACGAGGAGAAGTCCGGGTTCGGGAAGGGGGTGCGCACGCCGCCGACGACCTTGCCGCCGTTCTTCTCCACGACGGCCTTGGTGTCGCGCTCCAACGCGAGGCCGAAGGCGTAGTCGGCGGTGATGAAGTACCAGCTCTTGCCGCCGCGCTTGAGGATGGCCTTGCCGGTGCCGTTGGCGAGCGCCGCGGTGTCGTAGGTCCAGTGGACAGTGTTCGGGGTGCAGGCCGACCCGGTGAGGTCGGCGGTGCCGCCGCCCGAGTTGATGAAGGCCTTGTTCTTCTCCTTGGTGATCTGCGCGATGGCGAGCGCCACCGAGGAGGTCGGTACGTCGAAGACGGCGTCGACACCGTCGCGGTCGTACCATTGCCGGGTGATGGAGGCGCCGACATCGGGCTTGTTCTGGTGGTCGGCGGCGACGACCTCGACCTTCAGCCCGTGTTCCTCCGGCTTGAAATCCTCGACCGCCATGCGGGCCGCCACCACCGAGCCCTCGCCGGTGGAATCGAAGTAGACGCCGGAGCGGTCGTTCAGCACGCCGATCTTCACCGGCACGAGCTCGGCCGCGAGCGCCGCGCCGGCGCCGAGCGCGCACAGGCTCCCGAGCAGCGCCGCGGTAATATGGCGGAGCGTCATGTCTCTCTCCCTGTTTTCTGGAACGCGGCGGCGTTGATCGGCGCTCGCGTTTTCGAAGACAGAGTATCCGTGGGCGTCAGAGGCTGATACCGCCGCGGGTGAGGATGCCGCTGTTCCGTAAGCGCTGCGGCTTCCCCCTCCCCGTAGAGGAGGGAGGCGATGCGCGTCTTGTGCGCGCGATCTATCCCCGCGGCGCCAACCCGAAGATCGCCCGCGCCTGATCGGGCGTGGCCGGCTCGCGGTCGATATGGGCGAGCAGGCTCACCGCCTTCTCCACCAGCGCGGCGTTGCTCGGCGCGAGCCGGCCCCGGGACAGGTACAGGTTGTCCTCCAGCCCGACCCGGACGTTGCCGCCCATGCCGGCCGCCACTGCGAGGATCGGGAACTCCTCCCGGCCGATGCCGAAGGCCGACCAGACCGCGTCCTCCGGCAGCCGCGCCCGCATCGCCACCAGCGCCTCCGGCGTCGCCGGGGCGCCCCAGGGGATGCCGAGGCAGATCTGGAACAGCGGCGGGCGCGCCAAGTGCCCCTCGGCGATCAGGTGCCGGGCCAGCTCGATCTGGCCGAGGTCGAACACCTCGATCTCGGGCTTCACGCCCGCGTCGCGGATGTGACCCGCCATCGCCCGCAGGTGGCCCGGCGTGTTGAGGAACAGGTGCTCGCCGAAATTCATCGTGGCGACGTCGAGGGTGCAGATCTCCGGCCGCAGCGCGCCGACGTGCCGGGTGCGGGCCTCGGGCGCCACGAAGGTCGTGCCCGGGCCGGCGACCGCCGGGTCGGGGTCGCCCGGCACGAACCGGCCCCCCGCCCCCGTGGTCAGGTTGAGGATCACCGCGTCGTTCTTCGCGCGGATCCGCTCGACCACCTCGCGGTAATGGGCGAGCGCCATGCTGGGCGCGGCCGTCTCGGGATCGCGGACGTGGATATGGACCACGGCGGCCCCGGCGGCGGCGGCCTCGAGCGCCGACCGTGCGATCGCCTCCGGGCTCACCGGCACGGCCGGGTTCTTCCGCGGCGTGTCGAACGAGCCCGTGAGGGCGCAGGTGATGACGGTGGTGCTCGACATCTGTGTCCTCCCCGCGCGTCAGATCGCGCCGCCGTCGACCGTGATCGTCTCGCCGGTGATGTAGGCCGCGCCGGCACTCAGGAAGAAGATCGTCTCGGCGATGTCCTCCGGGCGGGCCATGCGGCCGAGCATGGTGCGCCCCACGGTCGAGGCCTTGCGCTCCTCCGACCAGGGCTCGGTCCAGGGCGTGGCGACGAGGCCCGGCGCCACGGCGTTGACCCGCACGTCCGGCGCCAGCGCCCGGGCGAGGCTGCGGGTCAGGTTGATCAGCCCGGCCTTGCTCGCCGAGTAGGCGACCGACGAGCCGCGCCGCCCGAGCCCGGCCACCGAGGCGGTGTTGACGATGGCGCCGCGGCTCGCCTTGAGGGTCGCGGCCGCCGCCCGGGCGCAGCGGAACGGCCCGAGCAGGTTGGTGGCGAGGATCGTCGCCCAGAAATCCTCGCTCATCGCGTCGAGGTCCTCGAACGCGATGGGCGTGGTCGTGCCCGACGTCCCGGCATTGTTGACGAGCACGTCGAGGCCGCCGAGCCGGTCGATGCCGGCCGCCACCATCGCCTCGGCCTCGCCCGCCCGCGACACGTCGCCGGGCAGCGCGATCACCGGGAGGCCCTCCCCGGCGAGCCGGGCGGCCTCGGCCGGGCCGCGGGCATCGTCGGGCAGGTGGTTCAGCGCCACCGCGGCGCCGTTGCGGGCGAAGATCTCCACCGTCGCGAGCCCGATCCCCGACGAGGCTCCGGTGACGAGGACGCGCCGCCCGGACAGGTCCGCTCCGATCATGATCCCTCCATCCGGCCGATCCCGGCCATCGCCGCCTTCAGCGCCAGGAGCTTGCGGTCGCGCTCGCGGAACAGCTCCTCGGGCGCCCGCCCGCCCCAGTCGAAGTAGCCCTTGCCGGCCATCACCCCGGTCCGGCCGGCGGCGCAGAGGGCGTCGAGGGTCTCGGAGCGGGTGCGGGGCGGCGGCGGCGCGTAGCTGGCGTTGGCCAGCGCCCGCTGCGTCAGCTCCAGGCCGGTGAAGTCGGCCTTGGCGAGGTGGCCGAGGATCGGGATGCGTAAGGAGAGCCCGTGGACGATCGCGTCGTCGATGTCCTTCGGCGCGGCGACGTCGGCGTCGAGGAGCCGGAACACCTCGGCGCTGATCGCCTGCTGGATGCGGTTGGCGATGTAGCCGGGGATGAAGCGCTTCAGCACGATCGGCACCTGCCCGAGGCCGCGCACGAGGTCGGCCATGGCGGCGACGATGGCCGGGTCGGTGCCGGGCCCCGGCACCACGTCGACGAGGTCGACGATGTAGGGCGGCGTGTACCAGTGCAGGATCAGCGCCCGCGCCTGCCGGGCTTCCGGGATCAGCGGGAAGACGTCGAGGTAGCTGGTGTTGCTGGCGAGGATCGCGTCGGCCGGGCAGAGCCGGTCGAGCTCGGAGAAGAGCGCGCGCTTGGCCTCCGGGTTCTCGGTGATCGCCTCGATCACGAGGCCGGCGCCCGACACCGCCGCGTCGAGCTCGGCCTCGACCCGGACGGCCCGGGCCAGACGCCCGGCATCCCAGCCCTCCGGGGCGGCGCCCGCCTCCCGCAGGGTCGCGAGGGCCGAGTCCATGAGGGCCGGGATCCGCGCCCGGGTCTCGGGCCGCGTGTCGGTGATCCGCACGCCGTGGCCGGCGAGCGCCAGCACCAGGGCGATGCCGTGCCCCATCAACCCGCCGCCGACGACCGCGATCTCGCCCATGCCGCACGCTCCTGTCCCTGCCCCGGGCTCCTCTCGCGGGAATCCTCGGGTCGTCCGTCCGGGCCTCAGCCGCCGCGCTGGTCCCGGCGCATCATGAAGGCCAGCTTCTCGAACAGGCTGACATCCTGCTCGTTCTTCAGGAGCGCCCCGTGCAGCGGCGGGATCAGCTTGCGGCCGTCCTGCTCGCGCAGGGTCTCGGGGGCGATGTCCTCGGAGACGAGGAGCTTCAGCCAGTCGAGCAGCTCCGAGGTCGAGGGCTTCTTCTTGAGGCCCGGGACCTCGCGCATCGCCAGGAAGGTCCGGAGCGCCTCCTCGACGAGGCGGTGCTTGATGCCCGGATAGTGGACGTCGACGATGCGCTGCAGCGTCTCGGCGTCGGGGAACTTGATGTAGTGGAAGAAGCAGCGGCGCAGGAACGCGTCCGGCAGCTCCTTCTCGTTGTTCGACGTGATGATCACGATCGGCCGGCGCACGGCCTTCACGGTCTCGCCGGTCTCGTAGACGTGGAACTCCATCCGGTCGAGTTCGGTCAGGAGGTCGTTGGGGAACTCGATGTCGGCCTTGTCGATCTCGTCGATCAGCAGGACCGGGCGCTCGGGCGCGGTGAACGCCTCCCAGAGCTTGCCGCGCCGGATGTAGTTGCCGATCTCCGAGACCCGCGGGTCGCCGAGCTGGGAGTCGCGCAGGCGCGAGACCGCGTCGTACTCGTAGAGACCCTGCTGCGCCTTGGTGGTCGACTTGATGTTCCAGACGATCAGCGGCGCGCTCAAGCCCTTGGCGATCTCCTCGGCCAGCACGGTCTTGCCGGTGCCGGGCTCACCCTTCACGAGGAGCGGCCGCTCCAGGACCACGGCGGCGTTGACCGCCGCGGTGAGGTCGGGGGTCGCGACGTAGGTCTCGGTTCCGGAAAAGCGCATCGCGGTCTCGGAGAGGTGGGTCGAGGGAAACGGGTAGCGCGGGGCGCGGCCGGGCCGCAAGCGCCGAACCCATCTGGCCCAATCTGTCCGAGCCCCGTCATCACTGCGCCTCGCTCGCCAGGACGGTATCGCCGCGAGGGATCTCAGCCCTTCTCGTGCCAGACGCAGTTCCGGGCCAGGATCTCGAGGTTCACGTCCGACTTCTGCGGCTGCGGCAGGGTCTTGCCGTCCATGGCGAGGTCGATCTTGATCTCGACCTGACCCTTCGCCTCATTCGATCGGCGGGAGAAGTAGCAGTACTGCTGGTAGGGCTGGTCGGCGCTGTCCTTGAAGTTCCAGCCGGTCACGATCTGCCCGTCGAGGTAGGGCACCTGCTTGAACACCGTGAAGGTCGTGTTCACCGCCGCCTTGGAGGCCGGGGCGGCGTCGCTGCCGAGCTGCGCCTTGGTGGGCGTCGGGGAGGCGGCGACCTTGGGCAGGCCCTCGAGCTTGAGGGTGTTGTCGGTCAGCGTGACCTCGCCCTTGGTCTTCAGGGTCACGTCCGAGAGCGCCGCCTGCATGGCGGCGGCGATCTTCTCGGCGGCGGTGTCGAACTGGTTCAGGGTCGCCCAGCCGTAGGCGGCCGCGCCGACGCCGATGCCGGCGAGGCACGCGAAGGCGCCGAAGCCCAGCGCCCGGAACAGGAAGGCCCGGGCGGCGACGTAGCTCGAATCCGCCCGCAGGCGCGAATTCACCTGCTGAGCGAGGGCGATGTTCTCGGGGGTCCCGCTCGCGACGTAGTTCATGCGCCGGCTCCAGCGGCAGGGAGGGTCGGGCCCGGATGGGACTGGTTCGGCAGGGCCTGCTGGCCCTGGGCCGGCCGGTTCATCGGGATCACCGCGCCCGACGCGTTGGCGGCGCGCGGCAGGATCGGCTCGGGATGCGAGCGCAGGGCGTCGGCGATCGCGTCGAGCATGTAGGGGGCCGCCTCCGGGTTCACGGCGGCGCCGAGATCGTCCTCGTCCATGAAGGTCCGGCGGGTCGAGACCGCGCAGAGCGCCAGGATCGTCGACGCGAAGGCCGCGCAGACCGCGGGCAGGAACACGAAGATCCGCAGGAAGGCGTGGACCTGGCTCTCGGTCACGTCGATCGGGTCGACGCCGTAGACCATGGCGGTGAAGGAGTGGAGCTGCGAGCGGTTGACCGCGTTCCGGTAGCCCTGCTCGGCATCGGCCACGCGGCGGTCGGCGGCGCCCGGATCGAGGGCAGCGCGCGCCTTGCGGGCCTCCTCCAGGTCCTTGATCATCCCGGCGCGGTCGGCGGACGCCTTGGCGACGCCCTGCGACAGGGCGGCGACGCGGGGATCGGCCACGCATTTCAGGTTCTGGTACTTGCGGCCCTTGCTGTTGGTGCCGAAGACCCGCTCGCAGCGCTGGGCCGGAAGGCCGGCGAGCTGCTGGGCGTTGTCGGCGGAGCGCTTCTCGATCTGGTCGAGCTCGGCCGTGTACTGGGCCACGCGCTCGTCCGCCGCCTTGATCCGGTCGCCGATCGTGGCGCGGTCGGCCTGGGCGTCCTTCAGGGCGGTCTTGGTCCGGGCCGCCTCCATCAGGCGGGGATGGAACATCATCTCGCCGAGCTGCGACACCGACTTGGTGGTCACGCCCGCCGCGAAGATGATGCCGAGCACCGCGAGCGCGCGCACGAAGTAGGAGCGCTGCGTGCGGGCCAGGATGCCGAGGGGGACGCGGCACAGCTCCACCGCGGCGTAGACCAGCGGTGCCAGCAGCATGAAGTAGAAGGCGTGCCAGTCGCCGTCGCTGTAGACGCCCGCGAACAGCCACGCGCCCCAGAGCGAGGCGCCGATCACCATGAACTCGACGAGGTACGCGATCGCCACGTAGCCCCACTTGATGCGGTAGCCCTTCTCGACGTGGCGCTGGTGGCGCCAGCGGTCCGACTCGAGCTTCCACTCGCGCTTCTCGCGCTCGAGGTCGCGGCTGGGGGGCGCTGTCGGACCGGCAAATATCGATTTGATGGAGATCATCGGCCTCGTCGCATCCATCCGGTCCAGTTCCGGGCCGAGCCCGGCCGAGCTTAACCCCCGGTTAACTCAGGCGTGTATGCGCGCATTGTGCCGATTTTGAGCCGCGTTGCACGCCCTCACCGCATGCCTCCTTTGGATGCTGTCCGCATCCGGCCTGCCGGTGACCGAAATGTCTCACCCACGCCTGTATCCGGCTTGTGTCGGAACGCACATCCGCGGGGTCGATCGCGGCCCGAATCCGGTTGCCCCGCGGGCGGTGCCGACCCATGATCGCGCAGCCGTGATCGGCATCCCCCCGCCCCCGAGAGACGAGGTTCGATCCGCCGCCGATGCCAGAGGTCCACGCCGGCTCCTACAAGGAAGCGATCCTGTTTCTCGTCACAGCGGGCATCGTGGTGCCGCTGTTCCACCGCCTGCGGATCTCGCCGGTGCTCGGCTTCATCGGCGCCGGGGCCCTGCTCGGGCCCTTCGGCCTCGGCCGGCTCGCCGACACCTATCCCTCGGTGCACCTGTTCACCATCGGCAACCGGGCCGAGATCTCGCACCTCGCCGAGTTCGGCGTGATCTTCCTGATGTTCATGATCGGGATCGAGCTGTCCTGGGAGCGCCTGCGGGTGCTGCGCCGGCTGGTCTTCGGCCTCGGCTCCCTGCAGGTCGGCTGCTCTGCGCTGATCCTCGGGGCGATCCTCTACGGGCTCAACGTGCCGCTCACCGGCGCGGCGATCGTCGGCATCGGCCTCGCGCTGTCGTCGACCGCGGTGGTCCTGCCGGTCCTGGCCGAGCAGAAGCGGCTCAACGCGCCCACGGGCCGCACCAGCTTCGCGGTGCTGCTGTTCCAGGACCTGGCGGTGGCGCCGGTCCTGTTCGCGATCGCGGTGCTCGGCCGCGACGACGGCGGCGACAAGGGCTGGGCGCTCGCCATGGCGCTCGGCCAGGCGGCGGTCGCGCTGGTGCTGATCGTGGTGGCGGGCCGCCTCGCCCTGCGCCCGCTGTTCCAGCTCGTGGCGCGCACGCGCTCCACCGAGCTGTTCATGGCCGCCTGCCTGCTGGTCATCGTCGGCACGGCGCTGACCGCGGCGGCGAGCGGCCTGTCGATGACGCTGGGCGCCTTCGTGGCCGGCCTGCTGCTGGCCGAGACCGAGTACCGCCGGGCCATCGAGGCGACGATCGACCCGTTCAAGGGCCTGCTGCTCGGCGTGTTCTTCGTCTCGGTGGGCATGAACCTCGACCCGGCGCAGCTGATGGCGACGCCGGGGGCGATCATCGGCCTGTCGCTGGCGCTGGTCCTGATCAAGGCCGCCGTGGTGATGATGGCGGCCCCCGTCCTGAAGATCCCCCGGCCGGTGGCGCTGGAGACGGCGCTGCTGCTCGGTCCGGGCGGCGAGTTCGCCTACGTGCTGATCGGCGGCGCCATGGCCACCGGACTCGTGCCGGAGGAGGTCGGGGCGGCGGCCCTCGTGGTCACCACCGTCACGATGATCATGATCCCGGCGCTGGCGGCGATCGGCCGGCGGCTCAAGATGCGGGCGACGGCCGGCGCCCAGGCCGCCGCCAAGGCCGAGCCGTGGCCGCAGCGCGTGGAGAACCGGGTGATCGTGGCCGGCTTCGGCCGCGTCGGCCGGCAGGTCGGCGAGATGCTGGAGCGGCACAAGATCCCGTACCTCGCCCTCGATTCCGACGCCGCCCGGGTCGCCGAGCAGCGCCGCGCCGGCGCGCCGGTCTATTTCGGCGACAGCGGCAACACCGAGATGCTGCGCCGCTGCGACATCGCCACGGCCCGGGCGCTGGTCGTCACCCTCGACAATCCCCGCGCCGTCGAGGCGGCGGTGGCGGCGGCCCGCGCCGAGCGGCCGGACCTGACCATCGTGGCCCGGGCCCGCGACGCCCGCCACGCCTCCTCGCTCTACGAGCTCGGCGTCGACGACGCGGTGCCGGAGACGATCGAGGCGTCGCTGCAGCTGTCGGAGGCCGTGCTGGTCGATGTCGGCGTGCCGATGGGGCTGGTGATCGCGTCGATCCACGAGCGGCGGGACGAGTATCGCGCCCTGCTGAAGAAGCGCGAGAACGAGTCGAAGCCGATCTTCCGGGCGCGGCGGACCGTCGGGAAGGCGCTGGGCAAGCCCGCTCCCGTCAAGCGGGAGCCCGAGCGCCAGGACGTCGAACGCCAGGAGGCGGCCGGCCAGGAGGCCTGACCCGGATGCCCGCCCAGGATGCCCGACCAGGAGCCCTGAGGCGGGCGGTCTGAGCGGAGGTCCCGGCCGCGGGCCCCGCTCAGATCAGGACCGGGTGCGCGTCCTCGTGCTTGGCCCGCCGCGCGACGCGGCTGCGGGGCGCCGGCTCGAACCCGTCGGCGAAGCTGCACCGGTAGACCAGTTCGTCCGCCGGCCCGAGGCCGGTGACCAGGGGCACCGTCACGGTGTCGCCGGAGAAGCGCCAGCCGCGGGCGCCCTTGTCCCAGTAGAGCCAGACCGTTCCGGGATAGCCCCGCAGGGTGAAGACCGCGGCCTTGCGCGACAGGGCCTGCACCGCCCGCGGGGCGTACATGCCCTTGTCGCGGTAGGCGTCCCGGGTCGCCTCCGGCTGGCGGTCCATGAAGGTGTTGCGCACCAGCTGAATCGTCGCCCCCGGCTTCCCGAGAAACCGCTTGAATTCCGTCAGATTCCGCAGGATGACCGCCATCGCAGGTCTCCTCGCTAGCTCCGTGTGGGCCGCGCTGCCGCGTCCGCACACACTCGATCTCCCGAGTTGAGCGATTCCCATGACCGATTGAGTGACTGGGCGAGGCTTGTCCGGCCACATATCAACAGATTCGACGACTTATGCCCAGGTTATGAGTCCCATCGGGTCGGAGAGACTCGTTTGGGCCCGGGAATCAGCGGTGTCGACCGGGCTGAATCTTGTCGACCATCGCCGAAGACTCGAAACGCGCGCGGGAAAGTCCTGCCCCGCTCGGCGCGGCGCCGACCGATTCGCGCGGGGGTGACGCGGACTTGGCGCTGAGGTGGCGCGGACTTGGCGCGGGCTTGACCCGGACGCGCGGCTGGCGCGTTCTCCCGGGATGCTGCTGCAGTTCTTCACGGCCCTCCGGGACGCCAAGGTCCCCGTCTCCCTGAAGGAATACCTGACCCTGCTCGGCGCCCTGGACCGGGGCCTCGCGGAGCACGACGTCGAGGCGTTCTACTTCCTGTCGCGCACCGCGCTGGTGAAGGACGAGGCGCATCTCGACCGGTTCGACCGGGTGTTCGGCACGGTGTTCAAGGGGCTCGAGACCCTCGGGGAGGCGGTGGAGCCTACGGCCATCCCGGAGGAGTGGCTGCGCAAGCTCGCGGAAAAATACCTGACCGAGGCCGAGAAGGCGGAGCTGAAGGCGCTCGGCTGGGACAAGCTGTTCGAGACCCTGAAGCAGCGCCTCGCCGAGCAGAAGGGGCGCCACCAGGGCGGCTCGAAATGGATCGGCACCGGCGGCACCTCGCCCTTCGGCGCCTACGGCTACAATCCCGAGGGCATCCGCATCGGCCAGGACGGGAACCGCAACTTCCGGGCGGTGAAGGTCTGGGACAAGCGCGCGTTCAAGGACCTCGACGACGACCGGGAGATCGGCGCGCGCAACATGCGCCTCGCCCTGCGGCGCCTGCGCCGCTTCGCCCGGACGGGGGCGGCCGAGGAGCTCGACCTCGACGGCACGATCCGCGCGAGCGCCCGCCAGGGCTACATCGACGTGAAGCTGCGCCCGGAGCGGCGCAACGCCGTGAAGGTGCTGCTGTTCCTGGACGTCGGCGGCTCGATGGACTGGCACATCGAGCAGGCCGAGGCGCTGTTCTCGGCGGCGCGCTCGGAGTTCAAGCACCTCGCGCACTACTACTTCCACAACTGCCCCTACGAGGCGGTCTGGACCGAGAACCGGCGCCGCCACGAGGCGAAGACGCCGCTCCTCGACGTGATCCGCACCTACGGCAGCGACTACCGGCTCGTCTTCGTGGGCGACGCCTCGATGAGCCCCTACGAGATCGCCACGCCCGGCGGCTCCGTGGAGCACTGGAACGAGGAGGCCGGCGCCGTCTGGATGCAGCGGCTCCTCGACCATTTCCCGAAGACGGCGTGGCTGAACCCGGTGCCCGAGACGCACTGGGGCTACACCCAGTCGATCGGCATGATGCAGCGGCTGGTCGCCGGCCGGATGTTCCCGCTCACGCTGGAGGGGCTCGACGCGGCGGCGCGGACGCTGGTGCGATGACAGGCGCGGTGACGGCCTCACGGCGCGATGCGACCGGAGGCGATGCCGTCCTCGCGAGCGCGGCGAAGCGATCCAGCAGCGCCGCATACACGGATGTCGCGCCACCCTGGGTCGCTTCGCTGCGCTCGCGAGGACGGGAGGGGATCGCGCGTCCTGGACGGTTTCCGTCTCAGCCCTGCTGGGGCGGGGTCGTCACCACGAGGCCGTCCAGCGCCGGGGTGATCTTGATCTGGCAGGACAGGCGGGAATTCTCGCGGACGTCGCTGGCGAAATCCAGCATGTCCTGCTCCATGTCCTGCGCCTTGCCGACCGTGTCGATCCAGGCGTCGGCCACGTAGACGTGGCAGGTGGCGCAGGCGCAGGCGCCGCCGCACTCCGCGTCGATGCCCGGGACGTTGTTGCGCAGCGCCGTCTCCATCACGGTCGCGCCGACGCTGCCTTCGACGGTCCGCTCCGTCCCGGCGTGGTCGACGTAGGTGATCTTGGGCATGCTGGGGGCTCCGGGCTCGCGTCGAGCGCAGTCTGTCCGACGGGCGGCGTGCCTGCTTGGCGGCTGGAAACGCGGAATGCAAGCGCGGCATTAGACACCGGTCCCGGATCGATCGCCGCATTGCGGCGAGCCTGTCAGGCCCGGGCCTCGGCGATCTCCGCCAGCGCCCGGGCGACCGCGGCCGCGAGGTCGTCGACCGGCACCGCCCCGGCGCCGGCCCGCAGGCGCGTCTCCGCGGCGTCCGCCAGGGCGCGCACGTGAATTGCCCCGACGCCCGCGGCCGAGCCCTTCAGGGTGTGGGCGAGGTCGGCGCGCTGCTCCCGCGGCAGGGACGGGTCGGCGAGGCGCGGCAGGATCGACCGGCACTGGCCGGCGAACAGGTCCAGAACCTCACGGGCCAGGTCGGCGTCGCCGCCGGTCTGGGCCTCCAGTTCCGCGGGGTCGATGGCCTGCATGTTCGGGCTCCCGGCATCCGGATTCGTCGGGGATTGCGGATCTGATCCACACAATTCACCCCCTGATTCGCCGGGTGGGGATCGCGCCGGACCCCTCCCCTGCGGCAGGATGGTGGAGGCGGTGAGCGACGGGCCCGGTAACCATTCGGTTAACCTTTTCTGGGGCCGGTCGAGGGCTCGGGTATCGGCAGTCGCTGCCCGAGTTTAGTCTTGTAATGGTAAACGGGGCGTTGCGTCTCCGGCTCAAGCCTCTCCCGGCGCCGGTGAACCCGTGTAACGAGGCGTTGTATGGCGACCGAGAAGAAGCTGAAGGACCCGGCCGAGGCCGCGCTCTCTGCGATCGAGCAGGCGCTGAACCTCGACGCCCTGACGCCGAACGGCCCCGATGGCCGCGCCGAGCCGCGCCTGCCCGACGTCGGTGACGCCGACCCGCTGCGCGACGGCGGCCTCGACGCCGGCCGGACCATGCCGCCGCGCCTCGACCTCGATCCCCCGCTCGTCTCGGACCTGCCGCCGCCGGGCCTGGACCGCCCCCGCCGCGAGGGCGGGCTCCTGCCCCCCGACCGGTCGCTCGTGGCCAACGACGACCGGCGCAACATCGGCATCCTGCAGCAGACCCTGCGGGTGCGCTCCTCGCCCAAGCCCTACCTGCTCGCGCTCGCCGCCGGCGCGGTCTGGATCGGCGCCCTGGTGCTGATCGCCTGGGCGAAGTCCGACGGCGACCTGCGCGCCGTCGTGTCGGGCCTCTCCGCCCTCCAGGCGAGCGTCGGCGCCGCGGCCCTGTTCGGCCCGGTGGTGCTGTTCGTGATCGCCGCCATGCTGGCGGTGCGCGCCCAGGAGATGCGCCTCGTCGCCCGCGCGGTCGGCGAGGTCGCGGTGCGGCTCGCCGAGCCCGAGAGCTTCTCCACCGACGCGGTGCTGACCATGTCGCAGACCGTGCGCCGCGAGGTGGCGGCGGTGGGCGACGGCGTCGAGCGGGCGCTCGCCCGGGCCGGCGAGCTCGAGACCCTGGTCCGGGGCGAGATCGCCACCCTGGAGCGGGCCTATTCCGACAACGAGATCCGCATCCGCTCCCTCGTGGACGAACTGGTCGCCCAGCGCGAGGCGATCGTCACCAACGCCGAGCGGGTGCGCAGCGCCATCACCGGGTCGCACCAGAGCCTGAGCCAGGACCTGGAGGGCGCCTCCGACCGGATCGTCTCCGCGGTGACCGGCGCGGGCGAGCGCGTGACCGGCGCGCTGGAGACCCGCGGCGCCGCGATCACGGCTTCCCTGGGCGAGGCCGGCGACCGGGTCGTCAACCTGATGACTGCCCGCGGCAGCGACCTGATCGACACCCTCGCGGCCACCAGCCAGGAGGTGCGCGGCAGCTTCCAGGAGGTCGGCGAGACCCTGACCCGCACCTTCGAGGACCGCGCCGGCACGGCGACCGGCGCCTTCCAGGCCGCCGGCACCGCCCTGGCCGAGCGCCTGTCGGAGAATGCCGGCGCCCTCACCCGGACCCTGGAGGAGACCGGCAGCCGCGTGAGCGACGCGCTGGAGCGTCAGGCCGGCACGGTGCGCGAGACCTTCGAGCGCTCCGTGACGGGGCTCGAAACCGCCTTCCTGTCGCGCGGCTCGGAGCTGACCGAGCGCTTCGGCGCGATGGGCGCCGAGATCACCGCCCGCTTCGCCGAGACCGGGTCGGCCCTGACCCAGGACATCGCCGGCCGCGGCCTCGCGCTGCGCGCCGAACTGGAGAGCGCCGGCCTGTCGGTCGCCGAGACGATCGAGGGCCGCGGGCGCGACGCCCAGGCCGCCCTGGCGCTCGCCGCGAGCGGCGCNGAGGCCGCCCGCGCGATCTCGGCCGAGCTCGCCGCCCGGATCGGCGAGATGGAGGCGGCCTTCGGCGAGCACGGCCGGAGCGTCGCCGAGCTGCTCGCCGGCCACGCCGACGAGACCCAGGCCCGGATCAGCGGCACCGGCCGCGACATCGTCCTCGCCGTCGCCAGCCAGGGCGCGCGCATCGCCGACACCCTCAGCCAGACCGGCGCGAGCTTCGCCGAGACCGCCGACGGCCGCGTCCGGGCGATCGACGAGACGCTGGGCAGCCGCCTCGCCGCCCTGCAGGAGACCATCGCCCGCGGCGACATCCTGGCCGACCGGATCAACCGCGACACCGCCGCGCTCGGCGAGACCGTTGGCGCGCGGCTGGAGGAGATGGACCGGCTCCTCACCGGCAAGGGCGAGGCCGTCGCCGAGACGATCGCCGCCCGGGCCCGCGAGGCCGGCAGCCTGATCGAGACCCATCTCGGGGGCCTGGAGACCCGCTCCGCCGAGCGGGCCGCCGCCGTCGCGGCCGCCGTGGCGGCGCTGGTCGGCCAGATCGACGACCATCTCGGCAGCCGCGCGAACGCCGTGGACGAGGCGCTGCGCGCCCGGACCGACGAGATGGGCCGGGTCATGGCCGAGGGCCATCGCGGCCTGATGGAGATGCTGGAGGGCCGCACCTCCGGGCTCGGCCAGGACATCGCCCGCCACACGGGCGAGATCGCCCGGCGGATCGAGGAGAGCGCCGGCCACTTCGACACCGGCGTCATCGGCCGCCTGCAGGCGATCGCCGAGACCCTGGACCAGCGCGCCCGCCTCGTGGACGAGAGCTTCGGCGTGCAGGCCTTCGAGGCGATCCGCCTCATCGAGGCGCGCACCCGCGCGGTGGACGAGGAACTCGCCGGCCGGACCCGCGACCTCGTGGCGATGATCGCCGACCGGACCGGCGGCCTCGACGGCGCCATGGCCGAGCGCGTCCGCGCCCTCACCGGCACCATCGAGGAGGCCACCCGCGGCCTCGAGGCCGCGCTGGCCAACCGCGCGGATTCGATGATCCGGCTGGTGGACGCGCGGACCGAGAGCGCCGACGCGGCGCTGGCCGCCCGGACCGAGGCCGTGCACGCGGCCTTCGCGGAGCGCGCCGACCTCCTCGGCCGCCTGATCGACGAGCGCATCGCCGCCATGTCGGGCGAGCTCGACGAGAAGGGCCGCGCCGTGTTCGGGGCGATCGGCGGCCGGATCACCGAGCTCGCCCGCCTGCTCGACCGCGGCGGCACCTCGCTGGCCGAGCTCATCGACCAGCGCGGCGAGAGCGTGCTCGCCAAGCTCCAGCAGACCATCGCGGATGCCGAGCGGATGCTCGATGCCGGCGAGGGCCGCCTGGGCCACACCCTGTCGAGCCGCACGGCCGACATCAGCGGCCTCCTCGACGAGGGCGTGCGCTCGGTCCACACCCTGCTCGACGACCGGACCAACCAGATCCGCGTCCTGCTGGACGACCATGCCGGCACCCTGGCCGCCACCCTGGACGGCCGGATGGGCCCGATCCACGAGGCGCTGGACGGCCGCGGTCAGGCGATGGTCGCCGCCCTCGAGGGCGCGTTCGGCTCCGCCACCGGGGCCCTGGAGGACCGCACCCGCCAGCTCGGCAGCCTGTTCGACGAGCGGCTCGCCCACCTGGAGAGCCTGGTCGACGGCCGCGGCAACCGCCTCGCCGACACCCTCACCGCCCGGGCCCAGGCCCTGCGCACCCTGTTCGAGGAGGCCCAGTCGGCCCTCGACGGCGTGGTCGAGGGCGGCGGCGGCCGCTTCGCCGCCGCGGTCGACGCCCGCATCCAGTCCCTGCGCGCGGTGCTGGAGGAGGCGCCGGCCGCCGTCTCGGCGCTGGTGGAGACCCGCGAGCGCCAGCTCGCCGCCACCCTCGACGCCCGCACGCAGCGCCTGCAGACCCTGTTCGAGGAGGCCCAGGCCGGCCTGCGCGACCTCGTGGACGGTCGCGGCCAGGACCTCGCGGACGCCATCGCGGCCCGGACCGAGGGCCTGCGCACGACCCTCGACGCGGCGCCCGCCCAGATGGCGGACCTGCTGGACACCCGTCTCTCCGACCTCCAGGGCCTGTTCGAGCGGGCGCAGGGCGAGATCGACCGCCTCGTGGACGGCCGCGGCCGCCAGATCGCCGGGACCATCGAGCACCGCACCCAGGCGCTCCAGGCGACCATCGAGGGGGTGAACCCGGCCATCGCCGGCCTGCTCGAGGAGCGCGAGAACCGCCTCGCCGAGACCCTCAAGGAGCGGACCGGCGAGCTGCAGATCCTGTTCGACCGGGTGCAGAACCGCCTCGGCGCCCTGGTCGAGGGCACCGGCCGCGACGTGTCCGAGCGGGTCGACGCGCGCGTCGAGACCCTGCGGGCGACCTTCGAGCAGGCGCGCGCCGCGATCGAGGGCCTCCTGGAGGACCGCGGCCAGGCCCTGGTGGCGGCCGCCGAGGGCCGCACCGGCGCCCTGGTGGAAGGCTGTGGCGGCCGCCGAGACCGGGCGGATCGCCCTCGACACGATCTCGACCGACATCGCCAAGATGATCGAGCACCGGACCGCGGTCGACCTCTGGGAGCGGTACCGCCGGGGCGAGCCGAACCTGTTCGACCCGCGGATCTACACGCCGCAGGGCCGGGCCACCTTCTCGGAGATCCAGCGCCGCTACAGGACCGACGCGGAGTTCCGCCGCAGCGTCGACCGCTACGTCAGCGAGTTCGAGCGCCTGCTCGGCGACGTGGTCAAGAACGACAGCGACGCCAAGCGCACCGACGCCTACCTGACCTCGGAGACCGGCAAGGTCTACACGATGCTGGCCCATGCCAGCGGGCGCTTCGACGGGGCGTAGGACCGATCCCGCCGGGGCCGCCCGCGGCGCCGGCGGGGTCCATGCCGGGGACGAAAAGACCCGCCGCGCCCTCCCCCGCATCGGAGGTCACGCGCGCGGGACAGGGCGGCGCGGGCGCCGTCCCGCCGTCACAGCAGGCCGAGGCCGACCAGCTCGCGCCGCAGGGCCTCGGGCATCTCGGCGAGGTCCCCCGAGGCCTCGGCCCCGAGATCGGCCGGCGCGTCGCGCGCGGTCAGGTAGCGCCAGCCCTGGAACGGCCGGTAGGGCCGGGGCGCCACCGGGAAGAGCCGGGGATCGAAGACCAGCCGGCAGCGCGGGATCCCGTCCGCGTCCGTGAGCGGCTCGATCGCGGTGATCGCCTGCCGGCAGGACAGCGTCCCGCGGATCACCCAGTAGATCGAGCCCTGACCGGTGATCTCGCGGTGGCGCTTGGGCAGGGTGCGGGTGACGTGGAACGGGGCCGCTTGCCGGCCGTCCCGGAGTTCCTCGGCGCGGAACCGGGCCTGCCGGGCCTCGAGGTCGGCGATGGTGGCGGGGCCGACGCAGAGCTTGATCAGGTGCAGGGCCACGGATGCGCGTGCTCGGGGTTGCCGGGGGCGCCCCTGATAGCAGGGTCCGCGCCGGCGCGCGCCTGCCGGAGCGCACCGGACGTCGGGGCCGGGCCGGACCCGTCAGGCGAACAGCGCGAGCCGCTGCTCCGGCGTCAGCGCGTCGATCTCGGCGAAGCTCAGGGCCGGCTCCTCCGGCGGCATCGCCGGCTCGGGAGCGGCCGCGACGGTCTCGCCCCAGGTGAGGTCGGCCACGTCCCGCGCGATGTCCTGCGCGATGTCCTGCGCGACATCCTCCTCGACATCCTCCTCGACGTCCGTCTCGAACGCCTCCTCGATCGCGGTGGCGGCCTCCGGCGCGTCCGCGGCGGACGGATCGGCGACGGGAAGGGAGGCGACCTCCGGAGCCGGCTCCGGCTCCGGGGCAGCCTCGAGATCGACCGCCCAGTCGGCTACCAGATCGGCCTCCAAGCCGGCCTGCAAGTCGGCCGCGGGTGCGGCCTCCGGCCCGTCCCCCGCCGCGGCGGCTAGGTCCGGTTCCGGGGCGAATGCCAGCGCGGCCGCTCCCGTCGGCTCGGACACGGCGTCCGGCTCGGCCTCCGCCACCGGCTCCGGCGCGGCCGGCACTTCGGCCGCGACCTCTGTCTCCGGCTCGGCCTCCGGTGCCCGGGCCTCCGCCTGGACCGGCAGGAACACCAGGTCCTCGTGCAGCGCCGGGCTGCCGGGGCGGGCCACGAGGGCCGCCACCGTGACGGCCGGCACATCCATGGCGATGTAGCGGTCGATGTCGCTCTGGTTCAGATCGGCCGGCTCGCCGGCCGGCCGCGCGCCCCGGTGGGGCGGCACCCGCACCGCGTCCTCGCCCCAGATGGCGATCATCGCGGAGACCCGGTCCTCCAGGTAGCGCAGGGTGTAGACGATCCGGGCGGTGCGCTGCGCGGTGAGATCCTGGAAGGAGCAGGCCGTGTAGATCGCGGTCGCGTGGCGGTCGAGGGCGTCGCAGGCCTGCGCGTCGGCCCCGCGCTCGCGCAGGGTCCAGGCCGCCTCCTGGATCGACTCGGCGGCGCCGAGGATGTCGGAGGTGGCCTGCTCGGTCTCGCGCACGATGGCGTCGAGGGCGAGCGACGCCTGCGTCAGCCGGGTCTCGTCGCTGTTCGGGGCGTTGAGCGCGGCGATCTCGCCCTTGGTCCGGCTGATCGCGTCGGCCATGTCGAGGAGGTTGCCGCGCAGGTGTCCGAAGGCCTCCTGTCCGCGGTCGGCGGTGACGCTCCGCTCCAGTCGCGCGATCGCCCCGAGCAATACCTCGGTCTCCGCGCCCCGGTTGCGCCGGGCGTACTCGGCGAGGAACCAGCGGCCGCGCTCGCTGGCGCTGATCGTCGCCTCGATCGCCTCGTACTCGGCCGAAGCGTGCGCGCTCGGGTTGACGGAACCGAACATGGGCCTCTCTGGACGCTCGATGCGGGCGCGGCGGCGGCCCGCCCCGGTGCGCACCGATCGCCGCGAATTTGACAGAGGCCCTTTAACGGGCGCTTACGGACGCCCTCCCCGCCCCGCCTTCCCGATCCCGCTCGTCGAGACCCGCCTTGCTCCGCCCGTCCGGCCCGGCGCGCCTGTCGCTGCTCTACGCCGTGGTGTTCACCGAGATCGGCATCGCGATGCCCTTCATGCCCCTGTGGCTCGACGCCCTCGGGCTCGATGCCCGGGTGATCGGCGTCCTCCTCGCCCTGCCGATCGCCACGCGGATCGCCGCCACGGCGCCGCTGATGAGCCTCCTCGACCGCGGCCTCGGCCCCCGGCGGCTGATCCTGCTCGGCAGCCTCGCCCTGAGCCTGACCTACGCGCTGATGCCCGCCGCGGCCGGGATCGGGTGGCCGCTGCTCGCCGGGCTGATCGTGCTCAACGCGGTCGCCGGCGCGCCGCTCGTGCCCTGCATCGACTACCTGACGCTCGCGGCCGTGCGCCGGGACGCGCGCCTGACCTACGCGCGGATCCGGATGGCGGGCTCCGTCGCGTTCCTGCTGGCGAACCTCGCGGGCGGGCTGCTGCTGACGGCGCTCGGCGGCCGGCTCGCCGTGCCGCTGCTCCTGACCGGCCTCGCCCTCGGTGCGGGGCTGGTGGCGTGGCGCAGCCGCGCGGTGGCGGCCNGGTGGCGGTCGACCTGTCGGGGATCGAGCGCCTCGACACCCTCGGCGCCTGGGTCCTGGAGCGGACCCGCGCCGAGATCGAGCAGGCGGGCAGCGCCCTCACCTATCTCGGCGCCCGCCCGGAGCACCGCACCCTGCTGGGCGAGGTCCGGCTGCGCGAGCCGGACGCGCCGCCGCCGCGGCGGCACGGCCCGGTCGTCGGCCTGCTCGACGCCACCGGGCGCCGGACCGTGCAGGGCGGCCACGAGTTCGTCACCGCCCTCGCCTTCCTGGGCGAGCTGATCGCCGCCTGCGGGCGCGTCGCCCTGCGGCCCGGCACGTTCCGCGGCAACGCCCTGATCAACCAGATCCAGCAGGTGGCGCTCAACGGCACGCCGATCATCGTGCTGATCTCGTTCCTCGTGGGCGGCATCGTCGCCCAGCAGGGCATCTTCCAGCTCCAGCGCTTCGGCGCCCAGACCTTCGTGGTCAACCTGATCGGCCTCCTGATCCTGCGCGAAATGGGCGTGCTGCTCACCTCGATCATGGTCGCGGGCCGCTCGGGCTCGGCGATCACCGCCGAGATCGGCTCCATGCGCATGCGCGAGGAGGTGGACGCGCTCCGGGTCATGGGTCTCGACCCCGTCGAGATCCTGATCGTGCCCCGGGTGCTCGCGCTGATGATCGGCCTGCCGATGCTGACGCTGATCGGCGACCTCGCGGCCCTCGCCGGCGGCGGCCTCACCGCGATGCTCTACGGCGGCCTGACCCTCGACCAGTTCCTGGTCCGGCTCCAGGCGGCGGTGGGCGTGCACCACGTCATGGTCGGCCTGATCAAGGCGCCGTTCATGGCGCTGACCATCGGGGTGATCGCCACGATCGAGGGCTTCGCGGTCGAGGGCTCCGCGGAATCGCTCGGCCGTCACGTCACCGCGTCGGTGGTGAAGTCCATCTTCATGGTCATCGTCCTCGACGGCCTGTTCGCGGTGTTCTTCGCCGCGATCGACTTCTGAGGCCGCCGCGATGGATGCCCCGATGACCGCCTCGCCGAATGGCCCCGCGCCGATCATCCGCGTGCGCGACCTCGTGGTCGGCTTCCGCGACCGCAACATCCTGAAAGGCCTGAGCCTGGACATCCGCGCCGGCGAGATCCTGGGCTTCGTCGGGCCCTCGGGCCAGGGCAAGTCGGTGCTGACCCGGACGATCCTGGGTCTCAACCCCAAGCGGGCCGGCACGATCGAGGTGTTCGGCCGCGACGTCGACGCGTTGACCTACGCCGAGCGGCGCCGGATGGAGCAGCGCTGGGGCGTGCTGTTCCAGCAGGGCGCCCTGTTCTCGGCGCTGACCGTCAAGCAGAACATCCAGGTGCCGATGCGCGAGCACCTGAACCTGTCCGAGCGCCTGCTCGACGAGTTCGCCCGGCTCAAGATCGAGATGGTCGGCCTGAAGCCCGACGCCGCCGACAAGCTGCCCTCGGAACTGTCGGGCGGCATGATCAAGCGCGCGGCTCTGGCCCGCTCCCTGGCGCTCGATCCCGAGATCCTGTTCCTGGACGAGCCGACCTCGGGCCTCGACCCGATCGGCGCGGGCGAGTTCGACGACCTCGTCTCGACCCTCAAGGAGACGCTGGGGCTGACCGTGTTCATGGTCACCCACGACCTCGACAGCCTCTACACCGCCTGCGACCGCATCGCGGCGCTCGGCGACGGCCAGATCATCGCCGCCGGCACGATCGACGAGATGCTGGCGAGCGACCATCCCTGGCTGCGCTCGTACTTCCACGGCAAGCGCGCCCGGACCATCGCCACGGGCGGCACCGCGGCCCATGCCTGATCCGATCCCTGATCCGATGCCTGATCCGGTGCCCGATCGTCGCCGTTCCACCCAGATCCCGCCCTGCTCCCCTCCGGGAGCCGGGGCTCCAGGCCCGGCCGGATCTCCGCCGGCCAGAACCGCAGGTTGAGCGCATGGAAACCCGCGCGAACTACGCCCTGATCGGGGCCTTCACGATCGCCGTCATCCTGGCGGGCTTCGGCACCGTGCTGTGGCTCTCCGGCGGCTCGTCGCGGCAGGTCAGCCAGCTCGTCCGCATCGTCTTCTCCGGCTCGGTCGGGGGGCTGTCGCGCGGCTCGAGCGTGAACTTCAACGGCATCAAGGTCGGCGAGGTCACCGATATCCGCCTCGCCCCGCAGGATCCCCGCCGGGTGCTCGCCACGATCAAGGTCGATCCCGCGACCCCGCTCCGGGCCGACACCCGCGCCCGCCTCGACTCGGCGATGCTCACCGGCGTCTCGGTGATCTCCCTGTCGGGCGGCAACGCCGACGCGCCGGTGCTGGCCCCGATGGCCAACGGCGAGCCGCCGACGATCTTCGCCGATTCCTCCGACATGCAGGACATGATGGCGCTGGCGCGCCAGGTGGCGCAGCGGGCCGACGACATGCTGGCCCGCCTCGACCGGCTCGTCTCCGCCAACGAGGGGGCGATCAACCGGTCGCTCGCCAATGTCGAGACCTTCTCGAAGACGCTGGCCGATGCCGGCCCGAACATCTCCGCGCTGGTGAAGGCCGTGGACGGGGCCAAGCTCGGCCGGGTGATCGACAACGCCGACCGCTTCTCCGCGGCCCTGTCCAAGGCCAGCCCCGACATCGAGGCGGGCCTGCACGACGCCCGGCTGCTGGCCGGCAAGCTCAGCGCCTCGGCCGACAAGATCGACGCGGTGCTCAACGGCGCCGAGAGCTTCCTGGGCTCGGCCTCCGGCCAGGAGGGCTCCAGCACCTTCGCGGAGATCCGCGCGGCGGCGATCTCGGTGCGCGACGCCGGCAAGGCGTTCCGGACCATGTCGGAGAACCTCGACAAGCGCACCGCCAGCATCTCGGCCAATTTCGGCCGGCTGAGCGGCACCGGCCGCCGGGAGGTGGAGGCCCTGTCGGGCGACGGGCAGCGGACGCTGAGCACCCTCAACCGCACGGTGCGCAGCCTTGAGCGCGACCCGAGCCAGGTGATCTTCGGCGGCAAGCCCTCGTTGCCTGAATACAACGGTGGCCGGTGAAATGCCGCGTCGCCGGGCGTATGTGTCCCGGCGCACGGCACAGATGCCGCAGCGGATTAGTTTTAACCGCATAGCTTATACAGCTCCGCCGTTCGCCGGCGGGGTCCTTCAGGTCATGCGTATGGTCCGCTCGTCCCACATCGCCGCCGCCGCGCTGCTCGCCGCCCTCCTGGGCGGCTGCGGCGGCGCGGCGCCCCTCACCTTCGACCTCGCGGCGCTGCCGGCCGCGGGGCGGCCGATCGCGGCCGGCCGCTCGATCGTGGTGTCGGAGCCGGTGAGCATCCAGCCCTTCGAGGCCGACCGGATCATCGTCCGCGAGACTGGCGGCGCCCTGTCGTTCCTGGGCGGCGGCCAGTGGGCCGACCGGCTGCCGCGCCTGATCCAGACGCGGCTCATCCAGAGCCTGGAGAATTCCGGGCGGCTCCGCTCGGTGAGCCGGCCCGGCGACAAGGTCGTGGCCGACTACCAGCTGATCAGCGAGATCCGGGCCTTCGACGTGCAGTCCGGGACCGGCGAGGCGGTGGTCGACCTGTCGCTGAAGCTCGTGGCCGACGGCACCGGCAAGGTCGCGGCGGCGCGGATCTTCACGGCCCGCGTGCCGGTCTCCAAGATCGATGCCGGCAACGGCGCCCGCGCCCTCGATCAGGCGCTGACCATCGTCCTGGCCGACGTGGTGCGCTGGGTGAACAGCGGGCGCTGACGGCCCCCGCGGCCGGTCCGCGCCGACGCCCCCGCCGGGGCACGCCCGACAGATCCTCGCCCCGGATGCCGATCGCGCGGGCCCCGCCGAGGAAGAGCCGCGCGACCGGCCGGTTGAACGGCGCGAAGCCCAGCACCGCGCCCAGCAGGCTCGCCGCCACCAGGGTCGGCAGCGGCGGCAGGTGCCCGGCGAGGCCGACGAGCAGGAGCGCGCCCGCCACCGGGACGATCTCCGCCACCGTCATCCAGTCGAGCCCGTCCATGAAGTTCGTCAGGTTGACGAACCACAGGCCGGCTCGGCGCGTCCAGCCGCTCGATCCGCGACGGCGTGCGGGACGGCGCGCGGTTGCAGATCGCGGCCGGCGCGTTCATAGCGCTGCCGCGATGCAGACTCTGTTTTCAACTGACGGTGTATTGGAGAAGGACAAGTTTCGCCTTTGGCGAGACGTCTGCGAAGATCGCCTGGTTCCCATGGCGCAGAGCCCCCTCAACGACGAGCCGTTTCACGCCACGATCGAGGGGACCAGTATCGGCGGCTTGGTCTTCACGAGATTCGCGCTGCGCAACCTGCGGGCGGCCACGACGCCGCGCACGCTCCGGCACGAGAACCACAAGACCGACCACCTGTTCATGAGCATGGTGCTCTCCGGGCGCGTTCGTGCGGACCAGTACGGTCGGTCCGGCACGGATCAACGTGGCGATTTCTCGATCCGGGATACGAATACGCCCTGGACCATCGAGCACAACGGCTACAGCGAGGTGCTGGCGATCGGGATCCCGCGGGAGCGACTCGAGGGACCCCTGGGCTCAGCCCGCCTGTTCGCCGGCGTGACCGTCGGCGGCGCTCTCGGGACGGCGACCCTGACACGGTCGTTCCTCGGGAAACTGCTCAGGCTGGGCGACCAGCTGACACCCCAGATGGCCGAGCGGATGGTCGCCACGGGGCTCGACCTCATCGTCGCCAGCCTCGCGGAGCGGCTCGCGCAGGAGGTGCAGCAGCCCGTGCGGGACAGCGTCGTGATGCAGCGCGCCCGGGCCTTCATCGAGGCCAATCTCCACGATCCGACCCTGGACCCGCCCCGGATCGCGGCCGCGGCCGGCGTGTCCCTGCGGCGGCTGCAGGCGCTGTTCCACGCGCGGGAGCGGCACATCGCCGACTGGATCTGGCACCGCCGGCTGGAGGTCGCGGCCAGGCGTCTGGCCGATCCGGGCTGCTCCCACATGCCGCTGGGGACCCTGGCGTATGGCTGCGGCTTCCTCAGCCAGTCCCACTTCTCCCACCGCTTCAAGGAGCGCTACGGCCTGAGCCCCCGCGACTACCGCGCGCGCGCCCTCGCGCGGGGCGCCGAGGGCGGACCGGCGGGCTGACCGGGCCGCCTCACTCCATCACGGCGGCCTTCATGATCACCACCATGGTGGCCCGGGCCGGGCCGTCCGTGCAGCGCACGAGGTGGGGCCGGTCGCAGCGGTAGCGCAGGGTCTCGCCGGCCCGCGCCCGCTGCACGACGCCGCCGATCTCGACCTCGAACGCGCCCTCGGTGACCGAGAGGGACTCGACCGAGCCGCGCTGGTGCGGGTCCGAGTCGAGGACGCCGCCCGGGTCGGCCGTGACCTCGTACCATTGCAGCCACTCGATCGTCTTGAGCCAGCCGATGATCGCCAGCCGCACCTTCCCGTCCTCGGAGACGAGGATCGGCGTGTCGGACCGGGAGGTCTTCTCGATGAACGGCTCCTCGTCGCCGGCCGCCAGCACCCGCTCGATCGACACGTCGAGGGCCTGGGACAGGCGCCAGATCGTCGCCAGGGTCGGGTTGGTCTCGTTGCGCTCGATCTGGCTGATGATCGACTTGGCCACGCCGGACTGCTCGGCGAGTTCCGAGAGCGACAGGTTGTAGGCCTTGCGCAGCCGCTGGATGGTCTTGCCGAGCTGGCCGGAGAGCGCCTGCGCCCCGGTCAGCAGGTCGCGCCCGCGCGCCCGGTCGGGCCGTTCCGCCTGATCCTGCATCGTCCCCGATCCGCCTGCACCGTTCCGTTATCCGAACGATCGTGCGCTTCTTCAAACGCAATCGTCGCCCGGTTGCAAGGCGGCGGGCGGCGTGCGCGGCGGCGTGCGCACCGGAAAGGCGGCGGATGCGATCGGCCCGGGACCGGCCCGGGACCGGCCCGGAGCCGGCCTAAGACCAGACGGCGTGGAAGTGGTGGACCGGCCCGTGGCCCGCCCCGACCGCGAGGCCGTCCGCGGCCGCCAGGGCGGCCGTGAGGTAGGCCTTGGCCTCCGCCACCGCCTCCGGCAGCGCCAGGCCCTGGGCGAGGCCCGCCGCCACCGCGGCCGAGAGCGTGCAGCCGGTGCCGTGGGTGTTGCGCGTCGCGATCCGCGGCGCGGACAGGGTCCGCAGGGTGCCGTCCGCCGTGACGAGGTGGTCGATGCTCTCGCGCCCGGTGCCGTGGCCGCCCTTGATCAGCACCGCCCGGGCGCCCAGGGCCACGAGCCGGCGCGCCTGGGCCACGATCGCCGCCGCGTCCGCCGCGACGGGCTCGCCGAGGAGCACCGCCGCCTCCGGCAGGTTGGGGGTGATCAGGTCGGCCCGGGGCAGCAGCCGCTCGCGCAGCGTCGCCACGGCCGCGTCGGTGATCAGCCGGTCGCCGCTGGTGGCGACCATCACCGGGTCGAGGACCACCGGGATCGACCCGGCGTGCCGGGCCAGTCCGTCGGCGACCGCGGCGATCACCGCGGTCTGCGACAGCATGCCGATCTTCACGGCCCTCACGGCGAGGTCGGGGAACACGCTGTCGATCTGCCGGGCGACGAACTCCGCCGGCACGTCGTGGATGCCCTGGACGCCCCGCGTGTTCTGCGCGGTCAGCGCCGTGATCACGCTGGCGCCGTAGACGCCCAGCGCCGAGAAGGTCTTGAGGTCGGCCTGGATGCCGGCCCCGCCGCCGGAATCCGAGCCCGCGATCGTGACGGCGATGGGCGCGGGGCCGCTCATCGGGCGCCGGCCCGCTCCGCCAGGGCGCCGTCGATCCGCGCGCGCAGGTCGCGGGCCCGCTGGCGCACCGACTCCGCGCCGAACAGCGCGGTGATGACCGCGACCCCGTCCGCCCCCGCGGCGACCACCGCGGCGGCGTTGTCGAGCCCGATCCCCGCGATGGCGCCGAGCGGCAGGCTGGCCCCGCGGGCGAGGCGGGCGCGGAAGGCGATGCTGGCGAAGCCGTCGAGACCCACCGGCGGGTCGGGATTGTCCTTGCTGGTGGTGGCGAACACGCCCCCGATGCAGGCGTAGTCGACGGGCAGCCGGTACAGCTCGTCGGCTTGGCCGGGCTTCTTCAGGGTGAGGCCGATGATCGCGCCCTCCCCCAGGAGCCGGCGCGCGTCGGCTGGGTGGAGGTCGCCCTGGCCGAGATGCACCCCGTCGGCTCCGGCCGCGAGGGCGAGGTCGACGCGGTCGTTGACGAGGACCGGGACGCGGCCGCCCACCGCCGCCAGGATCGCCCGGATCCGCGCCAGGGCGGCGCGGGCATCGGCGATGTCCTTCTCGCGGTACTGGAGCAGGGTGCAGCCCCCCGCCACCGCCTCGGCGCCGAGCTCCGCCAGCCGCGCCCCGTCGGCGCCGCAGACGCCGACATCGAGGAGCCCGTAGAGCCGCAGGTCGACGGGCTGGCTGCCGGTCGGGATCGAGGGGGAAGCTGCGGGGGAAGTCGCGCTCGCTGGCATCGCTGTCGTCGCTCGGTCCGCCTCGGCCGGTCCCGTGCCGGCGCTCCCGGACCCCTGTTTGGGCAGGCCTCGCGGCGTTGGCAAGCGGCCGGTGGAGAGCGGTGCGTCGACGGGTCCCCCGCTCCGTCATACGGCAGCGTTGACGCGCGGCGATCCTGTCCCCCTATAGGTGGGATCCGCTACGGCGCATCCCGGGGGACGGACGGTCGAGGAACGATGACGGGTGCCGCGGCGCAGACGGACGCGCGCGGGGGGCAGTCCCCGCCGGAGCGCTCCTCCGTAGGCCTCGTCGCGGTGATCGTCGCCGCGACCAAGGGGGAGCCGCGCGCCCTGACGATCCGGGTTCCCGACCAGGCGCCCGGCCGCGGCGACGGCCTGCCGGCCGGCCCCCTCGTCCCCGAGCACGCCACGCTGGAGCGGGGCCTGCGCGCCTGGGTGGAGCGGCAGACGCACCAGCGCCTCGGCTACGTGGAGCAGCTCTACACCTTCGGCGACCGCGACCGCTCCGGCACGGCGACCCTGTCGGGGGTGCACTCGCTCTCGGTGGCCTATCTGGCGCTCGTCCGCGAGGAGCGGCCGGCGGGGCTCGCCGAGGCCGCGTGGCAGAACTGGTACCGCTACCTGCCCTACGAGGATTTCCGGCAGGGGCGCCCGCGCCAGCTCGACGCCATCGAGGCGCGGCTCGCCGAATGGGCGTCCGAGCCCGAGGATTGCGCCACCCGGACCCGCCGCCTGGACCGCCTCGGCCTGACCTTCGGCATGAACGGCGGCACGTGGAACGAGGAGCGCGTCCTCGAGCGCTACGAGCTGCTGTTCGAGGCCGGGCTGATCCCGGAGGCGCGGGGCAACTCCGGCCCGGCCCTGCCGAACGACCCGACCGGCGTGCCGATGGCGTTCGACCACCGGCGGGTGCTCGCCACCGCGATCGGCCGGCTCCGGGGCAAGATCAAGTACCGCCCGGTGGTGTTCGAGCTGATGCCGCCGGAATTCACCCTGCTGCAGCTGCAGAAGACCGTGGAGGCGCTGTCGGGAACGCAGCTGCACAAGCAGAACTTCCGGCGGCTCGTGGCCCAACAGGGGCTGGTGGAGGAGACCGAGAGCGTGACCAGCGGCGCCGCCGGCCGGCCGGCGCGGCTGGTGCGCTTCCGCCGGGAGGTGCTGCTGGAGCGCCCGGCCCCGGGCCTGCGGCTGCCGTCGCGGCGGGCGGGGTGACGGCGGCGGTCAGTCCCGCCGCGCGAGGGTGCCGAGCCCGCTCGCGTCGAGCGCGTCCACCGTCAGGGCGGCGGCCCGGCCGTCGCTGCCGATGGCGAAGCGGACGGCGGAGGGGCGGTCGGGCGCCTCCGCGTCCGGGAAGCTGAGGAAGAGGTCGCGGTCGAAGTGCCGGAGCGGGTAGCGGCGCGCGCCCCCGGGGCCGACCGTCAGCGTCAGGGCGCCGTCCGCCTCGGCCACCACGGCCTCGCCGACATAGGCGTTGGCGTAGCGCCCGGCGTAGGCCGAGAGCGCCAGGGGCGCGGCGGGCGGCGCCGGCGGCGTGCTGTAGGCCGCCTTGTCGGCGGCGATGCCGGGCGCGAACAGGGTCTCGTAGGCCGCGCCCCAGGCCGTCACCCAGTCCCGGCCGACGCGGCCGTCGAAGACGAGGTCGGCGAAGCTGTCGGCCAGCCCCTCCGGCACGCCGGACGGGAAGGCGTTGGTCAGGACGAGGATCCCGAGACCGGCCTCCGGATGGATCGAGACCAGCGTCTGCGCCCCGACGCTGAAGGCGCCCGCGTGGCCCCAGACGGGGCCGTGGCGGCCGTACTCGACGTTCCAGCCGAGGCCGTAGAAGGACGCCGCGCCGGTCACGGGGTTGCGGCCGCGGGCCGTGAGCGGGACGTGCGTCTGCGCCAGCGCCGCGGCCGCGACGGGCTGCGCCCCCTCGTAGCGGCCGCTGCCGATCACGAGCCGCAGCCATCGGGAGAGGTCGCGGACATCGCTGCTGACGCCGCCCGCCGGCGCCTGCGCGTCGGGGTTCCGCTCGACCTTGGCGGTCCAGACGCCGCCGGCCCGGACGTGGAGCGCCGCGCGGTCGGCCCGGCTCAGGAACTCCGCGTGGGTCGTGCCGGTGGCGGTCATCCCGAGGGGCCGGAACAGCCGGTCCCGGGCCACCGCCTCCCAGGGCTGGCCGGTCGGCCTCGCGGCGGCGAGCGCGCCCTCGGTGAAGCCGAAATTGCTGTACGCGTAGCCGGCGCGGAAGCTGGAGGCGGGCGGCGCGAGGCGGAGCCGGTGCAGGATCGCGTCGCGTCCGAAGCCGATCGCCTCCAGATCGTCGCCGGCGGTCCCCGGCAGGCCGCTGCGATGGTTCAGGAAGTCGCGCACCGTGACCTGCGCGGTCGGGTAGGGCTCGCGCAGCTGGAAGGCGGGATCGAGATCCGCGACGCGCGAATCCCAGTCGACCACCCCGTCGCCGACCAGGGCCGCCACGATCGTCGCGGTGACGGGCTTGGACAGAGAGGCGATCTGGAAGACCGTGTCGGGGCCGACCGGCTCGGGCTTCCCGGCCTGCCTGAGGCCGTATCCCTTCAGG
The DNA here is from genome assembly GCF_036441335.1 of Methylobacterium mesophilicum. Classification (GTDB taxonomy): domain Bacteria; phylum Pseudomonadota; class Alphaproteobacteria; order Rhizobiales; family Beijerinckiaceae; genus Methylobacterium; species Methylobacterium mesophilicum_B. Next base: position 38,576 of record NZ_MLBW01000016.1, read on the forward strand.
AGGAGCGTCGCGTCGCCGAGGACGACCGCGACCGCGAGGCCCGGCACCGCGCCCGCGTCGACGGCCCGCTGCGCCAGCGCCTCCAGCGCCGGCAGCTGCGCCTCGACCAGCGCCGGCAGCTGCGCCTCGACCTGCGCCCGCGTCAGCGTCCCGGCGGATCCGGCTCCGGGCCCGGCCGCGATCAGGCCGAGGGCGAGGCACGCGCCGACGAGGCGCCGGCGCGATCGGGCCCGCTGCATGAGTCGTCGATCCCGCCTGAGAGCGTTCGGACGACGAGGATGGCATCGTCGGGCCGGCGAGATCAATCACGCCGGCCCTGATCGCGCGTCGAATGCGGGTGCGGTCCGATGGAAGGTGGACGAAGGCTGCCCGAGAACTGCCCGAGAACCGGACCGGAGGTGCCGGCCGGGCTATCGGAACGGGTTGGCGTCGGGGGCCGGCTTCACGCCGTGGAGCATCCGGTACAGCGTCCATTCCTCGACGATCTTCCGGCCCGGAAGGGCGCACAGCCCGATCGTGCCGCCGTCGGGGAGCTTCGCCAGGATCGATCGACCGTCCATGGTCGCGCAGAAGGCCGAGGCCGGGTTCGCGAGCGCGAGGGCCGGTCGCGGTCCGGCCAGGGCGGCTCCGACACAGGCGGCGCAGGCCGCGAACGCGCTGACAAGCCTCACGGCGCCTACTCCCGATGGCACGACCGGCGGACCGATAGACCGCTCCGGCTGAACGGGGCCGGCGCGGTCCGTTCAGGACTTCGCGGGCGCGCCGGCCGGGCCCTGCCCCCGCCCTGCCCTCGCCCTGCCCTACCCGTAGGTGTGGTCGTCGGCCGGGAACCGTCCGGCCCGGACCTCCTCGGCGTAGGCCTTCACGGCGTCCTCGATGTGGGTCCGCAGGCTCCCGAACTGGCGCACGAATTTCGGCGTGCGCTCGGACAGGCCGAGCATGTCCTCCAGCACCAGGATCTGGCCGTCGCAGACTGCCGAGGCGCCGATGCCGATCGTGGCGGCGGTCACCCGGGGCGAGGACGCGATCGCCCGCGCCACCGGCTCGACGATGCCCTCGAGCACGATCGCGAAGGCGCCGGCCTCCGAGATGGCGCGGGCATCCTCCAGCAGGCGGCGCTCGTCGTCCGGCCCCCGGCCCTGCACCTTGAAGCCGCCCATCGTGTTCACCGCCTGCGGGGTCAGGCCGATATGGCCCATCACCGGCACGCCGCGCTGGACGAGGAACGCCACCGTCTCGGCGAAGTGGGCGCCGCCCTCCATCTTGATCGCGCCGGCGCCGGTCTCCTTGAGGACCCGGGAGGCGCTGAGGAAGGCCTGCTCCCGGCTCGCCTCGTAGGAGCCGAACGGCATGTCGACCACGACCAGCGCCTTCTGCGTGCCGCGGATCACCGCCTGGGCCTGGAGGATCATCATCTCTAGGGTCACGGGGATCGTCGATTCCATCCCGTGCATGACCATGCCGAGGGAATCGCCCACGAGGATGAAGTCGCAGTAGGGATCGACGATGCCGGCGGTGTGGGCGTGGTAGGCGGTGAGCGCGATGATCTTGCGCCCCTCGGCCTTGCGCTTGCCGATATCGATCGCCCGGAGCCGGCGGGACTGCACGACCTGCGACATGGTTCAGACCTCATTCCGGCCACCGCGGACGCGGCGGGGGCGCTCTCTCCCGCCCGGGAGCAGGGGCGCGTCCCGCTTCGCGAGCCGCGTTCCGGGCCCCTGCTTACAATGCCCGGCGCCGCGGGTCAGCGCCCCGCCTGCGGTTCGACGCCGGCCTTCCAGTCCGGATCGACCTTCAGGTTCGCGGTCTCGTGCTTCTCCTGCCAGCCCTCGACGCCCTGGGGGAACCAGCGCACGCCGGTATAGCCCTTCCGCACCAGCCGCTTGGCGGCGTTCCAGCTGCCCCAGCACTCGACGTGGCAGAACACCACGACGGGCCTGGCCGTGTCGCCCCCGGTCAGCGCCGCGACGCGGGCGTAGAACAGCGCCTCGCGCGCCGGGGCCAGGGGCTCGGCGCCGGCCTCCGGCATCCAGACGGCGCCGGGGATCGAGGGATGCACCGGCAGCCACAGGCGGCCCTCCGGGAAGTTCGACGGCTTGCGGTCCGGCGCCGCCACGTCGAGCAGCACCGGCCTGTCGGGCCCGGCGATCAGGGCCGCGACGGCGTCGGCGTCGACCACCGCGGCGCCCGTGAGGGTCTGCGGCGTGTAGCCCTTCGGGGGGCCGGCGTAGAGCCCCTCCGGCTCGGGCACGTTCACCGGCGAGTCGGCCGGCGCCGCGGCGAGGCAGAGGAGCGCCGCGCAGGCCGCGGCGGCCCGGCCGGTCAGGAGGAGGCGCCGCATGGTCAGTTCGTCGGGCTCGGCGCCGTGAAGCTGTGCTGCCACTGGCCGCCCTGGTTGTCGGAGGCCGCGACCTGGATCGGCTTGCCGTCCGGCTTGAGCGCGAAGTTGATCACCGGGTTCGAGGCGATCGAGATGTCGCCCGTCATGGTGAAGACCTTCCGGTCGCCCGCCGAGACGGTGACCTTGTCGATGTAGCGCGCCGGGGTGTAGTCGCGAGTCACCTGGTTCATCTGCATGCCGGAGAAGTTCGGGTGGCGGATCATCAGCGTCGCCTCCACGGGCTTGCCGGCCGCCGTCTCGGCGAACTTCATGCGCATGTCGCCCATGCCCTTCATGGCCTCCTCGTCGCTCATGCCCATCGGGGCCGAGCAGCCGCCGGAGGCCTTCACGAACTGCTTGGCCTCGTAGAGCTTGCCGTCGGTCGTCTCCACCACGGCGTGCATGTCGGTGTAGTTGTTGACCCGCACGCGCAGCTTAAGCTCGGCCGGGTCGGCGGCCGGCCCGAACTCGAACTTGGCGGCGTAGGGCGCCGGGTTGTCGTCGATGATCAGCGAGACCGCCTTGATCTGCCCGTCATTGGGCATGGTCAGGGTGATCGGCACCAGGGCGGCGTCGAGCGCCCGGGCGGGCGCCTCGATCTTCACGAGGCTGTCGGTCGGCGCGATCTGGCGGTCGCCGAAGATCGACTTGGCGATCTCCTGCCAGCGGGCCGCCCGCTCCTGGTCGGTGTCGGAGGCGCCGGCCGCCCGCGCGGCGCCGGCGAGGGGCCCCGACAGGGCCGTCGTCGCCAGGACGAGGCCGAGGGCGAGGGTGGAGAAGGTCTGTCCGATGTAGGTCTGTCCGATCCTGTGCGTCATGGCGTGCCTCCCGATTGATTGAGATATGGGGATCTCGAACCCTATTCCCACTCGAGTTCCTGGTAGGCCACGGTGACGTTGCGGCCGTTGTAGGTGTCGAACAGCGCCCACCTGTCGCGCTGGTCCGCCGCGACGCTGGTCACGGCCTTCTCGATGGGGACGTCCTTGGCGATCGCCGCCCGGGTGCCGTCGCGCAGGGCGGTCAGGTAGCCGGAGAGGTCGGCGAGCGCCGGGGCGAGGTCGACCGCGACGGGGCCGTGGCCCGGGACGGCCCGCACGGGCCCCATGGCCTTCAGCCGCTCGATCTCGGCGAGCCAGCCCTTGAGGCTGCCGTCGAGGGACGGGATCCGGTTCACGAACAGCAGGTCTGCGGGGAACAGCAGGCCGCTGCCGGAATCGATCATCGACAGGTCCGAGGTGGTGTGCGCCGGGCCGTGCGCCGTGAAGGTCAGGCGCCGGTCGCCGAGGTCGATCTCGGCCGTGTCGGCGACGGTCATCGTCGGGTAGACCACCGGCCCGGTCCGGTCCTCGCCGAGCAGGTCGCTGAGCCGCTTGCGGTAGAACTCGCCCCGGGCCGCCAGCGCTTCGGTGAGCTTGGCGTGGCCGATGAAGACCGGCTTGTCCTGGACGAAGGCCCCCGCCCCGAAGACGTGGTCCGGGTGGACGTGGGTCAGCACCACGTGGGTGATCGGCTTGTCCGTGCGCTTGGCGATCTCGGCGCGCAGCCACTGGCCGTCGGCGAGGCTGCCGCCCGACTCGGTCACCACCACGCCGGTCCTGCCGACGAGGAAGCCGATATTGGCGATGGCGTCGGCGTTCTCGGGGGTGGCGTCGGCGATCAGGCCCTTGCGGACGTACAGGCCGGGCCCGACCTCCTCCATCGTGAAGCTCTCGGCGGCGCGGCCCAGCGTCGGCAGGCAGCACAGGCAGAGACCCGCGAAGAGGGCGTGCCGTCGCGTCGGCCCGGCGGTCTGCATCCGCGGTTGGACGGCGCGTGCCGCCATGCCGGTACCTCCCGATCTTGCTCGATCTTGATTGTCTACCATTAAGTAGGTAGATTGTCGGTCCGTCAAGGGCCGGCCGGGAGCCGGTCTCCGCCGCGGCCGCACGTTCGCGTGACTTCGTGCGGTGACGGGGCGAGTGTGGAGCGACGATCGCCGCGATGAGGGATACCCGCGCCGAGTTGCTGATGCAGGCCGAGACCCTGGTGCGGGGCCGCGGCTTCGCCGGCTTCAGCTACGCCGACCTCGCGGCGGCGGTGGGCATCCGCAAGGCGAGCATCCACCACCATTTCCCCACCAAGGTCGATCTCGGCGCCGCCCTCGTGGCGGCCTACGCGGCGCGCTACGCGGCGGCCCTGGAGGCGATCCGCCGGGACGTGCCGGACGGGCCGGGCCGGGTCGAGGCCTACGGGCGGCTCTACCTCGGCGGCGTCGAGCAGGGGCTCGGCTGCCTCTGCGCGGCGCTGGCCATCGAGGGCGAGGCCCTGCCCGAGCGCCTGCGCCGGGACATCGCGGCCTTCTTCGCGGACCATCTCGCGTGGCTGGAGGGCATCCTGCGCGCCGGCCAGGCGGACGGCAGCGTCCGCGGCGGCGCGGATCCGGCGGCGCTCGCCCGCTACGTCGTCGCCACCCTGGAGGGGGCGCTCCTGATGGAGCGCCTGTTCGCGAGCCCCGACGCCTTCCGGGGCACGCTGGCGGTGCTGGTCGACGGTCTCAGGCCGCAGTGAACCGGGCGTAGCCGTCCGCCCGCAGGCGGCAGGCCGGGCAGGTGCCGCAGCCGTAGCCCCAGGGATGCCGCTGCCCGCGCTCGCCGAGGTAGCAGGTGTGGCTCTCCTCGACGATCAGGTCGACCAGCGCCCGCCCGCCGAGGCTCTCGGCCAGCGCCCAGGTCTGCGCCTTGTCGAGCCACATCAGCGGCGTGTGCAGCACGAAGCGCCGTTCCATGCCGAGGTTCAGCGCCACCTGCAGGGCCTTGATCGTGTCGTCGCGGCAATCCGGGTAGCCGGAATAGTCGGTCTCGCACATGCCGCCGACCACGTGCCGGAGCCCGCGCCGGTAGGCGAGCGCCGCCGCGAAGGTCAGGAACACGAGGTTGCGGCCGGGCACGAAGGTGTTGGGCAGGCCCGACGCCTCGTAGCCGATCGCGGCCTCCCGGGTCAGCGCCGTCTCGGAGACCTGCCCGAGGGCGTCGAGGGCGAGCGTGTGGTCCTCGCCGAGGCGGGACGCCCAGGCGGGATCGAGGGCGGTCGTGCCCGCCCGCAGGGCCGCGCGGCGGTCGAGCTCGACCCGGTGGCGCTGCCCGTAGTCGAAGCCGAGGGTCTCGACGTGGTCGAACCGGTCCAGCGCCCAGGCCAGGCAGGTGGCCGAATCCTGGCCGCCGGAGAACAGGACCAGCGCGGCGCGGTCGCCGGGGATGGTCGCCTCACGCGCCATCGTACTCGGCCCAGGACATCGGGGTTTCGGCGACCCGCACGAGCGCGAGGCCCGGCAGGTCCGGCCGGAGGCGCTGCCAGATCCAGGCGGCGATGTTCTCGGCGGTCGGGTTCTCCAGCCCCTCGATCTCGTTGAGGCAGTGGTGGTCGAGCCGGGCGAGCAGCGGCCCGAAGATCGATTCGATGTCGTAGAAGTCGATCACCCAGCCGGTGTGGGGATCGACCGGGCCGGCGACCGTCAGCTCGACCCGGTAGGAATGCCCGTGCATCCGGTGGCAGCGGTGGGTCTCGGGCACGTTCGGCAGCCGGTGGGCCGCCTCGAAGGTGAAGGCTTGGGTGATCTTCATGGATGTTCGCGGGTAAGGCCGATCTCGCCCCCGCCATAGCGCCGACGGGCGGTCCCGCGCAAAGGCGGGCTGCCCTGCGTTCGGCGGCGCGGCCGGGGATCAGGCCCCGGCGCCCGCCTCCGACCACTGCGCGTACCACGCCTTGAACAGGCGCAGCTGCGTCTCCGCGTAGTGGCGCTGGCCGGCGCTCAGCGCGTCGGTGGCGTTGAAGTGGAGCGCGTATTCCGGGTTCCCCTCCAGCACCATCAGGTGCTTGTAGTAGAGGACGAGGTCCGTCCCCTCGTCGAAGCTCGACAGGATCGCCAGCGCGGCGTCGAGTTCCTCGGCCAGGCGCCGGGCCCGGACGTCGCCCGCGGCGGCCTTCTCGCACAGGGCGACGAGGTGGAGCACCTCCCGCGGCAGGACGTTGCCGATGCCCGTGATGGCGCCCCGGGCGCCGCAATTGACGTAGCCGTGCACCACCTGGGTATCCACGCCGACCATCAGTGTGATGTCGGGCGACTGGCCGGTGATGTGCTCGGCCGCGTAGGTGAGCGAGGCCGCGCCGCCGAACTCCTTGAAGCCGACGAGGTGCGGGTGGCGGGCGCGCAGGCGGAAGAACAGGTCCGCCCGGGTCTCGAACCCGTAATAGGGGCTGTTGTAGATCACCGACGGCAGGTCGACGGCCGCCTCCAGGATGCCGCCGAAATGCGCCTCCTGGGCCGCGGCCGAGCTGCCGCGCGACAGGACCCGCGGGATGATCATCAGGCCGTGGGCGCCGGCCGCCTTGGCGTGCGCCGCGAGCGCCGCGGCCCGCTTCGGGTTCTGCGCGCCGGTCCCGACGATCACCGGGACGCCGGCGGCGAGCAGCCGCTCGACGCCCGCCATCCGCTCCTCGTCGGTGAGCAGCGGCCAGTCGCCCATCGAGCCGCAGTAGACGACCGCCGACATGCCGGCATCGACGAGTTCCCGCCCCTTGCGCGCGAGGGCGTCGAGGTCGGGCGACCGGTCCGGCCGGCAGGGCGTCATCAGGGCCGGGATCGTGCCGGAGAAGATGTGTCGATCGAAGGCCATCGCCGTCTCGCCTGCTGGGAGGTGGGATCGTCCCGGCCGGCCTCGCGGGCCCCGCGGGGCGGCACGCCTCTCCATGGCAGCGCCGCGCGCGTCTGGCAAGAATTTTATACAATCGTCGTCGCGTGGGCCGGACCGGGCGCGGCACTGAGGAACGCCATCAGCGCGGCGGCGACGTGGTCGATATGGTCGGTCAGGAGGGCGCGGGCGGCCGAGACGTGGCCGTTCCGGCACAGCCGGACGATCTCGCGATGCTCGCGGTCGGCCCGCTCCAGCTCGGCGCTGTCGGTGGAGAGCTGGAGGCGGGTGTAGCGGTCGCACTCGGCCAGCAGGGAGCCGACCAGCCCGAGGGCGCGGGGGCGCTCCGCCCGGCTGTAGAGGAGCAGGTGCAGCTCCGTGTTGAGGGCGCCCCAGCGCGCCGTCGCGCCCGCCCGCAGGGCCGCGGCGTACTCCTCCAGCAGCGCGTCGGCCCGGGCGAAATCGTCGGCGCTCAGGCGGGGCGCCGAGAGGACCAGGAGGCGCGGCTCGAGGGCGCCCCGCAGCTCGAGGGCCTCGGCCGCGTCCGCCGGCGAGAGCGGGGCCACCATGGCGCCGCGATGGGGCAGGATCCGCACGAGGCCCTCGGCCTCGAGCTGGAACAGGGCCTCGCGCACGGGGATCCGGCTGGCGCCGAACTCCGCCGCGAGGCCGTCCTGGCGGAGCTGGGAGCCGGCCGGATAGCGGCCGTCGAGGATGCGCCGCCGGATCTCGGTCCCGATCGAGCCCGCGATGGTCCGGTTCTTCATCGTCTCGCTCCCGATCGGCCCCGGATGCTCCGCAGGACCCTTGACGGCGGAGCTTCGGTGTTGAAATTGTATAAAATCAATCGGGCAACGGGCCCGATCACGACAAGGGTGCCCGCGATGACGCTCTCCCGCCGCCAGATCCTGGCCGGTACCGCAGGCGCGGCCGCCGGCCTCGGCCTCCCGCACCTGGTCCGGGCCCAGCCCGGCGGCGGCAGCGTGCTGCGCTTCATCCCGTCGACGCCCCTGCCGTCCCTCGATCCGATCGTCGCCACGAGCTACGTCATCCGCAACCACGGCTATCTCGTCTACGACACGTTGTTCGCCACGGACGAGAATTTCCGCATCCAGCCCCAGATGGTCAGCGATTGGCAGACCGCGCCCGACGGCCTGCGCTGGACCTTCCATCTCCGCGACGGCCTCACCTTCCACGACGGCTCCCCCGTCGAGGCCAAGGACTGCATCGCGTCCATCGCGCGCTGGTCCAAGCGGGACGCGTTCGGCCAGACCCTGGCGGGCTTCGTGGAGGGCTACGGCCAGGAGGACGCGCGGACCTTCACCATCGCGCTGAAGAAGCCGTTCCCCCTGCTCCCGGCGGCGCTCGGCAAGCTGTCCTCGAACGTGCCCTTCATCATGCCGGAGCGCGTCGCGCTCCAGGATGCGTCGAAGCCAATCGCCGACGCCACCGGCTCCGGGCCCTGGCGCTTCGAGGCGCGGGAATGGATCCCCGGCCAGAACGCGATCTACACCCGCCACGCCGGCTACCGCCCCCGCGAGGAGGCGCCCTCCTGGGCGGCCGGCGGCAAGGTCGCCAAGGTCGACCGGATCGAGTGGCTCGCGATCACCGAGGCCTCGGCGGCGGTGGGCGCGATGATCCAGGGCGCGGTCGACTGGTACGAGCAGCCGGCGATCGACCTGATCCCGGTGCTCAAGGGCAAGCCGGGGATCGAGATCCGCAACGTGCCGCTCGGGCTGATCCTGCTGATGCGGTTCAACCACACGCAGCCGCCGTTCAACAATCCCGAGATCCGCCGGGCCGTGATGATGGCCATGAAGCAGGACGACTACATGCAGGCGGTGGTCGGCAGCCCCGAATACTACCGGGAGGCCAAGACCTTCTTCACGCCGGGCTCGCCGATGTCGACCGGGGCCGGCGGGGCCGCGGCCATGCAGGCGGACCTCGCCAAGGCCAAGGCGATGCTGGCCAAGGCCGGCTACAAGGGCGAGCGCGTGGTGCTGCTCGCCCCGGCCGACCAGCCGATCGCCTACAACCAGTCGCTGGTGACCCAGGACCTGCTCAAGCAGCTCGGGATGAATGTCGATCTGGTCTCGACCGACTGGGGCAGCTTCATCGCCCGCCGCGGCAACCGCGGGCCGGTCGATGCCGGCGGCTGGTCGCTGTTCCACACCCTCTGGTCGGGGGCAGACGTGCTGAACCCGGCGCTCCACCCGCTGATCCGCGCCAACGGTCAGGCGGCGTGGTTCGGCTGGCCGGACGACCCGACCCTGGAGACCCTGCGCAGCGACTGGATCGCCACCAGCGACGAGGCGCAGCAGAAGGCGCTCGCCGCGCGCATCGAGGAGCGCGCCTTCGAGGTCGTGCCCTACGCGCCCGCGGGCCTCGTGCAGCAGCCGATGGCGGTCAGCGCGAAGCTCAAGGGCATGGTCATGGCGCCGGTGCAGTTCTTCTGGAACATCGAGAAGACCGGCTGATCACGGCCGGCCAGAAGACGCGGCGTCAGCCCGCGCCCTTCTCGGACACACCGGCCTGCGCGAAGGTCGCCATGCCGGTGTGGCAGGCGAGCGCTCCCTTCAGCAGGCCCATCGCCATGCCGGCGCCGGACGCCTCGCCGAGGCGCATGCCGAGCGCCAGCAGCGGCACCAGCCCGAGCCGCTCCAGAACCTCGGCGTGGGCGCCCTCCGCCGAGACGTGGCCGGCGAGGCAGTGGTCGAGGGCGCCCGGGTCTGCGGCGTGCAGAACCGCCGCGGCGGCGGTCGCCACGTAGCCGTCGATCACCACCGGGATGCGCTGCAGACGCGCGGCCAGGATCGCGCCCGCCATGGCGGCGATCTCCCGGCCGCCGAGGCGCGCCAGGACCTGGAGCGGGTCGTCGAGGTGGCCGGCATGGTGCGCGAGCGCCGCCTCCACGGCCGCGACCTTGCGGGACAGGCCGTCCCGGTCGATCCCGGTGCCGCGCCCGACCCAGTGGGCGGGATCGCCGCCGAACAGGGCGGCGTAGAGGGCGGCCGCCACCGTGGTGTTGCCGATGCCCATCTCGCCGATGCCCAGGCAGTCGGTGCCGGCGGCCACCGCCTCCATGCCGAACGCCATGGTGGCGACCGTGGCGCGCTCGTCGAGGGCCGGCCCCTCCGCGATGTCGCCGGTGGGCATGTCGAGGGCGAGGTCGAACACCTTGAAGCCGAGGCCGTAGGCGGCGCAGATCTGGTTGATCGCCCCGCCCCCGGCGGCGAAGTTGTCGAGCATCTGCCGGTTGACCGCGTCCGGGAAGGCCGAGACGCCGCGGCGCGTGACCCCGTGGCTGCCGGCGAAGACGCAGACCAGCGGCCGGTCGAAGGTCGGCGGCGCCTTGCCCTGCCACGCCGCCAGCCACGTCACGAGGCTCTCCAGGCGCCCCAGCGAGCCGGCGGGCTTCGTCAGGGTCGCGTCCCGGGCCGCGACGGCGGCCTTCGCCTCCGCGTCGGGGCCCGGCATCGCCTTCAGCAGGTTGCGGATGTCGTCGAAGGGGCCGGGTTCGGGAGCGGTCGTCGAATCGGTCATGGCGGCGGTGATTTCCTGTGGGCGCCTCCGGACGGGGAGACTATACGGGAGCGGCGCGCGGTGGCGGGCGGATGCGAGAGACCGCGATGGACAGGCAGACCGGCGGGGAGGCCGACTGGCCCGGGCGCGGCGCCCTCTACGACCTCGCCGGGTGCCTGCGCTTCTACTCCCGCCTGCCGGTGCCGCAACTGCCCGGCGAGCCGGACCCGCACCGCAGCCCCGACTTCACCACCCTGCCGCGGATGCTGCCGCTGGCCGGCGTGATCCTGGCGCTGCCCGCCGCCCTGGTGCTGGCGGCCGGCTGGGCCGTCGGGCTCGGGCCGTTCCTGGCCGCGACCCTCGCGGTGGCGGTCGCCGTGGTGGCGACCGGCGCCCTCCACGAGGACGGGCTCGCCGACGTCACCGACGGGTTCGGCGGCGGCGCCACCCCGGAGCGCCGGCTGGAGATCATGCGCGACAGCCGGATCGGGGCCTACGGCGGCGCCGCCCTGGTCCTGGCGCTGGCCCTGCGGATCGGCGCCCTGGCGACGCTCCTCGACCGGATCGGCCACGCGGCCGTGACCGGCCTGATCCTGGCGGCCGCCCTGTCGCGGGTCGCCGCCCTCGNATTACGGGACGGCCCGGCCGACCGTGCTCGGCCTGCGCATCCCGCGCGCCCTCAACGTGGGCGATGCCGGCTTCAACACCTACCGGCGCGACCAGGCCTTCATCGGCTACGAGTTCGAGCACGTCTTCGACGACACCTGGGCGGTGCGCCAGAACGCCCGCTACGCCTACACGCAGAGCTACCGGGCCCGGGATGACCCGATCTCGGGCGCGATGTCGGCCGATCGGTAGCGACGCGGCAGCGACACACGGCTGCCATCGCCCGCGACGAGGAGATCCGATGGATACGATCACCGAGGCGGCCCAAGCACCCGGGCCCACCTTCTTCATCCCGCCGATGCCGCCCCTCGCGCCCGACCGCGTGGGTGCCCTCGGCGTCCTGGCGGGCCTGCGACGCAACGCCTTCTCGGCCTTCCCGCCGCGTTGCCGCGCGCAGGCGGTCCTCGTCCTGCCCATGCTCGGCCGCGACGTCGTCGTCGCCGCCGGCCCGCAGGCGATGCGCGACGTGCTGGCCACGCATCCGGACCTCTATCGGCGGGTCGCGGCCGGCGACCGCATCTTCCGGGCGCTCATCGGCCGCGGCGTGGCGGCCAGCGAGGGGCAGGCTTGGCGCCAGCAGCGGCGGACCCTGGCCCCGGCCTTCACGCCCCGCACGGTCACCCTGCTGGCCCGGCACATGGTCGATTGCGCCGAGGCGGCGTTCGGCCCGTTGGAGGCGTCCCGCGGGCAGCCGGTCGACCTGCTCGCGGTCATGCAGGATCTCAGCCTCGCCGTCGCCTGCACGAGCATGTTCTCCCTGGAGACCGACGCGTTCGGACCGCAACTGCGCGGCCTGCTCCAGTCCTACGCCAGCGGCATCGGCCGGCCGCGCGCCAGCGACTTCATCCTGCCGCGCTGGGTGCCCACACTCACCATGTTCCGCCGCGCGCGCTTCGGCCGACGCTGGCGGGCGCTCATTCGCGCGGTCATCGTCCGGCGCCGCGCCGCCCATCCGTCGGGGGCTCCGCGCGACCTGTTCGACCTCCTGTCCGACGCCTACGGGGACCGGAACGAGGACCTCCTGGTCGACGAGGTGTCGACGATGATCTTCGCCGGGCACGAGACGACGGGCCTGACGCTGTTCTGGGCCTGCTACCTGCTGGCCAACGCGCCCGCATGGCGCCGCGCGATCCGGCAGGAAGCGCGCCGGGTGGATCTGACGCCGGGTGGTGCGGGGACAGCCATCGGCGCGCTGCCGCTCACGCGCGCCGTGGTGGACGAGGCGCTACGGCTGTACCCGCCGGCCTACATGACGGCCCGCCAAGCCGTGGCCGACCACGACCTGTGCGGCGTGCCGGTCCGGCGCGGAGCCATCGTGCTGATGCCGTTCACCCTGCTGCATACCGACCCGCGCCTGTGGGCCTCGCCCGAGCGCTTCGATCCCGGGCGCTTTCTCGGTCCGGAGAAGCGGGACCGCCACGGCTTCCTGCCGTTCGGCACCGGGCCCCGCGTGTGCATCGGGGCACAGCTGGCCACGTCGGAGGCGGTGCTGGTCCTGGCGCGGCTGCTGCGGGACAACGACCTCGTCCTCGACGATGGCCCGCCGGTGCTGCCGGTCGGCTCGTTCGCCACCCGCCCGAACCGATCTCCCGGCTTCCGCCTGCTTCCGCCGGCGTGAAGGGGCCGCGGCGCGCCGATCGGGACGCGCCGTCCGTCCCGATCGGCGGCCGCCGAAAGCGCCGGGTTTGCGCGGGGCGGGCAGTCAAGCTTAGGACGATGGTGCGGCGGGATCGACGCTGCGGAGCAGAGGAGGCTGGATTGAAGGAGCCCGAACAGGGCAGCGCCGAGGCGGTCTACGTCTCGGCCTTGGTCGGCGAGATGATGCAGCGCGTGCTCACTCACGCCCTCACGGATCTCGCGAGGATGAAGGGGGCAGCCTACCTCGACATGTTCGTGGAACGCGAACTCAGCCGCTACACGGACCTGTACCGCGAGCGGCCGGACGATACGCCCGAGACCACCAGCATGCTGCGTGCCTGGTTCGGGCTGGAGGGCAGCGCCGCGCTGCGCGCCGTGGTCGAACGTGCGAGCGCCGAAGCGCGGCGCGATTGAGGGCTGCGGCGCGTCGGGTCCGGCCGCCGACGACGGCCGCCGCGGCGCGTGAGGACACGGTCCGGCCCGGCCGAGCGCGATCCGCCGCGCGCTCGGAAGCCCTGTCCCGGGATGGAAGATTTGCCCGGAGCGCGGGCTGTTCCGGATGCCGGACTCCGCCCCGGCGTCGGAGCGGTCGTCGCGTCGTACCGGGCAACTTCAGGCGGTCTGCGGGTGCGCCGGACCGGGGAGCCGACGCGGGACAACATCGACGACGGCCCTATTGTGGTGTTATCAATACATCATGGTTGGCCAAGACCGTGATTCAAACCACCGATAGTGTTTATTGTTGGGAGCACACGCTCCGACTGCCGCCGTACTGGCCGTTGCGCACATCGGGATGGCGAAGGTTGCATCGAAGCGCGATCGGGCTGCGAGGGGCAAGGGGACGCACTGCTCGCTCGAACGACTGCGCCGTCTCTCGAGGGCCGCTGGTCCTGCGTCCAGCGCCGCCGGCGGCATTGGGCACGGAGCGCGTCCGCGCCGCGGAGAAAGTCACGATGGCCGGTCACCAGATCCAGTCACGGCGATCTCAACGGTCAGGATGTCCTGACAGCGGAGGCAGACATGAGGAGACGGCAGTTCTTGTCGTACCTGACCGGTGCCGCCTTATGTCCGCAGCCAGTATTGGCTCACGATGGGAATAAGCGGTTCCGTATCGCGCTGATCACGGCCGGCAGCGTCATGCTCACGCTGAACGATGTCCGCGAAGACCTCGCCGCAAGGGGCTGGATCGAGGGAAAGAACATCGCGTTCGACTATGGCTACGGCAACGACGATGCCGCTCGGCTCGATCAGATTGTCGCCGACGTGGTCGCGCGGAGAGTCGATGTCATCGTCGCATGGGGGACGCTCGCGCCGCTCGCGGCGAAGCGTGGAACGGGCTCGATTCCGATCGTGATGGCGGGGGCCGGCGATGCTGTGGGAAGCGGCCTCGTCTCCAATCTGGCTCGGCCGCCCGAGAACGTGACCGGCTACAGCTTCGTGCCTCCCGAGATGTCGGAGAAGAGACTGCAGCTCATCGTGGGCTCCAAGCCCGGCATCAAGCGCGTCGCGATCGTATGGAATCGGAACAATCCGCACTCCGCCGGCGTGTTTTCCGAGATCGAGAAGATTTCCGTTCGCTATCGCGTCGAAGCCGTCTCCGCTCCGGTGGCCGGGCGTCTCGACGGTGAGGCCGTGTTCGAGAACCTCGTGACCGCGCGCTGCGATGCGATCATGATTGTCGAGGATCCGTTGACGAACAGTTTGCTGGCGGAAATCGCGCAGCGCGCCATCGAGAGCAAATTGCCATCCTTGGGGGAGAGGCGGGCCTATGCCGTGGCCGGCGGCCTGATCTCGTACGGACCCGACCTGGACGACAGTGCCCGTTGGGTCGCCGCGTATGTCGACCGGATCCTGAGAGGAGAGACGCCGGCCGATCTGCCTGTGCAGCAGCCCACGAAATTCGTGCTGGTGATCAACGGCAGGACGGCCAAGGCGATCGATGTGAATCTGCCGTTCGATCTGCTCGCGCGTGCGGAAGAGATCCTTGACTGAGCATCCTGGACGCGTCCGACGCGGCGTGATCGGTGGCGAACATCCGTTGCAGGTTGCCTCGCGCCGACGCGGCCCGCCATGGTTCACCGCGGCCGCCCGGTCGCACCGTCTCTCCGAGACGGTGCGAGGTGTCAGTCTCGCGACCGCGTCGAAGAAGGCGCGGCCGGGGGCTGCACAGGCCAAGGACAGTGCGACGTCTTCGCGGCGCGCCACCCGACGGGCCCTCTGTTTCCGAGCGGTCGCCGTGTCGGCAGAGCCGACCAGATGAGCGTCAGCACGGGCCGGATGCTGGCAGTCAGCCCGGCGGTCGCGCCGGGGGGCACCCAGCACGCCCGTGAGGCTGCCGGACCAGGGCGCGCGTTCGAGGATCGTGCCGCTGCCGCTCTCGCGGTGGCGGACGCGGATCTTCGATCACGATCGTCGGGCAGACGATCAGCCGTGTGCGGCGGCGGGGCCGCGATCCGTTCTCGAGGGCGGCAGGCATGATCACAGGACGGCACCTCCTCGCGGCACGGCTCTCTCTGCGCTGGGGGCCTTCGGAGTTGGCCAAACGCGCCAAGGTGCCACTGGGCGTCGTGACGCGGGCCGAGAGCAGTCCCGGAGAACCGGCCATCACGATCGCTCAACGGAACGCCCTGGTGCAGGTCCTGCGTTCCGCCGGCGCCAGCTTTCCGGCGGCCGTCCCTGCACCGGACCCGCCTGACAATCAGTCGTGAGCCTGATCCCCGGTGGCCTCGCGCGCGCTCGCGATCCCGGTACGCGCCTGCTCGAACGCGGCCGTCTCTCGCTCCAGCAGACCCAGTTCCCTCAGAAAGGCCGGGACCGGTTCCAGGAAGACGCCGAGGCGGATCACCCCCGAATCCGGATCGGGCTTCACATAGTTGCGCGTTTCGTAAAGCCCGGAGCCGCCACCCGCCAACTGGTTCAACAACGCGCACCGGCGCACCCACGAGATGAGGCCCCGAGCATAGGCGTCTTCGACCAGCTTGAATGCGCCGATGACGGCGTCCTCGTAGTCGGGATCCGTCTGCATCACGACTCTGCGGGGCGTTTCCTGCATGATTGTCCTGGGCTCTCCTGGACCCTGGCCATCCGGCGCACGCTGACCATGCGGCCGGCCGTCGAAGCTGACCCGGACTCGGGCAAGTCATGCGCAGGCGCAGAGCCCGCGGCAGCCCTGCTGTCGCCATCATTTGTGATGCCCGGTGCTCGACCGAAGGACGTATCGGCCCGTCGCGGGCCGCCCTGCTTGCGGCCGGAGCCCTGAGGCCACATAGCTGTGCCATGTCACCCGATGTGCCGCATCCCTACACGATCACCGTCGAGCCCCTGAAGCGGCCGGAGGGGCAGTTCGGTTGGGCGCTCCGCAGGAGCGGCAAGCTGATCGAGCGCTCGGATCGGCCCTTCCTGACCGAGCAGAAGGCCTTCGAGAACGCGTTGCGGGCGATCGAGATCGATCTGAAGCCGAAGAGCGGCTTTCGCTGAGCGTGGTAGGGGCCGGGACGGCGGCGGCGATCACGAAGCGCCGGCAACGCCGCTGACGCGGGTGTTCCGGGACACGCCGAGCCCGAGAGCTCGAGCATACATCAGGGTCACACCGCGATGACAGTCGCGAACCTGATGGAGACGACGATGACCTGGACGAACCGCATCACCATAGCTGCGACCCTCATCGGCGGTGCGATCGCGCTGGTGATTTACGCGCAGGCTCTGAGCTTGCCGACGCATTTCGCATGAGCCCGTCTGCCGGAGGAGCGCCCCACACCGCTCCTCCGGCACCGCGCCCGTCACACCGCGCCGCAGGGAGGCAGATCGAGCCCGGTGCCGGCGTCGGAAAAATCGAGATCCCTCTCCGTATCAGTATGTTAGGATAGCGAACGTAATTTCTGGACCATCGCATGCCCCTCTTCCGGTTCCTGATGACAGAAGGAGGCGCCCAGGCCGAACTCGCGGATGCTGAGCTCACGAGCTTGGACGACGCGAAGGCGCATGCCGTCGAACTGGTCGCGCAGCATCTGAGCGTCGCGAGCCGGTCCTTTTGGCAGGACAGCGATTGGCGGCTCGATGTGATGGATGACCGCGGCCTCGTTCTCGCGTCGCTGACGATCGTCGGGTTCGATACCCTCGCGAGCGGTCGCCTCTAGGGCCACGGCGACCCGCGATCGTTGCACCGTGCAGAGCCGCACCGGTTGCGCGCGTGGGGACAAAGGTCCTCGCGCGATGCAGAGCTGTGCCCTGGCCGGCGTGACGGCGCCGGATCGCGACGAAGACCCTGGTACGGCGCGCGGCGTCGCCGCCTGTGACGTCGGCATCCCATCGATGGCCGTCGACCAAGTGCCACCCTTACTGCCGGTGCGGGCAGCCGCGTCCCGCTTCCGGCGACCGTCAAGGAACATGGGCCGGCTCCGCGACGGCGCGGCAGGCTCGTCGGCCCCGCCCGACGCTCCGTGAGAGCCGGCGCGATCGCGTTCGCGGCACGCCCGCGCCCGTCACATCATGTCACACCCGGTCCACCGAACGCCCGGACAGATCATCGCATCGTTCCCCCGGGCACGCCTCTAAACGGGCCGTTAACCAAGATCAGTGATTTGCCGGACTATCGGTAGCTTCGCGCGGGCCGGATTCACCGCCGCGCAAGGATGGCACATCATGCGGCTGATCGTCGGCACCCTGATCGTCTTCGCCTGCGTCTTCGGCAGCTACGCGGCGATGGGTGGCCACCTGGTCGTCCTCTGGCAGCCGTTCGAGTTCGTCATCATCCTCGGCGCAGCGATCGGCGCCTTCGTCATCGGCAACACCGGGCCGGTGCTCAAGGCCGTGCCGGCCATGCTGGGTACACTCGTGAAGGGCCCCAAATATACGCAGAATTCCTATGTCGAACTGCTGGGGATGCAGTTCTCATTGTTCAAGCTCGCGAAGCAGAAGGGCGCGATGGCGCTCGAGCCGCACATCGAAAATCCCAGCGAGTCCGCGCTGTTCAACGCCTTCCCGACCTTCGCGGCGAACCACCACGCGGTCGAGTTCGTCTGCGATTACATGCGGATGGTGACGCTGGGCGCCAACAACGTCCACGAGATCGACGCCCTCATGGATGAGGAGCTGGAGACGCACCACCAGGAGCAGGAGCGTGTCGTCTCGGCCATGCAGTCGCTCGCCGACGGAACACCGGCGCTCGGCATCGTCGCGGCCGTGCTCGGCGTGATCAAGACGATGGGGGCGATCAAGGAGCCGCCGGAGGTGCTGGGCCATCTGATCGGCGGCGCGCTCGTGGGCACCTTCTTCGGCGTCTTCGTCGCCTACGGCTTCTTCGGACCCATGGCGCAGTCGCTCAAGAGCCTCTTCGAGGCTGAATCCAAATACTATCTCTCGCTCAAGGCGGGGCTCCTCGCCCATATCGGCGGCCAGCCGCCGGTGATGGCGGTGGAGTTTGCCCGCAAGTCCCTGATGAGCGACGTCCGCCCGACCTTCAACGAAGTGGAAGCGGCGACCGCCGCTCTGCCCGCCCAGACCTGACCCGATATTCAGCAGGCACGCGATGGCCACGATCATCATCAAGAAGGTCAAGAAGGCCGCCCACGCCCACCACGGCGGGGCCTGGAAGATCGCCTACGCGGATTTCGTGACCGCCATGATGGCGTTCTTCCTGCTGATGTGGCTGATCAGCATGACCACGCAGGAGCAGAAGATCGGCCTGGCGGAATACTTCTCGCCCGCCGCGTTGAGCCCCGCGACCAGCGGTGCCGGCGGCATCCTGTACGGCACCGCCCTGGATACGTCAGGCAACAAGCCGTCCACGCCCCGCGACGCGGAGCGGGGCTCGGCCGAGCGGGAGGTCACGGAGCGCCCGACCAGTCCGGGCCGCGTCAGCGATGTCGATGCCAGCCGCCCGGTCGCCAACGTGGAGGCCAACTACAGCGCCATAGCCAGCCTCCGGCAGGCGCTCCAGACGATGCCCGACATCGCCGAGCTGTCGAAGAACATCGTGATCGAGCAGACCAAGGAGGGCGTGAACGTCTCCCTCGTGGACCAGGACGGCCGCGCCATGTTCCGCGAGGGCTCCGTCGAACCCTACGAGCGCACCCGTCGCGTGCTGGAGGCCCTCGCGCCCGCCCTGCGCCGGATGCCCAACCGCCTGTCGATCACCGGCTACACGGCCGTCGCGCGCCCGGGCTCGGCGCGGGCCGGCGAACCCTGGAGTCTCTCCGCCGGGCGCGCCCTCTCCGTGCGCGAGATCCTGTCGGGTGCAGGAGTTCCCAACGACAACTTCTCGTCCGTATCGGGACGCGGCGACACGGAGCCGGTCTTCCCCGACAATCCCTACCTCGCGCCGAACCGCCGGGTGACGATCACGCTGCTCAACGCGAGCCCGCCGGTACCCCCGAATCTCCTGCGCTGACGCCAGGGCGTCTCGCCGTCTCAGGGCGGCAACGCGCGCGGCGCCGACGATACCGCCTCGGATGCCGGGCGGTCAGACGTCGCTCGTCACCGGGTGGCGCAGCATGGGTCGGAGGCTCCGCGGGGGACCGGGCGCGCGTCCAAGCCGCCGTGCCAGCGCCTGACGTAGAGGCGGAGGAACTCGGTGACCGCGCGGTCCGCGTAGGCGTGCGGTTCCTCGCCGGCCGTGGGCGGGACCAGGTCGCTCGGCGAGCGGCCGAGCAGGACGGCGGCGAGTTCGCGCCCGCGAAGGCCGGCCACCCTCGCCTCGTCGATGGCTCGCCGGTCGAGGCCGCGTCGGCCTGTATCGCCGTCTGTATCGCCGTCGCCGGCATCCGTCAGAAGCATGGCGTCGGACCGTTCGGGGCGCGGTCCGGGTGGCACCCGAGCCTGAGGCGGCACGGGCCGGAGGCGAACCCGGGGTGACGCATGCCCCCGGTCTCGCGGCCGCCCCGAACGCCGATCGGACGGCGTGCCCGGCACGACCTCGCACTCGGGTTCGGATACCCTGGGAGGCCCGCGCATCCGTCGCGCGCGATTCGGGCGGGCCCGGGTCGGACCCGCAGGGAGGCGACCGGTGTCGGACGGTTCCCCATGACTCCCGGGCCGGCCGTCAAGCCGCACGTCCCTCGACGACGACGGTGTCGACGATCTCGGTGTCCTCGTAGACCCACTTGGTCAGGGCGCCCGCGACCGGCGCGCCGGCGACAGGGGTGAGCCAGCACAGCCACAACGGGGCCATGTCCTCGCCGCCGGCGAACTGCGCGACGCCGGTCGAGCGCGCGGGGTTCACCGCGGTGATGGTCACCGGGATCGGCGCGGGGTGGATCAGCACGAGGACGAAGCCGATGGGGATGCCGCGCGCAGGAGCGTCTCGAGGCGCGCATGGTCGCTCATCGTGCCGTCTCCGAGGGCGGATGGGAGTGTGCGGAGGCGTCGAGGAGCGGCGCGGGGCCGGGCACCGCGGAGCTGGGCCGCCCGTCCGGCGTGGAGCCCCGCGCGTAGAGAAGGGCCACGGCGTGCCAGAACGCCTCCCGTTCCGCGGGGGCGCGCGCCGCCAGAAGCGCGTCGATCCCCGCGCGCATCGCGGCGGCGATCAGGTCCGGGTCGTCGCCGGCGTCCGTCGCCGGCCGCGCCGGATCGTCCACCGGGGGCATCGCTCAAGCCTCCCCGAGTTCGACGGCGAGCCTGTCCCGGGCGCGGCTGACGCGGCTCTTCACCGTGCCGGGCGGGCAGCCGATCCGCGCCGCGGCGGCCTCGTAGGTCAGGTCCTCGAGGGCGACGAGCAGCAGCGCCTCGCGTTGGGCGGGTTCGAGACGAGCGAGCGCCTCCTGCACGTCCTGGACATCGAGGCGATGCTCCTGGTCGGCGAGGCTCGCCAGCCCCGCGGCGTGGGCGCCGTCAGGATCAGGAACCTCCCGGCGGTACTTCATCCGCCCGTTGAGATGGCCGTTGCGCAGGATCGTGAAGAGCCATGCCTTGAGGCCGGTCCCCGGGCGGTAGCTGGTACGGTGCTCGCAGGCCTTGAGCAGGGTGAACTGCACGAGATCCTCGCTCTCGGTCGCGTCGCGGGTCAGCGACAGCGCGTACCGGCGCAGGTCCGGCAGCACTCCGACGAGATCGGACGTGAAACTGCGCTCGGCGCGCGTCTCGGCGGCCTCCAGGGCCTGCGAGAGGCGGCGGAGGACGCGGCCCAGGGGCGACATCGCGTCCACCGACGCGATCTCTGGGTCGATATCACGTAGATCTCGCCCGAGGCCCGATCCCGCGCGCGAGATCACGGCCCCGTGGGTATCCGGCGATCGCAAGTGTTCGGCGGCGTGCGGCACGGGGATAGGCTCACCATCATCTTGAGGGAGGGCCCGGGGACCGATGGCGGTCCGGCGAGCTCGGTGAGCATCAATCTTTGGTCGCAGCGCCCCGCGTCAATGATACGTGCGTACTGGGATCCTAACATAAATTTTGGAACCAGCTTGCGCACAATCGGTTCTTGCGTGGCTGCCGGCCCGGCGGCGACGATGGGAAAGGACGATGCGAGCCGTGACGGCGGGCGTCGACAGGCACGAACTCCGGCAGATCATCGCCGGGTTGAGCGAGGGCGTGATCCTGGTCGAGCCCGACCAGACCATCGCGTACGCCAACGAGGCCGCGCTCGCCATGCACGGCGCCGGGTCCCTCGACGAGCTCGGCCCGACCGTCGACGCCTACCGCGAGCGCTTCCGCCTGCGCTACCGCAACCAYGTCACGCCGAACCAGTACCCGATCGAGCGGGTCGTGGCCGGCGAGCGCTTCCACGACGTCGTGGTCGAGGTGCGCCGGGCCGACAGGCCCGACATGGACTTCGTGCACTCGCTGCGCAGCCTCGTGGCCACGGACCGCGACGGCAACCCGAGCTGCCTGGCGCTGATCCTCAAGGACGTCTCCGACCAGTTCGAGGCCGAGGAGCGGTTCGAGCGCACCTTCAACGCCAACCCGGCGCCGGCCGTGATCACGCGCCTGTCCGACCTGCGCCACGTCAAGGTCAATCACGGCTTCCTGGAGATGACCGGCCACACCCGCGACGCCGTCATCGGCCGCAGCGTCTACGAGGTCGACGTCCTGGCCGGCGCGCGCAACCGCGACCTCGCGGTCGCGCGGCTCAACGCCGGYGGCACGATCCCGCAGATGGAGGCCTGCCTCGACCTGCCCGACGGCGGCAGCCGCTTCGTGATCGTCGCCGGCCAGCCGATCGCGATGGGCGACGAGCCCTGCATGCTGTTCACCTTCGCCGACCTGGARCTGCGCCGGAAGGCCGAGGCCGCCCTGCGCCAGAGCGAGGAGCGCTTCGCCAAGGCGTTCCGCCTGACGCCGGTCCCCACCGTGCTGGTGCGGGCCGACGACGGCCAGGTCACGGGCGTGAACGAGRCGTTCGGCCGGGTCTTCGGSCTGGGCGAGGACCGCGTCGTCGGCCGCTCGCTGGTGGAGGCCGGCCTGTGGGTCGCCGACAAGCAGCGCCTGCAGGTCGAGGCCGCCCTGGAGCGGCAGGGCTACGTGCTGGGTGTCGAGGTCTGCCTGCGCCACGAGAGCGGCGCCAACCTCGACTGCCTGGTCTCGGCCGAGCGCATCGAGATCAACGAGACGGCCTTCGTGCTGATGGTCCTGCAGGACATCACCGAGCGCAAGCACACCGAGCGGGAGCTGTTCGACGCCATCGAGACGGTGATGGCCGACACGTCGTGGTTCAGCCGCGGGCTGATCGAGAAGCTNGGCCGCTCGCTGGTGGAGGCCGGCCTGTGGGTCGCCGACAAGCAGCGCCTGCAGGTCGAGGCCGCCCTGGAGCGGCAGGGCTACGTGCTGGGTGTCGAGGTCTGCCTGCGCCACGAGAGCGGCGCCAACCTCGACTGCCTGGTCTCGGCCGAGCGCATCGAGATCAACGAGACGGCCTTCGTGCTGATGGTCCTGCAGGACATCACCGAGCGCAAGCACACCGAGCGGGAGCTGTTCGACGCCATCGAGACGGTGATGGCCGACACGTCGTGGTTCAGCCGCGGGCTGATCGAGAAGCTGGCGAACCTGCGCAGGCCGGGCCGGGAGGCGGGCGACGCGTCGGCACCGAACCTGACGGTGCGCGAGCGGCAGATCCTGAACCTGATCTGCTCGGGGCTGAGCGACGACGCGATCGCGCGCAAGCTCAACCTGTCGCGCAACACGGTGCGCAATCACGGCGCCGCGCTCTACCGGAAGCTCGGCATTCACAAGCGCAGCGAGGCCGTCGTCTGGGGTCGCGAGAACGGTTTTCCGCTGAACATCTCCGACGGATGAATACCACGATACTGGTACTTACGGACCATTGATCGGGCGCGGGCGGCGCACATCTTCCGGTCGGCCAGGGTTCTACCGCGCAGGACGGGGCGCCCCTGATCGAAGACGGGACGCCATTGCCCGCCGGACGCGCGACGCGCCCGCGTCGAAGGCGGGCGGATCCGGGTCCGCGGGCTCCGGCCCGCGCTGACGGACGTCACCCGGCGCCTCGCGGCGAGGCGCCCTCACCACGAGCGCGATCGCGGCGGCGATCGCCGACGCGACAACGGAGGAGCACGACATGGTCGATACGGATCGGATCACAGGGGCCGCCAAGGAGTTCGGCGGCAAGGTGCAGGGCGCGGTGGGCGACCTGACCGGCTCGCGGCGGGACTCGGTCGAGGGCCGCGCCCGCGCGGCGGCGGGCCAGGCCGAGACCGTCTACGCCTGAGCCGCGCCCACGTCAGACCGCGCCGAGATCCGCGGCTTCNCGGGAGACCAGCGCCACCGCCTCCCGCAGGGTCGCGAGGTCGGCCCCCGGGCGCATCCCGTGGGTCGAGAGGTGACGCCGGAAGGCCCGCGCGCCCGGCCGGCCGTTGAACAGGCCGAGCATGTGCCGGGTGACCGCGTGGAGGCGCTCGCCCCGGGCGAGGCACGCGGCGATGTAGGGCTCGAACGCCGCGACCGCCGCGAAGGCGTCGGGGGCCGGGGCCGGCACGCCGAACAGGTCGGGATCGACCCCGAGCAGCAGCGCCGGCTCGGTGTAGGCGGCGCGGCCGACCATGACGCCGTCGACCTCCGCGAGCCGCGCCCGCGCGGAATCCAGGTCGCGCAGGCCGCCGTTGACCGCGATCGGCAGGCCGGGAAGCCGCCGCTTCAGCCGCGCGGCGCGGCCGTAATCGAGGGGCGGCACGTCGCGGTTCTCCTTGGGCGAGAGCCCCTGGAGCCAGGCCTTGCGGGCGTGGACGATCAGCCCGTCGACGCCCGCCGCCACCACGGCGTCGGCCAGGCTGTCGAGCGCCGCCTCGGGGTCCTGGTCGTCGACGCCGATCCGGCACTTCACCGTCACCGGCACGGGGACCGCGGCCTTCATGGCGGCGACGCAGTCGCCGACCAGGGCCGGCTCGCGCATCAGGCAGGCGCCGAAGCGGCCCTCCTGCACCCGGTCCGAGGGGCAGCCGACGTTGAGATTGACCTCGTCGTAGCCGAGATCCGCGGCGATCCGGGCGGCCTGCGCCAGCTCCGCCGGATCCGAGCCGCCGAGCTGGACCGCCACCGGGTGCTCGAGCGCCGAGAAGCCGAGCAGGCGCTCGCGCGGCCCGTGCAGCACAGCGCCGGTCGTCACCATCTCGGTGTAGAGCCGGGCGCGCGCGGAGAGGGACCGGTGGAACGCCCGGCAATGGCGATCCGTCCAGTCCATCATCGGGGCGACGGAGAAGCGCCATCCCGCCAGTGCGCCGCGTTCGTCAGCCGCCGTCACGTTCCCAGATCCGCGCTGTGCCCGTAGTCCCGCCCGCGAGGCGTCCCGCCGGGGGCGGGGCGCGCCCGCGATCCGGCAGGTGGCGGGTGAGCGCGCCGGATACCACGGGAGGCCGCCCGGCGAAACGGCGCGCGACGCCGGTCAGGCCGTCGCCGTCGCCGCGGGGGCGCGGCGCTGTCGCGCGACGCCGCTCCGGACGGGGGCGTCCGGCCGTGCCATTCCCCCGGCCGCATCCGCGCTGCCGCGCGCAGTAGGAAGCATATCTCACATGTGTGGCCGGCATGGAATTACTCCAATCTGGGAGCGATCATAGGTCGCCGCGGCGCCGGAGCACAGTTGATTCTATCTATGAACTGCGGCTGATGATAGAATTGTTGAGCGGGAATATTTGAAATGACGATCGGCAAGAAGATGTTCTATCTCATCAGCTGTATCTTGCTGGCATTCATAGCGATCGTGGGCGTCCAGATCTCGTCGGTCGGCACGGTGATGATGGAGGGTCGCAAGACCGCGATCCGCGCCCAGGTCGAGTCGGCGCACGGCATCGTGGTGGCGTTCGCCCGGCAGGCGGAGGCCGGCACCATCACGGTCGACGAGGCGCGGCGGCGCGCGGCGGACGCGCTGCGGGCGATGCGCTACAACGGCAACGACTACGTCTTCGTCTACAGCTCGACCCCGGGCGACATCGGGCGCAATGTCGTCCATCCCGATCCCAAGATCGAGAACACGCGGTCCCGCGACGACGCGGCGATGAAGAAGACCTTCGTGGGGACGATGATCCAGCGCGCCCAGGAGGGCGGCGGCTTCACAGAGTACCGGTGGGCCCGCCTCGGCGAGACCGAGGCCGCCCCGAAGGTCGCCTACTCGCTCGCCTACGAGCCCTGGCAGTGGGTCATCAACTCGGCCCTGTACGTGGACGACATCCACGCCCTGGACCGGGCGCGGATGGTCACCACCCTGCTCTGGCTGATCCCCCTCGCGATCGGGATCGGGCTGGTCGGGTTCCTGCTGGCGCGCAGCATCACGCGCCCCCTGAGCGCCTTCACGGCCGCCCTCCGCCAGCTCGCCGGCGGCGCGACGGACCTCGCGATCCCGGGGCTCGGTCGGCGCGACGAGATCGGTCAGATGGCCGAGGCCGCCGGCGTGTTCCGGGACAGCATGATCCAGGCGCGGACCCTGTCGAACGAGCAGCGCGCCGAGCAGGAGCGCCGGCAGGAGCGCGCCCAATGGATGGAGGCGGTGACCCGCAGCTTCGACGCCGAGGCGGGCCAGCTCCTGGCACGGGTCGACGCCGCTGCGGCCGGCATGCGGGAGGCCTGTGGGGCGATGGCCGACACCGCCGCGCAGGCGTCACGGCAGGCCGGCTCGGCGGCCGAGGCGGCGCAGCAGGCGGCCGCCAACGTTCAGACCGTGGCGGCGGCCACCGAGGAGCTGTCCGCCTCGATCGGCGAGATCGGCGGGCAGGTCGCCAAGTCGGCCACCATCGCCGGCCAGGCCGTGGCCGAGGCGGAGCGCACCGACCGGCAGATCCGCGGCCTCGCCGGGACGGCGGAGCGGATCGGGGAGGTCGTGCGGATCATCTCGGCGATCGCCGAGCAGACCAACCTGCTGGCGCTGAACGCCACGATCGAGGCGGCGCGGGCGGGCGATGCCGGGCGCGGCTTCGCCGTGGTCGCCGCCGAGGTGAAGGGCCTGGCCGGGCAGACCGCGAAGGCCACCGAGGAGATCACCGCGCAGATCGCGGCGATCCAGGGCGAGACGACGGAGGCGGTCGGCGCGGTCAACGCGATCGGCAGGACCGTCGACACCATGAACGCGATCGCCAGCGCGATCGCGGCGGCGGTCGAGCAGCAGCGGTTCGCCACCGGGCACATCGCGCAGAACATCGACGGGGCCGCCCGGGGGACCGATGCGGTGAGCCAGAACGTGGTCTCGGCCGCGTCGGCCGCGGAGGCGACGCACCGCGTCGCCGGGGAGGTCGGTGCGGCCGCCGGCGACGTCTGCCGCAGCGCCGAGGCCCTGCGCGCCGAGGTGATGCGCTTCCTCGTCGAGATGCGCGCCGCCTGAGGGGGGCGCCGCTCCGGACGGGCGCCCTACGTGGGGCCCGTCCGCGCGGCGCGTCGGAGAGGCGCGTCAGAACACCGGCATGGCCCCGGCCACCGTGACGAGCGCGCCGGACGTGTAGCTGCTCTCCTCCGAGGCCAGCATCACGTAGGCCGAGGCGAGTTCGGCCGGCTGTCCGGGCCGGCCGAACGGCACCTGGCTGCCGAACGATGTCACCGAATCCTGGCTCATCCCGGAGGGGATGAACGGGGTCCAGATCGGCCCGGGCAGCACGCCGTTCACGCGCACGCCCTTGTCGGCGAGCAGCTGGGCGAGGCTGAGCACCATGTTGCTCAGGGCGCCCTTGGTGGCGCTGTAGGCCAGGAGCGACGGCATCGGGTGCTTGGAATTCACCGAGGAGGTGAAGATCACCGAGGCGCCGGGCTTCAGATGGGCGAGCGCCGCCTTGGTCACGTAGAAGGCGCCGAACACGTTGGTGCGGAAATGGTCCTCGAACACGGCGTCGTCGATCCCGGCGAGGTCTTGGTTCGGCTGCTGGAACGCGCCGTTGTTGACCAGCACGTCGAGGCGCCCGAACGTCTCCACCGTGCGGGCGACGATCTGGCGCCCGTAGGCGGCGTCCTTGAGGTCGCCCGGCAGGAGCAGCGCGCGCCGGCCCGCCTTCTCGACCCACTGGGCGACCGCCTCCGCGTCGGCCTGCTCGTCCGGCAGGTAGGAGATGGCGATGTCGGCCCCTTCCCGGGCGAAGGCGATGGCGACCGCGCGGCCGATGCCGGAATCGCCGCCGGTGATCAGCGCCGCCTGGCCGGTCAGCTTGCCGGAGCCCGCGTAGCTCGCCTCGCCGTGGTCGGGTTCCGGCTCCATGCGGCCGGTCTTGCCGGGGAAGCTCTGGGGCTGCGCCGCGAAGGGCGGCCGGGGATACTTGTGCAGCGGATCCGTGGTCACGCGTCGTCTCCGGTGGGGGTGCCGGTCCAACCGCGCGGCATCCCGCGTGTTCCGGAGCCTTGGCGCCGCGCCCCCGCCGGCGATGCCCCGTCCGAGGCCGCCTCCGCCGCGGACCGCACGGGCGCGTGTGCCGGCGACGGACCGACACAGGTCGACACAGGTCAGCAACAGCCGCCCGTCACTCTGGCCGCGAGGAGGTCCCGCCATGATCGACGTTCAGCCGGAGGATCGGGCCGCCCGCGTGATCGACCGCGTCCTGCTCTGCGCAGCGATGCTCTCGCTCACCTTCGGGCTGATCACGGGCCTGTGGGGCCTGCTGCAGTGAGCCAGCCCCGCGACGCGGACCCTTCCCGGGGATCCGGGGCGCGGACCGTGATCCGGCCCGGCCGCGCAGCCCTGCGGCGATCCCGACGGGACTACACCGCCGTGGCCCTGATCGGGGCGGGGCTGACGGTGCTCGCGCTCGCGCTGCTGCTGGTCGGGCTCCCGTGAGCGGTCGCCGGCGATGCTGCTGAACCGTGCCCTCGTCGCGGCGGTGATCGTCGCGGGCGCGGCGTTCCTGCTGTACCTCGCGGCTCTCGCGCGCGCCGCGCTGTCGCCCAACGAGCCCTACGCGGCCAGCATCGGCCTCACCCTCGACCAGTGCGCGGCCGCCCAGGACGGCCTGTCCGCCGAGGCGGCGCGCCTGTACTGCCGCAGGCCCGTGCCGAAGCGGATGTGACCGGCCGGGTTCCCGGCCTGCCGGCGCCCGCGTGAGTTTTCCTGACATCCCGCGTGAAGACACGGTGATTGTCCGTGCGGCATCCCGGACTTAGACCCCGGGGCACCGGCCGGACCGACCGTCGAGCCGGATCGCGGGACACTGCGCGGGAGGGCCAGCACCATGGCGGACGACGCGACGATCCGGCCCGGCCGCTGTCATTGCGGGGCCGTGCGCTTCGAGGCGGCCCTGAGCGACGATCTCGCGTCGATCCGCCGGTGCACCTGCTCCTACTGCCGCATGCGCGGCGCCGTCGTCGTCATGGCGCGGCCGGGCGGCGTGAGGATCCTGCAGGGGGCGGAGGCGCTGACGACCTACCGGTTCCATACCGGGGCGGCGCAGCACTTCTTCTGCTCCCGCTGCGGCGTCTACACGCATCATCAGCGGCGGTCGGACCCGAACGTCCACGCGGTCAACGTGGCCTGCCTGGACGGGGTCAGCCCCTTCGACTTCCCGGAGGTCCCGGTGATGGACGGCGTCAATCACACGAACGATACCGGCCGGCCCACGCGGCGCGCCGGCACGCTGCGCTTCGTCCCGGCGGAGTGACGGCCGCGTGACGGCCGCGTGACGGTGGTGGAGCGGCCGCGGTCGGGAGCCGGCGCGGGACCCCCGATCGGTCCCGTCTGACCGGCCCTGTCCCCGAGCGCCGCTCCGGACCGGGCCCGGCTCGAACGCTAGTGCTCGTGGCCGCAGCCGCAGCCGGGACCGTGCTCGTGCTCGTGCTTCTGGTGGCCGTGCCCGTGATCATGCCCGTGATCATGGCTGTGACCGTGGGCGTGATCATGCTCGTGCTTCTGGTGGCCGTGCTCATGATCGTGGCCGTGATCGTGCGCGTGGTCATGCCCGTGCCCGTGCCCGTGCCCGTGCTCATGACCGTGGTCGTGATGATGATCGTGCCCGTGATCGTGCCCGCAGGTGCTGTGATCGTGGGCGGCCTGCTCGGGCCGGAAGGCGCGGGAGACGGGGGTCGCGACGCAGCCCTGCCCGCGCACCAGCTCGGCCGCGGCGGCGGTCGCCGGCACGTAGAGCACGTCCGTGCCGATCTCGGCGTCCACGTGGCTGCCGCCGAGCTGCCAGGCCAGGCGCAGCAGACGGGCCGGGTTCTCGGCGCGGACCTCCAGGAGGTTTTCGGCGGCCGCCCGCACCGCGACGAGCCGGCCGTCGTCGAGGCGCAGGGCGTCGCCGTCCTCGAGCGCGGCGGTCTTGGTGAGCGCGACGTCGAAGCCGAGGCCGCCCTCTGCGACCAGGGATCCCGCCACCGCGTGCCGGGCCGCGCGGTCGAGGGTCACCGTGTCGGCGACGCGGTCGGCGCGGACGGCGGCCCGGCGGACGATCGTGGTGGCTGTCGGCATGGGACCCTCGGGACTGGTGACGGACTGGTGCCGGGCGTGGTGCGGATCGGGCGCCGCGGCACCGCGGCCGGAGCGCCTCCGAACCGTGGCATAGGGCGAGACGGGAACAGGGCGCAACTCGTCTGGCAACGCGTCTGGCAACGCGTCGCGCGGCCGATGGAACCTTAGCCGTATGGCCGACATTCCTTTCCTGCTAAGCTCGACCCGATCCGCAACGATCACGGCCACCGGCCGGACCGGATACACAAGGGAGTTCTGGGGACCATGAAGAAGCTGACGGCCGCCGCCATCGCCACCATCGCCGCCCTCTCGCTCGCCGGCTGCAACACCCCGGAAGACCGCGCTCTGGGCGGTGCCGGCCTCGGCGCTCTGACCGGCGCGGCGATCGGCGCGGCGGCGACCGGCCGCGCGGGCGGTGCCCTGGCCGGGTGCCGCGATCGGCGGCGCCGGCGGCGCCATCGTGGGCGCCTCGACCGCGCCGCGCTGCCCCTATGGCACCTACCGCGACGCCTACGGCAACATCTACTGCCGCTGAGCCGAACTGACCGCACCCGGGAGGGCCGGGCGCGTCCCGGCCCTTCCTCGCGGCGCGCGGAGCGGCTATCCCGTCGCTCGGCCGGGCGCGTCCCGGCGCCGGAGCCCCGCCGCCCCCCCGATGACAGTGCCGAGCCGAGGATCAGCGCCGGGACCGGTCCGGCCATGAATCAGGCGACCCGATCTCAGGGCGTCTGGGGCAAGCTCGGCGGCGCCGGATTCGGCCTCGCGATCGGCGGACCCCTCGGGGCGCTGATCGGCGGGGTCGCGGGCCATTTCCTGCTCGACCGCGTCGGCGCGCCCTTCGGGCGGACGCCCCGCGACGTCGTGTTCACCACCGGGCTCGTGGCGCTCGCCGCCAAGATGGCCAAGTCCGACGGCGTCGTGCTGCCGTCGGAGGTCGAGGCGTTCGGCCGGGTCGTGCAGGTGGAGCCGTCCGCGCGGGCGGGCGTCGAGCGCCTGTTCGACCTCGCCAAGAAGACCACCAACGGCTTCGAGGCCTACGCCCAGCAGCTGGCGACCACCTTCGGCGACGAGCCGGCGCTCCTCGAGGACGTGCTCGACGGCCTGTTCCAGATCGCCGGCGCCGACGGGGCGCTGCACGAGGCCGAGGAGCGCTACCTGCGCGCGGTCTCGGGCATCTTCGGCTTCGACGAGGCGGCGTTCCGGCGCATCGCCGCGCGCCACGTACGGCTGCCGGACGATCCCTACGGCGTCCTCGGGCTCGACCCCGAGGCGGACGACGCCGCCGTGAAGGCCCGCCACCGGGCGCTGGTGGCCGAGCACCACCCGGACCGGGCGCTCGCCCGCGGCCTGCCGACGGAGGCGGTGGCCATCGCCACCCGGCGGCTCGCCGCGATCAACGCGGCCTATGACCGGATCGCGCAGGAGCGCGGGCTGCGGTGAGCCTGACCCCTGACAGCCCCCTCGCCCGCCGCGTCGCGCCCTCGCCGAACCACGGCGCCCGCCGCGCGGGGCCGCTCGACATGCTGATCCTGCACTACACCGGGATGGACAGCGGGGCCGCCGCGCTCGCGCGCCTGCGCGACCCGCTGAGCGAGGTCTCGGCGCACTACCTCGTGTTCGAGGATGGCGGCATCGTCCAGATGGTGCCGGAGGCCCGCCGGGCTTGGCACGCCGGGGCCGGGGCCTGGAAGGGCGAGACCGACGTCAACTCCCGGTCGATCGGGATCGAGATCGTCCATCCGGGCCATGCCGGCGGCCTGCCGCCCTACCCGGAGGCCCAGGTCGAGGCGGTGATCGCGCTGGCCCGGGACATTCTCGGCCGCTGGCCGATCCCGCCGGAGCGGGTGCTCGCCCATTCCGACGTGGCACCCGAGCGCAAGGAGGATCCGGGGGAGACCTTCCCGTGGGACCGTCTGGCGGCGGCGGGGGTGGGCCACCGCGTGCCGCCCGCCCGCCTCCAGGACGGCCGCTTCTTCGCGCGGGGCGACTCCGGCCAGCCCGTCGAGGCGCTGCAGGCGATGTTCGCGCTCTACGGCTACGACCTGCCGGTGACCGGGCTGTTCGACGCGCGCACCCACGCGGTGGTCACGGCGTTCCAGCGCCATTTCCGCCCGGCGCGGGTGGACGGCGTGGCCGACGCCTCCACCATCACCACCCTGCGCGACCTGATCGCGGCGCTGCCGGCGGCCTGAGGGCCGGGCGCCCGCCTTGGCCTCAGGCGCGGTGGGCCCGGGCCTCGCGGGGGTGCCCGGCTTCCGGGGCGGACGCGGCCGGCGCGTCGGTCCGGGTCCGCCAGAGGCTGTAGAAGACGCCCGCCGCCAGCAGCGTCAGGGTCACCACAAGGGAGACCCAGGGCTGCACGTGGACGAGCCCGAACGTGTCGGCGACCACGATCTTGGCGCCGATGAAGATCAGGATGAAGGCCAGCGCCGTCTTCAGGTAGGCGAACCGGTCGACCATCGCGGCGAGGGCGAAGTAGAGGGCGCGCAGGCCCAGGATCGCGAAGATGTTGGAGGTGTAGACCACGAACGTGTCGGTGGTGATCGCGAAGATCGCCGGCACGCTGTCGACCGCGAAGATCACGTCGGCGCCGTTCACCAGAACCAGAGCGAGCGCCAGCGGGGTGAAGTACAGGGCGACCTTGCCGGTCCTCGGGTCGGTCTTGCGCACCGCGAAGCGCTGGCCGTGCAGGTCGGGCGTGACCCGGAAGGTCGTCTTGAACCAGCGCACGACGGCGCTGTTCTGGAAGTCGCCCTCCTCCTCGTCGCCCGAGAGCAGGATCTTCAGGCCCGCGTAGATCAGGAAGGCGGCGAACAGGGACAGCACCCAGTGCACCTCGTGCACCAGGGCGGCGCCGAGCCCGATCATCAGGCCGCGCAGCACGACCGCCGCCAGGATGCCCCAGAGCAGGACCCGGTGCTGGGCGGCCCGGGGGATGCCGAGCGCCGTCAGGATCATGGCGATGACGAAGACGTTGTCCATCGACAGCGACTTCTCGACCACGAGGCCGGTGACGTATTCCTCGGCGGAGGACGGCCCGAGATACCACCAGATCCAGCCGCCGAAGGCGAGGCCGAGGGCGAGGTAGAAGCCGGTCAGCAGCAGGCTCTCCCGGACGCCGATCTCGTGCTCCTTGTCGCGGTGGAGGAGCCCGAGGTCGAAGGCGAGCAGGCAGGCGATCAGGACGTGGAACCCGAGCCACATCCACAACGGCTTGCCGAGCCATACGACGGTGAGGACGTCCATCATGTGCGGGACCTGATGCTGATTCCATATGGAAAGCATCGGCTCCGACATCACGGGCGCTGAGGAGCGCCCGCCAGAGGGGCCCGCAGCCGATGGGGCCGACGTAAGGGGTGATCCGGGCGAATCAAGGGCAGGGCACCGGGGCGGCGCGCGGGCCGGTGACGATCTCCCGCCTCCGTGGCCTCGCCGCGACAAGGGTCCGCGACAAGGGGCCGCGACCAGGGCCCGCGACCAGGGCCCGCGTCGGAGCGGCCTGCGGTCTCCCTGCGGTCCGAAGGCCTCTCCGGGATCGGAGGAGGTCGAGGGGCCGTCAGGCGGAGCCGTCGGGCGTCTCGGGGGCCATCTTCGGCGACGTGCGCTCGCGCAGGGGCCGCTCCTCCATCAGCGCGAGGAACGTGAAGGCGCCGAGCAGGCCGAGGCAGGCGGCCAGGAAGACGTGGCGGAAGGTCACGGCGAGCTGGGCCGGGTCCGCGCCGCGGATCAGGCTCTCCACGTCGTGGCCCCCTCCCCCCGCCCCGCCGGCGGCGCCGCCGAGCACGATCGTGCCGAAGGCCGCCACGATCAGCGCCCCGCCGAGGGAGCGGAAGAAGTTCATCGCGGCGGTGGCGATGCCGAGCTGGTGCGTCTCCACCGCGTTCTGGATCGAGATGGTGGAGAGCGGCAGGATCGTCCCGATCCCCATGGAGAGCAGCGCGAACAGCACCTCCATGAGCCAGAAGGGCAGCGCTCGGCCCTGCCAGGCGATGGTGGCGCAGCAGGCGAGGCTGACGCACATCATCGCCAGGGGCACGCGCTTGTAGTGCCGGAAATGCAGCATCGACCGGCCCGAAAGGGTCGCGCCCGTGACGGTGCCGATCATCAGCGGCACCAGGGCCACGCCGGACTCGCTCGCCGAGAGCCCGATCACCCCTTCGAGGAAGATCGGCACGTAGATGGTGAGCCCGATGAAGGTGCCCATGGCGAAGCAGGCCGCCAGCGTCGCGCTGTAGACCACCCGGTCCTTGAGCACCTCCGTGGGGATCAGCGGCTCGGCCGCCGTGGCGAGCCGCGCCGCGAAGCCGCCGCCGAGCACGGCCGCCCCGGCGAGGAGGGCGAGGACCGGCGCCGAGTCCCAGGGATAGCGCACCCCGCCCCAGCTCAGGGCCAGCAGGAGGGTGACGGAGCCCGCCACCATCAGGGCGGCGCCGGGATAGTCCAGCCGGTGGCGGCGCTCGTGGCGGGGCAGGCGCTTGAGGTTGGCGTTGGTGAGCGCGAAGGCGAGGACCCCGATCGGCAGGTTGATCCAGAAGATCAGCGACCAGTGCAGGTGCTGGGCGAAGAGGCCGCCGAGCAGCGGCCCCGCCACCGAGGCCGTCACGAACACGCCCGCGATCACCACCTGATAGCGCGCCCGCTCCTTGGGCGACATGATGTCGGCCAGGATGGTCTGCGACAGGGCGATCAGACCGCCGCCGCCGACACCCTGGAGGCCCCGGGCGAGCGCCAGCGCCACCATCGTGGGCGCGAGCGCGCAGGCGAGCGAGCCGACCACGAACGTCGCGATGGCGATCAGCAGCATGACCCGCCGACCGTGGATGTCGCTGAGCTTGCCGTAGAGCGGGGTCACCGCGGTGGAGGCCAGCAGGTAGGCGGTGACGATCCAGGGCAGGTTCGCGGCGTCGCCGAGGTCGAGGCCGATGGTCGGCATGGCGGTCGCCACGATGGTCTGATCGAGGGCCGCGAGCAGCATCGCGGTCATCAGCCCGTAGACGATGGCGCGGATCTCGCCGGGGCTGAGCGCGGCCTGCGGGGCGGGCCGCGCCTGGGCCTGCGGCTGGATCTCGGTGACGGCGACGGGACTGGCCACGTGTCTGAGAGCCTCTGATCCGGACCGTGCCGGCCGACCGTCCGGGGCGGACGGGGCCTGGGGCGGCATGAGGGGGGCGCGGCGGGCCCGATCCGGTCGTGGTGCCGCCGGGCGGGGCCTCGGCGGCCCTGCGGACCCTCCCGGTGGACGCCCTGCGCCTCGATCCCGGCACGGTGGCGGGCCTGAAGCGGCTGGGCCTGCGCCGGATCGGCGCGCTCGACGCCCTGCCCCGGGGCCCCCTCGCCCGCCGCTTCGGCGCGTCGCTGCTGCTGCGGCTCGATCAGGCCCTGGCCCGCCGGCCCGAGCCGCTGGCGCCCCTGACGGAGGCGGCCGACTACGCCGCCGCCCGCGGCTTCCTAGACCCGATCGGGCGGCAGTCGGACATCGTCCGGACCGCCCGGGACCTGATGGCGGAGACCGCGCCGCGGCTGGAGCGGGACGGGCTCGGCGCCTGCGCCCTGCGCCTCAGCCTGCACCGGGTCGACGGCGCCCTGCGCGCGATCGATCTCGGCCTGTCCCGGCCCGAGCGCGATCCGGAGCGGGTCGCGGCCCTCGTCGCCCTGCGCCTCGACCGGCTGGGCTCCGCCCTCGACGCCGGCTTCGGCTTCGAGACGGTGGCGCTCGCCGTGACGGTGACCGGCCCCATGCCGGCCCGCCAGGCGGATCTCGGCGCGGCGGCCGTGGGCGACGGGGTCGGGTTCCTGGCCGACGCCCTGGCGCAGCGGCTCGGGCGGGCGCTCCTGCGGCTCGAGCCGCGGGCGAGCTACCTTCCGGAGCGGGGCGAA
The DNA here is from genome assembly GCF_036441335.1 of Methylobacterium mesophilicum. GTDB lineage: Bacteria > Pseudomonadota > Alphaproteobacteria > Rhizobiales > Beijerinckiaceae > Methylobacterium > Methylobacterium mesophilicum_B. The sequence goes on from NZ_MLBW01000016.1 coordinate 74,136, forward strand.
AGGGGCCGGGTCTGGGTTGCCGGAGAGAGGCAGGGATCGGTGCCGAGGAGGAGCCCTGGCCAGTCCTGGGCATCGCCTCCCTCCCCCGCCGCGGGACTCGCGGATCCGTACATCGGGGCCGGCAACGGGGTGTCCGGATCGATCGCGGGTCCCCTCCTCCGTGCGGGAGAGGGATGGGCCGAGGGACGGGCGGCTTCCGGATCAGGCACCCGGGGCGATGGCGTGCTCGATCCTGACGCGTCCTGTCCCTCGGCCCAACCCTCTCCCGCACGGGAGAGGGGGCGGAGCGCGCTCCTGCACCGATCGCGGCGTTCAGTCGGGATGCGCGACCCTCGCGACGCGGAGGCGGAGGAGGAGCCGCGCACCGGCGCCTCCCCCTGGACCGACCACCTCCCGCCCCGGCCCCTGGTGATCTTCCCCCGCGGCGAGGCCGCCTGCGACGTGCTCTCGACCGTCCCGGAGGGGCCGCCCCGGCGCTTCCGCTGGCGCGCCCGGATCCACCGGGTCGCCCATGCCGAGGGGCCCGAGCGGATCGCCGCCGAATGGTGGCGCGAGCCCGGCGCGGATCGCGACTACTACCGCATCGAGTGCGAGGCCGGGCACCGGCTCTGGCTCTACCGCGACGGCCCGCACGCCCCCGACCGACCGGCCGCGTGGCTGGGCGTGCAGGGGCGCGAGCTACCTTCCGGAGCGGGGCGAAAGGGGCCGGGTCTGGGTTGCCGGAGAGAGGCAGGGATCGGTGCCGAGGAGGAGCCCTGGCCAGTCCTGGGCATCGCCTCCCTCCCCCGCCGCGGGACTCGCGGATCCGTACATCGGGGCCGGCAACGGGGTGTCCGGATCGATCGCGGGTCCCCTCCTCCGTGCGGGAGAGGGGGCGGAGCGCGCTCCTGCACCGATCGCGGCGTTCAGTCGGGATGCGCGACCCTCGCGACGCGGAGGCGGAGGAGGAGCCGCGCACCGGCGCCTCCCCCTGGACCGACCACCTCCCGCCCCGGCCCCTGGTGATCTTCCCCCGCGGCGAGGCCGCCTGCGACGTGCTCTCGACCGTCCCGGAGGGGCCGCCCCGGCGCTTCCGCTGGCGCGCCCGGATCCACCGGGTCGCCCATGCCGAGGGGCCCGAGCGGATCGCCGCCGAATGGTGGCGCGAGCCCGGCGCGGATCGCGACTACTACCGCATCGAGTGCGAGGCCGGGCACCGGCTCTGGCTCTACCGCGACGGCCCGCACGCCCCCGACCGACCGGCCGCGTGGTACGTCCACGGGCTGTTCGCGTGAGCGGCCCCACCTACGTCGAACTCGCCGTCACCACGAATTTCTCCTTCCTGCACGGCGCGTCCCACCCGCAGGAATTCGTCGTGCAGGCGGCGTCCTACGGCCTCGCGGCCATCGGCATCGCCGACCGCAACACCGTGGCCGGCGTGGTCCGGGCGCACGCGGCGGCACGCGCCCTCGAACCGCAGGGCACCGCGATCCGGATCCTGCCGGGGGTGCGCCTCGTCACCGAGGAGGGGTTCGAGGCCGTCACCTACCCGATGGACCGGGCGGCCTGGGGGCGACTCTGCCGGCTGCTCACCCTGGGCAACCGGCGCGTGCGCAAGGGCGACTGCCGCTTCTCCTTCGCGGAGATGCTGGAGGCCGCCGAGGGGCAGATGTTCATCGCCATGCCCCCGACCCGGCACCTGCCGGAGGGATTCCGGGCGCGGCTTGAGGCGCTCGCCGCAGCGGCGCCGGGCCGGACCTTCCTGGGGGCGAGCCACACGCGCCGCGGCGACGAGAGGCGGCGCCTCGGGCTCCTCGCCGAGCTGGGCGCGGCCTCCGGTGCCCCGATGGTCGCGGTCTCGGACGCGCTCTACCACCATCCCGAGCGCCGCCCGCTCCAGGACGTGGTCACCTGCATCCGCGCGGGTTGCCGGATCGGGGACGCCGGCTACCGGCTGGAGGCCAATGCCGAGCGCCACCTGAAGCCCGCCGCCGAGATGGCGCGGCTGTTCGCCGACCACCCGGGAGCGCTCGCCCGCACCGTCGAGATCGCCGAGGCCTGCGACTTCAGCCTGTCGCAGCTGCACTACGAGTATCCGGACGAGCCGGTGCCCCCCGGGCGCACGCCGCAGGAGTACCTGGAGGAGAAGACCTGGGAGCGGGCGCGCTGGCGCTACGGCGGCGAGGTCCCCGAAGCCGTCGCGGCGACGCTGCGCGAGGAGCTGCGGCTCATCGCCAAGATGGATTACGCCCGCTACTTCCTGACCCTGTTCGACGTGGTCGAGTTCGCCCGCGGCCGGGGCATCCTCTGCCAGGGCCGCGGCTCGGCGGCCAATTCCGCCGTGTGCTTCTGCCTCGGCATCACCGCGGTGGACCCGTCGAAGCACCGGCTGCTCTTCGCCCGCTTCATCTCGGAGAACCGTGGCGAGCCCCCCGACATCGACGTCGATTTCGAGCACGAGCGCCGCGAGGAGGTGATCCAGCACCTCTACGCCCGCTACGGCCGCGAGCGCGCCGCCCTCTGCGCCACGGTGATCCATTACCGCCCGCGCATGGCGATCCGCGAGGTCGGCAAGGTCCTGGGCCTGACCGAGGACGTGACCGCTTCGATCGCCGACACGGTCTGGGGCTCCTGGGGCACCGGCATGCCGGACCGGCACGTGCGCGAGGCCGGCCTCGACCCGGAGAACCCCGCGATCCGGCAGGCCCTCGACCTCGCCCACCAGCTGATCGGCTTCCCCCGCCACCTGTCGCAGCACGTCGGCGGCTTCGTGCTGACCCGCGGCCGCCTCGACGAGACCGTCCCGGTGGGCAACGGCGCCATGGCGGACCGGACCTTCATCGAGTGGGACAAGGACGACATCGACGCGATCGGCCTGATGAAGGTCGACGTGCTGGCGCTCGGCATGCTGACCTGCCTCAAGCGCGGCCTCGACTTCTTGGAACGGGACCACGGCACCTTCTACGAGACGCTCGCCGATCTGCCCCGGGAGGATCCCGCGACCTACGCCATGCTGGCCAAGGCCGATTCCGTCGGCGTGTTCCAGGTCGAGAGCCGGGCGCAGATGTCGATGCTGCCGCGCCTCAAGCCGAAGGAGTTCTACGATCTCGTGGTGCAGGTCGCGATCGTGCGCCCCGGCCCGATCCAGGGCGACATGGTCCATCCCTACCTGCGGCGGCGCTCCGGGATCGACCCGGTCGAGTACCCGGCCCCGCACCCGGATCACGGCCCGGCGGACGAGCTGAAGGAGGTCCTGCAGAAGACCTACGGCGTGCCGCTGTTCCAGGAGCACGCCATGCAGATCGCCATCACGGCGGCGGGCTTCTCCCCTGCCGAGGCCGACGGCCTGCGCCGGGCGATGGCGACCTTCCGCCACGTCGGCTCGATCGGCGGGTTCCAAGAGAAATTCGTCGGCGGCATGACCCGCCGGGGCTACCCGCAGGATTTCGCCGAGCGCTGCTTCGCGCAGATCCGCGGCTTCTCGACCTACGGCTTCCCGGAGAGCCACGCGGCGAGCTTCGCGCTCCTCGTCTACGCCTCGGCCTGGATGAAGTGCCGCCACCCCGACGTCTTCCTGGCCGCGATCCTCAACGCCCAGCCGATGGGCTTCTACCAGCCGGCCCAGCTCGTGCGCGACGCCCGCGCCCACGGGGTCGAGGTGCGGGGCGTCTGCGTCAACGCCAGCGACTGGGACTGTACCCTGGAGCCGGCCGGGGATCCGAAGCGGCACGCCGTGCGGATCGGCCTGCGCGTCGTGCGCGGCCTGCCCGAGGCCGCGATGCGCCGGCTCGTGCGGCTGCGGGCCAACGGCTATGCCAGCATCGAGGGCCTGCAGGCGTCCCTCGCCCTGCCCCGCAACACCCTGGAGCGGCTGGCCGAGGCCGACGCGTTCCGCTCGCTCGGCCTCGACCGGCGCGCCGCCCTCTGGATGGTCCGCACCCTGGAGGGGACCTCGGCCCGCAAGGCCGCCAAGAGGGAGAGTGCGGCCGACGGCTCGGAGCGCCGCGCCCATCTCCTCGACGCGCCGCTCCCGCTCTTCGCGTGGCACGCCGATGACGGCCTGTTCCGGCACGAGCCGGCGGTGGACCTGCCGGCCCTGGCCCCGTCCGAGGCGGTGGCCGAGGATTACGCCGCCACCGGCCTGTCGCTCCAGGGGCACCCGGTCGCGTTCTTCCGGGGGCGGCTCGCCCGGATCGGCGCGATCCCGGCCCGGGCCCATCTCGACCCTTCCCTGCCCCAGGGCGCGCGGGTCACGGTGGCGGGGCTCGTGCTGATCCGCCAGCGGCCGGGCACCGCCAAGGGCGTGGTCTTCCTGACCCTGGAGGACGAGACCGCTATCGCCAACGTGATCGTCTGGAAGACCGTGTTCGAGGCGAACCGCCGGACCGCCATGCAGGCCCGGTTCCTCGCGGTGCGCGGCCGGATCCAGCGGGCGGACGGGGTCGTCCACCTCGTGGCGGAGGGATTTCGCGACCTCACCGCCGCCCTGCGCGACCTGCGCGAGGCCGGCATGAAGCTGCCGCCCGAGAACACGGATTTCGGCGTGCCCCCGGACCGGCGCGTGTATCGCAGCCGGGATTTCCACTGAGGGAAGCACCTCGCCGGGCCCCTCGACAGGCCCCGCCCCGCGCGTAGAGTGCGGCGATGTCGAGCTTCGCCGTTCCGCGCCTCCTCCTCCTCGCCGCCTGCGTGGCCCTGCCCCTGCTGGCGCAGGCCGCCCGGGCCGACAGCTGCGACGACCTCACCCGCCAGATCGCCGACGCGATCGGCGGCCGGGTCGGCAAGCGCGCCGGCCCGAGCATCGACATCCGCATGGCCGGACCGATCAAGTTCGACGTCACCTGCCGGGCCGAGCCGATCGTGCAGGCGACCTCCGCCGAGCCGAGCCCCTCGGTGACCTTCTTCCGCGACCTGTCGGTGGCCTCCGAGATCCTCGTCGGCCAACCGGCCGCGACCGTCGAGCCGATCATCGCCACCGCCTACCGGACCGCGCTGGCGGAGCGGCGCAAGTCGTTCATCCAGCAGAACGGCTGGTCGGCGTCCTGCTACACCGACCCGGGCAGCACCACGATGCGGACCCTCTGCTCGGTGGGGCGCATCCCGCCGGGATAGGCGCCTGACCGGGGGCGACCGTCGGGTCCTCCCCGGCTTCGGTCTCGCCTGCGCGATGGCCGATCTCGACGCCCGCACGACCCTGGCGCGCGCCCGGACGTGCGGTGTTCCGGCGCCCGTCGAACCCCGGACCGCCGTCCTCGCGGGCGCGGCGAAGCGATCCAGGCGGCGCCACGGTCACCGAGCGCGCGCTGCCCCGGCGCGCTTCGCCGCGCGCGATGACGGGGCGGCGTGCCCCGCCGAGCGCCCGCTCAGTACTCGATCACGCCGTCGAGCGCGTAGTGCTTCACGGTCTTCCGGTTGGCGATCAGCTCGTCGACCGTCGGCTCGCCCTTGAGGGCGCGGGCGATGGCGAGCTTCGTCGCCTCGTAGTTGGTCCGGTAGAGGTCCTTCTGGTCGAGGTTGTCGTCCTCGGCGCAGCGCTGATCGAGCCAGATCATGATGATCATGCACAGCTCGTCGAGCCCGTCCTTCGGCAGGATGCCCTCGATGATGCAGTCCACGATCGCGTCGCCGGTGGCGGCCTGGACCACGCCGCCGAGGAGCTCGGCATACTCGGCCGTGTGGATCGTGACCTTGGTGGTCATCATCGTGGCGGGGCGCACGAGCTGGTTGAGGTCGCGGACCACGAACATCCGCGTGTGGCCCTGGACCTGCCCCATCATCGACGCGAAGGCCTGGCCGACCGGACCGCGCACCGAGCCGATCAGCACCTCCGGCATGGCGTCGGTGTACTGGCCCTCGGCCGCCAGCACCGTGGCCTCGCCCGTGCGGAACCAGATCTCTTGCATGTTCGAACTCCACCTGATCGGAGCCCGCGGGAGACATCATCGCGCCGGCCGCGTCAATGAGCTCAGAGCAGGCCGACCCCGTCGAGCACGCCGACCAGCGCGAAGGCCACGGTGATCCCCGAGACCGCGTAGACCACCCACTTGTAGGCGCCCTCCACGCGCTGGCCCTCCGGCAGGGCGCGGGTAGCGAGCAGGATCAGGAGGCCGAGCGCGAGCGGCAGGAGCAGGGCGTTCATCACCTCCACGGCGATGTTGAGCGCCACGAGATTCGGAACGAGCTGCACGGCGCCCGCCCCCGCCGCGACCGCGAGCGCGAAGGCGCCGTAGAAGGCCGGCGCTTCCCGGGGCGACTGCTCCAGGGAGTGCGGCCGGCCGGTCACGTCGCCGAATCCCCAGGCCAGCGCCAGGGCCACGACGTTGAGCGCCACGAAGGCCGCCGCGATGATGCCGACCCCGAACACAACCTGCCCGAGCCACGGCCCGAGGGCCGGCGTGAAGGCGCCCGCGAGGTCGCCGACCGTCTCGAGTCCCTTCGCGCTGCCCTGCCCGGCCTTGCCGATCGTGGCGGCGGCGGCGACGAGGATCGCGCCCATCACGCATTGCGAGACCACCGCGCCCACGAGCGTGTCGAGTCGCGAGCGCCGCGCGTGCTCCCAGCCCAGGCCCTTATCGACGATCGCCGACTGCTGGTAGAAGATCATCCACGGCATGATCACCGCGCCGATATTGGCCGCGATCAGCACCCGGAACTGGCCGTCGTCCAGCGGCATGTGCCCGAAGGAGGCGACGATCTCGGACACGTGCGGCCGCGCCGCGACGGCGAGCCCGACGAAGACCAGCTCGAACAGGCCGACGACGATCGCCACGACCTCGACGCGCCGGTAGCTGCCGGTGAGGACGAGCCCGAGGAGCAGGCCGGCCGGCAGGCCGAGGCTGACGAGCCGCGGCACCCCGAACAGGTCCCCGATGCCGGCGATGCCGGAGAATTCCGTCACGATGGCGCCGAGCCCGGCGACCACGAGGCCGCCGTACGAGATCCAGGCCCAGACCGGCCCGTACCGCTCCCGGATCAGCGCGCCGTGGCCGCGGCCGGTGGCGGTGCCGAGCCGCACCGTCAGCTCCTGGACGACGTACAGGATCGGCACCAGCAGGATCTGCAGCAGCAGCAGCGCGTAGCCCCAGCGCGCCCCGCTCTGGGCCGCCGTGATGAGGCTTCCGACATCGGTATCGGCCAGCATCACCACGAGTCCGGGACCCGCGGCCTTGAGGTAAGAGGACAGGCGAGGCAGGGAAGCGCTGGGCACGGCTCGGGAACAGTCCCGGGTACGGCCGGTTCCGGCGGGCGCCTGCGGCGTTTTCCCGGGGCGGGCGGGAGGAGCGTGAGATGGCGGAGTGCACGGATCGGGGCTCCGGCTGGAGCCTGCAGGCGAGCGCCGTGCCCGACGGGGTGCGCCTGGAACTCGCCCTGGCCGACCTCGGCGGCGCGCCGGTCACGGCCGCGATCGTGCTCGACCGGGCGGAGGCCCGGGCCTTCGCCCGCGCCCTGCTCGCCGCGCCCTGCTCGCCGCGGCCGGCGACGCCGCGGAGCGGACCTTCCCGAAACCGGGCGCCTGAGGGCGCGCCGCCGGCCGGTCAGCGCACGCCGAGACCCGGATTGCGGCCCGGCAGGCGGGGGACCACCGTGCCGCGCTTCTCGATCGGCGCGTCGCAGGCGTAGGCGAATTCGGTCTTCAGCGGATCGAACACGGTCTCGCCGGTGACCCGGCAATCCTCGCGCACGGTCTCGTCCAGATAGGCCCGGGCGGCGGTGCGGAAGCGCTTCACCCGGGTGGCGTCCGGCTCCGGATCGATCCGGACCTCGCTCAGATTGCAGCCGGCGTACTCGCGCAGGGCGTTGGAGACGATCAGCATCCGGCGCAGCTGCCGGTTGTCGTAGACCTCGTAGGGCTCCTTGCAGCCGATCGTCACGACCTGGGGGGTGAGCGCCACGTAGTTCCGCGAGATGTAGGAGAACCCGGTGGTGCAGCCGGCGAGGCCGAGGGCGGCGAGGCCGAGGGGCAGCAGAGCCGCGGGTCGTCGCATCCTCGTCATTCCATGAGGGTCCCAGCCCGCGCCCCGGATCCGCCGCCTGCCCGGCGGGGCACCGCGGTGCATTGAAACGGCTCCGCTTGCGCCGTCAATGCGTTTCTCGGCCTTAGCCCGCGGGCGCGCCGCGGCGCGCCGAGCGGAGCGGTGCCGCTCTTGCGGAACACTTGCGGAACGTTTAACCTGTTCGTGATTTGTTTCGGAGACCGTCACGTGGCGGTCCGCCAAGCCGCGAGTCCCCCGTCGATGCTCACGCGCAAGCAGCTGGACCTCCTGCGATTCATCCAGAGCCGGATGCAGGAATGCGGTGTCCCGCCGTCCTTCGACGAGATGAAGGATGCCCTCGATCTCAAGTCGAAATCCGGCATCCACCGGCTGATCACGGCGCTCGAGGAGCGCGGCTTCCTCCGGCGCCTCCCGAATCGGGCGCGCGCCATCGAGGTGATCCGCATCCCCGAGAGCCTGACCCAGGCCGTCCCGGCGACTCAGGCCCCCGCCGAGCCGCGCCGCTTCACGCCGAGCGTGGTCGAGGGCGGCAAGTCCAAGCCGCCGCCGGCCCCGGCGAGCACGCGGATGATCGACGAGTCCGGCCGCGCCATCTCGATCCCCGTCATGGGCCGGATCGCGGCCGGCACGCCCGTCTCGGCGATCCAGAACCAGAGCCACGCCATCACCCTGTCGCCGGACTTCGTGGCCGGCGGCGAGCACTACGCCCTCGAGGTGCGCGGCGACTCGATGGTCGAGGCCGGCATCCTGGACGGCGACCTCGTGGTCATCCGCAAGCAGGAAACGGCCAATACCGGCGACATCATCGTGGCGCTGATCGACGACGAGGAGGCGACGCTCAAGCGCCTGCGCCGCCGCGGCTCCTCCATCGCCCTGGAGGCCGCCAACCCGGCCTACGAGACCCGCGTGCTCGGGCCCGACCGGGTCCGGATCCAAGGCCGCCTCGTCAGCCTCGTCCGCCGCTACTGAAGCGGCTCGGCCGGCGCGTCGCCGGGGGCGAGGTCTCCGCCCGGCGCGGCGTCGGCCTCCGCGGCGCGGTCGCCCGGCTNGAGCAGCGCCACCGCGCCGCCCGCCCGCCTCGCGCCGATCCGCCGCATCGCCGCCGCCCCGCTCCGCGCGACCTGTCGTCGGGGCCGAGCGATTCTGCGGGCGATTCTTAACGCATCCGCCGGCCCGTGCTACAGCGGGTTCTTCGTGCTACGGGCGCCCTGTCGAGCCCCTCGCCGCTCCGCTGCCCCTTCGCCGCCCTCTCGCCGTCCGTCGCGCCCCGCCCGCGACCAGCCCCGGAACGTACCGGACCGATGTCCTCAGCCGTCGTCACGCGCTTCGCCCCCTCGCCCACCGGCTACCTGCATATCGGCGGGGCCCGCACGGCCTTGTTCAACTGGCTCTACGCCCGCCACACCGGCGGCAAGATGCTGCTGCGCATCGAGGACACCGACCGCGAGCGCTCCACCAAGGGGGCGATCGACGCGATCCTCGACGGCCTCTCCTGGCTCGGCCTCGACTGGGACGGCGACGTGGTCTTCCAGTTCGCCCGCGCCGAGCGCCACCGCGCGGTCGCCGAGGAGCTGCTGGCCGCGGGCCGCGCCTATCACTGCTACGCCACCGCCGAGGAACTCACGCAGATGCGCGAGACCGCCCGCGCGGAGGGGCGCGCCCCGCGCTACGACGGCCGCTGGCGCGACCGCGACCCGTCCGAGGCCCCCGCCGGGGTCAAGCCGGTGATCCGCCTGCGCGCGCCGACCGAGGGCGAGACGGTGGTCGAGGACGCCGTCCAGGGCCGCGTGACCTGGGCCAACAAGGACCTCGACGACCTCGTCCTGCTGCGCTCGGACGGGACGCCGACCTACATGCTCGCCGTGGTGGTCGACGACCACGACATGGGCGTCACGCAGATCATCCGCGGCGACGACCACCTCACCAACGCGGCGCGCCAGAGCCAGATCTTCTCGGCCCTCGGCTGGGAGATCCCCCGGATGGCCCATATCCCGCTGATCCACGGGGCGGACGGGGCCAAGCTCTCGAAGCGCCACGGGGCGCTCGGCGTCGAGGCCTATCGCGACCTCGGCTACCTGCCGGCGGCGCTGCGCAACTACCTCGTGCGGCTCGGCTGGAGCCACGGCGACCAGGAGGTCTTCTCCACCGACGAGATGGTCGCGGCCTTCGACCTCGGCGCGGTCGGCCGCTCGGCGGCGCGGTTCGACTTCGCCAAGCTCGCCAACCTCAACGGCCTCTACATCCGCACCAGCGCCGATTCCGACCTCGTCGCGGCGATCGAGACCATCCTGCCCAACGTCGGGCCGGAGCGCGGCCTGTCGGCGCCGCTGCGGCCCGACCTCAGGGACAAGCTCATCCAGGCCATGCCGGGCCTGAAGGAGCGGGCCAAGACGCTGATCGAGCTCCTCGACAGCGCCTACTATCTCTACGCCCAGCGGCCCCTGGCGCTGGACGACAAGGCCCGCGCTCTCCTCTCCGACGAGGGGCGCGGCCGCCTCGCCGGGGTGCGGCCGGTGCTCGAGGCGCTGCCCGACTGGAGCGCGGCCGCCACCGAGGGCGCGGTGCGCCAGTACGCGGAGGCGGCCGGTTGCAAGCTCGGGCAGGTTGCCCAGCCCCTGCGCGCGGCGCTGACCGGCCGCACCACCTCCCCGCCCCTGTTCGACGTCATGGCGGTGCTCGGCCGGGAGGAAACCCTGGCGCGCCTCGGGGATCAGGCGCCGCAGGGCTGAGGCAGGGCAGAGACAGGGCAGAGACAGGATTGAGATCGCCGCGCCCGGACCGGGAGCGGACAGGGAACTGCCGGCCCCGGCCCGGATTGCGTTGGGTGGAATCCGGTTGGCGGAATTCGCTTGGCGACGGGGGCGGGTTGTCACCGACCCCGTTGCTGCTGCACTGCCGTTTGGGTAACCCATGGCTGTGAGCACCCGCAGCATAATGCGTGTGCTCAGGCCCCCGGGACCGACTCGGCCAGCCCGAGGCCGGCATCCGCCACGTCGCCAGAGAAGGGTCCACGATCCATGAGCGCACCCAGCACCATCACCGTGGACGGCAAGTCGATCGAGCTGCCGGTGAAATCCGGCACGATCGGGCCGGACGTGATCGATATCGGCAAGCTCTACGCCCAGACCGGCGCCTTCACCTTCGACCCGGGTTTCACCTCGACGGCCTCGTGCGAATCGAAGATCACCTACATCGACGGTGACGAGGGCGTGCTGCTCTACCGCGGCTACCCGATCGAGCAGCTCGCCGAGAAGGGCGACTTCCTCGAGACCTGCTACCTGATGCTGTTCGGCGCCCTGCCGACCGCCGCCCAGCGGGCCGATTTCGAGTACCGGGTCACGCGCCACACCATGGTGCACGACCAGATGAACCGGTTCTTCACCGGCTTCCGCCGCGACGCGCACCCGATGGCCGTGATGGTCGCCTCGGTGGGCGCCCTCTCGGCCTTCTACCACGATTCGACCGACATCACGGACGAGAGCCAGCGGCTGATCGCGTCGATCCGCATGATCGCCAAGATGCCGACGCTCGCCGCGATGGCCTACAAGTACTCGATCGGCCAGCCCTTCGTGTACCCGAAGAACGACCTCGACTACACGTCGAATTTCCTGCGCATGTGCTACGCGGTGCCGTGCGAGGAGTACGAGGTGAACCCGGTCTTCGCTCGGGCGCTCGACAAGATCTTCATCCTGCACGCCGACCACGAGCAGAACGCCTCGACCTCGACGGTGCGCCTCGCGGGCTCCTCGGGCGCCAATCCCTTCGCCTGCATCGCGGCCGGCATCGCCTGCCTGTGGGGCCCGGCCCATGGCGGCGCCAACGAGGCCGCGCTCAAGATGCTGATGGAGATCGGCACCCCGGAGAACGTCGGGAAGTACGTCGCCAAGGCCAAGGACAAGAACGACCCGTTCCGCCTGATGGGCTTCGGTCACCGGGTCTACAAGAACTACGACCCGCGCGCCCGGATCATGCAGAGCACCACCCACCAGGTGCTGAAGGAGCTCGGCAAGACCGACGATCCGCTGCTCCACGTCGCCATGGAGCTGGAGCAGATCGCCCTCAAGGACGAGTACTTCATCGAGAAGAAGCTCTACCCGAACATCGATTTCTACTCGGGCATCACCCTCAAGGCGATGGGCTTCCCCACCGACATGTTCACGGTGCTGTTCGCGGTGGCCCGCACGGTCGGCTGGATCGCCCAGTGGGCCGAGATGATCGAGGACCCGTCGCAGAAGATCGGCCGTCCGCGCCAGCTCTACGTCGGCCCGGCCCAGCGCGACTACGTGGCGGTCGACCAGCGCGGCTGAGGCGGAGCCTGTCCTCGGATACGATTCGGGGGCGGCCGAGAGGCCGCCCTTCGCGGTTTCGGAGGTGATCGAACTCCGACTGCCCTTTCGGCCGCCCTACGATTGGGCGGCGATCCGCGCCTTCCTGGCCAAGCGGGCAATTCCCGGTGTCGAGACGGTCGAGACCGACGGCTCGGCCTATGCGCGCACCGTGCATCTGGCGGGGCGCCACGGCATCCTGACGGTGCGGCCCGGGGACGAGGGCCTACGGGTCGGGCTCCGTTGCGTCGATCCGGGCGACGTTCCCGCGGTCACCGCGCGCCTGCGACGCCTGTTCGACTGCGACGCCGACCCGGCCGCCATCGTGGATTGCCTCGCCGGGGATCCAGTTCTGGCGCCCCTCGTGGCGGCTCGGCCGGGCTTGCGCCTGCCGGGCGCCTGGGATCCGTTCGAGACCGGCTGCCGGGCGATCCTCGGGCAGCAGGTCTCCGTCGCCGCCGCGATCGGGCTCGCGGGGAAACTGGTCGCGGCCTTCGGGACGCGGCTCGCCGCGCCGGTCGGCGGCCTGACCCATGTCTTCCCGGCGCCGGACGATCTCGTCGAGGCGGATGTCGCCCTGGCCCTGAACATGCCGCGGGCCCGCGGCGCGGCGATCCGGGCGCTCGCGGCGGCGGCGCTCGCCGATCCGGACCTGTTCGCCCCGGCGGGAAGCCTGGAGGAAGCGGTGCTGCGCTTCACGGCGATCCGGGGGATCGGGCCCTGGACGGCACAGTACATCGCCATGCGGGCGCTCAAGCTGCCCGACGCCCTGCCGGTGGGCGATGTCGGCCTGCTGCGGGCCCTGGAGAGCGGCACCGGCCGTCCCAGTCCGGCTGCGCTCCTGGTCCGGGCCGAGGCGTGGCGCCCGTTCCGGGCCTACGCGGCGCAGCACCTCTGGGCGGCGGACGAGGCGGCCGCGAAGGGACGGTGAAGCGAGGGGCGTCGTTCGTTCCCCACATCGCCAGGGTGGGCTGACGCCAGTGCCGGTCGGGGGCTCGGATTCGATGTCGGACGGGGACGAGGACGCGTACGGGAAGCTCGTCGCGAACGAGCGCATCAAGTTCACGTCGACCTACGCCAATGGTCTCGCTGTCGCGATCTTCGCTGTGGGTGGTTTCGCGCCGTTCATCTCGACTGCGCTATCGGATAGCCCTCACTTCGCGCCCGTACTCGTCGCGATGGCGATTGGCTGGATCATGACTGGCGTCATACATTGGGTCGTGAGGCACGCCTTGCGGAACCTTCGCCCATGACGACAGCCCAGTTTCTCCTTTTGCTCGCTGTCCCAATCGGTGGGGGCGTGCTGGCCCTGGGTGCGCTCTGGTTAGACCAGCGTTCGCACCGACATAGGACTCATCGCACCCACTCTTGATCCCGAGGCGCCGGAGCATGTCAGATGCGCCCTTCCAGGCCCGCTGACGCGGTCACCTCAGGATGAGGGCACGGGTTGGAAGCCCGTCACCCTCCCGCCCTCTCTCAGCGCCCGAACCGCTCGAATTTCGGGAAGCTGCGCGCCATCATCAGCCCGACCTCGGCCCGGTGGCCGAGCCACTTCTCCAGCACCGAGGCGTTGGCGAGTCGGCCCTCCGGAGAGCCGTCCTGCCAGGGCAGGCCGTCGGCGAGCTTGAACACGTGCGCGTCGAGGAGCGTCCCGCTGCGGCAGCGCTGGAGCCGGACCCCCTTGCCGCGGGCGAGTTCGGCAACCTCGGAGACCGGGAAGATCAGGAGCAGCTTCTCGGTGTTCACCACCGCGACGTGGTCGCCCTCGGCCGGCACCAGCACGGCCGCGGTTGCGTCGCCGTCGAGGCCGAGCACGCTCTTGCCCTTGCGGGTGTTGGCCACGAGCGCGTCGGCGGGCGCCACGAAGCCGCGCCCGTCGGAGCCGGCGATCAGCAGCTTGGTCTCCGGCCGGTAGGGTAGCGCCGCCACGATCTCGGTGCCGTCGTCGAGGTCGGCCATCAGCCGGACCGGGTCGCCGAAGCCGCGCCCGCCCGGCAGCTTCGAGGCCTCCAGGGTGAAGACCTTCCCGTTCGTGGCGAGCAGCAGGATCTTCTGGGTCGTCTCGGTCGGGAAGGCGATCTTCAGGGTGTCATCGCCCTTGAACGCGATGCCCGAGAGATCGGCGACGTGGCCCTTCAGTGCCCGGATCCAGCCCTTGGTCGAGACGATCACGGTGATCGGCTCGCGCTCGACCAGGGCGGCGGTGAAGTCGATGCCGCCGACATCCGGCGGGCTCGCCAGCGTCGTGCGGCGCCTGCCCAGCTTGGTCTCGGGCCCGAAGGTCTTCTTCACGGCGCGGATCTGCGCCTGGATCGCCTTCCACTGCGCCGGCTCGGAGGCCAGCAGCGCGTCGATCTCGGCCTTCTCGGCGGTGAGCGCCTCGAACTCGCGCTTCAGCTCCATCTCCTCCAGCTTGCGCAGGGACCGCAGCCGGGTGTCGAGGATCGCGTTGGCCTGCACCTCGGTCAGCTCGAACCGGGCCATGAGGGCGGCCTTCGGCTCGTCCTCCTCGCGGATGATGCGGATCACCTCGTCGAGGTCGAGGTAGACGATGAGCAACCCGCCCAGGATCTCCAGGCGCCGGTCGATCTGGCCGAGGCGGTAGCGCGAGCGGCGCTGCAGGACCACGCGGCGGTGGTCGACCCACTCGCGCAGGCACTCGGCGAGCCCGATCACCTTCGGCACGAGGCCGCCGACCAGGACGTTGAGGTTGAGCGGGATGCGGGTCTCGAGTTCCGTGAGCCGGAACAGCGACTCCATCAGGATCACCGGATCGACCGTGCGCGAGCGCGGCTCCAGCACCACGCGCACGTCCTCGGCCGACTCGTCGCGCACGTCGGCCAAGAGCGGCAGCTTCTTCTCCTGCAGCAGCTCGGCCATCTTCTCGATGAGCCGGCCCTTCGGGATGCCGTAGGGGATCTCGGTGACGACGATGTTCCAGGTGCCGCGGCCGAGATCCTCCTTGGCCCAGCGGGCGCGGACCCGGAAGGCGCCGCGGCCGGTCCGGTAGGCCTCGGCGATCGATTCGGCCGAGTCGACCAGGATGCCGCCGGTCGGGAAGTCCGGCCCCTGCACGAACTTGGCGAGCTGTCCCGAGGTCGCCTCGGGGTGGTTGATCAGGTAGAGCGCGGCGTCGCACAGCTCGGCGGCGTTGTGCGGCGGGATCGAGGTCGCCATGCCGACCGCGATGCCCTGGCTGCCGTTGGCGAGCAGGTTGGGGAAGGCCGCCGGCAGCACGACCGGCTCCTCCTTCTCGCCGTTGTAGGAGGGCCGGAAATCGACCGTGTCCTCGTCGATGCCGTCGAGGAGCAGGCGTGCGACCTCGGTGAGCCGCGCCTCGGTGTAGCGGTAGGCGGCGGGGCCGTCGCCGTCGATGTTGCCGAAATTGCCCTGGCCGTCGACCAGCGGGTAGCGCTGGGCGAAGTCCTGGCTGAGCCGGACGAGCGCGTCGTAGATCGCCTGGTCGCCGTGGGGGTGGAAATCGCCCATCACGTCGCCGACGATCTTCGCGCACTTCTTGTGCGCGGTGGTCGGATCGAGGCGGAGCAGCCGCATCCCGTACAGGATGCGCCGGTGCACCGGCTTCAGCCCGTCGCGGGCATCCGGCAGGGCCCGGTGCATGATCGTGGAGAGCGCGTAGGCGAGGTAGCGCTCCTCCAGGGCGGATTTCAGCTCGACGCTCTCGATCCCGTCGCCGGACGGCGGCTCGAAGGGCTGGCCCATGACGGCTCCTGTCTCAGGGCGGGGCCGCCGAACGGCCGCGCCACCTCATGCAGCGGTCCGTCATTCCGGGGCGCGGGAGGCGCGCCCGGAATCCAGACCCGCCTGCCGTCCCGGAGGAGACCGACGATCCTGCCGGGTCGCGCGCGCGTCTGGATTCCGGGCTCCGCTCCGCGGCCCCGGAATGACGGGTTTGTTCGTCCCGGGTCGAGCGGCGCTCAGGCCCGGGCGTGATTGGAACAGAACACGAACATTACCCGGCCTCGCGGCCGAGCGCAACGAATCGCGCCCGCTCCTCGGGCGGCCCGAGGCCGCGCGGGCCCCAGACGTGCCGGTCGAGGAAGTACCCCGTCAAGGTAAACCCTTGCGCAACGCCGTCGGGACCGGGGGATCCGCCCGCGTGCAGGAAGGTCGGCAGCGCCAGCAGGCGGTCCCTGTAGGGCTCGCCGGCCGAGGCGCTGACCGCCCGGCCGCTCTTCGGCGACACGTAGGCCAGGCCATCGTTGCCGCCGGTGGCCGCGCAGGCGGTGAGGTCGAGGCCGAAGCCGAGCTCCGACAGGATGGCCAGCTCGAACCGCACCATCAGGGGCGGCGCGACGGCGGGATCGTCGAGATGCTCGATCAGGATCCCCGCCGCCTCGTAGAGCGCCGGATGCGGGTCGCGCTCGGGGAGCAGCCGCAGCAGGGCCGCCATGTGGTTCATGCCGTAGAGGGCGAGGCTCGATCCGATCAGCCGCGAGACCTGCGAATCCAGGGGCTCGACCGCGTAGGCGCCGAGCCCCTCGTCGAGCCGCGCCCGCCACGTCAGGCGGACCCGGTTCCCGGCCTGCAGCACGGGCTGCATCCGGCGCGAGCGGCCGCCATGCACGAGGCCGAGATGGCGCCCGTGGGCCTCGGTCATGGCCTCGAGGATGACGCCGGTCTCCCCGTGCCGGCGCAGGCCGAGCACCAGGGCGTCGTCGGTCCACTGCATCGAACGTCGCGTCTTCGTGAGAGGAGTCGGGTGAGAGGCGCGCGCCGCGCGTGCCCCCCATATAGGGAGTCGCGGCCGTCGGCGCTGCCCCGCGCGGTGCCAAGCCCCGGGCAGCCTTGGCCGGGTAGCGGTGACCGATGCCGCGCCGCGCCGCCCTCACCGCCCTCCTGGTCCTCCTCGCCGCCGGTGCGCGGGCCGCGCCGCGGGCACCGGAGCCCGCCGCCGAGGCCGTCCCCTCCCCGGCCCTCCTCCGGCGCATCGCCGCTTTGGCGCTCAGGCAGGTCGATTTCGGCGCGGCGTCCCTGCTGCCGGTCCGGTTCGCGGGCAGCCGGATCGCCGGGCCGATCGCGGAGGGCGGCCGGGTGATCTACTGCGTCTCGGGTCGCATGTACGGCCGGACCTTCGGCAAGCCCGAGCGCCCGAGGGTCGCGCTGGTCGCAGAGAACGACCGGCTCTCGGTGCTCGACGACGACGAGGTCTGCATCGGGCATCGCACCCGGCCCTTCCCCGAACTCGACGCGCTGGGCAACAAGCCGTGAGGCCTGGGCGTTGACGGCCCATGCCCGCCGCGCCCGCCCGCACCCTCGACCTCAGCCTCGACCTGATCGCCCGCGCCCACGCCGTCCCGATCCCCGACGACCCGAGCGCCCTCGAGGTTCTCTCGGACGCGGAGCTGCGCCCCGGGCTCGACGCGATCGTCGCCGGGCGCGAGGGCAGCGACCTCTGGGTCTTCGCCTACGGCTCGCTGATGTGGAATCCGGAATTCCCGGTGGCCGAACGCCGGATCGGGACGGTGCGCGGCTTCCACCGCCGCTTCTGCCTGCTCCAGCGCCGCTTCCGCGGCACTCCGGAGCGGCCGGGCTTCGTCCTGGCGCTGGACCGCGGCGGTCTGTGCCGGGGCGTGGCCTTCCGCCTGCCCGGCATGGAGATCCGCGAGGCGCTGATGCCGGTCTGGCGCCGCGAGATGCGCGGCCGCGGCTACGTCGCCCGCTGGCTGCCGGTCGCCACCGAGGCCGGGACCGTCCCGGCCCTGACCTTCCTCGCCAACCGGGCCAGCGACCGCTACGCCGGCCGCCTCTCGGATACCGAGATCGCCGAGAAGATCGCCGCGGCCTGCGGTCACAAGGGGCCGAGCGCCGAGTACCTGTTTCGGACCGTGGAGGCCTGCGAGCGCCTCGGCATCCGCGACCGCCACCTCTGGAACCTCCAGGCCCTGGTGGCCGCGCGGCTCAGGGCCTGCGCGCCTGCGGCGTGAGACGGTCTCCTGTCGATCCCGTCGGAGCAGCCGCCCTCGCGAGCGCGGCGATCCACCGGCGCCAGACGCGGAGATGTGGGGCTGTCCCGGGGCGCCTCGCTCCCGTCGCGATGGCGGTTTCCTCGACCGGGCCGCGGCTCAGATCCAGGCGCGCTTGGTCGCGACCACGAGGCGCCCGCCGCCGTGCTCCGCGTCCGGGTTGCGCGGCTCCCGGATGCCGGGGGCACGGCCGGTGGTGACGTAGACGAGGAGGGTGAGGACGAGCAGGATCTTCGTGCGCATGGCGACGCTCAGGCTTGAGCGACGGTGCATAGGAACGATCGGTTTTTACGGAGTTGCTGCGGTGCACGCGGGCGCGCGGGCGGTCGGATTCCCGCGGGCGTGGTGAAGGAAGGGTTGCGATGCGGCCGCGATCGTCTATGCCGCCCGCCCGTGATGTCCACAGGGGGAGGATAGGATGCGGCTCCGGATCGGCGTGGCCCTGGCGGTGGTCGTCATCGCCGCCGCAGCACTCCTGGCCGGGCCGCTGAGCCGCGGGGAGAGCCTGTCCGACATCCTCACCGGCCGGACCCCCCTGCTCGCCGGCAGCGCCCGGGGGCCCGGCGGCAGCGCGGACCTGACCGGTACCGCGACCCTCGCGGTGGACCACCGGCCGGCGACCCTGCACGTCGCCTGCGATCCGGCCGGCACCGGCCTGTCGGCGGCCCTGACCGTGCCGCGCTTCGCCGAGCTGGCGCCGCGCTTCGACTTCGCGGGCCTCGAAGGGGCCGAGAGCGAGAAGCCCCTCACGGGCCTCCTGGTGTCCAGCGCCGGCAGCGTGCGCTCCGCGCGCATGCCGGTGCGGGGCGCCGCGACCGGGCCGGAGTCGGGCTTCACCCTGACGGTGACGGGCGCGCGCCGCGGCGAGGATCCGCTGCGCGGGGTCGCCCTGGCCCTCGTCCAGCCCGGCACCAAGCTGACCTGGACGCAGGCGAGCCCGCGCGGCGAGGACCCGACCCTGACGGCGGCGTTCACGGTGGCGGAGGCCGACGCCGCCGCGCTGAAGGGCGCCCTGACCGGCTGCCTCGCGGCGCCGTTCTAACTCACCTCCACCTGCACCACCCCCGGCACGGTCCGGAGCTGGCCGGCCAGCGCCGGGCTCGCCTGGAACTTGCCCGGCAGCCGGATCTCCACCTCGCGCTCGCCGCCGTCGAGCTTGAGAATCAGCGAGACCTCGCTCTCGCCGCGCATCGACAGGCGCTGCTGCACCGGAGCGACGCCGCGCGGGTCGCTCAGATGGATGCGCATGCCCTTCTGGTGGCGCGCCACCGCCTGGTCCAGGGGCTCCGCGGTGAGGATGCGGGCGCGCACGTCCTCGCCCTCCAGGTTCGCCTGGAGCTGGAGCACCAGCGGGCGGCCCGGCTCCAGGATGTCGCGGTACTGGCCGAGCCCCTCGGAGAAGATGATCGCCTCGAAATGCGCGGTCCGGTCCGACAGGGTGACGATGCCCATCTTGTTCCCGGTCTTTGTCCGCCGCTCGGCCCGGTCGAGCACCGAGGCCGCCACCCGGCCGACGCTCGAGGTCCCGGCCCGCACCGCGCGGCAGAAATCCGTCCAGCTCTGCACCCGCAGCTTGTCGAGCAGGTCGCCGTACTCGTCCAGCGGGTGGCCCGAGATGAAGAACCCGATCGCCGCGTACTCGCGCTTCAGCGTGTCGGCCATCGGCCAGATCTCGTGGGGCGGGATGCGCAGGGACACGTCGTCCGCCACCACGCCGCCGAACATGTCGGTGACGCCGGCCGATTCCGCCTCCGCCGCGCTGGCGGCGAGCCTCATCATCGGCTCGACCGCCGCGAAGGCGCGCGCCCGGTCCGGCTCGATGCAGTCGAGGGCCCCGGCCTGGACCAGGCTCTCCAGGGTGCGCTTGTTGATCATCCGGGGGTTCAACCGGCGGGCGAGGCAGGCGAGGTCCTTGAACGGCCGGTCGCCGCGGGCCTCGACCAGCGCCCGCACCGCCTCGCGGCCGACGCCCTTGATGGCGGCGAGCGCGTAGAAGATCTTGCCGTCGCGCACCTCGAACACCTCGCCCGAGGTGTTGATCGAGGGCGGCTCGACCGTGATCTTCAGGCGCTGCGCGTCCTGGCGGAATTCCGCGAGCTTGTCGGTGTTGTCGATGTCGAGCGTCATGGCGGCGGCCAGGAACTCGACCGGGTGGTTCGCCTTCAGGTAGGCGGTCTGGTAGGTCAGCAGCGCGTAGGCCGCCGCGTGGCTCTTGTTGAAGCCGTAATCGGCGAACTTGGCCAAGAGGTCGAAGATCTCGTTGGCCTTGGCCTTGGTCAGCCCCCGCTCGGTGCAGCCCTTCAGGAACCGGTCACGCTGCGCGTCCATCTCGGCGCGGATCTTCTTGCCCATGGCGCGCCGGAGCATGTCGGCCTCGCCGAGCGAGTAGCCGGCGAGCACCTTCGCGATCTCCATCACCTGTTCCTGGTAGACGATGATGCCGAAGGTCTCCTTCAGCATCGGCTCCAGCTTCGGATCCGGGTACCAAGACGCCTCGTTGCCGGCGTCGCGGCCGAGCTTGCGCTCGCAGTAGACAGGGATGTTGGCCATCGGGCCCGGCCGGTAGAGCGCCACCAGGGCGATGATGTCCTCCAGCCGGTCGGCCTGCATCTCGCAGAGCGCCTTGCGCATGCCGGCCGATTCCACCTGGAACACGCCGACCGTCTCGCCCCGGCCCATCGGCCCGTAGGTGTTCGGGTCGTCGAGCGGCAGCGAGGCGAGGTCGATGTCGATGCCGCGCTGCTTCAGCAGATCGGTGCAGCAGCGCAGCATGGTGAGGGTCTTGAGGCCCAGGAAGTCGAACTTCACCAGCCCGGCCTGCTCGACCCACTTCATGTTGAACTGGGTGACCCGCATGCCGGTCTTCGGGTCGCGGTAGAGCGGGACCAGCTCCTCGAGCGGCCGGTCGCCGATCACCACGCCGGCCGCGTGGGTCGAGGCGTGGCGGTGCAGGCCCTCCAGCTTCTTGGAGATGTCGATGAGGCGGCCGACGACCGGCTCCTCCTCCATGGCCTGCTGGAGCTTGGGCTCGCCCTCGATCGCCTGGGCGAGCGTCACCGGGTTGGCCGGGTTCTGCGGCACGAGCTTGGTCAGCTTGTCGACCTGCCCGTAGGGCATCTCCAGCACGCGGCCGACGTCGCGCAGCACGCCGCGGGCGAGCAGCGTACCGAAGGTGATGATCTGCCCGACCTGCCCCTCGCCGTAGCGCTGCTGCACGTACTTGATCACCCGCTCGCGGCCCTCGACGCAGAAGTCGATGTCGAAATCCGGCATCGAGACGCGCTCGGGGTTGAGGAAGCGCTCGAACAGCAGGCCGAACCGGAGCGGGTCGAGATCGGTGATCAGCAGCGACCACGCCACCAGCGAGCCCGCGCCGGAGCCGCGGCCCGGCCCGACCGGGATGTCGTGGTCCTTGGCCCACTTGATGAAGTCGGAGACGATCAGGAAGTAGCCCGGGAACTTCATCTTCACGATGACGTCGAGCTCGAATTCGAGGCGCTTGCGGTAATCCTCCTCGGAGAAGCCCGGCGCCGTGCCGTGCTGCTTCAGGCGCAGCTCCAGCCCGGCCTCGGCCTGCCGGCGCAGCTCGGTCGGCTCGTCGGCCGAGACCGCCTGCACGTTGGTGTCCGCCGCCTCCGCCAGGGCCTCCGCCATGGGGGGCGCCTCGCCCGCCGCCACGGCGCCGAAATTCGGCAGGATCGGCTTGCGGGTCCGCGCCCGGACGGCGCAGCGCATGGCGATCTCGACCGTGGCTTGGAGAGCGTCCGGCAGGTCGCGGAACAGCTCGGCCATCTCGGCCCGGGTCTTGAAGGCGTGGCTCGGCGTCAGCCGTCGGCGGCGCTCGTCCGAGACGAGGCGGCCCTCCGCGATGGCGAGCAGCGCGTCGTGGGCGTCGTAATCGTCGGGCTTGGCGAAGTAGGGCTCGTTCGTCGCCACGATCCCGAGGCCGTGGCGGCCGGCGAGATCGAGGAGCGCGGTCTCGATCCGCCCCTCCTCGGACTGGCCGTGGCGCTGGATCTCGACGTAGAGCCGGTCCTCGCCGAACGTCTCCTTCAGGCGCTTCAGGCGGTTGAGGGCCAGCTCCGGCCGTCCCGCTCGGAAGGCCGCGTCGAGGGGCCCCGCCATCCCGCCGGTGAGCGCGATCAGCCCCTCCGAGGCGCCGGCCAGGGCCCCGGCATCCAGGCGCGGCGCCTCGCCGAGCGCCGTGTCGAAATAGGCGCGGCTCGCCAGCCGCAGCAGGTTCGCGTAGCCGGTCTCGTCCTGGGCGAGGAGCACGATGCCGTGGCTGGTCGGCGCCTGGCGCTGGTGCGGGTCGGCGGCCTCGAACGCCACCGAGAGCTGCACGCCGGCGATCGGCTGGACGCCCTCCCCGGCCGCCTTCTCGGAGAATTCCAGCGCGCCGAACAGGTTGTTGGTGTCGGTGAGCGCCAGGGCCGGCTGCCTGTCGGCGACCGCCGCCTTGATCAGGGTGCCGACCTTCAGCGCCCCTTCGAGGAGGGAATAGGACGAGTGGACGTGGAGGTGGACGAATCCGACCTCCTTGAGCTGGCGTGGCATGGCCGACCTTGTTCCGGGGTCGGGCAGCATCCCCGCTCGCCCGCCTCAAGTCGACGTGTGCCGGGCGGGCGGAGGACGATATCCACCGGTCGTGCCCCGGAAGCACCAGTTCGGCCCGGCCCTGTGGACAATCGGCGTCCGCGCGGCGATCGCCTGTGCATAACCCGCCCGCGGCGGGAACCGGGTCGTCTTCGGAAAAATCCGGCTAACGAACCGGTGCCAAGGCTATCGCCCAGGCGCCCACCGCCGCGAACAGCATCCCGAACGCCATGAACTCGACCATTCCGGTCAGGACCATCCGCTTCAGCATCGACCTGCCTCCCGTGTTCCGGTCCCAGTATGTTCATGTTTTGTTCTTCGGGAAGGTCTGCGGGCCACAGCGCGGCCCCGTTTCTTCGATAGGGTAAAAAGTGTCTTGATGCGGATCGGGCGGGCTGGCATGCCCCCGCCTTCGAGACGAGCTCGTCACCGGCTGGGGGGTTCGAAGGAGCACGCCATTCCCGCGCACCGGACGGTCGAACGGTTCGACGTCGCCCTCGTGGCCGTCGGCACCCATGGCGATGTGCTGCCGTTCATCGCGCTGGGCCACGAGCTCCTGAAGCGCGGTCACGGCGTCTCGCTGGCGGCCCCGGCCCCGTTCGAGGCGATGGCCCGCCGGGCCGGCCTCGCCTTCCAGCCGCTGGGCACGGTGGCGGATTACGAGGCGGTGATCCGCCAGCCGGACCTGTGGCACCCGCAGCAGGGCTTCCGCCCGATGTTCGATTACGCCCTGCAGGTGGCCGAGCCGGCCTGCCTGTGGCTCGGCGCGACCCGCGCCCGGGGGATCGACCTGCGGGTGGTCGCCTCGCCGCTGGGCTGGGGGGCGCGGCTCGCGCAGGACCTCTACGATCTGCCGACCGCGACGCTGCACGTCATGCCGTTCCTGATCGAGAGCCGGTACGATCCGCCGCGTCTGCCGGGCCTGCCGCTGCCGCGCGTCCTGCCGGCCGCCCTGCGGGCCTACGTGAATCTCGGCGTCGACAAGGTGGCGGTCGGCCCGTTCACCCTCCCGCCGCTGAACGCCTTGCGGGCGCGTCTCGGCCTCGATCCGGTCTACCGGTTGCGGCACTGGTGGAACAGTCCGACCGGCATGCTCCTCATGTTCCCCGACTGGTACGCGGAGCCGCAGGCCGACTGGCCGGGCCAGGCGGTGCAGCTCGGCTTCCCGCTGGTCGACCGGTTCGGCGACGTGGCGGCCATGCCGCCGGAACTGGAAGCGTTCCTCGACGCGGGCGATCCGCCGATCGTGTTCACCTACGGCTCCGCCATGCGCCAGGGCGCCGGCTTCTTCGACACCGCGGTACGGCTGTGCCGGCGCATGGGCCGGCGCGGCGTCCTGCTCGCCCCGCAGGGCGGGCAGATCCCGAGGCCGCTGCCGGCCGAAATCATCCATCTGCCCTACGCACCCCTGAGCGCGCTGCTGCCGCGCAGCGCGGCGCTGGTCCATCACGGCGGCGTCGGCACGGTGGCGCAGGCCCTGGCCGCGGGCGTCCCGCAGCTCGTGGTGCCGGTGGCCTTCGACCATTTCGACGAGGGGCGGCGGCTGAAGGACCGGGATCTCGGCGCCACCCTGAGCCGGCGCGCGTTCCGGCCGGCGCGGGCGGCGCGNTGGCGCGGGCCTGCGCGGCGGCCCGGGCGCGGATGGCGGAGGGCCCCGATGCCATCCGCGATGCCTGCGACTACGTCGAGCGGCTGACGGCCGCCGAGGCCGGCCCCGGCCCGTCCCGCGCGTTCTGACCGCGCCGGCCCAACGCGGGCGGCGCCGCCTCCCGAGGGAGACGGCGCCCTCCGATCACTGCCCGAGCAGCGCGGTGGCCGAACCGACGAAGGTCATGAGCAGGCCGCTCACGAAGGCGCCGATCATGACGTAGGAGAGAGCCTTGAGCTTCATCCGTCCTCGCGCCGGCTCAGCAGCGGTAGCCGCCGGCGGTCTGTCCGTACTGCTTCACCGGCCGGGTCTGCTGGTTGGCGTTGCCCTCGGCGGCCGAGCTCAGCGGACAGCCGACATAGTTGGGATCGTCGTGGACCCCGAGACCCAGCGAGCCCGTGGTCTCGACCTCGTAGGGCGCGAGGCCCGTCCAGCGGGCCCCGTTCGCCGCCAGAGCGGACGAGATCGGAGCGGCGCCAAGGATAAGTGCGGTGACGGCGACGGCGATACGGGTCTTCATGGTGGTGCTCCAGAGATCACGCAGTACAGGACGGTTGTTCGGCTCTGTTTTATCTAGCGTGATCGTAAGGTAGGGAGCCGGTGTCTTTCGCGACGTGACGCGCCGCACGCGGCGCGACGGATTAAAAATCGCGTGCACTTGCGGGGAGCGTGAGCCCACGGACCCGGGCAGGCCACGGTCCCGGATCACTGCGCCTTGTGGTTGATCGAGGCTGGCGGTGCGCGGCGTTCGAGGGACGACCGCCGAGCTGCGCACCGTCCCGCGCACGGGACGCGCTGCCCCGACGGGGCTCCGTCATGGTCCGACCAGGAATCGACCCAGGGTGGTACGGCCAGGCGACGCGCCGTGCCCCCCGAACGACCGCGCGCTGTTCGCGACGACGGTGGTGCCGTCACTGCGCCGCCGCGCGGGACACCGGCCCGGACGGGGCGCGGCTCAGTCGAGCTGCGTGATCAGCCCGTCCCGGATGGTGACCCGCCGATCCATGCGGGCGGCCAGCTCCAGGTTGTGGGTCGCGACCAGGGCGGCGAGCCCCGAGGCGCGGACCAGCGCCATCAGGACCGAGAAGACGTGGCCCGCCGTCCCGGGGTCGAGGTTGCCGGTCGGCTCGTCGGCGAGGAGGAGGCGCGGGCCGTTGGCCACGGCCCGGGCGATGGCGACGCGCTGCTGCTCGCCCCCCGACAGCTCCGCGGGGCGGTGCGGCAGCCGCTCCTTGAGGCCCAGGAAGCTCAGGAGTTCCGTGGCGCGGGCCTTCGCCTCCGGGCGCTTCAGGCCGCGGATGAGCTGGGGCATCACCACGTTCTCCAGCGCGGAGAATTCGGGCAGGAGATGGTGGAACTGGTAGACGAAGCCCATCTCCTCGCGCCGCAGGCGGGTGCGCTCGGCATCCGCCATCGCGGCGGTCGGGTGGCCGCCGATGTAGATCTCGCCCCCGTCGGGCCGCTCGAGCAGGCCGGCGAGATGCAGCAGCGTCGACTTCCCGGCGCCCGACGGCGCGACCAGCGCCACCAGCTCGCCCGGCCAGATCGCGAGGTCGGCCCCGCGCAGGATCTCCAGGGCACCCTCGGCCTGGGCGTAGCGCCGCTCGACGCGGGAGAAGAACAGGGCCGGAACCGGCGGGTCGCCGGCTGTCTGGCTCGAATCGCTCATCGGATGCGGACCGTCAGCCGTAGCGGAGGGCCTGCACCGGATCGAGCCGGGCGGCGCGCCAGGAGGGATACAGCGTCGCCGCGAGCGACAGCAGCAGGGAGGTGATCACCACGGCGGTGATCTCCTTCGGGTTCATCTGGGCCGGGATCTCGGCGAGGAAGCGCACCGTCGGGTCCCAGGCGCCCGGAAACAGCACGTGCTGGATCGGCTTGATGTTGAGGGTGATCAGGACGCCGAGCCCCAGCCCGCTGAGCGTCCCGACGACGCCGATCAGCGCGCCGTTGATCAGGAACACCCGCATGATCGTGCCCGGCGTCGCCCCCATGGTGCGCAGGATCGCGATGTCGCTCGACTTGTCGCGCACCAGCAGGATCAGGCCGGAGACGATGTTGAGCGTCGCCACGACCACGATCAGGCTGAGGATCAGGAACATGACGTTCCGCTCGACCTCCAGGGCCCCGAAGAAGGTCCGGTTGCGCTGGCGCCAGTCGGTGAGCAGGATCGGGCGCTCGGCCGCCATCTCCAGGGGCTCGCGCATGTCGCCGACGTGGTCGGGATCGTCGACGTAGATCTCGATCATGCTCACGTCGCCGTCCTTGTTGAAGAAGGCCTGGGCCTCGGCGAGCGGCATGAACACGAAGGTCTGGTCGAACTCGGTCATGCCGACCTCGAAGACCGCCTTGACGGTGTAGCTCTTGGTGCGCGGCGCCGTCCCGAAGGGCGTGGACGAGCCCTTGGGCGTGACCAGCGTGATCGTGTCGCCGGCCTGCAGGCCCAGCGTGTCGGCAAGCCGCCGCCCGATCAGCACCCCGGTGCCGTCGTCGAAGCCCTCCAGGGTGCCGCCGCGGATCGACGAGGAGACGGCCGCCAGCGCGTCGAGGTCGGCTGCCCGCACGCCGCGGATGATGACGCCGGATCCGCCGTACTGCGACGAGGCGAAGGCCTGGCCCTCGACCAGCGGCACCGCGGCGCGCACGCCCGCCACCTTCGACAGGCGCTCCGACAGGTCGGTCCAGTCGTTGAGCGGCCGGTCGATGGGCGTCGCGAACAGGTGGCCGTTGATGCCGACGATCTTCGACAGCAGCTCCGCCCGGAAGCCGTTCATCACCGACAGGACGATGATCAGCGTGGCGACGCCGAGCGCGATGCCGAGCACCGAGAAGAACGCCACCACCGAGACGCCGCCGCCCCGGCGCCGGGCGCGCAGGTAGCGGCCGGCGAGGATCCACTCGAACGGCGCGAAGGGCGCGGTGCCCTGGCGGAACGAGGCCGTGAACGAGGCCGCGAAGGTCCGGACCCGGTCCAGCGCCGCTGAGGCCGCCATCGGCACGCCTCAGACGCGCCGGATGCGTGCCAGCAGATCGACGGTCGCGAGGCTCTCGCGCTCGCCACCGGCACGCCGCTTCAGCTCGACCTTGCCCTCCGCCAGGCCCTTGGGCCCGACGATCACCTGCCAGGGCAGGCCGATCAGGTCGGCGGTGGCGAATTTCGCGCCGGGGCGCTCGTCGCGGTCGTCGTAGAGCACCGACAGGCCGGCGGTCTCGAGGTCGGACTGGATCTGCGCGCAGGCGGCGTCCGTTGCCGCGTCCCCGACCTTGAGGTTGATCAGCGCGACGTCGAACGGTGCCACCGAGTCCGGCCAGATGATCCCGGCCTCGTCGTGGCTGGCCTCGACGATGGCGGCGACCAGGCGGCTCGGCCCGATGCCGTAGGAGCCCATGTGGACCGGCCGCTCGATCCCGTCCGGACCGGCGACCTTGGCGCCCATCGGCTCGGAATACTTGGTGCCGAAATAGAAGATGTGCCCGACCTCGATGCCGCGGGCCGCCATGCGGTTGTCCTCCGGGACCTCCGCGAAGGCCGCCGGCTCGTGCATCTCCTCGGTGGCCGCGTAGTGCGAGGTCCAGGCATCGACGATGCCCTGGAGGGCGGCGACGTCGTCGAAATCGACGGTCGCCGGCGGGATGTCGAAGTCGAGATAGGTCTTGTCGCAGAAGACCTCGCTCTCGCCCGTCTTGGCCAGGATGATGAACTCGTGGGACAGGTCGCCGCCGATCGGGCCGGTATCGGCGCGCATCGGGATCGCCCGCAGGCCGAGGCCCGCGAAGGTGCGCAGGTACGCCACGAACATCCGGTTGTAGGCGTGGCGCGCCCCGGCCTGGTCGAAGTCGAACGAGTAGGCGTCCTTCATCAGGAACTCGCGGGAGCGCATCGTGCCGAAGCGCGGCCGCACCTCGTCGCGGAACTTCCACGAGATCTGGTAGAGGTTCTTGGGCAGGTCCTTGTAGGAGCGCACGCTCGCCCGGAAGATCTCGGTGACCATCTCCTCGGCGGTGGGGCCGTAGAGCATCTCGCGGTCGTGACGATCCTTCAGGCGCAGCATCTCCTTGCCGTAGGCATCGTAGCGGCCGGATTCCCGCCACAGCTCGGCGGACTGCACCGTCGGCATCAGGATCTCGACGGCGCCGGACCGGTCCTGCTCCCGTCGGATCACCGCGCAGACGCGCTCCAGCACCCGCAGGCCCAGCGGCAGCCAGGCGTAGATGCCGGCGGCTTCCTGGCGGACCAGGCCGGCGCGCAGCATCAGCCGATGCGAGACGATCTCGGCTTCCTTGGGCGTCTCGCGCAAGGTCGGCATGAAGTAGCGGGAGAGACGCATGTCGTCAGAGTCTTGGAAGAGGATCGGCCGGGAGGAGCCGCGGCGCGCCGGCACACAACACGCCGGAGACGCAAATTACAAGCACTGCGCGACCACGGCGGGGCGTAATCGCGGCGAACCGGAGGCGGCGGCCCGGCCGCGGTGGGGCCGCTGCCTAGGCGGGCAGCGGTCTGCCCATTTGCCGGCAAGAAAGCGCAGATTTTTCTCGCAGACCCGGTGACAACACGAATTGTTGTTCCTATAAGCGTCCGGCGATGTTTGCGACGCCCGGAAGAGGCGGCGCAAGGTCCGAGTCTCGGGAGGAAAAGCGACCGCCCCGCAGCCAATGCGAGGGATCTTTCAAGGTCGAGCCACTGAAGCTTGAAAGCAAGGCCTCGGGCCTTGCTTTTTTTATTCTTGGGTCCGGTCGGCGCGGCCGTGCCGGACCGCCCGAAGGGCCCGCGCCATCTGGTTTCCCGAGCCGTAACCCGCCGCGGCGGCCCGTCCCGGACCGCCGTTCCGACCCGTGCTACAGCCCGGTCAGCGGGAACACCGCCAGGGCGATCAGGAAGGCGGCGCCCGCGACCAGCGTCGTCCAGATCGCCTTCTCGCGCAGCCGCGGCGCCGCCGGCGCGCCGGGATCCTGGCCCGGCACCACGTGGCTGGGCCGCGTCTCCGGCTGGTTGCGCAGGGGCAGGACGGCGAAGAGCAGCGTCCACCAGACCACGAAGTAGAGGGCGATCGCCCCGCCCACCGTCAGCTTGAACAGGCCCACCGCCGCCGCCACGAAGGCGGCGATCAGGACGGTGATCGCCGCCAGGGTCACCGGCGTCGAGCGGGCCAGCGCGTTCATCATCCGGCTCACACCTGCTCCAGCTCGACCAGTGTGCCCAGGAAGTCCTTGGGGTGCAGGAACAGGACCGGCTTGCCGTGCGCGCCGATCCGCGGCTCGCCGGTGCCAAGCACCCGGGCGCCCTGCGCTTTGAGCTGATCGCGGGCGGCCAGGATGTCGTCGACCTCGTAGCAGACGTGGTGGATGCCGCCGCCCGGGTTCCGGGCCACGAAGGCCTCGATCGGCGAGCCCTCGCCCAGGGGGGACATCAGCTCGATCTTGCTGTTCGGCAGCTCGACGAACACGACGGTGACGCCGTGCTCGGGCTGCGGCAGGGGCGCGGTGATCGTCGCGCCCAGCGTGTCGCGGTAGACCGCGCAGGCGGCGTCGAGATCCTGCACGGCGATGGCCACGTGGTTGAGACGGCCGATCATGGTGTTTCCTCCCCGGCGTGCTGGCCCCCTGTCCGGGAGCTTCGTTCGTTCGCGGGGAAGGCTCCGCCCGTGCGCCGGGACGCGACCGGCCCCCTCTCCCGTGCGGGAGAGGGTTGAGGTGAGGGACACGCCCTCTCCGGCAGAACCTTGTCCCCTCACCCTGTCCCTCTCCCGCACGGAGACGGAGCCTGGGCCGTGTCCGGCAGCCGGTCGGACGACCGGCTGCATCGGCCCGGTCTAGATTACAGCCAACCGCTATCGGCCGCCAAGATCAGACCTCCACCACCTGCACGTGGCAGGCCGGCTTCTTGCCCCACACCTCGTTGACCGCGGTGCGCACGGCCCGGTCGACCGTCTTCTCGACGCTCTCCGAGTCCTTGAGCTTGCCCCGCGACATCTCCGAGAGGGTGCGGGAGACCGCGTCCACCACGGTCTCGATCAGCGGCTCGCCGGACCGGCCGCGGTTCGGCAGGCCGATGATGTCCACGGCCGGCTCGCCGAGCACGACGCCGTCCTCGTCGATGGCGATCGCCACCGAGACCAAGCCGGCCTGCATCAGCTTGCGTCGCTCCGGGATCGCCCGGTCCTTCTCGTCGATCAGGACGTCCCCGTCCTTGAACAGGCGGCCGGCCTTCACGTGGTCGATCACCTCGGGCTTGCCCGGGCTCAGGCGGATCAGGCTGCCGTTGCGGGCCTTGACCACGTTCTGCACGCCCTGCGCCCGCGCGAAGCGGGCGTGCTCGTCGAGGTGCAGGGCCTCGCCGTGGACCGGGATGGCGGTGCCGGGGCGGGTCCACCGGTACATCTCGACCATCTCGTCCCGGCGCGGGTGACCGGAGACGTGGACGAGGTCGGTGCGGTCGGTGATCACCTCGACGCCCTGCTCGATCAGGTCGTTGATGATCGACCCGACATCGCGCTCGTTGCCCGGGATGGCGCGCGAGGAGAAGATCACCTGGTCACCGGCGGTGAGGCTGATATCCGGGTGGTCGCGGCGGGAGACGCGGGCGAGGGCCGCCCGCGGCTCGCCCTGGGAACCGGTGAGCAGGGCGACGACGCGCTCCCGCGGCAGGCTCTTCCACGAATCCGAGCGGCGGAACTCGGGCAGGCCGTCGAGGTAGCCGCACTCGCGGGCGACGTCGATCACCCGGTCCATGGCGCGGCCGACCGCGATGACCTCGCGCCCGCAGGCGGCGGCGGCCTCGGCGACCGCGCGGATGCGCGCCACGTTCGACGCGAAGGTCGTCACCGCGACCCGGTGCGGCGCGTCCGCGATCAGCGTCTTCAGGGTCTCGGCGACGGTCTTCTCGCTCGGCGAGAAGCCCTCGCGCACGACGTTGGTCGAGTCGCAGACGATGGCGAGGACGCCCTCGTCCCCGAGCGCCGTGAACGCCTCCGGGGACGTCACCGAGCCGGCCACCGGGGTCGGGTCGATCTTCCAGTCGCCGGTGTGCAGGACGAGGCCCGCCGCGGTGCGGATCGCGATGGCGTTGGATTCCGGGATGGAGTGCGAGACCGGCACGTACTCCAGCTCGAACGGCCCGACGGTCACGCGCCGGCCGGGCTTCACCTCCCGCAGCTCGACCTTCGGGGCGCCGGGCTCGGACAGGCGCCGGGTCTCCAGCAGGTTCTTGGCGAAGCGCGTCGCGTAGACCGGTGCCTTGAGCCGGGGCCACAGCTCCGAGATCGCCCCGATATGGTCCTCGTGCGCGTGGGTGATGAAGATCCCCAGCAGGTCCTTGCGCCGCTCCTCGATGAAGGAGAGGTCGGGGAACATCAGGTCGACGCCCGGCATCTGCTCCTCACCGGCGAAGCCCATGCCGCAATCGACCATGATCCACTTCCGGCCCTTCTCCGGGCCGAACCCGTAGAGCGCCGCGTTCATCCCGATCTCGCCCACGCCGCCGAGCGGCAGGAAGACCAGCTCCTCCTGTCCCTTAACCATCTGTCGTCGTCCAAACTCAGGCCGCCGTCGCGGCCGATCCGAAATGCACCTCGCCCGCCGTCACGGTATGCCGGTTCCCGTCGGGGGCGAGGATCACGAGCCGCCCCCCCTCGTCGATCGTCTCGAACACGCCCCGCAGGGTGTGCCCGCCGCTGTGCACCGCGATCTCCGATCCGAGACCCGCGGCCCGCGCGAGCCAGGCCGCGCGCAGGTCAGCGAAATTCCGTCCCCGGTCCCAGGCGCGCGCCCGCGCGGCCACCCGGTCCGAGAGATGTTCCAGTAGCGCCTCGGCACCGGCCGCGTAACCCGCCGCCGCCAAGCTCGCGGCCCCGAGGCCCTCCGGCGCGGCCGCGACGTTCACGCCGAAGCCGATGACGGCGGCGCGCCGGCCGCCCGGCAGCGTCTCCGCCTCCAGCAGCAGGCCGGCGAGCTTCGCCCCGCCGAGCAGCACGTCGTTCGGCCATTTAAGCCGGAAAGATCGGGCGCCGGCGCCGGATCCGGTATCCGGCAGGGTGCCGCAGGCCGCCTCCAGCGCCTCGACCAGGGCGAGGCCGGCCACGAAGCCGAGCTCGGCGAGGTGGTCGGGCGCGACCCCGGCGACCGGCCAGAGCACGCTGGCCGCGAGGTTCCCGGGGAGCGAGGCCCAGCTGTTGCCCCGCCGGCCGCGGCCCGCCTCCTGGCGGTGGGTCACCACCCAGAGCGGTCCGGTCTCGCCCGCGCGCGCGCGCGCCATGGCCTCCGTGTTGGTGGAGCCGAGGGTGTCGTGGACGTGCAGGCGGTGGCCCTCGGCGCGCGCCGAGGGCCCGAGTCGATAGCTCAAGACGTTCCTAGAACAACGACTTCGCGGCCCGGCCGGCGGCGCCGACCAGCGGCCCGGGCAGCAGGAAGAACAGCACCACGACGACGCTCGACAGGGCGAGCACGACGCGCAGCCCCGGGGCCATCGCCTCGTACGGCTCCTTCGGCTCGTCGAAGTACATGATGCGCACGACGCGCAGGTAGTAGTAGGCGCCGACCACGCTGGTCACCACGCCGATCACCGCCAGCGTCACGAGGCCCGCCTTGATGGCGGCGGCGAAGACGTAGAACTTCGCGAAGAACCCGGCGAGCGGCGGGATGCCGGCCAGCGAGAACATCATCGCGGCGAGGCAGAAGGCGAGCCACGGATGGGTCCGCGACAGGCCCGACAGGTCCTCGATCTTCTCGAACATCACGTCCCGGCGCCGCAGCGACAGGATGATCGCGAAGGTGCCGAGCGTCATCGCGAGGTAGATGATCATGTAGGTGACGAGCCCGCTGATCCCCTCCTCCGAGCCGGAGGCCAGGCCGATCAGCGCGTAGCCGATATTGGCGATCGACGAGTAGGCCATCAGACGCTTGATCGACGTCTGGCCGATCGCCGCGAACGAGCCGAGCGCCATGGACGCGATCGAGACGAAGATGAAGATCTGCTGCCAGATCGCCGTCACGTCCGGCATCGCGCCGATGAAGACCCGCACGGTCATCGCCACGGCGGCCATCTTGGGCGCCGAGGCGAAGAAGGCCGTCACCGGGGTCGGCGAGCCCTCGTAGACGTCGGGCGTCCACATGTGGAACGGCACGGCCGCCAGCTTGAAGCACACGCCGGCCGCCAGGAACACGATGCCCAGCACGATGCCGAAGCCGGCATTCTCGTTGAGCGCCGAGACGATGCCGGGGAACGAGACCGTGCCGGTGAAGCCGTAGACCAGCGAGGCGCCGTAGAGCAGCATGCCGGAGGAGAGCGCGCCCAGCACGAAGTACTTGAGGCCGGCCTCGGTGGACTTGACGTCGTCGCGGTGGAAGGCCGCGATCACGTAGGCGGCGAGCGACTGCAGCTCGAGGCCCAGGTAGAGCGCGATCAGGTCGTTGGCCGAGACCATGACCATCATGCCGATGGTGCAGAGCACGATCAGCACCGGGAACTCGAACCGGTCGATGCGCTCGCGCTTGAAGTAGTCGTGCGCCAGCAGGATCGTCGCCGAGGAGCCGAGCAGCACCAGCGACTTCATCACCTTGGAGAAGGAGTCGGACACGAAGGCGCCCGACAGGGTCGTGATCCGGCCGTGGACCGGCTGTGAGATCACCACCGAGAGGGCGACAAGCAGGAGCGCGAGGGCGCCGATGCTCACGGTCTCGGCCGAGCGGTCGCCGCGCCACGCGCCGTAGAGGATCAGCAGCAGAACGCCGACGCCGAGGATCAGCTCGGGCAGGAGCGGCGCCAGCGAGGGCAGGACGGAGTGGACGGTTGTCATGGTGTCCGCCTCAACGCGGGATCGGCAGCGCCGCGGCGGCCGTCTGGGTGTTCGAGAGCGCGGTCTTGATGCTCGCCATCAGCGCGTCGGTCGAGGGCGCGAACACGTCGAGCACGGGGGCCGGGTGCACCCCGTAGTAGATCGTCAGCACGACCAGCGGCGCCAGGATGATCTTCTCGCGGGTGTCGAGATCCAGGATGCCCTGGAGGTTCGGCTTCTCCAGCTTCCCGTAGACCACCCGGGCGTAGAGCCACAGGGCGTAGCCGGCCGACAGGATGATGCCGAAGGTCGAGAAGAACGCCACGTTCGGGTTCGCCTTGAAGGCGCCGAGCATCGACAGGAACTCGCCGACGAAGCCCGAGGTGCCCGGCAGGCCGACATTGGCCATGGTGAACACCATCATGGCCACCGCGTAGAGCGGCATCCGCTTCACGAGGCCGCCGTAGGCCGAGATCTCGCGGGTGTGCATCCGGTCGTAGACGACGCCGACGCAGAGGAAGAGCGCGCCCGACACGATGCCGTGGGAGATCATCAGGAACAGCGCGCCCTGGATCCCCTGCTCGTTCAGGGTGAACAGGCCCAGCGTCACGAAGCCCATATGGGCCACCGACGAGTAGGCGATCAGCTTCTTGATGTCGGTCTGCATCATCGCGGTGAGCGACGTGAAGATGATCGCGATCACCGACAGCGCGAAGACGAGGGGCGCGAAGTCGTGGCTCGCCACCGGCAGCATCGGCAGCGAGATCCGGATGAAGCCGTAGCCGCCCATCTTCAGGAGGATGCCCGCCAGGATCACCGAGCCGGCGGTGGGGGCCTCCACGTGGGCGTCGGGCAGCCAGGTGTGGACCGGCCACATCGGCATCTTCACCGCGAAGGAGGCGAAGAAGGCGAGCCACAGCCAGGTCTGCATCTGCACCGGGAAGCGGTACTGCAGCAGGGTCGGGATGTCGGTGGTGCCGGCCTGCCAGTACATCGCCATCACGGCGAGCAGCATCAGCACCGAGCCGAGCAGGGTGTACAGGAAGAACTTGAAGCTGGCGTAGACCCGGCGCGCGCCGCCCCAGATGCCGATGATCAGGAACATCGGGATCAGGCCGGCCTCGAAGAACAGGTAGAACAGCAGCAGGTCGAGGGAGGCGAACACGCCGATCATCGTCGTCTCGAGGACGAGGAAGGCGACGAAGTACTCCTTCACGCGGAAGTGGATCGAGTGCCACGAGGCGCCGATGCAGAACGGCATCAGGAACGTGGTCAGCAGGATCAGCGGCATGGAGAAGCCGTCGACGCCGAGCTTGAACCGGATCGTCTCGGTGAGCCAGGCGTGGCTCTCGACCAGCTGGAAGCTCGACGAGGCGGTGTCGTAGCGGCTCCAGGCCACCAGGGAGAGCAGGAACGTGACGATCGTCGTGGCGAGCGCGGCCCAGCGGCTGTTGCGCGCGACCGACTCCTCGTCGCCGCTCAGCGTCAGGATGAAGGCCGCGCCGCAGAGCGGCACGATCAGCAGGCCGGAGAGGATGCCGAGGCCGAGCATGTCAGTGTGCACCCTTGGGCAGGCCGGACATCAGGTACCAGCTGATCAGGCCGGCGACGCCGATGAGCATGACGAAGGCGTAGTGGTAGAGGTAGCCGGTCTGGAGGCGGACGACCCCGCGGGTCACGTCCACGACGCGCGCCGCGATCCCGTTCGGCCCGATGCCGTCGATGATCCGGCCGTCGCCCTGCTTCCACAGGAACAGGCCGAAATCCTTGGCCGGGCGGACGAAGATCCGGTCGTAGATCTCGTCGAAATACCACTTGTTGAGCAGGAACCGGTACAGCGACGGCTGCTGCGCGGCGAGCGCGCCCGGCAGCTCCGGCCGGCGGATGTACATCCAGTAGGCGACGACGAACCCGAGGATCAGCATGATCAGCGGCGCGTACGAGACCAGCGCCGGGACCTCGTGGATCTCGTGCATGATGTGGTTGTTCGGCCCGTGCGCCAGGGCGTGGCCCCAGAACGCGTCCATCCCCTCGCCGATGAAGCGGTTGTGGAAGATGATCCCGGCGAACAGCGCGCCGAAGGCGAGGATCGCCAGCGGGATCGTCATCACCAGCGGGCTCTCGTGGGGCGTGTGGTCGCCGTGGTGGCCGTGCCCGTGGTGGTCGTCGGCGACGAGGTCGCTCTTGTGGGCCGGCTCGATGTCGTGGCCCTTGTCGTCGTGGGCGACGCCCTCGGTGTGGCCGGGCGCGCCGTCGGCCTCGTGGGCCATGGTCGCGTGGACCATGCTCGCGTGGGCGACCGCGTGCGCGTGGTGCTGATCGTGGGCGGCGTGCGCGCCCCAGCGGGCCGGGCCCTCGAAGGTCATGAAGAACAGGCGCCAGGAGTAGAACGAGGTGAAGAACGCCGCCACCACGGTGCACAGGAAGGCGAGCGTGTGCCCCGGGCGGGTCGAGGCGTAGGCCGCCTCGATGATCGCGTCCTTCGAGTAGTAGCCGGCCGTGTAGGGGAAGCCGATCAGCGCGAGGGAGCCGATCGCCATCATGGCGCTGGTGTAGGGGATGTAGCGGCGCAGGCCGCCCATGTTCCGCATGTCCTGCTCGTGGTGCATCGCGTGGATGACCGAGCCGGCCCCGAGGAACAGCAGCGCCTTGAAGAAGGCGTGGGTGAACAGGTGGAACACGCCGGCCGCGTAGGCGCCGACGCCGAGCGCCACGAACATGTAGCCGAGCTGCGAGCAGGTCGAGTAGGCGATGACCCGCTTGATGTCGTTCTGCACGAGGCCGATCGTGGCCGCGAACAGGGACGTGATGCCGCCGATCACCGTGACGACGATGAGCGCGTTCGGCGCCTCCTCGAAGAGCGGCGACAGGCGGGCGACCATGAACACGCCGGCGGTGACCATGGTGGCGGCGTGGATCAGCGCGGAGACCGGGGTCGGGCCCTCCATGGCGTCCGGCAGCCACGTGTGCAGCAGGAACTGCGCCGACTTGCCCATGGCGCCCATGAACAGCAGCAGGCAGGCGAGCGTCAGGGCGTTCCAGTCGTAGCCCAGGAAGTGGAAGGTGAGCGTCTTGATCGCGTCGACCTTGCCGAAGATCGCGTCGAACGCCACCGAGCCGGTCAGCACGAAGACCAGGAAGATGCCGAGGGAGAAGCCGAAATCGCCGACGCGGTTGACGATGAACGCCTTCATGGCGGCGGCGTTGGCCGAGGGCTTCTCGTACCAGAAGCCGATCAGCAGGTACGAGGCGAGGCCCACGCCCTCCCAGCCGAAGAACATCTGGACGAGGTTGTCGGCCGTCACCAGCATCAGCATGGCGAAGGTGAACAGCGACAGGTACGCGAAGAAGCGCGGCCGGTGCGGATCCTCCTCCATGTAGCCGACGGAGTAGAGGTGCACGAGGGTCGAGACGGTCGTCACGACCACCAGCATCACCCGGGTCAGGGTGTCGACCTTGAAGGCCCAGTCGACCTGGAGGTCGCCGGCCGCGAACCAGGACGCCACCTGCACGCGCTCGGCCGGCCCGCCGTCGATGAACACGCCCCAGGCGATCAGCGCCGTGAAGGCGAGGAAGGACGTGGTGATGTACTCACAGGCGCGCGCCCCGATGTACCGGCCGAACAGGCCGGCGATCAGGAAGCCGATGAGCGGGAAGAAGACGATCGCGTGATACATCGCTCTCTTGCAGTCCGTCCTCCGGGCCGGCCGCGAAGCGGCGGCGTCCGGATGTCACTCGGGGCGCGCGAAGGGGAAGGCCCTAGCCCTTCATCATGCTGACGTCTTCCACCGCGATCGAGCCGCGGTTCCGGAAGAACACCACCAGGATGGCGAGGCCGATCGCCGATTCGGCGGCCGCGACGGTCAGCACGAACAGGGCGAAGACCTGTCCGGTGATGTCGTTCAGCTGCGTCGAGAAGGCGACGAGGTTGATGTTGACCGAGAGCAGGATCAGCTCGACCGACATCAGGATGACGATGATGTTCTTGCGGTTGATGAAGATGCCGAGCACGCCGAGCGTGAACAGGATCGCCGCGACGGTGAGGTAGTGGCTCAGGCCGATCATCGTTCGATTCCTCCGGCTCTCATCAGCGCGCGCATCAGACCTCGACACCCTGGCGCGACGGGACCTTGCGCGTCTCGACCGCCATGGCCTGGGTGCGGGCGTTCTGGACCGCGATGTTCTGGCGCTTGACGCCCGGCCGGTCGCGCAGCGTCAGCACGATGGCGCCGATCATGGCGACCAGCAGGATCAGGCCGGCGAGCTGGAAGAAGTAGGCGTAGTCCGTGTAGATCACGCGGCCGAGCGCCTGGGCGTTGGTCAGGTTCTCGGCCGAGGCGACGTTGCCGAGCGGGGCCTGGACGAGGCCCGGATCGATGCTCCACGAGCCGACGACCAGCAGGATCTCGACCAGGAAGACCGCGCCGATCAGGGCGCCGATCGGGAGATACTGCTGGAAGCCCTGGCGCAGCTCGGCGAAGTCGACGTCGAGCATCATCACCACGAACAGGAACAGCACCGCGACTGCGCCCACGTAGACGACCACGAGGATCATCGCGAGGAACTCGGCGCCCATCAGGACGAACAGCCCGGCGGCGTTCACGAAGGCGAGGATCAGGAACAGCACCGAGGCGACGGGATTGCGCGAGGCGATCACCATGAAGCCCGACGCGACCGTGATGCTCGCGAACAGATAGAAGAAGGCGGCTGCTGCGGTCATGCGCTGATCGGGATCGGCCGCCGGAGCGGCCCCTTCTGCCGTGCGTG
Organism: Methylobacterium mesophilicum; assembly: GCF_036441335.1. Lineage (GTDB taxonomy): Bacteria > Pseudomonadota > Alphaproteobacteria > Rhizobiales > Beijerinckiaceae > Methylobacterium > Methylobacterium mesophilicum_B. The sequence continues at coordinate 113,202 of NZ_MLBW01000016.1, forward strand.
GAGACGGTCCGCGGCGGGCGGCCCGTCTATAGAACCCGGTCGACGGGGGCACAACAGCGCCCCCGGCATGGCTCTAGAGCATCGCACCGGAACCGGGAACCGGTGCGGTGCTCGAGAGCCGTGTCTTCGCGGCATCTTCTTCCGGGCGCCGTCGACCGGCGCCCGGGACGATGCCTCAGCGGTACGGCGCGTCCATCGCGATGTTGCGGGCGATCTCGCGCTCCCAGCGGTCACCGTTCAGCAGGAGCTTCTGCTTGTCGTAGAGAAGCTCCTCTCGGGTCTCCACCGAGAACTCGAAGTTCGGCCCCTCCACGATGGCGTCCACCGGGCAGGCCTCCTGGCACATGCCGCAGTAGATGCACTTCACCATGTCGATGTCGTAGCGCGTCGTGCGGCGGGTGCCGTCGTTCCGGCGGGGGCCCGCCTCGATGGTGATCGCCTGCGCCGGGCAGATCGCCTCGCAGAGCTTGCAGGCGATGCACCGCTCCTCGCCGTTCGGGTAGCGGCGCAGCGCGTGCTCGCCCCGGAAGCGCGGACCGCGATGGCCCATCTCGAACGGGTAGTTGATCGTGGCTTTCGGCTTGAAGAAGTAGCGCATGCCGAGGATCATCCCGGACACGAACTCCTTCAGGAGAAGGCTCTTGGCGACCTGATCGAGCTTCATGCCCGGATCTCCGATGCGAAGGGGGGCTCAGGCGCCCGGCGCGAGGCCGGTCAGCTTGAGCACGAAGGCGACGACGACGACCGAGATCAGGGAGATCGGCAGGAAGACCTTCCAGCCGAGGCGCATGAGCTGATCGTAGCGGTAGCGGGGCACGATGGACTTCACCATCGCGAACAGGAAGAACAGGAAGCTCGCCTTCAGGGTGAACCAGATCACGCCCGGCACCCAGGTGAAGGGCGCGAACGGGATCGGGGACAGCCAGCCGCCCAGGAACAGGATGGTCCCCAGCGCGCACATGCTCATGATGGCGACGTACTCGCCGAGCATGAACAGCAGGTACGGCGTCGAGGAGTACTCGACCATGTAGCCGGCCACGAGCTCCGACTCGGCCTCCGGCAGGTCGAAGGGCGGGCGGTTGGTCTCGGCGAGCGCCGAGACGAAGAACACCACGAACATCGGGAACAGCCACAGCCAGTACCAGCCGAACAGGCCGAGGCTGGTGTCCTGCGCCATCACGATCCGCGAGAGGTTGAGCGAGCCGGCGCAGAGCAGCACGCAGATGATCACGAAGCCGAGTGAGACCTCGTAGGAGATCATCTGGGCCGCCGAGCGGAGCGCGCCGAGGAAGGCGTATTTCGAGTTCGACGCCCAGCCGCCCATGATGACGCCGTACACGCCCAGCGACGAGATCGCGAAGATGTAGGTGATGCCGACGTTGATGTCGGCGATCGCCCAGCCGTCCGCGAGCGGGATCACCGCCCAGCTCGACAGGGCGAGCATCGCGAAGACGAGCGGGGCCAGCAGGTAGATCGCCTTGTTGGCGCCCGCCGGGATCACCGGCTCCTTGATCACGAACTTGATCAGGTCGGCGAAGGACTGGAACAGGCCGAACGGCCCGACCACGTTGGGGCCGCGGCGGAGCTGCACCGCCGCCCAGATCTTGCGGTCGGCGAGCAGCGCGTAGGCGATGAAGACGAGCAGTGCCGAGAGCAGCACGAAGCTCTTCAGCACGATCAGGAGCACGGTCCCGAGGATTTCGAGCGGCGTCATCGGTCTTGAGCTCCTACTCGGCCGCCGCGAGGGGCCGCGCCTCGGCGGCGCGCTCCCGGGCGAGGCGCGAGCACTCCGCGAGGATGCGCGAGGCGCGGGCGATCGGGTTGGTGAGGTAGAAGTCGGTCACGGGCGACGCGAAGGCCGGCCCGGTCGCGGTGCCGCCGAGACCGGCGAGCCGGTCGACCGCCTCGGTCACGTTGCCCGGCTCGACCGCGCCGATCGCCGCCAGATGCGGGTGGGCGGCGTAGAGCGCCCGCCGGAGCGCGGTCAGCGAATCGAAGGGCAGGCGCTGGCCCAGCACGTCCGACAGGGCGCGCAGGATCGCCCAGTCCTCGCGGGCGTCGCCAGGCGGGAAGGCGGCGCGGTTGCCCATCTGGACGCGCCCCTCGGTGTTCACCCAGGTCGCCGACTTCTCGCTGTAGGCGGCGCCCGGCAGGATCACGTCGGCGCGGGAGGCGCCGCGGTCGCCGTGGCTGCCCTGGTAGACCACGAAGGCGCCCGGGGCGACGTCGCGCTCGTCGGCGCCGAGGTTGAACAGGACATCGAGCGCGCCCGGCTCTAGCATCTGCGCGAAGGTCAGGCCGCCCTCCCCCGGCACGAAGCCGAGATCGAGCGCGCCGACCCGGGCCGCCGCGGTGTGCAGCACGCCGAAGCCGTTGCCCTCGGCCGAGACCGCGCCGACCTCCTTCGCGAGGGAGGCGGCAGCGGCCAGGATGCCCGGTGCCGCATTGGCGCCGACGATGACGAGCGGCGCCTTCGCCTCCTTGAGGATCTCGAGGAAGCTGTGCTCGCCGCGGGCGAGCGCCGCCAGCGAGTCGGGGCCGGCGCCGATGTAATGGCTCGGATAGGTCAGATCGACCGGCTCGCCGATCACGCCCACCGCCAGCGGCGCCATGCGCCAGCGCTTGCGGATGCGCACGTTCAGCAGCGAGGCCTCGGTGCGCGGGTTGGCGCCGACGATCAGGATCGCGTCCGCCGCCTCGATTCCCGGAATGGTCGGGTTGAAGATGTAGGACGCGCGGCCGAGCGCCGGGTCGAGGCCGGCATCGGTCTGGCGGCAATCGAGGTTCGGCGAGCCGAGGCTCTTGATCAGCTCGCGGAGCGCGAAGATCTCCTCGACACCCGCGAGATCGCCGACGATCGCGCCGACGCGCTTCGGATCCGCGCTCTTCACCTTGGCGGCGATGGCCTGGAACGCCTCACCCCAGGAGGCGGGCCGCAGCCGGCCGTTCTCGCGCAGGTACGGCCGGTCGAGGCGCTGCATCCGCAGCCCATCGATGTGGTAGCGGGTCTTGTCGGAGATCCACTCCTCGTTGATCTCCTCGCTGATCCGCGGCTCGATCTGCATGACCTCGCGGCCGCGTGTGTCGATGCGGATCGACGAGCCGACCGCGTCCATCACGTCGACGGACTCGGTCTTGTTCAGCTCCCACGGCCGGACGTTGTAGCTCTGCGGCCGGTGCACGAGGGCGCCCACCGGGCAGAGGTCGGCGACGTTGCCCTGGAGCTCCGAGGCCATCGACTGCTCGAGGTAGCTGGTGATCTCCATGTCCTCGCCGCGCCCGATCGCGCCGAGGTCGGGCACGCCCGCGACCTCGGCGAGGAAGCGCACGCAGCGGGTGCAATGGATGCAGCGGTTCATCGCGGTCCGCACCAGCGGGCCGATATGCTTCTCCTCGACCGCCCGCTTATTCTCCGTGTACCGGGTCGAATCGACCCCGTAGGCCATCGCTTGGTCCTGCAGGTCACAGTGGCCGCCCTGGTCGCAGATCGGGCAGTCGAGGGGGTGGTTGATGAGGAGGAACTCCATCACCCCCTCGCGGGCCTTCTTGGTGCCCTGTGAGCGGGTCAGCACCTCCGGCGGCTCGCCGTTCGGGCCGGGCCGGCAATCCTTCACCGCGTAGGCGCAGGAAGCCACCGGCTTCGGCGCGCCCTTCAGCTCGACGAGGCACATGCGGCAATTGCCGGCGATCGACAGGCGCTCGTGGAAGCAGAAGCGCGGGATCTCGGCCCCCGCGGCCTCGCAGGCCTGGAGCAGCGTGTAGTCGGCCGGGACATCGACCTCGGTGCCGTCGACGAGGATTTTGGTCATCGGTGCAATCTCAGTGCGGGGCGTCGGCGAGATCGAGGCGTCGCTCGATCCGCTCGACGCGAAGCTCGACCCTGTCGATCCGCCGGTGGACGCCAGCCAGATTCGCTTCGACCGCTGCCATGCGGCCTCTCAGTTCAAGGACATCGTCGCTGGGGCGATCGACCTTCCCGTCGATTCCCCGCAGGGACACGAGCATCAGGTTGTCAGGCTGGCCCGTCATCGGATCACTCCGCGGCCATCGGCACAGGCTCGCTGTGCGGGTTCGCGGTGTAGCGGTCGATGCGCTTCTCGATCTCGGGGCGGAAGTGCCGGATCAGGCCCTGGATCGGCCAGGCCGCCGCGTCGCCGAGCGCGCAGATCGTGTGGCCCTCGATCTGCTTGGTCACCTCGAACAGCATGTCGATCTCGCGCTTCTGGGCGCGGCCCTCGGTCATGCGCTGCATGACCCGCCACATCCAGCCGGTGCCCTCGCGGCAGGGCGTGCACTGGCCGCAGGATTCGTGCTTGTAGAAGTACGAGATCCGGGTGATCGCCGCGACGATGTCGGTGGACTTGTCGAGCACGATCACCGCCGCGGTGCCGAGACCGGAGCCCAGGTTGCGCAGGGTGTCGAAGTCCATCTTGGCGTCGACGATCTGCTCGGCCGGCACCAGCGGCACCGACGAGCCGCCCGGGATCGAGCACAGCAGGTTGTCCCAGCCGCCGCGCATGCCGCCGCAATGGCGGTCGATGAGCTCGCGGAAGGTGATGCCCAGCTCCTCCTCGACGTTGCACGGCTTGTTGACGTGACCCGAGACGCAGAACAGCTTGGTGCCGGTGTTGTTCTTGCCGCCGAGCCCCGCGAACCACGCGCCGCCGCGGCGCAGGATCGTGCCGGCGACCGCGATCGACTCGACGTTGTTCACGGTCGTGGGGCAGCCGTAGAGGCCCATATTGGCCGGGAACGGCGGCTTCAGCCGCGGCATCCCCTTCTTGCCCTCGAGGCTCTCGATGAGGGCCGTCTCCTCGCCGCAGATGTAGGCGCCCGCGCCGTGGTGGACGTAGATGTCGAACGGGTAGTCGTGCACGTTCGACTGGCCGACGAGGCGGGCCGCGTAGGCCTCGTCCACGGCCTTCTGGAGGGCGTGCTTCTCGGCGACGTACTCGCCGCGGATGTAGATGTAGCAGGCATGCGCCGCCATGGCGAAGCAGGCGAGCATGCAGCCCTCGATCAGGAGATGCGGGTCGTGCCGCATGATCTCCCGGTCCTTGCAGGTGCCCGGCTCCGACTCGTCGGCGTTGACGACGAGGTAGTGCGGGCGCCCGTCGGACTTCTTGGGCATGAACGACCACTTGAGGCCGGTGGGGAAGCCCGCGCCGCCGCGGCCGCGCAGGCCCGAGGCCTTCATCTCCTCGATGATCCAGTCGCGGCCCTGCTCCAGCAGGAACTTGGTCCCGTCCCAGGCGCCGCGCTTCCTGGCGGCTTCCAGGCCCGGCGAGTGCAGGCCGTAGAGATTGGTGAAGATGCGATCCTGATCCGACAGCATGTCAGGTCCTCACTGAGCCGGCGCCGACAGGGCCTTGGCCTGCCCCACCCAGTTCTCCCGGTCGATGCGACCCGGGAACGCGAGGTAGGTGCCGACCCAGGCGATCTCGTCGCGGGACCAGGCGGCGATCTGGTCGAAATGGTAGATGCCGAGCCCGTTCAGGCGCTGGCTGTTGCCCGGGCCGATGCCCTTGATGCGCGTCAGCTCGTCCGGCTTCCCGGCGCGGGCGCCCTCCAGAGCCGGCGGGCGCTTGCCCACCGCGTCGGCCTTCTGCTCGGGGCTCGCGTCCTTCGGCAGGGCCGCGAGAGCGCCGGCGATGCGGGCTTCCTCGGTCTCGGCCGCCACCTCGCCCTCGCTGGCGCCGGAGGCTTCCGGCTGCTGCGGGACGGCGTCGCGGTTCGGCACCTCCTGATGGCCCTGCTCGCCGGCGGCGGGCTCGCCCTCGGCGACGCGCTTGGCCGGCGAATCGAGCACGTCCGCGTCGCCCGGACGGGCGGCGCCGTGCTTGGCGGTGGAGCGGCCGCGCTCGGCCGCGTCGGCGCGATCCTCGGGCTTCACCGNGCGTCGCTCACGGGGCGCTCGACCGGGCGGCCGGCGTCGGGCCGGGCCGGCTTCGGGTTCTCGGCGGCCTGCTGCGTGCTGGACGCGGCTTCGCCGGTCTTGGCGGCCGGTTCCTCGCTCTTGCCGGCCTCCTCGAAGCGCTTGCGCCACGCGCCGACCCGCGAGCCGTCGAACAGCGTCGGATCGGTGAGGGTGTTCACGGCGCCCTGGGGCTCGGACGAGACGCGACCGGTCTGCGAGCCGACCTTCACGGGACGGCCGGCGGCGAGGTCGTCCATCAGCTGGCCGAGGGAATCGGGAGTCAGGTCCTCGTAGTAGTCCTGGTTGATCTGCACCATCGGCGCGTTGCAGCAGGCGCCCAGGCACTCGACCTCGAGCCACGAGAAATTGCCGTCGGCCGAGACGTGGCCGGCCGGTCCCAGGCGGGACTGGAGCATCTCCTTGAGCCCCCGCGCGCCGCAGGAATCGCACGGGACCGTGCCGCAGACCTGGATCCAGAAGCGGCCCACGGGCTCGAGGGCGAACATCGTGTAGAAGGTCGCGACCTCCAGCACGCGGATGTTCGGCATGCCGAGCTCGGCCGCCACGGCCTCGATGGCCGCCCGCGGCAGCCAGCCGCCGTTCTGCTCCTGGGCCCGCCACAGGAGCGAGATCACCGCCGAGGCCTGGCGGCCTTCCGGGTACTTGGCGATCTGGGTCTTGGCCCACTCGGCGTTCTCCGGCGAGAACGCGAAGCTCTCGGGCTGCTCCGAGGCGGGGGCGAGTCTGCGGTTTGCCATCGCTTCTGTCTTACCGATCCACTTCGCCGAACACGATGTCGAGCGTGCCGAGCACGCAGGACACGTCGGCTAAGAGGTGCCCGCGGCACATCCAGTCCATCGCCTGCAGGTGCGCGAAGCCCGGCGCGCGGATCTTGCAGCGATACGGCTTGTTGGTCCCGTCGGACACCAGGTACACGCCGAACTCGCCCTTCGGCGCCTCGACCGCGGCGTAGACCTCGCCCTCGGGCACGTGGAAGCCCTCGGTATAGAGCTTGAAGTGGTGGATGAGCGCCTCCATCGAGCGCTTCATCTCCCGGCGCGGCGGCGGCGCGAACTTCCCGTCGACGGAGGCGATCGGCCCCTGGCCGGCGGGCTCGCGCAGCTTGGCGACGCACTGCTTCATGATGCGCACCGACTGGCGCATCTCCTCCATGCGGATCACCTGGCGATCGTACGTGTCGCCGTTCTTCCCCACGGGGATGTCGAACTCCATCTCCTCGTAGCACTCGTAGGGCTGCGCCTTGCGCAGGTCCCACGGGATGCCCGAGCCGCGCACCATCACGCCCGAGAAGCCCCACTCCATCGCCTCGTCGACCGACACGATGCCGATATCGACGTTGCGCTGCTTGAAGATGCGGTTGGCCATGACGAGGTCGTCGAGGTCCTGCACGACCTGCAGGAACGGGTCGCAGAACGCGTCGATGTCGTCGATCAGCTTGAGCGGCAGGTCCTGGTGGACGCCGCCCGGCCGGAAGTAGTTGGCGTGGAGCCGGGCGCCGGAGGCCCGCTCGTAGAAGATCATCAGCTTCTCGCGCTCCTCGAAACCCCAGAGCGGGGGCGTGAGGGCGCCGACGTCCATCGCCTGCGTCGTGACGTTGAGCAGGTGCGACAGCAGCCGGCCGATCTCGCAGAACAGCACGCGGATCAGCTGCGCGCGGCGCGGCACCTCGATCCCGGCGAGCTTCTCGATCGCCAGGCAGAAGGCGTGCTCCTGGTTCATCGGCGACACGTAGTCGAGCCGGTCGAAATAGGGCGTCGCCTGCAGGTAGGTCTTGTACTCGATCAGCTTCTCGGTGCCGCGGTGGAGCAGGCCGATATGCGGGTCGACCCGCTCGACCACCTCGCCGTCGAGTTCCAGCACGAGGCGCAGCACGCCGTGCGCCGCCGGGTGCTGCGGGCCGAAGTTGATCGCGAAGTTGCGGATGTTGTGTTCGGTCACGGACGGTCTCCGCGGCTCATGCCGACGTCTTCTCGTCGCCGGGGAGCACGTAGTCGGTGCCTTCCCACGGGGACAAGAAGTCGAAGTTCCGGAATTCCTGCGTCAGCTGCACCGGCTCGTAGACGACCCGCGCCTGGTCCTGATCGTAGCGGACCTCGACGAAGCCGGTGAGCGGGAAGTCCTTGCGCAGGGGGTGCCCCTCGAAGCCGTAATCGGTGAGCAGGCGGCGCAGGTCGGGATGGCCCGAGAACAGGATCCCGTAGAGGTCGTAGGTCTCACGCTCGTACCAGTTGGCCGCCGGGAAGACCTCGATCACCGAGGGGACCGGCGTCACCTCGTCGGTCTGCACCTTCACCCGGATGCGCAGGTTATGGCGCAGCGAGAGGAGGTGGTAGACCACGTCGAAGCGCTTCTCGCGCTGCGGGTAGTCCACGCCGCAAATGTCGATGAAGTTGCGGAACGCGCAGGCCGGATCGTCGCGCAGGTAGGTGAGCGCGTAGACGATGTCGGAGGCCTGGACCACCAGCGTCAGCTCGCCGAACGCGATGGCGTGGGATACCACCGCCGGGCCGAGGGCGCCGACGACGCGCTCGGCCATGGCCGTGACGGCGTCGTCGCCGTAGACCGGCTGGGTGTGGGGCAGGATCGAGATGCCGTTCGTCATGGCCGCTCCTCAGCGCTCGATCGTGCCGGTCCGGCGGATCTTCTTCTGCAGCAGCAGCACGCCGTAGAGCAGCGCCTCGGCGGTGGGCGGGCAGCCGGGCACGTAGATGTCCACCGGCACCACCCGGTCGCAGCCGCGCACCACCGAGTAGGAGTAGTGGTAGTAGCCGCCGCCGTTGGCGCAGGAGCCCATCGAGATGACGTAGCGGGGCTCCGGCATCTGGTCGTAGACCTTGCGCAGAGCCGGAGCCATCTTGTTGGTCAGCGTGCCGGCGACGATCATCACGTCGGACTGGCGCGGCGAGCCGCGGGGGGCGAAGCCGAATCGCTCGCAATCGTAGCGCGGCATCGACATCTGCATCATCTCGACCGCGCAGCAGGCGAGACCGAAGGTCATCCACATCAGCGAGCCCGTGCGGGCCCAGTTGATCAGCTCGTCCGTGGTGGTGAGCAGGAAGCCCCGGTCGGCCAGCTCGTCGCTGATCGACAGGAAGGTCGGGTCGTCCGCGCCGATCGGGCGGCCGGTGTTGGGATCGATGATCCCCTTCGGCTGGGGCGCGATCGCGGGGGCGCGGTTGGTGTCGGTGATCAGGGCCATCGGCGACTCAGGAATTCAGTGCGGGCGGCGAGCGGCGGGACATCAATCCCATTCGAGGGCGCCCTTGCGCCACTCGTAGACGAAACCGACGGTCAGCACGCCCAGGAAGACGATCATCGACCAGAAGCCGAACCAGCCCAGATCCCCGAAGGTGATCGCCCAGGGGAAGAGGAACGCGACCTCGAGGTCGAAGATGATGAACAGGATGGCGACGAGGTAGAAGCGCACATCGAACTTCATGCGGGCGTCGTCGAACGCGTTGAAACCGCACTCGTAGGCCGAGAGCTTCTCGGGATCGGGGCTCTTGAAGGCCACCAGGAAGGGGACGACCAGCAGCGCCGTGGCGATGAACAGCGCCACGCCGATGAACACGATGAGCGGCAGGTAATCCGCCAACAGTCCGGTCATGCCAGGGCCTCGCGAGACGAGTGAAACCGCGGTGCGACGCCGACCCGGATCCGCCCGTGGAATTGTTCTTATGCCAGGATGCGCGCGGCCGGAGGCTTAGTCGAGCCGCCGTCCCGTGACAATGGCTTGTCGCGTCGCACAAAGCGCGCTGTCAGCCTTCCTGTCCGCCATGTCCGAGATGGGCTTGCGCAGCGCCGGCACAACACGACGGAAGCGCGCAGGCGCCGAGTCGGGGGCTGGTATGCCTGCGCGGGAGGCCCCGGACGGCGCGGATACGAATCCCTGCCGGACACGCTTGACAGGGCCCCGGGCGCCCCATAAACCCCGCCCCGTCGCCGGGCGAAACGCCCCCACCGAAGGCGACCACGCCGTGCGGGCGTAGCTCAGTTGGTTAGAGTGCCGGCCTGTCACGCCGGAGGTCGCGGGTTCGAGCCCCGTCGCCCGCGCCACGTCCCTTTCCGAACAATCGACACTATCGGCCTCGCGAAAGCGTCGACGCTCGTCCTGCGCCTCGGGTGCGCGCGGGTCACGTCACCTTCGGCGGTGCACCCGTCGCGGGTCTGATCGGGCCGCGCCCCGCGGGCCGGACGGCGGCCCGCCCACCCCTGAGGCTGAGGGCGATCCCGAACAGGATGAGGCTGCCGCCGGCCAGGATGTCGGCGCTCAGCGGCTCGCCCAGCACGAGGTGCGTGCTCAGGATGCCGGCCACCGGGACCAGCAGCGCGAACGGCGTCACCGCGGCGGCCGGGTAGCGGGTCAGCAGCCGGCTCCAGAGGCCGAAGGCCAGGAGCTGCGTCGGGTAGGCCTGGAAGGCGATCGAGGCGCTCGTCACCCAGTCGGGATGGGTCAGGGCCCGGACCGCGTCGGAGCCCTCGACGATCAGCGAGAGGGCGAGCAGCGGCGGCGCCGTGGCGAGGCTGCCCCAGACCATCAGCGCGAGCATATCGACCCGGCCGATCCGCTTCGCCACGATGTTGGCGCTGGCCCAGGACAGCGCCGCGCCGACGACCAGCAGCACCGGTCCCGCCGGGGCGCCCCCGGCCCGCCCGAGCGCCACCGCGGCGACGCCGAGGAGCGCGACCGCGCCGCCGATCACCTGGAGCACCCGCGGGCGCTCCTTCAGGACGATCCAGGCGAGCGCCACGGTGAACGGCACCTGCATCTGGATGAGCAGCGACGACAGGCCGGCCGGCATGCCGAGGCGGATCGCCGTGAACAGCAGCCCGAACTGGCCGATCCCGAGCGCCAGCCCGAAGGCCGCCACCAGGGCGGCGGGCGCCCGGGGCGGGCGGATCACCAGGGCGGCCGGCAGGGCCGCGAAGCCGAATCTGAGGGCGCACAGCATCAGCGGCGGCACCGTCACCAGCCCCACCTTGATAGCCACGAAGTTCACACCGAGGAGCGTGACCACGAGGAGCGCGGCCAGCCCGTCACGCAGCGTCATCGGCGCGATCCTAGGCCCCTTGGACCCCGATCACCAAGGGCGCAGGGCGCGCCGGGCCCGGCGGCGCTCGTCGCGCCGGCCGACCAGCAGGTGGATCGCGTCGCCCGTGCCCGTCACGCAGGCATCCGCCACGTCCTGGGGCGTCAGGCCGATATCCTTCAGTTCCCGGTCCGACAGGGTCGACAGGCGCTGGAGCACGCGCCGGTTCATCGCCGCCCGCGACAGGCCCGCGCGCACCTCCGCGCCGACGGCCAGCACGGGCCCCACCGTCCGGGCGAGCCATCCGCTCCGCGGTCTGATCCGCGATTCGATCGGGACTTCGCGGGCGACGGTCTCGGTCAGGCACTGGGTCATGGATCCCCTCCTCCATCGTTCCGGGGTGTCGCGATCCTGGCGATCCGGGGCTGGCGGCGACAGGAACACTTCGGTACGGTTCGGAAGAATTGTCCGGACGAAAGAGCAGTACGGATGGCGGTCGCAGTCAGGAGCCCCGGGACGCGCGTCGAGGCCGTGGTCAGCGAGATCCGGGAACGGATCGCGGCGCGGCGGCTGGTCCCCGGCGTGCGTATCCCCTCGGTGCGGGCCTTCGCGGAGACCATGGGCGTCTCGAAATCCACCGTCGTCGAGGCCTACGAGCGCCTCGCCGCCGAGGGCGCCGTCGTGCCGCGGCCGGGCTCGGGCTTCTACGTCGCCGGCAAGACCCGGCCGCTCTCGCTCCAGGCGATGGGGCCGCGGCTCGACCGGATCGTCGACCCGCTCTGGATCACCCGGCAGGCGCAGCAGGCCGGCGCCGACCAGCTGAAGCCCGGGGCCGGCTGGCTGCCCGATTCCTGGATGCCCCACGAGGCGATCCGCCGGGGCCTGCGCCGGGTGGCCCGCGCCGACCTCGCCGAGATGACCAACTACGACCGGCCGCTCGGCTACGAGCCCCTGCGCCACCAGATCGCCCGCAAGGTCGGCGAGAAGGGCGTCGGCGCCGAGCCCGACCAGATCGTGCTGGTCGAATCGGCCACGCAGGCGCTGGACCTCGTCTGCCGATTCCTGCTCCAGACCGGCGACACCGTGCTGGTCGACGATCCCTGCTACTTCAACTTCCTGGCGCTTCTGCGCGCGCAGCGCGTCGCGGTGGTCGGCGTGCCGATCACGCCGGAGGGGCCGGACCTGCAGGCGCTCGCGACCCTGCTGGAGCAGCACCGGCCGCGCTTCTACCTGACCAACGCCGCCCTCCAGAACCCGACCGGGGCGAGCCTCGCGCCGACCGTGGCGCACCGCCTTCTCAAGCTGTGCGAGGCGCACGACACGCTCATCGTCGAGGACGAGATCTTCGGCGACCTCGAGCCGGAGGCCGCCCCGCGGCTCGCCGGCTTCGACGGGCTGGAGCGGGTGATCCAGATCGGCAGCTTCTCCAAGACCCTGTCGGCGGCCGCGCGCTGCGGCTGGATCGCCCTCCGGGCCGACTGGGTCGAGCCGCTGGTCGACCTCAAGCTCGCCCTCAGCCTCGGCAACGGCCACATCACGGCCGCGCTGGTGCACGCGCTGATCACCGAGGGCGCCTACCGGCGGCACCTCGCCGAGACTCGCCGCCGGCTCGCCGGCGCGATGGTGCAGGCCTCCGCGGAGCTGCGTGCCTGCGGCCTGGAAACCTGGGCGCAGCCCCGGGGCGGCTTCTTCCTGTGGATGCGGCTGCCCGACGGGCGCGACGGGGCCGACGTCGCCCGCCGGGCGCTGGCCCGCGGCATGGTGCTGGCGCCCGGGACCTCGTTCAGCCTCTCGGATGCGTGGAACGGCTACATGCGCTTCAACGTGGCCCACTGCGCCGACCCGCGGATCCGACCGCTCCTGCGGGAGGCGCTGGGCTGAGGGGGCCCGGTCAGGCCGGGAGAACCAGGTCCGCCCGAAGCCCGCCGAGATCCGACCGCCCGAGGCTCAGGCCGCCGCCGTACAGCTCGGCGAGCTCCAGGGTGATCGGCAGCCCGAAGCCGTGGCCCGGCACGCCCTCGTCGAGTCGCCTGCCGCGCGCCATGACGGCGGAGGCCGCCGCCGGGTCGAGGCCGGGCCCGTCATCCTCCACGACCACGGCCACCGCGCCGTCGCGCGCCGTCGCGCAGACGCGCACGCGGCCGCGGCACCAGCGGCAGGCATTGTCCACGAGATTGCCGAGCATCTCGTCGAGATCCTGGCCCTCGCAGGAGACCGACAGGGCCTCGGGGACGTCGAGGTCGATCGCCGCGCCCTTCTCGGCGTGGATCCGGGTCAGCGCCGCGCGCAGGTCCGACAGCCGGGGCGCCAGGGCGAGGCCGGGCGCGGCCGGCCCGGATCGTCGTCCGGTCCCGGATCGGACAGCCGGATGTCCCCGCCGCGGAGGGAGCCGGAGCGGATCGTCTCGCCGCCGCGGCGCACCTCCCAGGCCCAGCCGGGGCCGGGCCGGTCGAAGGGCGGCGCGTCGAGACCCTGCGGGAGGATCCCGGCCTCGAGCCCGGCCCGCAGGGCGACGATCTGCGCGTCGAGCCGGCCGTCGAGCTGCCCGCGCACGAAGCGGTGCAGGATCACCCCGATGGCGAGGCCCGCCACCACCAGGGCCGCCAGCACCATCACCAGGGCCGCCGCGAGCAGCCGCGTGCGGAGCGAGCGCCGCGGCGCCGTCGCCGCCATCAGGCGGGCTCCGCGTGCAGGCGGTAGCCGTGGCCGCGCACGCTCTCGATCCGCGCCGGGGCGATCTTCCGGCGCAGGCGCGTGATGATCACCTCGACGGAGTTCGAATCGACGTCGGCATCCCCCTCGTAGACCCGCTCGATCAGGTGCGGGCGCGGCACCACGGTCTCGCGGTTCAGCATCAGGCAGGACAGGACCCGCCATTCCAGGCCGGTGAGCTTGAGCGGCAGGCCCTCGTGCTCGAAGGCGCCGAGACCCGGATCGAAGCTCAGGGGGCCGCAGGTGATCCGGCTCGCCCCGCCGCCCTGGGACCGGCGCACGAGGGCGCGCAGGCGGATCACCAGCTCCTCCACCCGGACCGGCTTCACGAGATAGTCGTCCGCCCCCGCCTTGAAGGCCGCCACCTTGTCGCTCCAGCCGTCCCGGGCGGTCAGCACCAGCACCGGCAGGGTCCGGCCGGCCCCGCGCCAAGCCCGCAGGACCGAGACCCCGTCGCCCTTCGGCAGGCCGAGATCGAGCACGACGGCGTCGTAGCCCTCGGTCTCGCCGAGATGCTGGGCATCCTCGCCGGTGGCGGCGTGGTCGAGCACGAAATTCTCGGCGCGCAGGACCCTGGCGACCTCCGCCGCGAGGGCCGCGTCGTCCTCCACCAGCAGGATCTTCACCGGTCTCACCTCCCCGTCTGGCCCCGAGGGCCGGCTTCGAACGCCGCCGGATCGATGCTCCTGGCGGCAGGCCGGTTTCACCCGCTGCCGCCAGGACTTAGGGCCGTGGTCTCACCCGGTCCGCCGGGACGGCCGCGGGCCGCCGCGACCTGTCGGCCCGCATCAGCGCCCGCTGCCAAGCCTCTGAGCCCGCACGGGTTCCCCAGCGAGCGCTCTAGGGCGGCGCGTTTAACCGGGCCTGAACCGCGCGGTTCAGACCGGATTGCCGGCGGCTCCCTAGGAAGGGGCATCGGATCGAGCGGATCCGGACCCTTCAGAGGATGCGATCATGAGCGACGACAAGACCATCGACGGGACGGCGCGGGAGGTCCGCGAGCCCGAGGCCGCCGGGCCGGCTTCGAGGGCGGTCCCGCGGCGGACCTGGGTGGTGGGCGCGGTGGCGCTGCCGCTGGCCCTGGGCGCCGTCGGCCTGTCCCTGGCGCAGGGAACGCCGTTCCAGCCGACGCCGGTCGCGCCGGTGGCGATCCAGGCCCTGGCTCCCTCGGGCGCGACCGCCATCAAGGGCGAGGTCGCGGAGATCTTCGGCAACAAGTTCGTGGTGCAGGACAACACCGGGCGGGCCCTCGTGGAGACGGGCCGCGAGGGCGAGGGCGGCGGCCTCGTCGCCAAGGGCGAGACCGTGACGGTGCAGGGCCGCTTCGAGACCGGCTTCCTGCACGCCCGGGTCCTGACCCACGGGGACGGGCGGACGCTGCTGCTCGGGCCGGCCGGCGGCCCCCCGACCGGCAGTCTGGACTGGGCCAAGGACCGGCTCGGTCTCGGGCCGAAGCCCGACATGGCCGCCCTGACCGCCTCGGTCCAGGCGGCGGGCTACGGCGACGTGCGGGTGACGGGCCGCGGGCCGCGCCATCTCGAGGTGGCCGCGAAGGACCGGGACGGTCGCGAGCACCAGCTCCACGTCGGCTTCGACGGCCAGGTGCGGGAGCGCCCGGCGCCGGGGCTGCCGCCGCTCTGAGCCGGGCCCGGGCGGCAGGGCCCGCGTGCAACCCTTCCGCGCCTGCCGCGTCCTCCTGTCTCTCGCCGGACAGGAGGTGCGCGCCGTGGAGCCGATGAAGCCGATGAAACCCATGAAGCCGATGGAGCCCATGGAGCCGATGAAACCGATGAAGGGCGCGGAGCCCTGGTGGCCGAAGGATCTCGGCGAGCCCGCGACCAGCGGCGCGCAGAACGGGATGAAGTACGCGTTCTTCCCGGACAAGCGCCGCCTCCTCGTCGACCGCGACGGGCAGGTCTCGACCTACGACAGCGGCGACCACCGGATCGGCGGCGTCGCGCAGGCGGACGGGGCCGCCAAGACCCTGACCTTCACCGGGCAGGACGGCGAGGTCGACCTGGGCTCCCTCAAGAAGCTCGACTGAGCCCGGCGTGGACAGGCCGGGACGGCGCGCTTAAGCCCGGCCCGACCATGCGAGCCGTCCCGCCAGACCCCGCGATGCCATGCGCGCGCTGATCGACCTCGTCCGCGCCATGCGGCCGGCCGACCGGCGCCGGCTCACCCTGATCGCCCTCGGCCTCGCGGGCGCGGCGCTGCTCGAGGTGGTGGGCGTCGCCTCGGTGATCCCGTTCCTGACGCTGGTCGGGGACCCGTCTGCGGCGACCCGGGTCCCCTACCTGGCCCAGGCCCGGGGCGCCCTCGGCCTGACCGACGAGCGCGGCTTCCTGCTGGTGACCGGCGGCGCGGCGCTCGCGGCGATCCTCGTCACCGCGCTGGTGAATGCCGGTCTGACCTACGCGCAGCTCCGGTTCACCCACTTGGCCGGCTACAGCCTCAGCCGGCGGCTGCTGTTCCGCTACCTCGACCGGGAGCGGCTGTTCTTCGCGAAGGCCAACAGCGCCGAGCTCGCCAAGAACGTGCTGTCCGAGACCGACCGGCTGGTCATCGGCGCGCTGACGCCCGCCACGGTGCTCGCCTCGCGGGCGAGCTCGGCGCTCGCGGTGATCGCCTTCCTGCTGGCCTACGCGCCGCAGCTCGCGCTGATCCTGGGGGGCGGCTTCGGCGGCCTCTATGTCGGGATCTACCTCGTGATGCGCGCCCGGCTGGCGCGGCTGGGCGGCCGCACCGTCGCCGACAACGAGGCCCGCTTCCGGATCGTGCAGGAGACCTTCGGGGCGCTCACCGAGCTGAAGCTCTACGGGCGCGCGGAGGCGTTCGCGGCGCGGTTCGACGCCCCGGCCCGGGCCTATGCCCTCGCCACCGCGGCGAGCCAGCTCACCGGCCAGATGCCGCGCTTCGTGATCGAGGCCCTGGCCTTCGGCGGGGTGATCGTGGTGGTGCTGTTCGCGCTCGCCCGGGGGCTCGACGTCGCCGGCATCCTGCCGCTGCTCGGCCTGTTCGCCTTCGCGGGCTACCGCATGCTGCCAGCCTTCCAGAACATCTTCACCTCGGTGGCGCTGATGCGCTTCACCCTGCCGGCGGTGCGGGCGATCGTCGACGCGCTCGCCGACGAGCGCGAGCCCCGGCCCCGCACCGCGGAACGGCTGCCCTTCGCGCGGGCGATCCGGCTCGAGGGCCTCGGTTTCGACTACGGCACCGGACGCCCGGCCCTCGCGGGGATCGATCTGACGATCCCGGTCAACGCCACGGTCGGGCTCGCCGGGCGCACCGGCTCGGGCAAGTCGACCCTGGCCGGCCTGATCCTCGGCGTCCTGAGCCCGACCGCCGGCCGGATCACCGTGGACGGCCGACCCCTCGACGCCGGCACCCTCCCCGCTTGGCAGAACCGGATCGGCTACGTCCCGCAGGAGGTGTTCCTGGTGGACGGCACCGTGGCGGAGAACATCGCGCTCGGCCTCGACGCGCCGGACCTCGCCGCCGTCGAGCGGGCGGCGCGGCTCGCCGGCGCCCACGACTTCGTCGCCGCCCTGCCGCACGGCTACGCCGAGCGGGTCGGCGAGCGCGGGGCGCGGCTGTCCGGCGGGCAGCGCCAGCGCGTCGGCATCGCCCGGGCGCTCTACCACGACCCGGACGTCATCGTGTTCGACGAGGCGACCTCGGCCCTCGACGACGAGACGCAGGCGGCCGTGATGCGGGCGCTGCGCGCTCTCTCGGGCCGGCGGACGCTGATCCTGATCGCCCACCGCCTCTCGACCCTGGAGGGCGCCGACGCGGTCCACGTCCTGGAGGCAGGCCGGATCGTCGCCTCCGGGCCGCCCGAGGCGGTCCTGCCGGGGCTCGGCACGGCCGCGTGAACAACCCCGCGCGGGGCCTTGCGTCCGGCCCCGCCTCCGTTACCTCGGCTCTCCGAGGCAGACCGGGAGAGCACCGTGACCACGCGCATCGAGCTGACCGCGCCGGACGGCACCACCGCGACGCTCGACACCCACGGGGCCGAGCCGGTCTCCTGGCGGGTCGGCGGGACCGAGTATCTCTGGAGCGGCGACCCCGAGCACTGGAACCGCCACGCGCCCTGGCTCTTCCCGGTGGTCGGCGCCTCGGCGGGCGGGCACGTGACGGTCGGGTCCGAGCGCTACCCGATGGCCCAGCACGGCTTCGCCCGGGACCTGCCCTTCGCGGTGGTCGAGCGGAGCGCCGAAGCGGTGACCCTGCGCCTGACCGACGGGCCCGAGACGCGGGCGCACTACCCGTTCGCGTTCCGGCTCGACGTCGCCGCGCGGGTCCGCCCGGCGGGGCTCGACCTGGACGTGACCGTCGCCAATCCCGGCGCCGTCCCCCTGCCCTACGCCCTCGGCTTCCACCCGGCCTTCCCGTGGCCCTTCGCGGGCGGCGCCCGCGCCCGGGACGGCGGCTACGCGGTGGCCTTCGAGGAGGCGGAGCGGCCCTTCGCGCCCCGGGTCGGCCCGGGCGGCCTGCTGCTGCGCGACGAGCAGCCGATCCCCCTCGCCGGGGACACGCTGCCCCTCGATCCGGCGCTGTTCACCGAAGCCTTCGTGTTCCGGAACGCCCGCAGCCGCTGGATGCGCTTCACCGGCCCCGGCCGGGCGATCTGCATGGAGATGGCGGATTTCCCCCACCTGGCGGTCTGGACCAAGCCGACCGCGCCGTTCCTGTCGCTCGAGTGCTGGACCGGCTACGCCGACTGGGCGGACTTCGCGGGCGACCTCGCGGACCGCGACTCGCAGCGCCGGCTCGCCCCCGGCGCGGCGGCGCGCCACGGCGTCCGCCTGACCCTGGACGCCTAGCCCTTGCGGATCTGGGTGGCGCGGCCCGAGCCGGGGGCGACGCGGACGGGCGCGGCCCTGGCCGACCTCGGCCACGCGCCGCTGGTCGCCCCCGTCCTGGCGGTGCGCCCGACCGCGGCGGCGGCGCCCGTGGGACCCTTCGCCGCGCTGCTGCTGACCAGCGCCAACGCGGTNGGTCGCCGGACCGGCCGCCAAGCCGGTCCCCACCTCGATTCCCACCTCGGCCACGACATCGCCCCCGGCCGTGTCCCCCGCCGCGGCACCGGCTTCGGCCCCCGTCTCGGCCCCCGTCTCGGCCCCCGTCTCGGCCTCGGTCGCGTCCACGGCGTCCGCCCCCACCGCGCCGGTCCCGACCGTCCTTCCGGCGAAGGCGGGCGCCCCGAAGCCGTCCGGCCCGGACCCGGTCTCGGCCGGGATGGCGGCCGCGGCGCTGCCGCCGTCCGGCTCGGGTGAGCGATCGGTCCGCCGGATCGGCTGACCGATCGCGGCGCGCCGGCCATCCGGACGCGGGATGACAGGAGCGCCGCGGGGTCACGGGCACGCCGCGGCGCTCGACTATTTCAAGTTGAATGGGCCGACTCACCGTGTAGCTTGTCGTGAGCTGCCGACCGAGGATCCGATCATCCCCCAGCCCGCTCACAGCCCGCGCGCGCCGTCGATCCGGTCGGACCGGCGCCGCGCCCCGTGCCGCGCGGTGCGCCCGTGACCGCCCTCGACGCGGACGGCAAGCCGCGCCGGCAGGTCGGGGCCCTGCCGTTCCGGCACGGGCGGGACGGCGAGACCAAGATCCTGCTTGTGACTTCGCGGGAGAGCCGCCGCTGGGTCATCCCGAAGGGGTGGCCGATGAAGGGCCGCAAGCCGTTCGAGGCGGCCGCGCGGGAGGCCTACGAGGAGGCCGGCCTGCGCGGTGCGGTCGGCAAGCGCCCGATCGGACTGTACCTGTACCAGAAGCGTCTGCGGAACCTCGACACCGTCCTGTGCCAGGTGAAGGTGTTCCCGCTGGAGGTGCGCAAGCAGCTCAAGCACTTCCCGGAGGTTCGCCAGCGGGAACTCCGCTGGTTCACCCCGTCGGACGCCGCCGAGGCCGTCTCCGAGCCCGGGCTCGCCGCCCTGATCCGGGCCGCATCGCGCACCTAAAACGGCGCGGAAGCGCAACACGGCGTTGCCAACGCGGCGGCGATCCGTTATGGCCCCACTCGGCCGGACGGAGACGCCCCCCGCGGGGGCGCCCCCGGTCACCTGCTGCGGTAGCTCAGTGGTAGAGCACTTCATTGGTAATGAAGAGGTCGAGAGTTCAATCCTCTCTCGCAGCACCAGAAATCTTCCCGATCTCGCAATCAGCCCGGACAATGCTAAGGGTTCCCTAGCGGAGCCTCGCGTGGACTGAGGATCGCGGCGGCTGCCCGGCCGACACCATCCGCTGAAGGGGACGCTCGGACGTGAACTCGACAGCCCTGTTCACCATGCTGGGCCTCGTCATCGGCTGGGCTGTCCTGGCCGGCGCGGCCCTGGTCACCGGACGGCTCGCCACCCTCGCGTTCCTGGTCCTGACGCTGATCGCCCTCTACCTCTACGTGCCGTGGGTGCGGCTGCGGGCGAGCGGGATCGACGGGTCCAGCCGGCCGGTCCGGTTCTGGACCAACGTGGCCATGCTGGCGGTCAGCCTCGCCGCCTGCCTCGCCTTCGGGATGATGCTCGCCCGGCGCACCGGGCTCCTGTAGGCGCCCCGAGCCGCGCGTCCCGCGATCACCGTCACGGCGAGCCGTTTCTCCGGACAGGGCGGACCCCGCGCGGCCGCGCCGTCAGCCCGTTCGCGGAGCGCCCGCTGCCGGGATCCGAGGCGGCGTCCCGGCGATCCGGTCACGCGGCGCCCGCTATGGCCGCGGCGCCCTAACATAAGTCATGTAATTCTGATCGATTAGACCCGATCTAGGGCGGATTTTTCCTGCCAATATCCTGATATGGCGGCATAAAATGAGATCGATCAAATATTGATCGTTATAAAACGCGGAGCAGATCGAACCGTGGTCCCGATGCGGGGTTGGACAGGGTGCGAGGCTCGATGCTCCCGGGGAGTACCGGGCCGACGGCCGATCGTGCGGTGGGCTTGAGCACGCCGTGCCTCTCGCGAGGGACAGACATCATGTACTATCACGACAAGCGGCTTCAGTACCCGGTCAAGGTCGACAGCCCCGACCCGATCTACGCCCGCATGCTCCAGCAGGCGATCGGCGGCATCGAGGGCGAGATCCGGGTCGCCTTCCAGTACTTCTTCCAGGCCTGGGGGAACCGCGCCCCGACCACCAAGTACCGCGACATGCTGCTCAACACGGCCACCGAGGAGATCGGCCACATCGAGATGCTCGCGACCGCGGTGGCGCTGAATCTCGAGAACGCCCCCACCAAGGTCCAGGAAGCCGGCGCGGCCGACGCGATCGTCGGGGCCGTGATGGGCGGCGAGAACCCGCGCCACATCGCCGAGGGCATGCTGCACAAGACGCTGCTCTCCGCCGGCATGGCCGCCTTCCCGGGCAATTCCGACGGCCAGTCCTTCGACATGAGCCACATCTACGCCAGCGGCAACATCGCGGCCGACATGTACTGCAACGTCGCCGCGGAGAGCACCGGGCGGGTGCTGGCGGTGCGGCTCTACAACGCCACCAACGATGCCGGCATGCGCGACATGTGGAGCTTCCTCATCGCCCGCGACACGATGCACCAGCAGCAGTGGCTGGCGGTGATCGAGGAACTCGGCGGCCACGCCGGCACGCTGCCGATCCCGAACTCCTTCCCGCAGGAGAAGGAGAACCAGAAGTTCAACTACAACTTCTTCTCGACGTCGGCGGACGGCTCGCCGCCGCCGGCCGGGCGCTGGACGCAGGGCCCGTCGCTCGACGGCAAGGGCGAGTTCAGCGTCGTCCAGAACCAGCCGATGGGCGAGGAGCCGGTCCTCGGCCCGGCGCGGCCCGACAGCGGCGCCGAGGCCCAGCAGATCGGCTGATCCGCCGGGCGCCCGGCCGGTCCGCCGGCCGGGACGGCTCGATCCGATGGCGCGGCGCTCCGGCGCGCCGCGATCCGCGCGCGGACGGGAACAGGTGGCTCGCAGAACGGTGACACGCGGCACGCTCGTCGACGGTCGTGTCTGCCTCGCCCGGACCGACGCGGAGCGCGCACCGCTGGTCCGGCGTCTGGGGCGGATCGAGGGTCAGGTCCGGGGCCTGCGGGCGATGGTCGAGGCCGACCGGCACTGCCTCGACGAGATCCAGCAGATCCGGGCCGCCACCGCGGCCCTGCGCGAGGTCGGTCTCCTGATCATCGACCAGCACGTCGCCGCGGGGCTCCGCCTCGCGGCGCGCCACCCGGACCGGGATGCGGTCATGGCGGACCTCCTCCGGGTTCTGCGTGCGGCCATGGCGGAGGCCGGATGAGCGCGCGGGTCGCCGGCCCGCGCGCCCGGGCCCGCGCTCAGTGCTTGGTCAGCGTCTCGACGACGGTGCCGGGCCCGATCCGCGCCGAGAAGCGGGCCAGCCGGCTGCGGCTCGGCTCCTCGAGACCGCCGGCATGCGCGAAGGTCGTCAGGGCGATGCCGACGAGGAACCGGGCCTCCTCCAGGGTCACGGCCCGGCCGCTCAGGGTGCTGGCCGCGCCGCGCACGGCGCGGACGGCCTCCTGGAAGGCCGGATCGTCCTCGAGATCCGAGAGCCGGGTCATGGGCGCGATCCGGCGGTCCGGGGCGTCCCGTGCCCGCCCATCCCGGGGTGAGCATTCGCGGGAGCGAGATCTCCCCGTGCGCTGCCGCAGATACCGCCGCGCGGCGAACAGTTTTCCGGTGCGTGTGACCTCATCGAACTCCCTCTATTCCGTCGAAATCTCTGCCGCGATTGTCGCGGATGCCAGCATATATTGATCCGAAGATGTGCCCATCCGCTGATCTATGTTGCGGCGGATGCGGCGTGATCAGGGGTTAATGGCGCCACGCGATCTTTCATACCCTTCAGGTGATCGGCTATCATGCTCGAACTCTCGCTCGACGCTGATACAATCGACGCGCAGGGCCCCCGGCTCCCCGACAGCGTGCAGTATCATCTCGGCCATCTGCTCGCGGCGACCTACGCGCAGGACAATGTCGAGCCGACCATCGCGGATCGCTTCGCCGAACTGCTGAGGCTGCTCGACGGCGCCTTCGGCCGGGCGCAGGACGGCCGCGAGAAGGCGTTCCAGGCCTCGCTCCTCGCCATGGTGCCGAACCTGCAGCGCTTCGCCCGCTCGCTCCTGCGCAACCATGTCGGGGCCGACGACCTCCTGCAGAACACGCTCCTCCGGGCCTGGCGCTCGCGCGCCAGTTTCGCGCCGGGCACGAACCTGGAAGCGTGGCTGTTCACCATCATGCGCAACCAGTTCTACAACGAGCACCGCAAGCGCGGGCGCGAGGTGCAGGACGAGGACGGCGCGCAGGCGGAGCGGATGGTCTCGCTGCCCGAGCAGGGCGGCCATCTCGACCTGAGCGACGTCCAGGCCGCCCTCGACCGCCTGGCGCCGCCGATGCGGCAGGCTCTCGTGCTCGTGGCGATCGAGAACCTCACCTACGAGGAGACCGCCGCCGTCATGCAGTGCCGGATCGGCACGGTGAAGAGCCGGGTCTGGCGAGCCCGGACGCAGCTCGCCGAGATGCTGGGCTACAGCGGTCTCGAGGTCGGCAGCGACGATGTCATGCTGGCCGCCGCGGGACCGAAGGGCCGGAAATCCACCGCCGTCGCGTGACGGCGGCTGGCGGACGGGCTCGCTAGGGACCCGCCTCTGCGCGTAGGGTCGGTCCCCGATCCCGGGCTCGAGGAGCCGCCGTTCCCCATGTCGCCGCGCGCCGTCATCTCCGCTGCCGTCCTGTTCGGTCTGACCCTGTCGCCCGGTGCGGCCGGGGCGCGGACCGCCCCCGGACCCGCCGCGCGGGCCTGGCTCTCGGATCTGGTCACGCGGATCGACGCCGCGGACCGCGCCGGGACGCGGCCGGGTCCCGACCGGGGCCGCGGGACCGTCGTGGTCCACGTACAGATCGCCGCGGACGGCGCGGTTCAGGGCGCGGAGATCGAGGAGAGTTCGGGCTCGCCGAGACTCGATCAGCGCGCGCTCCGCGCCGTGCAGGGGATCGGCCCGACGCCCGCTCCGCCCGCCGCTCTCCTGGGTCTGGACGGGATCGTCGATCTCAGCATCCCGGTCGCGCTCGGCCGCTGACATCGGCCGGCCCGGTCCCCGGTGTGGCGCCGGCGCCCCCCCGGCATCGCCGCCGGTCCGGTCAGCGGCTCGTGCCGGTATCGGCGCTGAGATAGGCCCCGACGAGATAGCCGGCCTGAAGGGCGGAGAGATAGGCGAAGAGCAGCAGCACCGTCTCGGCGTCGAGCTGCGCCCACACGAAGATCCACAGGGCCAGCCACGCGAGGGTGACCAGCATCGAACTGGCCATCAGAACTGATGCCCGATACCGCCAGCCCTCCCATATGCCCACCGCGAAAAGCAGGGCCGCAACCAGCAACGGGCCGTCTCCTTCCGCGCGAAAGATAAACTTTTACGCGTTAAACCTCTGGCAGTTCATGGATTTTCGACTGCGTCCCCGACATTCGGGAGGGAGTTTTAATTTTACATTAACTCGACCGGTCCGCCCGGGGCGTTCGTCGGCGCTCGGTCCGACGGTGGCCTGTATCGGGCCCGCGACCGGCTCCGCGCCGGTCGGCGGGGAGGCGGGCACGCAGGATGCGGGCCGGTCGGACGCGAACCGAGCCGTGCACGCGGCAGCCCACCGTCATTGACGAGATCGATAATGCAAATCGATCGTATCTGTTTGGATCATGTTGCTGTGCAACGTAAATGACCTCTCGAAGCCGGGCACGACCCGGACCACGAGAGGACTTCAGATCATGACCGTTCGTACCATCGTTCTCGCCGCCCTCGCCGCCGTTCCGATGATCGGCACCGCCCGGGCCGACGAGACCATCGCGCTGACCCCGCCGCTCTACCGCGAGCAGGCTCGCCCCACGGCCGCCGTGCGGCCGGCCTCCGAGCTGGCCACGACGCCGCGCCTCGTCCCGGCGAGCCCGGCGTCGCGGCGGGTCGTCGCCACCGCGGTCTCGGCCCGCTGAGGCGGGACGTGGCCGCGATCCGGCGCCACCGGGCGAACCGGTGGCGCCGGCCGCGGCGCCACCGGCGAACCGGTGGCGCCGGCCGCGGCGCCGGTCCGGCACGCAGCGCCCGCCGGCCCGTCAGGCCGGGCAGGGTTTACCCCCGGGCAGAACCACCTCGCTCTGCCCGTTGTAGATCTCGCCGCCGCGCACCGGCCAGATCTTCTTGTAGCGGAAGGTCCACCGGGCCAGGTTCGAGAGGACCGGGAAGATCGGGTGGTAGATCATCGTGACTTCCGACACGACGAAGCGGTCGCCGTTCCGGGTCATCCCGGCGGGCGGTTCGCCGAGCGAGGAGCCCGCCGTGCGGGCCTGTCCGTTGGACTCGGCACTCGAGCAGACCTTGGTGGTCGCCGCGCTGCCGTCGCTGTAGGTGCCCGCCGCCGTCAGCACGATGCTCGCCCGGCTCACGTCGTAGGGGTTGGAGATCGCGCTCGTCGCGGCGAAGACCGGCTTGAGGTCGGCGTAGCTGCCGCGTGAGATCAGGTCGGCCATCGTGGCCGCCGCGTTGTCGAGCCGCTTCCCGATCATGTAGGCGCGGGGCAGCTCGATCGACCCCATCAGGATCAGCAGCAGGATCGGTGCGATCACGCTGAATTCGATCGCGCTCGCGCCCTCCCGGTTCCGGAACAGGCGGATCAGGCAGGCGCGCAGGCGGCCGCTCAGCACGGCTTGGGCTCGTAATCCTCGGCCCTGAAAATCTCGGTCGTGACCAGCAACTGCGTCTTGTCGGACATGATCCGACCGGTGAAATCCAGCATCTGGAACAGCCGCATCACCGGCACGGCGACCCGGACCGTGACGGTGTCGCCGCCCTGCGGGCACTCGAACCGCTGGCCGAAGCCCTGCGTCCAGGTCTTCGTGGTCTTGTCGAACGGCTCCGCCGGCTGCGAGGTCGAGAACGAGGGTGTCCGGGAGACGTCGAGGCGCAGATCCGCGCAGGGGAACAGCGCCGAGGGGCCGGTGCAGACGATCTTGCGGAGGCGCGCGCCCGGATCGCTGCCGTCTGAGCCGTCCTGGAAGGCGCCGGTGCGCAGCTGCCGGACGCTCCGATCGACCGCGATGTCCAGGGTCTGCTGCTCGATGGCGATGACGCCGGACTCCGCCACGACGCCCAGGAGCGCCAGGAACGGTGCCGCCAGGAGCGCGAACTCCACCGCGGAGGCTCCGGCCCGGTGGCCGGCGAACCGTCGGACGCGTCCGGCCGTGCCGGCGCGGTCCTCGGTTCCACCCGGGCGGCGGACGGTCGCGACGCGCCGAAAGATGCCCATCATGCCGAACGAACTCTGCAGGTCCGTGCCTGCCACTGTCCGGCCGTAGAGGCGCGGACGAAAATAACCCTCTGATGAGGCCGTTTAAAAACGGTTCAAAGCTGAGTGGAAATTGCGTCTTCAGCAAGATTTTGCGGCCGCCGCGCGTGATCCGGGTGTGAATTCACCCTCAGGTTGTGTATTGTTGCGTTCATTCGTCGCGTGGCCGACCTGGCGATCAGTCGTGCGGGCGGTGGCGGCCATTGGGCGGCGGCGTGTCGATGTTGTTCACAGCTAAACGTGGCTCTCACGCGCGGCGATAGCTTCGCGCAGCTCCGGGGCGACGGATTTTTAGGAGCTGGGCCTTACGCCGAAGGATCGGTGGTCGGTGCCGCCGCAGCCGCCGATCCGGTCCCGCCCTGGGAGACGCGCCCATTTCCCCCTTCTGGAGAGTGCTCCGCGCCGGCTCGCGGGCCCTGACGGACCGGTCCGGCTCGGTCGCGCTGACCTTCGGGCTGAGCGCCGTGGTGCTGCTCGGCCTGACCGGCGGGGGCATCGATTACGCCCGGCTCGCTGCCCGGCGCAGCCAGCTCCAGAACGCGGCCGATGCCGGCGTCCTCGCGGCCGGCAACTACCTCAAGCTCGCCGTCTCGACCTCGGCGGCGGCCAAGAGCATCGTGGTCGACACGGTTCAGGCCCAGGCGGCCCCGCGCCCCGAGAGCCCCTACGCCCTCCGGGTCGACGTGGCGGACGACAAGACCAGCGTCGCCGCGACGGTCGACGAGACCGTCAAGCTCGCCTTCGGCGGCTTCGTCGGCGTGCCGACGGTCAAGGTTTCGGTCCGCTCGACGGTCCGCGTGGTCGGCAAGATGCGCCTGTGCCTGCTGACGCTGGACCCGCTCGCCGCCGGCGCGTTCGAACTGGAGAAGAGCGCCGAGGTGACCGCCCAGGACTGCTCGCTCTACAGCAACTCGCAGAGTCCGCGCGGCATGGTCGGCAAGGACAGTGCCTATGCCCGGGCGCAGACGATCTGCACCGCGGGCGGCTTCGACGGCGCCCGCGCGAATTTCGCGCCGCCGCCGCAGACGAGCTGCCCGCCGATCCAGGACCCCCTGAAAGACCGGGCGCCGCCACCGGTCGGCGCGTGCACCGCGATCCCGTCCTCGGCCAACAGCAAGCGCGTCACCTCCGGCAACATCGTCGACCAGAGCGCCACCCTCGATCCGGGCACCTATTGCGGCGGCCTCTACATCACCAAGAACGCCTCGGTGACGCTGCGCGCCGGCATCTACGTGATGAAGGACGGCCCGCTCATCGTCGACAAGAATGCCGCCATGACCGGGACCGACGTCGCCTTCTACTTCACCGGCAACAAGGGCGGTCTCCTCTTCGACAAGAAGACCACAATCAGCCTGTCGGCGCCGACCACCGGCCCCATGGCCGGCCTGCTGATGATGGAGGAGCGCACGGTCAGCGATCCCGTCGACCCCGCGGCGATCCTCGCCGGCCTGGAACAGACCGTCACGTCGCTGCTGCCGGCGCCGGCGCCACCGTCGCCGACCCCGCCGCCGCTGGCCGCGACCAAGCCGATGCGGACCTACCGCATCATCAGCGACAACGCGCGGACCATGCTGGGGACGCTCTACCTGCCGGCCGGCCGCGTGGTGATCGATGCCGACAAGCCCGTCGCCGACCAGTCGGCCTACACGGTGATCGTGGCCCAGCAGGTCAACCTGTACCAGGGTCCGAATCTCTATCTGAACGCGAATTACGACGGGACCAGCGTGCCGGTGCCGAAGGGGGTCGGACCCCTCTCGGGCAAGCTGCTGCTGTCGCAATAGGGAGGACGCGATGCGCATCCTGCATCGACGGCTCGTCGCCTGGGAGTGACACGGTGCTCGCGCTGATCCTCGACGATTCCGAGATGAACAACCTGCTGATCATGCAGGCGCTCAAGCCCGTGGCCGACTGCGAGCCGGTCGCCTTCACGTGCCCCGTGACGGCGCTCGACTTCCTGCGGGCGCATGTCGACCGGATCGGGGTCGTCGTCACCGACTACGACATGCCCGGCCTCACGGGCCTCGAGGTCATCGCGGCGGCGCGGGCGGTCCCGGGCTTCGCGCACGTGCCGATCGTGATGGTGACGAGCCTCGACCAGCGCAGCCTGCGCCACGAGGCCCTGCGCGCCGGCGCCACCGACTTCCTCGGCAAGCCCTGCGATCCCGTGGAGATCCAGGCGCGCATCACCAACCTGATGAAGATCAGCGCGGCCCACCGGCAGGAGCAGGACCGGGCCGCGTGGCTCGCCCGCGAGGTCGCGGCGGCGGTCGCCGTCATCGAGGCGCGGGAGCGCGAGATCATCGCCCTCCTGATGCGCGCCGCCGAGCACCGCGACACCGATACCGGCGACCACATCGCCCGGGTCGCCGGCTACGTGGGCGTCATCGCCCGGAACCTCGGCTTCGGTCCGGAGGAGATCCGGATCCTGAAGCTCGCCTCCACGATGCACGACGTCGGCAAGATCGGCGTACCCGACGCGATCCTGCTCAAGCCGGGACCGCTCTCCGCCGAGGAGCGCGCCGAGATGGAGAAGCACGCCGAGCGCGGCCGGCGGATCCTGGAGGGCAGCACCTCCGACGTCGTGCGGCTGGCCGCCGAGATCGCCGAGAGTCACCACGAGCGCTGGGACGGCACCGGCTACCCGAAGGGCCTGCGCGGCGAGGCGATCCCGCTCTCGGGCCGCATCGTGGCGGTGGCGGACGTGTTCGACGCCCTGGTGACCGAGCGGCCCTACAAGGCGGCCTGGCCCCTCGAGCGGGCGCGCGCCTTCGTGGCGGACCAGGCCGGGCGCCATTTCGACCCGCGCTGCGTCGAGGCGTTCCTCGCGGGCTGGGACGCGGTGACGCGGACCTGCCTGCGCGCCGCCGCCTGAACCCGTCCCGATTCCCGTTCCCGTCCGTCCCCGCGATCGGGCCCGACCGGGCCAGCCGAAGGAGCAGAGCGTGCATCTCGCGTGGCTGAGGCCGAGGCGCTCCCTGGCGGGCCGGCTGGCTCTGGCGGTGACCGGCGCCGTCACGGCGGCGCTCGTCCTGGCGGCGGCCCTGTCGGTCTGGCGCGAGGTCGCCCGCTACGCCGCCGACAAGCAGGCGGCGCTGGAGGCCGTCGCCCAGGTCTTCGCGCATGGCGGCGCCCGGGCCACCGCGGCGGGCGACGCCGACGGGGCGGACGCGTCGCTGCGGGCGATCGGCAAGGTGCCGTCCATCGTCTACGGGGCGATCGAGCGGCCGGACGGGTCCGTCCTCGCCGAGCAGGGGATCGGCCTGCGCCTGACCCGGGACGCCGCCCAGGACGGCGCGGACCTGTCGCTCCTGCACCTGCTCGCCACCCGCAGCCTCCAGGCGACCGCGCCGATCGTGGAGAACGGGGTCCCGGTCGGTCGGGTCGTACTGATCGGCGAGACCGACGACATCCTCGGCCATCTCTGGGCCGCCGCGCAGAACGCCGCGCTGGCGGCGCTGCTCGCCGTCGCGATCGGCGTCGGCGTGTCGCTCTACCTGCAGCGCAGCGTCACGCGCCCGCTCGCCGCCCTCGCCCGCACCATGGAGGCGGCCCGCCTGCGCCACGACTACGCCCAGCGCGCGCCCGTGAGCGGCGACGACGAGGTCGGCGCGCTGGCGCGGACCTTCAACGACCTGCTCTCCGCGGTGAACGAGCGCGATCACCGCCTCGCCGCCCACAGCGCCCACCTCGAGGCGGAGGTCGGCGCCCGGACGGCCGATCTGAGCGCGGCCAAGCAGGCCGCCGACGCTGCCAACGCCGCCAAGTCGGCCTTCCTCGCCACGATGAGCCACGAGATCCGGACGCCGATGAACGGCGTCCTGGTCATGGCCGAGCTGCTGGCCGGGTCCGAGCTGCCGGCGCGCCAGCGCCGCTACGCGGAGGTCATCGCCCGGTCCGGCCGGTCGCTGCTGGCGATCATCAACGACATCCTCGACTTCGCAAAGGTCGAGGCCGGCAAGCTCGAGCTCGAGCGCGTGCCCGTGAGCCCCGCCGAACTCGCCGACACCGCGGTGACGCTCTTCGCCGAGCAGGCCCGGACCGCCGGGCTCGACCTCGCGGCCGAGGTCGGGCCGGAGGTGCCGCAGGCGATCCTCGGCGACCCGGTCCGCCTCGGGCAGGTGGTGAGCAACTTCGTGTCGAACGCGCTGAAGTTCACCGAGGCCGGCCACGTCGCCGTCCGGATGGCGGTCGAGGCCGCCGACGGGTGCCTCGTCATCGCCGTATCCGACACCGGGATCGGCATCCCGCAGGACAAGCTGGCCACGATCTTCTCGGCCTTCTCGCAGGCGGACCAGTCGACGACCCGGCGCTTCGGCGGCACCGGCCTCGGGCTCTCGATCGCCCAGCAGATCGTCGCCGCGATGGGCGGCACCGTGGCGGTGACGAGCCGCCTCGGCGCGGGCTCGACCTTCACGGCGCGCATCCCCGTCACGGTCGCCGAGCCGGCCCGACCGGTGCGCCGCCGCGACGCGGTGCCGGCCGCGATCGTGCTGGACACGGCCTCTNCCCGCCCCCGACGACCTCCTCGACGCCGAGGTCCTGGACGGGCTGCTCGGCCTCGGGGACGGCGCCTTCCTCGACCGCGTCCTCGAGCTGTACCGGGCCCAGGGACCGGTGGCGCTCGCCCAGCTCAGGGCGGCCCTCGCCGCCTCCGATCAGCCGGCCATCGCCCGGGCCGCCCACGGCCTCAAGTCGATGAGCGCGAATGTCGGCGCGCGCGCCCTCGTGGCGCGGCTGCGCGTCATCGAGGAGGCCGCCCGGACCGCCGCCTGCACCGAGCGGGCGGAGGCGTGCGACGCCCTGGACAGCCTGCTCGCCGCGACGATCCGAGGCCTCGCGGAGCGGACGGGCTCCCGGGCCGCCGCCGCCTAGGTGCGAGGCGTCCGGCGGCTCCGGCCCGTCGACGCGTCCAGGACAAGTTATTCCCTCGGACGACCGCGCGATTTCGCAGACCTGCCCTGCGCTTCGGTATCTGGCATGCCAGAGGGTCGGGCCGTACGGTTCCGCTTCCTCCCAAGCACTCCCTCAGCCCGCCCGGTTCGCCGCGGCGGGCTTTTTCGTGGGCTCGTCCGCACCCCTGCGCCGACCCCGCCCGGGATCAGGTGATGAGCATGCGGCGGGTGAACATCGCGGCCGCGAACAGCACGGCGGCGCCGGCGGTGATGATGCTCGTCATCAGGATGCGCCGCGGCTCGGTCGAGGACCCGGCCTTGATGGGCTCGACGATCGGCACCAGGGCCACGACCTGCTGCTGGGCGACGATGCGGGCGCGGTCATAGGCCAGCTGCACGTCGCGGTGATACTTCTCGGCATTCTCGCGCTCGTGCTCGAGATCCTCGAACCGCGTGAGCGCGTCCGAGAGGCGCCGCTTCTCCGTCGGCGCGGTGCCGGCCAGCTGCTGCTGGACCCGCGCGATGTTCGCGTCGAGATCGCCGATCTGCTGCTTCAGGTCGACGATGCTGCGCGATTGCGGGCCGAGGTCCCGCTGGAGCACCGCCAGCTGGACGGCGAGCTTGGTGCGCGACTCCCGCAACTCCGACACCGACTTGATGGTGGCGGTGTTCGACTTGATCACGTCGAGCACGCCCTCGCGGTTGCGCAGCTCGTTCAGCGCGGCGTTGGCCTTGGCCTCCCGCTCCTCGGCGAGCTTCAGGACGCGCGTGCTCACGTCGAGGGCGTCCTTCCGCGACGGCATGCTGAGCTCGTTCAGCATCCGCTCGGTGTCGGCCATGACCGCCTTGGTGATGGCGAGCGACTCGTCGGGATCGAAGGCCTCGACCGTCAGCGACATGATGCCGGAGGCGGACTCGACGTCGACATCGACCCGGCGCCGCCAGTACCGCAGGAATTTCTCGACCGGCTTGTCCGGGTTGAAGCGGGAGAACATGTCGATGTTGTCCCGACCGAACCACGCGCGGATCGGGAGCTCCGCCGAGACCGCTTCGACCATCGGCCGGCTGTGGATGTATTCCTGCGCGATGAGCGTTTCCTGCGCGACGGTCGCCTTGATCACGCCGGCGTTCGTGCCGACCGTGTCGGGCGTCGCCTTGTCGGCGGTGCCGAGTGTGGGCCGGATCGCGAACCGCGCCTCGGTGACGTAGCGGTCGGAGACGATCAGCCCGTAATAGATCCCGGCGGCCAGGGTCGGCAGGACGAAGCAGACGACGAACAGGAGCGGCAGCCAGGGATCGCTTTTGACGTGGCTCTGATAGGAGCGCACGCCCTTCCTGGTGTCGGGCAGGCCCGGAAGGCGCGCGAACTGCCGCAGCGACTGCGCGATCACCTTGTTCCGGTCGATGCCTTTCAGAGGCCGGCCCTGGGCTTTCTCGACCTGCATGTTCATCGTTGCTTCTCGAAGCTCGGGCTTGCGCGGACGTCCTCGGCCCGCGCGGCTTTCACGCCGCTCGCGCAGCCCATCACACGGACAGGCGGCGAAAGCATGTCAGCCGCGATGCTCCAGGTTCGGCCGCATCCGGCGATCGCGCCGGGCCAGCGGTCCCGCGACCCGCCGCAGGGGCAGAGCCGTGTGTGCGAGGGCCGCGCCCGACCGGTGCCGTCCCGCTGCGACCGGCGGCAGTGCCTTTCCCGACCGTGTCGCAACGGTCGGGAGGGACGTCGACCCCGGTCGGGACAGCCGCCCGAACCCCCGCTCCCGCACGGGAGAGGGGATCCGCGCCGCGGACGGCACGGGCTCGGCGATCGCCTCCGTCCCGACCCGTTCGGGCCGGCGCTAGGGGCTCTCCGCCACCGTGACCTGATCGGCGACGCCCTCGGTCTTGCCGCTCAGGCCCGGCACCTCGTCGAGTTGCCGCAGGCTCGTGAATCGACCGCGCTCCTCGCGGTAGCGCACGATCTCGAAGCCGTGGCCCCTGAGTGCCGGCACGCTGTCCAGCTCCTCGGCCGTCGCCGTGTTGAGGTCGATCATGGTGGTTCCTCCCCGCGCCGCTCGGCGCCGTGCCGGTTCGCTCCGGGCCTGCCCCGCGCCTCCGGGGCCGCTCAGCGGAGCGGATCGGCGCGGAACTGCCCGCGGGCGGGCTCGGACGCCCGACAGCGGCAGGACGGCGGCAGTTCGGCCAGGCCGCCCGCGCCGCACGGATCACCGCCGCTCAGGAGCCGGAGCAGCAGATGCTCGAGCGGCGCCGCCTGATAGGGCTTCTGGAGTACCGGAACGGCCTCATAGGCGGAATCGAGGCCGTGCTGCCCGTACCCGGTGGCGAACAGGAACGGCGTGCCGCGTGCCAGCAGCAGGTCGGCGACCGGGTAGCTGCGCGCGTCGCCGAGATTCACGTCGAGGACCGCCAGATCGAAGTCCTCGCTCCGGGCATAGGCCAGGGCCTTGTCGAGGCGCATCGCCACGACGACCTCGCAGCCCAGGTCGAGCAGCATGTCCTCGGCCAGCATGGCGACGAGGCTCTCGTCCTCGATCAGCAGCACCCGGCGTCCCGCGAGCGGTGTCATGGTGCGCGCGGTCCCTCGACCGCCTCCTGACCGATCCACCCGAGCCGGGTCAGCGGGATCCGCATCTGGCAGGTGGCGCCCGTGGGCGCGTAGGAGATGACCGCGCTGCCGTCGAACTCCAGGGGCAACTGCCGCTCGATGAGCCGTGAACCGAACCCCTTGCGGGTCGGCGGCGTGACCGGCGGGCCATCCCGCTCCTCCCAGAGCAGGTCGAGTTGCTGGCGGCCGTCATCCAGGTCGTGCAGCGACCACGTCACCGCCACGCGGCCTTCGGACGTCGACAGGGCGCCGTACTTCGCCGCGTTGGTCATCAACTCGTGCAGGGCCATCGCCAGCGTGACTGCCACCTTAGGATGCAATCGCGCGTCCGGTCCCTGTAACCGGAAGCGGCCGGCATCGACCTCTGCCAAGAGGTGGGGGGCGAGCGCGCGCTCGACCACGCTGCGCAGGCTGGCGCTCTCCCAACGGTCCTCGACCAGCACGTTGTGGGCATTGGACAGGGCTGCCATCCGGGCGTCGAAGACGGCGCGCACGGCCTGGTCGGTCTGCCCGCGGAAGGTCTGTGCGGCGATCGACTGCACCGTGGCGAGGGAATTCTTCACCCGGTGGTTGAGCTCGTTGATCAGCAGGTGCTGGCGTTCGGCCGCCGCCTTCTCCTCGCTGATGTCGCGGACCTCGATGATCGTGCCGATGATGTTGGTCGCGTCGTCCCGGATCGGGCTGGCGGTGAACGCCACGGGGAAGAAGTGCCCGTCCCGGTGCACGAACACCTCCTCGCCCCGCTCCTGGTTGTTCTCCGGGAAGGCACGGTCGATCGCGCACTCCGCCAGCGGGAACGGCCGTCCGTCCGGGTAGGTGTGGTGGACGATGTCGTGCAGCGGGCAGTCGCGGGCGAGAACCTCCCGCAGAGTCCAGCCCGTCAGCTGCTCGGCGGCGCGGTTCATGTAGATGCAGTGCTGGCGGTCATCCATCAGGAAGATCGACACGGAGGCGTTGTCGAGGACCGCGTTGAGGCGACGCTCGCTCTCGAAGAGCTGGCCCGATCCGCGCCGAAGGCTCGCCAGCGGCGCGCTCGCGGCGGACGAGGATTGAAACGGCTGCCGCGAGTTCGGCACGGTCACGACCCTTCACGCGGGTTGATCTGAGATACCCCGCGCGCGATCCTGGAGGACCTTCGGGACCGGGCACGATGGGCGGATGGCCGCGCCGGACGGCGCAGAGGTGGGAGCGTGCAACGCACCATGCGCGGCGGTTGTTCCGCCGCGCGGCCGGACGGGCCTCGCTGTCCCCCGGGTCCGGATCAAGCGGGTCCGGGCACTGGGCCGCGCGCGAACGTCGCGACCCAGTCCGGGCGACGCTCCTGGGGCACGAGGAAGAAGTCCCAGGTCACGCAGTCGCTGACCGCGAGCCACGTGCTCGCGTCGTCGATCAGGTTCCCGGTGATGTCCGCGCAGATGTAGCCGTGGCTCTCGGCGAACCGGTAGAGCGAATCCTGCGCGTGCCCGTAGGCGGAGTAGCCGGCCCAGCCGTACTCCACGCTGACGATCGGGCGGCATCGCCGGAGGAGCTCGACCGCGCCGCTCAGGGCGTTCAGCTCCCCACCCTCGATGTCCATCTTGACGTAGGCCACCGCGGGGACGTGACCGAGCGCGGTGTCGAGCCGCTCCGTCCTGACCTTGATCGTCTTGGAGGTGATGGCCGAATTGCTGAAGTAGCGGGCGAGGAGCCCGCTCTCGCCGGGCACGCTCGCGACCGTGAAATCGGTCCGGCCCGCCGTGTCGGAGAGGGCGACGTCGTGAAGCTCCACCTCGGGACGCCGGCCGAAACGCCGCGCCAGGTCCTTCATCAGGAACGGGATCGGCTCGAAGGCGTGGACCTTGCCGGTCGGGCCGACGATCTCGACGAACGCGACGAGGTGGAGCCCGGTATGGGCGCCGACATCGACGACGACGTCCCCCGGGGCGAGGAAGCGGCTGTAGCCCTGCCGCAGGATGCGCTCGTAGTCCGGGATCTGACCGGCGTCGTGAACGGCCCTGAAGGCGTTGGCGGCGGCCACGGCAGGATGCATGCGCAAGGTCCGTTCTGCGGAGACGAGTCCTGAGGGATGGCGAAGTCGCGCCCATGGTAACCCTCGCCGCGCCGGCTCCGCCAGCGCGCTCGCGGCGGGGCGCCGACGACCGCCGGCCCGGATCGGTCTACGCGGACCGGCCCTTCTCGAACCGCTTCAGCAGGCGCTCGCGCTTCAGCCGCGACAGGCGGGCGATCCAGAACACGCCGTCGAGCTGATCGATCTCGTGCTGCAGGACCGCGGCCGGGAAACCCTCCGTCTCCTCCTCGCGGGCGGACCCGTCGAGGTCGCGGTAGCTCAGGCGGATGCGGGCCGGGCGGGTGACCCGCTCACGCACCCCCGGCATGCTGACGCTGCCCTCGTCGTGGACCGCCGTGTCGGGGGATGCCCAGGACACGACGGGGTTCACGTAGACGCGGGCGCTCTCGTCCGGCGACATCCGGACCACCACGAGGCGCGCGGGGACGCCGATATGCGGGGCGGCCAGGCCGATGGCGCTCTCGGCCATCAGCGTGTCCCGGACGTCGTCGGCGAGGGCCTGAAGGGACGGGCCGAACGCGTCGACCGGCTCGGCCGGGCGCGTCAGGCGCGGATCGGGGAACAGGACGAGCGGGCGCGCCGGCATGGTTGATCAGTCCGCGTGGGTCGGTCCACCTGCGGGGACCCGAGAGCCCGCCGCGCGCCATGCAAGCCGCGCCGCGGGGCGGATCGTCAAGACGGTTCCGCGCCGGTCCCGCTTGCGTCGCCGAGCCCCGACCCGGCCGCGACGGCGCGCGCGACGTGGCGGAGCTTGTCGGGATTGCGCGTGATGTAGATGGCGTCGATCCGGCCGTTCTCGATCGCGAGGGCCGTCGTCTGCAGGACGCCGCCGCGCTCGCGGCTGACATAGCCCGGAAGACCGTCGATCCACGCGAACCCGACCAGCGCCGCCCGGCCGTCACCCCACTTGCGCCGCACGCCCGCGTAGAGCCGGAGCAGGCGCTCCAGCCCCCGGATCGGGTTGACGAAGGCGAGCACCTTGCCGCCGCCGTCCGAGGAGAGCGTCACGCGGTCGGCGAGCAGCACCCGCAGCCGCGCGACATCGCCGCTCGCGGAGGCCTCGAAGAACGCCCGGGCGACGCGCTCGCCCTCGTCGCGGGTCACGGGATAGCGCGGGCGCGCGGCCCGGACGTTCCGGCGCGCGCGCAACCGCGCGCCCCCGCCCCTCCTGATCCTCGACGAGCCCACCAACCACCTCGACCTGGACGCGGTCGAGGCCCTCGAGGCCGGGTTGGCGGCCTATGACGGCGCGCTCCTCGTCGTCAGCCACGACGCGGCCTTCCTGGACGCGCTGGGGATCACCCGGCGCGTCGACCTCGACGATCTCGCCGGCCGGCCGCGCGCCTGAGGGCGGCGTCCGGGCCGGCGTCCGGGTCGGCGGCGGGACGGGACGTGGCCGCGAGCGCCAGGAGCAGCGGCAGCGGCGCCGCCCCGAGGAGCCGGCCGCGCCGTGCCGCCGCGACGGCGAGGCCGCGGCGGATGGGGGCGGCCGCCGCCCGTCGCCCGGCACCGCCCGCGAGCCCGGGGCAGGCCTCCGCCCTGTCCGCGCCGGGCTCCCGAAGCGCCATCGCGGGCATCAGCATCCCGTGCAGACGCGGGCGATGATCCGCTGCGCCCGGGCGTGCTCCCGCTCCACGGCGGGGGACCGGAGGTCCAGACCCGTCCGGAACGGGCGTGCGGGGATGATCGCCGCGAGGCCCGGAACGTCGGATTGCGCGAAGCGCGGGACCGGCTGGGCCCGCGCCTCGGTCGGGGCCGCCAGGACCATCAGCAGCGTCCCGATCGCGGGCGCCGCGGCGGCGCGTGTGCGGTGAAGGATCATGATCTCGTGCTCCTCGTGATGGAGCAGGCAAAGTAAAAATCCGATCTTTCACCGCGATTTCAGCGGATCGGAAAACAATGACAGCAGACATGGGGCGCGATCGACGGACGTGCGCGGGATCGTTGCCGGGACGGTCGCGGCCCGCATCGATGACGAGCGTGCGCGACGCGGCCTCCCGGGCGACCGGGAGCGACGAGGAGACGAACAGGATCGCCGTCTGGAAGCGCTCCGTGAGCTCGCGCATCAGGCGGATGACCTGCGCGGCCACGGTCAGTGATGGAGCAGGCAAAGTAAAAATCCGATCTTTCACCGCGATTTCAGCGGATCGGAAAACAATGACAGCAGACATGGGGCGCGATCGACGGACGTGCGCGGGATCGTTGCCGGGACGGTCGCGGCCGGGAGCCGGGCGCGTCGCCCGGACACGCGAACGGCACCCGGTCCGCCGGACCGGGTGCCGTGAAGGGCGCGAGCGGAGCGCCGTCCCCGCCGGGACGGCCACGGGGTCGCGGGCGGTGGGCGGTTCAGGCGGCGCTGCGCGCGCGGCCGCCGTGGCCGGACAGGATCCGCAGGATCTCGGCCTTCGCGTCGTACGTGGCGAACTCGGCGGCGAGGCGCCGCGCCTCCCGGCGATGGCCGGGGGCGTCGAGCACGGTCCGCACCGCCTGCCGGATCGCCTCCGGCGTCGGGTCGTTCGCCGCGAGGTCGATCCCGGCGCCCGACCACGCGATGCGGGCGTTCACGTCGGCCTTGTCCTCGGTGAGGCCGGCGGCGACGAGGGGGATCCCGTGGCTCAGGGCCTGGTTCACGCTCCCGTAGCCGCCATTGGTCACCATGGCGTCGACCCGGGGCAGCAGCCACTCGAAGGGCAGGTAGGGCGAGAGCCGCGCGTTGGCCGGGATCGGGCCCGGGACGGCGTCGAGCCCCCGGCCGCCGCCCGTCACCACGGTCAGGATGTCGGGCTCGTCGGCCAGCGCCCGGAGGGCGGGGCCGACGAGCAGGCCGAAATCGTGGTTCGCGACCGTGCCCTGCGTGACCAGGACGACCTTGCGGGCGCCGTCGAGGTCGGCCGCCCAGGGCGGGAGCGCCGCCTGCCCCGGGACGATCGGCAGGGCGCCGATGAAGCGCACCGTCGGCGGCCGCGGGAACGGGTACTCGAAACTCGGCACGGTGAGCTGGAGGTAGGTGTCGGCGAGCCGCACCACCGCGTCGAACAGCGGCCAGGGCGGGGCGGCCCGGCCGAGTTCCGCCAGCTTGGCGGCGAGGCTCAGCCCGACCGGCCGGTCGACCGCGGCGTCGTAGGCCTCGGCGATGCGGCCGTAGGCGGCCTCCTGCTCGGGCGTCTCGGCCGGCGGGAGGCCCAGGAAGGCCGGAGCCCGGTCGGGCCGCGCGCAGTGCAGGATCGAGGTGCCGCACAGGACGATGGCGGGGCGCTCCGCGCGCGGCCCCAGCAGCAGCGGCAGGGTGCCGAAGAACATGTCGTCGCCGATCACCACCGAGGCCGGGAAGGCCCGCAGCGCCGCGCGCAGGCCGCGCGCCTGGTCGGGGATCCGGTCGACGAAGATGCGCTCCATGGCGACGCGCAGCCAGTCCGGTCCCGGTGCGATCCGGGCCAGCTCGGGCACGACCGCGCGGAGGTCGCGGCCGTCGAAATCCGCCGCGCCCGGCAGGGCCATGAAGCGGGCGCCGGCCGCCACGACGCGGTCGCGGAAGGCCGAGCCCGAGAGGACCATGACCTCGTGTCCGTCCGCGGTCAGCATGTGGGCGATGGCGAGGAGGGGATTGAGATGGCCCGTGGCGGGCGTCGAGCAGAGGAGGACCTTCATCGTCTGTCCTTTCCGTGAGGGGCATGAGGGCGCCGGGCGATCGCGGCTTGATCGCCGGGGCGTCCGGGAGCGAGGCTGGGGGCGGCCCGTTACGGCACGGCTGCGGCGCGGGCCCGAAGCGGCTACGGCTGCAACGGGCCCGCGGGGCGCGCGGGCGCTAGGCGGCGACCCGCAGCGCGTCGATGCGGCGGATGCCGCTGTGGCCCCGGAGGACCGGCATCGCGCCGGTCAGGCGCAGGCGCGGGGCGAGGCGCAGCACGGCGCCCAGTCCCTCCTCCAGCTCGACCCGCGCCAGGGCCTCGCCGATGCACCGGTGCGCGCCGCCGCCGAAGACCGGATGGAGGCGCGGGAGGTCGGTGCGCCGGATGTCGAACGCGTCGGGACGCGCGTAGACCGTCTCGTCCCGCATCGCCGACAGCGTCGAGAGCAGCATCAGGCTTCCGGCCGGCACGACGCGCCCGTCGAGGGGGATGTCCTCCCGGGCGACCCGGCCGGCGGACCCGGCGCTCGGCTCGTAGCGGAGCGACTCCGCCACCGCGGCCGGGATCAGGTCGGGGTCGCGGCTGACCGCCGCCCACTGCTCGGGATGCTGCAGCAGCAGCGCCACCTGCATGGCGCCCGCGACCCGGGTCGTGTCGGTGCCGCCGATGATCATCTGCACGAGCTGGATCACCACCTCCTGCGGCGTGAGTTCGCCGGCCGCCTCGGTCTCCGCCAGGAAGCGCGACAGGAAGTCGGCGCGGGGCGCCGACCGGCGCGCGGCGAGGATCGCCGCCACGTAGTCCCGCAGCGCGACCGCCGCCGCCTCCAGATCCGGGATGTCCTCCGGTCCGAAGGTGAAGCTCAGCACCCGGGAGACCTCGTAGGCGAGCTGCGTGAACCGGGGGATGTCGTCGCGCGGCAGGCCGAGGATGTCGGCGATGACCTGGGCCGGGATCCGCGCGGTGTAGCGCGCGACGAGGTCGACCTCCCCCTCCCCCAGCCAGTCGCGGACGAGGCCCTCCGCGGCGACCCGGATCCGGGGCCGAAGGCCCTCGATCAGGCGCGCCGCGAAGGTGCGGGTGAAGGGCGAGCGGCGCCGGCGGTGGACCGCGCCGTTGGCCGTGAGCATGCCGTGCGCGAAGATGTCGAACAGCGCGCCCGCGGGGATCGCGCGCGATTCCGGATAGAGCGTCTCCGTCGCCTGGGCGCGGGGATCGCGCATCAGCAGATCGACGTCGCGGGCGCGGAGGATGAGGACGCCCGCGACCTCGTGGCCGACGAAGGGCAGCCGGGGCCGCCAGGCGCGGAACACGCCGTGCGGGTCGGCCTCCAGCTCCGCCACCGTCAGCGTCGGGACGGCCGTTCGTGTCAGATCTCCGGTCGCATTCATCCTTGAGGTCTCGCTGCTGTGTTGCGCGAGAACCTTCGGAAGTCCGGGCTACAGGACGATTGCAGGAGCTTGGCCGATGATTACAGCCCTAACACGCGGTGCGGCCGGTCAGGCCGGCGCGCCGGCCGCCCCCGGCCCGGCACGTGCGCCGGCTCCGAGGTCGACCGGGGCGCCGACCTGTGCGGAAGAGCACGTCCGGCGCCGCGCGTTTGGTGTGTGAAGTGTTCCGAAATCATGCCGTAACTTGACCCTTCGAGAAAGGGACCGCTTCGCAGAAGGAGAAGTCCTCATGGTTGCAGGGCGGGCGAATACGGACGACGTCTTCGAGACGCTGCTCCGACGGACGATCACGGACTTC
Organism: Methylobacterium mesophilicum; assembly: GCF_036441335.1. Lineage (GTDB taxonomy): Bacteria > Pseudomonadota > Alphaproteobacteria > Rhizobiales > Beijerinckiaceae > Methylobacterium > Methylobacterium mesophilicum_B. The sequence goes on from NZ_MLBW01000016.1 coordinate 154,131, forward strand.
GTGATCGGCGGTATGGACCACGGGAATTCGGACGAGGACGCGCTCATCGTCCGCCTGAGGCACTACGAGCTGCGGGCGCGCGAGGAGCAGCTGAGCTCCCAGACGCTCCAGGTCATCTCGTCGGCGCGGCGCCTGCTGGGCGACCGGACGGAGGCGGGCCGGGCGTCCTGACGCGCCCCGCCCGTCCGGCGGCGGTCCCGTGGCGTCCCGCTACCGCCCGCGGGGCCTCAGGCCCACCGCCAGGAAGCGCTCGAGCATCGCGTTGACCTGCTCGGCCACCTCGATCGTGTTGAAGTGGCCCGCCAGCAGCGTCTGGGCGGTCACGAGCTGCGGGCAGAGCTCCCGCAGCCGGTCGAGGTCGCGGGCCGCCGCCACCAGCGGCACGTCCGCCGAGATGTAGGCCATCGGGATCCGGCAGGCGCGCGCGGCCGGGACGGGATCGTGGCCCAGCACCATGTCGCGCAGCGCCCCGTAGGCGACGTGCTGCGGCGTCCGCTGGCAGCCGCCGAGGATGAACGTCTCGAAGATCGCCTTCCGCCGGGCCGGGTGATCGTGGTCGCCGCCGATCGCCCAGGCCATCTCCCGGATGACGGACCGGTAGTCCGGGCCGCCGACGCCCGCCAGCAGCCGCTCGATCTCGGCGCCGCCCGCCCTGTCCGCCGAGGGCAGGACGATCGAGTCGATCATGACGAGGCCGGCGGCGAGGTCGGGATGGCGGCCGCACAGCTCCAGCGCAACCGCGCCGCCGAAGCTGTGGCCGACGACGACCGGCTTCGCGAGGCCCAGCGTCCGGCACTGCCACGCGACGTCCTCGGCGAAGCTCTCGACCGTGTAGTCGCGCTCCGGCGCGTCGCTGGCGCCGTGGCCGCGCAGGTCGACCGCCACGACGCGGCGCGTCCTCGCGAAGTGCCGGATCTGCGGCGTGAAGATGCCGTGATCGCCGGTCCAGCCGTTGATCAGCAGCAGCGGCTGGCCCTCGGGGTTGAGCGGCCCGGCCTCGATATGGGCGAGGCGGCCGCCGTCGCGCGTCAGGTGGAGGGGCGGCCAGGGGGGTGGGTCGAAGATCATGCGGGTTCTCCGTGGGGCTGGGCGGGGGCGCGGGTCGCGGTTCGGGCGAGACCCGCGTGGGCGGCGGCGGCCGCGAGGCAGCAGCCGAGCATCACGGCGGCCATCGACAGGGCGGACCGGCCGTCGAAGAACCGGGCGACGAGGTCGCTGGCGACGGCCGCCCCGAGCATCTGCAGGGAGACCGCGACGGCGCTGGCCGCGCCCGCGTCGTCCGGGTTGCGCTCCGTCGCGCCGTGCATGGCGTTGGGCGAGACGAGGCCGAAGGCCAGGGCCACGCCGACCATCGCGGCNCGTCCCGCTCCGCCTCGGTCCGCGGCGGCGCCAGGCCGCTCGCGGCCGGCGGAATGCCGGGGATCGGGCGGATGCTGATATGCGGCGACAGGACCGCGTGCGGCAGGTCGGCCGCCTCGGCCGCCAGGGCGCAGCCGGGCAGGAGGTCCAGGCTCAGGACGGCGTCGGTCGGGAGGCGGCGGATCTCGTCGAGCGTGTCGGCCGCGTAGGCGCCCGCCGGGGCGAACATCGTCCGGCGCAGCCAGTCGGCGAGATCCGAGAAATCGGCCGGATCGGCGTCGAGGCCGGTCGGGGCCCGGCGCCACCCGACGAACGGGAAGCCCGCCGTCGCGACCTCGCCGCACATCGCCGGGTCGGCCATGACGCGCGGGCGGTGCCCCGCCCGGCGCAGCTGCCGGGCCGCCGTGAGCACGGGACTGAGATTGCCCGTGGTGCCCCACGAGATGCAGAGGACATGGAGCGGCATGATCTGGTGTCCCAAGCTGATCGCGCGCGGGCGCGAGGCTCGCCCTGGTCGAGGGCAGGTCCCGCGGCGCGGGCGCGCGAGAGGGCCGCGATCGGGCGGGCCCGGCTGGATGAATTCAGGTCAGGATGCGCTATCGACGGCTGGAAAATCGGATCTACAGTCGAGTTTTGCTGCCGATCTCGCGCAGGAAGTCGACGTAATCGGGATGGATGCTGTGGATGCACCCGCCGAACGCGAAGCTGATCACCAGCGCGTCGAGCAGCCGCCGTCCGAGGCCGCCGCCCGCCGGTCGCGCGGCCGCGACCGGAGACGAACCCGGGCCGTCGCGCTCCCGCGCGGGGCGTCCCGGCCGCCCGCCAAGGTCAGCCGGCGGCGTCCGGCAGTCGCGGCGGGACTTGCCGAAGTGTCGTCGCCGGCGCGGACGGATCTCCGGGGTCGCGGCGTCGGGCATGATCACCTCTCTATTGCGAGAGCAGGATCGTGATTTTTGCGGGTTACATCCCCGTGTCTGACCGAGATGTTTCAAGTTACGACGGTAACAGAGCGGAAGTCCGATTGTCCGATACGGTACAGGCCGGCGCGAATGCTCGCGCTGTGCTGTCACGCACAATGTGAAGCGCGCAATCTTTTAGCGGCCGTGATATCAACTCGGCCGTGTAAGGCCCGATGACCGGACGCGCCCAGATGGGCCGCCGGGGCGGGCCGGCGACGGTCGCGGAGGTCTTCCGGGTGGCGCTATCCGCCCGGCCGGATGCCTCTCCCGCCCCCGAGCCGGCACGTCGGGATCGTGCCGTCGCGGCAGGCCGCCGCGAACCGGAGGTGGCCATGATCGAATCCAGTCTGGACAGAGGGCAGGGTCGGAGCGCGCGCTCCGGCACGACCCGCATCCTCCTCGTGGAGGACGATGCGGGCATGCAGCGCATCGTCTCGGACCACTTCGCCGACCACGACGTCGCCGTGACCCCGGCGACCGACCGGGCCGAGGCGGAGAAGCGGCTCGCGGAGGCCGCGTTCGACCTCGTCGTGCTGGACCTGCGGCTCGGCTCCGAGAACGGGCTCGACCTGCTGCGCGACCTGCGGACCCGGAGCGACCTGCCGGTCATCATCACCACCGGCCATCGCCGGGACGAGATCGACCGGGTGATCGGCCTCGAACTCGGCGCCGACGATTACCTCGTGAAGCCCTACGGCCTGCGCGAGCTGCTCGCACGGGTGCGGGTCATCCTGCGGCGGTCCGAGGTGGCGCCCGCCCCGGCGCGCGTCCAGGAATCCCATCGCAGCCGCTTCGACGGCTGGGTGCTCGACCGGCGCCGCCGGCGCCTCACCAACCCCGACGGCGCCGATGTCGCGCTCAGCAAGGGCGAGTACGCCCTGCTGGTGGCCTTCCTCGACGCGCCCCAGCGCCCGCTCAGCCGCGAGCACCTCCTGCAGGCCACGCGCGTCCACGAGGACGTGTTCGACCGCAGCATCGACGTCCAGATCCTGCGGCTGCGCCGCAAGCTGGAGGTGGATCCGAGCGCGCCGCGCCTGATCGTCACCGAGCGCGGCGTCGGCTACGTCCTCAACACGACCGTCGAGAAGCTGTAGCCGTGCCCAGGTTCCGGCCCGGCCGCTGGCGCGTCGCGATCGCGACGCTCCTCGGCAGCGCCGCGGCGATCCTCGCCGCCGCCGCCCACGAGAAGCCGGCCGAGGCCGCGCTCTCCGCCGAGGCCGCGGATGCGCTGGGGGTGATCACGCCGGTGCCGAGCACCCTGGGCGCGGACCCGGATCGCGCCGCCATCGGCCGGCTGCTCTTCGGTGACACGCGGCTGTCGCGCGGGGGCGACCGGGCCTGCATCACCTGCCACGACATCCGCGCCAGCGGCGCGAGCGCGGTCCCGCGGAACCTGACCGCCGACGGCACGCCGGTCCCGCGCAACACGCCCACGGCCTTCAACGCGGCGCTCAGCTTCCGGCTGGGCTGGGCCGGCGACATCCCGAGCCTGCCCGAGCAGGCCGAGCTCGCCCTGACGCGGCCCGAGTTCCTGGGCGGGGCCTGGCCCCGGATCCTCGACACGGTCCGCGGCGACCCGGTGCTCGCCCCGATGTTCCTGGCCGCCTACGGGCGCGCGGCCGATCGGGAGGCGGTGATCGACGCGATCAACAGCTTCGAGCGCACGCTCCTCACCCCGGACAGCCGCTTCGACCTGTGGCTCCGCGGCGACGCCCGCGCCATCACCGACGCGGAGCACGCGGGCTACGACCTGTTCCGGCGGATCGGCTGCGCGTCCTGCCACCAGGGCGTCAATGTCGGCGGCAACCTGTTCGAGAAGGTCGGGATCTTCGTCACGATCCCCAACAAGGTCGCCGAGGTGCTGCGGGTGCCCAGCCTGCGCAACGTCGCGGTGACGGCGCCGTACTTCGACGACGGCGGGATCGCCACGCTCCCCGAGGCGGTGCGGCTCATGGCGCGGGCGCAGCTCGGCCGGGAGCTCACCCCGGCGCAGGTCGACGCGATCGTCGCCTTCCTCGGGACCCTGACCGGCACCTTCGAGGGCCGGCCGCTGACCGCGCCGGCGGCCCCCCTCTCGGCGCCCCTCTCGGCCCCCGCCGCGGCCGCAGACACGACCCCAGACACGACCCCAGACACGACCCCAGACACGACCCCAGACACGACCCCCGACGCGGGGCCCCGGGACGGCGCGCCGCGGCCATGAGGTTGATCCTGCAGGCCCTCGTGTCCGGCGCGCTGCTCGCGGCGCTGCTGACGTGGCTCCTGATCAACGGCAACGGCGGGATGGAGGCCGCCTACGTGGCGACCCAGCGGACCGTCGACGCCCTGGCGCTGGCCGAGTCGCGCATGCAGCACGACGTGCTGCGGGCCCGGACCGGGCTCCTGCGCAACTACGATCCGATCGTCGCCCACCTGCGCGAGATGCAGAAGGCCGTGGCCGACCTGACGGCGAGCAACGCCGGCGATGCCGACGTCCGGGCGCTGGGCGAGGCGGTGGACCGGGAGGCCGAGATGGTCGAGCGGTTCAAGACCGGCAACGCCCTCGTGCAGAACTCGATCGCCTACTTCGATTCGCTCAGCGACCGGCTGTCCGAGTCCGACATCGCCCCCGGACTGGCGCGCGCGGTGGCCGCGCTCCAGATCCGCGTCTCCGAACTCGTGCGCGACTCGACGCCCAAGCGCCTCGCCGACATCCGCACCCGTCTGGAGACGCTGCACGACACCGAGGGGGCGGCCGCCCGGGCGGGCGACGTGGACGCGATCGTCCTGCACGGGCGCCAGCTCCTGGAACTGCTGCCGCACGTCGACGCGGTCACGCGCTCGCTGCCGGCCTCGTCGAGCGAGCAGGCCCGCCAGGCGCTGCTGGACGCCCGGCGCAGCCTCCGCGACCGGCAGCAGGCCCGGGCGGACGGGTTCCGCCTCGCGCTCTACGCCGTCGCCCTCGCGCTCCTCGCGCTGGTGGTCCGCGCGGGCGTGCTGATGCGGGCCGGCACCCGGATCCTGCGCCGGACCGTGGCCTTCCAGACCGTCGTGGCGCAGGCGGCCAACCGGTTCCTGGCGAGCCAGCCCGACGAGACCGCCACGCGCATCGTGGACGTCCTCGCCATGGTGGGCGCGGGTCTCGACACGGACCACGGCTACGTCCTCATGCTCGACGGCACCGGCGCCGTGCACCTCTGGAACCGGTCCGGCCTCGCGCCGCCGAGCGGCTGGCCGGCGGCGCAGCAGGCCCTCGTCCACGACGTCGCGGCCGCCGCCAGCGACCTCATCTTCGTCGAGGTGGCGGACGAGACCGGGCCGCCGGCGCTGCGCCGGTCCCTGGCCGAGCGCGGCGTCGTGTCGTGGGCCTGCGCGCGGCTGCGCCGGGGCGAGCGCATCGTCGGCCTGCTGTGCTTCGAGCGCACGACCTCCGGCCTGCCGCCGTGGCTGCGGCACTCGCGCGGCCTGCTGCAGGTCGTCGCCGACAGCTTCGCCGCCGCCCTGGAGCGGCAGCATGTCTGGGCCGAGCGCCGGGAGATCGAGGCGGCCCTGCGCCGGGCGCAGCGGCTCGAGGCGATCGGCACCTTCGCGAGCGGGGTCGCCCACAACATCAACAACGTGCTCAACGTCATGCTGGGCCACGCCGAGATCGCCGGGGACGCCCTGCCGGCCCATCCCGGGCGGGCGGCCGAGCATCTCGGGCTGCTGGTCCAGGCCGGCGGCCGCGCCCGCGAGATCGCCGGTCAGATCCTCGATTTCGGCCGTCGCGGGCGGTCCGCGCAGTGCACCAGCGCGGCGGACGCGGTGGTGCACGAGACCGTGGCGCAGATCCGCGCCTCCACGGCCGGCCCGGCGTCCATCCGGCTCGCGGGCACCGCGGAGGGCGCCCGCGTCGGCGGCGAGCCGGCGCAGCTCCAGCAGGTGGTCCACAACCTGATCCGCAACGCCGTCCAGGCCTCCGCGCCCGGCGAGGCCGTCGACGTGCGGCTCGACCGCGTCGCCCTGCCGCGTCCCGCCGCCCTGAGCCACGGCAGCCTGCGGCCCGGCGCCTACGTCCGGATCCGCGTGTCCGACGCCGGCCGCGGCATGGACGAGGCCACGCTCGCGCGGATCTTCGAGCCGTTCTTCACCACCCGCCCGGCCGGGACCGGGCTGGGGCTCGCCACGGCCTACGAGTTCGTCCAGGAGCACGACGGCGCCTTCGACGTGCGCAGCGCGCCGGATCAGGGCAGCACCTTCGCGGTGTGGCTGCCCGTGATCCCGCGGGCCGAGGGCGGCGCGGCGGCCGGTGGGACCGTCATGCTGGTCGGGCGCACGCGCCGGTCGGTCCAGGACGACGAGGAGACGCTGGCGGCCCTGGGCTACGAGCCGGTCGGCTACGCGGATCCCGAGGCGGCCCTGACCGTCCTGCGGCGGGAGCCGGGACGGTTCGATCTGCTGATCGTCGAGAATCGCCTCGCCGACCTCTCGGGCATCGCCTTCGCGCACCGGGCCGCGCGGATCTCCGGGCGGCCGATCGTGCTCTCGCTGTCGGCGACCGACGCGGTGCAGCCGGAACTCCTCGCGGCGGTCCCCGTCGCCGACATCCTCCGGCGGCCGTGGCGCTCGAACGCCCTGGCGCTGACGCTGCGGCGCCATCTCGCCCCCGCCGACCCGGCGCGCCGCCCGGCCGCCGTCTCCTGAGGGGCCGGCGGCATCAGGATCCTGCGAGCCGGCCGCGCGGGCGCCATCCTGGCTTTGACAAGCTCGGCGTCTCGTGGGACCGGTCTGGCATGCCGGGCGACCAGATGCGCGATGCCGCCCCGACGATCGAACGGGCCGGGTGGATGTTCGCCGAGACCCCGTCGTTCGATGCCTCGCTGGCGCGCGCCGCAACGCGGCCGGCCCCCCGGCCGATCGGGCGGGGCCGGCATCCGACCCCGTCGCCCGAGGATCCCCCGATGCCCTTCGAAGCCGCGTCCGGACGCCATGCACGGGAGATCTGACGCCCCGATCCGCGCCCCGGCCTTCCTCGCCGATGGCGGCGCGATGGGCGTGCTCCTGCACGCGCACGACTGGGACAGCACGCCCCTCGGAGCGCCGTTCGCCTGGCCCGAATCCCTGACGACCCTCGTCGGGGTCATGGTCGGCGCGAACCAGCCGATGTTCATCCTCTGGGGCCCGGAGCGGCGGCTCCTGTACAACGATCGCTACGCGCGGATCCTCGGCGACCGGCATCCCGCCGCCCTCGGCCGTGACTACCTCGCGGTCTGGGACGCGATCGGAGCCGGCCTCTCGCCTCTGGTGGACAGGGCCTATGCCGGGCGGCCGGTCCACACGGCGGAGGGCGAGCACGTCCTCCACGGAGGCGACGGCGCCGACGCGGCGCGCCTGTCCCTCTCGCTGGTGCCCGTCCGGGACACGGCCGGGACCGTCGCCGGCCTCGTCGGGACCTGCACGGCGCTCCCCGGCCCGGGGCCCGCCGCGTGCCGCCCGGGCGAGACGGAGGCGTCGCGCCGGGACGACGAGGAGCGGCAATCCTTCCTGCTCGATCTCAGCGACAGGCTGCGCCCGCTGACCGCGCCGGCGGAGATCGTCGAGGTGGCTTCCCGGCGCCTCGGCGAGCGCGTCGGCGCGAGCCGCGTCTTCTACGCCGAGATCTGCGGCAGCCTGATGAAGGTCGAGCGGGAATACGTCCGGGGCGTCGGCTCGATCGTGGGGGAGCATTCCCTGGCGGCGTTCGGCCCGGACCTGCTGGCCGCCTACCGCGACGGGACCGTGGTCGCGGTCGAGGACGTGGCGGCGGATCCCCGGTTCAGCGACGCGGCGCGCGCCGGCCTCGGGTCCCGCGAGGTGGCGGCCTTCGTCGACGTCGTGCTGTTCCGCGGCGCGGAATGGGTGAGCCTGCTGGCGGTGCAGAGCGCGGTGCCGCGCGCCTGGAGCACCGCCGAGGGCAACCTGATCCGCGAGGTCGGCGAGCGCGTGAAGGCGGCGATCGAGCGCGCCCGCGCCGAGGCGGCCCTGCGCAAGAGCGAGGAGCACCTGGCGGCGATCTTCGCCGGCGCCTCGGTCGGCCTGTCCGAGGTGGATGCCGCGGGGCGCTTCCTGCGGGTGAACACCGAACTGTGCCGCATCCTCGGACGCCCGGCCGAGGCGCTGCTGCGGCTCGGCATCGCCGACGTCACCGATCCCGCGGACCGGTCGCCGAGCGCGGCCGCCCTGGCGCAGGCCCTCGGGACCGACCGCAGCGTCGCCCTCGACAAGCGGTATCTCCGTCCGGACGGCAGCGCGATCTGGGCCAGCAGCAGCATCCGGCGCCTCGACGACGCCGACGGCAGGCTCAAGAGCCTCCTGATCGTCACGGTCGACCTGAGCCGGCGCAAGGAGGCCGAGCAGCGCCTGGCCGAGAGCGAGCGCCGCCTCCAGGACCTGAACGAGACCCTGGAGCTGCAGGTCTCCGAGCGCACCGCGGAGCGCAATCTCTTCGCCACGATCGTCGAGAGAACCGACATCATGGTGATGGCGGCCGATCTCGACTACAACATCCTGGCGATCAACAAGGCCAATGCGGACGAGTTCGCGCGCATCTACGGCGTGACGCCGCGGGTGGGCGACAACATGATCGACCTGCTGGCCGACCAGCCGGAGCACCAGGCGCAGGTGCGGGCGGCATGGGGGCGCGGGCTCGCCGGCGAGGAGTTCACCCTGGTCGAGGCGTTCGGCGACGCGGAGCGGGCGCGCCCCTCCTACGAGATCAGCTTCCGCACCCTGCGCGACGCGCGGGGCGAGCGCACGGGCTGCTACCAGTTCGTCGTGGACGTCACCGAGCGGCTGCGCGACCAGGCCGAGCTGGCCCAGGCGCAGGAGGCGCTGCGCCAGTCCCAGAAGCTGGAGGCGGTCGGCCAGCTCACCGGCGGCGTCGCCCACGACTTCAACAACCTGCTGACCATCATCCGCTCGTCCGTCGACTTCCTGCGGCGGCCCGACCTGCCGGAGATCCGCAAGCGCCGCTACCTCGACGCGGTCTCCGAGACCGTGGAGCGGGCCGCGAAGCTGACGGGCCAGCTGCTGGCCTTCGCCCGCCGGCAGGCCCTCAAGCCCGAGGTGTTCGACGTCGGCCAGAGGGTGCGGGCGATCGCCGACATGCTCGACACGCTGACCGGCGCGCGGGTGCAGGTCGTGACCGAGGTGCCGGAGGCGACCTGCCTGGTCCGGGCGGATGTGAGCCAGTTCGAGACCGCGCTCGTCAACATGGCGGTCAACGCCCGCGACGCCATGGACGGGGAAGGCACGCTGATCCTGCGCGTGACCTGCGGCGCGGCCCTGCCGGCCATCCGCGGCCATGCCGGCTCGCGGAGGCCCTTCGCGGCCGTGTCGCTGATCGACACCGGCACGGGCATCCCGCTCGAGCAGATCGGGCGGATCTTCGAGCCGTTCTTCACCACCAAGGCGGTGGGCAAGGGCACCGGCCTCGGCCTGTCCCAGGTCTTCGGCTTCGCCAAGCAGTCGGGCGGCGACGTCGACGTGCGCAGCACCCTCGGTGCGGGCACCGCGTTCACGCTCTACCTGCCGGAGGTGCGGTCCGAGGAGCGGCCCGCCGGTGACCGCCTGCAGGATGCGGACCTCGCACCGCTCGGGAGCGGGCAGCGCGTCCTGGTCGTGGAGGACAATGTCGGCGTCGGCCAGTTCGCGACGCAGATCCTGGAGGATCTGGGCTACCGGCCGACCTTGGCGTCCACCGCCGAGGACGCGCTGGAGGAGCTCGGCCGGGCGGGGAACCGGTTCGACCTGGTCTTCTCGGACGTGGTGATGCCCGGCATGGGCGGCGTCGCGCTCGCGCAGGAGCTCCGGAGGCGCGCGCCGCAGGTGCCCGTGGTGCTGACCTCCGGCTACAGCCACGTGCTCGCGCAGTCGGACACCCACGACTTCACGTTGCTGCACAAGCCGTACTCGGCCGAGCAGCTCAGCCGCATCCTGCATCAGGCCCTGGGCCTGCGCCGGAAGGCCGGCGCGCTCGCCGATCCGTCCTGAAGCCGGGCTCCCGCCTCGGGATCCCGGACCCCGGCCCGGGACCGGGGCGGTTCGCCGCCGCCCCCAGCCCGCCTCCCCTCATCCCGCCCTGGCCCACGCCACCGCGTCGGCGCCGGCGGCCAGGCGCATTGGGCACGACGGGTCCGTCGCCGCGCGCCACACCGCCTCCGCCACGTCCGAGGGCCGGGTCAGGGCCTCGCCCGGCTGCTGGAAGCCGGCGAAGACCTGCGCGGCCACCGCCGCGTAGGCCTCGGGGATGTCCAGGCCCATGCGCGCGCGCGCGTTGGCGCCGAACGCGGTCTCCGGGGCGCGGCCGGGAATGACCAGCCGGGCGCGGATGCCGAACGGTTCGAGCTCCAGCGCCAGGGACTCGGTGAAGGCGTTCACCGCCGCCTTGCTCGCCGTGTAGACCGACAGCAGATGCAGCGGGCGCTGCGTCACGCTCGACGTGACGTTGACGACGACGCCCGAACGGCGCGCCCGGAAGTGCGGCAGCACGGCCCGGGTCATCGCGATGGTGCCGAGGGTGTTCGTCTCGAACACCTCGCGCGCGGCCTCGATCGGGACGCCCTCCAGCGCGTTCAGGAGCCCGACGCCGGCGTTGTTGACCAGGACGTCGACCGCTCCGGCCGCCGCGACCGCGCGGGCGATGCTGTCGCGATCGGTCACGTCCAGCGGCAGCAGGTCGAGACGGTCGGACGGCGGCAGCAGGTCGCTCCGCGGCCTGCGCATCGTGGCGACCACGCGCCAGCCCCGCGCGAGGAACGTGCGGGCCGTCTCCAGGCCGAAGCCGGACGAGCAGCCGGTGATCAGGATCGTGTTCATGGGAACTCCCGTGCGGAAGGGGCAGCGGGGTGATAGGGAGCTCGGGCCGGACCCGATACGTGCGCAAGTCCGGTTCGCATTGGCGAGCGTCCGAGAATGCCCGATCCGCTCACCCAGGTGGTCGGCCTGCTCCGGCCGAGTGCCCCGCTGTCCAAGCTCGTCACCGGATCCGGTCCCTGGACGGTGCGGCGCTCAGATTCCGGGCGCCCGTTCTACGCCGCCGTGCTCGAGGGCGGGTGCCGTCTCGCGGTCGACGGCGAGGCCGGGATCGTGCTCCGGGAGGGCGACTTCGTCCTCATCCCTGCGGCACGCGCGTTCACCACCACCAGCCTCGAGCCGCCGCGGGGTGCCGCGCTGTCTCCCGTCGAGGTGAGCCCCGGCGTGGTCCGACTCGGCGACGCCGAGGGACCGTCGAATGTCCGGATGCTCGTGGGTCACTGCCTCTTCGCGTCGAGCGACGCGGACCTGCTCGTGTCGCTGCTGCCCCGGTACGTGCACGTTCGCGGGGCGGCGCGGCTGACCACCCTGCTCGACCTCGTGAACGAGGAGACGCGCGCCGACAGGCCGGGCCGCGACGTGGTCCTGGCCCGCCTGGTGGAGGTCGTGCTGATCGAGGCGCTGCGCGCCACGGCCGGGCCGGCGGCGCCGTCGGGATTGCTGCGCGGCCTCGCGGACGACCGGCTCGCCGCCGCGCTGCGGCTCATGCACGATCGACCCGCGGAGAGCTGGACGGTGGCCGCGCTCGCGCGGGAGGCGGGTCTCTCCCGGTCCACGTTCTTCGAGCGCTTCCGCCGCGCGGTCGGGGTCGCGCCGATGGCGTACCTGCTGGCGTGGCGGATGGCGCTGGCGAAGGATCTGCTGAGCCGCGAGGCGGTCGGGATGGCCGAGGTGGCCGAGCGGGTCGGCTACAGCTCGGCGAGCACGTTCAGCGTCGCCTTCGCCCGGCACGTCGGTCGGCCGCCGATCCGGTACGCCCGCGAGCGGCCGGTGCCGTGATCCGGGCGGCCCTGAGTTGCGTCTGACAGCCCCGCCCCGCCGATCGCGGGCCAGCGCACGCCGGGGAGAGGCGCCGGCCGCCCCTGCTGCGCGAGCCTGACCGAACGCGTGTCCCGGTCGCCCGGCACGGAAGCGGGCGCGCGGCCGGATTGGCCGGCTCGTCTCAACGTCCCGCGGGCGCTGGCGGGACGCGCGGATTGACGCGGCCGGGACGCGATGGCGGTTGCGGCGGTGGCGTGTCGCGTCCGGACCGTCCGGTGGTCCGCCTCCGCGACGATCCCGCCCGGCCCGCGTTCGCCGACCACCGCCTGCGGGCGGGAACACCGCGTCGTTGACGGATCGATGACGCGGAGGGGCGTCAGATCGCGCTCGGCCTGCCGACCTTTTCGACCTGGTCCCCGTGGTCGACGATGGCCACCGTCTGCGCCTCGGCCGCGGTCTGGCGGGGGCAGGTCGGGTCGTGCGCCCATCCCGTCCGCGCCGCATGCGCCAGCAGGGTCGCTGTCGGGGCCATGGACCGCTCTCAGCCCGAGATGAACAGCATCATCATGCGAGCCGCCGCTGCGATCTGCTCGACGGAGGCTTCCGGCATGTCGGCAACCGCCTTCTCGACGATGCTCCGGGCGATGCCCTCGTACAGGCCGACGCCCAGCGCGAACGTGCTCAGGCGAGCCAGCACGCTGTCGGTGATCGTCTTCCGCTTCTGATCGGGCACGTCGCTCATGTCGGTCTCGGAAAGCCCATGATGACGGCGGCCTTCACCATCGTGCGGCGAAGGCCGGGTGTCGTCGCTTCATCGGCGAGCAGCTTCTTCGCCTGCGGGTGCATCTCGATAGCCTCGGCGACGTCGATGGTGTCACCCGACGTGAAGGCGAACGGCTTCACAGCCTTGTCCTTCACAGAGGCGGCCGTGGCCGCCCCGACCTCCTCGTCCGTCACCTCGGCCTTTCGGCGGAGGTCGCCGACGCTCGGGATCTCTTTCGCCATTCGGGACTGTGCCGGCTCTTGTGCCGCGGAAAAACACCTTCCGTTCCGGTGAGTCCTTATGGTCCCGGTCCCGAAGGTCCTGCATTCCAAGCGAAATTTGGCTGGGGCGCCAGGACACTAACCCTGTCGCCGGCCGTCAGGAAAAGCTAATCGCCTCAGGTATTTGTCTCGGCCAGAGCCAGGGGCTGTGTAGCAGGATTGTGGAGCGGGCGGCAACCTCCCTCGCGAAGCTTCAATGAACTGTTGGGTCGAAGCGCAGCGAGGTAGTCGGCGGCGCGCGACGCCTGCGAAGCGGCGTGGCTGAGCGTGCGTGGGTGGGCGCCCAGGAGCGGTACCCATGAAGCGCAGTAGGCAGAGTGGTTCGGATAGGGCGTGCGTGCGATACGCAGATTTGCCAGCACGAAGTTGGCACCGAGCTCGACCACGAGTTCTTCGACTGCGTAGACCTGGGCGCAGAACCGGCCGGCGAGGTTGCGGGCGAGCTGGTGGCGCGCCGGTCCAATGCACGAGCTCGTACGCGAGCGTGCCAGCATTGCTCGCGGGGTTACGGAAGGCGGTGCCGGGCGGCACGTGGATCGCGTCGGTGGCCGGGACGTAGCATGCACGGACGCCGCCGTGGCGGATCGTAGCGCCGCTGGCCGTGACGAATGCGTCGAAGGTAAGCATCGGGTCCGGCGCTGCGCGGGGCTGAAACGCGTCAGCGTGCGGCAGGGCGGCATCACCTTGGGCGGCATTGAAGACGTGGACGGCGCAGGCGACGAAGGGCGCGCCATCGCTGGGGTCTGCATCGGCCCCGCGGGGTGGCTCCTTGTAGAACAGCACGATGGTGGCGCGCGCGGCCCGACAAACCTGTGCGCCTAGCGCAGCCCACTGTCGGTAGGTGGCCCAGCGCGCATCGCCGAAGTCATTACCCTGCGCCGCGCACCATAGGGCGAGAACGTTGATGCCGCGGTAGCGCCGGCCGGTGCCGGCGTTGTAGGGTCTCTGAGCATGTTGGAAGGTCTCTATGCCCGCTCGTCCGTGGGCGATGATAGGGCTTCCCTGAGCGCGACGACGTCCGCACGAAGAAAATTGCGTGCGATATGCATTGCACCCGTTGCCAGATAAGCTTCGGCTCTCTAGCTTTACCTCCGCTGTTCATGACGTCTGGGAACCCCGTTCCCAGACCTCAAGCTTGAGAGAGGAGCCTCGCCAGTTTGGCGAGCGGTCTCCGGCAAAATTACCTTCGCGTATTTTGCTTGGATGTACCCGGTCGCTCGCTTCAGCCCATCAGAGCTTCCGCGCATTTGGCGTGACGATTACGCTCTGTCTTGCTGAAGTTTGGTAGCCACGACTCTTCCTCAACTGCAAGCTGGAGGTTTGCGTGAACAAAGCATCTAAAAGAACTGGCTTCTCGACTGTCGTCGAAATGCAGAGGCGCGTCGGTTCGACCGCTCCCGCTGGTGCCCCTGCACTCGCCGCACTGGTTCGGGATGTTCATCGACAGTTGGACGCTACACAAATGTCTCGGCGGCAGCATCGACGCGCTTCGAAATCTGTGTCTCCGTCCATCCTCGCGATCATCGCCAAGATCGTCGATGCACAGCCTGACGATGGTGGTAAAGCGCCCAAGGTGAAGGCTAACTGACCCACTGCAATTGGTGGTGCGAGGCTGAGGCGCTCTGGATACGGTCGCGGTGCCTCAGCCGCGCTTGATCGTCCTTGACCGTGCTTCACAACGGGGCGTGGTCTTCCTCCCTTTCGTCCGGCCCAGGCTTTTGCCCGTACAGTGATGCCCCCGTCGATCTACTCGGTGGACTTGCTGCTGCGCGCCGTGACCGACCCGAGAGTTCCTCTATGGCTTTGAAGCCCCGCTCAATGTTCTGCCGTAGCCAGTATCTCGACAGTAATTCTTGGTCAGAGGCACTTTACCACGGCGGTGCCGTGCCTGGCGTCGATTTCCATCTTAGCCTTGTCACAGGGCACTATGGAGACCAGCTGAGAATGATATGGGATGAGCCGCCGGACCCGCTCACTAATTACGATTACGAGCAGATGTATCAGGCGCAGCGTCCTGATACGTTCGTACGAAAACTGCCGTCCCGTCTCTGGGCCAAACGTGCGTCGCGGGCTCGCTCCGCTCTCCCCACCACGTCCACCTTCATCACGGAGAAGGAGTTCGCCGAGCATTACACAGCAGCAGCGTTTGCCGCTCATCACGACCTGACCTGTGAGACCGCGGTAACCCTATGGTGGGGTGCGCTCGGCGCCCGAGATGAAGCCGGCGCGCAGGAAATATTTTCGCAATTTCGGAAGCACTTGAACGAATGGTTGCACGAGCGGCATCTGCCAACTGTGTATTTCTTCAGTCACGAGAATAGCTCGCGGATCGGGTTGCATACCCATCTTGCCGTTTATCTTTGCTTTTCGAGCTATGCCCGGTCGCCTCATCGGGATGAGTTCCGCCGATGGGCGATGGAATGGCCAAATCGGAATGGGTATGGGCCCTGTCCGCGGGCCATTCGCGTCACTGGTCCGGCGAAGCGGACTCCCTGGCTACATTGGCACCGCTTCCACTATCAGGTGAAAGGCTACGATCCACGGGTGATTGTGCGGCGGCACTACAACTCGCCTTCCGGTACCGATGTGATGTTGGGCGATCTGATCGCGTGGCCTTGGCAGGATCCGGGCGTGGTCACCATGATGCCGCGCCTCGGCTCGTGCTTGAACCTGGGGCCGGCTCGCCGCGAGATCGGCATACCGAAGGACTGTGACGAGCTTCGCAACCCGCCGCGGCCGAAGCGCCCGGTGGTGCCGCAGGAGTTGAGTCTTAAAGAGCAGTTGCAGAGCCTCAGGCGACCTGAGGCGCCGCGCCCTCCGTTCATATCGCGGTACGAGGATGGGTGGCGCGATGTTCGCTGGCTGTACCCGCGGGAGTTCAACATGCGGGTGACAAAGCTGTCCTACCTGCCTGAGCCGCCGCGGCGGCCCCCACCGCCCGAGGAGTTCCGATTGGAGATGGAGCTGATCTAAGGCGTCGCTGGGGTCAACGGCCGTGCCCGCTTGGATCCGGGTGCCTGGCGCACTGATGTAGTTGGTCGCCGTCCAGTGGGTCGGTGAATGAAGGGGGCGCTCGCCGATGCGAGCGCCCCCTTCTCGTTTCTCCGTCTGCTCGGCCTTGGCAGTGGCGATGACGATCATCACCGTGTCGAGTGCCTTCTTAGTGCTGTGGCGAAGACCGCTCGCGTGCGAGCGCCTGCGACATCTGCCTCGTCTGGGACGGGGCAGACAGGCGTCGAGGTGGGCGTAAATAACTATGTACTTGCAGTGAGTTACCCAGTAGCCGAGGATGGGTTTGTGACTATACGTAACCTTTTTGCCGTTTCGCCCCCCACCGTTCCGGCGAAGTCCGCGCTAGTGGTCAAGTATGACGCTTGGTACCCCCTGCGAAGGACTGCAAAGGGTCAGGAGCAGGAGGGCTGCTTAGGGTGATTTTCAGGATCTCCGCTTTCGAGCGGCAATGCATGGAAGAGGACATCATCGTCATGTCGGCTTGCGAACCTGTGCATAAGCTCGAAACGGGCCGTGTCCCGAGCGCCGTCTGCCGATGCTGTCCCCATTGATCGATAGTGAAGCCATTTCTGCTAATTGGAGCGCGCGGGCCGGTCCAACCCACCACTGGCGGTCGCAGTGAAGGCCGGCTTTCATGCTGCCCTTCGGCTGTCTTTGGGTCGGGACCACGACCATCGGGCGGGAGAGGCGTCACCGCCTTCGTTCCCTGTCGAGACGCAGGCCCGAATCTCAGCATTTGCTCGTCGCGCGCGGCTACCCGGCCTTGGTGTAGGGCGGCGCATCCCGGGCCTAAAACCAATCAAGTGGCGCCAGGGCCGGAGTTGGCGGAAACCTGGTCGTGGGACTTGAGCCGCCGGTTAGGGACGAATCGCCGAGCCCTACTCCGGCGGGGGCTACCGCGGGGCCCTTCCATCCGGTTCCTGCCCTTGGACGTGCCATGCCTCCCAGTCATGACACTCGCATGCCTGCCGTAGGTGCCGGGGTCGGTATGCCGACTTTCCGACAAACCTTACCGGACGCGAGAGCCACCCGTTGGGCAGCCCGGCTGCCTCATTGCTAAAGCAGCCCTTCCCTTGCCTGACTGATCACGGAACAACCCCGAGCCGCATGGAAGCTGGCCCCCTATCTGGGCCGGGGTGAAGCGCCTCGGTTCCCTGTGCGCCGTCGAGAACCCGGTCGAGGGGGACTCACGGTCGCCGCGGCCTGCGAGGCTGTCAGCGCATCGATGCGAGAGACCGCAGCGCGCAGGCGTGCATCGAGCTCGGCGAGCGACCGCTCAACATCCACAGCCGCCCGCGGCGGATCCTGCGGGACTCGACCTGGTACCGCACGGTCCTGAGCAGCCTGGGTTTCGCGGCCGCGCTCGGCCGCTTCCAATCGCGCCGCGAGGGCCTCCAGGGTTGCCGTCCGGGCCGCCTCCGCGTCGAGCTTCTTGTTGCCCTCGTATACGAGGGTCCTCGCCTTATCGATATCGTTGTCCACCGTGCGGATCGCTGTCCACGTGGCGGTCACGATGCTGGCGATGCCCACGACCGCGCCAAGGACCGTCAGCACGCCGATGCCACGGGCCCAGCGTTGCAGGTTCTCCACGGCTTCGCGTGCGACTTTCGCGTCCCTCTTCGCGCTGTCGGTCGCCTCGGGGATCGAGCTGAGGATCGGTCGCCCGCCGTTGGCTCGGAATAGATAATCGTCCGGTTGCACGTCCCGCTTGCTTAGCGGGAATTGCTTGACCTTGCGGTCTTTGCCCGGAACCAAAAGATTCTTTTCCTCGTCGGAAAACCCTTGATAGCCGGCCGTTGTCTTGGTGAATTCAACCCATATGAGGGCTTTCTTCAGGTCGATCCTGTATTCCGAGGACGTGAGGTTGTGCAGTGGGATGAGCAAGCGGCCGTGGAACCCCGGATCCACCAGCGGCCCGGTTCCCAGGAGCAGGCCACGGTGCACGTGCGCGATGCGAAGGTTGAACCTCATCGCAATGTATGTCGGCAGCCTGAAGTAGTTCCTCACCTGGATAAATGTGATGGAGTTAGCCGGAAGGGTTACGTACCAATCCTTCGCCGTCAGCTCCTTCTTGCGCCGCCTCTCACCCTCCCAGTAGATGAATGCTCCGGCGGCCATGACCTCGTACGACGCGCTCTTGAGGCAATCGCCGTCGAACTCGTCCAACATTGCAGTGACGCGGATGTAATCCTCTATCTCCGCGGAGGAGAGCAGTCCCGCGGGCACCGTTGAGAACGGGTCTACCTCGGAGTAGGCCTCCGCTCGGGCCTTCCGTTCCAGTTCGTCCTTTGCGAAGGCGTGGAGGTCACCGAGGTCGCCCGCTTGCATTCCCATACCGTGGAGGCCCGCGATTGCTCCATGCCCGGCCGTCTTACCGCCGGCGGCGCGTCGTCTGATTGCGTTGTCAGGGTTTCAGCGCACCGTGTCCAGGGCCGGGTGTGGAGTTGAGTACCTCAAGTGCCCCGCTCCGAAAGCCGTCCACGGGCAGCTGGACAAGCGTGTCACCAGCAGTAAGACGGGTCCGGACCGTGGCGGTGGCATTCGGACATGCAGGACAGATATGTCGGCGACGTCGGGGATTTCGGGAAATTCGGACTCTTACGCGCGCTGAGCTGCCGACCCGGCGGCATTGGGCGACTGGGTGTCGTCTGGTGTACGTTCCCGGATGAGAGCCACAACGGCGACGGTAGGCACATCTCGTACCTACGCGACGCCGCCATGGCGGCCCTGGACCTCGATCTGCATGGCAGGCTGGGGCGAATCGTGGGCGGAGGGGCTCGGTCCATCCAAGCTCTCGAACTTGGAGAGGTGCTGCCACGGGACACAGTCTTCTTCGACGAACCACCCGTTGGCCTAGCGCCCGGGGAGACGACACTCGTCGCGGCACGACGGATACACCGGGAGCTATGGCTGTCGCGCGCCCTGGAGGCCACCGGCGGCACCGACGTCGTGTTCCTCGACCCTGACAATGGCATCGCCACGCCGGTGACGCCAAGGTACGGCCCGAGGAGCGGGAAGTTCGTCTTCGTGGACGAGCTCACGCCGTTCTGGGCCCGTGGGCAGTCGCTGGTCGTCTACCATCACCTGAACAGGACGTGCACCACCGCCGAGCAGATCGACGCATTGGGCGCGAGGCTCGTCGAGACACTGGGCGTCGAGGCGACCATCCTGCCGATGGTGTTTCGCCGAGGCTCGTGCCGCGTCTTTTGGGTCATCGCCCAGCCTCGGCATGCTACGGCGGGCGCCGCGGCATGCCGCCGTTTCCTCGACCAGGGGTGGGCGAGTCACTTCGGACCGTTTGAGCCCCTCCAGTCTGTTAGGACGTCAGCGGGGCTCGTGCCGAGCCAATCGATTCGGATGCCAAGTGGCGCTTCCACCTCCCGCTCGACGAAGTCCCGTGCCAAGGCTCCGAGCCGGCCAGTCCGGGCGTCCGGGTCGACGTAGTCCACATGGTTCAGTACGATCCGGGTCGGGGCGTTGACCTCGACCGCGCGGCGGACGATGCCTGGGTCGAATAGGCCGACGCGGCGCACTTTCTGCGTAGAGGTCGTTAGCTCGACGTAGTCTCGCGGTAGCCGCGCCCGCTCCGCAACGTCCGCCCACGTCACCTCGTTGGGAAGATCACCCGACTTCCCGGCGACGCGGATCGGGTAGGTGCGGATCACCAGGGTCACGTCGTCGACGTCGAGGGGACTCAGGCCGGCCTCCCCCACGAAGGTAGCGGCCGTGGCGTCCCTGCTCGTCGCCTTCGGGTACTCCGGACCATGCAGGAGCGAGAGACCAAACCCCTGCGAGCCCTCGATGACCACGCGACGCCCCTGCCGCAGCAGCCCACGCATCAGCGAGGTGGTATCATCGAAGTAAGGTTCGAGCCGCTCGTCGCTCCGAGCCAGCACGGCCTCGCCGTCGCGCCTGGCCATGCGGCGGGAAAGGGCTTGGCCGGTTCCCGACCCCGTCGAGCCAATCCGGTCGACGATGCCGGACAGCCGCTCTGCCTCACGGTCGCCGTCGGTGATCAGCGTGGCAAGGGGGCTCACACGGACGCGGGATGGGTCCAAACGGAGCTTGGCCACCTCTGCCAGGAAGATCTCTGGATCGATGATGGCGCCGGGCGGCAATACCGCGACGACCCCCTCGGCCAGTACGGATGCCGGCAATTGCCTCAAAGCCCACGTGTCGCCCCGGGCATCCACCACTGTGTGTCCGGAATTCGTGCCGCCCACGCGGACCACGGCGGCAGCGTCCTCACGGCAGGCGATGGCGTGGGCGACCTTTCCCTTGCCCTCGGAGCCGAACTGTCCACCGACTACGACGGAAACGGGCATGGTACACCGATCTTGTCTGCGTGCGCGGCCACCGCGCGCACTACCCTGTCTTCGAATTCCCCGAGCGATGCCTCGTTCGGGATCGCGACGTCCGCGAGACGTCCGAGATCCGCCACCGAGCCCTCAACCGGCTGACTCTCCGCTTCCGCGAACGGACGCCCCTGCCCCGGCTCGCGTCGGTAGCGGTCCGCCCGGATCTCTGCGGCCGCCTCTACGTGGACATGGAGCAGGCCCGACCCGAAGCGCTCGAGGAGGAACCCCCGGTCTTCCGGCCACCTTAGGCCGTCGATGACCGCGCACTCGGCGCCCGCCAAGCGTTCGAGCACGCGTTCACATAGCCATCCTTGCCCTTTCGAGGCATGGATCTCCATTCCGATAGCCTGGCGACTCGCACGGTCGGCCGCTACCCCCCTGGCCCGCAGCTCGTCGTCCAAGACCATGCTGAAACGCACGTAACGGAACCCCCGGCGTTCGAGCGCTCGCGCCGCCGTCGTCTTTCCCGCTGATATCGGACCGCTCAGCGCGACCGCGAGAACCCGCGGCGCCATGTCCAACTTTGGTACGATCAGGGCGTTCTCCCCTGGACCATCGAGCGCCTCGTATAGACCTTCCAGGAAGAAGGTTCCAACGAGCGCGGCGGTGGCGGCGTCGAGCTCGTCGTGCGTGGCTCCCCCCGTCGCGAACGGGCCCCGGAGACCAAACTCTGCGAGACCTAGGGCGAGCCACTCCTTGCCAGCCCCCTTTCGCGGGATACCCATGATGTCCTGGGCTGCCCCCGGGTAGCTCTCTATCACCGGAATGCCAAGATCCCTAAGGCGTCTGGCCAGCCCCATTCCCCGGGCGGTCAGCTTCTGCATGCTCGGCAGCAAGCAAGGATAGACGTTGATGCCGCGGCGCTTCAGAGTGCGTTCGCTCGTACGCATGATCCCGTGCACGTGCCGCATAGGGTCGTCGTCCCAGGGTGTCGTACGCCCATTTGGGAGGGACAACGGCGAGTCGATGGAAACGAGGCTTGGGGACGCTGCGACGGTCGCGGCGACCAGTTCGTCGTCCGTGGCGACCATGGATGTCAGGACATCACAGCCCGACAGGACCGCGAAACCTGAGGGCTTTGCCTCGGACCCCGTGAGGTCGATGCCCACGACCGTCGCCCCGGCCGCGCGGGAGAACAGGCTACCGAATGTCGCCGGACGCCTCGGCAGGCGTCCGGGATTCGGCAGCGTGCGGGTGGATGCCGCCGAGGTGGGTTCGGCGAGGTCTAGGAATACAGGTGCCTCGCCAAGCAGGTCCCGCCCCAATCCCAGTGTGGCCACGACGTAGTCGAGGATGGCCTTCATGCCCCGGACGTCCGCCTCGTTGTACACAAGGAGGCGACGGAGAGCCTCCAGGTCACCGCGGAGGTACCTGTGCCAGAGCAGTACGGCAGCGGCGCCGTCGTCCCCCTCGAACCCGTCGCGCAAGCTCAGGCCCAGGCTAGCCTCGATGGCCTTCTGCCCACCGGACAGACCCACGCGACGCACGGCGAACCGCAGGTCGAGGTGATGCCGGGGCATCTTGAACGGTCCAAAGGTCGCCAGGAGGAACGGGACGTCGAACAGCTTGCCGTTGAAGGTGACCAGCACCTCGGCGGCCGCCAGCGCTTCGAGGAGCTCCCTCGGATCGTCGCCGGCGATGTGGAACGCGCGCCGGCCGCCAGTCTCGTAACCGACCATCGTCAGGCGGTCGTAGTGCAGGCTCAGGCCCGTGGTCTCCACGTCAAGGAACAGTACCCCCGTGGGATTGCGGATTGCAGCGAGTAACTCGGGTGGCGCAGGCACCGGTCCGGAACGTCGTCCACCGCCAGGACGGCGCACGACGTCCGCCCCGTCCGGAAGCTCGGTCCATAGGCTGTCCTGACAGTCGGAGGCGTCCATCGCACCGGATCCCGAGTCGTGTCCGCCGGCCCGGGCTGAGGGTTCACCGCGATATTCGAACCGGCCCGGGGCACCGTCAATCGCCCGCTCGTGTTATCTCCAAGAAAGCATCGCAGATTCGTTAACGCTACGGGTCGGGAAATGGTCGGACGGGACGATTGGACCTATTCGCACGGCGGGGTTACGGTCCAGTTGACACACCTTGGCCGCCGGGACGGAACTAGCGTGCCGCCGCTTCCGAACCGCGTATGGCGCCGCGCCTCCCGCATTGTCGACCGTCGGGGCGTCGAGGGTGCCTTATGGGCGCTGGACGCCAGGGCCGACCGGGCACTGGACCGAGGACAAGTCGGGCTCGCTTGCCGATGGCGCGACCTGATGGCCGCCATCCACGCCATGTCGGAGGACGAGCGGGCAGGAGACCCCGAGCATTGAAACGAAGTGTACGGTCACGCATTGGCCGAACCGGGTCATCTCGGCGGCACCGCCCATTCGACGCGTATGTCCGTCCCCATGCCGAAGGCTTCTGAAACGTCGGCACCGAGACCGCGCAATGTGTCGTCGAACCTCCAGGGAGCGTTGATCAGGATGAGGCCGCTCCCGGCCAACCGAACCCCGTCTGGGGGGAACCTCAAGAATTCCGCCCACAGGCAATCCGGAACGTGAGGACTGAGCAGGCCATCAAGTATAGCCTCGCGCGTGCCTGGCCTCTTGACCGGGTACCATGCCATGTACGTGCCGGTCGGCCACTTCTTGACGGCGGCCGACAGCCTGCGTCCCATGCGGCCGGCCTCGTCGCGATCCTCGAACGGCGGGTCCACGAACACCAGCCCCCTCCGCTCGGGTGGGGGGACGAATGCGGTCAAGGCCTCATAGCCGTCACGGTGATGGGTGGCGACCCGGCGGTCTCCGAGGAAGTTCCGGCGCAGTATCTCCGCATCCGCCGGGTGGAGTTCGCAAGCAACCGAGCGGTCGCCCACCCTCAGCAGGTCTGCCACGATGGCTGGCGAACCGGGGTAGTTCCCACGTTCCAGGTGGGCCGCCACAAGCGACGCGTAAGCCGCCGCATGGCCCTTCAGCCGGCCTAGAACCGACATGATGCCCGAGGAAGCCTCGCCGGTCCGCGATGCCTCTTCCGAACCGAGGTCATAGATACCCGGGCCAGCGTGAGTGTCGAGGACCATGACGGGCTTCGGCTTCTCCATGAGGCGGCGGAGCACCTCGACCAGGGCCGCGTGCTTGAAGACCTCGGTATGATTACCGGCGTGGAAGGCGTGCCTGTAATTCATAAGCCGCGCGGTCCCATCACCGTGGTGGGTCGGTTAAACGTCGATGCACCACGGGAATATCGTGACGACCCGTCAAGGCGCGATTCGGTACAACAAGCGGAAGGCGACCGTCAGGAGAAATGCAGCCCAGGCGACCGCGAGTATTATCCCGGGGGCGCTTCGCCGGTACAAAAGCGACTTGAAGTCCTTCAGCGCGCGCTTGCGTGCCGCCGCGCGGTCATCTTCCTTGTCGGGCGCCGGCGGTAGGCGCTCCATAACGTCGAGCACGTCCTTCACCGCCCCGCGCGTCAGAAGCCATCCCAATGCTACCATCGCCAAGGATGTCAGGCACAGGATGGCCAAGGTTACAAGCTCGGAGTTCGGTGTCGGGGGACGGACGGCAGCGCAGGCGGTCAGGAGCGCGTCGAAGAAGCCGGGACTCACGGCGATGTCCTCCTCTTGCCGTCCGGTACCCAGCTGGTCGGTGGGCAGGCGTAGCTATGCTCCGCCTGCCGCAGTCCCTATCGACATGCAATACCGGCGACAACGGTAACAGGTCCGGGCGGATGTCCCACTGCGCCACCACCGAACAAAGACGTTCGAACACTGGCGCCACATGCGCGGTGGCGGCAGCGGGCTCGTCGTGGAAGCCCCGTCGTGGTCGTCGGCTGTGCCGGGGATGAAGCGGGGTGCGGTCGTCCGCCCCGTTCTGGCTGGACGATCGACCGCGGTTAGGGGGCCGTGTCAGGCGGCGCAGACAACCCGCTCGACGAAGGGCCGGGTCGCGTGCGGCCGCCCCCGCCGGACCGGTCGCTCTGGAACCGGCGGCGCGTCGGCCGCCGTCGGTTCAGTCAGTGTCGCGGCGGGGACTGGCGTGGGCGTGAGTGCCGGCGTCGTGGCGAGGTCGAGCTCGCCGTCGACAAGCCAGAAGTCGGTGTAACGGCGATGCAGCGCGCGGGCGTGGTCCGGAAGGCCGACTGTCGCCAGCGCCGCGAATGCGTGCTCCAGGGTCGTGGGCATGAAGGGGATCGGGCCGGCCTGCGGGTCGGCGAGTTGGCGGGTGTAGGTTGCCGCCGCTGTACGCGCGAGCTGGTTGTGTGTCGGGGCGATGAAGGCCAGCATTGCCGTCTCTGCGAGGCCGGTCTTGAGCATGGCGCTCGCAAGGCAGTGCTGGCGATAGAGCTGCTGACAGGCAGGGCCAGTCAGGGTCGGATCGTCCGGGTCTACGAATAGGCCAGGGGCGGTGCGGGCGATCTGCGCATGTCGCGGGTGCGGCGGCGGCGCGGGCTCGTGGCCCGCCTCGCTGTACTTCATCTCGATACAGAGCAGGGCGCGGGCGCCGGTTGCGTCCCGGCCGCGCATGACCACGTCGTAGGCGGTGCGGTCGGCGGTGAAGTGTGGGTCGCCGCGGCCCGGCGAGTGCTCGAACAGGATGTCGGTGACTGTGGTCAGCGTCCCGGGGAACAGCTCGGCGACGAAGCGGGTGGCCAACTGCGGGTCGCGGGCGAGCAGGCCGAACAGGTTGAAAGCCAGCGGCTGCGAGGACAGCAGGTTGGTCCGTAGGCGATCGACGTCGTAGGCCGCGCCCGGTTCGCGGTAGGCGAGCGCCCGGGCGACTACCGGGACGATGTCAGGGTGGATGAAGTTAGCTCCGAGGGCGCCCGCCGCGGTCGAGAGGCGCGAGCCGAGGCGGCGGGGGCGGTGCGGTCGGCGGCGGTCGACATGGGTGCCGATCGCGAGGCCGCGGTCTTCGCGCCAGAGCGCCTGTATGAAGCGGGCGGCGGCCTTGAAGCGGTGGTCGGCGGGGACGAAGACGCGGTGCTGGCGGCGGGCGGCCTCGGGTATGAGGGGCACGCGGTCGATGGATCCGAGGCCGGAGGGGTCAAGGACGGCGCGGGCGGTGGCCGCGCGGGAGCTGGGGTCGTCGGCGGTGGCGGGCGGCGGGGGAGCGGTGATGTCCATTGGGGTAGTCCTGGGTCACGGCCGCGGGGGTGCGGCTGGACCTGGGTTCCCGGAAGGGACAGCGGGATGAACGACGAAGGGGATGGCGCGGCATGGCTTCCTACCACGCCGGCGGTGCGCATGTGCTTGGTCCGTTTGGTGCTTCGGCGTGGTCACCGGTCGAGGTGCCAGCCAGCGGGGCGGTCGCAGCCGTAGTCGTCTATGTCGGCGGCGGTACGGCCGGCATGCCGGCGGGTGTCGGCGTAGGGGTGGAAGGCGCAGGTAGGGCACCACCGCCGCCACTCGGCCGGCCGGCTGCGTGCGCCTCGTTCCTGGTCTGGCTGATGTTTTCGCGAAGATAGCGGGTCCGACAGCCGGAGTTTACGCGCTGCCGTGCGTCAAAGTGCGCTGGTTGGCCAGGGTCCAGGCCATAATCGGGGACACTTCGAGTCGTTGACCTCACACTAACCAGAAGGAAGGAAGCTCGGCCGTGGCGCACACCGAACGATGAGCATGACGACCGGACCGCGAGCGAGGCGATGAGATCGGGCCGCACCATCCGGCCCTGGGCAACGAGCACCGCGCCGGACCGTTCCGGGGGCGGCGACGGACCAACGCCGCTCGAACGCGCGTTGGATCGCACCGGCTTTAAGACCGGCGCCAAGCGGGACGTCGCCGGGCTGCGGCGCGGCTACGACGCGGCGACGGCGCACTTGGAGCCGGCGTTCGCCGACCGCGGCGGCCTGTCTGCCGACGCCATTTACGAGACGGACGACGGTCCCAAGCTCATCGTGAAAGCCGTCGACGCCGCGGACGCCCCATTCGAGGCTCTCCAGGAGCGGGCGTGGAACCTTGGGCTCGCCCCGCTGCTCTGGGTCGTCACCCCCGTCGAGGTCAGGGTTTACGATGCTTACCGCGGTATCGGGACAGACGGCGACCGGGAGCCGCTCGGAACCTATGCACTTGGCGTTGACGCGCGCATGGCCGAGCTCGACGCGCTCTGCGGACGCTTCTCCCTCGATACGGGCGCGTTTTGGGACTCGCCGCTGGGCAAGGGCGTGAGCCGCAGCGGCAAGGTCGACCGCGTGCTACTCGACGAAATCCGAGCGCTCGAAGCCGCCCTTTTCGCCGTGCTTGTCGACCAACGCGCGCCGGCGGTCGGCGGGTCGGAAGACGGGCTCGCGGCCGGGGGTGCAGCAAAGCGGGAGGACGCCGCGGCGAAGGCTTGGGTCGTCGCCGCGCGGGCGCGTTGCCAGGAACTGGTGACCGGCGCCCTGTTCGCGAGCTACCTCTTCGACCGCGGCATCGCCGTCCCGCTGCTGCCCCAGGAGCTCGTCGAGGCCGCCGACGCGGCACCCGGACCGGACCAGCGCCTCGCACGGGTGTTCGCCGACCGGGGACGGACCTTCCAGCTGTTCCGGTGGCTACACGACACCTTTAATGGAGACGTTTTTCCGCCCAGCCTCGGCGTGGACCTGCCGGACGAGCACCTGCGCCTACTGGAAGCCTTCGCGCGCGGCGAGCACCTGTACGGGAGGGAACGGGGTCAGGGAAGGCTGTTCCGCTTCCGGTTCGACACCGTGCCCGTCGAGCTCGTTAGCTCCGTCTACGAGACCTTCGCGCAGCGCGCGGCGTCCGACATGTCGATGGACCTCGGGGTCCACTACACGCCCGTCGAGCTGGTCCACATGGCGCTCGACCCCGTGTTCGAGGGACTGCCCGCCGGGGCGGGCGTCCTCGACCCGACATGCGGCTCAGGGCTGTTCCTCGTGCAGGCGCTGCGGCGGCTCGTCTGGATGCAATGCGGCGACGGCCCGAGGCCGCGCGCGACGGTGCGCGACGTGCTCTACCGCCAAGTCCATGGCATCGACGTGCAGGAGGCCGCACTGCGCATCGCGGCGTTCGGGCTGTACCTCGCGGCCCTGGAGCTTGAGACCGAGGCGGGCCCGAACGAGCCCATTGGCTTCCGGCGCCTAGTCGGCCTGACGCTCCACCGAATGGACTTTCTGTCCCCGGCGGCGCTCAACCTCGCGCGCGAGCTCGGTGTCGACGCGATCGTCGGCAATCCGCCGTGGACGCACGGCGCCGTCGAGCCGCCGCCTGATGAAGATGGGCCCGGGGAAGATGGCGACGAGGGCGATGCAGTCGAGGACGAGATCGTCACGACCGCGAGTCGGAGCCCCGATCAGCGATTCCTCTGGCGGGCCATCGATGTGATGGGCCCACGGGGGCGCGTAGCGATGTACGTCAAGGCGGCGCCCCTGCTCTCCCGCTCCCCGAAAGCGTCCGCTTTCAGGAACGCCCTTCTGCGACGCGTCGACCGTCTCGCGCTGCTTAACATGTCGCCGCTTCGGTTAGAGGGCCTCTTTTCGGACGCGTCCTCCCCCGGCATGTTCGTCTGCACGAACTGCGGCAACCTGCCGGCGCGCGGGCGTATGCTTGTCGGCACCTTCCCGTGGACGCCGGAATTCGCTCAGAGCGGAGCGCTCGCTCTGTCTTCCGCTGACGTGCGCGAGGTCGACAAGGCGAGGGCGGTGGCCAGCCCCTCCTACCTGAAGGCGTCAATGGTTGGCACGCCGCGTGATGCCGACGCGATGGAGCGCTTCGAGAGCGACGGCATCCTGCTCTCCGAGCTACTCGATGGGGCTGGTGTGCTCTCCGGGCGCGGCTTCCAGGACAAGGGCGGCAAGCGGACGCCCGTCCCGGCGGAGCTGTCGCGGATGCTGGTCCTCTGGAAGACGGGCGAGTATAGTCCGCTATCACTCGACGGCGTCGAACGGCAGACCGCTGCGGAGCGCGGCCTCGACGCCCTTTTCAGGGTGCGCGATCCAGAAATCTTCCGGGGGCCGCTGCTGGTCGTCCCGAAGTCGGCACATGTTAGGGCACTCGAACCCGGCCGGCTAAGCGCCTCGCTGAGCGAGGGCGACCTCTACTGCTCAGAAAATTTCTACAGCTTCTCGTTCGCGGCCGCCGACCGCCGGCTCGCGATCGTCCTGTGCGCGCTCCTGAACTCCGTCGTGCCGGCCTACCAGCTCCTCTTCGGCGCCGGCGCGCTCGGGACGGAACGCCCTTCTATCCCTATCCAGGACGTGAGGGCGCTGCGCTTCCCCCAGCTCGCCGTGACCGACCGCCTGGCCGCGGAGGCCAGCGAGGCGCTGGCAGCAGCGCGTCTGGAAGGCGGCGCCCCCCTCGACGCGTTCGCGGTCCGGGCTTGGCGGCTCGCCCCACACGAACGCGAGCTCGTGAGCGACACCGTCCGCCGGGCACGCTCGACCTTCATAGGCTCGCGGGAGGCACTGCGCGGGGACGTCGTCCAGCCGAGCCTCGAAGACCTTCGCGGATATGCCGACGCCGCATGCCGGACCGTTGACGCGGTGCTGCGGTTCGGGGGGAGGCGCCACCTGCGCGCCGCGGTCATCCTGCCGCGAACGCGGACCGTCGACCCCATGGACGGCTTCCTCGCGGTGCGGTTCTCTGTCGAGCCCGGGCGTCCAGACGGCGCGGCGGTCCGGGTCACGGACGCCATCGAGGCAGACGACGTCTACGCGCGGCTGCGCGGACATCTCGTGCGTGCCCCAACACCCTACCTGCGGGAGCGCCGCTCGCTCCGAATTTACGAAGGCACGACGGTGACGTTCGTCAAACCGGCGCAGCGGCGCTATTGGCTCGTGTCGGACGCAATGCACGACGGGGACCTCATCCTCGCCGACCACGCCCCTGGCACCGGACGATGAGCTTCCGTTCCGGAGGGGACGGGCGGCTCGGCGTCGGCAGCCTCGGCATCGGCGAGGATGCGCTCGCCGCGCTAGTCGCCCTGGTCGTGCTCGCCTGCCGCCGCGCCCGACTCACCATGGTCGCCCTGCCTGGCGGCTTCGACGAGAACAAGGTGTCGGTGCAGGTCCACCAGGAACTGCAGATGGTGCAGGACCGGTTCAACCTGCGGTGGCTTGAATTCCACCTGGAGGGTGTCATCAACCCGCCCGGGCGGGTGCCTACGAAGACGGTCGGGCGCATCGACTTCAAGGTGAAGCTGCGGCAGCACCACGGTTACCCGAACGCCTACTTTGGCGTCGAGGGTAAGCGGGTTTCTCCGGGCGACACTGCTTTGGCGCGGTACTACATGCGGGCGGGCGTAGGTAAGTTCGCTGCCGGCACGTACTCGGATGGCCACCCGGAGGCAGTGCTGCTCGGTTACCTGTTAGCGCCCCCGGTGACAGCCGTACTGGACGACATCCGCAGGAGGCTGGCGCGGCTGCACGGCGCGGCCGCGACGCTTCGCCCGTGGGGACCACGCTACCGCGACGCTCAGGTCGTCGAGGGCATGGTGCCGCGTGTCCGGGGGGGACCCATCCGCCTCTTGCACGCCATCGTCAGGATGCACGCCTGAACTGCGCCCTTCGGCCCACTGACGTTGGTGGAGCGGATGTAGGTTTAGGCGGGTCTCCGGGGCATCGTCCTACCGGGCCCGAGCGGGAGGTCGCGGGTCGCGCCGCAGGCCGCATGTCGGCAGAACAGGCCTGTTGAGAGGTGCCAAGTTTCAGATATTTGGCGGTGCCTGGATCGGCGCGAGAACGGCGATGGTCCGGATCGGGTGGTCGGTATTGGAGCCAGCTTAGCGTAATGCTTCAAGGCGGCATGCCGGATGGGCAAGGCGGCAGGCGGGCCGAGGCCAGAGGGCACTCATCCGCCTGCCGGCAGGTACGTCGACGCCCACCGGCGGGAGCGGCGTAGGTAACGGGGGGCGTTCCTGCTGCTCCAGCTCTCTGCCGCCCATGGGGTAATTTCGCTGTGATGTAGTTGTCGCGACGGCCGCAAAACAGCCGTTGTCGCAGTCGTCCTTCGCATCGATTCGGCGCCGTGGCATGTCGGCGGACCGCATTCTCAGCGATCGTCCCCGTTTGCGGCCTCTGCCTGATCCAGCCGCCAGACCAGCACGCGGTTCGGATCGAGCCGGGCGCGCCGTTCCGCCATGAACCGGCTGAACGAGGATGTCTTCGACAGGACCGCGTTGCCAATTGCCAACCGCAGCCGCCGATGGCCGCTCTCCTCAATGTCGTCCGACTCGCGGAGCAGTCTCTGCACCCGGTGGAGATCGACCGTGCCGCCCGTGATCAGCGCGGCGGCGTCCGCCGGATGGTCGGGGGCCTCGGTGCCGCACCACAGCCAGAGCAGGTGCTCTGCGCTCGCCAGTCGCGCCGTTACGCCGAACCATGGGCGGGTGATTGCTTCGTCCAGCAGCATCGTCTCGGTCGCACCAGCGCAGGGCCGCAGCGTCAGGCTGATGGGTCGCCGGCACTGTTGCGGGTCCATGTGTGCTGCGAAGCGAGACCGCGTCGCCCGTACGAACTCAGTGGCGCGCTCGCCCCCATCCGCGCCGAGGTCGGCGACGATCTCGATCTCGCCGACGAAGCGGGCCTGCTCGTGCAGCGTCAGGGCGATGCGGCCGAGGACGGCGTAGGCGAGCCCGGCCTCGTCGAGCCGCCCGACGATGTCACGGAAGATCGCCGGCAGCATCCCCGGTGTCGGGTTGCCAGGGTCAGTGACATCGACCAGCAGCGCCTCGATGTCGGCCGAGCTGCCACCCATGCTGCGTGTCTCCCCGTCTCAGGCGAGCGTGCGGTAGTGCGCGTCTGAGCGCACCGTGTGGTGCTCTCCCGTGATGCCGAACAGCCGGACGAGGTCGGCGATCGTGTCCGGCCGCTGCAGGCGCCGGTCGGCGTAGAGGGTGAACAGCGCCGGCCCGTGCATGTAGACCACCCGCCCGCGCGGAAACGCCTCGTACTCGTGGCCCGCAATGGCCGGGGGCAGTCCGCGGCGGCGCAGCGCCGTGGCCCCGAGCCGGCGCCACGCCTCCCAGACCTCGTGGTGCCCATGCGGGTGGGTGAGGCAGTCGCCGTAGTTTTCCGCCTGCGCTAGGGTCGTGCGGTCCGTGACCAGCACTGTGCGCCCGCCGTCCGGCACGCCCCAGAAGATGCCGACACTTGGCTCGGTCGCTGTCTGGTCTTCACGGTGCGCCGATCCGTACTCGACTTCGGGTCGCATGGGGTCGCCTCTCCAGCAGGTGGGTCTTCAGCGGACCGGGGCGCGGATTTCGTCCGCGCCGCAGGTGTCGCGGCAGACCGTCTTCAGCACGGTGAGGTCGTCCGGCTTGACAACGTAGTCGACCGTCGCCCCGTCCGCGCGCTCCCAGCGGCCGACGCAGTAGTCCGTGTAGCAGGCGCGAATCTCCGGGTAGCGCTTGCAGAACGCGTGGGTACAGGCCTCGCCCGTGACGCGGGGGAGTGGCTTCGCCTTCGCGCCCAGCAGCTCGGTGCGGCGCTCCGCGTAGTCCGCGAGGTAGGCGTTGCCGGCGTAGTACTCGCCCTCCCGCAGGGGCGGCAGGACGTACGGGCTCGTCGTCGGCGTGGCAGTTTGCCCCTGCAAGCTCGACTCCGGCAGGTCCGCCTTCGCGCAGCGAACGTATTCGGTAACTTCCGGCTTTCGGTCGACGAAGCTGTTCGTCACCATGAGGGTGCGTGCCGAACCGAGGCGGAGGGAGTAGTCCGTGCGGAAGTTGTACGGGGGTTCCTGACCGCGCCCGCAGACCGTGTCGAAGTTGGCCCCGTCGGGGTGATGTCGCTGTTTCTCGATGCGACAGGAGATGTCGCCGGCGCGGTCGTCGTAGAGGTAGACGCCGTCGTCTTCGGCGGAAAGCGTCAGGCGCTCGCTGGCTGCCTTGTCCGCCACGCCGCAGGCTTGCTTGCTCGGCGCCCAGGTTCCGAGATAGCGGGCCATCGCGGTCTTGGTGCGGGCGGGCTCGTGGGCCTGGGCGGCCGTGGCAGCTGCGAGACTCAGTGCAGCGCAGAGGCCTGCATAAACGAGGGCGGTCATCGGCTGTTTAAGGGTTGGCCTTTCCCCCAACTGGATATCAGCGGGGGAGCGAACCGCGGCAGATGGACTGGGCATGACGAAGGTGTCTCTCGGAAGGCCCGGGCGGGCCGAGACAAGGGATTCCCGTTGCCCACCCCGGAAATTTACACCCCGGGGTCGATTCTTGCCGTGGCTGGCTGTCGCACCCCGTGCGGGCGGGGCGGGCGGTGTGGGGTCAGGCTGCGTCTGGCGTTGGGTCGGTACCGGCGTTGGCCGGGCGGCGGAACGCAGCGGCCGTGCGCCCGCCGGGCTTGCCGACCGCGTAGACTCGTAGACCGGGCGTATCTCGGCGGGCTGGAGCGACAGGTGGAGAACCCGACGGTCGACCTGCTCGACAAGGTCGCCGAGGCGCTGGCGGTGCCGCTGGGGGAACTGTTCGTCGCGCCGGCCCAGGGGGCGCCACCGCCCGCGCCGCTCCGAGGCGGGCGGCGGCGGTGAAAGCTGGCCTCTGCCGGCCGTGGGGGGCCTCTCTCTGCCGCCGGCCTACCGCTGCACGTCGGCGTGGAGCGGGGTGAAGTCCACCCCGATCGCGATCGTCTCGATGGCGCTCTGCAGTTGCGGCAGGGTCGAGCGCTTGGTGTACCGCGCCGTCTCGCCCGCCGTCACGTGGCCGGTGACGTGGTCGATCACGGCGGTCGCAACGCCGGCTTGATGCATCAGCGTCGTTGCGGTGTGGCGGAACGAGTGAAAGTCGAGCCCGATCCGGTAGACCCCGACGTCGCGACGATAGCGGGTGAACCACTTCGTGAAGGCGTGACCGAGGCGTCCGTCGGCCCCGCCCGGTTCGAGGCCGGGGAACACCCGCGATTGCTTGATGCGCCGCTGCCGGTCGACGTGGGCAAGGAAGCCCAGGCGGATCAGTTCGGAGTGGATCGGGACGCGGCGCACGGCAGTCGCGTTCTTGAGTTTGCGCGGCGGGCGGTCGTTGATGTCGACGAACCAGACGCCTTCATCCTGCCGGATGTCCTCGACGCGTAGCTGGCAGATTTCCTCCTGCCTCATGCCGGAGAACACGGCGATCAGGGGCAGCCAGAACTTCTCGTCCCGCACGATGAGGTTGCCCGGCGTGGTGCGTCGAGTCGGGGACGCGCAGCCCGCCCAAACGGGTGTCGCGAACAGGCGACCGAGTTCGGCCCGCTCCCACATATCGCGCTGCTCGCTGGCCTTGCGCCCGCCCCCGAAGCGGAAGCCCGAGAAGATGTTGGAGGCCGCCTCGTCCCGCGCCACCGCCGCAGTCCACAGCGCGGAGAGCGCCGAAAAGTGGCGCTTGGCCGTTCGCTGGGTGATCGGAGGCGTACGTCGTCCCTCGGGCAGTGCTGCGTGCAAGGCCAGGATCGCCTCGACGGTGAGGCCGCGGTAGCGTGGATGCTTGCCGTAATCGTTCGGTAGCCGCTCGACCTGATCCCGGAAGCGGCCGGCGTCCTTGCGTGTGTAGGCGGCGAGCGGCCGGTCCCCACAAACGTCCACGAACAGCCGAAACGTCGCCCCGGCCTGTGCCGCCGTCTGCTTGTCCCAGCTCTCGGTGGCCACTTGTGTCGTGCGGAACGACGCGCCGATGGCAGACAGGGGCTCGGCGGAGGGCGCCGGTGTGTGACTACGCTCGAACGGGCGGGCGGCGGGTTCAGGCGCCGACGAAGGTGGTGATGAGGCTTGGTCGAGAGCGGCCAGTTGCAACTTGAGCAGGCGATCGCGGGGTTCGTGGTTGAAGTCGCCCTCGTAGCGGGCCTTCAGCGCATCGGCCAAATCGATTCCGGCGCGCAGCATGGCGTGTCGCGCCTGAGCGAGCTCGGTCGGGCTGAGGTCGCTCGTAGCCAGATCCTGCTTGCGCAGCATGGCGTCCGTGACGAAGCCCGCTTCCTCAAGACGGTTGCAGGCGAGCGCCTCGCGGTTGCGCGCGGCCATCGTCTCGTATCCGACGACGCGGCGCGCGCGCACGTCGTTCGGGATCGCCCCATGGGTGAGCCGTCCCCGGCTCTCTTCTTGGAGGATCAGCCCGTAGAAGTCCTGCACGAGGCGGGCGAGTTGGTCGTCAGTCAGCATCGGGCTCGCGTGGAGGGCCGCGAAGAGGCTCTCCGAAGCGAGGTATAACCGATAGGCGCGCAGCTTGGCAGTGCGCAGGTCGCCCGTCGCGAGGCTGCGCACCAGTTCGTGGAGGTGCAGCCGCGGTTTCAGGCCTCCGGGCACGCGCCGTCGGAAGTGAAAGATGCGTCCCCGCAGGACAACGTTGGCGATCCAGCCCACCCGCTCCCCCGCCACCTGTGAGGCGGCCTGTGTAGCAGCGGAGTGTAGCAACCGGCTCACCCTGCAGGGCGCCAGCACGAGAAGCAGAACGTTCTGAGGGACTTAGCTGGAAATTTGGCTGGGGCGCCAGGATTCGAACCTGGGAATGGCGGTACCAAAAACCGCTGCCTTACCACTTGGCGACGCCCCAAGGTGAGCGGAGGCTGTCTAGACGCCGCGTCCGCCCCTGGCAAGCGGCGGATCGCGGCGCTCCGGTCTCCGCCCAAAGCAACTCAGCGGCGCTCGGGCGTGCCGTCGATCCGGCGGGGCAGGCCCAGCGGGTTGGCGGCCTGGAGCGCCGCCGGCAGCAGGGCGTCGGGGACGTCCTGGTAGCTCACCGGCCGCAGGAACCGGTCGATCGCCAGGCTGCCCACCGAGGTCGTGCGCCCGTCCGAGGTCGCCGGGTAGGGCCCGCCATGCACCATGGCGTGCGCCACCTCGACGCCGGTCCCGAACCCGTCCACCAGGATCCGGCCGACGCGGCGCTCTAGGAGCGGCAGCAGGTCCCGGGCGGCCGCGTGATCCTCCGGCGCGAGGTGCAGCGAGGCCGTGAGCTGGCCCTCGAGGCGCTCCAGGACCGCCCGCATCGCGGCGAAGTCCGCGCAGCGCACCACGAGCCCCGAGGCGCCGAACATCTCCTCCTGCAGCTCGGGATCCGCCAGGAACACGTCCGAGTCCGCCGCGAACAGGGCGGCGCGGCCCTGGGTCGCCCCGCCCTCCGCACCCTCGGCGATGCGGGTGACGGCGGCGTGGCCGGCCACCCGCGCCACGGCCTCGCGGTAGGCGCGCTGGATGCCGGGCGTCAGCATGGTCGCGGCCGGGCTCTCGCGCAGGGCCGCGCCGGCCGCCTCAAGGAAGGCGTCGAGACCCGGGCCGGGCAGCGCCAGGATCAGGCCGGGATTGGTGCAGAACTGCCCGGCGCCCAGCGTCAGCGAGGCCGCGAAGGCCTTGCCGATCGCCGCGCCCCGCGCGGCGAGCGCGCCGGGGAACAGCAGCACCGGGTTGATGCTGCTCATCTCGGCGTAGACCGGGATCGGCGACGGGCGCCCGGCCGCGATCGCCATCAGGGCGGTGCCGCCCCGGCGCGAGCCCGTGAAGCCGACGGCGGCGATCCGGGGATCGGCCACCAGCCCCTGCCCGATCGCCTGGCCGGCATCGAACAGCAGCGAGAAGGTCCCCTCCGGCAGGCCGCAGGCGCCCACCGCCTTCTGGACGGCGCGGCCGACGAGTTCCGAGGTGCCGGGATGGGCGGGATGGGCCTTGACCACCACCGGGCAGCCCGCCGCCAGGGCCGAGGCGGTGTCGCCGCCCGCCACCGAGAAGGCCAGCGGGAAGTTCGAGGCGCCGAACACCGCCACCGGGCCGACGGCGATCCGGCGCAGGCGCAGGTCCGGCCGTGGCAGCGGCTTGCGGTCCGGCAGGGCCGGGTCGATCCGCGCCTCGACGTAGCTGCCCTCGCGGACGACGGCAGCGAACAGCCGCAGCTGGCCGACCGTCCGGGCGCGCTCGCCCTCGATCCGCGGCCGGGGCAGCCCCGTCTCGGCCATGCAGCGGGTGACGAGGTC
This sequence comes from Methylobacterium mesophilicum, assembly GCF_036441335.1. Classification (GTDB taxonomy): domain Bacteria; phylum Pseudomonadota; class Alphaproteobacteria; order Rhizobiales; family Beijerinckiaceae; genus Methylobacterium; species Methylobacterium mesophilicum_B. Next base: position 190,495 of record NZ_MLBW01000016.1, read on the forward strand.
GTCGCCGATCTCCAGGATGTTCGCGGCGATCGCCTCCAGGAAACCGGCCCGCGCCTCCGGGTCGGTCTCCCGGAAGGTGTCGAAGGCGGCCTCGGCGAGCGCGCAGGCCCGGTCGAGGTCGCTCCGGCTCGCACCCGGGAAATCCGGCTCCAGGGCCTGTCCGGTGGCCGCCTCGACGGCCCGGAAGGCCGCCTCGGTGCCGCGCCGCGCCTCGGCGCCGATCAGGTTCTCGCCGCGCAGGGTCATGAGCTGCTCCTCTCGGTGGGGGTGCGGGCGGGCCGCACCGGGACGACGCGCGTGCGGGCGGTCAGCCCCGCTGCGCCGCCAGGGCCTTCTCGCGGATGGCCGCGAGGGTCATGGTCGGGGTGAGCGCCTCGGGATCGACGAGGCAGTGGATCATCGCCGGCAGCCCGGAGGCGAGGCCGCGCTCGAAGGCGGGGGCGAACTCCTCGGTGCGCTCCACGCGCTCGCCGTGGCCGCCGCAGGCGCGGGCGAGGGCCGCGAAATCGGGGTTGCGCAGCTCGGTCGCCGAGACCCGGCCGGGATACTCGCGCTCCTGGTGCATCCGGATCGTGCCGTACATGCCGTTGTCGAGCACCACGACCACGACGGCGATCCCGTACTGCACGGCGGTGGCGAATTCCTGCACGGTCATCATCACGTCGCCGTCTCCGGCCAGCGCCACGACGATCCGCTCCGGGCGGCTGCGCTTGGCCATCACGGCGGCCGGCAGGCCGTAGCCCATGGAGCCGGAGGTCGGCGCGAGCTGCGTACCGAAGGCGCGGAACCGATAGTAGCGGTGGACCCAGGTGGCGAAGTTGCCGGCGCCGTTGCAGATCACCGCGTCCGGCGGCAGCCGCTCGCGCAGCCACGTGATCGCCGCGCCGTACTGGAACGCGCCGGGCTTCGGCTCCGGCGTCTCGGACCACGCGCGGTAGGCGGCGTGGGCCTCGGCGGCGCGGCCGGTGCCGGTGGCCTCGAACTCCGGCAGGACCGCGCAGAAGGTCTCGGGCGCCGCCTCGATCGCCAGCGCCGGCTGGTAGACCCGGCCGAGCTCCGCCGCGTCGGCGTGGACGTGGACCAGCGGCAGGCCGGGATTGGGAATGCCGAGCAGCCCGTAGGACTGCGCCGGCATCTCGGAGAGGCGCCCGCCCACCATCAGCAGCAGGTCGGCCTCCCGGATCCGGGCGAGCAGCGCCGGGTTCGGCCCGATCCCGAGCTCGCCCGCGAAGTTCGGGTGGTCGGCCGGGAAGAGCTGCGCCCGCCGGAACGAGACCGCCACCGGCAGGTCGTGGCGCTCGGCCCAGGCGGCCAGGGCGGCGACGGCGCCTTCCGTCCAGCGGGAGCCGCCGAGCAGCACCACCGGCCGCCGCGCCTCCGCCAGCATGGCCCGCAGGCGCGCGACGTCGTCCCCGGACGGGGCCGGCGTGGCCGGGACGACGCGCGGTGCGTCCGACACGGCGGCGACGTCGTCGAGCATGTCCTCCGGCAGGGCGACCACGACGGGGCCCGGGCGGCCCTGCAGCGCGACCCGGAACGCCCGGGCGAGGATCTCCGGGATGCGCGCGGCGTCGTCGATCTCCACCGCCCACTTGGCGACGCCGCCGAACATCTGCCGGTAATCCACCTCCTGGAAGGCCTCGCGGTCCCGCATCCGCCGGGCGATCTGGCCGACGAACAGGATCATCGGCGTCGAATCCTGGCGGGCGATGTGCACGCCGGCGGAGGCGTTGGTGGCGCCGGGGCCCCGGGTCACGAAGCAGATCCCCGGGCGGCCCGTGAGCTTGCCGGCGGCCTCGGCCATGATCGCCGCGCCGCCCTCCTGACGGCAGACCAGCACGTCGATGCCGCTGTCGCGCAGCGCGTCGAGCACCGCGAGGTAGCTCTCCCCGGGGACGCAGGTCACGCGCTCGACGCCCTGCGCGCGGAGCTGGTCGACGAGCACCTGCGCGCCGGTGCGTGGGGGCAATCCGCTCAAGCCGTTCCTCCCTGGCGCTCGGGCCGCATCCGGGGCGTGCCGCCGGGATCGGCCATGGATCCGCCCGCCGCTGGGATGCGTCTGATATCCCAGTTCAGGATAGGGGCGGCTCCGGGGCGGTCAACCTGTCAGACGAGGGGCCGCCGGTCGAGGGCCCGGCGGGTCATCTGGTCGAGAAAGTCGAACAGCGTCCCGATCCCCGCCAGGGCGGCGCCCGCGTCGCGCGCCGCGATACCCGACACGATCGCCGCGTGGATCGCGGCGCAGTCCGGGAAGCTGGCGGTCGGCTCGTAGGTGTACCAGAACCGCCGGGACTGCGCGTGCAGCGCCGCCATGGTGCCGGTGAGCGTCGGGTTGTGGGCGGCGCCGACCAGCCCCTCGTGCAGGGCGCGCTTGTGCCGGAAATACGCCTCCCGGTCGCGGGCCTCCGCGGTGCCGCGCAGGCCGGCGACGCGATCCAGCAGCCGCGCCACCTCGTCCCCGGTGGCGCGCGCGATCGCGCAGCGGGCCACGGTCTCGTCGAGGGGGCGCCGCACCTCCAGCAGCTCGAGGTGCCTGATGATGTCGACCTGAGTGACGAGGACGCCGCGGCGCGAGTGGACCTCCACGAACCCGATCGTCTTCAGCCGCGCCAGGGCCTCGCGGACCGGGGTCCGCCCGAGACCCAGCTCCGCGCCGAGTTCGCCCTCGGACACCATCGCGCCGGGCGCGAGGCGGCGGCTGATGATCATCTGCTCGATGGCGTCGTAGGCGGTCTCGGCGAGCGAGCGCGGCCTGTGCGCCTCCGCCGCCGGGCTCCCGCCGCCCGCAAATCCCAACTCGGCCAAGGATTTCCCCGTCGATATCCGCCCGTGTCTTGCGCGGCCCGCGCCGGTTGACAATGGCGCCGCGCGCCGTGTTACTCAAGAGCTGGGATATCAGTCCGCGCCCAGCGCGGGCGGGAGCCGAGGCCGGCGCAAGCGACGCGTGATTGTCACCGTCCGCGGGTGCCGAGACCGAGGCCCGGGAGGAGAAGCGGATGTCCGGGTTGTCCCCTGAGACGCACGCCAAGCTGAAGGCCGTCAGCACGGCGACGCTGATGACCGCCCTCTACAAGCGCGGCTTCCGCAACCAGATGATCCAGGGCGTCCTGCCCCTGAAGGCCGGCGGCCCGACGATGGTCGGCGAGGCCTACACCCTGCGCTACATCCCGGCCCGGGAGGACCTGAACCCGATCACGGTGTTCCGGGACCGCGCGCACCCGCAGCGCAAGGCCGTGGAGGAGTGTCCGCCCGGCGCCGTGATGGTGATCGACAGCCGCAAGGACGCCCGGGCCGCCTCCGCCGGCTCGATCCTGGCGACCCGTCTGATGGTGCGCGGCTGCGCCGGGCTCGTCACCGACGGCGGCTTCCGCGATGCCGACGAGATCGCCCGGCTGGAGATGCCGAGCTACCACGCGCGCCCGTCGGCGCCGACGAACCTCACGATCCACCAGGCGATCGACATCAACGTGCCGATCGGCTGCGGCGACGCGCCCGTCTTCCCCGGGGACGTGATCGTCGGCGACGGCGACGGGGTCGCGGTGATTCCGGCCCACCTCGCGGACGCGGTCGCCGACGAGGCGGTCGAGATGACCGCCTACGAGGATTTCGTCACCGAGGAGGTCCGCAAGGGCCGCACAATCCTCGGCCTCTACCCTGCCACCGACGAGCAGAGCCTCGCCGACTTCGCCGCCTGGCGGACGCGGACCGGCCGCTGAGCGTGCCGTGCCGGCTCGCCCCGACCTGGCCCGCTCCGACCCGGCTCGCGATCGGCACCGGGCCGGGACGCGTCGGATTCGGCTCGGGGGGGCGCCATGGCGGTGGGGGTGCGCGGGGGCGCTGCGGCGCCGGAGATCGAGCGGCGGACGGTCGCCAAGGTGTCGCGGCGTCTGCTGCCGCTGATCGTCCTGATCTACTTCGTCGCCTACATGGACCGGACCAACGTCGGCTTCGCGGCATTCGGGCTGAGCCGGGAGTTCGGGTTCTCCGCCACGGTCTACGGCTGGGCGGCCGGCATCTTCTTCCTCGGCTACGTCATCTTCGAAGTGCCGAGCAACGTCCTCCTGCAGCGCGCGGGGGCGCGGCTCTGGATCGCCCGGATCATGGTCAGCTGGGGGCTGGTGGCGGGCAGCATGGCGCTCATCACCGGCCCGACGAGCTTTCTCGCCCTGCGCTTCCTGCTGGGCGTGGCCGAGGCCGGCTTCTTCCCCGGCGTGATCCTGTACTTCACCGACTGGTTCCCGAAGCGGTACCGGGCGCGCGTGGTCGCCGCGCTGTTCCTGGCGGTCCCGGGCTCGAACGCCCTGACGGCGGTGATCTCGGGGGCGCTGCTCCAGCTCGACGGGGCGCTCGGCCTGCACGGCTGGCAGTGGCTGTTCCTCCTCGAGGCGGCGCCCTCGATCCTGCTGGCCTTCGCGGTCCTGGCGCTGATGACCGACCGGCCCGAACAGGCGGCGTGGCTCACGTCCGAGGAACGGGTGTGGCTCGGGACCGCGATCGCGGCGGAGCGGGACGGCACGGTCCGGGCCCACGGGCCCTTCACCCTGGGGCAGGTCCTGACCGACCGGCGCGTGCTCGCGCTGGGCGCGATGTACTTCAGCATCGGCACCGCCACCTACGGCATCACCTTCTTCCTGCCGCCGATCCTGAAGAGCCTGCACCTCACCGACTGGGAGACGGGGGTCGCGACGGCGGTGCCCTACGGCGTCGGGACCCTCGGCATGATCGCCTGGAGCTGGTCGTCGGACCGGCGCGACGAGCGCCGCTGGCACTTCGCGATCGCCGCGCTGGTCGCCGCCCTCGGCCTGATCGCCTCCGGCCCCATGCTCGGCAGCCTCTGGGCGCTCGCGGCGATGTCGGTGGCCACGATCGGGCTCTACGGGAGCAAGCCCGCTTTCTGGGCGATGCCGGGGGAGTTCCTGGCCGGGCCCGCGGCCGCCGGGGGGATCGCGCTGATCAACGCGATCGGCAATCTCGGCGGCTTCGTCGGCCCCTACGTCCTGGGCTGGCTCAAGGATCGCACCGGGACCTACGAGGCCGGCCTCTATTTCCTGGCGGCGTGCGCGCTCGCCGCCGCGGCGATCACGCTCGTCGCGGGCCGCCCGGCCGGGCCGAACGCGTGAGACCGGAGACAGAGCGATGACCGCGCGCAAGAAGACCCTGGAGGATCTGCGCAGCCAGCGCTGGTTCGGCGCCACCGACCTGCGCAGCTTCGGCCACCGCTCGCGCATGCTGCAGATGGGCTACGAGCGGGCGGACTTCACCGGCAAGCCGATCGTCGGCATCATCAATACCTGGAGCGACATCAATCCCTGCCATCAGCATTTCCGCGAGCGCGTCGAGCACGTGAAGCGCGGCGTCTGGCAGGCGGGCGGCTTCCCGATCGAGCTGCCGGCTCTGTCGCTGTCGGAGAACTTCGTCAAGCCGACCACGATGCTCTACCGGAACCTCCTGGCCATGGAGGTCGAGGAGCTGCTGCGCCAGCACCCCGTGGACGGCGCGGTGCTGATGGGCGGCTGCGACAAGACCACGCCCGGGACGGTCATGGGCGGGATCTCCATGAACCTGCCGATGGTGTTCCTGCCGGCAGGCCCGATGATGCGCGGCCATTTCGGCGGGACGATCTTGGGCTCGGGTTCGGATGTCTGGAAGTACTGGGCCGAGAAGGAGGCCGGGAACATCACCACGCAGCAGTGGAACGACATGGAGGCGGGCATCGCCCGCTCCGCCGGGACCTGCATGACCATGGGCACGGCCTCGACCATGACGGCGATCACCGAGGCCCTGGGTTTGTCCCTGCCCGGCTCGGCCTCGATCCCGGCGGCCGACGCCGACCATCCGCGCATGGCCGGCGCCTGCGGCCGGCGCATCGTCGAGATGATCTGGGAGGACCTGAAGCCCTCCGACATCCTGGACCGCCGCTCGATCGACAACGCCCTGGTGGTCCACAACGCGCTCGCCGGCTCCACCAATGCGATGATCCACCTCGTGGCCATGGCCGGGCGGGCCGGTATCCCGGTCAAGCTGACCGAGTTCGACGACTTCGCCCAGAAGGTGCCGGTCATCGCCAACCTCCGGCCCTCGGGGCAGTGGCTGATGGAGGATTTCCACATCGCGGGCGGCATCCGTGCCCTGATGGCGCGCCTGTCCCCCCTCCTCCACCTCGACGCCCGCTCGGTCACCGGCGGCACCATCGGCGACGGGCTCGCCGGCAGCCGGGTCTACAACGACGACGTGATCCGCCCGCTCGACCGGCCGATCGTCGCCATGGGCGGCACCGCGATCCTGTACGGCAACCTCGCCCCCGACGGCTGCGTGATCAAGCCGCCGGCCGCCGACCCGCGGCTGCTGCAGCACACCGGTCCCGCGCTGGTCTTCGACAGCTACGACGCGATGAGCGCGGCGGTGAACGACCTCGACCTCGACGTGACCGCCGACCACGTGATGATCCTGCGCAATGCCGGCCCGATCGGCGGCCCCGGCATGCCAGAATGGGGCATGCTGCCGATCCCCAAGGTCCTGCTCCGGCAGGGCGTACGCGACATGGTCCGCATCTCGGACGCGCGGATGAGCGGGACCAGCTACGGCGCCTGCATCCTGCACGTGGCGCCGGAATCGGCCGCGGGCGGCCCCCTCGCGGCGGTCCGCGATGGCGACCTGATCACGGTGGACGTGCCCGGGCGGCGGATCCACCTGCATCTCGACGCCGCCGCGATCGCGGCGCGCGTGAAGGCGTTCCGGCCGCCGGACCGGGCCTATCCGCGGGGCTACAACCGGCTGTTCGCCCAGCACGTGCGGCAGGCCAACGAGGGCTGCGACTTCGACTTTCTGGAGGGCGCCGGCGGGATTCCGGAGCCCGAGATTCACTGACCGGCCCGAGCCGCCGGCAACAGGCGGCGGGCCGCACCACAGGGAGGTACCATGGTCATGATCGCACGCAGGGGGCTGCTCGCCGGAGCGGCCCTGATCGGCGCCGCGCGGGCGGCCGGAGCCGGCTGGGAGCCGTCGCAGCGGGTGCCCGACCCGGCAGTGGAGATCCTCGATCCGGCTTTCGCCAAGTACCGCCTCGCCTCGGCGACGGTGGAGCGGGTCGCCACCGGCTTCCGCTGGGCCGAGGGGCCGGTCTGGTTCGGCGACATGGGATCGCTGCTGTTCAGCGACGTCGTCAACGACCGGATCATGAAGTGGGAGGAGGCCTCCGGCGCGCTCTCGGTGTTCCGCAAGCCCTCGAACTACGCCAACGGCAACACGCGCGACCGGCAGGGCCGGCTGATCACCTGCCAGCACAGGACGCGCAGCGTCACCCGGACCGAGCACGACGGCAGCCTCACCACGCTGATGGACCGGTTCGACGGCAAGCCGCTGAACTCGCCGAACGACGTGGTCTGCCATTCCGACGGCGCGGTCTGGTTCACCGATCCGGCCTTCGGGCCGAACCCGCACGAATCGATGGCCACGCCGGAGCTTCCCGGCAACGTCTACCGGATCGACCCGAAGACGGGGCAGGCCAGCGTCGCTGTCGAGGGCGTGGCGGGTCCGAACGGGCTCTGCTTCTCGCCGGACGAGTCCAAGCTCTACGTGATCGAGGCGCGGGCGAAGCCGAACCGCCTGATCCGCGTCTACGACGTGGTCGAGAACGGCACCAGGACCGCGAACGGCCGCGTCTTCTACGATGCCGGGACCGGCACGCCGGACGGGTTCCGGGTCGACGTCGACGGCAATCTCTGGTGCGGCTGGGGGATGAGCGAGGCCGAGGACGGGGTCATCGTGCTCTCGCCGCAGGCCAAGCTGATCGGCCGGATCCGCCTGCCGGAGCGCTGCGCCAACCTGTGCTTCGGCGGACTCAACCGCAACCTGCTTCTGATGACGTCCACGCACTCGGTCTATTCACTGTACGTGAACACGCGGGGTGCGGGGACCTGCTGAGGTTGGATGGGCGGCTCGCGCCGCCCTGCCGTCCTTGCGAGCGGAGCGAAGCAATCCAGGGGCGCCGCGTTGATCGACGTCGCGCTGCCCTGGGTCGCTTCGCTGCGCTCGCGATGACGGTGGTGCCCCGCCCCTACTCCGCCGCCTGCGGCATGTACCGCGCCGGGTCGTAGTTCAGGATCGGGCCGAGCCAGCGCTCGACATCGCGGACATCCATCCCCTTGCGGGCGGCGTAATCCTCGACCTGATCCCGCTCCACCTTGGCGACGCCGAAATAGTGCGCCTCCGGGTGGGCGATGTAGATCCCCGACACCGACGAACCCGGCCACATCGCGTAGGACTCGGTCAGCTTCACGCCGATCCGGCTCTCGGCCTTCAGCAGGTCGAACAGCGCGGTCTTCTCGGTGTGGTCGGGCTGGGCCGGGTAGCCCGGGGCCGGGCGGATGCCGTCGTACTTCTCCAGTACCAGCTCCTCGGGCCCGTAGGCCTCGTCGGACGCGTAGCCCCAGAACTCCTTGCGCACCCGCTCGTGCATGCGCTCGGCGAAGGCCTCGGCGATGCGGTCGGCCAGCGCCTTCACGAGGATCGCTCGGTAATCGTCGTTGGCCCGCTCGAAGCGCTCGGCGATCCGCACCTCCTCCAGGCCCGCCGTGACCACGAAGCCGCCGACATAGTCGGCGATGCCGGTCTCGGAAGGCGCCACGAAATCCGACAGGCAGGTGTTCGCCCGCCCGTCGCGCTTCGAGAGCTGCTGGCGCAATCCGTGGAAGGTGGCGAGCCGCTCCGACCGGCTCTCGCCCGTGTAGAGCGCGATGTCGTCGCCGACGCTGTTGGCCGGCCAGAAGCCGATCACCGCCTTCGGGTTGAACCAGCGCTCCTCCACGATCTGCTTCAGCATCCCTTGCGCGTCCTCGTAGAGGGCGCGGGCGGCCGGGCCCTGCTCGGGATCGTCCAGGATCGCCGGGAAGCGGCCCTTGAACTCGTAGGTCTGCAGGAACGGCGTCCAGTCGATATAGGGCACGAGGTCGGCGACCTCGTAGGAGCCGTAGACCCGTGTGCCGGTGAAAGTCGGCTTGGCGGGCTTGTAGGCCGACCAGTCGATCTTGAAGGCGTTGGTCCGCGCCTTGGCGAGCGGCAGCCGCTGCTTATCGGCCTCCGAGCGCCTGTGGGCGTCGGCGACCTTGGCGTACTCGGCCCGGACCTTCTCGATCGTCGGCCCGCGGGTCTCCTTGGAGATCAGGCTCGACACCACGCCGACCGCGCGGCTCGCGTCGGTGACGTAGACTGCCTGGCCCTTGGCGTAGGCCGGGTGGATCTTCACCGCCGTGTGGACGCGGCTCGTGGTGGCGCCGCCGATCAGCAGCGGCACGTCGAGCCCCTCGCGCTCCATCTCGCCCGCCACATGGACCATCTCGTCGAGCGACGGGGTGATCAGGCCCGACAGGCCGACGATGTCGACCTGCTCACGCTTGGCGGTCTCCAGGATCTTGGCGGCCGGCACCATCACGCCGAGATCGATGATCTCGTAGTTGTTGCAGGCGAGCACGACGCCGACGATGTTCTTGCCGATATCGTGGACGTCGCCCTTCACGGTGGCCATCAGCACCTTGCCGGCGGCCTGGCGCTTGCCGTCGCCGCCATTGGCGCGCTTCTCCTCCTCCATGAAGGGCTCGAGATAGGCGACCGCCTGCTTCATCACGCGGGCGGACTTCACCACCTGCGGCAGGAACATCTTTCCGGAGCCGAACAGGTCGCCGACCACGTTCATGCCGGCCATCAGCGGGCCCTCGATGACGTGGAGCGGGCGCTCGGCGCCCTGGCGCGCCTCCTCGGTGTCGGCGACGATGTACTCGGTGATGCCGTTGACAAGCGCGTGCTCGATCCGCTTCGCGACCAGGGCCTCGCGCCACGTCAGGTCGGCGGTCTTGGCCTGGGCCGAGGCGCCGGTCTTGAAGCGCTCGGCGGCCTCCAGCAGGCGCTCGGTGGAATCGTCGCGCCGGTTGAGGACCACGTCCTCGCACAGCTCGCGCAGCTCCGCCGGGATCTCGTCGTAGACGGCGAGCTGGCCGGCATTGACGATGCCCATGTCCATGCCGGCCTTGATGCAGTGGAACAGGAACACCGCGTGCATCGCCTCGCGCACCGGCTCGTTGCCGCGGAACGCGAAGCTGAGGTTCGAGACGCCGCCCGAGATGTGGGCGTGCGGCAGGGTCTCGCGGATCGTGCGGGTCGCCTCGATGAAGGCCACGCCGTACGGGTTGTGCTCCTCGATGCCGGTCGCGACCGCGAAGATGTTGGGATCGAAGATGATGTCCTCGGGCGGGAAGCCGACCTGCTCGGTCAGGATCCGATAGGCCTTGGTGCAGATCTCGACCTTGCGCTCGTAGGAATCCGCCTGCCCCCGCTCGTCGAAGGCCATCACCACCACGGCGGCCCCGTAGGAGCGGCAGACGCGTGCCGCCTCAATGAATTTCTCCTCGCCCTCCTTCATGGAGATCGAGTTCACGATCGGCTTGCCCTGGATGCACTTCAGCCCGGCCTCGATCACCTCGAACTTCGAGGAATCGACCATCACGGGCACCCGGGCGATGTCGGGCTCGGCGGCGACGAGGTTCAGGAACTCGACCATCGCCTTCTGCGAGTCGAGCAGGCCCTCGTCCATGTTGACGTCGATCACCTGGGCACCGGCCGCGACCTGATCGCGGGCGACGTCCAACGCCGCCGCGTAGTCGCCGTTGGTGATCAGCTTGCGGAACTTGGCCGAACCGGTGACGTTCGTGCGCTCGCCGACGTTCACGAAGGGGATTTCCGGCGTGAGCACGAAGGGTTCGAGGCCGGAGAGCCGCATCAGGCGCGGCACCTCCGGGATCGGCCGCGGCGCCTTGCCGGCGACCGCCTCCGCGATGGCGCGGATGTGGTCCGGCGTGGTGCCGCAGCAGCCGCCGACCATGTTGACGAGGCCGGATTCGGCGAACTCGCCGACCAGCTTGCCCATCGCCTCCGGGCTCTCGTCGTAGAGGCCGAACTCGTTCGGCAGGCCGGCATTCGGGTAGGCGCAGACCAGCGTGTCGCAGATCCGCGACAGCTCGGCGATGTGGCCGCGCATCTCGCGGGCGCCGAGCGCGCAGTTGAGGCCGAAGGTCAGCGGCTCGGAGTGCCGCAACGAATGCCAGAAGGCCGCCGGGGTCTGGCCCGACAGGGTGCGGCCCGAGAGGTCGGTGATCGTGCCGGAGATCTGGATCGGCAGTCGGATGCCGGTCTCGTCGAAGACCTGCCACGCCGCCGCCACCGCGGCCTTGGCGTTGAGCGTGTCGAAGATGGTCTCGATCAGGATCAGCTCGGCGCCGCCGTCGATCAGGCCGCGGACCTGCTCCACGTAGGCCTGCTTGACCTGATCGAAGGTCACGGCCCGGAAGCCCGGGTTGTTCACGTCCGGCGAGATCGACAGGGTGCGGTTCGTCGGGCCGATGGCGCCGGCCACGAAGCGGCGGCGGCCGTCCTTCTCCTCGGCGAGCTTGGCGGCCTCCCGGGCGAGCCGCGCTCCTTGAGCGTTCAGCTCGTGGATGATCGACTCCATGCCGTAATCGGCCTGGGCGATGGTGGTGCCCGAGAAGGTGTTGGTCTCGCAGACGTCGGCGCCGGCCAGGAAGTAGTCGAGGTGGATCTGCCGGATCGCGTCGGGCTGGGTCAGGATCAGGAGGTCGTTGTTGCCCTTCTGATCGTGGCCGTGATCCTTGAACCGGTCGCCGCGAAAGTCCTCTTCCGAGAACTTCAGGCGCTGGATGACGGTGCCCATCGCCCCGTCGAGGACGAGGATCTTCTCCGCGGCGCGCTGGCGCAGGGCCTTCGCGATCTCGGTGCCGTCGACGGGGGCAAAATCGGTCATCGTGCGTCCTGTCAGATCACCTCGTCCTGAGGTGCCGGAGCGAAGCGGAGGCCTTGCAGGAGGCCTCCAGATCTCGTGTCGATCCCTGGAGCCCTCCTTCGAGGCCGCTTCGCGGCACCTCAGGATGAGGTGGAGGGTGGGATCGATCGGTGTTTCGGGCCGGTCGCGGTCAGCCAGCCTTTTCTAAAGCGGCGAGGCGCTTCTCGATGGCATCGAGTCGCCCCTCAACCTCGGCGGCGGCGTATCGGCCCAGGACCGATTCGCCGTTCACAGCTTCACGCAGATTGTCGAAGCGGCGTTCAAACTTATCAAAGCGTGCATTGACTGCTTCGAACTGCTGACGGACGTCAGCGAAGTTCGTCTGCATCTCGGTCCTCATCTCCCGAAGGAGCGGAACGATCATATCCTGCGGCTCAGCCATGGCGGTCACCCCCAGTCACGCCCGAACCGGGCGTCACTGAAATCTAAGCCGCAGCCTTCGCGGCCGCCAGCTTCGGCGCCTGGGCGCGCAGGCCGAGCAGGTGGCAGATCGCGTAGACCAGATCCGAGCGGTTCATCGAGTAGAAGTGGAAGTCGTTCACCCCCTCGTCCACGAGGTCGAGCACCTGCTCGGCCGCCACCGCGGCGGCGACGAGGCGGCGGGTCTCGACGTCGTCCTCCAGCCCCTCGAACCGGGCGGCCAGCCAGTACGGCACCGAGGCGCCGGTGCGGCGGGCGAAGTTCGCCGCCTGCTTGAAGTTCTGCACCGGCAGGATGCCCGGGATGATCGGGATGGTGATCCCGGCTGCCCGGACCTTCTCCAGGTAGCGCAGGTAGATCTCGTTCTCGAAGAAGAACTGGGTGATCGCCTGGTCGGCGCCGGCATCGACCTTGGCCTTTAGGGCATCAATATCGGCATCGAGGGAGGCCGCCTCGGGGTGCTTCTCGGGATAGGCCGAGACCGAGACCTTGAAGTCGCCGATCCGCTTGATCCCCTCGACCAGCTCGGCGGTGGAAGCGTAGCCCTCCGGATGCGGCCGGTAGGCGTGGCCGACGCCCTCGGCCGGGTCGCCGCGCAACGCCACGATGTGGCGCACGCCCGCGTCCCAGTAGGACTGGACCACCGCGTCGATCTCCTCACGGGAGGCGTCGACGCAGGTGAGGTGGGCGGCGGGCTTGAGGCTGGTCTCGCGGACCATCCGGGCCACCGTGTTGTGGGTGCGCTCGCGGGTCGAGCCGCCGGCCCCGTAGGTCACCGAGACGAAGCTCGGCTGCAGCGGGGCAAGGCGCTCGATCGAGGCCCAGAGGATCTTCTCCATCTCCTCGGTCTTCGGCGGGAAGAACTCGATCGAGACGCGGATCGGGTGGTAGCCGTCGCGGCTGGCGCGGTGGGTGGAGCGGCGCATCAGTCTCGTCCTCTATGTCGGTCGGTTCAGACGAAGTCTGCGGAGATCGGTGCCTCAGGCGACGGCGCGCTGAGGCTGTTCTGTGTCGGTGTCGGCCAGCCCGTCCTGAGCCAGCCAGAGGGTGACGGTCAGCTGGCCCGACTCGCGCGGCGCCAGATCGCGGGTGGCGATCGTCGCGAGCCCGGCCTCGGCGAGCCAGCCGGAGACCTGCTCGGCCGAGAAGCCGAGGCGGCGGTGGGCCTGCCCGGTGCGCAGGAATTCCAGCTCGTGCGGCGCGAAATCCACCACCAGCAGGCGGCCGCCCGGCGCCACGAGTCGCGCGGCGCCGCGGAGCGCGCGGGCCGGGTCGTCGAGATAGTGCAGCACCTGATGGACCACGACGAGGTCGAAGCTCGCCCGCGCGAAGGGCGGCGCGTGGATGTCGCCCTGCCGAAGATCCACCCGCGCGAGACCCTGGCGCTCCAGGTTGGCCCGGGCGACGGACAGCATGGCGTGGCTCGAGTCCAGCCCGGTGGCGCGGCCGGCCCGCGGCGCCAGCAGGCCGAGCATCCGGCCGGTGCCGGTGCCGAGATCGATCAGGCTGCCGATCGGGCGGTCGCCCAGAGCGTCGAGCACCGCGGCCTCCACGATCGCCTCGGGCACGTGCAGGGAGCGCAGCTCGTCCCATTTGGGCGCCAGCCGGGCGAAGAACGTCGTGGCCGCCTCGGCCCGCTGCGCCCGGACGGCGTCGAGCCGCGCGCGATCCTCCGACAGGGGTGGCGCGGTCCGATCGAGACCGGACAGCAGCGGGTCCGCCAAACCGGCGCGGGCGTCGGACAGCCGGAAGAACGCCCAGGCTCCCTCGCGGTGGCGCTCGACGAGGCCGGCCTCCACCAAGAGCTTCAGGTGCCGGGAGATCCGCGGCTGCGACTGGCCCAGAATGTCGGTGAGATCGGACACCGACAGCTCACCCTCGACGAGCAGCGCCAGGATACGCAGGCGCGTCTCCTCCGCGGCGGCACGCAGGACGCCCAGGGCTTCCGAAAAGGGGATCGACCCCGCCTCTTGCCTGCGTTCGATAGACATAAAGATATGTTTATGTCCGTTTTCCTGCGGGCGCAAGCACGATCTTGACTAGGTCCGCGAGGGCGCGCGACCGCTCCGGACGGCTGTGCCGAACCGATGAGACCGGAGCGCGGCGGCGGCGTTGATGCCAGGGTTGGTGGCAGGATCGATGGCAGGGCCGCCGAGCGCGTGCCCGGGAGGCGCGCATGTCCGAGAGTCCGTTCCCGCAGATCACGCTGGTCCGACACGGCGAGACCGCCTGGAGCCGGTCCGGTCAGCACACCGGGCGCAGCGACATTCCGCTCACCCAGGAGGGCGAGGAAGCGGCGCGCGCCCTCGCGCCGCGCCTGGCGGCCCGCCCCTGCGCGGAGGTCTGGTCGAGCCCGTCGAGCCGGGCGGCCACGACCTGCGCGCTCGCGGGCTTCGGCGACCGTGCCGCGATCGACCCGGATCTCGCGGAGTGGGATTACGGCGCCTACGAGGGCCGGACCACGCGGGCGATCCTGGCCGAGCGGCCGGACTGGCGGCTGTTCCGCGACGGCTGCCCCCGGGGCGAGACGGCGGCGGATGTCGGTGCCCGGGCGGACCGGGTCATCGCCCGGGCCCGCGCCCGCGACACCGATCTCATCGTGTTCTCCAGCGCACACTTTCTGCGGGTGCTGGCCGCGCGCTGGATCGGCCTGGAGCCCCGGGGCGGCGCCCTCCTCGTCCTCGGCACCGCGAGCGTCTCGGTGCTCGGCTACGAGCACGACCGCACCGAGCCCGTGCTGCGCGCCTGGAACGGTTAGGCGCTAGCGCAGCCAGTACCCGTCGGGCGCCAGCGCCTGGGGCATCGGCTCGCCGAGGGCGTGGTGGACGATGCGGTCCACGGCGCGGACCATGGCGTCGAGGGGCAGGTCGTTGGGCTCGGTACCGAACGGCTCCTCGAGTTCGTCGCCGAGGGCGTCGAGCCCGAAGAACGTGTAGGCCACCAGCGCGACCACGATCGGGGTGGCCCAGCCGAGGGATCCGGTGAGGCCCACCGGCAGGAGCAGGCAGTAGAGCCACGCGGTCCGGTACACGAGCAGCGTGTAGGCGAAGGGCAGCGGCGTGTTGGCGAGCCGCTCGCAGGCGGTGTGCACCCCCGACAGCGCCTCGATCCGGGCCTCGATGAGGCCGAACTGGATGTCGCTGAGCCGGCCCGCCCGCGTCAGCGCGGCGAGATCGCGGGTGATGGCGCCCAGGACGGAGTCGGTGGGATTCGGGCCGGAGAGGTCCGATCCCGGGCTCGTCCGGTCGACGGCGGCGGCCTCGTCCAGGTCGCGCAGGCGGGCGTGGAGGCCGTGCGCGAAGGCGGACAGGCGCCGGAGCTGGAGCGCTGCCTCCCGCTCCGGCAGCAGGGCCGGGAGGGCGCGGGCGAGGTTGCGCACCTCGCCGATCAGGTTGCCCCAGTGCTTCCGGGCTTCCCACCAGCGCTCGTAGCAGGCGTTGTTGCGAAAGCTCAGGAAGATCGAGAGGGCGAGGCCGACCACGGTGAACGGCGTCACCCCGGCGCTGACCGGGAACAGCGCGGGCCACCGCGATTCCGCCCACACCACCGCGCACGAGACCGCGACGATCCCCGCGAGCTTGGGCGCCACCCGCGGCAGGATCGAGCCGCGCAGGGTGAACAGCAGGGTCAGCAGGTTGGGCCGGGTGCGGACGATCATTGGGGCTTCGGCGATGCGGTGCCGTCGTCCTGCCCTGCCCCTTCCGGAGCCGCAAGCGACGTCTCTGTGAGCTGAGCCGTTCGATCGCGCCCGGGCCGCGCTCGGGCCGGCTTCAGACGGCCTCCGCCTCCCAGAGCCACGCCGCCCCGCGCACGCCCGAGGCGTCGCCGTGCAGGCTCGCCCGCACGGGCGTGTCGAAGCCGTCGGAGAAGACGTGAGGGGCGATCGCCGCCGGCAGGCCCGCGATCAGCTCCGGGATGCGCGACAGGCCACCGCCGATCACGATCACGTCCGGGTCGAGGAGGTTTACCACCTGGGCGGCCGCGCGCCCGAGCCGCTCGAGATGGACGGCGAGCGTCGCCCGCGCGGCCGGGCTCCCAGCCCGGGCTTCGGCGACGATCGCTTCGGCGGCGAGGCCGCCGCCGT
>NZ_MLBW01000017.1:0-82231 GCF_036441335.1 Methylobacterium mesophilicum
GTCGGGATCGGGCGCGACCGCCGCGGGCGCGGCCGCCTGGCCGCCGCCGCCCGAGGAGGACGGCGCCGAGTAGGAATCCGGCGGCGCGGTGCCGGGCTTGAACGCCTCCAGGATCGTCCCGGCGCCCTCCCCCGAGCCGGCGCGGGTGCCGCTCGCGAGGTTGATGCGGATCAGCTTGATCCCCGGGGGCACGCGGAACGGCGTCGGCGGCTTGTCCTTGAGGGCCGTCTTGAGGAACTCCAGGGCGATCGGCGCCGCCAGCCCGCCGCCGGTGGCGCGGTCGCCGAGCGAGCGGGGCTTGTCGAAGCCGATATAGATGCCGACCGCCAGGTCCGGCGAGAAGCCCACGAACCACGCGTCCTTGGCGTCGTTGGTGGTGCCGGTCTTGCCGGCGAGCGGCTTGCCGATCTGCTTCAGGATCGTGGCGGTGCCGCGCTGGACCACGCCCTCCATGATCGAGACCATCTGGTAGGCGGTCAGCGGGTCGAGCACCTGCTCGGAATCGTCCACCAGCTTCGGCTCGTCCTGGCCCGACCACTTCTCGGCGTCGCAGCCGATGCACTTGCGGTTGTCGTGCCGGTAGATCGTCTCGCCGATGCGGTCCTGGATCCGGTCGATCAGGGTCGGCCGGATGCGGCGGCCGCCGTTGGCCAGCATCGAGTAGGCGGTGACCATGCGCATCACCGTGGTCTCGCCCGCGCCGAGCGACATCGGCAGCACCGGCAGCATGTCGTCGTAGACGCCGAAGCGGCGGGCGTACTCGGCGATGAGCGGCATGCCGACATCCTTGGCGAGCCGGACCGTCATCAGGTTCTTCGAGTGCTCGATGCCGTAGCGCAGGGTGTGCGGGCCGCCCGACTTGCCGTCGTAGTTCGAGGGCGTCCAGGCCTCCTGGCCGGGGCCGGCCTCGATGGTGATCGGGGTGTCCTGGATGATCGAGGCGGGCGTGTAGCCGTTGTCCAGCGCCGCCGAGTAGACGATCGGCTTGAACGAGGAGCCGGGCTGGCGCATCGCCTGGGTGGCGCGGTTGAACTCGGACTCGTCGTACGAGAAGCCGCCGACCATCGCGTGCACGCGGCCGGTATTCGGGTCCATGGCCACGATGGCGCCGGACACCTCGGGCTTCTGGCGCAGGCGGAACTGGCCGCGGCCGCCGTCCATCGCCTCGACGTAGACCATGTCGCCGGGCTGGAGATTGGCGCGGCCGGCCCAGCGCATGCCCTCGGGGACGATCACGCCGGTCTCGCGGTCCTTGCCGACCTGGCCGGAGGCCTCGCGCCGGGGCTGCAGGCCGATCTGCACGCCGCCGCCGCCGTTGCCCAGCACCACGGCGAGCCGCCAGGGCGCCACGTCGCCGAGCGCCGGGACCTCGGCCGCCGCCATGCCCCAGTCGCGCCCGGTCAGGTCGACCTTGGTGACCGGACCGCGCCAGCCATGGGCCTGGTCGTAGCGCACGAGGCCGTCGACCAGCGCCTTGCGGGCCCAGGCCTGCATCTTCGGGTCGAGGGTCGTGCGCACCGAGAGGCCGCCCTCGTAGAGCTTCTTCTCGCCGTAGCGCTCGGAGATCTCGCGGCGGACCTCCTCGGTGAAGTAGTTGGCGTTGGCGGCGTTCGGGAAGGCGACGCGCGGGTTGACGCCGAGCGGCATCTTCTTGGCGGCATCCGCCTCCTCGCGGGTGATGTAGCCGTTCTCCGCCATCAGGCGGATGATCTCGTTGCGGCGGTCGAGGGCCGCCTGGGTCTTGCGGTAGGGGTGGTAGTTGTTCGGCCCCTTCGGCAGGGCGGCGAGGTAGGCCGCCTCGTTGATGGTCAGCTCGTGGACCGACTTGCCGAAATAGTCGAGCGCGGCCGCCGCGACGCCGTGCAGGTTGCGGCCGGGCACGATCGTGCCGAGGAAGATCTCGTTGAGGTAGAGCTCGAGGATCTTGTCCTTCGAGTAGGCCGCCTCGATCCGGAGCGCCAGCAGCGCCTCCTTGATCTTGCGGTCGTAGGTCTGCTCGGAGGAGAGCAGGAAGTTCTTGGCGACCTGCTGGGTGATGGTCGAGGCGCCCTGCCGCTTGCCCGACTTGGCGTTGGTCAGGAAGGCCCGCACGATCCCCTCGGGGTCGATGCCGCCGTGCTTGTAGAAGTTCTTGTCCTCGGCCGACAGGAAGGCCGCGACGACGATCTTCGGCATCGCCTGGATCGGCAGGTACAGCCGGCGCTCGCGGGCGTACTCGGCCAGCAGCGAGCCGTCCGCCGCGTGGACGCGGGTCATCACCGGCGGCTCGTAATTGGAGAGCGCGGCGTGGTCGGGCAGGTCCTGGCTGTACTTCCAGTAGAAGTAGCCACCCACCGCCGCGCCGACCATGAACAGCACCGCGGCGGCGCTGAACAGGATCCCAAAGAAACGGAGGATCAGACGCATCCGGTGTTCCGCTCGTCGCTGGCCCGGCCGAATGCCGGAATCGGCTCATCCGGCGCGTGCAATCCGCGCGCTGCGCGGCCGGCCCCCGGACGGTCCCGTGAGACCCCCTCGGAATGCCGGTTTCGGCGGCCGTGCGACGGGGCGTCGGACGTCCCGTATCGACACTCTATCTATGGTGAAACTGGGGCGGCGGCCGCCGCGCGGCGCGTCGGGGCCGGCCGGCCGAGCGTGGCGCGGTTGGTGAAGAACTGGTCGATCGCCTTGGCCATGGAGCCGGTGACGTCGGCCCGCCACTCCGGCGATTGCAGCATCTCCAGGTCGCGCTTGCTGGAGAGGTAGCCGAGTTCCACGAGCACGCTCGGCACGTCGGGGGAGCGCAGCACCACGAAGCGCGCCTCCCGGTGGGGCTTGGCGCTCATCTTCATCACGGGGGCGAGCTGGCCCATCAGCGTGCGGGCGAAGCCCGACGAGAAGCCCCGCGTCTCGCGCAGGGTCAGCTCCTGCAGGATGTCGGCGATGTCCGGCGGCGCCTCGGCGGCGTCGACGCCCGCGGCGGCATCGGCCCGGTTCTCGCGCTCGGCGAGCTTGGCGGATTCGGCGTCCGTGGCCTTCTCGGAATTGGTGTAGATCGTGGCGCCGCTCACCTGGGGCGCCGCCGAGATCGAGTCCGCGTGGATCGACACGAACAGGTCGGCCCTGGCGTCGCGGGCGAGGCGCACCCGCTCGGCCAGCGGCACGAACACGTCGCGGTCGCGGGTCATCCGGACCCGGTAGCGGCCGCCCGCCTCCAGCCTCGCCACGAGGGCCTGGGCGAAGCCGAACACGATGTCCTTCTCGAACACGCCGCCCACCGCGATGGCGCCGGGATCGGTGCCGCCGTGGCCGGCATCGACCATGATCAGCGGCCGCTGGTCGGCGGGCTCCGGCGGCGCGGCGCGGGCCTGGGCGGGGGCGGGATCGGCGGTGGCGGCGGCCTTGCGGAAGGCGTCGCGGTCGGCGCGCTGGAGCGGGATCGTGAGCAGCACCGCGCCGTCGCGCGGCCGCGTCGCGGTCTCGATCCGGCCGACCGTGGCGGGCGCGGTGAGGTCGATCACGATGCGCGACCGTCCGGGCGCGAACAGGCCGTAGCGGAAGCTCTGCACGAGGCCGTCGCGGCGGCTGCCGGTCCCCGAATCGAGCTGGAAGTTGACCTCGGGCAGGTCGATCACCGCCCGGTCGGGCCGCTCCATCACGAAGCCGCGGGCCTCCACGGACCGGGACAGCGTCAGGGTCAGGCGCGTCGTGCCGGCCTGGCTCGCGAGGTCGGCCCCGATGGCGACGGCCGGCTTCTCGCCGCCCGGCGCGGCCGCCGGGTTCTGCGCGGCAGCCGGCGCTCCCGCCAGCGCCGGCAGCAGCGCGACGGCGAGGCGGAGCCATGCGGAACGGATCAGGCGCGCGCGGTTCGGCATCGGTCCGGTGTCGTCTCCCGTGCCCTCCGTTAAGGCATGGGACCGGCTTGGTTAACGGGAGGTTGCCGCCGCGGGTTCGATCCGGACGGCCTTGTGGCCGGGATGCGACAAGTCCCAGGTCCCGGCGCCGGCGCCTCAGCGGTACGCGACCACCCGGCTCGTCTGCCCGACCACCGTGACCCAGCAGGTCAGGGACGCGTCGGCGGCCCGCTGGACCTCGCCGACCTGCAGGCGGATGACGTCGGCCGGCGAGCGGGCGCCCGAGAGCGCCCGCAGATGCGCGACGGCGGCCTCACTCTCGCCGCGCACGTAGCGGGCGATGATCGAGCCGATCTCGACGACGTCGAGGCGGTCGGGGGCGAAGACGATTCGGTTCGCGGCCGTGGCGAGGCCTGGACCGGCGATCGCCGCCGGCGCGAGGGCGATGTCGCTCGCCGCCCCGGTTCCGGCTTCGGAGTCGGTCTCGAACGTGGTCTCGGCGGCCTCTGCCACCACGTCGGACGGGACGTCGACCGCGCCGGCGGGCGTCGCTTCAGCGGAGGATTCGGCAGAGAATTCGGACGCCGCGTCGGGCGTCGTGTCGAACATCGCTGCTCCGAGAGCCTCGACGGACCGGTCCGTCGCCGTGGCGGGTCGATCCGCCGGGCTCGCGGCGTCCGCGGCCTGGATCTCGGGGGTGGCCGACGCGTCCTGCAACGGCTGGGGCGTCCCGGCGGGACGGCTCCTCGGTCGACGCGGCTTTCCCATCGCGCGATCTCCTCCTGTCGGCGTCGGCCCGTCCCGACGGGGCGGCGGCCGGAGGTCGTGCGCGGCCGGCTCGCCGGCGGTGTCGGCGCCGGGCCCGTGACGCCCGGGCGTCAGAGCGAGGGATCCGGCGAGCCCTCGGCGGCCCACCGGATCCCGGTCTTCGAGCCCCGATCGCGGATCGGGGCGGCCGGCCTCAGCGGGCGGCGGCGTTCTGCGCGAGGGCGCCGTAATCCTTGGCCTGGGCCTGGAGGGCGGCGAACTGGCTGCGGACGAACTCGGACTGGAGCTCGAACGCCTCGCGGAGGTCCTTCGTGCGCACCAGCTTCTGGGCGAAGTCGAAGGTCGCGTTGGCGTTGGCCTGCGCGTGATCGAACCCCTTCGCGACCGCGGCGCTGAGGGTCGCCTGGAAGGTCTGGCCCGAGGCCTGGACCTGCTCGGCGGCCTTCACGGCGTTCGCCATCATGGTGCCGACGGCGGTCCGAGCCTGATCGACGCTCTTGTCGGCGAAGTCGCGCATCTCGGTCGGGATCTCGAAGTTCGGGGTCTGCATCGATGTCTCCAGCGTCATCCTTGGAGCGGGACGCCGCACGCGTCCGCGTTGACGCCCCTCTATATGTTGCACCGCAACAAGAAGTCAAGTGCAGGTTCGGAGGGCAAACGCGCACCCGGAAGCCCGATAAAATGCCGGTTCAACGGTCTCGCGAAGTCATCGAATCGCGAGTGCGACCCGATAGCAGGTTGCGATCAAGCTGCGCCGTTGAAACGGACCGCCAAGATTGCTCATTTCGGCGGCGACCCGCTTTGCAAAAAACTATCTCGCTGTCCAGAGGCGCGCGAACGGATCGTGAATTCTTCTGGCATGCCAAATATCACCGCGCTCGTCAGGGTCGGTGCGACAGGGCGAGCGCTGGCCGATGCTGCGTCGCACCACCAGCCGCCGACTCGGCCAGCCGGGCGTAGAGCGCGCGGAGCGCCGCCGCGTGCGGCTCCAGGCCCATCGGCGCCGCCCGGGAGAGCCGGGCCGCCTCCGCCCCGAGGGCTCCCGCCAGGGCGTCGTCCCGGAGCGCCCCGAACGCCTCGGCGAGGGGGCCGATCGCCGGCGCGACCACGAAGCCGGTCCGGCCGTGCCGCACCTTCTCGGCGGCGCCGGAGCGGTCGGAGGCCACGACCGGGATGCCGGCCGCCAGGGCCTCGTAGACCGTGAGCGGCCCGGTCTCGTACCAGCGGGACGGCGCGGCCAGCGCCCGGGCACGGGCCCGGAGGGTGGTCCAGACCGCCTCGGGCCTCTGCCACCCGATCACCTCCACGCCGTCCCGGGCGCGCAGCTCCGCCTCCAGGGGGCCGGCGCCGATGAACAGGGCCGGGAGCCCCGCGGCGCGGGCGGCGTCGGCCACGAGGTCGGCGCCCTTCTCGCGGGTGAGGCGCCCCACATAGGCGATCGCGTCGCCGCGAGCGGGCTCGGCCGCCGGCCCGTCCGGGAGCCGGACGGGATTGTCGACCCGGTGATGCGTCAGGGCGTAGCCGCCGAGGAGGGCGCCCAGCCGCTCCCGGCTGGCGTCGCAGACATGGACGACGTGGAGCGGGCGGCGTCGGCCCGCCCGGCCGACGACCTGCCGCAGCGCCGTGGCGCGGGCGACGCCGGCGGCCGCGTGCCAGATCCCGGCGGCGGCCGCCCGCGCGGCGCCGAGCGACCAGATGTCCGGCAGGCCCAGGTCGATCCGGCGGATGCCGGCATGGTCGAGGAGCGGGTCGACGGGGCCCGGGATCGCCTGGATGTAGGTGACGGCGAGGCCCGCCTCGGCGAGCCCGCGGGCCGATTCCAGCGCGACCTTCTCGGCCCCGCCGCTGGCGGCCGCGAACTCGGCCAGGATCACGACGTGCATGGTGACCCTCCCGGGGATCGCGTCGGCCCCGATCGGTGCCGATCGGTCTCGCAGGCCGGGAGGATGGGGCAGACCGGTTTACGGGCGATCAACCGCGGCCGGATACAGATCCCGGACCCGGATCGCAGCGGCGGAAGTCCTGACGTGCACGTCGTCCTCGTCGCAGACCACGCCGCGATCAACGGCGGCCAGGCCAAGGTGGCCATCGAATCCGCCCTGGGGCTCGCCGCCCGGGGGATCCGCGTCAGCCTGTTCGCCGCGGTCGGCCCGGTCGATCCGCGGCTGGAGTTGGCCGGCATCCGGGTGGTCTGCCTGGACCACGACGACGTGACCACCGCGCGCAGCAAGCTCGCCTTCGCGGCCCAGGCGATCTGGAACGGGCCGGCCTGCCGCGCCCTGGCGGCGGAACTCGCCGCCTGCGATCCCCGCGACACGCTGGTCCACGTCCACGCCTTCGCCAAGGCGCTGTCGCCGTCGATCGGAACGGCGCTCCGGGCCTCCGGGCTGCCCTGCCTCTACACGATGCACGAGTTCTTCCTCGTCTGCCCGACCGGCGGCTTCTACGCCTACCCGGCGCAGCAGATCTGCCACCGCACCCCGATGTCGCCGGCCTGCATCGTGGCGAACTGCGACGCGCGCAGCTACCCGCGCAAGGTGGCCCGGATGGTGCGCCATGCCGGCCTCGCCCACGTGGCCCGGCTGCCGGAGCTGTTCGCCCACGTCATCACGATCAGCGACCTGCAGGAGAGCGTCGTGCGGCCGCTCCTGCCCCGCGGCACCGCCTTCCACCGGGTCGACAATCCCATCGCGGTGGCGCGGGCGCCGGTTCACGACGGCCCGCCGGGCGACTTCCTGTTCGTCGGGCGGATCTCCACCGAGAAGGGCGCGCCGATCTTCGCCGAGGCGGCCCGGCGGGCGGGGGTGCGGGCGGCCTTCGTGGGCGACGGCCCCGAGCGGGCCGAGCTCGCCGCGCGCTATCCCGAGGCGGTGATGCTCGGCTGGCGCGACGCCGCGGCCGTGCAGGCGCTGATGCGGCGGGCCCGGGCGCTGGTCTTCCCGAGCGTCTGGTACGAGGGCCAGCCGCTCACCGTCTACGAGGCCCTGGCCTGCGGCGCGCCGGTGATCGTCAGCGACGCCTGCGCGGGCCGCGAGGCGGTGGCCGACGGCGAGACCGGCTTCTGGTTCCGCTCGGGCGACCCGGACGATCTCGCCGCGCATCTGCGCCGCCTGACCGACGACGGTCTCGCCGCCCGGATGGGCCGGGCCGCCCACGAGCGCTACTGGGCCGCGCCCCTGACCCTGGACGCCCATCTCGACCGCCTCGAGGCCGTCTACGGGACGGTGCTGCGCGAGGCCGCGGCCCGCGCACCGGCCCGCGGCCCCCTCGGGCGACCGCTCGCCACCGCCTGACGACGATTCCGGTGCGCGCGTCCTCGCGAGCGCGGCGAAGCAATCCGGGGCAGCGGGACGCCTCGCCCCGTGGCGCCGTCCCGGGGTCGCTTCGCCGCGCTCGCGAGGACGGCGCACACCGATCAGGCCGGAAAGATCGGAAACACCCGCCCGCCCCCGCGTTGTTGCGCACCGGCACCCTTGCGTGCCTCCGTCACCGACGAGCGAGCGACATGGCCGAGACCCACAAGCCGAACGAGACCAAGCCGGGCTTCCAGCAGGGCAGCGCCAAGCCGGGCGACGCCAAGAATCCCGACAACAAGCAGGAGAAGCTGAACGAGCGCCTGGACGACGCCCTCGAGGAGACCTTCCCGTCGAGCGACCCGGTCTCGGTGAAGATCACCAAGTAGGCCCGCAGTAGGCCCGCAGTAGGCCCGCAGTAGGCCCGCGGAACCGGCGCGGGCCGGGCGGCGTCAGGCCGCCCGGTCGTCCGGGACCGCCGCCCGCCCGCGCTCGATCAGGCGGCGGGCCTCGGGGCCCGGGACCGCGCGGCTCAACAGGAAGCCCTGGACCTCGTCGTAGCCCTCCGCGCGGAGCATCGCGAGCTGCTCGGCGGTCTCGACGCCCTCGGCGGTGGTCGCGATGCCGAGGCTGGTGCCAAGGCTCGCCACCGCCCGCACGATCGCCGTGCAGTGGGTGTTCTCCCCGACCTGGCTCACGAAGGAGCGGTCGAGCTTGATCTTGTCGAACGGGAAGCTGCGCAGGTAGCTCAGGCTGGAATAGCCCGTCCCGAAATCGTCCATCGCGATCCGGATCCCCATGTCCCGCAGCGCGTGCAGCGTCGCGAGATTGGCCGTGCTGTCGGCGAGCAGGACCGATTCGGTGATCTCCAGCTCGAGGCGCCGCGGGTCGAGGCCCGTGGCGGCGAGCGCGCCGCGCACGGTCTCGACCAGGGTGCGGTTGCGGAACTGGATCGGCGACAGGTTCACGGCGAGCCGGATCGTCTCCGGCCACGTCGCCGCCTCGGCGAAGGCGGTCTGCATCACCCAGGCGCCGATCGGCACGATCAGGCCGGTCTCCTCGGCGAGCGGCACGAACTCGGCCGGCGAGACCGGGCCGTGCTCCGGGTGGTGCCAGCGCAGCAGCGCCTCGAAGGCGAGGATCCGGTCGGCGCGGGCGTCCACGAGCGGCTGGTAGACCAGCGAGAACTGGCCGCGGGCGAAGGCTTCGCGCAGCTCGTTCTCGCGCCGCCGCCGCGCCTGCACCCAGGCATCCATCTCCGGCTCGAAGCACCGGAAGGTCCCGCCGCCCTCGGCCTTCGCCCGGTACAGGGCGAGGTCGGCGTTCTTCATCAGCGTCTCGGGATCGGTGCCGTCCCGGGGCAGGCAGGCGACGCCGATGCTGGTGCCGATGTGGCAGTCCTGACCCTCCAGGCGGAAGGGCCGGCCGAGCTCGGCGATCACCCGGGCGATCGGCCCGTCGACCAGCGCCGGGAGATCCATCCCGCGCACCAGGATGGCGAACTCGTCGCCGCCGAGCCGGGCCACGAGGTCGTCCTTGCGCAGGCAGCCGGCGATCCGCTCGGCCGCCTCGCGCAGCAGCGCGTCGCCGACCGGGTGGCCCAGCGTGTCGTTGACGATCTTGAACTTGTCGAGGTCGAGGCAGAGCAGCACCGCCTCCTCGCCGTCCCGGGCGTGGCGGGCGATCGCCTCGGCGAGGCGGTCGCGGAACAGCACGCGGTTCGGCAGCCCGGTGAGCGCGTCGTGATGGGCCATGTGGGCGATGCGGGCCTCGGCCCGGCGCCGCTCGGTCATGTCGATGGCGGCCTCGAGCACGGCCTGCCGCCCCTCGAACGGCATCGCCCGCCGGAACAGGGAGACCTCGATCGCCGAGCCGTCGGCGCGGCGGTGGAGCGAGCCGGCGGCGGAGGGCGGGCCGAGCCCGGTCGCCTCCTCGGCCGCGATGGCGAGGTCGGCCGGCGCCCGGCTCAGGAACTGCTCGCGGCTGTAGCCGTAATGGGCGACGGCCGCGTCGTTCACCGCCAGGAAGCGGTCGCGCGCGTCGGCCACGACCCACATCGGCACGGGGTTGTTCTCGAACAGGAGCCGGAACGACGCCTCCCGGGCCTTGATGTCGCCGACATCCGTCATGGTGACCGAGAGGAGGTCGCCGACGCAGCCGGCCTCGACCTTGAGGTAGAGCGTGCCGCCGTCGGACCGGGGACGGCTCAGCTCGAAGGCCGAGCGCCCGCCCCGCTCGACCATGGCGGCGAGCGTCGCGATCGTCCGCGCGGTGACCGCCCCCGGGAAGAGCTGGCCCACGCGCTGCCATTGCAGGGCGGCGGCGGGTCGCTCCAGCAGGCGCTCGGCACCGCGGTTGAGGGCGACGATCTTGAAATCGACCGGCCGGCCCGCGGCGTCCCGGACCGTGCTGAGGGCCAGGATGCCCTGGTCGGTGGCGGTGAACAGCGCCTGGACCAGCTCGGTCCGGACGCTCGCCCCGTCGAACCCGACCAGCACGAACGGCTCGCCCCAGCGGTTGCCCAGGGGCACGCCGACGAGGCGGGTCGAGGTCACGACCCCGGCGGCGAGGCGGTCGCACCGGGCGTAGGCGGGCTGGCCGGACGCGCGGGCGGCCGCCACCATCTCGTCGACGGGCTCGCGCAACTCGATCGGGAGCGCGTCGACCGGCAGGGTCCCGGCCGACAGGCCGTCCGCGCCGTCCGCGAGCCAGGCACCGAAGGCCTGGCCCGCCCAGAGGATCCGGGCGGCCCGCCCGTCGCGGGTCGTCACCAGGGCGGCCCGGTCGGCGAGGCGGCCGAGTCTCCCGAGCACGACGGCCTCGTAGGACGGGATCGGCGCCCCCGGCGTCCGGCAATCCTGCCAGTGCCGGAGGAGGCTCTTGCCCGTCTGTCCGTCGTCTCGCTGCGCGCTCACCGAGCCGCCCCAGTTGTTCACCGGGCGCCAGGAAGCAGGGACTTCGTTTAAGCCGGGTTCATA
Organism: Methylobacterium mesophilicum; assembly: GCF_036441335.1. Lineage (GTDB taxonomy): Bacteria > Pseudomonadota > Alphaproteobacteria > Rhizobiales > Beijerinckiaceae > Methylobacterium > Methylobacterium mesophilicum_B. Next base: position 10,873 of record NZ_MLBW01000017.1, read on the forward strand.
TGCCGACTTATAATCCCAAGATACGCACTATTCCCCAGATCTAGCTGGGCTTTCAGGCGGTTTCGAGCAGCCGGCGGGCGATCACCTGGGCCTGGATCTCCGCGGCGCCCTCGAAGATCGAGAGGATGCGGGCGTCGCACAGGATCCGGCTCACCGGGTACTCGAGCGCGAAGCCGTTGCCGCCGTGGATCTGGAGGGCGTTGTCGGCGGCCGCCCAGGCGACGCGGGCGCCGAGCAGCTTGGCCATCCCGGCCTCCAGGTCGCAGCGCTTGCCCTCGTCCTTCTCGCGGGCCGAGAAGTAGGTGAGCTGGCGGGCGATGTTGATCTCCACCGCCATCATGGCGAGCTTGTCGGCCACCCGGGGGAAGTTCACCAGCGCCTTGCCGAACTGGACCCGCTCCTCGGCGTAGCGCAGGCCGACGTCGAGGGCCGACTGGGCGACGCCGATGGCCCGCGCCGCGGTCTGGATGCGGGCCGACTCGAAGGTCTGCATCAGCTGGGCGAAGCCCTTGCCCTCGACCTCGCCGAGCAGGTTGCCGCCCGGCACCGCGAAGCCCTCGAAGGCGAGTTCGTACTCCTTCATGCCGCGGTAACCGAGCACCTCGATCTCGCCGCCCGACAGGCCCTCGACCGGGAAGGGCTCCCCGTCGGTGCCGCGGGGCTTCTCGGCGATCAGCATGGAGAGGCCCTTGTGGCCTTTCTCCTCGGGCTTGGTCCGGACGAGCACCGTCATGATGTCGGCCCGGACCGGGTGGGTGATCCAGGTCTTGTTGCCGGTGATCTTCCAGGTGTCGCCCTCCTTCACCGCGCGGGTGCGCAGGCTCGCGAGGTCCGAACCCGTGTTCGGCTCGGTGAAGACGGCGGTGGGCAGGATGTCGCCGCTGGCGATCTTCGGCAGGAAGCGCTGCTTCTGCTCCTCGGTGCCGCCGCACAGGATCAGCTCCGCGGCGATCTCCGAGCGGGTGCCCAGCGAGCCGACGCCGATATAGGCGCGGGACAGCTCCTCCGAGACCACGCACATGGCGGTCTTCGGCAGGCCCATGCCGCCGTACTCCTCGGGGATCGTCAGGCCGAAGACGCCGAGTTCGGCCATCTTCTGCACGATCTCCATCGGGATGTAGGCGTTCTTCAGGTGCCACTCGTGCGCCTGATCGACCACCTCGGCCTTGCCGAAGCGGCGCATCTCGGAGCGGATCGCCTCCATGTCCTCGTCGAGGCCCGAGGCGCCGACGGTCGCCGAGCCGCCGCCGTCGCGCATCTGCGCCACCAGGGCGGCGCGGTTCTCGGGCGTGTTGCCCTCGGCGATCAGGGTCTCGACCGCGTCCGTGCGGTACTGGGCCACCTCCTTGGCGGAGAGGCCGAGCGACCCGGTGAGGCGGACCATCTCGCCCTGGCTCATCGGGATGCCGGAGAACAGCTGGTCGAGATACTCCCCGGCGCCGATCCGGACGAGGAGCGCCTCGGTCTCACCGAACCGGCCCTCGGCCTGCAGGCGCTCGGCGTAGCCGCCGAGCTCGTTCACCGCCTCCGCGTAGGTCGCGAGCCACGCGAGCCCGTGGGCGGCGTGCTGCTGGCTCTCGAGCTTGGCCGCGTCGATCCGCCCGTCCGTCCCGAGGATCCGCGTGCGGACCCGGCGGGTGGCCTCCGCGACGAGGGCCTTGGCGCTCGCGCCGGCGGCCTTGGCGAGGGCGGCGATATCCTGCGGCTCGGTCTGGATGGCGGGGGATGCGGACATGGTTTTTGGCTCGCGTGGCGTCTTCTTGGATCGGCTCTTTTAACCCGTCGCGGTCCGGAGCCGAAGCAGATTTCGTTTGGCCCGCCTTGAACTCAAGTTGAATACCGACCCTGGCGGGCCGGCGCGCAGCCCTGCGAAGTCGAGGCTGGACCGGCGCGGCGACGCGCACATGTCCGGACATTGATGATCGCGCATTCCGCCCGCCGAAAGCTGGGCGCGGGACCGGATCCGCTCAGCGCCTCTGCTCGCAGCGCGTCTTCACGTAGGCCCCGTCCTCGCCCTTGAAGCCGGAATTGGCCGCCAGGACCGGTCCCTGGACGAGGCATTCCTGGAGCGTGTGGGCCGGGCCGGTGACGACGTCGATGGCGGTCTCGCGCGAGCAGTCCGGCGCCTGGACAGAGGCGGCGCAGATGAGGGCGACGACGATGATCTGGTTCATGGGGCCTCCCGTGCGGGCCCGGCTCTCGAGACGGCGGGCGGCGTCTACCGAAAGTGGGACCGCCGCACCTGGTTCCATCCGCCCGGCCGCCCCGATGTCGCGCCGATCCCGCGCCGATCCCGCCGGGCCGTCACACCAGAGCGGCGAGATCGGCGCCGGACTCGATCGCGTCGGGGCCGGGCACGCGCCCCTCGCCCAGCAGGTGGAGGAACGCCGTGAAGGCCGGGTTGCGGCCGATGCTGCAGGCGGCCACCGCGCGGCCGTCGCGGACGTAGTAGGCGATGAAGTCGAGCGCCGCCGGGTCGCCCTGCAGGATGATCCGCTCGAAATCCGGCGCGTAGCCGCCGTAATCGAGGCGCTTGTCGCCCTGGTTGCTCCAGAAGAACGGCGCGCCCGCGAAGGCGCCTTCGGCGCCGAGCATCGCCCGGGCGACGTGCGTCCCGTGCTGCTGCGCCAGCCGCCAGTGCTCGATCCGCGCCGTGACGCCGCTGCCGCGCTCCGGGAAGGCCGCGATGTCGCCCGCGACCCAGACGTTGTCGGCGAGCCTCAGGTCGGCGCCGACCGGGAGGCCGCCGGTCTCGTCGGGCTCCGCCCCGGCGACGATCCCGGTCTCCGGCGCGGCGCCGGCGCCGATCAGCACGAGATCGGCCGGGAGCCGCGCCCCGGCCTCGGTCTCGACCGCCTCGACGGAGCCGGTGCCGGCGATCCGCGCGACGCTGCCCGTGACGAAGGTCACGCCGTTGCCGGCGTGGTAGCGCTTCAGCGCCGCGCCCACGGCCTCGCCGAACCGCTTGGCGAAGGGGACCTCCTCCCGGGACAGGACCGTCACCGACAGGCCGCGCTTGGTCAGGAAGGCCGCCGCCTCCAGGCCGATGAAGCCCGCGCCGATCACCACCACCCGCCGGGCGTGCTCCGCCGCGGCGCTGAGCCGCACCGCGTCGTCGAGGCTGCGCAGGGTCATCACGCCGTCGAGGTCCCGGCCCTCGAAGTCGGGCACCACGGCGCGGCTGCCGGTGGCGATCAGCAGCGCGTCGGCGGTGAGCGTGCGCCCGTCCGCCAGCGCGACGCTGCGGCGGGCCGGGTCGATCCGCGTCGCCTCGGCCTCGACGCGCTCGACCCGGTGGGCGGCGGCGAAGTCCGGCTCCAGCAGGGTCTTCTCCGCCGGAGTCGGCTTCGCCAGGAACTGCTTGGACAGCTTGGTGCGGTCGTAGGGCGGGTGGCCCTCGCGGCCGACCATCGTGATCGCCCCCGCGAAGCCCGCGCGCCGGAGCGCGGTGACGCAGGCCGCGGCCGCCGCGCCGGTGCCGACGATCAGGACCGTCCCGACCGGGGTCTCGGCCTTTCGCGCCGGGGCCGGCTCGGGGGTCAGCGTCGCCACCGCCTCGCCGCCCTCGATCCGGACGGGATAGCGGGTGAGCGATTCCAGCGCCGGCGGCTCCTCCAGGCCGCCGTCGGCGACCGCGAAGGCCGCCTTGTGCCAGGGACAGTAGAGCCGGCCGCCGCAGATCTCGCCCTTGGCCAGCGGTGCCCCGAGATGCGGGCACTTCGCCTGGAAGGCGCGCACCCCGTCGGCGTCGCGCACGAACAGCACGGCGTCGTCGCCGGCCTTGCCCTCGGCCTTGCCGCCGAGCGGGATCGCGTCGAGGGCGAGGCGGATCTCGCGGGGCTTGTCCTGGTTCATCCTCGCCTCGCGCGCTGCCGGCCCGGGCCGATCCGGCCCGCGCGCACCAAACCGCGACGGCGCGAAGGGTTTCCGCGCCTTCCGTCGCAGGGGCGTCGGACCCGGCGCGGGCCTCAGCGGCAAGCTCAGCCGCGGCTCGCCACCGCCACGCCGAGGGCGGCGAGGGCCATGCCGGCGCCCTGCACGGCTGTGAGCACCTCGCCGAACAGCAGGTAGCCGAGGACCGCCGCGACCGGCGGCACGAGGAAGAACAGGGCGGCGACGCCCGCCACCGCCCCCCGCCGGATCAGCACGAGCAGCAGCAGGATCCCCGCGACCGAGTTGACCAGGACCGCCCAGCCGAGGCCGAGCCACAGGGCCGGCGCCGGGTCGAACGCGGCGCCGCCGAAGGCGAGCGCCAGCGGGATGGCACAGGCCATGCCGCCGACGAACTGGAGGGTCGCGCCGGCCAGGAGATCGACCCGGCCGCCGGTGCGCTTCTGCCAGAGCGTCCCGAGGGTCAGCGCCAGCACCGCCAGGAGGCTGACGGCCAGCGCCGCAGGCGGGATCCCGGACGGGTCCGTGGCGCCGAGCTTCGGGGCGAGCACGAGGCCGGTGCCGACGAATCCCATGAGGATCCCGAGCGCCCGCCGGCCGCTGACCCGCTCGCCCAGCAGCGGCTGCGCCAGGAGCGCGGTGAGCAGCGGCTGGAGGCTGCCGACGAGCGCCGCGATGCCGGCCGGCAGCCCGTGGCTCACCGCCCAGAAGACGCCCGACAGGTAGACCCCCTGCATCAGGAAACCCGCGATGACCGGGTCGCGCCACCCCGCCCGGTCCCCCGGCCAGCGCACCCGGGAGGCCGCGGCGATCAGGGCCAGGACCAGGGCGACGGCCGTGAAGCGGACGGCCGTGAAGGCGAGCGGATCGACGTGCGGCACCACCGCCCGCGCGGAGATGAAGCCCGTGGCCCAGATCGGGATGAACAGCGCCGGGAGGGCGCCGGACGCGAGCGTCGACGGGCGTGAGAGCAGCGGCATGGCCGCCGGACGGAGCATGCCGGCGCGGCCGGCGCAACGGTGATCTCGCCCGCCCGGCGCGACAGGCACCGGCGTGGCGCGGACGCGTCACCGGCGGCCGATCGGGACCAGAGCGCGCCGGCGGCGTTGACGCGCGGGTGCGGGCGCCGTTCATCGGCGGGCCTCCCTCCGGGAGGAGCGCCCCGAGGATCGCGCGATCGAGGATCGTTGGACACCCGTGAAACCTCTCCGCAGCGGATTACAGGTCATGGGCGTCGCCGCGCAGCGCTTCGTCTCCCACGACGGCTGGGCGATCGCGAGCCACATCGCGCTCTCGAGCCTGACCTCGCTGTTCCCGTTCCTGATCCTGCTGGCGGCGCTCGCCGGCCTGTTCGGCACGCAGTCGCTGGCCGACGAGGCCGGGGTGCTGATCTTCGATGCGTGGCCGCGGGAGATCGCCAAGCCGATCGTCGGCGAGGTCCACCGGGTGCTCACCGAGCAGCGCAGCGGCGTGCTGACGCTCGGCGCGCTGTTCGCCCTGTACTTCTCCTCCTCGGGCGTCGAGAGCCTGCGGGTCGGGCTGAACCGGGCCTACGGCCTGCGCGAGAGCCGGCCCTGGTGGCTGACCCGCCTCGAATCGATCGGCTACGTGATCTGCGGCGCCTTCGCGATGCTGGCCTTCGCGCTGCTCGTGGTGCTGGGGCCGCTGATCTGGCGCAACGTCGTCCTGGTGGCGCCCGGTCTGGAGCCCCTGAGCCTGACGGTGGCGATCGGGCGGATCGCCGTCACGGCCCTGCTGCTCGCCGTCGTGCTGGTCATCGCCCACAAGTTCGTCGCGGCCGGGCGGCGCTCGATCCTGTCGGTGCTGCCGGGGATCGGCGTGACGCTGCTCCTGTGGTTCTTCGCCGGCCTCGGCTTCGGCTACTACCTCGACCGGTTCTCCAACGCCTACGCGTCGACCTACGGGGGGCTGGCCACCGCGATGGTGTTCCTGGTCTTCCTCTACTGGCTCGCCGCCATGTTCCTGTTCGGCGGCGAGATCAACGGCACGGTGATCGCAGCCCGCCGCACCCGCCTGCAGGCGAAGATGCTGGCGCGCCGGGCCGAGATGGAGGGCCGCAGGACCGCCGCGAACAGCTGACGACCGCTGGGCCGACCTGCCCGGGCACGGGTTTCAACGCCGTCATCCCGGCGCGCCGAAGGCGAGCCCGCAAACCAGGATCCCTGCCGGCGCACCATCTCGGCAGTCGGCGCCTCCGGATCCCGGGCCCGCTGCGCGGTCCCGGGACGAGGAAGTGGGCTCCTGTCCGGCGGGGGATAGCCGGGGCGGAGGCGCTCAGGCCGCCAGCGCCAGCCCCTCCTCCTCCTCGTCGGCCTGGGCAGCCATGAACTGCGCCCGGGCGAGCTCGGCGAAGCGGCCGCCCTCGGCCACCAGCTGGTCGAAGGTCCCGGCCTCGACGATCCGGCCCTCGTGGAACACCAGGATCCGGTCGGCGTCGCGGATCGTCGCGAGGCGGTGGGCGATCACGAAGGTGGTGCGGCCCTCCATCACGGTCTCCAGGGCGCCCTGGAGCTTGCGCTCGGTGGCGGCGTCCAGCGCCGAGGTCGCCTCGTCGAGGATCAGGATCGGCGGGTCCTTCAGGAGCGCCCGGGCGATCGAGAGCCGCTGGCGCTCGCCGCCCGAGAGCGACCGGCCGCGCTCGCCGATCACCGTGTCGAGCCCGTCGGCCTGGCGCGCCATGAAGGCGCTGGCCTGGGCGCGCTCCAGCGCGTCGAGCATCTCGGCGTCGGTGGCGTCGGGGCAGCCGACCTGCAGGTTCTCGCGGATCGAGCGGGCGAACAGCATCGGCTCCTGGAACACCACGCCGATGTTGTGGCGCAGCGAGGCGAGGCCGACGTCGCGGATGTCCATCCCGTCGATCCGGATCGCGCCGGAGGCCGGGTCGAAGCTGCGGTGCAGGAGGCCGAGCGTCGTCGACTTGCCCGAGCCGGTGGTGCCGACCAGCGCGATCGTCTCGCCGGGCTTGGCGGTGAACGAGACACCGTCGAGCGCCTGGCGCCGGCCGTCGTACGAGAAGGCGACGTCGTCGAAGGTCACCGAGCCCTCGAAGCGCGCCACCTGCCGGGCGTGCGGCCGGTCGGCCACCGCCGGGACGGTGTCGTAGATCTCGAAGAACTCGGCGATCTTCGGCGCCTGCTGGAACAGGCCGTTGACGAAGCCGACCACGTGGTCGAGCCGGGCCACGAAGGCGGTGGCGAGGCTCATGAAGGCCACGACCTCGCCCACCGTGGTGGTGCCGGCCTGGTAGAGCCAGATGCCGGTGACGAAGATCGCCGTCATGGTGATGGTCGCTGAGGCGCGGGTCGCCACGTTGGCCAGCGCCCACCAGGACAGGACCGGGATCTGCGCGGCGAGCAGGTTGGTGATGATGCCGCGCATCGCCTCCTTCTCGGCCTTGGCGCGGGTGAAGGACTGGATCACCGCGACGTTGCCCAGCGCGTCCGAGGCGTGGGCGGCGAGGCCGGAATTGAATTCCTCGACCTGACCCTGGAGCGTCTCGGTCCGGCGCATCACGAAGGTGGTGAGCGCCGTGAAGGCGAGCACCAGCACCACGAGGATCGAGCCGAGCTGCCAGTTGATGAACAGGGTCATCGGCAGGAGCACGCCGAGCGAGACCAGCGCCACGAGGTGGTCGCGGAAGAAGCCGAGCCACAGCCACGCCATGCCGTTCGTGCCCTCCAGCATCGCCTTCAGGACCCGGCCGGAATGGTTGGCCGAGTGGAAGGCGAGCGGCAGGTCGAGGACGTGCTCGAAGTAGCTCGCCATCGACGACAGGCGGTTGCGGTGGGCGAGCCGGTCGGCGTGGAGCGCGATGAACACGCCGGCCGCGATGGTGAAGAAGCCGAACGCCACCCAGGCGGCGAGCAGGGGCAGCATCGTGCCCATGGCGTCGCCGCCGCGCTTGAGATGGGTCAGCTGGTCGATGATCCGGCCCATCAGCAGGGGCTCGGCGAAGGCCGCGATCGCCAGGACCACGTTGGTGGCGGCCAGACCTATGGCCAGCCGCCGCTCCGCCTTCAGGAATCCCAGGACCCGCCCGTACAGACGAACCATCGTACCGCTCCGCCACCCTTGGCGCGGCCCGTGTGACCCGGGTCTCACGCCTTCACCGAGGAGGTCCGCGCGGCCGGCATGGGCGCCGGATCCGAGTCAAACCCCTCGTACGAAACGGGTATGCCAGCGCCTGCCTGAACGGGCGATGACGGGCCGATACAGGTTCGAAACAGTCGCCTTCACGGTTGCCTCAGCAAAGTTTACCAAAGCTTAGCGCGGACCCGCCGCGTCCCGGACGCGCGGGCGGTGCCCGACACGCCCGGCGTCGGCGCGGCCTTCGCGCCGTTCAGGACCGATGGCGTCCGGACGTCCGGACGACCGATTCGCCTCCGCCGCCGGCAAGGCAGCCCCCCGCCATGCCGTCCGGCGGGGCTCCGCTACTTCGCGGTGAGCAGCGCCCAGTAGACCTTGTACTTGGAGCCCGGCGCGTAGGCGGTGGCGATCCCCATCCGGGTCGCCCCGGGCGCCAGCATGGTGGCGTCGTGGGGCGGGCTCTCGCGCCAGCCCGAGAAGGCCTCGGCCAGGGTGTGGTAGCCCGCCGAGAGGTTGGCGTTGACGTTCGCGTAGCCGAGCCGCTCGACGGCGGCCTTGACGGTCTGGGCCCGGCTCGGCCGGTCGGCGAGCGCCATGGCGGCCGCCTCGGCCTCGGCGAGGCGCTGCAGTTCGGGATCGACCGTCAGCGGCGGCGCGCCGCGGTTGCGGCGGTAGGACGAGATCATGTCGCGGGCCGCCTCGACGTCGATATGCGCGCTGTTGCTGGCGAGCGGCAGGTAGATGCTCGGCAGCGCGGTGCCGCTCGGCGGCTGGGCGGCGCAGCCGCCGAGCAGCGCCGCACGTCTGCCCCACCGCGATCCCCACGGGAGCTGCGGATCGGCGCCTCCGTGGGGATCGCGGTGGGGCAGACGGCGGGGCTGTCCGCCGGGCGCGGCGGCCGCGCCCGGCTGTTCGGCCGGGCGGACGCGGCCCTCTACGCCGCCAAGGACGCGGGCGGGAACACCGTCCGCATCGCCCTCGGCGGCCGGTCAGGCGCCGGCGCTGCGGAGGCCGCGATCGCGCTGGGGCCGGGCTGATTCGCCGCCCTCGGGAACCGCGGCCGGCTGGATGAAGCGGCTGGCGATCTCGCCCATGGCGCTCTGCATCGTGTCGAGGCCCTGCACGGTGACGATGCTGGAGCCGGGCCCGAGCGGCGGGATGAAGCCCGCCTCCGACAGGCTCGCGAACACCGAGAAGTTCAGGTCGGTCACCACCTTCTGGCCGAGGCTCACGTCCACGATCCAGACGAGCAGCTCGAATTCCAGGAACGGGTCGCCGATCTTCTTGAACACCACCCGGGGCGGGGGCTCCTTCAGGACGTCGGAATGGCCCTGCGCGCAGGCCGTGATCATCTCGGCGGCGCGCACCGGGTCCTGGTTGCGCAGGACGCTGACCGTGATGCTGACGCGCCCGGTCCGGTCGCCCCGCACCCGGTTCTTCACCACCCCGGAGATCAGGTTCGAGTTCGGCACGATCACGGCCGAGCGGTCGAAGGTCTGGATCTCGGTGGAGCGGACCGAGATCCGCTTCACGATGCCCTCGGAATCGCCGATCACCACCTGGTCGCCGACCCGGATCGGGCGCTCCCACAGGAGCAGCAGGCCGGAGACGAAGTTGTTGACGATCGACTGGAGGCCGAAACCGATACCGACCGACAGGGCGCCGGCCACGATGGTCAGCTTCTCCAGGCTCAGGCCGAGATACGAGAAGGCGAGCGCCAGCGCGATCAGGAACCCGCAATAGCCCGCCACCGTGGTGATCGAGTTGCGCAGGCCGGCGTCGAGGTCGGTGGCCGGCAGGTAGGTGTTCTCCAGCCAGCGCTGGACCCCGCGGGTGATGAACACGCCGACCACCAGGATGCCGATCCCGAAGGCGATGCTGGAGAGCGAGATCGTGACGTCGCCGACCTTGAAGCCGAAGAAGGCCTGCCGGACCGACGAGACGATGTCGGTGGAGTCGAGACCCCAGGGCGCCAGCACGAGGACCGCGGCCGCCAGGAACAGGACGAGCCGGGTCGCGCCCGTCGTCAGGACCGAGATCTGGTTGAGCGAGCGCTTGCGCAGGCCGGTATTGGCCTGGAGCGTGGTGGCGAGCCGCGTCTCGTCGCTGAGCGCGCGGCCGACGAAGATGTCGACGCTCTGGACCAGCAGGTAGAGCAGCACGAGGACGGCCGCGTCCCAGATCAGCTGGTCGATCAGGAAGGCCGCGAAGGCCACGTAGCCCACCAGCGCGCCGAGCCCGATCAGCGCCACCGCGGCCCAGCCGAGGAGCCGCGCCGGCCCGCCGATGCCCGTCGTGGTCTTGGTCGGCACGTAGGGGCCGAAGCAGGCCTCCTCCTCCTGCTCGGTGTCGGCGAACCGGTGGAGGCCGACCGCCAGGATCAGCGCGGTGGCGACCGCCCCGATACCCCGCGTGGCGATCGAGATCGGCAGGGCCGCGGAGATCCCGGAATTGAGCGCCTCGACGGACTTCACCACGGTGATCACCGTGGCGATGCCGACGGCGAGCCGGGTCAGGCGGATGGCCGCCGCGTCGCTCACCGGGGCGGGGCGCCACGCCGGCTTCTCGGGGCTGAGCAGCCCGTCGCAGAGGGCCTCCACGAAGGCGATGAAGGCCAGCCCCCCGAGGATCGCGGCGGCCACCGGCAGGAGCCGGGACGGCAGCAGGTTGGTGGAATCGAGGGCGTAGTAGACCGCGTAGGACCCGGCCACGGCCGGCACCGTGCCGAGCAGGATCACCCGCCAGGCGGCGAGCATCACGGCGCGCCGCGAGGGATCGGCCCTGGCGGCGTCCCGGCGGGCACCCTTGGGGGCGATGTTGCGCCGGCCGAAATACAGCGCCACCGAGATCCCGAAGGCGAGGCCCAGGAACAGCAGGTTGGCGAGGCTGCCGTTGCGGGAGAACAGCAGCCCGATATCCGACACGGCGCTCTGCAGGGCGCGCGTGTCCCGGGGCACGTCGCCCATCACCTTGGTCCAGAGACCGGGACCGACCAGCGGCTGGGAGCGCTGGAGCAGGTCGCGGGTGAACGATTCGCGGCGGCGGTTCGAGACGCGGTCGACGATCTGGTCGCCCTGCACCACCAGGGAGCGGGCCAGCCGCTGGGTCTCGTCGATGCGGGTGACGGCGGCCTCGCGCTCGGCGCGCTCGGCGGCGACGTCGGCGCTCTCCTGGGTGTCCTTCGGCTTCGGCCCGAGCTGGGCCAGGCGCTCGCGGGCGGCCTCCAGCGGCGCGTCGAGCCGGGTGACCAGGGTGCGGATCTCGTCGGTGACCGTGACCGCGCTGTCGCGGATGGCGGTGAGGTCGGCGACCGTCAGCTCCGTGTGGCCGAGCTGCTTCTCGCGGGCGTCGAGCTCGGCCTTGGCGGCGTCGAGCTTGGCCCGGACCTTCTTGAACTGCTCGGGGACCTCGGCCTTGGCGACCGGCGGGGGCGCGGGCTTCGTATCGGGCGCCTTCGTATCGGGCGCCTTGCCGTCCGCGGGCTTGGCCTCGGGGGCCGCCTTCTCGGGCGCGGTCTTCTCGGGCGCGGTCTTGGCGTCCGCGGGCCTGTGATCGGAAGACTTGGCGGCGGGCGCCGGATCCTGGGCGAAGGCCGGCAGGGTCAGGGCCGCCGGGGTTGCGAACACCAGCGCGGCGAGCAGGGCGAGTGCGCGGGACGGGCGCGGGGCGCCCTCCGGCTTCCGGGTCCGCGCGGGGATACGATGCATGAGCAACCTCTCGTCGGGCGCGCGGCGGCCGGCCGGAGTCCGGCATCGGCGAATCGGCGGCGATCGGGGACCGGGCAGGCCTCCTGGCGGCCGGGCGCTCTGGGCGAGCAATAGGGCGAAAGCGTGCCCCTGCCCACCCCGGGCCGGATCCCGCCGCCTCCAGCCCGCTGTGGGTGCGTCCCCGGGGCTCATCCGGAAAAGCTTCACAAGGGTGTCACGCTGGGATTAGATGAACACCTGATGGACAGGGCCTTTTCGTTGCTACGCGAAAGGGCGCGGCCGGTGGCGATACCGGCCCGGCCCGGCCGCGTTCCGGATGCTACCGCATCGACCGGCGCCCCCGCGCGCCGGCCCGCCGCCCTGTTGTTCCCTCCGTCTCTCCCGTCAAGCCGTCGCCCCGCGCGCCGGCCCGTCCTGCATCGGCCCCGGGCCGGTTCGGACGGGCCGGCGGGGCGGCGGCATGGTCCCGCGCGTCTCACGCGCCAGAACTAGTCCGAAGAGTCGCGCCGATGATGGATCTCCAAACCCTCGTCCTCAACGCGGATTATCGGCCGCTCTCGTACAATCCGCTCTCCCTCTGGTCGTGGAAGGACGCCTTCACGGCCCTGTTCCTCGACCGGGTCACCCTGGTGGCGAGCTACGACGTCGAGGCGCGCTCGCCCTCGCGCGCCCTGCGGGTGCCGAGCGTGGTGGCGCTGAAGAACTACGTGGCGCTGGCCCGCAGCCCGGCCTTCACCCGCTACAACATCTACCTGCGCGACGGTTTCAGCTGCCAGTATTGCGGCCTCCGGCTGCCCTCGGGCGGCCTGACCTTCGACCACGTGGTGCCGCGCTCCCGGGGCGGGCTGTCGAGCTGGGAGAACGTCGTGGCGGCCTGCTCGCCCTGCAACCTGCGCAAGGCCAACCGCACGCCGGACGAGGCGGACATGCCGCTGATGACCGAGCCCCGGCGGCCGACGCGCTACGAGCTGCACCACCGGCAGCCCGAGTTCGACCACCGCCAGTACCATCACACCTGGCTCGACTACCTCTACTGGGACAGCGAGCTGGAGAGCTGAGGGCGGCGCGGAGGCGTCACCAGGCCGGCGCGCGCCGGGGCGGCTCGTTGTACATCGGGACGTTGAGGTTGCGCGGCCGGTAATCCCGCACCAGCACGGGCGGGGGGACGGCGGGCACCGGTCGCACCCGCACGATCCGGCGCGTCGGGTGATGCGCCCCGCGGCGCTCCGCGAAGGCCGGTCCGTGGACGAGCACGAGACCGGCGAGCAGCGCGGCGCGCGACGTCAGGGGCCACAGCCTCGAGAGGCGGTCAGTCATGGTCAGGCTCCGGCCGGCGCGGGAGGAAGGGTCAGAACTTGACGGCCGCGCCACCCCGGACGGTGTTCAACTGGGCGTTGTGACCGTTGAAATCCTGGAACCGCACGTACTGGTACTCGCCGCGCACCAGGATGTTGGGCGTGATGGCGTATTCCAGGCCGAAGCCGAGGGCGACGCCGCCGATGGTCTTGGTCCGGGCATTCGCCGTCAGCGTCGTGGGCGCGTACGGGATGGTCTGGGCGCCCTGTCCGGCCGGCGTCGAGTTGTTGAGCGGGAAGTTCGGATTGAAGCTCGCGTAGTCGTGCCTGTAGACCGCCGCGGGCTGCCCGGTGGTCAGGGCCTGGTTCGCCGCGTAGGTGGTGGCGCTGTAGCCGTAATTCTGGACCGCAACGGTGTCGTTGATGGTCACGCGACCGATTGCGGCACCGGCGGTGACGTACGGGAGCAGGTTGCCGAACGCGTAGCCGGCGCGGCCCCGGATGGTGCCGTAATCCTCGATCCGCGTGTTCGACGTCCCGGACAGGTTCACCGACTCGGAGTTGCCGGCGGCGGTCGTCATGATCCGGTTGATGCCGTTGGTCGACCAGCTGTTCTGGTCCGTGTGCGTGTAGTCGGCCTCGATGCCGAGGACGATCCCGTCGAACTGCACATTGAATCCGGCGAAGGCACCGAAGCTGGCCCCGCGCGTCCGCGTGCCGGGAAGCGACAGGAATTTCGAGACGCTGAACTCGTTCTCGATGTCGCGATTGCTGAAGTAATTCGCCAGCGTGGACTGCATCGCGTTGCGCTGCGACAGGCCGCCGGAGGTGAAGCCGCCGTGGCCGCCGACATATACGCCGCTCCAGTCGACCACCGGGGCCGGGACCGGGTCGTAATCGGCGCCGCGCAGGTAATCGTAGTCCAGATCGGCGGCGCGCGCGGTGTTCACGCCGCAGAGACCGAGAACCGCCAGCAGCGGAAAGGTGACGGTACGCATCGGGATCGTCCTGGACGGAAAGAGACGGACGGCGGATCGAGCCTCGACACGGTGATACGCCGGTAACCTTAATTCTCCGTTGCTCGACCTGGACAGACCAGTCCCGATCCGGGGATGTCAGTCCAGGCGCGTCCCGAGGGATACTGGATCGGGCAAGAACCGCCCGAGAACCGGTCCGGTCGCGGCGGGGCGCCGGAACGCGAAACGGCGCGGAGAGCCTCCGCGCCGTCGTCGTCCGTCCGGGGGATCGCGGTCGAGGCGCGATCAGTACTTGCGCACCAGGGGGCCGGGGACCGGCTCCGGCATCAGCGGCGGCAGCGGGGCCGCCACGAAGCCACCGAGGTAGTAGCGCAGGCCGATCTTCACGTCGTGCGCCTCGATATCCTTCACCTTGATCGCCTGCAGGCTGCCGGTGCAGCAGGGCTCGAAGCCCGCGCCGGTCTGCGCCTTGCCGAGGTTCAGGTAGCGGTAGGCCAGCTCGATCTTCAGCGCGTCGGTCACGTTGTAGGCCAGACCGGCGTGGAGCGCCCAGGCGAAGCTGCCGCTGGTCTTGTCCTTGTAGAACTTGCTGCCGCTGTTGGTGTTGTAGACCGCGTTGCCGTTCGCGTCGTAGACCGGCGCGTAGTTGTAGGAGGGTTGTCCGCAGCCGCAGCCGTAGATCGGGTTCGCGTAATCGTAGCCGTAGGTCGGGCTGGTGAACTGCTGGTTGGTCGAGTAGCTCGAGACGTGGTTGAACGCGTAGCCGACGCCGCCGCCGATGAACGGCGTGATCCCGTACCACGTGCCGAGGTCGAAATACGCGTTGGCCAGAACCACCGCGGAGTCGAAGTTGCCGCTCGACTTGTTCACGCCGTACGAGCCGAGTCCGTTGTCGAAATCCGGACCCTTGTAGTACTCGCTGCCGCGCAGGCCGGTAGAGTAGCGGTACTCACCGGTGATGTCGCCGCGCAGGAACGGAGTGAACTGGTAGCCGACGCCGACGCCCGCGAAACCGCCGCCGCCGACCGCGTTGCCGAAGGCGCGGTTGGACTCGGCGTAGCCGGTGTAGTCGTAGGCGTCGCTGTAGCGCGGACGGGTGTAGATGCTCGCGCCCACGTCGCCGCGCAGGTACCAGCCGCCGCCGACCTCGATCGGCGGGGGCGGCGGAGGCGGGGGCGGCGGGAGCATCAGATCCGCGGCCGCGGCGAGGCAGGGCGCGCCGACGCTCGCCGCGAGCGTCAGGCTACGCACCAAAGCGTTCAGCTTGGAGCGGGCCATGGGGATTCCTTCACTGGACTCGTGAGCCGGACGCGCGGCGCGCGGTCCCGGGGTACGAGGGCAGGATGGAAGGAACGTCTTAAATCCGGCTTAACGTTAAATGTTAGCCTTGCGCATCGGTTGCCGAACTGTCGAATCGGACAACCGGGCGAGACTTGCTTGTTTCCGCCGCGCCGCGCCGCCGGGGTCGGCGCGGTTCATCTGTCGGGGGGGCCGCGTGGGCGACCCGATCGGCGTCGCCCGCTCGTCCGGGCCGCGCGGGAGTTGAGAGATCCGCATGGGGCCCGACGACGTGCGCGTCCTGGCGCTGATGCTGCCCGAGGCGGTGGCGGGCGCCCACAGCGGCAACCCGGATTTCCGGGTCGGCGGCCGGGTCTTCGCGACCCTCTGGGTCGAGGAGGCGCGGGTCGTGCTGCGCCTCGCGCCCGCCGATCAGGCCGCCCTGTGCGAGGCCGAGCCGGACCTGTTCGCGCCCCTCGACGGCGCCTGGGGGCGGCGGGGCTGGACCAATCTCGACCTCGACCCGTGCGCGGAGGAGGCCCTGCGGACGGCGCTGCTCGCGGCGTGGCGGATGACCGCACCCGCGGAGCTGCGCGCCGCCTACGCCGATCTGGGTTGATCCCGCGCCCGGCCCCCTCGGGGTCGGGGGAGCCGGGGATCAGGCCGCCGCGCGGGTGACGGCGTCGACCACCTCGTCGACCACCGCGTTGACGAGGCCGCGATCGTCGCCCTCGGCCATGACGCGGATCACCGGCTCGGTGCCCGAGGGGCGGATCACGAGGCGGCCGGCATTGCCGAGCCGCTCGCGGGCGTGCTCGATGGCGCTGACCACGCTGTCCTCGCGCAGGGGCTCGCCGCTCCGGTAGCGGACGTTCTTGAGGATCTGCGGCAGCGGGTCGAAGCAGTGGCAGACCTCGCTCACGGGCCGGTTCTGCCGCTGCACCACGCTCAGCAGTTGCAGGGCGGCCACGAGCCCGTCGCCGGTGGTCGTGTAGTCCGACATGATGATGTGGCCGGACTGCTCGCCGCCGAGATTGTAGCCGTGCGCCCGCATGTGCTCGAGGACGTAGCGGTCCCCCACGGCCGTGCGGGCCAGGGTCAGGCCGAGGCCGCCGAGGAAGCGCTCCAGGCCGAGATTCGACATGATCGTCGCGACCACGCCCGGCTGCGTCAGGCGCTCGTCCTCCTTCCAGGAGCGCGCCACGACGGCCATGAGCTGGTCGCCGTCGACCACCTGGCCCTTCTCGTCCACGATCAGCACCCGGTCGGCGTCGCCGTCCAGCGCGATCCCGATATCGGCCCGGCGCTCGCGCACCATGTCGATCAGGGCCGCGGGCGCGGTCGAGCCGACATCCCGGTTGATGTTGAACCCGTCCGGCTCGGTGCCGATGGCGATCACCTCGGCGCCGAGCTCCCACAGGGTCTCGGGGGCGACCCGGTAGGCCGCGCCGTTGGCGCAGTCGACCACGACCCGCAGCCCGTCCAGCGTCACCTGCCGCGGCAGGGTCCGCTTGGCGAACTCGATGTAGCGGGCGTGCACGCTCTCGATGCGCTTGGCCCGGCCGAGATCGTTGGAGCCGGACAGGCGCTTGTGCATGTCGGCGTCGATCAGCCCCTCGATCTCGTGCTCGATCGCGTCGTTGAGCTTGAAGCCGTCGGGCCCGAACAGCTTGATGCCGTTGTCCTCGAACGGGTTGTGCGAGGCCGAGATCATCACGCCGAGATCGGCCCGCATCGAGCGGGTCAGCATCGCCACGGCCGGCGTCGGCACCGGCCCGAGCAGCAGCACGTCCATGCCCACCGAGGTGAAGCCGGCGACGAGCGCGGTCTCGATCATGTAGCCGGAGAGGCGGGTGTCCTTGCCGATCACCACCCGGTGGCGGTGGTCGCCGCGCTGGAACACGAGGCCGGCGGCCTGACCGACCTTGAGGGCGAGCTCCGGCGTGATCACGCCGTTGGCGCGGCCCCGGATGCCGTCGGTTCCGAAATACTTGCGCACCATCACGTCTCCGGCGCCCGGCCTCGCGGACCCGGCACAGCTTAGCAGATTATCGCGCCCGTCGGCGGCTCACCGGCCGGCAGAGTCAACGGGGTGCTCCCCGACAAAGGCGGTCGAAATGGGGCGCCCGGCGCGCTGCAGGAGCCGCGGCGCCGAGGCCGAGACCAGCGCGAGGCCCGAGACGGTCAGCAGGCCGAGCACGAGCCGGCGGAAGGCGACCTCGCTGAGGCCCAGATAGATCCGGGTGCCGAGCAGCGTCGGGACCAGCATCGCCGGCAGGACCACCGCCACCATCGGCAGCGTCGCCCGGGTGACGAGCCCCGCGGCGAGGTAGGTCGCCAGGGTGACGCTGAGCATCGCGAGGTTGAAGTTCTGGATCACCGAGCGCTGCACGTCGCGCTCGTAGCGGCGCAGGGTGCACCAGAGGGTCGGCAGCACGCCCGTGAAGCCGCCGAGCCCGCCCATCATCCCGCCGCCGAGGCCCACCGCGGCGTCGGCGAGCCGGCCCCCGACCGCGATCCGCGGCAGGTTCCGGGCGAACAGCATGGTCGGGCACCAGACCATCAGCAGCAGGCCGAGGAGCGTCTTGAACCAGTCGGCGTCGAGCCGCGGCAGCAGCAGGACGCCGAGGGGGATGCCGGCGAGGCCGCCGAGGATGAACGGCGCGAGGCGCCGGGTCTCGAACCCGCGCCGGACCGAGACCGCCGCGATGACCTGGCCCGTGAAGGCGCCGGAGACGGCCAGAACCGCGGCGAGCTGCGGGTCGATCACCCAGGCCCAGAACGAGAGGGCCGTGAGTCCGAAGCCGAAGCCCGACAGGCCCTGGACGAAGCCGGCGACGACGGCGCCGAGGGCGACGACGAGGTAGGTCGAGACCGGCATCGGGGATTTCGCGGCGGCCTGGGGAAGGGTTCTGTGTTTCCGATTCGGCGGAGTCCGCCGAGCCTCCGGCCAAGCTGACCCCGTCGATCCGCCGACAGGCGGGCCGGTTTGTCACGCGAGATGCGACGATGATCACGCTTCGCCGACGCATGCCGCCGCCGATGAGGGAGCACACCGCGCCCCCGCTCCCGTCGGATCCCGGGCCTGCCCGAGATCCGCCCTGAGATGCCCGGATCGGGAAGTCCGACGCGGGTGGAGAGCGGTCCCGCGCCCGGTCCTGACAGCGCACCGCCGACGCAGGTGCCGGAGCTGCACCCGCGTCGGAGGAGGCCGCATGCACGAGAAAGGGCGCCTCGCGGCGCCCTCCTCGCTCAACCGACCGTGCGGTTCAGGCCTGCGGCTGCGGCTCCAGCCCGCCGTCGTTCTCCTTGGGCCGGCCGCGGCCCGCCGAGGGGACCGAGGAGCCCCGGGCCGGGGTCGGCGGCACGTCGCCGCCGTCGCGGATCGGGGGCTGGCCCTTGAGCAGGTTGCGGATCTCCTCGCCCGAGAGGGTCTCGTACTCGAGCAGACCCTGCGCCAGGGCCTCCAGGTCGTCCTTGTGCTCGGCCAGGATGCGGCGCGCCTCCTCCAGGCCGGTCTCCACGAGGCGGCGGACCTCGGCGTCGATCTTCTGGGCGGTCGATTCCGAGACCGATTGCTGCCGGCCCATCGACATGCCGAGAAAGACCTCGTCGTTGTTGTCGCCGTACGCGACGGTGCCGAGCTCCGGGCTGAAGCCCCAGCGGGTGACCATCATCTTGGCGAGCCGCGTCGCCTGCTCGATGTCCGACTGCGCGCCCGAGGTCACCTTCTCGCGCCCGAAGATCATCTCCTCGGCGATGCGGCCGCCCATCATGATCGCCAGCCGCGAGGTCATCTGCTCGAAGCTCATGGAGAGCTTGTCGCGCTCGGGCAGCTGCATGACCATGCCGAGAGCCCGGCCGCGCGGGATGATGGTCGCCTTGTGCACCGGGTCGGTCGCCGGGACGTTCAGCGCCACGATGGCGTGGCCGCCCTCGTGGTAGGCGGTGAGCCGCTTCTCGTCCTCGGTCATGACCAGGGTGCGCCGCTCGGCGCCCATCATGACCTTGTCCTTGGCGTCCTCGAACTCGTGCATCGTCACGATGCGCTTGCCGCGGCGGGCCGCCAGCAGGGCCGACTCGTTGACGAGGTTCATCAGGTCGGCGCCGGAGAAGCCCGGGGTGCCGCGCGCGATGGTCTTCAGGTCGACGTCGGGGGCCAGCGGCACCTTGCGGACGTGGACGCGCAGGATGCGCTCGCGGCCGGTGACGTCCGGGTTCGGCACCATGATCTGGCGGTCGAAGCGGCCGGGCCGCAGCAGGGCCGGGTCGAGCACGTCGGGGCGGTTGGTCGCCGCGATGATGATCACGCCCTCGTTGGCCTCGAACCCGTCCATCTCCACGAGGAGCTGGTTGAGGGTCTGCTCGCGCTCGTCGTTGCCGCCGCCGAGGCCGGCGCCGCGGTGGCGGCCGACCGCGTCGATCTCGTCGATGAAGATGATGCAGGGCGCGTTCTTCTTGGCCTGCTCGAACATGTCGCGCACGCGGCTGGCGCCGACGCCCACGAACATCTCGACGAAGTCCGAGCCCGAGATGGTGAAGAACGGCACGTTGGCCTCACCGGCGACCGCCCGGGCGATCAGGGTCTTACCGGTGCCGGGCGGGCCGACGAGCAGCACGCCGCGCGGGATCCGGCCGCCGAGACGCTGGAACTTCTGCGGGTCGCGCAGGAACTCGACGATCTCCTGGAGATCTTCCTTGGCCTCCTCGACGCCCGCGACGTCGTCGAACGACACGCGGCCGTGGGCCTCGTTCAGGAGCTTGGCCTTCGACTTGCCGAAGCCCATGGCGCGGCCGGCGCCGGACTGCATCTGGCGCGAGAGGAAGATCCAGGCGCCGATGAAGACGAGGATCGGCAGCCAGCTGACGAGCAGCTGGATGAACCAGGGGGTGTTGTCGGACGGCGGGCGGGCGGTGATCTGCACGCCCTTGCCCTGGAGCTTGGAGACGAGGCTCGGGTCGTTGGGCGCGTAGCTCGTGAAGTTGCCGCCGCCCACGTAGGTGCCGGACACGTCCTGCCCGGAGATCACCACCGACTGGATCTTGCCGGCATCGGCGTCGTTCAGGAGCTGGCTGTAGGCGATCTCGCTGCCGCCGCCCCGGTGACCCGGGTTCTGGAACAGGGTGACGAGGGCCAGCACCAGCAGGAAGATGACGACCCACAAGGCAAAGTTGCGAAAATTCGGGTTCATCGATCAATCCCTGGCGCGTGCGACCCCCAGGACGGACCTGCCACGCGGCTATTCCGGTCCATCCGTGCACACCTCGCCAATGTAGGCGGGGGGCTCTCCCTTGCCAAGTAAGTCGGGAGACCCTGCGGCGAGGGCAGCACCTGCGGGCCCGTGCCGGCGCGGCGGCGCCGGGGCGAGGGTGACGGCCCCGCCCGCGTCTGCGGAAACGAGGATTCCCGCCAGGGTTCGGCGGACCGGCTCCCGGCGGCGCAGGGCCGGCAGGAGCGATTCGAGGACGAGGGTCTCGAGGCGCTCGAGGCGGCGCGGCGCGGCGCCGGCCCGGGCCAGGGCGCGATCGAGGCAGCGCAGGGCCACGGCGTCCGGCAGGGCCGCCAGGGCGCGCCCGTCGAGGCACAGGCCCGCGCCCGTCTCCGGCCCGGGGCGCAGTGCCNGGCCTCGTCGCGGGCGGCGCGGTCGGCGAGCCGGGCGAGGCGCGCGCGGGTCAGGCCCTCGCGCTCCAGGGCCGGCCACGCCTCGCGCAGGCGGCCGCGGGCGAAGCGCGGATCGCCGTTGGCGGGATCGCGCAGGTAGGCGACGCCCAGCGCCGCGCACCACGCCACCAGGCCGGCCTTCGGCAGGTGCAGGAACGGGCGCCCGAGGGTGAGGCCGGGGCCGAGGCTCCGCTCGGCGCGCATGCCGGCGAGCCCGGCGGGGCCGCTGCCGGCCGCGAGCCGGATCAGCACCGTCTCGGCCTGGTCATCCTGGGTGTGCGCGGTGAGGACGAGGCCGGCTCCGACCGCCCCGGCATGGGCGGCGAGGAGAGCGTAGCGGGCCGTGCGGGCCGCGTCCTGAAGCCCGGTGCCGGGCTTCGCGCCCGCCCAGGTCAGGGTCGCGTGGGGCAGGTCCAGCGCCCGGGCGGCGCGGCCGACGCCCTCGGCTTCCGCGCCGGATTCCGGCCGCAGGCCGTGATCGACGGTCGCCACGCGCAGGGACGCGCCGGTCGCCTTGCGCAGGCGCGCGGCGGCGTGCATCAGGGCGCTCGAATCGGGACCGCCCGAGACGGCGAGGAGCACGCCCCGCCCGCCGCGCGCGGCCCGGTCGAGCCAGGGACGGAGGGCGCCGAGAACCGGATCGTCCGGGTCGCCCGAGACGCTCAGGCGCCGCAGCGGGCGCGCTTCTGCTCGCGGGCGACGCCCTGGCGGACGCCGGTGCCGGCATTCGGGAATTTCCGGTCGAGCTCGGCCAGGGTCGCGCAGGCCTGCTCGCGGGCGCCGAGGGCGTTGAGCGTGACGCCGAGCTTCAGCATCGCGTCGGGGGCCTGGGCGGACCGGGCGTAGTCGGTGGAGACCTTCAGGAACTGCTCGGCGGCCTCGCGGTTGCGGCCGCGGGCGAGGTAGCTCTCGCCGAGCCAGTAGGTCGCGCCGGCGACGCGGTTGTCGCGCGGGTGCGACTGGATGAACTGGCGCAGGCCCATCTCGGCCTGCTCGTACTGCTTGGCGCGGTACAGCTCGACCGCGGCGTCGAAATCGGCGGCCGGATCGCCGGTCCGGGTCGCCGCCACGCTCTCGGCGGGCCGCGCCGGGATCGCCCCGGTCCGGGCCGGCGGCCGCAGGTCCACGGGCTCGTCGTAGCCGGAGGTTCCGGCCTCCGCGTCGTCCTCGCCGGACTCGTTGAGCGCGCCCTGCGGCAGGCGCTGCGGCCGCGGCGCCGCCTCGGCGGCCTCCTGTCAACGGCGGCAACCCGGGCGCTTGCCGGGGCGGCCGGCGCCCGGGTTGCCGCCGTTGACGGGCCCCGACGGCGCGGGCGCGGCCGAGGGCTTGCCGCCCTTGCCCTCGTTCAGGCGGTACTCGACGTCCTCCTGGAACTTGCGCAGCTGCTCCTTGAGCTGGCGGTTCTCGTACTGGAGGGTCTCGATCTGCCCGGCCATCATCCGGGACTGGTTCTCGATGCGGCCGAGGCGCACCACCAGTTCCGAAGCGTCCTGCGCGGCGGCCGGGTGGCCGAGGAGCGCGGCACCGAGGGCGGTGGCGAGGGCGAGGCGGGTGCGAAGGCGGGCGGGCATGGTTCGGCTGCGGTCCGGTGTCGGCGCGAGGCCCTAACAGATGCGCCGCACCGCGGCAAAACTGCGGCGCGGTCGAAGGTGTGATCGAAGGCCGCGATCGAGCGCATCGATCGGAGGCGGCGGCCGCGCGCCGCCTCCGAGGTCGTTCGCGCGGCGGCCTACGCGCCGGCGCCGCGGTCGAGGACGATCACCGCGCGGCGGTTCTGCGACCAGCAGGAGATGTCGTTGCACACCGCCACCGGCCGCTCCTTGCCGTACGAGACCGTCCGCATCCGGCTCGCCGCGATGCCGCGGGTGGCGAGGTAGTCGTTCACCGCCTGGGCGCGGCGGGCGCCGAGGGAGAAGTTGTACTCGCGGGTGCCGCGCTCGTCGGCGTGGCCCTCGATGATGAAGGTGTAGCGCGGGTAGCGCTGCAGCCACGCGGCCTGCTTGTCGAGGGTCGCGGTCGCGGTCGGCGTCAGGTCGGTCGAGTCCGACTCGAAGAAGACCCGGTCGCCGATATTGACGACGAAGTCCTGCGCGCTGCCCGGCGTCGCGGCGCCCGCCCCGAAGGCGGAGGCGTCGGCGAGGTCCTTGTCGTTGCTGCAGGCGCCCAGGCCGAGGGCGGCGACGAGCGCGAGGCCGAGGGCGGCGGCGCGGAAACGCTGGGGCATGGTCTGAAAAACTCCTCGAGCGGTGCCGAAGGCCGGCTGCTGGTCTTCGAGGCGGGTCCGCGTATTCCTGGCGCCGTTGGTAGGCGGGGTTGGTTAAGCGACGGTTCCGCCGGGCGGCGCGGGGGCGTGGTGACGGTCGGCACCGGTCGACGGCGTGCGCTGACGCACCCGGACGCGCCTGGAATGCGGCGGCGGCGGGGCGGCGGGCCGCGAGGCGCCATTTCGGCCGCCCCGGTTGCGGCGCTGCAACAGGCGCCGGGCGCCGCCGCGTACCGGGTCCGGACGGGTCTTTAAGAGATCCTCAACCCTGTCGACCCCCTAATCGGCGGGCCGAACACCGGACCTCCCGCATGCGCCCCGCCCAGAGCGTCCTCATCGTCGAGGACAGCTACCTGCTCCTCGAGATCGTCGCGAGCCTGTGCGAGACGCACGGCATCCGGGTGATCGAAGCCTCCACGGGCGAGGCCGCGCTGACCGTCCTGCGCGACCGGGGCGCGGCGATCGACTGGCTGTTCACCGACATCCACCTGCCCGGGCTGATCGACGGCTGGACGGTGGCCCACGCCTTCCGGGCGATCCACCCGGACCGGCCGGTGGTCTACACCTCGACCGACACGCACGGCCGCAGCGGCGTGCCGGGCAGCCTGTTCCTGCGCAAGCCCTTCCAGATGCAGGAGGTCAACCGCCTGGTCCGGATGATGGTCGAGGGCCTCGGCGAGGCCGGCGCCGACAGCCGGCTCTGCGCGGCGGGCTGAGCGGCAGGCTGAGCGGCGCCGCGGGTCCGCGGCCGCCTCAACCCGCCCGGAACAGCGCGACGATCTCGGGCGCGGCGAGCCACGCCTCGACCCGCGGGCAGGCGAGATCCCCGGGGGGCATCGCGTCGTAGAGGGCGTAGCTCGCCGCGACGAAGCCCGGCAGGTCGTAGAGCACCGGGAAGTCGTCGCCCCGCGGCTTGGTCTTGAACAGGTACGAGCCGGTCAGGCCGAAATGCTCGGCGACGGGCGGGTAGATCGGCCAGACCACGTCCTGGGCGAGTTCGTCGCCGAGGTAATCCTCGATCTCCACGGGCTCGGGCGCGAACCCGCTCTCCTGCAGCAGCCGCCGCGCGATGTCGCCGAGGACGTGGACCTTGGGATGGTTCATCAGGTGCATGAAGGCGCCGCGGCGCGCCCAGCGGGTCACCTCGCGCTCCAGGCCGAAGCCCAGGGCGTCGGCCGCGCCGACGAGTTCGCGCACGGCCGGGTCCCAGTGGTCGAGGTAGCCCAGGCGGGCGAACACGTCCTCGCGGAACAGGCCGACGGTGCGGCCGGCATCGAGGCCGAGCCGGTGGGCGGTGACGACGATCGCCGAGTGGTACTGGCCCAGCGGCGACGGCGTCAGCTTCAGCGCGGCGAGGTCCGAGGCCTGCCCGACATAGACCATGTCCGGGTGGAAGGCCGAGAACACGATCGACGGGAACAGCCTGAGCCGCGGGTCGGCCGCGCGCACGGTGGCGGCGTCGCCGCCGGGGATCAGCCCGGCCGGGAAGGCCTGCGAGAAGACGTGGTCGTGGGCGCGCAGGGTCCGGATCAAGCCGTCGACATGGCCGTGGTCGCGCTTCAGCGAGCCCATGGGCAGGTAGCGGACCGGGCTCTTCGGCGCGAGCAGGCGCATGGCCCGGGCGATGCCCCGGGCCTGGCAATTGCCCAGCACCGCGATGCTCGGCCCGTCACGCCCGGTGGCGGCGCGGGCGCGGTTCCGCCATGGTGTCGCCCAGGTGGGGGGCCAACTGGGGGCCCAACTGGGCGTCGGCAGGGTGAACGCGCTGCGGGCGCGCCGGGGCAGGTCGTTCAGGGCCACGTCGCGTGCCGGTGTCAGCGGACGGTTCAGCGGTCCCGAGGGCCGTCGCCGTCGTGAGGAAGAGGGTTCGAAGATGGCGTTGAATCCGTATACGGGTCTACCGGCCGAGCGATTCTGGCGCAAGGTCGTGACCAACGTGCCGCCCTTCGCGGTCAACCCGCACCCGAAGGACACCTTCGTGATCGGGCCGACCGACAAGGTCGCCACCGGCGGCTCCTGCTTCGCGCAGCGGGTGGCCGAGGCGGTGCGCGGCGCCGGGTTCAACTACTACCTGACCGAGCCGCCGACCCCCGGCATGAGCGCCGAGGAGGCCAACGCCCGCCAGTTCGGCACGTTCTCGGCGCGCTACGGCAACCTCTACTACACGCGCCAGTTCGTGCAGCTGTTCGACCGGGCCTACGGGACGTTCGAGCCGGAGCTGAAGGCGTGGCTGCGCGACGACGGCCGCTACGTCGACCCGTTCCGCCCGACCGTCGAGCCGGCGGGCTTCGCCAGCGAGGCCGAGGTGGTCGCCGCCCGCGACGCGCACCTCGCCGAGGTGCGCCGCCTGTTCGAGACGCTCGACGTGTTCGTGCTGACGCTCGGCCTCACGGAGGGCTGGCGCTGGCGGGCCGACGGCGCGGCGCTGCCGCTCGCCCCCGGCGTCGCGGGCGGCACGTTCGACCCCGCGCTCTACGAGTGCGTGAATGCCGGCGCGGGCGAGGTTCTGGGCGACCTCAACGGCTTCCTCGACCGGCTCTGGAGCGTGAACCCGAAGGCGCGGGTGATCTTCACGGTCTCGCCGGTGCCGATGATCGCCACCTACATGGACCGGCACGTGATGGAGTCGAACAGCTACTCCAAGTCGGTGCTGCGGGTGGCGGCCGGCGAGGTGGTCGGCCGCGGCGACCCGCGGGCGGTCTACTTCCCCGCCTACGACATCGTCACGAGCAACGTGAATGCCGGGCGCTACTACAACGAGGACCAGCGCACCATCAACGACGCGGGCGTGCGCCACGTGATGCGCCTGTTCCTGGCGACCTTCGCCCGCGACCGGGTCTCGCCGGCGCCGACCCACGCCCCCGTCGACCTCGCGGCCGAGTTCGAGGGCAATGCCGGCGTGATCTGCGACGAGGAGGAGATCGAGCGCAGCGTGGCTTAACGTGGCGTAGGCCCAAGGTTTGCCTCCGGCCGGCCCTTTCGGGCAAGCTCGGCCTCGCCCGGGCGCCCGCGCCCTTCGGAGACGAATCCCTTGAGCCTGCCCCCGCCCCGCCGCGCCGACCACGACATCGATCCGGTCTTCGTGAAGCGGCACTCGCCCCGCGCCTTCACGGGCGAGGCCGTGCCCGAATCCGAGCTGATGCGGATGATCGAGGCGGCGCGCTGGTCGCCCTCCGCCTACAACTCGCAGCCCTGGCGCTTCCTCTACGCGCTCCGGGGCGACGCCCACTGGGACACGTTCTTCGACCTGCTGGTGCCCGGCAACCAGAAATGGGTTTCCGGCACCGGCGCGATCCTGTTCCTGGTCTCGAACGGGCTCATGAAGGTCGGTGACGAGCTGAAGCCCTCCTACAGCCACTCCTTCGACGCCGGCACCGCCTCGCTGGCCTTCCAGCTCCAGGCGATCCACCAGGGCTGGCACGCCCACGGCATGGTCGGGTTCGACCATGTCCGCGCCCCCGCGGTGCTGCGTCTGCCCGAGCATCACCGGATCGAGGCCGCCTTCGCGGTCGGCCGCAAGATCCCGGAGGCGGACCTCACCGAGGAGCAGCGGCCCCGCGAGACCCCGAACGGCCGCCGGCCGATCACCGACTTCACCATCGCGGGACCGTTCCCGCCGGCCGCCGGCTGAGACGGGCCGGAACCCGCTTGCACGACCGGGGATTGGCTCCGCGACGCGACGCCGTCGCAGGTCCGTGGGCGCAGGCCCACGGGCTCGACCCGGGCCGGCAGGGGGCCGCCGCCGCGCGCCTCCTGTCCGCCCTCCGACGCTTCGGGAGCTGGCTCATGGATCCGTCCGACACCACCGCGTCCGACCCGTTCCGGGACGACGGGCCGTTCGACCCCGTCCCCGGGCTGCAGGCCGTCGCCGACCGCCACGGGGTCAGCCCGGACGCCGTGCGCCACCTGGTCCGGGCCCTCGAGCGCGGCCACGGCACGATGGCGCAGTTCGACCATCCCGATCTCGGCGGGATGGGGCAGTGGTTTTCCGGCGGGATGGTGATGGTCGGCCGGATGTTCGACGACGCGCTGAAGGCGCGGGTCGACGCGCTCTGCACCGAACTGGCCGGCGCGCTCCCGGCGGGGGGCTTCTCGGAGGCCGCGCCCGCGGCGCGCCGGGGCGGCGGCGAGTGGTGGCCGGCCGGCCTCGGGGATCCGGCCAGCACCGGCGCGCAGAACGGGCTGCGCTACGCCTATTTCCCGGAGAGACGGCGGCTCGCCGTCGACGCGGGATCCGGGGTCGCGCTGTACGATACCGGCGCGCACCGCATCACCGGCGTCTCCCAGGCGAACGGCAGCCTCGGCTTCACGGGACCGGCCGGGGCCGTCGCCCTCGACCGCCTGCGCCGGATCGAGGCTGAGGTCGCGGCGCCGCGCCAAGCGGATCCGCGCCAAGCGGATCCGGGCCAAGCGGATCCGGGCCGAGCGGATCCCGACCATGTGGATCCGGGCCGAGCTGATCCGGCCGAGATCCCGGCGAAGGACGCTTCGCCCACCGCTTCCCACGCCGCTTCGCCTACCCCTTCACCCGCCCCGGACCGGTCGTCTCCGGACGAGGTTCTCGGGACCATCGAGCGGCTGGCCGAGCTGCACGCGCGCGGCGTGCTCACCGACGCGGAATTCGCGACCAAGAAGGCGGAGCTGCTCGCGCGGCTTTGAGCGGCGCCCGACCGCCGCACCTCGCGCCCTCGGCCCGAGGCCTCGCAGGATGCGGGGCCGGACGGCCTCAGGCGATGCCGACGCGCAGCAGGTCGTGGACGTGCACGATGCCGACCGGCCGGCCGTCGGTGACGGCGAAGACCGCCGTGATCAGCCGGCGGTTCATCAGCTCCAGCGCGGCCTGAGCCAGCTTGTGGGGCTCCACGGTCACCGGGTCCCGGGTCATGACCGTCGAGACCGGCGTGTCGAGGAGCGCCGGACCCATGTGGCGGCGCAGGTCGCCGTCCGTGACGATGCCGACGAGGCGCCCGGCCGCGTCCGTGACGCCGACGCAGCCGTAGCGCCGCGCCGCGATCTCGATCAGCACCTCGGACATGAGGGCAGTCTCGTGCACCAGCGGCATGTCCTGGGGGCCGTGCATCACCTGCTGCACCGTCCTGAGGCGGGCCGCGAGGGTGCCGCCCGGATGCAGGGTGTGGAAGCGCGCGGAGGTGAAGCCGCGCCGCTCCAGCAGCGCCACCGCCAGGGCGTCGCCCAGCGCCAGCTGGATCAGGCTGGAGGAGGTCGGCGCGAGGTCGTGCGGGCAGGATTCCCGCACGCGCGGGAGTTCCAGCAGCACGTCGGCGGCCTTGCCCAGGGTGCTCTCGCCGTTGCGGGTGATGGCCACCAGCGGAATCGAGAACCGGCGGCTGAAGCCGACGAGGTCGGACAGTTCCGCGGTCTCCCCCGACCACGACAGCGCGATGATGACGTCGTCCCGGGCGATCATCCCGAGATCGCCGTGGCTCGCCTCGGTCGGGTGGACGAAGAAGGCGTGCGTGCCGGTGGAGGCCAGCGTCGCGGCGATCTTGCGCCCGACATGCCCGCTCTTGCCGATGCCGCTGACGATGACGCGGCCCTTGCTCTGCAGGATCGTCTGCACCGCCTCCTCGAAGGCCGCGCCGAGCCGGCCATGGAAGGCCGCGCTCGCCTCCTGCAGGGCCGCGATGCCGAGCTGGAGGCTGCGGATCCCGAGGTCGCGGGTGGTGGCGAGATGCGCCGACGGGGCGTCGTAGCGGTCGTCGCGCAGGGCGCTGGAGGCGGGAGCGTTCATCGTGTCCGTTCTTGACCCGTCGACCGGATCCGGCACCGGGGCCGGACTCGGGGAGCGGCGCAGCGAGGCGTCTCCGGCGACGCTAGGCAGCCGTCGTGGTTGAAATGTGACGCGGGGACGACGCAGCGCCGCACGCCGGTTGAAGGCGCGGCCGCCGGGGTCCATGCTCCCGGCACGCCATCCCGCGCGCCATCCCGCGCCGCGGGCCCCAGGAGGGCAAGAGCCCCATGACCATCCGCTTCCCCGACCCCGATCCCGCGATCCTCGCCCGCCGCGAGGCGATCCTGGCCGGTCTCGCCCCCCTGGTCGCGCCGGAGGCGCTGGTGGTGAGCGAGGACGAGCGCCGGGCCTTCGAGACCGACGGGCTGACCGCCTACCGGCAGATGCCCCTCGCCGTGGTGCTGCCCTCCACCACCGCGGAGGTCGCCGCCGTGATGGCCTACTGCCACGCCAACGGCGTGCGGGTCGTGCCCCGCGGCGCCGGCACGTCGCTCGCGGGCGGCGCCATCGCGCAGGCCGACGCGATCATCCTCGGCGTCGGCAAGATGACCCAGGTCCTCGACATGGACTTCGCCAACCGCACCGCCCGGGTGCAGAGCGGCATCACCAATCTCGCGATCTCCGGGGCGGTCAGCCACGAGGGCTTCTTCTACGCCCCCGACCCGTCGAGCCAGCTCGCCTGCACGATCGCCGGCAACATCGCGATGAATTCCGGCGGCGCGCACTGCCTGAAATACGGCGTGACCACCAACAACCTGCTCGGCGTCACCCTGGTGCTCAACGACGGCACCGTCGTGGAGATCGGCGGCCAGCACCTCGACAGCGGCGGCTACGACCTGCTCGGCCTCGTCTGCGGCTCGGAGGGGCAGCTCGGCATCGTCACCGAGGCGACCGTGCGGATCCTGCGCGCCGCCGAGGGGGCGCGGCCGGTGCTGGTCGGCTTCTCGAAGGTCGAGGACGCGGGCGCGTGCGTGGCGGCGATCATCGCGGCCGGGATCATCCCGGTGGCGATCGAGTACATGGACCGCGAGGCGATCCTGATCACCGAGGATTTCGCCCAGGCCGGCTATCCCCGCGACGCCGAGGCGATGCTGATCATCGAGGTCGAGGGCTCGGATGCCGAGTGCGACGCGATGCTGGCGCGGATCGAGACGATCGCCCGGGATTTCCACCCGACCAGCGTGCGGGTCTCGCGCTCGGAGGCGGAATCGGCCGCGATCTGGAAGGGCCGCAAGTCGGCCTTCGGCGCCACCGGCCGGATCTCCGACTACATCTGCATGGACGGCACGATCCCCACCGGCCAGCTCGGGCCGGTGCTGGAGCGGATCGGGTCGATCTGCGCCGAGAAGGGCCTGCGGGTCGCCAACGTGTTCCACGCGGGCGACGGTAACCTGCACCCGCTGATCCTGTTCGACATCAACAGGCCCGGCGAGCTGCAGAAGGCCGAGTCGGCGGGCGACGAGATCCTGAAGCTCTGCGTCGAGGTCGGCGGCTGTCTCACCGGCGAGCACGGGGTCGGCATCGAGAAGCGCGAGCTGATGCGCTTCCAGTACGATCAGGTCGACCTGGAGCAGCAGATGCGGGTCAAGGCGGTGTTCGATCCGGACTGGATGCTGAACCCCGCCAAGGTGTTCCCGCTGGACGGGCGCCTCGCGGCCTGAACCGGGCCGCGGGACGGGTCAGGCCAAGAGGTCTGGCCAAGAGGTCTGGCCAAGAGGTCCGGACCGGTGCGGGCGCGCTCGCGCCCGTCCGGCCCTCGCGGCCGCGCTCAGGCGGCCTCGACCTTGCGGCTCGCCCGGGCCTTGGTCGACGCGGTCGCGCCCTTGCGGCGGCCGGACGNCGGACGCGGGGGCGGCGGCCGTCTCCTCGGCGGGGGCCGCGGCGGCCTTGTCGCCCGCCGGGGACCGGCCCGGCTGGCCGAGGCCGAGGCTCTTGGCGAGCGCCGAGCGCTGCGCCGAGTAGTTCGCCGAAGTGGTCGGGTAATCGGCCGGCAGGCCGTAGCGCTCACGGTAGGTCTGCGGATCGAGGCCGTGCTTGGTCAGGTGACGCTTCAGCGTCTTGTACGACTTCCCGTCGATGAAGCTGACCAGTCCGTCGGGGCGGATCGACTTGCGGACCTGGGCGGGCGTCGGCCGCTCGACGCTCTCGGTCGCCGGAGCGACGGGGCCGGACCCGATCGTGTTCAGCGCCTCGTGGATGCTCGCGATCAGGGCCGGCAATTCGGCCGAGGGCAGCGAGTTGTTGGAAACGTAGGCCGCGACGACGTCCACGGTCCGCTCGATGAAATCCAATTGCGATGTCGGCGCAGCTTCTGACATTCTCTCGTTCCTCGGCACAAAAGCCTGATGGGGTCCCCACTTTCCGCGAGTTAAGACAGCGTCTGAAAAATGCAAGGCGATTCATACAATTATCTGTGATGTGACCGAAGTCTAACTCTGCATCACACGGCGAGGCTTACAGGGTATGGTTGCATTGGGAGCACTTGAGGGGCACTTCTGAGAGGCTTTATCGGTGTCCGTCCGGCGAATTCTAGTCGCTTCCTCGAAGCGGGTTTTCGCAGCCGGCAGAGACCTTTACCCCCAGGTCCGGGGCCGGATCTAGACGATCGTATAGGGTTGCCGCCCGGCCGGGCGGGCACAATGCGCAATCTTCGTACAGTTGTGCGCGCGCAGGTCGGCGCCCTGCGTCATTTTCGCAATCCGGTCGCGACCTATCGCGGCCTCAGGCGAAAGTCTTGCGCGGATCGAAGGCGTCCCGCACGGCCTCGCCGGCGAAGACGAGCAGGCTCAACATCACGGCGATGACCAGGAAGCCGGTCAATCCGAGCCACGGAGCGGTCAGATTGTCCTTGCCCTGCGCGAGAAGTTCTCCGAGGGACGGCGAGCCCGGCGGCAGGCCGAAGCCGAGGAAGTCGAGCGAGGTCAGCGTGGTGATCGAGCCGTTCAGGATGAACGGCAGGAAGGTCAGCGTCGCCACCATGGCGTTCGGCAGCAGGTGGACCGTCATGATCCGGATGTTCGACAGGCCCAGCGCCCGGGCGGCCCGGACATACTCGAAGTTCCGCGCCCGCAGGAACTCGGCGCGCACCACGCTCACGAGCGCGACCCACGAGAACAGCAGCATGATCCCGAGCAGGACGAAGAAGCCCGGGGCGATGAAGGCCGAGATGATGATGATCAGGTAGAGGGTCGGGATGCCGCCCCAGACCTCGATGAAGCGCTGGAAGGCGAGATCGACCCAGCCGCCGAAATAGCCCTGCACGGCGCCCGCGACGACGCCGATCACCGACGAGACCGCCGCCAGGATCAGGCCGAACAGGACCGAGATGCGGAAGCCGTAGATCACCCGCGCCAGCACGTCCCGCGTGGTGTTGTCGGTGCCGAGCCAGTGCCACGGGATGTCCGCGCAGGTGCTGCCGCCGAGCTTCTCGGCGACCGGCCGGCACTGCGCGTCCGTGAGCATCCAGGTCGGCGGCGACGGCGACGGCGTCGGCAGGTCCTCGTTGATCGTGTCGTACGAGAACGGGATCGGCGGCCACAGGGCCCAGCCGTTCGCCGCGATCTCCCGGCGGATCTCGGGGGAGCGGTAGTCGGTCGTGGCGAGGAAGCCGCCGAACTTCTCCTCGGGATAGTCGACCAGGACCGGGACCAGCCACTCGCCCTTGTAGGACATCACGATCGGGCGGTCGTTGGCGATGAACTCCGCGAACAGGCTGAGCACGAACAGGATCGTGAAGATCACGAACGATCCGTAGCCGAGCCGGTTGCGGCGGAAATTGTCGAGCCGGCGCCGGTTGAGCGGCGACAGGCGGGCGCGCCGGCAGGCGGCCTCGGGGAGGACCGGGGGCGGCGCCCCCTCGTCCGGTCGCAGGACCAGCGGCTGGGGGCCGGGCATCGCCGCGGGCACGACCTCGTTGTCGCCGGGACGCGTGACCTCGTTCATCCGTGCCGCCTCCGGGACCGGGCCGCCCGCGCGCCCGCCGCCCCGGGATCGGGGCGGCCGGCGGNGGCCGGCCGCGGGGCGGGGGCCGGGGACGCTCAGCCGTCGAGCCGGGTCGCGGTGCCGTCGATCTCGGTGGGACGCAGGTTGCCGCTGCGCTCCAGCCAGCCGCGCAGCAGCCGGACGTTGCGGCGGTTGGCCTTGAAGGCGGCGTCGAACAGGTCGCCCGCCACCGGCACCGCGCCGATCAGCCCGTCGAAGGCCACGTTCAGCCCCATCCGGGCCAGCAGCCAGCGCGGCGCGCTGAGGCGCTTCGCCTCGTAGACGATGAAGGACGAGATCACCATGCCGGCCACGTCGCCGATCACCGGCACGAGGCCGATCAGCGCGTCGAAGCCGACCCGCCGGTTGAGGCCCGGGATGACGAAGGCCGTGTCCATCAGATGGGCCAGCGTCTCCAGCCGGGCGAGGCTCGCCTCGCGGCCGAGATCCGCCGACAGGAAGGGGGGCCGGGTCCCGGAGCGGGTCTCGCCCCCGGGGAAGGTCTCGGCACGGGCGAAACGCCCGGCCTGGGCAGCCTGGGTGAAGTCCATGGTCGGGATCCGTCGGGAAGCCATCGTCCCCAACGATGTGGCCCCCCGCCCGGATCCCCGCAAGGACGGCGCCCGCGTGGACCGTGCCGCCCGTCGAGCCGTCGCTCGCGCCGTGCCTCACGCCGGCGCTCATGCCGTCCCCTCGGGGAGCCCGCGCATGCGGTCGAGCGCCGCATCCAGGGTCGCGTCGTCCTTGGCGAAGCAGAGCCGGACGAGGACCCGCACGGAGGCGTCCGGGTAGAAGGCGCTCACGGGGATCGCCGCGACGCCGTGACGGGTGACGAGCGCCTCGCAGAAGGCCACGTCGTCGGCGTGGCCGCGCGCGGCGATGTCGACGTTGAGGAACCACGTGGCCTGGGCCGGCAGCACCGTGAAGCCGAGGCCGCGCAGGCCGTCCGCGAGCCGGTCGCGGGAGCGGGCGTAGCCGGCCCGCATGGCGTCGAACCACGGGGCCGGCTTACCCAGCCCGTAGGCGACGGCCTCCTGGAGATTCGGGGGCGTGGTGAAAGTGAGGAACTGGTGCGCCTTGGCGAGCCCGCGCATCAGCCGGGCATCGGCCATCACGAAACCGACCTTCCAGCCGGTGAGCGAGAAGATCTTGCCGGCCGAGCCGATCTTGACGGTCCGCTCCCGCATCCCCGGCAACGCCATCAGCGGCCGGTGGCGCGCGCCGTCGAACACCACGTGCTCCCAGACCTCGTCGCAGAGGGCGGTCACGTCGAAGCGCTGGCAGTAGCGGGCCAGCAGGTCGAGGTCCTCCGGCGCGAACAGGGTGGCGCTCGGGTTGAGGGGATTGTTCAGCACCACGACCCGGGTCCGCGCCCCGAAGGCCTCCGCCAGCGCGGCCTCGTCGAGGCGGAACGCCGGCGGTCGCAGCGGCACGATCCGCGGCACGCCGCCGGCCCTTCGGACCAGGGGCAGGTAGGCGTCGTACATCGGCGCGAACAGCACGACCTCGTCGCCGGGCTCGATCAGCGCCAGGAGCGCGCCGGCCAGGGCCTCGGTCGCCCCGGAGGTGACCATCACCTCGGTCTCCGGGTCGAGGACGAGCCCCTGGTGCTGCGCGTAATGGTCGGCGACCGCCGCGCGCAGGGCCGGCAGGCCCATCATCGGCGGGTACTGGTTCCAGCCGTCCAGCAGCGCCCGGGCGCCCCGCGCGCGCACGTCCTCCGGACCGGGATCGTCCGGGAAACCCTGGCCGAGATTGATCGCGCCGTGGACCCGCGCGAGCCGCGACATGGTCTCGAACACGGTGGTGGGCAGCGCGTCGAAGACGGGGTTGATGAAGGCGGGCTTCATGCGGCGCGGCGAACGGCGCGGCCCGGGGTGCGGCCCGGGGTGCGGCTCGCGGCGCCGGGCATCGAGAAGGTCGGCATGGCGGGTCTCGGCATCGCCGGCCTGTAGCATGGTCCAGCATGGCCGTCGCGCGTCGCGGCATGTGCGCGGTCGCACAGACCTGGTCTCCGGCGCGCCAGCGTCGGCTGACGAATGTTGACATTCATCACCCGTCTCGTAGGTTCGGGTCACGGCCGGAGTGGCGCACTCGCCGACGGGGCTTCGCCCCCTCGCCCCGTCAGCGGGGTGCCGCTCCGGTCCCCAGAAGGGCCATCGACTTGCGGGTCGGTGGCCCTTTCGGCATGCGCGGCGGTGCCTGCCCCGAACACCCGCCGATCCTCGGGCCGGCCTCCCGGATACGACGATGCGGCCCTCCTCACGCGCGTTCCTCGGCTGCCTGGTCCTGGCACTGCTGATCGGCGGCCTCGGACTCGGCCTGCGCCGCGCCGTGGCCGTCGCCCCGGTCGATCCGCCGTTCCGGGCGGTGCTGCGCGCTTATGCAGCACCGGAGGCGGCGGGCGGGCCGCAGCAACACGACTGAAACGTCGCCGCCCTAGTGACGGCGCATTGGCCGGGCACCGGTGGAGCGCACCGCGAGGTGCGCGAGCGGCGCGACCGCGGGCGACCATGTCGCCGCGGTAAGGAGCCGTTCGGGGCCCGGACAGCTTTATGGGCTTACGCTCCCGCAGACGGGATCGGAGCCGCCGGTTCCCGCGGGATCGGGCGGCTTCAGGACGGGCTTCCGGGACGCGGCGTTCCGGGGGCGGCATGGGGGCTTGGACAGCGAGGGATAGGGTGCCGCCGGTCGCGCTGACGACCGTCCTGTGCTCTAGTCAGGCATGAACGAGAGTTCACCGATCCGGACCGACACGGCCCGCGCCTACCAGCCCGGCGAGGCCCCCGCGCGCGAGGTCCGGACGCGGCGCTTCCGGCCGATCCGCTGGCTCGTGATCCTGGTGCTGCTCGCCGGCGCCGGGGCGATCGGCCACCGCTGGTACGAGGCGCGCACCGACAAGGGCGCGGGGCCCGCGACGGCGCATCGGACCGGCGGACGCGGCGGCCGGCACGGCGGCTCCGACATGCCGCAGGCGGTGGGCATCGCCGGCGTCACGACCGGCGACATGCCGGTGGTGCTGCAGGGCCTCGGCACCGTGACGCCGCTCGCCACCGTGACGGTGAAGTCGCAGATCAGCGGCTACCTCACGCAGGTGCAGTTCCGCGAGGGCCAGATGGTCAAGGCGGGCGACGAACTCGCCCGGATCGATTCCCGGCCGTACGAGGCCCTGCTCGCCCAGTACCAGGGCCAGCTCGCCCGCGACCAGGCGCTCCTGCAGAACTCAAAGCTCGACCTGCAGCGCTACCAGACGCTGAACCGGCAGGACTCGATCTCCAAGCAGAACGTCGACACGCAGGGTGCGCTGGTGAAGCAGAACGAGGGCACGGTCGCGGCCGACCAGGCGCTCGTCGATCAGCAGAAGCTCAACATCGCCTACACGCACATCACGTCGCCGGTGGACGGCCGGGTCGGCCTGCGGCAGGTCGACCAGGGCAACTACATCTCGGCCGCCTCGACGGCGATCGTGGTGGTGACCCAGTTGCACCCGATCTCGGTGGTGTTCACCCTGCCGGAGGACGACGTGGCGCGGGTGATGCGGCAGGTGCGCGCCGGCGCGAAGCTCACCGTGCGGGCCTACGACCGCGGCGACGCCCACGAGATCGCCACCGGCCGCCTCGACACGGTCGACAACCAGATCGACACGACCACCGGCACGGTGAAGCTGCGCGCGCTGTTCGACAACGCCGACGAGGAGCTGTTCCCGAACCAGTTCGTCAACGCCAAGCTGACCGTCGACACGGTGCGGGGCGCGACGCTCGTGCCGAATTCCAGCCTGCTCCAGGGCACGCCCGGCACCTACGTCTACCTGATGGACGGGGACAGCAAGGTCACGGTCCGGCCGATCAAGACCGGCGAGACCGACGGGACCCACACCGTGGTGGTCTCCGGCCTGAACCCGGGCGACCGCGTCGTCACGGACGGCACCGACCGGCTGAAGGACGGCGCGCCGGTCCGGATCACCGAGGGCGCACAGGCGGCGGCCGGCGACGGCAAGGCGGCCGAGGCGAAGCCGGATGGCAAGGGGGACGTGAAGTCGGGCGCACCGACCGAGGCCGCGGCGCCGGATTCGCAAGGGACAGCGGAGGGCGGTCGTCGGCACCGGCGCCGTCAGGCGCAGTGAGGGCGGCTCCGGCGCGACGCGCCCTCCTCGGTGGGGAGAGGGACAACGGGAGCGCGTCATGAACCCGTCCCGCCTGTTCATCCTGCGGCCGGTGGCCACGACGCTCTTGATGCTGGCGATCCTGATCGTCGGCGGCGTGTCGTACCTGAACCTGCCGGTCTCGGCGCTGCCGGCGGTCGACTACCCGACGATCCAGGTCCAGACCTTCTATCCCGGCGCCAGCCCCGAGGTGATGACCTCCTCGGTCACCGCGCCGCTGGAGCGGCA
This sequence comes from Methylobacterium mesophilicum, assembly GCF_036441335.1. GTDB lineage: Bacteria > Pseudomonadota > Alphaproteobacteria > Rhizobiales > Beijerinckiaceae > Methylobacterium > Methylobacterium mesophilicum_B. The sequence continues at coordinate 48,176 of NZ_MLBW01000017.1, forward strand.
GTTCGGCCAGCTCGCCAACCTCAACCAGATGACCTCGCAATCCTCGGCGGGCGCCTCGGTCATCACCCTGCAATTCAGCCTCGACCTGCCGCTGGACATCGCCGAGCAGCAGGTCCAGGCGGCGATCAACGCCGCCGGCAACCTCCTGCCCTCGGACCTGCCGGCGCCGCCGATCTACGCCAAGGTCAACCCGGCCGACGCGCCGGTCCTGACGCTCGCGCTGACCTCCAAGACCCTGCCGCTCACCCAGGTGCGGGATCTGGCGGAATCGCGGTTGGCTCAAAAAATCAGCCAGGTGGCGGGCGTCGGCCTCGTGAGCATCTCGGGCGGCCAGCGCCCGGCCGTGCGGGTGCGGTTCAACGCAAGGGCGCTCGCCGCCTACGGGCTCAACATCGACGACCTGCGCACCACCATCACCAACCTCAACGTCAACACGCCGAAGGGCACGATCGACGGGCCGAAGCAGTCCTACGCGATCAACGCCAACGACCAGATCCGCGACCCGAAGGCCTACGACGCGGCGATCATCGCCTACCGCAACGGCGCCCCGGTGATGCTCTCGGAGGTCGCCGACGTGGTCGAGGGGCCGGAGAACACCAAGCTCGGCGCCTGGGCCGACGCGACGCCGGCGGTGATCCTCAACATCCAGCGCCAGCCCGGCGCCAACGTCATCGCCACCGTCGACAAGATCAAGGCGCTGCTGCCGCAACTCCAGGCGAGCCTGCCGGCCGCCGTCGCGGTGGCGCCGCTCACGGACCGGACCACCACGATCCGCGCCTCCGTGGAGGACGTGCAGTTCGAGCTCGGCCTCGCCATCGCGCTCGTGGTGCTGGTGATCTTCCTGTTCCTGCGCAGCCTGTCGGCGACCCTGATCCCGAGCCTGTCGGTGCCGCTGTCGCTGGTCGGCGCCCTGTCGGTGATGGACCTGTACGGCTTCTCCCTCGACAACCTGTCGCTGATGGCGCTGACCATCGCCACCGGCTTCGTGGTCGACGACGCCATCGTGGTGATCGAGAACATCGCCCGCCACGTGGAGGCCGGCGATTCACCGCTTGAAGCGGCGCTGAAGGGCTCCCGCGAGATCGGCTTCACCATCATCTCGCTCACCGTCTCGCTGATCGCCGTGCTGATCCCGCTCCTGTTCATGGGCGACGTGGTCGGGCGGCTGTTCCACGAATTCGCCATCACGCTGGCGGCCACGATCGTCATCTCGGCGGTTGTGTCGTTGACCCTGGTGCCGATGCTGTGCGCCCGGCTCCTGAAGCACGTTCCCGAGGCGGCCCACCGCCGGGAGGGCGTCCTCTCACGCCTGGGCCGGCGCGCCATCGACGGCACGATCGCGTCCTACGGCCGCTCCCTGCGGGTCGTCCTGAACCACCAGGGCCTGACGCTGCTGGTGGCCCTCGGCACGCTCGGGCTCACGATCTACCTGTTCGCGGTGATCCCGAAGGGCTTCTTCCCCGTGCAGGACACGGGCGTGATCCAGGGCATCACCCAGGCCGACCAGTCGGTCTCCTACGCCGCCATGGCCGAGCGCCAGCAGCGCATGGCCGAGATCGTCCTCAAGGACCCGGACGTGGCGAGCCTGTCGTCGTTCATCGGGGTCGACGGCCAGAACGTCACGCTCAATTCCGGCCGGATGCTGATCAACCTGAAGCCGCGCGAGGAGCGCACCGCGACGGCCAGCGCGATCATCCGGCGGATCTCGGCGGCCACCGCGAACCAGCCCGGCATGCGGCTCTACATGCAGCCGGTCCAGGACCTGACCATCGACACCGCGGTCTCGGCGACCCAGTACCAAGTGATCCTGGAGAGCCCGAACATCGACGATTTCGAGACCTGGGTGCCGCGCTTCACCGAGGCGCTGGCGCAGTCCCCCGTGGTCACCGACGTGGCGAGCGACCACCAGGGCCAGGGGCTCGCCGCCTACGTGACCATCGACCGGCCCACCGCCGGCCGCTACGGCATCACCCCGGCCACCATCGACAACGCCCTCTACGACGCCTTCGGGCAGCGGATCATCTCGACGATCTTCACCCAGTCCAACCAGTACCGGGTGATCCTGGAGGCCGACCCGAAGCTGCACACGACGCTCCGCAGCCTCGACGCGATCTACCTGCCCTCGTCGACGGCGACCAACGGGCAGGTGCCGCTCTCGGCGGTCGCGCGGATCAGCGAGCGGCGGGCGCCGCTGCTGATCTCGCATCTCGGCCAGTTCCCCGCGACCACCGTGTCGTTCAACCTCGCGCCCGGCGCGGCGCTCGGTCAGGCGGTCGAGGCGATCGACAAGGTCAAGGCCGAGATCGGGCTGCCGCCCTCGTTCCGGGTGGTGCCACAGGGCTCGGTCTTCGCCTTCCAGTCGGCGCTCGGCAACGAGCTGTTCCTGGTGCTGGCGGCGATCGTCACGGTCTACATCGTGCTGGGCGTGCTCTACGAGAGCTTCATCCACCCGATCACGATCCTCTCGACCCTGCCGTCGGCGGGGATCGGCGCGCTGCTCGGCCTGATGCTGTTCGGCCTGTCGCTCGACATCATCGCGGTGATCGGCATCGTGCTGCTGATCGGCATCGTGAAGAAGAACGCCATCATGATGATCGACTTCGCGCTCCAGGCGGAGCGCGAGGACGGGATGGAGCCCCGCGAGGCGATCTTCCAGGCCTGCCTCCTGCGCTTCCGGCCGATCCTGATGACGACGCTGGCGGCGCTGTTCGCCGCGGTGCCGCTGATCCTCGGCACCGGCGTCGGCTCGGAGCTGCGCCAGCCGCTCGGCATCTGCATCGCGGGCGGCCTGATCGTCAGCCAGGTGCTGACGCTGTTCACGACGCCGGTGATCTACTTGGCCTTCGACCGGCTGGAGCGGCGGATCTCGGGGCGGCGGGGGCCGGATCTCGCGCCCGGCGAGGCGCTGCCGTGAACATCTCCGAGCCGTTCATCCGGCGGCCGGTGGCGACCACGCTGCTCACGATCGGCGTGCTGCTCGCCGGGCTGTTCGCCTTCCTGAAGCTGCCGGTGGCGCCGCTGCCGCAGATCGACTTCCCCGTGATCCTCGTCCAGGCGCAGATGGCCGGGGCCTCGCCCGACACCATGGCGACCACCGTGGCGGCCCCCCTGGAGCGGCGGCTCGGCGCCATCGCGGACGTCAACGAGATGACGTCCACGAACTCCCTCGGCTCGACCCGGATCGTGCTGCTGTTCGGCCTGAACCGCGACATCGACGGCGCGGCCCGCGACGTCCAGGCCGCCATCAACGCGGCGCGCGCCGACCTGCCCGCCTCGCTCCGGCAGAACCCGACCTACCGGAAGTTCAACCCCGCCGACACGCCGATCATCATCCTCGGCATGACCTCGGAGACGCTGACCCGCGGCCAGGTCTACGATTCCGCCGCCACGGTGGTGCAGCAGAAGCTGTCGCAGCTGCCGGGCGTCGGCAACGTCGATATCGGCGGCTCGTCCCTGCCGGCGGTGCGGGTCGAACTCGACCCCACGGCCCTGTTCAACTACGGCATCGGCCTCGAGGGCATCCGGGCGGCGCTCGCCTCCGCCAACGCCAACTCGCCCAAGGGCGAGATCGACGCGGGCGACCGCCGCTACCAACTCTACGCCAACGACCAGGGCCGCAAGGCCGCCGATTACCGCGACATCATCGTGGCCTACCGCAACGGCGCCGCGGTGAAGCTCACCGATGTCGGTCAGGTGCTCGACGGGGTCGAGGACAAGCGCAACCTCGGCATCGTCAACGGCAAGCCGGGCGTGCTGCTGTTCGTCTACAAGCAGCCCGGCGCCAACGTGGTCGAGACCATCAAGGCCGTGAAGGAGGCGCTGCCGCAGATCACCGCGGCACTCCCCGGCGGCATCGACATCAAGCTCACCGGCGACCGCAGCGCCACGATCCGCGCCTCGCTCTCGGCCACCGAGGAGACCCTGCTGGTGGCGGTCGGCCTCGTGATCCTCGTGGTGTTCGCCTTCCTGCGCTCCTGGCGGGCCACGCTGATCCCGGCGGTCGCCGTGCCGATCTCGATCGTCGGCACCTTCTCGGCGATGTACCTGCTGAACTACTCGCTCAACATCCTGTCGCTCACCGCTTTGATCATCGGCACCGGCTTCGTGGTCGACGATGCCATCGTGGTGCTGGAGAACGTCCAGAGGCACATCGAGGCGGGCAAGCCCCGGCTCCAGGCGGCCCTGATCGGCGCCCGGGAGGTCGGCTTCACGGTGATCTCGATGAGCCTGTCGCTCATCGCGGTGTTCCTGCCGATCCTGCTGATGGGCGGCCTCGTCGGCCGCATCTTCCAGGAATTTTCCGTCACGCTGTCGCTGTCGATCCTGATCTCGCTGGTCCTGTCGCTCACCACCACGCCGATGATGTGCGCCCGGCTGCTGCGGGCCGAGGGGCACGCTCCGGACGGCAAGCCCGTCTCAAGCCGCCGGCCGAACCTTCTGATCCGGATGCTGGAAGGCGGCTTCTCCCGGCTGCTCGGCGCCTACGCGCGGACGCTGGAGGTGGCGCTCGCCCATCCGCGCCTCGTCCTGCTGAGCCTGCTCGCCACGGTCGGGCTCAACGTCTACCTCTACATCATCGTCCCGAAGGGCTTCTTCCCGGAGCAGGATACCGGGCAGATGATGGGCGGCATCCAGGCCGACCAGCGCATCTCGTTCCAGTCGATGGAGCACAAGCTCAAGCAGGCGACCGCGATCGTCGGGGCGGATCCGGCGGTGGAGAGCGTCGTCGGCTTCACGGGCGGCCGCGGCACCAACTCGGCCAACGTGTTCGTCGGCCTGAAGCCGCTCAACGAGCGGGCGCCGATCTCGGCCGTGATGGCGCGGCTGCGGCCGAAGCTCGCGCAGGTCGCGGGCGCGCGCCTCTACGTCTTCCCCCGCCAGGACCTGCAGATGGGCGGCCGCCAGAGCTTCGCCCAGTACCAGTACACCCTCCAGGGCGACACCGCCGAGGAGCTGTTCGCCGCCGCCCCGAAGCTGGTGGCGGCCCTGCAGAAGGATCCGACCTTCGCGGACGTGACCTCCGACCAGCAGGAGGGCGGGCTGGAGAGCCGGGTCGTGATCGACCGGGCGACCGCGTTCCGCTACGGCATCACGCCGAACAAGATCGACAACACCCTCTACGACGCCTTCGGCCAGCGCCAGGTCTCGACGATCTACAACCCGCTGAACCAGTACCACGTCGTGATGGAGATCGCGCCGCGCTACCTGGAGACGCCGGAGACGCTCAAGCAGATCTACGTCTCGACTTCGGGCGGCAACGCGCCGGGCTCGGCCACCACCAACGCGGTCGCCGGCACGGTGGCGGCGGGCGGGACCGTCAACACCAACGCGGCGACCGGCACCAGCAGCCCGGGCAGCGGGTCGTCGGCGAGCGCCGCGCCCGGTGAGCGCCGCGGCCGCGCCGAGGCCGGCGGTCAGCACGCTGCGGCGCCGCGTCCCGGCCGCGGGGGATCGCGCGAGGTGAGGTTCGTCCAACGGCATCTCGTCCGAGCAGGTCCGGCCCGGCCGGGCCGGATCGGGGGTCGCAGGTAGCACGTGCGTGCCGGTTCTCGAAAGCCGCGGGCGGGCGGAGCAGTTCCGTCGCGCCTCGAAACCGGCGCGCGCCCGTGCTAGGCGCCCGGGATGCACACCCAGCCCGCCGTCACCCTGCACACCGTCTGCGGCCTGGAGGAGCTGGCCGGCCACGGCGCGCGCGGCGTGAGCCACGTCCTGTCGCTGCTCGATCCCGGAACGCCGGAGCCCGCGGCCTTCACCGCCTACGGCGCCCACGCCCGGACGACCCTCCGGTTCCACGACTGCCTCGGCCCCGGCGAGGGCCTCGTCCCGCCCGAACCGGAGCACGTCGCGGCGATCCTGGAGTTCGGGCGGGCGCTCGACGGCGCCGGCCATCTCCTCGTCCACTGCCATTACGGCCTGTCGCGCTCCACCGCGGCGCTGCTGACCCTGTTCGCGCAGGCCGAGCCGGACGCGCCCGCCGCCGGCCTGGTGGAGCGCCTGCACGCCCTGCGCGAGCCGGCCTGGCCGAACGCGCGCATGATCGGCTTCGCCGACGCGATGCTGGGGCGGGACGGGGAACTCAGCGCGGCGGTGCGGCGGCTGCACGCCCTGCAGCTGCGGGTCCGCCCGCATCTCGCCGAGCTGCTGCGGGGGCTCGGCCGCGGCGCGGAGGTCGAGGCCGCAGAGACCTTGTGAGGGCGCCTGGGAGGGGTCCGCCCCTCACTTCCCGGCCGGCGTGAAGCTCCCGTCCTTCCACACGTAGAGCACGTAGCCCTGCGCGGTGACGTCGCCCTTGGCGTCGAAGCCGACGGTGCCGAGCACGAGATCGAAGCGCTCGGTGTGCAGCGCCTGCGCGATGGGCTTCGGCTCGGTGGAGTGGGCGAAGTTGCCGGCCGCCACCAGCGCCTGCATGGCCGCGTACCCGTAGATCGTCGAGCCGGTGGGATCGACGCCCTCGGCCTTGAAGGCCTTCACGACGGTCGCGGCGGCGGGCTGCCGGCTCGGGTCGAGGTAGAAGGTCATCAGCACGCCGTTGCTGGCCGATCCGGCGATCTTGGCGAAATCCGGCGTGGCGATGGCCGAGGTGCCGAACCATTGCGGCCGGAAGCCCCGGTCCGCCGCGATCTTGACGAGACGGCCCATCTCGGCGGCGTCGCCGCCGTAGTAGACGACCTCGATCCCGGCGCCCTTGAGCCGGTCGGCCAGGGCGGCGTCGTCGGCGTCGCTCGGCGAGAACGACAGGAACAGCGCCTCGTTCACGCCGATGCGGTTGAGGTTGTCCTTGGTGGCGGCCGCGAGGCTGCGGGCCGCCGGCGTCTGGTCCTGGATCAGCGCGATCTTCCGGTCGCGGAACCGCTCGGCCAGCACGGCGGCGGACAGGCGCGCCTGATCGTCGTCGCGGCCGCAGACGCGGAAGATGTTCGGGAGCCCCCGGTCGGTGAGCCGCGCCGCCACCGAGGCGGCGGTGATCATCACCACCCCGTTCTGGGCGTAGATGTCGGAAGCGGCGATGGAGGCGTTGGAGCAGACATGGCCGACGACGAGGCGGACGTTCGACCGAACGAAGTGGTTGGCCACCGCCATCGCGGTGTTCGAGTCGCAGGCGTCGTCCTGCACGTCGAGGGTGACGGGCTGGCCGTCGAGGCCGCCCATGGCGTTGGCGTCCCGGGCGGCGGCCTCGACGCCGCGCAGGACCTGCTCGCCGACCGCCACGTAGGGACCAGACCGCGGAACCGCGACGCCGACCACCACGTCGGCCACCGCTTGGGTGGCCGGCAGGAGCGCGAGACACAGGCTCAGGGCGATCAGCGCGGGCCGGAGCGGCCCGTGGGCGGGGACGAAACGTCCGATCTTCATCGGGCTCTTCTGGGCATCCTTGCGCGACACGTCGGCGCGACGGCGGATGCGGCTCCGTAGCCTCGATCCCGCCCCGCACCCAGTGCCCATACGCGAGGACGCGGCGAAACGCGATTTTTTTCCGCGGCGGTCCTGTCGACGACCCGGCGCCTACTTCGCGTAGGCGTAGGCGGTCGCGGCGGAGGCGACCGGTCCGGTGACGCCGTTGAAGGCGGTGAGGACCTTCTGGACCTCGGTGAAGGGCGCGTTCGACACGTAGACCAGGTCGCGGTTGCGCATGCGGAACGCCTGGGACACGAACAGGCTGTTGGGGTCGCGCATGTCGATCCGGTAGACGACCGGCACCAGCGGCGTGCCGAGCAGCTTCGAGCCGGGGCTGAGCCGGCGCACGACGCTGGCGGGCTCGAACCGGAAGATGAAGGTGCCGGCCGGGTCGGCGGCGAAGTCCGANACCGGCGCCGCTGTCCCGGCGGCCGGCCGGCACAGGGCGACCGCCAGCGCCATCGCCGGCAGGTCGATCGCCGTGGCGAGCCACAGGCCGGGCTGGATCACGCCGTGCAGCAGCGCGCCCGCGAGGACGAAGGCCGCCAGGGCGAGGGACACGGAGGCGAGGATCCCCGTCCGCGGCGCGGCGACGGCGTAGGTGAGATAGCTGACGGTGACCGCGCCGAGCCCCTCCACCGAGCCGATCGCCGCGTCGGCGGCGAAGCGCTCGCCCTGTTCGGCGGCGAGGTAGATCGAGATCGGCGCCGAGGTGAGCGGCAGGCCCGAGAGCAGGCCGCCGACGAGGCTGCCCCACCGGCGCGCGGCCGCCGACACGGCCCACATCAGGGTCGGCGTGACGACGATCTTGGCGGCGATCAGGCTCATGGCGACCGGCGGGGCCCGGGGCCTCAGGCCGCCTGAGGCGGCCCGTCATCCTCCGGGTCGGCGGGCGAGTTGAGGATATCCTCCAGCTCGTCGACCAGCCGGTCGACCTGGTCCTCCGTGGCCAGCACCTTCAGCACCTCGCCGGTCTCCGTCTCGACGGCCAGCTCGATATGCGGCCCGACCCGGGCGGTCAGGATCCGGGCCAGGATCTTGATTGCACTCATGCGACTGCCTCCTCCGCGGCGATGAGGCCGACCGCCACCGCCGGTCCACAGGTCGAGATCCCGTCGCGCGCGCCGCCGATCCGGTCCGCCAGCAGCGCCACGAGCGGCGTCGCGGACCGGCCGAGCCGCTCGGCGAGGCGGGCGCCCACGAAGGCGCCGGCGCCGCACAGGACGAGGGGCGCGTCGGCGCCCAGATCGGGCCGGCTGAGGATCTCCGCCGCCGCGTCGTGCAGCAGGCGCAGCTGCGCCTCGGCGAAGTGGGCGGCGAGCGCCGTCCAGGCCGTTTCGGGCGCCTCGGCCCGGTCCCGCCCGACGATCCGCGCGAGCCGGGTCACGCTCTCGGCGACCGTCTTGCCCTTGCGGTCGCCGCTCGGCTGCTGGTCAGCGCCCTCGGGGAGCTGGCCGAGGATGCGGTAGACGTCCGCCATGTGGGCGAAGGTCTCGGTCATCAGCCGGGTCCGGCGGCCCGCGAAGGGGGCGTGGTCGGACAGGGCGATCACCGGCGTGCGCACCGCGCCGGTATAGACGAGCTCGCCGGTCTCCAGCCGCTCGGCGTCGCTGTAGCCGGTCGCGGCCGGCCGCCCGCCGACGACGGGAATCAGGTCGGCGGTGGTCGAGCCGATATCGATGAGGAGCGCGTCCGGGACGTGCCGGCCGGCGAGCGCCGCGGTGGCGTGCCAGTTGGCCGAGGCCACGTCCGCCGACAGGGAGGCGGCCGACTCGGGGGTGACGAGGCCGGAGCGGCCGGCATAGATCCGCACGGTCCCGGCGAGGTGCGACCCGGCCCATCCGGCGAGCGCCGCGACGCCGTCGCGCCGGTCGGCGAAGCAGTCGGTCAGCTCGCCCGTCATGGTCACGGCGTGGAGGGCCGCGCCGCGGGCCCAGGCGGGGGCAGCCTCCAGCGCCCGGTCGAGGGCCGGCAGGCCCTGCCAGAGCGGGCACGGCACCTGCGCGGCGGCCGCGACCCGGCCGTCCTCGACCAGGGCGACCTTGACGTGGACCCCGCCGAGGTCCCACCCGATCGTCGTTGGGTTTGATGAGCGCATGGGACCGCGATGAGCGCCTCGATGGACCACAGGATCGGGCGCCCCGGCTTCGCGGTGATCCCGGTGCTCGATCTCCGGGGCGGCCGCGTGGTGCGGGCGCGCCGGGGCGAGCGCTCCTCCTATGCCCCGATCGAGACGCCGTTGGCAAAGGGCTCGGCGCCGGACGCGGTGGCCCGCGGGCTGGTCGACGCGTGGCCCGCCGCGATCCTCTACGTCGCCGATCTCGACGCGATCATCGATCGCGCCCCACCCGATCTCCGCGCCCTGGAGGCGATCGCCCGCGCCTGCCCGGGCGTCAGCCTGTGGGTCGATGCGGGCTTCGCCGAGCCTGCGGGCGTCGACGCGTTCCTGGCCTCCGGCGTGGGCCGCCCGGTGATCGGCAGCGAGAGCCAGGCGGATGCCGACCTCGTGACGCGGCTCGGCGACCGGGCGGTGTTCTCCCTCGACACGCGCGGCGCGGAGCGGCTCGGCCCGGCGGCCCTCCACGACGATCCCGCGCTCTGGCCCCCGGAGGTGATCGCCATGACGCTGGCGCAGGTCGGCGCCGGGGCGGGCCCGGACCTCGCGGCCCTGGGAGCCCTGCGGGCGCGGGCGCCGGAGCGCCGCCTCTACGCGGCGGGTGGCGTACGCGGCCCGGACGACCTGCGGGCGCTGCGGGCGGCCGGGATCGCCGGGGCGCTGGTCGCCTCGGCTCTCCACGACGGCACCCTGTCCCGGGCAACGGCGCCCGACCTCGCCTGACGCTTCCGGCCCGGGCCGGCGGCTGCTAAACCGCCCGGCAGAGAGACCACCGACACGAGCCGTCAGACGATGGAAAAGTTCACCACCCTGGAGGGCGTCGCGGCGCCCCTGCGGACGATCAACGTCGATACCGACCGGATCATCCCGGCGAAGTACCTGAAGACGATCCGGCGGACCGGACTCGGCAAGAGCCTGTTCGCCGAGATGCGCTACCGCGAGGACGGCTCCGAGAACCCGGACTTCATCCTCAACCAGCCCGCCTACCGCAACAGCAAGATCCTGGTCTGCGGCGACAATTTCGGCTGCGGCTCGTCCCGGGAGCACGCGCCGTGGGCACTGGCCGATTTCGGCATCCGCTGCGTGATCTCCACGAGCTTCGCCGACATCTTCTTCAACAACTGCGCGAAGAACGGAATCCTGGCGATCGTCGTGTCGCCCGAGGATCTGGAGAAGCTCTTCGAGGACGCCGAGCGCGGCGCGAACGCCACCCTGACGGTCGATCTGGCGGCGCAGACGATCCGGGGACCGGACGGCGGGACCCTGCATTTCGACGTCGACGAGGGCCGCAAGCACAACCTGCTGAACGGCCTCGACGAGATCGGGCTGACGCTGGAGCGCGTCTCGTCCATCGACGCCTACGAGCAGAAGCTCGCTCAGCGCGCGTGGGCCTGAGCGGCCGGATCCGCGTCCCGACGGCGGCCGCGTCGCGCCGAGGCGACCGCCGGTCCGGATCCCGCGCCCGGCCTCACCCGAGCCGCATGGACAGCTCGACGTCGTCGGCGAACGGCACCGACAGGTAGCCGCGGCTCGGCGCGCGCACCCGCGCCAGGTAGTCCGGGCTGTGGTCCGCGTTGTCGGCGACCACCAGGGCCCCCGGTCCGAGGCGGCTCTCGACGAGGCTCAGAACCTCGGGATAGAGGCCCTTCGCCCCGTCGAGGAGCAGCAGGTCGACCGAGTCGGGCAGGTCGAGGCCGAGGGTCTGGAGGGCGTCGCCCTCCCGGAACTCGACGAGGTCCGCCAGCCCGGCCTCCATCAGGTTCGCCCGCGCCCGCACCACCTTGGACGGCTCGAACTCGCAGGTGATGAGCCGCCCGCCGCCGTTGTCGCGCAGGGCCGCGGCGAGGTGCAGGGTCGAGAGGCCGAAGGAGGTGCCGAACTCGACGATCGTCCGCGCCCGGCGGGTCCGGGCGAGCATGTAGAGCAGCCGGCCGGTCTCCCGCGAGACCGCGAGGGGCATGTCCTTGAGCCGGCCGTAGAAGTCCCGGTAGCCGGTGCGGCTGCCCATGAGGCGCGCCCGCTCGTCCGCCGAGAGATCGCCGATGGCGCTCAACGGAGAAGAAGCCTCCGCGTGCGCGAAGAGACTGTCCAGCAGTGACGCGATACGCGGTTCGGCGAGTGTGGATGCTGAGCGTGACATGGCGCGTTGCTTTCCGTCTTGCGTGTTCGACTGAACGCGACGCAGAGTACCGGCGCCCCCTGCCCGCGCCTATTCGCGTTCCGAGCCCCGCCCCATGCCCGACCGGCCAAGCCTCGGAATCTCCAAGCGAAAGCAGCCGCGGCAGGCGCGCTCCAGCGACCTCGTCGCGGCCGTTCTGGAGGCCGCCGCTCAGGTTCTGGCGGAGGTCGGCGCGGCGCGCTTCACGACCGCGCGGGTCGCCGAGCGCGCCGGCGTCAGCATCGGCTCGCTCTACCAGTACTTCCCCAACAAGGCGGCGATCCTGTTCCAGCTCCAGAGCGACGAGTGGCGGGACACCTCCGCGCTCCTCGCCGGCATCCTGACGGATCCCGACCTGGCGCCCGGGGCGCGCCTGCGCGCCGCCGTCCACGCCTTCGTGCGCTCGGAATGTGCGGAGGCCGCGATGCGCCGGGCCCTCGACGCGGCCGCCCCGGCCTATCGCGACGCGCCGGAGGCCGCGGAGCCGCAGCTGGCCGGCTCACAGGCCTTCCGCGACTTCCTGCGCGCGGCACGGCCCGCGGCTCCCGAGGCCGACCTGCGGGTCGCGGGCGAGATCATCGCGATGACGCTCGGCGAGGTCGGCGAGCGCATCTCGGAGACGGTCCGGACCGAGGCGGACATGATGACCTTCGCGGATGCCCTGGCCGACATGCTCTGCGCCTATCTGGACCGCTTCGGCAGCCCAGGCCGGGCTGGCGGGCCGTCCTGAAGGCGCGCACCCCGCCCTGCGAGGAGGGTGGCGCGCGGCCCTGTCCCAGTCGGCTCAGACGGACTCACCGGTGAACGCCTCGAAGGCGCGGGCGTTATAGACCTGGGCGACGCCGGCGTTCAGCGCCACCGCCACGCCCAGCGCCTCCACGACCTCCTCCTCGCTCGCGCCGGCCTTGCGGGCGGCATCGGAATGCACGGCGATGCAGCCGCCGCACCGGGTCGTCACCGCCACCGCGAGAGCGATCAGCTCGCGGGTCTTCGCGTCCGGCTCGCGCGCGGCCGGGGCCGCCGCGGCGAGCTGGACGTGGGCCTCGAGGAGTTCTGGACTCACCGCACCGATGCGCCCGAGCGTGCTGACGAGTTCGGCGCCGTTGATTCCAGTCCTTCATCAGGCGTCCCGTCTCCCTGCCCTGTGGGCCGGCCGCTGACGGACCGGGTCCGAGTCAACCGACCGATTGGTAGGCAAGTGGGTCAAGGTGCGGCGGGTTTCCTCACCGTTCGTTAACCCACATGTCGCCTGAATCCGCGCCCAGACTCCGTTCCGCATCGTGAGGATCGTCAGCATGCCGAAGCACCCGACGGGACCGAGGACGGCGCGCGCGCTCGGGCTGCTCGCCGGCATCGCGATCCTGCCCCTGGCGAGCCTGCCGGCGCGGGCCGATTTCGACAGCTGCCTCGCCGGCATCCAGTCCCAGGCCGCGGCCGCGGGCGTCTCGGCGCAGACCTTCCGGGCCGCCACGAGCGGCATCAGCTACGACGACAAGGTGATCGAGCTGTCCCAGGCGCAACCCGAGTTCAAGACGCCGATCTGGGACTACATGGCGGCGCTCGTCGACGACGAGCGCGTCGAGGACGGGCGCGCGGCCATGCGCCAGAACGCGGCCGCGCTCGCCCAGGCCGAGTCGCGCTACGGGGTCGACCGCTACACGATCGCGGCTGTCTGGGGCGTCGAGTCGAATTTCGGCAAGAACCTCGGCAAGATGCCGCTGGTGCAGTCCCTAGCGACGCTGGCCTGCTCGAACAACCGCCGCCGGGACTTCTTCCGCGGCGAGCTGATCGCCACCCTGCGGATCATCGAGCGGGGCGACATCGCGCCGGAGCGGCTGACCGGCTCCTGGGCGGGCGCGTTCGGCCAGACCCAGTTCATGCCGACCACCTATCACCGCCTCGCGGTCGACGGCGACGGCGACGGCCGGCGCGACGTGGTCGATTCGGTGGCCGACGCCGTCGCGTCCACCGCCAATTTCCTGCACGTCGCCAAGTGGCAGCACGGTCAGGTCTGGGGCTACGAGGTCAAGCTGCCCCGCGGCTTCAACGTCGGCGCCGCCGGACGCAAGAACAAGAAGCCGATCGCCCACTGGGCCTCGCTCGGCGTCACCCGCGCCGATGGCCGCCCGCTCTCGGGTGAGGGTCCCGCCGGCATCATCGCGCCCGCCGGGATCGACGGCCCGGCCTTCCTGGTAACCCGGAACTTCGACGCGATCTACTCGTACAACGCCGCCGAATCCTACGGCCTCGCCATCGCGGTCCTGTCCGACCGGCTGCGCGGCAAGCCCGGCGTCCAGGCGGCCTGGCCGACCGACGACCCGCCCCTGTCGCGGGCCGAGCGCCGCGACCTCCAGACCCGGCTGGCCGCCCGCGGCTACGACGTCGGCGAGCCGGACGGCAAGGTCGGCCAGAAGACGCGCGACGCCATCAAGGACGTGGAGCGCCGGCTCGGCATGACGCCCACGGGTCGTGCCGGCGGCAAGGTTCTGGAGGCCCTGCGCGGCGGATGAGCCGGCGGCTGATCACCTCGGGCTCCCCGTTCGAGCGGGATTACGGCTACTCCCGGGCGGTGGTCGACGGCGACACCGTCTACCTGTCCGGGACGACGGGCTACGACTACGCCACGATGACCATGCCCGAAGGCGCTGCCGCGCAGGCCGAGGCCTGCTGGCGGACGATCCGCTCGGTTCTCGCCGAGGCCGGGACCGGTCTCGGCGGCCTCGTGCGCGCCACCTACTACGTCACCGACCGGGACGATGCCGAGGCCGTGCTGGCGGTCTGCGGGCGGGTGCTGGCGGATGTCCGGCCCGCCGCCACGATCGTGATCGTGGCGGGCCTCCTGCGCCCCGAGATGCGCGTCGAGATCGAGGTGACCGCGCGGATCGGCTAGACGCCCGATCGCGCCCGGCCGTCGCGGGCGGTCGGGCCGCTCCGTCGCGGCAGAGGCGGCGCGATCTCAGGTCTTCCATCGCCGCTCGGCCGTCCGCTCCTGCGCCCGGTGCAGACCGCGTGGCGACGCCGCGCCTCTTCGCCCGCCCTGCGTCGATGGTCCCTCCACCTTTCAGATCTCGTATCGGATCCCCGAGCTCGCGTTGACATGGGTGCGCGGATTCATCAGGTCTCACCGCAGTGTTGCCGTTGTCGGCAATCTTCCGGAATGTATCACGATCAGGATATTCTCGCGCAATACTCTGTAAATCAGGTTAATCGCGCAGATCGCGCTCACGGTATCGCTCTTCGGGTTCATCGGCACTGCCGGACCGCGACTGTATTGCGAGACACTGCTGTCGGAGCGGCTGCAATCCCCGCGCACGGTCACCGAGCTGCTCTCACCTACGCTCAAAGACTCGAGACCCGGGTCGGGCGCGGCACCCGGTCCCGCGAGGCCGCCCTGGCGGCGCCGGCCGAGACCGCCATGGCCATCCGCCTCTATGGAGGGGCCGACTCCGTCGCCATCTGCGCGAGGGACGGCACGGTTCTGCGGTTCCCGACCGCCGGCTCGTCGGCAGCGATGCGCAAGAGACCGCCGGGAGCGTCAAGAGCGTCGCCGCGGCCCCCGAGGAGATGGCGATCGCCATCCAGGAGATCTCCGGGCGGATGGCGCGATCCTCCGCCGAGACCGCGCGGGCGGCGACCGAGGCGCGTCGCACGGACGCCCCCGTGGGCGAACTCGCGGATGGGGCCGAGCAGATCGGGGCCTTCGCCAGCTTGATCGCTGGCATCGCCTGCCAGACCAACTCCTGGCCCTCAGCGCCACGATCGAGGCGGCCCGGGCCGGCGAGGCCGGGCGTGTCCTCGGCGCCGCGATCGACCCGTCGCGCAGGTCCGAGAAGCTCTCCGCCGAGAACCAGCGGTTCCGCGACGGGATCCGGGCTGCCTGAGGGGCGTCGGACACGAAAAAACCGGCCCGGCTGAGCCGGACCGGTCTGAGACGGGGCGATGGCTCCGACCCGCGGAGCGGATCGGGCAGCCTACTCGGCGGCGGCGGGCGCCTGGGCCGGGGTGTCCTTGGCCTTGTAGCGGTCGGTGCGCTCGACGATGCGGGCCGACTTACCGCGCCGGTCGCGCAGGTAGTACAGCTTGGCGCGGCGCACCTTGCCGCGGCGGGCCACCTTGATCGAGTCGATCATCGGGGAATGGACCGGGAAGACGCGCTCCACGCCCTCGCCGTACGAGATCTTGCGCACCGTGAAGCTCTCGTTGAGGCCGCCGCCCGAGCGGGCGATGCAGACGCCCTCGTAGGCCTGAACGCGGGTGCGCTCGCCTTCCTTCACGCGGACGTTGACGATGAGCGTATCGCCCGGCTCGAAATCCGGGATGGTCTTGGCGAGGCGCGCGACTTCCTCGCGCTCCAGCTGCTCGATGATGTTCATGGCATAGCTCCGGCCGTCGCGCCGTTCCGCCCCTCATGGGCGATCGGCGCCAGGATTTCGGCGATCCTGTTGTGAGTTGGGCCGCTCTCTACAGGATCGTCGCCGGCTTGTCGATCGGGTTGCGGACGCGATTGGCCGCCCGTCCGGGCGCGGGCCGGGTCTGCGGCCCGCTCCTCCCCCGGATGCGGCGACGCCGCGCGCCGCGCCGCCCGGCTCCGCCTCAGCGACGCTCCTCGGACGCGGACCGCGCCTCGGGCAGCACGCAGGCGGAGAGGAAGGCGGCGAGATCGTCCGTGATGTGATCGATATGCGGCTCGCGCACCGCCTCCTGCTCGAAGGCCTCGCGGTAGGGATCGGTGACCTTCGGCACGACCAGCACGGTCGCCATGCCGAGGTCGTGCGGCACCGCGAGGTTGCGGGCGATGTCCTCGAACAGGGCCGCGCGGGTCGGCTCGACGGCGTGCTTCTCCAGGAACCGCTCGTAGGTCGTGCGCTCCGGCTTCGGCACGAAGTCGGCGGCGGCGATGTCGAACACGTCCTCGAAATGGTCGAGGATGCCGAGTTTGCCGGCGACGTTCTCGGCGTGCCGGCGCGACCCGTTGGTCAGGATCAGCTTGCGCCCGGGCAGCCGCTCGATCGCGTCGCCGAGGCTCTTGTCGAGCTTGATCGACGAGTGGTCGATGTCGTGGGCGAAGTCGAGGAAGTCGTGGGGGTCGATCCGCGACTCGACCATCAGCGCCGACAGCGTCGTGCCGTAGCGGTGGTAGAAGTACTTCTGCAGGGCGCGGGCCGAGAGCCCGTCGAGCCCGTAGAGCTGCATCACGTACAGGGTGATGCGCTCGTCGACCTTCGGCCAGACCGCGGCGTCGCTCGGGTAGAGGGTGTTGTCGAGGTCGAACACCCAGGTGTCGACGTCGGCGAAGCCGCGCGCCGCGGGCGTGGTGAACTGGGCCTTGTCGGGGTGGTGCACCGGAACCCCTCAGGTTGCTGCTGCCCCGGAATCTGGACCGGAACGGTCAAGCTCGCAAGTTCGATGCTTGCCGGTACCTTGCCCGGACCTTGCTGGCCGGCCCCTCCGGGGCGGGCGAGGTACGACAATGCGCTGCGCGCGCGGAGGTTGCGTCCGCGCACCGCGCCGGTTCCGGCGCGGCGCGCGGATGGCCCGGATGTCAGCCCCGGCGGATCAGGGTGCCGGCGCCGTAATCGGTGAACAGCTCGAGGAGCACGGCGTGGTTGACCTTGCCGTCGAGGATGACGACCGCCTCGACGCCGCGCTCGATCGCGTACATGCAGGTCTCGATCTTCGGGATCATCCCGCCCGTGATGGTGCCGTCGGCGATGAGGCGCCGGCAATCCTCCACGGTGAGTTCCGGGATCAGCTTCTTGTCCTTGTCGAGCACGCCCGGCACATCGGTGAGCAGCAGCAGGCGCTTGGCCCGGAGCGCCCCGGCGATCGCCCCCGCGAACGTGTCGGCGTTGACGTTGTAGGTCTGCCCGTCCGCCCCGTAGGCGACCGGCGCCAGGACCGGGATCAGCTCGGCCTTGAGCACCGCGTCGAGGACGCCGCGCTCGACGTGGTCCGGCTCGCCGACGAGGCCCAGATCGACGGTCTGCTCCACGTGGCTCTCGGGATCGACGACGGTCTTCATCGCCCGCTTGGCCCGGACCATGTTGCCGTCCTTGCCGCACAGGCCGACCGCCCGGCCGCCCTCGGCGGAGATCCACCCGACGATCTGCTTGTTGATCAGGCCGGCCAGGACCATCTCGACCACCTCGACGGTGGCCTCGTCGGTGACGCGCAGGCCGCCGCGGAACTCGGACTGGATGCCGAGCCGGTCGAGCATCTTGCCGATCTGCGGCCCGCCGCCGTGCACGACGATCGGCTTCAGCCCGGACTGCTCCAGCAGGACGATGTCCTCGGCGAAGTCCTCGGCCGCGGCCCGGTCGCCCATGGCGTGGCCGCCGTACTTGATGACCACGATCTCCTGGTCGTAGCGCTGCATGTGGGGCAGCGCCTGGGCCAGGACCTCGGCACGCACGTGCACGTTGGGCAATTCGGTCATCGCGGTCCTTCACCGATCCTTGGGTCGGGTCCTCGGGGGCGGATCCGGGCCTCCCCGTCGGGCGGGGCGCTTCTACAGGAAGCCGCCCCCGCTGCGAAGACGCCCCGCGCGCCTTCGCGGACGGGCGGTGCGCGGCCCGGCGGCCGGGGCGGGGCGCGCACCGCCCCGCTGTCAAACTACAGTCATCCTTCGCGGGTGTTGCATTCCCGTGACAGACTGGACCAGATCCAGGCTGGCCCGGGTTGCATCCGCGTGCGGCCCGGATCATGTTGCATCGCAGCAAGCCGAGGGCGAGCTGCCGGGAGGGCCCGATGCGGATTGCGATGATTGGGGCCGGATATGTCGGCCTGGTCTCCGGCGCCTGCTTGGCCGATTTCGGCCACACGGTCGTGTGCATCGACCGGGACCCCGACAAGATCGCCAGCCTGAACACCGGCCGGATGCCGATCTACGAGCCGGGACTCGACGTCCTCGTCGCCGAGAACGTCCGCCAGGGCCGGCTCGCCTTCCGCTCGACCATGCGGGAGGCCGTGGCCGAGGCCGACGCGGTGTTCATCGCGGTCGGCACGCCCTCCCGCCGCGGCGACGGCTTCGCCGACCTGAGCTTCGTGTTCGACGCCGCCCGGGAGATCGCCGGCGCGCTGTCCGGCTTCACGGTGGTGGTGACGAAGTCGACCGTGCCGGTGGGCACCGGCGACGAGGTCGAGCGCATCATCCGCGAGACCAACCCCGCGGCGCAGTTCGCGGTCGCGTCGAACCCCGAGTTCCTGCGCGAGGGCGCGGCCATCGCCGACTTCAAGCGGCCCGACCGCATCGTCGTCGGCGCCGAGGAGGCCAGCGCCGAGGCGGTGATGCGCGAGGTCTACCGGCCGCTCTACCTCAACCAGGCGCCGATCATGGTCACGTCGCGGCGCACGGCCGAGCTGACCAAGTACGCGGCGAACGCGTTCCTGGCGGCGAAGATCACGTTCATCAACGAGGTGGCGGACCTGTGCGAGGCGGTTGGCGCCGACGTCCAGGCGGTGGCGCGGGGCATCGGCCTGGACAACCGGATCGGGTCGAAGTTCCTGCACGCCGGGCCGGGCTACGGCGGCTCGTGCTTCCCCAAGGACACGCTGGCGCTGGTCAAGACCGCCCAGGATGCCGGCACGCCGCTGCGGCTGGTCGAGACGGTTGTGGCGGTCAACGACCAGCGCAAGCGCGCGATGGCGCGCAAGGTGATCAGGGCCTGCGGCGGGTCGGTGCGGGGCCGGACGGTGGCGCTGCTCGGCCTGACCTTCAAGCCGAACACCGACGACATGCGCGACGCGCCCTCGCTGGCGATCGTGGCCGGCCTCCAGGACGCCGGCGCCGTCGTCCGCGCCTACGATCCCGGCTCGTGCTTCCCCAAGGACACGCTGGCGCTGGTCAAGACCGCCCAGGATGCCGGCACGCCGCTGCGGCTGGTCGAGACGGTTGTGGCGGTCAACGACCAGCGCAAGCGCGCGATGGCGCGCAAGGTGATCAGGGCCTGCGGCGGGTCGGTGCGGGGCCGGACGGTGGCGCTGCTCGGCCTGACCTTCAAGCCGAACACCGACGACATGCGCGACGCGCCCTCGCTGGCGATCGTGGCCGGCCTCCAGGACGCCGGCGCCGTCGTCCGCGCCTACGATCCCGAGGGCATGGAGCAGGCCCGGATCCTGATGCCGGCTGTGGATTACGCCGAGAACGCCTACGCCTGCGCCGAGGGCGCGGACGCGGTGGTGATCGTCACCGAGTGGAACGCGTTCCGGGCCCTCGACCTCGACCGGCTGCGTCGGGCCATGGCGTCCGGCGAGGTGGCCCCTGTGCTGATCGACCTGCGCAACATCTACGACCCGGTGAGCGCCGCCCGTCACGGTTTCACCTATTGCGGGGTCGGACGAACCAAGGACAGCGTCGCCCGGATCGGGTCTTGATCGTCGCCGCGCGGCATCGCGGGCCCGGATTCCTGTGCGGGACCTGCGCGACATCGCGAAGATTTCTTCCGGAATCGGCGTCGATGCCGCTAGACGGGCGGCGGCCGCGGAGCCGCAACTGTGGCTTTCTCGTGATCGAGCCCGCGTCTCGGAAGCCGGTCCGGCGGTTCAAACTTGGCGTTTTGGCCGCAGGAATTGGATAAGCTTCTGATGAATACATGTCACAGCCTCTGGCAATTTTGCCACGCGGGGATGACCTCGCGCCGGGGCTGGTTGGACACCGCAATGGTGCCACAGTAAGGGGTGAGAGGGTACTCACTCGTCGAGAGCCGAGCCGACTTCCGATAACGAGCGTGTGCGAACCGAACGTGACACAACGTACAGACATTGCGATCGTCGGACGCGCATGCCGACTGCCCGGGGCCCCCAGCGTGGACGGCCTGTGGTCACTCCTCTCCGAGGGGCGCTGCGCCGTCAGCAAGGTGCCGGCCGACCGGTTCTCCCTGGAGCGGTTCGCCCACCCGCGGGCCCATGAGCGCGGCAAGAGCTACACCTGGGCGGCGGGCGTCATCGACGACGTGTGGTCGTTCGACCCGGCGGTGTTCGGCATCTCGCCCCGCGAGGCCGAGCAGATGGATCCGCAGCAGCGGATGCTGCTGGAGCTGACCTGGGAAGCCCTCGAGGACGCGGGCCTGCGCCCGTCGAGCGTCGCCGGCAGCAATATCGGCGTGTTCGTCGGCGCCTCCTCGCTCGATTACGGCAACCTGCGCATCCTCGACGCGCCGTCGGGCGACGCCTACGCGGCGACCGGCAACACGCTCTCGATCATCTCGAACCGCATCTCCTACATCTTCGACCTCAAGGGCCCGAGCTTCACGGTCGACACGGCCTGCTCGTCCTCGCTCGTCGCCTTCGACAACGCCGTTCAGGCGATCCGGTCGGGCCGCGTGGACACCGCCGTCGTCGCCGGCGTCAACGTGCTGGCGAGCCCGTTCAACTTCATCTGCTTCTCCACCGCGCAGATGCTCTCGCGCACCGGCCTGTGCCAGGCGTTCTCCAAGAACGCGGACGGCTACGTGCGCTCCGAGGGCGGCGTGGTGTTCGTGCTGCAGTCGGCCGAGGCCGCGCGGCGCAACGGTGCCACGGTGCGCGCGGTGGTCGCCGCCTCCGGCATCAACTCCGACGGCCGGACCACCGGCATCTCCCTCCCCTCGGGCTACGCCCAGGGTGCCCTGCTGGAGAAGGTCTACCGCGAGGCCGAGATCCGGCTCGACGACCTCGCCTTCATGGAGGCGCACGGCACCGGCACGCCGGTGGGCGACCCGATCGAGGCCTCGGCCATCGGCTCCAAGCTCGGCCGCGGCCGGCAGGCGCCGCTGCCGATCGGATCGATCAAGACCAATATCGGCCACACCGAGCCGGTCTCCGGCCTCGCCGGACTGATGAAGGCGACGCTCGCCCTGGAGCACGACCTCGTGCCGCCGTCGCTGCACGCGGCCGAGCTCAACCCCGAGATCCCGTTCGGCGAGCTCAACCTGGACGTCGTGCGCGCGCCGCTGAAGATCGACCGCGGCCCGCGCGAGCGCTTCGCCGGCGTCAACTCCTTCGGCTTCGGCGGCACCAACGCCCACGTCGTCATCACCGACGCCCCCGCCTGGGCGAAGCCCGCCCCGGCGACCGCGGAGCCCCAGGCCCAGGTGCTGCTGCTCTCGGCCCAGAGCCGCGCCGCGCTGAACGAGCTGGCCCTCGACTACGCCGAGCGCCTCGAGGCCGCGCCGGAGCAGGTCGCGACCGTGGCGGCCGCGGTGGCGCATCGTCGCGAACGCATGCCCGCCCGCCTCGCCGTCGCGCTCGACGGCAAGGCCGACGTCGCCGCGGCGCTGCGCGCCGTCGGCGAGGGCGAGGACACGCAGGACGCCTTCACCGGCACCGCCGTCGACCGCGTCGCCGAGGTGGCCTTCATCTATTCCGGCAACGGCAGCCAGTGGGCCGGCATGGGCCGCGAGGCCTACGAGGAGAACGCGGTCTTCCGCGCGACCTTCGACCGGATCGATACCCTGTTCCAGACCTACTCGGACTGGTCGCTTAAGGCGGCGCTCTACGCCGACGACCTGGACGAGCGCCTCGCGCTCACCAGCGTCTCGCAGCCGCTGATCTTCGCCATCGAGAGCGCCTCGACGGCCGCCCTCAAGGCCAAGGGCCTGATCCCGTCCTACGTCCTCGGCCACAGCGTAGGCGAGATCGCGGCCGCCGAGGCCGCCGGGATCCTGAGCCTGGAGGACGCGGTCCGGGTCATCTACTACCGCAGCCACCACCAGGAGACGACGCACGGCCAGGGCACCATGGCGGTGCTGCTGATGCCGTCCGAGGAGGTCGAGACCTTCCTCAAGGATTACCCGACCCTCGACATCGCCGCCTACAACAGCCCCAAGGCCGTCACGGTCGCGGGCCCGGTGGCCGATATCGACGCCGCCATCAAGGCCCTGTCGCGCAAGCGCCGCCGCGGCCGCAAGCTCGACCTCGCCTACGCCTTCCACGGCCGGCTGATGGATCCGACCGAGAAGCCGCTGCTGCGCGACCTCGCGGGCCTCAAGTCGCGGACCGGAACGACCGCGATGGTCTCGACCGTGACCGGCTCGGTGCTGGGCGGCGAGAATTTCGGCGCCGGCTACTGGTGGCGCAACATCCGCGAGCCGGTGCGCTTCTGCGAGGCCGTGCAGGACGCCACCCGCCGCGGCGCCCGCGTCTTCGTCGAGGTCGGACCGCGCGCGACCCTGATGTCCCACGTCGGCGACGCGGTCGAGCCGCTGGGCATCGAGACCGCCACGGTCGGCGTGATGCACCGCAAGGCCTCCGGCGGCGACCCGATCGCCAAGGCGGTCAGCGCCGCCCTCGTCCAGGGCGCGCAGGTCGACGAGACCGTGCTGTTCGGCGACGCGCCGAAGGGCGATGTCCGCCTGCCCTCCTACCCGTGGCAGCGCCGCCCGTTCCGCCTCGCCGACACCACCGAGGGCGTCGGCGCGATGAGCCCCCGCCCCTACCACCCGCTGATCGGGTCGCGCACGACCTTCGACGGGCTGGAGTGGAACGGCTTCGTCGATCCGGTGATGGTGCCGGAACTGGAGGACCACAAGGTCGACGGCCAGGTGATCATGCCGGGCGCCGGCTTCGTCGAGATGGCTCTGGCCTGCGTCCGCGAGGCCCTGCGCGACGACGAGGTCGTGCTGGCCGACTTCGAGATCGTGGCGCCGATGGTGTTCACCGAGGACGCCCTGCGCGAGGTCGCGGTGCGCCTGTCGGGCTCCGGCAACGGCATCCAGGTGCTGAGCCGCCCGCGCCTGACCCAGACGCCCTGGCAGCTCCACGCCCAGGCCAAGATCGTCGAGGGGACCTTCTCGGCGCCGAAGAGCCCGGATCTCGACGGCTTCAGCTTCGAGACCGCGGGCGAGCACGTGCTCAGCGGCGACGCGCTCTACGCCAAGGCCCTGGCCTCCGGCCTCGCCTTCGGCCCGAGCTTCCAGCAGGTCGCCCTGAGCGCCCGTCTGGACGACGCCACCATCGTGTCCGACCTGCTGCCGGCCGAGCCCGACACCCGCTACGGCCTCGTGCCGAACCGGCTCGACGCCTGCTTCCACGGGCTGATCCTGCTGTTCGCTGACCTGCTCGGCGAGAACGGCGGCAAGGCCTACATCCCGGTGCGCTTCGGCGAGGTCCGGCTGCTGCGCCCCGGCGCGGTGATCGCCCGCTCGATCATCCGCACGCGCCGCTGCAATGAGCGCTCGATCCTGGCGGACTTCACGCTCCTCGACCCCGAGGGTGCGGTCATCGCCACGATCCGCGAGGGCCGGTTCCAGGCCCTGCGCGCCAAGAACGGCGGCGACCTCTCGGCCTTCGCGATCTCGCAGGTGCCGGAACTCGCCACCGAGCCGACCGCGATCCCGATGGAGCGCCGCCCGAGCGTGGCCGCGCGCCTGCGCCCGCTCGCCGCCGAGGCGAAGGGGCCGTCCGACGCCGCCCTGTCGCCGGGCCATCTCCTGCTGGAGGGCTGGGCGACCTCGCTCGCCTACCGCCTCGCCTCCGGGCTGGCGCAGGGCGAGACCGTCTCGATCACCGACAGCCGCGTGCCGGAGGTCCTGCGCCCCTGGCTGCTGAACGCCCTCTACGCCCTGGAGAGCAGCGGCCTCGCCGAGCGCGCGGGCCAGAACTGGACGCTCGGCGACGGCGCCGCGCTGCCCGCGCCCGACGAGATCATGCGCTGGATCGCCGGCGACCACCCGGACCTCTCGGCCGAGCTGGTGCTCATCGCCGATGTCGGCGCCCTGGTCGATCGGCTGCTCGCCGGCACGCTGAGCGACGCGCCGTCCCTGCCGCAGGGGGCGATCGACGCCTTCGTGCTGCGCTCGGCCACCGCGCGCCACGGCGCCGACGTCGTCGCCGGCCTGATCGAGCGCAGCCGCGCCCAGCTCCCCAAGGAGCGGGCGCTGCGGGTCCTCCAGGTCGGTTTCGGTCCGCTCTCGGCCCAGACCGCGACCTTCGCGGCCGCAGCCGAGGCCCGGCTCACCGTGTTCGAGACCGACCGCCGGCTCGCCGAGCGCGCACGCCTGTCCCTCGGCCGCGCCGCCGCCGTGGTCGAGACCGCCGAGGAGCTCGCGCCCGGCAGCTTCGACCTGATCCTGGCATCGGGCAGCCTGCACCGCGGCGACCGCGGCCTGCCGGGACAGCTCGCCGGGGCGCTCGCCACCGGCGGCTTGCTGGTGGCCGTTGAGCCGGGCGCCTCCCTGTTCCGCGACCTCGTGTTCGGGCTGACGGCCGGCTGGTTCGAGGAGGCCGCGGGCGGCCTGCCCGTGGGCCGTCTCGAGGATATCGAGGGCTGGCAGCGCATCCTGAGCGCCCACGGCCTCGTCAAGGTCGAGGTCGAGCGGGCGGCGTCCGCCAACGGCGACGACCTGCTGCTGACGGCGGAAGCGCCGGTGCGTCCGGGCCCGGCCCCGGCGCAGAGCTTCGCCTTCATCATCGGCTCCGACGACGAGTTCGCGGCCGAGACCGCCTCCTCCCTGGCGACCCTGCTGGTCGCGGGCGGCGTGCACGTCTCAATCATCCTCGACTCCGAGACCTCCCTGATGGAGCTGGAGAAGGAGACCCCCGACACGGTGGTGTTCCTGGCCGGCGCCTTCACCCGCGGCGGCGAGGCGTCCGAGCGGCTGCGTGACCGCTGCCTCAGCCTGAAGCGCTGCACCGAGCACCTCGGCGCGCGCCAGACCCGCCTCTGGGTCGTCGCCCCCGGCGCGACCCGCGACCGCGGCGGCCAGACCACCAACATCGAGGCCGGCGTGTGGGCCTTCTCCCGCACGCTCGCCAACGAGGCCCCGAACCTCGACGTCCGCCGCATCGACCTCTCCCCCGAGATGTCGTCGAAGCGGGCCTCCGAGCGCCTGCGCGACCTCATCCTCTCCGGCACCCCGGAGACCGAGATCGTACTGGACGACGAGCGGACCCAGGTCGTGCGCTTCCACGCCGGCCGGCCGCAGCACCGGGATCCGGCGGACCTGGTCCCGGCCGAGGCCGCGCGCCTGGAGCGCAGCAACACCGGCGGCCTCAGCGAGATGGTCTGGGGACCGGCCGAGCGCCGCACCCCCGGCAAGGGCGAGATGGAGATCGCGGTCGAGGCCACCGGCCTCAACTTCCGCGACGTTCTCTGGGCGCTCTCGATGCTCCCCGAGGAGATCCTGGAGGACGGCTTCGCCGGCCCCCGCCTCGGCCTCGAATGCGCCGGCCGCGTCACGGCCGTCGGCCCTGGCGTGAAAGGGTTCAAGGTCGGCGACCCGGTCGTCGCCTTCGCCCAGTCGGGCTTCGCCACGCACATCGTCGTGCCGGACCTCGTCGTCGCGCCGATGCCGCAGGGCCTCGACCCGATGGCCGCCGCCACCGTGCCGGTCGCCTTCCTCACCGCCTATTACGGCCTCGTCTCCTGCGCCCGGATGCGGCGCGGCGAGTGGGTGCTGGTCCATGGCGGTGCGGGCGGCGTCGGTCTGGCGGCCCTGCAGATCGCCAAGCTCAAGGGTGCGCGTGTCATCGCTACCGCCGGCTCCCGCGAGAAGCGGGCGCTCGTGAAGGCGCTGGGTGCCGAGCACGTGCTCGATTCCCGCTCGCTCGCCTTCGTGGACGAGGTCCGGGCGATCACCGGCGACGGCGTCGACATCGTGCTGAACAGCCTGTTCGGCGAGGCGATGGAGCGCTCCCTCAACGCGCTCCGGCCGTTCGGCCGCTTCATCGAGCTGGGCAAGCGCGACTACGTCGCCAACACCCATATCGGCCTGCGCCCGTTCCGGCGGAACCTCAGCTACTTCGGCGTCGACCTCGATCAGGTGATCCAGCACCAGGGCGACGACGGCGCGCGGATGTTCCGCGAGGTCATGGCCCTGTTCAACGACGGCGGCCTGAAGCCCCTGCCCTACCAGCCCTTCACGGCGGCCGAGACCTCGGACGCGTTCCGGCTGATGCAGCAGTCGGGTCACATCGGGAAGATCGTGATCAGCCCGCCCAAGGCCGGCACGATCATGAAGGACACGGCGAAGCCGTTCACGGTCTCGGAGACGGGTGTCCACCTTCTCACCGGCGGCCTCGGCGGCTTCGGCCTGGAGGCGGCGCGCTGGCTGATCGACCGGGGTGCCAAGCACCTCGTGCTGGCCGGCCGCAAGGGCGCGGCCACCGACGAGGCCAAGGCGATCGTGGCCGAGCTGTCGGCCCGGGGCGTGACCGTCGAGGCGAAGGCCGTCGACATCACGAGCCGCGCCTCGGTGGACCGGCTGCTCGCCGAGATCGAGCAGAAGGGCAAGAAGCTGGCCGGCGTGCTCCACGCCGCGGCTGTGCTCCAGGACGGCCTGATCTCCAACATCGACGCCGCGGCGCTCGATGCCGTGATCGGCCCGAAGGTGATCGGCGCCCAGCACCTCGACGCCGCCACCCGCGACCGGAGCCTCGACTACTTCGTCCTGTTCTCGTCGGCGACGACCTTCATCGGCAATCCGGGCCAGGGCTCCTACGTGGCCGCCAACGGCTTCATGGAGGGCCTCGCGCGGCAGCGTCGCCGCCGCGGCCTGCCCGCTCTGGCGGTGGCCTGGGGCGCGATCGGCGATGTCGGCATGCTCGCCCGCAACAAGGCGGTCATGGAAGGGCTCGCCGGCCGCGTCGGCGTCACGCCGATGGAGGCCCGCCGCTGCCTCGACCTGATGGCCGAGGCGCTGGGCAGCCAGGGTGCGTCCCCGGACGAGGCGGTCATCGCCATCGCGGCGATGCACTGGGGCAAGGCGCGCGAGCGTCTCGCCACCATGCGCTCGCCGAGCTACGCCGAACTCGGGTCGGACCAGCAGGCCGAGGCCGGCGGCGTCCAGGCGATCAACATCGGGGCGCTGCTCAAGGGCGGCGACATCGACGCGGTCCGCAAGACCGTGTCGGACGCGATCGTCGAGGACATCGCCCGCATCCTGCGCCTGCCGAAGGACGACATCAGCCGCGTGCGCCAGCTCTCGGAGATCGGCCTCGACTCGCTGATGGGTGTCGAACTCGGTGCCAGCCTGCAGGAGCGCTTCGCCCTCGACGCGCCGCCCGCCGGACTTTCGTCGGGCATGACCGTCAATGAGCTGTCGGAGTCCTTAATTCAGGCGGTTTCCGCGCCCATGGACGAGACGGCCGGCGTCGCGATGAGCCTCGTCTCGAAGCATGTCGGCGGTGAGGTCGATGCGCAGATCCTCGCGCCTCTCAAGGAACTCATCGAGCAGACGTCCAGCGAGATCAAAGAGACCAACTCATGACCGACACGGCACGGCCGGACGGCGGGCGCGCGGCGCTCGCCGGCTTCGTGACCAACCGGCTCGGGCGCGCCACGCCGCGCCCGGCCCCCGTCAAGACGGCCTCTCCCGCCGGCAAGTCGGCGGCGCAGAACTTTGAGAACCTGCCGGGCTACCGCGAGCTGAAGCTCCAGCGCCAGGCGGCCGAGCTGATCGGCCTGGGCAACCCGTTCTTCCGCGTCCACGACGCCAAGGCCGGCGCGACCACGCGGATCGACCAGAAGAGCTTCACCAACTTCTCGTCCTACGATTATCTCGGCCTGAACGGCCATCCGCGCGTGAGCAACGCCGCCCGCGAGGCGATCGACGCCTACGGCACGTCGGCCTCGGCGAGCCGCGTGGTGGCGGGCGAGCGGCCCGGACACATCAGCCTCGAGCAGGCGCTGGCCAAGCACTACCAGTCCGAGGGCTGCATCGTGATGGTGAGCGGCCACGCCACCAACGTCACGACCATCGGCGCCCTGCTGGAAGCCGGCGACGTGATCTTCCACGACGCGCTGTCCCACAACAGCATCGTCACCGGCGCGCAACTGTCGGGCGCCCAGCGCCGCTCCTTCGCGCATAACGACCTCGACGCCCTGGAGACCCTGCTCCAGTCGACCCGCCACGAGCATCGCCGGGCGCTGATCGTGGTCGAGGGCCTCTACAGCATGGACGGCGACGCGCCGGACCTCGCCGGGCTCGTGGCCCTCAAGAAGCGCTACGACGCGTGGCTGATGGTCGACGAGGCGCACGGCCTCGGAGTCACCGGCCGCACCGGCGCGGGCCTGTTCGAGCATTGCGGTGTCGATCCCCGCGAGGTCGACATCTGGATGGGCACGCTGTCGAAGACCCTGTCGACCTGCGGCGGCTACATCTGCGGCCCGATCGCGCTGATCGAGTACCTCAAGCACACGGCCGGCGGCTTCGTGTACAGCGTCGGCATGTCGCCGCCGCTCGCGGCGGCCGCCGAGGCGGCCCTCGCGGTGATGCATGCCGAGCCGGAGCGGGTCGAGCGGCTGCGCCAGAACGGCACCCTGTTCCTGGCGACCGCCAAGAAGCTCGGCCTGGACACCGGCTTCAGCCTCGGCCTCGCGGTCGTGCCGATCATCGTCGGCGATTCGCTCAAGGCCGTCACCCTGTCGGACCGGTTGTTCCGCCGAGGCATCAACGTGCAGCCGATCATCCACCCGGCGGTGCCGGAGCGGGCCTCGCGCCTGCGCTTCTTCCTCACCTCCGAGCACACGCCCGACCAGATCCGCGACACCGTGAACGCGGTGGCCGAGGAACTGGCGGCCATCGACAAGGGCGGCTCGCTGATCGAGCAGCTGCTGGCCAAGCGGGTCTGAGCCCGGCCGGGGCCGCGCCCCGGTCTACCGAGAGCCGCCACGAAACCGAAGGGGGCGCGGATGTCATCCGCGCCCCCTTCGGCATTCGAGCGACCGAGTTCAGCAGCCGCGATCGGACGCGTGCGTCGACCGGAGCGACGCGGCACGATTCCGGCGTCCCTCGCGCGACGGGAGCGAGCGCCCCCGTCGCCGGGCGGCCACTTACTTCGCGTAGGCGTAGGCGGTCGCGGCGGAGGCGACCGGTCCGGTGACGCCGTTGAAGGCGGTGAGGACCTTCTGGACCTCGGTGAAGGGCGCGTTCGACACGTAGACCAGGTCGCGGTTGCGCATGCGGAACGCCTGGGACACGAACAGGCTGTTGGGGTCGCGCATGTCGATCCGGTAGACGACCGGCACCAGCGGCGTGCCGAGCAGCTTCGAGCCGGGGCTGAGCCGGCGCACGACGCTGGCGGGCTCGAACCGGAAGATGAAGGTGCCGGCCGGGTCGGCGGCGAAGTCCGANTACTTCGCGTAGGCGTAGGCGGTCGCGGCGGAGGCGACCGGTCCGGTGACGCCGTTGAAGGCGGTGAGGACCTTCTGGACCTCGGTGAAGGGCGCGTTCGACACGTAGACCAGGTCGCGGTTGCGCATGCGGAACGCCTGGGACACGAACAGGCTGTTGGGGTCGCGCATGTCGATCCGGTAGACGACCGGCACCAGCGGCGTGCCGAGCAGCTTCGAGCCGGGGCTGAGCCGGCGCACGACGCTGGCGGGCTCGAACCGGAAGATGAAGGTGCCGGCCGGGTCGGCGGCGAAGTCCGACAGGCCGCGGGCCTTGGCCAGCGCCTGCGCCAGCGTGATGCCGTCGGCCTGGAACGGCAGCTCGGTGCTGTTGCCCAGCGCGCCCACCGCGATGAAGGTCTGCGGGTCGCGCACGAGCGTGAGCACGTCGTTGGGCCGCAGGTAGATGTTCTCCCGCGGGTTCGACACCACCGTGGTCAGCGGCACGGTCGCGGTCACCGGGCCGCGCGAGAGCCGCACGAAGGTCTCGTTGACCGGCGCGCGGTTGCCGCCGGCGGCGGCGATGACGTCGAGGATGCGGTCGCCGTGGCCGGAGAGCGGCAGGCGGGCGCCGGCGGCGCCCTCGCCGGTGACGGTGACGGCCTGGGAGATCGGGCGGGTGACCGAGACCAGCACCTGCGGCTGGATGGCCTTGCCGGCGAGTTCGTTCTCGATAAGCGCCTGGAGAGCCCGCGGAGAAGCGGTCGGCGACGAGCGGGCCGGAGAACAGGCCGCCCGAGCCGGCTTCCCAGATGGAGACCGAGACCATGTCGCCGATGCCGATGACCGGCTCGGAGGAGGGACGGTGGTCGCCGAAGGAGGCGAGCAGGCTGTCGAGGGGGCGGCCGCGCAGGGCCTCGACCACGGAGGGCGTGACGTCGATGATCTCGTAGCGGGCGAGGATCCCGCCGTCGGCCGTGGCGACCTCGGCCCCGGCCTGGATCGCGCTCGCCGTCGGACCCGCCGCGGGCAGGTACGTGCAGCCCGACATCGCCGTGACGGCGAGCAGGACGAGGGGAAGTTTGCGCATCCAGATGTTGCCCATCGGTATTGCCGAGCCCGTGCCTAGCCCATAGCGGCCCAGGTGTCCGTAGCGGGTGAGCCACACTCCGCCCGCCACGGCCGAGACTGCTAAGTCATCCTCGTTAAGCACAGCTTTTTCGGGGCAATGGCGCGACAAATGCCGGTCGCAGCGCGCGCAGCCGAAATATCGGGACACAATTCCAGACGTTGTCGGCGGTCACGGACCGGCCGATCGGCCCCGGGGCCGGGTGGATTGGGGGCGATCCGCTCACGGCCCCTGGGTGACGGCCGCCGTGATGTCGCCGTAGACGGCGCTGACGCGGGACACGTAGAAGCGGATGCTGCCGACGGCGACGAGGAAGATCAGGCCGCCGAGCAGGGCGTACTCCGTCGCGGTGGATCCGCGGACGTCGCGGGCGAACCGTGCGGTCGCGGCCCGGAGCCGACCCGCCGGGGCGGACGCCCCCCGGGATCGCACAGCGCGCCGCTCCCCTCCGTCGCCGCCCGGCTCATCCATGGTCGACCGCGCCTTCCAGTCCCGCCGCGCGCGTGGCCTCACGCGCTCCGAAGTCTGGTACCGGCACGCGCTTGCCGCCGGCTTAACGAAGTGTTCGAAACCGGCGGTCGGGTCGATTCCGGGCGGGATATGCACCGCCCGGCGCGGCGGTGGGCACGCCCGCCGCGGGCGCGCCCGGGCCGCCTCAGGCGTGGCCGGCCTTGTGGCGGAGGTCGTCGATCCGCTTCGAGGCCTCGGCCTTGTCGAGGTCGGGGTCGAACGCCTCCGGCTCCTTCGCCTCCTCCGAGAGCGTCTTCAGATAGGAGGCCTGCGCGCCGGTCATCGGCTCGCCGCCGGTCGTCCACTGGTCCGGATCCTTGATCTGGTTGGACACGTCCTTCGGGTCGGTCTTGGGGTTCTCCGGGGCGTCCTGACGCGCTCCGGTATCCCGATCCGCCTTCGACGTCGCCTTCGCGGTGCTGGTAGCCATGCGCCTGATGTTCCCTAAATGTTCGCGTTCCGGGTGATCAACGCGTCCCGCCGCGCGGCGGTTCCTGCCGACACGGCGGGGGCGTCGGGCGCGACGATCTTCCCTTCCGCGCGCCCGCTCCGCATGATCGCGGCGCCCCAGAGAGCCACGGTGGTCCGGATGACGTCCCAATCAGACCCGACACGCGATGCCGGGACGGCCGCCCAGGTGCTCGTGGTCATGGGCGTCTCGGGGTCCGGGAAGAGCACCGTGGCGGCGCTGATCGCCGAGAGGCTCGGCTGGATCTTCGTGGACGGCGACAGCTTCCACACGCCGGAGCACGTGGCGAAGATGCACGCGGGCCACGCCCTCGACGACGCGGACCGCGCGCCCTGGCTCGCCCGGATCGCGACGTGGATCCAGCAGCGCCTCGACGCCGGCGAGTCCGGCGTGGTGGTCTGCTCGGCGCTCCGGCGCGCGTACCGGGACGTCCTTACCCGGGGCAGCCGGCGGGTCCGCCTCGTCTACCTCGACGGCGACAGGGCCCTGATCGCGCGGCGCCTCGCGGAGCGCCGGGGCCACTTCATGTCGCCGCACCTCCTCGAGAGCCAGTTCGCGATCCTCGAGGTCCCGGGGCCCGACGAGCACCCGATCACCGTCGGGATCCTCGAGCCGCCCGAGGCGATTGCCGACCGGGTCGTGGCGGAACTCGCCGCCGCGGCGCGCCGGGATCCGGGTGGGGAGTGACGCGATGACAGCAGGAACCGGCAAGGCCGCGGGGATCGCCCTGGTGATCTCGGACGTCGACGGCACCCTGGTGACCGGCGACAAGCGCCTGACCGGGGCGACGGTGGCGGCCGTGCGCCGCCTGCGCGCGGCCGGGATCGGCTTCAGCATCGCCTCAGCGCGGCCGCCGATCGGCCTGCGGAGCCTCGTGACGGACCTCGGTCTCGACCTGCCGATGGGGGCCTTCAACGGCGCCAGCGTCGTCCGGCCGGACCTGTCGATCATCGAGGAGCGGACCATCCCGGAGGCGGCGGCCCGGTCGGCCCTCGACCGGCTCCTGGCCGAGGGGCTGGATGTCTGGGTCTTCGCCGACGGCGCGTGGTGCCTGCGCGACCCGGACGGCCCCTACACCGACCTGGAGCGCCGCACGATCGGCGCGGAGCCCCGGGTCGTCGCCGATCTCGGAACGCTCATGGGATCGGCCGCCAAGATCGTCGGCGTCAGCCGCGACCACGCCCATCTCGCGGCCTGCGAGACGCGCATCGCGGCGGCGCTGGCCGGCCGCGCCACCGTCCACCGCTCGCAGGCATACTATCTCGACGTGACCCCGCCCGACCTCGACAAGGGTCGCTTCGTCGCCTGGATGAGCGCGCATCTCGCCATCCCGCGCGAGCGGATCGCCACTTTCGGCGATGCCGGCAACGACCGCCCGATGTTCGCGCAGAGCGGCTACGCGGTGGCGATGGGCAATGCCGAGGCGAGCGTGCAGGCGTCCGCGAGCGCGGTCACGGACAGCAACGATTCCGACGGGTTCGCCCGCGCGGTCGACCGCTTCATCCTTCCCTGACTTCGACGGCTGGCGCGCGCCGCGCTGTGGCGCGCGGATCACAAGCGCGCCCGTCGCCCCGGCCGCCCACAGGCTGCCGAACCGGGGCCGCTTTCCGGCCTCATTTCCCCGTGACCTAGCTTGACCACAGAACAAGCAGCACCGGGTCTCGGAATGCATCGCCTCATCCTGGCCGCCGTCCTCGCGGTCGCGCCCGCCGCCGCCTTCGGGCAGGGCGCGCGCGACAATATCGACGCGTTGATCGAGCAGCAGGCGAAGGCGAACGGCGTTCCGGCGAGCTTCGTGCACGCCGTGGTCAAGCGCGAGAGCAACTACAATCCGCGGGCCAAGGGCGGCAGCGCCCTGGGCCTCATGCAGATCAAGCACGCGACCGCGCGCAGCCTGGGCTACACCGGCGACGCCGCCGGCCTGTACGATCCGGAGACCAATTTGCGCTACGGCGTGGCCTATCTGGCGGGCGCCTATCGCACGGCCAAGGGCAACGTCAGCCAAGCCTACCAGTACTACAACCGCGGCTACTACTACGCCGCCAAGCGCCAGGGCATCTCCACCGAGGTGGCCTCGGTGGTGGCCCCGGTGGCGGCCTCGGCCAGCGCCCTGGCGAGCCTGTTCGGCGGCGGCGTCGCCGACTCCCGGAACAACCCCGCGGCCGCCGCCCTGGCCTACGCACCCACCGCCGCCGCGGTGGCGGAGGCTCCGACCGAGACCGTCGAGGTGCCGCTGCCGCCGCGGCGGCCC
>NZ_MLBW01000017.1:82307-132992 GCF_036441335.1 Methylobacterium mesophilicum
CGAGGCGGACCCCGCCCCGATGCCCCCCGCGGCCGCGTCGGCGCCGGCCACCGAGGCGGCGGTCGAGGCGGTCGAGGTGCCGCTTCCGCCGCGCCGTCCGTCGCTCCAGATGCTCGCCGCCGCCACGCCGCGGCGCGCGCCGGCCGCCGCGCCCGTGCACGAGGCCACCGCCCTGCCGGTCGAGTAGCGGGCCCGCTCCGGCCCCGACGGCCGACCGGGACCACCCGCGCGGCCGGCCCCTCTGCCCACACAAGGATCATGCCCAAGGCTTGACCATCGGGTCGATCCGCAACACATAAGCGCCACGCCAGCAACGTGGTTGGATCGCTACGGTACGGACCGGAGCCGCAAGACAGCGGCCGTACGCGGGTGGCGCACGACGGATCTCAGGGCAGGAAACGCCGGTCTACGCGCGCACGTTCGGGCAGTTTCCTGTCCGGCGGAACAAGCAAGGCGCGATGGATCTCGAAGCGGCAGGCATGCAGGGCACGGACTCTGCTTTCGAGCTGGCAGGAAAGCGGACGGCGCCATGACCGGCGTGGTAGAACAGGAATCTCTCTTTCTCACGGACCTCGGGCGGCGCGTCAGGCACGCGCGCACCGTGCGCGGGCTCTCGCGCAAGGTCCTGTCGCAGACCTCGGGCCTGTCCGAGCGCTACATCGCGCAGCTGGAGGGGGGCCAGGGCAACGTCTCGATCATTCTGCTGCGGCGGGTGGCCAACGCCATGGGCGTGCGGCTGGACGACCTGATCACCGGCAACGACGCGCTGCCCGACTGGCCGGTGGTGCGCGACCTCCTCGCCCAGGCGAGCCCGGCCCAGATCGTGGCCGCCAAGGAGGCCCTGTCCGGCGGCAGCAGGCCCGAATCGAGCAACCGGCCGCGCGTGGCGCTGATCGGCCTGCGCGGCGCCGGCAAGTCGACCCTCGGCAAGCTCGCGGCCGAGCGCCTCGGCTGGACCTTCGTGGAGCTCAACGCCGAGATCGAGCGGGAGAACGCCCTCTCGGTCCAGGAGATCTTCGCGATCTACGGACAGGAAGGCTACCGCCGCCTGGAGCAGGCGGCGCTGCGGCGCCTCACCGAGCATCCCGGTCCGCTGATCCTCGCGACGAGCGGCGGCATCGTCGCGGAACCGCTCACTTACGATCTGCTCCTGCAGGCGTTCTACACGATCTGGCTGCGCGCCCGGCCAGAGGAGCACATGAGCCGCGTCCGCGAGCAGGGCCACCTCGCCACGACGGGCGACCACGCCTCCGCGATGCAGGAGCTGCGCGCCGTGCTGGCGAGCCGCGAGCCGCTCTACGCCCGGGCTCCAGCCACGGTGGACACCTCCAACATTCCGGTCCAGACGATGCTGGACCGGCTGACGGCGGTGATCGAGGCGCGGTTCGGGCAGGCCGTGCCGGCGGCCGACTGACCCGCGCCGGCTCGCTGACAGCCATGCGCCCGATGCGACCGCCGGGTCGCGCCGGCCCTTGATCGCCGCGGTGCAGCGCACCACGCTAGGGCGGAACCCGCGGTCCGGCGCGCTGCATTCCGCCCGCCCCGGGCGGGACACCCGCGCCCGCCCGAGCGGGCACTGGACCGGCCCGGCCGCACGCGCGATCGGCAAACCCGCGAAGTCCCGGACGTGAGCATCCGCCCATGAGCGCCAGTCCTGCCTTCAATCACACAGCCCATGACCTCGCGGTCGTCGACCCGGTCTGGTCGCGGCTGCGCGACGAGGCGGAGGACGTCCTGCGGACCGAGCCGCAGCTCGCCTCCTTCATCGTGGCGACGATCCTGAATCACACCACGCTGGAAGGCGCTGTCTCCCACCGGGTCGCGGCCCGGCTCGGGCACCCGTCGCTGCCGGCCGAACTCGTCGCCCACGCCTTCCACGAGGCGATCGCGGTGGATCCGGGGATCGGGCAGGCGTTCCGCGCCGATATCGGCGCGGTGATCGACCGGGACCCGGCGACGCTCCGGGCCCTCGAGCCGGTCCTGTACTTCAAGGGCTTCCACGCGCTGCAGGCCTACCGCCTCGCCCACCATGTCTGGAACCGCGGCCGGCGGGACCTCGCCCTCTACCTCCAGAGCCGGGTCTCGGAGGTGTTCCAGTGCGACATCCATCCGGCGGCGCGGATCGGGCGGGGCGTCTTCCTCGACCACGCCACCGGCCTCGTGGTCGGGTCGACCGCGGTGATCGAGGACGACGTGTCGATCCTCCACGCCGTGACCCTGGGCGGCACCGGCAAGCAGCGCGGCGACCGCCACCCCAAGATCCGCCGCGGCGTGATGATCGGCGCCGGTGCCAAGATCCTGGGCAACATCGAGGTCGGGGCCTGCGCCCGGGTGGCGGCGGGCTCGGTGGTGCTGCGGCCGGTGCCGCCGAACACGACGGTCGTCGGCGTGCCGGCGCGCGTGGTCGGCACCGCCGGCTGCGACGATCCGGCCCGGGCGATGGACCAGCTCGTCGCCCTCGACCAGTTCATCCACCTGGGCGACGGGATCTGACCCGGGGCCGTCGCGCTTGCCGCTCCGCCCGCGGCGTGGCAAGCCCTCGGCCCATCCGCGGCGCCCGCGCCGCCAGGGGAGATCGACCAGCGTGACCAAAGCCGAGACCGCGAAGCTTCAGGACTATCTGCGCCGCAAGTTCGCGAACAACAATATCCGCCTCACTGCGATGAAGACCGGCGACTCCGCCGAGGTGTTCATCGGCGAGGAGTCGATCGGCGTGATCGCCGATGACAAGGAGGACGGCGACGATTCCTTCGTCTTCCGGATGGCGATCCTCGACATCGATCTCGAGGACGAGGCCTGAGGCGCGGCGCCTCGGCCGCATAACATCCCGGGCCGGGCTCCGCCGGCCCGCACCTGTGCACGGATTAACGCTAACGGAGACTCGTGCTTAACAAGCGGTAAACGGCGTGAGTACAGTGCGCGCAACCTGTATCAGGAGCGCGAATAATGGTCTTCACGCCCGCCGCCCTCGAGTCGATCCGGACCCTGTGCATCGGACTGGCGCTGTCCGGCCTGATCGCCAGCGCCTTCGAGCTGTTCGCGGCCCGGCGGGCGAGCTTCAGCCTGCTGGAGCGCGGCGGCCTGCCGGCGGTCGCCGCCCTGCCGATGCTGGCCTTCTCGGCGCCGTTCATCATCCTGCGCAACACGGTGCGCGGCCGACGGATCGAGGGGCGCCCGATCCCGTTCGTGATGCTGGCGACCGTCGTCGCGTGCGGCTGGAGCCTGCTCTCCGGCCGCGTCGCCCTCGACCTCGCGGCGATGCTGGTCGGTGCCTGACGGGATCAGGGCTCGGCGGTGGCGACCTGCGCGGTGCCGTCCTTGCCCTCGAGGGACACCCAGGCCGCGCCGTCCTGGCCGGCTCGCTTGATGAAATTGTAGCCCGTGCGGCGCCAGGAGCGGATCGCGTCGGTCTTGTTGTCGAGGATGAAGTCACCGCGGTCGGTCCGGACCGTCAGCACGGCGTGGCCCTCGTTGGTCTCGTCGATCACGACGGTCATCAGCAGGGCGCGCCGCGGCAGGCCGCGCTCCGCCAGCATCCGCCGCTTCAGCAGCTGGTAATCCTCGCAGTCGCCGAACCCGTCATCCGGGAAGTCCCAGCGGTCGACGACGCCCCAGTGCGCCTGATCGGTGATCGGCCGGATGCGCGCGTTCACGCGGCGGTTGACGCTCTGCAGGGTTCGCCACACCGCCACGGTCAGAGGGATCTCGGCCGGCTCGGCGGTGTCGACCCTGCATTCCTGGGGTGTGCGGGCGCAGAAATCCGTCCAGCCCGCGATCGCCCGCACCGGTCCGGTCGGTTCGACGGCGGACACCTGATCCGGCAGGACCAGCCGTGCATGGGCATGGGTCGTGGCACCGCCCATCGCGAGGATCATGGCCAGCAGGGCGAAACTCGCCGCCTGTCGTGCGCGGCAC
This sequence comes from Methylobacterium mesophilicum, assembly GCF_036441335.1. GTDB lineage: Bacteria > Pseudomonadota > Alphaproteobacteria > Rhizobiales > Beijerinckiaceae > Methylobacterium > Methylobacterium mesophilicum_B. The sequence continues at coordinate 86,223 of NZ_MLBW01000017.1, forward strand.
GCCGCGTGCGTCCACCCGCGCCATCGCAGCGGGCCGAACACCTGACACGAGATACCGCCATCCGCGTGCCGCATGGTTCAAGCCCCCGCCGCCCGATGATGACGGAAGGGTGACACGGCCACGTGCGGCGCACAATGGGTGGAGACGAGGTAGATAACGCGCAGGAAGCCGTATCGGTTCCGATTTAAGAGAGTGTTGCATCCGCAGGGCTTGCCCAGAACGCATGCAGTGGGCGAATAGCCGCCCTGCGCCCTCTCCGAAGGCCTTGATTCAGGTCAGCTTTGCCGGCTTCTCAGAACGGCTCGCACGGGGATTCGCGGCGGGCTCGATCCAGACGCGTGAAGACGGCCAGCCCGTCGCCGACGGGGCCGCGCCCCAGGAAAGGACCCACCATGCAGCCCGCCATCCAGCAGGTGATCAGAGCGCTCGCCGAGGATGGTCGGGCCGGCGCGATCAATATCGCGGAGCACGCGGTCGATTCCTACCTCGCCGACGCGCCGAGCGAGGGCGACAGGGCGCTGTCGCGGGACATCCTGGTGCGGGATCTCGCCAGTCTCCGGGGCGTCGCCCCGCATCTCGCGGCCTTCATCGGCCGGGTCGAGTCCTACGTGGCGGGCCTCGCCCAGCAGTCCCTGAGCCGGGCGGCCTGAGGCCGCCTCACCGGTTGGCGGTGGTGACCGGGGAGGTGACGCCGCCGAGGGAGACCCAGGCGACGGCGTCCTGGCTCTCGCGCTTGATGAACACGTAGCCGGTCTTGTGCCAGGGCACGATCGCGTTGGTCTTGTTGTCGAGCACCAAGTCGCCCCGGTCGGTGATCAGGGTCAGCACGGCGTGGCCCTCGCCCTTCTCGTCGATCACCACGGTCATGCGCATCGCCCGCCGCGGCAGACCGGCCTCGACCAGCAGGTGGCGCTTGAGCAGCTGGAAGTCCTCGCAGTCGCCGATGCCGTCCTCGGCCAGGTCCCAGCGGTCGGCCACGTGCAGGTGATCCTGGTCGGTCATCGGCTCGATCGCCTTGTTGACCCGCCGGTTCACCGACACGATCGTCGCCCAGGTCGCGGGCGTCAGGCTGATCCGGGCCGGCTCGCCCCGGTCCAGCGCGCACTCCGCCGAGTAGGTCTGGCAGAACGTCACCCACGCCGCGATCGGCTTGGCGTCGCCCAGGATCTGGGCGCCCACGTCCGCGGGCAGGCTCGCCAGCGTCTGCGCCTGAGCCGGAGCGGCGAGGCCGAGCAGCGTCGCCGCCCCGACCAGCATCCCCCGAACCGCCCTGAGAAGCCCCGCGCCCATCGAACCCGTCCCCGTTGTTGAGGACAGGATTGCGCCGCAGAGCCTCCGCGGCGCTGAAGCGGATGCGCGCAATTTTACCGATTCGCCGGTGCGGGCCCGGTCACGCGCGACAGCGTCGACGGGAGACTTGAGAACCCCTGTAAATCGGCGGCTTCGGCTTCGGGAAACGGAAACCTTGAGGGTTCGTGACCTGTAGACCCGAGCCTTCAGGTACGCCGCCGTCTTTCCGGACGACGCGAAGCCGTCCGGGACTGCGCCACGTGGGCCACGCCGACCGATGTCGCGCCGCCCTGGGTCGCCTCGCCGCGCCCGCGATGACGGGGCGGAAACGCTCAGCCCGCCGTCTGGTCCAGCTTGCGCTCGGCCTCGCCCCTCAGCTCCGGGAAATCCGCCTGCGTGTAGGCGCGGCCCCGGTGCGGGTCCTCCGTGATGCCCTCGTGCTCCAGGCGGCGGAGCTGCACCCGCCGGATCTTGCCCGAGATCGTCTTGGGCAGGTCGGTGACGAACTCGAGCCCGCGCAGGCGCTTGAAGGTCGCGAGGCGGGCGTTCGTGAAGCGGAAGATGTCGAGCGCCGTCTCGGGCCCCGGGCTGGCTCCGGCGACCAGGGAGACGTAGGCCTTCGGGATGGTGTGGCGCATCGGGTCGGGCACCGGCACCACCGCCGCCTCGGCCACGGCCGGGTGCTCGATCAGCACGCTCTCCAGCTCGAAGGGGCTGATCCGGTAGCCCGACGACTTGAACACGTCGTCGGCGCGGCCCACGAACGTGTAGCAGCCCTGAGCGTCCACGAAGGCGACGTCGCCGGTGTGGTAGAGGTCGCCGTCCGCACCGGACAGGCGGCCCTGGCCGTCGTCGTAGCCCTGCATCAGGCCGGCGGGCCGGTGGGGCCCGAGCTCGAGGCAGACCTCGCCCTCCGCCGCCGGCTGGCCGTCGAGGTCGAGGACGCGCACCCGGTAGCCCGGGAGGGGCCGGCCCAGGGCGCCCGGCACCACCGGCTGCCCCGGCGTGTTGGCCATGAGCGCGGTGGTCTCGGTCTGGCCGTAGCCGTCGCGGATCGTGAGCCCCCAGGCGGTCTTCACGCGCTCGATCACCTCGGGGTTCAGGGGCTCGCCGGCCGCGCAGACCTCGCGCAGGGCGAGCCGCTTCCCGGTCAGGTCCTCCTGGATGATCATGCGCCAGACGGTCGGCGGCGCGCAGAGCGTCGTCGCGCCGGTGCGCTCCAGCTGGGCCAGCAGCGCGGCCGCGTTGAACGGCGCCTGGTTGATCACCAGGATCGTCGCCCCGGCGTTCCAGGGCGCGAAGAACGAGGACCACGCGTGCTTCGCCCAGCCCGGCGAGGAGACGTTGCAGTGCACGTCCCCCGGCTGGAGGCCGAGCCAGTACATCGTCGAGAGCGCCCCCACCGGGTAGGAGCGGTGGCTGTGGCGCACCAGCTTCGGCTTCGCCGTGGTGCCGGAGGTGAAGTACAGGAGCAGCGGGTCGTCGGCGCCGGTGGGCCCGTCGGGCGCGAAGGTCTCGGACGCGCCGAACGCGTCGTCGTAGGCCGCCCAGCCCGCCGTCGCAGCGCCGGTGACGAGGCGGACGGCGCCGCCCGTATCGAGGCCGGCGAACCGCGCGATCTGCTCCGGCCCGGCCACGATCGCCCGCGGGCAGCCGCGCGCGAGGCGGTCGGCGAGCTCGTCGGCGGTGAGCAGCGTGGTCGCCGGGATGACCACGGCGCCGAGCTTCATCGCGGCCAGCATGGTCTCCCACAGGGCCGGCACGTTGCCGAGCAGCAGGAGCAGGTGGTCGCCGCGCCTCAGGCCGAGCTGCCGCAGGTGGTTGGCCACCTGGTTGGACCGTGCCGCGAGCTCGCCGAAGGTGAGACTCTGCTCGGCCCCGCTGCCGGCCTCGACGATCCGCAGGGCGGCGCGGTCGCGGCTCTCGGGGCCGGCGAGGACGGCGTCGAACCAGTCGAGCGCCCAGTTGAACGGCACCGGGTCCGGCCACGCGAAGGCCGCGACGGCGGCGGCGTAGTCGGTGCGGTGGGCCAGCAGAAGGTCGCGGGCCTCCCGGAAGCTCGGCATGGTCGTTCCCTCCCCGTCTTGTGGTCTTGGCGGGCCGCCCCATCGGCGGGGGCGGACCGCGGCCTCAGGTGTTCTCGAACCGGGGCGGCCGCTTCTCCACGAAGGCGGCCATGCCCTCCTTCTGGTCCTGGGTGGCGAACATCGCGTGGAAGACCCGCCGCTCGAACCGGATCCCCTCGGTCAGCGTGGTCTCATAGGACCGGTTGACCGCCTCCTTGGTCATCATGGCGATCGGCAGCGACATCGACGCGATGGTCTCGGCCGCCTTCAGCGCCTCGTCGAGGAGCTGGTCGGCGGCGATCACCCGCGAGACGAGGCCGGCGCGCTCGGCCTCGTCGGCGTCCATCATCCGGCCGGTGAGGCACATCTCCATGGCCTTGGCCTTGCCGACGAAGCGGGTCAGCCGCTGGCTGCCGCCGATCCCCGGCATCACCCCGAGCTTGATCTCGGGCTGGCCGAACTGCGCGGTGTCGGCCGCCAGGATGATGTCGCACATCATGGCGAGCTCGCAGCCGCCACCCAGCGCGTAGCCCGCCACCGCGGCGATGATCGGCTTGCGCACGGCGACGAAGCGGTCCCAGTCGGCGAACCGGTCGCCGGCGTACATCTCCGCGTAGGTGGCGTGCTGCATCTCCTTGATGTCGGCGCCGGCCGCGAAGGCCTTGGCCGAGCCGGTGAGGACGATGCAGCCGATCCCCGGATCGGCATCCGCCTCGGTCGCCGCCCGGATCACCTCCCGGGTGAGCTGAAGGTTGATGGCGTTGAGCGCCTTCGGCCGGTTGAGCGTGATCAGCCGGACGCGCCCGCGCGTCTCCGTCAGGATCGTCTCGTATGGGTCGCTCACGACTCGCCTCCCTGCCCGCGGAGCATACGGATGATCGCGGAAAAGTCCTCACCCCCGTGGCCCGCGCCCTCGAACAGACCGTAGATCTGCGCGGCCTCGGCGCCCAGCGGCGTCGCCGCGCCCGCGGCGTTGGCGGCGGCCTGGGCGAGCCGGAGGTCCTTGAGCATCAGCGCGGCGGCGAAGCCCGGCTTGTAGCCGGTGTTGGCCGGCGAGGTCGGCACCGGGCCCGGCACCGGGCAGTAGGTGGTCAGCGACCAGCACTGGCCCGAGGAGACCGAGGCCACGTCGTAGAGCGCCTGGTGCGACAGGCCGAGCTTCTCGCCGAGCGCGAAGGCCTCGCTGACGCCGATCATCGAGATGCCGAGGATCATGTTGTTGCAGATCTTGGCCGCCTGCCCGGCCCCGGCATCGCCGCAATGGAACACGTTCTTGCCCATCGCCTTCAGCAGCGGCTCGGCCTTGGCGAAGGCGGCCGCGGCGCCGCCGGCCATGAAGGTCAGCGTCCCGGCCTTGGCACCGCCGGTGCCACCGGAGACCGGCGCGTCCACCGACAGGCAGTCCCGCGCCTCCGCGAGGGCGTGGGCCTTGCGGGCGCTCTCGACGTCGACGGTGGAGGAATCGATCAGCAGCGTGCCGGCGGGCAGCGCCTCGGCGAGCTGCGTCCAGACCTCGACCACGTGCCGGCCGGCGGGCAGCATGGTGATGACGACGTCTGCCCCTTCGGCCGCCTCAAGGGACGAGCCCGCGACCGCGACGCCCCCGGCGCGCGCCGCCTCCAGCGAGGCCGGCACGAGATCGAAGCCGCGCACCGTGTGGCCCGCCTTCACGAGGTTGGCCGCCATGGGCCCGCCCATGTTGCCGAGACCGATGAACCCGATGGTCTGCGCCATCCAACCCTCCCTGTCTTGTGTCCCGCTCCTCCCGCCCCGACGGCCAGCCCTGCCGAACCATGACGGGCTCGACGTACCCCTCTCCCGTGCGGGAGAGAGGCGGGGTGAGGGATACGCCTTCTCCGGAAAGACCTGGTCCCTCACCCTGTCCTCTCCCGCACGGGAGAGGGGACCGGCGCTTCCGTGAAGATCCGAAAGCGCCGACCGTCAGGGATCCGGGACGAGGCCCCTCACATCAAACCGGCCCCGTGCGCGATTCCGAGAAAACTGGCTCCGCCCGCTTCTCCAGCCAGCGGGCGATCCGCGCCGGATCGACCCCGTCGAGGGTCGGAGGGTTCCAGCGCGGGCTCTTGTCCTTGTCGATCACCGCGGCGCGGATGCCCTCGCGGAAGTCGCCCTCCGCCAGCAGCGCCAGCGAGGCGTGGAACTCGCGTTCCAGGCAGGCCTCCAGGTTCGGCGCGCCGCGGCCGAGGCGCAGGAGGCACAGCGTCAGGACGAGGCTCGACGGCGCCTTGCTCAGGAGCGTCGCCCGGGTCGCGGCAGCGAAGTCCGAGCCGTTCGCCGCCAGGGCCGACAGGATCTCGTCGACCATGTCGAAGGCGAAGCAGCGGTCGATCACCGCGCGGCGCGCGGCCAGGGGCGCCGGGCCGGGATCCCGCGCACGGCGCGCGATCGCGTCCCGCACGCCCTCCGCGCCGGCATCGGGCGCCAGAGCCGCGAGGGCCTCGATCAGATCCGGCAGAGCCGCGGACGGCACCATCGCGTCCGCGAGGCTGCAGAGCAGTGCGTCGGCCGCGCCGACCGGCTCGCCGGTCAGGCCGAGATAGGTGCCGAGCTCTCCGGGCGCGCGCGGCAGCAGCCACGTGCCGCCGACATCCGGCAGGTAGCCGATGCCGGTTTCCGGCATGGCGACGCGGGAGCGCTCGGTGACGATGCGGTGCGCGGCGTGGCCCGCGAGCCCGACGCCGCCGCCCATGGTGATACCGTCCATCACCGCCACGAAGGGCTTCCCGCAGGCGGCGATGCGGGAATCGAGCCTGTACTCGTCCCGCCAGAAGGTCTCGGCGAAGGCGGTGTCGGGGCTGTCGTAGAGGGAGCGCAGGTCGCCGCCGGCGCACAGGCCGCGCTCGCCCTCGCCGGTGAGCAGCACCGCGGCGATGCCCGGATCGGCGGAGAAGCCGTCGAGGGCCCGGTCGATCTCGCCGACCATGCCGTGGGTCAGGGCGTTGAGGGCCTTCGGCCGGTTGAGCCGCAGGCGGCCCAGCGCGCCGACCCGCTCGACGATGACGTCGCTCATCGGCGACCCCCGGTCAGCCCGCGGGCGATGATCACCCGCATGATCTCGTTCGTCCCCTCCAGGATCTGGTGGACCCGCAGGTCCCGGACGATCTTCTCGACGCCGTACTCGGCGAGGTAGCCGTAGCCGCCGTGAAGCTGCAGCGCCTGGTTGGCGACCTCGAAGGCCGCGTCGGTGACGTGGCGCTTGGCCATGGCGCAGAGCTGGGTCGCGGCCGGGTCCTTGGCGTCGAGCGCGGCGGCCGCGTGGCGCAGGAAGGTCCGCGAGACCTCGAGGCTCGTCGCCATGTCGGCGAGCCGGAACTGCAGCGCCTGGAAATCGGTGAGCCGCGCCCCGAAGGCGCGGCGGTCGCCCATGTAGGCGAGCGCCCTGTCGAGGGCCGCCTGCGCGCCGCCGAGCGAGCAGGCCGCGATGTTGAGACGGCCCCCGTCGAGGCCGCTCATGGCGATCTTGAAGCCCTGGCCCTCGGCGCCGAGTCGGTTCTCCACCGGCACCCGGCAGCCGTCGAAGCGCACCGCGCGGGTCGGCTGGGCGTTCCAGCCCATCTTGCGCTCGTCGGCCCCGAAGGACAGGCCGGGCGTGCCCTTCTCGACCACGATCGCGGAGATCCCCGCCGGGCCGGCCTCGCCGGTGCGGACCATGCAGACGTAGAGGTCGCTGGCGCCGGCGCCCGAGATGAACTGCTTCTCGCCGGAGAGCACGTAATGGTCGCCGTCCCGCTCGGCGCGGGTGCGGAGCGCCGCGGCGTCGGAGCCCGAGCCCGGCTCGGTGAGGCAGTAGCTGGCGATCCGCTCCATGCCCATGAGCGACGGCAGCCAGCGGCGGCGCTGATCGTCGCCGCCGTAGGCGTCGATCATCCAGGCGCACATGTTGTGGATCGACAGGAACGCCGCCACGGTCGGGCAGCCGGTGCTCAGCGCCTCGAAGATCAGCGTCGCGTCGAGGCGCGACAGGCCCGACCCGCCGACATCCTCGCGGACGTAGATGCCCGCCATGCCGAGGGCGGCCGCTTCCCGCAGGGTCTCGACCGGGAAGGTCTTGTCGCGGTCCCAGTCGAGGGCGTGCGGCGCGATGTGCTCGGCCGCGAAGCCGAGGGCCATCTCGCGGATCGCGGTCCGGTCCTCGTCGAGCCCGAAACTCATGGGCGTGGCTCCAACAGTTCAGAACGGATGCACCTGGAAGAACAGGCGCATTCCCCTCCCCCCTTGTGGGGAGGGGTCAGGGGTGGGGGTGGTGCAGGATCGAACGTCCCGGTGCCGTCTGCACCACCCCCACCTCCGGCTCCTCCCCACAAGGGGGAGGAGAGAAAAAGCGGCGCTACCGCATCGTCGGGATGGAGAATTCCGCCCCGCTCTTGATGCCGCTCGGCCAGCGCTGCGTCACGGTCTTGGTCTTGGTGTAGAACCGGATCGAGTCCGGCCCGTGCTGGTTCAGGTCGCCGAAGCCCGAGCGCTTCCAGCCGCCGAAGGTGTGGTAGGCGATCGGGACCGGGATCGGCACGTTGACGCCGACCATGCCGACGTTGACCCGCGCGGTGAAGTCGCGGGCCGCGTCGCCGTCCTGTGTGAAGATCGCGACGCCGTTGCCGTACTGGTGGGTCGAGGGCAGCGCCAAAGCCTCCTCGTAATCCTTGGCCCGCACCACCGAGAGCACGGGGCCGAAGATCTCCTCCTTGTAGATCGTCATGTCGGGCGTCACGCGGTCGAACAGCGAGCCGCCCATGTAGAAGCCGTTCTCGTAGCCCTGGAGCTTGAAGCCGCGGCCGTCGACGGCGAGCTGCGCGCCCTCGGCAACGCCCTTGTCGATGTAGCTCGCGACCTTCTGCACGGCCTCCCGGGTGACCAGCGGGCCGTAATCGGCCGAGCCGTCGTGCGAGGGCCCGATCTTGAGCGACTCGACCCGCGGGATCAGCTTCTCCATCAGGCGGTCGGCGGTCTGCTCGCCCACCGGCACCGCCACCGAGATCGCCATGCAGCGCTCGCCGGCCGAGCCGTAGCCGGCGCCGATCAGCGCGTCGACCGCCTGGCCCATGTCGGCGTCCGGCATGATGATCATGTGGTTCTTGGCGCCCCCGAAGCACTGGGCGCGCTTGCCCGTCTCGGCGGCGCGCACGTAGATGTACTCGGCGATGTGCGAGGAGCCGACGAAGCCCACCGCCTTGATGTCCTCGTCGTCGAGGATGGCGTCGACCGCCTCCTTGTCGCCGTTGACGACGTTGAGGATCCCCGGCGGCAGGCCCGCCTCCAGGAAGATCTCGGCGATGCGGATCGGCACGCTCGGGTCGCGCTCGGACGGCTTCAGGATGAAGGCGTTGCCGCAGGCGATGGCCGGGGCGCATTTCCACAGCGGGATCATGGCCGGGAAGTTGAACGGCGTGATGCCCGCCACGACGCCGAGCGGCTGGCGCAGGGAGTAGACGTCGATCCCGGGCCCGGCACCTTCGGTGTACTCGCCCTTGAGCAGGTGCGGGATGCCGCAGGCGAACTCCACGACCTCGACGCCGCGCTGGATATCGCCCTTGGCGTCCGGCACGGTCTTGCCGTGCTCGGAGGCGAGCAGCTCGGCGAGCGCGTCGTTCTCGCCGCGGATCAGCTCGAGGAAGCGCATCATCACCCGGGCGCGCTTCTGCGGGTTGGTCGCCGCCCAGGCCGGCTGGGCCGCCTTGGCGTTCTCGACGGCGGCGCGCATCTCGGCCTTGCTGGCCAGCGCGACCTTGGCCTGGACCTCGCCGGTCGAGGGATGGAACACGTCGGCGAACCGCCCGCTCTCACCGCCGACGTTCCGGCCGTCGATGTAGTGTCCGATCGTGCGCATGCGCGCCTCCCTGTGATGTGGCGTTCGATTTTGGCGCACCCTATCAGGATCGCTTGAGCGATAAAGCCGGATGCGCTTACAGCCGTCGTGCATCGATGCACAGCGAGGGTGCGATCATGGCCAGGACGGGGCCCAATTGGGACGACCTCCGCTTCTTCCTCGCGGTGGCGCGGACCGGAACGCTGAGCGCCGCCGGGGCCCGCACCGGCACCGAGCACACGACGGTCGGGCGCCGGATCCGCGCCCTGGAGGAAGGGCTCGGCGCCCGGCTGTTCCACCGCAGCAACCTCGGCTACGCGCTCACCGAGGACGGCGCGAACCTGCTCGGCGTCGCCGAGGCCATGGAGAGCGCGTTCCTGTCGGCGAGCGCCGCCACGGAGGCCGCACAGACGGTCTCCGGCACGGTGCGGATCGGCGCGCCGGACGGGTTCGGCAGCGTGTTCCTGGCCCCCCGGATGCACCGGCTCACCGCGCGCCATCCGGGGCTGGAGGTCGAGATCATGGCGACCGCGCGGATCTTCAGCCTGTCGAAGCGCGAGGCCGACATCGTCATCAGCCTCTCCGGCCCGCAGCAGGCCCGGGTGGTGGCGCGCCGGCTCACCGATTACCGGCTGCTCGTCTACGCGGCCGAATCCTACCTCGCGGAGGCCGGCCCGATCGCGGAGGTCGGGGACCTCTCGGGGCACCCCTTCGTCGGCTACATCGAGGACATGCTGTTCACGCGCGAGCTGAACTATCTCGGCGCCCTGGGGCCGCCGGTCTCCGCGCGGCTGCGCTCCACCAACCTCCTGGCGCAGGTCCACGCGACGCTCGGTGGCGCCGGCCTCTGCGTGCTGCCGGCCTTCATCGCGGCGGCCCATCCGGGGCTCGTGCCGGTGCTGCCCGGCGCGGTGTCGCTGACGCGCTCGTTCCACATGCACATCCACGAGGACCACCGGAAGGCCGCCCATATCCGCGCGGTGGCGGGGTTCATCGCGGGCGAGGTGGAGGCGGCCGCCGGCCTGTTCGCCGGGCCGGCCATGTAAGCGCCGGCAGTTTCGCCCGGCGGGCGCAGGTCCTAAGATCGTCGTTCCGGCGCACCAGCAGAGGCGCCGGGTGGGAGAAGCAAGAGTATGGTCGCCTCGATCGCCCTGCCCCGGCTGATGCGCGTCGGCGCCGGCGCCTCGCGGCTCCTGCCGGAGGTGCTCGGCCAGCTCGGCCTGTCGCGGCCCTTCGTGGTCACCGATCCCTACCTCGCCGGCAGCGGCCGCACCGACACGCTGCTCGAGCGTCTCAAAAGCGCGGGCGCGCAGGCCACGATCTTCTCCGAGACCGTGCCGGACCCGACCGTGGCCTCGGTGGAGGCGGCGCTGGCCGCCCTCCAGGCGGGCGATTTCGACTGCGTGGTCGGCTTCGGCGGCGGCAGCCCGATGGACACCGCCAAGGCTGTGGCAGTGCTGGCCCGCCACGGCGGCCACATGCGCGACTACAAGGCGCCCCGCCAGCAGGACGAGCCGGGCCTGCCCATCGTGGCGATCCCGACCACCGCCGGCACCGGCTCGGAGGCGACCCGCTTCACCATCGTCACCGACGAGGCCTCGGACGAGAAGATGCTCTGCATCGGCCTCGCCTACCTGCCGGTGGCGGCGCTGGTCGATTACGAGCTGACGCTGACCAAGCCCAAGCGGCTCACCGCCGATACCGGCATCGACGCCCTGACCCACGCGATCGAGGCCTACGTCTCGCGCAAGTCCAACCTGTTCTCGGACGGGCTGGCGCTGCAGGCCATGCGGCTGATCGCCCCGAACCTGCGCCGGGTCTGGACCGATCCCGGCGACCGGGCGGCGCGCGAGGCGATGATGCTCGGCGCCACCCAGGCGGGCATCGCGTTCTCGAACGCCTCGGTGGCACTCGTCCACGGCATGAGCCGGCCGATCGGCGCCCATTTCCACGTGGCCCACGGGCTCTCGAACGCGATGCTGCTGCCGGCGGTGACGGCCTTCTCGGCCCCGGCCGCGATCGACCGCTACGCCGCCTGCGCCCGCGCCATGAAGATCGCCGGCCCGGACACCGACGACCGCTCGGCGGTCTCGGCCTTGGTGGCCGAGCTCGAGGCGCTGAACGACGACCTCGACGTGCCGGGACCGCAGGAATACGGCATCGACCCGGCCCGCTGGGAGGCGCTGCTGCCCACCATGGCGGCCCAGGCGCTGGCCTCCGGCTCGCCCGCCAACAACCCGGTGGAGCCCAGTGCCGACGAGATCGTGGCGCTGTACCGGCGCGTCTGGGCGGGGTGATACCCCGCGGGGCAGAGCGGATCCCGAGACGGGACATTCGACCCGCCGCCGTTTTTGCGAGGGGAGCGAAGCAAGCGGGCAGCGCCACGCGAACAGATGTCGCGCTGCCCCGGGTCGCTGCGCTGCCCCCGCGATGACGGGGTGAGGCCTACTTCGCCGCCGTCAGCGGGCAGCCGCTCTCGGCCGCGGTGGCGAAGGCCTCCTTGCCGGGAATGGTCGAGATCAGCTTGTAGAGGTCCCACGGACCCTTCGACTCGGCCGGCTTCTTCACCTCGAACAGGTACATGTCGTGGACCATGCGGCCGTTCGGCTGCACGATGCCGCCATGGGCGAAGACGTCGTCGACCGGCAGCTCCTTGAGCTTGGCGTTGACCGCGTCGGTCTCGTCGGTGCCGGCCGCCTTGACGGCCTTCAGGTAGGACAGGACCGCCGAGTAGGTGCCGGCCTGGATCATGTTGGGCATCCGGCCGGTGCGCTTCATGTAGCGCTGGCCGAAGGCGCGGGTCTCGTCGTTGGCGTCCCAGTACCAGCCCTCGGTGAGCGTCAGGCCCTGGGCGACCTTGAGGCCGAGCCCGTGCACCTCCGAGAGGGTGAACAGCAGGGCCGCGAGCTTCTGGCCGCCGTCCACGATCCCGTATTCCGCGGCCTGCTTGATCGCGTTCGAGGTGTCGAGGCCGGCATTGGCGAGCCCGATCACCTTGGCCTTCGAGCCCTGCGCCTGGAGCAGGAAGGACGAGAAGTCCTGGTTCGAGAGCGGGTGCCGGACGCTGCCCAGCACCTTGCCGCCGTTGGCCAGCACGACCTTGCTGGTGTCGGCCTCCAGCGCCGAGCCGAATGCGTAGTCGGCCGTGAGGAAGAACCACGTGTTGCCGCCCGCCCGGGTCAGCGCGCCGCCTGTGCCCACCGCCAGTGCCCGCGTGTCGAAGGCCCAGTGGTAGCCGTAGGGCGTGCAGGCCTTGCCGGTGAGGTCGCTGGTCGCCGCCCCGGTGGTGATGGTGATCTTCTTCTTCTCCTTGGACAGGCCCTGGACCGCCAGCGCGACCGAGGAGGTGGTCAGCTCCATGATCGCGTCGACGCCGTCGCGATCGTACCATTGCCGGGCGATCGCCGAGGCGATGTCGGGCTTGTTCTGGTGGTCGGCCGTGAGGATCTCGATCGGCACGCTGCCGATCTTGCCGCCCATATCCTCCACCGCCATCCGGGCGGCCTCGACCGAGCCCTGACCGCCGTACTCGGCGTAGAGGCCGGACTGGTCGTTGAGGACGCCGATCCGTATCGCGTTGTCGGAGAAGCTTCCCTGCGCGGCCGCCGGAGCGGAGCCGAGCGCGGTCCCTGCGAGGGCGGCCGCCACAACCGCGCCGCCGATTGTCCTGATCATGTCTCCCCCCGGTTCGCCCGAGTACCCGCTTCTGAGGCGGTTCCGGCGGCACGATAGGGGACGACCCGGCGCCGCGCCACGGCCGAGGTCGAGCGGAGGCTGAAGGTTTCCGCGGATTGTGACGCGGTTCCGATCGCCCCGTTTCCGGACCGGCGGCAACGGCAGAGGTTATAATACCTTAACCATAATTACACGAATCCCCGCGCAGGTTCCGGTCATGGACGGCAATCCGGCCGTCTCCGGCGCGTGGCGATGCGATGAACCCAGCCCGTTTCGCCGTCCTCGGTATCGCCCTCGCGGCGGGGACCGGGGCGGCCTTCCTGATGAGCGGCGGCGACCCGCCGCCGCCGCCGCCACCGCCGAAGGCCGAGGCGCCGCCGCAGCCGACGACCGACGTGCTCGTGGCGGCCATCGACATGCCCATGGGTCAGGTGCTCCGGGCCGCAGACCTGCGCTGGCAACCCTGGCCTGACGGCGCCGTGGCCAACGGCTACATGACCCGCAAGATCCACCCCAAGGCGCTCGAGGAGACCGTGGGCGCGTCCGTGCGCTCGGGCTTCCTGACGGGCGAGCCGATCCGCGCGCAGAAGCTGGTGCGGCCGGAGAGCGGGTTCATGGCGGCGATCCTGCCGCCCGGCATGCGCGCGGTCGCCATCGTCACCGACAGCCGCGGCACGAACTCGGCCGGCGGCTTCATCCTGCCGAACGACCGCGTCGACGTGATCCGCACCTTCCGCGACGAGTCCAACTCGCGGGCCAACAACAGCGACGTGCAGCTCTCCCAGACCATCCTGACCGACATCCGCGTCCTGGCGATCGGTCAGCTGGTCCAGGAGAAGAACGGCACCAACGTCGTCACCGGCGAGACCGCGACGCTGGCCGTCACGCCCGCGCAGGCCGAGACCCTGGCCCTCGCCCAGAAGGTCGGCGCCCTGACCCTCTCCCTGCGCAGCCTCGCCGATGCCGGGCGGCCGCCAGAAGCCACGCCGCTGGCCGACGCGTCCGCCGCGCAGATGCCCGAACCCGCCCTGACCGTGGTGCGCTTCGGCGTCGCGCGGCAGCAGACGCCGTGACCGCCATGATCGCTCCGCCGCCCGCTTCGCTGCCCGACGCCCGCCCGCCGCGGCGCTCCGACCGCGGCCCGCGCCGCCGCTCGGCCGGCGCCCTCGCCCTGCTGGCCGCCCTGAGCGGGCCGGCCTCCGCCCAGGACCGCCAGACCTTCGGTCCCGCACCGGTCCTGACGGTCGGGGCCGCGGAAGCCAACACCACCCGGCGGGTCGAGCTGACCGCCGGCCGCTCCGTCATCGTCGACCTGCCGCGGGACGCCAAGGAGGTGTTCGTGGCCAACCCCGCGGTCGCCAACGCCGTGGTCCGCTCGACCCGCAAGGTCTTCGTGATCGGCATGGCCGACGGCGCGACCTCGATCTTCATCATGGACGCCGAGGGCCGCCAGATCGCCGCCCTCGACGTGACGGTGGCGCGGGACCTCAACCTCGGGACCCTGCGCGAGCTGCTCAGCCAGAGCATCCCGGGCGGCCGCTTCGACGTGCGCTCCTCGGGTGCCTCGGTGCTCCTGTCGGGCTCGGTCAACTCCTCGGCGGACGCGCAGCAGGCGATCGACATCGCCAACGCCTTCGTGGGCCTGGGCGGCGGCGGGGCCGCCGGTCCGGCCGGGGCGGCGAGTGGCGGCGTCGCCGCCGGGTCGCGGGGCGCGGTGATCAACAACCTCACGATCCGCAACAAGGATCAGGTGATGCTCCGCGTCACCGTGGTGGAGGTGTCCCGCAACGTCGTGAAGCAGTTCGGCATCAACATGACCGGCAACTGGGCGGCGCTGAACCCGGTCGGGACCGTCGGGCAGACGATCGTGAACAGCGGGACCGCCGCCGCCGCGTCGGTGCCGGCGAACCTCCCGAACGTCCTGACCAACAACCTGCCCTTCACGATCAACCCGAACACGCCCAGCGGAAACCAGATCCAGGCCTCCGTTCAGGCGGGCGGCCTGTCGCTCCAGGCGACCCTGAAGGCGTTCGAGCAGGCCGGCGTCTCGCGCATCCTGGCCGAGCCGACGCTCACCGCCATCTCGGGCGAGGCCGCCAAGTTCCTGGCCGGCGGCGAGTTCGCGGTCCCGTCCTCGGCCACCTGCGCGGTCAACGGCGCCTGCACGCCCGGGATCACCTACAAGCCCTACGGCGTCGCCCTGTCGTTCACCCCGACGGTGCTGGCCGACAACCGGATCTCGATCCGCGTCGCCACGGACGTGACCGAGATCGATCCGACGCAGAGCTTCAGCTACGTCGTCGGCAACACCTCGGTCGCGGTGCCGGGCACCAGGGTGCGCCGCTCCGAGACCACCGTCGAGCTGCCGTCCGGCGGCGTGATGATGACCGCCGGCCTGATCCAGCAGTTCAACAAGCAGGCGATCGCCGGCCTGCCCGGCCTGATCAACCTCCCGATCCTCGGCGCGCTGTTCCGCTCCCGCGACTACCAGCGCCAGGAGACCGAGCTGATGATCATGTGCACGCCCTACATCGCCCGGCCGATGGAGCCGAAGCAGGTCAGCCGGCCCGACGACAATTTCGTCGATGCCAGCGACGGCCAGACCGTGCTGCTCGGCCAGATCAACCGCATCTACGGCAAGGTCGCCCCGCCCGGCGCGGCCGCCGCGGCGCCGCTCGGCCGCACCTACCGCGGCCGCGTCGGCTTCATCGTCGAGTAGCGCCCCGCCGCGCCTTCAGGATCGGACCCATGACCGGACGTCACACGCCCGCCCCGCACCGCCGCGCCGCGAGCGTGCTCGCCGCCTGCGCACTGGGCGCCCTCGCGTCGGCCTGCAAGACCGATCCCGTCACGACGGGCGGCATCGACGTGACGGATTACCGCGCGCGCCACCCGATCGTCCTGACCGACGGGAATCGCACCCTCGACGTGTTCCCCACCGGAACGGGTCATCTGGACCCGCGCCAGGCCAACGATGTCGACGCCTTCATGCTGGAATACCGGCGCTACGGCCGCGGAAGCCTGCTGATGCAGGTGCCGCAGGGCGTCCCGGCCGACCAGGTCGTCGCCGTGGAGCGGACCGCTTCGGTGCTCGGTCGGCTCGGCACGCAGAACGGCGTCAACGGCCGCGAGATCGCGGTCAGCGGCTACGCGGTGGCCGCGCCGACCCTCGCTTCGCCGATCCGGCTGAGCTTCCAGCGCATGCAGGCCAAGGTTGCCGACGCCTGCGGCCTCTGGCCCCAGGACCTCGGAGCCCGCGGCTTCGCGAGCGACTACAGCAATCAGCCGAGCTGGAACCTGGGCTGCGCCATGCAGTCCAACGTGGCCGCCCAGGTCGCCGACCCGATCGACCTCGTGCGCGGCCGGCCCGAGGGCCGCATCGACACGGTCAAGCGGGTCCGGGACATTGGCCAGTTGCGGGACGGCAAGGATCCGTCAACCACATGGCGGCAAGATGGGCAGACCGCCGTGAAGTCTCAGGTCGCGAACTGAGACTGCCGGCGCCGGGGATGGGCAGCCCCGCCGCCGACCGCAACGCCGCGCCCCGCACGCGAACCCGAAAGCGCCGTCATGGCAGAGCTGTCCGAGACGACCGAGCGCACGATCGCCCCGGTGCCCCGGATCACCATCCAGGCATTCTGCGAGACCGGCGAGACC
Organism: Methylobacterium mesophilicum; assembly: GCF_036441335.1. Classification (GTDB taxonomy): domain Bacteria; phylum Pseudomonadota; class Alphaproteobacteria; order Rhizobiales; family Beijerinckiaceae; genus Methylobacterium; species Methylobacterium mesophilicum_B. The sequence goes on from NZ_MLBW01000017.1 coordinate 102,735, forward strand.
GCGGCGATGATCGAGGGCGCGGCCCTCGACCGGCGCATGCAGAAGGCGCAGGTCAAGGTCCGGATGGGCGGCGGTGCCGCGGCGATCGAGGCCTACCGGCACGCGCCGACGCCCAACGTCATCATCATCGAGATCCAGGGCGCGCGCTCGAGGCCGATCGAGTGCCTCGAAGCCCTGGCCGAGGTCTGCGACGAGGGCACCCGCGTCCTGGTGATCGGCCACGTCAACGACGTGATGCTGTACCGGCAGCTGATCCAGCGCGGCGTGTCCGATTACCTGATGGCCCCGGTCGAGCCCCTGACGCTCATCGCGGCGATCTCCGATCTGTTCACGGCACCGGGCGTCAAGCCGGTGGGCCGGACCGTGGCGGTCTACGGCGTCAAGGGCGGCATCGGCGCCTCGACCGTGGCGCACAACTTCGCGTGGTCGGTGGCCCGGAGCCAGGGCGTCCAGACGGTGATCGCCGATCTCGACATCGCCTTCGGCACCGCCTCGCTCAACTTCAACCAGGACCCACCGCAGGGCATCGCCGAGGCGGTATTCGCCCCCGAGCGCCTGGATTCGGCCCTGGTCGAGCGGCTGCTGTCCAAGTGCAGCGACAACCTGAGCCTGCTCTCGGCCCCGGCGAGCCTCGACCGGACCATCGACCTGTCCGAGCCGGCCTTCGACACCCTGATCGAGCACATGCGGGCGAGCGTGCCGTGCGTGGTCCTCGACATCCCCCACCAGTGGAACGCGTGGACGAAGCGCGTCCTGACGGCGGCCGACGAGATCCTGATCGTCGCCGGGCCGGACCTCGCCTGCCTGCGCAACGCCAAGAACCTCCTCGGCGCGCTCAAGCACGGCCGCCCGAACGACCAGCCGCCCCGGATCCTGCTCAACGGCGTCGGCGTCCCCAAGCGGCCCGAGATCGGCACCGCCGAGTTCGCCAAGGCCCTGGAGGCGCCGGTGGCCCTGACGATCCCCTTCGAGCCGACCCTGTTCGGCACGGCGGCCAACAACGGACAGATGATCGCCGAGATCCAGGCCGGTTCGAAGGTGGCGGAGCTGTTCAACGATCTGGCGGCCATCACCCTCGGGCGTCCCGAGACCCGGCGGGGGCGTCCGAGCCTGCTGGAGCCGCTGCTCGCCAAGCTTTCCGGCCGCAAGGCATCCTGATGCGGACGCGATCCCTCACCCGGCCGGTTCCGCGGGTCAGCGTCGGGGCTCTCACCCATGTTCGGTAGGCGACAGTCCGGCGGGGCGTCGGCAGCGCCCCCGCCGATCCCGCAGATGCGGACCCCGGCTCCGGCCACGCCGGTGCTGCGCGACGCGCCGGCGCCCGCACCGGCCCAGCGCCCGGCCCCGGCGGCCCCGGTCGTGGTCGAGACCGCGCGCTCGGAGGATTATTACCGCACCAAGAGCCTGATCTTCGGCGCCCTCATCGAGGCGATCGACCTGACGCAGCTCTCGCGCCTGGACGCCGAGACCGCGCGCGAGGAGATCCGCGACATCGTCACGGAGATCATCGGGCTCAAGAACATCGTCCTGTCGATCTCCGAGCAGGAGGAACTGCTCGACGACATCTGCAACGATGTGCTGGGCTACGGCCCGCTGGAGCCGCTGCTCGCTCGCGACGACATCGCCGACATCATGGTCAACGGCGCCCACCGGACCTTCATCGAGGTCGGCGGCAAGATCCAGCTGACCAGCGTCCGGTTCCGCGACAACCAGCAGCTGATGAATATCTGCCAGCGGATCGTCAGCCAAGTGGGCCGCCGCGTCGACGACGCCTCGCCGATCTGCGACGCCCGCCTGCCGGACGGGTCCCGCGTCAACGTCATCGCGCCGCCGCTCGCCATCGACGGCCCGGCGCTGACGATCCGCAAGTTCAAGAAGGACAAGCTGACCCTGGAGCAGCTCGTGCGCTTCGGGGCGATCTCGCCCGAGGGCGCCGAGGTTCTCAAGATCATCGGCCAGTCGCGCTGCAACGTCGTCATCTCGGGCGGCACCGGCTCGGGCAAGACCACGCTGCTGAACTGCCTCACCGCCTTCATCGAGCACGACGAGCGGGTCATCACCTGCGAGGACGCGGCGGAACTCCAGCTCCAGCAGCCGCACGTGGTGCGCCTGGAGACGCGCCCGCCCAACATGGAGGGCCAGGGGCAGGTCACCATGCGCGACCTCGTGAAGAACTGCCTGCGCATGCGTCCGGAGCGGATCATCGTCGGCGAGGTGCGCGGACCGGAGGCGTTCGACCTGCTCCAGGCGATGAACACCGGCCACGACGGCTCGATGGGCACGCTGCACGCCAACAGCCCGCGCGAGTGCCTGTCGCGTATCGAATCGATGATCTCGATGGGCGGCTTCACCCTGCCGTCGCGGACCCTGCGCGAGATGATCTGCGGCTCGATCGACGTCGTGATCCAGGCGATGCGCCTGCGCGACGGCTCCCGGCGCATCACCCACATCACCGAGGTGCTCGGCATGGAGGGCGACGTCATCACGACCCAGGATGTGTTCCTCTACGACATCGTCGGCGAGGACGCGAACGGCAAGCTGATCGGGCGCCACCGCTCCACCGGCGTCGGCCGGCCGAAATTCTGGGAGCGCGCCCGCTACTACGGCCTGGAGCAGCGGCTCGGCGAGGCGCTCGACGCCGCCGAGGTCGTCGACCGGAGCTGAGCCGATGGCGGACGCCTCCAACCTGCCGATCGCCGCCGGCCTCGTCGGCATCGCGGTCGCCGCCGTCGCCTACGTGGCGGTCCTGCCCCTGCTCGGCGGCGAGCGCCGGGCCAGCAAGCGCCTGAAGACGATCAGCGTCTCCGCCTCGGGGGCGGCGACCCGGGGCGTCGCGGTCAACCGGCGCGAGCAGGTCGCCAAGACGCTGAGCGAGATCGAGGCGAAGGCCAAGGGCGCCTCGAAGGCCAGCGTCGAGCTGAAGCTCGCCCGCGCCGGCCTCGGCTGGACGAAGCAGACCTTCTACGGGGTCTCGGCCCTGAGCGGCGTCGTCTTCGGGCTCCTGCTCTTCGTCGTCACCGACAACGCCCTGGCGGCGCTCGGCGCCGCCTTCGCGGGCGGCTTCGGCCTGCCGGCCTACCTGCTGCGCCACCTGCGGCTCAAGCGCATCGCGAAGTTCAACAAGGAGCTGCCCAACGCCGTCGACGTGGTGGTCCGCGGCATCCGCACCGGCATCCCGGTGGGCGACTGCTTCCGCATGGTCTCGCGCGAGGCCGAGGAGCCGGTGCGCAGCGAGTTCCGGACCGTGGTCGAGACCCAGGCGATGGGCCTGTCGCTCGGCGAGGCCTGCACGCGCCTGTTCGAGCGGGTGCCCACCGCCGAGGTGAACTTCTTCGCCATCGTGATCAACATCCAGCAGCAATCGGGCGGCAACCTGTCCGAGGCGCTGAACAACCTGTCCACGGTGCTGCGCGACCGCGCCAAGATGCGCGGCAAGGTCCAGGCGATGAGCATGGAGGCCAAGGCCTCGGCCTCGATCATCGCCTGCCTGCCCTTCGCGGTGGCGGGCATCACCGCGCTCACCAGCCCCGACTACATCTCGCTGCTCTGGACCACCGATACGGGCAAGATCGCCCTGGTCGGCGCGGCGATCTGGATGTCCATCGGCATCTTCACGATCAAGAAGATGATCGCCTTCGAGTTCTAGGCGCGGTGCGCCGTCTGCCGGATCCCGCCCGATGATCGACGCCATCGCCGAGAAGCTGTTCGATCCCCGCTTCATGGGCACGTTCCTGACCGCCATCGCGGCGGCCGCGACCGCCTACGCGGTGGCGCAGCCCTTCCTGGAGACCGACCGGCTCGGCAAGCGGATGAAGCTCGTCAGCGACGAGCGCGAGCAGATCCGGCGGCGCGAGCGGCTGAGCGCGGAGCGGACCGGCAACCGGGCGACGCTGCGCACGGAGCCGAAGGCCTACATGAAGTCTGTCGTCGAGAAGTACCAGCTGCGCCGCTGGCTCGGCACCGAAACGGCCAAGCGCAAGCTGATGCAGGCGGGCTACCGCGGCCAGGGGGCGGAGACGGCGTTCCTGTTCTTCCGTCTCGTCGTGCCGGTCGCGGCGGTGATCGCGGCCCTGTTCTACCTGTTCGTGCTGGAGGTGCTCGACGCCTCGTACCTGATGCGGTTCGGGCTGGTGATCGGCGCGGCCTACATGGGCATCAAGGCGCCCGAGCTGTTCCTGGTGAACACGGCCAAGAAGCGCCAGACCGAGATCCGCAAGGCGTGGCCGGACGCCCTCGACCTGACGCTGATCTGCGTGGAATCCGGCATGGCGATCGAGAACGCGTTCCGGAAGGTGAGCACCGAGATCGCCACGTCCTCGGTCGTGCTGGCCGAGGAACTCGCCCTGATGACGGCCGAGATGTCGTTCCTGCCCGACCGGCGCCAGGCCTACGAGAACCTCGTGATGCGCACCGGGCTCGAGCCGGTGAAATCCGTGGCGACGGCGCTGATCCAGGCCGAGCGCTACGGCACGCCGGTCGGCCAGGCGCTGCGCGTGCTGAGCCAGGAGAGCCGCGACATGCGCATGAACGAGGCCGAGAAGAAGGCGGCCGGGCTGCCGCCGAAGCTCACCGTGCCGATGATCCTGTTCTTCCTGCCGGTGCTGTTCGTGGTCATCATCACCCCGGCGGTCATCCAGATCATGCGGACGCAGTGACGGCCGGAACGCGCCGGGGGATGCGCGAGGGACAGCGGCAGGGGCTGTTACAGGTCCCGCCTCACCGGATGCGGCCGGGCCGGGTCGGCTCGAACACGATGCGGCGGTGATAGGCGCACCAGCTCTTGCCGTCGGACACGGGGGCGCCGCAGCAGATGGCGCGGTCGTTCGGCTCGCCGATGATGTACTTGCACACGAAGGCGCCGGACTGCGCGAAGGGCACGCGCAGGTCGGCCGACGGCTCCTCGACGGACTCGGCGTCGCCGATCTGGGACATGCGGACGAGTTGATTCATGGTATCGATCGGCTCAATAAGCATCCTGCACGGTGGGTCGGGCGCCCGGGCAGACAGGGAAGGTTTGAACGCATCTCGTTCAGGCGACGTCCCCGTCTCGCGTCCGCAAGCGGGGCGTCCGGGGCGGCCAACACGATGCCGGCCGGACGGCCGACGCGATTGGCGTCATCATGGTGTCGTAACTGGGGTTACGGCTCTTTAAAACAAGACCAGCCTGCGCTGGATGCATCGGACCACGGTGCGGGATGCGTAGCTCCCCCGTTCCCGCGCGTGCTCGATTGGCGCTCGATTGGCATTGGCCAGCACCGGCGCAACTGACGAATCCGCGCGAACGCCGCCGTCCCGCGGCGGCCCGGACGTGCAACGCGGTGCGACCTGTGGTTCTGTGAGCCCGCCGCAACGCGAACAGTGCCGGATCCGCCGACCATGGCCCATGCGCCCCTCGTGTCACCCGAATGGCTGCACGACCGCCTCGCGGCCCCCGACATCGTCGTGCTCGACACCTCGTGGTATCTCCCGGCCGCCGGCCGCGATCCCGAGGCCGAGTTCCGCGCGGCCCACATCCCCGGCGCCCGCCGCTTCGATCTCGACGCCATGAGCGACACCGAGTCGAGCCTGCCGCACATGCTGCCGCGGCCCGAGGTGTTCGCGGCCCGGATGCGCGCGCTCGGGATCGGCGACGGCATGCAGATCGTTGTCTACGACGGGCAGGGGCTGTTCTCGGCCCCGCGGGTCTGGTGGATGCTCAAGGCCTTCGGGGTGCGCGACGCGCTGGTGCTGGACGGCGGCCTGCCGGCCTGGGTGGCGGCCGGCTACCCGACCGAGGAGGGCGAGCCGCGCCCGCACGAGCGCCGGCACTTCACCGCCCGCCTCGATCACGGCGCCGTGGCGGACGCGAACGACGTCGCCCGGGCCCTCGACACCGGCTCGGCGCAGGTGGTCGATGCCCGCTCGGGCACGCGGTTCCGCGGCGAGGAGCCGGAGCCCCGCCCCGGCGTCAGGCCCGGGCACATGCCCGGCGCGCGCAACCTGCACTACGCGGCCCTCCAGCGCGACGGCCGGATGAAGAGCCCCGACGAGCTGAAGGCGGTCTTCGCCGAGAACGGCGTCGATCCGGACCGGCCGATCGTGACCACCTGCGGCTCGGGCGTGACCGCGGCGATCATCGCGCTGGCGCTGGAGACCATGGGCCGCCCGGCGCGGGGCCTCTACGACGGCTCCTGGTCGGAATGGGGCGCCGACCCGGCCCGGGCGGTGGCGACCGGCCCCTGAGGGGCGGCCCTCCGGACCTCCGGGCCTGCCGAGGTGACCGGGCCGCTTCAATCGCCCGCTTGAAAGCTCCGTGATCGATTTCGATATATCGATAGCGCCTGCGGTTGGGCGCCCCACGGAGAAAATCATGCCGCATCACGACACCACCGCCTTCTCGGGCACGATTCGACACGTCTTCGCCCATCGCTTCACCGTCGAGGCGGGCGGCGAGACGCACCTCGCCGATCTCGGCCCGAAGGGTGCGGAAGCCTTCCCGCTCGCGAGCGGCCTGCACGTCACCCTCACGGGCGAGCGTCGCCCGTCGGAGATCAAGGTCACGCGGATCTCGGCGGAGGGCCGGGATGCGGTGGAGATCCATCACAGGAAGCCCCACCACGCGCCCGGCGCCGGGCGGCCGGGCGGGGCAACGGACGTCCCGGCCAATCCCGCGCGCGCTCTGGCGGCGGTGGCCGCGGCGGGGTGGGCGGTGGCGGACGCGCCGCGCCGCAAGCCGAAGCATTTCGAGGTGCTGGCACGCCGGAGCGACCGCGCGGCGACGGAACTGCACGTCGACTTCGCCGGCGCGATCTACAAGGAGAAGCCGGCCGACCCGGCGAAGTGGGCCGTGCTGGCCTGAGGGCCGCCGACCGACCCGCCGCATCGACGGACGGTGCGGCGGGCCCCGCCGCGCAGCGCCGGGGATGCGCAGCCGGGCCGCCNGAAGCCGGCCGACCCGGCGAAGTGGGCCGTGCGGGCCTGGGGGCCGCCGACCGACCCGCCGCATCGACGGACGGTGCGGCGGGCCCCGCCGCGCAGCGCCGGGGATGCGCAGCCGGGCCGCCACGCGGCCCGGCACCTCGACGCCGCAGTGTCGGATCTGTCCCCGCGCCGGCCGGTCCGCTACGCCGCCCGCACCGCGCGGCGCTTGTCGGCGGCGCTCCACTGCATGAGTCCGACCATCACCGCGATGGTGGCGACGTAGACCAGCCCCTGGAGAGCGGTCGGACGGTCGGTGTAGCCGACCAGGGCGTGCAGGACGCGGCCCGGCCAGGAGTTCTCGGCGATCACGCCGGAGCTGTTCCAGAGCGTACTGCCGAGGACATCCACGACGCCGGCATTGGCCAGGAACTGCGCCGCCTGCGCGGCGAGGCCGGCCGCGAGGAAGACGATCAGGACGCTGGTCACCGAGAAGACGTAGCGGCTCGGGATCGAGGCGAGCCCGAGATAGGTCACCGCCGAGAGAAGCGCGCCCGCGCCGATGCCGGCGACCGCACCGAACTGGATGTCGGCGCCCGAGGTGCCCGAGGCCACCAGGCCGTACAGGAACAGGACCAGCTCGGCCCCCTCGCGCAGGATCGCGGCGCCGATCACGATCGACAGGGCCGCGGCCTCCCGCTCGCCCGAGCGCACCGCCGCGCCGGCGGCGCGCAGCTCGCCCGCCAGCTCCTTGCCGTGCTTGCTCATCCAGGTGTTGTGCCAGACCAGCAGCAGCACGGCGACGATCAGGACCGCGGCGTTCAGGATGTCCTGCCCACTGCCCTCGAAGGCGTCCGAGATCTTCTCCGCGAACAGCGCCACCAGCGCGGCCCCCGCGAGGCCGCCGGCGATGCCGAGCAGGACCCAGCGCATCCGGCCCGGGATGCCGCGGGTCGCCGCCAGCACGATGGAGATGATGAGGCCTGCCTCGATGACTTCGCGGAAGGCGATGACGAAGGCGCCGATCATGGCGGTCTCCAGCGGTTGTGAGGTCGTGTGACGCGTCGCGCGCGAACCGCGCGCTACCAGATCCAGAACAGCAGCACCCAGTTGGCCACCGAGAGGGCGGCCGCGCCGGCGATGCAGGCCGAGGCCGCCGCGCGGCGGAGGCCGCCGGCGGCGAGACCCGCCACCCGCCAGGCCAGCCAGACGCTCCACAGGCTCGCGCCGGCGAGCAGGCCCGCGCGGATCTCGGCCACGTAGGGGATGACGATGCCGTCGCCGCGCAGGAACGTCACGGTGAGCGCCGACAGGCCCAGGAAGACGCCGCAGCCCGCCACCGGGATCAGCGTCTGGGTCAGGTGGTGGAAGCGCCGCAGCGACCAGCCGCCGAGACTCAGGGTCGCGAGCGCCACGATCCCCGACAGGACGAGCCCGAGCACGACGGTCGCGGCGCCGATGTAGGCCAGCAGCAGCCCGCCGTCGAGGAGCGTCATGACGTCGTTGCGGTCGGGGTAGTTCGTCAGCACGAACCACGGCGCCGAGTGCTCCAGGGGCCACGTCGTCCCGCGCTCGATGAGCCACGTGGCCAGCCACTGCTTGGCGTCGACGTACCAGGGGCTCGAGGACCACTGGAAGGCACCGACCGCCAGCGCCAGCATGCCGAACAGGATCAGCATGGTCTGGTCGAGGCTCGGCTCCGCGCCGGCCACGTGCACGATCTCGTGGTTGGGCGAGCGCAGGGCGAGGCGCACGGCGCCGCGATGGCCGCTGCAGCGCCCGCACATGTGGCAGGCGCCCGCGCCCCGCATGGTCTTGACCGGCACGAGGGGGGCGCAGTTGAACGCCTCGGTGCCCCGGACGGGCTTGGGCGAGGCCGCCCAGGCGGCGCGGTCGACCTGGAAGCTCACCGGCGCGAGCTTCGACAGCACGGCGAAGACGCCGTTGACCGGGCAGAGGTAGCGGCACCAGACGCGCTTGTTGCGCCCGTAGAGCAGGCCGACCACGATCGCCGCGAGGGTCGAGCCGCCGAGCACCGCGAGCACCGGCTTCGGGTAGCCGTAGACGCTGGTCATCTGCCCGTAGACGGTGGTTCCGGCGAAGGCCACGAACGGCCAGCCCTGCCAGGTGATCCAGCGCGGCACGGCGTAGCCGCGGCTCCACCGGCTCGCGAACTCGCTGAGGGCCCCCTCCGGGCAGAGCACGCCGCACCAGGCCCGGCCGACCAGCACCATGCTGACCAGCACGAACGGCCACCAGATCCCCCAGAAGGCGAACTGGGCGGCCAGCGTCAGGTTGGTCCAGATATGGGCGGCATTGTCGGGCAGCGGCAGCAGGGCCGGGACGATCACCAGCACCGCGTAGACGCCGACGATCAGCCACTGCACGGACCGGATGATCCAGCCGTACCGGCGCAGCAGGTCGCCGAACCGGGCGAGGCGCGCGTCGACCGCAGACCGGCGCGGCGCGGCGCGGGTCAGGGCCAAGGGACCGGGCGCTGTCGTGGAGGCGCTCATTTGGCCACCAGGGTCGCCTTCGCCTCCGGATGGAAATCGTCGAACACTTGGTAGGTGCCGGCATCGAGGGTGCGGAACACGATCGCCGAGGTCGAGCCCGCGGCGAGCGCCTTCTCGCGCCGGAGTTCCGTGCTCTCGAACTCCACCGGCGTCTGGCCGGTATTCGAGATCTCGAGCTTGAACCGGGTGTTGGCCGGGACCTCGATCACCGTCGGGATGATCGCGCCGTCGCGCATCTCCACCTTGATGACTGGCATGTCGTCGGCGCGCGCGGGCGCGGAGGCCGACGCGGCAGCGGCCAGCAGCAGCGGGATGGCTCGGACGAGGGCGCGCGGCGGGCGGGACACGGTCAGCTCCGGCACTCTCAGTAGGCGCCCTTCTTGCCGACGCCGGCGAAGGTGAAGTCCTGGGTGATCTCGAAGGGCTCGAACCACGGGCCCACACCCGTCTCCTTGTCGACGTGGCGGCCGAAATGACTGTCCTTGCCCGGGGGCGCGACGGTGACCTTCAAGCGGTATCGACCGGGGCCGAACAGCTTGACGTTGTCGCCGTAATGCGGGCCGTCATTGGCGACCATCGGCATCAGCATGCCCGACACCGTCTGGTCGGTCGGCTTGTCGCCGTCGAGCTTCACCGCCTCGAAGCGGACGTCGAGCGCCGGGACCCAGTCCCCCTCGGCGAAGCCGTTGCGGTTGTCCTTGGCGGCACGGATGTCGGTCTCGAGGTGAATGTCCGACTTGGCGGCCTCGCGCATCATGCCGGGCGGGTCCATCTCGATCGGCTGGAGATAGACGGCGGCGACCTCGAGGCCGTTCCGCGTCACGTGCGGACCGATCGGCACCTCCTTGGCCGTGGCGGCGCCCGCGACCGCGAGGAGCGAGGCCGCGGCGAGGCCGCGAAGAACCGGGAGGATGTGCGAGGCGTGCATGCGACCGCACATAATCCACCCGGCCCGAAGTTCAAACCGGAATCGCACCAGTATCAAATAATAACAATTCTAATCTGAGACCTCGTCGGATCGACAGGTCCGTATTCGCATGTCTTACCGGGAGATCGACTCACTCACCACGCGATCTCACGAAGATGTTCATGCCACAATGTCCCGGTGGATCTTGACGCATCCGGCCCGGCCTGGATCGTCATGCCAGCGCCATGCAGGGAGCCGATGATGCGGGGCGGGACGACCCTAATCTGCGCGGCGGCCTGCGGCGGGACGGCGCGGCGCCGCTTGCACGCCGCGGCGCCGCGTTTTAGCACGTGCTATACTTTTCTGTGAGTCGGATGAGAGCTCGTTCCGTACCCCTGGCCCGCACCGCGGCGCTCGTCCTGGCCGCGCCGTTCCTCGCCCCCGTCGTCGCGCGGGCGGCCGACCTGTCGGCCCCGCGCCCCGCCACCGCAGCGCCGGCCTACGCCGACTGGTCGGGCGGCTATCTCGGCCTCGAGGGGAGCGCCGGCGGCTCCTACGGCGCGTACAATTTCGGCCCCACGACGATCGGCGGGCGACCGGTCTCGGCCTTCAAGAGCGGCGATTCCACCGGCCGCAGCGACCAGGGCAAGAACGCCACGACGGCGGTCGGCGGCCTGTTCGGCGGCTGGAACTGGCAGAGCGGGCCGTGGGTCTACGGCGTCGAGGCGAGTCTCGACGCGGCGAATCTGAAGCGGCCCGTCCCGTCGACCATCGCGGGCTTCGGCTACGCAAACGCGGACCCGGCCTTCAACATCGTGCGCGCCAAGACGGATCTCTACGGAACCTTCCGCGCCCGGCTCGGCTACAGCTTCGACCGCTACCTGATCTACGGCACCTTCGGCCTCGCGGGGGCGAACGCGCGCATCCTGGCGGACTACCCGGACCTCGACGCGGGCGGGCAGACCACGGCGCGGCGGGACCTCGACTATGTCGGCTTCACCCTCGGCGCGGGCGTGCAGTACGCGATCACCGACAGCCTCGCCCTGGGCATCGACTACCGCTACGTCGATCTCGGCGGCAGCCGGCGCTTCCCGCTGGGCGCGGTGCCGGGCGACGCGGGCGGGCCGGTCACGACCCGGGCGCGCTTCAGCTCCAACCAGCTGTTCGCGCGGCTGATGTGGTTCCCGGGCGGGCTGAAGGTCCCGCCGGACCCGGACGAGACCGCCCCGCACGATCCCGACAACGGCGACACCGGCCGGTTCTCGCTGCACGGCCAGACGACGCTGATCGCGCAGGGCGTGCCCGGCTTCCGCTCGCCCTACGAGGGCGCGCAGAGCCTGATCCCCCATCAGGCCCGGCAGACCACCACGGCGACGATCTTCCTCGGCCTCAAGCTCACCGACAGCACCGAGGTCTACTACAACCCCGAGTTCAGCCAGGGCTTCGGCCTGTCGCGGACGCTCGGCGTCGCCGGCTTCGTCAACGGCGAGGCGCAGAAGGCCGGCGCCCCGTTCCCGAAGCTGCGCTCGAACCGCTACTACGTGAAGCAGACCTTCGGGCTGGGCGGCGAGACCGTGGAGGTCCCGGACGGCCCGAACCAGGTGGCCACCCGCTACGACGCCGAGCGGATCACGCTGATCGCCGGCAAGTTCGCCCTGGGCGATTTCTTCGACGGCAACATCTACGCGCACGACCCGCGCGTAGACTTCTTCAACTGGTCGCTCTGGGGCTCCTCGGCCTGGGACTTCCCGGCCAATCTCCCGGGCTTCACGCAGGGCGTCTACGCCGAGTACAACCGGCCGGAATTCGCGATCCGCGCGGCCTACACGCAGGTGCCCAAGGAGCCGTCGAGCGACGTGCTCGACCCGCGGGTGTTCCGGCGCGCCGGGCTGAACGTCGAGTTCGAGGAGCGCCACGTCCTCCCGTGGCTGGAGCAGCCCGGCAAGGTCCGCATCGGGCTGTTCTCGAATGTCGGCGTCTCGGCCAACAACCGCGACGTGGTCACCCTGACGCAGCTCGGCCTGTTCGACGACATCAACGACGCCGTCGCGGCGACCCGGCGTCCCCGCCGCAAGACCGGCGGCTACATCAACCTGGAGCAGGCGCTGACGCCCGAGCTCGGGCTGTTCGCCCGGGCGAGCCTGAACGACGGGCGCACCGAGAACATCTCGTTCACCGATATCGACCAGAGCTTCTCCGGCGGCCTGTCGCTGAAGGGCAAGGCCTGGGACCGGCCCGACGACACGGTCGGCATCGGCGCCGCGATGAACGGGCTGTCGCCCTCGCACCGGGCCGCCTTCGCGGCGGGCTATCTCGGCCTGCTGATCGGCGACGGGCGCCTGAACTACGGCACCGAGCGCGCGGTGGAGACCTACTACGCCCTCAACCTCACGAAGTTCGTCACCCTGACCTTCGACTACCAGTTCATCGACAATCCCGGATACAACCGCGACCGCGGGCCCGCGCACTTCTTCGCCTCGCGGCTGCACGCGGATTTCTGATCGGCGCCGGTCAGGCGGCCCCCGGCCGGAGCGCTCGGACCCGATCCGTCTTCCCGCGCGGAGCGAAGCGATCCAGTCGGGGCTCGGGACGGCGCGCGACCCTGGGTCACAGCGCTGCGCCCGCGATGAGCGCGGTGTCGTCCGGCGGTGCGGCCGCTTCCCGGCTCACGCCGCGGCCTCCATCGAGGTCGCCCCGAAAATATCCTCGAAGGCGGCGCGGAGCTGCATGTCGACCTCGGCCATGCTCACCGGCAGGCCGAGGTCGACGAGGCTCGTCACGCCGTGCTCCCGGACGCCGCACGGCACGATCCCATCGAAATGCGCGAGATCGGGCTCCACGTTCAGGCTGATGCCGTGGAAGCTGACCCAGCGGCGCACCCGGATGCCGATCGCCGCGATCTTGTCCTCGACGCCGGGCCCCTTCTCGGGCCGGCGCACCCAGACCCCGACCCGGTCCTCGCGGCGCTCGGCGCGGACGTTGAAGGCGGCCAGCGTCTCGATGAGCCACGCCTCCAGGCTCGCCACGTAGGCGCGCAGGTCGCGGCTGCGCCGGTCGAGGTCGAGCATCACGTAGGCCACCCGCTGGCCGGGGCCGTGATAGGTGTACTGCCCGCCCCGCCCCGTCGCGTGGACCGGGAAGCGGTCCGGCGCCACGAGATCCTCGGGCCGGGCCGACGTGCCCGCCGTGTAGAGCGGCGGGTGCTCCAGCAGCCAGACGCATTCGGGCGCTGCACCGCGGGCGATCGCCTCCGCGCGCGCCTCCATCCAGGCGAGGGCGGCGGCGTACGCCACCGGCCCGTCGCTCACGCGCCAGCCCACCGGCCCGGCGACCGGATCGGTGCCGGGCCGCTTCGGGAAAGCGTGCGGGCTGACCGTGAGGCGGGGCGCGTTTACCAAGAGTTCACCATCCTGCGTCGATGGTCGAAGCCTTCAACACCCGCGGCCGGCGGTTGCAAGGGCTTGCTGCAAGGGCTTGCTGCGAGGGCTTGCCCGAACCGGACCGGCGGCGAGACGGGATGGCGCGCGGTGGCGGTCTTCGAGACCCTGAAGGTCGATCTGACGGTGGTGCTGGGCCGCGCCCGCATGCCGCTGCACATGCTGCTGCGCATGGGCCGCGGCGCCGTGATCGAGCTGGAGGCCAGCGACAGTGACATGGTCGAGATCCTCGCCAACGACCACCCGATCGCCCGTGGGCAGATCGTGGTCACGGGCGACCGCATCTCCGTGGAGGTGACCGAGCTGATCCGGAAGGCGGCCTCGATCGTCGAGCCGGGCGTCAGCATCGGCGACGGCGCGGCACCATTCTTGGAGGGCGGCTACGATTCCCCGTGACTGCGCTTGTCGGCGGCCGGACGATCTGTTATCCGCTGCGCCGCGCGACACGAAAGCGGCCCCGGGTTCTCCCGCGGGGCGCGACGGTCGGGCAAGCGGACCGGTCTTCGCGTCCGATGCGGCCATGGCGGAATTGGTAGACGCGCTAGCTTGAGGTGCTAGTCCCGCGAGGGGTGGAGGTTCGAGTCCTCTTGGCCGCACCAACTTGTTTTTGTTGGTGTTTTCCCTCTTAGCTCAGGTTACGGGTCACATACCGCGAACGCGGTTTGCAGATCCGTTTGCAGCTGACGTTCTTTAAGCGTTCCGGCATACCGCTTTGCGGCTGCTCATAAGCCAGCTCGTCGCGGTGCTCAGGATCGACGTGTTCCGCGGAACAATTCGCCGCGTGCCTGGCTCCTGCTTTCTTTCACTGTGATCCGATCATGCGACCGCCGGCTAGCGCAGGCAGATGTGCGCTGGAATTCGCACGCCGCATTTGATGTGGCTTGGATCGCGAGCCGCTAATTCCAACGCGAAATGCGCTCGCTTGAATTCCGCGCGCCGCGTTCAACGCGGCTTGGATCGCAGGCGGCTAATTCCAATGCGAAATGCGCTCGCTTGGAATTCGCGCGCCGCGTTCAACGCGGCTTGGATCGTGAGCCGCTAATTCCAACGCGAAGTGCGCTCGCTTGGAATTCCTCGCGTCGCATTCAACGCGGCTTGGATCGCAGGCCGCCAATTCCAACACGAAATGCGCTCGCTTGGAATTCCACGCGCCGCATTCAACGCGGCTTGGATCGCAGGCCGCTAATTCCAACGCGAAATGCGCTCGCTTGAATTCCGCGCGCCGCGTTCAACGCGGCTTGGATCGCAGGCCGCTAATTCCAACCCGAAATGCGCTCGCTTGAATTCCGCGCGCCGCACGAAGCTCATCCGTAAGCTCCCGGGAACCAACCGGGGACCGCAGCATCGCCGCCGACGGTGCCGCCTGCCCACACAAGATTTCCAACCGAACAGCCGTTTCGTTGAAAAGTCCGGCCGAGTCTTCTAGGCTCGACCAGGATCGCCAGAAATCTCAGGCCATGGACATCGCTGCTTTCTCTGCCTCTCTGTCGGGGCGACTGGTAACGACGATCGAGGGCAGCCACGCCTTTGTGCCCAACCCCTTGCCTCCGACCGGCATTGATTTCACTGCCGCGCTCGGAAATCTCGCCGTGGCTTCTCAAGCCCTTGGCGAGCTAAACGGCATCGGAAGAACGCTTCTAAATCCTTATCTGCTGATCAGGCCGCTTCAGCGGCGCGAAGCCCTATCCTCTTCGAGTATGGAGGGCACATATACTACTCTGTCAGAGCTCGTCCTGCTCGAAGCGGGCGCGAGCGAAGCCAGCATGGCGCATGATACTCGTGAAGTTCTAAATTACGTACGCGCTCTGGAAACAAGCATCTCTCGGCTGGACGAGCTTCCTTTATCCCTTCGAATAATTCGCGAAGCGCACGAGGTGCTACTCCGAGGCGTCGGAAGGCATCGCGGAGCCATAATTCGCGCAGGCGAACTAAAGAGAGATCAGAACTGGATCGGCGGCAAAGGGAAGATTGCCACTGCTCGATTTGTCCCTCCACCCCCGAGGGAAGCCGAGGAGGCAATGAGCGATCTTGAGAAGTATGTAAATCGACAAAACAGGGATGAAATGCCCGCCCTGATCGATGCCGCATTAGCACATTACCAATTTGAAACAATACACCCCTTCCCAGACGGAAACGGCCGTGTTGGCCGCATGTTCATTACTCTTATGCTGATGGAAAGAAAGGCTTTGGTCCAACCTCTATTATACATGAGCCCGTTCTTCGAGGAAAACAAAGACGAGTACATCGATCTCATGTATCAAGTTTCCTGTCATGGACACTGGGTGCCTTGGATTAACTTCTTCCTTCGAGCCGTGACAGAGTCATGCCAGCAAACGATTAGAGTTGTAGAGCGACTACAAGACCTTCAGAAATCATATCGAGATCGGTTCCAGAAAGCTCGCGGCTCGGCTCTCGCACTTCGCATCATAGACCTGGCATTCGAGCGCCCCGCGAGAAGCATTCCAGAGATAGCAAATCTACTCGACGTGAGCTGGCAGGGAGCATCAAATAATATAAACAACCTCATAGAGGCTGGAATTGCCGCAGACACGGGGATGAAACATCCTAGGATTATTGTATTTCCGGAGATCTTGGCTGCAATCGAACCCATATCACATGGCTGAACCGGGGGTTATGGCAGAATTATTTAATGCGGTTCCGCCGGTGGGCGTTGAGCTTCACGATCGCGCCGCGCGCCAAGTCCTTCGTCCTGGCGAGGTAGACCTCGATGATGCGGTTCACCGACGCGACCGTATGGCCGGTAATCGCCGCGATCTCCTGCGGCGTGCAGCCGGCCTCGGACAGCATGGTCACGGCCGTGCCGCGCAGGTCGTGGAAGTGCAGGTCGTCGCCGATCGCCGCCTTCTGGTAGGCGAGCGCCCACGCATTCTTGAATGCGTCGTCCGTCCAGGACACGCCAGTCGGCCGGGTCAGCACCGTGGTCGCCCGGCGCGGCGCGGCGTCGAGGGCGCGCTTCAACGCTTCCGTACACGGGATCCAGACTGCCCTCCCCGTCTTGCCTTGGCGCAGCGAGATCGCCTCGCCATCGTAGGCGGACCACGGCAGGCGCAGGAGATCGCCGCGGCGCTGTCCGGTGTGTAGCGCCAGGTCGAGCGCGAGCCGCAGCTCGGGCGAGGCTGCGCCGACGAAGGCCGCGACGTGGCTCGGCAGCCAGATCAGCTCAGCCCGCTCCGAGCGATAGGCGCGCTCAAACGTGTCGATCGGGTTGAGCTCGATGAGGCCGCGACCGAGTGCCCAGGACAACACGCGCTGAAGCGCGGCCATCTTGTTGTCGGCCGCGCGCGGGTGCGTCTCCGTCATCTCGTCGTGCCAGCCGAGGAAGATCGGCCGGCTCTTCCGGTTCTGGACGTGGACGAGCGGCGTGTCGCCCCAGCGGTCCTCAACGGCGCGGAGGTTCAGCCGGCCAATTTCCTTCGTGGAGTCGGCGAGCTTCCGCCACTGATTGGAGGCGCAGTACTGCCGGATCAGGCCGGCCACGGTGTCGCTCTCCGGCGGCCGGGTCGGCTTCTTCTCGGCCTCGTGCCAGGCTGCGACGAACGCCGGCGAGCCCGGCTCGCCGGGCAGCTTCGTGTTCGTGCGGCGGTGGTAATAGTGGACGCTGAAGGATCCGTCGGCGAGCTTGCGCCGGACCTTATTGATGCCCTTGAGCTCCACGCGCATTCCGCCGCGCCCAGTCGTCGAATGAGGAAGCGGCATCCTTCGTGAGTCCCGACAGGTGATCAAGGGCGGCGTCGATCGCCTTCCGGTCCCAGCGATGCGTGCCCGGGATCGGGCCGGGCACGATCCGGCGCTTCACCCACGTTTGGAAGGCATCCACCGTCTCGCAGCCGCAGTACTCCGCCGCCTGCTCGGCCGTGAGGCCGCGCTTGGGGATGTTGAGCGGCAGCGGTGAGGCGGCGCGGGGGCGGGCCATGGCGAGGCGGGCTCGGCGATCGTTGGAGGAAGGGTGCCCCGCCCGCGTCACGAGCGCGGGCGGGGCGTTCGAAGCCATGTCCCAAGCCTGGCCTCGAAGCTTGAAAATCGCTAGCCGGCCGCGCCGAGGTGCGTGGCATCTCGCGCGAGCGAGAGGGCCAGCGCCTGGCACCGCCAATCCCCGTCGAGGTCATCCGTTTCAGCGGCGTGGGCGAGGAAGACACGGGCTTTGGCGGCGACGCCGGCCGGCGTGCGAGCATCCGTCGAGGTCACGAGCTCGAGGAGCTGCATGGACCTGGCGAAGGTGCCAGGCGGGAGGTCGTGATCGGCTGCCTCCGACACGGCGTTTGCCGCGCGCTCCTCAGCAATCGCCGCCTCGGCTAGCGGGATCAGGGTGGCGTCGAGCGATGACGAGGCGCTCCTCGCAGATGAGACCGGCCGATCGGGCAACGACCGCCCACGCCAGTCGACGCCGGCGAGGCGAAACAGGCCATTCGCCAGCAGGCGCAGGAGCGTCCCGTCCTGGCCAACCTGCTCCGATGTGTCGTCCCAACTATGCTCGGCCACCAGGGTAGCGGCATGAGCCTGTACGAGGAGGCCAGCGAGCGACTCAGGCTGATGCGTGAAGATACGGTCGGCAACGGCTTTCACGGTCACGTAGAGGCCGAGGCCCGTTTCTATCGCCTCGTCATAGTCCGGATCGGCGCTGGTGACCGTCGCATCGCGATCGTAGGCGAGGAAGGGTCGGGCGGCGGCTTCGAGCTCAGAGGCGAGGGCCAGGAGGGCGGCATCAGCAGACAATTCATCCGCGCGTTTGAGCCCAGCAACTGTGCGAGTTGAGGCGGGAACCGATGACGTAAGCATGAGCCACCTCCGCGTTTGAGGCAGCCAACCTACCCGTCGAGTCATGCATTTTCAACCCGTTTGCGGGTAGTCAATTTGCTGGAGTATCCGACCCTTCCTCTGGAAAGCGCCACATATTTCGAGGGTCTAACCAACCCAACTCATTGTCTGCATGAAATATGACTGGCTGCCCATTTTCATCGAATATAGCAGCAATTCCCGGCAGTCGAACCTCAATTCTGGTCCCATCATTCAAGCAAAAAACCATCCCCGCGTCAGAAAAATCCATTGACCTGACGAGTGGGTGGTTTGACAAGACGTATCCAGCAGCCTCTCTAATTGATTTGAGCGAACGAACCTTCTCTATAAGCCGATCTGTAATTGTAATATAATTATCTCTATATTTCAAAGCGTCATCAAGCAATCTTCTGATAGCCTCATCCTCGGAACTAATTCCGGCGTCGGCGCGGTATAACTGAATTCTCTCAACCAGTTCGGGAGGAAGCAATACAGATACTCTTTGGAATTTACCTTGATCGCTGTTAGTATTCAACGAAAATGGCAGGCCAGGCACGGCCAAGTTAAGTATAGAGAGCACATCGGGGAGCACGCGCGATCGTCTCGTCAGCCCGTTTTCTATCCGATCGATAGTGGACTGGGTTGTGCCAACGCGCTCGGCGAGAACCTCTTGGCTCCAGCCACGGGCCTCTCGCGCCGAACGTATCGCCTTGCCGGGATCTTCATCCATGCAAGCATGATAACCCTTGGATTACCCGCAAAATGACCCTATTGCGGGTAATGCGCAAACGGGTTATGCATCACCATGCCTCCGGCCGAAGCCCATCCTGCCATCGCTGAAGCGGTTACGCTTTTCCGTTCTCAGGGAAGGCTAGCAGCGGCGATCGGTTCGTCACAGTCCGCGGTATCCAGAATGCTTCTGCGAGAGATACCAATCTCAGCGGAGACGGCGGTAGCGATTGAAAAGGCAACACGTCGCCAAGTTCCAAGATGGAAACTGCGGCCAGATCTCTGGAAACCACCTGCAAGACAAAAGAATACAGATGGATCTCCTTTGTGATGACGGCACATTTATTCAAGCCGCATCAGCTCGAGCACGATTGCCTTGAGTTCCTGGCGTATATCACCACTGAGCCTTTGCTCGCGGGCGAGCTCATCCAGCGCGTTGGTCGCCCGCTCAAGCGCTTCGCGCTCTTCATCACATCGGTCCGCCGGCCGCGCCCACTCGCCAAAGCTGACGCGGCCGGCGGTCCTCAAGTCCAACCTCCGCAGGTAACCGAGCTCCATCGTTCCCGTCTCCCGCCGTGGTCGAAGGCATTCGACCACAGGAGCGGGCCCGTATGTCGGGAGAGTCACCCAAGAGCTCGGGAATCTCACCCAAGGGCGGGCGCGGCATGATCGGCGCCAAGGCAGAAGCCCGCGAGCTCGTGTCGCTGATCGCCGGCCCCGTCCGGCTCGGCGACAACGTGAAGGCCGTCCTGTCACGCGTGGCCGAGGCGACCGGCCTCGGCGATCGCCGCGTGCGCGGGATCTGGAACGGGGAGGCGCGGACGATCCGGGCCGAGGAAATGGATCGGCTTCGCGCGGCGGCGCGGCAGGCCCGCGCAGTCGAGGACGCCCAACATGAGCTCGTCACCCTCCGCGCCCGGCTCGCCGCCTGCGAGGCCGCCCTTCGCCTTCCGGCCGAGGACCTTGCTGGCGCGTGCGCCGATGCGGTGGGCGCAGCGTCTGGCACTGCGCATCGCCCCCTGGATCGAGCCGGACGCGGGCTGACCGTGCCGGCCGTGGGACGCTCCCTCACGTGAAGGCCGGGGCGTTCATCGCCCCCGATTCACTTCCGACTACCACTCCGATCCGGGCACTGATCCTCGCCTGCATGCCGACGCCCTCAAAGCTGTCGCCTCGACAGATCCGCGACCTCTGGAAAGCCCTCGGGCCAGCGAAGCGGGCCGAGGCAGCGGCACGCAAAGGACGGGTCGGGAAAACCGGGCAATTGCCCGCAGGTCCGAGGCCTGAAACCGGCCGCTTGCGCGACGTGATCGCGAACATGTCCGGCGTCACCGGCCGGACCGTCGAGAAGTGCATCGCCGTGTATGAGGCGGCCGAGCGCGAGCCCGAGCTATTCGGCGAAGTGGTGGCCTATCTGGAACGGTCAGAGAACTTCCACGACGCGCACAACCGGATGAAGCGCGTCGCGGACATCGATCGGGTCCGTCGCCTCGCGCCGATCCAGGGGTTGTTCGCCACCATCATCCTCGACCCACCCTGGCAAGACGAGTCGGTCTCCGAGAACCAACGGCCGCCTTACGCCACCATGACGGTGGAGGAGATTGCGGCCGTCCCCGTCGCTGGTTGGGTCGGAGACCAAGCGCATATCTACTGCCACGCACCAGGCCCATGGGTGCCGACCGCGGCCGCGCTGATCCAGGGCTGGGGCTTCGCCTTCAAGACGGTGATCACGTGGCGCAAGCCGAAGTGGTCCATGGGTCGCTACTTCCGACCGGTCACCGAGTACGTCGTGTTCGGCACCCGCGGCGGCCTGATGCTGGCGCGCCAGGACCTGCCGAACTCATTCGATGGGCCGGTCGGGGAGCACAGCGAGAAGCCCGACAGTTTTTTCGACCTGGTGCTCGCAGCGAGTCCCGGCCCCTACGGAGAGGCCTTTCAACGCAAGGCCCGGGAAGGGATCGCGAACCTGTACGGGCCCGCACCGGCCAGTGAGGCCGCCGCATGAGGGCGTCGATCGCCGCGCATCTGCGCCGCCACGCCAGACCGATCCCGCGCGGGCCCCCGCGCCCGGCCGGATCTCAGCTCATGCTCTGCCGTGTCTGACGGCTGAACAGCGCACCGCCGCGTCACACCCGTCGTCGCAACTCGCCAGCCCCGCGCAACCGCGTCGGGGCGAGCGCTAAAGCATTGCCCGAGCTCTCGCTTCCGATCAACCGGCCCGACCGCCGCGCGGCACCCTCGCGCACGGGATGGCAAAGCCATGTCTCATGAGGACGTCATGGTCATCCGCATGATCAATCGCAGGCGCTCGGCGCTGCGCTCTGTCGTCATCGATGCCGCGATCTTGGACCTGCCGCGCCTCTCGCCGGCGGCCCTCGGGATCTACGTCGTGATCGCTTCGACTCGGAGCGGCATCACCCGTGAGGCGCTGCTGGACCGCTACGGCGGGAACGCCGGCGCCCTCGATGCTCGGCTGACCGAGCTCAAGCGGCACCTCTTGATCGAGGGAGGCGGCCTGTGAGCGACAAGGACAGCGAAAACCGGATCATGGCGAACATTCGGTGGGCTGGCCGGCAGAAGATCGCCAACGCCCCGGCCAAGAACATCCTCAACGCGATCGCCACGTACGCGAACCGCGCGGGCGTGGCCCACCCATCCCAGCGCGAGCTAGCCAGCCAGACCGGCTACAGCGAGCGTGCGGTCCGCATGGCCCTGGCGTTCCTCGCGGGCGACAATCCCGACAAGGCACAGTTCATCGAGCGCAGGGAGCGGCGCCGCGGGAATGGATCCCGGACGAGTGACGAGCTGAGGCTCCTCATCAACGGGAAAACTGACCACCGGCAGGACGTGCCGGTTGTGAGCGCCGATGAAGTCGCCGCAACCGGCACCACGTGCCGCCCGCCCCGGAATCTCATGCCGACTTCACCGGCACGAGATTCCGGGCCCACTACGTTCGAACAGCCAGGGGAACAGCCAGTAGAACTGCCAGAAGAAAATTCCGGTCCTGGCGGACCGGCACCGCGGGGCGGCGCGGGCCGGCGGGATTTTCGCAAAGAGCTTTTTGGAAGAGGGGTCCAGGCGATCCGCGACGTGACCGGTCGACCCGAGGTCCGGTGCCGCGCCTTGATCGGATCGTGGCTCGGGTTGGCATCCGACGATGCTTCCACCGTCCTGGCCGCGATCGACGCCGCGATCACCGAGGAGGTCGCAGAGCCCGTGTCGTGGATCGAGGCACGCTTGAAGCGCCGAGGCGGGGAAACCCTGTACGAGGCGATGAAGGCGGACGGCTACTTCGCCGACATGCCCAAGCCGAAGGCCTACAGCCCCCGCCCAGCCAACGGCGCGATCGGCCTGTTCCTGAACCGCATGGGCGGTCAGCCTCGGCGAGAGACCTCGGACACGGTGCGTGACGCCCACAATGCCAAGGCCATGGACATGGCTAAGCTGGGCGAATGGCCGACCGGCGGACGAGTGTTCGTTGAGCGCGATGCTGCCGAGGGGAGGGCGTGGGAGGAGCACTTCGCTCGATTCGGCACCCGTCCGCGCTGGCTGCCGCTCGACCGAGGCGTTGGCGCCTATATGCCCACCCCCTGGCCGCCGGCGGGGCCGGCGGATGCGCAGAATGGCGCGTGACGCCGCTCGATGCTCCGGCCGCCACCACGCCCGACGATGTGCGCCGCTGGCTCGTGGGCCTGTTCCTGGAGCTGCCGACCGCGCCGGTCTACGCGACGAGCCGGAGCAAGGTCGCGTTCGTCGATCCGGATAAGTCGCCCTCGGCCTTCGATTGGCCGACGCTCGCCGCCCAGGTCCTCGGGGCGCGGAGCCGGGAACGGCTCTGGCTCCTGACGTGGGCCCGGTGCGAGGCCCGGCGCCAGGCGCTCGCCCGCAACCTGCCGAACCCGCCGGCCGGAGGGACGGTCTCAGACTTCTGCCGGGAAGCGGGTATCCACCAGACGACGTTCTACCGCGTGGTCGAGCGGTCCCTTACGATACTGGCCGCGGAATGGGACCGCCGGCAGATCCGGAGCTGATATCGATCTATTAGCTTGCTTCAACTTGCCGAAGCAACGATGTTAATGGGGCCATGACACTCCTGCCTGATGCCTCTGAAAATCAGACTGGATCCGAAATTGAGCTTAAACTGTATCACGTTTTTCGTGATGAGACCTGCCAAGAAAGACATAGATGGATGGCACTTGGTACGCTTGTGGTTCCAGACGAGCACTTAAATGATGTTCGCTCGAAATTTACTGCAATGAAATCGGCAATGGGCCTGCAGGGCGAAATAAAATGGGAATACACAAACAAGAAACTGCTTAGTAGGTACAAGAGACTCGCTAACGCAGCTTTTTCGCTAATTAGCAAGCACAAGGTAATGCAATTTCATGCCATGCTTATCTGCATGGATGTCGTTGATCATGAAAAGTACAATGACGGAATTCCAGACCTTTCGTATAGTAGATTTTTCCATCACTTGATGCTTAAATATATCAAATTATATGGAAAAAATACAAAATATTACGTGCTATTTGACGAAAGAAATAGCAAGGTTCCGATGCGTCCATTCCAAAACTCAGCTAACTTTGCCGCTCATCGGAATTACAACATTGATCATTGGCCTTTCCGCAGGCTTCAGTATCAGAATTCAAAGGCCGACATTCTTTTCCAAATCAATGACCTCATCCTTGGAGCAATTGGCTTTCTGCGCAATCGAAAACATGTCTTAGAATCAACAAAGAGCAGTCCAAAAGCAGAGTTAGCCCTCCATATCAGAAGATCAAGTCCAGCCCGCTCATTTTGGCAGGACACTTCGGAACACAAACTCGATTTCACATTATGGGCACTTCGTTTCGGCGGAAGGAAGGGGAAAGACGCCTTTCGGAACCGCAAGAAATCCACATCGAAAAGCAGGAATAAATCGAAGCGTAGGGGCAGATCTGCGTGAGGATGGTACGGCCGCTGGTCAGGTCAGGTGGGGTTACTGCTCCCAGAAGGCTTCGGGATCTGAGCCTTCGAGCTCGTCCCGCATCTCCTGCCATTCGTCGGGAACTAGGTCTGTGGGCAGCGGCAGGCCGCGCAGGCACAGCTCCGCGCAGAGATCGTCCAGCGCCACGTGCCGCTCGAAGCTGCGATCGTCCGACCAGCGCCGGAACGCGGAGGCCCAGCGGGCGTGGAGCACATCGGCGGCTAGGCCCTCGTGCCGCCGTCCGCGGCCGACGTAGCCGGACGTGAACTGCCCCTTCGGGAAGTCCAGCAGCTCCATGGCGGTGTCTGCGAAATAGTCGCTCATGGCATCTCCCCGATCTCCCGCGGTGCGCTCGGACCCAGCACCTCGGCCGCCGCGGTCCGGAGCGCCGTCACGTTCGCGATGACGTGGAGCTCGTCGGCGAGCAGGAGTTTCCGCCGCCCCAGCGCCTCGGCCAAGCGGTCGATCGTCTCCACAATCGTCGGGTGCGCCATGAGGTTGAGCACCACGGCCCGCAGATGCCCCCACAGAAGCGCCAGCTCGGCGTCGGACCGCTCGGGCCAGACGCCGGCGAGATAGTAGGCGAGCCGGCAGCTATCGCAGGTCCCGAGGCTGCCGGAGCGGCAAGCCGCGATACGGGCCGCGCCGTCCGCGTGGTCGAAGGGCTCCGGCTCCGGCTCGCCGAGATCTCCGGCCAGCGTCACGAACAGGCTGCCGTGCAGCCAGCCCGGGCCGTCCGCGCGGCCGCGCTCCATCACGTGCGGGTCGCCCTCCTGGACGGACACGTACTCAACGTGCCGGCCCAGGGCCAAAGAGATCACCGCGTGGCTGGCCTCATGGCGGGCGATCCGCAGCCGGTCCTCTTCCTTGGCGGCAGCGAACCCGGCTTCGGTCCAGGTCTCCACCACGGCCCCGCGGCACATGATGCGGGGGGCGCCTTCACCCTCGCGGCCGTCGAGGTGGCAGCGTACGTCCCCTCTCACGCCGCGGCCCGGGTCGCCGGCGGCTCGATCCGCTCCAGCGGCGCGCCGTCCGGCTGCATCTCCTCGATCGTGCGCGACGGCGCCGCCTCGCGGGCCACGACCGCCTCCAGGACGGCGTGCCCGTCTTGGCCGATCTCATAGCCCCAGCTCAGGTTCCCGACCGGGCTCCAGATGACCGGATCGGCGGCGTGCAGGCCCGGCAGCATGACCTGCGTGTGCAGGGCCTCGGGCATCACGCCGGCCTTCTCGGGCATCGTGATGACCCTGGTCCCGCCCGCCCGGGTCTCGACGGGGAACTCGTGGAGCAGTTTGCTCTCCGGGTCCCGCCGCTCCAGCACGCCCTTCCCCGGTCCGGTTTCCCGGATGTTCGACCAGTAGAGCGGCGACACCTCGCCCCACATCTCCTGCGGGCCGGTGAAGTGCCAGATGCTGCCAAGCGCCTCGCGGGACAGCTCGCGCTCCGGCGCACCCGGCACGCCGCGCACCTGCGCTTCCGCGGAGCGCAGCGGCTTGGCCCCGGCCGGCAGGTCGGCGTTGGCGGCCCCCATGGCGACGTTGGCATGCGCCACGGCCGCGAAGATATCCCGGATCGCCCGGGCGTGCTCCGGGTAGGCCTCCAGGGCCTTCACGGCGGTCCGGATCCGGGCCTGCGCCTCGGTGTAGCGCTGGCGGCGTCCGGCCTCGGCATCCCGCTCGGCGGCCTCGGCCTGCACCTTCTCGGCCAGCTCGATCGCCGCCGCGGCCCGGGCGAGCAACACCTTGCGGCGGT
Organism: Methylobacterium mesophilicum; assembly: GCF_036441335.1. GTDB lineage: Bacteria > Pseudomonadota > Alphaproteobacteria > Rhizobiales > Beijerinckiaceae > Methylobacterium > Methylobacterium mesophilicum_B. Next base: position 128,733 of record NZ_MLBW01000017.1, read on the forward strand.
CGACCTCGACGTACGCGCCGATCGCCGCCTTGTCGTCGTCGGCCACGAGGCTGGCCGTATAGGCCTCCCGGGCGGCGTCGAGCTGGCGTGCGGCCTCCTCATGCTCGGCCCGAGCGCGCTCCACGAGGCGCGCGGCATCGGCGAGGGGGGTGGCGTCCGTCTGGAGGCGGATGGCGGCCAGGAGCTTGGAAATCACGGGAGCGGTCCCTTCAGGCATGGTGAGGCGCCCGGACGGCCGCGCCGGCCGGGTTGGTGAAGTCAGGAACAGGGGTGAGGGCTACTCGGCGAACCGGGCCGTCGGCGCATCGCCGTTCAGGGGTGGCTCAGGGGCGTCGTCCGGCCGGGCGCCCTTCGTCCCGAACCGTTCGTCCCAGAGGCGGTGGAACTCCGCGCGGGCGTTCCGCATGGCCCGGTTCCACTCGTCCCGGCACATGCGTGCGATCTCGGGCGGGTTGGTGATGGCCGCCCCGCGGGATGCGATCTTGTCGAAGGCGCTGCCCACGCTGTTGCGCAGGCCGACGCAGAAGGCAGCGTAGATCTCGACGGCGTCGTCGCGATCGACCGAGCGGCCTAGCCGCTCTTCCAGATCGATCTCGGCCATGTGGGCGAGGGCGACGGAGCGGCGGCGGTCCGCCTCGTCCTTGCTCATGCCGGCACCGTCGTCGCCGTAGGCCGCGGCAGCGTCGGCGACCGCGGCCTCGATCCGCCAGCCGATGACAGCCGCGGTATCGAATTTCCACTCGGTGCCTTTACTTCCTCGCTCGTCGAACGGGCACCCTCTTTTGACCCATGTGTCGACGGTAGGAAGGCTTACGCCACAAAGACTTGCGAGTTCCGTACGGTTCGCCGTCCGGCCGCCATTCCGAGGCTGGGACATAAACATAAAATCCCGTTTCAAAAATTCTCAGACGGAGCCCCGATGGGGTCCGAATTCCCCTCAATGGCGCCCCCCTCCCGGAAGGACCCTGGGATTTGGCGGGGCAGGGGCCGGGCCTCAGGGGTGGTCGGCCGCGGCGGCCGGGAGATCCCCGCGGGGCGGCGCGAGGAGATCCAGCAGCCCGCTCCGCAGCGCCTGGCGGCCGGCGGCCAGAACATCAACCCACCGGCCGCGGTGCCATTCCTGGATCTCGACCGTCTCTCCTGCATCCACCTTCGCGTCGAAGATCGCGCGGACGATCTCGGCTCGATCCTCCGACACGCCCATGGCGCGGGCGAGGATGCCGGCCTCGTCCGGATCGAACGGCCCGGGCCCGTGCGAGCGGTGGACCATGAGGCCGAGCAATATCAGCTCGGCCCTGTTCAGACTGGGCTTCTTCACGGTCCCGGGCCTCCACGTGGGCGGGGTCAGTCGTCGTAGCTCTCAAGACCGGGCAGGAGCACACCCGTGCATCCCGCCTCGAGGTCGGGTGTCGTCACCGGGTCTGGAGCCCGAGGCTGGCGAGCAGCGTGTCCGGCGTGTGCCCGGCGAGGGAGCGCGTGCGCTTGCCGTCGAGTTTGGGCGTGCCGCCCCGGGACAGCGCCTCGCGGTCGATCCGCCGCGTCTTGTGGCGGGGCGGCGGAGCATCATCGACGGCGTGTTCGCGCGACACGACGCGCCGCTCGTATCCGGGCGGCGGGCGGTCATCGAGCGCGAACTCGCGCGCGCGGGGTCGGTCTGTGGTCATGATCGTCTCCATGGGTGGACGGCCGCCCACTCGGATGAGCCGCGCATGCGCAGCCTCGGTTGCACGAGCGAAACCGGGGTCCAGAGTGGGCGGCCTGGCCGCGCGACGGCTCACCAACCGGCGCGCGGATCTCGATGGGTCAGACGCCCAGGAAGCGGGCGGAACTCTCGGTCGGCCGGGCGTGCAGGTATCGGCCGGTAGTGCTGACGCTCGCGTGCCCGAGCGTCGCTTGCACGAGGTGGATCGGTGCGCCGCGCTCAAGGGCGTGGCTGGCGTGGGCGTGCCGGAGCCAGTGCGCTGACACCTCGGCCGACAGGCCCGCGCGCGCTGCGGCTCGCTTCACGATGCGATGCGCCTGGCTCGCGCTGAGGCCCCGGCCGCTCGGCTGCGCCCGGAACACGAAGGCGTCTGGCTCAGGCGCATCCTGGAGCGCCTGGAGCAGGCGCCACGTGTTGGCCGACAGGAGGACGATGCGCGTCTTGCCGCCCTTCCCGTAGACGGTCGCCTGCCCGACCGACTCGCGCGGGGCGAGATCGCGCCAACGCAAGCCGATGCCCTCCGAGATCCGGAGGCCTGCGCCGTAGAGGAGCGTCAGGAACGCCCGGTTCCGCGGATCGCGCTCGAGCGCGATCATGGTCATGGCGTCGGCCTCGGCCAGGATCCGCTCGGCCAAGGTGTTCTTGACCGGCGGCGACTTGAGCGCCTTGCCGACGTTCAACACCAGCGCGCCGGTCTCCTGCCCGAAGCTGAAGAGGGACTTCAGCGCTGCGGCGGCATTCGCCCGAGTCGCGGGGGCCTTCGTCTCCAGTGTCGCGACGTAGGCCTGAAGGTCGGCGAGGGTCGCGGTTGTGAGCGGCCGGCCGAGCTGGGCCAGGAAGCGCGCGCCGATCGCGCGGTACTTTCGGCGCGTGCCGGCGCTCGCCGATCGCGCCGCCCACGTCTCGATTAGGCGCGCGTCGTCGCCCGCTGCGGCTGGCGCCGGCGGCTGTTCGGACACGGGAAAACCTCTGGGAAAGAGAACGTCTCTTCTCTGCCGTCACCCCGCAAGACGATGGGCCGGCCGAGGGGATCGGCCGGTTGCGAGGCGATGGTCGAGATCGGGGTCGCGGGCATGAAAAAGCCCCGCGCGGTGTTCCGCCGGGGCTGCTTACCTGCTGGGCCGCCTAAGAACTACCGCAACCGGTAGTCCCAGTCCAGGGTCGAACCGCTGGGCGCAGTCCGACGTCCCAGTTCTATGTCAAGCGCCAAACCGCAGTCAATCTCACCGCGGCGCACGTCTCGCGACGCTGAATTTTTACAGCAGAACCGCCGACAGCGCCACCCGTACGCCCCTCCCAATCGGTTTGCAGGCCTCCGAAATTCCTCAACCAATCCAAAGACGTTAGTTTCGGCCGTTTGCAGCAAGAACCTAGTAATTTCATCGCTTCGACGCAGCTTGAGGTGCTAGTCCCGCGAGGGGTGGAGGTTCGAGTCCTCTTGGCCGCACCACATTGTTTCGGTTGCCCTGACCTGCGGCAGCCCGGATGTGGTGCATGACAGGGCGGTACGCCGCCGATCACGACACAGCCTCATCTGATCTGACACGCCGTGTCGGGACCTTAGTCTCGCTGGCGTGGCGGCTGTCCTTTTCCGGATCCCATTCCTAGACTGGCGGCCTCCCGAAGCCGAGGCCGCGCCGCATGCCCAGCGCTACCCAGCCCGCCGAACTGACGCTGCGCGGCATCGCGCTCGGCGGCGCGATCACGCTGATCTTCACCGCCGCGAACGTCTATCTCGGCCTCAAGGTCGGCCTGACCTTCGCCACCTCGATCCCGGCCGCCGTCATCTCCATGGCGATCCTGCGCCGCCTGCCCGGTGCCACGGTCCTGGAGAACAACATCGTCCAGACCGTCGCCTCCGCGGCCGGTACCCTGTCGGCGATCATCTTCGTGCTGCCCGGCCTCGTGATGATCGGCTGGTGGCAGGGCTTCCCGTGGCTCACCACCGCGGGCATCACCGCGACGGGCGGGATCCTCGGGGTGATGTTCTCCGTGCCCCTGCGCCGCGCCCTCGTGGTCCAGACCGACCTGCCCTTTCCCGAGGGCCGGGCCGCCGCCGAGGTGCTGGCTGTGGGCTCGGGCAGCCGCGCCGGGGAAGCCGACAGCGCCCGCGGCCTGCGGCTCCTCGCGTGGAACGGCCTCGTCTCGGCGGCCTTCGCGGCGCTGGCGCAGACCCGGCTGGTCCTCGACAGCGCGGGCGCGTGGTTCCGGGTCGGCGCGGGCGCCACCGGGATCGCCGGCAACCTGTCCTTCGCGCTGATCGGCGTCGGCCACCTCGTCGGGCCCTCGGTCGGGGCCGCGATGGCCCTGGGGCTGGCGATCGCCTGGGGCGGACTCGTCCCGCTGCTGACCGCCGCACAGCCGGTGCCGGGCGGCGACCTGGAGGCGTGGGTCGGCACGGTGTTCCGCCAGGACGTGCGCTTCTTCGGCGCCGGCGCGATGGGCGTCCAGACCGTGCTGCCCGGCGCGACGGCCACCGAGTTCTGGGATGTCGCCGGCTATGCGGCGCAGAAGACGTCCGCGATCACCATGTCGGCGGCCGATCTGGTCGATGCGGC
>NZ_MLBW01000018.1:0-52342 GCF_036441335.1 Methylobacterium mesophilicum
GGCCCCGACGCCGCCCTGGCGGCGGCCGGCCTGAGCCGGCTCTCCCTCGGCGAGGATCCCGAGCGGGTCTCGGCCGTGGACTACGACCGGCTCTGGTCCGGCTCCGACCTCTGGATCGACGGCTACGGCGACCTCGTGGCGCGGCACTTCGCCGACCTGCCGGTCAGCCTCGGCTGCCCCGTGCGGGCGATCGACTGGTCGGGCCGCGGGGTCCGGGTCGAGACGGCGCGGGGCACGATCGCGGCCGCGGCCGCCATCGTCACGGTGCCGGTCGGCGTGCTCAAGGCCGGGGCCGTGGCCTTCGCGCCGGACCTGCCGGACGCCGCCCGCACGGCGCTCGACGGGCTGTCGATGGGCGCCTACACGAAGATCGGCCTGCGCCTCGACCCCGCGCGCCTCGACGGCGCCGACCTCGGCGACGCGGTGTCGGTGGCGACGGGCGGCCCGACCATCTACTTCGAGATGCAGCCCTTCGGCCGGTCCCTGGCGGTCGCCAATCTCGGCGGCGACCTCGCGCGCGACCTGTGCCGGGCCGGCGAGGCGGAGGCGGTGGCGCTCGCCACCGAGCGCCTAGTCGCGGTCCTCGGCGGCGGCGCCCGCGGCGCCGTCGAGGCGGGGCGCCTCGCCGGCTGGTGGACGGACCCGCACGCCCATGGCTCCTACTCGATCGTCGCGCCCGGCCACGCCGCGGCTCGGGACCGCCTCCGCGAGCCGGTCGGCGGGCGCCTGTTCTTCGCCGGCGAGGCGCTGGCCGGCGGCGGCGCCATGACGGTCGGCGGGGCGACCCTCGACGGCGAGCGCGCCGCCCGCGCGGTGCTGAAGGCGCTGGGGGCCTGAGCTGCCCGTCCCGGTGGTCCGTCTCGGAGGCCCGTCTCGGCGGCCCGCTCAGGCGGTCGCGGTGCGGCCCGTCCGCCGCGCGGGCGCCGCGGCGGCGGCCCGGCGCCGGAGCGCCGCCACCGCCAGGGGCTCGGCGCGGCCGCGCAGGGCGTGGGCGCCGAGATCCTCCGCCACGAGGTCGGCCGGCAGCGGCCCCAGCCGGGCCAGGAGGTCGGCCGAGACGAGGACGTCGACGCCCAGGGTCTTCGACAGCGCCTCCAGCCGGGCCGTCGTGTTCACGACGTCGCCGAAATACGCGATCTTGTGCCGCTCCAGCCCGATCTCGGCGGTCACGACCGGGCCGCAATGCAGCGCGGCGCGGAATTGCGGCACCTGCCCGAAGCGATCCCGCCAGGTCTCCGCCTCGGCGGCGAGCCGCTCCTGGAACGCGAAGACGCAGCGCAGGCAGGCGGCGTCGCGCAGGCCCCGCTCCATCGTCCAGGTCACCAGCGCGAGGTCGCCGACGTAGTCGTCGATCGAGCCGCGGGCGCGGGCCACCGGCAGCGCCAGGGCGTTGAACACCTGCCCGAGATAGGCCTGCGCCGCCCGGTCGCCGTGGCGGTCGGCGAAGCGCGTCGACCCGGTCACGTCGAGGAAGAGGAAGATCCGCTCCTCGCTGATCGGCCTGTGGTAGCGCCCGATCAGCAGGTTGGCGAAGACGCCGGGCCCGATCAGGTCGCGGACCCGGAACACGAACACGACCAGGGCCGAGATGCAGAGCGCGTAGAGCAGGCCGGACTGCGACATCAGCATCGCGTTCCGCTCGCTGTACATGAAGCGGAACAGCTGGTTCAGCACGGTGCTGGCGACCGCGTTCCCGAGCACGATCAGCGCGATGTAGAGCGCCACCGTGGCGATCAGGAACAGCGGCGTCGCGAGGCCGCGGACGCGGTCGCGCAGCCGCGGCGCCAGTAGCCGGCGCTCGTAGAGCAGGATCGGCGTGCCGATGATCGCGCCGCGGATCGCCGTGCCGGTCAGCGGGGCGATCCCGAAGATCACCCCGTAGAGGAGCCCCGCCAGGGCGCCCAGCGCGGGCGCCACCAGCAGGAACCAGGGCGGGCCGTAACGCATGGATCGCGTGTCCCGCCCGGCCCCGCTCAGTCCAGCCGGAGCGCGTGGACCGAGAACAGCGTGTCCGGGTCCGTCCAGACCGTCAGCCACGTCCAGCCCGCCCGCTCGGTCAGCGCGCGGAACGTGGCCGGCGTGTACTTGTAGCTGCTCTCGGTGTGGATCGTCTCGCCCGCCGCGAACGCGAAGGTTTCGGCGCCGACCCGCACGGCCTGGGCGTCGCGGGCGACAAGATGCATCTCGATCCGCGAGGCGTCGGTGTTGAACACCGCCCTGTGGCTGAACGCGCCGGGCTCGAAGCGGCCGGCGAGCTCCCGGTTGATCCGGGTCAGGAGGTTGAGGTTGAAGGCGGCCGTCACGCCCTGCGCGTCGTCGTAGGCGGTCTCCAGCACCGCCGCGTCCTTCACGAGGTCGACGCCCACGATCATGTGGGCGCCCGGCCCCAGGATCCGGCCGAACCGGCGCAGCAGATCCTCGGCCTCGTGCGGGTCGAAGTTGCCGATGGTCGAGCCCGGGAAGAACCCGGCGCGCGGCAGGCCGTTCAGGCTCTCCGGCAGGTCGAAGTCGCGGGTGAAGTCGGCCACGACCGGCTCGACCCGCAGGTCCGGGAAGTCGCCCCGCAGGGCCTCCGCCTGCCCGCGCAGGAACTCGCCCGAGACGTCCACCGGCACGTAGGCCGCGAGGGTGTCGAGGTGGTGCAGGAGGCGGCGCAGCTTCACGGTCGAGCCGCTGCCGAACTCCACCAGAGCCGCGTGCGCCGGCAGCAGCGCGGCGATCTCGGGACCGCAGGCGTCGAGGATGCCGATCTCGGTCCGGGTCGGGTAGTATTCCGGCAGCCGGGTGATCGCCTCGAACAGCGCGGACCCGGCCTCGTCGTAGAAGTATTTCGGCGAGAGGGCCTTCTGCGGCTTGGACAGGCCCGCACGGACGTCGTCGAGGAAGCTCAGCGGCGGCGCGTCCAGCGTGACCGGCGTCGCGTCGGCGAAGGTGGGCTTGATGGTCAAGGGCGGCTCCGGGGCGCGTCAGGCGGCGTCGGCGAGGCGCAGGCCGGTGAACTGCCAGCGCTGGTGCGGATAGAAGAAGTTGCGGTACGGCAGCCGGGCATGGCCCGCGGGGGTCGCCACCGACGAGCCCCGCAGCACGAACTGGTTGGCCATGAACTTGCCGTTGTACTCGCCGAGCGCCCCCGGGAGCGGCCGGTAGCCCGGGTAGGGGACGTAGGCGCTGCGGGTCCACTGCCAGACGAGGCCGAAGGCGTCCGGCAGGCCGCCGTCGCGGGCCGCGACCTCCCACTCGAACTCGGTCGGCAGGAAGCGGCCGGACCAGCGGGCGTAGGCGTCGGCCTCGTAGTAGCTGACATGGGTGACGGGCGCGTCGAGGTCCACCGGACGCTCGCCGCCCAGCGTCATGGTCGCCCACCCCGCCCCGTCCCGGCGCCAGTAGCCGGGGGCCTCCCAGCCCTCCGCCGGCCCGGCATACCAGCCGTCCGAGAGCCACAGCTCCGGCTTGGCGTAGCCGCCATCCTCCATGAAGGCGAGCCACTGGCGGTTCGTCACCAGCGCCCGGTCGAGGCGTCCGGCCGGGATCAGCGTCTCGTGGCGCGGCGACTCGTTGTCGAACGAGAACCCCTCCCCGTCATGCCCGATCCACGCGACGGCGCGGTCGAGGGTGACCTGGCCGGCCTGCGCCGCCGCCCGCGGGAAGCGCCAGTCCGGGTCGTAGGCCGGGTTGAGCGGGTTCTGCGCGAAGGCGTGCAGGATGTCGGTGAGGAGGAGCTCCTGGTGCTGCTGCTCGTGGTAGAGGCCGATCTCCAGGATCGGCAGCACCGCCTCCAGGGCGCGCTCGGAGGCCTGGCCCAGCAGGGCCTCGACCGCCCGGTCGATATGGGCGCGGTAGGCCGCGACCTCCGCCGTGGTCGGGCGGGTGATCATGCCGCGCTGGATGCGCGGCTGACGGGGGCCGGCCGCCACGTAGTACGAGTTGAACAGGTAGTGCAGCCGCGCGTCGTAGATCGCGTAGCCCGGCAGGTGCTCCCGGAGCAGGAACTGCTCGAAGAACCACGTGACGTGCGCCCGGTGCCACTTGGTCGGGCTGGCATCGGCCATGGACTGGACCTGCTGGTCCTCCGGGGAGAGCGGCGCGGCGCGGCGCTCGGTCTCGCCCCGGACCTGCCGGTAGGCGGCGATCCAGGCGGCCCGGTCGATCGGCCGGGCCGTGACGTGCGGCGGCGGGAAGGCCGGTGCCGCGGGGTCGCGTGTCTCGTCCGGGCGCAGTGCGGCTGTCGCTGCCATGACGATGGTCCCTTGTTTCGGGCCTGACCGAGAAATGCCTTCTCGACCCCGGCCGGCGCGCAGAAGATATGTTCCGGACGTGTTCCGACAACCTCTGCAAGAGCAGTCTCGCGAGCGGCTTCCCGCCAGCGCGGTCGGCGTGCGGCCGACCGGGCCTCTTCGCCGCCGCGGCGCGGCGGTTAACGGAACGGGTTGGGGATCGCGGGTCTTTCTCTCGCCGCAGTGACATCGCCTTAACCCTCGCTGCCGAGATTTTGGGACGCTCTTCGAGGAGTCCGGGGTTCTCATGCGGATCGATCTGATGGCCGGGGCCAGCCTGTCCGCCGCCGCGCTGCGCTGTGCCGCCGAGCCGACCATCCTGGTGTTCGATTCCGGCCTCGGCGGCCTCACCGTCCTCGACGCGGTGCGGCGCGCCCGTCCGGATGCCCGCTACGTCTATGTCGGCGACGACGCCGCCTTCCCGTACGGCCGGCTCTCGGAGGCGACCCTCGTCGCCCGCGTCCTCACCGTGATGGAGCGGCTGGTCGCGACCCACCGGCCCGACCTCGTGGTCATCGCCTGCAACACCGCCTCGACGCTGGTGCTCCCGGCGCTGCGCCAGCGCTTCACCACGCCCTTCGTGGGGGTCGTCCCGCCGATCAAGCCGGCCGCCGAGGCGACGCGCTCGCGGCTCGTGACCCTGCTGGCGACGCCCGGCACGGTGGCCCGCTCCTACACCCACGACCTGATCGCGACCTACGCCGGTGCCTGCGCGGTGACGCTGGTCGGCTCGCAGAACCTCGCCGCCTTCGCGGAGGCCGAGCTCGCGGGCGCGCCGGTGGACGACGCCACCCTCGCCGCCGAGATCGCCCCCTGTTTCGTCATGGAGGCGGACGGGCGCCGCACCGACGTGGTCTGCCTCGCCTGCACCCACTATCCCCTGCTGCTGCCGCGCCTCCAGGCGGTCGCGCCGTGGCCGGTGGCCTGGATCGATCCGGCGCCCGCCATCGCCCGCCGCGTCGTGCAGCTGATCGGTCCCCTCCCCCGTGAGGCGGACCGTCACGGTTCGGCGCTCGGCGCCTTCACGGCCGGCACCTGCCTGACGGACGCCCTGCGCGCGGCCCTCGCTGCCCGGGGGATCGGCGACGTCGGCGTCGAGGCGGTCCCGCTGCCGATGCAGTGACGCTCCGCGCCGCTTTCGCCCTGTCAAGACTTGTTTGGATGATTGCCAATCCAGTCTGACAGGTCTCTCATCGTCCCGACTCGACTGGATATGTCGCGTTCGGGAGGTGCCGATGGCGTCGAAAGCTTCGCGACTCGCGATTCTCGCAGTGCTGGTGCTGGGGCCGGTCGCGCCGGCCTGGGCCTGCGGCGACGGTGAGGCTCCCGTCTCCTGCGACGATCCGAGCCCCAACGGCTTCGCGTCCTGGATGCTCGGGCGCGTCGACCGGGCGCTGAAGGCCGACAGGGCCCGGGCGCTCCGGGACTTCACCGACGGCACCGGCGGGTTTCGCACCGCCGACACCTACGTGTTCTGTATCGGCCCGGACGGCGTGATGACCGCCCATCCGAACCCGATCCTGAAGGGGCACGACGTCCGCGACCTGCACGACCGGACCGGCAATCACTTCATCCGGACGATGCTGGACACGGCGAAGCCCGGCGAGATCTCGGTGATCCGCTACCTGTTCCCCAAGCCGGGCAGCACCGTCGAGGAGCCCAAGACCACCTACTACACCCGGGCCGAGGACCAGACCTGCGCGGTCGGCGTGTACGATTCCGATGCCGCGGCCCCGGCGGTCGCGACGCCCGAGGGGCGCGTCGCGCTGCTGCGCCAGAAGCTCGACGGCCAGATCCCCGCCGCTGCCCGCGCGGACTGGACCGCCTTCCTGGAGGCCCTGACTGCGCAGGGCGACCAGAGGGTTGCGGCGATCGCCGAGGCCCGGCGCGAGCTGAGGGCGGCAGCGAGCGCGCTGGATCAGGCCGCGCTCGGCGCGGCGCGGGGCAAGTAGGCNCGGCGCGGGGCAAGTAGGCGGCGCGCGGCCGGAAGCGGACCGGGTGCCGCGTCGGGGCCCTCTCAGGCCGGGCCCGTCATCGCAGGGTCTGGGAGCCCGCGGTCTGCGCCGTCGCGATCGGGGCCGCGGCCGCGTCGGCCTCGGCGGGGACGACGAGGTGCACGAACAGCATGCCGGCCGCGACGATCAGCGCGAGGGCGAGGATGCGCCACAGCTCCAGGATCGGCTCCTGTGCCGGGGCGTCCTGAGTCACTCGGTTGGTCTCGCTCGGCATCGCTTCCGCTTTCCCGCCCCTGCCCCCCGGATCGGACACCCGGAGGATGAACGCTTCGTAAAACCCGCCCCGATCGGCCCGGCCCGCGCGGGCAGGCGCGCGGGGTCCGGCGTCGGGATCTTCGCCGCCACCGCGAGGCCCCGGGACAGGGCGCTGGCGATCGACGGGCCGACCCGGGCGGTGTCGCAGCGGAATGGGGCCGCAGCGGGACGGCAAGGTTTCGCGGCGTGCGGTGCCGCACCGGCCGAGCTTCGGAGCCTTGATCCCCGACAGACGGGAGGCTTGTCGGTCCGACCTGTCGCTGTCCCGGGCCCGAGCGGCCGCCGCACCCCGTCGTCGCGGGGCCGCCGTCGTCGGGTGCTGGAGTCGCTCCCGATCGCGTTCGGAACGGAGCGATGGCCCGGTCCGCGCCGCAGGCGGCGCGGGCCCCCCTCGCGCACGGATGGGGCCGCGGGGCGCGGGCGGATCGACCGGAGTTGCCGGTCCTCCGGACCGTTCCGATACGGACAGGGTTGGCGCTAGTGATAGGGCCGGCCGCCGGTCATGATCTTGACCCGGTACCGTTCGGGGCTGAGGACCTTGCCCGACGGATCGGTGATCCTAACGGCCTCGTAGCCGGCCGCGATCCAGGATCGCGCCAGGACCACGGCGCTGGCGGCCCGTTTCCGGGTCTGACGCAGATCGCCGCGCTGCGCCGAGGCTGTGATCACGTATTGCGAAGGTTGATGAGCTGCATCTGTCATCGCATCATCTTGGGCGGATGGCGACTCGGTGCAATATAGTACGTTAGAGACCGAAGAATATTTGCATAATTTAAGATTTAAGCTTTGCCGGCGGGGATAGTCCGATCCTGCCGCGCGCAGGCCCGGTGCGGTCGACCTACGCGGCGACCGGGAGGGCCTTGACCTCGCAGCTGTCCGCGCGCAGGCGCCAGTCGACGACCCGGGCGTCCGCGCAGAGGAGTGCCTTGGCTTGCCAGATGGCCGACACGTCCGACGGCGCCCGGACCAGGACCGCGTGCTGCCGCACCCGGTGCTCGTGGCCGGTATCGTCCGCGACGGTCTTGTAGAAGGTGACGCGATAGAGGCGCATGGTCCGGGCTCCGTTTCCGCGCGAGGACGTTCGGAGACCGGGGCGGCGGGCGCATTGATCCTGCGCAAGGGCAGGGATCCGCGACGGCCGCGGGCGCAGGGGCGGCGCAATCAGTTGTCGACAGTTGAATACAGAACGATACGCGGCGTTGATTACATTCGTGGGAATGGTCTAGCTTCCTCCGCAATCGTCCGCAGCTCGGAACGGTCTGCGGCGGGACTCCGGTTCGGGAGTGCCTGATGTTCGAGAGCGTGTTCTGGGGCGCGGTACTCGTCGCGCTGATCGGGTCGGCCGCGCTGGTGGCGATCGGCGCCAGCGTCCCGCCGCGTTCGGGGCGCAAGATGGAGGTGGACGCGCGCCTCTCCGATCCGCGCCGGATCTTCGGGCGCAAGCGGCGCTGGCCGCGCCCGCCGCGGACGATGCGGCGCCCCGGCCTGCTCCCCCTGCGGTGACGGTCGCGGCACCGGAGATGATGCACCAAAGACGTACGTCTCCCGCCGCCGGCTCGCGTGATAGCTTCCGATCGACTGCGGAAGTGCAGTGTTCATGCCGGGCTGGAGGGATCGGTACTGATGAGCGTGCGTCAGATTTGTGATCAGGTTCGGATCGCCGAGCAGGCGTTCACCGCCGCACTCGGCAACATGAAGGCCACAGGCCTGCGCGAGGCGCTGACCCAGGAACTCCAGGAGATGGAGAGCGCCGAGATCGACGCCGGGCAGGACGCGGTCTCGGCGCGGTCGGCCTCGTGGAAGCGGGTGAAGATGCTGCACGGGCTCGGCTACCCGGTGGATTTCGGCTGGCTCCACGCCGCCAGCCGGTCCCGCTGAGCGGAACGCCCGCAGGATTGTTTGCCGACTTCCGGATCGGGTCGGCATCTTCGCCCGTTGTGACTGCCGGGTGTCGTCGCACCCGGCCGACACGCCGACCTCTCGATCCGGACACGACATGCTGGCTTGGTTTCGCGCCCTGATGCCGCGGGAGGACCGGTTCTTCGACCTCTTCGAGCGTCACGCGCGAACGCTCGAGGACGGCGCGGCCGCCCTGCGAGGCCTTCTCGACGGGACTCAGGCCGTCCCGGCGGCCTACGCGGCGATCGCGGCCCACGAGGACGCGGCGGACGGGATCACCCGCGAGGCGCTGCTGGCGGTCCGCCGGACCTTCATCACGCCGTTCGACCGCGGCGACATCCAGGCCCTGGTCGGCTCCCTCGACGACGCCATCGACCAGATGCTCAAGACCGCCAAGGCGGTCCAGCTCTTCGAGGTGACCACCTTCGAGCCGGCGATGCGCGAGATGGGGGCGGTCATCCAGGAGGCCGCGCAGGTGACCGCCGAGGCGCTGCCGAAGCTGCGGGCCCTCGGCGAGAACGCCGCCGCGCTCAACAGCCTGACCGAGCGCGTCATCGAGCTGGAGGGGCGCGCCGACGACCTGCACAATGACGGGCTGAAGGCCCTGTTCAGGGCCTCGGGACGCGACCCCATGGCCTTCCTCGTCGGGTCCGAGCTGTACGGCCACCTGGAGAAGGTCATGGACCGGTTCGAGGACGTCGCGAACCAGATCAGCAGCATCGTCGTCGAACACGTCTGAGCCGCAGGTCGCCGCGTGACGCTCCTCGTCGTCCTCATCGCCCTCGCCCTGGTCTTCGATTTCCTGAACGGGCTTCACGACGCCGCGAACTCCATCGCCACCATCGTGTCGACGCGCGTGCTGGCGCCCCGCTACGCCGTGTTCTGGGCGGCGTTCTTCAACTTCGTGGCCTTCCTGGTCTTCGGCCTGCACGTCGCCGGGACGGTGGGCTCGGGCATCATCGACGTCGCCACGGTGGACGACCGGGTCATCATGGGCGCGCTCGGCGGCGCCATCACGTGGAACTTGGTCACGTGGTACGCCGGGATCCCGTCCTCCAGCTCCCATGCCCTGATCGGTGGCCTGCTCGGCGCCGGCATCGCCAAGGCGGGGGTCGGCGTGATCGTCTGGCCCGGCGTCATCGCCACCAGCGCCGCCATCGTCCTCTCGCCGGCCCTCGGCTTCGCCCTGGGGCTGCTGCTGATGCTGGCCGTCTCGTGGATCTTCGTCCGCTCGACGCCGCACGCCGTGGACCGCCTGTTCCGGGGCCTGCAGTTCGTCTCGGCCTCGCTCTACTCCCTGGGCCACGGCGGCAACGACGCCCAGAAGACCATGGGCATCATCGCGGCCCTGCTCTACGCCCACGGCGAGAGCGGGGCCTTCCACGTGCCGCTCTGGGTGGTGCTGTCCTGCCAGACCGCCATGGCCCTCGGCACCCTTCTGGGCGGCTGGCGCATCGTCCACACGATGGGCTCCAAGATCACGCGGCTGTCGCCCATGCAGGGTTTCTGCGCCGAGACCGGCGGCGCCGCGACGCTGTTCGCCGCGACCGCCTTCGGCATCCCGGTCTCGACCACCCACACGATCACGGGCGCCATCGTCGGCGTCGGCGCGGCGCGTCGCGTCTCGGCGGTCCGCTGGAACGTCGCGCAGGGCATCGTGATCGCCTGGGTGATCACGATGCCGGCCGCGGCCCTGGTCGCGGCCCTGACCTACGCGGCGTCGGGCCTCGTCCTGCCTTGAGGGCGGGTCGCGGCCGGATCCGGCACGGGATCACCAGCGGTGATGCCAGCCGCCATGGTGCCAGCCGCCACGCCATCCTCCGTGCCATCCGCCATGCCAGCCGGCATGGCGGAAGCCGCCCCAGCGATAGCCGCCGCCCCACGCGAAGCGTCGGTGCCAGCGGTAGCCGTAGTGCCACCGGTAGCCGACGCGCGGATAGACCGGGACGTAGACGAACGGCCTGTAGCCCAGATTCGGCCGGCACCACCCGTAGACGTTGCGGTGGAAACCGGGCCCGCAGCCGTCGCGCGCCTCGGCGGGCGAACCGGCCATCAGAACTCCCGCGGCGAGCGCCACGGGCATGACGAGGGTGCGGATCATGACTCAACTCCAGCGGAGTCTCCACGGGAGTCCGGCCGCGGGGCCGGACGCGGAAGGGTGCGGGCGAGCGGTTATCGCGGCCTCTCAGTTCGGCCAGCAGCGGCGCCCGTAGGGTCCCATGTGGAAGCCCGCCGGGCACGAGCGGCCGCGAACGTAGCCGCCCCACTGGCCGCCGGTGCGGCAGCCGCCGTAGGGGCCGCGATGGCCGTAGGGTCCGCAGCCGCCGTAGACCTGGATGATCCGGGCGCCGTCGGCGCCGTCGGAGACCGCGTCCTGCACCAGCGGCAGCGCCGAGGCGGGGACCGCGAGGCCGACGAGGAGCGCGGCCGGGGCGAGAACCTTCAACATCGATGATCTCCTTCTGCTCGATCGGGCAGTCCGGCCCGGGGCCGGCTGCCGTCGCCGGGGCGGAGGATTCGCCGCGGCGTGTGAGCGAAGGTTCGTTCGCGCGCGCTTCCCGGATGTGACCGCGCCGCGCCGTCCTGTAACGATGTGTAACGGCCGGTTGCGGGCCCGTTGCCGCCCGCGTTCAGGACAGGCTCGGCAGGGTCACGACGAGCCGCGCGCCGCCGCCCGCACGGGCTTCCGCCACCACCGTGCCGCCGTGGGCCTCGGCGATCTGCCGGCTGATGGCGAGGCCGAGGCCGGTCCCGCCGGTCTTCCGGCTGCGCGAGCGCTCGATCCGGTAGTACGGGCTGAACACCGCCGTCCGCTCCGCCTCGGGAATGCCCGGACCGTCATCCTCGACGACGATGCGGCAGACCGTCCCGGCCCGGCTCACCGCCACCGCCACCGAGGAGCGTCCGAACTTGACGGCGTTCCCGATCAGGTTGGCCACGACCCGGCGCAGGGCGACCGCGTCGCCGGCCACGGTGGCGTCCCGCACCTCCTCGCCGGTCAGGGTGATCGCGGCGCCCTGAGCGGCGTGCTCGGCCACCTCGACGGCGACGAGATCGGCGAGATCCACCGGCGCCCGGGTCGCCTCGACGGCGGTGCCGCGGGCAAATCCCAGGGACGCGTCGAGCAGTTCGGTCATGGCGTCGAGATCCGCCACGAGCTTGTCCCGGAGCAGCGGCTCCGCCACCACCTCGGCGCGGAGCCTCAGCCGCGTCAGATAGGTCTTGAGGTCGTGCGAGATGGCGCCGATCAGCAGCGAGCGCTCGGCCATGAGGCCGGCGATCCGCTCCTGCATGCCCTGCACCGCCTGGGCGAGACGCCGGATCTCGGGCGCCCCCCGGGGCGCGCTCACCCGCTCCGGGGCGCGGCCGTCGAACCGGGAGACCGCATCGGTCAGGCGCCGCAGCGGCGCGAGTTCGTGGCGCGTGCCGACCAGGACGAGACCCGCCGCCGCGGCGCCGAGCACCGCCACCCAGAGGCTCAGCGGCTGGCCGAACAGCCACGGCATCAGCGAGCGGTGGTGCTGGGCCGCCGTGATCACCGCGTACCGGCCGTCGGGCAGCCGGTAGGTCGCCATCGCGAGGCGTCCGACCGGTCCGGAGCGCTCCGCCTGGTCGATGTGGGCCGGATCGACGCCGCGGCGCAGCAGGGCGTTGTCGGTGTAGGCCTGGACGCGGTCGGCGGGCTCGGCCGTCATCCGCCGGATCCGCGTTTCCAGGCGGGGCTCGCGGATCAGGTCGACGGTGTCGGGTGGCGCGTCGACGATCTCGGCCCGCAGCACCTCGCCGCTCACCGCCTTCAGGATGGCCGGCCTCTGGGCGGGATCCGCGTCGCGCAGCAGCGTCATGATGCCGGCGGCCTGGTCGACCCGCGGGAAGCGCGAGCCCGCGGGCAGCCGCTCCTCCCGGCGCTGCCAGTGATCCAGGGCCACGGTGGCGAGGACGAGCAGGGAGAGGGCGCCCAGCAGGAGCAGCATGATGCGCCCGAGGAGCCCGACACGGCCCATCACGGCGTGCCGGAGCGGACCGGGGCGGCCAGGATGTAGCCGGCGTTGCGCACCGTCTTGAGCAGGGACGCGGCGCAGCTGCCCGCGGCGTCGAGCTTGTGCCGCAGGCGGCTGACCTGAACGTCGATGGTGCGGTCGAAGGCGTCGGCGGTCCGGCCGCGGGTCCAGTCGAGGAGCTGGTCGCGCGAGAGCACCCGCTGCGGCCGGGTGACGAAGCACTGGAGCAGGTCGTACTCGGCGCTGGTCAGCGGGATCTCGGCGGCGGGGTCGCCGGTCAGCACCGTGCGGGCCGCGAGATCGACAACGAGGTCGGCGACACTCAGCCGCTCGGACGCGGCCTCGGCGGGCTGGCCGCCGGCGCCGTGGGCCCGGCGCAGGACCGCGCGAATGCGGGCCAGCAGGACCCGCGGGTTGAACGGCTTCGAGACGTAGTCGTCGGCGCCCATCTCCAGGCCGAGCACCCGGTCGATGTCCTCGTCCTTGGCGGTCAGCATCACGACCGGCGGACCGTCCGATTCGCGCAGGCGCCGGCAGATCGACAGCCCGTCCTCGCCGGGCAGCATCCAGTCGAGGACGACGAGGTCGGGCGCGGGGCCCGCCGCGATCAGGCGGTCGAGGGCCGCGCCCCCGTCGAGGGCGACGGCGCGGAACCCCTCGCCCTCCAGGTAGCCGGCGAGCAGGGCGCGAATGTCGGGATCGTCCTCGACGATGGCGATGGTGGTGCCCTCGTGCATGGGGCGAGCATAGGGGCGGCCGGCGGCACGGCAACGCGAAACTGCGCGGTGTCACAAAACGTTACACGTCCCGATCCGGACCTCGAGCCCGCGCCCGCCTTCTCGCCCGACCCCCGAAGATTTCTGGGAAGACACCCATGACGAAGACCTACACCATCGCGGCCATCCCGGCGGACGGCATCGGCGTCGAAGTCATCGCCGCCGGCATCGAGGTGCTCGACGCGCTGGCCGAGAAGACCGGGTCCTTCGCCTTCCGCTTCGACCATTTCGACTGGGGCTCGGACTACTACAAGAAACACGGCGTGATGATGCCGGCCGACGGCCGCGCGCAGATCCGGAACCACGACGCGATCTTCTTCGGCGCCGTGGGGGCGCCGGACGTGCCTGACCACATCACCCTCTGGGGCCTGCGGCTCGCGATCTGCCAGCCCTTCGACCAGTACGCCAACGTCCGCCCGACCCGGATCCTGCCGGGCATCACCAGCCCGCTGCGCAACGTCTCGGGCCCGGAACTCGACTGGGTGATCGTGCGCGAGAACTCGGAGGGCGAGTACGCGGGCGTCGGCGGTCGGGTCCACCAGGGCCATCCCAACGAGGTCGCCACCGACGTCTCGATGATGACCCGCTCGGGGGTCGACCGGATCATCCGCTACGCCTTCGAACTCGCCCGCTCCCGTCCGCGCAAGCTGCTGACCGTCGTCACCAAATCGAATGCTCAGCGCCACGCCATGGTGATGTGGGACGAGATCGCCGCCGCGGTCGCCGCGGACTTCCCGGACGTGACCTGGGACAAGATGCTGGTCGACGCCATGACGATGCGCATGGTGACGAAGCCCGAGACTCTCGACACGATCGTGGCGACGAACCTGCACGCCGACATCCTGTCGGATCTCGCGGCGGCGCTCGCCGGCTCGCTCGGCATCGCGCCGACCGCCAACATCAACCCGGAGCGGACCTTCCCGTCGATGTTCGAGCCGATCCACGGCTCGGCCTTCGACATCACCGGCAAGGGCATCGCGAACCCGATCGCGACCTTCTGGACGGCGTGCCAGATGCTGGAGCACCTCGGCGAGAAGCCGGCGGCCGACCGGCTGATGCGCGCGGTCGAGCGGGTCACGGCGGATCCGAACCTGCACACGCCGGACCTCGGCGGCACGGCGACGACGCGTCAGGTCACCGACGCGGTCATCGCGGCAATCCGGGGCGACAACGCCTGAGGCGCGCCGGCAGGTTCGGGCGGCCTCAGGACACCGCGCTCGCGAGATCCGGGCTGCGGGTGCCGCAGGCCCGGCAGAAGCGCTCGAAGGTGCTCTTGCGCTGCGCGCAGGACGGGCAGTGCGCGAAGATGCCGAGCCCGCAATGGGGGCAGAAGTTCGTGCTCGCGTCGTCGAGGGCGATCGGCCGCTCGCAGCCTGGGCACGCCTTCTTGGCGAGGCGCGCCAGGGCCTGGTCGGTGGCGATCTCGGTCCGCCGCTCGGCGTCCGGGCGCGCCTCCACCACGGCCTGCCGGGCGCGGTAGGCGTGCAGCGCGTTGATCGCCGCGCGACCCGCGACCAGCGTGACGATCACGCCGACGCCGTACTGCACGTAGCCGCCGTAGCTCGGCATGTAGGGCACGAGCTCGACGAAGAACGCGAATGCGGCCGCGAAGGCGAAGCCCCACACGAACGGCCAGTTGCGGGTGCGGCGGCGCTTGAGCAGGAGCCATCCGGCGAGGGCCAGCAGCGGCAGCGTGAGGGCCAGCCGGTAGCCGAAGACGCGCAGCTCCTGGCCGCGCTCGGCCGCGTCGAGGCGCGTCTGCGCCGCGGCCCGCAGATCGGTGTCCACGCGCAGCTGCGCCGCCTCGCGCTCCGACAGGGCGAGACCCGTCCGCGCCAGGACGGCGAGCCGCTCCTCGATGGCGCGCTCGGCGGCCTTCAGCGCGTCGAGCTGCTGGGTGCGCGCGATGAGCCCGGGATCCTGGTCGACCCGCTGGGTGGCGTCGCGGGTCTTCAGCCAGTTGGCGAAGGTCTCGCGCGCACCCTCGGATGCGGACTGCGCCGCCTCAAGGGCGAGCTGATCCTGCTCGACCGTCCGGCGATTGTCCTCCTGCTCCCGGCGGATCTGCTTGAGGGCCTCGGCCGACGCCGTTCCCTGCTCGGTGTCGAGGAACTGGTCGAGGGTGTAGCGGTGCTCCACCTGCGGCAGATCGCCGACGACCAGCGATCCGAGACCGATCAGGAACCACGCGAAGACCAGCGCGACGAGCCAGAGCGCCAGCGTGAACCAGCGTTCGGAGAGCCTTGAACCGGACCGCACGCGAATCGACCTCGCCGAAAACCGAAGCGGGTCCTTATACCCCGCGCCGCGCTTCGGGTATCCGGGCCGAGCCGGCGGCAGGGTCACCCCGCCCGCCCGCGGGCGCGATCACGGGCCGCTCCGCGCGCGAGCGGGATCCTCCCACGCCGCCCGGGTGCGGCGTTGCGCCCGGGAACGTCGCGGACCGAACCGCCTTTCCCGGCGGTGTGCTCGGCGGACCGCGCCGACCCTTCCAATCGGGACTGACCTCATGCGGACACTCGCGCGCGGATCGGCGACGCTCCTGGCTCTCCTGGCCGCGGGACCGGCCCTGGCCCAGGGCAAGCCCCTGCCGCCGCCCGCGACGGACGCGATGCCGCCCGTGGAGCTGACGATCAGCATGAAGGACGGCAAGCCGGTCTGCGACCCGGCCGAGCTGAAGCTTCCGGCCGACACCAACGTCGCGCTGAACATCGTGAGCAGCGCCGACGCGCCGGTTACGATCACCGCGCCCGGGCAGTTCGAGAACGGCCTCGTGCTGCACGCCGACGGCGACCTCGTGCATGTCGCCAGCGAGAAGGGCTACACGGTCAAGCAGAACGGCAGAGGCACGCTGCGCCTGCGGACGATGAAGGCCGGGCAGGAGGATTACGCCTGCACCAGCACGCGCAACGCCGACGCGCCCTTCAAGGGCAGGCTGGTCCTGAGCCCGCCGGCGAACTGAGACCGTGACCACCGGCGCGGCTATGGCCGACGAGCGCTCCGACGGGCCGATCACCGTCTACTACGACGGCGGCTGCCCGCTGTGCCGCGCCGAGATCGACCAGTATCGCGGCTGCGCCGGCGCGGACCGGCTCGCCTTCGTCGACGTCGGTCGCGGGGCGCCCGAGCCGGCGCTCGGCGCGGATCTCGACCGGGACCGAGCCCTGCGCCGCTTCCACGTCCGGACCGCGGACGGGCGGCTGATCTCCGGCGCCGCCGCGTTCGCGCGCCTCTGGCGGACCCTGCCCGCTTGGCGCTGGCTCGGCCGTCTGGTCGAGCTGCGCGTCCTCGGCGTCCGTCCGATACTCCCGCTCGCCGAGCTGGCCTACCGGCTGTCGCTGCCGCTGCGGCCGCGCCTGGCCCGGCTGTTGGCCCGTCTGCGGTGAGTCGATGGGCACCCGCTGCGTCCACTACGTCGGCTTCCGGGACGACCGGTACTGGAACGCCTTCCGGATCTTCGGCGGCCCGCGCGTGATCCACCGGCGCTGGGATTTCTACGCGACCCGCGATGTCGGACCGGACGACGTGGTGGTCTTCGCCGAGGGCGACGAGACGCAGCCCGTGGCGGACCGGAACGCGACCGACCTCGACGAGCGCTGGCTGTAGCGGTCACGCGCGGCGGCGGGCTCCGGGTCGGACAGGGCCGCGGGATACGGCAGACCGGTTGCCGGGCCGCCGACCGCGCTCTCGGCCCCGCCCCGATCTGCTCACGGGGCGGGGGAGCGCCTGATCTCACCAGCGGGTGAGCCGAGCCGATACGCAACTTGGCTCGCGCACAGCTTGACCGACCGGGGTTACCGGTCCGTGCCGCGTGCCGCGGCGCGGCGGTCCCGCTCGGGGATTCGGCAGCCAGAGCCGGCGCCGATCGGCCGGGCGCGTCCGCGCCGGGGCGCCTCCAGCATCGTAAGAGGTATTGATCCGGCACAGGAAATCGTCAGTCTGACAGCGAGCTTCTACTCGAGATCGAGGAGGTCCGCGGTGGTCGAGATCCGTATGTCGGAGGACAACGACGGCCGCTGGACGGTCTACGCGCCGGGGCTCGTGGTCACCGATCTGACGCACGAGGAAGCCGAGGCGTTCGCCGCGAGCTACAGGCGCGTCACCGCGGCCTGACCGAAAGAGCCCCGCGCGGCGGTGCCGGCGGGGCTGAGTGGATCCCTGGAGGGACGACGCGCCGCCGCAAGCGCCGCGCGAGCGGAACGCCCGGCACGAAAAAACCGCCTCGGCCGGGGCCGGGCGGTTCGAGGTGGTCTCGCTGGGGGAATGTCGAGGCTCGGTCTACGCGCGGGACGGCGCCTGGTTCCGGTCCCCGAAGCGATCGGCGACCCGCCCGAGCCCGGGGCGACCTGTCGGATGACCGGGACGCCGCCAAGCCCGTCGGATCGTCGAAGGCACGATCCGCCCGAGAGCCCGCAGGCATCGCCGTCGAGACTCCCGTTCGGCGGGTGGCAGCTTCCGACCGCCCGATCCTCCGTGCGTGCGCGTCGGGCAAGGGCCAGCACCCGTCACGCGCCGTCAACGGCACGGATGCGTTCGGGCCCGTCGCGCCGACGCTTCGCTCGGAGCGGGAGACAATCGCGGGAGTGACCGCGCCGGCTCTGTCTTCAACGGGAAATGGTCGGATCCGGGCGCCGCGGCCCACGCGGCGGAGGCGCTGTGCCCCGTTCGTCGTCCGGACGGAAGCCGAGACGGCGCAACCGGCACGCGGACCGTCCAGGCCCTACGGCCGGCGGGACGCCACGGGCTCCCGCAGGCCGGTCCGGGACGTCCGCACCCTAGAAACAACAAAGCCCGCCAATGCGTTGGCGGGCTGCTGTCAGGCATTTGGTGCCCAGGAAAGGACTCGAACCTTCACCTCTCGCGAGACTGGTACCTGAAACCAGCGCGTCTACCAATTCCGCCACCTGGGCTCGCCGTCGGCCATCGGCCGGCGACGGCTCCGTTTAGGCAACGGAGCCGCCGGCGTCAATCGCGATTTCAGCCCTGCGGCCACTCCCGGATGTCGACGAAGTGTCCGGCGACCGCCGCGGCCGCCGCCATCGCCGGGGACACGAGGTGCGTGCGCCCGCGCGGACCCTGGCGGCCCTCGAAGTTGCGGTTCGACGTCGAGGCGCAGCGCTCGCCCGGACGCAGCTTGTCCGGGTTCATGCCGAGACACATCGAGCAGCCCGGCTCGCGCCAGTCGAAGCCCGCCGCCTTCAGGATCTTGTCGAGACCCTCGGCCTCGGCCTGCGCCTTCACGAGGCCGGAGCCCGGCACGATCATCGCCGAGACGCCCTCGTGCACCTTCCGGTCGCCGACGACCCGCGCGACCTCGCGCAGGTCCTCGATGCGGCCGTTGGTGCAGGAGCCGATGAAGATCCGGTCCAGGGTGATGTCGGTGATCCGGGTCCCCGGCGTCAGGCCCATGTAGGCGAGCGCCTTCTCCTTCGACTGCCGCTTGTTCTCGTCGGCGATCTCGGACGGGTCCGGCACGCGGCCCTGCACCGAGATCACGTCCTCGGGGCTCGTGCCCCAGCTGACGATCGGCGGCAGGTTGGCCGCGTCGAGGCGCACCTCGCGGTCGAAATGCGCGCCCGCGTCGGTGACGAGGCTCTCCCAGTAGCGGCGGGCCGCGTCGAAGGCCGCGCCCTTCGGCGCCTTCGGGCGGTCCTTCACGTACGCGAAGGTCGTCGCGTCGGGGGCGACCATGCCGGCGCGGGCGCCGCCCTCGATCGACATGTTGCAGATCGTCATCCGTCCCTCCATCGAGAGGGCGCGGATCGCCTCGCCGGCGTACTCGATGACGTGGCCGGTGCCGCCCGCGGTCCCGATCTCGCCGATGATCGCCAGGATGATGTCCTTCGCGGTCACGCCGGGCGGCAGCGTGCCGTCGACGGTGACGCGCATGTTCCGGGCCTTGCGCTGCACCAGGGTCTGGGTGGCGAGCACGTGCTCGACCTCCGAGGTGCCGATCCCGTGGGCCAGCGCCCCGAAGGCGCCGTGCGTCGAGGTGTGCGAATCGCCGCACACGATCGTCTGGCCGGGCAGCGTGAAGCCCTGCTCGGGGCCGATGATGTGGACGATGCCCTGGCGCCGGTCGAGCGCGTCGTAGAACTCGATCCCGAAGTCGCGCACGTTCTCGGCGAGCGCTTCGAGCTGCGTGCGGCTCTCGGGATCGTCGATGCCCTGCGAGCGGTCCGAGGTCTGGACATTGTGGTCCACCACGGCCAGCGTCTTCTCCGGATGGCGCACCTTGCGGCCGGCCACGCGGAGACCCTCGAACGCCTGCGGGCTCGTCACTTCGTGGACGAGGTGCCGGTCGATGTAGAGGAGGCTGGAGCCGTCCGGCTGGACATCGACGACGTGGTCGTCCCAGATCTTGTCGTAGAGGGTGCGCGGGCTGGTCATCGGTCTTCGTCTTCGGCGAGTGGGGTCGGTGCAGAACTCTCGCGATGATGCGTGGTCCTTAGTAGGCATCGCGCGCGGTTTTCGAAAGAGGCAGGCCCTGTGCCGGCCGAACGGCCGCCCGGCTGATCCGCGCGGCTGTCACCGCCGGCGGCTCCGGCGCGCTGGCGCCCCACCCCGCACAGGCTCTATGCCGGGACGGGGGAGGCGGCCGACACGGACGGGCGGCCGAAGGTGGGAGTGAACGATGGCTGAGGCCCCGATCGAGATCCTGTTTCTCCGGAAGATGCACCCGCTCGTGGAGAAGGCCCTCGCGGGACGCTACGGGGTCCACCGGCTGGCGGAGGCCGCGGACCCGGAGGCGCTGCTCGCCGAGGTCGGCCCGCGGATCCGGGCGCTCTGCGTCGGCGGCGCTGTGGACGGGGCGCTCATGGACCGGCTGCCGAATCTCGAGCTGATCGCGAATTTCGGCGTCGGCTACGACGCCGTCGACGCCGCCGGGGCGCAGCGGCGCGGCATCGTCGTCACCAACACGCCGGACGTCCTCACCGACGAGGTCGCCGACCTCGCCCTCGGCCTCACCCTCGCAACGCTGCGGCGGATCCCCCAGGCCGACCGCTACCTGCGGGACGGGCACTGGCCCAAGGCGCCCTTCCCGCTCACGGCGTCCCTGCGCGGGCGGCGGGTCGGCATCCTCGGTCTCGGCCGGATCGGGCGGGCGATCGCCCACCGCCTGAAGAGCTTCGGCGTCGCGATCGACTATCACGGCCGCAGCCGGCAGGCCGACATACCCTACACCTATCACGATACGCTGATCGGCCTCGCCCGCGCGGTCCACATCCTCGTCGTGGTGGCGCCCGGCGGCGCCGACACGCGCAACCTCGTGGACGCGGCCGTGCTGGAGGCGCTCGGTCCCGAGGGCATCCTGATCAACGTCGCCCGGGGCACCCTCGTCGACGAGGCGGCGCTGACCGCGGCGCTGAAGGCGGGCACGATCCTCGGCGCCGGCCTCGACGTCTTCGAGAACGAGCCGCACGTGCCCGCGGATCTCGCCGCCCTCGACAACACGGTGCTGCTGCCGCATGTCGGGTCGGCCTCCGAGCACACCCGCGCGGCGATGGCCCAACTCGTGGTCGACAACGTCGTCTCGTGGTTCGAGGGACGGGGTCCGCTGACGCCCGTCGCCGAGACACCCTGGAGACCGACCGCGTGAGACAGGCTCGGGCCGCCCTGCTGGCCGCATCGGCACTGATCGCGACCGCCGCGATCGTCCGGCCGGCCGCCGCCCAGGACGTGCCCGCCGCCACCGAGGAGGCCGCACCGCCGTCCCCTCCTCCGGCCGCGGAGACGCTGGCGGCGCCCCCGGCTCCGACCGCGCCGCCGAGCCTCCCCGAGAAGCTCGGGCAGGTGCCCGGAACCTGGGACCTGTCGCGGGACGGCACCAACCGCCGCTGCGTCATGACGCTGGTGCTCGACAGCGGCGAGGCGGGGCAGCGGCTGCGCTTCCCGGCCGGATGCCGACGCGCCCTGCCGGTCCTGAACGGCGTCGCCGGCTGGCTCTTCGTCGACGGGGCCGTCCGCCTCGTCGACCGCAACGTCCGCCCGGTCCTCGATTTCGCCAAGCGGCCGGACCAGCGCAGCCTCGTCGCCCAGGCCGAGGGCGGCGAGCGCTACAGTCTCGTTCCCCTCGACATCGTCGCGATGCGGCCGGCCGACGCGGCGGCGGCGCCCGAGACCGTGCCCGAGACCGCGCCCGCGGATCCGGCGACCCCGGCCCCCTCCCCGCTCCAGACCGCGGCCCGGGTCCCGGCCGAGTTGCAGCCGCCGGCGACCGCCTCGGCCGCGACCGCCTCGGCGGGTCCGGCGCCGGGCCTCTACGCCCTCGACCGCTTCCAGCAGCGCGATACCTGCCGGATCAACCTCGACGGGGTCGGCGGCGGCGTGCACATCGTCCCCGGCTGCCACGACAGCGGCCTGGAGGTGTTCGATCCGGTGCGCTGGCGCTACACGAACGGCCGGATGACGCTCACCGCCAAGCGCGGCCACAGCATCGACCTCGTGCCGAGCGGCGACGGCCGGTGGCGGCGCGATCCCGAGGTCGGCACGACCTTCGTCCTGCGCCGCGTCGATTGAGCGCACCGCGCGGCGGCGACCGCGCGTCCGATGACGGGCGCGTCAGCGTGACGAGCCGCGCCCGTCCTGGACCGGGAGCATCCGCTCCAGCAGACCGTCGCGCCGGATGACGAGGTGCCACGCCGTGCCGGCGATGTGGAGCAGGACGAGCGCGTAGACCAGCCACTGGCCGAAGACGTGGATCGACTCGAAGATCTTCTGCGTGGCCTCGTCCTTCGGGAGGCCGGGGATCGTGAACAGCCAGAAATACGGCGTGTCGCGCCCGGACAGCGCGCTGAGCAGGTAGCCGCTGATCGGCATGATCAGGAAGATCGCGTAGAGCAGGACATGGTTGATGCGCCCGATCAGCGTCAGGAGCCGCGGCGCCTGCGGGTCCGGCGGCGCGGGCCGGATCATCCGCCAGACGATCCGCAGGACGACGATCGCCAGGATCGTCAGGCCGACCGACTTGTGCAGCACGAACATGCTGCCCTTGGCGGGCGTCGGCGGCAGGCTGATCGCGACCCAGGCGAGCGGCAGTACGGCCAGGACCAGGGCGGCGTTCAGCCAGTGCAGCGCCTGGGAGACCGGATGGTAGCGCGGCAGTCCGGACGCCGTGACGTAGGTGGCGGGCAGCGCGGTCGGCGCCTTGCCGGCCGTGAGCGGAGAGCCTGACATGATCCCTCGCGGATGAGCGTGGTCCCGCTCCGATCTAGGGCTCGCCTCCGGCCGGAATAGTCTCCCGTCAGACGGATACGCCGGTCGCGGTCGCCCGCGACACGTCGAGCAGGGCTGCGAGTTCCGCGGCCGCGGCGCGCAGCCGGATCGCCACGGTCTCGTCGACGATGCGGCCGTCCACCAGGTCGTCCGACCCGGCATAGACCGAGGTCGGCGCGACGTGGGCCGCGAAGAAGCCGAACAGGGGTCGGAGCCCGTGCTCGACCACCAGGGCGTGGCGCAGGCCCCCGCCCGTCGCGGTCAGCGCCACCGGCATGCCGATCATCCGGGCCGGGTCGACGAAGTCGAAGACGTGTTTGAACAGCCCGGCATAGCCGCCCTGGTAGACAGGCGTCCCGACGATCAGCGCGTCCGCCGCCTCGATCGCCTCGACGAGGCGCGCGGCGGGCGCCGAGAGGTCGTCCCGCTGCGTCGCGCCGAGGCCCGGGCCGGCATCCATCAGGTCGTACACGGCGAGGTCGATCCCGCGCAGGCGACCGAGTTCGGCGCCGAGGGCCTCGACCAGGATGCGGGTGCGCGAGGGTCGCTTGGCGCTGCCCGAGAAGGCGACGACGCGGGCACGGCTGGGCTTCACACTCGACTCGACACTCACCACGAAACCTTCCGCCGCAGCACGCCCTGATCCGGGACTCCGAACACCCTGGCGCATGCGCGGCACGCGACGCGGGTCGAGTCGACGGTAACGCATTCCCGCGCCGGATAAAGCCTCGGCGCGGCCGCGCGGGCGGCGGTCCGGCAGGACCGTCTCGGCGGATCCGTCATCCGCGGAGCCGCCAGACGTGGCTGCGCTTGATCTCGGAATCCTCCAGCGCGCGCGAGACCGGAACCTCGTAGGTCGCGAGGCAGTCGAGGCGGTCCCGCGGAAGGTAGGTGCGGCCCGGATCGCCGATCAGCACGGTGACGCCGCGCGCCTGCAGGCGAACGAGCCAGGCGGTCACGGCCTCGGCGAGGTCGCGCTCGTAGAACACGTCGGCCGCCAGGACGAGATCGGCCCGGGGATCCGTGGCGAGGAGATCGTCGGCGATCGCGGCGACGCGGTCGCCGACGCCGTTGGCCGCGGCGTTCAGCCCGATCGCCGCCACGGCGAAGGGGTCGAGGTCGCTGGCGACGACGTGGCGCGCCCCGGCGCGGGCCGCCGCGATCGCGACGAGGCCGGACCCCGAGGCGAAATCCACCGCGCGCGCGCCGTCCGCGACGTCCGGGTTGTCGAGGACGTAGCGGGCGAGCGCCTGGCCGCCCGCCCAGGCGAACGCCCAGAACGGCGGCGGCAACCCGATCGCCTGCAACTCCTCCTCGGTCCGCTGCCAGAGATCGGTCGCCTCGTCGGCGACGTGCAGGCGGATCTCGGGCGCGTGGGGGACGGGCAGCAGGCGGGTGTTGGTGCGGATGAAGCCGGCGGGATCGTCCGGTGCGCGCACGGTCAGGCCTCCAGCAGGTCGCGCCACACGGCGCGGACTTGGTCGGTCACCGCGGTCTCGGTGAAGCCCCCGATCTCGATCCGGGCCCGCGCGGCCGCGCCCAGTCCGGCGACGAGACCGGCGTCGCCGCTCAGGCGCGCCAGCGCGGCGGCCAGGGCCGGCGCGTCGTCCGGGGGAACCAGCAGGCCCTCGACGCCGTCGCGCACGAGGCTGCGGCAGCCCGGGACGTCGGAGGCGACCAGCGCGCGGCCGCAGGCGGCCGCCTCCAGCAATGTGCGCGGCAGACCCTCGCCGCCGCGGGACGGCAGGCAGGCGACGTGGTGTCCGGCCCAGACCCCCGCCACGTCGGTCGTCGGCCCGTGCCAGACGATGCCGTCGCGGCTCCAGGCGCGCAGGGTGTCGGCGCCGATCGCCCGCCGGTTCGACGGGTCCGGCGCGCCATACAGCGCCAGTTCCACCGCTGCGCCCTGGCTCCGGGCGAGGCGGACCGCCTCGACGGCGACGTCGATCCCCTTCGACCACAGCATCCGGGCGACGACGGCCACCCGCAGCGGCGGCATCGGCGGCAGCGGCTGCGGGACGAAGATCGTCGGATCGACGCCGGCGCCGCCCACCACGGTCACCGACCGGTCGAGCGGATCGAGGCCCAGGGCGAGGGCGTCGTCGGGATTCTCGAACAGGAAGCGCGTCCGCGACGAGGCCAGCGGGCCCCGGATCAGCGCGCGCAGGGCGAGGCGGGCCGCCCGGCCCAGCCGGTCGCTCCGGGCGCCGACCAGGCCGAGGCCGGTCAGGGCGAAGACGCGGGACGGGATGCCCGCCATGGCGGCGGCCGTGCCGCCGACCAGGATGCCCCGGAGGGCGATGCAGTGGACGATGTCGGCCTTCAGCGCCTTGAGGATCGCCGCGAGCTGCCCGGCCGCGTAGCCCGCGGCCATGGGGTTGAGGCTCGCCCGCTCGGCCTCCAGGGGCACGACCTGCGCGCCGGTCGCCTCGATGGCGGCGCGGTGCAGGCGGACCCGCGTCACGACGGCGACCGAGAGACCCATGCCGACGGCGGCGCGGGCCATCGGCAGGAAATGCGAGGCGAAGAACCAGTCCTCGGTCACCACGAAGACCAGGCGGCGCATCGGAACGGGCAGATTCCCGGGGGCGGCATCGGACTGCATCCACCCCCTCTAGCACGGCGGCGGGCGGCGTCCTGCGGCGGATGTGCAGCCCCGGAACGGCGGTCGCGTGCCGCCGGTTGTCAGAGGCCTTCTCGCCGGGCGAGGCAGCCGGGCGGCGTCGATGGGAGGGGCTGTTCATGGCGTGCGTCGAGACGGCGGAGAGCGGCGGAGACCTCCGCGCCGCGGCCGAGGAGGCCGGGCTCGTCTACGTCGATGACGGCCGGCCCGGGCTGACCCGCCGCCGGAGCGGCACCGGCTTCCGCTACCTCGACGCCAAGGGCGCGCCGGTGCGCGACAAGGCGGTGCTGGAACGCATCCGCGGCCTCGCCATCCCGCCGGCCTACACGGATGTCTGGATCTGTCCCCGCCGCAACGGCCACATCCAGGCGACGGGCCGCGACGCCAAGGGGCGCAAGCAGTACCGCTACCACCCGGATTTCCGGGAGGCCCGGGAGGCCGACAAGTTCTCGCGGATCATGGCCTTCGCGGACGCGCTGCCGGGGATCCGCCGGCGCGTCGACGCCGACATGAGGCGGCCGGGCCTGCCCCGCGACAAGGTGCTGGCCACCGTGGTCCACCTGCTCGAGACCACGCTGATCCGCGTCGGCAACGACGACTACGCGCGGACCAACAAGAGCTACGGCCTGACGACCCTGCGCGACCCCCACGTCCGGATCGAGGGCTCGGCGCTGTCGTTCCGCTTCAAGGGCAAGAGCGGCAAGACCTGGGACGTCTCGCTGAAGGACCGGCGGGTCGCGCGGATCGTCAAGGCCTGCCAGGACCTGCCCGGGCAGGAGCTGTTCCAGTATCTGGACCCGGACGGCACGCAGCGCGACGTCACCTCCTCGGACGTGAACGCGTACCTGCGCGAGATCACCGGCGAGGACTTCACCGCGAAGGATTTCCGGACCTGGGCCGGCACGGTGCTGGCGGCGCTGGCGCTGCGGGAGTTCGAGACCTTCGACAGCGAGGCGGGGGCCAAGCGCAACGTCCGCGCGGCCATCGAGAGCGTCGCCGGCCGTCTCGGCAACACGCCGACGATCTGCCGCAAGTGCTACATCCACCCGCAGATCCTCGACTGCTACCTGGAGGGCGGCCTGCTCCTGCAGGTGAAGGACGCGGTCGAATCGGAGCTGAGCGAGGACCTCTCCAGCCTCCGGCCCGAGGAGGCGGCGGTGCTGGGTCTCCTGCAGGCGCGCCTCTCCGCCACCGAGGGTGTCGTCAAGGCCAAGGGTCGGGTCAAGCCTGCGGACGCGCTGGGCCGGGGCGCGAAGGCGCCCGAGCGGTCCAAGAGCAGGGCGGCGGTCGAGCGCGCGTCCCGAGCGCGGAAGGCGGCCGCGGCCGCTTAGGGGGGCGGTCTCCGCGAGACCGCCCGGGCCCCCTGTCAGTGCCGGGACTGGCTGTCGTTGCCCGAGGAGCGGTTGTCGGTGCCGCGCCGGACCTGATCGCCGGAATCGACCACCGGGGCCAGGCCGAGCTGGCGAGCCAGCGAGACGAGGTCCTTGAGCCGGCCGGTCTGGGTCTTGCGCCGCAGGTTGAGCCGGTGGGTCTCCACCGTGCGCACGCTGAGCGCCAGCCGCCGCGCGACCTCCTTGTTGCTGAACCCGGAGCTGAGGAAGCGCAGCACCTCCGCCTCGCGGGGCGTCAGCCCGAGGCTGTCGCCCGCCTCCGGCGGCATCGCCACCGGCTGCTCCGGCGGGATCAGGACGTCCGAGCCCTCCGCGAGCGCCAGCAGCGCCGCGCCGAGTTCGCGCGGCGACCTGGAGCGCGCCACGAAGGCGTCGGCGCCCGCGGCCAGCAGGGCGCGGAGGTCGTCCGCCGTGAGGGCGCCGAAGGCGACCAGCGTGCGGAGTGCCGGCTGGCGCTCCTTCAGGGCGACGATGCGGGCGAGCCCGTCGGCCAGCCGGATCTCGTCGAGGAAGACCAGGGCGACGCTGCTGCCGGCGTCGGCGCGGTCGAGATCGGCCTCGCCGATGGTGTGGAATTCGGGCATGTGCTCGAGGGTGGCGCGAACCGTCGCGCTCAGGTCCTCCGGCTCATCCAGGATCAGGACGCCAACGGCCGTACTCATGACCTCGCACCTCTCTCTCCCGGCTTGATACAGGCGGCCGGGATCGAAGGCGAAGTTCCAAGATCCGTTCCAGCAACAACTCGCGAATATTAAGCTTTATATTGGCAGAATCGATGCCCGGAAACGGATACTCGGCGAATCAGTGCGCCGATCTGGGACGACCGCGGGACACCGTCCGACGGACTGTGCCGATCCGGGACGGCCGGTCCGTGTCAGCCCGCGACGGCGCGGGCGCCCTCGCCCTGATCCGGGACCACACGGTTCCGGCCGCCGCCCTTGGCGGCGTAGAGCGCGACGTCCGCCCGCTTGACCAGGGCCTCGACGCTGTCGCCGTGCCGCCACGTGCTGACACCGAAGCTGCAGCTCAGCGTGATCGGACCCTTGGCCCCGCGGATCTGCAAGCCCTGGACGTCGGCGCGCAGGCGCTCGGCCTGCACCACGGCTTCCGCGAGCCCGCGGCCCGGCAGGATGACGGCGAATTCCTCGCCGCCGAGGCGTCCCGCGATCCCGGTCTCGGCGATCAGTTCGGCCACGGCCCTGATCGCCACGTCGCCGACATCGTGCCCGTGCTCGTCGTTGATGCGCTTGAAGTGGTCGATGTCGAGGAGGATCGCCGAGACGGCCCCCGGCCTCGGATCCTGCGCCGCCGCGGCGCGCGCGCGGTTGAAGAAGGCGCGCCGGTTGAAGGAGCCGGTCAGCGGATCCGTCTCGGCGAGCCGGATCAGTTCCTCCTGCATGGTGGTCAGACGCTCGGCCGCGCGCAGGCGCGCGTTGAGCTCCTCGGCGCTCGGCGGCTTCTCGATGAAGTCGTCGGCGCCGCTGTCGAGGGCCTCGGCGAGGCTGCGGACGTTGCGGGCCGACGACATGGTGATGACGTGCAGCGGCCCGCGGGATTCCGCGAGCAGCCGGGCCGACCAGCAGAGTTCGAGCCCGCAGAGCGGCCGCACCTCCAGGCTGGTGATCAGGACCCGGACCGTGGGCGTCGCCGCCAGGAACTCCAGCGCCCGCTCCGAATCCGTGAAGGGGTGCACCGCGTGGCCACGCGGCTCGATCAGGGACGCGATGATCTGCAGCACGACGCGGCTCGAGTCGACGATGACGATCTGCATGGCGTGACCCGCAACTGATATCCGCGGTGTAAGCCGGAAGGCTTAATCTCCCCCCAACGGAGCTGAACCCCGGTATGAGCGTGACCATTACCACTCCGGATCGGCGCTACATCGTTGTCCGGGAACGTCTGTGGCGCCGCGCGAATCCCGACCTGTCGGAAACCTGCCGGGCGGCGCTGGTGAAACGCTTGATGGCTGCGCGGCGGGGCGTGAAGGAGGCCAAGCGGGCCGAGGGCGCGGGCGAGCCCGGCGCTGCGGACGCTCTGGCTTCCGCCAGGTCGGAGGTCCAGGCCTCGAAGGAGGCGCTCGGCGAGCGCGGGCCGGTCTGGTGGACGGACGGTGCCCCCGACCTCAACAGGCATCTCGTCCGCAACACGCCCTACGCGGCGTGGTTCGCGGCGCTCAGCGCCGGGGAACCTGAACCGCGATGACCCGGGCCCCCGAGACCGGACCGGTGCCGACGGCGCGCGCGCCGCGGCGCGTGCGGGGGGCGGCGTCGATCACCGTGAGGGTCGGCTGTGCCGCCGGAGCGGCCGGGATGCCGGTCACTGTCGGGACGCCGTAGGTGCCGTAGCTCCAGGGACTGGGCACGATCTGGGTCGGGCGCGGCACGCGGGTCAGCGGGGCGCCGATATAGGTCCCGCGCACGAATTCGCCGGCGAAACCCGGATCGGCGGCGTAACCCGGCGCGTAGGCGACCGCTGCGTAGGGATCGGAGCCCCGGAAAGTCTGCGCCGAGGCGGGCGCGGCCGCCGCGAGGGCGAGCAGGGTCAGGATCATCCGGTTCGCCATGGGGCCGGCTCCGATGGGTGACGGCGCGCGCGGTCCGCGCCGGATGCGGGGCCAACAGACCGGATCACCGGCCGTTCCGCGGCTCCAGCCGCGCAGAGTGCGTAACGGCCCGGTCATGCCCAGCCAGTCGGTTCCCGGTAGCGGGCGGGTCAGCGGCAGGTGGTGATCCGCCGGACCACCCAGCCCTCGCCCTCGATCCACAGGCGGCGGCGGGCGCGGCTGCAGGTGACGTCGTCGTCCCGCTCGACCGAGACGGGGTGAACCTGCGGAGCGGCCTCGGCGACCTTGGTCTCGGCCGGGCCGGTGGCGGCCTGGGCCGCGAGCGGCACGGCGAGCATGACGGTGCCGGCTGCGGCGGCAGCGATCGTACGGAGTCTCATGGGGAAATGCGCCCTGCGGCCATGCTTGAAGGTTTGGTCCAGGAATGCGCGGGCCGGCCGTTCGGTTGCATCGCGGTTGCATCGCTGCCCCATCGTCGGCGGCGGCCCGTGCGCTCGCTCACATCCGCAGTGGTGACGCTCCATTCTCGGCCCGGCCGAGCGCCCGGCTACGGCACTTAGACTTCCGGGCTTTCGCGGGTAAGGAAGAACAAAACCGGACGCGCCGGTGCCCAGCCGTCCCGTGAGACCGTCCATCGCGGGCCGCGCGGCACGGTCCACCAAGCAGGGTTCATGAGCAAGCCGAAGCCTCCGACCAACGCCATCCTGACGCCGGAGAAGCGCGCCGAGGACGTGGATCAGACGATCCGTCCCCTGAGCCTTGCCGAGTTCATCGGCCAGCGCGCGGCGCGGGCGAACATGCAGGTGTTCATCGAGGCGGCGAGGAAGACCGGCCAGGCGCTCGACCACGTGCTGTTCGTCGGGCCGCCGGGCCTGGGCAAGACCACGCTGGCGCAGATCGTGGCGCGCGAGCTGGGCGTGAACTTCCGCTCGACCTCCGGACCGGTGATCGCCAAGGCCGGGGATCTGGCCGCCCAGCTCACCAACCTGGAGGAGCGCGACGTCCTGTTCATCGACGAGATCCACCGGCTCAACCCGGCGGTCGAGGAGATCCTCTACCCGGCCATGGAGGATTACCAGCTCGACCTGATCATCGGCGAGGGCCCGGCGGCGCGCTCGGTCAAGATCGAGCTGCCGAAGTTCACCCTGGTGGGCGCCACGACGCGGGCGGGCCTGCTGACGACGCCGCTGCGCGACCGGTTCGGGATCCCGATCCGGCTGGAATTCTACGAGATCGACGAGCTGGAGCAGATCGTGGCGCGCGGCGCGCGGGTGCTGGGCCTGGGCATGTCGGCGGAGGGCGCCAACGAGATCGCCCGGCGGGCGCGGGGCACGCCGCGGATCGCGGGGCGGCTGCTGCGGCGGGTGCGGGACTTCGCGGTGGTGGCGGAGGCCGAGACGGTGACGCGAGCGATCGCCGACCGGGCACTGCAGCTCTTGGACGTGGACGGGGCGGGTCTCGACGTGATGGACCGCAAGTACCTGAGCCTGATCGCGCGCGCGTTCGGGGGCGGTCCTGTCGGCATCGAGACGATCGGGGCGGCCCTGTCGGAGCCCCGGGACGCGATCGAGGACATCATCGAGCCCTACCTGATCCAGCGCGGCTTCGTGCAGCGCACCCCCCGCGGGCGCGTCCTCACCCGCCACGCCTACCGGCACATGCAGATGCCGGAACCGAAACGGGAGACCTCCGGGCAGTTCGGCTTCTTCGGCGACGAGGAGCCGTGAGGATGACCGCGACCCCCTCCATGCATTGAACTCGGATCAGCGTTTCCCTCTGCACATGCACGGCGCGCGCCGCGATCCGTCCCGCGTCCGGCATCGTCTCGCGCCGCGCTGTCGCCAAGTCCCTGCGCGAAAACCCCTTTCCCGGACCATTGTCATTCAATATTGCCAAGCTTAGGCGCGGCTCTCGCGGATCGCGGCACAGGAAAAAGTGCTGGTGCCCGTGGAACAGCGCCGAAACGCGACAGTTGTGGAGGCGACCGCGCCGGGTCCGCTCGGCGCCGGCAAGGCTGTCCCGATCGAGGCCCTGTCTCTCTGGTCGCGGCAGATCTTCGAGATCTCAAGAACAACGTCAGGGATAAACTTCCGCCATGAAGAAACTTACGCTCGCCGTGCTCGGCCTGTCCGTCGCCGCCATCTCGGCGCCCGCCTTCGCGCAGGACGCCCTGCCGATCCGCGTGCTGCCCTTCGCCAACCAGGACGGCGTCGGCGCCGCCGCGACCGAGACGCCCGCCTTCCGGGCCGAGGCGCTCCGCTCGGACGCCGCCAGCATCGAGGCGAGCCGCATCGCCCTTCAGCGGTCGCGCAACCCGCAGGTCCGCAACTACGCCAACCGCGTCCTCGTCGAGCGCAAGGCGACCACGGACGCGCTGCTGCCGCCGAACACCTCCCTGACCCGGAACGGCTCGGTGGTGTCCGACAACCAGGGCATCCGCACGGACCTGAGCAACCCGGTCGGCCTCGTGCTCGCGCCGGTGACGGTGGCCGCCAATATCGGCACCGGGATCGTCGGCGGCGCCCTCGGCGCGGTCGGCATCGTCGACAACAGCCCGGCCGAGCCGGGCCGTCGCGTCGCCCTCGGCGAGCGCGGTCAGGCGCGGCTGGCGCAGCTCCAGGCGGCCCCGACCGGCCGGGCCTTCGACCGCACTTACATCGACCAGCAGGCCCGCTCGGACGCCCGCACCCTGGCGCTCTACGACGCCTACGCCAAGCAGGGCGATAACGCCCAGGGCCGCCGGTTCGCCACCGAGGCCCTGCCGTACATCGCCGACGAGCACGCCCACTCGGCGACCATCGCGGCCCGCATCGGCGGCTGAACCGCGCACGTCGCGTGATCCGCGCGAGGGCCGCCCCAGGGCGGCCCTCGTCGTGTTGCGCCCCCGCGGCGCCCGTCGCTAAAGGGGCGCATGAGCGCGATCGAGCCCGGCCCCGACGGACCCGCGAAGGACGAGACCCCGCCGCACCGGCTGGGCGTGCGCGTCTACTACGAGGACACCGATTTCTCGGGCTTCGTCTACCACGCGAGCTACCTGCGCTTCCTTGAGCGCGGCCGCACTGAGCTGCTGCGGGAACTCGCCGGCGACCAGTCGGACCTGCACCGCGACGCGCGCGGCCTCGTCTTCGTGGTGCGGCGCATGAGCCTCGACTTCCTCCGCCCGGCCCGGATGGACGACCTGCTGACCGTCGTTACCCGCACGCGCGCCCTGCGCGGCGCGTCGATGCAGCTCGCGCAGGAGGTGCGGCTGGGCGACGCGGTGCTGGTCTCCGCGGAGGTCACGGTCGCCTGCGTGCGCGACGGCCGTGCCGTCCGCCTGCCCGACGCGCTGCGGCAGCGGCTCGCACCGGGCGACGGCGCCTAGGCAGGATCGACGTCAGCCGGCCCGCGACGGGTCGGCCTCGCAGAGGACCCGGGCGAAGGCGTTGACGATGGTCAGCGCGTCGTACTCGACCGAGACCAGCTGGTAGCCCATCCCGACCATCTCCCGGGCCCGGGCCGGCGACGGCGCGAAGGCGCAGGGGATCTTGCCCGCCGCACGGGTCTTGCGCGCGATCTCGCCGAGGGCCGCCGTCACCGCCGATCCCAGCGGGTCGATGGCCGCCCCCTTCGACAGGGCGATCGACAGGTCGGCGGGGCCGACCAGGACGCCGTCGATGCCCGGCACGGCGAGGATCGCCTCCAGGTCGGCGATCCCCGCCTCGGTCTCGCACATGGCGATCGTGAGCGCCCGGTCGTTGGCGCCCGCGAGGTAGTCCGCGCCGCTCCGGAGCCCCGAGAGCCACATGGCCCGGTCCGGTCCCCAGCTCCGCTGGCCGACCGGCGGGAATTTCGCGGCGGCGGCCAGGGCCTCGGCATCCGCGACGGTGTTGATCATCGGCGCCACGACGCCGGCCGCGCCCGCGTCGAGCATCCGCGAGACCATGGCGAAGTCGCCCACCGGCACGCGCACCAGGGTCGATTTGCCGGCGAGGGCGATCTCGGTGATCGCCGCACACGATGTCTTGTAATCGTAGGTGCCGTGCTGCTGATCCAGCAGGACCGCGTCGAAGCCGGCGCGCGCCAGGAAGCCGGCCAGCATCGGGTCGGCGATCATGGACCAGCCCAGGAACCGGGCCGGTCCGGTGGGCAGCAGATCGGGCAGGCTGGGAACGGGGAGGGTCATGCGCGTCCTGCGTATCTCAGGGCTGTCGACTCGGCGCCGCGGGCCGCGACCATACGGGAGGCGCTTTCGACAGGTCCAGCCCGGACGGCCCGGCCGCCAGCGTTGCATGCCTCAGGATCGCCCGGATCGAAACCGATCCTTAACCCTGCCGCGCCCTTAACGGAGGCTATGCCGCGGCGGGGCGCGGGGGCCGTCGACGGCCCTTACTTTCGACAGATTCGCGGGCGACAGCCTTGATATCGCTCACGGATCCGGCGGACGCGGGCCTCGCCCGGCGCATCGCGATCCGGAGCAGGAGACCTCGACGGATGAACCCAGCCGACGCGATGCAGGCCGCGCCTGTCGCCGACATGACGCTGCTCGGCCTGTTCCTGCAGGCCCACTTCGTCGTGAAGATCGTGATGATCGGGCTGCTCAGCGCCTCGATCTGGTGCTGGTCGATCATCGTCGACAAGACGCTGCTGTTCCGCCGGACCAAGGCCGAGATGGACGCGTTCGAGGACGCGTTCTGGTCCGGCCGCTCGCTGGAGGAGCTGTTCCGCTCGTTCAACGACCGGCCGGCCACGGGCCTCGCCGCCGTCTTCGTCGCCGCCATGCGGGAGTGGAAGCGCAGCTTCGAGGGCTCCGGCCGGCAGATCCAGTCGCTGTCGCAGCGCATCGAGAAGCAGCTCGACGTCACCATCCACCGCGAGGTCGAGCGGCTGGAATCCCGCCTTCTGTTCCTCGCCTCGATCGGCTCTGCCGGCCCGTATATCGGCCTGTTCGGCACGGTCTGGGGCATCATGACCGCCTTCACGTCGATCGCGGCCTCGAAGAACACCTCGCTCGCGGTCGTCGCCCCCGGCATCGCCGAGGCTCTGTTCGCCACCGCCATCGGCCTGTTCGCCGCGATCCCGGCGGTGCTCGCCTACAACAAGCTCCAGGCCGAGGTCTCCAAGGCGCAGTCGCGGCTGGAGAGCTTCGCCGACGAGTTCTCCGCCATCCTCTCCCGCCAGATCGACGAGCGGCTGCCGCTCGCCGCCTGAACCGGCTGATCCAGAGGAGACCGATTCATGGGCATGGCAGCGGGCGCATCGCAGGGCGGCAAGCGCCGCCGGCGCCGGGGCCGCCGCGGCGGACCCATCAACGAGATCAACATGACGCCGTTCATCGACGTCGTGCTCGTGCTCCTGATCATCTTCATGGTCGCGGCGCCGATGATGACCGTCGGCGTCCCCCTCGACCTGCCGCAATCCAAGGCCTCGCCGCTCAATTCCGACGTGAAGCCGATCACCCTGTCGATCCGCCAGACCGGCCAGGTCTTCCTCGGCGAGGACGAGCTCACCGACGACTCGATCGTGCCGAAGCTCATGGAGACCGCCAAGACCGGGACCGAGGAGCGCGTCTTCGTGCGCGGCGACAAGCGCGTCGATTACGGTCGCGTGGCACAGGTGATGGCGATCGTGACCGGTGGCGGCTTCAAGAAGGTCGCCCTCGTCACCGAGCCTGAGCATCAGTAGGGCCGTCCCGTGGAGTTCCGCTTCGACCGCAAGGAACCGGGTGTCTGGATCTCCGCCGGCACTCACGTCGCGCTCCTCGCGCTGGCGCTGGTCAGCGTCGCGGCCCCGGCCCTGCCGGAGGCCCAGGAAGGCGTGCCCGTCGAGGTGATCACCGAGAACCAGTTCTCCGAGATCACCAAGGGCGAGCGCCAGGCCGACAAGCCGATGCCGAACGCGACGTCGCGGGCCGACCGCAAGGCGGAGAAGTTCGAGGACCGCGAGCCCGAGAATTCCAAGCAGGACGCGCCCACCGCGCCGACCCGCACGGCCGAGATGAAGCTCGCCAACGCGGACGAGATGCCGCTGCGCGGGGAGCCCGACCCGCAGGAGGCGGCCCAGGCCGCCAAGGCGGCGGAGAAGGCGGCGCAGGAGAAGCGCGACGCCGAGAAGGCCGCCGCCAAGGCGGCCGAGAAAGCCGCAGAGAAGGCGG
Source organism: Methylobacterium mesophilicum (assembly GCF_036441335.1). Classification (GTDB taxonomy): domain Bacteria; phylum Pseudomonadota; class Alphaproteobacteria; order Rhizobiales; family Beijerinckiaceae; genus Methylobacterium; species Methylobacterium mesophilicum_B. The sequence goes on from NZ_MLBW01000018.1 coordinate 35,147, forward strand.
CCGAGAAGGCCGCGGCGGAGAAGGCTGCCGCCGCCAAGGCCGAGGCCAAGGCCAAGGCCGAGGCCGTCGCGAAGGCCGAGGCCGAGAAGCGCGAGCAGCTCGAGAAGCTGATCGAGAAGCAGGAAGCCGAGGCCGCGGCGGCCGCCCAGAAGGCCGCCGCCGCGAAGAAGGCCGAAGCCGCCAAGGAGGCGGCCAAGGAGGCGGCCAAGAAGGCCGCCGACGCGAAGGCCAAGGCCGAGGCGGAAGCCGAGCGCCAGAAGGAGATCGCGGAGGCCAAGGCCGAAGCCGAGCGCGAGAAGGCGGAGGCCGCCGCCAAGGCTAAGGCCGAGGCCGCGGCGGCCGCCAAAGCCGAGGCCGCCGCCAAGGCGAAGGCCAAGGCCATGGCGGACGCGAAGGCCAAGGCCGATGCCGAGGCCAAGGCGCGCAAGCAGGCCGAGCTCGCCGACAAGTTCAACGCCGGCGACATCCGATCGATGCTCGCCTCGAAGGCGCCGTCGCAGTCGACCGGGGCCACCGGCCACGCGGTGCAGAAGGTGGCGGCGCTCGGCGCCGCGACCGGCAACGCGCAGCGCCTGTCGCCGTCGCTGCGCGACGCCCTGGTCGGCCTGCTCCAGCAGCAGATCGAGCGCTGTTACTCGGCGCCCCCCGGCGCGGCCCAGGGCGTGGTCCTGCCCGTGCTCGACATCCGCCTGAACCCGAACGGCTCCCTCAGCACCGAGCCGCGGATCATGCGCGGCGGGGCGAGCGCGGTCGACCAGTCGATCGCCCAGGCCGCGCTCCGGGCGGTCCGCCGGTGCGCGCCGTACAACATCCCGGCCACCTACGCGCCGTACTACAACGACTGGAAGGCCATCAACGCGGAGTTCGAGTTCACGGCGACTTGAGGGCTTCCAGCCCTTCTTCCGCCCTGTTCCGGCCGCCTCGTCAGATCGTCACTCGGATCCGACCCACCATGCTGCACCTGCCCTCCGTCGGGCGCCTCCCGACGTCCTTCGCCGCGCGCCTGATCGCGGTCTTCACCCTGCTGACGGCCGTCCTGGCCGGGCCCGCCCAGGCGCAGCTGCAGCTGCGCATCGGCGGCGGCAACTTCCAGCCGATGCCCATCGCCATCGCGGATTTCGGCGGCGACCCGAGCCTCGCCGGTCTCGTCTCCGGCGTCGTCACCAACGACCTGCGCCGCTCCGGCTACTTCACGCCGCTCGACCACGCCCGCTTCCCCGAGCAGCCGAACTTCGACGCCGCGCCGAACTTCGAGAAGTGGCGCGCCACCGGCGTGCAGGGTCTCGTGACCGGCCGGGTCGTCCGCGAGGGCGGCCGGGTCAAGGTCGAGTTCCGGCTCTGGGACGTGACCAACGGCCAGCAGATGACCGGCCAGCAATACGGCACCGACGCCGCGAACGTCCGGCGCACCGGCCACCTGATCTCGGACGGGGTCTACACCAAGATCACCGGCCTCGGGCCGTGGTTCGACAGCCGCATCGCCTTCGTGGACGAGACCGGCCCCAAGGAGAACCGCCGCAAGCGCCTGATGGTCATGGACCAGGACGGCGCCAATGTCCGGGCGATCACCACCGGCGAGATGTCGATCGTGGCGCCGCGCTACTCGCCGGCCACGCAGGACATCGCCTTCATGGCCCAGGCCACCGGCCACCAGCCGCGGGTGCAGATGATCAACCTGGAGACAGGAACCCGCCAGGCGCTCGGCAACGTCGATTCGATGAGCGCGAGCCCGCGCTTCTCGCCGGACGGCCGCAAGATCGTGATGAGCGTCCAGCAGGGCGGCAACGCCGACATCGTGACGATGGACCTCGCCTCGAAGGCCCAGCGCTCGATCACCAACGGCATGGCGATCGACACCTCGCCGACCTACTCGCCGGACGGGTCGCAGATCGCCTTCGAGTCCGACCGCGGCGGCTCCCAGCAGGTCTACGTGATGGGGTCGGACGGCTCGAACCCGCACCGGATCACCTTCGGCCCCGGCTCGGCCTCGCAGCCGGCCTTCTCGCCCCGCGGCGACCTGATCGCCTACACGCGCCAGCGCAACGGCGGCTTCGCCATCTGCGTCTCGAAGCCCGACGGCTCGGGCGAGCGCGTGCTCACCGAGGGCTTCCACAACGAGGGCCCGACCTTCGCGCCGAACGGCCAGTACGTGCTGTTCTTCCGCGATCCGGGCGGCCAGGGCGGCGGCAAGCTGTTCATGGTCGACATCACCGGCAAGGTGGAGCAACCGGTTCCGACGCCCGCCTACGCGTCCGACCCGACCTGGTCGCCGCTGCTGTCGGGCCGCTGAGCCCGTCGCGGAGCCCGGCTCACGAGCCGGGCTCCGGGGCCGTTCCCGACCGTGGTGATACGGTTCGGGCGGACGGCGGCTCCGGTCGTGACGGCCGCACCTCGCCCCCTCACCGTGTCCCGCTCCCGCACGCGAGAGGGGATTCGCGCGCTGTGCGGCGCCGGCTCGCGCAGCCACGCTCGCCGCGGCCGTCATGCCGNGCGAGGGTGCGGCCGTGGCGCACGGCGCGGTCGCGGTAGTGCTGGCCGCGCTCGAGCGCCTCGTCCGCCAGGGCGTGCCCGCGCTCGCTGACGTCGCGGAACCGGGCGCGACCCTCCTCGACGAGGTGCTCGCCGCCGTGGCGCAGGTCGCGGACCGTGTCCCGGGCCTCGCCGTAGGCGTACTGGGCCGCGCCGGCGGCCTGGTCGTAGGCGCCGTCGAGCTGATCGCCGGCCCGGCCGCGGACCGCGCCCGCCGCCGTCTTGATCCGGCCGCGCAGATGGCGGACGCCGCCCTCGAGATGATCCCTGTTCATGCTGTCTCTCCTATCCGGCGCGCGCCCCGGGGGCGCGACGCCTGCGTCGGGGCGGAACGACGGCGGAAGGCTACGGTTCCCTGCGGCGCCGCGGCGCGGCCTCAAGTTTCCGTGCTTCGGCGCGCCCGTGGCGGAAACAGGTCCGGGCCGGATCGACGACCACGGCCACTACGACGCCAATGCCGGGCGGGCGATCCATGCACATCGCGCGCGGGCCGTCGTCCCGATCTCTCGCCGCAACTCGGCCTGGTCTGGGCCGCGCCGCCGCGGCGACTTGCCGGGCCGCGGGAATATCCCTGGGCGGGGCCTAGATCTCGATCTCGGTCCCGACCTCGACCACCTGCCGGGTCGGCACCCCGAAGAAGGCGCCGGTGCGCTCGGCGTTGCGCTGCATGAAGGCGAACAGGTTCTCCCGCCAGGGCGCCATCCCCCGCTTGTCCCGTCGCGGGATGATCGTCTCGTGCCCGACGAAGATGGTCATGTCGTCGAGGACGTGCGGCGGCAGGTGGCGCGATTCCACCGCGCAGGCCAGCCCCTCGGGGATCGAGGCCTCCTCCATGAAGCCGTAGCGCAGGATCACCCGGTAGAAATCCGGCGCCAGGATCGTCACGTGGGCGCGCTGGTCGCGCGGGACCGTGGGCGTCTCCTCGTAGAGCGCCGTGATGATCAGGATGCGCGCCATCAGGGCGTGGTTGCGCTCCACGAAGCGCGAGAGGTGCAGCGGGATGCCGTGCTCGGCCGCCGAGAGGAACGCGGCCGTGCCCGGCAGCCGCAGCAGGTCGCGGTGCTGCAGACCGGCGAGGAAGACGTCCTCCGGCAGGCGCAGGGCGGCCCGCGCCTCCTCGACCAGCTCGTTGCCCTTCTTCCAGGTCAGCATCATCGCGGCGACGAGGCCGGCGAGCACCAGGGGAAACCAGCCGCCCTCCAGGATCTTCACGCTGTTGGCGGCGAAGAACACGAGGTCGATGGCCAGGAAGAAGCCGTTGACCGCGAGGACCAGGGCCGGGTTGTAGCCCCAGCGGAGCGCGATCAGCGCGGCGAGCAGCGTGGTGATGCCCATCAGCATCGAGACGGCGATGCCGTAGGCGCCGGCCAGGGCGTCGGAGGAGCCGAACACCACCACGGCGGTCAGGGTCGCCACGGCCAGCAGCCAGTTCACCGCCGGCACGTAGATCTGGCCGCGCTCCTCGTGCGCCGTCTGGACGATGCGCATGGCCGGCAGGAAGCCGAGCTGGACCGATTGCTGCGTCAGCGAGAACACGCCCGAGATGATCGCCTGCGAGGCGATGATGGTCGCCATCGTGGCCAGTGCGATGAGGGGCAGATGGCCCCAGTCGGGGCAGAGGCGGAAGAACGGGTTCTCCAGGGCGTCGGGCGCGGCGATCAGCAGGGCGCCCTGACCGAAATAGTTGAGCACCAGCGCCGGCAGGACCAGCACGAACCAGGCGACGCGGATCGGCAGGGCGCCGAAATGGCCGAGATCGGCGTACATCGCCTCGCCGCCGGTCACCGCCAGGAAGGCCGCGCCGAGCATCGCGAAGCTGACGTGCCAGCCGGCGTGGAGCATGAAATCGACGGCCCGGAACGGGTTGGCCGCCGCCAGGATCTCCGGTTTTGCGACGATCCCGGCGATCCCGAGGAGCCCGAGCACGACGAACCAGACCAGCATGACGGGCCCGAACACCCGGCCGATGGCGGCCACGCCCTTGTGCTGGACCAGGAACAGCCCGACCAGGATCACCAGGGTGATCGGCACCACGTAAGGCCCGAGCGCCGGCGCGTCGATCTTCAGCCCCTCGATCGCCGACAGCACCGAGATCGCCGGCGTGATCGCGCCGTCGCCGTAGAGCAGGGCCGCGCCCACCAGCCCGACCACCAGCAGCAGCGCCTTCCACGTCCCCGGCCGGGCCTGCCGCGCACCGAGCAGCGCCAGCATGGCGACGATGCCGCCCTCGCCCCGGTTGTCGGCGCGCAGGATCAGCACCGCGTATTTCAGCGACACGATCAGGATCAGCGACCACAGGATCAGCGACACCGCGCCGGTGGCGGCGGCCGGCACCGAGGCGCCGCCGCTGGTCGCGGCCTTCACGGCCTCCTTGAACGCGTAGAGCGGGCTCGTGCCGATGTCGCCGTAGACCACCCCCAGCGCGCCCAGGACGAGGGCCGGCCGGAGCCGGTCGCGCGCCGCTTCCGCGTCGACCGTGCCGGTATCGGGTCGGGGACTCGCGGCCGGCGCAAGGGTCTGACTCACCGCAGGGCTCCCCAGGGCGCCACCCGGCCCCGACGATTCGGGAACCGGAAGCGACGCCGCAGCGGTGAAGCTAGGGGCAGCGGCCGCGCCGTCCAGCAACGGCGCGATGGCGCTCAGATCAGGGCGGCCAGCTCGTCCGGGCAGGCGTCACCGCGCCGCAGGTAGACGACGGGTGCCCCGGCATGCCGCGCGATCGCGGCGGCCACGGTCGCGGCGGGGGCCGGAGCGCCCGGGCTCTCGCTGACCGCCACGGCGCGCAGCGTCACGCCGTGGAAGCGCAGGGTCTCGCAGGCGGTGAGCGCGTGGCTGATCGCCCCGAGATAGCTCCCGGACACGAGCAGCGCCGGCAGGCCGAGGGCCCGCAGCCAGTCCAGGCCGGTGGCGGCCTCGGTGACCGGGCTCATGAGGCCGCCGACGCCCTCGATCAGCAGCGTGCCGTCGGTGCGGGCGATCTCATCGCGGCACCAGCCGACGAGGTCGGCCAGGTCCAGGGATCGCCCCTCCAGCACGGCGGCCTGATCGGGCGAGAGCGGTGCCGAGAACCGCCACGGCGAGCAGGCCTCCACGGCCTCCTCGTCCAGGGCGAGGCCCTGCGCGTCCAGCAACCGGGCTGTGTCGCTCTCGATGAAGCCGGGATCGCTGAGAGGCGGGACACCGCTCGCGAGCGGCTTCACCGTCCGCACCGCCCGTCCCTGCGCCTGCAGGCGCCGGGTCAGGGCGGCGGTGACGTAGGTCTTGCCGATCTCGGTTCCCGCCCCGGCGATGAACAGAGCCCGCGCCGGCATCGCCGCCTCAGGCCTGGAGGGTGCCGTGGCAGTGCTTGTACTTCTTGCCCGAGCCGCAGGGGCACGGCTCGTTGCGGCCGACGCGGCCCCAGGTGGCGGCGTCGGTCGGGTCGCGCTCCAGCACGGCGCCGTCGGCCGCGAGGCCCTGGGCCGCGAAGCCGTAGGCCGGGCCCCCGCCGCCGTCGCTGCCCGAGCCGAGGCCGGCGTAGTCCATCTCGTTCTCGCCGGTGACCGGGTCGAGATGCTGGGCGAACATCGGCGGCAGCGCCGGACCGCCGGCCGGGTAGTCCGCCGGCGGCTCCTGCATCATGATCTCGACTCGCGAGAGCTGCGCGGTGACCTGCTCGCGCAGGGCGGTCACGAGCCCGTTGAACAGGTCGAAAGCCTCGGACTTGTACTCGTTCAGCGGGTCGCGCTGGGCGAAGCCGCGCCAGCCGATCACCTGCCGGAGGTGGTCCAGCGTCACGAGGTGCTCGCGCCAGAGATGGTCGAGCGTCTGCAGCAGGACCTGCTTCTCGATATAGGCCGTGACCTCGGCGCCGTTCTTCTCGGTCCGTTCGGCGTAGGCCGCCTCGGCCGCCTTGAGCAGGCGCTCGCGCATCTCCTCGTCGGCGATGCCCTCCTCCTTGGCCCAATCCTCGACCGGCACGTCGAGGTTGAGGATGTCCTTCACCTGCTCGCGCAGGCCGGCGACGTCCCACTGCTCGGCGTAGGCGTTCTCCGGGATGTGCCGGGTGACGAGATCGTCGATCACGCCCTCGCGCATCTCGTCCACGGTCTCGCGGACGCTGTCCTGGCCCATGAAGTCGCGGCGCTGCTCGAACACGACCTTGCGCTGGTCGTTCATGACGTTGTCGTACTTGAGCACGTTCTTGCGCATGTCGAAGTTGCGCGCCTCGACCTTCTGCTGCGCCTTCTCGATGGCCTTGTTGATCCAGGGGTGGATGATCGCCTCGCCCTGCTCCAGGCCGAGTTTCTGCAACATCCCGTCCATGCGGTCGGAGCCGAAGATCCGCATCAGGTCGTCCTGAAGCGACAGGTAGAACTTCGAGCGGCCGGGATCGCCCTGGCGGCCGGAGCGGCCGCGGAGCTGGTTGTCGATGCGCCGCGATTCGTGGCGCTCGGTGCCGATGATGTAGAGGCCGCCGGGCAGCGCCTTCTTGCGACCCGCCTCCGGATCGGCCGGCTCGCCGGACGCCAGCACCTTGGTGCGGTTCTCGGCGATCTCCGCCTTGATCGCCGCGATGGCGGCGTCGCGCTCCGGACCATCGGCGAGGTGCCCCAGCTCCTTCTCGATCCGCATCTCGAGGTTGCCGCCGAGTTTGATGTCGGTGCCGCGGCCGGCCATGTTGGTGGCGATGGTGATCGCGCCCGGCACGCCCGCCTCGGCCACGATGTAGGCCTCCTGCTCGTGGAAGCGGGCGTTCAGCACGGCGAAGCGCTTGGTCACCCGGCCCTCGCGGGCGGCGGCGTAGACGTCGGTCAGCGCGTTCGGGTCGGAATAGTCGAGCAGGCTGTAGCCGGCCTTCTTGAGCATCTCGGCGAGGTGCTCCGACTTCTCGATCGAGCCGGTGCCGACCAGGATCGGCTGGTGGCGCGCATGCGCCTTGTCGATCTCGGCGATGATGCCCTCGTACTTCTCGCCGACCGTCCGGTAGACCTCGTCGTCCTCGTCGACGCGCTCGACCTCCTTGTTGGTCGGGATGTCGACCACGTCGAGCTTGTAGATCTCGGCGAACTCGTCGGCCTCGGTGGAGGCCGTGCCGGTCATGCCGGCGAGCTTCTTGTACAGGCGGAAGTAGTTCTGGAAGGTGATCGACGCGAGCGTCTGGTTCTCGGGCTGGATCGTGACCCGCTCCTTGGCCTCGAGCGCCTGGTGCAGCCCCTCCGAGTAGCGCCGGCCCTGCATCATGCGGCCGGTGAACTCGTCGATGATCACCACCTCGTCGTTCTTGACGATGTAGTCCTTGTCGCGGGTGAACAGCGTGTGGGCGCGAAGCGCCTGGTTCACGTGATGGACCAGCGTGACGTTGTGGGCGTCGTAGAGGTCGCCCTCCTTCAGGAGGCCCGCCTCGCGCATCGCCTCCTCGATGAACTCGTTGCCCTCCTCGGTCAGCGAGACCGTGCGCTGCTTCTCGTCGAGGTCGTAGAACTCCTTGCGCAGGCGCGGCATCAGCGCGTCGACCGCCACGTAGAGTTCCGACCGGTCGTCGACCGGACCGGAGATGATCAGCGGCGTGCGCGCCTCGTCGATCAGGATCGAATCGACCTCGTCGACGATCGCGAAGTTGTGCCCCCGCTGCGCCAGCTGGGACATCTCGTACTTCATGTTGTCGCGCAGGTAGTCGAACCCGTACTCGTTGTTGGTGCCGTAGGTGATGTCGCAGGCATAGGCGTCCTTGCGCTGCGCATCGTCGAGGCCGTGCACGATCGTGCCGACGGAGAGGCCCAGGAACCGGTAGACCTGACCCATCCACTCGGCGTCGCGCGAGGCGAGGTAGTCGTTCACGGTCACGACGTGGACGCCCTTGCCCTCCAGGGCGTTGAGGTAGACCGGCAGCGTCGCCACCAGGGTCTTGCCCTCGCCAGTCTTCATCTCGGCGATGCCGCCCTCGTGGAGCACCATGCCGCCGATGAGCTGCACGTCGAAGTGGCGCTGGCCGAAGACGCGCTTGGCCGCCTCGCGCACCGTGGCGAAGGCCGGCACGAGGATGTCGTCGAGGCTCTTGCCGTTGGCGAGTTCGGCCTTCAGCATGTCGGTGCGGGCGCGCAGGGCCTCGTCCGAGAGGGCCTGGATCTCCGGTTCCAGCGCGTTGATCTGCGCGACGCGCGGGCGGTAGCCCTTGACGCGGCGGTCGTTCGAGGAGCCGAAAATCTTCTTGGCGATGGAGCCGAGCATCGTGGACCTGCGGACGCGCGAGCCCGCCCACGGGTGAGCGTGGCGGGCCGGCCTGGACGGAGTTGGCCGGGCTTATAGAGGTAAACATCGCCCGGCGCACCTGGAAGGGGCAGCCCTCAACGCATGCCGGTACGGTCACGGTTCCGGCACCGGTGAAATGGCCGCGCTTGCCTTCTCGCCCGACGCGGGCCACCTGTGCCGCGGCGCGGCCCCGGCCGATCCGGCGCGCCGCCGAGACGTGAGCCGAGGACTTCGCCCGTATGCCGAACACCGCCCTTCTCCGGCGCGTCAGCGCGCTCGCCGTCATGATCGCGATGCCGGGACTGGCGCTGGCCCAGGCGCCCCAGAAGGCCCCGACCCCGGCCGCCGGCACGCCGGCCGCCGCTTCCCCCGTTGGGCGGGCGGGTCGGACCGCGACCCGGCCGGCCGCGGCACGCCCGGGTCCGGCGCGAGCGCGGTCGAACGTCCCGGCTCCGGGCGCGTTAGAGCGTGGCGGTGGCGGGAGCGCCGCGCGTTGAGGTACGAGACCGGCCCGATGAATCCTGCTGCACGCCCGGCCCGCTCCGTCCCCGCACCGTCAGCCGTCACGCCGATCCGCCCCGCCGAGCGGCCGCACCAGCCCTTCAAGATCGTGAGCTGGAACCTGCTGCGGCGCACCGGCGCGGCGGTGGACGACGTCGCCGCCCTGGTGGCGCAGGAGAAGCCAGACCTGCTGCTGATGCAGGAGGCGACCCGCGCCATCGGCTTCCTGCTGGACCGGATCGGCGGCCACTACGCCTGGGCGCCCCTGCCGGGCCGGATCCACGGGCTCGCCATGTGGAGCCCGAAGCCCTGGGCGGCCCCGCCCCGGGTCATCGCGCTGCCGTCCGGCGCCCTCGTGCACCGAGTCTGCCAGATCCTCGATCTCGGCGAGTTCGGCGTGGCCAACGTCCACCTGTCGCACGGTCAGATGCTGAACCGGCGCCAGCTCCGCCGCATCGTCAGCGAGCTGCCGCCGCGGGCGGCCGTGCTCGGCGACTACAACATCGTCGGCCCGGCGCTGATCCCGGGCTTCCGCGACGTCGGGCCGCGGCAATCGACCCACGCGATGGTCGAGGTCCTGCCGCTGCGCCTCGACCGCTGCCTCGCCCGCGGGCTCGTCTGCCACGCGCACGCGGTGCTGCCGCGGGGGCGCTCCGATCACCGGCCGATCGTCGTCCATCTGGGCCCGGCGCCGGAGGCGCACGCCCCCGCCCGGTTCAAAGGTATGGCAGCAGCAGTCGCACGCCTGCGTCGCGCAGACGGATCGGCAGGACGCGCGCGGCGAGATCCTCCCGGCTGAGCCGCGCCTGCATCTTGCCGCGCATGAACCGGTCGAGGTCGGCCGCGAGCTCCGCGTCGATGATCTCGACATTCAGCTCGAAGTTGAGCCGGAAGCTGCGCATGTCCCAGTTGGCGCTGCCGACGAAGCACCAGACGTCGTCGACCACCATCGCCTTGGAATGGTCGAAGGGCGGCTCGTCGAGCCAGACGTTCACGCCGGCCCGCAGCAGCGGGTCGAGATGCGCCCGGGTCGCCCAGTCGATGTACGGGTGGTCGCTGACCCGCGGGATGATCACGTCGACGGTGATGCCCCGGGTCGCGGCCTGGGCGAGGGCGCCGGTCACCAGCTCGTCGGGCAGGAAGTAGGGCGTCACGAAGCGCACCGACCGGCGCGCGCAGGCCAGCGCCTGGAGGATGACCTGCTCGATCTTCTCGACGTCCGCGTCCGGGCCGGAGGTCACCGCCCGGGCGACGCTCGGTCCGCACGGCTCGAGGTCGACGAACCACGGGGGGCCGTCGAGGATCTCGCCGTCCACGAAGGCCCAGTCGGCCGCGAAGGCGACGGCGAGCTGCTCGACCACGGGGCCGGTCATCCGGAAATGGGTGTCCCGGATCGGGTGCTCGGGCTTCAGGGCGACGCGGTTCGGGTGGGAGATGTTGAGGCCGCCGGTGAAGGCGGTCCGCCCGTCGATGACCAGCAGCTTCTTGTGCGAGCGCAGGTTGAGGAAGGGCATCCGCCAGGGGAGGGCGGAGTGCATGAACAGGGCCGCCGGCACCCCGGCGGCCGTCAGCCGCCGGTAGACCGGCGCCCGGAAGTAGCCGCCGCCGATCCCGTCGATGATGACGCGGACCTTCACGCCCCGGGCCTGCGCCTCGACCAGCGCGTCGCAGAACGCGCCGCCGGTGGCGTCGTCCCGGAAGATGTAGCTCGACAGACCGATGCTGGTCCGGGCCTCGCGGATCGCCGCGAGCATCACCGGGTAGGCCGCGTCGCCGTTGCGGAACATCTGCACGGTGTTGCCCGCGAAGGCCGGCAGGCCGGTGATCCGGCGGATCGCGCGGTCGAGGGGCCAGAGCGCCTCCGGCACCACGGCGTCGTCGGTGTCGGGCAGCTGCGTCGCGTCGGAGGGCTTGGTCCGCAGCCGCCGCGCGCGGCGCGAGACGCGGTTGATGCCGAAGGTCAGGTACAGGGCGGTGCCGAAGATCGGCGACAGCCACGCGAGCCCGATCCAGCCCACCGCCACGCTGACCCGGCGCTTGCGCAGCAGGGCGTGCAGGGTGACGCCGATCGCCAGCGCGAAGCCGATCAGGGCCTCGACATCCGACCGCATCAGGGCGGTCGACTGGACCCAGCGGGTGATCGCGTTTTCCAAGGTGAGGCTATCCGGGTTCGCGTCGGGAGGCGCCGGATCGACCTAAAGCCCGTGCGCCGGGGGGATCAATCCGCCGGCTTGGCCGGATGCGCAATGGGTGCGGCGGCCGCGGCGGCCGCGGGCCGCTCGCAGCGATAGGGTCCGCTGCCGTCGAGGGCCCCGTACAGGACCCGGCCGCCGGAGGCGATGCAGCGCGCCTTGGCCTCGGCGTAGGGCCGGTGGAAGCTCCAGATGGTGATCATCGGCCCGATGGTCGCGATGCAGACGCCGCCGAAGATCACGGCGGCGGCCCAGGTCGCGCCGTTGCGGTTCGGCCGCGGCGGGCGCGGCGGCGGCATCGTGCCGTAGAAGGACAGCGTCAGACCGAGCAGGTCGAGGGTGCTCATCAGCCGTTCCGCGTTGCGGCGCCGAGCCCGGCAGGATCGGACAGACCCTGATCCTAGGGCAGGGCGGCGCCATCACCTACGCGCCACGCGCCGAACGGCCTGCGTCGTATCGCGCCAGGAGGCCGGCTCACGGCTCCCAGCGGGGCGGCCGCTTGCCCAGGAAGGCGTCGATCCCCTCCTGCGCGTCGGCCATCATCATGTTCCGGACCATGACCTCGGCCGTGTAGCCGTAGGCGTCCTCCAGGCCCATCTCGATCTGCCGGCCGAACGCCTCCTTGCCGATCGCCAGGACGCGCCGGGCCTTCCCGGCGATCCGGGCCGCGAGGGCGCCCACCGCCGCGTCGAGCTCCGCCTGCGGCACGGCGCGGTTGACGAGGCCGATCCGCACGGCCTCAGCGGCGTCGATCGGCTCGCCGACCAGCAGCATCTCCAGGGCGGCCTTGCGCGACACGGCCCGCGACAGGGCGACCATCGGGGTCGAGCAGAACAGTCCGATCTGAACACCGGGCGTGGCGAAGCGGGCGTCTTCGGCGCAGACGGCGAGATCGCAGGTGGCGACGAGCTGGCACCCGGCGGCGGTGGCGATCCCGTGCACCCGGGCGATCACCGGCTGCGGCAGGCGCGTGAGGCTCAGCATCAGCCGGGCGCAGGTGCGGAAGACCGCCTCGGTGGCTTCGCGGGACGGGTCGGCACGCATCTCCTTGAGGTCGTGGCCGGCGCAGAAGGCGGGGCCGGCGCCCTGCAGGATCACGACGCGCACGGACGGATCCGCGCGGATCGCGTCGAGCTGGGCCAGGAGAGCGCCCATCAGAGCCATCGAAAGGGCGTTGCGCGCCTGCGGCCGGTTCAGCGTCAGCGTCGCGACCCCGTCGGCGTCGCTGCGCAGCAGCACCGGCGCCTCCGGGCTGGCGGCTGGGGCCGTGGCAAGGGCTGCGGACATGGCGGCGTCTCCCGGCGCCGGCCTCCCTGGCGCGGGGCCGGTCGCGTCGCCGGACGGTAGCACGCCGATCTCAGGTTCGCGACGCCGCGACCTGCCGTCGGCGGTGAGGAGGCTGTCAGGCCTGCTCGGCCAGGGCGAGGTCGAGGCTCGCGTAGTCGGCGCCCGGACCGTTCCACCACACCGCCGGATAGGCGGCGAGCCGGCCCATCACGCCGGCATAGGCGTCGGCGAGCGCCGTATCGACCACCACCAGCGCGGCGTCCGACGCGGACAGGCTGTCGGCCAGCGCCTGGTCGCGGCCGGCGCAGTCGAGGCAGACGACGCGCAGGCCGAGGCGGGTGAGGCCGAGGCGCATGGCCTCCGCCTGCCCGAGATCCTGAACCATGAGCGCGACGGTTTGACCGGCCCGCAGGCCCTCGCCCCAGGCCCAGCGCGAGAAGCGGTGCGGACAGACCGCGGCGACCGGGACGGCCGGCCCGACACGCCGCTCCGCGCTGGCGGCTCCTTGCGCGCCCGGCCGGGCGCGCCGGTCGGCGTCTCGAGCCGGGAGAGGGATGGAGGCCGCCGGGGATTGGACGCCGTACATGCGATGCGGACCGCCTGAATTTGGACACACTGCAGGCCCTGGCGTGACGCGAGCAGGTTAACACTCTCTCACGCGCCGGCTTTCCGTGGAAAAACGACCGCTTTTTCGTCGGCGCGCGGGCCGGCCGACTGGGCCTATGGCCAACGGGCCGTGAACGGGGACGGCCGAATTGCCCGCATCTTCGGTCGCATTGGCGCGCGCGCGGGTCCGGCCTATGTCCCGCCCGCCAGAGGCCGCCCGCCAGAGGCTGCCCCGATCGAGGAACCGCCGCGCATGCGCTCCACAACGACCCGGATCTCCCTCCTCGCCGCCGCCACGCTCGCGGCCCTGCCGGCGCAGGCGCAGATCCGGAACGCCCCGGCACCCCGGGCCCTGGAATTCGCCGCCTACATCTTCGCGGCGTCGAATGTCTGCGGCTATCGGATCGGCAGCGACCAGTTCGAGGCCCTGCTGGCGAAGCAGAACGTGCAGATCGCCGACGTTCAGCCGCGGGGTCCGTTCGGCAACCGGGTGCAGACGATGTTCACGCTGATGTCGAATCAGATGGCGCAGAACCGCGACCAGGCCTGCATCGCGGTCGCGGGGGAGTACGGGCCCGAGGGAACGGTGGCCAAGAACGTCCTCCTGCCCGCGGGCCAGGAACCTGCCGCGCCCGCAAAGCCCGCCGCGCCCGCGAAGCCGCAATAGGTCACGCCCGGAAGCGCGACCGCCCTCAGCCGAGGCGCCAGTCGATCGGCCGGCACCCGCGCGCCACGAGCCACTGGTTGGCCCGGCCGAACGGGTCGGAACCGGGAAAATCCCGGGCGCGGTTGAGCGGCGAGGGGTGTCCGCTCTCGAACACGCCGTGGCGGGTGGCGTCGATCAGCGCGGCCCTGGCCCGCGCCTGGGCGCCCCAGAGCAGGAACACCGCGGGCTCCGGACGCGCCGCGACGGCGCGCACCGCCGCGTCGGTCAGCGCGGCCCAGCCGTAGCGCAGATGCGCCCCGGCCTTGCCGGCCTCGACGGTGAGCGCGCTGTTGAGCAGCAGCACGCCCTGCCGCGCCCAGGGCGTCAGGTCGCCGCCCGCGGCGCGGTCGGAGCCCGCCTCCGCCAGGATCGCCTTCAGCGAGGCGGGGAGGCGGCCGGCGCCCACGAACGAGAAGGCGAGACCGTTGGCGTCCCCCGGGGTCGGGTACGGATCCTGCCCGAGGATGACGACGCGCACTTCCTGAAGCGGGGTCTCGGACAGGGCGCGGAAGATCCGGTCCGGCGCGGGCAGCACGCGCGCGCCCGCGGCGATTCGCGCATCGACCCGCGCCGCCACGGCGTCGGCCTCCCCGTCGGCGAAGAAGGGCAGGCCGAGCCACGACGAGCCGGAGGCGCGGAAGGCGGTGAGGGCGTCGGCGACGGGCGTGTCGATCATGGTCTCTCGCGGTCGGATCCCCCGCGCAGATAGGGGGCGGGCGGGCGCCGTCATGGGCGCGGCGGTTGCGGCCGGGAGCCGCCCGTGTTTAGGGACGGGGGTCGAGCGTGCCGCCGATCGCGGTGCGGCATCGCGCGTCCGGTCTTCGCAGGGCGGCTTCGCACCCTACATGGAAGCGCACCCGACGGAGTTTTAAGCCTCCGGCCCGGTTCAGGCGAACGCGCCGGCCGCCGGATGTCGGAAACCAGAGGAAGGATCTCGGCGCGCGGCGCCGGAACGCTGCCATGAACGAACGCGTCGAACCCGCCGCGCTGGCGAATGGCCGGCCCCTCGCACCGCTGCAGCCCGCGTCGGATACCCTTCCGGCCGACCACCCGAAGGTCGCCTGGGGCCGCGTCGGTGTGCTCCTGATGAATCTCGGGACGCCCGAGGGCACGTCCTACTGGCCGATGCGCCGGTACCTCAAGGAGTTCCTGTCGGACCGCCGGGTGATCGAGGTGCCCCGGCTGATCTGGTGGCCGCTCCTCAACCTGATCATCCTGACGAAGCGCCCCGGGCCGAAGGGCCGCGACTACGCCAGCGTCTGGAACAACGCGCTCAACGAGGGGCCGCTGAAGACGATCACCCGCGGCCAGTGCGAGCGCCTGCAGGCGGCCATGGGCGAGTCCGTGGTCGTCGACTGGGCGATGCGCTACGGCAAGCCCGAGGTCGCCGGCCGGATCCAGGCGCTGCTCGATCAGGGCTGCGACCGCATCCTGCTGGTGCCGCTCTACCCGCAATACGCCGCCGCGACCTCGGCCACGGCCTGCGACCAGGCCTTCCGGGCGCTGATGGACATGCGCTGGCAGCCCACCGTCCGCGTCTCGCCGCCCTATCACGACGACCCGGTCTACATCGCCGCCATGGCCGATTCGATCCGCGAGGGTCTGGCCAAGCTCGACTTCGAGCCGGAGGTGATCCTCACCTCGTTCCACGGCGTGCCGCGGAGCTATCTGCTCAAGGGCGACCCGTACCATTGCCAGTGCCACAAGACCGGGCGGCTGATCCGCGAGGCGCTGGGCCTGTCGCCGGACAAGATGCGCGTGACCTTCCAGTCGCGCTTCGGCAACGAGGAGTGGCTGAAGCCCTACACCGACGAGACCGTGATGGAGCTCGCGAAGTCGGGCGTGAAGCGGATGGCGATCGTCGCCCCGGGCTTCACGGCGGACTGCCTGGAGACCCTCGAGGAGCTCGACGGCGAGAACCGCCACTACTTCGAGGAGAACGGCGGCGAGCGCTTCGCCTACATCCCCTGCCTGAACGACAGCGACCTCGGCATGCGGGTGATCGAGCACGTCGTCCGCCGCGAGCTCCAGGGCTGGATCTGAGATCCCGGCCGGTGTGCCGCTTGCGGCGCGGCCCGGCCCGCCTATTATTTTCCTAAGCCGAACGGGCCCCTCGGTTCGGCGCGGGAGGATCACATGGCGTTCTTCATCGGCATCGCGTGCCCGTGGCTGCTGATCGCGGTGCTCGACAGGATCGCCGAGGGGCGCCGCAGCGCCGAACTCTCGGCGCTCGGGATCACGCCCCAGCCGGCGCCGGCGCAGTCCAGCTACCTCGTTCCCGATCGGCCGTACTGACGACGCGGCGCGGCCCCCGGGGCCGCGCCGGTCAGTCTCAGACCGTCACTTCTTCGGCTCGGGCGCGGTCTGCGCGGCCGGGGGCGCGTCGGCGCGGTCGATCTTGGCCTCCGAGCGGAGCTTCAGGATCATGTCCTGCTGCGCCTTGCGGATCAGGTGCTGGTCGATCTGCTCCTTGAGCTCGTCGAAGGTCGGCTGCGGCTTGGTCCGCTTCTCCTCGACCTTGATCACGTGCCAGCCGAACTGGGTCTTGATCGGGTCGGACACCTGGCCGGGCTTCATCGCGAAGGCGGCGTTGGCGAAGTCGGGCACCATCCGCTCCTTGGTGAACCAGCCGAGATCGCCGCCCTCGGCCTTCGAGCCCGGATCCTTCGACGCCTCGGCGGCGACCTTGGCGAAATCCTCGCCGCCCTTGATCCGCGCGGCGATCTTCTTGGCCTCGGCCTCGTTGTCCACGAGGATGTGGCGCGCGTGCACCTCCTCCTCGGGCTTCATCAGCTTGACGGTCTGGTCGTAGATCGCGTGCTCCGCCTCGGGCGTGACCGCGCGCTTGGCCTCCTGCTCCAGGTAGTCGTCGAGCAGGAGCTTGTCGCGGAAGTAGGCGAGCTTGCGCTTGAACTCAGGCGTGTCGCCGATCTTGGCGGCCTCGGAGGCCTGCGCGCCGACGCGCAGGTCGACCATGTAGTCGACGAGCAGGTTCTTCTTCTGGGCCTCGTCGACGCCGGGCAGCGACAGGGCCGGGTCGTCGGCCGCGATGGCGAGGTCGCCCTGCGTGATCGGCTTGCCGTTCACGCTCGCCACGACCGCGTCCGCGCTCGGCGCCGCGGCCGGGGCCGCCGCGGGGGAAGC
>NZ_MLBW01000019.1:0-10619 GCF_036441335.1 Methylobacterium mesophilicum
CCCGAGGCCGAGCCGCTGCAGCACCCGCGACAGGATCGCGGCCCCGGCCGGCCAGCGGACCATCCGGATCGACAGCATCGGCGCCAGGGTCACCAGCCGCCGGAAGCCGAGCGCCACGACGCCGAGGCCGAGGAGCACCGCGCCCGACGAGGCCGCGACCGACCCCGCGATCACCATCGCGAGTCCGCTCTCCAGACGCACGTACGGGAAGCCCTGGATCACGGCGGCGCAGCCCCCGATGATCATGGCGGCGGCGAGCGCGAACAGCGCAGCGATCATGTTACTCTCTGACACGGGCCGGCTGACGGCCGGCGCTCAAGGCGTGCCGCACAGTAAGGCCTAGCCGTCATATTGCAAAACTCGGGGCCGAGATGTTCGGGAAACCGGAATAGTCGGGATCTCCGCCGGCGATGCCCGGGCCGGCCCGCCCGCGGGTCGCGCCGTCGGCACGCCGATCCGCGATCGGCGGAACTTCCCGCGCCAGTTCCCGCCCCGCGGTGGCGGAACGGCGTTGCCGTCCCGCGGCCACCGACTTACCTAGCGGGCTCTCGACTCGGGAGCCCCCGCCGGGGACGAGGCCGCCCCCTGCTTAGCGGAGATAGACGCGATGACCTTCACCCTGCCGGAACTGCCCTACGCCTACGACGCGCTGGGGCCGTACATGTCGAAGGAGACCCTCGAGTTCCACCACGACAAGCACCACAAGGCCTATGTCGACACGGGCAACAAGCTGCTTGAGGGCACGGATCTCCAGGGCAAGAGCGTCGAGGAGATCGTCAAGGCCGCCTACAACACGAATCAGCCGCTCTTCAACAACGCCGGCCAGCACTACAACCACATCCACTTCTGGCAGTGGATGAAGCCGAACGGCGGCGGCGCGATCCCCGGCGCGCTGGCCAAGAAGATCGACGAGGACCTCGGCGGCGCCGAGAAGTTCAAGGCGGACTTCATCCAGGCGGGCGTCGGCCAGTTCGGCTCGGGCTGGGCGTGGCTCGCCGTCAAGGACGGCAAGCTCGCGATCATGAAGACCCCGAACGGCGAGAACCCGCTGGTGCACGGCGCCAAGCCGATCCTCGGCGTCGACGTGTGGGAGCACTCCTACTACATCGACTACCGCAACCGCCGGCCCGACTACCTGAAGGCGTTCATCGAGAACCTCGTGAACTGGGAGCACGTGGAGAAGATGTACGCCGAGGCGACCCGCTGAGGCGACCCGCTGAGGCGACCCGCTGAGGCTTGCCGCCGGTGCCGCGGATCCTGTGTCCGCGGCACCCTTGAGGTGGCGCACGAAACCGGCTCTTGATGCGCCCGACGCCGGATGACCCGGTGCAGAAGGGTCCGGCCATTTCCCCTCGATCGACTCGCGCGACGCTTCGACCGTGCTCCCGCCCGCCCCCGCCGCGGGGTGAGGGGAGGGGCGAGCGCCCCGCCCGATGATCCGCTCCATCCTGTCCGTCGGCGGCTGGACCCTGGTCTCGCGCGTCACCGGCTTCGCCCGCGACGTGGTGATGGCCGCGGTCATGGGCGCCGGGCCCATGGCCGACGCCTTCGTGGTCGCCTTCCGGCTCCCGAACCATTTCCGCGCGATCTTCGGCGAGGGCGCGTTCAACACCGCCTTCGTGCCGGCCTATGCGGGGCTCGCGGAGGCCGGCGAGCCCGGGGCGGCGCACCGGTTCGCCGACCGCGTCTTCACCCTGATGCTGATCGTGCAGCTCGTGCTGCTCAACCTCGCCCTGCCGGCCATGCCCTGGGTGGTCCACGCCCTGGCGCCGGGCTTCGCCGAGGGCGGCGAGCGCTTCCAGCTCGCCGTGGCGCTGACCCGCATCACCTTCCCGTACCTGCTGTTCATGACGCTGGTGACGCTGCTGTCGGGCATCCTGAACGCCCACCGGCACTTCGCCGTGGCGGCGGGCGCCCCGGTCCTGCTCAACCTCGCCATGCTGGCGGCCCTGGGGTTGAGCTTCCTGTTCCCGAACGCGGCCTACGCCGCCGCCTGGGGCGTCGCGGTCTCGGGCGTGCTCCAGTTCGGCCTGCTGTGGTGGGGCTGCCGCCGGGTCCGCGTGATGCCGGACCTCGCCGTCCCGCGCCTCGATCCCGCGCTCAAGCGCTTCTTCGTCGTGCTCGGACCCGCGGTGATCGGCTCGGCCGGCTTCCAGATCGCGGCCTTCGCCGACACGATCATCGCGAGCTGGCTGCCCACCGGGGCGGTCTCGGCGCTCTACTACGCCGACCGGCTCTACCAGCTGCCCTTCGGCGTCATCGCCATCGCGGCCGGCACCGTGCTGCTGCCGGAGATGAGCCGCCGGATCGCGGCCGGCGACGTGGCGGGCGCCCACGCGGCCCAGAACCGGGCCGCGGGCTTCTCCCTGGCCCTCTCGGCGCCGTTCACGGTGGCGTTCCTGACCATCCCGGGCCTGATCATGGCGGCCCTGTTCCAGCGCGGCGCCTTCAGCGCCGAGGACGCGGCGCGGGCCGCCTCGGTGCTGGCGGCCTACGGCTTCGCCCTGCCGGCCGTCGTGCTGGTGCGCAGCGCCGTCGCGAGCTTCTACGCCCGCCAGGACACCAGGACGCCGCTCTGGGCCTCGCTGACCGCGATCGGCGTCAACGTGGCCCTGAAGCTGTGGCTCACCGGTCCCTACGGCGTCACCGGCCTCGCGCTCGCCACCGCGGTCGCCCAGTGGGTGAACCTGCTGCTGCTGCTCGTCCTGGCCAAGCGCCGGGGCTGGACGGAGCCGGGGCGCACGCTCGGCCTCACCGTCGCCGGGGTGGCGCTGGCCTGCCTCGGGCTGGCGGCGGTCGCCGTCTACGGCCAGGGTCTCGTCCAGGCGCTGGTGCCGGCCTTCCCGCACGGGCGCGACCTCGTCGTCCTGGCGGTGCTGGGGCTCGCCGGGGCCCTGGTCTACGGCGGCCTGCTGGCCGGCCTGCTGCACCTGTTCGGCCTGCGCCTGCGCCGGGCCTGAGTGACCCGGCCGGGCTCGCCGCCGGGCGGGTTCGGCCCCAGATCGGGCGAGAGACCCAGTGAGGAACGCCATGACCGACGCACCCAATCCCCTCGCGGGCGTGAAGGCCGCGGTGTTCGACGCCTACGGCACGCTGTTCGACGTGAACGCCGCGGTCCAGCGCTACGCCGAGGCGGTGGGGCCGGACGCCGCCCATCTCTCCGAGGTCTGGCGCAACAAGCAGCTCGAGTACAGCTGGACCCTGTCGCTGATGGGCCGGTACGCGGCCTTCTGGGACCTCACCGTGCGGGCCCTCGACTACGCCCTGGCGATCCACCCCAAGGTCGATCCCGGCCTGCGCGAGCGGCTCCTCGACGCCTATCGTGACCTCGAGGCCTACCCCGAGGTCCCGGGCGTGCTGGCGGCCCTGCGCAAGCGCGGCATCCGCACCGCCGTCCTCACCAACGGCAACGCCGCCATGGTCGACCGGGCGGTCGCCTCGGCGGGGCTCGCCGACCATCTCGACGCGGTCCTCTCGGTGGACGACGCGCAGGTGTTCAAGACCCATCCCGACGCCTACCGGATCGCCCTGACCCGGCTGGCGGTGGGGCAGGGCGACGTGCTGTTCTGCTCGTCGAACCGCTGGGACGTGGCGGGGGCGCGGGCCTTCGGGTTCCGGGCCGCCTGGGTCAACCGCAGGGGCCTGCCCGACGAGTACGCGGATCTCGCGCCCACGACGGTCGTCGAGTCCCTCGACGGGCTGCTCTGAGGCGGATCTGCAGCCGCGTCCGGCGCGGGCGTGCCCATTCCGTCCTTGCGAGCGCAGCGAAGCGATCCGGGGACACGCTACGTCCGGGCAAAGCGCGCTGCCCCGGGTTGCTTCGCTGCGCTCGCGAGGACGAGGCGGACAGCGCGCCGTCACGGACCTCCGCCGCAGCTTATCTGGTACACGATCGAATTGGACCGTTTGGCGGATTCTTAATCCTCCCGGTGTTGGATCATCCTCAACACGAACGGGAGAAGTTTCGCGTGTCCTCGAACGGTTCCTTCACGACGATCCGCGCAGGGGCCGCAGCCCTCGCGGTCACCCTGGTGCTCGGGGCGGTTGCCCCGGCCGCCGCCCGCGACCAGACCGGTGCCATCGTCGGCGGCCTCGCGGCCGGCGTCGTCGGCGGCATGGTCGGCAGCGCCCTCGTCAACGGCGCGAACCCGCCGCCGCCGCCGCCCCCGCCGGAGTACCGCCCGCGCCGCGTCGTGGTCGAGGAGCCCGAGACCATCGTGGTGCGCGAGCGCCGCGGCCCGATCTGCCACTACGAGCGCCGCAAGGAGTGGCTCGGCGACGGCGAGTTCACCTACCGCCGCGTCGAGGTCTGTGAGTAAACCGCACGCGCGGCTCTCGGACTGGCGCCGCGTCCCCCGGGGGGCGCGGCGCGTCTCATTTCACCACCAGCCAATCCTCGACCACCAGGGCGTCGAGGCCGGTGGTGTAGAACATCAGGATCGCGTCCTCCGCGCCGTGGAGGATCGGCTTGCCCATCACGTTGAAGCTCGTGTTGAGCAGGATCGGCACGCCGGTGATCTCCGCGAAGGCGCCGATCAGGGCCGCGTAGGCCGGGTTGCGCGCCGCCGTGACGCTCTGGAGCCGGCCGGTTCCGTCCGCGTGGACCACCGCCGGCACGCGGGCGCGGACCGCTTCGCGCCAGACCAGCGTGCGCTCCATGTAGGGGCTGTCGGCGTAATCCTCGAACCAGTCCGGCCCGGCCTCCGCCAGGATCGACGGCGCGAACGGCCGGAACGCCTCCCGGTACTTCACCTTGGCGTTGAGCGCGTCCTTGGCGCCCTCCGGCCGCGGATCGGCCAGGATCGACCGGTTGCCGAGCGCCCGGGGCCCGAATTCCGCCCGGCCCTGCACCCAGCCGACGAGGCCGCCCTCGGCGAGGATCCGCGCCGCCGCGCGGGTCGCCTCCGCGTGGCCGACGCGCCGGGCGCGGGGCTCCTGCTCGGCGAGCCGNGCGAGCCGCTCCATCGCGCCGGTCGGGACCCGGGAGCCCAGATAGGGCGAGAGCGGGCGCTGCGCCGGCAGCGGCCCGGCCCAGTCCGGATGGTCCTCCGCGTAGGCGAGCCAGGCCGCGCCGACCGCGTTGCCGTCGTCCGCCGGGGCCGAGGGCACGTGCAGCCGGGTGAAGCCGGACCGGCCGAGCACCCGGCCGTTGTAGGAGGAGTTCAGCCCGCAGCCGCCCGCGATCACGAGGTTCTCGGACGGCGCCAGCGCGCGGGCTTCCGCCACCAGCGCGTCCATCAGCGTCGCGAACAGGTCCTGGCCGCAGCGGGCGAGGTCGGCCCAGCCGGTCTCCAGGGCGTCGGCCGGGCGGCGCGCGCGGATCTCCGCGGCGACCGCCCGGATCGTCTCCGCGTCGGCGTAGCGCAGGCGGTGGCCCTCGACCGTGCACAGCCGGCCGAGCAGCGCGGCGAGGTCCGGGTCGGGCCGGCCGTAGGGGGCGAGCCCCATGATCTTCCACTCCTCGCCCTTCACCTGGTCGAAGCCGGCGAGGTCGGTGATCAGGCCGTACAGGAAGCCCAGCGAGCCGCGCCCGCGGTGGCGGCGCAGCTCGCTGATCCGGCCGCCCTCCAGGCGGTAGATCGCCGCCGCGCCGGTCTCGCCCATGCCGTCGACCACCAGGGCGGTGGCCGTCTCGAAGGGGCTGCCCCAGAGGCCGTAGGCGGCGTGGCACAGGTGGTGCGGGTAGCGCCGCTGCCCGGCGATCGTCGCCCGGGGCGCCGCGCCGGTGATCCGCGCCTCCTGGTTCAGGGCCAGCAGGGTGCCGTGGCCGGCCCGCTCCTGGGCGCCGTGGAGGTCGGCGATGAACACCCGCTCGGCCTGCTCGGGCACGTAGGAGCGGTTGAGCGCCGTGGTGTGGGCCGCGAGCGCCGTGAGGTCGAAGGCCCCGGCGCCGGCCTGGCCCCGCAGGAAGTCGGTGAATTGCGGGCCCCAGGTGGAGGCGACCACGAGCTCGGAGCCCGGCGGGACGTACGCCTTGAGCAGCGCCGCCATCGCGGACGGGGCGTCCGGCTCGCAGTTCGGCGCGCGCTTGTACTGCAGGGCGCGCTCCGCCGCCTCGGCGAAGAGCAGGGTGCCGTCGGGCCCGACCAGGGCGAGGGCCGGATCGTGGAAGGTGGTGGCGAGGCCGAGATAGAAGCGCATGTCCACGGGGGGTAGCGCATTTTCGCGCCGGACGGAGCCCGGCACGTGCGCGAGGTGCCGTCCTTGCGCCGCCGTCCTTGCGCCGCCGTCCTTGCGAGCGGAGCGAAGCAATCCAGACGGCGCCACGCTTCCCGATGTTCCGCTGCACCGGATTGCTTCGCTGCGCTCGCAATGACGAAGCGCGCCGCCCGCTAGTGCGGGGCGACGCGGCGCTTCGCGACGAGGAGGATCGCCGCGCCGGCGAGTCCCGACAGGGCCGAGCCCGCGAGCACGCCGAGCTTCACGGCGGTCTCGTGCTGCGGGTCCGGGAAGGCGAGGCCGCCGATGAACAGGCTCATGGTGAAGCCGATGCCGCACAGGACCGCGACCCCGTAGACCTGCCCCCAGCCGGCCCCGGCCGGGCGCTTGGCCCATCCCAGCGCCACCGCCAGCCGCAGGCTCGCGAACACGCCGGCCTGCTTGCCGAGGAACAGCCCGGCCGCGATGCCGAGCGTCACCGGCTGGAGCAGGGCCTCGGGGGTGAGACCGGAGAGGTCCACACCGGCATTGGCGAAGCCGAAGACCGGGACCACCCCGTAGGTGATCCAGGGCGCGAGGGCGTGCTCCAGCCGGTGCAGGGGCGAGTGCGCGTCCTCCGGCCGGCCCGGGCTGACCCGGATCGGGATCGTGAGCGCGAGCAGCACCCCCGCGATCGTCGCGTGGATCCCGGAGCGGAGCACGAGGACCCAGAGCACGAGGCCGAGCAGCCCGTAGGCCGGGAGCCACCCGATCCCCGCCCGGTTGAGGCCGTAGAGGGCGGCCAGCACCAGGGCGGCGAGCCCCAGCATGGTGAGGTCGAGGCCGGAGCTGTAGAACAGCGCGATCACCACCACGGCGCCGAGGTCGTCGACGATGGCGACCGCGCTGAGGAAGATCTTGAGGGAGACCGGCACCCGCGAGCCGAGCAGGGCCAGGACGCCCAGCGCGAAGGCGATGTCGGTGGCGGCCGGGATCGCCCAGCCCCGCAGGGTGCCGGCGCCGAGATTGGCCAGCGCGTAGAGCGCGGCCGGGACCGCCATGCCGCCGAGCGCCGCGAAGCCCGGCAGGACCCGGTCGGGCCAGGTGCGCAGCCGCCCGTCGAGGGCCTCGCGCTTGATCTCCAGGCCGACGAGCAGGAAGAACCCGGCCATCAGGCCGTCGTTGATCCAGTGCTGGACGCTCATCGGCCCGAGGGCGGCGTGGAGGGCGTGCGCGTAGGTGTCCGCGAGCGGCCCGTTGGCGACGACCAGCGCCAGGGCCGCCGCCGCCATCAGGATCAGGCCGCCCGCCGCCTCGCCGGCGAGCAGCGTGCGGATGATCGAGAGGGGGCGCGGGCGCCGCCTCTGCGGGATGCTCTCGGGGGTGGGCGACGTCATCGCGGCAGGCCTTGCCGCGCATCGCGCGGGGGCGCAAGCGCCCGGAGGACGATCCTACGACGTCCGACCCAGGGCCGCGCGGATCAGCGCCAGCCCGTCCGGGCTCGACCACGCGGCCGGCCCCTTCATCACCCCGATCGTGCAGCCCTGCGCGTCTACCAGCATCGTGGTCGGGAGGCCGGGCGACTGCGTGTCGCGCTGGACGACCGGCAGCACGCGCCCGCCGGGATCGGCGTAGAAGGCGAGGTCGCGGATGCCCGCCTGCTTCAGCCATTCCGGCGGCTTCTCGAGGTTGCGCGTGTCGACGTTGATGGCGACGACCTGGAAGTCGGGCCCGCCGAGCTGCGCCTGGAGCCGGTCAAGGGCCGGCATCTCGGCCTTGCAGGGCGCGCACCACGTCGCCCAGAGATTGACGAGGAGCAGCCGGCCCCTGAGGTCGGCCAGCCCGGTCTCGGCGCCGTCCGGCCCCTTGAAGCGGATGTCCGGCGCGGGCCGGGCCTGCGGCGGGGCCTGCATGGCGGCGACCTCGCCCTTCGCGGCCGCGTCGACCCGGGGCCCCCCGCGTCCGGGGCCGCCGCCGCGTCCTGGGCGTGGGCCGCCGTCGCGACCAGGCAGGTCCCGCCGAGGACGCCTCCGACGAGGCCGGTGACCAGCCCGGAGGCGAGCAGGGCGAGGGCTCCGACCGGGAGCGAGCGGGGAACGCGGACCATCTTCACTTCCTGACGACGGGCGGCTCCGTCAGGAGCCGGACCGGGGTTCGGGATTAGTGAAGCTTGCGTAAAACGTCGGCAAGATGGCGAGGCGGGATCCGTCGACAATCAGACGGCGCGCGCTTCCGTCGCCAGGGCCGCGATGACGCCGGCCGGAACCGGCAGCGGGTCGACAGCCGGGCCGGCGGGCACCGCGATCGCGTTCGGCTGGACCGGCGCGGCGCGCTTGCGGGGCGGGTCGTTGTAGGGGGTGTTGTAGCCCTTGCGCACGGCGGCCCAGTAGGCCTCGCGCGTCAGGCCCGAACCGGTCAGGGCGGCGTCGATCATCGCCGTGGCGTGCGCCGCGAAATCCGGCACCTCCTCCGTGTTCAGCCAACTCTCGACAGGCATCCTGCGAACTCCGATCCAGACGGCGAAGCTTGTAGCTGAGCGGACTTAGCCAGACGGTGAACGCGCGGGCGGGACGAGGG
Organism: Methylobacterium mesophilicum; assembly: GCF_036441335.1. Classification (GTDB taxonomy): domain Bacteria; phylum Pseudomonadota; class Alphaproteobacteria; order Rhizobiales; family Beijerinckiaceae; genus Methylobacterium; species Methylobacterium mesophilicum_B. The sequence continues at coordinate 8,716 of NZ_MLBW01000019.1, forward strand.
TTGCAATGCACAATTTCGAACGGTCCTGTGGATGAGCGGTCGTGACCCTCCGTCTCCCGGGCCGCCCTACGCCCGGTGAACGACGACGGTGAACCCTTCCGCCGGCGCCGGCGGCACGACGTGGCGGCCGAACAGGTCGAATTCCGCGTCCGTCACCGTGGAGGGATGGGCGCCCGCGGCGCTCCGGAGGCGGGCTCTGCAGACCGCGTCGGCCACGTCGCGGACGCCGATCTCGGGCGCGGCTCCGTGAATCGACGCGGTCGTGCCCCCTCCGCCATCCGCCGGGCGACGCCGGTCCCCGAGGGCGGGCGGCTCAGCCCAGCCGCTCGATCCAGGCCTGCGCCTGGCGCCGGACGTTGTCGGGCGCGGTGCCGCCGTAGCTGGTGCGGCTCGCCACCGAGTTCTCGACGCCCAGCACCGCGTAGACCGCCTCGGTGATCCGCGGCTCCGCCTCCTGCATCTCGGGCAGCGACAGCGCCTCGAGCCCGACGCCCTTGGCCGAGGCGACGCCGACGAGGCGGCCGGTGACGTGGTGCGCCTGCCGGAACGGCAGGCCGAGCTCGCGCACCAGCCAGTCGGCGAGGTCGGTGGCGGTGGCGTAGCCGGAGCCGGCGGCGCGGCCGAGCACCTCGGCGTTGGGCTCCAGGTCCTTCACCATGCCGGTCATGGCGGCGAGGCACAGGGACAGGGCCTGGAGGGCGTCGAACGTGCCCTCCTTGTCCTCCTGCATGTCCTTCGAGTAGGCGAGCGGCAGGCCCTTCATGACGACGAGCAGGCCGGTCAGCGCGCCGATGATCCGGCCGCTCTTGGCCCGCACCAGCTCGGCGGCGTCGGGGTTGCGCTTCTGCGGCATGATCGACGAGCCGGTGGTGAAGCCGTCCGACAGCCGCACGAAGTTGAACTGGGCCGAGGTCCAGACCACCAGTTCCTCGGCGAAGCGCGACAGGTGCACGGCGCAGATCGAGGCCGCGGCGAGCGCCTCCAGGGCGAAGTCGCGGTCGGCGACCGAGTCGAGGGAGTTGGCGGTCGGCCGGTCGAAACCGAGCGCCGCCGCGGTGGCGTGCCGGTCGATCGGGAAGGAGGTGCCGGCGAGCGCGGCGGCGCCGAGCGGGCACTCGTTGAGCCGCGCCCTCGCGTCGCGGAACCGCCCGCGGTCGCGGGCCAGCATCTCGACATAGGCGAGGCAGTGGTGGCCGAAGGTCACCGGCTGGGCCGACTGGAGATGGGTGAAGCCCGGCATCACGGTGCCGGCGTGCTTCAGCGCCGCCTGGCTGAGGGCGCGCTGCAGGTCGGCGGCCTGCTGGTCGAGGGAGTCGAGGGTGTCGCGCACCCACAGCTTCATGTCGGTGGCGACCTGGTCGTTGCGCGAGCGCGCCGTATGCAGGCGCCCGGCGGCCGGGCCGACGATCTCGGTCAGCCGGCTCTCGACGGACATGTGGATGTCCTCGAGCTCGCGCTTGAACGCGAAGGTGCCGCCCTCGATCTCGTCGCGCACGGACTTGAGCCCGGCCTCGATCGCGGCCACATCCTCCGCCGGCAGGATGCCGGCCTGGCCCAGCATCGCCACATGCGCCAGCGAGCCGCGGATATCCTGGGGCGCGAGGCGCTTGTCGAACCCGATGGAGGCGTTGATCTCCTCCATGATCTCCGCCGGGCCGCTCGCGAAGCGGCCGCCCCACATCCGGTTGCTCATGTCGATCCTTCCGCGCCCTGACCGTCCCGAGGCCCGAGCCTGATGCCCGGCCGCACGCCCATCCTGGCCGGCGCGGGCGTCGCCGCGCTCGCCGTCCTCGGCCTCGCCCTATACGGGAGCGGTCTCCTGCCCGGCAACACGGGCGGCGCCCTTCAGCCCTGCGCCGCCGCCAAGCCGGCGCTCGCCCGGGTCGACGCGGCCGCGAAGGGCG
>NZ_MLBW01000020.1:0-12235 GCF_036441335.1 Methylobacterium mesophilicum
GTCCTGCCCCCGCGGATCGGCGGCCTTCGCGGGCGCCGTCGCGGCCTCCTTCGTCGATTCCTTCCCCGGAGACTGCGCCGAGCCCTTTGCCGGCGCGGCGGCCCGGGGCGGCGGGTCCACCCAGGCGCTCTGGGCGGCGGCACCGCCCGCGAGGGCGAACGGCAGGAGCACGCCGAGGGCGAGGGCCTGGGGACGGGCGGGACGTGTGGCGGACATCGGTGCCTTCCTGGCGGCCGGGGCGGGCATCATGGAGAACGCGCCCGCGTGGGTCGGGGGTTCCACGAAGGGCTCGGGCGCGCCCACATCCTGCCGAACTCCGCGCCGTCGACCAGCCCGGGATTGCGGGGATGATGGGGTTGCGTTCGTGCGTTTGGGTACCAAGTCGGGGACAGCCTTGGCCTTTGGCCGTTCCCGGGTTCCGATACCGCGTTCCAGCCCCCCGCCGTGCACCGAGGATCCCTTGGCCCGACCTGAGACCGAGTCGCCCGCCCGCCCGCTTCCCGGGAGCGCGCGATGAGCACGCACCCGCGCCGGGCCCTGCTGCTCTGCAACGCCAAGGCGCGCAACGGCGCCCTGGATCTCGACGAGGTGCGGGGAATCCTGCGGGCGGGCGGCATCGAGCCCGAGGAGCCGCCGCCGGAGGCCGATTGCCGCGACGTGATCCGCGAGCGGGCCGGCGCGGTCGACCTCGTGATTCTGGGCGGCGGTGACGGCACGATGAACTACGCCGCGCCGGCCCTTGTGGCGAGCGGCCTGCCCTTCGCGATCCTGCCGCTCGGCACGGCCAACGACCTCGCCCGCTCCCTCAACCTGCCGCTCGACCCCCTGGCGGCGGCCCGCTTCATCCCCACCGCGCAGGCGCGGCCGGTGGATCTCGGCTGGGTCAACGGCCACTACTATTTCAACGTGGCGAGCATCGGCTTCTCGGCGGAGCTGGCCGGCGAGCTGACCGCCGAATCGAAGAAGACCTGGGGCGTCCTCGGCTACGCGGTGGCGGCGGTGCGGGTGCTGCGCCGGGTCCGGCCCTTCACGGTGACGATCGAGCACGACGGGGTGGTCGAGAAGGTCACCACCATCCAGGTCTCGGTGGGCAACGGCCGGCACTACGGCGGCGGCATGACCGTGGCCGAGAGCGCCTCGGTCGACGACGGCAAGCTCGATTTCTACAGCCTCGAGATCAATCACTGGTGGCGGCTCCTCGCGCTGCTGCCCGCCCTGCGGCGGGGCACGCAGGGGCGGGCGGCCGACGTGCGGGCGTTCCACGCGCAGGAGATCCGGCTCTCGACCCGCAGGCCCCGGCCGGTGAACACCGACGGCGAGCTGACCACGCACACGCCCGCCCACTTCAAGATCTTCCCGAAGATCCTGCAGGTCCTGGCGCCCGAGCCGGTGCGCGGTCCGAGCCCCTTCGACCTCTCCACCCTCGGCAGCCGCCTGTTTCCGACCAGCGAGGCGCCCCGCCTGTGACCGACCTGATCCAGCTCGCCGGCCAGCCCGCCGTCTGGGCCGCGCTCGCCACCCTGGTGGTGATGGAGGTGGTACTCGGCGTCGACAACCTGATCTTCATCTCGATCCTGACCAACAAGCTGCCGGCCGAGCAGCAGACCCGGGCGCGGCGCATCGGGATCGGGCTCGCGCTGATCCTGCGGCTGGGGCTGCTCGGCACCGTGGCGTTCATCGTGCACCTGACCGAGCCGGTCTTCTCTGTGCTGGGCCAGGCCTTCTCCTGGCGCGACCTGATCCTGATCGGCGGCGGTCTGTTCCTGCTCTGGAAGGCGACCAAGGAGATCCACCACACGGTGGATCCGGAGCCCGAGACCGCGGGGGTGACCGGGGGCACGATCGGCTTCGGCGCGGCGATCGGCCAGATCCTACTCCTCGACCTCGTCTTCTCGATCGACTCGATCATCACGGCGGTCGGCATGACCGAGCACGTGCCGGTGATGATGGTGGCGGTGGTGGTCGCCGTGGTGGTGATGCTGGTCGCCGCCGAGCCGCTCTCGGCCTTCATCGCCCGGAACCCCACCGTGGTGATGCTAGCCCTCGGCTTCCTGATCATGATCGGCATGACGCTGATCGCCGAGGGGTTCGGTGCCCACGTGCCGAAGGGCTACATCTACACCGCGATGGCGTTCTCGGCCGGCGTCGAGGGCCTCAACATGCTGGCCCGCCGGCGCCGCCGCGCCGACCGGGAGGGGGCCTCCGCGTCGAGCGGGCCGGCGCGGCGCGCCTGAGGCGGAGCGACTCTCATGCGGATCGGCGCGGCCCTCCTTCTCCTGCTCCTCCCCACCGCCGCGCACGCGGAGACGAGACCCATGGCGCCCGACCCGACGGTCCTGCACGACCTCGCCCCCACCGGCACGCTCCGGGCGGCGATCAACCTCGGCAACCCGGTCCTGGCCCAGGGCGGCGCCGACGGCCCCGCGGGGGTCTCGGTCGACCTCGCGCGGGCGCTGGCGGCCCGGCTCGGCGTGCCGGTGGCGTTCGTGACGTTCCCGGGGGCCGGCGCGGTCTCGGGCTCGGCGGGCTCCGGGACCTGGGACATCTGCTTCCTGGCGATCGACCCGAAGCGGGCGGAGGGGATCGCCTTCACGGAGCCCTACGTGCTGATCGCCGGCAGCTACCTCGTGCCGGCCGCCTCGCCGATCCGCTCCCCGGAGGCGGTGGACCGCGACGGCGTGCGCGTCTCGGTGGGGCGCGGGAGCGCCTACGACCTGTTCCTGAGCCGCGCCCTGCAGCATGCGACCCTGGTGCGGGCCCCGACCTCGGCCGAGGCGGTCACGGCCTTCGCCCGGGACGGGCTCGACGTCGCGGCCGGCGTGCACCAGCCCCTCGCCGCCTACGCGGCGGCCCACCCGGAGGTGCGGCTGCTGCCGGGGCACTTCATGGAGATCCCGCAGGCGATGGGAATGCCGGTCGGGCATCCGGCGGGCGCCGCGTATCTCGCGGATTTCGTCGCGCGGGCGAAGCGGGACGGGCTGGTGCGGCGCGGCCTGGAGGCCAGCGGACAGGATCCGGATCTGGCCGCGCCGTAGAGGCGACCCGGATCGCCGAGCCTGGCTCCCAGTGGCGGCGCCTTCACCGGGGGTGAGACCTTCGGGCAGGCGTCACGCGCTCCGTCGTCACGAGCGAAGCGAAGTGACACAGGGTTGCGCGACCTCGGTGGGCGTCCTGCTGCTGGGTTGCTTCGCTCCGCTCGCAAAGACGGTCAGATCGATGCCATCAACCGGGCGTCGGATCACACCACGAGGTTCACGATCCGCCCCGGCACCACGATCACCTTCCGCGGCGTCTTGCCCTCCAGCACCTTCTGGACGGCCTCCAGCGCCAGGGTCGCGGCCTCCACGGCCTTGGCGTCGGCGTCGCGGGGCACGGTCACGTCCGCGCGCTTCTTGCCGTTGATCTGGACCGGCAGGGTGATCTCGTCCTCGACGAGGAGCCCCGCCTCGGTCTCGGGCCAGGGCGCCTGGGCCACGAGGCCGCCGCGGCCGAGCACGGACCAGCACTCCTCGGCGAGGTGCGGCATCATCGGGGCGATGAGCTGCACAAGGATGCCGGCGGCCTCCTCGGCGGCGCCGGCCGAGACCGGCCCGCGCAACCCGTCCTCCAGGGCGTTGGCCAGGGTGTAGATGTGGGCGACGCAGCGGTTGAAGCGCAGGCGCTCGATATCGTCCTGCACGGAGGCGAGCGCCCGGTGGGCGGCCTTGCGCAGGGCGAGATCCGCGGCGCCGTCGCCCGCCGCCTGCCCGGCGGCGTTGACCAGCCGCCAGACCTTCTGGACGAAGCGGGCCGCGCCCTGCACGCCCTCCTCGGTCCAGATCACGTCGCGCTCGGGCGGCGAGTCGGACAGCATGAACCAGCGCGCCGTGTCGGCCCCGTAGCTCGCGATGATGTCGTCGGGGTCGACCACGTTCTTCTTCGACTTCGACATCTTCTCGATCGGGCCGATCGCGATCGGCGCCTGAGTTTTCACGTGAAACGCGCGGCGCTCGCCCTCCTCGGTGGCGAAGCGGATCTCGGCCGGCGGCACCCAGGCGCCGGCCGCGTCCTTGTAGGTCTCGTGGACGACCATGCCCTGCGTGAACAGGCCGGCGAAGGGTTCGGCGACGCCGGCCCAGCCGGTCTCGCGCATCGCCCGCATGAAGAACCGGGCGTAGAGCAGGTGCAGGATCGCGTGCTCGATGCCGCCGATATACTGGTCCACCGCCAGCCAGCGGTCGACGACGGCCCGGTCCGTCGGGGCGTCCGCCAGCCAGGGCGCGGTGAAGCGCGCGTAGTACCAGGACGAGTCGACGAAGGTGTCCATCGTGTCGGTCTCGCGCCGGGCCGGGGCACCGCAATGCGGGCAGGGCACGTTGCGCCACGCGGCGTCCCGCTCCAGCGGATTGCCGGGCTGGTCGAACGACACCGCCTCGGGCAGCTTCACCGGCAGGTCGGCGACCGGCACCGGGACCGGGCCGCAGCTGTCGCAATGGATGATCGGGATCGGGCAGCCCCAGTAGCGCTGCCGGGAGACGCCCCAGTCTCGCAGGCGGAACTGGACCTTGCGCCTGGCGACCCCCTCGCCTTCCAGGCGACGCGCCACGGCCTCGAACGCCTCGCCGGTGCTCATCCCGTCCAGGAAGCGCGAGTTGATCATCCGCCCGTCCTCGACATAGGCGGTGTCGGTGATCACGAACGTCGCCGGATCCTGCCCCTCCGGGCAGACCACGGGCGTGTTGCCGAGCCCGTACTTGTTGGCGAAATCGAGGTCGCGCTGGTCGTGCGCGGGGCAGCCGAACACCGCGCCGGTGCCGTACTCCATCAGCACGAAGTTCGCCACGTAGACCGGCAGCTCCCAGGACGGGTCCAGGGGGTGGCGGACGGTGAGGCCGGTGTCGAAGCCGTGCTTCTCGGCGGTGTCGATCGCGGCCTGGGCGGTGCCGGTGCGGCGGCACTCCTCGATGAAGGTCTGCAGCTCCGGCCGTCCCTCGGCCAGCGCGGCCGCCAGGGGATGGTCGGCGGCGATCGCCAGGAACTTGGCGCCGAACAGCGTGTCGGGCCGGGTCGTGTAGACGGTCACCGAATCGGCCGCGCCGGCCACCGGCCGGGCGAGGCCGAACTGGACCTCCAAGCCCTCCGAGCGGCCGATCCAGTTCTTCTGCATCAGCCGGACCTTCTCCGGCCAGCGGTCCAGCCCGTCCAGCGCGGTCAGCAGGTCCTCGGCGAAGTAGGTGATCTTGAAGAACCACTGGGTCAGCTCGCGCTGCTCCACCAGGGCGCCGGATCGCCAGCCGCGCCCGTCGATCACCTGCTCGTTGGCCAGGACCGTGTGGTCGACCGGGTCCCAGTTCACCTTGGCGGTGCGGCGGGTGACGAGGCCCTTGCCCAGGAAGTCGAGGAACATGCGCTGCTGGTGCTTGTAGTAGTCGGGATCGCAGGTCGCGATCTCCCGGCTCCAGTCGAGCGACAGGCCCATGGCCTTCAGCTGGTCGCGCATCGAGGCGATGTTGGCGTAGGTCCAGTCCCGCGGGTTGACCTTGCGCTCCATGGCGGCGTTCTCGGCCGGCAGCCCGAAGGCGTCCCAGCCCATCGGGTGCAGCACGTTGAAGCCGCGGGCGCGCTTGTAGCGGGCGACCACGTCGCCCATCGCGTAGTTGCGGACGTGGCCCATGTGGATGCGCCCCGACGGGTAGGGGAACATCTCGAGCACGTAGTATTTCGGGCGGCCGTCGGCATTGTCGGTCTCGAACAGCCGCTTCTCGGCCCAGGCCTCCTGCCAGCGCGGCTCGGCATCCTTGGCGTTGTAGCGCTCGACGGGCTGGGGGGCGGTGCTGGCGGTCATGGATCCGGCTGCGTCAGGGGCTCGTCGGTCATTCCGAAGGATGACCACGGCACGGTCGCGCCGCGATAGCATATCTGCGCCGCAGCCGGTCAACGCGGCGCGCGATTCGGGCTTGCGCGGGGCGCGCGAACGCATAGGTCGGCGGGGATGCGGCGCGACGACGACGCGCGCCGAGGCTCATACCGCGCAGACCGGCGCCCGGCAGCGACAGGACAGGCACGCCATGGACGACGCGACGACCGGCCCGAATGCCCCGCCGACCGACGGGATGGGACAGAGGACCGACAAGCTCCCCGTCGGTCAGGCCGACGTCGCGGCCGGCCTCGCCGAGGTGCGCGCTGCCATCGCCCGCGCGGCCGAGGATTCGGAGCGCGACCCGGCCGAGGTCCAGCTCGTGGCGGTCTCCAAGACCGTCCCGGCCGAGGGTATCCTGCCGGCGCTGAAGGCCGGCCATCGCGTCTTCGGCGAGAACTACGTCCAGGAATCCACCGCGAAGTGGCCGGCCCTCCGCCACCGCTTCCCGGACGTGGAGCTGCACCTCGTCGGGCCGCTGCAATCCAACAAGGCCCGGGAGGCGGTGGCGCTGTTCGACGTGATCCACTCCCTCGACCGGCTGTCGCTCGCGGCGGCCCTGGCCAAGGAGATCGAGCGGTCCGGCCGGACCCCGAAGCTGCTCATCCAGGTCAATACCGGCGCGGAGCCGCAGAAGGGCGGCGTGCTCCCGGACCAGCTCGCCACCCTCCTCTCGGAATGCCAGGAGACCCACGGGCTGGCGATCCAGGGCCTGATGTGCATCCCGCCCGCGGACGACCCGCCCTCGGCCCATTTCGCCCTGCTGGCCCGGCTGGCGAAGGAGCACAACCTGCCGATCCTCTCGATGGGCATGAGCGCGGACTTCCCGGCGGCGATCCAGCTCGGCGCCACCCATGTCCGGGTCGGGACCGCGATCTTCGGGGCCCGGACCCGCAAGGCCTGAGTCTGCGCGCCCGGGCCTCAGCCGATCCGCAGGTGCGTCCGCGGCCCGAGGCGCCCGAGCAGCCGCAGCAGGTCGGCCCGGGCCAGGGCGACGCAGCCCTCGGTGGGACGGTAGCCGTCCCGGGCGACGTGCAGGAAGATCGCCGAGCCCCGCCCCTTCCGGATCGGGGCGCGGTTGTAATCGAGGTCGATCACCACGTCGTAGAGGCCGTCGCCCCGCCACATCGATTCCGCGCTGACCCCAGGGGCCGGCAGGCGGATCGGCCGGTTGTAGCGGCGGTCCTGCCGATCGTCGCACCAGCCGTCCTCGGGCCGGGTCGCGCGCAGCGGCAGGAGCGTGCGCGGCCGGATCGCGAGGTGATCGGGCCGGTACGCGCCGCCGCGCAGGCGGAAGCGCCCGCGCGGCGAGCCGCCGTCGCCCTCGCGCTTGTCGCCGACGATCCCACCCGCGCCGAGGGCGCAGGGAATCACCGTCGGGCCGACGAGGAGCTGCCCGCGCCGCCGGTCCCCGACGAGGGCGCGGACGCGGATCTCCCCCAGGGTCATGCGGATGGGTCCCCCGCTCGGCCGCCGCATGTCTGCCTCCCGAATGTGTCCGGTCCCGGGGTCTTATGCCCGGGATCGGTACTCCGAACCGGTGAAAAATTGCGCGCAAGGCAACTTCCGGCCACAAAGGGTGCCCTATCTCTCGGTCGAACCCGGGCCGCCGAGCCGGGATTCGGGAGCCAGCCAGCCCGCCGCCGCGGGGACCGGCGCCGTGATCCCGGAGCGGCGTGCCCCGATCCCGCAGCCCGTTCGCCGGCGCGCTTGTCACGGTGGCGAAAGGATGCGGAAACACAAGCCTGGGTAGGGTCGTCGCGCGATCCTGCCGCGATCTGACATCTTCGCATGCTGCATCCGGCAGGCGGCCCCTCGCCCCGCCCGCAGCACGCACTGGGGCCCGGACGATGCCGAACGCCTACCGCCTGCTGATCTGCGACGACGACGCGATCCTGCGCGATACCCTGACCGAGCAGCTCGATCTCTGCGACGAGTTCACGGTCTTCACCGAGGCCAACGCCACGGACGCGATCCGGCGGGTCGCCGCCGAGCGGATCGACCTCGCCGTCATGGATGTCGGCCTGCCCGACCTCGACGGGCGCGAGGCCGTGCGCCGGATGCGCGCCGGCGGCTTCCGCGGCCCGGTGATCATGCTGACCGCCCAGGATTCCGAGGCGGACCACGTCGAGGGGCTGGAGGCCGGCGCCAACGACTACGTCACCAAGCCGTTCAAGTTCGGCATCCTGCTGGCCCGGATCCGCGCGCACCTGCGCAGCCACGAGGCCTCCGAGGACGCCGTGTTCCAGATCGGACCCTACACGTTCCGCCCGGGGGCCAAGCTCCTCGTCGGCGAGCGCGGCTCGAAGCTGAAGCTCACCGAGAAGGAGACCGCGATCCTGCGCTTCCTCTACCGGGCGGGCCGGGCGGTGGTGAACCGCGACACCCTGCTGGCCGAGGTCTGGGGCTACAACGCCCAGGTGACCACGCACACGCTGGAGACGCATATCTACCGGCTGCGCCAGAAGATCGAGCCGAACCCCGCGACCGCCGCGATCCTCGTGACGGAGGGCGGCGGATACAAGTTGCTGCCCTGACGATTTGAAGCTTTACGTGTAGGCGATCCGGCGGGTTCGCGTATGCGCAGGGTGGTGAGGCGTTCTTGGGGCTCGACGACGATATCGCGATCCTCGCGGCCGCGCCGCTGTTCGGCTTCCTCGACCGGGACGCCCTGCGCCTGCTGACCTTCGCGGCCGAGCGGCGCGACCTCGCGGACGGCGACCTGCTCTTCGCCCGCGGCGACCCGGCCGATGGCGGCTTCGTGGTGATGGCGGGCACGATCCGCTTGGAGCCCCGGGTTCCGGCGGCCGAGCCGGTGCGGGCCGGGCGCTCGGCCCTGATCGGCCAGCTCGCCCTGTTCGTGCGCGGGACGCGCCCGACCGAGGCCCGGGCCGAGGGCAGCGCCGCGGTGATGCGGATCACCCCGATGCTGATGCGCCGCGTGCTGGAGGAATTCCCCGCCGCCGCGCAGGCCGTCCACGACACCCTGGCGGACGACCTCGCCGGGCTGGTGACCGATCTCGATCAGGTGCGCGCGCTGCTCGAGGTCATCGACGGCATCTCCTCAGGTGACAGCTCCGGTGACCGCTTGTAAGCACGGGCTCCCGCCGCAAGAGTTCTGACCCGTTCCATGTCCCAGGCCGGCAAGCCCCATTCCGATCTCGCCCATTCCGATCTCGCCCAGACCATCGAAGCCGCCTGGGAAGACCGCGCCAACGTGTCGACCGCCACCAAGGGGGCGGTGCGCGAGGCGGTCGAGGCGGCCCTGGAGCTGCTCGATTCGGGCCAGGCGCGCGTGGCCGAGAAGTCGGGCAACCACGACTGGGTGGTGAACCAGTGGCTGAAGAAGGCGGTGCTGCTCTCCTTCCGCCTCAACGACATGGCGACGATCGAGGGCGGCCCCGGCGGCGCGCCCTGGTGGGACAAGGTCGCGTCGAAATTCGCCGGCTGGGGCGAGGCCGAGTTCCGCGCCGCGGGCCTGCGCGCCGTGCCGGGCTGCTTCGTCCGCCGCGGCTCCTACATCGCCCCGGGCGCCGTGCTGATGCCGAGCTTCGTCAATCTCGGCGCCCATGTCGGCGAGGGCACGATGGTCGACACCTGGGTGACGATCGGCTCCTGCGCGCAGGTCGGGAAGAACTGCCACATCTCGGGCGGCGCCGGCATCGCGGGCGTGCTGGAGCCGCTCCAGGCCAACCCGGTGATCATCGAGGACGACTGCTTCATCGGCGCCCGCGCCGAGGTGGCGGAGGGCGTCATCGTCGGCCAGGGCAGCGTCCTGTCCATGGGCGTCTATATCGGCGCCTCCACCAAGATCGTCGACCGGACCACCGGCGAGGTCATGTACGGCCGGGTGCCGCCCTACTCCGTCGTCGTCTCGGGCACGATGCCGGGCAAGGCGCTGCCGGACGGCACGTCGGGCCCGGGCCTCTACTGCGCGGTGATCGTCAAGCGCGTCGATGCCGGCACGCGGTCCAAGACCGCCATCAACGAGCTGCTGCGCACCTGACACATCCGGACGCTGGCGGGCGCGCGATGGAGACGTCTGAGCTGACCCTCACGGTGGCGGGCCGGACGGTGCCGACCCCCTGCGACCGGATCGGGGTGGGGCCGGACGCGCTCCTGCTCCCGGCCCTCTCGACCATCTCGGCGCGGGCCGAGATGCACGGCCTCGCCGGCCGCCTCGGGACGGCGTACCGCTGCCTCATCCCCGACTGGCCGGGCTTCGGCGCCCGGCCGCGGGCGCGGGTTCCCCTCGCCCTCGTGCTCAGCGTCGCCAACAACGTGCTGAAGGCCTACGGGCCGGACAAAGTCGCCGTCGAGGTCGTCGCCTTCGGGCCCGGCATCGATCTCCTGCGCGCGGACAGCCCCCGCCGCGCGGCCGTCGACAGCCTCGCGTCGCAGGGCGTGCGCTTCGACGTCTGCCTGAACACCGTCGNGGCGCGCCGGCCGCCGGGCGCCGACCCTGCGGGTCTGGCGCGCGCACCGGGTCTCCCGCGCGATGCCCGCGCGCCTGCCCGACCTGGAGCGCGCCCTGGTCAATCCGGCCGCGGTGTTCGACACCCCGGCCGCGTTGCGCGACCATCCCCGGCTGCTGCCGAGCTGCAAGCGCGAGATCCTGCGGCGCTGGGCCTGGGACGAGTACCTGAAGGACGTCGCCGCCGCCGAGGGCATGGCCGAGGGCGAGCCGTCGCGCCTCGACGCCGTGAAGGCCGCCCTCCTGGCGCTCGGCGAGCCGTGGCGCCCGGATCCCGCGGCGCCGGCCGCCGCGGTCCCGGCGCCGCGGTCCATCGAACGCGCGGCGGCCTGAGCGGGCGCGCGAGGGAGAGGGACGGCGTGACCGCCCGTCGGAGGAGGTGGCGCGCCGCGGCGGTCACACGACGGAGAACCGGAACTCCGTGGCGGCCGCGAAGGTCTCGCCCGGCCGCAGGACCGCGGAGGGGAAGGCCGGCTGGTTCGGCGCGTCCGGGAAGCCCTGCGTCTCGAAGCAGACGCCGTCGCCCGAGCGGTAGATCCGCCCGGACGGCCCGATCAGCCGCCCGTCGAGGTTGTTGCCGCTGTAGAGCTGCAGCGCCGGCTGCGTGGTCCGGACGTCGAGCCGCCGCCCGCTGCCGGGATCGACGCAGGTGGCGGCCGGCCGCAGCGTCCCGGCGGGGCCGCGCAGCGCGAAGGTGTGGTCGTAGCCCTTGGCGTAGGCGAGCTGCGGGTCCCCCGCGCGGATCCGCGCCTCCAGGGCCCGGGGCGCGCGGAAGTCGAACGGCGTCCCGGCGACCGGCAGCAGCGCGCCGGTGGGGATCTGGGTCGCGTCGGTCGGCGCGAAGGCGTCCGCCTCGACCTGCACGACGTGGCCGAGGACGCTGCCCGCCCCCTCGCCGGCGAGGTTGAAGTAGCTGTGGTTCGTGAGGTTCAGGACCGTGGGCCGGTCGGTCACGGCGGCGTAGTCGACGCGCAGCACGCCGTCCTCGGGCAGGCTGTAGGTGACGCGGACATCGAGATTGCCGGGAAACCCCTCCTCCCCGTCCGGCGAGCGGCGGCTCAGGACGAGGCGCGCCGCGTCGGAGCGCTCCGCCCGCCACAGGCGCTTGCCGAAATTCTCCGGGCCGCCGTGGAGGGTGTTGGGGGCCTCGTTCACCGGCAATCGGTAGCTGTGCCCGTCGAGGCTGAAGCGCCCGCCCGCGATGCGATTCGCGTAGCGCCCGACGATCGCGCCGAAGCTCGGGCTCACGGTCTCGTAGCCCGCCAGGGTGTCGAGGCCGAGCACGACGTTGGCCGGCCGGCCGGCGCGGTCGGGCACCTCGATCGCCGTGACGGCCGCGCCGTACTCGATCACGGCGACGCGCAGGCTGCCGCGGGACAGGGTGTGGCGGCCGACCGGCCGGCCATCCGCCGTCGTGCCGAACGGTTCGGCCGGCATCCGGCTAGCGCTTCCAGACGCCGAGCCGCTCGCTCCGGGCGTGGTCCTCGGCCGCGACCAGCTCGGGGCTCGCCTCCGGGGAGGCGCGGCCGCCGCCGTTGAACAGCACCACCTCGGAGAGGTCGCGCCCGTCGACGAGGCAGTTCATGTTCGCGCTGCCGGGGGCCGGCTGGCAGGTCACCGACCGGTTGCCGATGTACCGGGCCAGCTCCTCCGCCTGGCCGCCACGGACCCACTCGACTCCGAACAGGTGCACGACCTTGCCGCCCACCTTCAGGGTCGCGGTATCGATCACCTGGGCCTGTCCGGTCACGGCGTTCGGCGGCAGCGGCGCGTCGGGCTCGGGATCGCCGCCGGTCTCCGGGGGCGGCGTCACCGTGTCGGGTGCGGAGGCCGGGGGACTCGCCGGCCGCGCGCTCGGCGCGGCG
>NZ_MLBW01000021.1:0-166691 GCF_036441335.1 Methylobacterium mesophilicum
CCTGCACGCCGGGTTGCCAACCTTCGGTGCAGCTGGGCGACTCGGCCAGCTATTTCGGCGCGACGAGCGGTCAGGCCGATGCCCGTCGCAAGCTCGCGCCGGACCCGGGCGTGCCGCGGCCGGCCGGGTCGCGGTCCGACCCGCCCGCCCCACAGCCCATCGCCGGGCGCCGCTTGAGGCCGACCCGGTCGGCGGCCTAAGAGCCCGCAAGGCGATGCCGGCCGCTCCGCGGATGGCGCCCACCGCGATCCCACCGATCCCGTCCGGAGGCCATGACGGCGTTCAGCTTCATCCATGCCGCCGACCTGCACCTCGGCAGCCCGCTTTCGGGGCTCGCCGCGCGCGACGCGGATCTGGCCCGGCGCCTCGCCGCGGCGAGCCGGCAGGCCTTCGAGGATCTGGTGAGCCACGCGATCGAGCGGTCGGTCGCGTTCGTGGTGGTGGCGGGCGACGTCTACGACGGCGACTGGGCCGACACCACGATCGGCCTGTTCTTCGCCCGGCAGGTGGCGCGCCTCGACCGCGCCGGCATCCCGACGATCCTCGTGCGCGGCAACCACGACGCCGAGAGCGTCATCACGCGCTCGATCACGCTGCCGGCCTCCGTGCACGTCTTCCCGACCGCCCGCGCCGGCACCCTGCGCCTCGACGCGCTCCGCGTCGCGGTCCACGGGCGCAGCTTCCAGGGCCGGGCGGTGGAGGAGAACCTCTCGCTGACCTATCCGGCCGCCGTGCCGGGCTGGTTCAACCTCGGCGTCCTGCACACCTCCTGCACCGGCCACGCCGCCCACGAGACCTACGCCCCCTGCTCGGTCGCCGACCTCGCGGCCCGGGGCTACGAGTACTGGGCGCTCGGCCACATCCACGAGTACGCGGAGCTGTCCCGGGATCCCTGGATCGTGTTCCCGGGGAATCTCCAGGGCCGGAGCGTGCGCGAGTGCGGCGAGAAGGGCGCCGTCGTGGTCGATGTCGCCGACGGGCGGGTGACCGGCGTCAGCCGCCTGCCCCTTGACCGGGCGCGGTTCGAGCAGGTCACGGTCGACCTCGCGGCGGTGACCGACGCGCGCGGCGCCGTCGAGGCCGTCGAGGCGGCGCTGAGGCCCCTGGCCGCGACCGCGGCGCGCCGGCTGCTCCTGGTTCGCGTCCACCTATCCGGGACCACCCGGGCCCACGACGCCCTCGCGGCCGATCGCGAGACCCTGACGGCCGAGATCCAGGCGGCCGCGCACCGGCTGCACGAGGACATCTGGCTGGAGCGCCTGAAGATCGAGACCCGCCGCCCGCGCGCCGCGGCGGAGCCGACCGGCGCCGCCATCGACCCCGCGGCCCTGCTCGCCGACCTCGACCGCGACCCGGAGTTCCGCGCCCGGGCGAAGGCGGCGCTGGCCGAGATCGGCGGCCGGATGCCGGGGACGGCGGCCGCCGAGGCCGACCTCGACGCCGAGTTCGACGCGCTCTGCGCCGAGGCCGAGGCCCTCGTCCTCGGGCGCCTCGGCGGCCGGCACTGCTGAGTCGCGCGCTAATGGACCCCCGATGCGCCTGATCCGCCTCGCCCTGGAGCGCTACGGCGCCTTCACGGACCGCACCGTCGCGTTCCGGCCGGACGCGCGCCTCCACGTGGTGCTGGGCGCCAACGAGGCCGGCAAGAGCACCGCACTGGCGGCGGTCACCGACCTGCTGTTCGGCTTCGGGAAGACCACGCCCTACGCCTTCCTGCACGACATGCCGCAGCTGCGCCTCGGCGCGGAGATCGCCGCCGCCGACGGCCGCCGGCTGACGTTCCGCCGCCGGAAGGGCAACAGCCGCACCCTCATCGACGCCGCCGACGCGCCGATCGCCGACGACGCGCTCGCCCCGTTCCTCGGCGGCCTGTCCCGGACGGTGTTCTGCCGAGCCTTCGGCCTCGACGCGTCGAGCCTCCGGGCCGGGGGCCGCGAGATGGTCGACGTGGAGGGCGAGGTCGGCGCGAGCCTGTTCGCGGCGGGTTCGGGCCTGCGCGGGCTCACGGAGCTGCAGGCGACGCTCGACGCGGAGGCCGACGCCATCTTCGCCCCGCGCCAGGCGAAGCACCGGACCTTCTACCAGGCGCTGGAGCGCCACGAGACGGCCCGGCGGGCGATCCGCGAGCGCGGCCTGCGCGCCGGCGACTGGCGCGCCCTGAACGACGAGATCGCCGCGGCGGCCGCCCAGCTCGAGGCGCTCCGGGCCGAGCAGAAGGCCGGCGCGGTCGCGCGCGCCCGGCTGGAGCGGTTCAAGCGCGTCCGCCCGATCATCGCCGAGATCGACGCGCTGGAGCGGCGCATCGCCGGCGCGACCGACCTCGTCGACGCGGATCCCGCCTCGATCGCCCGCCTCGGGGCCGCCCTGGACGCGTGCCGCGCCGCGGATTCCGAGGCCGAGCGGGCGGCGGCCGCGCTCGAGCGGGCCCGCGGCGAGGCCGAAGCCGTCGCGGTCGAGCCGGGCCTGACCCAACGGGCCGACGAGATCCTGGCGGCGTTCAGCGGGACCCGGGAATTCGAGAAGGGCGGCACCGACCTGCCCCGCATCGAGGGCGACGCCCACAAGGTCGGGCTGGAGCTGGAGCGGCTGCGCGCGCGCATCGGCGTGCCCGATCTCGCCGCGCTGGAGGACCGCCAGCCCCCGGACGCCGCGCGGGCGCGGACCGAGCGGCTGATCCGCGNGCCTTGCGCTCCGCGAGGGCCAGCTCGGCACCGGCGCCGAGCTGGCCCTCGCGGAGCGCAAGGCCGCGGAGGCGGATCTGCAGGCGGCGGCGCGCTCCTGGGCCGTGCTGCGGCTCGCCGGGCTGATGCTCGGGCAGGCCGTCGCCCGCCACCGCGCCGGGCAGCAGGACCCGCTCGTCGCCCGGGCGGGCGCGCTGTTCTCGGCCCTGACCGGCGGCGCGTTCTCCGGCCTGACGCAGGTCTACGACGAGGCCGACACGCCGAAGCTCGCCGGGCAGCGTGCCGGCGGCGGCACGGTCGCGATCGAGGGCATGAGCGAGGGCACCCGCGACCAGCTCTATCTCGCCCTGCGGCTGGCCTATCTGGAGGATTACGCCGGCCGCGCCGAGCCGGCCCCCTTCATCGGCGACGACCTGTTCTCGACCTTCGACGAGACCCGGACGGGCTACGGCCTGGATGCGCTGGCGGCGATCGGCACCCGGGTCCAGCCGATCCTGTTCACGCACCACCGCCACGTCGCGGACATCGCCCGCGACCGGCTCGGCGAGTCCGTCGACGTGGTGACGCTGTAGGCGACGGAGGGGGCCGGTCCGTCCCCTCCCCGCCGCCGCGCATCAGGCGCCCGCGCCCCCGAGGTAGCGCGCCTCCAAATGGGCCCGGAACGCCGCGGTGCCGAGCCTCGACCCGGTGGCGCGGGTGAGGAGGTCGTCGGTGTCGAGCAGGCTCCCCACCGCGTGGACATGCGTGCGGAGCCAGTCCCGCAGGGGTCCGAAATCGCCCTGCGCGAGGCAGCCCGGCAGCGCCGGCTCGGCCGCGCGGGCCGCCCGGAACAGCTGCGCGGCCGCCAGGGCACCGAGCGTGTAGGTCGGGAAATAGCCGAAGGCGCCGCTCGGCCAGTGGATGTCCTGGAGGCAGCCGACCCGGTCGTCGGGCACCGTGAGCCCGAGGAGGTCGCGCAGGCCGTCGTTGAAGGCCCCCGGCAGGTCGCGCACGGCGAGGTCGCCCGCGATCATCGCGGTCTCCAGCCGGTAGCGCAGGAGGATGTGGGCCGGGTAGGTCGCCTCGTCGGCATCCACGCGGATGAAGCCCGGCGCGACCCGGGTGTTGAGCGCGTGCAGGTTCTCCGGCGACCATTCCGGCCCGGAGCGCCCGAACGCCGCCTGCAGGAGCGGCGCCAGGAAGGTGAAGAACTCGCGGCTCCGGCAGGCCTGCATCTCGACGATGAGCGACTGGCTCTCGTGCAGGCTCATCCCCCGCGCCGCACCGACCGGCTGGTTCCGCCACGCCGCCGGCCGGCCCTGCTCGTAGAGGGCGTGCCCGGTCTCGTGGAGAACGCCCATCAGCGCCCGGCCGAAATCGGCCGCGTCGTAGCGGGTGGTGATCCGCACGTCGTCGGTGGCGCCGCCGCAGAACGGGTGCAGGCTGATGTCGAGCCGGCCGCGGGTGAAGTCGAAGCCCACCGCCTCCATCAGCGTCAGGCCGAGGTCGCGCTGCACCGCCACGTCGAACGGCCCGGCGAGCGGGAGCGGCGCCGGCCGGGACGCCTGGATCTCCCGGGCGCGGGCGATCAGGGCCGGCAGCCAGCCGGTCAGGTCCGCGAAGAGCGGGTCGATCGTTGCCCGGCGCATGCCGGGATCGTAGCTGTCGAGCAGCGCGTCGTAGGGATCGAGGCCGAGGGCCGCGCCCTTCGCCTGGCCGATCTCCCGCTGGAGCCGCAGCACCTCGGCGAGGTGGGGTTCGAGGCGGGCGAAATCGGCGTCGCGCCGCGCCTCGCGCCAGACCATCTCCGAGCGGGACACCGCGCGGGAGCTGGCCTCGACGAGGTCGCGGGGCACCGCGGTGGCGTGGGCCTGGGCGCGGCGCATCTCGCGCAGGTTGGCGGCGGCCCAGGGTTCGAGATCCCCGCCCCGCTCGGCCGCCGCCAGCTCCTCGGCGGCCTCGGGGGCGGTGAGCATCCCGTGGGCGAGCCCGCGCAGGATCGCGAGCTGGTCGCCGCGGGCCTCGGCGGCGCCGTCCGGCATCAGCGTCTGCGCGTCCCATCCGAGGATCCCGGCCGCGCCCTCCAGGGCGGCGAGCCGGGCGAAGCGCTGCTCGAGGGTCTGATAGGCGGTCATGCGGTCTCCGATGCGGTACGTCTCGCGGCGCGGTGCTGCGGCTCTCACCCCGCCTGAAGCATCTCCAGTTCCAGCCAGCGGTCCTCCGCCTGCGACAGCTCCGTCTCGGCCTGGGCCAGCATGGTCGAGGCCTTGTCGAACCGGGCCGGGTCGCGGGCGTAGAGCTCGGGGTCGGCGAGGATCGTCCGGAGCTGGGCGATCGCCGCCTCCAGCTTCTCGATGCGGGCCGGCAGCGTCTTCAATTCGTGCTGGTCCTTGAAGCCGAGCTTGGGCTTGCCCGCCGGCTGGGCGGCCGGGGCGGCGGCGCGCTCGCGCGGCTCCTTCGCCTTCGGCGCGACGGTCCGCGCCTCGACGCCCTGCCCGCGCTGGACCAGCATGTCGCTGTAGCCGCCGGCATACTCGACCCACCGGCCCGCCCCCTCGGAGACCAGCACGCTGCCGACCACGCGGTCGAGGAAGTCGCGGTCGTGGCTGACCAGGATCAGCGTGCCCTGGTAGTCGCCCAGCATCTCCTGGAGCAGGTCGAGGGTCTCGAGGTCGAGGTCGTTGGTCGGCTCGTCGAGGACGAGGAGGTTGGCCGGCTGGGCCAGGGCCCGGGCGATCAGCAGCCGGTTGCGCTCGCCGCCGGACAGCACCGAGACCGGCGTGCGCGCCTGCTCGGGCGTGAACAGGAAGTCCTTGAGGTAGCCGATCACGTGGCGGCTCTGGCCGTTCACCGTGACGCTGTCGCCGCGGCCGCCGGTCAGCACGTCGGTGACGGTCATCCCGGGCTCCAGCACGGCGCGGGCCTGATCGAGCACGACCGGCAGAAGGTTGGTGCCGAGCACCACCTGCCCGGAATCCGGCGCGAGCCGGCCCATCAGCAGGTTGATCAGCGTGCTCTTGCCCGCGCCGTTCGCCCCGACGATGCCGAGCCGGTCGCCCCGCATCACCCGCAGGGACAGGCCGTCGACGATCTTGCGCTCGCCGTAGCTCTTCGCGATGTCGCGGGCCTCGACGACGAGGCTCCCGGAGGATTCGGCGTCCGAGGCCTGCATGCTGACGCTGCCCACCGGACGGCGCACCTCGCGGCGGTTCTGCCGGAGTTCGTGCAGGTTGCCGAGGCGGCGGACGTTGCGCTTGCGCCGCGCGGTGACGCCGTAGCGCAGCCAGTGCTCCTCGGCGGCGATCTTGCGGTCGAGCTTGTGCTGGTCCCGCTCCTCCTCGTCGAAGAAGGCGTCGCGCCACGCCTCGAAGCTGGAGAAGCCCTGGTCGATCCGGCGGGTCTCGCCGCGGTCGAGCCAGATCGTGGCCCGCGACAGGGCCGAGAGGAACCGCCGGTCGTGGCTGATGAGAACGAGGGCCGCGCGGGTGCCCTTCAGCTCGGTCTCGAGCCACTCGATCGCCGGCAGGTCGAGATGGTTGGTCGGCTCGTCGAGGAGCAGCACGTCGGGCTCCGGCGCGAGCGCCTGGGCGAGCGCGGTGCGGCGCCCCTCGCCGCCGGAGAGCTTGCTCGGATCCTCCGCGCCGGTCAGGCCGAGGCTCTCCAGCAGGTAGCGGGCGCGGTGGGTCGATTCGCCCGGCGGCAGGCCGGCCTCGACGAAATCCAGGGTGGTGGCGAAGCCGGTGAAATCGGGCTCCTGCGCGAGGTAGCGGATCGTCGTCCCGGGCTGGACGAATCGCCGGCCCCGGTCGGGCTCCGCGAGGCCCGCGGCGATCTTCATGAGCGTCGACTTGCCCGACCCGTTCCGGCCGACGAGGCAGGTGCGCTCGCCCGGAGCGATGGCGAGGCTCGCGCTCGTGATCAGCGGCGTGCCGCCGAAGGTGAGCGCGACGTCCTGGAGGGTGAGGAGCGGGGGAGCGGCCATGGGCCGGCTTATGGCAGCGTGGGGCGGCCTGTTCAAACGGAGCCGCCCCCGTCGGTCGGCGCGCTGTCAGGCGATCGGGTTGGCCGGTCCCGTCGGCGGGCTGATCTCCGGCACGCCCGGATCGTTGACGGGGATCTCGGGCGGCTGGATGCCCGGCGCCTCCGCCGGGGTGTTCCCGGGGATCTCCGGTCCGGGCGGCTGCGTCGGGGCCTGCGGCGGATCGTAGGGGCGGTCCGGCACCGGCGTCGGCTGCGGCGGCACCTCGGGGACCTGCCCCGGGTCGGCGAGGGTGTAGTCGGGCACCGTTATCCTCCGCGAGACCGACGGTGCTCAGCGGCACCGGTCCGGCGGAAACAGAGTGCGGCCGATCCGGTTCCGGAGCGCTACTTCTTCGTCAGCAGGAGGTTCCCCTCCTTGCTCGCCACCTTCTGGATCTTCTCGGCGAACAGGGCGAGGAGGAACGGCAGCTTCACCTCGAGGCGGACGCTCTCCGCGCCCACGTCGATCGTGCCGGCGATCTTCTGTGCCACCGCCGAGACGCCGAAATCGAGGCGGTCCCCCGTCCAGGCCAGCTGGTCCACCGTGATGCCGCTCTTGGCCAGGAAGGCGCGCGCCTGATCCGTGCCGTGCTCCAGGCGCCGCTTGGCCTCGTCGCGGCCGAGGTCGTGCGGGATGTCGACGATGAGGGGCTTGGGCATGGGCGGGTGATCCGAGCTGAACCCGGCAGCAGATGGTGCGTCCGGGCCCGGCAGACAACGCCCCGGAGGCCGCTCCGCCCGCGCGGGGCGGGAGCGGACCGGGACGTGCGAGGCCCGGGTGGGCTCAGTGAACGACCTGCAGCGACACGTAGGTCGTGCCGCCCATGCCGAGGGCGCGGGCGGAGCCGCGCGACAGATCGATGATCCGGCCGCGCACGAAGGGGCCGCGGTCGTTGATGCGAACGACGACCGAGCGGCCGGTCCGCTTGTTCTCGACGCGGACCCGGGTCCCGAACGGCAGGCTGCGATGGGCGGCGGTCAGTCCGTTGGGGTTGAAACGCTCGCCGTTGGCGGTGCGATGGCCGCTCCCGTACCAGGAGGCCGCTCCGCTCTGCGCGGCGGCCGGGAGGCTTGTTCCGACGACGGTGGACAGCATTCCGAGTGAGACAACGAGCTTACCGAAACCAAACGACATTCTCGACGCATTCCCTTTGTTGTTGTCGGGGCGGCGCCAGTCGTGTCGGAAATCGGCCGGAATATGGCAGGCATTTTCCGGATGTTCGCGTCACATTTTAGCCGATTTCGTGCTGGTCATTCCGATTACATAAGGGCTTATTTCAGTTTGTTTCCGCTCTTGTTGCGGGTGATGCATTGGTGTGTTGTTCCGCGTATTCGCGAAGAACTGTCCATGTCGGCCGGCATCCGCCAGAATTAGGATTACTTTCTCAAGTCCTGCGCCGGGTGTGACCCTGCGTCCCGCTGAGGGGGAAGCGGGCCCGGTCGGACCCCCGCTCGCCGCGATGATTGTCGTGTGCGGCCGGTTCCGAAGGACAGGCCGACGCGGCCGCGCCGGAACCGCGCAGTTAGAGTATTGTCGCACCGTTCCGGGGACGCGGCGATGCCGCGTAACGGTCGCTTAATCTGTCGGTGAATTGTCCGAGAGCCCGGTCGGAAAAATCTGCAGCCCCAGAACGGGACGCGCCGGACGCGAAAACGACAACGTGACCTTTACCGTACCCGGCGCATGGTCTGCCGGTCAGTCGCGTAACCGGTGTTTGCCATGGCTTCCCCGCGTACCGTGGCTGCCGACGCCGTCGCCCGGAAACAGGTCTCGCGTGCCGGGCGGCCCGCGTCGGCGCCACGGATGGGTCTCGTACCCGCCCAGCGTTCCCTACCCCTCGACCAGGTTCTCGTCGGGGACTGCATCGCGGCCATGAACGCCCTGCCGGCGTCGAGCGTCGACTGCGTGTTCGCCGATCCGCCCTACAATCTTCAGCTCGGCGACGCCGGCCTCCTGCGCCCGGACCAGAGTCGCGTCGACGCGGTCGACGACGACTGGGATAAGTTCGCGACCTTCGAGGCCTACGACACCTTCACCCGGGACTGGCTCGCCGCCTGCCGCCGCGTGATGAAGCCGAACGCGACCCTCTGGGTGATCGGTTCGTACCACAACATCTTCCGGGTCGGGAGCGCGTTGCAGGATCTCGGTTACTGGATCCTCAACGACATCGTCTGGCGCAAGGCCAACCCGATGCCGAACTTCCGCGGCAAGCGCTTCACCAACGCCCACGAGACCCTGATCTGGGCCTCGCGCTCGGCCGATGCGAAGGGCTACACCTTCCATTACGAGGCGCTGAAGGGGGGCAACGAGGACCTCCAGATGCGCTCGGACTGGTTCATCCCCCTCTGCACCGGCGAGGAGAGGCTGAAGGACGCGGAGGGCCGCAAGGTCCACCCGACCCAGAAGCCCGAGGCCCTGCTCGCCCGGACGCTGCTCGCCGCGACCAATCCCGGCGACGTCGTGCTCGACCCGTTCTTCGGCACCGGCACGACGGGCGCCGTCGCCAAGCGCCTCGGCCGCCGCTTCATCGGCATCGAGCGCGAGGCGACCTACGCCGAGGCGGCCCGGGACCGAATCGCCGCCGTGGAGCCGCTGTCGAAGGCCGCCCTGATGGTGGCGCCGACCAAGCGCGCCGAGCCGCGGGTGCCGTTCCTGTTGGTGATCGAGGCGGGCCACATCCGCCCCGGCGAGACCGTGACCGACGAGCGCCGCCGGTTCCGCGCCACGGTGCGCCCGGACGGCCAGCTCGACAACGGCCTCGTGATCGGCTCGATCCACAAGATCGGCGCGCTGGTGCAGGGCCTCCCGGCCTGCAACGGCTGGACCTTCTGGCACGTCGAGCGCGGCGGCAAACCGGTGGTGATCGACACATACCGGGCGGGCCTGCGGCAGGCGATGGCCAACGGCTGACACGCCGCAGTCCTCGCGAGTGCAGCGAAGCGATTCAGTCGGCGCGACGATCTCGGATGTCGCGCTGCCCTGGGTCGCCTCGCTGCGCTCGCGATGACGGTCGGCTACCGCTTCCGGGCCGGCCCCGACCGCCGGGCCGACGATCGGGCACGCACCGAAGCCACGGGTTGCTCGACCTCGCCTTCGAACAGTTCGTCCGTCTCCTGCGGCGGCGCCGGCGGCGCCTTCGGCTGGGGCTTCGGGACGGCGCGCACGCGCGGGCGCGGCTCGGGATCCGGCATCGAGACCGGCGCCTCCATCGCCGCCAGCAGCGGCATCGGCGGGGGTTCCTTCCTGGGGCGCCCGCGCGGCTTCTTCTCCGGCTCCGGCTTCGGGTCGAAGGCGTGGGCCAGGACCTTGCGCATGAGGCCGGGCAGCGGCTCGTCGTCGAGGGCGCTGCGCGGCGTGAAGCGCGTGCCGGCGGGGGCCGGCGTCGCCAGCGCGACGCGGGCCACGAAGACCGTCAGCTCCAGGGGGAAATGCGTGAAGCCGTGGCGGACGAGCCCCGGGAGGCGCTTCCACCGCGCGTCGAGGGGCGCGTCCAGCAGGGCGGCGGCGACGTCGTAATCCGGCTCCCAGGCGCTCCCCGGCGGCTCGGCCATGTTGCCGAGCAGACCCTCGGGCGGGCGCGTCCGCAGCAGAACCGCCTCGTCGCCGCTGCGGATCGCCACGAAGGCGGCGCCGCGGCGGAGGGCCCCCTTGGCGACCCTGACCTTGCGCGGGAAGGTCTCCTGCGTGCCGAGCGACCGGGCACGGCAGGGCGCCATCCACGGGCAGAGCGCGCAGGCGGGGCGCTTCGGCGTGCAGATCGTCGCGCCGAGATCCATGAGCGCCTGGGCGAAGTCGCCCGGCCTGTCCTGCGGCACGAGCGCCTGCGTGAGGCGCCGGATCTCCGGCCGGCTGCCCGGGAGCGGGGCCTCCACCGCGTAGGCCCGGCTCAGGACCCGCTCGACATTGCCGTCGACGGCGGCCTCTGGCCGGTCGAACGCGATCGCGGCGATCGCGCCGGCCGTGTAGGCGCCGATTCCCGGGAGCTTGCGCAGGCCCTCGGCGGTGTCGGGGAACCGGCCGCCGGCCGCCGCCACCGCCTTCGCGCAGGCGTGGAGATTGCGGGCGCGGGAGTAGTAGCCGAGGCCGGCCCAGGCCGCCATCACCGCCTCCTCGGGGGCGTCGGCCAGGGCGAAGATGTCGGGGAAGCGCGTCAGGAAGCGCTCGAAATACGGCCGCACCGCCGCGATGGTGGTCTGCTGCAGCATCACCTCGGACAGCCAGACCCGGTAGGGATCTGGCACCGCGCCGGCGAGCGCGCGCCAGGGCAGCACCCGCCGATGCCGGTCGTACCAGGCGAGCAGGTCGTCGGCGCGCGGTCCGGGACCGGCTTCGGGATCCGTGGATGTGCGAGGCGGCATGGGCAGGTCGGGAGGGGTCGCGCTGCATAGCCGGAGCGCCGCGGCGATCATAGGGCGGCGAAAGCGCCGGCGCGTGCTCCCTTCGTCAACCATCCTGCGCTAACCTCCGCGGATCCACGGGGCCGGAACCACCATGGCGCGCGTCAAACCGCTGGCCGAACTGATCGAGAGTTGCATCGGGCCGGCCTTCGCGGCGCAGGGGTTCGCCTCGACCGACATCCTGGCCGCCTGGCCGGAGATCGTCGGCGAGCGGCTGGCCCGCTACTGCCGCCCGTCAAAGCTGGAATGGCCGAAGCGCCGCCGGAGCGAGTCCGCTACGCCCGAATCCGGCACGCTGGTCGTGCGCGTCGAGGGCGTCTTCGCGCTCGAGTTGCAGCATCTCGCGCCGGTGGTGATCCAGCGGATCAACGCCCATTACGGTTGGGCCTGCGTCTCCCGGATCGTCCTCCAGCAGGACCGGGTCGGGCGCGGCGGCCGGGCGCCCGCGCGTGCCCGCGTCGATCCCGCGGCCGCCGTCGAGGTGCAGCGCGCCGTGGCGGGGATCGCCGATGACGGCCTGCGCGCCGCCCTCGACCGCCTCGGCACCGCCGCGGTGGCGACCCGCCCGGAGCGGTGAACGGTCGATTCGGTCACCTTGCCAGGACGGTCGCGCCCGAGTACCGGCATCCGGACGCCACGACTGATCAATCCGGCGGAGCCTGCCCGATGACGACGCGACGCGACGCTCTCAAGTTCTCCGGCCTCGCCCTCGGCGCCGGCCTCGCCCTGCCGTATCTCGGGCGGCCCGCCCGGGCGCAGAATGCCGAGATGGCGGCCCTGCTGCAGCCGGGCCCCCTCGGCGACGTCTGGCTCGGCCCGGCGGACGCCAAGTGCACGATCATCGAGTACGCCTCGATGACCTGCTCGCACTGCGCGGCCTTCCACCGGACCACGTGGCCGACCCTCAAGGAGCGCTACATCGACACCGGCAAGGTGCGGTTCACGCTGCGCGAATTCCCCCTCGACCCGCTGGCCACCGCGGCCTTCATGCTCGCGCGCTGCCAGGGCGACTCCAAGTACTACCCGATCACCGATCTGCTGTTCGACCAGCAGCCGGCCTGGGCCTTCACGCCGAAGCCCGTGGACGCCCTGGAGCAGATGCTCCGGCAGGCGGGCTACAACAAACAGACCTTCGAGGCCTGCCTGAAGGACCAGAAGATCTACAGCGCGGTCAACGCCGTGAAGCAGCGCGGCCTCGACGTCTTCAAAGTGGATTCGACCCCGACCTTCTTCATCAACGGCGAGCGCTACACCGGCGAGATGACGGTCGAGGGCATGGAGAAGGTGATCAAGCCGATCATCGGCGCCTGATCGAGCGGCCGGAGCCTCGCGCGCGGTGCGGCTCCGGCACCGCGCTCCAAGTTGGAATACCAAATCAAAATCAATTACTTACGGCGTATGGGGTTCGCCTTGACACTCAAGATAGGCGAAACTATGGTGCGCCCCGCTTGCTGGGGGTGTCCAGCCGGTTCCACAGCCTCCCGCCCGATGAGTTTTGAGCCGTGAACGGCGACGATCCGAGGGACGGGAAAGGGGCCGAGCAGACGCCGACGGACAGCGAACTCTCCGCGAGGCTCAGACGTCTCGAGACGCAGATCGAACGGAAGCGGCCGCAGGCTGCTCCCGGTCATTCCACGCGCCCTCGGGACGGCGGGCCATCCTCGCTGGGCCAGGCCATGACGCTCTCCACGGAGTTCGTCGCGGGCGTGATCGCGGGGGGCATACTCGGCTGGATCGTCGATCATGTCTTCGGGACGAAGCCCTGGGGCCTGATCGTCCTCCTGATGCTGGGGTTCGTCGCGGGGGTCTACAACGTGATGCGGGTGTCGGGTTTCGCCGGCGCGCGTCCGGGACGGCGCGATCGGCAGGAGCCATAAGGCGCGCCGGTCAGTGGGGAATGTGGGGCGGCCGACACCCGTCGGCGCGCCGGACAAGAAGGGCGGAAGCGGGAATGGCGGTCACGATCGACCCGATCCATCAGTTCGAGCTGAAGCCGCTCGTTTCGCTGGGCCATATCGGCCACCAGCAGCTCGCGTTCACGCAGTCGGCCCTCTACATGTTCGCCGCCGTCGGTGTGATCGCGCTCATCACGATCGTGGCGACCGCGTCCCGCTCGGTCGTCCCGGGCCGCATGCAGTCGCTGGCCGAGATCTTCTACGAATTCATCGCCGACACCGTGCACCAGGCTACGGGCGACGGCGGCAAGCGGTTCATGCCGCTCGTGTTCTCGCTGTTCATGTTCGTGCTCATCCTGAACCTGTTCGGGATGATCCCCTACGCCTTCGCGGTGACCAGCCACCTGATCATCACCTTCGGCCTCGCTGCGCTCGTGATCTCCACCGTGGTGATCTTCGGCGTGATGAAGCACGGCACCCACTTCTTCGGCCTGTTCGTGCCGTCGGGCGTGCCGAAGCCGCTCCTCGCGATCCTGGTGCCGATCGAGGTGATCTCGTTCATCTCGCGCCCGATCAGCCTGTCGGTCCGTCTGTTCGCCAACATGCTGGCCGGCCACATCGCGATGAAGATCTTCGCGTTCTTCGTGGTCCAGCTTCTTCTCGCGGGCGCCTGGAGCGTGCTATCGCCGCTCCCGCTGTTCCTGACGATCGCGCTGACCGCTCTCGAGTTCCTCGTTGCGGCGCTTCAGGCCTACGTCTTCGCGACGCTGACGGCGATCTACCTCAACGACGCCCTTCACCCCGGCCACTGATCGGCCGGCTCCACCCGCCGCAAACGTCACTGCACGTTTCGATCTGTAGAGACCTCAGGAGTTACCATGGATCCCGTCGCTGCGAAGTACATCGGCGCCGGCCTCGCCTGCCTCGGCATGGCGGGTGCGGGCATCGGCCTCGGCAACCTGTTCGGTCAGTTCCTCGCCGGCGCCCTTCGCAACCCGTCCGCGGCCGACGGCCAGCGCGCCACCCTGCTCCTGGGCTTCGCCCTCACCGAGGCGCTCGGCATCTTCTCGCTGCTGATCGCGCTGCTGCTGCTCTTCGCCGTCTGATCGGCGCCGGAGCCCGCGGTCCCCGCGGTCTCCTCCCGGGCTCCGGCCCGATGAACGGGTGGACGCTCCCGCGACGGGGCGTCCGCCTTCGTCCGTCACCGCGCCGGCGGTGGCCTCAGCGAACGGTGTCAGTGTAGCGGTCTCATGGCGCAGCCCAATCCCCTCACCACGCCGCCCCCGGGCGCCGACACGCAGGTCGTGCCGGGCCATGTCGAGCATACGGAAGCGCATTCCGGCGCCTTCCCGCCCTTCGAGACCTCGGGCTTCCTGGCGCAGCTGATCTGGCTCGCCCTGGCCTTCGGGCTCCTCTACTACCTGATGGACAAGATCGCGCTGCCGCGGATCCAGTCGATCCTGCACGCCCGCGCCGAGCGCCTGCGTGCCGACTTGGATCAGGCGCAGGCGATGAAGGCCGAGGCGGACGCCGCCGGCGTGGCCTTCGAGACCGCCCTCCGGGACGCCCAGGGCAAGGCGCGCGACATCGCGCAGACCACCCGGAACGAGCTGGCCGCCGAGGCTGAGACCAAGCGCAAGGCGCTGGAGGACGAGCTGAACGCCAAGCTCGCAGCCTCCGAGGCCACGATCCGCACGCGGACCGAGGCCGCCATGGGCAACGTCCGCTCGATCGCGGGCGAGGCCGCGTCGGCCATCGTCGAGCGTCTGACCGGGCAGGCCCCGGACCGGACGAGCCTCGACCGCGCCCTCGACGCCACCGCACACTGACGGGATCCCACGATGCTGCTCGAAGCCGAATTCTGGGTCGCCGTCGCGTTCGTCATCTTCATGGGCATCGCCTGGAAGGCCGGCGCCTTCTCGACGATGCTCAAGGGCCTGGACGGCCGCGCCAACCGCGTCCGCCACGAGCTCGACGAGGCCAAGCGCCTGCGCGAGGAGGCCGCCGCCGTCCTGGCCGACTACAAGCGCCGCCGCGCCGAGGCCGAGAAGGAGGCCGAGTCGATCGTCGCCGGTGCCCGCGAGGAGGCTAAGCGCGCCGCCGAGGAGGGTCACCGCAAGCTGGACGACTTCCTGGCCCGCCGGACCAAGGCCGCCGAGACCAAGATCGCCCAGGCCGAGGCCCAGGCCGAGGCTCAGGTCCGCGCCGCCGCCGCGGAGGCCGCCGTGAAGGTCTCGGAGACGATCCTGCGCGAGCGGATGCAGGGCGACGCCGCCCAGAACCTGATCCGCGCAAGCCTCGGCGAGGTCCGGACCCGCATGCGCTCCTGATCCGGACGCAGCGGCGCGCCGTTCGAGAAAGCCGCCCCCGGGCGGCTTTTTTCATGGTCGACGGCCCCCTGTCGGCGCGCGCGCGGCGACGCGATCCCGGCGGGCGCTGGATCGGGGACGGGCCGCGCACGGAGCGCGTCCGACGCCGGGCGGAATCGGCGCTCCGCCGCGAACATCGAGGCCGCGACCGGCGTTCCCGACCCGTGCGGATGCGGAGACGTCATGGCGGGAAGACCACGGATCGTGATCGTCGGCGGTGGCGTCGCCGGGATCGAGGTGGCGACCAGCCTCGGACGCGGCGGTCGGGCCGACGTGACCCTCGCCGATCGCAGCCTCTCGCACGTCTGGAAGCCGATGCTGCACACCTTCGCGGCCGGCACCGCGCGGGCCGACCGGCAGAAGCTGGACTTCTTCGCCCAGGCGCGCCGCAACGGCTTCCGCTTCCAGCCCGGCGCCCTCGTGGGCATCGACCGGCGGGCCGGGCGCGTGCGGCTCGCGGTCGAGGCCGCCGCGGGTCTCCCTGAGGTGGAGCGCGCCTACGACCTGCTGGTGCTCGCCATCGGCAGCCGCGCCAACGATTTCGGCACGCCCGGCGTGGCCGAGCATTGCCTGACCATCGACGACCTCACCGAGGCCGAGCACTTCCACGAGCAACTGCGGTGCCATCTCCTGGCCCGGCTCGACGGTGGCGGCCCGCTGCAGATCGCGATCGTGGGCGGTGGCGCGACCGGCGTCGAGCTGGCCGCCGAGCTCAAGCACGCCATCAACCTCCTCGCGGCCTACGGCTCGCCCGACCTGCCGGGTCGCCTGCGCCTGACGCTGATCGAGAGCGGGCCGCGCCTGCTGCCGGCCTTTCCGGACAGGGTGTCCCGTGCCGCCGCCCGCACGCTGTCGGACCTCGCCGTGGAGGTCCGGACCGGCGCGACGGTGACGGCGGCGGACGCGGACGGCTTCGCTTTGAAGGACGGCAGCCGCGTCCCGGCCGCGCTGAAGGTCTGGGCGGCCGGCGTGAAGGCGCCGGACGTGCTCGCCGGCCTCGACGGCCTGGAGCGCTCGCGGACCGGGCAGCTCGTGGTCCGCCCGGACCTGCGCACCACCGGGGATCCGGCCATCATCGCCCTCGGCGACTGCGCCAGCCTCACCGATCCCCGGACCGGCCGACCCGTTCCCGCGACCGCGCAGGCCGCCCGCCAGGAGGCGCAGCACCTCGCGCGCCATCTCGGCCGGGCGCTGGCCCGCGGGGATGCGCGGGCCGCGGACCTGCCGCCGTTCCACTATGTCGAGAAGGGCGCGATCGTCTCGCTGGCCGACTTCAACGGCTGGGGCACCCTCGGCCGCTACACGTTCGGCGGCGGGCGCCTGAACGGGCTCTCGGCGCGGCTGACGCACGACCTGCTGTACCGGCAGCACCAGATCGGGCTCTACGGCCCGCTGCGCGGGACCCTGACCTGGGTGCTCGACGATCTCGACCACCTGATCAGCCCGCCGGTGCGGCTCGACTGAGGCGGCAAGCGCGGATCCCACGTCCGCGCCGTCAGTCCGGGCGCTCGCCCTCCACCGCCTTGGTCTCCTCGACCTCGGGCGCGACCTGCCCGTAGTTCAGCACCGCCACCAGCGTCACGCCGCCGAAGGTGTTGCCGAGGAGGGTCGGCAGGAAGAACCTCACCGCGTAGTCGTGCAGCGACGCCGCGCCCGTGACCACGAGGTAGAAGGCCTCGACGGAGCCGGCCACGATGTGGGCGAGGCTGCAGAGCGCCACCAGCCACGTCATCAGGAGAATCACGAACGGCGCCGCGCTGGCGGTCGCCGGCAGGAACCAGACCATCAGGGCGATCATCCACCCGGCGAAGACGGCCTTGACGAACGTCGCCCAGAAGCCGTGCGCGACGGCGTCGTGGCTGATCTCCGCGAAGGCCTTGAGGACCGGCGGCTCGAAGGCACCCGAATAGGCCAGCAGCGCCGCGATCGCGAGCGTGCCCAGGATGTTGCCCGACAGCACGATCATCCAGAGCCTGACGACGCGGAGCGCCGTCTTCACGGAGCGGTCGTGCAGGAGCGGCAGGATCGGCGTGATGGTGTTCTCGGTGAAGAGCTGCTGGCGCCCGAGGACGACGACCAGGAACCCGACCGCGTAACCCATCGAGCTGACGATCTTGGCCCAGTCGGTTTCCGGCAGGTGGCTCCGCAGGACGCCCGGCACGATCAGCGACAGGGCGATGCTGAGCCCGGCCGCGAAGGCCGAGAGGAACAGCGCGAGGCCGTGGCGGCGCAGCTCCTCGTCGCCCTCCAGCCGGATGACCTCGTGGAGGACGTAGGCGTCGGGCCGGCCGATCTCGGACACTTCCTTCAGCAGCTCGTCGCGGCGCGCCTCGGGATCCGCCCGCTTGTCCTTGTCCCGCACCATCCGACAGCTCCGCTACGCAACACGATCGATCGGATAGGGCCGGTCAGGCCGAGAGCCGCGCCAGCAGGGCCTCGACGGCGCCGCGCGCCTCGGCGAGGGCGTCGGCGTCCCGACTTCGCACGACGATCCGGTTGCGGAAGCCCTCCGGCGTGATCGCCGGGTACGAGCCGATCGAGACGGCGGGCCGCGCCTTCGCGATCTCGCCGAGGCCGCCCGCGTAGGTGCCTTCCGGCAGGCCGGCCGCCTCGATCGTCTCGGACAGCATCGCGGCGCCGCCCGTCAGCGTGGGGGCGACCGAGTCCAGCATGGCCTGCATGATGCTGGGCACGCCGGCCATCACGTGGACGTTGCCGATGCGGAAGCCCGGTGCCTTCGAGACGGGATTGGCGATCAGGTCGGCGCCGAACGGGATCCGCGCCATGCGCAGGCGGGCCTCGTTGAGATCCTCGGGCTTGTGCCGCTCCAGCAGCATCGCCCGGGCGCGCTCGTCGACGTCGATGCCGACCCCGAAGGCCTCGGCCACGCAATCGGCGGTGATGTCGTCGTGGGTCGGGCCGATCCCGCCCGTGGTGAACAGGTAGGTGTAGCGGGTGCGCAGGGCGTTGACCGCCTCGACGATCATGGCGGCCTCGTCGGGCACGATCCGCACCTCGCGCAGGTCGATCCCGGCGGCGGTGAGGAAGTCGGCGATGGTGCCGATGTTCTTGTCCTTGGTGCGACCCGAGAGGATCTCATCGCCGATGACGAGGATCGCGGCGGTGACGGATTCGGAAGGCTGGCTCATGGAACTCTGGCGTCGGGCGGGTCCTGCAGGCAGATAGCGCGACCGCGGCTCCCGACTACGTGAACCCCGAGGACCCCATGCAGTTCGCCGCGCCGCTGGTGCCGGGACGGCTCGTGCAGCGCTACAAGCGCTTCCTCGCCGATATCGACACCGACGACGGCCGCGTCACCGTCCACTGCCCCAACCCCGGAGCCATGCTCGGGCTGAGCACGCCGGGCGCCCGCGTGCTGCTGTCGCGCTCGTCCAACCCGGCGCGCAAGCTGCCGCTCACCTGGGAGCTGGTGGAGGCCGACCTCCCCGGCGGGGCGCAGTGGGTCGGCATCAACACGATGCGGCCGAACGCGCTCGTCGCCGAGGCCTTCCGGGCCGGCGCGATCGCCGCGCTCCGCGGCCACGACGCGCTGAGGCCCGAGGTGCGCTACGCCGCGGCCAGCCGGGTCGATTTCCTCGCGAGCGGCGCGGGGGCCGGGCCGTGCCACGTCGAGGTCAAGAACTGCCACCTGATGCGGCGGCCGGGTCTGGCCGAGTTCCCGGACTGCACGGCGGCCCGCAGCGCCCGGCACATGCGGGACCTCGCCCAGGTCGTGGCCGAGGGTGGAAGCGCGCTGGTGGTCATCGTCGTGCAGATGCGGGCCGAGCCCTTCGACGTCGCCCGGGACATCGATCCCGCCTTCGACCGGGCGTTCCGGGAGGCGCGCGCGGCGGGCGTGGCGGTCCGCGCCTATCGCTGTGCCGTGGGGCCGGAGGGCGTCGCCATCGCCGCGGAGATCCCGGTGATCACGCCGCCCTGACGGCGTCGCGCTCGAACATCAGGTTCAGCCGCGAGCGCGCGATCTCGCGGTAACCGTGGCCGGCCAGGTGCTGGAGCAGGTCGAGCTGCCACTGGCCGGTGCCGTTCTCGAGAAGCAGGATCCGCGGCAGCAGGGCGTCGGGCGCCTCGCGGAGGAACGGCTCCAGGATCAGGTCCTCGGCGCCCTCGACGTCGAGCTTGATGGCATCGACCCGGGTCAGGCCCTCGCTGCGCAGCAGGTCGAGCAGCGTCACCGCCGGCACGGTGATCCGCGCGCCCTCGTTGGTGCCGACGATCCGCAGGCTCGACTCGCCGCGGTTGCGCGGGTCGATGAACAGGGTCAGCTCGCCGGCCTTGTCGGCCACCGCGCAGGCGACCGCCTTGACGGTGTGGAAGGGGTTCTGGGCGATGTTGTAGGTCAGGCGGTCGAACACGTCGGGCTGCGGCTCGACCGCGACGATCCGCGCGCCCGGGCCCGAGAAGGCGGCCACGCAGAGCGCGTAGGCGCCGACATTGGCGCCGATGTCGAGGAACACGCAGTCCCGCGGCAGGCGCGCCTGCAGCAGCGCCCGCTCCTCCGGGTCGAAGAACTGCGGGGTGAACAGCACCTTCTTCTCGCAGTTGTTGTTGTACGGGTGCAGCCGCATCCGCGCGCCGTAGCGGGTCACGTCGAGGGGCTTGCCCCCGAGGCGCGCGATGGCGATCCGGCGCAGGAACAGCGCGAGGCGCCGCCCGTACCACGACTCGGCCGGGATCCGGTTCGTGCGGCGGGTGATCGCCGCCACGAGACCGGACGGTGCATAGGTGCCGTAGGGCTGCGTGTCCGTCATGACCGGGGCGGTTTGCCAGCCGGCGTCGCCGCCCGCAAGCGGATCGATCCGCGTTGCTCCGGCGCGCCCGGGTGTTCTAAGCCGTGGCCGAGCTTGATGAACACAGGTTGCGCGGCATGGAGACCTTCAATTCCGACGGCGTGCGGATCGCCTATATCGACGTCCCGCCGGCGGACGGTTCGGGCAAGCCGATCCTGCTGATCCACGGTTTCGCGTCGAACCACGCGGTCAACTGGGTCAACACCCAGTGGGTGAAGGCCCTGACCCAGGCCGGCTACCGGGCGATCGCGCTGGACAATCGCGGCCACGGCGAGAGCGAGAAGCTCTACGACCCGGCCGCCTACAGCTCCGAGGCGATGGCCGGCGACGCGATCCGGCTCCTCGACCATCTCGGCATCGCGCGGGCCCATATCATGGGCTACTCGATGGGCGGGCGGATCACCGCCCACATCGCGCTGGACCACGCGGACCGGGTGCGCTCGGCCCTGATCGGCGGTCTCGGGATGCACCTGATCGAGGGCAAGGGCCTGCCGTCCGGCATCGCCGAGGCGCTGGAGGCGCCGGCCGGGACGCCCGCGCCCAACCCCACGGCGGCGGCCTTCCGGATGTTCGCCGAGCAGACCCGGAGCGACCTGCGGGCGCTGGCCGCCTGCATGCGCGGCTCCCGTCAGACGCTCAGCCGGGGCGAGCTCGCGCAGATCGAGGTGCCGGTCCTGGTCTCGGTCGGGACCCTCGACACGGTCGCGGGCTCGGGCCCCGGTCTCGCCGCCCTGATCCCGGACGCCCGGGCCCTCGAGATCGAGGGCAAGGACCACTCCACCGCGGTCGGCGCCAAGCCGCACCGGGACGGCGTGCTGGCCTTCCTGGCCGCGCAGCCCTAGCCCTCAGCTCTTCAGCCGGTAGCCCGTGCGGAAGATGTAGGTCACGAGGCCGAGGCAGATCACCAGGAACAGCGCGGTCATGCCCAGGCTGATCGCGATGTTCACGTCGGCCTTGCCGAAGAACGCCCAGCGGAAGCCGCTGATCAGGTACACGACCGGGTTCAGCAGGCTCACGGCGTGCCAGAACGGCGGCAGCATGCCGATCGCGTAGAAGCTGCCGCCCAGGAAGGTGAGCGGGGTCACCACGAGGAGCGGGACCAGCTGCAGCTTCTCAAACCCGTCCGCCCACAGCCCGATGACGAAGCCGAACAGGCTGAACGTCACCGCGGTGAGCAGCAGGAAGGCGATCATCCAGAGCGGATGGTCGATCCGCAGCGGCACGAACAGGGCCGAGGTCGCCAGGATGATCAGCCCGATCAGGATCGACTTGGAGGCCGCCGCGCCGACGAAGCCCAGCACCACCTCCAGCGGCGAGATCGGCGCCGACAGGATCTCGTAGATCGTGCCGGCGAAGCGCGGGAAGTAGATGCCGAACGAGGCGTTCGAGATGCTCTGCGTCAGCAGCGAGAGCATGATCAGGCCGGGCACGATGAACAGCCCGTAGGGCACGTCGTCGACCGCCGAGACCCGGGAGCCGATCGCCGCGCCGAAGACCACGAAGTACAGGGTCGTCGAGATGACCGGGGCCAGGATGCTCTGCCCGGCGGTGCGCCAGAAGCGGCCCATCTCGAACAGGTAGATGGCCCGGACCGCAGGCCAGTTCATGCTGAACGCCGCGCTCATGCCTGTGCCCTCTCCTCGCGCACGAGGCCCACGAAGATGTCCTCCAGGGAGCTCTGCTCGGTGTGGAGGTCCTTGAAGCGGATGCCCGCCGCCGCCAGACCGGTCAGGAGCCCGGTGATCCCGGTGCGCTCGGCGCGGGTGTCGTAGGTGTAGACCAGCTCGGTCCCCTCCCCGCCGAGCGCGAGGCCGTAATCGGCGAGTTCCGGCGGCACCGCGGCGATCGGCTGCTGGAGGTGCAGCGTCAGCTGCTTCCGGCCGAGCTTGCGCATCAGCGCGGCCTTCTCCTCCACCAGGATGATCTCGCCCCGGCGGATCACGCCGATGCGGTCGGCCATCTCCTCGGCCTCCTCGATGTAGTGGGTGGTGAGGATGACGGTGACGCCCTGCTGGCGCAGGTCGCGCACGAGACGCCACATGTCCTGCCGCAGCTCGACGTCGACGCCCGCGGTGGGCTCGTCGAGGAACAGCACCCGGGGCTCGTGCGACAGCGCCTTGGCGATGAGCACCCGCCGCTTCATGCCGCCCGACAGGGTCATCAGCCGGCTGTCGCGCTTGTCCCAGAGGGACAGCGCCCGGAGGATCCGCTCGATATGCCCGGGATCCGGCCGCAGCCCGAACAGGCCGCGGGAGAAGCTCACGGTGTTCAGCACCGTCTCGAACGCGTCGGTGGTGAGTTCCTGCGGGACCAGACCGATCGCGCGGCGCGCGGCGCGGTAATCCGCCGCGATATCGTAGCCGTCGACCAGAACGGTCCCCGAACTCGCGGTGACGATGCCGCAGACGATGTTGATGAGTGTCGACTTCCCCGCCCCGTTCGGTCCGAGCAGGGCGAAGATCTCGCCGCGCTCGATGGCGAGGTCGATGTCGCGCAGGGCGGTGAAGCCGGACGTGTAGGTCTTCGAGAGTTTCGAGATGGAGATGATCGGCATCAGGGCCTAGCGCGAGCGGGGCATGCACGGGGCCGGCAGCCAGGGTTCCGGCACCGGACACGCGGTGGGCCGGCCGAGCGAGACGCCTCCGGCGGCGGCCGCCCTATAGCACGGTGCCCGTGCGGCGCTGACCGAACCCGTGTGCGCCACCGCACCGCGAGGACGCCCGCGGCTCAGGTCCGGCTGTAGCGCTCCGCCAGAGCCAGGCATTCCCTTCGCAGATCCGGATCGTCGATGCGCGAGAAGGCGGTCAGCAGGGCAGCGCATTCCGCGGCGCTCGGGCCGCGGGCCGCCGAAGTCCCCGTCGGTCTGCGGAAGATCGAGACCGGGATGCTCAGCGCGTCGGCGATCTGGCGAAGCAGCACGTCCCGCTCGTGAGCAGATTTCGCCCTGCCGTCGAGATCGAAGCCGCCCGCGTCCGTCATGATCTCTTCGAAACCAGTTCTTCAGCCGAGCTCGGATGCACGGGATGCCCAACAGACGCCGTTCGTGCGGCGCGCGGCACGACCATCCACACTTTCCCGGCGGGTGCAACCTACCGTTATGGTTTCATCGCGGTGACGCCGTCCCACGCTGAACCCTCGGGCCGCCCCCTTGAAGTGAGATGTTGTGCCGATCGACTGCAATCGGCGACGTCGGTACGGCCTCCGTGCCGGTTTTCCTCGTAGGAATACAATTGCCGGTGGCAGGGTTCCGGCTCTAGCCCGCTCGCCGAAGCGTGATCAGCGCGGCGAGCCCGACGAGGGTCGCGGCGCCGAGGATTCGGCGCCAGGGATTCACGCCGCGCAGGAGTTCGTCGGCCGCCCACCAAGCCAGCGCGAGGTCGGCTCCGACGGACAGCCAGGCGGCCGGCAACCAGGGGGAGAGCGGCCCGCTGTCCTGGGCCAGCCACGCCGCGAGGCTGAGGCCCGCGAACAGCCAGAGCGGCAGGTTCGGCCACTGCGCGACGGTGATCGCGCCAGTGGTCCGGTCGCGAAACATCCAGTCGACGGCTCGATGGACGGTTGTGCGCGGACGTGGAGACATGCCTCGAACCTTCGTGCGCTCCGGCCGGCCCCTGACGTGCCGCCTCGCCGGGTCGGAATGGGCCGACGG
This sequence comes from Methylobacterium mesophilicum, assembly GCF_036441335.1. GTDB lineage: Bacteria > Pseudomonadota > Alphaproteobacteria > Rhizobiales > Beijerinckiaceae > Methylobacterium > Methylobacterium mesophilicum_B. The sequence continues at coordinate 23,800 of NZ_MLBW01000021.1, forward strand.
CCCCGGACGGGGCCTTAACACATCGGTAACGTTAGCAAAGGGAAACCGTCGGTAAATCCCTAACGGATCCTGAAAGGACTCGCGAAAGATTCGTTAATCTGGTGATCATCGATCATCGGAACGGCGGCTAACCCGCCGAACATCGAGGATCGATCATGAGCGCCCGTCTCGAAGACCTGAAGTTCATGCTGACGCTCAGCGCCGTGGTCCTGTTCGGCAGCGGCCTCGACATCATCCTGCGCTGATCGCGTCGGCCAGCCCGGCCCGCGGGGCCGCGCCGCCGGGCATGAAGGCGCGTCCGAGCGCCGCGCGGGCGGCCGACGGCTTGGCCGCCGAAGCGTCGCCGCGGGTGGCCGTGTACGGAACGGCGATCGCCCGCGCGGCGGCGTCCGCGGGTCGGCGCGTCCCGGCGAGGTCGAATGTCGGGATCTGTCCGGAGCGAAGGAAGCTCCGCAACTCCGCGACCCGCGCCCGGCGCTCCGTCCGCATCCTGAGCAGGGCGATCGCGAGGCCGACCAGCCCGGCTGCCTCCAGAAACGCCGCGACCACGTAGCCCGCCGCCATCCGCGTCCACCAACCGTATCGAGGGATCGGCCGCTCTCGCGGCGGCCGCCCCCGCTCTGCGGTGTCATGGTTAGCGGGATCTTAACAGCTACGTAGATCGCCGCAGATCGCACGGCGCTCGACCGCCGCATTGCGCATGCGGCGCGAGTCTTTCCCACGCAACGACGATCGGGCGCCGCACCGAGAGGTGCGCCGCGCCCGGGACAGGCTTCGGGAGATCGTGAGGCTGCGCCGGGTCGCTACCACATGTCGAGGGCGACGCGGGCCTCGTCCGACATGCGGCTCTGATCCCACGGCGGATCGAACACCATCGTCACCGCGCAGGACTGCACCCCCGGCACCGCCGACACGGCGTTCTCGACCCAGCCCGGCATCTCGCCCGCCACCGGGCAGCCGGGCGCGGTGAGAGTCATGTCGATCGCGACGTTCCGATCGTCGCCGATGTCGACCTTGTAGATCAGGCCGAGCTCGTAGATGTCGGCCGGGATCTCGGGATCGTAGACCGTCTTCAGCGCCGCGACGATGTCGTCGGTCAGGCGATCGAGCTCCGCCTGCGGGATCGTCGAGTCGCCGGCGACGTCGGGGGCGTTCTTGCCGCCCGTGATGGTGGCGTCGGTGCTCATCGCTTCACTCTCCCCGGGCCCGCGCGGGCGGGACCAGCCTCATCCCAGTATCAGGTGAACAGCATTTCTGCTCTGCCGAGCGCCTCGGCAAGGGCATCGATCTCGGTGGTCGTGTTGTAAAGCCCGAACGAGGCGCGGCAGGTCGAGGTGACGCCGAAGCGGTTGAGCAGCGGCATCGCGCAGTGGGTCCCGGCCCGCACCGCGACGCCCTGCCGGTCGATCACCGTGGCGATGTCGTGGGCATGCGCGCCCTTCATCTCGAAGGCGATCACGCCGCCCTTGCCCGGCGCGGTGCCGATCAGGCGCAGGGCATTCATCGCGCCGAGGCGCTCCTGTGCGTAGGCCGTGAGCTTCGCCTCGTGGGCTGCGATCGCGTCGCGCCCGAGATTCATCATGTACTCAAGCGCGGCGCCGAGACCGACCGCCTCGACGATGGCCGGGGTGCCGGCCTCGAACCGGTGGGGCGGATCGTTGTAGGTGATCGCGTCCTCGCTCACCGTCCGGATCATCTCGCCGCCGCCCTGGTAGGGCGGCAGGCGCTCCAGCCATTCCTTCTTGCCGTAGAGCACGCCGATCCCGGTGGGCCCGTAGACCTTGTGGCCGGTGAAGACGAAGAAGTCGCAATCGAGCGCCCGGACGTCGACGGGCTGGTGCACCGCGCTCTGCGCACCGTCGAGCAGGACCGGCACGCCGTGGGCGTGGGCGATCCGGACGATCTCGGCGGCGGGCGTCACCGTGCCGAGCACGTTCGACATGTGGGTGATCGCCACCATCTTGGTCCGCGGCGAGAACAGCTTCTCGTAGTCCTCGACCAGGAAATTGCCCTGGTCGTCCACCGGCGCCCACTTGATCACGGCGCCGCGGCGCTCGCGCAGGAAGTGCCACGGCACGATGTTGGAGTGGTGCTCCATGATCGAGAGGATGATCTCGTCCCCCTCCCCGATCAGCCCGCCCCAGCCCATCGACGAGGCCACGAGGTTGTAGGCCTCGGTGGCGTTGCGGGTGAAGATGATCTCGTCCGTCGAGGCGGCGTTGAGGAACTGGCGCGTGGTCTCGCGGGCGCCCTCGAAGCCTTCAGTCGCGGCGTTCGCCATGTAGTGCAGGCCGCGGTGGACGTTCGCGTAGCCGGTCTCCATGCACGAGACCATCGCGTCGATCACCTGCCGGGGCTTCTGCGCCGAGGCGGCGTTGTCGAGGTAGACGAGCGGCTTGCCGTAGACCTGCTGGCCGAGGATCGGGAAATCCTTGCGGATCGCCGCGACGTCGTAGGTGGGGGTGAGGACGGGTGCGTTCATCGCTTCTCACTCACGGGACGCCCTCCTTGCGGAAGGACGGAGTCCCCTCCCCCTGGCGGGGAGGGGCTAGGGGTGGGGGTGGTGCAGGATCGAGCGTTCCGGTGCCGACTGCACCACCCCCACCTCTGGCTCCTCCCCGCAAGGGGGAGGAGGGTGCGTCGCGCTAGCCGCGCGCCTTCAGCCACGCCTCGATCTCGCAAATCAACGCATCGCGGGCGCCCTCGTGCGTGACCGTTTCCACGGCTTCGCCCACGAAGGCCTGGACGAGCAGGCTCTCGGCGGTCGCGCGCGGCAGGCCGCGGGCCATCAGGTAGAACAGCAGGTCCTCGTCCGGCGCGCCGCAGGTGGCCCCGTGGCCGCAGGCGACGTCGTCGGCGAAGATCTCCAACTCCGGCTTGTTCATCATCTGCCCCTCGTCGGTGAGGAGGAGGCAGTCGGACTTCATCTTGCCGTCCGTCTGCTGGGCGGCCTGACGGACGATGATCTTGCCCTGGAACACGCCGGTGGCGTCGCCGTCGATGATCCACTTGAACTGCTCGCGGCCGACGCCGCCGACAGCGGCGTGATCGGCGAGCAGCGTCGAGTCGGCGAGCTGGCCTTTGCGCAGCATGGCGGCGCCGTTGACGACGACGTTGGTGTCCTCGCCCGCGACGTGGACGAAGATCTGGTGACGCGACAGCACCGCTCCGGTCACGAGGTTGACGGTCTCGACCTGACCCTCGGCCTCGACCTTCAGCGACAGCGTCGAGAGCGCGATGGCGGCGTCGCCCTGCTTGTTCAGGCGGGTGTGCCGGAAGGCGGCCTTGGGGCCGACCACCACGTCGAGGGCGTCGTTCGGCTGGCAGGTGAGCCCGTCCGGACCCTCGTGGCTCTCCAGCAGGCCGAATTCCGCGCCCTCGCCGATCTGGACGAGCACGCGGGTGGCCGTCGAGAACGGCGTGGCGCCGGCGCCGACGAAGCGCAGGTGCAGCGGCCGCGCCGGCTTCGCGCCGGGCGCCACCGTGATCAGCGCGCCGTCCGCCAGGAAGGCGGTGTTGAGCTGGTAGACCGGGTTCTCCCGGGCCTGCGCCACGGGGGCGAGCTGCTTCAGGTCGACATGCGCCTTCGTCAGCGCCTCGGACATCGGGACGACCGTGACGCCCTCGGGGATCCGGTCGAGATCCGACAGCTCGCGGACGAGATGGCCGTTCACGAAGGTCAGGCGCGCGGCCTCGATACCGGAGAAGCCCTTGGCCCCGGCGACGGCCGCCCGGGCGGCGTCGAGGCTCGGCGCCTCGGCCGGGGGCGCGGCCTCGGTGATGGCGGCGCGCAGGTCCGTGTACTTGAAGGCCTCGACCCGCCGGCTCGGCAGGCCGGTCGCCTCGAAGAAGCGGAAGGCCTCCTCGCGAGCGATCGCCTTCTCGCTGGCGAAGCTCTGGCGGGCCGACTCGAACAGCTTCGACAGGCCGGCCTCGGCGGGGGAGCGGAGGTTCGTGACGTCGGCCATGGCTCAGGCCGCCTCCCCGGTACGGTACTCGGCGTAGCCCGAGGCCTCGAGCTCCAGGGCGAGCTCCTTCCCGCCGGTCTTCACGATCTGACCCTTCGACATGACGTGCACGGTGTCCGGCACGATGTGGTTGAGCAGGCGCTGGTAATGGGTGATCACCAGGAACGAGCGGCCCTGGTCCCGCAGCGCGTTCACGCCCTCGGAGACGATGCGCAGCGCGTCGATGTCGAGGCCGGAATCGGTCTCGTCAAGCACGCAGAACTTCGGCTGCAGCAGCGCCATCTGGAGGATCTCCATGCGCTTCTTCTCGCCGCCGGAGAAGCCGACATTGAGCGCGCGCTTGAGCATCTCCTTGTTGATCTCGAGCTTGTCGGCGGCGCCGTTCACCGCGCGGATGAAGTCCGGGGTCGAGAGCTCGGCCTCGCCGCGCGCCTTGCGCTGCGCGTTCAGGCAGGCCTTGAGGAAGGTCATGGTGCCGACGCCGGGGATCTCCAGCGGGTACTGGAAGGCCAGGAAGATGCCGGCCGCGGCGCGCTCGTCGGCGGCCATCTCCAGCACGTTCTGCCCGTCGAGCAGGATCTCGCCGTCGAGGACCTCGTAGTCCTCCTTGCCGGCGATGACGTAGGAGAGGGTCGACTTGCCCGAGCCGTTCGGGCCCATGATCGCCGCGACCTCGCCGTCGTTCACGGTCAGGTTGAGGCCGTTCAGGATGCGGTTGTCCTCGATCTGCACGACGAGGTTCTTGATTTCCAGCATGTCAGTCCAAGTCCTTCAAAACCATTCGTCCCGCATCGCCCGCAGGAAGGCGGCGCTCCCGGCCGGGTAGCCGGAGAGGTCGCCGATCACCGCGTCGATGCCGCACCGGGGACAGAGGGCGGTGCCGTCATCGGCGATCCAGCCCGCGATCTCGTCCGACGCGAAAACCGCGAGGCAGAAGAAGCATCCGCACAGGACGCTGCTCCTGACCTCGTCGGCGTGCCGCGCGCTGTGCCGATGGGCCGCGCGCAGCACGCCGTCGTCGTAGCCGCCCAGGCGGTCAGCCCACCGAGCCTTCCAGGCTGATCGAGATCAGCTTCTGGGCCTCGACGGCGAACTCCATGGGCAGCTGCTGCAGCACGTCCCGGACGAAGCCGTTGACGATGAGCGCGGTCGCCTCCTCCTCGGAGAGGCCGCGCTGCTGGCAGTAGAACTTCTGCTCCTCGGAGATCTTCGAGGTGGTCGCCTCGTGCTCGAAGACGGCCGAGGCGTTCTTCGACTCGATGTACGGCACGGTGTGCGCGCCGCACTGGTCGCCGATCAGCAGGGAGTCGCAGTTCGTGAAGTTGCGCGCGCCCTTCGCCTTCCGGTGCGCCGAGACGAGGCCCCGATAGGTGTTCTGCGACCGGCCGGCCGAGATGCCCTTCGAAATGATCCGGCTCGTCGTGTTCTTGCCGAGATGGATCATCTTGGTGCCGGAATCGACCTGCTGCATGCCGTTCGACACCGCGATCGAGTAGAACTCGCCGCGGGAATCGTCGCCGCGCAGGATGCAGGACGGGTACTTCCAGGTGATCGCCGAGCCGGTCTCGACCTGCGTCCACGAGATCTTCGAGCGGGCGCCGCGGCAATCGCCGCGCTTCGTCACGAAGTTGTAGATGCCGCCCTTGCCCTCGTTGTCGCCCGGGTACCAGTTCTGAACGGTCGAGTACTTGATCTCGGCGTCATCCAGGGCGACCAGCTCGACCACGGCGGCGTGCAGCTGGTTGTCGTCGCGCTTCGGGGCGGTGCAGCCCTCCAGATACGAGACGTAGGACCCCTTGTCGGCGATGATCAGCGTGCGCTCGAACTGGCCGGTGTCGCGCTCGTTGATGCGGAAATAGGTCGACAGCTCCATCGGGCAGCGGACGCCCGGCGGGATGTAGACGAACGACCCGTCGGAGAAGACGGCCGAGTTCAGCGTCGCGAAGAAGTTGTCGGTCGCCGGCACGACCGAGCCGAGGTACTTCTGCACCAGCTCGGGATATTCCTGCACGGCTTCGGAGATCGGCATGAAGATCACGCCGGCCTTCGACAGTTCCTTCTTGAAGGTGGTGGCCACCGAGACGGAGTCGAACACGGCATCGACCGCGACACGGCGCTCGGGGGCGATACCCTCCAGCACCTCGACCTCGCGCAGCGGGATGCCGAGCTTCTCGTAGGTCTTCAGGATCTCGGGATCGATCTCGTCGAGCGACATCGCCGCCGGGCGCTTGGGCGCCGCGTAGTAATAGATGTCGTTGTAATCGACCTTGTCGTAGGCGACGCGGGCCCACTCCGGCTCCTTCATGGTCAGCCAGCGCCGATAGGCGTCGAGGCGCCACTCCAGCAGCCACGCGGGCTCGTTCTTCTTGGCCGAGATGAAGCGGACGACGTCCTCGGAGATGCCCTTCTCGGACTTCTCCATCTCGATCGTGGTCTCGAACCCGTACTTGTACTGGTCGAGGTCGATCGAGCGGACCCGGTCGATGGTTTCCTGCACAGCAGGCATCAGCGTCTCCTAGGCATCTCCGGCGTCAAGGGCCGGGAAGCGTCTGTCGGAAAGCGGGGGTGCGGCGCTCAGGCCGCCTGGCCTCGCCGTCTATATAGGGTCTCCACGACCCGTTCGAAGGCGTCGAGGAAGCATGCCACCTCCTCGTCCACCGTGTTCCAGCCGAGGCTGACCCGCAGCGCCCCCCCGGCGAGCGCGGGAGCGACACCCATCGCGGCGAGGGTCGCCGAGCGCGCGACCTTGCCCGAGGAGCAGGCCGAGCCCGACGACACCGCCACGCCGGCGAGGTCGAGGGCGATCAGGGCCGAGGGCGCGTCAAGGCCCGGGACCGAGAAGCTCAGGGTGTTGGGAAGGCGCGGCGCCCCGGCGGCGAACACCACCGCGTCGGGCGCCATGGCCCGCACGCCGGCCTCGATCCGGTCGCGCAGCCCGGCCAGACGCGCGGCCTCGCCGTCGAGTGCCTCGCGGGCGATCCGGGCGGCCTCGCCCATGCCGACGATCGCCGGCAGGCACTCGGTGCCGCAGCGCTGCCGCCGCTCCTGGCCGCCGCCGCGGAGGAAGGCGGTCTCCAGGGTGACGCCCTCGGCCAGCACGAGCGCGCCGACGCCCTTGGCCGCGGCGAACTTGTGGCCCGACAGCGTCAGCGCGTCGAGGCCGAGCGCCGCCATGTCGAGGGGGATCTTGCCGGCGGCCTGGACCGCGTCGCTGTGGACCAGGGTCCGGCCATGTGCCCGCGCCAGGCCGACGATCTCGGCCAGGGGCTGCACCGCGCCCGTCTCGTTGTTGGCGGCATGGACCGAGAGGAGCAGGGTCTCACCGTGGAGGGCGGCGAGGCGCGCCTCCAGGGCGGCGAGATCGACCACGCCGTCGGCCGTCACTGGCACTTCCTCGACGGACGCGTCCGGGAACCGGTGACCGGCCGCGACGCAGGGATGCTCCGTGGCGGAGTGGAGGAGCCGCGTCGGTGCCGCCGCGCCGCGGCGGCGGAGGGATCCCGACAGGACGGCGTTGGCCGCCTCGGTCCCGCCGCTGGTGAAGACAACCTGCGCGGGCCGGGCGTTCACGAGAGCCGCCACCTGGGTGCGGGCCGCTTCCAGGGCAGCCCGGGCCGCCCTGCCCTCCGCGTGGATCGAGGACGGGTTCCCCTGGAGCGTCAGCGCGCGCGCGACAGCGTCCGCGACGGCCGGGCGGACCGGGGCGGTGGCGTTGTAGTCGAGATAGGCGCGTGCCCGGCTCATCCGCGTTCCGTTAAGCCCTCTGCTGCGACGCGTCACAATTCCTTGCCCGCGCGCCGGCTCGCCGTGCTAAGGCGCGCCGAGAAAATGAGATCCCGCCGACCCGGCACGGTCGGCGTGGCAGCCAACGCGGTGCTTCGAACGGCTTGTTTAGAATAGTTCTAATCGCCTAGAACTGTTCTAAGACTGCTTTTATGGGGCGCGCGCGACGAGTCAAGGCTGCTGCGCCGCCGCGCCGATCGCCCGGCGGGCGATCTCCGGAGCGAGAGACGAGCGATGCCCGAAGTGATCTTCACCGGCCCGGCCGGCCGCCTGGAAGGCCGTTACCAAGCCCCCAAGAAGCGCGGCGCGCCGATCGCCATCATCCTGCACCCGCACCCCCAGTTCGGGGGCACGATGAACAATCAGATTGTGTACAACCTTTTCTACACCTTCGCCAACCGCGGCTTCGCGGCCCTGCGCTTCAACTTCCGCGGGGTCGGGCGCAGCCAGGGGGCGTTCGACCACGGGTCGGGCGAGCTGTCGGACGCCGCGGCCGCACTCGACTGGGTGCAGTCGGTCAACCCCGAGGCGAAGTCCTGCTGGATCGCGGGCGTGTCCTTCGGCTCGTGGATCGGCATGCAACTCCTGATGCGCCGCCCCGAGATCGAGGGTTTCATCTCGATCGCCGCGATGGCGAACCGCTACGACTTCACCTTCCTGGCCCCCTGCCCGTCTTCCGGCCTGTTCGTGCACGGCTCCGAGGATCGGGTAGCGCCCGCCCGCGAGGTCATGCCGGTGATCGAGAAGGTGAAGACCCAGAAGGGCGTCATCATCGAGCACCAGATGGTCGACGGCGCGAACCATTTCTTCGACGGCAAGGTCGAGGAACTGACCCAGACGGTCGACACCTACCTCGACAAGCGCCTCGGCAAGCGCGAGGAGGCCGCCTGACGGATCCGGCCCCGCGCCTTGACGGGGGGAGCCCCGGAGGAATAGGGCGCGGGTTTCGGAATTGAGACGCACCTTCGCAGGTCTGATGTCAGATAGCCCGTCCGACCAACCCGTCGTTCTCCTGGTGGAAGATGATGGCCTCCTGCTGATGGAGGCCTCGGATACCCTTGCGGATGCGGGCTTCACCGTCGTCGAGGCGTCGCACGCCGACAAGGCGCTGAAGGTCCTGGAGAACCGCGACGACGTCGGCGTCCTGATGACCGACGTCGACATGCCGCAGGGGTCGATGGACGGCTTCGCCCTGGCCCGCCTCGTCGCGCATCGCTGGCCGTCGATACCCGTGCTGGTGGTGTCGGGCATGGGCACGCCCGGCCCCAACGACATGCCGGAGGGCGCCCGGTTCATCCCGAAGCCCTACGAGCCGACCACCCTGGTCCGGACCCTGCAGGCCTTCATCCGCCGCGCGGCTTGACGCACGGATCCGCTCGGGCTGACTCCCGGTCCGGGCCCCGAACACCCGACCGAGAGCCATGACGGACCAGAACCGACCGCACCGCTTCGCGACCCGGGCCATCCACGCCGGCGCGGCGCCGGATCCCGCCACGGGCGCGCGGGTCCAGCCGATCTACTTCACCAACGGCTTCGTCTTCGACTCGACCGAGCAGGCCGCCGACATCTTCGCCGGTCGCCGGACCGGCTTCTCGTACTCGCGCGGATCCAACCCGACGGTCGCCGCGCTGGAGCGCCGGATCGCCGACCTGGAGGGCGCGAGGGCCGGGGTGGCGGTGTCCTCCGGACAGTCGGCCATGCAGCTGATTCTCATGACGCTGCTGAAGAGCGGCGACGCCTACGTCGCGTCCCCGCGCCTGTTCGGCGGGTCGCTGGGCCTGATGCGCCGGCTCGACGGGCGCTACGACCTGAAGCCGCGCTTCGCGCGCGGCTTGGCCCCGGAGGATTTTGAGGCGGCGATCACGCCGGACTGCCGGGCCATCTTCTGCGAATCGATCGTGAACCCCTGCGCGTCGGTGGTGGACCTCGACGGGATCGCCGCGGTGGCCCGCCGCCACAACCTGCCGCTCGTCGTCGACAACACCCTGGCCTCGCCGGCCCTGATCCGGCCGATCGAGCACGGCGCCGACATCGTCTGGCACTCCACCTCGAAGTTCCTGAGCGGCTCCGGCCAGACCATCGGCGGCGTGATCTGCGACGCCGGCCGCTTCGAGTGGGCGAAGGCCGGCGGCTACAACCTGATCACCGAGCCCTGGCCGGACTACGACGGGCTGGTGCTCACCGAGGCCTTCCCGGAGACTCCGTTCGCGGCGGCCTGCCGGTTCTTCGGCCTGCGCGACCTCGGGCCCGGCCTGTCGCCGATGAACGCGTTCCTGACGCTCACGGGGATCGAGACCCTGCCGCTGCGCATGGAGCGGCACTGCGCCAATGCCCGGGCGGTGGCGGCTTTCCTGAAGGATCACCCGGCGGTGGCGTGGGTGAGCTACCCGATGCTGCCGGGCCAGCCCGGCGAGGACCTCGCCCGCCGCTACGCCCCGGACGGGCCGGGCTCGATCTTCACCTTCGCGCTGAAGGGCGGCGAGCCGGCGGCGCTGCAGTTCATCGCCGGGCTGGAGCTGATCTCGCATCTGGTCAACATCGGCGAGATCAAATCGCTGGCGATCCACCCGTCCTCGACCACGCACCGGCAGCTGCCGGAGCACGAGAAGGCCGCCGCTCAGGTGGGGCCGGAGACCGTGCGGCTGTCGATCGGGCTGGAGAACGAGGCCGACCTGATCGCCGATCTCCGGCAGGCGCTGGATCGCCTCTAGGCGTCATCGCGAGCGCAGCGAAGCGACCCAGAGCCGCGCGATCTCGACTATCCTGGCGCCGCTGGATCGCTGCGCGCCGCTCGCGAGGACGGCCGCGACGGGCAGAGAGGGGTCGCGACCGGGATGGCCTCAGCGCCGCCGCTCCAGGATCGAGACGTAGTTGGCCACCGCCGCGCCGCCCATGTTGAAGATCCCGGCGAGCTCCGCCCCGGGCACCTGCATCTCGCCGGCCTCGCCCATGAGCTGGAGGCAGGCCATGACGTGCATGGATACGCCGGTAGCGCCGACGGGATGGCCCTTGGCCTTCAGCCCGCCGGACGGGTTGATCGGCAGCCGGCCGCCCTTCTCGGCGAGCCCCTCGCGCACCACGCGAAACCCCTCGCCCGGCGCGGCGAGGCCCATCGCCTCGTACTCGATCAGCTCGGCGATGGTGAAGCAGTCGTGGGTCTCCACGAAGGAGAGGTCCTCGTTGGCGATCCCGGCCTGGGCCCGCGCCTTCTCCCAGGCCAACCGCGCGCCCTTGAACTCCGCCGGGTCGCGGCGGGACAGGGGCAGGATGTCGTTGACGTGCGCCCGGGCGCGGAAGCCGATCGCCCGCTCCAGGCCCTCGGCAGTCTCGGCATCGGCCACCACCAGGGCCGCCGCCCCGTCCGAGATCAGCGAGCAATCCGTGCGCCGCAGGGGGGCGGCCACGTAGGGGTTCTTCTCCGAGACCCGGTTGCAGAAGTCGAAGCCGAGATCCTTGCGCAGCTGCGCGTAGGGGTTGCCGACGCCGTTGCGGTGGTTCTTGGCGGCGATGCGGGCCAGATCCTCGCTGCGGTCGCCGTAGCGCTGGAAGTAGCCCGCCGCGATCCGCCCGAACACGCCCGCGAAACCGCCCTCGATGTCGGCCTCCTCCTTGCGGTAGGAGGCGCCCAGCAGGATGTCGCCGGTCTCGGCGACGGTCTTGGCCGTCATCTTCTCGGCGCCGATCACCAGGGCCACGCGCCCGCGGCCGCTGTCGACGAAGTCGAGAGCCGCGTAGAGCGCCGCCGACCCGGTGGCGCAGGCGTTCTCCAGGTGGGTCGCCGGCGCGTGGGCGAGGCCCGGCCGGTTCACCGCCACCAGCGAGCCCTCGAAGCCCTGCTTCGAGAAGCCGGTGTTCATCGAGCCCACGTAGATGCCGTCGACCTGCGATTCCTCGACGCCGGCATGGGCCAGCGCCTCCCCCGAGACCCGGGCGATCAACCCCTCGACATCGGGCTCCTCGAGCTTGCCGAAGGGGGTGTGGGCCCAGCCCACGATGCAGGCGCGCGTCATCCGGTGACCTCCCGTGTGTGGCCCGGACGATGGGCCCGCCGCGGCCGGCGATCAAGACAGGGCGCGAGTTCTTCGACGCGGCGGACTCTTCCGGACGGGGGCCGCCCGGGCCCCGCTCAGCGCAGGTGGAAGGCGACCCACGCGACGCCGACGAGCACCAGCGCGGTCAGCAGCCCGCGGGCGAGCGCGCGGCGGCGTCTCACGGCGCGAACAGCTCCGGATGGCGCGCGCGGAGCGCCAGGACCAGGGTGAGCGTCTTCAGGTCGGTGAGCGCGGCGCTGTCGGCGCGGTCGGCGAGCTCGGCCAGCGGCATCTCGACCACCCGGATGTTCTCGTGCTCGCCCTCGACCCCGCCGCCCGCCTCGACGCGATCCGTCGGGCCGTACGGCGCGAGGTAGAGGTGGATCTTCTCGGTGGACAGACTGGCGCAGGAATAGGTCGCACCGACGAATTCGAGCGCCCGCAGGCGCAGGCCCACCTCCTCCAGCGCCTCCCGGCGGACATTCTCCTCCGGACTGCCGGCGTCGATCAGGCCGGCCGGGGCCTCCAGCTGGACCTGCTCGCCCGTCGCGAACAGCGGCGGCACGCGCAACTCGCGCACGAGCGTCGCGACCTTCCGCTCCGGATCGTAGGGCAGGATTCCGACCGAGTCGCCGTGATCCTCGATCGCGCGCTCGACGATTGTGCCGTCGGCGAGGCGCACCCGCGCGATCCCGAAGCGGCTCCAGCCCTCGTGGACGAAGCGGATAGTGAGGATCTCAGCTCTCATGCGCGCGCCCACCCTTCATCGCCCTACACGGAAGCGTGTCCCCGGGTTCCGGGAACGCCGACACATGCGGCCACGTTTGGTCGGACATGCGCATGGTCACGCTTCCGCGGGGCGCGCCGGTCAGGATCGATGCGGGCAGGATCGACGCAGGCAGGACCGATCGGCGGGATCCGGAAGCGTTCGCGGCGGGACGGTGCCGCGATCTGGGTCGTGCTCGCCGTCACCTACATGGTCTTCGCCGGCTCCCTGAGTGTGAACGAGGGGATGGCCTTCGGCTCGCCGAGCATCGCCACGGTGGCGCCGTGACGGTCGAGGCAATCCTGCGGGAGGTAGACGCGGTCGAGCGCGGCGAAATCCTTGCCGCAATCCTGAAGGTGGTTGATCACCTGGAGCGCCGCGCAGATGGCGTCGGAGGCGCGGTAGACCCGGGCCGGGTCCCTCCTCGGAGACCGCCACGGTGCCGCCGCCGGAGCGGCGGAGCGCCGCCAGCACCTCCCGGCCGCGGACCGGCTGGGCGATCGAGGCGCCTTCCGCGAGGGTCGGGCGGGGCGTCACCGGCAGGAAATCCTCCGCGCCGGCCTCGAAACCCGCGTGCCAGCTCGCCGGCAGCGTCACGGTCCTGATCCTGACGCTCATGGCCTTCGCCACCGACCAGGCGTCGATCACCGATCTCGCCCTCACCCTGGTCCTGCTGAACCTGCCCGGCACCATGCTGCTCGCGGTCTTCCTGGAGCGTTGGATATGAGCGTCGCGATCGGCTCGGTCCTTGCCCTCGCCGTGGCCTGCGCGTGGCTCGCGGCCCTCGCCCTCTGGCGTCTCCCCCGGGCGCTCGACCGGATGCACGCTCTCGCGTTCCTGAACGTCGCGGCCGCGATCCTCGTCACGGTGGCGGCCTTCCTGGCCGACGGCGTCTCCGGGCGCTCGCTCAAGATCCTGGTGATGATGGTGGTGTTCCTCGCCTGGGCGGCGGTGCTGTCGCACGTCTCGGGCCGGGCCGTGCTGATGCGCGAGGGCCGCTCGGCATGACGGTCATCCTGCCGCTGCTCTTCCTCTTCACCGCGATCTCCGGCTCCGCCGTCGTCCTGGTCCGCGACCCCGCCCGGCAGGTCTTCGCCATCGCGGTCAACGGGCTCGTCCTGGCGATCCTGTTCGACGCCCTCCAGGCCCCCGACGTCGCGCTCTCGGAGCTGGCGGTGGGTTCGGCGGCGGTGCCGCTCCTCTTCCTCGTGGCCCTGATGGCCGTGCGGACCCAGCCGCCCGAGGAGAAATCGTGAGTCCGCGCGCCCGAGTCGCGCTCCTGGCCCTCGCGGGCCTCGTCCTCCTCCCCTGCGCGGCCGCGGTGATCGCCGGCCTGCCGCCCTTCGGATCGACGATCGCCCAGTACGGCGCGCGCATCAACGCGATCGTCCCGGAGGCCCGGCACGTCGCCAACATGGTGAGTGCCATCAACTTCGACCTGCGCGGCCTCGACACCCTCGGCGAGGAGTTCATGCTGCTCGCCGCGATCACCGGGACGGTGGTGCTCCTGCGCGGGCGGCGTGGCGAGGGCAACTCCGAGCGCGCCATGCGCAGGCCCGGCCGCGCCGTGATCCCGCGCTCCGAGGCCGTCGTGCTCGCCTGCCGGGTCGCCGGCCCGCTCACCGCGCTGTTCGGCCTCTACGTCGTGCTGCACGCGACCGTCACGCCGGGCGGCGGCTTCCAGGGCGGCGTCATCCTCGCCTCCGGGACCCTGCTGATCTACCTCGGCGAGGGCTATGCCGGCTGGCGCGACGCCATCCGCAGCCACTGGCTCGACGCCCTGGAGGGCGGCGGCGCGCTGCTCTTCGCCCTGTGCGGGCTCGCCCCGATGCTGACCGGCGCCGCCTTCATGCAGAACATCCTGCCGCTCGGCACCTTTCGCGACCTCTTCTCGGGCGGCCTGATGCTCATCGAGAATCTCGGCGTCGCCCTGGCGGTGACGGGCGGCTTCACGCAGCTCTTCCTGGAATTCATGGAGGAGACCCGCGAGGCCGACGCGCCCGACGAGCCGGGGGAGGAATCCGCGTGAGTGCGGTCACCAGTGTTCTGCCCTACGCGGTCGCCGCGTGGCTGTTCGGGATCGGCCTCTACGGCATCGCCACGAGCCGCAACTTCATCCACCTCGTGGGCTGCCTCGGCGTGTGCCAGTCGGCGACCTACGTGCTCCTGCTCGGCCTCGGCTATCGCTGGGGCAGCATCGCGCCGATCTTCTACGACCATCCGCCGGGAACACCCGCCGTGGACCCGGTCATGCAGGCGCTGGTGCTCACCGACATCGTGGTCGGCGCGACGCTCACCGCCCTCCTCCTCGTCCTGACCATCCAGGCCTACAAGCGCGGCGGCAGCCTGGACCCGGAGAAGCTCCGGCCGATGCGCGCGGGAGGCCGGTCCGGGCGCGACGCCGGAACCAGCCGCGCGCGCGACGCGGGGCGGAGCGCCCCGTGACCGTCATCCCGGCCGCCCTCCTGCCCCTGCCCGTCGCCATCCCGCTCGTGGTCTGCGCCGCGATGCTGGCGACCGCGCACGTCCTGCCCGGCCGCCTCCCCGACATCCTGGCGACGCTGGCGGCGCTCACCGTCGCGGTGCTGTGCGGCATCATCGCCAGCCACGCCGCCGACGGGCCGCTGGTCTACTGGTTCGGCGGCTGGGAGCCGCGCGACGGCGTCCATCTCGGCATCGGCTTCTCGGTGGACGAGGCCAGCGGCTGGGTCGCGGCCTTCATCGGTCTGCTCTACGCCCTGACCTTCGTGTTCGCCTGGGGCTTCTTCGACCGCACCCATGGCCACTTCCACATCCTGATGCTGCTGTTCCTGGCCGCCATGGTCGGGTTCTGCTTCACCCGCGACATGTTCAACCTGTTCGTGTGGTTCGAGGTGATGAGCGTCGCGGCCTTCGCGCTGACGGCCTACCACTTGGCGGAATCGTCGCTGGCGGGCGCCATCAACTTCACGGTTGTGAACAGCCTCGCGGGCTTCCTGATGCTCGGCGGCATCGGCCTGATCTACGCCCAGACCGGCACGCTCGACTTCGAGGGCATCGCGGCCGCGGTGGCGCGGGGCGGCCGGGATCCGGTCGTGGCCGGGGCGTTCTGCCTCGTGGCGGCCGCCCTGATGATCAAGGGCGCGATCGTGCCGTTCCAGTTCTGGCTCGCCGACGCCCACGCGGTGGCGCCGAGCCCGGTCTCGGTGATCTTCTCCGGGTCGATGGTCTCGCTCGGCCTGTTCGGCCTGGCCAAGGTCAGCGCCGTCGTCTTCGGCGGCTCCGATCAGGTTCAGCACGCTCTGCCGGGGCTGCTCATCGGCCTGGGCAGCTTCACCGCCCTCCTGGGCGGCTGGATGGCGCTGCTGCAGCGGCACCTCAAGCGGATGCTCGCCTTCTCGACCATCTCGCATGCCGGGATCATGCTCACCGGCCTCGGCGCCCTCTCGGTCGACGGGACCGGCGGGATGCTCGTCTACGTGGTGGGCCACGGGCTGGTGAAGGGCGCCCTGTTCATGATCGCCGGCATCCTGCTCGCCACCCAGGCCAGCATCGACGAGATCGCCCTGCGCGGCCTCGGGCGGGCGATCTGGCCGGCCGGAATCGCCATGGCCCTCGCCGGGCTGCTGCTCTGCGGCCTGCCCCTCGGCGTGCTCGACCAGGGCACGCGCCTCGTCCAGGGCGCGCTGGCGCAGCGGGGGCACGGGATCGCGCTGGCGGCCGGCGCCGTCNCAACGTCGGCTGCCCCTCGGACCGGGTGCAGGAGGGCCGCTTCGGCGCCTGCCTGATGCGCGAGCCGGCCCTGGTCGGCGACTGCGTCGCCGCCATGAAGGCCGCGGTCCCCGTGCCGGTGACGGTGAAGTGCCGGATCGGCGTCGACGACCAGGACCCCGAGGCGGCGCTCGACAGCCTGGCCGACGCCGTGGTGGCGGCGGGCCTGATCGAGCACGCCCTCCCGCGGGCGGCGGCGGCCTTCATGCACCGGCCGGCCGCGCACGCGCTGGCGGAGGGACCGGGCTGGCTCCCCTGGGGCTCGGTCGCGGCCGCCCTGGCCGGTGCGGGCTACGGCCTGTTCCGGAGGCACCTGCCGGCGCTGGTGGTCCGGCCGGTCAGCGCCTCGCAATCGGCGCCGACCCGCGCGCTGGAGGTGCTCCACAGTGGTCTGATCGGCGATTACGGCGCTTGGCTCGCGGTCGGCGTGGCGGCGATCGCGGCCGTGCTGGCCATGGCATGAGGGTGCCGCGCGACCTCGAAATGGGGCTCCGCGACCTCGTACCGGCACGGTCCGTCGGACGGAGGTCCGGCCGCGCCGAGGCTCTCCGCAGGAGGATCGCGTCGTCGAGGGCAGCGGTGCCGCAGAGAGATGCGCATCCCCGACCCCCTCATTGCGGACACGGGGGTATGAACGTCGCTGTTTGACGGCGCCGCTCGCCGGTCTGGAAAGAGCCGCGCTGCGAGGGGGGAAACCGGCATCTGCCGACCAAGTGGACCGGATCGCGACGCAGCGCCGTCTATCCGCTGACTCCGTGCTGGCCGGATCGGCCATGCGCCTCACGGATCGGGCGCTGCCGCCGTACAGCGCTCCGCCGGAAGCGACAGGATCGTGGCGGCCGATGACGATCGATCCGGGTTCGGGTTGCGCGTGATCGAGGACGCCTCGCGCGTGTGGGGCGTCCAGATCCGGAACGCGCTCGGGCGATCGAAGCGGGAACCGCTGGGCAAGGTCGGGCTGCGGCCGCTGACCGGCCGGCGCCGCGACGACGTCGCCGACGTGACTCGGTCGGCACTGAACCGCGCCGGCGCGGTGCTTCCGCGACCGGACGCGCGGTGCCTGTCCTGTGCCTCATCTCGAACAGGGGATCGGCGGGATGATCTCGGGCGACGTGCGCTATCAGACTGTCTGCGGCGACAGGCGCGATAGTCTCGGCGCGAGACAGAGAGTTGAGCGCCCTGACATGCCCCATGAGAGACGTGCCCGCCCGCGTATCGAGACGGATCTGACCGGACGCATCGTGCCGAATTTCGGCCGTGCGGTGGGCTGCAGGGTCCTGGATCGATCGCCGGGCGGAGCGCAGCTTCGCGTGAACAGCGTCTTCGGTCTTCCCGAGACGTTCATGCTGGAGATCCCGCAGACCGCGGAGCGCATCAACGCGCGCGTCGTCTGGCGCTCGGCAGGCAATCTCGGCGTGGTGCTCAGCGCGAACGGGGGCGGCGATCCTGGACAGGCGTAAGGCCGCCACGAAGGTCGCGGTCTTCCAATGGCCGCGCATCGCGGGCGACCGCAGCCGCTCGCCGCGCGGTGAACGCCCGGGCCATGTTGAACCACGCCTCGCTGAGCCCTCACGTCCGATCGCTTCTGCTCGGCGACGCGCGCTGTCCTATTTGAACGTGCGGTCGGGCGCGTCGAGTAAGCTCCTCAGCTGCCCAGCCCGACCGTCCGATCGTGCTCGGCCCGCAGCCGGACGCCGATCTCGTCCCAGGTTCTGTCGCCCCTCGCGTCGACCGGGCCCCGCAGGAACGCCTCGTGCGGATCGATCTCCGCGGACGGAGAGGCTGGAGATAGTCCGGGCGCCGTACCGGTTCGCCGCGGTCAACGCGGTGTTGGTCGGTGCCATCTGGAGCCGCGCGGGCCCAGGCCTTCGCGAATACCCTCGACGGTCGAGCGGCCGGCTCATCCACAAGCCTCAGGCAGCGGGCCGTATGGAACCGCTGACAATGGGTTAATTTAACCTGAATGGGAAATGCGTAGGGCCGTCAGTATGAGCTTTACTGTTGTGAAGGGCAGCGACGACCACACGCTCGAGGATGCGGTCCGTCGGGGGGTCGCCGACGGGTTGGCCCGGTTGCTGGGCGTACCCAGGCATCCTGACCGCGTCCAAGCACTGCTCGACGCGGGCGCACGGACCCAGAGCGACGGCTCTGTGCCACCTGCCCGAGACCCGGCGGGATCGAATCAGAACGCCTGATGGGCCGACGCCTGCGCTCGAAGACAGCGGCGTCAGAGAGCGCAACGCCTCTCGGTCGCGCCCTGCAGCCAGCCCGATCGCGGCCGATCTGCATCACAGGCGTGGTCCTGGGCGCCATGGCGAGAGCCTACGCACCGCGAGCCCGCACCGTCGGCCGCTCCGCATCGGCCGAGTAGGTTCGAGCCGTGCCCTTCTGCGCACGCTTCGCGGCATAGAGTGCCGCATCAGCGTGGCGCAGAAGCAGGTCCCGATCTTGTCTGGCTTCTCGGGACCACGCGAGGCCAACCGTGCCTGTCACGCGCGTGATCTGCTCCTGCGCGGATACGACGATCTCGAGGTCGTGCAAGAGGCACTTCACCATCGCCTTCAGGCGCTCACCATCGCACGCGGCCGGTGCCAGGATCGCGAACTCGTCGCCGCCCAGCCGCGCCGGAAGGCACCCGGCGTAGCGGGGTGCGCGCAACCGCTCGGCCACGCGACGCAGAACGTCGTCGCCGGCCGCGTGTCCGAGGCGATCGTTCACGCCCTTGAAGCCGTCGAGGTCGATCACGAGGACGGCCACGTCGATGTCCGAAGCCCGCGCTTCCCGCAGCCGCGCGTCGAGAACCCGGTGAAACTCGGCTCGGTTGGCCAGTTGCGTCAGGTCATCGGTGCGGGCCTGCCGGCGAAGGCGCTCCTCCAAGCCGTGCCGTTCGGTGATATCCTGGATCAGACCGATGAGGGCGACGGGCTTACCCCTGGCCAACTCGATCTCGCAGGAGCAGCGAACGCGTCGGGCGTTGCCCTTGGCTGTCACGAAGGCGGCATCCATCTCGAAGGGCTCGCCGGTATCCAGCACGCGCATGACCGCGACGCGAAAGAGGGCGCGATCGGGCTCGGGGAAGAAATTCATGATCTCGCCAGTCGGTACACCGCCGCTGACGGGCAGCTCATGGATGGCGAACACCCCGTCCGACCAGGAGGTGGACTGGCGCTCGATGTCGTAGCGGTACGATCCCATGTCGGCCATGCGCTCCGCCTGCTTGAACTGGCGTCGCTCACGCTCCAGGCCTTCGACGGCGACCCGGCGCTCTTCGGCAGTCTCGGCCGCCCGCAGGGCTCCGGCGCGAGCCTCGATCAGGGCTTCCGCGAGGCAGGCCAGCTCCGCGAGCACCTCCAGGTCGGTCGCCGTCGGCTCGCGGGGCTGTTCATCGAGGACGCACAGCGTACCGATCGTGATCTTGTCGCCGTCTGCCTGCCGGACGCGTACCGGCACGCCCGCGTAGTAGCGGATGTGCGGCGCACTCGTGACGAAGGGGCTGTCCGCGAAGCGATGGTCGCGCTTGGCATCCGCCACAATCAGCGGAGCCTCAGTCTCGAACACGACGGGGCAGAACGCCTGGGCACGCGGTGTCTCGGCCGCCAGCGGGCCGCATCGCGCCTTGAACCACTGGCGCTCTGGGTCGATCAGAGTGATCGAGGACATGCCAGTGCCGAGCATGCGTTGTGCGAGCTTGGCGAGGGCGTCGAACTCGCGCTCGGGCGGCGTGTCGAGGAGAGCGATCTCGCTCAGCGCCTGTTGGCGACGTGCCTCGCGCTGCGAGCTCGATATCTTCCCCTGCAGCACGACGTGTCCCCGCTGAAGCCATCAGGCTGCCTCGGTGGTACGACGAGAGAGTTTAATCGAGCGTGTGATGGCCGGATGTCTGTTCGTGCCTGAGCGTGCCGGTGGCTTCCCGGGATCGACTGCGGAAGGAGCCGCGGTCACCGTCTCGCGCCCTCGAACGATCCGACAGCCTCCCGGCGAGGTCCATCCCCCGCTGCTGGCGCTGCCGGATCCGGGCAGCAGCTTCACGGCCTACCCGGCGCTACAACCATGCCCGGGACACAGGCAGGTCCAAAGTCGCCATCGCGACCAGCCTCCGCGGTTTCCCATTCCCGCCCACACCCGAGGCTGCGCTCTGAGGGGTTGCGCCCGGTGCTCGATCTCGACGCCTCGATACAACCGCGAAGGTACTTGTAGTCCGTGCAGCTCGACGCGCCGGAATGTAACTCCGACGACACGGTAGGGGCGCTTTAAGATCCGACAACCTATGTTGTTGCCTCGGTTCCGAGAGTATGAGGCGCGATGCCGTTTGCCCGCCAGAAGATCGTTCGCGCCCCCTCGCCGCGCCTCCTGATCGCGGCCGGCGTGGCCGTGACCGTCGTGCTGTGCGGATGCGCGGGCCTGGCCGTCGCGGGACTGCGCAAGACGGCTTGGCAGCAGGCCAATATCGGCGCCGAGACATTGCTGGACAGTCTGACGCGTACGTTGACGCGCGATTTCGAACTCTACGACCTGTCGCTGCAAGCCGTGGCGGATCGTCTGCGCGACCCGATCCTCGAGGGCGTTTCGCCACAAGTTCGGCACCTCGCCCTGTTCGACCGAGCGGCGACGGCCTCAGGGTACGGGGCAATCTTCGTCCTCGACGCGCAGGGCGACGCGTTCATCGACTCCGGCTCCCTGGTACCGCGTCGGCTGAACGGTGCCGATCGCGTCTATTTTCAGGTCCAGCGCGGCCGAGACGCCGGCCTGTATGTCGGTCGACCATGGCGCACGCGCGTCAGCGGTCGTGAGATGATCCCATTGAGTCGGCGTTTCGCCTACGCGGACGGAACGTTTGCCGGCGTCGTCGTCGGAGCGATCGAGCTCGCGTATTTCGAGGCGGTGTTCGCTCGTCTCAATCGCAATCTCAACCTCAAGATCACCGTATTGTTCGATGATAGCCAATCGAACGGAGACGGACAGATACCCGTCCAATACCCCGCCGCCGATGCTCTCGATAGGCGGACGCTCGCGGCGATCGCGAAGGCCGAACATATCAGCCTCATCGCGCCCCTCGCGGGTGCGGAAGCCCTGCACCTGGCTCATCGGGTGGGGACGCTCCCGATGCACGTCGTCGTCTCGGTCCCACTCAGCACGATCGCTTCGGCGTGGCACGCCCGAGCAACAGCGATCGTCTTGATTGTCGGCACACTCGCTTTGGCCCTGCTGTGCCTTCTCCAACTGCTGCGCAGCGAGTTGCGGCGGAGGGCGGCCGCGGAGGCAGAACTCGCGGCCCTCGCGCTGACGGACGCGTTGACGGGTATCCCCAATCGCCGCCACTTCGATCAGAGGCTCGCTGAGCTGGAGCGTGCCACATCACGTGCGCGGTTCGCGCTCGCGCTGATCGATGTGGATCGCTTCAAGGCTTTCAACGACCATTCCGGCCATCCGGCCGGGGACCGCGTGTTGAAAGCCGTCGGCGCGGAGCTGGAGCTGTGTGCAGCGGCCGCCGGCGGGATCGCCTTCCGGGTAGGGGGAGAAGAATTCGCGATCGTCTTGGTCGGGGTCGACAAGGCCCGCGCGCTGGAGGTCGCTCGCTGTTGCCGGCGCTCGATCGCAGCTCTGGCGCTGCCTCATGAGCTGAGTCCCCTCGGCATCGTGACAGTGAGTGTGGGGCTTCTGTATGCCGACCGCCAGTTCGTCGCGACGCAGGCGGAGTGGCTGAGCCTCGCGGACGCTGCGCTCTACGAGGCGAAGCGCGGCGGGCGCGATCAGGTCCGCATGATCGAGATCATCGATGGCAGAGCAGACCATTCCGGCCCCTCAACCAAAGTGATGGAACCCGAAGAACTCAGCGCTGCCTGACCGACCATCATCAGGCTCCGCGCCCCTCGGCAGTTGGGCTGCTTCCGATTTCACGGATAACCGATCCGGCCGCGATGGTGACGCCGGAGGTGATTCATACCGCGTCGTAGGCTCGGCGATGCAGGCCAGCATGACGGCGCAACGCGTCACGGATGCGCTCGTCATGGCGATCTGGCGCCGAGGCGAGCCGGATGCTTTGCTGCATCACGCGGATCACGGTTCGCGAGATACGAGTGAGGCATGCCAGCGCCTGATGGCCATGCACGGTCTGACCTGTCCGTTGAGCCGGTCGCGCAACGTGTGGGACTACGCGGCGATCGAGAGAGGCTTCTCGTCACTGAAGACCGAGCGCACAACCCGGTGGACGTACCGCTTCCGGGACGAAGCCCGCCGGACGTTTTCGATCACATCGAGCGCTTCCTCGACCCGGTGCGGCGGCACTCAACACTGGGCTATCTCAGCCCTGTCGAGTTCGAAAACTGAGCCCCATGAGTTCAGAATGGTACCCGCCGAACAGGCAGCAGGCCAGCCGAACAATGCTGACGCGCTTCCTGAGAAAGGAGGGAATTGTATGGTGCCGCAAGAGGGATTCGAACCCCCGACCCCCTCATTACGAATGAGGTGCTCTACCAGCTGAGCTATTGCGGCCCTGGCCCCGACAGGACCGTCAGCGACGCGCGGTGACCGGCGCCGGACGTGCAGGCTCATAGCGGCCCGGCCTGCGTTAGGCAAGGCCACAGCCGCCGTCGCGGGCGTCAGGCGGCCCGGTCCGACGCCAATTCATCCCGCAGGAACGCCGCCACCTCGACCCGGTCCACGCCTGGAGCGATGAAGCTCTGGCCGATCCCCCGGGCGAGGATGAAGGTCAGCGCGCCGTCGCGGACCTTCTTGTCCTGGGTCATCGCGTCGAGGAGCGCCTCGACGTCGCCGCATCCGCCCGGGACGGCCTGCAGACGGGTCGGCAGGCCGGCGAGCGCGAGGTGGTTGGCGACGCGGCCGGCATCCTGCCCGGCACAGAGCCCGAGGCGGGCCGAGAAGCGGAAGGCCAGGGCCATCCCGATCGCCACGCCCTCGCCGTGGACCAATCGGGCGGAATCGTACCCGGTCAGGCGTTCCAGGGCGTGGCCGAAGGTGTGGCCGAGATTGAGCAGCGCCCGCTCGCCGTCTTCCCGCTCGTCGCGAGTGACCACCGCGGCCTTGGCCCGGCAACAGGACGCGACCGCCTGCTCGCGCTCCGGACCGCCGGCGAAGATCCCGCGCCAGTTTGCCTCGCACCAGTCGAAGAAGCCCGGATCGGCGATCAGCCCGTACTTGGCGACCTCGGCGTAGCCGGCGCGCATCTCGCGCTCGGACAGGGTGTCGAGGGCGGCCGTGTCGGCTAGGACGAGGCGCGGCTGGTGGAACGCGCCGATCAGGTTCTTGCCCAGCGGCGCGTTGATGCCGGTCTTGCCGCCGACCGAGGAATCGACCTGCGCGAGAAGGCTCGTGGGCACCTGCACGAAGCGCACACCGCGCCGCAAAGTGGCGGCCGCGAAGCCGGCGAGGTCGCCGACCACGCCGCCGCCCAGCGCCACGACGAGGTCGCCGCGCTCGACCTTCAGGGCCAGCAGCCCGTCGCAGACCTCCGCGTAGCCCGCGTACGATTTGGAGGCCTCGCCCGGCGCCACGGTGACCACGCCAGCCTGAAGGCCGGCGCGCTCCAGGCTGGTCCGCAGCCGCGCGGCGTAGAGCGCGCCCACCGTCGCGTCCGTCACGATCGCCGCCCGGCGGCCCCCGAGCGCGGCGACGGCGGCGCCGGCCGTGTCGATCAGCCCGCGCCCGATCTGGATGTCGTAGGCGCGGCCGGCGTCGAGGGGCACGTGGACGGTCAGCAGGTCCGGACGGGGCTGAGTCATGACTGGGTTTGCTCGAGTCTCACTGGGCGGCCACCGGGATAGAGCCTTCGCCGCTGAGATGGGCGTCCAGCGCCTCCAGCACGTCCTGGACGACCCGGTCGTGCGACACCTCCCGGGAAATGACCATCACGTCGGCCGCGGCGTAGACCGGGTGGCGCACGGCCATCAGGTCGCGCATCGTCGCCTCCGGATCCTCGGTCTGAAGCAGCGGGCGGTTGCCGCGCTTGCGCACGCGTCGCATCAGCACGTCCAGATCGGCCTTCAGCCAGACCGAGACCGCCGATTCCGCGATGCGCGCGCGGGTCGCCTCGCGCAGGTAGGCGCCGCCGCCCGTCGCCAGGACCAGCGGGCCGGCCCGCAGCAGGCGCGAGATCACCCGCTCCTCGCCGTCGCGGAAGCTCGGCTCTCCGTAGATCGCGAAGATGTCGGGGATCGTCAGGCCGGCCGCGGCCTCGATCTCGATATCGGCATCCTTGAAGATCAGCCCGAGGCGGCTCGCCAGACGCCGGCCGACGGTGCTCTTGCCCGCTCCCATGAGGCCGACGAGCACGATCGAGCGCAGGCCGAGCGCGCGGCGAAGACGCGCCTCGATCGGTTCCCCCGCCTCCTCCCCGCTCATGGCCTCCTGCATCGACTCCTGCATCGCATCCGTGTGGCGTCCCCGCCCCCTCACCGGCCCCCCGGGCGCTTGTCGCCGGGCAGCCTCGCATCCTCAGGCAGGCTCTTAGCGCGATTCAAGCGGCCTGCGAAACGCATCGCTGTGTCGTCGCGGGCCTTGTCAGCGCCTCGTTCACGTGGTCGAACCCGGGC
The DNA here is from genome assembly GCF_036441335.1 of Methylobacterium mesophilicum. Classification (GTDB taxonomy): domain Bacteria; phylum Pseudomonadota; class Alphaproteobacteria; order Rhizobiales; family Beijerinckiaceae; genus Methylobacterium; species Methylobacterium mesophilicum_B. The sequence continues at coordinate 48,647 of NZ_MLBW01000021.1, forward strand.
ACTGGCGGCGGCTCGGAGAAGGCTTTCGCCCGCCCCCTTCCTGCCGCCAGCGCCCGTCTGCCCGAGGTTCGACCGACGTGCCGACCCTGTTCCGTTTCTTTGCCACCATCGCGATCCTGGCAGGTCTGGTCTACGCCGCCATGTTCGCGCTCGCGAATTTCGTGCAGCCGACGCCGCGGGAGATGAGCGTGACCATCCCCGCCTCGAAGCTGCAGCCGGGCAACCGTTGAGCGGGGCGGAGAGCGGCGGCGACGCCGCCCGGGCCCCCCGCCCCGAGGTCGCCGAGTATCTCGACATGCTGGCCGCCGAGCGCGGTGCCGGCCTCAACACCGTGAGCGCCTACCGGCGGGACCTGGACGATTACCTCGCCTATCTGGCGCGCACGGGCACGGCGCTCGGCGACGTGGATGCCGGCACGCTCCGGGCATTCCTGATCGACATGGAGATGCGGGGCCTGAAGGCGTCGTCGGCGGCGCGGCGCCTGTCCTGCGTGCGCGGTTTCCACAAATTCCTCTACGCCGAGGGCGGCGCGGAGAGTGATCCGAGCGTCGCGGTGTCCGGTCCGCGCCGCGGGCGCGCGCTCCCCAAGGTGCTGTCCATCGCGGAGGTCGACCGGCTGCTCTCCGCGGCGCAGGCGGCCGCCGGCGCCGACCAGCCCCCGGGACCGGCCCGGCGGGCGCGCCGGATGGTGTGCCTGCTCGAGCTGCTCTACGCCACGGGCCTGCGCGTCTCGGAGCTGGTCGCGCTGCCCCGCGCGGCGGGGTCGAGCCGGGAGCGCTACCTCATCGTCAAGGGCAAGGGCGGACGCGAGCGCCTGGTGCCCCTGACGGACGCGGCGCGCACCGCGATGGCGGCGCATCTTCCGGCCGTGCCCGCGGACTCCCCGTGGCTGTTTCCGGCCGACAGCGACAGCGGCTATCTCACCCGGCAGGCCTTCGCCCGCGATCTGAAGGCGCTCGCCGCGGCGGCGGGCCTCCATCCGGACCGCGTGAGCCCCCACGTGCTCCGCCACGCCTTCGCCAGTCATCTCCTGCAGAACGGCGCCGACCTGCGCATCGTCCAAGAGCTGCTCGGCCATGCCGATATCTCGACCACGCAGATCTACACGCACGTGCTCGACGAGCGCCTGAAGGCGATGGTCCGCGATCTGCATCCGTTGATGGATCGCTAGCGATTCCGCGCGGAACGCGTGGCAACTCCTGGTGGATCGCCCCAATTGTATAGGTTTAGCGAACTGCCTAAGAGTAGCCCCTCGCCATACCGGTACGCGAGCCAGCCTTTACCAGAGAGAGTTTTCCTATGTCAGGCCCCACGGCCTCGCAGATCGGCACCAAGTCGGATCGGGCGGGTCAAACGCGTGCCGACCAGCTTTCCCAGCAGGAGCGGCAGCGACTCGACAACCAGCTCTGCTTCGCGGTCTACGCCGCCGCGCACGCCTTCGGCCGCGCCTACCGCAACCTCCTGGGGCGCCACGAACTGACCTATCCCCAGTACCTCGTCCTGCTGGTTTTGTGGGAGCAGGACGGATTGTCGGTGAAGGAGATCGGGAACCGCCTGTTCCTGGACTCGGGGACGCTGACGCCGCTCCTGAAGCGACTCGAAGCGTCCGGGCGGGTGCGCCGCGCCCGCGACCGGGTCGACGAGCGCCAGGTCAGCATCTTCCTCACCGCCGCGGGCGAGGCCCTGCGCGACGAACTCGCCTGCCTGCCCGACGAGGCGGGCGGCATGACCGGGCTCGACGTCCAGGGGCGCAAGGACCTGCTCCACGATCTCGTCACGCTCAGGTTGAGCCTGCAGGCCGGCCTCATGCCCGACTAGGGTGCGCGGCCGGTGGCCCGGGAGCGGCCGGGTGGCCGCTCCCGGTTCGTGCTGATCGGTGCGTCTCAGGACTGCGTCTTGAGATAGGCGATCACGTCGTTGATCTTCTTGTCGTCCGGGTAACCCTGGAAGATCATCTTGGTGCCGGGCACCTTCGCCTTCGGGTTCTTCAGCCACTCGTGCAGGTTGGCCTCGTCCCAGGTGATGCCGGAGTTCTTCAGGGCGGCGGAGTAGTTGTAGCCCTCGTAGGTGCCCGCCTTGCGGCCGACGACGCCCTTCAGGTCGGGGCCCACGCCGTTCTTCTGGAAATTGTGGCACGCCTTGCAGGGGGCGAACGCCTTCTCGCCGGCGGCGGCGTCGCCGGCCTCCTGGGCCTGCGCCGCGAGAGGCATGACAACGGCAAGGACGGCGCCGAAAACGAGTGAACGCATGGATTTCCTCCTGTTGGCCGCCGCTGCGGCAGCGATGCGGGCAGAGCTTGCCTGCCTGGAACAGCTCTAAATGAATCCGCCCGGCGCGCGCAACGGCCTAGTCTGGGCTTGCCGCCACGCGCGGGCCGATCTGCGGCCGTTCCAGGTCGCCGCCTCCCTCAACACCGCGTGATCGGATTGGCTCCGTGGACCGCCCGCGGCGCCGCTCTCTCAGACGCCGTGATAGGTCCGATACCAGTCGACGAAGTGCCCGATCCCCGCCTTCAGCGGTGTCGCGGGCCGGAAGCCGGCGTCCCGCGCGAGGTCGTCGATGTCGGCGTAGGTCGCCGGAACGTCGCCCGGCTGCATCGGCAGAAGGATCTTCTCCGCCTTGCGGCCGAGAGCGTCCTCCAGGAGCGCGATCATCTCCAGGAGCGCCACCGGCTCGCTGTTGCCGATGTTGTAGATCCGGTAGGGCGCGGAACTGGTGCCGGGATCCGGCGCCGCGCCGGACCACGCGGGGTCTGGCGCGGCCGGCCGCTCGGCCAGCGCGCGGATCCCCGCGACGATGTCGTCGATGTAGGTGAAGTCCCGGAGCATCCGTCCCTCGTTGAACACGCGGATCGGCTCGCCCGCCAGGATGGCGCGGGTGAACAGGTACAGCGCCATGTCGGGCCGGCCCCAGGGACCGTAGACGGTGAAGAATCGCAGGCCCGTGGTCGGCAGGCCGTAGAGGTGGCTGTAGCTGTGCGCCATCAGCTCGTTCGCCTTCTTGGTCGCGGCGTAGAGGCTGAGCGGGTGGTCGACGTTCTGGTGCACCGAGAACGGCATCGCGGTGACGCCGCCGTAGACGGAACTGGAGGAGGCGTAGAGCAGGTGCCCAACGCCGCCGTGGCGGCAGGCCTCGAGGATGTTCAGGAAGCCGACGAGGTTGCTCGCCGCGTAGGCGTGCGGATCGGTGAGCGAGTAGCGAACGCCGGCCTGGGCCGCGAGGTGGATCACCGTCCGGAAGGCGTGGCGGCGGAACAGCGCGTCGAGCGCGTCCCGGTCGGCGAGGTCGAGGCGCGCGAAGCTGTAGCCCGGAAAGCCCGCGAGGCGCTGCAGCCGGGCTTCCTTCAGCCGCACGTCGTAGTAGGCGTTGACGCTGTCCAGGCCGACGACCGGTTGGCCGGCCTCGAGGAGGCGGAGGGCGAGCTGGTTCCCGATGAAGCCGGCGACGCCGGTGATCAGCACAGGTGGCAGGGACATGGGCGCGGACCGACGGGCTGACTGGCTTCCCCGGCTGCGAGCTGTACCATGGGGCCTGTGCGCGACAAATCGGTGCGCCGTGGCTGCCCGACTCGGTGATCGACCCGCAGCACCGCGCGCGGCTTGTCGCGCGGGCCCGTGACCCGCTAGGCTCTGCGCTGCCGTGCAGCCCGATCCGAGACCGCTTCCCGACAGCCTCACGCGCCTGCTCGCCGTGCCCGAGCAGCGCCCGGTCCGGGCGCGCCCGTCGCCCCTGCGGAAGGACGGCGTGCGGCCGCCGGAGCCGCGCTCCGCGCACGCCGCGCTCGAGACGGCGATCCTCCGCGGCTTCGTGCTCGGTCTCTCGGCTCTCGTCTGGCTCGTCGTCCTGGCGCTGTCGGTCCGCCACATGGTGCGCTGAGTTCCGCGAGATCGTCGGGCTGGGCTGTGGATATCGGTGGCGCGCCGGTTCCTCCACGTCTTCAATCAGTACGCGAACAGCCAAGTTCGCTATTGAGGCGGCCAGACCGGGGGCGGCTCGACGGCGAGGATGGGACGATGTCTCTGACGGGGCGTTTCTGGTTCCGGAAGACCTGGACGGGGCGGCTGGTGCTCCTGGTCGAGGAGGAGCGCCCCCGCTGGTTCGGCCGGGGGGCCGGCAAGCCGCGCTGGCGCAACGCCAAGCTCCTGGATTTCGCCGAGCCCGAGCTGCGGCCGCTCATGGCGATGGAGAAGCAGCACCGCGCGGGTGCCGCCAGCGGCCAGGTGCGGGCGTTGCGCCCGGTCCCATCCGCGCCGGATGCCCGGGTCGCGAACGGCTGAGAGCCGCCGCGGTGGCGTGAAACGCGCCGCGGTCTGGTCCGGCACGCGCCCGTCACCACCTGTAGCGGATCGCTCCGCCCCGGAGCGGCACCCCTGCAACCGGTGATGGCCATGCCGCGCTACTTCTTCCACACGCAGATCGGCGCGGACGTCATCTCCGACCCGACCGGGATCGAGCTGCGGGATCCTGACGCGGCCTGGGCGGCGGCGCGGGAAACGATCCGCGCCGCGCTCCGCCAACCGCGGGACCAGGCCCGGTTGATGGCCGCGTGCCTCGTGGTGACGGATGACGACGGCGAGGTCGTGCTGGAATTCCCCTTCAGCGAGGCCGTGGCGCTGCCCGCGGACGAAGATCCGACGCGGCACTGACATATCGGCGACGGGCGCGTTCCGTGCCCTACATCGCGCCGCAGCCCCCCGGAACGGAGCTGCGCCCGCATGCATACGCCACCGAACGACCTCGATGCCCGCGCCCTCGGCCGGGCCGCGCCCGCCAAGGGTCTGGCGCGGGAAGCCTGCCCCTACGCGGAGGGGACGGAAGCGCGCGCGCTCTGGCTGTCCGGCTACGAGGAGGCTCTGGCAGCGGGCGAGGATCCCGTGACCGGCGGCCTCGCCAAGCACCCGGTCGACGGATCGGCCCGCTGATGGACGCCCGGACCGCACCGCATCCCGGCGCGCATCATTCGACTCTCGACCGCAAGTCGGTCGGGGCCGTCGTCCTGGGCAACGCCCTCGAATTCTACGACTTCACCGTCTACGCCTTCTTCGCCAAGCCGATCGGCGAGGCCTTCTTCCCGGCGAACGACCCGACCCACAGCCTGCTGGCATCGCTCGCCCTGTTCGGCATCGGCTACGTCATGCGGCCCATCGGCGGCGTGCTGATCGGTGCCTTCGCGGACCGTGCCGGCCGCAAGCCCGCGATGCTGATCACCATCGCGCTGATGGCCGTCGGCATGCTCATGCTGGCCGCCTGTCCCTCCTACGCGACCATCGGCGGCTGGGCGCAGGTCATCGTCATCGCCGGCCGCCTCGTGCAGGGCCTCGCCCTCGGCGGCGAGGTCGGTCCCTCGACGGCCTTCCTGTTGGAGGCCGCACCCCCGGACCGGCGCGGCTTCGTGACGAGCTGGCAGATCGCCAGCCAGGGCTGCGCGGCCCTGTTCGCCGGGATCATCGCGACCGCCCTGGCGCTCGCGGTCGGCGATCAGGCGATGGCGCAGTGGGGCTGGCGGCTGATGTTCGCCCTCGGCCTGTGCGTCGTGCCGGTCGGCCTCGTCATCCGCAGCCACCTGCCCGAGACGGCCGGCGCCGAGGAGGATCCGCACGCGGCGGCCTCGACGATGGCGGTGGTCGGCCGGCTCCTGCGCGAGCACGGCCGCCTGCTGGGCCTGACCTTCCTGGTCATCGCCGCTTCGACCGTGTCGAACGCGGTCGGCACCAACATGCCGGTCTTCGCCGGCGCGACCCTCGGCCTGAGCGAGACCGCCGCCACGGCCGTGCCGATCGCCCTCGGCCTCGCCTCGGTGATCTTCCCGCTGCTCGGCGGTTGGCTGGCCGACCGGTACGGACGGCGACCGGTGATGATCTGGCCGCGGGCGCTGATCCTGGTCCTGGCGGTCCCAGCCTTCGCCTGGGTGGTGCAAGCGCCGAGCGCCGCCAGCGTCTACGCGGTGACCTTCCTGCTCTCGGCCCTGTCGTCCATCAACGCGGCGGCCGTGATCGTCGGCATCCCCGAGGCCCTGCCCCGGGCGGTGCGCAGCGCCGGGTTGTCGATCGTCTACGCGGTCTCGGTCTCGGTGTTCGGCGGCAGCACCAACTACGTGGTGAACTGGCTGATCGCCGCGACCGGGGACCGGCTCGCGCCGGCCTACTACCTCGCCGCGTTCAGCCTCGTCGGCACGATCGCCGCCTTCCTGCTGCCCGAGACGCGCGGTCGCGACCTCGATGCCGATTCCGAAGCCTGATCGGCCCGACCGGCGCGTTGCGCATAATGTATGCACTGGCTGCATCGCGGCGCGTCATCCATGCGTCCGCAGCGGGTCCGGCGCCGCGCGGATGTGCGCTCGCGCACGGATCTCGCCGCTTCGAGCGCGGTTGCCGTGTTCAACGCTAGGTGGGCAGCTGCGGCGGGCCTAGACCGGCGCGATGCCCACGCCTCCAGAGACGCGCCGCCCGCTGGTCCTCGCCGCGGTGATGGCGGCGATGTTCATGATCGCTATCGAGGCGACGATCGTCTCGACGGCGATGCCGCAGATCGCCGGCCAGCTCGGCGACCTCCACCTCTACGCCTGGGTGTTCGCCTCCTTCCTGCTGACCCAGACGGCCACCACGGTGGTGTTCGGCAAGCTCTCGGACCTGTACGGGCGCCGGCCGGTGCTGCTGTTCGGGATCGCGGTGTTCCTCGCGGGCTCCCTCCTGTGCGGGCTCGCGTGGTCGATGCCCTCGCTGATCCTGTTCCGCCTCATCCAGGGTGTCGGCGCCGGGGCGATCCAGCCGGTGAGCCTGACCGTCGTCGGCGACCTGTACGCGGCGCGGGAACGCGGCCGGGTCCAGGGCTATCTCGCCAGCGTCTGGGGCATCTCGTCGGTGGCGGGTCCGCTGGTCGGCGGCCTGATCATCGGCCACCTGAGCTGGCCCTGGATCTTCTGGATCAACCTGCCGATCGGCGTGATCGCGGCCGCCCTGTTCCTGCGCTTCCTCCACGAGGGGGTCGAGCGGCGCAGCCGCCAGATCGACGCGATCGGCGCGGCCCTGTTCACCGCCGCCATCGCGGCGCTGATGATCGCGCTGACCGCGGCGGGCGAATCCGCCGAGGCCGCCCTGTGGCCGGCGCTCGCCTTCGTGGTGGCCGCGATCCTGTTCGTCGTCCAGGAGCGGCGCGCGCCGGACCCGATGCTCGACATCCGCCTGTGGATGCAGCGCCCCATCGCGACGGCCAACACCGCGACGCTGCTCTCCGGCATGACGGTGATCGGGCTCACGGCGTTCCTGCCAATGTACGTGCAGGGCGTGCTGCGACAATCGCCCCTCATCGCCGGCCTGACCCTGACCCTGATGGTGCTCGGCTGGCCGATCGGCGCCACCACGGCGGCGCGCAGCTTCGTGCGGTTCGGCCTGCGCCCGATCCTGCTGGTCGGCGCAACGCTCCTGCCCCTCGGCGCGGTCGCCTTCGTGATGCTCGGATCGGACACCTCCCCGGTGGTGGCGGCCTGCGGCTCCGTTGTGATGGGGCTGGGCATGGGCTTCCTGTCCACGGCCGCCATCGTGATCATCCAGGACAGCGTCGCCTGGGCGCAGCGCGGCGCGGCGACGGCCTCGAACATCTTCTCGCGCAATCTCGGCTCGACCCTCGGCGCGACCGTCCTCGGGGCCGTGCTGAACTACCGGCTCGCGAACCCGTCGAGCGGCCCGGCCGTGAATTCCGATCAGCTGCGCCGCCTGCTCGACGATCCGGGGAGCCTCGGGGCCGGCGGTGAGGCGATCCGCGGCGGCCTGCAGCACGCGCTGCACGGCACGTTCTGGACGGTCTTCGCCGTGGCGGTGCTGACCCTGCTCCTGTCGCTGCTGGTCCCGCCGGTGGCGATCTCCGACCGGCCGCGCGAGCTCGCCGTGGAGTAGGCGGCGCTGTCGCGGCCAGGACACAGCGCGGGGCGCGCCGCCGGGGGGGCGCCCGCCGGACGCCCCCGTCTCCGCGGCGAGCCTTTGACTGTCCCGCCGGACCCCCCTAGCGTCCGGCCATGCCCCTCGTGCCGCCCCCGCGCCCCGCAGCCCAGCAAGCGGCGGACATCCCGCCGACCAGCGTGCTCAACGCCAACCAGCCGGAATGGTCGGTGGGTGAGCTCGCGGGCGCCCTGAAGCGCACCCTCGAGGACGTCTTCGGGCACGTGCGCCTGCGCGGGGAGATCTCGGGCTATCGCGGCCAGCACGGCTCGGGCCACGCCTACTTCTCCCTCAAGGACGGGCAGGCGCGGATCGACGCTGTGGTCTGGAAGGGCGTGTTCGGCCGCCTGCGCCAGCGGCCTCAGGAGGGGCTGGAGGTCGTCGCCACCGGCCGGATCACGACCTTCGCGGGCAAGTCGTCGTACCAGATCGTCATCGAGAGCCTGGAGCCCGCGGGGCTCGGCGCCTGGATGGCGCTCCTGGAGGAGCGCAAGAAGCAGCTCGCCGCCGAGGGCCTCTTCGCGCCGGACCACAAGCGGCCGATCCCCTACCTGCCGCGGGTCGTCGGCGTCGTGACCTCCCCGACCGGCGCGGTGATCCGCGACATCCTCCACCGGCTGGAGGACCGATTTCCCCGCCCGGTCCTGGTTTGGCCGGTGCGGGTCCAGGGCGACGGCGCGGCCGAGGAGGTCGCGGCCGCGATCCGCGGCTTCAACGCCCTTCCGGACGGGGGGGCGATCCCGCGCCCGGACGTGCTCATCGTGGCCCGCGGCGGCGGATCGATCGAGGATCTCTGGGCCTTCAACGAGGAGTGCGTCGTCCGCGCCGCCTTCGCGAGCGCGATCCCGCTGATCTCGGCGGTGGGGCACGAGACCGACACCACGCTGATCGACTACGTCTCGGACCGCCGCGCGCCGACCCCGACGGGCGCCGCCGAGATGGCGGTGCCGGTCCGCGCCGACCTGATCGCCACGGTGGCCGACCTGTCGGCCCGCGGCCGGGGGGCTGTCGGGCGCCGGATCGACCGCGACCGCGCTGACCTGCGCGCCCTCGGACGCGCCCTNGCCTCGATGATCATCAACTCGCGGTCTAGAACCCCGAAGGCGATGGCGCCGATGCCGCCCTCGGCCGCGGCCGCCGCGAAGGCCCGCGGCAGGGCGAGGGCGGCGACGGTGTCGCGGAACACCCGTGCGGCCGCGTCATCCGCGCGGTTCACCGCGTCGCGCAGGGCCAGCCAGTCCGGCCCGGGCGCCGCGGCGACCGCAACGTCCGGATCGGGCGCGGTCGTCAGGTCGTCGAGACGGCGGAACAGCGTGCAGGTCTCGTCGACCACGGCGTAATCCCCGCCGGCCAGGAGCGGCTCCATCTGTGGGGCGATGGCCGGCACGCGGAAGATCGGGCGCTGTCCGAGACGTTCGTAGATCGCGCGCGCGGCCGCGATGGCCGGCCCGGGCGCGCCGCTCCCGCGCATGGGATTCACGGAATTCTGCCGCTTCGAGCGGCCTCCGGCAGCGCGCAGGAGGTAGCCGTGCACCAGGAGCTCGCGTGGGCTCGGCCACGCGTTGAGGCAGGCCTCCTCCACGCGCCAGGCCTGTTCGAGATCCGCCATCGCCGCCTCCTCCGGCGTCCCTGATCGCACGCGTTCACGACTTGACCAACGGCACCGGGACAAGACTTCGGCCATGCGGCGTCGCGTACGCTTGAAGCATCTTGGCGCCGCGCGATGTCTCGGCGATGTCCGAGCCCGAAGTCCTGTTCTGCCTGCACTTTCTGGGCGGGAGTGCCCGAAGTTGGGAGCGTCTCGCGCGCGCCCTCGACGGGACGCCGTTGACTTGCGTGCCCGTAGACTTGCCGGGCTTCGGCGATGCCGTCGACACGCCGGGCTACTCCGTCGCCGCGATGGCCGATCACGTGGCCGAGGCGATCCGCACGCGTGCTCCGGCGCGCTTCGGGATCGCCGGGCACAGCATGGGGGCCAAGGTGGCGCTGGCGCTCGCGCGCCGGGCCGAGGATGGCGAGGCGGGTCTGACGGGCCTCACCGATCTCGTCCTGGTCTCCGGTTCGCCGCCGAGCCCGGAGCCGATTCCGGACGACCGGCGTGCCACGATGCTCGCCTGGATCGACGCGGATCCCGAGACCCGGCGCCGCGAGGCCGAGGCCTTCGTGCGCGCCAACGTGGGCGACCGCCTGGATCCCGAGACCGAGGCGCGGGCGGTGGCCGACGTCCTGCGGGCCGAGCCGGCCGCCTGGAAGGCTTGGCTCGCGGAGGGCGCCAACGAGGATTGGTGCCGCCGCGTCGGGATCCTGCGCACCCCGGCGCTGATCCTGGCTGGGTCCGAGGATGCCGACCTCGGACCGGACGCGCAGCGGGCCCTCATGGCGCCCCATCTCGCGCACCATCGTCTCGCCACCGTCGACGGCGTCGGCCACCTCCTGCCGCTGGAGCGGCCCGCCGCCCTGGCTGACCACCTGCGTGCCCATCTCGGCGATCGGCCCCGCCCGCCCGTCGAGGCCGGCCCCGCGGTTCCGCCGGACTACGCGGCGCTGATCGCCTCTGAGCGGGTGAACAGCCGCCTCCGTGAGGCACTCGCGGAGCGCGCCGCGCCGGACGATCCCGCCTATCGGCCGGCGGCCCTCGACCCGGTGGAACTCGCGATCCTGCGGTCGGCCCTCGCCCGCGTCGTGCCGGTGCCGAACCTCGATCTGGCCGCCCGTCTCGACCGGCGGCTGGCCTCCGGCGACGGCGATGGCTGGCGCTTCTCGGCCCTGCCGCCGGACGCGGAGGCCTACCGCGCCGCCCTTCGGACTCTGGACGCCGCCGCCCGCATCGCCCGCGGCCGCCCGTTCGTGACCCTCGACGCGGCCGAGCAAGACGGGCTGCTCACCCTGTGCGCGCGCGCCGCGCTGAAGGTCCCGGAGAGTCTCGGCGGCCGCCTCGATTCCGACCGGATGCGGTTCTGGTTCGAGGATCTCCGCGCCGACGCGGTCCGCCTCTGGCTCAGCCACCCGGCGGCGCTGGCGCGGATCGGCTTCTCGGGCATCGGTGCCGGCGGCGACCGGCCGGGCGAGATCGCCGACGACCTGCCGGGCTTCGGCGCCGTCGGGCTCGACGCGTCGGAGTGCTGGGAGCCACGGGCAGAGCGAACGGAGGCGGGTCGATGAACCTCGCGGATATGCGGACCTACCGCGCGGACGAGGCCGTCGACGCGGTCGTGGTGGGGACCGGTGCGGGCGGCGCGCCGCTCCTCGCGCGCCTCGCGGCCGCCGGTCTGAAGGTCGTGGCCCTGGAGGCCGGACCGAACTTCACGCCGGAGCGCTTCGCCTTCGACGAGACCCTGGCGGACGAGATCTACTGGACCGAGGAGCGCCTCAGCGGCGGTTCGACTCCGGAAGCCTTCGGGGCGAACAACAGCGGCACCGGGGTCGGCGGCTCGACGCTGCACTGGGGCGCCTTCGTGCCTCGGGCCGATTCCCGCGACCTGCGGCTCAACACGGAATCGGGGGAAGGGGTCGACTGGCCGCTGTCCTACGAGGACCTGCTCCCGTTCTACGAGCGGGTCGAGCGCTTCCTCGGTGTCTCCGGTGCGCAGAGCTACCCCTGGGACGCGGACCGCCGCTATCCCCTGCCCCCGGTCCCGCGGAACGGGCCGGCGCAGATCATGGCGCGGGCCTGCGAGGCTCGTGGCATCCGGTGGGCCGACGCGCCGGCCGCGGTGGTCTCGCGGGACTTCCAGTCCGAGGACGGACCCCGCCGCAACGCCTGCATCAATTGCGGCTTCTGCCACCAGGGCTGCCGCACCGGCGCCAAGGCCAGCATGGACGTGACCTACCTGCCCTACGCGGTCGCCCGCGGCGCCGAGATCCGGGTCGAGGCCTTCGTCCACGGCCTGGAGCGCGGCGCCGACGGCCGGATTAACGGCGTGGTCTACCGGCAGGACGGTCAGGAGCGGCGGCAGCGCTGCGGCGCCGTCTTCCTCTGCGCCGGGGCGGTCGAGACGCCGCGCCTGCTGCTCCATCTCGGGCTCGCCAATTCCAGCGGCCAGATCGGGCGCAACTACATGGGCCATGTGGCGACCCAAGTCTGGGGCACCTTCGACCACGAGGTGCGCATGAACCGGGGCTACCCGTCGTCGCTGATCACCGAGGACTTCATCCGCGCCGGCGCCGACTTCGCCGGCGGCTACCTGATCCAGAGCCTGGGCGTGGTGCCGGTGACCTTCGGCAATTCGGCGGCGCGGGGGCGCGGCCTGTGGGGGCAGCCGCTCCTCGACTACCTCGACCGCTATAATCACCTCGCCGGCATCGGCATCAACGGCGAGACGCTGCCCTGCGACACCAACGTGCTGACCCTCGCCGACGAGACCGACGCGCACGGGATGCGCAAGGCCCGTATCAGCTTCGGCTACGGCGCCAACGAGAACCGCCTCAACGCGCACGCCACGCAGATTATGCGTGACCTCTGGGAGGAGGCGGGAGCCGACGACATCTGGGTGCTGGAGCGCGTCGCCCACACGCTTGGGACCTGCCGGATGGGAAGCGACGGGACGAGCGCCGTCGTCGATCCGCACGGCCGAAGCTTCGACATCGACAACCTGTGGATCTGCGATGGCTCGACCTTCCCGAGTTCGCTCGCGGCGAACCCGGCCCTGACCATCATGGCGCTCAGCCTGCGCAGCGCGGAGGCGTTCCTGGCCGGCAGACCGTAAGCCGGCTCAGGCGGCGCGCAGGTCCGCGAGCCCGCGCCGCTGGCGACCCGCCCCGTCGAAGTTCGACGGGTCGAGCCACGCCGCGAAGCCGGCGCGGACCTGCGGCCACTCGGACTCTGTGATCGAGAACCACGCCGTGTCCCGGGAGCGGCCCTTCACCACCACGGCGTTGCGGAAGATGCCCTCGAAGGTGAAGCCGAGCCGCAGCGCCGCTGCCCGGGACGGGGCGTTCAGGCTGTCGCACTTCCACTCGTAGCGCCGGTAGCCGAGTTCGTCGAAGGCCCGGGCCATCATCAGGGCCATGGCCTCGGTGGCGGCGGGCGCCCGCTGCAGCCGCGGGCCGAAGTGGAGGTGGCCGACCTCGATCACGCCGTTGCCGGGATCGATCCGAAGATACGAGGCGATCCCGAGGGCATCGCCGTTCCCGGGATCCAGGATCGCGTGGAACAGCGGATCCTCGCTCGCCTGCTGCGTCGCCAGGCGCGCCCGGTAGGCCTCCGCGCTCTCCGGCATCTCGTCGCCGAGATAGGTCCAGCCGCGGGTGTCGGGGGCGGCCCTGTAGGTCGCGTAGAGCGCGTCCGCGTGCGCCGCGGCGTCGAGCGGCACCAGCCGGCAGAAGCGGCCCTCCAGAGGCGTGCGCGGCGGCCGCGGGCGCGGGCTCCAATGCGGCAGGGCCGGGCCGACGGGCTGGCCGAAGTCGTTGAGGCGCGCGCTCACAGTCCACTCCGCTCGGCGACCAGCCCGGCGAGACCCGCCTCGCCCTCGGCGCGCAGCCCCGCGATGACCCCGTGTCGGTCGGCCTCGGGCCTGTTCTGGCTCATCTTCCACTTCCCCTCGATCCGCGTGATCGGAATCTCGATGCCGACGATCCCCCGGACCTGCGCGGCCACGAACGGCGCCGGCGCGTCCGCGACCGCCCACGGCTCGGCCCGGGATGCCTCGCGCAGGGCGGTGAGGTCGGTGATCTGGCGCCCGAGCCAGTCCGCATCCTCGATCATCCTCGGCGGGCCCCAGGCGTGGACGGTGGCGTAGTTCCAGGTCGGGACCACCCGGCCATGCTCGCGCTTGCTCGCGTACCAGCTCGGCGTGACGTAGCCCTGCGGCCCCTGGAACACGATTAGGCACTCCTCCGCCGCGGCGAGATCCTCACCCTGCGGGTTGGCGCGGGCGAGGTGCGCCCGCAGCACCCCGTGGCGACCGTCGTCGTCCAGAAGGAACGGGATCGGGTTGGCCGTCAGCCCACCCGCCCCGACGGTCACCAGCAGACCGAGGGGGTTGGCGCGGATCAGCGCGTGCTGCGCGGCGCGCGAATCGTCCCGGAAGTGCGGCGGCTGGTACATCGGCCTGTCCTGTGGCGGTCTTGCGGTTCCGTGCTTGACCGTTCGGCGGTCCAGGAGAAAGGTCCAATTCGCGAAGTGCGACTGGACCAGTTGCCCCATGGCCCGGGCTCCCCTGCCCCTGACGCTGACTCTCGACGCCGCGGCCGCGGCGTCGAGAGTCAGCGTCAGGGGCAGGGGAGCCCGGCCGCCTGCTCCAGGCCGAGTGGCGCCACGGCCCGACCGAGCGGCCGGACCCGCGCGGCTCGCCGGCCCTGCGCGGCGCCATCGCCGCCTATCTGGGGCAGGCGCGCGGCGTCGCCTGCGAGGCCGACGACGTCATCGTCACCGCGGGTATCCGCCAGAGCCTGCGCCTGCTCGCCGAACTGCTCCTCGATCCCGGCGAGACCGCCCTGGTCGAGGAGCCCGGCTTCCCGGGCATCGCGCAGGCCCTCGCCGGCGCCGGCCTGAACCCAGTTCCCGTCCCGGTCGGTCCCGGCGGCCTGTCGGTGGCTCCGGCCGCCGCGGGGGCGTCCGGGGCACGGCTCGCGGTGGTGACGCCGGCCCACCATTACCCCCTCGGGCACGCCATGAGCCTGGAGAACCGCCTCGACCTCCTGGCCTGGGCCGAGGCGGTCTCGGGCTGGATCGTGGAGGACGATTACGACGGGGCCTATCGCTATGCCGGGCGCCCGCTCGCGCCGCTGCGCGCCCTCGATCGCGGCGGCCGGGTGATCTATGTCGGCAGCTTCTCGAAGCTGCTGCTGCCCGCCCTCGGCCTGAGCTACCTCGTCCTGCCCCGCGGCCTCGTCGCGCCGGTCAATCAGGCGCTGGCCGAGACGGGCCCCGCCCCGCCCGGGATCGGACAGTGGGCGCTGGCGCGCTTCATCGAGGACGGCCACCTCGCCGGCCATCTGCGCCGGACCCGCCGCCTCTACGCCCTGCGCCAGGATGCGCTGATCGAGGCCGCGCGCCGCCACGCCGGGGACGTCGCGGCGATCGCCGCCATGGAGGGCGGGATGCACGTTATCGCCCGCCCCGGGCCGGCCTGGGGGGCGGCCCTGAGCGACGTGGCGGCCGCGGCGGCGCTCGGCCACGCGGGGATCTCGGCGGTCGCGCTCTCGGCCTACCATGCCGGGCCGGCGGAACCGGGCCTGCTCCTCGGCTACGCCGCCGTGCCCGAGCGGGCGATCGAGCCGGCGGTGCGTCGCATGGCGGAGGTCCTGCGGGCCGCGGTCAGTGGAGGATCGCGCCCGTCTCCATGAACCGGTTCAGCCGCTCGATCAGCGGCGCGACCATCACCCGCTCGTACTGCGGCAGCAATCCGCGCCGCGCGTGGGCCACGTTGGCCTCGGCCTGCTCGCGCGCGAGGCGGTGCCAGCGCGCCCGGTCGTCCCGACACGCGGCCCAGGCCCGCTCGATCGACCGGAACACGAGCGGCAGCCGCTCGGCCGGGTCGGACACGAGGTCGTAATGGTGATCGATCAGGCCGCCGAAGGTCTCGAAGCCGAGCTCGGACAGCCGCGCGACGGCGCGCGGCGCGCCCACTGTCACGAAGGGCAGGCCCGTCGCCGCCGCCTTGATCGACTTCTCGGTGATCCGCTCGACGCCCGGCTCGAAGAAGTCGGTCTCCGAGATGACGGTCAGGTCGCACGCCGCGTAGGCCTGGGTGTCGAGGGTCATGACCATGTCGGTGCCCTGATCGGCATCGATCCGCCGCGCCCGGCGCGGGATCCAGCTACCGACATCGGCGAGCAGCGGCCCGAAGGCCGCCGCGATCTCCGGCGGCGCGTGGAAGACGTTGATGCCGCCCGCCTTCGGGTTGTCCTCGCCGATGCCGTGGAAGGAGATCAGCCCGTCCCGGTCCAGCCCGCCGAGCTGGAACCAGCGGTAGAGCAGCACCCGGTGCCAGCGCAGGGCGGCGTTCTGGCAGAGGAACCGGGCCGGGCCGGCGGCGCGGGAAAAGGGCGCGTAGCCGGTGCGGTCGAGGGGGTGCTGGGGGAAGAGCCGCGGACCGGCGGCGTCGTCCAGCCAGAGGGCCACCTGAAGCGGGAAGAACTCGAAGGTCCAGAACCGCAGGCCCTCGCCGTAGAGCCGCTCGTAGTCGAGCCGCAGCAGCCGGTTCTGCGTGACGAGGATCACCCGCTCGCGCGGGATCCCGCGGTCTTCGAGGTTC
Source organism: Methylobacterium mesophilicum (assembly GCF_036441335.1). Classification (GTDB taxonomy): domain Bacteria; phylum Pseudomonadota; class Alphaproteobacteria; order Rhizobiales; family Beijerinckiaceae; genus Methylobacterium; species Methylobacterium mesophilicum_B. The sequence continues at coordinate 64,779 of NZ_MLBW01000021.1, forward strand.
CGGTGCAGTTCCTCGAAGGTCGGCGCGTGCAGGCCCGGACCCTCGTTCGAGAGGTCGAGGAGCAGCGCGGCGCGCCCGGCGCGGAGGTTCTCGGCATCCCCCGGTTCGAGGAGGTCGAGGCGCCCGTTCGCCTCCGGGAAGCCGAGGCGCACGAAATCCAGGACCGGCAGGCACAGGACGTGGTTCGCCGGACCGGGTTGGGCGGTGACGGTGACCCGCTTGCCCAGCCAGCCGAGCGCCGCCGGCAGGAAGTGACCGGCCTCGCCTCGGGGGACGAGCAGGATCTCGGACGGGACTGGCCCGGATAGGACACGACTCATGGTGACGCCCGCGCGGCCGGTTCGGACGCGGTCCGCTGCCGCAGAACCGCGCCGAGCCGGATAAAGCCTCGGCGCGGGTGCGTCGAGGTCAGGCCGGGACCGGCTCGGCGGCGCGCACGGGTGTCGAGCCGGACCGGTAGGCCGCCGAGGCCTCCTCGGTCCGCCAGCAGGCGACGCGGTGGCCGGGGGCGATCTCGGCGACCGGCGGCATCTCCCGGCGGCAGCGCTCCTCGGCGAGGAAGCAGCGCGGCGCGAACGGGCAGCCCGGCGGGCGGTTGGCGAGGTCGGGCGGGCTGCCCGGGATGGTCTGGAGCCGGGAGCCCTTGGCGAGCGCCCCCTCGGCCCGGCTGCGCAGCAGGCCGATCGTGTAGGGATGGTGCGGGTTCAGCACCACCTGATGCGCCGTGCCGGTCTCGACGATCTTGCCCGCGTACATCACGGCGATCCGGTCGGCGACCTCGACCGCCGCGCCGAGATCGTGGGTGACGATCACGATCGACAGGCCGAGGTCGCGCTGCAGCTCGCGCAGGAGCAGCAGCACCTGGATCTGCACCGTGGCGTCGAGCGCCGTGGTCGGCTCGTCGGCGAGCAGGACCTGCGGCCGGCAGGCCAGCGCCAGCGCGATCATGGCCCGCTGGCGCATCCCGCCCGACATCTCGTGCGGGTAGTTGTCGAGCCGCCGCTCCGGGCTCGGGATCCGCACCCGCTCGAACAGGGCGAGCGCCCGCTTCCGGGCCTCGTCCTTGGAGATCGACTCGTGGCGCAGGATCGCCTCGGTGATCTGCCGGCCGACCGTGTAGACCGGGTCAAAGGCGAGCAGCGGCTCCTGGAAGATCATCGAGACGTCGCCGCCGCGGAAATCGGCGAGCTGGCGCCGGGTCAGCGCCTGCACGTCCTTGCCGGCGGCCCGGATGCCGCCCTCGATCCGGCTGCGCCCCTCCGGGAACAGCCGCAGGATCGCCCGCAGCGTCACGCTCTTGCCGGAGCCCGATTCGCCGATGAGCGCCAGCGCCTGACCGCGCTCCAGGCTCAGGTCGACGCCGTCGACGACCTGAACCTTGCCGAAGGCGACGCGCAGGTCCTTCAGGGCGACCGCGGGTTCTGAGGCGGACATCGGGGTGCTCATGCTGCCAGCGCGCCCGCGGGCGCCGCGGAATGGCCGGAGCCCGGCTGGCGGGCAAGGCAGGCGACGCGGTGCAGCGGCCGGATCGTGTCGAGGGGCGGCTCCGTCCGGCCGCAGACATCCTCCGCCAGGGCGCAGCGCGGGTGGAAGCGGCAGCCCGAGGGCGGGTCGATCGGGTTCGGCGGGTCGCCCGCGAGCAGCGCCGCCTGGGTGCGGTTGTCGGGATCGAGCGACGGCATCGAGGCGAGCAGCGCCTCGGTGTAGGGGTGGGCCGGCGCGTCGAGCACCGTGTCGGACGGGCCGATCTCGGAGACCCGGCCGAGATACATCACCATCACCCGGTCGGAGATGAAGCGCACGACGTTCAGGTCGTGGCTGATGAAGATGTAGGTCAGGCCGAACTCGGCCTTGAGGTCGAGGAGCAGGTTCAGGACCTGCGCCTCCACCGACTTGTCGAGGGCCGAGACCGCCTCGTCGAGGAGCACCAACCGCGGCTCCAGGGCGAGCGAGCGGGCGATGTTGACGCGCTGGCGCTGGCCGCCGGAGATCTCGTGCGGGTAGCGGCCGGCGAAGCGCTTCGGCTCCAGCCCGACCCGGGCGAGCAGCCCGCGGGCGCGCTCCACCGCCTCCCGGGCGGGCACGCCGTTGACCTTCGGGCCGAAGGCGATCGACTGCTCGACGGTCATCCGCGGGTTGAGCGACGCGTAGCTGTCCTGGAAGACCATCTGCGCCTGGCGGCGGTAGGAGCGCCAGGGCATCGCGCGCTCGCCGACCGGCTGGCCGTCGTACAGCATCGTGCCGGAATCGCGCTCGATCAGGCCCATGAGCAGCTTGGCGGTGGTCGACTTCCCGCAGCCGGACTCGCCGACGATGCCGAGCGTCTCGCCCTTGAGGACGTCGAAGTCGACGCCGTCCACCGCGCGGACCACCTGCTTCTTGCCCCCGGCCTTGCGGACGGGGAAGTGCTTGACGAGGCCCGAGACCGACAGGAGCGGCTGGGCCGGTCCGCCGCGGTCGCGGGCGAACGGGTCGGGGGCGTCCGGGATGACGCTCACTGGCGAATCTCCATGGCGGACCGGAGCCCGTCCGAGAACAGGTTGAAGGCGATCGAGACGATGAAGATGCAGACGCCCGGGAGGGCGGCCACGACCGGATTGACGTAGATCGCGGTGCGCAGGGTGTTGAGCATCAGGCCCCATTCGGGCTCGGGCGGGCGCACGCCGAGGCCGAGGAACGAGAGGCCGGAGGCCAGGATCATCGAGACCGAGATCAGGCTGGTCGCGTAGACGAAGATCGGCCCGACGACGTTGCCCAGCACCTGCACGCGCATGATCGTCAGGGGCGAAGCGCCCGACAGCTTGGCGGCGTCGATGTAGTCGCGCTTGCGGATGCCCGTGGTGACGCTCTCGGCGACGCGGGCGATCTGGGGCACGAACACGCAGGTCAGCGACACGATCGAGTTGAAGATGCCGGCGCCGAGCGCCCCGGACAGCGCGATCGCCAGCAGCACAGACGGGAAGGCGAAGAACACGTCGATCGTGCGCATCAGGATCGTGTTGGTCCAGCCGCCGACGTAGCCGGCCAGGATCCCGATCCCGGAGCCGATCACGAAGGCGATCAGCACCGGCGTGACGCCGATGAACAGCGACAGCCGCGAGCCCAGCATGAGCCGGCTGATCATGTCGCGGCCGAGCTCGTCCGAGCCGAGCCAGTAGGTGGCGTCGCCGACGTGCTTGAGCCGGCGCAGCATGGAGCCCTTGTAGGGGTCCATCGGGGTGATCCACGGCGCGAGGATCGCGATCAGCACGACGATCAGGATCACGGCGCCCGCGCCCATGGCGACGGGGTCGCGCACGAGCCGGTGGCCGACATGGCCCCAGAAGCCGCGGGATGGGACGAAGGCGGCCTCGGGCCCGTGGGCGACGTCCTCGGCGGCGAGCACGCCGCCGTCGAGGGCCACCGAGGCCGCGGTGACGGGAACGGTCATCGTCGGGCTCCGGCTCAGGCGCGCTCGATGCGCGGGTCGAGGGCGGTCTGCATCACGTCCACCAGCAGGTTGAGGACCACGAAGAACATCGCCAGCACGAGGATCGAGCCCTGCAGCAGGGGCAGGTCGCGCTGGAAGATCGCAGCGTTGAGGAGGAAGCCGGTGCCCGGCCACGCGAACACGGTCTCGACCAGGATCGAGCCGCCGAGCAGGTAGCCGAGCTGCAGGCCCATGATGGCGAGCGCCGTCGGGGCGGCGTTGCGCACGACGTGGCGGAACACGCCGCGCTCGTCCATGCCCTTGGCGCGCAGGGCCTCGACGAAGTCCTGGGACAGGATGTCGGCCACCAGCGCCCGGACCGTGCGGGCGATGATGCCCATCGGGATGACCGACATCGTGATCGCCGGCAGGATCAGGTACCGCAGGTGCTCGAAATCGGGCCGCCAGTTGCTGGACCCGTCGGGCCCGGCCCCGGTCGGCGGCAGCCAGCCGAGATTGGCCGAGAACACGATCACCAGCACCATGCCGAGCCAGTAGTGCGGCACGCTCACGCCGAAGACCGACACGGCCGAGGCGGCCCGGTCGGCCAGCGAGTTGCGGTGATAGCCCGCCACGAAGCCGAACAGGGTGCCGAAGGTGAAGCCGATCACGGTCGCCACCGAGGCGAGGATCAGCGAGTTCACCACGGCGCGGCTGACCTCACTGAGCACCGGGCGGCCGGTGGCGATGGAGGTGCCGAGATCGCCGTGCAGCACGTGCCAGAGCCAGATCAGGTACTGGACCGGCAGGGGCTTATCGAAGCCGTAGGCGGACCGCATCTCGTCGATGGTGGCCTGGGTGGCGTCGGCGGGCAGGACCGCGCTCAGGGGATCGCCCGGCGCGAGGTGGACGAGGAGGAAGCAGACGACGCTGACCCCGAACGCCACGGGCGTCACGTAGACCAGCCGTTTGAGGATGTAGAGCAGCATTCAAGGGCCTGTTGTCTACTCAGCCGAGAATAGTCCCCTCCCCCTTGTGGGGAGGGGTCAGGGGTGGGGGTGGTTCAGGAGGCACCGCAACGCCCTATCCTGCACCACCCCCACCTCCGGCTCCTCCCCACAAGGGGAAGGAGAGAGGCGCCCCGTTACGCTACCGCCCCGCCGTCGCCATCGTAATCTTCGAGAAGTCCTGGAACCAGTTCTGCGCCTGGACGAAGCCCTTCACCTTGGGGCTCATCGCGCGCGGATTGACGTCGTGCGTGATCATGATGAACAGCGCGTCGTCGACGTACTTCTCGTGGACCTTCTCCAGGACCTTCGTCTGCTCGGCCTTGTCGAAGGTGTTGCGGACCTGATCGAACAGCTTGTCCATCGCCGGGTCACAGTAATACCCCCAGTTCGTGCCGTTCGGCGGGGCGAAGTTGCACTGCAGGTGGCGGATGAAGCCGGTGAACGGGTCCTGGATGAAGTACGAGTAGTTGATCGCCGAGACGCCGCGGGAGATGTCGGCCTTGGCCCCGGCCCGCCAGATGTTGATCAGCGTGTTCCACTCCACGACCTCGTAATCGACCTGGATGCCCACGTCGGCGAGGTTCTGCTGGACGAACTCGTTCATCGGCAGCGGCTGCATCTGGCCCGAGCCGGAGGCCGAGATCGCGACCTTGAGCTTCAGGGGCTTGGCCGGGCTGTAGCCCGCCTCGGCCAACAGCTTCTTGGCGGCGTCGGGGTCGTACTTGATGTCGAAGGTCGGGTGGCCGAACCACTGGTGACCGGGCGGCATGAAGCCCTTGGCGGGGATCGCGAGGCCGCCGAGCAGCTCCTTCAGGCCCTCGCGGTCGATGGCGAGGTTCGCGGCCTTGCGGACGCGGATGTCGTTCCAGGGCGAGCCCTCGACGCGCGACAGGTGCCACGTCCAGTTATGCGGGTAGGCGTTGGTGACGATGGTGAAGCCGGCGCTCTTGAGCGAGGCGACGGCATCCGGTGCCGGCGCTTCGATCCAGTCCACCTGGCCGGAGCGCAGGGCCGCGGTCCGGGCATTGGCCTCCGGCAGCGGGATCAGGACGAGCTTGTCGAGCTTCGGCACCCGGTCCTTGTCCCAGTACTCCTTGAACGGGACCATCTCGGCGCGCTCGCGCGGGGCGAACAGGGTCAGCTTCCACGGGCCGGTGCCCGAGGGCTGCTTGGCGAAGGCGTCCCAGGACTTGCCGAGCTTCTCCCACTGGGCCGGCGACGACATCATGATCCAGGCGATCTGGTAGGGCAGCGTCGCGTCGGGGGCCTTGGTGGTGATCTCGACGGTCAGCGGATCGACCACCCGGTAGCTCGCGACCGCCGGGATGCGGGTCTTGCCCTGCGCGGACTGCCGCGGGTCGTACTGCGGCGCGTCGGGCTTCAGGAGCTTGTCGAGGTTCCAGACCACCGCGTCGGCGGTGAAGTCCGAGCCGTCGTGGAATTTCACGCCCGGACGGAGCTTGAAGGTCCACTTGGTCTTGTCGGTGGCGTCGACGCTCCAGCTGGTGGCGAGCCCTGGCACGAGGTCGGAGGCGAGTTCGGCGCTCGACAGGTCCCAGTTGATGAGGCCGTCATAGACCGTGTAGCCCATGAACCGCATGCCCTCGCCGCCGTTGTCGGTCTGGCCGGTGGTCAGCGGGATGTCGGAGGCGGTCATGCCGATCCGCAGCGTCCCCTGCGCGAGGGCAGCGGTGCTCGCGGAGAGCGCCAGGGCGCCGGCCAGCGCCGCACGGGCGCCGATTTTTCTCAGACGGGACAGCATCTTGGGTCGGGTACTCGCGTTGGTCCGCGCCAGACGGCGCGGAATACGCTCGACCTTATGCAAGCCCGCGGCCACACGCCCCGCCGCCGGGGCGCCGGCCGGTTGCGCCTATCCGGCGTCGATCAGGCTCACGTGGGCGGCCACCACCCGCCAGCCCTCCGGGAAGCGCGCCCAGGTCTGGCTCTGGCGGCCGATCCTGCCCGGCGCGCTGGCGCGGGTGAACAGCGTCATCGCGGTGGCGAAGTCGCGCCCGTAGGTGGTGATCTGCGTCCGCGCCAGGGTCCGCTCCAGGCCCACCGGGGAGCGGGCCCGGCGGAAGGCGCGGATCGCGTCCATGCCGTAGAGGTTCTCGCCGATCCCGTAGCGGATGGTCAGCGGGTCGTCCCGGAACAGCGCCTCCAGGGTCGGGACGTCGTTGGTGGTGAGCGCCGTCTCGTAGGCCCGGAAGGCGGCCTCGACCTCGGCCTTCACGGCGGGATCGTCGATGATCATCGGGCAAGCTCCGCGATGGGCGCCGTGCTGACGCCGGTCCGTTCGAGATGGCGCGCTGCGCGCAGGACGAGATCCTCGCGCCAGGGCGCGGCGATGATCTGGACCCCCAGCGGCAGACCGGCATCGAGGCGGATCGGCGCCGCGACGACCGGGAGGCCGATGAAGGAGACCGGCTGCGTGAACACGCCGATATTGGCGCGAACCGGCAGCGTCACGCCGTCGAGGACGAAGTGGGTCTGACCGCCCCTCGGCGCGCGGCAGGGCGTGGCCGGGGCCAGGATCACGTCGACGGTCTCGAACAGCTCCAGCACCCGTGCCCGGTACCAGCGGCGGAAGCGCTGCGCCCGCTCCACGTGGGGCGCCGGGATCATCGCCCCGGCGATCAGCCGGTCGCGGACCGCCGGGTCGAAATCCCCCGGCCGGGTGCGGAGACGGTCGAGGTGGAGCGTCGCGCCCTCCGCGGCGGTGATCAGGTAGGCGGCCGCGCGGGCGCGGTGCGCCTCCGGCAGCTCGACGGTCCGCCGCGCGCCCAGCGCCTCGGCCTGCGCGTCGGCCCGGGCCAGGGCGCGGGCGGACAGCACGTCGGTGAAGGCGCCGACCCGGCCGTCGAGGCGCCCGATCCGGTCGAGCGCGGCCGTCACCACCTCCCGCGCGGTGGTCCGGCCGGCCGCGATCGCTGCGGCGATCGCGGCTGCCGTCGAGGGATCGCTCGCGCTCACGCTTCGAACCTCGGGGCCGCGTCGATCTCGTCGGCGAGCGGGAAGCTCTCCACCAGCTCGGCCGCCGCCGCCAGGACGCGCAGATTGGCGGTCACCGGCGCGATCCACGCGGGATCGAGGCTGAGGCCGAGAAGGGCCGCCGCGGCCGCGGCGTAGCTCTCGGGATCGAACGGGGGACGGGTGTCGGGCATGGCGTTCCTCAAGCCGGTCGCGCGGGGCGCGGTGGGGGTCGGCTAGCAGGCCCCGTGCCGTCGACGGTCGCGCCGCCGCCCCGGCCACCCCGCCGGCCTGCCTAGATCATAGGCATCTGCGGGCGCGTCGGCGACAGATTCGCGGCGCGCGCCGGTGCGTGCACAGGAATTGGGCGATCGCGGATGGTCACATCCTGGGCATTCCCGCGCGCCGCCGGCCGGAGCGTAGCCGTCGCCGACGCGCGAAGTCTCCACGACGGATCTGCTGCCGATTTTGCAGGTCTGCTTTGTGATACAAGAATAGGTCGATGCGCGGAGCGACGGCGGTTGAGCATGCGGCCGGCCCGCGCGAGGTCGGGTGCCGCCCGCCAATCTTGTCCGCGGCGGGTCCACGACCTATTTCAAGAGCGCGGCGCCGACGTCGCCCGCGTGCAGTCGGTCAAGGCGAGAGCCGCCCGTCTGAGGTTTTCCCGCATCGCCGGTGGAAACTCTTACAGAGAGGCCCGGAATTGTCGCTGTGCCGCGTGCCGGCGCAGGTCTCGCCGATTGCATCTCGCGTGAAGCTCTGATTAAGGGCTTTGCGATCTTCGAACAATGGTCCGACCCGAGCGTTCAGACGCAGGCCGAGCGCTCGGGTCGGACCATCGGCACAGCCGATGGATCGGTGCGGTTCCGGGGCGCGGGGATGGCGTCGGGACCGGCAGACTCAGTACGTGCCCGGCCCCGCCGGATGTCCCCGCGACACGCGAGACGTACCCAACTGAGAAAGGTCAGATGAGCGCATTCGACTACAGGAATTTCGACGACCGTCGCCAGAACTCGCAGAACGCCAAGGCCGCCCTGCTGGCCAAGTTCAAGGCACGCCCCGCGGTCGATGACCCCGAGGTGATCGCCAAGGCCAAGGCCCGCGCCGAAGTCGCCAAGGCCCGCGAGGAGCGCGCCCGCGAGCGCGAGGCCGCCCGGATCGCCGCCGAGCGGAAGGCCGCCGAGGAGAAGCGTCAGCGGGAGGAGGCGGAACTCGCCGCCCAGCTCGCCCGCGAGGCCGCCGAGCTGGCCGCCGCGCAGGAGCGCAAGTCGGCCGACCTGGCCGCCAAGAAGGCCCAGCGCGACGCGCGCTACGCGGCCCGCAAGGCGAAGGTCAAGACCAAGCGCTGAGCGCGGACCGTCGGCTCATCCGAGCCCGGACGTCCACGACGCCCGCCCGAAAGGCGGGCGTCGTCGCGTCGGCGGTACCGTTCCCCGGCATCGGCAACCAAGACGCGCGGCGGTGCGTTGAGGGCGACCGAACCGCGACGCGCCCGTGCGGCGCGCAGCCGAGGCCGCGATGCGATCCCGAATCCGACCCGCGCACGTCGCGGCGCTCATCCTCGCCGCCTTCCCGCTCGCCGTCGCGCCCCGGGACGCCCGCGCGCAGGGGGCCGATACGGTGATCGCCTGCGAGACCCTGATCGCCGCCCGCCGGATCGATGCGGCCTCGGGCGGCGGTGCGCCCGCACCCTCGGAGGACGGCTGCCGTCGGATGCCGCGCAGCGCGGTGGGCACCGTGGAGCAGCGGGCCCTGATCGGGGGCGCGCCCTACGAATGCCTGACCATCGCCGGCGGCGGTCGGTGCCTCTGGATCGTGCCCTGAGGCGAGGGCCGACGCTTTTCGCCGGAGCCAGCACTCTGACCAAGCTTCACGGGTGATCGAGACGCTCTATCTCGGTTCCGAGCGAGTGAGGTCCGAACGTCGGTATGTCGAGTACCCTGGCGAGCACGCGAATATCGATCATCGCAGCGACCTGGATCGCCTCGGCCCTGGCCTGCGGGACCGCCCGCGCCGAGCCGCCGATCCGGAGCCCGGAGGATGCCGCGTGCCGCAACGAGGCCCGCGCGAAGGTCTTCTCGGCGCCCAATCCGCAGGGTCTGGAACTCGAGGAGATCGGGCGCCGCATCTACTTCGCCTGCATGGACCGCGTCGCGAAGGCGGCCGCCCCGGCGGCGAAGCGCGGTGGCCGGCGCCATCGGCACCGGCGGCATTGATCTGCGACGCCGCGGTCAGGCGTCGAGCGGCGCACCGATCCGGGCACGGAGCCGCGTCCGCAGGGCCTCGTGGCCGCCTTCGGCGTCGAGGGCGGCCATCAGGCGCAGCAAGTGGCTGAGCGGCGTCGACCGGCTCTCGACGGCATCGGCGATCTGCTCCGGCAGCGTCTTGGCGGCCGGTACGTAGCGCGGTGCCGAGCCGGCCTGATGGGTCTGGGGCATGCGAGGCGCTCGTCCTTCGAAGGAATCCAGATTGGCGGGCGGCTCGCTACGCCTTTCGATCGACGGACACCAGTCCCTTTCGCGCGAATACGTAGCCGGCATCACTCCGCGTCACCGCGCGGCCACAGCGTGGCGGGTAAAGTGTGGACGGCATCGGGCCGGTCGCGGAATCCGCTTGCCGGTCGGCCGCTCAACGGTCCGCCAGCGGCGACTGCGAGAATCGGTCGAGCAGATCCTGCGGGTCCCGGAAGATCGCCACGCAGCCGGCGGCCCTCAGATCCGCTTCCGGGAAGCCGCCGCACAGGAGGCCGACGGTGCGCAGGCCCGCCTTGGCGGCGGCCTCGGCGTCGTAAGGGGTGTCGCCGACGACGATGATCGCGTCGGGCGGTACGCCGTCGAGCTTCTGCAGGGCGGCCTCGAAGATGTCGGGATGCGGCTTGGACCGGTCCGCGTCGTCCGAGCTGGTGGCGACGTCGACGAGGTCGCCGATCCCGAGGATCTCGGTGTAGTGCTCGACCTCGGACCGCTTTCCGGATGAGGCGAGCGCGATCTTCAGGCCGGCGGAGCGGATGTGCTCGAACAGCGGCCGGACACCGGAGAATGGCCGGACGTCCGGGAGGTAGCGCCGCTTGAACAGGTCCGAGCGGTAGGCCTCGATCGTCTCGCCCTCCCGCGCGACCCGCTCCTCCGACAGGAAGACCGGCATCAGCTCGTCGCCGCCCTTGCCGATCTGCCGGCGGACCTCGGCGAAGTCGGTCCGCACGCCGAACTGCGCGAAGGCCTCCACCCAGGCACGGGCATGCAAGTCGACGCTGTCGAGCAGAGTCCCGTCGATGTCGAAGATCACCGCGCGCATCGCAGCCCCGTCGCGGAGCCAGGCGCCCGCATCAGGCCGGACAACCTGCCGGCGCCCGGCCTGTTCCGCTCCGGTCCCTTGAACGACGGAAGCCCGCCCCTGCGCGAGGGGCGGGCTTCGGGAAAGTCAGCGGTGGCGCCGGGGCGCCGGCCGTCAGTGCATGGAGGCCGGCGTCCGGGCCGGCTTCGCCTTGGCGGCGAGGCCGGCGGTCACCGCCGCCTTGGAGGCGCGGGCCGGCTTCGGGGCCGCCGGCTTCGCGGCGGCCTTCACGATGGCGGCCTTCACGGTGGCGGGCTTGTCGGCCGCAGTCTTGTCGGCCGCCGGCTTGGCGGCGGCGGCCTTCGGCGCGGCGGGCTTGGCAGCCGCCTTGGCGGTGGGCTTGGCAGCCGCCTTGGTCGCCGTCTTGGCAGCAATCTCGGCCGGCGCGGCTTTCGCGGCGGACTCGACCGTCTCGGACGCTGCGGCAGCGAGCAGCGCGTTGGCGTGCAGCTCGGCCTCGGCACGGAGCCAGTGGGCGGCAGCGTGCCCGTGGATCCGGCCCTCGCTCTCCCAGATGTAGTAGGCGCACTCGCGCACGTGGTGCTCGCTGATCAGCATGCGGTCGATCTCCTGTCCGTCCCGGGACGACGATGGGAGAGCCGGGTTAAGCGTCGGTTAACCCTGCCGCCGGCGACCGGTGGCGAGCGCGCGCGTCCGGGCGGCCTACTCGGCGATCCCCAGAACCCGCCGCGCCTCGGTTAGGAGCACCGCGTGGCGGGCCGCGCCCGGCCCCTGATCCGGCGCCTCGCGGCCGGCCCGGGCGATCATCTCCTGGAACCGGCGCCGGTCGAGGGCCCGGTGCCCGATACTGGCGAGAACCGCGCCGAGGACGGCCCGGACCGCCTCCGTGCGCTCGTCGGCCATCGCCACGGCCTCGGCCGCGGCCGCGCTCACCCGGGTATCCGCCTCGGCGACGGCCTGCGCCTCCGCGAGCGCCGCGGCGAGGCGCTGACCCTCCTGCCAGGCCTGGTCGTGCTGGTGCGTGCGCAGCGCGAGCAGGACCTTGAGGGAGGCCGCCTCCGCCCGCGCCGCGTCCAGCTTGGCTTGGGCCTCGCGAAGATCCTTAAGCAACTCCTGCGCGAGGGTCTGGTCCGCGGTCACGTCCACTGCCGGCTCCTCTGGCGTTTGATGGCGCCCGTCCTGTCGCGCCGCCGCCCGAATGTCCACTCTCGCGGGCCGGCGACACCGGGCGACAGGTTGAGAAAATCCGCTTGCCGGTCCACATGGAAGGCGGCGCCCCGGGCGCCTGTCCCGGCCGGCCTTGAACCGGCGCAGCGGAGTATCGCCACCATGTTCATCCAGACCGAAGCCACGCCGAACCCGGCCACCCTGAAGTTCCTGCCCGGCCGCGTCGTGCTGGCGGAATCGACCTTCGAGGCGCGGGACGCCGAGGCGGCCGCCCGGTCGCCCCTGGCCGCGGCTCTGTTCACCGTCCCGGGCGTGGCGGGCGTCTATTTCGGCCACGACTTCATCTCGGTGACCAAGGCCGAGGACGGCTCGGACTGGGCGCAGGTCAAGCCGGCGGTGCTCGGCGCGATCATGGAGCACTTCCAGTCCGGCGCGCCCGTGATGGCCGAGGGCGGCCAGGGCGAGATCGAGCCGGGCGACGAGTTCTACGACGAGGCGGACCACGACACCGTCGTCACCATCAAGGACCTGCTCGAGACCCGGGTTCGCCCGGCGGTGGCGGGCGACGGCGGCGACATCACCTTCCGAGGGTATAAGGAAGGGGTGGTCTACTTGGAGATGAAGGGAGCCTGCTCCGGCTGCCCGTCCTCCACGGCGACCCTCCGGCACGGCGTGCAGAACCTGTTCCGGCACTTCCTGCCGGAGATCCGCGAGGTTCAGGCGATCTGAGGGACCGGATCCGCGCGGCGGCGTGAGGGGCCATGCCGCGCGGTATGGCCCCGCCAAATCGCCGCGCGCCCCGCGGGGGCAAGGTCCCGCCGAGGCGCTCGTGGCCGGTGCGGTGGCCCGGCGATCGGGGACGGTCGCGCACCGGCGCAGGCCGGCAACACTCCACCGGTGATCCGCTCGGTGACGGTGCCCCGCCGCTGACGAGGCGTCGGTTTTGCTCTAACGCTGGAGACTCTTCGCGCCCTTCGCGGCGCAGGGGGGCAACGGCCGGTTCGGACCGGCTTGTGGGAGTGAGCGTGCGTATCCTGGCCATCGACACAGCGCTGGACACCTGCGCCGCCTGCGTCATGGCGGAGGAATCCGAGGCGCCCCTCGCCGCCGAGGCGCTGCCCATGGCGCGCGGCCACGCGGAATCCCTGCTGCCGCTGATCGAGCGGGTGATCGCCCGGGTCGAGGGCGGATTTGAGGCGATCGACCGGGTCGCCGTGACGGTCGGGCCGGGCAGCTATACCGGGTTGCGGGTCGGCCTGTCGGCGGCCCGCGCCATCGGCCTGTCGACCGGCAAGCCGGTCGTCGGCGTCGGCACCCTCTCGGCCCTCCTCGCGCCGCTCCTGGCCGAGACCGTCGAGGGCACGATCGCCGCGGTGATCGACGCCCGCCACGGTGCCGTCTACGTGCAGGCTCTGGGACCGGGTGACGGCCTCGCCCCCGCGCATCTCGCCGTCGAGGCGGCGGCCGAGCAGCTGGGCGCCGGCCCGGTGGTGCTGACCGGCTCCGGGGCGCCGATGCTGGCCGCCNACGATCTCCTGGCCCATGCGGAGCCGGGACCCGCGTCTCGGCGCGGCCGTGGCCTCCCTCGGTCTCGTCGCCGACCCGGCGCAGGCGCTGGCCCGGCCCCTCTACCTGCGCGGGCCGGATGCGCGGCCGCAGGACCACGCGCGGATCGCACGTCGATGACGCGGCCGCTGCCCTTCTGGCCCTTCGACTGGTGGTTCGCGTGGTGGGACGCGCTCACCCCCGAGCCCTACGTCGCCCCGCTCCGCGACGCCGCCCAGGCCCCGGCCCTCGCCCGTCTCCACGCCACCGCCTTCGCGCGGCCCTGGGACGCGCACGAGTTCGAGCGCATGCTCTGCGAGCGCTCGACCCACGCGCACGCCCTCTGGCGCGCGGGTGTGCTTCAGGGTTTCGTGCTCTCGCGCCGGGCCGCCGACGAGGCCGAGATCCTGACGGTCGTGCTGTCCCCGGCGCTGCGCGGCGGCGGCCACAGCCGCAAGCTGCTCCGCGAGCACCTCGCGAGCCTCGCCCTCGACGGCGTCGCCCGGGTGCATCTGGAGGTCGACGAGGGCAACGCCCCCGCCCTGCGGCTCTACGCCCGCCACGGCTTCCGGCAGGTGGGGTCGCGCACCGGCTACTATCTCAAGGCCGACGGCAGCCGGGCGACCGCGCTGACGATGAGCGCCGACCTGTGACGCCGTGAGCCGCCTCGGCATCGCCTGGCGGGTCGCGGCCCTCGCCCTCGCCTTCGCGGTGCTGGGACCGCCTCACTGGATCGCCCTGCGGCTCCTGGGCCGCCGCGCCACCCTGGCGCCGATCCTGTTCCACCGCGTCTTCCTGCGCCTGTTCGGGGTGCGGGTCACGCAGAGCGGGACGCCCCCGGCCTCCGGCGAGGCCGCGCTGGTGCTCGCCAACCACGTCTCGTGGCTCGACATCATCGCGGTGGGCTCGCTGCGGCCGCTCTCCTTCGTGGCGAAGTCCGAGATCGCCGGGTGGCCGCTGATCGGCACCCTCGCCGGGCTGCAGCGGACGATCTACATCGACCGGCAGCGGCGCGGCGCGACCGCCACCGTCAGCACCGCCATGGGCCACCGCCTCGCCGAGGGGGAGCTGGTCGTCCTGTTCGCCGAGGGGACCACCGGCGACGGCACACGGCTCCTGCCGTTCCGCTCGTCCCTCGTGGGCGCGGCCCGCGCGGCGCTGCAGGCCGAGGCCGGCCGCGGCCGGGTGCGCCTCCAGCCGCTCGCCATCGCCTATCCGAGGCGCAACGGCCTGCCGGTGACGCGGGCCGAGCGCACCGAGATCGCGTGGTACGGCGACATGGAGCTGGTGCCGCACCTCGCGGCCTTCGTGCAGGGCGGCCCCATCGACGTGCACGTNGCCGGCACCCGCGCCGGGACCGTGCCGGCACCGGACGCCCGGCCGGCGGCCCCGGGGATCGGTCTTCAGGGACCGGAGATCGCCCCGGTCTGAACGGCCGGGGCGGCGGCGGCCGCGCTCCGCGCCCGTCGCGAGGACTGAGATCCTGGCCCGGCGCGGAGACCGGTCTCGGGCCATGAATGTATGCCTGCGCCGGACGGGTCAGATCCGCACACCGCCGGGAGAACGCTGTCGCACCGGGTCAATCCGGCGATCCGCGCAAGAGTAATGTGTAGAACTCACCGCCAGAATACATGATGCAACGCATTGAGCGGTCGGAACGCCTCTGCTAGCTAGGCCGCAACCCGGAACAGACGGGACTTGTGGAGGACGCCGCGTGCAAACCTGGAACCAGGTTTACGATCCGTTCGGGAGCCCGTGGCTCTCGACGCTCGCCGCTTCAGTGCCGGTCATCGCACTGCTCGCCATGATCGCCAGCGGGCGCGTGAAGGCCCATATCGCGGCCGTCATCGCCCTCGGCCTCGCCATGCTGGTGGCCATCGTCGGCTTCGGCATGCCGACCGACCTCGCCACCCGCGCCGCCATCCTCGGGATGGTCACGGGCTTCTTCCCGATCGGCTGGATCATCCTCAACGTCATCTTCCTCTACCGGCTCACCGTGGAGAAGGGCTGGTTCGCGATCCTGCAGCAATCGGTGGCCGGCATCACCGCGGATCGCCGACTCCAGCTGCTCCTGGTGGCCTTCGCGTTCGGCGCCTTCTTCGAGGGCGCGGGCGGGTTCGGCACCCCGGTCGCCGTCACGGGCGCGATCCTGATCGGCCTGGGCTTCTCGCCGCTCGCCGCCTCGGGCCTGTCGCTCATCGCCAACACCGCCCCGGTGGCCTTCGGGGCGCTCGGCGCGCCGATTCAGGGGCTGGCGTCGGTGACCGGCTACCCGCCCGAGATCCTCGGCGCGATGATCGGCCGGCAGCTGCCCCTGTTCTCGCTGATCGTGCCGTTCTGGCTGATCTGGGTGTTCGCCGGCTTCCGCGGCATGATCCGGGTGTGGCCGCCGATCCTGGTCTGCGGCGCCTCCTTCGCGGTCGCGCAGTTCCTGATCTCGAACTACGTGAATCCGTGGATCGTCGATATCGGCGCCTCGCTCGTCTCGATGCTGGCCCTCGTGCTGTTCCTCAAGGTCTGGCAGCCCCGGGAGATCTGGTCCTCGCCGGCCCTGCGCGGCCACGATCCGTCGCTCGCCGTCGCCGGTCCGCGGCCCGTGGCGCTCGGTGCCGGCGTGCCCGGCACGCCCCCCGTCCATGTCGGCGCCCGCACCGCCTCGCAGGGCGAGATCCTGATGGCCTGGGTCCCGTGGATCGTCCTCTCGGTGATCGTGGCGATCTGGGGAACCGGCTGGTTCAAGGGCATCGTCAACCCGCTCTTCACGTGGAAGTACGAGGTGCCGGGCCTGCACAACGTGATCATGAAGGTGCCGCCGGTCGTGGCCAAGCCCAGCCCCGAGGGCGCGGTCTTCCTGTTCACCTACATGTCCTACACGGGCACCGGCGTGCTGATCGCCGCGATCATCTCCGGCCTGATCATGCGGTTCTCGCCGCTGCGCCTCGTGACGGCCTACTTCGAGACCATCTGGGCCCTGCGCTACTCGCTGATCACCATCTCGGCGATGCTCGCGCTCGGCGTCCTCACCCGCTACGCGGGCGTCGACGCCACCCTCGGCCTCGCCTTCGCCGGCACAGGCATCCTCTACCCGTTCTTCGGGACGCTGCTCGGCTGGCTGGGCGTCGCGCTCACGGGCTCGGACACGGCCTCGAACGTGCTGTTCGGGGGCCTGCAGCGGATCACCTCCGAGCAGCTCGGCCTCTCGGGCGTGCTGATGGCGGCGGCGAACTCGTCGGGCGGCGTGATGGGCAAGATGATCGACGCCCAGTCGATCGTCGTCGCCTCGACGGCCACCGGCTATTTCGGCCAGGAGGGCAAGATCCTGCGGTTCGTGTTCTGGCACTCGATCGCGCTGGCCTGCCTCGTCGGCCTGTTCGTCATGCTGCAGGCCTACGTGCCGTTCTTCCAGCACATGGTGATCGACCTGCCCGCCGCGGCCCCCGCGGCCCACTGAGACGGCCCGGGGAGTCTCCCCCCGGGAGCCATGCGCCGGCCGCCCACGGGCGGCCGGTCGCGTCTCGGGGGAGCCGCGACGGCCCGCGCGAAGCGTGCTACAGGCCACCGGCCGGCCCCGTCCCCGCGGGCCCGGCGCGGAGTTGGGCGGATCGGTTCGGGACGGCGCGCGTTGAAGAAGGCCTACGTCAAATCCTACGGTTGCCAGATGAACGCCTACGACGCGGCCCGCATGGCCGACGTCCTCGGCGCTGAGGGCTACACGGCGACCGACACGGTCGAGGACGCGGACGTCGTCGTCCTCAACACCTGCCACATCCGCGAGAAGGCCGCCGAGAAGGTCTATTCCGAGCTCGGCCGCCTGCGCGTGCTCAAGGGCGAGCGGAAAGCGCAGGGCCTCGACACGCGCATCGTGGTGGCCGGCTGCGTCGCCCAGGCCGAGGGCGCCGAGATCCAGGCGCGCCAGCCCGCCGTCGACGTGGTGGTCGGCCCCCAGAGCTACCACCGCCTGCCGGACCTGCTAGCCCGCTCCCGCGAGCGCCGCGTCGTCGACACCGAGTTCCCGGTCGAGGACAAGTTCGACCACCTGCCCCGCCGGCGGACCCTCGGGGCGTCGGCCTTCCTGACCGTGCAGGAGGGCTGCGACAAGTTCTGCGCCTTCTGCGTGGTCCCCTACACGCGGGGCGCGGAGGTCTCGCGCTCCGTGGCGGCGGTGCTCGCCGAGGCCGAGAAGCTCGCCGACGGGGGCGTCCGCGAGGTGACGCTCATCGGCCAGAACGTCAACGCCTACCACGGCGACGGCCCCGACGGCGCGCCCGCGGGCCTCGCGGAGCTGGTGCGCGCGGTGGCGAAGATCCCCGGCATCGCGCGGATCCGCTACACGACGAGCCACCCGAACGATTTCGACGACGCCCTGATCCGGGCCCACGCCGAGGTGCCGGCGCTGATGCCCTACCTGCACCTGCCGGTGCAGTCGGGCTCCGACCGCATCCTCGCCGCGATGAACCGCAGGCACACCGGCGACCAGTACCGCCGGCTGATCGACCGGATCCGGGCCGCCCGGCCCGACATCGCACTCTCGTCCGACTTCATCGTCGGCTTCCCCGGCGAGACCGACGCGGACTTCGCCGAGACCCTGCGGCTCGTGCGCGACGTCGGGTTCGAGAGCGCGTTCTCGTTCAAGTACAGCACGCGCCCCGGCACGCCGGCCGCCGACCGCACCGATCAGGTGCCGGAGGCCGTGATGGCGGCCCGGCTCGCCGAACTGCAGGCGCTCCTCGACAGCCAGCGCCACGCCTACCAGCGGGCGGCCGCGGGAC
The DNA here is from genome assembly GCF_036441335.1 of Methylobacterium mesophilicum. Lineage (GTDB taxonomy): Bacteria > Pseudomonadota > Alphaproteobacteria > Rhizobiales > Beijerinckiaceae > Methylobacterium > Methylobacterium mesophilicum_B. The sequence goes on from NZ_MLBW01000021.1 coordinate 82,943, forward strand.
GGGTCTTCGACGTGCTGGTGGAGAAGCCCGGGCGGCATCCCGGCCAGGTCGCGGGCAAGACGCCGCACCTGCTGGCCGTCCAGTTCGACGCCGCGCCACACCATATCGGGCAGGTCGTGCCGGTGCGGATCACCGAGGCGGGGTCCAACAGCCTGTTCGGGGAACTGGTGTCCGAGGCTGCGGCGGCGTGAGGAGCGGAGCGGTCGGGATGATGGCGAGGATGGCGGCTTGAGCGCGTCGGACGGTGCGGGCGCGCGCGGCGCGCTCCGGNAAGGAGATCGACGCGGCCGTGCTCTGGGGACCCGCCGCGGGCTGGCTCGCCAAGCAGTCCGGGACGCCGATGAGCGTCGTGCCGCTGCTGAAGGAGCCGGAGCGGCCGCCGATGGCGTACCGGATCGCCATGGGTGTCCGGCTCGGCGAGAATGACTGGAAGCGGTCGCTGAACACGATCCTGCGCAAGCGCAAGGCCGACATCGACAAGGTCCTGCGCGAGTACGACGTGCCTCGTCATCAAGGGGCCGGCCGACGCCGCCGAGACGGCGCGGCGGGTCTTCCAGAAGCTCTACGCCCGGGTCCGGACCGGCGGCAGCACCCTGACCCTCGGCGACGTGGACGGCGCCATCCGCGAGGCCACCGCGCAGGCGACCCTGTTCCCGGCCGAGGTCATCGCGGCCGAGGCCGACAAGCCGCATTTCGAGCAGATCGCCACCCGCAAGCGCGGGGCCGTGCGGGCGCGCAACCCCGCGCAGGACGCCTACATCAAGCTTCTGCGCACCAACGAGCTGGTCTTCGCCGAGGGCCCGGCCGGGACCGGCAAGACCTGGCTCGCGGTCGGCCACGCCGTGTCGCTCCTGGAGCAGGGCCATGCCGAGCGCCTGATCCTGTCGCGGCCCGCGGTCGAGGCCGGCGAGCGCCTGGGCTTCCTGCCGGGCGACATGCGCGAGAAGGTCGACCCGTACCTGCGGCCGATCTACGACGCCCTCTACGACTTCATGGAGGCCCGCCACGTCGACCGCGGCCTCCAGACCGGCCAGATCGAGATCGCGCCGCTCGCCTTCATGCGCGGCCGGACCCTCACCAACGCGGTGGTGCTGCTCGACGAGGCGCAGAACACCACCTCCATGCAGATGAAGATGTTCCTCACCCGCCTGGGCGAGGGCTCGCGCATGATCGTCACCGGCGATCCGAGCCAGATCGATCTGCCGCCGGGCCAGAAGTCCGGGCTCGTGGAAGCGGTCAGCGTGCTGGAGGGCGTCGAGGGGATCGGGCACGTGCGGTTCAAGGACGTCGACGTGGTCCGCCACGACCTCGTCCGCCGGATCGTGACCGCCTACGAGAGTGCCGCCCACGGCAGCGCGGAGGGCGACCGCAACCCGAATCCCCGCCGCCGGCCGCTGGCGTGACCGTGCCCCACGAGATCGACCTCGCCGTCGAGGACGCGCGCTGGGAGGCGGCGGTTCCGGACCTCGAAGCCCTCGTCACCCGCGCCATCGAGGCCGGGCTCGCCGTCGCCCCCGAGAGTCCGGACGGCCCCGTCGAGGTCAGCGTCCTTTTGACGGACGATGCCGCCGTCCAGGAGCTCAACCGGACCTGGCGCGGCAAGGACAAGCCGACCAACGTCCTGTCCTTCCCGGCGGCCCCGCAGCCGCGGCATGCCGGGACCGCCGCCCCCCTCGGCGACGTGGTCCTTGCGTACGAGACCCTGGTGCGCGAGAGTGCGGAGCAGTCGAAGCCGCTCCAGAATCACCTCGCCCACCTCCTCGTCCATGGCACCCTGCATTGTCTCGGTCAGGACCACGAGATCGGCGAGGCCGAGGCCGATGCCATGGAAGCCCTCGAGGTCGCGGCGCTCGCGACCCTCGGCATCCCGGATCCCTATGCCTGAGCGCGCGACGTCCGAGCGACCCCAGACCCGAGAGACATGAGCAACGATCGAAGTCGCGGCGCGGCCCTGGCCGCGCCCAGTTCCACCGAGGGCGACTCCCAGCACCGGGAGCCCTGGTACGACCGCCTGCTCCAGGCGCTCCATCTCAAGCCGCGCGATTCCCTGCGCGAGGGTCTTGAGGAGGCGCTGGCGGAGCCGGATGCCGGCGAGAGCGGCCTTACCCCGCTCGAGCGCGTCATGCTCAAGAACGTCCTCGGCCTGCACAAGGTGCGCGTCGACGACGTGATGGTCCCCCGGGCCGACATCGTCGCCGTCTCGAACGACACCAGCCTCGGCGAGTTGCTCAAGCTGTTCCGCACGGCCGGCCATTCCCGGCTGCCGGTCTACGGCGAGACCCTCGACGATCCCCGCGGCATGGTCCACATCCGCGATCTCGTCGACCACATCGCCGCCAAGGCCGAGCCGGCCCAGATTGGTGGCGAGGTCGGTGAGGCGCGCCAGCATCGCGTCGTGGTCGTCGCTCGCGAGGGCGACGTCGCGGTAGACCGTCGCGAGGGCATTCAGGAGCCGCTCGCCGGTCTCGGCCGCCAGGNGCGAACCCGCGCGCCCGGTTCGGGCCGAGCGCGGCCGCCGCCATCGTGCTCGCCGGCCTGGCGCTGTACGGGGCCGAGCGGCTCGGGCCGCCCGACCCGGTGGTGGCCGGTGTCCGGCTGCGGCTCGTCCAGCCCAACCTGCCGCAGGACGCCAAGTTCAGGCCGGAGAACCGGGCCGACATCGTCGACCGCTACATCGAGCTGAGCCAGCGCCCGACGGAGGCCGGCGCGCCGGAGCCGACCCACATCGTCTGGCCGGAATCCGCCTTCCCGTTCCTGATCCAGCGCGATCCCGACGCCCTCGCCAAGGTGGCGGCCGGCCTCAAGCCCGGGCAGCACCTGATCACCGGGGCGGCCCGGGCCGAGGAGCCGCTGCCGGGCGAGCGCCTGCGCTTCTACAACGCCGTCCTGGTGATCGGCCCGGACGGCCGGATCTCCGACAGCTACGACAAGGTCCACCTCGTCCCGTTCGGGGAATACCTCCCCGCTCCCCTCGACGCCGCGCTGCGGGCCGTGGGCTTGCGCCAGTTCGTGGCGATCCCCGGCGGATTCTCGGCCGGAACGCTCGCGGCGCAGCGCATCCTGACGGTGCCGGGCCTGCCGCCGGTCGCCGCGACCATCTGCTACGAGGCGATCTTCCCCGGCGCGATCCTGCCCGCGGGCCGCGCCGCCCCGGCGCCGCGGCCGCCGGGACTGATCCTGAACGTGACCAACGACGCGTGGTTCGGCGACACGCCGGGGCCGCGCCAGCACCTCGCGCAGGCGCGCCTGCGCGCCGTCGAGGAGGGGCTGCCGCTCGTGCGCGACGCCAATACCGGGATCTCCGCGGTGATCGACCCGCACGGCCGCGTCGTCGCCCGCACGGCGCTCGATACCGAGACCTGGCTCGACGCGGACCTGCCCGCCCGCATCGTCGGCGGCACGCTCTACGGCCAGTTCGGCGACGCCGCCTTCGCGCTGATGCTGGCGGCCTGCCTCGGCGGGGCCGTGATCGCGCGGCGGCCGTGAGTTCGGACAGGGCGACCGCGAACCGGTTCCTGCTCGGCCTCGCGCTGATGCTGGTCGCGTTCAACCTGCGCCCGGCGCTCAGCACGGTCGGCCCCCTGCTGGCGACGATCCGGGACGGCACGGGTCTCGGTGCCGGCGGTGCCGCCATCCTCACGACGCTGCCGGTCCTGTGCCTCGGCATCGCCTGCGCGCTGGCCGCGCCGCTCATCCGCCGGATCGGGCCCGACCTCGCGGTGCTCGCCGGCTCGACGATCCTCGTCGCCGGCCTGACGCTCCGCGGTCTCGGCGGCCTCGTGCCGCTCTTCGCCGGGACGGCGCTGGCGGCCATCGGGATCGGCCTCGACAACGTCCTGCTGCCGGCGCTGGTGAAGCGCGATTTCGCCGGCAACGGCGGCCTGATGACCGGTCTCTACACGATGACCCTGTGCCTCGGCGCGGCCGCGGGCGCCGGGGCGTCGGTGCCGGTGGAGCACGCCCTCGGCGGCGGCTGGCCCTCCGCCCTCGCGATCTGGTCGCTGCCCGCGCTCGTGGCGGCCTTCGTATGGATCCCGTTCGCCCGCCGGGCCGCCTCGACCGCCGCGCCCTCCGCCGGGCGGCTGCTGCGGAACCCGCTGGCGTGGTGGGTGACGGGCTTCATGGGTCTGCAATCCTCGCTCGCCTACATCCTGTTCGGCTGGCTGCCGCTCCTGTTGCAGGGCCGCGGGCTGACGCCCCTGAATGCCGGGCTCTACGCCTCGCTGGCGACGCTGGTGCAGGCGCCGGGCGCGCTGCTGGTCGCCATGCTGGCGGCCCGCGCCCGCGACCAGCGCGCCTGGATCGTCGTGATTCCCGGCCTGACCGCCGCCGCCTTCGTGGTCCTCGCCTTCGGGGCGGAGTCCCTGCGGATCCCCGCCGCCTGCGCGCTGGGCTTCGGGATCGGCGGCTGCTTCGGGCTGGGCCTGACGCTGATCGTGCTGCGCGCCGCGGACGCGGCGAGCGCCGCAGGCCTCTCGGCCATGGCGCAGGGCATCGGCTACACCTGCGCCGCGCTGGGACCGCTGGTCTTCGGCCTCGCCCACGAGGCCACCGGAGGATGGGCCGTGCCGGGCGCCCTGTTCGTCGGCATCACCGTCGCGGCGATCCTGATCGGGCTGGCCGCCGGACGTGACCTGAAGGTCAGCGCGGCCGATCAGCCGCCGACCGCGCTCCAGCCGGCGAACCCGGCCAGCGGTTCCTGATCGTAGCGGGCCATCAGGTCGATCATCGCGGCCGCGTCGCCGAGCCGGCCCTCCGCGGCGAGCCGGGCCAGACCCTCGAAGAATCCCTCGCGGCCGAGCGCCGGCGCGAAGCTCAGCGTGAAGCGCACCGGCCGGTCGCCGCGGTTGGCGAAGGCGTGCGCGACGCCGGGCGGGATCAGCGCGAAGTCGCCCGGTCCGAGATCGTGATCCGCTCCGTCGACGTGGAGCGCGAGTCGGCCCGCCTCGACCGAGAACGTCTCGGTCAGCCGGGCGTGGCGGTGCAGTCCCGCGCCCGGCGTCCGGGGATCCATCGCGACCCGGTAGATGCCGAGGCCGTCGCCGGTCTCGTCGCTGCGCGCCAGATAGGAGATCCGCATGCCGCCGATGACGGCGTCCGGGCCGGGCCCGCGGTGCACGACACTCGCCATCGCCGCCTCCGTCCGTTCCGCAAACGAGAACCCCGCGCGGCCGGGTGACCGCGCGGGGCTGTGTCGTTGAGCGCGCGCGCGAGGCTTACTCGGCGGCGACCCGGTGCGCCTGCGAGCCGTCGGTCAGGGTCTCCGACTGCAGGCGCTTGCCCGGCGCGGCGCGGCCCGGCAGCGGCGGCAGAGCCTTGGCCTTCTCCAGGTCGATCCCGGCGCCCTCGGCGACGCGGCGGCCGTAATCCGCGTCGGCGTGCCAGAAGTGCCAGACCATCCGCAGCTGAATCGGCTCAGGGCACTGCTTCATGTCGGCCACGAGGTTGGCGATCAGGTCGTCGCGCTCCCAGTCCGCGAACGAGCGGTAGCGCACGCCGGCCTGGGTGTAGTCGTCCTCGGTCCGCGAGGTCTGGTAGCGGCCGAGATTGCCCTGGACCGGCTGGTGGTAGTCCTTCGCGGGCTTCGGCGCCTCGCGCAGGCCCTCGGCCAGGGTCGAGGGCTCGTAGTTGATGTGCTTGTTCGGGCCGGTGCCGTCGACCGCGTAGGCCATCTGGCCGTCGCGCTGGTTCGAGTAGACCTTCACGCCCGGCTGCGGCGCGTTGATCGGCAGCTGGAGGTAGTTGGCGCCGACGCGGTAGCGCTGCGTGTCCGAGTAGGACAGTGTCCGGCCCTGGAGCATCTTGTCGTCCGAGAAGTCGATGCCGTCGACCAGCACGCCGGTGCCGAAGGCCGACTGCTCGACTTCGGCGAAGAAGTTGTCCGGCACGCGGTCGAGCACCATCCGGCCGCAGGGCAGCAGCGGGAACTGATCGACCGGCCACAGCTTCGTGTCGTCCAGCGGGTCGAACGACAGGTGGTCGTTCGGGCCATCCGGCATGATCTGCACGGCGAACTCCCACTCGGGGAAATTGCCGGCCTTGATGTTGTCGTACAGGTCGCGGGTCGCGTGGCCGACATCCTTGGCCTGGATCTCGGAAGCCTGCTGCGAGGTCAGGTTCCGGACGCCCTGCTTGGGGATCCAGTGGAACTTGCAGAGCACCGCCTCGCCCTGGTCGTTGACCAGCTTGTAGGTGTTGACGCCCGAGCCCTCCATCTCGCGGTAATTCGCCGGGATGCCCCAGGGCGACTTCAGGTGCGTCACCATGTGGATCGACTCGGGGTGCTGGGCCACGAAGTCGAAGAAGCGCCACGCCTCCTGGCGGTTCGTCACCGGGTCCGGCTTGAACGCGTGGATCATGTCGGGGAACTTGATCGCGTCGCGGATGAAGAAGACCTTGAGGTTGTTGCCCACGAGGTCCCAGTTGCCGTCGACGGTCTTGAACTTGACCGCGAAGCCGCGCGGGTCGCGCTCGGTCTCCGGGCTCTCCTTGGCGCCGGCGACCGTCGAGAAGCGCACGAACATCGGCGTCTTCACGCCGGTCTCGTTCAGCACGCGGGCGCGGGTGTACTTGGAGGCCGGCTCGTCGCCGATCTTGCCGTAGGCCTCGAACCAGCCGTGGGCACCTGCGCCGCGGGCGTGGACGACGCGCTCCGGGATCCGCTCGCGGTCGAAATGCGTGATCTTCTCGATGAACTGGTAGTTCTCGAGCGTCGCGGGGCCGCGCTCACCGACGGTGCGGGTGCTCTGATTGTCGCGGACCGGATGGCCCTGGCGGGTCGTCAGGATCGGGCGTTGATCGCTCATGCGTACCGTCTCTCCGTTCTGCGAAGGCTCTCGGTGGACAGCGGGGTCAGCCTGGAACCGTTCTGGTGAGGGGTTATGACCGCGGCATGACCCCGAGGCAAATGCATCGTCACAAAGATTCTGATAGACGCAGCCTATGAACCTGGCCGGCCTGTCGCTCCGCGATCTCGAGTACGTCGTCGCCGTCGCCGACGAGGGGCATTTCGGCCGCGCCGCCGAGCGCTGCAACGTCAGCCAGCCGACGCTGAGCGTGCAGGTCCGCAAGCTGGAAACCGCGCTCGGGCTGACATTGTTCGAGCGGTCGAACCGGCGGATCCTGCTCACCGAGGCGGGGCAGGCCATCGTCCGGCAGGCGCGGGTCGTCCTTGCGGAGGCGCAGCGGCTCCTGGCGCTGGCCAGCGAGGGCCGCGGCTCACCGCTCACCGGGCGCCTCGTGCTGGCGGCGATCCAGACCCTCGGTCCCTACTTCTTCCCGCTGGTGCTGCGGCCCCTGCGCGAGCAGTACCCGCTCCTGATGCTCTCGCTGTCGGAATCGCGCACGGCCGACATCGTGGAGGGTCTGCGCGACGGCCGCATCGACGCGGCCCTGGTCTCGTTGCCCCTGCCGTCGCAGGGGCTCGCGATCTCGCCGCTGTTCGTCGAGCCGTTCTGGCTCGCCTGCCCGGCCGAGCACGCCCTCGCCCGGGGCGGCGCGCTCTCCGCCAACGAGATCGCGGGGCCGGACCTGCTGCTGCTCGACGAGGGCAATTGCCTGCGCGACCAGACGATCGCGGCCTGCGGCGCCGGCTCCTCGGTCGGCCGCCACGCCACCAGCCTGGAGACGCTCCGCTCCATGGTGGCGGCGGGCGCCGGCTACACGCTGCTCCCGGCCCTGGCGGTGCCGGCGAACCCCGATCCCAGCGGCCTGACGGTCACCCGCGCCTTCGACGTCGACGGTCCGGGCCGGACCATCGCGCTGGTCTGGCGGGCGAGCGACCCCCGGTCCGCCGGGCTCGCGAGTCTGGCCGCCTTCTTCCGCGCGCACGCGCCGACGGGCACGGCGGCCTGCCGCGACGGTGAGGCCGTCGCCTGAGCCGCTGCGGCCGCCCGCCTTGAGCGGTTGTGAATAGGAAGGCGGGCCGCAACGGGGCTATGAGGGCCGGTGACGACAGGGAGCGGCTCGATGCGGCGCACGATGGTCTGGGTCGCACTGGCGCTGCTGGTGCCCGCGGGGGCCCGCGCCGAGCCGAAGGACAGCTTCGCCCGGATCGACCAGATCAACCGCGCCTCCCTGGTGATGACGGTCGAGACCGGCATCGTGCCGCGGGCGCTGGGCGCGACCGTCGCCCGCGCCCTCGACCAGGTCGCCGCCGACGCCGCCAAGCCGGGTGCCGAGCGGCCGGACGACTACCTGCGGATCGAGCCGCTGATCACCGCCATCGCGGGGGCCGACGCCACCCGGATGCATTCCGGGCGCAGCCGCCAGGACATCATCCCGACGGTGCTGAAGCTCGAGCAGCGCGACCGCCTCCTGAACCTCGCCAAGGCGCTCGACGAGACCCGGGCGGCCCTGCTGGCGGTGGCCGAGCGCGAGGCCGACACGATCGTCCCGGCCTACACCAACGGGGTCCAGGCCCAGCCGACGACGCTCGGCCACGTCTACCTGGGCTACGAAGCCGCCCTCGCCCGCGACGCCGACCGCCTCCGCGAGACCTGGGCGCGGCTGAACCTGTCGCCCCTGGGCGCGGCCGCCCTGGGCACGTCGAGCTTCCCGGTGGATCGGAACCGGCTCGCAGCGCTGCTCGGCTTCGACGCGCCGGTGGAGAACAGCTACGATGCCGGCCAGCTCGCCCCGATGGACCTCGGGATCGAGCTGACCGGGCTCGCGGCGAATCTCGCGACCACGGCCGGCAGCTTCGCCCAGGACCTCTACGCGCAGTACCACCAGACCCGGCCCTGGATCCTGCTGCGGGAGGGCGCGCTGACCGGGCCGAGCAGCATCATGCCGCAGAAGCGCAACCCCGTCGCGCTCTACAGCCTGCGCATGAAGGCCAGCGACGTCGTGGGGGCCGCCCAGGCCTTCGTCATCATGGCGCACAACGTCGATTCCGGCATGCCGGACTACAAGCGCAACCAGGCCGAGCCGCCGGGGCGGACCCTGGCCGAGGCCGCCGAGATGTGCCGGCGCTGGACGCGCGTCCTCGACGGGCTGGTCGTGGACCGGGCGCGCGCCGCCGACGAGGTCGCGGCGGACTATTCCACCACCACCGAGCTCGCCGACACGCTCCAGCGCGAGGCCGACGTGCCGTTCCGGCTCGGCCACTACTTCGCGTCCGAGCTCGTGAGCTACGGCCGCAGCCACGACCTGCGCCCGGCCGACCTGCCCTTCCCGGAGGTGCGGCGCATCTACGCCGAGGCCGCGGCCGGGTCGGGGCTGAAGCCGGATCTGCCCCTCGACGAGACCCGCTTCCGGGCGGCGCTGTCGGCCCGCGGCATGATCGACGCCGCGAAGGGTCTCGGCGGCCCGCAGCCCGCCGAGGTCCGGCGGATGCTGGCCGCCGCGCAGGCCCGGCTGCGGACCGACCGCGCCTGGCTCGCCCGCTTCGCACGGGACCGCCCCCCCGCGATCCGGCCCGCAGCCAACCCGCTCAGGTTGCAATCGCGGCCGTGCCTCAGCCGAGCTGCGTCAGCAGCGTGAAAGCGCCGAACAGCAGGACCGCCCCCACCGAGGCGGCCAGCAGGATGAGCGCCCGGACGCGCCTCGACACCGCCTTCGCGGCCCTGACGCGCGAGCCCTGACTTCGGCGCGGGGGGGCCGTGCCGAAACTCTGCCGTGACAGGGCCAATATTGCGGTATAGCGCGCGCCTGACGCCTGCCGGCTGAAGCGGGCCGCTCCCGATCGGTCGCCTTGCCCCCTCTCCGCACCCTCGGCCTCTGGGCCGCCCTCGCCGCCGCGTCCGCGGCCGTGTCGTACGGCCTGATGCAGGCGCAGTTCCCGGCCGCCCTGCTGCTCGGGCCGATGATCGCGGCCATCGCCTTCGGCGTCGGCGGCTCGCGCCTGCGGGTCCCGCGGGCCGCGTTCCAGGCCTCGCAGGCGGCGATCGGCTGCCTCGTCGCGCACGCCGTCACCGGGCAGATCGCCCAGACCCTGCTGGAGGACGGGCCGCTCATCGTCGCCGTCGTCCTGGTCACCGTCGCGGTCAGCGGCCTGGTCGGCTGGATCCTGACCCGCCTGCGCGTGCTGCCCGGGACCACCGCGGCCTGGGGATCGTCCCCCGGCGGCGCCTCCGCCATGGTGGCGATGGCCGAGGATTTCGGCGCCGATCCGCGCCTCGTCGCCTTCATGCAGTACGTGCGCGTCGCCGCCGTGGTGTTCTCGGCCTCGCTGGCGGCCCGCTTCCTGATGGAGACGCCGGTGCCGGGCGCGTCGGCCGGCGTCGGCGAGGTCACCGGCCCGCTCTCGCTGCTCGCGACGCTCGCGGTCGCCGTCGTGGGCGCGGGCGCGGCGCTCGCCCTGCGGGTGCCGGCCGGCGCGCAGATCGGGCCGATGGTGCTGGGCAGCCTGCTCCACGCCACCGGGCTCGTGCGCATGGCGCTGCCGGTCCCGCTCCTCGAACTCGCCTACGCCTGCATCGGCCTCTACGTGGGCNGCTCGCGACGCTCGCGGGCGCCGTCGTGGGCGCGGGCGCGGCGCTCGCCCTGCGGGTGCCGGCCGGCGCGCAGATCGGGCCGATGGTGCTGGGCAGCCTGCTCCACGCCACCGGGCTCGTGCGCATGGCGCTGCCGGTCCCGCTCCTCGAACTCGCCTACGCCTGCATCGGCATCTACGTGGGCCTGCGCTTCACCCGGGAGACGCTGCGCCTGACCTTCACCGCCCTGCCGGGCATCCTGGCGGCGACCTTCTCGGTCATCGCCCTCTGCGCGGCCTGGGGCTGGGGACTGACCCTGCTGCTGCCCATCGACCTGCTCACCGCGGTCCTCGCCACGAGCCCCGGCGGGCTCGACTCGGTGGCGATCATCGCGGTCGGCTCGAAGGCGGACGTCTCGTTCGTCCTGGCCGTCCAGACTCTGCGCCTGTTCGTGGTGCTGCTGACCGGCCCGCTCCTCGCCAAGTGGATCAGCCGGTCGGTGCCGGAGGCCGCCATCCGATGAACGCCCTGGTCCTCGCCTTCCTCAACTCCTGGCGCGGCCTGCGTCACGGCGCCCGCACCGAGCGGGCCGTCCGGCAGGAGCTCGTGCTCCTGGCGCTCGGGATCCCGGTCGCGCTGTTCCTCGGCGCGACGCTCTGGGTGCGCGTCGCCCTGATGGTCAGCCTCCTGCTCATGCTGGCCGCGGAGTTCCTGAACACCGCCGTCGAGAAGCTCTGCGACCACGTCCATCCGGGTCATCACCCGATGATCGGGACCGTGAAGGACCTCGCCTCCGCCGGCACGTTCATGGCGCAGATGGCGGCGCTGCTCGTCTGGGTGGCGGCGCTGGTCGACCGCCTCGGCTGACCTGCCGCGCGCGGGGCGCGCTCGCATCCGCGGGCCGGAGGGTCTATCTGGCCGGCATTGCCCCGCGCATCGGCCGAGACTGCACACCGTGACGGACTACATCCGCAAGATCCTCACTGCCCGCGTCTACGACGTGGCGATCGAGAGCCCCCTCGATCCGATGCCGCGCCTGACGCAGCGGCTCGGCCGGCCGGTCCTGCTCAAGCGCGAGGATCTCCAGCCGGTCTTCTCGTTCAAGCTGCGCGGCGCCTACAACAAGATGTCGGGCCTGCTGCCCGATCAGATCGCCCGCGGCGTCGTCTGCGCCTCGGCGGGCAACCACGCGCAGGGCGTCGCGCTCGCCGCCGCCAAGCTCGGCGCGCGGGCCGTGATCGTGATGCCGCGCACCACCCCCTCGATCAAGGTCGATGCCTGCCGGGCCCGCGGGGCCGAGGTCGTGCTCCACGGCGACGCCTTCGACGAGGCGCTGGCGCAGGCCAAGATCCTCGAGGCCGAGGAGGGTCTGACCTTCCTGCACCCCTTCGACGATCCGGACGTGATCGCCGGCCAGGGCACCATCGGCAAGGAGATCCTGGAGCAGCACACCGGCCCGATCGAGGCGATCTTCGTCCCGGTGGGCGGCGGCGGGCTGGCCGCCGGCATCGCCACCTTCGTGAAGTACCTGCGGCCGGGCACCAAGGTCATCGGTGTCGAGCCCGAGGACGCGGCCTGCATGGCCGCGGCGCTCGCGGCCGACACCCGGGTCAGCCTGCCGACCGTCGGCCTGTTCGCCGACGGCGTCGCCGTGCGGCAGGCCGGCGAGGAGACCTTCCGGCTCTGCCGCGAGCACCTCGACGGGGTGATCACCGTGGACACCGACGCCATGTGCGCCGCGGTCAAGGACATCTTCGACGACACCCGCGCGGTGTCCGAGCCGTCCGGGGCTCTGAGCCTCGCCGGCGCCAAGCTCTATGCCGAGCGCGAGGGCGGCGACGGCACGCTGATCGCCATCTCGTCGGGCGCGAACCTGAACTTCGACCGCCTGCGTCACATCGCCGAGCGCGCCGAGATCGGCGAGCAGCGGGAGGTCCTGATCGGCGTGACCATCCCGGAACGTCCCGGCGCCTACCGGGCCTTCATCCAGGCGCTCGGCCCGCGCGCCGTCACCGAGTTCAACTACCGCCACGCCCCGGGCTCCGAGGCTCAGATCTTCGTGGGCATCAACGTCGGCGGCGGCAAGCGCGAGAAGCAGGCGCTGATCGGCTCCCTGCGCGAGGCCGGCTACCGCGTCCTCGACATGAGCGACAACGAGATGGCCAAGGTCCACGTCCGCTACATGGTCGGCGGGCGGGCCGTGGGTGTCGCGCACGAGCGGCTGTTCCGCTTCCAGTTCCCGGAGCGGCCGGGCGCGCTGATGAAGTTCCTGGAGGCGCTGGGCCCGGACTTCGACATCACGCTGTTCCACTACCGCAACCACGGCGCCGATTACGGCCGGGTGCTCGCCGGGATCGCGGTCCCGCCGGCCGAGCGCGCCCGCTTCGACGCCGTCATCGAGGCGCTCGGCTACCCGGCCACCGACGAGACCGAGAACCCGGCCTACCGCCTGTTCCTCGACGGCGAGGGCGCCGGGGCGCTCTGAGCCCCGGCGGCGGCACGCCCCGCCTCACCCGCCGTCAGCTCTCCGCCACGTCGACGGCGGTGACGTCCGGCATCGCCCGCAGCTTCGCCGCGATGGTCTCGAAGCTCGTCCGCGACAGGCGCACGAACGTGATGGTGACCTCGTCGTGGTCCGGGTCGGGGCCCGGATGGACCGTGAAGGTCCGCACGCGCGAGGCCCGCTCGCCGGTCGCCGCCTGGAGGGTGTCGATCGACATGGTGCCCCGTCGGGCAGTCAGCCGCAGCGTCTGGGCGCGCATCCGGTCGCGCCAGCGCTCCTCGAAGGGCTTCACGCCGGCCAGGATGCCGACGATGAGCGCGGTCGCGGCCAGCGCCGGAACGTAGAGGCCGCTGCCGATCGCCAGCCCGATCGCCGCCACGCCCCAGAGGCTCGCGGCCGTGGTCAGGCCCTTCACCACTTCGCCGCGCAGCAGGATCGTCCCCGCGCCGAGAAAACCGATGCCGGAGACCACCTGCGCGGCGATGCGCGACGGATCGAGCACGACGTGCTCGGCGCCGAGCACGTCGGCGAAGCCGAAGGCCGAGACCAGCATGATGAGGCAGGAGCCGACGCAGACCAGCATGTGGGTCCGCAGGCCGGCCGCCCAGAGCAGCCGCTCGCGCTCCAGGCCGATCACGCTGCCGAACAGGCCCGCCAGCGCCAGCCGGGCCACCATCTCGCCGTTGCCGATCAGAGCCGCCTCCGTGCCTCCGCCCCGTGCGGATGGCCCGGATCCTTGCGGCTTTACCGCGGGCGGATCAAGCGATCCCGAGGGCCGCCTTCTCGACCTCGTAGGCGGCCCGCACGGCGGCGGCGCCGTAGGCGCGCTCCAGGCGCCGCACGGTGAAATGCGCCCGCGCGGTCGACTGGAAGTGGTTCATGAAGGCGGTGTTGACCGCCGCGCCGCCGAAGGCGCCGAGGATCGGCACCGCCTGCGCGGCGACCTTCTGGGAGACCACGAGGCCGAAGCGCGCGGCGATCTGGGCGGTGAAGCGGATCAGCGCCGGGGCCGACTGGTCGAGGAGCGTCTTGCTCCCGGCGTAGCGGGCCGCCTCCGACAGCGTCTTGGCCAGGGCGGCGCGGACCGCGAAGTAGCCGCTCTCGGTGAGCGCGGAGCCCGCCTCCGTCTCCGCCATGGCCCGGCCGCCGAGGGCGAAGACCTGCACGCAGGCGAGCGCGCCCTCGGGCGTCTTCAGATCCTCCCCCTCCTCCCGGGCGATCTCGGCGATCGAGCGCAGCATCAGCGTGGTCGAGACCGGCAGTTCGACCGCCACCGTGGCGAGCCCGAACGCGCCGCCGACCGCGCCCGAGAGCGCCGCCATCGCCTTGTGCTTGGCGTCGCCCGAGCCGAGCAGCCGCGCGAGACGGCCCTCGGCCTTCGCGGCGACGCCGCCGAACCCCTCGCCCTCGGCCGGGACGAGTTCCTTGCGCGGCAGCGTCGCCAGGGCGACCCGCAGCGCCCCGCGCATGGCCACCTCGGTGCTGCGGCTCACCGCCTCGGTGACCGGGGCCGGCAGCGACCGGCCGATGATGTCGAGGGGCGCGCCGGCCGCCGCGGAGAGCCGCGCCGCGAGGCTCGGTCGCTCCAGCACCTCCACGGCACGGCGCAGGGCGGCGAGGTCCGCGTCGCTCAGCACCGTCTCTGGCGTCTCGGCCGGCAGCGTCTCGCCGGCGCGGGTGAGGTCGCTCGTGCTCATCCGTCGATCCCTGGATCTGTCCCGCTCACGCGGCCCCCGGGGCGCGCGCCGTGGTAGGAAGCTCGGGCCCCGGGATGCGGTTCCCCGGCTCCTGGGCGTCCCGTACCGGGGCCGCGGCCCTCGCCTGCCCGCTCCGTCGCCCCACCGCGAGGCAGAGCACCAGGACGGGGATTCCCACGAGGGAGGTCATGACGAAGAAGGCCGGATAGCCGATCGCCGCGACCACGAAGCCCGACGAGCCCGCGATCAGCTTGCCCGGCAGCGCGTAGAGCGAGGAGAACAGCGCGTACTGCGTCGCCGCGTAGGCCGGGCTGGTCAGGCTCGACATGTAGGCGATCAGCACGATCCCCGCGAAGGAGCCGCAGAAATTCTCGATCGAGATGGCCACCGTCAGGCGCCAGATCTCGGGCGCACCGGCCGCCAGCCACGCGAAGGCGAGGTGCGAGGATGCCGCCAGGAAGGCGCCGAGCAGCAGCGTCGGGAACAGGCCGAGCCGGGCCAGCGCCCAGCCGCCCGCGAAGCCGCCCGCGATGCCGACCCAGATGCCGTAGAGCTTGGTGACGGTGGCGATCTCCTTCAGGTCGAAGCCCAGCGTCCGGTAGAGCGGGCTCGCCATCACGCCGGACAGGAAGTCGGGCAGCCGGAACAGGGCGACGAGCAGGAGGATGCCCCAGAGCGCGCCGCCGAAGCGGCCGTGCAGCTCGGTGAGCGGCTCCAGGATGGCGCGGCGCATCGACCAGAACCGGGACCGGGCGGGCGTCTCGTCCCGGGCCGCGCGCGGTGCGTCGAAGGCCGGGGCCAGCAGGGCGGCGATCATCCCGACCAGCATGAGCGCGGCCATGATCAGGTAGGCCAGCGTCCAGCCCCCCGCCGAGGCGATGAACAGCGCGCCCGCGCCGGCGGTGATCAGGCCGAGGCGGTAGCCGAGGTTGGACGTGGCCGCCAGGATGCCCTGGAAGTCGCTGCCGGCGGCGTCGATGCGCCAGCCGTCGATCACGACGTCCTGGCTGGCGGCGCAGAACGCCACCAGGAAGGCGCCGAGACCCAGGAGCGCGAGGTTCGTCTTCGGGTCCGAGAAGGCCATGAGGATCAGGCACAGGGCGACCGCCGCCTGGGTCGTCACCATCCAGGCGCGGCGCCGCCCGAGCCGCGCGCTCAGCACCGGCACGTTCAGGCGGTCGATCGCCGGTGCCCAGAGAAACTTCAGCGAGTAGGGCAGCGCCACGTAGCTGAACAGTCCGATCGCCCGCACGTCGATGTCCGAGAAGGCGAGGCGGAGCGTGAAGGTCCCGAGCACCAGGAGCAGCGGCAGGCCGGACGAGAATCCGAGCGCCAGCATGAGCACGATCCGCGGGTCCTCGACGATGTCGCGGAGCCGGAAGCGACGGATCGCCTGTGGCTGGTTCGCCATGGCATGGAACTCCTGAGCCTTCGTGGCCTTGATCCCGCGAAATCGTGGCAGCCTTACGCCGCACCTGTCTCCGCTGGATCGTGCTGTCTTGCGCCCCAATCTTGGTAGAAGCTTGCTTAACGCGGTGTCCACGTCCCGCGGTCGGAGCGCGATGGTGGCGCCGCCGGACGAACGGGGCCACCGCCTGACCGTGGAATGATGCGTTGAGTGCCCGATCCGAGACCGGTCCGCCCCTCGCGACGCTCGTCGACGCGTTCGCGTCGAGCCCGTCGCCGATGGTCATCACCGATGCCCGCGCCCCCGACAACCCGATCGCCTGGGTCAACGACGCGTTCCTGAGCGCCACCGGCTACGCCGCCGACGAGATCGTCGGGCGCAACTGCCGGATGCTGCAGGGCCCGGCCACCGACCGGTCGACGGTGCAGCGGATCCGCTCGGCGGTCGAGGCCGCCGAGCCGATCTCGGTCGAGCTGCTGAACTATCGCAAGGACGGGTCGTCCTTCTGGAACGCGATGACCATCACCCCGGTGCGCGACGCCGAGGGGCTGGCCTACTTCTACGCCGCGCAGGCGGACATGACCCATGTCCACCAGATGGAAGTGTCGATGCGCGGCACCAACGACGAGCTGGAGCGCCTCGTCGCGGCGCGGACCCAGGACCTGACTTCGGCGCTGGAGCAGAAGACCGCCCTGCTGCACGAGGTCGACCACCGGGTGAAGAACAATCTCCAGGTGATCTCCTCGCTGATGCTCCTGAAGGCCCGGCGCACGCCAGAGGGCGACGCGCGGGACGCGCTCCAGGGCATGGCGGATAGGATCGGCGCGCTGTCGACGGCGCACCGGATGCTCTACTCCGAGGGCGACTGCACGCATTTCAACCTCGGCGACTTCGCGGCCGAGTTCCTGGCCGACATGAATGCCGGCCTGGACCCGGAGCGGCGCCGGGTGGAGGCCGATGTCGAGCCGATCGCCGTGGCCGCCGCGATGGCGGCCCCCCTCGCGCTGATGATCCACGAATTGACGGCCAACGCCCTGCGCCACGCCTTCCCGGGCGAGCGGGAAGGCCGCGTGTCGATCGTCGCCCGCCGCACCGAAGGCGGGATGCACATGACGATCCGCGACGACGGCGTCGGCGTGGCCGCGGCGGCACCGAACCCGGCGGGGTTCGGGCGCAATCTCGTCGAGATGGTCGTCCGGCAGATGCGCGGGACCATCGCGTGGGCGGAGGCCGGTCCGGGCACGACCGTCGAGATCGACATCCCGCTCCAGCAGCCGGCTTGAGAAATCGCCGTGGAGGCTTCAAGCTCGTCGGCCGCGGGGCCGGACAACGGAGAGCGCATGGGGACCGGGAACGCCGCCGCGGACGCCGCGCTCCGCATCCTCGTGGTCGAGGACGAGGCCCTGATCGCCCTCGAGCTGGAATGCCTGCTGGACGATCTGGGGCACGTCACGGTCGGCGTCGCCGGCAACGCGACGGAGGCCATCGCGATGGGCCGGTCCACGGCGCCCGACGTCGCCCTCGTGGACATCCACCTCGTTGACGGTCCGACCGGGATCGACGTCGCCCGGGCGCTGTCGGCCGACCGGCGCACCACCGTGGTGTTCATGACCGCCAACGCCAAGCGCATCCCGGCCGATTTCGCCGGCGCGATCGGGGTGATCGCCAAGCCCTATTCCGAGCGCGTCGTCGCCAGTACCCTGGACTACGTGGCCGATCGCCGGGCCGGCCGCGACGGACCGGCCTGCCCGGACGGGTTCTCGCCCGCGCCCGTCTGAGGTTCTTCGGGGTAGGCCCCCGGCGCGCGGCCTGCGGGTCTCACCCCTGCCCCGCCCGCTCGCGCTTCAGCCGGTAGAGCGCGTCCAGCGCCTCCCGCGGAGTCAGCGCGTCCGGGTCGATGGCGTCGAGCAGCGCGCCCAGCGGATCCTCCGGCGGCGGCTCCGGCGGCGGGGGGGGCGCGAGGGCTGCGAAGAGCGGCAGGTCGTCGATCCGGGCGCGGGCCGGGCGGCCGCGCTCGGCCTTCTCGAGGCTCTTGAGGATCGCTCCGGCGCGGGTCACGACGCTGGCGGGCAGGCCCGCGAGCCGCGCCACCTGCAGCCCGTAGCTGCGCTCGGCGACGCCCGGAACGACCTCGTGCAGGAACACGACGCCGTCCCGGTGCTCGGCCACCTTCAGGGTGGCGTTCTCCAGCCGCGCCAGCCGGTCGCCCAATGCCGTCAACTCGTGGAAATGCGTGGCGAACAGCGCCCGGCACGCATTGACCTCGTGGAGGTGCTCCAGGCAGGCCCAGGCGATCGACAGGCCGTCGAAGGTCGCGGTGCCGCGGCCGATCTCGTCCAGGATCACCAGGGAGCGCCGGGTCGCCTGGTTGAGGATCGCGGCGGTCTCGACCATCTCGACCATGAAGGTCGACTGCCCCCGGGCGAGGTCGTCGGCGGCGCCGACGCGGGAGAACAGCCGGTCGACCCGGCCGATCCGCGCCTCGGCGGCCGGCACGAAGGCGCCGATCTGGGCGAGCACCGCGATCAGCGCGTTCTGGCGCAGGAAGGTCGACTTGCCGCCCATGTTGGGGCCGGTGATCAGGCGGATCCGGCCGCGCGTGTCGCCGGACAGGTCGCAATCGTTGGCGATGAACGGCTCGCCGGCCCGGCTTAGGGCCGCCTCGACCACCGGGTGACGGCCGCCGACCACGACGAAGCCGAGCGAGTCGTCGACCACGGGACGCCGCCAGTCGAGCTCGACGGCGAGTTCCGCGTGGCTCGCCGCCACGTCGAGCCCGGCCAGCGCCTCGGCCACCGCGGCGACGGGCTCGGCCTGGGCCAGCACGCGGCCGGCGAGGTCGTCGAAGACGGCTGCCTCCAGGGCCAGGGCCCGGTCGGAGGCGCCCGAGATCTTCGATTCCAGCTCGCCCAGCTCGACGCTGGTGAAGCGCATCGCGTCCACCATGGTCTGGCGATGGACGAACTCGCTCTGGAGGCCCTTGAGGCAGGCCTCGCCGACCGATTGCGGGACTTCGATGAAGTAGCCCAGCAGGTTGTTGTGCTTGATCCGCAGGGTCCGGCAGCCTGTCTGCTCGGCGTAGCGCGCCTGCAGCGCCGCGATCACCTTGCGGGAATCCTGTCCGAGCGTCCGCGCCTCGTCGATCTCCGGGTGGTAGCCCGCGCGGACGAAGCCGCCGTCGCGCCGGCTCAGGGGCAACTCGTCGGCGAGCGCCGCCGCCAGCGTCGCGATGAGCGCAGGGTCGGCCTCGGCCAGATGCTCGGCCAGGCGGGCGAGGTCCGCCGGGAGGTCGGCCGTCCGAGCCCGGTCCGCGAGAGCGCCCGGGCGAGGTCCGGGGCCCGGGCCAGGGCGTCGCGCAGGAAGCCGCGCAGGCGCGCGTCCTCCACCAGGTACGCCACCGCGGCGTGCCGTCGGGCGATGGCGTCGAGGTGGGTCAGCGGGCCCGCGAGGTGCTCGGCGAGCAGCCGCGCCCCGTTCGCCGTCACGGTYCGGTCGATCGTGGCGAGGAGACTCCCGGCGCGCTCCCCCGACAGGGTGCGGGTGAGTTCGAGGTTGGCCCGCGTCGCCGCGTCGATCGCCAGGGTCGCGCCGCCATCCTCGCGGGTCGGGACCGCCAGCGGCGGGCGGGCCGCGAGCTGCGTGCGCGCGATGTAGAGCAGCGCCGCCCCGGCCGCCGCGATCTCGGCCCTGGTGAACTGGCCGAACCCCTCCAGGGTCGAGACACCGTACTGCTCGCGCAGGCGCCGCTCGGCGGCGGCGGGTTCGAGCTCGGCCTGCGCCAGGGGCACGACGGCCGCGCGGCACTCCTGCCAGAGGCGCGCGAGGGCGGGATCGGCGTGGATCGCCTCCGACAGGACGATCTCCCGCGGGTCGTGCCGGGCGATGGCGCCGGACAGGTCGCCGCCCGCGACCTCGCTCAGGGAGAACCGGCCGGTGGAGATGTCCACCGCGGCGAGGCCGTAGGCGACCGCCCCCTCCCCGGTCTTCCGGCGGCCGATGGCCAGGAGGAGGTTGGCGCGGGCCGGGTCGAGGAGCCGGTCCTCCGTGATCGTGCCGGGAGTGACGAGCCGCACGACCTCGCGGCGCACGACGGATTTCGGCCCGCGCTTCTTGGCCTCGGCCGGATCCTCGGTCTGCTCGCACACCGCCACGCGGTGGCCGAGGGCGATGAGGCGGTTGAGATAGTCGTCGGACCGGTCGACCGGCACGCCACACATCGGGATCTCGCTGCCCGCGTGCTTGCCGCGCTTCGTCAGGACGATGCCGAGGGCCCGGGACGCGATCTCCGCGTCCTCGAAGAACAGCTCGTAGAAGTCGCCCATCCGGTAGAACAGGAGGCAGTCCGGATTGGCGGCCTTGATCTCGATGTACTGCGCCATCATCGGCGTCGCGCCGGCCGGGTCCAGGCCGGGCGTGGGCGTCGTGTCGGCGGCGGTGCGGGTGTCGGTTCGGGCGGCGGTTCGGGCCATGCCGCGTCTTAGCAGAGCCCCGCGGGCGAATCAGGCCGCGGGAGCCGACGCGCCTGGGGAGAAGGCGCCCGGACGGCGCATCGCCGGTGGATGGCGCCCGGATCCGGCACAGCCTGCGCGGGATCCGGACGCGGTTCGGATCTCAGTAGCGCGGGCCGCCCGTGGTGTTGCCGAGCTGCTGCTGGTAGCCCGGCCGCGACGGGTTGCGGGCGTTGGGGTTGCCGTGGTGCCGGGTGTTCATGCGCCGCATCCGGCGCTCGTGCCGGGTCGAGTGGTGACGGTGCATCCGGTGATGATGCATGCGGTGGTGGCGATGCATCGCCACGGTCTCGACCATGTCGGATCCCGCGAGGCCGGGCTGCGCGAGCGCGGGCGCGGCCTGCGACGCGACGGTTCCGGCCAGGAGGCCGCCGAAGACCACACCCGCGGTCAGGAGAGAACGGAAAGACATCGTGGAGTAGCTCCGATCAGCCCTCATGGGCCACCACCAAGTGACAAGTGCTCGGCATGTTCCGGATCGGCGGTGAAAAATAGTACGGGGGTTCCGAGGTCTGCATCGGCCGACGCCGAGTCCGGCGCCTGTTCGGGCGGGCTGGCGCCGAGACTTTCCAAATCGGTCCGTGCACTGAGTATCGGCCTACAACTTCCCCGCGTGGGCCGGCCCGCGTCCCTGCGCCGAGCCGCGGCCGCCCGGCGGCTCGCGGAGGAACGCGCCGAGCTCCGCGTTGACCGCCTCGGGTTCCTCGTGGGCCAGCCAGTGGCTCGCCCGCTCGTACCAGTGGAGCCGGCCGGCATCGCAGAACGCGAGGCTCGCCTCCGCCAGGCCGGGCTGGAGGGCGGTGTCCCGGCGCCCCCAGAGGATCAGTGCCGGCACGCGCACCCGCGGCGGCCGCGCCCGGGGCAGCTGCACCAGGGCCCGGTACCAGTTCAGCATGCCGGTCATCGCGCCGGGCTGGAGCCACGCCGCGACGTAGTGGTCGAGATCGGCCTGCGCGAAGGCGCCCGGACGGCTGGAGCCCGTCAGCGCGCGCCGCAGGGCACGGCAACGATCCGCCGTGAGCAGCCGCTCGGGCAGGCGCGGGAGCTGGAACAGTCCGACATAGGTGCTGCGCAGCCACTGACCCGGATGGTGCCGCATGTAGGCGCCGACCACGGCCGGGTGCGGCGCGTTGAGGATCGCCAGCCGGTCGATCCGCTCGGGGTGGCGGCTCGCCACCCACCACGCGACGAGGCCGCCCCAGTCGTGACCGACCAGCCGCACCGTGGGCGCGTTGTAGGCGTCGGCCAGCGCCAGGACGTCGCCGGCCAGCCTGTCGAGGTGGTAAGCGGCGATCCCCGCCGGCTTGTCGCTGAGGCCGTAGCCGCGCTGATCCGGCGCGATGATCCGCAGTCCCTCTTCGGCGAGGGGGCCGATCTGGTGGCGCCAGCCGTACCAGGATTCCGGGAAGCCGTGCAGCAGGATGGTCGGCGGCCCCGTCTCGGGGCCCGCCTCGGCCACGTGCAGGCCGACCTCCGGCAGGGCGATCCGGCGAAACCTCACTCCTGGGACGGTCATCCTCGCGCGCGCTCCGTCATCCCCGGCTGCAGCCTCGGTCGGGAACGCGCGCGTCCGCCGCTCCGATCCGCTCAGAAGCCGAGCGCGGCGCCGTCGCCGGCGTCCGGAGAGAGCTGATCGCGCAGGCGGTCCGGTGCTGTCCGCGTCCAGAGGCACAGCAGCACGAAGGCGGCGCCGTGCAGGAGAGAGTGCGGCGCGGAGTGGTCGGCCGCGACGCGCCGATCCTGCGCGGAGGCGCGCCCGGTGTCGGTCGGGGGCGTGGCGAGGTGGGTCATGGCTCCGGTCTCCAGACGAGGTGTTGCACCGGAGATCGTCGCCGTGAGGTCCGGGTTACAGGGCCGCGGGCGCCGCGCGTGCGCCGCCGCACGCGGACATCGCAGCGCACCCGCTCAGCGCACCGGATCGAGCCAGCGCGCGAGGGTGCCGGTCGCGATGCCCGCACGGGTTTCCCGGTAGCCGAGCTCCGCCGCTTCCCGGAAGCGCGACCACGCCCGCAGGTCGATGCCGGAGAGCTGGGGCTTGAGCACCGCGGCCGCGTGGGCCGCCGCCATCAGGCTCTGCGCGTCGCCCGACACGGTGGCGGCGCGCAGCAGCAGCGGCGCCAGTCCCGGCATCGCCAGCGGCGAGCCGATGAGCTTGCGCATGAGCCGGCCGCTCCAGCCGCGCCGCGGCATGTCCTGGAACGCCCGGTCCGTCCCGACATCGACGGCCAGGACCGGACCGCGCTCCAGGCCGGCGGCGACGTCGGCCGGGAGGTTGTTCATCATGCCGCCGTCGACCAGGACGCCCTCGTCGCACAGCACGGGCGGCAGGAGGCCCGGGATCGCGATGCTGGCGCGCAGGGCCTTCGGCAGGTCGCCCGAGCGGTGCACCATGGTTTCGCCGGTCGTCAGGTTCGACGAGACGCAGAAGAACGGCAGCCAGAGGTCCTCGATGCGCACGCCGCCGTAGCGCGCCGCGAGGCCGGCATCCACCTTGGCGCCGCGGGTCAGCGCGTGCAGCGGCAGCGTGTAGTCGTTGATCGGGTTGCTGGTGGCGAAGAACGCCTCGATCTGGGCCTGGATCTCCGCGACGCTCCAGCCCATGGCGAGGCTCGCCGCGATGATCGCGCCCATGCTGGTGCCGCCGACGAAGTCCGGCGTGCAGGAGGCCTCGTCGAGGGCCTTGAGCACGCCGAGATGGGCGAGGCCCCGCGCCCCGCCGCCGCCGAGGACGAGGCCGCGCGCCGATCCGCTGGCGAGCCGCGCGAGGCGATGCAGGTCGGCCCGGTTGCCGTCCCGGACCTGGATGCGCAGCGCCGCCGGCAGCGCGGCGACCTCCGGGTGAAGGGCCCTCGGGCGCCGGGCCGCGGGGTCCTGGCGCACGACGAGGTCCATGCGGATCCAGTCGGAGCGCACCCGGTCGAGATAGGCGGCCGCGCCCGGCCGCGGCGGTGCGCCGGGCTCGGCCAGCAGCAGGATGTGGTCGCCCCGCCGCTGGCTCTGCCGGCACCAGGGGCAGTCGATGTCGTGCGCCGCGAAGATCGTGCGCGCGTGGTCGCCCTCGAACGCCTGGAACCACGCCTCGTCGGCCCCCTCCGGCCAGTCGGTCAGGCAGCCGGTCTCCCCGGGCAGCAGGGCGTCGAAGGCGGCGGCGAGCTGCCGCGCCACCCGCGCCGGATCCGGCCCCTCCGTCACCGCCAGGATCGTGAAGATCCGCGGCGCGTGGTGGACCGAGTGGCCGTCGTAGATCGCCCGCAGGCGGTCGGCGAGCATCCGGGCGAAGTAGAGGAGCGTGTGCGGGTGCTCGGCGATCACCGCCTCGAAGGCGTCGCGGGTGAGCCGCAGGAGATGCGAATCGCGCAGCGCCATCACGGTCGCCGCTCGCGGGGCGTCCGACAGCAGGGCCATCTCGCCGAAGGTCTCGGGCGGCCGCAGGCGCGCGATCCGGGTCGGCCGCCCGGCATGGTCGCGGGCCGAGACGCCGACCGCGCCGGAGACCAGCGTGTACAGGGCGTCCCCGGTCTCGCCCTGCTCGAACAGGGTCCGGCCGCCCGGCACCGCCACCGGCACCATCCGGGCCCGCACGGCCGCGACCGCCGGCGCGTCGAGCCCGGCGAGGAACGGGATCTCGGGTGCGCTCACGCCGGGACCGCCGCGCCGCTCGTCCACCGCAGGCCTGCCGACGAACCCTGCCCCATCGTCCCGTTCCCGTCCCCGCGTCTTTCAGCCCACCATAGCGCATGGTGGGCGCCCGCACGCCCCGTGACCGCGGCCCGCATCTGAAACGCCGGTGCCTTCGCGCGGCGGCGCCCATCCGCTACAGGCGGGGCAACACCGGAACCGGGAGGAACGCATGTCGGGGCTTGAGCGGATCGCGATCGTGACCGGGGCCGGGACGGGTGTCGGCAAGGCCGCCGCCCTCGCGCTCGCGGATGCCGGATGGCGCGTTGTCCTCTCCGGGCGGCGTCAGGCCCCCCTCGACGAGGTCGCCGCGCGGATCGGACACGGGGCCCTGGCGGTCCCCACCGACGTGACCGATCCCGACTCGATCGCCGCCCTGTTCGCGCGCACCAAGGCGGAGTTCGGCCGGCTCGACCTGCTGTTCAACAATGCCGGGATCGGCGCTCCGGCAGTCCCGCTGGAGGACCTGCCCCTCGAGACCTGGCGGCAGGTGGTCGACACCAACCTCACGGCGCTGTTCCTGTGCACGCAGCACGCGTTCCGGATCATGCGCGACCAGGACCCCCGCGGCGGCCGGATCATCAACAACGGCTCGATCTCGGCCCACGCGCCCCGTCCGAACTCCATCGCCTACACGGCGACCAAGCACGCCGTGACCGGGCTGACCAAGGCGACCTCCCTCGACGGGCGGGCCTACGACATCGCCTGCGGCCAGATCGATATCGGCAACGCCGACACGCCCATGGGCGGCAAGATGAAGGCCGGCGTCCCGCAGGCGGACGGCTCCCTGCGGGCCGAGGCCGTGATGGATCCGGACCATGTCGGCCAGGCCGTGCTGTCCATGGCGAGCCTGCCGCTGGAGGCCAACGTCCAGTTCATGACCATCATGGCCACCAAGATGCCGTTCGTCGGCCGCGGCTGAGCCGCCTCGGTTTCCGGGGCCGCGCGGCGACGCCGCACCGACGCCGCACCGACGCGGCCCGGCGGAGCGGACGCGCGATCCGGCCTGCCCTGATCCGCCGTGCGATCGGACCGTTGCGCGCCGCAGCGCCCCCGACCGCGTCGCGCCGACCGGCGATCGAGCCCGGACCTGAACCCGCGGCGCGCCCTACGCACACCTGAGGCCGCGCTTCGCGACGGCGCGCCGCGCGGGCCGATTGACGGCCCGTTCTATAACTCATACAAATCGAACGCCCGAGCTTCCCACGGTACGGGCTTGGCCCCCGGAGAGGCTGCCGGCGGCGCCCGAATCGCGCCTCTGCGAGCCGACTCGGCCAAGCTTGCCGGATCGACCCCGGCAGGGATCTTCGCGTGGGCAGTGGATGGAGATCGGGTATAAACCGGGTCAGTCAGGAACGATTTTCGAAGTTAAAAATAGTCAGTCAACAACAACAGAAACATGGACCCGCTTCGATGCAAGTCGAAGTGTGGCTATGAATCGATAGGGGGGCTTATGATCGCCGGGCATACGGTTCTCAAATACATCCTGAGCCTGTCGCTATTCGGCGCGTCCGCCGTCACGTCGGCGCAGGCGGCGAGCGGGGACCCGATCGGGGTCGCCATGCCGACCAAGTCGTCGCAGCGCTGGATCGACGACGGCAACAACATCGTCAGGCTTCTGAAGGCCAAGGGCTACAGGCCGGATCTGCAATACGCGGACGACGACATCCCGACGCAGCTCGCCCAGATCGAGAACATGCTCACGACGGGCGTGAAGATCCTGGTCATCGCCTCCATCGACGGCACGACGCTCAGCGATGTGCTGTCGAAGGCGCGCGAGCGCGGCGTCAGGGTGATCGCCTACGATCGGCTGATCAGAGGCACGCCGAACGTCGATTACTACGCCACCTTCGACAACTATAAGGTCGGCGTGCAGCAGGCGACATCCATCGTCGACGCCCTCGGCCTGCGCGACGGCAAGGGACCCTTCAACATCGAGCTGTTCGGCGGTTCACCCGACGACAATAACGCATACTTTTTCTACGACGGCGCCCTGTCGGTGCTGAAGCCGTTCATCGACGCGAAGAAGCTCGTGGTCCGCTCGGGCCAGTTCGGCATGGACAAGGTGTCCACCCTGCGCTGGGACCCGGCGACCGCCCAGGCGCGGATGGATAACCTGCTCTCGGCCTATTACGGCAACGCCCATCTCGACGCCGTGCTCTCGCCCTATGACGGGATCTCGACGGCGATCCTCTCGTCGGTGAAGAGCGTCGGCTACGGCTCCGGCGGCGTGAAGCTGCCGGTGGTCAGCGGCCAGGATGCCGAGCTGCAATCGGTCAAGTCGATCATCGCCGGAGAGCAGACGGCGACCGTCTTCAAGGACACCCGGGACTTGGCCAAGGTGACGGTGGCGATGATCGACGCCATCGAGGCCGGCCGGGAGCCCGAGGTCAACGACGCGAAGACCTACGACAACGGCAGGAAGGTCGTCCCGTCCTACCTGCTCACGCCGGTGATCGTCACCAAGGCCAACTGGAAGCCGGCCCTGGTCGATACCGGATACTACACGCTCGACCAGCTCAAGTGACCGAAACCGCGGCGGAGCCCGGCGGCTCCGCCAGCAATCAGTCCCGCGCCGCGATGGCCGGCGCGGGCGCCGAACGTGCAGTCCGAGCTGGTAGGCGCCGCATGCAGCCCGTCCTCGAAATGCGGGGAATCTCCAAGACCTTCCCCGGGGTGAAGGCTCTCGACGACGTGAATCTCACCGTCCAGCCCGCCGAGATCCTCGCCCTCGTCGGCGAGAACGGGGCCGGGAAGTCGACGCTCATGAAGGTGCTGAGCGGCGTGTATCCCCACGGGTCCTACGCGGGCGACATCACCTACGAGGGCCGACCGGCCCGCTTCCGGGGCATCGGGGACAGCGAGCGCCTCGGCATCGTGATCATCCACCAGGAACTCGCCCTGGTGCCCTACCTGTCGATCGCCGAGAACATCTTCCTCGGCAACGAGCCGGCCCGTTTCGGGATCATCGACCGGGACCGCGTCGAAGCCCGCGCCCGCGCGCTGATGGCGATGGTGGGGCTCGACGAGAATCCCGAAACCCTCGTCACCCATCTCGGCGTCGGCAAGCAGCAGCTCGTGGAGATCGCCAAGGCGCTCTCCAAGGAGGTCAAGCTGCTGATCCTCGACGAGCCGACCGCGTCTTTGAGCGAGACGGACAGCGAGGCCCTGCTGCAGCTCCTGCTGGACTTCAAGGCGCAGGGCATCGCGTCGATCCTGATCTCCCACAAGCTCAACGAGATCGCCAAGGTGGCCGATCGGATCACGGTCCTGCGCGACGGCTCCACCGTCGAGACCCTCGACTGCCGCGGCGGCCCGATCGACGAGGACCGCATCATCCGGGCGATGGTCGGCCGCGCGCTGGAGAACCGCTACCCGGTCCGCACGCCGCGGATCGGCGCGGTGCTGATGGAGGTGCGCGACTGGACGGTCCACCACCCGGTCCACGCCGACCGGGCGGTGGTGCGCGACGTCAACCTGAACCTGCGCAGCGGCGAGATCGTCGGGATCGCCGGCCTGATGGGCTCGGGCCGGACCGAGCTCGCCATGAGCCTCTTCGGCCGGTCCTACGGCCAGGACATCCGGGGCACGGTCCGGATCGACGGTGCCGCGGTCGACGTCTCGACCATCGACCGGGCGATCGCGGCCGGCCTCGCCTACGTCACCGAGGACCGCAAGCAGCTCGGGCTGGTGCTGGGCGAGGACATCGCCCGGAACACGACCCTGGCGAACCTGCCGGGCATCTCCACCGCCGCGGTGATCGACGAGGTGGCCGAGCACCGGGTCGCGACGGGCTACCGCACCAAGATGCGCATCCGCTCCTTCGGGGTGACGCAGCCGACCGTGAACCTGTCGGGCGGCAACCAGCAGAAGGTCGTGCTGAGCAAGTGGCTGTTCACCCAGCCCAAGGTGCTGATCCTCGACGAGCCGACCCGCGGCATCGATGTCGGCGCCAAGTACGAGATCTACAGCATCATCAACGAACTGGCCGAGACCGGCCGCGGCGTCCTGGTGATCTCCTCGGAGATGCCGGAACTGCTCGGCCTCTGCGACCGCATCTACGTGATGAGCGAGGGGCGCTTCGTGGGCGCCTTCGACCGCGGCGAGGCCAGCCAGGAAGCGATCATGCGCGCGATCGTGCGCTCCGGGGGCCTGAACGGATGACCGACCTCACAGTGAGCAAGTCCATGAGCCCCGGCGGCGACATCGTGACGGCCGCCGCCACGGGCGAGGCCGGGGCCCGGCGCGGCCGGCTGCCGATGGCGCCGCTGCGCGCCTACGGGCTCGTCGTCGCGCTGGCGATGATCACGCTGTTCTTCGAGGTCGCGACCGGCGGCGTCCTGTTCCAGCCGCTGAACCTCACCAACCTGATCCTCCAGAACAGCTACGTCGTCGTGATGGCGCTCGGGATGCTGCTGGTCATCGTGGCCGGGCATATCGACCTGTCGGTCGGCTCGGTGGTCGGCTTCGTGGGGGCGCTCGCCGCCCTGCTGATGGTCCGCTTCCACGTCGACCCGTTCCCGGCCGCGCTGCTGTGCCTCGCGGTGGGCGCGGTCATCGGCGGCCTGCAGGGCTACTTCGTGGCCTACCTCGCGATCCCGAGCTTCATCGTCACCCTGTCCGGCATGATGGTGTTCCGCGGCCTGACGCAGGTGCTGCTGCAGGGGACCTCCATCGGACCGTTCCCGGAAGTGTTCCAGCTCCTCGCCAAGGGCTTCCTCGTCAACCTTGCCGGACCCTGGACCGCCGTCCTGATCGCCCTCGCGCTGGTCGCGACCCTGACCGGGCTGAGCTGGAGACGGCGGCAGTCGCGGCTGCGGAACGGGAGCCCGGTCGAGTCCCCGGCGACGTTCGTCGGTCGCACCGGCGTGACCGCCATCCTGATCCTGGCCTTCGCGTGGCAGATGAGCGCCTACCGGGGGCTGCCGAACGTGCTTCTCGTGCTGCTGGCGCTGGTGATGCTGTACGGCTTCGTGACCGCGCGGATGACGATCGGGCGCCGGATCTACGCGCTGGGCGGGAACATCAAGGCCGCGCGCCTCTCGGGCATCAAGACCGAGCGGCTGACCTTCCTGACCTTCGCCAACATGGGCGCGCTGGCGGGCCTCGCCGGCATGATCTTCGTCGCCCGGCTCAACACCGCGAACTCGAAGGCCGGCGTCGGGATGGAACTCGACGTGATCGCCGCCTGCTTCATCGGCGGGGCCTCGGCCGCCGGCGGCATCGGCAAGGTCTCGGGTGTTGTGACCGGCGCCTTCATCATCGGCATCATGAACAACGGCATGTCGATCCTGGGGATCGGCGTCGACTGGCAGCAGGTGATCAAGGGCGTGGTCCTGCTCGCGGCCGTCTGCCTCGACGTCCACAACAAGAACAACCGGCTCTGACGGGCGCCGCGCGCTTCGCGGCCCCGCGCCCGATTCGGATCGCACCGGTCGGGACTGCGCGGGTCCGCCTCGCGGAGCCCGACGCTCCGGTGGCGCGCCGGCCGCGATCGCGGCGCCGCGCGCGCTGGACGGGTCGCCGGGCCTAGCCCGGCCTCCGAGGCGTCAAACGGGTTTCCCCGGCCCGCGCGCTCAGGTCTTGCGGGCGACCGTGAAGCGGGCGGCGTCGCGCAGGACGCGGGCACCCTCCCCCCAGGACGACACCGCGTCCTCGCAGACGCCGACGAGGCGGTCGCACTCGGCGCGGGCGCCGTCGATGCCGAGACGGTCGACGAGCGTCGCCTTGCCGGCATCCTTGTCCTTGCCGGTGGCCTTGCCCATGGCCTCCGGCGAGGCCTCCCGGTCGAGGATGTCGTCGGCGATCTGGAAGGCCTGCCCCAGGGCGAGCCCGTAGCGCAGGAGTGCGGCCCGCTGGTCCTTGTCGGCACCGCCGACGATCGCGCCGGCCTCGACCGAGAAGGCCAGGATCGCGCCGGTCTTCATCGCCTGCATCCGCAGGGTGTCGTCCACGTCCATGTTGGCCGCGCCGAACCGGCCCTCGGCGGTGAGGTCGAGGAGCTGGCCGCCGACCATGCCGCCGAGGCCCGAGGCGCGGGCGAGGCCGAGCACGAGATCGGCGCGGATGCGCGCGTCCGGCTGCCAGGTCGGGTCGGCGACGATCTCGAAGGCCAGCGTCTGCAGGGCGTCGCCGACCAGGATGGCGGTCGCCTCGTCGTAGGCCTTGTGGACCGTGGGCTTGCCGCGGCGCATGTCGTCGTCGTCCATCGCCGGCAGGTCGTCGTGGACGAGGCTGTAGCAGTGGACCAGCTCGACGCCGGCGCCGGCCGCCAGGGCTGCGGCCTCGGAGCCGCCGAGCATCCGGGCGGTCTCGATGGCGAGGAAGGGCCGGAGACGCTTGCCGCCGCCGAGCACGGCGTGGCGCATGGCTTCCATCAGGCGCGGCGGCCGGGCGATCTCGCCCGCGCCGACCGCGGGCCCGAGGCGCTCGACCAGGAAGGTCTCGACCGTGCCGGCGACCTCCGTCAACCTGTGGGTAAAATCGGCGGCCGGCGTGACTGCCTTGACCGAACCGGTCGGTGCCTGCGTTGAGGGGGTCGGGGTCATCGGGCTTACGTCCGGTCCTGGCCTTGCGAAAACCAATCGGGTGTCAGTTGGGCGGGGACGGACTCACGGTGGACGGGGCTCGACGCAGGCGGGAGACGGAAGGTCGCGACCTCCCGCTCGCGCGCCCGCGCCGTTCCCGCCGCGTCCGCCGGGTCGTGGGAGCGCTTCTGCTGCTCCCCGCCGCCGGGTTCGTCCTCGCGCTGACGCTGGCGCTCGTCTATAGCGCGGTGATGCCGCCGTCGACCCTGATGCTGGGACGGTGGTTGACGCTTCAGCCGGTGAGCCGCGATCCGGTCCCGCTCTCCGCCATCGCGCCGGCCCTGTCCCAGGCCGTGATCGCCTCGGAGGATCAGCGCTTCTGCCTGGATCACGGGGTCGATTTCGGCGCGATCCGCGACGTGGTCGAGGACGAGGATTCCCCGAGCCGCGGCGCCTCCACGATCGCCATGCAGACTGTCAAGAACGTGTTCCTGTGGCCCGGCCGCTCCTACATCCGCAAGGCCGTCGAGATCCCGCTGGCGCTGGCGCTCGACACGCTCTGGGGCAAGCGCCGGATGATGGAGATCTACCTCAACGTCGCCGAGTGGGGCGACGGGATCTACGGCGCGCAGGCCGCGAGCCGGCACTGGTTCGGCAAGGACGCGAGCCGGCTGACCCGCAACGAGGCCGCCCTCCTCGCCGCCGTGCTTCCGAACCCGATCACCCGGAGCGCCGGCCGGCCCTCGCCCGGGGTGCGCCGCCGGGCCGCGCGGATCCAGGCCATGATGGGGCAGATCGACGGGCTGACGGGCTGCCTGCGGCGGTAGCAGGGGGCGGTGCGCCTCTGTAAGACGGGCCCTTCCAAGCGTGAGACCCGGGACCGAGCCACGATGAGCGATGCCGTTTACGACCTGAGCCTGGAGCGCATCGCCCTGATCCGCCGGATGGTGGTCGCCTGGGGCGGCACCGCGCCGGGCGCGCCGACCGTCCATCCCGCGGCGCCCTACGGCAGCCTGGATCGCGACGGCGACATCGCCAACGTCACCGGCGACGACGAGGGCGCCGAGGAGGAGCACCGGGCAGTTGAAGAAGGCCTCGCGGTCTTCGTCCAGAACGCGCAGCTGAAGCCGGGCCGGTACCAGTACCACAACGGCCTGGCGAAGCTCGACCCGGGCGCGGTCGGCGACGTCTTCCGGGATGCGGCCACCGGCGAGACGCCGGACGTCATCACCTTCGCGGTGACGCCCGAGCACCTCGCGCTGATCCCGCGACTGAAGATCGGGTGGAATGCCGAGCAGGGGGTGCCGCGCGTCGACCCGGAGACGCCGTACGGCGATGACGGCGCCTACACCGCGGCGATGAAGCGCCATCTCGCCGCCGTCCCCGGCGCGGCCGCGAACGACGACGAGGACGCGGAGACGCGGCTCGTGCGCCTCCATCGCGAATTGCAGCCGGCCCTGCAGATCTTCCTGCGCTACGCCGATCTCGGCCCCGGCGACTTCCGTCGGGCCGCTGAGCGCTGGCTCCCGGCCTGACGGCCGGCGACCGGAAGCGGGCTCAGCCCTCGCGCTTCCTGCGCTGGGCCAGGGTGCGCAGCCGCAGGGCGTTGAGCTTGATGAAGCCGGCCGCGTCGCGGTGATCGTAGGCGACGGCGCCCTCCTCGAAGGTCACCAGATCCTGGTCGTAGAGCGAGTGCGGGCTCTCGCGGCCGATGACGTGGACGCCGCCCTTGTAGAGCTTCAGCCGCACCGTTCCGGTGACCTTCTCCTGGCTCCTGTCGATCAGGGCCTGGATCATCTCGCGCTCCGGCGAGAACCAGAAGCCGTTGTAGATCAGCTCCGCGTATTGCGGCATGAGCTGGTCCTTCAGGTGCGCGGCACCCCGGTCCAGCGTGATCGACTCGATGGCGCGGTGCGCCGGCAGCAGGATCGTGCCGCCGGGCGTCTCGTACATGCCGCGGCTCTTCATGCCGACGAAGCGGTTCTCCACGAGGTCGAGCCGGCCGATGCCGTTGGCGCGGCCGAGCTCGTTGAGCTTGGCCAGGAGGCTCGCGGGCGACAGGGCCTCGCCGTCGATCGAGACCGCGTCGCCGCGCTCGAAGCCGATCGTGATGATCGTCGGCTGGTCGGGCGCCTCCTCGGGGGAGAGGGTGCGCGAGTAGACGTAGTCCGGCACCTCGACGGCCGGATCCTCCAGCACCTTGCCCTCGGATGAGGCGTGCAGGAGGTTGGCGTCGACCGAGAACGGGCTCTCGCCGCGCTTGTCCTTGGCGATCGGGATCTGATGCTGCTCGGCGAAGGCGATGAGTTGCTCGCGCGAGCGCAGGTCCCACTCGCGCCAGGGCGCGATCACCGTGACGTCGGGCTTGAGCGCGTAGTAGCCGAGCTCGAACCGGACCTGATCGTTCCCCTTGCCGGTCGCGCCGTGGCAGACCGCGTCGGCGCCGACCTTCTCGGCGATCTCGATCTGCTTCTTGGCGATCAGCGGCCGGGCGATCGAGGTGCCGAGCAGGTAGACGCCCTCGTAGACGGCGTTGGCCCGGAACATCGGGAAGACGTAGTCGCGGACGAACTCCTCGCGCAGGTCCTCGATGTAGATGTTCTCGGGCTTGATGCCGAGCAGCTCCGCCTTGCGGCGGGCCGGCTCCAACTCCTCCCCCTGGCCGAGATCGGCCGTGAAGGTCACGACCTCGCAGCCGTAGGTGGTCTGCAGCCACTTCAGGATGATCGATGTGTCGAGCCCGCCGGAATAGGCCAGCACGACCTTCTTCACAGGGCTCTTCGCGGGGACGGACATGGGACTTCCGGAACTGGGCGAGGGATCTGGCTCGGCGTCTGCGGCTTATCGCGGGTGTCACCGGCCTGCAACCGGCGCGCCGTCTCGCGCGTAGCCGAGATGCCGGAGGATCGGCCGCGTTTCGCCTCACGGCGGCCTTGCGGTTGTGTCAGAAACGGCGCGGGCGTTGCAGGTCGTCATCGCCGCGAGAGTGCATCGGAGAAGCGAAGTCTATGGCGCGCCAGCCAATTCTGGAGTTCTGGTACGAATTCGCCTCCACCTACTCCTACCTCGCGGCCATGCGCGTCGAGGCCGCCGCCGCCGAGGCGGACGTGGCGATCCGGTGGCGCCCCTTCCTGGTCGGACCTCTCTTCGCCGCGCAGGGCTGGACCACCTCGCCGTTCAATCTCTACGCGGCCAAGGGCAAGAACATGTGGCGCGACGTCGAGCGCGAGGCCGCCCGCCTCGGCCTGCCGCCGGTGACGCGCCCCGCCCAGTTCCCGCAGAACAGCCTCAGCGCGGTGCGGGTCGCGATCCTCGGCCAGGATCAGCCGTGGCTCGTGCCGTTCTCGAAGGCGGTCTTCACCGCGAGCTTCGCCGAGGGCCGCTCGATCGCGGAGCCGGCGGCCGTGGCGGAGATCCTCGATTCGCTCGGGCTCGACGGCACGCAGACCGTGCGGGCCGCCGCCGCTGAGGCCAACAAGACGAAGCTGCGGGTCAGCGTCGAGGAGGCGCGCTCCCGCGGGATCTACGGGGCGCCGACCTTCCTGGCCGACGACGGCGAGCTGTTCTGGGGCAACGACCGGCTGGAGCAGGCCCTGGCCTGGGCGACCGGTGACCGGCCGAAGGGGCTGCGCTAGGCTGCGCCCGCCCCGCGGTCGCGCGACGTTCACGGCCGCACGGCCATCAAACCGACTCGACCCCCTGGTTCTGGTCCGGCTCCGCTCCGGCACGGCCGGACCGGACGAGCGATGCCCCGGACGAGTCCCATGCCTGTTTCGAAGCCTGTCTCGCGACGCCTCCTCCTCGCCGCAGCCGCCACCCTCGGGGCCGGCGTGACCGTCGCCTCCGCGCAATCCTACGGCCAGCGGGTCGCGGTGACGGGCGACGACGGGCGCGCGGTGGCGAACTCGATCCTGCCGGGGGAGATCACCGGGCAGATCCCCGGCCTGCGCGGCGTGACCTATGTCGGGCCGCGGGAGGCCGGCACCACGCTCTACGAGTTCTTCGACTTCAACTGCCCGTACTGCCGGAAGGCGGCCGCCGACGTCGTCGCCCTGCACGACAGCGACCCGGAGCTCCGGATCGGGCTTGTCCACAACCCGATCCTGTCGCCGCAATCCGCCCAGGCCGCCAAGGTGATGCTGGCCGTCCAGCGCAAGCTCGGCTCGCAGGCCGCGTGGCGCTTCTATCAGACGCTGCTCGGCAAGCCCGGCCGCATCGACGGGCCCGGCGCGCTCACGGCTGCGGCCGCTCTGGGGATCCCGCAGGCGGAGGTGGAGGAGATCGCCGACAGCGAGGAGGTGCGCGCGGCGCTCAAGAGCCAGATGCGGATGGCCGCGGATCTCGGCCTCTACGCGACGCCGTCCTACGTGCTCGGCAACAGCGGGATCCTCGGACATCCGGGCGCCGGCGCCATGGCCAAGATGATCGCGAGCGTCCGGCGCTGCGACCGGCTGGCCTGCTGAGGCTCCGCCCGCGTCACACTTCTGCCGTCCTCACGCGCAGCGGACCCGGCTGCCGTGTTGCGCGCGGCCATGCTGGCATGCTAGGCGGTCGCCGCGCCGCGAGGACAGTTCTCGACCTGTCCGTTGCCGGCGCGATCCCACGTCCCGAACGGTCTCGCACCGCGCTCCAGCCGGAGCGCGCGGAGCGGGCGGGCAACCAGAGAAGAGAGCGACGGGTGGCGCAGAACGGTTCCGAGGCTGGTCCCCTGGTCGCAGGCGTGGCGGGCCGGTACGCTTCCGCCCTGTTCGAGCTCGCGCGCGACGAGCGCCAGGTCGACGCGGTCGCCCAATCCCTCGATCAATTCGACACGCTGCTGAAGGAGAGCGCGGATCTCCGCCGCCTCGTCCGCAGTCCGGTCTTCAGCGCGGAGGAGCAGGCGGCCGCCATCGGCGCCGTGCTCGACAAGGCGGGCATCGGCGGGCTGGCCGGCAACTTCATCCGCCTCGCGGCCTCGAACCGCCGGCTCTTCGCCCTGCCCGACATGATCGACGCGTTCCGGACCCTGGTCCAGGACTCGAAGGGCATCGTGCGCGCCCAGGTGCGGGTGGCCGAGAAGCCCTCCGACGCGGTGATCGAGGAGATCAAGGCGTCGCTGCGCGACATCGCCAAGGCCGACGTCGCCGTCGACCTCGTGGTCGACCCGAGCCTGATCGGCGGCCTCGTCGTGAAGATGGGCTCGCGCATGGTCGACGCCTCCCTGAAGACCAAGCTCAACGGTATCCGCCTCGCGATGCGGGCCGCGCGGTAAGCGCCCCCATCCGACCCGAACACGCATAGACGCATCAGCGACAGAGGCCCGAGTATGGACATCCGCGCCGCCGAGATCTCCGCGATCCTGAAAGAGCAGATCAAGAACTTCGGCGAGGAAGCCGAGGTCTCCGAGGTCGGGCAGGTCCTGTCCGTCGGCGACGGCATCGCCCGCGCCTACGGCCTCGACAACGTCCAGGCCGGCGAGATGGTCGAGTTCGAGTCGGGCGTGCGCGGCATGGCCCTGAACCTCGAGCAGGACAACGTCGGCATCGTGATCTTCGGCTCCGACCGCGAGATCAAGGAAGGCCAGACCGTCAAGCGGACCGGCGCCATCGTGGACGTGCCGGTCGGCAAGGGCCTGCTCGGCCGCGTCGTCGACGCCCTCGGCAACCCGATCGACGGCAAGGGCCCGATCCAGTCGACCGAGCGTCGCCGCGTCGACGTCAAGGCGCCGGGCATCATCCCGCGCAAGTCGGTGCACGAGCCGATGGCCACGGGCCTCAAGGCGATCGACGCCCTGATCCCGGTGGGCCGCGGCCAGCGCGAGCTGATCATCGGCGACCGTCAGACCGGCAAGACCGCCATCGCCCTCGACACGATCCTGAACCAGAAGCCGGGTCACACCGCCGGCGGTGACGAGAAGGCCAAGCTCTACTGCATCTACGTCGCCATCGGCCAGAAGCGCTCGACGGTGGCCCAGTTCGTGAAGGTCCTCGAGGACCAGGGCGCGCTGGAATACTCCATCGTCATCGCCGCCACGGCGTCCGACGCGGCCCCGATGCAGTTCATCGCGCCGTTCGCCGGCTGCGCCATGGGCGAGTACTTCCGCGACAACGGCATGCACGCCGTGATCGTGTACGACGATCTCTCCAAGCAGGCCGTGGCCTACCGCCAGATGTCGCTGCTGCTGCGCCGCCCGCCGGGCCGCGAGGCGTATCCGGGCGACGTGTTCTACCTCCACAGCCGCCTGCTGGAGCGCGCCGCCAAGATGGGCGACGCCGCCGGCAACGGCTCGCTGACCGCGCTCCCGGTCATCGAGACCCAGGCCAACGACGTCTCGGCCTACATCCCGACCAACGTGATCTCGATCACCGACGGCCAGATCTTCCTCGAGACCGACCTGTTCTACCAGGGCATCCGCCCGGCGGTGAACGTCGGCCTCTCGGTGTCGCGGGTGGGCTCCTCGGCCCAGACCAAGGCGATGAAAAAGGTCGCCGGCAAGATCAAGGGCGAGCTCGCGCAGTACCGCGAGATGGCCGCCTTCGCGCAGTTCGGCTCGGATCTCGACGCCTCGACCCAGCAGCTCCTGAACCGCGGCTCGCGGCTCACCGAGCTCCTGAAGCAGCCGCAGTTCTCGCCGCTGAAGATGGAAGAGCAGGTCGCGGTGATCTACGCCGGCGTGAACGGCTACCTGGACAAGATGCCGGTCAGCAAGGTCCGCCCGTTCGAGGACGCGCTGCTCTCGACCCTGCGGTCCAAGCACAAGGATCTGCTCGACTCGATCGCCGCCTCCAAGGACCTGTCGGACGAGAACGCCGGCAAGCTGAAGAGCGTCGTCGAGAGCGTCGCCAAGTCGATCGGCTGATGTGAGGCCCCTCCCCCCGGGGAGGGATCTTGGGCGGCGCGGGGGGATCCCGGTCCCCGCCGCACCGCCCGAACTTCCGGCTCCTTCCCGCCGAGGGAAGGAGAGGCCCATAGAACGGACCTGGACCTCACCCGATGGCGAGTTTGAAGGACCTGCGCAACCGCATCACCTCGGTGAAGGCGACGCAGAAGATCACCAAGGCCATGCAGATGGTCGCCGCCGCCAAGCTGCGCCGGGCGCAGATGGCCGCCGAGGCGGGCCGTCCCTACGCCGAGAAGATGTCGGCGGTGCTCGGCAACCTCGCGGGCAACCTCGTCGGCGGCGTCGGAGCCCCTCGGCTCCTGTCCGGGACCGGATCCGAGCAGACGCACCTTCTCGTGGTGTGCACGGGCGACCGCGGCCTCGCCGGCGCGTTCAACTCGTCGATCGTCCGCCTCGCGGTGCGCGAGCACGCCCAGAAGCTCGCCGCCGAGGGCAAGACCGTCAAGATCATGACGGTCGGCAAGAAGGGCCTCGACGCGCTGCGCCGGCAGTACCGCGACCAGATCGTCGAGAGCATGGACATCCGCGGCAACCGCCCGGTGGATTACGAGTTCGCCGCCTCGATCGCCGACAAGATCCTGACCCGCTTCGAGAACGGCGAGTTCGACGTCGCGACCCTGTTCTACTCCGAGTTCCGCTCGGTCATCTCGCAGATCCCGACCGCGCAGCGCCTGATCCCCGCGGAGCTGCCGGCGGCCGACGCGACCGCGAAGGCGGCGGCCGGCAACGCCGCCCTGGAATTCGAGCCGTCCGAGGAGGCGATCCTCGAGACGCTGCTGCCGAAGAACCTGACGGTGCAGATCTACCGGGCGCTCCTGGAGAACGCCGCCTCCGAGCAGGGCGCGCGCATGAGCGCCATGGACTCGGCGACCCGCAACGCGGGCGAGATGATCAAGAAGCAGACGCTGATCTACAACCGGACGCGTCAGGCCATGATCACCAAGGAACTCATCGAGATCATCTCGGGTGCGGAAGCCCTCTGAGGCACCGCGACCCGACCGCACAGCTTGAAGGGTAGGTTAACGATGGCGAACACCGCACTCCCCGGCACCGGCTCCAACAAGGTCGGCAAGATCACCCAGGTCATCGGCCCCGTGGTCGACGTGCAGTTCGAGGGCCACCTGCCCGAGATCCTGAATGCGCTGGAGACCAAGAACAACGGCGCCCGCCTCGTCCTCGAGGTCGCCCAGCAGCTCGGCGAGAACACCGTCCGCTGCATCGCCATGGACACGTCCGAGGGCCTGACTCGCGGCCAGGAGTGCACCGACACCGGCGAGCCGATCAAGGTTCCGGTCGGCATGAACACGCTCGGCCGCATCATGAACGTCATCGGCGAGCCGATCGACGAGGCCGGCCCGGTCCAGGCCGACACCTTCCGCGCGATCCACCAGCCGGCCCCCTCCTACGCCGAGCAGTCGACCGAGGCGCAGATCCTCGTCACCGGCATCAAGGTGGTGGACCTGCTCGCCCCCTACGCGAAGGGCGGCAAGATCGGCCTGTTCGGCGGCGCCGGCGTCGGCAAGACCGTGCTGATCATGGAGCTGATCAACAACATCGCCAAGGTGCACTCGGGCTACTCGGTGTTCGCCGGCGTGGGTGAGCGCACCCGCGAGGGCAACGATCTCTACCACGAGATGATCGAGTCCAAGGTGAACGTCGACCCGAAGGAGCACGGCTCCGCCGAGGGTTCGAAGTGCGCTCTGGTCTACGGCCAGATGAACGAGTCGCCCGGCGCCCGCTCGCGCGTCGCCCTGACCGGCCTCACCATCGCCGAGCAGTTCCGCGACGACGGCCAGGACGTGCTGTTCTTCGTCGACAACATCTTCCGCTTCACGCAGGCGGGCTCCGAGGTGTCGGCGCTCCTCGGCCGCATCCCCTCGGCGGTGGGCTACCAGCCGACGCTCGCCACCGACATGGGCGCCCTCCAGGAGCGCATCACCACCACGACCAAGGGCTCGATCACCTCGGTGCAGGCGATCTACGTGCCGGCCGACGACCTGACCGACCCGGCGCCGGCCGCCTCGTTCGCCCACCTCGACGCCACGACCGTGCTGTCGCGCTCGATCGCCGAGAAGGGCATCTACCCGGCGGTGGATCCGCTCGACTCGACCTCGCGCATGCTGTCGCCGGCGATCCTCGGCGAGGAGCACTACGACGTCGCCCGCCGCGTGCAGCAGACCCTGCAGCGCTACAAGGCGCTCCAGGACATCATCGCGATCCTGGGCATGGACGAGCTGTCCGAGGAGGACAAGCTGACCGTGGCCCGCGCCCGCAAGATCGAGCGCTTCTTCTCGCAGCCCTTCTCGGTGGCCGAGGTGTTCACCGGCTCGCCGGGCAAGCAGGTCGCCCTCGAGGACACCATCAAGGGCTTCAAGGGCCTGGTGAACGGCGACTACGACGACCTCCCGGAGGCCGCCTTCTACATGGTCGGCACCATCGAGGAGGCCCAGGAGAAGGCCAAGAAGCTCAAGGCCGCGTAAGACGACACCCTCTTCCCCGCGCGGGAAGGGGACAGAGGCTGCGCGGACGACCTGACCGGTGCCGTCCGCGCAGCCTTTTTCGAGACGCTCCGCCCGCGCGGCGGAGAGCGCGCCGCCGATCCGGGAACACGTCAGGCCATGGCCACCTTCCACTTCGATTTCGTCGGCCCCGAGCGGACGCTGTATTCCGGCGAGGTGACCGCCGTTCAGCTGCCCGGCACCGAGGGCGAGATGACCGTGATGCCGGGCCACGCGCCCGTGCTGACGTCCCTGCGGGTCGGCGTCATCGTGATCACCGAGAGCCAGGGCAGCGGCAAGCGGATCTACGTCCGCGGCGGCTTCGCCGACATTGGCCCGACGGCCGTGACCGTGCTGGCCGAGCGCGCCGCACCGATCGAGGAGCTGACCCACGACTCCCTCGACCGTGACATCGAGGCGGTCGAGATGCAGCGCGACGCCACCGAGGACCTGCAGAAGCGCGAGGAGCTGAACGGCCAGATCGTCCAGCTCCAGGAGACCAAGGCGCTCCTGAAGCTCTGAGCCGCGCTCAGCGGGCGCCTTCCAGCGCCCGCGCCATCAGGTCGGCCCGCGCCGCGGCGTCGGTCGGGCAGCCGTGCGCCAGCCAGACTTTCCGCGCCGCGGCCAAGCCGCGTCCTATAGCGGGGCCCGGCGCCACCCCGGCCGCCACCAGATCCGCCCCCGTCAGGGGAAAAGCCGGCGACGCCCCCTCCCCCGCGAGGGCGGCCAGGGCGCTCCGCGCCGCCNGGACCCGTCCGCCGAGCAGGTCGGCGAGATCCGCAGCCGCGCCCTGGTCTTCGGCTGCACCAACGACACGCCGAGCCGCACCACGTGGTGCCGGGCCCGCGCCGCGTCCGCGTCCAGCACCGCGCGTCCGTGGAGATCGGCCAGAGCCGCGGCGTAGCCGAGCAGGTAAGCGTGCTCGCTCTTCGAGAGACGCAGCCGCTCGCGCAGCCGGTCGGCGTCGTGCCGGGCGCCGACCGCGACGGCCGCGAGGCGCGCCACCGGGGACAGGCCCGCGGCGGCGGCCCGCTCCAGCCGCCCGAGTTCCCCGACGCCGCC
The DNA here is from genome assembly GCF_036441335.1 of Methylobacterium mesophilicum. Classification (GTDB taxonomy): domain Bacteria; phylum Pseudomonadota; class Alphaproteobacteria; order Rhizobiales; family Beijerinckiaceae; genus Methylobacterium; species Methylobacterium mesophilicum_B. Next base: position 124,119 of record NZ_MLBW01000021.1, read on the forward strand.
GGTGATCCGCGGCAGCAGGCCGGTCGCGCTCAGCGTCCTCATCAGGGCCGGGCCGCCGGGCGCGGCCAGCAGCTTCAGGAACTCGGCGCGCACGCGCTCGCGGGAGAGCCGGTCCAGGCTGTCCCGCGCGGCCACGCAGGCCGCCAGGGCGGCGGCGTCGGGAGGGCCGGCGCCGAATCGGGCATGGAAGCGGAAGAAGCGCAGGATTCGCAGCGCGTCCTCGCGGATCCGGGTCGCCGGATCGCCGATGAAGCGCACCCGCCCGTCCGCGAGGTCGGGCCGGCCGCCCACCGGGTCGTGCAGGCTCCCGTCGGCGCCGAGGGAGAGCGCGTTGACGGTGAAGTCGCGGCGCTCGGCGTCGCGGCGGAAGTCGCTGCCGAACCGGACGACCGCGTGCCGCCCGTCGGTCTCGACGTCCTCGCGCAGGGTCGTGACCTCGATCGGCCCGTCCTCGGTCACCAGCGTGATGGTGCCGTGCTCGATGCCGGTCGGCACCGCCTTGAGGCCGGGCGCCCGCTGCGCCGCCCGCATCACTGCCTCGGGCCGGTGCGTCGTCGCCATGTCGATGTCGGCGGTCGGCGCGCCGAGGAGCGCGTCGCGGACGCAGCCGCCGATCAGGCGGGTCTCCGCGCCCGGCGCGTCCAGGGCCGCGAGGACGCGGCGGACGCCCGGGCGTTCGAGCAGGGCCGCCAGCCCCGCGGGATCGAGGGCGCGGCTCACCGGAAGCCGCCGGGCACGAGGCGACCGTTCTCCATGTGGGCCGGCACGTAGCCGCCGGGACGGCGCTCCGAGAACAGGCCCTCGTAGACGAGGGTGCCGATCACGACCGCGAGCCCGGCCAGGACGAGGCGGAACAGGTGCGCGTCCCAGTGAACCCGGCGCAGCGGATTGCGGCCCGACAGCAGCAGGTAGACCAGGAACAGCGCGAAGGGGATGAGGAAGAGGCCGAACTCTTCGAGGACGCGGCGGAGCATGGAATCAGCTTAACGCGCGGGACGGCGGCCGTCGCCCTGCGCCGCTTCCGGGTACAGCCGTTCCCGCAGATTGTTCAGGATCCCGGCGGTGACGCCCCAGATCAGCCGCTCGCCGAAGGTCAGGGCGTAGAACCAGCGTTCGCGGCCCTGCCAGGCGCGGGAGCGCAGGCGGTAGCGCTCCGGGTCCATGAGGAACGGGAGCGGCACCTCGAAGACGTCGGCCACCTCGTTCGGGTTCGGCGTCAGCACCGCGCCGGGATCGACCAGGCCGATGACCGGCGTCACGAGGAAGCCGGTGCCCGAGAGGTACGAGTCGAGATAGCCGAGCAGCCGCACGAGATCGGGCGGCAGCCCGATCTCCTCGGAGGCCTCCCGCAGGGCCGCGTCCGCCGGGCCGGGATCGGACGGATCGATCTTGCCGCCCGGCAGCGCCACCTGCCCGGAATGGTCGCGCAGGTTGGCCGCCCGCAACGTCAGGATCAGGGTCGGACCGTCCGCCCGCGGCACGACCGGCACGAGGACGGCGGCCCGGCGATGCGGCGGCGGCGGGATCACGGCCGCTCCGTCCGGATCGAGGCTGTGATCGCCCCGGGGATTGGAGGTCGGATCGTCCGGCCCGGGCGGGTCCGGCGACAGGCCGGCGGCGGCGCGGGCGAGGAAGTCGGCGAGCGGGTCGCTCACGCGGCGGCGACCGGCGCGATCGTGTGGAAGGCGCCGCCGGCCCACAGGCCGAGCCAGGGCTCTCCGTCGACCAGACGCTCCTCGGCGAGGTCCACGAGGTCGTAGGTGAGTGCCCGGGTCACGAGCGCCCACAGCCCGCGGCGGACATGGAGATAGGGTTTCAGCGCCCCGTCCGGCGCCTCCTCGAAGCGCAGAGCGTGCTCGGCATCGACGCTCACCAGATCGTCGACGTTGGTCCGGAACGAGACGCGCCGGTCCGCCCCGCTCCCGTCCACCGCCATCTCGACGGCCACGAAGGCCGCGTCGTCCACGGTGATACCGACGCTCTCCACCGGCGTGACCAGGACGGTCCGGCCGTCCGGCTCGCGCCGCAGGATAGTCGCGAAGAGCTTGACCAGCTTGTCCCGTCGGATCGGCGAGCCGTTGTGGAACCACGTCCCGTCCGCGGCGATGCGGATGTCGATCGCGCCGCAATACGGCGGGTCCCACCGCTCCACCGGCGGCGGCCCGCGCTTCGGCAGATCCCCCAGGGCCGCGCTGAGGCGGCTCAAGGTCGGGTCGGGGGCGGGATCCTCGCTCATGCCCGTGACAGATAGCGTCCCGGTGCCCGGTCAGCCATGGCCGACCGGAGGATCGGCGCCGGTTCCGTCCCGGATTGCAGCGGCGCGATCCTAGGCCGGCCCGGCGCCCTGGGTATTCACCGTCAGGGCGTAGAGCGACTGGCTCGCCGCCATGAACAGGCGGTTGCGCTTGGGGCCGCCGAAGGTCAGGTTCCCGCACACTTCCGGCAGGCGGATCCGCCCGATGAGCTTGCCCTGCGGTGTCCAGACGGTGACGCCGTTGTAGCCCACGGCCGGGCCGGCGTTGCTGGACACCCAGAGATTGCCGTCGACGTCGGCCCGCAGGCCGTCGGGCCCGCATTTCACCCCGTCCACGACGCAGTCCGAGAAGAGCCGCCTGTTCGAGAGCGCAGCCCCGGTCCCGACGTCGAAGGCGTAGATCTCGCCCTTGCCGCCCGGCCCGGTATCCCCCGGCCCCTTCCCGGTGGAGCAGACGTAGAGCGTCCGGTGATCGGGCGAGAAGCAGAGGCCGTTGGGGTCGGGCACCTCGTCGTCGGTGAGCACGCGGTCGAGCCGGCCGGACGGGTCGACGCGGTAGACCGCGTTCGGCAGCACGCGGCGCCGCGGGACGGTGCCGGCGGGCTGGCCGAGCCGCGGATCGAGATGGCCCTGCGGATTGCTCGGACCGCCCGCCGCGTCGGGCAGGCCCTCGTAGAGCAGCGCGCCGTAGGGCGGATCGGAGAACCAGTACGCGCCGTCCGGGTGCTGAACGACGTCGTTGGGCGAGTTGAGCGGCTTGCCCTCGAACGAATCGGCCAGGACCGTGGCCGAGCCGTCGAGCTCGTAGCGGACGACGCGCCCGGTGGCATGCTCGCAGCTGAGCTGCCGCCCCTGGCGGTCGAAGCTGTTGCCGTTCGAATTGTTGCTCGGCATCCGGAAGGTGGAGACGTGCCCGTCCTCCTCCAGCCAGCGCATCTGCCGATTGTTCGGGATGTCGCTCCAGACGAGGTAGCGGCCGACCGAATTCCAGGCGGGCCCCTCCGCCCAGAGGGCGCCGGTCCAGAGCCGGCGGATGGCGCTGTTCGGCACGATGTAGGGCTCGAAGGCCGGGTCGACCGTGACGATGTCCGGATCGGTGAAGTAGGTGGTCGGGGCGGCGCCCGGCCGGAAGTCGCGCGGCGGACTCGTCACCGTGCTGGGCTGCGCCGCCGCGTCGGCGGCCGTGACGGCGAGTGTTCCCAGGGCCGCGAGGAGCGTGCGTCGGGACGGTGGGACGCCCCCGCGCTCGGCCGCGATCCCGGATGCCTCGGTCTGCGACGGTCGCATGCGATCCTCCCCCGCGCATCCCGCGACGGGCCGCGACGCGCGCCGGCAGGCTAGGACGCCTGTCCTGATCCGGTCAACTCGGCCGGCGCCGCAGGATCTTCCAGACGCCGTCAGCCGAGGCGAGCAGACGGCTGCCGTCGCGGACGTCGCCGCGCATGAACACGAGGGAGCCCGTGCGCTTGACGACCTGCGGCCGGATCTCGATCCAGTCGCCGAGCCGGCCGACATCGATGAATTTCATCTCCAGCTGGATGGTCACGCAATTGGCGCCGTCGGCGGCGCGCATCGCGGTCTCGCCGAGGGCGCGGTCGGCGAAGCTCATCAGCATGCCGCCGTGGACCACGCCGATCAGGTTGGCGTGCTTCTGGTCGGCCCGGAACGCGTAGGCGCCGTCCGCGCCGCGGACGTGCAGCGGCCCGACATGGGCGATGAAGCCCTTGTCTTCCACCAGAGTCCAGCCGTCGGCGGCGGGGTCGTGGGCATCGGTGTCGGTGGTCATCGCGTCGGGTCCGTTCGCGTCGGGGCTTCGTCAGGCGGTGATCAGGTGCCGCGGGGCTTGGCCCGGCGAGTGGGAGCCTCGCTGAGCGGGTCCTCCGGCCAGGGATGGCGCGGGTAGCGCCCGCGCATCTCGGACCGCACCGCCGCCCAGGAACCGCGCCAGAAGCCCGGCAAGTCCCGGGTGATCTGGATCGGCCGCAGCGCCGGCGACAGCAGGTGCAGGACAAGCGGCCGGCCCCCGGCCCTGGGATGCCGGTCGAGGCCGAACAGCTCCTGGACCCGGACCGCAAGCGCCGGCTCCTCCGCCGTGTAATCGACCGGGACGCGCGAGCCGGTCGGCACCTCGACATGGGTCGGCGCCTCCGCGTCGAGCCGGGCGCGCAGGTCCCAGGGCAGCAGGGCCTGGAGGGCGTCCGCGAGGTTGCTCGCCGTGACCGACGCCAGGGCGGCGCGACCCAGCAGGGCGGGCGCCAGCCAAGTTTCCGCCGTGCGGGCCAGCGCGGCGTCGGAGAGGTCGGGCCAGGCCGCGCCGTCGGCGGCGTGCAGGAAGGTCACCCGGGCCCGCCACTGCGCCAGGGCCGGCGTCCACGGCAGGCGGTCGATCCCGAGATCGGCGATGCCGCGCGCCAGGATCGCGGCGCTGTCCGTATCGGGCGGCACCGGCAGCGGCCGCGACCCGAGACTGACGGCGCCGAGCCGTCGGACCGCCCGTGCCCGCAGGGCGGCCGCCTGCGGATCGAAGGCGATCTCGGTGCGCGACTCGATCCGGTCAGCGAACAGGCCCTCGATCGCCTCGGGGCCGATCGCCGCCGCGGCCAGGATCCGGGCGTTCCCGGCCGATCCGGCGAGGTCGGCGACGACCAGATAAGTCTCGCGGGCGAGCGGGCTCGCCGGGTCGAGGCGCCCGGCCCGGCCGCTCGCCATCACGAACTCGCCCTCCCTGACCGGTGCCGGCCGCGACCGTCACCATCCGGGCGAGCCGCGGCGGCAGCGGCAACGCCCGCAGCCGCGCGCCGACCGGCGTCAGGCGGCCGTCGGGATCGAGCGCGCCCAGCTCTCTCAGCAGGGCGCGGGCCTCCGTGAGGGCGGCCGCGGGCGGCGGGTCGAGGAAGGCGAGCGCGCCCGGGTCGGTCACGCCCCAGGCGGCGCAGTCGAGGAGCAGCCCGGCGAGGTCGGCCGACAGGATCTCGGGCCGCGTGAACGGCTCCAGGGCGTTGGTGCCGGCCTCGGACCAGAGCCGCCAGCACAGGCCGGGCTCGGTGCGGCCGGCGCGGCCCCGGCGCTGGTCCACCGAGGCGCGGGAGGCGCGGGCCGTGACCAGGCGGGTCAGACCGAGGCCCGGCTCGTAGACCGGGACCCGCGCCAGCCCCGAATCGACCACGATCCGGACGCCCTCGATGGTCAGGGAGGTCTCGGCGATGCTGGTCGCGAGGACGACCTTCCGGGTGCCGGCGGAGGCCGGCGCGACGGCGCGGTCCTGCTCGGCGGGGGTCAGCGCGCCGTAGAGGGGCGCGAGCTGAACGTCGGGGCCGACCTTCTCGGCCAGCAGGTCGGCGGTCCGGCGGATCTCCGCCTGCCCGGGCAGGAACACCAGGATCGAGCCCGGATCCGCCCGGAGGGCGCGCAGCGTGACCTCGGCGACCGAGTCCTCGACCCGCCGGTTCGGATCGCGCTCCACGTACCGGGTCTCAACCGGGAAGGCGCGGCCCTCGGAGGCCACGACCGGGGCGTCGCCCATCAGCCGCGCGACCCGGGCGCCGTCCAGGGTCGCCGACATGACGAGGATCCGCAGGTCCTCCCGCAGGCCGCCCTGCGCGTCGAGCGCCAGCGCGAGGCCGAGATCGGCGTCCAGGGAGCGCTCGTGGAACTCGTCGAACAGGACGGCGCCGATCCCCGAGAGTTCCGGATCGTCCAGGATCATCCGGGTGAAGACGCCCTCGGTGACGACCTCGATCCGCGTGCGGCCCGAGATCTTCGAGCCGAGGCGGACGCGCAGGCCGACTGTCCCGCCGACCGGCTCGCCCAGCGTCTGCGCCATCCGCGCGGCGGCGGCCCGGGCCGCGAGGCGCCGCGGCTCCAGCAGGACGATCTTGCGCCCGTCGAGCCAGGGCGCTTCCAGGAGGTCGAGGGGCACGCGGGTCGTCTTGCCGGCGCCGGGGGCGGCCACCAGGACGGCGGCGTTCCGCGCGGCGAGCGCGCGGCGCAGATCGGGGAGCGCCGCCTCGATCGGCAGCGCGGGTGCGGGACCGGCCATCGCGGCCGCTGATGGCGCGGCGCGGCGCCGAGCGCAACCGGCCCGAACCCGGCTCCGCGACGGGGGAGGTCTTTTCCTGACGCCGAGCCGGATTCGTACGGGCTTTCCCGCCCGGGCCCTGGCGGCCGCGCGACGCCGCCGTAATCGTGCGGCGCGACACGACACAGACGATCCAACGGGAGCGAAACGATGACCCTCCGCCGCCGCGCGCTGACCCTTGCTGCCCTCTCCGTGGCCCTGCCGCTGGCGACCTTGTGGGCGAGCGCTGCAGCGCGCGCGCAGGACCGGCTGCCGACCATTCCGCCCCAGGACTACACCCCCGAGCAGAAGCAGGCGGCCGAGGCCTTCGCGCAGGCGCGCGGCAAGCCGCCCTTCGGGCCGTTCGAGCCGCTCATGTACTCGCCGGAGGTGATGACGCTCGCCCGCTCGATGGGCGATTACCTGCGCTTCAAGCCGAAGATCGGCACGACGCTCTCGGAGCTGGTGATCCTGATGACCGCCCGCCGCTGGACTCAGGATTACGAGTGGTACGTCCACGCACCGATCGCCGAGAAGGCCGGCATCTCCGCCGACATCATCGCGGCGATCCGCGACGGCCGCCGGCCGGCCAGGATGAGCGACGACGAGACCCTCGTGTACGAGTTCACCGCCGAGCTCCAGGACACGAAGCGCGTCTCCGACGCGACCTTCGCGCGGGCCGAGGCCCGGTTCGGCAAGCCGGGCGTCGTCGATCTGGCCGCGATCTCCGGCTACTACACGTTCCTGGCGATGGAGTTGAACGCCGCCCGCTACCCGATTCCCGCCGACGGCAAGCCGCTGCCGCGAATGCCGGAGTGAGCCGGCTTATCCACAGCCGCCAGGCTTCTGAAACGGCGTTATCCACAGGGTTCGGCCGCCTCCGGGCGGCCCGCCCGGCGGGCGTTGACGGAACGTTAACCCTTATGGCTTGTTCTCTTTTCGTTCCCGGACGCGACGAAGGAGAACCCGATGCTGACCCAGGTCCTGGCCCAGCGCGACGATCACGCCTGCCCCGTCGAGGCGATCAGCTCCGCGTATCTCGGCTTCGCCGGCGGCGACGCCGGGATCGCCCTGCGCTGCGCGATCGCCGACGCCCTCTCCGACCTGATGGAGGCCGAGCGGCGCACGCGCGAGCGCAGCCGCCTGATCTCCCGCGGCTACATCCGCACCGCCCCCGATCCGGAGGTCGGGCCGCCAAGCTGAACCGTGGCTGCAGGCCGGCTTCAGCTTCGGTGCAGCGGCGGCGCGGCATGGTCTCCCGTGTGATCCGGGGCGCCGCAGGCGCTCCGCGCTTCTACCGGAGACAGGTCATGACACGCATCGCTCTGCTCTCGGCCGCCGCGCTGATCGGCGCGGGCACCCTGGCCTCCACGACCGCCGAGGCCCGCGGCGGCGGCGCCATCGCGGCCGGCATCATCGGCGGCCTCGCGGCCGGCGCCCTGATCGGCGCCGCGACCCAGGCCCACGCGGCGCCCGGCTACGGCTACGGCTACGCGGATTACGGCTACGCCCCGGCCCCCGTGGTCGTGCGGCCGGCCCCGGCCTACCGCGTCTACGAGGAGGACGCGCCGGTCTACGCGACCCGCCGGACCGTGACCTACGAGCGGGTCCCGGTCGGCTACGGCCCGGCCCGCCACTGGGGCGGGGATTACGAGGGCGGCTACGGCTATCGCGGCTGGTGAGCCGGGAGTTGCGCCGGGCGCCGTGACGGCGCCCCGGCGCGTGGCTTATGACGGTGGCGGCGCCGGCCGAATCCGGCTCTCGGCACCCCACCGACGGGTCATCGACACGGGTCCATGCTGGTCCACGAAGGCGAGACGCGCACCCCGGAGGCCGACAGGGCGCTCGCCCTCTCCCTCGCGGGGGTGGCCGGCGCGCTGAACACCGCCGGCTTCTACGCGGTCGGCCTCTACGCCTCGAACATGACCGGGAACGTCTCGGCCATCTCGGACAGGACCGGCACCGGCGACCTGCTCCTGGCCGCGCAGGCCGGCCTGCTCGTCATCCTGTTCGTGCTCGGTGCCGCCACCGCGACGCTGCTGATCCGCCGCCGCCGCCGCGGTCACCATCCGGGCGCCTACGCCTACGGGGTCTGCGCGGAGGCGATCCTCCTCGTCGCCGTCGGCCTGCTCGTGCTGCCGCTCCACGAGCCGGCGCGGAGCCACGCCCTGGTGCTCGGCCTGAGTTTCGTCCTGGGCCTCCAGAACGCGGCCGTGACCAAGATCTCCGAGTCGCGGGTCCGGACCACGCACGTCACCGGCATGATCACCGACATCGGCATCGAGCTCGCGCGCTGGCTCGATCGCGGTCCGCCGGGCTCCGACCCGCTGAGGGCCCACGATCCCGTGCGGCTGCGGCTGTACCTCTCGACCGTCGGCGCCTTCCTGGCGGGCGGGGTGGCGGGGGTCGTGGCCTACCGCCTCGTGGGCGTGGCCCTGCTCTTCGCGGCGGCCGCGATCCTGGCCGGCCTCGCCCTCCCCGCCCTCAGGCGGTGACGTCGAGGAGCTGACCCATCATGCGGTCGGCCGAGCGCGCCACCGCGGCATTCAGCGCGAAGGCCGATCGCGACCCGATCAGGTCCAGCGCGGCCCCCGACAGGTCCACCTGCGCGGCCGGCGGCAGGGCCGTGTCGCCGGTGGGCGCGCCGCTCGCCGCGATGGTCTCGGCCGCTTTCCCGAGCCGGTCGGTGGCCCGGGCCATGCCGGTGGCGGCGGTCTGAAGGGCGTCGATCATGCCGGATACTCCCCGTCCGGACCCTGGCAGGCAGACGCGAAGGGCCGGTTTCGGCGATCGCTCGAATGCGACGGATCCCGCGTCTTCGGGACTGTCGGGCCCTCACCCCTTCGGCGCGCACACGGTGACCGGGGACGCCCCGCCGTAGGGCCGCTCGGCCTCGGCGATCTGCTTCGCGGCGGCCTCGCAGGCCTGCCGGGTGTTGAACTCGACGGACCCGATCGCCGAGCCCGAGCCGGCCAGCATGATGATGAGCACGTAGACCACGCCATTCCCTCCGGCATCCCGGTCCGGCGTCGCGCTGCGTGCTGGTGCGGACGGCGGGACTCGAACCCGCACGGCCTCGCGGCCGCAAGATTTTAAGTCTCGTGCGTCTACCGGTTCCGCCACGTCCGCATGCGCCCTCGGTAGCGGGGCCGGCGGGTCCGATCAAGCGGGGGGCGTCCACCCGTACAGCCAGGCGTAGCGGTCCCGCATGCCGTCCGGGCCGAGACGCGACATCACGGCGTCGCGCACGAACGCCACCACGCCGCCGGCGTGGTAGGTCCGGCCGTTGCTGCGCGCCGCCGTCTGGACCTTGCGCACCCGGGCGGTCCGCGCGCCCGAGAACGCCGCGAGTGCGGCCGGCACGTCGGCGTGGTCCGCGAGGGCGCGGGTCAGGACCGCGGCGTCCTCGATCGCCAGGGCGGCCCCCTGCGCGAGGTAGGGCAGCACCGGGTGACCGGCATCGCCGATCAGCGCGAGCCGGTCGCGGGCGAGCGGGCGCGCGACGGCGCGGTCGGCGAGCGACCAGACCAGCCAGGAATCCGGCAGGCTCAGGAGATCGCGCAGCGGCGCGGCCATGGGGATGAGCGCCCGCCACGCCGCGGCCTGACCCGGCCGGAGCGGCGCCGAGTCGAGATGCGCGCGCAGGCGCGAGCGGAGCCCGTCCGCGCCGATCGCGAGGTCGAAGGCGACCGGCTGGGCCCCGCTCGCGCCCTCGACGGTGAGGACGGCTTCCGACGCCGTCTCGGACACGGCCGTCACGGTGCGGCCCATCAGCAGGCGGATCGTCGAGCGGCTCCGGAATGCGTCGAGCAGCAGCGTCTGCAGGTCGGCGCGGTGAATGACGTAGTAGGGCGCGCCGAACCGGCTCTGCGCCCGCGCACCGAGCGCGACGCCGCCGATGCGGCGGCCGCTGTCGAGCGCGCGCACCTCCACGCCGGGCGGCTCGCTCGCCGCCCGGCGCAGGGCCGCGGAGAGCCCGAGACCGGCGAGAACGTGGCTCGCGTTGGGCGAGATCTGGATCCCGGCCCCGACCTCACTGAAGCCGGTCCGGCGCTCGATCACCGTGACGGCGTGGCCGGCATCCGACAGCGCCAGCGCCGCCGTCAGGCCGCCGATCCCGGCCCCGACGATCCCGATCCGCAGAGATGGACTGCCAGAGGGCACGGTGGGCGGCGCCTACTCCGCCGCGAGCTTGGCGTCGTCCCGCCACACGCAGGCCTGCGGCTCCGCCTCGTCGGCCTTCAGGCCGGCCCGGTAGCGATAGAGCGTCGAGCAGTATTGGCAGATGATCTCGCTGTCGGCGCCCATGTCGAGGAACACGTGCGGGTGGTCGAACGGCGGCAGCGCGCCGATGCACATGAATTCCTTCACGCCCACGGTGATCACCGGCACGCCCGGCTCGTTGTGGAAGTGCGGTACCGCCTTGCCTGCCATCCGGCCCTCGTCTGCCCCGCGACCGACCGCGCGGCGAATCTGCCTGCGCGCTCCCGGGCGTCTCGCGGCCGCTTATGCCGCCAGCCCCGCGACCGGCGCAAGCCTCGCCCGGCCCGCGACCGATGCGGCTTGGACTCCCGGGCCCCGCGCCGTACATAGGGCGAAGCCCGATTGATGCCGCCGCGAACAAAGTCCCGATCATGCAGCAGGAACAGGCCAGTGCGCAGGGTGCGCGCCGCGCCCCGGAACCGCCGATCCACGGTCCCGAGGGTTTCGAGGGCATGCGCCGGGCGGGGCGGCTCACCGCCGAGGCCCTCGACCTGCTGATGGAGGCGACGCAGCCGGGCGTCACCACCGAGGAGCTCGACAGGCTCGCCTACACTTTCGCGATGGACCACGGCGCCTATCCGGCGTCGCTGCTCTACCGCGGCTACCCGAAGTCGATCTGCACCTCGATCAACCACGTGGTCTGCCACGGCATCCCCAACGACAAGCCTCTGCGCGAGGGCGACATCGTCAATCTCGACATCTGCCTGATCCTCGACGGCTGGCACGGTGATTCGAGCCGGATGGCCTATGTCGGCGAGGTGCCGCGCAAGGCCCAGCGCCTGTGCGAGATCACCTACGAGGCGCTGATGCGCGGCGTCGCCGCCGTGAAGCCCGGCGGCTCGACCAACGATATCGGACGGGCGATCCAGTCCTTCGCGGAAGGCGAGCGCTGCTCGGTGGTGCGCGACTTCTGCGGCCACGGCCTCGGGCGCACCTATCACGACGCGCCCACGATCCTGCACTACGTCGAGGCCAGCTACGACGTGCCGTTCAAGCCCGGCCAGTTCTTCACGATCGAGCCGATGATCAATCTCGGCCGGCCGGCCGTGAAGGTTCTGGGCGACGGCTGGACCGCCGTGACCCGCGACCGCTCGCTCTCCGCCCAGTTCGAGCACACGGTGGGCGTCACCGAAACCGGCGTCGAGATCTTCACGATCTCGCCGAAGGGGCTGCATCAGCCCGTCAACCCGGCCGCCTGACCGGCCGTGCCCGAGCGGCAGGACGACGGTGACGCGGGGCTGTTCGCCGACAGCGCCGCGCCGTCTCCGGTCGAGAAGGAGACGCCGCACTATCACGGCCATCGCGACCGCCTGCGGGAGAAGTTCTCGGCGGCCGGTCCGGACGCGCTGCCCGATTACGAGATGCTGGAACTCGTCCTGTTCCGGGCGATCCCCCGGCGCGACGTGAAGCCCCTCGCCAAGGCGCTGGTCGCCCGGTTCGGCAGCTTCGCCGAGGTGGTCAGCGCCGAGCCGGCGCGGCTCATGGAAGTGGAGGGCGTGAGCGCCGCTGTCGCGTCCGACCTCAAGGTGATCGAGGCCGCGGCGCGGCGGCTCGCCCGGGGCGCGATCCGGGAGCGCGCGCTCCTGGGCTCGTGGAGCGCGCTGCACGAGTACCTGCGCACCACCATGGCGTTCGCCCCGCGGGAGGAGTTCCGCGTCCTGTTCCTCGACAAGCGCAACCACCTCATCGCCGACGAGGTGCAGGGGCGCGGCACCGTCGATCATGCGCCGGTCTACCCGCGCGAGGTCGCCCGCCGGGCACTCGAGCTCTCGGCGACGGCCATCATCCTGGCCCACAACCACCCGTCGGGCGACCCCGCCCCCTCCGCGGCCGACGTGGCGATGACCCGCGAGGTCGTGGCGGTCCTGGCGCCGCTCAAGATCGTGGTCCACGATCACGTGATCCTCGGCCGAAACGGTCACGCGAGCCTGAAAGGCCTGAAGCTGATCTGATCCTCCGGCCGCCTTGAGCGTTATCGCCCGCGGATATAGCCATGAACGGGTGGCGCGCCTCTTGCCTCAAGAGCGAGAGCGTACGGGAGGAGTGAGATGGCGGTGACGGCCTTCGACGAGATGAACGGGATCGGCGCGGCCGATCCGGCAGCCGTCCGCGACGCCTACGGCCAGCTCAAGGCCTGGCTCGACTCGACGCCGCCCGAGCATTTCAACACCCGCCGCAGCCAGGCCGAGCTGCTGTTCCGACGGATCGGCATCACCTTCGCGGTCTACGGCGACAACGAGTCGACCGAGCGGCTGATCCCGTTCGACATCATCCCCCGGGTGATCACCAAGCCGGAATGGGCCTTCCTGGAGCGCGGCCTGACGCAGCGGGTCACGGCCATCAACCTGTTCCTGAAGGACATCTACGGCGCCCAGGAATGCATCAAGGCCGGCATCATCCCGGCCGACCTCGTCTACCGCAACGCCCATTACCGCATGGAGATGCGGTCCTTCCGCGTGCCGCACGACCTCTACGTCCACATCGCCGGCATCGACATCGTCCGGACCGGCGAGAACGATTTCTTCGTGCTGGAGGACAACGCCCGCATCCCGTCGGGCGTCTCCTACATGCTGGAGAACCGGGAGGTGATGCTGCGCCTGTTCCCGGACCTGTTCTCGAAGCACCGCGTCGCGCCGGTCGAGAACTACCCGGACGCCCTGCTCGCCACCCTGCGCAGCCTCGCGCCGGGCTCGGCGACCCGCGACCCGACCGTCGTTCTGCTGACCCCGGGGCGCTACAACTCCGCGTTCTACGAGCACTCGTTCCTGGCCGACAAGCTCGGCGTCGAGCTGGTGGAGGCGTCCGACCTCTTCACCAAGGACGACGTGGTCTACATGCGGACGACCGAGGGGCCGCGGAAGGTCGACGTGATCTACCGCCGCCTCGACGACGACTTCCTCGACCCGCTGGTCTTCCGCCCGGATTCGGTCCTCGGCGTGCCCGGCCTGATGAACGCCTACGAGCGCGGCTCGGTCACCCTCGCCAACGCGGTCGGGACCGGCATATCGGACGACAAGGCGGTCTACAGCTACATGCCGGAGATCGTGAAGTTCTTCACCGGCGAGGAGCCGATCCTGCACAACGTTCCGACCTATCGGTGCCGCGAGAAGGACGCGTTCGCGTACGTGATGGACAACCTGTCCGAGCTGGTGGTGAAGGAGGTCAACGGCTCGGGCGGCTACGGGATGCTCGTCGGGCCGCACGCGAGCAAGCGCGAGCTCGACGATTTCGCCAAGAAGCTCAAGCACGCCCCGGACGGGTTCATCGCCCAGCCGACCCTGTCGCTCTCCACCTGCCCGACCTTCGTGGCCTCGGGCGTTGCCCCCCGCCACGTCGACCTGCGGCCCTTCGTGCTGTGCGGGGCCGACAAGATCCGCATCGTCCCGGGCGGCCTGACCCGGGTGGCGCTGAAGGAAGGCTCCCTGGTGGTCAATTCCAGCCAGGGCGGTGGCACCAAGGACACCTGGGTGCTCGACGCCTGAGCTCCGCGATATCCGGACGTTCCGAGGCGCGGACATCGTGGTCCGCACGACTTGGCTGAAGACCGATGCTCTCCAGGACTGCCGACAACCTCTTCTGGCTCTCCCGCTACGTCGAGCGGGCCGACTTCGTCGCCCGCATTCTCGACGCGGCACACCGATTCGCGTCGCTTCCGACGAGCTACGGCGGCGGCGGGAGCAACGAGTGGGACTCGGCCCTCGCCTCGGCCGGCGACCCCGACGCGTTCAAGACCCATTACAGCGCGGTCAACGCCGACACGGTCTGCGACTTCCTGGCCTTCAGCCCGCACAACCCGTCCTCGATCCGCTCCTGCATCGAGGCGGCCCGCGAGAATGCCCGCTCGGTGCGCACGGCGCTCACCACCGAGATGTGGGACGCGATCAACGGCGCGTGGCTGGAGCTGCGCAACTACGCCGGCAAGGACCTCAACCGTGACGAGTTCGGCCGCTTCCTCGACTGGGTGAAGACCGTCTCGCTGACCTTCGACGGCTCGGCCTTCCGGACGATGCTGCGCAACGACGCCTTCTGGTTCACCCGGCTCGGCACGGCGATCGAGCGGGCCGACAACACCGCCCGCATCCTCGACGTGAAGTACCAGATCCTGCTGCCGCACGACGAGACGGTGGGCGGCAGCCTCGACTACTTCCAGTGGACCACGATCCTGCGCGAAGTGTCGGCGTTCAACGCCTACCACTGGGTCTACCGGGAGAGCATCAAGCCGCTGCTCGTGGCGGACCTGCTGATGCTCAACAAGCAGATGCCGCGCTCCTTCGCGAACTGCTACGGCGTCATCGTCGAGTATCTCGACCTGATCGCCGACGCCTACGGCCGCCGGGGGCCGAGCCAGCGTCTCGCGGGAAACATGTTGGCGAAGCTGGAGGGCGAGGATATCGACCGTGTCTTCGCCACCGGGCTGCACGAGTTCGTCGAGGCGTTCATCGCCGAGAACAACAAGGTGGGCGAGGCGATCGCCAAGCAGTATCTGGTCGGCTGAACAGGACGGACAGGACGGCGCATGCGCATCCGCGTGGTTCACGAGACCATCTACACGTACGAGCAGCCGGCCCGCGGGCTCGTGCAGGTCCTGCGGCTGACGCCGCGGGACCATGACGGGCAGTACGTTCGCGGGTGGCGGATCGACACCACCGTCGACGGGCGGCTGACCGCCCGCGAGGACGGGTTCGGCAACGTCGTCCACTGGTTCACCCCGGACGAGCCGGCCGACGCCCTGACCATCCGGGTCACCGGCGAGGTCGACACCGACGACACCCACGGCGTCGTCCGCGGCACGGTGGAGCGCCTGCCGGACGAATTCTACCTGCGCGACACGGACCTGTGCGTCGCGAGCCCTGAGCTGCACGCCTTCGCGGAGCGCGTCGCCGCGGAGGGCGACGGCGCCGTCCTGGCCCGGCTCCACCGGCTGATGGGCGCCGTCCACGGCGCCGTGGCCCACGAGCCCGGTCCCGCGAGCGGCGCGGTCCCGGCCGCCAAGGCGTTCGCGGCCGGCAGCGGCGTCTGTCAGGACCTCGCCCACGTCCTGATCGCCGCCGCCCGCCACATCGGCATCCCTTCCCGCTACGTCGCCGGCTATCGGGCCCGCGACGACGGCCAGGCGGATGTCGAGGCGCCCCACGGCTGGGTCGAGGCCCTGGTGCCGGATCTCGGCTGGGTGGCGTTCGACCCGTGCTACGATGTCAGCCCGGCGGACAATTACATCCGCGTCGCCACCGGCCTGGACTATCTCGGCGCGGCGCCGATCCGCGGCAGCCGGACCGGCGGTGGCACCGAGACACTGGACGTGAAGCTCCGGGTCGAGCAAGGCAGGGCCGCCGCTCAATCCTGATCGTACCGACCCCGGTCCGCCGACCGCACGAGAGCCCGAAGACGATGACCTACTGCGTCGGTGTCCTGGTGGAGGAAGGGCTGGTCATGGTCGCCGATACCCGCACCAATGCGGGGCTCGACGACATCTCGACCTACCGCAAGCTCCACCATTTCAACGTGCCGGGCGAGCGGGTGATGATGCTCGCCTCCGCGGGCAACCTCTCGATCACCCAGTCGGTGCTCAGCCTGCTCCAGGAGGGCGTGCCCGGCGAGGAGGAGGGCGAGCCGCCGCAGAAGCTCGTCGAGGCGCCGACCATGTTCCAGGCGGCGCAGCTGATCGGCCGGGCCATCCGGCGGGTCCGCGCGATCGAGAAGGACGGGTTCGAGGCGGCCAACATCCGGTTCTCGATCTCGCTTCTGTTCGGCGGCCAGATCGGCACCGGCGAGATGCGGCTGTACCTGATCTACTCCGCCGGCAACTTCATCGAGTGCAGCACCGACGCGCCGTTCCTCCAGATCGGCGAGCACAAGTACGGCAAGCCGATCCTCGACCGGGCGGTGAAGTACACGACCGACCTCTACGACGCCCTCAAGGTGAGCTTGGTCTCGATGGATTCGACCATGCGGTCGAATCTGGGCGTCGGCCTGCCGATCGACATCGCGGTCGCCCGCCGGAACGCGCTGACGCTCGAGGTGAACCACCGGATCGAGGCCGGCGAGGGCTACTTCCACGACCTGCGCGAGCGCTGGTCGGCGGCGCTCCGGGCCGCGCACCGGGCGATTCCGCGCCCGCCCTACGGGCCTTCCAGCACCTAGGACGGGGCTGCATTCCACGTGGCTGTCCGAGCCGCTGTGGACTCCGCTGCACCCCAGGCCTCCAGGAGCGCCCGCGTCGCGTCGGCCGGATCCATGGCCCGCATCGGGCCACCCATGACGGCGAAGCCCGCCGCCCCCGCCGCGCGACAGGCCCCGATCACTGCCGGACCGACACCGCCCAGGGCCACGATCGGCAGGCCCGCCGCACGCGCGGCGGCGAGGCCCTCCGGTCCGAGAGCCGGTCCGTAGCCCGGCTTGCTCGCCGTCGCGTAGATCGGGCTGAGGGTCACGTAGTCGGCGCCGGCCGTCGCGGCGGCCGCGGCCTCACGCGGCGCGTGCGCGGAAACGCCGATCAGCGCGGCCTCGCCCAGGGTGGCCCGCGCCGCCGCGATCGCCTCCGGTCCCGAGCCGCCGCCGAGATGCACGCCGTCGGCTTCGAGGGCGCGCGCCAGCGCGACGTCGCCGCCGACCGTCAGGACACCGTTCGCGGCGCGCACGCGCGCGGCGACGCCCGCGCCGAGATGCAGGCGGGCATCCGCATCCAGGTCCCTGTCGCGGAACCAGATCCAGCGCCCGCCGCCGTCGAGGATCGCCTGGACGGTCTCGGCGAGGGGCCGCGGGTGCCCGTGCCGGTCCGTCACCGCCAGCAGCGGCGACCAGCACCCTCACGAGCCGACGAGGCCGAGCTGCGGGCTCGACGGCTCGGCCCGGCCGCGGCGAGGGATCCGCCCGGCGAGATGCGCGTCGCGCCCGGCCTCCACGGCCCGGCCCATGGCGCGGGCCATCCGCACCGGATCGTCGGCCTTGGCGATCGCGGTGTTGATCAGGCAGGCGGAAGCGCCGAGTTCCATGGCGATCACCGCGTCCGAGGCGGTGCCGATCCCGGCATCGACCACCACCGGCACCCTCGCCCGGCGGCAGATCAGCTCCAGGTTGGCCGGGTTGGCGACGCCCATCCCGGAGCCGATCAGCGAGCCCATGGGCATGACGGCGGCGCAGCCGAGATCCTCCAGGCGCTGGCACACGATCGGGTCGTCGTTGCAGTAGGGCAGCACCACGAAGCCGTCGTCCACGAGATGGCGACAGGCCTCGATCAGCTCGGTCACGTCCGGGTACAGCGTCTCCCGGTCGCCGATCACCTCGACCTTGATCCAGTTGGTGTCGAGCGCCTCCCGGGCGAGCTCGGCGGTCATGATCGCGTCCCGGGCCGTCTCGCAGCCGGCGGTGTTCGGCAGGAAGCGCTTGCCCTTCAGGATCTTGACCGTGTCCGAGCCGTGGCCCTGGAGCGAGACCCGGCGGATCGAGGCGGTGACCACGTCGGCGCCGCTCGCCGCGACGGCGTCGCGCATGATCGCCTGTGTCGGGTAGCCGGCGGTGCCGATGAACAGCCGGGACGACAGCGTCACCCCGGCAATGGTCAGGCTGTCGTCCCCGCCCTCGGGGCGGGACGGCGTGTGACTCGGGTCCATGCTCAACCTCCCTGCATGGCGCGGACGATCTCGACGCGGTCGCCCTCCGCGACCGGGGTCTCGCCCCAGTCCCGGCGGCGCAGAACCCGGCCGTTCAGCGCGATGGCGACGCCCTGCGGACTCTCGATGCCGCCCTCCTCCGCTTCCAGGCGGAACAGGGCGTCCACCGTCTCGACCGCGCAGTCGCGCGGCTCACCGTTGACGAGAAGTTTCATGCCGATTCCCTCAGCGCTTCCGGCTGCCCGAAGCGCGCGCGGGTGAAGGGACGGGCGACATCCGGCAGCGCGCCGTGCAGCACCAGCGCGGCGACCGCGTCGGCGGTCACCGGGGCGAGCAGGTAGCCGTTGCGGTGATGCCCGGTGGCGGCGACGAGGCCCGGGGCGATCGCGTCGAGGATCGGCGCGTCGTCGTCCGAGGTCGGACGGTAGCCGCTCCACACCGCCTCCACCTCCATCTCCTCGATGCCGGGCAGCACCCGGCGGGCGCCTTCCAGCAGGGCGTAGAGCCCGCCGGCGGTGACGCCGGGCCGGAAGCCGCAATCCTCGACGGTCGCGCCGACGATGAGCTGGCCGTCGCTCTTCGGCGCCATGTGGACCTGCTCGGTCCAGACCATCCGCGCCAGGGTACCGGTGCGGGGGGTGGTGCGCAGGGCCAGGGACTGGCCCTTGAGCGGGCGGACCGGCAGGGCGAGCGCGTCGGGCAGCAGGCCGCCCTCCCCGCTCCAGGCACCGGAGGCGAGGATGACGGTCTCCGCCGCCACGACGCGGTCGCCGGCACGGATCCCGGTGACGCGGCCGCCCGACCAGTCCAGGGCGGTGACGGGCGTCCGCTCCACCAGGACGACGCCGGCCCGGCGGCAGGCCTCGGTGAGGGCGTCCATGACCAGACGGGGATCGACCTGATGGTCGAGCGGACAGTGGATCCCGGCGGTGACGGAGGGGCGCAGGCCCGGCTCCAGGCGCCGCACCTCGCTGCCCGGCAGCCAGGTGGCCGCGAGGCCGGAGCGGCGCTGCAGGTCGTAGCGGAAGCGCAGGCGCTCGACCTCGTCGCGGCCGACCGCCAGCACCAGGGTGCCGTCGGCCCGGTAGTCGATCGCGCGGCCGGATTCGGCCTCCAGCGCGTCGCGGAACCCGGGCCAGAGCCGCAGCGAATCCAGTGCGAGGGGCAGCAGCGGGTCGGACCCGGGCTCGTGCTCGGCGGCCGGGGCCAGCATGCCGGTGGCCGCGAGGCTCGCGCCCGCGCCGATCGTGTCCCGCTCNCTCCAGCACCGTCACGGCGCGGCCGGCCCGGGCGAGGCGCCACGCGATCGACAGCCCGATCAGCCCGCCGCCGACGACGGCCACGTCGGTCCGCGCCGGAAGGGACGCCGGCGCGGCGCTGCCGTGCGGTTTGCGGCGGCGTCCGATCGGTGAGGCGGGGCGGTCGAGGGGCACAATCATCTCCGCGGAATGCCGTCGCGGTGACCGGGCCGTGCGCTTCGGTGAGAAGCTGTGGCCTGCCTGTCGGGCGGCCGCGGTCCAATCCCTACGCCGGTATGAGCCGGATCAGGTTCGAAGGATTTCCGCGCCGCAGGTCCTGACGGACGTGCCAGCGGTTTCTCAGCCCCTTGCCGGGGATCTCCCTGGAACAGAGGCAGATGTGGCTTCCCGGCCGCGGCCGGTCAACCCCGCGCCGCAACCATCCGGTCGTTCCAGCGACAATCCGCGGATCCCGGTGATGATCTGGATACCAATCGCAGCGGAATCGGCACGCGTGCGCCGGCGGCGATCGCGATCGCGCACCATCCCTTCACCGGTCTGGCATCTCATCGCCGGGATTCCGGAACGTCTCCGGTCGCCGGCACTCCACGTCACGGGCGAATTCGCGTGCGCGCAATCCTATTGATCTGCCTGCTCGGCTTCCTCGGCGTCACGGCCGTCCTGAAGCTGCGCGACGGCATGCGGCCGGCGCCGGTGGCCCTCGCCGTCACTCCGCCGCCGGAGCCGGCTCTCGCGGTCGATGCCGCCGGTGTGGCTCTCCAGGCCGGGCGCAACGGCCACTTCTTCGTCAACGCGCTGCTGGACGGCCGCTCGTTGCCGATGATGGTGGATACCGGGGCGAGTGCCTGCGCGTTCTCCGAGGAGGACGCCGCGCGGATCGGGATCCGGGTCGGTCCGTCCGATTTCACGCGCGTCTGGAACACCGCGAACGGCACGGTCCGCGTGGCGCCGATCCGGATCGCCATCGTGCAGATCGGATCGATCACGGTGCGGGACGTCGATGCGGTGGTGATCCCGCGCGGGCTCCTGTCCACCAGCCTTCTGGGCATGTCGTTCCTCAGGCGTCTGCGCGATTTCGGTGTCTCCGGCAGCACGATGACGCTCAGGGGCTGAAGCGCCGAGATCCTCCGCCCTGACCTTCGTGATCGTGGCGTTCTCGCGGGGCGCACGCGGGACCGGCTGCGCCGCTGCCACCGGTGTACAGACACCGGGCCGGCGTGCCCGACATGGTCTCGCGGCCGCTCGATCAATCTCCGCGGATCAACGTGCCTGTTGAGGCTCCCTTGTTGTGCTCAAGTATTGATGTACGTTGGAGCGATCGTGCTGTAGATACGCGCTTTAACGTAAGCTTTGCCGGTCTGGACGATTGTTTTGTCAATGCATGATGGCGGTGCTAGGAGTGTCTACGACTGCGTGTTCTGAATAAGGGCGCGGCGTGGAGCGGCTTCAGAATGACGAATCGCGGGTCGATCATCTGTTTGTCCATGATCGTGAAGGACGAGGCCCCCGTTATCCGGCGTTGCCTCGACTCTGTGCGTCCGATGATCCATCATTGGATCATCGTTGATACCGGCTCGACGGACGGAACCCAGGATATCGTCCGCGCCGCGCTGGCGGACATACCGGGAGCCCTGGTCGAGCGCCCGTGGGTCGATTTCGCTTTCAATCGGAACGAGGCTCTGAAACTCGCGCGGCGGCACGCGCAGTACGTGCTGATCATCGACGCCGACGATGAGCTGATCATCCCGGCGGACTTCACGATGCCGAAGCTGCGCGCGCCCGGCTACCGCTTCGAGATCATCGACGAACACACGCGCTACTGGCGCAACCAGCTGGTCAGCAGCCGGGAGAACTGGCGCTACCGTGGCGTCCTGCACGAATTTCTCAGCTGCCCCGGCGTGACCGAGACGCCGATCCTGCCCCTCGCGATGCGCCGCGGCGACGACGGCGCCCGCCACCGCGACGCGACGGCGGATGCGCGGGATATCGCCGTTCTCGAGAAGGCGCTGGCGGTCGAGACGGACCCTTTCATGATCGCGCGGTACACGATGTACCTCGGGACCACGTACGACGCCGCCGGGGAACACCGGAAGGCCCTCGCGTGCTTTCTGAAGCGGGCCGATCTCGGCGGATGGGACGAGGAAGTCTATTTCAACCTGCTGATGGCTGCGGTGAACGCGGAGCGCCTCCACGAGCCGGAGGACCGGGTGCTGGATCTCTACGAGCGCGCGACCGCGGTCCGTCCCGCGCGGGCGGAGGCGCGCCACGGGGCCAGTCGGTTCTGCAGGCTGAGAAAGCGGTTCGCGGAGGGCTATCGGTATGCCGAGGCTGGCCTCGCGCTCGAGCTTCCGAGCGAGGGGATCTCCCTGAACCCGTGGGTCTACGAGTACGGCTTGCTCGACGAGTTCGCCCTCAACGCGTACCACAGCGGCCAATACAGCGCCTGCGGTCACGCCTGCCTGAAGATCCTCGAACGGACGCAGGTCCCGCGGGACGTCGCCCTACGCGCCGGCGCCCTGGCCCGGGACGTGATGGCGAAGATGATCGACCCGGTCTGGGGCTGCCGTCATACTCCCTACGCTCTGCCGTTCGTGCCGACGTGGTGAGATCGACCGCGCACGCCCGGGCGGCGAACGGCGGATGACGGCGGACGGGCAGGACGGCCCGGTGTCGTTCAGGGATCGATCGGTTACGCGCTCGGGAGGCGGCTCAGCTCGACCTGCGCGGGCGCAGGAATTTCGGCCGGAACACCGCCATCGGCTCGTCGAACCCGTTGAGACGGTGCTCGCCGAGCGGGATCGGGTCGCCCCAGAGGAAGTCCACGAAGGGCTTCGACATCAGCAGCGGCTCGCCGAGGGCGCGGTTCAGCTGCGCGATGCGGCTCGCGAGGTTCACGTCGCGGCCGATCACCGTGAAGTCGAGGCGGGAGCCGGACCCGACATTGCCGTAGGCGGCTTCGCCGTGGTGGAGCGCGATGCCCGCGGCGACCGGCACCGGGAACTGGTGCAGGGCGTTCGCCTCGTCGAGGGCCGCCAGGGCGTGCTGGGCCGCCGTGAGCGCGCCTTTGGCCGCGCCGCCCAGGTCGTCGCCGGACTCCCGGAAGATCGCCAGCAGGCCGTCGCCGAGATACTTCAGGACCTCGCCGCCCTCCCGCTCGATCGGCGGCACGAGGCAGTCGAAGAACACGTTGAGCAGGCCGACCGCCTCCTCGGGCGTCATGTCGGCGGTTGTACGGGTGTAGTCGCGCATGTCGGCGAACAGGATCGCCGAGCGGATCCGCGTCACCTGCCCCCGGCGGATGTCCCCGGCCAGGATCGCCCGGTGCGGCTCGTCGCCGACGTAGAGCCGGAGCACGTGGTCGAGCTGCTTGTTGAGGACGCGCATCTCCATCACCGCCGCCAGCGCCGGCATGACGAAGCGGAGGATCGCGATGTCGTCGTCCCGGAACCCCTCGGGGGCCCGCGTGGCGAAGGTGATGCCGTTCTGCGTGCCGTTCGTGAAGAACAGGGGCGCCACCACGTAGTGGGTGTAACCGCCGGCCTTCAGGTCCGGGACGATCGCGTAGGCGTCGTCCGGGGTCTTCGACAGGTCGAGGATCAGCCACTCGCCGGTCTCGTGGACCGTGTGGAACGGGCTGTTGAGGTAGGCGTCCGTCGAGCGGGCCCCGTGGGGGAACAGCCGCACGGTGGTGCCGCCGTCCCGGGTCCAGATGCGGCCGACCCCGGCATATTCCGAGTGCAGGGTGTCGATGGCCGTCGAGGCCCGGTCCACCGGCACGCCGATCGCGATCAGGCGCTCGGCGAGCCCGGCCAGCATCTCCTCGGCGTTGGGCATCCGCGCGCCCTCGCCGAGCAGCCAGTCGCGGATGCCCACGGAGGGCTGGAGCGCGCCGAAGGGCACGTCGTCGGCCTCCGAGCCGTCCGCGAAGGCCGTCGGGGATCCGGGCGTTGGCGGGCGGCGTTCGAGCATGGCGCCAGACTGGATGCCGCGCGGCACCGAGGCAACGCGGGCGACGGGGAAGCGCCGCGCGATCCGCGGCGCAGGCTCAGTTGTCCAGGAAGCTCCTGAGCTTCCGGCTGCGCGAGGGATGCTTCAGCTTCCGCAGCGCCTTCGCCTCGATCTGGCGGATGCGCTCGCGGGTCACCGAGAACTGCTGGCCGACCTCCTCGAGGGTGTGGTCGGTGTTCATGCCGATGCCGAAGCGCATGCGCAGCACGCGCTCCTCGCGGGGCGTGAGCGAGGCGAGCACGCGCGTCGTGGTCTCGCGCAGGTTCGACTGGATCGCCGCGTCGATCGGCAAGACGACGTTCTTGTCCTCGATGAAGTCGCCGAGGTGGCTGTCCTCCTCGTCGCCGATGGGCGTCTCGAGGGAGATCGGCTCCTTGGCGATCTTCAGGACCTTGCGGACCTTCTCCAGCGGCATGGCCAGCTTCTCGGCCAGCTCCTCCGGGGTCGGCTCGCGTCCGATCTCGTGCAGCATCTGGCGCGACGTGCGGACGATCTTGTTGATCGTCTCGATCATGTGCACCGGGATGCGGATCGTGCGCGCCTGGTCGGCGATCGAGCGGGTGATCGCCTGCCGGATCCACCACGTGGCGTAGGTCGAGAACTTGTACCCGCGACGGTACTCGAACTTGTCGACCGCCTTCATCAGGCCGATGTTGCCCTCCTGGATCAGGTCCAGGAACTGCAGGCCGCGGTTCGTGTACTTCTTGGCGATGGAGATCACGAGGCGCAGGTTCGCCTCGATCATCTCCTTCTTGGCCTGACGGGCCTCGCGCTCGCCCTTCTGGACCATGTTGACGATGCGGCGGTACTCGCCGATCTCCAGGCCCGTCTCCGAGGCGAGGTCGAGGATCTGCGCGCGCAGCTCCGCGACCTGCCGCGAGCCGCGCTCGACCAGGTTCTTCCAGCCCTTGCCGCCGAGGGTCCCGACGCGCTCCATCCAGTTGGGATCGAGCTCGTAGCCCTGGTAGTGGCGCAGGAACTCGTCGCGCGCCACGCCGTGGCTCTCGGCGAAGCGCATCAGCCGGCCCTCGTGGCCTATCAGCTGCTTGTTGATCGAGTAGAGCTGGCCGACCAGCGCCTCGATGCGGTTGTTGTTGAGCGAGAGGGACTTCACGTCGGCGACGACGATGTCCTTCAGCTCGATCTGCTTCTGGTTCTGGGCCGGGGTGTTCTGCTCGCCCGCAGCCTTGCGCTCGGTGCCCTCGATCTGGAACTTGCGCAGCTTGCGGTAGTTCGCGGCGATCGCGTCGAAGGTCTCGAGGACCCGCGGCTTGATCTCCGCCTCCATGGCGGCGAGCGAGACGTTGTTCTCGAGATCGTCCTCGTCGTCGCCGCCCTCCGGGGTCGCCGGCTCGCCGTCCTCCGACCCCTCCTCGCCCTCGGCCTCGCCGATCTGCGGGCCGTTCTTGCCGTCCGGGCCCGCGTAGGTCGCCTCGAGGTCGATGATGTCGCGCAGGAGGACCTTGCCCTCCACGAGTTCGTCCCGCCAGATGATGATCGCCTGGAAGGTCAGCGGGCTCTCGCAGAGGCCCGCGATCATCGCCTCGCGGCCGGCCTCGATGCGCTTGGCGATGGCGATCTCGCCCTCGCGGGACAGGAGCTCCACCGAGCCCATCTCGCGCAGGTACATGCGCACCGGATCGTCGGTGCGGTCGGTCGGCTCCTTGGTCGTGGTGGCGACCGCGACGGCGCGCGCCGGCGCGACCTCGGCGACCTCGCCGCCTTCGGCCTCCTCCTCCTCGCCGTCCGCGGCCTTCTCGCCGGCGGCCTCGTCGGTCTCCTCGGCCTCGACGACGTTGATGCCCATCTCGGAGAGCTGCGAGAGCACGTCCTCGAGCTGGTCCGGATCGGACTGGCCCTCGGGCAGCACCTCGTTGACCTCCTCGTAGGTCACGTAGCCGCGCTTCTTGGCGAGCTTGACCATCCGCTTGACCGAAGCATCCGTCAGGTCGAGGAGCGGCCCGTCGGTCTGCTGCTCGGGGGCAGCGTCCGTCTCGTCCCGTTCCGTTGCCTTCGTCGCCATGATCAGCCTATTGTTTCGCACGCGGCGCGTAGCGGAGGCCCCGATGAGGCCGGTCCACGCCGTCGGCGCCGCTCCGTGAGATCGGCGCCGGATCGCTCCAATCGCCGTGAGTCGTCGGTATCCGTATGCAAGCCCGAGGCTTGACCGATTGTTAACTATGGCGGGACACTGCCCCCCGCCACCGCCATGACACAGGCATTACGCGGCCGTCGAGTCGCTCGACACCGGTGCATCGGCCTCCGCCTCGGCGGCGATGACGGTTTCCAGCCTCGCCTTCACTTCGCAGAGCCATGCCCATCCGGCATCGGTCGGATCGTCCTCAAACGCCTGCCGTGCTTCGCGAAGTTCGCTATGTAGCGCTCCTGCCTGCCGGTGCAAGATCATCGCCTGTCGGAGCGCGTCTGCGCGGTGGCCAGGATCGGCGTGCGGGGCCAGGGTCGTGCGGTCCCGCGAGCGAGCCAGAGCGAGGATTCGGTCGGCCGCCCCAGTGAGTCCGGCGCGGTTGATGCGGTTCTGCAACACCTCGGGCGCCGCGTGCTCGTCCTCGGCCGCGCAGGCCAGCAGGACCGACAGCAGCGTACGGGCGTCGGGATCCTCGAAGTCGAGCTCGGCCGCCTCCTCGCCGAACTCCGCCATCATCTCGGGATGGGCCAGCAGGGTGCCGACGATCACCGCCTCGCGCACCGGGGCGGCGCCCGTGAAGCCCGCCGAGGCCGTCACCGAAGGGCTGGGGCTGCCGGTGATGCGCGGCGAGACGGGCTCGCCGGGGCGGGCGAAGCGCTGGCGACCGCGCGGGGTCCCGCCGGCGGCNCCGCGCGGGGTCCCGCCGGCGGCGCGGCCGCCGCGGGGCGACAGGCCGCGCAGTCGCTCCTCGATATCGTCGCGGTAGTAGCGCCGCACGGTCTCGTCGCGGATCGTCGCGACGGTTGTACGCAGAGTCTGCGTCAGGCCGGCGCGGCGCTCCGGCGTGTCGACCGGTCCCGCCTCGAGGGCGCGCCGCCACAGCAGCTCCGACAGGGGGAGCGCCGCCGTCAGGACTTGGTCGATCGCCGTCGGGCCGCCCGACCGCAGCAGGTCGTCCGGGTCCTGGCCGCCCGGAAGCAGCGCGATCCGGAGCGAGCGGCCGGGTTCGAGGAGCGGCAGCGCGATGTCGAGGGCCCGGAACGCGGCCCGCTGGCCGGCCTTGTCGCCGTCGAAGCAGAGGATCGGCTCGTCGGCGTGGCGCCAGAGCAGGCCGAGCTGGTCCTCCGTGAGGGCAGTGCCCAGGGGGGCCACGGTCTCGGGATGGCCGGCGAGCGTCATGGCGATGACGTCGACGTAGCCCTCGACCGCGATGATCGATCCGCGGTCGTGGGCGGCCTTGCGGGCACCGTGCAGGTTGTAGAGCGTCCGGCCTTTGTGGAAGAGCGGCGTCTCCGGCGAGTTGAGGTACTTGGCGCGCACCTCCTTGGCGAGCGCCCGGCCGCCGAAGGCCACGACCCGGCCGCGGGTGTCGGTGATCGGGAACATGACCCGGTCGCGGAAATAGTCGTAGGGGACGGAGACCCCCTCCCCCGCCGCGAGCAGGCCGAGCTCGACCATCAGCGCCTTCTCGACGCCCTGCCCGGCGAGGTGGTCGCGCAGCGCGTAGCGCTCGCCCGGCGCGTAGCCGAGGCGGAAGGCGCGCTGCGTCTCGTCCCGCAATCCGCGCCGCTCGAGATAGGCGCGGGCCTCGCTGCCCTGGCCCGACCGCAGGCGCTCCTCGAACCAGCGCGCGGCCATCTCCATGACCTCGATCGCGCCGGCCCGCCTCTGCTCGCTGGCGCGGTTGTCCTCGGTGGGCGCCGGCAGGCTGACGCCGGCCTCGCCCGCGAGCCGCTCGACCGCCTCGGGGAAGCTGAGGCCTTCCGTCTCCATGAGGAAGGTGAAGATGTCGCCGTGCTTGGAGGACGAGAAGCAGTGGTAGAACTGCTTCTGGTCGTTCACGTAGAAGGACGGCGTCTTCTCGGCGTTGAACGGCGACAGGCCGCGCCATTCGCGGCCGGCCTTCTTCAGCTGCACGCGGCGGCCGACCACCGACGAGGCCGGCAGCCGTGAGCGGATCTCTTCCAGGATGTGGGGCGGATAGCGCACGGGGCCTGGGACGGTTGCGTGAACCTGCTCCTATAGCGCGAGACGCCTGACCGAGTCCCTCACGCCCCCGGAATCCGGTGGAGGATTGCGGGGAGAGGTTCAGCCCTTCGCCGCCAGCGCCGCCTTCACCAGCCCGCTGGCCTTGCCGAAATCCATCCGGCCCACGAAAGTCCCCTTCAGGGCGCCGATCACCTTGCCCATGTCCTTCGGCCCGGCGGCGCCGGTCTCGAGGATCGCTGCCTCGACCGCGGCCTTCATCTCGGTCTCGTCCATCTGCTTCGGCAGGAAGCTCTCGACGATCGCGATCTCGGCGCGCTCGTTGGCGGCGAGTTCCGGGCGGCCGCCCTGCTCGTAGACGGCGGCCGATTCGGTGCGCTGCTTGATCATCTTCTGCAGCAGCGACAGGATCTCCTCGTCGGAGATCGGCTCCTTGCCGTTGCCGCGCGCCTCGATGTCCCGGTCCTTCAGGGCAGCCTGAATCATCCGGACGGTGGCGAGCCTGTCCTTGTCGCCGGCCTTCATGGCTTCCTTCATCTCGGTGGTGAAGCGCGCGCGCAGCATCTCGGTGACCTTCCAACGATCGAAGCGGGGGGCTGGCCTGCGGTTTGCGGGTGTTGAGCCCTGCGGGAGGCGGAGCCACATTGACCCCATCGCGGGCCGCTGGCTAAGAGCGCCGCACACGATCATGCCGCAAGCCGAGAGCGCCGAGAGCCGGCGCCCGCCTTCGGCCGGACATAAGCGAGACTCAGCCCATGCTGCAAGACGCCGCCGCGCATGCCCCCGAGCCTCAGGCTCCCGAGCCCTGGGCCGAGCCCGTCGCGACGGCGCTGCTCGTTCTGGCCGACGGCACCGTCCTGGAGGGATTCGGCATCGGCCAGACCGGCGTGGCCGACGGTGAGGTCTGTTTCAACACGGCGATGACCGGCTACCAGGAGATCCTGACGGACCCATCCTATGCCGGCCAGATCGTCACCTTCACCTTCCCGCATATCGGCAACGTCGGCACCAACGACGAGGATCTGGAGAGCCTGGAGGCGGCGCCGGCCTCGGGCGTCCGCGGCACCGTCATCGCCTCGGCGGTGACGAACCCGTCGAACTGGCGGTCCTCGTCGCATCTCGACGGGTGGCTCAGGGCGCGCGGCATCGTCGGCATCACCGGCGTCGACACCCGGGCGCTCACGGCCCGCATCCGCGACCAGGGCATGCCCAACGCCGTGATCGCCAACGATCCCCAGGGGAATTTCGACCGCGAGGCCCTCAAGGCCCGCGCGGCAGCCCTCGCGCCCATGGAGGGGCTGGACCTCGTTCCGCCGGTAACGAGCCGCGCGAAGTCGGAATGGTCCGAGACCGTGTGGGCGCTCGGCAACGGCTACGGCACGCGCGCACCCGGCGAGGGCCTCAAGGTCGTGGCCATCGATTACGGCGTGAAGCGCAACATCCTGCGCCTCCTCGCCCAGGCCGGCTGCGACGTCACCGTGGTGCCGGCCACCACGACGGCCGAGGAGATCCTGGCGCTGAAGCCGGACGGCGTGTTCCTGTCGAACGGCCCCGGCGATCCGGCCGCCACCGGCGCCTACGCGGTCCCGGTGATTCGCAGGCTCCTGGACGAGAAGGTGCCGACCTTCGGCATCTGCCTCGGCCACCAGCTGATGGGTCTCGCCCTCGGCGGCCGGACCGTGAAGATGGGCCAGGGCCACCACGGCGCGAACCACCCGGTGAAGGACAAGACCACCGGCAAGGTCGAGATCGTGTCGATGAACCACGGCTTCGCGGTGGACCCGGACAGCCTGCCGGAGACGGCCGTGGAGACCCACGTGTCGCTGTTCGACGGCTCGAATTGCGGCCTGACCCTCACCGACCGCCCGGCCTTCTCGGTGCAGCACCACCCGGAGGCCTCCCCCGGCCCGCGCGACAGCCACTACCTCTTCGAGCGCTTCGTGACGCTGATGCGCTCCGGCACTGCTGAGACCGCGACGAGCGCCTGAGGACCCGGTACGGCCCCCGTCCCGCCGGCATCGCCGCGCGGCGACGGCGGGACACGGCCGGGCCGCCGCCCCGACCCCAATCGGGCCGCGGCGGGGCCATAAAATCCGCCAGATCGGACGGCTTAAGGGGGCTCATGACGGCCCGCGACCGGCGGCGCATCCGCGCCCTGCGACGGCGGCCCGTCTCAGGGGATTGCCGGATGACCATCGACGAGGCGCGCGACGATTTCTCCCGCCTGCATCGCAGCTTCACCTTCCACCTGGGCGTCGCCGTGGGCCTGTCCTGGCTGACCGCCCTCTACGCCGCCTTCTACGCTCCCTGGGTGCGCAACATCCGGGCGCTGATCGACCCGACCGGCGGCTTCGACCGCGTCGAGAGCACGGTGTCCTACCTGTTCGCCATGCCGGCGGTCCTCGCCCTCGCCTGGGTCTCGGTCTATTTCGGCCGCGAGGCCCTGCGCCGCGCGCAGACGCTCTCGAACGTCGCCGTCGAGTTCGCGGCCGCCGCCGTCGTGGCCTTCGGGATGTTCTACCTGTCGATCGACCGCGCGGTCGCGGCGCTCCACGCCGGTTTCTGAGGCGGCACGGGGCGGCGCGCGCCGCCCCGACGCCTACCGGACCTTCTCGAACAGCGGCTCGAAC
Source organism: Methylobacterium mesophilicum (assembly GCF_036441335.1). Taxonomy (GTDB): domain Bacteria; phylum Pseudomonadota; class Alphaproteobacteria; order Rhizobiales; family Beijerinckiaceae; genus Methylobacterium; species Methylobacterium mesophilicum_B. Next base: position 154,332 of record NZ_MLBW01000021.1, read on the forward strand.
CGCTTGGCGGCCATCTTGTTCTGCGGCACCGCCCTCGCCGCCTCCAGATTGTCGGGCTTGTCGCCGACCTGGACGAGGCCGACCATACCCATGATGTAGTGCGGCGCGCACTTGATTCCGTAGAGACCGGGCTTGTCGAAGGTCACGGTCTCCTCCTTGCCGACCACCGTCTTGAACGGTACCGCGCCCTCGGGCGCCATGCCCTTGATCAGCTCGGCATTGTGACCCTTGTCGGCCGGAACGAACCGCACCGTGTCGCCGGGCTGAATTTTCACGAAGGCCGGATCGAAGACCATCATCCCGCCCGGGCCGCTGTTCAACGTCTTGATGGAGACTTCCGAGGCGTTCGCGCCCGCGATCGAGGCGATCAGAAGTGCGGCGACGGGCAGGGTTGGCCTGAGCATTTTCAGTCTCGAACAAGTACGATGTCGATCGACGGGTCGCGCGATCGACCGAGCCTTACGGTCAGGCGCCGATCGCCCGCAAGAATTCAATGAATGCTTGCGAGAATTTTTAAATACTCCAGATCGACGGAGCCCGGCCGCCCGCGCGCGCCGGCCCCTCGGCCAGATTGCGCGGTTGTCCCGGCCTTCCAAAGCGCCCGTGGCCCGTGTAAACGCGGGGCTCAACGACATTCCCGCCACGCGCGTCCGGGAGCAGGGCTCAGTCGAGCCGTGCCCGATCGGGCGCGCTTGGCCTGAGAAGGCCCACGATGCCCAAACGCACCGACATCTCCTCGATCCTGATCATCGGTGCGGGTCCGATCATCATCGGACAGGCCTGCGAGTTCGATTATTCCGGCACCCAGGCCTGCAAGGCCCTCCGCGAGGAGGGCTACCGCATCGTGCTGGTGAACTCGAACCCCGCGACCATCATGACCGACCCGGACATGGCGGACGCGACCTACGTCGAGCCGATCACGCCGGAGATCGTCGCCAAGATCATCGAGAAGGAGCGCCCCGACGCGATCCTGCCGACCATGGGCGGCCAGACGGCGCTGAACTGCGCCCTGTCGCTGCAGAAGATGGGCGTGCTCGCCAAGTACGGCGTGCAGATGATCGGCGCCACCGCCGAGGCCATCGACAAGGCCGAGGACCGGAGCCTGTTCCGCGACGCCATGACCAAGATCGGGCTCGACACCCCGAAATCGGCGCTCGCCAACGCCTCGGCGGCCAAGAAGGCCGACCGTCAAACCTACCTGGCCGAGATCGCCAGGATCGAGGCGGCCAACACCGATCCGGCGGCGCGCCAGACGGCCCTGGCGGCCTACGAGAAGAGCTGGGCCGCGGGCGAGACCGAGCGGCGCAAGCGCTACGGCGAGCACGCCATCGGGCAGGCCCTGATCGCGCTGGCCGAGGTCGGCCTGCCGGCGATCATCCGGCCGTCCTTCACCATGGGCGGCACCGGCGGCGGCATCGCCTACAACCGCGAGGAGTTCCTCGACATCGTCGAGCGCGGCATCGACGCGTCGCCGACCAACGAGGTGCTGATCGAGGAGAGCGTGCTCGGCTGGAAGGAGTACGAGATGGAGGTCGTCCGGGACCGGAACGACAACTGCATCATCGTCTGCTCCATCGAGAACATCGACCCGATGGGCGTGCACACGGGCGATTCGATCACCGTCGCCCCGGCGCTGACGCTCACCGACAAGGAATACCAAGTGATGCGCGACGCATCGCTGGCGGTGCTCCGCGAGATCGGCGTCGAGACCGGCGGCTCGAACGTGCAGTTCGCGATCAACCCCGAGAACGGGCGCATGATCGTGATCGAGATGAACCCGCGCGTCTCGCGCTCCTCGGCGCTCGCCTCGAAGGCCACCGGCTTCCCGATCGCCAAGGTCGCGGCCAAGCTCGCGGTCGGCTACACGCTGGACGAGATCGCCAACGACATCACCGGCGGCGCGACCCCGGCCTCGTTCGAGCCGACGATCGACTACGTCGTCACCAAAATTCCGAGGTTCGCGTTCGAGAAATTCCCGGGCGCCGAGCCGACGCTCACGACCGCGATGAAGTCGGTGGGCGAGGCCATGGCGATCGGCCGCTGCTTCGCCGAATCGCTGCAGAAGGCGCTCCGCTCGCTGGAGACCGGCCTGACCGGCCTCGACGACATCGAGATCGAGGGGCTGGGCAAGGGCGACGACCACAACGCCATCAAGGCGGCGATCGGCACCCCGACCCCGGACCGGCTCCTGAAGGTCGCGCAGGCGCTGCGCCTCGGCGTCAGCCACGAGCAGGTCTACGCCTCCTGCAAGATCGACCCGTGGTTCCTGGAGCAACTCCAGGCGATCATCGATCTGGAGAACCGCGTGAAGGCCCACGGCCTGCCGAAGACGGCCGGCGCCTTCCGCCAGCTCAAGGCCGCCGGCTTCTCGGATGCCCGCCTCGCGGTTCTGGCCAAGATCGACGAGGCCGCCGTCGGCGCGGCCCGTCGCGCCCTGGCGGTGCGCCCGGTCTACAAGCGCATCGACACCTGCGCGGCGGAGTTCAAGTCGCCCACCGCCTACATGTACTCGACCTACGTGGCGCCCTTCGCGGGCGCGGTGGTCGACGAGGCGCAGCCCTCGGACCGCAAGAAGGTCGTGATCCTCGGCGGCGGCCCGAACCGGATCGGCCAGGGCATCGAGTTCGACTATTGCTGCTGCCACGCCTGCTTCGCGCTGTCGGACGCGGGCTACGAGACCATCATGGTCAACTGCAACCCGGAGACGGTCTCGACCGACTACGACACCTCCGACCGGCTCTACTTCGAGCCGCTGACCGCCGAGGACGTGCTGGAGATCATCGAGACCGAGCGGCAGGCCGGCACCCTTCACGGCGTGATCGTGCAGTTCGGCGGCCAGACCCCGCTGAAGCTCGCCCGCGCCCTCGAGGCCGCCGGCGTGCCGATCCTCGGCACCTCGCCCGACGCCATCGACCTCGCCGAGGACCGCGACCAGTTCAAGCGGCTCCTCGACAAGCTGGCGATGAAGCAGCCGAAGAACGGCATCGCCTACTCGGTGGAGCAGAGCCGGTTGGTGGCCGAGACGCTCGGCCTGCCCTTCGTGGTGCGCCCGAGCTACGTGCTCGGCGGCCGCGCCATGGCGATCATCCGCGACGAGACCCAGTTCGCCGACTACCTGCTCGACACGCTGCCGAGCCTGATCCCCTCCGAGGTGAAGGCCCGCTACCCGAACGACAAGACCGGCCAGATCAACACGGTGCTGGGCAAGAACCCCCTCCTGTTCGACCGCTACCTCTCGGACGCGGTCGAGGTCGACGTCGACGCGGTCTGCGACGGCAAGGACGTGTTCATCGCCGGCATCATGGAGCACATCGAGGAGGCCGGCATCCATTCCGGCGATTCGGCCTGCTCGCTGCCGCCGCGCTCGCTCTCGCCCGAGATCATGGACGAGCTGGAGCGCCAGACGAAAGCGATGGCGCTGGCGCTCAACGTCGTCGGCCTGATGAACGTGCAGTACGCCATCAAGGACGGCACGATCTACGTGCTGGAGGTGAACCCCCGCGCCTCGCGCACGGTGCCGTTCGTCGCCAAGGTCATCGGCGAGCCGATCGCCAAGATCGCGGCCCGGGTCATGGCGGGCGAGCCGCTCGCGACCTTCGGCCTGAAACCGAAGACCCTGCCCCATATCGCCGTCAAGGAGGCGGTCTTCCCCTTCGCCCGCTTCCCCGGCGTCGACGTGCTGCTCGGCCCGGAGATGCGCTCGACCGGCGAGGTGATCGGGCTCGACGCGAGCTTCGGCGTGGCCTTCGCCAAGAGCCAGCTCGGCTCGGGCACGCAGGTGCCGAAGGCGGGCGCCGTGTTCGTCTCGGTGCGGGATGCCGACAAGGCCCGCATCCTGCCGACCATGAAGCTCCTGTCCGATCTCGGCTTCACCGTCCTGGCGACCGGCGGCACGCAGCGCTATCTGGTGGAGAACGGCGTCCCGGCCGAGCGGATCAACAAGGTTCTCGAGGGGCGGCCGCACGTGGTCGACGCCATCAAGAACGGCGGGATCCACCTCGTCCTCAACACCACCGAGGGGGCCGGCGCCCTGTCGGACTCGCGCTCGCTCCGGCGCGCGGCCCTCTTGCATAAGGTGCCGTATTACACCACTCTAGCCGGCGCGATGGCCGCGGCCGAGGGGATCAAGGCCTATCTAGAGGGCGATCTCAAGGTCCGCGCGTTGCAGGAATACTTCGCGGCCTGAACCTCAGGGTTCCGCTGACTTCATTTCATGGCCCGGGGAGAGTGCTTCACTCTCGGCCGGGCCTCTTCATTGTGGCGCGAGACGATGGCGATAGACAAGGTTCCGATCACCGTGCGCGGGCTGGCAGCCCTCGAAGAGGAGCTGAAGCACCGCCAGCAGGTGGAGCGCCAGCGCATCATCCAGGCGATCGCCGAGGCCCGCGCGCTCGGCGACCTGTCGGAGAACGCCGAGTACCACGCGGCCAAGGAGGCGCAGTCCCACAACGAGGGTCGCGTCCTCGAGCTCGAGAGCATGATCGCGCGGGCCGAAGTGATCGACGTCACGAAACTCTCGGGCGACAGGATCAAGTTCGGCGCCACCGTGAAGCTCGTCGACGAGGACACGGAGGAGGAGAAGACCTACCAGATCGTGGGCGAGCCGGAGGCCGACGTGCGTTCGGGCCGCGTCTCGATCACCTCGCCGATCGCCCGCGCGCTCATCGGCAAGGGCGTCGGCGACACGGTCGAGGTCACCACGCCGGGCGGCGGCAAGTCCTACGAGGTCGTCGCCGTCCAGTACGGCGGCTGACCCGATGCGCCCGCGTTCCTTGAGCCGGCTCGCCGGCCTGCTTCTGACTGCCGTCGCGGGGTCCGCGGCGGCGAGCGATTTCCCGCCGACCCCGGTCTTCTCCGACGTCCGGGTCGACGTGCGGCCGCTCCTCGACAAGGGCGGCGGGCTGCAGGCCGAGGCGCTGGCCGGTGACCTGACCGACGCCCTGCGGAAGAACTTCGCCGGCCGGATCGGCGGCCGCGGGCCGCGCCTCGTCGTCGTGGTGACGAGCCTGTCGCTGCGGCCCTATGCCGGCAGCGGTGCCCTGCGCGGCTACGGCGGCAATTTCCAGACCGACTACATGGAGGGCGAGGCGCTGCTCGTCGGCCCCAAGGGTCAGGTGCTCGGGCGCTACCCGCAGATGACCGCGACGCCGTCGAGCTACGGCGGGGCGTGGTACGATCCGCGATTCGAGCAGCGCCGGCTCGCCGCCATCGCTGACATCTACGCCCAGTGGCTCGCCCGCGACCTGCCGCGGGACTAGAAGACGGCCGCCGGCCCGGGCCGGCGGTGTGGGGCGTACCGGGTGAGGAGCATGGCAAGCATCGACCTGTCGGAGGCGCAGTCCGCGCCGGTCAGCATTCCGGACCTCCGGCGTGAGCCCCTGCCCGAACTCGCCCGCGCTCGCGCCTGGGTCGTCACGGACGGCAAGGCCGGAGACGAGAATCAGTGCGTCGGCATCGCCGAGACCCTGGGCCTCGACTTCGAGATCCGGCAGGTTCCGGCCTCCGGCCCGTTCGGCTGGATGGCGCCCTGGGGACCGATCGACCCGCGCGAGGGTCCGCGCCGCCGCGCCGGCGCCCTGTCGGGCCCTTACCCCGACATCCTGATCGCCTCCGGGCGCCGGTCGGTCCCGTACCTGCGGACGGTGCGGCGCGCGACCGGCGGCCGGACGTTCACGGCGTTCCTGAAGGATCCGCGGACCGGAGCGGACAGTGCCGACTTCATCTGGGTGCCGGATTACGACGATCTGCGCGGACCCAACGTCTTCACGACGCTGACGGCGCCGCACCTCGTCACCGCGGCGCGCCTGGCCGCGGCCCGTGCCCGGCCTGACCCCCGCCTCGCGCGCCTCGACGGCCCGCGCGTGGCGGTGCTGGTCGGCGGCGACAGCCGGCACCTGAGCTATCGCAAGACCGACATGATCCGCCTCGTGGAGGATCTGCGCGGCCTGGCCGAGCAGGGCTGCCGGCTGATGGTGACGATCTCCCGCCGGACGCCGAACCCGCTGCGCGAGGCCGTGAAGGCGCTCGCCGCCGAGACCGGCGGGTTCCTCTGGGACGGGAGCGGCGACAACCCCTACGTGGCCATGCTGGCGCTCGCCGAGGCGATCGTCGTGACTTCCGACTCGGCCAACATGGTCAGCGAGGCGGTGTCGACCGGCGCACCGGTCCTGCTGTTCGATCTGCCGCGTACCTATATCCGGCATCGGCGCATGTTCGCCGGGCTGGCGATCGCCGGAGCGCTGCGGCCGTTCACCGGTCAGTTGGCAGATCTGACGTACAAGCCGATCGACGCGACGCCGGTCATCGCCCAGGCGCTCGCCGACGCCTATGCCGCGCGCCGCGCGGCCGGACCGGCCTGAGGAGACCGAGACACATGGCCCACACGCACGCCAAGCTCGTGATCATCGGCTCGGGTCCCGCCGGCTACACGGCGGCGATCTACGCGGCCCGCGCCATGGTCGAGCCGCTGCTGATCTCCGGCTTCCAGCCGGGCGGGCAGCTCATGATCACCACGGATGTCGAGAATTACCCGGGCTTCGCCGAGGCCATTCAGGGCCCCTGGCTGATGGAGCAGATGCGCCTCCAGGCCGAGCATGTCGGCACCCGGATCGTCTCGGAATACATCACGAAGGTCGATCTCAAGCAGCGGCCGTTCCGCCTCGAGGCCGATTCGGGCGAGACCTACTCGTGCGACGCCCTGGTCATCGCCACGGGCGCCCAGGCCAAGTGGCTCGGAATCCCCTCCGAGGCGGCGTTCCAGGGCGGCGGCGTATCGGCCTGCGCGACCTGCGACGGGTTCTTCTTCCGCGGCAAGGAGGTCGTGGTCGTGGGCGGCGGCAACACGGCGGTCGAGGAGGCCCTGTACCTCGCCAACATCGCCAGCAAGGTGACGGTCGTCCATCGCCGCGACAGCTTCCGGGCCGAGCGGATCCTGCAGGAGCGCCTGTTCAAGCACCCGAACGTCGAGGTGCTCTGGCACCGGGAGATCGCCGAGATCTGCGGCGTGCAGAAGCCGGCGCCGGGCGTGACCCACGTCCGCCTCAAGGATCCGCGCTCGGGCGAGATCAGCGAGGTGAAGGCCGACGGCGTGTTCGTGGCGATCGGCCACCAGCCGGCCACCGCGATCTTCGAGGGGCAGCTGCCCATGCGCCACGGCGGCTACCTCAGCGTGAAGCCCGGTACCACCGAGACCGAGATCCCGGGTGTGTTCGCCGCCGGCGACGTCACGGACGACGTCTACCGTCAGGCGATCACCGCCGCCGGCATGGGCTGCATGGCGGCGCTGGAGGCGGAGAAGTTCCTGGCCAACCTGGAGATCGGCGAGAGCCCGGTCCAGGCCGCGGCGGCGGAGTGACCGCCGCGCCGGTCTCACGCTCCGTGCGCGGACCGGCCGCGGCCGGCATTTCAACAAGATCGCGCTGCTTGTGCTTGCGCAGGACCATGCACCGTGTGCATAGGAGTGCTGACTGCGCCGGGATGCATTGGTTGCATGCCCGCGCGGTGCGGCGAGCGGCCATCCGCGCGCGGCACCGCGCAGTTCGCCCGGTGATCTGCCCGCCGCTTCGCGCCCATCTTCCACCCAGGGCGCGACCCGCGGGCGCGCGCTGGTAGGGGTTCTCGCCTTGGACTGGGACAAGATCCGGATCTTCCTCAACGTCGCGGAGGCGGGGAGCTTCACCAAGGCGGGTGACGATATCGGGCTCAGCCAATCGGCGGTGAGCCGCCAGATCAGCGCCCTTGAGCGCGAGCTCAAGGCGCCGCTCTTCCACCGCCATGCCCGCGGCCTCCTGCTCACCGAGCAGGGTGACCTTCTGTTCCGCGCCGCGCGCGACATGAAGCTGCGCCTGGAGAATACCCGGGCCCGGCTCGTCGAGACCTCCGAGCGGCCGACCGGTGACCTCAAGGTCACCACCACGGTGGGCCTCGGCACGTCCTGGTTGTCTCAGCGAGTGGGCGAGTTCCTCGACCTCTACCCGGACGTGCGCATCGAGCTGATCCTCACCAACGAGGAGCTCGATCTCGCCATGCGTGAGGCCGACGTGGCGATCCGCATGCGGCGCCCGGCGCAGCCGGACCTGATCCAGCGGCGGCTGTTCACCGTGCACTACCACGCCTTCGCGAGCCCGGATTACGTCAAGCGCTTCGGCGAGCCCAAGACCATCGAGGAGCTCGACGATCACCGCCTCGTCTCCTTCGGCGGCAACGAGCCCTCGTACCTGCTCGCCGCCCACTGGCTCGCCGATGCCGGCCGCGAGGGCCGCGAGCGGCGCCAGGTCCACCTGACGGTGAACAACATCGGCGCGCTGCAGCGCGCCATGGAGGCCGGCGCCGGCATCGGCATCCTGCCCGACTACGCGGTGGATGGCGGCCAGCAGCTCGTGCAGGTGCTGCGCGAGACCGAGATGCCGAGCCTGGAGAGCTACCTCGTCTACGCCGAGGAGATGCGCTCGGTCGCCCGCGTGCAGGCGTTCCGCGACTTCCTCGTCTCGAAGGCGCAGCGCTGGACCTACTGAGCATCCGATGGTTGGATCCGGATCCTCACGGAGACGATTCGATGCGCGCTGCTCTCTACGCTCTGATCCTCGTCGCGGGATCGACCGGTGCGATGGCGGATGACTGCGCGGAAGCTTGGTACCAGCGCAACCTGATCTACAAGCAGGCCGGGTACTGCTTCAGCACGCCGCGGGCGATCCGGACCTTCGGCAACGCGGATTGCCGGTACGACGCCATGGATCGCGTGCCGCTCTCGCGGCAGGAGCAGGCGACCGTGGCGGATCTGCAGGCCTTCGAGCGGGCCCATGCCTGCCCGCGCTGAGGCGCGGGCCGACGGCGCGGATGGAGACGTGACGTAGGCGCCGTGTCGTCGGGACCGGAGCCGCGCCAGCGCGGCTCCGGCGGGTCCGGATCAGACGAACAGGCGCTCGCCCTCGAGGCCCTTGTAGAGGCCCGCGACCTGCTCGCCGTAGCCGTTGTAGATCAGCGTCGGCACCCGCTGGTCGGTGCCGAGGACGCGCTCGGTCGCCTGGCTCCAGCGCGGGTGCGGCACGGCCGGGTTCACGTTGGCCCAGAAGCCGTACTCCGAGGCCTGCAGACCTTCCCAGAAGGTCTTCGGCCTGTCCGCGGTGAACGAGACCTTCACCAGCGACTTGGCCGACTTGAACCCGTATTTCCACGGCACCGCGACGCGGATCGGCGCGCCGAACTGGTTGGGCAGCGGCTTGCCGTAGATCCCCGTGACCATGAAGGCGAGGTCGTTGCCGGCCTCCGCGAGGGTCAGGCCCTCCGTGTAGGGCCAGGGATAGAAGAAGGCCCGCTGGCCGGGCGCCATCGCCTTGTCCATGAAGGTCTCGAAGCGGATGTACTTCGCGCCGGAGGTGGGCTTGGCGAGCGCCACGAGCTTCGCCAGCGGGAAGCCGGTCCACGGCACCGCCATCGACCACGCCTCGACGCAGCGGTGGCGGTAGAGCCGCTCCTCGAGTCCGACCTTCCGGATCAGGTCGTCGACGCCGATCTCGAAGGGCTTCTCCACGAGGCCGTCGATCTTCAGGGTCCAGGGCTGCGTCTTGAGGGCGTTGGCGGCCGGCAGCACCGTCTTCGACGTGCCGAACTCGTAGAAATTGTTGTAGTCGGCGCTGAAGCGCTCCGGCGTCAGCGGCCGGTCGAGGGTGTAGGCAGGGTTCTGCTGCGCCGGGTAGAGCGGCGCGTCGCCCGCGGCCGCCCGGGCGGCGCGGCCGCCCAGGAGCGATCCGGCCGCGAGTCCGGCCGCGAGTCCGGCCGCGCCGCCGATCAGGGCCCGCCGATCGAGGAACACGGCCTCCGGCGTCGCCAGATGTTCCGGAATCTCCCAACCGCGCCCGCGCTTGATCAACATGGCCGTCTCCTCGGATCTCCTGCCTGCACAACCCACAGATCGGCGACGGCCGACAGGGGCGCAAGCGCCGCAGCCTCACCGTTCGGCGAGCGGCGCGCAGGGGTTACGCCGCCCGCGAGCGGCACCGGGACGCAGGGCGGCCTCCGCCGCGCGGGCGACGGTCAGGCCGGCGGCGACTCGTCGCGCAGCATCCGCCGCAGCACCTTGCCCACGTTGGTCTTCGGCAGGGTCTCGTGGAGCACCACGCGGCGGGGCACCTTGTAGCCGGTGAGCTGGGTGCGGGCATGGGCCCGCAGGACATCGGTGGAGACCGACGTGTCCTTCAGGACCACGTGGGCCACCACCATCTCGCCGGTCTCCTCGCTGGGCGCGCCGACCACCGCGCATTCGAGCACGGCCGGGTGGGCCGCCAGCACGTCCTCGACCTCGTTCGGATAGACGTTGAAGCCGGAGACGAGGATCATGTCCTTCATCCGGTCGACGATGCGGACCTGCCCGTCCGCCTGCAGGATCGCGACGTCGCCCGTCCGGAAGAACCCGTCCGCGGTCATCGCCCGCGCGGTCTCCTCCGGCCGGTTCCAGTAGCCGCGCATCACCTGGGGCCCGCGCACGCAGATCTCCCCCGGCTGCCCGTCCGGGAGGGGCTCGCCGGAGACGGCGCGGATCGAGACCTCCGTGGAGGGCAGCGGGTAGCCGATCGTCCCCGAGAAGTCGCGCATGCCCCGCGGGTTGACGCACACCACCGGCGAGGTCTCGGACAGGCCGTAGCCCTCGACGATCGTGTTGCCGGTCAGGGCCTTCCAGCGCTCGGCCACGGCCCGCTGGACGGCCGTGCCGCCGCCGACCACGAAGTCGAGGTGGGCGAAATCCACGGTGTTGATCTTCGGGTGGTTGATCAGCACGTTGAACAGGGTGTTCACGCCCATCAGGTGGGTGAAGCGCGTGCGGCTCAGGGTCTTGACCATGCCGTCGCAGTCGCGCGGATTGGGGATCAGCAGGCAGGAGCCGCCGCTGCGCATGAACTGGAAGAAGCACGCGGTGAGCGCGAAGATGTGGTAGAGCGGCAGCGCCGTGACCACGCAGCGCGCGACGCTCGGATCCTTCGAGTTGAACCAGAGCTGCGACTGCTCGACATTCGCCATGATGTTGCGGTGGCTCAGCATCGCCGCCTTGGCGATGCCCGTGGTGCCCCCGGTATATTGCAGGAAGGCCAGATCCTCCGGGTCGACCGTCACGGAGGTGCGCGGCATCGACCGGCCCTGACGGAGGACGGTCGCGAACGGGATCGCGAGGCCCTCCGGCAGGCGGAACGGCGGCACCGCCTTCCGGACGTGCCGGCTCGCGAGGTTGATCACCTGCCCCTTGAGTCCCAGCCCGTCGCCGGGGCCGACCAGGACGACCCGCTCGAGGGCGACGTCGGGCAGCGCCGCCGCGATCGTGGCGCCGAAATTCTCCAGGACGATCAGGATGCGCGCGCCGGAATCACCGATCTGCTGCGCGCATTCCCGGGGGGTGTAGAGCGGGTTGGTGTTGACCACCGTCCCGCCCGCCAGGAGGACGCCGAAGATCGCCACCGCGTAGGCGGGGACGTTCGGCAGCATGATCGCGACGCGGTCGCCCTTCGCCAGACCCTGCCCGCGCAGCCAGGCCGCGAGGTCGCGCGCCTGCTGGCCGAGGGTCGCGTAGGTCATGGTCGATCCGAAGCACAGCATCGCCGGCCGGCCCGCGAACGCGGTCACGCTGGTCTCGAACAGGTCGACCAGGGTCCCGAGGCCGGCGACGTCGATCTCCGCCGGGACGCCGGGCGGGTAGGCGGCCAGCCAGGGCCGGTCGGATGCCCCGGCGACCGGCGCGGCCGGCATCGCTCCGGCCGTGGCGGCTTGAGCGCCGTGCTCCATCACGTTCGCCTCATGCATCGCGATGCCTCCCGCGGGCCCGACTCTCGGGGGCCGAGTCCCGCAACGCCTGTCGCGCCGACTCTGCGGGAACGGAGGCCGGCCCGCAAGGCAGGGGGGTCACACGGCCGGACGATGCCGGCGCAATGTCGCCAGCACGGTGTGGGGCAGGGCCGCCGCGATCAGCAGMCCMGCGGCGAGCGCGGCCTCCTCCGGCCGCATCGCCCGCCGGGGCCAGGGGCCGACGCCCAGGTCGCCGCCGAGGCCGATCAGGATCGCGCCGAGCCACAGGGCCAGGAAGGCGAGCGCCCCGTACCCGACCCGGCGCAGGCGCGGCCGCAGGGGCCGGTTGGCCGCGACCGCGAACAGGCCGAGGACACTGCCGAACGCCAGCGCGCCCGCGGCGGCGCCGAGCCCGTAGGCCAGCCACAGGGGCTGGTGGGTGAGGAACGCCATGCCGCCGGTGGCGAAGGCGCCGCGCAGGACCAGGCCGCCGAAGGTCGGGTAGAGCCCGGCGGCGAGGAGCGCGGCCGCGCCCGCCAGCCCGAACACGATCCGCCGCGGCGCGGCGGCCGGACCCGGTCCCGTCGCCAC
>NZ_MLBW01000022.1:0-30132 GCF_036441335.1 Methylobacterium mesophilicum
GATCAGGGGTGCGGCGGCGCGGCGGCCAGCGCGCGGGCGACCTTCGAGGCCGGCTCCCGGCCGAGCTGGGACGCGATCGACCGCCCGGCCGCGGCGAGGACGTCGAGGTCGATGCCGGTCTCGATGCCCATGCCGCGCAGCATGTAGACGACGTCCTCGGTGGCGGCGTTGCCGGCGGCGCCCGGCGCGTAGGGGCAGCCCCCGAGCCCCGCCACCGCGGCGTCCACAACCGACACCCCGAGTTCGAGGCAGGCGAGGATGTTGGCCAGGGCCTGCCCGTAGGTATCGTGGAAATGCAGGGCGATGGCCGTCATCGGCACGTCGGCGGCCACCCGCTCGACGAGCCGCCGGGCCTGGAGCGGCGTGCCGGTCCCGATCGTGTCGCCGAGGGCGATCTCGTGGCAGCCCATCGCGTGCAGGGACGCGGCGACCCGGGCGACCGCCGCCGGCACGACGTCGCCCTCGTAGGGGCAGCCCAGCACGCAGGAGACGTAGCCCCGCACCCGCAGGTCTCGCGCGCGCGCGGCCTCCAGCACCGGGGCGAAGCGGTCGAGGCTCTCGGCGATCGAGCCGTTGACGTTGCGCCGGGAGAAGCTCTCGGAGGCGGCGGCGAACACCGCGACCTCCCGGACCCCGGAGGCGAGGGCCCGCTCCAGGCCCTGCAGGTTCGGGACGAGAACGGCATAGCCGACCTCGGGCCGGGGCCGCAGCCGCGCCAGGACCTCCGCGGTGTCGGCCATCTGCGGCACCCAGCGGGGCGACACGAAGCTGCCGGCCTCGATGCGGGTCATCCCGGCCTCGGCCAGGGCCTCGATCAGCGCCACCCTGGCGGCGATCGGCACCGGCGCGGGCTCGTTCTGGAGCCCGTCGCGCGGCCCGACCTCGACCACCTGCACCCGGGCCGGATAGCTCATGCGGGTCGCTCCTCCGCCGCGAAGGTGACGATCTCGGCGCCCTCCTCGACCATGTCGTCGACGGTGTGGCGGATCTCGGCGACGGTGCCGGCCTGCGGCGCGCGGAGGGTGATCTCCATCTTCATCGCCTCGATCACCGCGAGCGGCGCGCCCTTCTCCACGGCATCGCCGGGCCGCACCCAGAGCTGGGTCAGGCGGCCCGGCACGGGCGCCGTCACCCGGTCGCTGCCGGACGCCTCGGTCCGGGGCGGGGCGAGGGGATCGACGTGGACCAGCGTCGCGTTCCGGCCGCCGACGATCACCGTCAGCTCCGCGCCGCTGCGGACCGCGCGCAGCCGGCGCCAGACGCCGTCCAGCATCAGCCGCTCGCCCTCTGCGTCCTCGGCGAGCGCCGCCAGGACGGAGCCGCCCGGCAGGTCGACGCGGGCGCCGCCGTCGGGGAGCGGGTGCGTGCGCAGGGTGACGGGCGGGTCGRCGCCGTGGCGGAACTGCAGGTCCTGGTAGGGCTCCCCGTTCATCCGCCACGCGTCCGGATCGGCCCAGGGCGACCACGGGTCGCCGCTCGCCCGCGCCTGCGCGGCGACGGCCGCGCGCCGGTCGCGCAGGACGGTGAGGGCGGCGGCGGCCCAGAGCGCTGGATCGGCCGCACCGGTCGCAAGCGGCGCCAGCAGGTCGTCGGCGTGGCGGGCGATGAAGCCGGTATCGAGGTCGGCCGCGCGGTAGGCGGGGTGGCCGGCGACGGCGCGCAGGAGATCCAGATTGGTCGTCACGCCGACGACCNCCTGCGCGGCGACGGCCGCGCGCCGGTCGCGCAGGACGGTGAGGGCGGCGGCGGCCCAGAGCGCGGGATCGGCCGCACCGGTCGCAAGCGGCGCCAGCAGGTCGTCGGCGTGGCGGGCGATGAAGCCGGTATCGAGGTCGGCCGCGCGGTAGGCGGGGTGGCCGGCGACGGCGCGCAGGAGATCCAGATTGGTCGTCACGCCGACGACCTCGTAGGCGGCGAGGGCGGCCGCGAGCTGCCGGATCGCGGCCGCCCGGTCCTCGCCCCAGACGACCAGCTTGGCGATCATCGGGTCGTAATCCGGAGTGATCCGGTCGCCCTGCACGATCCCGGTCTCGACCCGCACCCGCCCCGGCACCTCCGGCGGCTGGCGCAGGTGGGCGAGGGTGCCGACCGCCGGCAGGAAATCGCGCGCCGGATCCTCGGCGTAGACCCGCGCCTCGATCGCGTGGCCGCGCAGGGCCAGATCCCCGGCGCCGAGCGGCAGCCGCTCGCCCGCGGCCACGCGCAGCTGCCACTCCACCAGGTCGAGTCCCGTGACCATCTCGGTCACCGGATGCTCGACCTGGAGCCGGGTGTTCATCTCCATGAAGTAGAAGGTCTCGCCGTCGGCGATGAACTCCACCGTGCCGGCGCCGACATAGCCGACCGCCCGCGCCGCCGCGACCGCGGCCTCGCCCATCCGCGCGCGCCGGACCGGATCCATCCCCGGGGCGGGCGCCTCCTCGATCACCTTCTGGTGGCGCCGCTGGATCGAGCAGTCGCGCTCGAACAGCGAGACGGTGGTGCCGTGGCTGTCGGCGAAGACCTGGATCTCGATGTGCCGGGGGCGGGTCAGGTATTTCTCGATCAGCACCCGGTCGTCGCCGAAGGACGCCCGCGCCTCGCGCTGGGCGCCGGCCAGGGCGGACTCGAACGCCGCGGCCGCCGCGACGACGCGCATGCCCTTGCCGCCGCCGCCGGCCGACGCCTTGATCAAGACCGGGTAGCCGATCCGGGCGGCCGCCTCCTTCAGCACCGGGAGATCCTGCGCGGCGCCGTGATAGCCCGGCACCAGCGGCACCCCGGCGCGCTCCATCAGCGCCTTGGCCTCGGCCTTGGAGCCCATGGCCCGGATCGCCGCCTGGGGCGGGCCGACGAACACGAGGCCGGCCCCGGCGCAGGCGCCGGCGAAGTCCGCGTTCTCCGACAGGAAGCCGTAGCCCGGATGGATCGCCTCCGCCCCGGCGCGCCGGGCGACGTCGAGGATCCGCTCGCCCACGAGGTAGCTCTCGCGCGCCGGGGCGGGCCCGATCGGCCACGCCTCGTCGGCCATCCGGGTGTGGCGGGCGCCGGCATCCGCCTCGGAATAGACCGCGACCGTGCCGATGCCGAGGCGCCGGGCCGTGGCGATCACCCGGCAGGCAATCTCGCCGCGGTTGGCGATGAGGATCTTGCCGAACATGGCCGCCCCCTCAATCCCGCCGCCACGGGGGAGGGCGCTTGTCGAGGAAGGCGGCGATGCCCGCCTGCCCCTCGTCCGACGCCCGGCGCCGGGCGATGCGCCGGCCCGTCTCGCGTCCCAGGTCGGCGTCCACCGGCCGCCCCTCGCACAGGAAGACGAGGTCCTTGGCCTCGGCCTGCGCGCCCGGGGCGCCCCGGAGGATGTCGCGCAGCACCTCCGCGCCGGCCGCCCCCAGCCGGCCGTCGGGCACCACCTCGTGCACGAGGCCGATCGCCCGTGCGCGCTCGGCGGAGAAGACCTCCGCGGTCTGGAACAGGCGCCGGGCCCAGCGCGGGCCGATCGCGTTGACCACGTAGGGGCCGATCGTCGCCGGGATGAGGCCGAGCCGCACCTCGCTCAGGCAGAACCGCGCGCTCTCGGCCGCGATGGCGACGTCGCAGCAGGCGGCGAGCCCGACGCCGCCGCCGTAGGCCACGCCGTGCACGAGGGCGAGCGTCGGCTTCGGCAGCCGGTCGAGACTGTGCATCAGCCCCGCGAGCCCGGCGGCGTCGGCGAGGTTGCTGTCGAAGGACTGGCCGGCGATCCGGCGCATCCACGCGAGGTCGGCGCCCGCCGAGAAGCTCTGGCCGGCGCCCGCCAGGACGATCGCCCGGATCCCGGGCGCGGCGCCCAGCCGGTGCAGGGACGCGGTGAGGGCGGCGATCAGGCCGTCGTCGAAGGCGTTGTGCTGCTCCGGACGGTTGAGCGTCAGGGTGGCGACCCCGCGCTCGTCGACCGTCTCCAGCAAGGTGTCGCCCATCCCGCGCCTCCTACATCCGGAACAGGCCGAAGCGGGTCTCAGGCGTCGGCGCGTTGAGGCTCGCCGAGAGGCCGAGCGCCAGGACGCGGCGCGTGTCGGCCGGGTCGATCACCCCGTCGTCCCAGAGCCGGGCGCTGGAATAGTAGGGGTGGCCCTGCTCCTCGTACTGCGCCCGGATCGGCGCCTTGAACGCCGCCTCGTCCTCGACCGACCACGTGCCGCCGCGGCCCTCGATGCCGTCGCGCCGGACCGTGGCCAGGACCGAGGCCGCCTGCTCGCCGCCCATCACGCCGATCCTCGCGTTCGGCCACATCCAGAGGAAGCGCGGCCCGTAGGCCCGTCCGCACATGCCGTAATTGCCGGCCCCGAAGCTGCCGCCGATCAGGACGGTGAACTTGGGCACCGCCGCGGTCGCGACGGCGGTGACCATCTTGGCCCCGTCCTTGGCGATGCCGCCGGCCTCGTAGCGCCGGCCGACCATGAAGCCGGTGATGTTCTGGAGGAACACCAGGGGCACGCCGCGCTGGGCGCAGAGCTCGACGAAGTGGGCGCCCTTCAGGGCACTCTCCGAGAACAGGATGCCGTTGTTGGCGACGATTCCCACCGGGTAGCCCCAGATATGGGCGAAGCCGCAGACCAGGGTCTGGCCGTAGAGGCGCTTGAACTCGTCGAAGTCGCTGCCGTCCACCAGCCGGGCGATGACCTCGCGCACGTCGTAGGGCGTCCGGCGGTCCGCCGGCACCGCCGCGTAGATCTCCTCGGCGGCGTAGCGCGGCGGCTCGGGCTGCCGCAGCGCGAGCGCGGGGCGCTTCACCGCGTTCAGGTTGGCCACGATGCGGCGGGCGATGCCGAGGGCGTGGGCGTCGGTCTCCGCCATGTGGTCGGTCACGCCCGAGATCCTGGCGTGCACGTCGGCGCCGCCGAGCTCCTCGGCGCTGACCTCCTCGCCGGTGGCGGCCTTCACCAGCGGCGGCCCGCCGAGGAAGATCGTGCCCTGGCCGCGGACGATGATCGACTCGTCGCACAGCGCCGGCACGTAGGCGCCGCCGGCGGTGCAGGAGCCCATCACCACGGCGATCTGGGCGATCCCCTGCGCCGACATCGTCGCCTGGTTGTAGAAGATGCGACCGAAATGGTCCCGGCCCGGGAAGACTTCGTCCTGGCTTGGCAGATGTGCGCCGCCGCTGTCGACGAGGTAGAGGCAGGGCAGCCGGTTCTGCTGCGCGATCTCCTGCGCCCGGAGATGCTTCTGCACGGTCATCGGGAAGTAGGTGCCGCCCTTCACGGTCGCGTCGTTGGCGACGATCACGCACTCGCGCCCGGAGACGCGGCCGATGCCAGTGACGATCCCGGCCGAGGGGACCTCGCCGCCGTAGAGGCCGTGCCCGGCCAGCTGGCCGACCTCCAGGAAGGGCGAGAACGGGTCGATCAGCGCCCGGATCCGGTCCCGGGGCAGGAGCTTGCCGCGGGCGCGATGCCGCTCCCGCGCGGCCGCCCCGCCGCCGAGGCGGACGCGGTCGGCGGTCGCGCGCAGCATGTCGCGCGGCGAGAGCGCGAGCGGCTTCCAGTCGAGGCCGCCCTCCAGCAGCAGCGGCCGGCCGGCATTGGCGGCGCCCTGGTAGTTCGCCTCGAGCTCCGCCTTCAGCCGGTCGAATTGCGGCTCGGACAGCGTCGCCCCGGCGAAGACCAGGGCGCCGGACGGCCGGGCGGCGTTGTCGAGCAGCGCCTTGTTCCAGGCGCTCGCAGGCCCGCGCCACCGCGTAGACGTAGGCCCGGGCGGCGTTCGTCGCCGTGTACATGTCGGCGATCTTGCCCTGCATGAGCTGGAACTCGCCGATCGGCCGACCGAATTGCCGCCGCTCGTGGAGATAGGGCAGGACGACGTCGAGGCAGGCGCGCATGATGCCGAGCGGGCCGGCGGCCAGCACGGCGCGCTCGTAGTCGAGGCCCGACATCAGCACGCCGACGCCGCGCCCCACCGCGCCCAGGACGTTCTCTTCCGGTATCTCGCAGTCCCGGAACAGCAGCTCGCAGGTGTTGGAGCCGCGCATGCCGAGCTTGTCGAGCTTCTGCGCGGTGGAGAAGCCGGGAAAATCCTTCTCGACCAGGAACGCCGTGATCCCCCGCGGGCCAGCCCCGGGATCCGTCTTGGCGTACACGACCAGGATGTCGGCGTCGGGGCCGTTGGTGATCCACATCTTGGTGCCGTTCAGGACGTAGCGGTCGCCGCGGCGGTCGGCCCGCAGCCGCATGGAGACGACGTCGCTGCCGGAGCCCGGCTCGGACATCGCGAGCGCGCCGACATGCTCGCCCGCGATCAGCCTCGGCAGGTAGCGCCGCTTCTGCGCCTCGGTGCCGTTGCGGCGGATCTGGTTCACGCAGAGGTTGGAATGCGCGCCGTAGGACAGGCCGACCGAGGCCGAGGCCCGGCTGATCTCCTCCATGGCCACCGCGTGCTCGAGGTAGCCCAGGCCGGCGCCGCCGTAGGTCTCCTCGACGGTGACGCCGAGCACGCCGAGTGCGCCGAGCTTGCGCCAGAGGTCGGCGGGAAACGCGTTGCTGACATCGATCGCTGCCGCGCGGGGGGCGATCTCGGCGCGGGCGAAGCGCTCGACCTCGGCGCGCAGGGCATCGGCCGTCTCGCCCAGGCCGAACTCGAAATCCTGCAGGCCCATGGGCATCGCGCGTCTCCTCGCCAGAGAATCGGGCACTCGCCTCTTTGAAACGAACGTACGTTCGTTAAACCGCGCTGGCAAGGCGATTTACGAACGGACGTTCGTGAGCCTATAGCGGGGATCGGCGTGAGCATTCCCCGGTGTCTGTTGCGCTCTGAACTGTCTTCGGAGTGTCTTCGTGGGTCGCACCGCCGGATCGAACGGGCCGCGCACGGCCGCCGCCATCCGCCAGGCCGGGCTTCGGCTCATCTACCGTCACGGCTACGAGGCGATGACCCTGCGCGCCCTGGCCGCCGAGGTCGGGATCCAGCCGGCCTCGCTCTACAACCACATCCGCAGCAAGCAGGATCTGCTGTTCGACATCGTGCGCGACCACATGGAGACATTGCTGGCGCAGACCGACGCGGCGCTGGCAGCGGCGTCCGGCGGCCCGACGGACCGCCTCCGCGCCTTCGTGGCCCACCACGTCACGTACCATCTCGAGAAGAAGCAGGAAGTCTTCATCGCGAATTTCGAGCTGCGGTCGCTCGATGCGCCGCATTACGCGGCGATCGTGGCGCTGCGCCGGGACTACGAAGACAGGCTGGTCGCGCTGCTCGATGACGGCGTCGCCGCGGGCGCGCTCGACATTCGGGACTCGCGCGTCGCGGCCTACGCGATCCTCGGCATGCTCACCAGCGCCTGCACGTGGTACAGGCCCGATGGCCGGATGACCAAGGCGGAGATCGTCGACCTGCACACCGACATGGCGCTGCGCGGCTGCGTCCGGCGCCACCGACAGGCGATGGCCCGCGACGACTGAAGTCCTTCCGCGCGTCCAGAGAGTCGGGCCGTCTCGCCGACGGACAGCCGGCTCTCGAGGGCCGCCCTCGACGGTGCGGCCGTCGACGGGCCCGCATATCGAGAATGCGTGCGGTCGGCGACCGGACGCGGGCTCGGCGCGCTCGGCGGGCGGGCTACCACCCGGGCAGCGGCGGACGCCTCAGATCAGTCCGCCGGACGGGGCGGCGGTGAGGGTCCTGCCGGCCCGCGTGACGAGCTTGGCGAAGGCCAGCGCGGCCGCCGAGGCCTGGGCCTCCGAGGGGAAGGTGCGATCCGATGTCAGGACCGGCATCTGTGTCGCATCGAGGAGCACCCAGGTCCAAAGACGGGTGTCGGTCGCTCGGATCTCGAAATGCATGGCGGGCTCGTCGGGCGCTGGGACATGCCCGCACCATGCGCCGCAAAAAGGCCTGCCGCGTTAAGAGCTTGGCCGGCGCAACAACCTGCATCGACCTGCACCGGGCTTGCCCCCGACATCCTCGTAGATCACAGGCGCAACTGCGTGCCGACGCGGGCGGATTCGACCCCTGCCGGGCCCGACTTGGCATGCCAGCTTGGCTTTATCCGCCCATTCGATGCTACCCTCGCGCGGTCGGAGTGCTGTGCCGACGGTGTGAGCAGGAGCGACATGGTAGAGCGGTACCATTTCCGCCTGAGAGGGCCGAACGAGGTCATCGAGGACGAGGAGGGCGTGCTGGCAAGCTCGATCGAGGTCGCCGTGGCCGAGGCAACGCAGTTGATCGCCGAGATGCACGCGCGGGGCGAACTGCCCGATCCTGACGAACGCTGGTGCGTGGAGATCCACATCGCCGACGGCACCGTGCTTCGTTCCCTTCAGCTGTACTGAGCGCTGGCCGCCGGGCGCGTGAGCTTGCGCAGGATCCGGCGGATGTGTTCGCGGAGGATGAGCGCCTCGGGCGGCGGCCCGGCACCCGGAGGCTCGACCGATATCTCCAGATCGCCCAGGACCGAGGCGTACATCGAGTTCTCCACGCTTTCCGCGAGCAGTAACCATCAACCCTAGCAAACCGTTGCAACCCCTATAAGTCAGGTTTCGCCCTACAGGACTCGGCAGTCTCTACGCGGAGGGGAGCGCCCGGACCGACAGAAGACTCCGGAACATGAAGTCGATCTCAGTATCGGAGCTCGCGCGGGCGAGTGCGCGGCAGGGTCTGCGGCGCGCACGCTGAGAAAATCCGGCGCCGCGCGGGCGGCGCGTGCTTGCACAGCCGCGGCGAATGCGGCGGCGCGCACGCTCACGCCTCGCCGGCGAGGCGCTGATGCCCGAGCGATCGCGGCGACGATTGTCTGGAACGACGGCCGAGGATCGCGGTCCGAGCCGCGCCGGGTCGGCGCCGGGAGCCGGAACCGCGACAGGGAGGCCGGCCGCGTCACCGGCGGACCGGGCGTGTCGAATTGGTCGCAGCGCGCCCGCGAGGCGCCGGATCCTCCCGCGGCGAACGCTCAGTCCGGTGATAGCGAGATCCGGCCCGGTCCGGTGGATCGGGGCTCGGCCGCCCCCGGTCTGCCCGAGCCCCGAGCCGGCGGCCTGTCCATCGCCGACCATCGAGGTGCCGGTCCCCGCCATCCGCGACCGGCTCGCAGGATGCCCCGCGTCGCGGCCGGTCCGGGCGCGGCCGGTGCGCGCGGCGCTGCGACTGCACTGAGTGCGTGGCCGGCTCCGTCTCAGTTGGCGAGGAAGGCGGCGAGCCCGGCCAATCCCGACAGGGAAGCGCGGCTCTCTTCCATGCACCGCGCGTTCAGGTCCGCGGCCAGACCGTCGAGCTTGGCCTGAAGCAGGTTGATGCTCGCTAGGGACAGGTCGCCGGGGAGCAGGACGATCACGTCCCCCTCGTCGAGGTGTATCGTCTCGCGGATCGCAGCAACATCAGCCATGGATGCCTCCGTCGGGAATATTGATCTCTCGACCTGTCGCGAAGATCTCACGTTCCGAGGGCGCCGGCCGTGCTCGGGAGCACGCGCTCCTACACTGATCCGCGGGCGGGGCGCTGCCACGTGACCCGCGCCGGCCGGTCGGGCGGCTCCGTGCCGCCATCGGGTGCCTGCCCGCGACGTCGATCGCCGCGACAGCCGATACCCAGACCGGCCCCTGCACCGGCGAGCGCGGGGATGCGGATCTTGCTTGCCGAGGCCCGGCCATCGATGCTGCGCCCCCGGGCGCAACTTGCGATAGGAGCGGTTCATGGAATCGATCGGTCGTGACCTCCGGGAGATGCAGCGCATCCCACTCGCCGCATCGCATGTCGCCGCGCTCCGGGGCATCGGGGTCGAGACGCGCTACCCGGCCGGAACCTTCGTCGTGCGCGCCGGCGACCTGGCCGACCGCTTCTACTACGTCGAGGCCGGCGAGATCGAAGTGGTCAACCCGTTCACCGACGAGCGACATCTGCCCGCGACGCTCGGGCCGACCCAATTCATGGGCGAGATCTCGTTCCTGAACGGCGGCGTCTGGTCGATGCCCATGCGGGCGAGCGCGGATACCGTCGTCACCGAGGTCCCGCGTCCGGCGATGCTGCAGCTGATGTCCGAGATTCCGGAGATGTCGGACATCATCATCACGGTCCTCGCCGCACGGCGGCGACGGCAGCTCGACGCGCATGACGGCACGCTCGTGCTCATCGGCGAGGATGACGACCGGAGCGTGCGACGGATCGCGGAGTTCGCGAGCCGGAACCGCCTTCCCTACAGGTCCCATCCGCTGGGCAGCCCGGAGGCGGCGAGCGTGGCCAGAAGCTGCGCGATCTCGTCGGAGAGGCCGGCGGTCATCTTCGGCCGGGGCGTCGTCGTGCCCGATCCGACCCCCGCCAAGGTCGCGCGGCTGCTCGGCCTCGACTACAACCTCGTCGACGACGAGGCCTTCGATGTCCTCATCGTGGGCGGTGGCCCGGCCGGAGTGGCTGCCGGGGTCTACGCCGGGGCGGAGGGGCTCCGCGCGCTGGTGATCGAGGACGTGGCGATCGGCGGTCAGGCCGGCACCTCGAGCCGCATCGAGAACTACATGGGCTTTCCGACCGGCATCTCCGGGGCCGATCTCGTCTGGCGCGGGGAGGTCCAGGCGATGAAGTTCGGCACGCGGTTCGCGATGCCGCGGCGCGTTGCCAAGCTGGAAGGGCTGGAGGACGGATCGTTCTGCGCGACCTTCGACACGGGTCGGCGCGTCCGGGGGCGGGCGGTCGTGGTCGCGACCGGCGTCCAGTACCGCAGACTGCCGATCGAGCGCCTCGAGACATTCGAGGGGGCCGGCATCTACTACGCGGCGACCGAGATCGAGGCCCGTGACTGCCGGAATGCCGAGGCGATCATCATCGGGGGCGGCAACTCCGCGGGACAGGCCGCGATGTATCTCAGCCGCTCCGCCCGGCACGTGCGCCTCCTCGTGCGCGGGCCGTCGCTCGCGACCTCCATGTCGAGCTACCTGTCGAGCCGGCTGGAGGCGGAGCCGGCGATCACCGTCGAGTACGGCGCCGAACTCACCGCTTTGCACGGCGATTCCCACCTCGAGGCGGTCACGATCCGCACCCTCGCCGATCAGACGACGCGCGTGGTCCCGACCTGCGCCGTGTTCGTGATGGTCGGGGCCGCCCCCAATACGGGCTGGCTCTCGGGGCTCGTCGAACTCGATAGCCACGGGTTCGTCATGACCGGAAACACGATCGGCGCCGTCTCACCCTACGCGACGTCGCGTCCCGGCATCTTCGCGGTCGGCGATGTTCGGGCGGGATCCGTCAAGCGCGTCGCGGCCTCGGTCGGCGAGGGCTCCGTCGTCATCTCGACGGTATGGGAGCACGTCCGAACATAGCGCACCTCGCCCTCGATCCGGCACGGACGGCCGATGCCTCTTCGAAGAAGTTCTTCGAGGGCTCTGCGCAATAGTGATGTCTATCAGGTCGTTCTCGCGCAAGACCAGCGGTCCTGTTTCCGAGCCGCGGCCCGGATCGTCGGGCCCTCAACAGCTCCGCATTAACCGCCTTGTGCGACGGTCGGGCGTCCCGGGTCCGGTGTCATCATGCGGCTGCGCACCCTCCTCGCCCTCGTCTTCGCCGCCGGAGCGCTGCTCCTGACGGCCGCCGCTACGACCCTGGTCTCGCAGTTCGTCGCCGCGCGCGTGCAGATCCGCGCCGAGGCGCACACCGCCGAGCTCGCGGAGCATCTGCGCCAGATCATCGACGCCAACATCGCCGAGCGGCTCGGCGACATGGCCGTGCTGTCGTCGGTCGCCCGGACGAACGCCACGAAGCCCGAGGCGCAGCGCGCGTGGGTCGATGCCCTGCGCGAGAGCTACCCCGCCTATGCCTGGATCGGCTTCGCGGACCGGTCCGGTGTGGTCGTCGCCAGCACCGGCGGCATGCTGGAGGGCGAGAGCGTGGCCGCGCGCCCGTGGTTCCAGAAGGGCATCGAGGCCCCGGCCGTCATCGACATCCACGAGGCGAAGCTCCTCGCGAAACGCCTGCCGGCGCTGCCCTACGGAGAGCCCCGGCGCTTCATCGACGTCGCGATGCCGCTCCACGACGCGGCCGGGGCCCGGACCGGCGTCGTCGGCGGCCATCTCAGCATCACGTGGATGCGGGAGATGAGCCGGGCGGCCATCGCCAAGGCCCTGAAGCGCGAGCCGAGCGTCGAGGTGCTGATCCTCGCCGGCGACGGGACCGTCATCCTCGGCCCCGGCGATCAGGCCGGTCAGCGGATCGACGCCGTCCTGCCCGCGCTGCCGGAATTGACGAGCGGTGCCGAGCTCGCGAGCGCGCGCGGGACATGGCCCGACGGGGCTGATTATTTCACCGGCGCGAGCCGCGCCCGTCCCGCGGCCGATCAACCGACCCTGCCGTGGACCGTGCTGGTGCGGCAGCCCGTCGAGGTGGCGAAGGCGATCTCCGATCCGATCATCAACCGGCTGATGCTCGGTGGCGCCGCCTTCACGCTCCTGTTCGCGCTGCTGGGCTGGTCGGCGGCGGAGCGGCTCGCCCATCCGCTCCGCGCGCTGGCCGGGGCGGCCAGCGGCATCGACGCGTCCACGGGCGACAATCGCCTGCCGAAGCCGCGTGGCTACTTGGAGATCGCCGAGCTGACGGACGCGCTGACCTCGCTCCTGGCGCGCCTGGGTGAGCGCGATCAGGCCCTGGCCCTCGCCAATGTCGATCTCGAGCGCCGCGTGTCGGAGCGAACCGCGGAGCTCGCCGACGCCTGCGATCGCGCCGAGGCGGCCCAGGCGCGTGCCGAGGCCGGCGAGCGCGCCAAGAGCGATTTCCTCGCCACGATGAGCCATGAGGTCCGCACGCCGCTGAACGCCATCGTGGGCTTCGGTGACCTGCTCCGCGACGACGCCACGCTGACCCCGAGCCAGCAGCGCTGCGTCGACCAGATGCGGGCCGGATGCGAGGTCCTGACCACGGTGGTCAACGACATCCTCGATTACGCGCGCATCGAGGCGGACGGCATCGCGCTGGAGGCGGCGCCGTTCTCGCCGCGCGCCCTCGTCGAGGAGACCGTGGCCCTCGTCGCCGGAACCGCCGAGCGCAAGGGCCTCGCCCTGCGCTGGGAGAGCGAGGCGGGCACGGAGCAGCCGGTCGTCGGGGACAAGGCGCGGCTGAGGCAGGTGCTGCTGAACCTCGTCAACAACGCGGTCAAGTTCACGCAGCGCGGCGCCGTGACGGTCACGCTCACGCGCGCGCCGCGATCGGACGGCGTCGCCCTGCGCGTCGCCGTCCGCGACACCGGGATCGGGATCCCGGTCGAGGCGCAGGCGCGACTCTTCACCCGCTTCGCCCAGGCCGACAGCTCCACGACCCGGCGCTTCGGCGGCACGGGACTGGGGCTCGCGATCGCCAAGGGCCTGATCGAGACGATGGGCGGCACCATGGGGCTGGAGAGCCGCGACGGGGCGGGCTCGACCTTCTGGTTCGACGTGGTCCTCCCGCGCGCGCCGGCGCTCGACCAGCTGGTCCCGCCGGCTCCGCCGCGCGCGGTCGAGACGGATGGGTCCCGACGCGGGCACCTGCTCCTCGTCGAGGACGGGGCCATCAACCGCGAGATCGCCCAGATGGTTCTGGAGGCGATGGGATATCGCGTCTCCATCGCCTGCGATGGCCAGGAGGCCGTGGCCATGGTCCAGGCGCAGGCCTACGATCTCGTGCTGATGGACGTGGAGATGCCGGTCATGGACGGCATCACGGCCACGCGCATCATCCGCGGCCTCGGCGACGCGTCCGGCGCGGTGCCGATCATCGCGATGACGGCCCACGTCCTGCCCGAGCAGGTCCGGGCGCTCCGGGCGGCCGGCGCCGACGACCATGTCGGCAAGCCCTTCGATCGCGCGCATCTGCGCGCCGTCATCGAGCGCAACCTCGCGGGAACGGACGGTCGGTCGCGACCGGCCGCGTGATCGGCCGCCGGAATCAGGCCCGCAAGCGCTGCGCCAGAGCGCGCCCGTCCTCGAACAGCGCCAGATCCGACACCTGTCGCAGCCGCTGGCGGCCCATCGCGACGATGGCCGCACGCGCCTGCAGGAGGTGGTCGACTGCCAGGACCATCGGGTCATCCGCCGGCAGATTCGTGGGCGATGCGGCAGACGCGCACGTGACGCCGTGCAGGCCGGTCGGACAGGGCTCCGGCCTCGCGTCGGCCCTGTGGGACGTCCGGCGGACAGGACCGGCGCCTGCCCGGACCTGGTGAGCAGCGGGTTCGACGCCGCGCCCCCGATCTTCGACAACAGATCCGGGTCGCGCGCCTAACGCGGTTCTGCCGCCTTCGCGGGGCGCGCGTCGGTGCCGGCCTCAGAAGCGTAGGCATTGATGATCCCCGCCAGCAGGCCGGGAAAGCGCGCCTCCACCTCGGTCCAGCGAGAATGGTTGCGCACCTCGACGCCGTGCCGTTCGCTGCGGATCAACCCGGCCTCGCGCAGCACCTTGATGTGGTTGGACAGCGAGGATTTCGGGATGACCCGGTCCCCGACCGCCGATACGGCCGAACAGGCCTCGACGCACCCGGCCTGCATGATCTTGGCGAAGATGGCCGCGCGGCTCGGGTCGGCGAGCGCGTGCAGGATGGCCTCCGGCCGCACGTCCTCGATGGCGGGGTGAAACAGGGATCTCATCTTTCGTCCATCTGGGCCCTTGAACGACGCTCCGTTAGTTCCGAAGTTCCGAACTATGGGAAGATGGCCGCGACCCGCGGCCGGCCCATGCCGGAGATAGCATACATGTCGAAGCTTGCGGGCAAGGTCGCCGTCGTCACCGGGGCCTCGAAGGGCATCGGAGCGGGGATCGCCAAGGCGCTGGCGCGGGACGGCGCCGCCGTGGTGGTGAACTACGCGTCCAGCAGGGCAGGGGCCGAAGCCGTCGTCGCCGCGATCACGTCCGCCGGCGGCAGGGCCGTCGCGGCCCAGGGCGACGTATCCCGAGCTTCCGAGGCGCAGGATGTGATCGAGGCCGCGATCCGCGCGTTCGGGCGGCTCGACGTGCTGGTCAACAATTCCGGCGTCTACGAGTTCGCCGCGATCGAGGAGGTCACCGAGGAACACTATCGCCGCCAGTTCGACGTCAACGTACTCGGCGTCCTGCTGGCGACGCGGGCCGCCGCGAAGCATCTCGGCGAAGGCGCGAGCATCGTGAACGTCTCCTCGGCGATCACGCACGTGCACACCCCGACGGCGGCGGTCTACGCGGGCACCAAGGGCGCGGTGAACGCCATATCGGGGGTGCTCGCCAACGAGCTGGCCCCCCGCAAGATCCGCGTGAACGTCGTCAGCCCCGGCTACGTGGTGACCGAGGGGACGCACACGGCCGGCATCTCCGGCTCGGAGATGGAGGCCGGGATGATCGCGCAGACGCCCCTCGGCCGTGCCGGTCAGCCGGACGATATCGCCACCGTCGTGGCGTTCCTCGCGTCAGACGACGCGCGCTGGCTCACCGGCGAGAAAATCACGGCGAGCGGCGGCATCCGCTGATCCACGAGGGCGGCCCCCGCGAGCGTCTGGGAGCCCGACTGCGCGCGGGGGCAGACCGTCGAGGCGGCGCGTCGCCGACGGGCAGGTCGCCGACCGATATCGTCCGCGTCTCCTCCCTCCGGCTCGCCGTCGGGCCGGGAGCGGACCGCTGCCGACACACCCCGCGGGGACGATGATCCGGCCGCCGGGCTACGCGCCAGGGACGGTCGTGCCGGCGAGCGGACGGGTCGCTCCCGAGCGCACGATGAGGCCGCCTTCCTCCGCCGGAGCGCATGCGGTTGAGCGGCACGCCGTCCGCGTCGGCCGCGGTGAGAAGGGGAGGGGAGTTATGATCCGGTCGCGATGGCGCCTCACCACGTTCGCCGAAGGGGATCACGCGTTCGCGCCACCGTCGACCGTGATGGTGGTGCCGGTGATCTGGCGCGCGGCGGGGCTCGCCAGGAACGCCACCGCGGCCGCGATGTCGTCCGGCGTCCCGTAATGGCCGAGCGCGGTCATCGCGCGCTGCATGTCCGCCTGCGCGCCGTCGGCCGGGTTCATGTCGGTGTCGGTCGACCCCGGCTGCACGAGGTTCACGGTGATGGCGTGCGGACCGAGCTCGCGCGCCAGCCCCCGGGTGAACGAGAGCAGGGCGGATTTCGACATGGAGTAGACCGTGACCCCGGGGAACGGGACGCGCTCCCCGAGACAGGAGCCGATCGAGATGATCCGGCCGCCTTCCGCGAGGTGCGGGATCGCCGCCTGCGACGCCAGCACGACGGAGCGCACGTTGACGTCGAGGATGGCGTCGATGTCGGCGAGGCTCATCTCCGCCACCGGGCCGCCGCGGGCGATGCCGGCGTTGTTGACGAGGATGTCGAGTCCCCCGAGCCCCTCGGCCGCCTCGTCGACCGAGCGCCTCACCGCCGCGGCGTCGGCGCTGTCGGCCTGGATGGCGCGGGCGCGGCGCCCCTTGGCCTCGATGGCGCGGACGATCTCGGCCGCCCGTTCGGCGGACCGCTCGTACGTGATGGCGACGTCCGCGCCCCGGTCGGCGAGCGCCAAGGCGATGGCCGCACCGATGCCGCGTGATGCGCCCGTCACCAGGGCGCGCTTGCCTGCCAGCTCACTCACGTCCGCCTCTTTCTGTAATGAACGACACAGAAATGGCTAGATGCGTTGTCGGTGCGGGTCAAGCGGTTTATATAACGATCGATGCAAAAATCGGCTTCGACGTCAGCGGCGGCCCAGGCAGCGACGCGTGTGGCGGCACGGTCAGCGCCGGCCCGCGGGCGCGGCCGGCCCCGCGCCTTCGACCGTGAGGCGGCGCTCGAGCAGGCGATGCGGCTGTTCTGGCGCCGCGGCTTCGCCGCGACGTCCATCTCCGATCTCACCGCAGTCATGGGGATCGGCTCGCCGAGCCTCTACGCGGCGTTCGGCTCGAAGGAGGCGCTCTACGCCGAGGCGCTGCGCCACTACGGCGACCGGTACGACGGGATGGTCTGGGCCAACTTCGCCGCCGCCGCGACCGCGCGCGAGGCCGTCGCGGCGCTCCTGATGGACTCGGCCGCCGCGCTCACGGGCTCCTGCGGGCGCATCGAGCCGCTCGGCTGCATGGTGACGCTCTCGGCCGCCGGCAGCGAGGGACAGGCGGAACTCGGCGCCCTGGTGTGTGCGGCCCGCGCCGAGGGGCTCAGACGGGTCGAGGAACGGCTCGCGCATGCGGTCGCGGAGGGCGAGATCGGCGCCTCCGTCGACCTCTCCGCACTCGCCCGCTTCGTGCTCACGGTGCAGAACGGCATGTCGCTCCAGGCCCGCGACGGCGCGAGCCGGGCGGCGCTCGAGGCCGTCGCCCGGCTCGCGATGGCGGGGTGGGACGCGTCTGCCGGCGCCCGCTAGCCGGGAACCGCCGCGGTGACGCCGCGCGCCGGCTTTCCCCTCGCCCGACCGGCACGCTGATCCGCCCTGCGTGACGCGGTCCGGCCCGAGGGACGGCTCGGAGCCAGGACGGGAACGGATGGACGGGTACGGGGCGGCCACCGGAGGACGGTGTCGCCCGGGGCCCGCGCAGCTTGAGCGCTGCGGAGGTGGCCGCTCAGGCGGAGCGGTCGCGTCTCAGCCCGGAGCCAGGCCGAGCAGCGTGCCGAGCGGGACCGACAGCGTGAAACCGCCGTAGAAGCCGTCCTTGGGGCGGCGCGCCGTGTAGGGATTGAAGTAGGAATTGCCGTTCACGAGGTACTGCACGACCGGCTCCACGACCACGCCGCCCGGCATGGCGAAGTGAGCGTTGAGCTCGAACACGAACTTGTCCCGGGAGAAGGGCGCGCCCGTCCCGCCCGAGATGAAGTTCGCGTCGGCGAGGAAGCGCGTGTAGTTCTCGTTGAGGCGCTGCCAGTTGATCTTGATGCCGTAGGTGTCGAGGGGGCGGCTCTGATCCGGGGCCTGCAGGAGCAGTCCGACGAAGCTGTTGAAGCGGATCGGGATCGTCGGATCGAAGGCGTAGCCGGTCCCCGTATAGACCGAGATCGCGGTCGGGTGCGGATTGACCTCGCGCCCGCCGTCGGCCCGCCAGAGGGTCTGCGTGCCGGTCAGCACGATGCCCGAAGTCCCGGATTTCTGGAGGACCGGCGTGCCGGGATTGAGCCCTTTGGACGTTCCGAAGACGGTCTTGAAGTTGTCGTCGTGATCGGCCGAGTTGAAGAAGCCCGTCAAGGAGGCGCGTCCGGGATAGGCTTCCTGGGTGTAATCGGTCACGCGGCCGATCTCGAACATGGCGAGGGCCCCGGACAGGCGCTCGTAGCCCCAGTCGTAGCCCGAGAGGACGTTGGTTCCGGGATTCACGCTGAAGGCGCCGGCCTGGATGTACGTGGTCGGCGAGATCTTGTAGGCGAAATTCGCCCCCCAGACCGCGTAGAGCGGCGAAGTCCAGCCGGCATTGAGATACAGGATGTCCTGGAAGCAGGAGTTGATCGAGTTGCAGGGCGGCAGGGCGTAGTAGCGGCCCGGATGGGTGCGGCCGACCTCGATGACGAGGCGGTCGTCGAGCAGCTTCTGCTGATAGGTCAGGAGCGACAGGCGGTTGTCGTTCGGATTGTAGGGCGGCTGATACCCGACCGTCGTATCGCCGATGTCGCCGGCCATGTTGAGGTTGCGCACGAGGCCGAAGAGCGTCTCGGTGAAGTTGATGCTGCCGCCCGCGATGCCGGCGAGCTTCTGCATGTCCGCCGTCATCGACAGGACGAAGTACGCGGAATTCGATTGCTGCCCCGTGCGCAGGCCCGCGGACGGGTTGGCCTGATAGAAGTCGTACATGTTGATGTCGAAGGTGAAGCCGGCCGCCGCCATCTCCGTCGCCCACGGCGCGAGCGGACCGACGCGGACCGGGGACGCCGCCTTGGCGGCGATCTCCGGGTTCGTCCGCGCCTGCGTCTGATCGCTCAAGGTCTCGACCGGTGTCGCGGTCTGCGCGGCGGCCGGATGCGCGGTCAGTGCCGATCCGAGCACGAGCAGGCCTAGGACCGCGCCGGTCCCGGACGGTGAGGCGAAGCGCGACATGTCCCCGATCATCGTGATCTCCGTTCGGGGGCCCGGCCGGCGCGTGCCGGTGCGCGGGCCGGCCGCGGAGCGGCAGGCCGAGCGGCCGGGAGCCGTCGGAACCCATTCGGTGCCGGTGGTGTGACTGGTTCGGCGTTCTGCGCGCCTTCTCGATGACGGGCCGATCACGGTTCGGTCGTCAGCCGAATCCGGTCTCGCCGAAGGACGCCGCTACACTCGCGGGTCCGAACTCATCGCTGACTCAACGTGTCATGAGAGATTCCGCATCGTCAATGGGTGATGCATGGTTTTTGTGTAGTCTGACCGAGTCGAGATTTTTTGGTCACAGTCGAGCCGGGCAAGGCCGTCTCGGCGCGTAATGCTGGGGCGACGGTTTAATCCCACTACTTTTGCTTAATTCATCGACAAATCATCCACCTCGCGTTGTATCGGCGCGACTTCGGATAGCAAATTGGCTCATAAGACGTGACCGATGGCATTTTTGCTCACCGTATGAGCATCCTCAGCGATAAAGGGCCGATAATCGGCAGCGCGTTGAGTCTGTGAGCATTGTGCTCGAACTTCACGCACCGCAGCGCCGCGCGCGCGGCGACGAGCGCCGATCCGCTCCGTTCGCGCGGTTCGCGGCCGTGGCACGTGGTTTGCTGTGTGGTTTTTGACCGATGTGTGCTGTCGGTCGGCAGGTGGAGGGCGACGGGATGGATCGCAGGCGGTTCCTTCGGCGGCTCGGTGCGATCGCCGCGTGCGCGCAGATCAACCCCGACGTCCTGATCTCCCCGGCCTTCGCCCAGAGCGCGCGGCCTCTGGTCTTCCTGTCGGCGGAGAACATCACCGGGAACTGGGACCCGACGGCCCACACGACGCTCTCGCAGAAGAACATCGAGGGGTTCGTGATGGGCTTCCTCACGCGCACGCCGATGACGCTCGATGATCCCGGCAAGGTGGTCTACGAACTGGCGACCGACATCAGGCTCCTCGACCCGCACCGCCTGCAGATCACCCTGCGCGACGGGGTCACGTTCCACGACGGGAAGCCGTTCAAGGCCGAGGACGTGAAGGCGACCTTCGAGTACGGCGCGCAGCCCGATCGACCGGCGCAATGGTATCCCGGGCCGACCGACACGCTCACGATCACGACGCCCGACGACCGCACGGTGATCGTCGACACGACGAAGGGCGGGTATCCGGCGCACCTCTTCGTCTTCCTGGCCTCGTTCCTGCCGATCATGTCGGCGAAGGACGTGGCCGAGGGGCCCGGCGGCATCCTCGCCAAGCGCCTCAACGGCACGGGCCCGTTCCGCTTCGTCGAGCAGCGCGGCAACACCACGGTGCTCAAGGCCTACGAGGGCTACTTCAAGGGGAAGCCCGCGATCCCCGGCATCGACTTCACCTTCACGGCGGATTCGACCACCCGGATGCTCTCCCTGATGAACGGCCAAGCCTCCATCGTCGAGCGCCTGGAGCCCGAGCAGGTCGAGACCGTCAAGGGCAATCCGAAGATCGCCGTCAGCCGGATCGTCTCGGTCGAGAACAAGTACCTGTGGTTCCGGTGCTCCAAGCCGCCGTTCAACGACGTCCGGATGCGCCTCGCCGCCTGCCACGCGATCGACCGGAGCGTCATCCTCGATGTCCTCGGCTCCGCGGGCCACGCCTCGTCGAACTTCGTCTCGCCGGTGAAGTTCGGCTACGTCGACCTGAAGAACTATCCCGCCTACGACCCGGACAAGACGCAGGCGCTGCTGGCGGAGGCCGGCTTCCCGAAAGGGAAGGGCTTGCCGCCGCTGGAATACATCACCTCGGTCGGCTTCTACCCGAAGACCAAGGAATACGGTGAGATCATCACCGCGATGCTGAACGAGCAGGGCTTCCCGGTCACCCTCACCGTGCTGGAACCCGCGGCCTGGAACGAGCGCCTCTACCACCGCCCCGGCGGCGGACCGGGCCACATGATCGATTGCGGCTGGTCGACCGGATCGCCCGAGCCCGACCTCGTGCTGCGCACGCATTTCCACGCGTCCTCGCACCGCATCACGGGTCTCGAGGATCCGGAGGTCGACGCGAGCCTCGACAAGGAGCGGAACGCGCCGACCCTGGAGGCGCGCAGGACGATCCTGCAGACCGAGACCATGCCGCTCCTGGCCGCCAAGGCGCCGGCCCTCTCGCTCTTCACCTCGGCGATGATCCACGCGATGCAGGCCGACCTGAAGGGCCTGTTCATCTACCCCGACGGCTCGATCGACGCCGCGCGCACGGCCTGACCGGAACCCACGCCCCGCCGCGTCCGGCGGCGCGCCATCCCATAACCCCATCGTCCGATGTTCGTGCTCAGCTTCCTCGCCCGGCGCCTCGCGCAGGGGGCGATCATCATCACCCTGGTCTCGCTCCTGATCTTCACGCTCCTGCGCGTCGTTCCGGGTGACCCGGTGCGCCTGATGGTCGGCGGGATGGCGCCGGATTCCCTCGTGGAGCAGATCGCCGAGCGAATGGGCCTGCGCGATCCGATCCTGGTCCAGTTCGGCCGCTACGCCGGGCAGGTGGTGCGCGGCGACCTCGGCCACAGCTTCGTGCGGCCCGCGAACGGCGCGGCCACGGGCGGGGCGAACTTCGACGACGCGACCCGGGCCGAGCGGGCGCCCGTCGCCGCCCTCATCGGCGAGGCGCTGCCGATGACGCTGCAGCTCGCGGCCCTGGCGCTGACCTTCGCCCTGGCGTTCTCGTCGCTCGTCGGCATCGCCGCGGGACTCAGACCGGGCGGACTCGCGGACCGGTTCGCGTTCGCGGTCTCGTCGATCTTCATCTCGCTGCCGAACTTCTGGTTGGCGATCGTGCTCGCGCTCCTGTTCTCGGTGAAGCTCGGCTGGCTCCCGGCGGTCGGCTACGGGGGATTCTCCTACACGATCCTCCCGGCCATCGTGCTGGCGGTGGAGCTGTCCCCGGTGCTGATCCGGACCCTCTCGGGCGCCGTGGCCGCCCAGATGGGCGAGGCCTACGTCGCGGTCGGCCGCATCCGCGGTCTCACGGAGACGCGGATCGTCGGGGCGCACGTCCTGCGCAACGCCGCCGTGCCGCTGCTCAACCTCCTCGGCGTCCAGTTCTCCAGCCTGCTCGGCGGCGTGATCATCGTCGAGTACATCCTCGACTATCCCGGACTCGGCCTGCTCACCATCAACGCCGTGCTGCAGCGCGACTTCCCGCTGATCCAGGGCATCGCGATCGTCACCAGCGCGATCTTCGTCGTGATCAACATCCTCGTCGATCTGGCCGCCACGATCATCGATCCGAGGCTCGCGTACTGATGGGCGTCGAGACGAGCCTCACCCTCGGGGCCGCCCCGGTCGACACGGGAAGCGCCCGCTCGATCGGGCGCCGCATCCTCGGACGGGCGGCCCGGGCGACCGGCTTCCGCATCGGCCTCGGTCTGCTCGGGATCCTGGTCCTGGGCACGCTCCTCTATCCCGAGTTCAGCGGCCTCGATCCCGGCAAGATGGATGTCCGCGCCCGCCTGCTGCCGCCGCTCCTCGCCGGTCCGCACTGGCGCTGGGCGCACCCGCTCGGCACGGACCAGATCGGCCGCGACATGCTCGTCCGCTGCCTGATCGGCCTGCGCTACTCCTTCCTGATCGGCGTCGCCGCCACCGCGCTGACCCTCGTCATCGGCTGCGCGCTCGGGATGGTCGCGGGCTACCTCGGCGGCCGGACCGACGCGGTGATCATGCGCGTCACCGACGCGCAGCTCTCGATCCCGATGATCATCCTGGCGATCGCGGTGCTCGGCGTCTCCAGGCCGACGATCCCCGCCATCATCCTCGTGCTCGGGCTGTCGAACTGGCCGGTCTACGCCCGCGTGACGCGCTCCGTCGCGATGGCCGAGCGCGGTCGCGAGTACGTCCGGGCGGCGCAGGTCTCGGGCGCGAGCCATGCCCGGATCGTCCTGACGCTGCTGACGCCGCTCCTGGTGCCGCCGATCCTGTTCACGGCGGTGCTCGACATCGCCCGCATGATGATCTTCGAATCGACGCTCGGCTTCCTCGGTCTGGGCGTGCAGCCGCCGACGCCGACCTTCGGGAACATCATCGCGGATGGCCGGAAGTATCTGCTGAACGCGTGGTGGATCGCCACCATGCCGGGCGTGTTCCTCGGCCTCACGCTCGTCGGCCTCAACCTGATCGGCGCGGCGTGCGAGCGGGCGCGCAACGCGATCCACGGAGGCGCCTGATGGACACGCCGCCGGTCCTGTCCGTCCGCGACCTGAGCGTCGACCTCGCCGGGCCCGTCGCCGGGCGGCGGATCCTCGACGGCATCGCGTTCGACGTCGCGCCGCGGGAGATCGTCGGCGTGGTCGGCGCCACCGGCGCGGGGAAGACGGTCCTGGCGAAGGCCCTGGTCAACGGCCTGGAGCCGCCGCTCGCCGCCCGCGGGACGGTGCGCTTCCGCGGGCAGGACATCCTCGGCCTCGCCCCGCGCGCGATGCGGCCCCTGCGCCGGGAGATCGCCTATGTCGGCGCCAACCCGATGGGCGCCCTCGACCCCACGCTGCCCGTCGGCCACCAGATCGCCGAGAAGATGCGGGCCGTGAATCCCGCCGTCGCGGCGGCGGAGGCGCGCCGCCGGGTCGTCGCGCTGCTCGACGCGGTCCGGATACCCTCCGCCGCCCGGCGCTTCCACGATTACCCGTCGCAGTTCTCCGGCGGCATGATGCAGCGCGCGCTGCTGGTGGACGCGATGATCTCGGATCCGGCGCTCCTCGTCGCCGACAACGTCACCCAGCCCCTCGACGTGACCGTGGCCGCGCAGGTCATCCGCCTGATGCGCGAGCTCACGGAGCGCTTCCAGACGGCGATCCTGTTCGTCTCCTCGTCGCTCCCGGTCGCCCGGGAGGCCGCGTCGCGCACGCTCGTCATCGATGCGGGCCGCCTCGTCGAGGAGCAGCCGACCGAGGCGCTGATCGCCCGGCCGCGGCACGCCTACACCCGCGATCTGGTCGCCCAGATCCCGACCATCTGGGCCCGCTCCCCCGCGCTGCCGCGCACCGGCGAGCCCGCGCGCGATTGGTCCGAAGCGCGCCCGGTCATCCGCCTGGAAGACGTGTCGCAGACCTACCGGGTGCGGGAGCGGGGGACCTTCGCGGGGACGAGCGCGCTCCGCGCCGTGCGCGGCGTGACCTTCGACATCCACAAGGGCGACAGCTTCGCGGTGGTCGGGGAGAGCGGCTGCGGCAAGTCCACCTTGATGCGCCTGCTCAGTCGCCTGGAGCGCCCCAGCGGCGGCCGGATCCTGTGCGACGGGCAGGACATCGCACCGCTCGCGGGACCGGCTCTGCTCGGGTTCCGCCGCAAGCTCCAGCTCGTGCTGCAGGACCCGTTCAACTCGCTGCCCCCGCGCACCGGCATCGGCGCGATGCTCGAGGCGCCCCTGCGCACCCACGGGTGGCGGGATGCCGCCCGCATCCGCGCGCGCGTCCGCGCGGTCATGAACGATGTCGGCCTCAGCACCGCCCTCTACGACGCGCTGCCCGTCGGCCTCTCCGCGGGGCAGCGCCAGCGCATCAACGTCGCCCGCGCGATGGTGCTCGAGCCCGAGATCCTGCTGATGGACGAGACGCTCTCGGCGCTCGACCAGACCGAGCAGTTCCGGCTGCTCGCGGTGTTCGAGAAGCTCCAGCGGGCACACGGCCTCACCTACATCTTCATCAGCCACGACCTCGCGATGGTGCGCAAAGCCTGCAACCGCGTCGCCGTCATGTACCTGGGCGAGGTCGTGGAACTCGCCGACAACGAGCGCCTGTTCTTCGATCCGGGCCACCCCTACACGAGGGCCCTGCTGTCGGCGATGCCGACCCTGGAGGAGCGCCGCTACCGCCCCGAGGAGTGCCTCCTCGACGGCGAGCCGCCGAGCCCGATCGACCTGCCGACCGGCTGCGCCTTCCGCTCGCGCTGTCCCCGGGCCTTCGCGCCCTGCATCTCCGAGGGGCCGAACCTCGTGACGCGCGGTGCGGGCGCGCTCGCCGCCTGCCACCGCGTCGCGGCTCCCGGCGCGCGGCCGATCCACGCCGAGGCTGCGGGTTAACAGATGACGCGATCCGATGAATTGCGGCCCGTCGAGGACCGTGCCAACCCGTTCCAAGGTTGTGTCCCTTCGCGAGGGATTACAACCCTTGGGAGACGGACGCCGATGAGTATAACCGAGCCGCGCCTGCAACTGATCCTGACGGAGTTGCAGCGCGACGGTCGCGTATCGGTCAACGAGTTGGCGACTCGCCTCGGAATCAGCACCGAGACGGTCCGGCGCGACCTGCGGGACCTTGAGATGCGCGGGCATGCCCGCCGGGTCTACGGCGGCGCCGTCATCGACCAGAAGAAGGACGATCAGCCCTTCGACGAGCGGGCGCGCGTCGGCATGCGCGAGAAGGCGCGCATCGCGTCGGCCGCCCTGGCCCTGGTGGAGGACGGCATGACCGTCTTCATCGACACCGGCACCACGACCCTGGCCTTCGCCCGGCAGCTGGTCGGCCGGCGGATCACCATCCACACCAACTCCATCGGCATCGCCACCCTGCTCGCCGACGATCCGCAGTCGCAGGTGACCGTGCTCGGCGGCGAGATGAAGCCGCATTACCGCGGGCTGTTCGGCCACCGCACCGTCGCGGCCGTGCGCGAGCACGTCTACGACCTCGCCGTCATGGGCATCGTGACCGTGCATCGCGAGCACGGCTTCATGGATCTCGGCCAGGAGGAGGCGGTCCTGCGCCGCGCCGCCGTCGAGCAGACCCGGCGCTCGGTGATCCTGGCCGACAGCTCGAAATTCGGGCGGCTCGGCACGATCCGGACCCTCGGTCTCGGCGACGTCGACACGCTCGTCACCAACGCGCCGCTGGCGAGCGACTTCGCCGACGCCTTCCGACAGCTGAACGTGGATGTGCTCCATGCCTGAGACACCGCCGCCGTCCTCCGTGCGGATCGATGCCGCCCGCCTCCACGGGATGATGGACGCCGTATCGCGCTTCGGCGGCGGCGGCGACGGGTCGATGACGCGCCTCGCGCTCTCGGCCCAGGACGGCGCCGCCCGCGACTGGCTCGGCGCCTGGTTCCGGGAGAACGGGTTCGCGCCGCAGGTCGACCGGATCGGCAACCAGTTCGGCCGCGTCGACCTCGCCGGGGGCAACGCGCCGACCGTGATGGTCGGCTCGCACCTCGACAGCCAGCCCAACGGCGGCCGCTTCGACGGTGCCCTCGGCGTCGTCGCGGCCTGCGAGGCGATCCGGGCCGTGCGCGCGTCCCTCGCGGAGCGCGGGCTGCGGTCGGCCTGCAACTTCGTCGTCGCCAACTGGACCAACGAGGAGGGCGCCCGCTTCCAGCCGAGCCTCCTCGGCAGCAGCGTGTTCGCCGGCCAGGCCGAGCTGGCCTGGGCCTTGGAGCGGCGCGACGGCGCCGGGATCGCGGTCGGCGCGGCGCTGGAGGCGATCGGCTATGCCGGGACCGACACGGTCCCGGTCCCGGACGCGTTCATCGAGCTCCACATCGAGGGCGGCCCCGTGCTGGAGCGGGAGGGGAAGCGGTTCGGCGCCTTCACCCGCTACTGGGGAGCCACCAAGTACCGCCTCGCCTTCCTCGGCCGGCAGGCCCACACCGGCCCGACCCCGATGGCCGAGCGCCGCGACGCCCTGCTGGCGGCCGCCTACCTGATCGCCGACCTGAAGGACATGACCGGCGATTACGGGCTCGACCTGCACACCTCGGTCGGACGGCTGGAGGTCTTCCCGAACTCGCCCAACACCGTGCCGAGCGAGGCGGTGCTGTTCATCGAGCTGCGCTCCGGCGCGCCGGCGATCCTCGAGGAGGCCGAGGCCCGGCTCCGGACGTTCATCGCCGCGGCGGCGGCGCGGGCCGGCGTCGACTCGGAGGTCCGCGCCATCGATCTGCGGCCCGCGGGCGCCATGCATCCCGGCCTCGTCCGGCTCGCGGAGCGGGCCGGCGCCCGCAACGACGCGCCGCCCCGGTTCCTCGACACGATCGGCGGCCACGACGCGATCAGCCTGGCCGCCGTCTGCCCCGCGATCGTGCTGGCGGTGCCCTGCCGGGACGGGGTGATGCACCATCCCACCGAGTTCGCGGCCCCGGAGGATCGGGCCTTCGGCACCCAGGTCCTGGCCGAGATGCTGATGCTGCTGGCGACGGAGGGGCTCGCGGCCCTCGGCACCGGGGGAGAGGGCCGGTGAAGGCGCCGGGCGCGCCCGACGGCGCTCACGAGCGGCTGGCCGAGGAGGCCCTCGCGGCGATCCCCCTCCTGGCGGACCGGCCGGTCCGCTACGGCGTGGCCTGCCCGGGCGCGGCGTCGCCGTCGTACCACGGCGTCGAGTCGGCCACCTTCCTGGTGGCGGCGGCGCCGGATGCGGAGCCGGACTACTTCCTCAAGGTCACCGAGCCGGCCGCCGCCGCCCTCATCGACCCCGCCGCCGCGTTCGAGGCCGCGACGCGCGTCGCCGCGCTGGGACTCGGCCCCGAGCCGCTGCATC
Organism: Methylobacterium mesophilicum; assembly: GCF_036441335.1. Taxonomy (GTDB): domain Bacteria; phylum Pseudomonadota; class Alphaproteobacteria; order Rhizobiales; family Beijerinckiaceae; genus Methylobacterium; species Methylobacterium mesophilicum_B. The sequence continues at coordinate 27,445 of NZ_MLBW01000022.1, forward strand.
TGGCGCGGGCGCAGGGGGCGATCCTGTTCCGCCGCCTCGGCCCCGAGTGGCGCCCGGCGTCCCTCGACCGCCTGCGCCAGCCCGACGCCCTGGCGGCGGTGATCGGGGCCTTCGACCGCATCGCCGCCGGCGCAGCGTTCGGCCGCCGGTGGAGCGTCTTCGACGGCATCCGGACCCTGCGCGCGGCCCTCGGCGCCGAGGGCGAGACCCTGCCGGCGGACCTGCCCCCGGACGCGTGGTTCCTGTTCGACTGGGGCGATGCCATCGAGGCGGCGCTCGCCGCCGCCGGGACCGGGTGCCGGCCGGCCCACGCCGACCCGCACGCCTCCAACCTGCTGTTCGCGCCGGACGGCGCGCTGCGCCTCGTCGACTTCGACATGGCCTGCGATACCGACCCGCACCATCAGCTCGGCGCCTTCCTCAACGAGGCCTGCCCGTTCGAGAGCGAGATGCGGCTTGGCATCGAAATCGCTGAGGGGGCCTGCCGGGCGGACGTGTTCAGCCGCTGCCGCGCCTACGCCGCCGCCGACGACCTGTACTGGGGCCTGCGGGCGCTGGCGATGGACCGCGTCTCGCCCCGGCGGAGTCTGGAGTTCCGGAAATACGCGAGCTGGCGGTTCCTGCGCTGCCGGGCGCGGGTCGGCCGCCCGGACTTCGAGGAAACCCTGAGGACGCTGTGAGGAGCGCGGCATGATCCCTCTCGGAAGCGGGCGCACGGAGGCCGAGCGGGCCTTCGAGGCGACCCTTCACCGGGTCGCCCCGTGGCAGGGGCGGCCCATGCGCTACCGGCCGGTGCTCGGCGGCATCAGCAACACGAACTGGCGCGTCGAGGTCGCGGGCGAGGCGCACCCGTATTTCGTGAAGATGCCCGGGCGCGGCACCGAGATGTTCATCGATCGGGCCGCCGCCCGCGCTGCGAGCCGGCAGGCGGAGGCGATCGGCCTCGGCCCGCGCACCTTCGACTATCTCGACGCGGACGACGTGGAGATCGCGGAATTCGTGGAGGGCCGCCGGCCCTCGACCAACCGCGACTTCGCCGACGCGGCCGTGCGCAACGAGGCGATCGCCCTCTATCGCCGCTTCCACGGCGCCCCTCTGCTGCCGCTCACCAAGACGGTGTTCGACATGATCGACGAGCACGACCGTCAGGCCGTCGATCTCGGCGCTCTGGTGCCGCCCGACCAGGCGTGGCTGACCCGTCAGACGCGCCTCGCCCGGGCCGCCCTGGAGGCCTCCGGCATCGACCTCGTGCCGTGCTTCAACGACCCGATGCCCGGCAACTTCCTGATCGGGGAGGACGGCTCGATCCTGCTGATCGACTTCGAGTACGCCTCCAACAACGATCGCCTCTACGATCTCGCGATCTGGAGCGGGGAGATGTTCTTCTCCGAGGACGTCGATCGCGCGATCATCGAGGCGTATTTCGGCCGGTACAGCGACCAGCTCTTCGCCCGGTTGATGGTGCACAAGGCCCTGGCCGACGTGAAATGGTCGACCTGGGCGATGGTGCAGAACCGCATCTCGGACCTCGACTTCGATTTCTACAAGTACGGCATCTGGAAGCACATGCGCGCCCGATCGATCATGAACGACACGCGGTGGCCGGCCTTCCTGAAAGCGCTCTGAGCGTGCCGGACATGCTTCCCCCCGCGGACGAGATCCTGGCCTTCGCGACCGGACTCGCCGACGCGGCCCGACCGGTGGCGATGCGCCACTTCCGCACGGCCCTCGACATCGTCGCCAAGGCGGATGCGAGCCCCGTCACCCTGGCGGACCGGTCGATCGAGGCGCTGCTGCGCGAGCGGATCGCGGCGCGCTTCCCGGAGCACGGCATCGTCGGCGAGGAGATGGGCGTGACGCCGGGCCGGGGTCCGGTCTGGGTCATCGACCCGATCGACGGCACCAAGAGCTTCGTGACCGGGCTGCCGCTGTTCGGAACCCTGATCGCCCTCCTCGACAGCGGACGGCCGACCATCGGGGTCATCGACATGCCGGCCCTCGGCGAGCGCTGGACGGGCATGCCGGGCGCGGCCACGTTCAACGGGGCGCCGGCCCGGGCCAGCGCCTGCCGGACCCTCGCCGCCGCGCGGTTCTTCACGACCACGCCGGACGGCTTCTCCGGGGCGGACGCGGCGCGCTACCGGCGCCTCGTCGACCGCGTCGGCATCCGGCGGTTCTGCGGCGACTGCTACGCCTACGGCCTGCTGGCTTCCGGCCACTGCGATCTGGTCGCGGAGACCGGCCTCCAGCCCTACGATTACCTCGCCCTCGTCCCGGTGATCGAGGCGGCCGGCGGCGTGATCACCGACTGGGCGGGCTCCGCGCTGACCCTCGACTCGGACGGGCGGGTGCTCGCCGCCGCCACACCCGACCTGCACGGGGCCGCCCTCGACATCCTGCAGGATCGGGTTCCCTGAGATCCGACAGCGCGCCGGGAGCGCCCGCATGGCCTACGCGACGACGATCGAAGGCACACGCTTCACCTTCCCCGACCTGCGCAGCCTGCTCGCCAAGGCCACGCCGGAGCGCTCGGGCGACCAGCTCGCCGGGCTGTGCGCGGAAGGGCCTGTCGAGCGCCTGGCCGCGCAGATCGCCCTCGCCGACCTGCCGCTGAGGACCTTCCTGGCCGAGGAGCTGATCCCCTCGGACGAGGACGAGGTCTCCGACCTCATCGCCCGCCGCCACGAC
>NZ_MLBW01000023.1:0-191436 GCF_036441335.1 Methylobacterium mesophilicum
GCGGACCGCCCGGGCCGGGGTGCTGCCGGTGTCGTTCGCGTGGTCGGATGTCGGCACCTGGGACGCGGTCTGGCAGGTGCTGGACCACGACGCGGCCGGCAACGCCGTGCGCGGCCGGGTCTCGCTGATCGGCACGCGGAACAGCCTCGTGCACAGCCAGGGCGAGGGCCTGACCGCGGTGGTGGGCCTGGAGGACGTGGTGGTGGTCTCCACCCCCGACGCGGTGCTGGTGGCCTCCAAGGCGCATTCGGGCCAGGTGAAGGAGCTGGTCGGCGCCCTGCGGGCGCAGGGCGCGCCGGAGGCGGACGCGCACCTGCGGATGTACCGGCCCTGGGGCTGGTACCAGCGCATCGACCTGGGCGAGCGCTTCCAGGTGAAGCGGATCCAGGTGGTGCCGGGCGGGCGGCTGTCGCTGCAGAAGCACTACCACCGGGCCGAGCACTGGGTGGTGGTGCGCGGCACCGCCGAGGTCACGATCGACGAGCGGGTGGTGCTCGTCCACGAGAACGAGGCGGTCTACCTGCCGATCGGCTCGATGCACAGGCTGGCCAACCCCGGCAAGATCCCCCTGGAGCTGATCGAGGTCCAGGTCGGCTCCTACACCGGCGAGGACGACATCATCCGCGTCGAGGACATCTACGGGCGCTGAGCCCGGGCCGGGCAGCCTGCGACCCGATCGCCCGCGGGCCGCCAGGAACATGCGGCCGCCCCGATCGATAGCCCAGCGTGTGGCCGCTCCCGTGCGGCCGCGCCGCAGCGTCGGGGACACCGCATGAAGCACAAGCCGCTCCGCGAGCAGGTCGTCGTGATCACCGGCGCCTCGTCGGGCATCGGCCTCGCCACCGCCCGGATGGCGGCCGAGCGCGGCGCCCGGGTGGTGCTGGCGGCGCGCAGCGGCGACGCCCTGGCGCGCATCCGGGCCGAGATCGAGGGCGTCGGCGGCAAGGCGATCGACGTCGTCGCCGATGTCGGCCGGCGGGCCGACGTGCAGGCGGTCGCCGACCGGGCCGAGGCCACCTTCGGCGGCTTCGACACCTGGGTGAACGTGGCGGGCGGCTCGATCTACGGCCGGCTGCGCGAGATCAGCGATGCCGATCACGAGCGCCTGATCCAGACGAACTTCTGGGGAACGGTCTACGGCTCCCTGGTGGCGACCGAGCACCTGCGCCGGCACGGGGGCGCCCTCATCAATGTCGGCAGCATCGCGTCCGACCTCGCCTTCCCGTTCCAGGGCATGTACGCGGCCTCGAAACACGCCGTGAAGGGCTTCACCGACGCCCTGCGCATGGAGCTGATGGACGAGAACGCGCCGATCTCGGTGACGCTGATCAAGCCGGCCTCGATCGACACGCCCCTGCCCCAGCGGGCGCGCAACTACATGGACCGCGAGCCGAGCCTGCCGCCGCCGATCTACCCGCCGGAGGAGGTGGCGAACGCCATCCTGCACGCGGCGGTGCACCCGCAGCGCGACATCTTCGTGGGCGGGGCCGGCAAGGCCTTCGTGGCCGGCAAGGAGTTGGCCCCCGGCGCCTACGACTATCTCGGCCCGGCGATCATCGCGCTGCAGAAGCGCGGGAGCGCGCCGCGCAACCCGGACGGCGCCCTGCACGCGCCGGTGGCGGCGGGCGAGACGCGGGGCGACCCGCCCGTTCCGGTCATGCGGACCAGCGCCTATACCCGCGCGACCCTGCACCCCCTCGCGGCGGCGGCCGGCCTCCTCGGCGTCGGCGCGGCCACCGAGACGATGTCGGCGCTGGAATCCACCACGCCCGCGAAGGCGATGTTGCTGATGTTGTAGTCGCGGCCGATGCCCGCGAGGATCCGCGACCGGTCCAGGAAGAAGTGCGAGTAGGCGAGGTTCAGCGTCAGCTGCTGGCTCCAGCGGTAGCTGGCGCCGACCGAGACGTTGTACCGGTCGCCGTCCGGCAGGCGCACCGAGCGATTCCGGAAGTCGATGGNCGGACGGCGGCGGCGGCTCTAGTGGCCGTCGCGACGGAGCCCCTGCCCGGGCCCGCCCGGCCTGCGCGGGAGGCCGGGACCGGCGCCGAGGCCGATCCCCGGATCGTGCCGCGCCGGATCGTGTCCCTGGCCGACGACCGGACGATCGCCTACGCGCAGACCGGCGCCGGGCCGGACCTCGTGGCGATCCACGGCACGCTGATGTGCCTGGAGGACGTCTGGCTCGGCCCCGTGCCGGCGCTGGCCGCGCATTTCCGCGTGCTCGCGGTCGACCGCCCGGGCCACGGCTTCAGCCGGCGCCCGCGCGGCGGCGCGGCCGACATCTGGGATCAGGCGGCCTCCATCCGGGAGGCCGTGCGGCGCCTCGGCCTGGAGCGCCCGGTCATCCTGGGCCACTCCTTCGGCGCCGCCGTCGCCCTCGCCTACGGCATGCTCCATCCGGACGAGGTGGCCGGTATCGTCGCCCTCGCGCCGATCTGCTTCCCCGAGCCGCGGCTGGAGCAGGTGCTGTTCGGGCCGCGGGCGCTGCCGTTCGGCGGCGACGCGCTCTCGGCGCTCCTGGGCGCGAGCAGCGACCGGGCGCTGCTCCCGCTCCTGTGGAACGCGATGTTCTTCCCCGAGGCGATGCCGCCGCGCTTCGCGCGGGACTTCCCCTTCGCCCTCGCGGGCCGCCCGGCGCAGATCACCGCCGAGGGCGAGGATGCGGGCTGGCTCTGGCCGGGGCTGACGCGCAGCGTCCTCGGCTACCCGGCCCTCCGCCGGCCCACGCGCATCCTGGGCGGCGGCGCCGACCTGGTCGTGAACACCGACCTGCACGGCCGGCGGGCGGCCAGCCTGATCCCCGGGGCGCAGTTCGAGCGCCTGGCGGGGGCCGGACACATGCTGCATCATCGTCAGACCGACGCGGTCGTGCGCGCGGCGCTGGCCGTCCGCTCGGCCGCCTGACGCCCCGCGAGCGGGGCCATCGTCAGCGGATGAGCGCCTTGATCTGCTGCTTGGCGCCCGCCTTCAGACGGGCGAGGCCGCCGCGGGCCTGCCGCTCGCGCTCCTGCCGCAGCGTGCGCTTCTCGGCGTTCCAGGGATGCTCGTGCCGGAGGGTGTGCTCCGGCGCGCGGACGCCGAAGCCGAGGGCGTAGGCGCGCCGCGGTCCGGCGCTGAGATTCGGCCCGGCGCAGTGCAGGGTCCGGCAATCGTGGAAGGTGGCGCCGCCGGCCGGCAGCGGACAGGGGACCGCGCGCTCCACCGGAACCCCGAGGGCCTCGAGCCCGTGGATCCGCGGATCGCCGCCGATGCTGCGATGGGGGAGGAGCGGCTCCCGGTGGCTTCCCGGGACGTAGAGCATGCAGCCGTTCTCCGGCGACACGTCCTGCAGGGGCATCCAGACCGTGATCGCCCGGTAATTGGTGTAGGCGGCGTAGAACGCCTCGTCCTGGTGCCACGCGGTCGCCGCGCCGATCTTCGGCGGCTTGCGGATCGCGTGCTCGAAGACCAGGGCCGCGCGGCCCCCCAGGAGCTGGCGCGCCATGGCCAGGGCGTTGGCCCGGAACAGGATGTCCCGGAGAAGCGGCTCGAACCGGGACGGATTGAGGAGCTGGGGCGAGCGCGCCTCGCTGGCGCCGCGGTCGACGTCGACGAGGTCGAACAGGCTCCCGTCCTTCCAGCCCCGCGCCTCCTCGAACAGGCGGTCATAGGCGCCGCGCAGCGTGTCGAGTTCCTCGGCGGTGGTGATCGCCGGGACGGTGACGAACCCGTCGCGCCGGAACGCGGCGATCTCGTCGTCGCTCAGGAGCCGCGTCGGGGTGCGCGCCGCCGCCCGGTGTCCCACGATCCAGCCGACGAGCCGCGACCGCGCCGCGGCCACGCGGGCGGAGAGGCCGTTTCCGGCCTCGGCGACGTCGAGCCCCAGGCGATCTGGAATCGTGACCGGCATCGCACCCTCCGCTTCGAAATGATCACGTGACGATGCCCACGTTTATTTCAGGGCTTACAGTACCTATTCTTAGGTACACCTAGTCATTCCGGCTTCAGGCATTCGGATTCAGCTTCGCCTCACACCACCTCCAGTTGAGATCGTCGGAGACAGCTCTTCCCGGGGCCGGGCGCGGGCGTTGGCCGCCGGCGTCGATCCCGCTGACGCGAGACGCCCGGTGCGGCAGCACCGCGCCGCGCCGATGCATCGTATTGATCGCATGTCCGAAACCCTTTTCTTTCATGGCCGATATTTAATGCAGCTCTTGGGCGTATTTGCGAGTTCACTCCGCGATCGAAGCGATCAGTACGGTCCGATTACTCGGAGAAAAATCATGAATATTTTAACGAAAGCTGCCGCGGCCGCGACCCTGGCGGCCCTGCCGGTCTCGGGCGCGCAGGCGATGCCGGTCCCGGCCGATCCGGGCCTCGCGGCGCCGATCACCCTGGTGGCGGGGGGATGCGGGCCGGGCGCCTGGCGCGGCCCCTGGGGCCACTGCCGCAGCACACCCTATGTCGGGCCGCTGCCCGGCGGCTGGTACCAAGTGCGTGCGGGGAACGGCTGCCCGCCCGGCTACTGGCGCGGACCGTGGGGCCATTGCCGCAACACGCCGTATCACGGACCGCTGCCGAACGGCGGCTACCGGTAGCCGCGGCGACGCCGGAGCGCTGGTGGGCGGTGAGGGACTCGAACCCCCGACCCTCTCCGTGTAAAGGAGACGCTCTACCAACTGAGCTAACCGCCCGGCCGGCGACCGTTACGGCATGGCGCCGGTCCGGTGCAAGGGTCCCCGCCCCGGATCCGCGTCAGGGGTCGACGGGCCGCGCCGGGAGGGCGTGGGACAGGCCGAGCGCCGCCACGAATTGCACAGCATCGGCTCCCGGGCCGCGCCACCGGTGACGATGCCGAATCGGCCGGCCGAGGCGGCCTCGCGGCAGGCCGCCTCCGGCATGCCGATCACCGGGCGCCGAACCGGCCGCGACGGCGCGCAGCACCGCCCGGTCGCCGATCTGCCCGCGGACATGGCCGGCAACGAGGTCGGTGCCGTGCGCGCTGGTGTTCGGGTCGATCAGCAGGACGCGCATCCGCGTCTCCGCGCCCGGATGCGCCCACGAAAAAGCCCCCGGCGCGCGGGGCGCCGGGGGCTCGTCTCGATCCGTCAGGCGGCTCAGTGGGCCACGAAGGCCGCGCCGTCCTCCTCGGTCCGGGCGGGCTTGGCCACCGGCAGCGGCTCCTCCCACTCGATCGCCTCGGGCTGGCGGACCAGCGCCTTCTCCAGCACTTGGTCCATCCGCGAGACCGGGATGATCTCCAGCCCGTTCTTCACGCTGTCGGGCACCTCCGCGATGTCCTTGGCGTTCTCCTCGGGGATCAGCACCGTCTTGATGCCGCCACGGAGCGCGGCCAGCAGCTTCTCCTTCAAGCCGCCGATCGGCAGGACCCGGCCGCGGAGCGTCACCTCGCCGGTCATCGCGACGTCGCGACGGACCGGGATCCCGGTCAGCGTCGAGATGATTGCGGTGGCCATGGCGATGCCGGCCGACGGACCGTCCTTCGGGGTCGCCCCTTCAGGCACGTGGACGTGGATGTCGCGGCGCTCGAAGAGCGGCGGCTCGATGCCGAAGTCGAGGGCCCGGGAGCGGACGTAGCTCGCCGCCGCCGAGATCGATTCCTTCATCACGTCCTTCAGGTTGCCGGTGACCGTCATCTTGCCCTTGCCGGGCATCATGACGCCCTCGATCGTCAGCAGCTCGCCGCCGACCTCGGTCCAGGCCAGACCCGTCACCACGCCGACCTGATCGTCCGCGTCGATCTCGCCGTAGCGGAACTTCGGCGGGCCGAGGAAGACCGGAAGGGTGTCCGGGGTCACCGCGACCGACTTGGTCTTGGTGATCAGGATCTCCTTCACCGCCTTGCGGATCAGGTTGGACAGCTCGCGCTCCAGGTTGCGGACGCCGGCCTCCCGCGTGTAGCGGCGCACCAGCATCATCAGGCCGTCGTCGTCGATCGACCACTCGTGCGTCCCGAGGCCGTGCTTCTTCAAGGCGTTCGGGATCAGGTGCTTGCGCGCGATCTCGACCTTCTCCTCCTCGGTGTATCCGGCGATGCGGATCACCTCCATCCGGTCCATGAGCGGGCCCGGGATGTTGAGGGTGTTGGCCGTGGTCACGAACATCACGTTCGAGAGGTCGTAATCAACCTCCAGGTAGTGGTCGTTGAAGGTGCTGTTCTGCTCAGGGTCGAGCACCTCGAGGAGCGCCGCCGACGGATCGCCGCGGAAGTCCATGCCCATCTTGTCGATCTCGTCGAGCAGGATGAGCGGGTTCGAGGTCTTGGCCTTGCGCATCGACTGCACGATCTTGCCGGGCATCGAGCCGATATAGGTCCGGCGGTGACCGCGGATCTCGGCCTCGTCGCGCACGCCGCCGAGCGACATCCGGACGAATTCGCGCCCCGTCGCCTTCGCGATCGACTTGCCGAGCGAGGTCTTGCCGACGCCGGGAGGACCGACGAGGCACAGGATCGGGCCGGTGAGCTTGTTCGCCCGCTGCTGCACGGCGAGGTACTCGACGATCCGCTCCTTGACCTTGTCGAGGCCGAAATGGTCCTCGTCGAGCAGCGCCTGGGCACCGAGCAGGTCCTTCTTGATCTTCGAGCGCTTGCCCCACGGGATGCCGAGCATCCAGTCGAGGTAGTTGCGCACGACGGTCGCCTCGGCCGACATAGGCGACATCTGGCGCAGCTTCTTCAGCTCGGCGGTGGCCTTGTCGCGGGCCTCCTTGGAGAGCTTGGTCTTCTCGATCTTCTCCTCGAGCTCGGCCAGCTCGTCGCGGCCGTCCTCGGAGTCGCCCAGCTCCTTCTGGATCGCCTTCATCTGCTCGTTCAGGTAGTACTCGCGCTGGGTCTTCTCCATCTGCCGCTTGACGCGGGTCCGGATGCGCTTCTCCACCTGGAGCACGGAGATCTCGCTCTCCATCAGAGACAGCACGCGCTCGAGGCGCTGCGCCACCGTGGGGGTCTCGAGGATGCCCTGCTTGTCGGAGATCTTGACGAGCAGGTGCGAGCCGATCGTGTCGGCGAGCTTGGACGGCTCGTCGATCTGGGTCACGGCGGAGACGACCTCGGGCGAGATCTTCTTGTTCAGCTTGACGTAGTTCTCGAACTCCGAGAGCACGGAGCGCGCGAGCGCCTCGGCCTCGACGCGGTCGCCGAGCTCGTCGTGGAGCGCCTCGGCGGTCGCCTCGTAGAACTCGTCCGAGCGGGTGAAGTCCACGACCTTCGCGCGGCCGACGCCCTCGACCAGCACCTTCACGGTGCCGTCGGGCAGCTTCAGCAGCTGGAGCACGGAGGCAAGGGTCCCGATCTTGTAGATCGCGTCGGTCGCCGGGTCGTCGTCGCCCGCGTTGATCTGGGTGGCGAGCAGGATGTGGCGGTCGGTGCGCACCGCCTCCTCGAGGGCGCGGATCGACTTCTCGCGGCCCACGAACAGGGGCACGATCATGTGCGGGAAGACGACGATGTCGCGCAGGGGGAGGACGGCGTAGGAGCCCGTCGAGCCCGGGACCACCGGCTGGCGCGATTTCGACTGTGACATGCTGACTTCCTCTCAGGGACGCCCGGGTTCGCCGCCTCCATGCACGGAGCGCGCCTACAGCCAGGGGCCGACCGGGCCGCGAGGGTCGGGGCTTTCTGGGACTTTGCGGCTGGTAACGCGGACCGAACCTCGAAGGAGCGTGCGGCCACCGCGCTGAGCCTGAGGTGGCTGCGGGGGAGACCGTTTTCAAGACGGTCCCCGCAGCGCGCCCGGCCGTGAGCCGGGCGCTTAGTGCAACCCTTCCAAGCGCTTACGCGCTGACGCTGGCGGGCGCGTCCTTGTTGCGGTCGCCGTGGATGTAGAGGGGGCGCGACTTGCCCTCCACCACCTCCGGGCCGATGACCACCTGCTCCACGGACTCGAGGCCCGGCAGGTCGTACATCGTGTCGAGCAGGATCGTCTCCAGGATGGAGCGCAGGCCGCGGGCGCCGGTCTTCCGCTCGATCGCCTTGCGGGCCACGAGCGACAGCGCCTCGTCCTGGAAGGTCAGGTCGACGTTCTCCATCTCGAACAGCCGCTGGTACTGCTTGACCAGGGCGTTCTTCGGCTCCTGCAGGATCTTCTTCAGCGCGGCCTCGTCGAGGTCCTCCAGCGTCGCCAGGACCGGCAGGCGGCCGACGAACTCGGGGATGAGGCCGAACTTCAGCAGATCCTCCGGCTCGACCGAGCGGAAGATCTCGCCGGTGCGGCGGTCGTCCGGGGCCTGCACGGTCGCGCCGAAGCCGATCGAGGTGCCCTTGCCGCGCTGGGAGATGATCCGCTCCAGCCCCGCGAAGGCGCCGCCGCAGATGAACAGGATGTTGGTGGTGTCGACCTGCAGGAATTCCTGCTGCGGGTGCTTCCGGCCACCCTGGGGCGGGACGGAGGCGACCGTGCCCTCCATGATCTTTAGGAGCGCCTGCTGAACGCCCTCGCCCGACACGTCGCGGGTGATCGACGGGTTGTCGGACTTGCGGGAGATCTTGTCGATCTCGTCGATGTAGACGATGCCCCGCTGCGCCCGCTCGACGTTGTAGTCCGAGGCCTGGAGCAGCTTGAGGATGATGTTCTCGACGTCCTCACCGACGTAGCCGGCCTCGGTCAGCGTCGTGGCGTCCGCCATGGTGAACGGCACGTCCAGGATGCGGGCGAGCGTCTGCGCGAGCAGCGTCTTGCCCGAGCCGGTCGGCCCGATCAGCATGATGTTGGACTTGGCCAGCTCGACGTCGTTGTGCTTCGTCGCGTGGGCGAGCCGCTTGTAGTGGTTGTGCACCGCGACCGAGAGGACCTTCTTCGCGAAGTCCTGGCCGATGACGTAATCGTCGAGGACGCGGCGGATCTCCTTGGGGGTCGGCACGCCGTCGCGGCTCTTCACCAGCGAGGATTTCGACTCCTCGCGGATGATGTCCATGCACAGCTCGACGCACTCGTCGCAGATGAACACCGTGGGGCCGGCGATCAGCTTGCGGACCTCGTGCTGGCTCTTGCCGCAGAACGAGCAATACAGCGTGCTCTTCGAGTCGTTGCCGCCAGTCTTGCTCATATCGGTCTCCGATTCCTCGCATCCGCAGCCGGCAAGGGGCGGACGCGCATCGCATGAATGTAGGGGGCCCGTTTAAAGAAACAGTGTGCTGCGCGCCTTTGACCGAAGGGCCCGAACCTCGATGCAAACACGCTGCCGCGGCGGGATCAAGGCCGCGCCGCGGCGGTCAGGCGACGCGGGCCGGTCAGGCGGCCGCCGGCTCGGGGCGCTTCTCGATCACCTCGTCGATGAGCCCGAACTCCTTGGCCGCGTCGGCGGTCATGAAGTTGTCGCGCTCCAGCGCCGTGTGGATCGTGTCGTAGTCGCGGCCGGTATGCTTCACGTAGATCTCGTTCAGGCGCCGCTTCAGCGCCTCGATCTCGCGGGCGTGGATCAGGATGTCGGTCGCCTGGCCCTGGAAGCCGCCGGACGGCTGGTGGACCATGATCCGGGCATTCGGCAGGGCGAAGCGGTGGCCCGGCTCGCCGGCGGTGAGCAGCAGGGAGCCCATCGAGGCGGCCTGGCCGACGCAGAGGGTCGTCACCGGGCAGCGGATGAACTGCATCGTGTCGTAGATCGACAGGCCCGAGGTGACCACGCCGCCGGGGGAGTTGATGTAGAAGGAGATCTCCTTCTTCGGGTTCTCCGCCTCGAGGAACAGCAGCTGCGCCACGATCAGCGACGCGCCGTAATCCTCCACGGGGCCGGTGAGGAAGATGATGCGCTCGCGGAGCAGGCGGGAGTAGATGTCGAAGGCGCGCTCGCCGCGGCTCGACTGCTCGACGACCATCGGCACGAGCGCGTTGTTGTAGACGTCGATCGGATCTCTCATCTCGTCCTGCCCCGGAGTGAGGCCCGGGGCTGCCGCGAATCAGGGCAGCCCCGGGCATGTCAGCGAACACCGGCGATGCTTAACCATCGCCTAACCCTTGCCCGCCGTCCTGGGACAGAGCGGGACTCAGTCGGCCTTGGCTTCGGTCTTGGCGTCGGTCTTGGACTCGCCCTTGGCCTCGGCCTTGTCTGCCGGCTTGCCGCCGGTCGTGTCGTCGTCATCTTCGTCCGCGAAAAGCGCCTCTTTCGAGACGGGCTCCTCGACGAGCTTGACCTGCCCGAGGACGTGGTCGACGACCTTCTCCTCGAACAGGGGCGCGCGGAGTTCCGCGAGCGCCTGCGCATTCTTCCGGTAGAAGTCCCAGACCTGCTGCTCCTGGCCCGGGAACTGCCGGACCCGGGCGATGAGGGCCTGGTTCACCTCCTCGTCCGAGACCTTGATATCGGCGCTCTCGCCGACCTGCGCAAGCACGAGACCGAGACGGACGCGCCGTTCCGCGATCTTCCGGTACTCGGCCTGGGCCTTCTCCTCGGTGGTGTCCTCGTCCTCGAAGGTCTTGCCGCGGGTCTTGAGGTCCTGCTCGACCTGGGCCCACACGGCGGCGAATTCCTGCGCCACCAGCGACGGGGGCAGCTCGAAGGCGTACTTGCCGTCCAGTGCGTCGAGGAGCTCCTTCTTGAGCCGGCGGCGCGAGGCGGTCTCGAAGTCGCGGCCGATCGCCTCCGACACGGCCTCGCGGAGCTTCTCCAGCGACTCCATGCCCATGGACTTGGCGAACTCGTCGTCGACCTTCGCCTCGCCCGGCGCCTGGATCTTCGTGACGGTCACGTCGAACTCGGCGTCCTTGCCGGCGAGGTGCTCGGCCCCGTACTCGGCCGGGAACGTGACCTTCACGAGGCGCTTGTCGCCGACCTTGGCGCCGACGAGCTGCTCCTCGAAGCCCGGGATGAACGAGCCGGAGCCGAGCTCCAGGTCGATGCCCTCGCCCTTGCCGCCCTGGAACTCCTCGCCGTCGATGCGGCCGACGAAGTCGATGGTGACGCGGTCGCCGGTCTGGGCCTCGGCACCCTCCTCGCGCTCGGTGAACGGACGGCTCTGGCCGGCCATGCGGTCGAGGGCCTCGTCGATCTCCGCGTCGGAGGGCTTGGCGACGAGCTTGGTCAGGCTGACGTCGGACAGGTCGGCGAGCTCGAAGCTCGGCATCACCTCGAGGGCGACCTTGAAGGCGAGGTCGCCCTTGGCGTCCAGCGCCTTCTCGACCTCGGCCTGGTCGGTCGGGAACTCGACCTGCGGCTCCAGGGCGAGCTTGAGGCCGTTATCGGTCACGATCTGGCGGTTCGCCTCGTTGACGGCGTTCTGCACGACCTCGGCCATCACGGAGCGGCCGTAGACCTTGCGCAGGTGCGCGACCGGCACCTTGCCGGGACGGAAGCCCTTGAGCTGCACCTTGTCCTTCATGCCGGACAGCTCGTTGGTCAGGCGCTCCTCGAGTTCCTGGGCGGCCAGCAGAACCTGAAACTCGCGCTTCAGCCCCTGGGCGTTGATCTCGGTCACCTGCATCGTCGTCGTCGCTCTTCAAAGAAACCTGGGTTCGCCGGCCGGGCCGGCGTCGTGCTCGCGCGGACCGGGATGCCGAGATGTCGGGTACGGGGCGGAGGGTCCCGAGGGGACCGCAACCTCAGCAGAGGTCCTGGTGCGGGCGGAGGGGCTCGAACCCCCACGTCTTGCGACACTGGAACCTAAATCCAGCGCGTCTACCAGTTCCGCCACGCCCGCGCGCGCCGACATCCGGCGCATCGCCGGCCGCCGGAAGCGGGCCCTATAGCATGGGCCGGCGAGCCCGCAGCAAAAAACTTGCCCCTGTGGCGCGGGAGCCCGCGCGCCGCTAAGGAGCGGACCCGTCGCGAGCCGCAGCCGAGATCCCATGCCGTCATCCCGCACCGTGCCGCCGACCGATTCGCGCGCCGGCACGCCGTCGCGCCGGACCCTGCTCGCCGCCGCGGCGGCCTTCGGGCTCGCTCCGGAGGCCGCGCGGGCGCCGCCATCGCCGAGAAGCTGTGCCCGCGCTTCGGCCTGAACCAGGCCGAGACCGAGACGGTGCGCTGGCTCGTCGAGCACCACCTGCCACCTCGCGCCCGGCGACGCGGCCTCCGTGCTGGCGGGCGAGAGCGGCGCGGCGAGCCCCGAATACATGGAGCAGCTGCGCCACAAGTTCGGCCTCGACCAGCCGCTCGCCGCGCAGTTCGGCGTCTACCTGCTGAACATGCTCCACCTCGACCTCGGCTACTCGTTCCGCAACGACAGCCCGGTGGGGAGCCTGATCGTCGACCGGCTCTGGCCCAGGCGCCGGCCGCCGCGCCGGGGACATCCGCGCCCGTCCAGCCGGAGCCCGCTTCCGCACCGACGGCCCTGCCGGCTGCGCCCGGCAAGGCCCGGTTCAGGCCGGACCCCGCGCCGGAGACGCCGGTCTGGTGCTTCGACGGCAAGGCGCTGCCGCCCGTCGTCCGGGTGAAGCTCGGGCAGGCGGTGCGCCTCAAGGTCGAGAACAGGACCGACAAGCCGCTGTCGCTGCACTGGCACGGGGTGCGCAACGTCAACGCCATGGACGGCGTCGGCGGCGTGACCCAGGCGCCGATCCCGCCGGGCGGCGACTTCCTCTACACCTTCACGCCGCCGGATGCCGGCTCCTACCTGATCCGGCCCCTGGTCGTCGGCGGCGCGAGCGAGCCGTCGGGCCGCGGTCTCGCCGGCATGCTGATCGTCGAGGAGACGAACCCGCCCGCGGTCGACGCCGACGTCAGTGTCGTGCTGCAGGACTGGCGGCTCCAGGACGACGGCACCCTCATGCCGTTCGGGCAGACGGCGCTCGCGGCCGCGCACGGACGCCTCGGCAACCTCGTGACCGTCAACGGCAAGCCGGTGCCGGGCGCCTTCGAGGCGAGGCCCGGCTCCCGGGTCCGCCTGCGCCTCGGCAACGCCTGCAACGCCCGGGCGACGCGCATCAAGTTCGAGGGCGTGAAGGTCTACGTTGCGGCGGTCGACGGCCAGCCGACCGACACGTTCGAGCCCCTGCGGGCCACCCTGCCCTTCCCGCCCGGCACCCGCTACGACCTGCTCGTCGACCTGCCGGAGCAGGAGGGCGCCACCTGCGAGATCCACGCGCTGGTCGGCAAGGGCCTCGTCCTGGCGAGCGTCGTCACCAAGGGCGCCCGGATCACCGAGAAGCGGCCTCCGATCGGGCCGATTGGCGAGAACAAGCGTCTGCCCGCCGAGATCAAGCTCCAGAACGCCCTGCGCCGCGACGTGGTGATCACCGGCGGCGCCTTCGTGCAGAAAGGGAAGGACGGGGCCAAGGACGGCCCCGCGCCCGACCCGGTCTACACGGGCGACCCGCAGAAGATCTGGTCGGTGAACGGCGCGAGCGGCACCGCCGGCCTCGCGCCGATCTTCTCGGTGAAGCGCGGCCAGGTGGTGGTGCTGGCCCTGCGCAACGAGACCGCCTTCCCGCAGGCGCTGCACCTGCACGGCCACTGCTTCCGCCTGCTCCACCCCCTGGACGACGGCTGGGAGCCCTACTGGCTCGACACGTTCCAGCTCCTGGAGGGACGGACCGCCCGGATCGGATTCCTGGCGGACAATCCGGGGCGCTGGCTGATCAGCGCCACGGTGCTGGAGCGGTTCGACACCGGCCTCTGGACGGCGTTCGAGGTGACCTGAGCGGTCAGCCCCCGGTCGACGCGACGAGATCGCGCAGCACCGCCGGCATCAATTCGGGGATGTCCTCGGCGATCAGGCCCGGCCCGTGGCGCAGGCCGGCATCCCCGTGGAGCCAGACGCCGGCCGCGGCGGCCGCGAACGGCTCCATGCCCTGCGCCAGCAGGCCGGCGATCAGGCCGCCGAGCACGTCCCCGGACCCGGCCGTCCCGAGATAGGGGCTGCCGTGGTCGTTGATGGCCGCGCGCCCGTCGGGGGCCGCGATCACCGTGTCGGCGCCCTTGAACACCACAACGGCGCCGGTGAGCGCGGCCGCCGCGCGGGTACGGGCGAGCTTGTCGGCCCCCTCCGCCGTCGCGTCCGTCCCGTCGAAGAGCCGCGCGAACTCGCCGGCATGCGGAGTCAGCACGGCCCGCGCCTCCCCGTCGGCGAGATGGGCGGCGAGCAGGGGCGCCTTCCCGGCGAAGCTCGTCAGCGCGTCGGCGTCGAGGACGAGGCCGCGCCCGGCCGCCGCCGCCACGGCGACGCGCTCCCGGGTCGGCTCGCCGGTGCCGAGCCCGGGTCCGGCCAGGATGACGTTCAGCCGCTCGTCGGTGAGCAGGTCGTCGAGATCGTCGGCGCTCTCGCAGGGCCGCAGCATGATCGCCGTGAGGTGGGCGGCGTTCTCGGGCAGCGCGGCGACCGGCGACGCGACGGTNGCCACGTAGCCGTCGCCGCCGTTGTTGCCCGGCCCGCACAGGACGACGACGCGGCCGCCAGCCGGCAGCCTGGCCCGGGCGCGTTCCGCGACGGCCGCTCCGGCCGCCTCCATCAGGGTCAGGCCCGCCACGCCGCCGTCGATGGCCGCCGCATCGACCCGCCTCATCGCCGCGACCGTCAGCACCCGCATGTCCGTCTCCGCCTCTGCCCGTGCACCGATCAGCCCTGACTAAAATCGCGCCAGATTCCGGTGAAGCGCACTAAGGATGTGCGTGCATCGCACATCAAATAGGCACTATGGTCGGACGCGCCGCGAAAACGGCGTGGCGAAGGCGTCACGAGGATGTTAGAAATGCCAGGCACCGCAGCGCAGGCCCGAGCGGCATGAAGAAGATCGAAGCGATCATCAAGCCTTTCAAGCTCGACGAGGTGAAGGAGGCGCTCCAGGAGGTCGGCCTCCAGGGCATCACCGTCATCGAGGCGAAGGGTTTCGGCCGTCAGAAGGGCCACACGGAGCTCTATCGGGGCGCCGAGTACGTGGTCGATTTCCTGCCCAAGGTGAAGCTCGAGATCGTCCTGTCCGACGCCCTGGTCGAGGGCGCCGTGGAGGCGATCCGCAAGTCGGCCCAGACCGGGCGCATCGGCGACGGCAAGATCTTCGTCTCGACGATCGAGGAGGCGATCCGCATCCGCACCGGCGAGACCGGCACGGACGCGATCTGAATCGCCGCCCGCCGGCGGTCCCGGCCCCGCCGGCGGCCACGCCCAGCGCGACATCTGCCTAAGATTTCGCACTGCGCGAATGTCCGGCATCGGCGCCTCCGGCCCTGGAGCGCCGTCCTCCGCACCCCACATCATCGGGAACGGCCGGCCCGATCGGCCGCTCGAACTGGTGCAGGAGGAAGTGCGATGGCCGTCACGGACCCGCGCGAGACCGCCAAGATCTACGATCTGTCCGCGTTCCGACGCGCGCGCGAGACCGCCCGGGCGGCCCCGGAGGCGAAGCCCGCGGCCGTGCCGAGCTTCGGCGGGGGCGCGTGGTACCACGAGGCCGCCATCCGCGAGGACGAGCGCCCGCGGCGGTCCTGAGGCGGAGGCATCGGGAGCGCCGGCACCCCTTTACGGCCGTCGAGCAGGCCCGGCGGCCCCACTCACCCAAACCCACTCATCCTGAGCTACCCGCGGCCGCGGGCCTCGAGAGGCCTCAGGCTGTCCGCGCGATCCCCGGAGGCCTCCGTCGAGGCCTGCGCCGGGTTCAGGCCCCTCGGGACGGGGATCAGATCGGGTGCCCGTGGCCCGGAAACGGCGAAGCCGGACCCCAGGGCCCGGCTCCGTATCGTCTGTCGTAGCTCCGCGTCTTACGCGGCTGCGGCGGCCTCGGTCGGCACGGAAGCGATCGTCTTCAGCACCTGCGAGGCGATCTGGTAGGGGTCGCCCTGCGAGTTCGGACGGCGGTCCTCCAGGTAGCCCTTGTAGCCGTTGTTCACGAAGGAGTGCGGCACGCGGATCGAGGCGCCGCGGTCGGCCACGCCGTACGAGAACTCGTGGATCGAGGCGGTCTCGTGCTTGCCGGTCAGGCGCATGTGGTTGTCCGGACCGTAGACGGCGATGTGCTCCTCGCGGGCGTTCTTGAACGCCTCCATGAGCTTCTCGAAATAGGCCTTGCCGCCGTGCTCGCGCATGAACGCGGTCGAGAAGTTGCAGTGCATGCCCGACCCGTTCCAGTCGGTGTCGCCGAGCGGCTTGCAGTGGTACTCGACGTCGATGCCGTACTTCTCGCAGAGGCGCTGCAGGAGGTAGCGGGCCATCCACATCTCGTCGGCGGCCTTCTTGGAGCCCTTGCCGAAGATCTGGAACTCCCACTGGCCCTTGGCCACCTCGGCGTTGATGCCCTCGTGGTTGATGCCGGCGTCGAGGCAGAGGTCGAGGTGCTCCTCGACGATCTTGCGGGCGACGTCGCCGACGTTCGAGTAGCCGACGCCGGTGTAGTACGGGCCCTGCGGCGCCGGGTAGCCGGAGGTCGGGAAGCCGAGCGGGCGGCCGTCCTTGTACAGGAAGTACTCCTGCTCGAAGCCGAACCAGGCGCCGGCATCGTCGAGGATGGTGGCGCGCTTGTTCGACTCGTGCGGGGTCGTGCCGTCCGGCATCATCACCTCGCACATCACCAGCACGCCGTTCTTGCGGGCCGGGTCGGGGAAGTGGCGCACGGGCTTCAGCATGCAGTCGGAGCTGCCGCCCTCGGCCTGCTTGGTGGACGAGCCGTCGAAGCCCCACATCGGGAGCTGCTCGAGGGTCGGGAAGCTGTCGAATTCCTTGATCTGCGTCTTACCGCGGAGGTTCGGGGTCGGCGTGTACCCGTCGAGCCATATGTACTCGAGCTTATATTTGGTCATTCCGGTTCTCTCGTCCGTATCGATGCGCGACCTGGGCAACCCGGGACGACGCGAACGGCTTGCCGCCTCGTCGACGGCTGCGGCCGCCTTCGCATGGATCGTGCCAGGAGGGCCATTGCCGGAGCACAACGGCGCCCTAGAAACCGAGCTGCCGATCACGGTTGCGAGATCGGGTGCGCGAACGGGCCGATCGTTCCATCCGGAAGCCGATTCCGCTGTCCGGCGGGTGGCAAGGCACGCCCGCGCCGGATATCAAGCGCCGCTTGCCGGCGCGCGCGACCGCGTGCGGGTGCGCCACGAGACGATTCAGAGATCCCTGGAGGATGCCCACGATGACCACTGCGGCCGAGGTGCTGAAGACGATCCGGGACAACGACGTGCGTTACGTGGACTTCCGGTTCACCGACCCGCGCGGCAAGTGGCAGCACGTCACGTTCGACGTGTCGCTCATCGACGAGGAGATCTTCGACGAGGGCACCATGTTCGACGGCTCCTCGATCGCCGGCTGGAAGGCGATCAACGAGTCCGACATGCTGCTGATGCCGGACCCGGTCACCGCCACGCTGGACCCGTTCTTCTCGGCCGCGACCATGTCGATCGTCTGCGACGTGCTGGAGCCGGCCACCGGCGAGCCCTACGGCCGTGACCCGCGCGGGACCGCCAAGCGCGCCGAGGCCTACCTGCAGCAGACCGGCATCGGCGACACGATCTATGTCGGCCCCGAGGCCGAGTTCTTCGTGTTCGACGACGTGAAGTTCGGCGCCGACCCGTACCGCACCGGCTTCGAGCTCGATTCCACCGAGCTGCCGACCAACGGCTTCACCGACTACGAGGGCGGCAACCTCGGCCACCGGGTGCAGACCAAGGGCGGCTACTTCCCGGTCCCGCCGCAGGATTCGGCGCAGGACATGCGCGGCGAGATGCTGGCCGCCATGCAGTCCATGGGCGTGAAGGTCGAGAAGCACCACCACGAGGTCGCCTCGGCCCAGCACGAGCTCGGCATGAAGTTCGACACGCTGACCCTGCTCGCCGACCACATGCAGATCTACAAGTACTGCATCCACAACGTCGCGCAGAGCTACGGCAAGTCGGCGACCTTCATGCCCAAGCCCGTCTACGGCGACAACGGCTCAGGGATGCACGTCCACCAGTCGATCTGGAAGGACGGCAAGCCGGTCTTCGCGGGCGACAAGTATGCCGGCCTGTCCCAGGAATGCCTCTGGTACATCGGCGGCATCATCAAGCACGCCAAGGCGCTGAACGCCTTCACGAACCCGTCGACCAACTCGTACAAGCGCCTGGTGCCGGGCTACGAGGCGCCGGTGCTGCTGGCCTACTCGGCCCGCAACCGCTCGGCCTCCTGCCGCATCCCGTGGACGAAGAGCCCGAAGGCCAAGCGCGTCGAGGTCCGCTTCCCCGACCCGATGGCCAACCCCTACCTCGCCTTCTCGGCGCTGCTGATGGCCGGCCTCGACGGCATCCGCAACAAGATCGATCCGGGCCCGGCCATGGACAAGGACCTGTACGAGCTGCCGCCGCGGGAGCTGAAGAAGATCCCGACCGTGTGCGGCTCGCTCCGCGAGGCCCTGACCAGCCTCGACAAGGACCGGGCCTTCCTCAAGGAAGGCGGCGTGTTCTCGGACGACCAGATCGACTCGTTCATCGAGCTGAAGATGACCGAGGTGCTGCGCTACGAGATGACCCCGCACCCGATCGAGTTCGTGCAGTACTACTCGCTGTGAGGTGAGCGAGGGCCGGGCGCGATGCCCGGCCCTCCACCCTCTCCTGGGCCGGGGCCTCTCGCGGGGTCCCGGCCTTTTGCTTGGGGACGCTCCGGCGTCGCGATCGAATCCCGATCCGAGGGCGCCCGTCGGCGCGGCGGCCGGGTCATGCCCGGCGGCCGCACGGGCGCCGGCGGTCACACGGAGCCCGCCCGATGCTCACCCTCGACCACCTCGTCGTCGTCGCCCCCGATCTCGCGGAGGGCGTGGCGCATGTCCGGGATTGCCTCGGCCTCGCCATGCCGGAGGGCGGCCGCCACCGCGAGATGGGAACCCGCAACCACCTGCTGCGCCTCGGCGACACCCTGTTCCTGGAGGTCATCGCCGTCGATCCGGAGGCGGCGGCGCCGTCGGGCGCCCGCTGGTTCGGCCTCGGCGACGCGGCGCGGGTGCGGGCCGACTGGGATTCGGGCCGGCGGCTGCGCGGTCTCCGACGGCCTCCTCGCCGCGCACGGCGCGCTCCTCGGGGCCGCGGCGACGATGACCCGGGGCGACCTGTCCTGGCGCTTCGCGGTGCCGCCGGGCGGGGCGTGGCCGGCGGACGGGGCCGCGCCCTGCGCGATGGATTGGGGACCGCGCGGCAATCCCGCCGCGACGATGCCGGATCTCGGCGCCGGTCTGGAGGCGCTCGTCCTGACGCATCCGGATCCCGACGCCGTCGCGGGGCTACACGCGGTGCTGGGTCTCGCCGCTCCACCGCAGGTTGTATCCGGCCCGGGCCCGCGCTGGACTGCCCGGATCAACACCCCGTCGGGACCGCGGACCCTGACCTGAGGGCGACGGACCCTCCTCGCCGGCCTGATCGGGTGGGCGACCGGCGAGGAGGGCCTGGCCGGGACTCGGGAGCCCAGGCAGCCACAACCTACCAGCGACACATCGCGGTGCGGTGACAGGAAAGTCTCACGCGCACAGGAAGTGTGCAGGATCCTCCGCGCCCTCAGGTGTGCGCGAAGATGTCGGTCTCGGGCCAGCCGTCGAGGTCGAGGCGGGCCCGCGTCGGCAGGAAGCCGAAACAGGCGGCCGCGAGGTCGGTGCGGCCTTCCCGAGCCAGCATGGCGTCGAGCCGCTCCCGGGCCGCGTGCAGATGGAGGACGTCGGAGGCGGCGTAGTCGAGCTGCGCCTGCGACAGGGTCTCGGCGCCCCAGTCGGAGGATTGCTGCTGCTTCGACAGGTCGACGCCGACCAGCTCGCGGACCACGTCCTTCAGCCCGTGGCGATCCGTGTAGGTGCGGGCGAGCTTCGAGGCGATCTTGGTGCAGTAGACCGGGCTCGGCATGACCCCGAGGGCCCTGTAGAGGACCGCCACGTCGAACCGCGCGAAGTGGAAGATCTTCAGGATCCCGGGATCGGCCAGGACCCGCTTGAGCACGACCGGCTCCGGCCCGTCCTGCGGGATCTGGACCACGTCGGCGGTGCCGTCGCCGGTGGAGAGCTGCACCACGCAGAGGCGGTCCCGATGCGGATTGAGACCGAGCGTCTCGGTGTCGATCGCCACCGCCCGGCCCGCGTCGTAGCTGGCGGGCAGGTCGCCGCGGTGAAGACGTACGGTCGGGCTCGGCATCGTTCTCGGACCTTGCGGGGTTTTCGGCCGGTAGCATCGGTGCCAAGTGCCGGCAAGCCGCCGACGATGCGCGCGGCCCGGACCGACAGGGAGCTGGACATGACGGCAGCCGAGGTGATCGCGACCCTGGGGTTGAAGCCCCATCCCGAGGGCGGCCATTACCGCGAGACGTTCCGCGATCCCCGCACCGTCGACGGGCGCTCGGTCGGCACCGCGATCTACTTCCTGCTCGACCTCGGCGAGGTCTCGGCGTGGCACCGGGTCGACGCCACCGAGATCTGGCACTGGCACGCCGGCGCGCCGCTGGTGATCACCACGAGCCCGAACGGGCACGACGCCGAGGCCCGGCATCTCGGACCGGACCTCGCCGCCGGGCAGCGCCCGCAATGCGTCGTGCCGGCCGGCCACTGGCAGACCGCCACCAGCCTGGGCGCGTGGACCCTCGTCGGCTGCACGGTCTCGCCGGGCTTCGACTTCGCCGGCTTCGAGATGGCGCCGCCCGACTGGCGGCCGACGCCGCGGGGCTAGGCCGGTGTCACCGACGCCCGCGAGGCTCGCACCGCCGTCAGCGCGCCCGCCACGATCAGCAGGCAGGCGAGCGCGAGGCCCGGTCCGGGGCTGGCGTATCCGGCCACGACCAGGATCAGCGTCGAGAGGACCGGTGCCGCGTAGGCGATGACGCCGAGCAGCCGGACGTCGCCGTGCTTGCAGCCGATATCCCAGAGATAGAAGGCTGCGCCGACCGGCCCCAGGCCGAGCATCAGCACGGCGCCCCACTGCTCGGCGTCGGCCGGCCAGACCGTCGTCTCGAAAGCCAGGTGACAGGCAAGGCTCAGCGCCGCCGTGACCAGGCAGAAGCCCGCGACGGCATCGGTCGGCACCTGCCCGACGCGGGCGGAGAGGACCGAGTAGCCGGCCCAGACGAAGGCCGCCGCCAGGGCGACGGCGTAGCCCGGCAGCGCCCCCGCGGCGAACCCGAGATCGCCCCGACCGGCGAACAGCACCGAGATCCCGGCGAGGCCGAGGAGCGCGCCGATCAGGTGACCCGGGCGCAGGCCGCCGGCCTCGGGCAGGCGCGCCGAGAACAGGACGATGAGCAGGGGCCACAGGTAGCTGATCAGCCCGGCCTCGGCCGGCGGCGCGAGGCGCAGGGCGCTGAAGTAGAGGGCGTGGTAGCCGAACAGGCCGCCGACGCCGAGGATCCAGACCCGCCAGGGCTGGATCAGCGCGCGGGCGCGGGCGGGCCGGATGATCCAGGCGACGCATCCGCAGAGCCCTCCGATCAGGAAGGTCGTGGCAGCGAGCTGGAAAGGCGGCATCGCGCCCGACGCGGCGGTGAAGAGGGCGAGCAGCGACCAGAGCGCGATCGCGCCGACACCCGCGATCGTCGCGGCGGAGCGGGCCTTCGGACGGGTTACGATTCCTGAACGCGCGGTCATCGCCGTTCGCTACCATGCGTTCATCCGAGTCGGCGAGGTCGGGGGTCACGCCCCTGTCACCGTCCCCCTCTACCGGCGGCCTGGAACGGGAGGTTCGCGATGCGTGGGATCATGTTGGGGCTGGGGCTGCTTCTGGGGGCGACCGCGGCCCTCGCCGGCGAGGCCGCCCAGCTCGGGCCCCGGCCCTTCTACCTCGTCGACCAGCTGAAGCCCGGCCCGCTCAAGGAGAGGCTCGCCGCCTGCGGCGTCGACCGGACCTACACGCCCCGGACCTTCTCGATCTCCCACCGCGGCGCGCCGCTGATGTTCCCGGAACACACCCGGGAGGGCCTGCTCGCCGCGTACCGGATGGGCGCCGGGATCATCGAGTGCGACGTGGCCTTCACCAAGGACCGCCAGCTCGTCTGCCGCCACAGCCAGTGCGACCTGCACACGACCACCGACATCCTGGCCCGGCCGGAACTCGCGGCGAAGTGCACGCAGGGCTTCACGCCGGCCGATCCGGCCACCGGGCGGAAGGCCTCGGCCAAGTGCTGCACCAGCGACCTGACGCTGGACGAGTTCAAGGCGCTGAACGGGAAGATGGACGCGTCCGACCCGGACGCCACCACGGTGGCGGCCTACATGAACGCGACGCCGCGCTGGCGCACCGACCTCTACGCCGGCACCGGCACGCTGATGTCGCACAGGGAGTACATCGCGCTGGTGAAGGGGATGGGTCGGAAATTCACCCCCGAGCTCAAGGCGCCCCAGGTCCCGATGCCGTTCCAGGGCACCTACACGCAGGACATGTACGCCCAGCAGCTGATCGACGAGTACAAGGAGGCCGGAGTCCCGGCCGCCGACGTCTACCCGCAGAGCTTCCAGCTCCGCGACATCCTCTACTGGCTGGAGAAGGATCCGGAATTCGGCCGCCAGGCGATCTTCCTCGACGACCGGGACGAGACCGCGAAGGGCTTCGACCCGGAGAAGCCCGCCACGTGGCAGCCCGGCATGGCCGAACTCGCCCGGAAGGGCGTCAAGATCCTGGCGCCGCCGCTGTGGATGCTGGTCCGGCCGGGCCCGGACGGGTCGATCGAGCCCTCGACCTACGCCCGGGAGGCCAGGGCGGCCGGGCTGGGGCTGATCGCGTGGTCGCTGGAGCGCTCGGGCCCGCTGAAGGGCGGCGGCGGGTACTATTACCAGTCGATCAAGCCGGTGGTCACCGGCGACGGCGACATCCTGCGGCTGCTCGACGTCCTGCACGAGCAGGTCGGCGTGCTGGGGGTCTTCTCCGACTGGCCCGCGACCACGACCTTCTACGCCAACTGCGTCGGCGCGCGGTAGCGCCGCCGCTCAGTCGGCCCAGAGGGCCACGAGGGAGAAGAAGCCGGCCATCACGAAGTTCACGATCAGGAAGCCGGTGATGATGAGGGCGAGCGTCATGGTGGCCTCGGAGGCGGAGCGGTCTGGAGGATGGGGGCGCGGCGCGGCCAGGCCTTCGTGGACCTGCGCCGCCCGCCGATATTCCCCGCGGCGCGTCCGCGGGGCGTGCGCGGTGTCCGCCTAGTACGGGATCAGCACGTAGACGAGGTTGGACAGGTACTCGCCGCTCAGCGGCTTCCAGCCGAGCCGCCGCCGGATCAGGCCGTAGCCCGCGCAGGTCAGCGCGGCGGAGCCGAGGACCGCGAGCGTGAACCAGGCCAGGCTGGCGGTCGCGAACCCGACGGCGATGCCGAACAGGGCCACCGCCACGAAGATGATCCGGCTCGGGTTGCGCGGGCCGCGCGTCGTCATGTCGGACATGGGGACCTCCCTCGATCCGGATCAGCGGGCGCGGCAGTTCGGGCCGTACCAAGTCATGGTCCGGCGATCCATGCCGCCGTCCGAGGAGGCGCCGCAGACGGGGAAGCGCGGGTCGCCGGTGCGCTGGAGGCTCATCACCTTGTAGAGGTCCTGCTGGGCCTCGCGGCGGCGGTTCTGCTCGGCGAGCTGCGCCTGCCAGTACAGGTTGCTGTTGGACTGGGCGACGGCGCGCTGCTGGTGGAGGCCCATCATGCACTCGGCGAAGCCGTCGGTGCCGGGCTCGAAGCCGAACGCGTAGCACTGGTTCTGATCCAGGGCGTGGCGCTCCTGCGGCGTGACGCAGGCCGCGAGACCCAGGGCACAGGCCGCCGCGAGGCCGAGCTTCGCGACCGCGGGCAGCGCGGGGCTGCGGCGGGCCGCGGCGCGGTCGTCACCAGTGCCGGTCGTGCGGGAAGAACAATCCTGGCTCTCGCCGATAAACTGAACGCCGAATTTACCGTGAAACCAGTTGTTCATGATCCTCGAGACCTCGATTTCTATCGGCGGGACCATCCGTGAGCCGATGGAAGGAGATCTATACGAGGCCGCTCGAATTGTTCGTGTCTCAGGACACGCGGGCCATCGCGCCGATCGCTGCCCGCAATGCCCGTTATCCCGCTCGACGCGCGTTTCCGCACGCGGGGAAGGACTTTCGTCACGCTTGCTGGGTCGGACTGTCCGAGCCGGCGACCGCGGCGGGCGGCGCCCGGCATTCTCTCGGACGCCGACATGCGGGGTCCGCGCGGGGCGGATCGGCGGTCACCGCCGTCCTGCGCCGCCGACGGGCACCGCCGCCCTGCACCGCCGCGACGATCATCGGAGGGAGCGGTGCGCGGCCGGCATCGTCGGTCGGCCCGCCGTCACGGCGCGGCCCCTGCAGCCCCGGCCTGCTGAGGCGGGCGCGCCGGGTCGCTCCGGCGCGCCCGCGGGCGATCAGACGAAGTGCTGGCCGCCGTTGATGGTCAGCGTCGAGCCGTTCACGAAGCCGGCCTCGTCGCTGGCGAGATACTCGACCGCGTGGGCGATCTCGTCGGACTCGCCGAGGCGGCCGGTCGGGATGGTCGAGATGATCTTGTTGCGGATGTCCTCGGGCACCGCCATCACCATCTCGGTGGCGATGTAGCCCGGCGCCACCACGTTGACCGTGATGCCCTTCGCGGCGCTCTCCTGCGCCAGCGCCTTGGCGAAGCCGATCACGCCGGCCTTGGCGGCCGAGTAGTTGGTCTGGCCGGCCTGGCCCTTCTGGCCGTTGATCGACGAGATGATGATGATGCGGCCGAAGTTGCGGCTGCGCATGCCCTCGATCAGCGGACGGGTGCAGGTGAACATCGAGTCGAGGTTGGTCTTGATGACCGCCTGCCACTTGTCGAACGTCATCTTGTGGAAGGCGCCGTCCCGGGTGATGCCGGCGTTGTTCACCAGGATGTCGACCGGGCCGAGCTCGGCCTCGATCGCCTTGATCCCGGCCTCGCAGCTCGCGAGATCACCCACGTCGAACTTGAAGACCGGGATGCCGGTCTCGGCCTTGAAGGCGTTGGCCGCCTCGTCGTTGCCGGCGTAGTTGGCGGCGACCTTGTAGCCCTTGTCCTTGAGCCGCTTCGAGATCGCCGCGCCGATGCCGCGGGTGCCGCCCGTCACGAGGGCGACGCGTCCTTGAGCCATTGTTTCCTCCTGTTCGCATCACTTGATGCCGCGTGCGGATGGCGTCCGCACGCGATTTTTTCTGACTTCGGCCTTAAGTCTATGTTGTGGGCCGATACTGTCGTGACAGACCGATCAGGTCCGCTCGACGCACATCGCCACACCCATGCCGCCGCCGATGCAGAGCGTGGCGAGGCCCTTCTTGGCGTCGCGGCGCTTCATCTCGTGCAGCAGGGTGACGAGGACGCGGGCGCCCGAGGCGCCGATCGGGTGGCCGATGGCGATGGCGCCGCCGTTGACGTTCACCTTCGCGTCGTCCCAGCCCATGTCCTTGTTCACGGCCAGCGCCTGGGCCGCGAAGGCCTCGTTGGCCTCGATCAGGTCGAGATCGGACGGCTTCCAGCCGGCCTTCTCGAGGGCCTTGCGCGAGGCGGGGATCGGGCCGGTACCCATCACCTTCGGGTCGACGCCCGCGGTCGCCCAGGACTTGATCCGGGCGAGCGGGGTCAGGCCGCGGCGCTCGGCCTCCGAGGCCGACATCAGCACGAGGGCGGCGGCGCCGTCGTTGAGGCCGGAGGCGTTGGCGGCCGTGACGGTACCGTCCTTGGTGAAGGCCGGCTTCAGCTTGGCCATCGCCTCCATGGTGGCGCCGTCGCGGATGTACTCGTCGGTGTCGACGACCGTGTCGCCCTTCTTGCCCGGCACCGTGACCGGGACGATCTCGTCCTTGAAGCGGCCCTCTTTGCGGGCGGCCTCGGCCTTGTTCTGCGAGCGGGTCGCGAACTGGTCCTGCTGCTCGCGGGTGAGCTGGAAGGCCTGGGCGACGTTCTCGGCGGTCTGGCCCATGTGGTAGCCGTTGAAGGCGTCCCAGAGCCCGTCCTTGATCATGGTGTCGACGAGCTTCACGTCGCCCATCTTCTGGCCGCCGCGCAGGTACTGCGCGTGGGGCGACAGGGACATCGATTCCTGACCGCCGGCCACGATGACCTTGGCGTCGCCGTTGGCGATCTGCTGCATGCCGATCGCGACCGTGCGCAGGCCCGAGCCGCAGACCTGGTTGAGACCCCAGGCGGTCGCCTTCTCGGGGATGCCGGCCTTGATGGCCGCCTGACGGGCGGGGTTCTGGCCGGCGCCCGCGGTGAGGACCTGGCCGAAGATCACCTCGTCCACCTCATCGGGCGAGACCTTGGCCCGCTCCAGGGCGGCCTTGATCGCCGTCGCGCCGAGCTCGTGGGCCGGCACCGCCCCGAAGGCGCCGCCGAACGAGCCGACCGGCGTGCGCGCGGCCCCGACGATCACGATCTCTTCGCTGCCTGCCATGTGAACGTTCTCCTCTCGCGAGCCGGCGCGCCTTCCACGTCCCGGGGCGCGCTCTGTGCCGGCCCTGGGATGAAGGGCTTGGGGTCGGCGAAGTCAAGGTTGTGCATCGCTGCGCCGAACGCGCCGATGACGCGACCGCGAGACTGAAATGGCGCGCCGACCCGGACCGCTCTGCATTATTCTGCGTTGAAGAGCTGCAGTTTGCTGTTTTCTGCGCCCGGGGAAGGCTTTAAGGATCGTGCTGCGGGCGCGAAGACAGCCCCCGTCAGACAGCACCGCGCGTCTGCAACGCCCCCCGGTCCCGAGTCCAGAAAGGCCGTTCCCGATGGCGGATACCGTCAAGGCCACCCAGACCGTCATCAAGAAGTACGCCAACCGGCGCCTCTATCACACCGGCACCTCGACCTACGTGACGCTGGAGGACCTCGCCACGATGGTGCAGAACGGCGAGGATTTCGTCGTCTACGACGCGCGCACGGGCGACGACATCACCCGCTCGGTCCTCACGCAGATCATCTTCGAGCAGGAGAACAAGGCCGGCGCCGAGAACCTGCTGCCGGTGGCGTTCCTGCGCCAGCTGATCCGCTTCTACGGCGACAGCATGCGCACGATGGTGCCGAGTTTCCTCGAATTCTCGATGGCGAATTTCGCCAAGGACCAGGACGGCCTGCGCGAGAAGTTCGCCCAGAGCTTCGGCCCCTCGGCGTTCCAGAACGCGATCGAGCAGCAGGTCCGCACCAACATGAACTTCTTCGGCGACGCCATGAAGATGTTCACGGGCTTCGCGCCGCCCGCGCCGGGAGCCCAGCCGACGGCGCCGGCCGCGACTCAGCCCGCGCCCTACGCGGGCGGCGAGCTGGACGACCTCAAGCGCCAGATGCTGGAGATGCAGCAGCGCCTCGAAGCGCTCGCGAAAAAGTAATTCGGCCGGGCCGACCGGACGAAGGGTTGACGATCGGTAAACGTCGGCCCCACCTTTGCGACACGGGCACGGAAACGTGCGGAGAGTGTGCGCATGGTGCGTATCGGAACAGTCAGCCGTCTCGGCCCGACACAGGTCCGCTCCGCCCGGCGCGCGCCGGTCCGGGACGCGGACGGGTCCCCCGAGGCGGCGCGGACGGAGGCCCACGCGCTCGCCCTGATCGACGGGGGACGTCCCGATGAGCCGCCCGGGCCCCGGGCAGCAGAGCGCCCGGCCGNGGCCGCTGACGCCCGAGGTGAACGAGGTTCTCCAGGTTGTGATCGCCGGCAAGGTCGCCACCGCCTACGGTCCGGACTTCACGACGCTGCGGCGCGGCGGCGCCGCGTCGGGCATCGAGGCGATGCTCGGCAGCCCGGCCACCCCGCACGCAGTTGGCCTCATCGCGCGGCTCCCGGAGGATTTCCACGGAGCGGCTCGTCGCGCCGCGTCCGGTCGAGGGCCCGGATCGGCTCCAGTTCGATCGCGTCCAGATCGAGCACCCGCGGGTCGAGCACCTGCGCGCTGCGGTCGATCGGGCTCTTGCGCGGCCCGACCGAGCCGATGAGCAGGTCCTCGTCCTCGACGTCGAGTTCGGATCCCATGCGCAGGGGCTCGCGCCGGCCGCGCGCCGCCATCGCGGCCACGGCGACGATGGCGGCGGCGAAGACCAGAACAGCCAAGATGATGAACAGGCGCTCCATCAGGAGGCCAGCTCTAACCCGCTGTACAGGCCACCGCCACCCCATCGAGCCGTCGTTATCTCCTCGCCGCGTCGCGGCCGTGCCCCCGAGCCCGCGCGGAACGCTCCTTGCGTGGGCTGCCGGACCGGGTAGATGCGGGCAGACCGGAGCCGGGACCGACCGATGCAGCACGAGCCGAGCCGCGAGCCCGAGGAACTGGAGGCGCACCTCCTCGGACTGATCGAGGCCGCCCGGGACCAAGCCCGGGAGGACCCGTTCCGCAACCCCGTCCTGGCCGTGACGCTGGCGATCACCCGGCGCTTCGACCGGAACGAGATCTCGACCGGCGACCTCGACGGGCTGTTCGTGCGCCTGCGCGCCGCCGCCCTGGCGGCGCGGGCGGAACGGCTGCGGGCCTATGTCGGTCTCGATGCCGACCCGGAGGATCCGCAGGCGGGTATCCCCGCCCGGCTCGTGGCGGCGGCCCCCGATCGCCCGGACAGCGTCGAGGCCTTCGCGGCCCTGATCCACCGCACCGCCTTCGCGGTGGTGTTCACGGCCCACCCCACCTTCGGCATGCCGCGGGCCGTCGCCGGCCTCCTCGCCGAGGCCGCGAGCCTGCCCGACGCCAAGGATCGCGCCGGGCTGGTCGCGCGCGCCGCGGCCCTGTCGACCCGGCCCGACGCGCCGATCACACTGGACGTCGAGTTCGAGCAGGCCTGCGCGGCGGCCAACAACGGCCGGCTCGCCCTCGACGCCTTCAACGGCGCCCTGCTCGATGCCGCCCGCGCCCGCTGGCCCGACCGCTGGACCGAGCTGACGCCGCGCCCCTTCGCCATCGCCAGCTGGGTCGGCTGCGACACCGATGGCCGGACCGATATCGGCTGGTGGGACACCCTGCGCTACCGGCTGATCTCGAAGCGGATGCAGTTCGACCGGGTGATGCGCGACCTGCCCGAGATCCCCGCCTGCCGCGAGGTCCGGGCGCTCGCCGAGAACGCCCTGGCGGCGGTGAACCGCCAGCTCACGGTGGCGCCGCGCCTCGGCGACCAGCCGTCCCTGGAGGCGGTGCACCGCTTCGCCCTGGCTCTGATCATCGAGCGCGAGCGCGCCCAGTCCGACGCCGGCGCCCTCGTTTCCGGGCTCACCAAGGCCCTGGAGGCCGCCGACGACGCCGGCGACCAGCGCCGGATCGCCGTCCTGCGCGCGGGGGTCGCGACGCACGGCCTGTCGAACGCCCTGCCGCATTTCCGGCTGAACGCCAGCCAGATCCACAACGCGGTGCGGCGGGTGATCGACCTGGAGGGCGAGCCCACCGACGCGGCCCGACGCCGCTCGCACCTCGCGACGATCCACACGCTGCTGAACGACGTCCGCCCGGTGGCGGTCGATTTCGGGGCGCTCGCGGCCGAGCGCGCCTCGGCGGCGCGGCTGATGATGACGATCGCCCAGATCCTCAAGCACGTGGACGGCACCCATCCGGTGCGCTTCCTCATCGCCGAGACCGAGACCGGCTACACCCTGCTCGCCGCCCTCTGGCTCGCGCGCCACTACGGCATCGCCGACAAGCTCGAGATCACGCCGCTGTTCGAGACGGCGAGCGCCCTCGAGCAGGGTATCCGGGTGCTCGACGACGCCCTGCGCAACCCGCACTGGCGGCAGTACCTGAAGCGCATCGGCCGGCTCACCGTGCAGTTCGGCTACTCCGATTCGGGCCGCTACGTCGGCCAGCTGGCGGCGACCTTCTGGATCGAGCGGCTGCGGCTGCGCATCACCGAGATGCTGGTCCAGAACGGCCTGTCCGACGTCGAGCTCGCGATCTTCGACACGCACGGCGAGTCGATCGGGCGCGGCGCCCATCCGACCTCCCTGCGCGACCGCCTCGCCTACCTCGCCCCCGAGGACGCGCGCGACCGGGCCCGCAAGGCCGGCATCCGGGTCCGGCTCGAATCGAGCTTCCAGGGCACCGACGGCTACCTGCTGTACGGCACCGAGGCGCTGGCGCGCGCGAGCGTCGCCCGCATCGCCGAGCACGTCTACGCGCTCGACGTGACGGAGGAGGACTCGTTCCCGGACTACGCCCTGAACGACCACCCGAAAGCCTCCGACGGCAAGGTCGATCCGATCTACGCCGAGCCGGATTTCGCTCTCGAGTTCTTCACCGCCGCCCGCCAGGACATGGAGGCGCTGGTCGACGATCCGGGCTACGCGGCGCTCCTCGGCACCTTCGGCCCGAGCCTGATCGACCGGACCGGGTCGCGGCCGGTGGCGCGCCAGACCGACAACGGCGGCCCGGCGCGGATCACCCATCCGCGCCAGATGCGGGCGATCCCCAACAACGCGATCCTGCACCAGCTCGGCTTCCTGGCGAACTCGCTCCACGGGATCGGCCGGGCCGCCCAGCGCGGCCCGGACCTGTTCCGCGACATGCGGCGCGACTCGGTGCGCTTCTCCCGGGCCTTCCGGCTGGTCCAGCACGCCGCCTCGGTGGGCGACCTCGACGTGCTGCGGGCCTATATCGACACCCTCGACCCGGCCGTGTGGCTGGAGCGGGCGCGTCGCACCCAGAAGGATTTCCGCCGGGACGAGCTCGTGGTGATCTCGGGCGCCCTGGAGCGCCTCGACCTCGCCCCCGCGCTGCGCAACCTGTTCGGACGCCTGACCCGGGACTGGCTCGCCCTGAGCGCGGCCGCGCCCGACCTGCCCGCCATGTCGGCCCGGCTGACGCTGCTCCACGCCCTGCGCCTCGCGCTGATCCACCGGATCTGGTTCCTGGCGGTGCACATCCCGGGCTTCCGGCCGCAGGCGGGCATCTCCCGCGAGCAGCTGCTGGAGCGCTTCCTGCGGCTGGACATCGACGGCTGCCTGAAACTCCTCGACGCGATCTTCCCGGTCACGCCGGACCCGACGCTGGGCCTCAATTTCGGCGAACCGGCCGGCCCGCGGGACGTCGGCACCTACGAGGCGGAGCACGCCAACCTGTTCCAGCCGATCCGCCGGATGTTCGATCAGGTGCGGGAGATCTCGGGAATGATCCAGCACGAGGTCGGGGCGTTCGGGTAGGTCCGGGCGCGCGAAGGCCTAGCGCCGGGGCTCGACCGACGATCGTCGACTTGGGCAGTTCATCGGAGGCACGCGGGGTTTCTGACCAAGCCATGTGCCATGCGCCGTCGGACTGGTTCGAAGGCCGCTGCGTGCAGGTTCCCGACTGTTTGTTTCTCGTGTCTTCTGCTCGGCGACGGCCAATGAAAACGGACGCCCAGCCTTCGCCAGGATCTGAGCGTGAGCAGTCAGTCCACCTTCGATTGCGGGATGCCGCGAACCGGACACTGCGACAATATCGCTCCCAGTCTCTGAGATATGTTTCGCCGACCCGCGCAGAATCCCCACGGTTCGCTGAAAGGGTTGCAGTCTTTTCGGCGGTTCCGACATGCAGGAAGCGCGGCCTTCGGGACAACGCTCCTCTTTCGGATATTGCATACAAAATGACGAATGACCGATAAGCGTGCGCGCTATCACGCACATCCCTAAATGTGACGCTCCGAGTTCTTGAGATTGTAGACAATATATAATAAGCCACATGCGGATCCATCGGCGGCGCAGCGCTGCCTAGCGGTGCACGCTGAGATGCAACCGGTATTTTCCAGCCAGGACATTCGCCCGCAGGCCAGATTTCAGCGCTGGCGCGAATTCCTGTGCGATCAGATCCCAGACCTGGAACTGGAAAGACTGAATGATCGACCCTTTGTGGCCCGTCTAGATCAGGCAGAATACGGCATCTTGACTGTCGGACGGATCTTCCATGGCTGCGTCTCCTCGAAGTCCTCGAGCCGGTATCGCGGTGCTGAGGACGTGCTCCAAGTGATCTTCAATCTCGAAGGCCGATCATGGTTGCAGCATGACGACCGGGAAGCGCTGAGCCAGACCGGGGACTTCACCGTGACCGCTCAGCGATCGGCTACGGTTGTGACGGAGGAAAGCACTCACTTGGTGGTCAACGTACCCCGTGAGCGCCTGGAGCGGATGCTGGGGCCGAGCCGCTTGTACACCGCCGTCACGGTCGGCCAGGGTTCAGCCTCCGCCAGCCTGACGACATCGTTCTTCCGGCAGTTAAGCGAGGTCGGCGCGTCGCTCAGTCCCGAGGCCGCAGAGCGGATGTCGTTGATCGGGGTTGACCTGATCGTCGCCAGCCTTGCCGAGCGGATTGCCCAGCAGGCACCCCGGCCCGTCCACGGCACCCTGGTGGTCCAGCGCGCCAAGGCCTACGTTGAGGCCAACCTCGCCGACCCGACCCTCGATCCCCTGAAGCTCGCCGCGGCCACGGGTGTGTCGCTTCGCCGACTTCAAGAGCTGTTCCACGAGCGTAGCCAGCACATCTCGGACTACATCTGGGAGCGGCGTCTCTCGACAGCCGCCGCACGGTTGGCCGACCCTGCCTGCGCACACCTCTCCGTCGGCATGCTGGCCTACGGCTGCGGATTCAGCAGCCAAGCGCATTTCGCCCGCCGCTTCAAGGATCGCTGCGGCATGAGCCCGCGGGAGTACCGGCAGGCTAGAAGCAACTCGTGCAGCCGGCGACGTCCGCTTTCGGCGTCGTGTCCGAGTTAGCCGGATCACCGGATCGGGGCAGGAGCAGCGTTCGCCAGTCTCGAGACGTTCCGCAACCGACCCTTGGGCGAATGGCGAAACGCAAACCTCAGCGTCCCTTCCGGACCGTTGCCACAGCCATCTGAATGACCGGGATGGGCGCATCACCGCCTTCGTCGCAGCGAGACATTGGACCGTCTTCGGGGTCCGCACGACCGGAGGTGGGCGTATGGGTCGGGTCGCGGCCATGAAGAAGCGCGGAACGCATCGGAGAACATCGCCCAGCCCCCTGTTCGGTGCCGGAAGGCAGATCCCACTGGCGTCGACGCACCCATCCGGCCGGCCCGAAGGTCCAGTCCACGGAAAGACAGTCCCCGATATCAGGACTTGCCCGCGATTCCAGCCGGCGTCCGTCGGAAGCGCCCCCTGCCCAGCAGCGACGAGCGCTCCTCAAACCGCCTCTACCCGCAACACCGTCCCCGACAGCCCCACCACCCGCACACGCCCGCCGACTGGCAGATCCGGCCCTTGGATCCGCCAGAGCGTGTCGTCGAAGCGGATGCGCCCCGCCCCCTGCACGATCGGCTCGTCGAGCACGGCCTCGCGCCCGATCAGGCCGCGGTCGGCGCGGTTCAGGTCCGGCCCAGACCGCCTGCCGCGGCGCTGGAGGCGCGCCGCGAGCGCCACCAGGGCGACAGCGAGACCGGCGAACAGCAGGGTCTGGCCCTGCCAGGGCATCGGCAGAGCCGCGGCCGCGAGGCCGGTCGCGACGGCGGCGAGGCCGAGCCAGATCAGGAACACGCCGGGCAGCAGGATCTCGGCACCGGCCAGCACGAGGCCGGCGATCACCCAGCTCCAGGCCGCCCCGAGGCCCCCGAGGGTTCCGGCGAGGGAATCGAGCGTCACCGGCGTCAGGCCCGCGGCGCCGCGACGTTCGGCGGGGTCCCGGTGCGCCGGGGCGCGGCGGCGCCGTCGCCGAAGACCGAACGGGTAAGCTCGCCGATGCCGCCGAGGGTGCCGGCGAGCGCCGCCGCCTCGATCGGCACCACCACGACCCGCTGGTTCGGCGCGGTGGCGATCGCCCGCACGGCGTCGACGTACTTCTCGGCCACGAGGAAATTCGCCGCCGCGATGTCGCCCTCGGCGATCGCCCGGCTGACCACCCCGGTCGCCGCCGCCTCGGCCTCGGCGGAGCGCTCCCGCGCCTCCGCGTCGCGGAAGGCGGCCTCGCGCCGGCCCTCTGCCTCCAGGATCGCCGACTGCTTGCGCCCCTCCGCCCGCAGGATCTCGGCGGCGCGCTGCCCCTCAGCCTCCAGGATCGAGGCGCGCTTCTCGCGCTCGGCCTTCATCTGCCGGGCCATCGCCCCCGCGAGATCGGCCGGGAGCACGATGTCCTTGATCTCGATCCGGTTGATCTTGACGCCCCAGGGCGAGGCAGCCGCGTCCATCACC
This sequence comes from Methylobacterium mesophilicum, assembly GCF_036441335.1. GTDB lineage: Bacteria > Pseudomonadota > Alphaproteobacteria > Rhizobiales > Beijerinckiaceae > Methylobacterium > Methylobacterium mesophilicum_B. Next base: position 33,909 of record NZ_MLBW01000023.1, read on the forward strand.
CGGAGCAGGCGCTCGTTGATTTCGTCGCGGTGGGCGAGGAGCTGGTCGAGATCCATCGAGCCGACCACGGTGCGGATGTTGGTCATGGTCAGGGTCGTGGCGGCGAGGTCGAGGCTCGAGACCTCGTAGGAGGCGCGCGCCGCGTCGAGCACTTGGTAGAACACCACCGCGTCGATGGTGACGCCGGCATTGTCGCGGGTGAAGGCCTGCTGGCTCGGCACGTCGATGACCTGCTCCATCACGTTGACCTTGCGGCCGACGCGCTCGACGAACGGCGTGATCAGGCCGAGGCCGGCGTCGAGGCTGCGGGCGTAGCGGCCGAAGCGCTCCACCGTGTAGACGTAACCCTGGGGCACGATCTTCACGCCCGCGGCCAGGGTGATGATCGCCAGCACCGCGACACCCACGGCGAAGACGCTCAGCCCGAACGGAAGCCCCATCGACACCCCTCCCCTGCCGACGCCACGGCCGGCGCGGCTGCGCAGCCTAACAGGCCGCCCGGGGCTCCGCGACCGGGGGCCCGGGGGCCCCCGGGGCGTGCCGCGCCGCGGCGTGAACGGCCACCCGCGCATCTCGATCATCAATGGTTCAGGCCGCCGCGCTTAGGAAGCCGGCAAGCGTCGCGTTCGTCGTCGCTCCAGACCCCGTCAACGCAACGCTTGTTGAAGAAACATTCGGCATGATCCCCGCCACCCTCGCCGCGGAAAGAAGTCCTTTCGCGCCGCTGCGGGCGGCAGAAATCCCCACCCAACCGGACTCGGTGCGCGCGTGAAGATCGCTGTCCTCGCACATCTGAAATACCCGATCGGCCAGCCCTACGCCGGCGGCCTGGAGATGCACACGCATCTCCTGACCGTCGCGCTGAAGCGGCACGGGCACGACGTTACGCTGTTCGCCAGCCGCGGGTCCGACCCGGCGCTCGACCCGGTGATGCTGTGCGATCCGACCGGGGACGCGCTCCATGATCCGGAGCGCGAGGAGGCGATCGACCGGACCGAGCACGATGCGTACCGGCGCATGATGGAGATGGTCGCTGCCGGCGGCTTCGATCTCGTCCACAACAATTCGCTGCACGCCCTGCCGCTGTGCGAGAGCACGCGCATCGGCCTGCCCTGGGTGACGGTGCTGCACACGCCGCCCTTCGAATCCCTGGTCGGCGGCGTGGTCCAGGCCGACCCCGACATGGCCTTCCTGGCAGTGTCGCCGTCGCTCGCGCAGGAATGGGCGCATCTCGTGCCCGGCGCCCAGGTGGTCGACAACGGCGTGGACCTCTCGACCTTCGCGTATTCGGAGGCTGCCGACGACCCGCCCTTCGCCTTCTGGTCGGGTCGGATCGTGCCCGAGAAGGGGCTGCACCTGGCGATCGACGCGGCCCGCGCCGCCGGTCTGCCGCTGACCTTCGCGGGTCCCAAGCTCAATCCCGGCTACTGGGCCGCCGAGATCGCCCCGCGTCTCGGGCCGGACCTGACGCATCTCGGCCATCTCTCCCACCGGGATCTCGCCCACCATCTCGGCCGGGCCCGCGTGGCGATCGTCTCGCCGCGCTGGGAGGAGCCCTTCGGTCTCGTCGTGGCGGAGGCGCTCGCCTGCGGGACCCCGGTGGCGGCCTTCCGGCGCGGCGCCATGCCCGACATCCTCGACGCGTCCTGCGGCCGCCTCGCCCGCCCGGACGATCCGCAGGATCTCTCCGTGGCGATCCGGGACGCAGCCGGCCTGTCGCGCCGGGCCTGCCGCGACCGCGCCGAGGCGCTCTACGACGCCGCCGCCATGACCGGGCGCTACCTGGAAGCCTACGATGCCGTGATCGCGCGCTGCGCCGAGCGGGCGCGGCCGGCCCTGCGCGTCGCCGGAGGACGCGGCTGAACGGCGCCGATCCGCGCGCCGCAATCCGCACCCGAGCCCGGAGCCCGGCGGCACGACGGGCCGCCCCCGACCTCCGCGGCGCACGAGGGTGCCACGGGAGACCTGCCATGACCACGGACGCCGACCACCCGGCACCGCCACCCTGCGTCGTCTGCATCCCCGCCCGGAACGAGGCCGAGCGCCTGCCGCGCCTGCTCGCTTCCCTGGCCGCGCAGAACGGCGTCTCGGCGCGGGCGCCCCTGCGCGTCGTGGTGCTGGCCAACAACTGCACGGACGGGACCGTCCAGGCGGTGCGGGACGTCGAGGCCTCGGGCATCCTCGCGACGCTGACGCTGCGGCTGATCGCGGTCGAGCTCGGCGGCGCGGACGCCCATGTCGGCACGGCGCGGCGCATGGCGCTCGACGCCGGCGCCGACTGGCTGGAGGCCGACGGGGAGCCGGACGGCAGCCTCCTCACCACCGACGCGGATGCCCGCCTGCCGGCCGAGTGGGTGGCGGCCAATCTCCGCGCGCTGGAGGCCGCGGACATCGTCGGCGGCCGGCTGGTGATCGACGACGACGGCGCTCCGGACCCCGCCCTCACGGACCTGCACGCGCGCATCGAGCGCTACTGGTCCGGCGTCCGGCGCCTGGAGGACCTGCTCGACCCGCCGCCCTACGACCCCGCGCCCCGCCACGGTGACCATACCGGCGCGAGCCTCGCCGTCCCGGCCGTCCTGTACCGGGCGGTCGGGGGGCTGCCGGCTCTGCCCTGCGGCGAGGACAACGCCCTGGTCGGGCTTCTGCGCGCCAACGGTGCGCGCCTGCGCCACTGCCCGGACGTGCAGGTGCTGGTCTCGTCCCGCCACCAGGGGCGGGTCTCGGGTGGCATGGCCACCGAGATGCTCCGCCGGACCCGCGTCCTCGACGGGGAGGCCTACCTGCTGCCGGAGGCCGCGCACTGGCAGGCGCTGATCCTGCGCCGCGCGGCCCTGCGCCGGGCCTTCCACCTCGATCCGGAGGCCCGCGCGGCCGCCTGCGCGCGGCTCGGCCTCGACGCGGACGACCTCGCGGCCGTCGGGGCCTGCCCGAACGACATCGCCTTCGTGGAGCGCGCCGACCGGATCCTCGAATCGCGCAGCCCGCCGGCGCGGGACTGTGCCCTCGACCAGGCGGTCGCCGATCTCGACGCCCTCGCCCTGTCCCTGAGGGACGCCGCGTGACCCGCGGCATCGGCTGGTACGTCCATCACCAGGGCGCCGGCCACCTCCAGCGGGCCCGGGCCGTCGCGGGAGCGCTGGACCGGCCCTGCACGATCCTCGGGACCCTCGCCGGGTTCGACACCGCCGGCCTCGACACCGTCGACCTGCCCGACGACCGCCCCCTCGGCGACGCGGCCTTCGACGGCCGGGACGGCGCGGCCGAGCGGCCCGAGGCCCTGCACTACGCGCCGCTCAACCATCCGGGGGTCCGCGCGCGGATGGCGCGCATCGCGGCCTGGGCAGAGCGGGCCGAGCCGGCGCTCCTGGTCGTCGACGTCTCGGTGGAGGTGGCGCTCCTGGCGCGGCTGCTGTCGGTGCCGACCCTGGTGGTGCGGCTGGCGGGGACACGGACGGACCGGCCGCACCTGGAGGCCTTCCGCGGCGCGACGCGGCTGCTCGCCCCCTTCCCCGCCGCGCTCGACGGCGCGGCCGTCCCGGACTGGGTCCGGTCCAAGACCCTCTACGCGGGCTTCCTCGGCGCGCCGGCGCAGGCCCCGACCGAGGCGGGACGCGAGATCGTGGTGGTGTTCGGCCGGGGCGGCGCGGGCGGAAGCCTCGCCGAACTCGCCGCGGCGGCGCGGGCGGTCCCGGACCGGCCGTGGCACGTCCTGGGTCCGGTCTCCGGCGCGGGACCCGCGCCCGACAACCTGCACCTGCACGGATGGGTCCCCGACGTCGAGGCGCGGGTCGCGCGGGCGGCGTTGCTGGTGGGGGGCGGCGGCGACGGCGTCGTCGCCCTGGCCGCCGCGCAGGGGAAGCGCTTCGTCTGCTTGCCGGAGGATCGGCCCTACGGCGAGCAGACCGAGAAGGCCGAGGCGCTCGCGCGGCTCGGGGCCGCGATCGTGCATCCCGGCTGGCCCACGCCCGCGGCGTGGCCGAGCCTAGTCGCGGCGGGCCTCGCCCTCGACCCCGCGGTGATCGGCGGCCTGCACGATCCGGACGCGATCCGGACCTGCGCCGCGACGATCGACGCCCTGGTCCGGGACCTCTGAGCGGCCGGACCGCGACGCTCCGCCACGGAGCGACGCCGAAGCGGGGTCCACTCCGGCGCAGGCGGTTCGGTCCGAGATCAGGAGATCAGGTCGAGCTTCGCCGCCTCGATCCCGTCGGCGCGGATCGTGTCCGGCAGGGACGAGAAATCGCGGTAGCCCGCCTCGCGCGCCATGGCGTCGAGGGCCGTCTGCTCGTCGTCGGCCGCTCCCGTCCAGAGCACCGCGCCGCTCTTCGTCTGCCTGATCTGGAAAATGCTCATCGACCCCTCCCCGGTCTCGAGAAGACCATCGGCCTATTAACGTCGCTATTCATCGCTGGTTGCAGGTCGAGCGCCGTGAACGGCCGCGCTCCGACCGCCCCGATTACCTGCGGCGCGAGGCCCGGCGACGGCCCGGCCGGATGGCGCTATGCTCGGCCTCCGGTGGATTGGCTCGCCATGAAAACGCCGACCTGCAGAGCGAGGGAGTGGCAATACCAGTCCAGCGCCGATTGCGAGGCTCCCGTCGTGAACTCCGTCCGTAGGCGCGCGTCCCGCCTCAGTCTCCTGTGCGGGCTCGCGATCCTCGCCGGGGCGCCGGCCCGGGCCGTCGAGACCGCCGCAGTTCCCGACGCCGCCGCCATCGCACCCGCGGTCACCGTCGTGCCGGCCGAGAGCCGCGAGATCGTCGAGCGGGCCGTCGTCACCGGGACGCTGGTCCCCCGCGACGAGATCCTCGTCTCCCCCGAGGTCGAGGGCCTGCGCATCACAGATCTCCTCGTCGAGGAGGGCGACCGCGTCACCAAGGGACAGGTCCTCGCCAAGCTGTCGCTGGAGATGATCGTCACCCAGGAGGCCTCGAACGCGGCGGCGGTCGCCCGCGCCGAGGCGGCCATCGTCCAGGCCCAGAGCCAGATCGTCCAGGCGGAGGCCGCCAACCTGGAGGCCAAGCAGGCGTTCGAGCGCGCCCAGGCGCTCGCCAAGACCGGCAACGCCACCGCGGCCGTGCTGGAGCAGCGCGTCTCGGCGGCGCAGGGAGCCGAGGGCCGCCTCGCCGCCGCCAGGGGCGGACTGCAATCGGCCCAGGCCGACCTCGCGACGGCACGGGCCGCCGGCGCCGAGATCGCCCTGCGGCGCGCCCGCACCGACATCCGCGCCCCCGAGGCCGGGATCATCAACCGCCGCACCGCGCGGATCGGCGCCACCGCCACCGCGGCGGCAGAGCCGCTGTTCCGGCTGATCGCCCGGGGCGAGATCGAGCTGGAGGGCGAGGTGCCCGAGACGTCGCTGGCGCGCATCCACGTCGGCAACCCGGCGAGCCTGGACCTCGACGACGGCCGCCGCCTCGCCGGCAAGGTGCGCCGGGTCTACCCGGAGGTCGACCGGGCGACGCGGCTCGGCAAGGTGCGCATCCGCCTCGGCGACGATCCGGCCCTGCGCATCGGCGCCTTCGCGCGCGGCAACGTGGAGATCGCGCGCCGCACCGGCGTCGCCGTCCCTGTTTCCAGCCTGCTCTACGCGGCCGACGGCCGCGCCAGCGTGCTCGTTGTGAAGGACGGGCGCGTCGAGGCGCGGCCCGTGACCACGGGGCTCTCCGCCGAGGGCTTCACGGAACTCCGCTCCGGCGTCGCCGCCGGCGAGAGCGTCGTGGCCCGCGCCGGGAGCTTCCTGCGCGACGGCGACCGGGTGCGTCCCGTCGCGGCCCCCGCCAGCACGCCGATCGCCGACGCGGCCCCGCGGTAGGACCAGTCGAAGGAACCGGCCATGCGCCTCAACGTCTCCGCCTGGGCGATCCGCAAGCCGCTGCCGTCGGTGGTCCTGTTCCTGGTCCTGATGATCCTCGGGCTGGTGAGCTTCCGCGCGCTGCCGATCACCCGGTTCCCCAACATCGACATCCCGATCGTCTCGGTGACGATCACCCAGTCGGGCGCGGCGCCCGCGGAGCTTCAGACCCAGGTCACCAAGTGGGTCGAGGATTCGGTCGCCGGCGTGAAGGGCGTCAAGCACATCCTCTCGACGATCACGGAGGGCACCTCGACGACGACGATCGAGTTCCGCCTCGAGGTGAACCAGGACCGGGCGACCAACGACGTCAAGGACGCCATCGCCAAGATCCGGCAGAACCTGCCGCGGACGATCGACGAGCCGATCGTCTCGCGCGTGGAGATCGCCGGCCTGCCGATCATGATCTACGGCGCCTCCGCGCCGGCCATGACGCCCGAGGACCTGTCGTGGTTCGTGGACGACGTCGTCGCCCGGGGCCTGCAGAGCGTGAAGGGCGTCGGCGGCGTCGAGCGCCTCGGCGGCGTCGCCCGCGAGATCCGCGTCACCCTGAAACCCGACCGCCTGCTGGCGCTGGGCATCACCGCCGCGGACGTGAACCGGCAGCTGCGCCTGACCTCGGCCGACATGGCCGGCGGCCGGGCCGAGGTCGGCGGCCAGGAGCAGTCGATCCGGGCGCTCGCCGCCTCGGCGAGCCTCGACACGCTGGCCAAGACGTCCATCGTGGTGCCGGGCAACCGCAAGGTGCGCCTCGACGAGCTCGCGACCCTGTCGGACACCGCCGAGGAGCCCCGCACCTTCGCGCGCTTCAACGGCGAGCCGGTGGTCGCCTTCGCGATCTCCCGGGCCAGCGGCGCCAGCGACGCCGACGTGTCGGTGGGTGTCGCCAAAAAGATCGCGGCGCTGCACGCGGCCAATCCCGACGTCCGGTTCGACCTCATCGACACCAGCGTCGTGAACACGATCGGCAACTACCACTCGGCCATGATGGGCCTGATCGAGGGCGCCGTCCTCGCCGTCGTGGTGGTGCTGCTGTTCCTGCGCGACTGGCGCGCGACCCTGATCGCCGCGGTGGCGCTGCCCCTCTCGGTGCTGCCGACCTTCTGGGTGATGAGCGCGCTGGGCTTCTCGCTCAACGCCGTCAGCCTCCTGGCGATCACGCTGGTCACCGGCATCCTGGTGGACGACGCGATCGTGGAGATCGAGAACATCGTCCGGCACATGCGGATGGGGAAATCGCCCTACCGCGCCGCCCTGGAGGCCGCGGACGAGATCGGCCTCGCGGTCATCGCCATCACGGCGACGATCATCGCGATCTTCTCGCCGGTGTCGTTCATGGGTGGCATCGCCGGCCAGTACTTCAAGCAGTTCGGCCTGACCATCGCGGCGGCGGTGTTCATGTCGCTCCTCGTGGCGCGCCTGATCACGCCGCTGCTCGCCGCCTACTTCCTGCGCGACCACGGGCCGGACCACGAGCGCGACGGCGTCGTCATGCGCGGCTACACCCGCCTCGTCGCCTGGTCGGTCCGGCACAAGTTCATCACGCTCGTGCTCGGCATCGCGTGCTTCGCCGGCTCCATCGCCTCCACGGGGCTCCTGCCCGCGGGCTTCCTGCCGGCGGAGGACCAGGCCCGCACCCTGTTCGTGGTCGAACTGCCGCCGGGCGCCCGGCTCCAGGACACGGTCCGGGTCACCGACCGCATCGAGGAGAAGATCCGCGCGCTGCCCGAGGTGAAGAGCGTGTTCGTGGACGGTGGCCGCCAGCTGCCGGCCAAGAAGGAGGTGCGGCTCGCGAGCCTCACCATCAACCTGACCCCGAAGAACGCCCGTCACAAGACCCAGAAGCAGGTCGACGCGGAGGTCGCGGCGATCCTGCGGGAGGAGCCGGACCTGCGTTTCTGGGCCCTCCGCGAGGGTGGCCAGCGCGACCTCGCGCTGATCATCGCGGGCCCCGACAAGGCCGTGGTGGCAGAGGTCGCCGCCAAGCTCCAGCGCGAGGCCCAGCAGGTCCCGCACCTCGTCAACGTCATGTCGACGGCGCCCCTCGACCGGACCGAGGTCCGGATCCGGCCGAAGCCCGCCGTGGCGGCCGATCTCGGCGTGAGCACCGACACCATCGCCGAGACCGTGCGCGTCGGGACGATCGGCGACATCGGCATGAACCTCGCCAAGTTCAACGCCACCGACCGGCAGATCCCGATCCGCGTGCAGCTTCCCGAGAGCGTGCGCGGCCGGCTCTCCGACCTCGAGACCCTGAAGGTTCCGGTGAAGGGCGGGACGGCCGTGCCGCTCGCGACCGTCGCCGACATCAGCCTGGGCCAGGGCCCGACCGGAATCGACCGCTACGACCGCGCCGTGCGCGTCGCGCTCGAGGGCGACATGCAGGGCACCGACGCCCTCGCCGAGCTGATCGGCCAGGTGATGAATCTGCCGACCGCCAGGAACCTGCCTCCCGGCGTCACGATCAGCCAGACCGGCGACGCGGAGGTGATGGGCGAGGTCTTCGAGGGCTTCGCGCTGGCCATGGGCGCCGGCCTGATGATGGTGTTCGGCGTGCTGATCCTGCTGTTCGGCAACTTCCTGCAGCCGCTGACCATCCTGTTCTCGCTGCCCCTGTCCATCGGCGGCGCGATCCTGGCGCTGCTGATCTGCCACATGCCGATCTCGATGCCGGTGGTGATCGGCATCCTGATGCTGATGGGCGTCGTGACCAAGAACGCCATCATGCTGGTGGATTTCGCCGTGGAGCAGATCCGCGCCGGCGTCGATCGGAACGTCGCGATCGTCGATGCCGGCCGCAAGCGCGCCCGGCCGATCGTCATGACCACCATCGCCATGGCGGCCGGCATGGTCCCGTCCGCGATGGCCTACGGCATCGGCGGCGAGTTCCGCTCGCCGATGGCGGTGGCGGTGATCGGCGGCCTGATCGTCTCGACCGTGCTGTCGCTCGTCTTCGTGCCGGCGATCTTCGTGCTGATGGACGACCTGTCCCGCCTGCTGACGCGGCTGTTCGGCCGGTTCGTGGGCGAGCGCGACGACCCGGAGGACGAGGCCGCCTTCGATCCGGCCCGTCCAGCGAATGACGGGCACCCGCCGCCACGGATCGCCGCGGAGTAGGGCCGCCAGGGAACCGGACGCCCGGGTTCGAGGCCTCGCAGATCGGCGGCGCGCATTGCGTCGCGCGCCGCGATGGGCTGTGACTCGGCCCGCCGAATCAACGGAGACGTAGGAAGCGATGTCGGGTGGTCACGGGGCGGTCGAGGGGTCGAACAAGCGCGTGGCGCTGCTGATCTCGGTGCTGGCGCTGTTCCTGGCGTTCAGCGAGACGCTGGGCAAGGCGTCCCAGACGGATTCGATCGGCGCGAACGTCGAGGCCGCGAACCAGTGGGCCTATTTCCAGGCCCGGACGATCCGCGCGACGGTGCTCAAGACCGCCGACGAGGCCCTGGCGCTGCTCCCGCCGGGGCCGAATCAGGACGCGATCGCCGCCAAGCGCGCCGAGTGGTCCAAGACCCTGGCGCGCTGGGATTCGGAGCCGGCGACCGGCGAGGGCCGCAAGGAGCTGTCCGAGAAGGCCCGGGCGTCCGAGGGCCGGCGCGACCTCGCGCTGCTGCGCTACCACCATTACGAGTTGGCCTCGGCGGCCTTCCAGATCGGCATCGTCCTGGCGTCGGCCGAGGTGATCACCGGGATCAGCCTGCTGGTCTTCGCCGGCGGCTTCCTGGGCCTCGCCGGGGCCGCGCTACTCGGCTTCGGCTACCTCGCGCCGCACGCCCTGCCGTTCTTCCACTGATCGGCCCCGGCCACCGGCAGCGACGTAACGCCACCCCTGATCCCGATCGGTTGAGCCGGAGCTTCGCCGGACTGGACGCGCGGTTCGGAAGCTGATCGTCTCGGCACATTCCAGGGGGGAATGATGTCGGAACACTCAGAAGACCAGGGTCGCCTGACGAAGATCGCCAGCGCGATCTTCCTGCACACCGAGCACGCCATCTACGCGGCCCTCGGCATCCTGCTGGCGCTCACCGCGCTCGTGGCGCTGGTCGAGGCCACCGGCATGACCTGGGAGGCGATCCGGGCGCTCGGCGGCGCGCAGCAGATCCTGGAGGTGATCGACCGGCTCCTCTTCCTGCTGATGCTGATCGAGATCCTGCACACGGTCCGGGTCTCGATGCGGTCGGGGACGCTGACCTGCGAGCCGTTCCTGATCGTCGGGCTGATCGCGTCGATCCGGCGCGTGCTGGTGATCACCCTGCAATCGTCGGAGATCATGCACGCCAAGGACTGGTCGCCGGAGAAGCAGGCGCTGTTCCAGGCCTCGATGATCGAGCTGGGCGTGCTGGCGGGGCTGATCCTCACGATGGTCTTCGCGATCTTCCTGCTCCACCGGGCCCGCGATGACGGCAGGCCCGCGGGCGAGGAGAAGCCCGAGCACGCGTCCTGACAGCGGCGCGGCCTCCCGGCGCGACACGCGCCCTGGGACTTGCACCGCCCGCGATCACGGCCGGGCGTGCGACGGGACGGGCGATCAGTTCATCCGCAGGATCGCGGCGTTGAGCAGCGTCGCGAAGGCGACCCAGGCCGCGTAGGGGACGAGGAGCCACGCCGCGAGCCGGTCGAACCGCCAGGTCAGCCGGATCGTCCAGAGCACCATCACCAGCAGCATCGCGACGACGATCAGACCGGCGCCGATCGCGTGGGCGGTGAAGAAGACCGGCGTCCACGCGGCGTTGAGGGCGATCTGCACGAGGAACGCCGCGAGGGCGAGCCACCAGCCCTCGCGGCTCGGCCCGGTGCGCGGCATCGCGCCGAGCAGCCGCCAGAGCGCGACCGCGATCATCGTGTAGAGGATCGTCCAGGCGACTGGGAACACCCAGTTCGGCGGGTTGAAGACCGGCTTGTTCAGGCTCGCGTACCAGCCCGGGATCTCCGCCTGGGTCGATACCGAGCCGACGGCCGCGGTGGCCGCAACCGGCAGGATCGCGGCGGCGAGGCGCAGCCAGCGCGGCAGGGGCGATCCCTCGGGGACCTGTGTGGCGGCGGTCATGATCGTCGGTCCTTGCGGGCGCGGCTCGTGGCGCGGCTTGCCGGGGCCCACGCGCCGTGGCACGCGCCCGTCTCCATCCGCCGAGAATCGCCAGATGTCACAGCCTAACGCGCCGCAGGGTCCGTCGGATAGCCGGGGCGACGCCGAGCCGGGATTCGCGCGCCGGAGCCTCGCCGCCCAGGCCATGGGCCGGATCGAGCCCGAGACGCGGGCCGTGGTGATGCCGCTCCACGTCGCCACCACCTTCATCCGCGATCCCGACAACGGCTACAGCTCCGGCTACAGCTACGCGCGGCCCGACAACGCCACGGTGCGCGAGGCCGAGTCGGTCCTGGCGATGCTGGAGGGGGCCGGCGCCGGCGCGCTGCTGTTCGGCTCCGGGATGGCTGCGGCGACCGCGGTGTTCGGCGCGCTGGAGCCCGGCGACCACGTGGTCGCCGGAACGGTCATGTACTGGGCGCTGAAGCGCTGGCTGCGCGAGGAGGCGCCCCGGCGCGGCCTCACGCTGACCTTCGTGGACACGGACGATCCGGACGCCCTGCGCGCCGCGATCGAGCCCGGCCGGACCAAGCTCGTCTGGATCGAGACACCCGGCAACCCGCTCTGGACGGTCACCGACATCGCCGCTGCGGCCGAGATCGCCCACGCGGCGGGGGCGCGGCTCGCCGTGGATTCCACGGCCGCCTCGCCGGTTCACACCCGGCCCCTGGAACTCGGCGCCGACATCGTGATGCACTCGGCCACCAAGATCCTCAACGGCCATTCCGACGTCGTGGCGGGCGTGCTGGCGGGGGCGCGGGCCGATGCGTTCTGGGAGCGGATCCGGGGGATCCGCGCCGGCAGCGGCGGCATCCTCGGGCCGTTCGAGGCCTACCTGCTGATGCGCTCCCTCCGGACCCTGCACCTGCGCGCGGCCGCCCAGGCGGCCGGCGCCCTGCGGCTGGCCGGGCGCCTGAGCGAACACCCGCACGTGACCCGCGTCCTCTACCCGGGTCTCCCGGACGATCCCGGCCACGCGGTCGCCCGCCGGCAGATGCGGGACGGGTTCGGCTTCATGCTGTCGATCCGGGTGGCCGGCGGCGAGGCGGGCGCCATCGCCACGGCGGCGCGGGTGCGGCTCTGGAAGCGGGCGACCTCGCTCGGCGGCGTCGAGAGCCTGATCGAGCACCGCGCCTCGGTGGAGGGTCCGGGCAGCCCCTGCCCGCCGGACCTGCTGCGCCTGTCCACCGGCATCGAGGATACGGAGGACCTGTACGGCGATCTCGATCAGGCGCTGCGCGGCGCCCACGGGAGCTGATTGTCGGGGCCTTTGGTGCCGAACGGGATCCTGGCGCGTTGTGCCGGCAGTTCCGGCGGCGCGAACCGCCACAGATCGCGAGTCCGACGACATGACGACCCGTTCCCGCACGATGGTCCCCGGCACCTTCGCGCTGCTCACCCTGGTTCTCGCGCCGGCCTCCGCCCGGGCCGACGCGGTGCCGTATCTCGACGTCGAGCGCACCTGCCAGTCGGCCCAGGTCACCAACACGACCATCAGCGACAAGGCGAATTACGACGGCTGCATCCGCTCCGAGCGCGACGCCAAGAAGGAGGCCGAGCGGCACTGGAGCAGCTACACCCCCGCCGCCAAGCGTCAGTGTCAGGACCAGTTCAAGGCGGGCGGCTACCCGTCCTACGTCGAGATGGTGACCTGCCTCGAGCTCGCGTCCGGAACGGTGCCGACGCAGAGCGCCGAGGGCGGTCGCGCGGTCGGCGGGCCGGGTGCGCCGAAGGACGTCAAGGTGCAGCGGGAGGGCGGCGCCACTCTCACCAAGGAGCCGCCCGCGACCCAGCGCACGGACCCGATCAAGGTGCTGGAGAACAAGTAGGCCGCCGACCCGTGCGCCGTCACGCGCGCGCGCTGCAGAAGGCCGTCGTCACGTAGGGGAAGTCGACGATCGACGGGCCGGCGAGTTCGGGCGTGTCGGCGATGAGGACCCGCACCGCCTCGGCCACGCCGGCCCGCTCGGCGGCGGGAAGCGCCGCGATGAAGCTGACCGAGAGCGTGCGGTCGAGAATCACGGTCTCGGGCGTTCCGCAATGCGCGTGCCGCCAGCGGCGCTCGCGCAGCGGTCCGAAGTCCGGCGTGGGGAACGGGGTCCGCCACGCGCCGGTGCGGTAGCGCGGCGCGCCGCCCTCGTGCGGATCGGTGATCCGCGACAGGGCGGCGACCCAGGGAACGGTCTCGTCGCGCACGTTCCAGATCAGCCCGAGCCGGCCGCCGGGACGCAGCACCCGGGCGATCTCGGTCAGCGCGGCGGCCGTGGCGAACCAGTGGAAGGACTGGGCGCAGACCACCGCGTCGAGGCTCGCCGCGTCGAGCGGGATCGCCTCCGCGGTCCCGGCGCGGGCTTCGACCTCCGGATGCGCGTCCGAGATCCGCGCGCGCATGGCGTCGAGGGGCTCGACGGCGACGACGGAGGCGCCGGTCGCGCGCAGGGCGGGCAGGAACTTGCCGGTGCCGGCGCCCAGGTCGAGGACCCGCCGCCCCGGCCCGAGACCGAGATCCTCAGTCAGCCAGCCGGCCACGGCCGGCGGATAGTCGGGGCGTCCCGTCACGTAGGTGTGGGCCTCGGCGCCGTAGCCCCGCGCGGCGGCGCGGTGAATCCCCGATCCCCTCTCGTCCGACATGCCAGCACAGCTCCCGGCGGTGCGCGACGCGGCGCGCCGGCGTGCTATGGGCCGAGTCGCCCCCCGCGCACCAGACTCCGCTCCCGACGGCCCCGTGAACGCCCTCGCCATCATCGCCCCGATCTTCGGGATCGTCCTGATCGGCTGGGCGGCCGCCCTCGCGGGCCTCCTCTCCGACAAGGTCAGCGACGGGCTGTCGGAATACGTCTTCGCCGTCGCCGTCCCGGCCCTGATCATCGCCACGCTGACGAGGCCCGGGATGAGCGGGACCGTCGCCTGGTCGTACTGGGTCGCGTATTTCGGCGGCGCGGCGATCTCGTGGTTCGTGGGCACGCTGATCGCCCGGCGTCGGGCCGGGATCGAGCGGCGCGGCGCGATCCTCCACGGCTTCGCGGCGAGCCAGTCGAACACGGTGTTCGTGGGCGTCCCGATGATCCTCCAGGCCTACGGCGAGGAGGGCGCCTTCCCGCTGTTCATGCTGCTGGCCGTCCACCTGCCGCTGATGATGGGCAGCGCCACCTTCCTGATCGAGTCCGATTCCGGCCTGCCGGTCCTGGCGCGGATCCGCGGGCTCGCCCTGGTGCTGCTGCGCAACCCGATCTTCGTGGCGCTGCTGATCGGCATGGCCATGAAGGCCCTCGGCCTCGCGCCGGTCGGCATCGCCCGGTCGCTCATCGACGCCTTCGCGGGCACGGCCTCGACCTGCGCCCTGGTGGCGCTCGGCGCCGGCCTGAAGCGCTACCGGGTCCTGTTCGACCTCAAGGGTGCCCTGGTGATCGCGCTCCTGAAGAATCTCCTGCACCCGCTGGCGGTCTGGATCCTGGCCTTCCACGTCTTCGCGATGCCGGCCGCCTACGCGGGGGTCGCCACCCTGTTCGCCGCCATGCCGGTGGGGATCAACGCCTACCTGCTGGCGGCGCGCTACCGGACCGAGACCGGCATGGTCGCGGCCTCGGTGCTTGTCTCGACGCTCCTGGCGCCGCTCACCACCCTGGCCTGGCTCACGCTGCTCGGCCGTGCGTGACGGCGGCGCCCCGGCGTCACCGCGCGCGTTGGACCGGGCGCCGCGCGGGTCTAGGGTAGGCCCAAGAGTGCGGGCCGCGTAGACCCGCGCGTCCCTGCAGGCGAGGAATTTCGATGAACGCTCCGATGCGCCCTCCGGGCAGCGCCTCACCGTCGGCCCCGGCCTCGGCCCGCTTCGTCTGGGACGATCCCTTCCTGCTGGAGGATCAGCTCACCGAGGACGAGCGGGCGATCCGCGACGTCGCCCAGAGCTTCGCGCAGGAGCAGCTCCTCCCCGGGATCGTCGAGGCCTACGCCACCGAGAAGACCGATCCCGGCCTGTTCCGGAAGATGGGCGAGCTCGGCCTGCTCGGCGTGACGCTCCCCGAGGAGTACGGCTGCGCGGGCGCCTCCTACGTGGCCTACGGGCTCGTGGCGCGGGCGGTCGAGGCCGTGGATTCCGGCTACCGCTCGATGATGAGCGTCCAATCCTCCCTCGTGATGTACCCGATCCACGCCTACGGCTCCGAGGAGCAGCGCAAGAAGTTCCTGCCGAAGCTCGCCTCGGGCGAGTGGATCGGCTGCTTCGGCCTCACCGAGCCCGATGCCGGCTCGGACCCGGCCGGCATGAAGACCAAGGCCGAGAAGATCGACGGCGGCTACCGGATCTCGGGCGCCAAGATGTGGATCTCGAACGCGCCGTTCGCTGACGTGTTCGTGGTCTGGGCGAAGTCCGAGGCGCACGAGGGCGCGATCCGCGGCTTCGTCCTCGAGAAGGGCATGAAGGGCCTGTCGGCACCGACGCTCAAGGGCAAGCTGTCCCTGCGCGCCTCCACCACCGGCGAGATCGTCATGGAGGGCGTCGAGGTCGGCGAGGACGCGCTGCTGCCGAACGTCTCGGGACTGAAGGGGCCGTTCGGCTGCCTCAACCGGGCGCGCTACGGCATCTCGTGGGGCGCGATGGGCGCCGCCGAGGATTGCTGGCACCGCGCCCGCACCTACACGCTGGAGCGCAAGCAGTTCGGCCGGCCGCTGGCGCAGACGCAGCTCGTCCAGAAGAAGCTCGCCGACATGCAGACCGAGATCGCCCTCGGGCTCCAGGCCTCGCTCCGGGTCGGGCGGCTGATGGACGAGGGCAGGATGGCCCCCGAGATGATCTCGCTGGTCAAGCGCAACAATTGCGGCAAGGCGCTGGACATCGCCCGGACCGCCCGGGACATGCACGGCGGCAACGGCATCATGGGCGAGTACCACGTGATGCGCCACGCCCAGAACCTCGAGACGGTGAACACCTACGAGGGCACCCACGACGTCCATGCCCTGATCCTGGGCCGGGCCCAGACGGGGCTGCAGGCGTTCTTCTGAGCCTCGGACCGCGCCGCCCATCCGCGTCCTCGTCCCGCGGTGCGGGCGGGACACCCTGACGCGACGGGGCGGGATCACTCCCCGCCCTCGTCCCCGGCGAGCGACCACTCGAGCACCCGGGCGAGGTGGTCGTAGGCGCCGTACTGGCTGGCATATTGCGGGTAGGGCCGCGCCGTGTAGGCCGCCTCGCCGGTCATGAACCGGGCGACAAGCCCCCGCAGCCGCGCGGCGTGCTCGGCCACGATCGCCTCCACGCCGCGCTCCTCGCCCCGGGGCGGCTTCACCGGGATCGGGACGAAGGGCTTCCGCCCGCCCGAGGCGTGGACGTAGAGCAGGTCCGGCGTCGTCTTCACGGCCGGCAGATCCGCGAAGGCGCCGTGCATCAGCATCGCCGCCTCCAGGGTGAGCTGCGGCGAGAACCCGGAGAAGATCATCTTCCCCGAGGGCGGCGTCCCGGTCTTGTAGTCGACGATGCAGGCGCTGCCGTCCGGCCGCAGCTCGATCCGGTCGGCCCGGGCGCGCAGCGTGAAGGTCTCGC
The DNA here is from genome assembly GCF_036441335.1 of Methylobacterium mesophilicum. Lineage (GTDB taxonomy): Bacteria > Pseudomonadota > Alphaproteobacteria > Rhizobiales > Beijerinckiaceae > Methylobacterium > Methylobacterium mesophilicum_B. Next base: position 50,387 of record NZ_MLBW01000023.1, read on the forward strand.
GCCCCATCGGGATCGCCCAGCGCCCGGAGACCTCCGGGTAGACCCGCGTCAGGCCGGGCCGGCGCTGCGCCTCCCAGTCGAGATAGGCCGAGGCCATGCGCTCGTAGCGCGGCCACCACTCGGCGTAGAGGTTCGGGTACTCCGCCTCGATCTCGCCGAAGGCGTTCACCGCGAGGTTCAGCAGCCGCTCCGCCGCGTCCGGAGGCAGGTCCGTCGGATGGCGGCCGGCGAATTCCGCGAAGACGTCGTGGACCAGGGAGCCGCGGGTGGCGACGCCCGGCGCCGCCGCCAGCGGATCGAGCGGGTCGAGCCCGAGCACGTGGCGGGCGAAGATGCTGTAGGGATCGCGCACCAGCGTCTCGATCTCGGTGACGCTGAGCGAGCGCGGGAACAGGGCCGGGTCCGGCTTCGGCGCGGGGCGCTTCAGCCGCGGTTCCGGCGGCGCCGTGTCGAGCCGCGCGGCGAGGCCCGCGAGCCGGCGCCCCGCGCGCAGGACGGTGTCCCAGCGGGCATCGCCCGAGAGGGCGCGCAGGCGCTGGATCAGGCGGGACGGCACGGTCGGCGCGCCCTCCCGCTTCAGCGCCCGGGTGATCACCGCGTCGCGGCACCCGAGCGCCTGCACGAAGTCGTGGGCCATCTGGCCGATCCGCCGCTCGGGCGGGTTGAGGCCGACCCGCTCGCGCATCGGCCGGTTGAGGAACGAGTCGGTCAGCGTGCGCACCGGCCACACGCCCTCGTCCAGGCCGCCGAGCACCACGCGGTCCACCGACAGCAGGCGCGCCTCCAGCAGCCCGAGGATGCGCAGGCGCGGATGCGGCGCCTCGCCCGAGCAGGCGACGAGGCGCTCCCGGGCCAGCGACGTGAAGAAGGTGGCGTAATCGTCGAACCGCCCCGGCATCAGGCCGGGCTCGGCCATCTCCAGGTCGTCGAACAGGGCGTCGAGGCAGGAGAGGGACCCGTCCGTCTCCGCCGGGGAACCGTCCTCCGGCCCGGCGATCAGCCGGTCGCACGCCTCCCGGTGCCCCGTGGCGGTGGTGACGAGGTCGCATTCCCCGGCCCCGTCCGGGCCCGGGAAATCCCGGAACACCAGGTCCAGCCGGTCCAGCAGGTCCGCGGCCAGTTCCCAGTCGACGTCCTTCAGGCGGCGCTTGGCCCGGGGCCGGTGCTCGGGCGGCCCGGCGCGCTCGGCCGCGAGGGCCTTGCGCAATCCGTCGAAGCCGGGCGCCGGGACGGGGCCGCGCAGCAAGCCGATCTCCAGGGCCGCGGCGCCCCGGACCACGTCGGGACGCGGCAGGCCGAGATGGACCATCGGATGTGAGAGCAGCGCGATCAGCCGGGCCGGGATCGCGTCGGCCTGATCGCGGGCGAGGTCGGCGGCGAGCTCCGCGGCGAGGCGCGCGGGCCGCCCGGCCGGGCTTCCGGCCAGGGATTGGCCGGCGGAGTCCTCGGCCACGATGCCCCAGCGCAGCAGCTCGACGGCGACACGGCCGGCGAGCCCGCGGTCGGGCGTGATCAGGGCCGCGGTGGCGCCGGGGGTCTGGAGGGTCTCGCGCAGCGCCAGCGCCGCGACCAGCGCCTCCTCGCGCTCGTCGGCCGCCTCGGCGAGCGCGACCCCTTCGAGGCCGAGGCGGGCGACGGTGTCGCGCGCGGCCGGGTCGAGGGCGGCCCACGCGTCGGTGGTGTCGGCCGGCCGCAGGGCCTGCGACAGGAGCGCGGCCCGCGCCACCTGGCCGGCATCGGGCTCGCCGAGGGCGACGATCTCGGCGCGGTCGAGGTTGAGGTTCTCCGGCCCGAGCAGCCGGTGCAGCACCGCCTGCGGGTGGCCGTGCGCGATCAAGCGCGAGAAGCCCTCGCCGGTGTCGATGCCGTCCCATCCGGCCGCGTCGAGGTCGAGATCGAGCCCGGGCAGGACCACGGCGCCGTGGGGCAGCTTGGCCACGGCCGCGATGAGCCGGGCCGTGGCGGGGACGGAGCCCAGCGAGCCGGCGACGATCACCGGGTCCTGCGTGGCGCTGCGGGACAGGCGCTGCTCCTCGGCCAGCACGAGGCTGCGGGCGCGGGCGACGGGATCGGCGAGGCCGCGCTCGGCCAGGAGCTTCGGCCAGTTCTCGGCGGCGATTTTCACGAAGTCGAGGGTCAGGCCGAAGTAGCGGGAATACTCCGCCTCGACGGCCGCGCCGATCTCCGACCAGGGCAGGCCCTCGACGGTGAGCGCGTCCATCAGGCGCTCGAGGTCGCCGGCGAGCCCGACCGCGTCGGCGGGGGAGGACGGCACCAGGAACGGCACCTCGGCGTCCAGCGGCAGCAGGGTCCGGTCGACGGTCCTGGCCCAGGCCTGGACGAGGCGCGCCAGGATCAGCCGGCGCTCCAGCGGCGGCATCGGGATGCTGAGGGGGTCGGCGTTGTCCTCCAGCAGCGGCTCGGCGGCGAGGTCGAGCTCGGCCTCGTCGGCCTCGCCGAGGGGGATCATCCGCGGCAGCAGCGTCGCCTGACCGGGCGCATCCCGGCCGAGCCTCTCGGCCAGGATCGCAGCCAGCGCCCGCGCGGCGCGGCGGGTCGGCAGGTAGATCGTGACGGCGGCGAGCGCCAGCGGATCGTCCGCCACCGGCCCGACGAGACGGCCGGAGAGCAGCGCCTCGGCGAGCGTCGGCAGGAACGGGACGCCGCGGGAGATGGTGAAGACGGCCTGTCGGGCGGGCATGGGGGCTTCTACGCCCGCGCCGGGGCCGCGGACAGGGGGCGATCGGCCCCTGGGCAAACGATCGCGCGCATGCCCCTCCCCCGCGAAGGGGCAGGGCACCGGTCGCGGTCCGCCGCGGCCCTCAGCCCTTCGCCCTCGCGGCGGCGCCGTAGCCGGCGCGGCGGCCGAACACGACGCCGGAGGTCAGCCCCGAACCGCCGGGATAGCCGTTGAAGAAGACGCCGCCGACCATCTCGCCGCAGGCGTAGAGGCCGGGAATCGCGCCGCCGTCCGCGCGCTTCACGCCGCCGTCGTCGCCGACCTCGACACCGCCGTACGTGAAGGTGATGCCGCCGGTGACCGGGTAAGCCTTGAACGGGCCGGTCTCGATCTTCTGCGCCCAGTTCGACTTCGGCAGCGCGAGCCCTGCCGTGCCGCGCCCGTCCTTCACGGTCGGATCGAACGGGACGCTCTCGTCCACGGCGGCGTTGAACGCCGCGATGGTCCGCCGCGCCGCCGCCCGGTCGATGCCCTCGAGCCGGTCGAGGAGCCCGTCCAGGGTGTCGGCCTCGACGAAGTGCGCGTCGTGGAACCGGTACTCGCTGTAGAGCAGGTGATCGACCTTGGCGTCGAAGATCTGCCACGCCACGTGCCCGGGCTGCTCCATGATGGCGCGGCCGAACTGGGCGTAGGTGTAGTTGCGGAAATCCTTGCCCTCGTCGACGAACCGCGCGCCGTCCGCGTTGAGCATCAGCCCGAGGAAATAGCAGATCTTCCGGTAGTGCTTGCGCTCGCCGTGGGGCAGGTCGAGGTTGCCGTAATCGGGGGTGTGCAGGTCCATCGGCGTGGCGTGGCAGCCGCCGTAGAAGCCGTGGGCCTTCGCGCCCAGCGCCAGCGCCATCTCGAGACCGTCGCCCCGGTTGTGTGGCGTGCCGCGGACCCGGGCCTTGTCCCAGCCCGCGCCGATGAAGCGCGTCCGCAGGGCGGCGTTCGATTCGAAGCCGCCGCAGGCGAGCACGACGGCCTCGGCGCGGAACGCGCCCTGCGGTGTCTCCACGCCGACGACGCGCCCGTCCTCGACGATCAGCCCCTCGGCCGGACAGCCGTAGCGGATCTCGCCGCCGGCCCGGGTGAAGGCGGCCAGTTCCGCCTGGGCGAGGCCGAAGCCCTCGTCGTGGGTCGCGAGCGTCAGGCCGCCCCAGAACACGAAGCGCCCGTCCTTCTCGAAGGACTGGCGGGAATAGATCGGCTCGAACTTAACCCCCTGGGTGCCGAGCCAGCGCAGCGCCGCGCCGCTCTCGTCGATCAGGATGCGCTGCTCGCGCGACAGCGGCCGCCCATCGTTGAAGCCGAGGAGATCCTGCTCGAATTTCTGCGCCGTGTAGGTGCCGAAATCTGTGCGCGGCAGGCGCGGATCCTGCGGATCGGCAAGCAGGGGGATCAGGTCGTCGTTGCCTTCGTAGACGAAGCGCATGGCGCCGGCCGTGTAGGCGGTGTTGCCGCCCGCCAGATCCCGCTCGGCCTTCTCGATCATCAGCACCGAGGCGCCGCGCTCCAGGGCGGCGAGGCCCGCGCTCATGGCGGCGTTGCCTGAGCCGACCACCAGAACATCCCGCTGCGCATCGCCCGACCGCTGCATGCCCGTCTCTCCACCATCCGTCATCGTGCGACTGATTGTATACGCATGCATGCAATCTGCGGCAAGCGTTCCCTGCGGCAAGCGTTCCGGCGAGCCGCGTTTCGAGCTATGGCCCGGTCCAGGGAGATCCTGCGATGAAGGCGAGCGAGTCGGAGCGCTCCAGCGGCGCCGGCGCCTACGAGCGCCTGCTGCGGGCGATCGAGGAGGGCGAACTCGCCCCCGGCAGCCGGCTGCGCGAGGCCGAGCTCGCGGAGCGGTTCCAGATCAGCCGCACGCCGGTGCGGGAGGCGCTCGGACGGCTGGAGGCGCAGGGCCTCGTCGCCCACGAGCCGCACCGGGGCGCCAGCGTTGCGCAGCTCGATTACGGGCAGGTCAGCGAGCTCTACGACATGCGCGAGGTGCTGGAAGGGACCGCGGCCCGCCTCGCGGCGATCCACGCCAGCACGGTCGAGACCGAGATCCTGGAGGAGATGGTCGCCCGGGACCGGACGCTGCTCGGGGACGCGCCCGCCCTGGCCCGGACCAACCGCCTGTTCCACCGGCAGATCCACGGGGCGGCGCGCAATCGCTTCCTGCAGAGCACGCTGGAGACGATGCGCCTGTCGCTGGTGCTGCTGCCCGGCGCCACCACGCTGGCGGCGCCCGACCGCGCCGCGGAATCGCTGGCCGAGCACGCCGCGATCGTGGCGGCGATCCGGGCCCACGACGGCGATGCCGCCGAGGCCGCGGCCCGGGCCCATATCCGCGCCGCCTTCAAGGCACGGATCCGGATCTGGCAGGAGAGCTGAGCGGTCCCCGCCCTCAGGCGTGGGCCGGCACGCGCTCCAGTCCCTGCCGGCTCCGGAACAGCGCGAGCGTCGCGACGATGCCGCACGCGGCCGCTGCCATGAGCCAGTAGCTCGGCGCGGCCCGGTCGCCGGTCTTCTCGATCAGGAAGGTCGAGACCATCGGCGTGGCCGTGCCGAACAGCGCGGTGGCGAGGCTGTAGGCCAGCGAGAAGCCGCTCGCGCGGACATGGGCCGGCACCACCTCGGAGAGCGACACCACCATCGCGCCGTTGTAGACGCCGAAGAAGAACGAGAACCACAGCTCGACGGCGAGCATCTTGCCGAAGGTCGGGTCGGCCACGAGCCAGTGCAGGGCCGGGTAGGTCGTCAGCAGCGACAGGGTCGAGATCGTCAGCAGCACCGGCTTGCGGCCGATGGCGTCCGACAGGGCCCCGCCAACGGGCAGCCAGACGAAATTGGTGACCGCCACGCACAGCGTCACGATCAGGCTGTCGGTCTCGGTGAGCTTCAGGACGTTCTTGCCGAAGGTCGGGGTGTAGACGGTGATCATGTAGAAGGTCACCGTGGTCATCGTCGTCAGCATCATGCCGAGCAGCACGATCCGCCAGTTGGCCGCCACCGTGGTCAGGATCTCGCGTGTGGTCGGGTGGCGGGTCCGCTTGGCGAAGTCCTGCGTCTCCTGGAGCGAGCGCCGGATGAAGAAGATGAACGGCACGATCAGGCAGCCGATCAGGAACGGGATGCGCCAGCCGAAATCGCCGATCTGCTGCTTGGTGAGGAAGGCGTTCAGCCCGTAGCCGATCAGGGCGGCGAACATGATCGCCACCTGCTGGCTCGCCGACTGGAACGACGTGTAGAAGCCGCGCCGGCCCGGCGTGGCGATCTCGAACAGGTAGATCGAGACGCCGCCGATCTCGACGCCGGCCGAGAAGCCCTGCAGCAGGCGCCCGGCCAGCACGATCAGCGGGGCCGCGACGCCGATCGTGTCGTAGCTCGGGCAGAAGGCGATGAGCACCGTCCCGCTCGCCATGATCGCCAGCGTGATGATCAGCCCCTTCCGGCGGCCGATCCGGTCGATATAGGCGCCCAGCACGATCGCCCCGAGCGGCCGCATCAGCGCGCCGAGCCAGAACGTGCCGAAGGTCAGGAGCAGCTCGGTGGTCTCGTTGCCCGAGGGGAAGAACGCCCGCGCGATGTAGGTGGCGTAGAACCCGAACAGGAAGAAGTCGAACATCTCCAGGAAGTTGCCGCTCGTCGAGCGGAGGATCGCCCCGATGCGCGACTGGAGCGTGGCCCCGACGGCCCCGGGATCACCGGCCATGACGACGTCCTTTCCGAGTGCCCGTCAGGCACCGATCCATTTCATGGCGACGATCGTGCCGGTCACCGTCAGCGCGCCGCCGATGCGGGTGGCGATCTGCGCGAACGGCATCAGCGCCATGCGGTTCGCCGCCGTCAGGATCGCCACGTCGCCGGTGCCGCCCTGGCCGCTGTGGCAGGCGTTCACGATGGCGGTCTCGATCGGGTACATGCCGAGCCAGCGGCCGACGAAGAAGCCGACCGTCATCAGCGTCACGACGGTCGACACGATCGTGATCAGGTTCACCAGCGTGAAGGCGGCCATCAGCTCGTGCCACGGCGTCATCGCGACGCCGATGGCGAACAGCAGCGGGTAGGTCATCGAGACCTGCACGAACTTGTAGACCACGAAGCCGCCGGCCTGGAGATGGGGCGACACCGCGCTGGCAAGCTTCGCCAGGACGGCGAGGAACAGCATCGCCACCGGCGCGGGCAGGCCGACGAGGTGGTGGGCCATGACGCCGAGCAGGTAGAGGGTGATCGCCGTGAGCCCGGCCGCGCCGATCGTGGCGGGGTCGATCTGGCCCTTGGCCGCCTCGGCCTTGGCCTGGGCGTCGCTCGACTTGATCCCGTCCGAATCGGGCTGGAGGCGGCCCTCGCCGGTCAGGTGCGGGTAGCGCTTGCCGATGGAGTTGAGCGTGCCCGACAGGATGATCGCGGTCAGGGAGCCGAGCATCACCGGCGGCAGCACCTGGGCGAAGACCACGCCCTGCTGCAGCCCCAGGATCGCCGCGTAGCCGATGGAGAGCGGGATCGCCCCCTCGCCGACCCCGCCGGCCATGATCGGCACGACGATGAAGAAGAACGTCTTGTAGGGTCCGAGGCCGAGGAGCGTGCCGACCAGCGTCCCGACCAGCGCCGCCGCCACCGAGCCGAGGGCGAGCGGCGCGAAGATCTTGAGGAAGCCCTTGATCAGGACCTCCCGATCCATCCCGAGGATCGAGCCGACGATGATCGTGGCGATGTAGATGTAGAGGAAGTTGGTGAACTTCGTGAAATCGGTGATCGCCTTCACCATCTGCGGCGGCACCAGGGCGTAGTAGACGAGCGCCGAGGGGATGAAGGTCGCGAAGATCGCACCGGCGCCGATGTTCTTCAGGATCGGGATGCGCTTGCCAATCTCCGCGCAGGTGAACCCGCCCATCACCAGAACGGCGATCATGGTCGGCCCGTCGGGCTTGATCTCGCCTTCCTGAACCAGGACGGCGATGAGGATCGCCAGCACGACGAAGATCGGCAGCGGTATGATGCCGATCTTGGTGTCGATCAGGCGCCACCAGACGTCCGGCCAGAACCGGGCCGCGCGCCGGCCCTCCGCCCGGTTCTCTGCCGGTGATGGGATCGGGCTCGGCGTAGCGGTGCTGGTCATGGCGTCCCCCCGGATCTCTGACCACTTTCGGGCCGTTTCGCCGAACACTCGCGACCGCACGCCGAGGCACGACCCGTCGAGTCCCGCACGATCGGCGGAGATAAAGTGACATCCGGCGTATCAGCGCGCATGAAAGGCGGCAACGCGATCCGGGGAACAAAGGACGCGACCTGTCCCGCGGGCCTGGATTAAGATCTCACCTCCGTCGTGGTCCGAGGGCACGGGAATGGCCCGGCACTCGACCGGGCCGCGGGTACGCCGCGCGCGGAGACGGGCGGCGGGACCGACGCCCCGCCGCCGACATCGCCGCTCAGAAGTCGCGCTGGACGCGGAAACGGACCTGCGAGACCGAGTCCTGCGTCACGGTGCGCGGGACGAACGTGCCGTTGTTGATGCCGGCGACGTTGGCGTAAGCGGCGGGGCTCTTGTCGGAATCGATCGCGCGCCCGTGCTTCACGCCGATCTGGGTGTAGAAGGCCTCGACGCCGATATCGAGGTCGCGCACGGGTGACCAGATGAGGCTGCCGCCCGCGACGAACTGGTAGGTGTCGCGCAGCGCTTGGCTGAGCTGGTAGAAGCGCGTTCCGGGCGTGCCGACCGCGTTGGAGCCGAAATTGGCGGCGCCGTTGACGTTCAGGACGTTGTAGAGCGCGCCCTGGGCGAGACGGGCATGGCGGGAGAAATCCTGCTCTCCGTAGGAGCCGAAGACCGCCGAGCGCCATTCCGGCGTCCAGTAATGCAGGAACGACGCGACCGCTGAGAAGGATTGCGACGTCTGCAGCTGCCCGGTGAACGGGTTGATCGTCGCGTCCGAGAAGCTCTGGTAGATCTTCTGGCCGTGGAAGCCGTTGTTGAGCTGCGAGTAGCAGCCGGTGAAGGCGCAGTAGCCGGTGTACATCTGCGCGCCGTCCGCGTAGGCGCCCTGGAGATAGAGGGCATCACCGGGCGCGACGAAGGGCGCGTTGATCTTCAATCCGCCCTGCAGCGCCCAGCCCTCGACGCTCTTGGTGTGCGCGATCCCGACCGTCGCGCCCGCCGCCCGGGTCACCGCGATGTTGCCCACGTTCAGCTCGTGCGCCGCGGCGGAGAGCTGCGCCGAGCCCCAGGCCTGATCGACGCGCAGGACGCCGACCACATCGGGCAACCGCTCGCGCTGGATGCTGTCGACGCTGCTGACCGCGATCGGCGCGCCGTGGAAATAGCCGACGAAGACGGGGCTCACCGGCGAGGCGGTGCCGGCCGGCGCGTAGATCGGGCTGCGCCGGAACACCGGGTCCTCGATCGACAGGGTGGCCGACAGACCGGAGCCGGCCGTCACCGTGTAGGCGAGGAGATTGGTGGAGGCGACATCGGAGCCCGAGCTCGCGCCGTAGATCTCGAAGTCGTGGGCGTAGAAGTCGAAGAACGACGCGGCGCGACCGGCGGTCAGGCCGGCGAACTGGATGAACGCCTTGTCGACGTTCATGAATTGCTGCGCGTGGCCGGCCGCGTCGACGCCCGTAGCGTCGTAGGCCTGGCCGATACGCGCCTGAGTCCCCGAGCGGGCGTAGCCGGTGCGGGACCCGGCATCGAGGCGCACGAAGGCGCGCAGCGTGCCGTAGGCGGTCTGGGTGCGGGCATCGAGATTGATGCGCATCCGGCCCTGGTAGCCCGCACTGTCGCCGGCATTCGTGCCGGCCTGCCGCGTCGACGCCGTCATGTATCCGCCCTCGAACCGGGCGCGGCCGGAGATGCGCAGGCAGGTGTCGGTGCCGGGGATGTAGAAGAAGCCCGCGCCGTACGCGCCGCAGACGCGGACGTACTCGACCGGGACAGCCTTCTTGGCCGGCAAGTCGGCGGCGTGCGCGGCGCCCACCGCCGCGCACGCGGCGGCAGTCCCCAGCAACGATGATCGCAGTAATCTCATCGGTATCTCCGGAATTTGAAGCTCAAATCTCGCAAACGGATGAGCAAGACCGGACTTACCAAATACAGCAGATCATTTGATCGCGGATATCTGGTGCTCTTTCGCTTGCTACAGTGAACTTGAGGCCCATTTGCTCGGAGACACTGTGCAGGCGCACTCTCCCTTGCAACACGGATTCAGATTTACAATTTGACTTTCAAATTTGTGTTGTATGACAGCAACAAACTGTATTTAAATAATTCAAGTCGCCAAAATTATTAGTCTGTCAGGAGATAAACTCGAAGATTATCGAACAAAAATAGAGGTCATTACTTCGGCGCTATCGGCCGATCGGCGTCGCGCGATGCGGGATCGTCTCAGAGCCGGCTCGGAGCGCCCGCGCGGGCCTCGCTCGGCAGGGAGTCGTGGCGGCCGCGGTCGAAACCCAGCCGGCGCCCCTGACGGGAAGGCGGTCGCCGGCGGCCGATTCGAAGCTCGAACCGCGCAGGCCCGACTCGCCGGCCGGAAACCCGGACATCTGCCGATGGCACAGGGTGCGGGACGCGGCGGCACCGGTCCGGCGCGATACGAGCGGGGCGCGTCCGGAAGGCGGTGCCGGGCGAAGGATGCCGCCGATCGACGGCGATCGAGGCGCGGCGCCAGTGCCCCTGATCGGCAGGGCAGCGGATCGCCTGGGACGTGCGGGGCGCCGACCGCCCGGCTGTCCGGCCCGGGCACGTCCAGGATCGGGGGCTCCGCCAGCGGGACCGCGCCGGGTCACGTGGCCGGTCGCGGCCGCGGCGGACGGGTTCGCGGGCCGCGGGCGGAAGCGCACAACGAAAAAGGCCCGGCCGAAGCCGAGCCTTGAGGGTTCTGAAGCACGGGGACCGGCGCTGAGGCCGGAGCCCCGGCGCCGGTGGAGTGGCTTAGAAGTCGCGCTGGACGCGGAAGCGGAAGGTGGAGACGCTGTCCGACGTCGTGGTCCGCGGCACGAAGGTGCCGTTGTTGATGCCGGCGACGTTGGCGTAGGCCGTCGGGCTCTTGTCCTTGTCGATCACGCGGCCGTTCTTGACGCCGATCTGGGTGTAGAAGCCCTCGACGCCGATATCGAGGTCCTTGACCGGCGACCAGATGATGCTGCCGCCCGCCACGAACTGGTAGGTATCGCGCAGCGCCTCGCTGAGGTTGTAGAAGCGCGTGCCGGGCGTCCCGACGGCGTTGGCACCGAAGTTGATGATGCCGAACGGGTTTGCGACCGCGTAGGCGATGCCCTGAGCCGCACGGGCCGACTGCGAGAAGTTCATCTCGCCGTACGAGCCGAAGAAGGCCGAGCGCCACTCCGGCGTCCAGTAGTGCAGGTAGGACGCCGTCGCGCTGAAGCTCGTGGACTGCTGCAGCTGGCCGGTGAACGGGTTGACCGTCGCGTCGTTGAAGAACTGGTTGAACTTCTGGCCCTGGATCGTGGCCGCGTTCTGCGAGTAGGAGCCGCTGAACGAGGAGTAGCCGGTGTAGAGCTGCGCGCCGGAGCCGTAGGCGCCCTGCAGGTAGAGGGCGTCGCCCGGAGCGATGAACGGCGCGTTGATCTTCAGGCCGCCCTGCACCGCCCAGCCGTACGAGTTGCTGGTGTGCGGGATGCTGATGTTCGAGCCGGTGCCGGTGCCGGCGCCGTTGGCGACGTTGCCGACGTTCAGCTCGTGCACGGCCGCCGACAGCTGGGCCGAGCCCCAGGCCTGGTCGAGGCGCAGGGCGCCGACGACGTCGGGCATGCGCGAGCGCTGGATCACGTCGACGAAGCTGTACCGGGTCGGCTGGCCGTTCGTGTAGCCGATGAACACCTCGGCCGGAGAGTTGCCCTGGGCGAAGTTGACGAGGTTGGCGTTGACCGTGGCGCCGGCCGGGTTGTTCGAGGCCGAGAAGATCGGGCTGCGGCGGAAGACCGGGTCTTCGGCCGAGATCGTGGCGGACAGGCCGTTGCCGAGCGTGGCCGTGTAGGCGAGCAGGTTGGTGGACGCCAGGTCCGAACCGGCGGTGGCGCCGGCGAACTCGAAGTCGTGGGCGTAGAAGTCGAAGAACGACGAGGCGCGACCGGCGGTCATGCCGGCGAACTGGATGAACGCCTTGTCGACGTTCACGAACTGCTGGTCACGGCCGAAGCTGTCGATGCCGAGGCCGGGGAAGGCCTGACCGATGCGCTGCTGGGTGCCGGAGGTGCCGACGCCGGAATAGCCGGTGCGGGCGCCGGCATCGAGGCGGACGAAGGCGCGCAGCGTGCCGTAGGCGGTCTGGGTGCGGGCATCGAGGTTGATGCGCATCCGGCCCTGGTAGCCCGACGTGTCACCGCCGTTGCCGTTCTGGCGCGAGTAGCTGGTCATGTAGCCGCCCTCGAACCGGGCGCGGCCGGAGAGACGCAGGCAGGTGTCGGTGCCGGGAATGTAGAAGAAGCCGGCGCCGTACGCGCCGCAGACGCGGACGTACTCGATCGGGATCGCCTTCTTGACCGGCAGGTCGGCGGCGTGAGCTGCGCCTACCGCCGCGAACGCAGCAGCAGACCCGAGCAATGAGCTCTTCAAGAGCTTCATAGACATCTCCAAAGCTTCGAGACCCAATGATGCGGACGTGCCCGGTTATCCGGGTCTGGCCGCACGTTCTGTAGGTTTGGCCCGCGTCTTAAGTGGCAGGCTCCTGCGGGCTCTCGCTTGGCGATGCCCCCGTGCACGATCACCATGTGCGAACGGGTTTCCGCGAGCAACGAGGATTCGCGGCCGCCTTGGCAGTTCCAGGGCGATGTTGCGGCCTGGCAACATTCTCGGGGTGCTTTAGTCGGCAACGGTTCGCCGAATGTGCACGAATGCTGTCCTGAGCGGCTGACCTGCCGTTCCGGCGGGCATCGGGCCGCCCGAACCCGACCCGGGTCCGGGCGGCGCACGCCGTCTCAGGCGATTCGCCGGGGGAGCGGCCTCACATGGGCGGCCTCACATCGGCGGCCTCACATCGGCGGCGTCAGCCCGTCCTTCCCGACGGCGACGCGCCGGGCGGTGACGCGGCCATCATCCCCGCGCGCGGCGATCACGAAGACCTTGGCACCGGGGGCCACCGCCGAGGCGCTGGCGGGCTCGAAGCTGACGACCGGCGCCTGCGGCGGCACCAGGATCTGCAGCGACTGGCCCTGGCCGTAATCGACCGTGAGGGTGCGCTCGGCTCCGCCGCTGCTCGCCTTGACCGTCCCGTTGGTCATCGCGCTCTTGACGCGCGGCGCGTCCGGCGCGGTCGCGCGCACGTCCGCCTTCACGGTGCCGTTGGTCATGGCGCTCTTCACCGACGCACCGCCCGCCGTGCGGTCGGGGATCATGTCCCAGTCGTAGTGGCCCTCGCCGGTGCCGCGCATCGCCTCGGGGAACAGCACCACTTCCAGGGCCACCGGCGGCTCACCCTTCGTGGCGGTGCCGATGAAGACGCCGTCCTTGATCGCGTCGAGGCTCGACGGGACGACCCAGGAGACCTTCGCGTCGGGGGCGAGCGCCACGGTCTCCGACACGCCGTCGCGCGTCTTCAGCGTGAAGCCGCCGCCCGCCACCGCCTCGACGGTCCCGCGCAGGCGCTCGACCTTGGGAGCCGCCTGTGCACCGGTGGTGACGGCCAGCAGGCCCATCAGGGCGAGCGTCGTGAGTTTTGCCATGGGGGTTCTCTTCTTGCTGCCGGGAGTGTTGCGACCGGCGGGACGTTGGGCCGGATTCGACGACGTCAGCCCCCGCGGGGCTGTGACATCGCATCCGGGTTCGCCCCCGCGCCCGGCCGGGTTACGCGTCCCCGGCCTGTCCAAGGCTGTTCAGGAACGGTGCGGCCGCCACTGCCGCGGCCGCCTCCACGGCCCGGTACCGGCGCACCACGTCGGCGCCGAAGGCCGAGAGGCGCGCGCCCCCGCCCGCCCGGCCGCCGGTCTGCGCCTCGACCACGGGCCGGCCGAAGCCGGTGTTCATCGCCTCGACCAGCAGCCACGCGCGGCGGTACGACATGCCCAGCGCGCGGCCGGCGCCCGCGATGGACCCGTGCTCGGCGATCATCTCCAGGAGCCGCACCTTGCCGGGACCGAGGCGGTGCCCCGGCCCGAGATCGATGCGGATGCTGAGCCGGGGCACCCCGCCCGCGACCGGGGCGGGGCTCGGGTCGGCCGAGTCGCTCAGGCGGGCAGGACCAGCAGGGCGAGACCGGCCGCGGCCACGCCGGCGCCGAGGGCCGGGGCGGCCCGCGTCGCTCCGATCCGCGCCACGCCGGCGCCGAGGGCCGGGGCGGCCCGCGTCGCTCCGATCCGCGACGCCGCGACGCCGAGACCGATCCCCGCGGCGTGCAGGAGCGCGGTGGCCGCGAGGAAGCCGAGGCCGAAGGACAGGCCGGAGGCGGTCTCCGGCATCTCGGCGCCGTGGGCGTAGCCGTGGAACACCGCGAAGACGCCGACCAGGGCGGCCAGCACCGCGACCGGCGCGCGCAGGCCGACGATGGCGGCGAGGCCGAACACGACGATGGACAGCGCGATCCCCAACTCGACATGCGGCAGCGCGACGCCGGCCATGCCCAGCCCCGCCCCCGCGCTCATCAGCGCCAGGAACGACAGGGGCAGGGCCCAGAGCGCCCGTCCGCCGCGCAGGCTGGCGAGGAGGCCGACCGCGACCATCGCGAGCACGTGGTCGGCGCCCAGCAGCGGGTGGAGGAAGCCCGCCTCCGCGCCCGTCGCGGCGCCGTGGCCCGGATGCGCGAAGGCCGCCTGGGGCAGCAGGGCGAGCGCTGCCGGCAGGAGCGCCAGAGATGCGGCGGGTCGGGAGGAGAGCAGGCGCTTCATCGAGGATCCTTCGCTGGACCCGCAGAGATGTAGCGCCCTTCCGCAGCCGCTGCGAGGGGCCGGCGGCCGAAGTTCGCCACCCCGCGACGCGACGCGGCGCCGGAGCCTCAGAGCGACATCGCCTCGTGGACGGCCGACGGCGCGAACGGCTCCGAGAAGGCGGCGCCGATGCCGTGGGTGAAGTGGCGCATCACCGTGGCGGTCTTTCGGCCGACCTGAATGATCGCCCCGATCTCCGGTTGGTGGTCGATGAGCAGGGCGACGCCGGAGGCCGAGACGTTGAGGACGTGCCCCTGGATGGCCTCGCCCGAAGCCGTGGTGACCTGGACGATCTTCTGCCTCGGCACGATCCGCCGGTGAGCCCGGATCGGCTCGGGCTGCAGGTCCTGGGCCCGCGCCAGCGTCACGAACTGACGGGCGAGATCGGTGAGGGTCGCGCGCCCGCCGCGGACGCAGGCGACGAATTCCTGGCCCGCCACGCGGGCGATGCGGGCCTCGAGCGTCCCGATATGGCGGATGCTGCAGGTGAGGTTCTCGCCCGGCGCGAGGCGGGACGAGGAGCGGAACCGGATGCCCTCGGTCGAGACATCGGCGGTCACGGCGTAGAAGTCGCGGCGGCGCTGGTTCCAGCACAACGCGGGCAACATGACGATGTGCCGCCGGACCATCACATCCGTTTCATCATGAAGACCGCATCCGAGATCTTCTGCGGCCGAAATTTTTCCGGGCTGTTCAGGCAAAACGTAAAATTGAACTTATCCCGGCCTCTGTCGGGCGGCGGTCGCGGTCCCGGAGGGAACGGCGCGGGTCGCGATGCCGCTGCTCAAGGACCGCCGACGGGCGCCCACCGGCCGCGGCGACCGGATCGCCGCACGATTGAATACAAGATGCATCTTGACCGTATGGCATGGATGCTGCCTTGGGATTGTGCATGCCACGCGGCCGCGCAACACTGCCGGTCGCCCCTGGAACGGGCGCGGCCGATCCGCACCGCTCCTCCCGCCTCAATCCGGACCGGTCTCATGTTGCGTCTCGCCGCCTGTCTCCTCGCCGGGCTCACCGTCGCCGGGCCCGCCGCCGCACAGACCCTGCGCTACGGCATGATGGAGGATCCGGACGCCCTCGACCCGACGCTCGCCCGCACCTTCGCGAGCCGGATGGTGTTCGCGGCGCTCTGCGACAAGCTGGTCGATATCGGGCCGGACCTGAAGCCGGTGCCGCAGCTCGCGACTTCCTGGGAGCTGTCGCCCGACGAGAAGGCGCTGACCATGCACCTGCGCCCGGGCGTGCTGTTCCACGACGGCGAGAAGCTCGATGCCGCTGCGGCGAAGTTCTCGATCGAGCGCCACATGAAGATGCCGGGCTCGCAGCGCCGCTCCGAGATCGCGCCGATCGACTCCGTGGACGTGGTCGACGACCTGACCTTCCGCATCAACCTGAAGCAGCCGTTCGCGCCGCTGCTCGCGCAGTTCACCGACCGCGCCGGCATGATGGTCTCGCCCAAGGCCGCCGAGCGGCTGGGCGACAAGTTCGCCTCCGCGCCCGTCTGCGCCGGGCCGTACAAGTTCGTCGAGCGGGTGCCGCAGGACCGGATCGTGGTCGAGCGCTTTCCCGACTACTGGAACAAGGACGCGATCCACATCCAGCGGATCGAGTTCCGGCCGATCCCCGACGCCACGGTGCGGCTCACCAACCTGCGCGCCGGGCAGCTCGACCTGCTGGAGCGCCTCGCCCCCACCGACGTGCCGCAGGTGAAGCGCGACGCCAAGCTGAAGCTCGACTCGACCTATGAGCTCGGCTTCCAGGAGATCCTGTTCAACCCCAACAAGGCGGGCTCGCCGGTCTCCGACCCGAAGGTGCGCGAAGCCTTCGAGGCCGCCATCGACCGCAACGCCATCAATCAGGTCGTCTATAACGGCGAGTTCCTGGCCGGGAACCAATGGGTCAACCCGAAGAACCCGAACTACGTCGCCGAGTACCCGATCCCGAAGCGGGACGTCGCCAAGGCCAAGGCCCTGCTGGCGGAGGCCGGCAAGCCGCATCCGCAGATCACGCTGACCGTCTACGCCAACAGCGAGTCGCCGCAGGTCGGCCAGGTGATCCAGGCCATGACCAAGGAGGCGGGCTTCGACGTGAAGATCCAGGCCGTGGACTTCACCACGGCGCTCGATGCCGCCGACAAGGGCAATTACGAGGCGCAGCTCTATTCCTGGAGCGGCCGCTCGGACCCGGACGGCAACACATTCAGCTTCCTCTTCTGCAAGGCGGCGCTGAACTATCCCAAGTACTGCAGCCCCGAGGCCGACGCGGCCCTTCAGGCCGAGCGCGGCACCGTGGATCCGGCCAAGCGCAAGGCCGCCTGGAAGGCGCTGGCCGATCAGGTGCTGAAGGACCGGCCCGGCATCTACATCCTGCACCGCAAGCTGCTCTGGGCCTACAGCCAGAAGATCACCGGCTTCGTGCCCTATCCGGACGGGCTCGTGCGCTTCACCGGTCTGAAGCTCAACTGATGCTGCGCGCCTGATGCTTCGATTCCTGGCGCGACGCCTCGCCCTGGCGGTCCCGACCCTGATCCTCGCCTCGATGATCATCTTCGCCCTGCAGCAACTGCTGCCGGGCGACGTCGCCACGGCGCTGACCGGAGAGGAGCGCGATCCGCAGGTGATCGCCTTCATCCGCGAGAAGTATCATCTCGATGAGCCCCTGCCGGTCCGCTACGCCTACTGGGCCGGCGGCGTGTTGCGGGGCGATCTCGGCGAGTCGATCCGGCTGCAGAAGCCGGTCTCGGAGCTGATCGTCGAGAAGCTGCCGGTGACGCTCGAACTCGCCTGCCTCGCCATGCTGGTGGCGCTGGCCATCGGCGTGCCGATGGGGGTGCTCTCGGCGGTCAAGCGCGGCCAGGCCGCCGACACGGTCGCCAACGGGATCGCCCTGTGGGGCCTGTCGGTGCCGAATTTCTGGCTCGGGATCCTCTTGATCCTGCTGTTCTCGGTGGAACTGGGCTGGCTGCCGGCCTCGGGCTACGTCTCGCCCTTCGAGAGCCTCTCCGAAAACCTCGCCGCCATGGTGATGCCGGCCTTCGTGCTGGGCAACGCCATCGCGGCGGTGATGATGCGCCACACCCGCGCGGCAATGCTGGGCGTGCTCGGCTCCGACTACGTCCGCACGGCCCGCGCCAAGGGCGTCTCGCCCATGCGCGTCACCCTGCGGCACGCCCTGCCCAACGCCGCGATCCCGATCATCACGCTCGGGGCGCTGGAATTCGGGCAGCTCCTGTCGGGGGCGGTGCTCACCGAGCAGGTCTTCTCGGTGCCGGGCTTCGGCAAGCTGATGGTCGATGCCGTGTTCAACCGGGACTTCGCCACCGTGCAGGGCGTCGTGATCTGCACCGCCGCCACCTACATCGCCCTGAACCTCGCCGCCGACCTGCTCTCCGCGGCCGTGAACCCGAAGCTGAGGCGGGCATGAGCACCGGCACCCCCATCGCCGAGGCGGCCGGTCTCGGCGCCCCCGCCGGAGCCCCGGCTCTGATCCAGGAACCCGGTACGCTCGCGGCCTTCTGGCGGCGCCTGCGCGCACGCAAGAGCGCGGTGGCGGGGCTCGTCATCGTCGGCCTGCTGATCGTGATGGCGGCCTTCGCCCCCTGGATCGCCCCCTACGATCCGACCGCCACCGACTGGGCCAACGTCCGCGGCGCGCCGAGCCTCGCGCACCCGTTCGGCGGCGACGAAGTCGGGCGCGACGTGCTCTCGCGGATCATCTTCGGCGCCCGGGCCTCGCTGGGCGCCGGCCTCGTCTCGGTGGCGCTGGCGGTGTCCCTCGGCCTACCCCTGGGATTGCTCGCCGGCTACGCGGGCGGCTGGATCGACGGGGCGATCTCGCGCCTCACCGACGCGCTGCTGGCGATCCCGTTCCTGATCCTGGCGATCGCGCTCGCCGCCTTCCTGGGCCCGAGCCTCGTCAACGCGATGATCGCCATCGGCCTCTCGGCGACCTCGACCTTCATCCGCCTGACCCGGGCGCAGGTGCGCGCCGTGGCGGCCGAGGAGTTCGTGGAGGCGGCGCGTGCCATGGGCAACCCGCCCTGGCGGATCGCCCGGGTGCACATCCTGCCCAACATCGTGCCGGCGATCCTCGTCCAGGCGACGCTCACCATCGCGGCCGCCATCATCGCGGAGGCGAGCCTGTCGTTCCTCGGCCTCGGCCAGCAGCCGCCCGAGCCGTCCTGGGGCGCCATGCTCAACACCGCCAAGAACTTCATGGACCAAGCCCCCTGGATGGCGATCTGGCCCGGCCTGTCGATCTTCCTCGCGGTGCTCGCCTTCAACCTGTTCGGCGACGGCCTGCGGGACGCCCTCGACCCGAGGCAGCGCACATGACCAAGCCCCTCCTGGAAGTGCGCGACCTCGCGGTCGCCTTCGACACCGACGGCAGCGCGGTCCACGCGGTCAACGGCGTCTCCTACACCCTGCACGAGGGCGAGACGCTGGGCATCGTCGGCGAGTCCGGCTCCGGCAAGAGCGTGCACGTGCTCGCCATGCTCGGCCTGATCCCGCGCCCGCCCGGCCGCATTACCGGCGGTCAGGTGCTGTTCGAGGGGCGCGACCTCCTCGCCCTGAAGGAGCGGGAGCTGCGCAAGATCCGCGGCGGCGCCATCGGCTTCGTGTTCCAGGATCCGATGAGCTCGCTCAACCCCGGCATGACCGTGGCGGCGCAGATCATCGAGCCCCTGCGCATCCATCTCGGCCTCGACGCCCGGGCGGCCCGCGCCCGGGCCAGGGAGCTGCTCGACCTCGTCCGCATCCCGAACGCGGGCGCGCGCCTCGACCAGTACCCGCACGAGTTCTCCGGCGGCCAGCGCCAGCGCGTGATGATCGCCATCGGCCTCAGTTGCCGGCCGAAGCTGCTGATCGCCGACGAGGCGACCACCGCCCTCGATGTGACGGTCCAAGCCGAGATCGTCGCCCTGGTGCAGGAGCTGAAGCGCGAACTCGGCATGGCGATCATCTGGATCACCCACGATCTCGGGGTTGTGGCGGGGATCAGCGACACCGTGCAGGTGATGTATGCCGGCCGCATCCTGGAGCGCGGCCCGGTCGACGACATCTTCTCGGACCCGCGCAACGCCTACACGCTCGGGCTGCTTCGCTCCCTGCCGGACCTCTCCGGCGGCCGCGCCGGGCGGCGGCGCCTCCACCAGATCGAGGGGGCGCCCCCGGACATGCGCCATCTCCCGCCGGGCGACCCGTTCGCGCCGCGCAACGCCTTCGCGACGCCCCGCTGCCGGACCGAAATGCCGCCCTTGGCCCAGGCGCCTGGCGCCGCGCCGGGCCACCTCGTCGCCGCCTGGTACGACCTGCCGAAGCTTCTGGGCCAGGAGGCCGCGCGATGAGCGGGCCGGATTATCCGATCGTCTCGGTCCGCGACCTGTCCAAGCACTATCCCCTCCGCTCGTGGTGGGGCGGCAAGGCGTCGGTGTTCCGCGCCGTCGAGGGCGTGAGCTTCGACATCCGCCCCGGCGAGACCCTGGGCCTCGTGGGCGAGTCCGGTTCCGGCAAGTCGACCATCGGCCGGGCCGTGACCATGCTCAACCCGCCGACCTCGGGCACCATCGCCTTCGAGGGCACCGACCTCGCCAAGCTCTCGGCGGGCGCCATGCGCAAGATGCGGGCGCGGATCCAGACGGTGTTCCAGGATCCCTACGCGGCCCTCAACCCGCGGATGAGCGCCGGGGACTACGTCGCGGAGGCGTTCAAGCTGCACCGGCGCGACATGCGCGGCCCGGAGCGGCGGGAGGCGGTGGCGGCCCTGTTTCAGCGGGTCGGGCTCGATCCGCGCTTCATGGGCCGCTACCCGCACCAGTTCTCGGGCGGCCAGCGCCAGCGCATCTGCATCGCCCGGGCGATCGCCCTGAAGCCCAGCTTCATCGTCGCCGACGAGCCGATCGCGGCGCTCGACGTCTCGATCCAGGCCCAGGTGGTGAACCTGCTTCAGGATCTGCAGGACGAGATGGGCCTGTCCTACCTGTTCATCTCGCACGACCTGCGGATGGTGCGCTACCTCTGCCACCGGGTCGCGGTGCTCTGGCGCGGGCGGATCGTCGAGCTGGCCGAAGCCGACGCCCTCTACGAGGACCCGCGTCATCCCTACACCCGGCGCCTGCTCGCCGCCGTGCCGGTGCCGCACCCGGCCGAGGAGCGGGCGCGCCTTGCCGCGCGCGACCTCACCGGCCACGACCAGCCGCCCGACGGGCCGCTGACCGAAGTGGCGCCGGGGCACTGGGTGGCGCTGCCGAGAGCTGGCACCGCGTGAGATGGCGGCCCTCTCCTCCCCCTTACGGGGAGGGGAAATTCAGATGCGTTTGAAACGACAGGACACTCCGTGAGAGACTTCTCCGCCCCCGGCCGCTCCCCGGTCTACGCCGCCAACGCCGCCGTCGCGACCTCGCACCCGCTCTCGACGCTGGCCGCCATCGAGGTGCTGCGCTCCGGCGGCAACGCCGTCGATGCCGGCATCGCGGCGGTCGCCGTTCAGTGCGTGGTCGATCCGCTGATGACCGGCATCGGCGGCGACTGCTTCGCCCTCTACGCCCCCGCGGGCGCCACCAAGCCCATCGCCCTCGACGGTTCGGGCCGGGCGCCCGCCGCCGCCACGCCCGACTGGTACGCCGAGCACGGCGTCACCATCACACCGACCTCGCCGCACGCCGTGACGGTGCCCGGCGCGGTCGCGGCCTGGGACCTGCTGGTGCGCGAGCACGGCACCCGCTCGCTGGGCGAGCTGCTCCAGCCGGCGATCCGCTACGCGGAGGACGGGTTCGTCGTGCAGCAGCGGGTCGGTTGGGACTGGCTGCGCGGCGCCGAGCGCGTCGCCGCCGATCCTCACGCCGCCGAGACCTACCTGCCCGGCGGCCAGGTGCCGGCGATCGGAAGCGTCGTCCGCCTGCCGAAGCTGGCGGCGACGCTCCGGACGATCGCCGAGGCGGGCGCGCGCGCCTTCTATACGGGCCCCGTCGCCGAGGACATGGTGAGCCGGCTGAACGCCCTCGGCGGCCTGCACACCCTGGACGACTTCGCCGCCGCCCGGCCCGACGTGGTCGTGCCGGTCTCGACCCGGTACCGCGGCTACGACGTCTACGAGTGCCCGCCCGCCGGCCAGGGTCTGGCGGCGCTGATGATGCTCAACGTGCTGTCGCACTACGACGTCGGCGCCCTGTCGGAACTGGACCGGCTCCACCTCTTCGCCGAGGTCTGCAAGCAGGGCTACCATCACCGCGACGTCCTGTTCGGCGACGCGGCGCTGGCCAACGTGCCGGTCGAGCACCTGCTCTCCGACGCCTGGAAGGCCGCCGCCCACGGGGCGATCGACATGGGCCGCGCCCGCGCTCCGGAGATCTATCCCGAGATCGCCCGCGAGATGGCCGAGGGCCGCGCCCACAAGGACACGGTCTACCTCTGCGTGGTCGACCGGGACGGCAACGCGCTGTCGCTGATCAACTCGATCTTCCAGGGCTTCGGCTCGGGCATCCTGGCACCCGAGAGCGGCGTGCTGCTGCACAACCGCGGCCTGTCGTTCCGCACCGAGGGCGGCCACCCGAACAGCGTCGGTCCGGGCAAGCGGCCGATGCACACGATCATCCCCGGCATGCTGATGAAGGACGGGCAGGCCGTCGCGCCGTTCGGCGTCATGGGCGGCCACTATCAGGCCATGGGCCATGTCGAGCTGCTCTCCGGTCTGCTCGACCGGGGCCTCGACGTGCAGGAGGCCCTCGATGCCCCGCGCAGCTTCGCCTACGGCGGCAGCCTGGAGGTGGAAGGCGGGATCCCCGACGCGGTGATGGCGGGATTGACGGAGCGCGGACACCCGGCGATCCGTGCGCCGCTGCCGCTCGGCGGGGGGCAGGTCATCTGGATCGACCGGAAGGCCGGCACGCTGGCGGCGGGATCGGACCCGCGCAAGGATGGGGCGGCGCTGGGGTATTGATGCGTGTGTGAGGATGGGCGCCTCCGGCGCTCATCCTTCGATGCGGGCAACGGCGAGCCTTGTCCGAATATCGTCTTTGCGAGCGGAGCGAAGCAATCCCGGGTGGCGCCACGCTGAGCGATCGCGTGCTGCCCTGGGTCACTTCGCTCCGCTCGTGATGACGGCGTTGCGGATCGAGACCGCTGATCAGTCGATGTCCTCGACCGCCTCGCCGCCGCCATAGACCCGCTGGGCGAGCGAGGCCTCCATGAACGGGTCGATGTCGCCGTCGAGCACCTCGTCCGGATCGGTGGACTGGGTGCCGGTGCGCAGGTCCTTCACCAGCTGGTACGGCTGCAGCACGTAGGACCGGATCTGGTGGCCCCAGCCGATATCGGTCTTGGAGGCGGCCTCGGCGTTGGCCTTCTCCTCGCGCTTCTTCAGCTCCGCCTCGTAGAGCCGGGCGCGCAGCATGTTCCAGGCGGTCGCCCGGTTCTTGTGCTGCGAGCGTTCCTGCTGGCACGCCACCACGATCCCGGTGGGGTTGTGGGTGATGCGCACGGCCGAGTCGGTGGTGTTGACGTGCTGGCCGCCGGCGCCGGACGACCGGTAGGTGTCGATCCGGCAGTCGGATTCCTTGATCTCGATCTCGATCCGGTCGTCGATCACCGGGTAGACCCAGACGCTGGCGAAGCTGGTGTGGCGCCGGGCGCTGGAATCGTAGGGCGAGATCCGCACGAGCCGGTGCACGCCGGACTCGGTCTTGAGCCAGCCGTAGGCGTTGTGGCCCTTGATCAGGAGCGTGGCGCCCTTGATCCCGGCCTCCTCGCCGTCGGTCATCTCGACGACCTCGACCTTGTACTTCCGGCGCTCGGCCCAGCGGGCGTACATGCGCTGGAGCATGTTGGCCCAGTCCTGGCTCTCGGTGCCGCCGGCGCCGGCATGCACCTCGAGATAGGTGTCGAAGCCGTCGGCCTCGCCGGACAGCAGGGTCTCGACCTGCCGGCTCGCGGCCTCCTTCTCGACGGCCAGGATCGCCGCCTCGCCCTCGCGGATCGAGGATTCGTCACCCTCCATCTCGCCGAGCTCGATCAGCGTCGCGCCGTCCTCGAGGTCGCGCTCGAGCTTCCTGATCGCCGTGACGGCCTCGTCGAGCTGCTGGCGCTCGCGCATGACCTTCTGGGCGGCCTCGGCATCGTTCCAGAGGTCGGGGTCCTCGGAAGCCGCGTTCAGCTCCGCGAGGCGTTTATCGACTGTGTCCCAGTCAAAGATGCCTCCTCAGCAGCCCTATAGACTGCTTGGCGGCATCCGAGGCTTGCTCGATCTCGGCGCGCATCTGGTTTTTCGGGAAAGGGGTTCGGGAACGGGGTTCTGTACTCGGCCGGGGTGATACCCCCCGGGACCCGGCCTGTAAACGCCACCGGGCCGCCGCGCCCTCTCCCCGTGCGGCGCCCGACCGCAGGGATCCATGCGAGCCGGTCCGCGCCGGACGCGTTGTCGGGCACGACCGGCACGGAAGAAGGAGACCCGCGGATGGCGGATGACGATCACGCGGCGACGTGGAAGGAGTTCAACGAGGCCGTCAACATGACGCCGGCCGCGCTGAAGAAGCACCTCGACAGCGACGCCAGCAAGGAGGTCGGCCAGAAGAACGACGGCGGCGAATCGACCGGCCACGAGATGGGCCGGCGCATCCTGGCCATCAAGGACAAGAAGAAGGCGGACCTCACGGATGACGACTACGCCGCCATGGGCAAGGTCGTGGGCTACGTGCACCGCCATCTCAAGCAGGGCGGCGCGGCCCGGAAGGACCCGGACTCGCCCTGGCGGATGTCGCTGATGAACTGGGGCCACGATCCGCAGAAGGATTGAGGCCCGCAGGAAGCGAGGCGTCTCAGTAGCGCGGCGGCACGATGTAGGACGGGGCGATCACGTACTCCTTCGGCCGCTTGCGCGCGCCGAACCGCCCCTCGGTGATCTGGTCGTTGTAGTAGTCGAACCCGGTGTAGCCGAAGCCGCCGCCGTTCATCACCTCGGCCACCGGCACCGCGGGCTGGGCGAGATCGGGCCGGCCCGGCGGCACCACGACCTGGCAGCAGCCCTCGGTCTGCAGCACCGTCGGGCCGTTCGGGGCGGCGAACACGAAGGCGCGGGGCTGGTAGGGCGCCGGCGGGTAGGCGGCGTCGGAGGCCGAGGCGCCCTGCCCCGCCAGGAGGGCGAGCAATCCGGCGGCGATCAGGGTCTTGGTGCTCACGCGATGCTCCGTCAGGGGGCCGGACGAGCCGGCATCTGGCCTACAGTCTAGCTGATCGCGGGCGGCCTGTCCGGCGCATCCGAGCGACCGGTTACCGAAATCCCGGGCAGGATCAGCCCCGCGCGCGCAGCACGACCTGCGGGCTCGCCGGAACGGCGCGGCAATCCGTCATGAAGGCGTTCACCGGCAACGGCTTCGAGTCGCACGCGTACACGTCCGCCGGTCCCGGCGCGGGGATCGGATCCCGGGCGATGATCGGGTTCGGCGCGCAGGCCGAGGCCGCGGCGGCGAGCAGCAGGGCGGCGATCAGGTTCAGGCGGCGCATGCGACACTCGGGACGCGGGAAGACCCCCGCACCTGACCCTGGCCATCGCGCCCGGCCCTGACAAGCGCCGGAGCGGGGCGCCGACACCTTTGACGGCGCCTGTCGCCCCGCGGCAACAATTTGCGCGGGCCGGCCTAGCCGGTCCGGGCCATCGGAAGGACGTTGTGCAGCGTCTTGTCGGTGCCGTCGAAGAACCGGCGGATATTGCGCGCCGCCTGTCGGATGCGCTGCTCGTTCTCGACGAGGGCGATGCGGACGTACTCGTCGCCGAACTCGCCGAAGCCGATGCCGGGCGCGACCGCCACGTCGGACTTCTCCAGGAGCAGCTTGGAGAATTCGAGGCTGCCCAGCTCCCGGTAGCGCTCGGGGATCGGCACCCAGGCGAACATCGAGGAGGCGGGCGACGGGATGGTCCAGCCGGCCTTGCCGAAGGACTCGACCAGCGCGTCGCGGCGCTTCCGGTAGATGCTGCGCATCTCGTGGATGCAGTCGTCCGGCCCGTTGAGGGCGGCGGTCGCGGCGACCTGGATCGGCGTGAAGGCGCCGTAATCGAGGTAGGATTTCACCCGGGTGAGCGCCGCGAGCAGGCGCTCGTTGCCCACCGCGAAGCCCATCCGCCAGCCGGCCATCGAGTAGGTCTTCGACAGCGAGGTGAACTCCACCGTGCAGTCGATGGCGCCGGGCACCTGCAGCACGGAGGGCGGCGGGTTGTCGTCGAAGTAGACCTCCGCGTAGGCGAGATCCGAAAGCAGGATCAGCTCGTGCTGCTTCGCGAAGGCTACGAGGTCCCGGTAGAAGTCGAGGCTCGCCACGTAGGCGGTCGGGTTCGACGGGTAGCACACGACCAGCGCCACCGGCTTCGGGATCGAGTGGCGCATGGCCCGCTCCAGGGCGGGGAACATCGCCGGGGTCGGCTCGGCCGGCACGGAGCGGATGACGCCGCCGGCCATCAGGAAGCCGAAGGCGTGGATCGGGTAGCTCGGATTCGGGACCAGCACGACGTCGCCCGGCGCGGTGATCGCCTGGGCCATGTTGGCGAACCCTTCCTTCGACCCGAGGGTCGCCACGACCTGGGTGTCGGGGTTCAGGGTCACGCCGAAGCGCCGCTGGTAATAGCCTGCCTGGGCCTTGCGCAGACCGGCGATGCCCTTGGAGGCCGAGTAGCGATCCGTGCGCGGCCGCCCGGCCGTCTCGCACAGCTTGGCGATCACGTGCTTCGGGGCGTCCAGATCCGGGTTGCCCATGCCGAGATCGATGATGTCGGCGCCCTGCGCTCGGGCGGCGGCCTTGATCCGGTTGACCTGCTCGAAGACGTAGGGCGGCAGTCGCTTGATGCGGTGGAAGTCGGTCATGGGCGTGTCCATCGGCGCGTCCCGGGTCCGGCGTCTCTCGGCTGGGCCGGTCGGGCGAACCACGTGCTCTACCAGAGTTGCGGGCCGCCGCCGACCCTGAAAAAGGGCCGCTACTGCGACGCCGCCGGGGCCGGCTTGATGGTGGCGGCCGCGCCCCGCCCCGCGCTGGCGGCGGCCCGTCCCCGGGCCTCGTTGCGGCCGCGGGCGCCCTCCAGCTCCGCCTCCAGCGCCTTCTGACCCGTGACCGACTTGGCTCGGACCGGCCGCTTCGGCGCGTCGACGCCGACCGGCATGAAGTCGGGCTGCACCTTGCTGCGCGTGTCCGTGACGAAATCCGGGGCCGCGACGACCCGCGGCCCGTAGCCTGCATCCGAGGCCAGGGAGCGGACGACGTCGCCCGAGCAGGCGCCGAGCGCGCCGACCAGCACGCCCAGGCCGGCCGCGCGCGTCAGGCGGCGCAGCGGGCCGGCGCGGCGCGGGCGGACGGCGGGGTTCAAAATGGCACGATCCATCGTCACATGCGTATGAAAAGATCGGCCGGATGTTTCGACGACGTCCAGAGCCGGGCTGGCGAAAACTCTGGCTCGCTCCCTATTTTGTCGGAAACGAGGCCCGCGCCATCGGGTCAACAGATGAAGCACAGGGAGGCACGTTTGACGAGCCCGCAGGCGCCGGATCGGACCGCCCCACCGAAGTCGGTCTCGAACGGCGCGATGCCGGACGGCACGGTCGCCCCGATGCCGGATATCGAGGCGCTCTCCCGCAATGCCGGACAGTTCGTCGAGGCGATGGGACGCAACGTCGCCCGCCTCCTCGGACCCGAGGGCCAGGCGGGCGCGCCCGGCAGCGAGATGAACGAGGCGGTCAAGGTGCTCGGTCAGGTTGCCGAGGCCTGGCTCGCCGATCCGAACCGCAGCGCCGAGGCGCAGGCGCGCCTGTCGCAGGCCTTCCTGTCGCTCTGGGGCTCGACCTACCTGCGCCTGCAGGGCCAGCCTGCCGATCCGGTGGCGCTGCCCGAGCCCCGGGACGCGCGCTTCGCCCATGCCGAGTGGTCGACCAACCCGTATTTCGACTTCCTCAAGCAGGCCTACCTGCTGGCCACCCGCTGGGCCGAGAGCCTCGTGGACGAGGCCGAGGGGCTCGACGCGCACACGCGTCACAAGGCGCAGTTCTACCTGCGCCAGCTCACCAGCATGCTGTCGCCCTCGAACTTCCTGCCGACCAATCCGGAGTTGATCCGCCACACCCTGCAGGAGAACGGTGCCAACCTCGTCCGCGGCCTCAAGATGTACGAGGAGGATCTGGCGGCCGGCGGCGGGCAGCTGCGCGTGCGCCAGACCGACCCGAGCGGGTTCGAGGTCGGGCGCAACATGGCGGTCACCCCCGGCGAGGTGGTGTTCCGCAACGACCTGATCGAGCTGATCCAGTACGCGCCCAGCACCGAGACCGTGCTGCGCCGCCCGTTTCTGATGGTCCCGCCCTGGATCAACAAGTTCTACATCCTCGACCTCAATCCGCAGAAGAGCTTCCTGAAGTGGATGGTCGACCAGGGCCTGACGGTCTTCTGCATCTCCTGGGTCAATCCCGATTCCCGCCACGCCGACAAGGACTTCGAGTCCTACATGCGGGAAGGGATCGAGGCGGCCATCGACGCGATCGGCGTCGCCACCGGCGAGAGCGAGGTCACGGCGGCGGGCTACTGCGTCGGCGGTACGCTGCTCGCGGTGACGCTCGCCATGCAGGCCGCCACCGGCAACCGGCGGATCAAGAGCGCGACGCTGCTCACCACCCAGGTCGACTTCACCCACGCGGGCGACCTGAAGGTCTTCGCCGACGAGGAGCAGATCCGCCAGGTCGAGGCGCGCATGGCCGAGCAGGGCTACCTGGAGGGCGCCCGGATGGCGAACGCCTTCAACATGCTCCGGCCGAACGACCTGATCTGGCCCTACGTCGTGAACAACTACATCAAGGGCAAGGCACCCTCGGCCTTCGACCTGCTGTACTGGAACTCCGACGCCACCCGGATGCCGGCGGCCAACCACTCGTTCTACCTGCGCAACTGCTACCTCGACAACACGCTGGCGCAGGGACGGATGGTGCTCGGCAACGTCCGCCTCGACCTCAAGAAGGTTCAGGTGCCGATCTTCAATCTCGCCACCCGCGAGGACCACATCGCGCCGGCACTGTCGGTCTTCGAGGGCTCGAAGGTGTTCGGCGGGAAGGTCGACTTCGTGCTCGCGGGCTCGGGCCACATCGCGGGCGTGATCAACCCGCCGTCCAAGCCGAAATACGGCTACTGGACCGGCGGACCCGTGAAGGGGACGCTGGAGGAGTGGATCAGGGCCGCGGTCGAGACCAAGGGCTCGTGGTGGCCCTACTGGTTCCAGTGGATCGAGGCGCAGGCGCCGGAGCGGGTGTCCGCCCGGCAGCCGGGCGGCGAGGCGCTGCAGTCGCTGGGCCCGGCGCCCGGCACCTACGTGCGGATGCGCGCCTGAGGCGCGCATCCGCACGCGGATCGACTGGGTGACCGGCCGCGACGCCCACGGAGCCGCCCCGTCATCGCGAGCGGAACGATGCGACCCAGGCAGCGCGGCACCCGTCCGCGCGGCGCGACCCCGGGTCACCTCGCTGCGGTCGCCGAGGCGGCGGCAGCGAGGCGCGCGAGCAGAGCTGGCTGTCAGTACTTCCGCACGAGCGGCGCCGGAGCCGGGGCCGGCGGCGCGCCGAAGACGTAGCGGAAGCCGACCGAGACGATGTCGGCGCTGGAATCCACCACGCCCGCGAAGGCGATGTTGCTGATGTTGTAGTCGCGGCCGATGCCCGCGAGGATCCGCGACCGGTCCAGGAAGAAGTGCGAGTAGGCGAGGTTCAGCGTCAGCTGCTGGCTCCAGCGGTAGCTGGCGCCGACCGAGACGTTGTACCGGTCGCCGTCCGGCAGGCGCACCGAGCGATTCCGGAAGTCGATGGGCGAGGTCTCGTAGGCGACGCCGGTCCGCAGCGTCAGGTTCGGGGACGCGTCGTACTCGGCGCCGATCGCGTAGGTGAACCCGTCCTTGTAGTTGAGCGGCAGGTTGTTCACCGGCAGGCCGATCGTCTTCGACACGATGCCGATGGTGCCGAGCCTCGACCAGTTGTCCCACTCGAAGCCGAGATTCACCCGCGCCACCGGCGAGACCGCCTGGGTCAGGCCGACGCTGAGCTTGTCGGGGGTGTTGAGCTTGGCACGGACCTGACCGGCGAGCGGGGCCAGGGCGACGAGCGGCACGCCGATCGAGCCGTCGATGTCGTGGTGCACAGAGGAGCGGTAGCCGATGCCCAGCACGGTCCCGTCGCGGGGCGTCAGCGTGGCGCCGGCGGTGAAGCCCGCGCCCCAGGATTCGCCCTTGAGGAAGGAACTCGGATACGAGGTCGGCAGGATGCCGGGGATCGGCAGCGCCTGCCGCAGGGTCAGGCGGAAATACTCGATGTTCGGGCCCGCCGCGATCGAGAGCCACTCGTTGACCTTGAAGCCGATGACCGGGTTGATCGCCAGCGAGAAGATCCGCGACGAGCGTCCGTAGACCTCGCCCGCCCACACGTCGCGCGGCTTGGTCACGAGGCCGAACGGGGCTCCGGTGGAGAGGCCGAGCCAGAGGCGGTCGTTGAGCTGGTAGGAGGTGGCGCCCGCCGGCACGACCGCGCCCTGGCCGATATCGCCGGAGCCGCCCAGCCGCGCGAAGCCCGGATTGGTGCCGGCATCCGGACGGATCGTCGAGGACAGGCCGATGAAGGTGAAGTTCTGCTCCGCGACGAAGCCCGGGTTCATCGTGATCGTCGCGGGATTCCAGAACATCGACGAGACGCCGCCCGATCCCGACGCCGCGCCCGCGAAGGCCAGCCCCTGGGCCTCGGTGCTCTGCTCCCGGATCCCGAACGCCCCCGCCTGCACCTGCCCGGCGCCGAGGATCACCGCCGTCGCCGCCAGCATCGCAGCGCGAACCGTCCCGCCCATCTGTTCCCCCAAGCCTTCTCGTTCTGCTGGGCGCCGTCGATTATTCGAGACCCGTTATGCGGCGACCTTTCGTGCATGGTGCCGGCTTAAGGGGCAGAATCGCAATGACCCCGATCATTTTCGGCACCGAGCGGAATAGCAGTAGAGCAGCACCGGTAAATGGCGACTTCACGTGCGAAATCGCGGAATCAGCGGCGCTTTTCAGTCTTGATTCGAGCTGCCCTGCCGAGACGACGTTAGGAACAATAAATCCAGACGCGGTCGACCCAGCATTTTTCTGCCGTCCTGTGGCCCGGCTGCGACACCCGGCGGGCGGACCCGCAGCCGCGGCCGGCCTTGCACCCGGATCGAGGCCCGGCCATGGTCCCGGCGTCCGGCGCAGACCGGTACAGGGAAGGATGAGGAGTGCGACCATGAAGCTCTTCCGGCACGGCCCGAGCGGCGACGAGAAGCCCGGCCTCGTGGATGCCAGCGGGGGGCTGCGCGACCTGTCGGGCATCGTGCGCGACATCGCCGGGCCGGCCCTCGCGCCCGACTCCCTGGCGCGTCTGCGCGCCCTGGATCCCGAGACCCTGCCGAAGCTGTCGCCGGACGTGCGCCTCGGCCCCTGCGTCGGCGGCACCCGGAACGTCGTCGCCATCGGCCTGAACTTCGCCGACCACGCCGAAGAGACGGGCTCGCCGATCCCCGCGGAGCCGATCATCTTCAACAAGGCTCCGTCCAGCCTGTGCGGGCCGAACGACACGGTCATCATCCCGAAGGGATCGCACAGCACCGACTGGGAGGTGGAGCTCGCCGTGGTGATCGGTCGGCGGGCCAGCTACGTCCATGCCAATGAGGCGCTGAGCTACGTGGCGGGTGCCTGCATCTGCAACGACGTCTCCGAGCGCGAGTGGCAGATGAACCGCGGTCCGACCTGGACCAAAGGCAAGAGCGCCCCGACCTTCGGCCCCCTCGGGCCCTGGCTGGTGACCCTCGACGAGATTCCCGACCTGAAGAACCTCGCCATGAGCCTCGACGTGAACGGCGAGCGCCGTCAGACCGGCTCGACCGCCACGATGATCTTCGACGTTCCCCAGCTCGTCGCCTACGCGTCACACTTCATGCTTCTGGAGCCCGGCGACGTGATCACCACCGGCACGCCGCCGGGCGTCGGCCTCGGCATGAAGCCGCCGCGCTACCTCAAGGCCGGTGACGAGATGGTCCTGCGCATCGACCGGCTCGGCGAGCAGCGCCAGAAGGTCATCGCCTTCGACGACTGGACCGCCAAGGTCTCGGCCGGCGAGCCGACGCACTGACACGTCGCGCCGCCGCCCATGCGCCGGCGGCGGCGCGGTCTCCGCGACACCTCAGCGATACCGGTGATTGCCCGATACCGGGGCCGGACGGGGCGTCTATATACCTTCGATTGAATTCTGGACCGATTTTCATATTGCAAGTTAGATCGCGAATTTTGATCAATTAAGGCAGCGTTATATTATACCTGTAAAATGCCCGCACCGCCGATCGGGCCAGACATGACTGCGACAATTGATTTTCCGAGGAACGGCATCTCCGGACCGGGCCACGAGCCGCCGACGCTCAGATCGATCGAGATCCTGGCCGATGCCGTGAAGCAGGCGGCTCAGGAGAAGACCGGCCGGATCCGGCGGATCACGGCGCAGACCAAGATCCTCGCCCTCAACGCCCTCATCGAGGCCGCACGGGCCGGAGATCAGGGACGCGGCTTCGCGGTCGTCGCTCAGGAGGTGCGCGCCCTCGGCGAGTCCGTGGACGTCATCGCCGGCGAGCTTGAACTTCACTTGGCCGGCCGCATCGTCGAGCTGCAGCGCACCGTCGAGACGATGGCGGGCCGCGTCCAGGGGGAACGCCTGGTCGATCTCGCGCTCAACGCTGTCGAGCTGATCGATCGCAACCTCTACGAGCGGACCTGCGACGTGCGCTGGTGGGCGACCGACGCCGCCGTCGTCGCCTGCGCGGCCGATCCCGGCCCGGCCGCGGCGGCCTTCGCGGGCGAGCGCCTCGGCATCATCCTCTCGGCCTACACGGTCTATCTGGATCTCTGGATCTGCGGCCTGGACGGCCGGATCCTCGCGACCGGCCGCGGCGATCGCTACCCCGGCCTGCAGGGCCGGAGCGTCGCGGGGGAAGCGTGGTTCCGGGACGCGCTCGCCCTGCAGAGCGGGGACGCGTTCGTCTGCGCCGACGTGCGTCGGGAGGATGCGCTGGACGGCGCCCAGGTGGCCACCTACGCGGCCAGCGTGCGGTCGGACGGCCGGGCGAACGGAGCCCCGCTCGGTGTCCTGGCGATCCATTTCGACTGGGCGCCGCAGGCCCACGCCATCGTTTCGGGGATCCGCGTCGCGCCGGAGGATCGGGACCGCACCCGCGCGCTGCTGGTCGATGCCGGCGGCCGGGTGCTCGCCGCCTCGGATCAGGCCGGGCTCCTGACCGAGCGGGTGTCCTGCCGGATGGAGGACCGGACGAGCGGAGTCGTGCGGGATCCGCGGACGGGCACGGTCACGGCGTTCCATCGGACACCGGGCTACGAGACCTATCGCGGGCTGGGCTGGTACGGCATGATCGTCCAGACCGACCCATCGGCCGGGACTTCCACCGCGCGGCCCGCTTGATTTCTGGCCGCCGATCCGGCTCAAACACCGGATGAGCGCGACTTCCCTTCCCGGTTCCCAGCAGCCCGACCTCGGCGACATCCGCCACGACTGGAGCGTTGCGGAGATCCGCGCGATCCACGACCTGCCGCTGATGGATCTCGTCTTCCGGGCCGCGCAGGTGCATCGCCGCCACAACGACCCCGCCGACATCCAGCGGGCCTCGCTCCTGTCGATCAAGACCGGCGGCTGCCCGGAGGATTGCGCCTACTGTCCGCAATCGGCCCATCACAAGGGCGCGGGCGTCGCCCGCGAGCGGCTGATGCCGGTGGAGACGGTCCTGGCCGAGGCGGCCGCCGCGAAGGCCGCCGGCGCCCAGCGCTTCTGCATGGGCGCCGCGTGGCGCCAGCCGAAGGACGGCCCGGAATTCGACGCGGTGCTCGCCATGGTGCGGGGCGTGCGCGGCCTCGGCATGGAAGCCTGCGTGACGCTCGGGATGCTCACGCCCGCGCAGGCCGGGCGCCTCGCCGAGGCCGGGTTGACCTCCTACAACCACAACCTCGATACCGGCCCGGATTTCTACGAGGACATCATCTCCACCCGGACCTACGACGAGCGTCTGCAGACCCTCGCGAACGTCCGCGAGGCCGGGATCGGCGTGTGCTGCGGCGGCATCGTCGGGATGGGCGAAGGTGTCACCGACCGCGCCGCGATGCTCCAGGTTCTCTCCAACCACGCCCCCCATCCGGAGAGCGTGCCGATCAACGCCCTCGTGGCGGTGCCCGGCACCCCGCTGGAGGACCAGCCGCCGGTCGATCCGTTCGACCTCGTGCGCATGTGCGCCACCGCGCGGATCGTGATGCCGCGCTCCCGCGTGCGGCTCAGCGCCGGCCGCAAGAGCCTCACCCGCGAGGCCCAGGTGCTGTGCTTCCTCGCCGGCGCCAACTCGATCTTCTACGGCGAGCGGCTGCTCACCACCGCCAACAACGGGCAGGACGACGACGCGGCGCTGCTCGCCGATCTCGGCATCCGGGTCGGCGAGCCCGTCCGGGCGGCGGCCGAGTAGAGGCGGCGACGCCGGCCCGCGTCGCGCCGCTCCGGTTCGACCCGTCGCGCGCGATCGCCGTGGTGACGCCCGCCCGGGGACGGCCCCGTCAGGCCTCCGGCAGCACGATCCGGAAGCGCGCGCCGCTCATCCCCTCGTTCTCGCAGGCATCGAGGGTGAGGGTACCGCCGTTGATCCCGATCAGCTCGGCGGCGATCGGCAGCCCGAGACCGGTGCCGCCGGACCGCATGGAGCCCTGGAACGGCGCGAACAGATTCTCCCGGGCGCGGGTCGGGAGACCGGGGCCGTTGTCGGTGACGAGGATCGTGATCCGGCCCGACGCCGTGCGCGAGGCGACCACCCGCACGGTGGCCTCCGGCACGGCCGCGCCGTCCAGCGCCTGCACGGCGTTGCGCACGAGGTTGGCCAGCGCCCGCCCCAGCTGCTCCGGATCGGCCTGCACGGAGAGATCGCCTGCCGCGACCTGGACGGAGACCGGATGCGCCGCCAGGGCGGCGAGATCCGGAAGCTCGGCGAAGATCGGCGCCAGCGGCGTACTGGTCAGGAGCGGCGTCCGCTCGGAGACGCGCCCGTAGGCGAGGGTCGCCTCGCAGAAGCGGATCGCGCGGGCCAGCGTCCCGACGAGGCGGGGTGCGACGCGCTGCACCGTCGGATCTTCGGTACCCTCCAGGCGGTCGCCCAGGAGCTGCGCGCCGGTCAGCAGATTGCGCAGCTCGTGGCTGATCTTGCTGACCGCGAGACCGAGTTCGGCGAGCCGCCGCTTCTGCCGGAGCTGGTCGGCGAGGCTGCGCTGCATTCGCCCGAGCGCCCGCTCGGCCTGGCCGATCTCGTCGCTGCGGCGGGATGGCGCGATGATCCGCCCGGCATCCTCCGGATCGTCCGCGAAGGCCGTGATGCTGGTGGCGAGCCGCCGCACCGGCCGCACGATCAGCACCTGCAGCACCACGAAGACGAGGCCGGCGGCGGCGGCCGCGATGATCAGCGAGGAGACCAGCAGGCGCAACGCGTAGTCGATCATGGCGGTGCGCAGCGGCGCCTCGTCGAGCAGGATCTCGACCCGGTCGAAACCGATCCCGCCCGCACCGACCACGCGGATCGGCTCGTGGACCGGCGCCACGAGAGTGCGCCACGCGCCCCGGATCGCCGAGAGGGCCGTGACGTCGCGCAGGTCGACCGTATCGGCGACCTGTTCGGGCATCGGCTCGATGGCGAGCAGGCGCTGGGCGCCGCCCCCGCGGACCGCGATGGCCCGGGCGTTCACGCCGGCCAGGAGCCGGCTCTCGAGCGGCTCGGAGACCGGCTCGCCGGTCCGGCCATCGAGGACCAGGGCGGCGACCTGCGCGGCCGCCAAGCGGTCGGACATCCACTCGATCCGGTAATTGGCCACCGCCGGCACGTAGGTCAGCACCTCGGCCACCACCACGAACGCGACGGTGACGAGGAACAGCCGCCCGGACAGCCCGAGGCGCGCCGTGCGCCGCTCGGACAGGTCGCGGGCCGGAGCGGGCGCCGGCTCTGCCGGCGCCGCGGCCTGATCGGACTCGAGGGACACGCCGGTCACGCTCCGGGCGGGCATCGCGGATGAGGATCGGCGGAGAGAGGATTGAGAAAGCTCGAGCCGGGTCCGGCCTTCGCGGGATACATGTTCGCAAGCCACAGATTCGCAGGCGGGAATACAGGCTCTCGGCGGCGAGCACTATACGATATCCACCCCCAGGCGGATCCATGGGCCGTCGGGCACGGGAAAAGCGGGGCCGGCGGCGGATCGCGTATCGCGGCGCCGCCGTTCAGCCGCGCCGGACGCGCCGGCTCAGCAGCATGCTGACCAGGGCGAAGACGGCCAGCATCGCGAGACCCGCCACCATCTTGGGCGTGACCAGGGCACGGAGGGTCAGGGCCTCGTCGCAGCCGCCCGCCCCCACCGCGAGGCAGGCCGCCCTGGCGGCCGCGTGGGTGGCGACGACGTCCTCGATGCCCGCGCCCGTGGTCGCGTACACGAGCGCGCCCGGGAGCAGCCCCAGGAACGTCGCGAGGACGAAGACCCGCATCTTCACCCCGAAGGCGGCGGGGGCGAGGTTGGTCACCCAGAACGGGAAGAGCGGCAGGAGGCGCAGCACCGCGATGTAGCCGAAGGCGTCGCGCCGGAAGCCCTCGGCCAGCCCGGCGAGGCGCGTGCCGCCCATGCGCCGCAGCAGGTCGGCGCCCGGCCCGCGGCCGATGGCGAACACGATGGCCGCCCCGGTGGTGGCGGCACAGACCGCGGTGAGCGCCCCCGGCACGATGCCGAACAGGAAACCGCAGACCATCGTCAGGATCAGCGTGGCCGGCACCGACACGACGACGGCACCGACATAGAGGCAGTAGGCCGCGACCAGCGCGCGGAGATAGCCGGCCTCGACGAAGCCGCGCAGCCAGAGACGCGACGCGAGCAGCCGATCGAGGCTGAGGAGCTGTGCGGCCCCCGAGACCAGGACCACCGCCGACACCGTCAGAAGGAGCACGAGCGGGAGCCAGCGCCGCAGCCGCTTCCAGCGTCCCTCGCGGAGGCCGGCGCGGCCCTCGGCGACGGGCGCGTTGCCGGTCCCGCTCACCCGGGCTTGCGCATCCGCAGGATCTTGAAGAACCCGCCCGGGAAGGTCGGCTTCAGCCCCAGGACCTCGACGCCGTTGCGCCGCGCCCAGGCCTCGATCCGGGTCGCCTTGAAGTCCGACGACCAGCCGATCTTCGTGCAGAGCGGTGCCACGACCTCCTCGACCCGGGCCAGAGGCCCGTCGCTCTGGCCGAAATGGTTGGCGAGCACGATGCCGCCGCCGGGGCGCACCACCCGCAGGAACTCCGACATGGCGGCCTCGGGGTCGGGCACCAGGGTGATCAGGAACTGCGCCACGACGGCGTCGAAGCTCGCGTCGGCGTAGCCCAGATGGCAGACGTCCATCACCTGGAGCCCCTTCACGTGGGCCAGGTTCCGGCGCCGGACCTTGGCGCGCGCGCGCTTGAGCATGTCCTCGGACAGGTCGACGCCGCAGACGAAGCTGGCCTTCGGGTAGTATCCCAGCGCCAGCCCGGTGCCGACGCCGGCCTCCAGGATCCGCGGTCCGTGCTCGGCGGCAGCCTCGACGGCCGCGCGGGCGGCGGGCTCGGTGAGCTTGTCGTAGACCACGTCGTAGACGGGGGCCCAGCGGGCATAGGCCTTGCGCATCAGGGCCGTGCTCGGCCCGGCCATCTGCGGCTCGCTCAGCATCGTTCGAAGGTTCCAGAGGTTGAGATCAGGCGGCCTCGCGGGGCCGGGCCGACAACGCGTCGACACGCCGGATGGTGCCGCCGCCCAGGACCCGGGCCCGGGGGCCGTCATCCGCGTAGATCGCGCAGGCCTGCCCCGGCGACACGCCGTCCTCGGGCTCGGCGAGCACGACCTCGGCCGCGCCGTCCGGTCCGACCGTCAGCGTTGCCGGGCGCGGCGGCCGGGTCGAGCGCACGCGGACCGCCACCGGCAGGTCACGAATGGACGCCGCCGGCCCCTCGCCGAGCCAGTTGAGGTCCGAGAGGCGGATCCGGGTGGTGGCCAGCGCCGTGCGCGGCCCGACCACCACCCGGGCCGAGTCCGGCTCCAGCCGCACGACGTAGAGCGGCTCGGGCCCGGACAGGCCGAGGCCCTTCCGCTGGCCCACCGTGTAATGCACGATCCCGTCGTGCCGGCCGAGAACGTGGCCTGCGAGGTCGACGATCTCGCCGGGCCGCGCCGCGTCGGGGCGCAGACGCGCGATCACGTCGCTGTACCGGCCCTGCGGCACGAAGCAGATGTCCTGGCTGTCCGGCTTCTCGGCGAGCGACAGGCCGAGATCCTTCGCGAGCGCGCGGGTCTCGGTCTTCTCCAACTCGCCCAAGGGGAAGCGCAGGAAGTCCAGCTGCTCCGCCGTGGTCGCGTAGAGGAAGTAGCTCTGGTCGCGGGCCGGATCGAGGGCGCGGTGGAGCGCCCGGCCGCCGCCCGGAAGCGCCCGGCTGGCCACGTAGTGGCCGGTGGCGAGCGCGTCGGCGTCGAGGTCGCGGGCGAGGCCCAGCAGGTCGCGGAACTTCACCGTGCGGTTGCACTCGACGCAGGGGATCGGAGTCTCGCCCGCGAGGTAGCTCTCGGCGAACTTCTCGATGACCTCGTCGCGGAAGCGATCCTCGTAGTCGAGCACGTAGTGCGGGATGCCGAGATGCTCCGCCGCCGCCCGGGCATCGTGGATGTCCTGGCCGGCGCAGCAGGCGCCCTTGCGGTGGCTCGCCGCGCCGTGGTCGTAGAGCTGGAGCGTCACGCCGACCACGTCGAAGCCCTGCCGCTTCAGCAGGCCCGCGACCACGGAAGAATCGACGCCACCGGACATGGCGACGACGACGCGCGTCTCGTGGGGGGCTCTGGGAAGATCGAGGGCGTTCATCGCGAGGGTCCGCAGCCGACGGCCCGGAAGCTTCCTGGCTGCACGGGCCGTCTATAGCGGGACTCCGCCCGGCTTTCCAGGGCGGGCGGGCCGGACACTGGGCAGATCCTGCCGGGCGGGCGGCAGGTTCGATCGGGCAGGCCCCGCGCGCCTAGGGAAGAGAGCGAGCAATGTCAGGAACTTAGCCGGACGGTTCGGTGGCGCGCGCCTTGCTGCGGAGCGGCTCAGAGGAGTCCGGTATGGCAAGCGGCGCGGCGGATCGGTTGGATGTCACCACGTGGATCCCGTCCGCGCGGGCCGCGCAGGGGCAGCGTTCGGGCTGGGAAGCCGCGGGCGTCGCGGCCCGGGCCGGCAATTCCGCGCAGGACCGCTTCGGCGCCGCCTTGAGCGCCGCCCAGGCCCGCGACGACGCTTTGGACATGTACAGTAGATTGACGAAGGGCTTCCCGTCCTTGCGGAAATTCAGGATCGGCGTGCGCACGCCGCGACGCGCACGAGATGATGGCCGACGTGTTCAACGCGTTCGACCGGCAGACGGAGGGCCGCTTCCTCGCCGCCCTCGACCAGGCGAACCGCGGCTCGGCCAAGCGGATCCGGGAGCTGATGTTCACCTTCGAGGATCTGCTGAAGCTCGATCCGGGCAGCGTCCAGACCCTTCTGCGCAGCATCGACAACGAGACCCTGTGCCGCGCGCTCAAGGGCGCCAACGAGCCGACCCGCGGCTTCTTCCTGAGGCAGATGTCGACCCGCGCGGCCAAGAACCTCACGGACGAGATGTCCTCGCTCGGGCGGGGCCGCGGCCGGGGCCGACGTTGTGATGGACCGACCAGATCCCGGAGCGCAGGGCGCCGCTCGGCACCCGGTCCTCGAGGACCGATCCGGCCCGCCACAGGCCCGGGACGCGCACGGCCGTCGGACGGTGCAGGGCCCGGGTGCCATCATCGGAGCGCGCGGCCGTGCGCGTCGTTCGCGCCGGTTGCGTCACGGTCGGGTCCGTGGTTGCACGGCCGGTGCCGCCGTCGGATGACGGGACGCGAGAGCTTCCGGTCCGCCCAGGGCCCGCCTGCCCTTGCCGCTGATGAACCACAGGCCTTCGGCATCCCGGTTCGACAACCTCGGGCGGACCAGCCCGCGCTCGCGCAGGGAGCGGATCGTGCGCATCTCCCACGGCCTGGGCGAGACCAGCGGTCCCTCGCGCAGCAGGCGCAGCAGCATGGCCCTCTGGCCGGGTGTCAGGGCAACCGGTGGGCCCATCTGATCGCGCGTCGGCATCATTTTTTAGAATTGGTATAAACTGACGCTCGGTCAAGGCCGCAGGGCCCGGCGCGGGACTGCTGGCGCTGTCGGCCGGCCCGTTGTCGCCGCGGTCCCGGCTCCTCTTCGGGTCGGTGGCGGGCCGTCGCTCCGCCGGCCTCCCCGGGGCTGGACGACGGGGGCGCGGAGCGTGCGCCGGATCCGACCACGCGCGATCCGCGCGCTGTTGCCGGCACGAACGACGATCTCCTGGCCCTTCGCGTGGCACGCGGTCCGCTCGGCAGGCACCCGGTGGGCTGGTTCACGCGCCGGCGCCGCGTGCCGGCGACGTGAAAGCCCCCGGTGGTTCGTCGTTCGACGATCTCGGCGCGCTGCCGGAGCCCGGGATCGCGCGCCCGCCGCGAGCGTCGCGACCGAGCCGTTCGCACGGGTCGGTGCCGACCCGTGGAAGGCCGTGCGCCCACGGTCGGGTGTCAGTGGAGGTGGAACTCGCTGCCGACGGCCCGCAATTCCGCGGGCTTGATCAGGCGGCTGTGCGCCACCTTCACCGAGTGCAGCGGCCCGTCGAGGGCGCCCTGCCAGAAGGCCAGGAAGCGCCTCAGCTCCGGGAAGACGGGAAAGAGATCGTGCTGCTGCCAGATGAAGGTCTGCAGCAGATGGGGGTGATCGGGCAGGTGATACAGGATCTCGGCTGTCGTCAGGCTGTAACCTTCCAGCTGACGACGGAAGGCGGTCGAAACGCTCATGGCGGCACCTCCTGCACGCATCGTGAGAGTGAGTCACGACGAAGCAAGAAAGTTGCCGGCTCAGCTGTTAACAATCACCGAATCTCCAGCGTTGTCAGTCGGTTAGCACTCATAGGGGGCGACGGCTGCCAGAGCCGCGCCGGGTCGCGCGCCCTCCCGTCGCGCACGGCCCCGAACAACGCCCTGCCGCACGGTACCGCGCGAAGCGCCGATCGTGCGTCCCCGGTCGCGACGCGGTCCTTCCTCCACCGTCGCGTGGGCGGTGAGGAAATCGGCGAAGCTGCGGATGCGCAGTGCCAAGCGCGCGT
Organism: Methylobacterium mesophilicum; assembly: GCF_036441335.1. GTDB lineage: Bacteria > Pseudomonadota > Alphaproteobacteria > Rhizobiales > Beijerinckiaceae > Methylobacterium > Methylobacterium mesophilicum_B. The sequence continues at coordinate 91,232 of NZ_MLBW01000023.1, forward strand.
GGCCGACATAGAGGGCGTGGACGTCCTCGGCATCGCCGGGGTTGAAGGTCTCCGGCACCGGCACGAGCCGCCCGGCCGCGAGATCGACCGCCACATGGAACCGGGCGACGCGCGATCCCGGCGCCGCCGAGCGCCATCAGCCGCACCACGACGCCGTGACCAAATCGGCCCAGCTCACCGAGGGCAGCGGCGTCACCGTCAACACGGTGCTGCCCGGGCCCACGCGCTCCGACGGGATCGGCGATTTCCTGAAGAGTGTCGCCTCCGATCCCGACCTGCCGCCCGAGGCGATGGAGGCGGAGTTCTTCCGGCTGCACCGGCCGCACTCGCTGATCCAGCGCATGATCGAGCCGGACGAGGTCGCCGCGATGGTCGCCGCGATGGTCGCCGACCTGGCCAGTCCCCGCGCCGCCGCGACCAACGGCGCCGCGCTCCGGGTCGAGGGCGGGATCGTGCCGACCATCGCCTGAGCGCCGAGGCCCGCGACGCGGAGACGGGCGCGCGGCAGGGGACGGATACCGGCGCGGGGCGCGGGCGCGCTATCCGCGGCCGATCCGCGACCCGTCGCCGGCCGATCGCCCCGGCCTCATCGCGCCCCGGTCGAGCTTCAGCAGGAGCGTGACCGGGACGAGCCCGATCATCACGATGAGCACGGCGGCGATGGCGCCGTCCTCGTAGGTGCCGCGCGCCGCCTCGCCGTAGAGATGCGTGCTCAACGTCTCGACGTTGAGGGGACGCAGCAGCAGCGTCACCGGCAGCTCCTTGGCGATGTCGACGAAGGCGAGGAGGCCGCCGCTCAGCACCGCGGGCCAAGCCAGCGGGAGCTGCACGGTGGCCAGCGTGGCGAGCCGGCCCCGTCCGAGCACCCGCGCGGCGTCGGGGATGGTGCGCGGGATCCGCGCGAAGCCGGCCTCGCTGGCGCCCACCGTGACGGTCAGGAAGCGCAGGGCGTAGGCGATGACGAGGGCGGCGCCCGTGCCGAGGCCGACCCGCGCGGTCGTGAGGCCGGCCTCGAACAACCCGGCCTCGATCAGCGCCAGAGGACCCAGGAGCCCGACCGCCAGCACGGTCCCGGGCATGGCGTAGCCGATCCCGGCCGCGCCGATGAGCAGGCGTCCGGCCTTGGCGCTCAGCAGGAAGGGGACGGCCGCGACCATCAGGCCGGCCACCACCGTCACCCCCGTGGCGAGGCCCGCGTAGCAGATCGTGTTGAGGGCCTGGGCCGCGAGCGCGTCGGGCACCCCGCTCGCGCCGATCCGCCGCCACGCCTCGACGCCGAGATAGCCCGCCGGCAGCAGGAACCCGATCGCGACGGGGACGGTGCCCAGGGCCGGGGCGGCCCCGGCCCGCCNAGGACTTCCTCACCGCCCTCACCGATGCGGGCCAAAGCGCGGGCCAGCTCCAGGCGATGCCGGCGACGCAGGGGGCCGCGACGCCGCCCGTACCGCCCGGCCAGGCCGCGGGTACGACCGGTGCCACCCAGGAAACCGCCGCGCCGACCCAGGCCACCGCGCCGGTCCAGACCGATCCGCCCATCCCGATCGGCCAAGTGCCGATGACCATCGGCCTGCGGTCCCTGCGCGGATCCAACGAGTTCCAGATCCGGCTCGATCCGGCCGAACTCGGGCGCATCGACGTCAAGCTGGAGATCGACAAGGCGCACGGCCGCGTCATGACCCACCTCGTGGTCGACCGGCCCGAGACGCTCGCGCTGCTGCAGCGCGATTCCGGACAGCTGCAGCAGGCGCTGTCCCAGGCCGGTTTCGATCCGTCGGCCGGCGGCATCAACCTGTCGCTGCGGGGCGACGGCAGCGCCCAGAGCGGCGGCAACGGTGGTCAACCGGGCGATTCCCCGCGCGGGGGCGGCGCGGGCTGGTCCCGCGAGCAGGCGGAAGTCCCGCAGGAGGTCGCCCCGATCCGCTACCTGCGCGGCTACGGCGGTGTGGACATGAGAATCTAGGCGGGCGGCGCCGGCATCGCGGACCGACACGGACACCGACACAGCGCGCATCCGGCCCCCGCGCCAGGACGCGACACGGGAGAGATCAGTATGACGAGCGGCATATCCAGCCTGACCAGCACCACGAACACGACGGGCACGTCGACGAGCAGCAGCGGCAACGCCACCGAGATCGCCAGCAACTTCACGCAGTTCCTGACGCTGCTGACCACGCAGCTCAAGAACCAGAACCCCCTCGACCCGATGGATACCAACCAGTTCACGCAGCAGCTGGTCCAGTTCGCCGGCGTCGAGCAGCAGCTCAAGACCAACGACCGCCTCGACAGCATCCTGAGCGCCTCGCAATCGGCGAGCTCGGCCTCGGCCACGAGCTACATCGGGAAAACCGTGTCGGCGGACGGCAGCGCGTCGCAGCTGTCCGGCGGCTCCGCCTCCTGGACGCTGAACCCGGCCCGGGCCGCTACGAAGGCGGTGATCACGGTCCTGGATTCGAAGAGCAACGTCGTGGCGACGCAGACCACCGCGCTCAGTGCCGGCAGCCAGACCTACACGTGGAACGGGAAGACCTCGGCCGGCCTGACCGCGCCCGACGGGAACTACTCGATCAAGGTGGCGGCCACCGATGCAACCGGCTCGAGCGTTTCGGTCGACACGAGCCTCACGGGCACCGTCGACGAGGTCGATCTCAGCGGAACGTCGCCGGTGCTTGTGATCGGTTCGCAGCGGGTGCCGCTGTCCAGCGTGCAGACCATCGGGTTGTCCACAAGTGGCACTTAACGAATCACATCCGAGTGACTCGCTTCAACATCTCTTAAGCGGGCACAAGTACCTTCAATGCTCGACAGGTCAGTCGAGTGTAGAGCGTATCATGACCGAACCGAGCCGCCCGAGAGTGAAGTACGTGATCGGGCCCGACGGCAGCCCCCTGACGATCGCGGATCTTCCGCCCCCGAGCACCCGTCGCTGGGTGATCCGGCGCAAGGCCGAGGTCGTGGCCGCGGTGCGCGGCGGCCTCCTCAGCCTGGAGGAGGCGTGCAAGCGCTACACGCTGACCACCGAGGAATTCCTGAGCTGGCAGTTCTCCATCGACCAGCACGGCCTCGCCGGCCTGCGGACGACCCGGATCCAGCATTACCGTCACTGAACCTCGGCGCCCCGCCGGGCGCCAGGGTCCCGGGGTGCCGCGGGCGATCCCGGGACATGTCGAGACCGCGGGTGCCGGGACCCGGCGCGCCGGCGGCTCTGGTCGAGGGCGCCGCTCCGCGGACCCGGACCGACGCGAAGGCCTCACGCCCGCCGCGACGACCTGAGACGGCGCCGAGGGGCTGGCCCGGTCGAATCCGAGGATCCACGAAGCCGCGTCCGCAGCCCGGGCGCGGCTTCGTGCCGTTCCGGGGACGCATTCGAGCCCGCCGGAGACCCGCATTAACGACCCGCTAACCACGACCTGGGCAATTTCTGCCGAGCGGGCCGCCGGGGCCCGCCAGCGTTAGAGTGCAGCGAATCCTCCCGTGAAGCCGGTTCTCGATCTCGTCACGAAGTTCGGACCGGCCCGGATCGCCGCCATGGCGGCGGTGACGCTGACGCTCATCGGCTTCTTCGCCTTCATCATCCTGCGGGTCTCGCGCCCCGATATGGGCGTGCTGTTCTCCGACCTGTCGATGCAGGACTCGGCCTCCGTGGTCCGGGAGCTGGACAGCCGCGGCATCCGCTACGAGACGCGGGGCGATGCCGGGCAGACGATCCTGGCCCCGCGCCCGGACCTCGCCAAGCTGCGCATGGACCTCGCCGGCAAGGGGCTGCCGACCCAGGGCGGCGTCGGCTACGAGATCTTCGACAAGGGCGACGCGTTCTCGTCCACCAACTTCGTTCAGAACGTGAACCACCTGCGCGCCCTGGAGGGCGAGCTGGCGCGCTCCATCCGGGCGATCGGCCGGGTGCAGGCGGCCCGTGTCCACCTCGTCCTGCCGGAGCGCCGCCTTTTCGAGCGGGACCGGGAGAACCCGAGCGCGGCGATCGTGCTGAAGCTGATGGGCGATCTCGACGCCGGGCAGGTCCGGGCGATCCGCCATCTCGTGGCCTCCGCGGTGGAGGGTCTCAAGCCCGAGCGGGTCTCGATCGTCGACGAGCGCGGCCGGCTGCTGGCGGACGGCGCCCGGGACGCCGCGACCGACGTCGCCAGCGGCTTCGAGGACCGGCAGGTCGCCCTCGAGCGGCGCCTGCGCGGCCAGATCGAGGACGTCGTCGCCGGCATCGTCGGCCCGGGCCGGGCCCGCGTCCAGGTCAACGCGGAACTCGACCTGAACCGGGTCGAGAGCCGCTCCGAGACGTTCGATCCCGAGAGCCGCGTCGTGCGCTCCGCCCAGACCCGCACCGAATCGGCGGTCACCGGCAATGCCGAGGGGCAGGTCAGCGTCGGCAACGAGCTGCCGGGCGCCAATGGCGGCGACAAGGCGCCGACGCCCAAGGACGCGACCAACAAGAACGAGGAGACCACGAACTACGAGATCTCCCGGGTCACCAAGACCGAGATCGCGGAGGGCGGCCGGATCAAGCGCCTGTCGGTCGCCGTGGTGCTCGACGGCGTCTACGCCGCGGCGCCCGACGGCAAGCAGACCTACAGCCCGCGCACGCCCGCCGAGATCGAGCGGATCACCGCCCTGGTGCGCGGCGCGGTCGGCTTCGACAAGGCCCGCGGCGACCAGATCGAGGTGGTGAACCTGCGCTTCGCGGAAGCGCCGAGCGTGCCGCAGTTCAACGAGCCGACGCTGATCGAGTCGCTGCTCGCCCCCACCAAGGAGGACGTGCTGCGCATGGCCGAGCTCGCCGTCCTGGCGCTGCTGACCCTCATCGTCCTGCTCACGGTGGTCCGTCCCCTGGTGCGCCAGGTGCTCGCGCCGGTGCCGGATGCCCCGGCCCTGACCGCGTCGGGGATGGCGATCCCCGGCGACGCCTCCGTCGTCGCGGGTCCGGGCGGGACCGTGACGGTCATCGACCGCGACAGCCCGACCGCGCGGTTGATGGAGTTCGCCAAGATCAACGGCCAGGTCCAGGCCGAGACGGTCCAGCGCGTGGTCGACATGGTCCGGGCGAGCCCGTCCGAGACCGTCGAGGTGCTGCGCACCTGGATCCAGGAAGAGTGAAGCGTAGGGCGTCGAGGGCAACACGATGGCGGCAGGTGCGGGACAGGCTCTGGCGAACACGCTGGCGACGGCGGGCGGCGACTCGTTCGCGACGATGCCCGGCCCGCAGCGCGCCGCCGCGCTCCTGCTGATGCTCGGTGAGGAGGAAGGCGCGCCGATCTGGCAGGCGCTCGAAGAGGAGGAGATCAAGAAGGTCAGCGCCGCGATGGTCCAGCTCGGCACGCTGGAGGCGCAGACCGTCGAGAAGCTGATCATCGAGTTCGTGACGAAGCTCGGCAACAGCGGCGGCATCTCGTCGAACTTCGAGCGGACCGAGGCGCTGCTCCTCAAGATCTTCCCGAGCGACCAGGTCTCCCTGATCATGGCGGAGATCAAGGGCGCGTCGGGCAAGCGCGTCTGGGCCTCGATCGCCCAGGTCGACCCGGAGATCCTCGCGTCGTTCCTGCGCAACGAGTACCCGCAGACCGTGGCGGTGGTGCTGTCGCGGGTGCGGGCCGACTACGCCGCCAAGGTGCTGACCATCCTCCCGGAGGATTTCGCCATCGACTGCCTCAACCGCATGCTGCGCATGGAGACGGTGCAGAAGGAGGCGCTGCGCCACATCGAGGAGACGCTGCGGGTCGAGTTCGTGTCGACCATCGCCCAGACCCAGCGCCGCGACGCGCACGAGATGATGGCCGACGTGTTCAACGCGTTCGACCGGCAGACGGAGGGCCGCTTCCTCGCCGCCCTCGACCAGGCGAACCGCGGCTCGGCCAAGCGGATCCGGGAGCTGATGTTCACCTTCGAGGATCTGCTGAAGCTCGATCCGGGCAGCGTCCAGACCCTTCTGCGCAGCATCGACAACGAGACCCTGTGCCGCGCGCTCAAGGGCGCCAACGAGCCGACCCGCGGCTTCTTCCTGAGGCAGATGTCGACCCGCGCGGCCAAGAACCTCACGGACGAGATGTCCTCGCTCGGGCCGGTCCGCCTCAAGGAGGTGGACGAGGCGCAGGCCAAGATGACCGAGATCGCCAAGGACCTCGCCGAGAAGGGCGAGATCATGATCGCCAAGAATAGCGCCGAGGAGGAGCTGGTCTATTGAGCGCCCAATCCGCCCGGAGCGCGAAGCCGTTCCTGTTCGAGACCGACTTCCGCAGCGCCCGCCCCAGCGCCGAGGCTGTGCGCGCCGCCGAGACCGCGGCCCGCGCCGAGGCCGAGGCCCATGCCCGCGGCGTGCAGGAGGGCCGCGTCCAGGCCGAGGCGCAGGTTCAGGGCCGGCTCGCCGATGCCATGACCCGACTGGCGCTGGCCGCCGCGGGCCTGATCGCCCAGGCCGACGCGCGCGACGCCGAGCGCGAGGCGCAGGCCGTCGAGGTGGCGATGCTGATCGCCCGCAAGGTCGCGGGCGACGCCCTCGACGCCGCCCCGCTCGCCGGTATCGGCGAGGCGGCCCGGACGGCGCTCCAGCACCTGCGCGGCGTGCCGCACTTGGTGGTGCGGGTGCATGACAGCCTCGTCGAGGACGCCGAGACCCTGGTGAAGCGCCTCGCGCGCGAGCGCGGCTACGAGGGCCGGCTCGTGGTGCTGGGCGACCCCGACATGGCGGCGGGCGACGCCCGCATCGAGTGGGCGGACGGCGGCATCGTGCGGGAACGCGCCCGCATCGAGGCCGCGGTTCTCGACGCCCTCGGCCTGCCGACGGACCCGTGAGGAGATCCTGATGTCCGACGATTTCAGCCTGCCCCAGCTCGGCGAGCACGACACCGACTACGCGGCGGGCTCGATCCGCGACGCGCCCACTACCCCGAAGACGGCGGCCGACCTCGAGCAGCTCTTCGACGTGCCCGTGATGGTCTCGGCGGTGCTCGGCTCCGCCCGGATGCCGATCGGCGACCTTCTCCGGCTCGCGCCGGGCGCGGTGCTCGAGCTCGACCGGAAGGTCGGTGAGGCGATCGACGTGTTCGTCAACAACCGGCTGGTCGCCCGCGGCGAGGTCGTGCTCGTCGAGGACCGGCTCGGCGTGACGATGACCGAGATCGTCAAGGGTGAGTGATTGTTCGGCGCGGACGCCGGGGGGCTGTCCGCGCCCGGGTTTTGAGAGGGACGAACCATGCGGCTCCTGATGATCGGGCGGCTCAACGGCGAGCTGATCACCGCCTCGAAGATCGCCATGCAGCGCGGCGCCGCCGTCACGCAGGCCGACGCCGTGCCGCAGGGCCTCACCGTCCTGCGCGCGCGGGGCGCCGATCTCATCATGATCGACGTGGGTCTGCCGATCCGCGACCTCGTCACCGCTCTGGAGGAGGAGCGGATCCGCACGCCGGTGGTCGCCTGCGGCGTCTCGGCGGACGCCTCGGCCGCCGTGGCGGCGATCCGGGCCGGCGCCAAGGAGTACATCCCGCTCCCGCCCGATCCCGAGATGATCGCGGCCGTGCTGGAAGCGGTCGCCACCGACCGTGCCGCCTTCGTCTGGCGCGACCCGTCGATGGAGCGGGTGGTCAAGCTCGCCGAGCAGGTCGCCCGCTCCGAGGCCTCGGTGCTGATCACCGGCGAGAGCGGGACCGGCAAGGAGGTGCTGGCCCGGCACGTCCATCAGAAGTCCAACCGGGCGGGCAAGCCGTTCGTTTCGGTGAACTGCGCGGCGATCCCCGAAGCCCTGCTCGAATCCGAGCTGTTCGGCCACGAGAAGGGCGCGTTCACCGGCGCGGTCGCCCGGCGCATCGGCCGGTTCGAGGAGGCCAACGGCGGCACGCTGCTCCTCGACGAGATCTCCGAGATGGACGTGCGCCTGCAGGCCAAGCTGCTGCGGGCCCTGCAGGAGCGGGTGATCGACCGGGTCGGCGGGACCGCCCCGGTGCGGGTCGACATCCGCGTGCTCGCCACTTCGAACCGCAACCTCGCCGAGGAGGTCCGCAAGGGGACGTTCCGCGAGGACCTGCTCTACCGGCTCAACGTCGTCGGCCTGCGGCTGCCGCCGCTGCGCGAGCGCCCGGCCGACATCCTCGAACTCGCCACCCACTTCGGCCGGAAATACGCCGCGGTGAACGGCATGCCTGTCCGCCCGCTCTCCGCGGAGGCCCGGGCGCTCGTGCTGCGGAATCCGTGGCGCGGCAACGTGCGCGAGTTGGAGAACACGCTGCACCGGGCGGTGCTGCTCGCCTCCGGCGACGCGATCGGCCCGGAGGCGATCCTCTCACCCGAGGGCGAGACCTTCGCGGCCGAGGGACCGGCCGCGCGCGCCGCGCAGGTCGCCGAGGCCGCAACCCGCGGGCTGGTGGGCCGGACCGTGGCGCAGGTCGAGTGCGACCTGATCCTCGACACGCTGGACCATTGCCTCGGGAACCGGACGCACGCGGCCAAGATCCTCGGCATCTCGATCCGGACCCTGCGCAACAAGCTCAACGAGTATGTCTCTGCGGGCCTCGACGTGGCCGAGCCGGGCAGCGTCCGGGCGAGCGTCGCCTGCGGCTGACGCGCGCATCCGCGCAGCGGCCTCGGTGCCTCCGTGTCGGGCGCCGATGTCCAACGTCACGGGTCGGGAGGATCGGGCGCACCCGTGCCGTGAGGGGGAGCGCGGGCGCGTCGGCCTACCGCCGCCCGCTCTGAGCCGCCTTGTGGGCTTCGGCCTGGGCCGCGAAGGCCGCGTCGAGCTTGCGCAGGGACTCGTAGCGCGCGACGTCGCCCTCGACGTCGCGGATCGTCTCCTCGACGAGGTGGCGCTGGAGGGCGACCCGCGGATCGTCCGGCGGGAACGCCTCCCGCTCCTGCAGCCGGAGCACGGCCTGCCGCACGACCGTGTAGACCGCCTCGCGCTCCTCACGGGTCATCGTCGGCTGGATCGCCTTCGCGACGAGATCGGAGAAATCCGACATGGACCGTTAGACTTCGCTCATCCAGGGGCGCCCGGCTCTCCGGGCCGCCTCCCTCTACAGACCGCGCAGCCCGGGATCCAGATCCCGGGCTGCGGTCGCCGCTACATCCTCTGGTCGCGGATGCCGGCGATCAGCAGCGACGACGAGCTCCAGATCACCAGGAAGCAGAAGAAGGAGACCAAGAGCGAGTGGCCCCGCTCCGGATAGAGGCTGTCGGTCGGCAGGACAGGCGGCACGAAGGTGGCGAGGAAGATGTGCTGCTTGCTGGCCGATATGCGCGCGCGGTCGAGCAGAGAGTGGGCCGATTCCTCGAGCTTCTCGGCGATCGTCCGCTCGACCAGCAGACCCTCGTACTGGAGCAGCGCCTCGGTCATGTTCTGGCCGCCGGCGGCGGCGTTGGCGCTCGTCAGCTCGTCCTGGAGCGACTTCATCTGCTGGTCGATCGCCGCGATGTTGGCCACCAGCGTCTGGATCGAGCGCGAGCGCTCGTCGAGACTGGAGCCGCGCAGGACCTGCAGGTCGTTCTCGGCCTTCAGCTTGTCCTTGCGCAGGAGGGTCAGCGTGGTCAGCGTCCCCTCGGCGGTCTTGATCGGATCGATCACGCCCCACTGATTGCGGAACGCCTGCAGCGCCACGTGCGCCTTGCGCAACCGGTCCTGGGCGACCTTCGCGTCGGCCTCGGCCTGGGCGACCATGTCGGCCTGCGCGCGCTTCGAGATGTCGTTGATCAGCGCCTCGGAGCGCGACACCACCGCCTGCGCGATGGTCAGGGCGTCCTCGGGCGTGAAGGCGCGCACGGACAGGCGGATCACGCCCGAGATCGAGTCGATATGTGCCTCGACGTGCTTGCGCCAGTACTTGGTAAGGTCCTCGATCGGATCACTGGGATCGAAGCGCGTCCAGAAATCCGCCTCGGACCGGGAGAACATCTTGGAGATGCCGATACTCTTCTCGAGTGCCTCGACCAGCGTCTGGCTGTTGATGTAGTCGCGGACGATGAAGCTGTCCTGGCTGTTGTGCTTCTGAATCAGGTTCGTGTACTGGCCGAGCGAGATGTTCTCCATCGGCTCGACGTTGCCGCGGACCGCGAACTGGGCTTCCGCGACGTACTGGTTGGACGCGAACGCGAACAGATAGAGCCCGACCACGAGGGTGGGCAGGAGCACGAAGAGGCTGACGCGGCGGATGATCCGCGCGCCGTAGGTGGAGGTGTCCTCCTCGCGGGGGCGCAGGCCCGGCAGACGGGTCCAGTCCAGGCGCTGCCGCGCCGTGGCCACGAGGGCCCGCGCGGTCCGCTTCTCCGGCACAGGCCGGATCGTCTCCGCGCCCCGCCGCAGCTCCGTCATGGTCGGGGCGGCGAACGTCACGATCTCGCCTTCGCGCGTGTCGTCCTTGACGTCGTCGAAGCTCATCCGCTCATTGTTCCTGGGTCTGCGCCGGTTCCGCTGCCGCGGCGCCGGCCGAGGGGCGGCCCGTGCGCGGCTACCGGAATCCCGTTCTTTTAGGCCCTTTTTATGGCGCCCGGTCCGGGTCATCCCGCGGCTGCTGCACCGCGGCGACGGGCGCCGTAGCCCGGGACCGGTATCGCGTCCTACAGTCTCTGGATGATGACAGAACCGCGTGTCACGGCCCCGGATGGCCGTCCGGCCGGCCGCACGGCCAAGACCAAGCTCTCCGAGATCGTCGTCGTCTGCTCCAAATGCGCCAAGCGGCAGGGCCTGCGCGGGCGGGATCTCCGCGCGCTGCTGAAGAAGGCCGGGAAGCGGGCGGACGGCGACGAGGGAGCCGGGCGCAGGCGGAAGCTCCTCGTGGTGGAATCGGGCTGCCTCGGTCCCTGCCCGAAGCGCGCCGTGGCGGTCGCCACCGGCACGAGCCTGGCCGAGGGCCGGGTCGTCCTGCTCGATCCCGCCGCCGAGCCCGCCGAGGCGCTCGCTGCGGTGCTCAATCCCGTCCTCCCGCGTCGGGCAATCCCCGAATTCGGCCCCAATACCTCTCTAGCGGCGATACCACCCGACGAATCGCCGCCGGTTCGCTGACCGGCACAACCTGGAGCGCGCTCTTGCCCGCCTCTCGACGCGAGGCCCGCACACCGTGACCGGAGAGCCTGTTTCCCGGAAGCGGCGGGCGGCCCACGCCGTGCTGCGTCGCCTGCCGCTGTTCGGCACCCTGATCGGCCTCGGCCTCGCCGTGTGGCTCGTGGCCACCAACGATCTGGCGGCGGTGGCCGCGGCCTTCGGGCGGATCGGCGTCGCGGGCTTTGCCGGCGTCACGCTGGTGCGGGTCGCGGTGATCCTGCTCTGCGGCCTCGCCTGGGCGCGCATCCTCGACGGGCTGGCGCCCGGGACGGCTTCGGCCTGCCTGATCCTGCGCTTCGTCCGCGAAGGCATCAACGTGCTGCTGCCCGTGGCCTCGGTGGGTGGCGACGTCCTGGGGGCCCGCCTCCTGACCTTCTGGGGTGTCGCCGGCTCCCTCGCGGCCGCGTCCGTGCTGGCCGACATGCTGTTTCAGGTCGGAACGCTCGCCCTGTTCGCCGGGCTCGGCGCGGGCCTCCTGAGCCGGGTCGACGGCGCCGAGGCGGCCGCGCTCGCCAGCTGGACGCTGCGGACCCTCGTCGTGGCCGGGCTGGCGGTGGCGGCGTTCTTCGCCCTGCAGCGGACCGGCGTCGTGCGGGTGCTCGAGGACCGCCTCGCCGCCCTCGGCCGGCGGTTCGTGCGCGAGGCCGAGGCGCGCCCCGAGCCGAACCGCCGGATCCAGGGGGCCCTGGACACGGTGTGGGCGCCGGACCGCCGGGGCCATCTCGCCCAGTCCTTCGCCCTCCACGCCCTGGCCTGGCTGCTCGGCACGGCCGAGGTCGCTGTCGTCCTGGCGTGCATCGGCGTGGACCATGTCGGCCTGGCCGACATCCTGGTGATCGAGGCGCTGAGCCAGGCGATCAAGGCCGCCGCGTTCCTCGTTCCGAGCGGACTCGGCGTCCAGGAGGGCGGGCTCGTGCTGGTCTGCGGCCTGTTCGGCATCGACGCGGGGACCGCCCTCGCCCTGTCGCTGGCGCGCCGCGTGCCCGACGTGGTGCTCGGCCTGCCGGCCCTGCTCGTCTGGCAGAACCTCGAGGCCCGCCGCGCCGGCGTCCGCCCGGCCACACCCAGCTGCGACCGTCCGTGACCCGAGACCTCCCCGTGCCGACACGCCCGATGCGCCGGACGCGCAAGGTCCCGACGCCGCGCCTGCGGCCGGTGGCGCTCGTCGCGCTCGCCGCCCNGCCTGCGGCCGGTGGCGCTCGTCGCGCTCGCCGCCCTGGGCGCGCTGGCCGGCGGAGTGCTCGCCGCCGGTCCGGCCCTCGCGCAGAGCGTCACCCTCGATCTCGGTGCCGGCGGCACCACCGAGCGCGCCCTCCAGCTCGTGGCGCTGATCACCGTCCTGGCGGTGGCCCCCTCGGTGCTGGTGATGGCCACGGCCTTCACCCGCATCGTCGTGGTGCTGTCGATCCTGCGGTCGGCGCTGGGCACCCAGACCGCGCCGCCGACAGCGGTGCTGGTCAGCCTCGCGCTGTTCCTGACCGCCTTCGTGATGGCCCCGACCGGCCGCGCCGCCTACAGCGCCGGCATCGAGCCGCTGATCGCCGGCCGGATCACGCAGGCGCAGGCGTTCGAGCGTGCCTCGGCGCCGTTCAAGACCTTCATGCTGCGCAACGTGCGCGAGAAGGACCTGAAACTGTTCCTCGACCTCGCCAAGGTGCCGACGCCGAAAGGGCCCGAGGATGTCGGCCTGGAGATCGTGACACCCGCCTTCATGATCTCGGAGCTGCGCCGCGCCTTCGAGATCGGCTTCCTGCTGTTCATCCCGTTCCTGATCATCGACCTCGTGGTCGCGTCGGTGCTGATGGCCGTCGGCATGATGATGGTCCCGCCGGCCACGGTCGCGCTGCCGTTCAAGCTGATCTTCTTCGTGCTGGTCGACGGCTGGACCCTGGTCGCCGGCTCCCTGGTCCAGAGCTACGGCGGCTGACGGCAGCCGTGCCGGGCCGTCAGCCGGCGCGGGACGTCGCGTCGACGGTCCGGACCGCCGCGAAGCCCTCCGCGCGCGACGGCGGCTCGAACAGGCGGTCGACGGAGCGGATGCTCTCTTCGGGAACTTGTCGGTCGGCAGCGCGCCGCCGGTTTCGCTCCAGGGCGACCGCGAGCGGCGCGCGAATCCAGACCGCTTCCGCGGCGACGCCGCAGGCTCGCGCGATGGCGAGGATCGGCGCACGGTGCCGCTGGCCGGGCAAGGCGGCATCGAAGTAGACGCGGCCGAGCCGGGGCCGCTGCCGCGCTATCCAGGTGGACTTGCCGGCCCCCTGCAGCCCGCACACAACCACGAGCCGCTCGACCGAGCCCGCGGCGAGCGCCGCGCGCAGCGCCGCGAGGGCCAGCCGCCACGCCTCGGCGTTCCGTTCGGGCGTCCAGACGCGGCCGCGCTCGGTCTCGAGGAGGGCGTCCGGGTCGATGACGACCACCGCGCTCACCCGGGCGGCGCGCCGGGTGTCTCGGCGCTGCTCTGCTGCTGTCCGCCCTGGGCACCGGGTGCGGGCGCCTCGCCGCCCGCACCCGGTGCCTCGGGTCGGCCGCGCGCGGGCGCAGCGGCATCCGGGTACCGCTTGCGATACTCGGCGAGGAAGGCCGACAGCGTCTGGACCTTCGTGGCGCGCGCCGCGATGTCCCGGAAGCCCGGTGCCCGGGTCGGGTCGGTGCCGGTCAGGAGCGCGAAGGTGCGGGCATCCGGGCTCGCCGCCATCCCCTCCGAGAATTTCGCCTTCAGCCGCTCCAGGCCGATGGCCTCGTGCGCGAGATCGTAGGCGATCGCGGCGCGCACGACGTCGGCGCGCGCCTGATCGTCGAGGGGCTGACCGGACTGCCACGTCGCGCCGAGCAGCCCCTCGTGGGCCTCCCCGGCCTCGCGCCAGCGGCGCGCCCCCCAGTAGATGTCGGCGCGCAGACGCTCGATATCCGGCCCGCTCTCGTCCTCGATCGTCTCCAGCGCGAGGTCGGTGCGGGTCAGGTCGGACAGGGCCCTGGCGCGGATCAGCCCACGGGCGCGCTTGAGCTCGCCGGGAAGCTCGGGCAGCTCGGTGGCGTCGAGGACCTTCAGGGCCTCCATCGGCTTGTCGTCCATCAGCCGGACCGTCGCGAGCCGCGCCGCCACCGCGGATCGCGCCGGGCCGGTGAGGCGATTCTCGATCTGGTACTGCAGCAGGTCGGCGGCCGAATCGAGGAGGTCGAGGGTCACGAGGCGGTCGGCCAGGCGGCGCACCACCTCGTCGCCGCGCCGCCCGATCGGGCTCAGCTCGCGGAAATCGAAGAAGAGCGCCACGGCCTCGACCCCGGAGAGCTTGTTGCCCTTGTCGGTGAGGTAGAGGTTCTCGAAGGCCGTCTGCGCGTCCCGCGACAGGGCCACCGTAGCGGGGGCGTTGGGCGCGAAGACGTTGGCCCGGCGCACCACCGTGAAGGCGTCGCGCCACCGGCCGGCGGCGAGATAGAGGCGGGCGAGACCGGCGGTGATGCCATCCTCGGTCGGACCGCCGTGCCAAGTCAGGGCGAGCCGTTCCAGCCGCTCGATGGCGGCGTCGGGAGCGAGCTTGCCCGAGGCCTGCGCCAGCAGCGCCCCTCTCAGGGCGGCCTCGACCGAGACCGGGCGCACGGCCGAATTGTCGAGGCGGGCATAGGCGTCTAGGGCCGCCTCGGTCTGGCCGGTCGCCTCCGCCACGCGGGCGCGGACCATGGCCAGCCGGTCGCGGATCCAGGGTGGCACATCGCGCTCCGCCTCGGCGCGCGCGGCGGCGGTCTCGGCATCGCCGTTCTCGATCGCCGATTCGGCGGCCCGGGCCCGGATCAGCTGCGCGACGTCCGCGGGATAGCCGTTGGCCAGCGGCAGCACCTTGAGGAAGCCGGACTCCGCGCTCTTCCAGTCGCCGGCCCCGGCCGAGGCCATCGCGCGCCACAGAGCGGCCTCGCGGTCGTCGACCAGGAGCGGGACGCTGAGCGCCTTCAGCGCCTCGGCGTTTCGGCCGATCCGCACCAGGGCGATGCCCCGCAGGAGCGCGGTCTCGCGCTGGGTGGCCAGGAGCGGATCGTCGGCGGCCGCGATCTCGAGCGCGGTGAGGGCCTCGTAATCGAGGCCGTTGGCCAGATCCGCGCGCGCCAGCGCCAGACGGGCCGGCCCGCGCTCCGACGGCGGTGCCGCGACGGCGGCGTCGAAGAGGCCTCGGAGGGCCGTGCGGACATTCCCCATCCTGGCGCGCTCCCAGGACTCCCTCTCGATCGCGAGGGCCCCCGCGTCGGTCAGCACGACGTCCGGCTTGCGCGCCGCCATCGACGCCGCGAGACCGCCCTCTCGGCCGATCGAGACGCCGTCGAGTTCGGGCCGCACCGCCAGATCGTCGGCGCCGGCGAGCACAGCGAGGCCGTGCCGGCTCGGCAGGATCTCGAAATCGACGAAGCGACGGTTCTTCGGATTGCCGACGGGGCGCTGCGCGGCCGAGGGGACCACCGCGATCCGCTCGTCGTCGAGGGAAAGCCACGTCGTCGATCCGGGATGGGGCAGCGACAGGGTGACGGCGATGCGGCCGGACGGGTCGGGCTTGCGGACGGGATCGATCGTGTCGCTCGGGCTCAACGTATCGCCCGCCGAGAGTTCCCAGGCCACGCCGGACCCGGTCGTGACGGCATTGAGGTCGACGAGCCGGCCGGGCGGCACCGGGAACCGCACGACCGTGAGCGGACCCGTCCGAGTGGGCGCGCCGGTCGGCGCGAGGCCCTCGCTCGACGGCGGGACGACGACCGGCTCGGCGGTCTCGAAGGCGAGCGTCGCGATGCCGCCGCGCTCGAACAGAACCGCCGGCGGGAGGGTCTGGAACGGGAAGAGCATGCCGCCGCCGGCCCGGCGCGTCGGCGGCGACTCGGGCGGGCGCGGCGCAATCGCCGGGGCCGGGGCTGCCTCTGAGCTGCCGCGGTGAAGTCCCGAAAACGGAGGCGATTCGTGGAAGGACATAATATTTCAGGACAAAGAACTTGAGTTTCGATTTCAGGCTGCCGGCTTCGCGGCGGGACCGGGCACGTCGACCGTAGCCGCGACGGGCTCGAGCGGCTTGCGGCGGACCACGTCCACGTACATGGCGCCGTCCTCGCGCTCGGTCCCGATCGTGAACCCGTCCTCGGGCGTGATCAGGAGGCTCGCCGAGTTCGCGTCGGTCTCCGTCGCCAGCTTGGCGATCCCAGGTCGCTGACGGCCGCGGGTGCCGCTCGGATCGATGGTCCAGGCGCCGATCACCCGCACGCGCGTCACGGGACCCTCCGCGGTCACCATCGAGACGGCCTCCGCGGGGAGGCGCAGCGACAGCCGCGTCAGGGTCGGGAGCAGCGCCAGCTCGAGCGACAGGGCCCGGCGCACCGGTTCCGGTGTGCGCGCCTTGAGCGCCTCCTCGGCAACCCGGGCCCGCCGGGCGAGTTCGGCCACCACTTCGGGCGGAAGCGGCGGCACGAGGCCGGACCACCCTTCCGGGAGCAGGTCGACGAACACGCGCTCGCCGGCCGACTGCACGCTGGCCCGGTAGGGTCGCTGCAGGGCGAGGCGGAGGCCCGTGCCGTCGGGGTCGCGGCGGACGCTGGCGATGAAGGCCGGCATCTCGTCCGCGAGATGCTCGGGCCCGGGCGAGACCCGCTCGCCGTAGCTGACGAGCAGCACGCCGCCGGCGAGCTTCGTCCTGACCGTGACCGGCTTGTCGAAGGTCAGCACGATCCGGCCGTAGCCGCCGGCCCCGGTGCCGACCTCGCTGCCCTTCATGCTGACGAGCCGCGCGGCCAGCGCGGGCGCGATTCCCGCCAGAAGGGCGAGCAGCGCCAGCGCCGCGGTCAGCAGCCGCGCGCCGCGCCCTCGACCGTCCCGGGGTCGCCCGCCCACCGATCTCATCGCCTCGCCGATCCGAACCCGGCGCGCGGCTCCGGAGGGGCCGCGGCGCGCGGCGCCACATCTCGGCGGGATCCTGAGCGACCGCGGCTAACGCTGGCTTAACCGTAACCGGAAAAGGCCGCGGGTCGCCGTGCGGCTCAGCCGCTGAGCGCGACGGCCCGGTCAAAGGCCTGCGAGAAGCCCGTCAGCGGCACCGTGATGGTCGCCGGTTCGGTGCCGCCCGTCTTCTCGCCGGTCACCGTGAGCGCCTTGGCGGTGCGCATGCCGTCGAGGGCGAGCGTCGGGAAGCTGATCGCCACAATGCAGCCCTCGGCGCTGCAGGTCGTGTAGGGGGCGCCCTTGCCGAGGGTCTGCTCGTCGAGCTTGAAGGTCACGCCGGGCTCGATGGCGAGGCCGAAGGGCATCAGCACGATCCCCTCGGCGCGGCCGTTCGCGGGCGTCTGCAGTTCGAAGCCGAACTTGCGCCGGCCGGTCCGCGAATCGCCCTGCGCCTGGGCCACGATACAGGTGACCTTGTCGCTCGGGCGCGTGCAGGTCATCGTCCAGTCGCCGTAGCTCTCGCTGACGGTGCTGGCGCCGGTGGGCCACGCGGCGTGCGCCGCAGCGGATGCAGGCGCGGCGGCCTCCTCGGTCTTCGCAGGTTCGGCGGGCTTGGTCGCCTTGTGGGGAGCCGGCTTCGGCCGTGGCTTGGGCTTGGGCTTGGCGGGCGCTTCGGACGCCGGCGCGGCCTCGGGCTCGGCATCCTGCGCGCGCGCCGCCAGCGTCGGGACCGCCGTGAGCGACGTCGCGATCAGGCTGAGACGCAGAAGCGCACGAAGTGTCGGCATGGAATCACGATCCCCCGGAGAGCCATTGGGCGGCAGTGCCGCCTAATGCTCAAGCCGGTGCGACGCAATCGCCAGAGGCCATCGGAGGCGGCGCCTCCAGGTCACGCGCGTCTCAGAGCGGGTTCGGGCCGCCGATGGAGCGGGCGAGCGCGCAGCGGCGCGCGAAGGCGCTCTCCGCACCGCTGCGCAGCGTGCGGGCGACCGCGAAGACGAGGGTCAGGAAGCCGGGATCGCGATCGGCGGTCTCGACGGCCGGGCCGGGGATCCGGGATGTGATGAGCGCGAGCATGACGGACTCCAAATGCGAGGTCCCGGGCGTTTCCACGCTCCCCAATGCCTGCGGTCCTCTGAGCGACCTTGCTGCACCGCAATATGAGCCCTGCGCTCCGAGCCTGCCACTGAGCAGCTGTCGGGGGTCACATGCATTGAAATCATGATTCGACGCGCGCGCGGGTAAGGATCCGTTCACGAAGGGTTGCGCGGGCGCGGTTGACCGGCGACGGGCAAGCCGCCATTGAGCGCGTTTCCGGCGACACGGGCTCTTGACCGCACCGGCACCGCTCCGGCGGCGCGGGTCTGTCGCCGCACTGTCACACGCGCGCCATAACCCGCCCGCGAGCCAGATGAGCGGACGCGCCCGGCGTCCGCCAGACGAGGATCTCCCGCATGACCGACCAGCCGACCCATCACCCGATCCATGGCCGCATCACCGGCCCCATCGTGATGATCGGCTTCGGCTCGATCGGCCGGGGCACCCTGCCGCTCATCGAGCGCCACTTCGAGTACGACCGCGCCCGCTTCACGGTGATCGACCCGGTCGACACCCATCGGCCCCTCGCCGAGAAGCACGGCCTGCGCTTCGAGAAGGTGGCCCTGACGCCGGAGAACTACCGCGACGTGCTCACCCCGCTCCTCACCGAGGGCGGCGGCCAGGGCTTCTGCGTGAACCTGTCGGTCGACACCTCCTCACGCGCCATCATGGAGCTCTGCCGCGAGCTCGGCGCC
The DNA here is from genome assembly GCF_036441335.1 of Methylobacterium mesophilicum. Lineage (GTDB taxonomy): Bacteria > Pseudomonadota > Alphaproteobacteria > Rhizobiales > Beijerinckiaceae > Methylobacterium > Methylobacterium mesophilicum_B. Next base: position 109,962 of record NZ_MLBW01000023.1, read on the forward strand.
CTCTACATCGACACCGTGGCCGAGCCCTGGCCGGGCTTCTACTTCGACAAGACCAAGAGCCAGGGCGACCGCACCAACTACGCGCTCCGCGAGAACATCCTCGACGCCCGCGCGCAGAAGCCCGGCGGCACCACGGCGGTGTCGTGCTGCGGCGCCAATCCCGGCATGGTCTCGTGGTTCGTCAAGCAGGCGCTCCTGAACATCGCCCAGGACACCGGCCTGCAGCGGCCCGAGCCGAAGACCAAGGCCGAGTGGGCCGCCCTGATGAAGGATCTGGGCGTGAAGGGCGTCCACATCGCCGAGCGGGACACGCAGCGCGCCAAGAATCCGAAGCCGCGGGGCGTCTTCGTCAACACGTGGTCGGTCGAGGGCTTCGTCTCCGAGGGCAACCAGCCGGCCGAGCTGGGCTGGGGCACGCACGAGACTTGGAAGCCCGCCAACGCCCGCGAGCAGGAGAAGGGTTCGCGCTGCGCGATCTACCTGCTGCAGCCGGGCGCCGACACGCGGGTGCGCACCTGGGTGCCGACCGCCGGCTCGCAGTTCGGCTTCCTCGTCACGCACAACGAGGCGATCTCGATCTCCGACTACTACACGGTGCGCGAGGGCGATAAGCCGGTCTTCCGGCCGACCTGCCACTACGCCTACCACCCGGCCGACGACGCCGTGCTGTCGCTCCACGAGATGTTCGGCAAGGCGGCTCAGGTGCAGGAGCAGCACCACATCCTCGACGAGACCGAGATCGTCGACGGCATCGACGAGCTCGGCGTGCTCGTCTACGGCCACGCAAAGAACGCCTACTGGTACGGCTCGCAGCTCTCCATCGAGGAGACCCGCCGGGTCGCCCCCTACCAGAACGCCACCGGCCTCCAGGTCACCTCGGCGGTGCTCGCCGGCATGGTCTGGGCCCTGGAGAACCCGGAGGCCGGCATCGTCGAGGCCGACGAGATGGACTTCCGCCGCTGCCTGGAGGTCCAGACCCCGTATCTCGGCCCGGTCGTGGGCGTTTACACGGACTGGACGCCGCTCACCGACCGTCCGGGCCTGTTCCCGGAGGACATCGACACCAGCGATCCCTGGCAGTTCCGCAACGTGCTCGTGCACGCCTGAAGGCTCTGCCGCGCCCCGCGAGCCGGGGCGCGGATCCGCCGACGTATCGGCGGTGCCGTCCCGCGGACGCGATGGGGCCGCCGAGATGCGACGATCTCGGAGGCCCCGCTCGTGCGTACGCCCCCGTCCGGCCCCGCGGCCTATGCCTGGGCCTATGCCTGGGATGACACCGGCCCGGACAGTTTCAGTCCGCTCGGCTACTCGGCCTGCCGCCGGGTCACGAGGGTGCGGCCCGGCTCGACCTCGTTCTTGTCCTGGTACAGCGGCACGATCGCGCGCAGCCAGCCGCGGACCTCGCGGCCGCCGTAATTGCGCTCGACCACGTCGTGCGTGAGGTAGGCCTGCAGGTTCACGGGCCCGAAATTGTAGCCGACGAGACCGCCCACCGCGATCTGGCCCTGCGGACGATAGCTCGCCACGCCGGTGGGAAGGTCCGTCGATCCGAAGGCCACCGCGCCGATCTGCCAGGAGCCGAACTTCTTGGTCATGGTCAGGTCGAGGTTCATGTAGTCCGGGTAGAGGGTGCCGCTGGGCGAGCGCGTGTCGAGGAAGACGCCGTAGAGCAGGTTCGCCGTGAGGTTCCAGCCCTGGCCGGTGTAGCTCAGCGCGAAGCGGTGGGTCAGCGAGGCCGACTGCGTCAGGAACCGCGTCTGGATCGGCAGGTAGCCGCCGAACAGGTAGCTGAAGCCGACATCGCCGCCGAGGTCCCAGGCGAGCTGGGCCGCCAGCAGCTGCTGCCCGACGCCGCTCTGATAGGGCGCCCCCTGGCTGCTCGCCGCCGCGATCGGCTGGGTGAAGAAGACCTGCAGGCGCGCCCCCGCGACATCCCAGGGCGTCGCCCACGCGAAGGTCGGCAGGTTGACGTTGGTCGACGAGTCGCGCGGGAGGGTGCCGCGCACGCCGAAGCTCGACAGGTTCACGAAATACAGGCCGACCGGCAGCTGGTCGCCCACCGGCAGACCAACCGTCTGTCCCGGCTGCGCCGCGGACGCCGCCCGCGCCGTCGTCGCCGTGGACGCGGCGGCGATCGGGGCCGAGACGGCAAGAGCCGCCGCCGCGACCCAACGTGACGTCAGGCTAAATCCGGCCATGGGAACCCCGAACCTGAGCCCCGTCATTCGGGGCCGATCAGGGTTTGACGGGCGTTCACTCCGACGGCATCCCGCCGTTACGGCCAAGCCGTGCGCGACCGCACAGAGTCGACGGGCCGATCTCTTGGCGGCGGGACTAAATCACCGATCCTCGACTTCGACGACGAAGTCCCCACGATAGGTCGCGCCCTCGACCGGGTTCGAGACCCAGCGGCACCGGCCGACACGCAAGTCGTGGCCGGCGTGGAAATGCCCGGAGATCCACAGCGCCGGCCGCTGGGATTCCGGCAGGTCGTCGAGGGCCGTGCTGGCGTAGAAGGCCGGCACCCACCAGGGAACGCCGGGCGCGTCCCGGTACCGGTCGGCCGCGAGCGGGCTCGCGGGATGGTGAGTCACCACCACGGTCGGTCCGTCATGCGGGGTCCGAAGCGCCGCGTGCAGGGCCGCCCGCTCGATCCGGTGCTCCGCCATCGCGTCCGCCGGCTGCCAGGGGCTGCCGTCCATCTTGCGGATCGCGCCGAGATATTCCCGCGAGCCCGTCACGGGATCGGTCATGCGGGCCGCCGCGTAGGCCACCGGATCGTCGGGCCGGTCCGCCGCGTCCGGTGCGAGCCAGCGCCCGGCGAGGGTCCAGTCGCTCCACAGGGTGGTGCCGACGAAGCGGACGCCGTCGATGACGCAGCTCCGCGCGTGCTGGAGCAGGTGGATCCGCGCGCCGAGCCCGTTGAGGCGGCCGACCTCGGCCTCGAGACCGGCGAGAAGCTCCGGCGCGGTGCGCCGGTCGCCGGTCGGCGCGTAGCGCTCGTGATTGCCCGGCACCAGCACGATCGGCCGCCCCTGCGCGAGGTGCAGCAGCGCCGCGAGCCCCCGCTCGGGATGTCCCTCGTGGAGGTCGCCCGGGCAGGCGAGCAGGTCGAACGGCGCCGCGGGCGGCGCGATCAGGTCGAGGCGGCGCCGCTCCAGGTGCAGATCCGAGATGGGGAAGATGCGCATGATGGTCGCTGCCGTGTCGCCGCTCGGGGACCGTTACCGCGCGGCTCTGCGCTCGGCCGCGGCCGCCTTGAGAATGTCGGCGGCCGAGTCGGCGTTGAGGATCGCGATCCCGGCCGCCACGACGAGGTCGGGCCAGGGGGACGGGTAGAGGGCCGTCACCAGACCGGCGGCGATGATCGCCAGGTTGGCGACGGCGTCGTTGCGCGCCGAGAGGTAGGCCGCCCGGGTCAGGCTGCCCGAGCCGGAGCGGTGCCGGGCAAGCATGAGCGCGCAGGTGAGGTTCACGGCGAGCGCCCCGAGCCCCGCCAGCGTCAGGGGCAGTGCCGCGGGAGCGGTGAAGTCGGCGATCTTGCCGTAGGCCGCCCAGGCGCCCGCCAGGGCCGGCAGGAGCAGGATCCCCGCCATGGCGGTGCCGAGGCGGGCGCGGTTGCGCGCGCTCCAGCCGAGGCCCGCGAAGATCAGCAGGTTGATCGCCGCGTCCTCGAGAAAATCGACGCTGTCGGCGATCAGCGCCACCGAGCCGATGGCGAGCGCCACCGCGATCTCGATGCCGAAATAGCCGAGGTTGAGCGCCGCCACGCGGGCGACGACCGGGCGGAGGGCGGGCGGCGCGGGCCGGGGTGCATCATCGGCGATCACGGGACGCCTCTTCGCCGACGCGCGCGGCCCTGTCGAGCGGCTGTTGAGAAAAGCCTGTCCGCGGCTCAAGAAAGTTCGAGGCCGTTACGCCTTTGTCCGGGTGGATTCGCCGCCGGGATCGTGCGACGCCGTTGCCGGAGCCGGCTGCACGAGACCAATGACCGGCCGGAACCGGAGGTCTGCCGCGTCATGCTGCCCGAACTGCGCGTGCTCTATTTCGAGGATCTCGAGGTCGGCCTGTCGGAGACCCTGTCGAAGACCATCGCCTCCTCGGACGTGGTGGGCTTCGCCGAGATCACCGGCGACCGCAACCCGATCCACCTGTCCGAGCACTTCGCCGCGCGCACCCCGTTCGGCACCCGCATCGCCCACGGCCTCTACACGGCCGGTTTGATCTCGGCGGTGCTCGGCACGCGGCTGCCGGGGCCCGGCGCGGTCTACATCTCCCAGACCCTGAATTTCCGCGCCCCGGTGCGGATCGGCGACGTGGTCGACGTCACCGTGACGGTGGCCGAACTCATGCCCGAGCGGCGGCGCGCGCGCCTCGCCTGCAAGTGCTCGGTGGGCGGTGAGACGGTCCTCGACGGCGAGGCGCTGGTGAAGGTGCCGACCAAGGCCGAGGCCGACCCGCTGGCGAACCGCTCCGATCGCTCCCAGGGTTGAGGTGACCCCGGCCCCGGAGCCCGTCACCGACCCGGACGACCCCCGCCTCGAGCCCTACACCCGGATGCGCGAGCGCGACCTCGTCGGCCGGGGCGGACGCTTCATCGTCGAGGGCGAGGTGACCCTGCGGCTGCTCCTCGGCCGCCGCAGCCGGTTCCCCGCCGAATCGATCCTTCTCGCGCCCGAGCGCTGGCCGGGCCTGGCCGCCGATATCGCCGCTTCCCCGGAGCCGCCGCCGGTCTTCAGCGCCGCGAAAGCGGTGATGAGCGCCGTGACGGGCTTCCCGATCCACCGCGGGGTCCTCGCGGTCGGCCTGCGCGGGCCGGAGCCCGACGCGGCCGCCCTCGTGCCGCCCCCGCCCGCGCCCGCCCTGGTGGTCGGCTTGGCCGGCCTGACCAATCACGACAATGTCGGCGCCGCCTTCCGCAACGCGGCGGCTTTCGGGGCCGACGCCGTGCTCCTCGACGGGGCGAGCTGCGACCCGCTCTACCGCAAGAGCATCCGCGTCTCGGCGGGAGCCGCCCTGATCCAGCCCTTCGCGCGGCTCCCGGAGGGTCAGGACTGGCTCGGGCTCGCCGAAATCCTCGATCTGCAGCCGCTGGCCTTCAGCCCGGGGGCGACCGGGACGCTGGACATGCTCCCCATCCCGGCGCGGGCACTGCTGATCCTCGGCACCGAGGGACCCGGCCTCGATGCGGCGACGCTGGCCCGGGCGCGGCCGATCCGGATCCCGATGGCCGCCGGCTTCGACTCGCTCAATGTCGCCACCGCGGCGGGCATCGCCCTCTACACCATCGCCCGCGGCCAAGGGCGCCTCGGCGGGCCGTGAACACGCCGCGGCGACAAGCTCTTCGGCGCACGGCCGGCCGGTTTCCGAACTCGGTACGTCCTGCGAAAAAACGGGACTGGCGCGCAACTGTCCAGCTGTAACACATTGACATCTCGACGCTGCGCACCGGCCGGCGCAAGCTGGGCTCGGACGACCGTCCCGACGCCGCGCCGGATCGCATGTCGAACATCCCGACGCTTCACTTCAACACCGATCACCTCAGCCCCGCGCAGGCCTTCGCGGCCTGGCGCGACCTGATGGCACCGATTGTCCGGATCGAGCGGATCAAGGGGGCGCCGGTGCCGCGCGGGAACCTGTCCTGCACGGTTCTGGGGGACATCCTCGCCAGCCGGATGGTCTTCTCCGCGCAGCACATGGTCCGCGATCGCCGCCACGCCGCGGCGACGCCGGACCACTTCACGTTCATGCTCTACGTGTCGGGCGGCCTGTCCGGGGACGTCGCGGGCAGCCCGGTGCTGCGGCAGCGCAACCGGATCATGGCCGCCAATATGGGTCGGGAGCTGGATGCCCGCGGAGTGAGCTCCAGCGCGATCGGGCTGACCATCCCGCGTCGCCTGTTGGCCGACTGCACGGTCGAGCGGATCCCGATCTTCCTCGACAGGGAGCGGAACCGTCTGCTCGTCGCGCGCCTGCACGCCCTGTATCGCCGGTTACCGACCACCACCGCCGACGAAGAGCCGGCGATCGCGGGCGAACTGACCGGCTTCATCCGGCGCTTGTTCGATTCGTCCGCGGCCTCGGACGTGCTGCAGGGACCGGAATTGGATGCGGGGTTCGTCGCGCTGGCCGAGCGTCTGATGGATCTCCAGCTGGCCTCGCCCGACCTCACGCCGGACCGGCTCGCCGACGGCGCGGGCGTCTCGCGGACGGTGCTGTACCGCGCCTTCCAGAACGCGGGCGGCGTCATGCACCGCGTCTGGGAGAAGCGGCTGGAGGCGATCCGGATCGCCCTGGAGGATCCGCTCGAGACCCGGGCGCTCGCGCGCTTGGCGAGCGAGCACGGATTCAAGGATCCCGCCCACCTGAGCCGCGCCTTCCGCGCCCGGTTCGGGGTGACGCCGCGGGAATGGCGCCAGACGCGGGCCCCCCACGGCACCCGGACCTACGAGCGGACGCCCGCCCAGGCCCACGCCTGGTACGAGCGCCTGGGCCAGCGCTGACGCCCCGCTCCTCCGAGGACGGTCCGACACACGCTCCGGTGCCGGCCAGTCCGCCGGCCCAGTCCGCCGGGGAGGCAACGGGCGCCCGCGACGCGGCGCGCCTCGGGAATCCTTGCGGATGCGTATCCACGGTATGATCGTATACAGCGTTATGCGCGCGACAAACGGCTGCAATTGCCGCGCGATGATGCGAAGCTAGCTTGGCCGCATGGGGTATCGGGATTCTGTGAGGAGTTGGGGACGTTGCTTCAGTCTGGGGATGGGTTGCGGGCGCTGACCGGACGCCGGGTGGCCGTGGTCGGTGCCGGGCCGGGCGGACTGGCCGCCGCCCTGCTGCTCGCGCGGGCCGGGATTCACGTCACCATCTTCGAGAAGGACCCGCAGGTCGGGGGTCGGACGAAGACCGTCGAGGCGCCCGGCGGCTACCGGTTCGATATCGGCCCGACCTTCTTCCTCTATCCACAGATTCTTGCGGACATCTTCGCGAGCTGCGGCGAGCGGCTGGAGGACCACGTCAAGCTCGAGCGGCTCGACCCCCAGTACCACCTCGTGTTCGAGGGCGCGGAGGGCATCTCGGGGACGATAAGCGCCACCGGTGACGTCGAGCGCCTGGAGCGCGAGATCGCCCGTATCGCGCCGGACGACGCCAAGAACGTCAAGGCCTTCTTCGCCGAGAACCGGACCAAGCTGAACTACTTCAAGCCCGTGCTCGAGCAGGCCTTCCACACCCTGCGCAGCATGGCGAGCCCGGCCATGCTGGCCGCCCTGCCCTACCTGCATCCGGGGCGGAGCGTCGACCGCGACCTGAAGCGCCACTTCGCCGACCCGCGGGTGCGCCTCGCCTTCTCGTTCCAGACCAAATACCTCGGGATGTCGCCGTTCCGGTGCCCGAGCCTGTTCACCATCCTGTCGTTCCTCGAATACGAGCACGGGGTCTATCACCCGGTAGGCGGCTGCGGCGCCGTCTCCGAGGCGATGGCCGGCCTGGCCGGCCGCATGGGCGTCGACCTCCGGCTCAACAGCAACGTCGAGGAGGTGCTGTTCGATGGAAAGCGCGCGAGCGGTCTGGTGGCGGACGGCGAGACCTTCAACGCCGACGCGGTGCTGATCAACGGCGACTTCGCGAAGGTCGTCCGCGCCCTCGTTCCGGAGCGGCACCGGCCGCGCTGGCGCGACGCCAAGATCCGGAAGGCCCGGCTCTCCTGCTCGACCTTCATGCTGTACCTCGGACTCGAGGGGAAAATGCCCGACAGCCTCGGGCATCACACGATCCTCCTGGCCGACGGCTACGAGAAGAACATCCGCGAGATCACCGAGGGCACGCTGCCGATGCAGCCGTCCCTGTACGTGCAGCACGCGGGCTACACGGATGGCGGCATGGCGCCGCCCGGTCACACGGCCCTCTACGTGCTGGTGCCGGTGCCCAACCTGAAGGCGGGGATCGACTGGGCGGCCATGCGGGAAACCTACCGCGCCCTGATCGTGGAGCGTCTGAAACTCCTCGGGATCGACGATCTCGAGTCCCGCATCCGCTACGAGCGGATCATCGACCCGACCCAGTGGGAGGAGGATTTCGCCGTTCACGAGGGCGCCACCTTCAACCTCGCCCACGACCTGATGCAGATGCTGTATTTCCGACCGCACAACCGCTTCGGACCGGGACTCTACATCGTCGGCGGCGGCACCCATCCGGGTTCGGGCCTGCCGGTGATCTACGAGGGCGCGCGCATCTCGGCACGGCTCCTGATCGAGGAACTCGCCGGCGCCCGCGCCGCCGCCACCGCCGGCATTCCCGATACCGCCCCGCTGGCGACCTCCGGCGAGGCCTCGTGAGCGCGGCGACCGACCGGAGACATCTCCGGGCAGGCCGTGTGACGGTTGTCCTCGCGGTCTGGCTCTGCGCCGCGACCGTGCCCGCCCGGGCCGCCGCCGTCCAGGTCGAGGTCGACGGGATCGAGCCCGGCGGCGGGCAAGTGCGCGTCGCCCTCTGCCAGGGCGGTCTCTCGGAGACGTCGTGCCTGCGGGGCGACGATGCGCCGGCCACAGCCGAGCGGGCGCGGTTCACCTTCCGGGATGTCCCGCCGGGCGCCTACGCTGTGGCGGCCTACCAGGACGCCAACGGCAACGGGCGCCTCGACCGCACCGGCCTCGGCCTGCCGCTGGAGCCCTACGGCTTCTCGGGGGCCGTCGGGCGGCGGGCGCGGCCCGATTTCGCCGAGGCCGCTTTCGCCCTCCGGGAGCCCGGTGTCGCCGTGCGGGTGCGCCTCGGCCGCGCCCTGCCGAGCCGGTGAATTGATGGACGATCCCCTCGTCCGGATCGCGGGCGTCGGCCTCGACCTCCGCGGCCGACGGGTCCTGGATCAGATCGATCTCGACCTCGGCGCCGGCGAGACCCTCGCGCTGCTCGGACCGAACGGGGCCGGCAAGTCCTCGCTGATGCGCCTCGTGGCCGGGCGCCTCGCTCCGAGCGCGGGGTCGGTGCGCGTGGCCGGAGCGGATCCGTACCGGGCGGGACAGGCCCGCCGCGCCATCGGATGGGTGCCGCAGGAGATCGCCCTCTATCCGCGACTGACCGTCTCGGAGAACCTCGGCGTGTTCGGGCAATTGGCGGGGGTCTCCCGGCGCGACCGGACTGTGGCCGTGGAGGCCGCACTGGCCATGGCCGACATCGCCGACGTGGCTCGACGCCCGGTCGGTGTCCTGTCGGGCGGGTACCGGCGCCGGGTGAACATCGCCGCGAGCCTGATGAACCGGCCCCGCCTGGTTCTCCTCGACGAGCCGACCAGCGGCGTCGACCTCGCCGCCCGGGCGGCAATCCACGCGGTGCTCGACCGTCTGAAGGCCGCCGGCACCGCGATCCTGATCGCCACCCACGATTTCGCCGAAGCGGAGCGCCTCGCCTCGCGGGTGGCATTCCTGGCTCAGGGGCGGGTCGTGCGCGCCGGCCGTCTCGCCGACCTGCTCGCGCAGTTGCGCACCGGCGCGCCCGAGCGCGAGTTGAGCCTCGCCGGGCCGGCGACGGGACAGGCGGAGGGCGTGCTGCGCCGGGCCGGCTTCGTGCCTGCCGATGCGGGTGGCCTCGTCTGGCGGTCGGTCGAGCGGTCCGGCCTCGACGGCGCGGCGCTGCTCGGCGCCTTGCGCGCCCAGAACGTCCCGGTGGCCGAGATCCGGGTGCGGGCGCCGCGGCTGGAGACGCTCTATCTCGACGCCCTCCGCCCGCGGGAACTGGCGGATGCCGCGGCCGCTCCGCTCCGGGCCGGGGCCGCCGGATGATCGCCGCCGCCTTCCGCGTGATGCTCCTGACCCTCCTGCGCGACCGGGCCGCGCTGGTGATGGCCTTCGTCCTGCCGACCGTGATCTTCTCGATCTTCGCGGCGATCTTCTCCGGGGCGATCGGCGACAGAATCCGTATCCATCTCGGCTTGGCCGACTTGGCCCACACCGCGGCGACGGAGCGCCTCGCCGACGCGCTCGCGGCCGATCCGTCGCTCCGCGTGACGCGGCTGCCCGCGAGCGACATCGACGCCGTGGCGCAGGCGGTGCGGGCCGGCGAGGTCGACGTGGCGCTGGTCCTGCGCGGGGACCTGATCGCCGCGCCCGGTCCCGCGGATCAGCCGGTGGTGCTGGTCGAGAACCCCGCCAAGGCGCTGGCGACGCCGATCGCCCTCGGCCAGCTCCAGCGGGTCCTGAACGAGGCGCTGCCCGACGTGGTCCTGTCGCGGGTCGTCGCCGACGTCGAGCGCACGGGCAAGATCGGCCCCGACGAGCGCCGGTTCCTCGACGAGGCCTTCGCCGAGCAGCGTGCCAAAAAGGAGCCGTTCAGCTTCGCCTCGCTGGTGGAGCGGCGCAGCACCGCGGCCGGGACCGCCAATGCCCGGGTGAGCTACTACGCGGGCGCGATCACCGCCGTCTTCCTGCTCTTCGCCGCCATGCAGGGCGCCATGTCGCTGGTCGAGGAACGGGAGACGGGCCTCACCGAGCGGCTGATGGCCGGGCCGGGCGGGTTGCCGGTCGTGGTGCTCGGCAAGTTCGCCTTCCTGACGCTCCAGGGGCTCGTCCAGGCCGGGCTGATCTTCCTGGCCGCCGCCCTCCTCTACGGCGTCGAGATCGGACCGCACTGGCCGGCCTTCCTGGCCGCCTGCCTCCTGGTCTCCGCGATGGCGGCCGGCCTCGCGCTCGCGGCCTGCGCGCTCGCGGCCTCGCGCCAGCAGGCGCATCTCGCCTCGACCTTCGGGGTGCTGCTCCTCTCAGCTGTCGGGGGCTCGATGGTCCCGCGGTTCCTGATGCCGCCGTGGCTGCAGCAGGCCGGATGGCTCACCCCGAACGCCTGGGCGATCGAGGCGTACCAGAGCGCCCTCGGCGAGGGGTTCTTTGCCGCGGCCCCGGCCCTGGGGGTCCTGGCGGCTCTGACCCTGGCCGGTCTCGCCTTCGCTCTGGCGCTGGCCGCGCGGCGGACGGCGTAGGGCCCGCTGCCGTCCCGACACGGACGGCGCTACTCCACGTAGACACCGGCGCCGACGAGCGCCTCCACGCCCGCCACGTGCGTGGCGCAGACGTAGCTCCATTTCACGCTCGGCGTTGACTGGCCGGGCTTCGGGAACATGTAGTCGACCCAGCCGGACCCGAACCGCGTGACGGCGTCGATGAGGTCCTGGTGGAATGGCTTCCCGTCGGCGTCGCGCTCGTGGAGCAGGTCGTGCCCCTCGCGGTTCGGGTGGGCGGCGTTGAAGAGGACGACTCCCCGAAGGTCGACGACGAACAGGTAGACGTCCCCGTATCGCCAGACGCTTCCCCTGCGCCGGAACGCGTCGAACGCCCGCGCGCCCTCGGCCTCCAGCGTGTCGGCCGCCCTGTTGACGAGGGCCTCGATCTCGGCGGCCCGGTGCAGCGGCGGGGGGGCTCGCCGGGCGGGGGCCGGAACGGCCGTCCCGAGGACGAGCAGCACGGCCCAGATCAGCAGGGTTCTCGACCGTCCGTCGCGCCGTCGCACCGCCGGAACCAGGGGATCGTCCCGCCGCGCGTGGCTGGCCCCGCCGCGCGAGACCCGGCCGGTCTCATGCGCGCGGGCAAGACCGCTCAGGCTCGGGCGCCCCGCCGCGTGCGTGCTAGGAATGCGCCTCGACGCCATGGCCCGCGTGCCCGCCGCCCCGCCGGAGGAAGACCAGCCAGTTCCGCTTCCGCGGTGGGGACGGAGGCGGAGGCTGGACGACCGCGTTGGGCAGCGCCTGGAACGCCAAGCGCCTGCGGTGCCGCTCGATGATGCGGTCGAGGTTCCGCAGCGCCGCGAGGCCCTGGTCCGCCATCATGCGGTGCCCCTCGCAGGCACCTCTCCGACACAGGTCGTGAACGATGTCCTCCGCGTGGGCGAGGATGTCCCGGGCTTCCGCGCAGTAGAGCTCCACCTCGGCGAGATCTGGCATCTTGTCCTCCGCGATGATCGACCCTCGGCGTTCGACACGGCAGGGATAGACCCGGCAGGGCGGCGCGCATCACCCGTTTGGAGGAGTCGGGCATGCCAGCGGCGCTCACCTCCCGCGACGATCCGCGCCGTTCCTGCGACGCGGTGCGCACCGACATAGAGACGCCTCCGCTACGGCCGCGCTCCACGGTATCCCACATGCTCCGCCTGCTCATCGCCGACGGCAACGATCGCGCCGCCCGCGACCGCCACGTCGCGGCTACGGGAAGGACCTCGGCCGAGTCCTACGCGGCGGTGGTGCACGACCTCGCGCCGGGCTCCGTCTGCCAGCACGTCAACGCTGCCGACGCCGACGCGACCCTGCCGGCGGATCTCGCCGCGTTCGACGGGCTGATCTTCACCGGCTCGACCCTCAAGGTCTCCGAGGGCACGCCGGCCGTGACCCGGCAGCTCGACCTGATGCGCGCGGCTCTCGAGGCGGGACGCGCGGTCTTCGGCTCGTGCTGGGGCGTGCAGGTCGCCGCCACGGTGACGGGCGGCCACGCCGCCGAGAACCCGCGCGGGCCGGAATACGGCTTCGCCCGGGCGATCACCCCGACCGAGGAGGGCCGGACCCATCCGCTCCTGGCCGGACGGCCGGCGACCTGGGACGCCCCGGCGATCCACTCCGACGCCGTGCTGCAGCCGCCCCCGGGCGCCCGCGTGCTCGCCGGCAACCCCGTGCTCGGCGTTCAGGCCCTCGAGATACGCCTGGGCCGCGGCTGGTTCTGGGGAACCCAGTATCATCCCGAGCTCGACCTCGACGAACTGGCCGCGATGCTGCGCCTCTGCGACACCGCCATCGTCGAGGCGGGACTCGCCGAGAACCCGCGCGCCGTGGCGGCCTACGCCGACGAGATCGCGACGCTCCAGGGCAGCGACCCGGAGGCCGCGCGCCGCCTCGCCTGGCGCCACGGCATAGGGCCGGAGGTGCTGGAGGCCGGTCTCCGCCGCCGGGAGATCGGGAACTTCCTGGCGCGCCTGTCCACAGGCGAGCGCCGCCGGTAGGCGGCCGCGACCGGGTGGCGCGTTGACCCGCCCGGCCCCAGGTCTAGCTTCGCTCTGCGGGCCACGCCTTCTTCGGCCCGGGGAGCCAGCCAGCAGGATGAGCCAGGATTCCACGGTCGCCGTCATCGGCAGCGGGCTCGGCGGACTCGCGGCCGCGTGCGTCGCCGCCGCGCGGGGCCACCGCGTGACGGTCTACGACAAGAACGGCTGGCTCGGCGGCAAGGCGGCGGTGCTCCACGAGGGCGGCTTCCGCTTCGACATGGGACCGACGATCCTGACCGTGCCGCGGGTGCTGGAGCGGATCTTCGCCGAGTCCGGCCGCTCGGTCCACGACTACATGGACCTGCGCCGCCTCGACCCGCAGTGGCGCTGCTTCTTCGACGACGGGACCCACATCGACCTGATGCAGGACGTCGAGCGGATGGCCGGCGACATGGAGCGCTTCGCCCCCGGCACCGGCGAGGGCTACAAGAAGTTCATCTCCATCTCTCAGCATCTCCACGGCGTCTCCGAGAAATTCTTCTTCTGGAAGCCCGTCGAGGACCTGTTCGACACGATCAACATCCGCGCCAACATGAATCCGGGGACGCTGCGCGACGTACTGTCCCTGCGCATGCACGCCTCGGTGGCGTCGACGATCCGCGGCAAGGTCAAGGATGCCCGGCTCGCGCAGATGCTCGACCACTTCGTGCAGTATGTCGGCTCGTCACCCTACGGCGCGCCGGCGGTCCTCTGCGCCATCGCCCACATGCAGACGGCCGATGGCGTCTGGTACCCGATGGGCGGCACCCGGGCCGTCGCCGAGGGGCTGGCGAAGCTCGCCCAGGAACTCGGCGCCACCTGCAAGACCGACACCGAGGTGACCGGCATCGAGACCGCCAACGGCGCGGTCCGGGGCGTGCGGACGGCCGCGGGCGTCACGCCCTACGACGCGGTGATCTCCAACATGGATTCGGTCCGCACCTACCGCGAGCTCGTCGGCGGTGAGGCCGCCAAGGCCTACGCGAGGAAGAACCCCGAGCCGGCCTGCTCGGGCGTGGTGCTCTATCTCGGCCTGAACAGGCGCTACGAGCACCTGAACCACCACGATTTCGTCTTCTCCCGCGACCCGGAGGAGGAGTTCGACTACATCTACAACAAGGGCGAGCCGGCCCCGGACCCGACCGCCTACCTGGCTGCCCCCTCCTCCACCGATCCGAGCGTGGCGCCCGAGGGCGGCGAGGCGCTCTACGTCCTCGTGCACACGCCGTATCTGCGCCCGCACCACGATTGGCGGCCGGACGGCCCGCTGTTCCAGAACTATCGCCGAACGATCCTCGACAAGCTCAAGCGGACCGCCGGCATGCCGGACCTCGAGGAGCGCATTGTGGTCGAGCGTCACCTCACGCCGCAGGACATCCACGAGCGCTACAAGGTCCTCAACGGCGCGATCTACGGGCTCGCCTCCCACGGGCGCGTGATGGGGGCGTTCAAGCCCGGCAACCGGTCGCGGCAGGTGCGCGGCCTGTACCTCGCGGGCGGCGCCGCCCATCCGGGACCCGGTATGCCGATGGTGATGATGTCGGGCTGGATCGCCGCCGACGCGCACGACCAGGACGCCCGCGGCGCCCTGCGCGCCTCGGCGTGACCGCGACGCCGCCATCGCCGCCCCCCGTNGAGCGCGGCGGCAAGCGCCGCGCCGAAGGGGGCCCCCAACTCGAGCCCGTGCCCGATCACGTCCCCGAGGGCACGCAGGCGGGCACCCTCTGCGAGCCGGGCCAGCGCCGCGCGCTCCTCGGCGGTGATCGGGGTTACCCCGGTCGCGCCGGACAGGACGTGGTCGGGAGCCGAGAGGCCGGCCTGTCGCCAGAGGGTCTCGAGGCTGCCGGCGACGCTGCCCGGTGCGCGCCGGGTCCGATCGCTCGCCACCGGCTCCAGCCGGGCCAGGGCGCGGGCGCCGCGCTCCGCGGCGTGCCCGGCGGATTCGAGCATCAGGAAGGCCGCGCAGCTCCCGAGGATGAACCCGCCCGCCTCGCTGCCCGCATTCCCACTCGCCTCGTCACGCGCGAAGACCGGGCGATAGGCGTCGCGGGCGAGATAGCCGCCCATCTCGTGGATCACCAAAACGTCCGGCCGCTCGGCGCTGTAGGAACCGCCGACCAGGATCGCGTCGATCTGGCCCGAGGCCACCCGCGCCTGCGCGATCCGCAGGGCGTCGACCCCGGCGGATTCCTCGCCCATGAACGTGCGCGAGGCGCCCGTGACCCCGTGGACGATGGCGATGTTGCCGGCAAGCAGGTTCGAGAGCTGGGCCAGGAACAGCGTCGGACGGAGGTCGTTCTGGAGCCGCTCGTTCAGGTAGGCGCCCGGATCGGCGGCGTCGCGCAGGCCGGTCAGGATCGCGCCGTCCGCCGCGTAGTCGCGCTCGCCGCCGCCCGCGGCCACGACCAGGTGGAGTGCCTGCTTGAAGGCCGGGTCGTCCTTCACGCCCGCCGCGTCGAGGGCGAGGCCGGCGGCGTAGACGCCGAGCCGCTGCCACGCCTCCATCTGCCGCTGGTCGCTGCGCTTGGGGATCTGGCCATCCCACGCGATCGCCGGGGCCGGATGGACCGGGTAGGGCGCGAAGCTCGCGCTGTCCGTGCGCGGGGCCGCCTCTCCGGCGAGGGCGGCCAGATGGGCGTCGACGCCCTCACCCGCGCAGGAGACGAGGCCGAGGCCGGTGACGACGACGGGGCGGGTCATGGCTGACTCAGGGCTCGCGTTCGGCCGGCGCCGAATCGGGAAACAGGCCGATCGCCCGCGCCCGCGCGCGCATCGGCGCGTCGAGGCCGTCCGGGAACGGCATGGTGCGGAAGCGGAGTTCCGCGTCGCACAGCGCCTTGCCGTCGTGGCTGATCGCCGCCCTGGTCACCGCGTAGCCCGAGCCGTCATGCTCGAGGGTCGCCGTGACGAGGAGATCCGCGCCGGGCCCCACGAAGGACCGGAAGCGCGCCTTGTCCACCCCGGTGAGGAACGGCATCCGCGCGAACTCGAGATGGGCGAGCACGAGGTAGCCGGAGGCCTGGGCCATCGTCTCGGTCAGGAGCACCCCCGGCACCAGAGGGTGGCCGGGGAAGTGCCCCTCGAAGACGGGACTGGCCATGGGCACCCGGGCGAGCGCCTCGATGCGGCCGGCGGCCCTGTCGAGGAGCCGCACGGAATCGATCATCTCGAAATATTCGAGGCGCATGGCGGGTCGGATCGGCCTCGGTTCAGACCTTCGCGGCCTTCTCGGCCACGAGGCCGTCGATGCGCGCGCACAGGTTCTTGAGGACGAAGTACTCCTCGGCCGGGACCTTGCCCTCGTTGACCTCCTGGGTCCACCGCTCGAGCGGCAGCTTGATCCCGAAAGCCTTGTCCACCGCGAACGCGATGTCGAGGAAGGCGAGGCTGTCGATGCCGAGGTCATCGATGGCGTGACTCTCGGGCGTGATCTTGTCCCGCGGGATGTCGGCGGTCTCGGCTATGATGTCGGCCACGCGCTCGAAGGTGGCGCTGCCGTGGGCGGGCTCGTCGGACATGTCTTCTCGCGGGCTGTTCGAGTTCCGGATCGGTGGTGCGGGAGCCCCCTCGCCGCTCGGGCGGCCCGGCGCAAGCGCCCCGCGCGTCCGCCCTACGCGTGGACGGGGCCTGGAACGCGGCCCGGTCGAATGGCGGCGACCTCTACACGAGGGTGTCAGAAGCGGCAACCGCGGCGCTTCCCCGACGTTTCAGCGCCTGTCCACAGGCGTGCGCCGCCAGGTGCGGGGACGCGCGTACGCTCCGGACGCGCCGGCCCTAGCTTGACGGCGAGACGAGGCGCGTCCTCAGGAGATCAGACGGATGCCACCGATCACAAAGCCCGCCGCCAAGCCGGCGCGCATCGAGACGCCGCCCCTGCCGCCGCAGGAGCGCGCGCGCTCCCAGGGGGCGGCCCGCGTCCTGCTGGTCCTGACCCTGACGGCCCTGGGCCTCTGGATCCTGCACGAGTTCCTGCCGGCCCTCGCCTGGGCAGTGGTCCTGGCGATCGCCCTCTGGCCGGTCTACCAGCGGCTGGAGCACCGCTTCCCGCCGGGGAAGCACAACATTCTCCTGCCGACCCTGATGACCGCGGCCGTGGCGCTGGTCTTCCTGGCGCCGCTCGCGATCCTCGGCATCCAGGCCGCCCGCGAGGCCCACGACGTCGCCGAGTTCGTCCGGAACGCCGAGGCGAACGGCATCCCGGCGCCGGAATTCCTCCAGCACCTGCCCTACGGCGCCGCACAGGCGACCGCGTGGTGGAACGACAATCTCGGCCACGCGCAGGCGGGCTCCGACCTGCTGCGCCGGTTCGAGAATCACTCGGTGCTCGGGGCCTCGCGCAACGTCGGGCGGGAGGTGGTGCACCGGATCGTGCTGTTCGGCTTCAGCCTCGTGGCGCTGTTCTTCCTGTTCCGGGACTGGCGGACCGTGCGGGACCAGTCGCTCACCGCCTGCCACCGGCTGTTCGGCCCGCGCGGCGAGCGCGTCGCCCGCCAGATGGTGGCCTCGGTGCACGGCACGGTCGACGGGCTGGTACTGGTCGGTCTCGGCGAGGGCTTCGTGCTCGGGATCGTCTACCACTTCGCGGGTGTGCCCCACCCGGTGCTGCTCGGCGCCTTCACCGCGGTGGCGGCGATGATCCCCTTCGGCGCCGCCGTGGCGATCGCCATCGCGGCGCTCCTGCTGGTGGCGGCGGGGTCGGTGACGGCGGCCCTGGTGGTAGCCGCGGCGGGCCTCGTCGTGACCTTCGTGGCCGACCACTTCATCCGCCCGGCGCTGATCGGCGGAACGACCAAGCTGCCCTTCCTGTGGGTGCTCCTCGGCATCCTCGGCGGCGTCGAGACCTTCGGGCTCCTCGGCCTGTTCGTCGGGCCGGCCGTGATGGCCGCCCTGGTCCTGCTGTGGCGGGAATTCACCGAGGGGCAGGACGCGACGGCCTGAGCCGCCGGGTCCGCTAGTCGGCCGCGCTCGTACCGGCGGCGGCCTCGACCCGGCGCCGGTCCTGGCGC
The DNA here is from genome assembly GCF_036441335.1 of Methylobacterium mesophilicum. Taxonomy (GTDB): domain Bacteria; phylum Pseudomonadota; class Alphaproteobacteria; order Rhizobiales; family Beijerinckiaceae; genus Methylobacterium; species Methylobacterium mesophilicum_B. The sequence continues at coordinate 127,958 of NZ_MLBW01000023.1, forward strand.
CAGTCGGCCGGCTTCTCGAAGGTGCCGGCCCAGATGCCGCGGCGGGTCGCCCAGGCGTGGCCCTCCTGGCGGATGTAGGGGGCCGTCACCTGGCGGCTGGCCAGCGCCAGCCCCTGGCCAACCATCCAGGCGGACAGATCCTCGCCCTGGACATGGCAGATCCCGGCGACGCGGCCGGCGACGTTGCCCTCGCGCCGCTCGCAAGTGACCACGCCGCCGCCGATCCGCGCGCGCAGGGCCTGCGCGGCCTCGCGGCCGCAGCGATACTCCCGCCCCTTGGCGGTCTCGCAGCTCTGCGCGGTCTCGGGGGCATCGATCCCGTAGAGATGGATGCGCGTGCCCTGCACCTCGATCGTGTCGCCGTCGATCACGGTCGCCGGGCCGCTGATCGTCCCGGCCGCGGCCGCGTGGCCGCAGAGGAGGAGCAGGACGAGCATCGGTCTGATCATGGCGGGAAGGTCCACGCGGGTGGCGAGAAGGCTGTAGCGGGTTCGTCGAGGAGGAGACGGTGCCCGAGCAATGTGGCGAATTTGCCGGGCGGCCGGATCAGCCCCGCAGGCCCTGGACGAGTGTCGCCCGCCATGGTTGCGAAACTGTTCCGCGCACCATTGCGAAGCTCGGCACCGGAACGCCGGCCCCGATGCGTTCGTTATGCCGCATGACCTTTCTCAAGACCCTGCTGGCCAGTCTGGCCGTTTGCGCGGCTCTGCTCGTCTGGGCTGCCTTCGCGATCGGCCCGGAACGACAGGCCGAGCGGACCGGTCCGGGCTTGACCACCGCCACGGTGCTGGCCAGCGACGGCATGGCGCCGGACGGTCGGCCGGGCGAGGCCGCCGCGGGCCGTGCCGGCCCGGATCGGGGCGGCCTGGATCGCGCGGCCTTCGACCGTCTCGCGAGAAAGGTCTCCGGCGAGGTCCGCGACGCCTCCGCCGCGGCGACGCCCGCCGGCTGAGCGGTGCGGCGATCGGGCCTGCCGATCAGCTCCGGTACTTGCCGTTGCGCTTGATGAGAACGCGGGTGCCCACCGGCACGCGCTCGTACAGGTCGGCGATATCCTCGTTCAGCATGCGCACGCAGCCCGACGACATCTGCTCGCCGATGCTCCAGGGCTCGTTGGTGCCGTGGATGCGGAACAGGATGTCGCGGTTGCCCTGGTAGAGGTAGAGAGCGCGGGCGCCGAGAGGATTGTCGAGACCGCCCTTACGGGTGCGCGGCAGGTCGGGATGCAGCGAGACCATCGTGACGGTCGGGCTCCAGTCAGGCCAGACGCCCTTGCGCCCGACCCGCGCCTCGCCCTTCCAGGAGAAACCGGCCTTGCCCACGCCGACGCCGTACTGCATCGCCGTTCCGTCTGCCTGCACGAGGACGAGCTGCCGCTTGTCGATGTCGACCACGATCGTGCCGGGCTGCTCGGGACCGTTGTAGCTGACCTGCTGGCGGCGGTACTTCGGATCGAGGCGTTGGGTGTCGACCAGCGGGATATCGAAGGGCTTGTCGGGCTTGCTGCCGATGTACCACGCCGAATCGTCGTCCTGCGCGACCTGGGCCGGACGGGTCTGGCAGGCCGCCAGGGGCGCGATCGCCACGACGGTGAGGAGGACTCGCGAGAGAACGATCCGGCGCAGGCGGCTCCAGGCCGAGGGAAGCGTGGCGATCATAGGTCCTGTCGTGCGGGATACGGTCGTCGCGCCATGCCTACCGTCTCCACGCCGGTGACGATGTAGCTTTTCCGCCGCAGCGGGCCGCGCGCGGGCCGCTCCCGCGGCCACGGTTGTGCCCTAATTCTGAATCGCAGCGGTGCTCTATTGCGCGCGGCGCGGAGGTGAACGATGGCCGAGACCGAAACTCTTCCGACCGAGGCGACGGTCGTCCCCGATGTCCCCCTCAGCCCGGCGATACACCTCGATCACTGCGTCATCCACGTGAGCGACTGGGCGCGCTCCAACGCCTTCTACCGGGACGTGGTCGGTGCCGAGATCATCGAGCGCGGGCCCGGCTTCGCCTACCGGTTCGGCGGCGTCCAGCTCAACTGCCACGGCCCGGGCGTCACGGCGGTGCCGGTGGCGGCGCGGCCAGTCCAGCCGGGCAACAGCGACCTGTGCTTCCGCTGGTCGGGCGCGATCGAGACCGCGATCGCGCATCTGGAGGCGGCCGGAATCCCGGTCGAGCTCGGCCCGGTGGAGCGGCACGGCGCCGCGGGCGCGGGGATCAGCGTCTACTTCCGGGATCCGGACGGCTCGCTGCTGGAGTTCATCACCTACGTGGGATGATCAGCTCCGGCTCTCGGCCAGCGCCTGGTTGGTCTGCTCCAGCCGCAGCGCCAGCACGCGCATCAGGGCGATGCTGATCTGTGGAAACTGGGCCAGCAATTCCATGAACACGCCGCGGTCGATGCGCAGCGCGGTCACCGCGGATTGCGCCGTCACGGTGGCGGAGCGGGGCTGCTCGGCCAGGATGCCCATCTCGCCGACGAGGGCGTCCTGGCCGAGCAGCGCCAGCCGCACCGGCCCGGCGGGACCGTCGATGCTGACCTCCGCTGTGCCCGAGAGGATCACGTAGGCCGCGTCCGCCACGTCGCCGCGGGCGAAGAATCGCTGCCCGGGCTCGAAATGAACCCGCTCGCTGGTGAAGGCCAGGAGCTTCAGCCGCGCCGGCTCCACCTCGCGGAAGAGCGGCACCTGCTTCAGGGAGGAAACCTCGGTGTCGAGGGTCATTCGGGGGCTCCGCGACGGGTCTCACGCCCAGGACGGCGGGGCCGGACGGGCCCGCTTATCCATGCGGTTCGTCAGGCACTTGTCCAGCCCCGCACCTGACGCAACCTGTCGGTGTGGTCTCGGTGCCCTTCTGGCACTGTGTCTCGTCCTGGCGTCGGGACAGGCCGCGGCCCGCCTCGTGCAGGCCGACCTCGCCCGCGTCGCGGTCGCGCCGCCTCCGGGCGCCCGGGCCCCGCTCGACCTCGCCGTCACCGACGCGCGCTCCGATCAACCGACCACCCTGGGGCAAGCCCTCGGAGGCCGCACGGCCCTGCTGCTGCCGGTGGACTATACCTGCGGAAACGTCTGCGACCCCATGCTGTCCCTGTCGGCGGACGCGCTGGCCGCCACGGGCCTTCCGGTCGACGACTACGCCCTCGTCCTGGTCGGCATCGACCCGCGCGACGACGCCGCGGCCGCGCGCCGCATGCTGGCGGAGACGCTCGGGGACCGGGCTGACACCATTCGACCCCGGGCACTCATCCTGTCGGACGGCGCGCTCGCGCGCCTCACCGGCGCGCTCGGCTACAAGGCGGTCTACGATGCCGGGACCGACAGCTTCGCGCATCCCGCAGCGGCACTGCTGATCGCCCCCGACGGCCGGGTCGCCCGGGTGCTCTCACCCCTGGCGCTGACCGCGCGCGACCTCCGTCTCGCCCTGACCGAGGCCGGAGAGGGCCGGGTCGGCAGCGTCGCCGACCGCCTGACCCTGCTGTGTTACGGCTACGACGCCGCGCGCGGCGTCTACACGCCGCTCATCCAGCGCATCCTGACGGCGGCCGGGATCGTCACGATCCTGGCGATCGCCCTTCTCGTGGGGGGCCTCACACGCCTCGCGCGACGGCGCCGGGCCTGAGGCCCCTCCGCCCGGCTCAGCGCTTCGTCGAGAGCCCCTGCCCCCCGGGAGGCGGCGCATCGCGCTTCAGACTGGCGTTCAGGTGCGGCGAGTCGATCGGCTCCTCGCGGGTGGTCGGCGTGGCGGAATCCTCCGGCGCGGGCATCGGCGGCAGCGGCGGCGTGTTCGGCCGCGTCGCCGGTGCGCCCGGAGCGTCATCCTTGACCATGTTGCGGTTCGTCATTCGCCAAAACCCTTCTCTCGTGCCGCGCGGCCGCGCGCTCCACCCGGAACAAGTCGCCGGGCCTCCGGGGCTGCCGGAGCGGACGCGGACCGCAACGAAGATCGAATGTCGACCAACGCGGGACACAAGTCCGGGTTGCCGCCAAGCTTAGCTGTCGGAAGCTTGAGCAGGTCTCGGGATAGGAACCTTGGTTATTGCTGAAGGTTGTTGCGGGGTGAAGCGAAGCCTGAGGAGGAACTGATGGCATCCGGAAATTCGACCTCGAAGCGGGGCTTTGCCTCGATGGATCTGGAGCGGCAGCGCGAGATCGCCAGCAAGGGTGGCCGCAGCGTGCCGGCCGAGAAGCGCTCCTTCTCGCAGGACCGTGAGCTCGCCTCGTCCGCCGGCCGCAAGGGTGGCCAGTCCACGGGGACCGGCCGGGCCGAGTGAGGCCGCCGCAGAACCGTATCGCGTAGCGGCGCCGCGTCCCCCGGGACGGGCGCCGTTTCCATTTCGGGCGACGATGGCGGACCGCGGCGCGGCGGTGCCCGCCACAGCAGAAGGCCCCGCCGAGATGGCGGGGCCTTCTGCTGTGGCGGTTCGTCGTGGCGCCGATCAGGAGATGCAGCGGCCGGGAGTCATGCGGCGCGCCTCGGGACCGACCAGGGAACTGAGAGCCGCCTCGCAGCCCTCGCGCATCCGCCGCGGCGGCTGCCGCAGGATCGGCTTGATCTCGAGATCCTGAGCCTCGCCGGCCACGGGCGCGTTCCGGCTCTCGAGGCGCTGCACGCCCGCCACCCGGGTCGGGCTGATCGACAGCGATACGGGGCGCATTCCAGGCAGCGGCGCCGAGACGATCTGGGCCGTGGGCACCGGCATCGTCCAGCGATCCGCCGTGTCGCGAACCACCGGCTGGACCAGAACGGTGAGAAGAGCGGCAGGAGCACTCACGCCCAGGATGAAACCAGACCGCAGCATCGCCCCGACCTCATTGCGAGAGCTTGACAGGATGTTCGTACAACGCGCCCTGCAATCGCAGGTTCCTAAACTGTGTCGCGTCTACGCAGCCTGAGTATTCGAACGCAGCTCGGCCGTTGGTGCGGCGGCGCACGCCCGCTATCCACAGCCCCGCACCGTTGCAGAAAAATCACGGTCTCTGAAAAAGCTTCCGTGTCGGAACCTCCCGCGCCGGCATCCGTTCTCTAGGCACCCGGCCACCTGGTCCTCCCCGCATTCCCCTTGTGCATCGGCCGGAACCTTCGCGACGGGCTGGAGCTCTCTCCGGCCCGTTTTTTTGTGCGCCGCGCCGGACCCGGGCGGCCGGCCCGCAACAAAAAAACCCCGGCTCGCGCCGGGGTTTCTCGTTGCCACCTTGCTCGAACGCGGGCGGCCGGGGCGAACCCGGACGCGACCCGCCGGGTCGGAGCTCAGGCCGTCTTGGCTTCCCGCCGACGGGCGGTCTGCTGGAAGAACAGGGCTTGGCTGATCACCGCCGAGACGTTGGCGGGCTGGAACGGCTTGGCGATGAGGAAGGCCGGCTCCGGCCGCTCACCCGTGAGGAAGCGCTCCGGATAGGCGGTGATGAAGATGACCGGCACCTCGAAGGACTTCAGCAGGTCGTTCACCGCGTCGAGCCCGGAGGAGCCGTCGGCGAGCTGGATATCGGCCAGGATCAGGCCCGGCCGCTTGCCCTCGCCGGCGATCTTGACCGCTTCGGTGCGGGTGCGCGCGACGCCGATGACGTTGTGGCCGAGCCCCTCGACCAGCGCCTCCAGATCCATCGCGATCAGAGGCTCGTCCTCAATGATCAGGATCTCGGTCGCCATGTCGGCGGCGAGTTCGCGGCCGGCCTCGTCCACGAGGTCCCGAACCTCGGACACGTCGACGCCCAGGATGATGGCCGCGTCCTCCTCCGAGAAGCCCTCGAGGCAGGAAAGCAGGAAGGCTTGGCGCGGCAGCGGCGTGATCTGGCCGAGGCGGACTTCCGCCGGCAGGTCGTGCTGGACCTGCTCGCTGCGGCCGTTGACCGAGAGCGAGTTCCAGATCCGCGTGAACACGCGGAACAGGTCGGCCTTGATGTTGGTGCTGCGACCGAGCGTGTCCGGCTCGTTGACGAGGGTCTCCAGGGTGGCGGCGACGTACGCGTCACCCGCCACTTGGCTACCCGTGAGCGCGCGCGCGTAGCGGCGCAGGTACGGCAGGTGCTGTACCACGAGTTGCGATGTCGACATTCGATCCCCTGTGCCTCGCCGTGTTGCCCGGCCGCGAACGCCTCGATCCGTTACCGAGGGCCTGCCGGGGCCGGCTTTGTGTCCTGCGCAGCCTACCGCCCAACGCGGAGGCCCGCACTCCGTTCCACCCCCCAGCGGAACCGATGCCGGCGCGCAGGCGTTGCCGCCGCAGCCATGGCGTATGTCGAGCCGCAGCACAATGCGGCCACGCCGACTTCGGCAACAAGGGGCGTGTTGATGACGGACCAGGGGAAGGAGGCAGGTCTTCGCGCGCGCGATCCGCTCGCCGAGACTGCTTCGGATCGCTCATCGGAGCCCGAGGACAGCTCCGTCGACGCCTCCGCTCCCGACGGCCACGGCCCCCGCGATCGCGCCCGAAGCCGGAACGGCCTGAGTGATCAGACCCGCACTCGCATCGCCGCGCAACTCCGCGCGATGTACGACACGGTCACGCAGCAGCCCGTCCCCGACCGCTTCGCCGAATTGATCGCCAAGCTCGATAGCGCCGATCGCAAGGCCTGAAACGCGACGTCCTGCCGATGTCGCGGCCCCGGCACGCCGCCCGTGTCCCGCGAGCGACCGGACCGATCCGCCCGGCCAACCGCTCCGGCAATACAGACGCCGGACGGAAAAAGCCGCCGCCCAGGGGCGACGGCTTCCTGGCGTGCCCGAGTGCCGGCCCGGGACGTGGGCCGGCCGCTCCGGCCACCGGTCAGAGGGTCGGCGAACGGCCCCGCATCAGGCCGACGACAGCCGAGATCGCGAACAGGACGATGGCCACGAAGAACACCAGCTTGGCCGCCTCCATGGCGGTACCGGCGATGCCGCCGAAGCCAAGCAGAGCGGCCACGAGGGCGACGACGAGAAAAGTTACGGCCCAACCGAGCATGGTTCGTATCCTTAGAAAGTACCAACGCGGGCGGGCCGCGTCGTTCTGAACACGAAAACGCCAAGGTTTCGCTCCGGTTCCGCCCCTATGGCGAAGTCCTGTGAGTCCCTGCGGCCGCGAGGCCCGTCCGCGACACGGGGTGACGGAACGAGACGGGGGCGCTAGCGTTCGGAGATAGGTCTCCAGGCTCGATCCGGGATTTGCGATGCTGCAATCTGCCAAGAGTACCGTTCGATCGAAGGCCGCCGCGATGGCGGCGCGCGTGACCGAGATCGTCGAGAGGTCCGCCGACGCCCTGCGCGCGGCCGCGCTCGGTCTCATGCCGGCACCGGCGCCCGTACCGGTCCGNGCGACGCCGCCATCGCCGCCCCCCGTCGCGGGGGGCGCGAGAGGCAGGCGCGGCGCCCCCCTGCCCCCGGTCTCGCCCCGGATCCGCGCCTTCATGGTGGCGTGGCTCGAGCGCTACCTGCACCGCCACCTCGACGCGCTGCGGCTGCCCCTCTGGAGCACCCTGCCCGCCGCCAGTCATCCGGGCGCGATCGTGGTCTACTGCAACCATCCGGCGTGGTGGGACGCCGCGCTGATCATCGTGCTGGCCGGCCGCCTCTATCCGGAGCGGGCGAGCCGCGCGCCGTTCGACGCCGCGATGCTGGCACGCTACCGCATCTTCGAGCGGATCGGCGCCTTCGGCGTCGATCTCGACAGCCCGCGCGGGGCGGCGCAGTTCCTGGCCGCCGCCCGGTCGATCCTGGGCGCGCCCGATGGCATGCTCTGGATCACCGCGCAGGGCCGTTTCGCCGATGCCCGCGCGCGGCCGCTGGCCCTGCGTCCCGGCGTGGCGCGCCTCGCCGAGATCGCCCCCGACGCGCTCTTCGTCCCGCTCGCCGTCGAGTACGCCTTCTGGGACGAGCGCGGGGCGGGCGCCTTCGCGGCCTTCGGTCCTGGAATCGCCGGAGCCGACCTCGCCGCGCTTCCGCGCGCCGAGCGGCTCGCCCGCCTGGAATCCGACCTGACGCAGACCCTCGATCGCCTGAGCTCCGACGTGATCAGCCGGGAGCCCGGACGCTTCCGCACCCTGGTTTCCGGCCGGAAGGGCGTCGGCGGCCTCTATGACCTGTGGCGGCGGCTGGCGGCCCGCCTCTCCGGGCGCCGGTTCGACCCGGCGCATCGCGCGATGGGCGGACAGGATCGCGCCGGATGAGGTCGTCCGCGCGCGCCAAACCCTGCGCCATCGCCTATCGTGGCGCGACACACTCCCGGCGCGGACGATGACCGACTCGATTCTCACGGCCCTGGCGCTGACCTCCCTCGCCGCGGCCCTCCTGCCGGCCGTGCTCGTGGCGGTGAATCTCGCGGCCCTGCGCCGGCCCGTAACGGAGGCCGGCGCGGGCCTCGTCTCGATCCTGATCCCGGCGCGCAACGAGGCGGGCAACATCGACGCCACCGTCCGGGCGGCGCTCGCCAGCATCGCGGTCCCGGTGGAGGTGATCGTCGGCGACGATCATTCCACCGACGCGACCGCCGCGATCGTCCGCGCCGTCGGCGATCCGCGCCTGCGTCTCGTCTCGGTGCCGGCCCTGCCCGAGGGATGGACCGGAAAGAACCACGCCTGCAGCCACATGGCCGGGCTCGCCCGCGGCGACCACCTGCTGTTCATCGACGCCGATGTCCGCCTCGAGGCCGAGGCGGCCGCCGCCCTCGCGGCGCAGGCCCGGCGCACCGGCGCGGCCCTCGTCAGCGGCGTGCCCCGGCAGCGGACCGACACGGTCGGTGAGATGCTGACGGTGCCGATGATCGACTTCCTGCTCCTCGGCTTCCTCCCCATACCGCTGATGCGCCGCCTGTCGGACGCATCGCTCGGCGCGGCCTGTGGTCAGTTGATCCTGATGGAGCGGGCGGCCTACGCGGCCACCGGCGGCCACGACGCGATCCGCAACTCCCTGCACGACGGAGTCCGCCTGCCCCGGCTGTTCCGGGCCTCGGGCTACCGGACGGATCTCGTGGCCGCCGCCGCGCTGGCCACATGCCGGATGTACGACGGCTTCGGCCAGGCCTGGGCCGGCTTCTCCAAGAATGCCCACGAGGGCATGGCCACGCCCCGCGCCCTCCCGGTCTGGACCCTGCTTCTCGGCTGCGGCCAGGTTCTGCCGCCGCTTCTCGTCCTGGCCGGGCTGCTCGGGCTGCTGCCAGCCTCGGCCCTGATCCTGGCCATCCTGGCCCTCGGCCTGTCCCTGGCCACCCGGACGGCCGTCACCGTGGCGGTTCGGGCCCCCTGGGCGACGATCCCGCTTCATCCGGCGGCGGTCGCGGTCGCCCTGGCGATCCAGTGGAACGTGCTTCTGCGCCGCGAGCGGGCCGGCGCGGCGACCTGGAAAGGCCGCAGCTATCCGGTGAGCGGCGGCTGACCCGCGCGGGCCGGCGGACCAGAGGGTGCCGGCCCGCGCCCGGGCCTCACGGCTGGGACGGCTGGCACGGATCGGTGGAGCGGGCCTTTCCGATCTGCGGCTTAAGCGAGACGATGAGTTGCACGTTGGGCACGTCGCCGACCTGCCGGGTCAGGTGCCCGACATGGCTGTCCGGACCCTGCGGCGTCGACCCCATGTCGGCATTGAACTCCACTTCGCCAGGCCCCTGCTCCAGCACGGACCCGTCCGTGGCCTCCACGGACCAGCGGCCCGACAGGGTGATCACCCACTGGGGGCCCGGCGCCGTGTGCCACGTGCCGACATAGCCGACCGGCAGGACCGCGTACTTGATCGACGTCACCTCCCCCGGCGGAAAGCCGACGTATTGCGGCGCTGCCGGAGGCGCGTAGCTCTTGAAGATGAAATTCTTCAGGTCGCAATACTGGACATGGCTGTGGCCCTTGTCGTCGGCATAGAGCACCCCGTACCGCAAGGCGGGCGGGTCGGCCGATGCGAGGCCGGCCGGACCGGACGGCGCCGGCGCGATGGTCATCAGCGGCTCGCTCTTCGGCGCCCCGGCCGCCTGCGCGTTCCCGGCGCCCGCGACCGCAGCGAGCACGACCAGCTCCAACCGCCCTGCATTCCTGAACCGTCCCATGATTCCCCTCGGCGTCGCATCGCGTGCGGTGATTGCACGAAGGTTCCCTAATCAGCCGGACCCGGCCGATTCAATCTCTCGGTTCTACCTCTGAGATTTATTGTATCAACTGCAAGTAATTATTGAGTACAATACTCAGATTTTTCTATTTCTCAACTTCGTTATTCGGCCACAAGACAGTGGTAACGGCTGCGTTCGCTGACGGGCCATCGAGGCGCTCCCACGGCCGGCAAGGCGCGCTTGTCCACAGGCGTCTGGCGCCCATTCCGGCATCCTGTCGGAACCGGTCGGGCCGGGAAGCGGCGCGGCGCTTCCTGATGGATCAGTCCGTCGAAGGCCCGGTGCCGGCCGGGCCGCCGAGCCGCGTCTCCGCCAGGATCCAGGCGGCGGTGTCGGCATCCGCCCCGGAGATCGGCAGATGCAGGATGATCGGCGTGTCGTAGGGGTGTCGCGCCTTCAGCGCGACCGCCAGCGCGTCGGCCAGCCCCTCGCGGCTCTTCAGGATGGCGGCGACCTCGGCGCCGCGCTCCACCGCCCCTTTCCAGCTGTAGACGGACTGCATGCCCGGCAGCACGTTGATGCAGGCGATGAGGCGCTCGCGGACCAGCGCCTCGCCGATGTTCAGCGCCGAGGCGAGGTCGGGAAAGGTGGTGTAGACGAGGAGCGGACGCTCCATGCTATGCCTCCGGTAGCGCGTGTGCTCGCGGAGTGAGGCGCATGCCGGGCAAGGACGTCAACCGGGCGGTTCGCTCGTCAGACTGGAGCCGTGACGTGAACCCTGAGGCGATCCCGACGCGCCTGCGCGGCTGCGCCTGATCCATGCCGCGCCTCCAGAAGATCGCCTTCGTGGCGAGCCCGACCGGCCATGCCCGCGAGGCCGCGGCCGCCCTGATGCGACGCTACGACCACGTCCCGCCCGAGGAGGCCGACGTCGTCGTGGCCCTCGGCGGTGACGGCCTGATGCTTCAGGTGCTGCACCGCTTCATGGACCACCCGAAGCCGATCTACGGGATGAACCGCGGCACGGTCGGCTTTCTCATGAACGAGTTCCGCGACGACGATCTCCTGGAGCATCTGGAGAACGCTCAGCGCAGCGTCATCCACCCGCTGGTGATGGACGTGCTCGACACGGAGGGGCGGTCCCACCGGGCGCGGGCGATCAACGAGGTCTATCTGCTGCGCCAGACCCACCAGACCGCCAAGCTGAAGATCGCCGTCGACGGCAATGTCAGGCTCGACCTCCTGATCGCCGACGGCGTGCTGGTCGCCACCGCGGCGGGGTCGACGGCCTACAACCTGTCGGTCGGGGGCCCGATCCTGCCCCTCGATGCCAAGTTGCTGGCGCTGACACCGATCTCGGCCTTTCGTCCCCGGCGCTGGCGCGGCGCGCTCCTGCCGGACTACGCCCGGATCCGGATCGACGTGCTCGACGCGCCTCACCGCCCGGTCGCGGCGGTGGCCGACCACACGGAGTTCCGCCGGGTCTGCACGGTGGAGACGTCCCTCGACCGCGCCACCGAGCTCGTGCTGCTGCACGATCCCGGCCACAGCCTCGACGAGCGCATCCTGCGGGAGCAATTCGGGTGAGTCTGCACGTCAGGGCCGCGCAAGCGGCCGACCGCGCGGCCGTCACCGGCATCATCGTGCCGACCATCCGGGCGGGCGAGACCTACGCGCTGGACCGCGACCTCGGCGAGGCCGAGGCCCTCGCGTACTGGACCGGCCCCGACCGCGAGACCTTCGTGGCCGAGGAGGCGGGCACGGTGCTCGGCACGTACTATCTGCGCGCGAACCAGGCGGGCGGGGGCGGCCACGTCGCCAATTGCGGCTTCATGACCGGAGCAGCCGCCCGGGGCCGCGGGGTCGCCCGGGCCATGTGCGCGCACGCGCTCGATCGGGCGCGGGCGCGGGGCTTCGCGGCGATGCAGTTCAATTTCGTGGTGAGCACCAACGTCCGCGCCGTCCGCCTGTGGGAGAGCTTCGGCTTCGACGTGGTCGGCCGGCTGCCGGGCGCATTCCGGCACCCGGCGCTCGGGCCGGTCGACGCGCTGGTGATGTTCCGGACGCTCTGAGGCGCGCCCGGATCAGGCCTGCGGGGCCGCGACGAGGTCGCCCTCGCGGATCGCCCGCTCGCCGGTCTTCGTGCGGATCCGGTAGCTCGGCTCGCCGGTCTGATCCTCCGGCATGAGCCGCAGGATCTCGAAAACCTCGGCCTCGCCCGTCTCGCCCGGGAGGCCCGGCCGGGGCCGGCAGACGCGCTGGCCGATCTTGAACTTGTGGGACATGCCGGCGGGATCCTGGACGGGTATGGCCGTGGTCGCGCCTCAGCGCTTCTTCTGCGCCTTCGCCTTGCGGGCGAGATAGCGCGCGTCGCGCTGGGCCTTCTGCTCGGCCTGCAGGGCCTTGGCACGCTCCTGGGCGGCCAACTGCTCGGCGTGCTTGCGCTCGATCTCGGCGAGGCGTTCGGCCTCGGCCAGGGCGGCGGCGCGCTCGATCTCGGCCTGACGCTGGAGGGCGCGTTCGGCCGCGCGGGCCTCCCGGGCATCGACCACCGCGCGGCGGGCGGATTGGCGGGCGAGGACGGCCGGGTCATCGGCGGACGGGCGCGCCCGGAACCGGGCCAGCATCTCGGAGCGCGCCTTGGCGGCGGTCTCGAGGCGATCGGTGACACCCTGCTTGTTCAGAAAGCTCACAGACACTCCTGGATCGGGTGCGGCGAAGACCGTCACCCGCAGAGGGGAAAGTAGAAACACGACGGCAGATACGAAGAAGCCGCTCCCAGAGGAGCGGCTTCCGGAGAAACGCTGAGGACGGCGATCAGGCCGTCTGGAGCTGACCGGCGGACTGCTTGCCGCTGCGACGGTCGGTCTCCAGCTCGTACGAGACCTTCTGGCCCTCGTTCAGGCCGCGCAGGCCGGCGCGCTCGACGGCCGAGATGTGGACGAACACGTCCTTGCCGCCGTCATCCGGCTGGATGAAGCCGTAGCCCTTGGTCTCGTTGAACCACTTGACGGTTCCGGTGCTCATGGAAGTCCTTGATCTTCGCAGGCATAGTGAGAGATGGCACTCGCTCGAACGAGGGAGCGCCGGCATCGACCGATAGCGATAGGAAAGTCAGAACCGCCCTGCGAAGGCGTAACGGTCCAAGATATCCGGACACGTGCCGATGCCGTACAAGTAGACCGCCAGCGGTTCTTTGGCAAGCGCGGGGAAATATTTCCAGCGGCCAGCGCCCCGGCGATGCGGGAAATTCTTTTCGGAACTTCCGATTGAGCAGCGCCAGAACGGTCGCTTGAACAACGGGATAAGGGATATCGATGCAGCACGGTCGCGCGAAAGCTGTGCTGCCGGCCGGACGATCGGACGCGGCCGACGCGCACCCCGCGGCGCGGTTTCGCTCAGGCCGGAACGAGGCGCAGGACCCCCTCGCCGCGCCGGTGGCCGACGGCGGTCACGGCGACCTCGCGGGCGCCGTCGGCGACGAGCGTGGCNGCCGGTCACGTGCAGCGCCCAGACGTGCAGGATCACGACGCCGGCGATCATCCAGGGCAGCAGGGCTCGCCGGGCATCGCCGCCAGCGCGAGGCGGCGATCCGGGCGCGGCTGGCGGCCGGCGACGGTCGCATCGCCGACATCGTCGCGGCGATCTACCAGGGTCTCGATCCGCGGCTCCGCGGCGCGGCGGCCCTGTCGGTCTTCGCCCACCTGGAGGATCTGGTCGGCCGGGGACTCGCGTCCTCCGACGGCGCCCCGCGGCTCGACGGGACCTACGCGCCGGCCTGACGGGCGCGGCGGCTCACTTCACCGCGAGGGCGAGGTTGGCGACGTCGTCGAGATAGGCCCGGATCCGGTCGGCGTTGCTGCCGAAATCGCGGCCGCCGAGCCGCGAGGCCGAGCGCACGTCGATCCGCGCCCCGTCCGCGCGGGGGCGGATGCGCACGGTGACGTCGTCCGGAAGGTTCAGGATCAGTCCCCGCGCCACGGCCTCGATCCGGCCATTGCCGGTCCGGCCGCCCGGCCGGATCGCCTCGACGATCTGCCAGTGCCGTTTCAGGGCCGCCTGCCGGGCGAGTTCGAAGGCCTCGTCGGCGCCGATATCGAGGGTCAGCGGCGCGATCTGCGGGTAGGCGCCGCGCTGCCTCTCGCGCGCCGCCGGGGTCGGATCCGCGGGGTAACGTCCGCCGCGGGCCGCGAAGGCCGCCCGCGAGCGCGAGAACGCCGGCGGGTTGTCGATATCGGTGGTGATGTCCGAGAGCGCGGGCAGACGCAGGCCGCGCAGGCCCAGGAAGGCAGGGTAGCCGAGAACCGCCAGCGCGAGGATCAGCCCGGCGAGGGCGGCGCCGAGGCCGCGGGCGCCCTCGCGCCAGACCCGCACGAAGGCGAAGATCGCGGCCGTGGCCGCCATCAGCGCGACGCCGAGCCCGGCCACGAGGGCCACGAGGGCGGCGTCCGTGTCGGAGCGCGGATCGCGGACCAGGACCAGGGCAATCCCGGTGGCGATGACGGAGAACACGGCGAGCCGCCGGGCCAGCGGCCCCGCGCGGGTCACGGGTTCCTCGATGAGCAGGCGGCGCATGGGGATCATGAAGGCGTTCGAGGCCCGATCTTAGAGCTTGGCCGGAACCGGCGCCATGGCGCCGCGGTCACGGCGCGTACGCGCGGGCGGTGCCGGGCAGGCCGAGCGTGGCGGGCAGCTTGAGCGGATCGGGGAGCATCGCGTCCCCGTAGCGGCCGGCCGGGTCGGAGGCCTCGCTGTGGGCGACCGTCTGAGCCGTCAGGGCGCTCCAGGGACCCGTCACGGCGAACAGGATCCCGCGGGACGCATCGCCGGGCGGCCGCAGGACGAGGTCGCCCTTGGCATCGAGCCGCCGCTCCGGCAGCGAAACCTGACCGTGCAGGGTTGCCCCGACGCTCGGCCCCAGCAGCCCCGACTCGGCGATCTCGCCCACGCCGTCGGCGAAGCGCAGCGTCACCACGGCCCGCTCGAAGGCCGTCCGGCCATTGCGGCGCGCCAGGGCACCGGACGCGACCGCGCCGTTGCGATGAATGACGTCGGCGAGGTCGAGGCCCGCGATGGCACCGCCATCCACGGCGAGCGTGGCCCGACCGTTCAGGTGCGCCAGCAGCCCGACCGTGTCGCGAGCCCTGGATTCGAGGGCGAAATGCCCCTGCACGGGCCCGACCACCCAGCGGGCCGCGCCGATCTCGCCGAGCAGCGCGCCGAGATCGACGCGGTCGAGGTTTCCCTGCGTGCGCACGTCGGTCGCCGCCGGATCGGCCCCGCTCGTCAGGTTGACGCGCCCCTTGAACGTGCCGTCCTGGATCCGGGCCCGGTTCAGCGCCACCTCCAGGGCGGCCTCCCGAACCAGGACGCTCGCCGCCAGATCCCGCACGCGGACGGCGCCGGCGCGCCCCTCGGCGGCCGACAGGCGCAGATCGAGGTCGCCCCGCGTGAAGGGCGCCAGGGCGATCGACGCGGGCGCGGGGTCGAGGAGGCGCGACAGATCCGCGACCAGGGGCGTGAGATCGAGCGTCTCGGCCGCCAGGGTCGCCTGCACCGACAGGCGCGGCGCCTTGGCGGGACCGAACGCGACGGCGCCGGCGCCCTCCAGGACGTTCTGGCCGAGACCGATGCGCAGGCTCGGCCACGAGACGGAGCGCTCGGCTGTCTCGAACCGGCCGTCGATCGAGAACGCGCCGGCGAGCGGCGCCAGCGGCGCGTCGCGCCCGATCCAGGCCAGGCTCTCAGGCAGGGATCGCGTCTCGAACCGGACATGCCCGGACAGGACGGGCAGCGCGTTCCCCCCCGAGGGAGGCGCCACCGTCCCGTCCGCCGCGACGCTGCCGCCCGGCCACGTGACCTCCGCGGTGAACGGGCTGCGGCGGTGCTGGGCCATCTCGGCCGGACGCAGGTGGGTCAGGGTGATCCGGGTCGGCACGCCCCGCCACGTGAGGCTGGCGCGGCCCTCGGCCGCCTTGCCCCAGAGCGGCCACGCGACGTCGAGGTCGATTTCGCGTCGCGGTCATGCGCGTGCTGGATACCGGCGAGCCCTTCGAGATGGATGCCGCCTTCGTGACAGCCAAGGGCAACGCCCGACGCGTTCGCTGCTCCTGCGAGATCGAGTTNTCTCGGCCGGACGCAGGTGGGTCAGGGTGATCCGGGTCGGCACGCCCCGCCACGTGAGGCTGGCGCGGCCCTCGGCCGCCTTGCCCCAGAGCGGCCACGCGACGTCGAGGTCGATGTCCCGGGCCGTGTCGCCGCCGGCGAGGCGCGCGTCGCGCAGGACGATCCGGCGGGGCCGGGCCGTCTCGCCGGACCGCGCCTGCTCTGCGAGCCGCGCGAGGGGAGCGTCCCAACCCGCGGGGTCATCCGACAGCCGCGCGCCGTCCAGCCGGAGCCCGCTCACGGCGGCGCGTCCGCCGAGGAGGCTCAGCGGGTCGAGATCGATGGTCAGGCGGCCGTCATCCGCCAGGACCGGGCCGTCGGAACCCGCGGCGAGCCGGACGCGGTCGAGGGTCAGGCGCGGCCAGGGCAGGATCGCGAGGTGCGCGGGCCCGTGCAGGGTCAGCCCGAGGCCGTACGCGTCGAATGCGCGGCGGGCGAACGCGGTGGCCCGGCCGTCCTCCAGGGGCCAGTCGCGCAGGCCGAGGCCGGCAGCGATCAGGCTCCCGAGTGCGAGGACGAAGATCGGGCGGCGCAGCGACATCATGCTCCGAAGGGGCGGCGGCTGTGGCCGGAAGCCGGGCGCCGCGCCGGCCCCTCGGGCTGCCACGGCCCGGCAGGGTCTGCACGTCGAGTGGGCAACTTAGCGTCCCGGGCCGGCTTTGTCTGCCGGGCCCGCGCAGGGCCGCCCTGCCCTCCCCAGCGCAGTGCCGGTGACGGATCGCCTTACGGATCGCCCGCGGCCGCGCGGACCGGCGCGGCGCACCACTGGATTTCGCGCGCGGAATCGGGGAGAGCAGGCGCGAGGACACGCGCTTCCCAAGGTTTCGGCCGGTCGGGTCCGGCGGGAAAAGGACGGTTCGATGAAGAAGGTCTACACGGATGCCGCCGCCGCCTTGGCCGGTCTCCTGCACGACGACATGATGGTGATGTGCGGCGGCTTCGGCCTCTGCGGCATCCCCGACGAGCTGATCGAGGCGGTGCGCCTCTCGGGCGTCAAGGGCCTGACCGTGGTGTCGAACAATGCCGGCATCGACGGGGTCGGCCTCGGCAAGCTGCTGGACACCCGGCAGGTCCGGAAGATGATCTCGTCCTACGTCGGCGAGAACAAGGAGTTCGCCCGCCAGTACCTCGGCGGCGAGCTGGAGATCGAGTTCAACCCGCAGGGGACCCTGGCCGAGCGGATCCGCGCCGGCGGCGCCGGCATCCCGGCCTTCTTCACCAAGACCGGCGTCGGCACCAAGGTCGCCGAGGGCAAGGAAGTCCGCGAGTTCGACGGCGAGCAGTACGTCATGGAGCGCGGCCTGTTCGCCGACCTCGCCCTGGTCCACGCCCACACGGGCGACACCGAGGGGAACCTGCGCTACCGGATGACCGCCCGCAACTTCAACCCGATGATGGCCACCGCCGCCAAGATGACGGTGGCGCAGGTCGAGCACCTCGTGAAGCCGGGCGAGATCGATCCGGACACGATCCACACGCCCGGCATCTTCGTGAAGCGGATCATCGACGTCGGGCAGCGCGACAAGCGCATCGAGCAGCGCACCACGCGCAAGCGCGGCGACAGCACCCCGGCCGCGGCGGCCGGCGGCGGCACGCACTGATCGGACGGGAAGGGAGCGAGAACGATGGCCTGGACCCGCGAGCAGATGGCGGCGCGCGCCGCCAGGGAGCTGGAGGACGGCTTCTACGTGAACCTCGGCATCGGCATCCCGACGCTGGTGTCGAACTACATCCCCGAGGGCATGTCGGTGCAGCTCCAGTCGGAGAACGGCATGCTGGGCATGGGCCCCTTCCCCTACGAGGGCGAGGAGGACCCGGACCTGATCAACGCCGGCAAGCAGACCATCACCGCGCTGCCGACGACGAGCTACTTCTCCTCGGCCGATTCCTTCGGGATGATCCGCGGCGGGCACATCAACCTGTCGATCCTCGGCGCCATGCAGGTGGCCGGCAACGGCGACCTCGCCAACTGGATGATCCCCGGCAAGATGGTGAAGGGGATGGGCGGCGCCATGGACCTAGTGGCCGGCGTGAAGCGCGTGGTCGTGGTGATGGAGCACGTCGCCAAGAACAAGGACGGCACCGAGAGCCCGAAGCTCCTCAAGGCCTGCGACCTGCCGCTCACCGGCACCCGCGTGGTCGATCTGGTGATCACCGATCTCGGCGTGTTCGAGATCGACAAGAAGGGCGACGGCGGCATGACGCTCGTCGAGCTCGCCGACGGCGTCACCGAGGACGAGATCCGCGGCAAGACCGAGGCCGACTTCGCGGTCGCCCTGAAGACCTGACGCCCGGGGCCCGGCGGCCGACGTCGCCGGGCCCGTCGCGGGCTGCGCCGCCCCGGCCGGGCGACCGATCGTCGAACGGCCCCGCGGACGCGCCTCGACTGAGACGCCAAAGCCCCCCTGTCCCGAGCGGGACAGGGGGGCTTTGGCGCGGCCGTGTGCAGGCCCGGCCGCGGGGCTTCGCTGGCGCCCGCGCCGGCGAGCTGCGGGTCCCGGGTCGCCGGGCGCACCGGGCTGTCGGCGGCCGGCTCCCCGCCGTGCAGAGCCTGGCGTACGAGGTCGTCGACGCGGTCGCCCTGCTCCGGCAGGGCGGCCTCCAGATGCGCGATCATCTTGGGCGTCCAGAACGCCTTGATGTGCTTCTGGACCCCGGCGACCGCCTCCTCCTCCGGGTAGGACCGGAAGAAGGTGGCGATCTGGTTGGCCATGCGGACGAGCTTGTCCGCCTGCGTCACGGCACTCATCGGGTACTCTTACTCTGCCGCGTCGAGGGTCTGGGCGATCCGGGTCAGCGAGAAGTCCTCCTCGTAGAACTTCGCCTGCCAGTCGGAGGGCCGGTTGGTCCGCCGGACCTGCACCGCCGTCACCTTGTACTCGGGGCAGTTGGTCGCCCAGTCCGAGTAGTCGGTGGTGATGACGTTGGCGCCGGTCTTGGCGTGGTGGAACGTGGTGTAGACCACGCCCGGCTGCATCCGCTCGGAGATCCTGGCCTTCAGGGCGATGTCGCCCGAGCGGCTCTCCAGGGCGACGAGGTCGCCGTCGACGATGCCGCGCAGCTCCGCGTCGAAGGGGTGGATCTCCAGCACGTCCTCCTCGTGCCAGCGCGAATTCTCGGTGCGCCGGGTCTGCGCGCCGACATTGTACTGGGAGAGGATCCGGCCCGTGGTGAGGATCAGCGGGAACTTCGCCCCCGTCCGCTCCTCGGTGGCCACGAACTCGGTGATCATGAACCGGCCCTTGCCGCGGACGAACCGGTCGACGTGCATCATCGGCGTGCCGAGCGGCGCCTTCTCGTTGCAGGGCCACTGCACCGAGCCGAGCTCGTCGAGCTTGGCGTAGGACACGCCGGTGAAGCTCGGGGTGAGCGAGGCGATCTCGTCCATGATCTCGGACGGGTGGCTGTAGGTCATCGGGTAGCCCAGCGCGTTGGAGAGCAGGACCGTGCCCTCCCAGTCGCCGTAGCCGCCCATCGGCGCCATGACCTTGCGGACCCGCGAGATGCGGCGCTCGGCGTTGGTGAAGGTCCCGTCCTTCTCGAGGAACGAGGCGCCCGGCAGGAAGACGTGGGCGTACTTGGCGGTCTCGTTCAGGAAGAGGTCCTGGACGACGATGCACTCCATCGCCATCAGGCCCGCTGTCACGTGGTGCGTGTCGGGGTCGGACTGCGCGATGTCCTCGCCTTGGATGTACATGCCCTTGAACGTGCCCTCGACGGCCTCGTCCAGCATGTTGGTGATGCGCAGGCCCGGCGCGTTGTCGAGCTTGGCACCCCAGAGGGCCTCGAAGCTCTCGCGGGTCGCGTCGTCCGACACGTGGCGGTACCCGGTGAGCTCGTGCGGGAACGAGCCCATGTCGCAGGAGCCCTGCACGTTGTTCTGGCCGCGCAGCGGGTTCACGCCGGCGCCGAGCTTGCCGATGTTGCCGGTGGCCATGGCGATGTTGGCCATGCCCATGACCATGGTCGAGCCCTGGCTGTGCTCGGTGACGCCGAGCCCGTAGTAGATACCGGCCGCGCCGCCCTTGGCGTAGAGCCGGGCCGCGCCGCGGACCTGCTCAGGGTCGAGGCCGGTGAACTGCTGCTGGTTCTCCGGGGAGTGGCGCTCGTCGGCGATGAACCGCGCCCAGGACTCGAACTCGGCGAGGTCGCAGCGCTCGCGGACATAGGCCTCGTCGACCAGCCCCTCGGTGACGATCACGTGTGCCAGTGAGTTGATGAAGGCGACGTTGGAGCCGGGCTTCAGCGGCAGGTGGTAGTCGGCCTTGATGTGGGGCGACTTGACGAGGTCGATCTTGCGCGGATCGGCGACGATCAGCTTGGCACCCTGACGCAGGCGCTTCTTCATTCGCGAGCCGAAGACCGGGTGGCCGTCGGTCGGGTTGGCACCGATCACCAGGATCACGTCGGAATTTTCGACCGACTTGAAGTCCTGGGTGCCGGCCGAGGTGCCGAGCGTCGACATCAGGCCGTAGCCGGTCGGCGAGTGGCAGACGCGGGCGCAGGTGTCGACGTTGTTGTTGCCGAAGGCGGCGCGCACGAGCTTCTGGACGAGGTAGGCCTCCTCGTTGGTGCAGCGCGACGAGGTGATGCCGCCGACCGAATCCTTGCCGTACTTGGCCTGGATCCGCTTGAACTCGGAGGCCGCCCGGTCGATGGCCTCCTCCCACGAGACCTCGCGCCACGGATCCGTGATCTTCTCGCGGATCATCGGCTTGGTGATGCGGTCCTTGTGGGTGGCGTAGCCGTAGGCGAAGCGGCCCTTGACGCAGCTGTGGCCCTCGTTGGCCTTGCCGCCCTTGTAGGGAACCATGCGGACGACGCGCTCGCCCTGCATCTCGGCCTTGAACGAGCAGCCGACGCCGCAATACGCGCAGGTCGTGACCTCCGCGTGCTCGGGCTGGCCGAACTCGTGGATGGACTTCTCCTGGAGGGTCGCGGTCGGGCAGGCCTGCACGCAGGCGCCGCAGGACACGCACTCGGACTCGAAGAAATTGGTCGGGCCCGCCGCCACGCGGCTGTCGAAGCCGCGGCCCGCGATGGTCAGCGCGAAGGTGCCCTGCACCTCCTCGCACGCCCGGACGCAGCGGTTGCAGACGATGCACTTCGACGGGTCGTAGGTGAAGTACGGGTTCGACTCGTCCTTCGGCAGGTACTTCTCGGAGCTCGGCCGGACGTGGTTGTCGCCCTCGTAGCCGTAGCGCACGTCGCGCAGGCCGACGACGCCCGCCTGGGTCTGCAGCTCGCAGTCACCGTTCGCCGCGCAGGTCAGGCAGTCGAGCGGGTGATCGGAGATGTAGAGCTCCATCACGCCCTTGCGGAGCTTGGCGAGCTTCTCGTTCTGCGTGTGCACCACCATGCCGTTCTCGGCCGGGGTCGTGCAGGAGGCCGGGGTGCCGCGCCGCCCCTCGATCTCCACGAGGCAGAGGCGGCAGGAGCCGAACGGCTCCAGGGAGTCGGTGGCGCAGAGCTTCGGGATCTGCGTGCCGGCATGCATCGCCGCCGCCATCACCGAAGTGCCGGCCGGCACCGTCACCGACATGCCGTCGATCGTCAGCGTCACCGTCTGCTCGCTGACGCGGATCGGCGTGCCGTAGTCGATCTCCTTGATCAGGCCCATCGACGCCTCCTTACTCGGCCGCGGCCGGCAGATCGCCGGCGCGCCTGAAATCCTCGGGGAAATGGGTGATGGCGCTCATCACCGGCATCGGGGTCAGCCCGCCCATGGCGCAGAGCGACCCGTCGGTCATGACCTCGCAGAGGTCCTCGACCAGCTTCAGATTCGCGTCCGGCCGGATGCCGGCGATCACCTTGTCCATGGTCTCGACGCCGCGGGTGGCGCCGATGCGGCAGGGGGTGCACTTGCCGCACGACTCGGTGGCGCAGAACTCGAAGGCGAAGCGGGCCTGGGCCGCCATGTCGACGGTGTCGTCGAACACCACGATGCCGCCGTGGCCCACGAGGCCCTTCTTGGCCGCCATCGCCTCGTAGTCGAGGGGCGTGTCGAGGAGATGGTCGGGGAAGTAGGCGCCGAGCGGCCCGCCGACCTGCACGGCGCGGACCGGGCGGCCCGAACGGGTGCCGCCGCCGAAATCCTCGATCACCTGCCGGAGGGTGATGCCGAAGGCCATCTCGATCAGGCCGCCGTGCTTGACGTTGCCGGCGAGCTGGATCGGCAGCGTGCCGAGCGACCGCCCCATGCCGTAATCCGCGTAGGCCCTGGCGCCGTTCTCCAGGATCCACGGCACGGCCGTGAAGGTCATGACGTTGTTGACCAGCGTCGGCTTGCCCAGGAAGCCCTTGAGCGCCGGGATCGGGGGCTTCGCGCGGACGATGCCGCGCTTGCCCTCCAGGCTCTCCAGCAGCGAGGTCTCCTCGCCGCAGATGTAGGCGCCGGCGCCGAGGCGCACCTCCAGGTGGAAGGTCTTGCCCAAGCCCAGGATGTTGTCGCCGAGGACGCCGGCCTGGATACCGTTGGCGATCGCCTCCTTGAGGGTGGCGAAGGCCTGCGGATATTCGGAGCGCAAATAGATGTAACCGCGGGTGGCGCCGGTCGCGACGCCCGCGATGGTCATGCCCTCGATAAGGTTGAAGGGATCGCCCTCCATCATCATCCGGTCGGCGAAGGTGCCGGAATCGCCCTCGTCGGCGTTGCAGACCACGTATTTCTGGTCCGCCTTGGCGAGCATCACGGTGTTCCACTTGATGCCGGCCGGGAAGCCGGCACCGCCCCGGCCGCGCAGGCCGGAATCGCGCACCGCCGCCACGACGCCCTCGGCATCGAGCTTCAGGGCGGCCGCGAGGCCGCGGTAACCGCCATGGGCCCGGTAATCGTCGACGGAGACCGGGTCGACCACGCCGCAGCGGTGGAAGGTCAGGCGCTGCTGCCGGGCGAGGTAGGGGATCTTCTCCGGATCGCCGAGGCGCAGGGCATGGTCGCCGCCCGTGGTCAGGCCGGCATCCAGCAGGGCGTCGACATCCTTGACCGTCACCGGCCCGTAGGCGACGCGCCCCTCGGGCGTGCCGACCTCGACCATCGGCTCCAGCCAGAACAGGCCGCGGGAGCCGGTCCGGACGATGGTGACGTCGAGGCCGCGGCGCTCGGCGCCCGCGAAGAGTGCCCGGGCGACCTTGTTGGCGCCGAGGCCGAGCGCGACGGCGTCGCGCGGAACGTAGAGCGTGACGCTCACTGGCGCACCTCCGTCAGGGCAGCTTCGAGGGCGTCGGCGGTCAGGTGCGCGACGGGCTCACCGTCCACCAGCGCGGCGGGGCCGTTGGCGCAGAGGCCGAGGCAGTAGACCGGCTCGACCGTGGCGCTGCCGTCGGCGGT
Source organism: Methylobacterium mesophilicum (assembly GCF_036441335.1). GTDB lineage: Bacteria > Pseudomonadota > Alphaproteobacteria > Rhizobiales > Beijerinckiaceae > Methylobacterium > Methylobacterium mesophilicum_B. The sequence continues at coordinate 151,447 of NZ_MLBW01000023.1, forward strand.
GGTCTCGTGCCAGCCGCAGCCGAGGCGACCGAGGATCTCGCGGTGCAGCTTGTCCGAACCCATGGCCTGGCAGGCCTCGGCCCGGCACAGCTTCACCTCGTGGCGGCCGGCCGGGTGGGCGCGGAAGTCGTGATAGAAGGTGACGCAGCCGTGCACCTCGGCGCGCGACAGGTTCAGGGCGTCCGCGATCAGCGGCACGGCGCCCTGGTCCACGTAGCCGAAGGTCTCCTGCAGCGCGTGCAGGATCGGCAGCGTGGCCCCCTCGAGATGGGTGTGTTCGGCGATGATCCCGGATGCGCGCTCCGCGCTCCAGGGCTCGTGACGCGCCATGGTTTCCAGCCCAGTCTGTTCCTGTTCTAATGCGAAGAGGAACAGAAATGCCGGTTGGCTTCAATCGCGCAGTCCGGTCGCTCGACAAAGGACGTTTGTCGAGCTGTAACTCGCCGATCGGAGGCGTGCAGGCGTTTCGTTAACGGGCTGTCAGAGCTCTATTTTTCGATGCGCTGGAAGTCTCAACTTTTCTTGCGTGCGGCGCAACATAAATTTGTGCCCTGCAAGAAATTGCATTCCTGTGCATCCGGTCCTCACCGTCCGGGCCGGGCCGGCCGTCCTTGCTGGCGGAGCGAAGCAATCCAGGTTAGCGCGACCTCGGCCGGCTCTGGTGCGACGGGATAGCTGCGCTCCGCTCGTAAGGAGGCGCGCTCCGTGGCCGAAGCCTCGGCCCCGATCAGAACTCCATCTCCAGTTCCTCGATCTCGTCCGGCTCGTCGGCGGCGGCTTCCGCCCACTCGACCATCAGGGGCCAGTGCAGGATCGTGTCGCGATAGGCGGCGGCGCTGGGCGGCAGCGCGACGTCGTAGGTACGGAAGCGGGTGCAGACCGGGGCGAACATGGCGTCCGCCAGGCACGGCCGGGCGCCGAACAGGTACGGGCCCTCGTAGCGGTCCAGGCAATCGTCGAAGATCGTGACGATGCGCTCGATATCGGCCTTCGCACCGTTGAACACGCGGAAATCGGGGTGGAAGGCGCGCAGGTTCATCGGAAGCGCTGAGCGCAGATTGACGAAGCCGGAATGCATCTCGCCCGAGATGGACCGGCAATGGGCCCGCTCCGCCGCGTTGCCGGGCAGGAATCCGGCCTCCGGGAAGGTCTCGGCGAGATACTCGGCGATCGCCAGCGTGTCCCAGACGACCACGTCGCCGTGGCGCAGGCGCGGCACCAGGAACGACGGCGACAGGTGCAGCAGCTCCGCCCGCGTGGTCGCGTCGGTCCCGGACAGGACCTCGATCCGGAAGTCGAGCCCGGCCATCCGGCAGATCAGCCAGCCCCGCAGGGACCACGAGGAGTAGTTGCGGCTCGAGATGGTGAGCGTAGCGGCCGTCATCGTCCTGCCCCGGGGCGCGTCGCCGATCGTGCGGTCTGCGCGGCCCGATCCAAGACTCGTGCCGAACGGGGCGGGCGAATCGCATCCGCCCGCGATTCTACTCCCGCCGCAGCAGCGCCGCGACCTCCGCCTCCTCGGCGGCCGACAGATTTCGCGCCGTCGCGGGGCGGCGGCGGGCGAGGCGCCAGATCCCGAGCCCGCCGAGCAGGACCGCGAGCACGGGCGTCAGCCACAGCAGCAGGGTGTGCAGCGCGAAGACCGGGCGCAGCAGCACGAACTCGCCGTAGCGGGCCACGACGTAGTCGAGCACCGCCGTGTCGCTGTCGCCCTTCTCCAGACGCTCGCGGACGATCAGGCGCAGGTCCTTGGCGAGCGGCGCGTCGGAATCGTCGATCGACTGGTTCTGGCAGACGAGGCAGCGCAGTTCGGCCGAGATCTCCCGGGCGCGGTGCTCCAGGACGGGGTCCTTCAGCACCTCGTCGGGCTGCACCGCGTGGGCCGGCAGCGCCGCCAGAAGGGCGAGCGCCGCCAGCGCGGGCCGGAGGAGCGGGCGGCGCGCCATCACTCGGCCGGCACCGCGACCGGGAGCGGACGCGCCTTCGCCCTGGCGGGGACGCCGACGCGCATCCGCCGGTCCGTGAGTGACAGGCCGCCGCCCACGGCCATGACCACCGCGCCGAGCCAGATCAGCAGGACCAGCGGCTTGTAGTAGAGGCGCAGGCCGACGCCGCCGTCCTGACCGATCTCCCCGAGGCTCGCGTAGACCTGGCTGGCGCCGTTGGTCAGCAGGCCCGATTCCGTCACCGCCATCTTGCGGCTCGGGTAGAAGCGCTTGCCGGTCTCGATCTTCCCGACCTCGTCGCCGCCGCGGGTGCGGATCGTCAGGTAGGCGGCGGCCTCCTCGTAGTTCGGTCCCTTGCGCGGCGCGACCCGGTCCAGGGTCGCCACGTACGGGCCTGTCGCCAGGCTCTGGCCGGGTTTCAGCGTCGCCAGACCCTCGGTGGCCCAGCCCTGCGCGGCGATGCCCAGCACCACGACGCCGACCCCGGCATGGGCGATGGCGGTGCCCCAGGCCGAGCGCGGCAGGCCGAGCGCGCGGCGGCCGATCTGGCCGAGGGACCGGGCGCGGCTCGCCCCGTAGCCCCGGGCGCGGGTGGCGATCTCCAGGACGGACCCGATCAGCAGGTAGGCACCGAGGCCGATCCCGACCGGCGCCATGACCGGCCCGCCCCAGGTCATGGCCACCACCGCGAGGCCGACCGCGAGGGCGACCGCCAGGGCGGCGAAAAGGCGCTGGGCGGCGGCGAGCACGTCGCCGCGCTTCCAGGCGAGCGCCTGCCCCATGGGCACGATCAGCAGCAGCGGGATCGCCAGCGGCACGAAGGTGGAATTGAAGAAGGGCGGCCCGACCGTGATCTTCTCGCCGGTCAGCATCTCCAGCACCAGCGGGTAGAGCGTGCCGACCAGCACGGTGGCGCAGGCCGCGACCAGGAACAGGTTGTTGAGGACGAGCGCCCCCTCGCGGGAGATCGGCGCGAACAGCCCGCCCTGCCGCAGCAGCGGCGCCCGCCACGCGAACAGCGTCAGCGAGCCGCCGATGAACAGGATCAGGATCGCCAGGATGAACACGCCGCGGGTCGGATCGGTGGCGAAGGAATGCACCGAGGTGATCACGCCCGAGCGGACCAGGAAGGTGCCGATCAGCGAGAGCGAGAAGGTCAGGATGGCGAGCAGCACCGTCCAGACCTTCAGCGCGTCGCGCTTCTCCATCACCACGGTAGAGTGCAGCAGCGCCGTGCCGGCGATCCACGGCATCAGCGAGGCGTTCTCGACCGGGTCCCAGAACCACCAGCCGCCCCAGCCGAGCTCGTAATAGGCCCAGTAGGAGCCCATCGCGATCCCGAGCGTCAGGAAGCACCACGCGGCGAGCGTCCAGGGCCGCACCGCCCGGGCCCAGACGGCGTCGATCCGCCCGTCGATCAGCGCGGCCACCGCGAAGGCGAAGCTGATCGAGAAGCCGACATAGCCGACGTAGAGGAGCGGCGGGTGGATCGCGAGGCCGGGATCCTGCAGCAGCGGGTTGAGGTCGTTGCCCTCGAGCGGCGCCGGGATCACGCGGGTGAACGGGTTCGAGGTCGTGATGATGAACAGCACGAACACGAAGGTGATCAGCCCCTGCACGCCCAGCGTGCTGGCCCGGAGCCGCGGCGGCACCGAGTTCCTGGCAGCCGCCACGCAGGCGCCGAACAGCGTGAGGATCAGCACCCAGAGGAGCATCGAGCCCTCGTGATTCCCCCAGACGCCGGAGATCTTGTAGATCAGCGGCTTCTGCGTGTGCGAGTTCTCGACGACGTTCTGGACCGAGAAATCCGAGGTGACGTGCGCGTAGGTGAGCGCCGCGAAGGCGAAGAGCACGCAGGCGAAGGCGCCGAGCGCCGCCTGGGAGGCGATCTGGCGGAGCGCCGGGTCGCCCGAGCGGGCGGCCCAGATCGGCATCACCACCTGGACGAGGGAGATCGCCAGCGCGAGCGCGAGGGCGAAGTGGCCGGTCTCGACGATCATGCGGGTTCCCTCACCGCTCGCTGCGGGGACCGAGGGTGCTGTCCGCCGCCGCGGTGGCGGGCTTCGGCGCGGGGCCACCCTTGTTCGGGCCGCCCTCCTGCCAGCGCCCCTGCGCCTTCAGCGCGTCGGCCACCTCGCGGGGCATGTAGGATTCGTCGTGCTTGGCCAGCACCGTGTCGGCGCGGAACTGCCCGCCCGGCTCCAGCACGCCCTCGGCGACCACGCCCTGCCCCTCCCGGAACAGGTCCGGCAGCAGCCCCTTGTAGTGGACCTCGACGGTCTCGTTCGTGTCGGTGACGGCGAAGTCGACCGCCTGGTCGGGGCCGCGCCTGAGCGAGCCGTCCTTCACCAAGCCGCCGAGGCGCAGGCGCGTGCCCGGGGCGATGGCCTGCTTGGCGATGTCGGTGGGCGAGCGGAAGAACACGATGGAGCCGCTCATGGCGTACAGGATCAGGCCCACGGCGAGCGCCAGGACGCTGCCGCAGGCGGCGATCAGGATCAGGCGGCGTTTCTTACGCGTCACGATACTTCCACCCCGCGGTCCGGCGCGCGGAGATCCGCCCCGACCGGAACCGTTCTCATTCTAGTCTTGAGGGTGTCGGCTCCAGGCGCCCCCGGGTCAAGGGCGGGCGTCGGGACCGATTGTCGTACGGAGCGCTCCGCGGCGGCGGGCTCGCGATCTTGTGGTGCCGGTGACAGGGCTTGGCGGAGGTCCGGCTGGTCAGGGATTGGGCTTGGCGGGGAGCTCCAGCTCCCGGGCGAGCCCGTCGAGTCGCGCCACCGCCTCGCTGTTGGCGGCCAGCGCCATCCGGGCGCGGTCGAGGGCCTTCACCGCCTGGTCGCGCTCGCCCAGCGCGCTGTAGGAGCGCACCAGCCGCATCCACTCGTCCGGGGTGCCGCCCCGCGCGGCGAGGCGCCGGTCGAGCCCCTCGACCATCCCGCGAATCGCCGCCTGCTGCTCTGCCTGGGGCATGGCGCGCACGGCCGCCATCGCGGCCTCCTTCTCGGCCTGGGCACTCGGGGCCGCCGGGCCCGATTCGGCCGGCGCGGGCGCATCGCCCTCCGCCCCGACCCCCACGGCGCGGGCGCCCTGCTCGACCTGGGCGAGGCCCTGCGGGTCGCCCGCGAGGGCCGCGCGCGCCCGGGCCAGGGCGTCGGTCGCCTGCTCGCGCTCGCCGAGGACCATCCGGGACCGGACGAGCCGCAGCCACTCGTCGGGGGTGCCGCCGCCGGTCTTGAGGCGGGCGTCGAGCCCGTCGACCATGCCGCGGATCGCCGCCTGCTGCTCCGCCGGGATCTTCGGGGCAGCCTGCGGGGTCGCGGGCGGCGGCGGCTCGCCCTTGAGGCGGGCGAGGCTCTGCTTGACGATCCCGAGCCAGGGGGCGTTCGGCGGACTGGCGGCCTTGAGTTCGGTGAGCTGGCGGATCGCCTCGCCGGTGTCGCCGGCCTGTTCGGCCGCGCGGGCCAGGTAGAAGCGGGGCTTGGGCGCGTTCGGCTCCTTGGCCTGCGCCTTCTCGAACAGCGCCTTGGCCTCGGGCGAGACGGTGCCGTCGCCGGCGGCCGTGAGCGCCTCGCCCTGGTCGGCCAGGAGGTCGGCGGTCTCGCCCTTGATCCGCGCGATGTTGGCGTAGGCGCGGGCGGCGTCGTCGAAGCGGCCGGTGCGCATGTAGACCGGGGCGAGCACCGCCCAGCCGCGGGCGTCGTTCGGGTCCCGGGCGAGGCGCGCCTCGATCTGGCCGACCGCCTTCATCAATTCGTCGGCGCCGCCGCGGGCGGCCTGCCGGTCGGCCTCGGTCTGCGCCGGCACCTCGGGCGACCCGTACAGCCCGTAGGCGATGAGCGCCACGAGGGGGATGGTGGAGAGCGCGAAGGCCGAGGCGGCGCGCCGGCGGCGCAGGCNAGCGCGGCGGCGGCCTCAGTGGGCCGGGGTGCCGACCGGCAGGTCGCCCGGCACCTCCAGCACCGCCCGGAGGCCCCCGAGCGCCGCCTCCTCCAGGGTGAAGCGCCCCCGGTACAGGGCGGCGAGGTCGGCCACGATCGACAGGCCGAGGCCGGAGCCGGGCTTCGATTCGTCGAGGCGGCGCCCCCGGCCGAGCACGGCCTGCCGGGCCTCCGGCGGCAGGCCCGGACCGTCATCCTCGATGGCGACGACGAGGTGGGGATAATCGTCCTTGCTCACCGCCTCGGCCCGGATCGCCACCCGGCCGTGGGCCCACTTGGACGCGTTGTCGACGAGGTTGCCGACCATCTCCTCGAAATCCTGGCGCTCGCCGCGGAAGCGCAGGCCCGGCGGCACGTGGACGTCGTAGGCGATGTCCTTGTCGCGGTAGATCTTCCCGAAGGTGCGCACGAGGCCGGCGAGCGCCGGCTCCACCTCCGTGGAGGTGCCGAGCGTGCCGGCGAGCGCCGCGGCGCGGGCCCGGTCGAGGTGGTAGTTGACCTGATCGCGCATGACCGCGGCCTGCTCGCGGATCTTCTGCGCCAGCTCCTCGGGGGCGTCGGAGGCGCCGACCTCGTTGACGATGATCGAGAGCGGCGTCTTCAGGGCGTGGGCGAGGTTGCCGACCTGCGTCCGGGCGCGCTCCAGGATCTCGCGGTTGGTCTCGATCAGGAGGTTCACCTCGCCGGTGAGCGGCGCGATGTCGCGGGGATAGGTGCCGGTGATGCGGTCGGCCTCGCCCCGGCGGACGGCGCCGAGCGCGGCCCGCATCTTCTTGAGCGGCGCGAGGCCGAACCGGATCTGCAGCAGGGTGGTGATCGCCAGCGACAGGCCGAGCAGGCCGAAGGTGATGGTCAGCGAATTCCGGAACCGGTCGACGTCGTTGACGATCTCGTCGGCGGGCCCCGCGACCCGGACCGTGTAGCGGCCCTCCTCGCCGAGATCGACGTCGCGCTCCATGATGCGCAGGAGGCGTCCGTCCTGCCCCTTGCCGTAGCCCTGGCGGATCTGCCCGACCCCGACCTTGCCGTCGGAATCGGTGGCGGGCGGGAGCGGCACGCCCACCAGGGAGCGGGAGGTGCGCACGTCGCGCGGCTTCGCGTCGGGCTTGCCGACCTGCCAGTACCAGCCGGACAGGGGCAGGTCGAAGCGCGGGTCGCCGAGCGAGAAGGTCCGGCTCTCGGGGTCGTTGGGCGACACGAGGTCGGTGGCGAGATTGTTGGCGAAGACGAGGAGCCGGCTGTCGAAGGAGCGCTCGGTGTTCTCGCGGTAGAGGGTCGTGAGGATCCAGGCCGCAATCAGCAGGATCGCGGAGCTCGACAGGAACGCCGACACGGCGAGTCGCACCGCGATGGAGCGGCGGCGCAGGGAGAAGAGGCCGATGAGGTCGATCATGGAGGCGTCGGTCGCTCAGACGGGCGGCGCCGCGTCGTGGACGAGGCGACCGTCGACGCGATCGTCGAGGGGTCCGCGGGCGACGCGCGCGGCCGCCCCGACGCCGATCAGCGCCGCGCGGTCGCGGAAGCCCGGAACGCGCGGCCGCGCTCACATCCGGGCCGGCGGCTGGTTGGGATCCACGAGGTAGCCGAGGCCGCGGACGGTCTGGATCAGGTCCACCGCGAGCTTCTTGCGCAGGCGGCCCACGAACACCTCGATCGTGTTCGAGTCGCGGTCGAAATCCTGGTCGTAGAGGTGCTCGGTGAGTTCGGCGCGGGACACGACCCGGCCGGTATGGTGCATCAGGTAGGAGAGCAGCCGGTACTCGTGGCTCGTCAGCTTCACCTGGGCGCCGTCGACGAAAACCTTGCCGGAGCGCGTGTCGAGGGTCACCGGCCCGCAGGCGATCTGGCTGGTGGCGTGGCCGGCGGCGCGGCGCAGCAGGGCGCGCACCCGGGCCATCAATTCCTCCATGTGGAAGGGCTTGGTGACGTAGTCGTCGGCGCCGGCGTCGAAGCCGTCGACCTTGTCGGACCAGCGGTCCCGGGCCGTGAGGATGATCACCGGGGTCTTCACGCCGGCCCGGCGCCACTTCTGCAGCACCGTGACGCCGTCGGCCTTGGGCAGGCCCATGTCGAGGATGATGGCGTCGTAGGGCTCGCTCTCGCCGAGATAGCCGCCCTCCTCGCCGTCATAGGCCTTGTCGGCGACGTAGCCGGCCTCCTCCAGCGCGGCCACGACCTGCCGATTGATGTCCTTGTCATCCTCCACAACCAGCAGACGCACGGCTCACTCCCTCCGAAACGGTCCCGGCGCCCGCTCAATACTGTCCCGCCACGGTGCCGGTGCGCGCATCGACAATCACGTGCACGAAATGCCCGTCCCGGCGCAAGGCGGTGAGCATGTAGACGAGACCGTCCGCGTGGCGGCAGAGGCTCGCCCGCTGGATCTCGGCCCGGGGGATCACCGTGCGGGCGGCGCGGATCGCCGCGACCGGAGGGATCACCCGCCGCTCGCCGACCTCCTCGCGGAGGTCGGCGGGGGACAGGCAGCTCTCGATCCGCAGCGGCGCCTGGCTGGACACCGCGCCCGTCTGGGGGGCCGGCCCGTCATCGGCCATGGAGCCGAGACCGCCCGCGGCGAGGGCCGCGGCGGTCAGGCTGATGGCGACGAGGGCGATGGCGTAGCGCATTGGCAGACGATGTGAGCCCAGGGCACTGAATGCGTCCTGAATACGTAGCCGTGCGTCGGCCCCGGCATTCGTCGGCGGCGGTCCGGACAGTCCCTTCGCGGTTGACTCGGTGGCGGGCGGCATCGTGCGGACATGACGGCCGAGGCGGCGCCCGGTTCCACGCCGCGCGCCGCTTCCCACAGGCGCCGCGGCCGGTCTCACGGTGACGGCGCCGGCCCGGGNTCTGCCCGCGTGGGAATGATGTGCGGCCGCTCCGGCGAATACGGCGACGGCGAAGATCCGACCGACGTACCATTCCCGAAGACCCAGTTCGTCTATCCGCATATCAATGATGCGGAGATGGATAGCTGCATCGAGAGCGGGTTCGTCTTCGCCGGCGGTGCGGGGGGGCCCCGTCGGGCGAGACCTTCAGGGTGAAGTCGTCGCTGCCGAGGGTGCCCAGCAGCGCCCGCGCCGCGTAGCCGGTCTCGAAGACCAGCGCGGCGTCGCGTGCGGCGGATTGCCGGTTGACGGAGACCCGCATGTCGCCGGTGCCCGGCGTGGCGTCGTCCCAGGTCAGGAGCGCGGAATCGGACTTCACCGCGAGGCGGTTCGTGGCGTCGGCGGCCGTGTTGATCCCGAGACGGGCGACGCTCTGGAGCGCGCCCAGCATCCGGCGGAGGCTCGTCCAGGCCGCGCCGTCGAACACGTAGAGGTCGGCCTCGTCGATCAGCCAGGCGAGCCAGCCGGCCCGCGGCACCGCGCCGGTCCAGACGCCGTCGGCGTAGCGCACCACCTGGCCCGCGAGCCCCGCCCAGGCGCCCCCGGGCTCGGCGGCGACCACGAGGTAGCGGTCGCCCTCCGCGGGGGCCGGGGGCGGCGCGGCGAGGTCCTTGTCCAGGCACGCCAGCTGGACCAGCGCGTCGAGGAGGTCGAGCGCCTCGTTGTGGGTGACGTGCTTCTGCGCCTGGCTCGCGGCGATCAGCGGCAGGCCGAGACGGGGCGTGGCGTCGGACATGGGGCGGCTCCCGGACAGTCAGGCCGAGCGGACGGGGATTCGGACGCGGCGGGCGGGGCCGGGGCCGGCGACGAGACCGATCTGCGCCACCGCGACGTCGAGATGCGTCTGGGCGCCGCCGAAATCGGCCGCCTCGTCCGCGTAGAGACAGTGCTGGGCCTCGGCCCGGACCGTCCGCAGGGCCGCGCCGGCGGCCGAGAACACCGTCACCGCGTAGGCTTCCGGCTCGTCGCGCGGGATCTCGGCCGGCTCCCAGGAGTCGCCGTCGCGACGGGCCCGGCGGATCCACGAGAGCAGCACGCCGTCGGTCGCGCGCCGCGCCCGCAGGTGGACCGGCCGCAGGGGCATCAGCGCCGCGAGGCCGGCCGTGGCGGTGATCTCGGTGAAGGCCGGATCGGCCGGATCGCGGTCCGCCGGCCCGATCCGGTAGCGGAACGCGCGGCCGACCTCGTCCAGCCGGTCGACCAGGGGCGTCACGGCACCGTCGTCGAGGCGGACGATCAGGCTCCCCGCCGGGCTGACCCGCCCCGCCGCCGCCTCGCTGCCCGCGAGCCCGCGCAGGAACCCGGACAACCGGCAGGCGTCGGGCCCGGTCAGGACCGCGGACGCGGCGCCGAGCAGCTCCACGGTCCCGTCCGCGCCGAGCAGGGCGAACAGGTTGCCCCCGGCCAGCATCGCGCCCGCCCCGATCGACGCGAGGGTCGCGCCGCGCCGCAGGGCGACGTCGAGGTGCACGCCTCTCTGGATCCGCCAGAGCGGGCCGGGCGGCAGCGCCGACAGGGTGCGCCCGAGGCAGGCGATCAGCCGGTCGAGCAGCGCCTCCGCCAGCCCGTCGGCGGTCTCCCGGCGGGTGACGATCGCCGCCTCGACCCGGGTCTCGCGCCGCCGCAGGCCGGCGGGCCGCACGGCCGAGGCCGCGGCGCGGCGGTAATCCGGGCTCTCGGAATCGGTGATCGCGAGTTCCACGGAGCGCGGCAGGGCGCTCTCCTCGGCCCGGACCTGGTGCAGGACCGGCCGCTCCTCCGACAGCCGGACGAGGTCGCCCTCGGCCAGGATCGCGGGCCGGTCGCGCCGTGGACCGCGCAGCCGCAGGGTCCCGGCCACCGCCGAGACGTCGAGGCCGTAGACCTCCGCGAGGGTCTCCAGGGCGCCCCGCGCCGTGAGTGGCCGGTCGATCACGTAGCCGTCGAGATAGGCGGCGGCCTCCACGGAGACCGGCGCGTCGAACCCGAAATCCGCCAGGATCCGCTGGACCAGCAGGTCGAGGTCGCAGCCCTCGATCCGGCCGGTGATCCAGTGGCCGACGCGCCAGTTGGCGGCGTCGGCCCAGACGCCCCGCACCGTCGGGAAGGCCGGGAAGGGCCGCGCGTCCCAGGCCCAGACGAAGATCCCGTCGGGATCGACCATGCGGCCGCCGTAGACCGGCGAGACCGGGTTGTCGGCCTCCCGGAAGCCCGGCACGGCCGGGTCGAACCGCGCGATCACGGCCTCCAGCCCGCGGAGCTGGATCAGCTCGTCCCGCAGGGCGCGGGATCCCGGCGGGAAGGCGCTCTCGGACGATTTCGGGTCCGGGAAGACGTTGGGGCCGTTGGTGCCCTTGTCCACCGCCGGAACGCCGATCTCGGTGAGCCAGATCGGCTTGCCGGCCGGCACCCAGGCGGTGGTGCGGGTCTCGACGCCGCCGTCGCGCTCCACGTGCGGGCTCGACCACCACGCGACGAGGTCCTTGGCCCGGTAGAGCCACGGCTTGCCGGCGGCGCCGTCGGTGATCGGCCGGCGGGCCTGGGCGGCGCGGTCGGCGGCGTCGGCGTAGTACCAGTCGAAGGCCTCGCCGGACGCCCCCCGGGCCTTCAGATAGGCCCGGTCGGCGATGTCGCCCGTCACCGCGAGATCGGCGTGGTCCGGGTCGTCGCGCCAGTCGGAGACGGGCGGGTACCAGTCGATCCCGACGGCGCCGATATTCGGGTCGGCGAACAGGTCGTCGAGGGGGAAGCGGACGGTGGCGCCGCCGTCGCCCACATGGGCGCCGTACTCGGTCCAGTCCGCCGCGTAGACCAGGGTGACGGCCGGGCCGAGGCGGTCGCGGAGCGCGGCGGCGAGCGCGCGCAGGGCCTGCACCGCCGGGTAGCCGNCGCCATGGTGGGGCTCCGGGATCGACCGACTCGCCCGCGACACGCCGGCCTCGGCGCTCACCGGGGCCGGGCTGCAGGTCGGACTCCGCGTCGCCGCAGCCTGTGGGGACCTCCGGAAACCGGAACGCCCCCGTCGCGTGCCGCCGCCACCATCCGGTGAGCGCGACCTCGGTGACGGCGGCCCCGTCGTGGGCGTGGATCATCGCGCCGGCGCCGGTGGCGATGGCGCAGTGGCGGGCCGGCAGGTGGCGGCGGAAGGCGAAGAGCAGGACGTCGCCCGCCCGGGGCGCCGCGCCCGGCAGGCATCCGGGCACCGGCACGAGGTGGCGGGCGGCCGCCTCGGTGAGCGGGTCGGTCCCGGGCGCGGCCGATTCCGCCCAGGTGCCGGAATAGGGCGGCGGCACCTCCGGCTCGGCGCCGTAGAGCCCGCGCCAGACCCCGCGCAGCAGGCCCAGGCAGTCGCAGCCCACGCCGCGCAGCGACGCCTGGTGGCGGTAGGGCGTGCCCAGCCAGAGCCGCGCCTCGCCGAGCGCCGCGACACCGATATCTCGGCCGCTCTCGCGCCGCATCGCGCTCATCGGAACAGGCTCCCGCCGTCGAGGATCGGGTCCGAGCCCGGGACCGCCCGCATCACCGCGTCGTTGCCGGGCATGTGCGGGAAGCCCTGGAAATTGACCGCGTTGGCGAAGCGGTCGCGGCAGGTGGCGAGGCGCTTGTCGCACCCGGCCGTGAGGCTGAACCCGTCGCCGGCGGCGACCGGCCGGGGCGGCACCGTCCAGAGCTCGATCAGCGGCCCGAACTGGAGGCGCACGTCCGCCGCGAGCCCGGCATTGGCGCCCATCGTCCAGGTCAGCCGCCCGCCGGTGAACAGGCCGTCCGCGAAGGACCCGGCGAGCGCCGCCGCGAGCGTGGCCGGCTCCGGGACGCCGGTCACCCGGCCGGCCGTCGTCCACGCGGCGCGGTCCACCCGGCATCGGGCATCGCCGAGATCGGCGCCGCAGGTCGCCCGGTAGGTGCGGCCCCGCTCGGCACCGAGCCGGTGCGCGAGGCCGCGCAGCTCGGCCACGAAGGCGTCGCCGTCCCGGCGCACCTCGCCGATCGTGGCGACGTCGAGGAGGAGCCGGGTCTCGGGCTCGGTCCAGTCGACCAGCCAGGTCTCCACGGCGGCGCCGTCGTAGAGGCCGCCGGCGATGTCCGCCTCGGTGAGGCCGAGGCCGCTCAGCGCCCCGGCCACGTCGCCGCCCGAGACCGCGAAGCCCAGCTCGGCACCGGCCTCGGCCGCCTCCAGCCCGGTTCGGGCGGCGTGGACGAGCCCCGCGACGGTCAGGTCGCGGTCGTGGTCGGTGAAGCCGAGGGCGAGCCCGTCCCGCCGCCGCAGCGACCAGCAGCGGCACAGGGTCGTCACCCCGCCGGCGAGATGGGCCGCGAAGGCCTCCGGGATGTCGCGCATGGGGTCCCGCCTCCTCAGGGCACGATCTCGACGAGCGGCACCTTCGGGATCTCGCCGGCCGTGAAGGCGGCGAGGTCGATCGTCAGCGCGTCGGTGTCGAAGCGGACCGGCACGTCGAAGGTGAAGCCCGCCGTCACGGCGGCGCCGGCGGGCGGGACGTGGCCCGGCGCGAAGACGACGAGGCCGGTGGTCGGGTCGCACGCACAGGCGCCGGGTTCGACCTCCCGGCCCGCCACCGCGACCCGGACGCTGCCCGCCACCGGCTTGGCGATCCGGCGCCGGTAGGGCGCGAAGCCGGCGCCGTAGGTCTTGACCAGCGGGAAGGACGCGGTGGCGCCGTCGCCGGTGCCGAGCGGCTGGTCGAGGGCGCCGATCGGCCGGCCGGGCGGTCCGGAGCGGCTGTCGACCCGGTCGCGGAACCGGAAGCCGTAGAGCCGCCCGCGCCGCTCCTCGAAGAAGGCCAGCACGGCGTGCAGGGCGTCGAGGCCGCGCAGCCCGAAGCCGGCCTCGTAGCGGCGGCGGGAATCGGCCCAGCGGCCGTTCCGGTGCTCCCGGCCCGAGGCCAGGGTCACGATCTCGGTGAGCCGCTGCGGGCCGCCGCCGGCGCGCAGCGAGACGTCGAGGGGGAACAGCACTTCGTGGAAATCGTCGGCCATGGCGAACTCGGCTTCCGGAACGGGCATCGGCGGCGGGCGTCGTCACGTCGCCCGCTGGCCGCGCGCCACCGCCCGGGCGAGGCTCGCGGTCACCTGCGCCTCGGAGCGGCGGAAGGCCCCCGGATCGGGGGTCGCGATATGGACCGTCACGGAGACCGGCCGCGCCGCGGCGGCGCCCGCCGCCACGCCGNACGGCGCGGCCCGGCCCGGCGACCCGCGCTCCACCGGCACCTACCGCAGCATCGGCCTGCCGGTGATCGAGCCCTACGGGCCGAGCCGCCTCCTGGTCTGGCTGAAGGGCGCGGGCGGCGGCGCCTGCCAGGGCGATTCCGGCGGCCCGATCGCGGGGCCGGACGGGGCGATCCTCGCCCTGTCGGCCTGGATCGGCGGCGCCTGCGGCGGCCTGACCCAGGGCGTCCTGGTGGGGCCGCAGCGGGGCTGGATCGACCGCGTGCTCGGCGGCTGGGACCGGACGGCGCGCTGGTCGGAGTAGCGTCGCGGCGCCGCGTGCGCGGGGAACCTCAGCTTGGCCGGGCTATTGCCTTGCTCTAGGCTCACGCGGCGCCGCCCCCGGCGTCACACACCCGCGCCTCCGCGCGCCCGGAGTTCCCGATGTCCCCTCGCCCGATCCGAAAGGCCGGCCCCCGCGAGCGCAGCCTGCGCGGCGGGCTGTGGGGCGGGATCCTGGGCGTGGCGCTGCTCGGCGCCCTCGGCGGCCTGCTGCCCACGCCCGCCGCGGCGGTGATCAACGGCACGACGACGCGGGACCCGAACGGGGCGCGCAGCTTCGTGGTCCGGATCGAGAGCACCGAGGGCGAGATCTGCTCGGGGACGCTGATCGCCCCGGACCTCGTGCTGAGCGCGGCCCACTGCGTGATGCGGCCGGCCGGCTACACGGTGATCAGCGTCGACCGGAACTTCCGCCAGCACCGGACCGCGGTGATCACCGCCTCCATGCACCCGGACTTCGTGTCCGGGACGACGCCCGAGGACCAGCCCGGGGTCGATCTGGCCCTGCTCAAGCTCGAGCGTCCGCTGGGCAACGACTTCGTGCCCCTCGATCCCCGGGGCGCGGCCTCGATCTCCGACGGGCAGCCCGTGGACATCGCGGGCTTCGGCGTGGTGGCCGAGAACCGGCGGAACTCGGCGCGGACCCTGCGCCTCGCCCACCTCGTGTCGATCGGCTCGCTCCAGGTCGCCAACCGGGTGACCGTCGTGACCGACCGGCGGCGCATGGCCGAGACCTCGGGCGCCGGCGCCTGCCTGGGCGATTCCGGCGGCCCGATCCTGACCGGCGGCCCCGGCGGCTACCGGATCGTCGGCGTGGTGAGCTGGTCCAGCGGCGCCCTGCAGCAGGGCGCGCGCCGGACCGCCTGCGGCGGCTTCACCGCCGTGACCCCGGTGGCCGAGCATGCCGGCTGGATCGCCGCGCGCGCGGCGGAGCTGTCGCGCATCCAGGTCGGCGAGACCGCGCCCCGCGGCACCCGGTCGGACTGGATGGCCCGCCCGGGCCGCCGCCACTAGAACGACCCCGGCACGGCCCCGCCGCGGCAAACCCGCCGCCCTCCCCCGGATCCTTCGCGCCTGCGGGAACCCGGGGGCCGATCGGCACTTTTCGCATCCGAACCTTCCCGGCTCACGGAGCGAGAGCATGGCCGACACCGGCACCAGCAACACCCCGCGGACGCACAAGACCCGCAACAACACCGACTCGAACGCCAAGAAGGTCTCGATCGAGGCGCTGAACGCGCGGCTCGCGGACGGGATCGACCTCGCGCTCGCGATCAAGCAGGCCCACTGGAACCTCAAGGGCCCGCAATTCATCGGCGTCCACGAGATGCTCGACGGGTTCCGCACCCAGCTCGACGAGCTGAACGACAGCGTCGCCGAGCGCGCGGTCCAGCTCGGCGCCACGGCCTTCGGCTCGACCCAGACGGTCGCCGAGCGCACCAAGCTGCCGGCCTACCCGACCGGCATCTACGCCATCGCCGACCACATCGCCGCGCTGATCGACAGCTACGCCGCCTACGCCAACGCGGTGCGGCAGAACATCGACGAGACCGACGAGGCGGGCGATCCCGGCACGGCCGACCTGTTCACCGAGATCTCGCGGGCGGTCGACAAGCACCTCTGGTTCCTGGAGGCGCACGTGCAGGAGCCGACCGGCACCCTGCGCGACGGCAACCCGGGCCGCTGAGTGCCGACGCGGACCGCGGCCACACCGCGGTCCACCTTGCCGTGGGCGCTCAGGAGAACTTCAGCAGCTTGAGCGCGTCGAAATCCTGGACCCCGCCGCCGACGCGCTTGGTGGTGTAGAACAGCACGTAGGGCTTGGCCGAGTACGGGTCGCGCAGCACCCGCATCCCGGTCCGGTCGACCACGAGGTAGCCCCGGCGGAAGTCGCCGAAGGCCACCGAGAGGCTGTCCTTGGCGAGGTCCGGCATCGCCTCGGCCTCGGTGACCGGGAAGCCGACCAGCGTCGCGGCCCGGCCGGCGGCGAGGGGCGGCTGCCAGAGATAGTTGCCCTCCGAATCCTTGAACTTGCGGATCGCGCTCTGGGTGCGCCGGTTCATGACGAAGCCGGCATTCTGCCGGTAGGCCGCCCGCAGCCCGTAGATCAGGTCGAACAGCACGTCCGCCGGGCTGGCCGACGGGAAGGCCCCGGCCGCCCCGGTGCCGACCGTGCCGATCTTGCCCGGCACCCAGGCGGCGTTGGCGACCGTGTCGTAGCTCAGGAAGCCCCGCGGGCGGCTCGCGCCGTTGCCGGAGACGAAGGCGACGCCCTCCTGCTCGGCGAAGGCGGTCTCCACCTCGGCCGAGAGCCACGCGTCGAGATCGACCACGGCGTCGTCGAGGAGCGTCTGGGTGGCGGCCGGCATCGCGTAGAGTTCCATGGCGGGGAACGCGATCTCCGACAGGGCCGGCGCGGCGGTCTCGGGCCGCGGCGCGATCTCGGCGGCCCAGCCGGTGACCGGCGCGCCCACCGAGACGGCGCGCTTGTACTGGGCGCCCGAGATCGGCTGCACGCTGGCGATCGCCCGGATCGGCGAGACCTGGCCGAGGCGCGCCAGCACGGTCCGCTCGATCGTGTCGGGGACGAGGTAGCCGCCGTCCGGCCCGGAGCCGGCCGACAGCGCCTTGGCCTCCAGACGCTTCAGGCCGGCGCTCTCGCCCGCCCGGACGTAGAGGTCGAAGGCGGCCTTGTGCTCGTGCGCGGCCCCCGCCTCCCGGACGTCCGGCTGGCCGAGGGGCGGGCGGGCCCGCTCCAGGGCGATCCGGTCGAGGCGGGTGCGGGCGGCGTCGAGGGCCGCGTCGATCCGGGCGAGCTTCTCCTCGGTGAGAACGTCGACGCCGAGGCGGCCCTCGATCCGGTCGATCCGCGCGTCGTTCGTCTCCTTGAAGGCCGCGAAGGCGGCGGCGAGCTCGTCGAGGGCGGAGCGGACCGGGCCGCCCTCGGGCCGGGCGGCCTTGTTCTCCAGCGGCGGCAGGCCGCAGGGCGGCGCGAGGGCGGGATCGGCGATCGGGGTCTGGGCGTCCATGGCGGGCCTCGTCGAGGTGGAAGTCAGGAGCGCGCGGCCGGCAGCGGCCGAGCGATGGGTCCGGCGGCGGGTCTCGCGGCAGGTCTGGCGGCAGGTCTCGCGGCGCCCTTCGGGCGTCCGCCTCCGGGTCGGCGCCCGGGCTCGGGACCGGGCGCGCCCTGGCCCCCGGCTGCAGCGGGAAGGTCACGAGCGAGATCTCCCAGAGGTCGACCTGCTGGAGCCGGCGCTCGCCGCCGGCGCCCTTCCCGGCGCGCACCGTGCGGAAGCCGATCGAGAGCCCGTCGAGGCCGCCGCCGCGCAGCAGGGCGTCGACCTCGCGGCCGCGCTGCACCGCGAGGTTGAGCTGCCCCTCCGCGAACAGGCCGCGACCGTCCTCGCGCAGGGCGAGCCAGCGGCCGATCGGCTCGGCGGGATCGTGCTGGAACAGGAGCCGCACGCCCGCGGCCCCGCGGCGGGCGAGGCTCGCCGCGAAGGCGCCCGAGACCACCACGTCGCGGCCGAGATCGGGCACGCCGAACAGGCTGGCATAGCCGGAGAAATGGCCGTCCATGGGGGATCCTCGGATGGGACAGTGAGGGCCCGCCCCGCGCCTCAGGGCGGGCCCGGCGCCCGCGGCATCGCCGGCGGGTAGCCCACGGCCTCCCGCTTCTCCGACACCGAGAGGAAATCCGCGGCCTGGACCCGGCGCCACAGGGATTCCCGCTCGCCGGCCAGCGCCTCGATCCGGTCGAGGTCCGGCTCGAGGTCGACCGCGCCGAAGGCGGGCTCCAGCCAGCCCGCCAGCGCCCGGGCGGTGCGGGCCGCGAGGGGGATCAGCGTCTGGCGGTAGAGGGCGCGGTTGGCCTCGGCGTAGTTGGCGTGGGTGTTGTCGCCGGCGAGGCCGAGCAGCAGCGGCGGCACGCCGAAGGCCAGGGCGATCTCCCGGGCGGCCGCGTCCTTGGCCGCCACGAAATCCATGTCGCGCGGCGAGAGCGCGAGCGGCTTCCAGTCGAGGCCGCCCTCCAGCAGCAGCGGCCGGCCGGCATTGGCGGCGCCCTGGTAGTTCGCCTCGAGCTCCGCCTTCAGCCGGTCGAATTGCGGCTCGGACAGCGTCGCCCCGGCGAAGACCAGGGCGCCGGACGGCCGGGCGGCGTTGTCGAGCAGCGCCTTGTTCCAGGCGCTCGCGGCGTTGTGGATGTCGAGGGCCGCGGCCGCCGCCGCGATCGGCGCGAGGCCGCCGGTCTCGTCCTCCGGGTGGAACAGCGTCAGCGCCAGGATCGGCGCCACGGCGGTCCCCGGCTCGGGCAGGTCGAACCGGCGGCTGCGCCCGCCCGCCGTGTACAGGTAGGCCGCCGGCCAGCCGTCCGGGCCCGGCAGCACCCGCATCCGCCCGGGCCGAAGGGCCTGGAGGGCCGCGACCCGCCCGTCGAGGCTCACCGCCTCCAGGTAGGCCGTGCCGGTGAGGAGGAGGTCGGCGTAGAGCGTCTCCAGGAGGTGYGGGCCGCTCTCCCGGGGGTTCGGCCGCGCCAGCAGGGCGAGCAGGTCGCCCGCGCGCTCGGCGCCGGGGCCGGTGGCGATCAGCGGCAGGCCGGCGGCGCTCTCGGCGACGAGCCGCACCGCCCGGTGGACCACCGGGTTGGCCTGATAGCCGGCCCGGGCGAGNGGCCGCGGGGTCGCCGCGCCCGGTGACCGCCGGCGGCAGCGGCAGGTCAGCCCCGAAGGCCGTGGCCATCATCGCCGGGTCGAGCCGGCCGAGCCCCAGGATCTCGGTGACGTCGCCGGGATCGGCGCCCGGCGTGCACAGCAGGCGGATCAGGGCGGCCCGGCGCGCCGCGGGCCAGCGCCCCGTCAGGAGCCGCGGCCGTTGCCGCCGCGGCCTCGGCCAGCCGGCCCGGACGTTCCAAGTGTGCACCGTCTTCGGGTGGACGCCGAGACGGGCCCCGATCGCGTCGCAGGTCAGGTCGGTCTCGCGCAGCAGCGTCAGGGCCTCGGCGCGGCTGTCCGCCCTGCTGGGAGGGGGTGGCCACATCGGCGTCTCTCCGCACACGTCTCGACCGTGCCTGGTTGATACCCCGGCAGCGCGCCGGTGTCAAGTGCAAATTCCTATCTCTCGACCGTAATAGGAATTAAGGCACTTGTGCAGGCTCAGGCCTCCCAGCGCGACACGCCCCCGTGGCCCGAGCAGGTGCCGCGATGGGTGTGGCTGAAGCTCCAGGTGCCATCCCGGCACTTGGCCGTGGCGCCCGCGGGCTTCCGGCCGTCGAGGCTCTCGGCCGGCCGGTGGACGTCGGACCCGTCCCGGCTCCGGTAATGGCCGTGGCGGTCGAGGTTCCGGTCGTCGGGCTCCGCGAACGGCCGGGCGACGGCGCCGCCCGACAGGCCGAGGAGGACGAGGCCGGCCAGCACCGGCCACCGGGCGGCGCCCCGGGGAGGCGCCTGCCCGCGGTGGACGGACGGTGTCGCGATCGGCACAGGCAGCACAGCAGCCTCAAGGTTGTGTCTAAAGCCAAGAGACACAACCAAGACGAGGCGTCACGAACGATCTGTGGTTATCCCAAGGCCGGCTACAGGTTGTGCAAGCGGTTCGCGGGCAGCGCGCGGACCGGGCCTCGGCCGGGGCCGCCCGACCGGCTCGCCCGCGCCCGCGCGGCGGATCGCGGGCAGGGCCGCAGGTCAATCCGCATGCCCCGTGCGGGACCCCTCGGCGACGGCATGCTGAACGGGCTCGAAAGGTATTGTCGCTAATGTCTTGGTGAATGGCAGTTCTGAAGGCGGTTCAGGACCGGAACGGCCGTCCGGTCGACACGTTGACCGGCGCCATCCGCACGCAGGCGTCGCCTCTCACGCAGTCCGTCAGAGTGAATCGGGTACAGAATGGTCGGTGAGCCACCAGGGTCCGGCGCGGAAGACCCGCTCGGCAGCGGCCCCACGGGGGATCCTGGTCGGGGTCCGGCACAGGGCACCGCGGAAGCCGCCGCCCTGAGCGACAGCTTCAGGCGATTCGCCGACGTCGTGCCGCTGATGATGTGGCGCTCGGACGAGGCCGGCCACGCGATCCACCACAACGAGTGCTGGCTGGAATTCACCGGGCGGCCCCTGGAGGCGGAGCTCGGCCTCGGCTGGCGCAGCGGGCTGCATCCCGAGGATTTCGAGCGCCATGCCCGGATCGTCGCCGCGGCCTTCGAGGCGCGGGCGCCGTTCACCGTCGAGTTCCGCCTGCGGCGGCACGACGGCGAGTACCGCTGGCTGCTCGACACCGCCCGGCCCCTCGTGGAGGACGGCCGGTTCCAGGGCTATCTCGGCTCCTGCTTCGACATCACCGACCGCAAGCACGCGGAGGAGCACATCGAGCACGCGCTGGCCGAGAAGGAGGCGCTGCTGGCCGAGGTCTACCACCGGGTCCGCAACAACCTCCAGGTGATGGTGAGCCTGATCGGCCTGTACGGCCGGGCGGCCCCCGATCCCTGCCGCGGCAGTTTCGAGGCGTTGGGCCAGCGGGTCCGGGCGATCGCGCTGGTGCAGCAGCACCTGCACGAGGCGCCGCACATCGCGTCGATCGACCTGAAGGACTACCTGCACCGCCTCGCCTCCGGGCTCGGGCAGCTCCGGCGGGCCGGGCGGATCGGCGTCCAGGTCGGCGGCTCCGGGAACGGCCTCGTGGAGCCGCGCACCGCCAACGCCCTGGGCATGATCGTCGCGGAGATCGTGGCCGAGTGCCTCGACGCGACCGCCGAGCACGTCGCCTGCTCGATCGCCATCGGCATCGAGGCCGGCACGCCGCTGCGCCTCTCGATCGTCTCGGGGGTGAGCGACATGGCCGCGTCCGGGCGGCCGAACGTCCCGAAGCTCGGCCCGCGCCTCATCGCCGCCTACGCGGCCCAGGCCGAGATCGCGGTCGCGGGCGATGCCAGCCCGGGCGATCCCCTGTGGCTGACCCTGCCGTCGACGCGCCCCGGCGCGCAATGAGCGCCCGCGGCGCCGGACCCCGTCGCCACGGCGGCGCGGCCGGCCTATAGCGGCGCAGACCCTTCCGGACCCGGCCGAGCATGCTCCCTCCGATCGACACCATCATCGAGAATTTCGAGATCGTCGACGACGATGACATGCGGCTCGAGTACCTGATCGAGCTCGGCCGCGCGCTGCCGCCGATGCCCGAGTCGGAGCGGACCGAGGCGAACCGCGTCCACGGCTGCGAGAGCCAGGTCTGGATCGACACGCGGGCGGAGCCGGCGGACGGCACGCCGCGCCTCGTCCTGCACGGCTTCAGCGATTCGTTCATCGTCCGCGGCTTCGTGGCGCTGATGATCGCGCTCTACACCGGCAAGACGCCCCAGGAGGCCGCCGAGACCGACGGCCTCGACCTGTTCCGGCAGCTCCGCTTCGGCGCCCACGTCACGTCGAAGCGCTCCAACGGCGTGCGGGCGATGGCGGAGCGCATCCACCGCGACGCGGTCCGGCTCGCCGCCGAGGCCTGAGCCGCCCGGGCGGCCTCACCCCCGCCACAGGCGCAGGCGGGCCCGGTCCGGACCGGTCGCCTCCCGCTCCAGACCGTAATGCTCGGCCAGTCGCCCCAGGGCGATGCGGGCCACGACCTTGGCGGAGCGGGCCGGCCAGCGCCGCTCGGCCTCGATCCGCTCCAGGCCCTTCAGGAAGCCGCACAGGTCGATCAGCAGGCCACCTCATGCAGCGGTCCGTCATTCCGGGGCGCGGGAGGCGCGCCCGGAATCCAGACCCGCCTGCCGTCCCGGAGGAGACCGACGATCCTGCCGGGTCGCGCGCGCGTCTGGATTCCGGGCTCCGCTCCGCGGCCCCGGAATGACGGGTTTGTTCGTCCCGGGTCGAGCGGCGCTCAGGCCCGGGCGTGATTGGANATGCGGGCCACGACCTTGGCGGAGCGGGCCGGCCAGCGCCGCTCGGCCTCGATCCGCTCCAGGCCCTTCAGGAAGCCGCACAGGTCGATCAGCAGGCC
Source organism: Methylobacterium mesophilicum (assembly GCF_036441335.1). Lineage (GTDB taxonomy): Bacteria > Pseudomonadota > Alphaproteobacteria > Rhizobiales > Beijerinckiaceae > Methylobacterium > Methylobacterium mesophilicum_B. Next base: position 173,683 of record NZ_MLBW01000023.1, read on the forward strand.
CGACAGGTCGCTCCCGACCGCGTCGAGGGCGCCGCGCACCCGCTGCCGGGCCGCGATCACGTGGTCGGCCGCGGAAGCCGGGTCGCGCGGGCCGCCGCCGTCGATCCGGGGCGCCCCGAGATCCGCGCCCATCCGCGGCAGCAGGGCGGCGGTGGTCATGTCCCGCCGCAGACGCTCCCCGGCCTCGAAGGCGGCCGCGTCGATGAGCGGCGCGCCGTCGCGGTCGCGCCGGCGCACCATCCAGGCCAGGGGGTTCTCGGCGGCGTTGCGCAGGACCGGCCCGGCGCCGCCCTCCACGACGGCGAGGTCGCGGTGCTGGGCCGCGAAAGTCAGGTCGCCCGGCCGGGCCTCCCGGCGCAGGCGCGCCCGACCCGCCTCGCTGATCGTCAGGCGCGTGCCGGCCGCGTTCCACGTCGCCAGATCGGCCGCCGCCAGGGCCCGCCCGGAGCCGGCCGCGAAGCGCCCGCTCCCCACCGAGATCCCGTCGCCGCCGCGCCGGGCGACCAGCGCGTCCTCCACCAGCGGGTCGGGCCGCGCGTAGGCGCCCGGCTCGCCGAGCCGCGCCAGCAGGCGCGTCGCCTCCGCCGGCAGACCGTCCGGGGAAGCGCCGCGCGATCCCGCCCCGGTCGAGGCAGAACGGCCGCCCTTGGCAAGTTTGTTCATGTTTTGTTCCGTGTATGTTACGACGGACGTGAGAACCCCCAGTTTGCCAGGAAGACTCAGAAGGTCAAGGCTTTTTTACCTACAACCCACAGCTATCTCGCGGCGGCGGCGCGCGTCGGCGGACGGTGCAGGATGTCGGCGATCTCGCTCTCCGACTTGCCGCTGACCTCGTAGCCCATCGCCTCGAACCGCTCGATCAGCGCGGCGCTCTCGGCGGCGGAGCGCGCCGCCCAGGTCGCCAGGACGTCGTTCACGCGTTCCAGGTCCGCGGCGGGGTGATCGTCCTGGGGATCCGGCTGCGGGTCGGGGATCGCGTCCATGTTGCACCTCGGGATCGAACCGGCGACCGTGAACGGCGCCACGGCCGGCGGATCAACGCCCGAGGTCGGAACCGGCTCCCGGCCGAGCCGGCTCTCCCGGCTCACGCCCGATCCGCGGCCGCCCTCAGAAGTCCCGCTGCACCCGCGCGCGCACCTGGATGACGTCGACGTGGCGGGCGGTCGAGACCGGGTTGGCAAGGTTGTTGACGTAGGCCGCGTTCTGGTTGGGATACCGGCCCAGGTCGAGGATGCGGCCGCTCCGCGGCCCGTAGCGCGTGTAGATCGCCTCGACGCCGATATCGAACTCCTTCACCGGCGACCAGATCAGGTTGCCGCCGACGACGAAGCGGTAGCTGTCCCGCAGGACCTGGCTCAGGTCGAAGAACCGCGTGCCGGGGGTGCCCGGCCCGGTCCCGGTCGCGCCGAAATAGGCGCCCTGCGCCGCGCGGGCGCCGCGGGCGAAGCTCAGGGCGCCGTAGGACCCGAAGAAGGCGGAGCGGATCGCGGGCGTCCAGTAGTGCAGCATCGCCGCCGTGAACGAGTAGCTCGTCGACAGTTCCAGGCGCTGGGTGAAGGGGTTGATCACGCCGTCGCTGAAGAACTGGGAGAAGGCCGCCCCCTGCACCGCGGTGGCCGACTGTGCCCAGGGGCCGTTATAGGCCGGGAGGCCGGTATACAGGGCGGTGCCCTCCCCGTAGGCGCCCTGAAGGTAGAGGGTGTCGCCGGTCGCTATGAACGGCAGGTTGACCTTCACGCCGCCCTGCACGGCCCAGCCGAAGGCGGAGGCCGCGCCGCCCGGCGCGCGGTTGTTGCCCACCGAGACGGGCGCGCCCAGGTTCGTGCCGGCGAACGACACGCTGCTGAGCAGGCCGTGGTTGACCTCGTGCACGGCCCCCGACAGCTGCGCGGAGCCCCAGGCTTGGTCGGAGCGCAGCACGCCGACGATGTCGGGCATGCGGCTGCGCTGGACCGTGTCGACGAAGCCCACGCCGGTCGGCCGGCCGGCGGCGTCGTACCCGACGAAGATCGGCGCGACCGGATTGCCGGGCGAGAAGATGGCGCCGGGGTTCGGGAATGCCGAGGCCGCGGCGTTCTGGGACGCGTAGACCGGCGTGCGGCGGAACATCGGGTCCTCCACCGACAGCGAGGCGGACAGGCCCTTGCCCAGCGTCGCCGTGTAGGCGGCGAGGTTGGTCGCGGGATTGTCCGAGCCCATGCTGGCGACGATGAACTCGAAGTCGTGGGCGTAGAAATCGAAGAACGACGAGGCGCGGCCGGCGGTCATGCCGGCGAACTGGATGAACGCCTTGTCGACGTTGAACTGCTGCTGGGCCCGGCCGAACTGGTCGGCGCCCAGGGCCGGGAAGGCGCCGCCGATCCGGTTCAGCGCGCCGGCATGCATCGTGGCGAAGCCGGTCCGGCTCCCGGCGTCGAGGCGCAGGAAGGCGCGCAGCGTGCCGTAGGACGTCTGGCTCCGGGCATCGAGGTTGATCCGGAGGCGGCCCTGGTAGCCGCTGTAATCCCCGGGCGTGGCGGTGGCGGTGCCCGAGCGGCTGTAGGAGGGCTGGTACGCGTACTCGTAGCGCGCGCGGCCGGAGAGGCGCAGGCAGGTGTCCGTGCCGGGGATGAAGAAGAAGGCCTGGCCGTAGGCCGAGCAGATCCGCACGTGCTCGATGAGCTGAGATTTTCGCCGATCGGGAAGTTCCGCCGCCTCCGCCGGCAGACTCAGCAACCCCGCCACACCCGCCAGAACGCCCGTTGTCCCCCGTCCCGTACGATGTTTCCGGTACTCCGCACACAGAACATGCATCGAATCTGCCATTCCACCATCCACACATCCCCCATTAGGTCGGACGGATCGCGGAGCCGGATAATCCCGGGGCGATTGTCTCCAGCCTGTGCTCGGCTCGACTTGTCAGGATCTGTGCCGCGCCCGCGGCGCTCCGGTGCCGGTGCCCGGCCGGGATCGGCCGCTGCGCCGAGCTCCCGACGGGTTCGAGGGCCTCGCCGAGACCGTCCGACCGGGCCGCCCCGGCGCGGGTCCGGNCCCGGCGCGGGAGCGCGCCGGCGGCACAGGGCTCCCGCCCCGGCCCTGCCCCCGGACGCCTTGCATCCGCGCGCCCGGCGGGACACATCCGCTCACCCGGACGCGACACCGGCGCGCGACGGGACCCGACGGGAGAGACGATGACGGAGATCGGCCACGGCTTGCTCGCGCACAGGACCGGCGCCCCGGTGGCCGAGGCCCGGCCGCGACGCTTCAGCGTCCACGGGCAGGAGATCACCGACGACTACGCGTGGCTGAAGGCCGAGAACTGGCAGACGGTCCTGAAGGACCCGGCCGCGCTGCCGGACGACATCGCCGCCTACCTGAAGGCCGAGAACGCCTTCGCCGAGGCGGCGCTCGCCGGCAGCGCGGATCTGCGGCGGCAGCTCGTCGCCGAGATGCGCGGGCGGATCCAGGAGGACGAGAGCGGCGTCCCAGAGCCGGACGGGCCCTTCGCCTACTACACGCGCCACCGCGAGGGCGGGCAGCACCCGCTGATCTGCCGGCGGCCGGCAACGTCGCCCGACGTACCCGATTCGGGCGCGGACCCGGACGAGACGATCCTCATCGACGGCGACCGCGAGGGCGAGGGCCTGCCGTTCTTCGAGATCGCCGCCGCGGTGCATTCCGACGACCACGCCCGGCTCGCCTGGAGCGTCGACACCAAGGGCTCGGAACTCTACACGATCCGGGTGCGCGACGTCGCCACCGGCCTCGACCTCGACGACCGCGTCGAGGCGACCTCCGGCGAGGCGGTCTGGGCCGCGGACGGTGCGAGCTTCTGGTACGTGGCGGTGGACGCGAACCACCGGCCCGCCAAGGTGATGCGCCACCGCGTCGGCACGGGGCAGAGCGCGGACGAGACCGTCTACACGGAGGCCGACGCCGGCTACTTCGTCCACATCGGCAAGACGCAGTCCGGCGCCTTCCTCGACGTGACGGTGAGCGACCACGAGACTTCCGAGGTCCGGCTGCTCGACCGGCACGCCGAGGACGCGCCCCTGCGCGTCGTCGAGCCGCGCACGCCGCTGCTGATCTACGGGGTCGAGCACCGCGGCGACCGCCTGTTCATCCGCACCAACGCGGACGGCGCCGAGGACTTCAAGATCGTCACAGCGCCGCTCGACGATCCGGGCCGCGCCCGCTGGACCGACCTCGTGCCGCACCGGTCCGGGGTGATGATCCGCCACCTGCACCTCCTCGCCGGCCACCTCGTCCGGCTGGAGATCGAGAACGCCAGGCCGCGGATCGTCGTGCGCGACCTCGCCGACGGCACCGAGCACACGGTCGCCTTCGCCGAGGAGGCCTACTCCCTCGGCCTGCGGGCCGGCCTCGCCTTCGACACGGCCACGATCCGCTTCGTCTACTCGTCGATGACGACCCCGTCGGAGACCTGGGACTACGACTGCGCGGCCCGCACCCGGCTCCTGCGCAAGCGGCAGGCGGTGCCGAGCGGCCACGACCCGGCCGCCTACGTGACCCGGCGGCTCTTCGCCACCGCGCCGGACGGCGAGCAGGTGCCGATCTCGCTCCTGCACCGCCGCGACCTCGCCCTCGACGGCGGCGCGCCACTGCTGCTCTACGGCTACGGCTCCTACGGCACGCTGATGCCGGCGGCGTTCCGCACGAACCTGCTGAGCCTCGTCGACCGCGGCTTCGTCTACGCGATCGCCCATATCCGCGGCGGCACCGAGAAGGGCTGGCGCTGGTACCTCGACGGCAAGCGCGAGAAGAAGCCCAACACCTTCACGGACTTCATCGCCTGCGCGCGGGCGCTGATCGAGGCCCGCTACACGTCCGAGAAGCGCATCGTCGCCCATGGCGGGTCGGCGGGCGGGATGCTGATGGGGGCGGTGGCCAACCTCGCGCCGGAGCTGTTCGCCGGGATCGTCGCCGACGTGCCCTTCGTCGACGTGCTCAACACCATGCTGGACGCGGAGCTGCCGCTGACCCCGCCGGAATGGCCCGAATGGGGCAACCCGGGCGAGAGCGAGGCCGCTTTCCGGACGATCCTGTCGTACTCGCCCTACGACAACGTCGCCGCCAAGGACTACCCGGCGATCCTGGCGCTCGGCGGGCTCACCGACCCGCGGGTGACCTACTGGGAGCCGGCCAAGTGGGTCGCGCGGCTGCGCGCCACCATGACGGGCGGCGGGCCGGTGCTCCTGCGGATCAACATGGAGGCCGGCCACGGCGGCGCCGCCGGCCGGTTCGACCGGCTGGAGGAGGTGGCGCTGATCTACGCCTTCGCGCTCATGGTGGTGGGGAAGGCGTAGAGCCGCCACCGCGCGCGGGCACGGGGCCCGACAGGGTGCTGGCCCGAGGCCTTCACGGAAGCCGGCTCCCTCCCGCCCTCAGGACGCGGCCGGCCTCACGGGCGAACCTCTGCGGGCGCCGGCGAGGGGGCGCCCGCCTCCGGATTGCGCGGCCGCCTCGCCGCCTCCTCGGCGGCCCTGTCGGCGGCAATCCTGTCGGCGGCGGCCTTCTCGGCCGCGGCCTTGAGGGCGGCCGCGCGGGCCCGGTCCATCTCGATCCGGGCGCGGCGGCGCTGCCGCTCCACCTGGTCGGCCTCGGTCAGCTCGATCGTCTCCAGCTCGCGCTGCAGCACGAAGGCCGCGAGGCCGTTCGACAGGGTCCCGACGTCCAGCACCCGCTCCGGCGCGCCCAGCGGCCCGGTCAGGCCGAACTGGATTGCGGGCGGCCCGGAATTCCAGCCGCGCGGCACCGGGCCGCCCGCGAGCGTGCCGCGGACGTCGAGGCGGCCCGCGCGCAGGTCGTCGCCGACNCGGACCGGGCGGCCGGCCGCGGAGCGCGACGAGCCCGGAGGACGCGGATCACCCCGGCGCGGACAGCCGCGCTTCATGGCTCCGCGCCCCCGCCGCGGCGCGAACGGCCTCGACGCCGTTCGCGATTTGGTCCAGGGATGCGGGATGCAGAACCCCCCGCATCCGCAGTCCGCCGGGGACGGCGCGCCCGCCACGTCCATCGCCGCCCGCGCCATGGGCGCCCTCCGCCGCGAGGCGGCCGGCTACCTCGAGGGGCTGAACCCCGAGCAGCGCCGCGCCGTCGAGACCACGGAGGGCCCGATCCTGGTGCTGGCCGGCGCCGGCACCGGCAAGACCCGGGTGCTGACCACCCGCATCGCCCACCTGATCGCCACCGGGCGGGCGCGCCCCTTCGACATCCTGTCGGTGACCTTCACCAACAAGGCCGCCCGGGAGATGAAGCACCGGATCGGCGCGCTGATCGGGCCGGCCGGCGAGGGCATGCCCTGGCTCGGCACCTTCCACGCCATCGGCACCAAGATCCTGCGCCGCCACGCCGAGCTGGTCGGGCTCAAATCCGACTTCACCATCCTCGGCACCGACGATCAGCTCCGGCTGATGAAGCAGGTCATCGCCGACCAGAACGTCGACGAGAAGCGCTGGCCGGCCCGGGCCCTGTCCCACGCCATCGACGGCTGGAAGAACCGCGGCCTCGGCCCCGAGCAGGTGCCCCCGGGCGAGGCCGCTTCCTTCGCGTTCGGCAAGGGCGGCGCCCTCTACACCGCCTACCAGGCCCGGCTCGCGACGCTGAACGCCGTCGATTTCGGCGATCTCCTGCTGCTCTGCCTCAAGCTCTGGCGGGAGAACCCCGACGTCCTGGCCAATTACCAGGACCGGTTCCGCTACATCCTGGTGGACGAGTACCAGGACACCAACGTCGCCCAGTACCTGTGGCTGCGCCTGCTGGCGCAGTCCCGGAAGAACATCGCCTGCGTCGGCGACGACGACCAGTCGATCTACGGCTGGCGCGGCGCCGAGGTCGACAACATCCTGCGCTTCGAGCACGACTTCCCGGGCGCGGTGGTGGTGCGGCTGGAGCGCAACTACCGCTCCACCGGCCACATCCTGGCGGCCGCCTCCGGGCTGATCGCCAAGAACGAGAGCCGCCTCGGCAAGACCCTGCGCACCGACGACGAGCCGGGCGAGCGCGTCACCGTGACGGGGGCGTGGGATTCCGAGGAGGAGGCGCGGATGCTCGCCGAATCGATCGAGTCCCTCCAGTCCAAGCAGCACCCCCTGTCGGAGATCGCCGTGCTGGTGCGGATCTCCGCGCAGATGCGCGAGATTGAGGACCGGTTCGTCCAGCTCGGGCTGCCCTACCGGGTCATCGGCGGCCCGCGCTTCTACGAGCGCGCCGAGATCCGCGACGCGCTGGCCTACCTGCGCGCCACCGTGAACGTCAGCGACGACCTCGCCTTCGAGCGGATCGTGAACACGCCGAAGCGCGGGCTGGGCGACGCCACCCTGCAGCAGCTCCACACCTACGGCCGCGCCAACCGGGTGCCGCTGCGGATCGCCGCCGCGCGCCTGTGCGAGACCGACGAGCTGAAGCCCCGGGTCCGCTCGACCCTGCGGGCGCTGACCGAGAGCTTCACCCGCTGGGCGCGGCTCGCGGAGTCGCAGCCGCACAGCGAGGTCGCGCAGACCATCCTGGAGGAGTCCGGCTACACCGAGATGTGGCAGAAGGACCGCTCCGCCGACGCCGCCGGCCGGCTGGAGAACCTGAAGGAATTCGTCCGCTCGATGGAGGAGTTCCCCGACCTCGCGGCCTTCCTGGAGCACGTCTCCCTGGTGATGGAGGCCTCCGAGGCGGAGGGCGCCGAGCGGGTCTCGCTGATGACGCTCCACGCCGCCAAGGGGCTCGAGTTCGACACCGTGTTCCTCCCCGGCTGGGAGGACGGCCTGTTCCCGAACCAGCGGGCGCTGGACGAGAGCGGCCGGGCCGGCCTGGAGGAGGAGCGGCGCCTCGCCCATGTCGGGCTGACCCGGGCGCGCAAGCGCGCGAAGCTGTCCTTCGCGGTCAACCGGCGCATCCACGGGCTCTGGTCCTCGACCATCCCGTCCCGGTTCATCGACGAGCTGCCCGAGACGGCGGTCGACGTGGTCGAGGCCCCGGCCCACTTCTCGGCCGGCGCCTCCCGGTTCGACCGCAACCCGGCGCCGTTCGGGTCGAGCTACGGCACGCCGGGCTGGCAGCGGGCGCAGGCCAACACCGCGCCGGGAAGCCGGTTCGGGTCCGGATCGGGGTCCGGAGGCGGCTTCCGCTCGGCGGGCCCGGGCGGGCGGTCCGGCGGCCATGCCGGCGGCCCCCGCCAGATCGAGGGCGAGCTGATCGCCAAGTCGACGGGCGCGCCCTCGGCCTTCCAGGGCGGCCAGCGGGTCTTCCACACCAAGTTCGGCCCCGGAACGGTCGCGGCGGTCGACGGCAACAAGCTGACCGTTGACTTCGACAAGGCCGGCCGGAAGATGGTCCTCGACAGCTTCGTCCAGGCCGGATCGAGCTAGTCCCGCCGACCAAGCCCGGACGTGTCAGGGCGGCAGGGTCGGCCGGCTTCGCCCGCGCGGGCGGGGAGGATCGGAGATCGTGCCGGATGCCGCACCATCCCGTGTGATACGGTTCCCGGCCAGCGTTTTCCGTCCCTGCAGCCCGCACCGTCTTCGCGAGCGGAGCGCGGCCATCCAGGCTGGCCCGACATCGGCGAGCCTGGCGCCGCCGGGATCGCTTCGCCCCGCTCGCGAGGACGGCGGTGGCCCGTCAGCCGGACGTCGTATCGCGCGGCCCGTCGCTGATGCATCCGCGCCAGCCGCGCGGCTTTTTCGAAGCCTCGCCACCGACCGTCACCCCTTAGTCACACCCGACGCGCAATCGTCGGGCGCGAATCGCGATGGTGCGCCAGTTGCATCGCGTATTCGGCCGCGCACGGAACGTCGTGACGCTCTCCACAGGCGGGCGAGCGCGGGGCGGAACCTTCGGCCTGGGGCCGGTATTAAGTTCCGCAAACGAGTAGAACCGGGAGCAAGCAGGTAAACGGCAGTTCAGAAACAGATCCAGGTTGGCAAGTCCCGTTGGAGTGTACATCCATGAAGAGACGCCGCGCACGACTTGAACTGGTTGAAGACCGCACGTCCCGCATTCATCGCACACGCTTCGACGAAGAACGCAATCTCGCTCCCATCCAACCGCTCACCGAACGCCAAGCCGAGTACCTCGACGCCCTCGCCCGCTCGCCGCAGGTCATCGTCCTGGGGCCCGCCGGCACCGGCAAGACCTTCATCGCCGGCACCCGCGCGGCGGACCAGCTCCGCCAGCGCCGCATCGCCAAGGTGGTCATCACCCGCCCGAACGTGCCCTCGGGCCGGTCGCTGGGCTACTTCCCCGGCACCCTGGAAGAGAAGATCGCCCCCTGGGTCGCGCCGCTCACCGAGGCCATGAAGGAGCGCATGGGCGCCGCCGCCTTCGAGATCGCCCTGAAGACCGGCGACATCGAGATCGTCCCGTTCGAGGTGATGCGCGGCCGGACCTTCAAGAACTGCCTCGTGATCCTCGACGAGGCGCAGAACACCACGATCAACGAGATCAAGATGTTCCTGACCCGGATCGGCGACGATTGCCAGGTCATCATCAACGGCGACGTCTCGCAGACGGATCTGCGCGAGACCTCCGGCCTGCGCACCGTCATGCACATGGTCAAGAGCCGGATGATGCCGGTCCCGGTGGTTGAGTTCACCCGCAACGACATCGTTCGCTCGGGGATCTGCGCCGAGTGGGTGAAGGCGTTCGAGGAAACGAATCTCTGAATCGGAAGTTGATGGCGGCGGGTCCTCGCAGACCCGCCGTGCCGTCCCCCGGCACGAGACGACTCTCCGCACCTCCCGCCCGGGAGGATGAACCGGGCGCCAAGCCCGGCCTTCAGAGAACTGGAGTCTCCTCGTGAGGAAACTGACCTTCGCCTTCGCCGTGCTGGCCTCCCTCGGCGGCGCCGCCCTCGTCCAGCCGGCCTCGGCGGCCCCTGCCATGCCCGGCGCCGTCGCGGCCCCGGACGCGGTGACGCATGTCCGCATGACCCCGATGGAGCGCCGCATGATGCACCGGCGCATGGAGCATCGCATGATGCACCGCCGGATGGAGCGCCGCATGATGCACCGGCGCATGCACCGCCGCATGATGCGCCACATGTGATGGCGTCGGCGGAGCGGGCCCCGACCGGCCCTGCTCCGCCTCCCCGGCCGGACTTGGAGCGGCCCTGGACCGGACCTGGACCGGACCTGGGCCGAGCTCGGGGCGGTCCGGGCGTTGCTCCCCATCGCGAAGATTCCTATCTCGTCGTCTCGAATCGCGCCGTCAGGCGGCCGCCGCGGCAGCCGGCCGATCCGGGAGACCCCGATGCCCCCCTCCAATCGACTGTTCGACGACCTCGCCCGCCTGATGACCGACGCCGCCGGCGCCGCCCAGGGCGTCCGCCGCGAGGCCGAGACCGTGGTCCGGGCGCAGCTCGAGCGCGTCGTCCGCGACCTCGACATCGCCTCCCGCGAGGAGCTCGACGTACTCCGCGACCTCGTGACCCAGCTCCAGGCGCAGAACGAGGCCCTGACGGCCCGCGTGGCGGCCCTGGAGGCGCGATCCGGCGCCGCCGGAGCGGGCGCCGCGGGCCTGAGCGAGGTGGTCTGAGTCTCCGCGGCAACGCCGCGGGCTTTTACACAGGAAGCGGCGTCGACGATCCGGTTTCCTGTTCACTGAATGTGACCTGCACTTTGTGTCGCGAGTCACGGCCGGTCTATAGTCGGGCATAGGGTGATTCGGGGGCTGCGGGGCGATGTCCGCAGAGCTTCGACAGTCGATCGTGTCACCGCCGGCCTAGATCTGCCGGTCGTTCAAGTTCTCGGAGTGTTCTCGCGCTCCGGTTTCGCGTCTCCGCCACGTCGGGCCGGATCTCGTCCGGGTCGTCCTTCTGGATCGTCATGCCGCTTCTCAACGTCGACTTCCACGACCCGGACCGGAACGAGCATCCGCTCGACGTCGTCGAGCGGCTGGCCTCACTGCGCGACTGGATCTTCGACCGGGCCGAAACCGACGAGATGTCGGTCACGAGCCCCGGTCGCTGGACCGACTACAACGTCGCCTTCACGTGGATCGAGGACGTCGAGGCGCTGCACGTCGCCTGCGCCTTCGACCTGAAGGTGCCGGAGCGGCAGCGCACCGAGGTGATGCGCCTGATCGCGCTGATCAACGAGCAGCTCTGGGTCGGCCATTTCGACCTCTGGACGACCGACAGCGTGGTGATGTTCCGGCACGCGCTCCTGCTGACTGGCGGCGCCGTCCCGACCCACCCGCAATGCGCCACCATGATGAAGACGGCGGTCGACGCCTGCGAGCGCTACTTCCAGGCGTTCCAGTTCGTCCTCTGGGCCGGCAAGAGCGCGCGCGAGGCCCTCGACGCCGTCCTGTTCGAGACCGAAGGCGAGGCGTGACCGCCGCGGGCGCCTCCGCGGCGCGGATGCCCGCCTCCCTGGTCCTGGCCGGGGCCGGCAAGATGGGCGGCGCGATGCTGGCGGGCTGGCTGGAGGCGGGCCTCAACGCCCGCCGCACCACCATCATCGACCCGGTGCCCGCGCGGCCGATCGTGGATCTCTGCGCCGACCGCGGCATCGCTCTGAACCCGCCCGATCCCGAGCCCGGTGCCGTCCTGGTGCTGGGGATCAAGCCCCAGGGCCTGGACGCGGCCGCTCCCGGGCTCGACCGCCTCATCGGCCGCGACACGCTCGTCGTCTCGATCCTGGCCGGCAAGACCGTCGCGGATCTCCGCGTCCGGCTGCCGCGGGCGCGCGCGATCGTCCGGGCGATGCCCAACCTGCCGGCGAGCATCGGCCGGGGCGCCACCGGCGCCTGCGCGAGTTCCGAAGTCACCCCGGAGCAGCGGGCGGCCGCGGAGGCGCTGTTCGCGGCGAACGGCGCGGTGGCGTGGCTCGCCGACGAGGCGCAGATCGACGCGGTGACGGCGGTCTCGGGTTCCGGACCGGCCTACGTCTTCCTGCTGGCCGAGACCCTGGCGGAGGCCGGCATCGCGGCCGGCCTGGAACCCGACGTCGCCCGAAGCCTCGCCCGGGCGACCGTGGCGGGGGCCGGCGCGCTCCTCGATGCCAGCCCGGCGGAGGCGGCGGAGTTGCGCCGCAACGTCACCTCGCCCGGCGGCACCACCGCGGCGGCCCTCGACGTGCTGATGCGGGACGACGGCCTCGGCGCGCTGATGCGGGAGGCGGTGGCCGCGGCCCGTCGGCGGGCCGGGGAACTGTCCGGCTGACAGCGATCCGATCGCGCGGGCTGACATCGGGCATCGTCCGTGCGGCATGGCCGCGCGACGGACCTGCCCTTCGCGGCCCGCCCGCCTACATGAGGCGACACGACCGATCAGACCGGGCAACCGATCCATGACCGACAGCAAAGACCCCTCGAAGCGGCCCCGCAAGGCCGCGAGCCCCGCCAAGGCAAGCACCGCCCGGAAGAGCGCTGCCCACGAGAGTGCTGCCCAAGAGAGCGTCGCGCCCGGCTCCTCGGCCCGGGACGGCGCGGCCGGGACAGGCGACGGGGGGACGTCGAGCGGCGCGCCGAAGCTGTCGCCCCGGGAGGCGGCCGTCGAGGCCCTGATGCGCCTCGCCGCCGAGCAGCCCTGGAACGACATCGAGGTCAGCGACATCGCCCGCGAGGCGGGCCTCACGCTCGCCGAGCTGCGCGACCTGTTCCCGTCGAAGGGGGCCGTCCTCGGCGGCCTGACCCGCATCATCGACCGCAAGGTCCTAGAGGGCGATCTCACGGGCCTTGAGGAGGAGCCGACGCGCGAGCGGCTGTTCGACGTGCTGATGCGCCGCCTCGACGCCATGGAGCCCTACAAGCGGGCGCTCCGCCGGATCGCGTACGCGCTCCGCGGCGAGCCGCTGTCGATGCTGGCGCTGAACGGCGTCATGCTGAACTCGCACCGCTACATGCTGGCGGCGGCCGGGATCGACACCGAGGGATCGCTCGGGCAGCTCAAGCTGCAGGGCGTGGTCATCGCCTTCGCCCGCGTGACCCAGGTCTGGCTGGACGACGACGACCCGGCGCTCGCCCGGACGATGGCGCGGCTCGACAAGGAGATCCGCAACGGCGAGCGCATTATGGAGCGGGCCGAGGATGTCCGCCGTCTGACGGCGCCCCTGCGCGCCATCGGCCGCTCTTTCCTGGACCGGCGGCCGCGCGAGCGGCGGAGCCGCGACGGCGACGGCGACGAGAGCGATCCCGCCGCCGCCATCTAGGTCGGTCGCTCACGCGGCCCGGATGTCGCTGAGGAAGCTGTCGACCTCGCGCTTGACCGTCAGGGACTGCGTCGCCAGCTCGGACGCGGCGCTCTGAACCTGCGCGGCGGCGCTCCCGGCCTCCCGGGCGGCGGCCAGCACGCGTGCCACGTTGGCCGAGACGCCCTCCGTCCCCCGGGCCGCCTCGCCGGCGTTGCGCGAGATCTCGCCGGTGGCCGCCGTCTGCTGCACGACGGTCGCCGCGATGGCGCCGCTGATCTCGTTCACGGCTGCGATCGTGCGGGCGATCTGCGCCATCGCCTCCGCGGCCTGCCCGGAGGCCGCCTGGATCGCGGCGATCTGGCCGCCGATCTCCTCGGTCGCCCGGGCCGTCTGCGCGGCGAGTTCCTTCACCTCGGACGCCACGACCGCGAAGCCGCGCCCCGCCGCGCCGGCCCGCGCCGCCTCGATCGTGGCGTTGAGGGCCAGCAGGTTGGTCTGGTTCGCGATGCCGGAGATCATGATCACGGCGGCGCCGATCTGCTCGGCGGCGGCGCGCAGGCTCGCCATGGCGGCGTTGGTCGCCTCGGCCTCGTGGGCGGCGTGACCCGCCACCGCGTTGGAGCGCACGACCTGCCGCTCGATCTCCTGAAGCGAGGAGACCATCTCCTCGGCGGCGGCCGCGACGGTCTGGACGTTGGCCGAGGTCTGGGCGGCGGCCGAGCTCGACGTCATCGCCTGGGTGTTGGTGTTGTCGGCCACCCGGGTCATCGCCTGCGCGGTCGCGTCGAGCGCGCTGGTCGCCGCCGTGACGATCTCGAGGGAGGCGGCGATCCTCTGCTGGAAGGCGTGGACGAGCTCGTCGACCCGCTGGGCGCGCCGGAGGCGCCCCGCCTGCTCGGCGGCCTGCGCCGCCTCGAGCTCCGCCCGGGCGACGGCGTTCTGGCGGAAGATGTCGACGGCCCTGGCCATCGCGCCCATCTCGTCGGTCGCGTCGCGGTAGGGCACCGCGACCTGGAGGTCGCCGCCGGCCAGGCGCGTCATCGCCTCCGTCATGCCGGCGACCGGCCGGATGATGCTGCGGGCCAGCACGAAGGCCAGGACGGCCCCGAGGAGCAGGGCCGCGGCGACGAGGCCGATCAGGATGTACCGCGCCCGTGACGCGGCCAGCGCGGTCTCTCGGGAAATCCGCTCGCCGGCGGCCACGATCCGGTCGCGCAGCGCGACGCCGAGCCGGTCGATCGTGTCGGCGTGGGGCTTGATCCCGGTCTCGAACGTCGCCGTCGCCGCCGCCACCGCTTGGTCGTACGCGCGGAAGCCGGCCGCGGCGGCGACCAGCGCGTCGCGGACGGCGCTGAGCTGCGGCGCGAAGGCCGCGCCGCCCTGCGTGTTCCTGAACGCGTCCAGGGCCGCCAGAGCCTGCTCGGCCCGCTGCTCGAAGGCGCCGCGGTCCTGCGGATCCAGGCCGATCACGAAGCGGGCCGACGCGATGCGGGACCGCAGGACCGCGTTCTCGATGTGCTCGGCCCGCGCCAGCATCGCCTCACCGCCCCGGGCACGCACGTCCGCGAGCAGGTTGCCGAGGAGAGTGGTGAGGGTATTGCCGGTCTCGTAGAGTTTCGCCCTGGCCTCGCGCAGGCTCGCACCCGTGGCCGCGAGGCGCTCCAGCTCCGGCTCCATCGCGCGGGCGGCGGCCCGCACGTCGTCGTACAGCTTCCGCCCTCCGTCCGTGATGGCCAGCGAGAAGTACGTGTCGCAGGTCTGCTCGATCGCCTGCCGGGTCTGCTCCATCGCGGCGATCAGATCGGGACTGGGCTGGAGCCGGTACCGCTCCGCCGTTCCGATGAGGCGTGCGGCGTGACCGTCGATCACCAGGACCGATTGCGCCCCCCGCTCCACGCGCGCCTGGAGCGCGTGGTCTTCGCCGATCACACCCTGCTGGTAGATCGCGAATGCGCCGATGATGCCCGTGAGCATGACGAATATCGCAAATCCCGCGTAGAGGCGCGCGCGTATCCCAATTCTCACGGGCATATCTTCCACAGAACGGGCCGGTTTCTCGGCACATCGATAGACCACAGGATCATGACAACATCGCGTCACCCGATCAAGTTCAACTTGTACTACAGATATACGGCGCCGATATTTCGAGATCGATCAGATCTCACGCGCGCGCGGGCCCGCTGCAGACGCCGGGCCACGCGCCCAAACGGCAATCCGCGCGTTCTCGTCGCGATGGACCAGTCCTGACCGCGCGCCGCGGCCTGCCCGAAGCCTTCGCCTTGCGCGTGTCCGCCGCCGAGCCGCGTCGCGACTCCGCGGAAATCACTCTTCGCCCGGATCTCGCGGCGCTGCATTGGACTGGCCGCGCGGACCGGCCCGCGTCGCCGACATCGGCCGGGAAACCTCGATCTCGACAGGCTCGAACGTGCACGCAGGCGCGTCGAATCGCGGCGGCCGCGGCCCGATCGACGCGCTGCGCCGCTCTTCAGGCCCCGGGCCGTCCGGCTCGGTCAGGTCATCGCGCCGTTCTTCAGGCCGCGCGATTCGCCAGCGCCTCGCGCATGGTCGTGGCGACCATCCCGTTCTGGAACTGGTCGCGCGGGACGAGCAGCGCGTCGGGAACGCGGGCCGACGCCTCCGGCCCCATCGCGTCGACCGGGTCGCTGGCGAGGATGATGCGCAGGGCCGGGCGCAGGGCCCGCGCCTCGACGGCGAGCTGCGCGCAGCACAGGCCGCCCTGGAGCGCGGTATCGACCACCATCACGTCCACCGGCAGGCCCAGGGCCAGCACCGTCATGGCGTCGACGCCGCGGTCGCAGGCGGTGACCTGATAGCCCAGCATCCGGACCTGGGCCGAGACCTCGTCGCGCCAGCGCTTGTGGCGGCCGACGACCAGGACCTGGATCCGGTAGCAGCTGCCCTGGGGAAGGCTGCTCGAGGCAGTCTCGACGTCGGCTGGGGGCATTCCGCACTCGACTTCGCGCTGGCTTTGCGATGCAGCATGCTAAGCTGGGATGCAATCCACACGCAAGCCCGGCGCCGCGAACCCGCCGCATTCGGCGCCGCGGTTGCACAAAGGCGAAGCACTCCCGCGGCGTGATCATAGGCTGGGCACGGAGTTGACGCCGGCGGGGTCGCGCGGGCAACACCGGGCCGCCGCGGGACCTGAGCCGCGCGCTGCCGGAGCCCGAGCCGATGTCGTCCGCGAAAGCCCCTCCCGTCTCCCCGCTGGCGCCCACCGCGATGCCCGACCTGCCGCCCCTGCCGGGCGTGCGGATCGCGACCGCCCAGGCGGGGATCCGCTACAGCGGCCGCACCGACGTGCTCTACGTCGCCCTCGAGCCCGGGACCCGGGCGGCCGGCGTGTTCACCCGCTCGAAATGCCCCTCGGCCCCGGTGGACTGGTGCCGCGACGCCCTGGCGGACGGGTCGGCGCGGGCGCTCGTGGTCAATTCCGGCAACGCCAACGCCTTCACGGGCCGGCTCGGGCGCGACGCGGTGGCGCGCACCGTCGAGATCGCCGCGGAGGCGGCGGGCTGCGGCGCGCGCGAGGTCTACGTCGCCTCGACCGGCGTGATCGGCGAGCCGCTCCCGGCGGAGCGATTCGCCGGCGTGCTGGCGGAGTGCGCGGCCCGGGCCGAGGACGGGCCGGCCGCCTGGACCGCGGCGGCCCGGGCGATCATGACGACCGACACCTTCCCGAAGCTCGCGACCCGCGCGGCCGAGATCGACGGCGTGCGCGTGACGATCAACGGCATCGCCAAGGGCGCCGGCATGATCGCCCCCGACATGGCGACGATGCTGTCCTTCGTCTTCACCGACGCGGCCCTGCCGCGGGACGTGCTGCAGGCGCTCCTCTCGGCCGGGACGCGGACGAGCTTCAACTGCGTGACCGTGGACGGCGACACCTCCACCTCCGACACGCTGATGCTGTTCGCCACCGCCAAGGCCGGCAACCCGGCGGTCACCGACCCCGCCGACCCGCGTCTCGCCGGCTTCCGGGAGGCGCTCGACGGCCTGCTGGTCGAGCTGGCCCAGCTCGTCGCGAAGGACGGCGAGGGCGCGCGCAAGTTCGTCACCGTGCGGGTGACCGGCGCCGAGAGCGACGCCTCCGCGCACCGCATCGCGATGTCGATCGCCAACTCGCCGCTGGTGAAGACCGCGGTGGCGGGCGAGGACGCCAACTGGGGCCGCGTGGTGATGGCCGTGGGCAAGGCCGGCGAGCCCGCCGACCGCGACCGGCTCGCGATCTGGTTCGGCGACGTGCGGGTGGCCGTCCAGGGCGCCCGCGATCCCGACTACAGCGAGGCGGCGGCGAGCGCCGTGATGCGCGAGCCGGAGATCACGGTCCGGGTCGATCTCGGCCTGGGAGAGGGCTCGGCCCGCGTCTGGACCTGCGACCTGACCAAGGCCTACGTCGAGATCAACGGGGATTACCGCTCGTGAGGGCGATCCTGGCCGGCACGCTCCTCGTCCTGAGCCTGGCGACCGGGGCGCGGGCCGACGACGCGGCGTGCAAGCGCCACATCGGCGTCGTCGGGCGCGCGTCGGAGACGCGGGCGCCGGACTTCGCCGAAGTGACGATCGGCATCGAGGCGCGCGGCCCGACCGCGGCGGCCGCCCTCGACGC
>NZ_MLBW01000024.1:0-11742 GCF_036441335.1 Methylobacterium mesophilicum
GGCGACGCGGCCCCGTCGCGGCGCGGGCGGCGGCACGGCCGCGAGCGGAGCAAGCGCGCCGAGAAGAAGACCGCGACCCCGCCGGGCATGCAGCAGGCCACCCCGGTGGCGATCTTCGGCGACTGGAACGTGTTCGTGAACGGCGACGGCCGCAACAAGCTCTGCTACGCGATCGCGCAGCCGCAGACGCGCTCGCCCAAGACCCTGAAGCGCGACACCGCCTACCTGTTCGTGAGCGTCCGCAAGGGCGAGAACATCCAGAACGAGGTGGCGGTGATGCTGGGCTTCCCGTCGAAGCCCGCGGCCTCCCAGGTCAAGCCCGGCTCCGCGGCCGCGCCGACCGACCCGAGCCTCAACCTGGGCGCCAGCCGCTACGGCCTCGTGGTGAAGGACGGCAATGCCTGGCTGCAGAACCCCGCCGAGGAGGCGCGGGTCGTCTCCGAGATGAGCGCCCGCAACCCGAAGCTGATCATCAAGACCACCTCGCTGCGCGGGAACCCGACGAGCGACGAGTACGCGCTCGGCGGGTTCGCGGAGGCCATGAAGCGCACCCGGGACGAGTGMAGCAAGTAGCGGGCGGGTCAGGCCCGCCGCAGCGCGGGCCGGTGCGCCCGGTCGGGGGACCGGGCACTCATGCGGGCGCGGGCCGCGCGGGTCGCCTGCTCGGCCGTGCGGAACACGGCGCCGTCGAGCCCGTCGAAATCGCGCGCCGACGAGAAGAACCGGACGCCGCGCCCCTCGGGGACGGCGATCCCGGCGGTGACCTCACCGATCTCGATCACCCGGGCGGGTTCGGCCGGCCCGATGGCCGGATCCGCGAGGTCGGGACGGTCGCCGGGCATGGACTCTGCGTGACTGTGCATCGGATTGGGAACTCCCTGGGCCGGCTCGTCGCCGTGCCGGATCGCGGTGGCTGCTGCTGAGAATCGACGGGTTTCAGCGTCGACAGCGCCGGCGGGCGGCGGGGCAGCGGGGTGCGAGCGGGAGCAGGGATCGAAGGGACGATGTGCGAGTGACCATCGGACGTCCTCCAGACTGAAGGACCGCGCGGCGCGGGGCCGGCGCAGTGCTTTAGCGTTTGATCACGCGGCGCAAGCTACGCTTCTCAAAGGACCGCGGCCGGTCCCGTCGAGCGCCCGAGGGGCTCGGCCGAACCGGCACCCTGAAAATGGGCGTGGCGCCGCGCACCGTCAACGG
Organism: Methylobacterium mesophilicum; assembly: GCF_036441335.1. Classification (GTDB taxonomy): domain Bacteria; phylum Pseudomonadota; class Alphaproteobacteria; order Rhizobiales; family Beijerinckiaceae; genus Methylobacterium; species Methylobacterium mesophilicum_B. The sequence continues at coordinate 1,198 of NZ_MLBW01000024.1, forward strand.
AACGGACTTCCGATTTCGAGGGCCCGCCTGGCAGGAAGCCGGTTCCGGCCGCGCGTCCGAGAGGCGGATCGTTCAGGCCGCCGCGATCACCGCGGCGAGGTCCGAGAAGTCCGAGAAGATCGGGGCCGCGCCGGCCTGCGCGAGCGCGGCGCCCGCCGGGTCGTGCCCCCAGTGGCCGCCGCCGGTGAAGCCCGCGACCCGCATGCCGGCGCTCCGGGCCGCCGTGACGCCGGGGACGCTGTCCTCGATCACGAGGCAGGCCGCCGGGGCGACGCCCATCCGCGCGGCGGCGAACAGGAACAGGTCGGGGAAGGGCTTGCCCCGCGCCACCTGCGCCGAGGAGAAGACGTGGTCGCCGAACAGGGGCAGCAGCCCGGTCAGCGTCAGGGAGTGGCGCAGCCGCACCGGGTCGCTGCTCGACGCGACGCAGACCGGCAGGCCGACGGCGCCGACCGCCTCGGCGACGCCGCGCATCGCCCGCAGCTCCGCGTCGAACAGCGCCAGGGTCTCGGCCTTCACCGCCTCGACGAAGCCGTCGGGCGCGGTGACACCGTAGTCGCGGGCGACGTGCGCCATGATCGAGGGCATCGCGGTGCCGGTGAAGCGCGCCCGCACGGTGGCGAAGTCGATGTCCGCGCCGATCCGGTTGAGCCCGGCCGTCAGGCAGGCGAGGCTCAGGGGCTCGCTGTCCACCAGGACGCCGTCGCAATCGAAGATCACGAGGCCGAGAGTCGTCGCGCGCGCGTCCAAGGTCGACCGTTCCCGCACGGCCCGCCGCCGCCCGCCGACCCTGTGGCACGGGCCCGAAGGACCGGCAACCGCGCGGATCGACGCTCCTGCCGGGCGCTTGCACCTTGCGGCGCGGCCCCATACTCCCGGGGCGGGCGCGCCCGGGCGCGCCGCTCCGCCTCCCAAGGCCCGTAAGGCTCAGAAGGCCCCGCGATGTTCCGCTTCCTGGCCCGCGTCCTGGGCTTCCTGCTGATGGCCGGCGGCTTCGTCGCGCTGGTCTACGACGGCGCCCGCTCCGTCGCCAACAACGGGCTGCGGGTGACGCCGCTCTCCGACGTGATCGCCACCCTGTTCAAGGACAAGGCCGGCGCCCTGCAGGGCAGCGTCGAGGGGGCGGCGCCCTGGCTCTGGCACATCCTGGGCCTTCCGCTCACCCTGGCGCCGGCCTCCCTGATCGGCCTCGGGCTCGGCGCGGTCCTGCTCTGGCTCGGCCAGCCGGGGCGCGAGCCGATCGGGTTCCTGACGAAGCCCTGATCCCCCCGGCGGCCTAGCGGGCCGCGAGCTTGGCCTCGGCCTCCGCCAGGGCGGCCTTCAGCCGCTCGATCTCGGCGGTCAGCGCGTAGTGCTCGCTGACGTCGAGCTGCGAGGCGAAGAAGTAGACGACCCGGCCCTCTTCATCCCGCACCGGCCCGACGTAGAGGGCGTTCTGGAAGGTCGAGCCGTCCTTGCGGTAGTTGAGGAGGTCGACCCGGACATCCTCCGCCCGCCGAATGGCGTCGCGGAGGCGGTCGACGGCCGCCGTCTCCGTGTCGGGCCCCTGCAGGAAGCGGCAATTGCGGCCGACCACCTCCATCCGGGTGTAGCCGGTCAGCTTCAGGAACGCCTCGTTCACGAAGACGATCGGATTGTCGTGCTGGGCCGGATCGGTGATGATCATCGGCATGCGGGTCGCCCGCACGGCGGCCGCGAAGGGATCGCCCCGGTGCGATCCCGCCTTCAGGTCGTCCGGCACGTGGCTCGTGGCGCTCCCGCCCGTCTCCATCCGGATCAGCCCCTCACAACGCCGCGCCGGTCGGCCATCCGACCAGCGTCTCGCGGGGCAACAAGCCGGAATTTGCCCGCGCGGTCCAGTCTCTCGCGGCGCGGTTCGCGGATCGCGGGCGCCGAACGCTGCTCCGGCGGTCCGCCGCCCGCAGGCCCCGGCCGGGGCGGCGCCGCCTGAGCCTCACGGGCTGCGGCTGTCCGGCCGCGTCTGCGGACCCGTCTGCGGGCCCGTCACCGGGCGACGACATCACCACCTTGTCCGNGCGTCTGCGGACCCGTCTGCGGGCCCGTCACCGGGGCGCCGGCGGCGGCGCCCCGCAGGGGCGGCGTGCTGTTCGGGCTGCGCAGCACGATCAGCACGCTGCCGAGGACCGAGAGCGCGAGGGCGGTCGCGAGGAGGATGAAGAGCCAGCGGGGCATCCGGGGCCGTTAGCACATCGGGGCCGGTGCGCCGAGCGGCCCGGCCGGCGACGGGCGGCCGCGATCCCGTCGCCCACCCGCGGCAACCGGGCGGATGCGTAGCCGCGGCTCCGGCCTAAGGCGCCTTCAGCACCGCCCGGCAGGCGGCGGGCAGCGCCGCCATGGTCATGGCCGGCTTGGGCTTCGGCGGCGTCTTCGGGGGCTTCGGGTGGAGCACCGCGTCCGAGAACCAGTAGCCGAGGTCGTCGCAGCCGTCGCCCGGCGGCGGCGCGCCCTGGGGCTGGCAATCCTCCTGGCCGGCCGGGCAGGCGAGCCGGATATGGTAGTGGTAATTGTGCCCGTACATCGGGCGCACCTTGGACATCCAGCGGCTGCCCGCGGCGTCGCGGCAGAGGGCCTTCTTGATCGCCGCGTTGACGAAGATGCGCTCCACCTCCGGCTGCTCGGCGGTGAGCTTGATCAGCTGCAGGTGCGTCGGCGTCCAGACCTCGGGATCGATGTCGAGGCGGTCGCGGCGGACCATGTCGGTGGCCGAGGTCTCCTCGCGCTCCGCCCGGCTCATGCGGTGGTCGGGCATCGGGGTCAGCCAGACATCGGCGTCGATGCCGATCTGGTGCGAGGCGTGGCCGGTGATCATCGGGCCGCCCCGGGGCTGGGCCATGTCGCCCACGAGCAGGCCGGGCCAGCCGACCCGGGCGGCCTTCTGCGACAGCCGCTCGATGAAGTCGACGAGGTAGGGCGTGCCCCACATGCGGTTGCGGGACGGGCGCATGACCTGCCAGTTCGGCCCGTCGAGCGGCAGCGCCTCGCCGCCGGCGAAGCAGCCCTTGGCGTAGAAGCCGTAGATGTGGGCCGGTCCGGCGGACGCCTTGGCGACCCGTCCGAACAGGGCCTTGGCGGGCGTCGAGGGCGCGTCCGGGTGCTCCAGGGGCGGCAGCGGCTTCGGATTGACGCTGCCGCGGTCCTGGGCCTGCGCGGCGGCGGGCAGGAGCAGGGCGGCGAGCGCGAGGCTCTGGGCGAAACGCGGCATCGGCATGCGGGGGCTGTTCGTCCGGCTGGAGAGGGCGGGCGCGGGCACCCGCCGGAACGTGGCCCAGGGGCGGGGCGTTTTTCGGGCAGACGGCGCGCGGGGCGCGGGAACGGTCGGGAGTCGGCGATGACGGCCACGGAGACGGGATCGGCGAGCGGTCAGCCCGCCGCGGCGAGCCCCAGCGACCGGTCACCCCGCCGCCTGATCGCGAGCGATCGGGTCGTCGGGACGGATGTCCGCCGGCCCGACGGGACCCGGGTCGGACGGATCGAGCGGCTGATGCTCGACAAGGTCTCCGGCCGGGTCGCCTACGCGGTGATGAGCTTCGGCGGATTCCTGGGCCTCGGCGAGGACTTCTACACGCTGCCCTGGTCGGTGCTGCGGTTCGAGCCGCAGCAGGACGCGTACGTGGTCGACATCACCGAGGCGCAGCTGCGCGCCGCCCCCGCCCGCACGCCCGAGGGCACCGATCCGACCGCGGACGGCGCCTGGGAGGAGCAGATCCACCGCTACTACGACGCGGCGCCCTACTGGGGGATCTAGGCGACGCCGGGCGCGTCATCGGCGCTCAGCGGACCTGGCGGGTCACCGGCCCGCACCAGCCCGGCAGGTAGTCGGCGTCCTTGGACTTGGCCAGCGACATCGCCCGCTCCAGGGCCGAGGAGAAATCGTTCTCGATCCGCTTCTCCTTGATGTTCCGCCGCAGGAAGTCGGCCCAGAGAAACTCGCTGAACGGCGTCGTGTCCTTCGCGAAGCCGCCGGCCCGGCGCAGTTCGCCGGCGAGGCTGCGATAGGGGTCGTCCACCAGGGCGTCGATCGATTTCGGGATGTCGTCGAAGTGCTTGCGCACGCCGTCGGCGTCGTAGGGGTGGGTCCAGGACTTGTGGTCGCAGACCGTCCAGAACGCGTCCTTGTCGAGGTAGTGCAGGTCGGCCACCACGGTGACGAGCACGCTCTCGACGCCCTCCTCGTGCAGGGCGCGGGACAGGTGGTGGTGGTCGATGATGTAGTGGCGCTTCTTCGGCCCGAGCAGCGTCGGGATCATGTGGGCGCCGAGGAATTCCTTCTTCTTCTCGCCGTCGTACTCCCGCCAGCGCCGCCGCTTCTCCGCCACTTCCCGGTAGCCCACCGTCATCTGAGTCGGGCGCAGCTCCGCGATCGGGATGGTCTTGAGCAGCGGCTCTCGGTTGGCCATGGGGTCTCCTTCTGCGTGGATTTGTCACGCGACCGTCACAACCTATTCGGGATCGGGAAACCGGCCAGGGCGCGCGGCGCTCACGTTTCCGGCATCGCGCGGACGGCCTCCAGCACGAACACGCGGATCGCCGAGGACAGGTTCTGGCCGTCGCGGCCGGCGTCGATGTGCCCGATGAGGGCCTGGACCGACTGGCCCCGCGCCTCCGCGATCGACCGCAGGGCCGCCCAGAACGGGTCCTCCAGGGACACGCTGGTCCGGTGGCCGGCGATCATCACGGAGCGCTTGGTGATGCCCGGGCTCATGCGCGATCGGCCGCGCGAGGACGGTGGGGCTGCCGCATCCGGATCTGCTCTCAGTCTGCCGGATCGGGCTCGCCCCGCTCGAGGCGGTGGCCCTCGTGGCGCTCGGTCTCCAGGGCCTTGCGGCGCTGCTGGAGCGTCCTGGCCTTCTTGGGCTGCCCGAAGGCGATGCGGTTGGACTCGGCCTTCGTGTCGGCCTCGGCCCGGGCCTTCGCCTTGCGGACCTGACGCAGGTTGATGATCTCGGCCATGGATCGCCTCCCGGTGTCCCGCGGCCGGCGCGGGCGGACCGCGCCGGCGAGTCTCAGACGAATCAGTCGGCGCTGGGGGCCAGCATGGTCTCCGGCCGGACCACGCGCTCGAACTCCGCCTCGGTCACGTAGCCGAGGCGCAGCGCCTCCTCCTTGAGGGTCGTGCCGTTCTTGTGCGCGGTCTTGGCGATCTCGGCGGCCTTGTCGTAGCCGATCGAGGGGGCGAGCGCGGTCACCAGCATGAGCGAGCGGCTCATCAGGTCGGCGATCTTGTCCTCGTTGGCCTTGATGCCGACGACGCAATTGTCGGTGAAGCTCACCGCCGCGTCGGCGAGCAGGCGGATCGACTGCAGCACCGCGTTGGCGATCACCGGCTTGAACACGTTGAGCTCGAAATTGCCCTGGGAGCCGGCGAAGCTCACCGTGGTGCCGTTGCCGATCACCTGGGCGCAGACCATCGTCAGGGCCTCGCACTGGGTCGGGTTGACCTTGCCGGGCATGATCGAGGAGCCGGGCTCGTTCTCGGGGAGCGACAGCTCGCCGAGGCCGGAGCGCGGGCCCGAGCCGAGGAAGCGGATGTCCTGGGCGATCTTGAACAGGCCGGCGGCGAGCGCCGAGAGGGCGCCCTGCGTGAACACCAGGGCGTCGTGGGTCGCGAGCGCCTCGAACTTGTTCTCGGCCGACGTGAAGGGCAGGCCGGTCAGCTCGGCGACCTTGGCGGCGAAGCGCTCGGCGAATTCCGGATGGGCGTTGAGGCCGGTGCCGACCGCCGTGCCGCCCTGGGCGAGCGCCAGCACCCCCGGCAGGGTCGCGGCGACCCGCGAGCCGCCGAGGGCGACCTGCGCGACGTAGCCGGAGAATTCCTGGCCGAGGGAGACCGGCGTCGCGTCCTGCAGGTGGGTGCGCCCGATCTTGACGATCGCGTCGAAGGCCTTGGCCTTGGCGTCGAGGGCGGCGTGGAGGTGGGAGAGCGCCGGCAGCAGGCGGCCCTGGATCTCGCGGGCCACCGCGATGTGCATGGCGGTGGGGAAGGTGTCGTTGGACGACTGGCCGCGGTTGCAATGGTCGTTCGGGTGGACCGGCGACTTGCCGCCGCGCTGGCCGCCCAGCCGCTCGTTGGCGAGGCTGGCGATCACCTCGTTGGCGTTCATGTTCGACTGGGTGCCCGAGCCGGTCTGGTAGATGACGAGCGGGAACTCGTCGTCGTAGCGGCCCTCCACGACCTCGGCGGCCGAGGCCGCGATGGCGTCGGCGAGCTTCGGGTCGAGGGCGCCGAGATCCTTGTTCACCAGGGCGGCGGCCTGCTTCACGACGCCGAGGGCGTGGACGAGCGGCGCCGGCATCCGGTCGGTACCGATCTTGAAGTTCTGGATCGAGCGCTGCGTCTGCGCGCCCCAGTAGCGATGCGCCGGGACCTCGATCGGACCGAAGGTGTCGGACTCGGTGCGGGTGGCGGTCTCGGTGGGCGACATCGTGGCCTCTACGTCTGGTGCAGTGCGGTGCCTACTTAAATGAGGTGCGGGTGAATCGCGATGCCGGTTTTCCCCCCGCGCCGACAAGGGCGGGGCTCTGTTCCCGCCGGACCATGAAGCCGAACTGGGAGCCGATGACCGCCACGATCGACCTGCCCGAGCCCGCCACCCGGTTCCGCCCGACCGTGCCGCCTCCGCTGAAGGAGCCGCTCGGCCTGTTCGAGTTCCTGCGGGCGGCGCGGAAGAACCCGATCACGACCTGGATGGACGCGCATTTCAAGCTGCCGGTCGTGGCGGCCGAGGGCGCGATGGGTCGGATCACCCTGGTGAGCGACCCGGCGCTGATCCGCTACCTGCTGATCGAGAACCCCGACGGCTACCGCAAGGACGACCTCCAGCGCCGGGTCCTGGCCCCGGGGCTCGGCAACGGCCTGCTCAGCGCCGAGGGCGACGAGTGGCGCCTCCAGCGCCGGACGCTGGCGCCGATCTTCAACGCCCGCACGGTCCAGGGCTTCTCCGACGCGATGAACGCCGCCGGGGCGCGGCTCGGCCGCCGCCTCGTCCGCCGCGACGGCAAGCCGGTCGACGTCGCCCTGGAGATGACCCGCGTCACCCTCGACGTGCTGGAGCGGACGATCTTCACGCAGGGGTTGCCGAGCGATCCCGACGCCCTGGGCCGCGCCATCACGCGCTTCCTCGAGGCCGTCGGGCCGATCGACCCCCTCGACGTGTTCGGCGTGCCCGACTTCGTGCCGCGGATCGGCCGCCTGCGGGCGCGGCCCGCGGGGCGCTTCTTCGCCGAGGTCGTCGACGAACTCATCGCCCGGCGCAAGGCTCTGATGGGGCGGGGCGAGGCGCCGCGGGACCTGCTGACGCTGCTGCTCGCCGCGCAGGATCCCGAGACCGGCAACGGGCTCTCGGACCTCGCCGTGAAGGCCAACATCGTCACCTTCATCGCCGCCGGCCACGAGACCACGGCCAATTCCCTGACCTGGGCGCTCTACTGCCTGTCGCAGGATCCCGCCGCGCAGGCGCGGGTCGAGGCCGAGGTCGACGCGGCCGGGCCGGGGGATTTCGCCGTCGAGCGCCTGCCCTTCACCCGGGCGGTGATCGAGGAGGCGATGCGGCTGTTCCCGCCGGTGCCGTTCCTCAGCCGGCAGGCGGTCCGCGACGACCGGCTCGGCCGGATCAAGGTGCCGCGTGGCTCGCTGGTGATGGTGGCGCCCTGGGTGCTCCACCGCCACCAGCGGCTCTGGGACGACCCGGAGGCCTTCGTGCCGGAGCGGTTCCTGCCCGAGAACCGGGACGCGATCCCGCGCTTCGCCTACCTGCCGTTCGGGGCCGGTCCGCGGGTCTGCATCGGCCAGAGCTTCTCGATCCAGGAGGCGGTGATCGTGCTGGCCCACGTGGTCCGGGCGGTGCGCTTCCGGATGCCGGCGGATCACCCGCCGGTCACGCCGCTCCACCGGGTGACGCTCCGGCCGGAGCACGGCTTGCGGATGGGGGCGGCGGCGCGGGGCTAGTCGCCCCGACGCGCCTCGAGCCTGCGCGTGTTGCGGTCGTAGATCCGGCTCGCGATCCAGACACCGACGAAGATCGTCGCCGACATGGCGAGGGCCAGCGCGAGGATCTGGTTGGCATAAGCTTGGGTCATGCGATCAATCCTCCGGACGCAGGAATCTGATCATGATCTGACCCATGAGATGTAGGACGACCGCCGCGATCAGCAAAGTCCAGCCGCCATCGGCGACCAGATCGAGATGCCGCTGGGCGAGGGGATTGATGACCGCGATGCCGATCGTCGCGATGGCTGACGAGTTCAGCAGGGTCGCGGCTAGCTTGAGACCCTCGTTGAAGCGCTTGGCGCGATGCTTCCGCTCACTCGCCGACAGAATCGGCTGCGCGACCGTGTCGTCCACCGCTCGAACCCCCCGGCCGTCGAGTCGGCCAGGGGCGATCTCAGCTCTTCTTGCGGAAGGCGTCCAGGCTCACGACCTCGGCGCTGCCCTCCTCGCCCTCCTTCTTGGCGGCGGGGCGGGGGGCCTTGTCGTCGGTCTTGCCGGCGTCCTTCTCGCCCGCGGCGGCGGGCGCGGGCAGCCCCTTCGGCGCGCCCGCGCCGATCGTGGCGATCCCGCGGCTCGGGCGGCGGCTACGGCAGCGGCGGCTCGACCGGCGTCGGCGGCGGCCGCAGCGCGGCGGTGATCGCCGTCCTGGCCATCGCCATCTGGCTCGCCACCGGCTTCTACACCGTCTACCCCCGCCAGGTCGGCATCGAGACGATCTTCGGCCGCTACGTCGGCACCAAGGGCGAGGGCCTGCGCTACAACTTCCCCTACCCGATCGGCGGGGTGGTGAAGCCGGATGTCGGCTCCCAGAACTCGATCCAGATCGGCTTCCGCTCCGGCCCGAACGGCCAGGGCCGCACCCGCGACGTGCCGGACGAGAGCCTGATGCTCACCGGTGACGAGAACATCGTCGATCTCGACTTCGAGGTGCAGTGGCGGGTCAACCCGCTGAAGGCCTCCGACTTCGTGTTCAACCTCCAGAACCCGGAGGGCACCATCAAGGCGATCTCCGAGAGCGCGATGCGTGAGGTGATCGGCCGCCGCAACATCCAGGCGATCCTCACCAACGAGCAGTCGAGCATCGCCCAGGAGGTGAAGGAGATGGTCCAGAAGGCGCTCGACGAGTACGGCGCCGGCGTGCGCATCGAGGTGGTGCAGCTCGTCTCGGTGAACCCGCCGCCGGAGGTGCGCCCCGCCTTCATCGACGTGAACGCGGCCCAGCAGGACGCCGACACGGCGCAGAACGAGGCCAAGACCTACGCGAGCCGCGAAGTGCCGCAGGCCCGCGGTAAGGCGTCCCAGATCGTCCAGCAGGCCGAGGCCTACCGGACGAAGGCGACCGCCGACGCCACCGGCCAGGCCGCGCGCTTCAGCGAGGTCTACGCCTCCTACAAGGCCGCCCCGGCGATCAGCCGCGAGCGGATCTTCCTGGAGACGATGGAGAAGGTCCTGGGTTCCGTGAACAAGGTGATCATCGACCAGAACGGGACGCAGCCCGGCGCGGCGACCGCGGCCGGCGTGCTGCCGGTGCTGCCGCTCTCCGAGTTCGGCGCCCGCGCCCAGACCCAGACGGGAGCCGCCCGATGAAACAGGCTCTCCGCACCGGCCTGATCGCGATCGCGGCGATCGTCGCGATCGGCCTCTACGCCTCGATCTTCACCGTCGGCCAGATGCAGCAGGCCCTCGTCCTGCAGTTCGGCCGCGTCCGCGCCGTCCTCAACGCCACCGGCGAGGACAAGCCCGGCCTCTACTTCAAGATCCCGTTCATGGAGAACGTGGTCATCTTCGACAAGCGCGTCCTCGACCTCGACCTGCCGGTGCAGACGGTGCTGACCGCCGACCGGCAGAACCTGGAGGTGGACGCCTTCGCCCGCTACCGGATCGTCGATCCGCTGCGCTTCTACCAGGCGGTGGGCAATGTCGGGCTGGCCAACCAGCGGCTCGCGAGCTTCGCCAATTCCGGCCTGCGCAACGTGCTCGCCCGCTCGACCCGCGACGCCATCGTGAAGACCGATCGCGGCCAGCTGATGCACCAGATTCAGGAGGACGTGAACCGGCAGGCCAAGGCGCTCGGCATCGAGATCGTCGACCTGCGCCTCACCCGCGTCGACCTGCCCGCGCAGAACTCGGCCGCCGTCTACCGGCGGATGAAGACCGAGCGCGAGCGCGAGGCCGCCGACATCCGCGCCAACGGCGACCAGATCGCCGCCACGATCCGCGCCAAGGCCGACCGCGAGGTCACGGTGATCCTCGCCGAGGCGACGCAGAAATCCGAGCAGCTGCGCGGACAGGGTGACGCGGACAAGAACCGCATCCTCGCCGACGCGTTCGGCAAGGACGCGGACTTCTTCAGCTTCTACCGCTCGATGCAGGCCTACGAGAGCGGGCTGAAGGGATCCGACACCCGCCTGGTGATCAGCCCGAACACGGACTTCTTCCGCTTCTTCAGCGATCCGCAGGGCCGGGCACCCGCCCCGGCGGCCCGCGGGCCGCGCGGACCGGCCGATCCGAGCGCCACCACCGGGTCGACCACCGGG
>NZ_MLBW01000025.1:0-28811 GCF_036441335.1 Methylobacterium mesophilicum
GAGACCGCGCGGGCGGCGGGCCCGGCCTGCGCCGTCGCGAGCCCGCGCCTGACCATCCTGTCGGGCACACCGGACGCGCAGCCCGAGGCCCAGCGGTCGGTCTTCGGCCGCACCGATCTCTGCGCCGCCGACAGCGAGATCCTCACCGAACTGGGGCTGCCGCGCCCGCCGGTCGACGCGCCGCGCCCCCGTCACACTGTCTCCGCATCGTTCGATTACAGGTCCGACAGCGTGCCGGCCCCGGCGCCGGACGGTTCGCCGCACCGGCCTCCACGCCGGGCCTGACGCGCGCGCCGGCCACGCGGCCGGCAGGAAGGCGCGCCTGTTCTGATCCTCGTCCGACCGGCCTCGTGACCGGTCCCGGGATCCGACTCGACGATGCGCGGGCCCACGCTCCGCGCCAGCCTCAGCAGACGCATGCTTTCAGGAGCGTCGGTAATCGTGACTCGCACTCTGTCCGCCAGAATCCCCTCGTCGTTCCGCGCCTCGGCCCGCGCGACCGTCCTCCTGCCCGCGACCCTGCTCCTGCTGGGCGTCGCCGCCTGCAATCCGAAGCAGGTCGCCGCGCCGGCCCCGCCGGTGCCGGAAGTCGGGTTCGTCAAGGTCGAGCCCCAGGCGATCCCCTACCTGCGCGATCTGCCGGGCCGCGTCGCCCCGATGCGGATCGCCGAGGTCCGGTCCCGGGTCTCCGGGCTCGTGGTCAAGCGGCTCTTCGAGCAGGGCAGCCAGGTCAAGGAGGGCGACATCCTCTACAAGATCGACCCGGCCCCCTACGAGGTCGAGCTCGCCAGCGCCGAGGCGGCCCTCGCCCGCCAGGAGGCCGCCCAGGTGCTCGCCCGCCAGCAGGCCGACCGGCTCGAGCAGCTGCTGTCCCGCGCCACCGCCAGCCAGGCCCAGTACGACGCCGCCTTCGCGGCCAAGAAGCAGGCGGAGGCCGAGGTGGCCGGCGCCAAGGCGACCCGCGACCGCGCGCAGCTCAACCTCGGCTGGACCGACGTGCGCGCGCCCATCACCGGCCGCATCGGCCGGGCGCTGCTCACCGAGGGCACGCTGATCGAGCCGGGCTCCACGGGGGCGCTCGCCACGATCCAGCAGCTCGACCCGATCTACGTCGACATCACCCAGTCGGTCGGCGAGCTGAACCGCCTGCGCCGCGACCTCGCCAGCGGCGAGCTGGCGCGGCTCGAAGACAACACCGCCAACGTCCACCTGATCATGGATGACGGGTCCCTCTACCCGCTGGCGGGCCGGCTGCTGTTCTCGGACGTCACCGCCGACCCGAGCACCGGCCAGGTGACGCTGCGGGTGCAGTTCCCGAACCCGCACGACGAGCTGTTCCCCGGCATGTACGTGCGGGCGCGGATCAAGCAGGGCATCGATTCCGACGCGATCGCGGTGCCGCAGCAGGCGATCCAGCGCACCGACGACGGCCGCGCCGAGGTCTGGATCGTGCGCGCCGACGAGACCGTGATGCGCCAGCCCGTCGAGGTCGGGCCGGTGGTCGGGCAGAACTGGCTGATCCGCTCGGGCCTCAAGGCCGGCGAGCGCGTCATCGTCGACGGCTTCCAGAAGATCACCGTCGGCGCCAAGGTGAAGCCCATCGACCAGACCCCGGTCCACGGCGAGACCGGACCGAAGCACGATGCCGACGAGGCGCCCGACGCTGCGGGCGAGCAGAATCCCGGCGACAAGGCGGAGGTCGCCCCGCGGGCCGCCGCCGTCCAGCAGCGCCACTGAGCCCGGGAGAGCCCGATCATGGCACGCTTCTTCATCGACCGCCCGGTCTTCGCCTGGGTGGTGGCCCTGTTCATCTGCCTCGGCGGTGCGCTGGCCATCCCGAACCTCCCGGTGGCGCAGTATCCGGTGATCGCCCCGCCGCAGATCGCCCTGTCCACGGCCTTTCCCGGCGCCTCCGTGGAGAGCCTCTACGTCGGCACCACCCGGCTCATCGAGGACGAGCTGAACGGGGCCGCCAACATCATGAACTTCGAGTCGACCACCGACTCGTTCGGCTCGGTCAACATCACCGCCACCTTCGAGCCCGGCACCGCCTCGTCGCTCGCCTCCGTGGAGGTGCAGAACCGCCTGAAGCGCGTCGAGGCGCGCCTACCCGCGGAGGTGCGCCAGCAGGGCATCTTGGTCGAGGAGGCCTCGGCCGCGACCCTCAACATCATCACCCTCGTCTCCAAGGACGGGTCGATGGACGAGGTGGGCCTCGGCGACTTCCTCATCCGCAACGTCATCAACGAGATCCGCCGCATCCCGGGCGTCGGGCGCGCGACGCTCTACTCCACCGAGCGGTCGCTCCGGGTCTGGGTCGATCCCGACAAGCTGCGCGGGCTCTCGCTCAACGCCTCGGAGGTCGCGGAGGCGATCCGCAATCAGAATGTCCAGATCGCCTCGGGGGCGGTCGGCGCGCAGCCGAGCCCGACCCGGACGGCGCTGACCATGCCGATCATCGTGAAGGGCCAGCTCGGCACGATCGAGGAGTTCGGCGCCATCGTGCTGCGGGCCAATCCCGATGGCTCGAACGTGCGCCTGCGCGACGTCGCCCGGATCGAGCTCGGCGGCGACGCGTACCAGTTCTCCACGCGCCTGAACGGCGGCCCGGCCGCCGGCATCTCGGTGACCCTCGCCCCCGACGGCAACGCGCTGGAGACCGCGAAGGCGATCCGCGCCAAGATGGTGGAGCTGTCCCAGTTCTTCCCGCCGGACCTGCAGTGGGCCATCCCCTACGACATCACCCCGGCGGTCGAGGCCTCGATCGAGAAGGTGCTGCACACGCTGGTCGAGGCGGTGGTGCTGGTCTTCCTCGTGATGTTCCTGTTCCTGCAGAACATCCGCTACACCCTGATCCCCACCATCGTGGTGCCGATCGCCCTCATGGGCACCGTCACGGTGATGTGGCTCGCGGGCTTCTCGGTGAACGTGCTCACCATGTTCGGCATGGTGCTGGCCATCGGCATCCTGGTCGACGACGCCATCGTGGTGGTGGAGAACGTCGAGCGGATCATGAACGAGGAGGGGTTGCCCCCCAAGGAGGCCACCAAGAAGGCCATGGGGCAGATCACCGGGGCGATCATCGGCATCACCCTGGTGCTGATGGCGGTGTTCGTGCCGATGGCGTTCTTCCCCGGCTCGGTGGGCATCATCTACCGGCAGTTCTCGATCGCCATGGTGACCTCCATCGCGTTCTCGGCGCTGCTCGCCCTGTCGCTGACGCCCGCCCTCTGCGCGACCTTCCTGAAGCCGGTCGCCAAGGGCCACGGCCACGCCAAGGGCGGCGTGTTCGGGATGTTCAACCGGTTCGTCGACCGGGAGACCGCCCGCTACGGCCGCGGCACCGCGGCCTTCATCCGTAAGTCCGGCCGGGTGATGCTGGTCTACCTCGCGCTGGTGGCGGGGACCGCTTACGCCTTCGTCAACCTGCCGGAGGGCTTCCTGCCGGTGGAGGACCAGGGCTTCTTCACGGTCGACATCCAGACGCCGCCCGGCGCCTCCTACAACCGCACCCTGGAGGCGGTCCGCAAGGTCGAGGAGCACCTGCTGGCGCAACCGGGCGTCGCCACCGTGACGATGCTGAACGGCTACTCGTTCTCGGGACAGTCCCCGAGCACCAGCCAGGCCTTCGTCACCCTCAAGCCCTGGTCGCAGCGCGACGCCAAGAACTCGGCCGCCGCCCTCGTCGCCGGGACCAACGCGGCGCTCGCGAGCTACCGCGACGCCACCGTGGATGCCCAGGAACCGCCGCCGGTCGACAACCTCGGCAACGCGGCGGGCTTCTCGTTCCGCCTGCAGGACCGGGCGAACCGCGGCTACGCGGCACTCCTGGGCGCCCAGGAGCAGCTCCTGAAGCTCGCGCAGCAGAGCCCGATCCTCCAGAAGGTGAAGATCGAGGGCCTGCCGCCGACCCCGCAGGCGGAGCTGATCATCGACCGCGAGAAGGCGGCGGCGCTCGGCGTGAAGTTCGAGGACATCAACGCCACGATCCAGCTCAACCTCGGCTCGGTCTACCCGAACGACTTCCCCAACCGGGGCAAGATGCAGCGGGTCTACGTGCAGGCCGAGCAGCTCCAGCGCATGAACGCGTCGGACATCCTCAACTACGCGGTGAAGAACGCCACGGGCACGATGGTGCCGATGTCGTCCTTCGCGGAGCTGAAATGGGGCATGGGGCCGAGCCAGATCGTCGGCTACAACGGCTACCAGTCGGTGCGCTTCACCGGCGAGCCGAACCCCGGCTACACGTCCGGCGACGCCATCGCCGAGATGGAGCGGCTGATGCTCCAGCTGCCCAAGGGGTTCGGCTACGCCTGGACCGGCCAGTCCTTCCAGGAAAAGCAGGCGGGGAGCCAGGCGAGCCTGCTGCTGGCGCTCTCGGTGCTGATCGTGTTCCTGTGCCTCGCCGCGCTCTACGAGAGCTGGGCGATCCCGGTCTCGGTGATGCTGGTGATCCCGCTCGGCGTGATCGGCGCGCTGGCGGCCGTGTACCTGCGCGGCATGCCCAACGACGTGTACTTCAAGATCGGGCTGATCACGATCATCGGCCTCTCGGCCAAGAACGCGATCCTGATCGTGGAGTTCGCCAAGGACCTCTGGAAGCCCGGGACCTCGGTGGTGCGGGCCGCGGTCGAGGCGTCCACCCTCCGGTTCCGGCCGATCGTGATGACCTCGCTCGCCTTCATCTTCGGCGTGGTGCCGCTCGCCATCGCCACCGGCGCCGCCTCGAAGAGCCAGCAGGCGATCGGCACCGGCGTGATGGGCGGCATGATCACCGCGACCGTGCTGGCGGTGTTCTTCGTGCCGGTCTTCTTCGTCGTCGTCATGCGCCTGTTCCGGCGCAGGGCGGTGGCGGAGGGCGAGGCGGCGGAGGCCGAGACGCGGCACGAGCCGGCGCGGGTGGCGGCGGAGTGAGGGGACCGACGCCGCTACGCAGTGTGCCGATACCAAACCCTTAAAAAAGCAAAGCACGTTCCCTCCCCCTTGTGGGGAGGGGCCAGGGGTGGGGGTGGTTCAGGATCGAGTGTCCCGGTGCCTTCTGCACCACCCCCACCTCCAACTCCTCCCCACAAGGGGGAGGAGAGCACGTGTCGGCCAGCCAAAGGCCGTCCCCCCCCTGGTCCGAACCTTGCTGTGGGCGCTGCGGTCGCGCCGTTTGCCGACGCGCGGTGGCCGGTCTAATCCTCAACCACCGCTTCCGCGGGACGGCCTGCGCTCAACTTTCACGGTCTCGGAGATCCGCTTGTCCCGTTCAGCCCTGAAGACCCTCGCCCGCGGCGTGTCCGCGGTCGCGGTCGCGACGTTCGCGTTCGCCGCGCTGCCCGCGCAGGCCGCCAACGTCTTCCGCTTCGCCTTCCAGGGTGACCTGAAATCCCTCGATCCGTACTCCCTCAAGGAGAGCTTCACGGAAGGCATGCAGGAAGCGGCCTACGAGCCCCTCGTCACCCTCGACAAGAACCTGAAATTCGCCCCCGCCCTCGCGGAATCCTGGGAGACGCCCGAGCCGACCCGCTGGCGCTTCCACCTGCGCAAGAACGTCAAGTTCCACGACGGCTCGCCCTTCACCGCCGACGACGTGCTCTTCTCGGCCCAGCGCGTCCGCGCCCCGGGCTCGAACTTCACCACCAACGTCCCGGCCGATGCCGAGTTCGTGAAGGTCGACGACTACACGGTCGACATGAAGCTCTCGAAGCCGAACCCCATCGCCATCGCCCAGTTCCCGACCTGGGTGATCATGTCGAAGGCGTGGTCCGAGAAGAACGGCGTCGTGCAGCCGACGCCGCCCAGCGCCACCAGCCCGAGCTACGCCACGCTGCACGAGAACGGCACCGGCCCGTTCGTGATCGCCGAGCACCAGCCCGGCGTGAAGACCGTCTTCAAGAAGTTCGACGGCTACTGGGGCAAGGTCGAGTCGAACCTCGACGAGGCGATCCTCACCACCATCGCCAACCCGGCGACCCGCGTCGCGGCGCTCCTCTCCGGCGAGGTCGACTGGATCGACCCCGTGCCGCTCCAGGACCAGCAGCGGGTCAATGCCAGCGGCACCGCTACCGTGATGGCCGGCCCCGAGCTGCGCACGATCTTCCTCGGCATGGACCAGGACCGGGACGAGCTGAAGGATTCGAGCGTCAAGGGCAAGAACCCGTTCAAGGACATCAAGGTGCGCGAGGCCTTCTACCTCGCCATCGACGAGGACACGATCGCCAAGCGCGTGATGCGCGGGCAGGCGGTGCCCTCCGCGCTGATGATCGCCCCGGCCCTCTACGACCGCGCCGCCGAGTTCAAGCGCCCGGCCACCGACCTCAAGAAGGCCAAGGAGCTGATGGCCCAGGCCGGCTACCCGGACGGGTTCTCGCTCACCATGGATTGCCCGAACGACCGCTACGTCAACGACGAGGCGATCTGCCAGGCGGTGGTCTCGATGCTGGCCCGCATCAACGTCAAGGTGAACCTGAACGCCCAGCCGAAGGCCAAGTACTTCGCCAAGGTGCTGGCGCCGGCCTACGACACCTCGTTCTACCTGCTCGGCTGGACCCCGTCCTCGCTCGACAGCCACAACATCCTGTACGAGATCGTCGGCTGCCGGAAGCCCGGCGACAAGTCGGGCCGCGGCGGCTGGAACCTCGCGGGCTACTGCGACCCGAAGATCGACGCGATCGCCGACAAGGTCGAATCCGAGACCGACAAGACCAAGCGCGACGCCCTGATCAAGGACGGCTTCGACGTCCTCAACGCCGACTGGGGCTACATCCCGCTGCACCAGCAGGCGCTGGCCTGGGGCGTGTCCAAGAAGGTCCACCTGACCCAGCGCGCCGACAACCTGCTGCTGCTCTACTGGGTGTCGAAGGACCCGTCGTAGGAGCCTGAGGCGTGCTCGCCTTCCTCCTGCGCCGGGTGATCCAGGCGGCCGCGGTCCTCGCGGTCGTCGGGCTCATCGCCTTCGCGATGTTCCGGTTCGCGGGCGACCCCGTGAACCAGATCGTCGGCCCCGACACCACCGTGGCCGAGCGGGCCCAGATCCGGACGGATCTCGGCCTCGACGATCCGGTGCTGGTCCAGTTCGCCCGCTACGCCGGCAACGTGGTGCGGGGCCGGTTCGGCATCTCGTACCAGTTCCGGCAGCCCGTCTCGCAGCTGCTCGCCGAGCGCATGCCGGCGACGCTGGAGCTCGCTTTCTGCGCCACGATCTTCGCCCTGGTGGTGGGGATCCTGATGGGGGTCTACTGCGCGCTCTTCCGCGACTCCTGGCTCGCCGGGCTGTTCCAGGCGGTCTCGCTGATCGGCATCAGCCTGCCGACCTTCTTGATCGGCATCCTGCTGATCTACCTGTTCTCGGTGACGCTCGGCTGGCTGCCCTCCTACGGGCGCGGCGACACGGTGCGGATCGGCTGGTGGACCACCGGCTTCCTGACCGCCTCCGGGCTCAAGGCGCTGATCCTGCCCTCCGTGACGCTCGGCCTGTTCCAGATGACGCTGATCATGCGGCTGGTGCGCGCCGAGATGCTGGAGGTGCTGCGCACCGACTACATCCGCTTCGCCCGGGCGCGCGGGCTCACCACCCGGGCCGTCCACCTGCGGCACGCGCTCAAGAACACGCTGGTGCCGGTGATCACCATCGCGGGCCTCCAGCTCGGCTCGGTCATCGCCTTCTCGATCATCACCGAGACGGTGTTCCAGTGGCCCGGCATGGGCCTGCTCTTCGTCCAGGCCGTGCAGAACGTCGATATCCCGATCATGTCCGCGTACCTGCTGCTCGTCGCGCTGATCTTCGTGACCATCAATCTCGTGGTCGACATCCTCTACACGGTGGTGGACCCGCGCCTGCGGCTGCCCGCCGGGCGAACGGCGTGAGGCAAGTCCCTATGAAGATCTGCCGATGAGCGGATACGACCTCGACGCCGGCGACGCCCCGCCGGTCCCGCTGCCGGAGGCGAAGCCCTCGCGGCTCGCGCGCTGGCGCGATTCCGACCTGCTAGCGAACTTCCTGCGCTCGAAAACCGCCGTGGTGGCGCTGATCGCCACGGTGCTGATGGTCGGCCTCGCCTTCGCGTCGCCGTGGATCGCGCCGCAGAACCCCTACGACCCGGCCCAGCTCGACCTGATCAACTCCAACCTGCCGCCGATCTGGCAGGCGGACGGTCAGGCGCCCTATTATCTCGGCACCGACGACCAGGGCCGGGACGTGCTCTCGGCGGTGCTGTACGGCCTGCGCCTGTCGCTGATCGTCGGCGTGCTCGGGGTGGTGACCTCCGGCATCCTCGGCATCGCGCTGGGCCTGATCGCCGGCTACGCGGGCGGATTCCTCGACACGCTGATCATGCGGGTCGCCGACGTGCAGCTCACCTTCCCGGCGATCCTGATCGCCCTGGTGGTGGACGGCGTCGCCAAGGCGAGCTTCGGCAGCGCGCTGGATGTCGGGCCGCTGATCGGGCTGATCGTGGTCTCGATCGGCCTGTCCTTCTGGGTGCAGTACGCCCGCACCGTGCGCTCCTCCGTGATGGTCGAGAAGGGCAAGGACTACGTCCAGGCGGCGCGGCTGATCGGCCTGTCGCCCCCGGTGATCATGGTCCGCCACGTCCTGCCGAACGTCACCGGCCCGGTCTTCGTGATCGCGACGATCAACCTCGCGCTCGCCATCATCACCGAGGCGACCCTGTCGTTCCTCGGCACCGGCCTGCCCGAGACCATGCCGTCGCTCGGCACCCTGATCCGCACCGGCAACCGGTTCCTGTTCTCCGGCGAGTGGTGGATCGTCGCCTTCCCGGGTCTGGCGCTCGCCGGGCTGGTCATCGCCATCAACCTCCTGGGGGATTGGCTGCGCGACGCGCTCAATCCGAAGCTGCAATGACCGAGACCATCCTCTCCGTGCGCGACCTGACGGTCGCCTTCGACACCCGGCGCGGGCCGCTCACCGCCATCGACCGGGTCTCGTTCGACATCGGCCGCGGCGAGATCCTGGGCGTCGTCGGCGAGTCCGGAGCCGGCAAGTCGGTGACCGGTTCGGCGGTGATCGGGCTGATCGACCGGCCCGGCCGGATCGCCGGCGGCGAGATCTCCTTACGCGGCGAGCGCATCGACAACCTCTCCCCGGAGGCGATGCGGCGGGTGCGCGGCCGGCGCATCGGCATGATCTTCCAGGATCCGCTGACCTCGCTGGACCCGCTGTTCCGGGTCGGCGACCAGATCGTCGAGACCCTGCGCACCCACACCGACCTGTCGGCGAAGGCCGCCCGCACCCGCGCCATCGACCTTCTGGCCGAGGTCGGCATCCCGGCGCCGGAGCGGCGGATCGACGGCTACCCGCACGAATTCTCCGGCGGCATGCGCCAGCGGGTGGTGATCGCGCTCGCGCTCGCCGCCGAGCCGGAGCTGATCATCGCCGACGAGCCGACCACGGCGCTGGACGTCTCGGTCCAGGCCCAGATCATCACGCTGCTGAAGCGCCTGTGCCGCGAGCACGGCACCGCGGTGATGCTGGTGACCCACGACATGGGCGTGATCGCCGAGGCCGCCGACCGGGTGGCGGTGATGTATGCCGGGCGCGTCGCCGAGATCGGCCCGGTCGCCTCGGTGATCGCGAAGCCCCACCACCCCTACGCGGTCGGCCTGATGGGGGCGATCCCGACCCTGTCGCAGGAGGCCGACCGGCTCAGCCAGATTCCCGGCGCGATGCCGCGGCTCACCGCCATCCCGAAGGGCTGCGCCTTCAACCCGCGCTGCCCGAAGGTTTTTTCGAGATGCCGCGTCGAGCGGCCTGAGCCGATCCCGGTCGATGCGAGTCGGGTGGCCTGTCACCTATACGCGTCGGATGCCGCCGCTTTCCCCTCCCCCTTGCGGGGAGGGGTCAGGGGTGGGGGTGGTGCAGACGGCACCGCATCGCTCCATCCTGAACCACCCCCACCCTCGATCCCTCCCCGCAAGGGGGAGGGAAGGATCGCGCGATGACGGCCTACGTCGAAGTCACCGACCTGCGCCGCCGGTTCGACGTCTCGAAGCCCTGGCTCAACCGGGTGATCGAGCGCGAGCCGCGCAAGTTCCTCACGGCGGTCGACCGGGTCGGCTTCGCGATCGAGAAGGGCGAGACCTTCGCGATCGTCGGCGAATCCGGCTCCGGCA
Organism: Methylobacterium mesophilicum; assembly: GCF_036441335.1. Taxonomy (GTDB): domain Bacteria; phylum Pseudomonadota; class Alphaproteobacteria; order Rhizobiales; family Beijerinckiaceae; genus Methylobacterium; species Methylobacterium mesophilicum_B. The sequence continues at coordinate 10,117 of NZ_MLBW01000025.1, forward strand.
AGTCGACGGTGGCGCGGATGGTGGTCGGCCTGCTGCCGCCCTCCGCCGGCGAGGTGACGATCACCGGCGTCTCGATGACCGATCCGCGCCAGGCCGCCGCCCGCCGGCGCCTGCGGTCGCGCATCCAGATGATCTTCCAGGATCCCTACGCGTCCATGAACCCGCGCTGGCGGGTGGGGAAGATCATCGCCGAGCCGATCCGGGCCTTCAACCTGATCCACGGGGAGGGGGCGATCCGCGCCCGGGTCAGCGAACTTTTGGGACTTGTCGGCCTCCACGCGGACGACGCGAAAAAGTACCCGCACGAATTCTCCGGCGGGCAGCGCCAGCGCGTGGCGATCGCCCGGGCGTTGGCGAGCCAGGCCGAGTTCCTGGTGGGCGACGAGCCGACCTCGGCGCTCGACGTCTCGGTGCAGGCGCAGATCCTCAACCTGATGCGCGACCTGCAGGACCGGCTCGGTCTCACCTACCTGTTCATCTCCCACAACCTCGCCGTGGTGCGCCACATGGCGACCCGGGTGGGCGTGATGTATCTCGGCCGCCTCGTGGAGGTCGCCGCCGCCAGGGACCTGTTCGCGACGCCGCGCCATCCCTACACGCGGATGCTCCTCGACGCGGTGCCCGACCTCGCCCATGTCGGCCGCGCCCGGGTGCCGGTCTCCGGCGAGATCCCGAACCCGATCGACCCGCCGCCGGGCTGCACCTTCCACCCGCGCTGCCCGCTCGCCAACGACCGCTGCCGCACCGAGGTGCCGGCGCTCCGCGACGGCGTCGCCTGCCACGCCGTTCAGGAAGGGCGGGCCTGAGGGGCGGTCTCGAGGGGCGGTCTCGAGTGGCGGGCCCGGGCGGCCGTTGCGCTCGGCTCGGGCAGGCGCTATGGCCCGTCCCGATGGGGATGGAGTTCCCCGAAACCGCCCGTCAGGGCTGATGACTCCTACCGCGAAACCGGCGGTGGGAGTGCGTCTTGCAAGCACCCGCCGCCACGGCGGGTTTCTCATGCCCGCCCGACGAACTGGAGCGCGCATGTCCTTCACCACCTGCATTCTGGTCATGATCGGCGGTGCCCTCGGCACCCTGGCCCGCTACATCGTCTCGGTGCTGGCGCTGCCCATCAGCCGAGATCTGCCCTGGGGCACGATCCTCATCAACGTGACGGGCTCGTTCATCATCGGCCTGTTCGGCACGCTGACCCTGGCGCATGGCCGCTTCCCGGTCTCCGAGAACGTCCGCCTGTTCGTGATGATCGGGCTCTGCGGCGGCTACACGACCTTCTCGTCGTTCAGCCTCCAGACCCTCGACCTCATGCGGAACGGCGCGGTGGTCCGGGCCATGGTCAACGTGTCCGCCTCGGTGGTGCTCTGCGTCCTCGCGGTCGCGCTCGGCCACGTCGTGGCGGCCCACTGGAACGGCGGCGCCGTGCAGATCGCCCAGGTGAGCATCGAGGAGGACGGCTGACCGGGCGGCGGCCGCCCGCATCGGCGGGGCCCGGCCCTCACGCGTCGCGCCACTGCGCGAAGGTCGCGGCCTGCCCCACCGTCGCGCCGTCGCGGTCGAGCTGCCAGACCACGGCCTCGTCGATCCAGAAGCGCCGGCCGTCCTTGGCGATCCGCAGGCCGCGATAGCCGCGGCTGAAGCCGTCCCGGGTGACCGCGTCGAGGAGCCGCTGCCGCTCGGCCCGCTCGGGGGCCTCGGCCGAGAGCCGCGAGGGCAGGCCGACCAGCTCGTCCCACGCGTAGCCGAAGCAGGCCTGCGCGGTCCGGTTGGCGTAGACGAAGCGCGGATCCGCGCCCCCGTCATGGGCGAGCACCGCGAACGGGGCCGCGGCGTAGAGCCAGTCCGCGTCGGCACCCGCCGGCACCAGGGATTCGCCGAGGCGCCGCGCGTAGCTGCCGGTGAGCAGTGCGAAGAAGTCCGGGTCGCGCGAGAGGTCCGTCATGATCCGCTACAGGACTGGGTCGGCGTCGATGCGCATGCGCAGGATCGCGTAGGGCGGCTGCTGCAGGTCCCGGCCGCGGTTGAATTCCGGCCGCCGGTTGACCTGGGCCGCCGAGATATAGAGCCAACGGTCCGGGGTGATCCAGAACGTGTCGGCCCAGACCAGCCGGTCGTCGGCGGCCAGCACCTCGACGGTGCCGTCCGGCAGGCGCCGGCCGACCGCGTTGTGCTCCTGCAGGCTGAGATAGATCCGGTCCCGGGAATCGGTGGTCAGTCCCCCGGTCATGCCCTTCTCGCCGAGATCCTCGACCGCGGCGGCCACGGCCGCGTCCGCCACGTCCGGGTCGCGCAGGGCCGCGGTCTCGACCGCGTAGAGCCGCCGGCTCATCAGCGGGGCGTAGTAGAGGCGGCGGCCGTCGGGGCTGAGCGCGATGCCGTTGGCGCCGCCCTTCGGGCTCTTCTCGGGCGCGTCGCCCTTCCGCTCCATCACGGGGCGGCGCTCCACGAATTTGACCAAGCCCTCCTCGGACCGCGTGCTGGCGTGGTCCGCGAGGCGCCGCACCACCCGCCCGCTGTCGAGGTCGACCGCCAGGATCGCGCCCGCGCCGGACTGACCCTGGTCGGTGACGTAGGCCAGGGCCCGCCCGTCGCGCACGTCGACCCGCAGGTCGTTCAGGGAGGAATCCGGGCCGATGCCCGCGTCGAGGGGGATCGTCCGGCGGACGCTGTTCCGGCCGATATCGATCGCCAGGATCTTCGCGCCGCCCGGCACCGGCCGGCCCTTGCCCTCGGGCAGGCCGGCATCGAGCACCCAGAGGGTGTCGTCGCGGTCGAAGACGCCGTTGGGGACGTGGAACAGCGACGCCTGCGGCGCCCCCGGATCCGGGCGGTTGGTCGCCGCGTCCGGGTAGGGCTTCACCGACCCGTCGGGCAGCACCTCGCCGAGGGTGACCGGCTCCGCGCCGGTGAAGCGCGGCATCATCACGAAGATCCGGCCGCCACGGGCGATGGCGAGCCCCGTGGGGGTCGAGGGCGCGTCCGCCGCGATCGCGAGCTCCAGCGTCCCCACGGGCCGGCTCGTCGGGGGCGACGGCGTCNGCGACGGCGTCGCGGCGCGCGCCGCGGGGGCGGCGAGGGCCAGGAGACCGGTTCCGAGCAGGCGGCGGCGGTCGAGGCGCATGGGAATCCTGTCGCGGAGCTTGTCGGGGCGAGGGTCTTGGCGCGCCGCTCAACCTGTGGGGATGCCGGCCCAACGCGCGGGCCCGGCGCACGATCCCGCGATGCGGCCTCGCGGCGGCCTCGCGGCTGCCTCGCGACCGCCTCGCGACGGCCTCGCGACACCGGGCCCGTGCCTGCGGCGGTCTGGAGCCGCCTCCGGCCGGTCCACAGGTGCCGGGGCGCGACGCTGGCTCCGGCCCACGGCGTCACGCTAAGCACGCACGGGACGGGCGTGCGATTCGGCGCCGCCCGGGCCAGCGATGTGGAGAGGTGGGACACGCATGGATCCCGAAGGATCCGGACCGGCGCCGGACACCGCGCCCCGGTCCGCCGCCGGGCCGCTCCGGGTCCTGGCCCTGGCGGTGCAGAAGGGCGGGACGGGCAAGACCACCCTGGCGGCCTCCCTGGCCGTCGCCGCCGCGGAGGCCGGCGAGCAGGTGACCGCGCTCGATCTCGACCCGCAGGGGTCGCTGGCCGGCTGGGGGGCCCTGCGCAGGACCGACGGCAAGAGCGACGGCAAGAGCGACGGCGACGCCGTCGCGGTCGACCGGGTCCAGCCCTGGGAGATGGGCCAGCTCTCGGAGATCCTCGGCATCCTCGCCGAGCAGGGCACGACGCTCGCCGTCCTCGACACCGCCGGCAGCGCGTCCGGCCTCGCGCCGGCCCTGAAGGACGCCGATTTCGTCCTGATGCCGGTCCGTCCCTCCCGGCTCGACATCGTGGCCGCCCGGCCGACGCTCCAGGCGCTGGTCGGCCTCGGCCTGCGGGAGCGGCTGGCCCTGGTGCTGAACCAGTGCCCGCCGCCGCCCTCGCCGCGCACCAGCGCCTACGCGGCGCAGCTGCGCGCCCTGGGCGTCCTGGCCGAGCCCGGGATCATCCACCGGGTCGACCACCAGGACGCCCTGGCGACCGGGCTCGGCGTCACGGAATTCGCCCCCGGCAGCCAGGCCGCCGAGGAGGTCCGGGCGCTCTGGGCCTGGGTCGACGGGAAGATGCGGGCGGCGCCCGCCCGCTGAGGACTCAGCCCTGGCCGAGGGCCGCGAGGATCCGCGCCCAGGAGCGCGTGCCCTTGTGGAAGCTCGTCAGGTCGTACTTCTCGTTCGGCGAGTGGATCCGGTCGTCGTCGAGCCCGAAGCCGATCAGCAGGGTGTCGCGCCCCAGGATCCGCTTGAAGTCGCCGACGATCGGGATCGAGCCGCCCGCGCCCACCGTCACCGCCGGCACGCCCCACTCGTCCTGCAGCGCCGCCTTGGCGGCCCCGAGCTGCGGCATGTCGAAGGGCAGGCTGATCGCCCGCGAGCCCTTGTAGGTGATGACCTCGACCTGGCAGTCCGCCGGCACCCGCGCGCGCACGAAGGCCTCGAAGCTCTCGGCGAGCCGCTTCGGGTCCTGGTCGTCCACGAGGCGGAACGAGACCTTGGCCGAGGCGGTGGAGGCGATCACCGTCTTGGTGCCCTCGCCGGTATAGCCGCCGATGATGCCGTTGGCGTCGCAGGACGGGCGCGACTGCACGAGCTCGATCGGCATCCGCCCGCGCTCGCCCGCGGGCTCCTTGAGGCCGATCGGCCCGAGCAGCGTCTCGGGCGTCAGGCCGAGGCCGCGCCACTGCTCCAGCACCTCCGGCGGGCGCTCGTGCACACCCTCGTAGAAGCCCGGGATCGTCACGCGCCCGTCCGCGTCGTGCAGGTCGGCGATGATCTTCGACAGAACGTGGATCGGGTTGCGCGCCGCGCCGCCGAAGAAGCCGGAATGCAGGTCGCGGTCGGCGCAGGTGACCTTCACCTCGAAATAGGCGAGCCCGCGCAGCGACGAGGTGATGGCCGGGGTCTTCCGGTCCCACATGCCGGTGTCGCAGACCAGCACCACGTCGCAGCCGAGTCTCTCGCGATTGGCCGCGACCCACTCGGGCAGCCCCTGCGAGCCGCTCTCCTCGGCGCCCTCGATCAGGATGGTGACGCCGCAGGGCAATTCGCCGTGCATGGCGATATAGGCCCGGCAGGCCTCCACGAAGGTCATCACCTGGCCCTTGTCGTCGGAGGCGCCGCGCCCGACGATCACCTTGCCGCCCAGCCCGTCCTCGGCGATGCGCGGCTCGAAGGGCGGCGTCGTCCAGAGATCGAGCGGGTCGACCGGCTGCACGTCGTAGTGGCCGTAGAACAGGACGTGGGGCGCCCCGGGCTTCGGCCTGTGCGCCAGCACGACCGGGTGGAGCGAGGTCTCCTCGACGGAGGTCGCGAAGCCCAGCGCGGTCAGGTCCTGGGCGAGCCAGGCGGCGGCCTCCCGGCACTGGCCGGCATAGGCGGGATCGGTGGAGATCGACGGGATCCGCAGGAAGGCGAACAGCCGCTCCAGGGCGTTCTCCAGGTCCGTGTCGATGTCGTTGAGGATCGCGTCGAGCGCGGCCATCGGGGGCTCCGGGGTGCGGCGTGGACTCTGCGGGAACTCTGCGGGAACGAGGGTTAGCCGAGGCGGGGCTGCGGCGGCAACGTCGGACGGTGCGGCGGGCGGAATTCGGGCCGCACGCGCGGCGCCCTCGCTCACGGGTTGCGAGCGCGCGCGCCGGAACAGGCGCAGATTGGAATGGTTATCGACCGAAAGCTCAGGCCGACGCCCGCCCGTCTCCGGTTGCCGCTTCAGCCGATCCGTTCCCGCCCGGCTCCGGCCGGCCCAGCCCCTGGACGACATCATGCGCCTCGAGACCCAGCCGCCGGTGTCGGCGGACACGCCGATCGGCATCACGCTGACGATCAACGGGCAGCGGCGCGAACTCCGGGTCGCGCCGTGGACCACCCTCCTCGACCTGCTGCGCGAGCGGCTCGACCTCACCGGCACCAAGAAGGGCTGCGACCACGGCCAGTGCGGCGCCTGCACGGTGCTGGTGAACGGCACCCGGGTGAATTCCTGCCTGACGCTGGCGGTGATGAAGGACGGCGCCGAGATCACGACCGTCGAGGGTCTCGCGGCCCTCGGCGACCGGGCGGGCAGCAACGCGCTCCACCCGATCCAGGAGGCGTTCATCGAGCACGACGCCTTCCAGTGCGGCTACTGCACGCCGGGCCAGCTCTGCTCGTCGGTCGGCCTGATGAACGAGGGCCACGCCCACACCCGCGACGAGATCCGCGAGGCGATGAGCGGCAATATCTGCCGCTGCGGCGCCTACACCAACATCGTCGACGCCATCGAGGACGTCATGCAGGGAGGCGCCCGATGAACCGCTTCGACTACGTCCGCGCCGGCACGGTGGCGGAGGCGGTGCAGGCCTTCGGGGCCGGGGCGCGCTTCATCGCCGGCGGCACCAACCTGATCGACCTGATGAAGTACGAGGTCGAGAAGCCGGGCCGGCTGATCGACATCACCCGCCTGCCCCTCGACCGGATCGAGGACAACGGGGACGGTCTCCGGATCGGGGCGCTCGTGACCAACGCCAGGGTCGCGTACGACGATCGGGTCGCGGCCCGGTACCCGCTCCTGCGCAACGCCATCCTGGCCGGCGCCTCGGCGCAGCTGCGCAACGCCGCCTCCACGGGCGGCAACCTGCTCCAGCGGACCCGGTGCTACTATTTCTACGACGTGGCCACGCCCTGCAACAAGCGCGCGCCCGGCTCCGGCTGCCCGGCGATCGGCGGGATGAACCGCATCCACGCGATCTTCGGGACGAGCGAGCACTGCATCGCCACCCACCCCTCCGACATGTGCATCGCGCTGGCCGCCCTGGAGGCCACCGTGCGGGTGAGCGGGCCGCAGGGCGACCGGTCGATCCCGTTCTCCGAGTTCCACCGCCTGCCGGGGGCTTCCCCCGAGCGGGACACGAACCTCGCCCCCGGCGAGATCATCGTGTCGGTGGACCTGCCGGAGAGCCGCTTCCCGCAGCACTACACCTACCTGAAGCTGCGCGACCGCCTGTCCTACGCCTTCGCGCTGGTCTCGGTGGCGGCGGCCCTGGAGCTCGACGGCGACCGGGTGAAGACCGCGCGCCTGGCGCTCGGCGGCGTCGCCCACAAGCCCTGGCGCAACCGCGAGGCCGAGGCCCTGCTGGAGGGCAGGCCGGCGACCCGCGAGAGCTTCCAGGCGGCGGCCGACCTGATCGTCGCGGAGGCCAAGCCGCAATCGGAGAACGGCTTCAAGATCGATCTCGCCCGGCGCGCCATCGTGCGCGGCCTCGAGCAGGCCGCCGCCGGCACGCCCCAGTCGCTCAGCGACAAGCGCATCCAGTAGGGCCCGGCCATGACCCAGACCTCAAGCCCCCAGACCTCAAGCCCCCAGACCTTCAGCTCCACCGGCCGCGACACCTTCGTCGGCAGCCCGCGCAGCCGCATCGACGGGCCCGCCAAGGTCACCGGCCTTGCGAAGTACGCGGGCGAGTTCGCCGCGCCCGACCTCGCCTACGGCACCGTGGTGTCGAGCTCGATCGCCAAGGGCCGGATCACCGGCATCGACTCCGCCGAGGCCGAGGCGGTGCCGGGCGTCCTCAAGGTGCTCACCCACGAGAACCGGCCGCGGACCGCGTGGCGGGACAAGAACTTCCAGGATCAGGTGGCGCCCCCAGGCTCGCCGTTCCGCGCGCTCTACGACGACCTGATCGTGTTCAGCGGCCAGCCGGTCGCGCTGGTCGTGGCAGAGGATTTCGAGACCGCGCGCTACGCGGCCTCGCTCGTCCGCGTCAGCTACGCGATGGAGGAGCCCGGGACAGACCTGGAGGCCCTGCGCGGCACCGCCTACGACCCGCCCTACAAGCGCCAGGGCATCAAGCCGCCGCCGGAGCCCTGGGGCGACGCCGACACGGCGTTCGGCAGCGCGCCGGTCCGCGTCCAGGGCGCCTACAGCCTCGCCGACGAGCACCACAACCCGATGGAGCCGCACGCCTCCACGGTGGTGGTCGAGCAGGACGGCACCTACACGGTCTACGACAAGATCCAGGGCGTCTCGAACAGCCACCAGTATCTCACCAACGTCTTCGGCCTGAAGCCCGATCAGGTGCGGGTGCTCAATCCCTATCTCGGCGGCGGCTTCGGCTCGGGCCTGCGCCCGCAGTACCAGCTGTTCCTGGCGATGCTGGCCGCCCAGGAGCTGAAGCGCTCCGTGCGCGTGACCCTGACCCGCGACCAGCTGTGGAGCTTCACCTACCGGTCCGAGGCGCTGCAGACGATCGCGCTCGGCGCCGAGGCGGACGGGAGGCTGACCGCCCTGCGCCACGACGCGGTCCAGGGCACCTCGCAGTACGAGGATTACCAAGAGGTCGTGGTCAACTGGTCGGGCGTCCTCTACCGGTGCGACAACGTCGCCCTCGGCTACCGGCTGGTGAAGCTCGACACGCCGACGCCCGGCGACATGCGCGCCCCCGGCGCGGTGACCGGCGTCTTCGCGATCGAGACCGCGATGGACGAGCTCGCCTACGCGACCGGGCTCGACCCGATCGACCTGCGGCTGAGGAACTACGCCGAGTCCGACGCCACCGCCGAGGGCAAGCCCTTCGGCTCGAAGGAGCTGAGGCGCTGCTTCCGGCAGGGCGCCGAGCGGTTCGGCTGGGCGCGGCGCAGCCCTGAGCCCCGCTCCATGCGCGAGGGGCGGGAGCTGGTCGGCTGGGGGGTCGCCACCGGCATCTGGGAATCGATGATGATGCAGTCGAGCGCCATCGCGACCCTGACGCCGGATGGCCGCCTGACGGTCGGCAACTCCACCGGCGACATCGGCACCGGCACCTACACGATCCTGACGCAGATCGCGGCCGATACGCTGGGCCTGCCGATGGACGCGGTCACCACCAAGCTCGGCGACACCCGCCTGCCGGAGGCCCCGGTCGCCGGCGGCTCGTGGACGGCCGCCTCCTCCGGCACCGCCGTGATGAAGGCCTGCCGCAACGTCGGCGCGCAGGTGTTCAAGCTCGCCCGCGCCATGGAGAACTCGCCGCTGGCCAACGTCGACTTCGACCGCGCCGTGTTCGCGGACGGCCGCATCGCGGTCGCGGGCGATCCGGGCCGCAGCGTGTCGCTCGTCGAGGTGCTGCAGGCGGCGGGCGTCGACAAGGTCGAGGCCGTCGAGGAGGCCGGGCCCGACAAGGACTTCAATCAGAAATACGAGGCCTACACCCATTCGGCGGTCTTCGCCGAGGTGAAGGTCGACGAGGAGCTGGGACAGGTCCGGGTCACCCGCATCGTCTCGGCGATCGCGGCCGGCAAGGTGCTGAACCCGAAGACGGCGCGCAGCCAGATCCTCGGCGGCGTGGTGATGGGGATCGGCTCGGCGCTCGAGGAAGAGTCGATGCTCGACCACCGCATCGGCCGGTTCATGAACCACAACCTCGGCGAGTACCACGTGCCGGTCCACGCCGACATCTACGACATCGACGTGATCTTCGTGGAGGAGGAGGACAAGGCCAACCCGCTGGGCGTGAAGGGGCTCGGCGAGATCGGCATCGTCGGCACCGCGGCGGCGATCGCCAACGCGGTCTTCCACGCCACCGGCAGGCGGGTGCGCGACCTGCCGATCACCGTCGACAAGCTCCTGTGAACCCGAGACCCTCGGGCCGCCGCGCCGGGCGCGCGGCGGCTCTTGCGTGTGATGCCGGGTCCGCGCGGGTCACGCCGGACCGCGCCGTCATCGCGAGCGCAGCGAAGCGACCCGGGGCGGCGCGACATCGTTGAGCGTGGCGCTGTCCGGGTTGCTTCGCTGGGCACGCGAGGACGAGGATGCGTCCAAGGCCCGCGAATAGGGACGGCGTAGGAATGACCGTGAGCCCCCTGCTGGAATCCTGGCGCTTCTGGGCGCTCGCCGCCGCCGGCTTCGCGGCGCTGACCGCGATCCTCGCCAAGATCGGGGTCGCGGGCGTGCCGTCGGACGTCGCGACCTTCGTGCGCACCGCGGTGATCCTGATCTTCGCGGGCGCGATCGTGGTGGCCTCCGGCCAAGCCGGCGGCCTCGCGCAGGTCTCCGGCCGGAGCCTCGTCTTCCTCATCCTGTCGGGGCTCGCCACCGGGGCGTCGTGGCTCTGCTACTTCCGCGCCCTGTCGCTGGGGGACGCCGCCCGCGTCGCGCCGCTCGACAAGCTCAGCGTCGTGCTGGTGGCGATCCTCGGCGCCACCCTGCTCGGCGAGACCCTCAGCCTCGCCGCCTGGGCCGGCGTCGCCCTGATCGCCGCGGGCGCGGCCCTGGTCGCCTCCGGACTGTGAGGTCATGTGAGGTCATGCGCGCTGGCGCACCGATCCCTTAACGCGATGCGCGCATCCTGCGGTTGCCTCGCGAAAGGGGACCGTCATGGAATGGGTTTATCGCGGCTTCGAGACCTCGATGCTCGGTCTCGCTCTCTGTCTCGGACTCGGCGCCTGCCTGATGCTCGGCACCGAGCACCGGCCGGCCGGGACGCTCGCCGTCACCCTGCCGATGCTCACCGTGACCGCCCCCGCGCCCTGAGGCGCGGGGGCGGTCCGGCGCGGCGTCAGGCGGCGCCCCGCACCGCGCGGAACATGAAGCCGCGCGCCTCGGCGTCCATCTCCGCCTTGAAGGCGTGGCGGCCCTTCAGCGCCTCGGCGGCCTGGGCGGCCGGCCGCGCGCTGAGCGCGTCGAGGTGGCGCTTGACGTTGGGCAGCTCCCCGAAGGCGCCCTCGCCGAGGACGAAGGGCACCATCCGGGCCCAGCCCCAGACCGCCATGTCGACGATCGTGTAGGTGTCGCCCAGCACGTAGGTGCGGTCGGCGAGGCGCTGGTCGAGGATGCCCCAGTGCCGGCGCGCCTCGAAGGCGTAGCGCTCGGTGGCGTAGGCGCCCCCGTCCTGCGCGAAGTGGCGGAAATGCACGCACTGGCCGGAGAACGGCCCGATACCGGTGGCCACGAACATGAGCCAGGACAGCATCTCGCCGCGGACCGGCTCGCCCTCCGGCAGGAACCGGCCGGTCTTGCCCGCCAGGTACATCAGGATCGCGTTCGAATCGAACACGGTCACGTCGCCGTCGACGATCGCCGGCACCTTCCCGTTCGGATTGACGGCCGTGTAGGCGGGATCGAACTGCTCGCCCCTGCGGGTATCGACCGGCACCGGCTCGTAGGGCAGCCCCATCTCCTCGAGGCAGAGGGCGACCTTCATGGGGTTGGGGCTGAGATTGTAGAAGAATCGAATCACGGCGCTCTCCCTGAACGACGCGGGCAGGATGTCCGCGCCCGGCGCCGGCACAAGGCGCGGCCGCGCAGGGCGGCTATTCCACGACGATCTTGTAGCCGCGGCCCGGCACCAGCGCGGCGCCCCGCTCCAGCCCGTTGAGGACGAGGAACCGGTCGAGTGCCCGGTCGGGCACCGCCATGCGGCGGGCGAGGTCCTCGGCGCTGGTCGAGGCGGCCTGGACCACCTGAAGCCGCAGGGGGCGCAGGACCGCCTCGTCGGGCGACACGGCGACGAGGGTCGCGGTCCATCGGCGGAACGCCGGGTCGGGGTCGGTGGCGCCCTTGGCGGCCATGATCATCCGGTAGGTCGAGTCGCCGATCCGGATGGCCGCGAGGCGGAAGGTCCACTCCTTCCCCCGCGACAGCGCGAAGGCCGCCGGGTGGCCGGCGACGTCCCGGGTCTCGAAGCCGGCCGGGTCGAAGGCGTCGTTCCAGCTCGCCCTCAGCACCGCCTCGAGGGGCTGGCCGTCCTTGGCCTCGATCTGGTCGAACAGCAGGCGCCGGCCGCCATCCTGGGTGGTCCCGAGCACCGCCGAGCGGGTGTTCTCCAGGGTGAAGCCCTCCGGCACCTCGAACGCGATGCCGAGGCCGGGATGGATGAAGCGGTGCCCGCGCACGGCGCCGTCGCGCGGGTTGTCGCCGTAGGCGAGCCCGTCCACCGCCGCGAGGTAGGCGGCGCGGTCGTCGGTGCCGATGCCCGGCGCGCCGATGCGGCGGGCCGCCCGGGTGACCTGGGTGATGCGCTCGGCCGTGCCCGGATGGGTCGCCAGCATGTCGGGCGCGGCGGCGCTGCCGGCCTTCAGCCCCGTCGAGCGGTTGAGCGCGGCGAGGAAGCGCCCGGCCGCGAACGGGTCGTAGCCGGCCTTGGCGAGGGTGCGCACGCCGGTCGCGTCCGCCTCCAGCTCCTGCTCGCGGGAGAACCGGGCGAGGGCGAAGCGCGACTGGCTCTGCAGCTGCGCGCCGGTATCGGGGTCGTTCAGCACGTCGGCCACGACGCGGCTGACGAGCGCCGAGCGCAGCTCGAGCTCGCTGCGGGCCGTGGCGTGGTTGAGCGTCACGTGGGCCATCTCGTGCGCCAGAACGGCGGCCACCTCGGAGGTGTCGCTCGCCAGGGCCACGAGGCCGCGGGTGACGTAGAGCCGCCCGTTCGGCAGCGCGAAGGCGTTGACCACCGGCGAGTCGAGCAGCGTCACCGTGTAGGCCTGGTCGGGCCGGTCGCTCGCCTTCACGAGGCGGTCGGTCACCTCCGTCAGCATCCGCGTCACGTTGGGGGCCCGGGCCTCGCCCCCGAAGGAGGCCACGAGCTTGAGGTGGTCGGCATCCGCGGCGCGCTCGCGGCCGGTGGTGCGCGGCGCCTCCGCGGGCACCCGCACCACGGCCGGCCGCACGGTGGCCTCGGTCTGATCGGCCACGCAGGCGCCGAGCAGCAGCGCCAGACCGGCCAGCGCCGCCCCTCCGAGCGGGCGCCGGCCCGCCGCGCGGGTCCGCCCCGCGATGATGTGCCCCGTGATCCCGCCCATCGCGATCAGCGCCGCAATCCCCGTTCCCCCTCCGGATCGGCCTCCGGCCGGTCCGCCTCCTCGAGCGTCTCGAGCCCGTCGAGGGCGACCTCCAGGGTCGGGCCGCGCCGGACCTCCAGGAGGCCGCGCACCCGCACGCGCCGGCCTTCGAGCGAGGCCGCACTCAAACCACGGGCGCGCATCATTCGCCAAGTGCGTTTCGATACCGTCACCGTGAGGCCGTCCGTGCCGCGGGCCGCGAAATCCAGATAGGTGCGCGCGCCGCGCTCGCCGACATGGCGGATCCGGCCCTCCGCGACGACGAAGTGCCCGACCCACGCCCGGAGCGCCGGGCCGTCCCCCGCCGCCGGGCGGCGCGCGGCGCGGCCCAGGCCGGACAGGTCGGCGGCGCGGAGAGCGCCGCCAGCGAGGCTGCCAGAATGACCGCCGTGCCCCCCCGCATCGATTCCCCCGCGATCGCGCGGTCCCGACACCGCGTCGCGCCGCCGGGCGCGGTTGGCCTCGGCCGGCGAGAATGCTATGGAGCGCGCGGTCGTCTCCGTAGCTCAGCTGGACAGAGCACAGGTTTCCTAGAAGGTTCAATTGGGCGTCGCGCCGGGAAACCGCGCGGCGGATCCGCTCAAAGTCGGGGAAAGCTTCCGGCATCGACGCACCGCCGTCCGATGCTCTGCCGATCCCGAGCCAAGCCCGCGCGGCGCCCCGGCGTTGAACGGGAAGGTGTAGAGACTAGACGGGCGGCACCTAACGGTTGGATACAGTCCGGCCCACGGTGAAGGGATAGTCCAGGCCACGAACGCGGACCTCCGGGACGCGGCGGCGAAAGCCGAAGTGGTATGAAACCTGGGGTCGCAGGTTCGAGCCCTGCCGGGGACACCAAGTTGTCTCAACACGCAGATCTCGCGGACGCAGAGCCGTGAGCAAATCGTCCACCACGTCGGCCGCCTGCCGGTGACAAGTACCGAGGGCCGCGCTAAGCTTTACCGCCAGGATTCATGGCAGGGGGTGGACGAGCACTTCATGGCGGGCCAGAAGACCGATCAGCGCGACGTCTATGTCGGGCAACGCATCGCCGAGCAGCGCCGGAAGGCGTCGCTCACACAGCGCCGCGTCGCGCAGAGCTTCGGTATGTCTGCAGCTCAGCTCCAGAAATACGAGAAGGGGACCAACCGGATCAGCGCCGTCCATCTCGACATCTTCTCGCGGATGACCGGCGTGCCGATGGATTACTTCTTCAAGGGCATGCCCCGGAACGATGACTTCATTGCGCCCGGCTTCAGCGAGCGCGAGCAGTCGACCCTGTCGGAAGCCGGGCTGAAGGGGTTGGCGGAAGTCGTGGGCCGCCACATCACCGAGAACTTCTCCGAGGAGGCGCGCCGCGACGTGGCCGACGCCATCCGGGCCCTCGAGAGCAAGCTCGGCGGCTGAGCCCGGGGCCGGTCCCCGGGGACAGGTCGATCGTTTTTCCGGTCGGTTCGTCCGTTATAGCGGATCCGTTCGTTCCTCCATCTTGACCGGTTCCCGGTCGGGTGCGAGAACCCCGGCCCCATGAAGGGTCAAACGCCGCGATCGCGACGGCGTACCTCTGCAGCCGAGGCCGTCCGATGCCGCGTTCCAACTACCTGTTCACCAGCGAGTCCGTGTCCGAGGGGCACCCCGACAAGGTCTGCGACAGGATCTCGGACACCGTGGTCGACGCCTACCTCGCGGCGATGCCGGAGGCGCGGCTCGGCGTCGAGACGCTCGCCACGACCAACCGCATCGTCATCGCCGGCGAGGTGCGCGGGCCCGACTCGGTGACGTTCAAGGACCTCGAGGCCCTGACCCGCGAGGCCGTCAAGGACATCGGCTACGAGCAGTCGGGCTTCCACTGGAAGAACAACGACGTCGCGATCCACCTGCACGCCCAGTCGGCCGACATCGCCCAGGGCGTGGACGCGGCCGGCAACAAGGACGAGGGCGCGGGCGACCAGGGCATCATGTTCGGCTACGCCGCCGACGAGACGCCCGAGCTGATGCCGGCGCCGATCTTCTACGCGCACAAGATCCTCAAGGACCTCGCCGACGCCCGCAAGGCGAAGCAGGGCGACGCCGCCAAGCTCGGCCCCGACGCCAAGAGCCAGGTCACGGTCCGCTACGAGAACGGCCGCCCGGTCGAGGTCACCCAGATCGTGCTGTCGACCCAGCACCTCGACGAGTCCCTCGACTCCGCCGACGTGCGCGCCATCGTCGAGCCCTACATCCTGAAGGCGCTGCCGCAGGGCTGGGTCAACGAGGGCACGGTCTGGCACGTGAACCCGACCGGCAAGTTCGTGATCGGCGGCCCGGACGGCGATGCCGGCCTCACCGGCCGCAAGATCATCGTCGACACCTACGGCGGGGCGGCCCCGCACGGCGGCGGCGCGTTCTCCGGCAAGGACCCGACGAAGGTCGACCGCTCGGCGGCCTACGCGGCGCGCTACCTCGCCAAGAACGTGGTGGCCGCGGGCCTCGCCAGCCGCGCCACGATCCAGCTCGCCTACGCGATCGGCGTCTCGAAGCCGCTCTCGATCTACGTGGACCTGCACGGCACCGGCACGGTCGACGAGGCCAAGCTCGAGGCCGTGCTGATGGACGCCATGGACCTGTCGCCCCGCGGCATCCGCACGGCGCTCAGCCTGAACAAGCCGATCTACGCGCGCACCTCGGCCTACGGCCATTTCGGCCGCGCCCCCGAGGCCGACGGCGGCTTCTCGTGGGAGCGCACCGACCTCGCCGGCAAGCTGAAATCGGCGCTGGCCTGAGGGCGGTCGCCGCTCGGCCCCGGGACGGCGCGCGGGCGCGGTGTCCCGGCCGGCATCCCGCCGACGCTCCCCGTGTCCGGTCGGGACCCGGGCCGTGGCCGCGATCGGGCCGCGTCTCATCTCCGAGGTAGACTGAGCCGGTGGACACCGACACCCCTGGACGCTCCGATCACCCGACCGAGGAGCCGGAGCGCGCCTTCTTCGGGCGGCGCAAGGGCAAGCGCCTGCGCGGCCAGCAGGAGCGCCGGCTCGCCGAGCTGCTGCCGGCCCTGCGTGTCGACCTGCCGCCGGGCGACGCGATCCTCGATCCGCGCAGGCTGTTCCCGGCCATGCCGGCGCCGCCCGAGGCGCTCTGGCTGGAGATCGGCTTCGGCGGCGGCGAGCACCTCGCCGCCCAGGCGGCCGCGCATCCGGCCGTCGGCATCATCGGCGCCGAGCCCTTCGTCAACGGCGTGGTCAAGCTGCTGGCGGCGATCGAGGCGCGGGCGCTGCGCAACGTCCGCATCCGCGACGAGGACGTGACCGCCCTGCTGGCGCGCCTGCCGGATGCCTGCCTCGACCGGGTCTACCTGCTCTATCCCGATCCCTGGCCCAAGCGGCGGCAGCGCAAGCGCCGGTTCGTCTCCGACGCGTCCCTCGCCGAGATCGGCCGGGTCCTGAGGGACGGCGGCCTGTTCCGCTTCGCCAGCGACATCGACGACTATGCCGGCTGGACGCTGGTGCGGGCCGCGCGCTGCCCGGTCCTCGCCTGGACGGCGCGGGACGCGCGGGACTGGACGCGGCCGTTCCCGGGCTGGCCCGGCACGCGCTACGAGGCCAAGGCGCTGGAGGCGGGCCGCCGGCCCACCTACCTGGAATTCGTCCGCCGCCCCCGCTGAGGACCCTCGCGGGCGGATCGCGCGGGTGCCCGATCGCCGCAGCCGGTCGCCGCAGGCGGAGCGGGACGCCTTGCCACAGTCACGCTCGGGCGCCATCCTCAGGGCCCGCCGCGGTCCCGGATCGCGGCGGGAGGGGGCCATCTCCGGCGGGAGCGTGCCACGGCGCGTTCGAGGATTCTTCCGAGTGAATGAGAGGGTGGGCCAGGACCCGGCGGCGGAGGACCCGTCTCGCGCCGGCTTCGACGAGGCCGCGGTCGGCCTCGCCGTGCTGTCGGCGGACGGGGCGGGGATCGTCGCCGCCAACCGGGCCCTGCACGATCTCGTCGGCTGGCCGCCCGGCACCCTGCCCGGGCGCGCGGCCGCCGAACTCCTGAACGAGGGGCCGGAGGGTCTCCGGGACGGCCTCCAGGTCTGGCGCCGGGGGGACGGCGCGCCCCTCGACGTGCGGGTCCGGCGCGCGGGCCGGACCCTGGTGGTCGAGACGGTCGACGTGGACGCGGCGGCCCATTCCGAGGCGAACCGCGAGGCCCTGGCGGCCGCCGGGCTCGGGGAATGGCGCTGGGACCGCGCGACCGGCCTGCTCACCCTGTCGCGCCGCGCCGCCCGCATCCTCGGGCGGCCGCCGGGCCGCTCCGTCTCGTGGGAGGAGCTGAAGACCGGCCTGTCGCCGGCTGAACTCGCGCGCCTGAGCGCGCTGATCGCCGAGGCGCACGGGACCGACGAGCCCTACCAGTTCGACACGGCCACGACGGTGGCCGGGCGGACCGTGATCCTGCGGGTGCGGGGGCAGGCCGTGCCGGGCCCCGACGGCGCCCCGGCCGGCATGGTCGGTGTCCTCCAGGACATCACCACGCGGGTCGAGGCCCGGGACGAGATCCTGTCCCGCGACCAGCGCCTGCGGGTCGCCACCACGGTCGCCCGGCTCGGCATCTTCGAGTGGCACATGCTCGAGGACCAGGCGATCTGGGAGAACGAGCACATGTACGAGATCTTCGGGCACGCGCCCGAGGACGGGACGATCGGAAAGACCGAGTTCCTCAACGACATCCTGCACCCGGACGACCGCCCCGCGGTCCGGCGGGCGATCTCCAAGGCGCTGCGGGAGGACGGGGACCTGCACATCAGCGGCCGGATCCGGCGCAAGTCCGACGGCGTCTGGCGCACGATCGACATGGCCGGCCGGTTCGAGCGCGACGCCCCAGGCCGCCTGCCGCGCCGCCTGATCGGCGTCGTCGCGGACGTGACCGACCGCCGGGTCGCGGAGGAGCGCCAGAGCCTGCTGATCCGCGAGCTGCACCACCGGGTGAAGAACACGCTGGCCACCGTCCAGGCCATCGTCGGCTCCACCGCGCGGACGGCGTCGAGCATCGAGAGCTTCTACGAGGCGTTCGTCGGGCGGATCAAATCCCTGGCGCACACGCACTCGGTGCTCACCGAGGACACGTGGCAGACGGCGTCGCTCGCCAACCTCCTGCGCAACGAGCTGAAGCCCTACGCGGAGGTGGCGCCGGACGGCGCCGCCGAGGGCCGCATCAGCCTCGACGGGCCGGCGATCGACCTGCCCTCCGAGATCGCGGTGCCGATCGGCATGGCGATCCACGAGCTCACCACCAACGCGGCGAAGTACGGGGCCCTGTCGAACCGCACCGGCCGGGTGGCGGTGGAATGGTCCCTGGAGCCCGGCGGCCCGGCCGGGATCCTGCGGTTCTCCTGGCGCGAGACCGGCGGGCCGCCGGTCGCGCCGCCGAGCCGCCAGGGCTTCGGTTCGCGCCTGCTGCAGCGCGTCCTGATCACCCAGGTCCAGGCCGAGGTGGCGACCGACTACGCCCCCGGGGGCTTCTCCCTGACCATGCGGGCCCCGATCCCGCCGCGCAACGACAGCCTCAACCCGCTGGTCTGACGCCGGGGCCGCCCGGCCGGAGGATCAGGCCGCGCCGCGGGTCCCGGACTCGCCGCCGCCGTCCACGAAGGCCTTCAGCTCGTCGAGGGACGCGAAGGTGAAGCGGCCCTGCGGCGTCTCCGCCTCGATCGAGCCGTCCTCGAACATCACGTAGGTGTTGCCGCCGGAGGCGTAGCGCCCCACCACGGTGCGCGGGGCGGCCTGCGGGGCCGGCTCGGGTTCGGGGGGCGTGTCGAGGCTCGGGCGCAGGGCCGGCGCCTCCTCCGCGGCCGCCGTCCCGGGCTCGTCCCGCGGGGGCGGCTCGGGGGCGGCG
>NZ_MLBW01000026.1:0-286562 GCF_036441335.1 Methylobacterium mesophilicum
CGGGCCGCCGGCGCGGCCCCTGGACGTCCCGGCGCCCGGGCCGGCCCGGTCGAGCGCGGCGTTGGCGTGTGCGGCCATGCTGGGATCACCCGGACAGGCGCGCGGCGTCAGGAACGCCGCGGTCGTCTCAGCGGGCCTCGTAATGGTCGCGGATCAGCCGGTCGAGGAGGCGCACGCCCCAGCCCGCGCCCCAGCTGCGGTTGATCTCGCTGGCGTTCGACGACATCGCGACGCCGGCGATGTCGAGATGCGCCCACGGCACGTCCTCGACGTAGCGCTTGATGAACGAGGCCGCGGTGGCGGCGCCGCCGTGCCGGCCGCCGGTGTTCTTCATGTCGGCGAACTTGGAATCGATGGCCTTGTCGTAGGCGGGGATCAGCGGCATCCGCCACACCTTCTCGCCGGTCGCCTCGCCGGCGGCGTGGATGTTGCCCGCCAGCGTGTCGTCGTTCGAGAACATGCCGGCGATGTCCTGGCCCAGGGCCACGATGATCGCGCCGGTCAGCGTCGCGAGGTCGACGATCGCCTTGGGCTTGGTGCTGCGGATGACGTGGGTGATCACGTCGGCCAGCACCAGCCGGCCCTCGGCGTCGGTGTTGATCACCTCGATGGTCTGGCCGGACATCGAGGTCAGGATGTCGGACGGGCGGTACGAGCCGCCGTCCGGCATGTTCTCCACGATGCCGATGGCGCCGACCACGTTGCAGCGCGCCTTGCGGGCCGCCAGCGCGTGGAGCGCGCCGACCACCGCGGCGGCGCCGCCCATGTCGCCCTTCATGTCCTCCATGCCGCCGCCCGGCTTGATCGAGACGCCGCCGGAATCGAACACGACGCCCTTGCCGATGAGGGCCACGGGCGCCTCGGCCGCGGGGCCGCCGTTCCAGCGCATGATCACGATCCGCGGCTCGCGGGCCGAGCCCTGCGCCACCGCGAGCAGCGCGCCCATGCCGAGTTCCCGCATCCGGGCCGGCTCCAGCACCTCGATCTCGACGCCGAGCTTGGCGAGTTCCGAGGCGCGGCGGGCGAACTCCTCCGGGAAGAGCACGTTCGGCGGCTCGTTCACGAGGTCGCGGGCCAGGATCACCCCGTCGGACAGGCTCCGGGCGGCCGCGCCCTCGCGCGCGGCCGCGGAGTGATCGGCGAGCAGCAGGGTCAGCGCGGTGACGGACTTGTCGTCGGCGTCGGGCTTCTTCTTGGTCTTGTAGCGGTCGAACGCGTAGGTCCGCAGGCGCGCGCCGAGGGCGAACTCGCCGGCCTGCGCCGCCGTGACCGTCGCGCCCGGCCAGTCGAGCACGACACGGGCGGTCCGGCCCGCCACCTTGCTGGCGGTGAAGCCGCCGAGCGCCGGCCAGTCGGCCTTGGCCCGGTCCTTCTCGGAGCCGAGGCCCACGACCACGAGGCGGTCGGCGCCGACGCCCGCCGGAGCCGGCAGGGACAGCGCGCTGAGCGAGCGGCCCTTGAACTTCTCGGAGGCCGCGGCGCGGGCCACGAGATCCGCCCCGGAGGCGCCCAGCGCCTCGCGGGCCGCCGACCCGAGCGACAGGTCGTCGCCGACGAAGACCACGAGATCGCCGGATCCGCCGGGCCCATGGCCGCTCTGCTCCAGGGGACCGAAACCGATCTCGATACCGTCCGCCATACCCGTCGCCCTGCCCGTTATCCCGGAGCCGTACTACGCACCCGCGCGCCGAGGCTCGGGCCATCTGCCCTGTGTAGCCGCTGAGACGGAGAACGCAACGCGGCGTGACAGCCCTGGAATCGCCCCTTTTATCGGGTCCCTGCCGCCCCGAGGGCGCGAGAGGACGAGCGGGACTGCCGGGCCTATGAGGCAGATCGAGCGCTACATCTTTCGGATCGCCCTGGGCGCCACCCTCGCCTGCCTGATCGGGCTGACGGGCACCATCTGGCTGACGCAGGCCCTGCGCGAGCTCGACCTCGTGACCGCCAAGGGCCAGACGCTGCTGGTCTTCCTCTTCGTGACCGGCCTGTCGCTGCCGACCCTCGTCGTGGTCATCGCCCCCGTCGCGCTGTTCATCGGCACCGTCTACGCGCTCAACAAATTGAACGGCGATTCCGAGCTGATCGTCATGTCGGCGGCGGGGATGCCACCGCGCTCGCTGCTGCGGCCCTTCCTCACCCTGGCGCTGTTCGTCAGCTTCCTGGTGGGATTCCTGGTCGTGGTGGTGATGCCGGCGAGCTTCCAGGAGCTGCGCGACGTGATCACCCGGGTGCGCGGCGACTTCATCGCGAACGTCGTCAAGGAAGGGCAGTTCACCCAGCTCGACAACGGCATCACCTTCCACTTCCGCGAGCGCGGTCCGGGCGGCACCCTCAAAGGACTGTTCATCCAGGACCGGCGCGAGGCCGGGAAGACCAAGGTCTACCTCGCCGAACGCGGCAACGCGGTCGACGTGGACGGCCAGAGCTACCTGATCCTGGAGAACGGCAGCGTCCACCAGCAGCAGAAGGACTCGCGCGATTCCTCGATCCTGACCTTCGAGCGCTACACGATCGACCTCGCGGCCTTCGCGCCCCCGGATTCCGACACGATCTACAAGCCCCGCGAGCGCTCGACGGCCCAGCTCCTGTTCCCCGACACGACGGAGGGCTACTACAAGCTGCAGAAGGGCCGGTTCCGGGCCGAGCTGCACGACCGGCTGTCCGCCTGCCTCTACCCGCTGGCCCTGGTCTTCATCGCCTTCGCGGCTCTGGGCGATCCCCGCACGACCCGGCAGGGGCGCGGCGTCGCCGTCGCGGGCGCGATCGTCGCCGTCGTGGCGCTGCGCATCGGCGGCTTCGCGGCGGTCAGCGCCGCCGCGCGCAGCCCCGCGGCGGTCCTGGCGGTCTACGGCGTGCCGCTGCTCGCGATCCTCCTGTCGAGCCTCCTGATCTTCTACGGTTCGCGCGTGCGCGCGTTCAACGCCGCCCTGGCCCGATTCGTCCGCGGCCGGTTCCGCGGGCCGCGCCTCGCGCCGGCGGCCTGACTCCGATGATGCTGATCGGCCCCACCCTCGGGCGGTACTTCGCCGCCCGGTTCCTCCGCACGGTGCTCGGCGTCTTCGTCACCGTGTTCGCGCTGGTCTACACCCTGGACTTCGTCGAGCTGCTCCGCCGCGCCGGCGAGGCCCAGGGCGCGTCCGCCGGCCTGATGGCGCAGCTCTCGCTCTACCGCACCCCCGCGGTGGCGGAGGGCGTCCTGCCCTTCGCGGTCCTGTTCGGCTCCATGGCGGCCCTGCTCCAGCTCTCGCGCAAGCTGGAGCTGGTGGTCGCCCGCGCGGCCGGGATCTCGGCCTGGCAGTTCCTGCAGCCCGGCTTCTTCGTGGCCCTCGCCCTCGGCGCGCTGGCGGTCGGCGTCTACAACCCGGTCTCGGCGATGCTGAAGCAGCGCTCCACCGAGATCGAGGCGAAGATCTTCGCCAAATCGACCAAGGCGAGTTCGGGCAAGGACCTCTGGATCCGCCAGAAGGGCCTCGACGGCGAGGCGATCCTCCGCGCCGAGACCGCCATCGAGGGCACGACCACTCTGGCGGGGGTGTCGGTCTTCACCTTCGACGACGCCGGCAAGTTCGCCGAGCAGCTCGTCGCGGCCCGCGCGACGCTCCACGACGGTTACTGGGAGCTCTCCGATGTGCGCGTTCTCACACCGGACGCGCCGCCTGAGTCGTTCGACACCTACCTGATCGCCTCGAACCTCGACCCCGGGCAGGTGCGGCAGCGGTTCACCCCCCCGGAATCTGTGCCTTTCTGGCAACTTCCCACAACGATCGCGCGGACCGAGCGGGCCGGTTTGGACGCCACGCGCTACCGTCTCCAGTACGATGTCCTGTGGGCGCGGCCGGTGCTGTTCGTCGCCATGGTCATCGTCGCCGCAACCGTTTCCTTACGGTTCTTCCGCTTTGGTGGGGTCGGCAAACTCGTCCTCGGTGGCGTCGCGGCCGGCTTCGCCCTCTACGTGGTCCGACAGGTCATGGAGGGGCTCGGAGCATCCGGACTCGTCGCCGCACCGGTGGCGGCCTGGTTCCCGGCCGTGGTAGGCAGTCTTCTCGGTACGCTCACGCTTCTGTACCAGGAAGACGGCTGACTTCCGCGATCCTTCGCGGCACGGGAGACGGGTGTTGGGGTTGGTGGCGGCAGACGTCACAGGGGTTGGGACGCGCGTTGCGTAAGGTCGCCGACATCCTGCGGAAGGCTGGTTTCCGGGTCGCGCTGGCGCTCGCCGCGCCGCTGGCCGGTGGCCTGACCGCCCATGCCCAGGGCCTGCCCGCCGTCGCGGCCGGCAAGCCGGGCGACAAGCTCCTCGTCGAGGCCGACGAGCTGATCTACGACAACGATAACGGCACCGTGACGGCGCGGGGCAACGCCGAGCTGCATTACGGCCCGCGGACCCTCCAGGCCGACCGCGTGCGCTACGACCGGAATTCCGGCCGGGTCTTCGCCGAGGGCAACGTCCGCCTGACCGAGGCCGACGGCGGCGTCGTGACCGGCGCGCGCATGGAACTGACCGACGACTTCAAGACCGGCTTCGTCGACGCCTTCCGCGGGCAGCAGACGGTGCAGCGCAAGTTCGAGACCGTGCGCACCCGGTTCTCCGCGCCGCGGGCCGAGCGCCTGAACGGCGAGCAGACCAGCTTCGAGTCGGGCAGCTACACGGCCTGCGAGCCGTGCAAGGACAACCCTGAGACGCCGCCGCTGTGGCAGATCAAGGCGAAGAAGATCATCCACGACAACGAGACCCACACGGTCTACTTCGACGAGTCGACGCTCGAGATCGCCGGCATCCCGGTGGCCTACCTGCCGTATTTCGAGGCGCCGGATCCGACGGTGAAGCGCAAGACCGGCTTCCTGACGCCGCGCTTCGTCACGACGACCGCGCTCGGCAACGGCGTGTCGCTCCCGTACTTCATCAACCTCGCCCCGAACTACGACCTGACGCTGACGCCGACCCTGCTGAGCCGGCAGGGCCTGCTCGCGCAGGGCGAGTTCCGCCAGCGGATCGACAACGGCTTCTACAACATCCGCCTGTCGGGCATCTCGCAGACGACGCCCTCCGCCTTCCTGCCGAGCCCACTCGGCGCCGGCGAGCGCGACTTCCGCGGCTCGGTCGAGTCGCAGGGCCGGTTCTACATCAACCCGCGGTGGCGCACGGGCTGGGACCTCGTCGGCGTGACCGACAAGTGGTTCCTCGACAATTACCGGATCCGCAACCAGAACATCACCACGGACTATTTCCGTGAGGCCACCTCGACGGCCTTCCTGATCGGCCAGGGCGACCGCTCGTGGTTCGAGGCGCGGGGCTACTACTTCAAGGGCCTGTCGAGCTTCGACTGGCAGAAGCAGCAGCCGATCGTCGCGCCGGTGATCGACTACGACAAGCGGATCAACGGCCCATCGGAGATCGGCGGCGAGGTGCGCTTCCAGGCGAACATCACCAGCCTGACCCGCGAGACCACGCAGTACCAGGGCCTGCCGCGGACCTCGAGCTACCTGTTCTCGCCGAGCGTCAACGGCGTCAGCTTCCCGCTCTACCAGACCTGCACGGTCTTCCAGCGCGGCCTCTGCGCCATCGACGGGCTCGCCGGCACCAACACCCGCGCCTCCGCGGAGCTGTCCTGGCGCCGCAGCTTCATCGACGATCTGGGCCAGAAATTCACGCCCTTCGCGTATCTGCGCACGGACGCGTTCTTCAACAGCACGAGCTTCTCGGGCTACCAGAACGACCTCGTCCCGCAGGTCGCGCACGTCGACCAGGGCTTTGCCGGGCGCGTCATGCCGGCGATCGGCCTCGACTACCGCTACCCGTTCGTCGCCAATTTCGGCGCGCTCGGCGTCCACACCCTGGAGCCGATCGGCCAGATCATCGCGCGCCCGTCGGAGACCCGGATCGGCCGCCTGCCCAACGAGGACGCGCAGAGCCTCGTCTTCGACGACACCTCGCTGTTCGAGTGGGACAAGTTCTCGGGCTACGACCGGGTCGAGGGCGGCGTGCGCACCAATCTCGGCGGTCAGTACTCCGTCGTGACCCCGTCGGGCTGGTACGCGAACGTGCTGTTCGGCGAGTCCATCCAGCTCGCGGGCGTCAACTCGTTCCGCCGCGGCGACATCGCCAATACCGGCCTCGATTCCGGGCTCGAGACGCAGCGCTCGGACTTCGTCGGCCGCTTCCAGGTCTCGCCGAACCAGAACATCACGTTCATCAGCCGGGCCCGGTTCAACCAGTCCGACTTCCACGTGGCGCGCTTCGAGACCGGCGCGACGGCGCGTTTCGCGCCGTTCCTGCCGCTGACCCTCTCGGCCTTCTACTCGTACTACGAGGCCCAGCCGCTGCTGGGCTACAGCCACTACCGCGAGGGCATCACCGCCACCGCGACCTACAACATCACGCCGAACTGGTTCGTGTCGGGCTCGCTGCTCGTCGACCTGACCCACTATCTCGACGTGCGCAACACCTACACGGACGCGCTGAGCTCCTACCTGGCGAACCCGATCGGGACGGTGCCGATCTACCAGAACCCGGGCCGCTTCTACCTGTCGGGCGCGAGCTTCGGCGGCGGCTATCAGGACGAGTGCACCACCGTCTCGCTGAACTACATCAACTCGCCGATCGCCACCGCGACGGGCGTCCGCGAGCGCAACCAGACCGTGCTGCTGCGGGTCGAGCTGAAGACCCTGGGCGAGGCCGACCTGCGCCAGAACGTCGGCACGGCCACCACAGCGGACGGCATCGCCTCGATCCGGTGAGGCACCGGGACCGGCACCGCGCCGGACCCGACCGCGGCCATCGTCCCCACCCGCCGAGGATGCGCCCGCGCCGCGCGGGCGCTATAGAGCGCCCATGCCGCCTCTCGCCCTCACCCTTGGAGACCCCGCCGGCATCGGTCCGGAGCTGGCGCTCAGCGCGTGGCTCGGGCGGAGCGGCGCGGAGCCGCTGCCGCCGTTCTTCCTGGTGGCCGATCCCGACTTCGTCGAGCGCCTCGCCCACCGCCTCGACCGCCCCGTTCCCGTGGCGGAGGTCGATCCCGAGACCGCCGCCGAGGTGTTCCCGCGCGCACTTCCCGTAGTGCCCCTGCCGAGCGGCGCCCGCGTCGCCGCCGAGCCGGGGGTGCCGGATGTCGTCAATGCCGGCGCGACCATCGAGTCGATCACCGCGGCGGTGGCGTTCGTGAAGACCGGGCGCGCGAGCGCGGTGGTGACCAACCCGATCGCCAAGTTCGTACTGACCCGGACGGGCTTCGCCCATCCCGGGCACACCGAGTTCCTGGCCGCCCTCGCGGTGCCGCCCGGCGTGACGCCGCCCCGGCCGGTGATGATGATCTGGAGCGCCGGTCTCTCGGTGGTGCCGGTGACGATCCACGTGCCGCTGAAGGATGTGCCGGCCCTGCTCACCCAGGAGCTCGTCGAGGAGACCGCCGCGATCGTCGCCCGGGACCTGCGGGAGCGGTTCGGTCTCCCGGAGCCGCGCCTCGTCCTCGCCGGCCTCAACCCGCACGCGGGCGAGGCCGGGACCATCGGTCACGAGGACCGCGACGTCCTCGCCCCCGCGGTGGCGCGCCTGCGGGCGCGGGGCATCGACATCCGCGGGCCGCTCCCCGCCGATACCCTGTTTCACGCCCGCGCCCGGGAGACCTACGACGTCGCCCTCGCGCCGACGCACGATCAGGCCCTGATCCCGATCAAGACGATCGCGTTCGACGACGGCGTGAACGTCACCCTCGGCCTGCCCTTCGTGCGGACCTCGCCGGACCACGGCACGGCCTTCGACATCGCCGGCCAGGGCATCGCCCGGCCCGACAGCCTCGTGGCGGCCCTGCGCCTCGCCGACCGGCTGGCCGCCAACGCGGCGCAGGGCGAGGCGCCCGGCGGTGCCGAGATCATCCCGTTCAGCGTCTATGCCGGCCGGCCCCGGCCCGCGGGCGCGCGGCATTTCGATCCCGAGGACGAGCTGTGACGGAGGCAGCATGAGCGCCGGGGACGGGCTTCCGCCGCTGCGCGAGGTCGTCGCCCGCCACGGCCTGGAGCCGAGGAAGGCGCTCGGCCAGAACTTCCTCTACGACCTCAACCTGACCGGGCGGATCGCCCGGGCGGCCGGTCCCCTCGCGGGGGTGACGGTGGTGGAGGTCGGCCCGGGACCCGGCGGCCTCACGCGCGCGCTCCTCGCCGAGGGCGCCGCCCGCGTGGTGGCGATCGAGCGCGACCCGCGGGCGCTCCCGGCCCTCGCCGAGATCGCCGCCCACTATCCGGGACGCCTCGAGGTGGTCGACGCCGACGCCCTCGCCTTCGACCCGCGGCCGCTGGTGGGCGATGCCCCGGCGCGGATCGTCGCCAACCTGCCCTACAATGTCGGCACCGCCCTGCTCACCGGCTGGCTGGACGGCGAGGCTTGGCCGCCCTGGTGGGATCAGGCCGTGCTGATGTTCCAGCGGGAGGTCGCCGAGCGGATCGTCGCCGGCCCGGAGGAGCGGGCCGATTACGGCCGGCTCGGGGTCCTGTGCGGCTGGCGGACGGAGGCCGAGATCCTGTTCGACGTCAGCCCCACGGCCTTCGTGCCGCCGCCGAAGGTCACGTCGAGCGTGGTCCGGTTGGTTCCGCGCGCCCGGCCCCTGCCCTGCCGCGCCGGCGCGCTGGAGGCGGTCACACGGGCCGCGTTCGGCCAGCGCCGGAAGATGCTGCGCCAGAGCCTCAAGGCGCTGACGCCCGAGGCCGGCGCCCTGCTGGCCGCCGCCGGCCTGTCCGAGACCGCGCGGGCCGAGGAGATCCCTGTGGCCGGGTTCGTCGACCTCGCGAACCGGTGGGACGCGCACAGAAAGGCCGGCGCCCCGGTGGGGACGCCGGCCTGAGGGAGCGTCGCGGCTCCGGCCCTTGAGGCCGGAGCGCCGTCGCGATCAGCGGGTCTGCTGGATCGCCGAGAGCACCCAGCCGCGGCCGGGCTGGCGCAGGAACGTCCAGAGCTCCGTCGCCTCGGACGAGCCCGTGGAGACGACGCGGCCACTTGCCCGCTCGACCATCACGTCCTTGAGGGCGTAGCGCATCGCCACGGTCGCGTAGTCGGTGCGGTCCTCGCCCCAGGCCTCCGCGAGGTCGCCCTGCAGCAGCTTCACGTCCGAGATCTTGTTCACTACGCCGCGGGACGCGTTGCCGCGCAGCTCCTCGTCGAAGTAGCCGACCATCTCGGGCGTCGACAGGTTGCCCAGGGTCACCCGATCCTCGCGCGAGTAGGCGTCCTGGATGTCGCCGAGCAGGCGCTCGAAGGCCTGGTAATCGGCCGGGCCGATCTGCACCGGGCGTGACTGCGGCGGGCGCTGCCCACCACCGAACATGCCGCCGGGAGCCGGGCCGCCCGGAGCGCCGCCCATCGGGCCGCGGGCGCCCGGCTGATCGTCGAGCGACGAGCGGGCGTAGGGCGCACCGGCACCGGCCGGCTCGTTCCGGCGGCGGAAGAAGCGCAGGGCCAGCATCACCACCAGAACGACGAGCCCGACCTGGAACAGCAGGCCGATCATCGACGCGAGACCGCCGAGGCCGCCGAAGAAGCCGCCGCCGAGCAGCGCGCCGATCAGGCCGGCGCCCAGCAGGCCCGCGAAGAAGCCGCCGCCGAACCGGCGACCCGGCGCGGCCGGAGCCTGCATCCCGGGACTGCCCATGCCGGGAGACGGCGCGGTCTGCGAGCGCTGCATCGTCATGCCACCGCCCGGAGCGGTCGGCGTGGCGGAGGGCGCCGTGTAGGTGCGCGAACCGCGGGATCCGAAGGACCCGCCGCCGCCCGGACGGGCTTCCGCGACGGGCGCCGCGACGGTCAGCGCAGCGGCCAGCGCCAGGAGGGCGGCCACACGCCTGCGGCGCGAAATCTCAGTAAACATGTACACGCCTCAGAGGACGAGAACCGGACGGCGCGGAGCGCCAGCGACGATATGGGAACGGTCGGGCAGCGGTTTTAGTCCTGACCGCTGTCGCCCGGACCGCGTTTTCCACCGGATCAGCGCGCCGCGCGGCAAGGGAGCACGCCGAACCCGCAGGTCGGGTTCGGCGCGCCAGTGCTGCCGTTCCGGCCGGCGTGGCACTAGTGGAGCGTGCGCTCGGGTGCGGCCGGGAAGGACAGGCGGACCTGTGTTCCCTCCCCGCTCCGGCTGTCGAGGGTGATGGTCCCGTTCTGCCGCTTCATGAGGCCGTGGACGATCGCGAGGCCCGCGCCGCGCCCCGCCTCGTGGCTGGTCTGGAACGGCGCCAGCGCCCGGGCGAGCATCTCGGGTGACATGCCCTGCCCGGTATCGCCGACCGCGATCCCGACGCTGCCGTGACCCGGCTGCTGCAGGGAGCGGTCGCCGGGGTCCACCCGGAAGGTCGAGAGGCTCAGGGTCCCGCCCGACGGCATGGCCTCGCAGGCGTTGGCGACGAGATGCCGCAGGGCGAACTCGATCTGCGTCGGATTGCTGATCGCCCGAGGCAGGCCCGGCGTCGCCGCCACGGCGAGGCGGATGCCGGGCGGCAGGTCGGGTTCGAGGCGCGCGGCCAGGTCCGCGACGATGGCGTCGAGGTCGACCGACCGGACGTCCGGCGCGATGCGGCGCGAGTAGGCGAGGAGGTGCCGGGTCAGGATCGCCGCGCGCTCGGTGGCGTCGGCCGAGCGGGCGATCGCCCGCTGCACGAACGGCTCCTGCCGGTCGCCGAGCCGGCGCTTGAGGCCGTCGATGTAGCCGATCAGGATCTGCAGGAAGTTGTTGAACTCGTGGGCGACGCTGTTGGTCAGGAGCCCCAGGGCCTCGCGCTGGCGGGAGAGCGCGAGCGCGCCCTCGGCCTCGCGCCGGGCGGTCTCGTCGCGGATCTGGCCGATGCGGAAAGGAGTCCCGGGCAGGGACGCCGTCTCCAGGTGGGCCCAGAAGCTCGTCCCGTCCGCGCGGACGGCCAGGAACTCCTGAGGTTCGCCGCCGGCGGGATCGAGGGGCGCCGTGCGCTGGGCCAGGATCAGGTCGAGTCCCTGCGCGACGAGCCGCTCCGCCGGGTAGCCGGCGAGATGTTCGAGGGCGGGATTGGCGTGGCGGACACGGCCCTGCGGATCGAGCAGGAGGCTGGGCGTCGGCAACGCGTCGAGGAGCGAGCGGGCCTCGTCCGCGAGCGGCTTGTCTGCGGCCGCGCTGTGATCCGTCCCGGGCTGCGCCATGCTGCTTTCGCGCTCAGCGGATGCGGAAGGTCCGCGACGCGCCAGCGATAGCGATGAACGGCCTCACGGCCAAGCGCGGATCCGCGTGTCGACCCGCCCGGGCGGCGCCTACTGGCGCACCCACATCACCCGGGCCATCCAGGCCACCTCCCCGAGGTTGAGGATCCGGTCCTCGTGCTCGGGGTTCAGGGAGGCCAGTTCCACGGTCCGGGCGGTGCGCCGCCGCAGCTCCTTGGCCAGAACCTCGCCGCCGTGCAGGCGGACCACCACGCGGTCGCCCTTGCGGACGCTGGCCGTGGGCGACACGATCAGGACGTCGCCGTCCCGGAACAGCGGCAGCATGGAATCGCCCTGGATCTCCAGCGCGAAGGCGCGCTCCTCGCCGAGATCCGGAAACTCGATCTCCTCCCAGCCGGCGCCGCCGGTGGGCATGCCCTCGTCGGTGAACAGGCGGCCGGCGCCGGCCTGGGTCAGGCCGATCAGCGGGACCATCGTGCGGGCCGGAATCTCGCGGGCCTCGATGAGCCGCAGGAACTCGTCGAGGCTCGACCCGGTGGCGGCCAGGACCTTCGACACGGACTCGGTCGACGGCCAGCGCTTGCGGCCGTCGGCGCCGACGCGCTTCGACCGGTTGAAGCTGGTCGCGTCGAGGCCGGCGCGGCGGGCGAGGCCCGAGGCCGAGTAGCCGTGGCGCTCGGCGAGCCGGTCGATGGCGTTCCAGATCTGCTCGTGCGACAGCATAGCGGGCTCGGAAGCTCACCCTGAGCGGGCCGGCACCCCCGTCTCACCAGCCGGGATCCGGCTGCCTCGGAGGCACGGAGACGGTTCTCCCGCCGGGTCCGTTCGACACCCGCCGGGTACGCGCGGAGATACTTGACAATTTACTTTCCGGACCCGCTCTGCCGATCCGGACACGGCTGTGTGACGTCCAGCCTAGTCGTAGGAAAGTAGAACTACGGGCGGCAGATTGCAATCGCTCCTCGAATCCGGCGGGGCGCGGAGCGGTTGCCGCCGCGGCCCGGCGCCTCTATCGCAGCGTCGTTTCCGGGGAGTTTCGATGCCGCTCATCTACAAGATCTGTCCGCGCGCCCTGTGGCGTGAGGCCGAGGCCGCGGGACGGTTCACGGGCGCGCCGATCGATCATCAGGACGGCTTCATCCACTTCTCGACGGCCGCCCAGGTCGCCGAGACGGCGGCCCGGCACTTCGCCGGGCAGGACGACCTGCTCCTCGTGGCTGTCGAGGCCGACGCCCTCGGCGACGGCCTGCGCTACGAACCCTCTCGCGGCGGCGACCTGTTCCCGCACCTCTACGGCCCGCTGCCGCTCTCGGCCGTCATCGCGGCGGACGAAATGCCGCTGGGCGCCGACGGGCGGCACGCCGTCCCGGCCGGGATCCTGCCGGCATGATCGCGGCCGCCTTCCCCCTCGTCCGCCCGCTGCTGCACCGCCTCGACGCGGAGCGCGCGCACGACCTGACCCTCGCCGCCCTGGCGCTCCTGCCCGCGGGCCCGCGCGCGGCGGACGGAGGCGGCCGTGCCGCGCACCACGGGCTCGGTGGCCCGCGCCGCGCCGCCGGCCCAGCCCACCACCTGGAAGGATCCGCGCTAGCGCCGTTCCCGGCGGGGCGCGGCTGCCGCTAGATCGCCGGTTCGAGGGCGGCCGGGGTCGGCCTGCGAAACGCGTCCCGGGCGAGGCGCGGGAACGCGATGGCCTGTCCCAGCCCCCGGGCGCCCAGGAAGCTCACGAAGGCCAGCCACAGCCCGGTATTGCCGAAGCCCAGGCTCTCGACGAGCGCCAGGACCGCGCAGTAGGCGGCGAGCGCGCACACCATCAGGTTGCGCATCGCCCGCGTCCAGGTCGCGCCGATATAGATCCCGTCATACGCGAAGGGCGCCGCGGCGGCGAGCGGCGCCAGGGCGGCGAGGACGAGGTAGGAGCGGGCCGCCTCGCGGACCGGGCCGTTCGTGGTCACGGCATCGATGAAGGCCGGGCCGCCCGCCAGCGACAGCACGCTGACCGCGAGGCCGAAGCCGAGGCACCAGCGCAGGCTCAGGGCGGCGGCCGCGTCGAACGCCTCCCGGTCCCGGGCGCCGACGGCTTGCCCGCACAGGGTCTCGGCGGCCGTGGCGAAGCCGTCGAGAAAGAAGCCGCCGATCAGGAAGAGATTCCACAGGACCGAGTTCGCGGCGAGCACCACGTCGCCCTGCCGAGCGCCCAGCGCCGAGAACAGGACGATGCCGGTGATCAGCGCCAGCGTCCGCAGAATGACGTCGCCGTTGACGCTGAGCGTCCGGCGAAGCGCCGCGGCGTCGCGCAGGTCGCGCAGCGGCACCCGGAAGGGCCGGGAGCCGAGCCGCGCCAGGAGGATCAGCCCGAGGCCGAGCCCGAGCGCCTCGGCGCCGAGGGTCGCCAGCGCCGCGCCGGCGAGGCCCAGTCCGAAGGCCAGGACAAGCGTGAGCGTCAGCGCGACGTTGGTCAGGTTGATGGCGATCTGCAGCAGCAGGCCGAGATCGGTGCGCCCGCGCCCCAGGATCGAGCCGAGCACGCCGTAGCTTGCCAGCACGAAGGGCGCGGACAGGATGCGGATGTGGAAGTAGGTCGCGAGACCGGCGATCACCGCCGCGCTCGCCCCGCTGATCGCGAAGGCGA
Source organism: Methylobacterium mesophilicum (assembly GCF_036441335.1). Lineage (GTDB taxonomy): Bacteria > Pseudomonadota > Alphaproteobacteria > Rhizobiales > Beijerinckiaceae > Methylobacterium > Methylobacterium mesophilicum_B. Next base: position 13,803 of record NZ_MLBW01000026.1, read on the forward strand.
GCTGCGCGAGGGGGCCCTGCAGGACTATCAGAACGAGCCCGATCAGGGCGCCCGCCGCCAGCGCGCGCGCCAGGATGCGGTCGACCTCGGCCGCGTTCCGCCCGCCGACCGCCTGCGCGGTCAGGCCGGCGGTCGCCATGCGGAGCGCCCCGAACGACCAGAAGATCGCGTCGAAGATCACGGCGCCGAGGGCGATGGCGCCGAGCAGCGCCGCGTCGCCGAGCCGCCCGATCACCGCCGCGCCGACGAAGCCGAGCATCGGCGTCGTGACGTTGGCGATCGTCATGGGCAGCGCCAGGGCCAGGACGCGGCGGTTCGTCGGGCGGGCCGGGCTGGCGACGGTGTGCATCATGCCGCACGCTACGGAGACGCGCCGCCCGCGAAAAGCGCGCCGATCGCATCGGCGGGTTGCGGCGGCGGGCGGCGGATCTGCCCGAACCCGCGGCGTGCTGGATCGTCGGGGCGCGACCGTGCCGAATCGGCCCCGGACCCCGTCAGCGGGAAACGGCGAAGAGGCGCGCGATCAGCCAGAGCGGCACGACCACGATCGCCCCGGCGACGATCCAGCCGCCGAAATCGTGGAGCGAGGCCAGCCCGACCTCGACCAGCGCCCGCGCCGAATCGTAGACGTGCCAGAACAGCCGGCCCGGCGTCAGGCCGAGCATCGACATGAAGGCACCGACCAGCACGGACAGGAACAGGAGGCGCAGGAACACGCCGGCGGGCGAGCCGCCGAGGAACCGCCGCAGCGCGGACGGGCGCGACCGGTAGCTGTCCGCGCCGTAGGGGGCGTTCGGCGGGGCGCCCTGCTGATAGCCTTGCCGGCGCCGGTCGTGATCGACGAGCATTGCGTCCTCGTGAAGCGTCAGGGGCCTCGGATCGGCGACGAAGCGGGCGGAACCGTGGCCGGCGCACCACACCGCATCGAAACCCGAGCGCGGATCAGGCGTTGGCGGGTTTCTCGCGCGCCGTGCAGATGGCAAGCGGCGTCGCGCGCGCCAAGATGCCGGTCGGGGTGGACGACGCCGCGGGACTCTCGCGGCGCGGCCTCGGCCAAAGGGAGAACTCCCGGGAATCGGGATCGGTGTGAGAGGCTCAGAGTGCCGACGGGACCATACGCACGATGATCGACCACGCCCTGTTCGACCCGGCGACGATCGATCCCGAGACGCTCCGGCTCAACGCCGAGATCGTCGCGGCTCACGCCGCGCTGCCTGATCCCTGGTCGCTGCCGATCGCCGAGGTGCGCGAGCGGCGCCGCCTGGGCACCAAGGCTGCGCCCGCGATGCCGCACAGCGCCCGGGCGGAGTGGCTGACGATCGACGGGCCCGGCGGCCCGCTCAAGCTCCGCGTGGTCCGGCCCAAGCCCGGCACGAAGCTGCGCGGCGCCTATCTGCACATCCACCGCGGCGGCTGGGTGTGGGGCTCGGCCGACGAGCAGGACCCGTGGCTCGAGCGGATCGCCGATACCTGCGGCTTCGTCGCCCTGTCGGTCGAGTACCGCCTCGCCCCCGAGCATCCCTATCCGGCGGCCCTGCTCGACTGCGAGGCCGCGGCCCTGTGGCTGGCCGGTCCGGGGAAGACCGAGTTCGGCATCCACGCGCTGACCATCGGCGGCGAGTCGGTCGGCGCGCACCTCGCCGTGATGGTGCTGCTGCGGCTGCGCGACAAGCACAACCTGCCGCGGGCCTTCCGGGGCGCCAACCTCAACGCCGGCTTCTTCGATCTGGGCCTGACCCCGTCGGTGCGGAACTGGGGGGAGGAGCGGCTGGTGGTGAACACCCGCGACCTGACCAAGTTCGCCGACGGCTACGTCCGCGAGGGCATCGACAGGCGCCGGCCGGACGTGTCGCCGATCTACGCCGACCTGAAGGGCCTCCCGCCGGCCCTGTTCACCATCGGCACCGCCGATCCGCTCCTCGACGACACGCTGTACATGTCGGCGCGCTGGGCGGCGGCGGGGAACGGCGGTCACACGGCGATCTATCCCGGCGGCTGCCACGTCTTCGCCCGCTACCCGAGCCCGATGAGCGAGCGGGCGCTGGAGCTGATCGACCGCTTCCTGATGGCGCTCGCCTGAGCGATTCGGCCGAGATCCTGCCGGAGCGGTTCCGCGCCTGGTTCGCGGGGCGGGGCTGGGCGCCGCGGCCGCACCAGCTCGACCTCCTGCGGATCGCCGGGGCCGGCCGCTCGGCCTTGCTGGTGGCGCCGACGGGTGCCGGCAAGACGCTCGCGGGGTTCCTGCCGAGCCTCGTCGCCCTCGCCGAGCGCGGCCCCCAGCGGAAGGCGGCGGGCCTCCACACCCTCTACGTGTCACCCCTGAAGGCGCTGGCGGTGGACATCGCCCGCAACCTCGATGCGCCCATCGCCGAGATGGCGCTGCCGGTGCGCGTCGAGACCCGTACCGGCGACACGCCGGCGCACAAGCGCACCCGCCAGATCAGCCGGCCGCCGGACATCCTTCTGACCACGCCCGAGCAGCTGGCCCTGCTGATCGCCCACCGCGAGGCGGCTGAGTTTTTTGCCGGACTGCGCTGCGTGGTGCTCGACGAGCTGCACGCGCTGGTGACGTCGAAGCGCGGCGACCTGCTGTCCCTGGCGCTGGCGCGGCTGCACAGGCTGAGCCCCGGCCTCGCGGCGATCGGGCTGTCGGCCACGGTGCGGGAGCCGGACGAGCTGCGGAAGTACCTGGTGCCGCAGGGGCCGCTCCCGTCTCACCCCTCCGCGAGCGGGGACGGCGCGGCCGAATCCGACGCGTCTCCTCCCTCACCTCAACCCTCTCCCGCACGGGACGGGGGGGCCGTCGCGCACCCCATGGCCGACCTCGTCACCGTGGCGGGCGGGGCGAAGGCGGACCTGCGCATGCTCGACCTCGGCCGGGCGCTGCCGATCTCCGGCCACACCGCGTGGCACTCGATGCCGGCGATCTACGACCTCATCCGCGAGCACCGGACCACGCTGGTCTTCGTGAACACCCGCCTCCAGGCCGAGTACACGTTCCAGGAGCTGTGGCGACTCAACGACGACGCCCTGCCGATCGCGATCCACCACGGCTCGCTCGACGCCCAGCAGCGCCGCCGGGTCGAGGCCGCCATGGCGGCGGGCCAGCTCCGGGCGATCGTCTGCACCGCTACCCTCGACCTCGGCATCGACTGGGGCGACGTCGACCTCGTGGTCAATGTCGGCGCGCCGAAGGGGGCGAGCCGGATCATGCAGCGGATCGGCCGGGCCAACCACCGCATGGACGAGCCCTCGAAGGCCTACCTCGTTCCGGGCAACCGGTTCGAGATGCTGGAGTGCCAGGCGGCGCTGGACGCCGTCGAGGAGGCCGCGCAGGACACGCCCGACGCCCGCCAGGGCGCCCTCGACGTCCTCGCCCAGCACGTCCTCGGCATGGCCTGCGCCGACGCCTTCGACCCGGTCGACCTGTACGACGAGATCGTCTCGGCCGCGCCCTACGCCGGTCTCGCGTGGGAATCGTTCGAGCAGGTCGTCGACTACGTCGCCACCGGCGGCTACGCGCTGCGCGCCTACGAGCGCTTCGCCAAGATCCTGCGCGGACCGGACGGGCTCTGGCGGGTGCGCGACGCCCGCACCGCCCAGGCCTACCGGATGAACGTCGGCACGATCGTGGAGGCGGCCCGGGTGAAAGTCCGCCTCGGCCGGACCCTGCGCGGCAAGCCCGGCACGGTGCTGCCCAAGACCGGGCGGGTGCTCGGCGAGATCGAGGACGAGTTCGCCGAGACGCTGACGGTGGGCGACACCTTCCTGTTCGCGGGCGAGACCCTGCGCTTCGAGGGGCTCGCCGAGGACGAGTGCCTCGTCACCCGCGCGCCGGCCGGCACCGACCCCGCGATCCCGTCCTACGCGGGCGCGAAGTTCCCGCTCTCGACCTTCCTGGCGGCCCGGGTCCGGGCGCTGATCGCCGACCCGTTCGCGTGGGACCGCCTGCCCGAGCAGATCGGCGCGTACCTGCTGCAGCAGCGCCGCCGCTCGGTCCTGCCGGGCGAGCGCGACCTCCTCGTCGAGACCTTCCCGCGGGGCAAGCGCTACTACCTGACCGCCTTCCCGTTCGAGGGTCGCCTCGCCCACCAGACGCTGGGCATGCTGCTGACCCGGCGCCTGGAGCGCGCCGGCCTGCGGCCGCTCGGCTTCGCGGCCAACGATTACGGCATCGCCATCTGGTCGACCCGCGACGTCTCGGAGCGCGCCGCGATCGATCCGGACTTCATCGGCGACCTGTTCGCGGTCGACATGCTGGGCGACGACCTGGAGGCGTGGCTCGACGAGTCGGCGATGATGAAGCGCACCTTCCGCCAATGCGCGGTGATCGCCGGGCTGATCGAGCGCCACCATCCGGGCCTGAAGAAATCCGGCCGCGCGGTCACGATCTCGACCGACCTGATCTACGACGTGCTGCGCAAGCACCAGCCCGACCACCTGCTGCTCCGGGCGGCGCGGCAGGATGCGGCAACCGGACTCCTCGACGTGAGGCGCCTCGGCATGATGCTAGAGCGCATCCAGGGGCGAATCATCCACAGGTCTCTCGACCGGGTCTCGCCGCTCTCCGTGTCCGTGATGCTCGAGATCGGGCGCGAGCGGGTCTACGGCGAGGGCGCCGACGAGATCCTGGCCGAGGCCGAGGCGGAGCTTCTCCAAGAGGCTCTGTCCTGACCGCCGATCCGCCCTCCCCCGACGACACCGAGGATGCGATCTTGGCGGCCGGCCTGAGACTCGAGAAGACTCCCAAGCACCCCACCCTTCAACTCGCGGGCGAGACCCTGGTGCTCGACCTCTGCGGCGGCCTCTGGCTGCCGGAGCACCGGACGCTGATCGTGTCCGACCTTCACCTGGAGAAGGGCTCGTCCTACGCGGCCCGCTCCGGCCAGTTCCTGCCGCCCTACGACACCCGCGAGACGCTCGCCTGCCTGCACGAGGCGGTGGTGCGCCACGATCCCGCCCGCGTGGTCGCGCTGGGCGATTCGTTCCACGATGCCCGCGGGCCTGAGCGCATGGAGCCGGGCGACCGCGCCCTCGTGGCGGCCCTGCAGGAGGGGCGGGACTGGGTCTGGATCGCCGGAAACCACGACGCGGCCGTGAACGAGGGCGTCGGCGGCCGCTACGCCGACGCGCTGACGCTCGGCGGCCTCGTCCTGCGCCACGAGCCGAGCCCGGAGCCCGTCCCCGGCGAGATCGCCGGCCATCTCCATCCCTGCGGGAAGGTGGCGATGCGCGGGCGGGCGGTGCGCCGCCGCTGCTTCGTCACGGACGGCGCCCGCCTCGTCATGCCGGCCTTCGGCGCCTACGCGGGCGGCCTGAACGTCCGCGACCGGGCGATCGAGAGCCTGTTCCCCAATGGCTTCACCGCCCATCTCCTCGGGGACGGGCGGGTCTTCGCCATCGGCCGGGCGCAGCTCGCCCGGGATTGAGGCGCGCGATCAGGCCGACTTCATGAAGCGGATGACGCTCTCCGACAGGCTCGTCGAGTGGGCGGCGAGGCTGTCGGCGATGCCCTGGACGGTCTGGGCGAGCTGACCGGTGGCGTTGGCGGCCTCGGACACGCCGCCGATATTGCCCGCCATCTCGTGGGTCGAGACCGCCTGCTCCTCGACGGCGCTCGCCATCGCCAGGGTGAGGTTGGACAGTTCGTCCACCGCCGCGGTGATCATCTCGATGGCGCCGACCGCGTCGCCGGTCGCGCTCTGGATCGCCGAGACTTGCTGGGTGATCTCGCCGGTCGCCCTGGCAGTCTGCTCGGCGAGCGCCTTGACCTCGGAGGCGACGACCGCGAAGCCGCGGCCGGCGGCGCCGGCCCGGGCCGCCTCGATCGTGGCGTTCAGCGCCAGCAGGTTGGTCTGGTCGGCGATCGACTTGATCATGCCCACCACCGCGTCGACCTTGCGGGCGTTCTCGGCCAGCTGGCGCATGGTCGCGTCGGTGGTTCCGGCCTGGGCGGCGATCTGCTGCGCGCGCTCCGAGACTCGCCCGACCTGACCCGAGATTTCCTGGATCGCCCCGTTCATCTGCTCGGAGTTCGACGCGACCGAGGAGGCCTTGTGCCGGGCGGATTCGGCCGACTGCATCAGCCCCTCGGCCGAGCTCTGCATCTCCTGGATGGCCGAACCGACGGCCTCGACGACCTGCTTGACCTCGGTCTCCATGTTCACCTGCGCGGTGACCACGGCCCAGGTCAGCATCGGGCCGAGATACTGCCCCCTCTCGTCGGTCACGGCCGTGACCCGTAAATTCAGGGTCTCGGGCCCGACCCTGATCTTGGTGCTGTGCGGCAGCCGGCTCGCGTCCCCCAGCATGGTGCGCTGGTGGCTCGGGTTCTTGTGGAAGATGTCGAAGGAGCGGCCGAGCATGTCGTCGACCTTGACCGGCAGGTGCTGGTCGATCGTGCCGAGCGTCTTGCGCGACGTGGCGTTCATGTAGTCGATCTTGAAATCGTCCTTCAGATCCGCGGTCATGACCGCCACCGGAACGTTGTCGATCATCGTCAGGAGCCGGTTGATCTCCTTCTTCTTCGCCGAGATGTCCGCGGCGAACTTGACGACCTCGATCGGCTTGCCGCGCGCGTCCAGGACGGGATTGTACGTCGCCTCCAGCCAGACCGGTTCGCCCTCCTTGTCGAGGCGCAGGAACTCGCCTGTGACGTAGTGCCCGTCCTTCAGCTTGTTCCAGAACGCCGCGTACTCCGCGGATTCGGCGAAGCCCCTCTCCACGAAGATGCGGTGATGGCGGTTCTGGACGTCGCCGAGGCCGTACTTCATCAGCCGCAGGAAGTTCTGGTTCGCGTGCAGGACGGTACCGTCCATCGAGAACTCGATGATCGCGAGCGAGCGGTCCAGGGCATCGATCTTGGCCTGGGCTTCGTTGAAAACAGTGCGATTGAACATGGTGCTGCTCGCGTTCTCCCGCGCCATGTCTAGCCTCGTAGCGTTAATGAACCCTTTATCGCGACATTCGTACAGATTAAAATCCGGATGACACGGGTCGAATGCTTGTAACATCGCCGCTGCTGTGTGGCCGATTTCGGATCCGCGCAGATATTTGCATTTTATCCGATCTATGGAGACATGAATGCTGTGTTTTGCTTATGAATATCAGAACCAGCCGCGCATGCGGAAGTATACGATCGGTGCCACGGCGCTGAGGAGGATCAGGCCGAGCGCGTAGGGGTACCCGAGCGCCCAGTCCAGCTCGGGCATGTGCTTGAAGTTCATCCCGTAGATCGACGCGATGAGCGTCGGCGGGACGCCGACCACCGAGACGACGGTGAGGACCCGGAAGACGTTGTTCTGCTCGATCGTGATGAGGCCGAGGGCGGCGTCGAGCAGGAACTGCACGTTCTCGGCGAGCCGCGTCTCGAACTCGTCGAGGGACTCGATGTCCCGCTTGATCGTCTCGAAGCGCGAATCCTCCGGCAGGCCGAGACTGTCGCAGGCCGCGGCGACGAACGGGATGATCCGTTCGAGGCCGAGCAGGCTCGACCGGATCTTTCCCAGAACCTTCCCGCGGTTGCTGATGCCGCGCAGGATCCGGCGGAGGGCGAGGTCGCGGCGCCGGGGCGGCGGGCTCTCGAGGCGCCGCCGCTCGGCACCGCGGACGTCGAAGTCGAAGATGCGGGTCGAGAGCGTGTCGAGCTCGGATCCCATATCCTCCAGGGCGTCGGCGAGGCTGTCGACCAGCTCCTCCAGGACGACGAGGAAGATCTCGCTCGGCGTCGTGCTGCCGTCGCCGTCCGCGATGCGCTTCGCGGAGCCCTCGAAGGCGCGCAGCTCGTGGAAGCGGATCGTGACGAGGTGATCCTTGGTCAGCAGGAAGCCCAGTGGCTTCAGCTGCGACGCGCTCTGCTCGAAGGTGATCATCGGCGTCGAGAGCGAGAGCCCGCCCTTCACCCGGCGCAGGCGGCTCGACGTCTCGACTTCCGAGAGCGCCGCCCGCGACGGCACGCGCAGGCCGGTCGCGGCCTCGACTGCCGCGGCCTCCTCCGGCGTGGGGTCGTTCAGGTCGAGCCACACGGTGTCGCGCGCGATCGGGCTGCCGGGTCGCAGCGCCACCGGGCCTTCGGGTCCGTGCAGGCTCAGCATGAGAGCGGGTCGTCCATGAGGGGATCGGTGCCGCCGGCGCGTCATCGCACCGTCGCGCGGGGGTGCGACAGCCTTGACTCGGAACCCGCCCGCGCCTATCTCGCGGCCGTCTTTGGCACTCGCCGAGACAGAGTGCTAACAGTCGAGTTCGCGGCGGTCCCGCCGGCCGCATCAACGCCAACTCAAGACCTGAAGCAAGAGGGCAGCTCATGAAGTTCCGTCCGCTGCACGACCGCGTGGTCGTCCGTCGCATCGAGAGCGAAGAGAAGACCAAGGGCGGCATCATCATCCCGGACACCGCCAAGGAGAAGCCGCAGGAGGGCGAGGTCGTCGCAGTCGGCCCCGGCGCCCGCGACGAGGCCGGTCGCGTCAACGCGCTCGACGTCAAGGCCGGCGACCGCGTCCTGTTCGGCAAGTGGTCCGGCACCGAGGTCAAGATCGACGGTCAGGACCTCCTGATCATGAAGGAATCCGACATCATGGGCGTCGTCGCCCTCTGATCGGATCACCCGTCACCGCCCTTTGAGGCCGTCCCGGACTCGGGGTTCAACCACTAGCTAAGAGGCACACAATGGCAGCGAAAGACGTTCGTTTCTCCGCCGACGCCCGCGATAAGATGCTGCGCGGCGTCGACATCCTCGCCGACGCGGTGAAGGTGACGCTGGGCCCGAAGGGCCGCAACGTCGTGATCGAGAAGAGCTTCGGCGCCCCGCGCATCACCAAGGACGGTGTGACGGTCGCCAAGGAGATCGAGCTCGCCGACAAGTTCGAGAACATGGGCGCCCAGATGGTGCGCGAAGTGGCCTCGAAGACCAACGACATCGCGGGTGACGGCACCACCACCGCGACCGTGCTGGCCCAGGCCATCGTCCGCGAGGGCGCCAAGTACGTCGCGGCCGGCATCAACCCGATGGACCTGAAGCGCGGCATCGACCTCGCCACCCAGGCCGCCGTGAAGGACATCATCGCGCGCGCCAAGAAGGTCTCGACCTCCGACGAGGTCGCCCAGGTCGGCACGATCTCCGCCAACGGCGACAAGGAGATCGGCGAGATGATCGCCCACGCCATGCAGAAGGTGGGCAACGAGGGCGTCATCACGGTCGAGGAGGCGAAGACCGCCGAGACCGAGCTGGACGTCGTCGAGGGCATGCAGTTCGACCGCGGCTACCTCTCCCCGTACTTCATCACGAACGCGGAGAAGATGGTCGCCGAGCTCGAGGACCCCTACATCCTCATCCACGAGAAGAAGCTCTCGTCGCTCCAGGCCATGCTGCCGGTGCTCGAGGCGGTTGTTCAGACCGGCAAGCCGCTCCTGATCATCGCCGAGGACATCGAGGGCGAGGCTCTGGCCACGCTCGTCGTCAACAAGCTCCGCGGCGGTTTGAAGGTCGCGGCCGTCAAGGCGCCGGGCTTCGGTGACCGCCGCAAGGCGATGCTCGAGGACATCGCGATCCTGACCAAGGGTCAGATGATCGCCGAGGACCTCGGCATCAAGCTCGAGAACGTGACGCTCCCCATGCTCGGCCGCGCCAAGCGCGTGCGCATCGAGAAGGAGAACACCACGATCATCGACGGCGTCGGCGAGAAGTCCGACATCGAGGGCCGCATCTCGCAGATCAAGGCGCAGATCGAGGAGACCACCTCGGACTACGACCGTGAGAAGCTGCAGGAGCGTCTGGCCAAGCTCGCGGGCGGCGTCGCGGTGATCCGCGTCGGCGGCGCGACCGAGGTCGAGGTGAAGGAGAAGAAGGATCGCGTCGACGACGCCCTCAACGCCACCCGCGCGGCGGTCGAGGAAGGCATCGTCCCGGGCGGCGGCACCGCGCTGCTCCGCGCCAAGAAGGCGGTCGCCGAGCTGAAGTCCGAGATCCCGGACGTGCAGGCCGGTATCAAGATCGTCCTGAAGGCCCTCGAGGCCCCGCTCCGCCAGATCGCCCAGAACGCGGGCGTGGAAGGCTCGATCGTGGTCGGCAAGATCACCGACAACACCTCCTCGGAGACCTTCGGCTTCAACGCCCAGACCGAAGAGTATGTCGACATGATCCAGGCCGGCATCGTCGATCCGGCCAAGGTGGTGCGCACCGCCCTGCAGGACGCGGCCTCGGTCGCCGGCCTGCTGGTGACCACCGAGGCGATGGTCGCCGACGCGCCGAAGAAGGACAGCCCCGCTCCGGCGATGCCGGGCGGCGGCATGGGCGGCATGGACTTCTAAGTCCGCGCCACTCGCGTCACGGAGGAAGGGGGTCGCCGCGAGGCGGCCCCTTTTCTTTTGGCGCCGGCCTGCCGCGGTCGCCCGCGGGCGCGCCCCGGTCCGATGCCGCGACGCGACGCCTGGGCCGCGAGACGCGCCCGCACGGTGGCGATTCGAGGATTGCCGGACGCGCTCGGTCGCCTGGAACGGGAGAGTGAAGTCCAGGCTGTGGTCGATCAGGGGCGGGATGCTGTCCTGATCGGTATCGTCCGCGCCGGTCTCGACGAAGGCGAGGATCCCGGCGTGAATCGCCGCGTGATCGGACGTGTCGGGAGCCGCGGCGAGGACCAGGGGGCCGCCGTGCCTCCAGTGATCGCGCAGGGTCGCGAGCCCTTCGGCGGATCAAGGTATGACCTCACCGCGCGGCTCTGCCGGCGCGGACGCGGCCGCGCGTGCCGACCGAAACGGGTCCCGCGCGCCGAAGGCCGACGCTCCGTCGCCGCGGTGGCTCGTGCGGCGGACGACAAACAGAAAACGGGACGGCTCGCGCCGTCCCGTTCAGGGGTTCAATTATCGGCCAAGGAAGATCGAAGCCAGTCGCTGGAGCAGGCCCCGCGGTGCGGGCGGAGGCTCGCTCTGCCCAGGACCGTCCCCGATCTAAGCGTTGGCGGCGAAGGGGTGCTGCGCGGAGTTGCGCTGCTCGGTGACCGTCGAGGCCTTCGGCTCGCCGTTCACGGCGCGCTGGATCGACAGCTTGGTGGCCTCGTAGTTGTACTTCTGGATCTTGGCGTCGTCGGCCGCCTCCCAGTGGATGAACACGCCGACCAGGATGTACAGGTCGTCGGCCTCGTCCGCCGGGATGATGCCCTCGGCCACCGCGTCCTGCACGGCCTTGGCAACGCCGTGCTGGGCCGGGCCGAACATCTGGACGGCCTGACGGGCGTCGTTGATGGTGACCTTGTTGAACATCAGGGTGTTCGGCTTGCACGGCAGGTTCGGCGCGATGACCGCGAGCAGGCTGGTGAAGCCGTGCTTGTTGTTCACGAGGCCGTTGCAGAAAGCCGTCTCGGCCGGCGAACCGCGCGGTCCGATGATGAGGTCGATGTGGGCGACCTCGTTGCCGTCGCCGACGAGGGCCTCGCCGACCTGAACCTTGGTGATCTTCGCCATTCGGTGTCTCTCCCTGGATTCCGAAATAGAGCCGCGCGCCGGGCGAAGCCGCGGCCGGGAAGCCATCCTTGTTATCGGCGCCCGACCATGCCGGCCGAGCCGGATGGGCCGAGCCGGTTGGGCCGGACAGCGCGGCGGACCCTACAGCGGGGCCCTGCGGCTCACAACCCGCGCAAGGCCCTGACACGAAGGAATTTCTATCCGTCCGAGGCCGTGGACACCGGATCGTGCGCGCGGTTCAGGCGAGCCGGCCGCCGGCGCCCGCGAGGGCGTCCCAGAACAGGGTCGCGACCGTGAAATCCGCGCTCGTGCCCGGATTGATCGCCCGGGCCTTCAGCGACGCGTCGAGGGCCAGCAGCGCATCGACCGGCCGCGCGGCGAGGTCGAGCCCGGCGAGCGCCGCCTCGGCTTCACGGCGGACGCGCTCGGCCGCCGCCGCGCCGTGCTTGCGGGCGACGTGGCTGTCCGGGACGGCGCGGAGGAAGGCCAGGTGGATCGCGGTCGTGCACCAGGTCGGGTCGAGCCCGGCGGCGCGGGCCTCGTGCAGGGCCGCGAGTCCGATCGCCGGCACGTCCGCGAAACCCGTCACGTAGGCGCGGGCGATCCGGTCCCGATCGGCGGCCTCCGCCATGGCGTCGCGCAGGGAGCCGGGCGCCGCGTCGGCGACGTCGTGCCGGCCGGCCGCGCCGAGGCCGCCCGGATTGGCGCGGCGGATACCCGCGAAGACCGCTTCCGAATCCGCGCCGTCCAGGGAATCGAGCACCGCCGCGACGGTTTGGCCCCCCTCGGCCGAGACCGCGAGCGGCGCGCAGAGCAGCAGGATGCCGAGATTGGTGTTCTGGCCCACCGCCGCCATGGTGGCGGCGACGCTGTCGCGGACCCGCGCCCCGACGCCCGCGCCCGCCCGGGCCAGGGGCGGCGCCGAGACGTCGGCGCTCGTCACGAAATCCGCCAGCACCATGCGGTGGCCGGGCGCGTAGGCGTGGACGTTGCCGGGCTTGAGGGCGTCGAGTTCCGCGAGGCAGGCGGCCCGGTAGAGCGTGCCGATCAGGGCCGCGTCGAGGCCGCCCCCGCTCATGCCACCACGAGCCGGGGACGGCTGGCGCCGCGGGCCGCGGCGAGGAAGCCGCGCACCACCGCGGCGGCGATGTCGGTCTCGCACACGGTCTGGAGCCCCGACCAGGCCGGCATCGAATTCACCTCGAGGACCGAGAAGCCGCCCTCCCCGTCCTCGACGAGGTCGACGCCGGAATAGTCGACGCCGACCGCGGCGGCGGCGGCCTCGGCCAGCTCGGCGGCGGCGCGCGGCATCGCCCAGGGCAGCGGGCGGCCACCCCGGTGGACATTGGTGATCCAGCCGTCGCCCTCGCGGATCATCCCGGCGATCGCCCGGCCGTCGCAGACGAACACCCGGTAGTCGCGCCACAGGCCGTCCCGGCGCGGCACGTAGCGCTGGAGGTAGTAGACCCGGGCCACGGCCTCCTCGTCGGGCAGGTCCTCCGGGCGCTCGATCAGGGCGAGCCCCTCCCCCTGCGAGCCGAACAGCGGCTTCAGGACCAGCGGCGCGCCCGGCCGTGCCTCGGTGGCGACCAGGGCCGCGGCCGCCTCGCGCTTCGAGAACACCCAGGTTGCCGGGGTCGGCAGGCCGGCCCGGTCGATGAGCAGCGAGGTCGCCGCCTTGTCGACCGAGCGCTCGATCGCGGTCGGCGCGTTCCAGACGGTGACTCCTGCGGCGACCAGGGCGTGCAGCACGCCGAGCCGCATCGTCGTCGCCTCGAAGGTGCCGCCCGCGATGGTCCGCATCAGCACGCCGTCCGGCAGCGCGTCGGGGAAGCCCGGCACGCGCAGCGGCTCGCCGCCGCCCGTGACGACGGCCACGTCGGCGAGGGAGAACAGCACCGGCTCCACGCCGCTCGCGCGCAGGGCCGCGAGCAGGCGGTTCTTGTGCCAGGTGCCGTTATCGGCCGCGAGCCCGATGCGCATGGGGGTCCTGATCGTCACGGGGCCGCCCGCCTCCGGGGCGGCCCGAGGTTCTGTCGCTCGGTGGATCGGAGTGGGGCCCGCCCGCGCGGGAGCGGCGCCCCGCGTGCCCTCAGGCGAAGGACGCGTCGACCAGCGTCGGCTCCAGGCGGCCGCCGCGGTAGGTGGCGCCGGAGCGCACCGACGTGACGATCGCCTCGGCCGGCGAGAACAGGGCGCCGTCGATCTTGTAGAAGTCGCCGTTCACCCGCGCGAAGATGTCGGCGAAGGGCGCGCCGTGGTCGCTCGAGGTCGTGGAGGGCAGCTGCTCGGCGAGCTGCCTAGCGTCGGAATCGTCGGCGTCCACGAAGAGCTGGACCCGGCCGCCGTAGATGATCGCGTCGTTGGTGCGGCCCATCGCCTTGATGAAGTCCGGGTGCGGCGGCGACAGCGGCGCCGAGCCGATCCCGTCCACGATGGCGTGCAGGTCGAAGCCGACCGTGTGGGCCTTGTGGAGGGCGACCTCCAGGACGCGGGCCACGACCTGCGTGGAGCCGGCGAGGCTCTGGGTCGGCGCGAAGATGAAGGTCAAATCCTCTGGCTTGAGGCCGGAGGCCTCCGCGACCTTGGCGACGACGCTCTCGGGCGGGCCGCCGGCCGCTTCCAGCACGAGGGCGGTCTTGGTGGCGGAATCGCGGAAGCCGAGTTCCTGGTACAGCTCCTCGACGGCCGCCACCGCGCGGCCCGGGCCGGAGCCGAGGGCGAAGAAGCCGGAATCCCCGGTCTCGTCCGCGAGGCTCCAGCCCGCGTACTGGCTGCCGAGGCAGGCGAGCACCGGGTCGGCGGAATGGACCGTCACCGAGTACGGCCAGGACGCGATCGGCCCGCTCGGCGCGATGGTGACGGTGCCGAGGCCGCCGAGGCAGATCTCGGCGATGCGCCGCCCGGCCTCGATCGAGCCCCGCGCCTGCGCGCCGGCATCGACCATGCGGGCGCCGCCGGCGGCCTGCGACACGGAGAGCCGCAGCGTCGCGGCGTCGGCCACGAGCCGCTCGACCAGCGGGCCGGCGAGCGCGTTGATGCTGGGATAGGTCGGGCTGGCACTCATGACGGGGCTTCCTCGGGGTGTGTTTTCTTCGCCGCGCAGACGGCCCGCAGGTGTGCCGTCCGCGTTTCCAACAGGGCGAGCACCTCCGCCCGGTCCGCGCCTTCGGCCAGCACCGTGCAGAGCGGCGCGTCGCGGCGGACCGCCGAGCCGGGGCACGGGCGGTCGCGCACGCAGTCCGGCCAATCGAGGTCCGGCACAGGCGCAAGCTCCCGGTCCGCGTAACAGATCTGCGCGGCCGCCGCACCCGCCGGATGCGGTCCGGGCTCCGGCATCGTGCCGAGGCAGGCCGCGACGTGGGCCGCGAGCAGCGGCGTCCCGCGCCGGTCGAGGACGTCGAGGGTCGCGCCGGGCCTCGGGTTGATCTCGGTGAGCCACCAGTCGGTCCCGTCGACCAGCAGGTCGGCGCTGGCGAGGCCGCGCAGGCCGGTCGCGGCGACGATCCGCTCGATCCCGGCGGCGACGGCCTGCACGAGGTCGGCAGGGAGCGCCGGGTCTTCCCCGGCGCCGCGGGCGAGCGCCCCGGCGTAGCGGAACGGGCGGATCGGCGACGGCGCGCACCACTGCTCGGTGACCGNAGGCGCGCGCACAGGGCCGCGAAGGCCAGGGGCTCCTTCAGGGCGGCGACGGTCCCGGCCGAGGCGCCGATGAGCCGGTGCCGCGCGGAGAGGCGCGCGATCAGGTCGGGCGCGTCCTCGAAGCCGCTGCCGAGGATCAGGCCGACCGGCTTCCCGGCCCGCGCCGCGAGGTCGTCGAGCGCCGCCAGGGTGGCGTCGGCGGCGGGGCGGGTGCCGAAGCGGCCCGGCAGTTGCCGGTAGGCCTCGGCCAGCACGCGGGTGTCGGAATCGCCGAACAGGTCGGCGACGTAGGGCCGGAGCCCCGCGCGCCGCGCCGCCTCGGCCAGGGAGCGCCCGGCCTGCGCGGCGATCAGGACCGCGTCCGCCATCGGCATCCGGTCCGGGAGCGGCCTAGCCGGCGATCTCCACGGCGAGCGCGTAGGCGTCGCGGAAGTCGAGGCACAGCGGCGTGTCGGAGGCGAGCATCCGGTCGAACAGGCGCCGCTGCGTCTTGTACTTCACGTCGCCGACGGCCAGCGCGCCGATGCCGACCCCCTTGCCCGTCGGCAGCGCGACGTCCACCGCGTTGACGTCGATCCCCGCGATGCCGGCGGGCGGCACGGCGTTGACGTCGGACGCCACGAGCAGCTTCGGCGCGGATTCCAGATCCTCCGCGGTGAGGATCGGGATGCCCGCCGGGCCGGCCGAGAGGATGACGTCGGCGTCGCGGATGGCGGCGCGCCGATCGTCGGGCGTCGTGCCGTCGACGGCGCCGACCTCGATGCCGAAGCGCCACTTCATCGTGAAGGCGATCTTCGAGACGCGCTCCTCGCCGTCGTGGCCGACCAGGACGGTGGTGGCGCCCTGCAGGGCACCGATCACCGCGGCCACGTAGGCGACGACGCCGGCGCCGCCGAAGATCACGATGCGCTTGCCGGTGAGGTCGGTGTTGAACTTCTGCCGCAGGGCGCGGGAGACCTGCGCCACCATGGCGGCGCCGGTGGTGAACGAGCCCGCCGGGTCGGCGAAGACGTGGTTCACGAAAGGCGGCACGAAGGCCTTCTTGGCGCGATCGACCATGTCGAGGGCGTCCTCGGCGTTCTTGCCGCCGATGAAGATGCCCGTCCGCGTCCCGTCGGCCGGCGACCGTGAGAAGATCGAATCCTGAGTCAGCGAGACGACGTCGGCGAGGCTGACCTCCGTGTAGGTCACCACCGTCTCGAACCCGGCATCCACGGCCATGTTCACGTCGAACGGGCTCATGTGCCGGAGCGGCGTCAGCATGTGGAGGATCGAGCGGGCCATGGAATCCTCGTGCGGCGCGCGAGAGAGGCGCCTTCCCTCCGTCAAAACCGGAGCGGCGGCCCGGGTCAAGCCCGGGGCGGCCGGCTCACGCCGGACCGGTTACCGAAGCGCCACCGTTGCGGCCCCGGGCGATGACGAACCGGAGGGGGCCGCCCCGGTCGAGGCCGGCCACCAGGGTGCGGGCCTCGGCCTCGGACGGGACCAGCGCGAAGCCGGTCGGCCCCCAGGAGGACTGGCCGTAGCCCGCGATGCCCCGCGCGGCGACGGCGGCGAGCGCCTCCGCCACCGCGGAACTGGCGTAGCGGCCGCCCTGATGGGGCGCGAAGTGGTCGCCGATCAGCGTCTGGATCCGGGTGATGCCGGCGCCGAAGCCCTGCGGCTCCGCCAGGGCGACGGCGGGCAGCACCTGCATCAGCGCGATCCGGCAGATCTCGGCCGCCTGCACCTCGGGGAACCGCGGCAGGTCGCGGAAGGCCTCGACCTCGCGCGTCCCGTGCACGCCGGCCATGCTCGGATCGAGGATCAGGACGATCCGCCATGCCTCGGGATAGGGCAGGCGCGCGATGACCGGCGGCGGCCCGCCATCCGCGCCGCGGCCGCCGTCGACGATGAGCCCGCCCTCGGTGAAGGCGCAGAGGCCGACGCCGGACCGGTTGCCCCGGTCCAGGGTCGCCGCGAAGGCCTCCGCCGCGAACGGCTCGCCGTTCAGGCGGGCCATCGCGGCCGCCACCGCGAGGGCGAGCTGCGTGCCCGAGCCGAACCCGGCATGGGCCGGGATCACCCGCTCGACATCGATGGCGACGTCCCCGCCGCGCCCGAGATGGGCGGTGGCGGCCTCGACGTAGCCGCGCACCCGGTCGGCCTCCGGGCCCGTGACGGTGGGCCGGGCCGCCCGGCGGGCGGTCAGGATCAGGGACGGCGCGTCGATGGCCAGCCCGATGCTGCCGAAGCGCCGGCCGAGCCCGCCATGCAGGTCCAGGAAGCCGAAATGCAGCCGCGCCGGCGCCTCGACCCGCACGGCACCGTCCGCCGTCGCCTCGTTCCGTTCGGGGACCTCGCCCAACGCTCTTCCCTCGAATCCCGCCTCGAATCCCGCAGGTCCGGCCCCTGCGCGGCGCGCTTTTCACACGCGGCCCGGACCCGGGCAACGTGGACGCGCGCGGATCGTCCCCGCCGACGGCGCAGGACTGATCGATCGCGGAGACCGCGCGGCGGTGAAGCGATACCCGCGATTCACTTCCCGACGCGCATCGCCGCCGGACCCCCTTGCCGCGGTGCGCGGATGAAGGCAAACCTAGGCCCGCGACGGCGCGCCGAGTTTGCCGCCTGCCCGGACATGCCGGGCGGATGAGCCATTCCGATTCGGTGGGGAACCCTCGGGCTCGAGGGGCACCCGCTTCGTCCGGTCTTACGGCCGTCGCCCGCTCCGAAACCAAGCAAGAACGTTGCGAGAGGGAGCATGGCAGCCTGGGTGAAGGGTGGCGCGACGGACGCGGGCACCGCCATCGAGGCGGCCGCATCCCTCCTCGCCAGTGCGCGCGCGCCGGTGATCGCCGGCCTCAGCGCCGACGTGGCCGCGATCCGCGCGGCCTACGATCTCGCGGGGCGCATCGGCGCCTCCGTCGACACCGCCGGCTCGGCCGGCACCTACGCGGACCTCGGAGCGCTGAGCCGGGTCGGGGCGCTGACCTCGACGCCCGCCGAGGCCGTCGGGCGCGCCGACGTGGTGCTGGTTGTGGGCGCCGCCCCCTGGCAGGCGCCGCTCCTGAAGCGCCTCGTCGACGGCAAGCCCGGCCGCGGTCGCGCCGCCGGGGCGGACCGCACCCTGCTGGCCGTCGGCGCCAACGCCACCGCGTCCCTGTCCTGGCCGGCCGAGGGCGGGCTGACCGAGGCGGTCGGCGTGCTGCGCGCCCACGCCCGCGGCCACCTCGCCGGCGATGATCTCCCCGGCCAGATCGCCGCCCGGCTCGCCGCCGCGCAGTACGGAATCCTCCTCTACGATGCCGCCGAACTGGGCGAGGTCGGCATCGAGATGCTCCAGGGCCTCGCCATGGAGCTCAGCGAGACGACCCGCTGCTTCACCCTCGCGGTCGGCGGCACCGGCCAGGACCGGGCGGTGGTGCCGGTCTCGGCCTGGCTGACCGGGCAAGCGCCGCGCAGCGGCTTCGGGCGCCGCGTGCCCGAGCACGATCCCTGGCGCTTCGACGCCGCCCGGCAGGTCGCCGCCGGCGAGGTCGACGCCGTTCTCTGGCTCGGCGCCGTCCCGGTGTCGCGCCCGGACTGGCTGTCGAACGTCCCCTCCGTCGCGCTGGTCGCGGACGGTGAGGCCGGGGCCGCCGAGGTGGTGATCGCTGTCGGCCAGCCCGGCCGCGACCACGGCGGCGTGTTGTGGAACGAGCAGCGCGCCGCGCTGACCTTCTGGCCGGCCTCGGCGCCGTCGGATCTGCCGTCGGCCGCGTCGGTGCTGGGCGCCCTGAAGGAGCGCCTGGTCACGGGCCCGGCCGCGTCGAGGAGTGAACCCGCATGCTGAGCGTGATCCGGGGCGGGCGCGTCGTCGATCCGACCGCGTCCCGCGATTCCGTGGGCGACGTCTGGATCGAGGACGGCCGCGTGATCGATCCGCCGGGCCGCGAGCCCGACGCCGTGATCGACGCCGCGGGCTGCGTGGTGATGGCCGGCGGCGTCGAGGTGCACTCGCACATCGCCGGCGGCAACGTGATCACCTCGCGGCTGCTCCTGCCCGACCTCTACGTCAGCGAGGCGGCGCCCGACGGCCATCCCTTCGCCCACGCGGGTGGGGCGGCGGCCTGGATCGGCTCGACCTACGCGCGGATGGGCTACACCACGGCCGTCGAGCCGGCGATGCCGCCGACCCACGCGCTGGGCACGCAGCTCGAGCTCGCCGACATCCCGCTGCTCGACCGCGGCGCCCTGACCGTGATGGGCAACGACGACCAGCTCCTGCAGCTCCTGCGCGATGGCCAGGGCGGCAACGCCGTGCGCGACCTCGTCGCCCTGTCGGTCGCCCAGTCGCGCGGCCTCGGGGTCAAGTGCATCAACGCGGGCGGCGCCTCGGCCTTCAAGGACGGGGCCCTGCGCCTCTCCCTCGACGACGAGATCCCCTGCTACGGGCTCTCGACCCGGCAGATCATGGGCTCGCTCCTCGACGCGGTCGAGGAGATCGGCGTCCCGCACCCGCTGCACGTCCACTGCAACAACCTCGGCCTGCCCGGGGCCGACGACAGCTTCATGGCGACGCTGGACGCGGCGGAGGGTCGGCGCATCCACTTCGCCCACGCGCAGTTCTACGCCTACGGCGCGGTCGACCCGGCCAATCCCGGCACCGGCGGCTTCCGCTCGGCCGCCGAGCGGATCGCGCAGGCGATCACCGACAACCCGAACGCCACCCTCGATATCGGGCAGGTCGTGTTCGGCCAGACCGTGACGGTGTCCCTCGACATCCTCCGCCAGTTCGCCGGCCGGAAGGGTGCCAAGCCGAAGAAGTGGGTGCTGAACGCGGGCGACGCCGAGGGCGGCGGCGTGGTGCCGTTCCTGTACCGGCCCCGGGGCCCGACCAGCTCGCTGCAATGGGCGATCGGCCTGGAGATCATGCTGCTCTCCACCGACCCGGAGCGGACGATCCTGACCACCGACCACCCGAACGGCGGCCCGTTCACCCAGTATCCCCGCATCATCCACCTGCTGATGGACAAGACGGAGCGCGACCGCGAGATCGCGACGCTGCCGAGCGTCGTCGGCGAGCGCTCGAGCCTACCGGGACTGGAGCGCGAGTACACGCTCTCCGAGATCGCGCAGCTGACCCGGTCCGGACCGGCGAAGCTCCTCGGCCTCGCCGACCGCGGCCACCTGCGGGCCGGTGCCCGGGCCGACGTTGCCGTCTACCGCGACGACGCGAATCGCACCGCGATGTTCACCGCCGCCAAGCTCGTCCTCAAGGACGGCGTGCCGATCGTCGAGGACGGCGAGGTCGTGGAGTGGCGCGCCGGCCGCACGCTGTCGCTGACCGTCGAGTCCGACAAGGCCATGGCGAAGCGCGCCGACACCTACCTCACGGAGCGGTTCGGCGAGGGCCTCGACAGCTTCGCCGTGCCCGACGCGGCCTTCGGCGAGGGCCGGGAGAACTTTGAGGCGGTGCCATGCCGGGCGTGATCAGCGGGGCGAGCTGCGGGACGTACGATGTCTGACCTCACCCTCAACGGCATCCCGGTCGTCGACACCTTCGCGGAGGCGTTCGACGTGGCCGGCACGGCCATCATCGTCACGAACGACACCGCCAAGTGGGCGATGATCGCCGCGACCACGATGACCGGCTTCGCCACCTCGGTGATCGGCTGCGGCGCCGAGGCCGGCATCGACGCCGAGCTGTCGCCCGAGGAGACGCCGGACGGGCGGCCGGGCGTGCGCATCCTGCTGTTCGGTTTCGAGCCGAACGGCCTCAAGGACCAGCTGATCAAGCGCGTCGGCCAGTGCATCCTCACCTGCCCGGGCACCGCCTGCTACGCGGGCGTCGACGGGCCGACCAGGATCAAGCTCGGCGGCGCGATCCGCTACTTCGGCGACGGCTTCGCGGTGGCCAAGCGCCTGCCCGACGCCAGCGGCAAGGCCCGGCGCTACTGGCGCATCCCGGTGATGGACGGCGAGTTCCTCTGCGAGGACTCGGTCCGGGCCGTCGACGGCGCGGTCGGCGGCGGCAACCTGCTGTTCCTCGGGCGGAACCACGCCGAGACGCTGAAGGTCGCCGAGATCGCCGTCGAGGCCGCCAAGGCGGTCCCGGGCGCGATCCTGCCGTTCCCGGGCGGCATCGTCCGCTCCGGCTCCAAGGTCGGCGGCCGGACCAAGGGCATGATGGCCTCGACCAACGACGCCTATTGCCCGACGCTGAAGGGCCGCGCCGGCTCGGCGCTCCCGGCCGAGTGCGGCGTGGTCTTGGAGATCGTGATCGACGCCCTCACCTCGCAGGGCGTGTCCGACTCGATGCGCGCCGGCCTGCACGCCGCCACCGAGATCGGCGGCAAGCACGGGCTGATCGCCGTCACGGCCGGCAATTACGGCGGCAATCTCGGCCGCCACCACTACCACCTGCGCGACCTGATCGCGCGCGACGACGCCAAGCCGGAGGGCTGAGCCGTGAGCACCCTCACCCTGCGCGCGGCCCCGCCCGAGCGGCTGGACTTCCTGAACATCGACCCGCTGGCGCTCAGCCGCCTGTCCCAGGGCGAGGCCGAGCGCCTCGAGATCGGCACGACCCGGACCGGCGTGCGCCTCGGCGACTGCTTCGCGGTCGCGCTCGACGGTTCCGACACCCTGACCATCGAGGGCGGCCACGAGCGCCTCGACCGGGTCGGCGCCTCCCTGTCGGAGGGCACGATCCGGGTCACCGGCGATGTCGGCCAGCGCCTCGGCGCCGGCATGGCGGGCGGCAGCGTGATCGTCACCGGCAATGCCGGGCCCTACGCGGCCTCGGGCGCCACCGGCGGCACGATCACCGTCGAGGGCGATGCGGGCGACTATGCCGGCGGCGCCGTCTACGCCGCCAAGGCAGGGCTCGACGGCGCGACGCTGATCATCCGGGGCAGCGCCGGGGCGCATCTCGGCGACCGGATGCGGCGCGGGACGATCGTGGCCGGCCGCGCGGGCGCCTTCGCGGGCTCGCGCATGATCGCCGGCACCCTGGCGGCGCTCGCGGTCGGCGACCATCCCGGCCTCGGCATGCGCCGCGGGACGCTCCTCGTCGGCAGCCACGGCCGGATGTCGCCCACCTTCGTGGAGACCGGAGCGCACGACCTCGTGTTCCTGCGGCTGCTGGCCAAGGCCCTGCGCGGCCTGAGCGCCGAGCACGCCGACCTCCTCGGCAAGCCGCTGCGCCGCTATTCCGGCGACCTCGCGACGATCGCCAAGGGCGAGATCTGGGTCGCGGCCTGACGCCGCCTGGGCAAGGGGCGTGGACGCGTCCTATGCTCCCCGCCAAGCCGGCCCGCACGAGGCCGGCAGCCCGGGGAGGCGCCCATGCTGCTGCTGCTGTCGATCTGTCTCGTCGCCCAGCCCTCGACCTGCCGCGAGGACCGGATCGAGATGTCCTTCGAGAAGTCGAGCCCCTTCGTGTGCCTGCGCAATTCGCAGAGCGCGCTCGCCACTTGGCAGGCCGCGCATCCGGAATGGCACGTGGAGCGGTGGCGCTGCGCCGCGAAGGAAAGCCTGCCGAAGGACCTGTGACGGCACCTTGGTTCGGCGCCCAGGTGGTGCCATGCTCGGGCCCGCCCGCGCGGCGGGATTGAGGGCGGGACGGGGACGATGCGCTCGCTGAAGGTCCGCTTCGCGCTGCTGCTCGGCGGCACCGCCATCGTGGTGGTGCTGGCCGCCGCGGCCGCCTTGGTGGCGATCGGGGCGGCGGAGCGCACCGTCGACCGGACCCTCGAGGCCCAGCGGCGCCTGGAACTGCTCGCCGAGCTGTCCGGCCGCCTCACGCAGTTCGGTCTCGCGGCGGTGGAGACGGTCGGCAATCCCGACGGCCAGCCCGAGGCGATGGCGATCGCCCGCGACAACGCCGACCGCGCCCTGACCACCGTGGACGAGGCGCTCGCCAAGAGTTTCCCGCCGAGCGACGACCCGGCCGACCGGATGCAGTACGCCGCGCGGACCCGCCCCATGGCGCAGCTGCGCGCGGCCCGCGCGGTGCTGGACCGGCAGGTGTCGCTGATCAGCCGCCAGACCGATCCGGAGCGGCGCCAGGACGCGATCAAGGGCGCGCTCAACGGCTTCGGCGCCATGACCGGCCAGCCGCTCTCCTTCCTGATCGAGGCCGAGCGGCGCAGCATGGCGCTCGGCTCCGAGCAGGCCCGGGCGCTGTCGGAGCGCCTGCGGGTGGCCGCGGCCGCCGCGGTGGCGGCGGCCCTGGTGCTGCTGGCGATCCTGTACCGCGGCGTCACCCGGCCGACCCTGGCCCGCATCGAGGAGGTTCGCCGCGCCGCGAGCGCCATCGGCCACGGCGCCCTCGACACGCGCCTCTCCGTCGCCACGCGGGACGAGCTCGGCCTGCTCATGACCAACGTCAACCGCATGGCCGCCCGCCTCGCCCGCCGGGAATCGCGGGTCGCGGCCGACCGGGCGGCGCTGGAGGACACGGTGGCGGCGCGCACCGCCGATCTGCGCGCCGCCAACGCCCGCCTGGAAGCCGTCGATCAGTCCCGCCGCCGCTTCTTCGCCGATGTCAGCCACGAGCTGCGGACGCCGCTGACGGTCATCCTGGGCGAGTGCGACCTCGCCCTGCGCGGCGCCACCCGCGGCGCCGATCCGGGTCCGGTCTTCGCGACGATCAAGAAGCGGGCGCAGCGCCTCAAGCTGCGCGTCGAGGACCTCCTGCGCGTCGCCCGCTCGGAAACCGGCGAGATCGCCTTCGACAAGCGCCGTCTCGGGCTCGCCCAGGTCCTCGCCGAGGCGGTCGACAACATGAGCTCCGAGGCGGCGCGCCGCCGGGTCGGCCTCACCCTCGATCCCGGCACCCGGGACGTCGAGAGCCTCGCCGACCGTGAGTGGATGCGCCAGACGGTCGAGAGCCTCGTCGACAACGCGCTCCGCCACGCCGCCGGCCTCACCCGGGTCGAGGTCGCCCTGGCGGCAGGTCCCGGGCCGGTCGGGCGGATCACCGTCACCGACGATGGTCCCGGCTTCGGCGCGTCCGAGGACGCGCTGTTCGAGCGCTTCAAGCGCGGGTCGGGCGCCGGACCGGACGAGACCGGGTTCGGCATCGGGCTCGCCCTGGCGCGGTGGATCGTGGAGCAGCACGGCGGCGCGATCCGGCTCGGGCCCGGGCCGGACGGGCGCGGGGCCCGGGTCACCCTGGACATCCCGGCCTGCGATCCGGCATGGGAAACGGGCCCGGTCGGCGGTGCTGCCGTCGGCGCCGACGTGGGCGCGCAGGTGAAGGAGCCGGCCGCATGACGCGGATCCTGATCGTCGAGGACGATATCGACATCCGCGGCCTCCTCGCCCGAGGGCTCGAGGCCGAGGGGTTCGAGGTCGGGACCGCGGCCTGCGTCGACGAGGCCCTCAAGGCCGCCCACGATCCGGCCCCCGGCGCCGTGTTGCTCGACATCAACCTCCCGGACGGTTCGGGCCACGACGTCTGCCGGTCCCTGCGCGAGGGCGGATTCCCGGGCGCGATCCTGTTCCTCTCGGCCCGCGACGAGATCCGCGACCGGGCCGAGGGCCTCGCGCTCGGCGCCGACGACTACATCATCAAGCCGTTCGAGTTCGACGAGCTGGTCGCCCGCCTGCGGACCCACCTGATGCGGCGCGAGCAGGCGGAGGCGCCGCGCTCGCGCATCACCGCCGGCAAGCTGATGCTCGACCTCGAGACCCGCCAGGCGAGCTGCGGCGAGGCCAGCGCCCGCCTCACGCCCCGCGAGGCCGACCTCCTCGCCATGCTGATGGAGAATATCGGCAAGCCGGTCTCCCGCGCCGACATCTTCGACCGGCTCTGGGCGAGCCAGGGCGGGCTCTCCCTCAACGTGGTCGACGTCTATATCGGCTACCTGCGCTCCAAGATGGCCGATTTCGTCCGCTACGGGGGCCCGGGGCTCGTCACCGTGCGGGGTAAAGGATTCATGCTCGAACTGCGCGGCCCCGACTTCCGCCAGTAGGCCCCTGTACTTTAGTCGCAGCTCCGCGTGTTTCGTGATGGTTTCCGGGCGTTTAGGAAGTCTGTCACGAAAAATTTGGGAGGATCCGGCAACTTAGTGCTTGAAGCCCGCGCGTGAATCGTCGATACCTCTCCGGCGCCGGAAATGAGAGCGCCATCAGTGTCTTAGGGTCCTCTTAGGAACCGCGTGACACTCGGTGAAGATATCGCCTGAGGAGAAACACCATGAAGTGGGCTGCCCCGATCGTGTCCGAGATCTGCGTCGGCATGGAAGTGACGAGCTACGAGTCGGCAGAAATCGACACCTTCAACTGAGTTTCACGGGCCGGGGATCTCGGGAGCCGCACCATGCGCGTCGTGATCCTCGGTTCCGCGGCCGGCGGCGGCCTTCCCCAGTGGAATTGCCGCTGCCCCATCTGCACGCTGGCGCGGTCCGAACCGGACCGGGTGCGGCCCCGGACCCAGTCGAGCATCGCGGTCTCCGCGGACGGGTCGGACTGGCTGCTGATCAACGCCTCGCCGGATATCCGGCAACAGCTCTTCGACAACCCGCAGATGCATCCGCGCGAGGGCCTGCGCCACTCGCCGATCCGCGCCGTGCTCCTGACCAACGGCGACGTCGACCACGTCGCGGGTCTGCTGACGCTGCGCGAGGGTCAGCCCTACACCCTCTACGGCACGCGCGGGATCCTCGATTCGGTCAACGCCAACCGCGTCTTCGACGTGATGGCCGAGGGCGTCGTCGCCCGCCGGCCGATCGGCATGGACCAGCGCTTCGAGCCCCTCCCCGGCCTGGCGGTCACCCTCTTCCCGGTGCCCGGCAAGGTGCCGCTGTGGCTGGAGGACGAGACCATGGAGATCGGCGCCGAGACCGAGACCACGGTCGGCGCGCTGATCGAGGCCGGCGGCCGGCGCCTCGCCTACATCCCCGGATGTGCCCGCGTGACGGACGGTCTGCGCGCGCGGATCGCGGGCGTCGACGCGCTCCTGTTCGACGGCACCGTCCTGCACGACGACGACATGATCCGGGCCGGCGTCGGCACCAAGACCGGCTGGCGCATGGGCCACGTGCCGATGCGCGGCGGGAACGGTTCGATCGACGCCCTCGCGGCGGTCGAGATCGGGCGCCGGGTCTTCGTGCACATCAACAACACGAACCCGGTCCTGGTCGAGGGCTCTGCGGAGCGGGCCGATGTCGAGGCGGCCGGCTGGACCGTGGCGCATGACGGGCTGAGCCTGGTGCTCTAGGACCGAGCGTCAGCGGCCTGCCGATCCCCGCGCCGCGGCCATATGCGCGACCGACGGTAGCCGGCGATGGTTGGGCGCCCGGGGGGGCGGCACTATATCGTGGCTGAGCCCGGACAGTCGCCCCGCGCACGAGGGCGGGATCGGAACACAGGAAACGCGACCTCAGGACGGACGCCGGACACGCCATGAACGCCATTTTCCCGACCCCCGATGCCGCCGACAGCCAGCGTCTCCTGAGTCCCGAGGAACTGGAGGCGGCCCTGCGCGACATCGGCGCGCGCCGCTACCACAACCTGCACCCGTTCCACCGGCTGCTGCACGACGGCAAGCTGTCCAAGGACCAGGTCCGGGCCTGGGCGCTGAACCGCTACTACTACCAGGCGATGATCCCGGTGAAGGACGCCGCCGTGCTGGCGCGGATGACTGACGCGTCGCTGCGGCGGATCTGGCGCCAGCGGATCGTCGACCACGACGGCGACCACGAGGGCGACGGCGGCATCGAGCGCTGGCTCAAGCTGGCCGAGGGCGTGGGCTTCGATCGCGACTACGTGCTGTCGACCCGCGGTATCCTCTCGGCCACGAAGTTCTCGGTCGAGGCCTACGTCCACTTCGTCTCCGAGCGGACGCTCCTGGAGGCGATCGCCTCGTCGCTGACCGAGATGTTCTCGCCGACCATCATCTCCGAGCGCGTCGCCGGGATGCTCAAGAACTACGACTTCATCACCAAGGACACGCTGGCCTACTTCGACAAGCGCCTGACCCAGGCGCCGCGGGACGCGGACTTCGCCCTGGACTACGTCAAGCAGCACGCCACGACGCCGGAGCTGCAGCGGCAGGCGATGGCGGCGCTGACATTCAAGTGCACCGTGCTGTGGACGCAGCTCGACGCCCTGTACTTCGCCTACGTGGCCCCCGGCATGGTCCCGCCCGACGCGTGGCAGCCCGGCGAGGGTCTGGTGGCCGAGGCGTCGCGGGCCGTGCCGGGTGCGGCCGGCGGGAAGATGGCGGCCGGCGATCGCCCGCGGCTGCCGCGCGGCGTCCGGCTGCGCAACGACGAGACCCGCGGCAAGTGGGTCCTGCTCGCCCCCGAGCGCACATTCGACCTCGACGACAACGCCGTGGCGGTCCTGAAGCTCGTCGACGGCGCGCGCAGCGTGGCCGACATCGCGGACGAGCTGGGCAAGACCTACGCGGCCGATCCCCGCGCTATCGAGACCGACATCCTGGTGATGCTCGACGGCCTCGCGGAGAAACGGGTTCTCGAGCGATGAACGCGCTGACGCCGAACCGCCCCGATGCGCCGGCCCCGGTCGGTCTGCTCGCCGAGCTGACCCACCGCTGCCCGCTGCGCTGCCCGTACTGCTCGAACCCGCTGGAGCTCGACCGCCGGTCGGGCGAGCTCGACACGCAGACGTGGCAGCGCGTGCTCGGGGAGGCCGCGGCGCTCGGCGTCCTGCACGTGCACCTGTCCGGCGGCGAGCCGACGGCGCGCAACGACATCGTCGAGATCACCAAGACCTGCGCCGATCTCGGCCTGTACTCGAACCTGATCACCTCCGGCGTCGGCGGTGCGCTCGCCAAGCTGCAGGACCTCTACGACGTCGGGCTCGACCACGTGCAGCTCTCGGTGCAGGGCGTCGACGCGCAGAACGCCGAGAAGATCGGCGGCCTGAAGAATGCCCAGCCGCAGAAATTCGCGTTCGCCGCCAAGGTGGTCGAACTCGGCCTCCCCCTCACGCTGAATTCGGTGATCCACCGCGGCAACATCCACGAGGTGGCGGGCTTCATCGATCTCGCGGTGAAGATGGGCGCCAAGCGGCTCGAGGTGGCGCACACGCAGTATTACGGCTGGGCCTACGTCAACCGCGCCGCCCTGATGCCCGACAAGGCGCAGGTCGACGAATCGATCCGGATCGTCGAGGCGGCCCGGGAGCGCCTGAAGGGCCAGCTCGTCATCGACCTCGTCGTGCCCGACTACTACGCCAAGTACCCGAAGGCCTGCGCGGGCGGCTGGGGCCGCAAGCTGATGAACGTCACGCCCCAGGGCAAGGTCCTGCCCTGCCACGCGGCCGAGACGATCCCGGGGCTGGAGTTCTGGAACGTCAACGACCGCTCGCTCGGCGAGATCTGGCGCGACTCGCCGGCCTTCACGGCCTATCGCGGCACCGGCTGGATGAAGGAGCCCTGCCGCTCCTGCGACCGGCGCGAGAAGGACTGGGGCGGCTGCCGCTGCCAGGCGCTCGCGCTCGCCGGCGACGCGGCCGCCACGGATCCGGCCTGCTCGCTCTCGCCGCTCCACGCCAAGGTGCGGGCGCTGGCCACCGAGGAGGCGGCCGAGAACCCGCCCGACTACGTCTACCGGACGATCGGCAGCAACGTCCGGTCGCCGCTCAAGGAGGAAGTGAACTCGTGAGAAGACTTGTCGTGAGGGGCCTCGCCGCGACCACGGTCGCGCTGGCTCTGGCCGCGCTGCCGGCCCTCGCCGAGGACGCGCCGAAGCCCGCCACCGTCACCCCGGCGAACGCCGCCGCCCCGCCCTCCGCGGCGGACCTGCTGTTCGACCAGCCGCACATGAAGAACACCGCGGCGGGCTCGACGCTGACCTACGACTACCTGCGCCGCTCGGGGATCTCGAAGGGGCCGTTCGGGGCGCCCCTGGAGGACACGATCCAGCTGAAGGTCGAGCCCGGGAAGAGCGCCGAGGGCCGCGATATCGGCGTCGTGATGTTCTCTGGCCTGAACCGGATGCCGGCCGGCCCGTTCGAGGACATGGCGGGCAACCCGGTGGTCTCGCTGTTCCTGGAGAACCACCTCCGGGCTCTCGCGAAGGTGCTGGAAGCCAATCCGCGCTATCTCAAGCTCGCGATCCGCAAGGGCCTGCGCGAGAAGGCGACCGTGACGCCGACCAAGGTGGATTTCGGCGGCCGCGAGGTCGACGGCTGGCGGGTCGTGACGAAGCCGTTCGCCGGCGACGCGATGGCGCAGCGCATGCGCGGCATGGACGACATGACCTATACCTTCGTGACCGCGCCCTCCGTTCCGGGCGAGATCGTCTCGATCGAGGCGTCGTCGAAGAGCGCGGATGGCGGCGAACTGCTTGAGGAGAAGCTGAGCTATGATCAGAAGGCTGGCTGAACGGGGCGCCCTGGCCGCCCTCGCCCTGACGCTGTCGGGACTGGCCGGCTGGGCCGCCGAGGAGAACGACTACCCGACCGACGCGCGGGTCGATTACGTGTTCGGCTGCATGGCCGCCAACGGCCAGACCCGCGAGAGCCTGCAGAAATGCTCGTGCTCGCTGGATCAGCTCGCCGCGATCCTGCCGTACGACAAGTACGTCCAGGCGAGCACGGTGCTCTCGATGCGGCAGGGCATCGGCAACCGGGCGAACGAGTTCAAGTCGACCAAGATCTTCGACGACAAGGTTGCGGAACTGCGCCGGGCCCAGGCCGAGGCCGAGATCCGCTGCTATCACGGCTGAGTTTCACGGCGAGGCCGGCGTTGCGCCGGCCTCCCGATTCGCGCACACCGGCTCCCGAACCGCGTTCGTGAACGGGACCCGCCTGTGACCGCCTCTTCCCGCCTGTCCGACCTGCTGCCCGCCCTCGGCGGCCGCACGCTGGTCATGGGCATCCTCAACGTCACGCCCGATTCCTTCTCGGACGGCGGCCTGTTCGCCGGGGAGGCCGCGGCGGTGACCCAGGCCGAGCGGCTGGTCGCCGAGGGGGCCGCCATCCTCGACATCGGCGGGGAATCGACGCGGCCCGGTCACGTCCCGGTCTCCGCCGAGGAGGAGCAGGCGCGCGTCGTGCCGGTCATCCGGGCGGTGGCGCCGCGGCTGCCTGTGCCGATCTCGATCGACACCTACAAGGCCTCGACGGCGCGCGTCGCGCTCGAGGCCGGCGCGCGGATCGTGAACGACGTCTGGGGCCTCCAGCGCGAGCCCGACATCGCCGCCGTGGCGGCCGCACACGGTGCGCCGGTCATCATCATGCACAACCGCGAGACGATCGAGCCGGATCTCGACATCCTCGCGGACATGCTGGCTTTCTTCGAGCGGTCCCTCGCGATCGCCCGCCGGGCGGGCCTCGCGGATTCCGAGATCGTGCTCGACCCGGGGGTCGGGTTCGGCAAGACCTGGAACCAGCATCTCGAGGCGCTGCGGCGGCTGCCCGAGCTCCGCGCCCTCGGATTCCCGGTGCTGGTCGGCGTCTCGCGCAAGTCGCTCCTCGGACGCCTGCACGACCGCGAGACCCGTCCGGCCGACCGCCTGCACGGCTCCCTCGCGGCCCACGCCGTCGCGGCCACCCTCGGGGCCGATATCGTGCGCGTGCACGACGTGGCGGCCCATATCGACGCGATGCGCGTCGTCGACGCCGTGATGCGGCCGGAGGCGCGCTGAGCATGGCGGGCGACCTGATCCGCGTCTCCCGGATCGCCGTGTTCGGCCGGCACGGCGTGCTGGCCGAAGAGGCGGTGCTGGGCCAGCGCTTCTACATCTCGCTCGAAGCGGAGCTCGACCTCGGCCCGGCGGGCCGGTCCGACGACGTCGCCGGCACGGTCAGCTACGCCGATCTGACGGCGGTGACCGTCGCGATCGCCACCGAGCGACGGTTCAACCTGATCGAGGCCCTGGCCGAGACGGTCGCCGCGGAGATCCTCGCGCGCTTCGCGCGCGTCGAGGCGATCACCGTGCAGGTCGACAAGCCGAGCGCGCCCGTGCCCGCCATCCTGGACAGCGTCGGCGTCGCGATCACGCGCCGCCGCGGAGCCGGCCGATGAGGGCGTATCTGGGCATCGGCAGCAACGTCGGCGACATGGCCCTGATGCTCGATCGCGCGGTCGCCGGCCTCGCGGCGACCCCGGGCATCGCCGTCGTCGCGCGCTCGAGCGACTATCGGACGCCGCCCTGGGGCAAGACCGACCAGCCGTGGTTCCTCAACGGCGCCGTGGCGGTGGAGACGGACCTCGACCCGCACGGCCTGCTCGACGCCTGCCTGCGGGTGGAGCACGACCTCGGCCGGATCCGCGAGGAGCGCTGGGGTCCGCGGGTGATCGACATCGACGTCCTCGCCTACGAGGGCGCCAGCATCGACGACGCGCGCCTCGTCCTGCCGCACCGCTACGTGCGCGAGCGGGCCTTCGTGCTGGTTCCGCTGGCCGAGATCGCGCCCGACCTCGTGATCGGCGGCGAGCGCGTGGTGGACGCGTTGGCGAAGCTCGACCGGACCAGCATCGCGCGCGCCTGACGGCGGGCCGGTCCAATCCCGGCGCGCCTCAGCGCTCGCCGGGGGTGACGAGCTTGTTCTCTTCCTCGTCGAGGAGCGGCACGTCGTACTCGCGCAGGACCTTGTCGATGTCGGCCTTGCGCTTGCGCAGGATCGTGTTCAGCGACCGCTTCCAGTCATTCTCGCCGAGCCGGACACCCATGGCGATCCGGTACGCCATCGGCGGCCGCTCCGGCTCCTTCAGCAGCGGCACGACGCTCATCGGCGTCCCGGACTGCTTGGCGAGCCAGCCCGCGGCGGGTCCCCAGAGCACGGCCGCGTCGATCTCCTTGGCGGCCAGGGCCGCGACGATCTCCGCGGCGACCGTCTGGTACTTGCGCGACGGATCGAGCTGATAGGGCGCGTAGGCCTTCATGCTCGAGACCAGTCCGAGCTCGCCCATCCGGTTCACCGGCGGCGTCCCGGCGATCACGCCGATGCTCTTGCCCTTCAGGCGCGGGTCGTCGAGGGCCGTCACGCCGTCGAACTCACCCGCGCGGGTGACCAGCGTGTAGGCGGAGCGATAGTACGGATTGGTGGTCTGAACGAGGTCGCTGCCGAAAGCCTGGCCCATGATGACGTCGCAGAGGCCGGTTCCGAGCGTGTTGCGCACGAAACCGGGACCCTGGGTCAGCCAATAGTAGCGGACCTTGATCTTCAGTTCGTCGGCGATGATCGCCGCGATCTTGTTCTCGAAGCCGTCCTCCTTGCGTTCGGAGAACGGCATGTTGCCCGGATCCCCGCAGACGCGCAGCACGTCCGTGGTGACCGTGTCCGGAAGGTGCTGGGCGCGGGCCCCCTGCGCCGTCACCAAAGACAGAGCGCAGAGAGCGAGGATCCGGGCGAACGGCGCCATCAAAAGCCCATGCATTCCTTCTCGGCCTTCTTGGCCGCTTCGGGCTTATCCTCGTGCTCCGAGGGACGGATACGCCCGATCGCTCCGGCGGCGCGCGCCTTGAGGTAGACGTAGAGATCGTCCGAGTAGCACATGACGTTCTTGTTGTCGCCGAAGGCCGGCATGACCTTCTGCTCGGCGGCGTTCACGTCCTGCTTGCCGCCCGCCAGGATGCCGATGAACTCCTCGTAGGAGAGGTGCTTCAGCGAATCCTTGAGCGCCGGCGCGTAGGTCGAGCCCATGCCGTCCGGGCCGTGGCAGACGTGGCACTCGGCGTGATAGCGGCGGTAGCCCGAGTAGGTGTACCAGTCGAGCATCTTGCCGTCCTGGGTCACGTGGAACGTCGGGTGACCTTCGGCGTCCATGTATTTGCCGTCTTCGACCTTCACGGCAGCGTCCTGCTTCAGCAGCTTGGGATCCTGCTCGGCGGTCCTGTCGTTCGCGTTCAGCGAATTGGCCAGCTTGGGGTCGGCGGGCTTGGCATCCTCAGCATGTACGGCAACCGTCGAGACGGTCGCTAGGGCGAGGGCGGCGATAACCGGCCGCGTTACAATCTTGCTGAGGTTGAGCAACGCATGTGTCTCCCTGGATCGAGGCCCTTCGTCTCCCTCCGAGCCGCAGCCTCTTGCGAGAAAGTCTAATCACAAGGATGCCGGCGCGGGAACCCGCGCCGGCACCGATTTCTACAGGTGGACCCTGCGGCCGATTAGTTCGGCAGGGCGAAGACCGTCAGCTGACCGCCGAGGTTGGTGTACTGCGACAGAGCCGCGTAGCCACCCACCGCGCCGAGGCCGGCGTTCGGGTCGGTCAGGCCGGCCGCGAGGCCGATGCCGGCCCAGCCGCCGACGCCCGAGAGGACGCCCACGTACTGCTTGCCCTTGTGCTGGTAGGTCATCACGTTGCCGATGATGCCCGACGGGGTCTTGAACTTGAACAGCTCCTTGCCGGTCTTGTCGTCGACAGCCTTCAGGTAGCCCTCAAGCGTGCCGTAGAACACGACGTCGCCAGCGGTCGCCAGAGCACCGGACCACACCGAGAACTGCTCGGGGTTGGACCACTTGATCTTGCCGTTGACGCCGTCCCACGCGATGAAGTTGCCCATGCCGCCGTGCGAGTTCGGGGCCGGGTACATCGAGAGGGTCGCACCGACGTAGGGCTGGCCCGGGGTGTAGGTCACCCGGAACGGCTCGTAGTCCATGCAGACGTGGTTGGTGGGCACGTAGAACAGGTTGGTCTTCGGCGAGAAGGCCGCGGGCTGCTGATCCTTCGACCCGAGGGCCGCCGGGCAGATGCCCTTGGAGTTGGTGTCCTCACCGTTCTGCTCGGTCGAGTACTTCGACACGACCAGCGGACGGCCGTAGTTCTTGGACCCCTTGTCCATGTCGACCTTGGTCGCCCAGTTGACGGCCGGGTCGTACTTCTCGGCGACGAGCAGGGTGCCGTCGGCGCGGTTCAGCGTGTAGCCGAAGCCGTTACGGTCGAAGTGGGTCAGGAGCGGCTGCTCCTTGCCGTCGATCTTCTGATCCGTGAGGATCATCTCGTTGATGCCGTCGTAGTCCCACTCGTCGTGGGGGGTCATCTGGTAGACCCACTTGGCCATGCCGGTGTCCGGGTTACGCGCCCAGATGGTCATGGACCACTTGTTGTCGCCCGGACGCTGCTTGGGGTTCCAGGTCGAGGGGTTGCCCGAGCCGTAGTAAACGAGGTCGAGCTTCGGGTCGTACGAGAACCAGCCCCAGGTGCAGCCGCCGCCGGTCTTCCACTGATCGCCTTCCCAGGTCTTCAGCGAGGAGTCCTTGCCGATCGGCTTGCCGAGCGAGGTGGTCTTCTCCGGGTCGACGATCAGCTGATCGTCCGGGCCCTCGGAGTAGCCGCGCCACACCTTCTTGCCGGTCTTCAGGTCGTAGGCGGTGACGTGGCACTGCACGCCGAACTCGCCGCCCGAGATGCCGACGATGACCTTGTCCTTGACCGGCAGAACCGTCGCGGTGTTGGTCTCGCCCTTCTTCGGGTCGCCGTTCACGACCGACCAGTTGACCTTGCCGGTCTTGGCGTCGAGCGACACGAGGGTGGTGTCGGCCTGGTGCAGGAGGATGGCGCCGTCGGCGTAGGCCAGACCGCGGTTGACCGTGTCACAGCACATGACCGGGATCACGGACGGATCCTGCTTCGGCTCGTACTTCCAGAGGATCTTCGCCTCGTGGTCGAGGTCCAGGGCGTAGACGATGTTCGGGAACGGCGTGTGCACGTACATGACGTTGCCGACGACGAGCGGCGAGCCCTCGTGGCCGCGCAGCACGCCGGTCGAGAACGTCCAGGCGACCTGCAGGTCCTTGACGTTCTTGGCGTTGATCTGGTCGAGCTTCGAATAACGCGTGTTCGCGTAGTCCACCGTCTGAAGAACCTGTTCCGCCGGGTTGGCGATGCCCTTCATGACGCTTTCATTGGCCAGCGCCGGCGCGGCGACGGCCGCGACACCTGCGCCGAGCGCAAGGAGATGTACCGCTCTCATGGGTTCCTCCGACAAGTCTTGAGAGTTCTCACGGCGCGCGAAGAGAGTGGCGTCGCTCGGACTCCGACCTGACTGTTTGCGACAGGGATGGACGCCTCGGTAGCGGGCATAGTGGACTTCGAGGAGATCTACAGATCCCCTAGCCAGGAACCGCCATCCCTGAGGCGGCTCCCTCGAAACCGAGGCTTGCCCGGACCTTAAGAGATTTTTGAGCGCCGTCAACTCGCTGTTCGACGCCTGTGGGAGCACGGTGAAAGCTTCTTTGCCCGTGACACGGACCGGGTCGATGTCATGCATATGCGAAAAGAAATGTTGCGACGCACAAACGGCTGCGGGTTCTCTCGATCCCATCTCACGGGCACGTGTGCGTTTCCCATGCAGACCTTGCAAACGAGAGAGCTTTGCTGGGGTTTAGCATGCGCCGTCCGCGCGGGCGGGCAGCAACAAGCCAGGGCGTACGCGGCGCCGCCTCCTGCACTCTGACCGCACTGCGAGACGCTTCGGCGGCTATCCGGTGCCGAATTTTCCCAAAGCCCCCCTATGCGCCCAGTCGCCGCATCCGACCTTTTCAAGGATCCCTCGCCCGCAACCGGGGTTCGCGCGCGACAAATTGCCGAATCGTCCCGATCCGGGATCAGGATGCGTCTCGCGGCTCAGTGCCGGGTGCCGCCCGTGATCTGGTGAACGAGCGCGTGCCGGCGTCAGAGGGCGCCGACGGGGCCGGTGCTCTCGAACTCGGCGACGTCGCCGATCAGATCGGTCAGCGAGATGTTGAGGCGCCGGCCGTTGGACAGCCGGAGCTGGGCGTCCGGCTCGAGCCAGACCGGCCGGAGGCCGGCGTAGCTGCCGTAGAGGTTGCCGTAGGCGACGACTCCGCCCTCGCGCCTCTCGACGACGATTCGGTAACGGACGCGTACCGACTCGCATCCTTCAGCCGATACGAGACCGCGCCCGGTCAGCGTCTTGAGGATCTCGTTCGGCTCGAACATACGCGGGACGCAAGGGCGGGATTAAGCGGCAATCCAATTGCCATTTAATCCCGGACCTGCGGCGAGTCACGCCCGGCCGCGGCGTTTGTTCTGTCAGCGTCGCCG
Source organism: Methylobacterium mesophilicum (assembly GCF_036441335.1). Classification (GTDB taxonomy): domain Bacteria; phylum Pseudomonadota; class Alphaproteobacteria; order Rhizobiales; family Beijerinckiaceae; genus Methylobacterium; species Methylobacterium mesophilicum_B. The sequence continues at coordinate 49,855 of NZ_MLBW01000026.1, forward strand.
CGGCGTCATGCGGTCGTGCCGGCGCCGACGGTCGCGGGTTCGGCCTCGAGGGGGCGTACCACGATCCGGCCGGACTCGACCGAGAGCGCCAGCCGCCCCTGCTTCAGGGCCAGCGCCTTGTCGCCGAACAGGCCCCGACGCCAGCCCTGCAGCGCCGGGACCTCGGCGGCGTCGTCGTCGGCGATCGCTTCCAGATCGTCGACCGTGGCGATGATCTTGGGCGCGACGCCCTCGGCCTCGCAGATCGCCTTCAGCAGGACCTTCAGGAGCTCGACGATCGCGCCGTTGCCGCCGCTCCGCCGCACGCGCTCGGGCATCCGGACGCCGCTGGTGTCGCGGGCGAGGCCCCGCTCCACGGCGGCGACGATGTCGGCCCCCGTCCGGGACCGCTCGAACCCTGCCGGGATCGTCCGCAGGCGACCGAGCGCCTCGGCACTCCGCGGCGCCGCCGACGCGATGTCGATGACCGCCTCATCCTTCAGGACGCGCCCGCGCGGGACGTTGCGCGTCTGCGCCTCGGTCTCGCGCCAGGCCGCCACCTCCATGAGCACGGCGATCTCCCGCGGCTTGCGCATCCGGCCGGACAGCCGGCGCCACGCCTGGGCGGGGTCGGCGCGGTAGGTCTCGGGCGAGGTCAGCACCGCCATCTCCTCGTCGAGCCAGGCGCCGCGGTCGGTCCGCAGCAGCTCGCCGACGAGGACCTCGTAGATCTTCACCAAGTGGGTGACGTCGGAGAGCGCGTAGGTCAGCTGCGCCTCCGAGAGCGGCCTGCGCGACCAGTCGGTGAAGCGGGACGACTTGTCGATCTTGGCCTTGGCGACGTCGTTGACGAGCTGCTCGTAGGAGACGGAATCGCCGTACCCGCAGACCATGGCGGCGACCTGCGTGTCGAAGAACGGGTGCGGCAGGATCCCGCCGATCAGCCAGATGATCTCCAGGTCCTGGCGGGCGGAGTGGAAGACCTTGACGGTGCGCTCGTCGGCCATGAGGGCGATGAACGGCTCGAGATCGATCCCCGGCGCCAGCGGATCGACCAGCACGCCGGTCCCGTCCGGTGCCGCCATCTGGATCAGGCACAGCTTCGGATAATACGTCGTCTCGCGCATGAACTCCGTGTCGACGGTCACGAAGGGCTGCTCGGCGAGGCGTGTGCAGATCTGGCGCAGCGCGTCAGTGGTGGTGATCAGGTCCATGCACCGGCTATACGCAACCGCGGCCGCCATGGGGAGACGCGGCTTCGCAGGTCCCCATCTTTCACGCTTTCACCTTTCACGCGGGCACCACGCCGGCTCGCCGATCACGCCACGGCCGCGGCCGCCGCTTTCCGGCGCGTTCGTGCCTGCCAGCGGATCCGCAGCGCGTCGGCCCGGCGCTGCGCCTCGGCGCGGCCGAGCAGGCGGTCGAGGATGCCGGTCTCGACCCGCTCGCCGGTGGCCCCGTCGATGAGGCGGCGGATCCGGTCGACCCGGAACCCGCGATAGCCGCCGCGCCGGGCGTCGATGCCGCCGAGCAGCGTCCGCCCCGGCCCGAGCCTGAGCTCGCGGGCGTCGATGGACCGGCTGCTCCAGGCCCCGGCCGCGTCCTCGTAGACGAGGTCGAAACGGCCCTCCAGGGGCAGCGTCCGCCACCCGGCCGGCTCGCGCCCGGGCACCGCCTTCGCGGGCCGCTCCAGATCGAGAAAGACGTTGTTGTTCATGGACATCATATGGGAATTGGGCGCTCCCCACGGTAGGCCGGCGGGCGCGCCGCGCGCGGCTTTCGGCGCCGTTCTGCGCCCCCCGCGCTTGACTTGGGGGGCCTCGCGTGAATGGTGCCGGCCTTCCCACAGAAGAAGCCCGTCATGCACCGTTACCGTTCCCACACCTGCGGGGCGCTCCGCCCGTCCGACGTCGGGCAGAGCGTCCGCCTCTCCGGCTGGTGCCACCGCATCCGCGACCACGGGGGCGTGCTGTTCGTGGATCTGCGGGACCATTACGGGCTGACGCAGTGCGTGATCGATTCCGATTCCCCGGCCTTCAAGGCCGCCGAGGCCGTGCGCTCGGAATGGGTCGTGCGGATCGACGGTCGCGTGCGCACCCGCCCGGCCGGCACCGAGAATGCCGAGCTGCCCACCGGCGCGGTCGAGGTCTACATCGACGACCTCGAGGTGCTGGGCCCGGCGGGCGAGCTGCCGCTGCCGGTCTTCGGCGACCTCGAGTACCCGGAGGAGACGCGGCTCCGGTACCGCTTCCTCGATCTGCGCCGGGAGAAGCTCCACGCCAACATCATGAAGCGCGGCGCGATCATCGACTCGCTCCGACGCCGGATGCGCGACGGCGGCTTCTTCGAGTTCCAGACCCCGATCCTGACGGCCTCCTCGCCGGAGGGCGCCCGCGACTACCTCGTGCCGTCGCGGGTCCATCCTGGCAAGTTCTACGCGCTCCCGCAGGCGCCGCAGCAGTTCAAGCAGCTGACGATGATCGCGGGCTTCGACCGCTACTTCCAGATCGCGCCCTGCTTCCGCGACGAGGATGCCCGCGCCGACCGCTCGCCGGGCGAGTTCTACCAGCTCGATATCGAGATGAGCTTCGTCACCCAGGAGGACGTGTTCCAGGCGGTCGAGCCGGTCCTGCGCGGCGTGTTCGAGGAGTTCGCCGAGGGCAAGCGCGTGACCAAGGCGTTCCCGCGGATCACCTACGCGGATTCGATGCTGAAGTACGGCGTCGACAAGCCCGACCTGCGCAATCCGCTGGTCATCGCCGACGTCTCCGACCTGTTCGCCCGCGAGGACGTGGCCTTCAAGGCGTTCAAGGGCGTCGTCGCCTCCGGCGGCGTCGTCCGGGCGATCCCGGCGACCGGGGCGGCCAGCCAGCCGCGCTCGTTCTTCGACAAGCTCAACGACTGGGCCCGCTCCGAGGGTGCGCCCGGCCTCGGCTACGTCGTGTTCGAGGAGGAGAACGGCCAGCTCACCGGCAAGGGGCCGATCGCCAAGTTCATCCCCGCCGAGGTCCAGGCCCTGATCGCCGGGCGCTCCGGCGCGAAGGCGGGCGACGCGGTGTTCTTCGCCGCCGGCCCCGAGTCGAGGGCGGCCGGGCTCGCCGGCAAGGCGCGGGTCCGCATCGGCGACGAGCTCGGCCTCTGCGACAAGGACCAGTACGCGTTCTGCTGGATCACCGACTTCCCGATGTACGAGTGGAGCGAGGAGGAGAAGCGGATCGACTTCTCCCACAACCCGTTCTCGATGCCGAACATCGACCGCGAGGAGTTCCTCGCGCTCGACCTCGACGCCCTCGCGAGCGAGGACGAGACCGGCGCGAACACCAAGCGGATCCTCGGGATCAAGGCGTTCCAGTACGACATCGTCTGCAACGGCGTGGAGCTGTCCTCGGGCGCGATCCGCAACCACCGTCCGGACGTGATGGAGAAGGCCTTCGCCATCGCGGGCTACGGCCACGAGGTGCTGGAGCAGAAATTCGGCGGCATGCTGAACGCCCTGCGCATGGGCGCCCCGCCGCACGGCGGCATCGCGCCGGGCGTGGACCGCATCGTCATGCTCCTGTGCAACGAGCCGAACATCCGCGAGGTCGTGCTGTTCCCGATGAACCAGCGCGCCGAGGACCTGATGATGGGCGCACCTTCCGAGGCGACCCCCAAGCAGCTGCGCGAGCTGCACATCCGCCTCAACCTGCCCGAGAAGAAGGCCTGAGGCGCCGATAGTCCCGCCGCGCGGTGGCGAGCCTCGTCGCGATCGTCGTCGCCCACGACAGCGCCGACGTGCTGCCGGCCTGCCTCGCGGCGCTCGCCGGCGAGCACGTGCCGGCGATCGTCGTGGACAATGCCAGCCGGGACGCCTCCGCGTCGGTCGCGGAGGCGGCCGGCGCGCAGGTGATCCGCAACGCCCGCAACGAGGGCTACGGGCGCGCCAACAACCGGGGCGTCCGCGCGGCCGAGACGGCGGAGCACGTCCTCGTCGTCAACCCCGACGTCGTGCTGCGGCCGGGCGCCGTGGACGCTCTTCTGGACGCGGCCCGCGCCTGGCCGGATGCCGGTCTGCTCGCCCCGCGCCTCGTCGAACCCGACGGGCGCTTCTTCTTCCAGGCGCGCTCCCTGCTCGCGCCCTACCTGACCAATCCCGCCGGCCGGCGCGCGCCGCCGCAGGGCGACGCCTGCGCGCCGTTCCTCTCCGGGGCCTGCCTGATGATGCCGCGCGCCCTGTTCCTCGACCTCGGCGGGTTCGACGAGAACATCTTCCTGTTCTACGAGGACGACGACCTGTGCCGGCGCGTGGCCGAGAGCGGCCGCGCCCTGATTCACGTCCACCGCGCCGAGGCGCTCCACGGTCGCGGACGGTCGTCGGCGCCCGAGCCGGGACGGGTGTTTCGCGCGCGCTGGCATCAGGCATGGTCGCGCGCCTATGTCAGCCGGAAGTACGGTCTGCCGGACCCGAGCCTCGCCGCCCTGGCCGCCAATCTGCCGAAGGCGCTGCTGTCCGCGCTCGTGCTGCGGCGGGCCGGACTCGAGCGCTACGGCGGCTCGGCCGCGGGTGCCCTCTCCTTCCTCCGGGGCCGCACCGCGCTGGCCCGCGAGGGTCTGGCGGGATGAGCGCGCCGACGATCGCGGCCGCGCTGGAGCGCGGGCCCAACGGCTTCACCGGCCTGCGGCTGATGCTGGCCCTGGCCGTCGTGGTGTCCCACGCGTTCAGCGTCGCGACCGGCGCCGCCGGCGACGAGCCCCTCGCCCGGCTCACCGGCTACACGTTGGGCGAGCACGCGGTGAACGGCTTCTTCGCCGTGTCGGGCTTCCTCGTCACGATGAGCTGCGACCGGCGCGGTATCCGGGACTACGCCCTCGCACGGACCTTGCGGATCCTGCCCGGCCTCGTGGCGGCGACGCTCGTCGTCGCGCTCGGGCTCGGCGCGGCGCTGACCCGTCTGCCCGTCTCCGAGTACTGGCGCGATCCCGCCCTGTGGTCGTTCATCCGCGGCACGCTGACGACCTTCAAGAGCAACGCCGCCCTCCCCGGCGTCTTCGAATCCAACCCCTACCGCGCGCCCCTCGGCACGGTCTGGACGCTGAAATACGAGGTGCTGTGCTACCTCGGCGTCCTCGTCGCCGCCCCGTGCGGGCTGCTCCGGCGACGGTGGTCGGCCCCCCTGATCGTGCTGGGGCTGGCACTCGCCCTGACGATCGCCTGCGGATCCCGGGGGGCGGACCTGCCCAAGGGCACCGAGACGGCGCTGCGCCTGCCGCTGATCTTCGCGGCCGGCGCGTGTCTCTACCTGTGGCGCGATCGCCTGCGGGTCTCGGCAGCGGCCCTCGCCTGCCTGGTCTTCGGCGCCTTCGTCCTCGCGCGGACGCCGGCCTACCCCGCCCTGCTGTTCCTCGCCGAGGCTTACGGCGTGGTCTGGCTCGCCCTCGGCCCCCTGGCGCGCGGCGTGTTCGACCCGTCGTCCGATCTCTCCTACGGGATCTATCTCTACGGCTGGCCGATCCAGCAGAGCCTGCACGCCCTGTGGCCGTCCGCCTCCGGGATCGCGCTGCTGGTCCCGGCCCTCGCCCTCGCGGTGCCGGTCGCGGCCCTGTCCTGGTACGCGGTCGAGCGGCCGGCCCTGGCGCTCAAGGCGCGGGCGCTCGGGCGGCGCCGCCTCGGCACGATCGAGCCGGCCGGGCCNCGGCACGATCGAGCCGGCCGGGCCGTGACCGCCGTCGGCCCGCTTCCGCCGCTCGCGGCGCTCGGTCTGGCGGCGCGGATGCTGGAGGCGGACGGCTTCGCGATCGTCGCCCGGAACGAGCGCGGCGACAGCCTGTACCTGAGGCGGCCGGGCTGCCCCTGGCACCTGCGCGTCTCGAACCACGGGCGCACCGCCAAGCAGCGCGCTCGCCGCTCCGACATCCTCGCGAGCCTCGTCGTCGACGGGCCGCGCTCTCCGGATCAGATCGGGAGGCTCGTCCGCGAGGCCGTCCGCAACTTCGAGTCCGCGCTCGCGCGGGTGGCCGATCAGGCCTCCGCGACCGGGTCGCGGAAGTAGGGTTCCACGGTGCCCTTCAGCTTCACCGTCATCGGGTTGCCGGCCCGGTCGAGGGTCTTGCCGGCCGAGAGCCGGACCCAGCCCTCGCTCACGCAGTACTCCTCGACGTTCGTCTTCTCGACGCCCTTGAATCGGACGCCGACCCCGCGCTCCAGCACCTTCTCGTCGTAGAACGGGCTGTTCGGGTTCGAGGCGAGGCGGTCGGGAGGCGTGTCGGTCATCGTCCGGATCTCGGATGGTCTTCGCGTTGGGCCCCGCCGGTACGGGAATCCGCGCCCGCGCGCAACGCCGTGAGCAGTTCCGCGATCCGACCGCTCTGGAGCAGCGGCACCAGCCGCGTCACCGCATCGTGCGGCAGGTCCCACCACGCCGCCGCCACGAGCGCCTCGACGGTCTCCGCGTCGAAGCGGCGGCGCACCACCCGCGCCGGGTTGCCCGCCACGACGGCGTAGGCCGGCACGTCGCGGGTCACCACGGCGCGGGCCGCCACCACGGCCCCGTGCCCGACGGTGACGCCCGACAGGATCATGCAGCCGGACCCGAGCCAGACATCGTTGCCGATCACCACGTCGCCCCGCGAGGCGTGGTAATCCTCCGGCGCCGCGGCGTCCGGGAAGTGCCCGCGCATCGCCGCGAACGGGTAGGTCGACGCCCAGTCGAGGCGGTGATCGCCGCCGAGCAGGATCTCGACCTTGTCGGCGATGGAACAATAGCGGCCGATCGTCAGCCGCCGCCCGCTCTCCGGGAAGCGGACTTTTGGACGGCCGTACGAATAGGCGCCTATGGAGAAGCCGTGGGTCCTCGCCAGCGTGGCGAGGTGGATCCGGGTCTCGTTGTGCGGGTTGCGCCCCCTGCGCAGCCGGTGCAACAGACCGGTCATGACGCGGGCCCGCGCGATGCGCGACCGTGTCGTCCTCGGTGAAAAAGGTGAGCGGGAGCGTGGGCGATGGCCGATAACATGTCCGAGGACCTCAAGGCCGGGGCGCTCGTCTACCACCGCCTGCCCAAGCCCGGGAAGCTGGAGATCCAGGCGACCAAGCCCCTCGGCAACCAGCGCGACCTCGCGCTGGCCTACTCGCCCGGCGTCGCCGCAGCCTGCATGGCGATCCACGACGACCCGCAGCAGGCTGCCGAACTCACGGTCCGCCAGAACCTCGTGGCTGTGCTCTCCAACGGCACGGCGGTGCTGGGCCTCGGCGATATCGGCCCGCTGGCCTCGAAGCCCGTGATGGAGGGCAAGGCCGTCCTGTTCAAGAAGTTCGCCGGCATCGACGTCTTCGACATTGAGGTCGACCAGAAGGACGTGTCCAAGCTCGTCGACGTGGTCTGCGCCCTCGAGCCGACTTTCGGCGGCATCAACCTGGAGGACATCAAGGCGCCCGAGTGCTTCGAGGTCGAGGAGCAGTGCCGGGCCCGGATGAACATCCCGGTCTTCCACGACGATCAGCACGGCACCGCGATCATCGTCGCGGCCGCCGTCCTCAACGGCCTGGAACTCGCCGGCAAGAACCTGTCCGACGTCCGGATCGTCACGTCCGGCGCCGGCGCGGCGGCGCTCGCCTGCCTCAACCTGCTCGTCTCCCTCGGCGCGACCCGCGAGAACATCACGGTCACCGACATCAAGGGCGTCGTCTACAAGGGCCGGGCCGAGCTGATGGACCGGTGGAAGGACGTCTACGCCCAGGAGACCGACAAGCGGACGCTGGCCGAGGTGATCCCGGGCGCGGACGTGTTCATCGGCCTGTCGGCCGGCGGCGTGCTCAAGCCCGAGTACCTGAAGGAGATGGCCGAGAAGCCGCTGATCATGGCGCTCGCCAATCCCTATCCAGAGATCATGCCGGATCTGGCCGAGAAGGAGCGGCCGGACGCGATGATCTGCACCGGGCGGTCGGACTTCCCGAACCAGGTCAACAATGTCCTGTGCTTCCCCTACATCTTCCGCGGGGCCCTCGACGTCGGCGCGCACAAGATCAACGAGGAGATGAAGAAGGCCGCCGTGAAGGCGATCGCGGGTCTGGCCCACGAGACGACCTCCGACGTGGTCGCCCGGGCCTACGGCGGCGAGGCCCGCCCGTTCGGGCCGAAATCCCTGATCCCGAGCCCGTTCGACCCGCGCCTGATCCTGCGCATCGCCCCCGCTGTCGCCAAGGCCGCGATGGATTCGGGCGTCGCCGGCCGGCCGCTCCCGGACCTCGACGCCTATGTCGAGAGCCTCGACCGGTTCGTGCACCGGTCCGGCCTGATCATGAAGCCGCTGTTCTCGAAGGCGAAGGCCGAGCCCAAGCGCGTGATCTACGCCGAGGGCGAGGACGAGCGCGTGCTCCGCGCCGTCCAGGCGATCGTCGAGGACAAGGTCGCCCTGCCGATCCTGGTCGGCCGTCCGCGGGTGGTCGAGACTCGCCTGAAGCGCTTCGGCCTGTCGATGGTGCACGGCCGCGACTTCGAGCTGATCGATCCCGAGGACGATCCCCGCTACCGCGCCTACGTCCAGACCTACCTGGAGGTGGCCGGGCGCCGCGGCATCACGCCGGACGCGGCCCGGACTCTGGTCCGCACCAACAACACCGTGATCGGCGCCATCGCGGTCCGCCGCGGCGAGGCCGACGCGCTGATCTGCGGCCTCGAGGGCCGGTTCGAGACGCGGCTGCGCATCATCCGCGACGTGATCGGGCTCGCCCCGGGCGTGGAGCAGTGCGCCGCCATGAGCCTCGTGGTGACCCATAACGGCGCCTACTTCCTGGCCGACACCCATGTCCGCCAGAACCCCACGGCCGAGGAGATCGCCGACGTGGCGCAGGCCTGCGCCAGCCACGTCAGCCGGTTCGGGATGACGCCGAAGATCGCGCTGCTCAGCCACTCGGATTTCGGCCAGTCGGATTCGCCGTCCGCGATGAAGATGCGCGACGCCCTCGCGCTCCTGCACAAGCGGGATCCCGAGTTGCAGGTCGACGGCGAGATGCAGGCGGATTCGGCCCTGAACGAGATGGTGCGCGAGCGCGTGCTGCCCGGCTCGCGGCTCAAGGGCGCGGCCAACGTCCTGGTCTTCCCGAATCTCGACGCCGCCAACATCGCCTTCCAGTTCGCGAAGGTGCTGGCGGACGCGCTGCCGGTCGGCCCGCTCCTGATCGGCCCGGCCAAGCCCGCCCACATCCTGACGCCGTCGGTGACGGCCCGCGGCATCGTCAACGTCACGGCCGCGGCCGTGGTCGAGGCCCAGGCGGACGAGGCCGCTCCGAGTGCCGAGGAGAGCGGCGTCGGCATGATCTCGGAGTGAGGAGCGCCCGTCGGCGGCCGCGAGCGTGGCCGTCGATTTGCTTCCCGGTCCCGGGGCCACGAAACCACCGGGAGATGACGCGATGTGCGCGGGCGACGATCCAACCTGCCACGCCTTCGAGGAGCACCGCCGCCGGTTCCGGCGGGATCTGGAGCCGGAGCGGCGCGCCTTCCTGAAGAGCGGCTTCGCGGCGACCGGCGCCGCCGCCGCGGCCCTGGCGGCCGGCGGCNGCGGCCGGCGGCCCGTCGCTCGTGAGCCCGGCCCTGGCGCAGGCGAGCGGCGCCAAGATCGCCGCCACGGCGCATTACCACCTGCCGGCGAATGCCGAGACCGTCCACTGGGGCTTCTTCAGCCGCAGCCTCAAGCCCAAGGTCGAGATCGGTTCCGGCGACTTCGTCACGATCGAGACGCTCACCCATCAGGCGAGCGACGATGCCGAGCGCATGATCCAGGGCGATCCGGGCGCCGAGAGCGTCTATCTCTGGACCAAGGACAAGATGGGTGTCTCGCCCCGCGGGGCCGGCGCCATGGACGCCAAGGTCGGCCCCGGCGGCGGCCTCGGCGTGCACATCTGCACCGGTCCGGTGGCGATCCGCGGCGCCGAACCCGGCGACGTCCTGGAGGTGCGCATCCTCGACGTCGCCCCCCGGCCCTCCGCCAACCCCAAGTACAAGGGATTGGCCTTCGGCAGCAACGCGGCGGCGTGGTGGGGATACCACTACAACGACCTGATCACCGGCGATAAACCCCGCGAGGTCGTGACCATCTACGAGGTCGACGCCACCGGCGAGCGCGACTGGGCCCGGGCGGTCTACAGCTTCCGCTGGCCGGGCGTGACCGACCCGTTCGGCGTCTCCCATCCGACCATCGACTATCCCGGCCTGCCGGTGGACCACACGAAGACGCAGAAGACCTTCGAGGTCCTGAAAGGGATCCGCGTCCCGATCCGGCCGCATTTCGGCACGATGGGCGTCGCGCCCGCCGAGGCCGACCGGGTCAACACGATCCCGCCGAGCTATACCGGCGGCAACATCGACAACTGGCGGATCGGCAAGGGCGCGACGCTCTACTACCCGGTGGCAGTGCCGGGCGCCCTGTTCTCAGTGGGCGATCCCCATGCCAGCCAGGGCGATTCCGAGTTGTGCGGCACCGCGATCGAGTGCTCGCTCACCGGCACCTTCCAGTTCATCCTCCACAAGAAGGCCGACCTGCCCGGGACGCCGCTGGAAGCCCTCGATTTCCCGATGATCGAGACCCGGGACGACTGGGTCCTGTCCGGCTTCAGCTACCCGAACTACCTGCGCGACCTCGGCCCGGACGCCCAGAGCGCGATCTTCCAGAAATCCTCCATCGACCTCGCCATGCGCGACGCGTTCCGGAAGATGCGCCAGTTCCTGATGCACGCGAAGGGCCTCACCGAGGATGAGGCCATCTCGCTGATGTCGGTGGCGGTCGATTTCGGGATCACGCAGGTCGTCGACGGCAACTGGGGCGTCCACGCCGTGGTCAAGAAGGCGATCTTCTCCGATCGCGTCGCCTGACCTCCGGCCGGTTCACGCGGCCTTCGCGGTCCCGGCCATCGTCATGAGGCCGGCGATGACCCGGTAGGTCTCGGCCCAGGCGTCCCGGACCTCCGGTGTGAAGTCCGGGCCGAGCCCCTGCTCCAGGGTCCAGAGCAGCGCCGCGCCGACGGCCTCGTAATGGGCCTGCAGCGCGCCGTAGCCGGCGTGCCGGTCGCCCAGATCGCGCACGGTCGCGACCAGGGCCTCCGGCTTGTCGAGATTGGACACCGCCAGCGCCAGCATGGCGACCAGCTTCCGCTTCTGCGCGCTCATGTCGTCCGGGAAGAGCGACCGGACTTGCGGCGCGGTGTCGAACAGCCGGCCGTAGAAGATGTCCGCCGCGGCATCGCCCATTGACTGCACCGTCGCGAAGCTGCTCCGCACCAGCGCGACCTGCGCGGCGGAGATCGCGTAGGAGACGCGAACGCTCGCCAGGAACCGTCCGACCTCCGCGGTCAGGTGGTCGGACTGATCCGAGAGGGAAGAGGCCGCGTCGAGGACGTGGCCGGCTGCCAGACCCGTGCTCTCGGCCGCCTGGGCGACGCCGGTGATGTTGCTGGTCACTTCGCCGGTGCCGACAGCCGCCTGCCCGACGTTCCGCACGATCTCCCGGGTCGCCGCACCCTGTTCCTCGACGGCCGCCGCGATCGAGGTCGCCACGCCGTTGATCTCGCGGATCCGCGCGGTGATCGCCGCGATGGCCTCCACCGCCTGACCGGTCGAGGCCTGGACCTGCGCGATCTGACCGGCGATCTCGTCGGTGGCCTTGGCGGTCTGCTCGGCCAGGGCCTTCACCTCCGATGCCACCACGGCGAAGCCGCGGCCGGCGGCGCCCGCGCGCGCCGCCTCGATGGTGGCGTTCAGCGCCAGCAGGTTGGTCTGCTCGGCGATCGTCGAGATCAGCCCCACGATCGTGCCGATCTTGTTCACGGCGCTGCTCAGATCCTGGACGCGCGCGGCGGTCCGGTCGGCCTCGGCCGCCGCCTTCTGCGCGAGATCGGCCGAGCCGTCGGCCTGCCGGCCGATCTCCTCCACGGACGTGCCCAGTTCCTCGGCGGCCGCCGCCACGGTGTTGACGTTGCTGGACGCCCGCTCGGCGGCGGCCGCGACCGTCGTCGACTGCCCGGCCGTCTGGGTAGCCGTCGCGGTCATCGTCTGCGCCGTGACCTGCAAGGCGGAGGCCGAGGCGGCGACCTGACCGATCATGCCTCCGACCGCCTGTTCGAAGCGCTGTGCCATCTGGCGCAGGCTGTCCCGGCGCTGGTCGTCGGCGTCCAGCCGCGCCCGCTCGGCCTCGCCTTCGAGGGCCCGCGTGCGGATCAGGTTGTCCCGGAATGCCTGGACGGCCACCATGATCGGCGCGAACTCGTTCCGGTAGGCGTGCACCGGGAGGTCGACGGCGGTCCCGCCCGCCGTCAGCGTCCGCATCGCGGTGGCGATGATCCGGAGCGGGCGCAGCACACCCCTGAACAGGGCCACGAGACCCAGACCGACGAGCAGCAGGACCGCCAGCAGCGCCGCGGCACTGTGCAGGAGAACGCGGTCCGCCGCCGCGGCGAGGTTCTCGGCCCGCGACACCATCTCGGCGAGGGCGGCATCGGCGAGATCCACGATCGTCATCTGCTCGACGGTGTTCCGTTTCCGGAGGTCCTGGAACGTGTAGGGGGACGCCCGCCGCTGGCTCAGCGCGTCGAAGATCGCGCGCGCCGCCTCCGCCGCCTCGCCCTCGAAATTGCTGCGCTTGGCCCTCTCGAACGCGGCCCGCACGGCGTCCGAGCCCTGCGCCGCGGCCTCGCTGGTGCTCGACCACGCCGACTGCACCCGGGCCCGCTCCTCGGCCGCGGCCACGGTCTCCGGCAGCGACCACGATGTCCCGGCAGCCAGCGAGGTATGCACCCGCAATGCGACGTTGCCGATCGCGACGCGGGTCGCCCAGGCCGACCGCTTGAGGACGAGGTAGCGCTGCAGGATCGCGTCGGCGCGCGGAATGGCCGAATCCACGGCGTCCGTAGTCGCCGTCAGCGCGTCGACGAGTTCCTGGAAGGCGGTCAGAACGGCGGGCAGCAGCGCAGGGTCCCGCTTCGGCTTCGGTACGCGCAGGGCTTCATCGATGCGGGGGCGGAGCCGGTTCACCGCGTCCTGGGCGGCGATCAGCCTCGCTATCGTCACCGTCACGGCCGGCAGATCGCGGTCTTTCAGGAGATCCTGAAGGCTCCTGAAATTCGCGATCACGGCATCCCGATTCGTCGCGTAGGCCTTCAGGCTGTCCGGGTCGGCGGCGGCGTCTCCGCTCAGGGCGAGGGCCGCCCCCCTCTCGAGGCGCGTCGGCAGGATCGTCTTGAGCAGCTGGCGGCTGGCGCGGGTCAATGTGACCGCGACGTCGGCCTGTTGCGCCTGGAGCCGCGCCTCGACCAGAGCATTTCCAGCGTATCCCAATAACATCAACGCCATCGAGAATATTGTCGTGCACATGACGACTTTGATTGAGAAATAGCCAAGCCATCTCATCGCGCGGACAGTCCACAATGCGAGGTCGTTCGGGGCGTCGCGCGCATCATAGAGCGAAGTGCGTGGCCGATCACCCTGGGGAGTGAAACTATTGGATAGTATGTCTTGGCGATACGTTCGATGAAATGTCGTTTTTAGGTTGAATTGAAAGCAGGGAATGGAATGACAAATAAAAAATTTAGGTTTCTCAATTAAACGAATGTTATCGCGGATCTATCGATCGATCGAGGTATTCTGGGCCGCGCGGCAGCGTTCACGCGATGCGTCGCGGCGGTCGCGTGCCACCGCAGGTCGCGTCAGGCGGGCCGCGTGCGGGCTTCCACGCGCGGCATACCGGTCCCGGAGGGCGAGGATGGCCTCGGCGTCGCGCGAGGCCGTCGCCGCATCGGCGGGTGCTCGGTCCGCGGCGCCGGCGACGTGGTGCGTCGACCGGTACGGACCTGAGCCGCGCGGATCAGGCGGCGCGGTCCGTGACCTCGACACGCCCGTCCAGGCCGATGATGCGCCCGAGGCCGCGAACACGGTTCAACAGGCGGTCCCCGGTCAGAGCCTCCCAGTCGCGCGGGAGGCGCAGCACCACGCGGCCATCCTCGACGGTGAGCGGGGCACGACCGAGCGCGCCGTCCATGCCGGCCGAGATCGGGAAGGCGATCCGGAGCAAGCCGCCGAGGAGGCGGGCGCGCTCGAACAGGCGCGGACCGGCCACGCTCCGGAGCATCGCGTTCGCCTTCTCGGGCGCCAGGCCCGTGTGCCTCAGGGACACCGCCAGGGCGAGATAGGCGCGGCCCGGATGATCCACGCCGACGAAGGCGGCGTTCTGGATCACCGCGATGCTCTGCTCCCCGCGATAGTCCGGATGTGCCCGCCAGCCGACATCCGACAGCAGGCAGCCCGCGTGGCGCAGCCGGCGCTCGTCGGCGGTCTCGTGGCCGTCCAGAGTCGCGACGAATCGGTCCGTCCAGGCGATCAACTCCTCCCCGTGGCGGGGCGAGCGCGCGCGCAGGACGTTGAACTCCGACGCCGAGGCCAGCAGCGGGTCGATCAGCCGGGTGTCCCGATCGAGCTGCTCGAACAGCAGGCCCTCCCGCACGCCCGATGCCGAGATCGCCACCTCGCGCGGGCGTCCGACCCGGATGATCTCCTCCAGCACGACGGCTCCGTAGGCCAGCAGCGGGCGCCGCGCTTCCGAGATCGCGTCGACGTCCTGCAGCAGCGCAACGTCGGTCTGCTCGACGACTTGGAGGAAGCTGAGTTCGTCGGTGGGCTCGACCGTGTAGCCGTGCATCACGTGCACGGGGTAGCCGCGGGCCGCCTGGTGGAGCCGCGCGATCGCGCGCCACGTGCCGCCGACGGCGTAGAAGGTCCGGCCGCGCAGCGTCTCGAGCTGCGGGGCCGCCTTGCGCATGTACTCGCGGACGATCTTGGCGGCCTTCTTGACCGAGCCGCCCGACAGGTCCTGGAGCGCGAGACCGCCGAGGGGCATGGTCACGCCCTGGCCGACGACCGCCCCGCGGACGTCCACGAGTTCGAGGGAGCCGCCGCCCATGTCGCCGACGACCCCGTTCGGTGCGTGGAAGCCCGAGACCACGCCGAGCGCCGAGAGCTCCGCCTCGCGCCGTCCGGAGAGGAGCTGGATCTCCTGGCCGCAGGCCGCCTCGGCGGCGCGGAGAAAGTCGGGACCGTTCTCGGCGTCCCGCGCCGCCGCGGTGGCGAGCACGAAGACCCGCCGGACGCGCATCGTCTCGCACAGCACCCGGAACCGCGCCAGGGCAGCGAGCGCGCGGGCCACCGCCTCCTCGTTCAGTCGGCCCGTCGTCAGGACGTTGCGCCCCAGGCCACAGAGCACTTTCTCGTTGTAGAGCGGCGTCGGCGCCCGGGTCAGCCCGTCATACGCGACGAGGCGGACGGAGTTCGAGCCGATGTCGATGATCGCCACCGGCTGTTGCGCGGCGCTGTCGATCGCCTCCGCGTCGTGTGCGAGGGTGAGATTGGCAAGAGGGCTGCCCAAACGTCCGAGTCCTTCATCAGCCCGGCGCGCCTGCCGACGCGCCGTGCGGGAGGTTTACCCCAGCGACGCCGCGCGGCGAAACTCAGCTGCGTTGCGCACGGCGGCTCAGCGCCCGCGGGCTCGACTTCTTCGAGGCCTTGCCGCGTCCCGAGAGGCTGGGATTGGTCATGAAATACTTGTGGGCGTTGAACGGCTCCTCGCCCTCGGCGGGCTGGATCCGTTCACACCCGCCCGAGGCGAGGAGCCGCCAGCTCTGGCGGTTGTCCAGCAGGTTGGCCAGCATGATCTGGTCGAGCACCTGCTGATGCACCGTCGGATTCGTGATCGGCAGCAGCGCCTCGACGCGACGGTCGAGGTTCCGGCTCATCAGGTCGGCGGACGAGATGTAGACCGTGGCCTTGGGGTGCGGCAGCCCCACGCCGTTGCCGAAAGCGTAGATGCGCCCGTGCTCCAGGAAGCGGCCGACGATCGACTTCACCCGGATCGTTTCCGACAGGCCGGGAATGCCCGGCCGCAGGCAGCAGATGCCGCGGACCACGCAGTCGATCTGAACGCCGGCTTCCGAGGCGTCGTAGAGGGCGTCGATGATCTGGCCGTCGACCAGGGAGTTGCACTTGATCCAGATCGCCGCCGGGCGCCCGGCCCTGGCATGGGCCACCTCCGCCTCGATGTGCTCGAGCAGCTTGTTCTTCGCCGTCAGCGGCGAGACCGCCATCCGCTCCAGCTCAGCCGGCTCGGCGTAGCCGGTGATGAAGTTGAAGATGCGCGACACGTCCCGGGCGATCGCCGGGTCGGCGGTGAAGAAGGAGAGGTCGGTGTAGATGCGGGCCGTGATCGGGTGATAGTTGCCGGTGCCGACGTGGCAGTAGGTGACGAGCCTGTCGCCCTCGCGTCGTACCACCAGCGACAGCTTGGCGTGCGTCTTCAGCTCGACGAAGCCGAACACGACCTGCGCGCCCGCCTTCTCCAGGTTGCGCGCCCAGCGGATGTTGGCCTCCTCGTCGAACCGCGCCTTCAGCTCCACGAGCGCGGTGACGGACTTGCCCAGCTCGGCGGCCTCGGCGAGGGCCGCGACGATCGGCGAGTTCGACGAGGTCCGGTAGAGCGTCTGCTTGATCGCGACGACGTTCGGGTCTCGAGCGGCCTGGGCCAGGAACTGGACCACCGAGTCGAAGGATTCGTAGGGGTGGTGGACGATGAAGTCCTTCTGGCGGATCGCCGCGAAGACGTCGCCGCCGCTCTCGCGGATGCGCTCGGGGAAGCGCGGGTTGTAGGGCTTGAACTTCAGGTCGGGCCTGTCGATGCCGACGACCTGGGACAGCTCGTTCAGGGCGAGCATGCCCTCCACGAGGAAGATCGCGTCCGCGGCGATCTCGAGCTCGTCGGCGACGAAGCTGCGCAGATCCTCCGACATGCCGGACTCGACCTCGAGGCGGATCACGACGCCGCGGCGGCGCTGCTTCAGCGCGGTCTCGAAATGCAGGACGAGGTCTTCCGCCTCCTCCTCGATCTCCAGGTCGGAGTCGCGGACCACGCGGAACGCGCCGCTGCCCTTCACGAGGTAGCCCGGGAAGAGCCGACCGGTGAACATCCCGATCACCTGCTCGATCGGCATCAGCCGCGCCGCGGTCTCACTGTCGCTCACCGGCAGGCGCACGAAGCGGTCGATGACGCCGGGCAGGCGGATGAGCGCGCGCAGCAGACGGCCGTCCTTCGGCCGCACCAGCATCAGCGCGATCGTCGTGCCGAGATTCGGGATGAACGGGAACGGGTGGGCCGGATCGATCGCCAGCGGCGTCAGGACCGGGAAGACGTGGTTGAGGAAGTACTCCTCGAGCCACGCCGCCTGCTCGGCCGAGAGGGCGGCGGGCTCGACGATGTCGATGTCGGCCGCGTGCAGCTCCTCGCGCAGGTCCCGCCAGCGGGCCTGCTGGTCGGCGGCGAGGCGCGACACCTCGGCGCCGATCCGGACCAGCTGCTCCGACGGCGACAGGCCGTCCTGCGACGGGACCGTGATCCCCGCCCGGACCTGATCGATCAGGCCGGCGACGCGGACCATGAAGAACTCGTCGAGGTTGTTGGCCGAGATCGACAGGAAGCGGAGGCGCTCCAGGAGCGGGTGGTTCGGGTTCGACGCCTCCTCCAGGACGCGCCGATTGAACTGCAGCCAGGACAGCTCGCGGTTCACGAACCGCTCCGGCGAGTGACGCAGGGACCGCCCCGCCTCCAGAACCGGTTCGCGGGCCGCGCCGGCCGCCGGCTCCGCCGGTGCGGCGGCGGCCGGCCACTCGTCGTTGGCGTCGGCGGCCGGGTTGGCCGCCGCGCGCCGCCGGGGCTCGGCGGCCTCGTCGGCGGCGTCGCGGTCCATGGGCTTCTGCGTCGATTCCATCCCGGATCCCTGTCTCTGCTCCTCGCGGCGGCGGAGCGTGTATCACCCTCGACCGGCGGCCTTCACGACAGTTTCGTGACGCCCGCCGCATTCCGCGCTCAGCCGGCCGGGTCGGGCTCGTCTTCCAGACCCACCCGCCGCAGGACGGCCAGCGCGAGCGGCCGGCTGATCCGCCGCCCGCGGCCGAGGGCGTCGCGGTCGAGCTCGGCAACGACGTCGCGGGCGCGGCCCAGCGATCGGTCGATTCGCAGGGCCAACGCATCGATCACGCCGAGATCGACGACCAGCTGCCGGTCCACGAACAGCTTGACCAGGACGGCGCGCAGCAGGGCGTCGTCCGGCGCCTCGATGGCGATGCCGGGGGCGAGGCGGAGCCGCGAGCGCAAGTCCGGCGTCGCGAGGTCGAGGGCGTCGAGGCCCGCGGCGCTGGTCAGCAGGACCGGGCAGCGCCGTTCGCGGGCGCGGTTGAGCAGGTGGAACAGCGCCGCCTCGTCGAGCCGCTCCGCCCGGTCGATGTCCTCCACGACCAGCGCCCCGTTGGACACGAGGTGCTGGACGGCGTCGGCACCCAGCTCCGCGGCCGGCAGGGTCCAGGCATGGGCGCGCTCGGCCCAGATCGCCGCGAGGTGGCTCTTGCCGCTGCCCGAGGGGCCGGTGAGGACCAGGACGCTGTCGGGCCAGTCCGGCCATGCCTCGATCAGCGCGTAGGCAGCCTCGTTGGCCGGCCCGACGAGGAAATCCTCGCGCCCGTAGCGGGGATCGAGCGGCAGGTCGAAGGCCAACTGCCGGGGTGGGGCGTTCTCGCGCATGTGCCGCTCAGGATCATCCCGCGCCCGCGGAGGTCAAGGCCGAAGCGTCCGTGCCGCCGTGCTCGATCAGGATCGGCTGCCCGGCGTGATAGAGCCGGCTCTCCAGGTAGCGGGCCAGGGCGAAGCGGACCAGCACGCCGATCGAGGCCGCGATCGGGACCGCGAGCAGCAGTCCGACGAAGCCGAACAGCGTCCCGAAGGCGAGCAGGGCGAACATCAGCCAGACCGGATGCAGCCCGGTGGAATCGCCGACGAGCTTCGGCGAGATGACGTTCCCCTCCAGGAACTGGCCGACGAGGAACACGCCGACGGTCAGGCCGAGATGCAGCCAGTCTCCGGAGGGCCAGAACTGGACGAGCGCGACGCCCACGGAGAGCAGGAAGCCGGTGAGCGTACCGACGTAGGGGATGAAGGTCAGGAACCCCGCGATCAGCCCGATCAGCACGCCGAAGTTGAGGCCGACCAGCCAGAGGCCGACCGCGTAGAAGCTGCCCAGGATGAGGCAGACCAGCGTCTGGCCGCGGACGTATCCGGTGACCGCCCCGTCGATCTGGCGCGCCAGCTCGCGCACCGTCGCCCGGTGCCGGGGCGGCACCCAGCCGTCGATGGCGGCGACCATCCGGTCCCAGTCGACGAGGATGTAGAAGGCGACGACCGGCGTCACGACGAGCAGCGAGGCGATCGAGATCAGCGCCTGGCTGCCCGACCAGAGCGATTTCAGGAAGGCCAGGAGCCACGTCCCGGCCTGGGTGGCCAGCGTACCCACCGAGGATTGCAGCTCGTTGAGGACGTTCGCGCCGCCGACGCGCTCGAGCAGGGTGCCGGACCGCTCGGCGATGATCGCCTGGAGCCGCGACACCATCCCGGGCAGCGCGTTGACGAGCGCCACGACTTGGTTGGCCGTGAGCGGGATCAGGATCAGCAGCGTCACGACGAGGACGACGACGAACAGCGCCAGGATCAGCAGGCTCGCCGCCAGCCGCCCGAGACCGAGCCGCTCCAGCCGGTCGGCCAGGGGATCGAGCAGGTAGGCCAGCGTGATGCCGGCCACGAACGGCAGCATCACCTCCCGGAGGAGGTAGACGATCAATCCCAGGGCGACGACAGCGGCCAGCCCGATCACAGCCCGTGCGCGCACGATGACGCTCCCCCCGCAGCACACCACGCCAGCGGGCAGAGTGGGTATGCGGGGCGCGCCGATCAAGGCGCCGCCGGCACGACTCGCGCCGCGCGCGGGAAGCCGCTAGAGCGGGGCCAGTATTCAGCGAGGTGGCGCGGGCATGACGGCCAAGGACGGCAACGAGCCGAAGACGGGGCTGACCTACGCGGCGGCGGGCGTCGATATCGATGCCGGCAACGCCATGGTCGAGACGATCAAGCCGCTGGTGCGCTCGACCCGGCGCCCGGGCGCCGACGCCGAGATCGGCGGGTTCGGCGGCCTGTTCGACCTGAAGGCCGCGGGCTTCCGCGACCCGATCCTGGTCGCTGCCAATGACGGCGTCGGCACCAAGGTCAAGATCGCCATCGAGACCGGCCGCCACGACACGATCGGCATCGACCTCGTGGCGATGTGCGTGAACGACATCATCGTCCAGGGCGCCGAGCCGCTGTTCTTCCTCGACTACTACGCCACCGGCAAGCTGGTCCCGGGCGTCGGCGCCGACATCGTGCGCGGCATCGCCGAGGGCTGCCGGCAGGCGGGCTGCGCGCTGATCGGCGGCGAGACCGCCGAGATGCCCGGCCTCTACGACGGGTTCGACTACGACCTCGCGGGCTTCTCGGTCGGCGCCGCCGAGCGCGGCGCGCTGCTGCCCCGGCCCGGCATCCGGCCCGGCGACGTCGTGCTCGGCCTGCCCTCCTCCGGGGTCCATTCCAACGGCTTCTCGCTGGTTCGCCGGATCGTCGCGAAGACCGGCCTCGGCTGGGACGCGCCGGCCCCGTTCGCCCCGGGCCGCAGCCTCGGCGAGGCGCTGCTGGAGCCGACCCGGATCTACGTGAAGCCGCTGCTCGCGGCTCTGGGCGCCACCGGCGGGATCCGGGCGCTGGCCCACATCACCGGGGGCGGCTTCCCCGACAACCTGCCGCGGGTCCTGCCCGACGATGTCGGCATCGCCGTCGACCTCGACGCCGTCACCCCGCCGCCGGTCTTCGGCTGGCTCGCCCGCGAGGGCGGCGTCGCCGAGGCCGAGATGCTGCGCACCTTCAACTGCGGGATCGGCATGGTGGTGATCGCCGCCGCCGACGCCGTCGACGACGTCGACGAGGCCCTGACCCGGGCCGGCGAGACCCCGGTCCGCCTCGGGCGGATCACGGCGCGCGGCCCCGAGCCGGTGACCTTCACCGGCCGCCTCGCCCTCTGATGGCGGCCGGCCGCAAGACCCGCGTCGCGGTCCTGATCTCGGGGCGCGGCTCGAACATGGTGGCGCTCCTGGAGGCCGCGAAGGATCCCGCCTTCCCGGCCGAGATCGTGCTGGTCCTGTCGAACCGCCCGGAGGCCGCCGGCCTGGCCCGGGCGGCCGAGGCGGGCATCCCGACGCAGGCCATCGATCACCGGGCCTTCGCCGACCGCGCCGGCTTCGACGCCGCCCTCGACGCGGCGCTGCGGGCGGCCGCGATCGACCTCGTCTGCCTCGCCGGCTTCATGCGGATCCTGACGACGGACTTCGTGGCGTCCTGGGCCGGCCGGATGCTCAACATCCACCCGTCGCTCCTGCCGCTGTTCAAGGGCACCCACACGCACCGGCAAGCGCTGGACGCCGGCGTGCGCCTGCACGGCTGCACGGTCCATTTCGTCGTGCCGGAGCTCGATGCCGGACCGATCGTCGCCCAGGCCGCGATCCCGGTCCGCCAGGACGACGACCCCGACAGCCTCGCCGACCGGGTGATCGTGCAGGAGCGGCGCCTCTACCCGGCGGTGCTCGCCCTGGTGGCGGGCGGCCGCGCCCGCCTTGAGGGCGACCGCGTGGTGATCGCCGACGCGGCGCCGGACGGCGCGCTGCTCAGCCTCTAGCGGGCGGCAATACGGTCAACCCCGTCCCGGCGGGCGGGGCGAGGCCATTCGGCCGACCCGCCCGCCGCCGTGACGCTCCCCGGGTTGCCGCCCTCCGCGCGCGGACCCGGGAGCCCTCGGGACTCGGGGCGCTCAGACCGGGCGCTGCAGCTTGCAGCTGTCCAGGGCCGAGAGCGCCTTGGCGCGGGCGGTGTCGTTGAAGTAGCCGGTGGTCCGGTAGGCCTCGATCTCGGAGGCATCGAGGCTGCGCAGGGTCTGCCGGGCGTAGCAGCCGCAGGGGCGCTCCAGGGACGCCTCGGGGGCGCTGGTCATGCGGGCCTGGACGACGGTGCAGGCGTGGCGCACGCGGCCTTCGAGATTGGTCTTGCTGGCGGTCTTGAGGGCCGGATCGGGCTCGTACTGCTGGAACGGGGCCGAGGATCCGCCCGCGAGGGCGGCGGTCGCGCCGAGGGCGATCAGGCCGGTCGCGATCAGCAGGGGCAGGCGGCGCATCGTCATGGTCGGGATCGTCCGGGGGCTGAGGTTGGCTAAGCTCGGCCGTTGGACGCTCCCGGGCTCCGTCCCGTCAAGGACGACCCGGTCACACAGCGCGGCATTCCCCGCGCCGCCGGGTATGGGGCACGCGAATGGCGGGTCGGTGTGCCCAACCCGCCACCGCACCGCGCCTCAGGCGGCGATGTCGGAATCCTTGAAGAACTGCGCGATCTCGAGCTTGGCGTTCTCGGCGCTGTCCGAACCGTGGACGGTGTTCTCGCCGACGGACTCGGCGAACTTCTTGCGGATCGTGCCCTCGGCGGCCTGGGCCGGGTTCGTCGCGCCCATGACCTCGCGGTACTTGGCGACGGCGTTCTCGCCTTCGAGGACCTGAACCACCACCGGGCCGGACGTCATGAAGGTCACGAGCTCGCCGAAGAACGGGCGCTCCTTGTGCACCTCGTAGAACTTCTCGGCCTGCTCCTTGGTCATGCGGATGCGGCGCTGGCCGACGATGCGGAGGCCGGCCTCCTCGATGACGGCGTTGACCGCGCCGGTCAGGTTCCGCCGCGTCGCGTCGGGCTTCAGGATCGAGAAGGTGCGCTCGGTGGCCATGGTGCGTCCGGTCTGTCTGTGGAAAAGGTCTGCGGCGCGCCGGCGATCCGGACACGCCGCGGCAGCGAGAATTTCGCTTCGGCGCCGGGCTTATAGCGGGCGCCCCCCGGTGCCTCAAGCGGCCCAGCGCGACCCGGCGGGGCAAGCGCGGCCGTGGCTCCGCCGCAACACCGCCGAAAAATCGCCCGATTGCGGCGGCTCAGTCGCGCACCAACCGACTTCGTCCACCCCCCGGGCGTCCGCGGACGCCCCTAACCCGGAGACGAACCATGCGACTCGCTCTCGGCGCCAGCCTGCTTCTCGCCGGCCTCTCCGCCGCCGCCGCCGACACCGCCAAGGATCCGTCCGGCACGTGGCTCACCGGCGACGGCCGCGCCAAGATCCGGATCGACCGCTGCGGCGCCGGCCAGAAGCTGGTCTGCGGCAAGGTCGTCTGGCTCAAGACGCCGACCTTCGACAACGGCGCCCCGCGCACCGATCTCAAGAATCCCGATCCGAAGAAGCGCGCCCGCCCGGTGATCGGTCTCCAGCTGATCGAAGGTCTGAAGCCGGACGACGCGAAGTTCACCGGCGAACTCTACAATATCGAGGAAGGCAAGATCTACACGGTCAGCCTGGAGCGCGAGAGCGAGGCCGAGCTCAACGTCTCGGGCTGCATGCTCAAGATCCTGTGCGGGTCGCAGACCTGGACCCGCGTGCCGGACGTGAACCAGCAGGCCGCCAACAAGAACTGAGCGGCGTCAGATCGCCGCGAGGCCGCGCTGCACCGCCGGCCTCGCCAGGATGCTCTCGAGCCATCGGGCCACGTTCGGCAGGGTGTTGATGTCGACACCCTGCTTGAAGTTGAGCTTGGCCCAGGTGAACGTCGCGATATCGGCGATGGAGTAGTCGTCGGCCAGGAAGGGGCGGCCCTCGAGGCGGCGCTCCAGCACGCCGTAGAGCCGCTTGGCCTCCGCGGTGAACCGCTCGATCGCGTACGGCACCTTCTCGGGCGCGTAGATCTTGAAGTGGTGCGTCTGCCCGAGCATCGGCCCGAACCCCGCCACCTGCCAGAACAGCCACTCGTCGACCTGCACGCGGGCGCGCTCGTCGGCCGGGTAGAACTGCCCGGACTTCCGACCGAGATACTGCAGGATCGCCCCGGATTCGAAGACCGAGATCGGCTGTCCCCCGGGCCCGTCCGGGTCGACGATGGCGGGAATCTTGTTGTTGGGCGAGATCGCCAGGAAATCGGGCGCGAACTGCTCGTTCTTGGCGATGTCCACGGGAACGATGCGGTAGGGGAGTCCGCACTCCTCCAGCATGATCGGGATCTTCCAGCCGTTCGGCGTACTCCATGTGTGGACGTCGATCGGCCGCCCGGACACCGCTGCCATGCTCTGCCTGCTCCTGGACCCGATCGTCGGCGGCGCGGTGGTCCTCCGCCGTTTCCGTACAACCCCGGCAGTGAAGACGATTTCCCGGCCGCGCTCAAGGGCAGCGGCCGGCGAGCCCGACGGTTCGGTGAAGCTGCGCCGGAGCTTGCGGCGGCCGGCCGAGCGGTCTTGCCGGGCGCACGAGCGAGCGGCGAGATTGCGGCTCGGGCGCCGGAACGACGCCCGAGGGGGAACTTCCGATGATCGATCGTCTCGCCAGGATCGCGATCCTGTCCGCGCCGCTGCTCGCCGCCTGTCCGGCTTCCGCCAAGGACGCGCCCGCCAAGGAGCCGCCTGTTCGGGAGGCACCCGCGAAGGCGCCGCCCGCCGCCGAGGCACCGGCAGCGCCAGCCGCCAGGACCCCGAGCCCGGGCCAGTCCGCCACCCGCGAGCGGCAGAAGACCTGCGGCGCCGAGTGGCGCGCCCTCACCGACGCGCAGAAGGCCGCGCAGGGGCCGAAATGGCCGCAGTTCTGGAGCAAGTGCAACAAGCGCCTGAAAGGTGGCGACAAGGCCTGACCGGCTAGAACCGCGGGGCGTTCCGTTCGTTCAGACATCCGCGGCGGGTTGGCAGGAGGCACGAGGCGATGACGGACCCTGCTCCGCCCGGACGGGCGGTGGACAGCGCGGCGCGCCGGGTCCGGCATGGCTGAGGCCCCCGTTTCCATCGCCGCGGATCCCCGCGCCGAACCGTTCGTCGACCGCGCCCTGGCGTTCCTCGATGCCTGGGTGCCCAAGCCGGCCGCCTGGGCCTTCGCGCTGCGGATCTGGATTGCGATGATGCTGGCGCTGGCCGCCGCCTTCTGGCTCCAGCTCGACAGCGCCTCGTCCGCCGCCACCTGCGTGGCGATCCTCGCTCAGCCCAAGCGCGGGCAGGCGATCTCGAAGGCGGTCTACCGCCTGCTCGGCACGCTGATCGGTGCCGCGGTGGCGCTCGTCTTCATGGCCCTGTTCGGCCAGGACCGGGTGCTGCTGCTCCTCAGCTTCACCGCCTGGCTCGGCCTGTGCGTCTTCGTCGCCCAGTTCCTGCAGGACACGCGGGCCTACGGCGCGATGCTGTCCGGCTACACAGTGGCGATCGTCGCGCTCGGCCAGATCGACGATCCGCAGGGCACCTTCGACGCCGCCGTGTCCCGCGTCGCCGTGATCGTGCTCGGCATCGTCGTGATCACCTTCATCAACGACGCCCTCGCCTCGCCGAGCACGTGGCGGGCGCTGCTGCCGCAACTGCGCAAGGCCTGGGACGACACGCGCGGCTACGCCCGCGAGACGCTGGCGGCGGGCGACCTCGGCGCCGTGCGCACCGCCGCGCTGATCCGCACCATCGCGCCGCTGCGGGCCGATGCCAGCGCCATCGCGGGCGAGCTGGAGCCGCGGGCGACGATCGCGGGCTCGAGACCGCGGCGCGCGACCTGATCCGCGCCGCGTCCGGCGAGGATCGGGCGGTGCGGCTGACCACGGCCCGCGCCGCCAGCGACCTCGTCACCGCGTCGCGCACCATCACCCGTCACCGGCGATTCCTGAATCGCCTCGACATCGCGCTATTCTGACGACCGCTTCTCCCGGGGTCACCATGCACGAGGACATCCATGTCGGCGGGGTGCTGGTCACGGCCTTCGTCGCCTATGCGCTGGCGGCCTTCGTGATCCTGGTCGTCCTGCGACTCGTCTTCGCCCGCATCCGCTTCAGCCGCTACGTCGCCAACGCCCCGCTCGCCGAGGCCGGCCTCTACGTCTGTGTCCTCGCCCTCCTGATCGCGTTCATCTGATGCCCGACACGACCGCCGACGAGGATGATCCGAAGACCGCCGCCCGCGACACTGCGCCCGGGCGGAGCGACCCGCTGCCCGCCGTGCCGCGCCGGGGCCGCGCCGCGAAGGTGTTCCGCCTCGCGGCCACCGGCTTGATACTCCTCGTGGCAGCCCTGGCGGCGGCGTTCGTGTGGGAGTTCTACGTGGCGGCGCCCTGGACGCGCGACGGCACGGTCCGCGTGCAGGTCGCCAACATCGCCCCGCAGGTCGCCGGGCAGATCGTCGAGGTCCGGGTCCAGGACAACCAGAATGTCCGCAAGGGCGACGTCCTCTACGTGATCGACCCGGTCGACTTCGAGGTCGCGGTCACCTCGGCGGACGCCGAGGTGAAGAACCGCGAGGCCGACCTGCAGGTGAAGAACGCCCAGTCGGCCCGCCGGCAGGCGCTCTCGACCGTGTCGACCTCGATCGAGGAGAAGCAGCAATTCGCCGGGGCCGCGAAGATCGCCGAGGCGTCGCTGGAGAGCGCGCAGGCGCAGCTGCGCCAGGCGAAGGTGAATCTCGAGCGCACCCAGGTGAGGTCGACCGTCAACGGCCGGGTGACCAACCTGCTCATGCGGGTCGGCGACTACGCGCGGACCGGCACGGCGAACATCAACGTAGTCGACACCGATTCCTTCTGGATCGACGGCTATTTCGAGGAGACCAAGATGCCCAACATCCACGTCGGCGATCCCGCCGACGTGAAGCTGATGGGCTTCGACCCGCACCTGACCGGCACGGTCCACAGCATCACGCTCGGAATCTCGACGGCGAACGCCGCCGCCAGCACGCAGGGGCTGCCCGACGTCAACCCGGTCTACACCTGGGTCCGCCTCGCCCAGCGGGTACCCGTCCGCATCCGCATCGACCACGTCCCGACGGGCGTCCCGCTCATCGCCGGCATGACCGCGACGGTGTTCGTCAACGGCGGCCGCGGCCCGGCGCCGAACTGGTTCATGGACCTGCGCGACCGCGTCTCCGCCCTGACTACGCCGGCGGCCGGTCCCGCCCGGGAAGCCGAACGGCGCTGACCCGGCCTGCTTCCGGCCGCGGTCACCGCCGCGGCCGCGTCCCCGAAAGCCGCGGTATTCGACTTCGCGTTCTCGAACCCGTCGCCGGTGGCGGGCGACGCGGCCGTCACCGCGCGACTGAAGTGCGTCAGCGCCGAAGCGCGGAGCCTCGCACCGATCAGGGATCTGCTCGTCGCGGATCCGACCGATCCGGATCGTGGCGATGTCGCCGGACGCGGCGCTGTATCGGCTGCGCGGTCGCCTGACGACCGCGGAATCCGACTTCCCGTCGAGAACGATAGAGGTGCCGGCAAGTGGTTTGCGCGCCAATCAATATTTCGCAGCGCCGCGGGATCGATCCAAGTCGTTGAGCCTGCACGCGCTGCAGCGCGCTCGCGGAGCCAAGTGGATCGAGAATGCCTTTTGCCGAGAAAATAGCTATTGACCGACCCGGAGCGCGGGCGCACTCTCTCCCTGTGCTTGGCGAAAGCCGGCACGGACCGGCACGAAACCTTGACGCGATCGGGTTTCGCAGCGGTGTCGGTCGCGGGAAGCTGGAGGAGACAGGGATGACTCCACCGCAGCGGAATGCCGCCTGGACGGTTCAGGGACAAGTTCGGCCCGAGACCTAGCGGCGCAGCACGGACAGCCGGACGGACGCGGCTCCAGGGGCGCAGAAGCGGCCACGCATGGCACGCCTTCGAATGCGCGAAAGGCCCCACTTCGAGCCGTTCCGCCGCGGTTTCTCTCTGAAGAATGCGAATGCCTCACCTGCCCGGCAGCGCCGCGGCGGGATCTCGTCGTGGCCGAGGCGCCGACGGGGCTGAGGGCGGCCGGCATCGTCGCCGACCCCGGATCCGCGGCCACTCATCCCGCGCCGCGCCCCGAGGCCCGCCGATGCGGGGCGCCTCAGGATCGGATCGCGCGCGGGATGGCCGTTCACCGCGAGGCGGTCACTCGATCCCGAGCTTCGCCTTGAGCAGCGCGTTCACCGCCGCGGGGTTCGCCTTGCCGCCGGTCGCCTTCATGGTCTGGCCGACGAACCAGCCGAGCAGGGTCGGCTTCTCCTTGGCCTGCGCGACCTTGTCGGGATTGGCCGCGATGATCTGGTCCACCGCCGCCTCGATGGCGCCCGTGTCGGTCACCTGCTTCATGCCGCGGCTCTCGACGACGGCGCGCGGGTCGCCGCCCTCGGTCCAGACGATCTCGAACAGGTCCTTGGCGATCTTGCCGGAGATGACGCCCTCGCCGATCAGGTCGATGATCGCGCCGAGCTGATCCGCCGAGACCGGGGTCGCGTCGATGGACAGGCCTTCCTTGTTGAGGCGCCCGAACAGCTCGTTGATCACCCAGTTGGCGGCGGCCTTGCCGTCCCGACCCTTGGCCACCGCCTCGTAGTAGTCCGCGGAGGCGCGCTCGGCGACCAGTACGCCGGCATCGTAGGGCGAGAGGCCGAACGCCGAGACGAAGCGCGCCTTCTTGGCGTCCGGCAGTTCGGGCAGCCCCTCGGCCAGCGCGTCGACGTAGGCCTGGTCGAATTCCAGCGGCAGCAGGTCCGGATCGGGGAAGTAGCGGTAGTCGTGCGCCTCTTCCTTCGAGCGCATCGAGCGCGTCTCGCCCTTGGTCGGGTCGAACAGGCGCGTCTCCTGGTCGATCTTCCCGCCGTCCTCGAGGATGGCGATCTGGCGCCGCGCCTCGGTCTCGATCGCCTGCCCGATGAAGCGGATCGAGTTGACGTTCTTGATCTCGCAGCGTGTGCCCAGCGGCTCGCCGGGGCGGCGCACCGAGACGTTCACGTCGGCGCGGAGCGAGCCCTTCTCCATGTCGCCGTCGCAGGTGCCGAGATAGCGCAGGATCGTGCGCAGCTTGGTGACGTAGGCCTTCGCCTCCTCGGAGGAGCGCAGGTCGGGCCGGGACACGATCTCCATCAGCGCAACGCCCGACCGGTTGAGATCGACGAAGCTCCGGGTCGGGTCCTGGTCGTGCAGCGACTTGCCGGCATCCTGCTCGAGGTGCAGGCGCTCGATGCCCACGGTGATCGAGGCGCCGTCGGCCAGATCCACCAGGACCTCGCCCTCGCCGACGATCGGGTCCTTGTACTGCGAGATCTGGTAGCCCTGCGGCAGGTCCGGGTAGAAGTAGTTCTTCCGGTCGAACACGGAGCGCAGGTTGATCTTCGCCTTCAGGCCGAGGCCGGTCCGCACCGCCTGGGCGACGCACTCGGCGTTGATCACCGGCAGCATCCCGGGCATCGCGGCGTCGACCAGCGACACGTGGTCGTTCGGCTCGGCCCCGAACTCGGTCGAGGCGCCGGAGAACAGCTTCGCCCGGCTGGACACCTGGGCGTGGATCTCCATGCCGACGATCACCTCCCAGTCGTGGAGGCCGCCCTTGATCAGCTTCTTGGGGTCGACGGGTGCGTTCATGGTCGTCCGGGCCGGGAAGGGAGCGTGGCGGGATCCGCCCACCCGCGCCCGCGTCCCGAGGTGCTGCGCGGCGGCCTCGAAGGCGGGCTCCAGGGATCGCGCGGCCGGCTGGAGGCCTCCTTCGCGGCCCGCGCACGCGGGGACCTCAGGACGAGGGCGCGGGTCGGCGTCGATGTCGTGCGGCCACTTACGGGCCGCGTCGCGAAAAGATCAAGCGCGGCGTCTGACCGCCTGCCGCGCGCCGTAGCCCAGGACTGCCCAGAGCAGGGCCGCCACGGCCCGCACCGGGAAGAAGGTCGGGCCGTCGCGGGTGATCGGCGCCGGCCACGGTATGCCGGCCGCGCTCACCGCGTAGGAGAACAGCACCGAGAAGCCGAGCGCCGCGATCGCCGCGATGAAGACCTTGCCGAACTGGCTGGCGGTCCAGCCGAGGTAGACCGCCACCACGATCAGCGCCGGATCGAACGCGGCCCAGATCCAGACCGTCCAGGGATAGTACGGGACGGTCATGACCACCACGGCTTGGGTAGGACGGTGCGACCGGCGGAGTCCTCGATCACCTGCGCGACCGCGAACAGCGTCTCCTCGTCGAAGGGCCGGCCGATGAGCTGCAGGCCCAGGGGCAGGCCCTGGCCGTCGAGCCCCGCCGGCACGGCGATGCCCGGCAGCCCGGCCATGTTCACCGTCACGGTGAACACGTCGTTGAGGTACATCTCCACCGGGTCGGCCGAGGCCTTCTCGCCGATGCCGAAGGCGGCCGACGGCGTCGCCGGCGTCAGGATCGCGTCGACCCCGGACGCGTAGGCGGCCTCGAAGTCGCGCTTGATCAGCGTGCGGATCTTCTGCGCGCGGACGTAGTAGGCGTCGTAGTAGCCGGCCGAGAGCACGTAGGTGCCGATCATGATCCGGCGCTTCACCTCGCGGCCGAAGCCGGCGGCGCGGGTGTTCTCGTACATCCCGGCGATGTCCTTGCCGGGCACGCGCAGGCCGTAGCGGACGCCGTCGTAGCGGGCGAGGTTCGAGGACGCTTCGGCCGGGGCCACGATGTAGTAGGCCGGCAGCGCGTAGGCGGTGTGCGGCAGCGAGATCTCCCGGATCGTCGCGCCGGCGGCCTTGAGCCACGCCGCGCCCTCGTCCCAGAGCTTCTGGATCTCGGCGGGCATGCCGTCGACCCGGTACTCCCTCGGGATCCCGATGGTGAGGCCCTTCACGCCGCGCGACACGGCGGCCTCGAAGTCCGGCACCGCGAGGTCGGCGCAGGTCGTGTCCCGGGCGTCGGCGCCCGCCATCGAGCCGAGGAGGATGGCGCAGTCGCGCACCGTCCGGGCGATCGGGCCGGCCTGGTCGAGGGAGGAGGCGAAGGCCACCGTGCCCCAGCGCGAGCAGCGCCCGTAGGTCGGCTTGATCCCGACCGTGCCGGTGAAGGCGGCGGGCTGCCGGATGGAGCCGCCGGTATCGGTCGCGGTGGCGCCGAGGCAGAGGCGCGCGGCAACCGCCGCGGCGGAGCCGCCCGAGGAGCCGCCGGGCACGATCGGCGCGTCCGATCCCGCGCGCCGCCAGGGCGAGACCACGTTGCCGTAGGCGCTGGTCTCGTTGGACGAGCCCATGGCGAACTCGTCGAGGTTCAGCTTGCCGAGCATCACGGCGCCGTCGCGCCACAGGTTGGCCGACACCGCCGATTCGTAGTGCGGCTCGAAGGTCTCGAGGATCTTGGAGCCCGCCGTGGTCGTCACGCCGTGCGTGCAGAACAGGTCCTTGATGCCGAGGGGGATGCCCTCGAGCGGCCGCGCCGCGCCGGACGCGATCTTCTGATCGGACGCCTCGGCCATCGCCAGGGCGCGGTCCGGGGTCTCCCGGATATACGCGTTCAGGACGCGGGCCTTGGCCATGGCGTCGAGATGCGCCTGGGTGAGCTCGCGGGCCGAGATCCGCTTCGCCTTCAGGGCGTCGCGCGCTTCGGCCAGGGTGAGTTCGTTCGGATCCACGCTGTTCACGTCCCCGCGCGCGCCGCCGCGCGCCTGCCCGCCAGAAATCCGGTCCGCAAGGTCCGGGCCGTCCTCGGCCTACTCGACCACCTTCGGGACCAGGAAGTAATTGTCCTCGGTCTCGGGCGCGTTGGCCACGACGTCGGCGGCGCGGCCGCCCTCCGTGACGACGTCCTCGCGCTTCTTCATCGCCATCGGCGTCACCGAAGTCATCGGCTCGACGCCCGCGACGTCGACCGTGCCGAGCTGCTCGACGAAGGCCAGGATGGCGTTCAGCTCGCCCTGGAGGGGCCCGACTTCGTCGTCGGTGACCGCGATCCGCGCCAGATGCGCGATGCGCCGAACCGTCTTCTCGTCGACCGACATGCCGTCCCGTTCGTCCCTGCCCGGGAGCGCTCTCCCGAAGTCGGTCGCGCTATAGCATCGGCTCTCGACGCGCCGCAACGCGGGTGGGCTATGCCGCGCCGCCGGTATGCCGGTCCAGCGGCGCGGGACCGGCGCGACGGAGCGCGGCGGGCCGGTTGACGGACTGGATCAGGTCACGACGTGGTGGGGCGTCACCGACATCTCGATCGTGATTCCCGGTTGCCGGACCGGCTGGATCATGGCTTGGGTGAAGCCAGCGACCAGCACCTCGAAGGCGAGGAGCAGCATCCAGCGGTGCTTGCGCGGCATCGCCCGCCGGCGGCCGGACGGAGCGGAAGAGGAGAGCTGGCCGTTCGTCGACAAGGCGGACCCCTACAGCGTGGTTTAACGGAACATTAACCTACCTAGACGCGAACGGCTCCGCGCGCACCGGGGGCGATCTGCGGAGGAGCCGAAGCCTGTGGACGGTGGAGAGGGAGCGATGTGGGAGACGGTCTTCGAGGAGCTCGCGCCGGGCTTCGTGCCGGACGCGGCGGCCCTCGATCGGGCGGCGGAGGCGCTGGGCTTCGCCCTGCCGGCCTCCTATCGCGACTTCTGCCGGACCTGCGGCGTCGGCCTCGCGGGCGGGCAGTTCCGCGTCGCCGTGCCGGCGCCGTTCGAGGCCTGCGATCTGGTGAGCCAGGCGGCCCTCATCGCCCACAGCGTCGGCGCC
Source organism: Methylobacterium mesophilicum (assembly GCF_036441335.1). Taxonomy (GTDB): domain Bacteria; phylum Pseudomonadota; class Alphaproteobacteria; order Rhizobiales; family Beijerinckiaceae; genus Methylobacterium; species Methylobacterium mesophilicum_B. The sequence goes on from NZ_MLBW01000026.1 coordinate 82,217, forward strand.
GCGGTTGCCATGCTGGAGGACGGGGCGGAACCGCACCGGTTCGACGTGGAGGGCGGCGACGCCGGCATCGTCGAGCGCGCCTGCTTCTTCGGCGCGGGCGAGGACGGCAGCTTCCTGTTCTGGGACGTCGCCGGGACCGACGGGGAGTACGACGTCTGGCTTCTGGCGCCCGACCTGGAGACGGTGCGCTTCGGCGGCGAGAGCCTCGACGACTTCTTCACCCGGGTCACGGCGCCGTCCGCGGCCCTGGTCCTGGGACCGGGCTCGGAGCCCCTCCCCGCCCGGTTCGAGGGCGTCACCGAGGCCACCCTCGCGCGCACCGCGCGGGCGGAGTCATGAACTTCGACGCGATCCGCGCCTTCGCGGCCGAGTCCCGCGGCGGCGCCCGCCTGATCGGCATCGATCTCGGCACCAAGACGATCGGCCTCGCCCTGTCGGATCTCGGCCGCCAGATCGCGACGCCGCTCGAGACGATCCGCCGGGTGAAGTTCACTCCCGACGCGCAGCGGCTCGCCGCCCTGTGCCGGCAGCACGCGGTCGGCGGCCTCGTCGTCGGACTGCCGCTCAACATGGACGGGAGCGAGGGGCCGCGGGTGCAGTCGACCCGCGCCTTCATGCGCAACCTCGCGCCGATCCTCCCCCTCCCCCACGTCTTCTTCGACGAGCGACTCTCCACCGCCGTGGTCACCCGCGCGCTGATCGAGGCCGACGCCTCGCGGGCGCGGCGCGGCGCGCTCGTCGACAAGCTCGCCGCCGCCTACATCCTCCAGGGCTGCCTCGACGTCATGCGCAACCTCGCGGACGCCGACGCGGACGACGATCCCGAGGACGGGTCCCTCAGCGGCTGACCAGCGAGACGGTGCCGCTGCCGTGGCGCTCGATCCGTCCGTCGAGCTCCAGTTCCAGCAGCACGCTCTGCACGGTCCGGGCACCGACCCCGGCGCTCCGCGCCAGCTCGTCGGTGCCGACCGGGCTCGGGCCGAGCAGGGCCACGATCCGCGCCCGGTCGTCCACCGCCTCGGGCGGCGGGTCGTCGCGCGCGGGATCGTCGGCGGACGCGCCGTAGGCTCGCTCCGGTCCCGGGTCGAGAGCCGCGTCGAGCGCGATCTCGTCCCAGAAATCCGGCTGCTCGGCGAGGTCCGGCCGCCCGCGCGCCGGTGCCGCCTCGGCATCCGGGCCGCGCTCGACGATCGGTCCCAGCACCTCGAGGACGTGGTCCACCTCGGAGACCAGGGTGGCGCCCTGGCGGATCAGGTCGTTGGTGCCCTCGGCGCGCGGGTCGAGGGGCGAGCCGGGCACCGCGAACACCTCCCGGTTCTGCTCCAGGGCGTAGCGCGCCGTGATCAGCGAGCCGGAGCGGCGGGCGGCCTCCACCACCACCGTCCCGTAGGACAGGCCGGAGATGATCCGGTTGCGCCTCGGGAAGTCCCGCCCCCGGGGCTCCCAGCCCATCGGCATCTCCGCGAGGACCGCGCCGCCCTCCGCCAGGATGGCCTCGACCAGGCTTCCGTGGCTCGCAGGGTAGATCCGGTCCTGGCCGCCGGCCATGACGGCGATCGTGCCGGTCCGGAGGCTCGCCCTGTGGGCGCGCGCGTCGATCCCGCGGGCGAGGCCGGAGACGATTGTCAGGCCGGCCTCGCCGAGGCCGCGGGCGAGCCGCTCGGTGAAGGCGAGCCCCGCCGACGAGGCATTCCGCGAGCCGACGAGAGCGGCGGCGGGCCGGTTGAGGATCGGGGCGCCGCGCACGGCCAGGAGCGGCGGCGCCGCGTCGACCTGCGCGAGGAGACGCGGGTATTCCGCCTCGCCGCTGGCGATCAGCCGCCCGCCGAGGCGGGCCAGGGCCGCGATCTCGGCCTCGGCCTCAGCGCGGGCGAGCGGTACGATCCGCCGTCCCTGGCGGCCGGTGAGCTCCGGCAGGGCGTCGAGGGCGGCGGCCGCGCCGCCGAACCGGTTCACGAGCCTCCGGAAGGTGCGGGGGCCGACGCCCTCGGTCCGGATCAGCCGCAGCCAGTCGAGCCGCTGGGCCTCGGTGAGCTGCATCCAACACCCCCACACCTGCCCGAAGGTCGGCGCGGCGCGCCGGCACTCAGCCCTTCTGGCCGATGCGCCCCTCGGTGCCGGACGCGAGTCGGCGGATGTTGGGCGCGTGCTTCCACCATAGCAGCAGGCCGAGGAGCAGGAACAGCGCCGCCTGCGTCGGCGCGCCGAGCACCCAGAGGACGAGGGGTGTGGCCGCCGAGGCGGCGAGCGCCGCCAGCGACGAGTACTTGAGCGCGAAGGCGAGCCCGAGCCAGATCGCCGCGAACGCCGCGAGGGCGGGCGGGCTGAAGGCGAGGAGCACGCCGATGAAGGTCGCGACGCCCTTGCCGCCCTTGAAGCCCAGCCAGACCGGGAAGAGGTGGCCGAGGAAGGCGCCGAGCCCGGCCGCGAGCGCCGGGCCCTCACCCAGCTGGCGCGCGATGAGGACGGCCAGCGTGCCCTTCAGGGCGTCGCCCAGCAGGGTCGCCGCGGCGAGGCCCTTGCGGCCGGTGCGGAGCACGTTGGTGGCGCCGATATTCCCGGAGCCGATCGCCCGGACGTCGCCGAGGCCGGCGAACTTCGTGAGGATCAGCCCGAACGGGATGGAGCCCAGGGCGTAGCCGAGGGCGAGGCCGCCGAGGGCGGCCGGGGTGGCGAGATGCGGCGGTATCATGCGGCGGCCGCGAGGTCGTCGACCGCGTGGACGATCCGGCCGCCGACCAGCGTCAGCACCGCCGCGCCCTGGAGGCGCGCCTCGTCGAAGGGGGAGTTCTTCGAGCGCGACTTCAGCCGGCGCTTGTCGAGGACGTAGGGCAGATCGGGATCGATCAGCACCAGGTCGGCGGGAGCGCCGACCGCCAGCCGGCCGGCCTCGCGGCCGAGGATCCGCGCCGGGTTCACGGTCAGCGCGGCGACGAGCTTGGGCAGCGCGAGGTCGCCGGTATGGACGAGTCGCATGGCGCCGCCGAGCAGCGTCTCGATGCCGAGGGCCCCGTCCGCCGCCTCGGCGAAGGGCAGGCGCTTGGTCTCCACGTCCTGCGGATTGTGGTCGGACACCACAACGTCGATCACGCCCTCGTCGAGGGCGCGCACCACCGCCTGACGGTCGGTCTCGTGGCGCAGGGGCGGCGAGAGCCGGCAGAAGGTGCGGTAATGGCCGATGTCGTTCTCGTTGAGGACGAGGTTGTTCACCGAGACGCCGCAGGTCACCGGCAGGCCGTCCTGCTTGGCGCGGCGGACGATGTCGACCGAATCGGCGCAGGAGATCATCGCCGCGTGGTAGCGGGCGCCGGTCAGCCGGACGAGGCGGATGTCCCGCTCCAGCATCACGGTCTCGGCCTCGCGGGGGATGCCCATGAGCCCGAGGCGCGAGGCGAGCTCGCCCTCGTTCATGACGCCCTCGGCGACGAGGGCGGATTCCTCCACGTGCTGCACGATCAGCGCGTCGAAATCCCGGGCGTAAGTCAGGGCACGGCGCAGCACCTGCGCGTTGGCCACGGCCCGGAGCCCGTCGGTGAACGCGACCGCGCCGGCCTCCTTGAGCAGGCCGAACTCGGTCATCTCCCGGCCGGCCAGCCCCTTGGTGATGGCGGCCGCCGGCAGGACGTTGACGCTCGCCGTGTCGCGGGCGCGGCGGAGCACGAAATCGACGATGGCCGGCTCGTCGATCACCGGGTTGGTGTCGGGCATGCAGACGAGCGTCGTGACGCCGCCCGCGGCCGCCGCGGCGCTCGCCGAGGCCAGGGTCTCGCGGTGCTCGGCTCCCGGCTCGCCCACGAAGGCGCGCATGTCGATCAGCCCGGGGGTCAGCACGCGGCCGGCGCAGTCGACGCGCTTCGCGTCGGCCGGGGCGCCNGCCGGCGGCGATGTCGGCGATGCGGCCGTCCCGCACCAGCACCGCGCCGGCGGTCTCGCGGCCGGTCGCGGGATCGAGGAGGTTAGCGTTCGCCAGAAGGTAGCTGCTCACAGGGGCGCCCTCGCGGAAGAGGCCGGGCCGTCGAGGCGCATGGCGAGGCCGGCCGCCGCCATGTGCGCCTTCGCCTCGGCGACGCTCGCCTGGCCGAAATGGAAGATGGAGGCCGCCAGCACGGCGCTGGCGCCGCCCTCGGCCACGCCGGCCACGAGGTCGTCGAGCCCGCCGACGCCGCCCGAGGCGATCACCGGCACGGTGACGGCGTCGCTGATCGCCCGCGTGAGGGCAAGGTCGTAACCGGAGCGCGTCCCGTCCTTGTCCATGGAGGTCACGAGCAGCTCGCCGGCGCCCTTGCCGGCCACCCGCCGCGCGAAGGCCACGGCGTCGATCCCGGTCGGGTCGCGGCCACCATGGGTGAAGATCTCCCAGGCGGCCGGCGCGCCGGGGGGCGAGACGCGCTTGGCGTCGATCGCCACCACGATGCACTGCGCGCCGAACTTCTCGGCGGCCCGGGCCACGAGGTCGGGATCCTTCACGGCCGCGGTGTTGATCGCGACCTTGTCGGCACCGGCGAGCAGCAGCGCGCGCACGTCCTCGACGGTGCGCACGCCGCCGCCGACGGTGAGCGGCATGAAGCAGGCCTCGGCGGTCCGGCTGACGATGTCGAGCAGGGTGCCGCGGGCCTCGCGACTCGCGGTGATGTCGAGGAAGCACAGCTCGTCGGCGCCGGCCGCGTCGTAGACCTTGGCGGCCTCGACGGGATCGCCGGCGTCGCGCAGGCCCTCGAAGCGCACGCCCTTCACGACGCGCCCGTCCTTCACGTCGAGGCAGGGGATGATGCGGGTCTTCAGCACGGGCGGCGTCTCATGTCGCGAGCCTCTGGATATCACGCCGCCGGGCCGCGCGCCGCAGCGATCGCGGCCAGGGCCGCCTCCGGATCGATGCGGCCGTCGTAGAGTGCCCGGCCTGTGATGGCGCCCGCGATCAGGGTGCAGTCCGGCTGCAGCAGGCGGTGGACGTCGTCGATCGACGCGAGGCCGCCCGAGGCGATCACCGGGATGCGCACGGCCTGGGCGAGCGCCAGGGTCATCTCGACGTTGAGCCCCTTCAGGATCCCGTCGCGGGCGATGTCGGTGTAGATGATCGCCGCGACGCCCGCGTCCTCGAACCGGCGCCCCAGCTCCTCCGCGGTCATGCTGGAAGTCTGGGCCCAGCCCTCGACGGCGACGCGGCCGTCCTTGGCGTCGATGCCGACCGCGATCTTCCCGGGATACTTGCGCGCGGCCTCCCGGACGAAGCCGGGATCGCGCACCGCGGCGGTGCCGATGATCGCGCGGGCGACGCCCTTGCTCAGCCAGCCCTCCAGCGTCTTCATCTCGCGGATCCCGCCGCCGAGCTGGACCGGGATCGTCACCCGCGCGAGGATCGCGTCCACCGCCTCCGCGTTCCGCGGCGCCCCCGCGAACGCGCCGTCGAGGTCGACCACGTGGAGCCAGGAGAACCCCTGCGCCTCGAAGATCGCGGCCTGCGCGGCCGGATCGTCGCCGAAGACCTTGGCCTGCGCCATGTCCCCCTGGATGAGGCGGACGCAACGCCCCTCTTTCAGGTCGATCGCCGGGTACAGGATCACGGGCGCTTCCGTCCTTCTTGCCTGGGTCGAACGGCGCTCACGGGCGCCAGTTCAGGAAGTTGGCGATGAGCGCGAGGCCCAGCCGCTGGCTCTTCTCGGGGTGGAACTGCGTGCCGGCCACGTTGTCGCGGGCGACGAGGGCGGTGACCGGGCCGCCGTACTCGGCGCGCGCCACCACGTCGTCCGGGCGCTCCGCGTTGAGCGCGTAACTGTGCACGAAGTAGGCGTGCAGCCCGTCCTCGCCGGTGGGGATGCCGGCGAGCAGCGGGTGGTCGCGCTCGGTCCGCAGGGTGTTCCAGCCCATGTGGGGGACCTTCAGGGCCGGGTCCGACGGCCGGATCGGGCCGACATCGCCGGGGATCCAGCCGAGGCCCGCCGTTGTCGCGTACTCGAGCCCGCGGCTCGCCAGGAGCTGCATGCCCACGCAGATCCCGAGGAACGGGCGGCCGGCCCCGTGGGCGACCCGCGTCATCGCCTCGACCATGCCGGGGACGGCGTCGAGCCCGCGGCGGCAATCCGCGAAGGCGCCGACGCCTGGCAGCACGACGCGGTCGGCGGCGGCCACAACGTCGGGGTCCGAGGTCAGGCAGATCCGCGCGTCGCGCCCGCTCTCGCGGGCGGCGCGCTCGAAGGCCTTGGCGGCGGAGTGGAGGTTGCCCGATCCGTAATCGATGATCGCGACGGTCTCGGTGGTCATGCGCGTCTCGCCCGGGAACTCACCGGGCGCCTTCCTGGGCGGGGAACAGCCCGATAACCGGCTCGGTCCGCCGGCTGGGGCCGCTCGGGAACGGGGCCCGCGGCGCGGTCGGGCTCGCCCCGAGCCAGCGGTTCAGGGCGCGGGCCTCCGCTTCCTCGGGCGTCGCGGCGATCACGGCGTCGCGCGCCGGCCAGCCGCGCCGGGCGAGGGTCCAGCGGCGCAGGCTTGAGGCCTCGAGGCCGATCAGCCAGGCGGCCAGCAGGGTGACGATCAGGCCGGCGCCGGCCGGCAGCCCGAGGGCGATACCGGCCGCGGCCAGCGCCACGAGGCCGACGAGGACGAGCAGGGCGGCGAGCCAGAGGCGGTGGAACAGGAACCACAGGACCGTGAAGGCGAAGGCCGGCCACGAGAAGCCGTCCCGCACCAGCAGAGCCCGGTCGAGCCCGACCGACTCGCCCGGCCGGGCATCGGCCGGCAGGTGGAGCGTGTAGCTGCGCATCCGCATCGCGAAACTCCGACAGCGTGCGCCGCGACGGCCGCGTGACCGATCCTGGCGCCCGACGACAACGGGTCTTAGAGGGAGCCCTTGGTGGAGGGAACGCGCCCCTCCTCCCGCGGATCGATCGCCACGGCCTTCCGCAAGGCGCGGGCCAGCCCCTTGTAGCAGCTCTCCGCGATGTGGTGGGCGTTGTCGCCGTAGAGGGTCTCGACGTGCAGGGTCAGGCCGGCATTCATCGCGAAGGCCTGGAACCACTCGCGGACCAGCTCGGTGTCGAAATTGCCGATCTTCTCCACCCGGAAGGTGGTGCGGAACACCAGGAAGGGCCGGCCGGAGATGTCGACGCAGACCCGGGTCAGCGCCTCGTCCATCGGCAGGTGGATGTCGGCGTAGCGCGTGACCCCGCGCTTGTCGCCGAGCGCCTTGGCGAAGGCCTGCCCCAGGGCGATGCCGCAATCCTCTGCCGAGTGGTGCTGGTCGATATGCAGGTCGCCGTCGACCTTCACGTCCAGGTCGAACAGGGCGTGCCGCGCTAGCAGATCCAGCATGTGGTCGAGGAAACCGATGCCGGTGGCGATCGTCGACCGCCCGGTCCCGTCGAGATTGACGGTGACCGCGATATCGGTCTCCGCGGTCTTCCGGCTGATGGAGGCGCTGCGCATTTCGGTCTGGACTTCGCGTCGGGGGCGGCCGGGGCCGCCCGCGCCTTCTAGAGGGACTCGCCGCGGATTGGAAAGGGCGGCCGGCTACCCGTTGAGGACCCGCCCCGCCACGGCGTCGAGCTTGGCGAGCAGAGCCGGGTCCCGGACCGCGGGCGCCGTCATGATCGCGCCGTCGAGCGCCCGGTGCGAGCCCGCCGGGCACGGCTCGCGCACGGCCGGAAAGTCGCGGGCGAGACGGGCCACGAGCCGCGCCGCCTTGTCGGCATTGGCCCGGGCGACCGCGATCACCGAAGCGACGTCGACCGCGTCGTGGCCGGGGTGCCAGCAATCGTAGTCGGTCACCATCGCGATCGTCGCGTAGGTGATCTCCGCCTCGCGCGCGAGCTTGGCCTCGGGCATGTTGGTCATCCCGATCACGTCGAAGCCCTGGGCCTTGTAGGCGCGGGATTCCGCCAGAGACGAGAATTGCGGCCCCTCCATGCAAACATAGGTGCCGCCGCGATGGACCGCGATGTCCTCGGCCTTCGCGGCCTGGGCGATCCGCGCCTGCAGGCCGGGGCCGACCGGATGGGCGAGGGAGACGTGGGCGACGCAACCGTCGCCGAAGAACGACGAGGCGCGCCCGTGGGTCCGGTCGACGAACTGGTCGACGAGCACGAAGAGGCCCGGCGGCAACTCCTCGCGGAACGAGCCGCAGGCCGAGAGGGCGACCAGATCGGTGACGCCGGCCCGCTTCAGGACGTCGATATTGGCGCGGTAATTGATGCCCGACGGCGAGAGCCGGTGTCCCCGTCCGTGGCGGGCCAGGAACACGACCTTGGTGTCGCCGATCCGTCCGATGCGCAGGGCGTCCGAGGGCTCGCCCCAGGGCGACGCGACGCGCTCCTCGCGGACATCCTCGAGCCCCGGCAAGTCGTAGACGCCGGAGCCACCCATGACTCCCAGTACCGCTGCGCTCATGCCGGACTCCCTCAACGCGCGACGCCTCGGCAGCGCGGCCTGCCCACCCGGCACCTCGTCGCGAGGAGCCGGAGCCATGCGGAGGCCTCGAAGGAGACCGCCCGAAGCCGCTCTGATCCCTGAAGCCCTCCTCCGAGACCCGCTGACGCGGTCACCCCGGGACGAGGTGGTGCCGGTGACGGGCCGTGTCGGAAGGCGGACCGTCGCGGCGGGCGAGCGGTAGCATGGAGCGCCGGCCAAAAAAAAGATGGGCCTCCCGAGGGAGGCCCATCCGAACTGCGACCCGATCCGGCCGGTTCAGTAGGTCTTGTGAAGCTCCGGCTGGAGGCCGTGAACCTCCCCGCCGACATCGGCCCAGATCTTCTTCTTCACGTAGTAGAGCAGGCCCGACAGGATGATCAGGAACAGGATCACCCGGAAACCCAGGGCCTTGCGGTCCATCATGTGCGGCTCGGCCGCCCACATCAGGAAGGCCGCAACGTCCTTGCCGTACTGGTCGACCGTCTCGGGCACGACCGGCTGGCCCTGGTCGTTCTTCGGGTAGGAGACCTGCCCGTCGGTGATCGGCGGCGGCATCGCGATGATGTGGCCGGGATAGTACTTGTTGTAGTGGCCGCCTTCCGGCAGCGCGAAGTCCTTCGGCGGATCCTCGTAGCCGTTGATCAGGGCGTGGATGTAGTCCGGCCCCTGCTCCGAGTAGCCGACGAAGGGCAGCCAGTCGGTCAGGAAGTACAGCGAGCCGCGGGAGAAGGTCCGGGCCTTGGCGATGACCGAGAAGTCCGGCGGGGCCTTGCCGCCGTTGGCCGCGGCCGCCGCCTGGTCGTTCGGGAAGGGCGGCGGGAAGGTGTCGGCCGGCCGGCCCGGCCGCTCGAACATGTCGCCGGCGTCGTTCGGCCCGTCCTTCACCTGGTAGGTCGCGGCCAGCGCCTTGACCTGCCCGGCCGAGAAGTCCGGCCCGCCTTCCTGCGCGAGGTTGCGGAAGGAGACCAGCTTCATCGAGTGGCAGGCCGAGCAGACCTCCTTGTAGACTTGGAAGCCGCGCTGCAGCTGCGCGGTGTCGAAGCGGCCGAACACGCCGGCGAAGCTCCAGTTCACGCGGGCCGGGATCGGCCCGCCATGCCCTTCCTGGGCGGAGACCGGCACGGCGCCGATCAGCAGGGCCGCCAGGGCGGCCGCGGCGGTCGTCGAGAGGACGCGGGTCATCATCATGGTCCTGTCGTCGGCCCGTCAGCCTTTGGTGGTCGGAGCGGCGGCGGCGCCCGCGGGCATGCCGGATCCGCTCACCTGCTTGCCCGGTCCGGTCACGCTCTCGAGGATCGAGCCCGGCAGCTTCTTCGGCGTCTCGAACAGGCCGCAGAGCGGCATGACGATCAGGAAGTGCGCGAAGTAGTAGGCGGTGCAGACCTGCGCGGCGAGCACGTAGCCACCCTCCGGGGGCTGCGAGCCCAGCCAGCCGAGGAGCAGCGTGGCGCCGATGAACACCCAGAAGAACTGGCGGTAGATCGGCCGGTAGTTGCACGAGCGGATCCGCGACGTGTCCAGCCACGGCGCGAAGGCCAGGATGATCACCGCCGAGAACATCAGGATGACGCCGCCGAGCTTGCTCGGGACCGCGCGCAGGATCGCGTAGAACGGCAGGAAGTACCATTCCGGCACGATGTGCGCGGGCGTCACCGCCGGGTTCGCCTGGATGTAGTTGTCGGCGTGGCCGAGGAAGTTCGGCTGGTAGAACAGGAACCACGCGAACAGGATCATGAACACGCAGGTGGCGAACACGTCCTTGACCGTCGCGTAGGGCGTGAACGGCACCGCGTCCTTGCCCGACTTGATCGGGATGCCGGCCGGGTTGTTCTGGCCGGTCACGTGCAGCGCCCAGACGTGCAGGATCACGACGCCGGCGATCATCCAGGGCAGCAGGTAGTGCAGAGAGAAGAAGCGGTTCACGGTCGGGTTGCCCACCGAGTAGCCGCCCCAGAGCAGGGTCTGGATCGTGTCGCCGACCACCGGGATGGCCGCCAGGATGTTGGTGATGACGGTGGCGCCCCAGAAGCTCATCTGGCCCCACGGCAGGGTGTAGCCGAGGAAGGCGGTCGCCATCATCAGGAGGTAGATGACGACGCCGAGGATGTAGAGCACCTCGCGCGGCGCCTTGTACGACCCGTAATAGAGGGCGCGGAACATGTGGACATAGACGGCCACGAAGAACATCGAGGCGCCGTTGGCGTGCGCGTAGCGCAGAAGCCAGCCGTAGTTCACGTCGCGCATGATCTTCTCGACGGAGGTGAAGGCACCCGTCGCCGAAGGCTCATAGTGCATCGCCAGCCACACGCCGGTGATGATCTGGATCCCCAGGAAGGCCGCGAGGATCGCCCCGAAGGTCCAGAAGTAGTTGAGGTTCCGCGGAACCGGGTAGGCAATGAAGGACGAGTGCACCAGCCCGGCGATGGGTAGGCGCGCCTCGAACCATTTGGCTACGCGGCTCTTGGGGACGTAGGTGCTGGCCGTTCCGCTCATGCTTCCGTCCTCCTCAGGCCGCTTCCTTGCCGCCTTCGCCGATCCGGATCTTGGTATCCGTCTGGAAGGCGTAGGGCGGGATCGGCAGGTTGATGGGCGCCGGTCCGTGGCGCACGCGGCCCACCGCGTCGAATTGCGAGCCGTGACACGGGCAGGCCCAGCCCTCGAAATTGCCCTGGTGACCGATCGGCACGCAGCCGAGATGCGTGCAGTTGCCGTACACGACGAGCCACTGGTCGTGGCCGCTCTTCACCCGGGTCGGGAAAGCGGCCGGGTCGATCATCGCCGAGAGGGGGACCGCTTTCATGTCGGTCACTTCCTTGGCGGTCAGCTTGCGCACGAAGATCAGCTTCCCGCGCCAGAAGACGTTGACGATCTGGCCGTCCTGGATGGGCGTCAGGTCGACCTCGATCGGCGCGCCGGCGGCGATCGTGTCGGCGTCGGGCGCCATGGAAGAGATCAGCGGCCAGACGACGGCACCCGCCCCGACCGCCAGCCCGGCGCCGGTCGCCAGGAACAGGAAGTCGCGGCGGCTGCCCTCATGACCAGAGACCGCGGGAGCGGCGGCTGATGTGTTCGCCAAGGTTCGGAACTCCATGCGTCGGCGTCAGGGCCGCAGGTGCCCTCGTCCCGGCTCGTCCCGGGAACAAAGCATTATGGTTCTAATCTGAGCAATGAGACCGTCTGCCGCCCCCGAGTCAAGCCGCAGTGTGCGGCGCGGCGATAAGGTCGCCCCTCAATCGTAGCGGTATGTTGCCGGCAACCGCGCCGCGCCGGCGTTCAGGCCACGGCGCTGTCGTACCGGGCCGTCCCGTCGTCGAGGAAACCGCCCGACTGGCGCGACCACAGGCCCGCATAGACGCCACCGGCTGCGACCAGCTCGGCATGCGTCCCCTCCTCGATGATCCGTCCGCGGTCGATCACCACCAGGCGATCGAGGGCCGCGATGGTCGACAGGCGGTGCGCGATCGCCAGCACGGTCTTGCCGGCCATCAGCGTGTCGAGCGAGTCCTGGATCGCCGCCTCGACCTGGCTGTCGAGGGCCGACGTCGCCTCGTCGAGGATGAGGATCGGCGCGTCCTTCAGCATGACGCGGGCGATGGCGATGCGCTGCCGCTGCCCGCCCGACAGCTTGACGCCGCGCTCGCCGACCTGGGCGTCGTAGCCGCGCCGCCCCTTGTGGTCGACGAGATCGGCGATGAACCCGTCCGCGTGGGCGAGGCGGGCGGCCCGCTCGATGTCCGCCTGGGTCGCGCCGGGACGGCCGTAGGCGATGTTGTCGCGGATGGAGCGGTGCAGCAGCGACGTGTCCTGGCTGACCATCGCGATGGCCTCGCGCAGGGATTGCTGGGTCACCGTCGCGATGTCCTGACCGTCCACCAGGATGCGCCCGCTCTCCACGTCGTAGAGCCGCAGGAGCAGCCCCGCCAGGGTCGACTTGCCGGCGCCGCTGACGCCCACCAGCCCGACCTTCTCGCCCGGGCGAATCGTCAGGGAGAAATCCTCGATGACGGTGGCGTCGCCGCGCCCGTAGTGGAAGCCGACCTCCTCGAACCGGATCTCGCCGCCGGTGACGGCGAGCGTCCGCGCGTCCGGCGCGTCGACGAGGGCGTGCGGCCGGGCCATCGTCTGCATGCTCTCCTGGACCACGCCGACGTTCTCGAAGACGCCGCGCACGGTCTGCATGACCCAGCCCGACATGGCGATGAGGCGCAGGACTAGGGCGAGTCCCGCCGACGCCTCGCCGGTTGTCATGCCGCCGTCGCGCCACAGGACGAGGCAGGCCGCGCCGGTGGCGATCAGGAGGGTGCTGTTGAGCAGGCCGAGGAGACTGGTGGTCAGCGTCACCAGCCGGAACTGGTGGAGATAGGCGGCGGTGTGGACCTCCACGGCGTCCTGAACGGCGGCCCTCTCCTCGCGGTCGCGGGCGAAGAGCTTCACCGTGAGGATGTTGGTGTAGCTGTCGACGATGCGGCCGATCAGCGTCGAGCGGGTGTCGGCGGTCCTGTGCGAGCGCGCCCGGGCCCGGGGCACGAACCACGCGGTCAGGGCCGCGTAGGCAGCGATCCAGAGCAGGACCGGGACGGCGAGCCACGGCGAGATCGCGCTGAACAGTCCGACCGCGGTGATCGCGTAGATCGCCACGTACAGGAGCGTGTCGATGAAGACGACGGCGAGCTCCCGCACCGCCGGGCCCACCTGGACGACGCGGTTGGCCAGACGCCCCGAGAAGTCGCCCTGGAAATACGAGAGCGCGTGCCCGAGGGTGTAGAGATGCGCCCGCCAGCGGATCTGGCTCGTCGATTGCGGCACGACGAGCTGGTTGGACAGGACCTCGTGGGCCCAGATCGACAGCGGTCGCACCACGGCGATCAACAGCACCACCAGCCCGAGCTCGCCCGCGTGGTCCGACAGCACCGTCGCTCGGTCGGCCGAGCCGAGCAGGTCGATGAACCAGCGCATCACGAGGTAGAGGGAGGCCTCGACCGTGCCGGCGATCACCGCGATGACGAACAGGGCCGCCAGGGCGGCGCGGATCGGGCGCAGGTAGAACCAGGCGAAACCGAGCACCGACCGCGGCGGCATCCGCGCCTCGTCGAAGGGCGCGAAGGGGTCGACGCGGCGTTCGAGCCAATCGAGGAACATGTGTACGGGGGCGTGACGCGGCGGGAGCCCCTCATGTAAGCGCCTCCCGCCGGGTGCCAACCGCGCGGCGTGGTCGCGCCGCCCGGCCTCAGCGGTTCAGGGCGAGGGCCGCGCCGGACTTGGTCAGGGCGCCTTCCAGGCCGCCGCCGCCCTGGCGCAGCCGCGCCGCCACCGAGCCGCCCGGCTGGTACAGGTAGACCTCGCCGTCGCGGAAGTCCCAGGCCGAGACCCGCGCCAGATCCTTGTTGGCGCAGCCCGAGGCCGTCGCCCGGTAGAGATCGAGGGCCGGCGTGCTCGAGAGCGTGACCTTGCAGTTCGCCCCGGTGGCGTCCCGGGCATCCCAGCTGCCGACCACCGAGGAGCGGCCGNGCGGCGGCGCCAGCGGGGCCGCCGTCACGGTGCCCGAAGGCATGGCCGGCACGGTGTCGAGGGACGCCTGGGGCGACGGGCCCCGGGTGCGCGGCCCGTCGAGGCGGCTCGAGGCGCAGGCGCCGAGGCTGGCGCTCAGGCAGAGAACGGCGAACGTCGACAGGCTCGGGCGCAGCATCGGTCCACTTCGGGTCAGGATTGAGGGCGCGGAGGCGCTTCGACCCTGACTCCGTGCCAATTGCGCTGACCGCAAGGCGGCGCTCTCAGCCCGGGCCGACTCCGCTGCGGAGAGCCGGCCTTTTCGGCCGAGTGTGGCTCCCAGGCCTCAACACGCGGCGGCTCTCTGCAATCAGAGCGTGCGCTCGACCATCATCTTCTTGATCTCGGCGATGGCCTTCGCCGGATTCAGGCTCTTCGGGCAGGTATTGGCGCAGTTCATGATCGTGTGGCAGCGGTACAGCCGGAACGGGTCGTGCAGCCCGTCGAGGCGGTGGCCGGTGTTCTCGTCGCGCGAGTCGATCAGCCAGCGATAGGCCTGGAGCAGGGCTGCCGGGCCGAGGAACTTGTCGCCGTTCCACCAGTAGCTCGGGCACGACGTGGTGCAGCACGCGCACAGGATGCACTCGTAGAGTCCGTCGAGGCGGGAGCGGTCCTCCGGCGTCTGGCGCCATTCCTTCTCGGGGGCCGGCGTCTCGGTCTGGAGCCAGGGCTCGATGGCGGCGTGCTGGGCGTAGAAGTTCGTCAGGTCCGGCACTAGGTCCTTCAGGACCGGCATGTGCGGCAGCGGGTAGATCCGGATCGCCCCGTCCTTGTCCTTGCGGGTCATGACCGGCAGGGCGTTGTCGGGGCTCTTGCACTCGTCGATGCCCATCGTGCAGGCGAGCGCGTTCTGCCCCTCGATGTTCATCGCGCAGGAGCCGCAGATGCCCTCGCGGCAGGACCGGCGGAACACCAGCGTCGAGTCGACCTTGTTCTTGATCCACAGCAGCGCGTCGAGGACCATCGGGCCGCAATCCTCGCGATCGACCTGATAGGTGTCGATCCGCGGATTGGCCCCGTCATCCGGGTTCCAGCGGTAGATCTTGAAGGTCTGCAGGTTCCTGGCGCCGGGCGGGGCCGGCCAGGACTTCCCCTGCGTGATCTGGGAGTTCTTCGGAAGGTTGAACTGAGCCATGGTTCTCGACGGCTTCCGCTGGAGCAGGACGCGGCGGCCGGAGGGGCGAGGCCCCGCCGCCGCAGTCGTGGTGCAGAGTTGGGGATCAGTACACGCGGGCCTTGGGCTCGATATACTGGATCTCGTTCGACATCGTATAGGTGTGGACCGGGCGATAATCGATGTTCACCTGATGCCGGCCCTCGTCGAGCCAGGACAGGGTATGCTTCATCCAGTCCTTGTCGTCGCGGTCCGGGAAATCCTCGCGCGCGTGGGCGCCGCGTGACTCGGTGCGGTTGGCGGCCGATTCCATCGTCACCACCGCCTGGCCGATCAGGTTGTCGAACTCCAGGGTCTCGAGGAGATCGGTGTTCCAGACCAGCGAGCGGTCGGAGACCTTCACGTCGGCGGCGGCGTTCCAGACCTTGTGGATCAGGCCCTTGCCCTCTTCGAGCACCTCGCCGGTGCGGAACACGGCGCAGTTGTTCTGCATCGTCTTCTGCATCTCGGCGCGAAGCTCCGCGGTCGGCGTGGAGCCGTTGGCGTAGCGGAAGCGGTCGAGGCGCTCGAGCGCCTTGTCGGTCGCGCCCTTCGGCAGTTCCATGGCCCGGCCGTTCGGCTCGACGATCTCGGCGCAGCGCTTGCCGGCGGCGCGGCCGAAGACGACGAGGTCGATCAGCGAGTTCGAGCCCAGGCGGTTGGCACCGTGGACGGAGACGCAGGCCGCCTCGCCGATCGCCATCAGGCCCGGAACCACCGTGTCGGGGTTGCCGTCGCGCAGCGTCAGCACCTCGCCGTGGTAGTTCGTAGGGATGCCGCCCATGTTGTAGTGGACGGTCGGGATGACCGGGATCGGCTCCTTGGTCACGTCGACGCCCGCGAAGATCCGCGCGGATTCCGAGATGCCGGGCAGGCGCTCGTGCAGGATCTTCGGGTCCAGGTGATCGAGGTGCAGGTAGATGTGGTCCTTGTTCTTGCCGACGCCGCGGCCGTCGCGGATCTCCATGGTCATGGAGCGCGAGACGACGTCGCGCGAGGCGAGATCCTTCGCCGACGGCGCGTAGCGCTCCATGAAGCGCTCGCCCTCGGAATTGGTGAGGTAGCCGCCCTCGCCGCGGGAGCCTTCCGTGATCAGGCAGCCCGCGCCGTAGATCCCGGTCGGGTGGAACTGCACGAACTCCATGTCCTGCAAAGGGAGGCCGGCGCGCAGCACCATGGCGTTGCCGTCGCCCGTGCAGGTATGGGCGGAGGTCGCTGAGAAATAGGCGCGGCCGTAGCCGCCGGTCGCCAGGATGGTCATCTGGGCGCGGAAGCGGTGGATCTCGCCGGTGGCCTGATCCAGGGCGATGACGCCGCGGCAGCGGCCCTCGTCGTCCATGATCAGGTCGAGGGCGAAGTACTCGATGAAGAAGTCGGTCTGGTTCTTCACCGCCTGCCCGTAGAGGGTGTGCAGCATGGCGTGGCCGGTCCGGTCGGCCGCCGCGCAGGTGCGCTGGGCGGTGCCCTTGCCGTAATCCGTGGTCATGCCGCCGAACGGGCGCTGGTAGATCTTGCCCTCCTCCGTGCGGGAGAACGGCACGCCCCAGTGCTCCAGCTCGTAGACGGCGGCCGGCGCGTTGCGCACGAGGTACTCGATGGCGTCCTGGTCGCCGAGCCAGTCCGACCCCTTCACGGTATCGTACATGTGCCAGCGCCAGTCGTCCGGGCCCATGTTGCCGAGGGAGGCCGAGATGCCGCCCTGCGCCGCGACGGTGTGCGAGCGGGTCGGGAACACCTTGGTGATGCAGGCGGTGCGCAGGCCCGCCTCGGAGCAGCCCACCGTGGCGCGCAGGCCCGCGCCGCCCGCGCCGACGATCACGACGTCGAAGGCGTGATCGTGGATGGTGTAGGCAGGCCCGCTGCCGTTGGTGCCGTTGGCGGCCATGTTCGGCTCCTCGAGATCGATGTTGGCGGGATCAGGCCGGCTGTCCGAAGCCGATGCGCAGGACCGCGTAGAGGCAGGCGACGGCCACGACGACCGCGTAGGCGTTGTTGGCGAACACCGCCGCGATCTTCGTCGCCGGCGCGTGCACGTAGTCCTCGATGATCACCTGCATGCCGAGGCGCATGTGGACCGTGACCGACAGTAGCGCCAGGATCAGGAGGATCGAGACCAGGGGGGTCGCGACGAGGAGCCGCGCCTCGGCGTAGCCGCGGCCCGCCATCTTGGCGATGATCACCACGAAGCTCAGCATCAGCACGACGTTGGCGACGGCGGTCAGCCGCTGCAGCCACCAGTGGCCGGCGCCGTGATGGGAGACGCCGAGGCCGCTGACCCGCGCGCGCGGGGTGCGGATCGAGACGCGCGTGTCCTGCCGGACCTCTTCCTTAGCCATGTCGGCCTCCTCAGCGGACCAGAAGGGCGACCGCCCAGATGACGAGGGTGAGGGCCACCGAGCCGATCAGCGTCAGCCGGGCCATCGAGAGGCGCTTCTCCCGGTCGAAGCCGACGCCGGTGTCCCAGATCAGGTGCCGGATGCCGCCGAGCATGTGGTGCATCAGGATCCACGTGTAGACGAACAGGATCAGGCGCCCGAAGATCGAGCCGAAGAACCCGGCCACGGAAGAGTAGCCGGCCGGTCCCGAGGCCAGAGCCACGAGCCAGATCGCGACGAGTGCAGTCCCGCCGTAGAGCGCGGTGCCGGTGATGCGGTGGAACACCGACATCGCCATCGTCCAGGTCCAGCGATAGATCTGGAGATGGGGCGATAGCGGCTGTGCCACTGTCGGGCGGGCGGTGGGTGCCATCGGGTTGAAGCCTCGCAGCTGCGAACTGGACCGTCTCTAATCTGGTAGCGCTAGTGGCTGAGCGGGCAACCCGCAATCCACCATGGTGCGGCGCAATGTGCCCTCCGAGGCGACACTTTGCCGATTCTGTCACTTCAGCTGCCCCAGGATGCGCCACCACGCGTAATCGAGGGGCGCGGCCACGAGCAGCGACAGGATTCCGAAGCTCAGCGTGAGCCGGGTCGCGTCCCGGAGGCGGACCCGGCCGAGCTCGCTGGCGAACACGATCGGGGGCGCCTGGTAGGGGAAGAAGAGGGTCGAGTAGCCGATCACCTGCAGCGAGACGACCGCGAAGGGTGACAGGCCGCTCGCCTGCGTCATCTCGCCGGCCAGGGCCGTGTAGAGGGCCGGGGCGCCGTTGGCGGTGACGAGGAGGGTCAGCACCGTCGCGATCCCGGTGAGCACCGCGAAGTTCTGCGTCGGCGCGTCGTGCGCCAGGGGCGCGACCGTCAGCAGGAGGTGGCCGAGGCGCTCGCCGAGCCCGGTCTCGTTGACCAGGGCGACGAGGCCGAGCAGCGCCGCGATGTAGAAACAGGTTCTCAGGTTCACCTGCTGGAACGCCTCCGGCGGGAGAACTCCGATCCGCGGTAGCAGGCAGACGACGGCCGCGGCGAGTCCGACCCAGGCGGGGGCGAGCCCGTGCAGGCTGTCGGTCATCCACAGGACCAGCGTGCAGGCGAGGATCACCGCGAGGCGCCGCTCGGGCGCCGAGAGCGGCGGCAGCACCGGCAGGATCGGAGCGGTGGAACCCAGATCGTCCGGAAACAGCCGGACGATGAGGGCGACCAGCAGCGCGCCCTTCACCAGCGCCAGGACCGGGGCGTGCAGGAGGAGGTAAGAGAGGTACGAGAGGTGCAGGCCGAGCAGGTGCTCCGCCGAGCCGGCCATGACGAGGTTCGGGACGTTGGCGGGCAGGATCGCCGCCGACAGGATCGGCGTGGCGAGGCCGACGGCCAGCACCGCCCCGGTCCGCCCCGGCCGGCCGGCCGCGAGGCCGAAGGCGTCGCAGAGCGCCAGGGTGACGGGGATCATCAGGGCGATGCGGCCCAGATTCGACGGCATGACGAAGGCGATGAGGAAGCTCAGCGTCACCAGCCCGGCGATGAAGCGCCCGTAGGAACCCGAGAGCCGCAGCGCGAGCGTCCGCGCCATCCGGGCGCCGAGGCCGGTCCGGGTCATGCCCTGCCCCACCACCATGCCGGACAGGACCAGCCAGAAGGCGGAGGACGAGAAGCCCGAGAACACCGTGGCGGCGGAACCGAGCCGCAGCAGCATCGCGAGCCCGAAGAAGGCCAGCGCCGTGACGATCTCGGGCAGGAGGGCGGTCGCCCAGAGACCCATGCACAGCACGAGCAGCGCCGCCGTCGCCGCAACCAGTCCCTCACCGCTCACCGCGTTCGTCCCCGCACCACGCTACGCCGGAAGCGGCATCCTCGTCCGATTGGAACGGTTCGCAATTCGGGAGTGATTGAGCGAGCCTTCGTCAGCCGCGAAGGCTGTGGATCGAGGAGGTCGACCCGGCCAGGGCATCACGCGAGGACGCCCGGCCGAAGCCGGCCGGGCGTCGCGCGGTTCAGAGGCTGCGCCGCGGGGACGAGACCCGCGCCGCCCGGCTCAATAGCCGTAGCCGTAGTAGCCGTTGCAGGCGGCCGGGTCGTAGGCGCCGTAGCCGTAAGTGTCGGCGCAATTGTCGTAGCCGTAGCCGAGACCGCCCAGGCCGTAACCGACGCCGAGGCCGAGTCCGAGGCCGGCCAGCCCGTAACCGACGCCGCGGCCGTAGCCCCGGCCGTGATAGCCGCGGTTGACGAAGTTGCGACCCGCGATCCCGCGATTCCCGATCCCGCCGTACCGCCCGGCCTGGTTGAGCCCGCCGGTCCGCAGGCCGCCGGTCCGGACGCCGCCGACGCCTGCTGGCCTCCGACTTGGCCAGCCCCACGGAGGCGGCTTCCGAGGCTGCGCCATCGGTCTTGGGCTGGAAGGATGCGTGGACGACCGAGCCGTTCCGGGTGAGGTTGGTGGCCTTCACCAGCTCGTCGTCCCAGTTGATCGCCAGCGCCTTCGACTCCTTGTCGATCAGGGTCTCGACGAAGGCGTAGAGGTTGCGGGCGTAGAGGCTCGACCGTGGAACCCGCCGCCGCCGAAGCCGCGGGCATCGGCCCCGGCCGGCAGGAAGGCAACGGCGGCCAGCAGGGTAGTGGATACGAGTGCGATGCGAGTCATGGAAGAGCTCAGCCTGATGAGTGGTGTGTTAACCTCTCAACACCGCTCGGAATGGTCGTATCCAAGCTTGAGTATAGCTGACGGCGTGGCAGTCGGTCGCTGAGACGGTGATCCGCGCATCGCCTCACCGGAAGGGCGGTTCGTCGAAGCTGCGCAGCTTGCGCGAGTGGAGTCCCTGCCGGTCCGCCCGCAGCCCGTCGAGGGCCGCGAGGCCGACCTGGAGATGCTCCGAGACGGCCCGGTCGTAGAAGGCGTTGGCGGCGCCCGGCAGCTTGATCTCGCCGTGGAGCGGCTTGTCGGAGACGCAGAGCAGCGCGCCGTAGGGCACGCGCAGGCGGAAGCCCTGGGCGGCGACGGTGCCGCTCTCCATGTCCACCGCAACCGCCCGGGACTGGTTGATCCGACGCCGCTCCTGGCTGAAGCGCAGTTCCCAGTTGCGGTCGTCGTAGGTGACCACGGTGCCGGTGCGCAGGCGTCGCTTGAGCGCGTCGGCCTGCTCGCCCGTCACCGCGGCGGCGGCATCCTGAAGGGCGACCTGCACCTCGGCGAGGGCCGGCACCGGCACGTCCGGCGGGACGAGCTCGTCGAGAATCCGGTCGCGGCGAAGATAGGCGTGCGCCAGCACGTAGTCGCCGATCGTCTGCGACTGCCGCAGGCCGCCGCAATGGCCGACCATCAGCCAGCAATCCGGACGCAGGACGGCGAGGTGGTCTGTGATCGTCTTCGCGTTCGACGGCCCGACACCGATATTGACCAGCGTCGTGCCCTGCTGGGTCCCGTCGGCGTCGCGCGCCACCAGATGGTAGGCCGGCATCTGGTGCCGGTGCCAGGGGGACGCCGCGATCACCGCGGCGGGGTCCGCACCGGCCGCCTCCGCGCGGCTCACGGACACGCCGCCCGGCAGGACCAGCCGCTCGAACCCCTCCGCGCCCGAGGCGAGCCGCTCCAGCCCGTGGCGGACGAACTGGTCGACGTAGCGGTGATAGTTGGTGAGCAGGATCCAGGGCTGGACGTCGCGCCAGTCGCAGCCGGTGTAATGGACCAGGCGCCGGAGCGAGTAATCGACCCGCACCGCGTCGAACAGCGCCAGGGGCAGCGGCTCCCCGGCGATCTGGTCGAAGGTCCCGTCGGCGATCTCGTCGCCCACGAGCGAGAGGAGTGGGACCGGGAAGTAGGTGGCGAGGTCGGCGCCGTCGACGGTCCGCCCGCGCGCGTCCAGCCCGGCTTCCAGAACGTACGGATAGGGAATCTCCTGGGCGCTCAGGCCGACCTCGATGGCGACGCCGTAATCGGCGATCAGCGGTTCCAGCTGACGGGTCAGGTAGGTTCGGAAGAAGCCCGGATGCGTGACCGTCGTGGCGTAGGTGCCGGCGGCCTGGAGCTTGGCGGTGGCGCGCCGGACGCGCGGCAGCGGCCCGTCCGGGCGGTAGCTGATCCGCAGCTCCGGGTAGCGGAAGGCGAGCCGCTCCGTGGCGTCCGGCGGAGGCCCGCCGGCGAGATAGCGCTCGAGGGCGGTCCGCAGGGCGCCGGCCGCGTCGTCGTAGAGTTCGACCAGCCGGTCGATGGCGGTCGCGGCATCCGCCACCGCCTGCATCGGCCGCAATTCCCGCTCGATCATGTCGCCTCCATCGCTGCTGCCGGATCTACACCCCGCGCCACCCGGGGGCGAGATGCGGGGTTGCGGGCCGCGGACACATGGCCGACAAGCCGGCCGGCGCGGAGCGAGGCGGCAGGGACGCGAGAATGGACGCGGGAGCGGACGCGGACGGGTTCGGGACCCGTCCCGGCGAAGAGCGGGCCGCCCTGCCCGCGACCTACGACGCGGGCCTCCACTTCATCGGCCGCCTGCGCACGCCCTGGCAGACGCGGTCCGACTGCCCGAAGAACGGCCTGCAGACCGACGCGGTCTGCACCGTGGAGGTCGATCCGGCCTACGCCCCCGGCCTGCGCAACGTCACGGGCTGCACGCACCTGATCCTGCTCTACTGGATGGACCGGGCGACCCGCGGCCTCGTGATCCAGCGGCCGCGCCACGCCGACGGCCCCCGCGGCACCTTCTCGTTGCGCTCGCCCGCTCGCCCCAATCCGATTGCCCTTTCCGTCGTGGAATTGCTCGGCCGCGACGGCGACACCCTCCGGGTGCGCGGGCTCGACTGCCTCGACGGCACGCCGCTCCTCGACATCAAGCCCTACTACGCCACGACGGACGCGCGGCCCGACGCTCGCGTCGAGCGGGCCGGGGCCGAGCCGTGAAGCGCGCCGTTCTCCTCGTTCTCGGCGGGCTCGCCCTTCTCGCCATCGGCGGATTCGCGGGGTGGCGCCTCCATCGGCCGGGGGCCGACGCGCGGGCCTACGCGGAGATGCGCCTCATCGCCGTGCAGGTGAGCCTCGACGAGGCACCGCCGGACTACGTGTTCTGGGCGGGCGATTCCCAGGTGGAGCTGCAGCCCGGGAGCCAGCGGCCCTGCGGCCTCGCGTTCCTGAATGGCGGGATCAGCGGCGCGACCGCGGCCAGCTACGCGGACTACCTCGCGCGCCTGAAATTCGCGGTCCATCCCCGGCTCGCGATCCTGACCATCGGGACCAACGACATCCTGGTGAAGAACAACCCGCAGCTGCACAAGCCGACGGAGCAGTTCGAGGCCGCCGCCGAGACGATCGTCAAGCGGCTCCAGGCCTTGAGCCCGCGCGTCGTGGTGACCGCCCTCCCCCCGGTCGGCCGCGAGATCGGCAAGCTGGTCGAGGCGGGTGCGGTCGCGGACTACTCGCGCCGGTTGCAGGACCTCTGCGGGCGGCTCGGCTGCGTCTTCACGGACCCGTTCGCGGCCCTGCGCGACGGCGACACCGGCTACGCCAAGCACGGGGCCCTGCGCGACGGGCTGCATCTCGCGGCGTTCCGCCCGGCGATGAGGGCGGTCGAGCCAGCGCTCTGCAACCCGTGACGGCGCGGGATCGGACCGGAGGCCGGCTCACTCCCACTCGATCGTGCCGGGGGGCTTCGAGGTGATGTCGTAGGTCACCCGGTTGATGCCCTTCACCTCGTTGATGATCCGGGTCGCGACCCGGCCCAGGAAGGCCATGTCGAATGGGTAGAAGTCGGCGGTCATGCCGTCGACCGAGGTGACGGCGCGCAGCGCGCAGACGTGGTCGTAGGTGCGGCCGTCGCCCATCACGCCGACGGTCTTCACGGGGAGGATCACCGCGAAGGCCTGCCAGATCGTGTCGTAGAGGCCGGCCTGCCGGATCTCGTCGAGGTAGATCGCGTCGGCCTTTCGCAGGGCCTCCAGCTTCTCGCCGGTGATGGTGCCGGGGCAGCGGATCGCCAGGCCCGGGCCCGGGAACGGGTGGCGGCCGACGAAGCCCTCGGGCAGGCCGAGTTCCTTGCCGAGCACCCGGACCTCGTCCTTGAACAGCTCGCGGAGCGGCTCGACGAGCTTCATGTTCATGCGCTCGGGCAGGCCGCCGACATTGTGGTGGCTCTTGATCGTCACGGACGGTCCGCCCGTGAACGACACGCTCTCGATGACGTCGGGGTAGAGCGTCCCCTGCGCGAGGAACTTCGCCCCGCCGATCTTCTTCGACTCGGCCTCGAACACGTCGATGAACAGGCGACCGATGGTCTTGCGCTTGACCTCCGGGTCGCTGACGCCCTCCAGCGCCGCGAGGAACATCCCCGACGCCTCCACGTGGACCAGCGGGATGTTGTAATGGTCGCGAAACAGCGCCACGACCTGCTCGGCCTCACCGAGACGCAGGAGCCCGTGGTCGACGAACACGCAGGTCAGCTGATCGCCGATCGCCTCGTGGATCAGCACCGCCGCCACCGCCGAATCGACGCCGCCCGAGAGGCCGCAGATCACCTTCTCGGAGCCGACCTGCGCGCGGATCTTGGCGATCGCCTCCTCGCGGTAGGCGCCCATGGTCCAGTCGCCCGAGCAGCCCGCGACGTCGCGCACGAAATTGCGGATCAGCAGGGCGCCGTGGGGCGTGTGCGCCACCTCCGGGTGGAACTGCACCGCGTAGTAGTTGCGGGCCTCGTCGGCCACCGCCGCGAACGGCGCGTTCCGGGAGATCGCCACGGTGGTGAAGCCGTCCGGCAGTTTGGTGACGCGGTCACCGTGGCTCATCCAGACCGGGTACTTCTCGCCCTTGTGCCAGACGCCCTTGAACAGCGGGCAGTCGGCCAGGATCTCGACCTCGGCGCGGCCGAACTCAGCGTGGTGGCCGCCCTCGACGGCGCCGCCGAGCTGGGCCGCCATGGTCTGCTGGCCGTAGCAGATGCCGAAGACCGGGACGCCCGAATCGAACACGAGCTGGGGCGCGCGGGGCGAGGCCTCGACAGTCACCGATTCGGGGCCGCCGGAGAGGATCACGCCCTTCGGCCTCTGCTCGCGGAACGCGGCCTCGGCCTTCGTGAAGGGCACGATCTCGCAGTAGACGCCCTCCTCGCGGACCCGGCGGGCGATGAGCTGCGTCACCTGAGAGCCGAAATCGACGATCAGGATCTTGTCGTGGTCGGTGTTCATCGCGGGCGATTATCCGAAGGCCGCGGCGCGTGCAACGCACAAGTCCGGATTGTCCGGCCCGCCGACGTGCCGACACCCACGAAATCGCCAGATTCATCCGCCGGTCAAAGCCGCTTCCCTCGCCCCGGGGCCATCCCGCCCGGTCCGGGACCCGGATCCGCCGACGCGGCGAGCCGCGCGGCGATCCCGGCCGGCGATCCAGGCCGGACCGGCGCGACGGACCTCAGTCGAAGTTGCGGACCTTGGCCGAGCCGCCGAGGCTGATCGCGGGCTTGGCGGCGGCGCCGGCGAGGCTCACCTTCTTCTGGCCGGGCGGTGTCTTGGCGCGCAGCTGCGGGGCAACCTCGGGAGCCGGGCGCGACGGCTTCAGATGCGCCTGGCCGTGGATCACCGAGCCGATCTCGCCCGCCACGCGGATCAGGTCGTCGCGCTCGCACGAGCGGGCGACCTTCAGCCCGAGCTTGTGCATGTGGCTCTTGCCGTAGAGGTAGGCGGCGAGCTGGGCGCGCTTCAGCGGCGGGATCTGCTCCAGGATCAGCGGCAGATCGAAATCGTCGGCCCGGTACACGGAGCCCAGAACCTCGAGGGTCACCGGGCAATCGACTTCGGGCTCGGCGCCGCTGGTCGGATGCGCTTGCGTCATGGATGCCTCTCGGAAATCGATGGATCGGGATGAGGCTCGGATGCCCCGGAGCCGGGGTCGAGTTCAACCCCTATCGGGACGGTGAGGTTCGCAATCCTGTCCTGCGCCGGCGCGGGCGTCGGTGGTGTGGCCGGTTCGGGCTTCCAGGCGCCGAGGCACCCGGTGCAGACCGATTCGATCACCGCGCGCGCATGGGCCTGCCGGCGAGCCCAGAGCATCTCCCGCGCCGCGCGCGCGGCCTCGGCGTCCGGAAGCGGGCGGATGCGGATGTAGAGGGGCTCCTGCGCGGCGACGGGTGCCGGATAGAGCGCGAGGAGCCCGAGCACGGCCATCGCGGGCCCGGCTGCGCGCCAATGGCGCCGCGGCGTCGACCATGCGGGTCCCGCCATGTCTGTCTCCAGCCCGGAACGAGCGCGATACCTCGCCCGTCAGGGTAAACCGCCCCTTAACGGGCGCCGAGGCCGCGCGGAACTTCACCCGGTCGTGCCGGTAGAACCTCGGGGGGCCGAGCGGGAGACGGCTTCATGCCTCAGATGTTCGACTGGATCTTTTTCGCGATCATGCTGCCGTTCCCGGCGTACCTGGTCTGGGACTTCATGCGGCACCGATAGGCGGGCCGGCGGCGGTCACCCGTCGAGCGAGGCCGCCGCGCGAACGACCGGGGCCGTCGGCTGAGGAGCGACGCCCGTCTCAGCGGCCTGTTCTGCACGGCGCCGGTCCTGCGCGCGCCCGAGCCAGACGCTGTTCACGAGCCACGCCATCGACAGCGGGATCGCGGCGCCGGCCACGCTGGCGCTGCCGAGCCCCATGCCCTGGATACCCGTGAACGACCACGCGCCGACCTGATCGCCGAGCCGGTAGACCACCGTGTCGATGAAGCTCTTGGCCTTGTAGCGGTCTTCGCGCGGGACCACGGTGAACAGCACCTCGCGCACCGGACGGGCGATAGCGAAGTTGCCGGCCCGGCGCAGCACCTGGAACGCCACGATCACCCCGATCGTCGGCCAGAGAGCGAGCGCCGCGAAGCCGAGAATGCTGAAGGCCGGGAGGATCGCCAGCGTCAGGGCGACGCCGATGCGGTTCACGATCCGTCCGGTCAGGAACAGCTGGATCCCCAGCGTCAGGACGTTCACCGCCAGGTCGACGCTGGCGAAGAACGCCGTCTGCGCGCCGCGATCCGGGAAGCTGCGCTTCGCGATACCCGCCTGCTCGAAGTACAGGAAGGTCGACGTCACGGAGAACAGCAGCAGGAACAGTGATATGTTGAGCAGGTAGGGCGACGCGAGGGTCCGGGTGACGCCGGCGAGCACGCTGCCCCCGATCGTCCGGTCCTGACCGCCCTCGACGCCTCCGTCGCGACCCGGCACCTCGTGCAGCTGGGTCGACAGCGCCGCGAGCCCGCGCATGCAGAACACCGCGACTTCCAGGAGCACCACGGCGCAGAGCATCAGGCCCCAGGTCGGGACGTTCTTGGCCAGGATCGCGGTGGTCGCCGAGCCCGCGATGGCGCCGAGCGTGGCGCCGGCCGCGATGAAGCCGAACAGCCTCTTGCCCTGGGCGTTCGAGAACACGTCGACGATTGTCGCCCAGAAGATCGACACCACGAACAGGTTGAAGATCGACAGCCAGACGAAGAAGACCCGGCCGATCCAAACGCCCCACTCGGCGGGCGCGAGGTAGAGCGTCAGCGCGAAGGCCAGGATGTTGGCCGCGAAGAACCGGTAGGTGATCGGCACGAACCGCGCGCGCGGCATGCGCTTCACCAGGTAGGCGAAGGGCAGGTTGAGGGCGAGCATCCCCACCAGGGTGGCGGTGAACAGCCAGGGCAGGTTCTCGATGCCGCCGGCGACGCCCATCTGATCCCGGATCGGGCGCAGGACGTAGTAGGCGGCGAGAATCGAGAAGATGTAGGCCCAGGACCACGCCAGCGCCCGGCCCTCCCCGGGCTGAACGTCGATCAGGCGCGCGAGCGTGCCGCGGGCGGGGGCGGTTTCAGGCATGGGCCGATCTCACCGGAATGGGCTTCTTCCCCGGACGGGCCTCCCTCGGGGACGGCTCGGTCGGGCCCCTCGCCGGCGCAGGGCGCGGCGAGGGGTCGGGCGACGCGCCTACTTCGCCAGTCCGAGTTTCTCGCGCATCTCCGGCGCGGTGACGTCGTGACCGAAGCCCGGGCTGCCCATGGCGAACTTGTCGGCGTCCTTGAGCGGGCCGACCACCACCGGGTCGAACCCGGCGTCGCGGACGAGGCCCTCGGCGACCGTCAGCGCCTCCGGGTCGTCCCCGGCGATCGGGATCGCCATGCGCCCGCCCGCTCGACCCTTGCCGCCGTCCGCGCCCTCCTTGGCGAAGACCTTGTAGTTGGCCGCGTTGAAGGCACGCACGATCTTGGCGCCGGGGAAGTACTTGGCCGAGGTCGCGCCGATCCCGTCGGCCTGGACCTCGTCGTAGAGCGCGCCGTCGCGTTTCTGCGTGGCGTTACCGGCATCGAGGACGACCTTGCCCTTCAAGGACGGTCCGATCTCCTTCGCGAGGTCCGGATAGGCCTTGTACGGGACGGCGATGAACACGGCGTCGCCGAACTTGATCGCCTCCTCCGGCGTGCCGGCCTTGGCCTTAGGCCCGAGCTCCGAGACCATCGCGGCGAGCTGCTCCGGGTGGCGGGAGGCGAACATGACCTCGTGGCCGTCCTTGACCCAGAGCGTCCCGATCGTGCCGCCGATGTTCCCGGCGCCGATCACTCCGATCCGGATCTTCTTCGGGCCGTCCTGGGCCGAGGCGAGCACGGCCGCGGGGACAGCGGCGGCCACGACGAGGCCGGCCGCCAGGGCGAGCGCCGTGCGGCGCGAGGTGAGATCAGACCGCATCGATGAACGTCTCCATCTGCTTGCGCTGCGCCGCGTCGGGCAGCTTGCCCCGCGCGGCCCCGAGGTTGTCCTCGACATAGGCGGCCTTCGCCATGCCGGGGATCGGGCAGGTCACGGCCGGGTTGCCGAGAACGTATTTCAGGAAGACCTGCGGCCAGCTCGCGCAGCCGAGATCCTTGGCGAATGCCGGCAGCTCCTTGCCCTGGACCGCCTTGAACAGGCGGTCGCGGCCGAACGGCACGTTGGTCATCACCGCCACGCCGCGATCCGCGGCCAGCGGGAGCACGCGCTCGGCGGCGGCGCGGTTGTCGATGGCGTAGTTCACCTGGATGAAGTCGAGGCTCTCGCGCTTCATGACGGCTTCCAAGGCATCGAGCTGATTGTCGCGCCAGACCGTGACGCCGACGTAGCGGATGCGCTTCTGCGCCTTCAGATCGCGCAGAACCGCCAGATTGTTGCTCACGTCGATCAGGTTGTGGACCGCCACCAGGTCGACGGTGTCGACCTTCATGCGTTTCAGCGATCTTTCGAACTCCGCGAGCGTCGCGTCGCGGCCGGTCGTGTCGACCTTGCTCGCGAGGAAGATCTTCTGGCGCAGGCCGGGCTCCGCCAGGATCAGGCCGAGGACGTCCTCGGCGGTGCCGTAGCTCGGGGCCGTGTCGATCACCGATCCGCCGAGATCGACGAAGGTTTTGACCGCCGCCTTCAGGGGCGCCACCGCCTCGGGCGTCGGTTCGACCTCGTAGCGCCGGGACGTGCCGATCCCGATGGCTGGGAGCATCTCGCCGGTCGACGGGATCGGGCGGCGGATCAGCGGTTCCGCCGCGGCGGCGAGGCGGCCGGCGAGCGGGGCGAGTGCGGCCGCGGCGATGACGGCGCGACGGGATACGGGCATGGCCGGCCTCCGACGGGTGGATGACCCGCCGGGAGATAGGGCGCTCCCGGGCCGTGTGCATTCTTAATTCTCACCCTTCCGTGAGCGACGCGGGCCGCTCCGACGGGGCGAGGCTAGTCTTCCTCCGGCGGGTCCTCGAATTCCGCGCCCTCGGTGTCGGGAGCGATGCGGAACCGGTACTCGTCGATCGCCAGGAACGCGCGGTGGGCGACCTGCGGGTCGATCCCGTCGCGGACGACCAAGGTCTGGAAATCGATGAACAGGCGCGCGATGCGCGCCTCGTCCGGCAGGGTGGCCAGTGCCGACGAGCTGGCGCCGGCGCGCATCATGTAGCGCTTGGCCTCTCCGGCCGTGTCGGGCGCGGGCAGGACGACGACCTGCCCGGCTGTTTGCGGCCTCAGGTCCGCCCAGCGAACGGGCGTCCAGGCGATGATGGCGTCGATCTGCTTCATCGAAGGCTCCGGCAGGTGGACGGGATCCGCCTACCGGGCGCGGCCGGGCACGTCGAGGCTCGCGCCGTTGCGGATCAGGGGGCGCGCTCCAGCTGGCCGCGGATCTCGCCCTTCGGATTCGCGGCGGTGTGGAGGTTGAAGTATATTTTCCCCGCCGCGAGATCCGCGGCCTTGGCGTCGTCGAGGGTCGCCTCGCCGGTGAAGGGGCTGCTCGCCGCCGTCACGGGAACGAGCACGCCGGCATTCTCGCCCGCCTTTGCCGGCCCGTGGAAATGGGCGGCCGTGACCGGGCCGGTGAGGCCGCTGTACTGGCCCGACCAGCTCAGGCGCTTGGTGGCGGGATCGAAGGTCGCGGTGATCTCGCCTTTGCCGAGAGACGCTGTCGCCGGGACCTCGCCGGTGCCGGTGAGCGCCGCTTGGTAGGTGACGTCCTGACCCGCCGCGGCGGCCGAGCTTGCGGCGAGCGGCACACCGAGGACGAGAAGGGCGGCGAGGCTGGTGGTCCAGCGATGGCTCATGCGCGCTGTCATCGAACGCTCCGCGATCAGACGGGCCTTCGGGTGGCCCCTGCGGGAACCTAGCGGGCCCGCAGGAATCGGACATGGCCGCCGCGGCGGCGCGAGGTGCTTTTCGGTGACAGCAGGGCCTGTCCCTGTCGCCCTCCCGGTCACGTGGACCGTCATGCCTGCGGGCGCGCGATTTGCGCACCGGAAACCGTTGACATCGCGTGCTCGCTCTCCCTATACCGCCGCCACTGCACGCGACGTCCTCGCGGACGCTCGCGGCTCGTGGCGGGGTAGCTCAGCTGGTTAGAGCAGAGGAATCATAATCCTTGTGTCGGGGGTTCAAATCCCTCCCTCGCTACCATCTAACTTCTTGTTTTCGCTCGATAGACCGAACCCGCCCTCCGGCGGGTTTGACGTTTTTGGCGCCAAGGTTTGACGCCCGTTCGCGCTGCGACGCGCGAATTCGGCATCCAAGGAAGCCATCAGCGCCCGCATCTTCGGAGCCAGATCGGCCCTCTTCGCATAGTGGCGCGCCATCTCGATCGTGCGCTGGCCGAGGGCGTCGGCGATCGCACGTTCATCGTGCCCGATCTGGCGCAGCACGACGGCCAGGGTGTGCCGCAGCCCGTACAGGGTGAGACCCGGCTGAACTTTCCCGGCCTTCTCCAGTTTCAGCCGGATCGGCCGCCATCACGCGCGGGATCCGCTGAGCGTCCAGGGCTTGCCCTCGGAGTTCGCGCACAGAGCCGGTGCTGTGTGCTCCGGCGCGGCAGCCAGGATCATCGTGTGCGGTAGCGGTGCGAGCCAGAACAGAGGCTCGCCCGTCTTGGCGCGGTTCGTCGACAACTCGCCATCGCGGAAGGCCTCCCGCGGCAGGCCGAGCGCCTCTTTCGGTCCGAGGCCGGTAAACATCATCAAGGCGACCGGAGTGAGGATGTGTGGCGGCGCAGCGGCAAGCACAGCTTCGCGCTCGGCGTCCGACCACGGCCTATTGGCGTCGGGTTCGCCCTTCGTCTTGCGCAGATCCTTTATGCCGGCGGCAGTGTTCGCCGGCAGATGGCCGCGCTCCGACCCCCAGGCGAAGAGCCGCGACAGCACCGCCTTCGTGGTTGCCGAAGCGGCGGCCCTTCCGCTCGGCTGCGCGGTCTCTGATCTTCACTACGAATGGGCGCGTGAACCGAGAAAGGTCAGTGCCGTCGATGTCTTTCAGGTAGTTAAGGACCTTCTGGTAGTCTGCGCGCGTCTGCGGAGCTAAGTCGGTGAAAGCCGCGTGCGCGCGGTAGGCGACGATCAGGCTGCCGAGCGTGCCGCCCTTAGGTGCGGCAGCCGCCTCTGCGCTCTTCTCGATCCGCGCCACCTCCGCGAAGAACGCAGCGGATCCGAGCGGCGCCTTCTTCAGGTCGATCTTTTCGCCAGTCTTCCGGTGGTAGCATCGCATAACGCCGTGCCGGTCCGCGAAGATCTGGAACCCTTTCACTCGGATGCGGGTCACCCGAGCCTCGCCAAGATATCCTCGTCGCTCTGCTGAACCGACTCGCGTTCCGGCAGCGCCTCGAAGAAGAGGTGAACCTGGGTACGGTTCCAGAGCACGCGTGAGCCAACGAGCTTGGGCCGCGGCATCAGCCGTTCGCGCACCATCTCCGAAGGTCGTCGTTGACACCCCGACGTAGCGGGCCACCTCTTGGCGAGAGAGCCCTTTGGGCGCGAACGGAATTGGTCCGCTCGGGCGGGCGACCGCTATGGCGCACTTTCCCCTCCGAGATTCTTCATCGCAGGTTCGTGCTGGAGATCCCGAAGACCGAAGGGCGCATCAGCGCTTACGATCTGGCGCTCGGCAGGCAATCTCGGTGTGGTGCTCGAGGAGCCGGCGCGGCTGTCGATTGTGCGGCGGCGGAGCATCAAGCGGCCTCGGCCGTTCCGATGGCCACGAGAGCCGTCATCCGCTCCTCGACCTCGTCAAGGAAAGCATTCACGGCAGCTTCGTCCCTGGCGATCTGCGCGTCGTCCCGGTGCAGCCGCTTCACCCACAGCCGAAGGGCCGGCGGTACGCTCGGGTGCCACGAGGCAAAGTCACACCATGCCCGGCCCGTGCAGGCCATATGCCAGCGCATCTGCGGCCGGTGGTCCTCCGGGATCTCGCCGGATAACAGCGTCTCCAGATGCGTGCGCAGGGTCGGGCGCTTGAACTCGACGAGGCCGACCGCGCCGACGAGCCGATCCGGGCTGGCCCCGGCCAAGGCGATCGTGGGGTGATCCACGAACCCGACCTTCACGGTGTCGACTCCGTACAGGAACTCGTAGGCGTCGCAGGCCTGCGGCTCCCGTTCCGAGCCCTCGAGCATCGCGGCGGTGAGGTAGTGCTGCGTCGCGAGGCCCGTCACCCGCTCGCCGACGAGTTCCATCAGGTAGGACTCACGCTCGGCCCGCGGCTTGCCGTCCTTGCGTAGCGCCAGCACGTCGGCGACGCGCGAGGCGGTGACCTTGCCGCAGCGGGCGTCCAGCCACGCGGGGCTGCCCTGGATCATCTCGGCCATGTCAGCGGCCCTCCGGCCGGGCGCGCCGGGCAACGACGCGCTCGTTGGCGTCCAGAGCCTCGCCGTAGAGCGTGGCCGGCAAGTCCGGCACGCTCTCGACGGCGAAGACGCGCAGAAACTTCGCCGGGGCGATCCCGTGCTCGGTGAGGAGATTGCGTAGCGTCTCGGCCTGCGCGTCCGAGATCACGTCCGCGGACGCGTCCGCCGCCGGCGCCCCGTCGGTGGCGCCCGGATCGTTGGTCAGGGCGATGTTGAAGACCTGCAGGACGAGGTAGCGGCGCCCGTAAGTGATGGTCGCGCCGATGCCCTGGATCGGCGCCTTGTTGGCCCGGCCCTGGCTGCCGGCCGTGTCCGGCGGCAGATCGAGATGATAGTCCCGCTCGTGCCCGGCGGCATGCGCACAAATGCATCGGATCCGCAGATGCCCGGCGATCGGCGACGGCTGGGTATCGAACGAGAGCGCCAAGCCGTGCCGGGCGATGATCGGCTGCGTGGCCCGCGCGATCGTCTCCAGGCGCGCGTAGGGGGCGCCGAAATGCGTGTTCCGGGCGTCGCGCAGGACGCGCGGCAGCTCGGCCCCGCCGAGCGGACAGGGACACGATGGGGCTCCCGCGCAGGCCCGCGGTGGAGCGGAGGCGCTCCTCGCGCGGCAGGCATTCAGCGGCCGCCCGATCGGCCGGCGCGATCTGGAGGGCGAAGCGGCGGGCCGCCTGCTGGTTGGCGATGACGGCCGCCTGCGCGTCCAGTCGAGCACGCCGTTCCTCAAGGGTCAGGTGATCGAAGGTATGGCCGGCCATGTCAGGCGGCCTCGCGGATCTGGTCGGCTTCACATTCCGCGATGGCTGCCAGCTCGTCGGCCTCCTCGGCCTCGCGCTATTCGATCCAGTTGCGCGCGGGCTCGATGCAGTGGAAGCCTTCTGCCTCGAGCCCGTGGGCGCTGCGGATCGCGCAGGCGCGATCCAGAACGACGATCGAGCGGTCCTCGGATATAGATGGGAGGCAGGCGTTTCTGCCCGAAACGGCGGCCCTGACCAAGGCTGCTGTGAGATTGGGCGGCTTCGGACACGAGAAGCTCCATCGCAACGGGCGATGCAGCTTTGTACGCGTAAAGCGTAAGACCGGACAAAACGTACGAGCGGTCAGGCTGTTTGGCCGGTCGGTACGTCAATCCCTTGTTGAGGTCCGCGCATGGGCCTGCGATCGACCGGAACGGCCTGACCACCTCTCAGAACGATTGCCGGTCCATGGAATTCGGCCGCGCTCTGAAACCCTTGCTCCGCTAAGCGAATGGCGACGAGCGTCGCGGGGTAGCCGACAACGAAGTGGGGATCGAAGAGGCCGCCGCGCTCGCCCTCTCCGGATCGTGGCGCCGGATCTATGCCGGGCGATACCAGCACGTAACGATCCCGAGGACGCGGACTTGGTCCTCGCCGGCGCCGAAATCAAGCACCTGGTGGTGATCTGGATGCGTGCTGTCCGGGTACAGGAGGACCTGGACTCCGTCGGACCGGACCTTCTTGATGGTCCACTCGACGAAGCCGCCGCGCGACCGCTCGACATGGACGTATTTCCCGTTCGGCGGTGCGTGCCGGCCCTCTCCGTAGCGCTGGCAGATGGCATAATGCCCGTCCGGTGCGACTTAATGAGTGAGGCCCAACAATTCAAAGGACGTACTGCCCGACTTTATTGACGTAATGCACGTTCGGGACACCCTGAAGACCTATCTGGGAGACGCCGATTTCGGCGGCCGGACGGTGATCCAGTACCTCGCGCGGCTGGCCTCCGACGCCACCACGGTGGTCAACGCCGGCGCCTACGCCCGCACGATCCACGACCTCGCCGTGCGCCGTCGCCTGATCCTCATCGGCGAGGAACTGGTGAACGGCGCCTACGAGGCGCCGGTGGAGCAGGCGCCCCGCGACCTGATCGCGGCCACCGAGTCTCGCCTGCTCGACCTGATCGACGCGGAGCCGGGCCTGGGCTCCGCGGCGCAGAGCGCGGCGCAGTCCGCCGCCTGGATGCGCGAGCGGATCGATGGCCTGCGCTCGGGGCTCATCCGCTCGACCGCGATCCCGACCGGGCTGCCCGACCTCGACCGCGCCACCAACGGCGGATTCCAGCGCGGCCAGCTCTGGATCCTCGCCGGGCGTCCCGGCATGGGCAAGACGGTGGCGATGACGACGCTGAGCCGCCTCGCCGCCCGCGCGGCCGGCGTGCTCGCCTTCCAGTGCGAGGTGACCCGGGACCAGCAGATGGCCCGCTACCTCGCCGACCTGTCCTATCGGCACAACCGGCCGCTGCCCTTCGGCCGGATCATGGCGGCCGTCGACCTCGACGAGGAAGAGCTGGCGCGCCTCGACGAGGCGATGCGGCGGTTCGAGCGCCTGCACCTCACCCTGACCTGCGAGCCCGGCGTCAGCCTCGCGCAGATCGCCGCGGCCGTGAAGGTCGAGAAGCGGCGCCTCGCCCGGCAGGGCATCGCCCTCGGCGTCGTGTTCATCGACTATCTGAAGTTCATCAAGGTCTCGGACCGGTACCAGGGCAACCGGGTGCTGGAGATCGGCGAGATCACCGGCGGGCTGAAGCAGCTCGCCAAGGCCGAGGACATCTGCGTGGTGCTGCTGACGCAGCTCAACCGCGCCGTCGAGGCCAAGGACCGGACCGACCGCCGCCCGAACCTCGCGGACCTGCGCGATTCCGGCGAGATCGAGCAGGACGCCGACGCGGTGCTGATGCTGTACCGCGAGGCCTACTATCTGGAGCGCAAGCTCAAGGCCTCCGGCGGCGATCCCGAGATCGGCGCGCGCCTGATCGAGCGGCAGAACGCCCTCGAGCTCATCCTCGCCAAGAACCGCTCCGGCCCATGCCCCACCCTCGACCTGTGGTGCGACGTGGCCGCCTCCGCCATCGCCCAGACCGCACGAGGCCCGCTATGAGCCAGCATTCCGCCGCGTCCACGCCCTTGCCCGATCCGCTGGTGCCGGCCGACATCGACGTGGACGGGATCCACGGCTTCCTTCTGCACACGGACCGGCTGTTCCATTCGGAGCTGTGGGCGCTCTCGACCGGCGACGAGTTCAAGGGGGCGGTCGCCCTGTGGTGCCACGCCTGGCGCCAGCGCCCGGCGGGCTCGCTGCCCGACGACGACCGGCTGCTCGCCGCCTTCTCCGGGGCGGGCCCGCGCTGGAAGAAGGTGCGGACGATGGCCCTGCGCGGCTTCGTCCTGTGCGCGGACGGCCGCTACTATCACCGGGTCCTGTGCGAGGACGTGCTGCGCGCCGCGGAGGCGAAGGACGCGCGGCGCGAGCGGACCGCCGCGGCCACGCGGGCCCGTCAGCGCAAGGATGATCCCGAGACGACCCCGCCCGGCGGCGAAAAGCCCAGTCTTTTCAACGAAGCGGCCGAACGTGACGATGACCGTTACGATCAACGTAACGACTCACGCGACGATAGACGTGACGAAACAGTCACGGTCGCCACGCGCGGACCGTTACGTCCACTAAGGGAAGGGGAAGAAGAAGGGAAGAAGAAAGATATACCGGCGGCCGCCTGTGATCCTGTACCCCGCGAGGCGACCGCGCCGGCCTGGAACAGCCGGGCGAGCTTCGACCGGGTCGAGGCACGCTGCCGGACCGCCCTGCCCCCCGGCTGGTGCCTCGACCCCGTCGTCGGTCCGATGGCGCGGCTGGAGGCGGACGGGCTCGACCTCGAACGGGAGATCGTCCCGGCGATCCTGGACATCGCGGCGAGTCGGCGGGTGCCGATCCGGACCTGGGGGCTGCTCGCCGACGCGGTAGCGGAATCCGTCGCCGCCCAACGCCGCAGCCGGTCCGCCCAAGGCCTCTCGGCCGTGCCGCCCGCGCCGGTCCCGCCGGACGAGATGATCGACCTGCCCGGCGGCCTGCGCTGGCCCGAGGCCGACCTGCGGACCTGGATCACCTGATTTCGCGAGAACCCCGCGACCTGGTCGTAATCGCTGTTCGGCCCCCCACCGGGCCAGCCCGGGTGCCGCATCCCGCCGCGGCTGCTGATCGGCGAGGCGGCGTGATGCCGAGTGGGCGGATGGGCCGCTGCGGCCAGGCCAAGACGACGCAGCACGATTCGCGCATCGCCCGGGATGTCCCGATCCCTGAGGATCGCCGCAACGTCGTTCCCGACCTGCGTGAGCCAGGTCTGTGCTGGTATGTCTGCACGACGATGCCGCAGGTCGAGCTGCGGGCCGCTGCGAGCCTCCGCCAGTTGAACGCGCGCGGCCACAACCTCGCTGTGTACGTGCCGTGCGAGTTCGAGTGGCGCCGCTCGGTTAGATCGAACCTGCGTGTGCCACGCCGCGTATACCAACGCCCGATTCTGCGGCACTACCTGTTCCTGGGCACACGGGGTCCGATCGGCGAGCGCACGCTGTTCGCCCTGCGGGAGACCGACGTGGATGGGCGAAACGCCCACGGCCTTATCGGCATCCTCGGCGCAGCCGTCTCGGGCCCGCTAGCGATGGCCGATGACGGGCTCGATTGGCTTCGGCGGGCCGGCGACGAAGAGCAGGCTGGGCGGACGAACCGCACGCCAGCTGGCGCCTTCGCGGCCGGAGACGCCGTCCGCATTGGCGGCGGGCCGTTCGTCGGCTTCCCGGCTCGCTACCTGGCGTTTGGTCCCGAGGGCGAGACCGCGCTGGTGAAGATCACCCTGATGGGCGCGCGCACGGAGATGCGGCTGGCGATCGAAGACGTGAAGCCCGTTGCGATCGCACACGACAGGATCGACGGCTGCGACGACTGCCGAGCGAGCCCCAAGTCGAGGCACATACTCGCTTCAGGAGAACCGTGATTCGCCTCGGCAAGGGCAAATTCACAATCGCCGCAATCTTCAAATGTCAAGATCTTGATCAGTAAATTCAACAAGATGACCAAATACGATCGACTGTATCGATTTAGCAACACCAATTATGAATTTCTGTCGCTTCTGCGCGAGGCATAATATCTGATGTTGATTGAGTAAGACATAGTATTGATTGATATGGGCCAGCAAAGGAGCATCAATTTGAGATTTCGCGAAACGAATACCTATGCCTCCGACTCGATTACTCAGATCCGTAGCAGCATTTGCGATTGTCGGTGGTGTCACCGCCTGCGGTACGTACATACCCAGTCTCCGAACATGGCCGGACGATAATCCGACGGGCGAAGGCGACATGGTCACCTCGATCATCAACGCAGTGCGTTGCGAACTGAGCTATACGGTTACCGGAACCATTAATAGAGATCAGTTTGACCTTACACAGCGCAAATACCCAGTTGCTTATACAAATTTTCTTCAAGACTGGGGAGTGCAGGTTGCAATTAATTTGACAATAGCTGAGCGATCCTCTGTCAATCCTACGGTGCTCCTGACTCCTCCAGGTGTGCCAGAATACATGTTCAAATTCGCTGGAGGTCTATCGGCGAGTTCCGAAGCGCAACGGCTACAAAAACAAATATCTTTTATTTGGTTTCAGATCTATACAATGTTCAATACTTCACTGAGATATAACCCGATGGACGAGGAAATTTGTCGGGCGTGAGAAATGTCTCACCCCAACCGGCGATCGTTACGGGTCTCCGCTGGTCAACAGCGATCTGAGGCTGGCCTCGCTGCTCAATAGCCGCCTCGCGGCTACTGCTTTGGGCTTCGCATCGTCTCCAGGAGAAAAGCCACTTGCTGAAGGCGAAAAGAACGTTCTGTCTCAGACCGTATCGTTCAAAATTGAGACAGCCGGCACCGCCACACCATCGTGGACGCTTGTCCGAGCTGCAGTGAATCCCGCTGGCTCATTCTTCAGCACCGGCCGGGACAACATGCAGGAGTTGGTTATCACGTTCGGTCCACTCGATAAATCGGTCAAGGGGCGGCGGGCGCTGAACGAACTTGCTCAGGCAACGCATATCGCTACTCAGCTCCAAACTGGAATCCAAAGTTTCGTGACCCCGTTTAGGTAAGGAACTGTCCTATGCGTCCGAAAAAGACTGATCAGTCACACCCAGAATCGGCCGAACTCAAGGTAAAGAGCAAAACTGCGAGGCACGCAAAATCGCACCCCGACAAGCGCACGACCAATAAAGCGGTGCTTAAACCCAGCCGAGATTTCTCGAAAGTTCCGGAACTTGCTAACGCACTGAAATTGATTGCTGACAAAAATACAGATAAGGTCCTAATCAAAGATTTCTTAACCAAATGCATGGTCGAACTCAAGACGAACAAGGCGCGCCTGAAGGTCACTGTGCCGGCAGAATTGACAACTCCGGGAGAGTGTTACATCAGTAATTTTCCGAGTAATGAAGTCACAATCTGGGAGAATTGGCATATCAAAGGCCACATGTCTTTGCAAGACGCTTTAGATGCCCATATTCCGGCTTGTAGTGTTCGTCCGCGATAGTGCGAGGGTCATTGATACCCCGCAGCTTGTGATAAAATCCACGCTGCGGAGGTGTGATTGAAACATCACGTAACTGGCTGAGTAAGTGTTGACGGAAGGGTTCCTCTGCCCGATAATCTGCTTGCGCCGACCGCAGAACAATACGGACGGGTCCGCGCGAGACCGGAGGTGTGGCCGCAAGAGGTCCCGCCGGCTTCTCATGATAGGGCTCGTCTGTGCTCACCTCTGCAATCGCAATTAAAATAACACTGGAAATTCGATGCCACGTGGTCGGCCGAAGGGCGCGCGCAACAGGGCGACGGCCGAGATCAAGTCGCTCTGCCAGGAGCACGGCCCGAAGATGGTCGCGCGCCTCGTGGCCATCGCCAGCAACGCGAAGACGCCAGAGGGCGCGGCGGTCGCCGTCATCCGGGAGATCCTCGACCGCGGCTACGGCAAGCCGACCCAGGCGCACGAGCATGGCGGCCTCGGCGGCGGTCCGATCGCGGTTGACCTGACGGGCGCAACCGATGAGCAACTTGCCGCGCTCGCATCTCTCTTCGGTCCGCTTGCCGCCGCCGGCGCAGATGCTGACGGCGATCCGGGCGGAGCAGGCGCGGCGTAGCGAGAAGGCCGAGCGCGCGCGGCTCCGGACCCGCTGCGCGTCGCTCGCCGGCTTCGTCCAGGAGGCCTGGCACGTCCTGTAGCCCAACCAGGCCTACGTGCACGGCTGGCACATCGAGGCGATCTGCGCCCATCTGGAGGCGATCACCCAAGGCCATTTCCTCGCGCTCGGGCTTCAGAACCGGCTGCTGATCAACGTCCCGCCGGGCGCGATGAAGTCGCTCATCGTCTCGGTGTTCTGGCCGGCCTGGGAATGGGGGCCCCGCGGGCTCGCCGGGCTGCGCTACCTCACGACCTCGTACAAGGAGGACTTCGTCAAGCGCGACGCGCGGCGCATGCGCTACCTCGTGTCGAGAGAATGGTACCGGGCGCTCTGGCCCCACGTCGTGCTGTCCCGCTCCGGCGAGATCTCGTTCGCCAACACGGCGACCGGCTCGCGCGAGGGCATGCCGTTCGCCTCGCTGACCGCGGGTCGCGGCGACCGGGTCATCATCGACGACCCGCACTCGACCGAGACGGCCGAGAGCGAGACGGAGCGCGAGCGGACGCTGCGCATCTTCCGCGAATCGGTCACGACGCGCCTCAACGACCCGGCGCGCTCGGCCATCGTGGTGATCATGCAGCGCCTGCACGAGCGCGACGTGTCCGGCGAGATCCTGCGGCTGGGCCTGGGCTACGTCCACCTGATGCTGCCGGACGCCGATCTTCGCCGATCCGCGCACGCTGGACGGTGAGCTGCTGTTCCCCGAGCGCTTCCCGCGGTCGGCGGTCGAGCGCGACAAGATCCCGCTCGGCGCCTACGCGGTTGCCGGCCAGTTCCAGCAGCGGCCGGCTCCGCGCGAGGGCGGGCTGTTCGACCGGGCGGGGTTCGGGATCGTCGATGCCTTGCCGCCGATCGAGAAGTGGGTGCGCGCCTGGGACTTCGCCGGCACGAAGAAGCGGCCGGGTGCCGATCCGGACTGGACCGTCGGCGTGAAGATGGGTCGCGGGGCGGACAAGCGGTTCTACATCGCCGACGTGGTTCGGGTGCGCGAGATGCCGGGCAAGGTCCGCCAGCGGCTGATCAACACCGCGAGCCAGGACGGGGCCGCGGTGGGCATCCGGATCCCGAAGGATGCGGGGCAGGCCGGCATCGCGCAGGCCGAGGACTACGTCACGGCGCTCGCGGGCTTCATCGTCAGCGCCGTGGCGCCGACCGGCTCGAAGGAGGTGCGCGCCAAGCCGATCTCCAGCCAGGTCGAGGTCGGCAACGTGCTGCTGCTGCGCGGAGCTTGGAACGAGGCGTTCCTGGAGGAGCTGGGGATGTTCCCGGCCGGCAGCCACGACGACCAGGTGGACGCGGCCGCCGACGCGTTCAACGAGCTGGCCGGCGTCCTGCCGGGCGAGGGGCTGATCGAGCTCTATCGTCGACAGATCGCGGTCGGGTCGGCACCGGAGGGGCAGCATGTGTGGTCTATGCCGAGCCGTGCAAGTGATCGGGCGATGATCGATCTAGTGGCGCCCTCCGGTACTGGAACCGTGATCGGCTCGTCGGGCTTGCACTATACTCCTGATGCGGGTGGACGTATTAAAGTTTTGAGCGATGATGTGAGTCCGCTCTTGGCCTCCGGCTTCAGCCATGGAGCAGAGACAGCCAGCATGGACCTATGAAACAAATCTCTCTGTGTGTGGCAACGCGCAGATTTCTGCTAAATTGGCGCCGACCCTTTGATAATGTTTACCTTTTATCTATCAAGTAGAGCATAAATCTAAACCTAATCGAGATAGATTTCGCTCTGTGACTGTATTAGGAGCGTAAACAGCAATGATACTCTGCGTCATGTACATCAAGAAATAAACTGTCTGGCGTTAGCGAAAAGAGAAATGTGAAAAGGTGCGGTGCATGACTGTCGCCGGGCGGCGCCGGCCCTGAGATACGAGCATCTTACACAAAGCTCCGCACGGCATCATTCTGATCCGAGTTGCTAGCATCCAAAATGAGGCTGCACGAGCTGCCTGCCGGTCGTGCGAAGAATAACTTTCAAAATTACCGAATAAAACGTCTCATTTATCAAATATGTATAATCTAGTGTTCAATCGAGGGCGATACTTTAATCGAAATTCCGACCAGACGGCGATTTAAATCAGGCCAATATTATGCCTATGGTCATCTTGACACAGCAATTCCTAGAGCTATTCATGAGCGCTCCGGATGAAGACTTACCTGATCGTAACGTAGGTAGCGGTCTATACCTGAGGCACGAAGTGGAAAGCCACGTCAACTCCGGACTCTATTCGCTCTGATGCGCGATAGAGATCACAGACAAGCATTTGTTGGGCATTTCTACAAGGATCAGCCTAATGAATACTTCTGTCGATACCGCAAAAATCTCAAATATTCGCACTTCGCTTCCCATCAATGCAAGTTCAGACACCGACAATTCGAATAACTCATTAATAATCCAGGGCAGGGACCACATCGATCCGCGATCTGGTCTGAGAACGTCTCCAAACCAGCTTAGTGCAATTTTAGTCGTTGCAGATACAAACAGAAAATCGCCGTCTGCAGCGTTTAATAGCAACATAGGCGACACTGCATCTGTCAATCAATCGAGTACAGTCCCGCGCAGCGGTGTCTCCTCTGATGAAGTTATTTACCGCCCGGCCATGGAAGGAGATCCGACGGTACATCTTCCCGGAATCTCTGTCGGTCCAGGATCTCCAGTCATCGGCTACCCCTCTTCTCCCACAAATGTTGGGGGTGGCGTAGGCGCTGGAGGAGGCGGTGGGAGAGGCGGACCGGGGTCCGTCCAAAACACCAGTCACTCCAACCCCGCCTCTGCCGAAGCCGGTCGAACGAAAGTAACTTGGCAAGAGGCGCAGAAAGAAACCTATGATAGTTTATTTGACGAAAATCCAAGAAATGCAAGAATTGGGGACCACGATACGGGCGCTGTAGCGATAGGAGAGAATAGTGGGTCGGATCCGGACGGCTCCATCTGGTCTCATGAACGGATTATTTTTCATACAGAAAAGGGAACCTTCTTTGCTGCCCAATCCGTCCCAGGCGATGTTGTTGTTGCAAGATTCGTCAATGTAAATCTGGAGGTGACTACTCAAACACCAACTTGAACACAGTAAGATTAACTAATTAAGCTGAGTCCAGCCTGGTTTTGGTTGCAGATCCAGGGCCTTCAATGCCTAAATGTTTCTCGGATCGCGCTGATGTTCCTGTGCGATCCGAGATTTGTATCTGGTTCAATAAATCGAGAACGCAAATCGGTCAGTTATAAACACCGGAGGTGATGGCATCTATGGTGCGCAGAGCAAGGCACAACATCATCAAGACATCAATAACATCTATCGCCTTTTTTACCGCTATCAGTGCTGACGCAGCTGAAGTGAATGGCGATAATAAAGTGACGCTGCAAAGCTCCAGTGCAGCGGCTGATCCGACAACCAAACGCTCAGTCGAGCTTCCAACTCACGTCTTATCATCAGAAGAAGGTATTGAGATTGATGAGACTGGCGTAAATTTTCTTCCGGACGAGTTCGGCGTGGCCTGCTTCACCAAACTGGGCCGTTTCCACACAGATGATCGCGGCATACATATTAAATATAGGAGACGAGCTCCGGACATATATGTTCACAGTGAGTTCGATAGCAAAGTAAATCGATATCACATAGTTTTTGGCAATAATTTTTGCCGATATACAATGACTATCCAGCGCGAAATCAAAATCTCAGGCCAATGGAAATTGTCAACTATGTCAGATTGATAATGAAGCATTGTCATGCAAATAAGGCATCCGGCACAGAGAACAGCGCTGTCTGCACGCGCACTACTTCGGACTCACCACCGCTACCCAATCATACGAGTGGGGTCGGAGATACCCTCTCTGTAGCATATAGCAGGTTTCGCGGAAGGTCGTTCGGCTAGGCTCCATACGTCAACTCTATGCGCACGGCCAGTTGTATCCCATAGCGTCCGCTTACAGGGTATCCTCGCAGGTAGCCGAAAGATCGGATCAGAAGTCGACGGCTCCAATCTTGGACCTCTGGTCACAAGCAGTTTCGTGCCGTCCAGACACATTCCGACGCTTCACCGAAGGGCACTCGCAGTTGGCTTTAGCGACACGTGGCGGAGCGGCTGGCGTGTCGCTCGCCCCATTGGCCTACACCCTGAC
Source organism: Methylobacterium mesophilicum (assembly GCF_036441335.1). Lineage (GTDB taxonomy): Bacteria > Pseudomonadota > Alphaproteobacteria > Rhizobiales > Beijerinckiaceae > Methylobacterium > Methylobacterium mesophilicum_B. The sequence goes on from NZ_MLBW01000026.1 coordinate 125,922, forward strand.
CTACGGCAGCGCCGGCTCCAGCTCGATCGCGGGCCATGAGCCTAGTTGGTTCGGCCCATCCGCGTCGATGCGCCCCTCAGCGCCGGCGGAAGTCGCTGGGCGCCGTTTCGACTACCCGCCCGGCTACAACCTCAACACCACCGCGCGCGCCTACGAGCCGGTCTCGTTCGCGCAGCTGCGCCGGCTCGCCGACGGCTACGATCTGCTGCGGCTCGTGATCGAGACCCGGAAGGACCGGGCCGCCGGCATGAGGTGGGCGATTAAACCGCGCGACAGCGGGAAACCTGCCGCCGCGAAGGCCACGGCGGTCACGGCTTTCCTCGCCAAACCCGACGGCGTCCACCCCTGGACCGACTGGCTTCGCATGGGCCTGGAGGACGTGCTCGTCCTCGACGCCTGGACCGCCTTCAAGCAGCGCTCGCGCGCGGGCGATCTCCTCGCGCTGGAGCCGATCGACGGTGCCACCATCAAGCCGATCCTGGCCGAGGACGGCCGCCTACCGATGCCGTGGGTGCAAGGCGGCCAAACGGTCTGGCCCGAGGCCTACCAGCAGATCCTCAAGGGTCTGCCGGCGTTGAACTACACCGCCCGCGAGTTGCTCTACTGCCCGCGCAACCTGCGCACCGACCGCGTCTACGGCTTCTCGCCGGTCGAGCAGGTCATGACCACTGTCCACATCGCCCTGCGCCGGCAGGTGATGACCCTGGAGTACTTCACCAGCGGCACCGTGCCGGACGCGCTGATCGGCGTCCCCGAGACCTGGGGCCCGGACCAGATCGCGACGTACCAGACCTACTGGGACTCGCTGTTCACCGACAACCTGACCGCCCGGCGGCGCGCCCGCTTCGTGCCCGGCAAGGTCGCGCTCCACCAGACCAGCGAGCCCCAGCTCAAGGGCGAGTTCGACGAGTGGCTGTCGCGGGTGGTGTGCTTCGCTTTCTCGATCTCGCCCCAGGCGCTGATCAAGCAGATGAACCGCGCCTCGGCCGACACGCAGAAGGAACTCGCCGAAGAGGAGGGCCTCGCCCCACTGCTCGACTGGATCAAGGGCGTCCTCGGCGATGTGATCGCCGACGACCTCGCCGCGCCCGAGCTGGAGTTCGCGTGGCAGGAGGACGAGCAGATCGACGAGGCCGCGCAGGCCGAGCGCCTGCGCGGGCTGACCGCGGGCGGGCTGATGCGGCTCAACGAGGGTCGCGAGATCCTGGGCCTCAATCCCGACCCGAGCCCGGCCGCCGACGTCCTGATGGCGATGACCGGCGCGGGCCTGGTGCCGATCGACGCGAACACCCTGGCGGGCAAGAAGGCGGCGCTCGACGCGTTCGGGCCGCCACCCGCGTCGGGCACGTTCGGCGCTGCGCCGGAAGAGCCGAAGGATCGCGACGAAGGCCCCGCGGCTGCGGTCGCCAAGTTGCTCGGCAAGTTCAACGAGGCTCAGCCGCGGGACGCGCGTGGCCGCTGGGCCGATGGGAGCGCAGGCGGCGAAGCGGATGAGGCCGCGGAGCGCGCCGCGTTCAAGCGCACCGTCCTGCGCACCGCGATCAGCGGGGCGGTGATCGCCGGGGGCGCGATCGTCACGGCCGCGTCCGGCGGCACCGTGCCGGCCGCGATCGAGGCGGCAGTCTGGATCGCCGAGTACTACCTGCTCGGCGACGCGCTGGTCACGGCTGGCCGCCACATCGGCGCGCATCTCGGCTACGACGACGAGGAGGTCGCGCGCATGCTCGACCACCTCGCCGGCGCGGTCGGGTTCGGCAAGGCGTACGGGAACGCGCCAGCGGGCGAGCGGATACGAGACTGGTTCGCCCAGGTGGTGGACACCGCGCTCGATGCGATGGTCGACGCGATCCGACGGGGCGGCCTCGACGCGGATCGTTGCAGCGCCATCGCGGCGGCCCTCAAAGACCTGCGCGGCCGTCTCACGGCGCAGATCGCGCATCTGCCGGCACCGGCTCACAAGGCCGCCGGTGCGGCACTCACCAAGCGCCGGGTCTGGAGGCCGGCCGATCCCGTCCCTTTCGAGCGGCCGGCCACGCGCCGGGCCATACGGGCGATTGCGGGGCAGCTCAAGACAGCGCTGGCCGCTACCCGCTCAGAGGTGGCCGCGGGCCTGCACGGGCTCGGCAAGCTCGCCAAGGCCGGCCCTGAGCCTGACGACGCGGACGCGCTGCGCCGCGCGCTGGACGCCTTTCTCGACGATCTCGACTTCGCGGATCTGCGTGCCATCGCGCCGGAGGTGGCCGAGAAGCTGGAAGACGTCGCCGCCGATGCAGGCCGCCGCGCGCTGGTGCAGGTCGGTGCGGCCAATCGCGAGGATCTGGTTGACTAGGTGAATGCCCGGGCAGTCGCCGCAGCGCGTGCCCGGGCGGCCGAGATGGTCGGGATGCGCTCCGACGCCGACGGCGCGCTCGTGCCCGCGGCCGATGCTGCGATGACCATCACCGAGGCGACCCGCGCGCGGCTGCGCGAGACCATCGCGTCAGGCCTTGAGCGAAACCTCGGCCTCGACGCCATCGCGGCGGCGATCGAGGCGGACGACGCCTTCTCGGTAGAGCGCGCCGCGCTCATCGCCGAGTACGAGGTGGCCAGCGCCAACGGCGCAGCGTCGCTGGAGAGCTACCGGGGGGCGGTCGCGGACGGCATCGCAGTCCGCAAGGCGTGGTGGGCCGAGGAGGGCTGCTGCGCGGTCTGCCAGGCCAACGCGGATGCCGGCGCGATCGAGCTGGACGAGGCGTTTCCGAGCGGTGACGACACGACGCCCGCGCATCCATCCTGCCGGTGCGTGATGGTGCCGGTCGTCGACGACGGCGAGTCGGTCGGCAAGGCGTTCGATCCGTCGAAGCATCCGCGCGGCGACGACGGTCGATTCTCAGGTGCCGGCGGAGCGGATCGGCGGGCACGCCGGCTCGCCCTACGTGCGATCGCAGATCGGCAGCACCTCGACAACGTCGATCTCGGGCGCGTGCCGGGGCACCGCTTCTCCGCTCACGCGGGCCGGGACGTCGATGGGTGGCGCTTCGAGTTGGACGGGGTCGGCGCGCGGCACACCGACAATCATCACGGTCCGGACAGCGGCGATCAAAACCCGATCCAGGCCGCCGATTTCGCGAGGCTCCGGCGCGTTCTTCAGCGCGGAGTCGTGAGGGCTGGTGAAGGCCGCACGAAGGCGGAGAATCTGCCTGTGGTGACCGTCGATCACACTGTGCGAGGCGAGGCCTATCACGCCGTCCTGACGGTCAGGAAGCGGTACCGGACGCTGCGGTTGCACAGCTTCTCAAAGCGAAGTTGAGGGGCGCGGGCCGTGACGACCGCGTGCCGACCATGTGGCCGACCTTGGGCGAAACGTCCGGGACGCACCACGGTCCCGCGCTGACTGAAATCTAGACCGTCGCGGGCTCCGGTTCAACGACCGCGACACCCGCCAGCCCTGACCTCAGCCACGGTGCGCCACCGCGTCTCCGTCGGAGCCCATCATGTCCGAGCTGTTCCTGTTCCTGCCGCTGACGAAGGTCGATGCGGCCAACCGGCTCGTCTACGGCTTGGCCACCGCCGAGACCCCGGACCGGGCCGGCGAGGTCTGCGACTACGCCTCGACGAAGCCGCTCTACGAGAAATGGTCGGGCAGCATCGCCAAGGCGACCGACGGCCGCTCGCTCGGCAACCTGCGCGCGATGCACGGCAAGGTCGCGGCCGGCAAGGTCACGCAGATCGCCTTCAACGACGACGCCCGACAGATCGAGATCTGCGCCAAGGTGGTCGACGACGCGGAATGGAAGAAGGTCGAGGAGGGCGTCTACACCGGCTTCTCGCAGGGCGGCGCCTACGCCAAGCGCTGGCGGGGCGAGGACGGCCTGATGCGCTACACGGCCGACGCGAGCGAGGTCAGCCTCGTGGACCTGCCCTGCCTGCCCTCGGCGACCTTCCAGGTGCTGAAGGCCGACGGCGCGGCCGAGACGCGGGCGTTCGCCGAGTCGGTGCGGATCGGCGCGCCGCTCGAGCCGACCAACGCGGACGTCTTCGCCAAGGCCGAGGAGCTGGCTGCGGCGGCTGGCCGGCCGGGCGCGGTCGGCGACTTCGTGGCGCCGGCGCGCGAGGCCCTCATGAAGGCCGCTGAGGCGGAGGCGCTGGCCAAGGCGCGGCCCGTCCCCGAGGCATCGGGCTCTGCGCCCGCGAACAAGGGCGAGGTTGAGCAGGTCTGGAAGGCGAAGGACGGCAGCACCTTCGCCAAGAAGGCGGACGCGCTCGCCCACAACGCCCGCACCGAGGCCACGGAGGCCGCGACGGCTGCAGCCGGCCCGGTGCTCGACGCCCTGTCTGATCTCAGCAAGCGGCTCGGGACCGTCGACGGGGACGCGACCGCCACCGAAGCCGAGGCGCAGCCGCGGCGGCCACGCAGGCGCCCGTGCGCCGATGTCGGCAAGGCGACCGATGGGTCGGATCTCGCGAAGGACCTCTACGGCGTGTCGCGGCTCGCGGTGCTGCTGAGCGAGATCAAGAGCATGCTCGGCTCGGCGGTGTTCGACGTGGTCTACGCTGACGGCGACGCGGCTTTGCCCCGGCAGATGAAGGCCTGGGCGACGCAGGGCGTCTCGCTCCTGCAGGCCATGGTGGCGGCCGAGATGGCGGATCTGATGGACGACGCGCCGACGGACGAGGCGATGGCGCTCGCCGACGGCCCGCTGTCGGACACCGCCTACGATGCGCTGGTGAAGGCGGTCGCGGCCGACAGCCCGGCCGGGCAGGCGCTGGCGAAGGTCGGGGCGCGCAACAGCCGGACGGACCAGGAGCGGATCCAGCGCATGCACGACGACGCCTGCGGCCTCGGGGCGACCTGCGGCGATGCCGGGAAGGCGGCCGGCGGCGATCTCGCCAAGGGCGGCGACGCGATCGAGGCCGTGCGGGCCGAGCTCGCCAAGATCACCGGCCAGCGCGACGCGCTGCAGAAGACGCTCACCGACGAGGTGCTGCCGCAAATCGCTGCGCTGGCGAAGATGGTGGGGGACCAGCCCGTGCCGCGCCACCTCGTGGGCCGCGCCGTCACGAAGGGCAGTGAGGGTGATTCCGGTGCATCTGACATCCCGTCCGCGGATGCGATCCGCGACCACCTAGCCAAGATGAGCCCCGAGGCGCGCGCGGACCTGCTGATCAAGGTCTCACACCAGAACCCGCAGCAGCTCGCGCTCGCGCGCTGAGGCGTTCAGATCCGCTACCTGCGTCCGGTGACGCGCGACGGCGTGCAACCCGACTCGGGCACCGGGATCGCCGTCGGCGCAGCTCCAAGGCACTCAAATGTGTTCGGTCTGGCAAGTTCGGCGCAAGGCATCGATCAGACACATCGTCGGACACCGGCATCGCGCTGTACGGGAATGCGAGGCGCGATGGCTCGGTTGCTGTCAGGAGCGGATCCTACACTTATCGAGTGACAGGAGTGTCCCCGACCGGCTCTGTAGTGCTTCTACCGATCAGATATTCGGGGCCTTCTCCGCGTCATCCCATTCGAGCGCTGGAACACCGATTTCTGCTTGAAGCACAATCGCTAGAACCGCGACGACGATCAGGCTCGCACCACAAAACAGCGCCACGCAGACCATCGCCCAATCTCCTCAACTAACAGTTGTAAAATCGCGCAACGTAGTTAACGAATGGTTAAACTTGGGCGGTTGCGGCTCAGACAAACTCTGGCTCTCCTCTTTCGCGTGTGCGGAACGGTACCGGCAACAGGATCAAGCACTCATGTCCGAGACCATTGCTCATGTCCCGGCGCGTTATGAGCGGGTGCACCGGCGTCCAGGTTGATAGCCATCTACTCAACGCACCCGGCATTGCCAGCAAGCGACACGACGACTAACGATACGAGCCCATGCCATATACTGAATTCGAGCTATCCCGCGCCTCGATTGAGTCCGGACTACTTGATAATCAGAGACCGTATGATGAATAATCCTTTCCAACGTTCGCATCGATTTTGACGGCTCTAGCGATATCGATATCGCCACCTTCTTTGTCCCCGCCCAGTCTTTTGGCCAGTCCACGGCCATACAACGCCCCCGCCGTCTCTTTCAGCTTCAGAGCGGCGCTATAATCGGCAACTGCTTTGTCATAGAGGCCCAACTTTGTATTCACCAATCCTCGGCTATCAAGCGTGTTCGCTTCATCTGGCTTCAATTTCAAAGAATTATTGCAATCTTCCAGCGCGCCCTTGAGATCTGTGCCCGTGGTTGCGCGTAGCCAGCACCGGGAATTATATATATCGGCATTATCAGGATTGAGATTGATCGTGCTGCCATAGTCTTTCAGCGCCTGATCGAAATTACCCTTCAATTCCATGGCGGCAGCGCGGTACTGATAACCGAGTGCATTGTTGGGATCGGACTTGATTGCTTGATCGAATTCTTTGACTGCCTCGTCGAGGTTGCCCTTTGCTCTTTGAATTTCGCCGCGCCCTACGTAAGCCATCGAAAAATTTCGATCGAGTCGAATGGCTTTGTCGAAATCCTTCAATGCCAGATCGAAATTTCCTTTCCCGGCCAGGAGCGTGCCTCGATTGAAGATAAAGATCTTCAAGATGGCGCCTCGCCAGAGGCCGGAGTCGATGACAGCATTGCAGGCCGCAAGATCTGCTTCCGCATTTCGCTCACCGCCATGCGGTTGGCACTGATTGATCTGCGCTCGGGTAAGCGGCAATGCATTGGCATTGGCGATGAAAAGGATCATAAATCCAGCGACAGTGATCGATTTTCTGCCAAAATTCATGATACTTTTAGCTTCGTACTTCGTGCTGATAGAGTGTTCCGCTGTTACGATATGATGAATTTTCGGCCTGTGGTCGTACGTGATAACTATATCTATCGTTGATTGCAACATTTACAAATCAATGATAGCGTTTGTTCATCAATTGGGCTATATGATTTGGCAAAAATCTACAAATCAGCAATACGGCGCCAAATAACGTCAACTCTACGGCCGGCCACATTAACCGATGTGCCATGAATGTTGGTCGAGGTGCCGACAGGGATATCAAATGGTATTGTGATTTCGGCTCCGGGAGGCACACGCATCCCCGTCACGAGTTCGCCACCGTCAGGAAACGACAGGATTGCAGTTCCCCGTGCGCGGCCGCCTTCCTCGACATAGCTGCCGCGATAGATACCGCCGCCTACGTCTAGGCCTGCCACCTTTCCGTTGGCGAGCGCTAGAGAGCCGGACGCTTGGTCAGTGCGCGCCTGGAACTCAACTCGAAAAAAGCCGCCCATCACAGCCTCGTAACCTTTCTGTCGCCTTGCTTCAGAATGTCTTTTTGTAACTCCGCCAGCCTGGCCAACGACGAGGATTTTCGACTGGTCTGATCGGTCCAATTTGATCGCGTCTCTTCGACATTCCTTCTTTAGACCCGATGACCTCAATGTCCTTAAATTTTGAACTCCGAGCGGCGTGATGGCTGCGTTTTTGACTGCCATCTTGTGGATAGACATTAAGTGGCAGTCACCCCGAAGACTCGACAACGGTTTGTGCTTGCGAGCAGATTTGACAGAGGCTTGGAGTTACAGTCGGTGCCTATCGGCACGCATCGAGGCCAGAGTGGCTCCTAGGGCTGTGTTCGGTTCGATCCATCCGTTGCTCGGAAACGGACCGGCAGCGATCCACCCGAGGCAGATTGTCGGTCTGGAGGCCGACAGCCTGACTTAGACCGTCCGGCACTGGACCGACCATTCTCGACGTACCGCGGGTCCGGGGACGGATCGCGCGCGTCCCCCGACGGGCCGCAAGGCTCACCATCCCCCCTTACGTCCGATGTCGCGCGCCCCGGGGACGGGTCAGCGCCGGCGCGGCCGTGCATCCGAACCGGATCACGACCCATGACCCAGCACGTCGACGTCCTCGCCCTCCTCAAGGAGGCGCAGTCCAAGCCGCTCACCGATCCGATCCTGACCCAGCTCGGGATCGATCTGCAGAAGTCGACCTTCGCGCAGGGCACCTCGCCCACCTCCGGCCTGACCTTCTACGACCTCGAGCTCGGCGCGAAGTCGCTCTACCCGGTGCTCACGCCGCTGCGGAACGCGATCCCGCGCGTCTCCGGCAAGGGCGGCATTCAGGCGGCGTGGCGCGCGATCACCGGCATCAACGTCTCCGGGATGCGCATCGGCGTCTCCGGCGGCAACCGCGGCGGCGTGCAGGTCGTCGCCACCGCCGACTACACCGCCAGCTACAAGGGCATCGGCATCGAGTCGAACGTCGAGTTCGAGGCGCAGTACGCCGCGCAAGGCTTCGACGACGTGCGCGCCATCGCGGCGCGCACCGGCCTCCAGAGCCTGATGATCGGCGAGGAGGCCATGCTGCTGGGCGGCAACACGTCCCTGGGGCTCGGCACCACGCCGACGCCGACCCTCTCCGGCTCGGCCACCGGCGGCGCGCTCGGCGAGCGGACCTGGTCGGTGATCGCCGTGGCGCTGGCGCTCGACGGCGTGATCAACGGCACCGTCGCCGGCGGGATCCAGTCGACCATCACCCGCACCAACGCGGACGGCTCGACCGACGTGTTCGGCGGCGGCGCGGCGGCCCGCTCGGCGGCCGCCACGGTCGCGACCTCCGGCGCCACCGGATCGATCGCCGCCTCGGTCACCCCGGTGCCCGGCGCGCTCGGCTACGCGTGGTTCTGGGGCGCGGCCGGCGCCGAGGTGCTGGGCGCGATCACCACGATCAACTCGGTCCTGATCACGGCCGCGGCCGCGGGCACCCAGACCGCCGCCTCGCTCGGGACCGTCGACCGCTCGACCTCGGCGCTGTCCTTCGACGGGCTCCTGACGCAGGCGTTCAGGCCCGGTTCCGGCGCCACCATCCTCACCCTGCCGCCGGGCAGCGCGGGGATCGGCACGCCGCTCACCGCCGACGGCGCGGGCGGCATCGTCGAGGTCGACGCCGTGCTCAAGTCCATGTGGGACCTCTACCGGCTCTCGCCCGATACGATGTGGGTCAACAGCCAGGAGGCGCTGAGCATCTCCCGGAAGATCCTCACCGGCAACGCGAGCTCGGCCTACAAGTACGAGATCGCGGTGACCCGCGACCAGCTCGGCGGCGGCTTCATGGCCCGCACCTACCTGAACCGCTTCTCGATGGCGGGCGGCTCGACCCTCGACATCAAGGTCCACCCGAACCTGCCGGCGGGCACGATCCTGTTCACCACCGGCACCCTGCCGTACCCGATCAACAACGTCGGCAACGTCATGCAGGTGCGGACGCGGCAGGACTACTACCAGATCGAGTGGCCGCTGCGCTCGCGGAAGTACGAGTACGGCGTCTACGCCGACGAGGTGCTGCAGCACTACTTCCCGCCGTCCCTGGCGGTGATCACCAACATCGCCAACGGCTGAGCCCAGGCGGCGCGGCTTCAGCCGCGCCGACACGCCATTAGCCCGACAACAATCTCGGAGAGCGCCATGCCCGCACCGCTCGCCCGCATGTTGCCGCCCGGGGACGGGCGCCCGCACATCACGGTCGTTAACGACCGACCCTATCGAGGAACGGCGGGCAGCGTCCTCGACGTGCCGGTCTTCGACGCGCAGGTGCTGGAGGCCAACGGCTGGATCCGCGTCGGCGCGCACGCGCTGTCCGGCCCGACAGCGGGCCGGCCGAGCGCGCCGCTGGCCGACCAGCTCTACTTCGACACCACCCTGTCTCTGCCCGTTGTCTGGGACGTGCTGGGCAAGGTCTGGCGCAACGTCTGGACTGGCGCCCCGGCCTGACGCCCGCTCTTGCAGCAGGAACACCGACATGATCAAAATGCGCGCCCCCGCGGGGCTGACCGGCTTCGCGCACCAGGGCCATTCGTTAGAGCCGGACGAGGACGGCGCGGTGCATGTCGACCCGCGCCATCGGCTCGATTTGGAGGCCCACGGCTTCACGCCGTGGGACGATGCCGTAGCGGCCCCGGTGTCGGCCACGCTCGGGCCCCTCGACGCGGACCGGGCTCGGCTGGTGGCGCTGTTCACCGAGACGGTCGCGGCGATGCCCGACGAGGACGTGGCGCGCATGATCGCCGAGGCGGATCAGCGCCGGCGCCTGGAGCAGGAGGACGCCGAGCGGATCGACCCGGCGAAGGTCACCGCCGCGGACATCGACGTAATGAAGCGCCATGAGCTGTTCGCCTTCCTGAGGAAGCGCGGCATCCGCGTCGTGCCGCCGGTCGACAACGACACGCTGCGGGCCAGGGCCCGGGACGCCCTGGCGCCCGCCGCCTGAACCATGATCTGGCCGAGTCCCCACGACCTCGTGCGGCTCGCCGATCTCGGCGTGCAGGAGGATGCCGATGGCTCGGTGCAGCGCCTGATCACGGCGGTGAGCCGCATGATCCTGGCCGCGCTGAACCGCCCCGCGATCCTGCCGCGGCGCTACACCGAGGTTCGGACCGGGGGAGCGGCTCGCATCCTCCTCGCCAACTGGCCGGTCACGGGGATCGAGGCGGTCACCGTCGGCTCGACCGCGATCGCCGCGGCCGAGGACGCCGGATCGCGCGGCGGCTACACGCTCCAGCCCGCCGACGAGGCCCCGCCCGGCCGGCCGCAGGTTCTGACGCTGCCAGCCCCGCCGGGCTCCGCGGCCGTCTCGGTGACGTACACGGCCGGCTACCAGATCGCGGTGGGGCCCGTGCCGCTCCCGGGCAGCGCGCCGTGCACGGTGTATCCGGACCAGCCCTACGGTCCTTGGGCCTGCGATCTCGGCGTGGCCTTCGGCACCGGCGCGGCGCTCACCCAGGTCGAGCAGAACCCCGCGCAGGGGCAGTACGCCGTCAATGACGCGGGCGGCTACCTGTTCTCGGCCGAGGACGTGGGCGAGGCGGTCGCGATCACCTACGGCTACGTCCCGGCCGATCTCGCCAACGCCGCGCTGGACTGGATCCGCGACCGCATGGCCTACGCCGAGCGGATCGGGCTGCAGTCCAAGTCGCTCGGCGGCCAGGAGACCGTCTCGTACCGGATCGCGGCCGTGCCCGACTTCGTCTCGGCCGCGCTGCAGCCCTACCGCGCGGTGGTGCCGCCGTGCTGACCGAGATCCAGGTCGCGGAGACCCGGGTGGTCGCCCGGTTCGACCGGATGCCCGACACCGTCCGCGCCGAGATGGTGAAGGCGGTCCAGGTCGAGCGGCTGGTGCTGGAGGCGCTGATCAAGCGCAAGCTCTCCGGCGAGGTGCTGAACGTGGTCACCGGCCGCCTGCGCCGCTCGATTGTCTCGGATGTCGAGCAAAGCGACGACGCGGTGACCGGCACGGTGAGCCAGTCGGGCGACGTGAAATACGGCGCCCGCCACGAGTTCGGCTTCACCGGCGAGGAGACCGTCGCGGCCCATGTCCGCACGATCACGCAGGCCTTCGGGCACGCGATCGCCCCGCGCGCGGTCGACGTGCGCAGCTTCACCCGCACCGCCAACACGCCGGAGCGGTCGTTCATGCGCTCGTCCCTCGCCGACCGGGCCGAGGCGATCGTGGCGGCGCTGAAGGGTGCAGTGGCCCAGGGGATCTTGAGGTGACCGCCCCGCTCGGGCCCCGTAACGCGGCGGTGGTAGCGCTCCAGACCGTCGTGGCTGGCGCCTATCGCTGGAAGTCGGGTCCGACTCGGCGCCTGAAGCTGTTCGCCGACGTGCCGGCCACGCAACGCCCGGCCGTGTTCCTGCACGAGGGCGGCGACGAGAGCTACGCGTGGTCGTCCGGCGCGGTGCCGCGGCGGACGATCGAGGTGAAGATCTTCGTCTACATCGACGCGCGCGACCCGCGCGTGATCGGCGCGGCGCAACTCAACGAGATCATGGACGCCCTCGACCAGGCTCTCGCGCCCGCCGGCGCCGACCTGGCGCTGGGCCGCACGACGCTCGCCGGCACCCCGTACATGGTCCGCATCACGGGCCGGCCGGTGAAGGTGCCGGGCGACCTCGACGGCGACGGCCTCCTCGTCGTGCCCGTGGCGATCGAGCTTCCCTGACCGAGGAGATCCCTATGGAATCCGAGCTCGATCCGGGTGCCGCCGAGGCGCCCGAGCCCACGCCCGTGCGCGGGTACGGCCCGCCGATCCGCGGCGACACGCTGGCGGCGCGCATCGACAACCTGCACGCCGACATGCTCGGCGGCACCGCGCTCGGCAACCACACCGCGCTGTGGAACCTCGTCCACGCCTTCAAGGAGCGCGTGAAGGCGCTGGTCGCCGAGATCGAGCACGCCGCGCCCTGACCCCCACGTCCTGAGAGGAGACCCGCATGTATTCCTTCGGCTCCGGGGTCCTGATCGGCACCCGCACCGACATCGCCAACGCGACCCCGGTGAACTTCGGCCTCGTCCAGGAGGTCACCATGGACGAGACTGCCACGATTAAGGAGCTTTACGGCCAGCAGCAGCACCCGCTGGCCATCGCCCGCGGCACGATCAAGACCACCGGCAAGGCCAAGGTCGCGCGGATCTCCGGGCTGGCCATGGCCTCGCTGTTCTACGGCGTCACGCCGGTGCCGGGGCAGCTCATGACCGCCTTCGGCGAGTCCGGCACGATCCCGGCCGGGTCGCCCTACACGGTGACGGTCGCCAACGCCGCGACCGTGGCCGACGATCTCGGCGTGCTGAACGCGCTCAGCGGGCTGCCCTTCACGAAGGTGGCCAGCGCGCCGGCCGCCGGCCAGTACAGCGTGGCCGGCGGCGTCTACACCTTCGCCGCCGCCGACCAGGGCAAGATGCTGCTGATCAACTACACCTACGCTCTGGCCGGCGCGGGCCAGCACTTCACCGTGACCAACCAGCTGCTCGGCACCACGCCGACTTTCCAGGCGCAGTTCTACACGACCTTCCAGGGCAACGCGGTGAACTTGCGCTTCAACAACTGCACGTCCTCGAAGCTCGGGTTCGGCACCAAGCTCGAGGACTTCGTCATGCCGGAGTTCGACTTCAGCGTGTTCGCTGACGCGGCCGGCAACGTCGCGACCTGGTCGTTCGGGGATGTCGGATGAGCGTCGATCCGCGGCCACAGCCGGCCGCCATCACCCTCGGGTCGAAGACCTGGACCGTGCGTCCGCTCACTCTGCGCCAGGTCGAGGCGCTGGAGCCGCTGGTGGCGCGCGGCTCGGGTGACAGCCCGTTCGCCTACGGGCTTGCCGTGGTCAGTGCGGCGCTCGCCCGCGACCACGAGGCGGACATCGCCGGCCTGCGCGACCTCGAGGCCACGAGCGCCGACCTCGCCGAGGCGACGCGCGCCGTGCTGATCCTCGCGGGCTACCTTCCCAGCTCCTCCGCGGGTGCCGACCCGGGGGAAGCGCGGGCGGCGCAGGGCGCCGCCTCGACCTGGACGCCGTCTACGGACGGATCTGCACCGTCACCGGATGGTCCCTCGACGCCGTCGGTGAGCTGACGCTCTGGGACGTGCGGCGGCTCTACCGCTACTGGTCGGCCCAACCGCCAGTCCATGAGCTGGTGGCCGCGTTCATGGGCGTGAAGGCGCAGGCCGCTCCACCGCCGCTCGCCGCAACGGCCGGAGCCGCAGCTGACGACCCGAGCGGCATTGGCGCGATGATCCTGCGCTTCCCAGACGGGCAGGTGAAGGCGCAGTAGAGCCAAAGGTCGACCAGCCCCGTTCTCGGTCCGGCCGCTTGCGACCCGATGCGGTCGCCCCGATGACGACCAGAGCATCCCACAAGCGGCCATTCGTCGGCTGCCCGGCTTGTCACGCGCTAGGTGGTGAGCGGACAGAGAATTGGAGAGCAGGAAACGGGAAGCGCATCACCCGGACGAGATCGTAGCACGAGGCGAACCCGCGAAAGGTCCGCCATGCCGCCGCCCGTGAACCGCACGATGTCCGCGTCCGAATGGGCGATGCTGCTCAGCCTCTCGATACTCTGGGGAGGATCGTTCTTCTTCACACGCGTGGCGCTCTCGGCTCTTCCGCCGTTCACCCTCGTTCTTTTGCGGGTCGGGCTTGCTGCTCTGATCCTGAATGCCGCCATGCCACTCCTGGGCCTGAGGATGCCGCGCACGGGTCGGGCATGGGCCGCCTTCTTCGGCATGGGTCTCCTCAACAACACCATTCCCTTCTGCCTCATCGTGTGGGGCCAAACCCACATCGCGTCAGGGCTTGCCGCCATCCTGAATGCGACCACGCCGCTCTTCACGGTCGTCGCTGCCCACGTCTTCACGTCTGACGAGAGGATGACCAGCAACCGGCTCGTGGGCGTGCTCATAGGGCTTGTCGGCGTCGCCGTGATGGTCGGACCCGCCGTTCTGGCGGGGCTTGGGACCGACCTCCTGGCACAGGTGGCCGTGCTCGGCGCGGCCCTGTCCTATGCCTTCGCCGGTATCTTCGGGCGGCGCTTCCGGCGAATGGGCATTCCGCCGCTCGCGACGGCGACAGGACAGGTGACGGCCTCCGCGTTCATGCTTCTGCCCCTCGTCCTCGTCGCGGACCGCCCTTGGACCTTGCCGCTACCGAGCGCATCAGCGTGGGGCGCAGTCGTCGGTATTGCGGTCCTGTCTACAGCGCTCGCCTACGTGCTGTACTTTCGTATCCTGGCGACTGCTGGAGCGACGAACCTTCTGCTCGTCACCTTCCTGATCCCGGTGTCGGCCATCCTGCTGGGCGCATTGGTGCTGGGCGAGCACCTTGCCCCGCAGCACTTTATCGGCATGGCGCTGATTGGATGCGGGCTTGCCTCCATTGACGGCCGCGTCTGGGCGTTCAGTCAGCAGAGACGGCGCATTCCGCCTGAGATGTATCAAGGGCGGGACATCTGAGCGGAAGGATGACGCTTTGCCGTCCGGAGGGCGAGTAAGCGCGGGCATTGCGTCCGCTTCGATGCATCCTTGCCCAGAAGCAGACCAGCCGAATTCCACCCCGAGCGGACAGTCCGATAGCGACCCTACCCGGCCGCCCGGACCGCCGTCGGCGCTTCTCCAAAGCGGCCGTTCGTCAGCCCTCCGGCAACTTCGGCTCGCGGTGACAATCGGACCGTGATCCTTGATCCAAAGACAGATGCTGAAAATCGCCGTCTGTGGCGATTTCAGGTTCGTTCAGACGGGATGGGAGCAGAGGCGATCGCCTCCCGGCCAATTGCGTTCATCCCGCGAAACTTTCTCTCCGATGGCCTCGTAAGGGCCCACGCTGCCCCGTTCATCGGGGTTCGGACTGAAGGAAACACGATGCTCACTCAGAACACCGGCCGCCGCACGGCCCAGGCACTCGCCCTGACCCTCGCGCTCAGCCTCGGAGCCAGCGGCGCGGCCTACGCCAAGAACCCGATGGTCGGCGGCGCGCCGATGTACGCCCAGAAGACCATCGTCGAGAACGCGGTCAATTCGAAGGATCACACCACCCTCGTCGCTGCCGTGAAGGCCGCGGGCCTCGTCGATACGCTGAACGGCCCGGGCCCGTTCACGGTGTTCGCGCCGACCAACGCCGCCTTCGCCAAGCTGCCGCCGGGCACGGTGGAAAGCCTCGTGCAGCCGCAGAACAAGGCGACGCTGACGAAGATCCTGACCTACCACGTGGTCCCGGGTGTCTACACCGCCAAGGACCTGATGGCGCTGGCCAAGAAGGGTGGTGGACAGGGCGTGCTGACCACCGTCGAGGGCGAACCACTCGCCGTCGAGGTGCAGGGCAAGAAGGTTCTCGTCACCGACCAGAAAGGCAACACCGCCACGGTGACCATCCCGAACGTCATGCAGTCGAACGGCGTCATCCACGTCATCAACGCCGTGCTGATGCCGTAACGCGCAGTGCCCGCGGCCCGTGAGGGCTGCGGGCTTCGACAGCGCGTGGCCTTTCAGATTACGCGAGCGCCGGCAGGCGTGCCCGCCGCGCCCGGTCATTCGGCGATGAGCTTGCCGGTGTAGATCACCGGACCCGTGGGTTGGCCGCTCGGTGAGCCTCCGGGCGGCTCGACCGAGACCGCGATTACCCCGTCCGGTGCGGTGTCCTGCGGTAGCCTCACCTGACTTGGCGCCGCTCCGACGAGGCCGAGCGGCTTTGCACCTCCTGCGCCGACGTACCACAATTCCAGACTCCGCCCGGCGGGCGCGTCGGCACCGACGGGCCTGACTTCTGCGAGGCCGGTCTGCGTGTCGACACGCACGATCAGCGCCGGCAGCGCCCCGCCTCCCTGCACGACAGCCAGATAGCGCCCTCCCGCCGGTGTTCGTGACGGCCCGACTGCCACGAACAGCGCGAGGCCCGCGGCGAGCAGGCCTGACCCTGCCGCGGCGATCCGCCAGCGCCTCACCTGCCGCCGCAGGTGGCGAAGTTCACCACGCGCTACGTCGGTCGCGTCTGGCAGCGCGCGCAGCAGCGCTTCGCGGACCCGCGGCGGCGGCGCCAAGGGTGGCACGGCCTCCATCAGCGGCGCCAGGCGCCGCTCCCACTCGCGGATGCGGCTGGCCGTGCCGGGGTCTTGGCTCGCCTCGCGCTCCAGCGCCGCCCGCTCCCGCGCGTCGAGTGTCCCGAGGGCGTACTCGGCCGCGCGCATGTCGCGCTCGGACGTCGGGTCCATGCCGGGCTGGCCGCTGCCGCTCACGAGACAGCCTCCAGGCAGGACTTGAGGCCTGCGAGTGACCGGTGCAGCCAAGTCTTGATGGTGGCGACTGGCCGGTCGAAGTGTCGCGCCAACTCCTCCCGAGATTGCCCTTCGCAATAGGCCAGCACGACGCAGTCCCGGTGCTTGGGGTCCAGACGGCCGAGGCAGGCCAGGAGGGCGTTCCGGTCCATGAAATCTGCCGCCCCATCGTGCGGATCGATCAGCCGCGCCACCCAATCCTCGCCGGTATCCAATTCCGGGCCCTGATGCTCGACCTTCCGCCTTACGCTGTCGATGGCGCGATTGCGGGCGACGGTGCAGAGCCACGGCAGCGGCGGCCCGGCCTCGGGCTTGTAGCTGCCCGCGGCCTGCCAAATGCGCATGTAGACGTCCTGAAGCACGTCCTCGGCCAAGCCACGGTCACGCTGAATACGCAGGATCAGGCCGTAAAGTTTCGGGCTCGTGAGATCGTAGAGATCGGCCAGCCGATTTGCCTCTCCCCGGGCGATACCAGCGAGCAGTCGGCGCAGCGTGGCGTCGTCGGCCAAGTTGGCTCCCTACAAACTCTCAGGCGCCTTCTATCGGACGCCCAACCGGATGCTACTTTAACCCAAACTGCCTAGCCGTGACGATCCCTCACGCGCGATAGCCCCGCTGAGCGGGCCTCGAAGTGGCCGCTTTCAAAATCCTCGGAGCGGCGGCTGTGGAGATGTCGCTGAGGGCGTGATGCGGAGGTTGACCGATCCCCCGCAAAGGGACTTACCGCGGCCGACCCAACCCAGCCGCGGCGGCGGCTATCGCCGCATCTCGAAAGCAGCCGCTCCCAGCCCCCTCAAACATGACCGTGCTGGTGGTGGAGGTCCGGGTAGTGAGGATGGGTGTGCCGTAGCGGCTCATGACGGTGCCAGTGGGAGTGGGGCTCCGTCACCGGCCCATCGTGATGATGCTGATGGTGCTCATCGTGGACGTGGGCATGCTCGTGCTCCATCGCCTCATGGAGGTGCTCGTGCTCGTGGCGCTCTGCGAGGTGCAGCCACAGACCCATCCCCATCAGCGCGCCGGCCACGANCAGCCCGCAGGCCGGATCGGACGGCTGATCGCGGCCGCCCGCAGGCCCAAGATCGCGGCCGCGGCGCTCGCGACCGGCTTCGCGGTGGCGGCGGGCCTGGTGCTCGCTCTGGGCGATCCCCACGGCGGCGAGCCCAGCGTCCAGGTGGCGATGGACCGGTAGCGCGCCGCATCGGCGACGACCCGGCGACCGGCGTCGTTCTTCGGTCTGAGCGAGGCCGGCCCCCGCGCGCGGCCGACCGTCGTGATCAAGGTGGTTCGGAGCACCAGGGCCATCGTTCGCTCCCGTCCTGCTGACGCGAGGCATCCTGCCGACGCGGTCCCGGGCCGCCTTGATCCACCTCAACGCCGTCGATCCCGGCCGCCTGCACGATCCCCGGCATCCGCCACCGGGAGGCCGACATGGACGTGAGGCGCGAGTCGCAGAGCACCCGCGAGGCGCGGCGCGACGGCGACGCGGCGGGCCCCGGGCCTGAGGCCGACGAGCGTGCCGTGCGACCGCCTCTTCGGCGCCAACGACGCCCTCACCGGTCGGGTCGCCAAGGTCCCGCGCGGCCACACCGGCACCGTGCTCTGGGACGGCACGGGTCTGACCTTTCGCCGGCGGCCGCGAGCCGCCGTCGAGCCGGACGCGTCGGCATTGCGCTAGATCAAGGCCCGCCGGCGCCGGGCGCGCAGAGTCCGCGGCAGGCTCCGTGGGAAACCCTCCGGAGGAGAGCCAGGAGGGACGCGATGACCGTGAAGGGCAGGAGCTGGTGGCTTTGCGACCGGGCGGGATGATCGAGGCCGACGCGATCACGATCAGTGTCTCGGGCAATCAGGTCATCCTGGCGGGTTGCCGTGCCGGCCCCGGCGGAGCGCGCGACCCGGTCGGTGCCGGGCGTCCGCGCCGTTGAGGACCGCGTCGTCGCCCGCGCCTCAGACGAGCGTTCAGACCCGCTGAGAAGGGATCGCCCGACCGCCGAATAATCCGCGGACAGCCATGGAGATTCGCTATGACGAGCGGCCATTTCCACGACGTCATCGAGTCCGAGGACAGACGGGGCGAGCGTCTCCCAGAGGACGACCGGCTCGCCGGCCAAATCTCCGACCATCTCAGACGGGTCCTGCACAACGTCGCGAAAGACCCCAACGTGTCGCGGCAGGCGATCCTGCCAGGACAGGATGAACACCCGTCGAGGCGCCACATGGTCAACGGCTTGGATCCGGCCGCGCTGACGGCGCTGTTCGCTGCCGGCGGTGTCGGCTTCGGATTGGCTTGGCTGATCTTCGGCCAGCCCTGGCACCGGACCGATCACGTCGCGCGCCGGATGAGCCACAGTAGCGAACGGATGATGTGACTCCGGCCGACTTCCCGAAACCGACCGACGATCAAACACGGGCGACAAGAGATCCCGTGCGATCAAATCAGATTTGGTGTCAGAACGCAGTCGAAGGAATTCGCCGCCATGGACGACTTCGATCACCTCCTGAACTGGAAGCTTCTTCGGGGCTCGCACCAGTTCCCCGGCCCCGACGGCGGGACCTGTATCAACGAGGCGGCCATCGTCGCCTGCGGCTTCCCGTACCAGCCGGTGGCTTCGGTCAGCCGGATGCCGAACTGCTTCTCGCGCCCGATCTGCCAGTTGGCCATGCGCCTGAACGACGAGGCGACTGACGAGGAGCGGCGGCGCTTGCTGCCGTTCGTGACCCGCCTGGCGTGTGCGGACGCGCGGGCAGTCGAGCTGGCGCGCGCCCGGTACATCGACCGGCGCGTCGGAAACGACCGGATGCATTGGGATACGGCCTCCTTCGACAAGGGGCTCGCCACCCTCGAGGGTGCCCTGGCGATCGGGCGGCAGGCCGACGCTCTCGGGATGGATGTGGCGGCGTCCCGGCTGGATGCTGCGCGCGCTCCGGACCGGCTGAAGAAGAAGACTGCCCGCTCGCTGCCCGCGGCGATGAAGGCCTGGCTCGGTCTCGGGAAGACGATCGAGGAGGAGGAGCCCGAGAAGGTCGCAGGCGGCTAGAACACCGTCCGTCGATGGAAGCACGGGCTCGGCGCGAGGAGCCCGGCGAATCGAGACTCTCGGGGCCGCCGCTATCGGGAGCGATCCTCAGAGAGTTACGGGTCGGGACGCGTGCGCCGGCAGGCGCGTCCGGGACCAACACGCCGCGTGCCGCGCATCGTCTGAGGGGCGCCGGGGTCCTCGACGAGAGGCGACGCACCGAACACGACGACCAAGCGCTCGAGGCAGCCCAGTTGTGTCAGGGCTGCCTCGTTCCGTGCGAGGACGTCCGGATCACGGCTGCCGAGGGCTCTGCCTTCTCCTACCCCGCCGATCGGACCCGCCGGTGCGGCCCCCGACCCGATCCAGCCCGAGGCCGGCCGCTCGGCGGCGGGCCTCCATCGCGGGTGTGCGGGCTTCAACCCCACCTCGGTCGTCGCGGCCCCGCCCGGCATGACGACGAAGCGCCCGGTCGGTCTCCGTGGAACCGGCACGGCCGGCCCCTGTCGCTTCTGATCAAGCACGCACCTTGGGATGATTTAAGGTTCCGCGAGATCTAGGCACGCACCCGCGTCTGCGGACCCGGCGTGGAGGTCATCATGTCTATAGAGACTGAAATCGAGTCGCGAATATTGTCAAAGATCGCCCTCGGCGTCGTCGCAATGGCGATCTGCGCGCCGCTCCAGGCGCAGCCGCTTGCCCTGAAGGTCAATCCGCGCGGCGGGATGACCGGGGAGATCGAGCTCGGCGGTGTCCCGGTCACGGTCGCGGCCCTGTTCGAGACAGGACCGCGGTACACCACGGAGAACGGGATCGGCCGCCGGGTCGGGATCGGCAGCGAAGTCCCCTCCTGGATCGAGATGGGATCCCTGCGCAATCAGTCGATCCCGGGCCTGATCCCGTCGGGCTATTACGGCTACTTCATCTCACCGGACGAGAAGGCCGTCATCGTCGATCTCGAGTCGCACCGGATCGTGCGCGTCCTGTCGCAGTGAGGCGCGCGGTCCAGAGAGTGTCGGATGCGATGCGCCGTCGGATTCGCCGCGAGCCTGACGCTCGTCATCGGCGCGATGCCGGTCCAGGCGGCCCGATCACGGGGCGCGGCGATCCGGATCGTCTATCAACGCCCCGCGAACGAAGAGACGCGTGCGCTCCATCGCGACCTCAGGGCGCGCCGTGTTCTGGAAGGCCTTCAGGCGATCGTCCGCGGCGTGCGTCCGCCGCGCGCGCTGACCCTGCGTCTGTCGGTCTGCGGCGAGCCCAACGCGTGGTACGCGCCCGAGAGCCGGACGGTCACGGTCTGCTACGAGTATATTCAGGAGGTGCGCGATCGTGCGTCCGGCAGCCCAGCCAAGCCCGGGTTGAGCCAGCACGACGCGATCTTCGGCGCCGTCGCGCAGATCTTCCTCCACGAACTCGGTCATGCCCTGTACGATCTGCTCGACGTGCCCGTGCTCGGCCGAGAGGAGGACGCGGCCGACCAGTTCGCCGCCCTGATCTTGCTCGAATTGCCGCCCGCCCAGGCGCGGCACGCGGTCGACGGCACGGCCCATCTGCTGCGCAGCCAAGCCGCCGAGGAGGCCGCGGACCAAACGGTGCTGGCCGATGATCACAGCCTCGCGGGGCAGCGCCTCTACAACCTGCTCTGCCTTGCCTACGGCGCGGATCGCGAAACCTTCGGTTATCTCGTCGAGGCCGGTACCCTGCCCAAGGCGCGCGCCGCGCGGTGCAGGGCCGAGTACGCTCTTGCGGTCTACGCCCTCAGGAAGCTGTTCCGGCCCCATCTGCGCGATGGCCGGATCGGACGCGCCCGCATCCGCCGCGCATTCCGCGGGATGTTCTGACGCGGACCCCAGATCGGCAGCCGTCCGGACAGGCTTGCATGCCCGCTTTGGCCCGCGAGGGCCGCCCCTGCGGCCTGCCTGGCCAGGATCACAAGGCCTCGATGCCGGCCCCGCAGGCAGGACGCCCACGCGGCCGCCGAGGCGATCCGCCCACGCTCGTCGGCGCGAACTGTCAGCCCGCGCCGCCGCGCGTCTCCAGCTTCGTTTTCGTCACAGGGCGATCCGGTCGGAGCCCTGTAACTAATATTGTATTCATAAATCAAAACTGGCGAATTATCCTGCGGAAATATCCATATTGATCCAGCGCAATGTGTTTATGCCGTGGATAGCGCCAACTTCGCCGAACCGGGGAAGTAACGGTCTCCTGCGATGGCCAACAGCCTCGCGCCAGCGCGCGCAGACGCTTTCGATTTACCCGATGCCGATCGGCGGCCGGACGGGGACGAGCCCCCCGACGCCGGGGTAGGTCTGGGCGACCTCCACGGCGACGTTGCGAGTGCAGCCTGTGCGGTCCTATCGGAACTCGGCGCAGATCCCGTCGCCCTCCTCTGCGAGGCGGACTGCGACTCGCGGGCATACCGGGAAAACGGCGCGCCAGTGTCAAATGCCGCGCTCGGCCGGCTGCTTCAACTGGGCGCGAAGCGGACGGGGTGCGGCCATCTCGGTCTGCTCGTGGGACAGCGCATCGTTCTCGCCAAGCTCGGGCCGAGCGGCGCGCTGGTTCGAAATGCGGGAACGGTTGGCGACGCGCTGCATGTCCTAGAGACAAGGCCCTGGGCCTGGACGTGCGGCTCCGCAGTCAGACTCTGTGTCGAGGCCGACTTGGCGCTGCTTCATTACTTCCCTTACGAAGCCGGGGCGACGGCGGTGGGCCTCCAATCGGAGGGGGCGCTCGCCACGATCGTCAATATCATGCGCGCCCTGCTGGGTGCCCAATGGTCGCCGTCGGAACTCCTGTTGCCGCGTGCGCTGCCGAACCAGACAGATCCGTATTGGCATTTCTTCCGCGGACCCGTCCGGTTTGATCAGGAATGGGCAGCCATCGCGTTTCCCTCACGCCTTCTCGAACAACCGATCGCGGGCGCGGATCGGACGGTTCTCGAGATCGCGGAACACCGCATCCGACAGATCGGGGGAACGGAGCCACTCCAGATGTCTGACCAGCTTCGGCGGCTTCTGCGCATGGAGTTCATCCAGAACCCTTGGTCGAGTCAGGCCGCGGCGCGCCACTTCGCGGTTCATAGGCGCACGCTCAGCCGTCGTCTGAGGGCCGAGGGCACGAGCTTCCGGTCAGTGACCACGCAGATCCGGTTCGAGACGGCAAAACAGCTTCTGGCCGATACCAACATGACGTTGGCGCAGATCTCAGCCTGTCTGGGCTTCTCCGAAGCGGCTGCGTTCACACACGCGTTCCGACGCTGGTCCGACATGACGCCCAGCATCTGGAGGCTCACGTGCCGGCCTTCCGAGACGGGCGCCGACCCGATGCTCCCTGCCCTTCCTCGGTTGGAACGCTGTACAGATCGGCCGAGATTATAATATCATTCATATGTACCATCCGACAGCAACTTCAGTATTATCAGATTTTTCCGCATTCTTGCCGGACAAATTTATGAATTGGCTTGATATTGTTGCAAATCGTGACGGAGGAGAGACACATGCGCTCGACACGGATCATATCGCTTTCAGCTCTCGCGCTCGGTGTACTGCTGGGCCTGAACGGGCCCGGACCGGGCGGCTTCGGCATCGCGGCCGCGCAAGCCGCCGGCGGGTGCGGCCCCGGCTTCCACCGGGGGCCGTATGGCGCCTGTCGACCCAACGTCTACGGAGCGCCGGGTGCTTATGGGTACCGGGGCGGTGGGATCTACGGTTACCCCGGCGGTGCCCGGTATGGTTATCGGGGCGGGGCCGTTTACCGCGGTGGGCGCGTGTATCGGGGCGGTCGGGCCTATGGCGGCCGGGCCGTCTACGGACGTCACGTCGGCGGGTACCGGGGGAAATTCCGCCGCTGACCGCCTCGGAAGGCCTGCTCTAGAGCCGTACTCGATCGCGCTGCACTCGGGTACGGCTCCTGAACCCCTGACGCGCTCCCCCGCCTCGAACCGCTGCCCACTTCATCGAAGCGAACTTCAGTAGGCATGATAGATCGGGCGAGCGGTGACAGGAATCCTGACGGCGACGGCCGGCGCATTCGGGTCGAACGGCAGAAGGGCGGCGCCCGCGGCGACGAAGCCCGCCAGCGCTCGAATGTCGTCCGGTTGCCGCGGATCGCGCGAGATCCGGTCCGTTTCCCAATAGAGACGTGCATTGCACGCCGGCGACGGCAACCGGCCCACGGGGGTGCAGGCGTCGTGGCGGGCGCAGGCGGCATCGAGCGCGTCGATGGGCGGCAATGGGGCGTTGTTGCCGAGGCCGCAGTAATTGCCGTGAAACAGGGCTGCCGGCTGCTGCAGGCCGTACGATTGGGCCAGAGCGGGCGCGCCTGAGAAGATTACGAGGAGGGAGGCGACAGATCGGAAGGTCATGGCATTCGACCCAACCTGTTCTGAGGCCGTCTGCCGGATCGGGCCGAGTGGGCCACCGGTTCAGGCCGGAGGAGCGGGAGCCGGGACCGCACGGCCCCGGCCTTGTTCAACGGCCTCAATACGGACGGCAGACGCCCGCATAGGCATCGTAATATGCGTAAGGCCCGCAGCGGCCGTAGGTGGCGCCGTAGCCGGCGGCAGCCGCAGCTCCGACGGCCGCCGCACCCAGGCCGTAGCCGTAGGGTCGGGCGCCGTAACCGTAGCGGCCATAGCCATACCCGTAACGGCCGACGCCACCGTATCGGCCCACCGCGCCGTAGCGACCGACCCCGCCATAGCGACCGACGGCGCCGTAGCGGCCCCGGTAACCCGCCGCCCCGCGATAGCCGCCGACCCCACCGACCCGGACGCCATGGAAGCCGCCGGCACGGACTCCGCCGCCGCGGAAGCCGCCCCCGCCGTGGAAACCACGCGCCTCGGCGGCCAGACCGCTCAGGATCAGGGCAGCACTGGCCAAGGACGCAATCCGTACAAGCCTCATGGGATGATCTCCGCTCTGGAGAAGGATCTGCCGAGATGGGCTGAACGCGGCATCAAGCCTTCTGCCCCTCGGATACGCACCGACCGCCTCGGATACGCACCGACCGCAGAGTAAGGCCGAGCCGGCAACGCCGCTTGATCCGCGGTGACGCGCACCCCGCTTGAGGAGCGTAGTCTTTCCCTGCTGCGGTTGAATCGCCGGGCGCGACCGATGCCCGGCTCGGCTCCTGTCTCGCCCGATCAAGCAGGGACCCGGCGCGGACGCATAATGCCCCACGCTTCTGCGCGGTGAGCGAGGGGCTCGCCCCGGCGACCGGCAGAACGCTGCTTCCGGTCGCGCCAATGGCGCACGAAGCGATCCTGGCATTCGAGAGATGCCTCTATCGACAGCCATGAAGGGTGAGGAGATTGCCATGCCGGTCAAGACACCGAAGGAGCTTTTCGTGCGCATGCTGAGCGATGCGCGGCATCACGCTGAACGCGCGACGAAGATCTACGAGGAACTTGGGCAGGTCGCGCAGGATCCGGCGATCCAGGAGGCGCTTCAATCACGCGCCTTTATCCAGGACAAGACGATCAAGTCGCTCGACCGCTGCTTTCAGCTGATCGGCGAAAAACCGATAACGGGGAACGGCCGATTGCAGGAAGTCTTCCTCGAAGATTTTCGGCGCGAACTGGCCGAGATCCAGGCCCCGGCCGCCAAGGCCCTGTTCATTCTGATCAAGGCCAATCACCTGATGCATCTGCGCATCGCCGAATACGTGGCCCTGGTCGCCATGGCCGACGTGAGCGGGCACTTCGGGGTCGGCGTCCTGCTGGAGAGCTGCCTGGCGGACAAGCTCGCCTTCACGGAGCGGACCCGCCGCCTGATCCGGCGCACGATCGAGAGCAAGCACGCCGTCAAGCTGGCGGCCTGACTCAGCCCTGTGAGGCCCCGGATCGGTCAACCGATCCGCGGCCTCACAGGCGCAATCGGGACCTGTGCCGCATGGCGCGGACGGAACCCGCGGAGGACGAGCCATGCCCCCTGCCTCTTCTCGGGAGGCCGCCATTCCTGATCCCGGGGAGAGGTCGGGCGCCGACACGCACGAGCCGCCCGTATCCCTGTGGCAACGGGTTGCCGACGAAGCGAAGCGATATCTCGTCTTCGCCACCTACCTGATCGTGGTCTTCGGCACCCTGATCCTGTTCAGCATCAACATCTACGCCCGGATCGATCGCGACATACCGCACTATCCAGGCTACCACTTCTACGCGCTCGGGCTGATCAATGCCCTGGTCCTGGCCAAGTTCATGCTGATCGCCGAGGCGACGAAGCTCGGATCGCTGAGCTTCGGCCGGCGCATCAGCCGCAGGCCCCTCGTCTACGTGGTGCTGTACCGCGCCCTCCTGTTCACGGCTGTCCTGGTGGCTGCCTACGGACTGGAGGAGGTGCTGCTCGGGGCTTGGCACGGACAGGCACCGGGCGCCGTCCTGCCAGAGGTGGCCGGTGGCCCGCGGGGCGTGCTAACCTTCGCCTGGGTCATGTTCGTGGTGCTGCTCCCGTACTTCGCCTACCAGGAGATCGGCCACGTGCTAGGCGCCGGACGCCTGCGCGACCTGCTGCTTTGTGCGCAGGGACAGGTTCGCGCCGCTCGGGAAGGAAGCGGCTGACCGGCGCCGGGCGCACCCTCGTCGCCCGCCGTCACCGCCCGACGACGAGCGTCGGCGCGGAGGGTACCGCCACCGTCTCCGAACCGAGGCTTGCGGGATCGATACTGGCGCCGCGGCGATCGAGGGCGTGGCGGGCATGGGCCAGGGCCGTCGAGAAGGCCGACAGGCAGTCAGTGCTGACAGCCCCGGACGAACAGCCCAGCATCCCCGACACGATCGCCCGATATTCGCCCTCCAGCGCGGCGAGCCCGGCGCGATCGACCCCCGGCGCCGCGTCGGCGATCTCCACGAGCCGTCGGACGGGGCGCCACTCCGCCTCCGACCGGCGACGGTTCCAGCCCGCCGAGGCGGCGGCGAGGAGCGATCCGGCGAGGCTGATCACGAGGCCGCCGAGGTAGAAATACTGTTGGACTTGGTCGAAGAAGCTCTGGTCTCCGTTGCTCAGGTAGGCGGCCACGCCCGGATGGACCGGCAGGATCGGGCTCTTGTCGTCCGGATCGGGCGCCTCGATCTGCGCGGCCAGCGGAGTCACCGCCGCGAGCTTGGCTTTGGTCGTCAGGATCGACCGGGCGATCGCCGCCGCAACCACATTGGGCATCAACTCCGAGGCAGCGAACCGGAAAGTGACCGCCAGCGTCGTGACGGAGTCGCTCGGCGTCGTGGGACGTGCCCGAAACTCGCCCTTGGGCACGTCGATCGAGTCGAGGCCGGGGAACCGCTTGCCGATCGCCTCTGCCTCGTCGAGCGCGAGGACGCCGGGAGTGCCCTTCGTTGCGCGTGCGACCGCGGCGACCACGTCGACGACCTCGCCGGGCGCCATCGGACCGACCGCCAGGACGGCGGCCAGCTTCTTCTGCCGGACGGACTGAGCCAGCCCGTCGACCGGCAGAACGACCTTTTCGACGTCCTTTGCGGGGATGTTGAAGAAGCTTAGCACCATGTCGAGGAGGCGCGCATTGGCGGCCTGCAGAGGCCCGGCCACGATGCCGACGGACTTGCCCGCCAGATTGGCGACCGACGTCACGGGGCTGTGCGGGGGCAGGACAAAGGCGACGACGTCCCGCCGCAGGAGCACGATGGTCTGGGCGTTGGCCGGCACCGCCGCGTCGCTGCGCACGATGGCAAGGTCCGTCCGTCGCTCTTCCAGCGCCTTGGCGCTGCCCGCGAGATCGTCGACCCGGACGAGTTCGAGGTTCACGCGCGGATGCTGCACCTTTGAGACGGCCGCGAAGGCCGTGATGAAGCGTTCGGCCGTGCTGCCGGGGGGCCCGAGCGTGATGCGCAGATTGGCGTGCGGTGACCAGAGATGGGCAAGAGCAAAGCCGGCGGCGGCTACCAGCAGCAAGCCGACCGCCGGCAGGGCCCAACTCCATCGTCTGCGCCGCGGTGCAGGATTCGCCGGACCACGCATCTTCGTCAGGTCGTGATCGGCGATGAGGGGCTCGGCGTCCTGCATCCCTGCCTCGCGCCCGAATCCGTTCAGCAATCGTCGCAGGCGCCGCCGCGCTCCGGCGATGTCCGCTTGATGCGGCGCTCGCGCCGTTCCCGTGTCCCGTCTCCACTGCCCGGCGGCGTTCCGGTCACGTCGAGCGGGGGCATGGTGATCGCCTCGCGTTCGAGCCGGTTGAGTACTGCGTCGCTGGGGATGGTGACGGTGCCCTGCGCGGGACGCTCACGCGCCTCAAGGCTGGTGAACCCGCCTGATAGCCCGGCGAGCAAGGACAGGATCAGGGCGGCGATGGAAGGTCGGGAACGTGTCATGACGGCCTTCGCGGGAGCCGCTAAACGGAGGGAGACCTGCCAACCTAGCCGGTGACGCGGCGTGCCGCTTGACCGAACTGGACAGGAGGGGCCGCACCGGGATCCGCAGGGCGGCAAGCCTCGCGCCGCGCACGGCCCGTTTTACGGCGGGCTGTCTCGCGCGATGAAGCACAGGTGACAGATGGACTTGCCTCGAGAAAGTGGAGAGCTCTTTTCCTGAAGGAGGAGGGTTCCGATTGCAGGCCGGAAGCAGACCTTTACCCCTGAGTTTCGTGCTGAGGCGGTGCGATTGGCGCAGACGAGTGGGCGGTCGCGCCGCGAGGTCGCCGCCGATCTCGGCGTCGGGCTATCGACGCTGCGCAACTGGATTGACGGTCGACGTAAGCGGGAGATGGACAACCCACCGACCGACCGGCAGGAGGACATGGCCGCCGAGCTCAAGCGTCTGCGCCGCGAGAACGAGGTGCTGCGCCAGGAGCGGGAGATCCTGAAGCGGGCCACGGCTTTTTTCGCCAAGGGGGGAAGTCGATGAGGTTCCGCCTCATCGACGCGGCGAAGAAGGACTTCCCGGTCGCGCGCCTGTGCAAGGTCCTCGACGTCATTCCGAGCGGCTATTTCGCCTGGAAGAACCGCCCGGCCTCGACGCGGCAGCGCGAAGATTTCGTGCTGCTTGCCCACGTCCGATCCGCCTTCACGCTCTCGCACGAGACATATGGCAGCCCGCGCATGACGCGCGAGCTGCGCGAGCAGGGCCTGGCGGTAGGCCGGCGGCGCGTGGCCCGGCTGATGCGGGAGAACGGGCTCAAAGCCCGCCAGCCGCGCCGCTTCCGGCGCACGACGGACAGCGGCCACGCCTTTCCAGTCGCGCCCAACCACCTCGACCAGGACTTCACGGCGGCCGGGCCGGATCGCAAGTGGGGAAGCGACATCTCCTACATCTGGACGCGGGAGGGCTGGTTGTACCTGGCGGTGGTCCTCGATCTGTACTCCCGACGGGTCGTGGGCTGGGCGGCGGGCGACCGGCTTCACAAGGAATTCGCGCTGACCGCGCTGCGACGTGCCCTTGTCGTCCGACGGCCCGGACCAGGTTTATTGCATCATTCCGACCGCGGCAGTTAGTACTGTTCGAATGAGTATCAGGAGAAATTATGAGGACATGGCATCGTAATCTCGATGTCCGACAAGGGAAATTGTTATGATGACGCGATGGTCGAGACGTTCTTCAAGACACGGAAGAGCGAATTGGTCTGGCGCACCGCGTTCCAGACGCGAGCCGAGGCCACCATCGCGCTGGCCCGTTACATCGATGGCTTCTACAATCCCTGCCGCCGTCACTCGGCGCTGGGCTTCAAAAGCCCCACCTGACCTGACCGGTATTTTGAACCGAGCCGAGTGGAAGGCTACTGCATAGCCGCTGCCATGGGTAGCCGGTAGGCCAGATCCGGGTAGCTGACAGGCGCGGGCGGCCGATAGCTCAGGGACGAGTGCGGCCGGACGCGGTTGTAGGTAATTTGCCAAAGACCGATCACGATCTGTGCCTCCGTCAGCGAGTAGAAGATCTCCTGTCTCGGGCACTCATCCTGAAGCTTTCCATTGAAGCTCTCGCAGTACCCGTTCTCCCACGGCGAGCCGGGTGCGATGTACTGGATCTGCGAGCCAGCTTTGGCGACCCATTTGCGCAGCGCCTTCGAGATCATCTCAGGGCCATTGTCGCAGCGGATGTGCTTCGGGATGCCGTGCAGGCACATGGCGTCGGCCAGCGTCTCGATCACGCCGACGCTGTTGATGCGTCGCGCCACCTTCAGCGCCAGACAAGCCCGGCTATGCTCGTCGATCAGCGTCAGGACCCGGAGCGAGCGTCCGTCGTGGGTCCGCGCTCGCACGAAGTCGAAGCTCCAGACGTGGTTGCGGTGGAGCGGCCGTAGTCGCACGCACGAGCCGTCATTCAGCCAAAGCCGGCTGCGCGGCCGGTGCTTCTGCGGGACCTTCAGCCCCTCGCGACGCCAGATGCGCTGAACCCGATCCCTGCCCACCTGCCACCCTGCTGCCTTCAGCAGCGCGGTGACGCGGCGATAGCCATAGCGTCCGTACTCGGACGCCAGGGCGATGATGGCGCGGGTCAACTCATCCTCGTCCGCCAGCACGGTCGGCACGTAGCGTTGCGTGCCGCGGTGCTGACCGACGATCCGGCAGGCGTGACGTTCCGAGAGGCCGTACTTCTCCCGGATGCTGTCGACCGCCTGCCGGCGCCGCTCGGGGGCTACAAGTTTCCCGAGGCGACGTCCGCTAGCACCTGCTTCTCCAGGGACAGGTCAGCCACGAGCCGCCGCAGCCGCGCGTTCTCGCGCTCCAGGTCCTTCATCTTCCGGGCCTGGTCGACTTGGAGGCCGCCGTACTCCTTGCGCCAGCGATAATAACTCTGCTCGGAGATCTCCGCCTCCTTGCACGCCAGTGACAAACTCTTGCCCTGGGCTGTCTGCACCTCGATCTGGCGCAGCTTCAATACCACCTGCTCCGCGTTCGTCTTCTGACCTCGCCGCATGTCCGACTCCTTCGGTCCTGGCTGATCCTCTCAATCAGTCCGGTCCAAAGCCAGCCGGTCAGGTCATTGTGCTCGTTGCCAGCTATTAACACCGTTCGCCGATTGATCTCAATTTAATGACTTGGATAAAAATCCTAATGCGGTAGGGCCGATGAGCTGTCTCAGCCGATCAAGCAGGCAGGATCGGCAGCCATACACTGCGGGTCGTCTTCGAGGCAGTGGTACTGAATCCCTGGATCTCGCTCAGGTGACCATCTGCCGAGGCGGCGTATGGCTGCGTTGCGCCAGGAGGAATGATGGTGCCGACCTTGGCTTCCGAGCGGCCATCGGTGGAACCCCGCCGCCACGACAAGTACGACCGCCTGATTGCGGCCGCCAAGGCACTTCCGAAGCTGCGGGTGGCGGTTGCTCACCCCTGCGATGAGGCCTCGCTCGGGGGGGCCCTCGAAGCCGCCGCGCTCGGAATCATCGAGCCCATCCTAATCGGCCCACCACGCAAGATCGGCGCTGCCGCGGTCGCTCTCGGCGCGGACATCACGGCGTATCGCAGCGTGGAGGCCGCGCACAGCGACAACGCCGCTGCCAGGGCGGTCGGCCTCGTGGGCGCCGGCGAGGCCGAGGCGCTGATGAAAGGCAGCCTCCACACCGACGAGCTCATGGCCGCCGTGGTCCGCTCCGACAGCGGCCTGCGGACCGCCCGGCGCATCAGCCACTGCTTCGTCATGGATGTGCCGGCGCATGCGACGCCCCTCATCGTGACGGACGCCGCGATCAACATCGCGCCGACGCTCGAGGAGAAGCGCGACATCACGCAGAATGCCATCGATCTCGCGCACGCCCTGGGCGTCGAAAGGGTTCGGGTCGCCATCGTCTCGGCCGTGGAGACCGTCACCCCGAAGGTGCCCTCCACGCTCGATGCCGCCGCCCTCTGCAAGATGGCCGACCGGGAGCAGATCACGGGAGCCGTGCTGGATGGGCCGCTCGCCCTCGACAACGCCATCGACCTCGGTGCGGCCCGGATCAAGAAGATCCGCTCACCCGTGGCCGGCCACGCCAACATCCTCGTCGTTCCCAATCTCGAAGCCGGCAACATGCTGGCCAAGAGTCTGACCTTCCTGGCCGGCGCCGATGCCGCCGGCATCGTGCTCGGGGCCCGGGTCCCGATCATCCTGACGAGCCGGGCCGATTCCCGCGTGACGCGGCTCGCCTCCTGCGCGGTCGCCTCTCTGTTCGCGGCCGCGCAGCGGACCGCGCATCTGCTGCCCGAGGTCTAGCCGATGACCCTGGTCCTGCTCGTGCTGAATGCGGGCTCGTCGAGCCTCAAGTTCCAGGTCTTCGCGTCCGGCGATGACGAGGGCCCGCGCCGCCTCTTCAGGGGCCTGTTCGAAGGCCTCGGCGGGTCCGCCCACTTGGTCATCCGAGACGGCACCGGCGCGGTGGTGGAGGAGGCGAGGTTCGATCGTGGGGCGGCGTTCGGTCACGAGGCTGCGCTGCTGCACGTGTCCGCGTGGCTCGGGGCGCAGAGCGGCGGCTTTCGGCTGATCGCCGCCGGGCACCGGATCGTCCACGGCGGCGCGACCTATGCCGAGCCCGTGCGGGTGGACGCCCAGGTCCTGGAAGCCCTCGAGCGGCTGGTGCCGCTCGCCCCCCTTCACCAGCCGCACAGCCTCGAGCCGATCCGGATCCTGCAGCGGCGCCTCCCCGACCTGCCACAGATCGCCTGCTTCGACACGGCCTTCCATGCCGGCCAGCCGGAGATCGCCCGGCTGTTCGCCGTGCCGCACGCGATGATCGAGCGCGGCGTCCGGCGCTACGGCTTCCACGGCCTGTCCTACGCCTACATCGCCTCGGTGCTGGCGGCGTACGACCCCGCCCTCGCCGCGGGACGCGTGATCGTCGCGCATCTCGGCAACGGCGCCAGCCTGTGTGCCCTGGATCGCGGCGCCAGCGTCGCGACCACGATGGGCTTCTCCGCCCTCGACGGCCTGCCCATGGGCACGCGCTGCGGCAGCCTCGATGCCGGCATCGTGTTCTACATGCTGCGCGAGATGAGGCTCGGCCCGGACGAGGCGGAGCGCATGCTCTACACCCAGTCGGGGCTGCTCGGCGTCTCGGGAATCTCGAACGACATGCGCACGCTGCGCGGCGTCGCGGCGACCGACCCCGATGCCCGCCGCGCCATCGACCTGTTCGTCTACCGGATCGGACGGGAACTCGGCTCGCTGGTGGCGGCGCTGGGCGGCATCGACGCCCTCATCTTCACCGCGGGCATCGGCGAGAACGACGCCGCCACCCGCGCCGAGGTCCTGAGGGGCGCCGCCTGGGCGGGGTTCGCGCTCGACGAGGCGGCCAACGCGTCCGGCGGCCCGCGCGTGACCCGCGGCCCCGGGCCCACCGCCTGGGTCATCCCGACCGACGAGGAGCTGATGATCGCGCGCGGCACGCGCGCGGTGCTGGCCCAGCACGGCAGCAGCCGGCCGCAGCCGGTCCTATGAGCAACGGGAGATCGCCATGGAAGCGTTGAAGACCAAGCCGCCGACCGATCTCGAACTCGCCGACGAGACCTTCATGTCCGCCGCCGAACTCGGTGCGTACACGGCCAAGTTGAAGGCCGCCAAAGCCATGAAGGACATCAAGGCCGAGGATCAGGCGAGCAAGGCGCGGGCCGAGCTGATCAAGACCCTGTCCAAGACCATCGAACTCACGCCCGAGCGCGTCCATGAGATCACGCGGCCGCTCCTGCACAAGCTGCGGATCGCGGCCGAGCAGGGCAAGAACGAGCTGCTGGTGATGCGCTTTCCGAACGCGATGTGCAGCGACGGCGGGCGGGCGATCAACAATACGGAGTCGGACTGGCCCGACACCCTGACCGGCCGGCCGCGTCAAGCGTACGAGTTCTGGCGCGAGAGATTGCAGCCCCTCGGCTACGGCTTGTCGGCGATGATCGTCGACTGGCCGGACGGCATGCCGGGTGACGTGGGCTTCTTCCTCACCTGGGAAAAACCCCGCGTGTGATGTCCAGGACGGCTCGGGACGGCAATCATGACCGAAGAGCAGACACGGATTTCCGCTTCCGCGGGTGAGCACTCTGCACGTCTCAGTCTCTTCGCGCTGCAGAGACACATCGCGGATGTTTACCAGGGCCGCTGCGCGGCGGCCGCGCAGACCTACCTCGACACGATGGGTCGGGCGGCTTGGACGTGGCTCGACGCGGCTCGGCCGCTCACGCCGCTTCAGGCCTGGAGCGACGCCGCGCGGTACTGGACCGACTTGCCCCAGCGGTCGCTGCTGTTCTGGGACACGCTCCGGCAGCGCGGCAATGCGTGGCTGGACCACGAGAAGGCCGGCAAGCCGCCCCTGCTGGCCTTCGATTGGGAGATCGTGGCCGATGGCCGGACATTTGAGCGCCCGGTCAACTACGCGCTCGCGCGCATCGCGCCGCCGCCGGGCACGCGCACCGATCCCGACAAGCGACCCTTCGTGATCATCGACCCTCGGGCCGGCCACGGGCCCGGGATCGGGGGCTTCAAGGCCGAATCCGAGGTCGGGGTGGCGCTCAGGGCGGGGCATCCCGTCTACGTGGTCATCTTCTTTCCCGACCCAGTCGATGGGCAGACCCTTGCCGATGTCGCGCGGGCGGAAGCCGCGTTCGTGCGCCTCGTACGGTCGCGGCATGCCACCCGCGGCAAGCCGGTCATCGTCGGCAATTGCCAGGGCGGCTGGGCCGCCATGCTGGTCGGCGCGCTCGACCCCGATGGGGCAGGTCCCATCGTGGTGAACGGGGCCCCGATGTCCTACTGGGCCGGCAACGACGCCGAGAACCCGATGCGCTACGCGGGCGGCATGCTCGGTGGAAGCTGGACGGCACTGCTCGCGAGCGATCTGGGCGGTGGCAAATTCGACGGCGCCCACCTCGTCGACAACTTCGAGTACCTGAATCCGGCCAACACGTTCTTCGGAAAGAACTACACGCTCTATTCCAAGATCGACACCGAACCGGAGCGCTACCTCGATTTCGAGCGCTGGTGGGGCGGCTACTTCCTCATGAACCGGGACGAGATCCGCTGGATCGTCGACAACCTGTTCGTCGGCAACCGCCTCGCCGCGGGCCGCGCCGAGTGGGCCAAGGGCAAAACCTTCGACCTGCGCGCGATCCGCGTGCCGATCATCCTGTTCGCGTCGCTCGGAGACAACATCACGCCGCCGCAGCAGGCCTTCAACTGGATCGCCGATCTCTACCCGACGACCGAGGCTCTCAAGGCGAGCGGTCAGGTGATCGTGGGGCTGATGCACGAGAGCGTCGGGCATCTCGGCATCTTCGTCTCGGCGGCCGTCGCGCGGCGCGAGCACGCCCAGATCGTCGACCTGCTCGAATATATCGAGCACCTGCCGCCGGGCCTCTACGGGATGCGGATCGAAGAGACGCACGCGAACGGAGCGGCCCGGTACGATGTGGTGCTGGCGGAGCGGCGGGTCGAAGATCTTCAGGCGCTGCAGAAATACGCCCGGCGGGACGAGATCCCGTTCGGCGCCGTCGAGCGGGTTTCGCAGCTGAATGCCGCGCTCTACGAGACGTTCGCGCATCCGCTGCTCGCGGCCCTGATCCCGCCGGAGACCGCACGGGCCGCGCGCGCGCTCCACCCGCTCCGGGCGCGGCGCTGGGCGATCTCGGACCTGAACCCGTGGCTGGCGCCTGTGAAGGGATGGGCGGCGTTCGCGCGGGCGCATCGGGCACCCCGCGACGAGGCCGGTCCGAGCGTCGCCACCGAGCGGCTCGCGGCGGCCGGCATCTCGGCCGCCTGGGACCTGTATCGGCAGTTGCGCGACGCCGCGGTGGAGAACACGTTCTACGCGGTCTACGGCCCGGCCAGCCTCGCGGCTCCCGCCGAACCGGGCGCGAGCGCCGCTTCGGAGGCGGCGGGCGAACCGTCGGCCGTCGCGGAGGCGCTCGTCCGGATCGAGGAGGGCGGATTGGCCGAAGCCGCTGTCCGGGCAGGCTTGCTCATCGCCCGCCGCGGGAGCCGCGAGAAGCGGCTCTCGACCGCCAAGCGCATCCGCGAACGCGTCGGCCAGGAGATCGGCCTCCTCGATCGGCCGGCCGAGGTAGCGCGCCGGATCGTCCGGCAGCAATCCTACATCGTCCAGCACGACCCTGAACGCGCCCTCGCGACGTTGCCGACGCTCGTGCGGACCGCGGAGGAGCGTCGACGGCTCCTGGAGATCCTGGAGCGGCTCGCCCAGCACGTGGACTTCGCCGCCGCGCAGACGGCGCTGATGCCCGAGTTCCGGTGCCTGCTGGCACCGGAGCCCCTTCCCGCGCCGGTCGCCGCGGCCGGCGCCACACCGCAGGCGCCCGGGCGCCGCACCCGCCCGGACGGGTCGCAGAGGGCACGCCGATGACACGGATCCCTGACGGCAACGCGCTGGCCGGCAAGCGCGCCCTCGTGATCGGCGTCGCGAACGCGCATTCCATCGCGTATGGCTGTGCCAGGGTCTTCCGCAAGCTCGGAGCGGAGCTGGCCCTGACCTACCTGAACGAGCACGCGAAGCCGTTCGTCGAGCCCCTGGCGCGGGAGCTCGGGGCTTCGGTCCTGGCCCCTTGCGATGTCCAGAGCGACGGCGACCTCGAAGCCCTGTTCCACCAGCTGACCGAGACCTGGGGCAGCCTGGACATCGCCCTGCACTCCATCGCCTTCGCGCCGAAAGCGGATCTTCAGGGCCGGCTCGTCGACAGCTCGTCCGAGGGCTTCAAGATCGCCATGGACGTGTCCTGCCACTCGTTCATCCGCATGGCGCGGCTCGCCGCACCCCTGATGCGGGACGGCGGCACGCTCCTGACCATGAGCTACCACGGCGCCACGAAGGTCGTCCCGAACTACAACCTGATGGGTCCCGTGAAGGCGGCTCTGGAGAGCGCGGTCCGGTACCTCGCCTACGAGCTGGGCTGCCGAGCGATCCGTGTCCACGCGGTCTCGCCCGGCCCCCTCAAGACGCGGGCGGCCTCCGGCCTCAAGGACTTCGACGTGCTGCTGGCGGAGGCCGTGCAGCGTGCACCGATCGGCGAGCTGGTCGACATCGACGATGTCGGCCTCACCGCGGCCTACCTGACGACCCCCTACGCCGCCCACCTGACGGGCATGACCGTGTACGTGGACGGCGGCCTCAGCATCATGGCGTGACGCGCACCGGCCCCAGTGCCGGCGCGCCCGCGCGCGACGGAGCGCAGCACGATGGCCGAACTTTTCGCCCAACTCATCTCTCCCGAGCAGGTCGTCTTCGCGGGCGAGGTCCGCTCCGTCGTCCTTCCGGGCGTCGAGGGCGACATGACGGTCATGCCCGGGCACCAGCACCTCGTGACGGCGCTGCACCCCGGCATCGTGTTCGCGATCGACGCCGCCGGAACCGGCCGCCGCGCCTTCGTGCGTGGCGCCCTGGCCGAGATCACGGCCCGGCGCGTCACGATCCTGGCCGAGCGAATCCTCGCCCTCGAGGAGCTGACCGGCGATCAGATCGACGACGAGATCCTGCTGCTTCAGACGCAGCGCGACGCCACCCGCGACGCGGCGATCCGGGCCGGATTCGACGTCTCGATCGCGCGCCTCGAAGAGTTCAAGGCCGGCCTCGGGCTCTGACAGACCGACCTTCGCGCGCACGCACCCCTTCAGTGCAGCTCCGGAACGAAATGGCGGTGTCGGAGGGTGTCGTCGTAGGCGTTGTCCTTGACGCGCTTCGGCAAGGTCACGGCTTCGCGCCCTACCGCCTTGTAGGGGATCAGGTGGAGCAGGTGGGCGATGCAGTTGAGCCGGGCCCGCCGCTTGTCGTCCGAGCGCACGATGTACCAGGGCGCCTCATCGATGTCGGTCGCGGCGAGCATCTCGTCGCGCGCCAGCGAGTACGCGTACCAGCGGCTGTAGGATTCGAGGTCCATCGGGCTGAGCTTCCACTGCCGGACGGGATCGTCGATCCGGGCCAGGAAGCGGCGCTTCTGCTCCTTCCGGCCGACTTCGAGCCAGAACTTGATCAGCTGCGTCCCGCCGCCGACGATGAACCGCTCGATCCGCGGGCAGAGATCGAGGAAGCGGCGAAGGTCCGCGTCGCCGCAGAAGCCCATGACGCGCTCGACGCCCGCGCGGTTGTACCAGCTGCGGTCGAAGATCACGATCTCGCCGGCCGCCGGAAAGTGCTCGATGTAGCGCTGCATGAACATCTGGGTCTTCTGCCGGTCGGAGGGTGCCGGCAGCGCGGCCACGCGGAACACCCGCGGGCTCACCCGCTCGGTGAGGGCCTTGATCGTGCCGCCCTTGCCGGCGGCGTCGCGTCCCTCGAAGACCACGATGATGCGCGCGCCGGTCTGCCTGACCCAGTCCTGCAGGTGACAGAGCTGCACCTGCAGCGCGCGCAGCTCCCGCTCGTACGCCTTGCGCTTGAGCTTGGGGTGCGCCTGCCCGTCGTCGGCGGCTTCGTCGTCCTGTTCGGGCTCCCGTGCCCGCGTGGCATCGTCCGTCACAGTTCGGCCTCCCCGTCTGCCCGGCACGACCGCGTGGCGGTCACTCGGCCGGCATGTGCTCCTGCGCTCCGGCCGGCTCCGCCGCGTCGGGCCGCTCACCTCTCGCGCCCATGAGCCCCCAGGCTCGCTCGCGCAGGCTCTGGAACAGCACGTAGAGGGGCGGGATCACGAAGATCCCGAGGAAGGACGCGGCGATCATGCCCCCGAAGACGGGCGTCCCCACGTTGCGCCGGGCGAGCTGCGAGGCGCCGGCGGCGATGACGAGCGGGAACAGGCCGAGGACGAAGGCGAAGGAGGTCATCATCACGGGCCGGAAGCGCAGGCGCGCGCCCTCGGTCGCGGCCTCGTGGAGCGGCACGCCCCGCTCGCGCTGCTCCTTGGCGAACTCGACGATCAGGATTCCGTTCTTGGCGGCCAGGCCGATCAGCACCACCATGCCGATCTGCGCGTAGAGATCGAGGGTCAGGCCGCCCCAGACCATCGCCGCGTAGGCGCCCAGGATTCCGACGGTGACCGACAGCAGCACCGGCACGGGTATCGTCCAGCTCTCGTAGAGGCCGACCAGGAACAGGAACGCGAACAGGACCGCGAATCCCAGGATGATGGCGGTCTTGCCCTCGGCCCGCTTCTCCTGGAACGCCGTATCGGTCCACTCGCCCGCGAACCCCGCCGGCAAGGTCCTGCCAGCGACCGCCTCCATGGTGGCGAGCGCCTGACCCGATGAGACTCCGGGCGCCGGAGAGCCCTGCACGGTGACCGCCCGCAGGTTGTTGTAGCGGATCAGAGCGGGCGGCCCGACCACGATCCGCGCCTCCGCCAGCGAGCGCAGCGGCACCATCTCGCCGTCCTTGTTGCGCACGTTGATGCGGTAGATGTCGTCGATCCGCGTCCGATCGGCCGCCTCGGCCTGAACCTGAACCTGCCAGATTCGGCCGAACAGGTTGATATCGTTGACGTAGTAGCCGCCGAGGGAGGCCTGCAGCGCTTGAAACACGTTGTCCAGGGGCACGCCGAGGATCTGGACCTTGTCGCGGTCGATATCGAGGAACACCGATGGGTTCGTGGCCGAGAAGGTGCTGAAGACGCGGTTGAGCTTCGGTTCCTCGTTGGCCGCCACGATCAGCCCGCGCACGACCTGGGCGAGGTCCTTCGGGTCGCCGCCGCGCAGATCCTCCAAGACGTAGGCGAAGCCGCCGCCGGTGCCGAGACCGATGATCGGCGGCGGTGCCAGAGGAACTACGGTCCCGCCCGGGATCTCTCGGAATCGCCGGCCGAGCCGCGCGATGACGGCCGCCGCTCCGTCCCCGGCGCCGGTGCGGTCCTCGAAGGGCTTGAGGGTCACGACCAGGAAGGCAGCGTTGCCTTGCGAGTAGTTGTCGATGAAATTGAGACCGATCACCGATGTCGTGTCGGCGACCACGTGCTCCTGCCGCAGGAGCTCCTCGGCCTTGGCGACCACCTCGGAGGTCCGCCCGACCGCTGCGCCTTCGGGGAGTTGCACCACGACAAAGAAGGCGCCCTGGTCGTCCTCCGGCAGGAAGCCCGTGGGTGTCATCTTTGCGAGCTGCATCGCGCCGTAGGCGGCCGCGCCGGCAAGCACGAGGCCGATCACCGAGACGCGGACGATCCGCGCGACGACCGCGCCGTAGCCGTCGCGCACCCAGTCGATCGCCCGCATGACGACGCCCATGATGCCGCGGCGCGGGCCGTGGTGGGGCCGCAGCAGCACGCCGCACAAAGCTGGCGACAGGGTCAGCGCATTCAGCGCCGAGATCAGCATCGCGACGGCGACGGCGACGGCGAATTGCCGGAACAGCTCGCCCGAGATCCCGGGCACGAAGGCGACCGGCACGAAGACCGAGAGCAGGACCAGGGTGATGGCGATGATCGGCGCCGTGATCTCGCTCATCGCCCGTTTGGTGGCCTCCCGCGGCGACAGCTCCGGATGCTCCTCCATCACGCGCTCGACGTTCTCGACGACCACGATGGCGTCGTCGACCACGATCCCGATGGCGAGCACCAGGGCGAGCAGCGAGACGGAGTTCGCGGAGTAACCCACCGCCTTCAGGGCGATGAAGGTCCCGATCAGGCTGACCGGCACGGCCAGCGTCGGGATCAGCGTCGCGCGCAGGCTGCCGAGGAACAGGAATACCACCACGACGACGAGCACGAAGGCCTCGACCAGGGTCTTCCGGACCTCGCGGACCGTCTCGGTGATGAAGGCGGTCGGGTCATAGGTCACCTTCCAGGTGAGCCCCTCGGGGAAGGCCTTCGCCAGCTCCCCGACCCGCCGCTCGACCTCCTTCAGGGTCGCTAGGGCGTTCGCCCCGGGCGACTGATAGATCGCGATGACGGTGGCCGGGCTGCCGTTCAGACGCGTCTCCCGGTCGAGGTTGGCGGCGCCGAGTTCGACCCGGGCGACGTCGCCGAGCCGCAGCACGGACCCGTCCGGGTTCGTGCGCAGGATGACGGTACGGAACTGCTCCGCGGAGTTCAGGCGTCCCTGCGTCTGGATGCTCAGCTGGAGCTGCTGCTCGTCGGAGATCGGGCGGGCGCCGATCCGCCCCACCGGCGCCTGCACGTTCTGCGCCCGCAGAGCCGCGATGACGTCGCCCGTGGTGAGGTTGAGGCCGGTGAGCTGGTCGGTCCGCACCCAGGCCCGCATCGCGTAATCCTGAGGCCCCCACAGTGTCGCGTCGCCGACGCCGGGCGTGCTCTTGATCCGGTCGAGCAGGTTGATCGTGACGTAGTTCGAGATGAAGAGCGGGTCCTGCATGGCCTTGGGCGAGTAGACCGCCAGCACGCCGAGTAGCGCGGAGGACTTCTTCTTGACGGTGACGCCCTGCTTGCGCACGTCCTCGGGCAGCTTGGCCAGGGCGATCTGGACCCGGTTGTTGACGTTGACGGCGTTGATGTCCGGATCGGTGCCGAGCTCGAACGACCCGGTGAGCGTATAGCTGCCGTCGTTGCCGCTGACGCTCTTCATGTAGATCATCTTGTCGACGCCCACGACCTGCGACTCGATGGGTTGTGCGACCGTGGATTCCACAACCTCGGCGGAGGCGCCGGGATAGGTCGTCGTCACCGAAACCTGGGGCGGTACGATATCGGGGTACTGCGCCACCGGGATGGTGAACAGCGCCAGCGCCCCGGCGATCGACGTGACGATGGCGATGACCACCGAGAGGCGCGGCCGGTCGACGAAGATCGCCGAGAACATGGCCTCAGATTCCGCTGGCTGACGGGGCGATCGGGTTCGCCTGAACGGCGATCCCGGGCCGCACGCGCTGCAAGCCGTCCACGATGACGAGTTCCCCGCCCGACAGGCCCTCGTCGATGACGGTATCCGGGCCGGTCCCGCCGGGCCCTGGCTTGACGCGGCGGGTCACGGCCCGCCCGTCCTCGACGACGAAGACGTAGACGCCGCCCTGGTCGGCGATGAGCGCCGCTTGCGGCACCACGACCTTCTGCTCGGGCCTGCCGATCTGCAGCGCGACCCGGACCAGCTGCCCGTCGCGCAATGCACCCGCTGGGTTCGGCATGACGGCGCGGACCAGGACCGTATCGGTCGTGCGGTCGACGCTGATATTGACGAAATCGACCCGGCCCAGCTGGCCGTATTCCGAGCCGTCCTGGAACCGGATCCGGACCCCGACCTTGCTGCGGTCCGGACTCTTCGCACCCTGCTGGTAGCGCAGGAACTCACGCTGGCTCACCGGGAAGGTGACGTAGATCGGGTCCTGGCTGACGATCGTGGTCAGTAGCCCGCTGTCGGGTCCCACCACATTGCCCTTCGTCACGCTCGTGCGGCCGATCTGGCCGGCGATCGGGGCCGTGATGTCGGTATAGCCGAGGTTGATGCGGGCGGTCTGGAGATTGGCTTCGTCGCCCGTGACGGCGCCCTTCGCCTGATCGAGGGCAGCCCGTGCCTGGTCGCGGGCCACGACGGTTCCCGAATTGCGGTCGAGCAGCTCCTGCGCCCTCTGCAGCTGGATGGCGGCCAGAGCCTGGGCGGCCCTGCTGCGCTCCAGTGCGCCCTCGGCCTGCTTGACGGCGGCCACGAACAGGTCGCGCTCGATCCGATAGAGGGGGGCTCCGGCCTTGACCGGGTCGCCCTCCTTGAAAAGGACCGCGTCGAGATAACCGGTCACGCGGGCGCGCACCTCGACGCGCCCCACCGCCTCGACCCGGCCGACAAAATCCAGCGCCTTGTCCAAGGCCCTGTGCTGCGCCGTGATGGTTCCGACCGCCAGGGCCGGACTGGGCTCACCTTCGCCGCCAACCGACGGACTGAGGCCGGCGGGCAGCATGACGGTTAGCAAGAGCGTGATGAAGCGGTTCTTGACCAAGCCTCGGTCTCCTTGTGAGGCTGCGGCCCGTAGATTTAGCGGTTCTCAGAACTTTCGCTTGATCGAACGTGACACATCGGCACTCCAGTCGTAGCCGCTCGATGGATGAGATTTGGCGCATGGACCGTTGCGCACAGGACGTTGATCTAGCGCAAAGAAGAGTTCCTCCGTGGGCATAGGCTATGAAATTTCGGGGATATCGCGCAGGAACAACGCCGAAGATCGTCTGGAGCGGCCCGGATGATTGCCGGATTCGGCTTATGCAACTGTGTGCGGCACGATTCACTGCGCGCTCGACGAGCGAAATACCGGCGCCCTAGCGGCCCGTGTAACTGGGGCAGGATAGGATGGATCCGCGTGCGCCCGGCTCTGACCGCGAACACTCACGGGCTACGTTGCTTGATACCGCAATTCGGATCGGACTGACTGCAGCGCTGATCTATGCATGTAGCCGCATCATCCTTCCGCTGCACGAAGTCCTGATCTGGTCAGCGATCTTGGCCGTGATGCTGTATCCGATGCATGCCCGATTGCTCGGCCGGATTGGGGATCGCTGGTCAGCCCTGCTGATCGGGCTCGTCGGTGGTACCATCGTCACCATTCCGACGATTGCAGTCGTGACGTCGGCCGGATCCTCAATCTACGCCTTCCTGTTGGACGTTCAGAATCAGGCGCTGGCCTTGCCGCCTGTCCCGAATTGGCTCGCCCGCGTGCCGCTGGTCGGTCAGAAGCTGGCAGAGGCATGGGCACTTGCTGCCGCCAATGCGCCACAAGCCCTCGCGAGATACGGTTCGATGCTAAAGAGACCCGTGGCTTGGCTTCTTTCGGCTGTGCGGGGCTTGGCGACCAGCGAAATCTCGTTCGTTCTCTCGTTCGCGATTGCGGCCGTGGTCATTGCGTATGGCGAGGATGCAGCCGCGTTTTCGCGGGAATTCTTGGGCCGGATCACGGGTGATAAGGCGCGAGGTTCTCAGCTCGCGGCGTTGATCGTCGCGACAATCCGCAGCGTCGCGTTGGGCATCGTCGGCGTCGCGGCGGTCCAGGCGTTGCTGCTCGGTGCGGGCTTTTTTGCCATCGGGCTTCCAGCCGCCGGTCTTCTGACGCTCGCGACGTTTTTCCTCTGCATCGTGCAGGTGCCGGCAGTTCTCCTGACCTTGCCGATCATCGTCTATGTATTCGCGACGAAGGCGACACAACCGGCGGTCATCTTCCTCGGCTGGACCATCAGCGCCGGGCTCAGCGACAACATCCTCAAACCGTTCCTGCTCGGACGCGGCATGCAAGTGCCCATGCCGGTCATTTTGACCGGTGTCATAGGCGGCATGATTGCTGACGGCCTTCTCGGCCTGTTCGTCGGGCCAGTTCTGCTGGCCATGGGCTACGTGCTGCTGATCGAGTGGATGCGACGGGACGAGATGGATGCAGGAATGCCTCCGTAGGCGGAGCGCACCGGTCGAACGTACGCACTAACCAGGGGACATCTATCCAGCCAAGCCGTTTGTAATTCAGTCCAGGCCGCTGCGCACCGGGATGAAGCCTGCCGCGCCGGTGGGCGTGCAGGCCATCCGCGCGGGACCGGGACGAGCGCGATGGTGCCGCGGTTTCAGCGCGGCGCTTGGATGGCCGCTGAGCCGACAGCAATATCGGCTCGCGGGACGGACCCGTCCCCGCCGTCATCGCCCGGCTGACGGCGACTTGGGCGGATATGTACGCCCGCTGGCAGGGCCGCGATCTCTCGGCGCTCCGCTACGCCTACATCTGGGCTGACGGCGTCTCTCTGCAGGCGCGGATGGCCGAGCAGGCAGACTGCATGCTCGTGCCGATCGGGGCGACGCCCGAGGGTCGCACGGAGCTCGCCAGGTTCCAGATGGGTGTGCTTGAGAGTGCCCAGAGCTGGCGCGAGTTGCTCGCCGACGTGAATCGGTGCGGGCTGTCGATCGCGCCCGAGATTGCGGTGGGCGACGCTGGACGCGGTCTTCCCCAACACCTCTCACCAGCGGTGTTGGGTCCGCAAGACGGCCACCGTCCTCGACACGGTGTCGAGATCCGACCAGCCGGCGATGAAGGCGGACCTGCGCGAGACCCACGGCGCGCCGACCCGGGCGGCGGCCGAGGCGGCGCTGGCCGTCTTCGTCGAGAAGTACGGGGCCAAGTACCCTCGGGCCGCCGCCTGCCTGACCAAGGATCGTGACAGGCTGTTGGCGTTCTACGATTTCCCGGCCAAGCACTGGGATCACCTGCGCAGCTCGAACCCGATCGAGAGCGTC
Organism: Methylobacterium mesophilicum; assembly: GCF_036441335.1. Classification (GTDB taxonomy): domain Bacteria; phylum Pseudomonadota; class Alphaproteobacteria; order Rhizobiales; family Beijerinckiaceae; genus Methylobacterium; species Methylobacterium mesophilicum_B. Next base: position 170,492 of record NZ_MLBW01000026.1, read on the forward strand.
TTCGCCACCGTCCGCCATCGCACGGTCCGGACCAAGGGGGCGCTCTCGGCCACGAGCGCCAAGCTGATGGTGTTCAAGCTGGTGATGCCGGCGTCGAAAACCTGGCGCCGGCTGAAGGGCGTAAACCAATCGCCGACGGTCGTCGCCGGCGTCGACGGCCATGCCGACCGTCACCCCCCCGTCATCCGCGTAGCGCCCGACCACGATGAGGTCCGCCGCCCGCAACTGGCCTTCGAGAAACGAGGCCGGTGAACCGAGGTCCGAGCGCCACGCGACGCGGTTGTTCAGGCAGGAGGCATGCCGAAGAACCTGCTCGACGCTCGCGAGCCGGTCCAACGCCGCTTGGCGGATCTCCTCGACGATCATGCCCATGGGCACGGCGGTCTCGCCATAGCCTCGGGGATAGTCCGGCATGCAGGCGGCGGCGCCGACGAGACGCGCGCCGACACGATGCGTCAGTTCCGCGCCAAGTCGGCCGGATCGTCCGGGTCGAGGACGGTGACGGCGAGCGGCACGTCGTCGTTGACCAGCCGCACCGCTTCCAAACCGAACGCCTCGCCGATCCCACCAGGGTCCTCGGCGCGTTGGTCAGGCGCGTGATGCCAGGGGTAATCCGCCCCGCGACGCCGAGGAAGGCCGAGCGCGGCCGGACCGTGTCCTGTCGGTTGACATAGGCCCGAATGGCGTCGACCGGGCCGGGGAAGCCGGCCGTCGGCACCTTCCGGATTGGGCCTGAACGTCCTCCCGGCTCCGGAAGGACGGAGAAGCGGGCTTAGGTGCCGCCAATATCGGCCAGCAGCACGGGATGCAGCAGCGTCACCCTCAATCCTTCGAGGTGATGTCCGGAGGCGTCGCGGCCGTCCGGGCCTTGAGGCTGAGGATGTAGTCGATGACTGCGTCCATCTCGTCCCGGTCGAGCCTCAGGCTCGGCATCCGCTGGTGATGGCTCTGCAGGAACACCGCGAGCGCCGGACCGGTCGTCGACGGCATGTTGGCGACCCGCAGAAAGGCCGGGCCGGCGAATGCGCCGGGCTGTGAGGCGCGGCCGATCACGTGGCACTCCCTGCAGAGCTGCGCGGCGATGGCCCACCCACGGACGCGATGGTCTTCCTCGGGACCGGCGGCCGAAGCGCCGGTGCAAGCCGCCAGGGAGGCGGCCAGAACGGCCGCGCGGGTGGCGGCCGACTGAAACGTCATGGCCGCCTCGCGATCCGGAGCAGTGCAATGGCGGTCGCGATGGCCACGCCACCGAGCGCGACGTGTGCCCAGGTCGCGCCGTCGTTCGCCGCGAACCCGAGCGCCCAGGGCGCGACGAGCGTCCAGGCCCCGACGATCAGCACCGCCCTTTCGAGCACCGCCCGGAAGCGGACCTCGTTGGCGCCGTAGAGCGTGACGATGAGCAAGCCCGGCAGGAGCGCGGAACCGGCCGCGCGGGCATGATCAGTGAAGACCAGCACCCATGCCGCCAGCACCAGCGCGACGCCGGCGGCGTGCTGCAGGCCGCCGATCAGGATCTCCTGCGTCCGCCAAGCCGGTGATGACGTGGCCGCGTCGGGTTGAGACATGGTCTGCCTCCCGGATGTCAGGCGTGGACCTCGGCGATGATGCTGCCGGGGTCGACGACCTCGTTGACGGGCGCCAAGACCGTGAGGCGGCCGCCGGTCGGCGAGGCGATGTCGTGGAGGGCCTCGCCAATGCGCACGGCCGCCACGGCCTCTCCGGCCCGCACACGCGCTCCGTCCGCAACGAACCACCGCTCCAGAATGCCCTCGGGCAGCATCCCCGTTGACCAGAGCTCCTCGGCAACATGCACTTCGGCCATGGTCACCTCCCACATCCCGGCGCCCGGTTTGCGGCGCTTCGATGAGGAAATGCCGTTCCGTGGAGGACGGCGTTGATCTCGGTCAAAGGCGCCTCGACGCCTGCCCACCAGCGCTAGGCCAAGGACGCGCTCGCCCTGTCGGGCAGGCTCGGGCCGCCGCGCTCACCCGGGGCCGCGCATGCTCCTCGCCATGACGGCCAGCGTCGTCCTCGTCAGAACCACGATCCTGGTGCTCTACGAGACGCTGCGGCTGTCATCGGAGCACCTGTCCGAGCTCCCGGTCCCGCCCTGCGCCCGTATCCTCGGTAGTGCTGATGACCTTCGTCGGGCACACCGTCGCGGTTTGGATCTACGCCGGCGTCTACTGGCTTCCCGTGCTCCGCTTCGGCGTCGGCGCCTTTGCAGGCACTTCGGTAACGTCCTTCGAGGGCTGCCTGTACTTCTCGGTGGTGGCCTCCTCCTCGCTCGGCTTCGGCGACCACTTCCCGACCTCTCATACCCGGCTGCTCGCCGGCGTCGAGGCGCTCAACGGCCTGCTCCTGATCGGCTGGTGGGCCTCGTTCACCTACCTGGCGATGGAGCGATACTGGCCACTGCACGGCAAGGCGCACGCGCCTCGAACCGCGCGGACAAGCCACGACAACGGGGCCGATCCGGGTCGGGAACGCCTCTCCCCGCCGGCACCGGGTCTATGATCGCGCGTCGAGCCTTGCGCTGGATCAAGGCCGCCGCTCCGGCGGGCGCCCACCGTCTCCGCCACATCGCGATCGGAGGCGCGCCATGCACAAGTACCTCGTCACCTTCCTTAAGGTTGTGCCGGACGACGGCGGCCACGAACACACCACCATCCAGCGGCAGACCGTTGTCTCCGCCCACTCGCAGGCTGCCGCCGCCTGTGCGGCCCAGGCGCTGTTCTGCCAGACGGCGGGTATCGTCGACTGGCGCATGCGGGCCGACACCTGCGAGGTGGCCGAGCTCGACGGGCAGGCGGCGTGAGGAGGCGGGGATGAGCCACGGACTCACCGAACCCGTGCACTGGGAAGGGCGGCAATGGGCCGTTACCGGCTACGGCATCGGGGCGCTCGACGGCATGTATCATCCCGTTCTCCGAGATCCTGGACGCCGAGGCCGGACTGCCGGGGTGGTTGGACGGTCTATGGCGGCGCTACGGGACGGACCGCAACGACCTTGACGCGGCCCTGAGGGTCGCGCGCTCGATCCGACAGGACGCCGCGGCATCATCTGCTTGAGCGCACCGGCCGCTCGCGGCGCCCCGGCGTCCTTTGATCCAGCGCAAGGCGAGTCGGCCCGGCGGATCCATCCTCCTCCCATCGCGACCAGGAATGAGGATCGGGCGATGCGGGCGAACGCAGGTGAGAGGCGGCCGATCGTGCTTGTCGCCGAGCCACAGGCGCTGCCGGGCATGTGGCTGGAGGACGCCCTCGCGGACGCCGGCTGTGCGGTGAGCGGCCCCTACGGAACCGGTGGCGATGCCATCGGAAGCCTCGACGCGAAGCGTCCAGACTTCGCCGTGGTCAGCGTCGACCTGAACGAGGGGCCGTGCTTCCCGCTCGCCTGCGACCTTCGCCGGAGGGGCATCCCCTTCGCCCTGATTGCCGGGAACGCCCGGGTCCCGAAGGCCTTCGCGGACGTGCCGCTGCTCGGCCGGCTGTTCGATGCCCGGGACATGGTCTCCGCCGTGGCCGCCGGCTGCGCCGCCCCGGGTTGCCCTCGGGCCTGCCCGATGCTCGCTCGTATCGCGGCCGGCAGAGAGCTTGCGCTGGATCAATGTCCGACCGCCTGCCGGGCATAGCCTCGGGCTCGGCCAGGCGCGACCTGGCCCTCATCGAGGAGATTTCCGATGGGCGATAAGCTGATCCGCCAGAATGTCGTAGACGAACTCGACTTCGACCCCAGCATCGACGCCGCCCATATCGGCGTCGCCGTGGATAAGGGCATCGTCACGCTAAGCGGCCACGTCGCCAGCTTCGCGGCGCGCGTCGCCACCGAGAAGGTGGCCCAGAAGGTCCGCGGCGTCCGCGGCGTCGTCGAGGAGATCAAGGTGCGCTTCGGCGGCGAAGCCCCGCCTCGCGACGAGGACCTCGCGCAGCGCGCGGTGCAAATGCTCGATTGGTCCGCGACAGTGCCCAAGGATGCGGTGCAGGTGAAGGTCCAGACCGGCTGGGTGACGCTCTCCGGCAAGGTCGACTGGCAGTACCAGAAGGAGGAAGCCTATCGGGCTATCCGGCGCCTCGCCGGCGTGACCGGCATCGTTAACAATATCGAGGTGGCACCGAAGGCGAGCGCGCCCGACGTACGCGCGAAGATCCTGGCGGCGCTCAAGCGCAACGCCGAACTTGAGGCCGACGCGATCAAGGTGACGGTCAAGGACGCGAAGGTCGTCCTGGAGGGCAAGGTCAACGCCTGGCACGAGCGCCGCCTCGCCGAGACTGCCGCGTGGTCGGCGCCGGGCGTGCGCGCCGTCGAGGACCGCCTCACGCTCGGCTGAAACCAGAGGGATGGGCGAGGCCGCAAGGCCCGCGCGCAGCCCTTCCATGCCTTCCGATCCGGAGACGTTCCATGACCTACGCGAGCATCATGGTTGCCGTGGACCTGTCGGAAGGCGCGCGAAGCCGCGTACGCTTGGCCGCGCACCTCGCCGACGCTTTCCACGCCCGCCTGACCGGCGTCGCGGCGGAGATGCCGGATTATAGTTGGGCTCCGGCCGGCCCGACGCCGGGAGGGTCGTTCCGCATTTCCTCGATTCAGGAGGCGGTCCTGAACGACCTCCGGGTGGCCCACGAGGCCTTCGAGGAAGCCGCCGGCGGACGCAGCCGTGTCGAGTGGCGCTCCAACCTCGAATTCCCGCGGGCGTTCCTGGTCGCCCAGGCGGCGGCCGCCGACCTCGTGGTGGTCGGCCGAGGGACGGACCCCGGGCCCGCGCTGTTAGCGGTCGATCCGGCCGACGCGGTCATGCATCTCGGGTGCCCGGTATTGGTGGTGCCGCCAAGCGTCGACCATCTCGACGCCAAGCGCGTCGTGGTCGCCTGGAAGAACACCCGCGAGGCGCGCCGCGCGGTGCTGGACGCGCTTCCGTTCCTGAAGCGGGCATCCGAGGTCCTCGTCGTCTCCGTCGACGATGCCGCCGGCTCCGAGGGTCAGGACACCCTTCGTCTCCTCCAGGCGCACGGCGTCTCAGCCATCCGCGTCAGACACGATGCCCTGGGTGCCTCGGCCTCCGAGGCACTCGTCGAAGCGGCCACCGAGCACGGGGCCGACCTGATCGTCGCGGGCGCCTACGGCCACGGCCGCCTCCGCGAGTGGGTGTTCGGTGGCGTCACTCGGGACCTACTGTCCTATGCCCCTCTCTGTTGCCTCATGAGCCACTGAAGCGACGCCCGGGAGGACACCATGACCGATCAGCGTCGCCTCATGATCCCGCACGGCGGCTACGTCCTCGTCTGCGACGGCCGCAAGGCCCTGGTGCTCCGCAACGAGGGCGGACCCCTCGCCGCGGATCTTCGTTTGCAGCGGGGCTTCGCGGCGCCACCGAACCCGCCGACCCATGAGCAGGGAACCGACAGGCCTCCGCGGGTCAGGCTCGGGGGCAGCCGCAGCGCCATCGAGCAGACGGACTGGCACGACCTCGCGGAGCGTCGTTTCGCGAGCGAGGTCGCGCAGGTCTTGGACACCGTCGACCCGATCCCGGCCTTGGTCCTCGTGGCCCCTCCGCGGACGCTCGCGGAGCTTCGGGAAGTCTTGTCTGCCCGCCTGCGGAGCGCCATCATCGCTGAAGTCGGCAAGGACCTGACTAAGCATCCCGTCGACGAGATCCAGAGACACCTGCGGCCGGTCTGAGTCAGGCCGGGACTTCGGACCTCGGCCGGGGCGATCACCCCTCCAAGGCACCCGGCGGCCCGACCCTCATCCCGCCCTGGGCCGGGCCGCTCGTACCTTTCGACCACACCCGGCAAATCCAACTTCCTGCCGGCGGTCGTTGCCCGTGCGTCGGGGCCGCATGCCCGTGCCCGGCCCGACGGACAGCCCAGCCTGGAGATCCACATGATCGGCGACGACACCCTTGCCGTCAGGGAAGCGCTCAGGCCAAAGCCGCCCAAGTTGGCGCGGACATCCTGGCAGCGTACCGGCAACTCGCGAGCAGATTGCCTCGAAAGGGTTGGGACGAACTCGCCGCCTTAGCAGGCTGTTGAAGAACTCCGGCCAGCGGTGAGCACTGAAGGGTATGTCGTCGCCGAAGTGGAAGCTGATTTCGCCCCGAAGCGAGCCGTTCCACGTCACGCGAGTGTCAGGCGGTCCTCGACGGCGCGCACGCCGGGGGCTGACCACGCGGCGCGCTCGGCCGCGTCCCTCAGAGGGTCAGCCACAGGAGCGCCGGCGTCACCGCCGCGCCCGCGACGGCGAGCCCCAGCGCCTGCAGGCTGCCGATGGACCGGTAGCGCGCCGCATCGGCGACGACCCGGCGACCGGCGTCGTTCTTCGGTCTGAGCGAGGCCGGCCCCCGCGCGCGGCCGACCGTCGTGATCAAGGNCGGCGACGACCCGGCGACCGGCGTCGTTCTTCGGTCTGAGCGAGGCCGGCCCCCGCGCGCGGCCGACCGTCGTGATCAAGGTGGTTCGGAGCACCAGGGCCATCGTTCGCTCCCGTCCTGCTGACGCGAGGCATCCTGCCGACGCGGTCCCGGGCCGCCTTGATCCACCTCAACGCCGTCGATCCCGGCCGCCTGCACGATCCCCGGCATCCGCCACCGGGAGGCCGACATGGACGTGAGGCGCGAGTCGCAGAGCACCCGCGAGGCGCGGCGCGACGGCGACGCGGCGGGCCCCGGGCACGACCTGGCCTTCGTGCCGGGGCCGCTGGGACCCGACAGCCTCGGGCGGATCGACGCCTACTGGCGCGCCGCGAACTATCTGTCGGTCGGCCAGATCTACCTCATGGCCAACCCGCTCCTGCGCGAGCCGCTGAAGCCCGAGCACGTCAAGCCGCGGCTCCTCGGCCACTGGGGCACCACGCCGGGCCTCAACTTCATCTACGCGCACCTGAACCGGGTCATCCGGCAGCGCGACCTCGACCTGATCGCGGTCTGGGGACCGGGCCACGGGGCGCCGGGGCTCGTGGCCAACGCCTACCTGGAGGGCACCTACAGCGAGATCTACCCGAACGTGGCGCGGGACCGCGACGGCATGGAACGCCTGTTCCGGCAGTTCTCGTTTCCCGGCGGCATCCCGAGCCACGCCTCGCCCGAGCTGCCCGGCTCGATCCACGAGGGCGGGGAACTCGGCTACGCGCTGGCGCACGCGTTCGGCGCCGCCCTCGACAATCCCGGCCTGACCGTCGCCTGCGTCGTCGGCGACGGCGAGGCGGAGACGGGGCCGCTCGCCGCCGCGTGGCACGCGAACAAGTTCCTCGATCCGTGCCGTGACGGGACGGTTCTGCCGATCCTGCACCTCAACGGCTACAAGATCGCCAACCCGACGCTCCTCGCCCGCATGCCCGCCGACGAGCTGCGCAGCCTCCTCGTCGGGTACGGCTACGAGCCGACCTTCGTCGCCGGCGACGAGCCGGCCCGGATGCACCAGGCCATGGCCGCGGCCCTCGACGCGGCGTTCGACGCCATCGCGCAGATCCGGACGTGCGCCGGTCTCGGCGAGCCCGGGCGACCGCGCTGGCCCGTCATCGTGCTGCGCAGCCCGAAGGGCTGGACGGGGCCGGCATGGGTGGACGGCAACCCGGTCGAGGGCACCTGGCGGTCGCACCAAGTGCCCGTGGCGGCCGTGCGGGAGAACGCGGAGCACCGCGCGATCCTGGAAGCCTGGATGCGCTCCTACCGGCCGGAGGAGCTGTTCGCCGAGGACGGCTCGCTCGTCCCCCACCTCGCCGCGCTTCCGCCGAAGGGACCGCGCCGCATCTCGGCCAATCCGCACGCCAACGCGCACAAGAGCGCCCCCCTGCGTCTCCCGGACCTGGGCGCCGCCGCGGTCGCGGTGCCGGAGCCGGGCCGCACCCGGGCGGAGGCCACCCGCGCGCTTGGGCGATACCTGCGGGACGTCCTGACCCTGAACGCGGCGGCGCGGAACTTCCGCATCATGGGCCCGGACGAGACCGCTTCGAACCGCCTCGACGCGGTCTTCGAGGTGACGGGCCGCGCCTGGCAGGAGGAGATCCGTCCCGGCGACGACCACCTCCGGCGCGACGGCCGGGTCATGGAGGTGCTGAGCGAGCATCTCTGCGAGGGCTGGCTCGAGGGCTACGTGCTCACCGGACGGCACGGGCTGTTCGCGACCTACGAGGCCTTCGCGCACGTCGTCGATTCGATGGTGAACCAGCACGCCAAGTGGTTGAAGTCCTCGCGCGACCTGCCCTGGCGCCGGCCGGTGCCGTCCCTCAACATCCTGCTCTCGTCCCACGTCTGGCGGCAGGACCACAACGGCTTCAGCCACCAGGACCCGGGCTTCATCGACTTCGTGGCGAACAAGCGGGGGGACACGGCGCGGATCTACCTGCCGCCGGACGCCAACACGCTCCTGTGCGTCACGGACCACTGCCTCCGGACCTACGACCGCATCAACGTGGTGGTGGCCGGCAAGCAGCCCGCCCCGCAGTGGCTCGGTCTGGACGAGGCTGCCCGCCACTGCGCGGCCGGCATCGGCGTCTGGGCGTGGGCCTCGAACGAGGGCGAGGCGGAGCCGGACGTGGTCATGGCCTGCGCGGGCGACGTGCCGACCCAGGAGACCCTCGCCGCCGTGGACTGGCTCCGCCGCCACGTCCCGGACCTCCGGATCCGGGTCGTGAACGTGGTCGACCTGATGACGCTGCCGGCGCCCGAGACGCACCCGCACGGGCTCGACGCCCCGACCTTCGACAGCCTGTTCACCCGGGACCGTCCGGTGGTGTTCGCGTATCACGGCTATCCGTGGCTCATCCACCGGCTGACCTACAAGCGGACGAACCACGGCAACTTCCACGTCCACGGCTTCATCGAGGAGGGCACGACGACGACGCCCTTCGACATGTGCGTGCTGAACCGGCTCGACCGGTTTCACCTCGCGCAGGCCGCGCTGCGCGCCGCGCCGCGGTTGGGCGCCCGGGCCGAGCACGCCGAGGCGGCGCTCCGGGACGCGCTGGCCGCGCACCGCGCCTACGTCTGCCAGACCGGCGACGATCTGCCGGAGGTGCGGGATTGGGTCTGGCCGGAACGGCACGCCCCCGAGGATCACGACCGCCGGACCGAGGGCGACATCATGCAGTGCGGCCCTGTCGAGGCGGGCGAGGCTCGCCGGGCCGGGACGGTGGACGACTGGACGATCGTCCCCTGAAGCCGACGGTGATCCGCGTCCCCGGAGCCGGTACCGCGGATCCGTCCAGCATCCTCCCGGCGTCCTCTCCAGCATCCTCCTCCCGGCCGGCGCGGTCGAGCCGTCCCGGCGACCGGGCGCGACATCGATCCGATCGTTCGGCGCAGCGGTCAGGGCCTCGCGTGTTCCAGGCTCAGATAGGCGGGATCGAACTCGGCGACCCGCCTGAGGCCTGACCAATCCTCGATGATCATCCATCGGCCGCGCCAGGACACGAGGCCGGCCTCATGAAGGCGTTTCACCGTCCGGTTCGCGTGAACCGACGTCAGGCCGAGCGCGCTGCCGAGTTCCGTCTGGGTCAGGGGCATCGGAAACCGGAAGGCCTCGGCCAGGCCGGCGGCCGCGGCGCGCGTGAAGAGCTCGCAGATCACGTGCGCCATCCCCTCGTATGCGTGGCGGTGCCCGGCGTTCAGGAGCCAGCGCCGCGCCGTGGCCGCCTCGACGGCGGTCTCGAGCATGACCATGAGGCAGATGCGCGGATGCCGCTCCATGAGCCCCTTCAGCGCGTCGTGCGGGACGAGACCGATGCGGCAGGGGGTCAGCGTGGCGATCCCATGATCCAACCGCCCGCGCAGGAGGCCCTGCAGATCCAGGAATTCACCCGGGAGTTGAAGCGCCAGGATCTGCGGCCTGGCGGCCCTCAGGGGGACGTACCGGCAGGTCCAGCCATCGAGCAGCAGCCTGCACGCGGACGGCGCGTCGTCCGCGCGCAGGATCTCCGTATCCGCCTCCACGTTCACGACCCGTGAGACGGCCGCGACGAGAGCTTCCGTCTCCGCGACGCAGACGCCGGACCGATCCAGCCTGCGCCGGACGGGCAAGGTCCAATCCACCCGCGACGGACGGGTCGCTTCGCGCCCGGCTCTTTCCCCGCTCGATCGCGCGCCTTCCGGAGGCCTCGGCGGGCGCGCCGCCCCCGAAGTCGCCCCCGAAGAGGCCTTCGAGTCGCCGGGCCCGTCGCCGGTGAGCGCTCCTCGGCCCTGGCTCGGATGTGTCTCCTCCTCGCCCACCGCCATGACCCGCCTCCCCGTTGCGCAGGACGGCGGGCAGGTTGGGCGCCCGAAGCGACCGCGCCTTGCGATGGATCAAACAATGTCCGGTTCGCGACCGCGCGCGTCGCTCCCGCCCCGACCCGTCCGGCGGTCCGAACGGCCCGCGCCACCGGGGTGCGCGGCCCTCACCGGTGGCGTGGCACGGTGATCCGCGCCGTCCGGGACCGGCCGCGCCCGCCAGGGTCGGCGATCCGGGCGTCAGGCTCCGTCCCCCGGCGCCTCGCGGCCGACGTGGGCGACCCGGAACGTGCGGAAGGTCGCGTCACCGGCATCCCGGATCGAGACGTATTCGCCCTCCACGAAGGCGTGGGACCCGAGGCGGTAGCCGGCCTCGTCGTCGGCCTCGGTCCGGTCGTCGTAGTCGATCAGCCACGTCGCGCCGCCCTCGCCGCCGGCCCGGTGAACCAGCCGGCCGTGCCGGTCGCGCTCGTCGGTCCAGAACCGGCGCACGCGGCATCGGTCGCGGCCGTGGTGCCAGAGCCTCGCGTCGAGGCGGCCGTCCGGCCCCAGCGGGGCCACGATCTGGTAGCCCCGCCCCGCGCTGCCGTCCGGATGGTCCGGACACCGCGCCAGCGTCAGGGTCACGCGGTAGAACCCGACCGCGCCGTCGGGACCGTCACCAAGCCGCCCGGATTCCGGAGCGGCCGCGCCGGGCCGGTGCGCTTCGACGGACATGGTGCTCCTCCTCAGCTCAAGGCGACGATGCGGTCCTCGACGGCGCGCACGCCCGGCACCGACCAGGCCGCCCGCTCGGCGGCGTCCCGCTCGGCCCAGGCCGTCACGGCGCCTTCGAGGATCACTTTGTCACCCGAGACGGTGACCTTGATCCCGTCCGCCTCGAACAGGGCGCCCCGCCTGAAGGCTTCCAGGATCTTGTCCTTGACCGCCGTCGGCGGAACCTGCGGACGGACCTCGATGCGGTTGGTCACCCCGTGCACGCCGGTCAATTTCCGGACGGCCGCCTCGGCACCCGCCATCTGGTACTGCCAGTCCACCGTGCCGGTCAGCGTCACCCAGCCGCCGGCGACCTTCACCTGGATGGCCTGTTTCGGCAGGTGCACGGACCAGTCGATGATGGCGAGGGCCCGCGCGGCGATCTGGTCGTCGGCGACCTTCTTGTCGTCGGCGTAGCGGACCTCGATCGCCTCGGCGATGGCGCGCACACCCCTGACGCGGCGCACGGCGCGCTCGGCCTCGACCTTCTCGGCGTAGCTTCCGACGTGACCGGTGAGTGCCACGACGCCGTTCGAGACAGCGACACCGATGTCGCCCGCGTCGAGACTGGGGTCGAAGTCGAGCTCGTCGAGCACGGCGCGGCGCAAGTCCTTGTCGGTCATGTCATCCCTCCTCATGGCGACCCTCCTTGGGGCGTCCCGCCCGCGCATGGCGGGGCACGGGACTGCCGCACGGGCCCGTCGCGCGATCCTGCGCGCCCTAGACGGAAGAGCCTTGATCCAGCGCAACGCCGACGCGGTGCTCGGCCCGGGCGAGCGCCGCGCACCGATCCATCTCCGCGCGCAGGCTGCGGGCCGTCGTCGCGATGCCGGCCGACGTCAGATCGGCCAGGAGGCGCTCGATCAGGGCGTTGTCGTCGGCCAGGACTGCGAACTCGGTGAAGGCGCTCTCATACGCCTCCGCCGGCGGGCCGCTCAGGCGCATCTGTTCGCGGGCCCATATGGCGAGGAGTCCGTTGCGGCGATTGCGGACGTGGAACCGCGCCTCCTCCGCGCGGACGAAGCGCAGCTCGGCGGCCCGCTCGCGTTCGTCGAATGTCGTGGTCATGGTCATTCCCGACTGTGCCTCGGCCGGACCGTGTCGGCCGCGTATCGGACACCATCCGGCGGGCCGTGGCGGCTGGCCTTGAGGCAGATCAAGCTCGGGTCCCGGCGCCCCTCACCGGACGGCCGCGACGGTTCCGAGATGCGCGAGGGCCTCCCGCAGCGGCGGGTCGAGCCCCGGGTCGATATCGGCATCGACCACCGGACCCTCCCGCAAGGATCCCGATCCCGGAGCGGCCCGGCCACGCGGCTCACCGTCGGTGCGGGGCCCGGCGCCCCGGCCCGTCGCCACCCAGCGATCGGGCTCGATCCCCGCGCCTTCCAGTCGACGGCCTGCCGGCGTGACGGCCCAGGCCGTCGTGAGCCGCAGCCCGCGTCCGTCGCGGAGCGCGAAGGTCGTCTGGACTGCGCCCTTGCCGTAAGTGCGCGTGCCGATGAGCGTCGCGCGTCGGTGATCCTGCAGGGCAGCGGCGACGATCTCGGCCGCCGACGCGGTGCCGCCGTCGACGAGCACGACCATCGGGACGCCGTCGATCCGGTCACCGCCGGCTCCGGCCGACGCGAAGCGCTCGACAGCATCGGCGCTGCGCCCCAGGAGGCGGACGATCTCGCCCCGTCCCAGGAACGCCCCGGCCACGGCGACGGCCTGTCCGATGAGGCCGCCCGGGTTCCCGCGAAGGTCGAGGACGACCCCGGCGAGCTTGCTGCCGTCGAGACCGGCCTTGAGTGTCGCGATCGCCTCGAGCAAGCCGCCTGACGTCAAGGCATCGAAGTAATCGATGCCCAGGTAGGCGACCGTGCCGAGCAGGCGCAACCTGACCGGATGCAGCGCGAGCCGGACCCGGACGAGGACGCGTTCGACCGGGGCCGGCGCGCCCGGCCGGACGACCCGCAGATGTACCGCGGAGCCCGGCGCACCGCGCAGCCGGTCGGCCAAGCGGACGGGCCCGATATCCGCGACGGCGACATCCTCGACGCGCTCGATGACGGTTCCGGGCACGAGACCGGCCCGCGCCGCCGGACCGTCCGGCAGCGTGCTCCGAACGCGGCCGCTCGCCTCGACCTCGACGCCGAGACCGCCAGAGCGTCCGGCATCCTGGTCGTCGAGCATCCGGACCTGGGCCGCCGTGAGGTATCGCGCGTGTCGATCCAGCGAGGCGATCATGCCCGTGATGGCGGCGTCGACGAGGTCGCCGTCACCGCGCGCGGCGTCCGCTCGCCTGCGAACCTCACGGAGCGCGACCCCGAAGAGGGCGAGATCCCGGTAGGGGTGGCGCGCGGCCGGAGACGCGCGGACGGCATCACCCGTTCGGTCCGGGCTCGCGAGGGCGGCGATCGCGGCGCCGACGAGTCCGGCGGGAACGGCGATCCACCACGATGCCCGGCGACCCGCGCGCGCCGGGACCGCCGAGGCGGCGCGCGGCGTATCGAGCGCCGTCCGAGATGGCGCTGTCGTCCGCAAGGCCCGGCACCGCTCAGTGCGACATCAGCACCGGCACGCCGCTCTGGCGGAGAGCATCCCGGCTCGCGCCGCCCAGAAGCGCCTCGCGCAAGCGGGAATGGCCATAGGCGCCCATCACCAGGAGATCGGAGCCGGCCTCCGCGACCTCGGCGATCAGGTGGCCCACGACCGTGACGGCGCTGAAGACCGTGCGGTACGCGGCGTCGATCCCGTGGCGGGCCAGATGTCGGACAAGTCGGTCACCGCTCTCGCCGACCCCGGCGACGGCCTCGGTCTGGACGGTCACGATGCCGACGCGGCGGGCCCGCGTGAGCAGCGGCAGGGCATCGCCCAGGGCCCGCGCGGCCGCGGCGCTGCCGTCCCAGGCCACTGTGACCGCGTCGAGCCGGGCCGGCTCCGACCAGCCGGTGGGCACCAGGAGGGTCGGTCGTCCGCTGCCGAGCAGGAGGTCGTCGACATAGGCGTCCGCCGGCCTCTCATGCCGGAGACCGGGCTGCTCCACCACCACGAGATCGTGCATCCGTGCCCGCGCGAGCAGTTGGGTGCGCAGGGCATCCGGCGCGCCGTGGATCGTTTCCATCAGGGCCGGAACCTCGGCGGCCTCGGCGGCACAGGCCAGGTTCTCGGCGGCTTCCCGGACGGTCCGGAGCGCCTCGTCGCGGGCCGAGACCACGAGATCGTAGCGGACCTCCGCGAGGCCGCGGTCGCCTTCCGGCTGCAAGCAAAGGCAACTGGTGGCCGCATCGAGTTGCCTGGCGAGGGCCACACCGTACGGGCCGGCCGCATCGCCGACCGCATCGGCGACGATGAGCAGATCCTTGATCATGGCGGGCGATCCATGTCGACGGATTGAGGGAGCTGGCGCTGCGCTGAGCCGTCGCTCGACTTCTGGTCCTCCCGCGAGAGCCCGCCTTGATCCAGCGCAAAGTCGCGGCGCCGACGTGTCGCGCCCGGGCTCTATCGCGACCCCGTCCGTCGGCGCTGACGCAGATCGCGGCCCATCGATCCGCGCCCCTGGCCGCGCGCCGCCGGTTTTGCGCTGGATCAAGGGATGCGCCGCGGCGGTGGGGCATCCTGGGGCTTTCAGGAGGCCGCGATGGCAACGTCAGCCGAGGAGCCCGACCCGTTCGACCCGTTCGGCCTCGCCGCCGCGATGAGCGAGTGGTGCTGCATGCTGAAGGCGGCACAGGAGCTTCGGAACATCGATCACGAGATGATGGTGACGGTGATGGAGGCCGGCGGACCGGCCCCAGCCGCGTCGTCCCCTGAAGGCGCCGCGAAGCTGCGCAGCATCGTCGGACTGATGCGAAGCCTCGGCCTGGACCCCGATGCCGTCCGGCAGCGCGACCCCGAAATCGTGCGGCAGCTGGAAGCCGCCTGCCTGGATTGCCGGAACCGCGGCCGCTGCGCGCGCGAGTTGTGGGCCGGGACCGCGGCCGGTACCTACCCGGACTTCTGCCCGAATGCCGCCCGCCTCGACCGGTTGCGCCGTGCCTGAGGCGAGCGCGGGGCCGATCGCTGCGCGGCCCGGCCCGCAGGTCATGGCCACTCCCCTGCACGCGACGGCGCGATCCGCCCACGCCCTGCCGGTCGCGGCGGTCCTCGCGCACTTCCAGACTTCCCTCGAGGCGGGCTTGGCCGACGCGGAGGCCGCGCGACGGCGCGCGCAGAGCGGACCCAACGCGATCGCCGCGAGGGCTCCGGCCAGCGCGCTCGTGCTCTTCCTGCACCAGCTCGCGAGCCCCGTCGTCTACCTCCTCGCGGCGGCCGGCGGGCTCTCCCTCTACTTCGGAGAGTGGCGGGAGGCCGCGGCGGTCATCGCGGTCCTGATCGTCAACACGGCGCTCGGCTTCTTCACAGAGCTCAAGGCGGCCCGGTCCGTCGAGGGCCTGCGGGCGCTGGGGACCCACGCGGCGCGCGTGCGTCGCGGCGGGCATACCCGCGTTCTGCCCGCCGAAGATCTCGTTCCGGGCGACATCGTGCTGCTCGAGGGCGGTGATGCGGTCCCGGCCGACCTTCGTCTGGTCGAGGCGTCGAACCTGAGCGCGGACGAGTCCGCGCTCACGGGTGAATCCGTCCCGGTCGACAAATCGACAGCCCCGAACGCCGACCAGACCCGCTTGGCCGAACGCTCGTCGATGCTGTTCCGGGGCACCCTGGTGACCCGCGGCAGTGGCATCGGCGTCGTCGTCGCGACCGCCGCGGGAACCGAGCTCGGCGGCATCGCCCGGCTCGCGGAGCAGGCCGCTCCCGACAGCTCACCTCTGGAGCGCCGGCTGGAGCGCCTGTCCCGCCAGATCGTCTGGGTCGTCCTGGGCATCGTGACCGCGCTCGCCGGCCTCGGACTCGCGACCGGCAAGGATGTCCGGCTCATGATCGCGGCGAGCATCGCTCTGGCGGTCGCGGCCATCCCGGAAGGCCTGCCCATCGTCGCCACGCTGGCGCTCGCGCGCGGCATGTGGCGGATGGCGCGGAGGAACGCGCTGATCGAGCGCCTGTCGGCCGTCGAGACACTCGGCGCCACGACGGTCATCCTGACCGACAAGACCGGCACGCTGACCGAGAACCGGATGACGGTGCGGCAGCTGGCGCTGCCCTCCGGCATCCTGGATGGGCTCGCGGGCGGGTCGGATCGCCCGCGCGAGGTCGAACGGCTGCTGCGCGTCGCGGTCCTGTGCAACGACGCCTCGCTCGGCTCCGAGCCCGGGCTCGGCAGCGGCGATCCGATGGAACAGGCGCTGCTGCGGGCGGGCCGCTCCGTCGGGCTGGATCGGGCGGCCATCCTCCACGATCGACCGCGCGTGCGGACGTACGCCTTCGAGGCGACGACGCGCATGATGGCCACGGTTCACGCGGCCGGGCCGTGCCAGGTGGTGGCGATCAAGGGCGCGCCGGAGGCGGTGCTCGCCGCCTCGTGGCGCACCAGCGATGGCGCGCGCGACCGTCCGCTCGACGCCGCCGCCCGGGAGAGATGGGCGCGCCGGGCGGCCGATCTCGGCGCGCGGGGCCTGCGCATCATCGCCTGTGCCGAGAGGGTGGTCGGCGACCCGAGTGTCCCGCCCTTCCAGCAGCTCACATTCCTCGGCCTGATCGGTCTGGAGGACCCCGCCCGCCAGGACGTGCCGGAGGCCGTCGCGGCCTGCCGCGCGGCGGGCATCCGCGCGGTCATGGTCACGGGCGACCATGCCGTGACCGCCCGAAGCGTCGCCCTCGCCGTCGGCCTCGTCGGCCCGGAGGATCGCGTGGCGGAGGGCGTCCCCGGGATCGACCTGCCCGACGGGTTGAGCGATGTCGCCGTCTTCGCCCGCGTGAGCCCGGCCGAGAAGCTGGCGCTTGTCCGAGCGTTCCAGGCGAACGGCGAGATCGTCGCCATGACGGGCGATGGTGTCAACGATGCCCCGGCCTTGAAGCAGGCCGACATCGGCATCGCGATGGGCCGGCGGGGGACCGATGTGGCGCGCGAGGCCGCCGCAATGGTCCTCCTCGACGACGCCTTTCCGACCATCGTCGGAGCGATCCGCGAGGGACGGATCATCTTCGACAATATCCGCCGGTTCGTGGCGTACCTCCTGGCCTGCAACCTGAGCGAGGTGATGGTCGTCGGGCTCGCGGTCGTGTCGACGCTGCCGCTGCCGATCCTGCCGCTGCAGATCCTCTACCTGAACGTCGTGACCGACGTCCTGCCGGCCTTCGCGTTGGCCATGGGGGAAGGGCAGGACGACATTCTCCGGCGTCCCCCGCGCGACCCGGAGGAGCCGATCCTCGGGCGCGCGCAGTGGCTGCGGATCACCCTGGACGCGACCATGATGACTGCGGCGACCTTCGGGAGTCTGGCTATCGCCGAGCTCTGGCTGGCGCTCGACCGCGCGTCGGTCGTGACGGTCGCGTTCCTGACGCTCGCCTTCGCGCAACTCTGGCAGATCTTCAACATGCGGGCGCCCGGAACGAGCCCCGTCCGAAACGAGGTCACGCGCAATCCCTGGGTCTGGGCAGCCCTGCTCATCTGCGCGGCGCTGCTCGTCGGGCCGGCCCACCTTCCACCCGTCGGCGCCGTGCTCGGCCTCGTCCCCCTCGATCGGAACAGCTGGATGCTCGTCCTCTCGGCGAGCCTCGCACCTCTTCTCGTCGTCCAGTTCGGAACTGTGCTCGCGGAAGCCGTCCGGCGGACGCGGCGGGACGCGCGTTCCTGTCTGAGGTCCGTGGGTTCAGTGCACGGATGATGCGCGCGTCCCTGCGGGCCTCTCCTCTGAAGCAGGACGGCGATGGATCCGACGGCGGTGGATTGGGATGAACGGGTCGAGCGGCTGACCGGCCGTCTCCCCGCGCGCATCCGCGATGCGATCGCGTGGCTGAGGAAGCCTTCACGACGTCCGGTGCGCTTGGCCGCGGCGCTCGCCCTGATGGCGGGCGGCCTGCTGTCGTTCCTGCCGGTCCTCGGCCTCTGGATGCTGCCCCTCGGTCTCGCCCTCCTCAGCGAGGACGTCCCGGCGATGAAGCCGCGCCTCGAAGCGGCGGCGCGGGCGCTCGAGCGCTCGCTGTCCCGCCTCAGGAAGCCGTGATCGGTCCCGGCGCGGTCCCAGGCGCGCACCCGACGGTGTGACGTTGCGCTGGATCAAGGCGGTCGGGCCGAGTCCGGCGACACTCGGGTGAACGGCACTCTGGAAATGCCATGTCCGTCCCGTCGCCCCTCGCCGCCTTCCGCGATATCCTGGTCGCCGTCACCGAGGAGGGCCGCGGCGACGAGCCCGAGGCAGGCCTCGCCTACGGCCTCACGCTCGCCGCGACGGCGGGCGCTCATCTGACCGTGCAGTCCGCCGCCCGCCGTCTGACCATGGCCGGCGGGGTGGGACTCGGCTTCGTCCGGAGCCTGGTCGCGGACGGGAACTGGCGCTCGCGCGTCCGCGCGCGGGTCCTTGCCGAACGCGTCGCCCGCGACGCCGCCGCGGCGGGCGTGATCTGCACGACCGAGGTTCCCGCGCTCGCCTACCCGGATCTCATCGCGCGGATCACGGCCCGGTCCCGGCTCGCCGACCTGACCGTCCTGGACGCGGAGACGCGGGAGATCGATCTCGACCGCGCCCTGATCGACGGGCTCATGATCGAGAGCGGTCGTCCGCTCATCGTGGTCCCGGCCGCGCGCTCGGCGTTCGGCACCGGTCGCATCGTCGTCGCCTGGGACGGCAGCGCCCAGGCCGCGCGGGCCGCGAACGACGCGCTGCCGTTCCTGCGCGCAGCCGAGGCGGTCGAGATCGTGTCCGTCGTCGGCGAGACGGACTTGCCGACCTCGGCGGCCGGCGCCGACTTCGCCCCGCACCTCGCGCGCCACGGAGTCGCCGTGTCGGTGAGCGTCCTTCCGGTCGTCGGCGACGTCGCGGAAACGCTCAGGACCCGGGTCGGCCTGTTCCGTGCGGACATGCTGGTCATGGGCGCCTATCGGCACTCGCGTTTGCACGAGTGGTGCCTCGGCGGCGTGACCCGTTCGCTCCTGGCTCGAAGCAGCGTCCCGCTCTTTCTCGCCCATTGACCGGCGAGGCGGGACGCGGCTGTCGCGGCCCGGCGCGGCGGGAGACTGGCGCAACTTCGCGGAGCGGCGCGTGTACCGGCCGGCGTCTCTGGCGACGTCTGTCTCAATCCTCGACGAGACGGCGGAGCCGGGTCCGATGCAGGCTGACCTGTCGGCCGCCATTGCGCCGCAAAGCCCCGTCTTCCTCCAGCTGCGAGAGCGTGCGCGATATGGTCTCAATGGTCAGCCCGAGGTAGTCGGCGATGTCGCGGCGGGTCATCGGCAGCATGAAGGTGCCGGCGGAGCCGAGGCGGTCATCGACCTCCAGCAGGAAGGCGGCGACCCGCTCCTGGGCCGAGCGCCGTCCGAGCAGGAGCGTCAGGTCCTGAGCGTGTCGCAGGTCGCTCGTGGCCATGTTCCAGAGCTGGCAGGCGACCTCGGCCCGGTCGGTCGCGGCGCGCTCGACCTGCCGCCGCTTGAAGATCAGCACCCTGGTTCCGGTGAGAGCCTCGGCGGTGTGGCGATTGGTTTCGCCCTGCCCGAGCCCGAACAGGTCGCCGGGGAGATGGAAGCCCGTGATCTGGCGGCGTCCGTCGCTCAGGACCTTGTGGGTGCGCACCGCGCCGCCGAGGACCTTGTAGACGAACTCGGCCGCCTCGCCCTCTCCGTAGATCTCCTCCTCGCGGGCGTAGGAGTACGGAGTCCCGACGATGTCGGGACAGCCCGCGAAGAGGGTGCTCCCGTCGATGTCCGGGACGAGAGCGGAATGGGCTGCCGGCACCTGCGGTGCCGTCCGTGCCGTGAACTCGGTGCTCATCGCTGCGCTCCTCACCTGGTTCGGTGGAGAGGAGATTGGCAGCGGGCGGAAGACCGAGACATTCCGGTCGAAGCCTTAAGGGAAAGTCCTTAAGGGCAACTGCGGAGCCGCGCGCCGCGGTCAGAGGCCCGCCGCCGCGACGAGCGCCCAGGCCGGGATCGGACGACCCGAGCGGGCCGCTCCGCCCGGCGAGCAGCCATCCGATTGCGGCGGCCAGACCGTACGCCAGAGCGGCGCGCACGAGCACGACGGCGTCGGCGTGGCGGCGCAGGCATGGATGCCCGCCCGGCCGCCTGCGAACGCCGCGGCGGCGACCAGGGCGATGGGATCGAGGGGCATGGCGGCCTCGGCAAGCGGCCTCGGGGTAGCGGCCTCGGGGAAGCGGCCCCGGGAAGCGTTGCCGTGACGTTTCAGCCCGGCGCGGTCGATCCCGGGCTGGTACGCCATCGCATCCGCGCGCGCGACCTTGATCCGGACGCCGTGGCGCACCTCCTGGAGGCGGAATCCGGCCTGCTGGGCGGGCGTCGCCCTCGACCAGGGCCGCAACGCCGCCGGCCGTGCGCCGACCAGCCGGGCGGGATCCGCGATCGCCGCCCGCGTCGTTCCGGCCGACGAGGAAGCACTGGTCGTCCGGCCAGTCAGTCGGCCGGTGCCCGGCGGATCGGCTCCGGCCTGACCGCCGGCGCCGCCATTCCGGTCGCTCCGCGGCGCTCGCAGAGGGACAGGATATCCGCGCGCAGGGCCTGCAGCGGTCGGTCGGCCGCGAGGCGATGCCACGCGAGGGGACCGCTACCCCGCGCGACTTGAGCGGCCAGGACGGCGGCGGTGGCGTCGGAGGGGTCGCCCGCGCGCGCGGCGATGCGGCGCGCGAGCTGCCGCGGCCGCGCCCGCCAGACAGGCGCGGATCCCGGCGTCCCGGCCGGCGCGGCTCGTCGCCCGGGGCCTCGTCGGCCGCCTGTACAGGCTGTGCTACCACGCCCCGCACTGGCGCACCGGGTGGCGGACCCTCCGCGGGCCGGACCTCGTCGCGCTGGGCCGCCATCCCGCGGAGGGCTGGCAGGTGCTGCCCGACGACGGGCGGCGCTTCTACGCCGACCCGTTCCCCCTCGCGGTCGACGGGACGACCCACGTCTTCGTGGAGGAGTTTCCGCACGCGACCGGCAAGGCGATCATCTCGGCGGTCCGCTTCGGTCCGGCCGGGCCCGAGGGGCCGCCCGTCCCGGTTCTGGAGGAGCCGCACCACCTCTCCTACCCGTTCGTGTTCGCGCGCGCCGGCTCCGTCTGGATGGTGCCGGAGAGTTCCGCGGCCGGCACGGTCGATCTCTACCGGGCGACCCGCTATCCGGGTGGCTGGGTGAAGGAGGCGACGCTCCTCTCCGGCGTGGTCGCCAGCGACGCGACGCTCCTCGAGCACGGCGGTCGCTGGTGGATGTTCGCCACCGTCCGGGACGCGCCCGTCGGCGCCCCGCCCGGCTCGGGCTGCCACCACGACGCGCTGTATCTCTGGTCCGCGCCGGACTTCCGCGGGCCGTACGCGCCGCATCCGGCCAACCCCGTGCTGGTCGACCCGTCCTTCGCCCGGCCCGCGGGCCGGATCGTCGCGCGCGACGGGACCCTGATCCGGCCGGTCCAGGATTGCGCCCACGGCTACGGCCGCGCCCTGTCGCTGGCGCGCATCGACCGGCTCGACCCGGAGGGCTTCGCCCAGACCATCCTCGGCCGGATCGAGCCCGGCCCGGCCTGGCCCGGCAGCTGCCTCCACACGCTCAACACCGGCGGCGGGATCGAGTGCATCGACGGCTCCGGCCGGGCCTCGCGTCTCAGGGCATACCTGAACGCGCGGTCCGGCGCCTAGGCGTGGCCGCGGCGGAAGCTCGACCGTCCGGAACCAGCCGCCGCGATCCGTGTTCGGTCACGAACGCGGAGACCCGTCGCCCCATGATCATGATCCTCATCTGCTTTCTCGCGCCGTGGCTCGCCATGTTCCTGCGCGGAAAGGTGCTCCAGGGCATCCTCTGCATCATCCTCCACCTGACGATCATCGGATGGATCCCGGCGACGATCTGGGCGCTCGTCGTCACCCGCAAGGAGGCGGCCTGACCGAGGCGGCCTGACCGAGGCGGGGCGGTCGGGGCCGGCGGCTCCGCCGCGCTGTCCGATCCCCGCACACGAGAACGGCGGGGCTCCCGCCCCGCCGCTCACGTCGTCCGTTCGGGCGGTCCGGCGCTCGGGCGGACCCGAGCCGGCGCACCGCGCGGCTCAGAAGCCCATCAGCACCCCGGCCGAGCCGGTCACCGTCATCGCGAGGCCGCCCAGGAAGGCGCCGATCATCGCGTAGGAGAAGCCCTTCAGGACCATGTCGTGCACTCCTTTCATCAAGCGGCGGGTCCTCAGCCGGACCCGGTCGGTTCGTCTGCAATGACGATGCCGGATCGGCCCCGCGCGTGCGGTGCGAAGAGTCACGCTGCACCGCGGAACCGTTCGGCGCCGGTTCAGGCTGCCACGGTGAGCGAGACGGCCGCAGGGCCCGTCTCGCTCACGCGAAATGCGCCGGCAGGCTGAGGGCCTGCGCGTAGGTCATCAGGGCGACGGCGCCGGCGATCAGGGTCGCGGCCAGGGCGATGCGGTTGGTCCAGGTCATGGTCGTCTCCATCGGGTTCGCGACCGGGCTGCGACCCTGTTCGCGGTGTGATCCCGATGTATGCTCAAGCTTTCGGCCCCGGCGTGTCCCGGAACACCTGCGGTCGCCGGAGCCGCTCGGATCCGCCGCGCCCGGGCCGTTCCCGACCACCCGGAACGCGGGAGCGGCGCGCCGTCGGCGCTAGGCGGCTTGCGGCCCCGCCGCGCCGTCCTTCGCCGCGGCGCGCAGGGCGGCCGGGCGGGACCGGCAGCGGTCCAGATAGGCATCGAGGGCCGCGCTCGCCGGGAAGGCCGCGCGGCCGAAGCCCAGGGCGCTGCCGATCAGGATGTCGGCGCCGGAGAACCGCGCGCCCATCACGTAGGGACCGCGCGCCAGGGCGGTTTCCAGGCGGTCGACCACCGCCGCGTGGTTCCGGCGCTTCTGCGGCGATCCCGCGAGCTCACCCGTCAGGCCGGCGAACAGCGCGGGCTCGAACTCGGCGACGTACCAGGCCAGCCACGTCAGGTACGCGCCGCGCTCGGGGGCGCCCGCCGCCGGCGCCAGCCCGGCTTCGGGGAACGTCTCCGCCAGGTAGAGCACGATGGCCTGGGACTCGGTGACCAGACCGCCCGCGTGCAGGATCGCCGGGACGCGCTTGTCGGGATGCGGGTTGGCGGCGTCCGGCACGCCTTCGCCCGTCATCGGCCGGAAGATCGAGACCGGCGCGATGGTGTAGGGCACCCCCATCTCCTCCAAGAGCCAGACGATGCGCGAGGAGCGCGATTGCGGGGCGTGGTACAGGGTGATCATGGCGCGGTTCCTGTCGGCACGGCGCGCGGGAGGGCCGTGGCGGGAGGACTTGTAGGGACGCCCTGCTGACAGCATCCTGTCAGCAGGAGGCGGTGGATGCGGCGCGCGGACAGGCTGTTTCAGATCATCCAGATCCTGCGCCGCTCGCCGCGCCCGGTGACGGCCGCCGCGATCGCACGGGAGCTGGAGGTCTCGGTCCGCACGGTCTACCGCGACGTCGCCGACCTCGTCGGCCAGCGCGTGCCGATCCAGGGCGAGGCCGGGCTCGGCTACGTGCTCGGCGCGGCGTTCGACATGCCGCCGCTGATGCTGACGCCCGACGAGATCGAGGCGGCCGTCCTCGGCGCGCAGTGGGTCGCGGGCCGGGGCGAGCCGGTCCTGGCCAAGGCGGCGCGCGACCTCATCGCCAAGATCACCGCCGTGGTGCCCGAGCGCCTGCGCCCGTTCATCGCCGATCCGTCGATCGGCACGCCCTCGGCCTTCGCGCAGGCCGCGGACGGGATCGACGTCGCCCGCGCGCGGGCCTGGATCCGCGAGGGCCGCAAGATCCGCATCCGCTACCGCGACGTCCGCGGGGATCCGAGCCAGCGCGTCATCTGGCCGGTGATCGTCGGGTTCTTCGATCAGGCCCGGATGGTGGCGGGCTGGTGCGAGCTGCGCGGGGAATTCCGGCACTTCCGCACGGACCGGATCACGGAGGCGGAGTTCCTGGAGGAGCGGCACGGCCTCCGGCCCGCCGTCCTGCGCGCGCGCTGGAAGCGGAGCCTGTCGGACCGGCGGGAGGCGGCGGCGCCACCCGCCTCGCCGGCCGTGCCGTAGGCGGGGGGCCGGACGCCAGGGCCACGCGGGACGGCGAGGCGACCCCGGTAGGGCTCGAACCTCCGGCCTGCCGCTGGGAGGGCTACGCAGCGGCGCGATGGATCAGCCTGCATTCCGACAGGTTCGCGGTTCGGCCCAACGCGGAGAGCGGTCGCTCATCGCGCGTCGTCGGAACGGCCGAGGAACGTCGCCGCACTGCCCTCGACGGGACGAACGGCATCCCGCTGGTGGTCCAAATCCGACGGATGGACCTCATGCGCTGGGTCCACGGGCGTGGGACACAGCGGTTCAGCATCTGACGGGTCGAAAGCGGCCGCGCGCTCACGGCCTCGTCTTGCTGCTGTCGTGGTCCTGGTTGGCCGCCTCGATCTCTGCACCATGGTCCAGGGCCCACGCGCAGAGCGCCTCGAAGGGCTGGCGCAGCGAATGGCCGAGCGGGGTGATCGCATACTCGACGCCGATGGGGGCGGTCGGCAGCACCGTCCGGGTCACCAGTCCGTTGCGCTCCAGCCGCTTCAGCGCGTCCGCCAGCGCCTTGTGCGTGATGCCATCCAGCCGCCGCTTGATGGCGTTGAACCGTGACGGCCGCGGGCAGAGCACCGTGAGGATCAGGATCGTCCACTTGTCGGCGATCTTGTCCAGCACCGGGCGGACCCGCGCCATGTTGGCGAGCGCGCACGCGGCCGCGGCCTCGAGATCGGTATCGTCGGCCATATCTAGGCTACTCTAGGTGCGTTCTTGATAGCAGATATACGATCTGTATCTGCTGAGCCATCGCGGATGGAGGGATGCGCTGATGGCTCGCATGGTGGACAAGGTTGCCCTCGTGGTCGGCGGGGCGAAGGGCATCGGCCTCGCGGTCGCCGAGCGGCTGGCGATCGAGGGCGCGTCGGTCATCCTCACCGGACGGCGCGCCGACGAGGTCGAGGCAGCCGCCGCGCGGATCGGCCGCGGTGCGCGGGGTCTCGTGGCCGATGCAGCCCGACAGGCGGATCTGCACCGCGTCGTCGCCACGGTGCGGGAGACGCATGGCCGGATCGACGCGCTGGTCCTCAACGCGGGCCTCTCGGAACCGGCGACCCTGCGCGACGGGACGCCGGAGCATTTCGACCGGCACTTCGCGGTCAACGTCCGTGGGGCTGTCTTCGGGTTGCAGGCGGCGCTCGGCGCGATGGGGCGGGGCGGGGCAGTCGTGCTGGTCGGCTCGATCGCCGACGTCATGGGGGTGACGCCCTACGGAACCTACGCCGCCACGAAAGCGGCCCTGCGTTCCTACGCGCGCACCTGGACGGCGGAACTGGCCCCACAGGGCATCCGCGTGAACGTGGTCGCCCCGGGCCCGACCGACACCGCCATGATGGCGAGCGTGCCGGAGGCGGGGCGGGCCGCGCTGATCGCGCCGATCCCGCTCGGACGCATGGCGCGCCCGGAGGAAGTGGCTGCGGCCACCCTGTTCCTCCTGAGCGACGAGGCCAGCTTCGTCGCGGGGGCCGAACTCTGCGTCGATGGCGGGATGCGCCAGATCTAGCCTCGCCAGGTTGGTTTCGGTCTGTCCGCTCCGGCAGGTTTGCCTCCCCGAAGCGGACCGGCCGAAAGCCACGGCGCGCGGTTCTCCCGCTTCCGGCCCAGACTCGTCGCACGCCTGCAAAGGCGCGCTTCCCGAAAGCGGACCGTGCTTTGGGCGTTGTTCAGCCCGCGAAGGGCCTCGAGTCACGCCTGGCAACTCTGGGATGAGAGCCCTCTTCCAGCAAGCGGCGGGTATAGACTCTGCCGCCTCGAAGCCGGAATCCGGAGCTGTGAGCATGGCTGAGCGATCGTCCCAGATCCGAACCATGACGCCGCCGGCCGATTGCGCGGTGGCCTCTTGGTATCCTGGCGCAGATCTCGTCGATGCCTTCGCGGTGACGCTGCCCGGGCCCGGACCGCATGACCTGTCCAGGCTGGCTCAAGCCGCACTCTCAGACCCGCCCCCCTGGGTCACGGCAGCCATGGCGCTGCGTGACGCGGCGGTGGGCCTCTTCGGCGTTCAGACGTCGGGGGAGATCAGGGCCCGCCTGAAGGCCGACAGCCGGGACCGGGTCGACTTCTTCCCAGTACGCTCACGGTCCGAGCGAGAGATCGTCCTGGGCGAGGACGACCGCCATCTCGATTTTCGCCTGTCGCTTCTTCTCAGCCGACGGCCGGACGGACAGGAGGAGCTCGTCGCCACCACGGTCGTGCGCTGCCGCAACCAGCTCGGCCGTGCCTATCTCGCGCTCATCAGGCCCGGGCACGCCCTCGTCGTCCGCTCCGGTCTGAAAAGGGCCGTGGCATTCCAGGCCGGTCGGCGAGGCGTTTGACGAATCTCGGGTCCGTTGGCGCCGCCGGGGCCGCTTCTGAGCGTATGGGACAGAGGATCCTGAGCGCCCCGAAAGCTGCCGGCCATCGCCCTACGATGGCAGCGACCGACATGCCTCATCCCAAAAGCGGTCGGGCCAATGTCCACCCTTCACGGACGTTCCGGAGGGGCTTGCCGAGCCTCTGATCGCCAGCAAGAGCTCCCACCCCACCGGTCATGAGCATGCGGCGCCGAGTTCCGAAGCAGCACGGCTCCCTGTTTCAGCGCGGCGACTGTCTATGCAGCGAGCACTGAACGTTGGCTAATCGTCGAGGACGTAGGAGAATCTCAGGACCGCGTGCGGACTGCTCGCGGAGTAACCGACAACGTCACATCCTCGACGAACGGGACCCGCCCCCCGGAGGGTCAGGGTGTACAGGTGGTCAGAGAAGTGCCCGTTCACCGGATACGGCGCAGGTGGGCAACCATCCTTGAAGGCGAAAGCGATTCCTCGAACTCGGCCGGGTGAAAGATTGCCTTTGAACAGCACAGTGCCGGGCTGAACCGCCGAGCGGATCGACGCTTTCGGGCGATTGTAGATGAGCGTATCGTCGACCTGAACAACTTCGCTGCCGTTGTGCATCCAGGGTCTTCCGCTGACTTCCCCGGGTGCGATCGGTGGCGGGCGCCGCATCGCGGCCGCGGCGCCGGGCTGGACTGTTGGCGGAATGGGCCTGACGGTCTGCGGCGCCGCGCCGGGGCAGAGGGTTCTCCAGTTCTGATCGAGCGGGTAGGCTTCGCTCGCCATCCCCAATTCGACGACCCGTCTGTCCTCCGACCGCCATTTCGTGATGGGCTTGCCGTCAGTGGTGTCCGGCCAGACGCCGATATACTCGTAACGTCCGCCGCCGGCGAAGAATACAACACCTGCAGAGCAGTCGGCGCTGGCTGCGACCACCTTCGGAAGGGTCGCATCCCAATCTGCGACGCAGGCTTCGATATCCGCGGCGGCCGTGAAGAAGCCGCCGCAGTGCTCCCGCTTCGACGCCGCAGTGAATTCGCCAGTCGCGCGTGCGTCACGCGTTCCAAGTCCCGATGAGCTTCTCACCGTCGCGGCCGGCGTCCGCGTGGCCACCGCGAGCGTCAACTCCGCGGCACTCGCGCTGGCTGTGAGGCCACATGTGCCGAGGAGAAAGGCTGCGCTGCGCTTCATGCAAACAGGATGTCCCGTCTTCGCGCATGTTGAATGTATCCGTCCGATAAAATTGCACCGGTCGTGCGCTCGATCGAATCATGTTTCAGGAAGGGTTGATGTTCGCCGCAGCATGCGCGTCCGGCAGCACGAGGACGTCGGAAGCACAATGGGCGTGTCTTAAGGGGATGATTACGCTGACTTCACGTCGTGCTGTATCGGATTGCCGATCTCTGTGATGTTGCGAATGTGTTCGTGCGAGTTGTCGTGAGCGAAAATGGTCAGAACATCGTTCGTCGTGACTTTCCTCGCGGCCGTATCGACCGCTCCGGCGATCGCGGCTCCGTCGGGCCCCGCCGGTCAGGCGATCGCCGCTTACATGCGAGGGACCGGGATCCCGTGTTACAAGCCGTCGGGAGAGGGGCGGTGCAGCATTGCCGCGCTCAACCAAGGCACGAAGGTCTTCTACGGCAAGCCCGACAGCATGTCCGAGATGGCGGTGGCGTTCGTCGTTTATCAATATGATGCGACCGGGAACGGCATGGACCAGATGGCCATCGTGTTCAGAAAGGAGGGCGACCGGTGGCTGCCAGTCGGCCGGGCCGACAACACCGTGGGAAGTTCGCCGCGCAACGTGCGCTTCGCGCCGGGCGCGATCGCCTACACCGGCACGGTCGTCGGCCAGAACGACAGCCGAGCCAATCCGACTGGGAAAGGCACCTTCCGCCTGGTTGTCACGTCGAACGGGGTCACCTTCGGCGGTAAAGGCAATGCTGGTGTCTCGCTGCAGAACGAGATCCAGCGCCGCAGATGAGACGCTCCCGCCGGGGGCATGCGCCGCACGGCGGCTGAGGCTCGGCAGAACTGCCGGTTCCCGCGAGTCCGGCCCGGACCGCGGCTCTCCAGGTCCGGCCATAGGGCGACTCGCCGGACGGTCCCCGAAGTGGTGGTTAGATCCCGCCCTGGGGCGGGCCAGGCCGTCGGCATGGCTCGCAGCTCGCACCGGACCTCCGGCGAGCTGCAGGGCGAGGCTGCGCGCGGGCCAGGACCGACTCACCGCGCTCGACCGGTGCCGTGACGTGACAGGGAACGGCCGTCCTCAGGCCGGTACGGCTTGGATCACGTTCCGCAGCGTTCCGAGCCCGACGATCTCCGTTTCCATCACGTCGCCGGGCTTGAGGAATTCCGGAGGCTTGCGCGCGTTGCCGATGCCGGGCGGTGTACCGGTGGCGATGATATCGCCCGGGACCAGGGTGAGGCCGTGTGAGAGCTCGGCGATGATGCGGGCCACCTTGAAGTACATCTGCTTCGTCGAGGCGTCCTGCTTCACCACGCCGTTGACCCGGGTCAGAAGGTGCAAGTCGGACGGGTCGAGGTCTGCGGCGGGAACGATCCACGGACCGATCGGCCCGTACTTGTCGAGGCTCTTGCCCTTGAACCACTGCCCACCATGCAGCTTGATCTGCATGTCGCGCGCGGTGGTGTCGTTGATGACGCTGTAGCCGAACACATGCCTCATGGCGTCGGCCTCTTTGATGTTCCGCCCCGCCGTCCCGATGATGACAGCGAGTTCCACCTCCCAATCGATCGCGGTCGAGACCTCCGGATCGAACGGGATCGGGTCGTAGGGCCCGTTCACGGTGTTGACGCCCTTGGTGAAGAACACCGGATGCGCCGGGTACTCCATGTTGGTGCCGCGGACCGCTTGGCCCTCCGCGAAGTGCTCCAGGTAATTCCAGCCGACCGCGTAGATGTTGCGCGTCGGCGCCGGGATCGGCGCCAGGAGGCGCACGGTCTCCACCTGTGGGCCATCGCCCGAAGCTGCGGCCCTGCGGATCGCGTCGAGCGCCGCGGGGCCGGCCTCGATGAGGGAGACCATCTGGGCCGGATCGAAGCCCGACAGTCCGGCGCGGGACAGGTCGACGACACGCCCGTCAGAGCGCACGACGCCGAGGCGCGGGGTGGCACCCGCATCGGGCATGAAGGTCACGAGGCGCAGGGCGTCGCCGCCCGCCGGCGGGATCGGGTGCCCGGGAGCCGAAGCGGGCGCCTGGGCCGACGCGGACGACGCCAGCGCGCCCGCCGCGGTGGCGGCTACTGTGAGGTTGAGGAAGTCGCGCCGGGTGCTCATGAGCCATTCTCCTCCACGCTCGCCCTTCGCTGAGGCGCTGCGCGCGTGGAACCTCAGTCCTGCGCATTCAAAATGCAATCGCCGGGTGCGACAGTTCAGGCCGCGCGTCGCGGCGTCGTCGCGGGCGTCGCAGGCAATGAGCGTCCCTGCCCGGCTCGAAGCACGCCGGGACGGAGGCCCCGGCGTGGCAGTGCTCTTTAGCGGCAGATGCGCCGCGGGCCGACCGGCGTCCGGCGCACGAAGCAATGCGGACCGGGCCGGAAGCCACGAGCGATCGGGCGGCATCGACCGAGGGGGCCGCGAGCGAAGCCGGGACCGCAGCCCATAGCTACGGTGGTGACGTGGGCAGCGCCCGCGAGGGTTCCGGCACCGATCGGCGCAAGAGGTGCAGCGCTGGCTGCGGATGCGAGGCCGAGACCGCCAACGAGAGCGGCTGTGGAGGCGAGCATCTTCAGGTGCGTCATGGTCAGACCTCCTGTGGTTGAGCCGCGGGCCGCAGAAGACGACCAGCGGGTGTGCGCTGGTGCCACGGAAAGGGTGAACGAGACGTCACCTCCGCCGGGCGCGGGAGGGGTCGCCTCGACGACCGGCCCGGACGCTCTCGGACCCGACGACCTCTGAGCGGTGACCGCATTGCTTCTGCCACCCGGGCCGGAGAAGCCGGAAGGCGGGTGACCGCGCGCCGCAGATCGGGCGGCGCTGGCGGGCATCATCCCGGTTCTGCGCACCGGCCTGCGGTGGAAACACCTGCCGCGTTCCGAAGGGAGGCGGCAGTGGCGAGACGCGCCGGCGACGGCTCGGCGCGTGGCCGCCTGCGGCCTCGTCGGCGGAACGCGGGCCGGACGGTCCTGTCCCCGGCTCTCGGGCATGAACGCACGCGAGCACGTTCGGCGTCCCGGGGGCGGAGCACCCGATGCGCCTGGCGCGGACGCCCGCTCCCCGGTCGGATCGTTGAACCAGATGCCTGCTTCGGCTCTTCCCTATGCGCCGACGCGATCCATCTGCGCCGAGGCACGGAGGAACTCCATGCGTATTCTTGTTCTTGCTGCGCTCGCCGGCGTCGGTCTGGGCGTCCTGGCTGTCCCCGCCTCGGCCGTGCCAGCCGGTCCCGTGACCAGTATCGCGTCGCCGTCCGACATGGTCACCAACGTTCGGATGAGGCGCCATCACATGCGGCACCATCACATGCGGCGCCACTCGATGTCGCGGATCCAGCGGCGGCATCCCGGCGCAAGCTTCGTCCGGAACAAGACACGCGGTGCCGCGGGCGGCAGCAGTCGGGGCAATGGGGTCACCGGCAGCTACGCCGCGCCCAGCGGAAAGTAGGCTTCGACTCGCGGCGTCGTCACCGGCCCCCTGCTCTGCGGCACCGTGCCGGACCGTGGGCGGCCGATGGCGATGGCGGACAGCCAGAGCGGAACAGGGTGAGCCCGCCCGGTTTTCCGGTGCGGGCTTCTCTGTACGGCGCTGCGATCGACCGCCCGCGCAGGAAGTAGAAGCGGATCAGGACGAGGACCGGCCCGCCGAGGGCCGCGGCGGGCTTCCGGTCGGCAGGTCTCGCGCCAGGACCTGACGGGCGTTCCCATGGCCCGTGTTCCAGGTCCTGCAGGCAGCTCCGCCGGCGAGGCCGGTCAACCTCTCATTAACCATCCGCGCGCAGACCTCCGGGCCGGCCGAGCCCGAAGGAAGCCGATGCCCGTGACCCACCCATTCGTTGCCCAAGCTATCGCGGCCGAGACCGAGGCGATGAAAGCGGCGATCTTGGCCGAGAGGATGCGGGCCATGGAAGCGACGGGCGCCGCCCGAGCGTTTGCCGAGATGGCCGCCGCCCAGAGGGCCCGAGCAGCATGGGCCAGGGCTCAGATCGCGCCCCGGCGGACCGCATGACCATCGCACCAACGGCCGCCCGGCCGATGTCCTGAGTTCACATCTGCCGTCGGCGCGGACGTCTCAGGACGTCGACCACTCGCGCATGACCTCGTCCGCCGGCCGATCGAGAAGAACCTTTCCCCCCTCGATCGCGTGCACGAAATCGACCGGGATGAAGTGGTGCAGGCCACCCGCGGCGGCGTCCTTCTTGGTCAACTTGATCTCGCCCTTGTCGACATGATCGACGGTCCCGACGTGTTGGCCGTCAGAGCCGATGACCTCGGCATGTTCCTGTATCCGTGCGACATCGACCATCGGTTTCACTCCCTGTTGAGCAGCCGTAACCGGCGTCCGAACGGCGATGTTCCGGCCGAGTCGATCCGCACCGACGGAGGGGGCGCCGAGCCCCGTCACGGCCGGGGCAGCGAAGCCGCGTTCTACCTGGAGGACGAGGATGCCGGGCCGTTCGCCTGGATCCGAGTCGCACCCGACGGCGGAGACGCTGCCCGCGCACGATGCCACCGCGGCCGGCGGAAGCCCGTGATGACCGCCGTCATCACGGGCTTCCCGGTCCAGGGACGGGCGGCTCAGATTCCGGCTGCTGCCGTGGAGAGGCGGCGCGCCCGTTCGCTCGCGCCTTCCCGCACGGGGTCGAGAGCAGGGGCGTTCCTGTCGAGGAACGCCTGCGCGGCGACCGGATGTGTCGGCGCCGCGAGCAGCCGCGCTGAGCCGTCGGCCACACCGCGACGGACCGCGTCCCCCGACGCGCGGTCGTCCCTGGGGCCTCGATCGCGGCAGGCGCCACAACGACGCTTGGCCAAGCGTCGCGCGCGCCCAGACATGCTTCGGACCGGCGTAAAAACCCAGGGTCGCGATCTGCTGACTGTGGTAGACGCACAGAATGCCCGCTGGCGATCCAGCGTCTTACGGCCTTCGAGGAGAATTGCGGTGGCGCGTCCGGACCTCGGCACGAAGCGAATCTGCCCGACGACCGGGCGGAAATTCTACGATCTCGGCAAGAGCCCGGTGATCTCACCCTACTCAGGTGAGGTCGTGCCCATCGCTGCGACGACATCGTACTCCAGGGGGAGCGCGCCCGTGGCGGCGCGCAAGGAGGCGCCGAGCGACGAAGAGGACGAGACGGAGGGGCCTGAACTCGTCTCGCTGGATGAGGTTGCGGCGGAAGAGGCCGACAAAGACACCGATACCGACACCGAAGACGATGACGCTCTCGATATCGAGGACGACAGCGAGCAAGTCGACGATGACAACCTCGTCGTCGACGAGGATGACGACGACGACACCAGTGATCTCGTCGAGGTCACCGATGACGACGACGATCAATAGCCGCGTTCGACATCGGCGGCCGTTCGGCGGGCCGCCAATGATGCGTGCAGCCTCAGTCGCGGTTCGATCTGGTGGTGGGGCGGCTCATGAGCAGGGCCGCCCGCACCGCCATGCGGCGCGACGGCTCGTCGGCCTCGGTGTCAACCACGATCGCGGGCGCGGAGGGGTGGGCCGCGACCGCTGCCGCGAGATCGAGCAGGTGGTCTGGGCCGATCGAATGATCCTGCGTGGTCGGTCCGGCCAGATAGGCGTCGACGGCGGCGCCGACGTCTTCGATGGCGATACGCTCGGCGGTCACCAGATCCCAGAGCGTGGCCTCATCTGACATCCACGGCGTATCGCACCCGCCGCGCGAATATGCAACATTGTAACATGACCTCCGTCGACGGCGTCGGGCTGCGCGCGTATCGGCTGAGCGGCCGGCGCGATCCCTGCAGTGTGAGATGCCGAAGGCGCGCAGGACAGAGGGCACGTGACGGGCTCTCGCTGCCGAAGCAACGCCGTCGGCGCCCGGTGCGCCGACATCACCCTGTCGAGACGCGACGGTCAGGCTGCTGGGCCGCTGGACGTCGCGATCCACACCACGTGCCGCGGTCCGCTGCGCCCGTTGGCGTGGGGGCGAACCTCCTCGACGACGAAGCCCGAGCGCTGAAGGCGCGCTTTGAACTTGCGGTCGGGCGCCGCCGACCAGACGCCGAGCACGCCGCCCGGCCGCAGCGCCCGCCGCGCCGACTCCAACCCGTGGCTGTTGTAGAGGCGATCGTTCTCCGGGCGCACAAACCCTTCGGGTCCGTTGTCGACATCGAGCAGGATCGCGTCCCAGGCGGCCGGGCCGCACCGGATGAGATGGTCGACATCGGCCTCGCGCAGGTCGACGCGCGCGTCGTCCAGGCAGCCGGCGAAGACGCCCGCGAGCGGTCCACGCGCCCAAGCCGCGACCGTCGGCACCAGCTCGGCAACTGTGACGCTCGCCTCGGGCCCGAGGTTGCGCAGGGCCGCGCGAAGGGTGAAGCCCATTCCGAGGCCGCCGACCAGCACGCGCGCTGCACCCCGGCCGCGCACCCGGCCGCAAGCGATGATCGCCAGCGCCTCTTCGGAGGCTCCGCGCGTGCTGTTCATCAACTCGATCGTGTCGGCGACGATCGAGAACTCGTGGCCCCGCCGCATCAGGTGCAGCGGTGTGCCGCCCGGAACGATGCCGGTGTCGATATGCGTCCACGATGTCACAGGCGTTTCTCCGAAGGCCGGCGCCCTGGATATTCCAGCGCCCGGGAAGGATGCGTTATGAGACGCGCTCCTGACCGCACGTCGCGCCTGCAGTAAGCAGGGGCCGCGACAGCGCTCGCCTCGTTCGAGAAGCCGGCATCACCGCCCATGGCTAAGCGTACCAAGTCTCTGCCCAAGGTGCAGGGGTTCGTGCTGTTCGACGTCACCTACGCCGACGGCAGCCGCGCCTCGAACCGACGCGTGCCGGCCGAGATCCTGGGTGGCCTCGACGGCGATGAGCCGGCACGCGCTCTCATCAGCGCGCAGGAAGAGGAGATCGCCCGCAAGTCGGGGAGGCCGAAGCGCGAGATCGAGAGGATGACGCGGTCTCCGGCTCCGAGCGCGAAGCCCGATATGTGACGAGCGGCCCCAACACAGGCCACTCGTCGCGTGGTGATCAGCCCGCCTTCAGGTTGGCGGCGCTCTCCTTGCCGCTGCGACGGTCCGCCTCGACGTCATAGGAGATCTTCTGACCCTCGTTGAGGGAGCGAAGGCCCGCGCGCTCGACGGCCGAGATGTGGACGAACACGTCCTTGCCGCCATCGTCGGGCTGGATGAAACCGTAGCCCTTGGTCTCGTTGAACCACTTCACGGTACCTGTAGCCATGGCTGTATCCTGGTCGTGACCGGCTCGCCGACGTGGCGGGCCGTGACGCCTGAACTGGCCGCCGCGGCCGCCTGTTCCAGAGGTGATCCTTCCAGACGGCCGCGGTATAGTCCCGATCGACGCGCGAGGGAGATCGGGTCCCCGGGCGCGCTCGGAAGGCGGAGGGCTGGATCTCTCGCCGGTGCGTGCACCCGGAAGCGCCGCCGGTCCGGCGGGACCGGAGCCTCGATACGGACGACAGTGAGTAGCCTTTCGCCGCCTCGTCGGGGGGGCCTCGGAGACGAAGCGATCGTAATGCGCAGCGCCGTCGCTTATGCCGTGGCTGGGAGCGTGCTGGCGATGATGTCAGCCCGGTCGGCCGAGCAACCGCCGGCGATCAACGGCGCGGCTTACTGCGCCACGACGGCCGAACTCGTCGATGACGAGGCCTTCAGGCAGCAATGCCTCGACAGTGAAGCGAAGGCGGAAAATCACGTTCGCGCCTTGTGGGCGGAGACGCCGGACAGCGTCCGGACCACCTGCGCGAAGGAACTCCTGCTGGTGACGCCCTCCTACCAAGCCTTGTCGACCTGCATGTCCACGATGGTCGGGGACCTGTGGATGGCCGGCGAATTGAAGGTGCTGCCTCGATGACCCCGTGCCTCGCCTCCTGGATACGGCGCCGATCGCGCTCGTCGGCAGGAGGAGGCGGTCTAGATCTGTGGGCCGGTAGCGCGATGATCCGAGCCGACCGCTCGTAACGGCCGGTCGCAGGTTCGCGACTTTCCGCCCCTACCAAGCTTCCCTCCCTGCCTCGTGGACGAGGCGAAGGCCGGCCGGGCAGCGATCGGGGTGCGTCGCAGCGCTACACAACCGCAGTAAACATAATGCGAAAGGCGTATTGATGCATCATCTCTCGTCTTAAAATGCCTATATTCTGTATTCGCCGAATCGATATACGATCGAGCCGGATTATATTTTTGCTGGAATGTTCCGGCCCATTTTTATAAGGTTTGGAGATGGCGGCGCGCGTATATCACCCCAAATTTGACGGGCTGCGTGCGCTGGCGATAGTCGCCGTCATGTACGAACATTTTGTCAAGACTGACACTGTTGGCGGTCTCGGGACGGGGTTGTTCTTTTGCCTGAGCGGTTTTTTGATAACTGATATCATCCTCGACTATCGCGAGAGAATGACGCTGAAGCCAGCTGCCGTGCAGTTTTACTGGCACCGGTTCCTGCGCCTCGCGCCGCCTTTCTATCTGGCTATAGCTGTCTGTCTTGCCTTGGGCGTCGGAGGGTCCCACCGAACGCTTCTGGCAAACGCCTTCTATGTCGCAAATATCAATATGTTCGCAACTTCCGATTTCAATGAGTCGGGGCATTTCTGGACGCTCTCTGTGGAAGAGCAATTCTATTTGCTCTGGTTCCCCGTGGCGATGTTGGCGCCTGTCCGGCGTATTCCGGCGATCCTGATCGCGCTTATTATCGCAAGTCTACTATCTCGACTCCATTTCTGTCTGTATCGAGTACCTAACGAATGGATGTTGCCTATCAATAGTGCTGATCTGCTGTGCTCCGGCGCTCTGCTGGCGACCGCGCTTCGGAGCGGCGGTCCTTTGCAACGAAGACTGGCTGCGGCGCTGGATTTCCGATTTGCCCTGCCTGCGTCCTCAGTCGTCGCGGCGCACTACGCGCATCTGATGGATTGGGCTGGAATAAGCGGGAAGATGGTGGCCTTCTCGGCGACATGTCTATGTATGGCTTCGCTGATCAGGCATAGTCTGTCCGGGGTCGCGTGCCGGCCTCTGGATTGGCTCGCCATGCCTTCTCTGCGGCATGTGGGCAAGATAAGCTATGGGCTGTATGTCTATCATTATTTCGTGCCACAGATATGTGAGAAATTCATTCCGGACGTTCACACGTATTTGTCGCGCGGATTTTATCTGATCTGGATCACCGCCCTGTCGTTCATCGCTGCCGAATTGTCGTGGCGCTTTCTCGAGCAGCCTGTTCTTCGACTGAAGAGGATCCAATTGTCGCGCGCGACCTCATTGCAGGCGGGCTGAGTGCACAATTCCGACTGTGGCGGGGCTCGCGATGGCGGCCGCCCAGGGCAACGAAGCTCGGGATACGGGAGCGTCATGGCAAGCGCGAGGTACCAACTTGACGTCGGGACCCTGCGCCTCGCTCTGACCTGCCTCGGCGATAAGCCGCCACCCACCGTCGGAGGCCGTCCCGCGACGCTGCCGGGCCTTCACGACAGCCCACGCGGACAGGTCGGCGCAGAGGCACGCGGCGCGACGCTCTACTGGAACGGAGCGAGATTCGGCCCCGCTCCCTGGTCGCCCCCTCCCCTATCGGTCTCCGCATCTCCCGCGACGGATAGGGGCTACAGATTGTTCGACGCGGTCGCCTCTCGCGTTGCAGGTATGAAGCGCTTGGTCGACCAGACGATCTGGCCGGCATCGTCCCAGAGCGTCGCGGAACCGGAGCGATCGGCGAGCAGGGCCACGAACCGCGCTTCAGCTTGACTGATCGCTTCCGCGTTCGTCCATGCGTCGATCCGCTCGGAAGCGACCGAGAGTCCGCTC
This sequence comes from Methylobacterium mesophilicum, assembly GCF_036441335.1. Classification (GTDB taxonomy): domain Bacteria; phylum Pseudomonadota; class Alphaproteobacteria; order Rhizobiales; family Beijerinckiaceae; genus Methylobacterium; species Methylobacterium mesophilicum_B. The sequence goes on from NZ_MLBW01000026.1 coordinate 207,850, forward strand.
GCGCATCGGCGGTACACGGAGCATTCGAGGTGGAACACAGCCATCCCTGAGCGAAGCAACGTGCTTGCCACAGCGCGCGGCCGTGCATGCGCGCGCCTGTTGTCGGCGGCCTTCCAGCAGGCTCGCGCCGTCGCCGAGCGGGCGTTCCGCCGCACCGGCCCGTCGGCCGGTCTCATCGCGCATCGTCACAAAATTCGATTGCGAATACAGTTGATTATAAGTATAATCAGATCTCATTGAGAAAGCTGCGCGTCTGCGAGCGGAATGTTCCACGAGAACCGGTGGGCGTGATCGCACATAACTGGCGCGGGCCGGATGCCGTGGCTCATCGACAGATGTCATGGGAGGAGGCACATGCTAAGCAGGCGCATGTTCACCGGCTGCGCGATCTGCGCGGCCCTCGGCGTAGTGGCCGACGACGTGTCGGCGCAGGGGCCCGGCGGCATAAAGCGGACCATCACGTCGCGAGCCGATGGTCCGATGGAGGGTTACGAGACTCTTCAAGTCGTGGTCGATCTTGAGCCGAACTTCGTGCTCGATTGGCACACGCATCCCGGCACCGAGGCGGGCTACACGGTGGGAGGCGTCGGGGAACTGCGCGTCAAGGGCAAGGACGCGCAGATGCTCAGGGCCGGTTCGTCCTGGGTAACCGCGGCCGAAACGCCCCACATGCTGCAGAACGGATCCGAGGCAACCAAGCTGCTCGTCACGTTCACGGTGCAGAAGGGGAAGCCTCTGGCATCGCCGGCCCCGGCTCCAACGTAGACGCGCACCGTCCGGGCGGACGCACATCAGGTTCGCTCCGCCGTCGCCTTCCGCCGGCCATGAGCCTGCACGATGTCGGCCGCGGCGGTAGGGCGTCATCCAAATGGGGGTGGTGTTCCGGAGCACGTCGCGCAGTGATGTGCGGTGCTTAATCATGGATCGCACCGCCATCGCCGATGAGACTATGCGGCGTCGGTGCTGGAGGGTCTCCACCATGTTGACTCGCACCGTCGTCGGGCTCGCCGCCCCCGTCTTCCTCGTCGCCGCGTGGATCGGTCCGTCTCTGGCCCAGCCCGCCGCCAATGGCGGGCCGAAGATCCTGATCCACGGCAACTACTGCGGTCCGGGTAACAATGCCCCGTTGCCGCCGGTCGACGCGCTCGACGCGGCCTGTGCTCGTCACGACGCCTGCACGCCGGATGTCGGCCTGCCCTCGAAGGCTTGCAATCTCCGGCTAGAGCGGGAGGCGGCGGCAGTCGCCCGGGACCCGCGCCAGCCGGATGATGTCCGCTCCCTGGCAGGCTTCGTGGCCTCCTTCGCTGCCTCCGCCGCGTCGAGCGCCGCTCCGTCGGTGCTCCCGGCGAGGCTCGGGCGCTGAGAGAGGGCGAGCCGGATTCCGCCAGCCGGAGCCATCGTCCGCCCGGGGCTGCATGCCGTGGAAGAGCGCGCCGGCGGCTATCCAACGGCCGATCGGGCTCTTGCCGGCAAGCTCCAGTCCACCGACGGCCTTCGCGGCGTCCGCCGGGTCGGGTTTCTGTCCGGTGGTTGATCCGCGTGTGATCGTCGCCCGCGGAGGCTGACGGCTCGGTGACCTCGACATCGAGACAGCCCGTTCTCCGATACGGCGCGGCATGCCGGAACAGGTTGCCGCTGCCGGAGGCTCAGCTAACCTGCGCACAACCGTCGCCGCTGTGTGGCGCACCTCAGCACGCGGCAGGTCGACCATGAGAGGCGCGGCGGTCAGATGGTTCGTTGTCGCGCTTACGGGCCTCGCGAGCACCGAAGCCGTCGCGCGACGTCATCGGGCGGGCAGCTCTACTGCTCAGGGAACGATCGGGGCGCCCCCACTCGCATCTCCGCGATCGCCGGCCACGACGCTGCGGCCGCCTTCCGACGGCATCATCCATTGGAACACGCCGAACAAGGACGGCAACCTCGGTGGCCCCGGCACCGGCGGCGGCGGCGGTGGGGGAGGCTGACACGATCCATCTCCGTCACCTGCTGACTTCCGGACGTGCTACGCGGGCAACGCCCCGGTCGCCTGCCGTCGGCGCCGCCGTGATCGGCTTACCTCCGCCCTCGGCACGCGGATGCAGCTCGGCCGAGCAGCCGCCCCGGCCGCGCCTGCAGCCGCTGCAGCACCCGGTCGAACACACCGGCCTCGCGCCACCGGTAGAACCGGCTCGACACCGCTCCCACAGCACCGCAGCGCGCCGGTCGATCCTCCCAGGGTGCACCCGTGCGCTTCGATCCGGAGCATGCCGTCGAGGACTTGCCGGTGATCCTCCGCGGGCCGACCCGTGCGCGGCTTCCGCGGAGGCCGCACCGGGGCGATCTGCTCCCACCGCGCGTCGGTCAGTTCGAAGCGTCGCATCAAGCCGGCAGGGGTCCGACCACCCAGCCTGCGCACCCCTTTGCGGAGACGCCCCGGGCGGATGCTGCCGGGCGGCCTGAAAATCCCGTCGAATCCTCTCAAGGAGGGAACGGCCGATCGAGAACTGGCTAATTTGACCCCGGCTTCTGCAGTATCTCTGAAGTGGTCGGTTACGCGCCGAACGCGGCGTGGGCGGCCCTGTTCCGAGAAACGGCCGTTCCACTTCGAGCCGTTCAAACGCTGTCGATCGTAACCGGCGAGCGAACATCGGCCTGATCGATGGATTGAGCATCGACGCGGCGGGTCGGATCTGCTTCAAGGCGGCAATAGAAAATGGGAGGGGACATGTCAGGTCTGCCGAAACGCCTCGCGGGGCTCGCATTCGCGACCGCTGCCCTCATGAGCCTCGCCACTCCGACGCGCGCCGACGATTTCGTTGCCATCCTCACCGGAGGAACCTCGGGCGTGTACTAACCCGATGGGGGTCGCTCTCTCGAAGATCTTCACCGAGAAGGTATCGGGTGCGCGCCCGTCGGTTCAGGCCACCAAGGCCTCTGTCGAGAACCTCAACTTGGTCCAGGGCGGCAAGGGAGAGCTCGCCTTCACCCTCGGCGACAGCCTAGCGGCCGGATGGAAGGGTGATGAGGAGGCGGGCTTCCGGCGTAAGCTCGATAAATTGCGCGGCGTCACGGCGATCTACCCGAACTACGTCCAGATCGTCGCGTCCAAGGAATCCGGCATCCGGACCCTGGCGGACCTGAAGGGCAAGCGACTCTCCGTCGGCGCGCCCAAATCGGGCACCGAGCTGAACGCGCGCGCGATCCTGGACGCCGCCGGCCTGAGCTACAAGGATCTCGGCAAGGTCGAGTATCTGCCCTTCGGCGAGTCCGTCGAACTGATGAAGAACCGTCAGCTCGACGCGACGCTGCAGTCGGCCGGGCTCGGCGTCTCCTCGATCCGCGACCTCGCGACCTCGACGCCGATCACGGTCGTGGCCATTCCGGCGGCGCTCGTCGACAAGGCGGGCGCCCCCTTCGTCAAGCAGTCGATCCCGGCGAACACCTACGAGGGACAGGCCGAGCCGGTCGAGACGGCGGCGGTCGTGAACTACCTCGTGACCCGGTCGGACCTCTCCGACGACCTCGTCTACAGGATGACGAAGGCGATGTACGAGAGCCTGCCCGAATTGCAGGCCGCGCACTCGGCCGCGAAGGCCATCGATGTCCAGAAGGCGGCCGAGGGTATGCCGGTGCCGCTCCATCCCGGCGCGGCCCGCTACCTCAAGGAGAAGGGCGTGCCTGTCGCCACCCCGTGACGCGCGCGGCGACGGATCCGAGATCACGATGCGTCTGGGCGGGCTCGGAGGATCGGCTCGGCCCGCCGATGGAAGGCACTCCATGAACGAGCGGGTCGACCAGGCCGAGTTGCAGAATCCCGAGCACGGGCTGCCGGAGAATTTCGGGGCCGGCTGGCCGGGCCGCCTCCTGTTCTGGCTGGCGGTGGCCTTCTCGACCTTCCAGATCGTGACCGCCTTCGGCGTTCCGCTCGACCGCGCGATCGTGCTCGGCGTCACGCCGCTCGATCTCGCGTGGGCGGCCCTGGCGGCCGGCGCCATCTTCATCGGCTGGTCTGCCGCGCGGCGGCGTCCGTTGCCGGACGGGCTGTTCGCCGTCGGCGCGCTGGCGCTCACCGTCGGCCTGGTGACCAAGTTCCCCGGCGGGCTGCCGAGCCAGGCGGTCCGCACGCTCCACGTCGGCTTCCTGTGCCTTGTCGGCGGCGGCCTGCTGGCGAACCACCGGTCGCGCACGGGCGTGACGCGCGGTCTGGGCTGGGCGCTCGCGGTCGCGGGCTTCCTGATCGGCGCCTACCAGTGGGCCTTCTACGACGACCTCGTCTCGCGCGCGGGCGAGTTGACGGATGCCGACCTCTATGTCGGGCTCGCCCTGATCGCGCTGCTGTTCTACTTCGTCGCCCGCATCATGGGGCCGGCCCTCGTCATCGTGGCAGGCACGTTCCTCGCCTACTGCCTGCTCGGCCAGTATCTGCCGGCGCCGCTCAACCATCGCGGCTACGGCCTCGAGCAGGTCGTCGAGCACATGGCCTTCGGCACCGAGGGCATCTACGGCACGCCCGTCTACGTGTCATCGACCTACATCTTCCTGTTCGTCCTGTTCGGCGCCTTCCTCGAGCGCGCCGGCATGATCGCGCTGTTCACCGATCTCGCCATGAGCCTGTTCGGCTCGGCGCGGGGCGGCCCCGCGAAGGTCGCGGTGTTCTCTTCCGCGCTCATGGGCACGATCTCGGGGTCCGGCGTCGCCAACGTCGTGGCGGTCGGCCAGTTTACCATCCCGCTGATGAAGCGCTTCGGCTACAAGCCGGCCTTCGCGGGCGGCGTCGAGGCGACCGCCTCCATGGGCGGGCAGATCATGCCGCCGGTGATGGGGGCGGTGGCGTTCATCATGGCCGAGACGATCGACGTGCCCTACGTCGAGATCGTCAAGGCGGCGATCATCCCGGCTCTCCTCTACTACCTCTCCGCCTTCCTGGCCGTGCATTTCGAGGCCGGCCGGCGCGGCCTGGTCGGGCTGCCCCGCGGCGAGCTGCCGAGCGCCAAGGCGGCCCTGCGCGAGCGCTGGTTCCTCATCCTGCCGCTCGCCGTCCTCGTCTACCTGCTCTTCGCGGGGTACACGCCGCTGTTCGCGGGGTCGGTCGGCCTCGCGCTCACCGTCACCCTGATCCTCGGCGGCACCATCGCCCTCGGCTTCGGCCGCGACGCCGTCCGCTCGATCTTCTACGTCGCGCTCGGCCTCATCGCCGCGGCGGCGCTCTGGGTCGGGGTCATGCTCGTCCTGGCGCTCGTCCTCGTCATGGTGGCCGCCAGTCTGCTCACGCACGGCGGTCGCGACACGCTCGTCGCCTGCCGCAACGCCCTCGCCGACGGCGCCCGGCAGGCCCTTCCGGTCGGTCTGGCCTGCGCGGTCGTCGGCATCGTGATCGGCACGATGACGCTGACCGGCGTCGGGACGATCTTCGGCAACTACGTCGTGTCGGTCGGCCAGAGTTCGCTCATCGCGTCCCTCATCCTGACGATGGTGGTGAGCCTGATCCTCGGCATGGGCATCCCGACGATCCCCAACTACATCATCACCTCGTCGCTCGCCGCACCCTCGCTCCTGACGCTGGGCGTGCCGCTCATCGTCAGCCACATGTTCGTGTTCTACTTCGGCATCATGGCGGACCTGACGCCGCCGGTGGCGCTGGCCTGCTTCGCGGCGGCGCCGATCGCGCGCGAGAGCGGCTTCAAGATCAGCCTGGAGGCGATCCGGATCGCGCTGCCCGGCTTCGTCGTGCCCTACATGGCGGTCTACGATCCGGCGCTGATGGCGCAGAACACCACCGGGATCGGCGGACCGGCCTTCGCGGCGGCCGTCGCCTACATGTGCGTGAAAGCCGCCGCCGCGGTGTTCCTGTGGGGCGCCGCCACGAGTGGCTTCCTCCGCGGTCCGATGCGGGCGTGGGAGCGGGGCGTCGCCGTCCTGGGCGCCCTCCTGCTCGTGGTCGCCCTGCCGCTGACCGATCAGGTCGGCTTCCTGCTCGGGGCCGTCGCGGTCGGCGCGCATCTCTGGCGGCTGCGCGGGGTCGCGGCCCGGCCGGCGTGATCTGCCTCCTCGCCGCGGGCGTGCTCGCCCCACTCGGCGCGCAGGCCATCACGCTGCGCTGGACCCACTCGGTCGAGAAGATCGTGTGGGAGGAGGACTGGGTGGACGCGCCCGCCGGCCTGACCCTGACCGCGAGCCGCGTCCGGGGTTCGGGCGCCGGCATGGAGCCCGCCGCCGATGCGCGCTGGGTCGACGGCGCCTGGACCTGGCAGCCGCACGTGAACCCGCTTCGCGCGGTCATTCTCCGGCGCTCGGGAGCGACGGCGGACTGGTCCGTCTGCCGACAGGGGCGCTGCGAGCCGATGAGCGCGTATGTCGGACCGCTGGCCGATCCGGTGACGCTGACCTCGTGCGAACCCGGCCCGCGTGGCGAGAAGGGCGCGCCCTCAGGCCGGCCGTCCGACTGATCCGGCCGCCGCGCCGCCCTTGCGCGACAAACCATTCCCGACAGGCGCCGGCTGCAGGTTGCTGGCAGCGGGAAACGATGCGATAGGCGGCCCCGGGTGCGCGATCCGGAGGTCGGGTCGGCAGGCTTCTGCGCTGGTCGGGCCGCCAGCGGCAGAGGGCGTGTGCGCGTGCCGTCTCTTCCCCGTCGTCCCTTCTCGTCGCTGCGCGACCTGCTCACGAGCGCCGCCGGCGGCGGTCTCGTGCTCATGGCAAGCGCCGCGCTGGCCCTGGCCATCGCGAACTCGCCGCTGGCCGACACCTACTTCGCCGCGCTGAAGGCCCATCTCGGGCCGCTCTCGGTCCTGCACTGGATCAACGACGGCCTGATGGCCGTGTTCTTCCTGCTCGTCGGCCTGGAGATCAAGCGCGAGCTGCTGGACGGCCGCCTGCGGACCTGGCCGGACCGGATCCTGCCGGGGGTCGCCGCGCTCGGCGGCATGATCCTCCCGGCGCTCGTCTACGCCGCTGTCAACCGGCACGCGCCCGAGACCCTGCGCGGCTGGGCCATCCCGACCGCCACCGACATCGCCTTCGCGCTGGGCGTGCTGGCCCTGCTCGGCTCCCGGGTGCCGGTCTCCCTGAAGGTGTTCCTGACCGCGCTCGCCATCATCGACGACCTCGGCGCGGTGATCATCATCGCCCTGTTCTACACCGCGGATCTGTCGCTGCCGATGCTCGGCGGCGCGGCCGTGGTCCTGGCGGCCCTGTATGGGCTCAACAAAGCCGGGGTCAGCCGCCTGTGGCCCTACCTCGCCCTCGGCGCCGTGCTGTGGGTGTTCACCCTCCTGTCGGGGGTGCACGCGACCATCGCGGGCGTCCTGCTCGCCCTGACGGTGCCGCTCCGGCTGAGCGTCGGGCGGCCGGACGACCCGACCTCGCCGCTGCACATCCTCGAGCACGCGATCAGCCCGTGGACGGCCTTCCTGATCCTGCCGGTGTTCGGATTCGCCAATGCCGGCGTGTCCTTCGCGGGTTTCGGGCCCGCGATGCTGCTCGATCCGGTGACGCTCGGCGTGGCGCTCGGCCTGTTCCTCGGCAAGCAGTTCGGCGTGTTCGGCTTCGTGATCGCGACCGTCCGGCTCGGCTGGGCTCAGCGCCCGGCCGGCGCGACGTGGGCGCAGGTCTACGGCGTCACCGTCCTCTGCGGGGTCGGCTTCACGATGAGCCTATTCATCGGCCTGCTGGCCTTCGCTGAGCGGCCGGATCTGGAAGCCGAGACCAAAGTCGGCGTGCTGCTCGGCTCGCTGGCGTGCATGGCGGCCGGGGCCCTGGTGCTGCGGCTCGCCCCGCAGAGTCCGGCTCACCGCTGAGCCGAGACCAGCCGTCGCCGTGCCTCCGGCGCGCGACCGCCTCCCCGCGTCGACATCCATGAACCAGGTGAAGCACCATGCCTCGTCAGTTCCCTCGGCGTTGTCCCGGCGCCATCGAAGGCCGCCTGTCGGACCTCGTGCTCGCCCTCACCGGGGTCCTGCTTCTCGGGGCGATGATCCTGCTGGGGCTCTCGTGGTTGACGGGCGACGCCGAGGGCGCCGCAGCGGGGTACGTGCCGACGCGGGGCTCCTGAGCTCCGCCCCTGATGGACTGACGACCGATGACGACCCTGACAGCGACGCTGCGCGGGTTGTACGAGGGGGAAACGCGACGCGCTTACCGCTTCCGCTACGCCCTGCTCGTGTTCGACGTGGCGACCCTCGCCTTCGTGATCGTCACGTCAATCCTGCCGCTGATGGCCTGGATCATTTCTGCGACGTGGCGCTGGGCCTGTGCATCCTGCTCGATTTCGCGGCCCGTCTCGGCATCAGCCGCGCGCCGCTGCGCGAGTTCAGGCACCCGAGCACCTGGACGGACCTCGGGGCGGTCGCCTCGTTGCTCGCGCCCGACCAACCTCGCGGTGTTCGTGTTCACGATGACCGGCATCGTCTACGCCACGGCGAGGTTGCCCCGAGCGCGGCGTGGACGACGGTGGTCGAGCCGCCCCGTTTCATGGGTGGTGCTCCGGAGGGGCGCGTTGGCGGAGGGGGCGAGGCCGGCCGACTGTCGTCAGGCGGCGTCCCGCTCCGGCAGATCCTTGAGGGTCCGGCGTGCCACCATGCCCAGCGTCGAGCCCTGGACGACGATGGTGAACAGCACCACCGCGTAGGTCGCCGCGAGGATGGCCGGCTTGGCGTCGCTCTCAGGGACGGACAGGGCCAGCGCCACGGAGATGCCGCCGCGCACCCCGGCCCAGGTCAGGAACGGCACGTTGCGCGGGGAGAGGTTGCCGCCCCAACGGAACGCCAGCAGGGGCGTCGAGACCGCCGCGAGGCGCGCGATCAGCACGATGGGGACGGCGCACGCGGCGAGGACGAGCCCGCCGGCCTGGAAGCGCAGCACCAGGACCTCCAGGCCGATAAGCAGGAACAAGACCGAGTTCAGCACCTCGTCGATCAGGGTCCAGAGCGAGGACACGTAGCCTTGCGTCTCCTCGCTCATCGCGTCGCGCGGCGCGCGGTCGCCGACGAGCAGCCCCGCCGCGACCACCGCGAGCGGGCCGCTGAAGTGGAGCTTCTGAGCGAGCGCGTAGGTGCCGGCGACGAGCGCGAGGGTGATCAGCACCTCGACCGGGAAGTCGTCGATGGCCCGCATCGCCCGGTAGGCGACGTAGCCGGTGACCATGCCGAGGACGAGCCCGCCGCCGGCCTCCTGCAGGAGCAGGCGGGCGACGCCGCCGGCGCTCTTGGCCTCCCCGCCCGAGCCGGCGGCGAACGCGACGAGGACCGTGAACAGCACGATGCCGATGCCGTCGTTGAAGAGGGCCTCGCCCTGCATCTCGACCTCGAGCGCCTCCGGCACCCGCACGTTCTTCAGCGTCGCCAGCACCGCCACGGGGTCGGTCGGGCTGATCAGCGCGCCGAACACGAGGGCCCAAGCGAGCGGGACGGGCTGGCCGAGGGCGTCGGCCGCGAACCAGAACGCGCCCCCGACGATGGCGGTGGAGATCAGCGTGCCGACGAGGGCGAGCGTCGCCACCGCCCAGGCCCGGTCGCGCAGCGCCCGCAGATCCAGGCTCATGGCGCCGGCGAACAGCAGGAAGGCCAGCATGCCGTTCATCACCACGTCGGTGAAGTCGACCTGGCGGAGAATCGTCGTGAGGTCCTCGTAGAGGTGCTGGCCCGGGAGAGCGAGATCGAGACCCAGAAGGGCGAGCGACGCGAGCAACCCCATCACCAGCAATCCGATGGTGTGCGGAAGCCGCAGGAACCGATGGTTCAGCCAGCCGAACAGGGCCGACAGGGTCAGAAGCAGGGCGGCGAGGTCGAAGATGGAGATCACGGGCTTTCCCCGCCCGGGCCGCGGGAGGGTGCGGGGGGCTTCACGGTGAGAGGGCTCAACGCGCCTGCACGCGTTCGGTCGCGCCTGCGGCGGAGAGCACGGCGTTCGCGGCGGCGACGTCGCCGGCCTCCCGCGGCATCTCCGACGCCGGGCCATCGCCGGACCGGCGGCAGAGGCGCACGAGATAGGGGAAGTGGTCCGAGCCGAAGGCGTCGAGGCGCTCGATGGACAAAGTCTCGAAGCCCCCTTCGTGGAAGACATGGTCGAGCGGCCACCGCCACAGGGACGAGCGGGCGTTCCAAGTGGCGACGTAGCCGCGGTCTCGGCGCGGGTCGATCAGCCCGGACAGCCTCACCATGCGCGCGACCGCGATCTCCCAGGGCGTGGCGTTGAGGTCGCCGGCAATCACGCCCGGCTCGACCCGTTCACGCAGCACGACCGCCGCCGCGTAGAGCTGGGCGTCGCGCCTGCGGGCCGATCGGTCGGGACCAGCGGGACGAGGCTCGCGGCCGCGAGGGTCCCGGCGAGCACGATCAAGACGAGGCGGGCGAGGGCGCTCACGAGCGGCCCTGCGCGGCCCGATCCACTCTCGCGCTGGCGGCGCATCGAACTCGCGATCCGGCACTGGTCGCATCGATCCTGTTCATGATGCACTTGCCGGATAGGTCGAGAACAGGATGAGCGATCGGCCGGGGACACGACGCCCACCGGGGCAAAACGCCTGCGTGGGGTGACGGGACGTCGGCCCGGCGCAGGAGCGAGAGTCGATCAGCGGCGCATGTCCTTGGGCAGGTGCTTGATCGGGTCGGTCCGCCCACCCTGGTCCTTGCCTTGAACCGTTCCTTCCGACTGCATCACGTCCGTCGAGGATTGGATGGCGCTCGGCGGAGCGACCTGTCCGGTGGACTGGTCGCGCGGTGCGGCGCCGTTGCCCGTCACCGTCGACGTCCCGGGCGGGAGCGTCCCGGCCGTCGGCTGGTCGATGGCGCTCCTGGCCGACTGCGCGGCGGCCGGGAGCGCCGAAGCTAAGCCCCCCGAAGACAGGATGGCGGTGCAGGCGAGCAACCTGGCCATGGTCCGCACAGGGCGGACATGTCGATGCGTAGACACTGAGAAACGTGCTCCTGTTCAGGCACACGACCGATAGGCATGCCGACTTGCAAGCATCCCCCGTCCGCCTTGGTTCCTGACCGGAATGTCCGACTCAGGCAGGTCGGCCTCGTGGTCTTCGGTCGGGGAAGCCCTCTTCAACCCGTCCAGGGGGGCGGCTCCCGTGCAGATGAATTTTTGCCGAACGGTTTCCGGCGCCGCACGTTACCGACCGCGATAAAGCGCCCGCGGGGGCGCGCCGCTGCCGTTGGCCGGAGGCCCGGGCTCGGTCGGCGGAGGCCCTGCACACGGAGTTCCAGCGTGAAGAAGACTTTCCTCGCCGCACTCGCCGTCACCGGCCTGGCCGGCATCGGCCTTGCCACCACGACCCTGCCGTCCGCGGCCCTGCCGATGAACGCGGCCGGCGTCACCGCCCCGGCCAATGCAGACCTCGTGCAGGTGCGCATGCACCGGCGCCACCGGATGCGCCAGGGCTCGGCCAGCCGCGGCAACGCCGGCATGCCCTCGCGCGGCGCCCGCGGGCAGCAGTACGGCGGGACCACCGGCGGTCCGCGGCGCTGATCTCCAGCCACTCCATGGCGCCTCGACCCATGGCGCCTCGACCCATGGCGGCTCGAAGCGCCGCGGGTGACCATGCGCCGCCGGATGGCACGACCGCCTCCGGCGGCCTTCTCAGGCCCCGCGGGGCTCCATGATCTTCTCCGAAGCGCTCGGGCGGCTCGAAGAACTGGGTCGCTCGGCCGTGGCACTCCTGCCCGGGCTGGCCATCGCGCTCGTCCTGTTCGGCATCGGCCTGCTGATCGCCAAGGGCGTGCGCGCCGCCGTCCGACGCGCGGCGGAACTGCGCGACGCCTCCCCGGGCTCGGCTTCCGTCCTCGGCCGCATCGCGGGGGGCGTGACGGTCCTGGTCTCGTTCCTGGTGGCCGCGTCCGTGGCCTTTCCCTCGGTCTCGGCGGCCGACCTGTTCAACCTGCTCGGCATCGGCGGCGTGGCCATCGGCTTCGCCTTCCGCGACGTCCTCCAGAACCTGCTCGCAGGCATCCTGATCCTGCTGACCCGTCCCTTCGTGATCGGGGACCAGATCCGCGCCGGCTCGCACGAGGGCACCGTCGAGGACGTCTGGGTGCGCGCCACGGTGCTGCGGACCTACGACAACCAGCGCGTGCTGATCCCCAACGCCACGCTGTTCGTCGACAAGATCACGGTGATCACCGCCCACGACAAGCGGCGCCTCTCCTTCCCGCTGACCATCGGCAACGGCGACGACATCCGCGAGGCGCGCCGGGTCATCGTCGAGGCCTTGCAAGGGACGGAAGGGGTGCTGGCCGACCCGCCGCCGGAGGCGCTGGTCACGGGGCTCGGTGCGGCCGGTGTCGACATGACCGCCCGTCTCTGGATCGACCCTCCCCGTCGCCGGGATGCGGTCGACGCCCTCGACCACGCCATCGCCAACGTGAAGGAAGCGCTCACCTCGGCCGGCATCGACCTGCCGTACCCGACGAGCCAAGTGCTGTTCCACGACCAGACCGAGGAGACCGACGGCGATCGTACGCGACAGCGCGAGGGCTGGCCCGCGGGGAAGGGGCCGCCGCGTGCCCGCTGGCGGGTGCTGCGAGAGGACGCCGCCGCCGGCCACCGTGCGGAGGAGCGGGCGTGACGGCGCGGCTGCGAGCGTGGATCGAGATCCTCGGCGACCTGTTCTGGCTCCGGCCGGCCCTGATCGTGCTCGGCTGCATCCTGCTCGCCCAGTTCGGGGTCTGGCTGGAGACGGCCCACGTCGCCGGCTACGACGCCTCCTCGCCGGACACGAACTGGGGCTATTCCGGCGGCGCCGAGGGGGCCCGCGGCCTTCTCAGCGCCATCGCGTCCTCCAACATCGGGGTCGCCGGCACGACCTTCTCCATCACCATCGCCGCGCTCACCCTGGCCTCGGGCCAGATGGGGCCCCGACTCCTGCGCAACTTCATCCGCGACGCCCGCAACCAGACGGTGCTCGGCATCTTCCTCGGGACCTTCGCCTATTCCCTGATGGTCCTGCGGACGGTCCGTACCGTCGAGGAGGACCCGTTCGTCCCGCACCTCGCCATCACCGGCGCGCTTGTCCTGGCCCTGGTCGCACTCGGGACGCTGGTCTGGTTCGTCCACCACATCGCCACGAGCATCAACATCGAGACCGTGGTCGACGCCGTCCAGCAGGACCTGTGCAAGGCCATCGAGGCCCGTACCCTCGACGCGGCCGATGCGGCCAGGCCCGCGGACGCGTCGACCGGCAGCGCCGTCGCCACCACCGGAGGCGGTTACCTGCAGGCCGTCGACACGGACGCCCTGGCCGATTGGGCCGAGGAGCGCCGCGTCACCGTCGTCCTGCGGGTCCGCCCCGGCGACTACGTGCCCAGCGGCTTCCCCGTCGCGTTCCTGTCCGCGGGCGTCCAGGGCGCCGACGCGGCCATCGCGCGTGCGGTCACCCTCGGGCGCCGACCCACCTCGCTGCAGGACCTGGAATACTCGATCCGGCAGTTGGTCGAGATCGCGGTCCGGGCCCTGTCGCCGGGCATCAACGACCCGTTCACGGCCGGCAGCGTCGTGGACCATCTCGGCGACGCCCTGTGCCGCATCGCGCCGCGCCACCTGCCGACCGGCGCTGTCGTCCGGACGGGGCGTGTCGTCCTGGTCCATCCCGTGACCGATTACGACGGCCTGTGCGACGCCATGTTCCACATGATCCGGCAGAACTCCGCCGGGTCCGTGCTCGTCCTCGGTCGGATGCTCGACGTGCTGGCACGCGTCGCCGAGGTCGAGCGTCTCACGACGCGCCTGCGCGAGTTGCGCCGTCACGCCGACCTCGTGCAGGCCGCGGCCGAGCGGGACGTGGCCGATCCCCACGACCTCGACGACCTCCGTCAGCGCCACGCCAAGTTCGTCGCCATGCACGAGGAGGGTGAGGTCGTCTGAGACCTCGACATCCTCACCGGCCTGAACCCGCGTCTCGTCGTCGGGGCGGCCGCGCGACGATGCCGGAAACTCGTCCGGCAGACTTGCCCCGTCATCGGCCAAGCCGGCCATGGACGCCGACCCTGGTCCGGGGCGGAACGCAGCCCCGGCAATCCTTCTTTCCCTTTCGTGGAATTGCGGAATCTGACGGTTGACCTTCCAACTGTTGGAAGCCCCACCTCTCGCATCGACGAGGCTGATGGCGTGGCGCATCCGGCCCACGCCGACCAGCGGGCATTCGCGACGCCTGGTCGGGAGGCGATGGCCGTCACGATGGCCGTCACGATGGCCGTCAGCCCGCGTTGGACTGTCGGCACAGCCCCCGCTCCTCGCTCGAAAGGAAACCGTGATGCTCGACACGACCCGCAAGGCCACCGTCTACCGGATGGTGATGGACAAGCACGTCTGCCCGTTCGGCTTGAAGACCAAGGACCTGCTCGAACGCGAGGGGTTCACCGTCGACGACCATTGGCTGACGACCCGCGACGAGACCGACGCCTTCAAGGCCGAGCACGGCGTGAAGACGACGCCGCAGACCTTCATCAACGGCGAGCGGGTCGGTGGCTACGACGACCTGCGCCGCCACCTCGGCAAGGCGGTCAAGGACCCGAAGGCCACCAGCTACGCGCCCGTGGCTGCGGTGTTCGCGATGACCGCCCTGATGGCGCTGGCGGCGAGCTACGCCGTCTCTGGCACGCCCCTGACGGTACGGGCCGGCGAGTGGTTCATCGCCTTCAGCATGTGCGTGCTGGCCATCCTCAAGCTGCAGGACGTCGAGACCTTCTCGTCGATGTTCCTGGGCTACGACCTGCTCGCCCAGCGCTGGGTGCGCTACGCCTACGCCTATCCCTTCTGCGAGGCGCTGGCCGGCGTTCTGATGGTGGCGGGCGCCCTGAACTGGCTGTCCATTCCCGTCGCCCTGGTCATCGGCACGGTCGGTGCGGTCTCAGTCTTCAAGGCGGTCTACGTCGATAAGCGCGAGATCAAGTGCGCCTGCGTCGGTGGTTCGGGCAGCGTGCCGCTCGGCTTCGTCTCGCTGACCGAGAACCTGATGATGGTCGCGATGGCCGTCTGGATGCTGATCGCTCACCATTGAGTGGGATGGCCATGACGGTTCCCCACTGGCTGCACGTCCTCGCCGCGTCCTGTCTGCTGCTCGGGGCGGCATGCGCCCTCATCGTCTCGGTCGACGTGATCCGCCGGCCGCAGCACATGGCCGTGATGAACGTGGTCTGGCCGGTGACGGCGCTGTTCGGCACACTCGCCGTCGTCTGGGCCTACTTCCGTTACGGCCGCCTCGCCACGATGGAGGCGCACCATCACGCCGAGGAGCGGGGCGAGAAGCCGCCGAACATGACTGACACGCCCTTCCCGGTGATGGTGGGAAAGGGCGCGCTCCACTGCGGCGCCGGATGCATGCTCGGCGACGTCGCCGCGGAATGGCTGGCGTTCCTGGTCCCCGCGGTGGCTGTCTGGTTCGGCTGGCACTCTATCTTCGCGGAGAAGATGTATGCGGTCTGGGTGCTGGATTTCCTGTTCGCCTTCTGGCTCGGCATCGTATTCCAGTATTTCGCCATCGTGCCGATGCGGGGCTTGTCGCCGGGCGAGGGCATCTGGGCCGCGCTCAAGGCCGACACCCTGTCGCTGATCTCCTGGCAGGTCGGCATGTACGGCTTCATGGCGCTGGCGCAGTTCTCCATCCTGCCCGCCCTGGGTGCGCCCAGGGTCGCGGTGAACACGGTCGCGTTCTGGTTCGTGATGCAGCTCGCGATGGCCGCGGGGTTCGTCACAGCCTACCCGGTGAACTGGTGGCTCGTGGCGGCAGGCATCAAGGAGCGCATGTGAGACCGCCCCCCGTTCACCGACAGGCCGATTGGGCCGTGCATCGCCGGACCGTACCCTCTTTGACGACAAGCCGGTCGGCCCCCATCCGAGCACGCTGACGCAGCGTCCGGCGCGGACTCAACCCGCGCGAACGTTCCTGGCCGCTCGCCCGTTCTCTGACCCTTCATGTCTGCCTGACGACTGACCGGGCCTATCGACGGCAGCTCGCGGCCCAGGATCGCCGCCGCTTGGCAGCGTCGCATCAACGCCTTGACCGCTCTTTCCGACGACCTTCCATCCGCGCCCCCGAGGCGCCGCTCACGTCCGTCTCCCGCCGAGCAGGCGACCGGGATGATGGGGCGTACCGACCCGTACCGCCCTCAGAGCTGGGGCAGGGTCCGCGACCCGTCCAGGCCAGCCATGCCGCCGCCCGTCGACGCGGTGGCTGCGAGCGCTCCAGTCGGACGAGGGGTCCGCGTGCCGCAATCCCATGCGGAACCGTCGAATCCCTCGAACCAGGCCCTGCGTTCACGCGAGTCCGCCGGGTAAGGACAGGCGTAGCGCGGCCGTCCGACGGTCCGGGCACGCGCGCCTTGCTTGTTGATGTCCATGATCATGAGCACCGCCTTGCAGCCGGCACGAAGCGTTTGTGTCGACGACGAGGAACGGCCATGGCGAAGCGGCCGACAAGGAGTTTTCCCTCGATCGGCCGTTCTCTCCGACAGGCGTCAGGCTCGCACTGACAAACCTCTGTGCGGAACAAGCTTGACCGTTGCGGCCAGGACAGCTGCTTTCGGTTGGGCGGGGCGAACACCGGTAGAGCTCGGGGGCGCGCCCTGTGCCCCCTCCCCCCAACACGTGAACGATCAGGTGTTCTTCTTGCTGTACTTGAACTCGGGCGCGCTCTTCAGCGCGTCCTTGTCAGTGTCCACCATCGCCTTGAGCGACCCATCGGCGCGATGCAGGAAGATCGATGACGGGTCGACCAGCACGTAGCGCTCGCCCATGCCGAGGAAGCCGCCGACGCTGACGACGACGCCGGTCACCGTCTTGCCGTTGTCGATGACGAGATCCTCGATCTCGCCGACATTCTCGTTCCTGTTGTTGTAGAGGTTCTTGCCCACGAGCTTCGAGGACGTGACCTCGGCCGGCTTGGCCGTGACGAACTTGATCTTGGCGGTCGCCGTGTCGGCCATCGTCATTCCGCCCGCGCCCCCGGCGGCCGTAGCCCCGCCGTTCGGGGCCGCCGGCATCGCGGTGCCGGCGGCCGGCGGCATCGCCATCGGCTTCGCCGGGTCGTTCGCGGGCTGGGCCGCCTGCTTGTCCTGTGCGAGGGCGGGCATCGCGAACAGGGCGCTGGCAGCGATGGTGCTGATGAGTGCGTTCTTCATGGCTTGGACCTCGGATTTTCGCATGGACGACCCGGCACCGGCAGTCCGTGGACCGCGCGATGCCAGCCGAATTCGGCCGCGTGGCGGAGGGGAGCCTTGTCCGGCACCGAGCGACCTTCGCCGCGCTTCGCCCGCATCTTAGTAGCCGCAGTAAGGGCGGCCCACGCCGTAGCCGTAGCGGTAGCCGACCGGGGCATAGGGGTACCCGTAGCCGTAGGACGCCCCGTAATAGGCGGGTCGGCCGGCCGCGGCGGCGAGCCCGAAGCCCAAACCAGCGGCGAGGCCCAGGCTACGATAGCCGCGGCGGTAGCCGTAGCGGCCGTAGTGGTGCCCGTAGCCGAAGCGCGCCGGACGGAAGCCGATGCCGCGGTACCCACGGTAATGGCCCCGGAAGCCGTGACGAGGGCCTCGGAAGCCTCGGTAATGACCTCTGAAGCCGCGATGATGGCCCCGGAAGCCCAGCCCCCTGTGGCCGTGGACGCCGTGGTGATGGCCGACGAAGCCATGTCCCCGACCGAAGGGCCGCGCCTCGCTCGACGGCGAGAACAGGACGAGGCTGGATGCTGCCGCGAGGGCGATCGAAAGGCGTTTCATCAACTCGGCTCCCTGATGGCTTCGGGGTGGCCGTCCGCGGCTGGCTGTTGAGCCGCGGGACGGTCTCGATGGTCGAAGTGCCTACGGAACGGTTCGGATCGGCGACCGCAGTTCGGCCGCCGGTGTCGCCGCGCCCTGGATACCGTTCAGGCTCGGAGGGCGGCGCCCATCCCGCTCGACAGGTGATCTGTGGTGCGGGGCGCGGGCTTGCAGTCGGAGAAGACCGCAGGCCTGTGGGGACAACCCTGACAGCGCAGAGGGGAGCCCCCGTCACGACGGTCATGCTCGCCGCGTTCTGCCTGCTGATGGCCTCCGACCTCGTTGCCGGCGCGCTGGAGGCCGTCGGATAAGGTCCTGAGACGCCGGCGCTCCCGCGGCGCACGGGTGCCCGGAGCGCCGGCGCCTCAGGTGATGCCCCGGCTCACTGGCCTGCGGGCTTCTCGGCCGGGGGCGCGGCGGCCGGTGCCGGTGCGACGGGGGAAGCCGGGTTGGCCGGTGCCGGTGTCGTAGGGGTAGCCACCGGGCTGGCCGGTGGCGTCTCCGCCTTCTTCTCGTCCTTGCATGCGGCGAGTGCCAGCAGGCCGGCGAGCGGTACGAGGGTGCGCAGACGCATGGTATCCTTGGGGTGAGCGTGTCTTCGGGTGGCGGCCGCATCGCGCCGCCGGATCAGCGAGCGCGGTGGAGCGGTCCGGAAGGTCAGGGGCAAGGGTGGCGTGCGCCGTCGTTGCCCAGGTACGTGCCGCTCGCCGCGTCGTAGGAGCGGAACCGACGGGCACAGGCGGCGACCGTCTCGGCCTCCGCCGCGCCCCGGGCGGCCTGCGCCTGCGAATTGGCGATGGCGCCGCCGATGAGCGCCCCGGCGGCCAAGCCGCCGAGACCCGCGCCGACGGCGCCACCGACACCAGGCCCCCTGCGGTAGCCGTAGCCGCGCCGGTACCCGTCAGGGCGGCCGTAGCGATGGTGCCGATGACCGAAGCGGCGGTACTGGGCGTAGCTCGTCGGCAGGGCTCCGGCGGACAACGCCTCGATCGGGCTTCCGGGCGGCTCGGCCATGGCGGGCTGGGCGAGGAGCAATGCCGGGACCGCGACGGTAAGGACGGGAGTGAGCTTCATGTCGAACGATGTCCTTCGGTTCGCAGGGCTGGATTGACTGCGGATAGGCCGGCAGTCGCGTTGAGGATCGGGAACCCATGAGATGACCGATGCCGACGTTCGGTTCGGGCGTTTCGGAAGCCGAGGATTCGGCCGTTGCGGAGTCAGCACCCTGATGGTGGGCACCGGAGCGTTCCCGGTACTTGCCGCGTATCCAGAAACTGCCGTGACAACCGCCGCGGCCTTCGTCCCCCGGTTTCGTGACCGCCTGCCCCGCATGGGCGGGCGGCCTTCGCGTTTCCGCTCCAGACTTATCGGGGGCTCGGGACCTGTGGTCCTCGTTCGGCTCGCCTCTTCGGGAGCCCTCTGCCGTGCCCTCCTTCGGCAAACTGAGATCGTGCCGGTTCAGGCGGGCACCGGTCAGGCCCGAGGGCCGTGTCGGCGCTCGTCGCCCGGGAGCGGCACCATCGCTCCGACCGACCGCTCCGACCGACGTGAACGGCGCTCAATGGCTATAAAGGCAGGGCGTGCGAAGCGTCGTGAGAAGCTCGTGGGTCAGGCTGCCGAACACCAGCTCGCGCATCTTCGAGTGCCCGTAGGCCCCCGCCACCACGAGGTCTGCCGCCTCGTCTCGGACGAGCCTGATCACAGCCTCGACGACGTTTGTCGTCTCCGAAAGCTCGACCCGCTCGCACCGCACGTCGTGGCTCTTCAGGTAAGCCTCGGCCGCCCCGGCGTTTGTCTCCGCCTTCGCCGAGGCGACAGTCAGGAGAAGGACACGTTCCGCCTCCCGCAGCAGCGGCAAGGCGTCCGCGACGGCACGCCGGGCCTCGCGCGTGTCCTTCCATGCGATGACGGCGCATTTGAGGGGCAGGTCATCGAGATCCGACGGTGTGACGAGCACGGGGCGACCCGCGCGCAGGATGATCTCGGCCGGGCTCAGCGCCTGGACGATATCGCCCGGGTCGCCGTCGTCCAGGCCTCGCGCGACCAGCAGGTCGCAGCGCGCGCATTCCGAGACCACGCACTCCAAGGGCTCCCGCTCGTAAACGCGCAACCGGGCCTTGCCGTAACCGCTGGTCATCTCCCGGAAGACCGCCTCCTGTCTGGACAGCTCATCCCGCGCACCGGCGGCGGCCGTCTCGATGATCTGGTTGTCCAGGTACGATCCCTTTCCGTAGATCGAGATCGGAAGCGGGTTCTGCGCCGCAACGCCGGTCAGGCGCGCATCGAAGCGCCTGGCCAGGTTGCAGGCCAGTCGGACCCGTCCCGTAGTGCTGCTGCTGGCATCGAGGCTGACCATGATATTGGAAAGCGTCATGACGACCTGTCAGAGAGCCTGCGAGCATCCGCAGCGAAGCCCAGCATCGGACGACGCTCAATCGCCGCGGACGAAGATATGAGCCTTCGCCAGTGTCGGAGCGGAGACATCGCCGGCTGGGCGTTGAATGGACGTCGACAGCCTAACTGTTTTGGTGTTCGCATCGAGTCCGTGCGAACCCGTCCTGCCGTCAGGATAACCCCTACGCATCGTCGCGAAAATCGGGGTGTCTGGCCGGCAATCGGCGGTCCAATCGTCGGCCTACGCTGACGCAAGCGCCAAGCATTCTGAATGTGAGGCGGTCCTGGTGACGGCGTCTCGCGCTCGGCGCCTGATCCGGACGACTTCACTCGTCAGCAGACGGCGTGTTCGCTGCGCAAGGTGGATACCGATTGTGTGCCGCCGTCCCACTCTGGCACGCGCGTGGGCATCCGGCGCGCCTTGGTCGACGATTTGATCCTGTTCCAGCTTCAGCTGCGCTTCGCGGCCGCGATGTACCGGCAATCTGGCATGGCAGAACCCGGCCGCCCACCGAAGTGAGCAACTTCGTCTGAAGCTCCTCCTTCCGAGGCGAGGAGGTGTGCAACGTAGTGCGTCGCCAACGCGCGGATGAGCGGTGCAAACGCACTGATCGACCACGGCAGGGTCCCTTCGAGCCAGAGACTGTCGGCAGCCACGCAGAGGTTGCCGCTCAGGTTTTGGCCGAGCACGCGTGCGGCGAAGGTGCGGCTGCCTTCGAACCAGTCCGTCGTCGCGACGCGGACGTTTCGTTTCTCAAGCCGGCGCAGCACCGGTCCCAGCCGCTGATCCAAGCGGCGCCGGACTTCGGCGACGCTCAGATGATGAGGGATCGCGAGTGTGAAGTGCTTCGGCATCAGCCTTCCCATTGTGGACGGATCACGGATCCGTGAGGTCCGGTTAATGCCCAGTCACCGCCTCGGCGCGGGAGCCATATGGGCAGGCTTGCTGCCGTACCTCCCGACACGAGATCGCGCCGATGTCAGGTTTGTCCTGACACGACTGCGGTCTTCTCCAGCTATGTATGTGCCTCCTCGCGACAAATCTCCCGCCTGTGCCGCCACGGAGAGACCGCGGTACCGAGTCAGCCGTTATGATCTCCGGCGTGAAACGGATCTTCGCCCGGCTGGCGATCTGCTGGCCATCCGTTGGCAGCTCCCGACTCCGAGACATTCGGGAGGGTTCTGCACCACGAATCTGAGGTGGCGGGCGACCAGATCGAGGCGCCTCGACGATCTGTCGAGCGGGAGCGATCGAACCCGCCGGGGCCCGATATTCGCCCACTGACCTGCTTGTAGTAAAAGCAGGCCATCATCGCAGTCGTTCGGGGACACACGGCCGGGGCTGATCTTGGCTCCGGCATCGATCTCACCTTCAATCACGGCAGATGACGACAGAGCTGGCGCGAGGCGACAATCACCGCTTGTCATCTGAGGAATTGTATTCAAAACTCAAATGATCGATCCCGGATGGGATACGGCGAGCAGGTCGGAAAAACCGGCCGCGCGCAAAGCACTTGGAGGAAGCGTCGTGAAGCTTTTCAGGACGACCCTGTTCGTCGCCGCGCTGGCACTCGTGGCGAATACGGCGATTGCCCAGGTCGAGGTCAAGCTCGGCCATGTCGGCGAGCCCGGCTCGCTGTTCGATCAGACGACCGCGGAATTTGCCCAGCGCGCGAATACGAAGCTCGCCGGGAAGGCGAAGGTGGTCGTGTTCGGGTCCAGCCAGCTCGGCAGCGACGACGAGATGCTGAAGAAGCTCAAGCTCGGCACCCTCGATCTCGCCCTGCCCTCGACGGTGATGACCACGGTGGCGCCCGAATTCGGGCTGTTCGAGATGCCCTACCTCGTCAAGGACCGGGCCCATGCGGCCAAGATCCGCGACGCGATCATCAAGCCGGTCCTCGCGCCCATCGCCGCCAAGGCGGGCTACACGATCATCGCCACCTGGGAGAACGGGTTCCGCCAGATCACGAACAGCAAGCGCCCGATCAAGGAGCCCGCGGATCTCAAGGGGATCAAGCTCCGGGTGCCGAAGGGCGTGTGGCGCGTGAAGATGTTCCAGGCCTACGACGCGACGCCGAGCCCGATGGCGTTCTCGGAGGTCTTCGTGGCGCTCCAGACCGGCGTTATGGATGGCCAGGAGAACCCCCTGGCGCAGATCTACCCGGCCCGCTTCCAAGAGGTTCAGAAGTACCTCTCGCTCACCGGCCACGTCTACACGCCGGCCTGCCTCATCGCCGGGCGCCGCTGGAAGGGCCTGCCCGAGGACGTGCGCAAGGCACTGGAGGAGACCGCCGTCGAGATGGAGCCCCGGGCGCTCGAAATCGCCGCCAAACTCGACGACGACCTGCTCGGCAAGCTCAAGGCGGCGGGCATGCAGGTGAACGAAGCGGACAAGAAGGCTTTCATCGACGCGTCGAAGCCGGTCTACGACGAGTTCTCCAAGGACGTCTCCGGCGGTCGCGAGCTGATCGACAAGGCGCTGGCCCTCGGCAACGGATCCTGATCCGCCACCCCACCGGATACCGATCCCTGCACGTCCCGATCCCGTCCAGGCGGGATCGCGCGGGAGCCTGAGACCCACGCATGCAAACCGTCCGCCGCTGGTTCGACCGCTGTCTGGAGGCCATCGCGGCGCTCCTGATGGCGGCGCTGACGATCATCCTCGTCCTGGGCTTCGTCTACCGGTTCCTCGGTATGTCGTTGGTCTGGTACGATGAGGTCGCGTCGATCGGGCTCGCCTGGCTCACCTATTACGGCAGTGCGCTCGCGGCGCATCGCGAGGCGCATATCGGCTTCCCCGGCATCGTCAACGCGTTCCCGCCGGGGCTGCGCGTCGCCGTCACCCTGGTGGCCGAAGCCATCGTGATCGGCTTCTTCCTGCTGTTGGCCGTCTACGGGACGGAGGTCGTCATGGTCCTCCAGGGCTCGACGCTGGTGTCGCTGCCCGCCGTCTCCCAGACGGTCACGCAGTCCGTGATCCCGATCGCCTCGGTCCTGTTCATCGTCGCCGAGCTGCTGCGCCTGCCGGAGGTGATCCACGACGCCCGCACCGGAGGGTTCGAGGACCATGAACTGAAGGAAGCGCTGGGCTCGACCGACTCGGCGCGGGAACCCGCACTCGGGAAGGCCCGGTCATGACCGCACTCCTGGTCTGCATGTTCTGCGGCCTGTTCGGGATGGTGCTCCTGAACGTGCCCATCGCGGTGGCGCTGGGCGTCGTGGCGGTGGCCGCCATGTGGTTCACGCAAGGAGCCGATTCGCTGCCGAACGCCGCCCTGGTCATGTTCGAGGGGGCGACGAACTTTCCGCTGCTCGCCATCCCGCTGTTCATTTTCGCGGGCGGCATCATGAACTCGTCGTCGATCTCGCGGCGGCTGGTGAATCTCGCCTCCGCCATGCTGGGCTTCGTCCGCGGCGGCCTCGCGATGGTGACCATCGGCGCCTCGATGTTCTTCGCAGAGATCTCCGGCTCGGCGGTGGCCGGCGTGGCAGCCCTGGGCACGCTCCTGATCCCGGCGATGAAGAGCCGGGGCTACTCGAAGGAGTTCTCCGCAGCGGTGTCCTCGTCGTCGGCGAGCCTCGCGATCATCCTTCCCCCCTCGATCCCGATGATCCTCTACGCCGTCATGGCGCAGGTCTCGGTGGTGAAGATGTTCATCTCCGGCCTGCTCCCGGGTCTGCTCGGTGCGGCCGGCCTCGCCTTGGCGAGCTACGGCTACGCGCGCAAGTACGACTTCCCGGTCGAGCAGGGCTTCTCGCTGGCGGTGCTGGGAACAGCCCTGCGCGAGGCGCTCTGGGCGCTGATGCTGCCGGTCATCATCCTGGGCGGGATCTTCGGCGGCTTCGTCACGGCCACCGAGGGGGCCGCCGTCGCGGTCGTGGCGGCACTGCTGATCGCCACGCTGGTCTACCGCGAACTCTCCCTGGCAGATCTCTACAAGGCGCTGGTCGACGCGGCCATCCAGACCGCGGTCGTGATGCTGTTGGTGGCGGCGTCGGCGCTGATCGGGGTCCTGCTCACCGAGGCGCAGGTGCCGCAGGCCCTCGCCCGGTCGATCCAGAGCTACACCACCAATCCCTATCTGGTCCTGCTGCTGCTCAACGTCCTGTTCCTGATCCTCGGCATGTTCCTGCACTCGGCGGCCGCTATCATCCTGACGGTGCCGATCGTGCTGCCGCTGATCCAGCAGGTCGGCATCGATCCGGTCCATTTCGGGCTGGTTCTCACCCTGAACCTCGCCATCGGGCAGCAGACCCCGCCGGTGGCCTCCGTGCTGATCGCCGCCTGCGCCATCGCCAAGGCGGACATCTGGGAAACCACCAAGGTCAATCTCGGCTATATCGGCGTGCTGCTCATGGTGCTGCTGATCTGCACCTACCTGCCCTGGCTCGCCCTGGCGCCGATCCACTGGTTCTACGGCGCGGCCGCGGGGGGTTGAGGGGCGCCCGCGGCCGCGCCGGGGCTGCGGGTACCGGCGCGTCCGGCGGGCAGGGCCTGAGAGCGTGACCGGATCCGCCCGCGGCCCGAGGAAGGCGGGCATCGGACGGCACGGCGCGCCGCGGCGGACCCGGCAAACGGCAGTCTACCCACGCCGTCGGGGCGTGGAGCGCTCCTTTGCCGGCCACCCGTTTCCGCAGGCTCGTCAACGACTCCGAGCGCTGTGCCGGCACCCTGGCGGACCTGCACCGCGTCGCTTTCGCCCGCCCCATGCCCAGACAGGCCGCTCGTCGCGCCACGGATTCCCAGCAGACCCTCGCGCCGATGGCGCTGACCACCAGAGATCATTCACGCGATGGGGGGATGGGCCAGGCTGTCCGGCAATTATTTGCGGTCAGGTGCGCGATGGGGTGTCGGAAGCCATCCCCCTGCCCCATCCAGGCCGAGCAGACAGGCAGTAAAAACTGCAAGAATAACTCAATCCGGGCGCAGGCCGAGTTGCGACTTATCGGTGAGCCGGTCATTGCGAAATGTGATCGTGAGATTGGCGCCGTACGATCCGCGCCCGAGCCAGGAATACGTCGCGCGCTGGACGTCCCCGATGAGCAGGTGGGAAACCCGCCGGCCGTCGCACCCCAGACGGGAGCGCACCTGCCGATATGTCATCCCCCGTGCGAGAGAGGCGTACTGCGCGCGGTCGACGCGGCAGCCTGTCCGCCATGCGGCCCATATCGGCGTGACGGATGCCATCTGAAGCAGGGCCGAGACCAGTGCGACAGCGAGTGAGAATCGCATCGTCCGGTCAGCCCGGGTTGCCCGCGGCACGCCGATCGGCGTCCGGCGCTTGAGGCTCGACCGCAGCCCCGGCATCCGCGGACCGGATCTCCACTCTGAGGTTCTCTCGCATGTCCTGGAGGTGATCGGTCACCACCCGCTCGCCGGCCCTGAGCCCGGTCAGGATCGCGGTCGCGTCGCCGAAGCTGTCGCCGGTGGTCACGGGCTTCTGGCGCACCACGCCCTCATCGTCCACGACGTAGACGATCTGCTGGGCGAGCCGCGCCGACAGCGCGACCGTCGGGACCAGGAGCTTCTCCTCGGTGCCGGTCTTGACCCGGGCACGGACGAACTGACCGGGCAGGAAGCGCTCGTCGGTGTTCGGCAGCAGCGCGCGCACGAGGCGCCGGGCGGTGCGGGGATCGAACCGATTGTCGAGCTGGTAGACCTTGGCGTCGCGCACCGGCTTGCCGGCCTCGTCCAGCACCTCCACGCTCACGGGCCCGTTCTGCATCGCCTCGCGCAGAGCCTCGGAATCCTCGGAAGACAGGGCCATCTGCACGTCGATGGGGTCGAGCTGGACAACGCTGACCAGCTCCGTCTGGTTCTCGATGACGAGGTCGCCGGGGTTGATGATCGACAGGCTCGCCCGCCCATCGAAGGGTGCGTTGACCACCGCGTAGTCGAGGTTGAGGTTCTGCCGGGCAATCGCGGCCTCGGCCCCCTGGACCTGCGCCGAAGCCGAGGCCGCGTTCGACTGGAGCTGCTGCAGCCGCTGCTCGGAGGCGTAGCCCTTGTCGGCCAGGGTGTCGGTGCGGCTCACCTCGGCCTGGGCGAATTGGAGCTGCGCCTTGGCCTGCGCCTCCTGCGCCTTGGCCTGGGCCAGCGCCACCTGGAACGGGCGCGGATCGATCCGGAACAGCACCTGTCCCTTCTTCACGTGGCTGCCCGGCTCGAAGGGACGCTCGGTGACGTTGCCGGTCACCCGGGCCTGCAGGGCCGCGTCCTGGGGCGCGATGATCGTGCCCGTGTAGGTGAAGCTGATCGGCACGGATTCCGTCCGCGCCGCCACGACTGTCACGGCGAGGGTCGGTTCGGTCTCGGCGGTCGCGGCGGGCTTGTCCGACCCCGGCAGAGCGGCCATCACGGCGGACGGCTGCGGCCGGCCCAGGGCCAACCAGCCACCCGCCGCCAGGACCAGGGCTGCCCCGCAGCCGAGCAATCCGTATCGCACCCCCGCCCGCACGCCGTCCGCTCCCCTTTGCGGCGCTGCGCGCGCCGGACCGGACAGGGAACACGCCAAACGCGCTCGCGTTGCACGCCCGGTCCTCGTGGCCCTCCCCGCAGCGCCGAGGTGCGATGTTCGCCCGCTTCGTCGACCGGCCGATCCTGGCGGCCGTCATCTCGGTGCTGATCACCCTGATCGGCGCCGTGGCCGGCCTGACCCTGCCGATCGCGCAGTTCCCCGAGATCGCGCCGCCAATCATCAACATCCAGGCGACCTATCCGGGTGCCAGCGCGCAGCAGGCCTACGACGCGGTCACGACGCCCCTGGAGCAGGAGATCAACGGCGCCCAGCACCTGCTCTACATCGCCTCGACCAGCAACACCGACGGCAGCGTCAACCTCGACGCCACCTTCGAGATCGGCTCCGACCTCGACGCCGCCGCCGCCGAGGTGCTGACCCGCGCCAACCGGGCCGAGGCGAAGCTTCCGGCCTCGGTGCGCGCGCAGGGTCTGGAGATCCAGAAGAGCTCCCGCCAGCGGCTCGGCAACATCGTGCTCTACGCCGATCCGGGCGCGCCCTACGACGAGCTGTTCCTGGCCAACTGGGCCGAGACCCAGGTGATCAAGCCACTGCGCCGGGTCGACGGCATGGGCCGGATCCAGAACTTCTCCCAGAAGCGCTACGCCATGCGCCTGTGGCTCGATCCGGTGAAGATGGAGGCGCTCGCGATCAGCCCCGACGCGGTCATCAAGGCCGTGAGCCAGCAGAACGAGCAGATCACCACCGGCTCCCTCGGCAAGCCGCCGACCGACGGCAAGCCCACCGCCTTCGAGCTGCAGGTCGTGACCCAGGGACGGCTCAGCCAGCCCCAGGAATTCGCCAACATCCTGCTGCGGGCGAACCCCGACGGCTCCGTGGTCCGGGTCCGCGACGTGGCGCGGGTGGAATTGGGTTCGGAGCAGTACGGCGTGCGATCGAGCTTCGACGGGCAGCCCTCGGCGACGCTCGGCCTCTACCAGACGCCCGGCGCCAACGCCGTCCACGTCATGGACGGCGTGAAGGCCACCATGGCCGAGCTGGCGCGGCGCTTCCCGCCCGGGCTCAGATACAAGATCGCCCTCGACCGCACCGAGTTCGTCCGGGAGGCGATCCGCGAGGTGGTGCACACCCTGTTCGAGGCGCTGATCCTCGTCGTGGTGGTCACCTACCTGTTCCTGCAGAACTGGCGCGCGACGCTGATCCCCTCGATCGCGGTGCCGGTCGCGCTGGTCGGGACCTTCGGGCCGATGGCGCTGCTCGGCTTCTCATTCAACACCCTGAGCCTGCTCGGCATGGTGCTGGCGGTCGGCCTCGTGGTCGACGACGCGATCATCGTTGTCGAGAATACCGAGCGGCTGATGGACGAGGGGATGGAGCCGCGCCCGGCCTCCCGGGAGGCGGTGAACGAGGTCGCCGGCCCGGTGATCGCCACCACCCTGGTGCTGGCGGCCCTGTTCGTGCCGGTGGCCTTCATCCCGGGCCTGACCGGCCAGCTCTACAACCAGTTCGCCCTGACCATCGCGATCTCGGTGATGATCTCGGCCGTGGTCTCGCTGACCCTGACGCCGGCGCTCTGCGGCCTGATCCTGAAGCACCGCCCGGAGGGCGCCGGGGCGCACCGGAGTCGGTGGAGGGCGCCGCTGCGCTGGTTCAACCGGACGCTGGAGCGGGCCGCGGGCCTCCTCACCGCGATCATCGGCCGGCTCACCCGCCACCTGGCGCTGGTCGGCCTCGCCTTCGCGGTCTTCGCGGCGCTCACCGTGCTCCTCGTGATGCAGCGCCCGACCGGCTTCGTCCCGAACGAGGACCAGGGCTACTTCTTCGCCGACGTCGCCCTGCCCAAGGGCGCCGCGGTGGCGCGCACCGACCGGATGGTCGAGCGGCTCGGCAGGAGCCTGCGGGACATGCCGGAGGTCGATCACACGATCGGCGTCGTCGGCCGCAGCATCCTCGCCGACGCGGTGGCGCCGTTCTACGGGTTCCAGATCCCGGTCCTGAAGCCCTGGGGCGAGCGGGCGGCCTCGGCCGACGCCATCATCGCCCGCGTGCAGAAGGAATTCCGGCACGATCCGGACGGGAAGGTGCGGGTGGTCAACCCGTCGCCGCTGCCCGGCCTCGGCACCCGCAGCGGCCTGACGCTGGAGATCCAGGACCGCAGCGGCGCGGGCGGCATCAAGCTCGCCGAGGCGGCCCAGCGCTTCATCGACGAGATGGAGAAGAGCCCCAACATCGCCCAGGCGCTGCCGACGACGAGCTACGGCGTGCCGCAGATCCGCCTGGAGATCGACCGGGCCAAGGCCGAGCAGCTCGGCGTGCCCCTCCAGAACCTGTTCGACGCGCTCGGGACCTATGTCGGGTCGAGCTTCGTCAACCTCTTCAACCGCTTCGGCTTCGTCTATCAGGTCTACGTGCAGAGCGAGGCCACGGGACGGCGCACGATCCAGGATCTGGAGGCCCTGCCGGTCCTCAACAGCCGGGGCGCGCCGGTGCGGATCGGCTCGCTGGTGCGGGCGGAGTTCACCACCGGGCCCACCGCGGTCCTATCCTACAACACCTATCCGGCCATCGAGGTGGCGATCGAGGTGGCGTCCAGCGCGAGTTCCGGCACGGTGCTCAAGGAGGTCGAGGCCCTGGCCAAGAGCCGACTGCCCAGCGACTACGCGGTGGAATGGACCGATGTCGCCTATCAGGAGAAGGTCGCGGGCGGCTACGCGCCGCTGATCTTCGGGCTCGGCGTCCTGATGATCTTCCTGCTGCTCGCCGGGCAGTACGAGTCGTTGCGCCTGCCCTTCGTGATCCTGCTCGCGACGCCGATCGCGATCTTCGGCGCGATCGGCTTCCTGGCGGTGCGCGGGCTCGAACTCGACATATTCGGCCAGATCGGGTTGTTGCTGCTCGTGGGGCTGGCCGCCAAGAATTCGATCTTGCTCGTCTCCTTCGCGGAGGATCTGCGCCGCCAGGGTGAGGACGCCCTGAAAGCGGCGCAGGACGCGGCGCGCCTGCGCATGCGCCCGATCCTCATGACCTCCTTCGCGTTCATCACCGGATCGATCCCGCTGGCCATCGCGAGCGGTGCCGGAGCGCATGCCCGCGTCTCCATGGGCACGGTGGTGATCGGCGGGCTGGTCGTGGCAACCTTCATCACCCTGTTCATCACGCCGACCTTCTACGTCGCCTTCGAGCGGCTGCTCGGGCGCGGCGACGCTGCCGGGGAGACGCCTGGGAGCGGAGTCGCGGCTCAGCCTGCCGAGTAGAGCGGCGGCGCCGCTCCGAAGGCGGTGCCCGCCCTCGAGAAGGGTCCGCTCCGGAGGAGCGACCGGCGGCTCTCGGCCGTCTCCTGCCTGGTCCGTCGGCCCGCTCCGGGCCACGATGCTGGGAAGCCGACGGGCATCCATATCCGCTCCACGCCGATCTGGGCAGGCCGTCCATCGGCAGGTCGATCGCTCTCAGCGTGATCCGACAGGCGGCGTCTGGCTCAACGCGTCGCTGAGATTGCGGGAATCGAGATCGTGACGCGTACATAGATCGTGATTGAGCGCCGCTTCGAGATCTTTCGAGATCTTCTGCATCGCGATCCGTGAATCGGCCAGTCGATCTGGCTTGCGCGCACGCCATCATTGATTGGGGCGGCGCAACGCGGAGCTCCGCTAGGCGACCTGGAGGTCACAGGCGAGATCGACCAGCGGGCGGTAAGAGGCGATCGGTTGCGGCTTGCCGCGCAGATAGCCTTGGATCTCCGCACAACCGTGTTGCCGTAAGAAGGTCAGCTGCCCCTCGGTCTCGACGCCTTCCGCAATGACCGGAATGTCTAAGCTCTCGCCGAGACTGAGGATTGCCCGGACGATCGCCCCGCCCTTGCTGGTCACGCCGATCTGCCACACGAACGACCGATCGATCTTGATCTTGTCGAACGGAAAAGCTTCCAATGTGGCAAGTGATGAGTATCCCGTTCCGAAGTCATCCATCGAGATGCGCACGCCGAGCGCCTTCAGGTCGCGCAGCATCTCCTGCGCGCGCGCCGAGCCCTTCAGGAACAGGCTTTCGGTCACCTCGATCTCGAGACGGTCGGCCTTCAGCCCGGTCTCCGCGAGCACTGCAGCGACGACGTCGCACAGGGCGGCCTGCTGGAGCTGCGCGATCGAGAGATTGACGGCGATGCCGAGGGGAACGGCCCAACGCACCGCCTCTCGGCAAGCCTCACGGAGCACCCACTCGCCGAGCGGGAGGATCGCCCCTGTCTCCTCGGCCAGGGGGATGAACTCCGCCGGCGAAATCGTTCCGCGGGTCGGGTGGGTCCATCTCAGGAGCGCCTCGAAGCCGCAGGCGCGATCCGAGGCGACCCTGAACTGGGGCTGGTAGTGCAGTTCGAACTGACCCGTCCCGATGGCCGCGCGCAGGTCCAGAGCCAATCGTTGCCGCTCGAAGGCCACCTTATCCATCTCCGCCTCGAAAAAGCGGTAGGTGCCCTTGCTCTCCTTCTTGGCGCGCACGAGCGCCATATCGGAAGCGGACAGCAGCGCCTCGTAAGTGTCGCCATCGTGCGGGAAGAGGGCGATGCCGACACTGCAACTGACGGAATACCGCAGCTCACCGTCGGCGTAGGGCGCTGAGATCGCCTCGATGATAGCCTGGGCCCTCGCGGCAGCTTGCCCGGTGGTCGCGAGATCCGTCGCCAGCACCGCGAATTCGTCGCCACCGAGGCGGGCGACCGCGCCGCGCGCGCCGACCAAGTCCTTCAGGCGTCCGGCGACCTCGACCAGCAGGCGGTCTCCGGCCGGATGGCCGAAGAGATCGTTGACCTGCTTGAAGCCGTCGAGATCGAGACAGAGAAGGGCCACATCCCCGGCCCGATCGGCGCTGGCGGCCAGTTCGAGCTCGACGACCTCCTCGAAATGCAGACGGTTCGGCAATTGGGTCAGAACGTCGTGCCGCGCGAGGAAGCGCAGACGCGCTTCGCTCCGACGGCGCTCCGTAATGTCTTCATGCGTCGAGATCCAGCCTCCGTCCGGGAGGAGCACACGGAGGACGCTGATGTCCCGATCGTCGGCCATATGAACGACGCTCGCCGTGTCCGAAGGTACGCGGGGTAAGGGTGGCGTCAGCACCTCATCCCAGGCCCCCCCCGCGCCGCGGTGTTGCGCGAGGACGAAACTGCGCAGATCCTCGGCTCTCGTGCCGGGTTGCCGAAGGTGATCGGGGATCGCGTAGAGACCGGCGAAGCGCTCGTTCAAGATGACGAGCCGCGCGTCGGCGTCGAAGAGGCATAGTCCCTGGACCATGTTGTCGAGCGCGACGCCGAACCGTTCGTAATGGGCGCGCAAGTCGCGCTCGCTGCGGGCGCGTTCCTCGGCGCTCGCGATCCGCCGCTCGGCGCTCGCGCCCCGAAGAAAGAGCCGAAACAGGGCCGCGATGCAAACCAGAAGGAGGGCTGTTGCTGAACCGACCGCGAGCGCCTGCCTGCGGAAGGCGGCCAAGCACGCTTTCGTCGTGCGACTGATGCTGAGGATGAGCGGGTAGCTGGCCAGCGCCTTCGTCGCGATGATGCGTTCCTGATCGTCGACAGGGCTCACGTTGCGCATCACGCCGCCCTGGGGACTCTTCTGGGCGATCAGCGCGGCCCCCGTGGTCGGCAGGATCTTTCCGATCACGTTTTCCCGAGAGGGGTGGCGGACGAGCAGCATCCCGTCCTGGCGGAAGACCGAGACAACCGCGTCGTCGGTCGGCGCGATCTGCCGGTACAGGCGTTCGAAATAACCGAGTTCGATCGCGCCGAGCACGAGGCCGAGGAACGTCCCGTCGGGCGCCGTGACCTTCCGCGCGATGTAGATCGTCCAGGCACCGTCGCCGCGGTTCCGAACCGGCTGGCTGATGAACCGTTGCAGCTTCGGGTCCGAAGCGAGCGCCTTGAAGTAATCACGATCTGCGATGTTGACGTTCGGGATCGGCCAGAAGCGGCTGAAGTTCAGGAGCCGGCCGGTATGATCGACGATCGTGACCGCGTTGACCTGCGGCAAGGCCGCCACGCGGGCTCTGAGGGCCTCGTGTAAGTCGTGCCGGCTCGCCGCTGCCGCGTACTCTGAGGGCGTTGCGACCTGTGCGCCGGCCATATCCCCGATGATGGCTTCTTGAACGATTTCGAGGGCTTGGAGCGAGCGATCGGCCTGATCAGCGAGGATCGTTGAGAGGCCGACGAGGTTGCGTTCGGTATCCTGCAGCGCCTGACCGTACATGTCGGCGATCAAGACGATCCCGCCTGACGCAATCGCGATGGCGAGAACGACAAGCGACGTGACGAGGGCGGCGTATGACCGATCGGGCGATCCGAACATCACTGCGGTGCCGGCCCTCATTATGCAAACTTCTCCGGCGCGGAAGCGAAAGACGGAAGCGAAAACTGGGGCATGATCCGATTGGGCGCGCAATTTCCAGGCTTTCGCACACGTTCAGGCTCTTGCCGTCCAGCGCGTGGAGCTTGGTCGTCGTGTCCGCGTCAGAAAACAGAGCAGGGCGACCGGCTCTGGCAGATGATCATCCGAGCCATCTTGCGGCTGGCCTCGGGGCGGCCGGGTGCGCCACGCCGCACATAAGTCGCACACAATCGACTAATGCATCGTTGCTATGCTGACACGGCCGCGTCCGGGCAACGCCGATAGCGGTCCGAACGACCGCGTCGGGTGGCATGCGGAATGACCGCTCGGGGTGGATTTCCGCCGGTCCGCTTCCGCCCGTAGCTGGGGCGGGAGCGGACGTTCGCGGGTTCAGCCGATTCATGGCGCGACGACGACTCTGCTCATGAGCAGCCCACCTCGCGAAGACGGGCGTCAGGTTCAAGCGGACGGCGATCCGAATTCAGGGGTGCGCACCTCTCCAGCAACGGGATCGTAGAGGTCTGAGCGCGTCACGCTGACCGCACAGAGCTTCGCTCTGCGCGCGTCTGCAGCCTTGGTCAGAATCGGCCGAGCGCGTGCAGGCTGAGGTCGAAGCCCGGCGTCTTGCCCGTGGCGAGATCGGCCAGAACCTCGCCGACGACGCTGCAGAATTTGTAGCCGTGGCCTGAACAGGGCGAAGCGACGACCACCTGCGGCAGGTCCGGCAGCGTGTCGATCACGAAGTGCTCGTCGGGTGTGTTTGTGAAAAAACAGGCGCGAAGCGCCATGGTCGGACCGTTCGCGAGCGGGAAATAGCGGCTCACGCAGGGGCGCAGAACCTCCTCGTCGCGGGCGCTGCACTCGCGCGACAGCCCGTCGGCGCTGCCCGTCTCGCCCAGATGGTGCCAGCGGCCGATCTTGAAGCCCGGCACATGCCACATCGGGAAGCCGTAGAACTTGCCCTCGTCGACTTCCATGTTGAACACCGGGAAGCGGTCGGGCGCGAACAGGGCGGGGTCCTGCGGCTGGAACCACCCGAGCACCTGCCGCTCGGGCACCGCGGTCGTCCTGAGCTGCGGCACGAACTCACCCATCCACGAGCCCGCCGAGAGAATCAGGTGCCCCGCCTCGTAGGTGCCCCGCTCCGTCCGGACGCGCACGCCCGAGGCCGTCGGCTCCCAGCTCAGCGCCGGCTCCCGCGCCCGGATCTCGGCGCCGGCCGCCTGCGCCTGCGTGACGTGCGCGACGATCGCGCGCTCGGCCGAGACGAAGCCGCCGTCCGGCTGGAGGACGGCCCGGTGCGTGTCGGGCAGGTTGTAGCCCGGCGCCACGCGCCGCAGCTCGGCGCCGTCGAGCAGACGGTGCGGGAGGTCGTGCATCCGGCAGGCCGCGAGCGAGCCCTCGACCATGGCGCTGCCCTCCGGCCCCGCATCGATCGAGCCGGTGATGAAGAGGAGTTGCTCGCCGAAGCGTCCCTCCAGGTCCCGCCAGTTCTCGTAGGCGCGGCGCAGCAGCGGCACGTAGGAGGGGTCCTCGAAGTAGGCGAGGCGGATGATCCGGTTGAAGCCATGCGAGGACCCCATGGCGTGCGGGATGTCGAAGCGCTCGAGGCCCAGGACCCGGACGCCCCGGCGGGCGAGATGGCAGCAGGCGGCCGATCCCATGCCGCCGACGCCGAGCACGATGACGTCGTAGGTGTTCGCAGACATCGTGAGATCTCCGAAGTTGCGCGAGACGCGCTCAGGCCCAGACGTCGCCGAGCAGGGCGAGCCAGTTGCCGCCCATGACGCGCTCGATGCGGGCGGCGGGCCAGCCGCGCCGCTCCATCGCGGCGGTAAGGTTCGGGAAGTCACCGATGACGCGGATGCCTTCGGGGTTCAGGACCTCACCGAAATCCGTGAGCTTGCGACCGTCACCCTTGTCGTGGGTGATGTAGTCGAAGAAGGCCTGTCCGTAGCCCTGGGTGAAGTCAGTGCCGATGCCGGTGTTCTCTTCGCCGACCAGATCGATCACGTACGCGATGGCGTCGAGATAGTCCTCGATCGTCGCGGCCGCGCCCCGGGCCAGGAACGGCGGGAACATGGTCACGCCCACGAAGCCGCCCCGCTCGGCGATGAAGCGCAGCTGCGCGTCCGTCTTGTTGCGCGGATGATCCTTCAGGGCGGCGGGCAGGCAGTGGGAGTAGGCGACGCGTCGCTGCGAGGCGCGGATCGCGTCCTCGCTGGTCTTGGGTCCGACATGCGAGAGGTCGCACAGGATGCCGAGGCGGTTCATCTCGGCCAGCACGTCGCGGCCGAAATCGGACAACCCGCCGTCGCGGGACTCGTAGCAGCCCGAGCCGACGAGGTTCTGGGTGTTGTAGGTCAGCTGGACGATCCGTAGGCCGAGCGCGTGGAACAGCTCCAGGTACTCGATCCGGTCCTCGATCGCGCTGGTGTTCTGCCAGCCGTGGATGATGCCGGTGCGGCGCTCCGCCTTCGCGCGGTGGATGTCGGCGACGCCGTGGACCGGAGCGATCAGGTCGGCGTGCTCGCGGAACCAGCGCCGCCAGCGCGCCATCGTCCGCATGGTCGTGGCGAAATCCTCCCAGACGGAGCAGGTGCAGTTGGCCGCCGTGATGCCGCCGCGTCGCATGTCGGCGAAGACCTCGGGCCCGAAGTCGGAGACGATCAGCCCGTCGATCACGATCAGGTCGTCGTGCCGGATGGCCATGGGGGGTCCTCTCAGAGTTCGACAGGGACGAAGTGGCAGGCGTCCGGCGGGACGGCGACGTGAACGCGCGCGCCGGGTTCGAGCATGGCCGGACCGCCGGTTGCAGGGGTCGCCCGGCGCGCCGTCAGGCACAGGCCGGACGGGGTCCGCAGCCGGTACTCGACGGAGAGACCCCGGTAGGTCGCCGCCTCGATCTCGGCATCCAGCGTGTCGGGCTCGGTGTCCGCGCCGGAGGGCGTGATCCGGACGCGCTCGGGCCGGATCGCCAGGACCGTCGCCCCGCGGCCGGCGCCAGCGACCGGGACGCGGATCGCGTTGCCGTCGGCGAGCCGGAACGTGCCCGGTCCCTCCACCGTCCCCGGCAGGAGGTTCGTCACGCCCATGAATTCCGCCACGAAACGCGAGCGTGGCGCACCGAACACCGCCTCCGGGCTGCCGTCCTGCTCGATCCGCCCGGCGCGCATCACGACGATACGGTCGGCGATCGAGAGCGCCTCGTCCTGATCGTGCGTGACGAAGATCGTGGTGATGCCCATCGCCTTCTGGATCTGGCGGATCTCGAGCTTCATCTCCCCGCGCAGCTGCGCGTCGAGGTTGGAGAGCGGCTCGTCGAGGAGCAGCACCGAGGGCTCGATCACCAGGGCGCGGGCGAGCGAGACCCGCTGCTGCTGGCCGCCGGACAGCTGCTTGGGCAGCCGATCCGCCATCGCCGACAGGCGCACCCGGTCGAGCGCCCGGGCCACGCGCGACGCGATCTCGGCCCGGGGAAGCCGACGCATCTCCAGGCCGAAGGCGACGTTCTGGGCGATGCTCATGTGCGGGAACAGGGCGTAGCTCTGGAAGCCGAAGCCGATGTTGCGCTTGGCCGGCGGCAGACGGGTCACGTCGCGGCCGCCGATCAGGATGCTGCCGGCATCCGCCTCGACGAACCCGCCGATCATCCGCAGCGTCGTGGTCTTGCCGCAGCCCGAGGGTCCGAGCAGGGCGACGAGCTGGCCCTCGGGCACATCGAGGGTGATGTCGTCCACGGCCGTGAAGCTGCCGTAGCGCTTGATCAGGGAGCGAAGGACGACCGTCGTCGACATGGTCCGATCTCCGGGCTGTCAGGTGGCCGTCTCAGACGGCCGTCTCAGAAGGCTTGGGCGAGACGCGCGTAGCGGTCGCTGACGAGGAGCGCCGTCCCGACGATCAGGATCTGGACGGCGGCGACGGCCGCGACCGTCCCGTCGAGGTTCCATTCGAGGTAGTTGACCAGGGCGATCTGCAGCGTCGTGCGGCCCGGCCCGACGAGGAAGATCGACTTCTCCAGATCGATGAACGAGATCACGAAGGAGAACAGGGCGGCCGCGACGATCGCGGGCCGGATCGCCGGAAGGGTCACGCGCCGCAGCACGGTGAGCGGGTCGGCTCCGAGGCTCGCCGCGGCCTCCTCGATCGCCCGATCGGCCGACGCGAGGGACGCGCTGACCAGACGGATGGTCCAGGGCAGCGCGATCAGCGTGTGCGCCACGAGCAGGCCGCCGAGCGTGCCGGCCACCTGGATGTCGAGCAGCGCCTCGACCTCGATGAAGGCGATGAACAGGGCGGCGCCGCCGACGATGCCGGGCACGACCATCGGTGCGAGCAGCAGGGCCTGCACGGCGTCGCGGCCGGGGAAGCGGCCGCGCACCAGGCCGAGGCTCGCCGGCACGCCGAGGGCGAGGCTCGCCGCCGTGGCGAACAGCGCCGTCTCCACACTGGTGACGAAGCCGTCGCGAAAGGCGTCCGTGTCGAGGGCGCGCGCGTACCAGTCGAGGGTGTAGCCGCTCGCCGGGAAGGCGAGGATGCGGTTGGCGAAGAACGACACCCAGACGATGACCACCAGCGGCAGCACGATGAAAGCGAGGACCGCGCCCGAGATGGCGCCGTAGGTCCGGCGGATGCCTGCGCGCGACATGGCCCTACTCCGACCAGCGCCGGTAGCGGCGCTGTACGAGGACGTTGGCGGTGGTGGTCAGCACGAGGGTGACCGTCATCAGCACGAAGGCGAGGGCCGCACCGAACGGCCAGTTCATCGCCTTGGCGACCTGCTGGTAGACCTCGGGCGCCATCATGTGGAACTGCGGTCCGCCGATCAGCACCGGCGTGGCGTAGGCGTTCATCGACAGGATGAAGCACAGCATCGTGCCGGCGAGCAGCCCGGGCAGCGCGAGGGGCAGCACGACCCGCCGCAGGATCGTGAGGTGCCCGGCGCCCAGACTCTCGGCCGCCTCCTCGAGGACCGGATCGATCCGCTCGAGCACGCTCTGCAGCGTCACGATCATGAAGGGCAGCGTCACCGAGACGAGGCCGATCACCACGGCGCTGGGGGTGTACATCAACCGGGGCGGCGTGAGCCCCATCCCGGAGAGCAGGGCGGCGAGAAGGCCCTTGTCGCCGAGAATGACCATCCAGGCGGCGGTGCGGACCGCGTTGCCCATGAGGAGCGGCAGGATGATGAGGATCAGGAGCTTCGACTTCCAGCGTGGCCCGACCTGCCGCACCAGGGCATAGGCGACCGGGAAGCCGAGCACGAGGCAGATCAGCGTCGAGAGGGCCGCCACCCAGAGTGTCGTCAGCAGGACGTCCCGATAGAAGCTGTCGTGCAGGAACTTGGCGTAGTTGGCGACAGTGAGCCCCTCGACCATCAGCTCACCGGGGACGAACCGGTTGAAGCTGTAGCGGAGCATCAGGGCGAGCGGCCCGAGAAGCGCCAGGACGACCAGCAGCGTGCCCGGCAGGACGCCGCCGACCCCCGGGGGGATGCGCGGCCGGGCCCGCGCCGCGCGATCGGGCGCCAGGACCTCCGAGCGTGCGAGGGTGGCCATCGGATCAGCGCGCCATCGTCTTGTTCCACCACTCGAGCCACTCGGCGGTGTTCTTCGAGACGTAGGCATAATCCGGGAAGTTGAGGTGCTCGCGCTCCTCGGGGGAGAAGTCGATCCGGGCGCGCAGCTCGGGGCTCAGCTCGGCCGCGCCGTTGGCCGGCGCGTAGAAGCTCGCCGCGGCGAGTTCGGCCATCGCCTTCCGGTCGAGCATCGCGTTCAGGTAGACGTAGGCTCCGTCCGGGTTCGGCGCGCGCTTCGGCATCCCGGCGCCGAAGGTGATCGCGATCGCGCCCTCCTTCGGATACTGGATGGCCAGCGGCGAGCCCTCGCCGATCCATTGCAGGCCGCGGGCCTTGTAGTTCAGGGCGATGTCGACCTCGCCGGTGGCCAGCGCCGCGCCGAGCTGCTGATGCGCGGCGTAGAGCCGGGGCTGGACCAATTCCTTCAGCGCGACGAGCCGCTCGCGGCCGGTCTCGACGCTCGTCATGTTGCCGCCCTGGATCAGGCCGGACATCATCATGTAGTTGAAGTAGAGCTGATTGGTCAGGCCGAGGCGGCCGGCCCACTTCTTGTCCCAGAGCTCCGCATAAGATTTCGGCGGATCCTTGATCTTGTCCTTGTTGTAGATGAGCACCACGCCACTGTAGAGCCACGGCACGAAATAATCCTTGCGCAGGGCCGGTACCACGTCGCCGTAGTTCGGGATGCGCGACCGGTCGAGGTCGGCCAGCACGTCCTGCTTCATCATCTCGAACCCGTCCGAGTCGTTCAGATGAATCACGTCGATGCTGCCCCGGCGCAGGCGGCGCTCGGCGAGGAGCTTGGCCTTGCGCTCCGGTTCCATGCCGAGATCGCGCACGACGGTCAGTCCCTGCGCCTCCACCAGGGGCGTCTCGACGAAGCGCACCGTGCGCTGGTTCCAGTCGCCGCCCCAGTTGGAGACGACGACCGTTCCGGCCGCCGCGCGCGCCTCGCGTCCCGCCCCCGCCGTGAGGACGGCCGCCGCGCCGCCGAGGAGCGCCTGCCGGCGCGTCGGCGAGAATCGATCGAGAGACAAGTCAGCACGCATCGGCTCACACTCCTGCATGGGCGGCGGGTCGAGGATCGGATCGCGTCGGGCGATGGCCCGGGTCGTCAGGCGGCGTTGCGCAGGCCGACCTCGTCGAGGTAGGCGACGCAGCGCTCCAGCGGCTCGACGTCGGCGAACTTCGCGTCGATGTCGAAGAGGTTCCAGGCGACGGCGCCCGGCACGCGGTCGCCGATGCACTCGCGCACCGCGATGGTCCGGAAGCCCTCGGCGAGACCGTCGCAGAGCGTGGTGCGCACGCAGGCCGAGGCGGTCACGCCCGTGACCAGGATCGTGTCGACGTTGTTGGCGCGCAGGAACCCGGCAAGGTAGGTCCCGTGAAAGGCGCTCGCCCGCTTCTTCACCAGGACCTGTTCGCCCGGCACCGGCTCGATGCGGCTGTCGATCGCCCAGAGCTCGGGCTTGTTCTGATCCACGACCTCGACCGGGATCTTGCGGTGCCACAGGCCCATGTCGGTCTTGGGGCTGTCGACGTCGGTGACCTGATAGCAGGTGGTGACGTGCACGACCGGGTGGTTGTTGCGCCGGCAGGCGGCCAGGAGCGCCTGGACGCCGGGGATGATCTGGTCGTCGATGTTCTCGCAGGTGAAGGGATTCCCCGGCCGCGTCCAGGCATTGGCGAGATCGACGTTGATCAGGGCGGGGCGCCGGCCGAACCCGACGCGGCGCTGGAAACCGCGCTCCTTGTACAGCGCGCTCGCCTCCGCGAACGCCGCTTCGAGAGCGCTGTCGAGTTCGGTGTTGAAGGCCATCTGTCGCGTCCCTTGCATCGTTCGTTCCAGCCCGCCGCAGCGGGATCGAGGCGAGGATGTTGCAGACGGCCCCCGGTGTGAAATGATGAATCCAGCGTGATTGATACGAGATACGGCATCAATGCGGTTTGACCTCAGGCACGTCTCGAGCTGCCTCGTCCTTGCGCAGGAGCTCCACTTCGGCCGGGCCGCACAGCGCCTCGCGACGACGCAGCCGGGTCTCAGCCGGCTCGTCTCAGACCTCGAGGCGGAGGTCGGCGTGAAGCTGTTCCGCCGTACGACCCGAACGGTCGAGGTGACGGAGGCCGGGCGTGCCTTCCTGGCCGAGTGCCGGATCGGGATCGACCATCTGGAGCGGGCCGTGACGCTGGCGCGGCGCACGGCGACCGGCATGGCCGGCGTCCTGCGCGTCGGCTACATGGATTTCGCGATCAACGGCCGTCTGCCGGAGCTGGTCCGCGCCTTCAGCGAGGTGCGACCGGCGATCCGGCTGGAGCTGTCGCACGTGCCCTCGCAATCCCAGCGCGAGGCCCTGCTCAACGACCGCATCGACGTCGGCTTCACGCTCAGCGCGGTCGAGAACGAGCACTTCGAGAGCCTGCTGTTCGACCGCGACTCCTATGTGGCCCTGCTGCCGGTAACCCATCCACTCTCGAACGCGCGCAGCCTGACCCTCAAGGATCTCGCCGGCAAGCCGTTCGTGCTGGGGTCTGGCGGGAGCTGGAGCGCCTATCGCGAGGCCTTCTTCGCGATCTGCCATCGACGCGGCTTTCACCCGACCATCAGCCAGGAGGCCTCGTCGAGCGAGGGTATCTTCGGTCTCGTCGCGGCGGGAACCGGCGTGAGCACCTATGCGAGCTGTGTGCGCAACGTGCAGCGGCGCGGGATCGTGATCCGCTCCCTCGACGATGTCCCCGATACCATCGCAACCTACGCCACTTGGATGAAGCCGGCCCGATCCACCAGCCTCGAAGCCTTCACCACCTTCCTGGCGACTGTGTGGGGTGCTGCGCCAGCAAGCAACATTGTGCGGTCTAAGCTTTGAGAACGCGAACGGAGGCGGTCTGCCTCTGCTCTCCCGCGACTTCGGGCGACGCCGGCTACCAGTCAGAAGCCAACTCCGGAGAGCGGGATATTGTCTGGGGATGCGATCACGAAGGTCACGTGGCCTTGCTCACGCCGACCGCTCGATCCGGCTCTGCGATCGCCTCGAGAAAGTCGCTACGCCCTACTAGAC
Organism: Methylobacterium mesophilicum; assembly: GCF_036441335.1. GTDB lineage: Bacteria > Pseudomonadota > Alphaproteobacteria > Rhizobiales > Beijerinckiaceae > Methylobacterium > Methylobacterium mesophilicum_B. The sequence continues at coordinate 249,454 of NZ_MLBW01000026.1, forward strand.
GACCGGTCTAATCCGGCCTATGTCTGGATCATGGCACATGTCAGCGGCAACACCGACACCCGGCAAGGCATCCTCGACACCGCCCACCGTATCGTGGGCGCGAAGGGGTTCTCGGGTGTCGGCCTCAACGAGATCCTGGCCGCGGCTGGGGTCCCCAAGGGCTCTTTCTACCACTACTTCGGCTCGAAGGAGGCTTTCGGCGAGGCGCTTCTGGCCGACTACTTCGAGGCGTACCTCGCCGACATCGACGCCACCCTCGCCGAGCCCGGCCTCAGCCATGCCGACCGCCTGATGAACTACTGGCGCAAGTGGCAGGCGACGCAGGGCAGCATCGACTACCAGCGCAAGTGCCTCGCGGTGAAGCTGGCGGCCGAGGTCTCGGACCTGTCCGAGCCGATGCGGATGGCCCTGAAGGCCGGCACGGCCGGGATCATCGACCGCGTGGCGGGCGCCATCGAGGCGGGCGTCGCCGAGGGGTCGCTCACCGTCGACGGCGAGCCGCGCGCCGCGGCCGAGACCCTCTACCACCTGTGGCTCGGTGCCAGCCTCATGGCGAAGATCGAGCGCGACGATGCCCCGTTCGACGCCGCGATGAGAATGACGCGGCGCATCCTGAACCCGCAACGAGCCTGACTGGGCGAGCCGACGGTGAAGCCAGGCATGACCGTCGGCAATTCATAGACGACCAGTCTACTCAAATCTGACCCGTGGAGAAGACCATGACACCCCGAACCGCACATCCCGTCGCCCCCTACCTGCTGCTCGCCGAGCTCGGAGCCGCCCTGTTCGGCGGCACTGCCGCCTCGGCCGAGGAGCGCATCACCCTGGAAATCATCGGGGCCGTCCGCATGGCCGGTCCTGAGATGATCCGCCAGACGGACGCGACGTCCGTCAGGGCCGAGCGCACCCAGGCGCGCGACGCGAGCGCCGAGCGTTCGATCGAGAGGACGGCGGCCCGTCACAACTAGCCCGGCCGCGACCGTCCGAACGTCCAACCCCCACGACCCCGGAGAACGACGATGAAGATCCTGATGGTGCTGACCTCCCACGACCAGCTCGGCGACACCGGCCGCAAGACCGGCTTCTGGCTGGAGGAGCTCGCCGCGCCCTACTACGTGTTCAAGGACGCCGGCGCCGACGTGGTCCTGGCCTCGCCCAAGGGCGGCAAGCCGCCGCTCGACCCGAAGAGCAACGAGCCGGGCTTCCAGACCGACCTGACCCGCCGCTTCGAGGCGGACGCCGAGGCCAACGCGGTTCTGGCGGACACGGCTCGGCTCGACGGCGTCACTCACGACGGCTTCGACGCGGTGTTCTACCCCGGCGGGCACGGTCCGCTCTGGGACCTCGCCGAGGACGCCGCCTCGATCAAGCTCATCGAGACGACCCTCGGCGCCGGTAAGCCCGTCGCCCTCGTGTGCCACGCGCCCGGCGTGCTGCGTCATGCCAGGTCGGCCGACGGCAAGCCGCTGATCGAGGGCAAGGCCGTCACCGGCTTCACCAACACGGAGGAGGAGGCGGTCGGCCTGACCGCGGTGGTCCCGTTCCTCGTCGAGGACGAGCTCAAGCGGAACGGCGGAGCGTTCTCGAAGGCGGGCGACTGGGAGCCCTACGTCGTGGCCGACGGCCTGCTGATCACCGGTCAGAATCCGGCCTCGTCCGGGCCGGCGGCGGAGCGGCTCCTGACGCATCTCCGCGAGGGCTGACTGCCCGCACCGACCGGTATCGACGCGGGCAGCCCGCGCAACCGGTTCGCTGCGGCTTCCCACGGATTCCTCGGCCAGGACGGCAGCTCGACGACGGGCCGTTCGGTCCGGTCATCCACACGGATGCCTCCAAGCTGACGACCGTCGCGGGGGTGTCCGCGGCGGGCGACATCGCAGGGGCGCCCCACGGCGTGAGTTGGGCCGTGGCGGACGGGGGCACGGCGGGTGTCCCGGTCCACCAGTCCCTCGTGCTCGCGAGCTTGGCTGCCTGATCGGCGATGGCCAAGCGGCCGGCGAACCCCGGGCGCTCCACCTGCTCTGCGAATTATCGGATCCCGGGCAGGATGGTTGCGCCGGCCGGCCCGAGACGCTCACCGCGGCGGTCGGCCCACGATCGCGGGCACGCTTGCCGTAACGGCTCGCGATGGGTCAGGATCGGCCCGGAAGACCGTACGCGGCTTCGATGCGCCAGCGCTCCGACCCGAGGTGCCTTGATGTCGTTCGAGACGATGGGGGACCAGCGGCGCGGTACATGCCAGGTGCTCGGTCGGATCGACCATCGGGCCCGGTTGGTCGTCGAACGCCGGATCAACGGCGCCGGATCGCACCCGAGGCAAGCCTATCCCTGCAACGAGCTCATCGTGATGCTCAGCGGCCGCGCGGTCGTACGACGCACCGGTGACGGTCAGGACGAGAAGTGCCTCGCCGGGGCCGGAACGGCCTGGACCGGACCGGTCGGCTTCGTGGAGAAGGCGGAACTCTCGGAGGCCATCTCGTGCCTCCACGTGTGCCTACCGCCGGCCCTCATCGAGCACAGTGCCCTGGCGGACTACGGCATCGACGCCTCGCTGATCGAACTCGCCTTCGTCGGCGGCTTGGCCGACCCGCTCCTCGTCAGCTTCGCACGGGCGTTCGAGGGCATGCTGGGCAGGCCGCAGTTGCCGACGGACCGGCTGTTCGTCGACGGTCTGACGGCCGCGCTGGCAGCCCACCTGATCGCCAACTACACGGTCGACCGCTGGAAGCCGTCCAGCACGGCGCGAAGGCTCGACGAGCGACGGCTCAGGCGGGTGACCGACTACGTCGATGCCCACTACGCCGAACCCATCCCGCTCGAACGCCTCGCGGTCGAGGCCTGCCTCAGCCCCTTCCACTTCTCGCGCCTGTTCCGGGAGGCGACCGGCCTGACCCCGCATCGCTACGTGACGGAGCGACGGGTTCGCGCCGCGCGAGAGGCGTTGGCGCGCGACCAACTCACGCTCTCCGAGGTCGCGGTGGAGCACGGCTTCGGCTCCCAGGACAATTTCACCAGGGTGTTCCGCAGGAGCACCGGCCTGACGCCTGGGCAGTACCGGGCCATGTTCCGCCGCTGAGACGGCACATAACCTCGTCGTTCGCTGCAAACACCGCAATTGTGGCCGGAAGGCCCGCAAGAACGGCCGATACGACAGCGCCCCGGAGATTGTACGCCGTCATGTGGGGCTTGGCAGAACGGTCACGCGGTACGGCTCGCGACGACAGCTCGCAGACGCAGGCCCCGATGTCGCGCCGACTTCCCCACGCTCGGAGGAGCCATGACCATCAGGGACGCCCTGCTCGCCGGCCCGCTCGGCTTCGGCGCCGCACCGCTCGGCAACATGTTCCGCGATATCCCCGACCACGAGGCGGACGCCACGGTCGACGCGGCGTGGCAGGCCGGCACGCGCTATTTCGACACCGCGCCCTTCTACGGGAGCGGCCTGTCCGAGGTCAGGCTCGGCAAGGCCCTGTCGAAGTACCCGCGCGACGCCTACCGCCTCAGCACCAAGGTGGGCCGCATCATCCTCGACGAGGTCGAGACCGGCGTGCGCGACCAGGGCGAGAAGGGCGAGATCTTCAAGTACGGTCGCCCGAACAAGGTCGTCTACGACTACACGGCCGACGGCGCGAAGCGGTCCATCGAGGACAGCACTTCTCGCTCGCTCATCCGGCCTCCGCGGCGGTCATCCCCGGGGCGAGCCGCCCGGAGCGGATCGCGGAGGACCATGCCGCCATCAGCTTCGAGGTGCCCGGGGTTTTCTGGCGCGACCTGCGCCGGAGCGGGGTCGTGGCGCCCGACGCGCCCCTCCCGTCCGGTCAGTAGGGCGCGGCCACGGCGACGGCATCGGCCAGCGTCGAGATCCCGGCTCCAGCCTCCGAAGTCTGGCGGCTCATCGGCGGGTTCGGCTCCCTGCCGGACTGGCTGCCCTACATCCCCGAGTCCGAGTTGCACGAGGGCGGCCGCGTCCGGCACTTGGCGAACCCCGACGGCGGCCTCATCGTCGAGCGGCTGATGGCCTTCGATGAGACCGGACGGAGCTACAGCTACCACATCCTCCAGTCCCCCTTTCCGCAACAGGGTTACCTCTCGACCTTGCGGGTCCGGGAGACCGGCGACGGGCAGCGGTCGCGCGTCGAGTGGTTCGGCGACTTCCAGCCGGTCGGGGTCAGCGACGCGGAGATCGCGAAGCTTTTCCAGGGCATCTACGAGGAAGGTCTCGCCGCCCTGAGGAAGCACTACGCAGACAGGGGCTGAACGGCCGAGGCCACCGCATCACTGCCATAGAGGCGGTGGAACGGGCGCCCGTTTCCAGGGACGGCGCGGCTGTGCGTGAACGACCACGCCGGGTCGGATGCGGAACGTCCGGTCCATCCCCGAAGGTCAGGATCGCCCTAGGCCGGCAGGAGCCCCGAGGCGCGGTAGCTCTCGACCAACCTGTCGAACTCCGCGACGTCCGAGCGGCTCCGCGCATAGAGCTGGGCGCCGGACACCGCGGCGAAGACGGCCCGGGCCCGCGCCTCGCTCTCCTTCGGCTGCACCGCCCCCGCCATCACCAGCACCTTCGCCAACCAGGCGACGTTGACGTCCGCGAAGCCCTGGGCCTCCCGTTGCACGGCCTCCGGCAGGTTGGCGTACTCGGCCGACATGAAGCTGCACAGGCAGAGCCTGTTCCCGTCCTCGAGCGACCGGCGGAAGGTGCCCGGATAGAGCCGCAGGCATTCCATCGGGTCGCCGGTCTTCTCCAGCATGGCGTCGAGCTCGACCGCGATGTCCTCCCAGTAGCGCCGCGCCACGGCCGCGCCGAGGTCCGCCTTGCTGGCGAAGTGATGGTAGATGCTCGCCGCCTTGATGCCGACCTCGGCGGCGAGGTCGCGGTAGCTCAACCCGCCGTAGCCGTGCGCCTGCGCGGTCCTCCGCGCGGCGGCCAAGATCGTCTCCTTCGCGTTCGTGCTCACCCCTGCCTCCGTTCCGGGCTCAATGACCTACCAATCGTTAGTTAGGGGTTGACGACCGGAAAATCCAGCTCTAACTCTCAGCCTACCGAACGTTAGGCAGGAACAGCGGCCATGACCCAGGACATCATCTTCTCCGACGCGACCCGGCTCGCCGAGCTGGTCCGGACCAAGCAGCTCTCGCCCGTCGAGGTCGTGCGGGCGCATCTCGACCGCATCGCGGCGGTCGATCCCAAGGTCAACGCCATCGTCACCGTCGCGGAGGGCGCACTCGCCGCCGCGAAGGAAGCCGAGGCGGCGGTCATGGCCGGTAAGGAGATCGGGCCGCTCCACGGCGTGCCGTTCACCGTGAAGGACTCCATCGACACCGCCGGGGTGTTGACCCAGCGCGGCTCGCCGATCTTCAAGGGCCGTACCCCCGACGCCGACGCCACGAGCGTCGCCCGCATGAAGAAGGCCGGCGGCATCCTGCTCGCCAAGACCAACCTTCCCGAGTTCTCCTACTGGATCGAGAGCGACAACCTGCTCTCCGGCCGCTCGAACAACCCGTGGGACCTCGACCGGACGCCCGGCGGTTCCAGCGGCGGCGAGTCGGCGGCCATCGCGGCGGGCCTATCGCCGCTCGGCCTCGGCACCGACCTCGCCATCTCGGTGCGCGGCCCGGCCGCCCAGACCGGCATCGTCTCGCTGAAGGCGACCCACGGGCGCGTGCCGATGACCGGCATCTGGCCGCGGGCGCCGCGCCGCTTCTGGCACGTCGGCCCGATGGCCCGCTCGATCCGCGACCTCGCGCTCGCCTTCTCGCAACTGGCCGGCCCGGACGGGCAGGACGCGTTCGCGACCAGCACCGTCCCGTTCGACGCCGGCCTCGGCGCCACGCCCGACCGCAAGCTGCGCGTCGGCTGGATGGTCGGGCCGGGCTTCGGACCGATCGACACCCAGGTCGCGGCGACGGTGAAGGCGGCCGCCGAGGCCCTGAAGGGCGAGGGCCATCACGTCGAGGAAGTCCGCATCCCGGCGCTGGAGCGCGACTTCGCCCTCGACGTGTTCAACAAGCTCCACGTCATGGAGATGAAGCCGGCTTTCCGCGAGGCGACGGCCGGGCACGAGGACGAGATGTACAGGATGGCCAAGACGATGCTGTCGCTGCCCGACACCACGGTGGAGGACTACGTCGCGGCCGAGCAGGCGGCGGAGCGGCTCCGGGACGGCTACGCGGCCTATTTCCGGGACTTCGACGTGCTCCTGACCCCCGTGCTGCCGGTGCCGGCGCACAAGCACGGCATCGAGGAACTCGTCGTCAACGGCGAGACGGTGGACCTGACCTACCTGCAGGGCGCGACCGTGCCCCTCAACGTCACCGGCCTGCCGGGGCTGTCGATGCGGTTCGGGACGAGCCGCGAGGGCCTGCCGATCAACGTGCAGCTGGTGGGAAGCTGGCAGGCCGAGACGACACTCCTGCACGCGGCATCGGTGCTCGAGGGCGTGAGCCCGGTCCGCGGGCTGCATCCGAGCCTCTGACGGATGTGACCGGGGCCGGTGATCTGTCCGGCCCCGGACCTCTGGGACGGCAGAATCGTACGGCGGCCCTCTATGACGTGGCCGCCGGATCAACGGCGGGTGTCGGGGGATCGTGCCCTCTCCGTCAGAGAGGGATTCGGGAGTGGCGATCTGTCGGAGGGACTGCCGATGCCGTCCGCGCGATCCGGCGGCGAGCACCCTCCTCGTGGCGGGTTGGTCCGCGGGTCAGGCCCGCCTGGCCGGCGGCTCGGCGGCGATGGCCGCCGCGTCCGCCTCGCTCAGGGCGGGGCGCACGACCGGCGGATGGCGCGGATCGTACCCGTCCGGCATCGCGTCCCGCAGGGTCGCGGAGCGGGTCACCAAGAAGTCGATCAGGTGGTTGCGCAGGGCGTAGTACCCGGGCGCATGGTGGAGCTGCGTGCGGCTCCGGTCCTTGGGCAGCGGGTTCTCGACGATCTCGGCGACCTTAGCCTGCGGTCCGTTCGTCATCAGCACGATCCGGTCGGCGAGGTAGATCGCCTCGTCGACGTCGTGGGTGATCATGAACACCGTCTGCCCGGTCTCGACGCAGATCCGGCGCACCTCGTCCTGCAGGGTTCCACGGGTCAGTGCGTCCAGGGCCGAGAAGGGCTCGTCCATCAGCAGGATCTTCGGCTCGATCGAGAGCGCCCGGGCAATGCCCACGCGCTGCTTCATGCCCCCCGAGAGTTCGGACGGGCGCTTGTGCTCGGAGCCCGCCAGCCCCACCGTGGCTATGGCCTTCCGCGCGCGCGCCTCGACCTCGGCCCTGCCCGCCTTCCGCCAGCGGGCTGAGACCGCGTAGGCGACGTTGCCGAGCACGCTGCGCCAGGGCAGCAAGGCGTGGCCCTGGAAGATCACCGCCCGGTCCAGGCTCGGGCCGTCGATTTCCCGACCGTCGACGATGACGACGCCCTCGGACGGCGTCTCGAGGCCCGCCAGGATGTTGAGCACCGTGGTCTTGCCGCAGCCCGAGTGCCCGATCATGCACACGAACTCGCCCTTCCGCACGGGCAGCCACAGGTCCTCGAAGATCGTGCTCGTCTTGCCACCCGGTGCCGGGTAGCGCCGCGCGATGCCCTCGATGGAGATGAACCTCTCGGAGTTGGACATGCGGCTGGGCCCGCCCTGGACGGTGTCGGGAGCGGCGCGGCCGGAGCGGCGCACGAACGGAAGCAGCTTGCTCATCGGGTGCCTCACTCGGGGAAGGTGACGAGGCGCTGGGCACGCGCCAGGAGCTGGTCGAGGGCCATGCCGACGAGGCCGATCACCAGGATCGAGGTGATCACATTGGTGATCGAGAGGTTGTTCCACTCGTTCCAGACGAAGTAGCCGATGCCGGTACCGCCCACGAGCATCTCGGCCGCGACGATCACGAGCCAGGCGATACCGATGGAGATGCGCATCCCGGTGAGGATCGTCGGCGCGGCGGCCGGCAGGATCACCGTGAACGCGCGGCGCACCGGCCCGACCTCCAGAGTCCGGGCGACGTTGAGCCATTCCTTCCGGGTGCTCGACACGCCGAACACGGTGTTCATCAGCATCGGCCAGAGCGAGCAGATGAAGATCACGAAGATCGCCGACAGCGTCGAATCCTTGATGGTGTAGAGGGCGAGCGGCATCCAGGCGAGCGGCGAGACCGGCTTGAGGATCTGGATGAACGGATCGAGCGCCCGGCTCATCAGCGGCGACATGCCGATGAGGAAGCCGATCGGGATCGCCACGAGAACCGCCAGACCGTAGCCGAGCGCCACGCGCCCGACCGAGTAGGCGAGCTGGATGCCGAGGCCCTTGTCGTTCGGGCCCCGGTCGTAGAACGGATCCTTCAGGTGCCTCCAGATCGTCGCCCCGACATCGAGCGGGCCGGGCATGGCCGACTTGCCGGTGGTGGCCGTCTGTCCCATCAGGGCCGCGTATTCCGGGTCCATGGCCTCGGTCTTGGCCGTGCCGCTCACCGCGACCTGCCAGCCGAGCAGGATCACCGCGAGTAGCGCCAGCGAGAGGATTCCGGCGCGCAGGGAGAGGGGGCGTTGCATGGCTCAGCTCGCGCGCTTGATCTTGAAGGAATCCAGGTATTCCTGGGGCTTGGCCGGATCGAACGGCTTGCCCATCACCACGAACGTCTTCGTGGTGGTCTCCGGCGGCGCGAGGCCGTCCTGCCGCATCAGCCTGGCGGCATCGGTGGCGCGGTAGACCTGCCGCGCCACGGCGGCGTAGTCGACGTCGCCCTTGATCTGGCCCCAGCGCTTCATCTGGGTGAGCGTCCAGATCGCGAAGCTCTCGTACGGGAACGGGTCGAAGGCGACCCGCTTCGGATCCTTCTTCACGCTGCCGAGGCCGTCCGCGTAGGTGCCGGTCAGGACCTGCTCCACGACGGTGAGCGGCTGGTTGAGGTAGTTGGCCGGCGCGATCGCGGCGGCGATCTCCTTGCGGTTTTCCGGCCGCGAGGCGTAGGCGGTCGCCTGGAGGATGGCGCGCAGGAGCGCGGCCGTGGCGTTCGGCATCTCGCGGATCGTGTCCTGCGCGACCGAGAACGAGCAGCAGGGATGCCCGTCCCAGATCTCCTTCGACAGCACGTGGATGAAGCCGACGCCGTCGTAGACCGCGCGCTGGACGATGTTGTCCGGCGCCAGGAAGCCGTCGATGTTGTCGGCGCGCAGGTTCGCGACCATTTCCGGCGGCGGCACCGAGCGGAGCTGCACGTCGGTATCGGGATCGATGCCGTGCTCGGCCAGGTAGTAGCGCAGCAGGTAGTTGTGGTTCGAGTAGTCGAACGGGATGGCGAGCTTGAAGCCCTTCCAGTTCTTCGGGTCGCGATTGTCCTTGTGCTTGTTGGCGAGACAGATCGCCTGGCCGTTGACGTTCTCGATCGCCGGCACCGCGAAGGGCACGGGGTTCGAGCCGAGGCCCAGCGTGATCGCGAGCGGCATCGGCGCCAGCATGTGGGCGGCGTCGTATTCCTTGTTCAGGGTCTTGTCGCGCACCACCGCCCAACCGGCGGTCTTGACGACGTCGACGTTCAGTCCCTGCTTCTCGTAGAAGCCCATGGGCTTGGCCATGATGATCGGCGTGGCGCAGGTGATCGGGATGAAGCCGACCTTGAGATCCGCCTTCTCCGGCCTGCCGGCCTCGGCGAGGGCCTCGGCCACGAACCGCGTCGGCAGGAACTGGCCGACCGCCGCGGCGGCGGTTGCCGCGCCGACGCTCCTCAGGAAGGCGCGGCGCCTGCCATCGTGCGGGAACAGGGCCCGCATCATCGCCGCCTCGACGACGCGCACCACCGCGGCGTCGCCCGACGTGACGGAAGCCTCGTGCTCGGTTTGGTCCGCGTGCGCGCCGCAGGAGCAACCGCCGGAGCGCCGTCGGGCATCGAAAGGATTGTCGAATAGGGCCATCGAAAACTCCGGCTTCGTAGTCTTGGAATCCGCAGCAACTGTCGCGCCAAGCGCGTTAGCTCATGACTTGTCCGCCATGATCAGCATCCCACCGCATTTCGGATCGACGGAGATCGAGCACGTGACCCGGCAACGGACTCTCGACATCGTCGGACCGCCCTAAGTCGCCGGAGCGACAGTGCGAGGCCTGCACTTCCGATGATCGTCGCCAGCACCGTATCGAGCAGGTCCTTCCGGGCGGCGCAGGCGGAACGCGGCCGGAGCCCGGCGAGGCCGGATTGAACCGCCGCCTGAACGTCATGGACGCGGCCGCGAGCATGACCAGCGCGAACAGGCACTGCAGCCGGTGCCCGTCGAGCTGCTTGCCGAGCCCGGCGCCGAGCGTCGCCGCCAGGATCCCGGCGCAGCCGAACAGTCCCGCGGCCTCCCAGGGAAACCGCGCGATCCGGAGAGGGCCGACGAGGTCGAAAAGGGAGCAGGCCGCGACCGCGAACGCGCCCGTCCCCACCGCGACGTGCGCGTCCCTGAGCCCGACGACGTGGATCAACATCGGGATCGCGCACGACGAAGGTCGCGGTGTTCGTCGGCTCGTCGAAGAGGCCGTGCACGACGGGCCGCGGGTTCGTGCCCGAGAGGCGCGCCTCGACCTGCGCCTGCGCCAGGGCGGGGTCGGTTGCGCGGGGTTCGTGCGTCATCGTCCCCTCCTCAGGCTGCCAGCCAGGCGGTGACCTCGCCGTCGCGCCGCTGCTCCATCGCGAGCCGGCTCTCGGTGTGCTCGACGACGTGCCAGGGTTCTCCCGGGAGCGGCGCGCCGTGCAGCTCGATCGGCGTCGAGCGCGTCTTCAACCGGATGACGGGCACGGCGTGCGCGTAGCCCGGATGCTCCCGGCCCAGGATCGCGTGGGCGATGGCCTCGGCTTGACGGGCGACCGGCTCGATGAAGCGGCAGGGTCGCCCCTCAATGCTGATGCAGTCGCCGAGCGCGAAGATGTCGGGTCCGCTCGTGCGCAGGGTCGCCGGGTCGACGACGATCCCGCGGTCGAAGGCGAGCCCGGCCCCGCGCACGAGCCGCGAGGGCGTGGCGAGCCCCGTCGCGGCGATCACGGTCGTGGCGACCAGAGTCGTCCCGTCCGAGAATGCGAGCGCGACGTCGCCGTCCGGCCGGCGGTCGAGGCCGCACACGAGGGCGTTGGACCGGTGGCGCACGCCCAGCCCCTCGAGGCCCGCCAGGAGCCGGCGGCCCGCCAGGTCCGGAAGGAGCTCGGGCAGCGGCAGCGCCCCGGCTCCGACGAGCGTCACGGCGTGACCGGCCCGGGCGAGATCCTCGGCGAGCTCGCAGCCGACCATGCCGGCACCGATCACCGCGACCGCGCGGGGTCCGCGCGCGAGCTCGGCGTGCAGGGCGGCCCAGGCCGCGAGGTCGTTCACGCGCCAGCACAGGGCCGGGTCGAGGCAGGCCGGCAGCGCCGGACGCGCGCCGTGTGCCAGGACGAGGGCGGTGTACGCGAGGGTGCCGCGCGTGGTGCGCAGGCTGTGCCGCCCCGGGGTCAGGCCCACCGCCACCGTGTCGGCCATCAGGCGCACGCCCAGGCGCGCCGCCGCCGCGGCGCCCGTCTCCCGCCGCAGCCTGTCCGGCGACAGGCCACGCCCGAGCGCGACCGAGAGTTCCGGCTTGTGGTAGACGTCGCCGCTGCAGGCCGTCACCAGCGTGATCGGAACCCGGGCGTCCTCGGCCCGGATCGCCTCGGCGGCGACCCACCCGCCGACGCCTGCGCCGACGATCACTACGCCCGGCCGGCGCTGCGGCACCGCGGTTGCCGCCACCGGTGCGATCGGGGCCCGCCGCTGGTACGGCTCGAAGTCGGACTTGGTCACCCCGCAGATCGGGCAGGCCCAGTCGTCCGGGATATCGGCGAAGCGCGTCCCGGGCGCCAGGCCGCTGTCGGGATCGCCCTCGCCCTCGTCGTAGATCAGGCCGCAGGCCCGGCAGAGGAACTGCTTCCAGGGGCCGAGGCCGTCAGTGGGTTCCTGGATGGTCATGCCCGGCCCCCCGTGTGGGCGCCGCTGGGCAGGACCTCACGGGACAGGCGCGCCATCTCCCAGCGCAGGTGCTTGATCGCCGGCGTGACGATGGCGACGAAGTGCGCCTCGCGGACGCGGCGCTGGGGGGATGCCGACATCAGGTAGCCCCGCGCCCCCTGGTGCAGCAGCGCCGACTGCGACGCGCGCAGCGCCAGCTCGGAGGTCTGGGCCCGGGCATCGAGGACGTCGATCAGGTAGTCGGTCGATCCGTCGTAGGGCGTCTCGGCGAGCCGCATCACCCGGGCGCGAAGCTCCGCGAGCTCGGCCGCGATCGTGTCGGGGCGATCGTCGAGGAACTGGTTGACGTGCCCGAGGGTCTCCTCGACCGCCAGCATGGCGTCGAGGCTGCCCTCGGCGACGCCGAGGCCCATGCCGCACTGGAGCAGGATGAAGGCGCCCCGGATCCCGCCGATGAATGGGCGGGCCGGGTCGGCGATGAGGTCGTCCTGCCCGACGAAGTACGCGTCGAGCCGCACGCCCCAGGTGCTGGTGCCCTCCATGCCGGAGAATTGCGGGCAGGGCCGCAGCTCCGCCCGGTCGCAGCGCAGCAGGAACATGATCTCGTGGCTGATCGCGTCGCCGGCGCCGAGCACGCCCGCTATGGCGCCACAGTACTGTCCGGGCCCGATGTGGCTGACCCAGGGGAGCATCCCGCTGACCCGGTAGCCGCCGGGCACGCGGTGGGCGCGGAGCAGGATCGGCTCGATCCCGGCGAACGCCTTCATCGGGTTGGACAGGGCCGTGCCGCCGAAGCTGCGGCCCGCGACGTGGTCGTCGAGGACGGCGCCGGAGAGCGCCGGGTTACCCGAGCGCTCCAGGTAGAGGCCGCAGACGTCGTGGCACCACATGAGGAAGCCGGTGGCGCCGCATGCCCGGCTCGCGGCCTGCATGGCGGCGATCGCGAGGCCGACCCGACCGCCGTGCCGGTCGAGGTGGACGCCGAGCGCGCCCGCACCCCCGAGCCGGCCCATGATGTCGAGCGGGTACGCCCCATGGTCGATCTTGGCTGCCGCCGCGGCCAGGGGACCGTCGGCGATGGCGATCGTCTCGGCGAGGACGGCCTCGTCCGTCCACGCGTCGCCGACCGGTGTCGCGAACGGCGTCTCCGTCACGGGGGGCTCGGCCGGCCGAAGGGCGAGGGCGCTCGACATCGTGCAATCTCCTCAGGAAGGGGAAAGGGGGCGGGGCCGCCGGGTCCCGCCACCGACCTCAGTCGGCCAGGCCGATCTTGAAGGGGACCGGGTTGCGCATGGTGTTGGCCACGGGCGAGAAGTGGTTCGCGTGGCGCACGATCGCGTCGAGTTCCTCGCGGGTCGCGTCGCCCTCGATGGTCACGGCGACCCGGATCTCCTGAAAGCCCATGTCCTCCGGCTTCTTCTCCGCGCCGCCGGCGCCCCAGGCGGCCGGGTTACCGATGTCGCCTTCGAGGTGCAGCTCGAGGCGGGAGAGGCGTACCTGCTTCCAGGTCGCCACCGCGGTGATGCCGACCGCCAGGCAGCCGCCCAGCGCCGAGAGTACGATCTCCCCCGGGGCCGGCGCGGTGTTCTCGCCGAACAGGTGCAGCGGCTCGTCGACCACGACGGGCGCGTGGTCGCCGACGTAGCTGAGGGTGCGGTACTGGCCGTCGACCACGGTGTGCACCTTGTTGGTGCCGCGCGAGCCGGGATTGCCGCGGCCCTTCTCGGCGAACTGCATCAGGCCGTCGCGGTCGATCGGGCGCAGGTAGGTAGTCACGGTCTTCGGGGCGGCGCTGGCGCTCATGTCTTGCTCCTCTTCCGGCTCGACCCCGCGATCGGCGGTTTCGGCTCGAAGACAGTTGCGCAAGGCAGGTGCCAGAGCAGGCCGGCGAAGGTTTATTTTAGAAACCCGATGCCTATCAAGTGTTTACGTCGATTTCACGATCGCTTCGCGTCTCTGTTGCCGCTACGAATGTCGACAATCTGTCGACATTGTCGGTCTTTGTCGAAACCGTTCACGGCTCCGTCCGCAGCTTGCGCCAACGATAGGAGAACTGTCGCTCAGTCAGGCCGAGCCGCTGGGCTGCACGAGTCTTGTTGCCCCCGGCCTGCGCGAGGGCCACGCGCAGCTGTTCGGGATCGTGCGAGTCGGCAGATAGATACGGGCGGACGGTACCGACCGCTTGGATCGAAGCGCCTCTTCCAGGCAGGCCCAACTGTGACAGCCCTGGACTCGGCATGGCTGGCTTGCCTGCGGCCGCGCCTCCCAGCATGGGGCGCAGATCGTCGACGTCGAGGACGCCCTCGCTGGCGAGCAGGACGAGCCGCTCGATGAAGTTGGCGAGCTGGCGAATGTTGCCCGGCCAAGCTTGGCGGGCGAGGTGCGCGATGGCGGACTGCGTCAAGTTGACGTTGCGCTGGTTGGCTTGGTTGGCCTGGGTCAGGAAGTGCAGCACGAGATCCGGGATGTCGCCCCGGCGCTCGGCCAGCGGCGGCAGGGTGATCGGGACGACATTGAGCCGGTAGAACAGGTCTTCCCGGAAGCGGCCGTGGGCGACTTCCGTGGCGAGATCCCGGTTCGTCGCGGCCACGAGGCGCATGTCGACGCGGATCTCGCGCTTCCCGCCGAGGCGCACGACCGTCCCCTCTTGCAGGGTGCGCAGCAGCTTGGTCTGGAGGATCGCCGGCATCTCGCCGATCTCGTCGAGGAAGATGGTGCCGCCGCTCGCTTGCTCGAACCAGCCGGCTCGTGCCTCGACCGCCCCAGTGAACGCGCCGCGCTCGTGGCCGAACAGTTCGGATTCGAACAGGCTGTCGGGGATGGCCGCGCAGTTCACCTTGATGAAGGGCCGGTCGCGACGTGGGCTCGCGAGGTGGAGCGCCCGGGCGAACAGTTCCTTGCCAGAGCCGGACTCGCCGAGCAGCAGCACGCTCGCGGTCGCATCCGCGACTTTCTCGATCTGGACGAGCGCGCGCAGCAGGGCCGGCGAGGTGCCGATGATGCCGTACCGGGCTCGCTTGATGCGCAGCTCGCGCGCGAGCATGTCGTTGTGCTCCTCGAGCGCGCGCGTCTTCCGCTCCACGCGCTCGTTCAGGGTCAGCAACTGGCTGACCATGGTCGCGATGATGCGCAGGATGGCGAGATCGTCGGAGAGCGCCCGCTCCCGATGGCGGATCCGGTGACAGGCGATAGCGCCGACCGTCTTCTGGTCGACCCGAATCGGGAGCACCAAGAACGACACCGCACCCCGGGGCAATTTCGCCCGCTCGACGGCGCGCGCGAGGAAGATCGGATCCTTGTCGATGTCCTGTACGATGATGAGATGGCCGTCTTGGATAACGCGCCCGGTGATGCCTTCGCCAAGCGCGTAGCGGCCCCGGGCGACCTCCTCGCGGGTCAGGCCGTAGGAATGGGCGATGTGGTAACCGTCCCCGTCGGGGTCCTTCAGGACGATGCGTCCCCGGTTGAGCCCGACGATCTCCGAGAGGAGATGCAGCATCTCGCGGGCGACCTGATCGAGGCGGATGCCCTTGCCGATCAGATTCATGACCTCTTGGATGAGGAACATCTCCTGTGTGCGCCAATGGGCGCCCGACGCGGCCTTGCTCGCTCGCCCCTCCATCCCTCGACGCACCTCGATCACCCGGTTGCCGCCGACAACCTGCAAGGCCCGTGCGAGCAGAGAGGCGCAGCACCCTTGCCGCATCCCTATGATGGCGCATCGAAGGCGCGCCGTTCAATGCGCCATCGAAGGGGCAGCAATCCAAAAATCTGCACCCGATTGACTGGTTGGTGCGCAAATAACGTCGCCATATTGAAAATATAATGTCTTGCTGAATTCGGTTATCGATCGTTCTTCATCTCTTGTGCTGAAGTCGCTCATTGGAGGCGAATGTGGCATGGCTCCCGCACTCCTCACGGTCGGCTTTGATCGAGCCGGGCGCATCGTACGCAGCCATCTTCGCGCGAGCGGCAGCTGTTGCGTGCCGAGCGGCCATTCTGTCGGCTCCAAGCGGAGGACCGGACGTGACGAGATGCAGGCGTTCCGTTGGGTTTGAGCCGATGTCTGCTCCGGAGAAGTCGCCGAGCGCCATTGAACGGCCGAGACGGGTGCGAAGCGGAACGTCCGGCTCTGCGCACGTCGACGATCGGCATGACGCAGTCTGGCCGAGAGCGGCGCGTCCGCCTCAGAGTATGCCCGCTGTGGAATCGGACACTCGCGATGAGAGCGATGTCACGACCGCGTGCCGAAATCGCTGCGCGTGCTGATCGCCTTCGATGACGAAGGCCCTTCGACCAAACGCGGGTTGCGGAGGGAGAGAATAGCCATTCCGCCGGCGGCGAGGACGAAAGCGACGAGGCCCGTCGAGACGGCGAGACCGCCGGTCAGACCCGCGAAAAATCCGAACGCGACCGGCGCCGTCAGGCTTCCGACCTGCCCCATGCTGCTGATGAAGGCCAGACTTCCCACGGCTTCGGCTTCGGAAAGGAAGCGCACCGGTATGGTCCAGAAGAGGGCGGTCGCCGACAGATAACCGATGGCGAGCAAGGCAAGGCAGGCGATGGCCGCCGCAACGTTCTGCGCGACGATCGAGATGGCGAGGGCGGCCGTCGCGGCCAGGAAGGCGGCCAGGGCGAAATGCCAGCGCCGCTCGAGCAGTCGGTCCGAACTGCGGCACAACAGGAGCATGCCGACGGCACCCACGGAATATGGGATCGCCGATAGGAGTCCGACGCTGAACACGTCGGCCACGCCCGATCGCTGAATGATCGTCGGCGCCCAAAAGTTCAGAACGGTCCCAGCCCAGGTGATGGAGAAATATCCGAAGGTCGCGATCCACAGCTTCGGATTCCGCAGCGCCGACAGGAAGGCTCTCGCGGGCGCATGTCCCTGTTCGGCGGTCCCGGACGAGAGATCGGCCGCCACGATCGCCTTCTCCCGCGGCGTCAGCCAAGCGGCATCCGCGGGTCGGTCCCTCAGCACGAAGAACGCGCCGACCCCCGCGAGTACCGGCAGCGCTCCCTCGACGAGGAACAACCATTGCCAGCCCTTGAAGCCGGCCGCCCCGGCGAGGTTCTGGATGATCCAACCGGAGGCTGGTCCGCCTACGATGCCCGACACCGCGATGGCGAGGACGAACAGCGACATCACCCGCCCACGCACGCGATGGGGAAACCAGAATGTGAGGTAGAGGACGATGCCCGGGAAGAAGCCAGCTTCGGCCGCACCGAGGAGGATCCTAGCCAGGTAGAAGGTCGCCGGGGTCGTCACGAACGCCATGGAGCAGGACACGAGGCCCCACAGGCACATGATGCGCGTCAGCGTCTTCCGCGCGCCGATGCGGCCCAGGAGAAGATTGCTCGGCACTTCGAAGAGAATATATCCAACGTAGAAGATGCCGACGCCGAAGCCGTAACTCGCGTCCGACAGGCCGATGTCGCTCTGGAACGTCAACTTGGCGAAACTGACGTTTACACGATCGATGTAGTTCAGGACGTAGCAGAGGAAAATCACCGGGATCAGCCGAAAGCCGATCTTCCGATAGATCATGGCTCGCTCGTTTTCAGACACCTGCTCGATAGCGACGCGCGTCGCGGACGCATCGGCCATTCCGAATCCCCCGTCGCGAGCTTGGCTTCAGCGGCGCTACCGTGTTCGAGGAGTTCGCGCCGTCCCGACCGAGCCAAGTCTCGCGAAGAAGCATAGCAGGCGATTTTGCAGTGTCGCGATGATATCTTTGCATCGTTTCGATCGATGCCTTCGATCGATGATGCCGGCAACTCTGTCGCGTGTCCTAAGGGTGCGCGCCGATCAATCGGCGATGAAGTCCGGAGACATCGATACGGGCCGTCCGGCCTCGGTGAGGATCACCGAGCGCGGAATGGTCTGCTCGAAGGTCACCCCAAGATCCGTCAGACGTCGAATCAGCTCGGGCAGCCGGGCGAGGCATCCGGCCTCGATGTCGTGGATGACCATGACACTCCAGTCCTGCACCCACACCTGGGCCATCGCGGTTTCGACCCAGCCGTCCGCGTCCTTCCAGTCACCGGGAACGCTATTCCAGGTGACCGTCGTGTAGCGTTCGGCGAGGAGGTGGTCGAGCGCCGCTCGACTCAGCAGATGCCGGCCGATCAGCCCGTCGTTCCCGTAGGGGCGGAAGAGCTTCTCCGGTCGCGTCAGCGAACCGATCCTTCGCTGCGTCTCCTCGATCTCTCGGAGCGCGTAGTCCCGGTCCGTCCGGTCCCCGAGCGCCACCGAATGTGTGAAGGTGTGATTCCCGATCCAATGCCCCGCTGCATGCGCGGCCCGCATGAGATCGGCTGCAGCGGGGTCGTCGAGCCTCTGCCCGATCACGAAGAAGGTGCTCTTGATGCCGGCCTGGTCGAGGATTTCCAGGACCCGATCCGTCACATGTGGTGTGGGGCCGTTGTCGAAGGTAAGGGTGACCTGCTTGGCTGCCATATCTCACTCCAATTCGGGCTCGTTCGCCGTAGCGGTCGTGGACATACTTGCGAGCCCCCGCGAGGACATCCCCGTTACAACTGACGTGGCGGGCGAGAAATCTTATCGCAGGCTCGACGGAGCGTGTGCAGGAAGGATGCGACGTGCGGAGGCGGCACTTCGTTCCGGCGCAGTAGCACGCCGGGGCTCCGCACAGGCGTGGGCGTTTCCAGAGGAACCGACAGAAGCGTCCCATCCTCTGGGACGGCCTGTCTCGACAGGATCGCGACGATGTTCATGCGCCGAACGAGGCCGAGGATCGGACCGATCGTGTTCATCTCCGCGAAGACGTGCGGGACGGCACCGCATTGCCGGAAGCACTCATCCAGCAGCCTGCGCGTGGTGAATTCCGGTGAGAGCAACACGACCGGCTGATGGTGGAGTTCCGCCATCCGGACCCATTTCCTGGTTGCCCATCGGTGGTCAGGCGACAGCACGAGATCCAGAGGCTCGTCATAGAGGGGTTCGAAGGCGAGATCCTGCTGGTGGTCCGGCCTGTAGGAGATACCGAGATCGAGGGCACCGGCCAGGAGCCGCTCCTCGATCACGCTCGCGGCGAGTTCCTCCACGACGACGCGCATCGAGGGATTGCGGGTGAGGAACTCGGTCAGGCAGGCGGGGACGAGATTGACGTTGAAGGTATGCGTCGCGGCGATCCTGAGCCAACCGGTCAGGACCTGATCCTGGGGGGAGAGCGCCCGAAGCCCCTCGTCCAGTTCGCCGAGGGCCCGCAGGACACGGGGCAGCAGGTTCTGCCCGGCTTCAGTGAGGAACACGCGCTTGCCGACGCGGTCGAACAGGCGCTGCCCGACCTGATCCTCCAGTTGCCGGATCTGGTGAGACAGGGTCGATTGGGTGATGTGCGTCTGCCGCGCGGCCCGGGTGAAGCTCAGGTGCTCGGCCAGAGCCACGAAGTAACGCAGGTGACGGAGTTCCATCGGTCTGCCCGTTCGATCGACGGCATCGATCAATTGAATGCATCGATATCATTATATCGATGCAACCCGGCGCGCTATACGGTGCTGGTGCCGGGCCGGCGGCCCCCTCCCTCATGGCCCGCCACCCCGCGCAACGCCCTGATTGGGAGCTCGAAGTGCCGAGGATTGGGAACGCGAGCCGGGACAGCGTCGGACCAGATCACCAGGGCTTGTTCGACCGCCTGGAAGCGCTGCGGGGAAAGCCGGTCGAGAACGTCTTTCTCGCCGTCGCGAACGCGCCTGCCCTGTGTGACGGGGTCCTCGCGATGGCGATGTCGCTGCGCCAGAGCACTCTGCTCGACCGGCAACTTCGCGAACTGGCCGTCCTGACCGTCGGGCTCGAGACGCGGGCTGACTACGAGGTCGCGCATCACTGGAACTCGGCGGTGAAGGCCGGGCTGCCCCGAGCCAAGCTGCAGCAGCTCGCGGAGTTTGAGACGGATGACCAGTTCACCACTTCCGAACGCGCCGTCATGCGCTTCGCCCGGGACGTGACGCGGACCGGCCGTGTCGATGACGGCCTCTGGGCCGAATTGTGCGGATTCCTGGACGAGCAGGAGCGACTGGAATTGGTCCTGACGACGGCTTGGTACAACTGCGTCGTTCGCATCCTCCTCCCCCTCAATATCGAACTGGAGGACTGGTTCTCACGCCTCTGAGGGCGTGCGCGAGAGAGCTTGCGCCCGGCGCGCCCTCGAACCGGACGGAAGTTCCGGAACAGGATAGGGAGATCATAAATATGGACGTGACGCCCGGAGGTGATCCGCCCGTGCTCGGCCGACCGCCGGCCGAGTCATTCGCGACGGATGATGTGGATGGCGCCGCACTCTATCGAAAACTGCAGTGGCGGCTGCTGCCGTTCCTCTTCGCGTGCTACGTGGCTGCCTATCTCGACCGGGTGAACATCGGCTACGCGCAGTTGCACATGCGCGCGGAGCTGGGCTTCAACGACGCGGTCTACGGCCTCGCCGCCGGGCTGTTCTTCGTCAGCTACTTTCTGTGCGAAGTCCCGAGCAATGCCGTCCTTCAGCGCGTCGGCGCCCGGCGGACGCTGGCGCGCATCCTGATCCTGTGGGGGCTCGCCTCCTCGGCGACGATGTTCATCACCGGGCCCCATTCGTTCTACGCGCTGAGGCTGATCCTGGGCGCGTTCGAGGCTGGCCTCGCTCCCGGGGTGATGTACTACCTGACGCTCTGGTATCCGAACCGGCGCCGGGCGGAGATGACCGCGATCTTCCTGAGCGGCAGCATGCTCGCCGGCGTGATCGGCGCGCCCGTTTCGGGCTTCATCCTCGAAGGCATGCAGGGCGTCCTCGGGCTCAGGGGCTGGCAGTGGATGTTCCTTCTGGAGGGCATGCCGGCCGTGCTTCTCGGGCTCGTCGCACTCCGGATCCTCGTCGATAAGCCTCAGGATGCTCCCTGGCTGACACCTTCTGAGAAGACGCGCCTACTGGCGGAGATCGACAGGGACGCGAACTTGGCTGCCGGCGGTCACGCATTCGGTGCGGCGTTCCGCGACCCGCGGATCTACGTCCTCGCGCTGGCGTACTTCACCCTCGTCTGCGGGCTCTACGCGATCACCTTCTGGATGCCCGTGATGATGCAGGCCGCCGGAGTCCAGGGAGCCGCCGCGATCGGCCTATGGTCCGTAATCCCCTATGCGGTCGGCGGCATCGGCATGGTGTGGCTGTCCCGACGCTCGGACCGGCGGCAGGAGCGGCGGTGGCACTACGCCGTCTGTGTCGGTGTCGGTGCCTGCGCGCTGGTCGGGGCGTCCCTCGCCGGCGCGAACCTTCCAGTGGTCCTGGCACTGCTCTCTGTCGCGACCGCGACGCTCTTCGGCGCGATGCCGATCTTCTACGGCATCCCGATGGCCTATCTTCCCGAGCGTTCGGCCGCGGGCGGGCTCGCGCTGATCAATTGCCTTGGCCTCACGGGTGGCTTCGTGAGCCCCTTCCTGCTCGGCTGGATCCGGAACGCGACGGGGAGCCTGACGCCCGGCCTGTGGTTCATGACGGGCCTGATGCTGACGGGCATCTTGGTGCTACTCCTGGCGACACGCCGCCCGTTCACGCGAGTCACGCCCCACCCCGCCACCTCCGGGCTCGCTTTCGGGCCGGAGGCAGGCCGGTGAGCCTCGATAGCTTGGCCCACCGCTGGCATGCGTCGGAAGGGGGTGGGTCGCCGCTCCTCCTCCTCCTGCACGGCACCGGAGGTGACGAAGACGAGCTTGTGCCCTTTGCTCAGGCAGCGGCCTCCGGCGCGCCGATGCTGGCTGTCCGCGGGGCCGTATCGGAAGGCGGCAAGCTGCGCCACTTCGCCCGCCATCCGGACGGTCGTTTCGATTCATCCGAGGTCGTCCGCCGAGCCGATGAGCTGGCGGCCTTCGTCGCGGCCGCCCGCGACCGTTACGGCTTCGGGCCCCCGCTTGCCCTCGGCTTCTCGAACGGAGCCAACATCGCGGCCGCACTCATGCTTCTGCATCCCGCTCTTCTGACGGGCGCGATGCTGTTGCGCGCCGTTCCACCGCTGACCGGTACCGCGCCCGCTGCCCTCGTCGGGCGGCGCGCCGTCGTCGTCTCGGGCGAGATGGATTCGATCGCGCCGCCGGAACTCGGGGCTGATTTGACGCTTCGCCTGTCCGAGCAGGGCGCCGAGGCGGCCCACCATGTCCTACCCTGCGGCCATGACCTGACGGCGGCCGACGTGACCCTCGCCCGCGACTGGCTCGGCTCCTTCGCTGAAGGGGTACCTGCTGGACCGGTTTCCGCCCACCTGAATCGCCCCTGATCCGGAGATGATCGATGAAGCTCTGTCGCTACGGTGAGGTCGGGTCCGAGCGGCCTGCTCTGGTCGATGCTGCGGGCGTCCTCCGCGACCTCTCGTCGGTGTGCCGCGATCTTGGCCCGTCCGAACTCACCCCCGACGGTCTCGCCAGGATCACGCAGACGGATCCGACGCGCCTGCCCCAGGTAGAAGGAAGCCCCCGCCTCGGCGTTCCGTTCACGGGCCTCTCGAAGTTCATCTGCATCGGGCTCAACTACTCGGACCACGCGGCCGAGGCCGGCATGGCCATCCCGAGCGAGCCGATCATCTTCCTCAAGGCTCCGAGCGCCGTCTGCGGGCCGAACGATGACACGATCCAGCCCCGCGACTCCACGAAGCTCGACTGGGAAGTGGAGCTCGGCGTCGTGATCGGATCGACGGCGCGGTACGTCACCGAGGAACAGGCTCTCGACCATGTCGCCGGATACTGCGTCGTGAACGACGTCTCCGAGCGGGCCTTCCAGCTTCAGTCCAGCCAATGGGACAAGGGCAAGGGATGCGATACGTTCGGCCCGATCGGACCCTGGCTCGTGACGAAGGACGAGATCCACGATCCGCAGCAGCTCGACATGTGGCTCGACGTGAACGGAACCCGCCGTCAGACGGGCAATACGCGCACGATGATTTTCGGCGTTCGCGAGATCATCGCCTATTGCAGCCGATACATGACGCTCTTGCCCGGCGACATCATCGCGACGGGCACGCCGCCGGGCGTCGGCATGGGGATCAAGCCCACGCCCGTCTGGTTGCAGCCGGGCGACACGGTCTCGCTAGGGATAGAGGGCCTCGGGCAGCAGAGCCAGCGCATCCGGCGGGCCGATCACGGCTAGGGCGCTGTCGGCCGGGTCAGGGTCGAGTGGGCGACCCGCCATCCGATCCGGGCCGAGCCGGCGGCCCACTCGGATCATGCATTCCGCAGGATCGCGAGCATTGGCCCGTAGGTCCGCTTCAGTGTGCGGCAGGTGCAGAACTTCGCGCCGGCCCGCGCCGTGCTGCGCTCGGCCTCGGGGCCGTGCCGAAGGCCCTTCGGCCGCGGTGCTCGACAGCCGGACGCCGCGCTCGACGCCCGAGAGTGGGGCCCGCGCCGCCTGGGACGGACATAGGCGCACCCGGGGCTCGAAACCGCACGCGGCCGTCGATACGCGCGGTCAGGTGCCGGCGCTGCACGTCACGCCCGCCGATGCCGGTGACCGCGCCGCCGTGGCCACCTTGGCTGATGCCGTGCAGGAGGCGACCGGCGACAGCCTGGACCTCGCCTCCGTCGATCACGGCATCGCCCTGGAGGTCGTGAAGCCACCCGAGGCCAAGCGCGGCTTCGTGCTGCTGCCACGCCGATGGGTCGTCGAGCGCGCCTTCGCCCGGATGGCCCGTTTCCGCCGACTGGCTCGCGACTACGAGCGCTTGCCCGGGACTCCGGCCGGATTGCATCGCGTCGCCTTCAGCGTCCTGCTCCTTCGCACGGCCGCCGACTTCGCGGCAGTCCGCAACAGCCTCCAGGTCAAGCGCCACACCCGTTAGGGAGCTTCGAGCCGCTGAAACACCTGGCGACCCCGGTAGGGCTCGAACCTACGACCTGCCGCTTAGAAGGCGGCTGCTCTATCCAGCTGAGCTACGGAGTCGGGACCAGGCGGCCCCAGAAGCCACGGGCTCGCCCGAGGGTCAAGCGCGCGGGACGTGGACCGGCCCGGCATCCCCGGTCGGGCCGGGGACGCGGAGAGGGTGTCGTGCGGCGATGCCCGGGACACGCCGCCCGCGCCGGCCGCGGGCCGGGGTTGCGCGCCGNTGATCGCCGGGGCCGAGGCCGGGGCCGCCTCGGCGGCGGCCGAGAGGCCGATCCGCTCGCGGGCGCCCGGCGACGAGGCGACGCTGATCGCCACCGCCGCCGCCAAGCAGGCCGTCGCGACGCCCCAAGTCCACCAGCGGTCGCCCCCACCGGCGTTGCGCACGTTGAAGTAGTGCCGGACCACGCCGCCCGCGATCACCACGAGGCCGACGATGCTCCAGCTGTAGGGCGAGGACCACGCCATCGGGTAGTGGCCGGACAGCATGAAGAACAGCACCGGCAGCGTCAGGTAGTTGTTGTGGGACGAGCGGTTCTTCGCCTGCTTGCCCCAGGCGGGGTTCGGGAGCCGGCCCGCGACCAGCTCGGCGATCGCCTTGCGCTGGTTGGGCATGATGACGAAGAAGACGTTGCCGGTCATCCAGGTCGCGATCACCGCGCCGGTGTGCAGCATCGCGGCGCGGCCGGAGAAGACCTGCTGGAAGCCGTACGCGAAGGCGACGACCGTGAGGAACACGGCGGCCGCGAGCAGCGGCGGCCGGTTGGCCAGGGGCGAGCGGTTGAGCCCGTCATAGATCAGCCAGCCGAGGGCGAGGGCGCCGAGGCCGATGGCCGCCCCGGTCATCGGCGTGATCGCGCGGACCGCCGGATCGATCAGGTAGAGGTCGGCCTGACCGTAATAGACCCAGCACAGCAGCGAGAAGCCCGACAGCCAGGTCGCGTAGGATTGCCATTTGTGCCAGATCAGGTGCTCCGGCATGCGGTCGGGCGCGACGAGATACTTGCGCACCTGGTAGAAGCCGCCGCCGTGCACCTCCCAGGCCTCGCCGCCCTTGCCGGTCGGGATTGCCGGACTGGCGCGCAAGCTGGCGTCGAGATGCATGAAGTAGAACGACGCGCCGATCCAGGCGATCGCGGCGACGACGTGGGTCCATCGAATGAGGAACCCGCCCCACTCGTGCAGGATCGGATACATGGGACGGATCCTCCGCGATCTGTCGGGGGCCGGGTTCGGCCTCGATCGCGGCTCGTGGTTCGGCCCGAGCCGCTGCCCCGGGTGTGCCCGGAACCGGGGCCGGCCGCGACCCGCCCCGTCACCAAGGACCTTCAAAATCGTTCGGAAGATGCCGGGCGCTTTCCGGGTTGTCCGAGCCCCTGCCGCGTGCTCCTCTTCCCCGTCTCCTTCAGCCCGACGGACCTTCGCCCGCAGCGGGCGGCAGGCGCGGGCCTCTCCGTCCGGGAGGACGCCGATGGGCCATCTTTCGACACACGTCCTCGACACGGCCGCGGGCAAGCCGGCGGCCGGGGTCACGGTCGAGCTCCGGCGCCTCGCCGGGGACGGCACCGGGGACGGTCCCGGGGAGACCGTCGCGTCGGCCACGACCAACGGCGACGGGCGGACCGACGGCCCGCTGCTCGCGGGCGACGCCCTGACGCCGGGGACCTACGAACTCGTCTTCGCCGTCGGCGCCTATTTCGCCGGGACCGGCGCCGGCGCCGAGCGACCGTTCCTCGACCGCGTGCCGGTGCGCTTCTGCGTCTCGGACCCGGACGCCAAGTACCACGTCCCGCTGCTCATCACCCCGTGGAGCTACGCCACCTATCGCGGGAGCTGACACGGGATCGGCCGGCATCGGCCCAGGCGGAGCCTGCCGGAGCGCCGGACCTCAGCCTTCCGGCCGCGCTCCGGCGGCGCGACCGGCCGCCTCCCGGGGCGAATGGCCGAACAGCGCCTTGTAGGCCCGGCTGAACGCCGCCTCCGACTCGTACCCGACGCGCAGACCGATCTCGCCGACGCGCCCGTCGCCCGCCGCGAGCATGTCCCGGGCGAGGTTCAGGCGCCACTCGTTCTGGTAGCGCAGGGGAGAGCGACCGACGAGCGCGTTGAACCGCTCGCAGAAGCTCGATCGCGACATGCCGGCGACGTCCGACAGGGTCTCCACGCTCCAGCGCTGCAGGGGCTTCTCGTGCATGACCTTGAGGGCGCGGGCGATGCGGGGATCGGCCAGGCCGGCGAGCCACCCGGACGTCCGGCCGAGATGAACCCAGGTCCGCAGCGTGCGTATCACCGCGAGGTCGATGATGCGCGAGATCATCAGGGCCGCGCCGGGCTCGGCGTCGGTCGTCTCGACGAGCAGGAAATGCACGAGGCCGTCGAGCCACCCGGCGCCTTCCGCGCGCCGGATGCAGATGTGCCGCGGCAGGAGGGCGATCATGCTGCGGAGACTGTAGGGATCGAACCGGAACCGGCAGACGACGACCTCCGCGTCCTCGACGGCGACCAATCGCCCGGCGCCCAGGCCGTGGGGCAGGAACAGCAGGTCGCCGGCGCCGACCGCGAGCGGCTCGCCGTCGCCGTCGAGACGGAGGGCGCCCGCGACCACCACGAGGACGTGACCTGCGCCGACATCCAGATCCAGGCGTCCGCCCGGTGCGACCGGCCGGGTCTCGACGCGGTCCCCGGTGAGGCGGATCTGGGCGAGCACGTGTGACAGCAGATCGCCGGTGGCCGCGCCGCGCGGTCCGCCCTCCGGAAGATCGGTCAAGTTTTCCAGCGTTTCCGACATGGCCGGCCCCGGCTCCCGATCCTAAACGTGGACCCGTTGAAGCGCGTATTCACTCGGCGCATCGGGATCTACGAAGCTATTAATCGGCATCTATCGTGTCCATCTGCCTTGTTCACGAATAGATCTAGCCCGTCGAGCCGCGCTCAGTACACGAAGGAGCCGACGATGAGAACCGACCCGCAGCGCGATCGCGGTCCTGCCTTGCCCTGGCTGAGCGCCTACTACTGCGTGCGGGCCGGCGTCGCCGCCGCCTGGGTGGGCGCCGCGCTCGCCTTCGGCCGAGGCACGCCGGCGGTCGCCGCGACGCTCCTGGTCGCCTACCCAGCCTGGGACGCGCTGGCCAACCTGGCCGACGCGCGGCGCAACGGCGGCCTCGCGGACAATCCCAGCCAGGCCCTCAACGCGGCGATCAGCGCGGCGACCGCGATCGCGGTCGCGGTCGCGCTCGGACGGGGCCCGAACGCGGTGCTCGCGGTGTTCGGCGCCTGGGCCATCCTCTCGGGCCTGTTCCAGCTCCTCACCGGCGCGCGCCGCTGGAGCGCCGGTGCCCAGTGGGCCATGGTCCTGAGCGGCGCGCAATCGGCGCTCGCCGGCGGCTTCTTCGTCAGGCAGGCGGCCGGCGCCGCGGTCCCCGGGATCGCGGATGTCGCGCCCTACGCGGCGTTCGGCGCCTTCTA
Organism: Methylobacterium mesophilicum; assembly: GCF_036441335.1. GTDB lineage: Bacteria > Pseudomonadota > Alphaproteobacteria > Rhizobiales > Beijerinckiaceae > Methylobacterium > Methylobacterium mesophilicum_B. The sequence continues at coordinate 276,712 of NZ_MLBW01000026.1, forward strand.
CTTCCTCGTCTCCGCGGTCTGGCTGACGGTCACGCGCATGCGGGGCGCGTCGCGGGCGCGCGCCGCCTAGGCGGTGCGACCGGGCGGATCCGGCCTCGATCATCGGCCCGGCCCGTCGGGGCACCGCGCCGAGGGACGGCGGTCGGACTGCCGTCGCCCCCGCGAGAGCCCTCGGACATCCGCACCGTCATCCCCTCCGACCGCCGTCGGACCAGCAGAGGCCATGTTCCATGGGCGAGCGAGCGAGCGCGAACCCGCGCAGGAGTCCGATCGAGGCCTACCTGCACGTCCTGCACGCGCTGATCCTGCGCGACATGCGCACCCGCTTCGGCGCGTCGATGTGGGGCTACGGGGTCGTCGTCCTCTGGCCGTGCGTCCACGTCTTCGCGCTGATCACGATCTACACGGTTCAGAAGCTCGCCGCGCCGCTCGGCGACGACAGGGCCTTGTTCTTCGCGACGGGCGCCGTTCCCGTGCTCGTGTTCCAGTACATCTCGCGCGAGGTCATGAAGTCGGTGATCACCAACCGGCCCCTGACCTACTACCCGCAGGTCAGGCTGTTCGATCTGGTGTTCTCCCGGGTGCTCGTCGAGATCGTGACCGGCTTCCTGGCGCTGCTGGTCGTGAGCGCCGTGCTGGTCGCGCTCGGCACGAACCCGATCCCGGCGGACCCTCTGACGGCGGTGTGCGGCTATCTCGCCGCGATCACGCTCGGGATCGGGATCGGCACGATCAACGTCGCGATCATCGGCTTCTTCCCCGGTTGGCTGATCGGCTACGCCCTGTTCAGCATCGTCCTGTACGTCTCCAGCGGCGTCCTCTTCCTGCCGAGCTACCTGCCGGAGAGGTTGTACTACTGGGCCAAGTTCAATCCGGCCCTGCAGGTGGCGGAATGGATGCGGTCGGCCTACTACCCGGCCGCCGGTCTTCGCGTCGACCATCTCTACGTGGTCATGTTCGGCCTGACAGCGGCGAGTGTCGGCCTGTGCCTCGTCGTGCGCGGCGGCGGCCGGCTGCAGGGCTGAGCGGGGAACGCTCGCCGGAGCGCCCGTCCTCGAGCGTCGCGCGGCCCCGACGATGCCGGCCCGGCCCGCCCGACCCGCGGGCGCCGCGGCGCCCGGACCGTCGACGGACTCGGTCTTGCTAGGCGCTCCCGAGAACGGATCCGAGCGGGGGGAAGAGCGGCCGACATGCGCGTCATTCATCGCATCCTGGGCAGCCGGCAGGACGCCGAGATGGCGCATCGCCTGCACCATCTCGCGCATCACGGGGCGGTGGACGTGCTCGTCGTGTCGAGCACAGACGTCGCCCGGCGGCGGATCCGCGCGACCACCCAGTCCGGCGAGGAGGTCGCCCTGGCCCTGCCGCGGGACGAGCCGCTCTTCGACGGGGCCGTGCTGGCGCTGGAGGCGGACCGCGCCCTCGTCGCCCGGGTCGGCACCGAGCGCTGGCTCCGCCTCGTCCCGGACAGCCGGGCCGCCGCCCTCGAACTCGGCTACCACGCCGGCAACCTCCACTGGCGGGTGCGCTTCGCCGACGGGGCGCTCCTCGTGGCCCTGGACGGGCCGGCCGACGACTACCTCGTCCGCCTCGGCGCCCTCGTCACCGACCGGCAGGTGACCCACACGATCCTCGACGAGGCGGCGCCGTGCTGAGCCGGCTCCTGTCCTTCCAGCAGGCCGACGCCGCGTTCCCGAGCGGCAGCTTCGCCTTCTCCAACGGGATCGAGGGCCTCGTCGCGGGCGACCCGGCCTTCGACACGGAGAGCCTGACGCGGACGCTCACGGCCCTCGTGCGCTTCCGCTGGGCGGAGAGCGACCGCGTCGCCCTGATCCTCGCCCACCGCGCCGGCCCCGATCCGGTCCGGCTCGGCCGCATCGACGCCGCCGTGGAGGCGGCCACGCTCGTCGAGGCGATGCGCACCGGGAGCCGGCGCAACGGCGCCTCCCTGCTGACCACGCACGCGCGGCTCGCGACACCCGGTGCCGAGGATATCCGCGCCGCCATCCGGTCCGGGCTCATGCTGGGGCACCTCGCCACGGTGCAGGGCGCCCTGTGGCGCGCTCTGGACCTGTCGGAGCCGGAGGCGGCGGCCATCGCCGGCTACCAGATCGTCTCCGGCCTGGTCTCGGCCACGGTCCGGCTCGGTCAGGTCGGCGCCATCCAGGGCCAGCAGGCCCTCCGGGCGGTGCTGCCGCTCGTCGCGGAGATCGCCGAGCGGCCGGTGACGGACGACCCCGACGGCGCGATCGTGCTCACGGGCTTCACGCCGCTGATCGAGGTCGCCGCGATGCGGCACGCGCGCGCCGACCTGCGCCTGTTCGCCAATTAGGGAGCGCGCGATGCTGCTCACGCCCACCGAGCTCGAACGTCTCACGATCTTCACCGCGGCCGAGCTCGCCCGCAAGCGCCGGGCCCGCGGCCTCAGGCTCAACCACCCGGAGGCGGTGGCCCTCATCACCGACGAGATCCTGGAGGGCGCGCGCGACGGGCGCAGCGTCGCCGACCTCATCGGCTGGGGCTCCACGATCCTGTCGACCGAAGACGTGATGCCGGGCATCGCCGCGATGCTGCCGATCCTGCAGGTCGAGGGCGTCTTCCCGGACGGGACCAAGCTCGTCACGGTCCACGAGCCGATCCGCGCCCGCGCGGGCGCCCCCGCCGACACCCTCGAGCCCGGCGCGATCCTGCCGGCCGACGGCGCGATCGAGCTCGCCGCGGGCCGCCCACGGGTCACCCTCGACGTCGTCAACACCGGCGACCGCCCGGTCCAGATCGGCTCGCACTACCACTTCTTCGAGGTGAACCGGGCGCTCGACTTCGACCGGGCGGCGGCCCTGGGACACCGCCTCGACATCCCGGCCGGGACGGCGGTCCGCTTCGAGCCGGGCCAGCGCAAGACCGTGACGCTGGTCGGCTTCGGCGGCGCCCGGGAGCTGACCGGGCTCAACGACCTGACGCAGGGGACGCTGCCCGACGACGCGGCGCGGGCGGCGGCCCTCGCCCGCGCGAAGGCCCGCGGCTTCAAGGGCGCCTGAGGAGAGTGCCATGGTGACGATCCCGCGCCGCGACTACGCCGCCCTCTACGGGCCGACCACCGGGGACGGGGTGCGGCTCGCCGACACCTCCCTGGTGGCGGTCGTCGAGCACGACCACGCCGTCTATGGGGACGAATGCCTGCACGGCGGCGGCAAGACCCTGCGCGACGGGATCGGGATGGTGCCCGGGGTGACCGCCGCGCAGGGGGCGCTCGACTTCCTCCTCTGCAACGTCGTGGTGATCGACCCCGTCCTGGGCATCCAGAAGGGCGATCTCGGCATCAAGGACGGGCGGATCGTGGCGCTCGGCAAGGCCGGCAACCCGGCGATCATGGACGGCGTCGACCCGCGCCTGATCGTGTCGGCCGGGACGACGGTGCGCGACTGCGAGGGCCTGATCGCGACGCCCGGGGCCATCGACGTGCACGTGCACTTCGATTCCGCCGGCCTGCCGGACCACGCGATCGCGTCCGGCGTCACCACCCTGCTCGGCGGCTCGCTCGGGCCGATCACGGTCGGCATCGATTCCGGCGGGCCGTTCAACACCGGCCGGATGCTCCAGGCCGCCGAGGCCTGGCCGGTCAATTTCGGCTTCCTCGGGCGCGGCAACACCCACCGGCCGGCTGCCCTGAAGGAGCAGCTCGAGACCGGCGTCCTCGGCCTCAAGATCCACGAGGACTGGGGCGCGATGCCGGCCGCGATCGACGCCTGCCTGGGCTTCGCCGACGAATACGACTTCCAGGTCCAGCTCCACACCGACACGCTGAACGAGTCGGGCTTCGTGGAGGACACGCTGGCGGCGATCGGCGGCCGCACCATCCACATGTACCACACGGAGGGGGCCGGGGGCGGTCACGCGCCGGACATCATCCGGGTCGCCGGGCTGCCGCACTGCCTGCCGTCGTCGACGAACCCGACCAACCCCTACACGGTCAACACCTTCGACGAGCACCTCGACATGACGATGGTGTGCCACCACCTCAACCCGGCCCTGCCGGAGGACGTGGCCTTCGCGGAGAGCCGCATCCGCGCCCAGACCATCGCGGCCGAGGACGTGCTCCACGACATCGGGGCCATCGCGATGCTCGGCTCCGACAGCCAGGGCATGGGCCGGATCCACGAGGTCATCTGCCGGACCTGGCAGCTCGCCTCGAAGATGAAGGACCAGCGCGGGCCGCTTCCCGAGGAGAGGCCGGGCTTCGGCGACAATGCCCGGATCAAGCGCTACATCGCCAAGTACACGATCAACGCGGCGCGCACCTTCGGCATCCAGGACCATATCGGCTCGCTGGAGCCCGGCAAGATGGCCGACATCGTGATCTGGCGGCCGGCCTTCTTCGGGATCAAGCCGGAGCTCGTGATCAAGGGCGGCTTCATCGCCTGGGGCGCGATGGGCGATTCCGCCGCCTCGCTGATGACCTGCGAGCCGGTGCTGATGCGCCCGCAATGGGGCGCCTTCGGGCGCGCCAAGCAGGCGCTCTCGGCCTGCTTCGTCCACCCCCTGGCGATCGAGGCCGATCTCGGCGGCCGGCTCGGCCTGCGCAAGGCGCTCCTGCCCGCCCGCGGGACCCGCACGCTGACGAAGGCCGACATGCTCTGGAACGACGCCTGCCCGGAGATCCGCGTCGACCCGCAGACCTTCGACGTCTTCGTCGACGGCGTACTCGCCACCTGCGAGCCGGCCCGGACCCTGCCGCTCGCCCAGCGCTACATGCTGCGCTGAGCGGCGCCGAACCCCGTCCCCCCCTCTCACGGCCCAGCTCCGCATGACCGACGTGACTCCCGCGAACGCCGCCCGGATCGGGATCGGCGGCCCGGTCGGATCCGGCAAGACCGCGCTGATCGAGCGGCTGATCCCCGTGCTGCAGGCGCGGGGCGTCGATCTCGCGGTGATCACGAACGATCTCGTCACCAAGGAGGACGCCGAGCGGCTCCGCCGCTCCGGGCTGATCGATCCGAGCCGCGTCGAGGCGGTGGAGGCCGGGGCCTGCCCGCACACGGTGATCCGGGAGGATCCGACCCTCAACATCGCCGCGGGCGACGCGCTGGAGGCGCGCTTCCCGGGCCTGCAGCTGCTCGTCTTCGAATCCGGCGGCGACAACCTCGCCTCGACCTTCTCCCTCGACCTCGTCGACTGGTGGATCTTCGTGATCGACGTGGCCGGCGGCGACGACATCCCGCGCAAGCGCGGCCCGGGCGTGCTGCGCTGCGACCTCCTCGTGATCAACAAGATCGACCTCGCGCCGCATGTCGGCGTCGACCTCGACGGGATGCTGGCGGAGGCCGCGCGGGTCCGGGGCGGCAAGCCGGTCATCGCCACGAACGCCCGCGCGGGCCTCGGCATCGACCGGGTGGCGGACGCCATCGGCCGGGCCGTGCTGTTCACGCCCTAGCCGTGCCCCCCGACATCCAGACCGGCCGCCGCGCGACGGCCCGCCTCGGCTTCGTGCGCGGCGGCGGGACCAGCGTGCTCGCCGATCAGCACGTGCCGTACCCGTTCCACATCACGAAGCCGTTCCGCCTGTATCCGCAGCGGCCGGAGCTGATCACCCTGTACCTGCAATCGGCCTCCGGCGGCCTCTACCGCGGCGACCGTCTCGGCCTCGACATCGCGATGGGCCCGGGCTCGGCGGCGCACGTCACAACCCAGGCCGCGACGGTCGTCCATCGCAGCGCCGACCAGCCGGCCCGCCAGGACACGCGGATCCGCGTCGGCGCGGACGCCTTCCTGCACTGCGTGCCCGACCCCCTGATCCTGTTCCCCGGCGCTGCCCTCTCCGCCTCGACCCGGATCACGCTCGAGCCCGGGGCCCGGGCCGTCGTGTCCGAGAGCATCGCCTGCCACGACCCGGAAGGCCGCGACAGGCCCTTCGAGCTGGTCGAGCTCGCCCTCGGCATCGAGACGGCGGCGGGGGCCGTCCTGGTCCGCGAGCGGGCCCGGATCGCCGGCGCCGCGTTCCAGGATCCGGCCTCGCCGCTCGGCCCGTGGCGGGCCTACGGCGCCCTCGTCATCCTCGGTCCGGCCCCGTCCCTGCCGGATCCCGGGGACGTCCAGGCCGCGGCCGACCGCACCGGCTGTCGGGCCGGGCTCAGCCCGCTGCCGAACGCGGCCGGACTCGGCCTCCGGCTCCTCGCGCCCGACGGCGGGACCCTGGCGGCGGGGCCGGAAGCTGTACCCCCCGAGGCTGAAGCCGGTCCCGTGCAGGCCCAGGCTCCACTTCGCATAGCCGGTCCCGTCCGTGTAGAGCGCGGCCGGCGGCCGCCGAGGCCGGCGGGCTGGCGGTGACCGACAGCGAGGTGACGGTCGGGATCCTGCACTCGATCACAGGCACCATGGCGATCTCCGAGACCGGGCCGAGCCAGGGCGAGAAGCTCGCGATCCAGCAGATCAACGACGCCGGCGGCGTGCTCGGCCGCAAGATCAAGGTCATCCAGGAGGACGGCGCCTCCGACTGGCCGACCTTCGCCGAGAAGGCCAAGAAGCTGCTGGTCAACGACCACTGCGCCGCCGTGTTCGGCTGCTTCACCTCGGCGTCGCGCAAGGCGGTGCTGCCGGTGTTCGAGCAGTATAACGGCCTCCTGTACTACCCGACCTTCTACGAGGGCCTGGAGCAGTCGAAGAACGTCTTCTACACCGGCCAGGAGGCAACCCAGCAGATCCTCGCCGGCCTCGACTGGGTCCACAAGGAGAAGGGCGGCGACAGCTTCTACTTCATCGGCTCGGACTACATCTGGCCGCGCACCTCCAACAAGATCGCCCGCAGGCACATCGAGACCGTGCTCAAGGGCAAGGTCGTCGGCGAGGAATACTTCCCCCTCGGCCACACGCAGTTCAACTCGGTGATCAACAAGATCAAGCTCACCAAGCCGAAGGTGATCTTCGCCACGATCGTGGGCGGCTCGAACGTGGCGTTCTACAAGCAGCTCAAGGCGGCGGGCATCGACCTGTCGAAGCAGGTGCTGATGACGCTGTCGGTCACCGAGGACGAGGTCGACGGCATCGGCGGCGAGAACATCGCCGGGGCCTACTCGTGCATGAAGTATTTCGAGTCGATCCAGAACGAGAACAACAAGGCCTTCGTGGCCGCGTTCAAGAAGATGTGGGGCGAGAAGACCGTCATCGGCGACGTGACGCAGGCCGCCTATCTCGGCCCGTTCCTGTGGAAGATGGCCTGCGAGAAGGCCGGCTCGTTCGACGTCGACAAGGTGGTGGCGGCCTCGCCGGGGCTGGAGTTCAAGGGCGCGCCCGAGGGCTACGTGAAGATCGACGAGAACCATCACCTCTGGTCGAAGACCCGGGTCGGCCGGGCCAAGACCGACGGCCAGTTCGAGATCGTCTACACCAGCCCCGAGCTGATCAAGCCCGACCCGTTCCCGAAGGGCTACCAGTGAGGCCCGCGGCCGGGTGATCCGGCGAGGGCGGGGAGGCCGGGTCGAACGGCATCCCCGCAGGCCATCGTCCGCCGCACGGGCGACGCGGCTCAGTCCTCGCGCGCGTCCGACGGCGACGAAATCGCGCCGCCGCGATGGGCGATGAGGTCGATCTCGACCAGGGCGTCGTAGGCGAGCCCCGTCGTGCCCACGCAGGTCCGGGCCGGCAGCCGGTCGGGCGGGAAGAAGGACTTGTAGGTGTCGTTGAAGGCGGCGTAGTCGCGCTTGAACTCCGTCAGGAACGCGCGCGCGACGACGACGTTCTCGAGGCCCAGGCCGAGGCCGGCCAGGACCGTTCCGAGATTGGCCATCACGTTGCGGGTCTGCGCCTCGATCCCGTCGGGCAGGATCCCGGGCCTGTCCGGAGTGTCGGGCATCTGGCCGGTGACGAAGACGAAACCGTCGACCTCGACCGCGTGGCTGAACGGGGCGACCGGCTGCGGCCCTCCGGAGACCATGTGGAACAGCATGGCTGACGAGGCTGAGTGGGGCTGCGGCACCGCGATCTCCCTTCCGACGGGCTCGACCGGCCCGATCTCCGTGATCCAGGTCCGCGACCGTAGGGTGACGATCCGGCCGGGGATAGTGCCGGATTCCGCGGCGGGATCTGAGCCGCCCCGCGCGGATCGGACAGCCTGCGGGGCGGGCGGTGATCCGGCTGATCCGGCTCCTGGAAACGCACGCCGCGGCGTCGCGGAGGCGATCGCGGGCCTCCTGAGAGCCCGACGCGCCGCTCGCGCTAGAGGCCGAGGTTGCGGCCCGGATGCGCGTCGGCGAGCTTGGCCCGGCGGACGTAGCCGCGCATGGTCTTGAGATCCCGGTGACGGGAATGCGCCATGATCTCCTCATCGCGCGAACCGCGCTTGTACGCCTCGGTGATGAAGCCCGCGCGGAACCCGTGGGCGGAGATGCGCTCCCGCGGTCCGGCGACGAGGCCGGCCTCCGCCGCGCGCTTCTGAACGATCCGACCGACGGAATCGGGATGCAGCCCGTCGTCCATCACGGTGCCGTCCGCGCGGACGGCCCGGAAGACGTAACCGTCGGCCGGGGCCGCCTGCAGCCAGCGCCGGAGCGCGGCGACCGGACAGGATGCGGGGGTCCTGCCAGCGAGAACGGTCACGATCGTGCCCTCGCCGTCCTGATCACCTTTCGAATACGGCAGGAACACGTCGACGGCCCCGTCCCGGAAAGCGAGGTCTTCGAACCGGATCCGCGCGACCTCGGAGCGTCGGAACGCGCCGGCGAAGCTCATCAGGAACAGGGCGCGGTCCCGGAGAGCAGCGACCGTGCCTTCGCAGACTGACACGATTCGAATGGTCTCGGGCACGCCGAGCGCGGCGGCCTGCTTCCGCGGCCGGCCGTAGCGCCGGAACATCCCGCGCAGGGCCGCCCGCACGGCCGGATGGGCCGGGATCCACGGCAATCCCTGGAGTTTGTGGGCCTGACCGATCGTGACGAGCCGACGCTCGATCGTCGCGCGCTTGTGGGTCTCGGCCATGGATGTGAGGTAGCTCGCCACCTGCTCGGGACCCGCGGGCAGGGGCGCGAGGTCGTGGCCGCGGCACCACTGCGTGTAGTGCTGCCAGTCGGCGCGGTAGGCCCGGCGGGAATTCTCCGAGAGCGCCTCATCGGCGAACGCGCGGGCGCGGGCAGCCAGCGTGGCGGGCAGCGTCATACGTCTCTCCCTCGATCCGGCCCGAGCGTGACCCAGCGTCTGATAAAAGAAAGGGTTATCAGACGCTGGGCGATGCGCGCGGAGCCGATGGCTGCTGCTGCCGGCGGTGAGGACGCCCGCTCATGGCTCTGCGGGACACGACGGGCGGCGCGCTTCCGCCGGATCCCCGGGCAGGAGCACGGGGCGGAGGGCCGGGACGACCGGCAACAGCATCACCGGTCCGACAATCATTACGCCGACGACCACGGTCGCCAGCGGCGTCTGCACCTGCGAGCCGATGCCGTTCGAGAGGGCCGCGGGGAACGGGCCGATGCAGGCCGCGAGCGCCGTCATCAGCACCGGGCGCATCCGCTGCCCGGCGGCGTGGTACATCGCCTGCCGCACCGGCAGGCCGGCCGGTGCACCTCGTCGTCGTAGGTCGGCATCGGGATACCGTCGATCACCGAGACGCCGAACGGCGACACGAAGCCGAAGACGTCGCCGGTGTTGAGCCTCAGGCGACCCGCATGCAGGCGACCATCGCCTGCCTCAGGCTCGGCCTGATCGAACCGTGACGCCGCAGAACGCGGCCGCCTAGCGGCAGGGATGTCCGGGGGGACAGGCCGGACGCGGATTGCCGTGGGGCGGCGGCGGCCCCGGACGGACGGCCGGTGGGGGCGCGGGGTGCGGGGCCGGCTGCGGGCGCGCCATCATCTGCTGCCGCTGGG
>NZ_MLBW01000027.1:0-138067 GCF_036441335.1 Methylobacterium mesophilicum
TCGCGGCCTCGCGGCCCTCGCCGGGCGGCGCGCGGAGCACCGCCTCGGCGAGGCCGGCCTGGGCCTTCAGCGCCCGGCGCAGCTCCTGCCGGACCTGATCGGGCTCCCAGATCGGCCAGAGCACGAGGCAGCTCGCCACCGCGATCACGCCGCCCAGCACCGTGAAGCCGCCCCGCATGGCGACGATCTCCCAGGAGCTGTGGCCGGGCTCCAGCAACTCGACGAGCAGCACCACGAGGGGCGTCAGGCAGGTGACGAAGAACCCGTACGAGATCTGGCGCGCCGCGAAGCCGACGATGCTGAGCACGAGGATGAGCCCGGCCTCCGCCAGCGGGCTCGTGGCATAGTAGGCGAGCACGGCGCCGACGAGGCCGCCCAGCACCGTGCCGCCGATCCGCTCCAGGGCCCGCTGCCACGTGGCCGCGTAGAAGGGCTGCATGGTGAGCACCACGGTCATCACCAGCCAGTGCGTGAAGGCGCCCGCGTAGGTCAGGGTCGCGGCGAGCGCCGGCGCCGCGACCGCGCTCGCCCGCAGGGCGTGCCGCAGGTTGGGCGAGGCCAGGGTGAAGTTCTGCGCCAGGGGCCCGACGTAGCGGATCCAGCGGTCGAGGCTGCCGCCCTCCGTGATCGTGCCGCCGGGCCGGTAGCCCTCCGGCGTCGACAGCTTGGCGCCGAGCCGCACGCGCCCGGCGATCCGGTCGGCGAGGCGGGCCAGGGTCGGGTCCTCCGACAGGCCCTCGGCCACCCGGGCGATGGAGTGCTCCAGGCGGGCGAGGTCGAGGTTGACGTCGTCGCGGATCGCCCGGGCGATGGTCACCAGCAGGGGGCGCAGGCGCCGCAGGAAGACCTTGGCGAGCGCCCGGCGGCGCGCGTCGGGTCGGCTGTCGATCAGCTCGCCCACGGCGATCAGCGCGGCGAAGATCTGCTCGGCGCTCTCCAGGCGCAGCAGGGCCTGGGCGGTGCGGTCCGAGACGCGCTCGCGGGAGCGGGCGAGGTCGAGGATCATGGTCCGGGCGGTCTCGATGCTCGCCCGCACGCCGCGGCGGTGACCCCGCGCGTGGCCGTCGAAGGCGGCCGTGTCGGGCTCCGGCAGGGCGACGAGCCGCTCGAGGTCGCCGCAGAGCCGGGCGAGATTGTGCCAGACCTCCGCCACCGCCCGGTGGGCCGGGCGGTACGGGTGCAGCCGCCAGATCACCAGGGCCAGGAAGGTCGCCCAGAGGCCGCCGGCCGCGAACATCGCCGCGGTGACGGCGGCCTGCGCGCCGTCGAGCGGCCGGTCGAGGGCGATGCACAGCACCACGACGAGCACGTTGCCGGCCGACTGGGCCTGCACGCTCCAGACCCGCGCGTACGAGCAGGCGAAGATCAGCGCGCAGGCGACGGGGACGACCACCGGCAGGCCGAGGGGCTGGATCAGGCCGAGGCCGGCCCAGAGCAGGCCGCCGAGGACCGAGAAGGCGGTGAGGACGCGCAGGCGCGCGCGCATCGGGCCGCCGTTGTCGCAGAAGCAGGCGAGGTTGGCGGCGAGCGCCATGGTCAGCAGCGGCGACCACTGGATCCAGAGGTTGAGGAGGATGACGACGCCGAACGCGAAGGCGGCGCGCACGCCCTCTACGAGCCGCACGTTCCGGAGATCGAGGCCCGTGGGCAGGCGCCGCAGGTCGCCGCCCGGCCGGCTCAGGCTGCCCCNGCCCTGCGCCAGGGCGCCGACGCCCACGAGGCCGAGGCTCGGCTCGTCGGCATCCTCGCGCTCGTCGCGGCCCGAATCCCGCCCCCGGTCCGGCGCGCGCCGGATCGGGTAGGGGTCGTCGTGCAGGGAATCCTCCTCGACGGCGCCGAACCGGCAGGCGCCGGTCAGGCTGAGGATCGCCACCGCGGCGTAGCCGAAGCCCACGAGATGGGCCGCCGCCGACGAGACCGCGCCGACGATCACCCGCGCCATCGACAGCAGGCCGTCGCCGGCCACGCCGCCGAGGCCCGTGGGCAGCGGCCAGCGGGTCGTCGGCGGGAGCGCGCTCGCCACCGCGCTCGCGGCGCAGAAGCCGATGATCCAGAGGGCGATGCGCAGCCCGCCCTCGGGCAGGTCGCGCTCCCGCATCAGCCGGATGCCCCAGAGCACCGGCGGCAGCACGAAGGCCAGGGAGCCCAGGCCCAGGATCTGCATGGCGAGGTCGGCCACGACGGCGCCCGGCTGGCCGAGGACGTTGTGGGCGGCGTGGTCTGTGGCGTGATTGAGGCTCGGGTCGTCGATCGACCACGTGGCCAGCGCCACGGTCAGGGCGACCGCGCCGGTGAACAGCACGAAGCCGCCGAGCTCCGTCAGGCGCTTGCCCAGGAACGGGCGAACGCTGTCGACGAAAGTCTCGTAGGGCGATGCGGGACGGCGAAGCGAGCGCATGCGGGACCGGACGCGAAACGGGAACTTACCCCCGAGGCTAGGCACGAGCGCCTTAACGACCCGCTAAGGTTGAGGAAGGCTGACCGGCCGCCGGCCGGGCATCCCCAGGCCGTCGCGGCGGCACCCGGGAGGATGCAAAAGCCGCCCCGCTGTGGCACAGGAGCGGCCATGAACATCGACGGCCAGCCCTACCGCACGATCTTCCCGGACCCGGACGGCGTCAGCGTCCAGGTGATCGACCAGACCCGCCTGCCCTTCGCGTTCGAGCTGAAGCGCTTGGCCACGCTGGAGGACGCCGCGGTGGCGATCCGCACGATGATCGTGCGGGGCGCGCCGCTGATCGGCGTCACGGCCGCCTACGGACTGGCGCTCGCCATGCGGGCCGACGCCTCGCACGAGGGGATCGACCGGGCGGTGGCGACCCTCGCGGCGACGCGGCCGACGGCGATCAACCTGCGCTGGGCGCTGGACCGGGTGTCCGCCAACCTGCGCCAGGTCGCGCCGGACGAGCGCTTCGCCCGCGCCTTCGCGGAGGCCGGCCGCATCGCCGAGGAGGACGTGGCGAGCTGCCGCTCGATCGGCGCCCATGGCGGCCAGGTCATCGCTGACCTGCACGCCGCCCGGGGCGGCGACCGGCCGGTCACCGTGCTGACGCACTGCAACGCCGGCTGGCTGGCCACGGTGGACTGGGGCACGGCGCTGGCGCCGATCTACGCCGCCCACGAGCGGGGCGTGCCGGTCCACGTCCTGGTCGACGAGACCCGGCCGCGCGGCCAGGGCGCCGCGCTCACGGCCTTCGAGCTGAACGGCCACGGCGTGCCGCACACGGTCATCGCCGACAATGCCGGCGGCCACCTCATGCAGCACGGCGGCGTCGATCTCTGCATCGTCGGCTCGGACCGGACCACGGCGAGCGGCGATGTCTGCAACAAGATCGGCACCTACCTGAAGGCGCTGGCGGCCCACGACAACGGCGTGCCGTTCTACGCCGCCCTGCCGTTCTCGACCATCGACTGGACGCTCGAGGACGGGGTCAGGGAGATCCCGATCGAGGAGCGCGACGGGCGCGAGGTCACCCACATGACCGGCCGGCTGCCCGACGGCGGCTTCGCCACGATCGAGGTCGTCTCCCCCGGCAGCCCGGTGGCCAATCCCGCCTTCGACGTGACCCCGTCGCGCCTCGTGACCGGGATCATCACCGAGCGCGGCATCTGCGCGGCGAGCCGCGAGGGCCTGTACGGGCTCTACCCGGAGCGCCGCCGGGCGGCGTGAGACCCGCCCGGCCCGGTCGGCTCAGGGCTCCCACTGGTGGAAGACCGCGCTGTCGAAGCTGAAGACCGCCTCGCCGCGCTGGTTGACCCCGGTGTTGCGCGCGAAGGCCAGCCCCCAGCCGGGCCGCGACGCCGAGGCGCGCTTGTCGGTGAGCTTGGCGCTGAAGCGGACCGTGTCGCCCGCGTAGACCGGCTTCAGCCAGCGCAGGTTCTTGAACCCGGGTGAGGGCCCCGCCTCCGGGACCGGCCCGCGGGTGGCCGTGTAGGCGGCGTCCCGGGCGCGGGTCGTGAGCATCCGGTTCATGTAGGCGGCCGCCGTGTGCCAGCCGGAGGCGCAGAGGCCGCCGAAATGGCTGCGCTTGGCCGCGGCGTGGTCGAGGTGGAAGGCCTGCGGGTCGTAGGCCCGCGCGAAGGCCACGATCGCCTCGGCGCTGAACGGGTAAGCGCCCAGCTCCCGCACGGCGCCGATCTCGGCGTCCCGCAGGAACGGCAGGATCTCGGCATCGTCCGGCTCGGTGACCGGTGCCGGCACGCCGATCTCCACGGGCCGCGGGGGCAGGGGATCGGTGCCGCGGCGGGCCAGCATGAAGGTGAAGCGCTGGGTCAGCACGGTCTCGGCCCGCTGGTTGGCGAGGGCGACCTCGGCGGTCAGGAAGCCGAGGCCCGGCTTCGAGGCCGAGTCGCGCAGGCCCGCGACCCGGAAGGTCAGGGTCAGGGCGTCCCCCGGCAGGACCGGCGCGAGCCAGCGCAGCTCGTCGATGCCGGGCGCGCCCAGCGACGAGCCGCCCCGGAACGGCCCCTGCTGGAGCAGCCGCATGCCCAGGGCCGCCGTGTGCCAGCCCGAGCCGATCAGCCGGCCCGCGAAGGTCGTCTCCGCCGCCGCCTCGTCGAGGTGGAAGGGCTGGAAGTCGAACGCCCGCGCGAAGCCCACGATGGCGTCGCGGGTCACCGTCAGCGGCGCCCCGACGATCACGTCGCCGACGGAGAAGTCTTCCAGGGCGGGATCGGGCAGGACGGGATCGGGCATGGCGGGCTCGTCACGGTGATCGGTGGGGTGGGCGATCGGGATCGCCGTCTCTGCGAGCGGAGCGAAGCTATCCAGGCGGCGCAGCGCTCACCGGAGTCGCGCCGCCCTGGGTCGCGTCGCCCTGGGTCGCGTCGCTGCGCGCGCGATGACGGGTGCCGGGCCTCAGTTGGCGAAGCGGAAGTGCAGCACGTCGCCGTCCTGCACCACGTAATCCTTGCCCTCCAGCCGGAGCTTGCCGGCGTCCCGGGCGCCGGCCTCGCCGTTGAGCGCCGTGTAGTCCTTGAACGCGATGGTCTCGGCGCGGATGAAGCCCTTCTCGAAATCCGAGTGGATCACCCCGGCCGCCCCGGGGGCGCGGGTGCCCTTGGTGATCGTCCAGGCGCGGGCCTCCTTGGGACCGACCGTGAAGTAGGTGACGAGGCCGAGGAGGTCGTAGCCGGCGCGGATCACCCGGTTCAGGCCCGGCTCGGCGAGGCCCACCGCCTCCAGGAACTCGGCCTGGTCGGCCTCCGGCATCACGGCGATCTCGCTCTCGATCTTGGCCGAGACCACCACCGCCACGGCGCCCTCCGCCTTGGCGCGGGCGAAGACCGCGTCCGAGTAGGCGTTGCCCTTGTCGGCGTCGCCCTCGTCGACGTTGCAGACGTAGAGGACGGGCTTGGCGGTCATCAGGCCGAGCGACTGGAACAGCCTCTCCTCGTCGGGCTTGCGCTCCACGAGGCGGGCGGGCTTGCCGTCGCGCAGGAGCGGGAGCGCCCGGTTGACGAGGTCGAGGGTCTCCTTGGCCTCCTTGTCGGCGCCCTTGGCCTTCTTCTCCAGCGCCTGGGCGCGGCGCTCCAGGCTGTCGAGGTCGGCGAGCATCAGCTCGGTCTCGATGGTCTCGATGTCGGCGGCCGGATCGACCTTGCCCTCCACGTGGGTGACGTCGCCGTCCGTGAAGCAGCGGACCACGTGGGCGATGGCGTCGACCTCGCGGATATTGGCGAGGAACTGGTTGCCCAGGCCCTCGCCCTTGGAGGCGCCGCGCACGAGGCCGGCGATGTCCACGAAGGTCAGCCGCGTCGGGATGATCTCCTTCGAGGCGGCGATCCGGGCGAGGTCACTCAGCCGCGGATCCGGCACCGCCACCTCGCCGACATTCGGCTCGATGGTGCAGAACGGGTAGTTCGCCGCCTGGGCGGCCGCCGTCTGCGTCAGCGCGTTGAAGAGGGTCGACTTGCCGACGTTCGGCAGGCCGACGATGCCGCATTTGAAGCCCATGGGTCAGTTCCGTCGCAGCGCGTCGTCGGGCGACGCGCGGAATGGGTTGATGAGAATCGGGCCCGCGAACACGACGCCGCGCGCCCTGTCCTCGGTCGAGCGCGCGCGGCACCGACGCGCCGGGCCGCGGCCGCCGGGAGGCAATCGAACCGCCGACAGCCGGGCGCGACGCGCACCGCCTTCATCGGACCCTCTCGCCCGCCCCGATATCCCGTCCCCGTGTGGGCGTGTCAATTTCTGGCGCCCAGCGTCTTCACGTCGTCCCAGCCGCGGCCGGCCATGGCGAGGTGGACCTTGTTCTGGAAGCTCGCGTCCTCGCCGGCGGCGAGCAGGGCGGCGTGGTCGGCCACCGCCCGGCAGAGATCCTCGACCCAGGGCAGCTCGGCCTTGCCGAAATCGTTGAGCACGTAGGCGTGGACCAGCGCCTTGTCGCCGGGATGGCCGATGCCGAGCCGGACCCGGCGGTAGTCGTTGCCGCACTGCGCGGTGATCGAGCGCAGGCCGTTATGGCCGGCATTGCCGCCGCCGAGCTTCACCCGGAGCTTGGCGGGGGCGAGGTCGAGCTCGTCGTGCAGGACGATCACGTCGGCCAGCGGGATCTTGTAGAAGCGCTGCGCCTCCGAGACCGCGCGGCCGGACTCGTTCATGAAGGTCGAGGGCTTCAGCAGGATCGCCCGCTCCGTGCCCAGCACCACCTCGGCGGCCTCGCCCTGGAAGCGGTGGCGGAACGGGCTCGCCCGGTGCTGGCGGGCGATCGCGTCGACGGCGAGGAAGCCGATATTGTGGCGGTTGCCCGCGTAGCGCGCGCCCGGGTTTCCGAGGCCGACGATCAGCCGCATGGTCTGCATCCCTTTCAGGCCGCGGTCTGTGCCACGCTTCGGCGCGGGACGCATCCCCGGCCGTGCCCGGACCCCGTCGCGCGCCGTCGGGCCCGCGCCGCGTCTCCCCGTGCGCCAGCGCACGGCAGCGGTCGAACCCGGGGCAGAGTATCCCCGTTGAGAGGTCACATTCGGCCAAGCAAAGCCGGAGCGATCAAGACCGCCGCCCAGCGCATCGCGACGACGATCTTCCTCACTCGACACGGTTGACCGGATGACTTCCCGCTGAAGTCATACGAGAACATCAGGAGATCATCATGACCGTTCGCATGCTCGCCGCCGCCGCCCTGGTCGCCGCGGTCGCCACGCCCGCCCTCGCGCAGGGCCTGGACTCGAAGCACGCGCCCTACCCGGCCTCGGCCTATTCGGGCTGGGTCGGGAACGCCCCCGTCCTGTACCGGGACGCCGCCGGCCCGGCGCGGCCGGCCGCCTACCGCTACAGCGGCCCGCATGCCGGCGGCCCGGCCAACGCCCTGCCGCGGTTCTGACGGGCGGCCGGTCCCGCGGGACGGCCGCCGGCCCGGTGATCGGGATGCCGTCCGTCAGGACGGCAGGACGGGCTGACCGGCCCGCGCCTCGGTCCCGTCGCTCGAAGCCGAGGCTCCGCCATCCGCAACCGTCGCGGCCCGGATCTCCCCGGGCCGCAGGGTTCCGACCAGAAGGTCGACCTGACTGACGAGGCGCACGAGCGACTGTCCGCGATCCAGCGCCGGCCGCTCGGGCACGGGCCTGTCGGCGCCCAGGGCCGCCAGGGTCGCGGTGATCCAGGCCCGCCACGGCTCCGCCTCCGGGGCGGCCGCCTCCGGGGCGTGCCGCAGGACGATCAGCCGGGCGCTGATCCGGCGAAGGGTCGCGTCGGCCACCAGGGCGGATTCCACCTCCGGGTGGCTGCCGGCCCGGGGCTGCTGCAGGGCGCGGGAGAGCGCCGCTTCCAGATCGTTGAGGGCGAGGCCGGCCTCGCGGCTCTGCGCCGCGATCGCGGCCTCGCGGCCCTCGCCCGGAGGCCGCGGGCCAGGGCGCCGAGCGGCGGCGCGCCCGCGAAGGGCGCGCTCATGAGGGCGACCATGCCGAAGAGATCGGGCCGCGCCAGGGCGCAGTAGCCGCAGACCCAGGCCCCGTAATCGTGGCCGACGAGCGCCGCGATCCTGTCGCGCTTCAGGGCGCTCAGCAGGCACAGCAGGTCGAGGAGGTGGTTGTGCAGGCGGTAGGGCGCGAGGTCGTCCGCGAAGGCGACGGGCGCGACCGCGGTGCGGCCGTAGCCCCGGAGGTCGGGGGCGACGACGTGGTAGCCCGCCGCGGCCAGGGCCGGCATGACCCTTCGCCAGGAATAGGCGATCTCGGGGAAGCCGTGCACCAGCAGGACGAGGGGGCGGTCGGGGCCCGCGTCGCCCGCCTCCAGCACATGCATGCGCAGGCCGTTCACGCCCTCGACGAAGCGGGCGCGCAGGCCGGCCGGGAGCGCGGCCCGACCGAGCGGGGGCAGGACGTCCGTGACCATCGCCGCGCGCTCCCGTGTCGATCGTTCGACGGCCCCTGACCGTACACGGTCCCGGTTCCGACCGCGACATCCGGCCCTGCGCCCCGTCCGCGCCCCGTCCGCGCCCGGTCGGCGCGCGGCCGAACCGTCAGGCCGTCAGGGCGGCGCGGGCGTCCCGGTGCCCGGCCTCGGCACGCCACGCCGCGCGCTCGGCCTCCAGACCCTGGATCCGGGCATGGAGCTGCCCGGCATCGATGGCCGTCTCCATCAGCATGTCCTGCGCGCTGGCGAGCTGCTCGCGCAGCTCGGAATTCTCGGTCACGAGGGTCAACAGGATCGCCGCCACGTCGTCGCCCATTCGTCCACCTGCCTCACCGTCCGGGGACGCGGCTGGTAGGACCGGCATGGTTACCGCCCCGGAAAGGATGGCGGCCGGGCGGCCGGGCCGGAGCCCCTGTCCACAGCAGGATTGCGCCGACCGCAGGAACGATCGTCCGCGCGAACGGAGCTGCGCCGCTTCTGCAGCCTGGTGTCGGGCGTCTTCGCCGAGGCGCTCGGTCCCAGGGCCGCGGGGCACGCCGGACCGGGTCAGTACCAGTCGTCGTCGTCGGCCGGCGAGCCCGGCGGCAGGGGGCCGTCACCCATCACGCCGGGATCCCCGTAGTTGAACGGAGGTCCGTCGAAGCCGACGACGCCGTCCGGATTGTCCGGCGTCACGTTGGGATCGACCTTCAGCTCGGTATCCTCGCGCCCGAGCCGTTGATCGAGACGATCCATGCGCTTCAGATCCCGCTGGATCGGGATATCCTGCTGGGCCTGCGCGACGAGCGCGGGACTCGCCAGGGCGAATACCAGAACGGCGACGGTCAAGCGTGTCATGGCAATCGGCCTCTCGCGTCCAGGCGCGCTCACGGCGTCGATCCATACCGTATACGTGCCACCGATCATAGCATTGCCGGTCGTCAACACTAATCGTGCGTGCATGTCGGCCGGGGAAGCCCGCGGCGAGATCGCGTCGACGCCCGGCATGATCGGGGCGAGGTCGGCCGGCGCGCCGTGAAGTGCCCTCCCCTCCCGCCGAACCCGGTCCGCGATACCGGTCGGGCCGCGAGGGCCCGGCCGGTCAGCGGGTCAGGCGGCCGGCCGTGCCGGCCGCGTGCGGGCCGGCGGACCGGTCGGCCGGAGCGGGCCGATAATAGGTCACGGAGAGCTCGGGCAGCATCACGTCGGTGATGTCGGCCAGGCCGTGTTCCGCGGCGGGTCCCTGCACGGATCCTTCTGCGGGTCCCTGCGCGGATCCCTGCGCTGAGGCGGGCGTCGCGAGGGCCGCGGCGAGAGCGGCGGCAGCGAACATGCGGAGGATCATGACAGACCTCGTACGACTTCGTCACGAAGTCATCCGGTCAACTGTCGCGAGTGAGGACGATCGTCGGTCCGGCGGTCACGATCGTCTCGGCTCGTTCGGGCCGAATGTCGGCGTTCGACAGGGAAACTAGACCGATGTTTGCCGCGAATGCGTGCGAGCGCGCACAATCGTCAGTATCGGATCGGATCTGACGTCTATTCGAGGCGGCGGCCCTGTACACGGAGGCCGCGCCCCACGCGACGGCGGCCAGGGCCCCGGCGCCGGCGTCACGGGTGGGCCGGGCTGTCTCCGCCGGGACCCGGCGGCCGGGCGTTCGCTTTCCGTACTCATGTGGCATCGGGGTGGCAGTCGGCGCGCGGCGGCTCCGCTACGGTGGGGACGTCTCCGCGAGGCGCCCCTGATGCTCATCCCCGCCCTGACCATCCGCCGCTTCCTCATGCTGGGCCTCGTGGTCGTCGCCCTGGTCGCGCTCGCGGACGGCGTGGCCCGTCATGAGCTGCGCACGGCCGCCCACGCGATGACCCTCGCCGACGCCGCCCCGCAGGCGGATCGCGCGTCCGGTGAGTAGGCGGACGCCCGCCGCGGCGCTGGCAGCGGAGACGGCCGGCCTGCCGGGCCTGGAGCGCGCCTGACAGGGCTGCGTCCGCGCGGCTTTCGACCCGCAGTCGGCGCACCGGAGCAGGCCCGGCCGGGAGCGGGTCGCCCAGGACACGGGCAAACCGCGGGAGGACGCCTACGTGGCCGCCCGGATGGCCGCTCGGCCGATCGACGCGAACCGCCCTGCCCTGCCCTGCCCTGGCCTGGGCCAGGACCTGGATGGCCGCCCCGGTGGATCCCCCGAGGGACTGGGTCGCCGCGCTGCATCGCTGAGCCCCCGCCCCGGCGATCGGGCCGGATCGGCGCCCTTCACCGCGCGCGCGGCCGGCCATATCCAGGTTTTCCACATCTCTATTGGAAGTTCGATCCGAGCATTCACGCCATGAAGGTGCATCCCTTTCCGCTGTTCGCGCGTTCCAGTCTCGAACCGACCGATATTTCGGTACGATTTTCGACATAGAGGAGGTGCGAATGCTGCGCGGTGGTTTGCTGTGGCTGCTGGGGATCCCGCTGCCGATCATTCTGTTGCTGTATTTCCTCGGCGTGTTCCACTAGTCATCGGCAGGCGGACGTCGTGCCCTACACGGTCGAGATCACAACGCCGCCGGTGCAGAGCGACGGCGCCGAGCAGGCGTCGCGGATGTACCAGTTGCCGGATCCGTTCAGCACGCTGGCCGAAGCCAGGGAGGCGGCGACCGCGCATATCGCGGGACTCGGCCTCGATCCGGCCGGCGTCCTCTACACCGTCTTCGACCGTGAGGGATTCACGGTCGCGTCCAACGCGGAACAGGACGCCGAGGCCGGATGAATCGGCTCCCGGGACGGCACGCCGTCCCGCGTCGCGACATCCCCTGTGCCCGCAGGTGGACCGATGAGGTCCGGTCGACATGCGGCCCGGGATCCTCGCGGGAACCGATGCTCCGCAGGTGCTCTCGGACACGCCCGGGCCGGGAGCCCGGGCGTAGATGGGGCCACACCGCGAACAGGGTCGTGGCCCGGTCGCGATCCTGATGGAGACGACGATGACCTGGACCAACCGCATCACCCTGGCCGCGACCCTGATCGCCGGCGCCGTCGCCCTCGCGACCTACGCGCAGGCCCTCAGCCTGCCGGCGCATTTCGCCTGAGCGGGACCGGCCCGGCGACTGGCGCGCCCGCCGGGGCCGCCTGAACCGGCGCCGAACGGTTCCGCGGCGCAGCGTGACTCTTCGCACCGCACGCGCCCGGCCGATCCGGCATCATCGCTGCAGTTGGTGATCCCGGGTCTCCGAGACCCGCTGCTCGATGAGAGGCGTGCACGACATGGTCCTGAAGGGTTTCTCCTACGCGATGATCGGCGCCTTCCTGGGCGGCCTCGCCATGACGGTCGCCGGCTCGGCTGGCGTGCTCATGGGCCTCTGAGGCGGGAGCCCCTCCCCCGCCGGCGGCCCCGCCTTCGCGGTCCCGCCCGTCGGGAGCCCGACACCGGCGCGGCACCTTCGGCTCAGCGCACGGCGCGCGCGGCCTCGCGGACCTGACGCGTCGCCGCGTCGACGCGGTCGCTCGACCGGGCGATGGCGTCCATGCCGCCCGCGATCGTCGCCACTCCCTGGGCCGCCGCCTGCATGCTGCCCGACATCTCGCGGGTGACGGCGGATTGCTGCTCCACCGCGGCGGCGATCGCTCCGGACACTTGGTCGAGCGCCCGGATCGTCGCCTGGATCGAGCCGATCGCGTCGACGGCGTCGCGGGTGGCCGCCTGCGTGGCCACGATCTGCCCCCGGATCTGATCGGTCGCCCTGGCGGTCTGCTCGGCGAGGGCTTTGACCTCGGAGGCGACCACGGCGAAACCCTTGCCGGCCGTGCCGGCGCGCGCGGCCTCGATCGTGGCGTTGAGGGCCAGCAGGTTGGTCTGCGCGGCGATCCCCTGGATCATCGTGACGACCTCGCCGATCTGCGCGGCCTGCCCGCTCAGCCCCGCGACGATCGCGCCGGTCTGCCTCGCCTGCTCGACCGCCTCGCCGGCCCTGCGCGCGGCGCGACCGACCTGCTGGCTGATCTCGCCGACCGAGGCCGACAATTCCTCCGCACCCGAGGCGACCGACTGGATGTCGCCGGACACGCGTCCGGCCGTCTCGACCGCCGCGACCGTCTGCCGGGCCATGTCCTCGATCGCGGAGCCGATCGCGTCGAGGTCTCCGCCGATCACCCGCTGCGCCTCCACCCGCCGCTGGCGGTCGCGAACCTGCGCGGTGATGTCCGCCGCGAACTTGACGACCTTGACCACGCGTCCGTCGGCATCGAGGATCGGGTTGTAGGTCGCCTGGATCCAGACGTCCCGACCGTCCCGGGCCACGCGCCTGAACTCGCCCGCGGCGAACTCGCCCTGTCCCAGCTTGTCCCAGAAGGCCCGGTACGCGGGCCCTGCCCGCTCGTCCGCATCCACGAACAGGCTGTGATGCTGTCCGACGATCTCGTCCAGCCGGTAGCCCAGCGCGTCGAGAAAATTGGCGTTGGCGTTGAGGATCACGCCCGTCGGATCGAAGGCGATCACCGCCTGGGACCGGTGCAGCGCGGCGATCTGGCCGTTCAGATCCAGGGTCTGTGCCTTCAGGACGGTGATGTCGATCGCGAAGGTCACGATCTTCTCGATCCGGCCGTCGGGCCCGGCCACGGGGACGTAGCTGGACTGGAGCCAGATCTCGCGCCCGTCCTTGGTGACGCGCTGGAACTCGTCGCCCGAGACGGTGCCGGCGCGCAGGTGGTCCCACAGCGCGCGCTCGGCGGCGCCGCCCTGGTGACGGACCGGCACGAACAGGCTGTGATGACGGCCCTGAATCTCCGGGAGGCTGTAGCCCGTCAGGTCCAGGAACGCGGCGTTGGCCGTGCGGACGACCCCGTCGATTCCGAACTCGACGACGGCCAGGGCGCGCCCCAGCGCCGTCAGCCACGCCCGCTCGCGGGAAGAACACAAGTGCAGCATCGAGGCGACCCGCGATAAGTGCGAAGGGATCGGCGAGACCGGGATCCGTTCGGGGACGTTCGCCCCTCCATGTAGATGTCGCCGCTGAACAAGTTCTTAAATCTCAGTATTCGCGATAATTCCATCCGTTCGCGATCTTGATAATTCCGATACCTGCGACTTGATCGACAAAAGGGTCGGGATACGCTTGCCCTGCAGCGCGTACGCGGCCAAATAGTTCGGCGGTCCGCGACTATCGAGATCGCCCGGATCGGCCGCGCTCCCCAGACGATCGACATGAAGGCAGCAGATCAGACGCGCCGCGATCCGAGCCTGTGGCGACCGCAGGCCCGGTTCTCGGCCACCATCGCCTCCCTGAACCAGCTCCGGTCGTTCAACGACACCGGCGGCATCGCGGTCTATCTGGACGTCGCGCGCGCCGCGGCGCCGGCGATCGAGATCTCCGGAAGTCAGACCGAGATGCTGAGCTTCTGGGAGACACGGTCGCCGAGCGGCTTCGTCACCACCCCGAAATTCTCCGCGGGCCTCCTGACGGTCCGCTTCGTCACGCGGGGCCAGATCGTCTACGCCCATCGCCGGGGCGACATCCTGGCATCGCCGGCGATCGCCGCCCTGACCGGTTTCGACGACCTGCGCGAGGTGCGCGCCTCGAGCGCGGTCGGGGCCGTGAGCGCGACGATCGCCGTCGACGCGCTCGCCGCTGCCAACGACGCCCTCACGGGGCGCGATCGCGCCGCCCTCCCGGCCCTGGCGCCGATCGCCGACATGACGATGCCCGGCCTGTGGGCCCTGTTCTGCACGATCCGGCTGATCCGGCGCCGCCTCCAGGACCTGGACCGGGAGGCGGACCTGATGCTGCCTCTGCTTCAGGAGGTCATGAGCTATCAGTTGCTCTCCGCCTGGCCGAAGCGGGCCGCCGTGCCCGCCGCGCCCACCGGCGACGTCGCCGCGTCGCATCTCCGGCGGGCGATCGAGTACATCGAGGCGAACCTGCCGACCGCCATGACCCTGGCCGATATCGCGGCCGCGGTGGGGACCGGTGTCCGATCGCTGCAGAACGCGTTCCGGAAGGAGCTGGGCCGGACGCCGGTTCAGTTCATCATCGAGCGCCGTCTGACGCGGGCCCACGAGGACCTGACCGCGATCGCGGCGCCGCGCCGGTCGATCGCCGCGATCGCCCGGGCTTGGGGATTCGCCCACATGGGCGATTTCGGGCAACGCTACCGCCGCCGCTACGGCTGCACACCGTCCGAGACGCGCCGCCAGCACGACCGCGCCCGATGAGGTCCCCGGCGCCTGTCGGCGGCCGGTGGGCGACGGGGCAGACCGGCGCGCCGCAGCCCGGTCGCGNACCGACCCGCGCGGCCTCTCCAGCCTCGACTTCTTCGGCACCGTCCGCGGCCGCCTCGGCTACGCCTTCGACCGCACCCTCGTGTACGGCACCGGCGGCTTCGCCTACGGCTCGGGCAGCGCCGACCGCTCCTTCGGCGGCTACGCCGGCAACGACAGCTTCCGCACCGGCTGGGCCGTCGGCGGCGGCATCGAGTACGCCCTGCCCACCGACTCGTTCCTGAACTT
This sequence comes from Methylobacterium mesophilicum, assembly GCF_036441335.1. Lineage (GTDB taxonomy): Bacteria > Pseudomonadota > Alphaproteobacteria > Rhizobiales > Beijerinckiaceae > Methylobacterium > Methylobacterium mesophilicum_B. The sequence goes on from NZ_MLBW01000027.1 coordinate 14,815, forward strand.
CTTCCGCTCCTCGGCCGTGACGCTCAAGGTCGAAGGCCTGTACGTCAACCTCGACCGCAACACCCGCAACCAGGGCGCGTTCGTCATCAACGCCGCCAACAACTTCCCGGTCGTCTACAGCGGCATCGGACGCCGCTCCGACGAGTTCGCCGTCGTCCGCGCCGGCCTGAACTACAAGTTCGGCTCCTACTGAGACCACACCGCGACGGTCGCATCCGACCGTCGCGCCGGACCGAACACGCCAGGGGCCGCGTCCGAGAGGACGCGGCCCCTGCGCCGTTCAGGCGGCCGGAGCGCGGCCTGGAAGCTCGACGGCCCGCGGCCGGCCGTCGATCCTGCCGGCCCGGGCGCGGGCCTCAGCCGAGCGCCCAGAAGAGCGGCAGGGCGCCCGCCAGGAACAGCGCCGAGGAGACGAGCACGGCGACGCGCTCGCGATGGCGGAGGATGAGGGCGTGGGGCTGGGCGAACATGGGATGGCGGAGCTGGGGGAGCCGGTTCGGAGGTGCGCGGCCACGCTGGCATCCGAACCTTGACGGATCGGGGGCAGGGCGCGTCATCCACAGGCGGTCGTCGGCCGGTGTCGCGGCCGTGCCACAGGGGCCGGCGGCAGGCCGTCCGCCCGGCGGCCCGCACCGCCACCGCGACCATCGTGCGGGCGTTCGAACCGCCGTCGGGCCGTGGTCGGGTCCCCGGAGCGGCGTGCCTCAGGCGACGGCCGCGTCGGGGCTGCCGGGCGGCAGGAAGCCTTCGGGCGCGTCGAGCTGCGCGGCGAACCGCTCGATCGGCTGCGGCTTGCTGATCAGGTAGCCCTGGGCCTCGTCGCAGGCCTCCGCAGCCAGGAAGCGCATCTGCGCGTCGGTCTCGACGCCCTCCGCCACGACGCTCATCCCGAGGCTGCGGCCGAGCCCCAGAACCGCCCGCACGATCACCGCCGCCTGCGGGCTGACCTCGACATGGCCCACGAAGGACCGGTCGATCTTGATCTTGTCGAAGGGGAAGGCCTGCAGCGTCGCGAGGGACGAGTAGCCGGTGCCGAAATCGTCCATCGCGATGGACACGCCGAAGGCCTTCAGCCGGCGCAGGATGCCGAGCGCCCGCGCCATGTCGTTGATGATCAGGGTCTCGGTGATCTCGAGTTCGAGCCGCGTCGGCGCGAGGCCCGTCTCGGTGAGGATGGCCAGGACGCGCTCGGGCAGGTCCGCCTGCTGGAACTGGCGCGGCGACAGATTCACCGCGACCTTCAGCGGGTGCGCCCAGCGGGCCGCCTCCCGGCAGGCGGCCCGGAGCACCCACTCGCCCAGCGGCAGGATCAGCCCGCTCTCCTCCGCCAGGGGGATGAAGGCGTTCGGCGGCACCAGACCACGGGTCGGATGCTCCCAGCGCACGAGCGCCTCGAACCCGAGCAGCCGGCCGGTGCCGGTGCTCACCTGCGGCTGATAATGCAGGATGAGCTCGTCGCCCTCGATCGCTTGGCGCAGGTCGCGCTCCAGGTCGCGCCGGGCCGCCTCGGCCGCGTCCATGGCGGGCTCGAACACCCGGTGGGTGTTCCGGCCCTCGGTCTTCGCCCGGTAGAGGGCGAGATCGGCGCGGCGGAACAGGGTCTCGCTGTCGAAGCCGTGGCAGGGCGCCCGCGCGATGCCGACGCTCAGGCCCACCTTCAGCCGCCGCTTGCCGAAGGCTATCGGCGCCTGGACGGCCGCGATCAGGCGCGCCGCCAGGGTCTCCGCGCGGGCGGGGTCGTCGGCATCGGCCACCAGCACGGCGAACTCGTCGCCGCTGAGGCGCGCCACCATGTCGTCGGCCCGCAGCACCGCCCGGATGCGGTGGGCCACCGCCCGGAGCAGGAAGTCCCCGGCCGCGTGGCCGAGGCTGTCGTTGACGGCCTTGAAGCGGTCGAGATCGAGGCACAGCACCGCGCAGGTGCCGCCGTTCAGGTGCATGTCGGCGAGCCGGATCTCCAGCCGCTCGTAGAAGAGGGCGCGGTTCGGCAGGTCGGTGAGGCCGTCGTGGCGCGCCATGTGGGCGACCTGCCCCTCGGCCGCCTTGCGGGCGGTGATGTCGATCTGGGTGCCGATGAAGCGCAGCGCGCGTCCGTCGGCGGCGCGGGCCACCACCTTGCCGCGCGTCATCATCCAGGCCCAGGAGCCGTCCTTGCGGCGCATGCGATGCTCGGACATGTAGGTCGGCGCCCGCCCGCTCAGGTGCTCGATCAGGGCCCGCTCGGCCGCGCCCGCATCCTCCGGGTGGAGCAGGGCCCGCCACGTGCGGGCGTGGCTCGCCAGCTCGCCGGGCTCGTAGCCCAGCACACCCCACCAGCGGTCGGAGGACCACGCCTCCCCCGTCGTGAGGTCGCAGTCCCAGAGCCCGTCGCTGCCCGCGTCCTGCGCCAGGGCGAGGCGCGTCTCGCTGACCTGCAGCGTCTCCTCGGCCCGCTTGCGCGCGGTGATGTCCGTGAAGGTCCTGACCGCACCGCCGTCGGGCAGCGGCACGGTGCGGATCTCCAGCACGGTGCCGTTGGGGCGCTCGCGCTCGTAGGTGTGGGCGCGGCGCTCCAGGCCGCCCGCGGCCACCCAGCGCTGCAGGGTCTCGCTCGCCGTCCCGAACTCGCCCTGCGCGATCTGGTATTGCCGGACCGCCTCGAAAGTCGGGCGGGACCGCATCAGCGCCGGCGGCAGGTCGAGCAGCGCGAGGGCCCGGGCATTACAGACTTGAACGACGCCGGCGGCGTCGATCATCATGAGCCCTTGATCCATCGTGTCGAGAACGGTGTCGAGGAGCTTCGCCTTGTCCCGCAGCGCGACCGTCCCACTGTTCATACCCGGGGATCCCAATCGTCCGCCTGGGCGAACATTCTGCTGGACGGTGCGCGCTCCCACCGGCGGCGACGGTACCATCGGGGAGCTTTCCGGATTCTTTCCGGAGGCGCTGTATTCAATCGCTGCGTGCACTCCGGTCGGCGGACCGCGACGAGGTCGGGGCGCGGATCCCTGCGGCGGCGTACCGGGCCTTGCCGGGCAGCCCGCGGAGCCCTCTGATAGGCGGCGCGCAGCGGGGACCGGGCCATGGCCGTGAGGCGGATCGTCACCGACATCCGGGCGATGCAGGTCGAGGCGGCGCGGGCCTTCTACGGGGACGTGCTCGGCCTGGAGGTGGTCATGGATCACGGCTGGATCCTGACCTTCGCGGCGCCCGGGATCTCGGCGACGCCGCAGATCAGCGTGGCCAGCACGGGCGGCTCGGGCACGCCGGTTCCCGACATCTCGGTCGAGGTCGACGATCTGGCGGACGTCCGCGCCCGCGTGAGGCGGGCCGGCCTGCCCGTGCTGTGCGGCCCGGCCCGGGAACCCTGGGGCGTGGAGCGGTTCTACGTCCGCGACCCGTTCGACCGGCTGGTCAACATCGTCGCCCATCGTGCGTGAGGCCGCGCGTGGGGCGCGGCCGGCCGCTCACTCGGCCTCGTCCCGGACGAGGGAGATGCAGGTCCGCACCATCTCCTCGAGCCGCAGGTCCTTGGTGTCTCCGATATTGGCGGTCTCCTCCAGGCAGCGCATGAAGTACGCCGCGTCCAGCCTGGGCGACAACGTGTGGAAGGCCCGGCCCATCCGGGTGGAGAAATCGATCTTGTCGGTCGCGCTCGCCCGCGGCCACAGCGAGGCCCTGTCGTCGACGGTCAGGCGCGCGGCATGCGCCGGCAGAGGCGCGCATCCGAGAGCCAATAAGACGATTATAAGCTTGGTCTGCATTGTAAATCTCCGTTCCTGCGGCATAACCCTGCGTGCCTCTGCGCAGCGGTGACGGCCGACGGACGCGCTGCTCGTGCGACAGGATGGGAGAAGCGATGCGCGCGGTCCGTCTTTCCGGCCCGGTCTCGGCCGGCCTGCTGGCTCTTCTGACGGCGCAGGCGCAGGCGCAGCCTCCGACACAGCCCCAGACCCAGCCCCCGATGCAGGCGCAGGACCCGGCAGCCGCCGATCCGCGGCGCAACCAGGCGGCGAAGCTCGCGGGGCTCGCCGGGTTCGTGAACCTCGAATGCCCCGGCCTGCGCAGCGATCCCGCGCGCCTCAAGCAGACCGTCGAGGCCCTGGGCGTCGATCCCGCGAGCCTGGAGACCGGCGACCTGCACCTGACCGCGACCCGCTACATCGCGGCCTACCAGAAGGACGTCGCGGCCAATTGCCGGAAGGCCGAGGCGACGTTCGGCCCGCAGGGATCGATCATTCCCGGCCTGATCGTGCCGCGGTAGCCCCGCCCCGCTGACGGCGGCCGTCCTCACACCGGGCGCCCGTGCCGCGACAGGGCGATGTGCAGCAGGTCGGCGAGGCTGCCGGCGCCGAGCTTCTGCTTCATGCCCGAGAGGGCGGCCGACACGCTCCGGTGGCTCATCGACAGGCTGTCGGCGATCGCCTCGCTGGACTTGCCCGCGCCCAGCAGCGACAGGACCTGAACCTCCCGCGCGGTCAGGCGCGCGAGGGGCGATTCCAGGAGCCCGGCATTCAGCATCGCGACCTTGGTCGCGACCTCGTGCGGCAGGTAGCTGTGCCCGGCCGACACGGCCGCCAGCGCCTCGTGGAAGCGCGTCACCGCCGTGTCCTTCAGGACGAAGCCGTGCGCCCCGCCCTCGATGGCGCGGGCGACGATCACCGGATCGTCGTGCATGCTGAAGGCGAGGATCCGGGTCGCCGGCTCCAGGGCCCGCACCCGGCGGATCAGCGACAGGCCCGACAGCCCCTGGTCGCGGAAGCCCAGGTCGGTCACCACCAGCCCAGGCCGGTGGCGGTGGAAGCTGCGGTAGCCCGACACCACGTCCGCGGCCTCGTGGACCGCCCGGACGCCGGCATCCTCGGCGAGATGGCGGAAGCCGCGCCGCACGACCGGGTGGTCGTCGACGATCAGCACCGCGTCGAGAACCCGCGGGCCGTCCCGCCCCGCCGGGCGGTCGGCCGAGGCCCGGGCGGCACTCACGGCGTCGCCTCGCGGTCCGGGTGCGGGGCTGCGAGGCGCGCCAGCGCGGCCGCGTGGTCGGCCCCCTGCATCCGGGCGTTGTAGTAGTGCTGGCACATCTCGCCGTAGAGGCTCTTGCGGCGGCCGCGCCCCGCCGCGATACCGCCGAGCCCGCCGAGGATCGCGCCGTAGCCCTCGCCGATGCCGGCCTCGGCCAGCATCTGGCCGAGCTGGACGGTGCGGTTGGCGATCATGCGCGGGTCCTCGATGAAGCCGTCGCGGGCCCCGGCCAGCGCGGTCGCCATCGCGCGCACGCGGGGATCGTCGGCCGGCAGGGCCGTCCCGGCCTCGCGGCCCGCGAGCCAGCGGGCCGGGTCGGTCCCGTCGGTCGGCGCGAGCCAGGCCGGCAGGGTGCCCTCGGCGGTGGTGGCGACGACCGCGCCGGCCTCGTCCGCCCGCTCGTCCGACCCGCGGTCGCAGGCGCCGAGGGCCAGCAGGACCAGGCCGGACGCGATCCGGACGCGGCCGGCGCGGCTCATCGCGCGGGCTCCCCGGCCAGGACCGTGCGCGGCCCCTCCGCCACCTTGATGCGCGCCGTCTCGCGCCACATGGCGAGATCGATCACCGAGACGTCGTCCGAGAACCAGTTCGCCACGTAGGCACGCGGACCGGCCACCGCGATGCCCTCGGGATAGGGCCCGACCGCCACGGTGGCGACGATCTCGAGCCGGGCCGCGTCGATCACCGTCACGGCGGCGGCGTGCTGGTTGGTGACCAGGATGCGGCGGCCGTCGCCGGTGACCGCGACCCCGTAGGGCATCCGGCCGGCCGGAACCGTGGCCAGGGCCCGCAGCGTCGCCGTGTCGATCACCGTGAGATCGCCGCTGCGCACGTTGGCGACGTAGAGGCTCGCCTCGTCCGGCGCGAGCGCCAGGGCGAAGGGCGCCTCGCCGGTCGGGACGACCGCCACCCGGACCATCGTCTCGGTGTCGATCACGCTGACCTGACGGCTCTCGCGGTCGGCGACGTAGAGCCGCCCGCGCCGGTCGAGGACGAGATGGGCCGGGTCGCGGCCCACCGCGGCGGCGCCCTCGACGGCGCCGGTCGCCGCGGCGACCTTCAGGACGCGGTCGCCCGACCAGTCGCCGACGAACAGGTGCGCGCCGTCCGGGCTCGCCGCGAGGCCGAAGGCCTGGCCGGGGACGGGCAGGCGGCGGGNGTGGAGGCCGGCCCGGCTGCCGCGCGGCCGCCAGCGCGGCAGATAGACGATGTCGGCCGTGCGCGGGTCGCTCACGGCGCCGGCACCGTCTCGAACGCGGCCCGGCACAGGGCGGGCACGATCGCGCCGCGCTGCAGCTCGTGGACGGGCTCGAGGAAGACGCGGTGGGCCATCACGGCGGTGAAGACCGCCCGCACGTCCTCGGGCACCAGCCACTCGCGGCCCTCCAGCCACGCCCGCACCCGGGCGGCGCGCACCAGGAAGGCGACGCCGCGCGGGGAGGCGCCCCCCTGCACCAGGGTGGCGGTGTCGAGGCCCGGGAGCCGGATCCCGGCCTCCGCGGGGCGGACCAGCGCGTCCCAGAGGGCCACCACGTAGGCCTCGATCGACGGCTCCGCCCGGACGGCGTGCTGGATCGCGGCCGCGATGCCGCCGATCCGGGCGTGGTCGAGCACGCCCGCCGCGACCGCGCCGACGAGGGCGTCGGTGTCGTGGAAGCGCGGGTCGAAGACCAGGCTCCGGCGCACCGCCGCGTCCCGGGGCGCCTCCAGCCCGATCTCCATCAGGAAGCGGTCGCGGGCCGCGGCCGGGAGCTCGAAGGTCTCCTCGCGCTCGACGCGGTTGCGGTCGGCGAAGACCTGGAGGTTCGGGAACGCGTAGGTGCGGCCGAAGGCCTGGACGCTGCGCTCGGCCATCAGCCGGAGCAGCAGGGCGTGGACCTGCGGCCGCGCCCGGTTGATCTCGTTGAAGAAGAACACCGAGAGATCCTCGGCCCGGGCCAGGACCGGGCCGGGATCGACCCGCGGCCGGCCGTCGGGGCCGAGATAGGTGTGGTAGATCAGGTCGGTCGGCATCATGTCGACCGTGCCCTCGACGCGCTCGTAGGCCCCGCCCAGCGCCCGGGCCACCGCCCGCAGCAGGGTGGTCTTGCCGACGCCGACATCGCCCTCGAGCATCACGTGGCCGCGGGCGAAGATCGCGATCGTCACGAGGCGGATCGCCCGCTCCTGCCCGACCACCGCCTTGGCGACCTCCGCCTCGAAGCGGGCCGCCGCCGCCCGCCAGTCGGTGAGCATCGTGTCTCCGGGACGGAGGGTGTTCATGAGACGGTGCCTGCGCGTGTCGATGCGGCGTGCGCTGCCGAGCGTCGCTGCGGGCCGGCGCCGCAAGGCGGGCCGGCCCCAGGACGGTCGGATCGGTCGCAATCAGTTCGAAGAGATCTTGGCGACGTCGTACTCGAACTTGCCGGTCTTCTTGGCGTTCTCGATCCGCTTCCGGTTGCGCTCCTCCATCTGCTTGATGGATTCGGCCTGCTTGCTGACCTCCTTCGGGTCGTGCTTGGGGTCGTACTTGGTCCCGGCGACCTTCTCGGGGAAGCCGGGCTTCGGCTGCCAGCAATTGCCCGGCGCCTTGCAGGTCTGCCCGTCATAGGCCAGCGCCGGTACCGCGAAGGCCGCCCCCGCGATCAGCATCGCCGCCGTGATCACTGTGCGCATCGTTGATTCCTCCGTCTCTTCCTGGGGCGGCCGGTCGGGCCGCCGGTTCGCCCCGTCTCCCGCGGGGCGCGACTTGCCGAGAACGGCTAGTCCAGCGGCTTGCACTGGCCGGGCGCGTCCTTGGCAAAGGTCTCGCCCTCCTTGAAGGGCGTGTAGGTCTTCTTCTGCGCGTCGGTGAGCCACTCGGCATCCTTCACCGGGCCCGTGTAGAGATGGCGGATCCAGGCGATGACCTGCAGCATCTCGTCGGGATTGAGATCCTCGTTGTGCGGGCCCATCATGCCGTTGGCGCCGCCCCAGAGCGTCGCGAACAGGCCGACATCGGTCGTGTTCGCCGGGTAGGTCCAGTAATCGTCGTTGAGGCCGGGCCCGACCTTGCCCTCGCCGAGATGGCCGTGGCAGCCGGAGCACGAGGTCAGGAACAGGCTCTCGCCGTTCCGCAGGCAGGACTTGTCGTCGATGTAGAGGTTCTTGCCGGTCTGGAAGAACGTCTTGACCGCCTGCGTGTCCCGCCCGCCCGGCTTGCCCTCGGCCGTGTCCATCGCCTCGCCGGTGATGGTGTTGCGGAAGACGATGCCGGTCTGCGGGCCGGACTGGGGCTGGGCGCGGGCCGCGACGGGCATCGCCGCGGCGAGGGTGAGAAGGGCGACGCGGGCCGAACGTACGATGAGCATCTGTTGAGCGGGTCCTGATGTCCTGATCGATGGCCCGGGCGCGCCGGGCCGGTCTCGGTGGGGCGGCCTCAGTTCGAGGCGACGACCGGCACCCCGTCCTGCTTGAGGATAGCGGCGATCGCCGGCCGGGCCTTCTCGATCCCGGCGTCGAGGGCCTTGCGGAGGGCCTCGTCGTCCTTGCGCACGCCCATCGACTGGTCGAAGACCTGCGGGACCTTGCGGCCGTCGCTGCCGGTCGTGTCGGCCGGGACCAGCGTCATGCGCAGGGGCGTCGGGGACTCCTTGACGTACCGGGCCACGTCCGGCCCGAAGGCGACGCCGACATCGGCCTTGTCGTTGGCGACCTCGCTGACGATGCGGGCCGGGTCGATCTGGGTGTACTGGTTGCGCGGCGACCGGAAGTTCACCAGCGAGTAGAGGTAGGCCATGTCCTCCTCGTAGCGGCCGATCTCCTTGAGCATCGCCTCGCCGGGGGAGCCGAACGGCACAACCATGTGGTCGAGGGTCTTGAGCCGCGGGTCGGACCACGACTTCACGTCGAGATCCTTGTCGGCGCGCGTGATGAAGACGTAGCCGCTCCGGTAGTACGGCCGGGTGGTCAGCACCCGCGGGTCGTCGCTGTCGAGGCCGACGACCACGTCGCAGGTCCGCTTCTCCAGGCCGTCGCGGACGAGGTAGATCGCGGGCTTCGGGAGCCAGACGAAGACGGGCTTCTTCCCCATCGCCTCGGCGACGGCGGCGGCGACGCGGTTCTCGAGCCCCGAGCCGTCCTTCATCGAGAGCGGCGGCTGCTTCTCGGAGGCGCAGATCCGAAGAGTCGCGGGGTCGGCCGGCGGGGCGGCCGGGGCCTTGCCGGGATCCGACTGGATGGAATGGGCCTCGGATTCCTGGGCCGCCGCCGGCCCGGCGGCCAGGGTGGCGAGCGTCAGGACGGCGGCGAAGCGGGCCGCCAGGATGCGGGCGCGCGGGCGCGGCATGGACGTTGATCCCTGTTGTCGGAGCGTTTCTTGTGGCGGGGCCGGACTGGCGGGGCCGGACTGGCGGGGCTTGGCGGCGCCCCGCCCGCTCGGATCCGTCCCGCGATCCCGCCGGCCGTCGGGCCGGCGGGAGTCGTCGGGTGGGAGGTCGTCGGGCGGGCCTCACGCGGAGGCCTGCCGCGCGGCCCTTACTTGGCGGCGTGCTGCGCGTACTCGCCGACGTTCGGGTCGTCGTACGGGCCCTTGCCGTCCAGCGAGAACACCATCACGCCGCCGCCCATCTGGGTGTAGTTGGCGAGCTTCTTGAACGCGCCCACCGCGCCGAGGCCGGCGGTCGGGTCGGCGAGGTCGAACACCAGGCCCACGCCCGGCCAGCCGCCGACGCCGTAGTAGATGGCGACGTACTGCGTGCCCTTGTGGGTGTAGGTGATCGGGTAGCCGATGGCGCCCGACGGCAGCTTGAACTTCCAGAGGAGGTCGCCGTTGTCGGAGTCGCGCGCCTTGATGAAGCCGTCGAGCGTCCCGTAGAGGACGAGGTCGCCGGCGGTGGCGGTGGTGCCGCCCCAGACCGCGAAGCGCTCCATCTTCTCCCAGTTGAACTTGCCGGTGATGGCGTTGTAGCTCTTGATCTGGCCGAGGCCCTCGTAGTTCTGCCGGTCACCCTTCGGGCCCGGATACATGTTCAGCGTCGCACCGACGAAGAACTGACCCGCCCGGTAGGGCAGCATGAAGGGCTCCCAATCCATGCAGATGTGGTTGATGCCCATGTAGAAGGCTTGCCGCTTCGGGTCGTAGGAATCGTGACCCTGGTTGTGGTAGCCCATCGCCGAGGGACAGATGTCCTTGGCGAGATGGTCCATCCGGGTGCCGTATTCCGGATCGCGCACCGGCGTGCCGGTCTTCAGGTCCACCGACTTGAACACGTTGACGGTATCGTCGATCTTGTTGGCCGAGACCAGCGTGCCGTCCGTCCGGTCGAGGGTGTAGACGATGCCGTTGCGGTCCGGGTGGGTGAGGAGCTTCCTCATCTTCCCGTCCTTGTCCTTCTGGTCGGACAGCATCATCACGTTGACGCCGGCGTAGTCCCACTCGTCGTGGGGCGTCTTCTGGTAGCCGAACTTCGCCTCGCCGGTGTCGGCGTCGCGGCCGAAGATCGTCATCGTCCACTTGTTGTCGCCGGGACGCATGGTCTCGTTCCACGGCGCCGGGTTGCCGGTGCCGAAGTAAATCAGGTTGGTGCCCGGATCGTAGGCGTACCAGCCCCAGTTGGTGCCGCCGCCGATCTTCCAGGCGTCGCCCTCCCAGGTCGAGGTGCCGAGGCCCTTCTGGCCGTAATGGGCGTTGTGGATGTTGAAGTCCTTGGCGAGCAGCAGGTCCTCGTCCGGCCCGGTGGCGTAGGCGCGCCAGACCTGCGCGCCGGTCTTGACGTCGTAGGCGGTCAGGTAGCCGCGCACGCCGAGCTCGGCGCCCGAGGAGCCGATGATCACCTTGTCCTTCACCACGTAGGGGGCGATCGTGAGGGTCGAGCCGACCTTGATGTCGGAGTTCTCGACCTTCCACACCGTCTCGCCGGTCTGGGCGTTGAGGGCGGCGACGTTGCCGTCGAGCTGGGTCTTGAGGATCAGCGCCGGGGTCTTGCCGTCGCCGGGCCAGTAGGCGAGGCCGCGGTTCACGAGGTCGCAGCAGGCCACCGAGCGGGCGGCCGGGTTCTGCTTGGGCTTGTCCTGCCAGAGGATCTTGCCCGGATCGTCGAGGCCGAGGGCGAAGGTGTTGTTGGGGAACGAGGTGTGGATGTACATGACGCCGTCGACGACGAGCGGCGCGCCCTCGTGGCCGTTGAGCAGGCCGGTGGAGAACGTCCAGGCCGGCTTGAGCTGCTTGACGTTGCTCTTGTTGATCTGGGTCAGGTCGCTGTAGTTGTTCGAGTCGTAGTTCTTACCGGGCATCACCCAGTTCTCGTCGCTCTTCGATTTCTCGACGAGCTTGTCGTTGGCCTGCGCCACGCCCGCCATGGCGACCGGCGCGAGCGCCATGATCGCCAATGCCGAGACGGAATTCCGGAGCCTCATCATCCTGCGTCTCCTCGCCGGACTGCCACGCCGTTTGGCCTCACAGTCATCGTGGTGTTCATTCGATGGCGACACGACTTTCAACGACAGATCCGCCTCCAGCGTCGCGATATCCGGCTTATTTCCAGTATTCGCTGAGCTTATGAAAGACTTATTATCGTTGCGCGCCACTCGATTATTCGCACGGCTTGTAATGCGTGTCTTTGCAAAACGAAACATTTCTTTTCGGGATGATCCGGCAATACGACACCGGTGATCTGGTAAGATCACGGAGGTCTTGACCGGGCGCCGACCGCCATCCCAGACAGGCGGGAACATTGGGCTCGCGCGCGGGGCTGACGCCGTCCGCGACCCGCTCCGGGAGGACGCCATGGGTCATGTCACGGGCTGCGCGGCCCGCTCTCCGGTGCTGGCAGCCTGGATTGCAGCCTGGATGGCAGCCTGGATGGCAGCCTGGACGCCGCCGGCCGTGGCGGCCGGGAGCGGCAGGGAGCAGCGCCACCTCGCGGCGCTCTATCAGCAGGACGGGCGGCGCGAGCTGACGGGGGCCGACCTGGACCGCTTTCCCGGCGCGGGCGTCCTGTGGTGTCGGCGCCCGGACGGGGTCCCCCAGAAGGCCGCCGCCGCGTGGCTGATCGGGAGCCGGTCCCTCGTGCTGATGAACGCGCACAATTTCCGCAACCGGCAGCTGGAGGTCACCCGAACCGTCGCCGATTGCTACTTCCAGATCGCCGGCCGGAACTACGCCTTCGTGCCCGAGATCCTGGACCTCGGCATCGAGCCCGAGGCGCGGCGCCTGCACATCACCGACGACTGGGCTCTGCTGCGCCTCGCCGAGCCGGCCGAGGCGCGACCGCAGCCGATCCCGGACCCGCCCGGCCTTCCGACCGGCGACCTCGCGCTCCCGGTGACGATGGTCTCGCCGGCCGGGCACGAGAACTACCGGGGGCAGAGCAGCCGGGAATCCTGCGCCGTCCGGCGGATCGATCCGCCGAGCGAGGGCGCGATCCGCCGCGCCCGCCACGATTGCAACGACGGCTACGGCGGATCGGGCTCGGGCCTGTTCGACGCGGAGGGCCACCTCGTCGCGATGCAGAGCGCGTCGCTGGCGATGAACCAGCGCCACGCCTTCGACATCGAGTTCCACTACGGCTCGGCCCTGCTGATCGAGGGCCGGCTCCTCGAGGCTCTCGAGGCTCGGGCCCTCCAGACCCGCGACCGCTAGGGCGGGCCGCCGCCGGGCGTTCGCCCCGTTGCCGCGGGAATCCCGGTAAGCCCCCGGTAAGCAACGCGGCGATTTCCGCCCCGGGGCCGGGGGAAGTTCTCGACGGCGATGCGGCGGGACGCCAAAACTTAACGTTGAGCCACGAATCTGGTCCCGCGAGGGAGCCGGTATGCCCGCTGTCGGAACGTTCAGGGTCTGCGCGCCGGGACGGCCGCCGTTCGCGGAGGCCGTGGCAGAGGGCGTGGCCGAGGCGGTCGCGCTGCCATCCGTGCTCGTCACGATGCTGGGCAGCCTGATCGAGGCCTGGCCCCGCCAGATCTACACACAACCCCTGGTGACCACCCGCTTCCTCGGCCAGCGGACCACCTACGTCTGCGATCCCGGGCACATCCGCAGCCTGATGGTCGACCAGGCCGAGGCGCTGGAGCGGGAGCCGTTCATGCTCCGGGCGCTGGCCCCGGCCCTCGGCGCGGGGGTCCTCACCGCCGACGGGGCCCACTGGCGACGGCAGCGCAGGACCGCGACCCCGATGTTCCGGCCGGACCGGGTCCGGAGCTTCGTGCCGGCCATGGCCCGGGCCGCCGCGGCGACGCGGGCGCGCTGGCGCGACGCCGGTCCGGCCGGGACCGAGCGGGACATCCTGCGCGAGATGATGCGCACGACCTTCGACGTCATCGTCGCCACGATGGTGTCGGGCGATCCCCACCTGGAGGTCGGGCCCTTCGGGGCCGCGATGGACGCCTATCTCGGCCAGACCAGCTGGAAGATCGCCCTGGAGATGCTGCGGGCCCCGGCCTGGGTCCCGCATCCGGGGTCCCGGGCCGGGGCGGAGGCGGTGCGCTACCTGCGCGGCGAGGTCGCCCGCACGATCGCGCGCCGCCGGGCCCGCGGCGAGCCCGGCTCCGACCTCCTCGGCCTCCTGCTGCAGGCGCGGGACCCGGAAACCGGCGCGCCGCTCCCCGAGGCGAGCCTCGTCGACAACCTGCTCACCTTCGTGTCCGCCGGCCACGAGACCACCGCCCTGGCGCTGGCCTGGACCTTCCGGGTCCTGGCCGAGCACCCGGAGGTGGAGCGGCGCGTCGTCGCCGAGATGGCCCGCCTTGGCGGCGATCCGGCCGACGATCCGGAGGCCGCGGAGCGGCTGCCCTACACCCGCCAGGTGCTCCTCGAGGTGATGCGCCTCTATCCGCCGGCGCCGCTGATCGTCCGGCGGACGCGGGCCCCGGTCCGCCTCGGGGACGCGGTCGTGCCGGCCGGGCAGTCGGTCCACGTGCCGGTCTACGCCCTGCACCGGCACGCACTGCTCTGGGACCGGCCGGAGGCGTTCGACCCGGGCCGCTTCGCGCCGGAGCGGGTCGCCGCGCGGGACCGCTACGCCTACCTGCCGTTCGGCGCCGGCCCGCGGGTCTGCATCGGCATGAGCCTCGCCCTGACCGAGTGCCTCGTGATCCTGGCGACGCTGCTGCCCGCCTTCCGCCTCAGGCCGGTGACGGCGGAGATGCCGGCGGCGCAGTTCCGCGTGACGCTGCGGCCCAAGGGCGGCCTGACGATGAGGGTCGCGTCCCGCGATGGGGACCGCGATGGGGCCTGAGATGGCGACCGGGATGGCGACCGGGATGGCGACCGGGATCTCCGCGGGCGCGTCCGGCCCGCCCGGCGCGAACGGGCCGGGTGCGCGGCTCGGATTCTGGCCGGGCCGCCGGGCGCGATCGCTGCTCGGCCGCCTCTTCGGTCCCGACGCCGACGACGCGCTGCCCAGCCGCTACCGCCTGCAGGTGCGCGCGGGGCTCCTCGACGAGACGCTGAAGCTCGCCACCTACTCGGCGGTGACGCACCTGATCATCGCGCTGGCCGTCGCGTACTTCTTCTGGAGCACGGCCTCGCACACCTACCTCCTCGGCCTGCTCGCCGTGGTCGCGGTGCTGATCACGGCGGCGACCTACGCGACCTGGCTCTACTGGCGCACCCACGGCGACACCGCCTCGGCGCACACCGTCCGGTGGGGTTGCCGGATCTCCGCCGGCCTCGCCTTCGCCCTGGGCCTCGCCTGGGCGACCCTGCCGGTCGCGCTGTTCGCGCCCTCCGACGGCGACGCGCGGCTGCTCGTCGTCGCCATCGTGGCCGGCCTGATCTCGGACGCCTACGTGGTCGGCCCGCTCCTGTCGGTCTCGTACCTGTTCGCGGGCCCGGTCATCGTCGGCAGCTTCGTCGGTCTGGCCAGGTCCGGGGAGCCGGTCGCGCTCAGCATCGGCTTCCTGCTCGTCGTCTACGCGGTCTTCGTGGTGACGAGCGTGAGCCGCATGAGCCGCCTGTCGCGCCAGCGCATCCTCGACCGCGTGCGGGTCGAGGACCAGAGCGAGACGATCGGGCTGCTGCTCAACGCCTTCGAGGCGAATGCCAGCGACTGGCTGTGGGAGACGGACGAGACCGGGCGCTTCCAGCACGTCTCCACCCGGATGGCGGACGTCCTGGCCTGCCCGGTGCAGACGCTCCAGCACGCCTCGTTCCCGGCGCTTCTGGCCGGCCGGGCGGAGGCGCCCCCCGAGGCCGATCAGAGCGCCGACCTGCTGGACCGCCTCCGGCGGGGCAGCGCGTTCCACCAGCACCTGATCGCCGTCGACACGCCGGCCGGCCGGCGCTGGCTCCGGCTGAGCGGCAAGCCGTTCCTCGACCAGAAGGGGCGCTTCGCGGGTTTCCGGGGCGTCGGCTCCGACGTGACCGAGGCCCGCCGGGCGGAGGCGCACATCGCCTATCTGGCCACCCGGGACCCGATGACCGGCCTGTCGAACCGGGTCATGTTCCACGACGTCGCGTCCGAGGCCTGCGCGGCCGCCGCCCAGATCGTGCCCCAGGCCGCGCCGGAGAGCGCGCTGCAGGACGCGCCGCAGGCCCCGGACGCGGCGGTCAGCCTGCTCTACCTCGACCTCGACGGCTTCAAGASCGTSAACGACAGCKTCGGCCACGGCGCCGGCGACGCAATGCTGGGGCAGGTCGCCGACCGCCTGCGCGCCCTGCTCCCGGCCGACGCGCAGGCGTTCCGTCTCGGAGGCGACGAGTTCGCGATCCTGCAGCGCGGCCGGGACGGCGCGGCCGCGCAGGCCCTGGCCGAGGCCGCGATCGCGGCCCTGCGCGAGCCCTACCTCATCGACGGCGTCCGGGCGGAGATCGGCGTCAGCATCGGGATCGCCTGCGCCCCGGCGGACGCGACCGAGCCCGAGGACCTGCTCCGGAAGGCCGACCTCGCGCTCTACAGCGCCAAGCAGGGCGGCAAGGGGCGCTGGCGGGGCTTTGACCGCGACCTGGACGTGCGCGTCCAGCGCCGGCACGAACTCGACGAGGCGATGCGCCAAGCCCTCGCCGACGGCGAGATGGTGCTGCACTATCAGCCGCTGGTCAGCCTGCAGGACGGCGCGGTGGTCGGCTGCGAGGCGCTGCTGCGCTGGACCCGGCCCGGTCTCGGCCCCGTCTCGCCCGCCGAGCTGATCCCGATCGCCGAGGGAACAGGCTTCATAATCACGATCGGGCGCTGGGCCCTGCGGCGCGCCTGCGCGGAGGCGCTGACCTGGCCGGCGCGCCTGCGCGTCGCCGTGAATATCTCGTCGGTCCATTTCCGCCGGCCCGACTTCTTCGCCGACGTCGCGGCGGTGCTGAGCGAGACCGGCCTCGCGGCGGACCGCCTGGAGATCGAGATCACCGAGTCGATCTTCCTGGCCAATACCCCGCACGTGCTGGACAATCTCCGCTCCCTGCGGGCGCTCGGCGTGCGGATCGCCCTCGACGATTTCGGGACGGGCTACTCCTCGCTGAGCTACCTGACGCAGTTCCCGGTCGACAAGATCAAGATCGACCGCGCCTTCGTGCGCGACCTGAGCAGCCGCCCCGAATGCCTGACGGTGATCGAGGCGATCATGGTCATCGCCCGCGACCTGCGCATCGACGTCACGGTGGAGGGCGTCGAGACCGAGCAGCAGGCCGAGCTCCTCCGGCTGCGGCGCTGCAACAGCGCGCAGGGCTTCCTGTACAGCCCGGCCCGGCCGCCCGCGGAGATCCCCGGCCTGATCGAGCGCCTGCCCCGGGCGGCGCTCCCGACAGAGCAAGCCGTCCGCGCGGTCGCCTGAGGGCGACGGCGCCGGGCTCCGGGTTGCCACGCGGCCGGAAACGGCTCTAGCGGGGACGACGACGCGGAACCGGGACACAGGCGCGCCATGCCCAAGGTCATCATCAGCGAGTTCATGGACGAGGCCGCGATCGCGGCCGAGCTCGCCGGCCTCGACGTGGTGTACGATCCGGGCCTCGTCGACCGGCCCGCGGACCTCGCCGCCGCCGTGGCCCAAGCCGACGCCCTGATCGTGCGCAACCGGACCCAGGTCCGCGGCGCCCTGCTCGACGCCGCCCGCGACCTCAAGGTGGTCGGCCGCCTCGGCGTCGGCCTCGACAACATCGACGTCCCGGCCTGCCGGACGCGCGGCATCGCCGTCTACCCGGCCACCGGCGCCAACGACGGCGCGGTCGCCGAGTACGTGGTCGCCACCGCGCTGCTGCTCCTGCGCGGCGCCTACGGGGCGAGCGCCGCCGTCGCCGCCGGCGCGTGGCCGCGCAACGCCCTGATGGGCCGCGAGATCGCCGGCCAGCGCCTCGGCCTCGTCGGCTTCGGCTCGATCGCCCGCGAGACCGCCCGGCGGGCGGCGGCCCTCGGCATGCGTGTCGCCGCCCACGACCCCTTCGTGGCCGCGGACGACCCGGCCTGGAACCCGGCCTCCGGCCRCGTGCAGAGCCGGGCGCTCGACGCGCTGATCGCGGGGAGCGACGTGCTCTCGCTGCACGTGCCGCTGACCGATCGGACCCGCGGCCTGATCGACGCGGCGGCGCTGGCGCGGATGCCGAAGGGCGCGYTCCTGATCAACGCGGCGAGGGGCGGGGTGGTGGACGAGGCCGCGTTGGCCGCGGCCCTGCGCTCCGGCCATCTCGGCGGCGCGGCGCTCGACGTGTTCGASCGSGAGCCCCTCGACGCGGCGGCGGGCGCCGTCTTCGCSGACGTGCCGAACCTGATCCTCACSCCGCACATCGCCGGGGTCACCCAGGAATCGAACGTGCGCGTCTCCGCCGTCACGGCCCGGGCCGTGCGCCGCCACCTCACGGAGCGCTGAGCCGATGCCGAACCTCACCCTGTCGGAGGCCGAGGCCCTCGCCGCCGACGCCCTCGTCCGCTGCGGCACGGCCGAGGCCGCGGCCCGGAGCGTCTACGATTCCGATCCTGCCTCCGAGCAGCAGGAATGCGTCAACAAGGC
The DNA here is from genome assembly GCF_036441335.1 of Methylobacterium mesophilicum. Classification (GTDB taxonomy): domain Bacteria; phylum Pseudomonadota; class Alphaproteobacteria; order Rhizobiales; family Beijerinckiaceae; genus Methylobacterium; species Methylobacterium mesophilicum_B. The sequence goes on from NZ_MLBW01000027.1 coordinate 32,704, forward strand.
CAAGGCGCTGTTCCGGGCCGCCGAGGAGGCGGTGCGCTTCGCCGCGCAGGCCAAGCGCGGTACAGGTAGCGCTTCACCCGCATCATGTCCTGGGCGGGGATGCCGTCGGTGATCGAGCAGACCAGCCGCAGCCCGGCATCGGCCGCCTCCATGATGGCGTCCGCCGCGAAGGGAGGACGGCGCCCGGCTCCCGGGCAGCCGCCGGCTCGGGCTCCGCCGCCGGGCCAGCGAGGCGGGCCTCGACCTGCCCGAAGCCCTCGTGGCCGAGATCCGGGCGCTGTGAGGCGTAACGCCTGTGCGGAGGGAGAACCCGTGATTGCTCCCGTCGGCAGGGCGACGTAAGCGAGAGGAGGGAGAGGTGCTGGACACAACCTTCGACGCTCTACCCACGGATGGGGCTCTGCGTCGTCACGCGATGGAACGGTCAGGCGAAGGGCAGGCAGGTTCGGGGCGCGCAGACTCGGGACGCGCCGGCGCGGTCGGCTTCCGCCCGCTCTACCGGCAGGTCTACGACACGCTGCTGAAGCGCCTGGCCGACGCGGTCTGGCAGCCCGGCCAGGTCCTGCCGAGCGAGGGGCAGCTCGCCGCCGAGCTGGGCGTCAGCCAGGGGACGGTGCGCAAGGCCCTCGACGCGCTCACCGCCGACAGCCTGCTGGTGCGCCGCCAGGGCCGCGGGACCTTCGTGGCCGATCACGACGACAAGCAGAGCGTCTTCCGCTTCCTGAAGCTGCGGCCGGACGGCGACGGTACCGGCATGCCGACGAGCCGGGTCACGGGGATCGCGGAGGCGACCGCCAGCGCCGACGAGCGCGGGCGGCTCGACCTCGTGCGCTCCGCCCGCGTGGTCCGGATCGAGCGCGTGCGCGCCGTCGACGCCACGCTGTGCGTGGTCGAGACGATCAGCGTGCCAGCCGGCCTGTTCCCGGGCATCGCCCAGATCGAGCTGCCCAACACCCTCTACAGCCTCTACGCCACCCGCTACGGCATCACGATCGCCACCGCGAACGAGCGCCTCAAGGCCGTGGCGATCGGGCCCCGCGAGGCCGAGCTGCTCCAGGTACCCGCCGGAACCCCGGCCCTCGAGATCGACCGCGTCGCCATCGACCTCGAGGAGCGGCCGGTCGAGTGGCGCCTCTCGACCTGCCTGACGCAGGACATCCACTATCTCTCGGTCCTTCGCTGACCGGGATCCCTCCCGACGCGCCGCCCCGCAGTCGAAGGCGGGGCGCGCCGAACCGGACCTCCGCTGCCACAGCCTGAACGGGGAGCACGCGATGACCGATCGCGGAAGACGGGACTTCATGCGACTGAGCGCCTTCGGCGCCCTCGCCGCGCTCGGAGGCGTGCCGCGCGCACGGGCGGGCGACACCGCGACGCTGCCCTTCGGCAACGGCGAGCGGCCGCTCGTCGCCTATCCGGGCAAGCGGCCGCTCCTGCAGATGACCGCGCGGCCGCCGCAGCTGGAGACGCCGTTCGCGGTCTTCGATGGGGGCGCGATCACGCCGAACGACGCGTTCTTCGTCCGCTACCACCTCGCCGACATCCCGACCGAGATCGACCCGCAGGCCTTCCGCGTCGCCGTGACCGGGCAGGTCGAGCGCCCGCTCTCCCTGTCGCTCGCCGACCTCAAGGCGATGCCCCAGACCGAGATCGTCGCGGTCAACCAGTGCTCGGGCAATTCCCGCGGCTTCTTCGCGCCGCGCATCGCCGGCGGCCAGCTCGCCAACGGCGCCATGGGCTGCGCCCGCTGGACCGGCGTGCCGCTCAAGACGGTGCTCGACCGGGCCGGCGTGAAGGCCGGCGCCGTGCAGGTCGCCTTCAACGGCCTCGACGGGCCGGTCCTGCCCGAGACGCCGGACTTCGCCAAGGCGCTGACCCTCGACCACGCCCGGGACGGCGCGGTGATGCTCGCCTGGGGCATGAACGGGCAGGACCTGCCCTGGCTCAACGGCTTCCCGCTCCGCCTCGTGGTGCCGGGCTACTACGGCACCTACTGGGTCAAGCACCTCGACAGCATCGCCGTCCTCGATCAGCCCTTCGAGGGCTTCTGGATGAAGACGGCCTACCGCATCCCCGACAACGCCTGCGCCTGCACCGAGCCCGGCCAGGCGCCGGACAGGACCGTGCCGATCGGCCGCCTCAACGTCCGCTCCTTCCTGACGAACCTGACCGACGGCGCGCCGGTGAAGGCCGGTCCGGTCGGCCTGCGCGGCATCGCGTTCGACGGCGGCTCGGGCATCCGGGAGGTCGCGGTCTCGGCCGACGACGGCGCCACCTGGACTCGGGCCGCGCTCGGCCAGGATCTCGGCCCCTACGCCTTCCGCACCTGGACCGCGGAGGTCGATCTCGCGCCGGGCGCCCACGCCCTGCGCGTGCGGGCCACGGGCAACGACGGCGCGACCCAGCCGATGGAGCCGCGCTGGAACCCCGCCGGCTACATGCGCAACGTCGTCGAGACGACCCGCGTGCGCGCGGCCTAGAGGGAGGATCGGCATGTTCAGCACCCGCCCACTCCGCGCGCCGGTCGTCGCGATCGCCGCCGCGCTGGCCGCGACACCCGCGCTGGCCGCGCCCGAGACCTACGCGCTGCCGGAACCGACGGCGCAGTTCCGGCCGGCCCCGGATGCCGCGCACGCGGCCGGCTTCCAGGCCGCGCAGGAGAACTGCCTGACCTGCCACTCGGCCGACTACGTCGCCATGCAGCCACCGAAGAAGGGGCAGGCCTTCTGGGACGCCGAGGTCGCCAAGATGATCAAGGTCTACCGGGCGCCGATCACGGAGGAGCAGGCCCGGGCCATCGCCGGCTATCTCGGCGCGGCCTACTGAGCGCCGAGACCGGGCAGGAGGCCGCGCGATGACCGTCAGAACCGCCGTGCCGGACCGGTCCGGGGCCGCGCCGACCGGCTTGCGGCGGGCCTCCGCCTGGGCCGGAGCGGCCGGCACGCTGATCCCGGGCCTGCTCCTGTGCCTGGGCATCACCGCGGTGGCGCAGGCGCTGCAGGCCGGCGAGGAACACCTGACCGGCCATCCCTACGTCGAGGCGCTGGTGCTGGCCATCCTGCTGGGGACGGCCGTCCGGACCGCCTGGGTGCCGGGCGCGCGCTACAAGGCCGGGATCGCCTTCTCGGCCAAGCAGGTGCTGGAAGTGGCCGTCACGCTGCTCGGCGCCGCGGTGAGCCTCGGGGCCATCGTCGCCTCCGGCCCGGCGCTGCTGGCCGGCATCGTCGGGGCGGTGGCGCTGACCATCCTGGCGAGCTGCGCCCTCTGCCGCGCCCTCGGACTGCCGGTGCGCATGGCGCTGCTGATCGCCTGCGGCAACGCCATCTGCGGCAACTCGGCGATCGCGGCCGTGGCCCCGGTGATCGGGGCGGACAGCCGGGACGTGGCGGCGGCCATCGCCTTCACGGCCGTGCTGGGCGTGCTGATGGTCCTGGGCCTGCCGCTGTTCGTGCCGCTCGTCGGCTTCAACGAGCACCAGTACGGGGTTCTGGCGGGCCTGACCGTCTACGCGGTGCCGCAGGTGCTGGCGGCGACCGTGCCGCTGGGCCCGCTCGCCACGCAGGTTGGCACGCTTGTCAAGCTGGTCCGGGTGCTGATGCTCGGGCCGGTGGTGCTGGCCCTCTCGCTCCTCGCCCCGTGCCTGCCGGCGGCGGGGGGAAGCGCCCCGGGGGGCGCCCGGCGCCGGCCCGGCTTCTTCAAGCTGGTGCCGTGGTTCATCCTCGGCTTCCTGGCCCTGGCGAGCCTGCGCTCCCTCGGGCTGATCCCGGACGGCTGGGTCGGGCCGATCTCCCGGCTCGCCGGCTTCCTCACGATCGTGTCGATGGCCGCGCTCGGCCTCGGGGTGGACGTGCGCGTGCTGGCCCAGGTCGGCGGCCGGGTCACGATGGCGGTCACCGCCTCGCTCCTCGTGCTGCTGGTCATCGCCGTCCTGCTGATCCGCGGGCTCGGGCTCGGCTGAGCCGGTCGCCGGCGACGGCGCCCGACGGGACTCTTACATGCGCCGGACTGGCCGGCACGGCATCGATAGTCCGCTCCGCTGCCGGCCGCGATCACGAAATCTTCGCAGAAACAATATAAATATTCGCTACAGAGACATGCTCAAGCCGCACCGTTAACCATGACCCTCAATATCTTCGAAATTCGAGCCCGCTAATCTCCAGAGATAGTCCTGGATTGAACCCTCCGAATGATGACCGCCGCGACGAAAGCGAAGTAGCGAGACGCCGCGTTGGGATTGTACTCCAAACTGCGGGCCGCACTCACTGAGGATGCCCTTCTCGCGCGCGACGTGAAGCGTTCGCTCGTCGACGGGCTGTATCAACCCTTCGCGTCTCTCGCGGTGGGCGCGGCGTCCGGCACCATCGTCGCCACGGCCGCGGCGTTCTGGTCCGACGACCGGGCGATCACCTTGACCGCCGTCGCGGTCGGCTTGATCGGGCTCACCCGCATCGTGCTCGCTCGAATCTACCTGAGCAAGGGGCCGAGCAAGCACGACCGTTACCGGACCTGGGAGACATATTTCTCCCTCGGCGCGTTCGCCTACGCCGCCTCGCTCGGCATCCTGTCGTTCCTCATCACGACCCGGTCGTCCAACCTCGCGCTCCAGGTCATCACGCCCACGTTCACGATCGGTTACGCCGCGGGCATCTCGGGCCGCAATGCGGGCCGCCCGCTGCTGGCCATCGCCCAGGTCCTCCTGTCGGCGATGCCGCTGTCGGCGGGTCTGCTGATGTCCGGCGACGGCGAGCGGGCCTCACTCGGCATCCTCTCGCTCCTGTTCGCCTACGGCATGATCGACATCACGCTCAGCACGCGCGAGATCATCGTGTCGGCCCTGGTCACGACCCGGGACAAGGAGGCGCTCGCCGAGAAATTCCAGGCCCAGGCCAATCTGTTCGACATCGCGCTCCGCAACATGTCGCACGGGCTGTGCATGTTCGACGCCCGCGGCCGCCTTCAGGTCTGGAACGACCAGTTCCTCTCGATATCGGGCATCCCCGCGAACCGGATCCATACCAATTCCACGGCCAGAGCCCTGTACGAGCTGAGCCGTGCCGTCATCGATGAGAGACGTGCGGGGCGCGGCTCGACACGCTCGACGTTCTCGGCGGCGTCGAACGCGCTGCGGTCGGGGAACCTGATCCTGCTCCTCCCCGACGATCGCGTGGTCTCCCTGATGCAGCGGCGAACCGCCGAGAAGGGCTACGTCATCATCTTCGAGGACATCACCGAGCGGCGTCGCAACGAGGCCCGCATCCAGCAGATGGCGAGTTACGACGATCTCACCGGCCTGCTGAATCGCAGCAGCTTCAAGGCCAAGGTCTCCCAGGCGCTGAAGGCCAGCGCCAGCGGCCAGGGGGATTTCGCGGTCCATCTGCTCGATCTCGACCATTTCAAGGTCATCAACGACACGTTGGGGCACCCGGCCGGGGACAGGTTGCTGCAGATGGTCGCCGACCGGCTGCGCGGGATCGGGGCGCTGTCCGGATCGGTCGCCCGCCTCGGCGGCGACGAGTTCGTCATCGTCCAGCAATCCGTCACGTCGCCGGCCGTCGCGGAGGATCTGGCGCAGCGCGTCCTCCGGGAACTGGAGCGGCCTTTCGACATCGACGGCAATCAGGTCACGGTCGGCGCCTCCATCGGCATCGCGATCGCCCCGGTCCACGCCAACGACGAAGACAGACTCCTGAAATGCGCCGACATAGCCCTCTACGCCATCAAGGGGGCCGGCCGGAGCGGGTTCAAGATCTTCCAGCACGAGATGGAAGCGGCCACGCGCGCGCGGCACGCCCTCGAGTCGGATCTCCGGGCCGCCCTGACCAACGGGGAACTGGAGCTTCACTATCAGCCGATCGTCGACGCGAGCAGCGGGGCGATCGTGAGCTGCGAGGCGCTGCTCCGGTGGCACCACCCCGTATCCGGCTACATCCCGCCCTCGGACTTCATCCCGGTGGCCGAGGATTCGGGGCTGATCGTCCAGCTGGGCAACTGGGTCTTGAACGAAGCGTGTCGCGAGGCTCGGAAGTGGCCGTCGACCGTGAGCGTCGCGGTCAACATGTCGCCGCGCCAGTTCGGCGATCCGCAGCTGGCCTTCCACGTCATCGGCGCGCTGAGCCGCTCCGGCCTGCCGGCGCATCGCCTGGAACTCGAGATCACGGAGAGCGTGACGCTGGGCGCGACGCACAAGATCGTCGAGACCATCAACAGGCTCCGCCAGCTCGGGATCCGCCTGTCGATCGACGACTTCGGAACCGGCTACTCGTCCCTGAGCTCCCTGAGGAACTTCGCCTTCGACAAGTTGAAGATCGACCGGTCGTTCGTGTGGGATCTGGACAGGAAGTCCGAATCGACCGCGATCATCCGGGCGATCGTCGGCATGGGACGGAGCATCGGGATGGCCATCGTCGTCGAGGGCGTCGAGACCGGGACGCAACTCGCCATCCTCCGGGCAGAGGGCTGCGATCTGATCCAGGGCTACGTGTTCAGTCGTCCGGTCCCCGCCCCCCAGATCCGGACCATGCTGGCGGCCGCGGAGCCCCTGGCGAAGCTAGCGAGCTGACGGTGACAGGTCTTGTGCGGGGAGCGCGCGGGACTGGGCGGCCTGGGCTCTTCCCCTGAGCTTGTCCTGAGCCAGAACGAGCCGCTCCATGATGTTCAGATCCCGGTCCGTGAGGTTCATCGCGGCGGCCGCCCAGACCGCGACGATCCTTCTCAATTCCTCCAACGATATGCGATTGACCTCGCGGGCGGCCTGATAGATCGCCTGCTGACCGTTGCGGCGGCGATGGTTGCCGGCGATGTAGGCGCGCACGGCCGCCTCGCCCTGGCCACGCTCGGCGAGGATGTGAACGATCCCCAGGGCGTGCATCTCTTCCGCGGTGTAGGTTCGCCCCTCGAGGATCATCTCCTGAGCCTTGATGGTGCCCAGCCGCCGGGCGAGGAAGCTGTACGCTCCCATACCGGGGAAGAGCCCGAACAGGATCTCCGGAAAACCGAACTTGGTGCCCTTCTCGGCGATGATCACGTCGAACGAGAGCAGCCCCTCGAAGCCGCCGCCCAGCGCGTCGCCCTGTACCAGGCCGATCGTGATGATCGGCAGGTTCAGCGCGTTCATGTTGCGGTGAAGGACGTCGACGCACGCGTTGCCGTAACCGACCAGCGCGGCCTCGTCACCCGCGCGGATCCTGGTCGCGAACAGGTTCAGGTCACCGCCGAGACTGAACACGCCGGGAAAGCGTGACCCGAAGACGAAATAGTTCAGGTCAGGGCCGCCGTTGCCGAAGCCCCGCTCGATGTCATCCTGCAGCCGGCTGAAGTCGGCCAGCATCTCGGGATTCTGGCATGGGCGTCCGTGCGGGCGCATGAAGGCCCACAGCGTATTGATGCCGGCCTCGAAATTGACTTCGATCTGAGCGAGTTCGGAGAGGGTGGGCGCTACGGGTGATACCGCCTGAGCGATCCGCGTCCCGCTCGGTCGCCGCGTGGCCGGCGGCCGCCGGCGCAGCGGCACGGGGCCGGGATATGGCACCAAATCCTTGGCGAGACCTGTAATAGACGCCATATCATTTGGACCCGTTAAGTGGTCCTTAACCGTATCGCAGCCGGCACGGCGGGGCCAGCGCGCCGGCGCGGCCCTCCTCAGATAATTAAACTTTGGTTAATTCCGGGCTCATTAGCCGTTTTTGCTTGCAAGCCGAGGCTATTGGCCGGGGACGACCCGTCGATGCCGACGCGATGGAGCGGCTCGGCCCGTGCCGAGGCGCCCCGGGGCAGATCCTGGCAGGTCCTGGCAGGTCCTGGCAGGTCCGGAGCCGCCCCGGTTCCGCGGCGCCGACCGACCGGAGGCGCCGGCGCTACAGCGACAGGTCGAGCAGCCGCCCTTCGAACAGGCGGTCCCGCGAGCCCCGTATATGCGCGGCCATCGTGCCGCGCGCGGCCTCCGCCTCGCCATCCCGGAGCGCGCGGAAGATGGCCTCGTGCTCGTCGAACACCCCACGCAGGCCGGAATTCGGCCCGAGCAGAGAGAGGCCGTGGATCTTCATGCCGACGGCGATGTGCGAGCGCAGCGCCTGGAGCGAGGCGGCGTAATAGTGGTTGTTGGACGCCTCCGCGATCGCGTGATGGAACGCGAAGTCGGCATCCTCCCGGTGCTGCTCCTGGCGCGTCGCCGTCGCGAGCAGGTCGAGGGCGCTCTCGATGGCCCGGAGCGCCGGGCCGTCCCGCCGCAGGGCGGCGTGGAAGGCCGCGTCGGGCTCGATGGTCAGGCGGAACTCGTAGCAGCGCTGGATGTCGGCGATGCTCTCGACGGGGGCGAAGCCGAGCTTCTGCTTCGCCTCGGCCGCCCGGACGAAGCTTCCCGCGCCGCGACGGGACAGGATCGTGCCCTCGCGTCTCAGACGCTCGAGGGCGGAGCGGACGACGGGGCGCGAGACCCCGAACTGTCCCGCCAGGTCGTGCTCGCTCGGCAGGCGGTCGTTCGGCCGGTACGTGCCGTCCGCGATCCCGCCGACGATCGACCGGTAGACCGCGTCCACCAGGCTCGTCGGCCGAGGCATCGGCGCCTCCGGCGCCGGGGCTAAGGGTGCTGTCACTGTCTGACCGTTCCGGCGCGGCCACGGGGCCGGCTGTCGTTTCGAGGGAGCGGCAGCCTGCCACATCGCGGCGCCGCAGTCACCCGACTTGTAAGAACATGTAGGACCAGCCTCGATCCCAGCGCCCGTCGGTAACCGCCGTTCTCCATCGCAGCGGCGCGGCCCGGACCAGCGCCCGGGAGCTGTCGCAGATCTGGCAGCCGCTTCCCCTTGGCCATCCCGGAACGGCCACGTATCGGCTTTTCAACTTTACAACAAGTTGGTCGCCGGAGCCGCGCTCCGCGCCAGGGGAGGTCGCCCCGCGTGATGCTCTGGGCGTCGTCGATCGCCTGGTTGCCGTCGTCGGCGCGTGCGGGACTGGATCCACCGCGGGGACGTGCGCGCTCCGACGCGACGGGGACGGGTCGGCGAGACAGCCTCCGGCACCCAGCCGTCGGCAGACGCTTCAGCGGCGACCCGATGCAGGTCCGGTATCCGGCCGATCGCGCGGGACAAGTGCCCGCCAAGCTCATCGGCAAGACCGACGGTCTATCGTCTCCGTCTCCGGTGGTTGCGCTATAGAATTTCGATTGACCGTCAGTTGTACATGATTAGCCGTTCGTTATAAATTTTCGTGTTTAGCGGGGGCATGAGCCGAGCGCGCGCCGACGACGAGAGCGACGGACGTCCGACCCTGTCTCTGTGGGTGACGGCCGCGTCCCTCTATTTCTGTACGGCGGCTTCGACACTGTGCCTGGTCAGCAGCGGGCGCGACATCGCGGCCATCTGGCCGGCGAATGCCATCCTGGTCGCTCTGCTGCTCTGCAACGACAGATCGCGATCGGCCACGGTGCTGAGTGCCGGACTGGCCGCGAACGTCGCGGCCAATGTCCTGGCGCGCGGGACGTTGGTCGGCCCCCTCCTGTACAGTGTCGCGAACCTCGCCGAGGTGACGTTGGCGGTCCATCTCCTGCGGAAAACCTACGCGCGGGACGCCCTGCTGCAATCCACCGGATCCGCCCTGCGGTTCCTGGCCATCGCGGGGTTGCTGGCACCGGCCGCGAGCGGGGTCTTGGGAAGCGCGACGGCGTATCTCGTCTTCGGCGAGCCCCCGCTGAAGGCTTTCGGCACCTGGGTCGCGAGCGATGGCCTGGGCCTCATCGTCTTCACGCCCTTCCTGCTGTCGCTGTTCCGGGGCGATTACGCGACCGCGCTCGCGAAGAAGCGCTGGCGGGAACGGCTCGAAGCGGTCGCCTTGCTCGCCCTCGCAGGGTCGGTCGCGTACGCGACCTTCTTCTGCACGAGCCGCCCCCTACTGTTCCTGATCTACCCTCCCCTCATCCTGATCGCCTTCCGGCTGGGTCGCCTCGGCGTCACCGCGGCCGTGATGGTCGTGGCCGTCATCGGCGGCCTCGCCACGATCTACGGCCGCGGGCCGATGGTCCTGATCGCGGCCGACGCCGTCACGCAGGCGCAGGCGTTCCAGGTGTTCCTGGCCTTCATCCTGCTGACCTGCCTGCCCGTCGCCGCGGAGGTCTCCGCGCGGGCGCGGCTCACGGCCGCGCTGGCCGCGCACGATCGAGAGATGACGAGGAGCGCCTTCACGGACTCCCTGACAGGGCTGCTCAACCGGGCGGGTTTCGAGCACGAGATCGCGACCATCCTGCCCGTCCGGGCCCTGCCGCCGGCCAGCCTGATCGCGATCGACGTGGATCACTTCAAGCAGATCAACGATCACTGGGGGCATCAGGCGGGCGATCGCGCGCTCAGGACCCTCGGATCGCTGCTCGCGTCCCAGATCCGCCCGGGGGACCTGGTCGCGCGTCTCGGCGGCGACGAGTTCGTGATCCTTCTCCGCGGGAGTGATCTGGAGCGCGCGCGGGCGGTGTGCGAGCGGATCCGCGCCAGCGCCCGCGGCTTGCCGGACTCGACCGGTGCCGGATCCGAAGCGCCGCTCAGCGTGAGCATGGGCCTGGCCGTCGCGCGCGTCGGTGAGGGCTACGAGCAGCTGGCTCAGCGGGCCGATCGAGCGCTGTACGAGGCGAAGGACGCCGGTCGCAACGCCCTGAGATGGGCAGCCTGACCTCGAGACCGACCCGGCGAGCTGCCGCGGGGCAGCACCGGCTGAGCGCGCGTCGGACCGCCCGGCGACGCCGCTCCGGCCGGACCGGCACAGGCGNCCCGCAGGGGCTCGCGGCTGACCTCGCGCCACGCATCGGCCGGCGCCCCGGCGGCGCGCCGCGCGGCCTCGGAGACCAGGATCGGGACGCCGTGGAGCTTGGTCGCCTGCTCGAGGCGGGCGGCGACGTTGACGGCGTCGCCCAGCACGGTGAACTCGTAGCGCGCCTCCTCGCCGATGATCCCGCAGAACACCTCGCCGTAATGGACGCCGACGCCGATGCGCACGGTCTGCGCGGGCCCGGTCCTGTCGGTCCAGCGGGCGATCACCGCGACGACGTCCTGCGCGAAGGCGAGGGCGCGGGCGGCGTCGTCGGGCCGGGGCTCGGGCAGGCCGAACACCAGCAGGGCGCCGTCGCCGATGAACTTGTCGACCACCCCGCCCCGCAGGCGGGCGAGGCGCGTCACCCGCCGCCGGAAGGCGGACAGGAACTCCGAGAGCCGGTGCGGATCCAGGCTCTCGGCCAGCGTGGTCGAGCCGCGCATGTCGACGAACACGATGGCGGCCTGCTGGCGGCGGCCGGCCTTCAGGCTGCCGTCGCCGTCGGCGAGCCGCAGGACCAGCTCCTGCGGCAGGAACCGCGACAGCCGGTTGCGCCGGGTCGCCTCCCGCAGGGCCGAGACGGCGAACAGCAGGAACACCACCGCGAGAATCCCGACCATGCCCCAGATGGCCAGGGCGATCCGCGACACGATCGCCTGCCGCCGCTCCATCCGCTGCGCCTCGTGCGCCTCCATGCGGCGCACGCGCTCGCGGATCGCGTCCATCACCTGCTTGCCGCGCCCGTCCGCCACGGAGGCGCGGGCCGCCGCGCCGTCGCCGGCGCGCATGAGGGCGACGCTGGCGCCGAGCTCGTCGAGCTTCCGGCGGATCAGCCCGGCCAGGGTGTCGAGCTCGCCCCGCTGGTCGGGATCGTCCTGGACGAGGTCGCGCAGCCAGTCGAGCTGGCGGTCGACGTTCAGCCGCCCCTCGGTGAAGGGCAGCAGGAAGGCCTCATCGCCGGTGAGCAGGTAGCCGCGCTGACCGGTCTCGGCGTCCTGCACCGCCGACAGCACCCGGGCGAGGCGCCCGTCCACCGCCACGGTGTGGCGCACGGCGTCGACGCCGCGCTGCTGGTACACGAAGGCGCCCAGCGCGATGGCGGTCATCGCCAGGATCGTGGCGAACCCCACGGTCATCCACGCCACGGTGCGGGAGCGCAGGGACCGCTGCACCCGCGCCGCGACGCGCGCCCGGACGGAGGCGACGTCCGGCGCGGGATCGGCCCGGTCCGGTGCGGGCACGTTGGCTGGAACGGACATGTCAGGCCCCGCCCGCGCCGTGCAGCCGGACGGGCCGCCCGGTCCGACCTCCCTCGTCGGCCGCCCGCGCCCGGCAATCCGCGATGGTCGCCCGCGCCGTGTCGATGGCGACGGACGCCGCCGACATGGTCCGGGTGTCCGGCTCCCGCTCGCGGGCGTAGCGCACCACGTCCATGGCCAGCGCGTCGACCTCGGCCGTGAGCGCCTCGATCGCCGCCGGGTCGCGCAGCGCCCGGGCCTGCCCGGCGATCTCGAGGAGCCGGTCCAGGAGCTCGTCGATGCGCTCGCGGCGCAGGCTAGCGAGGCGCTGCCGGATCCAGGCCAGCACCGAGACGAGGCCGCCCGCCAGCGCGCCGAGGAGGTAGAGCGTGTCGCCGTAGCGCTCGATGAAGCCGTGCTGGTCGCGCTCGTAATAGTCGATCGCCCCCGGATGGATCGGGATGCGGGCGCTCGTGGCCGCCACGGTCGTGTCGTAGGCCGGGGCCTGGACGTACTCGGCGGCGTCCGTCGCCAGGGCGGCGGCGCTGCGCTTCTCGAAGAGCTGCTGGGTCACGTCGGCCGCCACGACCCGGCTCAGGGAGGCCCGGGCCATCAGCCGGTACGAGGCGCCCACCGTCTTCACGTCGTCGGCCGGCAGCTTCGGGCGGCCGCCGAACAGGCCGCCCGGGACGGTGACCGCCTGGAGCCGCGGGAAGCGCTCGATCACCGCGCCGTCATCCTCCACGGCGACGAACGCCACCTTGCCGCCGCGGGCGACGCCCTGCACGGCCGAGACCAGGGCCAGCGCCTTCGGCGCCGAGGGCGCGATGATGCTGACGAAGGCGTCGATCCGCTTCTCGCGGAAGGCGCCGGCCACCGCCTCCTGATCGACCGGGACCAGCAGGACCGTCGAGTCCCGGGCCGGGCCGGCGGCCTCCTCCAGGGTGAGCCCGTAATAGCCCAGGAGATTCCGGAGCAGCCAGAGATCGGCATCCCGGTGCGCCGCGATGCCGAGCCGCTTGCCGGCGAGCTTCGGGAAGCTCGTGATCCCGGCCTGCTCGGGCGAGGCGATGACCATCGCCTGGTCGCGCAGGATCGCCAGGGTCAGGCCGTTGGTCGGGAGCAGCACGTCGGGGCGGACCACCGCGAGGTCGGCGCGCCCGTCCTGCAGGGCGGCCGCGCTCTCGCGCACGTCGTCGAAGGACAGGATCCTCAGGCGGACATTCTCGCGGGCGGCCTCGAGCGCGTCCGCGTAGGCCTTGATCAGGCCGGGCTCGGTCCCGTCCCGGGGCGCGACCGCGATGGTCAGAACCGTCGCCTGGAGCAGGACCCAGGCCGCGACACCGCCCGCGCCCAGGAGGGCGGCCCCGGCCAGGAGCAGGGTCTCCCGGCGCAGCATCCAGGCGGGCAGGGTCGCCATCGGCCCGGGGCGCTCAGAACAGCGAGATCAGCACGATGCCGCCGACCATCAGGGCGGCGCCGATCAGGCGCGGCGGGCCGGCCTCGACCCGCTTCATGCCGAACCAGCCGAAATGATCGAGCGCCACCGAGGTCAGGAGGTTCGCGGTGATCAGCAGGCCGTTGAAGGCGCCGGCCCCGACCTTGTCGACGAAGAGCAGCCCGGCGAAGACCGCGACCGCCCCGGTGAGGCCGGCGAGGGGCATCCACCAGCGGACGCCCGCGATGTCGTCCCGGGTCGGCAGCGGCGATGGCCGCAGCAGGAACATCAGCGCGAACACGAACACGACCGGCACGAACGACACCGTCGCGGCGAGCCAGGGATTCTCCAGGGCGCCGCGCAGCTGCGCGTTCCAGACCACGCCGATCGCCATCAGGGCGCCGGCCACGAGGATGAACGGGTAGAGCAGCTTGCCCGACATGCCGTGCCCCTCGCCGTGCCCCTCGCCGCCCGCGCTCTTGCCCCCTGAGCGCGCGATGAAGGTCACGCCCACCGCCATCAGCAGGCCGCCGAGCCAGGGCATCGGCTTGAAGCCCGCCGCCTGCAGGCCGAACAGGCCGAGCGCGTCCATCGCCAGGGAGGTGAGGATGTTGGCGGTGAGCGTCAGGCCGTTGAACGGCCCGGCGCCGACCTTGTCGATGAAGGCGAGCCCGCCGAACACCGCCACCGCGCCGGCCAGGCCCCCCAGCGGCGCGTACCAGGGCATCTTGCCCAGGGAATCGAGGCTCGGCAGCGGCGTCGGCATCGTGAGGAACAGGGTCGTGAACACGAAGACGATCGGCAGGAACGACACCGTCGCGGCGAGCCACGGATTGACCATGCGGCCGCGCAGCTGCGCGTTCATGGCGTTGCCGATCGCCTGCAGCGCGCCCGCCACCAGGATGAAGGGATAGAGGAGGGCAGCCGTCACGCGCGGACCTTCGGGTTGGCGGGGGGAGGATCAGACGAGGAGCAGGCCGGCGAGCGCCAGCGCGAGGGCCGGCGGCATCACCAGCAGGCCGAGCTTGAGGAAGGTCCAGGCGCCGACATCCTGGCCCTCGCGGCGGATGGCGGTGAGCCAGAGGATCGTCGCGAGCGAGCCCGTCACCGACAGGTTCGGACCGAGGTCGACGCCGATCAGGATCGCGCCCGCCACCTTCTCGGGCACGTGGGCGGTCTGCACGGCGGCGCCCGCGATCAGCCCGGCCGGCAGGTTGTTGACGAGGTTGCACAGCACTGCGACCAGGCCGCCCGCCCCCCAGGCGGTGGCCTCCGGGGCGGCGTGGGCGTAGCCCTTCAGGAGGTCCGCCAGCATCGCCAGCACGCCGGTCTTCTCCAGAGCCTCGACGAGGACGAACAGCCCGGCCACCAGCGGCAGCACGCTCCACGACACGTCCTTGGCGACCTCGACGAGGCCGCCGCGCTTGAGCACCAGCACGACGATCGTGGTGGCGAGGCCGGCCACGAAGGTCGGAAGGCCGAGGTCGAGGCCCAGCGCCGAGGCCCCGATCAGCACGCCGCCGGTCGCCACGATGCCGATCCCCGCCACGAGGCCGGTGCGGGACAGCGACACCGCCTCGACGTCGGTGGCGACCTGCTGCCCGCGCAGGGCCTTGGCCTGGGTCAGCCGCAGCACCGCGTAGGTCGTCGCGATGGCCAGGACGGACGGCAGGGCGAACAGGCCGAGCCAGCGCACCAGCGGCGGCATGTGCTCGGCGAAGACCACGAGGTTGGCCGGGTTCGAGATCGGCAGCACGAAGCTCGCCGCGTTGGCGATGAAGGCGCAGATGAACAGGTAGGGGAGGGGGTTCTCGACCTTGGCGGCCTTGGTGGCCGCGTAGACGGCGGGCGTCAGCACCACCGCGCAGGCGTCGTTCGACAGGAACACCGTCACGACGGTGCCGACGAGGTACACGAGGGTGAACAGCCGCGTCGCCGAGCCCTTGGCGGCGCGCACCGCGATCGAGGCGAGCCAGTCGAACAGGCCCTCCTTCCGGGCCACCTCCGACATCAGCATCATGCCGACGAGGAACAGGTAGACGTCGGTCCCCTTCAGCACGCCGTCCCAGGCGGTGGCGGGGGCGAGCAGGCCGAGGGCCACGAGGGCGCCGGCGCCGAGCACGGCCCAGATCGCCTCCGGCCACGCGAACGGCCGCAGGATGACGCCGAGGGTCGCGAGGGCGGCGATCGTCCAGGTCGCGATGTTGGGGGTCAGCGTCAGCGCGCCCATCGGTTGCGGTGGTCCTCTGGTGGGGTGGATCGTGCGGTGCGGTGTGCGGCGATTCGGGTGGGTCCGGCTACCAGTCCCGGCCGTTGCGGTTCGGCCCGAGCTGGTCGCCCCGGAGCCCCTTCTCGGGCCAGGCGGGCAGGCGGAACGCGTCGCTGCCGGGGCGCTCGTGCGCGGGCGGCGGCACGAAGCCCCGGTCCACCGGCTCGATCACCTCGGTATCGGCGTGGCCGGCGCCGTCCGTCACCGTGACGGCGAGGCGGCGCGCGCCGTCCCGCCAGGGGATGCGGGCGTGGACCGTCCGGAGGCCGTCCGGCACCATCGGGTGGGCCGGGCCGCCGTCGACGCGCAGGTGACAGCGCCACGCGGCCTGCGGCCGGTCCGACAGCACGAGGGCGCGCACCGAGATCGTGCCGTCGGCGGCGTCGAGGGGCGCCGTGGCGAGGCGCCGGTCGGCCGGGCTCGTGATCATCACGAAGGGCAGCGCCCGGTCGAGGGGCTTGAACCGCCAGCTCGTGACCGGCCCGTCGATGGCCGCGACCGCGTAGCCGACCGAGCCGTCCTCGTTCTGGCCGACCGAGCGGGCCGCGGCGTAGAGGGTGCGCCCGTCCGGGGCGAGCTCGTTGTAGTGGGTGTGGCCCATCTCGACGAGGCGCACGCCGTGATGGCGGATCAGGCCGGCGAGCGCCGCCCGCTCGTCGGGCACGCAGAGATCGTCCGGGTAGGTGTGGGCGAAGACCGCGCAGGGCTGCCCCTCCCGCTCGGCCCGGGCCAGCTCCTCGCCGAGCCACGCGAGCTGGTGGGGCCCGAGGCGGAAGTCGAGGCCGAAGCCTTTCTGGCCGTAGCCGGGGCTGACCATGTCGAGGAACAGGCAGCGCACGCCCGCCCAGGTCTCGGCGAAGTAGTAGTGCGTCACCGAGACCGGGTCGCGCGGGCGCGGCAGGTCGTGGCACCGCGCCGCGTGACCGCCGCCGCGCGGGCTGCCCGCGACCGCGGCGAACAGAGCGTCGAAATCCGCCATCGTGCCGTGCTGCCGGTCGTGGTCGCCGGCGATCAGGCGCACCGGCAGGGCCGGGTGCCGGTCCAGGGCCTCGCGCAGGACCGCGTACTGCTCCGCCCGCCCGTCCTCGGCGAGGTCGCCGGGCAGGTAGGCGAAGTCGAGGAGACCGCTTTCGTGCAGCCCCGCGACCTCCGCGAGCATCGCCCGCAGGTCGGCGGCGTGGCGGTCCTCGGCGCGCTCGAGATGGAGGTCGCCGATATGCGCGAAGGCGAACACGCCGTGGCTCGCCGTCATGGCGCGCCCGCTGGCGCGCCCGCGCGCGGTCTGTGATTCCCCTGAGCCATCGTGCCCCCCGGACAGGCCCGACCACCCCGGCCGGGAATCGGCCGCGGTGCTCGCGACCGGCCCGACGTTTCGGAGACAGCGGGGTTCCGGCCCCGGGGGAGGGCGCGCGCCGTCGGGACCCTACATTTTCGTGAGCGCCGGCCCGATCGGCGGCCGGTCGATCGGAAGTGTCGTGAAAGCAGACACTCGCTGTCGTCTCACCCGACAGTTTCCGACATGGTCGGCCGCCGAACCCGCGGCCGGCGGGCGCATCGGCGCGGCTCGGTGCACGCGCCGGATCAGGCCGCGGGAACCGGGCGACGGCGCATCTCCCCGGCCCGGGGAGGCTCATCCCGGGGATCGCTTCCGTCGCAGAAGGTTTCGTTCACGGCGTGCTCGCGAAGTGCTCGCGGACGCGCATGATCCTCACCAAGCCGTTGCGATAACTGGATAATCTCAGGTTCAATCCGGTCCGACAAGGCTCGTTTCGGCCCAGCGCCCCGCTGGGCGCACAGGATGCGCATCTCCGGTCCGGGAGATCGGGAGATCGTTCGTGTCGTCGAACGAAGATCTTTGGAATTTCGGGGCGGGCCGGGCTGATCTAAATCTGACGCGAGACAATCCTCCCCGTGTGACGGCGCATGTCGACCTGATGGATAGTTCCCAGATGCTTCCGGATCTCGCCTTCGGATGCGGAGCGGTCCGCCGCGACCGGGCCGCCGGACTTGCCCCCGCCCATCCCAGCCAGAGTCCCGCCCGATGAAGCTCCTGCATCTCCTCGCCGTCGCGGCGCTCAGCCTCGGAGCCCTGCCGGCCGGGGCGGAGTCCCTCCGGGTCGGCGTCGTGCCCGGCGCCTACGGCGACGCCGTCACGGTCGCGGCCCGGGAGGCCGAGGCCGAGGGCCTCGACGTCAAGGTGGTCGAGTTCAGCGACTGGACGACGCCCAACGTCGCCCTCGACGCCGGCGACATCGACGTGAACTTCTTCCAGCACCGCCCCTTCATGGAGAACGCCGCCAAGCAGAAGGGCTACGCGTTCGACATCGTCGGGCTCGGGATCCTGTCCAATATCGGCCTGTACTCCCTGAAGCATAAGAGCTTCGACCAGATCCCGGCAGGCGGCACGGTGGCGATCGCCAACGACCCGGTGAACCAGGGCCGCGGACTGCTGCTCCTCCAGAAGGCCGGGCTGATCACGCTGAAGGACGGCGTCGGCTTCCTCGGCACCCTCGACGACATCGTCGAGAACCCGAAGACACTGCGGTTCACCGAGGTCGAGGGGCCGCAGCTCGCGCGGATCACCGGCGACGTCGACCTCGCCCTGGGCTACCCGCACTTCATCGTGGCGGCCGGCAGTTTCGACCCGACCAGCGGATTGATCTATTCCGGTATCGAGGACCGGCGCTTCGCCGTGAGCTTCGTCACCAAGGCCGCCCGCAAGGAGGACCCCGTGATCCGGAAATTCGTGACGCTCTTCCAGACCTCGGAGGCCGTGAAACAGCAGATCCGCAAGTCCTTCGCCAACAGCGACAAGCTCTACCTGCTGGCGTGGCAGAACTGATGGTCGGCCTGATCTTCGACAGCCTGCGCGATCCGGGTACGCCGGTCGCGGCCGGGCGGGCGAGCCCGGGCGCCGCGGCCGCCCGGGCGCCGGCCCTCATCCTGCGGATCACCTGCTCGGGCCGGGCCGCGCCGGATCTCGCGGGCCTCGCGGGGGCCGGGGCGCCGGTGCGGCTGCTCCAGGCGGGCATCGAGCGGATCCAGGGCCACGCGGTCGGCCGGATGCTGGTGGCCGTCCCGGCCGAGGATCCGGGCGCGGAGGCGCGGCTGCGGACGCTCGGCGGCGACGTGGAGCGGGTCGGCTACGTCCCCGCCGACGCGGCGGTGGGGTGAGACGATGCGGGACCGCTCCTCCCCCGATACCCCGACCGATGCACCGCCGCCCCACCACCCCGACCCCGGAGGCCCGCCATGTCGCCGCAGATGATCGAACGCCTCTGGCAGGCCTTCCTCGACACCGCGCTCATGGTCGGGGTCTCGGCCGGGATCGCCGTGGTCGCCGGCATTCCCCTGGCGCTGTTCCTCGTCACCTCCGGCCCCGGCGGCATCTTCGCGGCGCCGACGGCCAACCGGGTGGTCGGAACCGTGGTCAACGGCTTCCGGGCCGTGCCCTTCATCGTGCTGCTGGTGGCGCTGATCCCGTTCACCCGGCTGGTGGCCGGCACCACGATCGGCGTCTGGGCGGCGATCGTGCCGCTCTCGGTGAGCGCGACCCCGTTCTTCGCCCGGATCGCCGAGGTGTCGCTGCGGGAGGTGGATCCGGGCCTGATCGAGGCCGCCCAGTCCATCGGCTGCCGGCGCCGGCACATCCTCGCCCACGTGCTCCTGCCCGAGGCGCTGCCGGGCATCGTGGCCGGCTTCACCATCACGGTGGTGGCGATGATCGGCGCCTCCGCGATGGCCGGCGCGGTGGGCGCGGGCGGTCTCGGGGACGTCGCCATCCGGTACGGCTACCAGCGCTTCGACACCACCGTGATGGTGGTGGTGATCGCGATCCTGATCGCCCTCGTGTGCGCGGTCCAGTTCGCGGGCGACACCGCGGTGCGGCGGCTCCGGGCCCGCTGAGCGACCCCGTCAGATGTCGGCGATCCGACCGGGAGTCCGCACCCACGGGCGTCCCCGGTCGATGACCTCGACAGCGCCGTCCGCGCGAGCGGAGCGAAGCCATCCAGGCAGACCTGCGTCTTCCAACCGCGCGTTGTCCCGGGTCGCTTCGCAGCGCCCGCGATGACGGTGGGACGTCTCAACCGAAGCGGTCAACCGGAAACCGTATGAGCCTGCACCTGGACGATCCCGTTACCGACCCGGCCGAGCCGATGCCCCCGCCGCCGTCGCCCCCGCACCGGATCCGCTCGGACGCCGAGGCGCTCGCGGCCGCGCGGGCCGTGGCCCGGATCTTCGCGGCGGGCGCGGNGGCGCCTGCCCTGGGCGGAGATCGCGGCCTTCACGGAGAGCGGGCTCGGCGGCATCACGGTGCCGCGCGAACACGGCGGCGCCGGGGTCTCGCACGCGACGCTCGCGGAGGTCTTCGCGATCCTGGCCGCCGCCGACGGCTCGGCGGCGCAGATCCCCCAGAACCAGTTCGGCGTCCTGGCGCTGGTCGCGGCCGCCGCCAGCCCCGCCCAGCAGGCGCGGATCTACCGCGACGTGCTCGCCGGCCACCGGATCGGCAATGCCGGCCCCGCGCGCGACGGCAAGGCCATCACCGGCGTGGACACGCGGCTCTCCGCCGGTCCGGAGCGCCCGCGGCTCAGCGGCACGCGCTTCTACTCCACGGGCGCGCTCTTCGCCCACTGGATCCCGACGCGGGCGGTCGGCCCCGACGGCGGGCCGCTCCTGGTCTTCGTGCGCCGGGACGCCCCCGGCGTGCGGGTGGTCGACGACTGGCAGGGCTTCGGCCAGCGCACCACGGCGAGCGGCAGCGTGATCTTCGCGCAGGCGCCGGTCGAGGCGGAGCTGACGATCGACCTCGCGCCCCTGGCCGGGCGCCCGGGCCTGTTCGGGCCGGTCTCGCAGCTGATCCACGCGGCGATCGACGCCGGGCTCGCCCGGGGCGCGGTCGCCGCCGCCCTCGACTTCCTGCGCACCCGGACCCGGCCCTATCCCTTCACCGCCGAGACCGTCGCGGAGGATCCCCACATCCTCGGCGAGGTCGGGCGGCTCACCGTCGACCTGCACGCCGCCGAGGAGGTCCTGGCCCGGGCCGGAAGGGCGCTCGACCGGATCGCCGCGGCCCCCGTCACCGCCCAGAGCGCGGCCGAGGCCTCGGTGGCGGTGGCGCAGGCCAAGATCCTCACCACCGAGGCGGCCCTGGAGGCCTCCGAGCGGCTGCTCGAGCTCGCCGGCGCCGCGGCGACCCGCGACGGGTACAATCTCAGCCGGTACTGGCGCGACGCCCGGGTCCACACCCTGCACGACCCCGTGCGGTGGAAGTACCACCTCCTCGGGAACCACGCCCTGAACGGCGCGCTGCCCGCCCGGCACCAGTGGAACTGAGGACCGGGCGATGCCGCTCCAGCCCCACGAGACCGCCTTCACGCAGGCGCCCGCGCCGCCGCGCCCGGTGCCGATCCTTCCGGACGCCGCCGCGGCGCTCGCCGTCGCCGACCGGCTGGCGGAGGACTTCGCCGAGACCGCCGCCGAGCGCGACCTGGAGCGCCGCCTGCCGGTCGCCGAGATCGCGCGCTTCACCGAATCCGGCCTCTGGGCGATCACGGTGCCGAGTGAATACGGCGGCCCCGGCCTCGACAGCGCCACGGTCGCCCAGGTGATCGCCCGGATCGCCGCGGCGGACGGCTCCCTCGGCCAGATCCCGCAGAACCACTTCTACGCCCTGGAGGTGCTGCGCAACGGCGGCACCGAGGCCCAGAAGCGCGCCCTCTACGGCCGCGTCCTGGCGGGCGAGCGCTTCGGCAACGCGCTCGCCGAGACCGGCGCGCGCGACCATGCGCGCCGCACCCGGCTCGTGCGCGGCCCGGCCGGCTGGACTGTCGAGGGCCGCAAAGACTACTGCACCGGCTCGCTCTACGCCCACCGCATCCCCACCCTGGCCAACGCCGAGGAGGACGGCCGGGCGGTCGCCTACCTCGTCTTCGTCCCCCGGGACGCGCCGGGCGTGACCCTGGTCGACGACTGGGACGGGTTCGGGCAGCGGCTCACCGGCTCGGGCTCGGTCCTGTTCGAGCGCGTCGCCGTGGAGCCCGACTGGGTGGTGCCGTTCCAGGCCTCGCTGGAGCGGCCCACCGCCATCGGCCCCTTCGCGCAGATCCTGCACGCCGGGATCGATCTCGGCATCGGCGCGGGCGCCTTCGCGGCGACCTTGCCCTTCGTGCGCGACCGCGCCCGGCCGTGGATCGATTCCGGCGTCGCCCGGGCGAGCGAGGATCCCCTGACCCTCCACGCGCTGGGCGACGTCCAGGTGCGCCTCGCGGCGGCCGACGCCCTGCTGGCGCGGGCCGGCCGCTACGTGGACGCCGCGCGGGAAGCCCCCGACGCCGACAGCGTCGCGGCCGCCTCCGTGGCGGTGGCGGAGGCCCGGGCGGCGAGCCACCGGGCCGGCCTGCTCGCGGCCAACAAGCTCCTCGAGCTCGGCGGCACCGCCGCCACCGACCGGGCCGAGGCGCTCGACCGCTACTGGCGCGACGTCCGCACCCACACCCTGCACGATCCGGTGCGCTGGAAGTACCACTGGATCGGCGCCTACCACCTCGACGGCCGGCGGCCGCCCCGGCACGGAGCGCTCTGATGCCAGCTGCGACCAAGCAGATCGTGCTGAACGCCTTCACCATGACCTGCCCGGGCCACATCAACCACGGGCTCTGGACCCACCCGCGCGACCGCTCGGCCGACTACAACACGCTGTCCTACTGGACCGAGCAGGCGAGACTCCTGGAGCGCGGCCTGTTCGACGGCCTGTTCATCGCCGACATCATCGGCGTCTACGACGTCTACGGTGGCGGCATCGACGTGACCGCCCGGGAGGCCGTGCAGCTCCCGGTCAACGACCCGACCGCGATGATCTCCGCCATGGCGGCGGTGACCGAGCATCTCGGCTTCGGGGTGACGATCAACGTCCACCAGGAGGCGCCCTACACCTTCGCCCGGCGCCTCTCGACCCTCGACCACCTGACGGGCGGCCGGATCGGCTGGAACGTCGTCACCGGCTACCTCGACAGCGCCCACCGCGCCCAGAGCGGCGGCACGCTGCCGGCGCACGACCGGCGCTACGACTACGCCGACGAGTACCTGGAGGTGCTCTACCGGCTCTGGGAGGGCAGCTGGGACGACGCGGCGGTGCGCCGCGACCGGGCGGCCCGGGTGTTCAGCGATCCCGCCCATATCCGCAAGGTCGCCCACCGGGGCGCGTTCTTCGCGGTCGAGGGCTACCACCTGTCCGAGCCGTCGCGCCAGCGCACGCCGGTGCTCTACCAGGCGGGCGCCTCGGGCCGCGGCCGCGCCTTCGCGGGGCGCCACGCCGAGTGCGTGTTCATCTCGGCCCGCGACCCGGCCGCCGCCCGCGAATCCGTCCGCGCCATCCGGGCCGAGGCGGTCGCGGCCGGCCGGGAACCCGACGACGTGAAGGTGTTCGTCGGCCTCGCGGTGATCCCCGGCCGGACCCGCGCGGAGGCCGAGGCCAAGCGGGACGAGTACCTGTCCTACGCGAGCCCGGAGGCGGGGCTCGCGCACTTCTCCGCCTCCACGGGGATCGACTTCGCCCGCTACGGCCTCGACGAGCCGATCCCCTACGCGCCGGGCAACGCCATCCAGTCGGCCACCGTGGCGGCGGCCAGGCGCGGGCTGACGAAGCGCGACCTCCTCGGCGAATTGCGGCTCGGCGGCCGCTACGCGGTCCTCACCGGCGACGCCGTGACGATCGCCGATGAACTCCAGGCCTGGATCACGGAGGGCGAGGTCGACGGCTTCAACCTCAGCCGGATCGTCGTGCCGGAGAGCTTCTCCGACTTCATCGACCTCGTGATCCCGGAGCTGCAGGATCGCGGCCTCTACAAGACCGCCTACGCCGAGGGCTCGCTGCGGGCGAAGCTGTTCGGCCAGGGGGACCGGCTGCCCGCCCGCCACCCGGCCGAGGCCTACCGCGGCGCGCCTCGGAGCCCCTGACCAGCGGCCCTGACCAGCGGCCCTGATCAGCGGCCCTGGGACTCGCCGCTCTCGGAGCCGAACCAGCGGCCGTAGATCTCGTCGTAGCGGCCGTCCTCCCGCAGGCCCAGCAGGGCCTGGTTGACGCGCTTGCGCCGGGGATCGCTGGTCGCGAACAGGATGCCGTAGGATTGCCGGTTGAAGTCGGTGCCGACGAGGCGCAGGGCCTCGTGGCCGGGCCGGGTCGCGTAGTAGCTGAGGGCCGGGGCATCGTAGACCACCGCCGCGACCGTGCCGGCCTCCAGCGCCGCGCAGGCCTCCTCCAGGGTCGCGAAACCCACCGGCGTGGCGAAATGGTCCGCCAGGTAGGCGACCGAGGTGGTGTTGGCGACCGTGCCCACCCGCTTGCCCGGCAGGTCCTGCGGGCCGTTGATCGCGCCGCGCAGGCGCTCCACGGTCGCCGTGCTGGTCAGGCCCGCGGTGAACCACGCCACCAGGGCGATGCAGGTGAACAGCCAGAGCACCGTGACGGCCCGCGCCAGCGGGCTGCGCGGCATCTCCTCCGCCTGGGCGGCGAGGCTGCTCAGGGCCCACCAGACGACGTGGGCGAAGCCGCGCGCCGGTCCCGAGCGCGCCGCCATGCCGCCGGGATGGCGCCGCTCGAGCCACCAGACCAGGGCCGCCACCGTCAGGATCAGGGCGGCGAGCCCCAGCAGGACCTGCAGGAAGGCGGCGTCGCTCAGGAGCGCCCGGAGGGCCCGCGCGGTGGCCGAGCCGGTCGCGTCCGGCTCCGACCGGACGGCGATGCGCAGGCCGGTCTCCAGCATCGTGACGGAGAAGTCGAAGCGCCGCTCGCGCTCCGCGGTGATCGACACCGCCGCGATGGCGAGGTCCGCGCGCCCGTCCGAGACCGCCGCGAACAGCGCCGGCAGGTCGTCGACGCGCACGTACGCCGTCCGGACGCCGAGATCCCGCGCGATCGCGTTCCAGAGATCGATGCTGAACCCGCGCAGCCGGCCGTCCGCGTCCATGACCAGGGGCGGCACCGGATGGGTCGCGACCCGCCACGTCTCGGGCTCGCCGGTGCGGAGCGCGGGCGCCGCCTCCCGGGTCTCGGCCCGGACGGGATCCGCGGCGAGCGGCGCGGCGGCCGCGAAGCACAGGCCGAGGCACAGGAAGAGGGACAGGGCCCCGGCGCGCCGCCGGCCGGCCGGCCGGCGCGGCACGTCAGAGGCTCTCGATCCAGTTGCGCAGGACGGCGCCGGGCGCGGGTTCGGGACCGGTCTCCAGGCGCTGGGACGCGTCGCTCGGGATGAAGCCGAACCGGCGCTTGAACGCCCGCCGGAAGGTCCGCTCGTCCGAGAAGCCGACCGCGAAGGCGACCTGCGAGATGCGCAGGGGTTTGGGGGCATCGTCGCGCACGAGCATCCGCATCGCCGCCATCAGGCGGCGGTCGCGGATATACGCCACGATGCCGTTGGGGGCGAACAGCCGGTACAGGGTCGAGCGCGACAGGCCGAGCCGCGTCGCGATCAGGGCCGGCGTCAGCTTCGGGTTGCCGAGCTCCGCCTCGACGAGGCGGCGGACCCGGATCCGGATGTCCTGGTGCTGGGAGGGGCGCCCCTCCTCCTGCCCGCGCAGCCAGCTGGCGCAGAGCTGGGTGATCGCCGCCGAGGCCGCCAGGGCCTCGCGGCGGTCGAGGAGGTCGCCGCAGGCGACGACGTTGGCGACGAAATTGTGGACCAGCCGCCCGAACGGGTCGCCGTCGTGGTCGAGGGGGCGCCCGTGCAGGGCGTCGGGGTGGCAGCCCTGCTTCTCCAGCAGGGCGCGGGGGATCACGACGTTCGTGGCGTCGACGGCGGCCGCCACGATGCGCACGGGCTGGGCGAGGTCGAAGACGATGCACTGCACCTCGTTCACGGGGCCGGTGCCCTGATCGGTCTCCACGCGGCTCTGCCCCCGCCGGTAGAACTGCAGCAGGATGTGGTCGAGGCCCTGCTGGCCGATCATCTCCCGGGTCCGCACGAGGGTGTGGGCCGGCGCCACCACGTCGCCGACCAGCAGGTCGCCGAGATGGTAGCTGCGCATCGCGATCGGGACGGAGAGGTCGGTCTCCGGGCGGAAGCTCACGTCGAAGATCGGCGCGAGGTGGTCCTGCCACGCCCGGCCGAGCGCCTCTCGATCCTCCGGCGGCTCGAACCGCAGGCAGGCGACCTCGCCGCCCGGAGCCTCACCCCCGGCCGGTGCCGCGTCCGGGTCCCGGTTTCTCTCCTCGGAAGACATACGTAGAGCCTGCCACCTGCTGTTAGCACGACCGATGAAGAACGAGGGTCTGCCCCAAGGTGACGCGTGGCAACGCGGTCCGGTCATCCCGCACGTTAGCCGTGTCCACCCGGACAGTCCCCCCGTCTTCCGCCGACCCGAGCGGCTGTACACTGTCGTTTGTCGCGGCGGCGTGCGATTCGACGCGGGGGCCGCCGGATCGGGGCGCCGCGGCCGCGACCTTCGGATCAATCCTGACACGCGAGCCGCCGGATGGTTCCTTCCGTCCCAGAAAGGGGGTTGGCCGTACCAGAATGTCGCGCGCGGCCCCGACTGTGGCAGCCCTGCGATAGTGCGTTAAGGCCGCGTTTTCTAACCCCATCCCAAAGTCCGAAATGGACGGGGCGGGGGTCATTTCAGTGATTCAGAAGTATAGCGACGCAGAGAACACGACCGGATCCTGTGATCCGAGCAGGGGCACGGGCGCCGGAACGCGGCGGCGCGGTGCCGTGCGCCTCGGATTGCTGGTCGGCAGCTCGCTCGCGACGCTCGCGCTGGCTCTCGGACCTGTGGCGGCGCAGACCGTGCCGGCGCGCTCGCCTTCGACGCTCGGGCTGACGGCGGCAGATATCGCGCGCTGGCCGGCCTACCCGGGAGACTGGGGGCTCGCCGCGATCAACGCCGCCAATGCTTACGCGCGTGGCTACACCGGCCTCGGGGTCCTGGTGGCCGTCGTCGATAGCGGCATCGACCCCAATCATCCGAAATTTGCGGGCCGACTGTCTGACGCGTCGCGGAATTTCTGGATCACCAATCCACCGGGTTTGCTGAGCAGCACGATCGTCGCGGACGTCAATGCCCACGGCACGCACGTCTCAGGCACGATCGGGGCTTCTCCGATCGGTGGTCAGATGATGGGCGTCGCCTTTGACAGCACGATCTTGTCGCTCAACGCGATCATGTCTCAGGATGACGCGAAGGCTATTGGGAAGAAATTTGGCGCAACTCCCATCACCACAGATATCAATGCAGCTGTAAATTACGCCACGGATCAGGGCGCACGCGTTTTTAATGGGAGCTACGGACCCTCATATCCGCCAAAATTCATCCTGGACCCGAATGGAAAGGTTATTCCGAATCCAGAATACCGTAAATTTGATTCTCAATATTATAATATCGAGACGACGCTCGCCTCCTATGGCGCGCTCAAGCGTGCTGCAGATAGTGGCATGCTGCTCGTCTTTGCAGCCGGCAACGATCGAGAAGAGCAAGAGATCATCGCCCAGAACCCGAGCGGTGCCGCGTTCTACCCGTACATTCGTCCGAGAAATTCCGGAAGCGAACTCTACCAGTTCTTTGACAAATCGAGCCAACTCATCGATCAGAGCAACATCGACTTTTCCGGTCTGGCAGGTTCGATCGTTTCGGTCGTCGCCACGGATGATAAAAACAGAATCGCAAGTTTCAGCAACTTGTGCGGGGTCACAGCGGCGTGGTGCATAGCGGCACCTGGAGTCAACATCTACTCCACCGTGCAGGTCGGAGAGGGTTACCGCGAAGACGCCAAAGGCAATAAGATCTACGACGGCTCGAACTACGGACCTATGCAAGGCACGTCGATGGCCGCGCCGCACGTGACCGGGGCCGCCGCCGTGCTGTTTCAAGCCTTCCCGTTCCTGACGGCGCCGCAGATCGCCCAGACGATGTTCACCACCGCCACCCATCTCGGTGACGGGCCCGCCGACGCCCCGAACGCCACCTTCGGCTGGGGCCTGCTCAACCTCGGCAAGGCGATCGACGGGCC
This sequence comes from Methylobacterium mesophilicum, assembly GCF_036441335.1. GTDB lineage: Bacteria > Pseudomonadota > Alphaproteobacteria > Rhizobiales > Beijerinckiaceae > Methylobacterium > Methylobacterium mesophilicum_B. The sequence continues at coordinate 60,444 of NZ_MLBW01000027.1, forward strand.
GGGCCAGTTCACCTCGACCTGGACGGTCAACACAACTTACAACGGTCAAGCCTATTACGGCCGCTTCGCCAACGACATCTCGGGCGTCGGCGGCCTGATCAAGACCGGGCTCGGCACGCTCGAACTCGCCGGCACCAACACCTATGCCGGACCGACCACCGTCGCCGGCGGCACCCTGTTCCTCTCCGCCAGCGGTAGCCTGACCTCATCGGTCTCCGTCCAGAGTGCGGGCACCTATCTCAATGCCGGCTGGACCCGGAGCGGCGTCAGCAATGCCGGCCTCTTGATCAACACCGGCACCATCTCAGGAGGTGCAAGCAATGCCGGCACGGCGCTCAGCAGCGGCGTGATCGCCGGCGGCGTGGCCAACACCGGCACGCTTTCCAACAGCGGCACCATTACGGGCGGGCTGACCAATGCCGGCACGGCCCTCAACACCGGCGCCGTCGGCGGTGGCGTCGCCAACAGCGGCATCCTGAGCAACGCCGGCGCCCTCGGCGGCGGCGTGACCAACAGCGGCCTCCTCGCCACCAGCGGCACCATCAGCGGCGGCCTGACCAATGCCGGCACCGTGCTGGCCAGCGCCGGCCGCATCGACGGCGCCRTCGCCAACAATGCCGGCCTGCTCGCCGTGTCCGGGACCGTCACCAGCGCCGGCACCTTCGCCAACGCCGCCGGCGCGACCCTCGCCGTCACGGGCGGCGGCAGCTACAGCCTCGCCGGCCCCCTCGCCAATGCCGGCCTCGTCGCCGTCGCCCAGACCGCCAGCCTCACCGCCTCCGGCGGCCTCAGCAATGCCGGCCTCGTGGCCAGCGACGGCACCCTCACCACAGACCTGACCAACACCGGCGTCGCCCGCCTGTCCGGACAGTTCAACGGCACGCTCACCAACGCCGGCCTCCTGCAGATCACCGGCCCGCTCGCCGGGCTCACCAGCCTGACCAACACCGGCGCCCTCGACCTCGGCGGCACCGCCTTCACGCTCACCGACCTCGCCGGCCCGGCCTCCGCCGTCCTCGGCAACGGCGCCCTCACGGTCTCCAACGCGGCCGCCTCCACCTACGCCGGCGCCATCCTGGAGACCGCCAGCCCGACCAGCCTGACCAAAACCGGCCCCGGCACGCTCACGCTCACCGGCCTCGGCCTGTTCTCCGGCCCGACCACCGTCCAGGCCGGCACGCTGTCGCTCAACGGGCTCTGGGCCTCGCCGGTCACCGTCGCGGCCGCCGGCACCCTGCGCGGCATCGGCACCATCGCGGCSCCGGTCACGGTCGCCGGCGCCCTGCGGCCGGGCAACTCCCCCGGCACGCTCAYCGTCCTCGGCCCGGTGGCGTTCGCCCCCGGCAGCAGCCTCGGCCTCGACATCGACGGACCGGGCACCGGCACCGGCGCGGGCAGCTACGCCCGCCTCCTGGCGCTCGGCCCGACCGGCACGGTCTCGGCCAGCGGCACCCTGGTGCCGGAGCTGCGCGGCATCACCGGCAACGCCACGAACAGCTTCACCCCCGCGCTCGGCCAGCGCTTCGGCGTGCTCACCGCGCAAGCCGGGCTGTCGGGCTCGTTCACCGGGCTCGCCCAGCCGGCGGCGGGCCTGCCGGCCGGCACGCGCTTCGACGCGCTCTACGCCGCCACCGGCCTCGACCTCGTGGTCACCCCCGCCGCCTACGGCAACCTCGCCGGCCTCGGCCTCGCCCAGACCGGCAACGCCCGGGCCGTGGGCGCGGCGCATTTGATGTGGCTTGGATCGCGAGCCGCTAATTCCAACGCGAAATGCGCTCGCTTGAATTCCGCGCGCCGCGTTCAACGCGGCTTGGATCGCAGGTAACATCACGGGCGACAACCAGAATGACAATTATCACATCGCCCTGCGGTACAACATCAAGTTGCGCATTCAGGTCTTGCGGGATGCTGTCTCCGCGCTCGTCGATCAGGCCAACGTCAGTATGCTGCCGCCGGTTCGTGTTGATGAACGGCATGTTGCGGACGAACCAGTTCTCCTCGACATGGCAGCAGAAGTGCATGAACTCGTAGATCATGTAGATACTGGTCGTCGTAGTGATGAACAGCCACCCGACATTGGGCGTGAAGATGTTGCCGAGCACGATGGCGCCGGGTTCGACGCGGGCGGGCTGCTGATGGGCGTCGACCGTCAGGTCGGGGCGGACACGCAGGTGGGCGGGGCGTTCAGCTACCTGCGCGAGGGCGGCACGTCCCGGGGCGCGGGGCTGGGCCGGTTCACCACCGACAGCTACGGCGGCACGCTCTACGCGAGCACGCGGCTCGGCGCGGTGATCCTGCGCGGCACCGCGGGGGTGTCGTACGCGGACGGGCGGGTCGACCGGACGGTGGCGCTGGGCACGGCGGTGTCGCAGGCCTCCGGGCTGTCGTCGGGCTGGAACGGCGGGGTGTCGGGCTTTGCCGGCTACGCGCTGGCGACCGGCCTGCCGGTAGAGCTCGTGCCGGAGGTGGGCTTCAGCTACGATCGGCTGACGCGGGGCCGGGTGTCCGAGCGGGGCGGTCTGGTCAACCAGGGCTTCGGCGGCCAGGGCTTCGCGGTGGCCGACCTCGACGCGGCGCGCAGCCTGGTCGGCGGGCGCGTGACGAGCTGGGCGCTGGCGGGCATTCCGGACCTGCGGCTGGAGGGCCGGGCGTACTGGGCGCACGAGCTGGCCGACACGGCGGCGCTGGTCCGCTCCGACTTGTTCGGGGCGGCGTTCGCGAGCCGGACGAGCGCGCTGGGCCGGGACGGCGCGGTGCTGGGGGTGAGCCTGACCGGCGCGGTCGCCGAGGGCGTGCAGCTGTCGGTGGCCTATACCGGCGAGCTGCGCCCGAACGCCACCGCGCAGGTCGTCTCCGCCGGCCTCCAGGCCGCCTGGTGAGGACCGGGGCCGCCCCTCGCGCGACGGCGCCGTGCTCCGGAGGCGCGCATGCGCGGTGCGGAGGGCCGGGATGAGCCACCGACCGAGGCCGGGCGGGCGTCGCGCCGGCCCGGCCTCTTCCGGCGGCTGCTCGACGGTCTCGAAGCCGTCGAGCTGCTGGTCCAGGGCGGCCGTCTGATCTGGTGGCTCCTGAGAGGCTTGTGGCTGGCCGCCGGCGCGATCGTGCGCCTGTTCGGCGACCGCTGAGGGCCCGGCCGCGGCCCGCGCGGATCCCGGCTCCGCGCGGTAGGCGTGCGACGATGTTTCACGGGAAACATCGTCGCGTCGCCGGATCTCAGGCGACCGGTCGGGCCTCTCAGCCGAACAGCGCGCGCGCCACGATCCGCGGGTCGATCGGCTTCTGGCAGAGGGCCACGGCGCCGTGGAGTGACGGCACGGCGACCGGGTCGTAACCGGTCGCGAACAGGAACGGCACGCCGCGGGCGTGCAGCGCGTCGGCCACGGGGTAGACGAGCTCGTCCTGCAGGTTGATGTCGAGGACCGCGGCGTCGATCTCGGCGGTGCCGGCGATCAGCGCCAGCGCCTCGCCGACGCTGGCGACCGGGCCCAGGACCTGGGCGCCGCCCTCCTCGAAGCCGGATTTGAGATCGACGGCGATGAAGTAGTCGTCCTCGACCAGCAGGACCCGCCTGCCGGCCAGCGCGCGCGGTTTCGAGGTCATGCGGGGTTGCCTGCGGCTTCTCCCTCGGGAAGGGGGATGTTGATCGAGCAATGTAGCGCCGTGGCGCCGAGTTCGTAGCTGGTCGTCGCCTTCAGGGCATAGGGCAGGGCGTGCACGATCAGTTCCCGCCCGTAACCGCCCCGCGGCGGCGCGTCCGCGAGTTCCGGCCCGCGGACGAGGCCTTCCTCCACCCATTCCACCAGCAGCCGGCCGCCGCCGTCATCCGCCCTGTAGGTCCGCCACGTCACGCTCAGGCGCCCGTGCGCGGTGGTCAGCGCGCCGTATTTCAGCGCGTTGGTGGCGAGTTCGTGCAGGGCCAGCGCGAAGGTCTGGACCGTCGCCTTGCGCAGCCGCACCACGGGCCCGTGGAGCCGGATGCGCCCCTGCATGGCCGGGGCATCGAGGGCGGCGAGCTCCGTCTCGATCAGGGACCGGAGCGTGATCGGTTCCTGGTCGGAGCGGGACAGGAGTCCCTGGACCCGGGAGAGGGCGGACAGGCGGTCGTTGAACCGCTCCCGGAACGTCTCGCCGGGCCCGGTCTGGGCCATCGTCTGCTTGGCGATGGAGCGCACGACGCCGAGCAGGTTGCGGGTCCGGTGCTGCAGCTCGGCGACCATGACCTGCTGCCGCTCCTGGAGCTGGCGCAGATCGTCGATGTCGGTCGAGGTGCCGAGCCACTCGACGATCCGGCCCTGCGCGTCGCGGACCGGCGCGGCCCGGGTCTGGAACCAGCAGAAGCGGTCCTCGGCCGCGTTGCGGAGCCGGTGCTCGAAGGAGAGCTGGCCTCTCACCGGCGCCTCGCGCCACGCGGCATCGGCGACCGCCACATCGTCCGGATGGACCGCCTCCAGCCAGCCCCAGCCCAGGCTCGTCGCGTCGGTCTGCCCGGTATAGGCGTGCCATTGCGGGCTCGACCAGATGCAGGCCCCGTCGATCGCGGCGCGCCAGACGAGTTGCGGGATGCCCTGGGCGAGGGTGCGGAACAGCTCCTCGCTCGCGCGCAGGCGGCGCTCGGCCAGCACCCGCTCGGTGCTCTCGACCACGATGGCGATGACGCCGGCGGGGCGCCCGTCTTCCCCGAAGACCGGCGAATAATCGAGATTCATCCAGACCGGCTCGGGTCGGCCGTAGCGGTGCAGGGTGAGCTCTTGGTCCTTGTACGACAGCGTCCCGCCGGCCAGGCCGACGCGCATGACATTGTCGTTGAAGTCGGCGACCTCCGGCCAGCCCTCGCGCACCTTGGAGCCGAGGAGCTTGGGATGGCGCCCGCCCGCGAAGCCCGAATAGGCGTCGTTGTAGATCATGATGCCGTCCTCGCCCCAGAGCAGCACGATCGGCACCGGCGATTGCAGCAGCGTGCTGACCGCGAAGACCAGGCTCTGCGGCCAGCCGGCGATGGGACCCAGCGGCGTCTCCGCCCAGTCGTAGGTCCGGACGAGGTCGGCGAGTTCGCTGCAGCCGGCCGAGAAGATGCAGGCCTCGCCCATGCGGTGACCGACTCGTGAGGCTCCAGCTCGGGCGAGCGCAGCGCGGATGGTGGAAGCCCGATCCGCGACCGGCCGGGCCGGCCCGGCGGGCGGGTCATGCCGAGGCTACTACACCGGCCCGGTGCCTGATAGGGGCGCCGGCGGCGCGGTCCGCCCCCCGGTCCCCGGCCGATCCCTGCCGGCGCCCGAGGCGCCGCGATGACCGTCCGCGGCCCCGGACGACACGATCCGACACGCGCATCGACCATCGCCGCCGCCCTGCCGACCGGGACCGCGGCCGCCCTCCTGGTCGGCCCCGCCCTCGCGGTGCCCGCCGGGCTGCCNCCCAGCACCGCCGCCCGCGGCGCAGCGCCCGGATGCCCGCCGGCAGCCGGTTCAACACGTCACGCGCGGCGCGATCGGCGGCGGCAGCGGCGACGACGCCGCCACCGGAAGCACGGCGGCCCCGAGCGGGTGCTAGGCGCGCGCCGGCCGGGCCGCCCTAGCCGCGACCCGCCGGCCCCGGGAAGCGCCGGGCGAACCAGTCGCGCAGCATCTGCCGCTCGTAGTAGAGGCCGCCGGTCGAGAAGCGCGGGTTGGACGTCAGCAGGAAATTGATGTCCGTCACCGTATCCGCGCCCCGCGCGACGGTGCGGCCACCGCGACGCAGGCTGTAGGCGAGGCGGATCCGCGGCGGCGTGGCGTCCGTCACGACCCGCAGGCCCGTCGGGGTGGCGAAGCCGGGCCGGTCGAAGCCGGCGAGATCGACGTCGAGCACGGTGATGTCGAGGCGCGCGTCCGGCCGCAGCCGCGCCGTGCCGAGATCCGTGAAGATCCGGGTCAGCTCGGCCAGGGTGACCCGGAGCGGCTGCCCGGAGCCGAAGCGGTTCTCGGCATCGGTGAACCGGTCCGGCGCGGCGTAGCGCACATTCACCTGGGCCTGCGCCTGAACCGGGGCCGGCGCGGTCACCGCGAGCGCGGCCGCGACCGCGAAGGTGGCCGATCCGCCAGCGAGACGCGCGCGCATACCGAACTCCGCTCCGCCCGACCGGGGCAGTCCTGTCCGGTGGAACCGCCCGGACGGAGCCCGGTATCCCGCCCCCCCGCGCGAATGTCCCGGCGAACATCCGCGCGGACCTCCGGCTGCGACCGAATGGCGCCCACCCGTTCATAGTCTCGCCGCGATCCGGGCGCCTCGTAGCGCAACCGGCCCGAGGGGCGAGCCGGTCATGGGAGTCCGACGCGCATGATGAACTCTGTTCTCGCGCTGCTCACCGTCGTGGCGGTGCTAATTGTCACGGCGCTGATCAAGCTGCCGCTCCTGCCGTTCCGTCTGGTGGGCCGTCTTCTGCGGAGCCGCCCGGCGACGGCCTGACCGCGCCGCTCAGGCGGCCGCGTCGATGATGAACTCCATCCCGCGACCCGGCCCCTGATCGGAATAATCGACGAGCGCCAGGCCACGCTCGGCCAGGGTCGCCTCGACGGTGTCGCGCTCGCGGCGCACCATCTGACCCACCGCCAGCGGGGTCAGGCGGGGACTCGCGCGCCGCAAGCGGTCGACGCCGATACTCGCCGGCATGCCCGCCTCCTCGGCGATCCGGGCCAGGGCCAGACCCAGGTCGCGCGCCTTGGTCTCGGCGGCGGATTTCGGCTTGAACGCCATCGGCTCCTCCTTCTGCGCGGCCGCCCGTCTCAGGCGGCCTGCCTGTCCACGCTCACATCCGGAAAAGCCCGGATCCAGACCCGGCGCCCCTTGGCGTCGTAGACCTCGACCTGCCAGCCCGACCAATCGAACCGCTCCACCACCCGCTCCATCAGCGCGAGCGCGACCCGCTCGGCATGGGCGCGCACCTGCGCCGCGTTGGGAAACCGGCTGCCGCGCAGGTCGGTCACCAGCTCGTGGCCGTCCGTGCAGTGGAAACGGTAAAGCCGCGTCGGCATTGAGCTTCCCTCGATCAATCCACAGCACTCCACCGCGATCCGGGAACGGGACGCATCGGCGGTTGAACCCACCGCGTCGATACGCTTTGTTCGCGATATGTTCTATACGGATTCGGACAGCGATGCACCTTGATCCCGAGACGGCGCCTGCGGAGATTCGTCTCAGGGAGGCCGAGACGATCGCCGTCGCCTATCACCGGGCGGCGAAGGGCGACGCGTGGACCGCGCTCGTCGCCGCCATCGCGGATGCGCTGGTTGATCTCGATGCGCTGGAGCGGCGCCTGGCCCGGCAGGGCGGGCTGATATCCCTGGGCTATGCCCGCGGCCGCACCGAGGCGGTCGGAGTCCGGGGCCAGAACCGGGCCGGCCCGGGGGATTGAGCGCGTTGGGCGCGTTGAGCGCGTTGAGCGCGCGCGGCGGTCCGGGCCGCCGGCCCTGTCGCCGCGCGGGCGGCGACACGCCTGTCGAGGATCAGTGGTCCGAGCCGCCGCGCCGCGCCATGGCGCCGGGCTGGCCCAGGCCGATCGCCTTGGCGAGGGCGGAGCGCTGCTCGGCGTAACCGGGGGCGACCATCGGGTAGTCGGTCGGCAGGCCGTAGCTGTCGCGGTAGCTGCGCGGATCCAGGCCGTGGCTGGCCAGGTGGCGCTTCAGCGTCTTGTAGAGCTTGCCGTCGATGAAGCTGACGATCCCGTCGTGCCGGACCGACTTGCGGATCTGGGCCGCGCTCGGCTTCTCGACCTCGGCCTGCGGAGCCGCGCCGGCCTGCGCCGCCTGGGTCCCGGCGACGAGCCCGCTGATCGCGCCGTGCACGCGCGCGATCAGAGCCGGCAATTCCGCGGCCGGAACCGGATTGTTCGACACGTAGGCGGCGACAAGCTCGGCGGTCATCGCGGCCAAGGTGTTGGATGTCTCATCGAAGGTCTCATTCATGATCGGACTTTCAGCGAGCGTTTTACGTTCCCACGGTTTGGGAGCGGCAAGGGTTTAAACAGCGTAAATATAGAACGAAGACTCGATGAATATCTCGGGATTTTCTCGCACCGCGCGGGGACCGCCGGGCGCCCGATCCGTCGCGCGACCGCGAAGACCGTCGAGGATCCTGGCGCGCGGGCGCGGGCGGTCCGGATGACCGCGCGACGGTCCGAACGGGTCCGACGAGCCTTGTCGGGCGAGACTCGCGCCCCCGGCACGGGCGCGTCGCCGCGGGCGGCGATCGGCGATGGACGGGGACGGGATCCGGCCGCGTCAGCCGGCCCCGTACCCGCCCTTCCGGTTGTCCGGCTGCGGCGCGGGCGGCCGGGTGTCGTAGCCGCCGCTCTCCGGCGGCGCGTCGGAGCCGGGATCCACGGGGCCCGGGGCGTGCGGACCGCGGCGTCGACATCCTGTCCCATCCATCCCTCCCGGCCCGCCCTGCGGTCTCTCGTGCAGGGCCAAGACCGGAGCTCGCCGCATGTTCCCCGCGCGGCCGGCGCGGTCGCCGGGACCGGCCGGCCCCGATCAGGACCGGCGCGCCCGACGATGCGTCACCGCGGCCTCATTTCCGCTCGCCGGTGGGATTGGGCGTCGCCGACGTGTCCGGCGCGACCGCCGGATTGACGGGCGTGACCTTCGACCACGTGGCGGCGATCGCCACGATGGCGAGCAGCAGGACGACGAAGATGCCGACGAGGGTGAGGCGCTTCATGTGGCGGGTCTGGGTCTTCCGTGCGGGGCCTTGAGCGCGGGGAACGGCCGGGACGGCCGATCGATCCCGCGACTCCGCGACCGCTACGCTCCCGCCGGGCGCATCCGCGCCAAGGCGGCCGCCGCGTGCCGGGCCAGCGCCTCGAGCCGGCGGACCGTCGCGTCGTCCGGGATGACCGAGGCGCACCAGTAGGCGCCGAGCGCGGCGACGGCCTCGGGGGAGCCGATCGGCACCATCACGAGGCTGCGCATCGAGGTCAGGCGGTAGAGGGCGACCGGCACCCGGGGATCGCACTCGATGTCCGGGACCACGATGGTCGCCGCGTCGAGCATCGCGCGCCCCGAGACGCACGCCGTCAGCGGGAACCTGCGGCCGCGCCACAGCGGCTCGATGGCGTCCTCGGCGGCGTAGAAGACGGCGTCGCCCTCGCGCAGAACCACGGCGATCCCGTCGGAGCCGGCGATCTCCCGCGCGGTCTCGCGCAGGATCGCGACCGTGTCCTCCAGGGAACGGGCGGTCGCCAGGCGGCGGGAGGCCCGGACCAGACCCGAGGCGGGATCCAGGGAGCGTTCATCCATGGGGAGGCGGCGCGCGAGCACTCCGATCGATCGGGCGACCGTCCCCGCGGTGTCGTCGCGCGACGTCGCCGTGCCGCGGGATCGACGGTCGCGCGAGCGTGACCGGCACCCGCGCGGGCGGCAACAACCTGGATCAAGCGTTTCACCGGCGGGCCCGGGCGCGCCGAGATCGCGCGACCGCGCGGAGATGAGCGGTCCCAGCATCCGCAAATTGGTCGTCGCGGCGGAGCTCCTCGACAGAAGTCTCGAAATAGTTCCGGGCCCCTCGATCACGACGCCGCGATGATGTGCTCCAGCGCACCTTCCGGTTCACCGGCTCCGGACCCCCGCCGGCGCTGTTGCAACAATGCACTATCGCGCCCGCACATCCTGACGTCCTGTCCGCCCCGCACACATCCCGTCAAACGGGAGACAGAGGACCAGATGATCAAGAAGCTTCTGCTCGCGAGCGCCGCCACGGCTCTCCTGACCGGCGCCGCCTCGGCCGCCGACCTGCCGCGCCGCGCGGCCCCGCCGCCGGTGTTCACCCCCGTCCCGGTCTTCACCTGGACCGGCGCCTACTTCGGTATCAACGCCGGCTACGCCTTCGACGCCAGCGACCGCAACACCGGCAACACCTTCGCCGTCCCCTTCCCGTACGCCGCCCCCGGCACCGTCGCCTCCTTCCGCAACCGCAGCCAGGACGGCTTCTCCGGCGGTGGACAGATCGGCTACAACTGGCAGCTGACCCCCGGCTCCGGCGTCGTCATCGGTGTCGAGGCCGACGCCCAGTACCTCGACTTCGGCCGTAACCGGAACAACGCCTTCCTCGTCGGTCCGCTGGCCCCCGGCTACTACGTCACCGACCCGCGCGGCCTCTCCAGCCTCGACTTCTTCGGCACCGTCCGCGGCCGCCTCGGCTACGCCTTCGACCGCGTCCTCGTGTACGGCACCGGCGGCTTCGCCTACGGCTCGGGCAGCGCCGACCGCTCCTTCGGCGGTTTCGCTCTACGCCTTCAAGGTGATGGGCCTGATCGACGACACGCCCGACCGGCCGATCCGCATCCTGCGCCGGCCCNCAGGCTGGCGAGCAGGCCGGCCTCGCCGAGGCCGCCGTCGTAGGCCACGCGCCAGACCGGGCAGGGGGCGACCGCGTCGCCGCACAGGTCGAGCACGAGGTCCGGGGTCGCGGCACGGATCCAGGCCGCGAGATCCGCCGGCGGCACGGGCGCCGACCCGTTCGGCGCCAGCCGGAAGATCAGGGCCTCCAGCCGGAACAGCAGGTCGGCCTGTGCCGGCCACCGGTCCGGACCGGGCGCGGCGTCGACGCTCACGGCCGCGATGCCCGGCAGGCCGGACAGCCGGTCCAGCAGCGCGACGTGCCAGCGCCGCGGGTTCGCGCCGTCGAGGCGAACTCTCACATGCATGGCGCCCGGGTCCCATCGCACGGTCGCCGAGACGACGACTGTCGAGTCCATCTATTTTCCCGGTGGTAACAGGAGTCATAACTTCGGATCGAGACCCGCGATGCGCGCGCAACACGCGTCCTGAGCGGGTTCCGCGCGGCGAGAACCGGTCTCGCGGCCGCGGGGGATCGCCCGCACCTTGCCGGGCCGCGCGGGCCGGCGTCGGCATCGATCGGCATCGCCGCCGGGCCCTTCGGCGGGCTCACGGCGCCCTGGTGTGGCACACCCGTCACAGCCGGCGCCAACCGTACTTCTCGATGCAACCAAACCGACGCCGCGTTGTTATCGCGCTCGCCCGCGTACTGCGCGCTGTATTTCCGCGCCCTGCCGCGTCTTGAAAGACGCATTACTCTGGCATCTCGGGCCTTCGACCGGCGGTGTGACCTCAAAACTACAGCCATTTTCCCCGCTGATCGGTAGCCACACCGCCAGATCACACATTCGGGGAACCGACATGACCAAGCTCCTGGCCTCGCTGGCCGCCTTCACGGCCCTCACCGCCGCCGCCTCGGCCGCCGACCTGCCGCGCCGCGCGGCCCCGCCGCCGGTGTTCACCCCCGTCCCGGTCTTCACCTGGACCGGCGCCTACTTCGGTATCAACGCCGGCTACGCCTTCGACGCCAGCGACCGCAACACCGGCAACACCTTCGCCGTCCCCTTCCCGTACGCCGCCCCCGGCACCGTCGCCTCCTTCCGCAACCGCAGCCAGGACGGCTTCTCCGGCGGTGGACAGATCGGCTACAACTGGCAGCTGACCCCCGGCTCCGGCGTCGTCATCGGTGTCGAGGCCGACGCCCAGTNCGCCGCCTCGGCCGCCGACCTGCCGCGCCGCGCGGCCCCGCCGCCGGTGTTCACCCCCGTCCCGGTCTTCACCTGGACCGGCGCCTACTTCGGTATCAACGCCGGCTACGCCTTCGACGCCAGCGACCGCAACACCGGCAACACCTTCGCCGTCCCCTTCCCGTACGCCGCCCCCGGCACCGTCGCCTCCTTCCGCAACCGCAGCCAGGACGGCTTCTCCGGCGGTGGACAGATCGGCTACAACTGGCAGCTGACCCCCGGCTCCGGCGTCGTCATCGGTGTCGAGGCCGACGCCCAGTACCTCGACTTCGGCCGTAACCGGAACAACGCCTTCGTCTCCGGCGCCGTCGCCCCCGGCTACTACCTCACCGACCCGCGCGGCCTCTCCAGCCTCGACTTCTTCGGCACCGTCCGCGGCCGCCTCGGCTACGCCTTCGACCGCACCCTCGTGTACGGCACCGGCGGCTTCGCCTACGGCTCGGGCAGCGCCGACCGCTCCTTCGGCGGCTACGCCGGCAACGACAGCTTCCGCACCGGCTGGGCCGTCGGCGGCGGCATCGAGTACGCCCTGCCCACCGACTCGTTCCTGAACTTCTTCCGCTCCTCGGCCGTGACGCTCAAGGTCGAAGGCCTGTACGTCAACCTCGACCGCAACACRCGCAACCAGGGCGCGTTCGTCATCAACGCCGCCAACAACTTCCCGGTCGTCTACAGCGGCATCGGACGCCGCTCCGACGAGTTCGCCGTCGTCCGCGCCGGCCTGAACTACAAGTTCGGCTCCTACTGAGACCACACCGCGACGGTCGCACCCGACCGTCGCGCCGGACCGAACACGCGCAGGGGCCGCGTCCGAGAGGACGCGGCCCCTGCGCCGTTCAGGCGGCCGGAGCGCGGCCCGGCGCCGCCTCAGTAGCCCTTCCAGAGGCCGGGGGTGGCCAGCTCGAGCAGGTGCCCGTCCGGGTCGCGGAAGTAGACGCTGACGCCGCCCCGCGGCCAGCGCGTGCGGCCCTCGACGGCCACGCCGGCAGCCGCGAGACGATCCTCCCAGGGCGCGAGGGCGGCCGCGTCGATCGAGAACGCGATATGGGCCGGGCCGTGGCCGTCATGGGGCGGGATGAGACCGCCCGGCGTCTCGATCGGCTGCAGGGACCCGCCCTCCGCGAAGAGCAGGAGCACGCCGCGGCCGCCGACGTCGAAGGCGCGCATGCGGAAGTCGGTGAAGAGGCAGCGCAATCCCATCGTGTCGCGGTAGAAGGCCTCGGCGCGGTCGAGGTCCGCGACGTACAGCGCCGTCTCCAGGATGGCGTTGAGCTGGGGCACGGCGATCTCCCGGCGGCGCCTCGGTCACGGCCCGCCGGCGACCGCGCCGGCGATCACCATCAGCAGGGCCTCGAGGTCGATCCGCCCCGAGATCCGCGCGTAGCCCGGCTCCGACAGGTCGACCTGCGGCGCGGGATCCTCCGCCTCGGCCTGGCGCGTCAGCTCCGCCAGGATGGCGTCCCGCAAGGCGTCGTCGAGCTTCATGGGTCCGGCTCCCGCTCATCGCCGCGCCCGGCCCGCGGGCCCCGATCCGGTCCGGATCGGCCCCGCTCCGGGCGGCGGCTGTACCGGGCCAACCGGCGCGCCCGGGGGCCGGGCTCAGACGGCCGACGGCCGCGGCGCTCCCTGATCCGGACGCGGGGCGCGGCCCGGCACGAGCGACAGGGCGGCCGAGAGCAGGGCGAAGACCACGAGCGGCAGGAGGCTCAGGGTGAAGCTGCCGGTCCCGTCCTTGATCGCGCCGATCAGGTACGGGCCGAGGAAGCCGCCGAGATTGCCGACCGCGTTGATGGCCGCGATGCTCGCCGCCGCCGTGGCGGGCGGCATCTGCTCGGTCGCGAGCGCCCAGAACGGGCCCTTCAGCATGTAGACGCCCATGGCGGCGATCGTCAGCGCCGCCACGACCGGGCCGAGCCCCGACAGGACCGTGCCGCCCGCGAGCCCCAGCGCCAGGATCAGGAACGAGAGCGCGAGGTGCCAGCGCCGCTCGGCCGTCCGGTCGCTGTGCCGGCCCCAGAGAACCATCGCCAGGGACGCGAACCCGTACGGGATGCTGTTCAGGAGCCCGGTCTCGACGTTGCCGAGGCCGAAGCTCTTGACGATCTGCGGCGTCCAGAACGACAGCCCGTAGCTGCTCGCCGTCGAGCCGAAATAGATCGCGGCGAAGAGGGCGAGCCGCCGGTCGCGCAGGATGTCCCAGAGCGGCGGCTTCGCGGGCTGGCCGCGGCGGGTGTTGCGCGCCGCCTCGGCCCGGAGCTGCCGCTCCAGCCAGTCCCGCTCGGCCGCCGGCAGCCACGCCGCGTCCCGCGGCCCGTCCGGCAGGAACCACAGGACCGCGACGGCCAGGACAACCGCCGGCAGGCCCTCGAGGATGAACAGCCACTGCCAGCCGGCGAGGCCGAACCCCGTCACGTTGAGCAGCGCGCCGGAGATCGGCGAGCCCAGGAACGACGAGATCGGGATCGAGATCATGAAGATCCCGATGATCCGCGCCCGGTAGGCGGAGGGGAACCAGTAGGTGAGGTAGAGGATCACGCCGGGGAAGAAGCCGGCCTCGGCGAGCCCCAGCAGGAAGCGCAGGCCGATGAACGACCACGGCCCCTGCACCAGCGCCATGGCGGCGGAGATCAGACCCCAGGTCGCCATGATCCGGGCGATCCACAGCCGCGCCCCGAAGCGCTCCAGCATCAGGTTGCTGGGGATCTCCATCAGGAAGTAGCCGAGGAAGAAGATGCCGGCGCCCCAGCCGAACACGGTCGCCGACAGGCCGACATCGTGGTTCATCTGGATCGCCGCGAAGCCGACATTCACGCGGTCCAGGAAGGAGACGAAGTAGGCGAGGATCAGGAACGGCACGAGCCGCCAGCTGATCCTGCGCATCGCCGAGCGTTCCAGGGCGGCCTCGTCCGGGGAGCCTGTCATCGGGCCTGTCATCGGGCCTGTCCTCGCGGCGTGTCGGGGGTCGGGCCGGCCCCCGCGGGGGTCCGGGTCGATCCAGGTCACGTCTCCGGGTCAGGGCCGGGCCCGCGCGGGGCGGGACGATGCCGGGCGCCGCCGCGCGGGCGGCGGGCAGGCGCGTCGTCTCGGGCTTCCTCGCGGGCCGGTCATCTCTGGGTTGTGACCTGTGCCGACCCTGCTTAACCCGCGGCCGCCGCAGCTGGGAAGCGCCGCCGGGCTTCAACCGGGCGGATCTGTCGACGTGGGACGGCGTCTTCGTCCGTCAGGATACCGTCGAAGAGATCGTCGGAGAGATCGTCGGAGAGCGCCGGGCCGGATATCGCACCGGGGCGGCGACGCGCGGGGCAGCCCGCCACCTGCGGGCGGGCCGCCGCCGGATGGCTTCGCGGCGCGCGCCGAGACGGGCGAGGGGGCGCTTCTCGTCCGCCCCCACCGCCTTCGGCCGTCGCCCTCAGCCCTTCTTGACGTTCCAGAACACCGGCACGCCGTCGAGGACGCCGGTCAAGGACGGCTTGTACGAGGTCTGGTTGAAGTACTGGCCGAGGGGCAGGTAGGGCAGGTCGACGAAGGCCTGCTGCTGAAGGGCGCCCGCCAGCCGCTTGCGCGCGGCGGTGTCCGGCGCGTCCAGCCACTGGTCCCGCAGCGCCTCGATCTTCTCGCTGGTGGGCCAGCCGATCGCGGCGCTCTGGCCGGTCCCTCGCAGGAAGGCGCTGACCGCGGGATTCGCCTGGTCGAGCCCCGCCCAGAAGGTGCAGAAGGCGCTCCAGCCGCCCTGGGCGACCGGCTCCTTCTTGGCGCGCCGCTGCACCACCGAGCCCCAGTCCATGACCTGGTAGTCGACGTTGAAGCCGGTGCGGGTGAGCATGTCGGCCGCCACGTCGGCGAGCGCCTTCAGGCTCGGGAAGTCCGAGGCGCCCATCAGCACCACCTTCTCGCCCTTGTAGCCGGCCGCCGCCAGCGCCGCCTTGGCGCCCGCGTAGTCGCGCTTGCTCGTCAGGGCGTCGAGGCCGACATCGCTCGCCATGGGCAGGCCCGGGCAGAAGAAGCCGGTCGGCACGTGGATCAGCTTGGGATCGGTGCCGGTCACCGCCTGCATGAAGTCGGTCTGGTCGACGACCTTCAGCAGCACCTGCCGGATCGCCGGATTGTCGAAGGGCGGCTGGAGCTGGTTCATCCGCAGGCAGCCGATCAGGCCGGTCGGATCGGTGATCCGCGTCGTCAGCCCGCCGAGGGTCGGGACGAGATCGGCCGGCGGCTGCTCCCACCAGTCCATCTCGCCCGTCTGCATGGCCGAGGCGGCGGTGGCCTGGTCGGGGATGACGTTCCACTCGACCCGGTCGACGTGGACACGCTTCGGACCCGAGGTCCATTGCGGCGCGCCGCCCTCGCGGGGGACGTAGCCGACAAAGCGCTCGTAGACCACCCGGGCGCCGACCACGCGCTCGTCCGCCTTGAAGCGGAACGGGCCGCTGCCGACCATCTCGGTCACCTGCGTGAACGGGTCGGTCTTGGCGAGGCGCTCCGGCATGATGGCGCAGATCGAGGAGCCGACCTTGCCCAGCGCGTCCGGCAGGAGCGCGAAGGGCTTCTTCAGGCGGAACTGGATCGTCCGGTCGTCCGGGGCGGAGAGCTCGTCCGTGTAGGCCATGAGCGTCTGGCCCATCGCGTCGCGCTTGCCCCAGCGCGCGACGCTGGCCACGCAGTCGCGGGCCAGCACCGGGCTGCCGTCGTGGAAGGTCAGCCCGGACCGCAGGGTGAGGCGCCACAGCGTGCCGTCGCGCTCCACCGTGTGGCCCGCCACCATCTGCGGCTGGGCGGCGTAGGCTGCATCGGTGCCGTAGAGCGTGTCGAAGACGGCGAGCCCGTGGTTCCGGGTGACGTAGGCGGTCGTCCAGATCGGATCGAGCACCGTCAGGTCGGCCTGCGGGATGAACTTGAGCGTCCGGGCGGCGCTGCCCTGTGCCAGGGCGGGGGCCGCGAGGGCGGCACCCGACAGGGCCATGAAGGATCGTCTGTTCAGCATGCCGACTCGCCCGAGCGTTGCAATCCCGCCCAGGTTAGCACGGTGCGGGCCAAGCGCATCACGGGCCCGCCGGTCAGCCTGCCGCCGCCAGATCCTGCACGAGGGCCAGGACGCGGTGGCGAATCTCGGGATCGTCGATGCGCCTGTAGGCGTTCAGCAGGGCGTCCGCCTCGTCGGCCCGGCCGCCCGCGTCGCGCTCAGGGCCCCGCGGGCCGTACAGGGAGGCGGCCGGAACCTGCAGCGCGTCGGCGATCCGCCGCAGCAGCCGCCCGGAAGCCGGCGCGTGCGGCAGGGCGGAGCGCTCGAGCAGGTCGTCCTCGGGCGCCGCATCCCCGGAGGGTCTGCCCTGGACAGGTGATTTCGATCCCATCGGCGGTCAGGCTCCGGCGCGCGGGCGCCTAAGCATTCATAATACAGAAGACCATTGGGAAGCGAGTGGCCAGCACGCAACAGTTGCATTAATGCGTCAAGAAACTCTTGAGGTTGCAGCCACCGCCCCCGTAGATCGACCGGCCCGGAACCGCACACGTATCCCGCCATGCCCAAGACCAACGCGCCCGTCGGTCAGACCTGTCTCGAAGCCTTCCAGATCGCGCTCGATTCCGCCGACATGATCGGGCACTGGTCGTGGGATCCCGCGACGGACCGCGTGCGGGTCGACGCCCTGGTGGCGCTCCTGTTCAAGGTCGACCCGATCGAGGCGGAAGCCGGCATCCCGCTGGCAATCTACGAGGGGGCGATCCACGCCGACGACCGCGCCCGGGTCGTCGGCGTGGATCGCCGCAGCGTCGCGGCGGGGAACTCCTACATCGCCGAGTACCGGGTGATCTCCGTCGACGGCCGGACGCGCTGGATCCTGGCGCGCGGCCGGTTCACCCGCCTTTCGGCCGGCCGGCCGAAAGGCGGGCGCGGGATCCTCGCGGACATCACGGGGCTGAGGGCGCGCGCGGAGACCGGCGGCGCGACCGCGCCTGTCATCGGCGAGACGGCCCTGGACCGGGCGGTCGAGCACGCCCTCGCCGCGCAGGACGCCGTCGCGGCGCTGGGCGATCCGGCCCTGAAGGCCGAGGCGGACGCGCTGCTGCTGGCGCTGGGGCGGCATCTGGCCCGGCGGCAGGTCGCGGAGCGGCGCCGGCTCCTGAACTGAAGCCCGACTGCGAAGGCGCCCCCGGCAAACACTGGACTCGTGCCGTCGATGACCCGCCTTGTCGCGAGCAAAGCGGGGATGAACAAGCTTTCGTCAAGATAACGACTTTATCAGCGGCGATCAGGTGCGGGACCGGATGCCGGCAGCGGCGCCGGAGCCCCGTCCTCACCTGAGCGCGCCGCGCGCGCCGTTGCCGTCCCGACCCCGGCGGGGTCCGGATTTCCGGGATCGTCGTCATGCACTTCACCGTCACCGCACGCCTGTCCGCGCGCCGGTTCGCCTACCAGCACGCCTCGGTCCTGACCGCCCTGGATCAGGGCATGAGCCTGATCGCGGCCGGCATGGCCGAAGTGACGATCACGGACGGCAGCGGCGAGGCCCGGACCCCGGCCGCGCTGTACCAGTCCCTGTTCGGGGCGCCCGGTCCCCTGCGCCGCCGCCCGGCGCCCGCGCCGCGGCAGGCGCAGGCCGCCTGATCCCGGAAGATCTGATCGCGCGCGATGCCCGTCTCGCAGCAGATCACCCCGTACCCGGGCGGAGCTGGAGCGAACACGACTTCCGTTTCACGACCCGAGGCCTGGAAAGGACCGCGGCCGATCTCGACTAAAGAGAAATTTGACCAGTACGACGTCGTCTTTCTGGACAACGGCCGAGATCAGGCTTAACCTCGGCGCGTTCGTTCGGCCGAAGTGCCGGCTCGAATGCTTCCAAGGATCATCTTACATGAAGCGCCGCAGCGCGCGACCGTTCATGGTCGAAGTCAAGCAGACTCGTTCGGCCCGCACATCGCTGACTGCCACCGAGGCGCGACCGCGCCCGGACAAGATCCTGTGGCCGGAACTGGCGCAGGCTGCCCTCGAGCCGCCCGCACCCGCGCCCGCGCCCGTCGACGAGGCGCCCGCCCAGAGCCCACCGGCCGCGCCCGGTCCGGGCCCGTCGCCGCGGTCTTCGGCGGGGCGGTCTTCGGCGGGGCGGCGGACGAACGAGCTGCGGCTCGGCGAGCGCTGGAAACGGCGCCTGCCGCACTTCATGCGCTGATCCGCTCTGACGGCCCGGCCGCGCCCGCCGCGGCCCGCGCCGGCAGGTGAAGAACGGCGTGAAATTCTCGAGCCCGCCGCGCAGCCAAGCCGCGCGGCCCTGCCGGGCGCCCTCGGCGTCCTGGCCGTGGCCCCAGATGTCTCGGCCCGCGGGCTCCACCAGGTCCAGAACCGGCTCGACCCGTCCTAGGCGCAGTTCCCCACGACGACCGCCCCGACCCGGCCGACGAACCGCGGGAGCGGCGCGCCGGCGGTCTCGTCCCGCGTCCAGTTGATGAGGGTCCGGGGCATGCCGTTAGAACGGCGGCCGTCCCCGGATGTTCACGCGCCCGGATGCTCGACCGGACGGATCCGCCGGGCGCGGCGGGGCTCTAGGCCACCCGCCGCTCCGGCATCGGCCCCGCGGCCAGCCGCGAGTTGCGGTAGCGCGCGTCGCCGGTGACCTCGCGCTCGACCCACGGGGGAAGCACCACCGGCTGGTCCTCCCGCTCCAGTTCGATCTCGGCCAGGATCAGCCCCGCGAGGCCCCCGCCGAACACGTCGACGTCCCACACCGCCCCGGCATGCGCGACCCGGTAGCGGGTCTTCTCGAGCCGCCGGCCGGGCGGCACGGTGGCGAGGAGCGCGGCGCCGTCCTCCGGGGGGATGGCGAACTCGATCTCGTCCCGGCTGGTGCCGCGGCGCGGGCTCTTCCAGGTGATGAGCGCCCGCTCGCCGGCCTGGCGGATCCGGATCGTGTTGGCCGCGTCGGTGAAGAGATAGCCCTGGACCAGGGGCGTCCCCGCCCGGCACAGTTCCAGGACTGTCGGGTTCGCGATGAACTTGCGCTCGATCTCGACAGCCATGCGGCGCCTCGTGGACGTTTGACGCCACAGTCTTCGCGGACAAGCCGGCCCGAGACAAGCCGGCTGGCAGGAACGAGCACAGCGTTACAGGCATGGCTCGGTGCCCATGCGCGCGGGCTGCAATGGGAGCGTGTTAAACTTATGTAAAAGCGTGAGGAGTCCTGCGCTTGCAGAAGCATCATCAGAAATCCCGCCCCCCTTCGCCCCCGAGGTCAGCGCTGAAGACGGCATCCAAGCGGCCGAATTTGAAGAAGCTGCTCCGGAAGGCGCAGGTCAAACCGCTCAAGCAGGTCGCGGCCCTGCCGTTTCGCGTCGGCGCGGACGGCCGGATCGAGGTCCTGCTGATCACCTCGCGGGATACGGGGCGCTGGATCATCCCGAAGGGCTGGCCGATGGCCGGCCGCAAGGCCCATCAGGCCGCCGCGCGGGAGGCCTACGAGGAGGCCGGGCTCGAGGGGCAGATCGCCCCGAACCCGGTCGGCCGGTACCACTACCAGAAGCGCTTCGATCACGGCCGCGCCTTCCCCTGCATGGTGCGCGTCTATCCGCTGCGGGTCGAGGCCCAGCACGAGCGCTGGCCGGAACAGGCGCAGCGCACGCTGCAATGGTTCCCGCCCGAGGAGGCGGCGCGCCTCGTCCACGAGGACGAGCTCCAGGAGCTGCTGACGGATTTCGCGGCGCGGCCCGTCGAGGTCCGGGGCGACGGGCGCGGCTGACGCGCGGCCCGTCGCGGCGCCCGAAGATACAACTCCTGATCTTCAGGATCCCCTGCCGGACAGCCGGGCGACGACGCCCCGACGACCGCGCCCTCCCGCGCGCTCCGGATCGCGATCGGCCGTCATGCAACTTCTGATTAGTATCCGCGGGTTAAGGTTCCGGCCGTCGCAGATGGGCGGGGCACCTCGATGTATCGCGCGTTCGCTTGCCTGACCGAGGAACATACCGGCTGGGTGGTCGCCCTGGCCGCCTGCCTGTGCTGGATCTCCTGCGCGGTCGCCCTCAAGCTCGAGCAGCGCGTCCAGGTTCGCGCCGACGGGCACGGGCCGGTCTGGCTCCTGGCCTCGGGCTTCTCGATCGGCGCCGGGATCTGGAGCACCCACTTCATCGGCATGCTGGGCTACGATCCCGGCGTGGTGCTGGGCTACGAGCCGCGCACGACCCTGCTCTCGCTGATCGTCGCGATCGCGGCCGCGACCGCGGCCTTCCTGTTCGCCCGGGCCACGCCGTCGCGCTGGGCCGGGGCGGGGGCGGGCCTCGTGCTCGGGATCGGCATCGCCTGCATGCACTTCCTCGGCATCGCCGGCGTGCGGCTGCCGGGGCACTTCACCTGGGACCCCGCCATGGCCGCCACGGCGATCGCGGCGGGCTGCGGGCTCGCGGCCGCCGGCATGNGCTCGCCGCCGGCGGCGCGGCCGAGGCCGGCGCCCTGGCGGAGCGCCTCATCGCGCTGTTCGAGAGCCCGTTCAGCGTGGGCGGGCACCGCGTCGGCGTCGGCCTCAGCGTCGGCATCGCGCTGGCCCCCGAGCACGGGACGGATGCCGAGCCGCTGTACCGCCGCGCCGACCTCGCCCTCTACCGGGCCAAGGCCGAGGGCCGCGGCACGTACCGGACCTTCACCCCCGCCATGGACGAGGAGGCCGAGGAGCGGCGGGTGCTCGAGCGCGACCTGCGCCAGGCCCTCGACGACCACACCCTGAGCCTGCACTACCAGCCGCAGGTCGACGGCTACACGGGGGCGCTCGTCGGGTTCGAGGCGCTGCTGCGCTGGACCCACCCGGTGCGCGGCAGCGTCTCGCCGAACCTGTTCGTGCCGCTCGCCGAGGAGACCGGCCTGATCGTGGCGCTCGGCGACTGGGTGCTGCGCGAGGCCTGCCGCGAGGCCGCCCAGTGGGCGCAGCCCCTCAAGGTCGCCGTCAACCTCTCGCCCCGCCAGTTCCAGAAGCCCGACCTGCCCGAGACCGTCCTGGCGATCCTGGCGGAGACCGGCCTGTCGCCGGACCGCCTGGAGCTGGAGGTCACCGAGAGCATCATCATCAACGACATGGCCCGGGCCGTGGGCATCCTCCGCCGCCTGAAGAGCTACGGCATCCGGATCAGCATGGACGATTTCGGGACCGGCTACGCGTCGCTCGCGACCCTCCAGGCCTTCCCGTTCGACAAGCTGAAGATCGACCGCTCCTTCGTGGCGCAGCTCGGGACCGGGCCCCAGGCCGCCGTGATCGTGCGGGCCGTGCTCAGCCTCGGCCGCAGTCTCGGGATGGG
Source organism: Methylobacterium mesophilicum (assembly GCF_036441335.1). Taxonomy (GTDB): domain Bacteria; phylum Pseudomonadota; class Alphaproteobacteria; order Rhizobiales; family Beijerinckiaceae; genus Methylobacterium; species Methylobacterium mesophilicum_B. The sequence continues at coordinate 82,270 of NZ_MLBW01000027.1, forward strand.
CGTCGTCGCGGAGGGCGTCGAGACCCACGCGCAGATGAAGTTCCTGACCGAGGAGGCCTGCGGCGAGATGCAGGGCTACCTGTTCGGCAGACCGCGCCCGATCACCGACTATGCCGACGCGGTCGGCGGTCCCGCCGGGGCCGCCGCTCCGGCCGAGCCGGTCTTCGCCGCGGCCGGCTGAGCGGGCTCGCCCCCCGCCGCGGCCGGGAACCCGCCGGATCCCTCCGACGTTGGCCCCGCAGATTGGATCACTTCTAAGGTCCAAGCTCTCGTCCCTCGCCGGGGCGGCCCCCGGGGCCGCCGGCCTCACAGGAGCCCGACCATGAACGCCAAGTGCGAGACCTGCCGGTTCTTCGACGAGCACAAGGGCAACGGCGCCGTCGCGCAGAACGATGCCGGCCTGTGCCGCTTCAACCCGCCTGTCAGCCAGCCCGCGCCTGAGTCGAAGGGCCTCTGGCCGGTGGTCGCCGCCCAGGACTGGTGCGGCCACTACACCGCCGAGATGACCGCGGCCGAGTAGGCGCGTCCGCGGCGCGAGGATCGGGGCCGGCCTTCGGGTCGGCCCTTTCGTTTGGGCGCGCCCCGGCGCGGACCGCCCCATTATTCGTGCCCCGGCCGCGCGGCCCCCCTGACGAGCGCGGGGGCGGGCTCTACCTTGGAGCCAATCCAGGGTGTCGGTGTTTCCGGGATGTCCCGCCGGGGGCCCGCCTGCGACGGGGCCGCCGGCCCCGGAGACCGCGATCCCGTCCGCGCCTTTGATCTGAATCGGAGAGAGACTTGATGGTGAGCGCTGAAGCCGTGCCCCAGGACCGGGGCGCCAGACCTGCGCGGACCGACGCACCGGTCCTCGCCACGGTCACGTTCACGGTGAACGGCGAGCGGCGCACGCTCGAACTCGACACCCGCACCAGCCTGCTCGACGCCGCGCGCGAGCACCTGCACCTCACCGGGTCCAAGAAGGGCTGCGATCACGGCCAGTGCGGCGCCTGCACGATGATCGTCGACGGGCGGCGCATCAACGCCTGCCTGACGCTGGCGATCATGCACCAGGGCGCCGAGATCGTGACCGTCGAGGGCCTCGGGCAACCCGACAGCCTGCACCCGATGCAGGCGGCCTTCGTCAAGCACGACGGCTACCAGTGCGGCTACTGCACGCCGGGCCAGATCTGCTCGGGCGTGGCCGTCCTGGAGGAGATCAGGGCCGGCATCCCGAGCCACGTCACGGCGGATCTCGGCGCCGCCCCGCAGGTGACCGAGACGGAGATCCGCGAGCGCATGAGCGGCAACCTCTGCCGCTGCGGCGCCTATTCCAACATCGTCGAGGCGATCACCGAAGTCGCCGGGAGCCGCGCATGAAATCCTTCACGTACGAGCGCCCGGGCACGCCCGCCGAGGCCGCCGCCGCCGTCGCCGCCACGCCCGACGCCAAGTTCATCGCCGGCGGCACCAACCTGCTCGACCTGATGAAGCTGCAGATCGAGACCCCGCGCCACCTCGTCGACGTGAACGGCCTCGGCCTCGACGCGGTCGAGCCGACCGAGGCGGGCGGCCTGCGCATCGGCGCCCTGGTGCGCAACACCGACCTCGCGGCTCATCCGCGGGTGCGGGCCGATTACGGGGTCCTCGCCCGCGCGCTGCTCGCCGGCGCCTCGGGACAGCTGCGGAACAAGGCGACCACCGCCGGCAACCTGCTGCAGCGGACCCGCTGCCCGTACTTCTACGACACCGCGCAAGGCTGCAACAAGCGCGAGCCGGGCTCCGGCTGTTCGGCGCTCGACGGCGTGAGCCGCCAGCTGGCGGTGATCGGCGGCAGCGAGGCCTGCATCGCCACGCATCCGGGCGACATGGCGGTGGCCATGCGCGTCCTCGACGCCACCGTGGAGACGATCGACGCCCAGGGCGCCGCGCGGAAGATCCCGATCGCCGAGTTCCACCGCCTGCCGGGCGACGACCCGTCGCGCGACACGAATCTCGAGCCCGGCGAGCTCATCACCGCGGTGACGCTGCCGAAGCCGGTGGCCGGCACGCACATCTACCGCAAGGTCCGCGACCGCGCCTCCTACGCCTACGCGCTGGTCTCGGTGGCGGCGATCCTGGGCAAGGACGGCACGGGCCACGTCGCTTTCGGGGGCGTCGCCCACAAGCCCTGGCGGGTCGAGGCGGCCGAGGCCGACCTGCCGAAGGGCGCCCGGGCCGTGACCGACCGGGTCTTCGCCGACGCCGAGCCCACCCACGAGAACGCCTACAAGCTGAAGCTCGCCGAGCGGACCCTCGGCGCCGCGCTCAACCAAGCGAGGGCCTGAGCCATGAAGTTCGACACCGCCGCCGGCCCGAACCCGATCGACCGCCTCAAGGTCGTGGGCCTGCCCACCGACCGCATCGACGGCAAGTACAAGACCACCGGTACCGCGCCCTACGCGTACGAGCGCCACGACGCGGCCCCCGACGCCGCCTACGGCTACGTGCTGGGCTCCGCCATCGCCAAGGGCCGGGTGCGCAGCATCGACACGGCCTCGGCCCGGCAGGCGCCCGGCGTCATCGGGGTCGTCACCACCCTCGACACGCCGCGGATCGAGCGCGGCGTCATGAACGTCGCCTACCTGTTCGGCGGCGACGTGATCCAGCACTACCATCAGGCGATCGCCGTCGTGGTGGCCGAGACCTTCGAGCAGGCCCGGGCGGCCGCCTTCCTGGTGACGGTCGCGTACGCCCCCGAGGCCGGTGCGTTCGACCTCGCCACCGCGGCGAAGACCGCCGCGCCGGTCCCGGCCGACAGCGGCGAGGGCAGCGGCGGCAACGGCGAGGAGCGGACCGGCGACTTCGAGGGCGCCTTCGCGCAGGCGCCCGTGACGCTCGACGCGAGCTACACGACGTCCGACGAGAGCCACGCCATGATGGAGCCGCACGCCACGACGGCGGCCTGGGACGGCGACCGGGTCACGCTCTGGACCGCCAACCAGATGATCGGCTGGGGCCACGGCAGCCTCGCCAAGATGCTGGGCCTGCCGAAGGACAAGGTCCGGCTCGACGCGCCCTATGTCGGCGGCGGCTTCGGCGGCAAGCTGTTCGTGCGCGCCGACGCGGTGCTGGCGGCGCTCGCCGCGAAGGCCACCGGGCGGCCCGTGAAGGTGGCGCTGACGCGCCCGCTCATCGCCAACAACACCACGCACCGCCCGGCCACGATCCAGCGGGTCCGGATCGGCGCCCAGCGGGACGGCACCATCACGGCGATCGCGCACGAGAGCGTCTCGGGCAACCTGCCCGAGGGCGATCCCGAGACGGCCGTGAACCAGACCAAGTACCTCTACGCGGGGGCGAACCGCCTGACCGCCATGAAGCTCGCCCGGCTCGACCTGCCCGAGGGCAACGCCATGCGCGCCCCCGGCGAGGCCCCCGGCCTCGCGGTGCTGGAGGTCGCCATGGACGAGATGGCCGAGAAGCTCGACCTCGATCCGGTGGAGTTCCGCATCCGCAACGACACGCAGGTCGTCCCGACCCAGCCGGACCTGCGCTACTCCCACCGCGACCTCGTCGGCTGCCTCAAGCTCGGCGCCGAGCGGTTCGGATGGGCCAGGCGCAACCCGAAGCCCGGGCAGGTCCGGGAGGGGCAGTGGCTCATCGGGCATGGCATGGCGGCGGCCTTCCGCGACAACATGGTGCTGAAGTCGGGCGCCCGGGTTCGGCTCTCCGCCGACGGCACGGTCACGGTCGAGACCGACATGACCGATATCGGCACCGGCAGCTACACGATCATCGCCCAGACCGCCGCCGAGATGATGGGCGTGCCCCTCGACAAGGTGGCGGTGAGGCTCGGCGACTCGGATTTCCCGGTCTCCTCGGGCTCGGGCGGCCAGTTCGGCGCCAACTCCTCGACCGCGGGCGTCTACGCCGCCTGCGTGAAGCTGCGCGAGGCCGTCGCGCAGAAGCTCGGCTTCAACGCCACCGACGCGGTGTTCGAGGAGGGCGAGGTCCGCGCCGGCAACCGCGCCATCGCGCTCGCCCGGGCCGCCGCGGACGGGGAGCTCGTGGCCGAGGACGCGATCGAGTTCGGTGAGTTCTCGAAGACCCAGCAGGTCTCGACCTTCGGCGCCCACTTCGTCGAGGTCGCGGTGGATGCCTATACCGCGGAGGTGCGGGTCCGGCGGATGCTGGCGGTCTGCGCGGCGGGCCGCATCCTCAACCCGAAATCGGCCCGCAGCCAGGTCATCGGCGGGATGGTCATGGGCACGGGCGCGGCCCTGATGGAGGAACTGGCGGTCGACGCGAAGCGCGGCTTCTTCGCCAACCACGATCTGGCCGGCTACGAGGTGCCGGTCCACGCCGACATCCCGCACCAGGAGGTGATCTTCCTCGACGAGACCGATCCGATGTCCTCGCCCATGAAGGCCAAGGGCGTGGGCGAGCTCGGCATCTCGGGGATCGCCGCCGCGGTGGCGAACGCGATCTACAACGCCACCGGCATCCGCGTGCGCGACTACCCGATCACCCTCGACAAGCTCCTCGACCGCATGCCGGACGCGGCCTGACCGGGGTGCGGGGACGTCCTGCCGGGCGTCCCCTACGGGTCCACGATGTGGAAGCTGGCCCGGGCCCGCATCACCAGGCGACCGTCCTCGTCGTAGGCCCGGGCGGTGAAGTCGTTCACCCCGGTCGCCTCGCCCTCGTCGTGCAGGAGCGCCGTCAGGGTCCGGCGCAGCAGGTCCCGCAGGGCCGCCCGGTCCGCCAGCACGGTGCCCTCGTCGTCCCGGACGTCGACGTGGTCGGCGGTGTCGATGAAGTAGCGCGGCATGGGGATCTCCGGGATCGGGATGATCGGGGCGGGGGCGCCCGCAAGCCTCGTCGGCGGCCGATCAGGGATACAGATCGGGTCGGCCGCCGCACTCATCTGAGTTTGAAATGCCGGGCCTCGTCTCTCGGCCGCGGAGAACCGATGACGCGGACCGGAAGACGGGCCGCGGATCCCGCGGCCCCTCGCATCGTCCTCCCGCGGACGGGATCAGTACTTCCGGATGATCGGCTCCGGCGCCATCGGGACCGGATCCGCCCCGAACCGGTAGGTCAGGCCGGCGTAGATCGAGAGCGGCTGCGCCAGGGTCGTGGTCCGCGGGTCGTTGATCGACAGGTTGCCGGCGACCGCCCCCGTCTCGGCGAAGGTGCCGAACGTGGCGTAGCGGTTGTTGGTCAGGTTGGTGATCAGCCCGAAGATCTCCAGGTTCTTGGTGACCTGATACTTCGTCGTCAGGTTCATCACGTAGTAGGCCGGCAGCTTGCGGTTGAGGTTCGACTCGTCGCCCCGGTAGTAGGACGACGAGAAGGCCGAGACGTTGAGCCCGAAGCGCCAGTTCGGGGTGATGCTGTACTCGAAGCCCGCCTTGATCTGGTGATCGGGGATCAGCGGGATCTTGTCGCCCGGCCGGACGCGGATGCCGCCGTTCGGGATCACGTCGCCGCCCACGGCGCCGCCGGCCGCGCCGGTGCTCGCCAGCGGGTTGTTGGGCGACGAGAGGGTCGCGTTGAACTGGAAGGTCGCGTCGACCAGGGCGTAGTTGGCGTAGACCATCAGGTCGGGCGTGACCGCGTACTCGGCGCCGACCTCGATGCCCTGGCGCCGGGTCGAGGGGACGTTGATGTAGTAGGCGCGGGCGGCATTGCCGGCGACGGCCACTTGGTAGAGGTCGTTGCTCAGGTCGGTGCGGTAGACGCCGGCCTTGTAGGTGAGAGCACCGCCCGACAGGAAGGCCGGGATCACGCCGCGGAAACCGGCCTCGTAGGTCCGGCCGGTGACCTGCTTGAGCGGCGGATCGGCCACGAGCGAGTTCGGCAGCAGGCACGGCTGGGTCGGGCTGGAGCAGGACAGCTCCAGCGGGGTCGGGGCGCGGTTCGATTCCGAGTAGCCGCCGTAGAGATTCAGCGCCGGATCGAACTGGTAGGTCAGGCCCGCGAGCGGGTTGACCTTGGTGTACTCGTGCACGCCGGTGACGTCCGGCGAGAACCCGGTCTGGTCCCGGGTCTGGATGCGGGCGTAGTTGAGCCGGAAGCCGCCGGTCAGCGACAGCCGGTCGGTCACGTCCAGCGTGTCGGTGGCGTAGAGGCCGAGATACAGGGTCGAGCCGCTGACATTGCTCGGCGCGAGGCCGATCGCCCCCAGCGTGCGGATGTCCGGCGTGCCGAGGCCCGGGATCGTGCCGTAATACGGGTTGTTCGGGTCGGTGGTGATCGACAGGTTGGGGTTGATCACGCCCAGCTGGCTCGACGATTTGAACGCGAAGGTGGAGGCGTCGACGCTGCCGCCGACCACGAAGGCGTTGTTCAGGCCGAAGATCCGGTCGCGGTTGGCGGCCTGGAGCGAGCCGCCGTAGGATTCGGCCTCCGTCAGGGTCGTGTCGATCGTGCCGTACGGGATGTTCCGCACGAACGGGATCGTCCGGTTGTTCAGGCCGAGGATCGCGAACTGGTTGGCGTAGGCCCGGCGGGCCGCCACCTGGCTGGTGGGCGGCGCGTTCACGTTGAACGCGTCGTCCTGGTAGCAGAGGGAGCCCCGGAAGCTGCTGCGGCTGCTGCAGTTCTCGAAGTTGCCCTGGTTGCCGTCGACGTAATTCTCGCTGAAGCGCCGGTAATAGGCGTTGCCGGCCAGATCCCAGGTCGGCGAGAGGTCGACCCGGCCGGTCAGCTGGAGCGTGCCCACCTGCGTCGTCTGGGTCTGCGGGTAGGTGAAGATCGCCCGCGGGTCGAGATGGGTGAAGTCCACCGGGGTGGCCGCGGCGGCGCCGTAGAAGCTGCGGGCGGCGAGCCCGATCAGGTGGAACTCCGAATCCTGCGAGCGGTATCCGAGATCCGCGTAGAGGCGGCCGATCGTGCTCGGGTTCTGGTAGCGCCAGCCGCGGTCGTTCAGGCCGTCGCCGGTGAAGTAGAAGCTCCAGGGACCGGAGACCTTGCCGTACTCGAGGTAGCCTGCGGTGCGCGCGTCGGAGCCGCCCCAGGCCGAGATCTCGGTGCCCTGCCAGGTGAAGCCGTTCTTCATCTGGATGTTGACCGCGCCGCCGATGGCGTTGAGGCCGAAGACCGGGTTGCCGGTGACGACGTCGATGCGCTGGATCGCCTGCGGCGGGATCAGGTCGAAATTGACGACGTCGCCGAAGGCCTCGTTGATGCGCACGCCGTTCTGGTAGACGGCCAGCCCCTGCGGCACGCCCTGCACCGACGAGGCCGTGAAGCCGCGATAGCTGAGGTCGACCCGGTTCGCGTTGCCCTGCGAATCGTTGAGGTTCACGCCGGGGGTGCGCCGCGCCAGCGTGGCGATCACGTTGTCGGAGCCCTGATCGACCTCGATCTGCCGCGCCGTGACGGTCTCGACGGTGCTGGGGATCTTGTTGAGCGGCTGCTCGGAGCCGCGCAGGCGCACCCCGCCGGCCGGGACCGGCAAGGTCGGGGCGGCCTGGGCGAGCGTATCGAGATTCTGGGCGCCGCTGGAATTGCCGCCACCCGCACCCACCGGCGACGTCGAGACGACGCTGATCTCACCGAGGGTGACGGCTTGTTGAGCCTGCGCGATACCCGGCAACAGAGCCACGGACGCGATCAAGCTGCCTCGCAGGGCACGCATATCTTCCCCCAACCTGGATTCACGGCACGCGCCGCTTCTCGTCGGCTGCGCGAGCCTCACTGATCTCGGGTCGGGTCGGGATCTCAATTCACATTCTGTTTAATCCCTGCCGGGGACGACCTGCGGGCCCGAATGATCGAGCCTGTTGCACGCAGACAACAAGGCACGAAGACCGGCGCAAGTCTTCGGGATTATTGTGAAGGATGTCCCGGGACAATTGCGCAACGAGCCCGGTCGCGTTCGGCGGCGTCCGGCCCTCACGGCGGCGGCAGGCGGACCGCGACCTCGTTCCGGCGCAGGAACGGGATCGCGAAGGGCGGGTCGTACCCCATGACGAAGGGCTCACCCGCCGGCGCGCGGCCGGCCGCCGCCAGGACCGCCGCGAGGATGCGCGCCTGCGCGGCCCGCGCCTCCGGGGTGAGGCGGCCGGAGAAGCGGAGGGCNGGCCGCGACCCGCTCGGCCGGAACCTCGACCAGCCGGACCCCCGGCTCGGTCGGCGCCGGTGCCCCGGCCGCCGCCACCGCGCGCGGCAGGAAGAACCGCATCGTGCCGGTCCCGGCCTGCTCCACCGGGACCGTCATGGCGATGCGTTGGGCGATGCGCTGGGCGATGCGCTGGCCGCCGCTCTCCACCGGCGCCGTCATGGCGATGCGGTCGCCCGCGCGGTTCGCGCCGGTGATGTAGCGGAACAGCCGCCCGAAGGCGTCGCCGTCACCCTGGCCGCGCGCGTCGGTCTCGACCGCGAGGCGCGGCGCGTAGGACCGGATCTCGACCCCGCGGTCGAGGCGCTCGACGACCGTGTAGGCGGGCTGCTCGTAGAGCGTCCGCACGCCGAAGATGCCGAGCACGGCCTCCGCCAGGGTGACGAGCGCGTACATGACCCTGTCCATGGCGACCTCCGGAGGCGGCGGCGCGTCACCTGCGCGCACCACCCGCACGCGTCAACCGCGCGCGGGACCCGCCTGCGGGAACATGGCGCCGGGACGGCCCGTCGCCGCCCGGCTGCGGCGTCAGGCCTCCCTCGGAGCTGGTCTCGGAGCAGCCCTCAGGGCCGGCCGCCCTTCGGCCGCGCCCGCCGCGCGCCGACGACCTTGCGCAGCACGCGCGAGACCTGGTCGGCGGAGTAGGGCTTGTGCAGCAGCTCGAAGTCGCGGATCCCCTCCTGGGCGAGGACGTGGCTGTAGCCGGAGGCCAGCACCACCGGCAGGTGCGGCATCTGCCGCCGGAGGAGCCGGGCCAGCGCGATCCCGCCCATGCCGGGCATGACCACGTCGGAGAACACGACGTCGAAGGCCGCGCCGTCGGCCCCGAGCTGGTCCAGCGCCTCCTCGGCATTGGTCGCCCAGGTCGTCGCGTAGCCGAGATCCTCCAGGATCTGCGTGGCGAAGCGGCCGACCTCGATGTTGTCCTCCACCACCAGAACCCGCTGCCCCGCTCCGCCGGGGTCGAGGGCGGCGGCCTCCGCGGCGGCCGCGCAGGGCGCCTCGGGCTCGACCTGCGGCAGGTAGAGCGTGAAAGTGGCGCCGCGGCCGGGCGCGCTCTCGACCGCGACGTCGCCGCCSGACTGCTTGGCGAAGCCGAAGACCTGGGACAGGCCGAGTCCGGTGCCCTTCCCGACCTCCTTGGTGGTGAAGAACGGCTCGAACACCCGCGCCAGCACGTCCGGCGCGATGCCGGTGCCGGTGTCGACGAGGGCGATCGCCGCGAACGGGCCGGGGGCGCCGGCATGGCCACGGATCGGCGGCAGCGCCGCGCCGCAGCGCAGGCGCAGCGTCAGGGTGCCGGCGCCGTCCATGGCGTCCCGGGCGTTCACCGCCATGTTGACCAGCGCGGTCTCGAACTGGCTGAGGTCGACCCGGATGAAGCAGGGCTGCTCCGGCAACTCGGTCACGACCGCGATGCGGGCGCCCGTGACCGTGTCGAGGAGGTCGGCCACGCCGCGCAGCCGCGCGCCGACGTCGAGGATCTCGGGCTTCAGCGCCTGCCGCCGCGCGAAGGCGAGGAGCTGCCCGGTCAGCTTGGCGGCGCGGTCCACCGTCTCCGAGACGGCGTTGAGGTAGCGGGACCGCCGCTCCTCCGCCAGGTCCGGCCGGCGGAGGAAGTCCACCGACGAGCGGATGATCGTCAGGAGGTTGTTGAAGTCGTGGGCGACGCCGCCGGTGAGCTGGCCCACCGCCTCCAGCTTCTGCGACTGCCGCAACGCCTCCTCGGCGTGCCGGAGCGCCTCGGCCTGGGCCTTCTCGGCGGTGACGTCGCGGCCGTAGGCGTAGACCTGCGCGCCCTCGACGGAGGTGCGCCAGGAGATCAGCCGCGGGGTACCGTCCCTGTGCCGGTAGCGGTTCTCGAAATCGGTCAGGTCGCGCGCCGCGGCGGCCGCTTCGAGCGCCTCCTGGGTCGCGCCCGCATCCTCGGGCCAGATGAAGTCCAGGAAGCTGCGCCCCACCACCGCGGCGGGCTCGTGCCCCAGGATCGTCTGCCAGGCCGGATTGACCGCGCGGAAGATGCCGTCGGCCCCGACCACGGCCAGCAGGTCGCGCGAGTTGCGCCAGACCCGGTCGTGCTCGGCCGTGCGCTCGGCCACGCGCTGCTCCAGGGTCAGGTTGAAGCGCACGAGCTCGGCCATGAGCCGCTTCTGGTCGTCGATGTCGGTGCTGGTGCCGACCCAGCGGGTGACCGCGCCGTCGGCGCCCAGGACCGGCTGCGCCCGGGCCAGGAACCAGCGATACGCGCCGTCGGCGCGGCGCAGGCGGTACTCAGACTGGTAGTCGGCCCGCGACCGGACGGCCGCCCGCCACTCCGCGGCGACCCGGTCCTGATCGTCGGGATGGATGATCCCCCGCCAGCCCGCACCGTCGAGGGTGCCGGGCTCCCGGCCCGCGTAGGCGTAGACGCGCGCGTTGAACCAGTCCGCCGCCCCGGCCGGGTCGGTCGCCCAGACGAAGTTCGGCAGCACCTGGGACAGGACCCGGAACTGCGCCTCGCTGGCGCGCAGGGCCTCCTCGGCCTGCTTGCGGGCGGTGATGTCGATCGCCGTGCCGATCACCCGCACGCAGCGCCCGCCCTCGAAGATCCCGCGCCCCTTGGCGGCGACCCAGCGCACGGCGCCGTCCTCCTTGCCGACGGTGCGGTACTCCACGTCGTAGACGGCGCGCCGCGCGGGATCGAGGGCGGAGGCGTAGGCCGCGCTCGTGGCCTCCCGGTCCTCGGGATGCAGGCCGGCGTAGTAGTCGGCCATCGTGACCGGCACGTCGGCCGAGATGCCGAACATCGCCTTGACCCGCGCCGGCCAGTACAGGGTGTCGGCGACGACGTCGACGTCCCAGAGGCCGATCTCGGCCGCCTCGGTCGCGAGCCGCAGGCGCCGCTCGCTCTCCCGCAGCTGCTCCTCGGTCCGGCGGCGCACCGTGTCGTCGAGATGCAGCCCGTCCCAGACCAGCGTGTCGCCGACGCGGCGGGGGGCCGAGATGATGCGCGTCCAGATGCGGGTGCCGTCCGGCCGGCGCATCGGCGCCGCGACGTCGAAATGCGCGAGGTCGCGGATCGCGGCGGTCTCCGCCTCGGCGATGGCGGCGCGGTATTCCGGCAGGATCAGGTCGTAGGCGACGGCCGGGTCGGCGAGCACGTCCCCGGCCGCGACGCCGGTCATGCGCTCGAAGCCCTGCGACACGTAGAGGAAGCGCCGGTCGGCGCCGTCGGGGGCCATGGCGAGCTGGTAGACGTAGCCGCCCGGGAGGTGGTCGGCGAGCGCCCGGATCCGGGCCTCCGCCTCGCGCAGGCGCGCCTCGGCCTGGACGCGGCCGGTCGTCTCCGTGCAGGCACAGTGCAGGCCGGCGACCCGGCCGTCCTCGTCGCGCACCGGCGCGTACGAGACGGTGAACCAGGTCGGCTCGTCGTAGCCGTGCCGGTTCATGATCAGGGGCATGTTCTCGGACCACGTCGCCGCGCCGGCGAGCGCCCGGTCGATCAGGGGGCCGATCTCCGGCCAGATCTCCGGCCAGACGTCGCGGAAGCGCGCGCCGAGCGCCGCGGGATGCTTGCCGCCCAGGATCTCCGCGTAGGCGTCGTTGTACAGGAAGACGAGGTCGGGCCCGAACGCCACGAACATCGGGAACCGCGATCCCAGGATCAGGCTCAGGGTCGCCCGCAGGCAGGGTGCCCAGCTGTCCGGCGGCCCGAGCGGCGAGCCGGACCAGTCGTGGGCGCGCATCCGGGCGCCCATCGCGCCGCCCTCCGCGAGGAAGGCCGGGGGCGCGGTCCCGGCGATCTCAGGCATCGGACCAGGCGCGTGACTCGGACATGGGGCGAGGAACCGGCGGGACAGGACAGCCCCATCGGTGCCCCAGCGGGCGGGTCCGCGCAACCGCGGCGGCGCGCCCGCGCCGTCCGGGACGCCGTGCGGCGGCCGCACGGCGTGTGGAGAACGCCCGGGAGAACGCCAGCGCGACGCCCCTCAGGCGCTCCTGTCGCGGCCCGAGATCAGCCGGAGCTGCGCCGGCGGGCGGGCCGCCAGGGTGGCGGCGACCTTGCCCTCGAGTTCCCCGACCCGGAACGGCTTCAGCACGATCGCGTCGGTGCCGACGGCGCCGGCCTCGGTCAGGGCGGTGGTGTCGGCGAAGCCGGTGACGAACAGGACCGGCAGCGCCGGCCAGCGCTTCCGGACCTCCAGGGCCGTCTCGGCCCCGTTCATGCCCGGCATGGCGAAGTCCATCACGACGAGGTCGACGCCCGGATCGGCCTCGAGGGCGGCCAGCGCCTGGAGGCCCGACGCCGCCTCGCGCACCGCGTAGCCGGCCTCGATCAGGCGGGTCGTCGTCACCTCGCGCACCTCGGCGTCGTCGTCGACCACCAGGAGCCGGGGACCGCTCCCGGGCGGGTGCGTCCGCGCGGCCTCGGCCGCGGCCGGCAGGCGGGGCACGGCGCCCTCGGGCTCCGCGGCCCGGGGCAGGTAAACCTTGATCGAGGTGCCCTCGCCCGCGACCGTGTCGATGCGGATGCCGCCGCCCGACTGCTTGACGAAGCCGTAGACCTGGGCGAGCCCGAGGCCCGACCCCTTGCCGACCTCCTTGGTGGTGAAGAACGGCTCGAACACCCGCGCCAGAACGTCCGGCGTCATCCCGGTGCCGGTGTCGCTCACCGCCACCATGACGTAGGCGCCGGGCGCGGGCTGCTCCGGCCGGGTCGGCGCCCCGGTGACGCTGACATTGGCGGTCTCGATGGCGAGCCGGCCGCCCACCGCCATCGCGTCGCGGGCGTTGATGGCGAGGTTGAGGATCACGAGCTCGATCTGGGTGGCGTCGACCAGGGCCGGCCACAGGTCGGGCTGGAGGGTCGTCTCGATGCGGACCGCGCCGCCGATCGAGCTCTGCAGCAGGTCGCGCATCGACGCGACCGTCTGGTTCAGGCTGACCGGCGTCGGCTCCAGGCGCTGGCGCCGGGAGAAGGCGAGGAGCTGCGCGGTGAGCCGGGCGCCGCGCTCGGCGGCCCCGCGCATCATGGCGAGGCGGCGCTTCGAGCGGGTGTCGGAGACGACCCTTTCGAGGAACTCGATGTTGCCGGCGATCACCGTCAGCAGGTTGTTGAAGTCGTGCGCGACGCCGCTCGTGAGCTGGCCGACCGCGTCCAGGCGCTGGGCGAGCCGCAGGGCGTCCTCCGCCCGCTCCCGCTCGACGATCTGGGCCTGGAGGGCCTCGTTCGCCGTGGCGAGTTCCCGGGTCCGCTCGGCGATGCGCACCTCCAGCGTCTCGTTGAGCGCCTGCAGGGCGGCCTCGGCCTCGCGCTTGTCGGCGCGCGCCCGCGCCTCGGCCAGCGCCCGGACGATCGTGCGCGGCATCCGGTCGAGGCGCTGCTTGACGACGTAGTCGGTGGCGCCGTTCTTCAGGGCCTCGACGGCGACGTCCTCGCCGAGCGTGCCCGAGCAGAAGATGAACGGCGTGTCGGGGCACTGCGCCCGGGCGATGCCGAGGGCGCTCACGCCGTCGAAGGTCGGCAGGACGTAGTCGGCCAGGATGAGGTCGTGCCGGCCGGCGACCGCCGCGCGCGCGAAGGCGTCGCGGGTCATCACCCGCTCGATCGCGACCGGGTGCCCGAGGGTCTCCAGCTCGGCCTCGATCAGCTCGGCGTCGAGGTCGCTGTCCTCCAGGTGGAGGATGCGCAGCGGCCCCGCGGAAGCTCCGATCACGCGTTCGATGGCCAGCCTCCCCGGTACGGCGGCGGCTCGTTGAGGAGGGCCCAGAACACGCCGATCTCCTTGATCGCCGCGAAGAACTCCTCGAAGGCGACCGGCTTCACCACGAAGGCGTTCACCCCGAGATCGTAGGAGCGCACGAGGTCGGTCTCCTCGCGGGACGAGGTCAGCATCACCACCGGCACCTGGCGGGTGACCGGGTCACCCTTGATCTTGGCGAGCACCTCCAGGCCGTCGACCTTCGGCAGCTTCAGGTCGAGCAGCACCACCGCGGGATCCTGGACCTGCCGCTTCTCGTGCACGCCCCGCCGGTAGATGAAGTCGAGGGCTTCGGCGCCGTCGCGGCAGATGACGATCTCGTTGGCGAGCTGGCTCGACTCGAGCGCCGCCAGCGTCAGCTCGATGTCGTTCGGATTGTCCTCGACCAAGAGGATGGGCTTCAGTCCCGCCATGTCGATTCCGCCATGTCAGTGCGCCTCCTCCCGGATGGGCAGGGTGAAGTAGAAGGTGGCGCCCGCGCCGAGCCTGCCCTCGGCCCACGTCCTTCCGCCGTGGCGCTCGACGATGCGCCGGACGTTGGCGAGGCCGATGCCCGTGCCCTCGAACTCCTCGACCCGGTGCAGCCGCTGGAAGACGCCGAACAGCTTGTCGACGTAGGCCATGTCGAAGCCGGCGCCGTTGTCGCGCACGAAGTAGACCGCCTCGCCGTCCCGGGGCGGGAGGCTGCCCATCGCGATCACCGCCTCCGGGGTGCCGCGGGTGTACTTCACGGCGTTCGACAGCAGGTTCTCGATGACGAGCCGCAGCATCACCGGGTCGGCGTAGGCCCGGCCCAGCGGCGCGATCTCCCAGCGCAGGGTCCGGTCGGGGGTGACGTCGCGCAGGACCTTCCGGCGGACCTCCTCGACCAGGGCGTTCATGTCGCCCCAGACCTTGTTGAGGGCGTGCCGGCCCATCTGCGAGAAGCTCAGCAGGCTGTCGACCAGGGTGCCGGCCGAGAAGGCCGCCTCGATGATCGTCTCCACGTAGTGCCGGCCCTTGTCGGAGAGCTGGGCGCCCTCGCGGGTCTTGAGCAGGTTCGCGTAGCCGACGATGTGGCGGAACGGGGCGCGCAGGTCGTGGCTGACCGAGTACGAGAACGCCTCCAGCTCCTTGTTCGAGCGCTGCAGCTCCTCGCTCATGGCGGCGAGCTCCTCGGCCCGGCGGAGCACGATGCCGAGCACCGAGGCGCGCAGGTCCTTGGCGGCCTCCACCTCCGGGTCGGACCAGGGCAGGGAGCGGCCCTGCACGGTCTCCTTCCAGATCTCGAACGACTTGCGCGGGTGGAGCCGGTCCGGCCCGCCCTCCGGATCGGGCCGGACGGCCTTCACGGGGTTGCCGCCCCACTTCACCGTCCGCACGACCTCGGGCCTGAACCAGAGGATGTAGCTCGCGTACTTCTTCGAGACCGAGATCGCCAGGAGGCCGCTCGCCCGGTCGGCGAAGGCGCCGGCGGCCGGGAACGCCTCCGACAGCGACTCGGAGACGAAGACCTCCTCGGCATCGTCGCGCTCGGACAGCCACCGGTAGAGGGCGCGGACCTCGCGCTCGGCCGGCGTCGCTCCGAGCAGCCGGCAGCGGTCCGCCGTCACCACCGCGGCGCCGGTCGCGTCCACCAGGGCCAGGACGTCGTCGGGGTGGTTGAGCAGGCCGTCGACGAAGCTGTCCTCCTCGGCCATGAAGGCGAGGAGGCGCGCCTGCACGGCGCCCAGCGCCAGCCGCTTCTCGGACTGCGCGCCGCGCTCGCGGGCCGAGAGCTGCAGGGCGAAGATCTGGGTGAGCACGTCGCAGGCGTTGCGCGCCTGGAGGGGCACGCGCTTGGGCGCGCGGTTGTGGCAGGAGATCAGGCCCCAGAGCGCGCCGTCCACGAGGATCGACACCGACATGGACGCCATCGTGCCCATGTTGCGCATGTACTCGACGTGGACCGGCGAGACCGAGCGCAGCACCGACTGGCTGAGGTCCAGCGGCCTGCCGGAGGGCGTGGTGGCCGGACGGATCGGCACCGGAACGTAGCCGGCATCGGGAATGATGCGCAGGCGGTTCCGCCGGTAGAGCTCGCGCGCCTGGACGGGGATGTCGGAGGCGGGGAAGCGCAGGTCGAGGTAGGAGGGCAGGACGCCGTTGCCGGCCTCCGCCAGCACCGTGCCGTGCCAGTCGCGGTCGAACCGGTAGACCAGGGCCCGGTCGAGACCGGTGATCTGGCGGATGTCCTCGGCGACGAACTGGCAGAGGTCCTCGACGGTGCGGGCGGTCTGCAGGCGCTCGACGAAGGCCCGCAGGCGCGGGGTGAGCACGTCGACACCGATCTCGGCCGCGGCCGCGTCGATCTCCTCCAGTTCCAGCACGACGAGATCGTCCACCCGGTGGGCCGCGACCTCGTAGGCCTGGCGCCGGCCGGCGGTCTCCAGCGTCACGGTCCGGAGATAGAGGGCGCCGTCCTGGGGCTCCGCCCCCTCGAGATGGTGGCGGACGACGGCCGCGAGGTCGGGCAGGGCCGCGTCGAGGACGGTCCCGACCGCGGCCGCCGCGGGGGCGTTGGCGCTCGCCTGGACGATGGTGAGGGACCGGGCCTCGAGGCCGAGCAGGAACCCGTGCGGCTGGACGCTGCCGACGATGTGGATGGGCTCGCGGTCGCACGCGGTCAGGTCGAGACGCTGGGCCGCGCCGCTTCGAAGGTTCAAGCCGGGATTCGCCTCCTCACCGGGTCGGCCGCGAAATGTAAAGCGTGTTAACAGTCCAACCGGGCGGCTCCTATAGGCCTAAAGCACGGGCCGGGACGGCGCGCCCCGTCCGCGCGCGGGCGCCGCGGGGTCTCCGGAGGGGCTCAGAGGGCGGGCGCGATCGCATCCGCCCTCGCATCCGCGCCCGCGCGCGACGCCAGGTCGCACGGCGGGGCTTCCGGCAAGGCACCCGGCAAGGCATCCGGCAAGGCATCCAGCGGTGCCGCAGGCGCCGCGCCTGCGGACCGGGCGGGCGGACACGCGAAGCGTGGATCGCGGAGCCTGGATCGCGGGGCTCCTTCGGCGCGGAGCCTCTTCGGCGCGGGGCGCCGCGCCGTCAGCCGCGTCCCAGCGCGTAGAATTCCGGGTTGGGCCGCATGTTGCTCACGTTCGCCAGCCGGTTCGACAGGCCGAAGAAGGCCGCGATGGCGGCGATGTCCCAGGCATCCGCGTCGTCGAAGCCGTGGGCCCTCAGCGCCGCGAACGCGGCCTCCCCGACCTGGTGCGCGGACTGGCTGACCAGCACGGCGAAGTCGAGCATCGCCTTCTGCCGGTCGGTGATGTCGGCCTTGCGGTAGTTGATCGCCACCTGATCGGCGATCAGCGGGTCCTTGGCGCGGATCCGGAGGATCGCCCCGTGGGCGATCACGCAGTACTGGCACTGGTTCATGGCCGAGGTCGCCACCACGATCATCTCGCGCTCGGCCTTGGTCAGGTTGCCGGGTCGGTCCATGAGGGCATCGTGATAGGCGAAGAAGGCCCGGAACTCGTCCGGACGGTGGGCGAGCACCAGGAACACGTTCGGGACGAAGCCGGACTTCTCCTGCACCGCCGCGATCCGCGCGCGGATGTCGTCCGGCAGCGTCTCCAGGCGGGGGATCGGGAAGCGGCCGATCGGGGCGTCTTCGGCTGACACGGGCGCGCTCCTCGCAGATCGTCGCGGCTCGAGCCGGCGCCCGGGGCCGCCGGCCATCCCGGGCAGCCGATAGACCGAACGGTCCCGTCGACGCAATCGCGCGCGGTCGGGCGAGGTTCGGCCCCGGGGAGGAGCGTGGCGCGCTATGATCGGGCGATGCTTCGCCACCGCGCTGCTCGCGTGAGGGGGCCGCCGACGTGACGTCTCGCGACGCGCTCGCCTACATCAGAGGGCGCTGGCCCGACGCGGATGTCCCCGCCGGCGAACCGGAATGGATCCTCTTCGAAGTCAGCAAAGCCCGGGACGCGGTTCTGCGCATCGTGGAGATCTTCGCCGACGGACGGATCGCGCGAAACAGCATCGCTCTGGAGGAGAGGAGCGGCAGTCCCTGTCCGTCGCTCATCGATTGTTCGACGGTTGTCGCGTTCTCAGAGGCGCCGGTGACCGAAATGACCCGAAGCGAATTCGAGCATTTCTGGTGCAGGGGGCGCGATACGCCGGTCTGGTTCGGCAGCAAAACCGAGACGTAAATACTTCGACCGCTCATCAGCGAAGATCTTCGAGAGAGACCGTTGCCGGACGTGGCGTCGCTCGCGCCCGTATCGCCCCTTGGCGGCAGAGACGGACATCCGCCGCGCGGAGCGTAAGGATCCGCGCGCAGCGCCGACGGCGATGTTTCATCACGGCCTCGACCTGACGCCGCGACCCGACATGGCAGCTCGGTCGGCCTCAACTCTGCCCGAAAGCTTCCGTTCGGTCCGTCGGAGATTCGGCGGTGCGCGTGAGGGCGCGCCGCGGGGAGGATGGTGTGCCGCGACGGATGACGCCTTCGCCGAAGTGCCCGCTGCCATGGGGCGGCGGACCGAGGCCCGTCTCCCACCGGGGCCGACGGTTGCCGAACCCGCCTTGCCACTGAGCCGGAGGCGTGACCGGGCCGTCTGAAACCCGCTCGCCGATCCCTCACCGGCGACGCGCCGGTTCTCACCCTGCCCCGCACCGACGGATCCAACCCGCGAGCCCGACAGCCGTGCGAACACCGCCCACGACCCGCGTCCCGCGCCTGGCCCTGCTCCTGACGACGATCCTGTCGGCAGCCCTCGCGTCGGCCCCGACGCGTCCGGCCCGGGCCGACGACAGCGTCGCGGCCCTCGCGGCCGGCGGCCTCGTCCTGGAGAGGACGGACCGGATCGCCCTCGTCTCCGAGGACCTCTTCCTGTCCGAGAAGGCGGTGCGGATCGCCTACCGCTTCCACAACCTGACCGACCGGGACATCGAGACGACGATCGCGTTCCCGATGCCCGACATCTCCGGGGGTCCCGACGCGATGCTGAGCATCGCCGACCCGAAGCACGACAACTTCCTCCGCTTCACCACCGAGGTCGACGGCCGGCCGGTCGAGTCGCAGGTGGAGCAGCGCGCCTTCGTCACGCAGGCCGGCAAGCCGGAGGTCGAGGTGACCGGGCGGCTGAAGGGCCTCGGCATCCCCCTCGTCCCGACGGTCGAGGCGACCGAGGCCGCCCTGGCGGCCCTGGGCGCGGATCAGCGCCGCCGCCTCGTGGCGGACGGCCTCCTGGAGGCCCAGGACATGGGCAACGGCACGACGAGCCTGTTCCCGGTCTGGACCCTGAGGTCGAAGTTCTGGCGCCGGCAGGTCTTCCCGGCGGGACGCGACGTCGTCGTCCGGCAGAGCTACGTTCCGGGCCTGGGCGGCCTCTCCAGCCTGTCGTTCGGGACCCCGACCGAGGGCGCCGACCAGCGGGCCGAGTACGCGCGGAAATACTGCACGGATGCCGCCTTCCTGAAGGCGGCCCAGGGGCTTGCCCGCAGGATCGAGGCGGCGGGCGGACGGGGGATCCAGGCCTTCGAGCAGTACCTGTCCTACGTGATCACCTCCGGCGGCAACTGGGCCGGGCCGATCGGCACGTTCACGCTGACCGTCGACAAGGGGGATCCCGCGACGCTCGTGTCGTTCTGCGGCACCGGCGTCCGCAAGACGGGCCCGACGACCTTCGAGAGCGTCGCGACGGATTACATGCCCCGGCGCGACATCGACATCCTGCTGCTCAAGACCACGACGGGCCGATGAGCGGCGACAGGCCGGCCCGCCGACCACTTCGAGACCGCCACAGGAGGGATTCCGTGCATCTCCGAGCCCATCCGGGGCGCCCGAGCCCGCGACCCATCCTCCGATCGATCCTCCGATCGATCCTCCGACCGGGCCTCGTCGGCGCGCTCGGCGCGCTCTGCACCGTCGGTGCCCGGGCCGCGCCGGCCTGTCCCGCGCAGGACTTCCCGCGCTTCCTGGCCGCCTTCGCCGACGACGTCGCGGTCCAGAAGGCCTTCGTCACCGTGCCGCTGCGCAGCGACGCGATCGATCCCGAGGCCCAG
Source organism: Methylobacterium mesophilicum (assembly GCF_036441335.1). Taxonomy (GTDB): domain Bacteria; phylum Pseudomonadota; class Alphaproteobacteria; order Rhizobiales; family Beijerinckiaceae; genus Methylobacterium; species Methylobacterium mesophilicum_B. Next base: position 102,124 of record NZ_MLBW01000027.1, read on the forward strand.
CCCGAACCGAAGCCCGTGACGACGATGCTCGGCGCCGACGCGCTGCGCTTCCCGCTGATGCCGAGCCTCCGGAAGCAGAGGGCGGACGGCCTGAAACAGGCGCTGAGCGCCGCGGGGGCCGACGCGATGCGCGTCAAGCTGTTCAAGCCCGATACGGGCCTGCAGATCACCTACACGTTCCGCCGAACGGCCTGCTGGACGCTCGACCGGATCGAGGATGACAGCCTGTGAGCGCGGCCGCGCCGAGAGCCCCCTTCGCGGAGCGCCCGATCTCGCGGCCGCCGCGATGGCGGGCGGCGTTCCGCATGCTGGCGCTGGGCCTCGGCGTCAGCGCCGGCGTCCCCGTCGCCCGGGCGGCCCCGGACTGCGCCGGGATCCGGGACAGGGTCGAGACGCTGATCTGTGCCGACCCCGCCCTGACGCGGCTGGACGAGGAACTCCGGCGCCTGTTCGACCGGATCGTCGGCGAGACGCGCGGGGTCGACGGCGAGACCGGCCAGACGGTCGACACCTTCGGCGAGGACCACGCGCGCTGGCGCGCGCGGGTTCGCGACGCCTGCCCGGACACGGCCTGCCTGACGCGGGCCTACACCGCGCGGATCGCGCAGGTCCGGCGCGACTGGAGCCGGGCGCTGCCGGACACGCCGGCGCCGCGGCACGTGGTCAACGCCCGTTTCGGCTTCTCCGTCGACGTGCCCGCCGACCTCGTCGCGGAGCCGCCGCCGGACAACGGTGACGGGCAGAGCTTCCGCTCGGCCGACGGCCACCTGCACCTGACGGTGTCGGGCCTGAACGCCGTGCTCGACGAGGATCTCGACGCCGTCGTGGCCGCGGATCGGAAGACCTGCCTGCGGCAGCCGCCCGAGTACGCGGCGCGCAAGTCCGGCTGGATCGTGCTCTCCTGCACGACGGCGGCCGGGATCCTGTACCGGAAGACCCTGCTGGCGGGCGGCCGCGGCGGCGCCTTCGTCACCCTGCGCGTCCGCTACCCCGCGGCCGAGCAGGCGCGCTGGCAGGCGGCCGTCACCGCGGCCGCGACCTCGCTGCGGCTGACGGAACCGGGCCGGAGCGCCCGCTGACGGGGGCCCGGACGCCCCCGGACGCCCCCGGTCAGCGCGAGAAGGTCGTGGCCGTCTGCGCGGTCGACACCATCATGTTGTAGTCGTTCACGATCCAGGTCACGTCGCGCCCGGCGCCGCGCCGGGCGTCGCCCCTGGCCTTGGCGAGCTTGTCGTCGAACTCGCGCAGCTTGCCCAGGAGCGCGCGCGGCCGGCTCTCGAACACGTGGAAGGCATTCGGGTTGGCGGCGCTGTACCCGTCCATGTCCTTCACGGCGACGGCGTAGCGCCCGAGGGCGGCGTCGAAGGCCGCCCTGTCGACGACCGGCTTGGCGTCGGTGGGCAGCAGGTCCATGACCTTGCGGCAGGCGGTCATCACGTTCGCGACGTGCCAGCGCGCCTTGCGGCCCTCCCGCGCCTCGAGGGCGGCGAGTTCCAGCGCGTCGCTCGTCTCCTTCTCGACCCGCAGCGCGGCCTCGACCCGGGCGCGCGCCGCCAGGAAGGCCGGCCCCGCGACGGCGAGCTTGGCGTGGAGCGCCTTGCCCTGCTCCATCTTGTCCGCGCGGTAATCCTGCCGCTCGTAGTAGCCCTCCGCCTCGGTGACCGTCGGGGCGAGCGCCCGGTAGGCGGCGATGTAGGTCTTCACGGCGCCGTCGAGCTCCGGCATCGCGGGCGGCTGCGCCGTCGCGGCCTCCGCCTTCGCGATCTCGCCGCGCACGTCGTAGAGCCCGTAGAGACCGTAGATGGTCCGCTCGCGGCCGGTCGGGCCGGTCTTCATGTTGACCCAGCTCTGATAGCGGCCGAGCGATTCCTGCGCCCGCAGGGTCCGGTTGAGGAGCCCGACATAGGCGTTGAGCTTGCGGATCGTCTCCTGAGCGGGATCGCTCTCGGCCCTGCTCGCCGGCCCCGCCGGCACCGGGGCGGGGTCCTGCGCGGGGTCCTGCGCGCGGGCCGGGGCGGCGGCGAGCAGCGCCGCCAGCATCAACCCAGTCGTCGTTCTCAGGGCCGTGGCTCTCATGGGCGCGGGGGATCCTCCGGATGGGTTCAGCCCCTGTAGCCGGCGTCCGGCGCGGAGACCAGATGCGGCAACGGGTGTCTCGCGCCCAATAGATCCTTCCGGATCGACAGCGACGCGTCTATCGGCGCGATCGGCGATCACATCACCGATCATCGGTACCGAGGCGATGATCTCGCGCAGACCCGGAGGTCGAGGCCGGGAAAGTCTATCGCGGCGCCCGGAGGCCGCGCCGCGGACCTTCGGCACGATCCGCCTCGTCCCGCGGCGGCGGATCGGGTAGAGGATCGGGCGATGCTCGACGGCCATCCCCGCATCCTGGCTGACCTGCGCGCCCGGCTGGCCGAGCCGCACCGGGTCTATCACGGCCAGGCGCATATCGACGCGCTGCTGGCGGCGTTCCGCGCCCGCCGCGGGACGGTCCGGCATCCCGACGCGGTGGAACTGGCGATCTGGTTCCACGACGCCGTCTACCGGCCGGGCGCGGCGGACAACGAGCGCCGCAGCGCCGCGCTCCTGCGGGCGCTGCCGGAGGGCGCGGTCCCGGCGCCCACGCTGGCGGCGGCCGAGACCATGATCCTGGCGACCGAGCGGCACGCCGTCCCGGACGGCCTCCCGGCCGCGCTCGCCGCGGACGTCGCGCTCTTCCTCGACATGGACATGGYGATCCTGGACGGGCGTCTCGCCGGTGGCGATCAGCTGCTGGCTGTTCGCGTCGTTGGTGTAGAAGGCCCGGAAGTTCGGCTTCAGCGCCTCGAGCTTGGCCTGACCCTTCTCCCAGGTCGCCGGATCGCCGCCGGACAGCAGCGCCGAGACGGCGATGATGTGGCTCGGGTCGAAATCGGGCGCGGCGAGGCTGTTCTTGAGCTTGGCGTGGAGCACGCCGGCCAGCTTCTTGCCCTTCTGCTCGATCTCGGCGAGCAGCCGGTCCACCGAGGCGCGGCTCGTGATGTCGACGGCCTTCGCCTCGACGGTCACGCCCCGGGCCGACAGCTCGGCCACGATCGCCTTGGCCTCGTCGGTGGCCGCGCCCTTGCGGCCGGCCAGCACGAGGTGCTTGGCACCCCGGTCGATCAGCCAGCGCGCCGACCAGGACCAGCGACACGGCGGCCGAGCGCTTGGCGCGGCGGGTGGCGGCGAAGCCGGCCCCGGGCCCGCCGGAGGCTGCGTCCAAGGCTGCGTCCAAGGCTGCTTCGGGACGTGGCGCGGTCTCCGTCACCGGCCGCTCAGTAGGTCATCGAGGCGGCGTTCACGACGCCGCCCGCCAGCGAGGCCGCGCCGAGGAGGATCGCGGCGGCGGCGCGGTCCTCCTCGATGCGCCGCGACAGGTCCGGCACCGCGAGGCGCACGAGCCAGTAGATCGCGATCTGGATCACCAGGGCGATCAGCCCCCAGATCAGGCAGTCGAGCAGCGACCGCGCGTTGTAGACCGCGACCGACAGCGGCAGGGTGAAGCCGACGAGGCTCCCGCCCAGCGCGACGGCGGCGGCCGTCACGTCCCGGCGGATCAGCGCGAGCTCGTTGTGCGCGGTGGCGAGGGTGTAGATCAGCAGGTAGAGGCCGATCAGCCCGGTCGCGGTGCCGAGATAGAGCAGGAAATCGGGCAGCCCGGAGACCAGGGTCACGCAAGACCCGCCGTCTCGCCGGTCCCGATCGTCGCGCGCGCCGCCACCGGACAGGTCTTCCGGTCGAATCGCCCGACGCGCGAGGCGTATGTCGGGGCTGATTGCTGCGCGCGGGACCGATTCACACGCGCGAATCCACGCAATTTCCCGCGCGATGTCAAGCTTGTCGCGGATTTCAGGGAGTTAGACTGGCGGCAATACGCGCAGGGCCCGCCTCGGAGGACCGGCCGCTACCAGACCAGCCGCTCGATCACCGCGTCCGGATGCACCGCCTGCCGGCCGAGCCATTCCGCCACGTCGCCCAGGCGGTGATGGGCGGCCGTGACGCCGAGTTCCTCCGCGTGGATGCCGCGGGCCACCAGCAGGCTGGCGATGCCGAAGCCGCGGGCGCCCGCGATGTCGGTGCGGATCGCGTCGCCGATCGCCAGGACCCGCGCCGGGTCCACCGGGGCCCCGGTGAGCGCGGCCCCGGTGAGCGCCGTCCCCTTGGCGAGCGCCGTCCCCTTGGCGAGCGCCGCCTCGTAGACCGGGCGGTGCGGCTTGCCGGCGTAGACCACGGGGCCGCCGATCTCCGCGTAGGCCGCCGCGAGCAGGCCCGCGCAGGGGATCAGGCGGTTGCCGCTCTCCACGACGAGGTCGGGATTGGCGCAGATCATCGTCAGCCCGCGGGCCGCCAGGCGCTCCAGCTCCGGCCGGTAATCGTCGGGGGTCTCGCTGCGGTCGTCGAACAGGCCGGTGCAGACGACGAGGTCGGCCTCCGTCTCCGGGACGAGGCTGAGGTCGAGGCCCTGGAAGATGCCGAGGTCCCGCTCCGGCCCGAGATGCCGGATCCGCGCGCCCGGGCGCGCGGCGATCAGGTCGTGGGTGAGGTCGCCCGAGGTCAGGATCGCGTCGTAGGCCTCCCGCGGCACGCCGAACCGGTCGAGGATGCGGCCGACGCCGTCGCCGGGCCGGGGCGCGTTCGAGACGAGGACGACCCGGCGCGGCCGCGCGCCCGGAAGGCCGCGGAAGCGGATCAGCGCCTCGCCGGCGGCCGTGTGGGCCTTCTGGCCGTCGTGCAGCACGCCCCAGACGTCGCAGAGGATCAGGTCGTACCGGTCGGCGACCTCGGCGAGGCCCTGGAGGGTCGGGATCGGCGCGGGGGTGGTGCTCATGGGAGGTCCTGGATGCAAAAGGTCCGGGACCTTTTGTGGGAGCGGGGCAGAGCCCTGCGATACAGCAGGGCCGCGCCCTGACAACCCGCCGGCGCGCGCGGCCCTCCGGAAACCCCTTACGGGCGCCCCGCCGGTCCCAGCCGGTGCTCGGCGAAGAAGTCGAGCATCGCCCGGGACGCGTCGGGTCCCTCGGGATCCGTGTAGCTGCCGTCGGGGCGGCCCCCGGACCAGGCGTGGCCGGCGCCGCGCACCCGCCAATCCTCGACCACGACCCGGCCCGCCTCGTCCCGGTAGCGGGTGCGGGTGAAGGGGTGGCCGCGGCCCTCGAAGGTCTCCGACCGGGGCGTCAGCCCGGCGACCTTGGCCTGGGCCAGCACCTGGTCGGCGTTGCGCACGCTCACCGTGCCGTCGTCCTCGCCGTGGAAGATGATCGTCGGCACGCGGGTGGCGGGCGCCGGGGTGCCGAAGGCCGTCGATGAGCCGAGGCCCGGCGCGCCGACCTGCATGGCCATCAGCGCCGAGCCGAGATCCCGGGCGCAGCCGGCCGCGAGGCCCGAATGCACGCCGACAGCGGCGTAGAGATCCGGGTAGGCGCGGGCGATGTTGAGGGCGGCGGCGCCGCCGGCCGACAGGCCGGCGACGTAGACCCGGGCCGGGTCGATCGCGTGCTCCGCCATGATCGCGCGGGTGAGGCCCGCGATGATCGCCGGCTCGCCCGCGCCGCGGCCCTGGTCCCGGGGCTCGTACCAGTTCCAGCAGCGCTGGGCGTGGGCCTGGCGGCTCTGGGCCGGGTAGGCCACGAACACGCCGGCGCGCTCGGCGAGGGTGTTCATGCCGGTGCCGGCGGCGAAATCGTCCGGGTTCTGCGTGCAGCCGTGCAGCATCACGATCAGCGGCGCCGCCCGGTCCGGGTGGCTCGGGATGAACAGCTTGTACTCGCGGGTGCCGGCGGGCTCGGCATGGGTCAGGGACACGAAGCGGCCCCCGGTCGCGCCCGCCCGGTCGGCCGGCGGCGGGGCCGGCGGCCGGAGCGGGTTGCCCAGGCCCTTGAGCACCGGCGCGAGGCCGCGCACGACCTGCCCCACCACCTCGCGCATCCGCGTGCCGGACTCCGCCGCGGGATTGCGCGCCTCGGCGGCCGGCTCGTCGCGGCGTGCGGGAGCGTGCTCGGCGGGCACGGGCCTCTGGCCCCCGAGGCTGCGCTGGATGAGGGCAGTCGCCTCCTCGAGCCGGCCGAGGCCGGTCAGGCGGGTGGCCTCGATCATGTCGGCGAAGGGTGACGGGCCGGTCTTGTCGTCGCGCCGTCCGTCGCGACTGCCGAAATCCTCGGTCATGCGTGCGCGCCTCACTGCCTCAGCATCTCCGCCACGGCCGGATCCGGCGCGCCCGCGCCGGCCCCTGAGGACCGCACCGGCACCGCGCGGGCCAGCCTCCGTCACCCCGCGAGGGGGTCCGTCGACGGCGTTTTGTGCATTGCAATAAACACCCCTGTGCGATGCGGCAACAGCCGGCGCCGCGCGGCAGGCGTGCGGATCGGAGAGCGGGTCGGACCGGCGGATCAGGCCGGATCGTCCGCCCCGATATACTCGGCCCAGATCGCGGCAGGACCGAGGCTCGCGCGGAAGCTGTCATGCCGGGCGCGCTCTGCATCCGTGAGGCGAGACCGGTAGGGGCGGGGCGCCGCCGGAGCCGCCGACGCCAGGGCCGCCGAGCCGGCCGCCGAGCCGGCCGCCGGGGCGGCCGTCTCCGCCTCCAGGAGCCCGAGGCTGGTCTGCTTGCCGCCGAGCAGCTCGACGTAGACCTCGGCGAGGATCTGCGCGTCGAGGAGCGCCCCGTGCTTGGTGCGCCGGGTGTTGTCGATGCCGTAGCGGCTGCAGAGGGCGTCGAGGTTGTTGGCCGCGCCCGGGTGCTTGCGCCGGGCCATCGGCAGGGTGTCGACCACGTCCTCCAGCCGGATCGGCGGCGGGGCACCCGCGCCGAGCCGGGCGTATTCCATGTTGAGGAAGCCGACGTCGAAGGGCGCGTTGTGGATCACGAGCCGCCCGTCGCCCAGGAAGGCCAGCAACTCGCCGACGATCTCGGCGAAGAGCGGCTTGTCGGCGAGGAACGCGTCCGACAGGCCGTGGACGTTGAACGCGCCCTCGGAGACCGGCCGCTGCGGGTTGCAGTAGCGGTGGAAGGTCCGGCCCGTGGGGATGTGGTTGAGGAGTTCCACCGCGCCGATCTCGATCAGCCGGTCGCCTCCCTTCGCCTCCGTGCCGGTGGTCTCGGTGTCGAGGACGATCTCACGCAGCATGGGTCTCGCGGCTCGCGGGGGGGTGGGGGCGGACCCTAGCGGGATAAGCCCGGACGGTTAACCCGCCCTGCACGGCCGTCCCCGTCCATCGGCCCGTCCATCGACCCGTCCACCGCCGCGCCGACCGCCCCGCCTAGCGGGAGGTGTTGCGGTAGACGCAGACCGGACCCCGGTCCTCGTAGCCGCCCGGGCAGGCGGTGACGCAGGCCCCGGCCGCGAACTTCTTCGGCGGCGGGCAGCTGGCGGCGTACTGGGCCCGCGCGGGCACGGCCGCCAGCAGCAAGACCGGCAGCACGAGAAGGGCCGCGGCCCGGATGCCGCCGGACCGAACCGGATCAATCCCGCCCGAGCGCCGCGCCATCACGTCCATCCCGCCGTTCGTGTTCCCACCGGAACACAACCGCAGATATTCAATCCGCCGGGCGTGTCACCCGTCGCCGGCGTGCGGCGGCGCACGGCGCGCCGTCAGGCGCGCGACGATCCGCGCCACCTCGGCCTCGGCGGCGGGAAACCCCCGGCCCGTGTCGATCACGAAATCCGCCCGGGCGCGCTTCTCGGCGTCGGGCATCTGCTTGGCGAGGATCGCCGCGAAGGCCGCCTCGGTCATGCCGGGGCGGGCGAGCACCCGCTCGCGCTGGATCTCGGGCGGGGCGCTCACCACCGCGACCGCGTCGCAGCGGCCCTCGCCGCCGGTCTCGTAGAGGAGCGGGACGTCGAGGACGACCAGCGCCGCCGCCGCGTGCCGCGCCAGGAAGTCCGCGCTGGCCGCCCGGACCAGGGGATGCACGATGGCCTCCAGCGCCGCCATCCGGTCCGGCGCGTCGAGCACCAGCCCTGGTGCTCCGCGCCGCCGGCGCCGAGCACCAGGGCGGTGCCGCCCGCCCGGTCCGGCCAGGCCGCGCCCAGGCTGTGGTCGAGATGGGCGCAGAAGCCCGGCGCGTCGGTGTTGTCGCCGCGGATCCGCCCGTCCGGCCCGACCACCAGGGTGTTGACCGCCCCGATCTTCTCCGCCCGCGCCGTCAGGGTCTCGGCGAGCGCGCAGGCCGCCTCCTTGTGGGGGAGCGTGACGTTACCGCCCCGGAACCCCGAATCCGGCAGGGCCCGGACGAAGTCCGGGAACGCCGCCGGCGGCACGTCGAGCCGCTCGTAGGAGCCCGGGATCCCGTGCACGGCGAGCCAGTGGCCGTGGATCAGCGGCGAGCGCGAGTGGGCGATCGGGTGGCCGACCACGAAGGCGCGGGGCTGGGCGCCGCTCACGCCGCGCAATCCTGCGCGAGGCGGCAGGCCGGGCCGCCGGCCTCCTCGACCTGGAGGGTGGCGTGGCCGATGCCGAACCGGGCGCGCAGGCCCTCGGCGGTCTCGGTGAGGAAGCCGTTGCCGGGCAGGCGGTGGGCCTGATGGCCCTCCTGCATCACGAGATGGACCGTCAGGGCGACGCTGGTGGTGCTCATGGGCCAGATATGCAGGTCGTGGAGGCCGGCGACGCCCGGCCGCTCGAGGAGGAAGCCGGTCACCGCGTCCGGGGAAATCTCCGGCGGCACGGCGTCGAGCGACATGGCCACGCTGTCGCGCAGCAGGCCCCAGGTCGCCCAGACCACCAGGGCGGCGATGACGAGGCTGACCGCCGGGTCGAGCCAGGCGAGGCCGGTGAGCTGGATCACGAGGCCCGCCACCACGACCCCGGCCGAGACGGCGGCGTCGGCCGCCATGTGGAGGAACGCCCCGCGGACGTTGATGTCGCCCTTGGCGCCGCTGGCGAAGAGCCACGCGGTCAGGCCGTTGACCAGGATCCCCACCGCGGCCACCACTATCACGGTCGTGCCCGCGACGGGCTCCGGGTGGACCAGCCGGACCAGCGCCTCCCAGATCACCGCCCCCATGGCGATCAGCAGGAACACCGCGTTGAACAGGGCGGCCAGGATCGAGGAGCCGCGGTAGCCGTAGGTGAAGCGCGCGCTGGCGCGGCGGCGCACCAGGATCGCGGCGATCCAGGCGGCCGCGAGGCCCAGCACGTCCGAGAGGTTGTGGCCGGCATCGGCCACCAGCGACATGGAGTTGCTGAGATAGCCGTAGGCCGCCTCGATCACCACGAAGGCGGTGTTGAGCACGATGCCGATGGCGAAGGCCGTGCCGAAATCCTTCGGCGCGTGCGCGTGGCCGCCGAGACCGCCATGAGAGTGGCCGCCGTGGGAGTGGCCGCCGTGGCCGCCGTGCGCATGGTCGTGTGCCGCCAAGGCGGTACTCCCTCAGAAAGCCAGAAGCCCGGCGGCGCGCAGCCGCGCGAGGAGCGGGAGAAGCGGCAGGCCCAGCACGGTGCTGTGATCGCCCGCGACCGATTCGAACAGGTGAATCCCCGGCCCTTCGAGCTGGTAGCCGCCGACGCTCGCCCGCACGCGCTCCGCGCCGGCGCAGTCCACATAGGCCGCGATCGCCCGGTCATCGAGGGGGCGCAGGGTCAGCCGGGCGGTCTCCACGAAGGCGTCCTCGACCGCCCCGGCCAGGACCACGGCGGCGTGCAGGGCGTGGGTGCGGCCGGCGAGTCGGGCGAGCTGCGCCCGGGCCGAAGCGCCGTCGGTCGGCTTGTGGAACACGGTGCCGCCGAGGTCGAGCACCTGATCGGCGCCGAGGACCACCCGCCCGGGATGGCGCGCCGCCACCGACTCGGCCTTGGCCCGGGCGAGGTGCAGGGCGAGATCGGGCGGGGACAGGCCGGCGCTCGCCGCCTCCAGGGCGCGCTCGTCGACGTCCGGGGCGGCGGTCTCGACCGGCAGGGCGGCGCTCTTCAGGAGGAGGCGCCGCGTCGGGCTGGTCGAGGCGAGGAGGAGCGGATCCGGACCGGTCCAGGGCGAGCGGGGCATCGCGCCAGTGTCACGGATCCGGGGATCGGTGCAAGCGGGGAGCCGGGCTGCGACGAGCCCCGCCGCCGGGATGGACCGGCCGGCGGGGCTGTCGCGGCGCCGATACGCTACCTGGCGCCCGAAGGTGACCTTGGCAGAGGCCGGTTAGGGGACGGTCAACGGCCCGATCGGGCCGGAATCGCGTTTCGTGCCGCCGCGGGACAGGCGTCGCGGCGGGCGCACCCGCGCGCGCAGCGACGTGACCCGGGGCAGAGCGCGGCCCGCCACCGTGGCGCGCCCCGGATCGCTCCGCGCCGCTCGCCACGCGGGCGGTGATGCCCGCGACCGGCGGCGACCTCAGGTGTTCATCGAGTCGAAGAAGTCGCCGTTGCTCTTGGTCTGGCGCAGCTTGTCGAGCAGGAACTCGATCGCGTCGGTGACGCCCATCGGGTTAAGGATGCGGCGCAGCACGTAGGTCTTCTTGAGCGAATCCGGCGGGACCAGCAGCTCCTCCTTGCGGGTGCCCGAGCGGGTGATGTCGATCGCCGGGAAGATGCGCTTGTCGGAGACCTTGCGGTCCAGGATGATCTCGGAATTGCCGGTGCCCTTGAACTCCTCGAAGATCACCTCGTCCATGCGCGAGCCGGTGTCGATCAGCGCGGTGGCGATGATCGAGAGCGAGCCGCCCTCCTCGATGTTGCGGGCCGCGCCGAAGAAGCGCTTGGGCCGCTGCAGGGCGTTGGCGTCGACGCCGCCGGTCAGCACCTTGCCGGAGGACGGCACCACGGTGTTGTAGGCGCGGCCGAGGCGGGTGATCGAATCCAAGAGGATCACCACGTCGCGCCCGTGCTCCACGAGGCGCTTGGCCTTCTCGATCACCATCTCGGCGACCTGCACGTGGCGGGTGGCCGGCTCGTCGAAGGTCGAGGCGATGACCTCGCCCTTCACCGAGCGCTGCATGTCGGTGACCTCCTCGGGCCGCTCGTCGATGAGCAGCACGATCAGGTAGCACTCGGGATGGTTCAGGGTGATCGACTGCGCGATGTTCTGCATCAGCACGGTCTTACCCGTGCGCGGCGGCGCCACGATCAGGGCGCGCTGGCCCTTGCCGATCGGCGCCACGATGTCGATGATCCGCGGCGAGAAATCCTTCTTGGTCGGGTTGTCCAGCTCGAGCTTGAACCGCTTCGTCGGGAAGAGCGGCGTCAGGTTGTCGAAATGGACCTTGTGCTTGATCTTCTCCGGGTTCTCGAAGTTGATCGTGTTGACCTTCAGGAGCGCGAAGTAGCGCTCGCCGTCCTTGGGGCCGCGGATCGGGCCCTCGACGGTGTCGCCGGTCCGCAGGCCGAAGCGGCGGATCTGGGTCGGCGAGATGTAGATGTCGTCCGGGCCGGGCAGGTAGTTCGAGTCGGAGGAGCGCAGGAAGCCGAAGCCGTCCTGCAGCACCTCGACGGTGCCCGAGCCGATGATCTCGACCTCCTTGGCAGCGAGCTGCTTCAGGATGGCGAACATCAGCTCCTGCTTGCGCATGGTCGAGGCGTTCTCGACCTCGACCTCCTCGGCGAAGGCCGTCAGGTCGGTCGGCGTCTTCGACTTGAGGTCCTGGAGCTTGACCTCGCGAACGCCCTCGAGGGCGGCCGGCATGGTGGGGCGATCGGCGGACACATCGGCCGGCTCCGCGGTCTCGATGTCGTCGGCGAGGGCGTCGGGATTTGGCGTCATGGGGGTATCTTGCGACCGACGGAGGTGGTGGGAGGGCCGGTTCAGTGCCAGGTGCCCGGGGGACGGGCGTCGGAGAGCGGGCCGCGCTGCGGCGAGGGGCCCGGGGTCAGGTTGGCGAAACCGATGAGGCAGGACCCTCGCGGCTCACGGGCGCGCTGCGGCGCAGACCTTGTGATGAGGGCCCGACACAGATAACGCCTTTTTCGCCCGCACTCAAGGGCCCGGGCTGGTCGACGGAGGCGTCAGTGGCCCGGGGGCGGCCCGGGGGCGGCCCGGAGGACCGGTGGGGCGACCGGCGGGGGGTCCGCGGGCCTCGCCGCAGCGCCGCGCCGGCGCTACACAGTCAGCGTCGCGCCAGGCGCGGGGCCGTGTTTCGGAACCGGGCCGGTGCGCGGCCGTTCCCTGTCCCGGTGCTGCAGCGCAGCAGACCGTCGAATCGAGAGTTCCCCCGGACCGCCATGCGCGACGACGCCACCGGACGCACCCTCACCACGCACGAGCCGCGCCGGATTCCCTGGCTCGAGATCGTCTTCGGCTTCGGCCCGATGCTGCCGATCGCCGTCGGCGCCGCCGTGGCGTGGTGGCTGAACGGCAAGCCCCTCGACTACCTCGTGGCGCTGTTCACCCTGCTCTACGCCGCCTCGATCCTGCTGTTCCTGGCCGGCGTGCGCCGCGGCGTCAGCTTCCGGACCGAGGGCGGACCGCAGGTGTCGCAGATCGTCACCATGCTGGTCCTCTACGGCCTCGGGCTGGGCAGCCTGTTCGCGGCGGTGATGGGCAAGGCGGTGCCGGCGCTCGCGATGCTGATCCTCGGCTACGCGGCGATCGGGATCCTCGACCCGATCGCCGCGCGCGCCGGCGAGGTGCCCCTGTCGCATGCCCGCCTGCGCCCGCTGCAGATGCCGATCGCCGTGGTGAGTCTCGCGGCCCTGCTCTGGCTGAAGCTGACCGCGCCGTACTGAGGTCTCTGGTCTGGGTGAACCGCGCCCTGTGCCGGACCGGGTTCCGCTCCGGTCGATGCGCCCTCTCCGTCATCGCGAGCGCAGCGACGTGACCCAGGGCGGCGCGACCTCGACAAGCGCGGCGCTGCCTGGACTGCTTCGCTCCGCTCGCGAGGACGACAACGCCGGATGGTCGGGCGGCCAGAGCGCCCGCGAACCGAATTCCCCTTTCGCCCGGCATGCTCTAGAGCCCGGCCGCAGGATCTCCGCCCGCCGGAGACGATCGAAGATTCGATGCGGGACCCAGGACTCGGGTCCGCGAGAAGCGAATGCACCCATGTCCAAGCCCGACACACCGCCCGTCACCCCGAAGGCCGAGAAGGCCGAGACCCTGAAGCCCCGCCTGCCGCGCGGCTTCGTCGACCGGCGCGCCGGCGAGATCGCCGCGCAGGGCCGGATGCTGGAGACGATCCGCAAGAGCTTCGAACTCTACGGGTTCGAGGCCCTGGAGACGCCGTTCGTCGAGTATACCGAGGCCCTGGGCAAGTTCCTGCCCGACCTCGACCGTCCGAACGCCGGCGTGTTCTCGTTCCAGGACGACGACGAGGCGTGGCTGTCGCTCCGCTACGACCTGACGGCGCCGCTGGCCCGGTTCGTGGCCGAGAACTACGACGGGCTGCCCAAGCCCTACCGGAGCTACCGGGCCGGCTACGTGTTCCGCAACGAGAAGCCGGGACCGGGCCGCTTCCGCCAGTTCATGCAGTTCGACGCCGACATCGTCGGGGCCGGCAGCGTCGCGGCCGATGCCGAGACCTGCATGCTGATGGCCGACACGCTGAACCGCCTCGGGCTCGGCGGCCGGTACGTGGTCAAGGTCAACAACCGGAAGGTGCTCGACGGCGTCATGGAGGCGATCGGGCTCGCCGGTCCCGACAAGGCCGGCCAGCGCCTCACCGTGCTGCGGGCGATCGACAAGCTCGACCGGCTGGGCGTCGACGGGGTGCGCGACCTCCTCGGCGGCGGCCGCAAGGACGAGAGCGGCGACTTCACCAAGGGCGCGGGCCTCGACGCGACGGCGATCGGCCGGATCCTCGCCTACGTGTCGTTCCAGGCCGATGCCGGCGACGGCGCCGACAAGGTGGCGTTCTGGGAGAAGTTCTTCGCCGGCTGGCACGAGGCGGTCGGCGACTCCGAGACCGGCCGGGAGGGCATCGCCGAGCTGCACGCGATCATGCGCCTCTGCGCCGCCGCCGGCTACGGGCACGACGTGATCCGGGCCGATCCGAGCGTGGTGCGCGGCCTCGAGTACTATACCGGCCCGGTCTACGAGGCCGAGCTGACTTTCCCGGTCACCAACGAGGACGGCCAGACCGTGCGCTTCGGCTCGGTGGCGGGCGGCGGGCGCTACGACGGCCTCGTCGGGCGGTTCCGGGCCGAGCCGGTCCCGGCGACCGGCTTCTCGATCGGTGTCTCGCGGCTGTTCTCGGCCCTGCAGCTCGTGAACAGCCCCCTGATCGCCGGCGCCGAGGCGCCCGGGCCGGTGGTGGTGCTGGTCCTCGACCGGGAGAACATGGCCGACTACCAGCGGCTCGTCGCGCTCCTGCGCGCCGACGGCATCCGCGCCGAGCTCTACCTCGGCGCCGCCGGCATGAAGGCGCAGATGAAGTACGCCGACCGGCGCCGCGCCCCGGTGGCCGTCATCCAGGGCTCGAACGAGCGCCTGGCCGGCGAGGTCCAGATCAAGGACCTGATCGAGGGTGCCCGGGCGGCCGAGTCCATCGCCAGCAACGCCGAGTGGAAGGCCGCGCGACCCGCGCAGGTCTCGTGTCCCGAGGCCGACCTGGTGGCGCAGGTCCGCGCCGTGCTGGCCCGGCATTTTCCGTCAACGGAGATCTGAGACACTCGCGCATCGAACCGTAAGTCGAACCGCACGTCGAACGCAGAGGCTCCGGCGGCGTTGTCGTCGGTCGGTGCCGCGGAGATGTCGGGCGACGCCGTGAGCCCGGTGAGACATGAAACAAACCGAAGAACTTAAGCCTACAAATTTGGAGCTGGACTACGATTTGCGACGCATTCAGCGATGATCCCAGGTCGGGATCGAGCCTTGCACCGGCAACGCTCAACATGCGCACGATCCGCGCGTTCCAAATTCTAAATAATATGTATCTGCGTGAGATGNAGGCCCATGGCGGGGCCGGGCTCAACGCCGAGAACCGCGCGCTCCTCGACCGCTACCGGGCGATCGCCGGCCATCCGGACGCGGCCGCCCGCGACCTGCGGGCGCTCGTCGCCGACGCGGGCATCCGGCACGACGCCCTCGCGGCCGCCCTCGACCTGTTCGAGGAGCGCACCGGCTTCATCGCGGCCCGCGGCCTGCCGATCGAGCGCTTCCGCTTCCAGGGCGGCTTCGCCCGCAACCTCGACTACTACACCGGCTTCATCTTCGAGGTGACCGAGCGGGACGGCCCGACCCTGGTGGGCGGCGGCCGCTACGACGGCCTGCTCGGCCATCTCGGCAGCCCGGCGCCGCTGCCCGCGGTGGGCTGCACCTTCTGGATCGAGCGCGTGGCGGGAGCCGGCCGATGAGTGCTCCGGACGCGACCCCCATGCCACTGATCCTCGCCGTCCCGTCCAAGGGCCGCCTGCAGGAGAATGCCAGCGCGTTCTTCGGCCGGGCCGGGCTGAAGCTCGCTCAAGGAGCGGGCGCCCGCGACTACCGGGGCAAGCTCCTGGGCGTGCCCGACGTCGAGGTGCGCTACCTCTCGGCCTCCGAGATCGCCGCGCAGCTCGCCTCGGGCGCCGCCCATCTCGGCGTCACCGGCGAGGACCTGATCCGCGAGACCCTGCCGGACGTGCGCGGCCAGGTCGAGCTGCTGACCCCGCTCGGCTTCGGCAACGCCACCGTGGTGGTGGCCGTGCCCCAGGCCTGGATCGACGTGCGCGACATGTCCGACCTCGACGAGGTCGCGGCCGGCATGCGGACCCGCCACGGCCGGCGCCTGCGGGTCGCCACCAAGTACGTGAACCTGACCCGCCGGTTCTTCGCCGAGAAGGGCGTCGCCGACTACCGGATCGTCGAGAGCCTGGGCGCCACCGAGGGGGCGCCGGCCGCGGGCTCGGCCGAGATCGTGGTCGACATCACCACAACGGGGGCGACGCTCTCGGCCAACGCCCTGAAGGTGCTGGACGACGGCATCATCCTGCGCTCGGAGGCGAACCTCGTCGCCTCGCTGAAGGCGCCCTGGGGCGCGGGCCAGCGGGCCGCGCTCCGCACGGTGCTGGGCCGCATCGCCGCCGAGGAGCGCGCCCGGACCACCCGGGAGGTGCGCGCCGCCCTGCCGGAGAGCGGCACGATCGACCTCGCCACCCTGGCGGGCCTGCACGAGGCCGAGCTGCCCTACGGCGCACCGAAGGGTCCGGAGGGCGAGATCGTCCTGCGCTGCCGGGAGGCCGCGGTGTTCGACCTCGCGGGCGCCCTGGTCGAGGCCGGCGCGCGGGCCGTCACGGTGCGGCGGGTCGACTACGCCTTCGCGGCCGAGAACCCGCTGGCGGAGCGGCTCCTGGCGCGGCTCTGAGACCGCCGCGCGATGGAGCCGAGATGGAGCTGAAATGGCTCGAGGACTTCCTGAGCCTCGCGCGCACCGGCAGCTTCTCGCGCTCGGCGGTCGAGCGCCACGTCACCCAGCCGGCCTTCGGCCGCCGCATCCGGGCGCTCGAGGGCTGGCTCGGGGTCGCGCTGGTCGACCGCAGCACCTACCCGACCGCCCTGACGCCGGAGGGCCGGCTGTTCCTGGAGACCGCCGAGGAGACCGTGCGGCGGCTCCACGGCAGCCGCGACGCGCTCCGGGCCCGGATCCGGCCGCCGCCGCGGACCGTGTCGGTGGCGGCGCTCCACACCCTGGCGCTGACCGTCTTCCCGCGCTGGTTCCGGGACGTCGAGGCCCGCACCGGGCCCCTCGGCAGCCGGCTGCTGCCCGATGATTTCCACGCCTGCGTGCAGGCGCTGGCCGAGGGCGGCTACGACCTGCTGCTGACCTACCACCATCCCCTCGTGCCGATACCCCTCGACCCGGCGGCCTTCCCGCACCTCGTCATCGGCCGGGACAGCCTCGTGCCGGTGCAGCGGCCCGGGCCGGCCGCGGACCGGCCCGGGCTCGGCTATCCGCGGGACTCGTTCCTGGGCCGGGTCGCGGCGCTGGCCGGCGACGCGGCGGAAGCCGCCCATGTCAACGAGAACGCCATGGCGGAGGCCCTGAAGTTCATGGTCCTCGCGGGCCACGGCCGCGCGTGGCTGCCCGAGAGCCTCGTCGCCCGCGAGCTCGCCGACGGCAGCCTCGTGGCGGCCGGGCCGGGCACGCCGCTGGNGTGGCCGCGTGCCGGCCGGAGGGCCGGCCGGAATACGCCGCGCAGGCGGCGCTGCCGCGCGCGGCCTGACCGCGGGCGAGAGCCGGAACCCGCGCGGGCACCCTCACGGGCCCTGCTTGGCGAACTCCGCCAGGACCCCGCGCAGCACCTTGAGACGGGCGTCGTAGGCGGCCGTCAGGCAGCCGACGTCGCCGCCGCAGGCCCGACGCTCCGTCAGCCACGCCTCCTGGTCGTCGCGCAGCTTGGCCTGGCCGCCCATCGGCAGCACGCTCTTCAGGATCTCGAACCGGGTCGCCATCTCGACGTCCCGGTCGTTGAGGGGGAGATGCGCGCAGATCGCCTTCTCGTCGGCGGCCTCGGCCCTGTCGCACGGGAAGCTCGCGGCCCGGGCGGGGGACGCGGTGATCGCGCCGGCGACCGGGGCGGCCAGGACGGCCAGGACGGCCAGGACGGCCGGCGCGAGGGCGCGGATGAGGGGCTTCGACATGGCCTCCCAACGGGCTGGCCGCGGAAAGGCTCCGACCGGCATCGCGGGATCAGAGGCCCGGCTTGACGATCGCCAGGATGACGATGCCGATCATCAGCAGCGTCGGCACCTCGTTGAGCACCCGGTAGAACTTGTGCCCGCGGGTGTTCCGGTCGGCGGCGAAATCCTTGACCATCCGGGCGAGCCAGCCGTGGATGCCCGACATCGCCAGCACCAGCGCGAACTTCGCCTGCAGCCAGACGCTCGCGTAGAAGCCGCTCATCCAGGCGAGCGCCAGCCCGAACACCCAGGTGGCGATCATGGCCGGGTTCATGATCGCCTTGAGCAGCCGGCGCTCCATCACCTTGAAGGTCGCGGACTGCGCCTCCGCGCCGGGCGGCAGGCTCGCGTGGTAGACGAACAGCCGGGGCAGGTAGAGCATCCCGGCCATCCAGGCGATCAGGCTGATGACGTGGAGGGCCTTGATCCAGTCGTACAGCACGGCTCAGCCCTGGCCGCGCAGCCGCGCGAGCATCCGCTCGACATGGGCCACCGGCGTCTGCGGCGTGATGCCGTGGCCGAGGTTGAAGATGTGCGGCAGGCCGGCGGTCGCCGCCAGCACCGCGTCCACGGCGGCGTCGAGGGCCGCGCCGCCCGCGATCAGCGTGTCGGGATGCAGGTTGCCCTGCGTCACCGTCGCGGCCGGCACCGTCTGCCGCAGGGCCTTCAGGTCCACGCCCCAGTCGACGCCGACGGCGTCGGCGCCGGTCTCCGGCACCACCCGGGCATGGCCGTCGAGGCCCGAGCCGCGGGCGAACACGATGATCTTCGCCCCCGGCACCCGGGCGCGGACGCCCGCCACCATCCGGGCGATCGGCCGCAGCGACCAGCGGGTGAGGGCATCGGCCGCCGGTTCACGCGCCGCGAGCGCGGCCGGGAGGGCCTCATCAACCTCGACTTCGCCGACGTCCGGGCGATCATGCGCGGCATGGGCAAGGCCATGATGGGCACCGGCGAGGCGTCCGGCGAGAAGCGCGCCAACCGCGCCGCCGAGGCCGCCATCGCCAACCCGCTCCTCGACGAGGGCGCTCGCGGCGACGTCGCCGACGGGCTCGACCGTGCCGTCCGAGGCCGGAACGGCGGAGGGCACGGCGCGCGGCAGGGTGCCGGCGTGGGACTCGAAGATCTGCACGGCGTCGGCACCGGCCTCGAGCTGGCGCACGAGGTACTCGGTCTGCACCGCGACGAGGCGGTCGATCAGCGTGTCGACCAGGGCCGTGTCGCCCTCGGCCAGCGCCCGCGCGGGGGCGAGGTCCGGCGTGCCGCGGCCACCGATCATGTAGCTCGCCACCGTCCAGGGGGCGCCGCAGAAACCGAGGAGCGTGGTCTCGCCCGGCAGCTCGGTCCGCAGCCGCGTCACCGTCTCGAAGACCGGCGCGAGGTGGGTCATGATCGCCGGGTCGCCGGCCTCGCGCAGGCGCGCGAACGCGTCCCGACCGTCGAGCGGGTCGAGGCGCGGCCCCTCGCCCTCCACGAAGCGCACGTCCTGCCCGAGCGCGTGGGGGACGACGAGGATGTCGGAGAACAGGATCGCCGCGTCGAAGCCGAAGCGCCGGATCGGCTGGAGCGTCACCTCGACGGCGAAGTCCGGGCTGTAGCAGAGGTCGAGGAACGAGCCGGCCTCGGCCCGGGTCGCCCGGTATTCCGGCAGGTAGCGGCCGGCCTGGCGCATCATCCAGGCGGGGGGCGGCCCGATCGCCTCGCCCTCGAGGACGCGCAGCACCTTGCGCTCGGACGGCGTCCCGGACGTCTCCCGCTCGGGCCCGCGCTCCGTCCCCGTCATGGTCGCTCCCATCCCGTATCCCTCACCCCGCATGCCCGTCGGCGGGCGTCCTGTCGAGTCGAGGCGCGCCGATCCCCACACAGGCCCCTTCGAAAAGATAAGAGAGACTCTTGGAGTCTGTTTTTTCTCTTGGGGGGCCGAATCTCGGGGGCACAAAAGCGTCCACAGGCGGTCCCCGCCGCCGCGCCGTTAACGGGGCTTTAAAGGATTTCCTCCAACTTGCGAGAACCGGATGGTCCGACAGCGCCTTGGCAACGCCGAGTCGTGTACGGGCGCCGGATTCGCGGCCGATTCGTCCAGAGAGTCGGATTCGGCGCGTCCCGATCATCTGCCTGTGAACGGCGGAGTCGACAGCGCGCACCGGGATCGCCCTGGACCGGCCCGGCGGGGCATCCTATCCACACTCATCGACTCCCCCGGCGGCCGGCGGTGGACAACGTGGGCGCCGCGCGAGGCGACCGCACAGTCGGCTGCGAGGTCGACCGCAGAGGCGATCGGAATGGGCCGCAGCTACTTCCACCTCCACCTCGTCTCGGACTCCACCGGCGAGACGCTGATCAATGTCGGGCGCGCGGCCGCCGCCCAGTACGAGGGCGTCTCGGCGATCGAGCACGTCTACCCGCTGGTGCGCTCGGCCGCGCAGCTCGACCGGGTGATCTCGGAGATCCGGGCGGCGCCGGGCCTCGTCCTCTACACCCTGGTGGGGGGCGACCTCGGCGAGCGGCTGGAAGAGGTCGCCCGGGAGACCGGCTCGCCCTGCCTGTCGGTGCTGCGGCCGGTCCACGACCTGCTGCGCGCGTATCTCGGCGCCGAGACCACGGCGCGGCCCGGCGCCCAGCACATGCTGAACGCCGAGTACTTCAAGCGCATCGACGCGATGAACTTCACGCTGGCCCACGACGACGGCAACCTGCCGGACGATCTGGAGGAGGCCGACGTGATCCTGCTCGGCGTCAGCCGGACGTCGAAGACGCCGACCTCGATCTACCTCGCCAACCGCGGCCTCAAGACCACCAACCTGCCGCTGGTGCCGGGCATGCCGCTGCCGCCGGCGATCGAGCGGGCCCGCAAGCCCCTCGTGGTCGGCCTGTTCGCCTCGCCGGAGCGGATCGTGCAGATCCGGCAGAACCGGCTGTCGAGCCTCAACGCCGACGAATCGTCCCTCTACGTCGACCGCTCGGCGGTGGCGGACGAGATCACGATGTCCCGCAGGCTGTTCACCAAGAACCGCTGGCCGACGATCGACGTCACCCGCCGGTCCATCGAGGAGACCGCCGCGGCGATCGTCGACCTCTACCGCGACCACCGGCTGAAATTCATCGCCGACTGAGGCGGGGCCTCCGAAGGGCCGAGCCCTTCGGCGGGGTCCGGCCGTCCTCCCGAGGACGGGGCGGGCTGCCTGATGCCGGCGGCGCGCGGATCGGTCCGCGGAGCCGCCGGTGTCAGCGCGCGGAGGCGAAGTGGCTGCGCTGCTCGATCTGGGCCGCGTAGAAGTCCTCGACGACCTCGCGCACCACCTCGGCCAGCTCGTCGCCCCGGTGCTCGTCGAGCTGGATGTCGCTGCCGACCGTCCGACCGATGGAGCAGCTCGCCGCCCCCGGCACGAGGCGCTCGTTGTAGCGCTGGTTCAAGCCCGAGACCGAGATGTAGTTGCTGCCGCCGAGTTCCGGACCGTACTTGATCTTGATCTTCTGCTCGGACTCGGTGCCGCGCAGCTGCGCGCACAGGCTGATGAAGTTGTCCTGATCGATCTTCGCCTCGAGCCCGGTGATGCTGCCGTGCACGTTGTCCTCCTCGTTGAGGACCTCGGCCATCAGGTTCAGCACGCCCATGACGGGCTGGAGCGCCCGGGACCCGTCCTCGAGCAGCTTCCGCCGGAAGTCGTTGCTGCGCTCGTCGGCCGCCTGCAGCCGCGCGCGAAACCTGTCCTTGACCTCGTTGGCGCGTGCCATCGCGCTCCTCCCTGGTGGTTTACCGATGCTTTGCTGACCGGATAACCGAAACCTACGAGGCCAATTCAGATGACGCAAGATAGTGCAAAATATTGATGCCTGCTCAGAACGTGAGCCGTTGCACAGGAATAGTACTTGCTCATGAACTGTGCAACGGCCGCGGGCCCGGGAGGCGCGCCTACTTCAGGAGCTGCAGCAGGCTGCGCCCCGCCGGGGACTTGAGTTCCTCGGCGTCGAGGGTGCCGTCGTTGTCGGGATCGGCCGCCTTGAAGCGCTGCTCGACCAGGGCGAGGTATTCCTTGCGGTCGAGGGTGCCGTCGGAATCGGTGTCGGCGGCCTTCAGGTCCTTCTTGCTGAGCCGGCCCTTCAGCTCCTTGGCGTCGACGGTGCCGTCCTTGTCGGCCTCGGCGGCGTCGAAGACCTTGCCGGCGGCGGCCTGGGCCTCGGCCAGGTCGATCGTGCCGTCGTGGTCGGTGTCGACCCTCTTCAGCGTGCGCTCGGTGCCGGAGGACCGGGCGAGGGCCGCCGACGGCAGCGCGGCCGGCAGGACCAGGAGGGTCACGAGGGCGGTGGCGAGGGCGACGGACGGGATGCGCAGGGTCGATGCGCCCTTGGCGGCGCGGGTGGATCTGTGCGGGGTCGCGGGCATGGGGATCTCCGGTGCCGGTCGGTTCCGGCAGCCCAAATCCCGATCCCGTCCGGCGTTCGGCCTGGGCGATGGTGGTGCCCGAGAAGGTGTTGGTCTCGCAGACGTCGGCGCCGGCCAGGAAGTAGTCGAGGTGGATCTGCCGGATCGCGTCGGGCTGGGTCAGGATCAGGAGGTCGTTGTTGCCCTTCTGATCGTGGCCGTGATCCTTGAACCGGTCGGCCGCCCGAGGCCGAAGCCGATCAGCGCGAGGCCCAGCCCGAAGGCCGCGAGCGCCGCGGCGGCGACCACCAGCGGCGACGGGATCGCGGGCGGCGCCCGGTCGGTCTCGCGGTCGGGCAGGCCTCCGCCGATCTGGCGGGCCGGGATCTCGGTCTCGCGCATCGTGCGGGTGTTGGTGTCGAACCACGGGATCGCGATGGCGTCGAGGGGGATGATCTCCGGCACGCCGGGCTTCACGTCCCACTGGTAGGTGGCCCGCGCCACGGGCCCCGAGGGCGTCAGCAGGGTCTCGCGGGTGACGGGCCCCGCGAAGGTGATGATGCCGCGGGTGCGCATGACCGGCCGGGGCGGCAGGCCCTCGGCGACCATGCCCTGGGCCTCCAGGGTGACGATCCGGCGGGCGGTCTCGCCGACCTTGATGGTCTCGGGGTCCGGGCTCCAGGAATCGGTGATCGCCACGTCCTTGGCGGGCAGCCACCAGGGCTCCTTGGCGTCGGGGCCGCCGGTGGGCGCGGTCCAGGGCGCCACCGGGAACGGGATCGGCTTCGAGCGGACCTCGACCACCCGCCGCTCGCCGACATCGTTGACGGTGAGCTTGTGGACGAACGGCTCGATGGTGAACTGCCCGGCATGGTGCGGGAACACCGCCACGGTCCGGTCGAACGCGATGGCGCTCTGGCCGTCGGGGAGCTTGGTCCGGCTCCAGTGGTCGCGGCCGAGCTGCGTCCAGGAGAAGTTCGCGAGGGAGGGCTGAACCACCTCCTCGAGCAGGATCGGCTGCTTGTAGACCCCGTGGATCTTCAGCAGCACCATCTCGCGGGGGAAGGGGGCGCTGTTGCCGTTGAGTTCCGCGGTCACCGTCAGCGTGAGGTCGCCCGGCTCGATCTCGGCCCGGGCGGGGAGGGGGGCGAGGAGGATGAGGGCGAGAGCCGGGGCGCGCATCTCGGCCAGCCCGAAAGAAGTCACCACGGGTTGCTCCCGGCGGGCATCGCGGTGCCGGCCTCGACCCGGCGGGTCTGCTCGGCGCGCAGGCGCAGCTTGAGATAGCGGCCGGGATCGTCCGGCAGGGTCTGGAGCCAGAGCCGGTCCGGGCGGATCTCGTGGGCCTCGAAGCTCTTAGTCACCCGGCGGACCTCCCGCTCCGGCGCCTCGGCCACCATGGCGGAGCCACCGCCGGTCCGGCCGCGGCCGGCCGCGTCGCCGGCCGAGCCCCGGGCCTGGCCCTTGCCGGCGTCGATCGACTGCTGCTCGGCCTTGCCGCGGCGGGCGACCTTGCTGTTGCCGGGCAGCGACGCGCTGGCGTTCGATTCCTTGTTGCCGGCGAGGCCCTCGCCGCTGGAGGCGGCGTTGATGTCGTTGTTCTGGTCCTGGTTGGCGGTGTTGTTGTAGCGGGCGCCGTACTGGGCGGTGCCGTTGGCGATGCCGCCGCCGGGCCCGCGGTCGATCACCTCGGCCCGCATCCGGGCGATCAGCGAGCGGTTGGCCTGGGCGTCGGCGTCGCGGGGGTTGAAGCGCAGGGCCTCGTCGTAGGCCGCGAGCGCCCCGTCGAGGTCGCCGGCCCTGGCCAGCGCGTTGCCGAGATTGTAGCTCGCCCGCCGCCCGCCGGCGCGGAACAGCGCGACCGCGTCCGCGTAGCGGCCCGCCTCGTAGAGCGCGGTGGCGCGCCAGGCCGGATCGACGAACACGTCGGCGGCGAGGCCCGGCAGGCCGAGGCCCATCAGCAGCCGCCCGAAGCCGGTGCGGGGCTGCGAGANCAGCCGAGCAGCGCCAGGGCCTCGGCGGCCGCCACCGAGCGCAGGGCCCGGCGGGTGCCGAACAGCATCCCGGGCCGGAAATCGGCGAGCAGCACCACCGCGCGGTCGCGCTCGTCGTGGTGCGTGCGGACGTGCAGCTGCCCGGTGCGGGCCGTGGCGTTGCGGTCGATGAAGCGGCGGTCGTCGCCCTCGGACCAGAGGCGGACATCCTCCGGCTCGGAACCGCGCCCTCGGCGCCGGGTGACGATGCCGCCCGGCAGGCCCGCCAGCGTCCGGGTGGCGGGGGCCGAGCCCCGCCGGGCGAGGTGGCGCAGGCCCATCAGGGCCTCGCCCGAGAGGTGGATGCCGTGCTCGGCGCGGTCTCGCCCCGCCTCCCGGGCAGGGAAGGGCCCCCCGGCGGTCGGGCCAGCCGCCCCCGCGGCGGGGGGAGGGGATCTGCGGCGCGCCTGCCCGAACCCGAACACCGTCAGAGCGCCCGCACCCGCTGCACCAGCTCGCCGACCACACCGCGCGCCGTCCGGCCCTCGGCGGCCGCCCGCCAGGTCAGGCCGATCCGGTGGGAGAGGRCGTCGCGGGCCAGCTCCGCGACGTCCTCGGGCGTGACGTGGTCGCGGCCCCGCAGCCAGGCCCGGGCCTTGCCGGCCATCATCAGCGCCAGGGTGCCGCGCGGCGAGGCCGGGTGCTCGATCAGGGCGCGCAGGTCCGGGGCGGCCGCGTCGGTGCGGGTCGCCGCCACCAGCCGGACGAGGTAGTCCTTGAGGGCCGGCGACACGTAGGTGGCGAGCGCCGCTTCCCGGGCGGCCCGCACGTCCGCCAGCGACAGCCGCACGGTCATCGCGTCGACGTGGTGGGTGATCTCGCCCTCGACCAGGTCGAGGATCGCCCGCTCGGTGGCCTCGTCGGGCATGTCGACCACGACGTGGAGGAGGAAGCGGTCGAGCTGCGCCTCCGGCAGCGGGAAGGTGCCGGCATGCTCGATCGGGTTCTGGGTGGCCACGACCATGAACGGGTCGGAGAGCCGGTGGGTCGTCCCCGAGACCGTCACCTGCCCCTCGGCCATGGACTCGAGCAGCGCCGACTGCACCTTCGGGGGCGCGCGGTTGACCTCGTCCACCAGCACGAGGGCGTGGAACAGCGGTCCGGGCAGGAACTCGAAGGTGCCGCTGTGCTGGCCGTTCGCCTGGCGCCAGACGGTGGTGCCGGTGAGGTCGGCCGGCATCAGGTCCGGGGTGCACTGGATGCGCGCGAAGGAGCCGTCGAGGCCGTCGGCGAGGCGCTTGACCGCGCGGGTCTTGGCGAGGCCCGGCGCGCCCTCGATCAGCAGGTGGCCGCCGGTCAGGAGCCCGATCAGCAGGCGCTCCACGAGGCCGGCGCTGCCGATCAGGCCGCGCTCCAGCCCCTCGCGCAGCGCCATGACGCGGCCGTGCAGGGCGGCGTCGGGCGTGCTGCCGGGCGTCGTGCTGCCGGGCGTGCTGCTCGGCGCGGTGTCGGGCCGGCGTTCGGCGAGGGCGCCGCTGGTGGCGCCGCTCATGCGGAGAACGATCCGGTGCGGACCGAATCCGCCCGTCGGGCCTTGTCCTGGGCCGTGTGCTGCATCCTGCACGTCTCCTCGGCCGGGTCCCGAATTCTTAAGGGATCCTCAGGCTCTTGCCGGTGTGCCCGCTGCCCGGTGCGGCCGTCAATCCCGCTTCGGGCACGCTTTCCGGTCGGGACGCGGCCACGGTGTCACGGTTCCGTCACCTCCCCGCTTTCATGAGACGGTGGATGACCAGCTACGCCGCCCTCCCGGAAGAACTGAAATCCGCCATCGGCCTGCTCGTGGCCTTCGTGCTGGGCACGATCATCGGGGCCGAGCGGCAGTACCGGCAGCGCACCGCGGGCCTGCGCACGGCCGTGCTGGTCGCGGTCGGGGCCAGCGCCTTCGTGGATCTCGGCATGCGCCTGACCGGTCCGGACGGGGGCGTCCGCACGGTGGCCTACGTGATCTCCGGCATCGGCTTCCTCGGCGCCGGCGTGATCATGAAGGAGGGGATGAACGTCCGCGGCCTCAACACGGCCGCGACCCTGTGGTGCTCGGCCGCGGTCGGGGCCTTCTGCGGCGCGGACCTGCCCCTGGAGGCGGTGTTCGTGATGGTGACGGTGCTCGCCTGCAACACGGCGCTCCGGCCGCTGGTGAACGCCATCAACCGCGCGCCGATCCGCGAATCCGCCACCGAGGCGACCTACGAGGTCCAGGTCACCACGGCGCCCGGCGAGGCCGGGCCGGCCCAGGACATGCTGGTCGAGCGCCTGGAGGCGGCGAACTACCCGGTCGGCAGCGTCGAGATCGAGGAGCGCGGCGAGAGCGCGGTCGACGTGGTGGCGACGCTCACGGCCAGCGCGGTCAAGGCGGAGGAACTCGACGCCGTGACCAACGAGCTGGCCCGGATGCCCGGCATCCGCCACGCCACGTGGTCGGTGCAGACCGCCGACTGAGCGCGGGCGATCCGGCCGTGTGATCCGGACAGCGCGCCCTCCGGCGGCGGGCCCGGGCCGTCAGCGGCGCGGGTCGAGGGGCCGGCTGCGGCGCTCGATCACCACGGTCGGGCGCGTCCGGCGCTCCACCACCACGGTGCGCGGGGCCCGGCTCGGGCTCGCATGGGTCAGGATCCGCTCGGGCGCGCGCTCCGGCTTGACCTTCTTGGCCGCCAGGACGTGGGGGCGGACCTCGTCGGCCGGAAGGCCCATCAGGCCGGCGGCGATCTCGACCTGCTGCTCGACGTCGTCCGCGAGGTCCTGCGCGGCGGCGACCGCCTCGCTCACGGTCGGCGGCTCGCGGCGGACGCGGATCGGCGGCAGGTCGGCGAAGCTCTTCTGCGTCTTCTTCACGGGGCGACTCGCGGTCTTCATGCGCCAGACATAGCGCCTTCCGGGCAGGTTGTGCAGTGCATCAAAAACGTGTGATGGGCGCCTCCCGCACATGTCTCGCGTCCGGGTGACGCGGATGTGATGCCGGTTCGAGGCCGGCTGCCGCCGCGTTGTGCAGCCCCGGGCCCCCGGTGCCCGATCGGCGGGGCCGTCCGGCGATCCCGCGGGCAGATGCCGGCCGCCCCGGTCGCGACGGGCGCCCCTATGCGTCACAGTGGCGCAGAGGTGACGCACCGATGGCGTAGGTCGGCGGCCCCGCGCTTACCCGCGCTTCAGGCCGGCATGGTAGGGTGCGCGCATGACCGAGAGCCTCGATCCCCGGCTGACCCCGGCCCGGCCGCACGTCGCCGATCTCCGCCTGCGGGACCGCGTCGCGGCGGCGCGCTACGTCGCCGGCACGCCGCGGCGCGGTCGAGGGCGCGGACCTGCTGCCTGGTCGCCGAGCTCGCCGCCTGATCAGATCGCGGGCTTCGCGAGGCGCTGCGCCGCGCGCCCGCCGCCGATGCCGGGCTCGACACCGAGGCGCTGCTCGGCGACGCGGTCGATCTCTACGACGCGGCGGACGGCTTCGCCTTCGTGCAGCTCGTCCGCGACGGCTACGTCGGCTACCTGCCGGCCGACAGCCTCGGTCCGGTCGATCCGGAGCCGACGCACCGCGTCACGGCCCTGCGCACCTTCCTGTATCCCGAGCCGGACCTGAAACGCCCGGTCCTGGGCCATCTCAGTCTCGGCGCCCGCCTCGCCGCGACGGGGGAGACCGGCGCCTACCTGGAGACGCCGGGCGGCTACGTGTTCGCCCGCCACTGCGCGCCCGTCGACGCCCGCGCGCCGGACTACGCGGCGACGGCCGCGCGGCTCGCCGGGACGCCCTACCTCTGGGGCGGCCGCACCAGCCTCGGGCTCGACTGCTCCGGCCTCGTCCAGCTCTGCCTCGACGCGGCGGGGCTGCCCTGCCCGCGCGACGCCGACATGCAGGAGCAAGCCCTCGGTCAGGCGCTGCCCTTCGACCCCGCGCGCCCGGACCGCGCGGGCCTGCGCCGGGGCGACCTCGTGTTCTGGCGCGGCCATGTCGGGCTGATGGCCGATCCCGAGACGCTGATCCACGCCAACGGCCACCACATGGCGGTCGCCGCGGAGCCGCTCGCCGAGGCGGTCGCCCGCATCGCGGCGCACAGCTTCGGCGCCGTGACGGGGATCCGCCGCCTCTGAAGGGGTGGCGCGGGTCCCATTCCCGCGGCAATCGTGCTACAGACGGGCCACGGAGCGGCCCCGCTTCCCTCTTCCCGCCCGGTTCCTGGGCCAGTCCTGTTGACAGGACAGCCCCGCCCTCGCCACATCCCCCGCATGACCGCCGATATCGCGACCCCCGAGCCCGTCCCGGGCACCGCCGGCAAGCCGCCGCTGGAGATCCTGCTCTGCGCCCCGCGCGGCTTCTGCGCCGGCGTGGTGCGGGCCATCGACGTCGTGGAGCGGGCGCTCGCCATCTACGGGCCGCCCGTCTACGTCCGCCACGAGATCGTGCACAACAAGTACGTCGTGGAGAGCCTGAAGCGGAAGGGCGCCGTGTTCGTCCGCGAGCTCGACGAGGTGCCGGACGGCGGCGCCCCGGTGATCTTCTCCGCCCACGGCGTGGCCAAGACCGTGCCGGCCAACGCTGATTCGCGCGGGCTGACCACGATCGACGCGACCTGCCCGCTGGTGACCAAGGTCCACCGCGAGGCCGAGATCCACCACAAGCGCGGCCGCCACGTGCTGCTGGTCGGCCATTCCGGCCATCCCGAGGTGGTGGGCACGATGGGCCAATTGCCCAAGGGCTCGATCACCCTCGTGGAGGATCTCGAGCAGATCGCCGCCCTGACGCCCGACAATCCCGACAACCTCGCCTGGGTCACCCAGACGACCCTGTCGGTGGACGACACCCGCCACATCGTCGACGCCCTGAAGAAGAAGTTCCCGAACATCACCGGGCCGCACAAGGACGACATCTGCTACGCCACCACCAACCGCCAGGAGGCGGTGAAGCAGGTGGCGCCGCTGGTCGACGCCCTGATCGTGGTGGGCTCCTCGAACTCGTCGAACTCGCAGCGCCTGCGCGAGGTCGCCGAGCGCGTCGGCTGCCCGATCACCCGCCTCGTGCTCCGCGCCGAGGAGATCGACTGGCCGGCCTTCGAGGGGATCCGCAAGCTCGGCCTCACGGCCGGCGCCTCGGCCCCCGAGGTCCTGGTCGAGGAGATCATCGACGCTTTCGCGGCCCGCTACGACGTGATCGTCGACACGGTCTCGACGGTGATCGAGGACATGGTCTTCCCGCTGCCGCGGGAGCTGCGCAGCGAGGCCGCCGAGTAGGCGGTCCGGTCCGACGGCGCCGGCCGACCCTTCAGGCTCGGGGCGCGGCAGGCTTTATGCGGGGGCGCTTCGGCGCCCCTTGCCGTATCGAACTTCCGACATCAGAGCGCAGACACGTGGCCGTCTACACCGAGGTATCCGACGCGGCGCTCGCCGAGTTCCTGTCCGCCTACGCGATCGGCAGCCTGCTCTCCTTCAAGGGCATCGCCGAAGGGGTCGAGAACTCGAACTTCTTCCTGCACACCACCGAGGGCGCCTACATCCTGACGCTCTACGAGAAGCGCGTCCGGGAACAGGACCTGCCGTTCTTCATCGGGCTGATGGAGCACCTCTCGGCCCGCGGCCTCGCCTGCCCGCAGCCGGTGCGCGACCGGGCCGGCCAGGCCCTCGGCCGGCTCTGCGGCCGGCCCGCCGCCATCGTGAGCTTCCTGGAGGGCGTCTCGGTCAAGGCACCGGGCGTCGAGCATTGCCGGGAACTCGGCCGGGCGCTCGCGGAGCTGCACGCCGCCGGCCGGGACTTCCCGATGGTGCGGGACAACAACCTCTCGGTGTCCGCGTGGCGCCCGCTCTTCGCCCAGGCCGAGGCCCAGGCCGATTCGGTCGAGCCCGGCCTCACGGCGCGCACCCGGTCGGACCTCGCCGTCCTGGAGGCGCACTGGCCCCGGGATCTGCCGGGCGGCGTCATCCACGCGGACCTGTTCACCGACAACGTCTTCTTCATCGGCGACGCCCTGTCGGGCCTGATCGACTTCTACTTCGCCTGCACGGACGCCTTCGCGTACGACCTCGCGGTCTGCCTGAACGCCTGGTGCTTCGACCCTGACGGCACCTTCCACCGGGACATGGCCGCCGCGCTGATCGCCGGCTACGAGGCCGTGCGGCCCCTGGAGAGCGCCGAGGTCGATTCCCTGCCGATCCTGTGCCGGGGCGCCGCGCTCCGCTTCATGCTCACCCGGCTGGTCGACTGGCTGAACGTGCCCCCGGGCGCCCTGGTGAAGCCGAAGGACCCGCGGGAATTCGACCGCCGGCTCACCTTCCACCGGCAGGCGCGGGACGCGCGGGATTACGGGCGGGCGGGCTGAGACGCGGACGAGCCGGCGATCCGCTGACCAACCGGGTCGATCCGTCTGCCACGACCGGTCTGGCAGAGCCCGACCGCGTCGTCACGGGCGCAGCGCGGTGACCCGGGGTCGCGCGCCGCTCGTCGCCGTGGCGCTGCCCTGGATCGCTTCGCTGCACGCGCGATGGCGTCTGGGCCGCGGGGAACCGCAGGCGGCCGCACGGCTCCGGGAAGGGGCTCCGGGAAGGGGCTCCGGGAAGGGGCTCCGGGAAGGGGCGGCGCGGAACCGACGACCCGCGCGTGCGAACGGATCGTCAGGCCGCTCAGTCGGTCTCGCCGTCCAGTCCCAGCCAGTGGCGGCCGTCGCGGGCCAGCAGCGTGTCGGCCTCCGCCGGGCCGGCGCTGCCCGCGGGGTAGAAATTCACCTCCGCCTGCGGCCAGCCCTCGAGCAGGGGATCGACCGCCGCCCAGCCGGCCTCGATGTTGTCGGCGCGCTGGAACAGCGTCGCGTCGCCGGTCATGCAATCGTAGAGCAGCGTCTCGTAGCCGACATTCGGCCGGTCGGCGAAGAAGTCCTTGTAGCGGAAGCCGGAGCGCACCCGGCCGATCTTCATCTGCGGCCCCGGCACCTTGACGTTGAACTCGGTGCTGACCCCGTGATCGGGATCGATCTGGATCCGCATCACGGTGGGCGCGAGGTCGGCCGTGGGGGTGTCCTCGAACATCTTGAACGGCGCCGGCTTGAACAGCACCGCGATCTCGGTGCGCCGCCCGGTCATGCGCTTGCCGGTGCGGACGTAGAACGGCACGCCGGCCCAGCGCCAGTTCTCGATGTTGAGCTTCAGGGCGATGTAGGTCTCGGTGACCGAGTCCTTCGCCACGTGCGGCTCGTCCCGGTAGGCGGGCACGGCGCGGCCCTCCGAGGTCCCGGCCGTGTACTGGCCGCGGACCGCGTCCTCGGGCGGGATCGGCTTGACGGCCTCGGCGAGCTTGGCCTTCTCGGTGCGGACGGCCTCCGCGTCGAAGGAGTTCGGCGGCTCCATGGCGACCATGCAGAGCAGCTGGAACATGTGGTTCGGCACCATGTCGCGCAGCGCCCCGGTCGGCTCGTAGAAGCCGCCCCGCTCCTCGACGCCCACGGTCTCGGCCGCCGTGATCTGGATGCTGTCGATGTATTCCCGCCGCCAGACCGGCTCCAGCAGGCCGTTGGCGAAGCGGAACGCCATGATCGACTGCACCGTCTCCTTACCCAGGAAGTGGTCGATCCGGTAGAACTGGCTCTCGTCGCCCTGGCGGAGGATGCGGGCGTTCAGCTCCCGCGCCGAGGCGAGATCGGAACCGAACGGCTTCTCGATGACGACGCGGCGGAAGCTGTCGCCCTCCTGCTTGAGCAGGCCGGCCTGCCCGAGCCCGTCCACGATCGTCCCGAAGAAGCGCGCCGCCACCGCGCAGTAGAACACCGCGCTGCCGGTGACCCGCTGCTTCACGGCCGCGTAGGTTTCGGGCTTCTCGAAATCGCCCTTGAGGTAGTGGAGCCGGTCCCGGATGAAGCCCCAGCTCTTCGGGTCGATGTGGTCGGCGTGGAACTCCGAGGTCGGGTCCTTGCTGAACGCCTCCAGGGTCTGGGTGAGATTCTCGCGGAGCGACTCGTCGGTCCCGTCATTGTGATCGATGCCGAGGATCGAGAAGCCCTCGGACAGCAGGCCGGCGCCGGCGAGGTTGTAGAGCGAGGGCATCAGCAGGCGCTTGGTCAGGTCGCCGCCGGCCCCGAAGATCACCAGCGTGCAGGGCGGCGCCGGCTGCGTGCCGCAGGCGGCCGTGTCCTTGAGGGCTGTCGTCGGCTCGGCCATCCCTGACTCCCGTGTGGCTGCGGCGCAGCAAACCGGCCTGACAACCCGCCGCGGCGAGGCCCGTTCCGGTGCCCGCTGGGCTATGCTGCGCCGAGTCTAGGATCAAGGAACCCCGCATGCATACCCACTCCCTCGAGCCCTGGGCCCACAGCCACGTCTTCCTGGGCGACCGGCACGATCGCCATGCCCGCCGGACCTGGGCGGTGGTCGCGCTCACGGCCGCCACGATGGTGGTGGAGATCGTCGGCGGCACGTGGCTCGGCTCGATGGCCCTGGTCGCCGACGGCTGGCACATGTCGACCCACGCGGCGGCGCTGGGCATCGCGGCGCTCGCCTACCATTTCGCCCGGCGCCACGCGGACGATCCCCGCTTCAGCTTCGGCACCGGCAAGTTCGGCGACCTCGCGGCCTTCGCCAGCGCGCTGCTGCTCGGCCTGATCGCCCTGCTGATCGGCGCCGAGAGCCTCGACCGGCTGCTGCACCCGGTGGCGATCGGCTTCGGTCAGGCGATCCCGATCGCCGTCGTGGGGCTCGCCGTGAACCTCGCGAGCGTCTGGCTGCTGCACGACGACCCCGACGATCACGCGGGCCACGGTCACCATCACGGCGGCCACGCGCATGGGGGCCACGGCGGCCACGGCGGCCATGGCGGCCATGGCGGCCATGACACGAACTTCCGGGCCGCCTACGTCCACGTCCTCGCCGACACGCTGACCTCGGTCCTGGCCATCGTGGCACTGCTCGGCGGGCGCTACCTCGGCCTCGCCTGGCTCGACCCGGCCATGGGCCTCCTCGGAACCGCGGTGATCCTGGCGTGGTCGTGGAGCCTGCTGCGGACGTCCGGCCTCGTGCTCCTCGACGCGCGGCCCTCGCCCGCCGCCACCCGGGAAATCCGGGAGCGCCTGGAGATCGGCGGCGACCGGGTCAGCGACCTGCATCTCTGGCAGGTCGGGCCGGGTCACCGGGCCGCCGTCATCGCCCTCGTCAGCGACGATCCCCGGCCGCCGGCGCACTACAAGGCGCGGCTCGCCGGGATGAAGGGCCTCAGCCACGTCACCGTCGAGGTCCAGCCCTGCGGGGGGCACGCGGTGGTGGCCTGACGGCCCCGCGCCCCGGCGGAGGCCCGCACCCCGTCCGCGCCTCGGGATGCGGGCGCGGGCCGGACGGTGCGCGCCGGTGGGGTGCTCGGCTCGGAGGCCGCTACTCGTCGGGGCGGACCGCCTGGCCGCCCCGGTCGATCGGCAGGCTCGGACCCTTCAGCTCGGAATCGCTCGGCAGGGCGCGCACGTCCCAGCCGCCGCCGAGCGCCCGGATCAGCGTGACCGCCGCGGTGAAGCGGCTCAGCCGCACCTGGAGGGCGTTGACCTCGTTGTTCACGAGCAGGTTCTGGGCGGTCACCACCGTGGTGAAGTTCTGGGTACCGGCCCGGTACTCGTTGAGGGTGATCTCCACCGCCTTGCGCGACAGGTCGACCGCGGTGTCCTGGGCCCGCTGCTGCTGGCCGAGGATGCGCACGGCCGCCATCTGGTTCTCGACCTCCGCGAAGGCGGCGAGCACCACCTGACGGTAATTGGCCACCGCCGAATCGTAGCCGGCCTCGGCGGAGCGCAGGGCCGCCGTGCGGGCGCCGCCGTCGAACAGCACCTCGCTGCCGGAGGCCGCCACCGACCAGACCTGGTTGGTCGCCGAGAGCAGACCGTTGCGGGTCGCCCCCGAGATGCCGCCCTGGGCCGAGATCGTCACGGTCGGGAAGAAGGCCGCCACCGCCACGCCGATGCGCTCGCTCTGCGCCTGCACGAGGCGCTCGGCCTGGGCCACGTCCGGCCGCCGCTCCAGCAGGTCGCCGGGGATGCCCACCGGAACGCCCGGCGGGCTGCGCGGGATGCCGGCCACCGGGATCGACACCTCCGAGGGCGGGCGCCCGATCAGCGTGGCAATGGCGTTGACGTACTGAACCCGGGTCAGCCGCACCGCGATGGCCTGGGCCTCGATGGTCTGGACCTGGGTCTGGGCGGTGATCACGTCGGAGCGCGCGGCCACGCCGGCGGCGTACTGGTTCTCGGTGATCGCCAGGGTCTTCTTGAAGTTCTCGACGTTCTCGTCGAGCACCTTCTGGAGGGAGTCGGCGTAGCGCACGGTCAGGTAATCGGCCGCGATCTCCGCCTGGATGCTCAGCCGGGTCAGCGCGATCGTGGCGGCGTCGGACTGCGCCAGGGCCGCCTCGCTCTCGATGGTGCGGCGGGTGCCGCCGAACAGGTCGAGCTCCCAGCTCGCCTGGCCCAGCAGCGCCACGTTGGTGCGCGTGGTGGTGCCGCTGCCGGTCCGGGTGATGCTCGGCGCGCCGATCACCGTCGGGTACAGGGCGGCCTGCGCCGAGGCGACGAGCGCCCGGGCCTGCCGGTAATTCGCCACCGCCTGCCGGAGGGACTGGTTGTCGACGTCGACGAGGCGGATCAAGCGGTCGAGGGTCGGGTCCTTGAACACCCGCCACCAGTCGCCGCGCTCGACCGCGTCGCTCGGCCGGGCCTCGCGCCAGCCCTTCTTCCGCGCCGCGACGTAGGCCGGGCTGTCCTCCCGGACACCGCCCTGCTTGTAGGCCAGCGGCGTCTCCACCGAGGGCCGGGTGTAGTCGGGGCCGACCACGCAGCCGGCGAGGAGCGGGGCGGCGAGGAGCAGGGATGCCAGGGTGCGACGCCGACGATCGGCCGCCGCGGGTTCGTGGCGCGACGGTCGGACGCACGCAGGCCTGAGGCCCGCCCGCGCCCTCATCCCGAGGTGCCGGCGCGCGGCGGAGGCCGCGAGGGACGGCTCCAGCCAGCCGCGCGATCCCTGGAATCCTCCTCCGAGGCCCTCTGCCCTGGGCGCCTCGGGACGAGGCCGCGGGTCGGACAGACCTTCACACCCGACCGGAGCCGCCGCTGTTTCACGTGAAACCTTAACCATCACTCTCCGGCCGGCAGCGCCGCTTCTCCGCCCCGCCCGGCGCGCCGGCGCCGGTTGAGCACCCTGTGCCGGAGGCGATCGAGGGTGAGGTAGACGACGGGGGTGGTGTAGAGGGTCAGGATCTGGCTCACAATCAGTCCGCCGACGATGGCGATGCCCAGCGGGCGGCGCAGCTCCGCGCCCTCGCCGTTGGCCAGGATCAGCGGCACGGCGCCGAGCATGGCGGCCAGCGTCGTCATCATGATCGGCCGGAAGCGCAGGAGACAGGCCTCGCGGATCGCGTCCACGGGATTCGCGGCCCGGGTCCGCTCGGCGTCGATCGCCACGTCGATCATCATGATCGCGTTCTTCTTCACGATGCCGATCAGCAGGAACACGGCGATCAGCGCGATGATGGTGAAGTCGGTGCCGGTCACCAGCAGGGCCAGCACCGCGCCGACGCCGGCCGAGGGCAGGGTCGAGAGGATCGTCAGCGGGTGCACGAAGCTCTCGTACAGGATCCCCAGCACCGCGTAGACCGCCAGGATCGCCGCCAGGATCAGCAGCGGCTGGCGCGACGCCGAGGCGACGTAGTTCTTGGCCGCGCCGGCATACTCGCCGTGGATCGTGGCGGGCAGCTGCAGGGACGCCATGGCCCGGTCGATGGCGTCGGTGGCGTCCGACAGGCTCTTGCCCGGGGCGAGGTTGAACGAGATCGTGGTCGCCACGAACAGGCCCTGGTGGCTCACCTGCACGGGGGCGCTGCCGGGCTCGATCCGCGCGAAGGCCGAGAGCGGCACCATCGTCTCCTTGGCGGCCGAGACCGGCGCGCTCGACGAGGCGCCGCCCTTGCTCGCCGCGATGGCGTTGGCGGAGGCGTTCCGGGCCGAGTCGGACGCGATGGCGGCGGCGTTCGAGGCGGTGTCGGCCGTGCTGGCGGAGGCGGCGGCCGCCGCCGCACCG
>NZ_MLBW01000028.1:0-219640 GCF_036441335.1 Methylobacterium mesophilicum
GCGCAGGCCGGCGGGCTGTACTGAGGCGGCGCGTCCCGCCCGGCCCGCTCCCGGCCGAGAAAGCTCCCAGCTCAGCCCAGGTCGGGTCCGCCCGGCCTGGGCTCTCGCGTTGCGGGTCGGGGGCGACGGTGCGGCGGACGGTCATCGCCGGGTCGAGGGGCCCGCGAGCGCGACCGACGCCGTCCGGGATGGCGCGGCGGCCATGTCCGTGCGCCATGTCCGCGCGTCATGTCCGCGCGTCATGTCCGCGCGGGCCGTTCCCGCGCGGGGTCTGCCCGTCGGCACCGACCCACGTCGCGCTCCGCAGGCGCACAGAAAAAAGCCGCCCCGGATGGAGCGGCTCGAGGAGTCATCAGGGAGGCATCAAAACAGAGCGGACGTACATGTCCAACTCGACATCCAGATCACTGGATGCCTGTTTATGCCTCGAAAACCTTAATGCGGAGTTAAGTCGGTTCTCGCCCGGCGACCTCAGGCCGCCAGACTGTCGAACAGCCCGCGCCCGTCGGTCCCGCCGACCAGATCCTCGACGAAGTTCTCCGGGTGCGGCATCATCCCGAGGACGTTCCCGGTCTCCGACAGGACGCCCGCGATGGCGTTGAGGGAGCCGTTGCGGTTCGCCTCGACGGTGATCGCGCCGGTCGCGTCGCAGTAGCGGAAGGCGACCCGGCCCTCGCCCTCGATCCGCGCCAGAGTCTCGGGATCGGCGAAGTAGTTGCCTTCCCCGTGGGCGACGCAGACGTCGATCACCTGGCCCCGGGTGTAGGCGCTGGTGAAGCGGGTGTCGGTGCGCTCCACCCGGAGCGTCTGCCGGTGACAGATGAAGCGCCGGTCGATGTTGCGCATCAGCACGCCGGGCAGCAGGCCTGATTCGCACAGGATCTGGAAGCCGTTGCAGATGCCGAGCACGAGGCCGCCGCGGGCGGCGTGGGCCCGGACCGCGTCCATGGCGGCGGCCCGGCCGGCGATGGCGCCGCAGCGCAGGTAGTCGCCGTACGAGAAGCCGCCGGGCAGGACGGCGAGGTCGGTGCCGGCGGGGAGCGCGTGGTCCGCGTGCCAGACGAGGCTCACCTGCGCGCCGGAGCGCCGCAGGGCCCGGACGATGTCCGACTCGCGGTTGGAGCCCGGGAAGACGACGACCGCGGCGTGCATCAGAGGATCTCGATCGCGTAGTTCTCGACGACGGTGTTGGCCAGGAGCTTCTCGCAGGCCGTGCGCAGCGTCGCCTCGGCGGCGGCGCCGTCGGCCGCCGACACCTCGATGTCGAAGACCTTGCCCTGCCGGACGCCGTCGACGCCCTCGATGCCGAGGGACCTGAGGGCGGCCTCGATCGCCTTGCCCTGCGGGTCGAGTACACCGGTCTTCAGGGTGACGATGATACGGGCTTTCATGGATCTTCGGGTCTCACGCGTGTCCGGGACGGGAGTGTGACCTGCGACAACATCACACAGACCGTCGCCGGTCACTTCTAGCAGGAAGGCCGGCGCACTGTCGAACACGCCGCACGCATAGGGATCATTCCGCTGTTCGATACAACTCGAACGCGGAACCCGCGCGCGGGCGCGCGCTCAGCGATGCGCCGCCGGGGCCGGTCCCCGCAGGGGCTCGATGCTGGTCGCCCGGCGCCAGAGCTGGAGCATGATCCAGGCCGCGAACAGGCTGAACAGGCCCATCAGGACGTGTCCGACCCGCTCGCCGAGATCGAAGATGCCCGCGATGGCCCAGCCCGCCGCGATGGCCACGGCGAAGACCTCGGTGCCGACGAGGACCATCATGCTGATGATGGTGATGGCGTTGCGCCCGTTCACGAGATCCGCCCTCGAAAAGATTTCGGGCCCCGGACGAACCGTCCGGGACCCGCGCAGCTAGCCCACAGAGGCGGGGCGATGCAACCGATCGGGCCGGGGCCAGGGCCGCGGCCCGGTCCGGACCGGCCTCAGCGCGGCGCGCGCTTGGCCAGGATCCGCTGCAGGGTCCGCCGGTGCATGTTGAGGCGTCGGGCGGTCTCGCTGACGTTGCGGCTGCACAGCTCGTAGACGCGCTGGATGTGCTCCCAGCGGACCCGGTCCGCCGACATCGGGTTCTCGGGCGGGTCGGCCCGCTCCCCCGGCTGCGCCATCAGCGTGCCGTGGATCTCGTCGGCGTCCGCGGGCTTGGCGAGGTAGTCGAAGGCGCCGAGCTTCACCGCGGTGACCGCGGTGGCGATGTTGCCGTAGCCGGTCAGGATCACGCCGCGGGCCTCGGGCCTGCGCTCCTTGAGGCGGGCGATCACGTCGAGGCCGTTGCCGTCGCCGAGGCGCATGTCGATCACCGCGAAGGCCGGGGCGCGGGCCTCGACGGCGGAGACGCCATCCGCGACGCTGTCGGCCACCTGCACGTGGTAGCCGCGGCTCTCCATCGCGCGGGCGAGGCGGGTCTGAAACGGCTTGTCGTCGTCGACGATCAGCAGGCTGCGGTCGGAGAAGGCGGCCAGCGGATCGGCATCGTTGATCACGGCGGGGTCTGTCGCCGCCGAGGTCCCGGGCTGCGTGAGCATCCGGCACTCCTTTCGGGTTTTCGTCGTCGGGTTCTTGGTCTGTCCCTCATATAGGGACGGCATCGCCCGGTGGCAGGGGGGCGTGGATACTGAGTTCCGGAGAATGTCGCGGCGCGGCGCCGCGCTCGAAGATGTGACGGGCCCAGGAGACGCGCACGATCGCCCCGTGGGCGTCCGGCGCCGCGACGTTCATCAGGGCGAGCTGCGCCCCCGAGCGCTCGATCAGGGTCTTGGCGATGAACAGCCCGAGGCCGAGGCCGGCCCCCACGGTCCCGCCGGATTGCGGCCGGTCGTGGCTGCGGGTGGTGACGTAGGGCTCGCCGGCCCGCAGCAGCACCTCGCTGGAGAAGCCCGGCCCGTCGTCGCGGATCTCGATCCAGACCCGGTCGGGGGTCCAGCGCCCCTCCACGGTGACGCCGGCCTCGGCGAAGTCGACGGCGTTGTCGAGGATGTTGGCGAGCCCGAACATGACGCCCGGGTTGCGCCGGCAGGCCGGCTCCGGCCCCTCGCCGGTGCTGGTGACGGCGAGGGCGGCGCCGAGTGCCCGCTGCGGCGCCACCAGCTCCTCCACGAGGTGGCTGAACGTCACCGTCTCCAGGAAGCCGGCCCCGGCCCCGTCCCCGTCGAGGGAGGTCAGCTTGCCGAGGATGCCGCGGCAGCGGTCGACCTGCTCGCGCAGCAGGTTGAGATCCTCCGCCACCGCCGGCGAGGCGGTGGGCCCGAGCTGGCGGATCAGCTCCTTGGTCACCACCATGATCGTGCCCAGCGGCGTGCCCAATTCGTGGGCAGCCGCGGCCGCGAGCCCGTCGAGCTGCGACAGGTGCTGCTCGCGGGCGAGCACCAGCTCGGTGGC
Organism: Methylobacterium mesophilicum; assembly: GCF_036441335.1. Classification (GTDB taxonomy): domain Bacteria; phylum Pseudomonadota; class Alphaproteobacteria; order Rhizobiales; family Beijerinckiaceae; genus Methylobacterium; species Methylobacterium mesophilicum_B. The sequence continues at coordinate 3,390 of NZ_MLBW01000028.1, forward strand.
GGCGAGCGCCTGGGCGAGGAGCCGGGTCTCCTCGGCCACCCGCCACGCGTAGACGCCCGTGAAGGCGGTCCCGAGCAGGATCGCGGTCCAGACGCCGGAGACGTACAGGAACGGCAGCTCGATCCGCCCGTCCGCGAACCAGGGCAGGGGCCGGTGCACCAGGGCCAGCAGGGTCGCCAGCCCCACCGCCAGGAGGCCGAGCGCCAGCGTCCGCTCAGGCGGCAGGGCGGTCGCCGAGATCAGCACGGGGGCGAGGAACAGCAGCGAGAACGGGTTCTGGAGCCCGCCCGTGAGGAACAGCAGGGCCGCGAGCTGCACGATGTCGAAGGCGAGCAGCAGGGCCGCGGAATCGTCGCTGAGCCGGTAGCTCGCCGGGAAGCGGATCCGCAGGGCGAGGTTCAGCCAGGACGAGGTGGCGATCACCAGGAAGCACCAGCCGAAGGGCAGGGGCAGGCCCAGGCCGAACTGCGCCCCGACGACCGCCGCGCTCTGGCCCGTGATGGCGAGCCAGCGCAGGCGGACGAAGGTGTCGAGCCGCAGGTGTCGCGCGTCGCGACCGAGGCCGCTGAGATCGGTATCGGGCATAGTCTGTATCGGTGCGTCGCCGGACGGGCCCGCCGGCGCGGCGTCCCGTGGACTCCCTTCGCATGACGCGGCGACGGGATCCCGGCGCGCCGACCCGGACACGTCGTCGCTGCGGACGGTCGCCCGCGGACGTGGTCACAGGCAAGTCGCCGCAGCTCCGGGATGTTCCGCCCGCGTTCAGGCTGGAGCATTATCCTATCGATTCGGGTTGCAGGGGGTGTGGGCCGCGCGGCCCGATGCCCGCGGCCACACCGAGACCGCGAGGTGACGATGCTGCTGGCCTATTCCCTGTACGAGGGCGCCCGCGCCCTGATGGCACCGGCCCGCGTCGCCGCCGACCTCACCCGCTACGGGCTGCAGATGCCGGGCAATCCCCTGGCCTACGGACCCTATGCCCGCGCGGTCAGCGCCGGCTGCGAGATGTTCGAGCGCGTCACCCGCCAGTACGGCAAGCCCGCCTTCGGCTTCACCGAGACGGTGGTGGACGGCGTGGCGGTCCCGGTCACCGAGCGGGTGGTCTGGGAGCGGCCGTTCTGCCGCCTGATCGCCTTCGACCGCGCGTTCCCGGCGGCCCCCGCGGAGCCGCAGCCCAAGCTGCTGATCGTCGCGCCGATGTCGGGGCACTACGCCACGCTGCTGCGCGGCACCGTCGAGGCGATGCTGCCGAACCACCGGGTGTTCATCACCGACTGGACCGACGCCCGGATGGTGCCGCTCTTCGCGGGCCAGTTCGATCTGGACGATTACATCGACTATCTGCAGGAGATGTTCGCGGTCCTCGGGCCGGACCTGCACGTCATGGCGGTCTGCCAGCCGGCGGTGCCGGTGATCGCCGCGGTGGCGCTGATGGAGGCGGCCGACGAGCCGGCGGTGCCGGCCTCCATGACCCTGATGGGCGGCCCGATCGACACCCGCCGCTCGCCCACCGCGGTGAACTGCCTCGCGCAGGAGCGCGGCCAGAAATGGTTCGAGCAGAACACGATCAGCCTCGTGCCGCCGATCTACCCGGGCGCGTGGCGCCGGGTCTATCCGGGCTTCCTGCAGCTGTCGGGCTTCATGGCGATGAACCTCGACCGCCACGTCACCGCCCATTCGGACATGTTCGACCATCTGGTGACGGGCGACGGCGACTCGGCCGAGAAGCACCGCGAGTTCTACGACGAGTACCTCGCCGTGATGGACCTGACGGCCGAGTACTACCTCCAGACCGTGCAGACCGTGTTCGTCGACCACGCCCTGCCGACGGGGCGGATGACGCACCGCGGCGCGCCGGTCGACCTCGGCGCCATCCGCCGCTGCGCGATCCTCGCGGTCGAGGGCGAGAACGACGACATCTCCGGCGTCGGCCAGACCAAGGCGGCCCTCGACCTGACGCCGAACCTTCCCGAGGCGCGCAAGGCCTACCACCTCCAGGCCGGCGTCGGCCATTACGGCGTGTTCAACGGCTCGCGCTACCGGTCGGTGATCGCGCCCCGGATCGCGGCCTTCATCCGCGCCATGCAGGCGGTGCCGGGCGCGCGGGGCGGCCACCTGCGTCAGGTCGGCTGAGGCGCCCGGTTCGGCTCCGCCCGCCCCCGCCGGGCCCTCCTCCGCGGAGGCTCGCGGATTCGTCTCGGGCCGAAGGGCGGGCGCCCTCTCGCCCCCCTCGCGTCGGGAGAGGCCCGCACGGCCCCCGGCGACCGTGCGGGAAGCGCCACGCTCGCATCCAAGCCCCGAAACGACCTGTGATCCCGTCTCCGATCGACGGTTTCGGCATAGCCGCTCCGCGGGCGGAGCGAGGCAACCCGGGCTGCGCGACGCCGGCGGGGATCGCGCTGCCCTGTGTCGCTGCGCGGCGCCCGCGATGACGGTGCGGGACAGATCGGCCGAAACGCCGCGCGCGCCACAGTCCTGAATACATAACGCAGTGACGGGCGGGCTGGCGCGGGGCTTGCGAGACGCGCCCCGTGAGTTCGAGCCGCGCCGCCACAGCCCCCATCCACGCCGACGTCGCCCCGGGGCCGGCGGCGGGGCGGGCGCGTGGCCGGGCGCCGTTGTCACGCCGGGCCATTGCGCCCGTGCATCAGAACCGTTCAAACTCGCCCGCAAGGTGCGGGCCGGCGACCGATGCTTGAGATCCGCACCGCCAGGGAGACGACGATGGACCGCAGGACCTTTCTCAAGGGTTCGGCCGCGCTCGGTTTGGCTGCGCCGCAACTCGCGCGGCCGGCCCTCGCGCAGGGCGGCAAGGTCCTGCGCTTCGTGCCGCAGGCGAACCTCGCCAATTTCGACCCGATCTGGGGGACCCAGTACGTGGTGCGCAACGCCGGCACCCTCGTCTGGGACATGCTCTACGGCGTCGACGCGCAGCTGAAGCCGCAGCGCCAGATGGTCGAGTCCGAGGAGGTCTCGGGCGACAAGCTGACCTGGACCTTCCGGCTGCGTCCCGGCCTCAAGTGGCACGACGGCGAGCCGGTGCTGGCCAAGGACGTGGTGGCGAGCCTCACCCGCTGGATGGCCCGGGACCCGATCGGCCTGATGATCCGCGGGATCCAGGACGACCTCGCGGCGACCGACGACAGGACCTTCCGGTGGCGCCTGAAGAAGCCGTTCCCGAAGCTGCTCTACGCGCTCGGCAAGACCAACGCGCCGATGGCCCTGATGATGCCGGAGCGGATCGCCAAGACCGACCCGTTCACGCAGATCACCGAGTATGTCGGCTCGGGCCCGATGAAGTTCGTCCGCAACGAGTGGGTGCCGGGCGCCCGGGCGGTGTTCGAGACCTTCACCGACTACAAGCCCCGCGACGAGCCGAATTCCTGGCTCGCGGGCGGCAAGCGCATGCTGGTCGACCGGGTCGAGTGGGTGATCATGCCGGACGCCGCCACCGCGTCGGCGGCCCTGCAGAACGGCGAGGTCGACTGGTGGGAGAACCCGATCTCCGACCTCGTGCCCCTGCTGCGCAACAACAGCAGCCTCAACGTCGATATCGCCGACCCGCTGGGCAATATCGGGTCGTTCCGGATGAACCACCTGCATCCGCCCTTCGACAACCCGAAGATCCGCCAGGCCGTCCTGACCGCGATGAGCCAGGAGGACTACATGCGCTCGATCGTCGGCGACGACGACAGCCTGTGGAAGAAGCTGCCGGGCTTCTTCACGCCGGGGACGCCCCTCTACAGCGAGGCGGGCGGCGGCAATGTCGGCAAGGGCGACATCAAGCTCGGCCAGAAGCTGCTCAAGGAAGCCGGCTACAAGGGCGAGCCGGTGGTCTGCATCGTGGCGCAGGACCAGGGGATCACCAAGGCGCAGGGCGACATCACCGCCGACCTCCTGAAGAAGATGGGCTTCAACGTCGATTTCGTCGCGACCGACTGGGGCACCACCGGCACCCGCCGGGCCTCCAAGGCGCCGCCGTCCCAGGGCGGCTGGAACATGTTCCACACCTGGCACGCGGGCGCCGACTGCATCAACCCGGCGGGCTACCCGGCGGTGCGGGCGAGCGGCGACAAGGCGTGGTTCGGCTGGCCGAACATCCCGCCGGTGGAGACCGCCATCGCCGAGTGGTTCGACGCCGCCGACCCGGCCGCCGAGAAGGCCGCCATCGACAAGGTCAACGCCGCCGCCTGCGAGGGCGTGGTCTACGTGCCCACCGGGTTCTTCCTCGGCTACCAGGCGTGGCGGAAGAACGTCTCGGGCATCGTGAAGGGGCCGATCCCCTTCACCTGGGGCGTGTCGAAGGCGTGATGGCGCAGGACTTCGCCACGTCGGCTTGCCCGATCGGCCCGGTCTCGCGTGCCGGCTGCCCGCTTCGGGCAGCGCGCTCGGCGACGCGGCCGCAGGATCAGGCGCGGGTCCCCTCTCCATCCCGGTCGGGCTTGCCCGACCCGGGCTCCGCGGTGCGGATCTCGGGCAGGCCCGAGATCCTTCGGGAGCGGGACAGGGTGAGGGACGAGAACTCTCAGAAGGAGGCGCGACCGGTCCACGCCGCAAGGCGGTGCTCTGTCCTGAACCTTCTCATCCCTCACCCCAACCCTCTCCCGCCCGGGAGAGGGGGCCCGTCGCGCCCTGCCGCCAGCGTCGGCACCAGACCCAGACGTGTGAATATCGGCACCCGCAGAGGGGGGAGGGGGACGCGCGGCGCCCGCCGCGCCCTCGGCCCGGCACGATAGCGAGGACCCATGCTCGGCTATATCGGCAGGCGCATCCTCGCCACCATCCCCGTCATGGCGGTGGTCGGGCTGTTCGTCTTCAGCCTCCTCTACTTCGCCCCCGGCGATCCGGCGGCGATCATCGCGGGCGACCAGGCAACCCCCGACGACGTCGCCCGCATCCGCGCGACGCTCGGCCTCGACCGGCCGTTCCTGGTGCGGTTCTGGGAATGGTCGTGGCAGATCCTCCACGGGGATCTCGGCACCTCGATCTTCACCAACCTGCCGGTCACCACCATGATCGGCCAGCGGGTGCAGCCCACCGTCTCGCTGATGCTCGTCACCCTGGTCTTCGCCATCGTGGTGGCGGTGCCGCTCGGCGTCGTCGCCGCCTGGAAGGCCGGCAGCCTGATCGACCGCCTCGTGATGGGGCTCGCCGTGACGGGCTTCTCGGTGCCGGTCTTCGTGGTCGGCTACGTCCTGGCCTACGTCTTCGCCCTCGAGCTCGGCTGGCTGCCCGTGCAGGGCTACACGCCGATCGAGCAGGGCCTGTGGCCCTGGCTGTCCAACCTGATCCTGCCGGCGGTGACGCTCGGTCTCGTCTACATCGCGCTGATCGCCCGGGTGACCCGCGCGACCATGCTCGACGTGCTCCAGCAGGATTACGTGCGCACGGCCCGGGCCAAGGGGCTGTCGCAGGGGCCGGTCCTGTTCGTCCACGCCCTCAAGAACGCCGCGGTGCCGATCGTCACCGTGATCGGCATCGGCATCGCGTTGCTGATCGGCGGCGCGGTGGTGACCGAGACGGTCTTCGCGATTCCCGGCCTCGGGCGCCTCACCGTCGACGCGATCCTGCGGCGCGACTACCCGGTCATCCAGGGCGTCGTGCTGCTGTTCAGCTTCGTCTACGTGCTCGTGAACCTCGCCATCGACCTCTTCTACACCGTGCTCGACCCGAGGATCCGCTATTGACCGCGACCGTCGCGCCCTTCCCCAGCAGCGCCCCGCAGGCGGGCACCCCGCCCGAGGGGGCCGCCCCCAAGGCGCCCCCGCCGCCGGGCCTCGCCGTCGCGGCGCCGCTGCCGGACGTCATCCCGGCCCGCAAGCGCCGGGGCCGGGTCTGGACCTACGTGCGCCGCAACCCGACCATCGTGGTCGGCGGCGTGCTGCTCCTCATCGTCTTCCTGATGGCGGTGCTGGCCCCCTATCTCGGCACCGTCGACCCGACCGCCCTGGCGCCGGCCAAGCGCACCCGGGCCCCGTCGGCCCAGTACTGGTTCGGCACCGACATGCTCGGCCGCGACGTCTACTCGCGGGTGGTCTACGGCGCCCGGGTCTCGCTGCTGGTCGGCTTCTCGGTGGCGTTCCTCGCCTCGGTCGCGGGGCTCGCGGTCGGCCTCGTCTCCGGCATGGTGCGCTGGCTCGACGGGATCGTCATGCGGGTCGTCGACGGCATGATGTCGATCCCGCCGATCCTGCTCGCGGTCGCGCTGATGGCGCTCACCCGCGGCTCGGTCCAGAACGTGATCATCGCCATCACCATCGCGGAGATCCCGCGCGTCGCCCGCCTCGTGCGCGGCGTGGTGCTGTCGCTGCGCGAGCAGCCCTACGTCGAGGCGGCGGTGACCACGGGCACCCGGATGCCGGCGATCATCTGGCGCCACATCCTGCCCAACACGCTGGCGCCCATGACCGTGCAGGCGACCTACATCTGCGCCTCCGCGATGATCACCGAGGCGATCCTGTCGTTCATCGGCGCGGGCGTGCCGCCCTCGACGCCCTCCTGGGGCAACATCATGGCCGAGGGCCGGGCCCTCTGGCAGGTGAAGTTCTACATCATCCTGTTCCCGGCCATCTTCCTCTCGATGACGGTGCTCGCCGTGAACCTCGTCGGCGACGGCCTGCGCGACGCCCTCGACCCCCGCATGGCGAAGGACGTGTGATGAGCACAGGCGTGAGCGGCCCCCCCCTGCTGTCGATCGAGAACCTGCAGGTCCATTTCCGCACCCCCGACGGGGTGAACCGGGCGGTGGACGGGGTCTCGTTCGCGATCCAGTCGGGCGAGACCCTGGCGATCGTGGGCGAGTCCGGCTGCGGCAAGTCGGTGACCTCGATGTCGATCCTGCGGCTCCTGCCCGAGCCGCCGGCCCGCATCGCCGGCGCGATCAAGTTCGAGGGCCGGAACCTCCTCGACCTGCCGAACAGCGCCATGCGCAAGATCCGCGGCAACGACATCAGCGTGATCTTCCAGGAGCCGATGACCTCCCTGAACCCGGTGCTGACGGTCGGCCGCCAGATCGGCGAGACCCTGCGCCTGCACCAGGGGCTCGGCCGCCGGGAGGCCGAGGAGCGGGCCGTGGAGATGCTGACGCTGGTCGGCATCCCCGAGCCGCGGCGCCGGGTGCGGGAATACCCCCACCAGCTCTCCGGCGGCATGCGCCAGCGGGTGATGATCGCCATCGCGCTCGCCTGCTCGCCCAAGCTCCTGATCGCCGACGAGCCGACCACGGCCCTCGACGTGACCATCCAGGCCCAGATCCTCGACCTGATGCGCGACCTGAAGGCCCGGGTCGGCGCCGCGATCATGCTGATCACCCACGATCTCGGCGTGGTCGCCGAGGTCGCCGACCGGGTGGTGGTGATGTATGCCGGCCGCAAGGTCGAGGAGGCGCCGGTCCGCGACCTGTTCCGGGCGCCGCGCCACCCCTACACCCGCGGCCTGATGGGGGCGGTGCCGAAGCTCGGCGCGGTCGAGCACGGCGGCGACGAACGGCTCGCCGAGATCCCCGGCATGGTGCCGAGCCTCAAAGGCCGGATCGAGGGCTGCGTCTTCGCCGGGCGCTGCCCGGACGTCACCGACCTGTGCCGCGCCTACGCGCCGGCCCTGGAGCCGAAGGCGCCGGGCCACCTCGCCGCCTGCCACTACGCGCCGAAGGACGCCCTCGCGGCATGAGCGCCACGCCCGCACCCGCCGCCCGCACCCTGCTGGAGGTCAACGACCTCAAGAAGCACTTCGCCCTCGGCGGCGGCCTGTTCGGCCAGTCCAAGCGCGTGCTCAAGGCGGTGGACGGCCTGTCCTTCACGGTCGCCCGGGGCGAGACCCTGTCGCTCGTCGGCGAGTCCGGCTGCGGCAAGTCCACGGTCGCCAAGGCGCTGATGCGCCTCTACGCGCCCACCGCCGGGCAGGTGGTGCTCGACGGGCGGCGCATCGACGACCTCTCGGCCGGGTCGCTCCGGCCCCTCCGGCGCCACATCCAGATGGTGTTCCAGGACCCGTTCTCGTCGCTCAACCCGCGGATGCGGGTGCGGGCGATCCTGGCCGAGCCGATCCGCAATTTCGGGCTGGCCCGCAACAGTGCCGACCTGGAGAGCCGGCTGGCCAGCCTGATGGAGCGGGTCGGCCTGCCGCGGGAGGCGCTGGGGCGCTTCCCGCACGAGTTCTCGGGCGGGCAGCGCCAGCGCATCGGCATCGCCCGGGCGCTCGCCGCCGAGCCGGACCTGATCATCTGCGACGAGGCGGTCTCGGCCCTCGACGTCTCGGTGAAGGCCCAGATCGTCAACCTGCTGCGCGACCTGCAGCGCGAGCTCGACCTCGCGATGCTGTTCATCTCGCACGACCTCGCCATCGTCGAGCACATGACCCACCGGGTGGCGGTGATGTATCTCGGCAAGATCGTCGAGATCGGGCCGCGCCGCGATCTCTTTCTCGCGCCCAAGCACCCCTACACTCAGGCCCTGCTCTCGGCGGTGCCGATCCCCGAGCCCGGGGCCGGGCGCACCCGCATCGTGCTCAAGGGCGACGTGCCGAGCCCGATCAACCCGCCCGCGGGCTGCCGCTTCCATACCCGCTGCCCGCACGCCTTCGACCGCTGCCGGACCGAGGTGCCGGGCCTCGACGCGGTCGGCGCCGGACACTTCGCCGCCTGCCACCTCAACGACGCGGCCGCCCCCGCCCGGGCGGCCTGACGGAGCCGTCTTTGCGAGCGCAGTGAAGCAACCCGGTGTCGCGCGCGATCCCCGAGCATGGCGGATCCCTGGGTCGCTTCGCTTCGCTGCGCTCGCGATGACGGTCGAGCTGTTCGCGACCAACATTCGGAGCCTTCCGTGCAGCACGACCTCATCCTGAAGGGCGCGCGGGTCATCGACCCGTCGCAGAACCACGACGGAATCTGCGACGTCGCCTTCGCGGACGGCCGGGTCTCGGGCTTCGGCCGCGACCTGCCGGCCGGCCCCGGCACGCAGGTCCGCGACATGGAAGGCGCGATCGTCACGCCGGGCCTGATCGACCTGCACACCCACGTCTACTGGGGCGGCACCTCCCTCGGCATCGACGCCGACGAATTCTGCCGGACCTCCGGGGTGACCACCTCGGTCGATACCGGCAGTGCCGGGCCCGGCAACTTCGCGGGCTTCCGCAGCCACGTGATCGAGCGGTCGCAGGCGCGGATCCTCGCCTACCTGCACGTCTCCTTCGCCGGCATCTTCGGGTTCTCGAAGACCATCATGGTCGGCGAGAGCGAGGATCCGCGGCTCATGGCGCCCCGCGAGGCGGTCGAGGTCGCCGACGCCAACCGGGACGTGATCGTCGGCATCAAGGTCCGGGTCGGGCGCCACGCCTCGGGCGACCAGGGCACCGCGCCGCTCGACATCGCGCTGCAGGTCGCGGAGGAGACCGGCCTGCCGCTGATGGCCCATATCGACGAGCCGCCGCCGAGCTACGAGCAGGTGCTGGCCATGCTGCGGCCCGGCGACGTGCTGACCCACGCGTTCCGGCCGTTCCCGAACTCCCCCATCACGGCCCAGGGCGCCGTGAAGCCGGCGCTGCGCGAGGCGCGGGCGCGGGGCGTGATCTTCGACATCGGCCACGGCAAGGGCTCGTTCGCCTTCAAGACGGCGCGGGCCATGCTGGCGGGAGGCTTCCTGCCCGATACGATCTCGTCGGACGTGCACCAGCTCTGCATCGAGGGGCCGGCCTTCGACCAGGTCACCACCATGTCGAAGATGCTCTGCCTCGGCATGAGCCTCACCGACGTGATCGCCGCCTCCACGGTGAACGCCGCCGTGGCGCTCAAGCGGATGGAGTACGGGACCCTGAAGGTCGGGGCGCTCGGCGACGCCACCGTGCTGGCGGTGCGGGACGGCGCGTTCGACTACGTCGACACGCGGGGTGAGCACATGACGGGCGACCGGCGGATCACCGCCGAGGGCGTGGTGCTGAAGGGCCGGTGGTGGCATCCGGCCTGACCTGTCGGGCCTGACCAGTCGGGCCTGACGATCGGGACCAAGATCCCATCGCATACAGAATATCGACCTTTACAGCCTCTTCCGCGGCCCGATACACTTTCCTGTGAGGGGCGGACCATCTCCGGCCCTCAGCGAAACGCGGTCCAAGCCGCGGCGCCAGGGAGGATGGATGGACACGGGTCAGCCTCTGCTGGAGGTCGACGGCGTCACGCTCCGCTACAAGACGCCCGAGCACCTCGTCACGGCCACCTACCGGGTGAGCTTCCGGGTCTGGCCCGGGGACCGGTTCGTCCTGCTCGGGCCGTCCGGATGCGGGAAGTCGACCCTGCTCAAGGCGGTGGGCGGCTACATGGCGCCGACCGAGGGCGAGATCCGCCTGAAGGGGCGCCCGGTCACCGAGCCCGGCCCCGACCGGATGATGGTGTTCCAGGAATTCGACCAGCTCCTGCCGTGGAAGACGGTCCGGCAGAACGTGGTCTTTGCCCTCGAGGCCTCGGGCCGGCTGAGAGGTCGCGAGGCCCTGGACCGGGCCAACCTCTACATCGACAAGGTCAACCTCACGAAGTTCGCCGACAGCTACCCCCACACCCTGTCGGGCGGGATGAAGCAGCGCGTCGCCATCGCCCGCGGCATGGCGATGGAGCCCGACATCCTGCTGATGGACGAGCCCTTCGCGGCGCTCGACGCGCTCACTCGGCGGCGCATGCAGGACGAGCTGCTGGCCCTGTGGGAGGGCACGCGCTTCACCGTCCTGTTCGTCACCCACTCGATCCCCGAGGCGATCAAGGTCGGCTCGCGCATCCTGCTGCTCTCGCCCCATCCCGGCGAGGTGAAGGCCGAGCTCAACAGCGCCGCCTCGCCGGAGGCTGCGCTGCAGCTCGAGGGCCGGATCCAGCACATGCTGTTCTCGGAAGAGATCCAGGAGGCGGAGAATGTCTAGCGCGCAAGCCCTGAGCGGCGCCCCGCTGGCCGGGACGGGCGCGGCGCCGCGCCTGTCGCCCCTGGCGCCGTCCGGCCGGCCCGAGATCGTGCGCGAGACCGGCCACGCCCACGGCGCCGCGGTGGTCGAGAAGCCGCTGTCGATCACCGAGCGGCTCTACAACCAGGCCTGGCTGCGCAAGATCGTGATCCTCGTGATCCTCGCCGGGATCTGGGAGGCCTACGGGCGCTACCTCGACAACGACCTCCTGTTCCCGACCTTCTCGGCGACCGTGGAGGCCTTCTTCCGTGGCATCGCGGACGGCACGCTGCCGGCCCGGGCCTGGAGCTCGCTGAAGGTGCTGCTCATGGGCTACGCCGCCGGCGTCGCCCTGGCGACCGTGCTGACCGGCGTCGCCATCGCGTCGCGGATCGGGACCGACCTGCTCGAGACGCTGACGTCCATGTTCAACCCGCTGCCGGCGATCGCGCTGCTGCCCCTGGCGCTGATCTGGTTCGGCCTGGGCAACGGCAGCCTGATCTTCGTGCTGGTCCACTCGGTGACCTGGGCGATCGCCCTCAACACCCATTCGGGCTTCCTGTCGGTGAGCCGGACGCTCAAGATGGTCGGGCGCAATTACGGGCTGTCGGGCCCGCGGCTGATCGGCAAGATCCTGATCCCGGCGGCCTTTCCCTCGATCCTCACCGGCCTGAAGGTCGGCTGGGCCTTCGCGTGGCGCACCCTGATCGCCGCCGAGCTGGTCTTCGGGGTGTCGTCCGGGGCGGGCGGCCTCGGCTGGTTCATCTTCGAGAACAAGAACATGCTCGACATCCCGAACGTGTTCGCCGGGCTGCTCACCGTGATCCTGATCGGCCTCGTCGTCGAGAACCTGATCTTTCAGACGATCGAGCGGCGCACCGTCCAGCGCTGGGGCATGCAGGCCTGAACGCGGCCGGTGCGCGGCACCGGCCTCGCCCGCCCGCCTGCACGGCCTCCGGGGGAAGGACCGTCTGAGATCGACCTTCTCGCACGGCGCGCGGATGGAGATCGAACTTCTCCGTCGCGCGGGTGCGGCGAACGTTTTCTTCCTATAGGCTCCGCCGACGACCCCCGGAGCCCGATCCCGTGAACCCTGAAGCCCCCTCCAAGACGGCCCCGACGCCGGCGCGCCCCGACCGGGGAGGGCGATCTGACACCGCCGCCTCGGTCCTGCCCGGGATCGGCCTGTGCGCGGCGATCACCGGCGTGGCGATGGCCGCGCAGGCGGTGGAGGAGCGGGTCGCCGGCCACCCCTACATCGAGGCCCTGGTCCTGGCGATCCTGATCGGCATCGCGGTGCGGACCGCCTGGACGCCTCCGGCGCAGTTCCGCACCGGCATCGCCTTCTCGGCCAAGCAGCTGCTCGAGGTCGCCGTGGTGCTGCTCGGCGCCTCCCTGAGCCTCGGGGCGATCCTCGCCTCCGGTCCGGCGCTGCTGGCCGGCATCGTCGGGACCGTCGTCCTCGGCATCGCCGCCAGCGTGGCGATCTGCCGGGCGCTCGGGCTGCCGGCCCGGATGGCGATCTTGGTGGCCTGCGGCAACGCCATCTGCGGCAACTCGGCCATCGCCGCGGTGGCGCCCGTGATCGGCGCGGAGGCGAAGGACATCGCCGCCGCCATCGCGTTCACCGCCGTCCTCGGCGTGCTGATGGTGCTCGGGCTGCCGCTGTTCGTGCCCCTCGCCGGCATGACCGACAACCAGTACGGGGTGCTGGCGGGGCTGACCGTCTACGCGGTGCCGCAGGTCCTGGCCGCGACCGTGCCGGTGAGCCTGCTGTCGACCCAGGTCGGCACCCTGGTCAAGCTGGTGCGGGTGCTGATGCTCGGCCCCGTCGTGGTGGCGTTCTCGCTGATCGCCCCGCGGCTGCCGCGGGCGGCCGGGGCGCCGGCGGCGCCGGCCCGTCCGGGCTTCACCAAGCTGGTGCCCTGGTTCATCCTCGGCTTCCTGGCGCTGGCCACCCTGCGCTCCCTGGGCCTCGTGCCGGATCCGGCGGTGAAGCCTCTGACCCAGCTCGCCGGCGTGCTCACCGTCCTGTCCATGGCCGCCCTCGGCCTCGGGGTCGACGTCCGGGTCCTGGCCCGGGTCGGCGGCCGGGTCACCCTCGCGGTCACCGCCTCGCTGGCGGTCCTGATCGCCCTCAGCCTCGCGCTGATCCGCGCCCTCGGGATCGGGTGAGGCCGCGCGGGGTATTTCCCGCCCTGCGTCCCTCCGGTCTCTGTAACCGGCATTCAATGGGCACCTTTGTGCAGGTGACCGAGGCCTTTCGCGCCGGGGTGCCGGCTCTCGCATCGAAAAGCGCTATGCGAGATCGCTCCTCTGTCGAGATCGGCTTGACACATACGCGGTTTTTGCTTTGGAACCGCAGGCGTCGTCGTCGAAAGCTTCGTGTGGACTCGCGCAGTGCCTGAAAAGAATCCCGAGAACAGCCTCAGGTTGGTCACGCTGGTGGGCGAGATCGTCGCCGCCTACGTCTCGAACAATTCCGTTCCGCCGACGGCCCTGCCCGAGCTGATGGCGAGCGTGCACGCGGCCCTGGCGGCCCTCGACGGGCAGCCGCCGGCGGCGGCCGCCGAACCGGCCGTGGAGCGGCCCACGCCAGCCCAGATCCGCAAGTCGGTCCAGGAGGACGGGATCGTCAGCTTCATCGACGGCCGGACCTACAAGACCCTGAAGCGCCATCTCACCGCCCACGGCCTGACGCCGGAGCGGTACCGCGAGCGCTACGGCCTGCCGGACGATTACCCGATGACCGCGCCGGGCTACGCCGCGCAGCGCTCCGCGCTGGCGAAGGCGATCGGTCTCGGTGTGCCCGGCGGGCGCGTCGATCAGCGCAGGACGGGCACCGGCGGCTGATCGGCGGAGCGGCGCGGGGTCGCGCGCGGCGCGGTCTCGCTGCGGCGCCCCTGGAACGGCAGCACCTGCGCGGAGCCGGGGGCGGACCGGCCGGGCTCGCCGCGGCCCGGTCGGCCGAACGTGTCGGCCCAGCTCAGCTTGATCACCCGGTCGTCGGCGGGCGCAGCGGCTTCCGCGGGACGCGGAGCCTTGCGGTTTGCGGCGCCGATCCAGCGCACGATCCGGTGTTCGCGCCCGCGGCGCAGCACCGGCGGCAGATCCATCTCGCCGCGCTTGCGGTTCGGCCGGATGTCGTCGGTCTTGTCTGAGATCGACACGCTCGATAACCCTGTCCCCGTGCGAGGTGCGAGCGGGGACGGATAGCGGGTGCAGCCGTGGATCCGCCGGGGTGCTCCACCCTCGACAACGGCGCTATCCTACTGAACTTGCAGGATCCGGACAGGGCAGTCCCGTCCAAAAAACTTGTCTCTGCGTCCCAGATTGGCCGGTCCGGGGCCGGAGCGGCTCAGGACGCGTGTGCCCCCGGCACCGCGGCGAGCAGGGTGCGGGTGTAGGCGTGCTCCGGCGCGGCGAACAGGTCCGCGGTGCCCCGCATCTCCACGATGGCGCCGCGGTGCATCACGGCGATCCGGTCGCAGATCGTGGCAGCCACCCGCAGGTCGTGGGTGATGAACAGCATCGCCAGCGACAGGCGCTGCTTCAGATCCTCCAGCAGATCCAGCACCTGCCGCTGGACCGAGACGTCCAGCGCCGAGACCGCCTCGTCGGCCACCAGCACGTCCGGTTCCATGGCGAGCGCCCGGGCGATGCCGATGCGCTGGCGCTGCCCGCCCGAGAAGGCGTTGGGGTAGCGGGCGGCGGCCTTCGGATCGAGGCCGACGAGGTCGAGGAGGCTGCGCGCCCGTTCCCGCGCCTCGGCGGCCGGGACCCCGTGGGCGATCGGCCCCGCCGTGATGATCTGCTCCACGGTGCGCCGCGGGTTCAGCGACGCGAACGGGTCCTGGAAGATCATCTGGATCCGGCTGCGCTTGTCGCGCAGAGCCGCCTTCCCGAGGGCCGTGTAGTCGAGATCCCCGAGCCGGACCGTTCCGCCATCGGGCTCGATCAGCCGGATCGCGAGCCGCGCGGTCGTCGACTTGCCCGAGCCCGATTCCCCGACGATGCCCAGGGTCTCGCCGCGGCGGACGTCGAAGGAGACTTGCCTGACCGCGGCCACGACCCGCGGCTTGCCGAACAGGCCGGAGCGCCCGGAATAGGTCTTGGACAGCCCGGTCACCGAGAGGGCGACCGGAGCCGCCTCCAGGGCTGCGCGCGGCGGCGGCGTCAGGCTCGGGACGGCGGCGAGCAGCGCCCTGGTGTAGGGCGCCTGCGGGTTGCGCAGCACCGCCTCGGCGGTGCCGGATTCGACGAGTCGCCCGCGCTGGAGCACCGCCACGTGGTCGGCGATCTCCGCCACCACACCGAAATCGTGGGTGATGAACAGGACGCTCATCCCGCGCTTCTGCTGCAACTCGCGGATCAACCGGAGGATCTGGGCCTGGGTGGTGACGTCGAGCGCCGTGGTCGGCTCGTCGGCGACCAGCACCGAGGGCTCCAAGGCCAGCGCCATGGCGATCATCGCCCGCTGCCGCTGGCCGCCGGAGAGCTGGTGCGGGTAGGCCCGCACTGCCTCCTCGGGGTTCGGCAGGCCGACCTCGGTGGCCAGCGCCACGGCGCGGGCCCAGCGCTCGCTCCGGCTGAGCAGGTTGTGGGCCTCGAACATCTCGGCGATCTGGTCGCCGATCCGCATCACCGGGTTCAGGGCCGTCATCGGCTCCTGGAACACCATGGCGATGCGCCGGCCCCGCAGCGCGCGCCACGCGGCCTCGTCGAGGGCCAGGAGGTCCCGGCCCTCGAACAGGATCGTGCCGGACGTCGGCTTCAGGGCCCGGGGCAGGAGGCCGGTCAGCGCGTAGGCGCTCATCGACTTGCCCGAGCCGGATTCCCCGACGACGCACAGGATCTTGCCGGCCTCGAGGTCGAGGTTCAGGCCCTCGACCGCGTGCGGGCGGTCGGCGCCCTTGGGGAGCGCGATCGTCAGATCGCGGATGCGGACGACCGGCTCGCTCATCGTGTCAGGCCCTCGCTGTGCGGCGGCGGAGGATGTCGGGGCCGGCCTCGGCCAGATCCCAGAACAGGCCGGCCATGATCGCCAGGCCCTCGCGGGTGCCGGAGGCGAGCATGTGCTCGTCGGGCCCGTGCTGGCGGCAGGCCGGGTAGGAATGCGGCACCCAGAGGGTCGGCAGGCCCAAGATTTCCGAGAAGGCGTCGTTCGGCAGCGAGCCGCCGAGATTGGGCAGCAGCGCCGGCTTCTTGCCGCTGCTCGCCTCGATCGACTGGAGCGCCCACTCCACCCAGGGATCCTCCACGGGCAGCCGCGTCGCCTGAAAGACTTCCGCGGCGCGGGCCGGTCGAACCTCGATCATCGGGAAGCCGTGCGCGTCGAGATGGGCGCGCACGTTCCGGATGAGGTTCTGCCAGTCGGTGCCGACCACGAAGCGCAGCTGCAGGGTCGCCTTGGCGTGGGGCGGCACGGCGTTGAGCGGCCCGTCCGGATCGCCGGTCTTGAAGGCCAGAACCTCCAGCGTGTTCCAGGCGAAGACCCGCTCGGCCGGGGTGAGGCCCGGCTCGCCCCAGTCGGTGTCGATCGTGGGCGCGGTCGGGTCCTCGCCGACCCGGATGTCGGCGAGCGCCGCGCGCACGCCCTCGGGGATCGGCGGCGGCCGCAGGGCGTCCACGCGGATGCTGCCGCGGGCGTCGACCATCGAGGCGATCGCCGAGGCCAGCACCGTGCCGGGGTTGCGCAGCAGGCCGCCCCAGTTGCCCGAATGGTGCGGGCCCTCGCGCAGGTTGAGGCTCAGCTCGAAATTGTAGGCGCCGCGGGAGCCCAGGAAGAGGGTCGGGCGCTCGCCGTTGAGGCGGGGGCCGTCCGAGGCGATCAGCACGTCGGCGCGCAGGGCCTGCGCCTGCTCCCGGCAGAACGGCCGCAGGCCCGGGGAGCCGGATTCCTCGCCCATCTCGATCAGCAGCTTCACGTTGAAGCCAAGCTTCCCGTCGCGCGCCGCGATCACTTGCTCCAGGGCGGCGAGGTTGAGGACGTGCTGGCCCTTATTGTCGGCGGTGCCGCGCCCGTACCAGCGGTCGCCCTCGACCACGATCTCCCAGGGGCCGAGGCCTTCCCGCCACTGCTCGGGATAGCCGCGCACGGTGTCGCCGTGTCCGTAGATCAGGACGGTCGGCAGATCCGCGCCCTCGTGGCGCTCGGCGATCAGGAAGGGCCCGTGCACCCCGTCCGGGTTGGGAAAGATTTTTAGGGCCGCGAAGCCGAGGCGGGCGACCAGCGGCGCGATGAAGGCGTCGAGATAGGCGCGCAAAGCCGCCTCCTGGCCGGGCGCCTGGCTCTCGGTCGGCATCGCCACCGCCTCCCGCAGGAGGGCGAGGAACGCGCCCGAATCGAAGGCCTCCGTGGCGCGCGCGATGGCGGCGTCTCGCGTCATGGTGTGTTTCCCGTGAAACATTTCGTTAATCCGCCGGCCGGCTCCGGCCCGGCGGAGGCGTCAGTGGCGCGCCTCGGGCGCCGTGATGTCGCGCAGGCCGTCGCCCAGGAGGTTGATCGCCAGCACGAGGAGGAGGAGCGCCACGCCCGGGATGGTGATCACCCAGGGCTGGAAGAACATGTACTGCTTGCCCTCGGCGATCATCAGGCCCCAGGAGGGCAGGGGCGGCTGCACGCCGAGCCCGAGGAACGACAGGGCGGCCTCCAGCAGGATCGCGTGGGCCATCTCCAGGGTCGCCACGACGATCAGCGCGTTCATGATGTTGGGCAGGATCTCCTGGCGGATGATGCGCAGGTCGGTCAGCCCCGCGGCGCGGGCGGCCGAGACGAAGTCCTGGTTGCGGATCTGCTGGGTCGCGGCCCGGGTCACCACGGCGAAGCGGTCCCAGAGCAGGAAGCCCAGCACCAGCACCACCACCTTCAGCGAGCCGCCGACCAGGGCCGCCATGGCGAGCGCCACCAGCACCACCGGCATGGCGAGCCGCGTGGTCACGACGTAGCTCACCACCGAGTCGACCCAGCCGCCGAAATAGCCGGCGCACAGGCCGAGCGTCGTGCCGATCAGCCCGGAGATCAGCGCCGCCGAGATCCCGATCAGGAGGGAGATCTGGCCGCCGTAGAGGAGGCGGCTGAGGTAGTCGCGGCCGAGCTTGTCGGTGCCGAGCATGTGGTCCCAGGAGCCCTTGGCCTGCCAGATCGGCGGGATCAGGCGGCGGGACACGTCCTGCGCGTAGGGGTCGTGCGGCGCGATGAGCGGGGCGGCGAGCGCCGCCAGCACGATCAGCCCGAGGATCCCGGCCCCGATCAGGAAGCCGGTGTGGCGCAGGCCCCGGCGCAGGATCAGGCGGGTGGGGGAGGGGACCGGCGCCAGCGCGACCGGCGCGTCCGGGGGCAGGGCGGGGGCGGCCAGGGCCGCCGTGTCGGGGGGGAGGCTCATCGGCGGATCCTCACGACTGGCGCAGGCGCGGGTCGAGGAAGGCGTTCAGCAGGTCGGCGGCGAGCGTCAGGCCGATATAGATCATGGCCAGCACCAGCACGATCGCCTGGACGACGGGGAAGTCGTTGCGGGCGATCGATTCCCAGGCGAGCTGGCCGAGGCCCTGGAGCGAGAACACCGCCTCGATCACGATCGAGCCGCCGAGCATGAAGCCGAACTGCACCGCCGAGAGGGCGATCACCGGGATCACGGCGTTGCGGAGCGCGTGCCGCACCAGGATTTTTCTGGGCGGCAGCCCCTTGGCGCGGGCGGTGCGGACGTAGTCGGAGGCCAGCACCTCCAGCATGCCGTTGCGGGTGAGCCGCATCACGGCGGGCATCGCGTAGTAGCCGAGCGCGACCGCCGGCAGGACGAAGTTCTTCCACGTGGCGTTGCCGGAGACCGGCAGCCAGCGGAGGTTGACGGAGAAGATCAGGATCAGCGTGAGGCCGAACCAGAAGCTCGGCATCGCCTGGCCGAGCACCGAGACGGCCAGCGCCGTACGGTCGATCCACGTGTCCCGCTTCACCGCGGCGACGACGCCCAGCGGGATCGCCACGAACAGGGCCACGCCGAGGGCGATGATGCCCAGGTAGAGGGTGATCGGCAGGCGGGCGGCGAGCAGGTCGATCACGCTCTCGCGGAAATAGAACGAGTTGCCGAAATCGAGGTGCAGGGCCCGCCAGCCCCAGGTGAGGAACTGGGCCAGCAGCGGCTGGTCGAGGCCGTAATCCCGGCGGATCTGCGCGATCTGGGGGCCCGTGGCCTCCGGGCCGGCGATGGCGGTCGCGAGGTCGCCCGAGAGGTGGAGGAGCAGGAAGCTCGCCACCGAGACCGTGAGGGCCACCGCCAGGGCGACCAGCACGCGCCGGAACGTGAAGGCCAGCATGGAAGGCCTCCTACTTCCACGACGCCGCGTAGAAGCGCGCCACCTCGTCGGGCTGGGCGGTGAAGTTGAGGTCCGACGTGAAGGCGTAGTTGGTCGAGTAGGAGAACATCGGCAGGGCGTAGGCCTCCGCGGCGATCCGCTGGAGCGCCTTGGCGTAGGCGGCCTTGCGGGTCTCCGGATCGGTCGAGCCGTCGCCCTTCTGGAGGTCGGCGATCACCTGCGGATCCTTGGTCAGGTCCTCCTCGCCGCCGCGAAAGTACACCCCGTCGAAGGCCGAGACGTCGAGCACCGAGAACGAGCCCCAGGTCTGGTAGCCGATCGAGGTCTTGCCGGCCCGCAGCGAATCGCGGAACGCCGCGTAGCGCAGGTAGTTGAGCCGCGCCTTGATGCCGACGGCGCCGAGATAGCCGATCACCGCCTCGGCGTAGTCGCGCTCGCGGTAGGCGCCGAGGTCGATCTCGAACCCGTTCGGGTAGCCGGCTTCCTTCAGCAGCGCCTTGGCCTTGGCGGGGTCGTAGGGGTAGCGCATCACCCCCTGGTCGGTGCAGCCAAACTGGTCGACGAAGCACAGCGCGTTCATCACCCGCGAGGCGCCGCGCACGAGGTTGTCGACCATCGCCTTGCGGTCGATGGCGTAGGAGATCGCCTGCCGGACGCGCACGTCCTTGAGGGGCGAGTTCTCCTTGGCGCGGCCCAGCGTGTCGAACTGCAGGAAGCCGACCCGCATCGTCTCGGAATTGAGGACCGTGATGTTGGGCGCGGCGCGCAGCTGCTCGGCCTGATCGCTCGGCACCCGCCAGATCCAGTCGACGCCGCCGGTCATCAGCTCGGCCATCCGGCTCTCGCCGTCCGGGATCACGCGGAACTGCAGCTTGCCGATCTTCGGCTTACCCAACGGGCTGCCGGCCCAGTACCTGTCGAACCGCTCCATGGAGACGCCGCGGCCGCTGTCGACCTTGGTGATCCGGTACGGGCCGCTGCCGACCGGCGCCTTGGCGAAGCCGTCGAGGCCGACCTTCTTGAAGTAGTTGGCCGGGAAGATCGGGGTCGGGCCGGCGAGGTACTCGAGCGCGGCCGGGAACGGCGCCTTGAGGTGGATGCGGACCGTGTGCGGACCGGTCACCTCCACCGACTTCATCCAGTCGACGTTCTGGCGGGTGACGGTGCGCGCCTCGGGCGTCAGCACGTAGTTGAACGTGAAGGCCACGTCCTCCGGCCCGAGCGGATCGCCGTTGTGGAAGACCACGCCCTCGCGGATCGTGAGATCCAGCGTCGTGTCGTCCTTCCAGGTCCAGGCGGTCGCCAGGAACGGCTTGTAGGTGCCGTCCTTGGGATCCCGGTACAGCAGCGTGTCCCAGCAGTTCCGGGCCAGGATCACGCCCTCGCGGGCGCTGTTGTGATACGGGCTGACGTTCTCGGGCTCGCTGTCCGACGCGTAGACCAGCGTGTCGTCGGCCTTGCCGGCCAGCGCCGGGTGCGCGGCCATCAGCGTGGCGAGCGAGGCGGCCAGGGTGGCGGCCCGGGTGAGAGTCCGTAGCGGCATGCAGGCTCCGACGGCGCGGCGGACAGGCCCGGCGGACGGTTCCGCGGCTGCCGCGTTTTTCACCCTGCCATGGTGTTGTGCATCTGGGATCGCAACAAGTAGAATTTAGCGAGTGCTGCGTTGCCATATCGGCAATGTGCACGGCACCATACAGCGTATCGGGCACAATAATGCAGAGTACGGCCCTGCGCTACTTCCTGGCCGTGGCCCGCACCGGGTCGATCGCGGCGGCCTCGGCCCAGCTCAACGTCGCGGCCTCGGCGATCAGCCGGCAGATCGCCAACCTGGAGGCCGAGCTCGACTGCGTGCTGTTCGAGCGCCGCCCGCGCGGCATGGTGCCGAGCCCGGCCGGTGAGCTGCTGGCGCAGCACGCCCATCAGGTGCTGATCCGCTCCGAGCAGGTGGTCACCGAGATCCGGGAGCTGGAAGGGCTCGCCCGCGGGCTGATCCGGGTCGCCTGCTCGGAGGGCTTCTCCCTCGACATCGTGCCGAACGCGATCGCGGCCTTCCACGCGGCCCATCCCGGCATCCGCTTCGAGGTCACGGTCCAGCCCCCGGCCCAGGTCACCCAGACGGTGGCGGTGGGGGATGCCGATCTCGGGATCACCTTCGCGCTGACACCCACCGCGCAGGTCGAGGTGCTCTACGACGGGCAGGTCGACATGCTGGCGCTGGCCGCGCCCGACCACCCCCTCGCGCGGGCGCCGGCCCTGCGCCTCGTCGACCTGCTGGAGTATCCCGTCGCCCTGCCGACCCGGGACACGACCCTGCGGCAGGTCTTCGACGCCGCCTGCGCGCACGCGGGCATCGCGGTCGAGCCGGTGCTGACCTCCAACACGCTCTCGGCGCTGCTGCCCTTCGTGCGGCGCTCCCGCGGCATCGCCCTGATGTCGGCGCTGTCGGTGCAGACGCCCCTGCGTCTCAACGAGCTTGTCAGCCTGCCGATCCAGTCCCGGGCGAGCCTCGCCCGGAGCGTGAAGATCCAGGCGATGCGCGACCGGCGGCTGCCGAAGGCGGTGCGGGCGTTCCTGCGCCAGCTGCTCGACGCGCTGCCGCCGCCGCGATCGCCGTGATTCTCGAGACGCCCGGCCCGCGGGCGCTCAGGCGCCGCCCCGGGCGGTGGCGACGGTGCAGCTGTGATCCATCACGTCCTCGGCGCTGGCGCTCGGCGCCCGGTAGGCCAGCAGGATGTAGCCCGGCTCGGGATCGCCCGGGGGCGTGGCGAGCGCCGCGAAGCTCGTCCGGTGCAGGTCCGGCCGGGCGCCCGGCAGGCTGTGCAGGGCCGCGAACGGGTTGAACTGCGCGGCCTCCGCCTCCGGCACGCGCAGGGCGTAGTAGCGGTCGCCGGCCAGCGGCACCGGGAAGCGGCTCCAGCTGTGGCGCACCTGCCGGCCGTGCGCCCGGATCGCCTTGAGCACGCTCGGCCTCAGGCAGTCGAGGTGGATGTGGAGCTGGTCCTGGCTGCGGCCGCGGGCCGAGTTGACCGCGAGCCCGACCTCCGCGGGGGTGAGCTTCCCCTTCAGCACGTCCGACACGAGCGGCCGCGCCGCCAGGGCCGCCCGCCAGTAGGCGGTCCCGCGCGGCCCGCGCAGCACCGGCGCCTCCAGGCCCGGCACGGTGTCGGTCGGCATGACGACGCTGTGGGTCGGCTCGCCGGGCGCGCGCAGGACCGCCGAGCCCGGACGGTCACCGTCCCCGAGATCGACCGAGAGGCACGGGAAGGTCCGGTTGGCGAGCCGTTTGGCGAGCACGCAGGTCTTGAGGGCGGCCTGTACGCGATCATGGTCACCGGCTCGATCTGGCCTCGACCTGCCGCTGGACATCGCCGAGCAGCAGGTCCAGGCGGCGATCANCGGAGGCGCACCTCGCGGCGGGCCTCCCGCACGTCACGGGCGACTACATGGGCGAGCACTGGCTCGCGACCTTCGCGCTGCTGGCCCTCGAGGCCGGCGCCGCGGGCGACGCCCGCGGGAGCGGGAAGACGTTCTTGAGAGATTCGTGAGAAGCGTCCGTCCCGGGCCCGGTCGAGGCGCGGGGGACGGCAACAAAAAAGGACCGCCCTCAAGAGGAACGGTCCGGAAGTCTAGGGAGGAAACGCCCACGAGGGGCCGCAAGACGGCGACGCCGTCGCGGTCTTGCTTCCGGTCAACCCGAGAGGGGCGTCCTTGTTCCTGGCTCCGGTCCGCCGCGCGGCAGGGCCAGCCCGCCCGGGACCGCCGTGAGGCCGGCGGGGCGGCGCGGCTCGCCGGGGCCGAACTCGGCGCGGTAGGTCCGCTCCAGCGTCATGAGGCCCCGCAGCGGCCCCTCGGCGAGGTCGAGGAGCCGCGCGTCGCGCCAGCGCAGGGTTCGGCCGAGGCGGCGCCGGAACCAGCGCCCGCGCTCCTCCTCGACGAGCAGGATCAGCTTGCCGGTCCAGGTCCGGCGGAACCAGAAACGTCCGGTCAGCGGCATGGCGGTCGATGCCCCGGTGGTCGAAGGGGATAGACTACATCCGGATCCGATCTGCGGGAATATTTCGGTCCAGTCCGCGGATGAATTATGGCGAAGACTGTTAATCGGCGTCGGCGTCGGGCCGAGCCGGAGAGGCCCGCCGCCCGCCCCGTTGCGCCGTCTCGTAGAGGACCTGGGCGAGCTGCTCGGCCGAGTAGGGCTTGCGCACGAGGGCGAAGCCGTGCGCGTCGTCCTTGGCGAGGACGTGGCTGTAGCCCGAGGTCAGCACCACCGGCAGGTCGGGACGGTGGGTCCGGAGCTGCCGGGCTAGGGCGAAGCCGCCCATCCCCGGCATGACCACGTCGGAGAAGACCGCGTCGAACCGGTCCGGCGCCCGGCGCAGCTCGTCCAGCGCCTCCTCGGCGGATTTCGCCCAGACCGGCGCGTGGCCGAGATCCTCCAGGATCTGGGTGCAGAAGCGCCCCACCCCGAGATTGTCCTCCACGACGAGGATGCACAGGCCCCGTCGCGGCTCCGCCGCCCGGCGGGCCTCGCGGCCGGCCTCGGACGTCGCGGCGGGCGCCTCGACCTGCGGCAGGTAGAGCGTGAAGGTGGTGCCGTGGCCGAGCGCGCTCGCCACGTCGATGTCGCCGCCCGACTGCTTGGCGAAGCCGATGACCTGGGACAGGCCGAGGCCGGTGCCCTTCCCGACCTCCTTGGTTGTGAAGAACGGCTCGAAGATCCGCCCCAGATCCGCGTCCGGGATGCCGGCGCCGGTGTCGGAGACCCGCACGGCCACGAACGGCCCCTGCGCGCCGGCATGCCCCCGGATCGACGGCATCGGACGGTCGCCCTCCAGCCGCAGGGTCAGGCTGCCTTCCCCGTCCATGGCGTCGCGGGCGTTGACCGCCATGTTGATCAGCGCGGTCTCGAACTGGCTCTCGTCGGCGCGCACGTAGCGGGGCGCCTGCGGCAGGTCGATGACCACGCGGATGCGCGCGCCGGTGACCGAATCGAGCATGTCGGCGATGCTGCGCAGGCGCGCGCCGATGTCGAACACCTGGGGCTTCAGCGCCTGGCGCCGGGCGAAGGCGAGGAGCTGGCCGGTGAGCTTGGCCGCGCGGTCGACGGTGTCGGAGACGGCGTCGAGGTAGCGGCGGCGCCGCTCCTCGGCGAGGTCGGGCCGGCGCAGGAACTCCACGGAGGACCGGATGATGGTCAGCAGGTTGTTGAAGTCGTGCGCCACCCCGCCGGTGAGCTGGCCGATGGCCTCGAGCTTCTGCGACTGGCGCAGCGCCTCCTCGGCCTGGCGCTGCTCGGTGATGTCGCGCCCGAAGCCGTAGAACAGCCCGTCCTCCGGCACGACGGTCCAGAGCACCCGCCGCCGGTCGCCGGCGCGGGTCAGGCAGGACAGTTCGACATCCTCGACCCGGCTGTCCGCGCAGAGGGGGCGCAGCGCCGCCTCCGCCGCCGCGCGCTCGGTGGGGGCGAGGAAGTCCAGCGCCGGCCGCCCGACCGTCTCCGCCTCCGACCAGCCGAGCGCCCGGCTCCACGAGGGGTTCACCGACTGGACCTGCCCGGCCCGGTCCGAGACGAGCTTCAGCACCGGCGACAGCGTCCAGACCCGGTCGCGGTCGCGGGTCTGGGCGGCGACCTGCGCCTCCAGGTGCTCCGCCCGGGACTGGAGCAGGACCTCGTTCCGCTTCCGCTCGGAGACGTCGTGGGCGAAGACGTAGAACCCGTCGACGCGTCCGTCCGCACCGCGGCGCGGGAGGTAGCGGGTGTCGGCGATCCGGGCCTGCCCGTCCGGGAAGGTCCAGGCCCATTCCTCCCGGACCTCCTGACCGTCGAGCGCCCGCTCGATGCCGGCGCGTCGGGCCTCGAACGCGCCGGGGCCGAGGAGGTCGCCGACGGTCCGGCCGACGACGGCGTCGGGCGCCTGGCCGGTCCAGGCCTCGTAGGCGGCGTTCGCGAACCGGTAGGTCAGGTCGCGGTCGATGAAGGCGATCAGGACCGGCATCGCGTCCGCGACCAGCCGGAGCTCCGCCTCGCGGGCCCGCAGCGCGTTCTCGCTCCGGCGGCGCTCGGTGATGTCGTTGAACAGGATCGCGAGGCGGTTCCGCGCCGGCCCGTCGACCCGGTAGGCGTGCACGTCGTACCAGCGGCCCAGCGCCGCGGCGGCCTGCTCGAATCGGACCGGCTCGCCGGTCAGGGCGACCCGGCCGTAGAGGTCGAACCAGTGCTGCTCGTGGTCGGGGGCGAGGTCCCGCATCCGGCGGCCCACCGGGTCCCGCAGCCCGGTCTGCCGCTCGAAGGCGGGGTTGACCTCCAGGAAGCGGTAGTCGACGGGCCGGTCGCCGTCGGCGAACTCCATCTCGATCAGGCAGAAGCCGGCATCGATGAAGGTGAACAGCGAGCGGT
The DNA here is from genome assembly GCF_036441335.1 of Methylobacterium mesophilicum. Taxonomy (GTDB): domain Bacteria; phylum Pseudomonadota; class Alphaproteobacteria; order Rhizobiales; family Beijerinckiaceae; genus Methylobacterium; species Methylobacterium mesophilicum_B. The sequence continues at coordinate 29,014 of NZ_MLBW01000028.1, forward strand.
AGCGCTCCTCGCTCCGCCGCAGGGCCGCCTCGGCGTTCCGGGATTCGAGCTGCGTCATCACCGTCCGGGCGAGCGCCGTCAGGATGAAGCGCTGCTGGTCGGTGAGCGTGCGCGGGACGCGGTCGAGGACGCAGAGCGTCCCGATCGCCCAACCGTCCGGCGTCACCAGGGGCACGCCGGCGTAGAAGCGCAGGTGCGGCTCGCCGGTCACGAGGGGGTTGGCGGCGCTCTCCGGCTCCGCGGCCAGGTCGGGCAGCACGAGGACGCCGTCCGCGCGCATGGCCTCGGTGCAGAAGCCGAACGCGAGCGGCATCGTCCGCGCGGCGTGGCCGAAGGCGGCCTTGATCCACTGCCGGTCGGCGTCGACGAAATTGATGTGGGCCATCGGCGTGCCGCAGGCCTGGGCGGCCATCTCGGCGATCTCGTCGAACGCGCGCTCCGGCGGCGTGTCGAGGATCGCGCAGGCGCGCAAGGCGGCGAGCCGCTGGGGGTGCTGGGGCTCGAAACCCGACGGGCGGGGTATTGTCTCATTCGGCGACACGGGGCCGTCATAGCCCACGCTCCCGCTTCTCCCTAGTGAAACTCTGCATCACAGGTCCGTCGGCGCGACCAGCGCAAGCATTCCGCGATGGTTCAATACTCGACAGTCGCGCCGGATTGTTCCCGGCGGTGCGGCTACACGCTCACCGTCCAAGACTTGCTGGTGCGGCCGACCGAGCGACGGGGGCCCGACGGGATCTCTTCCTGCGGCGCCCGTCGCGGCCGCGCGACGCGGTCCGGCGGGCGCCGCACGGTCCCTGTCGCGCGGTCCCTGTCGCGCGGCCCCTGTCGAGCGGCCCCTGTGGATCGGATCGCCGCGGTCGGGAGCCCGCGGGCGGGTGCGGCGTTGCCGGCTCACGAGGGATGGGTTCGGATCAGGCATGGCCAAGCGCAGGACGAAGGCGGTCGCCCGGCAGGGGCTGGAGGACGCGCCGCTGATGCCGACCGGCGCCCTGGCGGTGGCGCTCCTGGCCTTCGCCGAGGGGCACGGTCCGGTGGTGCACGTGGCCCGGGACGCCCGCCGCCTCGAGGAGCTCGCCGCGACCCTGCGGGCGCTCGATCCCGACGCGCGGGTCGCGGTCTATCCCGAGTGGGACTGCCTGCCCTTCGACCACGCCTCGCCGTCGCGGGCGACGATGGGCGCCCGGGCCGCCGTGATGCGCTGGCTGACCGACCGCGCCGCGCTGCCGGACTTCGTGCTGACGACCGCCCCCGCCCTCGTGCAGCGGGTGCCGCCGCCGGAGACCTGGGCCTCGGCCCGCGTGACCCTGCGGGTCGGCGACCCCCTCGACGTCGCGGCCGTGACCGCTGACCTCAAGCGCCTCGGCTACATCCTCGACGAGCGGGTCGACGAGCCCGGCGAGATCGCCGTCCGCGGGCGCACCGTGGAGGTGTTCCCCGCCGCCGCGCCGCGGCCCTGCCGGATCGAGCACGCGGGGGGGCGCGTCACCGCGATCCGCTCCTACGACCCGATCTCGCAGCGCTCCCTGGCGGAGGCCGACGACCTCGTCATCGACCCGGCGACCGAGATCATCCTGGAGCCCGGCTCCGGCCAGAGCTTCGAGCCGTTCACCGGCCAGGAGCACCGCCTGGACCGCTACTACCCGCGCCTCGTCACGCTCCTCGACTACGTGCCCGAGGCGCGCCTCGCGGTCGAGGACGGCACGCAGGCCCGGATCGACGCGTTCTTCGAGCAGATGGACGAGGCGCGGGGCCGGCTGAAGACCCGCGACGCGCCGGCGGGGCCCGGCGCCGGCCTCTACCTGACGCCGGAGGCGTGGCGCGCCGTCGTGGCGGATCGCGGCCGGCTCACCGCCACCGAGGCNCCCGACCGGCCGCTGACCGCGATCGCCGCCGAGGCCGGGATCGTGCTGCGCGACGGGCGGGTGGTGTGGAAGCGGCCCTGCCCGGATTCCGCCGCCTGCGCGGCGCTCGCGACCGATCTCCTGGAGCGGATCCGCGCCGCCCGGGAGCGCGCGGGCTGACAGCGCGGACCAGAAGCGCGGACCAGAGGCGCGGACTGGCGGCCCGGGCCGCCCGCCGCCGACCTGCGGTTGATCTTGCATCGGCCGCTTCAAACCGTCACAGGCTGTCGCGCCAACAACGCGAACGGGAGGGTCCCATGCACGTGACGATCGAGCAGGCCGAGAAGGCGATCGCGGCCGCCCGGGCGAAGGCCGTGGAGCTCGGCACCCAGATGTGCATCGCGGTGGTCGATTCCGGCGGGAGCCTCAAGGCGTTCCACCGCATGGACGATGCCTGGGTCGGGTCGATCGACATCGCCCACAAGAAGGCCAAGACCTCGGTGTTCTTCGGCATGATGACCGGCCAGATCGGCCAGCTGTCCCAGCCGGGCGGACCGCTCTACGGGATCGAGCACTCGAATGACGGGCTGATCACCTTCCCGGGCGGGATCCCGATCGTCGACGCCGACGGCGTCATGTCGGGCGCCATCGGGGTCAGCGGTTCGACGGTGGAGAACGACCACGCCGTCGCGGAGGCCGGCGCCAAGGCCATCGGCCGGACCGAGCTGCCGGCCCATCCCTGGCGGACCTGAGCCGCCGGGCCTCTCAGGGGTCGCGCCGCGCCAGCGCGCGGCCGATCCCCAGGAGCAGCATCCCCGAGACCGAGCGCAGGAAGGGATCGCCGTGGCGCTCCAGCGCGGCGTGGATCTGGATGCCGTGATCGGCCGCGGCGTTCAGGTCAGCGCCACCCGCCGCGCCGCCCACCTCCCCCTCCATCACCCCGGTCTGGATCCCGTGCCGGTGGAGGTCCGTGACGTCGATATAGGCGCCGCGCCCGTGCAGCAGGCCGTCCGGATCGGCCGTCAGGCAGCCGCGGTTGAGGATCCAGCGGGTCTCGCCCGTCCCGGTCACGACGCGGAACTCCAGCGAGACCGGGCCGCCGGTCTGGCGGACGTGGCGGATCCGGCCGAACACCCAGTCCCGGTCCGCCGGGTGGATGCGGCCGAGGGCGGCGTCCAGCGGCAGCGGCGTCCCGGCGAGCCCCGGATCCCCCGCCATCAGCGACGCCGCGCCCGTATCCAGCACGGACCGGCCAGCCCGAACGTCCGTATCCCAGATCCCGACGAATCCGGCCGCCTGCAGGGCAGAGGCGGCCGTGGAAGCCAGCACCATGAAACCCCTCCGAACTGGCTACAATCGACGATTGTACAATGGCGGACAGACTGACCCGCAACACATGCTGTCCGCGAGCCCGAAGTCCAGTATCGGATGCGCGAATGGCTTCTGACACGCCGCCGCGGCCTCCCGCCACCGGGTTGCATTGCGGATGATCGAGACTTCGACTCCGGACAATCCCGTACTCGACAATCCTCGGCCGTCCCGGCCCGGCACAAAGGTCGGATTCACAGCGCTGCGGCGGGACAGTTCGATCACAAATGATCGGTAGACGCCGCGATCCGGCAGAAATCCGCACTTCGGCCCGGGGATTGGCGCGCGCCGAGGGGCGCCCGCGCCGCCAGCCTTCGACCGACACGGGATCCGCGCCGGGCCTGCCCTGGTGCGGGTCGTCGCTGCGCCGTAACCTGCATCTTCCGGTAGGCATTCGGCCGGAGAGGCCCGCAGCAGAGGCGCCGTGGGCCGCCGGATGGGGCGCAGGATGGATCGCACGATGGACCGCACCAACCTCCCGCTCTCGCAGGACCGACTCTGGGCCAGCCTGATGGACCTCGCCCGGATCGGCGCGCTGCCCAACGGCGGCAACGACCGGCAGGCCCTGACCGACCGCGACGCCGAGGGGCGCGCCCTGTTCCGGCGCTGGGGCGAGGCGGCGGGGCTGACGCTCACCGTGGACCGGGTCGGCACCATGGTGTTCCACCGGCCCGGGCGCGATCCGGGCCGGAAGCCGGTCGCCATCGGCAGCCACCTCGACACCCAGCCCACGGGGGGCAAGTTCGACGGCCCCCTCGGTGTCCTCGCCGGGCTGGAGATCATGCGCGCCCTGCACGAGGCCGGGATCGAGACCGAGGCGCCGCTCCTGCTGATCAACTGGTGCAACGAGGAGGGCGCGCGCTTCGCGCCGCCGATGAGCGGCAGCGGCGTCGCCATGGGCATCGTCCCGGAGGCCGACATCCTGGCCACCCGGGACCTCGCGGGCCACGCCTTCGGCGACGAGCTGCGGCGCATCGGCTGGCAGGGCGCGGCGGACCCGGCCGCCCTGCGGGAGATCGGCGCCTATTTCGAGCTCCACATCGAGCAGGGCAAGCGCCTGGAGGAGGCCGGCCTCACCATCGGGGTGGTCGACCGGGCCCTCGCCCAGATCTGGTACGAGATCACGGTGCTGGGCGAGGAGGCCCATGCCGGCAGCCCCATGGCGGGCCGGCGCGACGCCATGATGGCCGCGGCGGCGCTGATCGCGTCGCTCGAGGGCATCGCGGAGGCGGCGGTCGGCGCGGGCGGGGAGCGCGGCCGCGCCACCGTCGGGGTGCTGCGGGCGGAGCCGGCGAGCCGCAACATCACGCCCGGCCGGGTCTGGTTCAGCCTCGACACCCGCCACGGCGACACCGCGCAGCTGGAGGCGATGGGAGCGCAGATCCGGGCCCGGGCCGACGCCCTGGCGGCGGCGCGCGGCGTCGCCATCCAGGTCGCGGAGTTCTGGCGGGCGCCGCCGACGCCGTTCGACCCGGTCCTGGTGGACCGCGTCCAGGCGGCGGCCGAGGCGCGGGGCCATGCCTGGACGCGGATGCCGACCGCGATCTACCACGACGCCGTCTACTGCGCCCGCGCGGTGCCGGCGGCCCTGGTGTTCTGCCCCTGCCACGGCGGGATCAGCCACAACGAGGCCGAGAGCATCACGCCGGCCTGGGCCGGGGCCGGACTGGAGGTTCTCGCCGACGCGGTGCTGGCGACGGCGGGCCTCGCCGGCGCCCGGACCGGGCCGGCCTGAGCGCGGCGCCGACCGCGCACGAACGGAGTCTGGGTTCCCGCATGTCCGACGACAACGTCATCCGCCCCGCCTTCGGCGTCCCCCGCAATCCGGCGCCGGAGCCCGATCCGGGCCAGGCGCCCCTGCGCGTGTTCGGCACGGGGGCCGGCCACCGGGTCGGCCTGATCCACGACCCGTCGGCGGCCGAGGGCGACGTCATCCGGATCGTGGTCGGGCCCGAGGACGAGCCGGGAGTCGAGACCGTGGCGCTGGTCCCCGCCGACGCGGAGGCCGAGGCCGAGCGGATCGGCTTCGCCATCCTGCGGGCGCTGGAGGTGGTCGAGGGCGCGGACTGAGCCGCGCGCCGGCGCGGCGGCTGAACCGCCGGCAGAACTGCGGCCCGAACCGCGGTCTGAACCGCAGGGTGGGCGGTGCGCGTTCTCGGAGAGCGGGAGCGGCCGGCGCGAACGGTCGCCGGACCGCCGGGAGGGACGGATGACGGGCGCTCGGATCAGCAGCACGGAGATCGCGATCCCCGCGCGGGCCGGACTGGTCTGGTCGGTGCTGACGGATCTGGATTCCTACCCGGCGTGGAACCCGTACATCCGCAAGGCGGAGGGCCGCCTGCGCGAGGGCGCGCGCTGGCGCCTGGAGCGGACCCTGAACGGCCGCGCCTACCGGGCGCGCGAGGTGACGGTGACCTGCTGGGAGCCCGGCCGGCGGCTCACGTGGCGCGGCGGCATCCCGATGCCGCCCCTGCTCATCGGCGAGCACGAGGTCCGGATCACCGAGACCGCCGACGGGGTCCGCCTCGTCCAGGCCGAGACCGTCGCGGGCCTGCTCGCCCCCGGCCTGTTCCCGTGGCTGCGGACCCGCATGCAGGCCCGGTTCGCCGCGATGAACGAGGCCCTGCGCGAGGAGGTCGCGCGCCGGCTGGCCGAGAGCGCCTGACCGCGCCCGGTCGCTGTCGGCCGCCCGCGATCGCTCCGGTCCGCCCGGTCAGGCGACCGGCTTCGGCCTGACGATCGGCGAGCGGGTCAGGCTCTCGATCGCGCGTTCGGGCCGCCCGGCCTTGCGGGCGATCTCCCCCTCCTGCTCGGCGATGAGCTGACGGGCGGGCTCGTCGCCGTCGAGGCCGCCGAGGATCTCGGCCGGGACGCGCCGGTTCGAGGCCCGGGACCCGTCCGTGAAGACGATATCGAACAGGACGGAGCCCCGCTCCTGCGGTCTCGACTTGATGCGCTTGGCCATAGGTGCTGATACGCCGCCGGAATCGGTCGCGGCAAGGCGCGGTGCCGGGCGGGGGGTTGCGCGGCGCGCACTGCCGGGCCCGCGCTGGTCCGCACCGCCGAATCCGACCGGCCGACCACCGCCACCGCCACCGCCGCGGCGCCGCAGCCCGCGCCCGCGGCCGCCCCGTCGCAGAAGATCGATCCGATCGGCGACATCATCCGCGGTCTCGGCTTCGGCCGCGACGGCTGAGGCGATCGCGGGGCCGGAGCCCTACTCGACGTGGAGTGTGAGCTTCATCTTCGGGTGAATGCCGCACTGGATGACGAAATCCCCCGGTTCGGCCAGGGTCAGGCGCGTCTCGGCGCCGGGCTCCTGAGTGCCGGCATCGAACGAGAACCGCTCCGCCTCGATGAAGGCGTGGTGGGTCAGGCGCGCGTCGCCGTTGCGCAGGGCGACGGTGTCGCCGCGGCGCAGGTACAGGTCGGTCGGCATGTACCGGCCCCCCTTCTGCAGCACGATCCGGGTCGTGGCCGGCAGCGAGGCCCGGGCCGTCCCGAGGCTGATGCCCATCCCGACCAGCGCCAGGATCCCGGCGAACACGACGGCGCGCAGGCACCGGCTGCGGAGGGACATGACCGATATCCAGACGTGACACGCTGCGGGCCGGACCCCGTGGGGCGCCGACCGGGCGGCCGATTTTGCCGCTGCGGCGCAGCATGCGCGCCGCGCCTCAACCGGACGCTACGATATCCCGTAAAAATTTATCGATATAGACGTCTGTAGAGCGCATATACAGACAAACAAATCTATTTATCTGTATTCGCCGTCGAGTTCCGCGACGTCACGGGGGCAGCCCCGCGAGGCCAGCACGGTCCGGACATGCTCGCGGAAGACCTGGACGCGGGCCGGCAGCTCGCGCCCCGCCAGGGTGACGGCGCGGAGCCGGCTGCTGCGCGTCGCCCAGGGGCTGAGCACGCGCACGATCTGCCCCTCCTCCACGGCCCGGGCGGCCACGAGGCTCGGGAGATGGCCGATCCCGGCGCCCGCCAGGGTCAGCCGGAGCGCGGTCGCGAAGTCGCTGACCCGGATCGCCGGGCTCACGGACAGCGGCTCCGTGCGGCCCTGCCCGTCGGAGAGGGTCAGCCCGGCCGTGCCGATCCGTTCCCGCGCGAGGATCAGGTCGTGGTCGCGCAGATCGGCGAGCTCCGCCGGGGCCGGGCGGCGCTCCAGATAGGCGGGGGCGGCGTAGAGCGCGAGCGCCAGGGTCGCGAGGACCATCGCGCGGTAGCCGGTCTCCTCCGCCCCGCCCAGCCGCAGGGCGAGGTCGATCCGGTTGGCCGCGAGATCGAGGCGCGCGTCGGTGTTGAGCATCTCCACGGTGATCTGCGGGTAGGCGGCCCGGAAGCTCGCGACGATCTCGGGCATCACCTCGATCCCGAAATCGATCGAGGTCGTGATCCGCAGGTGGCCGGCCGGCACCGTGCGGGCGTCCCGGGCGGTCTCGGCCGCCTCGTCGAGGAGCGTCAGGCTCTCCTGGGCCTTGGCGTAGAAGGCGAGGCCCTCGGCGGTCGGCGAGACCGCCCGGGAGGTGCGGGCCATCAGCCGGACGCCCAGCGCCCGCTCCAGGCGGGAGATCCGCCGGCTGACGCTGCCCTTGGTCTCCTGCAGCGCCGCGGCGGCGGCCGTCACCGTGCCGCGATCCACGACGGCGCAGAAGGCCCGCACATCGTCGAGCCCGCCCCCGAAGGTTTCCGTTCTCGCAACCATGGGGTTCCGGATAGCAGGCTCAACCGGTGCCGTGAACGGGTCTACACGGCGGCTGCGGCGCAGCGAATCGCGCTCGGCCGTCTGCTCTGCAGGAGACACCCTTGAAGTCGATTCTCGCCTCCGGCCTTCTGGCCCTGCTGGTCGCCGCCCCGGTCGCCGCCCCCGCGCTGGCCCAGACCCCGCCGACCCGCGATCCGGCGCAGATCCGGGCCGGCACCTACGCGGTCGATCCCGGCCACACCCAGGTCGGCTGGCGCGTCTCCCACATGGGCTTCTCGAACTACGCCGGCGGCTTCTCGGACGTGTCCGGCACGCTGGAGCTGCAGCCGAAGAACCCGGCCGCCGCCAAGCTCTCGGTGAAGATCCCGGTCGCCTCGGTGACGACCACCAGCGCCAAGCTCACCGACGAGCTCAAGGGCGACCAGTGGCTCGACGCCGCCAAGTTCCCCGACATGACCTTCGTGTCCACCAAGGTCGCGCCGGCCGGCAAGGACCACGCGAAGGTGACGGGCGACCTGACGCTCCACGGCGTGACCAAGCCGGTGACCCTCGACGTGACCCTGGTCGGCGCCGGCGTGAACCCGCTGAGCAAGAAGTACACGGTCGGCTTCGAGGCTACCGGCACGCTCAAGCGGTCCGAGTTCGGGGTGAAGACCTACGTGCCGCTGATCGGCGACGAGCTGCACCTCACCATCGCGGGCGCCTTCGAGAAGCAGGACTGACCCGGGAGGATCCGCCATGGCGCGAGGGGTTTCCGCGCGGCGGTACTCCGCCGTGGCGATCCTGCTGCACTGGGCGAGCGCGCTGGGCGTGCTCGTCCTGATCGGCCTCGGCCTGACCATGACGCACGCGGCCCTGGCGCCGCTGCGCCAGTTCCAGCTCTACCAGTGGCACAAGTCGGTGGGGATCACCGTGCTGGCGCTGACGGCCCTGCGGGTCCTCTGGCGCCTGACCCACCGGCCGCCGCCGCACCCGGCCGGGATGCCGGCGCGGGAGCGTCGGGCGGCTGCGGCGGCCCATCACCTGCTGTACCTGCTCCTCGTCGGGCTGCCGCTGACCGGCTGGGCCGTGGTCTCGCTGTCGCCGTTCAACATCCCGACAGTGCTCTACGGGATCGTGCCCTGGCCGCACCTGCCACTCGCGGGCCTCGTTCCCGACCCCGCCGCCGCCGAGGGGATCCTGAAGCGGGTCCACGCCCTGGGGGCGTGGTTCCTGGCGGCGCTGCTCGCCGTCCACGTGGCGGCGGCCCTGCGCCACCACCTCCTCCTGCACGACGACGTGCTGCGCCGCATGCTGCCGGGACGCCCGGCCTCGACCGCCGCCACCGTGGAGCCGACCCGATGAACGCGCGTCACCTCTGCCTGCTCGCGGCGCTGCAGGCTGTCGCCCTGCCGGCCGCCGCCGCCGAGTGGGCGGTGGATCCCGCCAGGAGCGCGATCCGGTTCTCGGGTGTGCAAGTCGGCGTGCCCTTCACCGGACGGTTCGAGCGGTTCAGGGCCGACATCGATTTCGACCCCGCCAAGCCCGAGGCGGGGCACGCGCTCGTGCTGGTCGACCTCGCGAGCGCGCGGACCGGGGACGTCCAGCGCGACGAGGCCCTGCCGCAGAAGGACTGGTTCGACGTCAAGGCAGGAAGCGAGGCGCGCTTCGAGGCGACCCGCTTCGTCGACAAGGGGCAGGGCGACTACGCGGCCGTCGGCACGCTGACGATCCGCGGCACGAGCCGGCCGGTGACGCTGCCGTTCCACCTGACCGTCGAGGGCGGCACGGCGCACGCCGCGGGGCGCGTCGGCCTCGTCCGCACAGAGTTCGGCGTCGGGCAGGGGGCCTGGGCCTCGGGCCAGTGGGTGGCGCTCGACGTCGGCGTCGAGGTCGACCTCGTCGCGGCGGCGCGGCCGGCCTCCGGCCACTGATCCCCGCCCGGTCGGATCCTTCGGACGTCACGCGCTCCGTCCTCGCGAGCGCAGCGAAGCGACCCAGGGCAGCGCGCCCTCCGTCCGTGTGGCGCTCCTGGATTGCTTCGCCACGCTCGCGAGGACGGCGGCCGGGCGTCGGAGGCCGCCCGGTCCCGGCCCGCTACCCCGGCCGGTCCTCCGACCCGGTGCCCAGCGCCCGCTGGACCATGACGCTGTCCGACCAGTGGCCGTACTTGAAGCCCACCGCCCGCAGGTAGCCGACCCGCTCGAACCCGCAGGCCTCGTGGAGCCGCAGGGAGGCCGCGTTCTCGGCGTCGATGTAGCCGATCATCTGGCGGTAGCCGCCCGCCGCGCAGGCCTCGATCAGGGCCGGCAGCAGCCGCCGGCCGATCCCCGCGTGCAGGTGGTCGGGATGCACGTAGATCGAGTGCTTGAGGGTGTAGCGGTAGGCCGGCCGCTTCCGGAACGGCACCGCGTAGGCGTAGCCCGCCACCGCGCCGTCCCGGTCGGCCACGAGGTGCGGCAGGCGCTTCTTGCGCATGGTCTTGCGCCGCCGCTTCAGGTCGTCGGGGAGCAGCCGGTCCTCCTCGGCGACGCCGACGTCGCTGACGCCCCGGCTGATGTGGTGCTCGTAGATCGCCACCATGGCCTCGACATCGGCGTCCGAGGACGGGCGGATGACGATGTCGGGGCAGGACCGGGCCGGGACCGGGCCGGGCGTCTCGACCTCGATCTCCATCAGGCCCCCTCGCGCACGACGTAGGTGTGGAAACGGATCCGCCCGTCCGGCTCGACCTCGCGGTAGACGCCCTGGATCTCGGCCTCGAAGCCCGGGAACAGGTTGGCGGAGGCCTCGAACATCTTGAAATAGTCGAGCATGGGCTTGGCCCGCTCGTCGAGCCGCTCGCCCGGCAGCACGGTGCCGATGCCCGGCGGGTAGACCAGCATCAGCGTGGTGGCGATCCGCCCCTCGGCCTCGGCGATCGGCACGTAATCGACCTTGTTGCGGGTCAGCATCTGGGCGGCCTTCTTGGGCGGCATCACCATCTCGGGCAGGTGCTCGGGGGCGAACTGGCGCCGCTGGAGCGTCGAGGTGCCGGCCTCCCGGTGAAAGGCGTGGAACTCGCCGCAGAGGTCGCGCAGGCGCACGCCCCGGTAGCGGTTCGGCCGGCGGTTGACGAATTCCGGCATGGCCTCCTCCAGCGGGACGTTGTCGTCGTGGAGCCGCTTGAAGGCGACGAGGCCCGAGATCAGCGTGCCGGCCTTGGAGGATTCGACCCCCGGGGTCAGCAGGAAGAGCAGCGAGTTCAGGTCGTTCTTCTCGGCGACGATCCGGTTCTCACGCAGGTATTGCGCCACGATCGGCGCCGGCACGCCGTGCTGGGCGTAGGCCCCCGTGTGCCGGTCGAAGCCCGGGGTCAGCACGGTGAGCTTGTTCGGGTCGGTGATGGCGTAGCCCGGCGCCACGTGGGTGAAGCCGTGCCAGCGCGCGCCCGGCTTCAGCTCCCAGTGGCGCGGCGTGGCGGCGAGCTCGTCGGTCGGCACGCTCTCCCACGGCACCTCGGCGCCGTCGGCGTTCACCGTCACGTCCGGCACGAAGGGGTCGAAGAACCAGCGCCGCGCGGGATCGCGCTCGTTCTCCTCGAACTCGCGCCGGATCGCCCGGACCTTCTTGCGCCACTCGATCCCGAGCCGGATCGTGTCGTCCCACAGGATCATGCCCGAGCGCCCCTTCATCATCTGGGCGCCGACGTCGAGGGAGGCGAACAGGGGGTAGAAGGGCGAGGTCGAGGCGTGGACGAGGAAGCTCTCGTTGAGCCGCTTGTGCTCGACCCGCCGGGTCTGGCCGCGGATGTGCCCGTCCCGGGTGTGGATCTGCGAGGCCTGGCTGAAGCTCGCGAGCTGCTTGTGGGTCGACTGCGTGGCGACGATGCCGGGCGAGGTCTCGTCGAGGCCGGTCAGTCCCATGGCGAAGCGCCGCGCGTAGAGCGGGTGGAACTTCATGAAGCCCGCCCAGGCCTCGTCGAACAGGATGTAGTCGCAGAGATGGCCGATCTTCTCCAGGATCGCTTGCGCGTCGTAGATCGTGCCGTCGTAGGTGCACTGCTCGATCACCGCGACCCGGAACGGCCGCTCCCGGCGCCACGCCTCCGGGTCGGTCACCAGCGGGTTGCGGCGGATCTTCTCCCGGATCCGGGTCTCGTCCAGGGCCTCGTGGAAGATCGGCCCGATCAGCCCGTAGGCGTTGCGGTCGGTCTCCAGGAAGATCGGGATGCCGCCGCCCAGGAACAGGGCGCCGTGGTGGGCCGCCTTGTGGTTGTTGCGGTCGAACAGGACGAGGTCGTCCTCCGCCACCAGGGAGGACAGGACGATCTTGTTGGAGGCGGAGGTGCCGTTGAGGACGAAGTAGGTCTTCTCCGCCCCGAAGATCTTGGCGGCCTCCTTCTGGGCCTTCAGCGCCGGTCCCTCGTGGGTCAGGAGGTCGCCGAGGTCGAGGACCGAATTGTCGAGGTCGTCGCGGAAGATCGCCTCGCCGAGGTGCTCCACGAAGATCCGGCCGATCGGCGAGCGGTTGTAGAAGATGCCGCCGTTGTGGCCCGGGCAGGTCCAGAGCTGGTTGCCCTTCTCGGCGTAGTCGACGAGCGCGCCGAAGAACGGCGTCTTGAGCGTCTCGGCGTACTGCGTGACCCGGCTGACGAGGCCGCGGGCGATGAATTCCGGCGTCTCCTCCGCGAGGAAGATGTAGCCGTCGATGAAGTCGAGGAGCTCGACCGGGATGTCCTCCAGCCGCTTGCGGCGCACCATGATGACGATCGGCATCTCCAGGCCGCGCCGGCGCATCATGTCGATGAGGGCGGCGGCCTTGCCGTCGAGGCCGCGCTTGCCCCAGTCGACCACGAGGCAGCCGACCGCGGCATCGGTCTGGACCGCGATGGCCGCGTCCTCGACGCGCCGGGCGCGCACCACCTCGAAGCCGCGCTGCTCCACGGCCGCCACGATCTGGTTGACGCGCGCGCCCTCGAGATCGTCCGGGTCGAAGGCCGGGGCGCACATCAGGACCGTGAAGCGGCGGTGGAAGTCCATGGAGCCCTCTCTGGCCTCGGATGCAGCGGGTGGCTTTCCGGCCCGTCTGCGACGATTGCATGACACGGCGCGCGGCGGGCGGTCGCGGTCCGGACGAAACACCGTGATCCGGGCCGGCCACGACGGCCGCGCCGTCAGGATCGGCCGCGGGTCCCCTCTCCCGTGCGGGAGAGGGACAGGGTGAGGGGTGAGACCTCACCGGACGAGGCTTCCCCCTGGAATCGCGTCGATCGGGTGCCCGATCCCGAAGCCTCTCGTCCCTCTCCCCAACCCTCTCCCGCACGGGAGAGAGGGGGGCCATCACACCCCGCGCCGCCGCTCCCAGACGTCCGGGTTGACCAGCCCGCCCGGCCGCCGGCCGGCGAGGACGTCGACCACGCGGGCCGCGGCGGTCTCGGCGGTGCGGATCAGGGCCGCCCCGGTGGAGCCGCCGACATGGGGCGTCAGGATCGCCCGGGGCTGGCGGGCCAGCGGGTGGTCGACCGGCAGCGGCTCCTGGGCGAAGACGTCGAGCCCGGCGCCCGCGATCGTGCCGGCCTCCAGCGCCTCCACCAGGGCCGCCTCGTCGATCAGGCCGCCGCGGCTGGTGTTGATCAGGAAGGCGTCCCGCTTCATCCGGGCGAGCTGGTCCCGGCCGATCAGGCCGCGGGTGCCCGGGGTCAGCGGCACGTGCAGGGAGACGATGTCGGACTCCGCCAGGAGCGCGTCGACCGAGGCGGCCCGCAGGGCGCCGGCATTGGCGAAATCGGCGTCCGGGCGGCTCGGGCCGTAGGCCAGCACCCGCAGGCCCAGGGCGCCGGCGAGCCGGGCGGTCGCCTGCCCGATCGCCCCGAAGCCGACGAGGCCCAGCGTCAGGCCGGCGAGCTCGACCAGCCGGGCGGTGAACTTGAAGCTGTCGTCGCCGGCCCGGACCGAGCGGTCGGCCTCCGGCAGGGCCTTGGCCAGGGCGAAGATCAGCGCCAGCGTCTGCTCGGCCACCGAGACGGCGTTGGCGCCGGGCGTGTTGACCACGACGATCCCGGCCCCGGTCGCCTCGGCGGTGGCGACGTGGTCGGTGCCGGTGCCGTGCACGCCGATCACCCGCAGGGCCGGCGCCGCCGCGATGGCGCGGGCCGGGAAGCCGGTGTTGCGGGTGACGACGGCGACGCAGTCGGCGACCTCGCGGGCCAGCGTCCCGGGATCGGTCCCGCTCGCCGGGCGGGGCTCCAGCCCGGCCGCGCGCAACCGGTCGAGGCCCGCCGCGTGGATCGGCTGGACGATGAGGCACGGACCGGTGATCACGGGGAAACCTCTGCACAAGAGGAGGGGTGACGGGCAAAATTCGCGCCGGGCCCGTCTAGGCGGGGTGGGCAACCCTGGCAACCGGGCGCCCCGGTCCCCGCCGCGGCGACCCGATCGGACGCGCACGATCCACACCCGATCGCGGCCGGGTCGAGCCCCGCGCGCCCCGCCCGGCCCGACGATCCCGGCCGCGCGTCTCGGCCGAGATCCGGCCCGGCCTTCCGCGAAAGCGCCGACTCGACCGTGCGATGATGGTCGAAGCCCTGATAGAGATGTCGTTCGACGAAGGAAGTCAGTTTAGAGCGCACTCAATGTCGATCGCGCAGATCCGTCCGGCCTGATCCGAGTAGAATTGTAATTACTCCAAATGTATTTTTGACACATGTAGAGATATTTGCTGCCTTGCTCCGTGATTCGGAGCCTTCGTCACGACAATGCGGTCCCACGACTTCTCAGTGCCTGCTTCCGCGTGGACCCGGCGCCGGCGGCGCGCGGCCCGGCCGGTTCTCCCGATGGCCGTCCTGCTGGGCTTCGTCGGGGCCGGGCTGCACGCCGCCCGCGCCGAGGAGGCCGGGGCGGGGCGGGACGTCCAGCTCGACGAGCTCTCGGTCGCGAGCGCGGCCGGGCCGCGCGGCCCGGTCCCGGCCTATGCCGGCGGTCAGGTGGCGCGGGGCGGGCGCCTCGGCCTGCTGGGCGATACCGAGACGCAGAAGGCGCCCTTCAGCATCGCGAGCTACACCGACACGCTCGTCCGGGACCGGCAGGCGCGGACGGTGTCCGAAGCCCTGGTCCTCGACCCGTCGGTGCGCGCCACCCAGACCACGGGGGCGCCGTTCGATTCCTTCTCCATCCGGGGCTTCCCGTCCAACGAGAACACCAGCGGCGAGGTCGCCTTCGACGGCCTCTACGGCATCGCCCCGAGCTTCCGCATCTTCACCGACTACGTGGAGCGCATCGAGGTCCTGAAGGGGCCGTCCGCCGCCCTCACCGGCGTGTCGCCGAACGGCGCGGTCGGCGGCGTGGTCAACATCGTGCCCAAGCGGGCCGGCGCGGACCTGACCCGCGTCACACTGGATTACGGCTCGTCCGCCTGGGGCGGCAGCCAGGTCGACGTCGCCCGCCGCTGGGGGCCGGGCCGGGAATGGGGGGCCCGCGTCGTCGGCAGCCTGCACGGCGGCGCCACGCCCTTCGACCGCCAGACCGAGACGACCGGCGTCGGGGCCCTCGCCCTCGACTACCAGGGCGACCGGTTCCGCGCGTGGCTCTACCTGCTGGCGCAGACCGACCGCTTCGACGCGCCGCTGCGCCCGTTCCTCCTGCGGGCCGGCGTGCCCGTGCCGCGGGCGCCCGACGGCCGCCTGAACCTGACCCAGCCCTGGGAATACTCGGACGTCGACGATCGCGGCGGCCTGCTGCGCACCGAGTACGACCTGACCGATCAGGTCACGCTGTTCGCGGATGTCGGCGGCGGGCAGACCGGGGTGGAGCGCTACTTCCAGTCGGCGCCGACGATCCTCAACGGCCGCGGCGACACGACCAGCACGCCGCAATTCTACGCCCTGAACGTCGACCGGCTCACCTACGACGGCGGCGTCCGGGCCCGGTTCGAGACCGGCTTCATCCGCCACGCCCTGACGGTGCAGGGCTCCGTGTACGACGAGGCGACGGGACGGCGGTTCTCGCCCGGCCGGGGCGCCTACCTGTCGAACCTCTACGCGCCGGCCCTCGTCCCGTACATCGCGCCGATCTACGGCGTCGGCCGGCCCCGCCTGTCCGACAGCACCCTGTCGGGGATCGCGGTGGCCGACACGCTGTCGGCCCTCGACGAGCGCGTCCTGCTGACCCTGGGCGTGCGCCGCCAGCGCGTGGAGGCGCACAACTACGTGTCGAATGTCGGTACGCTGGCCTCGTCCTACGACAGGAGCGCCACGACACCGATGGTCGGCCTCGTGGTGCGGCCCTGGGATTCGGTCTCGCTCTACGGCAACTACATCGAGGGCCTGAGCCGCGGCGACGTGGCCCCGGCGGTGGCGACCAATTCCGGCACGATCCTGGCCCCCTACGTGGCCCGGCAGGTCGAGGCCGGCGTGAAGCTCGATCTCGGCCAGTTCGGCGCCACGCTCGGCGCCTTCCGGATCACCAAGCCCGCGGGCGAGCTCGGCCCGCAGGGGCGCTTCGCGGCGACCGCCGAGCAGCGCGTCGGCGGGCTCGAGCTGAACCTGTTCGGCGCGATCACCCCGCAGGTCCGGCTGGTCGGCGGCGTGACCCTGCTGGACGGACGCCTCGTCAGGACGGCGCTCGCCGCCAATCGTGGGCACCGGCCGATCGGCGTGCCGGAGGTCCAGGCGAGCCTGGGGGCCGAGTGGGACCTGCCCGGGCTGCCCGGCCTGACGCTCAACGGCGCGGTCATCTATACCGGGCGACAGTTCGTCGACCTCGCGAACACCCAGGCCCTGCCGGACTGGGCGCGCCTCGACCTCGGCCTGCGCTACACGACGCGCGTCGCCGGGCGGCCGACGACCTTCCGGGCCAGCGTCCTCAACGTGACCGACGCGCGGTACTGGACCGGGGTCGCCTCGTTCGGCACCTTCTTCCAGGGCGCGCCGCGCACCTACCTGCTGTCGATGGCGGTGGATCTCTGAGCCGGACCGGCGCGGCCGCGCCGGGCCCGTCGGGCGGCGCGATGTTTCACGGGAAACATTTTCTTAACCCTGAGCGGCGACCGCGCGGGACCGGCGAGCTGTTGCACCGGCGCCGTCGCGGCGCCGCGACGGCCGGGGTACCACCGGTCCGGCATGACGACATCGAGCTGGCGCACCCTCCGCAACGTGCAGGCCCGGAAACGGCTGGAGAAGGCCCTGCCGGCGATCTTCCCGGCGCCGGTCCTGCAGCACGCCCTCGCGCGGCCCCTGATCCCGCCGACGCCGCGGCTCGCCGTCGAGAGCTACTGGCGCAACCACATCCTCCGGGCCGACCGGCTCGCCCGGGCGCTGGCGGCCCGCTCCGGCACGCCGGAGGGCTGGGCCTGGCAGATCGGCGTAGAGGGGCGGGCCGGGAGCTTCCGCACGCCGCCCGCGCCGTTCCGCGATCCGGCCTTCGCCCGCGGCCGCGGGGCCTGCTGCATCTGCGGCCAGCCGGTCTACCGGTTCGGCTGGCACCGGGATCTCTGGGCGCGCGGCGCGCCCAACACCAATGCCGGCTGGCACGCGGCCTGTGTGGCGGCCTGGAAATTCTGGATCGCGCCCCACGCCCAGGTCCGGGCGCTCAAGCTGCGCCAGCGCCACCGCTGCACCACCACCGGCAAGCGCCTGCTGAGGACGGCCGAGGTCGACCACCTGCTGCCGCTCTACCGGGTCTGGCGGGAGCACCGCGACGCGCCCTGGCCGGAGCTCCTCGGCTACTGGGGCGCGCCGAACCTGCAGGTGGTCAACCGCGCCGCTCATGTCGACAAGTGCCGCGACGAGGCGGCCGAGCGCTCCCGGACCGTGCAGCTCGCCCGTTTCCGGGTGGTCGAGGACGAGTCCGGGTTCAGCGTGGTCGAGGAGGAGTGACCGGCCGGCTCAACCGTCCAGGGCCTTGAAGGCCCGCGACAGGTCGGCCAGCAGGTCGGCCTCCGCCTCCAGGCCGACCGACAGGCGCAGCAGCCCGTCGGTGATGCCCGCGATGGCCCGCGCCTCCGGGTCCATGGCCGCGTGCGTCATGGTCGGCGGGTGGGCGATCAGGCTCTCGACGCCGCCGAGCGACTCGGCCAGCGTGAACACCCGCAGGGCCTCCACGAAGGTTCTCACCGCGTCGCGGCCGCCGGCCAGCTCGAAGCTCAGCATCGCCCCGAAACCCGCCTGCTGGGCCTTGGCCAGGGCGTGCCCCGGATGCGTGGGCAGGCCCGGATAGTGCACCCGGGCCACCGCCGGATGGGCGTCGAGGAAGGCCGCCAGGGCGGCGGCGTTGCGCTGCTGCTGCTCCACCCGGACGAACAGGGTGCGCAGGCCCCGGAGCGTCAGGTAGGCGTCGAGGGGCGAGCCGGTCACGCCGATCGTGTTCGCCCAGGCGGCGAGGTCCTCGCCCATCGCCTTGTCGGCGGCGATCACGGCCCCGCCGATCACGTCGGAATGGCCGTTCAGGAACTTGGTGGTGGAGTGGACGACGAGGTCCGCCCCGAGGGCGATCGGCTGCTGCAGGGCGGGCGACAGGAAGGTGTTGTCCACCACTGCCAGCGCGCCGGCCGCCTTCGCGGCCGCGGTGATCCGCCGGACATCGACCACGCGCATCAGCGGGTTGCTCGGCGTCTCGAGCAGCACGACCTTCGGCCCCTGCGCCAGGGCCGCCGCCAGCGCGTCCGGATCGGTCTGGTCGACGAAGGCGACGCGGTAATGGCCCCGCTCCGCGCGGAAGCTGAGCAGGCGGTGGGTTCCGCCGTAGCAATCGTGCGGCGCGACCAGGAGATCGCCGGGCCGCAGGCTCGACAGGGCGAGGTCGAGGGCCGCCATGCCGCTCGCCACCAGGACGGCGCGGGCGCCGCCCTCGAGCTTGGCGATCGTGTCGGCCAGCGCGTCCCGGGTCGGGTTGCCCAGGCGCGAGTAATCGTAGGGGCCGGGCTGCTCGAAGGCCGGGAACTTGAAGGTCGTCGACAGGTGGATCGGCGCGATCACCGCGCCGAAGGCCGCGTCCTGGGCCACGCCGTTGGCCGCCGCTACGGTACGGGCCGCTAATCCCTCTGACATCGCCGCGTCCTCCACGCCGTGACCGCTCGCCCGGTCCGACCGGACCGGGCGAGCGTTCTTTATGGAGAACGGATCAGACTTTCAAGAGAACGAGAGCGCCGCCGCGGCGGCGCGGCGGTCCCGGACCGCGTCGACCGCCAGGGTGCCATGCTGGCGAAGACCCCGTCCTGGCGGATCAGCGCGTGTAGCAGCGCCGCCGCGAGATGCGCGAGGATCACGGCGAACAGTCCGTAGGCCAGCGCGGTGTGGAGCCGGCGCAGGACCGCGTACAGCGCCGGGTCCTGCGGCAGGATCGGCGGCAGGACCACCGGGCCGGCGAGGATGACGGGATAGCGCGCCGCCGACAGCATCGCCCAGCCGATGAGCGGCATGGCCAGCGTGAGGCCGTAGAGCAGGATGTGCGAGCCGTGGGCGGCGCGCTTCTGCCAGCCCGGAAGATCCGTCGGCAGCGGCGGCGGCGCGTGGCGCCAGCGATTGGCGAGCCGGAACCCGGCGAGGACCAGGATCAGGATCCCGAGCGGCCGGTGCAGGGCGACGAGGGTGCCGTAATCGGCGAGGGAGGTCACCATGGCGACGCCGATCAGCAGCATGGCCAGGATCAGCGCCGCCATGGTCCAGTGGAGCAGGCGCGCGGGCCGGTTGAAGCGGTCGGGCTCGGTCACAGGGCGGCTCCGTGGATCGCGGCGCCGGTGACGGCGCTCGGCGTCTTGGCCTCGCCGGCGCGGCGGGTGACGGACTGGGCGTAGGCCGCCGACCGGGCGCTCAGCAGCGGGTCGTCGCTCGGCGCGATGCCGTCCGGCAGCACCAGCGGATCGAAGTTGATGTCGCGGCAGGTGGCGGCGGCCTCCGGCGCCGCCGCCGTGAGGGTGAGGGTGCCGACATCGACGGTCTCGCGGTCGGCGGGCCAGGGCCGCGTCGCGTCGGCGGTGGGGTCGCCGGCCTGGCCGAGCGTGACGATCAGGTGCCAGCGGCGCGGGCCCTGCGCGAGCTGCNGTCCAGCCCGGGCGCCGCGCGCGGCCCGGGCTCGATCTCCGCGCGGACGGGTCCCGCGGCGGCGCCCTCCGCGGCCGGGTATCCCTCCTCCTCGAGCACGAGGCCGTGCAGCATGGTGAAGACCCGGTCGCCGTCGAGCCGCGCGAGGTCGAACCCGCTCTCGGTCCCGAGGCCGCTGAAGAGCGCCTGACCGCTGCGCGACGCGCCCACGAACGCCATCGACCAGTTCGCGAAGCCGCGGCTCTCGGCCGGGCCGCATTGCAGGACCGTGACGTCGTCGTGCCGCAGGTCGCGCTGGATCCGCTCGAAGGTCGCCTCGACGCCCCGCCGCGGGCCCTCCAGCACCTGCGCGAAGGCGCCCGCGTTGAACATCAGGGCGCCGGTCACGTCCAGCGCGGCGTTGTTCCGCCGGGACGCGTCCAGGATCTGCCGGACCGCGGCCATCGCCTCCGGCCCCTGGAGCAGGTTCTTGCTGGCGTAGACGAGGCGGTAGAGGTCGCTCATGGCTTCGCGTCCGGGAGGGGAGGGGCGGGGAGTCAGGCCTGCGGGAAGGCGGCGAAGACCTGGCGCAGGTCCTCGGCGGGAACGGGCTTGCTGATCAGGTAGCCCTGCACGTCGGTGCAGCCCTCCAGGCGGATGCGCTGCATCTGCTCCGACGTCTCGACGCCCTCGGCGACGGTGGTCATGCCGAGGCTCTTCCCCAGCCCCGCGATGGCCCGGATGATCGCCTCGCCGTCCGGCTTGCTGGTCAGGTCCTTCACAAAGGACCGGTCGATCTTGATCTTGTCGAAGGGGAACGAGCGCAGGTAGCTGAGCGAGGAGTAGCCGGTGCCGAAATCGTCCATGGAGACGCGCACGCCGAGCTCCCGCAGCCGGTGCAGGGTCTGGAGCGTCCGGTCGTTCTCCTGCAGCAGCACGCCCTCGGTGATCTCGACCTCGAGCCGCCGGGGCGGCAGCCCCGAACCCGCCAGGGCCGAGATGATCGTCTCCACGAGCCGGTCGCTCTTGAACTGCGCGGGCGAGACGTTGACCGCCACCGACATCGGATCCGGCCAGGACATGGCGTCCCGGCAGGCCTGGCGGACGACCCACTCGCCGATCGGGACGATGAGCCCGATCTCCTCGGCCAGCGGGATGAAGTCGAGGGGCGAGACCAGCCCGCGGTCGGGATGGCGCCACCGGATCAGGGCCTCGCAGCCGATCAGCGTGCCGCTCGCGAGCTGCATCTGCGGCTGGTAGTGCAGCTGGAATTCCCGGCGGGCCAGCGCCTGGCGCATGTCGAGCTCGAGCGTCCGGCGCGCCTGCATGCGCGCGTCCATCTCCGGCTCGAAGAACCGGTAGGTGCCGCGGCCGTCGAGCTTGGCCCGGTAGAGGGCGAGGTCGGCGTTCTTCAGGAGCCGTTCGGCATCGGCGCCGTCCGCGGGAGCGAGCGCCACGCCGACGCTGGCGCCGATCGTCAGGAGATGGCCCTCCACCATGTAGGTCCGGCCGATCAGGTCGACGACGCGGCGGGCGAGGGCCTGCGTGCCGGCCGCGTCGCGGATCCCGGCCTGCAGGATGACGAACTCGTCGCCCCCGATCCGCGCCACCGTGTCGGTGTCCCGCACCGTCGAGCGCAGGCGGTCGGCGACCGTCGCCAGCAGCGCGTCCCCGACCGGGTGGCCGAGGGTGTCGTTGACCGGCTTGAACCGGTCGAGGTCGATGAGCAGCAGGGCGCAGCTCTCGCCGGTGCGCGCGAGGCGGGCGAGCGCCTCGGCGAGGCGCTCGCGCAGGAGCAGGCGGTTCGGCAGGCCGGTGAGCGGGTCGAGCCGCGCCATCGCGTCGGCCCGGGCCTCGGTGGCCTTGCGGGTGCTGACATCCTCCAGCGCGACCACCCAGCCGCCCTCCGCGAGGGGGTGGAGCTCGACCTGGACCGTGGGCACGCGGGCGCCGTCCGCCCGCGCGGTCAGCCGGCGGACGGCGTCCTCACCCCGGGCAGATCGAACAGGAGGCAGGTCGTGCTCGCGGTCGCGACGAGGCGGCCGGCCTCGTCGCTGAGGCGTCCTTCCGCCACGGCCTGCTGCCGACCGGCGTGGACGACCTGCCCGACCGCGGTCAGCTGACCGGAACTCTCGGTGGCCGCGCGCATGAAATTCAGCTTGAACTCCAGCGTCGTGTAGGCGCGTCCCACCGGCAGGGTCGAGTGCACGGCGCAGCCCATCACGCTGTCGAGCAGCGTGGCGAGGGAGCCGCCGTGGACCGAACCCAGCGGGTTGAAGAGGTACTCCGCGGCCGGCATGCACATCCGGGCCGTGCCAGGATCGACCGAGACGAACGCGATGCCGAGCAGCTGGATCGCGGGCGGCGGCGGGATCTCGCCCGCCACGAGCGCCCGCAGGAAGTCGATCCCCGCGAGGGCTCGTCCCGCCGCGGCAACGGAGCGGGGATCTGCCCATTCGACGACCCTACGCCGCGAAGGCTCGGGTGATCGTGGAGCCACATCGCCGGCCATCGACGAGCCTTCTCAGGAGGGGAGGGGACGAGGGCAAGGCCTCGCGTTCGACCCGTTATCGATGTCGACAATAATCTATATAAATGCAGATCACAATCTTAAAGCGCGGGCCTCGGGCGCGCGCTCCGACGCGGAGGCGCCGGGCCCATCGAGGCGGTCTCCCTCGCCGGGTCCGGGTGCGCGGCCCGGGCCGCCTTCGCCGCGCAGGGTCTCCCCCGGGCCGGCGACGCGCCTGCCACCGGTGTGCTCACGAATGACGGCGCCGACCGTCCACGAGGCCCGGTGTCCTGGCCGTCCGAGCTGAGCCGATACCGACTGCCGGAAGCCTCGAAGCGGTCGGCAGTCGACTTCGAGACCCCTCCCGACGACGGGGCCTGGAGCGCGGAGCCGGCCGTCCAGCCTCATCGCCGTGTGTGGATGCGCGCCTGTCCCGACGCGACAGGGCCCGTCCGCGGTGATTGTCGCGATCGTGGCGTCAGATGCGGGAGGAAGAGGTGCCGAGGGACTGGAGACGGCTGCCTTGAGGAGCGCGGTGTCCTTCGAGCGCGTCGATGCGGCTCGCGGCGCTCGCTCTCAATGCGGACGCCGTGAAGAGGCAAGCGACCAGCACCATGATGCCGTTCCGGCCGCTCAGGAGAATTCGCGCGCCTTCGAGTACCGGCCAGGTCGGCGATACGACGAAAGGCACGATGACGGGCAGCGTGAATATCCAGAAGACAGCACACCATGCCGCCGCAGCACTTATCCAGCGTCCTCGCTCGATGCGTGATTTGGCTGCCGCGCGTTGCGCGCACAGGACTGACCCGTACAAGGCCGGCCAGATCAGGATGAGGTGATCGCCCTCCAAGAGCGGCCCGCAACTCAGCGCGAGGCCGACGGTGAGGCCGACCTCGGCCAGAGGCCTCCCGGTATCCGTGGTGTCGTCGGCGGCCTCCGCGCGGCCCCGGTCCATCGCTATGGCGGCGAGGAAGACCGTCACGGCCGCGATGGCAGCGAGAACGCTGACCGCCTGGGCCAGGACGGGTGCGTCGATCCATGGAACGCTGAACGGATTCTCGGCGAACAGGCGTTTGGCGAGGGCGGGCAGTGACTGATGATCGGGCCGGGCCCCTGCCGGCAGGGTCGTGTAGAAGGTCGATGCCGCGACCCATCCTCTGACCGCCGCCAACGGGCTGCCGATCATCAGGAACGGCCCGAGGAAGAGGACGGCCGCGATCCCTGCCGTCATGACCGCCGCCCGCCATCCGCGCCGGAACAGCAGATAGAAGACCAGCACGCCCATGAACGGCTTGCAGACGATCACGAATGCCCAGGCGGCCGATCCCCGAACGGTGGCTCGATTCAGGAACGACCGCAGTCCGAGCAGGAGGACGAAGAGCAGAAGGATGTTGATCTGCCCGTGAAACAGGTCCGAGCGGATCGCGCGGCTGCACAGCAGTACGCCGGTCGCGAGCAGAAGCCACCCGTCTGGCATGATGCGCCCGAAGCGGCGCAACAGCAGAACGCAGCCGGCCAAGAGCCCGATGCTCAAGCACGGCCAGAAGATCCAGAGCTTACCGTAGCCGATACCCTGGCCAATCAGACCCACGAGGCCGGCGAGGAACGGGGGATACGCGAAGGGATCCCGATCCGCGTCGAGGATATACGGGCTCTGCCCCTGCACGAACAACTTCGCGGCATCGAGGTATATGTCGAGATCCGCCGAGACCGGCCAGCCGGGCCGCTTCGCGATCGTCAGTAAGGCCGCCGCGATCCCGACGATTGTCAGTGCCAGGCCCAGGAGCGAGGCCACGCGTTCTCCCCGCACAGTCCCGTCGCGGGCGTCCGAAGCGGCCCCGATCGCGGTTGATGCGCTGCGCGTTCTGAGCATTGCTCGTTCCAGTCCAATCGTATCCGGACGTTTTTTTCAAGACGACAGTACAGACAGGGAGAACGGCCCGGGAATGATCAGGCGGTTCTGAAGGTGATCGATTTATGGCCGAGATAATTGGCGACCGCACCGGCCGCTATGCCGATCGCGTGCGAGGCCGGTGCGGCGGCGCCGAGGCCCAGAGGCGAGAGTATCTGATCGCACGTGAAGGTGGCCACCGCGACCGTCACCGCGCCTCCGATGAGGTTCACGACCAGAAAGCCGCAGAGCTGTGCGAGGAGCGGACGGCGGGAATCCGGGAAGACCAGGCTCCGATAGGCGATGAAGCCGATGACCATGCCGGTCGCGGTGGCCGCCGCGACGGCCGCCGCGTACGGCATCACGGTACTGAACAGGAAGCGTGCGAGCCAGCTGACACCGGCGGCGAAGCCGCCGGCGAACAGGAACCGAACGCGCCGGTCGAGGTGGTCGAGACGCCGCATCTCAGGACGCGATACCCGCCCAGGCCAGCGCGAAGCAGACCGAGAGCCCACTCCCCGCCGCGAGCGCGAGTCTGTCCGTCAGAGCGAAGACGACGGGATCGTCCTGGAGTTCTCCGCGCTGGCAAGCGACCCAGATCCGCCCGACGATGATCGAGAGCGCCACCGGAAAGCCCCACAGCCACGCCACATCGCCGTAGAACGTCTGCTGAAACGCGTCGTTGATGATGTAGAATACCAAGATCAGAAGCGCTGACGTGCCTGCTGCCACACCCGCCGCGAGCACGAGCGGCAAATCCGCCGCGACATAGCCGCGTCCGTTGATCCGGGCCGTGCCGCGCTCGATGGCGCGCGCGATCTCGGTGTGGCGCTTGGCGAGTGCCAGCGAGGTGAACAGGAAGATGGAGAACACGAACAGCCACGGCGAGGCCTTGGCCGCGACGGCGACGGTGCCGACCGCCATGCGGAGCGTGAAGAGGAAGGCCAGCGTCAAAGCATCGAGCAGGACGACGCGCTTGACGTAGAACGAGTAGAACAGGGTCAGGACCGTGTAGCAGGCCAGCATCAGGACGACCTTCGGCCCGGCCACCGCACCGAGAAGAAAGCCCGCGGCGAGACCGATCGGGACCGCGGCCAAGCCGTAGGCCATCGGCAACCGACCGCTGGCGAGCGGACGGTTCCGTTTGGACCAGTGCCGGCGATCGTCGGCAACGTCCCAGATATCGTTGAGAATATACGTCGCCGAGGCAATCAGGCTCAGGGCCATGAAGCTCACGATCAGCTGCCAGATCGCGCCAGCATCGAAAATGCGCCCCGCGAGGATGGCCGGGACGAGGATCAACGCGTTCTTCGCCCATTGGTGGGGCCGCATGCTCTCGATCAGCGGGCCGACATAGGACGGGCGTCGGAAGATGCCGATCACGTTGGCGGCCGCGCCCGCGGCTCTCTCGACCCGCGCGGACGCTCCGACCACGATGGCCTGTCGGGCAGCGTGCCACACGGGCAGATCGGCTCGGCTGTCGCCAGCGTAGTCGAAACCCAAGGGAAAGCGGCGCGCCAACTCCGCCGCCTTGGCGTGCCCCTTCAGATTCGTCGTCCCGTCGCTGGCGATGACGGTCGTTATGAACGGGAACCGCCTGGCAATCTGGGCAGCCGTCACGTTGTCGGTCGCCGTCGACATATGGACAGGCCGGCCGCCGTCGGCCTCGGTCTGCGCGAATTCGATCAACTCCGCGTTGACCGGCAATGTCTCGACGTCCAGCGTCGCATTCTGAGCCATCCGCCGCTTGAGGTGGGCGCGCCCCCCGAAGGCCCAGTACGCGATCTTGACGATGTTCAGGGGGTCTGCACGGACGAGAGCGATGGCCTTCTCGTGGAGGACATCCGCGCGCAGGAGTGTTCCGTCGAGGTCGAGGACCAATGGAACGTTGTACGATGCCGAGGCCGTCGGCTCCGCCGCCGGGACCGCTGTGTTTCCTGGATCGATTTGCGCCGTCAGCATTCGACCGACTCCGAAGCTCGGTCGCTATCGTCACGGCTCCGGTCGCGGCGAAGAATTTGTTCTTTCGAGGTATATGAAAACCGTTATGTACCCATAAAAGCAGGTCCAATCCCTGAAGGGGGCGGTGCCGGCCGTGCGCACGACCGGCGGGATATTTCCGATCGCGTCGCCGATCGAGAACACGCGGGCGCGGGGCGGACTCAAGCACGGTGTCTCGACGCGACGAGCGCGTCCGGACCGCGCGGCGCCGAAGCGGTTCACCGGCCTTCGGCTCGGATGAGCCGGCGCGCGACTGATAACGGTCGCGGCAGCTGTCGATCGGGCGGATGCCGCAGCGCATGGGAAGCCATCGGCGACCGTTCGATAGCGCGCCTGAATCTTCGCCATCGCGCGCTCCCGACATCGAGTTCCCGGCGTTGCTGAAGCCTTCCTCTCCGCCTCGAAGATCTCGGCCTGCTGCCTCGAAGATCCCGGCTTGCGGCCTCGAATGTCCGGTCCGGCTCAGGCCGGTGATCCGACGCGACGTAATCTGCCGGTCGGTGGCTGGGTTGCTCCGGACATTGTTCGGACGAGAGGCGGGCGCTCCCCCGTCGACCCGAGTCAGTCATTGGGACTGAGATCAGTCGCGTCACAGCAGATATACGTCGCAAACCTCTATCGAGAGTGGATAGATCGGCCGCTCTCGAGAGGTGTGAGGCCGGGCTCCAGGCGGTCGCCCGGAGGCTGATCACGGAAAGTCCGATCCATGAAACGTCTTATCGACGTGTAAGCCGTCACGGTGCCGGCATGGCCGCCCCCGGTCATCCGGATCGCGAACACTCCGTCGCGCGGTCGAGCGCCGACCCTCGGTCTGCTTCTTGCCCGTGGCTGATCGAACGGACCCACCACGTCTGACGCACTCGGAGATCCTCGATGAGCCGATCCCTGCATACGGATGAGGAGATCGCCCTTCTTCTGGACGAGGCCGCGGGCGGCGTACCGATCGTCGCGATCTGCGCGAGCGCCGGTATCTCAGTCGGCACCTTCTATCGGTGGCGACGCCGCCTCGGTGGGCTCAAGCCTGCAGGCGTGGCCCGGCTCGACCGGGTCGAGCAGGAGAACGTCGCCCTGCGGGCCGAGGTGCAGCGCTTGCGCGCGGCGATGACGGTTCAACCGTGGCGAGGCGAGGCGGCCCGCCCTGGCATCTCCCCGCGCACAGCCTCGCGCCAGAGGCCCCATTATCGTGGTGGCGAGACCTGCATCGGCCGCTTCGCCTTCGTGCGAACCGCCACCTAGGGGCGTTACCGGGTTCGCGCGTCACTGTACCGGCGGGAACCTGCATGGGAACGCGCCCCGACCGTTGCCGGGAGGGCGCGCCCGATGGCGTCACGTCCCGGAGAGGGCCGTCTTGGGCATCAGCATGTGCACGCCCTTGTTGCCGTCCACCGTCTGGGTAATCCGCAAGTTCCCGGCGAGCGAGCACAGCATGTAGGCTTGATTGCGGGTGAGACCGGTGCGGGCGCAGACCAGGCGAACCATCTCCCGCACGGCTTGCCGCATGGCCTCGTCCAGGCTCTCGTGAAGGCCGATCGACATCAGGTCGGTGGGGGTCTCGGCGAAGGGCCATGCGCCCGGGATGTCCTTGCGTACGGTGAGCCGGAACGTGCCGGTCAGCCCCGTTTCCAGGGCCGTGATGCAGACCTCGCCGTCGCCCTGCACGCCATGCCCGTCGCCCGCGTAGAAGCCGCCGCCTCGGTTGAAGACCGGCAGATACAGGCTCGTGCCGACTCGCATCTCCTTGTTGTCCATGTTGCCGCCGAAGGCGCGCGGCACCGGCGAGCCGACACGGCCCCAGACGGCGGGTGGGGCGGTGCCCAGGATGCCGAAGAACGGGTCCAGGGGCAGCTCCGTCCCCCAGGGCAAACGGCAGATCCCACGGGCGGTGTCGATGTCGGCGTGGATCGTCTCGTAGTCGGTGAACTCGTCCGGCAGGGTGCCGAGCAGCGGCAGGATCGACACGAAGCCCCAGTCCAGGCGGAACTTCAGGTCGAGGATGTCGACCTGCAACATGTCGCCCGGCTCGGCGCCGGTCACATGGACCGGCCCAGTCACGAAATGCGGGCCCCCGCCGGGCTTCAGCGTCTCCAGGGCGTGGAGCAGGTCGGCCGGCACCCGGGCCGGGTCGGGATGGAGCGACTCGCGCCCTCCGGCCGGGTGCGAGTGAAGGGTGACGGTGTCGCCGGACTCGACCGTCAGCACGGGTGGTAGGGCGGCGTCGAAATAGCCGAGCACCATGGTCTCGGGGGTGGCGGGGATTTCGTGATGGGCGGGCACGGGATCTCCTGGGCTGTTCGTCAGACCGCGATGTGACGGGTGAGGGTCTCGTGGTTCAGCGTCGCGGGTTCGCCGCGCGCGACGACGCTGCCCCGGGACAGAACCACCACGGCGTCGGCGACCCGCAGCGCGAAATCGAGATACTGCTCCACGAGCAGCACGGTGATCCGACCCTTGAGCCCGGCGATCACCGTCTCGATGGCAGCGACGACGGAGGGCTGGATGCCCTCCGTCGGCTCGTCGAGCAGAAGGGCGCGAGGCCGCGTCGCGAGCGCCCTGGCGATGGCGAGCTGCTGCTGCTGGCCGCCCGAGAGATTGCCCCCCGGACGCTGCCACAGCCCGCGAAGCGCCGGGAACAGGGCGACCGCCTCGTCGACCGCGTCGGTCCGTTCGAGGCCGTGGGCACGAGCCGCCACGCGCAGGTTTTCGGCGACGGTCAGGTCGGGAAAGATCTCGCGCCCCTGCGGCACGTAGGCGAGCCCTGCCCGGGCGCGCCGGTCCGCGGACAGGCGCGTCAGCTCCACGTCGTCGAGGGCGACCCGACCCCGGCTCACCGGGATCAGGCCGGTGAGGCAGCGCAAGAGCGTGGTCTTACCGGCGCCATTGCGGCCGAGCACGGCTAGGCACGCCCCCGGCTCGACCGCGATGCCGACCCCGCGCAGCACCTGCGCGCTGCCGTAATGCTGATCGAGCCCCTCGATGGCGAGGCGTGCGGGTGCGGTGACGTGCGTCATCGGCCGAGGAAAACCTCGATCACGCGGGCATCCTCCCGGGCGCCCTGCATGCTGCCTTCGTAGAGCGTGCGGCCCTCGTGCAGCACCGTCACCCGGTCGGCGATGGCCTCGACGAAAGCCATGTCGTGCTCGATCACGAGGATCGCCCGGTCCGGCCGGCGCAAGCCCCGGATGAGCGCGGCGGTCTGGGCGGTCTCCGAATCGGAAAGCCCCGCCACGGGCTCGTCGAGCAGGAGAAGCGCGGGCTCGGCGGCCAGCACCATGCCGATCTCCAGCCATTGCTTCTCGCCATGCGCGAGGCTGCCGGCCGGCACGTCGGCCCGTGGCGCGAGGGCGATCTCTCCGAGGACGGTGGCGATGCGCGCCGGCCGGTCGCGGGGGCGGAGGGCAGGACCGCAGCCGATCTCGAGGTTCTCGCGCACGGTGAGCGCCGGGAAGACGCTGGGCTTCTGGAACTTCCGCCGCACGCCGGCCCGGGCGATCTCGGCCTCCGAGCGCTTCGTCAGGTCGATATCGTCGCCGAGCATCACCCGGCCGGAGACCGGCTTGGTGACGCCCGAGATGACGTCGAGCAGCGTGGTCTTGCCGGCGCCGTTCGGGCCGATCACGGCCCGCACCTCGCCGGGATCGACCGCGAGGGAGACGTGATCGAGCGCGGTGAAGCGGCCGAAGGCGACCGTCAGGGCATCCACGACGAGGGCGCTCATCGGGTTGCCCGCAGCCAGCTGGGGCGCAGGCGCCATCCGACGAGGTCGAGCAGCCCGTTCGGCAGGACCAGCACGACGAGCAGCACCAGCCCCGACAGGATGAAGGGCCATGCCTCCGGCATCGCGGCGCTCAGCCAGAACTTCAGGCCGTTGACGAGGACCGCGCCGATCACCGCCCCGCCGAGCCGCCCGAGGCCGCCGATGGCCACCCAGACGGCGATCTCGATCGAAAGATCGGGCGCCAGCACCCGCGGGTTGATGATGCCGACCTGCGGCACGTACAGGATGCCCGCCAGCGCGCCGATCATGGCCGAGAGGCACCAGATCCCGAGCTTGAGCCGCGTCGTGCTGTAGCCCAGGGTACGCAGCCGGGTTTCGTCGTCGCGACAGGCGAGCATCCGCCGCCCCACCGCGCTGCCGACGAGGAGCCGCGTGCCCGCGAGCACGGCCGCCAGGGTCAGGAGCGCGGCGACCGCCAGCCCGGTCACGACGGCCGGCGAGCCCGTCGGCCAGCCGAACAGCAGCGGGAAGCCGGTCATTCCGTTGTTGCCGCCGAGCCCGGTATCGTTGCGGTACATCAGCAGCATCGCGACGTAGACGAGCGCTTGGCTGATGATCGAGAAGTAGACGCCGTTGACCCGCGAGCGGAACGAGGCGAACCCGAACACGAAGGCCACGAAACCGGCGAGGCCCAGAGCGAGGACGAAGGCGTAGGGGGCTTGGTCGAGGCCCGCCCAGTAGGCCGGCAGGCTCTTCCAGCCCATGAACTGCACGAAGTCCGGCAGCACGCCGGTCTCCGCGACGCCATGGGCCAGCAGATGCATGGCGCAGACATAGCCGCCGATGGCGAAGAACAGGCCGTGCCCGAGGCTGAGGATCCCGAGATAGCCCCAGACAAGATCGAGGGCGACGGCGAGGATCGCGAAGGCGGCGAGCTGGCCCAGGGCGTTGACGAGGTACGGGGCGGGTGGCGCGACGAGGAGCCCTGCCGCGGCCGCGAGGCAGAGCCCAACGAGGACCGCGACCAGGGGATCGCGCACGCGGCGTCGCGCTGGGCCGGCCGCCGAAGCCGCGGCAGTCAGCGTCGCGCCGCTCATCGCCGCCGCCTGACCGCGAATAGACCCTCGGGCCGGCGCTGCAGGAACAGGATGATGCCGACGAGGACGATGACCTTGGCGGCGACCGCCCCCGAGATCGGCTCGATCAGCACGTTGGCGCCGCCGACGCCGAGAGCCGCCACCACGGTCCCGGCGAGACTGCCGACACCGCCCAGAACCACGACCATGAAGCTATCGACGATGAAGCCGGAGCCCATGCCGGGATTGACGCTGTAGATCGGGCAGAGCGCCACCCCGGCGAGGCCCGCCAGGCCCGAGCCCAGCCCGAAGGCGAGGCGGTCGACCCGGCGCGTCGGAAGGCCGAGGCAGGCGGCCATGTCGCGGTTCTGGGTCACCGCGCGGATGTCGAGACCGAGCGGGGTGCGGCGAAGGATCAGCAGGGTCAGCGCCAGAGTGGCCACCGCGAAGCCGATGGCGAAGAGGCGGTTCCAGGTCATGACGAAGTCGGCGTAGAGCGGGACCCCGCCGCTGACGTAAGCCGGCATCACGAATTGCAGGTTCTGGGTGCCGACCGTGATCCGCACGAGGTTCACGAGGAACAGGCTTACCGCCCAGGTGGCGAGGAGGCTCATCAGCGGGCGTCGGTAGAGATGGCGCAGGATCAGCGCCTCGACCGCGATTCCCACACCTGCGACCGCGACGAAGGCCACCGGGATGGCGGCGAACAGATAGAGGTCGGTGAAGCCGGGGGCGAGCCGGCGGAACACCTCCTGCACGCCGTAGGTCGCGTAGGCGCCGAGCATGATGAATTCGCCCTGGGCGAGGTTGATCACGCCCATGAGCCCGAAGATGATCGCGAGACCCGCCGCTGCCATGAACAGGATGCTGGCGAAGCTCAACCCATTGTAGACGACTGCGAGACCGCCCCCGATCGTCACTGCCCGGGAGGCCTGCGCGAGGCCCTCGTCCAGGGCCGCCCGGAAGCTCGGATCGGAAACGTAGGCAGGATCGCTTTTCAGCGCCGCGAGGCGCGCCAGGGCGGCCCCGGACGGGTTTGCGGCCACGGCCGCGATTGCCCCCCGCCGCCGGGCCGGATCGGCCGAGGAGAGGGCCGCCGCCTGGGCCAGGCCGGCGATCGTGCCTTTCAGCGCAGGGTCGGTCTCCGCGTCGCGTGCGCGGTCGAGCACGGATGCCGGAACGGTGGCGATGCGCCGTTCCAGGACGGCAAGGCCGGCGGCGCGGCCGGCCGGATGCGGGTCGGTCAGCAGCGCGACGGTACCGCGTGCCGTCTCGACGGCGGCGCGCTGGCGAAGGCCGAGGACCGGTGCGCGGGCTTCCGCCGGGCAAGCGAGACGGCGCTCGGCCAGCGTCCTGAGGAGATCTCCGGCGAATACGAGATCGGCCGCCGGCAGATCGCCAGCCGCCTGGACGAGGGCCTCGGTCCCACGGATCTGCGCTGGGCCGTCGCCGCAGAGATCCGCCGCGAAGGCCCTCCGGTCGAAGGGGGCGGCCACGGTCGGGAGAACCGAGATCAACAGGCACCCGAGCGCGAGGAGCGTGCGGACCGAGGATCGTTCGGGATCAGCCATAGGGGCTGAACGGAACCGGTTTCGGGGCGTCCGGGGATTGCCAGAGGACGTCGAAGCCGCGCTTCTCGTTGACCGAGCCGATGAAGACGCCGCGGGACACGTAGTTGTTCTCGCCCGTCATGGTCAGCGTGTAGCCGGACGGATCATCGAAGCTCAGGCCCGCGAAGGACTTGCGCACCTCCGGCACCGCGAAGGAGCCGGCCTTGGCGGCGGCGCGCGCCCAGAGATGGACGCTGTCGTAGGCCGAGACCATCGGATCGATCACCGTGTCGGCGCTGAACGGGACATTCTTGGCCTTCACGTAGGACGCCCAATCGGCGAGAAACTTCGTGTTCCGGTCGCCCTTGGCGGCCTGGAGATAGGCCCAGCAATTCAGGTGGCCGACGAGCTTGGCGGTATCGAGCCCCTCGAGATCCGCTTCCACCATGTCGAGGCCGAGGATCGGCACATCGGTGGCGCTGATCCCCTGATTGGCGAACTCGCGCAGGAAATCCGGGATCGAGGACCCGACCACGGTGAGCACCACGATCGGCTGGCCGCCCGGCTGGCTCGCGAAGCTGCGGACTTGGTTCACCAGCGTCTGGAAGTTCGAGAAGCCGAAGGGCACGTACTCTTCGCGCCACGCGCTCTCCGGGATGCCCTTGCTCTTCCAGTAGCCCTTCAACTGCTTGTTGATCGTGCGGGGCCAGACGTAGTCCGAGCCGATCATGAAGAACCGCTTCGCGCCGACCCCTTCCGACCCCATCAGGTAATCGACGGCGGGCAGCACGGAACTCGCGGGCGGCGAGTTCACGTAGACGACGCTCTTGGAATTCTCGTCGCCCTCGAAGTGGAGGGGGTAGAACAGCAGCCCGTCGTTTTGCTCGACGACCGGCAGCACCGACTTGCGCGAGACCGAGGTCCAGCAGCCGAACAGGGCCGCGACTTTCTCCTGCTGGAGCATCTGCCGGCCGATCTGGGCGTAGAGCGGCCAGTCCGAGGCGGGATCGGAGGTCAGCACCTCGATCTGGCGGCCGTTGACGCCGCCGCGTCCGTTGATCTCGTCGGCCGCCATGCGGACCACGTGGTTCAGCCGGCCCTCGAGGTTGGCCATCGTGCCGGAGGACGAGAACAGGCAGCCGAGCTTCACGGTGTCAGCCGCGAAGGCGGGCCGGATGAGAGCCGGCGCCGCCAGCAACGCTGCCGTGCCAACGAAGCTGCGCCGCGTGAGATGCGTCATGGACCCCGGAGCTCCGATGGATAGCGGCCGGATTGTCGGCCCACCTCCGCGCGGCGGGAAGGCTAAAGAGGCTGCAAGCCAGCGATGGCGTTGCGCATTTTGGCAGCACTTGCGTGAATCGCGGGCGCTATTCGACCGCGAACGTCAAAATTGCCATCACGGATGTAGTGTCCCCGAAAACCCTCATCTCGGCGCATCGTTCGGTCGACGACGGTGCGCAGGCAAGACGTTGCCGCGCGCCATGCTCGACCTGAAGTGCGGATGGAGCACTCATCCCGACGCCACGGCCGTTGCGAAATCTTTCGGAATGACGATCCCGCCGCCTGTCAGTGCAAGTCCGCGCACGGCGCATGCAGAGAGTGGCTTGAGCGTCCGGAATGGGCAGAGTTTGTCGAAAAACACGGACGGCGCACCTCGAGCGTTATCCGAAGCGGAGCATGGGCGAGATTCTGTCTCCCAGCGGTTGTGCGATCCCGCTTCCGCAATATGTTCTGTGTAATCCGACAGCAGGATCTTCTCCGGACAGCGCTCTTCGTGGCGCTGCCGCGACCGCATCCCGAGTTTTTCAATGAAATCGGCGCCAGGCGGCCACATCGACAGGTGCCTCGAACGCAGTGTGATTCACCGGGAGCCGATGGCCCGCCGGGGTACGGACGATCTGCGGGGGCCGATCAGCCGCGATCGCCGGCGGAAGCACTCTGGGATCAATGGACAGATCGCCTTTCGTGTCCGGATGAATCGCCGCAGCACCTTCAGCCGCCGGACCGCTGTCGGCAAGATCCGCCAAAGATTGCCCGACGTCGGGCGCGAATGCCGAGACATGGATGTCCGTCGTCAGATGATGTGAGACGGTTCGAGGCGCTCAGGAACGGGGCCTCTGGTCCACCTGGGTGGCCGCCAGGCAGCGTGCCGTGGTGGCGCGAGCGGCGGCCCATGAGGGTCTGGCCTTTGATTTGCGCCCGGTCCTGCAGGATGGCCTCCCCCGCGACCGCGGAAGACGTCGGCGGGAGTGAGGTCGCCCGGGCTCTCGCGAGACCGAGCGTGGGGGCCGTGCTCGACGAAGGCCGCGACCCGCGCCTCCAACTCGCCGCGCAGGCCCTCCAGCACGATGCGGGTCTTCTCCTCGGCCGAGAACTGCCGACGCGTGGCGCGGCGAAGGTCCTCGACCGCCGCGTCTGTCGGCTTTCCGCCGGCCCGGACGACCGTTTCATCTTCGCTCCTGGGCCTACGATGAACCCAGCCATCCTCCGTTCGTGAAGACCCTTGATCTGTCACGGGCGTCCTGACGGCGGACACGTCCTCGTCGCGCGCCTTCAGGAGGCGCGCATCCGAGACTTCCATGCCGTCGAAGCGCGCGCGCCATGTGTGGGCGGCCTCGTAGAGGATCCGTTTATCGGGTCCTGATCGAGATCCTTCGTCAAGTATTCAGCAGCAAGATCCCTCATTTTCCACACTATCGGAATCCCAGGCCACGGCCCAGGCCGTCGCCGGCCCCGGCCGCTTGTCCGGATCTACGAGGGAAGATTCGACTTCATGGAATGTCCGGCGGTGGAAGAGCCGGAGCCTTGCCTCGCCTCGAAGGGCTCAGCCCGGGATGGTCGAGCGTGCCGCCTTCAGCAGTTCGTCGGCCAGCGCCTCGTCGTCGACGCCCCGTGCCAGCACCACAGCCCCGACCATGGTCGACAGCGCGATCAGGGCGCGCTGCCTGCGGCGCTCCTTCGACGCTCTGGGCAGCCTGTCCGCGATGAGGTCCGCGAGCCCCCTGACTCCCTGCGTGAACCGCGCGCGCAGGGCGCTTCCGGGCGGCTCACGCCCGACGTCGTTCACCAGTGCCGCGACGGGGCAGCCTCTTCCCGGCATCCGGACGTGCCCCAGAGAGAGGTAGTTCTCGATGAAGGCGTCGAGGTTCGCGCGATACTCGTTGCTGATCGCGGCGTCGAACGCCTCCGCGGCGAGCGCATCCTTGTTGGCGAACTGACCGTAGAAGCCGCCATGGGTCAGGCCGGCGGCCGCCATGATGTCGACGACGCCGATACCGTGCAGGCCGCGCTCCCGGAACAAGGCCGACGCGACCTCGACCACGCGCTGGCGATTCAGCTTCGCTTGCTCCTGCGAGACTCGTGGCATCGTACCGTCCTCCGCTCCGTCCTCTCACATAGATGCGCAATATCATTTATTGAAGGGCGGGTGACGCTCGGTTGCTCGAGGCCCGGCGGAAGGCGGCCTCGCGGTCGCGCCGCGGCCGCCGGTCAGGGCTGTCGACCGGCCCGCGCGAGGGGGCGAAGCGCGAGCCGGTCGATGCACCGCGCGCCCCAGACCCGAGCACGCGATAGCGGGGCATCGGTCGGGTTTGATGCCAAGGTTGATGCCAGGTCACGGCTCGGCCGGCACGGGCACGGGGCCGGATGCGATCTGCGTCGCGCGCGCGTCCCGCCTGACCCGGAACCAGAGGGCGTAGAGCGCCGGCAGGAACAGCAGCGTCAGCAGGGTCCCGACCCCGACGCCGCCGATCAGCACGTAGGCCAGCGCCCCCCAGAACACCGAGTGGGTGAGCGGGATGAAGGCGAGCATCGCGGCGGCGGCCGTCAGGATCACCGGTCGGGCCCGCCGCACCGTCGACTCGACGATGGCCTCGTAGTCCGACAGGCCGGCCGCGCGGTCGTGGTGGATCTGATCCACCAGGATCAGCGTGTTGCGCATCAGGATGCCCGACAGCGCGATCAGGCCGAGGATCGCGTTGAAGCCGAAGGGCTGGTGGAAGACGAGCAGCGTCGGGACTGCCCCGACGAGGCCGAGCGGCGCGGTGGCGAACACCATGATCATGGTGGTGAACGAGCGGACCTGCAGCATGATGACCGTGAGGGTCGCGATCAGCATCAGCGGGAAGACCGTCACCAGCGCCGTCATCGCCTTCTCGCTCTCCTCCACCGAGCCGGCCGTGTCGATGCGGTAGCCGGCCGGCAGCTTCGCCTTGATGGCCGCGAGTTCGGGAACGATCTGCGCGTGGATGTCCGGCGGCTGCTTGCCGTCGATCACGTCGCCCTGCACGCGGATGTAGGTCTCGCGGTTGTAGCGCTTGAGCACCGCGTCCTCGCTGCGGCTCTCCAGATGCGCGACCTGGGAGAGCGGCACCTGTCGGCCGTCCTGCGTGGCCAGTGTCAGGTCGCCGATGTCGCCGAGCGAGCGACGCTCGGGGCCGGGGCTGCGCAGGAGCACGTCCACGGACCGCAGGTTCTCGCGGACCTGCGTCGCCGGCGTCCCGTTGAGGTAGCTCTGCAATTGCTGGCCGACCTCCTTCGGGGTCAGGCCGATCAGGCGCAGGCGCTCCTGGTCGAGGGCGAGGTGCAGGGTCGGCGTCCTGTCGCCCCAGTCGAGGTGGACGAGGCGCATGTTGGGGTTGGCCATCATGACGTCGCGCACCTCCGCGGCGATGCCCCGGATGACGTTGAGGTCGGGCCCGACCACCCGGAAGGCGACGGGAAAGCGCACCGGCGGCCCGAACACGATCTGCAGGACCCGGACCCGTGCCTCCGGGAAGAGGCCCTCGTCCACGAGACGGCGCACCTTGCCGCGCAGCACGTCGCGGGCGCGGGCGTCGGCGGTCTGGACGACGATCTGCGCGAAGGCGGGATCGGGCAGCTCCGGGTCGAAGGACAGGACGAAGCGCGGCATGCCCTGGCCGATATAGCTCGTGATCTCGCCCGCCTCGGGCAGCGCGCGCACGGCCGCCTCGACCTTCCGGACGCTGGCCTCGGTGGTCGCGAAGGCGGAGCCGGTCGGCAGCGTCACCTCGACGATGAGTTCGGAACGCTCCGAGTTCGGGAAGAACTGCTTCTCGACCTTGCCCATGCCGGCTGCGGCCGACGCGAATAGCGCCACGGTAATGCCGGCGGCTATCCACTTGTGATCGACGGATAGGCGCACGACCCGGCGCAGGCGCTCGTAGTTCCGTGTGGCGTAGATCGCGGCGTGACCGCCCGCGACCGTCTTGATGTCGGGCAGGAGCTTGACGCCGAGATAGGGCGTGAACGTCACGGCCACGATCCACGAGACGATCAGCGAGAACGCCACCACCCAGAAGATGTTGCCGGCATACTCGCCCGCCGTGGAGGCGGCGAAGCCCACGGGCAGGAAGCCCGCGATGGTGACGAGCGTGCCGGTCAGCATCGGCGCGGCCGTGGCGCTCCAGGCATGGGTCGCCGCCGAAACCCGGTCGGCGCCCTCCTCCATGCGCACCACCATCATCTCGATGGCGATGATGGCGTCGTCGACGAGGAGGCCGAGCGAGATGATCAGGGCGCCGAGCGTGATGCGGTCGAAGTCGCGGCCGGTGATCATCATGACCACGAACACGGCCGAGAGGGTGAGCGGCACCGCCAGCGCCACCACGACGCCGACCCGGAAGCCCAGCGCCACGAGGCTGACGAAGATCACCACCGAGAGCGCGGTGAAGAACTTCACCATGAACTCGTGGATGGCGTCGTCGATGACCTTCGCCTGGTCGGTGATCTTCGTGAAGGTGATGCCGGTCGGGAGGTCGCGATGGATCGCGACCTCCTCGGCGTTCAGCGCCTCGCCCAGGCTGAGTCCGTTGAAGCCCGGCTTCATCACGAGGCCCAGCACCAGGGCCGGCGCGCCGTCGTTGCGGATCGCGAAGGTCTTCGGGTCCTCGTAGCCGCGTCTGACCGCGGCGATGTCGCCCAGCTTGAGGCTGCGGTCGCCGACCGCCACCGGGAGGTCGCGGATCGCGTCGAGGCCGTCGATGGCGCCGTCGAGGCGCAGGTACACCCGCGGGCCGTCGGCCTCGACGAAGCCGGCCGGCGTCACGTCGTTCTGGTTGGCCAGCGCCGCCAGGAGCTGCTGGCCGGTGATGCCCAGCGTCGCGAGGCGCTGGTAGGACACCTCGACGAAGATCTTCTGCGCCTGCTCGCCGAGGGTGTTGATCTTCTCGACGCCGGGCACGCGCAGCAGCCGCTGGCGCAGCTCCTCCGCGCGGAGCACGAGGTGCCGGTGCGGCAGCCCCTGGGCCTGGAGCGCGTAGAGGGCGAAGTAGACGTCCGAGAACTCGTCGTTGAACAGCGGCCCGAGCACGCCGCGCGGCAGGCCGGAGGCCTGGTCGGAGAGCTTCTTGCGCGCCTGGTAGAATTCCGACTGGAGCTTGGCCGGCGGCATGCTGTCCCGGAAGAAGACCTTCATCAGCATCAGGCCGGGGCGGACGGTCGTCTCGACCCGGTCGTAGTAGGCGAGTTCCTGGAGGCGCTTCTCCAGCGGGTCGGCGACCTGTCGCTGCATCTCGTCGGTGGTCGCGCCGGGCCAGGCGGCCGAGACCGCCATGGTCTTGACCGTGAAGGTCGGGTCCTCGGCGCGCCCGAGCTTCTCGAAGGCGAAGATCCCGGCCGCGGTGACGGCGAGCAGGAGGAACAGCGTGACGGCGCGCTCGCGCACCGCCAGGGCCGAGAGGTTGAAACCGGAGGCGCTCATCGGCCGGCCTCCACGACGCTGGCGTTGGCCTGACGGACCTTCTCGCCGGCCTTCAGCAGATGGGCGCCGAGCGCGACGATCCGGTCACCGGGCATCAGGCCGGAGGCGACCTCCGCGCTCTCCTCCGACAGGCGCGCGATGGTGACGGGTTGCGCCGCGACGGTCTGGGTCTCGGCGTCGTAGCGCCAGACGGCCGAGCCGCCGCCCTGGTCGAACAGGGCCCCCAGGGGGACGGAGACCGAAGCCAGCGCCTGAGCCCGCACAGGGGTCAGCTGGAGTGTCACCGTCGCCCCGAGGGGCGCGGTCTCGCCCCCGCCCGACAGGATGTAGCGGGCGCGGTAGGTGCGGGTCGCCGGATCGGCCGTGGCCGACAATTCCCGGAGCTTGGCCGGGTAGGTGGTCTCGCCCTCGGCGTAGAGGGTCGCCGACGCCGTGCCCTTCGCGCGTTGCCGGCTCCCCTCCGGCAGGAACACCTCCGCCTCGCGCGCGCCGTCGCGGGCGAGCTTCACCACCGTCTGCCCGGCGGCGACGACTTGGCCCGGCTCGGTCGGCACCTCCATCACGACGCCGTCGGCATCGGCCTGAAGCTCGGAATAGCCGGCCTGATTGGCGATCTGGCTCGCCTGCGCCTCGGCGTTGGCGAACTGGGCGATGGCCGCGTCGGCGGCCGCCTTGTTCTGGTCGTAGGTCTGCTTCGAGGTCCAGCCGTCGCCGACGAGCTTGCGGCTGCGCTCCTCGTCGGCCCTGGCCTTGATCATCTGCGCGCGGGCCGCCTCGACCGAGGCGCGGGCCGCGTTGAGCGCCAGGGTGAAGTCGGTCCGGTCGAGACGCATCAGAGGCTGGCCGAGGCGCACGTGGTCGCCCGGGTCGACCAAGCGCTCGAAGATCTTGCCGCCGACCCGGAAGCCGAGGTTGCTCTCGGTGCGCGCCCGGATCACGCCGGTGTAGCGCGCCACCGCCGCCGCGGCGGGCGCGACCGCGACGGTCTGGACCAGCGGCGGCTCCGGCGTGACGGCGGTCTCGGCCGGCGAGCATGCCGCGAGCGCCAAGCCGGCGAACCCGATCACCCATCGCGCATCCATGGCCGTAACTCCGTCGCCAGCTGGTCGTCGTAAAAATTACGAACATCATTTATTATCGCGTGTCCGCACGGTCAATGGTGTCCGCGCCGCTCGCTTCGCGGGCGGGCGTCGGTGACGGCCAGACGGCGTGCGGCCGTTGGCGGAAGTTTGCCGGCGGGTTCATGTGACCGGCCGGCTTCGCACTCCGCCGACGGTGAGGATCCGCGCGCTTCACGGGCCCGAGCGGGCGCGCCGCTCTCGACCGGAGGCGTCCGGCAGCCCGCCGCCCGTGCGGCTCGCTCGAGACATCCTCGGGTACGGTTCGAGACCAACGCTGGCCCGGGTCGGGCGACGCGCGCGACGGCGACAGCCGGCATCTCAGGACCATGCCTGACGCCGCGCTCGATGAAGCCGATCTCGCCCGCTTTCTCGGTGCCTTCTACAGCCGCGTGCCCGGCGATGCGTTGATCGGATCCGTGTTCGCGGCCGCGATCTCCGACCCGGACTGGCCGCGGCACATGCGGACCGTTCAGGCGTTCCGGTCTCCGGTCTCTCTCAAGTCAGTCCGGTACACGGGCAATCCGTTCGGCAAACATCTCGCGCTGGGCAGTCTCCAGCCCGAGACCTTCGCGCGGTAACTCGGCCTGTTCGAGGAAACAGCCGCCTCGGATTCGATCCATGATAGCTCAGTGCATCAGTGTTCAGCTTTCAGGTGAACCGATCCGCCCTCAACTTGGCCCGAGCCGCGTGAGCGGCCTCGAAGGGACGGCACGGGTCGAGTGGGAACTTGGCCGCCCGCACCGGCTGCGCGAGCGGCAATTGTGATGGCGGCCTCATAGGTTGGCGACCAACCCTGCCTTCAGGTTTACTGTTGAGGCGTCGGTCCGTCCTGGGGGGTAATGGCCGGCGGTCCACGCCCGTCTGAAGCTCGCCCCCCCCCTCAGCAGTTCGGGCGGGCGTGGATGGCCAGGCATGCAGCCGAAGCAGGTAATCTGCAGGTGCGGCCCGCGAATCTGTTCGTGCCGGCCTCGTCCGGTCGTCCACGTCCGCCCGCAGATTTGCCCCTCTCAGCTGTCGAGGGCGGGCGTGGATGCTCACGGCCAAGGTGACACCGAATTTAATCGCGCTTCAGTCCAGGCCGACCATAAGTTGACCCGTCGGCCAAGGCTGACGCTCCACACCCGACCTGAGCGTGCCCCTCAAGCTGCTGGGCCGGGTGTGGATGCGCCTCGAAGCGGGAGCCGTTTCGCATTTCGCGCTCCTGACTCCGGAACCATCGATCGGCGACGCTGCTTCGTGAGACGTCACCGTTCGGGTGACCGCACGAGAGGAACGTCCCTTGCGCACATCAGTCATCACTGCGGCCCTGCTGGCCGCGTTCGGCGCTGCCGCTCTCACGACGCCCGCTTCGGCAGCCCCGCTCAGCCCGGCTCCCGCCGCGACTGTCGCCGGCGCCCAGGAGGGCATCACCAACGTTCGCTGGCATCCGATCCGCCGCATGCATCGCGCGGAACGTCGCTTTGTGCGTCGCCACTTCCGCCATCGCAGGTAGAAGCCCGGCAACCTCACCGGAGGCCCGGCTGCGGGTGACGCCGCTGGGCCATTCTCTCGCGAGCTGACGCACATCGTCAACGCATTGCTGACAGCGTCGGCAGGCCCGCCCGTGCGGCCAAGGCTTCGGAGACCCGCCCCCGATCTCGTGAACCAGCGAGGATCGCGTCTGCGTCGATACTCAGCACCTCGTACCGAGCGAGATCGAAGCGGGCGAGGCGGAGCATCCGGACCGCGAGGAAGGCGTCCATCCGGCGCATGTCCTCGCCTCGCAGTGTGCCTCCACATCCGCGGCGTCCGATCCTCTTCCCACTCGAAGGTCAGTCCGCAGAGAGTTGCGCCGGGGAGTGCCCCGCCGGCCACGCCGCGGCGCGGGATCGGTGATAGACGGCATGCCCGGCGCGCCGCCCGCCAGCGGTACCGGCCCGGATTGGGGCTACCATCTGCACGCCAATTTCGGGCTTCCAGGGCGGCCACCCACCGACCACTGCGTACGAGAGGGCTGAGCCCACGATGCGAACTATCGTTTATGCCGATGGCGGTTGCGACCCGAACCCCGGACCGGGCGGTTGGGGCGTCGTCATCGCGGCCCCGGACGGCACGGTCGAGCTGTGCGGCGGAGAGCCCGGCACCACCACCAACAACCGGATGGAACTGACGGCGGCGATCAAGGGCCTCGAGCATTTCCCCGCCGGGGCCGCGATCGAGATGCGGTGCGACAGCCAGTACGTGGTCAAATCCGTGACCGAGTGGATGCGCGGCTGGAAGGCAAGGGGCTGGCGGTCGACCACAGGCGACGTGAAGAACGTCGATCTCATGAAGCGCCTCGACGAACTGAACGCGGCACGCGACGTGAAGTGGACCTGGGTGCGCGGGCATGCCGGCGACCGCCTCAACGAGCGCGCCGACGCGCTCGTCCACAGGGGCCGTCGCGAAGCGAAGCTCGGCAAGCTCGAGTCGCGCAGCAGTGCCGCGCCCGTACCGGCCCCGACCGCCGCGCCGGCGCCGTCGAGCCGGGGCGCCGACCTGCGCGTCGATCTCGCGCTCGGTCTCCAGATCGCTCGGGCCGCGAAGGCCGCGGGTGTCACGCCCGACGCGCTGGTCGACGACGCGATCCGCTTCTATCTCGAGATCGGGCCGAGCGAGGTCGCACGCCTGCGTTCGGGCCGAGCCGGCGTCAAGGCCGATCCTTGAACCCGAAGCGACTTGTCAAGGCACGACTTCGGGGTGCGCGTCCGGTGCGCGTGCCCTCCGCCGCGTCGGTCCGTTCACGGCGGATGGCGAGGCAGCCGACGTCCTCTCTACTTTCCCTACACGAGTCTGGACGCGGAAATTCGATCGCTTGCGGTTTTCTGGGCTTCAAGAATTTGATCGAACCAAATACTTGGTCGATACGTGAGCGTCGACGCCGATGCGCCCTACCGCATCTCACTGTATTTACGCTCGGAGAGCGTCCCCAGAGCGGTGGAAGGCCCTGGCTCATCGACTTCCAGCTGTCTAAGATGGCAGGAGGTTTGCGAAGAGGCTCCGTTAGCAGCTGTCCGCGGCTCTAGGAATCGACGCCCATGAAAATTGTTCGAGCGACAGATGGCGTTGTGCGGAAAATAGTTCATAGAATGCTCCAGTGGCCATCAAAGACAATACATCTCATATATTCGATAAGGGTCATAAAGAAAAATAGGGAAAAATTAAGATCCGCGCTCGTACGAGATCACAGCCAAAGATTGCCCTTGTTGACAGATGAAGAGCGTCCGTTAGGCCATCGCTTGGCTGAAGATGGCTTCTGTGTAGCCAATTATGTGATGTTCGAGTCTTTTAGGAGCACCGAATTTCAATTCGCGGCGGAAGAAATCTACGATTGCATAGAGGAAAGTTACTTCAAGACAGGCGATAATCTAGACATCATCAGGTTGCTCCGCGCGTATCCCTCTCTGTTGAGTCAGTTCAAGGCCGTTTTTCGGGCGGGACTGGATGCCAGGCTGCTCAAAATTGTCGAGTCCTACCTGAAGCTTCCGGTCGCTTACGGGGGGGTCGATATATTCTTCACCATCGCTGACGGGTCGGAGAGAGGGGCCCGGACGTGGCACAAGGACAGTGAGGATAATCCAATGGTAAAGGTTGCTGTCTATCTCAACGATGTTGATGACAGCGACGGACCTCTAGAGATACTGCATCTGCAGCATCTTTCCGCAGCGTCGAGGAACAAGAGCGGGTTTTTTCACAATCAGCTGATAAAACTACAGGAGGACGGCGAGATCAAATTCGATATCACGTCCTTTACAGGCATGAAGGGCACAGTGATACTTTGTGATACATTCAAGTATTTCCACAGGGGTAAGCCGGCCACAGGGCGGAATCGCAGGGCGCTCTTCTTCAACTATTATGCACAGAAACCCTTGACACCGTATTTCTGCCCGAACCCGCCATTCTCGATCGACAAGATGGAAGATCTGGTTTCGGACTTGTCCCCGGAACAGCGGGCCGCGGCTTTGTGGCGCGAAAACCTGACCGGCATCGACAAGATGGTCACGAAAAGAAGGCCGTACCTCAATATGTGAGGTATCGAGCGAGCCGTAGGTCCGCTCTCGATCACTTCATTTCCGGCACGAAGTCGCGGTTCGTGTCCCGCGTTGCGGGACGGTCGAGGCATGGCAGCGTTCGGTAGTTGCTCGCGTAGCCAGAGCGAGGCGAAGACGCGGCGTCCCTTCCGGGTGGTCTTCCACCCGGCCACGTCCGCCGCGCAGCGCGGCAGGAGCGGGCATCGGCGAGGCACCCGTCGCGTTCGAGCCCCAACGGCCGGGGTGGGCGATCGCGGAGTGTGAGCGCCGGCACTGGATCTACGTGGCAGCCTCGCCGCGATGGCTGTCCCTGGACCTGTATCCGAACGTCCCGGCGCCGCGGCAGTCGCGCGGCTCGGGCACGTTCCGGCCATCGGCACTCAGGCGA
The DNA here is from genome assembly GCF_036441335.1 of Methylobacterium mesophilicum. Lineage (GTDB taxonomy): Bacteria > Pseudomonadota > Alphaproteobacteria > Rhizobiales > Beijerinckiaceae > Methylobacterium > Methylobacterium mesophilicum_B. Next base: position 73,935 of record NZ_MLBW01000028.1, read on the forward strand.
GCGTTCGCCGCATCGATCTCTTCCCGGTTACGCTGCTCGAGGCCGCTGTGATGCGCCTTGAAATCTTCGGAATATGCGGACGAGCCGCGTATTCGCGCAAAGTCGATGAGAGCCGACGCCCTGTCCGGATCGTGGCGCAGGGCGGCGGACGACGACCCGGGCATGATGGAGCGCAAGGCCGAAGACGGTCTCGAACAGGGCCCGGTCGGCGGGCACGTCGATGCCGGTCTGATCGGTGCGCTCGGGCCGCCCGGACGAGCGACCGGGCTGCGTCTGATGCGCGCCCGCCCGTGAGTTCGGACGTGCGACAGCCCGTCAGTATCGCGCTCGCTCGGTGCTCGGTCGACATCCAGGCGCGCGGCTGGACGCCGGGGGGGCGCGAAGCCGCACTGAGCCTGGGCAAGCCGCGAGGAGACCGAAGCAGATCGGCAGCCCACTTCGATCACGTCCGCACGGCGCCCCGATGCCGCGTATCCGAACGCGCGGGCTCCTCAATGCGCCTGGACGGTCAGCCGATGGCCCAGAACAGCGGCAGCGCGCCCGCGAGGAACAGAGCTGACGAGACGAGCACGGCGAGGCGCTCGCGATGGTGCAGGACGAAGGCGTGAGGGCTGGCAAACATGGCAAGGCCGGATCGGGAGTGAGGTCACCACGCTCGCTCCTGAACCTTGACGGATCGAGGGCGCTTCGCGCTGTCCACAGGTGATGGCCGATCTCTGTCGCTGCCGCGCCACATCCTTTCGGATGTGCTCGGGCGCACCTCGCGGACGACGGATCTGGCATACCAACTTCGGCGGGCCGTCTTTCCCCCCTCGGCGGCCCGATCCGACGGCGCAGCGACCCCACGGGTCGCTGCGCCGTTGTCGTTGCGATGCGGCTCCGCGCGAGCGGCCCGGTCCGGGTCGCTGCCGCGCGGAGGCGTCTCGGCGGCGAACAGTCTGGCGGTCTCGGCTCCGCCCTTCGCGGCTATGGCCTCGTCGATCCCGGCTCGTAAGCCACGCTCCGAGTGCGGCGGGCGGGGGAGTCGGTAGCCGTACCTGGACGATCGACGCGATCGGGGCGTAGGCGGGGAAGAACCGGCCGAATGGGCGGATCGAAGAGGCGGGATTCTCGAGGGCTCCAGGATCGGGCATGCGACGCCGCGAGATCCGCGGCGGAACGGCCGTCGCGCGCTGTCAGGACCCGACGCGCCGCACGGCCTGCGCCTCGTCCCGGGCTTCCTGCGCCGAGGGCGTCCAGAGGATCGACCGGTCGACCGCGCGGATGTCGCGATGCCCGCACAGGGCCATCGTCATGTCGAGTTCCGTACGGATGATCTCCAGGGAGCGGGCGACGCCCGCCTGACCGTAGGCGCCGAGCCCGTAGAGGAAGGCGCGGCCGATGAACACGCCCTTCGCGCCCAGGGCGACGGCCTTCAGCACGTCCTGGCCCGAGCGGATCCCGCCGTCCATCAGCACCTCGATGCGCGTGCCGACGGCGTCCGCGATCCCGGGCAGCGCGGCGATGGAGGAGGGGGCGCCGTCGAGCTGCCGCCCGCCATGGTTCGAGACGATGAGCGCGTCGGCCCCGGTCGCGGCTGCCCTCTCGGCATCCTCCACGTCCAGGATGCCCTTCAGGATCAGAGGGCCCTGCCACCGTTCGCGGATCCGCCGCACGTCGTCCCAGTCCAGGCGCGGGTCGAACTGATCCGCCGTCCAGGCCGAGATGGAACGGGTATCGCGCACGCCGTCCACGTGCCCCACGATGTTGCGGAAAGTCCGGCGCTCGGTGCGCAGCATGGACCAGCACCAGCGCGGCTTGGTCAGGAGATCGAGGACGGTGCCCGGCGTCAGCCTCGGCGGGGCCGACAGTCCGTTGCGGATGTCCTTGTGGCGCTGCCCGAGGATCTGGAGATCCAGCGTCAGGACCAGGGCCGAGCAGCCCGCCGCCTTCGCGCGGTCGATGAGGCGGTCGTTGAAGCTGCGGTCGCGCATGAAGTACAGCTGAAACCAGAACGGCTTGCTGACATTCTCGGCGACGTCCTCGATGCTGCAGATGCTCATCGTCGACAGCGTGAACGGCACGCCCGCCGCTTCCGCCGCCCGCGCCGCCAGGATCTCGCCGTCGGCGTGCTGCATGCCCGTGAGCCCCGTCGGCGCCAGGGCGACCGGCATCGCGACGGCTTGGCCGGCCATCGTCGTGGCGAGGTTGCGGTCGGTCATGTCGACCGCGACGCGCTGGCGGAGCTTGATGCCGGCGAAATCGGTCTCGTTCGCGCGGTAGGTCGACTCCGTCCACGAACCGGAATCGCAGTAATCGTAGAACATCCGCGGCACGCGCCGCTTCGCGATCCGCCGCAGGTCCTCGACCGTCGTGATGATGGGCGCCATGGGAGGTTCGGCCTCGCGAATGGATGACGGGACCGGGCGCGGGGGAAGCGGGCACGCGCCTGCTGTCCCGTACGCCGCACGCGCTTCAGCTCGCGATGCCCCGTGTTCGAAGCTGGACGGTGCAACGGTTCGCTGGAAAACGAAAGCGCGTCCGGTCGGAATACTCCGTCGCGGCGGGACGAAGGGCAGGATGCACGGCCTGCTCAGCGAGTTCGAACGGTTCGTCCCGACGGGTCGCGAGGCCGCACGCGTCGCCACCATCGCGTTCATGAACGCCGGTCCCGCGCTCGGCGACCTGCCCGCATCGGAACACGGGCCGCGGGCGCCCGGACGTCCCGCGTGCCTGAGGCGCAGGGTGGCCCGCGCGCCCGCGACGGCGTCGTCCTGCGTCCGGCCTCCCACGGGCGAGCGTACAGCGATCTAGATAGCCCGTGACGCTGGTCCGCCTCGCAGAAGAGCGCCGGATCTCTGCCTGAAAGTACACAGTCCGGATCGCGCCTATTCGGGTCTCCGCGTTCCGGATGCGCATCGGGACAGCGTGTCTGCGAGCGGTGTCTCGCCGTGATCGTCTTCGATCTCGCCGCACCGCAGCGAAATCGGTCGAGTGACGATCCGAGAGCTTCTTCTCATCGAAACTGATCGGCGAAGGTTTGCAGGATAGACATCGGCGCGGGGAATAGGGACCATCGTTGCCAACGCCGGGCCCGAGCATCGGCGGTGGGACGGATACGCCGATGAGGACGACGCGCCGCGTTTTCTTGACGGGGACCGCATCCGCGGTCGCGGGCAGCCTGGTGCCGGGGGTGATCCGCTCGGCCTGCGCTCAGGGTGCCGGGGCAACAGTCCGGATCGGCATGGTGCTTCCGGTGACGGGGCCGGGCGCGGATGCCGGCCGCTACGCGCTCGCCGGCGCGAAGATCGCCCTGGAGGCGGTCAACAAGGCCGGCGGGGTGCTCGGCAAGCCCCTGGAGATCGTCACCGAGGACGATCAGACCACCAATCCCGGCGCGGTCTTCGCCTTCTCGAAACTGGCGTCCCAGGGCGACCTCGTCGGCTTCCTCGGCTCGATCCGCTCGACCCAGAACCACGCCATGGCGCCCGACATCCTGAAGACGGGTAAACCGGTCTGTTTCGGCGGCACCGACCCGGTTCTGACGCAGCTCGGCAATCCCTGGCTGTTCCGCTTCCGCCCCAACGACAGCTTCTCGGCCCGGGTGATCGCCGAGCACGGCGTCAACGGGCTGGGCAAGAAGAAGTGGGCGATCATCCACTCCACCGACGCCTTCGGGACCAGCGGTGCCAAGGCGCTGACCGAGAGCCTCGCCAAGGGCGGCGCCGCCGTCGCCCTCGACCAGGGCTACACCAACCAGAGCCAGGACTTCACGCCGGTCGTGCTGGCGATCCGGCAGTCGGGCGCCGACGTGATCGGCTCGTACTTCACCTTCGAGAACGATATCGGCATCTTCGCGCGGCAACTGCGCCAGCTCGGCGTCACCGCGCCCTGGGTCGGTTCGCCGTCGATCACCAACGTGACCGCCCTGAAGCTCGCCGGGCCGTCGCTCTACGGCACCTACGGCGTGGCCGACTACGCTGAGGAATCGAGCGACGCGGCCCGGGCCTTCGGCAAGGCCTACCGGGCCGCGATGAAGGTCGCCCCCGACAACCAGTCGTCCTGGACCTTCGACGCGGTCACGGTGCTGGCCAAGGCGATCAACACGGCGGGCAAGACCGACCCGCAGGCGATCCGCGAGGCCATCCTGGCGGTGCGCGGCCACGAGGGGGCCGAGGGGACCTACAACTTCGACAAGAGCGGCGACGGCCTGCACGGCTACAACGTCGTGCGCAACGACAAGGGCAACATCGTCTTCGACCGGCGGATCGACTTCTACCAAGGGTGAGCCGGCCGACGTGTTCGGGGCGCGTGAACGACATCCGGAGGAGGAGGCGAGAGTGCGGACCGCATGGACCTGATCCTGCAACTCCTCTTCACCGGGATCGGCATCGGCTCCGTCTACGCCCTGGTGGCGCTCGGCTTCGTGCTGATCTTCCGCGCCACCAACGTGGTGAACTTCGCGCAGGGCGAGTTCTCGATGGTGGCGGCCTTCCTGATGGTGGTCTTCGCGGTCGACCTCCAGTGGCCCTACTGGTTGTCACTTCTCCTGACCCTCGGCGGGATGGCGCTGCTCGGCGCCCTGTTCAATCTCGGCGTCTACTACCCGCTGCGGCACCGCAGCTACCTGCCGGTGATCATCTCGACCATCGGCGCCTCGATCTTCCTGGCGAACACGACGCTCGCCCTCTACGGGCCGCAGCCGCAGGTGCTCCCGCCCGTCTTCGAGACGCAAGGGTTCCTGCTCGGGCCGGTCTTCCTCGACAGCCAGTACCTGCTGATCATCGCGGTCACGGCGGCCCTGGTGGCGTTCCAGTACTGGTTCTTCGAGCACACTCTTGTCGGCAAGAAGCTCCAGGCGACGTCCCAGGACAAGGAGATGGCCGCCCTCCTGGGCATCCCGGTGGCCGGCATGATCATGCTGACCTTCGTGTACAGCGCCGTGCTCGGCGGCATCGCCGGCATCCTGGTGGCGCCGGTGCTGTTCGTGTCGATCCAGATGGGAGCCACGATTGCCCTCAAGGCCTTCGCGGCGACGATCATCGGCGGCTTCGGCGACGTCACCGGGGCGATCATCGGCGGCCTCGCCCTCGGCATCATCGAGACCTTCGGGGCGGCCTACATCTCGGTTCCCTACAAGGACGCCTTCGCGTTCCTGGTGCTGGTGGTCTTCCTGGTCGTGCGCCCGCAGGGCCTGTTCGGCGAGCGCGTGGCGGAGAAGGCATGAGCGGTCGCCCCTCCACGGTCACCGGCCCGGCCGCCGCGGCTCCAGCGCCCGCGCCGCGCCGCCTGCCTCTCGGAAGCCTCGCCTACGCGGCTCTGGTCGCCGCCCTGGTGACGCTCGCCGCGACGACGCCGCTCAGCGGCTACGCCCTCAACATCCTGATGCAGGCGGCGACCTACGCGATCGCGGTGATCGGGCTCACCGTGGTGCTCGGCCTGTGCGGGCAGATCAACCTCGCCCAGGCCGCCTTCTTCGGGATCGGTGCCTACGCGGTCGGGCTCGGCACGGTCGACGGGGGCCTGAACTTCTGGATCTGCCTCGTCACCGGCCTGGGTCTCGCGCTCCTCCTGGGCGCCGCGCTCGGCGCCTCGACGCTGCGGCTCGGCGGCCACTACCTCGCCATGGTGACGATCTCGTTCCAGCAGATCCTGACCCTGGTGCTGACCAACTGGATCCCGGTCACGCACGGTCCCGACGGGGTGCCGAACATCCGCCGCCCGACCCTGTTCGCCGACGGGCAGAGCTACCTCGCCCTCTGCGTGCTGGTGCTGGCCGTCGTCGGCTGGCTCGTCTGGCACATGCCGCGGACGCGGCTCGGGCGCGCCATGCGGGCGGTGCGCGACAACGAGCTCGCCGCGGGCGTGTCGGGCATCGACATCTACCGCACCAAGGTCGCGGCCTTCGCCCTCGGGGCGCTGCTGGCGGGGCTCGGCGGCGGGCTGTTCGCCGGCAGCTTCACCTATATCAGCCCGGACCAGTTCTCCTTCGCCGAGTCCATCGTCTTCCTGACGATGGCGCTGCTCGGCGGCGTCGGTTCGCCGGTCGGCGCCGTGATCGGCACCGCGCTGCTGATCCTGATCCCGGAATGGCTCCGCTTCCTCAAGGAGATCCCGGGGCTCTACCTCGCGATCTACGGGCTCGCGGTGATCCTGATCGTGGTGTTCATGCCCGACGGGATCTGGGGCTTCCTCGGCGACCAGGTCCGGCGGCTGCGCCGGGCCCGCCCGGCTCCGCCGCCCGTCGCCGAGCTGACCTTGAGCCAGGGCGAGGCCTCCGCGGCACCGATGCTGGAGGTGTCGGACCTGTCCAAACACTTCGGCGGCCTCAAGGCCGTGGACGCGGTGAGCTTCACGGTGGCGCGGGGCGGCATCCACGCGCTGATCGGCCCCAACGGCTCCGGCAAGACCACGACGCTGAACGTCCTCTCGGGCCTCTACAGCCCCACGGGCGGTACCGTGCGGCTGGCCGGGCGGGACGTCACGCGCCTCTCCCCGCACCGGCGGGCGGCGGCCGGGATCGGCCGCACCTTCCAGAACATCCGACTGTTCCGCTCCATGAGCGCCCTGGAGAACGTCGTCATCGGCGCCGAGCGCCCCAACAACCCGCTCGCCGCCCGAGACCGCGCGAGCCTGGAGGCCCGCGCACGGGCGGCGCTCGCCTTCGTGGGGCTGGATGGGCGGGCGCTGGAGCCGATCTCCGGCTTCTCGTACGGCCACCAGCGCTTGATCGAGATCGCGCGGGCACTGGCCGGCAACCCCGTGCTGCTGCTCCTCGACGAGCCCGCCGCGGGGCTCAACTCCAGCGAGAAGAACGCCCTGACGGTGCTCCTGCGCCGGATGGCCGCCAAGGGCCTGACCATCCTGATCATCGACCACGACATGACGCTGGTGAGCGACGTGGCGAGCCACATCACCGTGCTGAACTTCGGCCGCCGCATCGCCGACGGCGTCACCGCGACCGTGCTGCGCGAGCCCGCGGTGATCCAGGCCTATCTCGGCGAGGACGCCGCCGCCGGCCCTGCGGCGAGCCTTAAGACCGACCTCGCCCCGGTGTGACTCCCGCGATGACGACGCCCGCCACACCCCTTCTCGAGATCCGCGACCTCGTCGTCCGGTACGGGGAGATCGAGGCCGTGCGCGGCCTGTCCTTCTCGGTCGGGGCCGGAGAGGTGGTGACGCTGCTGGGCTCGAACGGCGCCGGCAAGTCGACGACGCTCAAGGCGATCTCCGGGCTGGTGCGGCCCGCCGCCGGCACGATCCTGCTGGAGGGGCGGCCGCTGGAAGGGCTGAAGCCCGAGGCGATCGTGCGGCTCGGTGTCGCCCACGTTCCGGAAGGGCGCCGGGTCTTCCCGGGGCTGACGGTGCGCGAGAACATCATGCTGGGCGCGTCCAACCGCTCCGGCCTCGGCAGGCGGGCGCTGCGCGACGAGGTCGAGGCGATGTTCGACCTCTTCCCGGACATTCGCCGCTTCGGCGACGCCCTGGGCTGGACGCTGTCGGGCGGCCAGCTCCAGATGGTCGCCCTCGCGCGCGGCCTGATGGCCAAGCCGCGGATCCTGCTGCTGGACGAGCCCTCTCTCGGACTGGCCCCGGTGATCGTCCAGGCGGTTTTCGCGATCATCGCCGAGGTGCGCCGCCGCGGGACCACCGTGCTGCTGGTGGAGCAGAATGCCCGGATGGGGCTCTCGGTGGCCGATCGTGGCTACGTTCTGGAGACCGGCCGGCTCGTCCTGCAGGGCGCGCCCGACGCCCTGTGGGCCAACGACGAGATCCGGTCGGCGTATCTCGGCGGCCGGACAAGGCCCGAACCCGCGGTCTGACCGTCCGGCGCCTCGGCGGCTTCGCGTCGCTGAGGTGTGGAAGGCCCCGTGGCCCGGGCGGGGCGCGACGGCAGAGCTGGACTGTGCGGTTTTGCCCCAAGCCGCCCGCCATCCGCGGGGGCGCTCCGGGACCTAGTTCCGCTCCTGTGAGCCTCTGCTCACGAGCCGGGAGCCGGTGCGCGGCCGAGTTTCCGACGCGAACTGCCCGGCTACGACCCGCGCGTGCATGTGCCGGTCCCCCGTCTCTCGAGGCTTCGACGATGCGTTTCCTTCCCGCTGGTGCATTCGCCCTCGTCGTCATGGCAACGCCCGCCTTCGCGCTGGACATCGGAGACACCATGCAAGCCTGGGCCGGAGCGTCGTCGACGGAGAAAGATGATCTGTTGCGTAGAATGGACGGCGCGCGCGGCGGGCGCGCATCACGTGACAGCGTGCGCTCTTGCCTCGACGACACGTCGCGGACCGCGGGCCACGCGAATTTGCCGATCTCGGAGGTGGCGAAGGCCTGCTCCGAGCAGGCCTCGCGAGAGAACATATAGGTCCGTCGCCGTAACGGAACCGTTGCCGATCGTCGCGACGCGGCGGCGGAGCCCGTCGCTGCCGTGACGATCCTCCGCGCCGAGCGACCCGTTCCAGAACCGGTGCATGTCAGCGGGTCACTGGCGGTTCTGTCGTGACCGCGGGGCCCGAGACGGCAGACAATCCGCCTGCCCCGGGCCGGCGCGCTCACGCGTCCTGCGCGGCGCGCGCGCGTGCGGGCAGCACCCAGTTCGGCCTGATGAAGTGGCAGGTGTAGCCGTCGGGACGCCGTTCCAGGTAATCCTGATGCTCCGGCTCCGCCTCCCAGAACGGACCGGCCGGCGCCAGCTCGGTCACGACCTTGCCCGGCCACAGGCCGGAAGCGTCGACGTCGGCGATGGTCACTTCCGCGACCCGACGCTGGTTGTCATCGGTGTAGAAGATGGCCGAACGATAGCTCGGGCCCCTGTCGTTGCCCTGGCGGTTCGGCGTCGTCGGGTCATGGATCTGGAAGAAGAACTCCAGCATGCGCCGGAAGCTCGTCCGAGCCGGGTCGTAGATGATCTCGATGGCCTCGGCATGGGTGCCGTGGTTGCGGTAGGTCGCGTTCGGCACGTCGCCGCCCGTGTAGCCGACGCGGGTCGACAGCACGCCCTCCTGACGCCGGATGAGGTCCTGCATGCCCCAGAAGCAACCACCGGCCAGCACCGCCCTCTCGGTTTCCATCTTCGCTCCTCCTGAGCCGCTTCACTGATCTCGCCAATATGGGGATCCCGAGGCGCTACGCCCTGCGACCTCGTAGCCTGGATCGATATCGCGGCACCTAGCAGACCCGCCTCGGTCGCGGCGTCAACCGCCCACACCGGCGCGTGGATGCGCGCGGGCTGCCAGGGAGAGACGTTCGCTGCCGAGCGAACGTCTCCGAGGCGGCCTCTCAGCTCCTCACGAGCGGCTTGCTGGCCTTGAAGTTCTTCCGCGCCGGCTCGGCCTTGCGGGGATCCGGCTTGTCGGCGAGGAGGCGCTTCACGCGCTCGTTGAAGTCCTCGGGCGTGACGCCCTGCGCTTTGCCGGTTTTGAGTTCGCGCGCCATTTCGGCCTCCGCGTCGTGGCCCAGAGCACGGGATTGCGCGGAGGGATCGCCCTCATATGGGCGCTCGTCGGCCGCGGCGCCACAGACTTGCGGCCCGGAGAGCCCTTCGCACCCGATGGACCGGCGGGCCGGGATGGGGTATGGTCGCGGCGAGGTTGATGACCGGTTCGTAATAACGCTTCAGGACCCGGGGGCGGTACCCGGCGCCTCCACCAGAAGCATCCTGCCCCGGATACCGCGCGGGGACCAGGGTGCGCGTCCGCCGTTGCGGGCTGCGCGCCGCCAGGGTGCTTCTGCTGGGGGTGAAACAGGTTCGACTGGGCGGTAAAGGGATCGCGAGTTCTGTCCTGCTTCGGCAGGATAAGATGCGGCTTTCGGTAAGGACTCGACCGGCTTGGCGCGGGCAACCCTCGTTCCGAGCACCTGGCCAAAACTCTAAATGCCAACGACAACGTCGGCATGGAGATGCGCCTCGCGGCGTAATCTTCCGGGGCGTGGGTACGCCTAGCAACAGAACCCGGGGCTTCGGCCTCGGGACCCGCCTTTATCGTCTGCCCTTCGCAGGTTCGGGTTCGCGGTCGGGCAGATCGGAGCGTTGCTCGAACGAGCGCGAGCCGGGCGGCGGTGGAGGCCGTCGCGGCCGCGGTCGGCGCGATGATGCGGCGCCTCGTGGGAGACGCTCTCGCCGAACCCGCGCGCGGCCGCGGTGCCGCCATTCCGGATATCGTCGCGGCTTGCGAGTTCGCCCATTGCGCCGGACTGTGCCGTGAGCGCCCCGGCGCTACACCCGAGATTCCGGACCTGCGGCGGACTTGGTTCGCCATGGAAAACGGCGAAGCGCTGCGCGCCGTGGCCGATCGCGCCAGCGCCGAAGCGACGCGTGATCGGGGTGCGCCGCGGAGGCGCCGGCCGCCGAGCCTGCGGACGATCATCGCACGGCGATGGCTGCCCGGAGAGCAGCGCACGGTCTCTGCGGGCGGATCTCGTCTCAAGGATGTTCGAACCGTGATCGTGGCATCGGGCGCTTCGCCGGCTGACGTGGCGGTGCGCGGCTGCCGGCGGCCCGGTCGCCCCAATCGTGAACGCATCCACGCTCGCCCGAAGCACCCACGCTCGCCCGAAGGCGGCTCGTGGGCCTTCACCTGGGTCGGTCGCCGCGGCGTCGGATGACCGGCGGCGGGCCGCGGGACCGATCTCGGATCTCGCGCGCCGCGCAGCGCGCGCCGGGACTGCTCTGCCGCCTCGTCCAACCTTCGGCCGATCTACGTTGTCGTCCCGTGTCGGAACGGCGACCTGCCCGGCTTCGCGGCGTAAAAACCGTGTCGCTCCGCGCGGTGCCGAACGCGGGGCTCTCGGTGGCGGCTCCATCGTAGGGCAGCCGGGTGTGGCGGAGGCCGAAGGCATCGCGGGCCGCGGGATAGGATGCGCGATGCGCGGGAACCTGCATCCGACGCAGCAGTTCAGCGCCGGCACGGGCCCGAACAGCCCGCAGCGGCCGTATCGAGCTTGGATCCCGTCAGGCTGTAGCCGAAGTTAATCGCACGGGATCTGAATTATAGTTCACTAATCGAGTTGCCTATTGGCGGATCAAAACATATAGTGCTGTATCGGCGGGGGAGCCAATGCCTGAAATGGCGGAGATCGGTGTCGCGCGCACATGCGGTGACCGACAGATTCGGTCCGCTCGCGGAGCGGCCGCGCGCAACGTGGCCATTATCCAGGCCGGCCTCGCCCGGATCGTCGAGGACGAGATCCTGCCGCGCTTGGCGCTCGCGCATCAGGCCGATCCGCCGCCGCAGCCATCGCCCCCGAAACCGCCGACGCCTGAACGCGTCGCCTCCCTCGCTCGAGCGTTGATGGAAGGCGAACCGCACGGCGAATGGGTCCGCGCCCTCCTGGAGGAGGGGGTCTCGTTGGATGCCCTGCTGCTTGACCTGTTTGCACCCGCGGCACGGCATTTGGGCGAGCTCTGGGAAGAAGATGCCGCGGATTTCCTCGACGTGGCGGTCGCGCTCGGTCGCCTCCAGAATCTGACGCGCGCTCTGTGTGCGGATCTGGAGGGCGTGGACGTGACGGCGAACGGTCGCCGCGTCCTGCTGATGCCCTGTCCCGGCGAGACCCATCTCTTCAGTCTCGCGCTCGTGGCGAGCTTCTTCCGCGAGGCGGGATGGGATGTGGTCCTGACCACAGGCGCGGACGAGGACCCCGCCAGCTTGGTCCGCGCCGAACAGTTCGATCTGGTCGGCATCTCTCTGTCTTGCGACATCCTCCTGCCCGTGATGGCGGTGTCCGTGGCGAAGTTGCGCGCCGCGTCGTGCAACCCGGACTTGCGCGTCATCGTCGGTGGACCGCTCTTCGTGCGGGCGCCTGACAGCGCCCGTCTGGTCGGCGCAGATGCCGTTGCCGCGGACGCGCAATCGGCGGTCGGGATCGCGGAGGCCACCCTGGCGCGATGACGCCATGCGGCCGAGTGCCCGATCCGGCGACTTGGCGCTGTGCGGATCTTGGCGTTGCGCGGATCTCTTCTCATCGGGACGGTGTTAGAATCGTCGCGGTCGAGAGGCAGAGATTCAGAATTTGCAGGCATTCGACGAGCAATTGGTGCACGAATTCGTCCGCGGCCTCGTACAGTCGGCCGTCGCACGCGGCCTCGATCCGACCCTTCGGCTCGAACAGTTTCGGGCATTGCAGCAAGCGGCCGTCGCCATGTCGCGAGATCCTGCCGTAGGTCGCACCAGCGAGCAGCTTATCCGGGCGATCGACTGCGCTCTCCACGACCTGGCTGCGGTGAAATCGTAGGCGGATCGGACGCGTCGCGCGGGTGCGAGCGCACGACCGCGGCAGTGCTGACTGCCTCCGCGCGGAGCGAAACCCGCGATCGACGATCCGTCCTGACTGTGGTCCGCGAGTCTCGCCGCGCGGGCCCTCCCCTCGACGATGGCGTCGGAGCACGGGCCTGACACGACGATGTTCGGCAATCCCGGCCAGCTCCGAAGTCTCATGGGAAGGTTGTCCCGGGATCGGGCGCCGCGACACGGCCTGCCCGCCGTTCTGGCGCAAGGTCTCGGTCCCGCGTCAGCGACCTGCGGGCGATCTTGTGCCGAGCGGCGCCGTCACGCGCCGGCCGGACGTCCTCCAGGCCAGCGCTGACCGGTCGTTGCGGATAACCTGCAAGTACCCTATCGGCCGCGATGATGCCCGACCGATCCCGCCGCACCATCTGGTCCGACAGCCTCATGGCCGAGGTCGGCGCGCGCCTCCCCCTCTTCGATGACCTTTCGCATGACGCGCTCCAGCGTCTCTCGGCCGAGGGCTTCGGGCGCGGATTGCTGACGGCGTCCCTGCGAGCCCGCCTGCGCAAGGCCGGCTTCCCGGATCTCGGTCATCTGGCCCGGTCTTCACCGATCGCGATCGCCGCGACCAGGAAGTTCGGCCCCATCCGCGTCGAGCGCGTCCGGCATTTCATCCTCGACGAACTGGCGCGCTGGCTCCCGGACGCGCGGGAGATTCACACCGCCGAGGCAACGCGGGAGCGGAGGCTCGTCCGGCTGCGCGGGCTGTCGGCCGGATGCCTGCCCCTCGGGGCGGATCAGATCGCGGCGCTCCGCTTCGAGGACGGATCCTGTGCGGACATGGCCACGTGTTCGCGTCTCGGGCTTCTGCGGACAGGCACCGTGACATCCGGTGAGGTGGACCACGTCGTCACGGCGCTCGCCCGTCTTGCTGGCGCGGCCGATCCGATCCCCTCGCACCCTCTGGATGATGCCGGGGCGGCACCGGCGGGCGACGCCGCGGCCGTGGCGGCCCGTCGTGCCGCTCTGCTGGCGGAGCGGGATCGCGAATGGGACGAGGCCGCACCGACCGCCAGCCGGCTTCGGAGATAACCCCTCGTCCGGATCCGGGATCGATCGCCGAGGCCGGATCCCGCCGGATTGCCGGTCGCCGCGCGCCCGGCTCAGATCGCGGCTCGGCCCGACGCGACCCTGCCTGGGCTCCTGACGCGGCGGCTCTCCACGGAAGACCCGGCGATCCGTCCGTCCCGATTCGAGCACGCGCTGCGAGCCCTTGCGCCGCCACCCAAGACAACCATCTAAAGACCATCCAATCGGATGGCCGGGGGATGGTGATATGGTCGGCAAGGTGCACGAACTGCGGCCGAAGCTGCCGGACAGCGAGAAGATCACGCTCAACCTCGGCTTCGTGGACCTCGGCCACATCGACCTGATGGTCCGCGACGGCTTCTACGCCAACCGCGCCGATTTCATCCGAACCGCCGTGCGCAATCAGATCGAGCGCCAGGGCGAGGCCGTCAGGCAATCTGTCAGCCGGAAGCAGCTGAGCCTCGGCCTGTCGCACTACACCAAGCAGGCGCTCGAGGCGGCGCGCGACGCGGGCGCACCGCTCCACATCCAAGTGCTCGGGCTGGCCAGTATCGCCCTCGACGTCACGCCGGAACTGGCCCGCGCCGCCATCGCCTCGGTCGAGGTGCTCGGCGCCTTCCAGGCCAGTCCCGCGGTCAAGGCGGCGCTCGCCGACCGGATGACCTGACGGCTGTCAGCCCGCCCCGCCCGCTCCCCACTCGATCAGGACCCGCCCGATGGATCGCGCCACGAAGACCGCCTTCCGACGCTTCGCGTTCCCGAAGCTCGACCCGGCCCGTGCCGCCCGCGCGTCGGAGGCGATGGCCAGGCTCCATGAGCGGCAGGCCGCCGCCTTCAAGCTGTGGTCGGAGGCGGGTCGGGGCGCGGCCGAGGCGGATGCGCCGACCGCGGACGCGGCCGACATCCTCGACATGGTCGCGCCCTCCGCACCCGGCGAAGCCTGGGTCGCGCCGGAGACGACCGCAGGCCGCTCGGACCGGCGCCCCCAGGCGGAGTTCGGAGGCGACATCGCAGGCAGCGTGATGCGCACCATCCAGGACGCGCTGGCGACGGCCGGCCTGGGCGCGGATCGCGACGGGCGGGACGTGGCGACGCCGGCTCCCGCGCGGCTTCCGGAAGGGGCACGCTTCGAGGCCCGCACATTCACCGGCGCGGCCGGGACCCGGAACTACAAGGTCTACGTACCGAGCGGCTACGCCGGCCAGGCGCTGCCCGTCGTGGTGATGCTGCACGGCTGCACGCAGAATCCCGATGACTTCGCCGCTGGCACGCGGATGAACGCGGTCGCCGAGGCGCGCGGCGTCCTCGTGGTTTATCCGGAGCAGCCGCGTTCGGCCAATATGCAGCGGTGCTGGAACTGGTACGAGCCCGGTGACCAGCAACGTGAGGGCGGCGAGCCTGCCCTGATCGCCGGCATCGTCCGGCAGGTGATCGCGGACTTCTCGGCCGATGACAGGCGCGTCTACGCCGCGGGCCTCTCGGCCGGCGGGGCCGCCGCCGCGATCCTGGCGATGACCTATCCCGACCTGTTCGCGGCGGTCGGCGTCCACTCCGGCCTGGCGTGCGGCTCGGCGCGGGACGTGCCGTCGGCCTTCGCGGCCATGAAGGGGGACGGCGCGCGCGCGACGGGGAAACGACACGCCGTGCCGCTGATCGTGTTCCACGGTGACCGCGACCGCACGGTGCACGCGGCCAACGGCGACCGCGTGGCCGCGCAGGGGCCGTCCGATCCGGACCTCCGCACATCCGTGACAGAGGGGCGGACACCGGATGGGATGGACTATACCCGCACCGTCCGGACGGACGCGTCCGGCCGCCCCATCGTGGAGCAGTGGGTCCTGCACGGCGCTGGGCACGCGTGGTCGGGCGGCAGCCCGGCCGGCACGTTCACCGACCCGCGCGGCCCGGACGCGAGCCAGGAGATGATCCGCTTCTTCCTGGAGCACGCGCGGGGGGCCGGTGCCAGACCCTGAGTGCTGCCGGTCTGTCGGCCGCACCGGCCCTGCCGGATCGCGCGACCGACGAGGGATCCGATCTCGCTGGGCGGGGGAGCGCGTTTCAGGTCCGGACTATCTTTGTCGGTCATCGAGGCGCAGAGTGTCGCCATCACCGGATCGGTTGATCCAGGCTCCGGTGACTGAGGGTTCATGCCCCCGCCTGCAACGGACAGGCGCGCGTGGCAGACCTCATCGAATGTCCCGCCGAGCCGCGCGCGCGACACGCGCGCCGCGGGGGCGGGCGGCTGATCGATCCGCTCACGGATCTGGATGCCGCGGGCTTGGCCCGGAATCTCGCGTCGCGGACCGTCGCGACATTCCGAGCCACTCGATCAAGCTGCGCCTCGAGGACCCGATACCGCAGTCGACTCGGCCCCCTGATCACCGATGGATGTGCGCATGACTGATCGCGAGACGTGCTTGGACGCGCTGGGAACGCTCATCGTCCGGGGGGACCCGGCCGAGCTCGCGGCCGCCCAAGATATCCTGCTGCGGTTCATCCTGCGCGAAGACGGTGCGGAGCGGCGAACAGCGGCCCTCGATGGGCTGCGCGCCGAACTCGCGTGCGAGACGCGGACCGGAGCCCGCTCCCGCGAGCAGCAGGCCTTCCACACGGTCCTCCTCGCGATGATCGAGCGGACCCGCGACATGGCGGGCGCGACGACGGTGTGAACGCCCGCGGAAGCGCGACGCGGTCCGTCGCGGCACGATTGTGCCGCGTGTCCCGTCAGATGCCGATGCTCGCCGCCCCGGCCGCGGCCGCCTGCGGAACGGTGGCGCCGTTCCGCAACGCCATCGCGATGGCGATCGACATGGTGTCGATGGCGAGCGCGCGATCTTGCCCGTAGTCGTAAGAGCTGCTTCTCCCGGAACTCAGCCGCGCGGAGTAGGCGTCGGGGAACGCCCGATCGATCCGCGTTCTGAGGAGCTGAGCGGCCGCGGCGTAGTTGGCTTCGAAATCGCGGCCCTTGCTCGCCGATGCCCCTTCGAAGGTGCCGGCTTCCTTTCGCCTGGCGATCGCATCGGAGCTGCGCTCCTGCGCGCTGCCAAGAAAAAACTGGATCGTTCTGGAGATCAGCCACCGGACGATGGTCATCGAAATCTCCTGGGGTGCTGGCGAATGCGTGCCTGTGCGGATGCATAGCACATCACGGCACGGCCTGAGCTTAAAAATACGGTTCCGGCGATTATTAATGTCCCCTGCATGCTGCGGCGGGATGCTGGCTGGGACAGAGGTGTCCGGCTTTCCCGGTCACGGGCGGGCCCGCCTCGGTCGCCCCGCACATCGATACGGGGACGCTCGGCGGCGCGCCCGCACGCGGGCCGAACCCCGCGCGCCCACCGAAGTCATCGCGCGTCCCGGCCCCGGCCGTGCCCGCACCGCCGTCGGTCACGGCGAAGACGATGGCGAAGACGATGGCGAAGAGATCTGCGGACCCGGATGCAGCAGGGTCGTGACGTGTTCGGTCGCTTGCCACACGGGCCAGGAGCCCTCGCGCACGAACATGGCGAACGCCTCGATCACGTCCGGCCGGTCGAAGGCGCGCACGCCCTCCGGTGCGCGCCCGACGATGCAGGTCGCATCCGCCGCATCGGCGGCGGGCGAGCGGCGATCCAGTGAGAACATCACGCCCGACCGATCGGGCCTGAGCGCGTCCGGCAGGGCGTCGATCTTGCGCCAGAGGCAGAACCACCGGGCGCAGGCCTCCGGGCGTTCGCTGTAGATCCCGCAGCCGGTTCCGGTGCTGTGCCCGCACACGGTTCCCGCCGGCTTGTCGAGGGCGGGAATCGCCAGAACACGGCAGCACATTGTGCAGGAACCGCATGACCGACCGGGGACGGTGCGCTCGGGGGGGCGCGGGGCGCCCCGGCTCGGGCCGCCTCGGGCTCGTGCTTCGCTTGCGATCGGTCTGTCCTCGCTTGCCGTCGTCCGGCGGGGATGATCCTGGTGAGGCGAGGGCGGTGCTGCGAAGCCGTCCGGTCGCTGCACGCCCGCCGACCCTCAGCGCCCTCCATACCGTGCCGACAGCCGCTGTTCACGTCCCCCGTCCAGGTTGGCCGCCGTGATCGCGCCGGCCGGGAGGGCGTCGGCGACGGGGGTGCGAAGCGGCTAACGATCCCGCAGGCGGCGGGTCAGGCGGCCGGGCGCCGCGCGTGCCGCCACGCCGCGATCGCGCTCCGTCGCGCCTCGAAAGCCACGCGCAATCGCGTTCCGGGTGCGCCCTGACGCTCCGCGCCGAAGCCGTGGCGCAGAACGGCATCGGGCCCGAACACCCGTCGCATCTCGGCACGCCAGAGGCGGTCCGCGACGGCGAGCGTGGTCTCGGTTTCCGCGAAGCGTTCGATGTCCATGGCAGACGTCCTCAGCTCATCGCTGCTGCCACAACGCGCGGTCCTGTCGGGAGGTCCCGCGCGGGCGTCATCCCGGCCGCGGTCGCAGGGCGGTTCCGGAAATCGGCGCGTCAGAGGGCCCGCGCGAGGCCCGCTTCCAGATGGAGGGCGCTGGCGGTCTGCTGAGAGAGGCGGACGCCCGTCGGCTCGACCTCCGCATCGGCCTTCACCGCGCGGCGCACGATGGCCAGTGCCTCGTCCTCCGAGGTTGTGATCGCGGCGTAGAACATGACCAATTGGCCCGACAGCTCCGCGTCGTCGGGCCGCGTCACCTTGAGAATGAAGGCCGTCTGATTGGGTTCGATCATCGCCGCGTCGGCCGAGTGGGTGTCCTTCGTCGTCGTCATGGATCGCAACAGCCTCGATCTGGGTCGGACCGGTCGACGTCCCGAGTCCGTTCAAGCGGACGTGAGCTCACCCTCCCGCACGGCGCGCTCGCCGCTCGCGGACTTGATGCGGTAAGTCGGCTCGCCGGACCGGTCGTCCGGCATCAGGCGGACGACCTCGAAGAGGCCGTCGACGGTGCTCTTACTGCCGGCGTAGCTGAGCCCCAGCTGCCGAACGTGCTGGCCGATCTTGAACTTGTGAGACATGGGTCGTCCTCCGGAGTGACAGCGCGCGGGCCGGGTTCGGGCTAGCGGCGTGCACGCGCCTTTCGGGCCGCGAACCGCGCGTCGCGGGCCGCCTTCTGTTCGGCAGCGCGGGCAACCTGCTGCTCCGCCATCTCGGCAGCCAGACGGTCGGACTCGGCCGCGGCGCGGGCCTGCGCGGCCTGGACCTCAGCCTCACGCTCGACCTCGGCGGCCAGACGCACGGCCTCCCGTTCGGTCGCCCGCAGGTCCCGGGCCTGGATGACCGCGCGCCGCGCGGCCTGCCGAGCGAGCACGGCCGGATCATCGGCCGCCGGGCGTGCCCGGAACCGGGCCAGGGTGGCCTGCCGCGCTCTGGCCGTCTCTGCGAGACGATCGACGAGGTGATCGGTTTTCAAAGGCTTCACGAACTCTCCGTAGGCGCACCGGGCGTCAGCCCGGGTGGCGAGACATGGATGAGGCATGGATGAAGCCGCTCCGCGGCAGGAGCGGCTTCGACGCGCATCGCGCGGGGACGCGCGAGGCTCAGGCGGCCTGAAGGCTGCCGGCCGACTGCTTGCCGGTCCGCCGGTCGGTCTCCATCTCGTAGGAGACCTTCTGGCCCTCGTTCAGGCCCTGCATGCCGGCGCGCTCGACGGCCGAGATGTGGACGAACACGTCCTTGCCGCCGTCATCCGGCTGGATGAAGCCGAAGCCCTTGGTGTCGTTGAACCATTTAACGGTGCCGATGGTCATAGGTATTCCATATCAGTGAAGGCAAATAGATAGGGCGGGCGCATGGATCGCACGCGCCCGGTCGCCGAATGTCGAAAATGGGAGAGATGCAGAACGCTCGCCCTGTTGAGGCGATACGGCCGGATACCTGGCCAAAAATCGATCTCACATCTGTAAGCCAACGGCGCATCGATGACAAGTATTTTAAAAAACTGCGCGTTTCACGCCGCGCTGTGCAGCAATAATTGATCCTGAAATTCTGCTCGGACTGCGCGCGAACGGCCCGGATGAACCGCCGCGTCCGCGTCCCTGCGCTCACGCGCCCGGTCGCCCGATTTCCGACAGTGCCGGCCGCCGCTCCCGCCCGACGAGGACGGGTGGCCGAGCGAGCGGAGCGGTCCCGCGGGCACGGCGCCGGCTTGAGCCCGCGATCCGCCCCGCGCGGTCTCCCCGGCGCGGATGCGGCGACGTGGACACCTGTCCGCGGGGCTGTGGGGCACTGTCTTTATCCGCACGCTATCCCAGCTTCGCGCGCCGGCCGTCGGGTTCGACGCGCCGTTCGACCCGGGAGCCCGCTCGCCGATGACTCAGGATCTGCCGGACTTTCCCCCCGAGGCGTTCGCCAAGCACGACCGTCGGCCAGATCCCGCGTTCTACGCGCAACCGCGCTTCGTGACCCATATCGACGACGCCGCGATCGCGGCAGTCACCGACCTCTACAGAGCGATCGTCCCGGCGGGCGGCGACATCCTCGATCTGATGTCGAGTTGGGTCAGTCACCTGCCGGACGAGATCACCTATGCCAGCATCACCGGTCACGGCCTGAACGCGGCCGAGCTCGCCGCCAACCCGCGCCTGACCCGGCATTTCGTGCAGGATCTCAACGCCGAGCCGCGCCTGCCGCTCGACACGGCCTGCGTCGACGCCGCGCTGATCTGCGTCTCGGTCCAGTATCTCCAGCGCCCCGTGGCCGTCCTGTCCGAGATCGCGCGCGTGCTGCGCCCCGGTGCGCCGGCGGTGATCAGCTTCTCGAACCGCTGCTTCCCGACCAAGGCGGTGGCCATCTGGAACGCCCTCGACGGCGCGGGCCACGCCCAGCTCGTCGGTCTGTACCTCCAGCGCGCCGGCTTCGCCCGCGTCGAGGGACGCGTCCTCAACCCCGTGGGAGGCCCCGGCGACCCCGTGACGGCGGTGATCGGCTGGACCGCCGCGACCTGAGGAGCCGGGGCGCAGCACCGGCCTCTCAGGCGAGGCCGCGTGCCGGGAACCAGTTGCCGTGGAAGCCGGGCGGGATCCGGTGTCCGAGGCGGACCCGCGCCACGGGAGGTGCGTCGAACGCGCGCGCGTCGAGGATCGCGAAGTCGGTCGTGTCGCGGGCGGTGTCGATGACGAGCCCGACGAGCCAGCCCTCGTCCTCGCCGGCCCCGGCATGCGCGGGCACGAAGACGAACTCACCCGGGACGTGATCGGGACCGAAATCGTGCACGTGCCGCGCGCCCGTCTCGAGGTCGTGCTTGTAGAGCCGCGTCGCACCGGCGAGCTGCGTGTTGCCGTTGGCGGGGACGCTGACCGTGTAGAGGTAGCGGTGGCGCTGCCCGAGGCGCCGCTCGTCGAGGCGGGGGAATTCCTGCGCCGCGGGGTCGATCACGCGCCGCTCGACCCGACCCGTCGACGGATCGATCGTCCAGCGTTCGAGCCGGCCCGGCGTGTCGAGCCCGCCCCCGGGCGAGGCGAACACCGTCCCGTAGGCGACGACATCGAGGATCACGCGCCCGTCCGCGGCGTCGTAGGCGTTGGCGGCGTGGAACACGAAGCAGGGCTCGACGGCGCACCAGACGATGTCGGCGTCGCTGCCGTGCCGGGGGAGGAGGCCCACCCGGGCCCCGTGGCCGGGGTTCCAGCGGAACGGGAAGCGGTACCCGGCGAGCAGGGCCCGGAACGAGAACGTGACGGGCAGGTCCAGCACGATCACGAAGCGGGCCGTGATCGCGCAGTCGTGGATGCAGGGGCCGTGGGCGACCGCGACCGGCACATCCCGCACGACCTGCCCGCCCGGTGCGAGAACGACGTGGCGCACGCGGTCCCAGACGCGGCCGTCATACGCGACGGCGTGAGTCTCGCCGGTCAGCGGATCGCGGTGCGGATGACCGGTGAAGGAGCCGGTGAGCGTCCCGTCGAACGGGTTGTAGCGCTGCTCCTCCAGCGTCCGCGAGAGCTCGACGGGGAAGCTGCCGGCCTCCACCACCGCGAAGATCCGGCCGCCGATCTCGACGACGTTGGTGTTGACGGTGTCGTTGCCGCCCCGGCGCGGCCCGGGCGCCGCTGGCCGCCCGAGCGCCGCGGCGGCCTGGCGTGAGCCGATCCATCGGTTGCGATACCACCGCGCCCGGCCATCCTCGAGGGCGAGACCGTGCACCATGCCGTCGCCGAGGAACCAGTCGTGGCCCCGCGTCGCCGCTCGGACGGGGTTCGCCCCCATCTTGAGATAGAGGCCGTCGAGGCCGGGCGGGATCGCCCCGGTGACGGGCAGGTTCTCCAGCGTCAGCTCCGCGCGCATCGGTTCGTGGACGCCGACGACGAAGGGATTCACCGTGCCGGGCAGCCGCAGCCGGTTGCAGGCCGCCAGCAGGCCGACGCCGATCTCGGCGGCCGCGCGGAAGGCCGACTGGACTCGTTTCGGCATCGGGCGCGATTCCACGATCGGGCGGCGGGCAGGACGACATCGACGCGACGCCGGCCTTCCCCTGCCACCGAAGGAGGCCGCGCTCGCGTCTTCGCGCACCATACCCGAACGCGGGGACCGCGACGCGCTCGGCCGAACTCCGACGCTCGGCGCGGCCGCGTCCCGTCGATCAGGAGACCGGCATCTCGATCCGACAGCGCACGCCGTCCGCGCCGAGCCTGTAATCGACCGTGGCCTGGAGCGCGTAGGCCAGCGCCTCCTGGATCAGCTCCGTGCCGTAACCGCTGCGCGTCACCTGACCGGGATCGATGGTGACGCCGCCCTCCGTCCAGTCCAGGGCCAGGATCCGGCGGCCGCGCGAATCGAGAAGGATCGCCCAGGTGACGCGCAGCCGACCGGTCGCGTTCTGGAGCGCGCCGTACTTCACGGCGTTGGTGGTCAGCTCGTGGACGGCCAGGGCGAAGTTCTGCACCTGCCGCGCGGTCAGGTGTACCTCGGGGCCGGCGACGGTGATGCGGTCGGACGCGCCGTCCACGTAGGCGGCCAGTTCGGCCCGCACCAGCGCGCCGACCTCGACCGTGTCGCTGCCGTACTGGCTGAGCAGACCCTGCGCGCGGCTCAGCGCCAGCAGCCGCGCCTCGAACGCCTCGACCGGGCTGCCCTGCCGCAGCGTCCTGCCCGCCACGGCGCTGACGACACCGAGCAGGTTGCGCGTGCGGTGCTGCAGCTCGTTGATCAGCACCTCCTGCCGCGCCAGCAGCCTGTGGTGGTCCGTGACGTCGATGTTCACCCCGGACCATTTGCGGATCGACCCGTCCGGGTACGTGATCGGCACCGCGCGGACGTTCGACCACCGCCACGACGCGCTCGGGGCGTGCCACAGGCGGTACTCGTGATCGACCGCCGTCCGCGTCGCGACCGCCTGCCGCCACTTCGCCTCCGTGAGGGCCCGGTCATCGGGATGGATCGCGTGGACCCAGCCGCGCCCGAGCCACTCGTCCGGGCGCTGCCCGGTGAACGCGCGCCAGCCCGGGCTGTCGACCTCGATGACGCCCTCGGCCGACGCCTCCCAGCTGAACTGTCCGAACCCCTCGACCAGCCCGCGGAAGCGCTCCTCGCTCGCGCGCAGATCGTCCTCGGCCCGCTTGCGCGCGGTCACGTCGCTGGCGGCGCCGAACCATTCGCGGATCTCGCCGTCATCGTCGAGGAGCGGCACGGCCCGGGACAGCGCCCAGCCCAGGCTCCCGTCCGCCTGCCTGACGGGATGCTCCAGCTCGAACATCGTCTTGGATCGGATCGCCCGCCGGATCGCCTCGCGCAGGCGCGGCTGGTCGGCGGGATCGATGTAGGCGCTCAGCCAGTCGTCGTTCGGGGTGACGGTATCGGCCAGGAAGCCGCGACCCTCGAGGACGCGCAGCTCGCTCCAGTCCGGGCTCATGCGATAGATGACATCCGCACTGGCGGTGACGAAGGCGCGGAACCGCTCCTCGCTGGCGCGCAGCCGATCTTCGGCCCGCTTGCGCTGGAGGATGTCCTTGAAGAGGACCGCCACCTGCCGCCGTTCCGGCGCCCCGATCGGGAAGGCGTAGACCTCGTACCAGCGCCCGAGCGCGTCGGCGCGGTCCTCGAAGCGCTCGGGTTTGCCGGTGCGCACGATCCGGCCGTAGGTCTCGAACCAGTGCGGCTCGAGGTCGGGCGCCAGCGCCCGGATGGTCTGCCCGACCGCGTCGCGGAGGCCGGTCTGCTGCTCGAAGGCCGCGTTCACCGACAGGAAGCGGTAGTCGACCGCCTGCCCGGCCCCGTCGAACAGGACCTCGATGGTGCAGAACCCCTCGTCGATGGCGTCGAAGAGGTCGCGGTACCGGGCCTCGCTGGTCCGCAGCTTGGCCTCGGCGCGCAGGCGTTCACCGATCTCGAGGCCGGTCATGTGCACCGCCATCACCTGCCCCTCCGCGTCGCGCACGGGCATCAGGAGCGCGTCGAAGACGTCCTCCGCGGCCCCTCCGACGCGGGCGGCCAGAGGTTGCCCGGCCACCTGTACGGCCTCGCCCGCGAAGGCGCGCGCGTAGAAGGCCGCGACCGTCGCCCACCCCGCCGGGAAGGTCCGCGCCAGCGGCCGGCCGAGCCCCGCCGGGTGCCGGTCGCCGTAGAGCCGCGCGGCGGCATCGTTGTAGATCAGGAGGCGCTCGGGTCCGCAGACGAGGGACGCGACCAGCGGGCTGCCGAGCACCTGCTCGACCATGACCCTGAGGCGCTCCGGCCAGCGGGCGGACGCCCCCAGCGGCGTCTGTTCCCAAGCGAAGTCGCGGATGCGCGCGGCCATCTCGCCGCCGCCCTGTGGCCATGCCGACACTGATACACCGCCTCGGTGACGTCACGCGCCAGCATGTCCGCTCGCGGCGCGCGCAGCAATGATGGCGCTTCACCGGACGACGACTTCGACACGCCGCCGAGCGATGACACGAGCGATGACAGCATCCGCGGGAGCCGAGCGGTCTTCAGGAGCCGCGCCGGCGGCCGCGGGCGACGGGTGCGGACGCCGTCCGGCGACACCGCGCCGGTGACGGCCCGGCCGCTCCGGCGGAAGCTGGCCCGCGCCCTCAGGCCGTCGCGGGTCGCGCGAGCCCCAGCTGCTCCTCCACGCACCGACGCATCACGAACTTCTGGATCTTTCCGGAAACCGTCATCGGGAAGGCGTCGACGAACTGGATGTATTTCGGGATCTTCTGGCGCGCGATCTGCCCCTCGCAGAACGCGCGCACCGCCGACTCCGACAGAGTCTCACCGTCGCGCAGCCTGATCCAGGCGCACAGCTCCTCCCCGTATTTCGGGTCCGAGACCCCGAAGACCTGGACGTCCTGGATCTGCGGATGCCGGAAGAGGAACTCCTCGATCTCGCGCGGATAGATGTTCTCGCCGCCGCGTATGACCATGTCTTTGATCCGGCCGACGATGTTGCAGTACCCCTCCGCGTCCAGTGTCGCGAGGTCGCCGGTGTGCATCCATCCGGCGGCGTCGAGGACCTCCGCGGTCCGCTCCGCGTCCGCCCAGTAGCCGAGCATGACCGAGTAGCCGCGCGTGCACAGCTCGCCGCGCTCGCCCCGCGGGGTCACGCGTCCCTCGGAATCCACGATCTTGACCTCGAGATGCGGGTGGATCCGGCCGACGGTCGTGACGCGCCGCTCCAGCGGGTCGTCGCTGGAGCTCTGGAAGCTCACCGGGCTGGTCTCGGTCATGCCGTACGCGATGGTGACGTCGCGCATGTTCATCTGCTCAACGACCCGGCGCATCACCGCGATCGGGCACGGCGCGCCCGCCATGATCCCGGTGCGCAGGGAGCGGAGATCGAACTGCGCGAAATCGGGATGGTCGAGCTCGGCGATGAACATGGTCGGCACGCCGTAGAGCGCGGTGCAGCGCTCGGCCTGCACGGTCGCCAGCGTCGCGCGCGGATCGAAGCCCTCGCCCGGAAAGACCATGGCGCAGCCGTGGGTCAGGGCCGCGAGATTGCCCATCACCATGCCGAAGCAATGGTAGAGCGGCACCGGGATGCAGATCCGATCCTCGGCGGTCAGCCGCATCGCGCGGCCGACGAAGTGGCCGTTGTTGAGGATGTTGTGGTGGGTCAGCGTCACGCCCTTCGGGGCGCCCGTCGTGCCGCTGGTGAACTGGATGTTGGCCGCGTCGTCGAACTGCATCACGTCGGCGAGGTCGTGCAGCGCGGCCGTGCCGGCCGCGTCGCCCCGGGCCGCGACGGCGTCGAAGGCGATCGCGCCCGGGGCCGGCGGTCCGCCGATCTGGATCACCGCGCGCAGGTGCGGCAGACGCGCGGCGGAGAGCCGGCCCGGCTCGGAGGCGGCGAGTTCGGGGGCCAGGGTGTTGAGCATCCCGAGATAGTCGCTGTCCTTGAACGCCGTCGCCGTCACGAGGGCGGCGCAGCCGACCGCGTTGAGCGCGAATTCCAGTTCCGTCAGCCGGTAGGCCGGATTGATCGTCACCAGGATCAGCCCCGCCCGGGCGGCGGCGAACTGGGTCAGCACCCACTCGGCGCGGTTGAGCGACCAGATCCCGATGCGGTCTCCGCGCCGGAGGCCGAGGGCGAGCAGGCCGACCGCGACGGCGTCGGCGCGGTCCCTCAGCTCGCGCCACGTCCAGCGCGCATCCTGCGCGGGCGCGACCAGCGCCACGCGATCCGGCCACNGAACCCGATCCCATCTCGAACTCGGCCGTTAAACACGCCAGCGCCCATGGTACTGTGTCTCAAGACACGGGAGAGTCGGTCGCCGCCAGACCCGCACATCGCAAGCAACAGCCCCTCACCACGTACACCGATCCGGCCCCCGGACATACCGCCCAAGCTCACCAGAGCCGGCGCATCCGGGCCAGCCGCACACACTTGCGGATCATCCGCACACACTTGGCGCGGGGTGGAGCAGCCCGGTAGCTCGTCAGGCTCATAACCTGAAGGTCACAGGTTCAAATCCTGTCCCCGCAACCAAAGTCAGTTGAAAAAGCCGGTCTGCACCATGCGGGCCGGCTTTTAGGAGGCGCCGCCCTGGGTCGCTTCGCTGCGCTCGCGATGACGGAGCGAGCCGGTTCGACCGATGCGTTCGACCGGGAACGGTATCGGCTTCACCGCGCCCCGCCGCTCCGCCGGCTCCGGCGCTCGGCCTTGCGGGTCGCGGTCTCGCGCAGGTGCTGCTCGATGGCGTCGTTGGCCCGCCCGCGCATGTGGCGGATGGCGTCCACGTCGTCGAAGGTCTCGGGGAAGCGCCGGGACAGCCACAGATAGGCGCTGGCGAGCTTCACGGTCCGCTCCTGGTAGTCGAGCGCGCCCGCGAGATTGCCGCGCAGGGCCGGGACCGTGAGGCCGGCGGCGCGCGCCTGGCACCAGCGCTCCAGCAGCCCCATGGCGATCTCGTCGCGCCGGTCGATCGGGCAGACCGAGAAGGCGAACTTCTCCTCGATCGGCAGCCGCGCCCGGTCGACCGTCCGGGCGACGTCCAGCACCTCCTCCAGGGCCGAGGGCTGGAACGGCGAGCCCGCGTAGAAGGTCGCCCGCGCGAAGTGGGTCAGCACCTCGTGCAGGCTGTGCGTGCGCATCTCCTCGGCCACCGAGCGGATCGCCCCGAGATCCGGGCGGACGTAGAAGCGCGTGTCGGCCGCAGGCGCCGTCGGGGCGCCCGAGAGGGCGGTGCGGATCGGCTCGGCGGCGTACGGGTCGGTCGCCGCCACGTAGCCGACATCCTGGTGGCCGTAGCGGCCGGCCCGGCCGGCGATCTGCCGGATCTCCGAATGGGTCAGCGCCCGCTCGGCGGTCCCGTCCCACTTGCGCACCGCCGAGAACACGATCCGCTTCAGCGGCCCGAGATTGAGCCCCATGCCGATCGCGTCGGTGGTCACCAGCACGTCGGCCTCGCCGGAGCGGAAGCGCGCGGCCTCGGCCCGGCGGACCTCCGGCGACAGGGCGCCGTAGATCGTCGCGACCCGGTGGCCCCGGGCGACGAGGATCTCGCGGTTCTCGTGCACGGCCCGGCGGGAGAAGGCCACGACCGCGTCGCCGGCCTCGACCTTCTCCAGCGGCACCGGCTCCTCCAGCAGCAGGAGCGGCGACTTGCGGGTGAAAGGGATCACCTCCAGGGACTCGTCGGCGGCCTCTGCGGCGCGGCGGACATACGACAGGGCGTCGTCGGAGCCGCAGACGATCACGGTCCTGGCGGCGACGCCGAACAGCGCGTTGGTCCAGGCCCAGCCGCGGTCGGGGTCCGACAGCATCTGGATCTCGTCGATCACCGCCACGTCGATCGGACGGGTCAGGTCGGCGGTCTCGATGGTGCGGGCGGTGTGGGTCGGGGCGGCCGCGCCCAGCACCTCCTCGCCGGTGATCATGCCGGCGCGCAGGCCCCGCTCGCGCAGGGTCTCGTAATTCTCCAGCGCCAGCAGCCGGAGCGGCGCGAGGTAGGCGCCCGTCCCGGCCGCGGTCAGGTGCTGCAGGGCCGCGTAGGTCTTGCCGGAATTGGTCGGCCCCATGTGGAACACGATCTTCCGGTCGAGGCGCCGGGCGGCGGTGAACCGCTCGATATAGGCGCCGAAGCCGACCTGATCGCGCAGCCGCTGCAGGCGCGAGCCCTCGCGCGCCACCGCCTTGGCGTGGCGGCGGACGGGGGTGAGCGTGTCGTTGAGGCCGCGGGCGAGCTTCGGGCCGTAGGTGAACACGCGGGACCGGAGGGAGCGGTCCATGTGGGCGATGTAGGCGGCGGCGTCCGCCCCGACCTCGCGCAGGTCGACGAGGAGCTGCGCCCGCAGCCGGTCGACCGGCTTGTGCAGGGCGCGGGTCGCCTGCAGGGCCGTGCGCGCCACGGCCTCGCGCAGGGCCTCCAGGCGGTGGGCCGGGTCGTTCCGGGCGGCCATGCGGGCGAGGATCTCGGCCGCCTCCGGCTCCGGGGCGATGTCGAGCCGCAGGTCCAGGCGGCCGTTGTCGAGGAGCGGGATCTCGGTCCGGATCAGCCAGGTGATCCGGTGGTCCTTGGTGACCACGGCCCGGAGGTTGGGGATCGCCGTCCGGATCGCCGGGATGCCGGTCTCCGCGAAGGCCCGGGCGGCCCGCATCTCGCGGAGCGCGCGGGCGACGCGCTCGTCCTCCACCTCGGCGCCGTAATCGGGCAGGTCGAGATGGGCGAGCAGCCGGTCGAGGTCGACCGCGTCGGGGGACAGGCCGAGGCGGCCTACGGATTCGATCAGGCTCTCGATCGTCGGGCGGAGACGCTTGCGCGCCATGCGGTCACCTTCGGCAGAAGCGTCCGACGCCAACCCCGGTGCGGTCGGGGGCGTTCCGGATCCGATCCATGCGCCGAACTGCGTTCGGGCGCTACGGCGACATCGTCTTGGCGAGCGCAGCGAAGCAATCCGGTCGGCGCTGTGCTGACCGAGGGCGCGCTGCCCTGGGTCGCTTCGCTGCGCTCGCGAAGACGGGATCTCACGGCTGCCGGGCCGCCTCGGCGAGCCAGCCGCAGAAGGCCCGCACCGCCGGATCCTCCACCCGGGGGTCCGGGACGTAGGTGTAGTAGCTCCGCGCTGGCAGGGCGGGGCCCGCGAAGGGCAGGGTCAGGCGGCCGGCCGCGACGTCGTCGGCGATCAGCCGCTCCGGCCCCATGGCGACGCCGAGCCCGTCCAGGGCGGCCTGGAGGGTCAGGTAGAAGTGCTCCAGCGTCACCGTGGCCCGCGGCGCCAGGTCCGGGACACCCGCCGCCCGCAGCCAGTCGGGCCAGACCCGCGGCAGCGTCGCGGCGTGCAGCAGCGTGTGCTGCCGGAGATCCTCCGGGACCCGGAGCGGCAGCCGCCGCAGCAGGTCCGGGCTGCAGACCGGGATGCGCCGCTCGGACAGGAACGGCTCCGCGCGGTGGCCGGGGCGGCTGTCCGGCCCGCCCCGGATCGCCACGTCGAACGGCTCCGCCAGGCCGGCGAGGGGCACGTTCGAGGTCGTCAGCCGCACCTCGATCGACGGGTTGGCCCGCTGGAAACCCGACAGGCGCGGGATCAGCCAGCGCAGGGTGAAGGTGGCGAGCGCGTTCACGTGCAGCAGCCGCGGCCGGCCGCGCTCGGCCTGACGGGCGGTGGCCAGGGCGATGCGGTCGAGGGCGGCGCCGATCTCGGTGGCGTAGGCCGTGCCGGCCTCGGTCAGGACCACGCGCCGGTTGTGGCGCTCGAACAGCGGCAGCCCGAGCCAGCCCTCCAGCATCTGGACGTGCCGGCTGACCGCCCCGTGGGTGACCCGCAGCTCGTCCGCGGCGCGGGTGAAGCTCCCGTGCCGCGCGGCCGCCTCGAAGGCTTTCACGGCGTTGAGCGGCGGCAGGCGACGGTGCACGGGTCAGGTTTCCTCACGCGAGCGTCAGCTTAAGTCGTTTGTCAGCTCCGGGCCAGGGCGCCATCCTGGCGTCGCACCACGAAGGATGGCTGGATGTCCGTCGCGTCCGATCTGACCGCGTCTCCCGAACCCATGTCCCTGTCGGACGCCCGGCGCACGCTGGTGGCCACCGGCGTGAACCACGCCCTGCACGACGGCTACACGGACCTGATCTACGTGCTGCTGCCGGTCTGGCAGGCGGAGTTCGGCCTCGACTACGTCGCCCTGGCGTTCCTGCGCTCGCTCTACAACGGCGCCCTGGCGGCGCTGCAGATGCCGGCGAGCCGCCTCGCCCAGGCCTGGGGTGCCCGCACCGTGCTGGTGCTCGGCACCGTGCTCAGCGCGGCCGGCCACGCGATCGCCGGGGCCTCGGGCGGCCTCGTCGGGCTCGGGATCGGGCTCCTGCTCGGCGGCGCCGGCAGCAGCACCCAGCACCCCCTGGCGTCCGCGGTGATCGCCCGGGCCTACGGGCCCGGCGCCCGCGGCCCACTCGGCACCTACAATTTCACCGGCGATCTCGGGAAGGCGGCGGTCCCGCCCCTGGTCGGCCTGCTGCTGACCCTGACGGGCTGGCGGCACGCGCTCTGGGTGATCGCCGGCGCCGGGATCGCGGTCGCGCTCGCGGTCGCGCACCTGCTGCCGCGTGAGCCGGCGTCACGCAGCGGCGGTACGGCGGCGCGTCCGGCGCCCCATCCGTCCGCGACCGGGCCGGGGCGCGGCACGGGCTTCCGCCTGCTCGTCGCCATCGGCATGCTCGACAACGCCGCGCGGCCGGCCTTCCTGCTCTACCTGCCGTTCCTGCTGCAGGAGAAGGGCGCGGCCCTGACCACGGTCGGCCTCGCGCTGTCGCTGGTCTTCGTCGGCGGCGCGCTCGGCAAGGCGGTCTGCGGGCGCCTCGGGGACCGTCTCGGCGTGACCCGGACCGTGATCCTCACCGAGACCGGGACGGCGCTGGCGATCCTGGCGGTGATCGCGCTGCCGCTGGCCCCCGGGCTGATCCTGCTGCCGCTGCTCGGCGTGATGCTGAACGGCACCTCGTCGGTGCTCTACGGGACCGTCCCGGAACTGGCCCCGGGCGGCCGGGTCGAGCGGGCCTTCGCGGTGTTCTACACCTGGACGCTCGGCGGCAGCGCGCTGGCGGCGCCGCTGCTCTACGGCCGGCTCGGCGACGCGGCCGGCCCGCACTGGGCGGCCGTGGCGGCNGGGCGGCCGTGGCGGCGGCCGGGACGGCGCTCGCCGTGGTGCCGCTGATGCTGGCCCTGGCGCCGCGCCTCAGGGCGGCGCACCGGCAGCGGGCCTGAGGCGCGCCGTCCGCTCGGATCACCCGTCATCGCGCGCGCAGCGAAGCGACCTGGGGCAGCGGGACTTCTCGGCAGCGCGACGCCACCCTGGGTTGCTTCGCTCCGCTCGCGAGGACGTTCGCGTCAGGCGCTTCCGAGGGTGCTGACCCGGACGGCCTCCGACCGGCCGTCCACCGCCACGTCCCGGATCTCCGCCGGCGCCACGCGGGCCGCCGCGTAGACCGCCTCCGACACCACGGCCACGCAGCCGAGGACCTTGGTCAGGCCCTGGAGCCGGGCCGCGACGTTGACGGTGTCGCCGAGCGCGGTGAACCGGGCGTCGGTGGCGTCCCCCATCTCGCCGACGATCGCCGGGCCGGCATGCACGCCGATCCCGTACCGGAGGGTGTGCTCCAAATCGGCCGCCAGGAGCCCGTTCAGGGTGTCGACCGACTCGGCGATGAGGTCGATCGCCTTCAGGGCCTCCCGGGCGGCCGCCTCGGCCTCCGTCTCCAACCCGAACAGGGCCAGCAGGCCGTCGCCGAGGAACTGGTTGGTCGAGCCGCCGGCCTCCCGGACGGCGTCGCCGACCGCGCCGAGGAAGCGGTTGATGATGAACACCGTGTCGTAGGGCAGGCGCTCCTCGGCGAGCCGCGTCGAGCCGCGCAGGTCGACGAACATCGCCACGATGAAGCGCTCCTCGCCGGACTGCGCCCGGTCGAGCAGGTCGGCTTGGCGCATACGCGGCTGCGGCGGCAGCAGCGGCACCACGGCCATGTCGGTCTCGGGCCGGAACTGGCAGGCGAGGCGCACCCCGGGACCGGCCGCGATGCGCTCCAGCACCGCCCGCTCGGTGCGGCCGGGCGCCGGCGCCCCGTCGCTGCCGTCCGTCACCCGGATCCGGCAGGTCGAGCACCGGCCGCGGCCGCCGCAGACGCTGGCATGGGGGATCCGGTTGCGCCGGCTCGCTTCCAGCACGCTCGTGCCGCGGGGCACCCGCACCACCCGCCCGTCCGGGTAGCTGAGACGGATCGTGCCGCGCTTGATCTCGGCGAGCGTCCGCGCGCCGCGGGCCGCGATCACGGCCGCCACGAGGCCCGCGTAGGTCCCGAGCAGCCCGTCCCGGATGGCGGCGAGCCGCGCCACTTGGTCGGGCAGCCCGACATGGACCGGCTGGAGCGCCGCGGCGCGCCACGCCGGATCCTGCGCCAGGGTCAGGACCATCCGGCCGCCCTGCGCGAAGCCCAGCAGCGCCAGCACCGGCACCAGCACCGCGAGCGCCAGCAGCCAGGGCGCCGTGCGGTCGAAGCCGGGCTTCAGCCGCAGCCAGAAATACAGGCCCATGCAGCCGTGTACCCAGGCGACGACCAGGACCGTCACCTGCATCAGGCCGAGGGTCGGCGAGGCGATCCAGAAGGCGTAGAGTTCCTGCGCGTAGCCCTTGTCGAGCCCCTCGGTGACGAAGGAGACCCGGGTCGCCACGATGTGGCTGATGAGCAGCGGCGGGATCAGCAGGCCGGAGACCAGCTGCAGGGCCTCGGACGGCCGCCAGTGGAAGAAGCGGGCCGCGTAGAGGGCCTGGAGCCCGAGCAGCAGGTGCACCACCAGGGCGCCGTAGAGCGCCGTCAGGCCGGCGGGGTTGAGCCAGACGGCCGTCACGAGGTCGAGGCCGTCCTCCATGGCGTCGAGGGAGACGTTGCCCAGGGCGTGGTTCAGCAGGTGCGTCAGCACGTAGCCGAACAGGATCAGGCCGCTGGCCAGCCGGAGACGCCGCAGGTTCAGGCGCAGGCGCGCGGCCCGCGGGGCCGACCGGGGTTGCGCGCCCGACTCGGCGGACCGGAGCGTCGCGATCGAGGCTGTGCGCACCATGCTGGAGGTCCGAGGGGATCGGTTCAGGGGCCGCCATTCACGGGCCCCTCGTACCAGCAAGACTTCCGCGGCGTCCGATTTATTTCTAATCGCCCGCGATCCGCGGGATCCCGGCGACGCCGATCGCGCGGGCCGCCCGCGCCGGAGACCCGATGCTGGACACCTTCTTCGCCCGCGGCGCCGCCGCGGTGGCCTCCGACCTGATCGGCGCCCGCCTGTTCGTCGGCGCGGCCGGCGGGATCATCGTCGAGACGGAGGCCTACGACAGCACCGATCCGGCCTCCCACAGCTTCCGCGGCCCGACCCGGCGCAACGCCAGCATGTTCGGCCCGCCGGCCCACGCCTACGTGTACCGCTCCTACGGGATGCACTGGTGCCTGAACCTCGTCTGCGAGCCCGGCAGCGCCGTGCTGCTCCGGGCCCTCGCGCCGACCGAGGGGCTGCCCGCCATGCGGGCGCGCCGCGGCCTGGAGGATCCGCGCCTCCTCTGCGCCGGCCCCGGCCGCCTCTGCCAAGCCCTCGGCGTCACGGACGCGCTGGACGGGGCGCCCCTCGCGCGGGCGCCGTTCCGGTTCGAGCCCCGCGATGCGGGCGATTCCGGGGCCGTCGCGGTGGTGAGCGACCGGCGCATCGGCATCACCCGCGGCGCCGAGACGCCGTGGCGCTTCCTGCTCGCCGGCTCCCGGTTCGTGAGCCGGCCGGCGCGGAAGGCCGCCGGGTGAGGGCGCCCGCCGCGCGTGCGGGTCGGGGAGCCTTCGCAGCGGGTGCTCCCTCGGCTAGGACAGCGGGGCACGCAGCCCTCCGGGCGCCTGCGGCGAGCCCGGGGGGACCATGGCGGCCAGGGATGAAGCGACGTGGCGGGTCGGCGTCCTGTTCTCCCGCAGCGGGGTGAGCGGCATCACCGAGACCGAGCACTTCCTCGGCACCGCCCTGGCGATCGAGGAGATCAACCGGGCCGGGGGCGTGCTCGGGCGGCCGATCGAGCCGATCTGCTACGACCCCGCCGGCGACACCGACGCCTACCGCACCCTGGCCCGGCGGATGCTCGCCGAGGACGGGGTCGAGGTGGTGTTCGGCTGCTCGCTCTCGGCGAGCCGGAAGTCGGTCATGTCCACCGTGGAGCGGCACAACGGCCTGCTCTGGTACCCGTCGATCTACGAGGGCTTCGAGTACTCGGAGAACATCATCTACACCGGGGCGACCCTCAACCAGAACGTCTTCGCCCTGGCCGACTACCTGCTGCAGGAGCACGGCAACCGGATCTTCCTGATCGGGTCCGACTACATCTACCCGCGGGAATCGAACCGGGTCATGCGCGACCTGATCGAGGCGAAGGGCGGGGCCATCGTGGGCGAGCTGTACGCGGCCCTCGACGCGGACGACGCGGCCCACGCCGCCATGATCGCGGCGATCCGCGACGCCGCTCCGGACGCGGTCTTCTCCACCGTGGTCGGGCGCGGCGCCGAGCGGCTCTACCGCGCCTACGCGGATTCCGGCATCGACCGCGCCCGCTGCCCGATCGCCAGCCTGACCCTGGCGGAGGGCCAGATCCGCGCGATCGGCCCCGAGCACTGCACCGGCCACGTCCTGGCGGCGCCCTATTTCGGGGCGCTGCCCGGCGAGGAGAACCGGCGCTTCGTCGCCGCCTTCCAGGCCCGGTTCGGGGCCGAGCGCCCCACCAGCATGTGGTCGGAGACCGCCTACGCGCAGGTCCACCTCTTCGCCCGGGCGCTCGCGGAGGCCGGCACCCTCGACGCCGAGCGCCTCGGCGCGGCGGCCCTGCGCCAGCGCCTCGCGGCGCCNCCCTGCGCCAGCGCCTCGCGGCGCCGGAGGGCGAGCTCGCCTTCGACGGCGAGACGCGCCACATCTGGCTCACGCCCGGCATCGGCGTCGCCCGCGCGGACGGGCAGTTCGACGTGGTCTGGCGGGCGCGGCGGCCGGTGCGGCCCGACCCGTACCTCGCGTGGTCCCGGTTCGAGACGAACTGGCTGGAGGAGGGGCTCGCCGCGTGACCGGCCCCGCCCGCAAGATCCTGGACGACCTGCGGCGCGCCCGCGCCCTCGTCATCCATCCCCGGGACGAGGAGGGCGCCGCGCTGCTGGAGCAGCTCCGCCGCCTCGGCTGCGCGGTCTCCCTGGCGTGGCCGCCGCCCGCCGCCCTGCCGGCCGACATCGACACGCTGTTCATCCAGCTCGACGACGCCCAGGTGATGCACCTGCTGCCGTCGATCGAGGCGATCGAGCCGGCGGTCATCGCCATCGTGGCCTACGAGAGCCCGACCTCGCTGAAGGCGATCGCCGACGTCAACGCCCACGGCGTGCTCAACAAGCCGCTCCACCCGCGGGGCGTGCTCACCCAGTTCGCCCTGGCCCGCTACCGGCGCGGCTACGAGGGGCGGCTGACCAGCAAGATCAACCGGCTGGAGGAGACCATGAAGGGCCGCCGCACCGTCGAGAAGGCGGTCCGGCTGCTCGTGGACCTGAACCGGATCGACGAGGACGCCGCCTACAAGATGCTCCGCGACCGGGCCACCGCCGCCCGGGTGCCGATGGCGAGCGTGGCCGAGAGCGTGGTCTCGGCCCACGAGGCGATGAGCGGTCTCGGCCTGCGCATCGCGTTGGCGGAAAAGACCTGATCGCAGCAGCCTGCCGCATTTATGGTCTTGCGGTCCGGAGTGCGGCGCGTATCGTAGTCTTACCGGGCAAGGTTGCCCCGCAGCAGCAGTGCTGCACGACATCACGGCTTTGAAGCCTCTGGTTCGCGGACGATCTTGTCTGCGCCCAGGGGCTTTTTGCGTTTTGGAGCTTTCATGGTCCAAGCGAACGATCCCGCGCGCCCGCCGATCCGGGTCTCCTGCATCCAGTGCGAGCCGGAATTCGGCGCGGTGGCGGCGAATCTGGCGCGAGCCTCCGACCGCGTCCGCGCGGCCGCCGCCGAGGGCGGCCGGCTGATCGTGCTGCCGGAACTCGCCAGCACCGGCTACGTGTTCGAATCCGCCGCGGAGGCCGCCGCCCTGGCCGAGCCGGTGCCGGACGGACCGACGACCCGCGCCTGGGCGGCGCTCGCCGCGGAACTCGGCGTGCACATCGTGGCGGGGATCGCCGAATCCGCCGGCGACGTCCTCTACAACGCCGCCGTGATCGTCGGGCCGGAGGGCTATATCGGCACCTACCGCAAGGCGCATCTCTGGGACCGGGAGAACGTGTTCTTCGCCAGGGGCGATCTCGGCTTCCCGGTCTTCGACACCGCGCTCGGCAAGGTCGGCGTCGCGATCTGCTACGACGGCTGGTTCCCCGAGACCTTCCGGCAGCTCGCGCTCGCCGGCGCCGAGATCGTCTGCATCCCGACCAACTGGGTGCCGATGCCCGACCAGCCCGCGGGCGAGGCCGCCATGGCCAACACCCTGCACCGGGCCGCCGCCCACTCGAACGGGATCTTCATCGCCTGCGCCGACCGGGTCGGGATCGAGCGCGGCCAGCCCTTCGAGGGGCAGAGCCTGATCATCGGCCCCAAGGGCTGGCCGCTCGCCGGCCCGGCGAGCCGGGACCGCACCGAGACGGTCTCGGCGCTGGTCGACCTCGCGGAGGCCGGCCGCAAGGACCTCAACGCGTTCAACTCGCTCCTGCGCGACCGCCGCGCCGACATCTACGGCTGAGTCCGCTTCGCACCGTCGTCATCCAAGGAGTTCGTTCATGGTGAAATGGTCCCTCGTCGGCGCCGCGGCGCTCGCCCTCGCCGCCGCACAGGCCGCCACGGCCGCGCAGGCCGCCGACGGCAAGCCGATCGTCATCGGCATCCCGATCGGCCTGTCGGGCGCCAACAGCGTCGTCGCCCCCTCGGTGGTGCAGTCGGCCGAGCTGGCCGTGGAGGAGATCAACGCCAAGGGCGGCGTGCTCGGCCGCAAGCTCGTCCTGGAGGTGGCCGACGACGCCTCCGGGGCGGCCGGCGCCCAGAAGGCCTTCGACAGCCTGATCTACCAGAAGAAGGTCGACGTCCTGATCTCCATGGAGACGAGTGCGGCCCGCAACGCCGGCCTGCCCGCCGTCACAAAGGGCCGGGTGCCGTACATCTACACCTCGTTCTACGAGGGCCATTCCTGCAACAAGAACATGTTCGTGGATGCCTGGGTACCCGAGCAGCAGGTGCCGCCGGTGGTGGACGCCTTCAAGGCGAAGGGCGCCAAGACCTACTTCCTGATCGGCAGCGACTACGCCTTCGGCCGCGGCATGCTGGGCTTCGCCAAGAGCTACGTCGAGAAGACCGGCGGCAAGGTGGTCGGCGAGGAGTACCTGCCGATGGACGGCAGCGACTGGACGGCGATCATCTCCAAGCTGAAGGAGGCCAAGCCCGACGCGCTGATCACCTCGACCGCGGGCGGCGCGCCGAACGTGACGCTGACCAAGCAGCTGCGCGGCGCGGGCGTGTCGCTGCCCTTCGCCAACCTCGCGCTGGACGAGGGCACCGCCAAGAGCATGGGCGCCGACGCCGAGGGCGTCTACCTCTCGGCCTCCTACGTCACCGGGATCGACAGCCCGGAGAACAAGGCCTTCCTGGCGGCGATGCAGAAGAAGTTCGGCGCCGAGCTGCGCACCCCGAACGACCTCTCGGTGCCGGAATACGAGGCGATCTACCTCTACAAGGCCGCCGTCGAGAAGGCCGGCGGGACCGAGACCGCCAAGGTGCTCGAGGCGCTGCCGAGCGTGAGCTTCACCGGGCCGCGCGGCACGATCGCCATGAACAAGCAGCACCACGCGCCGCTGACGATGTACCTCGGCCAGATCCAGAAGGACGGCACCGTGAAGGTCGCCGGCACCTTCAAGGACGTCGATCCCGGCGCGCAGTGCCCGAAGCTGCAGTAAGAAGGGGCGGGGCCGGGGGATCCGAAGATCTCCATCGCCCGTCGAGGCTGCCGGATCCACGCTGCTGTCCCCGCTGCGCGGCTGCGAGACGAAGCGCGGGTCCCCTCTCCCGGACGGGAGAGGGGGCAGGTCGCGTCCTGCCACCACCGCCGGTGTCCACCGGAGATCCGTGATCACCGTAGCCTCCGCGGGGCAGGGGGCGCGTCGCCACCCGCCGCGCCCTCTGCCGTTCCCGCGCACCCGGAAACCCCGATGCTGCTGACCCTCGACATCCTGACCACGGCGGCGATCCTGTTCATCGTCTCGATCGGCCTCCTGGCGATCTTCGGCGTGCTCAAGATCATCAACTTCGCCCACGGGGCGTGGCTGACGGTCGGCGCCTACTGCGCGGTGGTGACCGCCCGGCTCGGGCTCAATCCATGGCTGGCCCTGCCGCTCGCCTTCATCGTCGGCGCGGCGCTCGGCGGGCTCGCCGAGCACTTCATCATCCGCCCGCTCTACCGGCGGCCCCTCGACGCGATCCTCGCCACCTGGGGGCTCGGCATCGTGGTCGGCCAGCTCATCACGCTGGCCTTCGGCCGGGACGTTCAGCTCACCCCGAACCTCTACGCCGGGACCGTCGAGGTCCTCGGCGTCGACTACTCGGCCTACCGCCTCGTGGCGCTCGGCATCGCGCTGGCGATCGGCACGCTGTTCGCGCTCACCATCGAGCGGACCCGGCTCGGCCTCTCGGCCCGGGCGGTGATCAT
The DNA here is from genome assembly GCF_036441335.1 of Methylobacterium mesophilicum. Taxonomy (GTDB): domain Bacteria; phylum Pseudomonadota; class Alphaproteobacteria; order Rhizobiales; family Beijerinckiaceae; genus Methylobacterium; species Methylobacterium mesophilicum_B. The sequence goes on from NZ_MLBW01000028.1 coordinate 112,262, forward strand.
GAACGAGACCCTGGCGCGCAGCCTCGGCATCGACACGGGCCGCGTGCGCCTCGTCGTGTTCATGCTCGGCGCCGGCTTCGCGGGGCTCGCGGGCGTCCTGCTGACGCCGCTCACCAGCGTCGATCCGAACATGGGCGTCTCCTGGCTGATCGGCGCCTTCATGCTGGTGATGGTCGCCGACGCCTCGTACGTGGCGCTCGCGGCGGCCTGCCTCGTCTTCGGGGCCGCGCAGGTCCTGATCAGCACCTTCGTGAGCCCGATCCTGGGCAGCATCGCCGTCGCGGTGCTCGCCGCCCTCGTGCTGCGGATCAGCCCGAAAGGTTTCTCCCGTGCTTGAAACCCTGCCCGTCGCCGAGCGCGCCGCCGCGGCGCCCGGACGCCGCCTGTCCCGCGCCGCGCCCTTCGTGGTCGCGGCCCTGGCGGCGCTGGCCCTCTGGATCGCGCCGCTCTTCCTCGACACCTTCGCGGTCAACGTCCTGACCCGCTCCATGATCTACGCCGTGCTGGCCGTCACGGTGGACCTGCTCTGGGGCTTCGCGGGGATCCTGACCTTCGGGCAGGCGGCGTTCTTCGGCATCGGTGCCTACGCCACCGCGATGATCCTCGCCGCCTACGGGGCGACGCCGCTGGGAATCGCCGCGGCGGTCGCGGCGGCGCTGGTCGCGCCGGCCCTGCTCGGCCTCGCGGTCGGCTGGCTGTCCTTCTACCACCGCTCGACACCGCTCTACGCCTCGGTCATCTCGCTGGTCGTCCCGATCGTCGTGGTGCAGCTCATCTACTCGGGCGGGGAATGGACCGGTTCCAGCAGCGGCCTCGTCGGCTTCGACGTCCTGCCCTTCGAGATCGAGGGCTATTTCCGCCTCGCGGCGCTGTTCCTGATCGTCGTCACCCTGGCGGCCTGGATCCTAGTCCGGGCCGATGCCGGCCGCGCCCTCGTGGCGCTGCGGGACAACGAGGCGCGCTGCGCCTATCTCGGCCTCAACCCGCGGCGCCTGCAGATCCGCCTGACCGCGTCGCTCGCCGCCGTGGCGGGGCTCGCGGGCTTCCTGTTCGCCAACGCCTCGGGCGTCGTCGCGCCCGAGAATGCCGGCTTCCTGTTCGGCACCGAGCTGGTGATCTGGGTGGCGCTCGGCGGCCGCGGCACGCTGCTCGGCCCGGTGCTCGGCACCGTCGCCATCGACTACCTCGCGGCGAACCTGTCGGGCGACCTGCCGTTCCTCTGGCAGCTCCTCCTGGGCACGGCCTTCGTGGCCATCATCATCCTGCTGCCGGGCGGCCTCGCCGACCTCGTCGGCCGCCTGTGGCGGGCGCTGCCGGCGGGCCGGCGGGAGGCCGCGCCGAGGCCGCGCCGCCGCGCCTCGCCGCGCGGGCGGCCGGGTCGGAGCCGACCGGGACCGGGCTCCCGATCCTCAAGGTCGAGAACCTCGCCAAGGCCTACGGCGCCCTGACGGTTCTGGAGGGCATCGACCTGGAGATCCGGGCGGGCGAGCTCGTCAGCCTCGTCGGGCCCAACGGCGCCGGCAAGACCACGCTGATGCGCTGCCTCAGCGACGGCACCGAGCCGTTCAAGGGCGCGATCGCCATCGGCGGGACGCCGATCACCGGGCTGACGCCGAACCGGATCGTCGGCCTCGGGGTCGGGCGCAAGTTCCAGGTGGCGAGCGTGTTCGAGAGCCTGTCGGTGGCCGACTGCCTGCGACTCGCCCGGGCGTCCCGCGACGGCCTGAGCCCGGTCGGGCAGGCGGAGACGCTGGGCCTGCCGCAGCCGGCCCTCGACGTCCTGCGCATGACCGGCCTCGACCGCCTGCTGACCCGGCCGACGCGCCTCCTGTCGCACGGCCAGAAGCAGGCGCTGGAACTCGCCATGGTGGTCGCGCTGGAGCCGCGGCTGATCCTGCTCGACGAGCCCACCGCCGGCCTGACCAAGGCCGAGCGCACCACCATCGGGACCGTCCTCAAGGCGCTCACGGCCGAGGGCCGGATCGCCGCCGTGCTGGTCGAGCACGACCTCGACTTCGTGCGCGAGATCTCGTCCCGGATCGTGGTGCTGCACCAGGGCCGGCTGGTCCTGGACGGCACGGTCGAGGACGTCGTCGGCTCGGAACTGGTCCGGACCATCTATTCGGGAGGCGGCCATGGGTGAGGCAGCGCGGCGGGCAGCACGGCAGATCGCGCCGGCGGGGGCCGCCCTCGCCCTCGACCGGGTGTCGAGCGGCTACGGCGCCGTCTCCATCGTGAGGGACGTGTCCCTCTCGGTCGGGCCGGGGGAGATCGTGGCGCTGCTGGGCAAGAACGGCATGGGCAAGACCACCCTGCTCAAGACCGTCCTGGGGATGGTGGCCCTGCGCGGCGGCGCCGTCACGGTCGGGGGCCAGGCGCTCGCCGGCCTCACGCCGGCCAAGCTCAACGCGCTCGGCGTCGGCTACGCGCCGCAGGAGCAGCCCCTGTTCCAGGACCTGTCGATCCGCGACAACCTGCGCCTCGCGGTGCCCGCCGACCGGATGCTGCCGGAGGCGCTGGAGCGGCTGTTCGGCCACTTCCCGTTCCTGAAGGACCGGCTGGCCCAGCGGGCCGGCACCCTCTCGGGGGGCGAGCAGAAGATGCTGATCCTCGGGCGCGCCCTGATGCTGCGCCCGCGCCTCCTGCTGATCGACGAGATCTCCGAGGGCGTGCAGCCCTCGATGGTCGAGCGCCTGCGCGGCGTGCTCGAGGCCGAGCGGGCTTCGGGCGTGTCCATGCTGGTGGTGGAGCAGCACGTCGCCTTCGCGCTGGCGCTCGCCGACCGCTACGCGGTGCTCAAGCTCGGCGAGATCGTCGACAGCGGTCCCGCCCGGGTACCGGACGCGCAGGCGCGCGTCATCGATCACTTGGCGGTGTGAGGTCGGCCCGGATCCGCCACCGTCATCGCGAGCGCAGCGAAGCGACCCGGGGTCGCGCCACGCTCCCGGACGGAGCGCTGCTGGATGGCTTCGCTGCGCTCGCAGAGACGGTGGTGGATCGGGAGCAGGGAGGAGGAAGCCGTAAGCGCATGAGAGAACTCAACACCTTCTCGATCGCCGCCCGCTGCCCGCGGACCGGCCAGCTCGGCGTCGCGGTGGCGAGCGCCGTCCCGGCGGTGGGCGGGCTGTGCCCGTTCCTCAGGGCCGGGATCGGGGCCGTCACCACCCAGTCCTGGGTGAACCCCTACCTCGCCGCCCGCATCCTCGACGGGCTGGCCGGTGGGCAGGATCCCGACGCCGCGCTGGCGGCGGCGCTCGCCACCGACGACCGGCCGGACCTGCGCCAGCTCGGCCTCGTCGACGGGCAGGGGCGGGCCGCCGNCAGGGGCGGGCCGCCGCCTGGACCGGCGCCGGCTGCACGGCAGAGGGCGGCCACCGCACCGGGGCGGGCTTCGCCGTCCAGGGCAACATGCTCGCCGGGCCGGGCGTGATCGACGCCATGGCGGAGGCGTTCGCGGGGAGCGCCGCCCGGGATCTCGACGAGCGGCTGATGCGCGCCCTGGAGGCCGGCGACGCGGCCGGCGGCGACCGGCGCGGCAAGCAGTCGGCGGCGCTCACGATCGTCGCCGGCGAGGATTACCCGCTCCTCGACCTGCGGGTCGACGAGCACGCGGAGCCCGTCGCCGAGCTGCGCCGCGTCCTGGCGGTCGCCCGCCGTCAGCTCGTGCCGTTCGTGGCCGGCATGCCCCGGAAGGACGGCCCGGCCGGTGCCCTGCCGGACGACGTCGTGGCGATGCTGCTCAGGCCCCCCGCCGAGCGACCGGGCGCTGCCGGGGCTGCAGCCCCCGACCTGCTGCGCGACGTGATCGGCCTGCGCCAGGACCCTGCGCGAGTCGCGCACCTGCTGGCTCAGTTCGCGCCGGTGCTCGCCGAGATCGCGCGGCTGCGCGACCTCGACCTCGCGGACATCCACCCGCCGGTCGTGTTCGATCCGACGCTCCCCTACCGCCGGGTGCCCCATGACGACCGCCGCGACTGACGCCCTCTGGCAGGCGCCGATCACCGAGCTCGCGCGCCGGATCGCGGCGCGGGAAGTGTCGAGCGCCGAGCTCGTCGGCGCCTGCCTCGACCGGATCGCGCGGCTCGACGGTACCCTGAGCAGCTTCGTCCACCTCCCGGCCGCGGCCCTCGACGCCGCGCGCGCGGCCGATGCCGAGATCGCCCGGACGGGTCCGCGCGGCCCGCTCCACGGCATCCCGATCGCCGTCAAGGACAACTACACCACGGCCGACATGCCGACCCGGGCCGGCACGGCGGTGGAGGCCCTGACCTTCCCGGCGGCCGACAGCCACGCCGTGGCGCGGCTGCGGGCGGCCGGCGCGGTGATCCTCGGCAAGACGCGGATGCACGAATTCGCCTGGGGCATGGTCACGCCGCCGACCCGCAACCCCTGGGATCCGGACCGGGTGCCCGGCGGCTCCAGCGGCGGCTCCGGCGCGGCGGTCGCGGCGCGCCTCTGCCCGGCCGCCCTCGGCTCGGACACGGGCGGCTCGATCCGGATCCCGGCCGCCCTGTGCGGGATCGTCGGCCTCAAGCCGACCTACGGCCGGGTCGGCCGGTCGGGGATCGTGCCGCATTCCTGGTCCCTCGACCATGCCGGGCCGCTGACCCTGACGGTGGCTGATGCCGCCCTGATGCTGCAGGCGCTCGCCGGCCCGGATGCCGGCGATCCCGCGGCCAGCGCGGCGCCGGTTCCCGACTACACGGCCGGGCTCGACCGCCCGATCCGGGGCCTGCGGGTCGCGGTGATCCGCAACCACTTCTTCGACGCGGTCGACGACGACGTCGCCGACGCCGTCGAGGCGGCGCTCCGCTTCCTCGAAGACCGGGGCTGCGCGGTGCGCGACGTCGCGGTGCCGTCCCTGCGCCACGGCCTCGGCGCCATCTACGCCATCGAGCTCGCCTCCTCGACCGCCTACCACGACCGCAACCTCGCCCGGGGCCACGTGGCGGGCTTCGCCGCCGACGTCCGCGACCTCGTGGAGATGGGCCGGCTCGTGACCGGGCCGGACTACCTGCGGGCCGAGCGGGTGCGGGCCCTGATCATGGACGAGATGGCCGCCGTCCTGGCCGAGGCCGACGTGATCGTCGGGCCGGCCTCGCCGCTGACCGCGTGGCGGGCGGACGAGTCCGCGGTGACGCTCGGCGGGCGCGCCGAGAGCGTGCTGGCGGCCTCCTGGCGCCTGACCTACCCGTTCAACCTCGCGGGCCTGCCGGCACTCGCGCTGCCCTGCGGCTTCGACCGGCGCGGCCTGCCGATCAGCCTCCAGATCGCCGCCCGGCCCTTCGCCGAGGCCGAGATCCTGCGCGTCGCCCACCAGTACGAGCGGGCGCACGCGTGGTGGTCCCGGGTGCCGCCCCTGGCCGGCTGAGGCGCCGCCCCGGTCCCGCGCAGCTGTGCGGGACCGGGGCGGTCGATTGTACACAACCAATACCGTGCCGCATCGCGAATATCCGCGTGATCTACCGATCAATGCGCGTGGAACCCTTTCTCCGCCGCTGCCGTTGCTGGCTTCGATTGAAGTCAGGAGGCTATCTATGCGCACCATCATCCTCTCGGGCGCCCTGTTCGCGGCCCTGTGCGGCGCCGCGAGCGCCGAGGAGACCACCGTCATCCGCCGGGACGGGCCCGCCGTCGTCGACCACCGCGACACCGTGGTCGAGAAGCGCGAGGTCACCACCGGCAGCGTCGATTGCGGCTCCAAGACCGTCCACAAGGAGGACGGCATGGGCAACTCCAAGACCGTCCACAAGGAAGGCTGCAACTGATCCGCGGCGGACAGCGACGCCCTGACGACCCTGGAGATCTCAGCATGACCAACAAGCTACTTCTGTCGCTGGCGACGGCCGGCCTCCTCGCCCTCCCGGTGGCCGCCCAGGCGCAGGGCACCCTGCGGGGCGCGGCCGAGGGTGCGGCGGTCGGCGCCGATGCGGCCGGCCCGGTCCGGCCGCGAACTCGCGCACCCGGCTCCAGTGGCGCACGGCGAGGTGGAACCGCTCCATCACGAACAGGCCGAGGCGGATCGACGGCCCGAGCACGCCGAGCGCGCCGCGCTCGCGCTCGGCCATCGCGTCGAGGGAGCGGCCGACGCCGGCGTAGATCGGCAGGAAGCTCGTACAGCTGGGGCGGCCCGGTCCGGGTCGGCACCGTGCTGCCGGAGGACAGCGTCACCTACTACGACGTGCCCACCGAGTACCGGGTGCGGCCGGGCTACCGCTACACCGTCGTGAACGACCAGCCCGTCCTGGTCGATCGCGGCCACCGCATCGTCGAAGTCATCGACTGATCGGGTAGGCGCCGGGATCCCGGCGCTCCGCCAGGCAGGACGGCCCGTTCGGCATCGCCGGGCGGGCCGTCGCGCGTGTGCACTGCGCGGGGCGAGGGGACGAGAGATCGCGCGTCCCGCGGGGGCATGGGTCCGGCCATGAGTCCGGCCATGGGCTCGGGCGCCGGAGGCGGGGCGCGACGGACCCCCTCTCCCGGGCGGGAGAGGGCCGGGGTGAGGGACGAGAAGGATCAGGATCGAGCGCCCCGTCGCCGTTCAGCCGAGGTCGAGACTTTCTCGGTGAGGCCGCATCCCTCACCCTGTCCCTCTCCCGCACGGGAGAGGGGACCCGCGGCCGGTCCTGAAGCCGCTGCCGACACGGACGCGCGGATCCGCCGGCCCCGCCGCGGGCGCGCTGCCGGTCGCGGCGGGATCGGCCGCCGCCTCACCCCCGCGTGAGCACCAGTTCCGGCAGGTGCAGGGTGATCCGGTAGGCCGACGCGTCGTGGCTGCGCGTCACGCGCGCCTCGAGCTGGCGCAGGGACATCTCCACCAGCAGGGTGCCGAAGCCCCGGCCCGGCCGCGGCTCGGCCACGCGGGCCACGCGCTCGCACCAGTCCAGGACGAGCCCCTCCGCCTGCCGGTCCCAGGTGACCGACAGCGCGCCGTCGTCGGACCCGAGCGCGCCGTACTTCACCGAGTTCGTCGCCCACTCGTGCAGGATCATCGCCAGCGACGAGACGTGCCGCCAGTTGATCGCCACGAGGGGACCCTCGATCACCGTGGGGACGTGGTCGCGGTACGGGCGCAGGGTCGCGCCGATCAGGCCCGCGAGGTCGCTCATGCCCTGGCCGTCGGACGGGTCGGCCAGGGAATGCGCCCGCCCGAGGGCCGAGATGCGGTCGCGCATGTCGGTGGCGAAGACGCCGATCTCCCGGTGCGTGCGGGCGCCCGCCGAGATCATGCCGCCGATGATCGCGAACAGGTTCTTCACCCGGTGGTTCATCTCCCGCAGCATCAGGTCGCGGGTCTCGGCGAGCGCGTATTCGGGCGACACGTCGATGCAGACGCCGACGATCCGCTTCCGGTCGCCGCTCCGGGTCAGGCGCCCGTAGCTGCGGATGTGCCGCGGCGCGTGGTCGGCGGCGCGCACGCGGATGCGCGCCTCGAACTCGTCCAGCCCGTGCGCCGCCTGGGCGAGCGCCGCCTCGAAGCCGGGACGGTCCTCGGGCAGCACGCTGGCCGCCAGGGAGGCGGTCGGGTGCGGGGCGTCGGGCGCGAGGCCGAACATCGTGCCGGCGGTGCTGTCGACCACGACGGTCCCGGCATCGGGGCTGTACTCCCAGACGCCGATGCCCCCGGCCTTCACGGCCAGTTCCAGCCGCTCGCGCTCCGCGGCGAGCTGGCGCTCCAGCGACAGCGCCTCGGTGATGTCGGTGAGCACCAGGGTGGCGCCGTCGACGCTGCCGTTCTGCAGGCGGTAGGGCAGCACCCGCAGCGAGAGGGTGCGCTCCCCGTCCCGGGTGGCGACGCGCCGCTGGATCACCGAGCCGCCGGCGCAGACCTCCTGGGCGTCGTGCAGGTACTCGTGCCCGGCGAGCCGGCTCGACACGTCGGCCAGGGGGCGGCCGCGATCGCCCGGCTGCAGCGGGAAGATCGTGGTGGCCGACGTGGTGAAGCTGCGCACCTTCAACTCGCGGTCGAGCACCACGACGGCGAGGTCGGTGGATTCGAAGAAGTTGCGCAGGTCGGCATTGGCGATGGTGAGCTGCTCGACCTTGGTCTTCAGCTCGTCGTTGACCGTGGACAGCTCCTCGTTCGTCGACTGGAGCTCCTCGTTCATCGACATCATTTCTTCGTTGGAGCTCTTCAGCTCCTCGTTCGTCGTCTCCAGCTCCTCGACCGCCGAGCGCAGCTTGTAGCGCGTGCGCAGCAGCTCCTCTTCCAGCGCCTCGACGTGGTCGCCGCCGGCATCCATCTCGATCAGGTCGAGGTCGTCCGCCGCCCGGAAGGCGCCGGTGTCGCGCAGGACCAGGAGCATCGAGCCGTCGGGCAGGGGATCGCAGATCAGCTCCACCGGCTGGACGCCGTATTCCGAGCGGATCTCCACGTCGCGGACGACCACGCGCTTGCGCGCGTCGCGGGTCTGGCGGAGCAGCGGCCCGATCACGTCGCGCAGGCCCGGGCGCGCCAGGGTGATCGCGCTGGTGCCGCCGGTCCGGGTCACCGGGAAGTCGAAGTAGCGGCTCAGGCGCCCGTAGGCGGCGATGATGCCGCCATCCTCGTTGAGCACCATGCTGGGCGGGGCGTAGCGCTCCATGACGCGGCGCACCGCCACGGTCTCGTCGGCGATCGAGGGCTCGCCGCGCCGCTCCTCGCGGCCGCCGCGCCGGGTCTCGCCGCGCCGGGCGCTCCCGGGCAGGTCGATCGGGTATTGCGGCGCGCCCGGCGGACGCTCGAACAGGCGGGCGTGCTGGTCGATGACCGGGAACAGGTGCTCGAACCGGCTGACGCTCTCCGAGGGGCCGAGGAACAGGTAGCCCCCCGGCCGGACCGCGTAATGGAACAGCGGCACCACCGATTGCTGGAGGCGCTCGTCGAAATAGATCAGCAGGTTGCGGCAGGACAGGAGGTCGACCCGCGAGAAGGGCGGGTCCTTGACCAGGCTGTGGCTGGAGAAGCGGATCAGGTCGCGGATCTCGGCCGCGACGGTGAAGCGCTCGGCGTGCGGGACGATGTAGCGCTCCCGCATGTGGGCCGGGATGTCGGCGAGCGCGGCGGCCGGGTAGGTCGCCTCCCGGGCGATCTGGAGCATGCGCTCGTCGATGTCGGTGGCGAAGATCTGGACCGCCGGCGGCAGGCCGAGGCGGCGGGCGGCGTCGGCGAACAGCATGGCGATGCTGTAGGCCTCCTCGCCGCTGGAGCAGCCCGGGATCCAGACCCGGATGTCCTCCTCGGGGTCGCGGGTGCGCAGCAGCGGCTCCACCGCCCGCTCCCGCAGGATCTCGAACAGCTCGGCATCGCGGAAGAAGCGGGTGACGTTGATGAGGAGGTCGCGGAACAGCGCCTCGCACTCGGCCTTGTCGGCCCGGACGCGGCCGAGATAGGCCCGGGCGGAGTCGAGCCCGAGGACGTGCATGCGCCGCTCGACCCGCCGGACCAGGGTGGTCCGCTTGTAGCCGGAGAAGTCGTGGCCCACCGCCGCGCGGATGACCCGGCAGAGGTCGTCGATGTGGTCCGCGACGAGGCGGGCCTCGTCGTCGACGGCGTCGGTGCCCCGGCGGCGGAAGAAGCTCGTGAGGCAGTCCACGATCTCGCCCGGCGGCCGCACGAAGTCGACGAGGCTGGTCCCGACCGCCGAGAGCGGCATGCCGTCGTAGCGGGCGGTGTCGGGCTGCTGCACCACGCAGACGCCGCCGTGCTCCTTGATGGCGCGCAGGCCGGTCGTGCCGTCGGCCCCCGTGCCCGACAGGATCACGCAGGCGGCGTTGGCCTGCTGGTCGACCGCCAGCGACAGGAAGAAGTCGTCGATGGGCCGGCGCAGGCCCCGCGGCTGGACGAAGTGGGTGAGTTCGAGGACGCCGTTCTGGATGACGAGGCCGCGCCCCGGCGGGATGATGTAGACCTTGTCGCCCGCGATCCGCTCCCCGCCCTCGCACTGGAGCACCTCCAGCTCGGTCTGCCGGTCAAGGAGCTGCGCCAGCATGCTCTCGTGGTTGGGGTCGAGGTGCTGGACGATGACGAAGGCCATGCCGGTCGGCGGCCGGGCGCGCGCCAGCATCTCCCGCAGGGCCTCAAGCCCCCCCGCCGAGGCGCCGATGCCCACGACGGGGCCGGCGAAGGGCGGGGCGGTCACCGTGCCGGCGCCGTCCAGGACCTCCGAGGCCTCGCCTCCGGGGGCGTTAAGGAAATCCTGGTGCATCGAGATCCGCGAGCGTGAGCTTGGCCTGCGCGACCGTGGCGACCGTGTTGGCGATCGTCATCAGCGAGCCCTCGATGATGAGCCCACTCTCCGCAAGCGTCGGGGTCAGCCGGGACAGGGTCCGGCCGAGTTCGGCATCGTAGGCGGAAAGCAACTCGGGTTGCGAGCGGCTGACGTCGAATTGGGATGCGAAAAGGTAGCGCACCTCGCCCGACAGGGCCTTCAGTTTGGACATGTACAGTAGATTGACGAAGGGCTTCCCGTCCTTGCGGAAATTCAGGATCGGCGTGCGCACCGTGTCCTGCCGGTCGTTCTCCAGGAAGGCGTGGATCTTGGCCCGCGCCTCCCGGTTGTCGGCGTCGCGCTGGAGGAGGCGGCAATTGCGCCCGACGACCTCCGCGCCCGTGTAGCCGGTGAGCTGGTGGAACCGCTCGTTCACCAGGAGCAGGACGTTGTCGTCGCCCGCCGCGGCCAATGCCAGGGCGATGTGGGATTTCTCGAAGAAGGTCGTGAGTTCGGCCGGGATGGTCTGCGTGTGCACGGTAGATTCCCTGTCGCCTCCGTTCGGCACGGTCCTGCCGATCCTCTCCCAGGGCCGCCCGCCCGACGGGCCCCGTGCCGAGCACGCCCGCGATGGTGCCCGCGAGGACGCCCGCGAGGACGCCCTCATGGGCGCGCCGCCGCGGTATGGCAATGACGTCCGGGCCGGCGAACCCGTTCCGCGCGTCCCTGCGACGCCGTGTGCCTCCGGGGCACCAGCCGCCCGCGGCCTCCGGACCTCAGCCCTCGCCGCCGATGATGCCGCGGATGCGGGTGGCGAGCGCCTCCAGGGCGAAGGGCTTCGTCATCACCTGCATGCCGGGCCCGAGATGGCCGTGGTTGAGCGCGGCGTTCTCGGCGTAGCCGGTGATGAACAGGACCTTCAGGTCCGGGCGGTGCTGGCGGCCGGCATCGGCCATCTGGCGGCCGTTCATGCCGCCGGGCAGGCCGACATCGGTGATGAGCATGTCGATGCGCACGTCGGACTGGAGCACCTTCAGCCCCGAGGCGCCGTCCGCCGCCTCGATCGCCGCGTAGCCGAGATCCTCCAGCACCTCGGTCACCAGCATCCGCACGGTCGGCTCGTCGTCCACCACCAGGACCGTCTCGCCCTGCTCGGCGCGGGGCGCGTGGGCGAGGTCCGGCAGGCTCGCCTCGGCCTCCGCCTCGCCGAGATGGCGGGGCAGGTACAGGCAGACCATCGTGCCCTGGCCGACCTCCGAGTAGATCCGGACCTGCCCGCCCGACTGCTTGGCGAAGCCGTAGATCATCGACAGGCCGAGGCCCGTGCCCTCGCCCAGCGGCTTGGTGGTGAAGAACGGGTCGAAGGCCTTGGCGACCACGTCGGGGGTCATGCCGGTGCCGTTGTCCGAGACGCAGAGGGTCACGTACTGCCCCGGCTCCAGCTCGCGCTCCTGGGCGGCCCGGTGGTCGAGCCAGCGGTTGGCGGTCTCGATGACGATGCGCCCGCCCGCCGGCATCGCGTCCCGGGCGTTGATGCACAGGTTGAGCAGCGCGTTCTCGAGCTGGCTCGGGTCGACCAGCGTCGGCCACAGGCCGCCGGCCCCGACCGACTCGATCGCCACCGACGGGCCGACCGTGCGGCGGACGAGCTCCATCATGCCCTCGACCAGGCGGTTCGCGTCCGTCGGCTTCGGGTCGAGGGTCTGGCGGCGCGAGAAGGCCAGCAGGCGGTGGGTCAGGGCGGCGGCGCGCTTGGCCGCGCCCTGCGCCGCGCCGATGTAGCGGTCGAGGTCGCCGACCCGGCCCTGCAGCATCCGGGTCTGCATCAGCTCCAGCGAGCCGACGATGCCGGCCAGCATGTTGTTGAAGTCGTGGGCGAGCCCGCCGGTGAGCTGGCCGACCGCCTCCATCTTCTGCGACTGCCGCAGGGCCTCCTCGGCGCGCATCAGCTCGGCGGAGCGCTCGGCGACCCGCTGCTCCAGGGTCTCGTTGAGGCTGCGCAGCGCCGCGGTGACGCGGTCCCGCTCCGCCTCGACGGCGCGGCGCTCGTCCACGTCGATCAGGACCCCGGGGAAGCTCAGGGGCGTGCCGTCGGGCGCGTGGTCGACGCGGCCGTTGGCCTCCAGCCAGTAATAGTGCCCGTCGGCGCGGCGCACCCGGTACTGGTGCGCGTAGGCGCCGCCGCGGGCGACGGCCGCGTTGATCGCGGCCGCCAGACCGGGCTGGTCGTCCGGATGCACGGTCGCGACGATTTGGGCGAGGGGGATGCCGTCGCGGCCCAGCGCCGGGTCGAGGCCGAAGCTGCGGGCGAAGCCCTCGTCGACCGTGAACCGGTCGCTCGGCAGGTCCCAGTGCCACGTGCCGATGATGGCTCCGGCCGCGAGGGCGAGCTGCACGCGCTCGATGTTGGTCCGGGCGAGCGCCTCGCTGGCGCGCAGGGCGTCCTCCGCCTGCCGGCGCGCGGTGATGTCCCGGAACAGCACCGAGACCTGGCGCCGGCTCGCCGGCCCGATCCGGGCGGCCGAGACGTCGATGAAGCGGTCGGCCTGGGCGAAGAAGCGCTCGAATCGGATCGGGACGCCGGTCCGGAGCACGCCGCCGTAGAGTTCGAGCCAGGCCTCCGCGTCCTCGGCCGACACGAGGTCGCGCAGCGTCCGCCCGACGATGCCGGCGATGCCGGTGTGGCGCTCGTAGCCGGGATTGGCCTCGACGTGGACGTAGTCGCTCAGCGGGCCGTGCGGGCCGTCGAAGAACTCGATGATGCAGAAGCCGTCGTCGATGGCCTCGAACAGGGTGCGGTAGCGCTCCTCGCCGGCGCGCAGGGCGTCGCGGGCCTCGCGCTGCTCGGTGATGTCGCGCGCGACCCCGGAGAACCGCACCGGCCGCCCCGCGGCGTCGCGCTCGATCTCCCCCTGCCGCGCGATCCAGCGGATCTCGCCGGTATCCGGCCGCCGGATCCGGTAGACGACGTCCCGCGGGGCGTCGCCGCGGCGCCGGCTCGCCGCCGTCGAGACGAGGGCCCGGTCCTCCGGCAGGATCAGCGCCTCGACCAGCTCGGCCGGGTAGGTGTCGCGCGCCGGCAGGCCGTAGAGCCGGCAGAATTGCGGGGTCGGGTGCAGGAGCCCGTCCGCGACCCCCACGGTGAACAGGCCGATCCCGCCCGCCTCCTGCGCGCGCAGCAGGCGCGCCTCCGCCTCCCGGAGGGCCGAGCCGGCCCGGTCCGGGTCCGCGGGGGGCGGCGGGAGCGGCCGGGCGTCGCCGTCCCCCTCCGCGCTGACCGCCCGCGCCCGGAGTCCNCTCAGCGCCCGCGCGTCGCGACCGAGTCCCCCGTCGGCCGCGCGGGGCGGTCGGGGCGGGTCGCTGGGGCCGGGAGGGCGGGTGATACGGGCACGGGGCTGGCGCTGCGACAGGGTGGCGGGTCGTGGCGCCTTCTGCCGGAAACGGACCTGGGACGCTACGGGAACGGACCATAACGCGCGGAAACCGCTAAGGCTGCGTCGGCCGGCCCGAAGGCGACGAGACCGGCGGGCGCCCCCGGGCGATGGGGGCGCCCGCTACGGCTCGGCGAGGCGGCAGGTGGCGCCGCTCGCGCGGGGCCAGCCGTAGTAGATCGTCTCAGTTTGCACGTCGGCGAGGCCCACGACCTCCGGCACCGAGGCCTGCTGCGTGTCGAGCACCGCCCCGCCGGCCCCGGTGAACGTGCACAGGACGGTCACGTTCGTCGCCAGGTCCGGGCCGGTGTTGCGCAGGTTGACCATCGCCCGCTGCGGCTCGTGGGAGTCCGGCGGCGTGTGCAGCCGGGTCTCCCGCAGGACCAGGGCGGCGTCGGCCCGCGCCGGCGGGGCGAGCGCGACGATCAGGCCGGCAGCCAGGAAGGCACCGGCCCGCCGCGACGACTGCATCCTGCGCATGGTCGATCCATCCTATCATCGTGCCGGGCGACGGTGCCGGGTCTGGCGACACGGTCTCGGCTCCGGCACCCGTCTCGATCCAACTTGTAACCCGGGATCCGGGTTCGCCGTCAGGCGCCCCGTGCCGAACGCACCGCCGAGCCGAGCCGAGCCGAGCCGAGCCCGAGCGGAGCCGAGCCCGAGCGGATCCGGCCTCAGTTGCGCAGCGGCGCGGCGTCGATCTGCATCCGGTAGATCGTCGTCGGGAACTTGACCGCCGATGCGCCGCCGCCGCTCATCGCCGGCGTGCGGTTCATCTGCGCCGCCGGGATCCACAGGCCGCCCTGCTCGTCGATCCACATCGCGTCGACCCAGACGAGGCGCGGGTCCTGGACCAGCGTGCTCATCGTCCCGTCCGGCGCGATCTTGAGGATCCGCAGGCCGTCCGTGTCGCTCGCGTAGATGGTGCCGCCCGCGTCGATGGCGGTGCCGCCCGTCGCCACCGTGGCGGCGTGGAGCTTCACGTGCTTGGCGCGCTCGTCGTCGCTCACGGACGCGTCGTCGAGGTACCGGGTCTCGATGCTGTAGAGCGGCCCGGTGCACGCTTGGTAGTAGAAGGTCTTGCCGTCCGGCGAGACTTCCAGCTGGTCGGCGTGGATGAAGAGCAGCCTGTCCTTGTCGTCCCGGAGCACCCGGCCCTGGCCGGTCAGCGGGCGCTGCGCGATGGTCGACCAGTGGCCGTCGAGCACCCGCCGCAGGCCGCCGGTCTGGCGGTCGAGGACGATCAGCCCGGGCTGGCCGGCATCCGTCAGGTAGATGCGGCCGCCGTTGAACCGGAAATCGTCGATGAAGCTCTTCTCGGTGGTCGCCGCCTGCAGCGGGTAGACCCTGCGCACGGCGTTCGTGGCGAGGTCGATCTGCACGAGCTTCGGGCCGCCCGGCAGCGGCGCCGCGCCCATGCCGGGCGCGCCCTTGTCGACCACCCAGAGGTCCCCGTCCGGGCCGATGCGGATGGCGTTGACCGCCACGAAGGCCTTGGCCGGGTCGTCGCCCGTCTTCCAGGCGTTCCAGGCCGCGTCGGGGAACGGGACCGCCTTGCCGTCCCGCCACTCGCCGAGCTCGATCCCCTTGTCCTTGCTCTGCCGCTGGAACGGCGAGAACAGCCGGCCGTCCGAGGACCGGGTGATGCCGTTGAAGACGAGGTCGTCCGATTCCACCATCGGCTTGAGGGCGTCGGACCCGGCCGGCGCCTCGGCGGCGCGGCCGGGCGTGCCCAGGCCGACGGCCAGCAGGAGGGCGAGGAGCGTGGCGCGCATGGTGGGATTCCGGTCCGGCGGTGAAGCGTCTCGCCCGGTAAGCCCGCGGAACGCGCGGTGTTCCGGGCCGGTCCCATCGGCCGCAGTCGTGAGTCCGGCGCGAATCCGGCGCAGGCCGCGCAGGAGGCACCTGCGACGCTTCGCCGGGGCTGGATCCGGCCGAGATCAGAACATATAGTGAACGCAGGGTGAGCGCCGCGCGGGGCGGCCGAGGAGGAGCGAGGGATGGCCAAGTACCGGTTCCACTGCACCAACGGCCTCGAATGCGTGTTCGACGCCCGCGGCACCGAGGTCCGCGCGACGGCCCGCCTCGTCGACCGGGCCCGGAAGGTCGCCTCGGACGTGCGGCGCTCGTTGGCCAACCGCACCGACTGGGCCGAGTGGCGGGTGAGCGTGCACGACCTCTCGGGCCGGCGGGTCCTGGTGCAGCCCTTCGTGCAGCCCTTCGAGCACCCCTTCGAGCACCCCTTCGAGCACCCCTTCGAGAAGGCGTCGGGTCGCGCCAGGGCGGCCTAGATGGTGGCGCCGATCAAGACGGTCCGCCCGGGACCGGTCCCGGGCGCGACCGCCGCGGAGGCGGATCGGACGATCCGTCCCCTGAGCCTTGCCGAGTTCATCGGCCAGCGCGCGGCGCGGGCGAACATGCAGGTGTTCATCGAGGCGGCGAGGAAGACCGGCCAGGCGCTCGACCACGTGCTGTTCGTCGGGCCGCCGGGCCTGGGCAAGACCACGCTGGCGCAGATCGTGGCGCGCGAGCTGGGCGTGAACGTCCGCTCGACCTCCGGACCGGTGATCGCCAAGGCCGGGGATCTGGCCGCGCAGCTCACCAACCTGGAGGAGCGCGACGTCCTGTTCATCGACGAGATCCACCGGCTCAACCCGGCGGTCGAGGAGATCCTCTACCCGGCCATGGAGGATTACCAGCTCGACCTGATCATCGGCGAGGGCCCGGCGGCGCGCTCGGTCAAGATCGAGCTGCCGAAGTTCACCCTGGTGGGCGCCACGACGCGGGCGGGCCTGCTGACGACGCCGCTGCGCGACCGGTTCGGGATCCCGATCCGGCTGGAATTCTANCATGGAGGATTACCAGCTCGACCTGATCATCGGCGAGGGCCCGGCGGCGCGCTCGGTCAAGATCGAGCTGCCGAAGTTCACCCTGGTGGGCGCCACGACGCGGGCGGGCCTGCTGACGACGCCGCTGCGCGACCGGTTCGGGATCCCGATCCGGCTGGAATTCTACGAGATCGACGAGCTGGAGCAGATCGTGGCGCGCGGCGCGCGGGTGCTGGGCCTGGGCCTGTCGGCGGAGGGCGCCAACGAGATCGCCCGGCGGGCGCGGGGCACGCCGCGGATCGCGGGGCGGCTGCTGCGGCGGGTGCGGGACTTCGCGGTGGTGGCGGAGGCCGAGACGGTGACGCGGGCGATCGCCGACCGGGCACTGCAGCTCTTGGACGTGGACGGGGCGGGTCTCGACGTGATGGACCGCAAGTACCTGAGCCTGATCGCGCGCGCGTTCGGGGGCGGTCCTGTCGGCATCGAGACGATCGGGGCGGCTCTGTCGGAGCCCCGGGACGCGATCGAGGACATCATCGAGCCCTACCTGATCCAGCGCGGCTTCGTGCAGCGCACCCCCCGCGGACGCGTCCTCACCCGCCACGCCTACCGGCACCTGGGCCTGCCGGAGCCCGAGGCGGCCGCGGTCGCGGCCTGAGCGCCGGCCGAATTGCCGGATCCCGCGGCCGGCCCTAGCTTCCCTCCGCACGGCGGAGGCGCCCGCGATGATCGATCTCTACGCCTGGAACACCCCCAACGGCCGGAAGATCAGCGTGGCGCTGGAGGAGATGGCGCTGCCCTACCGGGTCATCCCGGTCGACATCACGCAGGGGGCGCAGCACGCGCCCGACTTCCTGGCGATCAGCCCGAACAACCGCATCCCCGCCATCGTCGACCCGGACGGGCCGGACGGGTCCCCGATCCCGGTGTTCGAGTCCGGGGCGATCCTGCTCTACCTCGCCGAGAAGACCGGCCGCTTCCTGCCCGAGGACCGGCGGCAGCGCGTCGCCGCCCTGGAATGGCTGATGTGGCAGATGGGCGGCTTCGGGCCGATGCCCGGTCAGGTCCACCACTTCCTGACCGTCGCGGAGGCCGACCGCGCCTACGGCCTCGCCCGCTACAGCAAGGAGACGCACCGGCTCTACGGCGTGCTGGACCGGCGCCTCGCGCAGGTCGCGTACGTCGCGGGACCGCTCTCGGTGGCGGATTTCGCGATCCTCGGCTGGGCGTGGCGCCACGAGCGCCATCAGGTCGACCTCGCCGACTACCCGCAGGTCCGGCGCTGGTACGACCGGATGATGGCGCGCCCCGCCGTGCAGCGGGGCTTCGCCGTCCCGCTGAGCTGAGGCGGGGCGCCCCTGGTCCGGCGCTTGCGACGCCGGGATCCACCGTTCGCGGAGTGACGATGAGGCGACGCACCTTCCTGGCCGCGGGGGCCGCGGCCCTGGCGGCCCCGTCCGTCGGGCGGGCGCAGGGCGCCCGGGTCCTGCGCATGGTCCCCCAGGCGAACGTCACCTCGATCGACCCGATCTGGACGACGGCGATCGTCACCCGCAACCACGCCTACGTGATCTACGACACGCTGTTCGGCCTCGACGCCGACCTGCGGCCGCAGCCGCAGATGGCGGCCGGCCTCAAGGTCGAGCAGGACGGGCGCCGGGTGACGATCCCCCTGCGCGCGGGCCTGCGCTTCCACGACGGCACGCCGGTCCTGGCACGGGACTGCGTCGCCAGCATCCGGCGCTGGGCGGCGCGCAACGGCTTCGGCCAGACCCTGATGGCCGCCACCGACGAGCTCGCCCACGACGGCGACACCGACATCGTGTTCCGCCTGAAGGCGCCGTTCCCGCTCCTGCCGCAGGCGCTGGCGAGCGTCAGCCAGCCGGCCTTCGTCATGCCCGAGCGGGTCGCCCGGACCGACCCGTACAAGCAGATCACCGACGCGACCGGCTCCGGGCCGTTCCGCTGGAAGGCCGACGAGTTCAACTCGGGCAGCCTGATGGTCTACGAGCGCCACCCCGGCTACGTGCCGGCGCCCGGCACGCCCAGCCTGACGGCCGGCGGCAAGGTCGCCCATTTCGACCGGATCGAGTGGCGGATCATCGCCGACGGCGCCACCGCCGCGGCGGCCCTGCAGAACGGCGAGATCGACTGGTACGAGCAGCCGCCGCCCGAACTCCAGCAACTGCTCGCCCGCAACCGCGACATCGTGGTGGAGGGCCTCGACCGGCTCACCAACCCGGCGATCCTGCGGATGAACCACCTGCAGCCGCCGTTCGACGACGTCGCGGTGCGCCGGGCGGTGCTGCCGGCGATCGTCCAGGGCGACTTCATGGCGGCGATCGCGGGCGACGATCCGGCCAATTTCAACGATCGCTGCGGGATCTTCACGCCCGACACGCCGATGGCGACGCAGGCCGGCCTGGACGTGCTCACCGGGCCGCGCAGCCTCGACGCCGCCCGGGCGGCGCTCAAGGCCGCGGGCTACGACGGCGCGAAGATCCGGCTGATCGGCCCCACCGACATCCTGGCCCCGTCGGCGCTGACCCAGGTCGCGGCCGACCTGCTCCCCCGGATCGGCTTCAACGTCGACCTGGCCCTGAGCGACTGGGGCACGGTGATCCAGCGGCGCGTCTCCCGCGAGCCCGTCGAGAAGGGCGGCTGGTCGGTGCTGCTCACCACCTTCTCGTCCTTCGACAACGCCGACCCCGCCGCCCTCCAGCCGCTCCGGGCCAACGGGCCGAACGCGTGGTTCGGCTGGCCGTCGGTGCCGCGGCTGGAGGCGCTGCGGACCGCGTGGTTCGCGGCCTCCGACGCGGAGGCGCGCCGGGCGATCTGCGCCGACATGCAGCGGATCGCCCTCGAGGAGGTCGTGTTCGTGCCGGTCGGCTCCTACCGCTCGATGACCTCCTACCGGCGCACCCTCACGGGCCGGCTCCCGGGATTCCCGATCCTCTGGAACCTCCGGCGCGCCTGAGGGCGCGGCTCCGGCCCGCGCCGGGGCCGCCTCAGGCCCTCCGGCGCACCGCGCCGGCCTCTGCCGCTGCCTCTGCTTCCGCTTCTGCCGCGCCCTCCCGCTCCAGCCGCTCCAGCAGGTCGGCGAGGGGCATCGGGCGGCCGATGTGGTAGCCCTGGGCGTAGCGGCTGCCGTGTCGCCGCGCCACGTCCAGCTGGGCCTGCGTCTCGATCCCCTCGACGATCCCGTCGAGGCCGAGGTTGCGGCACAGGTCCAGGATCGTGGAGACGAGGCTGCAGCCCCGGTCGGTGTCGATGTCGATGTCGGCCATGAAGCCGCGGTCGATCTTGATCTTGTCCAGCGGCAGGCGGTGGACGTAGCCCAGGCTGGAATAGCCGGTCCCGAAATCGTCGAGGGCGATCTTGATGCCGAGGCTGCGCAGGGTGGTGATGGCCGCCTTGGCGTGGTCGAAGTCGCGCATCAGGGCGGTCTCGGTCAGCTCGAGCGTCAGGCGGCGCGGGTCGAGGCCGCTGCCCCGCACCGCCGCCAGGATCGCCAGGACGGTCTCCGGCGCGGCGAGGTCGTGCGCGGAGAGGTTGAAGGACAGGCCGGTCCCGGGCGGCAGCCGCGCGCCGTCGGCGAGCGCCTTGCGCAGGAGCAGGAGCGTCACCGTGTGGATCATGCCGCAGCGCTCGGCCGCCGCGATGAACCGGTCCGGCGCGACGGGGCCCAGCGTCGGGCTCGTCCAGCGCGCCAGACCCTCCACGAAGGCGGTCCGCCCCGTCTGGAGGTCGAGGACCGGCTGGTAGTGCAGCACCATCTCGACGGCGAGATCCGCCGTCCGCAGGGCCGTCTCCACCGCCTGCTCGGCGCGGATCGCGTCCTTGTGCTCCTGCGAGAACAGGGTCGTGGCGCCGCGCCGCTGCTCCTTGGAGTGGTAGAGCGCGTAGTCGGCGCGGTCGAACAGGGCGTCGGCGTCGTGCGGGATCCGGCAGGGCAGGGCGAGCCCGCCCGAGCAGCCCGTGACGACGCGGATGTCGCCGATCCGGATCGGCTGCTGCAGCGCGGTGCAGACGCCGTCGCAGAAGGCGAGCGCCGCCGCGGCCGAACCCGGCGCGCGCAGGAGCACGCCGAACTCGTCGCCCCCCAGCCGCGTCACCACCACGTCGGCGCCCGCGAAGCCCGCGAGGCGGCGGCCGGCCTCCGCCAGCACCCGGTCGCCGACATTGTGCCCGTAGGTGTCGTTGATCGGCTTGAAGCGGTCGAGGTCGAAGATCGCCAGAGCGAAGGGCGTCTCGGTCGCCGCGGACGACCGGATCGCCTCGTCGAGCTTCTGGAAGAAGTAGCGCCGGTTGGGCAGGCCGGTCAGGCTGTCGGTCTGGGCGAGGCGCGCGTTCTCCTCCGAGAGCCGGCTCGCCACGGCCTGGGACGCCACGAGGTCGACGAAGGCCCGGTAGTTGGTGTTGAGGATGCGGACCATCACCGCCGTCACGAAGGCCGTGTTGGCGGCGATGGCCAGGAAGACGTCGTTCCCGCTGGTCACGCAGCAGAACAGGAACACGCTCATGACGATGCCGGTCACCAGGAAGGCCGCCACCGGCAGGTGCGTCAGGCAGAAGATGCAGGCGATCACCGTGACGGCCACGAAGATCGCCACGTGGCCCTGCTCGTAGGGGCCGCCGTACCGGTTCAGCACCATCGCCCAGACCACGAAGGCGGCCGAGAAGAAGACCGTGAGCGCCGTGGTCAACCGCAGGTGGCGGGCCGCCCGCGCCTCGCTGAACGTCTCGGGCCGCAGGCGCAGCCAGTGCGCCGCCCGCACCACGCACAGCGCGATCACGACGGCCGGGATGCCGAGCGTCAGGGCGGCGGGCGCCAGACCGTAATGGGTCAACGCGAGTGCGCCGGCATTGATCGAGAGAAGCCCGTAGAGGGTCGGGACCTGCTTCTGCAGCTCCGCGAGCTGACGCGTGGCGGTCAGTCCGCGGGCGGATGTGGTCCACGTCGCGATCAGTAACGAGAGCGGGTGTTTGGAACGGTTCATTGGAGCTGCAGCTGCGCAATTTCCGTATTACTATTTTTCTTTCATTAAAGAGACATTTAAATGGCGGCAGAGCAGGATGGTCCTCCGAGGCGTGGCCGCCAGCGCGCGCGAGCCTTTTCTCGACGATCTGCAGAAGACGCGCCCGCGATCGATCGAATTTTCGGAGGCATTCGCCCCGTCTTGACTGATTGAGGCTCCGAACTCTCTTGCCGCAATTGCTGTGGATTCATTTCAGGTCTTCGTCGACTTGTCCCGCCCGGGCCCGGCAGGGCCCGACCCGATGCCGGTCCGGGTCTCGACCGCGCCCCGCGCTCCGAAAGCCCGCCGGGACCTGCCGCCCGCCTGCCTGCCGATTGCCCGCCCGGCGCATCCCGGCGATGATCACCGCCGCGACGGGACTGCGGTCGGGAGGCTGGGGAGAGAGCGATGAGAACCCGTGACCGGTCCGTCCGGCTGGCGATCCTCGTCGGCGGCCTGTCCATGGCCGCCGGGCCCGGGCAGGCCGAGACGATCGACGTGACCTTCGCCTGCCCGGACGGACAGGCTCTGGCCGTCACGTTCGTGAACGCCGCGGGACCCGACAGGGCGGTCGTCCGGCCGGCGAACGGCGCCGCCGTCACCCTGCCCGTGCAGATCAGCGGGTCGGGGTACCGCTACGCCGACGCCACGCACGAGCTGCGGGGCAAGGGGCGGTCGGTCACGTGGACCGACGGGGCCGCCAAGCCCGTCACCTGCACCGACCCGGCACCGCCCGACGCCAGATCCCGCTAGGACACCGGGGGGCCGGGCAAGAGATCGGGACCGGCCCCGGGACCGGCGCCAGGACCGGCCCCGGACGCGGATGCCTCGGTTCCGGCCACGACTCTTGTCACGGCCCGGCCGGGGCCTGATGTTGGCCGCCGGCGAAGCGGAGCGGTGGTCCATGGCTGTCGTGCGGCGGATCGGCCTCGTGGTCTGTCCCGATTTCGATTTCATGGCCCTGGCGGTGACCTCGCCGTTCGTGCTGGCCAACAAGTACGCGGGCGCGCCGGTCTACGACGTCCGCCTGCTCGCCGAGCAGGGCGGCCGGGTGCGCGCGGGGCTGGGGCCCGACATCGCCACCGAGCCCCTCGGCGCGCCGGATGCCTTCGACACGATCCTGGTCGCGGCCGGGATCGGGCTCCCGGAGACGACGCCGGGCCTCGCCCGCTACCTCCGGGCGGCGGCCCGGGCGACGCGGCGGGTCGCGGGGCTGTGCATGGGGGCCTTCGTCCTGGCCGATGCCGGCCTGCTCGACGGGCGCCGCGCCACGACCCACTGGAACCACGCCTCCCAGTTCCGCGCGCGCTATCCCGCGACCCGGCTCGACATCGACAAGATCTACATCGCCGACGACAACCTCTGGACCTCGGCGGGCATGTCGGCGGCGATCGACCTCGCCGTCGCCATGGTGGAGCGCGATCTCGGCCGCGACATCGCCACCCGCGTCGCCCGCGGGCTGGTGATGGAGCGCCGCCGGGCCGGCGGTCAGGCGCAGCACTCGGCGCTGCTGGAGGTGGACGCGCCCACCGACCGGATCCAGAGCGTCCTCGCCCACGCGCGCCGGAACCTGCAGCTGCCGCTCACCACCGAGGACCTCGCCGCCGTGGCCTGCCTCAGCCCGCGCCAGTTCACCCGGCTGTTCCGGGCCGAGACCGGAACCTCGCCCGCCAAGGCCATCGAGACGCTGCGCGTCGAGGCCGCCAAGCTGATGCTGGAGGAGAGCCGCCTGCCCATCGAGGCGATCGCCCGGGAGGCCGGCTTCGCCAACCGCGAGCGGATGCGCCGCGCGTTCCTCCGGGTCCACGGCGCGGTGCCGCGGGTGATCCGCCGGGCGGCCGGGCCCCTCGCGGTCGCCTGAGCGCACCCGGCGACGGCCGGGCATGGCCGGATAAGGCCTGACATGGCCGGAAACGTGGCTTCTACGGCGTAGGCCGCCCTGCGCGGCGACCGTAAGCATGGCCGGGGGGCTCAGCCGATCCTCGGAGGCAAGCGGCCATGGTGAACCTGACGATCAACGGCCGGCCGCACGCGGTCGAGGCCGAGCCCGACACGCCGCTGCTCTTCGTCCTGCGCGACACGCTCGGGATGACCGGCACCAAGTACGGCTGCGGCATCGCCCAGTGCGGGGCCTGCACGGTGCTCCTCGACGGGCAGGCGACGCGCTCCTGCCAGGTGCCGCTGGAGAGCGTCGGCGATCAGGCCGTGACCACCATCGAGGCGATCGAGCAGGATTCCGTCGGCCGGAAGGTCGTCGAGGCCTGGGTCTCCGTGCAGGTGCCCCAGTGCGGCTACTGCCAGTCGGGTCAGGTCATGGCCGCCACGGCCCTCCTCAAGCAGACGCCCAAGCCCACCGAGTCCGAGATCGCCGAGGCGATGACCAACCTGTGCCGCTGCGGGACCTACAACGCCATCGCCGCCGCCGTGCGGCAGGCCGCCGCCTGAGGAGGCCGCCATGGACCAGCTCCGCGATCGCGCCCAGCATGACATGTCCCGCGTCGATCCCGGCCCCGGCGGCCAGACCGCCCGGCCGGCCCCCTCCCGCCGCGGCGTCCTCGCGGCGGCCGGCGGTGCCNGGGCGGAGGCGCAGGGCCCCGCGGAGGGCGCGGGCGCCCTGGCGCCCAAGCCCGGCACCCGGGTCGCGGCCTTCCTGGAGATCCACCCGGACGGGACCATCAAGCTGCTGAGCCCCTTCGTGGAGGGCGGCCAGGGCATCGCCACCGGCCTGGCGCAGATCGTCGGCGAGGAGCTCGACGTGCCGCCGTCCCGCTTCGTGGTGGAGTGCGCGCCGCCCGGTCCCGACTACGCCGTCGTCAACGGCATTCGCATGACCGGCGGCAGCTTCTCGACCCGGTCGAGCTACGACGTCATGCGGCGCCTCGGCGCCACCGCCCGCGACCTCATGATCCGCGCCGCCGCGGCCCGGCTCAAGGTCCGGGAGGGCGAACTCACCACCCGGGACGGGGTCGTGCTGCACGCGGCCTCGAACACGGCGCTCTCCTACGGCGCCCTGGCGTCCGACGCGCTGGCGCTGAGGCCGAACGAGGGCGTCGCCCTGCGCGACCCGCGGACCTTCCGCTACATCCGCCAGCCGGTCCCGCGGATCGACGTGCGGGACAAGTCGACCGGACGGGCGATCTACGCGATCGACCAGAAGGTCGACGGCATGCTCTACGCCGCCGTGCAGCACGCGCCGCGGCTCGGGACCGAGCCGGAGCGCCTGACGAACGAGGCCGAGGTCGGGGCGATGCCGGGCGTGCACGCGGTGCACCGCCTGCCGGGGGCCGTGGCGGTCACGGCCGACAGCTGGTGGCGCGCCCGCAAGGCCGTCGAGGCGCTGCAGGTGACGTGGTCGGCCGGCAAGGCCAGCGGCCTCGACACGGTGGCGGCCGACTTCTCCTCCGCCGGCATGCTCGCCGCGCTGAAGGCCTCGGCGGATCCGGGCCACGTCGCCGAGGCCGAGGGCGACGTGGACGGCGCCTTCGCCGAGGCCGCCAAGGTGGTCGAGGCGGAGTACGAGGCGCCCTACCTCGCCCATGCCCAGCTCGAGCCGCCCTCGGCGATCGCGCGCTTCAACGGCGACGGCACCCTCGACGTCTGGCTGCCGAACCAGATGCCGGAGGTGTTCCAGGCGGTGTCGGCCAAGGTCGCCGGGCTGGAGCCGGCCCGGGTCCGCATCCACTCGCCGATGCTCGGCGGCTTCTTCGGCCGGCACTTCACCTACGAGGCGGGCAACCCGTTCCCGCAGGCGATCCTGCTCGCCAAGGCGACCGGCCGGCCCGTGAAGGTGCTGTGGTCGCGCGAGGAGGAGTTCGCCCGCGACGCGGTCCGGCCCCTGAGCTTCAGCCGGTTCCGGGCGGCCCTCGACGCGGCGGGCCGGCCGACCGCCCTCACGGTGCGCACGGTCGGCGAGGGGCCGATCGGACGCTACTTCAGCATGATGATGCGGACGCCGGTCGACCCGTCCGCGGTCGAGGGTATCGTCGAGAAGCCCTACGCGGTGCCGAACCGGCGCATGACCTTCACGAAGGTCGCCCATCCGGTGAACATCGCGTTCTGGCGCTCCGTCGGCCACTCGATGAACGACGCGTTCTACGAGAGCTTCCTCGACGAGGTCGCGCAGGCCGGCGGGCAGGATCCCTTCGCGCTGCGCATGGCGCTCCTCAAGGACAGCGCCCGCCACCGCGCCCTGCTGACGGCGGTGGCCGAGATGTCGGGCGGCTGGCGGCGCGGCCCCTACCGCGCCGAGGGCGGCCTGCGCGCCCGCGGCGTCGCGATGGCCTCGCCGTTCGGGTCGGAGACCGCCACCGTCGCGGAGGTCTCCGTCGAGGGCGGTGAGGCCCGCGTGCACAACCTCTGGATCGCGTTCGACCCGGGCAGCATCGTCAACCCGGCGATCGTCAAGGCGCAGGTCGAGTCGGCGGCCGCGCTGGGCCTGTCCTCGGTCCTGTTCGAGCAGATCGTCTACCGGGACGGCGTGCGCCAGTCGCGGAACTACGACACCTACCCGGTCCTGCGCCGGGAGCACATGCCGGCCGTGCACGTGCGCATCGTCGAGAGCGGCGCGCCGATGGGCGGCGTCGGCGAGCCGGGGCTTCCGGGCGTGCCGCCCGCGGTGCTCAACGCCGTCGCGGCGCTGACCGGCCAGCGGATCCGCGCCCTGCCGATGGCCAACACCAAGCTCGGCGCCGCCTGAGCGCCCGGCAGCTCACGACGGGACGACCACGATGCCACAGGCTCACGGCAAGGCCCTGGTGACGGGCGCCTCCTCGGGGATCGGCGCGGAGTACGCCGCGCAGCTGGCGGCGCGGGGGCACGACCTCGTCCTCGTGGCGCGCGACGCGGCCCGGCTGTCGGGCCTCGCCGCGCGCCTCGGCGGGGAGGGCACCGCCCTGTTCCCCGGCGCCGCCGCGGCGGTCCGCGACCTCCGGGCGGCGGGCTACGCGCTGGCGGTCGTCACCAACAAGCCGGCCCGCGCCACCGGGCTGATCCTCGACGCGGTGGGGCTGGCGCCGCTGATCGACACGGTCGTGGGCGGCGACACGCTGCCCGAGCGCAAGCCCGATCCCGCGCCGCTGCGGGAGGCCCTGCGCCGCCTGCGGGTCGCGCCCGGGCGGGCCGTCATGGTCGGCGACATGCACCACGACATCGCGGCCGCCCGCGCCGCCGGCACCGCCGCCATCCTGGCCCGCTACGGCTACGGGCGCCCCGAAGACGCCGAGGCCGCCGACGCCGTCCTCGACGACATCGGCGGCCTGGGAAGGATGATCGGGGCGCTGCCCGCGGGCGGCGCCCCGGTTACCTAGCGGCTTCCCGCGAGGTCGAGGCGGGCGGGGGCGCCCGGCGCCCGGGCTTCCCGCTCGAGGATGGCGCGGGCGCTGTCCGCGAGGACGAGCCAGGCGCCGGCCATGAGCGTGACGTCCTTGAGGACGAGGCGGCCTGCGCCCGACAGGTAGGGGAAGCCGTGCTCGGCGTCGCCGAGCGCCGCCACCCAGGCCTCGGGGGTGGTCACGAGGAACGACAGGGTCACCACCGGCGTCAGGAAGGCCAGCACCGCCCCGGCGAGGCCCAGCCGCCGCGACGCCAGCCCGACGAGGACGAGCAGGCCGATCAGCAGCTCGACCGTGCCGAGGCCGCGGGAGAACGCGTAGGTGTGGTTGGCCGTCTGCCACGCGCGGGCGGCGAGATTCAGCTCGCCCTCGTGGGTGAGGTGCTGGGCGTACTGGTCGGGATGGGCGTAGAAGAACGCCATCACCGGGCTGTTGGCGACGAAGGGCGTGATGCTGTCGGCCTCGTAGGGCACGAACTTGAGCGCGCCGATCCAGAGGAAGATGACCGCGATGGCGACCCGCATGGCCTGGAGGCCGAGGCGGTTCGAGCCCGGCCCGGAGACGAGGCCGAGGACGCGACGAACCTGCGTGTTCATGGCACGATTCCTTGCTCAACCGGATGGGGGAGGGGGCTACGCCTCGGCGGAGGCCGCGAAGGCGTCGAGCGCGCGGGTCGCGTAGACGACCGCGGCACCGGCATTGAGGCTGGTGGCGACCCCGAGGGCCTCGGCCAGCTCGGCCTCGGTGGCGCCGAGCTTGCGGGCGGCGTCGGTGTGGACCGTGATACAGCCGTCGCAGCGCAGGGAGATCGCCACCGCCACCGCGATCAGCTCGCGGGTCTTGGCGTCGAGCTGGCCGGTCTTCTGGCCCGCCGTGCTGAGAGTGCCGTAGCCCCGCACCGTGTCGGGGCTGAGCTTGGCGAAGTGTCCGACGCCGGCGGTGACCTGCTGGCGGTAGGTGTTCCAATCGATCATGTGCATGACGACCTCCTTCGTGATGACGAGGAAGGTAATCAGGGCCGGCCGCGCCCTCGATGACCGCGCGGCGCAGGCTGATGACCGGGCGGATCAACCCGCCTGCGGGGGGCCTCCGGCTGCCGGGCCTGCCCGGGGCGGATCCCGTACTTGCGCAGGAACGCCCGGCTCAGGGCGGCCGCGGACTGGTAGCCGACCTCCGCGGCGAGACGGTCCAGCGCGACCGTCTCGGTGCGCAGGCGGTGATGGGCGAGCCCGAGCCGCAGGTCGGTGAGGAATTCCAGCGGCGCGACGCCCGCGGCGGCGCGGAAGGCGCGCACGAGGCTCGCCCGCGACGCGGCGGCCGTCGCGGCCAGTTCGTCCAGCGTCCAGGGATGCACCGGATCGCGCACCATCGCGAGCACCGCCCGGGCGGCGAGCGGCTGGCCCAGGAGGCGCAGCAATCCCTCGGCCGGGCCCGACGCCTCGAGATGCGCGCGCATCATCATCATGAACAGCGCGCTCGCGAGGTTCTCGGCGACCGCGACCGACCCGGCGCGGAGGTCGTTCAGCTCCGCGCGGATGCCCGCCAGCAGCGGCGCGAAGCGGGTGGCCAGGGGCTCGGCGCCGACGTTCAGGACGAGGAGGTCCGGCAGGGCGGTCACGATCAGGGTCTGGGGCGCCGCCTCGAAGGCCAGGCGGCCGCAGATCAGCTCGACGTCGGGCTCGGCCCCGACGGTGGTCTTGAACCGCAGGGTGTCCGCGTGGCGGACCGCGACGGGCAGGGGCGTCGCCGGCCGCGGCCCCGCGCCGTGGAACAGGTGCGCGTCGCCGCGCGGCAGGAGCAGGATGTCCCCGGCCGCGACCTGCAGGGGCGCGCTCCCGGGCCGCCGCAGCGTGGCGCGGCCGCGCGTGACGAGGTGGAAATAGGCCTGCCGCGCCGGCTCCGTCTCGTGCGCGGCGGCCCAGGCGCCGCCGAACCGGCAGACGTCGTCCAGGTGCGGCCGCACGCGCAGCAGCGGCGCGAGGCCGCTCAGCGGATCGTCGACCCCGGCGGCTCCGGGCGCGCCCGCGCGACGCCTGATCGGTCCGGCCATGCTCCCCCGCGCTCCGGAATGCCCCCGGGCCCGGCATAGGCGCACGCGGCGGCCTCGACCAGAGGTTGTTCGTCCGCCGCGGGATCAGCCCGCCGCGATGGCCCTCTCGACGAAGGCGGTCACGCCCGCGATGTAGCGCTGGATCGGGATCCCGCGCTTCCGGTGCTTGGCCCGCTTCACGTACCAGTCCTGCAGGAGCGGCTTGATCAGCGCGGCGGTGAGATCCACGTCGGCGACCGCGAAGACGCCCGCCGCCGCGCCGCGGGCCAGGACCTCGGCGAAGATGCGCTCCGTGGCGGCCTCGCTCGCCGTCGCCATCGTCCGCGCGGGGGCCGGGAAGCCCTTCGCCTCCATGAAGGCGAAGACGAACCAGGGCTGCATCGCCTCGGTCAGGCGGATATGGGTCTCGATCAGCCAGCGCAGATGCGCGGCCGGATCCGCCGCGAGCCCCGCCGGGGCCTGCCGCAGGACCGCCTCGGCCGTCTCGGCCACCTCGGTGAGGATCATCACCAGGAGCGTGTTCTTGTTGTCGAAGTACGAGTAGAGCCCGCCCATGCTGAGCCCCGAGGCCCGGGCGAGGTCGCGCAGGCTCGTCTCGTGGAAGCCCTGCCGGCTCGACAGCTTCAGCACCGCCTTGATGATCCGCGCGAGGTTGGCGACGGCGACGTGGTCCTTCCGGACGCGGATCCGGTCCCGGTGCCGCGCCAGGATCCGGGCGCAGATCGCCTCGGTCGCGTAGGCGTCTTTCGCCGGCAGGTGCGCCGGCAGGTGCGCCGGCAGGTCGGCCGGGGGGGCGTCTGCGGGGCTCATCGATCCATCGTCGCTCCGTCGTCGTCTCGTCGTCGCGCCCGCCCGCCGTGGCCATCACCGGGAGCGGCGCCCGCGGTCTAGCCCGTTGCCAGGCGCGAATCCAGGCGATAAAAAGCGAGCGCTCGCTCGATTTTTATCGCCTGCACCGACCCAGGAGGTGGGCCCGTGGATTTCACCATCTCCCCGCGCGTCGAGGATTACCGCGCGCGGATCGCGGCCTTCGTGGACGCGCACATCCTGCCGCTGGAGGCCGATCCGGCGGCCTATGACGGCCACGGCAACATCAGCCTCCCCGAGCTGGCCCGGCTGCGCGGCCTCGCCCGCGCCGAGGGCCTGTGGTGCCTGCAGCTGCGGCCCGAGACCGGCGGCGCCGGGCTCGACAAGGTCGGCATGGCGGTCTGCTACGAGGCCATGAACCGCTCGATCTTCGGGCCGGTCGTGTTCAACTCGGCCGCGCCCGACGACGGCAACATGATGGTGCTGGAGAAGGTCGCGACCCCGGACCAGAAGGCGCGCTGGCTCGCGCCGATCGTGGACGGGCGGGTCCGCTCGGCCTTCGCCATGACCGAGCCGCATCCCGGCGGCGGCTCCGATCCCGGCATGATCCAGACCCGGGCCGAGCGGCGGGGCGACGGCTACGTGGTCACCGGCCGCAAGTGGTACATCACCGGCGCCGAGGAGGCCGAGCACTTCATCCTGATGGCGCGCACCTCCGACGACGCGCGCAAAGGGCTGACCGCCTTCCTGTTCCACAGGGACCAGCCCGGCTGGCGGATCCTGCGCCGCATCCCGATCATGGGGCCGGAGGAGCACGGCGGCCATTGCGAGCTGCTGTTCGAGGGCCTGGAGATCCCGGCCGAGAACGTCCTGATGAATGAGGGCGACGGCCTGAAGCTCACCCAGATCCGCCTCGGGCCGGCGCGGCTGACCCACTGCATGCGCTGGCTCGGCCTGTCGAAGCGCTGCGTCGAGATCGCCCGGGCCTACGCGGCCGAGCGGCACGGCTTCGGGATCCGGCTGGCCGACCGGGAGAGCATCCAGCTGATGCTCGGCGACCTCGCCATGCGGATCGAGATCGGGCGCCTCCTGGTGATGAAGGCCGCCTGGGCCCTCGACCAGGGCAGCTTCGCCCGCAAGGAGGTGTCGATGGCCAAGGTGCACGTGGCCAACCTCCTGCACGCGGCCGCCGACACGGCGATCCAGATCAACGGCGCGCGGGGCTACTCCACCGACACGCCGCTCGAGTGGATCTACCGCTACGCCCGGCAGGCCCGCCTCGTGGACGGGGCCGACGAGGTCCACAAGATGGTCCTGAACCGCAACCTCGAGGCCGAGGGCGACGCCTTCTGGTCGTGGGGCGTCGGGGCCTGAGCGGGGCCGACACCGTCCGTCCGCCGCGCGGGGCGCGTCGGCAGGCCGAGTCAGACAGGGAAGCCGAGAGGAAGCCGAGAGTATGACCGAGGTCGTGATCACAGGCGCGGTGCGCACCGCGATCGGCACGTTCGGCGGCGCGCTGGCCGGCACGCCGCCCTCCGCCCTCGCCGCAAGCTGCGTCGCGGAGGCGCTGCGCCGCGCCGGGACCGCGCCCGAGGCGGTCGGCCACGTGGTCCTCGGCAACGTCATCCCGACCGAGCCCCGGGACGCCTACATCGCCCGCGTCGCGGCGATGGAGGGCGGGATTCCCGCGGAGGTGCCGGCCATGACGGTCAACCGCCTCTGCGGCAGCGGCCTGCAGGCGATCGTCTCGGCCGCGCAGTCCATCCTGCTCGGCGACGCCGAGACGGCCGTGGCCGGCGGCGCCGAGAGCATGAGCCGCGCGCCCCACCTCCTGACCACCGGGCGGACCGGGTCGCGCATGGGCGACGCGGTGCTCGTCGACTTCATGCTCGGCGCGCTGACCGATCCGTTCGGCAACGGCCACATGGGCGTCACCGCCGAGAACGTGGCCGCGCGCTACGACGTCCCCCGCGACGCGCAGGACGCCTTCGCGGCCGAGAGCCAGGCCCGCGCCGCGCGGGCGATCCGCGAGGGCCGGTTCCGGGAGCAGATCCTGCCGGTCGAGGTCCAGCGCCGGCGCGAGACGATGGCCTTCGACACCGACGAGCACCCGAAGGCCACGAGCGCCGAGGACCTCGCCAAGCTGCGCCCCGCCTTCTCCAAGACCGGCAGCGTCACGGCCGGCAACGCCTCGGGGCTGAACGACGGCGCCGCGGCCCTCGTCCTGTCGAGCGCCGCGCGGGCCGCGCGCGACGGCGCGACGCCCCTCGCCCGGATCGTCGGCTACGCCCACGCCGGCGTGGACCCCTCCGAGATGGGCATGGGCCCGGTGCCGGCGGTGCGGCGGCTGCTGGAGCGGACCGGCCTGCGGGCCGCGGATTTCGACGTCGTCGAGTCGAACGAGGCCTTCGCGGCGCAGGCCTGCGCGGTCTCCCGCGCCCTCGACCTCGATCCCGATCGGGTCAACCCGAACGGCGGCGCCATCGCCCTCGGCCACCCGATCGGCGCCACGGGGGCGATCATCACCGTGAAGGCCCTCTACGAGCTGGCCCGGACCGGCGGCCGCTACGGGCTCGTGACCATGTGCATCGGCGGCGGCCAGGGGATCGCCATGGCCCTCGAGCGCGTCCCGTGACGCGGTCCTGAGGCGCCATGCTGGACGCGGATCAGAGGACGGCGCTCTGCGCCTGGATCGGCCGGACCCTGGACGCCGGGTCGGTCGCGCTCGACGACGCGCGGCCGCTGACCGGCGGCTCGATCCAGGAGAACTGGATGCTGGCGTGCCGGGTCGACGGCGCGCCCCGGGGCTTCGTCCTGCGCAAGGACGCGGCCGCCACCATCGCGTCGAGCCGCTCGCGGGCGGAGGAGTTCCGGATCCTGCGCGCCGCCTTCGCGGCCGGGGTGCGGGTGCCGGAGCCGGTCGGCTTCTGCGCGGATCCGGCGGTGGTCGGGGCGCCCTTCGCGCTGATGGGCCTCGTCTCGGGGGTCGGCCTGGGACCGCGGGTGGTCAAGGACGCGAGCCTCGGCGGCGACCGCGCGGCCCTCGCCGAGCGGCTCGGGCATCGCCGGCCGAGCTGGTCGCGGCGCTCCGCGCCGGCCGGCGCGACGGGGACGCGGCGCTCCACGCCGCGCTGGTCGAGACGACGCGGATCGCCGCCGGCATCTGGAAGGCCCCGGGCTAGCGATCCCGGGCTCCAGATCCGGGCGTCAGTAGGTGCGGCCGGTGCCCCGGCGCCGGTCGTAGCGGCGCCCGAGATAGGCGACGAGCTTCGGCACGATGAAGGCCGTGAGAAGCTTGCGCAGCATCGGTGGAGCCTCCGTCAGCGGGCGCGGCGGACGAGCCAGCCCGCCGCGAAGGCGACGGCGGCCAGGCCCAGCAGAGTGTTGGTGCGGTTGGCGTCGGCCGTGCGGATCGCCTGCCGGCCGTGATCGGCGCCGCGGCGGCGCACGTCCCGGGCGCGGTCCCGAACCTCGTCGATCAGGTGGTCG
Organism: Methylobacterium mesophilicum; assembly: GCF_036441335.1. Lineage (GTDB taxonomy): Bacteria > Pseudomonadota > Alphaproteobacteria > Rhizobiales > Beijerinckiaceae > Methylobacterium > Methylobacterium mesophilicum_B. The sequence goes on from NZ_MLBW01000028.1 coordinate 145,405, forward strand.
GCCCGTCCGCGGGCGGCCTCGGCCAGATGGCGGCCGTCCTCGGCGAGATCGTCCGCGAGGTCCTCGGCGCGGTCGCGGGCGCGACCGTAGGCGTATTGCGCGCCGCCGGCCACTTGGTTCACCGCGCCGCGCACCTGGCGGGCCGGGTCGCCGGTCAGGCCGCCCAGGGCGGTCTGGGCGCGGCCCTTGAGGTGGCGGGACGCGCCGCGGATCTGGTCGCGGTTCATGCGATGTCTCCTGTGCGGGATGGACGAGGTCGGCGGCGCCGGACAGGCCCGCGCCGCCGGGCCCGGCTCAGCGCTTGCCGGTGATCTTGTCGGCGAGGGTCTTGGCGCCGTCCTTGACGTCGCCGACGGTCTTCTGCGCCTCGCCCTTCAGCTCCTGCGCCTTGCCCTCGGCCACCAGCCGGTCGTTGCCGGTCGCCTTGCCGGCCGCCTGCTTGACGTTGCCCACCGCCTCGTTGGCCAGGCCCTTCAGCTTGTCGGTCGTGCTGCTCATCGCGTGTGCTCCTGCTTCGCTGGTGAGGCCGGTCGTCCCGGCCGGGGGCGGCCCCCGCGTCCCGCGCGGGGGCCGGTGGAACGCTCAGACGCGCCGGGTCTCGTAGGCGCCGANCGGGTTGGCGTTGAAGGTGCGCTCGAACCGCTCCTCGGCCTCGAACTGGTCGGAGACGTCCTTGAGGATCAGCGCCAGGCAGCTCGGGTTGCCGTCGCGGTCCGTGGCCACGAGGCTGCGCAGCGAGTGCACGAAGTCCATGTCGGGCCTGTCGGCCCGGCGCACCTCGACCACGACGTCGTGGAAGCGCTCGCCGGCCACGACCCGCTCGATCGGGTACTGGTTCGGCGTGACGTGGTTGCGGTAGCGCAGGCGGAAGCGCTCGCGGTAGGCGTCGACGGTCGGGCCGAGCTCGTCGAGGGACCCGGCGCCGTGCATGGCGAGCGCGGCCTCGTTGGCGTACGCGATGGTCTGGTCGGGCTCGACCAGGATCACGCCCTCGCTCAACCCGGCGATGATCTGCCGGAGTTCGTGCCTGTCGATGCCCGCCGTCACGGCTTCTGCACCCCTTCGCGCGCTCACTGCCCTGTCGGCAGCGGGGCACAAACGGGTTGCGCGCAAGCCGGTTCCCTCATCTACGTTATTTTCCTGGTATACGCGCATCATTGACGCGGGCGTTTTGAGCCAGAGATTAGTGCTCACAACGCCGCGACGCCGTCTCAGCGCGATCTCGGCACCTTTTCCAGCAGACGTGGCCATGCCGAACGTGCAGGGTATCGATCGACCATTGCGGATGCCCGCGGAACACCGGAGCGTGATCTCCGATCCGGGCGCGCGATCCGCGGCGGATCTGGGGGAACATTTTTCAGAAGTTGTGGAAACTGAGGAAAATTCGCGTCTAAGGCACCTGCTCGGCCGGCTGTCGGAAGCCGCGGCCGCCTCCGAGACCGATGGTCAGGTCCCCGCCGGCTTCGGCACGGCGCTGCTCGACGCCGTGCCGGATCTGCGCCGCCGCGCGCGGACACTGGCCCGCGACGCCATCGCGGGCGACGTCCAGGGAGACGACCTCGTCCGTCTCACCCTCCTGAGGGCCTGGGAGCGGCGGGCGGAGTTCCGGCCCGGTACCGGCATGCCCGCGTGGCTCGACACGATCCTGCGCACCGCGCCCTTCAACGGCCGCGTCGCGTACCGCCTCGCCACGCCGGCTCCGGCCGACCGGTCGGCGGCGCTCCGCGCCGGGTCGACCCACGGGCGCGGCGCGGAACGGGTCCCGGACGGGCCTATCCCCTGNGCCCGGGCCTCCGGCACCGGCAGCGTCGCGTCCGCGTCGGCGAGGTTCAGGGCCGTCAGCACCCGCGCGCTCCCGTCGCCCAGCGCGAGCACGAGCTGCGCGTTGGCGAGGTGCAGCGTCCGCGCCCGCGCGCGGTGCAGCCCGGCCTGGCGCCGGCGGAGGGCGATCAGGTCCCGGTGCAGCCGGTAGATCGGCCAGCCATACGGGGCGAGATCCGCGGGCGTCGGCGGGAAGGCCGGCCGGATGGCGTCGTCGCCGCCGACCCGTTCCTCCTTCACGCCCCGGAACGCCTGCTCGTCGCCGGCGTAGATCGCGGGCGTCCCGCCGCAGGTCAGCAGGATCGCCAGCGCGTGCGGGAGGTGCCGCTCATCCGTGAGCCGGCTCGCGATCCGCGTCACGTCGTGGTTGCCCACGAAGGTCAGGGGCGCGAACCTGTCGAGATAGCCGTTGTGCCGGTCCAGGGCGTGGGCCAGCTCGAACAGGTTGCGATCGTTGAGGGCGCTCCAGATCGCCTTCCAGAGCTCGTACTGGGTCACCGCGTCCATGCCGGTGTCCTGCACGAGGCGGGCGTAGTCGCCGTGGATCACTTCGCCGACGATGTAGGCGTCCGGATGCGCGAGGCGGACCTGCCGCAGCACGCGCGCCCAGAAGCGCGGCGGCACCGCGTAGGCGGCGTCCAGCCGCCAGCCGTCGGCGCCCCGGGCGAGCCAGTGGCCCATGACGGCGGCGACGTGGTCGGCGACGCGCGGGTCGTCGTGGTTGAGCGCGACGAGCTGCCGGTGGCCCTCGAAGCAGGCGTAGTCCGGCTCGATGCCCGGGCCGGAGCCCCGCGGCCAGGACAGCCGGAACCAGCCGGCCTGTCCGGATTCAGGCCCGTGCCGCAGCACGTCCTGGAAGGCCGGGTGGGCCCGCCCGACATGGTTGAAGACGCCGTCGAGCAGGACGCGGAGGCCGCGGGCCCGGGCCGCCGCGACCAGCGCGTCGAAGTCGGCCTCGTCGCCCAGGCGCGGATCGATGCGGAAATGGTCGACCGTGTCGTAGCCGTGCGTGGAGGCCGCGAAGATCGGCCCCAGCGCCAGCCCGGAGGCGCCGAGCTCAACCGCGTAGTCGAGCCAGCCGTGCAGGTGGGCGAGCCGGTGCGCGACCGGCGCGGCCGGGTCGGCCTCGTCAGGGGCCCCGACGAAGCCGAGGGGGAAGACCTGCCACCAGACTGCCTGTTCGATCCAGGACGCCACCCGACCTCCGTCCGCCGCCAATCGGGACCGAACCCTGTCGCGCCGCGATGGTTGCAGGACCGGCGGCAGGTACAGTCGCAGAATCGCGGCCGATCCGGACGCGGCCTCGGCCGCCGGTTTCCGTGCCCCGACGAATCTGGGCTGTCGCGGCTTCGAACGCGGTGCGACGGTCCCCCTGCAGCCCGGATCGGGACGTGGGGGCGAGCGCGGTCACGGGCCGCGAGCGCATCGGGATTCGAGGTTGAGCAGGTCGCGGGGGGCGGAGGAAAGTCTCCGCGGACCGCGTCTAAGTCCCGGCCGAGACGGCGTTATCGCCGCGGCGCCGGGGCGCTGACGTGCCACCAGGAAAGCCTGGTGGAGCTGAGGGGACTGTAACCCGGCAGTCGATTAAATGCCTGTCAGGCCTCAAAGATGTTCCCTGCCAGGGGCTTGTCGGGATGAAGGGCGGGATGAACGTGGGATTTTCGGAGATCCGAATTTCATGTAACCCGACGCTTGTCGCTCCCATCCTCGCCTTGCGAGCGTTCCCAGCCCCGTCTCATCCGAGCCTTCGGGCTTGCGCCCGAGGAGTTGCCGCATGGTCGCCATGTGGCCTCGCGAGAATCGACTCCGGAAGATGCACGGCGTGGAAGGTCGGCTCCGGCGCGACCTCCTCTGCGCTCGTTTCGGCGTGCTGTTCCGACACCCGGGCACAGCCCGCCGAACGTGCCGAGCCTGCGGCGGACAATGAGGCGTGGGCCGCGCCCGGATGCGCGAATCGACTTGGCACCGCGAGGAGACCGGCCCAAGCTGTGTCCCCTGGCGCTACGGGCGTGGGGCAAGCTCCGAGATCGGGTGCTTGGCCCTCGGCGCCCTCGCGATGGCGAGGGTACCACCATGCTGCCTCGTCCAGCCGCTACGAGTCGACAGGACCTGTGGCCGGCCCCGTCTCAGGCTGCAAAACAGAAGCGCCTCAACTGGCCGACGCCCATACATTGGGTTCGATGGCTTGGCAATGCGGAGAAGATCCATTTTCATGGCTTCGCGATAAGAAAAGATGCGCTTATAGCCAAAATATTTCCAGCCTGGACCGTCATCCTGCCGGAACGGCAAAGGTCGAGCGAAGTTTCCTGTCCGCGCCGGCATCGTGCGCGGAGGTTGATCAATGACGACGAATCGCTTCGCCGGGTTGACCGAGAAAATGACCTTTGAAAATGTCAAGGAGCACCTCAAGAAGTCTCCCTTGGACTTGGCCCTTTACAGCGCCGGCATCGGCGCGGCAGGCTGGGCGATGGATGCGTACGGTGCCGAGAACGCGCTCGCGATCATCGGCGCGGGCACCGCGACCATCGGCCTGCCGCTGATCGCCGGCCTGTCGATCCGCTGGGCCTGCAACCGCGCGCGGGGCAGGCGAGCCCCCTTCGTCGGCGATGCCGAGTTCAGGTACCTTCGCCGGCTTCTCCAGACCGCCTGCAACGTCTTCGCGTGGTGTGCCTCCAAGCTGGGGCGCCCTGCCACCGCCGCCGTCGCCCTCCTGCTCGGGGCGATCATCGGGATGACGCCTGGCGAGGTCGTCAGGACCGCGAACTGGACGCCGATGGCCGAGTTCACAGTGGCCTACCCCCGGCCGGCCTGGCCATCGGCGACCGTCCACGTCAAGCCATTCAGCGACTACGGTCGGGGTGCGAAGGCGACGATCAACATGCCGCCGGACTATCGAATGGGCTGAGCTTTCGAGGATTGAGACGTCCGCCCACTCGGCCCGTTCCGGCCGGGCGGGCACTGGGCGGCAGCGCGATAGGTCGGGAGGGCGCAGGATGGGCAATTTTGAAACCGACGACGTCAAACGATGGACAAAGGAGATTGTGTCGGAGGTGGAGCCGGACAAAGTCTTCGTCGTGGACGAGACCTTCGGCATCGCCCCGGAAGATTGGCACAGGGCCGACTCGCAGGATGAGGGACGCTTCGATGGAGGGGCCGCGGCCTCGGACTTCGCCACCGTCGTGGTTCCGTTCATGCTCGGCTTCTTCGGGGATGTCGTCAAGGACGTGGTCAAGGATGCGGCCAAGGAGGCGATAGCCCCGCTTCTCGACAGGCTCCTGAAGCGCAAGGCCACCGGCGGCGAGGCAGCCCGCCTCAAGGAGGCCTTCGACGCGGAGATCGCCAAAAGCCGCTTCAATCCCGAGGAGAAGAAGGCGCTCCGAGAAGGATTCGAGACGCTCTTTGCCAAGGTACTGCCTGCCTCGGGCATCCCGGGCGACAAATGACCGAGCGACGGACAGACAACGAGCATCCGGTCCGGCTACTGCGGCGTTTCGGCGTGAGCGACACGCCGGCCGCGTTCGCGGTCGGCACCCTCCTCGTCCTCCAGTACGTGTTCATGCTCAAGCTCTGGGTAGGCTACCCTATCCAGGGCATGGGATTGCAGTTCCATCACAACGTCGTGGTCATGGGCATCACCCTCTCGGTCTTCGGATCACTCGTGATCGTGACCGCGTCGTTGAGGTTGTGGCGCGGAGGCGAGGCTGCGGCACGCAAGATCGAACGCGAGGCCGGGAACCAGGCCTTCGCCCCGATGAGGGCGCTCCTAGACAAGATATCGGCTCGCTCGACGTTGGAAGCGCACGAGCGGCCAAGCCTGTTCTGGAGCCCCAAGAACAAGAAGGCCCTGGAGGCCAGGGACAGGCCGGACAGGCGCACCTCCGTCGTCGTCGGCTTGGCGCGCCTCGGGACGCTCCGAGAGGATCCCGACCTGTTCGGGGCGCTCCTGGGGCACGAGATCTCCCACCTCGAACTCGCGGGTACGCGCGCGGAACAAACCGTTCGGCGCCTCGCCATGCTGCACCTGCGCGTCCTGGCCTGGCTCGTCGTCGTCTTCGCGCTGGTCCTCGCCTTCAGAGACAGGCGCGGCCTAGGCTCGACTCCCGCCCTGGGTGGATTCTCCCTCGTCCTTGATCCCCAGGCGTACCTGGACGTCTCCTCGCAGCTCGCAGCCCTCTTCCTCTCGGCGGCGGTCATCTTCGTCTACGCCTACTTCTTCGTGGTGCGGCGGGAGCACGGGCACGACTTCAGGGGCAGTCAGCTCGGCGCCACGGCCGCGCTCAGCGAGCGCGGCTTCGAGCTGCAGCCCACGAGCCTTCGGGGGCGCATCGGACGGGCGATCCGCGAGTTCAAGGCCCTGCATCCGACGGCAGCGCGACGAAGGGCGGTCGTTCGCCAGCGCGACTTCCTGCTCCTCTCGGCCATCATCTACCCGGCCATCGTATCCGCGACCCAGCCGCTGAGCCTACTCATGCTCGCGGGCTGGCGGACCTTCTTCGGCGTCGAGCGACAGATCTGGAACGCCTGGCTCACGCCCTTCACCGGGCTGCTGCTGTACCTCGTCCTCCGCGCGGATATCGCGAGGCTTGGAATGGGTCTGCTTCTTCGGCCGCGCAGGTACATCCTGCAGATCCCGGTCTACGCGACGGTCGCAGCCCTCTCGACGCAACTGCCCCGGTTCGTCCTAGAGTTCCTGTTCGGCATGCGGCAGGGCTTCCCGCTGAGCGAGATCATCAGGCGCTTCTGGGAAGGCTTCGTGACGGGTGGCAGCCGTGTGGCGCTCCTGATCGGGATAACGCTTCTCCTGCTCGCATACCTTTCGGCATTGCGGATCGCGGCCGTCGGCGAGGCGAGGGCCGATCGTTTGTCGTGGCTCGACGCGACGACAGGGGCCTGCGTGATCGTCGGGGCCTTCGCGATCTCCCTGCTCTCGACCGCCACGTCCGTGGTCGCCGCGATGATCCTGCTCGCCCCGTTCATCATCCTCCATGCAACCGTGTTCGGCTCCCTGCAGGGATGTCGCGCCTGCCGGTCCCGCCGGAGGATCGATGCCATCCTGCTCCGCACACGCTGCCCATGCGGCGAGGAGCGTCTGCCTCTGTCGAGGCGCTGGGTGGCGGAGGATTTCCGCGATCATCTCGACCCAGTTCCGAGCAACGGACAGGCGCTGCGCTCGAAGTGAGGAATCGGCGCCAGTTGCGGGTCGACCCGGCGGCGTTCGCGCGTCCGGTGGGATCACTCGGCCCTCGAGCACGCGCCAAGCCCGGCCCGACCACCGCCTTCGCTTGGCTGCCCGACGCCCGTGCCTGCGGCGTACCGGCCGTCGGGCGCTTCGCCGTCAGCCTCGATCAGGATGGGGCCGCCGTTCGCATCGGCCCTCGTCCTGCCCGGGGCAGCGGGCAGGACGAGGGCAGCTCAACTGTAGACCGGCTTCGCAGCAGCCCCCGAAACCGAAACGGCCCCTGGATGCAGCCATCGGAACCGGGAAGACGAGAGGTTCCCGATCGGCGCTAACCAGAACCCCGCCTCGGATCGAAGTTCTTTTGTTCTTTGAGGATGTTGGCGTCGCCCGTGGGATGGGCCCCGCTTCAAGGCCGGTCTTCAGAATATCGCACCGTGCAGTGACCAAGCGAGGGTGAACCTTCGAAAGAGCTCGCGGCCAGATCAGGCCGCGAGGGGCACGGGCGCCTCGATCCGGGCAGCCCCTTCGTGAGTCAGGGCGCGGACGATGCTGCCCATGACCGGTGCACAGACCCCGTTTCCCAGGATTTTCACCTGGTCCCGGCGGTTGCACTCGGCAGCGAACCTGAATGGGACGCTCCGTCCGCGTGCCGGCTTGCGGGCGGTCAGGCCCATCGCCCTGACGAGCTCCGGCACCTGCAGCATGCGTAGGGTGGGCTCGCCGTCCCTCCATTGCACCAGACCGAATCGGTCCAGCGTCGTGAGGGTGCGCAGGGGCCTGTCGAGCGACTGCCAGCCGCCCCCCTTGTCGGAGCCGTAATAGACGATGAGGAAATCGACGCCCGCGCCGAGCGCGTCGATGCCGGCCTGCACCCGCGCCAGGGTGTTGGCGGAACGGTTTGACGACCTGAGGGGGCCTGCCTTCCAGCCGTCAACGTCGAGAATGCTCCGGGCCGTCAGACCGACGGACTCGTGTTCCTCCGGCAGGTTCGGCGCGCGCTTCATGTCGCACACCACGAAAAGGCGCTTGCGCGCCTGCGGAACACCGAACGCGCTCGCGTCGAGAACGCGTGTCCGGGTGTGATAGCCGAGATCCTTGAGGCCGCCGATCAGGTGGTCGTAGCCGCTCCAGTGACGCCATGGCGCAACGTTCTCGAGAACGACCCAACGGGGCGCATCGCGTCCCATCTTCCGCAGGAACTCGACTGCGAACGACCCTGACCTGCGGCTGTCCTCGTCCCGGGGCCTGTTGCCCTTGGCGATGGAATGATTGGTGCACTCGGGCGACGCGATCAGCAGGTCGACCCGGCCGATGTCGCGCCCGAGGATGTCCGGGCCCGTCTGCATCGAGAGGCGACAGTTCCGAACGATGGCCTTGGGGAAGTTGCGCTTGAACGTCGACGCGGCCCTGTCCCACGCATCGACGCCTGCCACGATTTCGGCTCCGGCCATCCGGGCGCCCCAGCTGCTGAGCCCGCCGCCACAGAAAAGATCGACCGTTCGGATCACGCTGCATCCCTGCGAGCCACGCCGGATTCGGCGGCGACTCCGCCAGGCTGCCAGGTGGCGCGGCACGTTACAACCGCCCGCGATTCCGGCCGGGCGCGCGACCCGATTTTATGGTGATCTGTGATCCCCGGGCCGCAATGGCGTGCAGGCCCTGACTATGCGCCGGACGCACCTGTCGGCGTCAGCCTTGACCGCGTGCTCCCAGATGCGGAGCACCTTCCATCCGTCCGACCGCAGCGCCCGCCGGTTGCGGCGGTCGCGAGCGATGTTGGCGGCGATCTTGGTCTCCCACTTCTCGGACAGCTTGAGCCGCCACTCGCCGAAGTTGCGGCCGTGCCAGAAATCGCCGTCTACGAACACGGCGACGCGTGCGTCACGGATGACGAAGTCGGGTCGTCCCGGGAGGTCGCGGGCATGCATCTCGAAAGCCAGCCCGGTCATGGCGAGAGCCGTCTCGACCGCCAGTTCCGGCTTCGTTCCCTTGCCCCGGATGCGCGACATGACGGCGCTTCGCGTCTCGGGGCTCATGATGTCGCCCCTGTGCAGGCGCGCGGGCGCCATCGCTTTCAGGTTGTCCATTGAACGAATCCGAGGGACACTGCGCCCGAACGGCCGAGCTTCATTGGTGGCGTCGGCGAGCGCCGACCAGAGGATACGCCTTGGAAGAGGAAGAGGTTCGCGAACGGGTCGAGACGCGTGTCACGCTCGGTCACTTCATGGCGAACATGCTGCGCGCGGCAGGCACGGACAAGGCCGACGTCCAAGAGAATTTCGCCAGGCATCTCTGCGATACCGCCAGGCTGCTCGACGGCTTCCTGCGAAACGACAACCACATCCGAAGGATCGATTACGAGCCGTCCGGCTTCTGGCCGGAGCAGAAGGGCCGGCGCTTCGGGTTCGTGGATGGCGGCGTTGCCAACGTCGCGCTGCCCGGTGCGGCTCCGTTGGCCATCCGGGTCGGGGCCTACCTCGTTCGTCCGGGGATCGACGGGCAGGAACGGGAGGACTTCTCCGTCCAGATGCATTTCGTGGACGACCTCTACGATCCGAACCAGAACGTCTACGACGACCAGTTCGAGGACATAACGAAGCTCCGCGACGCTGCCCGCATCATCGCGGAAGCGGGAGCATGCCGGAACCTGCTCGAAACGACGGAGGTCGACGCCCTGCTCGTGCAGGGCCCGCTCATCAATCCCGTGTCGCCCTACGGCACGCCGGGCTTTCCGGCCTACACGGCCTCCGCCTCCGCCAGGCTTGCCGGAAGAAGGATCAGGAACGAGAAGGAGCGGCACTTCATCCCGCTCTATCGCGATATCCTGGAGAAGTGCCGCCTGAGCGGTCCTGTCGTCGCCGGCGTGGTGGAACGGGATGGCGGCGGTCGCCGCTTCATCAAGAACCTGCTCGACCGGATGATCTCATCCGGAAAGCTCGACAACGCCCGTCGCGTGAAGGTCGACAGGTTCCTGAAGGGCTATGGCCTCTCGGACACGCAGCTCCTCGACCTCATCCTCCGGGAAGGCGAGTACGTCGTGCCGATCCCGGTCAACCGGCAGGGTGACGCTGACGAGCAGAACAAGTGGCCGAACGAGTGGAAGGAAATCATCGGCCTCTTCCCGGCCGCCCTGACCTCCTTCATCAAGCCCTCCGAACGTGTGCAGCCCCTGCGTGTCGAGACGTTCGAGGGGACCCCGACGGCGGATCTCCTTTCGCTGGTGCTTCACACCAGCCGGCTCCTCCCCCGATACGGCTTCCCGGTCGGTCTCGACGTCGTGGACCGTTACGCCAAGGTGCCGGACTGGATGGGCCGGCAGATCGCCACCGGGCACAAGGTCAACCTTCTCCGCAAGGCGTTCGCGACGGACAACGACAAGGTCCGCGACTTCTCGATCAGGATGCTGTCCGCCACGGGGCGCGACTGGCTCTACCGACCCAAGATCTGACAGGCAGGAAAGCCGGATGGCCGACTGGATCAGCAGCAGGGACCGCCGCATCGGGACCGTCGTCGGCGACGCGTCGACCGATACCTACACCTTCATCCTCAAGAGTTTCGGTGCCAAGCTCGGCGATATCGTCGCGACGCCGACCGACGTGCCCGGGCCCGAGGGCGCGTACGGTGCCATCATCTGGGGGCGTGTCACGGCGATCAACCGGGTGAACCCGTTCTTCCCCGCCGAGGCTGCCCAGGAGCTCTCGGAACAGGACATCAACCTGCTGGACACGGTGCTGTCCACGACCCGCGACTACCTGCAGGCGGAGGTCCTGATCCTCGGCGCAACGAGGACCGCCGACGCGACCAACCTGCGGCTCTCTCCCGTCACCTACCCGGTGAAGCCTTCCGCCGGCGTCTTCACTCCGCCGGCCGAGGTGATCCGCGTGCTCCTGACGGGCGGCGATGACGGGCAGGTCAAGCTGCGCCTGGGAACGCTCATCGGGCGGCATGACGTGGAGGTCTCGCTCCAGGCCAACAAGATCGTGTCGAGGCACCTTGCCATCCTGGCGATGACGGGTGGCGGCAAGACGGTCGCCGCCCGTCGGGTGCTGAGGGAGCTGACCGCGATCCGCTACCCCGTCCTGATCCTCGATCCGCACGGGGACTACCTTGCCTTCTTCGAGAAGCAGAAGGAGCTCGGCGGCGTCGACGTCAGGCTGTTCTATCCGTCGATACGTGTCTACGCTCAGGACAGCAGCATCATCGAGGATCTCATCACCAAGATGGGACACAAGATGACCGACCCCCAGAAGGATTTCTTCCAGACGGTCATCGCCAATACAAGCTTCGAGAAAGGCATGTCGGCGGAGAAGTACATCGCCGATCTCATCGCCTCCTGCAACACGATGAAGGGCAACGGGGACAAGCTGCACCCCGGCACCGTCAATGCCGTCAGGCGGTCGCTCGACATGGTGCGACGGGCGCTCAACTCCATGCAGGCAAACAACAATCGCCTCATCGAGCTATTGAAACCGAAGGGCTACTCCTTCGCCGAACTCCCCGACCCGGAAACGGCCCCCGACGAGATCATCAGGCCCGGGCAGGTCTCGATCCTGTACCTCGCCGGGTTCGATCACCTGACGCAGTCGGCCATCGCATCCCTGGTCCTCGAGAACCTGTTCGCGCACCGAGCGAACCTGTCGGACCGGATCGCCCCGTTCATGACGGTGATCGAGGAGGCACACAATTTCGTGCCGGGCCGGCGCGAGGGCACGGAGGAGACCCCGTCGCTCGCGACCGTCCGGAAGGTCATAACCGAAGGGCGCAAGTTCGGCACCGGGCTGATGCTCATATCGCAGCGTCCGGCGCGGCTCGACGAGACGATCCTGTCCCAGTGCAACAGCTTCCTGGTCCTCCGCCTCGTCAATCCGAAGGACAAGAACTTCGTCCGCTCGGTCATGGAGAACCTGTCGGAGAGCGACGCCAACGTCCTGCAGTCCTTCGGGCCCGGGCAGGGCATCGTGTCCGGTCAGGCCGTGAGGTTCCCGCTGCTGGTCGAGATCGATTTCGACGAGGACCTCGTCAGCACGACCATCGGGGACGAGGACTTCGTTGGCCGCGCCAGGGAGTGGAAGGCGGACCCCGTAAGGACCGCCAACACATCGCTGGTCGACGCACTCCTTCCTGGCCATCCTCCCAGGAAGGCGAGGAAGAGTCTGCCCGACTACGAGTATGGATCCTCGGGCCGGAAGAAGTAGGTCGATCCGCGCGTGGTCGAACTCACGCCAGTTCGAGCACGCCCGCCCGGATCGCGCTGCGGGCGATCCGGGCGGCCTTGCTGGCCTGGGACACGGTCGGGTATCCCTTCCTCCAGCCCCTGTTCGCGAACTGGGCCATCGAGAGCGCGAAATTCTCGTCCCAGCCGGTAAAGCCGGGGGAGTCCTTCACCCACATCGATGCCTTGACCCAGTCCGCCCCCGTGAGCGCCCTGGTGACCGCAACGTCATCCTCCAGGTTCAGGCTCAGCTTCTGGCTCTTCGCGGGACCGTCTGCAGGTGACGGGGTCGGGCCGGGAGACCCGACCGACAGGCCCGCCTCAGGATCGACCTGACCGTCCGGGGCCGTCGACTTCCCGGGAGCCGCCTGCCGGTACTCCGGGAGGGTATCTGCTGGCCTTTCGAGCTCCAGACCCTGAACGTCCAGCCAGCAGTTCTCCTTCTTGAACCACTCTGTCGTGTGCTGTCCCGCGTTCAGCGTCATGCGCTCGTACACCTGCGGCGCCCACACCTTCAGCAGGTTCTGCAGCTCGTCGGAGACACCCTGGTTCTGCCAGACCCTTTCCAGGTCGATCAGGTCGCCGAGGCGGTGCGCGAGGTAGGAGGTCGTGTAGGCCTTGGCCATCGATCCGACACCGCCGCCGATACCGGCCGTCGTGACCGCCGCGCTCGCGGCACGGTACAGCAGCGCCATCGCGACGACGCCCCGGTAGAACGACTCGTCGACGGCCTCGATGGGCAGGCCGCCATCGGCCGACGAGATGATCTTCTTGAAGGCGTCGAAGTTCTTCTGCGCGCCTCTGCTGACGAGATGAGGGCTCCGGTTCCAGGCCATCCAGAAGCGTGCGAGGTCGGTCTTGCCGAATTTCTGGTCCTTCGGCACCTCGCGCCTGAATTCGGCCTTCCGCTTCGGCGTCGTGCCTTCGCGGTTCATCGCCGCCTGATAGGATCCACGCGTACGCTCGTAGAACCATCGGCTGGCCGTGCCGGGACACCAGACGTCGTACGAGAGCCGCTCCACCTTCCGATGCAGTTCCTCGTTCGCCTCCAGGTCGGCGGCCTGGATCGGGTTCTGCGTGTTGGCGTAGCGCGTGATCCGGGGCACGAACTCCCTCAGGTCGTCCCCGACGACCCTGGTCAGCTTGACCGAGACGGACACCCGGGACAGGTCGACGTCCCCCTGCTTCCGCGACGCCTCCCTGGCCTTGAAGATCGAACCCGTGGTCTGTGCGCCGTTCACGATCTGAAGCCCGACGATCCGGGAGATGCACGGCTGCCCGTGGACGAGCGACACCTCGATTTCCTGGGCGGTCGCCGTCAGGCCGTTGTTGTAGGCCAGGAACCGGTCGGGCTGCTCGCGGACCGTCCTGATGATGTCCTTGTTCACCTTGGTCTTGTTGTCGAGGTAGGAGCGGAGGTTGGTGTCGTACAGCCTGGGTCCATACCTCTTGAACAGCCAATGGATGGTCGTGCCTTCGAGGATCAGAAGGTAGCTCTTGTACGCGTGATCGCTTCCGGTCGCCTCGAGGCAGGGAACCGGCCGCCCGATCACCTCGTCGAAATCGATGACGATGTCCGACGCGCTCAAGGCGTCGCTGGAAAGCTTGTGGAGACGCTCCACGTCGTAGGTGTCGAACGCGACGTCGATGACGTCCCCGAGCCTGTCGACCTTCTTCTCGTCCCTGGCGTTGAGGCGGAGGTTCGTGACGAACACGATCCGCAGCTCGACGATGCGGTCGCTGTTGTCGGCGATATGCTCGACCAGTCCCCTGACCTCGGGGAAGGGCAGCAGGAGGTCCGGATCGTTGTATGCCTGCCGGAAGAAGCGGACTGCCTGCTCGACCCTGCTGCGGTAGTCGCTGACCGGAAGGGCCTTCTCGCCTGCCCCGTCCTCGTAGCGTGCGGTGAACAGCGTCAGCTGCCCGTCGGAACTCACCGGCAGGTAGCCCAGGACGGAGAGGGTGGTGTTCCTCACCTTGGCCCTGAACGGGCACCGGATCAGGTCCTCCGAATCGACGGCGTCCTCGCCGACATCGCTCGAAACACCGCCCTGGTCCTCAAGGTAGCCGATGCAGACCGAAAGCAGGTGGGCATCCAGAACGATGCCCTCGCCGGGCTCCTCCTCGGCGAGCTCGCGGACCTGCTCGCGCAGAACCTGGGCGAAGGCGCTGGCCTTCTCCTCCTCGATGGAAATCACGGGGACCGGTGTGTGGATAATCATTTTCGGGGGGACTTAGATTCGCAATTACAGGCTGTTTCGAAGGTTACCTACCGTCAAGCGCGGTGCAACCTGTGCGCCCACCGCCGCGCAATGCTTCAGTCGGGCCTGAGGCCGCGACATGGCTCGGCTTCAGGTGCTCAGAACTGGATTATGCCGGGTCGGGCCGAGTAGCCGCTCCAGCTCGCGGACAGCATGTTGATCAGCGGCTCCCTCATGCGGAAAAGCACTGCCGCATCGGTCATCTCGGGCAGCCCGAGGGAAGTGGTCCAGTGCCAGTTGATGACCAGCTTCCTGAGCTGCCCGGTACCGCTCTCATCGGCCACCTCGTACGCCGGGGTTACCAGCGAGGCACCGTGCCTCCGCACCCTCAACCCCGCACCGTCGTCCTTCAGACTCCCCGGCACCTCGACGGCCAGGACCGCCGGCCTGAGCGTGCCGCGGCTCTGCGCCTGATCACAGACAGCCCTCGTGCCCAGCAGGACCCACCTGCAATCCGTCAGGTCGGTATTCACGGGAGAAGTGCCCTCGCCCCTTTCGCCGGCCCGCAGGAATTCTCCCGAAAGCTGCTCTGGCGTGATGCCTGCCTTGCGCGAAAACCATCCCAGCGTTCCTCCCGCCAACTGGAAGGCAACACCGCGGTCGCCCGCGGACATCACCCCTGACCCGGGCATGGCGATATGGCTCAAGGCATTCAGCTTCGGGCCCGGGTCGGGGACCAGCTTCGGAAGGCCTCCGCCCAGGCTCATCGCGCTCGCCCACGCGTCCGTCTCGGCCTCGTTGGCCGCTTGGTGCACCAGCCGGTCGTAGAGGATCGGGGTGAGAGCCTCGCTGATGGCTCCCCGACGGTCGGAGGCGACGTTCCTCTTCCCCACCGCCGCGCCAGCGATGTGCGTCAGAAGGTACTCCAGGGTAGGGCCTGTCGAGCCCAGAAATCGATCCCGTCGCGGCAGGAGATCCATGAGCGAACAGATCACCTCGCCGGTCGCTCGCCTCGCAGCCGCCTCCCAGTGCATCAGCGCATCGATCTGGGGGTGAGTGCCGAGGATCTTCCGGATTTCCTCCGCCAAGAGGCTCCTTGCCGGCCTGTCAGCCGCTTCACCGTCCGTATTCGAGGATGTGAACTTCTCCTTGGCAAGCGATCCGCTTACGACGGGTGTTGGCAGTTCCTCAATCCCGGCAAAATGGGCCATAAGTTGTTCATGCTGATCCGACTTGCTTGTCCAGGTGATAAGCACGTACGGACCATTGTCTTTCGCCAGCACCTTCTCAAGAACCGTTGCGGCCGTCTCGAACATCGCCGTCCCGGAAGAAACACCAGGCAGGTAGTTTATATCCAGAAAGACAAGCCTTACGCCCTTTAGTGGGCCGCCAATATCCGGATTGGTTCCATCCACCTTTACGGGCAGGCATGCTGCGTCCAGCAAGCGAAGCGCGCCGACAATCTGAGCCAGTTCCGAGGCATTGTCGTCTACAGCAATAATAGTCGGTGGATGGATCATGCCTTTGGATCCGTGAACTGCATGGCGATGACAGCGCCGTCCATTCCTGAGGGCAATTCGACGTCGCCATGCTCAGGAAATATCAAGGCGCCGCCGCTGAGGGACATGGCCAGGGAGCCATAGTACAGACCCAGGCCCATCCCGCCCGGGCGGCGTGTGAAGAAGGGCTTCGTCAACACCTCTTGGATGTCCTCGAAGCCCGGCCCGTTGTCTGCCACCAGCAGGGCCTTTCCGCCCGGCAGGTCGTCGGTGACGGCGATGTGGATACGGCGGACGCGTGCCTCGTCGGTCCCGACATCAGGCCAGCGGACGCGAAGCCAGTAGATGGCGTTGTCGACCAGGTTGACGAGCACGTTCTGCAGCAGTGCGGACGAGCCCTTCACGACGAACGGCTCAGCCCCCGGAAGATCGTACGTTACGTGGACCTGGTGACGGGCAAACCGCCGCTTGTTGATTTCCGCCGTCTCCTGAACGAGAGCCCGGATATCCACGGTCCCGCGGTTCTTCTCCCGAAGAAGCCCTCCGACACTCTCGACAAGGCTGACGAGCCCGCGGGAGCGCTCCTCGAGAACCACCGTGCCCGCTCCACCCCTGACGGCCTCGTGGATCGAACGGACCCCGCGCTCGACCTCATGGATGATGATCGCGAGGTTGAGCCCCGACATCCCGGCCCGGAGCAGGAGATCGCGCATCTCCCTGTACTCCCGCTCGATCCGGTCGATGATGGGCACCAGCGTTCCGGTTCCCGCATTCGCTGCAACCGCTTCGCGGAGTTCCCGCAGGGGGCCTTCCACGGGAACCGCGGCAGACGATGTCTGTCCGCCGTCCAGCAGCTTCTTCAGGCGATCCTTGTCCAGGGAGCGCTCCACCTCGAACTTGTGGAGTATGGCTGTCACGAGTTCCTGGAACTGCTCGTAGACTGAAGTTTCGTCGAACCCCTCGCGGTTCGTCTTTTCCCGAAGCCCGGCGCTCTGCCCCACATCCAGGTTGACTGCGCCGATCACGATGTTTCGGCTCAGGCGCTGCGAGGGGCGATTCACCCGTCGGATGTCCAGCCTGAGCCAGTCGTCACTGGGCTCGCCGTAATTGTACACGCGAACGCCGTCCCGGTAGACGCGAACGCCTCCCTGGTGGTCGAGGAAGTCACGCACGAGGCTGTTCTGCGGAAGGAGAGCCAGGATCTTCCTGTCGCGGTCGTAGGCGACCAGACTCCCCTTTATTGGACCGATACCCTTCAGCATCTCCTCGGTGGCCACGGGCCGCTTGCGGCTGCCGGGAGGGCTTTCGAGCAACAGTTGGTCCCGCTTTTCCCCCACCGAGCGACTGGCGAGCCGCTTGGGGACGGGGGACCGGAACTGGTAGTTCCATTCGAATGCGCCGTCGAAGGTGAAATCGAATCGCCAGGGCGCCATCTCCAGCAGAGCGCGGACGTCCGGCATCTCGGCGATCCACTCCGGGTGATCCGGGATCTGCAGTTCCGCCTTGAAGGCATCCGACGTTTCGAAGGGCGAGCTGATGGCCGTGATCGAGCGATAGAGCTGGCGGGCCTCGCCCCGTCTCCACTGGGGCTTTCGCAACCTGCTGATCTCGATGCGGGTACCGTGCGGTTTCCGCCCCTTGGACTCGAGGAAGAAGCGAGGCGTGCGCGTTTTGATCTCGATGCGGGTCTCGTCGAGGTAGCGGACCCGCATCAGGTCGTCCCAGTCGATGGAAACGGTGTGTTCCTCGCCGCGCCCGCGCGGGCGGGTGACGAGCCTGATCCTCAGGCCGAGCTTGTGGACGGCGAAGCGTCCCACGCCCTTCTCGCCGAGCGGCAGTCGATTGAAGATCTCGGACCTGCGCCCCTGCTCGCGCTGCTCCTCCCTGTGGTTGCTCGCCGGCTCCAGCCAGATGTCGCGGATCGTGTCGATGCTCATGCCATCGCCGTCGTCGACCACGCGGATGACGGGATCGGGACTGTCCACATCGAGCAGGCGAACCGTCACCTTGGAGGCGTCGGCATCGTATGCATTCTTGACGAGCTCGAAGACGGCAAGCTGATCGCTGCCGATGAGCTGGTCACCCAGCAGTGCGAGAATGCGGGCACGGGCGCGAAAAGGCGCCGTCACGGGAGGTGTCGAGGCAGCTTCCATCAACCCAACGTCATGTCACGATGCACCATACGGCCACCCGGTGCGGCTCACCAGCCGGGAACCGTTCCAGGCTTGCAGGAAGAGCTCGACCGTCACCATTCCACACCCTGTCCGGGTCGGCCCGACACGTTGCACGCCGTCACGCCGAGGGTCGCTTCGAGGCCGCGGAACCGCGACCCCGAATTGCGGTGACAGGACCGCACCATCGCCACGGCCGGAAGCGCGGGCCCTGTCGGGAATCGCGCCCTGGGCAAATCGCGCAGCTTCCCCCACTCCTGCCCGGGGGACCGGCGCGGGCGGCACGCATGGCCGCGGGCTGCTCGCGCCAGCCTGCGAGCCCTTCCGCCGCAACTGGACGGATGGGCCCGAACGCTTCAGGCTCGAGCCGTCACGCCGAAGCCCGGGCCGGACACGCGCGCGGCCCCGTCGGCGAGCATGGCGACGATGAGGAATGCATGGCGGTCATGAAGGTGTTCGCCGGCCCGCCTGGGACTGGCAAGACGTGGCGCGCGGCGCGCGAGGCGGTGCGGATCCTTCGTCCCGGGATTTCGGACGCCCAGGTGCAGGCGGTTCACCAGGCACTGGTGCGCGAGGGCCGAATCATCTGGGTCACCTTTCATCCCAGCTATTCCTACGAGGACTTCGTCGAGGGCTACCGACCGGTCGAAACCCAGACCGGCAACGTGATCTACAAGGTGGCCGAGGGCCCGTTCCTGCGCGCCTGCAGCGCGGCAAGCTCGGCCGTGAGCCCGAACCGTTTCACGGTAGGTCAGGACCTGGGACCATACCGGGTGACCCACGTCGAGGCGGGTGGGCTCGTGCTCGAGTCGACCGCGGTGCGGCGTCGGGACAGGGTGGCCGGAGTGGACGACCAGCCGCAGCAGGGCTTCGTGGACTTCTGGACGCTGCGCAAGTTCGCGGAGCACGAGCTCTCCGCATCCGACTTCCGCCTGCACGGCGGGAGGAACAATCGGCGGAAGCAGGTGTCGCGCCTGACCGGCCTGCCGACGACCGAGTTCACCAACGCGAGCCGACATGCGGCCGTATACGAGGCGCTGCAGCAGCAAGGCCTGCCGCTCACCTCGACCGACGTCGTTCTTGTCATAGACGAGATAAACCGGGCGGATCTCAGCCGGGTGTTCGGGGAGCTGATCACCCTGCTCGAGGCCGACAAGCGGGAGGGCGCGCCCGAGGAGCGACGCATCCAGCTCAGCTACTCGGGCAGGCCGCTCTCGGTGCCGTCGACACTGTCCATCGTCGGCACGATGAACACGGCCGATCGTTCGCTGTCGCGCATGGATTTGGCCCTGAGGCGGCGCTTCGACTTCGTCCTCGTCACGCCGGACCCGGCCCTCGTCCCGGATTCCTATGGGTCGATCGACGTGCGGGCATGGCTCACGGCACTCAATCGCCGCCTTGCCGCGATCAGCGGGACGGAGAACCTGATCGGCCACGCCGACTTCATGGCGGTCCGGCTGGACGAGCTGAGGTCTGAGGAGAAGCTGCCGCGCGGCGATGCAGGCCGGGTCGCCGCGGTCGCGCATGTGCTCCGCTATCGGACGCTTCCCTTTCTCGACGATGCCCTCAGGGGCGACCGGGCCCTCGTCGGTTTCGTGATGGGACGCGACCTGTTCATCGACGATCCGCTCGATGAGCTGGCTGACGAGCTCCGGGCTCTCGGCCGCCTGGAGCCCGAGCCGGTCGTCATGCCTGCCGGCTGGTGGGATCCGAAGTCCCCCGCCTGGGACGCGGACAGGTTCGCCCGGCTCCATCCGGCGGCGGCATGACCCGGCCGCGATCGCCCGTGCCGATCGTCAGGGCGCGAGAATACGGTCTGGTCGACCTGCCATCGGGATTCGATCGGGTCCGGACTGCCAGCCGGCTTGAGGCGGCCGGTCGGCGCGTGGGCCTCCGCCTGTTCGAGACGCGAGGCTCCTCCCTCTTCGCCACGGGCGTGGTAGGGGTCGTCGATATCGGCAACCTGATCGTCGAGATCCTGCCCAAGACCATTGGGTCAGGCAGCTCATCGGAAGGGGCCGCGTTCCTCTGCGAGCTTCTGCGCTTCCTGGGCACGGCGGGCATGCCGGCCACGGTCCCCGCTTCCATCGCGGATGCGGGCGGCGGCTTCCTCGAACTGATCCTCGACTGGGCCGTCCAGGACGCCGGGCGCAATCTCGCGGCCGGACTCCCGAGGCGGTATGTCGAGGTCGAGGACGTGACGGTGTCCGTCCGGGGCCGTATCGAGCTGGCGCGTCTCGCAAGCCGGCGGCCCGGAAGGGGGCTGGAGGTGACGGTCCGCCATGCCCCGTTGAGGACCGACAACATCGTGTCGCGCACCGTGCGATGGCTGATCGAGGAGATCGGACGGAGGACCCTGAGCCTGCGCACCCGGGCGCGCTGCGCGCGACTCGAGCGGATGCTCGGCGAGGTGGCGTCGGCCCCACCCAGGCGCGAGGCATTGGCCGACATCGTCCTGGGTCCCTTCGAGGAGCGCTGGCGTCCGCTTCTCCTGCTCGCCGCGACCTTGCTGGCGCAGGAGGAGCCCGATCCGACTCGGGCAGGTCGGCTCCCCGCCATCGCCGTTCTCTACCGGCTGCACGGCCTGTTCGAGGCGGCCGTCGGCCGCGTGCTCGCCCGCGGGTTGCGGGAGCTGGCGCTGGTTCCCGGTCGCCCGCGCCAGACCCTGCTCCGGTCCGACCGGGGGGATGCTGTGGCCCTCCACCCCGACTACCGACTGTGCCGGCCCGGGAACGCGGGCATCGTGGTCGTGGGGGACGCCAAGTGGAAGCGGGTCGTCCGCCCGGACGGCCGCGTCGACCTGCGGGAGGAAGACGTCTATCAGCTGACCGCCTACGCCGCGGGCCTGTCGGCGGAGGCCGCGTTCATGGTCTCGCCGCTGGACGACGCGGCGGCGCGGCTGATCGTGCGGCGCTACGAGATCGCCGGGCTGCGCCGCCCCCTTGTCGTCATGGGGGTGCATCTCCCGACCCTGATAGCCGATGCACCGGATGGCGAAACGCTGCGGCGCGAAGTGTGCACCGTGGTGGCCGGTCTGGTGCGACGTGCAGAAGAGGCGGCCACCTAGCCCCGTCGAAGTGCCGAGGCGGCGCGGCCGGCGGCCACGCGCCGGTGCAGCACGACGGCGACCCGTGCGGCGATCGCGTTGCTGATCATCGGCGGAACGGCGTTCCCGATCATCCGGAACGCCTCGGTCAGCGAGACGCCGCCGAAGGCGAACCAGTCGGGGAAGCTCTGGATGCGCGCCGCCTCGCGCACCGACAGCGTTCGCGGTGCCGACGGATGGACGTAGGCGTAGGTGTCCTTGGACATGTGGCTCGTCATGGTCTTGCATGGGCGTGTGGCATCAAGGCGCGCAAGCCAGTCGCCGTGGTTGCTCTCCCGCTTCGAGATGTAGGTGCCCTCTAGGAGATGGTGCGCCGTGCCGAGCCGCGAGCCGATCTGTTCGAGGAGGAGGCGAAGCGGAAGGGCGCCGTCGAGCCTCGACCTCAATTCGAGCAGTGTCCGGCGGTCAGGCAGGGTTGGGCCCGGTCCTGCCGATCCGGCACGCAGGCGCTCGAGCTCGTCTTCGGGCACATCGAGCAGCGCCTCGACGACGCCGTTCAGGAGCCGGCCCGTCTCGGCCAGATCGGCGCGGTAGTCCATCCAGCGCCGCCCTGGGCCCATGAGCGCGAACAGCGCCGCGTCGTCGGAGCGCGGCGCGCGGCAGACGTGCGCATCAACGGCGAGGGGGGGGAGCTTCGTGCCCGGGCGCGGCTGCCTCACCCACCGCGAGAACGCATGGGTGTCGGTGTCGCTCGGATCGAGCGCCTGCTGGATGTCCATCGCGGCACCCGTCTTCCCGTCGCCTCCGGCGATGCCCGGCATCGGCAGGCCGGCAAGCGCCAGCGCGAGCGGCGCTTCCTGGTCGCGCCTCAGCGCCAGGCAGGCGGCTGCCAGGCCGCTGGCGGACTGGCCATTGCGGTCGGTCAGCACGCCCGCCATGAAGTAGCGCTGGCGGGTCTGGGGCACGCCGTGCCGCGACGCGTCCACGATCTCCTGCGCGACCTCGTAGCGGGTCTCGCCGTGTGACGCCCGCTCGATCGCCTCCCTGAGCAGTTCCGTCGCCTTGAAGGCGGCGCCGTCCACGCGGACGACCGAGCGGAAGTGCGCGACGTTCTCGAACAGGAAGACGTCCGGCCTGAGCGCGCTCAGGACCGTGACGTACTGCTCGAACAGCCGATTGCGGGCATCGCCAGCCTCCATGTCGGGATGCGCCTGGATGCGTGCCTCGCGCAGGCTGCGGATCTTCCCGCGGCCGATGCGGCTGAAGCCCTGGCAGGGCGGCCCGCCGACCAGCACCGAAACGCGAGCCCGTTCGTAGAGATTGCGGAGTCCGGCCGCGAAGGGCTGATCGCGGAACAGGCGGTCACGGAGCCACTCTCGCCGGGCTCGCCACTCCGTCCAGACGCTGCGCACCTGCTGCATCACGCGGGTGGCGAGGAAGTCGCTGAAGGCTCCGACACGCCGGGCCGAGGCCGTCAACTGACCACGACCGTCGCCGTCCCGCCGTCCGGCCAGCAGCCCGACCTCCGCGTCCCATTCCGTTTCGGCCTGGGTCAGCCACTCGGGATCGGTTCGCTCTTTGCGCATGGAGGGTTGCGTCGAGCCCCGTTCCGGGGCCGGAGAGCTCCAGATGAGCGGTGGCAGGGTGGCGACCTTGCGCGACGGCCTGGGCAGTCGCAGCGCGTCGTGGAAGCGCATCACCGATGTCTGGTCGACCGCACGCGGGTTGAGCTCCGCAAGGGCGGCGGACCAGTCGGGTGTCGAGCGTATCGCGTTCAGTCGGTCGACATAGGCAGCATCGGTTCTGGCGATCTCGTCGAGGAACAGCGGGAAGGCGCCGTCATCGCACGACCGCAGGCCTGCCAGCAGCTCGGCGTCGTCAAGGACTTCGCCGGCATGCTGGAGGTAGAAGGCCAGGAACTCCGTCGCATTCAGGAACTCGGTGAGGTCGACGACCTTCCCGACCACCCGCTCGCCATGGCCGAGTGCCGCCGCGTTGCGGTTCAGGGTCGCGATGGGCGCGGGCTGGTTGTCGAGCGCCAGCACGGTGCGGAACTGGCGGCCACCTTCCAGCAGGTCGAAGCCGAGGCTCAGTCCACCGCAGCCGGAGAAGATGTCGACCACCAGCCGTGGGCTGGACGGAGGGGGAACGGGCTCATCTTCCGGCAGGCGCAGGTCGGGTTCCTGTCCTGCGACGGGGAGGACGAACACGTTGTCCGCGCGCCGGCGGCCCGCCAGCCATGCACGATACTTCTCCGCGGAGTCACTGCGTACGTGCTCGCCGGCGAGATGATCCTCCAGGGTGGTCCTCCCGACGCCGATCAGCGCGGCCGCGTCCTTGTGCGACAGCCGCTTCGACGCGATCGACGCGCGCACACGCTCCATGAGCGCGTCAGTGTCGATGCGGTCGCGTACCCCACTCGTCATGTCTCAGCCGCTGTTCGCACATCGACGACGCTTTCGTCCCGTTCCTCTTCGGGTTCCCGGGTTAACGAACCGGAACGGCGAACGGGCAGCCGTGCACACTGGCAGTGTGTAGCAAATTCGACTTGTGCCGGCAAGATCACATGGCATGCAGGCAGATCCATTCCTGACGGCGATCGGTGCGCAGATGCGGCGCGCGCGCATCGCACGAGGCTTCAGCCAGGAACAGCTCGCCGAGAGCGCCGGGATCCACCGCAACTATGTGGGCCTGATCGAGCGGGGAGAGCGCAACGTAAAGCTGAGCGTCGTGGTGGACGTCGCCGAGGCCCTCGACATCACGCTGGCGCAGCTGTTCGCGGACGTCCCCCGGCGTGCATCGCTTCCCCGATCGACCGAAAGCGCTCCGCTGGGAAGCGGTGCCGCCTGACGAGGTCCACGCATGGCTCTCCCGTAGCCTGGGTGAAGCACCTCCGATGAACAGCGGCCCCTGCCGCCGCGCAGGCCCGCACGCCGGTCGGCGACGGGCGCCTACCCGACGGGTCGGGATGCCCGCGCGAAATCACGCGTTCCTGACCCGGGTCCAGGCCGACAACCTGCCACTACGTGCCGGAGGATCCTCGATCGCGCCGAAGTGCCTGTTGCGGCGAGCGCGGCTTCGAGGGCGGCGGCCCACCGTATGGCAAGGCCCTGCGGACGAGGTCGGCCTCCGACACTGCGCCGAATGGGGCCGCGAAATCGGACGCCGTCTTGTCAGCGACGAATGGCGAGGCTGCGCCTACGGCTCCCAGCGTGTCTCGGTGGCGAGATACTCCCATATCACGGTCTTCACCGTTACGGCGTCGGACCAATCGATGGCATAGCGATACCGGCCCGGCTCGACAGTGATCCAGCCGCCAGCCATGGACTCTTCGTGGATCAGGTGGACAGTCATGCGGCTGCCAACCTCCGGCCAGACGGCGAGGTCGGCGTCGATGCCAGTGGCCTCGAAAGCTTCGCGCTCCTCGGGGCTGAGCCTCGCCAGCGGATCGAACGCGACATGGTCGGGCTCTTCGAGAAGCGGCTCGCCAATCTCATGGTAGGCGTGGCCCCGGGCATTCTTGACGATGACGCGCCGTACCTTCCCGATGTCCGGGAAGAGAGTGAATGGCTGCAGATCATCGAACAGGAGAAGCTGTCCGTCCGGCCTTTGCCTGAGCGAGCGGACCACATGCCGATTGCTCTTCAGTAGGGTTGCCGCCTCGGGATGCTTCGTCGGATCAGGGTAGAGGCTGCCCGCCATGACCGCATGAAGGACACAGAGGAGATAGTTCTCGTCAGGGGAAAATCCGGAGTTGCAGGAGCGACAGATGACGACCTGCGGCAGGTAGTCCATCTCGCCACCTGCGCCGCGATCATAGTCGGCGCCGCGTTTGCGCAGCGATTTCGTCAACAACGATTTGGTCGGAACATGATCGCGATTGCTCGCGATGTCAGAGATTGCAGTGCCGCAATGGATGCACCAGGCCTTCAGCCTGTCATCGGTGAAATCTTCTATCTCGCGCATCTTTCTGCCCGGTGCCGTTCTCGGCGAGACTGCAGGATGTATGGTTCCGACAGCCATTATGCACGAAAAGCCATGCTCGACCCTGCTGTCCGACGTTGGGCTGCCCTGCGCGGCCTCGCACCACGCACCTGCGGTTACGCGGCAGGGCCTGAGCGATCGCCAATTGGCGTCCAAGACGAGGGAGATCGGTCTACCCGCTGTCACGGCCGATTGCGAATTCGAGGCCTGGGCAAGGACGCACCTGACTGCTCATGGCTTCTTGGGTCGCCAGATTCATGGAACGTCAGGACGGTGCGGCCTAGGGCGTCTCTGCAAAGGGTTCACAGGCCGGCTGTTGGCCCCCATGTGGGCGTGATGCGACGCTTTGAACTGACTGACGCGCAGTGGGAGCAGATTGCCCCGTTGCTGCCTCCGCAGAAGCCGCGCACGGGCCGGCCTGCAGAGGATCACCGCCAAGTCCTCAACGGCATGCTGTGGATCCTGCGCACGGGCGCGCCCTGGGAGGACTTGCCAGCGCGCTATGGCCCTGTCGGCACGGTGTCGAGCAGGTTCTACCGCTGGCGCAAAGCGGGTGTGTTCGACCGCGTGCTGAAGCGCCTGCAAGCGCAAGCGGATGCGCGCGGGGATCTCGACTGGGACCTGCACTTCGTGGACGCCACGGTGGTGCGCGCCCACCAGCACGCCGCCGGGGCACGCCGGTCCGGCGCCGTCGGGGGGTGAGGCCACGGTCGAGGGCGTGGGCGAGGCACTCGGGCGCAGCCAGGGAGGCTTCTCGACCAAGCTGCATCTACGTGCCGAGGGCGTCGGTAAGCCGATCACGGCTGTTCTGACGGCGGGCGAGCGTCACGAGCAGTTCGCGCTGGATGCTCTGATGGACAAGGGGGCAGTGCCCCGCCCGGGGCGAGGCCGACCGCGCCTGCGGCCGCGCCGGACGGCAGGGGATCGGGGCTATTCCAGCCCACCGGCACGTCGCCGCCTCAAGCAACGCCGGATCGAGCCGGTCATCCCAACCCGCAGGGATCAGCCGCGCCAGCCCGACTTCGACGAAGCCGCATACCGCGAGCGCAACAAGGTCGAGCGGCTGATCAGCCGGCTCAAGCAGTACCGCCGTATCGCCACCCGCTACGAGAAGCGGGCCGCCAACTACCTCGCCATGGTCACGCTTGGCATGACCATGCTCTGGCTCAAATGACTTTGCAGAGACGCCCTAGTGGGTCGGATCCGACGCTTGGCACTGGCCGCGAGGGGCTGCTCACGATCCTTCTCGGAAATTCGGCTGGTCCGCTCTCAGGGACCTAACAGTCTATGCACTAAAAGTCCGCAAATTCGAAATGCATGCCATCCTTCGGAGAGCCGAAATGCCCGCCCCAGTAAAATCCGAGGTCATTTGCAGTCTGGACCAGCTCCCTGACAGAACCCCTCGCGGGACATAGACTTGGAGTTGCTTTGAACGGATTATCTTCGACATTGATATCGAAAGCCGATGCAAATGCGTGATTGCTCAACTCACTCACCTGGTCGCTGCGCTTCTCCCCATGGCCTCCCTTGCCGGGTGACTGGCCACGCTTGTAGCGCGGGCTGAACGATCCAGAATAACCGATAATCAGGTGCAGCAGGTCCAGCTCGGACCACCTTTCAAACAGGTTCTGGATGTGCGGTGCAACAATTCTATGGCATGTGATTTTGCCATTGAAACCGGCCGCGAAGATGGGCTGATTGATGTCGACTTCAACAATGTTTTCTTTTCTCCAATCTGAGATGCTTTTGTCGCAACTGCCAAGGATAACGATCTCGTCCTTGTCACTTCGATGCTCCAGAGGTAGCTGCTTGAAAAGAAAGCACCCGAGCCCGTTGTTTCTGTCGCCATTAGTAGGGCTTTTCAAATTTTTGGGGCGGCGGGGGTATGAAGCTGTTCGTTTGTCATCGTAGTAATTATCGGGCCTTACTGTGTATCCCAATTGCTTCGCGGCCGACAAGGTGATCGTATCGAGCTCACCCGAAACTTGCGCGATCCCCTGGGAAACCTGGAAGAATTTGGTGGCGGTCTCGGTCTTCAGGCCGAATTGACCATCGATTCGACCCGCCTGGACGATTCCCTGTCGCCGCAAGAAATACTGCCATCTCTGCACCTCTGCCGCGGTGTTGTTTCCACCGCGCTTCGACAAGAAAGGCATTCCTCTCTCCACGTCTATCAGAATGATCCTGGTCTTTGTTGAAAGTACACAATTTTCACTTTGCTCCAGACTAAGGTTCCAGCCAGATCGGGGAGTTACCAAAGCCGTCAACTTTCGTGACGTTCCGATCGATCTCGACGCCGCCGACCTTGTCACCTGCGACGATACGCTGAACCATGCAGTAGCCACGCTCGGGGATTCCTGGAACTTTGCTTCCTGATTTCCAATAATGTTTCGTTCTCAGCCGCCAATAGAGCTGATCTCCGTTTAATATTGCATTCGCTCCAACATAGATGCCAGGCATGTAGCCTGCTGCGCTGACCACGTCGAACCAGGCGTTACAGTAGGCGATGACCGTTTCCGCGGCGGCATCGTGCCTGACTCCCTCCAAGTCGAGCCAGACGTTGATCCCCGATGGGAACCCAATGGCGCTCGCATGAGAGGCGGCGTTCTCTCCGTTGGTCTTTCCCTTGGACTCGCTGGGCACCCATCCGGCAGCTGCGACGTGCTGCACCGGCATGACGGCAAGCCCAGCGTCCAGCATCAATTGCGCCTCGGCAGCTGTCAAATCACTCGCGGGCGGGGAAGCGTTTCTTGACAAATAACGCAGACCAAATACAAATCCGGCGTTGTGCAGTGCTTTGGCGGTAGTTTGTGTAAGTTTTGCGGAGGCGTCAAAACCATGAACGCCGCCAGCGGATGACTTTACATTACCCTGGAGCATGAGTCGACCCTCCCCGTCATGGCAGGCAGATAAAATATATCGCTTGTCGCTCCATGTCCATATCGGTCCGAATTATGCTGCATGACTCATCATATGCCGTATCAATTCCATGTATCAGGGGTTCCGGCCCGACTTCCGGAAGTGCGGATCATTTGTTCAATCGGTCTCGAAACTCCGAGGCCCGAGGTCCATCCGGACCAATGGGCGCGGACCGTTGCCGAACTGCTCAGTGTCGACCGACCGGCCCTTCCGAGACCGCTCGGGTTTGAACATCTGCCAGTTCGGTCCGTGCCAGGACCGCCCCACCTGCCTGCGCCACGACGCGTACGGCGAGGGCCCTTCCGAGCGTTCATCTCAGAGCCAGACGGAGGTCGGGGCCGCGATCCTGGACGGGATCGCGGACAGGCCCGGTTTCGTCGACGGGGAGGGGAGATTCGCCAACGCGACCGGGACGACCCTCGTGGTTGACGGGGTCGCGAAGGCCGAGGAACGCACCCGGGTCGGCAGCGAGATCGCGAACGTCGTTCGAGGGTTGGGCCGTGTGCCGGGACCAGGGGCCTCGAGAGACCACCTCGCGCGGAGCGAGCCTTGGGCGTACTGAAGCGCCGAAAATTCCGACCTGCCCCACATTCCTCATGCCTGAGTGCGGTTTGGGATCCGAGTATCGGTGGCACGACCTATCCCGGGGCAGCTTTGGTCCATACGGCCCGCACTGATCTGTGTATCTCCGACGCCGCAAAGCCGTTGACAGGTGACGAATATTGACGGCACCCTGCTGATCGCGACTTGAGGTCGGCGACGTGATGCTCGCGGGCGAATCCAAATGGGGATGCGGTCCGGGATGTCGTCTCGCGTGCGGCAGGTGTGCGGATGGTGGGGCCGCCCTCGATTCGCGTGAATGTTGCGCGCGATCGACAAAACGCCAAGAGTATAAAGATCAGATGTCGATGTGGTTTGCAAAGATGAATGCCCCAGGGATCCCGTGATCCGGTTCGCCGGGAAGGGCTGAGCACGGGTCGCAGCTGAGCGATGGTGCCGCCCGTCGTGCTCGCGGTCGTAGTGGGCTGAATCTTGGTCGGGTATCACGCGCGCGCCATGCAGTGCTTCGCGATCTTGTGCGGCCCAAGCGAAGCCTGATCATGAAAGCGCGCCGGACCCGATGCAGCCCCCAGGGATCCCTGTCCCAGCCGGGACGACCGCTCTCACCTGCAGGGTTCCTGGCGGCACCGGGCGGCAGAGAGCTCGGGTCCGGGCTTGCGGCCAGGCAACGGCTTCGAGGCGAGCCGGATGTCTGTCCGCTCGGTGGCGAATGTTCTGGCGCGTCCCGCACGTCGGGAACGGGTGCGGCCGAAGCGTCGATCTTCGGGATCGCAGCCCAAGCGCACCGGAACGGTCACGGCCATGCGGCATCCGGGGCTCGATCGACGTTGGCATCGGGGCGCGCCCGACATCTCGCGACTCCCAACGCGCCTTACGGACCGCCGCCTTGAAAGGAGCCCCCGATGAACGCCAGCGACCGGCCCCTGACGAGGCGCACCAGGCCACGCGGACGCTCGGCATGGGCCGCCTGCGCAGTGCCGCTGGCGATGCTGGGCGCCCCCGCTGCCGCCCATGCGGAAGTTCTGTTGCCCACGGCGAAGCTATCGGTGGATCCCCCGCTTTCCGCAGAGGATGACGAGGCGAACAACGTCAGCGGCGCCGCGTGCTATGTCGCGGACGGCAAGCGCAAGTCCTGCTTTCTCATCGGCGATGAGGTTCGATACGCGCGCCTGTTTTCGATCGACGGGGATACCGTCGTCCCTGGCGATAAGGTGTACATTCTGCCTGAGCGCGATGCACGAGGGGATAAGTTCAAGGAAACCGACGCCGAAGGCGTGGCCTTTGCCGACGGTTTCTATTACCTGGTTGGGTCGCATGGTCTCAACAAGAAGGGAAAGAAGCAGCTTTCCCGATATTTTGTCTATCGCGTCAAGGTCGACGCCGACACCGGACGACCGTCTGACCTCGGCGACGGCAAAAGTGCAAGCAGGGCGGTCGAGCGCAGCGATGCTCTTGAGCGATACATCGCGGCGCATCCGGTTCTCAACGCCCACATCGGTGACATCCCCGGCAAGCAGGGCGTGAATGTCGAGGGGATCGCCGTTCGGGGCAGTGACCTGTTCTTCGGCTTCCGCGGCCCGGTCGAGAAGAAGGCGGTGATCCTGAAGGTGCCAATCAGTGCGGTGTTCGAGGGCGACGTTGCGGCAGCCGAGCCTTGCGACATCGACCTCGGGGGAGAGGCGATCCGTGATCTCGCGGCGGTCGAGGGCGGCCTGCTCGTCCTTACCGGTCCTGAGCCCAGGACCCCTGGCAAGGCGCGCGTCTTCCTCTGGAAGCCGGACGAAACGAGGCTGTTGGCGGATCTCGGCGGCCCGCGCGCGGACGGAGGCCAGCCGGAGGCCCTTCTCGTCATGCGGGAGAGCGCGGCCGGCTACTCGATCGTCATATTCTCGGATGGGCCGACTGGCGGAGACCCGACCTCGTACGACATCAGCAAGTAGGCAGCGTGCGGGCCTGCGGCGAGGGCCGGCAGCAGCGAGTTCTGGGGCGCGGCGGCGCGCGGGCGGCCGACGAAAGGCCGAGGCCGGGAATTGGATGCAGTCTCCCGCGCCCGGTCGCTTTGAGCACAACCCTTGCGCACAGCTATCCGGGATACGTAAATTGCGCGACCCGGGAGGCTAGACGCGAGCATGGACGAATAGCGGCTGCTTGGCGCGCATCGGTTTTCTCTCCCCGCCTGCTGTTCGTCTGTCGCGTCAGCCCGGCGAGTGGTCTCAGCGGCCTGCTTCTGTTCCGGCAGATCGTGCAGGCTGGCAATCTTTGGCACCATTGTGTGAGATCGAAGCCACCCGGTGGTCGTCGAACTTCGGCGCTGTACAATGGTCCTAGACTGGTGCGTCTGCCACGGCGCCCCGTGGAGGTTGCCGCGTGACGAATTCCTCATTGCCTCCCCGTCGCAAGCGACCGATCGGCGACTACGTCCACGACCGGCTGTTCCCCGAGGATCTGGCCAGCCTGCGGGCGTGGATGGCCGAGGCGCAGGATGAGGACGAGCTCTCGGAGGCCTACTGCAACCTGTCGAATGCCGGGCATAGCGTCCCGGGCGAGCCGCCTTTCACGGAAGGCGACCTGCGCATGATGCTCGAGATCCTCGCCTGGGCGCGGCTGGAACCCCAGACGCGCCCCGTGGACTGGGAATGCCTGCTGTCCGGGGCGTTCGGGGGGCGCGCGGACGCCGTCGGGCAGCTCTACGACGAGGCGAGCGCGGCCGTGAAGATCCTGCCGTTCCCCCTCGGCGGTCGGCGCTGACGCCCCCGCCGCCCCCCGTGGGCTGCGCTCGCCCAGTGACAGCGCAGCCGAACGGGTGAACACGATCCGCCCCCTGCCGGCGGCCGCGCGAACCGTGCCGCCGCCCCACGTCGCGCCCGCTCAGCCGGCGCCCATCGCGATCAGGAACAGCAGCTGTTCCAGCGACGCGCGGGCCTCCCTGGTCTCACCCGACAGGTCAACCGAGAACCACCGACCCGGATTCGCGAACGTCCGGCACGACCTGGCCGAGCGACCGGTGGTCTCTGCGCCGTCATGCACTCCACGCTCGACTCGCACGATGATCCGGCTCGTCGGCTCGCCCGTCGTCGGCCACAGCAGCTGCCACGCGCTGCAGCCGGCGCCCTGATCCAGCGTTTCGCGGACGAAGGGGCTGTCGGACGGCAGAACGTCCGTAAACTCGGGCACGGGGACGGCCAGGCGCACGGGCAGATCCTCCTCGCCGTCGAAGCTGCCGACGACGACGTGTCGCCCTCCGGGGCCCGGGATCTGCCCGTTCGGCCAGAGCCGGCCGATCAAGGCCCAACCCTCCTTCGTGGGCAGGATCTCGCCGCCGAACTTGCCCGGATCCAGAATGGCCAGGCCCTCCAGCTCCTCGCGCGCGGCCTCCTCAGCGTCCAATCCAAGGCCGAGCGTCTGAAAGGCGAAGGGGTCGGAGCAGATGGTCCTCGCCGCGCTCGCGTAGGCCATCTGCAGGATGAGGACCGCCCCCTGAGAGAGATTATCGCGCTCCATCCTCATGCTCATCGATTTATAGCCCCGTCGCAAAAATATGTCCCTGCTTATGCGCATCCGATAATCCAACCTTATATTGCCATTGCCGAATGGGTTTGGTTGATAGACCTCGGATGCAGCATGGATAGAGACTATCAGCTTCAAGATATTCGTGAAGACAATCGGAGAGAGAATCGTTCCCGCGGGCATGTCGGCGGCACTTAGGGGGGGCGAAGCGAGGAAAAGCGGCCAGAGAAGGCCCGCCGTCGGCCCTGGCGGGTGCTGTTCGGGCGAATTGCCCTTGCTTCCGAGATTTCGCCGGATGCCGCCAAAACGGCCGTTCCCGGGCCTTCACGCCCCTGGTTCACGAAAGCGTGAGTGGGCACGGCGCCCCCTCTCTTGGAGAGGCGAACCCCACGTCTGGACCGCCCTTTCAGGAGGAGCGCCAAGGTTCCCGCTACAAATTCAGGGCAGAGTCGCGCGACGCTTGTCGCAATCGCCGTCGGGGCGGCCCCCCCAAAAACAACGAGCGCCCCCGGCGCACCGGTACGCATGCGATGCCGTGGCCCAGGATGCTCGCGGCGAGATGCTATCGCCGCGTTGCTTTCTCAGCAGGAATATCGACGCCGATGTGGACCGGTCGCGCCGTAACGTGATGGCCTCGATGGGTCTGCGTGCGTGGTCGCCTCGCGAACGCAGTGGTCGGCATCTTCCCCGACTAGGCTGCCATCACCCGCCTCGTCGGCGCGATCCTGTTGGAGCAGAACGACGAATGGGCCGCCCAGCGCTTGCGCTACATGTTCCTGGAAAGCATCGCCCCCATCGGCGATGATCCCCGCGTCGGTCTGTCCGCCTTGGCAGCCTGATCGTCCCGGCCCGAGCGGGTGATCGTGGTGGCTCCCAGCGAGCTGCGCCACACCCAGGGGCACAACCTGCCTCAACGGCGCACCGACGCCTGGCGACGATTGATCCATGTCGCGCCATCACAGATCCAACGCTGCCCGCAACGCGTCGCAGAAAGTGCTGGAAAAACCGGAAGTCTTCCTCTATAATGGCCACATCAATACAAATTCTGTACCTTTCGGTGTGCCCGTGATCTTGTCGCGGGAAGCGGATCCGTTGCGTCCCTCGAAGAATGCCTTGATCCGGTTCTCCCCGATCCAGGCGAGCGCGTGATTGCCACTGGGACGATGGCGGGGCTGGCAGTTATCTGCGTTGTCTCGCCGGCCCAGGTAGTCCGGGTGCGGGGCCCACACCCGCGCGACGTGGGCTGCCTGGATCAAGAACCGCGAGGCCGGCACGTCGTCGCCGAGGATGTGGCAGGTTCGCGGACGGTACCCTCCACCTTGATCGCGAGGCGACGGCCGTCGCTACGGCGGCTTGCCGCGGTGCAGATTGATACGCATCGTCGACGGGAGGCGCCTGGGCTTCGCGGTCCCGTTGCGCCGGGTGCCGTCCCGGCCCGGCCCTCGGACCAGTCCGTCCGGGCCGGAGCCTGAATGTTCCCAATCGTCGGGCAACGACGGCAAGATGCCCGTAGATGCAGCCACTCGCCGAGCCTGCCGGCGAGTGGGACCCCGGTTCTGAGCCGGCAGCCTTTCCTGCCGCTTTCCGCCGCGCAGCGCCGGATCAAGCGGTCCTCTCTCCTGCCGCTCGGTGGCTCCCCTGCGACGCAAAGGGGCCTGACGCGCCGCAGGGTCGGCCAACGGCGGCACCAAAGGACGGTGTTCGACGCGAGGGATCCGGGCGCCTGGAGGCGGCTTTCGGTCCAATCCCGTCGCGTCCGCTCCTTGCCGCCGCACGACCTCGCTGCAGCAAGCGCATCGCCAACATGGTCGGGCCGCCGGGTTGCGATCGCGAGATGACCTTCCACGGGTCCCTTGCTCTGCCGGATGCCCCTTCTGTTCCGCGCCGGTGAACCTGGCGCGCGGGTCCGGCGACGCCTGGCGCCTGTTTGCGACCTGCGCATCGCTGGCGCGCTCCCTTTCAGGAACGCGGCCAATGACGGAATGGCCGTTTGGCGATCGCCTCGGCCCTCAAGATCACCAACTGGGAGTTGGCCAATGAAGCGGTTCGACCGGATCAACCCGAAGCTTGAGCCGGCCGCAGATCCCTTGCGGTCGCCCGTGGATCCTCTGCAGGCGCGGGTGAGAGCGAGGCGCCCGCGCGGGGGCCGGTTCGGGCGTGGCGTCATGCGGCCGTTCAGCGACGCGACCTCGATCCTCGGCGGCGCGATCCCGGACGCGAGCGCCGTGTCGGTCGCGATCTTGGCGCTGGGGCAGATGCTCGCCGAGGCGGACGTGGCTCGCGCACGGACCTTCGTCCGCCGAGACGAGGGCTGAGGTCGTCGCGGCGCCCGGCGTCGCATATCTCGTGATGCCCACCCTTGACCCGATCGCTTCGGCCTCTCAAACACGCAATTAATTGCGTGTTTACGCGCGGCGTGTATTCCTTTCCAGGTCGGGCCCCGGGGCGAAACCGGGGCTGGGACGCTTCCGGCGCGAGTCGATCAGGAGGGCCGATCATGGACAAGATCAACGAGGCGGGACGCGCGGAAGAGATCAGCCTCACTTCCTCGGAGGATCGGGCGGACGAGCACTATCAGGTAGCCGACCACGGGATCGAAGACCTGCTCGACGGGCTCTTGGTGAAGCGCCTCCCGATTTTGAGGTCGCAGCCGAAGACTCCCACTGCCCTGCGCTTCGCCATATATGCTCGTTATTCGAGCGACCAGCAGGATTACGACAGCATCAAGCGCCAGGTCAGGCGCTGCCGAAAGTACCTCGGTGACCTCGGAGTCACGAAGATGGTCGAATTCATCGACGAGGGTCGCACCGCCACCAATGCTGCGGGGCGCGAGAAGCTGCAGGAACTGCTTGGCAGGCTCGACGAATTCGACGCCATCTGCTTCGAGCATTTCAGCCGGTGGTCGAGGGAAACCTACGATGCCGTTCACATCTGCGAGATCCTGGAAAAGAAGGGGATCGCGGCGCATTCCGCGCTCACCGGCCAGAGCCTCGATAAGGATGCGCTCGTCCGGGGCGTGCTGGACGCGGAGCGCGACATGAAGGCCCGCCGCGCCTGGACGTCGGGGGGCATCGACGAACTGGTCTACGCCGGCGGCAATCCTCGCGGCAAGTCCTACGGATTTCAGCCTACGGGCGTGCCGGGGTTCCCGGCAGTGGACCCGGTGCAGTCCGAGGCCGTGGTCCTCGTCACGACCCTGGCCGCCGCCGGCGTATCGGACAGGAAGATCGCCGTTCGCCTGATCGAGGAGGGGTACCTGACCCCGAGCGGGACGTTGGGGTGGTCGGGTAGCGCCGTCCGCCGGGTTCGTCGGCAGATCTTCAACACCGGTCGCGTCCGCCATCGCCTCACGTACGTCGAGACCAACCGTGAGACTCTGGAGAAGAAGTACCTCCGGCGCGAACCCGAGGCGGTCGTAAAGGGGAGGAACCCAAAGCTCCGCCTCGTCTCGGACGAGCTGTTCTTCCAGGCCAACAACAAGGTACGCCGTGGCAGCAAGCCGCTCCCGGTCGGCGAGGACAGAGCCAAGCTCTACGAGTCGACGCTCGTCGACTTGGCAACCTGCGACTGCCCCGGTGTCAAGGACCAGCGCTACTACAACGGTCGTTCGCGGGCACAGCCCGTCCTGTCGTGCAGCCTGGCGATCAACAAGGACGCCTGCGTCCATGCCCGCCACAGCGTGGATTACACCCACGTCGAGCGCGAGGTGGTCAGGGCGGTCCGCGAGCGGCTGCAGCGGTACGATGGGGAGGCCATCTTCGCCCAGTCCTACGAAGAGCGCCTGCGGCGGGCGGTACAGAGCCACGAGGCTCGCAGGATCCGCCTCCGCGAGGAGCTGGAGGCGGCGGAGCGTGTGGCCGACGCGTACATGAGGCACGCCTTCCGCAACGAGGCGCTGAACGAACGCGCCGAGCGCCAGATGGTGGACCAGCAGGCCACGGTGGACGCGCTGCGCAAGCAGCTCTCCGGGATGCGCGACCTAGCCTCGGCGCTGGGGAACATGCCTGGCCGGCTCGCGAGTCTCGGCCGCGCCCTCGACGGGCTCGAGGGCCGCCTTCCCTTCGAGATCCGCAGCCCGGCCGACCAGTTGTTCGTCGACGCGTTCCGGAAGCTGGTGCCGCAGGTGCGGCTGGAGCGGCACGCGCTACCCTACGGTGCGCTAAGGCTGCGCATCGAGATGCACCCCGAGGCCGCGTTTTTCGACAACCCGGAGGATGTCGGGGCGCCGCAGCCGGAGATCATCGTGGTCGACACCGTGCTCCAGATGAAGCGCGACTACTCCCATAATCGGCCGGCGCAGGAGCGTTCCGAGGATCGGGCCCGCTCGGGAATGCACGCCCTGACGGACCAGCAGTGGCAGCTCATCGCGGACCTCGTCCCGCCGCTGCCTGCGACGGAACACGGCCGGCCGCCCCTCTCGGAACGGACCGTGGTCGATGCCATCGTCTTCAGGCTGCGGGAAGGTATCCCGTTGCGCATGCCTCCCAAGGTCTTCGGTGACCGGCGGATGGTCTTTAACGCGATGCAGCGTTTCATCTATGCCGGTGTCCCGGAGATGCTCCTCCGCGAGATCGGCGCGCGGGATCCGGCCTGGGCGGTGGGCCTGGACTTGGACGCGCTCAGCGGGGCCCGGCGGACCCCGCGGCTGGCCGCGGGCGAAAGCGCCCACGTGCCTCCGCCTGTGGTGGCGCGCCGCCTCCGCCACGAGGGAGCCGTGACGCTGGACGGCGATCGCTGGGAAAGCGTGAAGGCCCTGGTCCCGGAAGACTTGGTGAGCCCGAGGAACGCCGAGGATTGCGACCTGACCCCCAGGCAGTTCTGCGAGGCGATGCTCATCAAGGCGCGGACCGGAGCATCGTGGACGGCGATCGCCGAAATCCTCGGTGCGGGCTCGTCCCCGGAGGCGTCCCGGGCCCTGAGATCGGTCGCCGGCCGGGCGCTCTATACCGGGTTGTGGGACCGCATCGTCGCCGTCTGGACGGACCGGCATCCGGGGTTGCTGCACGGGGCCGACATGGCGCCGCTGGAATCGCTCAAGGCGGCGGAGCTCCACAGGCTGGAAAGCATGAGGCGCAACAGCAAGGCGGCATACGCGGCCCGCCGGCGTGCCGCTTCGGACGGGCCGTCCCCGGAAGTGTGCGCGTCCGAGGCTTGAGTTCCGGCGTTTCCGTAGCCGGAGTTCCATGGCCTTCCGCTTCGAACGGGATGAGAGCGTCCATCGAAGCGCATCCGCTTTGGCCCGAAGCTCCGCTGCGAACGTTGGGGTTGATCCCTGTCCTACCTCGAGCCCCGTCGTGCACGCCGCGACTTGTGCCCGGCTTTCGGGTCGAAGGACTTCAGCCCTATCCTGATCGCCGAGGCAGCCACTCGAAAGAGAAGCGCCTGATCGAATCCAAGCGCAATGCCGGTGCGAAGCCAGGAAGCCGGCGTGCCGTTCGTGCTCATCCACGATCTTCAGGCCCCGGAGGCCAAGCAGGGGGACGCCGTACAGCGGCGGACCAAGGCGCCGTCCGCGCGGCTGATCCCACGTACCGCCGTATTCGGTCCCGCAAACGCCGCATGCTCAGGCATGGCCGAAAGCAAGGTGGCGCCAGCCGCTTTGGCGGCCGGCCATCGCCTAGGAAGTCGAACGACGCTCGATCTCGAGGGCGTCATGGTCACGGCAGGCGCCGCGACTTGGCGGATTAGCCTCCACACACGCCTGACAACCGGGTGTCGGTCGAAACGTTCGTTGATCTCACGGCGTCCGATCGCGCATCCGGCATGACAGGTTGCGCAAGGCATGTAGGTGCGCGCCTGGCCGGCAGCGCCTTCGCGCGCGGTCCGGACGATCGCGCGAAGCTTCGCGCCGCGCGATTGGGACTTCGGCCTGTCCTAGACGCCCGCGCGATGTTCGAGCGGGGACGCCGCGGTGGTGGTCCGGGCATCACCGCCGGGTCCCGAGGCGCCGCGTCTTCGCAAGGGCAGCCGCTAGCCGCGCTTTCACGGCGTCTGAATGTCCCTCCAGACGATCGCGATGATGCGCCCGAGGATCTCGTCTTCGGGGTCGACGGAGCCTTGGCCCGGCGAAGGCGACACCCGGGAGCCACGGCGGATGACGAGCGGCCCGCGCGCGGCCCGGTTCCGAACGCTTCGATCGATCAGGACGTGATCGCCCGCGCGCGGAGCCATGCCATCGGGACCGTCGTCCGTGATGACCGCGACCGCGAGATCGCCGTCCGGGACGCCCGATGACGCTGCCTGGCCGCGGGGTACCGGCCAGGGTGTCGCCGCGGCTCCGAAAGTCGCCGCCCACAGCACGGCCTCGGCGGGCCCAGACTCGCCCCTCGTCGATCCGGAAGCCGCTTGGTTGGATGCCGAAGGCGACGAGCGTAACTCATCCAGGGCGCCTGGGTCGGCACGCCGCGTTGGGTCCGGGGACGGCATCCGGCGGTTCCACGTGAGCATTCGGCACATGGACCAGGCCGTCTCCGGCCATTCGTCCGTCGTCGGCAAGCCGGAGGGCACCGCCTCGCCAAGTAGCCACGCCGGGGTGACGCCGTAGGCTCGGCCGTACAGTTCCGCCGCTCCTGCCGTGAACCGGTTCTGGCCGCTCTCGTGCGCCACGTAGGTCGTCGGCTTCCAACCGAAATGCCTCACCGCGTCGACCTTCGTGGCAAAACCCGCCATCTGCCGAGCCATGACCAGCCTCTCGCAGGAAGACGATCGCTCCCCCGCACCGGCGAGGTCAGCCAGCTCGCGCGGGATGTCGGCGATCGGAGCCGACGCAATGATGCGCAGCCTTTCCGACTTCCGCCTCGCGCGCTGGTCGACTCCCGGAGGTTCCGAAGGCAGTCTCCCATCGTTAAGCCAAGGCAGGGGGACGTCGAACGCCCTGGCATAAACATCCGCATCTGCCCTGGAAATGACTCGCGTGGCGTGCTCGTGCGCCACGTAGGTCCCGACACGCCACCCGAACGTTTCCGCCGCCCGCTTCGCTGATTTAAACCCGGCGCCGACGCGGGCGCGTCTGAGGCGCTCACCCAACGAGGTATCGCCGTACCGCCTTGTTCGGCCTTGGGGCATGCGTTGCCCAGCCCTTTCCTTCGTACGCTCGCTCCCCCTTAATGGATTTCTCGCCCTGACCGTAGCCTGACTCGGTCCGGCGCTCCTCACCGAACGTCGCCATCGTTTGCCAGCCACCTTCGTGCATCGCGCGATCCGCACCGAAGCGGTTCTGCTCTCTCCGTCCGAGCCGGATCGTTTCTTATGATGAGGTCGATCATGCCGCCTGGCTGTTAGGTGAACCGAAGCCGGCCTCGCCTGCGACGTGGCGCACCCGACTTGCCGGGTCGGGATCTACTCCATCACACCGACGTGTTCTCACGCGATCCGCAGCCATAGGGTGCGCGAGACGGGGCTTGGTCATGCAATTTCGGAAAGCTCCAGGGAAAGCAATTGCGCACCCCGGATCGAAGCCGAAGGTTCATCACATGCCGATGGAAACTCCCGCGATCGAGCGGGCGTTCGGCGTGGTGGATGCCTCGGATGGCGTCGAGCGGATCGAATGGCCTCCTCGTGACGGGCGATGTGCCGGCGCAGCAGCGGTCACCGACACGATGCGAACTTCGTTCGGGGCTACGAGCGTGATGCGGCTGGCTGCGTGGTCACCGTTCGCGCGACCCTCCCAGAACGGTCATAAGGGTTCTATTGCAATGCATTCAGCACAGGCGCCCCTTTGCTCTCTTGATTATGATAGAGAGAGCAAAGGGGCGCCTGTGCTGAACCCTGATATATATAAACGTGCTTCGCGACTGGCGGTGATAGCCTCGGTACGAGCTTTGTGGGACACGACCTGATGCAGCCTTTCCAGGTCACGATGCCGGCAGCCGGGATTGCGTGCCTGCAATTTGCGGCTCAACCGAGGTCTCGCGGCTTGAACCCCGTGTCGTCCGGCTCGGATTCGTCCTCCTTGGACGGGGGGGCGGGGTCCTCAAAATTGTGAAGGTGATCTTCGTGGCGGGAAGGGAGCGTAAGCTGCCGGGGAGCTTCCTGGCCTTGCTCATCAGGGCACCACGGCCCGTTAATCGCCTCTCACGATCCCGAGGGTGTAGGCCTGCGCCGCCGGGAACACGCCGATGCGGATGCACTCGATCCCAGCGCGAGACGCTCGCCGCAGATGCGAGCGGCGAGCTTTCCGACACGAGCACGGAAGCCCGTGGCAGACCTCGCACCGGTGCCAACTGACCACTTGGCGACGCCGTGCGCCTCCAGGCATGTCAAATTTGCCTCCCTCTCAGATCGGTTGGCGCGATCCCGGTCGGTCGAGCTGCCCCACTGCGGCGAGCTTCGGACCTTGTACCTGGGCGCAGGCCGCCGGCCCAGCCGCGATCCGTTGCGCTCCTGTCCCGATGACGCCAGCCAGCATGACAGCTTACTGTCGGCTTCGGACCATTGGTGATTGGTGCCCGGTACGGTCACATGCTCCGCAGCCGCCCGCACGGGAGGAGCAGCGAATCTTCCGCCGGCAGCGCCGACGCCAGCCTGCCGCTCAGCTGGCACCCTTGGCGATCAGGAACAGCAACTCGGCGAGGTCGCGGCGCCCTTCCCTGGGCCGCTCGGCTTTATCGGCAGAAACCCAAGTAGTGGAGACGGGACGCCGCCCTCGGGCCGCGCTTTGCGGTTGCCGCCCCACGCCGAAGGGTCGGTCACGACGCCCAGACGAATGAGTAAACGGTCCTCCGGCTTGCCTGTCGAAGGGTAGAGCAGCTCCCCAGCGACACACTGACAGCCGGCGGCGCCACCTTGCGCATGAACAGGCTGCTTGCCGGAATGCGGGAGGCCAGATCGGTGACTGGCACCGCTAGGCGAATGGGAAACTCGTGTTCGCCATCAAAATGACCCATGAGCAAGCGTTCCGAGACCGCGTCCGGAAGCTGGTCACGCTTCCAGGCCATGGTGGCTGGCAATCCAGGCGGTGAAGACGCAGGTCGCCAAAAGGTCGATCGCGTACCGAGATCGCCCCATCCGGCACCGCGCCATCAATCCTCGACGCAGACAGCCTGCTGTCGTGCTGTCAGCAGATGTAACGAAGCTATGAGGTCGCTCGGCCAGCGTCGCGACGTCCCGCCGACATTCCCGATGGCGAGCGGCGCGGCCGATCCCCGTGCAGCGCGTGCGCCGAGCATGTGGCGCCCTGCTGCCCGGCAGCCTCCGCCATTGGATGAGGTCGGGCAAACGACCGCTCGCCGTCGTGGCAGGAGCGCGGATGCCCGATCCATCATCACGACCCCGGTCCGCGACCGCTCGGGACCGTGGCATCAGGCAGGGGCGTGCGAGCGCAGTCGGCCGGCGTGTCGTCGTCGCCGAGCACGATGTCGTCCCTGAGTGCGGGCCTCGACCGCGTGCCGTCATCGCTCCGCCGGCCCGTATGAGGATCTCCGGCCGCCGGCCGACGCTCGCACACCTCGAGGCCAGGCCGGGCCCGCAGAGTCGGGTCAGCACCACGTTGGCCCCGTCGTTCGTCGGGTCGGTGCTGATGACATGTGCCCGACGGGTGCCAACGTCCCCTCGGTTGTGGCTTGCCGGTGTCGGATCAAGACTTCGTTCGGACAAGGAGACCGTGATGGCGAACGAGACGAACCTTCCTGCTCCTTCGGGCGACGGCCCGAACCAGCGCGAAGAGATCGGGAGCGGGCGCTTCCACAGGCAGCCGTTGTCGCGCCTCGCCAGTCTGCCGCGAAGCTTTGGCCGGGAGGAGGCGCCGGAGCCGGAACCCGTTCAGGTCAAGAGCCCGACCATACTCGACATCCTCGATCAGCGGGCGGCGGACCGCGGGACCGGGTTCGTTCCCTACGACGAGCGGACCTCTGCCTCGGCCCACCGGAGAAACGTCCGCGCCAACAAGCTCGCCAGGGACCCAGGCAGCAAAGGGACGCCGCTCACGTTTGACGACTATCACCAGTATTACATGGACTGCGACGGCGGGCTCGTGCTGGACGAGAATGGCGATCAGGTGTCCCCTCCCTAGGCCTGCCGTGCCTGCCCATGAAACTCCTGGAAGCCCCGGCATGGCGAGCGCCTGTCCGCCTCCGAGGCGTTTCGGGTACGCTTTGACGGCCGGCCGAAACTCAGGACCTCGATCGAGGGCAGGCCACCGTCGTCACCCATCTTGAAGCCGGTTCCGGCCGAAGGTGCGTGTGCCTCCATCCCGGATCAACGCCGACAAGCTCTGGGCTGCTTCGGTCACGGACCTCAACAAAGATAGCTTACAAGGCACGCAGATCAGGGCTTCGTGGCTCGTCGGCTGCGCCGTCCTCTCGCTGTTCTCCTCGCGCCTCAAGCGCGGGAAGGCTGCGGACGATGGAGGATGGAGACCATGTCATATCAGGCCAGGGAAGCGACTCGATTGCTTCGTCCGCCTGCCCGCAATCCCATTCGCCGTAGGGTTGAGCGAACCATCGACCGGCGATCAATCGATGCAGAGGGCGCGCCCAAGACCCGGTGACATCGGCGCGCTCATGGCGCGCGTGCCTCGTCCCAGCAGCCCCGACCATCCTTCCAAGACAGCTGCGCGGGTGTCATGGATTGAATCCCGACGCCCGGCCCACGGCACGAGTGCTTGAATTGGTCCAAGCACGTTCCGGATTATTGCCTCTCTATACGCTCTCAGAAGGCGCGGATCCCGCTTTTTGAGGCAGCTCCTCGTCCAACGGAATCGCGAAGCGAGCATTCAAAGCCTGTATGCGGGCCTTCAATCTTTCTGTCGTTGAAAATATATGGTCATTGAATTCCCTGGGATACCGTACGTTAGGATGTTCCGCCAGATGATCCGGAACCTTGCTGTCAGGGGAATCTGCGGCGTACCAGTCAAATATCAGCGTCGATGTGAAATAATCTGAGACATAGCCCTTCATTTCGGCGTCATCAAGCAAATGCATGTTAGCTACTAAAGTGGATCTCACTTTTTCATTCTGATCTTTGAACAATTTCTTGACAGTGAAATTCCTGTCTTCCAATTTTTTGCTCATCCAAAGGTCGTAGGTTTTCTGCTGGCCCTTGAGATACGCATAGACGGGACCATAGAGCATGGAGAGTTGGCGCTCCCGATATGCGAGCTCTGCTTTCATCAGGAAATCTTCTCGCAATATATTGCTTTCGATTGTCTTGACCGCGTGCGTATTGAGTTCCAGTGCGGCGCGGATTCTATCCGCGTCGGCGTGTGTTGCCAGATTTTTCATCCTAACGGAGAGATAGGCACTTATTGCACTGCTGAGAATAGCTCCGATTCCGGCTATGGCAGCGAAAATCTGAGTCGAATAGGCTGCGATAAAGACTCTGATCGCGTCCATTCCTGAAGGTCCTTGCGGAGCTGCCCGAAAACTTGCTTTCCCTGGCCTCACAAAAGGGCATGCCATGGCAGGATGCGCAAGCTGTTGGTCTGGAGCTGCCTCAACCTGATCATGACATGATGCGCGCCAATGATCCTTGCTCGCATGCTGTTGCTGCCGCGGGATGATCGCACGTTCGCGGGCTTCCGGTCTGGGACATACCCTTGAGCGTCGATCGGGCAGGGTCCTGCAAGCCAGTCCAAAGGTGACCTGTTCCGGCGGGCGCGGTTGTCGTCAGGTGCGCTCTGTCCTTCACCGCAGCGAAAGCAATATGCTGTCATGCTGTCCTGTGCGAACGAGGCGGAGACAGCATGGCGACCGAGGCGACGCGGACGACGGGCGGGTCTCGACACCGCGCAAGGGAGGAGCGGGTCCCGAAAGCCGACCGGCCGTCCTCCGGCCCGGCAGCCTCGAAGAACGCCAAGGTGATGGTGTACGTGCCGCCGGCGATGCACCGCGCCATTGCGGAGGTGGCGCTGGAACTCGGGCGCTCAAAAAGCTCGGTCTATGTCGATGCAATCGCCGCTTACCTCCGGCTGCGAGGTGGCGCGCGCCGGCGCGACGGAGCCGGTTACCGGAACGAACTGC
The DNA here is from genome assembly GCF_036441335.1 of Methylobacterium mesophilicum. Classification (GTDB taxonomy): domain Bacteria; phylum Pseudomonadota; class Alphaproteobacteria; order Rhizobiales; family Beijerinckiaceae; genus Methylobacterium; species Methylobacterium mesophilicum_B. The sequence continues at coordinate 189,462 of NZ_MLBW01000028.1, forward strand.
CCGACGCATCCCGACCGGCCGTCCCGGCTGACCTGGAACTTCCCGGGTTGCCTGCCGCTACGGCCGCCCAGGCGGAAGCGCTCGACGCCATGACCGGGCGCTTGGCGACCGCCGACGCGGAACGCGGCGAACTGATACGGAGGATGATGAAGCTCGAGGAAGCGGTCTCGGCGATCGCACATCGCATCGATGGCGCCACTCCGCAGCAGGAGGAGACGAAACCAGTCTCCTCGGGTCGCCGGGTCCCGGCAAGGACCCGCAGTACGCGTGCCGCGAAGTCGGACGAGGCGGCAACGGTGCCTGAGCCGAAACACCTTCCGGACGGCGCCGTAGCCCAGGGGGGTCAGCTCGACGCGCCGCCGGACGAGAGCCCGAGCAGGCGGAAGCGCCCGCGCTCCCCGGATGGGGCCAGCTTGCGGGCGCAGGCGGAGCAGGCGATGCTGGCTGCGTTGCGCGCGGCGGGCCCCGGTGGACTGACGGGCGGGGAGCTCAACGGCGTCCTGGCGGCGGGCGGCTTGCCGAGTTGGGCCGGGGATGAAGGCAAGGTGAGACTGAAGCGTTCCGGCGAGGCGGTCCGTAACGAGAACGGCCGCTGGACGATCGTGCCTCAGGGCCCGACCACCAGCTCGCAGCCTTCGCGCCGCAAGACGCAGGTGTGATCATACCGGCTTGCGGCTTGTCGTTCTCCCGGAGCGTCGCCCAAGCCTGCCGGCAGTCGAGATAGAGCCGGCGACGCCGTGAGGGGGCGCCCGCCGGGATCGACGGCGTCGTAGACGCGGCCCGGGCCGCTGCCGTCCGGGTCGACCAGCGGGCTTATCGGCTCGTTCGGCGCTCGGCGGGGAAGGGGCCCGAGGCCCTCTGGCGTTCGGGAATCCAAGGTTCCCGTCATCCGAGCGTGCCTCCGCTCGCGCCGGCGCGGCGCAGAGCTCAATGCGTGTCGAGGGCGAGCGCCCGGTCGCGCACGCGCAGGATCGCCTCCACCGCGCACCGAAGCCGCCGCACGGATCCCCCGCGCCACCGCGAGCGAAGGGCGGCCCGTTCGACTCCGTCGAGGGGCGCATGGAACCGCGGATCCAGCCCCGCATCCCGCGCGACGGCGGCCAGGACACCCGGAAGGAGCGCGTCGAGGTGCTCCGCCCCCGGCTCGGGAAACCGGATCAGGCGCATCCGGTCCAGCAGGGGGCCCGGCAGGCCGGCGTGGGCGTTCGCCGTGCAGACGACCGTCACCCACGACAGGTCCAGCTCGGCCTGGAGGCTGGGGTCGGGGAAGCGGGAGGCGTTCTCCGGGTCCAGCAGCTGGAGCATCGCATCCCACAGGCGTCCGTATTCGGATCGCGTCGCGGCCTTGTCGATCTCGTCCACGAGCACGAGCGGGTTGGCCTGGGCGTGGCGGGCCACGGCCATGAACGGCCTGCACGGCTCCGACGAGTACCAGCGCCGCTCCGTGCCCCCGAAGCTGGCGCCCGCGTCGTTCGCGCCGTCGACGCGGAGCAAACCGACCCCAAGGGTCTCCCCCAGCCGCCGCACGAAGCGCGACTTCCCGGACCCGGGCGGCCCGACCACGAGCAGCGGCGACGCGTGCACGTGGGGACGGCCGGCGAACGCCCCGAGGACGGCGTCGACCGCCCGGACGGCGTACGGGAATTCCTCCGCCAGGGCGAGCCGCGCCGCGGAGAGGTCGGGCGTGGGGACCAGCGGCAGGGCCTTGCCGATCGCGTGCTCGTAGCCGCGCGCGATCTCCTTCCCCTTGGCGGTGCCTGTCGCGGCGATGCGGGCGCAAACGATGACATGGCCAGGCGGGACGGAGACCGGGTCGACCGCCTCGTCCGGGACGCTCTCGCGCGCACGCAACCTCTCCCGGAGAACCTCGACCTCGGTACGGGCCTGAAGCTCGACGCGCGCACGTGCCTCCCGTGCGGCGGCGAGGGTCAGCGGCTCCGAGACGGCGCGGCCGACACCGAGCGCGACCTGCGCGAGGCTGCCGTGGACCCAAGCCTCGCATGGCCGTCCTCCGGCGATGGCCGAGAGCCCGATGGCGAGCAGCCGCGCCTCGTGGCGCAGCGCCGCCCAGGCGGCGTCGACCGCCGCCTGCCACGCGGCCTCGGCGGACGCGAGGACCTCCGGTGGCGGCACGGCCTCGCCGAGCGCGTCGAGCTCTGGCCAGGGCGTATCGCCTTCCTCGGCGGCCTGTACCGCCGCCGTGGCGAGCGCGAGTTGATGGAGGACCGCACCGGTCTCCGCCATCCGGTCCAGGTACGACCACGCCGCGGCCGCAGCGCGCCCGGCCAAGGGCGCCAGCCGATCATGCGCGCCGATCAGCACCAGGCTTTCGGCGACCTCCCTGAGGACGGGGTCGTCCTCGCTCGCGGCCGCCCGGTCGAGCGCGGCAAGGCCTTCGGCCGGGTCGCCGGGCGGCAACCGTGGGAGAGGCGCCACGTCGTCGGTCCACCGCGCCAGGCCGACGCATTCCCCGACATGGCCGCGGATCCACGCCGCGACGACGGCGCCCAATCCTTCCGACGTCGCGTCGGCGTCGGCCGCGAGCTGCGCCGGCAAGGGGCCGCGCGCCGCGTCCGGATCGAGCCCGGCGCGCAAGGCGCGCGGGAGGTGACGCACGACGATGGCGCGCGCGACCGCGGGGGGCACTTCCTCCATGGCATTCTCCGTGAGGCGGTGGTGATCGCGGCGTGGCGCCGCTCAGGCCGTCGGGTCGAGGTCGATGACGAGGCCGGGCTCGAAGGACGGGTTCTCGCTCCCGTAACCCTTCGGATTGCAGACGATCCGGGTCGGCCCCGCGCGATGGTCCCGGCTTGCGTGGACGTGCCCGTGCACCCACAGCTCGGCCGCGAGCGACGCGACGAGCCCGTCGAGGCGCGAGGCGAAGGCCGGGTTGAGCGGCTTGCCGGCGAAGGCCGGGTCGAGCGAGGAGGCCGTCGGGGCGTGGTGGGTGACGACGATCCGCGCCCGGGCGCCCGTCCAGGCTCGTCGGCCGCCGAGTGCCTCGAGCCGGGCGCGACTCGCGCGATGGATCGCGGCCGCGTCCTCGGGGCGGAAGGGCAGGGGCCCCGGACGGCGCGTCCGGTCGATCAGGCGATGGTCGCTCATCATGCGCCGGGCATCGTCCATCGCCGCCCCGACCCCGTCCTCGCCGTCGAGCGCGTAATCGGTCCAGAGGGTGCAACCGGCGAAGGCGACGTCGCCGATCCAGGCGACCTCGTCCTCCAGGAAATCGACGCCGAGCCGGGCGGCGGCGGCCCGTCCGCGCGCCAGGTCGTCGGGCAGGCATCCGCGATAGAACTCGTGGTTGCCGCCGACGAACACCACCCGCATGTGCGGGCGGATCGTTCGAGCGAGCCACGCGAGCGATGCCTCGATGCCCTTGCAGACATCCCCCGCGACCACGGCGACGTCGGCGGCGGGAATCTCCGGTGGATCCCACGGCGGGCCGACGTCGCGATGGAGGTCCGAAAGAATCCAAAGGCGCATGCGCACGTCTCCTGCCGCCGGCGGCGCGCCGGCGTCGATCAGGGCGGGAAAGGGCGGGATTCCGGAAGGTATTCGCTGAGGCGGCTAATGCAGGCCATCCGTGGGCGCCCCTTCGGGCGTCCTCAGCACGTACCAACGCGACAGCGTCCGCGCCCACGTCGCCCGATCGGTCAGGAACACCTCGCTCGTGCGCGCCCGGTGGCCCTCCGCGATGCAGGGGTGCCCGCTCACCCGTCCCTTGAGGATCGGCGCGGTGACGGCGTCGTACGACCAGCCGTCGAGCACCGGGGCGCCGGCGAGGTCCGCCAGGGTCGGCCCGAACCCCGCCTCCACGGCCTCGATGTCGTCGGCGAGATCGCGAAGCCGGTCGGGGAGGGACCGGCCGTCGGCGGCGACCGCGATCCGTTCCTGCTCGTCGAGTGCGGCGGCCTCCAACGGCACGAAGCGTGTCGGCGCCGACGCGGCCATGGCCACACGGAGCGCCGCGAGGAGCAGGAGCCCGGAGCGAAGCGTCCGGCCCCGAAGGGCAGACCCTTCGAGTGCCGTGGCCTCGCCCCGCCCCAGGGGCGGAAGGGCGAACGGAAGCACGCGTGCACCCGGGACGAGCTCGGCCATGGCGGAGGCGAAGCGGGCGGCCGCGGGGGCTCCGCCGGCACGTCGGCAGCCGAGATACCAAGGCGCCGGATCGGCGCGGCGGTCCCGGCCCATGCCTGCGACTCGACGCTCGTCCGCCTCGTGCGGGCCGACGACGGCGACCGGCACGTCGAGGAGGGCCCGGACCTCGGCCCGTCCGAGCGAGCCCGGCGCGAGGTCGAGGACCAAGGATATGCCCTCGTTGCGGCTGGCCTCGACGGCCGAGCGCAAGGCCGGCTCGAGGCCCGGACCCGTCCTGCGGACAGGCACCACGGCCAGCGTGGCGTCCGAGGCTGGCGCGGCGGCAGGATCGTCGAGGAGCAGGCTGGCCCGCCCTTCGACCATCGCGATCGTGCGCGCTGCCAGGAGCGCCGCATGCGACGCGTCCGTGCGCCCGGAGGCGCCGGCGAAACCGATGACCATGTCTGGAACTCCCGACGCACGATGCATCGGCGGCGGAACCGCGACGCATGGCTGAGAATGCTGGGAGACAAAATGATAGTGATGCTCGATCATTAAGTCAATACAGATCAATTCGACAAATGAGAAATTCCATATTCTTCCGTACTATTTCGTACGTGTTCAGCAATTCGCGGTGATAGTTAACAGCGCAAGGGGGCCGATATTCGGCGAAGAACTTCCGGCCCGGCAAAGGCACAGCCTCTCGGAAATGATGGTCCGATCCCGTCGCATCCGTCATCGGCGGCCGCGTCCATCGGCGTGGACCGGCCGGCTGGCCGGCGGCTCGCGCGGCGCCGGCTCGCAGCCCGGTCCCGCCTGCTACGGCCACGGTGGCCGACTGGATGGCGTTGCCCGGCGCGTAGGGGATCGGCTCGTCGAGGCCGTAGCGGGCGAAGTCGATCCCCGTGGAGGCGGAGAAGTGCGCGAGCCGCCGGCCAGCCGGCCGGTCCACGCCGATGGACGCGGCCGCCGATGACGGATGCGACGGGATCGGACCATCATTTCCGAGAGGCTGTGCCTTTGCCGGGCCGGAAGTTCTTCGCCGGGTCCCGGGACCGAGACGTCTGCCTGCCCGGGCTTCCCGGACCGGCGTCGTCCGCCAGCCGCCCGTAGGCCTCGGCGAGGCCGACGAGACGGCCGGCCAGCCGGCGCTCCGCCGGCAGCTGCCGGGCTGCCATCAAGGTGGCGATGCCGGCGGCATCGATGGCCGCGGCCATCGGGTCCGAGGCGACCGCGATGGCCAGCGCGGCGAGCAACGTCGCCGTGCCGAGAACGGCGTCGTCCGCCCGCCACTCGTGCATGTCGCCCAGCGCGCGCGGCGACATGCGGGGGAGCGCCATCGGCAGCGCCCGCGCCGCGAAGGGCAGACGCGGCCCGCGCGCCGGGGAGAGCCTCGCCTTCGTCGCAAGGATCGACTGATCGGCCCCGGCGAGGAACCAGACCGGGATCGGATCGTAAGCCCGGTCGCGCGCCTCGCCGGGATCGACTGCCACGTACTGCGCCGCACGGAGGGCGCGCGCGGCGGGGACAGGTTCGCGTCCCACGGCGATGGCGGCGTCGAACTGGTGGCGAACCACCCTGTCACGCGCGTGGGCGAGCGGCAGCGCCGCCACGACGTCGGCCCCGCGCCCGTCCGTGTCCCGCAGCAGGCGCTCGACGTCGTACCCGTTGGCGCGGTCCGAGAGGGTGACCACCGACACGCCGTCGGGCGGCGTCGCGCGCCCGGCCACCGGCGCGGGTTCCTGCAGGGCGAGGACCGTCGTCCCGCCGAGCTGGGACAGGCCGAGACAGGTCAGCCGCGCGCAGAGCGTTCCGGCCTCGTCGTCGGAGAAGAAGGCGATCTTGGTCATGTCGGTGGTTCCTTTGCTTCCATAGTTCCGGAATAATCGAACTATAGTCGATCTTGGCCCTTCAGTCATCGTTCAACAGTCTGGGCGGTGCCGCGATGGTTACCGAAACCTTGACGGGGGGCATGTGGAGCTGGCCGATGGTAGTGGGCCAGCGAACATCAGGATGCGCAGTGCCAAGTCAAATATAAGAAAAATCGATATCATATTTGTCGGCGAGGAACAGAGATCCGAAGTCAGAAATCACATTATTGAATAGTATGCCGATTGATGTTCAAATTATGCCAGCAGCAGGACGATCCGGATCCGGAATATCCATGCGGCCGAACCGGAAAGGCGGCGGTCGCTTGCCTCTACCATTTGAAACCGAAGGCTTGGCCGCAAGGATCACTGCAATCGGCCACCGAAGCCGAGCGATGCCCGTGTCGGGCCGGAAGAGTCGACCATCCTCGCTATCCACAGGCGCACGCTTTCCGCAGTATCCGCGACCTGGGACCGCGCGGCGCGGCGATGCGGCGGAGTGGGACGACGCCATCGTTCCGGCGCGCCCGCGGCTGGACCGTTCCGGCCGTTCAGGCCTCGATCACGAGGGCCGGGTCGAACCCGGCATAGCCGCGCTCACCCACCCGAGGGTTCGCCACGACGCGCGTCCGGCCGATCCGGCAGTCGACGGCGCGAGGTACGTTGCCGTGGACCCAGAGCCTCGGGGCGCCCCAAGCCTCCATCGCGGCCTCGGCCTCCGAGGCACGGGACGCGGCCACCCATCCGTCCTCGTGCCAGCCTTCCCAATCGTCGGGCAGGGAGCGGGGGCTCGGTGAGTGGCAGGTGAGGACCACCGCGACGTCGCCCTTGCGCACGCAGTCCAGGCACGCGTTCGTGCCGGCCGCGAGACCCAGCGACTGGATCATCGCGCTGGTCAGGGCGTCCTCGATGTAGGCGCGCGAGCGCGCGTGCATCGCGAGGGAGTCGAGCGGCGTCAGCGCGCGCCCCCGCCTCAGCCGGATCGTCTTCCCGTCCTCGCCGGCCGTGCGGGCCATGACCCGCGCGCTGGGCCGTTCCGGCGACGCGCCCAGGCGCCAGTCCGTCCAGAAGGTGGCGCCGATGACGACGGTACCGTCACCGTCCGGGGGGCCGAAGCGGGCGGCGGCGTCGGAGAGGAGGTGGAAGCCCAGCCGATCGGCGAGTTCCCGCCCGCGGGCGAGCGCCTCGACCAGCGGCGTCGCCGAGCGGTACTCGACGTTCCCGGGCACGACGAACACGGGGCGGCCTGCCTGCCGCCCGCCGAGTGCGGCAGCCAACCGGTCGAGCGACTCGCACAGGCCGGCCCCGACGTTCCCGGCGACCAGCACCGCGTCGCAATCCGGCGGGTCCGGCAGGGCGTACCCAGGATCCTCGTCCAGGCGGAGGTCCGAGAGGATCCAGAAGGCGCGGCGGCTCGCCCGCGCGGCCACACCCGGACGGGAGCGGCTCGGCTCGACGCGTGCCGGCGTCGGCTCCGCTCCGACGTATCGGCGCGGTTCGGGAAGTGGGGCGGGTGTCTGCCGGACCCGCACAGGCGCGTTCATGGGACCTCCGGCTTCTAGATGGCGGGATCGCGGCGTCGGCCCGCGGCGCCGGCCGGTGAGCCGGGCTCCTTCGCGCGCACCGCGGCAGGGCGACGGGATGGCCCCGGGGACGGAATGGGATCGGCGAGGGATGGTCGACCAACCGGCGGGGTCGGGATCAGCGGCGGACCAGCGGCCACGCCGAAGGGATGCGGCGCGAACTCGGCGCCGGATCTGACCTTAATTCGAATATAATGGAATTATAGGGGATTGCGGGGCTGGGGTCGAGAGCGGCGGCGATCCGGCGGGCGTTGATTGCGGGGACATCGCTCTTGATAGCTTGTCCGCGGCCCCGAGACCGGCGGATCGGCTTGCGGAGCACGCCCCGGGGAAGAACGCCAAGGTTTGGTCCCCGGACGGTCCCGATGTCGTGTTGCCGCAACCGACCGTGCGGGCCCCGAACAAACGGGATATGTCCGCCGCTCTGCAGGCAGGGACCGTTCACCGTCGGTCGCGAGAGTCAGTCGCGTCGTGCCTCCTCGCCGCCGCCCGGGCTCGTCTTCCGCGACACTCGCGGACGCGTGGTCAGTCCGTCGAAGACCGCCGGGATTCCTCGTGGCTGTTCACCCTGGGTGCCCTGCGGGTGGCCATTCCCGGCTGTGCAAGGGCGATGCGCCCCGCGCAGGGCGACACCGGCAGGCGGCCGCCCGGAGTCGACACGGACACCCAGGTTCCCTATAATTTCAAAGTATCGAAATTATCGAATAAAAAAGCGAGGGGAGACGAGCCGACGTCACGCGGACCGTCGCGGCACGGCGGCTAGCATCGCCCGCACCCGCCCGTCGAACCGGATCCTTGCGGGCTCCGTGCTTCGATGGGCCCGCAGCTGCCGATCCGCCCCACCGCAACACACGGGAGATGACATGCCGCGCCCGGCCGACCCTCGGAAGGCGTACCTGGAGTTCCACGGCGCCGGCTGGCGCGTCGTGGTCTTCGTGCCGGCCGCGGTCCGCAGGGCTGTCGGCGCGACCAAGCTCGTCCACAACCTGGACACGGACAGCCTGCGGCAGGCGAACGCGCGCAAGAGGCCGTACGTGGAGCGGTTCAAGCGTCGGATCGCGGCCGCGCTCGAGAGCGTCGGCCGGCCGTCGGAGGACGATCTCAATCTCGCCGTCGAGCTGTCCAGGGTCGCGCGCGACCTGAAGCGGGATGGCACTCCCGAGGACCGCGACGAGTTCGACAGGGCCGTGTACGAGCGGCACGCGGAGATCCGGTGGAAGGATGCGCGCTGGATCCCGGCCGAGGATCCCGAGGAGGGTCCGACGCACGTCGAGCAGGCCCTTCCGGAGCAGGCCGCGAAGGCGATGCTCTTCTCCGCCGTGGCCCACGGCCGCGTCACGCCCTTCGACCTCAAGCACGAGGAGTACCTGGGTGGGCTCGACGTCAAGGGCCGCACGCTGGCGGATGACGCGCGCGCCCTGCGGATGCTGAAGGCTTGGTGCGAGCGCGAGGGGATTCCACCCATGCTGGAGGCGGTCGACGTCAGCGTCGCGCACGCGTTCGTCGACCACCTCGTGGCGAACTCGGGCCTCGACCACGTGACGTGCAAGAAGTACGTCGGGCGGCTGGCCGCCTACTGGCAATGGATGGCGCCGCGACTCCCCGCGGCGGCGGGGAAGAACGCGTTCGCCGGCATCGTCATCCGCCGGCCGAAGAGGAAGCCCGGGAAGAAGGAGCGCGCGTTCACCGACCGCGAGCTCGCCGACCTGCTGCTCGGGCCGGCCTCGCCCCACATGCAGGACCTGATGATGATCGGCGCCCTCTCGGGCGCACGCCTCGACGCGATCGTGGACCTCAAGGTGCAGGATACGGACAGGAATTGCTTCAGGTTCAAGGCGCAGAAGAGCGAGCCGGGCGACCGCTACGTGCCAATCCATCCCGAGCTTCGCTTGGTCGTCGCCCGGCGGAGGATGGGCAAGGCTGCCCAGGACGACCTGTTCCCGGAATGGCCCCCGGTGCGGAAGGCGGGTTCGATGCGGGAGCGCAGCTTCAAGACCTCGAACCACTTCACCCTCTATCGCCGGAGCGTGGGCGTCGACGACCAGGTGCCGGGCAAGCGCCGTTCCCTCGTGAATTTCCACTCGTTCCGGCGGTGGTTCATCACCCGCATGGAGCGCGCGGGCGTCCCCGGACCCATGATCGCGTCGATCGTCGGTCACACGCGCGGCTCGATCACCCTGGACGTCTACAGCGAGGGACCGGCCATGCGCGCCGCCCGGAAGGCCATCGCGCGGATCGGGCTGCCGCCCCTCGACGGCAGCCCGATCGAGGAGGAGATGGGCCTGCGGGCGCCGGAGGACCGGTAGGCGTCCGGCGAGGCGGGCGCCCCCGCCTGGACGGGATCGCCCGAATCCCGATCCCTGGCCTTCCGGGGTTGCCCCTACGCGGTAGGCATGTCCCCGGGGGTGAGGGCGGCCCGGGTCAGGAAGTCGACGAGCCCCGCCAGCGGGCCGGCCGGGGCGCGGCACAGGAGGACCGTGGAGCGTCTCTCCTGAGTGACCAGTCCGGCGTGCACGAGCTGGCGCAGGTGGTTGGACAGCGTCGACTTCGCGTCGATTCCCAGCCGTTCCTGGAGCGCGCCCACGGACAGTCCCGCATCCCCGGCTCGCCTGAGCTCGATCAGGGCCCGCAGGCGGACCGGGTTCCCCATCGCCTCGAGGAGGCTGGCGGCTGTCGAGGCGTCCATGGTTACGGGTTCGTCCGGGGGCGCGCGCCGTGTCAAGCCGCGCCGGCGGTTGGCGGGGTCTCAGCCTGGATTTCTATGGGGTCGAACGCCGAACGCCCCATGGATCCATTCGTCCAAGGCCTCGGCATCCAAGGTCGTGCTGCCAACCAAGAGGCGGCGCTCGTTCTCGAAGACCACCGCGATCTCAAGGGGTTTGCCCGGCTTTGCCGATGCCTGGACCGCACGAGAGCCGCCCAGCCAATTCCCCTCTATCTCGGAAAGGGCGATGTTGAACCGATATGGCAGGGCCGATTGGCAATTGGCCAGGCAATTTCGTGCAACTTCTTCGTCGTAAAAAGTTATGTAGATCCGCTCATGCTCGAAACTTACGGTCGCTGAAGCAGGCTGTCCGTCAAGTCCGAAGCCAATCGTCGTCGCACCATATCCCATTGCAGCCAGCTTCTTCCCGCGGCCCGCGCTTCCCCGGCGCAGGCACCGCAGCATCCGACAGGGTCGTCACGTTGTCCATGTACCATGGACGGCCGCGAATCGGACTCTTCAGGCTGGCTCTCGCCAAGGCCGATGCAGGGCCGAGATCACTCACGGAAGTTCGATCGGGCACCAGGCGGCGTGCGCGGCCACGGCAGCTCCGCCGACCCTCGCGCGTCGCCGGGCCGAACAGCCGCCCGCGATGATTCAGGCGGAACCCGTCAACCCGCCCCATCAAGGGCACCACCACTTCCCGTTCCCCAGCGGTATGCAAGGCCCTTTGCTGTTGGAATAGGTTCCATCGGGAACCAGCTGCGGCGCGTCCTGCATGGAGATTGGTGCGGGAGAGCCCGCATCGGCGTGGAGAAAGGTGCTCTCAAGCTCGTTCGCCGGGGCTCGCAGATAAAGGCTGACGATCGGAAGCAACTCATTATCGCGGATGGCTTCCCCGAGGTGCTCGTATCCGGTCACCGCCCCTTCGGGCACCTCGACCCATCTCGATCCGATCGCGGGCTTCGCGAAGGAAATGGCCGCAGGTCCGTTTGGCGACCTTCGGACGAAGCCCGTGAGCACCCGGGGCGGCCCATCCGCGAGTTCCTGGAACATCTGGCCCGCCGAGAACGGTCGAGCTGACGCGGAGGCTGATCCTTTGGACCGGCGTGTCATGCAGCACCCCAAGAATGCGACGTGTTTTCGGGAATTCGGACTCTCACCGAGGTTGATAAGTTGTCAACCGATTTTCCGTAAAGACTCGAGGGATATTCAGAGTGTCAACCGAATTGCCGTGTGCAGCATGAAACTGAACGCTCTTGCCGCCATGGCTTGCTCAATCGTGCTATCTGGGTGCATAGCAATAGATCAATATTCTTCGCGTGCAGTCAGTTTCAACGAACAGGCGGCCCAGGCCAAGGCCGAGTCCGTGCTGTTGAATATCATTCGAGCGACGTACTCCGAACCCCTGCAGTTCACGGACATCTCCACGGCGCAGGGGACTTCCTCCGTCACCGGCACCTTGGCGGCGACATCCAGCGTGCCGACGCGCGGGGGATTTCTCACGCCGCTGCCCCAGCAGTTCCTGGGGCTGAACCCGACCCTCAGCAGCCAGGGCGCGAACCAATTCAACCTCAACAACCTCAATACCCAGGAATTCTACAACGGGCTGCTCGCCCCCGTTACGGTTCCTCAGCTCGCCGCGTTCCTGCGCACCGGTTACGACCCGGTCGTCCTCCTCGCGATCGCCATCGACGAGGTCGAGATCCAGAACGGCAAGAACAGGGTCCTGCTCAGGAACGACGTCTCCGATCCGGACCAGCATGCCGGATTCATATTCGCGATGGACCAGCTCGTCTCCAGGGGGCTGAGCGCCGAGGATTCCGGGCCGGACACGAAGGTGGGTCCGCCTCTGGACGCGGAAGAAGCCAAGGCCCTCCTCGGTCCGATCCTCAAGTCGACGGCCACGGATGCGCCGGCCCTGAGGAAGGACGACCGCACCGGACAATTCCAGCTGACGAGGAAGGGCGGCGCGTCGAGGCTTTGCTTTGACCCGAGGCGGGCCAGTTCCAAGATGTTGAAGGGCGGCCCGGTCCGGTATCAGCTGGTGCCGGAGAACCCGCCGCTGACGCCCATACCCCTGGCGTTCCGGGAAGCGGTCGCAGGGCCACCGCAAGCGGTCTCGGATCTGGTCGTCCGGCCCAGGCCAGGAGATTTCTGCGGTGCGCGACGCGACGTCCAGCTGGATCGATCGCTGGACGTGACAGTCAGGTTCCGCCCGCGCTCTATACAGGGGATGTTCCAGTACCTCGGCACGATCGCGCGCATGCAGCTGGGCATGAGCGACGGGGTGCCGAAATCCCTCACCCACCATGGCTGGGGACCGGACGACCCCGGGTACGAACTCTTCAAGTTGAATCTCGGCCCGACCAATACGGGGTACGCCGTCACTCATCGGGGCCAGACGTTCAGCATAGAAATCGACCCGAGCGGCAAGCGGAACGGCTCCAGCCGGGCGTTGCAAATCCTCACCGATCTTATCGCGCTCCAGAGTTCGGTGAAGAATTTCCCCGCCCAGAACCTGATTACGGTCGTCGGACCATAATGAATCGGGGGGGCTCCGGCACCTCGATGCTGGATGGTCGGGCAGCTCGGTATGGGGCCGCGGCGCGGCGGCCTGTCAGGGCGCCGGATGCGGGGCGGACTGAGCTCCGGCACCGTCTGCGGAAAACTGGTAACGGCCCGCCGCGCCCCCCAACGGAGTCTTGCGAAGCTTACGGGGACCCGACGGGCCCTTCGACTTCGCGGGGGCCTTCTACCGAGTATGGCGGAGGGCGCCGCCGCGCCGTGTCGAACATCACGGGGGTGCGCGCCATGGTAGCCAATCATGCGTCCTGCGCCTTGGATAATCAGGACCGAGCGCGTGGAGCGCTGGGGGCGGGCAATCCGGGCCGTCGTCCATTGCGTCCCTTCCGATCCGACGCAGCAGCCGGAAGGGCGGAGCTGGAGGCTCGGCTGAAGGGGCGCCTACCGCTCGCGGGCAAGAATTTCGGCTGCGATCGATCCACCGTGCCGGAAGGTCCCGGAATCGCTCGGTGGTGCTGTGCCGGAATCTTCCACGAACTCGGAGGCCGCGGCCACCGCCGTTCAACACCGCTTCGCGGTGACGTGGGTGGAGGCCTCTTCATGCCCTTGTTTCGAACTATGCGTTTTCGCCGGTCGCGGATCGGCTGCGCTGCCGTGCCAGGGCGTGACTTCCGTCGGCTCGAAGATGGTGCCGATGACCATGATCGCCATCAGAAGGATGCAAGTGCAGCCGATCTGGGCACCGGTGTTCCGGAGTGACGCTATGGCATCGACGACGAAGTCCGGATCGAGGTCTCGCGTGGTCCGTCTCATGGCTCGCGTCTCCGGCTGCAGGTGAAGGGAAATGCTGGCGCGGGTCCCATTCCGATTCTCAGAGCCCGTCCGGTAAGGGTCTGAGGCGGGGTTGAGTGGCCGGGATGGCGATGATTCCAGGAGGGTGCTGAAGCCTGACCTGGAAGCGCCATGTGGACCCCGACCACCCGGCGGCAGCATAGCCGCGTGGGCCTTCGCTATGAAACCGACCTGACCGACGCCGAGTGGGCGGTGATCGAGCCACTGATGCCGAGGCCAGCGCCCTGTGGCCGGCCTCCGCTCTGGACGACACGGGAGGTCCTGAACGCCATATTCTACGTTCTGAGGGGTGGGATCTCCTGGCGGTTGATACCCAAGGATCTACCGCCGCGCTCGACCACGTTCGGCTACTTCAGCCGCTGGCGCGACACAGGGCTGTTTGGCCGGATCAACCACCACCTGGTCATGGCCGATCGCGAGCGTGTCGGACGGGAAGCCTCACCATCTGCCGCGATCCTCGACAGCCAAAGCATCAAGACGACGGAGAGCGGCGGCCCGCGCGGCTACGATGCCGGCAAGAGGGTCAAGGGGCGCAAGCGCCAAGCGCTGGTCGACATGGACGGGCGCGCGCTCGTCCTCGATCCTCAGCCTGCCGACGTACAGGACCGCGACGGAGCCGTGCCGGTGCTGCGCCTGTCGCGGCGGACCTTCCCGTTCATCGCCAAAGCCTTCGCCGATGCAGGCTATGCCGGCAACAGACCGGCGACCGCCACGATCATCACGGTCGAGATCGTGCGCAAGCCGCCCCATCAAGTCGGCTTTGCCGTGCATCCACGCCGCTGGGTGGTCGAACGGTTCTTCGTCTGGATCAGCCGCAATCGCCGCCTCTGGAAGGACCCAGAGGCGACTATCGCCTCGGCCAGAGCATTCCTCTACGCGGCAGCCGTCATGATCCTCGTCAGGCGACTGGCCCGCTCAGCCTGACTTCTCGGACGGACTCTGAGAACGTCCGCACGGGAATCGAACGCCGCAGTGCCGAGGGTGATCTGCAACGGCGCGTTTGGCTGCCGACACGCTCGCGCTGCGGAGCGAGCGCCCGGTCGATCGTCGCCGCGCTGATCGCGAGCAGCGCGGCCCTGATCTCGGGGGCGAGGTCGAGGTGTCCATGGCGCTCCATCGCCGGCAGCAACGTCGGGATCATCGCCTTCAGCCGCTTGCCGCAGATCCGGTCGGAGGCTTCCCAGAGTACGATCAGCGCCTCGCGCACCGCCGCGTGGTAGACGCGCCGCTCCGGTCGAGAGGTCAGCGACTGTCTCAGACGACCGGCCCGAAGCAGCCGCATCGCGTGCTTGCGGTGGTGGCCCGTCACGGACGCGAACTCATCCAGGATGCGGGTCTTCTCCGCACGTCCGCTGCCTCGATACCGGGCCGCCAACGCCACAAGCAGCTCATCGCGCGTCGCCATGCTCACCCGCCTCATCGTCACCCCCACCGCCGAACTCGCGTGGGGAGCAAATCAGATGCGGCAACGACCCAACGTCCGGGAGCATTTCAGGCGAGGCAATGCGCTGTCGCGCACCATCTGGCAGGCTCACGCCGCCGAGACGGTGACCGACTCAGAGGCGCAGGGCTTGGCCGAGGCGCTGCACACCCGCAGGGCTGCGATCCGCGAGGCCTGGCGCCCGTCGGCATCCCGCTCGGCCGAGTGACGCTCTTTCCTCCAAAGCGCCTCTAGCGGGCTCCTAGCGATCCGTAGCGATTGAGCGGCGCCGACGGCTGGCCTGCTCCGGCCCGATGCCCCCCCGCGCTCGCCAGCAGGTACACCACCGGGCAGCTCGCGATCCTGCGCGTCGTCGGGGATGAGATGGCACGTCACGGCGCCTGTGGGCTGTGCATCGACGCCATCGCGGCGCGGGCAGGCGTGTGCCGGCGACTGGCTCAGGCCGCGATCCGCCTGGCTGAGGGCGACGGGCTGCTGACCATCTAGGAGCGCCGCCACCAGGGCCGGAAGAGCGACCCGAACGTGGTCCGCATTATCGGCCGGGAGTGGCTGCAGTGGCTCCGAAGGGGAGGGCGATCCGCGGCCCCGGCGCTGCTGGGCGGCATAGGGTGCAAAACGGTGCGCCCCACGGATAAGGGAGATCCACAGAGACAGATTGTGGATGCGGAACCGAAGAAGGGCTGCCGGGGGGCAGCGGTCGACTTC
Source organism: Methylobacterium mesophilicum (assembly GCF_036441335.1). Lineage (GTDB taxonomy): Bacteria > Pseudomonadota > Alphaproteobacteria > Rhizobiales > Beijerinckiaceae > Methylobacterium > Methylobacterium mesophilicum_B. The sequence goes on from NZ_MLBW01000028.1 coordinate 205,221, forward strand.
GGCCGAAGCGATCCTATGAGATTTCTCGCGGGCGGTAGGACAGGCCGAGCTATGCGGTGACGGTCTGCGAGCGATCGATATGCCGAACGCGCGTTGCTGTCGCACCGAGCGCCAAATTCAACCTAGGTGGTTTCCGCCAAGCCTATGGTTCCGCACGGGGACGGACCGGACACGTTCCGGGAGGTCCCGTCGGCTGTGTTCAAGTCCCCCTCAGTTCACGGCCGGCGGGCCCGCTCCTGGGGAGAAACGAACTGGATGACAGATGGCGCTGCGCGAGGACCAGAGTTCTGGGAGAGGCTGGCCGACCACGTCACCGCCACTGTTCAGCCGGTGCTGCGACAAAACCGTCGTGGCCGCGAACCGGTGATCATCTATCTGCGTGATCTGGAAACGTTGGCGAGACGCGAATGCGACGACCGTGATGTGATCCAGATCATTGTATCGGCACGACGTCTCCTCGGCGATCGGGATCAAATTGGACCTGATAGTGGCCCATTCTCGCGAACCTGAGCCGTGTTAGATCGTTGATCCAAGTGATATTCAGCGCTGTGAAAAGCCGGCAAATACGTAGCTAATCGTGGCGTCCAAGCATGGCAGAGCTACGAGTGAGGGCATTCGACGCCCCCGCCGGAAGCTGTCCGAGGGCGGATGCCGCGCTATCACTTCAACGTCTACGATGGGTCGGGCTATCTTGACCACGATGGGACGGCGCTTCCAGACCGGCAGGCCGCTCGCCTGGCGGCGATCCGGCTAGCAGGCGAGATCCTAAAGGACGAGGCGGAACGTGTCTCTCTCGGCGAGGACTGGCGTATCGAAGTCACCGACGACACCGGGCTCGTCTTGTTCCAGATGACATTCCTAGTGGTGGAGGCACCGGCCATGCTGCGCGACGACCACCGCGAGTCCTGAGGCGTTGGGTCAGGTACAGAGCCGAAGTTATAGCGTCGCCGTCGTCCCGAGCGACAGAGACCCGCGCTGCTACGATTGGATCATCCGTTCGCCAGACGGGCGATGCGTGGCGCGCTCATCCTACGCTTTTGCCACGAGGCCGGCCGCTCGGTTGGCTGGCGAGTGCTCCTTACATGCGGTGATCGACATAGGCTCCGTGCTTTGATGCCCTGCTGGGCTCTCATCGGATGGGCGCTACCCCGCACAAGGCGGTGGCGGCGGCCCCTTCCGACACAGAACAACCCACACGATGTCAGCCAAAAGGGCACAGATCAGCAGGCCTAAGAACAAGCCTGTGTGTGGAGGCAGACCGGTCATCATTCGAACAGGGGGCGGCTGTGGGGTGCCCTGAGCCTGCGCACTCATTGGCGCCGTAGCTATAGCCGCAGCGATCAATCGGAAGAGACATTCCGGCGTCCGGCCCCGCATCTGGCCTCCATTTGGAAGAACGGCCAATTGGGGAACCGCATCGATGTCCGTCCGTGTTCCCTGAGGATACGCGCGATACGGAGATAGCCCATGACGAACCCCGGCATGCCCGATCCTGGAGGCCCCGATCTGCCGATGCCCGGCGAACCGCCCCGACCGAGCCGGGACCGGGCAACCCGCCAACCCCGCAACCGCCGACCGATCCCGTGCCGGGTGACCCGCTTGGGCCTGATATCGCGCCCGGTGATCCGACTGGCCCAGGCACCATCATGTAAGAGCGTACCGGTCCAGCGCTTCAATCAGGGGGCGTGCTCGGCGTAGTCGAGCATGCCGTCCTTCTTGATCACCAGCTTGTCGTCGTTGCTGGGCTCGCGGCCATAGCCTGAGCCCTCAACGGTGAAGCCGCATCCCCCGGGGCAATCGACCTGCGCCGTCGTGCCGGCTGCGATCTTCTGCTGGGTCTCTTTTGTACCCCGGTTGTTGTTGCCCCCTAAAAACCGGACAGGGTCTCCTGGGTTGATCGGGTGATGAACTCGCGCGGCGAGCGGTAGCCGAGCGCGCGATGAGGATGAAGGTCGTTGTAGTGCGCCAGCCAAACGGGGAGCTGGCGCAGCACGCTCTCGGCATCCGGTAGCACCGAGACACGCACGTAGTCGCGTTTCAAGGTTCGCACGAACGCTTCGGCCATGCCGTTGCTCTGCGGGCTCTCCAGCGGCGTCGTCTTCGGTATCAAGCCGAGTTCGCGGGCGAAGCGGCGAGTGTCGCGGGCGACGTAGCAACTGCCGTTGTCAGTCAGCCACTCGATCAGGCTCGGTAGCTGGTTGACCGCCCCGAAGCGATGCTCGACGGCCGCCACCATCAGGTCGCGGACGTCCTCGCCCGTGATGCCCGCCGTGGTCGCCACGTAGCTCATCGCTTCCCGATCGCAGCAATCGAGCGCGAAGGCGACCCGCACACGCTCACCGTTCTCTGCCGCGATCTCCAGCCCGTCCGAGCACCAGCGCGTGTTGCGCGTGGCCACCGCCACCTTGCCCTCGTGACGGCGCGTCTCGGCTCCGCCCACATGTCGCTGCAGCAGGAGACCGTGCACCTTCATGACCCGGTAGACCCGCTTGGCGTTCGGTGCAGGCCGACCGTCCCGCTCGGCCTGTCGGCGCAGAAGGGCATGGACGCGCCGATAGCCGTAGGTCGGCAGATCGGCGATGAGCGCCTGGATCGCGCCGAGCAACGCGGCGTCGGGTGCAGGCGGACGGCCGCGTCGGCCCCTGGGCTTCCAGGCGGGGGAGGCCTGCCTGGACGAGGCGAGGTGCGGGCGCGACACGCTCAAAGCTGCGGCCACAGCGCTCACCGGCCGCCCCCCGGCCACGAGGTCACGCGCGAGGGCAACTTTTTGGGGGCGGCGACCCGCTCCATCGCCTCGCGCAGGATCTCGGTCTCGAGCGTCTTCTTGCCCAGGAGCCGCTGCAGCTCACGGATCTGCTGCTGGGCAACGCGAAGCTCGGAGGCTGGCACCACCTCTTCACCGGCACCGGCGGCCGTGAACGCGCCGCGCTCCATCAGCCGACGCCACGTGAACAGCTGGTTGGCGTTCAGCCCGTGGCGGCGGGCGACGAGCGAGACGGACTGACCGGGCAGATAGGTCTCCTCGACGAGGCGCACCTTCTCCTGCGTGGTCCAATGCCGACGCCGCTGGACGGAGGTGATCACCTCGACGCGTTCGGCGCGGGGCGGGTCGTTAGAGCTCACCATACGGTCGGTCATAGGCACACACTTCCATAAGCGTGAGCCCCTGTCCGGTCATTTTGGGGGCTACTTCACTCGCGCGCTTCGGCGGGCTTCCCTGGGACATCATCACCGGCGCGGAGATCGCCAACAGCTACAAGCCCGCCCCGCAGACCTACCTGAAGTCGGTCGAGGCCGCGGGCTTCCGCCCCGGGCAGGCCGCGATGGTCGCCGCCCACAACGGCGACCTGGCGGCGGCGAAGGCCGTGGGCCTTCGCACCGTCTTCGTGCGTCGGCCGACCGAATACGGCCCCAATCAGACCGTGGACCGCGAGCCCACCGGCGACTGGGACGTCGTCGCCGACAGCCTGGTCGAGGTCGCGCATATCCTCGGAGCCTGATGGGGCGCGGGTCCGATCCCGCCGCCGCTCGGCCATGTGATCCCTCCCCGGGAGTCGAATTGTCGTGCCGGCGCCGGGCACGGGTCCGGGCTCGCGGCGCTTTCCTCGTGGATCGTACGATGGTCGCCGCCGGCGCAGGTCTGGCCGTTCCGCCGGGGCGTCGGATCGCCTGTCGCTCAGTCGGCCGCGGGCGGCAGTCCCCCGGTGCCGGTGAGAACCCGGACGGCGACGCGGGTCCGGCGACGGTCAACCCGCCGGGCGCATGGCGGTCACGATGCGGCAGGCGCAGTATCTCGATCCCTGACGCCATGGGTGCTGACAGGCGTCGCGGCTCGGTCGGTTGACGGGGATCGATCGCGGGGGTTGGCTGACAGCCGTGCGATGGAGCCGGCCGCGCCGGCCCGGCAGTGTTCCGCGAGGTCCGAAACCGCCACTGCCAGTCCCGATCGGGCCGCTCGACCCTTGATGTTCCGATCCGAAACGGGGACGCACCGCTGACGGCCAGATCCCGCCTGCGCACGCGATCCGGAAGCCGAACGAGAACGGGGACGACGCTTGCGCGGTCGGACCGCTCGTCAGGACCGGACAGCGGACCGCCCGACGGGAAACGCCGCGGGGGCAGGATCGATCGCGGCGGGCAGGCCGCCCGGACCCAGGAGGGCGATGATGCCGTTTGCCAGCGCAATCGACGGATACAGGCTGTACTACGAACGGCGCGGGGAGGGGTATCCGGTCGTCGCCGTCCACGGTTCGCCCGGCGATGGTTCGGAGTACGCCAAGGTCGTGCCGGAGATCGCGCACGCGGCCGACGTCATCGTACCCGATCTCCGGGGTTTCGGTCGTTCGGACAAGCACCTTGACGGACCACCCGACGCCTTCTCGCGGGACGGGCAGGTGAGGGCGGTGACCGCTCTGATGGACGAACTCCGGATCAGGAAAGCGGTGCTGGTCGGATACGACATCGGGGGCTTCGTCGTGCAGACGATCGCCGCCAAGCGCCCCGACCTGGTCGGGGCTTTGGTGCTTTCGCCGCCGCTCCCGGGCGCCGGGCGGCGCATCCTGACCCCCGATGCGGTCCAGGCCTTCTTCCATGCAACCCTGTTCAGGACCAGTCTCGTCGAGGAGGTGTTCGACGGCCGCCCCGAGGCGATCCGCGCGCTGCTCGGCTACTGTCTCGAGACATGGTCCGGCCCCGGCTCGACCGTCCGGGAGGAACTGGTCGACCACCTGACCGAGATGCATGCGGCGAGAGGCGCCTTCACCGCCGGGATTTCCTGGTTCCGGCACGATGACGGCAATCCCATCACGGCGTATGCCCGCGAGGTCACGCCGGCCCCGGAAGGCAGGGCGACCACCCCGACGACGGTGCTCTGGCCCGAGCACGATCCGCTTTTCCCGACGGCGTGGAGCGATCGGCTCGACGAGTTCTTCACCGATTTCGAGCTTCGATTCTTGCCCGGGGCCGGACATTTCGCACCGCTCGAGGCAGCCCGGGATTTTGCCGAAGCCATCCTCCGGCGGATTGACGCCACTCGATGAGGGGCCGGGCGCCGCAGGCGCCCGCGCGGGCCTCAAGGCTTCCGGGGCCGGGTCGTATCGGCGCGGTTGGATGATCTGGCCCGTCGATGCACCGTCCTGCCCTGGAACCCCGAGCCGATGAACCGCGTGCACGGTCGTCGACGACAGGTCGGGGTTCAGCTCCCACGCAAGGGACAGGACATCCGGAAGTCCCCCCGCAGAGCGATATGGGAAGCGGCCGACGGATCTGCCCCGCTGGGTGGCGACCGGGGCCGCCATTCATCTGCCTGAGCCGCGCTAGGCCGACCGCCCCGCCGTGTCCGTCCCGGGACGCACCGTGAGGCGCAGGAAGCTCACCACGCTCGCGACGCCCGCGAATGCGGCGCCAAGCCCGAGCGCCAGGGCCGGTCCGCGGGCGTCCGAGATCCCGAAACAGGCCGCGACGAGCGCGGCGCCCATGGTCTGGCCGAGGAGCCGCGCGGTCGCGACGATGCCGCTCGCGCCGCCGGAACGTGCCGGCGGCGCGCTCGTCATGATGGCGCGCAGGTTCGGCGCCTGGAAGAAGCCGAATCCGGCCCCGCACACCGCCATGCGCCAGCCTATCGCCGCGACGCCCGGATCAGCCGGCAGCGTCGCGAGCAGCGCCATGCCGACAGCCAGGACGGCCAAGCCGATCCCGCCGAGGAGGCCCGGCTGGAAGCGGTCCGAAAGGCGTCCGGCGAGAGGAGCCATCAACGCGACCACCACCGGCCACGGGGTCATCAGGAACCCGGTCTCGACCTGCGAGCGTCCGAGCGCGTGCTGGAACAGGAACGGCAGCGACACGAAGGCGAGTCCCTGCGCGGCGAACGAGCAGACCGAGGTCGCGGCCGAGAGCGCGAACAGCGGCCGCGTCAGGAGATCGGCGGCGAGCATCGGCGCCGGATGGCCCGCCTGCCGGCGCAGGAGGATCGCGCCGCACGCGAGCCCGCCGGCCACCTCCGACAGGGTGCGCCACAGGGGGCCGCCGTGAGCGGCCTCGCCCAGGCCGAGCACGAGGAGCGCGAAGGTGGCCGCGGTGAGGACGGCACCCGTGAAATCGAACGCGTGTCCGGAGCGCCCGGTGACTGGCAGCGCGGACCTAGCCAGGACCAGGGCGGCGAGGCCGATCGGCACGTTGACGGCAAACAGCCACGGCCAAGGGGCGACGGCGAGGATCAGGGACGCGACCGTCGGGCCCACCGCGAAGCCGACCCCGACCACGAACGCGTTGAGACCGACGCCGCGGCCGAGGTGGCGGGCGGGGTAGATGAACCGGATCAGCGCGATGTTGACCGCCATGAGGGCGCTCGCGCCGACCCCCTGGAGCACGCGGGCCGCGACCAGCGTCGGCAGGGACCAGGCCAGGGCGCAGACGAGGGATGCGCCCGTGAAAAGGATGAGGCCGTGGATGTAGATCCGCTGCTGCCCGACGATCTCACCGAGCGCCGCGATGGGGAGCAGCGTCGCCACCACGGCGAGCTGGTAGGCGTTCACGATCCAGACCGAGGCGCTTGGATCGACCCCGAGATCGGCCGCGATGGTGGGCAGGGCGGTGTTCGCGATGGCGGTGTCCAGCGTGGCGAGCGCCACCCCGGTCAGGACCGCGATCATCGCGCGTGCGCGTTGCCCGGATGGCAGACCGTCCTCGACGAGGGCGCCGGTCGTTGAAGATAGGGACGCCATCCGGTTGCAGCGCTCGCATCGGGATGGGAATGCCGGGTGCGGTCGCGTCCCGACGCCGCGCGGCCCGCCCAAGCGATCCCGTGTGCCTGATTGGCGCGCATGTCTGTGCGATTGCTCACACCTTAGACCCTGCAGCCTGCTCACCAGGGATGGACCACCTGTGGTCCCGGGGCGGCCTGCGAGGAGTACCGTGCAGGCGCATCCGACTCGGGCGAGGCACTTCCGGCCCGGGCCGGTGGGCTTGCAACCCGTCCCGCGCCCAGCGGCACCCTCGGGCACCTCGCCGGACGACCGGTCAGGTTTTGGCGACGTCGTCGGAGGCGGAGCCCGAGAGATTTATTGGGGTGCAGGTCCGAGAAGCGTTCGCGCAGGCCCTGGCAGCTAGCCCCGGCATCAGACCTGAATGAGGGGCCCGCGCGATCCTGCGCTCGCGGCTAACGCGGCTGGAGGAGGGCGGCGTCGACGAGCGACCGCAGCCTCTGCCTGTCGACCTCGCTGTCCGCCGTGACATCCTTCCACCGGACGTCGGCTGCACCCTGGGCCGGCGATCCGTGCATCGCCCCGAACACCGTCTCGGGAAGAAATGCCGGGAGGAAGGCGACAGCCGCCTCGTCATCCGAGGTCACGAGCACGCCCTTCTTCGTCGCGAACCCCAGGGCGGCGCTCGCGCTGGGCTCCAGCCCGGCGACCTTGAGCGCGGCCCCGACCCCGGTTGAGGCGAGCAGGGTGGTCAGCTGGTCGGCCGAGGCCTTCACGTCGACGCTTCCCTGGGCGCCGATGAAGACCTGCCGCTTGGCGGTAACCAGGCTGCCGACCACGGCCAGCAGGGGTGGCGGCTTGTCGGCGACGATCGGGATCGAGGCCTGGTTGACGACCGCCTTAACGTCCGGGCAGGCGTCGGAGACCGAGCGCCGCAACGCCTCCTGGGACACGCTGCGGATCTTGGCGTCGGTGTAGCGGACGACGACGGTCTGGTCGAAGCCGGCGCCCAGCCCGAGCGACGCGATCCTGTCCAGGCCCAGGGCGAGGTTGGCCTTCGTCGAATCGACGCTGAACGTGAACGCGAGGGTCGAGGGCACGGGCTCCGGCTGCGCCAGGGTCGGGAAGCATTCCTCGGACCGCGCCCGCAGGACGCCCCACTGCCGCACGTCGAAGACGTCGCCGGGCTTCTGGCCGGCCGCGAGCACGATCGGCAGCAGGTCCTGGCCCTTGAAATAGGCGAGCAGCACGCGCCGGTACTCGTCCATCTGCGCCGTGACCGCCTCGGCCGGCGGGCGCGCCATGGCGAAGGCCCGCACGCTTGCGCCGATCCCGCACGCCATCGCGCACGCCGCCGTGATCGCGATCAGGTTCCGCCTCATGAATACTCCGCAGTTTGCCGATGCCGCATCCCAGCGGATTCCAGACGGCCCCGCAAGTGGCCGCGGGGCTGCCGCGCGGCGCCGTCACTGCCTCAGGAGTGCGCGCAGGGCCTGGGCGGGGGTCCCGGGATCGGACCAAGCCTTGGCCATCACGTCGAGGTCGGTCATCCGCTCGCCCCTGACCATGCGCGCGTCGGTATCGGCTTGGTCGAGGCGGCCGCTGCCGTTGAGGTCGCACCGCGGCCACACGTTCTCGTCCGCCGAGATGGCGCCATCGCCGTTGAGGTCCGCCGCCGGGATGTCGGAGCGGCCCTCGACCTGGCGAACGGCGAGCCTGAAGAGACTGAAGTCGCGCATGTCGACGACCCCGTCGCCGTTGAGGTCGGCCAGATCGACCAGCGAGTCGGGCCGCGCCTCCAAGAGGGCCGCGAAAGCGTCGACGATCGGGGCGCCATCCGAGCGGGGCATGGCGGTCCTCTTCAGGATCGCGACGGCCTGTGCCGCGGTCAGCCCCGGGTTGTAGGCGAACATCAGCGCCAGGATCGCGGTGGCCTGCGGCGCTGCCATCGAGGTGCCGCTCTCCACCCCATAGGCGCGAGGGCTCGGCTCGCCGTCGATGGACGCGAAGGTGCTGAGGATCGCTTCCCCAGGTGCGGCGACGTGGCCGCCGCCGTTCGAGAACAGGGATCTCCGCCGGTTTCGCCCCACGGATTCGACCACGACGATGTTCTCGGTCGGTGCAGCTGCGGGGGAGGAGCTGAGGGCAGCCCAATTGAACGGGCTCGCGTATCGGGCGGAAACCGGCGGGATGTCGAAGACCGGGTTCGAGTCGTTGCCGGCGGCGGCGACGATGACGACGCCGTGGCGGGCCGCCATCTCGGCGACGCGCCGGACGATGAGGCCGTGGGCGGTGACCTGCCGCTGGACCTCGGTGTCGGTATCGGCGGTCCGCTGATAGTTCGCGACCCAGTTGTACCCGAGGCTGAGATTGATCACCCGCATGTCCGGGTTGGTGTCGATCATGTCGACCAGCTCGCCGACGACCTCGCTCAGAACGAGGAACGTGTCGGCCCCGTACTCGAAGCTCTGGGGCGCTGCGGCGACGATGTCGGCCATGGGCGCCCCGCCGTCGACGCCGATCCTGTTTCCGAACCGGGCCCCGATGATTCCGACGACGTGATTGCCATGGTTGTCGGCGGCCGCGGGCTGGGCGTCTCCCTTGATCTGGAAGGAGAGATCCTCGTGGGCGGCGAACCCCACGTCCAGCACGCCGACCTTCACGTGCGCGCTGCCCCTCCGCCGGATGGCGTCCAAGAGGTTCCAGGCCGCCGGAAGGCGGATCGCCTTCTGCCACCAGTTCCCGTCCAGCCCACGCGCGGACGGCGATCCGGGTGCGTCCGCCCAGTCCCATCGGATCTCGCGCCCGTCCGGCCCGACGCCGGATGTCGCCGACGAGCCCGGCAGGACCGATGTCTGCAGGCCGACGTTCAGGCCGGCCGCGCTGACGCCCGGCTCCTTCCGCAGCCGCGCGACGAGATCTTTCTCCGGCCCGGCGGTCTGGGCTGCCAAGCCGTCGGCCGCGGTCGGGCCATTCGCCTGGAGAACCGCCAACCCGATTTTCGGAACGGTCCTGACGACGTGCAGGCGGTAGCGCTTCAGCAGGCCCTCGATGGCGGCCTGGGACGCACCCGCGTCGAACAGGACGAGGACGGTCGCCTTCTGGACCGGGATGCCCTGGGCGGGCAGGACCGCGCGCGGCAGCTTGGCCCGATCGGCCTTCGCCTGGCCGATCTCCCGCGTAGAGCGTCGCAGATTCGAGATCGTCCGATCGAGCTGCGCCACGACCGCCGCGGTCTCCACCTGCGAGATGGTCGCGGAAAAGCTGTCCTTGAAGGGGCCCTCGACCGATCCGGTCACCCAGCCCGCCGAAGCCGGCGTGTCCGCCGGCCGAGCCGCGGTGTGCACGGGGGCCAGTTGCGACTGCAACTGGCCGCGGATCTCGCTGAGGCGACCGATCTCGGCCTGGATATCCTGAAAGGGCTTGGCCTGCGGCACGGCAGCCGCGATCGTCGCATTCGTGCGGTCGGCGACGAATCCGCTCGAAAGGTAGGCTCCGGAGCGCCGTTGCGCCCCGGGAAAAGCGGTTTCCAGGGTACGCGCGATGTCCGCGTAGGGCTCGGCGGCTCGCGCCGCCGGGGGCCAACCCGGAATGGCGAGAGCGAGCGCGAGCACAGCCGCGGCCAGGCCCCGGCTCGAAGATTCGGAATGGTGCATGCCGAGTGTCGCCTGACGCGCCCGCGGCGGCGGAACGCCACGCGGTTTATATCAGCGGGGCGGGACCACGGCGAGAAGATCCGCATTGCCGGACTTGATGCGGATCAGGGTATCAGCCACCACCTCGGCAAAGAGGTCGTCGGGGCCGCTGCCCTGCAGCGACCGCAGGGCCGTCATCACGAACTCGCGCTCCGCGGGAGCGGTGTCCGGCGGAAGGCGAAACGACACGAAGCTCTGGGGCGCCGGGGCGACCTGCAACGTGAGGACCCGGAGCATCCTCTCCAGCGAGACGAGATCGGCCGCCCGCGTCCGCTCGTTCGCGATCAGCAGGATCTGGGCGCCCGGACCGGTGGCGGGGCCAAGCGTGCCGCGGCGACTGATGGCGCGGGGAAGGTCGGCCAGCCGCGTCGACCATGGCACCGTCGCGCTTCCGAGCGTGACGGCGGGTTCGGCGTCGAGGGCCACGAAGTACGAACGCACCGCCGAGTGCTCCTCGGGACGGCTCAGCTTCGGAAACACGGACTGCGCCCAGACCAGCGATCTGACGCGCGCCAGCCCGGCGCCCGGCCGCTTCGACGGGCTGGAGAGTCCTGCGATGGCGCTGGCGTAGGCGCCGACCAGGGCCGTGCGCGTTTCCAAGATCCGCTCCCAGTCCTCGATCAGGGCGGGCTCGGCGCACAGGACGGTCGGCGACGCGTAGGTTCGATCCCGGGCCTCCGGACAGGATGCGGCCTCGCCCGGGCGCACCGCGACCGGGACGAACCCTGCCGGGGACCGGGCCTCGGCCGCGTCCGTCAACAGGGGAACCCCTTTCTCCCACGCCGCGCCGATCGCTTTCCAGAGCGCATCGTCGAAGTCGAGCGCGTCCGGGACGAATTCATGTGGGACGAATACGCTCGTCGCCCCACTCCCCAGAGACCAAGCGATCGCCCCGGCGAGGTAGGCTTCCCGGGACATGGTGGCGCGGGGGCGCGGCACGGCGCTCACGGCGGCAGGGCGCAAGACCCGGGCGATGAATTCGGCCACTCTGGAGTCCGAAGCGCTGACCGCGCCTCCATCCTCCTTCGTGACGAGCTTCGTGGAGCCGAGAGCCTGGCCGTCCGCGACGTCGAGACCGATCCAGCCGATATTGGACGTCGCGAGCCTGTCGCCGAGTTCACGCGTGAACTTCTGGCTGGCCTCGTCGGCCCTCGCGGGGCCCACGCATGGGGAAAGGGCAACCGACGCCGCCAAAGCGGCGCAGGCAGCGAGCCTTCCGAGCAGGGCTCTGCGCTCGAGGGACATCAACCCACTCCCCGATTCGACGCGAGCATTAGACAGGACAACGATTCCATCAACAAATCGTTCTGGGCGCGCGACCTCCGCACTCTGCCTATGGCCGCGGCGTCCGGGCCGATCGGAGTTGGGAATCCCGTGCTCCAACCGCAAGCTCGGCCGGGCCTGCGGTGGAGCGGCCGAGGTTGCGCTAGCCTCGGGTTGTTCGATCACCCGGGTCGTGCCGGGAGGCATGCCGGGACCGGCGTCGGTCGGGCAGGGCTGGTCGACCCCACGTCGGAACCGATGCTCCCGCCCCGGTGAGGCGGCGGCGCCGGGCCGGAGATTCGGAGGAGCAGTCGCGGCGCGCTCTGGGATAACACGCGACGCCGCCTGGGATTTATCGGGATTTATCAGGGAATAATGGCCCAACAAGGCCTTGATGCCACTCACTTATTTCCCGTCAGAAATAAGTGGTGGAGCTGAGGGGATTCGAACCCCTGACCTCCGCAGTGCGATTGCGGCGCTCTCCCATCTGAGCTACAGCCCCGTCGAGGCGCCGGCCTTGTAGGCGCGGGCGGCTCGGCCTGTCAATTCCCTGTTTCAACGTCGCCCGCCGCGCGCCGCTCCGGCGCTCGGGTGCGGGCGCCCCGAAGGATACGCGCGGACCCGCATGAACGCCCTGATCTGGCTCTTCGACACGGTCGTCCAGCTTTTCATCTACGTCCTCATCGCGAGCGCGGTGCTCAGCTGGCTGGTGGCGTTCAACGTGGTGAACGTGCGCAACCCGATCGTCGCGCAGATCGGCGAGGTGCTCTACCGGCTGACCGAGCCGGTGCTGCGGCCGATCCGCAACCTGCTGCCCAACCTGGGCGGCGTCGACATCTCGCCGATCATCCTGATCCTGCTGCTGCTGTTCATCAGCCGCCTGCTGCACGAGTACGCCGTGCCCGCCACCTACGTTTACGCGCAGTAGGACCGCCCGCCCGTGAAGACGAATCCCGGCCGCTTCTTCGAGGATTTCCGCCTCGGCGAGACCATCCGCCACGCCACCCCGCGGACCGTGACGGTGGGCGACGTGGCGCTGTACACGGGCCTCTACGGGCCGCGCTTCGCCGTGCAGTCGTCGGACGCCTTCGCCCGGGCCATCGGCTACCCGAAGAGCCCGCTCGACGACCTGCTGACCTTCCACATGGTGTTCGGCAAGACCGTCCCGGACGTCTCCCTCAACGCGCTGGCCAATCTCGGCTACGCCGAGGGCGGGTTCCGGCGGCCGGTCTATCCGGGCGAGACGGTCTCCACCGTGTCGGAGGTGATCGGCCTCAAGGAGAGCTCGAACCGGCAGACCGGCGTGGTCTACGTCCGCTCGGTGGGCTCCGACGAGCGCGGCGAGACCGTGCTGAGCTATTGCCGCTGGGTGCTCGTGCGCAAGCGCGACCCCGAGGCGGCGATCGCCGAGGAGCACGTGCCGAGCCTCGCCAAGGTGGTCGACCCGCAGGACCTCGCGGGGGCGCTGCCGAAGCTGTCGGCCGCCGCCTACGACACCGACCTCGCCGGCAGCCCGCACCGCTTCGCGGACTACGCGGTGGGTGAGAAGATCGACCACGTCGACGGCATGACCGTCGAGGAGGCCGAGCACCAGATCGCCACGCGCCTGTTCCAGAACACCGCCAAGGTGCATTTCGACGGGCTCGCCGCCAAGGACACCCGCTTCGGCCGGCGCCTGATCTACGGCGGCCACGTGATCTCGCTGGCGCGGGCGCTGAGCTTCAACGGGCTCGGCAACGCCTTCGCCCTCGCGGGCATCAACGCCGGCCGCCACGTGGCGCCGCTGTTTTCGGGCGACACGGTCTATGCCTGGAGCGAGGTGCTGGCGACCGCCGATGTCGGCCGCGACGATGTCGGGCTCCTGCGCCTGCGCACGGTCGCCACCAAGAACCAGCCCTGCGGCGCCTTCCCGGACCGCGCCGGCGACGGCTACGACCCGGCGGTGATCCTCGACCTCGACTACTGGGCGTTCGTGCCGAAATAGGCGGCCGCGCTCCGGCACCCCGGCCGGCGCCGCCGCGCGGCGGTTCCGGCGGGGCGCCTCAGCGGATCCCGCCGCCGACCACGCCCGCCTCGACGGCGAGCGACAGGCGGTCCGTGACCGCCCACTCGACGCCTACGCCGGCGACCGGCCGGACCGCGATGTCCTGGCGCGTGAACGGCAGCGATCCCGGGGTCGGCCCGACGCGCAGCGTCTGGTGCAGGGCCAGGGCGCCGGTCTTGGCGTAGACCAGCACGTCCGGCGCGACGAGGGTGCCGACCTTCACCTCCAGGGATCCGGCGAAGTCGTTGGAATAGGCGAGGCGCCCGTAGCCCGGCGTGAGGTTGCCGCCGAGGCCGGCCAGGTAATCGAACCCGCCGCTGATACCGTAGAGGATCGGGCCTTCCTGCCACATCCGGCCGCCCTCGAACCCGATGGTCGGTCCCGAATAGCTGCCGAAATGCCGGGACGTGCTGACCGCGTAGCCGGTCGACAGGCGGGCGTAGGAGCCGGTCCAGCGGCCGTACGCGTCCTCGGGCATCTGCGGCCACGCGAAGGAGGGCAGCGGCGCGAAGCCGATGGACGGCCAGAACAGCGCCTGGGCGGCGGCGGGGTCGGCCGGGAGCCAGCAGGCCCCGAGCGCGAGGCCGGCCGCGAGGCGGCGGAACGGACGGGAATCGGCGCGTCTGCTCATGCCGCCAMCCTTGACCTTCACGTCGTACGCGCAGGACGCGCAGTAGTCGGACATCCGGTCGATATAGGCACCCGAGGCCGCGTAGG
>NZ_MLBW01000029.1:0-36040 GCF_036441335.1 Methylobacterium mesophilicum
GGGCCCGGTGAGCGCGTGGCTGGACCGATGCGGCGCCGCGGCCGATGGTCGGTTGCACGTCGGCGGCTGGGTGCGCGACGAGGCACATCCCGACATCCCGGTATGCCTGGACGTGCTGGTGGACGGCGTCGTCGTGGCGTTCGCGGTGGCGGCCGAGCGCCGGTCGGACCTCGCCGCGGCAGGCATGGGCCACGGGCGATACGGCTTCGACCTGGGTGTGGACATGCGGCTCGCGCCGCGCGCGGATCATAGTGTCGAAGTGCGCCGCTCGGCCGACGGCCTGCTCGTGTGCGCCAAGCGGCTGGACTCCGCCGGGGCGTGGACCGCGCTGCTGGCGGCGTAGGGACGGCTCCCCGCCGGCCCGGCTCACGCCGGGTGATCCGGCGCGGCCGCACCCCGTGAGCAGATCGGAGCGGTACCGAGCGGATGGTGGGCGGAGCGGCGCCCCTTCGGCCGGCACCCGTCGCGATCGGCTGGACCGGAAGGAAGGCGCGGATCCGTCGATCGTGGCCCACCGGGATGCGCCGCCGGCCCGGATGTGCCGACCGCAGCTCGGGCGCGGCGGCCGGACCAGGTTCCTGTTTCGATCGCGCTGTCGACAGGCCCGGCCCGGACGACGCCCCGCCATGCACCGCTGCGCAGACGATGATCCGCACGGTTCGTCCGGGACGCCACGCGGGTCGACGCGCGAGCGGTGCGGCGCGTCGGGGCGCGATCTCGGCGTCCCATGCGAGCGATCGCGCCCGCGCCGACCGCAGCCTCACGGCCGCCCATGCCAACGGGGTCGTCGCGACGAGCGTCGGCCGGCTGGGCTGCGAGCGCCTCGTGTCGCGCGGGGATCGGCTTCGATCGCGAGATCCGCGCAGACCGGGTCCGCCGCGGCGTCGATCTCCCGATCGGTGACTTCGGCCGCTTCGCGCAGACCGGAGACAGGCGGCGGTCCCCGCCCCTTCGATCCTGCACCGCCTCCCGATCCGCTCGGCAGCCGGCAGTTCCACACCGCTCGAAGGGTGGCGCGCGTGCAGGGCCCGGCATGGGCCGAGTTCCGTGCCTTGACGAAGCGCCCCCAAACGTAGTCAAAAGCGCCTCTGACGCACCGAAACCGCCAATTTCCTCAATGGTTTCAGGGCGCCTGCCGGTGTAGCACAGCGGTAGTGCAGCGGTTTTGTAAACCGAATACCTGCCTCGCGCGCTCCGACAAATTCCGTTTCACCATCTTGTACTTAGGCGTTGTCGGCTGGTGAAAACCGATACACCTGTGCCGTCTTTTGTGCGGCGGCATCCTTCGCCGCCTGGGCCTCTTCGGCAGTGAGGAAGGCGAGATAGCCCTCGGTCACCTTGAGGCTGGTGTGGCCGAGTTCGTGCTGCAGCTCGTAGATGCCGCCGCGTCCGGTCCGCAGATAGTCGACCGCGAACCGGTGCCGGAGGTCGTGGAAGCGGAAGCGCCGGAACTCGGTGCCCTTCTTCGCTGCCTCCTCGGCGAGCTGCCGCCCGTACAGGCTGAAGCGCGTGGCGACGTTCCGGAACGGCTGGCCGTCCGAATGCCAGAACACCCGTCGCGTCACCATGCTGACCGGGATCTCCCTGAACAGGGCGACCGCTGCCTCGGACAGAGAGACGACGCGCCGCTTGTTGCCCTTGCCCAGGACGGAGATCGCCTCGCGCGCGAGGTCGACGTGCCGGCGCTCCAGGGTGACGAGCTCCTCCTAACGGCAGCCGGTGAGCAGGGCCGCCCGGATCAGGAACTTGAGGTTCCCGGGCGCACGGTCGACCGCGATGGCGATGTCCCGATCCTCAGGCAGCACGATCGGGTCGCGCCGCTCCTTCATCCGCCGGCTCTGCTGCGCCTCCAGAGCCGGATTCCCGCGCCGCCACTTCTCGTCCACCGCGAACGCCAGCACGCTCGACAGCGCGGTGAGGTCCCGGCGGATGGTGGCAGTAGTCACCTTCTGGGCGCGCCGAGCCTTGATGATCGCGGCCACGGTATCGTCGTCGATCTCGTCGACGGACATCCCCGCGAGGTGGGTATCAAGGGTGGCGAGGGAGCCGAGGTATCGCTTGAACGTGCGGCTGCCGATATGGTGGACGATGTAGGAGCCCCACTCCTTCAACGCGTCTTCCCAACGCTTACGGTCGTCGCCGAACGAGGCGGCGGCCGTTATCCGTGCGTGCTCCGCGGCCTGGCGGCTGCGAGCAACGACTGGATCACCTGTCTTGAGGCTGAACCGGTATTCCTTCCCGGCGACAGTGAAGCGCGCCCAGAGGGTGCTACCTCGCCAGTAGCAGCCCTCCGGGGCCTTCTTTCGATCTGTGGGCATGGTGGCTTGCTCTCCTGTTCAACAAGCCAGGCGCGGATCGCCGCTTCGTTGAACGTCCACAGCCGACCAACTTTCGCGGCGGACGGCAACTCGCGTCGGGTAGCCAGGCGCTGCACGGTTCGGATCGAGATGCCGAGGATAGATGCGGCCTCGGTTATGGTGACGCGCTCGGGAGCGCGGAGTCTACGCGGCACTGCTCCCTCCCTTCTCCTTCAGCCCGCCGTCGCGCGTAATGGTGCTGGACTCGGCCATGCTGCTACTCCGCGGCGGTGGGGGTGGAATCGTCGAAGACGCAGCCCGCGGGCGCAAAGCTGATCGCGCCGTAGATTGCGGAGCATGGAAATTCAGCCCGCAAATGTTTCATTTGAAACCGTTCGGAAATATCGGAGTAATACACCCTGCCTAACGGCGGCTGATGGCCGACCTGATATCTAAGATCTTGCTGTGGCTGGCCGTCATCCTCTTTATTGGGGCCGCGGTGATTTTGATCACGGTCCTGACAAAGCAGTATCGAAGCAGCGCCAAGTCTTTGAGGCCTACACCGCATGCCTCGCACAAGCCGTACGGCCGAATTGCAGGTCATTGAAGCGGGCGCGTTCATGCAGCCGCTCCTTCGCCGCTCGCCAGGAAGGGAGCAGCGAGGAGCCGCTGAACCTGGCCGGTTCCCTGGCCGTTGATGGCGCGATGTCCGATTCGACGATCCCGCTGATATCGGCTGCTGCGTTCGTCGGCGTGGGCTGGCTGATCGTCCACGCCGGGCGCCAGTACGATGACGCGATCCGGCACACGTTGACCGTCTTCGCGCTGGTGGCCGGTCTGCTGGTGCTGATCGGTGTGACCGCGAAACTCCGGTCCCTGATGGGCGTCGGTCGCATGTCGCACCGGATTGAGGCCCGGTCGCAGAACGATCCCGCAAGTCCGGTTCGCGCGGTGCGAAAGCTCGATGCGGGGCTGAACCCATAGAGCGATCTGGCTCCGCCCGAGACGAAGAACGGGCGGACGCGGACGCTCAGACATCGAACATCTCCGCAATGTCGCGATCGACGGGTTGGCCCATGGCGCGCGCGAGCTGAGCCTCGATCACAAGGTCGGCCATGCTGGGCTCGGGGTTGGGGCGCGCCTGGTCGGCGGCGCGGCGATGGGCCTCGCGGGCGAAGACCGGATGCTCCGGCACGCAGGCGCGGGCCGCCTTGAGCCCGTGCTTTGCCTTAACGTGCGAGAACAGCGCCTCGCTGTAGGCGAGCGTGCGATTGCAGTGGGGGCAAGGGAGGCGCGCCATAATCAGGCGTTCCCCTCGCCGGCCAGGAACCGGTGCACCTCGAAGACAACGCCCAGCTCGATCAGCTTCGGGCCGACCTCAAGCAGGTCGACCGTGAAGGCCCGCTGGTCCCACGGGACGCACCAGCCGGCCGGTAGCTCGTCGCCGAGTGGCACGTCGAGCGTCGGCAGCAGGCGAGCCAACTGCTCCCGCTCCGGCCGAGCCATTCCCTCGATGCGGAGCGTGGCCGCGTAGGTCAGTTCGATGCGCGCGTGCATGATCAGGCGGCCTGCTCGGCAGCCGGCGCGAAGCCGGGGAAGTCATCGTCGTCGGCGACGTCCGCGCCGGCTGCGATCCGGTCCAGTTCCTCAGCGATAGCGTCGAGGGCGCGGTCGGCGCGCGGGTCGAGCCCGTCGCGGAAGGCGCGCAGTGCGTCGCTGCCCCTCGCGGCCTCGGCCCGGGCGGCGGCGTACAGGCGGTCGCGCGAGGATGGCTGGCGCGGTGCCTGCAACTCGTCGCCGGCCGGAGACGCGTCGTTCCTTGGCCTCTCCGGCGGCGGCGAGCGCTCCTCGGGCAGCGGCTTGACTGTGAACGGCTTGCGGCTCGCCCGGGTGACCGTGAGCGCCATCGTAACCGCCGAGGAGATCCCCGACATGTGGCTGATCCGGATCCCGCCGACGGCCGCGCCGCCGAACTGCACGGCGTCGTCCCGGTAGAGCGTCATCCGCCGGCCGGCGTATGCGGCGCCGTCCTGGCCCCAGATCCGCAGCAGCACGCGGCGCATCGACTTGCCGGGCTTGTAGGGCTTGCCGCCGTCGCCCTCGAAGTAGATCGCGATCGGCTGATCCGGCTCCTTCATCTTCGCGACGCGCGTGACCGTGACGGTGCGCGGGCCGCCGATCAGGTCGTCGGCATTGAGCTGGTCGCTCTTGGGTGCGACCGTCTGCGAGATGTCGATCACGCCAGGATCTCCCGTTCGATGCGCTGGGTCGGGACACGGCCGAGGAGGCTGACCACCTCGCGGTAGCGGCTCATCGCGTCCCGGAGGCGCTGCTCGAAGTCGCCGGCGGCGGAGAGGATCGCGGCCTGGACCGCGTCGTCCGGGTAGGCGCGGATCACCGCGAGCGGCAGGCCGCCGGAGTATGAGACGAGGTCGCACCAGAGCCGCTCAGAGACGAGGAGGCCGGTCTGGATCTGGAGCACGTAATCGGCCGGGATTACGCCCTCGGGCACGTGCTCGAGGAAGGTCTGGACCTGGTACTTCTGCCGGCGCGACTTGCACTCCACGAGGCCATCGGTGCCGACCAACGCGTCCGGCGAGTAGCCGAGCGTGAAGCCCCAGCGATCGTTGGTGATGAAGCCGACGGTCTCGGTTGCGGCGTAGTGCTTCGCGTAGAGGGTGAGCGCCTCGATCTCGTCGTCCCGGCCGCGCAGCATGTCGTCGCTGACGTACCGGGGCTCGACGAACTTGGTGATCCGCTGGGCGAGCAGCTCGTAGAGGTGCGCCCGCTCCTTCTCGTTCTTGGCCGCCTTGAGGGTCGGCGTGAGGATTAGCGACATCTCGCTGGCGGTTAGCATCCCGCAGCGGGCCGCGATCCACTCGTCGGTGCCCTGGTAGAGGTCGGCGTGGATGCGCACAGTGGACGGGCGCGCGGGGGCGTCGGGGGCGAACAGTGCCATTGCGGTCACGCCTCCGCCGGAGCGGCATGCCCGGCGACGCCGAGCCCAGCGTTGATGGCGGCGGCGAGCATCTCGGCCCGCTCGCGGTCCAGGCTCGGGGAGCCGGCAGGCAGCAGCAGCGCGAACACGGTCCCATCGGCGTCGGCGAGGCCGCGCAGGGTGCTCTCGCAGGCGCGGACCGGCGCGCGGATCCCGAGGAAGGTCGCGCGCTGGGCGGGCGTGACGGCGCGCGGCTCGCGCATCTCGAAGGGCAGCACGGAGCGGGTCATCACGGCCTCGGTGTGGGTGAAGGGAGGGAGGGTCACAGGCGCCTCCCGGCGGCCCGGAGCCGCGTGCGGGCGTCGGCGAGCACGGTGACGTCGTCGCGCCCGTCGAGGTCGACGCGGGTCTCGGCGATGAAGAGCGCGATGTTCCCGGCCATGCTGCCGGCGGCGGCGCGCTCCAGCGCCTCCTCGAGCACGCGGTCCAGCGTCTCACGGGGCTGGTCGAGGCCGGTGTTGAGGAGCAGGACCTGCGCGGCCGCGGCGTGCTCGGTGACGGTGCGCAGGGCGGCGTAGAGGTCGGCGCTGTTGCGCTCCGCCGCCTCATGCGCGGCCACGTGGTGCGGCAAGGCGTCGGCGATCTCGCTGTACGCGGGAACGCCGATCTCGATGCAGAAGACGTCGATCATGTCGACGAAGGCTTGCCGGTCGAGGGCTGGGCGGTTGACGTGGCTCATCGCGCACCCGCCGTCATCGCGAGGGCGCGGTTCTCGGCGTCGATCCGCTCGCGGAGCGCGGCCTGCGTCTCGTACTCCCGGGCGAGCATCGCCAGGGCATCCTCGGTCAGCATCTCCCAGCCGAGGCGGCGGAAGACGCGCGCCATCACGACATCGTCCGTGGGCGCATGGCCGTGGTGGTCGGCCACGACGGCGAGGGCCGTCGCTCGATCGGTGTTCATGCGGCCCCCAGGAGCTGCTGAGCCTCGAAATCCGCGATGGCGGCCAGCTCGTCGGCGGCTTCCAGCGCGAGGGAATCGGCGTGGTCCTGGGCGGCGAAACAGGCCTCGGCCCAGCAGTCGAAGTCGTCGCCGAGGGGTCCGTAGGGGCCGCGCAGGGCGTAGCCGGCGGAGGAGCCGGTGATCTGGTAGCCGGCGGGAAGGTCGAGGCGCGCCATGATCAGGCCGCCTCAGACGCGTCGTCGAAGAAGCTCGCGACCGGGACGCCGATCTGCTGAGCCGCGGCCTGGAGCATGCCGGCCGACCAGCGATTGGCACCGCCTTCGTACTTCTGGATCTGCTGGAAGCTGATCCCGAGCGCGGCCCCGAGCTGTGTCTGGCTGAGGCCGGCAGCGATACGCGCGGCCTTCACGCGATCGGCGATGCGACGGTCGGCGTCGCTGACGATGCGGCCGCCCATCAGCAGGTGCCCCGGACGGTGGCCACGTGCTGGGCGATGAACGTCGGCACGAACGGCGCCACGCCGATGGTCAGCGAGCCCAGCAGGCAGTGCGCGACCGCCACCGTGGCCGAAGCGTGCTGGAGATTGTCGAGGTAGGCGGTGAGCATCTGGGGCTCCATCGGCTCTGTGAGCGGCGATGGACGGAGTATATACACAGTTTGGGTATATGCAAGCGTGAACTTCACAAACTGTGTATTTTGGTCGCCGGGATATCCCCAGGCCCTCGGATCAACCCTTGCGTGATCGTTCCTGCAATGTTCTCATTGGAAGACCGGGAGAGCAAGCGTGCCAGCAGAAGATCCGCCCACCGTGGACCTAAGCGAAAGAGACCTCCGCTCGCTGGCGATGGAACTGGCAATGCAGCTGCCCCGCAATGAGCGAGATGCCCACTACGTCATGGAGCTGATGCGAGTCGGGTACGATTTCTTCCTGTGCAACGCAGGCAAGGCCGAGAAGAAAATCCAACCCTTCCGGCCGAAGGTCGCTCGCTAGGCGCGCTTCTTATTCACGCGATATTCTGGCGGTGAAGCTTTATCGAGCTTTTCCACCAGATCGACAGGCATGCCCGCGAGGCTACCGTCCATGAACCAGTCTCGCGTCACGCCATGCAGGCGCTTCAACTTCGCGCAGACTGGCTGGCTCGGTGGGCTGCGCCCTTTCTCGTAGTGGTTCCACGCGTTCGTGGAGATGCCTATACGATCGCATAGCTCCTTCTGCGAAGAGGCTACGACGGATCGAAAGAGCCGCACCCGGGCGGCCACTTCATCCAGATACCCCGGTGGATACGAGACCTGCGGCATGCGCGCATTCTCGCACTTCACAATCTGTGTATCCATCAACACGTTCTGCATCTTGTCGTATACCCAATCTGTGTATATGACGGGGGTATGGAGCCGCTTCGCACCACTTCCGCAGTCATCGACGCCCTAGGCGGAACGGCCGCGGTCGCGCGGCTCACCGGCCGAACGATGCAGGCGGTCTCGAATTGGCGGGACCGCGGGCTGTTCACTGCAGCGGCTTACGAGCCCATCAGCCGCGCCCTCGAAGAAATTGGACGGTCCGCCGATCCGCACGTCTGGAAGTCCCTGCCTCCATCGGCGCTCGATCAGTCTGGAAGGGCCGCCTGATGCGCCCTCACCGCGACCACCAGAGCACCACGATGGCGACGGCCTCGACTGCGGCGATCGCCGACAGCGCCATCAGCCAGATGTACGCCGGCCCGATCATTGATCGCGTCGTCTCGGCGAAGGAGCCCATCCCGTCCTGCATGTTCTGCAGGAAGTCGACGTCGCGCCTCAGTCGGCGCACCTCGTCGGCCAAGGTCTGGCGTTCTCGCCTCTCTTCGACCGTCGCCTCTTCGCGGTTCATGCCCGCCCGCCGGAGATCCGACTCGACGCGCCGTTCGTGCGCCTCGACCCGCGCCGTCAGCGTCTGCAGGTCGGCCTCCACCCAGCCGATCCGCTCCCCGTGGCTCTGCATCGTCTCTTCTTCCTTCGCTGTGAGGGCCGCGTGATGGGCGCCGATCTCACGGACGTGCTGGGCACCGACCGGGCGGTCAACACGCACGACGAGGCTTGCCGCGTGATCGAGGCGGCGCTCGAACGGCACAAGGGCCCGTGCCCGGAAGCCTACGCTGACGTTCTCAGCGCCTACGTCGCGGCCACCGATTTCCGTAACGCCAACCTCTTCCTCGAGATGGCGTACCGGGCCGTCGGAGGAATGCCGCCGGCCGTAGCCGCTGCCGCTCCCGCTCGCTTCCGCACGGACCTGACCGAGTGGATGGGCCGAGCCTATGCGCGCCCGCCGCGGCGCCCTGCGGAGGGCCGGCGCTGATGCTCGCGGCACTGATCTTCCTCCTCAAGCTGATGGTCGTGGTCTCTGGCGGCGTGGGCGCCGGTGGACTGCTCGGCTTCCGGCCGATCATCGCGGCGATCACCGTGCTGCCGGCCCTGCTGATCGGCTGTCGCGCCCTGGCGGTGCTGTGATGGCCGCCCCTCGCCTTTCGCCGCGTGCCCCTGCCGTCGCCAGCGTCGAGGCTTCTGCCTCGGTGGCGGTCTCCTGCCTGGAGCCCACCGTGACCGACGCGAAGAACCTACTGGCCCTTGGCTGCGCCTGTCGCCGCGCTGCGGGCGCGTTCGCGATCCTGGCGTCGCGTCTCGCCATCGAGGTCGAGCGCGGCGAGCATCCGGACACCGGCGCGCCGGCCGAGATGGCGCAGCAGGCCCTCGACATGGAGCGCGCCGCGCAGCACCTCCAGGCCGAAGCCCAGGACGCCGAGCTGCTCGCGATGCTCCCGCACCGGGAACGCTTCGCTGATCTTCTGCGCATGGCGCAGGCGATGGACCGCGGGCTGGTTTTCGTTCCGGTCGAGCCCGTTGCAGCCGACGAGCTGCCCACGCCGCGGACGGTTGTCGTTGTCGGCCAGGACAACGCCGCCACGCTTCGCGAGCGCATGGGCCGCGGTCTGGCGCGTCTGAAGAGGCGTGCCTGAGATGTCGTTTCCGAGTGCCATGGCCGGGTCTGCCGTTCTCTTCCGCGAGAACTGTAACGCGCTGGCCCTGCCGTCGTCTTTACTGGCTGTCGCGCGGCTGTGCACAGCTTCCTCCCATCGCAGCGGTCGCAGGCTCACGCCTCCCGCCAGCGAGCGACCCGGCCGAGACCATCGCAATCTCGGACCCTCGGCCGGGTCGTCCCTTCTCCTGCGCGCGCGGCTCTCGCCTGCCAGCACCGCCGTGCGCGCTGTGTGTCGTGCGTACTCCGTCAACCTCCCGCATTCGCTGCGCTCCTCTGCGACATCCGCAAGATGTCGCGAAGGAATGGCGCTGTGGGGACAAAGACTGACCGGAACCGAGCAATGCTGACCGCATCCCAAGCTCGGGACGAGACCTTGCCGAAGCTGTCGGCGCTCGTCCGCCTCGCCCAGTCGAGCATGGGCTCGAAGATGGCCGCCTACGATGCGGTCGGCCGCCGGATCGGCACCTCGGGCTCCTGGGTCCGTAAATTCATGGGGCGCCAGGGCACCGGCCTCAACGGGCACGTCCTGCACAACATTCGGGCTGCCTACGAGCGGCTCTGCACGAACATCGAGGCCGCGGCCGACGCCGCAGAAGCCACCAACGCCCTGCTCCGGGAGGATCTCCATGCGGCTCTTCGCGCCGATCATCCGGCTGCTGCGCGCACGCCTGGAGGGGCGCCGGCTGCGGGCGCAGCTCCGCGCCGTCCAGGACGGCAGACCGCACCGGCACTTGTCCTTTCGGATGCTCGCCCGCGTGTGCCGAGCCTGTCGGGTACGGGTGGTTTGACGGACCTGCCGCTGTGGCGGGCCGCGAACGATGAGAAGTGAACATGGCCGACAGCGCCTTCGTCACCACCCTGCCCGGCCACTTCTCGATCCTGCGCGAGGGCATCGAGGCCCACGTCCCCGAGACGGCCGTGAACGCGATCCTCCGCAACGGCCTGATCGCCCTGCTCGGCTGGGCGGAGGCGATGGCGCACGCGCTGGTCGCGATGACGCCAGCGCCCGCTCAGCAGCAGTTCCACGCGCCGCTCAGCGAGCGCTCGCCCGTCGTCGAGGAACCGCTCGTGCCCCGGCACAGCAGCCGCGACCCGCGCCTGCCAGGCAACCGCCCGCACCCCTGAAACGAGTACCGCCCGGCCTGCGCGAACAGACCGGGCGGACGATGAAATCCCCTGCGACGGGTTGAGCTATGAAGGCCACAAGATCTTCCCCCGATCAAGTCTCGGCCGCTGATGGCGTCGCCGCGGATGAACTTCGACAGTTCATCGAGCGGCTCGAACGCCTCGAGGAGGAGAAGGCCGGCATCCTCGGCGACATCAAAGAGGTGTTCGCCGAAGCCAAGGGCCGCGGCTTCGACACGAAGGCGATGCGGACCATCCTCCGCATCCGCAAGCAGGATCACTGCGAGCGCCAGGAGCAGGAGGCGATCCTCGAGCTCTACATGCAGGCTCTCGGCATGCTGGCAGACACGCCGCTCGGCCGCGCCGCGGTCAGCCGGGAGTTCGCCGAAGCCCGGATCACGATCTCCGGCCCCGGCATCGAGCCGGTCGAGACCACCGGCGCCGGCCTCGCCCGCGCATCGGCCTCGCTCGGCGTCGAGGCGCACGCGCAGCGCAACCGCCGCGGCGGATCTGCTGCTCGCCAGATCGGCCTCGAAGACGCCATCGCGGCGAGCCGGTGATCACCATGCTCCGCCCGCCCGCATCCCATGGCCCCGTGTTCGCGCCGCTCGGCCGCCGCGTGGTCGATTCCGTGACCGTGCTCCTGCCGGTCCCACCCTCGGTGAACGCCCTCTATCGGCACGGTGGGGGCAAGGGGCCCCATCGCTCTGACGTCTACCGCTCCTGGATCGACGGCGCCGGCTGGCGCCTCCAGGCGCAGCGGCCCGGTCGCGTGCCCGGACCCTATGTCCTGCTCCTGGCCGTGCCGCGCACGTCCCGCATGGATCTCGACAACTCGGTCAAGGCGGTCTCCGACCTGCTCCAGCGGCACGGCGTCGTCGACAACGACCGGAACGCGGTCCGCGCGCTGCTGGAGTGGCACGCCGAGCACGACGAGGTCGCCGCCACGGTGCGCGGCCTGTCCGACGGCGCCGCCCTAAAGCCGATCGCGCCCGTGCGCCCTCCGCTGGAGGCGGTGGCATGACATGGCACCCCCCCATCCTCGCGGGCCGCGCGCTCTCCGGCAGCATCTCCCTCGTCGTGCGCGCCAGCGCCGATTCCTCGCGCCTGCGGAGGTCCGCACTGTGACCCATCGCGAGAACAGGGCGCACGCGCACGCGGAGCGGGGGAACGACCTCTACGAGACGCCGGCCGTCGCCGTGCGGGCTCTGATCGGGACCGAATGGCTGCCACAACGGATCTGGGAGCCAGCCTGCGGGCCCGGCGCCATCGTGCGCGAGCTGTATGCGGCCGGGCACGACGTGCTGGCCACCGACCTCGTCGACTATGGCTGGAAGGGCCAGGTCTCGGACGTCGACTTCCTGAAGGTCGACGCGGCCCCTGACGGCATCGACTGCATCGTCACGAACCCGCCCTACAAGGACGCTCGCGCCTTCGTGGAGCAGGCAGTGCGGCTCTGCCCGCGCGTGATGATGCTGCTGCGGTTCTCGTTCTACGAGAGCATCTCCCGCGGCTCCATCCTCGACACCGGCACGCTGGCTCGGGTGCATTGCTTCCGCAAGCGCCTGCCGATGATGCACCGGGACGGCTGGGACGGCCCGAAGGCGTCCTCGAACATGGCCTTCGCCTGGTTCGTCTGGGACCTCTCCCACCGCGGCCCGACGCAGCTCAGTCGCATGTCCTGGGAGGACTTCACCGACGAAGCCGGCGCCGATCCTCTCCTTATGGCCGCGGAGTAGGCGATGGCGATCCGTTCAGAAGCCCTTCGCGCGCTCGTGGCGGCCGGAGCCTCGGCCGAGATGCTGCTCGCGGTGATCGAGGCCGACGAGAAGGCGGCGGCTGCCGAGGTCGATGCCAAGACCGAGAAGCGCCGCGCCCAGACCGCCGCCCGGGTGCGCCGGCACCGTGAAACGCACCGTAACGCTGGTAACGGCGGTAACGCGTTACCCCCCGCCCCCTCCCCGGATGGTCCGCCCCCTCCTCCTGCACCTCCACCCCCACCCCTTAACCCCTCCCCGACCCCCGGTTCCGACCCTGACGGGTCGGCCGACGATGTCGGGCAAGCTGGCGCAGGCGCGGTCGAGCAGGCCCGAGCCTTCCGCCGGGAGCTGCTGACCCGGGGCGCCGCGCTGATCTGCGCCAACACCGGTCGGTCCCAGCGCTCCGCCCTGGCCCTGATCGGGCACTGGCTGGCGATTGCCCAGGACGAGGCCGTGGTGGTGCTCGGCCTGATCGAGGACGCCGACGGGCGCGAGCTGGCCGACTTCACGAGCTGGGTCGACCGACGCCTCCAGGCCCGCCGCGAAGCGATGGGCCGGCGTCCTGACCGCGGCCGCCCTGTCCAGCCAGCGCCTACGGGCCTCGCCGCCCGCCTCATCCGTCAGCACGCCGCATCCCAGATGGGAGCCTACGATGTCGAACCGCCTGCCATCGACGCGAACGACCCCGACGCCGGCCCAGGTCGAGGAGCGGATCTCGGCACTCCATGGCAGGCTGGAGGCGCATCCCGTCCTTCCGACCCGCTGCTGCGTGCGGCGGGACAGGGCGGCCACGACAGCCGAGCGTCGAGTGCTCTCCGACGTCGCCGCGCGGCTTAACGCCGAGCTGACGGCGGCCTCGAATCCCCGTCACGTCGACACGGTCGTGACCCGGGTGTTGCTGGGATTCGAGCAGGGCCGCGGGCGCGGCGACGACGAGAACGAGGTGCTCGTCGCGGAGTACGTGTCGGCGCTGAAGGACCTCCCGCTGGCGGCGATTCACGAGGCGGCCGAGCGCTTCCGGAACGGCAAGACGCTGCGGCCCTGGGCGAAGCGCTGGCGGCCCTCCCCGGCCGAGTTCGCCGACGAGGCGCGCGAGGGCCTGATCCCGCTCCGGACGCAGCTCCTGCGCATCCGACGCGTGCTCGAGGCGGAGATCTACGACGTGCCGACGGCGGAGCAGCGCGCGGAGGTCGCCCGCGTGGCAGAGGCGCACCTGCAGCGGATGCGGCAGGCCGAACCGGAGCGGCGCCGAGCCGAGACGCCGGCAGAGATTGCCCGGGCGCAGCGGGCGAAGCTGGACGAGGACCTCGCCCGGCTTCGCGCTACGGGCCACGGCCCGGATATCGGCCGGCTGATGGCCCGCCTCGACCAGCGCCAGGGCCAGGCGGGAGGGGCGTCGTGAGGCCGGATCTCTGGAAGGCCGAGCTCCAACGCCGCGAGGCTGCGCGGCAGGCCGCCGAGGAAGCGGCGGAGCAGGCGGCCAAGCGCCCGGTCGAGCGGACCTGCGCGTCCTGCGGCGTGCTCGGCGCCTCCTTCGGTTTCGGATGCTTCCGGAACCGCAGCGACGGCATGTGGTCGTGCGGCGATCCGGAGTGCCGCGCGATCGTCGAGGCGCGGGCAGGGTTGCCTCCGATGCCGGCTCAGCCCGCGCGGGCCGATCCGCCGGTGGTCGATCTGTTCAGCCGCTCGGCTGCGTGAGGAGAACGCGTACCCGGTGTTGATGGTGACCCCGCTGAGGATCGAAGGCCCGGTCCCGCCGGCCATGACTTGTGCGGACGTGGAGCGATGGCTGGTGGCGGCGTTCATGGCCTTCACCAGCTCGGGCATCTTCAGCGTCCGGCCGAACCGGCTCCAGCCGAACGACCCGCAGGAGATGCGGGCAACCTTCGACTGGATCGTGTTCTCCGCCGAGATCCTGGGCGCGACCAGCCCAGAGAGGATCGCGCTCCTCACCTGGGCCCGGGCGAAGGCACGACGGCGGATCCGGCGGCATCGCCGACTCCGGCTGCTCCGCGAGGTCCCCGGGGGCACCGTCACCGATTACTGCAGCGAGGTCGGCGTCCAGCGGCGCACCTTCGATCGCCGGCGGAAGCGGGCCTGCGAGCGGCTAGCGGAGGCCTGGAACATGCGCGGGCCGGACGGCGGATCAGCCTGACATCTCCGGGGCAAGCCATCTTTGGCTGATTAGACTGGAAAGGCTGCTTTCGACCCAGGTAATTCGCTCAGATCATCATCGCGTGTTTTCGGAAGCAGGCACTCTTAGGCTGTTCAGCAATCTCGAGTCAGAATGTAGAAGGCAGCTTAGAATTTATGAGATCAGAGAATAAAAAATGGGCAATCGAGCCTCAGTCCATATCACGGTCGATTGGAATGTCATTTCTAGAAGATCGGACAGCATAAGATACGATTTCGTGCCGCTTTCTAGCTTCTTGAATTCTTTGCCCGGAAAGCACGGGTATTTTTCTACTTGCCAGGATTTATAGTTTTGGACATTTCTGGCTCATGGATTCAGATTAGGTTGCATGCGAGCCTAGCTCGCCTACCAAAAATTGAAGCTGACGCATCGGAGGTGACAATGCGTCCCTAAATGGGCACTCCGCAGTCCCAAATGCATATTTTAGCCGTCAGCACGACGGTAAAAAAATATATGGTTAAGAAAAAATTTCGATTTCTGGTGCCTGTTCATAGCCGACCGATGGATAGGCCAATGATTGATCATATCTGTGCAACCCGTCACGTGAGTGCCTTCAGTCACTGTTCTGACCGTATATCTAGGCTTGCCGCGCGCCGCATATTGCGTGCAGGGCTCCTATTTGGATGCTCGCTATCCGTATTACTGATCGTCCTGAATCCGGTCATTGCAGAGGATGACGGCGTACGGCCGCAGAGATCACCATCGACCTTCGATGTCCAAGGACGCCCGCTGACTGTCGCGGATTTTCAAGAATGGGATAGTTACAAAGATGGTGATTGGGGACTTCGCGCCATTAACGCCGCGGACGCCTATGCACGCGGGTTCACCGGTCGCGGCATCACGGTTGCAGTTATCGATGACGGAATTGATCCAGGACACAGCAAATTTACCGGTCGAATATCGGCAGACTCTCGCAATTTCTGGCTTCCAGCTTTTGTGACCCCTGATGGGAAAGAGAGTGAGAAGATCTTGGTTGCCACTGACTCCCATGGGACACATGTTTCGGGCACGATTGGAGCATCGCAATTCAACGGCAATATGATGGGCGTTGCATTCGACAGCACCATTTTATCGCTCCAAGCAATTCTTGATGCTGGTGACAAGGCTGGCATCGAAGGATATTTAAAAAGAGAATACAATCTAGATTATAATTTAGATCTGCGCAAATTAGATGCCAACGCAGCGATTATATATGCAGCTTCGCACGGCGCAAAAGTCCTAAACGGGAGTTATGGTCCAGGTTTCAAGACGACAACCGCCTATCAGGAATACATTTACGGCAGTTTGGTCAGCGAGTACGATGCAATCAAGACGGCCGCCCAGTCTGATATGCTTCTGGTTTTTGCGGCAGGAAACGAGCACAAAGCGGGAAATCTCTATAATTGGGCAAATGCATCCGGGGCTGCCTTACTTCCCTACATCAAACCTGAAAATTCTGATAGCAATGTATATTTGATCAAAGACGATGGCAATATTAGAAAAGACGCCGATTTTTCGGGGATATCAGGGTATATAGTAGCTGTCGTGAACGTTGATGAAAAGAGTAATATTGCCAGCACTAGCAACCATTGTGGGGCGGCTGCAGAGTGGTGCATATCAGCGCCAGGGACAAATATTTTATCGACTGTTCCCGGAGGCGGCTTCGACCGCATGAGCGGTACTTCTATGGCTGCGCCTTATGTCTCTGGAGCTGCGGCAGTACTTAGACAGGCATATCCTTTTCTAGAAGCTCCGGATATTGCACAAATTATGTTCACCACAGCAACGCCTCTCGGCGCGACGGCTGAAAAACCATCTGGTGATCGAGATACCTATGGTTGGGGCTTGCTAAATCTGGGAAAAGCTATCGATGGGCCGGGCCAGTTCACCCGCGACTGGACCGTCAACACCACGTACAACGGCCAAGCCTATTACGGCCGCTTCGGTAACGACATCTCAGGCATCGGCGGCCTGACCAAGGCAGGCCTCGGCACTCTCGAACTCGCCGGCACCAACACCTATGCCGGACCGACCACCGTCGCCGGCGGCACCCTGTTCCTGTCCGCCAGCGGTAGCCTGACCTCATCGGTCTCCGTCCAGAGTGCGGGCACTTACCTCAATGCCGGCTGGACCCAGAGCGGCGTCAGCAATGCCGGCCTCTTGATCAACACCGGCACCATCTCCGGAGGTGCAACCAATGCCGGCACGGCGCTCAACAGCGGCGTGATCGCTGGCGGCGTGGCCAATAGCGGCACGCTTTCCACCAGCGGCACCATCGCGGGCGGCCTCGCCAATGCCGGTCTGGCTCTCAACACAGGCACCATCGGCGGCGGCACGGCCAACACCGGCAGCCTAGTCAATGCCGGCACCATCGCGGGCGGGCTGACCAACGCCGGGACGGCCCTCAACACCGGCGCCGTCACCGGCGGCGCGACCAACAGCGGCATCCTGAGCAACGCCGGCGCCCTCGGCGGCGGCGTGACCAACACCGGCACGCTCGCCACCAGCGGCACGATCGCCGGCGGCCTGACCAATGCCGGCACCGTGCTGGCCAGCGCCGGCCGCATCGACGGCGCCATCGCCAACAATGCCGGCCTGCTCGCCGTGTCCGGGACCGTCACCAGCGCCGGCACCTTCGCCAACGCCGCCGGCGCGACCCTCGCCGTCACGGGCGGCGGCAGCTACAGCCTCGCCGGCCCCCTCGCCAATGCCGGCCTCGTCGCCGTCGCCCAGACCGCCAGCCTCACCGCCTCCGGCGGCCTCAGCAATGCCGGCCTCGTGGCCAGCGACGGCACCCTCACCACAGACCTGANGTACGGGTTCGGCGCGCGCGCCGGCGACCGGGCGGCCACGGGCGCCGGGTTCGACGCGGGCGGGCTGCTGATGGGCGTCGACCGTCAGGTCGGGGCGGACACGCAGGTGGGCGGGGCGTTCAGCTACCTGCGCGAGGGCGGCACGTCCCGGGGCGCGGGGCTGGGCCGGTTCACRACCGACAGCTACGGCGGCACGCTCTACGCGAGCACGCGGCTCGGCGCGGTGATCCTGCGCGGCACCGCGGGGGTGTCGTACGCGGACGGGCGGGTCGACCGGACGGTGGCGCTGGGCACGGCGGTGTCGCAGGCCTCCGGGCTGTCGTCGGGCTGGAACGGCGGGGTGTCGGGCTTTGCCGGCTACGCGCTGGCGACCGGCCTGCCGGTAGAGCTCGTGCCGGAGGTGGGCTTCAGCTACGATCGGCTGACGCGGGGCCGGGTGTCCGAGCGGGGCGGTCTGGTCAACCAGGGCTTCGGCGGCCAGGGCTTCGCGGTGGCCGACCTCGACGCGGCGCGCAGCCTGGTCGGCGGGCGGGTGACGAGCTGGGCGCTGGCGGGCATTCCGGACCTGCGGCTGGAGGGCCGGGCGTACTGGGCGCACGAGCTGGCCGACACGGCGGCGGTGATCCGCTCCAACCTGTTCGGGGCGGCGTTCGCGAGCCGGACGAGCGCGCTGGGCCGGGACGGCGCGGTGCTGGGGGTGAGCCTGACCGGCGCGGTCGCCGAGGGCGTGCAGCTGTCGGTGGCCTATACCGGCGAGCTGCGCCCGAACGCCACCGCGCAGGTCGTCTCCGCCGGGCTGCAAGCCGCCTGGTGATAGCTCGGTCGGCGCGTGTCCCAAGTTTATTGAGGCGCGCCAACTGTTCGGCACGATCCGCCGAGTTGTGCCGTGGTGACGGCCTGCGGCTGTGAATGCCGAATAGGCTAATACTCCCTTGCTAGTGTCCAAAAACGGGACGCAGATCAGGTGTCACGGATCGGCGGAAGGCCGGCCGCCTTAAGGGGCATCACCGTGGCAGCGTCCAGGACCAAGGCCATCTCCCTCGCCGGCTCGCCGGCAACCCACTCGCACGTGCGCATCGAGAAGCGCTCGGCCGGCGCGCGCCGCCGGGCGGCCGCGGCTCAGCCGATCACCGCGCGCGACCGCGAGATCCAGCCCGCGGCCGCGACGGTCCCGTGCCCCTATGAGTTGGGCACCTTCATCCCGGCCACCGTCAACCGCCAGGTCGACGTGCTGGCCGCCGAGCGCGCCCGCGGGGACATCACCGACGCGCAGCTCTTCGTCGGCCGGCTGATCCAGGCCGTGTACGAGCGCGGCTCCGGCGCTCGGCTCGGTTCCGGCGGCTGGGACATCTCCGGATCCCGGGACCAGACGATCGCCCACGAGCTGGCCATCATCTACAGCGTCGAGGACGCCGAGCGGGTGCGGAAGTTCTCCGCCCGCTTCGAGCGCGCCGTCGGCTCCGTCGGGGCCCGATTCCTCCGCGCGATCCTGACCGAGGGCTGGACTTTCCGGACCTACGCGGCCGCGCGGGGCAAGGGCAGCGAGAAGGGCACGGCTCAGGTCGCGGCGCACTTCCGCTTCCTCCTGGAGGGCCTGACTGCGGCCCAGCATACCGCCCGGGGCGTCGCGCGGCCGACGCCGGACGATGTCTACCTCGCGGACGCGGAGAGAGTGCCGGCCCGGATCGCGGCGGCGCTGGCGCGGGACGAGGCGCCAGAGGAGGTCGAGGCACCCCCGGCTTGACACCCGACGGGCGAACAGCCAGAGAAATCTAGTCGCGAGACGCACGCCCGGAGCCCAATGGCTGCCGGGCGTTCGCATGTCCGGGCCCAGCTTCACCGAACCCGCTCAATAGCTTAGGCGTTGCACCGTGAGACGCGGGCGGTGTTCCATGTCATGATCGGTTCCCGATGAGCGCCCACGCTATCGTCACCGCGATCGAGGAGGAGAGCCTTGCGCTCTGCCGCCTCCGCGCGACCGGGCGCCAGGACGTCGACCTCGAAGCCCGCGATCATCACTGCCGGCGCATTCGGTCGCTGATCCGCCAACTTCGGCCCCTCATCGGCACCGTCGAGAAGCGCACGTTCGGCCTGTCCGGACAGAGCGAGAAGGGCAAGCCGTTCATGGTAGCCCGGCGGCGTCGGGCGGCCTGATTTGTAGGTCGATGCGGAATTACCAAGACATTTCCGCAAGAACCGCCCCGTCAGAGTAAATTAATAAGCAATATGAGTGACTTAACCGCGATTTCAGGGTCGCGGCGAACCGCTCGCGCCCGGGGCAGAATAAAAACCCAAGAGGCCGCGAAGGCGGTTCTGGCCACCCGGGCGGTGGCCTACCTCAGGGTCTCCACCGACGAGCAGGCCGCTCACGGTTTTGGGCTGGAGACGCAGGAGCGAGCCCTCCGCGCCTTCGCCGAGAGCCAGGCCTACGAGCTCGTCGCCGTCATCACCGACGCGGGCGTGTCCGGGGCGACCCGGCCCGCCGACCGCGCGGGCTTCGGCGAGGTCCTGCAGCTCGCAGCCGACGGGAAGTTCTCGGTGTTGCTGGTCTACCGGTTCGACCGGCTCGCCCGTGAGATCCGATACGCGGTGACCACGGTGGCGGATCTCGCCGAGACGCACGAGGTCGGCATCCGGTCCGTCACCGAGCCGATCGACACGGCGACGCCTATGGGGCGCACCGTGTTCGCGATCCTCGCCGGCATGGCGGAATCGGAGCGGTTCACGATCCGGGACCGGACCGCGGGCGGGAAGCTCGCCAAAGCTGGCCGCGGTGGCTTCGCCGGGGGCCGCGTCCCCTACGGCTACGCCACCGACCGGGCCGGCGGCCTCGTCATCGTGCCGGAGCAGGCGGCGATCGTCCGGCGCATCTTCCGGGAGCGGGGCCGCGGCAAGCGCCCGCGGGCGACCCTTCAGGCCATCGCCGAGGGGCTGAACCGCGACGGCATCCTTTCCCCGACCGGCCGCCGGTGGCGGCACGACACGGTCGGCTACGTCCTCGACAACCCGAAGTACCGCGGGGCGGTCGAGTACCTCTTCACCTGGACCGGCGCCGAGCAGCACGTGCTCCAGCCGGGCGCCCATGAGGCGATCATCCTTTGACCGCACGCCCCGACTTCACCCCGGCCGACGCGGACCGGGCGCTTCGCCATGCGCAGCGCCTCCAGCGCGACCCGGCGGCCCAGGCCTACGGCGACCAGCTGCGCCGGCAGGGCGTCATCGGGAAGCTGGCCGCCACGCCGCTCCAGGCCGAGACCCCGTACGACGAGGCCCGGGCCGGCGAGTTCGAGGTCCGCCGCTCCATGGCGATGCTGCGAGCCCGACCATGCTGCTGAAGCGCCTCGTCCTCCGCTGGCTGTTCCGCGCCCAACCGGCCGCGCCCGCCCCGATCGTCCATCGCGGCGAGCGCGAGCTGACGACCGGCCCCGACCTCGGCGCGCCGTCCAGCCCGATCGCGAAGCTGTCCCGTGAGGACGCGGAGCTGATGCTCGGCATCCCGGTGAAGGTTCTCCGCTGATGCGAGAGATCGTCGGCTTCCGGCACCTCGCCGGCATCCTCCTGGTGCTCGTCGCCGGCTGGGGCTGGGTGTGGGTGTTCGACCGCCCTGCGCAGGCTGCGTCTTGCGGCGGCGGACCTGAGATCAGGCACGATACAGGCCCATGAGCCAGTTCCAGCCCGGCCAGTCCGGTAACCCTGGCGGTCGCCCGAAAGCGTCGGCCAAGGTGCGCGACCTCGCGCGCGCGCACACCGAGACCGCGTTGCAGGTCCTCGTCGAGATCGCGACCGCGGGTGAGAGCGAGGCAGCACGCGTCGCGGCAGCCAACGCCATCCTGGATCGCGGCTACGGCAAGCCGACCCAGCCCATCGACGGCGATGGCGAGGGCGGCGCGATCCCGACCGGCATGACGGTGACCTTCATCCGGCCCGGGCAGCCGCCCGATGCAGGTTGAGTTCCCGGAGAAGCTCGCATTCCTGTTCGAGCCGGCCCGCTACAAGGTCGCCTATGGCGGCCGCGGCGGGGCGAAATCCTGGGGCTTCGGCCGGGCGCTCCTCATCATGGGGGCGCAGCGGCCGCTCCGGGTGCTCTGTGCCCGCGAGTTCCAGAACAGCATCGCGGAATCGGCGCACGCGCTCTTCGCGCAGCAGATCGACCTCCTCGGGCTCGATGGCCTGTACGAGGTCCAGGAGAAGCGGATCCTCGGCCGGAACGGGACCGAGTTCATCTTCAAGGGCCTCCGGCACAACGTCGCCTCGGTGAAGTCGACCGAGGGCGTGGACATCTGCTGGGTCGAGGAGGCCCGCACGGTCTCAAAGACGTCCTGGGACGTGCTGATCCCGACCATCCGCAAGGAAGGCTCGGAGATCTGGATCAGCTTCAACACGGAGCTGGAGGAGGATGAGACCTACCAACGCTTCGTGAAGCGGCCGCCGACCGGCGCGCGGGTCGTGAAGATCGGCTGGGAGGACAATCCCTGGTTCCCCGACGTGCTGCGGCAGGAGGCGTTGGACCTGAAGGAGCGCGACCCGGTCGCCTACGAGACGGTCTGGGGCGGCAACTGCAAGGCCGTGCTCGACGGGGCGATCTACGCCAACGAGATCCTGGCGGCCACGACCGCCAAGCGGTTCACGAAGATCCTGTACGACCCGACGAAGCCGGTTCACACGTTCTGGGACCTGGGCCGGGCAGACAAGACGAGCATCTGGTTCGCCCAGATCGTCGGGTTCGAGTTCCGGCTGATCGACTTCTACGAGAACCGTGGCCACGCGCTCGGCCACTACCTCGAGGTGCTGAAGGAGCGGGCGCTCCCGGTCGAGCAGGGCGGCAAGGGCTACGTCTATGGTGAGCACTGGCTCCCGCACGACGCCCGGAACGAGCTGCTCGCCTCCGAGCGCACGATCGAGCAGCAGATGTGGGCGGCCGGGCATCGCGTCCGGATCACCCCGCGCCTCACGGTGGCCGCCGGCATCGACGCGGCCCGCAAGATCTTCGCGCGGTGCTGGTTCGACGAGGAGGCCTGCGCCGACGGGCTGCAGGCGCTCCGGAACTACCGGTTCGACGTCGACCCGAACACGCAGGCCTTCTCCAAGGCCCCTCTGCACGACTGGGCGAGCCACGCGGCCGACGCCTTCCGGTACTTCGCCATCGGCATCGCCGAGCCCCGTGAGGACGATCCGCCGGTGGATGGTCCGAACGACGTCTACGCGCGCCGGCGCCGCCGCGAGGCGGAGGAATCGACATCAGGATCAGGTTGGGCGGCATGACGGACACGGACGCGCCCGCCCTCGACGGCGAGGCGGTGGATCAGGCTGAGCTCGACCGCGAGGCGCTGCTGCGGCGCCTGCGCGGCTGGTACCGCACCGATCGCGAGGCCTCCGCGAAGTGGCGCGAGGATGCCCGCGAGGACTTCGACTTCGTGGCCGGGCGCCAGTGGAGCACCGAGGACGAGGCCGTGCTGCGCCAGCAGGGCCGGCCGCCGGTGACGTTCAACCGGATCCTGCCCGTCATCAAGGCGGTGGCCGGCTCCGAGGTGAACAGCCGGCAGGACATTCAGTACCTGCCCCGCGAGATCGGCGACGCGGCCAAGAACGAGCTGCTGACCGAGGCGTCGCGCTACCTCGCGGACGAGGCCGAGGCGGAGGACGAGGAATCCGACGCATTCGTCGACTGCGCGATCTGCGGCATGGGCTGGGTCGAGATGCGTCTCGACTATGAGACCAATCCGGACGGCGCCTACGTCGAGGATCGGGTCAACGCCCTGGAGATGATCTGGGACGCCGCCGCGCGGAAGCGGAACCTCGCCGACGCCCGGCGCCTGTTCCGCGCGAAGACGATGGATCGGGCCGAGGCCGAGGCCCTGTTCCCCGACGTCGACCCCGCGCTCCTCGACGCCGCCTGGGCCGAGGACCGCGACGACGACGGCGAGCACCGCGAGATCCAGCCCGGCGAGCGCCGCATCGACCGCCCCGGCCAGGATGGCGACGCCTCGTCCTGGCGCGTCACGATCGTCGAGTGCCAGTGGTGGGAGCGAGCCCGCGTCGCGGTGGTGATCGAGCCCACGACCGGCGAGCTGCAGGAGATGGAGCCGAAGCAGGCTGCCGTCCTCGCCCGCCGCGCCGAGATGGTCGGCATCCCGCTGAAGGTCTTCCACCGGATGAAGCGGGTCTACCGCCGCGCCTTCCTTGGCGCCGTGGTGCTGGAGGAGGGCCCGGCCCCGGCCGGCGACCAGTTCTCCTACGCCTGCCTGACCGGCGACCGCGACCACAACAAGGGCACGTGGTTCGGCATCGTGCGCCCGATGCGCGACCCGCAGCGCTTCGCCAACAAGTGGCTGTCGCAGACCCTCGACATGCTCAACCGCCAATCCAAGGGCGGCTGGATCATGGAGAAGGGCGCCGTCCCCGACCAGCGCGCCTTCGAGGCCAGCATCGCCAAACCCGGCGCCGTGTCGTGGGTGTCCGACGGCGCGCTGATGTCGGCGCGCATGAAGGAGAAGCCGCTCCCGGTACTGCCGTCGGGACACTGGCAGCTCATGGAATTCGCGATCGGCTCCATCCGCGACACGTCGGGCGTGAACTTGGAGCTGCTCGGTCAGAAGCAGAACGACCAGGCCGGCGTGCTGGAGTACCAGCGCAAGCAAGCCGCCATGACGATCCTGGCGACGCTGTTCGACTCCCTGCGTCGGGCCCGGAAGCATATCGGCCGGGTGCGCTTGTTCTTCATCCAGACGTACCTCTCGGACGGCCGCCTGATCCGGATCGTGGGCGACGAGGGCGCCAAGGTCGTGCCGCTCATCCGCGACCAGACCATGGGCGACTTCGACGTGGTGATCGACGATGCCCCGGCCTCCCCGAACCAGCAGCAGATCGTCTGGCAGACCTTCACCTCGGTCCTGCCGATCATCAAGGACATGATCACGCCGCAGGTCCTGCTCGAGATCCTGCCTTACTCGCCGTTCCCGGCCTCGTTTGTGGCCAAGATGCGCGACCTGCTTGCCCAGACGGCCGACACGCCCGAGCAGGAGCAGCAGAAGGCCCTCGCCGTGCAGACGGCGGTCGCCCGGATCCGGGACATGGCCGCCGGCGCCAACCTGAAGAACGCCAAGGCCGGGCGCGAGCAGGCGCTCACCCACCAGGATCACGCCTCTGCCGCCGTCCAGCTCGCCCAGCTCCTGACGGCTCCCGAGGCCGCAGCCCAGGCGGCGGAAGCCGCCGCCTGACCCCTTACGCCCGCCGGCGGCGCACACCGGCTTTCGTACCCTTCACGTCACGAGGACCACATGACCGATACCGACCTCGCCATCGGCGGCGGCGAAGACGCCTTCACGCCCGAGGAGCAGGCTGCCTTCGAGGCCTACGAGCGTGGCGACGAGACGCCCGCCTCCGCCGGCCTGACGCCGCCTGCCGCCGAGCCAGCCCCGGTCGCTGCCGAGCCCCCCGCGGCCGATCCCGAGGCCGGTGAGCCCGAGGCTGCTCCCGAGGCCCAGCCGCGCGACGAGAAGGGCAAATTCGTCCCGCACGGCGCCCTTCACGAGGAGCGCGAGCGTCGGAAGGCGGTCGAGAAGGAGCGCGACGAGTTGCGCGAGCGGTTCGCCCGCGGCGACGAGCGCCTGCGCATCCTGTCCGAGGCGATGCAGCGCCCCGCCACTCCGGCTCAGCCCGCGGCCGCGCCCGAGCCGGTAAAGGTGCCGGATCCGGCCGAGGACATCTTCGGGTATGCGAAGCACCTCGAGCAGCAGATCGAGGCGCTGCGCACGGGCCAGACCCAGCTCACCGAAAGCCAGAAGAAGGCCGAGGAAACCCGCCAGGCTGAGGCCGCGCGGAACGAGGTCATCGGCTTCTACCAGCAGGACCTCCGCGCCGCGATCCAGGCCGACGCCTCGGTTGCGGATGCCTATGAGCACCTGTTCGCCGGCCGCGTGGCCGAGCTGACGCTGTTCGGGATGGACCAGAAGGCCGCGATCGAGGCGGTGCGCGAGGAGGAGTTCAACCTCGCCCAGACCGCCCGCCAGCGCGGCCAGTCGCCCGCCGCCATGATCGCCGCGCTGGCCAAGAGCCGCGGCTTCGCCCCGAAGGCGCCGGAGCCCGCCCCCGCCCGGGCTGCTGCGCCGGAGGAGACCGCCGCCGTGGGCAGGCGGGCCCGGGCCGCTCGCTCTCGGCCGCCGGCGGCCAGCCCGCCGGCGAGATTACACTGGAGACGCTGTCCAGCATGTCCGAGGCGGACTTTGAGAGGCTGCTCGCCTCGAACCCGGCCCGCGTCCGCGCGCTCATGGGCGGCTGACTAGGATAAGCCGAGATCTGGTGTAAATCTGATGCTGGGGAATCACCAGCAGAGCGGCGCTCGACCTGTAACTCGCCAGTTCGCTCGCTCAGATTTTCGGTGCTGCCCCCAGATCGAACGCAACCATGACTGGGTGGAACGCGGCAACCAAATCGGCGTCGAGCCGTCCAGTCATAGACTGCACGATCCCGTAGGCGTCTCCGCCCGGCATCGGTGCCCGATAGGGCCTGCGTTCGATGAGCGCGCCGTAGATGTCGCAGATCGTCACCAATCGCACCAGATCGGGGATCTCGGGCGCCTGCAGCCCGTCGGGGTAGCCCGATCCGTCGAGCATCTCGTGGTGCGAGCGCACGACCTGCAGCATCTCCGGTGAGAAGCCGCTGCCGACCAGCATGTCATAGCCGAGCGCCGCGTGGGTGCGCATCACCGCCATCTCCTCGTCGGTGAGCCGACCGGGTTTGTTCAGGATCTCGGCCGAGATGCGGGTCTTGCCGACGTCGTGCAGCAGCGCAGCCTTGGTCAGGCGGTAGCTGTCGAGTTCGGCAAAGCCGAGCTTGGTCGCGAACGCGGCTGCCAAGCCAGTGACGATCAGACAGTGCCGGTGCGTGGCCTCATCGAAGCGCTGGACCGCCCGGAGCCACTCGCGGATGCCACAGTGCTGCACGGCGCGGGCGATCAGGCCAGTGCCGGTGCTTGCCAGCTCAGGTGTCACGATCTGGTCGGAGAAGAAGGTCCGATCAAAGAACTGCCGAGCCTCTTCCGCCATCCGAGCGGCGACG
Source organism: Methylobacterium mesophilicum (assembly GCF_036441335.1). Lineage (GTDB taxonomy): Bacteria > Pseudomonadota > Alphaproteobacteria > Rhizobiales > Beijerinckiaceae > Methylobacterium > Methylobacterium mesophilicum_B. The sequence goes on from NZ_MLBW01000029.1 coordinate 26,137, forward strand.
GCGGAACCTCCGACCACCTGAAGCCTGTCGATTCGAGCCAGCAGCCGATCGAGGATGGTCAGAGCCGGGAGAATGTCGGTCGGGGTCAGGAGTCGGGCTTGGGCCTCGGCGCGGGCGGCTTGGCCGTGGGTCAGGAACAGGAAGGGTGCGCCAGTCGCACGTAGCGGCTCCAGCACCCGCCGCAGGCGCATCATTGCCTCGGAGGTGAGATGGGCGACGTCGCTGACGATCAGGTCCGGCTGCCCGAACGGCATGGCCTCGTCAGACAGCTCGTGGACGGCGTAGCAGCGGTCCGGGCCGAGGCAACGGGCCAAGCGTTCGGTTCGGGGCCGGTCGTCAGAGATCAACAACAGCCTGCCCAAGCCGGCCTCCATTTGATGCTGAGGCCGGTCTTACGTCCGGCCCGAAGTCGCGAACGCAGTCAGAGGGTGGCTGGGAACCGCTGCGCGAGGCCGGCGAGGCCGTGCACGGTGTGAGCAAAGCTCTGTGCCGTGTTGGCGAGGCTCTCGGTCTTGATGACAAAGTCTCGCAGGGCTTCACGCATGTCCGGATCCCGGAGACCGAGCTTAATCACCGTGAGATCCAGTTCCTCGATCGCGCGTTCCAAGGCGCACGTCAGTTCGAGCAGCCTGTCGCCACCTGCTTGGATGTGGGGGGCTCGGGGGCCGAGCTCCGCGCCACTTTTGTGCGCGGCGGCTAAGTCCGCGTGCAGCCGGTCGAACTGGTGCGTGCCGTGAGGCCTGACCGGGAGGGGGAGGATTTCGAACATAGCCATGTCAAGCGGCGCGGACGGTTGCGAGGAAGCGGCTGACCTCGGCGCCGAGATGCTCGGATTGCCGCGACAGCTCCGAGGCCGCCGACAGGACCTGCGAGGCCGCCGCGCCCGTCTCCTCCGAAGCCTGCGCCACGCCCGCGATGTTGCCCGTCACCTCGTTGGTGCCCGCCGAGGCCTGGGCCACATTGCGGACGATCTCCTGGGTCGCCGCACCCTGCTCCTCGACGGCCGCCGCGATCGAAGTCGCCACGCTGTCGATCTCCCGGATCCGCCCCGTGATCCCGCCGATCGCCGTCACCGCCTGCGCGGTCACGCCCTGGACCTCGCCGATCTGGCGGCTGATCTCTTCCGTCGTCTTGGCAGTCTGGTCGGCGAGCGCTTTTACCTCAGTCGCCACCACCGCGAAGCCCCGCCCTGCGGCGCCAGCGCGCGCGGCCTCGATCGTGGCGTTCAAGGCCAGCAGGTTGGTCTGGGCGGCGATGCCCGAGATCATCCCGACCATGTCGCCGATCCGCGCCGCGTTCTGGCTGAGCGCCTGGACGAGGTGGGCGGTCTGGTCGGCCTCGCCGACCGCGGCCTGAGCGAGCCCAGCCGATCCCTGCACCTGCCGGCCGATCTCCTGCACGGACGAGCCGAGTTCCTCGGCGGCGGCCGCGACCGTGTTGACGTTGGTCGAGGCCTCCTCGGCGGCCGCGGCCACGCTGGTCGATTGCGCGGCGGTCTCCTGCGCGGTGGCGGTCATCTGCTGGGCGGTGGCCTGGAGCTCGGTGGCGGAGGACGAGACCATGCCGACAATGCCGCCGACGGCGCGCTCGAAACCGTCGGCGAGCTCGATCATGGTGCGCTTGCGCTCGGCGGCCGCGGCCTCATCGGCGCGGCGCTTCACCTCGGCCTCCTCGGCGGCCTTGCGAGCGACCATGGCCTTGATGCCCTCGACCGCCTTGCCGACGGCGCCGATCTCGTCGCCGCGGGCGGCCTCGCGGATCTCGGCGTCGACCTCTCCGCGGGCCATCCGCTGCAGAACGCCCACCAGGCTGCCCAGCGGGCGGGTGATGCCGAAGATCACGATCAGGGCCGAGAGCGCGATTGCGCCGATCAGGCCGGCCACGGAGGCGCCAATCAGCACGGTTTTAGCTGTGGTCACGGCCTGCTCCGCATCATCACGGGCTTGGCGCAGCTCGGCATTCAGCCGTTCGACGCGACTTTGGACAAAATCTCGCATCTTCGTGCGCGCGCTAGAGGCTTCGGTCAGGAGCACTTTTGCAGCCGCGTCATTGTTGTTCTTGAGACCGAGAGCATTTGACTTGTCCAAGGCAGCATAGAAATCTTTTAGTATACCTTGCAGCGTCTGATTGGTGGCTTTCCGATCAGGCGTATCGGCCATCTCGATCAGGGTGTTTACAGCATCGAGTGAGGTCTTAACGGCCGCGTCATAGCGGGCTTTGTAGCCGGCCATCTCTTCATCGCGGGTTTCCAAGATGAGGTTGCGTGCCAGGACGGCGGCGTCGTTGGTGTTGACTTGTACCGCCAGGATGCGTTCGAGGCGAACAGCCTGTAGGTCGACGATCTCGCGCGTCTGGCCTGCGAGTTGATTGAGGCCGCTTATGGCATAGGACACCAACCCCGCAGCCACCACTGCCATGATAAGCAGCGGAATAGTTGCCTTGACTAGTATTTTTGAATTACGCAGCATATCGGCACCCGGAATCCTGTTTATCCGACCGAAAAGTACACTTCGGTGCTTAAATTATCATTAATACGAAATCTGATGCGAAGTTAGTTGCATATGAGGATTAAACCGGCCTTCGGCGGGTCGCTTTTTAGTCGAACGATATCTCTGAAATGAGGATATGCATATTCGCCAGCTTTTGAGCATATTGGCACATTGATCCGGCGGCGCCCTGAGCAACATGACAGGACTTCCAGGGTTGGATCGTGTCCGGATATCCACTGCAGCAAGGCAGCTTCCTATGCCGGGGCTGTGTCTGCCTTACCGAAGCGGCCGAACAGGTAAGGGCCACACCAAGCTCGGCTCGATTTTCCGATTGACCCGACGGGCGAACCCGCTCAAAGGATTATCTGTCGCGAGACGTGCGGGCCTTGCCCCGTCTCTGCGCTTCCCCAGTTTCCGTCCGGCTCCGAGCCGCACCCTGCTGCAAGGCGGGATGCTCTCGCGTGTCCGGTCGTTCGTCTGATCCACGTCAGGATCCGCCCGGCCGCGTCAGTGCCTTCGTCCGCGCCACGCACGGCGCCCGTCCGACCCCGTCCCCAACGGTCATTCTGGGGCCCGGCTTCCGTCCGCGCGCCGACGCACGGCCCGCACGAACCCCATCCCACGGAATCCAGCCTTCAGAGGCACCCCCATGTCCTACACCGCGTTCGGGCAGAACGACCCGATGGCCGTCAAGCTGTGGAGCAAGAAGCTCGCGGCCGAGGCCAACAAGTCCATCGACATCGATCCCCTGGTCGGCACCGGCGACGACGCCGTGATCCAGGAGAAGACCGAGACCAAGAAGGGCAATGGCGACCAGGTCACCTTCGGCCTGCGCATGCAGCTCCGCGGCCCGGGCTTCTCTTCGTCCGACGTGGCCGAGGGCAACGGCGAGCAGATCGGCGTCAACTCCGACAAGGTCACCATCGACGAGCTCGGTGAGGTCGTCGGCGTGAAGTCGGAGAACACGATCGACCAGCAGCGCGTGCCCTTCAACCTGCGCGAGACCGCCCGCGCCGGCATCGCCGACTGGTTCCAGACCCGCCGCACGGTGTGCTTCTTCAACCACGTCTGCGGCTTCACACCGGCCAATCAGCTCAACGGCGCCAAGAAGTTCACCGCCAACAACGTCGTCACCGCGGCGTCGGCGGGCCGCATCTTCCGCCCGAACGGCCGGGCCGACGATGCCGCCCTGACCAACGCGGACGGCTTCACGCTCGACCTGATCGACAAGGCGGTCGAGCTGGCCAAGACCGGCGGCAAGAACCGCAAAGTCATGATCCGCCCGGTCGTGGTCAACGGGCGCAAGCTCTATGTGCTGTATCTCGCCTCCGAGCAGGTCACGGCGCTGCGGACCAACACCAACGCCGGCCAGTGGCTCGACATCCAGAAGGCCGCGATGGCCGGCATGGAGTCAAGCAAGAGCCCGATCTTCTCGGGCGCGCTGGGCGAGTACAACGGTGTCGTGCTCCGCGAGGCGCAGGACGTCACAGCGGGCGTCTCCCCCGACGGCATGTCCGCGGTGCCGCTCACCCGGCGTGCGGTGCTGCTCGGCGCCCAGGCGGCGACCATCGCTTACGGCAAGGCCGGCGGCGACACCCGGTACCGCTGGAACGAGGAGCTGCTCGACCACAAGCGCAACCTCGAGGTCTCGGCCTGGGCGATCTGGGGCCTGAAAAAGACGACCTTCAACGGCGACGACTTCGGCACGATCGTGATCCCGACCTACGCCAAGCCGGTCGACGCCTGATCGCCGACCCAGCCTGACGGCTGACCCGGGCCGGGGCCTCGCGCTCCGGCCCATCGCTTCTCCCTGCCTGTTCCGAACCTGGAGGCCACCGTGCCCAGCAACGTCACCCCGGTGCAGCCGCCCGCGCGCGAGCTGCGCGAGCAGACCTCGCACACCATCCGCAAGACCGTGAACTTCGCCAACGGCGCCTTCGTCATGCCGGCGTCCCTGCCGGCCGGCGCGCTCATCACCTCGCTGCTCGTGCTGGTGGAGACCGCCTTCTCGGCTGGCGCCTCGCTCGTCCTCGGTTCGGCCGCGGGCGGCAACGACCTCGCCGCCGCGGCCGACACCGCTGTGACCGCGGCCGGCGCGAAGCGCATCGACACCGCGACCCTGAAGGGCCGCCTCGCCGCCGACACCTCGGTCTACGGCACGATCGCCGGTGCCCCGGCCGCGGGCGTGGCCACGATTGTGCTCCACTACACCCCGGACAACGACGGCTGATGTCGGCGTGGATGCTGCTGCACCTCGGCGCGGCGGTCCTGGCGGCGGAGCCCAGCGCCCCGCCGTCGTCATCGAAGACGGAGACGGTGCCCGATGCCGACCAAGGACGGGCGGCCGACGCTCGCCGACCTGTACGCGGAGATCGCGGACGACATCGAGCGCGCGGACCTCGGCCCGCAGATCGCGACCGCCGTTGACCGGGCGATCCGGTTCTTCCAGCCGGACCGCTTCTTCTTCAACGAGGGCTACGTGACGTTCGAGACCATCGCGGGGTCGGACGTCTACGCGGCCGGCGATGCCGGGGCGATCCCGGACCTGATGGCGATCGACAGCGTCGTCATGCTCGACGGGGCGACGCCGACCGTCCTGCAGCGTGTCGACGAGGCGTGGATCGAGAAGGGCGACGAGCCCACGAGCCAGTCGCGGCCGTGCGCCTACGCGTACTTCGAGCGCTCGCTTCGGCTGTGGCCGATGCCGTCCGACGTCTGGACGGTGCGGATCATGGCGCATGTCCGCCTGCCGGCGCCTGCGCTCGACGAGGCGAACGCCTGGACCGACGAAGCCTCTGGCCTGATCGCGGCCCGGGCGAAGTGGCACCTCGCGCTGAACGCCCTGCGCAGCGCGCCGATGGCGCAGATGCAGGCCCAGATCGTCGACGACGAGCTGCGGGCGTTGCGCGGGCGCTCGAACGTCATCGCCTCCACCGGCCAGGTCCAGGCCTACTACCTCTGAGGCGCCCATGGCCGTCGAGATCACCGATTACCCGAGCCTGTCGGCCGCGTTCGAGAACTACCTCGCGCGCACCGACCTGACCGAGTTCCTGCCGTACTTCGTGCGCGTCACGGAGGCGTGGCTCAACCGGCAGCTCCGCACCCGGGAGATGATGGCCACCGCCGGCCTGCTCGCGGTCGACGGCACGCCCGGCTACGCGGTCCCGACCGACTATCTGGAGTGGATCGCGCTGCAGTGGTCCTCGGCCGACCTCTCGCGCGTGCAGATGCTGCGCTACGTCGAGCCGGACAGCCCGGAGTTCCGGCACCGGTTCCGGCCGAACGGCGATCCGCAGTACTTCACGGTCCTCGGCGACCAAGTGCAGACCCGCTCGCTACAGCCGGGCAAGGTCAGCCTGACCTACTACCGGCAGATCCCGGCGCTCTCCGCCGCGGCGCCGACCAACTGGCTCCTGACCAAGGCGCCGGAGCTGTACCTCTACGGCGTCATGGCCGAGGCCTACCGGTTCCAGAAGGACGAGGCCCGGAACCAGAGGTGGCTCGCCGACGGCATGGCGTTCCTCCAGGCGCTGATGGGCCAGGGCGACTCGCAGAAGACGGGCGGGCGCCCGCGCCGCGCGGCTGAGGATCAGGCCGAGGCCACCGCCCGCGACACGCCGAACTGAGCCGTGGCCGACCCGATCAAGCTGGCGCCGTTCGCGCCCGATACGGCCTCGGTCGACGCTGCGGTCTCGGCGATCGCGACGAACGTGGTGCCGCGCTCCGACGGGTACGGCCCGGTCCTGGCGCCGGTGCCGCTGTCGCTCGCCCTGCCGGCCGAGTGCCGCGGCGCCATCGCGGTGTTCTCTCCGACCTACAACTTCCCGATCTACGTGGCCGGCACGTCGAAGGGCCTGTTCGTCTACAAGACCACGGATCAGGCTTGGCACGAGGTGACGAACCCGAGCACATCCTACAGCGTGCCGCCCGGGGACTACTGGTCCTTCGCGGTCTACGGCACCCTGTTGCTCGCCTGCTCGGCCGGCACCCCAGTGCAGAAGGCCACCATCGACGTCGTCCAGGCTGGCACGCAGCCGTTCACGGATCTCCTCGGCAACCCGCCCCGAGCCCGGCACATGGGCGTCGTCGGCGACTTCCTCGTGCTCGCCGGCCTGCCGGACAAGCCGCAGTCGGTCCGGTGGTCGGACAGCGGCGACATCGAGCAGTGGGGCCTCGGCCTCGACGGTCACGAGGCCGACGAGCAGCAGCTCCCCGACGGCGGCGCCGTGACCGGCTTCGCAGGCGGCGAGTACGGCGTGATCTTCCAGGAGCGGGCGATCCGGCGCATGACGCTGAGCCCGAATTCCGGCAACATCTTCGACTGCTCCGTGCTCGAGGAGAACCGCGGCGCGGTGGCGCCCTGGTGCATCGCCAAGGTCGGGCCGCGCATCTTCTTCCTCGACCGCGATGGGTTCTATGCCCTCGTGATCGGCGGCGGCCCCTCGCAGCCGATCGGCGCCGAGCGGGTGAACCGGTTCTTCCAGGGCCGCGTCGATCCGGAGCGGGTCGGCATGACGGTGGCGTTCCGCGACCCGACCGGCGAGCGCATCCTGTTCGCCTACCGGCTCGCCGGCACCGACGCCTCGGACCCGTCCCTGCTGGGCGAGGCCCTGCTGTACGACTGGCTCCTCGACCGCTGGTCGTTCCTCAACACCCCGATCCGCTTCGGCATGTCGGCCGCGACGCCGGACACCTCGGTCGACAGCATCGAGGGGTCGATCGACGACCCGGCCCAGCCCTCGCTCGACGACCCGATGTACCAGGGCGGCGCGACGCTGCTCGCGGTGATGACGACCGACAACCGCCTCGCCGTGCTTGACGGGGCGCCGCTCGAGGCGGTGGTGCAGACCCCCGACGCCATGCTGGCCCGGCCGAACCGGGCGTTCGTGCGCGGCGTCCGGCTCGACACAGATGCCGACGACTGGCGCGTGACGATGGGCGTGCGCGAGAGCCTCGGCGCCTCGGTTGCGGTGCGGTGGCTCACCGAGAGCGCCGCGACCGTGGAGCGGTTCGCCCCGGCGCGCGCCTCAGGCCGGTACCACCGCGCCCGGGTGCGGATCCCGGCTGGCACGACCTGGTCCTACGTCGCGGCGATCGAGCCGGACGCAACCGCGGAGGGCGCCCGATGAATGTCCCCGGTCAGAACGAGAAGGACCTGTCGCTGTTCGCGCGCGCGATCGGCGACCTCGCGCGCGGCGCCACCAACGCGATCGCGTCGAACACCTTCACCCTGGCCAACGGCGTCTCGCGCACCGTCGTGCCCTGCGAGAACTGCGGCCCGGGCGCGCTGCCGCGCTGGGTCCCAATCACGGAATCCGCGTCGAAGGCGCAGCTCTGGCTCGTCTCGGCCGACCGCCGCAGCTTCACGGTCGGGCATGATCTGAACCCGGCCACGGACCGGACCTTCCGCTTCGAGATGCGCCGGGCCTGAATGCACCTCCAGCCCCTGTCGATGCCGCTCGCGCCTGACCTCGCCGAGCGCGTCGAGGCATGTCTGGGCGCCGCCTGCGCCCTGCCCCGCTGCGACCTGACCGTGGCCGGCCTGCTCGCGTCCTGCGTGGCGGGCGAGGCCCAACTCGTCGGGATCTTCGACGGCGACCGGTTCGTGGCGGCGGGCGTGACGCAGGTCCGCCAGCACCGCGGCGGCCGCCTGTCCTGCTGGGTGCTGTCGCTCGGCGGGCGCGCGGCCGGCCGGCGGGCGCGCGGCCGGCCCGTGGGGCGCCGTCATCGCCGCCGTCGAGCGCGGCGCCGCCCGGCTCGGCTGCACCACCGTCGAGTTCGTCGGCCGCCGCGGCTGGGCCCGCGTGCTGCCGGACTACACCGCCGCGGCCTGCGAGCTCGGCACCCACTTCGTGAAGCGCATCGGGGCCTGACATGGGCGGCGGTACCAAGACCCAGACCACGGTCCAGCAGCAGAACAACGACCCGTGGGCGCCGGCACAGCCCGCGCTCCAGGGCGTGCTCGCGGGGGCGACGAACGCGTACAACTCGGGCGTCGGCTCGCAGGTCTACACCGGGCAGCGCTACGCCGGCCTGGGCGACACTTCGCTCGCCGCGCTCGACACGATCGCGGGCAGCGCCAACGCGGGCCAGGGCGCGGCCAAGGCCGGCGACAGCTACCTGACCGGCCTGTTGCAGAACGGCGGCACCACCTCGGGCATCCAGTCCGCGCTCTCCACCCTGGACGGCATCGGCAAGATCGACACGTCGCGGGTCTCGTCGTTGGCCGACCAGATGGCGGACCCGAACAACCTCGCCTACTCGACGGCGCGGGCGCTGACCCGGGGCGACTATAACCTCTCGACCGACGGCTACACCGGCCTGCTCAACGGGCTCTCCGGCCAGACGCAGGCGGAAAAGTCGCTGCAGGATGCCGCGGACGGCAAGTTCCTGGGCGGCGCGAACCCGTACCTCGACGCGGTGATCGGCCGGAGCCAGGGCGAGGCAGCCTCGAAGATCGCCCAGTCGATGGGCGCGGCCGGCCGCAGCGGCTCGGGTCGGTATGCCGCGACCATCGCCGACTCCCTCAGCGGGATCGCCACGCAGGCCCGCTACACCGACTATGACAACGAGCGCACCCGGCAGGCGCAGGCGGCCACGGCGATCGACAGCTCGCGCAACGCCCGGACCAGCCTGCAGCAGGGGCTCTACGGCTCCATCAACAACGCCGAGCAGGCCAACGCCGGCCTCGCGCTGTCCGGGGCCGGGCTCTACAACTCGACGAACACGACGGCGCTCGGCGGCGCGACCGCACTGGCCGGCATCGATGGCCAGAACATCCAGAACGAGCTCCAGAAGTCGGGCATGCGGATCTCGGCCGCGCAGTCGGACCGGGCCGCGGCGCTCCAGGGCCTCGGCATGGTCGGGACGAACATCGACAACCTCCAGCGCCCCGGGCTGACCCTGGCGGGTGTCGGCGCCGCCCTCGACGCGGACCGCCAGGCCCAGCTCGACGCCGCACAGGAGCAGTTCGCCGACCAGCAGGCCTCGCCCTGGAGGCAGCTCGGCCTCTATGCCGGCATCGTCGATCCCATCGCGGGCCTTGGCGGCTCCTCGAGCGGCACGTCGGTGCAGAAGATCCCGCAGCCGGGCGTGCTTCAGCAGCTGCTCGGCGGCGGTCTGGCCATCGCCGGCACCGCCTCGAAGTTCATCGGCAAGTAGGAGCGCGTCGTGTCCGCAGGTCTCGCGCCGTTCGGCGCCCTCTCCACGGCCGACATCGCCCGCCTGATGCAGCAGGCGCGCCCGCAGGTCGACGTCTCGGCCGATGACGTGCCGGCGGCCATCCCCCCGGGCTTCAACGGCTTCGTGCCCCCGACCGCGCCGACCATGCAGCCGCAGGTCGCCGCGGCGGCGTCCGTCGCCGAGCCCGAGGCGCCGGCTCGCGCCCCGCTGCGCATGTTCGGCGCCCTGCCCCC
>NZ_MLBW01000030.1:0-21870 GCF_036441335.1 Methylobacterium mesophilicum
TGACGCCCCGCCGGCGCGGGAACGCGCCCGGGCGCGCGGAGCCGCGGAGGCCCGCACGGGGCTTCCTTCCACCCCCCGGACCTCGTCCGGATACGGCTTCCGGTCGACCGTTTCGGTTGAGGCGACCCGCTCCGTCATCGCTTCGCTGCGCTCGCGATGACGGAGGAGCCGATCCGATGACCCGGGAACGCGATGAGGCGCCGGGTCGGGGGGCCCGCCCGGCCGGACGGCGCTACTGCGAGCGGCGGCTGAACGAGACCGCGTAGGCCTGGACGCGGGCGTCGATCAGCGGGTCGTCCGAGACCTCGATCCCGTCGGTGAGGTTGTTGGGCATGAACAGCAGCGCCTTCTCCGCCTCGGCGCTGTCGGGCACGACCTTGCTCACCGTCACGGTGCCGAGATCGACCGTCTTCCGGTCGTCCGGCCAGGGCTTGGTGGCGTCGTTGGTCGGGTCGCCCGGCTCGGCGAGCTGGGCCAGCATCCTGAACTTCGCGGGCGTCCTGGCGACCCGCGGGCCGATCTCGGCCATCAGGAAGTTCGGGTCGCGCTTGGCCGCCTCCTCGGGCGGGAGGATCTCCTCGCCCTCCACCGGCACGAAGCGGAACCGGAACGGCTGCCGCTTGCCGGCGGCGTCCACCAGGATGAAGGCGTTGACGCCGTTATAGGTCTGCCGGGCGAGGCTCGACGGGGTCTTGGCGGTCCCGCCCGCGGTGGCGGCGGCCGGGTGGGCGGCGGCGAAGCGCTCCAGGGCGGTCGGATGGGCCGCGTTCGGGCCGCTCTCGGCGGCGGCCTTCAGGAGGTCGCGGAACTCCTCGCCGGTGGCGACCGGGAAGTACTTCAGCGCGTTGGTGACGACGTCCATCTCGGAGCCGTCGCTCAGCTTGAACTTGAGGGCGAGGCCGTGCGGGTTGGCGTCGGCGACGCCGTCCGGGATGGTCGGGACGCCGGTGGCGTCCGAGAACCGGACCGTCACCGGCACCGCCGGCCCCTGGAACAGGGAGGCCTTGCTGATCTTGGCCGCCTCGGGCGACGGGGTGAAGCTGCCCTCGGCCACCACGCCCTTGGCGTGGTTGGCCCGCGCCCCCGGATGCTTGCCGAACAGCGTGGTCATCACGTCGATCGTCTGCTCGGCGGTGGAGGCCTCCTGGGCCTGGGCCTGGGCCTGGGCCTGAGCCTGGGCCAGGGCGGCGGCCGCGAGCGCGGTGCTCAGCAGGAGGGCGAAACCCGATCTCGAACGCAGCATGGGAACCTCTCGGCAGCGACGGCCCGCCCGGGCCGGTCAACGCGGACCGGCCCATCTTCTAGGGAGCGAGGCGCCGGAGGCACAACCAAAAGCTATGCCGCCGCGGAGAGGGGTGTGGGTTACGTCCCGGAGGGGGGCTGCAGATCGAGAACTTCGTCTTCGCTCCGCGCGCGAAGACGGTGCGGAGCCCGCTACCGCGCGCCGCGGTGGAGGTCGCCCTCGATCAGCAGGGCGCTGCGGCTGTCGAGCCGCGCGCGGTAGACCTGCAGGTTCTCCATGACCCGCTGGACGTAGTTGCGCGTCTCCGTGAACGGGATGCGCTCCACCCAGTCGATCACGTCGACGTCGCCCTTGCGCGGGTCGCCGTAGGCGTCGATCCACTTCTTCACGTTGCCGCCACCCGCGTTGTAGGACGCGAACGCGAGCACGTAGGAACCGCGCCAATCCTCCATCAGCTCGCCGAGATGGGCTTGGCCGAGCTTCGCGCAGTAGGCGGGATCGCTGGTCAGGCGGTCGACGTCGAAGGCGGTCGAGACCCGGCGGGCGGTGCGCTGGGCGGTGGCCGGCATCATCTGCATCAGGCCGCGCGCGCCGACGCCCGACTGCGCCCGCGGGTCGAACTGGCTCTCCTGCCGGGCGATGGCGTAGACCATGGCCCGCTCCACCTGCGGGACCGCCGTGAAGGTCTCGTAGCTGGGGATGCCGATCGTCGGGTAGGCGTGGGCGTCCAGCGGCAGGCCGCGCTGGACCGCGAGCTTGCCGATCGCCACCAGGGCGCGGGCGTCCTTCATGTCGGTGGCGAGGTCGCCGAGCGCCTGGAGCTCGCGCGGGTCGGAGAGATCCCGCGCCGCGTCGATGTAGAGCGGCAGGGCCAGCTCCTTGATCCCGGCCTCGCCGAGCAGGCGCAGGGCGCGGATGTAGAGACGCCCGTCGAAGGCCTGGCGCTCCGCGCCCTCGAGGTCGGCCGGCGCCCGCAGGGGCAGGCTGGTCTGGCCGAGCCGGGCCCGGGCCACCTGGCCGTAATAGGCGATCGGCTGCAGGGCGGCGCGCTCGTAGAAGCGCTTCGCCTCCTCCGCCTGGCCGAGCGCCTCGGCCGCCCGCCCCTGCCAGTAGGCGGCCCGCGCCACCGAGATCGGGCTCTCCGCGACGGTGGCCATCCGGGCGAAATGCTGCGCGGCGCTCGCCGGGTCGCCGGTGAAGCGCAGGGCGATCCAGCCGGCGTGGAACTCGGCCTCGATCCGCTTCTCGGGCGTGCGCGCCGCCTGCCCGCTCGCGACCGCGTAGGCGGTCCTGGCATCGCCGAGGTCGAGGAGCTTGCGCGCCACGATCCGGCGCTCGATCCACCACTCGTCGCCGTCGACCAGCACGTCCGGGTTGCTCGGCGCCGCGGCGAGCACGGCGGCGGCCGCCTCGGGCTTGTCGGCCCGGCGGAAGTACTGCGCCCGGGAGAAGATGTAGGAGGCGTCCCCGCGCAGCGACGGCGGCACCGCGGCGAGCGCGGAAGCGGCGCCGGAGGACTTGTCCTCCACGGCCCGGCGGGCGCGCACGAGGCTGGCGTAGGCGCCGCCCGCGTAGCCGGCCGCCCGGCCGGCGCTCTCCCAGTCGTCCTTCAGGAGCGCCCGCTCCATCCGGTAGCGGTGGTCGACCCGGGTCAGCGCGTCCGGGAAGGCGTCGAGCACCTTGGCTTCCAGGCTCCGCCCGAAGCTCTCGGTGCGCCAGAGGTCGCGGACCATCTCGGCGGCGTCGGCCTCGCAGCCGTCGGCGCGCAGGGCCAGCGCCAGGGCGAACTTGCCCGGCGCGCTCACCGGCTTCGCCGTGGCGAAGTAGGCCCGCACCGTCGCGGGCGCCTTCTTCTCGGAGAGCAGCGCCTCCTCGGCCCGGCGGCGCAGCAGCGGGCCGGCCGGCCAGTCCGGATTGGCCCGAGCGAAGGCCACGGTGCGGGTGAAGCCGATGCCGGCGCCCGCGCGGATCGCCACCCACTCGAGCAGCGCCTTCGCGGCCGGGTCGGTGAAGCCGTCGCGCATCCGGTCGCCGTCGGCGACCCGGCCCTTGCGGTAGAGGTCGATGGCGCCGCGCAGCAGCGTCGGGTCGGTGTCGCCGGAGATCTTCGGGCGCGCCGGGTCCGGCACCTCGGGCACCGGGGCCGGCGGGGTGACGGCGGCGTCCGGCAGCGGGAAGGCCACCGGGGCGTCGGGGTCGGCCGAGGCGTAGGCCGAGGCCNGCCGGCTTGGCCGGCTGGGCCGGCTTGGCCGGCTTGGCCGGCTTGGCCAGCTTGGCCGGCCGGGCCGGCGAGCGCCACGCCGACGGTGGCGATGAGCGCGGCGGCGGTGAGGGACGTGCGCTTCGGGGCCGGAGACGAGGCCGCGGGTCGGATCACGATTCCCCCCTACTGATCACCGGAGCGGGAAAGGTCGAGGATCGGGCCGTGACCATTAAGATCGCGTTAACCGTCGCCACGATCTGTTTGCGCGCCGTGACGCGACCGCCTATGTCTGCCGGTCCGTGCCCGTACGATGCGGACCACGCGCGGCGCCGAGACCGCCGAAATCCCAGCTGGGACCCTTTGGGACGCCTGAGATGACCGAGATGACCGGGAGCCGCCTGCGGGGCTCGCTCACCGCGCTTGTGACGCCCTTCCGCGACGGCGCCTTCGACGAGGCCGCGTTCCGAAAGTTCGTGCGCTGGCAGATCGAGCAGGGCAGCCACGGCCTCGTGCCCACCGGCACCACCGGCGAGAGCCCGACCCTGACCCATTCCGAGCACGACCGGGTGGTCGAGGCCTGCATCGACGAGGCGGGCGGGCGCGTGCCGGTCGTGGCGGGCGCGGGCTCCAACTCCACCGCCGAGGCGGTCGAGCGGGCGCAGCACGCCGAGCGCGCGGGCGCCGACGCCGTCCTGGTGGTGACGCCGTACTACAACAAGCCGACGCAGGCGGGCCTCTACGCCCACTTCAAGGCCGTCAACGACGCGGTCGGCATTCCGATCATCATCTACAATATCCCGCCGCGCTCCGTCATCGACATGAGCGTCGAGACGATGGCCCGGCTCTTCGAGCTGAAGAACATCGCCGGCGTGAAGGACGCGACCGCCAAGATCGACCGCGTCAGCCAGCAGCGTCAGGCCATGGGCGCGAGCTTCATCCAGCTTTCGGGCGAAGATGCGACGGCGCTCGGCTACAACGCCCACGGCGGCCACGGCTGCATCTCGGTGGTGGCGAACGTCGCCCCGCGCCTCTGCGCCGACCTGCAGGAGGCGACGCTGGCGGGCGACTACGCCAGGGCGCTGACCCTCCAGGACAGGCTGTTCCCCCTGCAGACCGGCCTGTTCGCCGAGGCCAACCCGGCGCCGGTGAAGTACGCGCTGTCGCGGCTCGGCCACATGACCGACGAGCTGCGCCTGCCGCTGGTGCCGGTGACCGAGCCCACCAAGCGCATCGTCGACGACGCCCTGCGCCACGCCGGCCTGCTGGTCGACTGAGGGAAGTCACGCATCATGGCCCCGAAACCGGAGCCCAGTCGGCGCATCGTCGCCGACAACCGCGCCGCGCGCTATCACTACACGATCGAGGACACGCTCGAGGCCGGCATCGCGCTGACCGGCACCGAGGTGAAGTCCCTGCGCGGCGGCAAGGCGACGATCGGCGAGGCCTATGCCGGGCCCTCCGGCACGGACCTGATGCTGTTCAACGCCTACATCCCGGAATACCTGGAGGCGAACCGCTTCAACCACGACACCAAGCGCCCGCGCCGCCTGCTGCTGCACCGCCGCCAGATCAACAAGCTGATCGGCGCGACCCAGCGCCAGGGCTACACGGTGGTGCCGCTGAAGATCTACTTCAACGACAAGGGGCGCGCGAAGGTCGAGCTCGGCCTCGGCAAGGGCAAGCAGGCCCACGACAAGCGCGAGGCGGTCAAGGAGCGCGACTGGCAGCGCGACCGGGCGCGGCTGCTGCGGGACCGGGGCTGAGGCCGCGCCGTCATCGCGAGCGCAGCGAAGCGAGCCAGGGCGGCGCGACCTCGACGAGCACGGTGCTGCCGGATGCCTTCGCTCCGCTCGCAGAGACGATCGTTCCGACAGGGGCGCGCGCAGGCCGCGATGCGCGCGCCTTGCGCTGACCGCGCGATGGCACAAGATCCCGGACTCGCCGGTGCCGCGTCCCGAGCCTGCGATCCTGCGGAGCGACCCATGCCATCCACCCACGATACCCTGCCCGATGACCTGCCGGTCCCCGTCGACGACGGCGCGGCCGACCATCTGCGCGGGATGCGCCTGCCCGACGTGGCGCTCACCGCCACGGACGGCCGCACGGTCTCGCTGGCGCGGCTCCCGGGCCGCACCGTGGCCTACGCCTACCCGCGCACCGGCGAGCCGGGCCGGCCGGGCCTGACGCCCGACTGGGACGCGATCCCCGGCGCGAGGGGCTGCACGCCGCAGGCCTGCGACTTCCGCGATCACCACGCCGCGCTGACGGCCCGGGGCGTCGCCCAGGTCTTCGGCCTCTCGACCCAGACGAGCGCCTACCAGCGGGAGGCGGCCGAGCGCCTGCGCCTGCCCTTCCCGCTCCTGGCCGACCCGCACCGGGCCTTCGCGATGGCGGCGCGCCTGCCGGTCTTCGAGGCCGGCGGCCAGGTGCTGCTGCGCCGCCTCACCCTGGTGATCGACGACGGCGTCGTGAGCCGGCTGTTCTACCCGGTCTTCCCGCCGGACCGGAGCGCCCGGCAGGTCCTCGACTGGCTCGACGGGGCCGGCGCCTGAGGCGCTACTCCTCCTCGGCCTCCGGCTGGCGGATGCCGTAGCGGTTCTCCAGGCCCGGATTGGCCCGGCCCTCGCCGCGGTAGCGGGTCGGCGCCTCCCCGGAGGCCCGGGCCGGGCGCTCGCCGGGCTCGCGCCCGATCCGGCCCGCGAGGCTCGCGAGGTCGACGAACTCGTCGGCCTGCCGCCGCAGCTCGTCGGAGATCATCGCCGGCTGGGTCTGGATCGTGGAGATCACCGTCACCTTGACGCCGCGCCGCTGCATCGCCTCGACGAGCGAGCGGAAATCGCCGTCGCCGGAGAACAGGATCATGTGGTCGATGTGCGGGCTGAGCTCGAGGGCGTCGATCGCCAGCTCGATGTCCATGTTGCCCTTGTACTTCCGCCGCCCCATCGAGTCCGTGAACTCCTTCACGGGCTTGGTCACGACGCGGTAGCCGTTGTAGTCGAGCCAGTCGATCAGCGGCCGGATCGAGGAATATTCCTGATCCTCGATCATGGCTGTGTAGTAGAACGCCCGCAGGAGGTTCTCCCGCGACTGGAATTCCTTGAGCAGCTTCTTGTAGTCGATGTCGAAACCGAGGGCCTTGGTGGTGGCGTAGAGGTTGGCGCCGTCGATGAAGATGGCGCTGCGCTGGGGTGCTGGCATGAACAGGTCGGATCCCGAAAAATAAAGGGTGACAGGAAATCGTCTGAACAATCGGTCGGGGTTCGCCCGGGGCGAGAGGCCGGGGCGAGAGGCCGGGACGGCGCGCCGCGATCGCGGCCGCCGCGCTCTGCAATCCGGGGTGGACCGGCGCGGTCGAAGATCCGCGCGACCGCCGCCCCGGCCGCCGGACCATTCGTTTCAAACGGGTCCGTGTCAAGCAGAGCACGAGAATGTGCGGTCGTGAAAAACTGAACTCTCGGGACGGATTAATTGGGCGCGACGGCGCTTCATCATGAAGACCGAGGTTTGAGGAAGTTGATCCTGTAAACCTCAGATGCGTCGCGCCGCGCGGCCCCCGGCCTCAGCCGTTCACGCGCTCCACGCTGTTGACCGGGCGCTTGCCGCGCAATTCGGCGATGATCGCGTTGAGGTGCTGGAGGTCCCAGACCGACAGGTCGATGGTGATGTCGGTGAAGTCCTGGGTGCGCCGCTTCATCGAGATGTTGTCGATGTTGCCGTCGTGGTCGGCGATCACCTGGGCGATCTGGGCGAACACCCCGGGCTCGTTGATCGACTTGAGCGCCAGCCGGGCCGGGAAGCGCTCGCCGCCGAGCGCCTCCGTGTCCCAGCGGACGTCGAGCCAGCGCTCCGGCTCGTTGTCGAAGGCGGCGAGCGCCGCCGACTGGATCGGGTAGACGGTGACGCCGATCCCGGGCGTCAGGATGCCGACGATCCGGTCGCCCGGGACCGCGCCGCCGTTCGGCGCGAAGGTCACCGGCAGGTCGCCCGCGAGGCCGCGGATCGGGATGGCGTCGCTGCGATCCCCGTCCTCCCCCTCCCGGCCGCCCTCGGCGCCCGGGAAGGTCAGCCGCATGGTCTGGTCGGAGGAGCGCACGAGCCGGCCGGCGCCGCTGGCGGCGCCCTGCGCGGCGGAGGGCCGGCGCTCGTCGCGGTGGTCGGGATAGACGGCGCGGACGACGTCGCCCGAGAACATCTCGCCCCGCCCCACGGCGGCGAACACGTCCTCGGTGGTGGCGCGGGCGAGCCGCGGCAGGGCGCCCCGGAGCTTGTCCTCCGAGAAGGTCTTGGCGGCGCGCTCGAAGGCCCGGTCCAGGATCTGGCGGCCGAGGCCGGCATATTGCCGCCGGACGGCGGCGCGGGTCGCGCGCCGGATCGCCGCGCGGGCCTTGCCGGTCACCACGAGGGATTCCCAGGCCGCCGGGGGCGAGGCGCCGTCGGAGCGGCTGATCTCGACCTCGTCGCCGTTGGCGAGCTCGTGCAGCAGCGGCGCCATCCGGCCGTTGATCTTGGCGCCCACCGCGGTGTTGCCGACGTCGGTGTGGACCGCGTACGCGAAATCGATCGGCGTGGCGCCCCGCGGCAGGGCGATCAGCCGGCCCTTCGGGGTGAAGCAGAACACCTGGTCCTGGAACAGCTCCAGCTTGGTGTGCTCCAGGAACTCCTCGGGGCTGTCGCCCTCGGCGAGGAGCTCGATGGTCCGGCGCAGCCACTGGTAGGCACCGCTCTCGGCGGCGAGCCGCGGATGCACGCTGCCCTCGACGCGGGCCGGGTCCTTGACCAGCTCGGCGCCGACTTCCTTGTACTGCGCGTGCGCCGCGATGCCGTACTCGGCGATGTCGTCCATCGCGCGGGTCCGGATCTGCAGCTCGACGCGCTGGCTCCTCGGCCCGATCACGGTGGTGTGGATCGAGCGGTAATCGTTCTGCTTCGGGGTCGAGATGTAGTCCTTGTACCGGCCCGGCACCATCGGCCAGCTGGTGTGGACGATGCCCAGGGCCGCGTAGCAGTCCTGCACGGTGTCGACGACCACGCGGAAGCCGAAGATGTCGGAGAGCTGCTCGAAGGCGACGGACTTGCGCTCCATCTTCGACCAGATCGAGAACGGGCGCTTCTGCCGGCCGCTGACCTCGGCGGTGATCCCCTGCGCGCCGAGCTTCTCGGTGAGCACCTGCGCGATCGTCTCGACGACGCTCTCGGACTTGGCGGAGAGCCGCGTCAGGCGCTGCGTGATGGTGGCGTAGACCTCCGGCTCCAGGTTGCGGAAGGCCAGATCCTCCAGCTCCTCCCGCAGCTCCTGCATGCCCATGCGGCCGGCGAGCGGCGCGTAGATGTCCAGGGTCTCCTGCGCGATGCGGCGACGCTTGTCGTCGCGCATGTGCTGGAGGGTGCGCATGTTGTGCAGGCGGTCGGCGAGCTTGACCAGCAGCACGCGGACATCCGCCGCGACCGCGAGCAGCAGCTTGCGGAAGTTCTCGCCCTGCGCGGCCTGCTTGGAGACGAGGTCGAGGCGCTTGAGCTTGGTCAACCCGTCGACCAGGGCGCCGATCTCCGGCCCGAACAGCCGGCGGATCTCCTCCAGCGTCGCCTCGGTGTCCTCGACGGTGTCGTGCAGCACCGCGGCCACGATGGTGGCGTCGTCGAGGTGGAGATCCGTCAGGATCGCCGCGACCTCGAGGGGGTGGGCGAAGAACGGGTCGCCCGAGGCGCGCTTCTGCGTGCCGTGCGCCTGCATGGCGTACACGTAGGCGCGGTTGAGCAGCGCCTCGTCGGCGGCCGGGTTGTAGCGCTTGACCCGCTCGACCAGTTCGTACTGGCGCATCATCCGCCGGGACGGGGCCGGCGCGTCCGGGGTCGGGCGCGGGGCCGCGGTCGCGCGCGGTTGGTCCGCGACCGCCGGGNGAGCGTCCAGGCCCGCCGGCCGACCGCCGCGCCCTCGTGGACGGCGACCGTCACCGCCGCGGCGGCCGCCAGGGCGAGCCACGCCCGGTCGAGGACCCTGTCCCAGCGCAGGCGCATCTCACGCTCCCGTCAGCAGCTTCCAGAGGGCCCGCAGGGCCGGGACATGCGCGGCGAGCCACGCGACCTGGTCGGAGAACCAGTGCGCGGCCGCCGCCGCGGCGACGAAGGCGAGTACCGCCGCGTGCTTGAGCCGGCGCAGGTAGCGGCGCAGCGCGCGGCGCTCGAGATGCGCGTCGACCAGCTCGTCGAGGGCGGCGAGTCGCGGCTCGGACTGGCGGGCGAACCACGCGTGCCAGACGGGCGGGAACCGGATCGTCCGGGGCCGCCCGCCGAGGGCGACCCCCGCGCCGGCCGCGTCCTCGGGGTGCGCGGGCCGCCGCGTCTCGGTGCGGAGGGGCTTCATGGTGACGATCCCTGTTTCACGGCCCCCCTGTGCCGCCGGAGCGGCGACGCCCGGCCTCAGGCCGGGCGCTTGTCCGCCCCGCGCAGCTGCGCGAGCGCCGGGACGAGGACGTTGGCGGCGCTCGCCTGCGGATCGAGCGGCAGAGCGCGGATCTTCCGCGCTCTGCCGCTCGATCCGCAGGCGAGCGCCGCCAACGTCCTCGTCCCGGCGCTCGCGCAGCTGCGCGGGGCGGACAAGCGCCCGGCCTGAGGCCGGGCGTCGCCGCTCCGGCGGCACAGGGGCCGACAAGGACTCGGTCGAGGGCCTCGTCCCNCGGCGCTCTCGGGCACCCGGCCCGCGGCCCTGGAGGCGCTCGCCGCCGAGCTCGGCGACCGCGCCAGCCCCGTCGCGGCCGACCTGTCCGACAAGGACTCGGTCGAGGGCCTCGTCCCGGCCGCCGAGGCCGCGATCGGCCCGCTGGACATCCTCGTGAACAATGCCGGCATCACCCGCGACAACCTCTTCATGCGGATGAAGGACGAGGAGTGGGAGCAGGTGATCGCCGTCAACCTCACCGCCGCCTTCCGCCTGTCGCGGGCCGCCGTGAAGGGCATGATGCGCCGCCGCTCCGGGCGGATCGTCAATATCGGCTCGGTGGTCGGCAGCACCGGCAATCCCGGCCAGGGCAACTACGCCGCCGCCAAGGCCGGCCTCGTGGGCATGACCAAGGCGCTCGCCGCCGAGGTCGCCTCGCGGGGAATCACCGTCAACTGCATCGCCCCGGGCTTCATCAGCTCGCCCATGACCGACGCCCTCAACGAGAAGCAGCGCGAGGGCATCCTCGCCCGCGTGCCGGCCGGGCGGCTCGGCGAGGGGGCGGAGGTCGCGGCGGCCTGCCTCTACCTCGCCTCCGCGGAGGCGGGCTACGTCACCGGTCACACGCTGCACGTGAACGGCGGGATGGCCATGTACTAGCGCGCGTATACCGGTCCTCGATCGTCGAAGATTGCGCGCGAATCATCCCCGCCGACACGCAAGTGCCACACCCATGAAGGCTTTCTGAACGGGCCCTCGCCAGGGCGGGAACCCTGTGCTACCACGCCCGCCAGCCGTACAGGGGGTTGACGGTTCAGCGGGTTTTCAGTCCAAGGCCCTCCGGCGGGGGCGTCCCGGCTCACGCGCCGGTTCACCTCAGAAGCACGCGCGATCGGACACCGGCCCGTCACAACAAGCCCGCAGGGGCGCGACGCGGCCACGGCACCACCCCGAGAAGACTGACAGACCAGAAGGACGAGGACGGAAGACCGATGAGCGATATCGCTGAGCGCGTGAAGAAGATCGTCGTCGAGCACCTGGGCGTCGAGCCCGAGAAGGTGGTCGAGAGCGCCAACTTCATCGACGACCTCGGTGCCGACAGCCTCGACACCGTCGAGCTGGTCATGGCCTTCGAGGAAGAATTCAACGTCGAGATCCCGGACGACGCTGCCGAGACCATCCAGACGGTCGGCGACGCCGTGAAGTTCCTGGAGAAGAACTCCGCCGCCTGAAGGCGCCGGGGACCGGGTTTACCGCGGCGCGGGTGAGGCGAGACAGCCCCCGCGCCGTTCCGCGTTTCAAGGCTCGGAGTCGTGACGCGTCCCGAGGGACCGAATCTGCCTCCGAGCGAGTTAGGACGATGCGCGACCGCGGCGGTGCCGGCGGGGCGGCGCCTCAAGACGGGACGAGTGCGATGCGGCGGGTGGTGGTCACGGGTCTGGGGATGGTCACGCCGCTGGGCTGCGGGGTGGAGCACACCTGGAGCCGGCTGATCGCGGGCGACAGCGGCGCCGGCCCGATCCGCGGCTTCGAATCCGCCGACCTGCCCTGCCGGATCGCCGCGCAGGTCCCCTTCGGCGACGGCACCGACGGCACCTTCAACCCCGACCGCGTGATGGAGGTGAAGGAGCAGCGCAAGGTCGACCCGTTCATCGTCTACGCGATGGCGGCGGCCGACGAGGCGCTGAAGGATGCCGGCTGGGCGCCGAAGAGCCACGAGGACCAGTGCGCCACCGGCGTGCTGATCGGCTCCGGGATCGGCGGCATCGGCGGCATCTACGACGCCTCCGTGACCCTGCACGAGAAGGGCCCGCGCCGGATCTCGCCGTTCTTCATCCCGGGCCGGATCATCAACCTCGCCTCGGGCCAGGTCTCGATCGCCCACGGCCTCAAGGGCCCCAACAACGCCGTGGTCACGGCCTGCTCCACCGGCGCGCACGCCATCGGCGACGCGAGCCGCCTGATCGCGCTGGGCGACGCCGACGTGATGGTGGCGGGCGGCGCGGAGTCGCCGGTGAACCGCCTGTCGATCGCGGGCTTCTCCGCCTGCCGGGCGCTGACCACGGGCTTCAACGACACGCCCGAGAAGGCCTCGCGCCCCTACGACCGCGACCGCGACGGCTTCCTCATGGGCGAGGGCGCCGGCATCGTGGTGCTGGAGGAGTACGAGCACGCCAAGGCCCGCGGCGCGAAGATCTACGCCGAGGTGGTGGGCTACGGCCTCTCGGGCGACGCCTACCACATCACCTCCCCGTCCCCGGACGGCGACGGCGCCTTCCGCTGCATGACCGCCGCGGTGAAGCGCGCCGGCATCTCCCCGTCCGAGATCGGCTACATCAACGCCCACGGCACCTCGACGCCCATGGGCGACGAGCTGGAGCTGAAGGCCGTGGAGCGCCTCCTGGGCGACGCCGCCGCGACCGCGACCATGTCGTCGACCAAGAGCTCGGTCGGCCACCTGCTGGGCGCCGCCGGCTCGGTCGAGGCGATCTTCTCGATCCTCGTCCTGCGCGACAACGTCATCCCGCCGACGCTCAACCTCGACAACCCCTCCGTCCAGACCCAGATCGACCTCGTGCCTTTCGAGGCGAAGCGGAAGCGGGTGGACGTCGTGCTGTCGAACTCGTTCGGGTTCGGCGGGACGAACGCCAGCCTGGTGATGCGGCGGGTCGCGTAGACAAGTCGCCGTCTCGCGCTGCTTCGCGGCCCGGGTCTTCCGCAGGATCCGACCGCGCGCCGCCCGCAGCCCGGCGTCCGGTTACCACCCCCGCCGCTCATCCTCCCCCGGCACCCGCCCCTGCGGCGTGAGCGCGTGCACCACCTCCGGCAGCGCCTGGGCGAGCTGCGACAGCAGCGTCTCGCGGTCCATCCCGGTCTGCTGCTGGAGGGTGTCCACCGTGTCGGGGCCGAGCGCCCGGGCGAGCTGGTCCGGGGCCACGGGGCGGTTGGTGCCGTGGCCGATCCAGGACTCCATCACGTCGCCGAGGCCGCCCTGGCGGAACCGGTCGACCAGCCCGTCGAGGCCGCCCAGATCCCCCTGCCCGTCCGGGGCGGCGCGGCTCGGCGGCGGGGCGTCGCCGGGGCCGTCGAGCATGCCGGAGAGGTCCGAGAAGTCGCCGGGCGGCAGGGACGGGTCCGTTGGGCCGCCCSGACSGCSGTCSSGGCGGCCGCCGTACTGGTCCCAGCCGCCGATCCGGCCGGGGGCGGGTCGATCGGCGGTGCCGGCATCGGCGGCGCGGCGGCCGCGCCGGTCCGGACCGGCGACCTCTGCGGCGGACCCGTCGCCGAGGCCTGCCTCGGTCCGGGGTTCTGAGCGGTCTCCGGACGCGGAACCGGGCCGAACCGCTGCCGTTCCTTCTGTTCCGGCACCTCGGCCGGGACAGGAGTCAGAGATGAACGTCATGCTGGGCCGCGTCTCGCTCGCGGCCGCTCTCGTTATCGCCGTCTCGGGCGCTGCCCTGGCGCGCGAGGCCGGGCCCCGGGCCCACGGCGCCAAGGGCGCGGCCGGAATGCACGGGATCGGCTTCAACGAGCCGAAGTTCCGCTCGGACCTGCGCACCGGTAAGGAGCAGCCCTACACGTGGCCGGTGAGCGACCGCTATCGCCCGGTCTCGCAGCCCTTCTACGGCCGGGCCTACTGAGCCCTCCGGCGCACGCTCCGCCGAATGGATGAGTGGCGGTGCCCCGCTCCGCCGCGCACAACCGGGGCCGGCCCCGTTCCCGCCGTCGGAACGGGGGCCGATCCGGCGATGACCCAGGGGCACGGGGTCCGTGGCGTGCCGGCTCCCGAGGCAGGAGAGTGTGATGCATCCGCTGAACCGGCGCGTCGTCGCGGTCCCGGCCGTCGCGCTTCTGGTCGCCGCGCCCCTGCCGGGTCGCGCGGGCGAGTTCGCGCAGGTCCCGCCGGTGCCGGGCATGGCCCTGACCCTGCCCGATCCCGGCATGGCTAACTCGGCGCCCGGGCCCGCTCCGACGGCGGCACCGACCGCCGCTCCGGCCGCGGAGCCGCCCGCGCCGGTCAGGGCCGCTTCTGTTCCGGCGGCCGAGCGCCGGTTCCGGGCCCTGGGCAGCGGGCTCTCGTCGATCGACGGACAGCTCCCGAACCAGCGCACCGGCCAGCGGCATCAGCACGTGGTCCGCGACATCTGCATCGGCTGCTGACCCGCACCGGACACCGCGTGACGCCGGCTAGTGCGGCGCCCGCGCCCGCGAATTCGCCTGGATCCAGCGCGGCGACAGGACGTCGCCGGCCTCGGTGATGATCCAGGGCTGGGCCTCGCCGGATTCGATCGCCGCGATCGCGACGGCGAGGGCCTCGCGCAGGGTGGCGAAGGGCCGCCCCTCCGCGGCGTGGCCGGGCGCGCCCTTGGGCCAGATGGTCAGTTCGGCTCGTCTGTCGAGGTCGGAGGGCGTCATCGGCGCTCTCGGGGTGCTTCGCAGGGTACGTCCGCGGGATGTGGGGGTTCTACCGTGCCCGTGTGACGCGGATCTGGCACCGCGGTCTCTGAGTCGTGACTCGGGCCGCGACGCCAGCAACGCGCACCCTCGCCCGGCGGTTTCGACCGGTCCGGCGGCGCGCGCGAAAAACAAATCACGCGCTCCTCAAGTTTGATTTGAGAACGCGCCGGTAGAAGTTTAGTTCATTTGCATCGATTGCATGGCGCGCGCGAGCGGGGCCTGAATTCGCAGCTCCGAATGGCCGGGAAACACTGCAATACCGTGCCGTCATGGCGATATGGTGCAATGCGCAAAATGCATGCCGCGCCGCACAAATCCGTGGTCTCATGCGCCGGTCGATCGCATCCCGCGGTCGACACCGCGATCGAACCGGAGACGCACCATGCGCACGATCCTCATCCTCGCGTCGGCCGCGCTCACCTCGGCCGCCTTCACCGGCCTCGCCGCCGCCGACGACCGCCTGCACCTGACGCCGCCGCTCTACCGCGATCAGGCCCGGCCCGCCCAGCAGATCCGCGCGATCCACGATCTGACCACCACGCCCCAGCCCGTCGCCGCGCCGGCGACCGTCAATCGGACGGTCTCGTCCCTCGGCCGACCGATGGTCCAGGCCGCCGTCGAGGCGAGCCGCTGAGCCCGCTGCCGGGGACGGAGCGCCCCGGGCGGCTCCGTCCCCGGCCACCGCTCAGACGATGTGCAACGCCTGCGCAGCGACCGCGGGTGCCACGCCGCGACGGATCAGCCGCCGCGTCCGCGCCCGCTGATCGCGTTCGGAGCTGAGGGCGGTCCCCGCCGCGCGATACCCCTCGAGCCACAGATCGGCCCACGCGTACTGCGCCGCCATCGCGAGCAGGACGGCGTTCTCGGCCTGTTTCAGGCCCAGCCGCAGGCTCTCATCCGCCAGGCGGCCAACCTCCCCGTACATCATCTCCAACTCCGCGTCCGAACACGGCCGGCAGCGCCGCGCAGGGCCGCCGGCCACTCGCCCAGAGGCCGCGCAACGCGCCCGCTCAGCGCGCGGCCTCCCCGGCGGCGTCCCGCCCCCGCGCCGGGGTGGTGCGGACCATGTCGGGTGCGCGGCGCGCCGCTCCGACGAAGCGTCCGAAGACCGTCCGGACCTGTTCGAGACCGGTCCCGGCGACGTCGCGGCTCCGGGTCGCGACCGCGTGGCCCGAGAGCCGTACCATGCCCTGTGCCATGCCCTGAGCCATGCCCTGTGCCACGCCCTGTGCCACGCGTGGTCTCCTGTCGGCCGCCATCCGCGGGCGGCCGGCCCGTTTGTGCATCGCACAGGGGGCGGCGTCCAGGGATCGCCCGCGCCTCGGCGCGACCGGTCAGATCGCGGTCTCGCGCCGGATGACGGCGTCTTCCCCGCTGCCCTTCTGCGCGAGGCCGACCTCGGGATCCTCGGTCGGGACCGTGGCCGGCGGCAGGGCCCCGGCCGCCGCGTCGCCGCGTTCGGTCGGGATCCCGTCCGCCTCGGGGGGCTCCGGGCTGCGGCTCGTCGGGGCTGCGGTCTCGGGCGCGCGCGTCATGCGATCTCTCCCTGCCTTCAACCAACGCGACGGCGCGGGCGCGGGTCCCGGGACTCCGTCACGAGGTCGGGAGGCGCGACGCCGTTCGCGGCTCTATATGGGAGGTGCGAGCAGGGAGAGTGGTGTGTTCACCGTCAAGGGGATTGATCCGTCCGGGCGCGTCATGACGTTCGCCTGCGGGACGGACGAGCAGGCGATGGAGAAGACCTGGGAGCTGGCCCGGCGCGGCTTCCGCGAGATCACGGTCGCCGATCCGAAGGGCAAGGAGCTGTCCGCGGCCGCCTTCGAGCGCTCGCTCAACATCGACTGGGAATGACGCGCGCCGCCGCCCGGCCGGCGCCGCTCGAGTCCCACGACGGCAGGCCCCCGCCGGCTGCCGGATGAGCCGCCGAAGGCGCCTGTCAGGTCGCTTCGAGTTCGCGCCAGAGATTCACGCGGCCCGACCGTGCCGTCTCGGGGATGTCGGTCGTGGCGCCGATCTCCTCCGCCTTGCGCCAGATGGCGCGGCAGACGAGGATCTCGTTGCTCGCGTCGATGCTGAGGATGAAGCTGTCCGGGACGATCTCGGCGTCCGGAAGGGCGACCCGCACGCCGCCGGCGGACCGGTCGTAGACGATGCAGGGCAAGCTGCGATGCTCGTCGACCGAGATGCTGCCGGTCTCGTTGAGAAGCGTGCGTGGAGCGCTGCGTCGTTCGAACATCACCGCCTCGAGAACCTCTGCCCGACAGGATCGGCCACCCGGGTTCACGCGGGGTTTGGGAAATGCCTCGAATTGTCGGGATGCCCGCGTCCCTGTGAATTCCGAGTGCTTCGTGCGGGCCCGGCCGGATCGCGTGCGCGGCGCTTCGCCGCCCGCCGGGGAGCGGGGGCGACGAATCCGGAGGAGCGGAGGCGGGCCGGGTCGGAGTAGCGGCGGTTCGAGCCCTGCCGCGGGGGCGACCTACCCGGTCACGACCTCGACGAGGGTGGTGAGGAAGCCCAGCGCGACGGCCCCGATGCCGCCCATGAAGGCGACGTCCCACCCGGCGAATTCCCGCGACTGGGGTGCGCGCAGGAAGGCGAACAGCGTCACGGCGGCCCCGCAGAGGACGAGGGCGAGAGCCAGAACAATCGGTCGAGACATGGCGTTTCCTTCTGCGCCGGTCTCGCGGCCCTTCAGGGCTCTTGTAACGGACGAGTGCGACCGGCTTGATCTGTTCAGGCTCTTCCGTCTTCGAAACATGACAGACGAGGACGCGGTGAACAAGGCGCTAATCTGTTCTGCATTGCGGAACAGATGCCGGAATGCCGCCTTCGTCTGACTTGGACGCAGGACTCGCCGCGGGCGCGCCGCCGGGGCCGCCATTTGCGAGGGGCCTTCGACCGGCGGCCGCGCGGGCGGGACCCCGGGACGGGATCCGGCCCGGTCAGTCGACGAAGACGCGGACGCCGTCGGTGTTGAGGATGTCGCGCTGGTCGGCGCACCATTGCTCCGCGCCGACCGCGGCGATCTCGTCGGCGACCCGACGGCCCTCCTCGGCGATGGCGTCCCGCGCGCGCGGGTGGCCGAGGGCCGCGTCGAGGGCTCGGCGCACTGTGCGCGACAGACCTTCGGAAACCGCGTCGTCGATGGTGTAGAGCCTGCGGCAGTACAGGACGATGCCGGCCTGCGCGCCGACGATCCGCACGAGTCCCTGGATCGTCTCGGCGCGCTTGACGTCGCGCTCGGCGTCGCCCGCCCCCCCGGCGGCCCGGGCCGCGCCCGTCAGGGGCGCCGCGGCCAGGAGGATGGCGAACAGCAGAGCGCGACTCATCCGGAGCCTTCCTTCGGTCCGAGGCCGGACCCGCCTCAGGAACGCCGCAGCGGGCGAGCCGTGCCCGCCCCTCGCCGCGGCTCCGTCAGACCCGGCCGGTCACTCCCGCCCGGTCACTTCCGGGCGGCCATCAGGTCGTGGGTCAGCACGGTCAGCTTGCCGATCAGGTTGCTGATGTCGGAGCCCTTGCAGGACCATTGCGTGCCGATCGCCTCGCCGTCCGCCGAGACGGAGACGACCGCCACCGAGCGCAGGCGGCCCTCGCGGGCCAGGGCCAGCTGGTCCTGCAACACGGCGATGATCGACGCGGTGTCCTCGTCCACGACCGCGGGCGCGATATGCGCCGGGAACGGCACGACCGAACTCGTCATCGTCTGCTCTCGCTTCATCTCGCCGGCCCCTTCGGTAGCATCCTCGGGTTCCGGCGTGCGCATCAGCTTTGTGCAGAGTGTGGCAGCTTGTCCGTGTCCCGCGATGTCCTGGGCGTGTGTGGCCGTGATGCAACGGTCTCGGCGCGGTCTCGGGCCGCGCGGCGGCCGGCGCTCCGGGGGAGGCCGGACGCGGCCGCACGATGCGCCGGGCTCCGCGGCGCATCGTTACGGGGGTGCCCCGGCGGGGCGCCCCCGGTGGTCGTCACGCTCAGGCGGCCTTGCGGCCCTTGCGCTCGCGCTCGGCCATGGCGCCGGGCTGGCCCAGGCCGATCGCCTTGGCGAGGGCGGAGCGCTGCTCGGCGTAGCTCGGGGCAACCATCGGGTAGTCGGCCGGCAGGCCGTAGCGGTCGCGGTAGCTGCGCGGATCCAGGCCGTGGCTGGTCAGGTGGCGCTTCAGAGTCTTGTAGGTCTTGCCGTCGATGAAGCTGACGATCCCGTCGTGCCGGACCGACTTGCGGATCTGGGCCGCGCTCGGCTTCTCGACCTCGGCCTGCGGAGCCGCCCCGATCTCCGCCGTCAGAGTCCCGGTGACGAGCCCGCTGATCGCGCCGTGCACGCGCGCGATCAGAGCCGGCAATTCGGCGGCCGGGACCGGATTGTTCGACACGTAGGCGGCGACGATATCGCCCGCCAGCTCGATGAAGTTGGAGTTGGGCCCTGTGGTTTCTTCTGTCACTGCAAGATTCCTGGTGTGCCCCTCACCCGGGATCTGCTACTTTTGAGCACTGAATGCAAGTTACAAAACCGGTGGTGGGCCGCTTCCGGTGCATGATTGGGGTGCCTTCCGCGGAGAGCGGACACGTAGTTCTGGCGATTTCCGGCAGAGTATTTCCGAGCGCCTCCCGGGGCCGCCTATCGACTGCGGTAGTGTTTCCACTCTGCGGAACGACCAGAACGTGCATCTGGCGGAGCCGAAGCCGGAGCGCGCCGGCGGGTGGGGTATTCCGCCGTGATCCGCGGTGACGCGGCGGCCCGGCCGTGGCATGGCCCGACCATGCTGATGCTCGCCCTTCTCGTCGCCCTGCTGGCCGTCGTGGTCGCCATGTTCGTCCTGCGGCGGTGGACCGGGCGTCTGGCCTCTCTGGCGACGCTGCTGGCCGGGGCGATCATGGTCCTCTGGCTCGCCGAGGTCGGGCTGCTTCCCGGGACCCAGGGGCCGTTGACGGCCTATCGCCCGCTCGTGCCCGGCCTCGACCGGTAACGGTTCGGTAAGCGTGCCGGACGGAGCATGGGGCATGCCCACGCTCTCCGCCCCGCGCCTGCTCACGTTCCTGGTGTCGGCCGTGCTGATCGGCCTCGCCGTCGCCAGCCTGTACACGCGCGTCCCGATGGTCGGAAAGACCGTCGTGGCGCACCGGCAATGGTTCTTCATCGGCGCCTACGTCCTGCTCGCCCTCGGGGTGACCACCCGCAGCCTGTAGCCGGACCGCGCCGCGGTCCGTTCGCGGCCGCCCGCCGCGTCGAGGAGGCCGGAATGACCCTGAAGACCACCTATCTGGTGCAGCCGTTCGAGCTGCACCGGAACCGCCTGCGCCCAGCTCGCCAGGAGCCCGCGCAGAGCGAGTTCGGCGCCCTCAAGAAGGCGGAGGCGCTGGCCGCCCGCATGCCGGGCGCGGCGGCCCTCAAGGTCGTGGCCGACGACGAGACCGGCGAGCTCGAGGGCGTCACGATCCTCGGCCAGTTCGGGACCGTTCCGGACGACTTCGCCGAGAGCCTGCTGGGAAGCTGACGCCGCCCGCGGGCCCCGGCTTACAAGCGGCCCCGTCTGAGGGTGCGACACGGGCGACCCCGGATTGCAGCCCTCCGGAAACTACGTAGAAACAGCGGAGACAGATTCTTGCGGGCTCCGGCGCTCGCTGAGCTCGCATCCGTGCCCCGATACTTCATCGACCTCCACGACGGCGCCAACTTGGTTCGCGACCGCGACGGCTTCGATCTTCCGGATCTCGCCGCCGCGCGGGCGCAGGCGGTGCGCATCCTGACCCGCCTCGCGCAGGGCCTGACCGATCCGATGGAGCGGCAGGACTACGTGATCGCCGTGCGCGACGAGCAGGGCGCGGTCCGCCTGCGCCTGCGGCTCTCCTACGATGTCGAGGGCGGCTGAGGGCGCGGCTGAGGGGGCGGCCGGTGCGCAGGTCGGGAAAGGTCGGCGCCCGGCCGCGTTGACGGAGGTCGGCGCGGGGCGGACAGGAGATCGCATGCGACGTTCAACAGGTCTGACCGGCCCCCTCGCGGCGGCGCTCCTGCTGCTCGGTCCCGCCGGGCAGGCGTCGGCGCAGACGGCGCAGACGGCGCCGCCCCCGCCGCCGGGCTCCGCCGCGGCGACGGCCGACAACGCCGTGCTGCTGACGGTCTTCCTGCGCCACGACCAGTCCCGCCCGCTGGCGGAGCTGAACGCGCAGCTCGCCAAGCAGGGCTTCTACAAGGCCTTCCCGCCGCCGGGCATCGAGGTCGTCTCCTGGAACGTCGTCATGGGGATCGGGCAGATCATCGTCCTGCGGCTGCCCGCCACCCGCCTGCGCGAGGTCAACCGCGTCCTCGAGGACACCGCCTGGGGGGCGTACCGCACCGAGTTCTTCCCGACCTACGATTACAAGGCCGTGGGCCTCGCGGAGCACGAGAAGTCGCGCTGAGGGCCGTCCCGGCCGCCTCAGGCCGGGATAGCGCTACCCGGGCCGACCGGTCGTTGGTCCGGCGCGTCGTCCCACAGGTAGGGGTGGCCGAGTCGCTTGGCCGCGTACATCGCCGCGTCCGCCCGCTCCACCAGGTCCTGCGCCCGGGTGGCGTGCAGGGGCGCGCAGGCCACCCCGATCGCCGCGCCGATGCGGATCGGCGACCCGGTGCCGAGATCGTAGGGCTCGGCGAGGCGCGCCTGGAGACGCAGGGCGAAGCCGAGGGCCGGCGCCGGCGCCGCGTCGCCGAGCAGGATGGTGAACTCGTCGCCCCCGAGCCGCGCGGCGCAATCCCCCGCGCCGAGCGCCGCCCGCAGGCGCTCGGCCAGCCGTTTCAGCAGCGCGTCGCCCACCGCGTGCCCGTGGCGGTCGTTCACCGGCTTGAAGCCGTCGAGGTCGAGGCACAGCAGCGCGCAGGGCGCGCCGTCGCGGTCGGCCAGGGTCCGGTCGAGCCGGGCCGCGAAGTGGTGGCGGTTCGGCAGGCCGGTCAGCGGGTCGTGGTGGGCCATGTAGCGCAGGAGCGACTCCGCCCGGCGGCGCTCGGTCACGTCCTCCCACAGGGCGGTCCAGCCGCCGCCGGCCTGCGGGTGCAGCGTGATCGCGACCTGGCGCCCGTCCGCGAGCGTCTGTACCACGGCGTCGGTCGTGCCCCGGGCGAGGAGCCGCCGCCGCGCCGCCCAGAGGCCGCAGGGATCCCGGTCGGCTGGCGATCACCGAGAACCAGTACGCCGCCGGCGTGGCCGCGCGCTCCGACGTGATCACCGCCCAGACCCAGGTCCAGACCATCGAGGCCCAGGCCATCGCGGTGCGGCTGACCCGGGTTCAGTACGTCAACGCCATTGCCACGCTGATCGGGCGCCCGCCCTCGGAGGTGTCGAT
>NZ_MLBW01000031.1:0-10138 GCF_036441335.1 Methylobacterium mesophilicum
CGGCATGGGCCAGCACCAGACCGTCACCGGGGCGATGCACGAGGCGATCGACCGCTGCGGCGCCGGCGCCGGCGGCACCCGCAACATCTCGGGCACCAACCACTACCATGTGCTCCTTGAGCAGGAACTCGCCGACCTCCACGGCAAGGAGGCGGCCCTGCTGTTCACCTCCGGCTACGTGTCGAACTGGGCGGCGCTCGGGACCTCGACGCCGTCGCCAAGGTCACGGGCGCCAAGACCTTCTCCCGCGACTACCGGGCCCGCGACCTCGCCGGCTGGCCCGACGGCCAAGCCCACGCCTTCCTCGTCGCCGCGACCCGCGCCGACCGCCGCTTCACCGGCCTCGACCTGTCGCGGCTCCCGGGCGCCCTGCAGCCGGACCGGATCGTCCGGCACGAGGACTTGGTGGCGGACGGGGTCTCGGTCCCGCACGCCGACTTCTTCGGCGACTGGTTCCTCGTGCCGCAGGGCGAGACGCCGCGCCTGCTCGGGCAGCCGGTGGCGATCCTGATCTACGCCGACTTCCCGCGCTTCGCCGCGGCCAAGCGCGCCCTGCGCTTCGCCGACGACGTCGTGCGGTACGGCGCCGAGACCGGTCCCAGGCCGCCGGCCCATTACGGCGCCTCGCGCTGGGTGCGGATCGAGGGCGACGCGCCGGACGCGCCCGACCGGTTCTCGCCGTTCGAGCAGTCCCCGATCTTCGCCGGCTTCTCCGGCGACGAGCCCGCCTGGCCGAAGGCCGGCGACGACGGCCCCTTCGCCCGGGGCATGGCGGCGGCCGCCGCCATCGCCGCCGAGATCGACGGCGCCGGCGCGGACGCCCTGGTGATGCGGCGGACCTACCGGTCGCAGTCGACGGACGCCTCGGCCATGGAGGCCGACAACGGCAACGTCTGGTACGATCCGGCCACCGGCACGCTGCGCCTGATGATGGCGACGCAGTCGCCCTACGACGTGGCCGAGGCCGCCGCCGCGCTGGTCTCGAAGTCCCGGTTCCCGCTCAGGGAGGTCGATCTCAAGGTCGGCTACACGGTCGGGTACGGGACGAAGGACCACCACATCTTCCCGTTCCTCTGCGTCGTGGCCGCGCTCTACGCGGGCGGCCGGCCGGTGCGCCTCGCCAACGACCGGTTCGAGCAGTTCCAGAACGGGCTGAAGCGCCACGCCTTCCGCATGGACAACGTCCTGCTGGTGGACCGGGCCAGCGGCCGGTTCCGGGCCATGACCGGGCGCTTCGCCTGCGACGGCGGCGGGCGCCCCAACTACTCCGTCGCGGTCTCCTTCGTCGGCGCCACCGCGGCGCAGTCGATCTACTACCTGCCGAAGAGCGACTTCCAGGCGATCGCCCTGGCCTCGCGGGCCGTGGAGGCCGGATCGACCCGGGGCTTCGGCACGCTCCAGACCATGTCGGCCACCGAGATGATGGTCGACGAGGCGGCGGCCCTCCTGGACATCGACGCGATCGAGCTGCGCCTGCGCAACGTGCTCCGCTCGGGCCAGCGCAACAGCCAGGGCGCGGTCCCGGCCGGGGCGCTGCGCAACGCGGAGATCCTGACGAAGGCCGCCGCGCACCCGCTCTGGCGGGATCGGGCGGCGCGCAAGGCCGCCTACGAGGCCGCCCATCCCGGCCGCCGCTACGGCGTCGGCTTCGCGCAGGTGCACAAGGATTACGGCACGGGCGCCGAGGCGGCGGTCGCGTCGCTGGAGCTCGACCCGCGGGGCCGCCTGAGCCTGCGCCACGTCGCCCACGAGATGGGCCCGGGCGTCACCACCTCGCAGGCGGTCATGGTGGCCGAGATCCTCGGCCGGGTGCCTTCGGAGACCGCGTTCGGCGTGGTGCGCTGGCCCGAGATGCCCCTCGAGACCTCCGACCAGCCCTACACGATGCCCCAGGCAGAGGAGGACCGCCGGGCGCAGAACCCCCGCTGGACGCCGCGCTTCACCTCGCCGATGAGCGCGACCAACTCGGCCTACTACCTCGGCCACGCCACCCGGACGGCCGCGCGGTTCCTCGTCGACCACGCCGTCTGGCCCGCCGCCCGCGCGCTCTGGGCGCGGGGCGGCGGCGGCGGGGCGCTGGCCTCCTACCACGTGGTCGCCCGCGACGAGCTGCGGCTGGTGGACGGCCGGGTGCTCGGTGGCGGTCTGCCGCCGCTGTCCCTGGAGGAGGTGGCCGCCGAGGCGCACCGGCTCGGGCTGCCGGTGGGCGTGACCCTCCACACCTTCAACCGCTGGCAATGGGCCGAGGCCGAGTTCGACCTGCCCGGGACGGGCCGGACGCGCCTGCCGATCGACGCCCTGTCGGTGCGCTACGGCGCCGGGGCCCCGCCCGAGCGCCGCGCCCTGATGGCGGATGCGGGCTGGCACTTCGTGCCCCGGGCGGCGGTCTCCTACCCGCCGACCCAGCGCAACAATGTCGGCACGACCTACTACGCGCCGATGGCCACCCTGGCGGAGGTCGCGGTCGACACCGCCAGCGGCGACGTGGCGATCCTGTCCCACCACTCGATCCTCGAGTGCGGCCGCCAGATCGTGCCCGAGCTGGTCTCCGGCCAGGTGCAGGGCGGCCTCGCCATGGGGATCGGCCACGCCCTCAAGGAGGTGCTGCCCCTCTACGAGGACGGCCCCGGCGACGGCACGTGGAACTGGAACCGCTACGAGCTGCCCCGCGCCCGCGACGTGGCCCCGTGGAACCAGACGGTGGAGATCCTGCCGCCGCTCTCCGAGACCGACCCGCCCAAGGGCATCGCCGAGGTCGTGATGATCGCCGTCGTCCCGGCGCTGGCCAACGCCGTCGCGCACGCGATCGGCCACCGCTTCCACGAACTCCCCATCCGGCCCGAGCGCATCCGCGAGGCACTGGCATGAGCGCCGCCATCGAGATCAAGGACCTCTCGCTCCGCGTGAACGGCGCGGCCGTCGGTCCGATCCCCGTCCCCGTCGGCACGAGCCTGCTCGACGTCCTGCACGAGTGGCTGGGCCTCACCGGCAGCCGCATGGGCTGCGGGCAGGGCATCTGCCACGCCTGCACGGTGATGCTGGAGGAGGCGACCGGCCCGCGGGAGATGCGCGCCTGCATCACCGGCGCCCACTGGTTCGAGGGGCGGAGCATCCGCACCGTCGAGGGCCATGCCCGCACCGCGCCGGACGGCACCGTCGTGCTCTCGCCGGTCCAGCAGGCCTTCATCGAGAACTTCGCGTTCCAGTGCGGCTACTGCACGCCGGGCTTCGTCACCGGGGCGAGCGTGCTGATCGAGCGCCTGCGCCGCGAGCCGATCCGCCGCGACGAGGTCGAGCGGGTCGTCACCGAGGCGCTCGACCGCCACATCTGCCGCTGCACCGGCTACGTCCGCTACCATCAGGCGGTGCGCGACCTCGTGCTGGCGACCCCCGGTCTGGTGACCGCGTGAGGCGCGCCGTGCGGATCCCGTCCCTCTCCACCCCCGCCCGGCGCGTCGGCGCCGGGCTCGCGGCCGCGGCCCTCGCGGTGGCCGTCTCGGCGGCCGGCNGCCGGCGCGGGTCCGGAGGGCCGGCATCGCCAGCAGGGGGGCGGCGAGCAGCGATCGACGGGTCGGTGTCATGGGCGCGCCCGCTCGGAACCGTCCGGAGGCGTCGCCTCCCGCGCCCGGACCGGAGCGGCGCGCTAGCCGCGCGCGCCCTGGGGGCCCGAACGCTTCTCCATCATGGCCTTGACCTGCATCAGCTGGTCCCAGACCTGGCCCGGCGAGGTGCCGAAGAAGTCGAAGCCGGCGGCGATGCCCCAGTAGATGCCGAAGCAGATGAACGGCACCAGCACCCAGGCGAGCACCTCCTCGCCCCGGCGGCGCCGCTGGCGACGCCGCCGCCGCTCCTCGCGCCGAGTCAGCTTCTTGGGGGGCGCCGGCTGCGCGACGGGGGACAGGGGTCCCTCGTGCAGGTTGTCAGTCATCGGGCGCCTCCTCGCCGCGGCGCATGCGCGTCGCGGCGGTCATAGACCGGCGGCCCCCGAGTCCGGAAGGCCGCCGGCCGGCATGCACACCATTAGGCGCGCACGAGTGGCACCTTCGGCACGGTCCGGACGCCGCCGCCCGAGCTGCCGCCGCCGCCCTTGTTGTCCTTCGGCGTCTTCTTCCGGGACGCGGTGCGCGGCTTGGCGCGCTTGTGGCGCTTGGCGGCGTTGGTCACGTCCTTCTCGGGCTTCGGCGTCACGGGGCCCGCCGGGAAGTCGAAGCCCAGGCTGTCCTTGGCGCCGGCCTTGGCCTCGGCATCCTCCGGCTTGCGGACGACCACCCGGACCGCGCCGCCATCCTTCAGCTTGCCGAACAGGACCTCGTCGGCGAGCGGCGTCTTGATGGTCGACTGGATCAGCCGGGCCATCGGGCGCGCGCCCATCGCGTCGTCGTAGCCGTGCTCCACCAGCCAGTCCCGGGCCTCGTCCGAGAGCTCGATGGTGACGTTGCGGTCGGCGAGCTGCGCCTCGAGCTGGAGGACGAACTTGTCCACCACCTTCGCCACCACGTCCTTCGGCAGGTGGCCGAACGAGATGATCGCGTCGAGCCGGTTGCGGAATTCCGGCGCGAACAGCCGGTTGATCGCCTCGACGTCGTCACCGGAGCGCTTCGACTGGGTGAAGCCGTAGGCCGCCTTGGCCAGGTCCGAGGCGCCCGCGTTCGACGTCATGATGATGATGACGTTGCGGAAATCGACCTGCTTGCCGTTGTGGTCGGTCAGCTTCCCGTGGTCCATCACCTGCAGCAGGATGTTGAACAGGTCCGGATGCGCCTTCTCGATCTCGTCGAGGAGGAGCACGCAGTGCGGGTGCTGGTCGATCCCGTCGGTGAGCAGGCCGCCCTGGTCGAAACCCACGTAGCCGGGGGGGGCGCCGATCAGGCGGCTCACCGTGTGGCGCTCCATGTACTCCGACATGTCGAAGCGCAGCATCTCGACGCCGAGCGAGGCGGCGAGCTGCTTGGCGGCCTCGGTCTTGCCGACGCCGGTCGGGCCCGCGAACAGGTACGAGCCGATCGGCTTGTCCGGGTCGCGCAGGCCGGCCCGGGCCAGCTTGATCGCCGAGGTCAGGGCCTCGATCGCGTTCGGCTGGCCGTAGACCACGCGCTTGAGGTTCTCGGTCAGGTGCTGGAGCACCACCGCGTCGTCCTTGGAGACGGTCTTCGGCGGGATCCGGGCCATCGTGGCGATGGTCGCCTCGATCTCCTTGATGCCGATGGTGCGCTTGCGGCGCGCCTCCGGCACCAGCATCTGCGAGGCGCCGGTCTCGTCGATCACGTCGATCGCCTTGTCGGGCAGCTTGCGGTCGTTGATGTAGCGGGCCGACAGCTCGACCGCGGCCTTCACGGCCTCGGTCGTGTACTTGAGCTTGTGGAACTCCTCGAAGTACGGGCGCAGGCCCTTCACGATCTCGATCGTGTCGGGGATCGACGGCTCGTTGACGTCGATCTTCTGGAACCGGCGCACCAGGGCGCGGTCCTTCTCGAAGTACTGGCGGTACTCCTTGTAGGTGGTCGAGCCGATGCAGCGCAGCGTGCCCGAAGCCAGAGCGGGCTTCAGCAGGTTCGACGCGTCCATGGCGCCGCCCGAGGTCGCACCGGCGCCGATCACCGTGTGGATCTCGTCGATGAACATGATCGCGTTCGGGTGCGCCTCGATCTCCTTCATGACCTGCTTGAGGCGCTCCTCGAAGTCGCCCCGGTAGCGGGTGCCGGCGAGCAGCGTGCCCATGTCGAGGGAGAAGACGGTCGCGTCGGCCAGGACCTCCGGCACCTCGTGCTGGATGATCTTGCGCGCCAGCCCCTCCGCGATCGCGGTCTTGCCGACGCCGGGATCGCCCACGAGGAGCGGGTTGTTCTTCTGCCGTCGGCAGAGGACCTGGATCGTCCGCTGGACCTCGCTCTCGCGGCCGATCAGCGGATCGATCTTGCCGTCGCGCGCCTTCTTGTTGAGGTTCACGCAGTAGGCGTCGAGCGCGTCGCCCTTCTTCTTGGCGCCGCGGGGATCGCCGTCGTCGCTCGGCCGCTCGGCCGCGCCCTCCTCGTCGGCGCCGCGCACGGGCTTCGCCTCGGACGCGCCGGGGCGCTTGGCGATGCCGTGGCTGATGTAGTTGACCGCGTCGTAGCGGGTCATGTCCTGCTCCTGCAGGAAGTAGGCGGCGTGGCTCTCGCGCTCGGCGAAGATCGCCACCAGCACGTTCGCCCCGGTCACCTCCTCGCGGCCCGACGACTGGACGTGGATCACCGCGCGCTGGATCACGCGCTGGAACCCGGCCGTGGGCTTGGCGTCCTGCCGGCCGTCGCCGGTCAGGTTGGAGAGCTCGGTATCGACGTAGTCGACCAAGCTGCGCTTGAGCGTGTCGATCTCGACGTTGCAGGCGCGCATGACCGCGGCCGCATCTTGGTCATCCACCAGGGCGAGCAGGAGATGCTCCAGCGTCGCGTATTCGTGCCGGCGCTCCCCGGCGAGCGCCAGGGCGCGGTGGAGGGCTTGTTCTAGGCTGCGTGAGAAGCTTGGCAAAGCTGGCCTCTGTCCTTCGTGCCTACCGCGAGCGGCGCCTATTTCTTTTCCATAACGCACTGGAGAGGATGTTGGTGTTTGCGCGCGAAGTCCATGACCTGCGTCACCTTGGTCTCCGCCACCTCGTAGGTGAAGACCCCGCACTCGCCGACGCCGTTCTGATGCACGTGCATCATGATCTGGTAGGCGTCCTCGTGGCTCTTGTTGAAGAACCGCTCGACCACCAGGACCACGAACTCCATCGGCGTATAGTCGTCGTTCAGAAGGAGTACCCGGTACAGACTCGGCCGCTTGGTCCGCGGCTTCGTGCGCGTGATGATCGCGGTGTTGGAGCGGTCGTCGCCGCCGGGGGCGCGCGAGCCGGACGCCGTGACCGCGACACGCGCCGGCCGGTGCTCCCTCGTCGAACTCGCGGTGCCCTGCGTGGGGACCTGTGTCATGTGCGTCGAACCGATCCCTTGCTCGGAGCGGGCGCCGCCGGCCCTGACGGCCGATCCTGATCCTGGCCTGCCGGGAGCAGCGCTCAGCTCCGCGCCGGTTAATCTACAGACGGTGAGCCGACTTCGCCAGACGCCTGTGCGCACTTGTCCGCCCTGCACGGCGCGCCCGCGGCGCATGACCGTCGACCCGCTAGTGCGCCGGACCGGGGCGGGGCGCCGGCGGCGACACCGCCTTCGGCCGCAGGAGCGCGCCGGTCAGGCCGAGCACCGCGTCGCNGGCCGAGCACCGCGTCGCCGGCGGCGGCGGAGCGGGCCGCGGCGCGCTCCCCGGCCCGGTGCAGATACGCGGTCTGCACCGCCAGGATCTCGGTCGGGCTGCGGGCCGCCGCCAGCGCCCCCCAGGTGGTCCCCAGATCGTCGAGGGCCTGCTTGAACGAGTCGAGGTACTCGATGCCGAGGGTCTGGGCCGCCCGGCTCGCGATCCCGAACCGCCGCAGGGGCGTTCCGAACCCGGGGACGGCCGGGCCCAGGGGAAGGGCAGGGGGTCTCTGCATCGCCGATCTCCGGACCGCCGCCGAGACGGCCGGCCATCCGCGGCCGGTCATCTCGGATCGCCGCGAGAGTGTGCGGCACGACAGCCAGCGTCAAGCTCGGCCCGGTAGGACCTCAGGCCCGGAACCGCCACGGAACGGCCCGCCGGCGACAGCGGGGCGAGGGCGGGGCGAGGGCGGCCGGTAAGGGATGGCAGGAGCGACACGATCCGGCACGCGCGGCGATCGCATTAACGGGCCTGTAACTGCACTTGCCTAACTCTCCACTGATGCAGCGGGGCCACGCGATCGGCGGGAGGCTCCGCAGGGGATACGACCGGCCAGTACCGGTCTCGCGAGGCAATCAGGCGTGATGCGTAGCGTAGTAGGCCGCTCTCGGACGATTCCAGCGCTCCCGGCCGCGATCCTGGCCGCCGCGGTCCTGACGACCCTGGCCGCGCCGGCCGAGGCCCGGCGCGGCCGGCACCATCACCACGCCCGCGCGACCGGCGGCTACAACCCGCCCTACGCCGCGATGGTCGTGGACGTGAAGAGCGGCAAGACGCTCCACGCGGTGAACGAGGACGCCCTGCGGCACCCGGCCTCCATCACCAAGGTGATGACGCTCTACCTGCTGTTCGAGCAGATGGAGCGGGGCAAGTTCGCCCTCGATTCCGACCTGACCATCTCGGCCCACGCCGCCGCCCAGGCACCGTCGAAGCTCGGCCTGCGCCCCGGCCAGACCATCTCGGTCGAGGACGCCATCAAGGCGATCGTGACGAAGTCGGCGAATGACGTGGCCTGCGCCATCGGCGAGAACATCGCCGGCTCCGAGGAGCGCTTCGCCCAGATGATGACCGCGAAGGCCCACGCCCTCGGCATGAGCCGGACGCACTACGCCAACGCCTCGGGCCTGCCCGATCCGGAGCAGCTCACCACCGCCCGCGACCTGACCGTGCTGGCGCGGGCGATCCAGGACCGCTTCCCCCACTATTACCGCTACTTCCAGACCCGGTCCTTCGCGTTCCGCGGCCGGGTGATCGGCAACCACAATCACCTGCTGGGCAACGTCCAGGGCGTGGACGGCATCAAGACCGGCTACACGCGCGATTCCGGCTTCAACCTGATGACCGCGGCGAAGTCCGAGGGCCGCCAGATCGTGGCGATCGTCCTGGGCGGCAAGTCCGGCGCGGGCCGCGACCGGATCATGGCCGACCTCGTCCGCTCGAGCCTGCCGCGCGCCTATGCCGGCGCCCGGATCTCGGCGCCGGTCACCGAGGTCGCCGAGCGCGCCCGCCCGGCGGTCGTCGCCGACGCGGTCTCGCGCACCCGCACGCAGGTCGCCTCCGCGGACGACGAGGATGTCGAGACCACAGGCACCACCGGCGAGCCCCTCGACCTGTCGCCCGCCAAGACGACGACGCCGGGCGGCACCTGGAAGCCGGGCCCGCAGGGGATCCCGAAGGCGGCCCAGGCCTATGCCGGCGGCGGCAACGCCCAGCCGCCCTTCCCGGGCGCGTCCAAGTCCACGGCCCGGGTGGCCTCCCTCGAGCGCGACGAGCCGCCGAAGGCGGTCTCCGGCGCCCGCGTCGTGCCGACCGCCTGGGTGATCCAGCTCGGCGCCATGGACGACGAGGCCAAGGCCCGCACGATGCTCTCGGAGGCCCGCGCCAAGGTCGGCGGCAGCCTGTCGAAGGCGGCCCCCTACACCGTCAAGGTCGAGCACGGCGGGACCACGCTGTTCAGGGCCCGCTTCTCGGGCTTCGCCGAGCAGGATTCCGCCCAGGAGGCCTGCTCGGCCCTGAAGCGCAGCGGCTTCAGCTGCTTCGCCACCCGGAGCTGAGGCCCGCGCGACCCGCCGGCGCGCCCGCGCGCCGCGTTTCGTGACCCACCGGCGCGCCCGCGCGCCGGATACGGAACGGCCGCGACCGAGTTCGCAAGCGGCCGACGATCGGTAACTCTCTGACAACGCGCGTGGAGTTCAGCGATGTCGGTTCAGAAGCCTGTCCCGGGCCGCGTTGACGCGCGCCGCTCCCTCGGCGCTGCCCCCCTGGTCGGGGTGGGCGCGCTTCATGAGAGACCGGTGGGCCGACCGGATCTCCTCAGCGGTCGCCCCGCGCTGAAGCCCCAGGACCTCGTACGCCTCCTCCTGCGTCATCGGCCCTGGGTGCGACGGACGGCGCGGCCGCGGGTCGCGATCGCCCTCAGCGTCTACACGCCATCCGGGCGCCCGGCGGTCGAGATACGGCTCTAGCAGGGCCGCGCCCGCGGCGTCGCGGATCCGGCAGAGCCGGAGCAGCTCGACCACGGCCCCGGTGGGCATGGTGTCGAGCCACGCGCCGGCGCCGGGCCCCGCGATGACGCGGCCGGTGCGCAGGCTGCCGTCCGGGCGCACGAGCGCGTCGATCAGGATCGTGCGGAAGCGGCGGTCCTGCGGGTCGCGCGGGCGCGCGCCGGATCCCGGCCGGATCAGGCGGCGGAGCCGCGCGGTCATGGCCGCCTGACCCTCGATCATCCAGACGCCGCTGAGCCCGAGCAGGGCCGCGAGGACGACGTTCCCGCGCAGGAGCAGGAACCCGGCGGCGAGCAGCGCGAAGGCGCCGAAGGTCGGCACCCGCGCGCGCCCGAGGGCGGCGGCGAGCCCCGCCCGGAGACCGCCCC
>NZ_MLBW01000032.1:0-8836 GCF_036441335.1 Methylobacterium mesophilicum
GCCGGCGAGGCGCGCGCCGGCGCCGCCCGTCCGCCCCGAGGATTACGCCCTGCCCGCCCTCGACCTGCTGGCGGCCCCCCGCGGCCCGTCCCAGGCGAGCCTGATCTCGGCCGACGCCCTGGAGCAGAACGCCACGCTGCTGGAGGCGACGCTCGGCGATTTCGGCGTGCGCGGCGACATCCTGGCGGTGCGGCCGGGCCCGGTCGTCACCCTCTACGAGCTCGAGCCCGCGCCCGGCACCAAGTCCAGCCGCGTGATCGCGCTCGCCGACGACATCGCCCGGTCGATGTCGGCGGTCTCGGCCCGTGTCGCGGTCGTGCCCGGCCGGAACGCCATCGGCATCGAGCTGCCGAACGCCAAGCGCGAGACGGTGTACCTGCGCGAGCTCCTGGCCTCGACGGACTTCGCCGAGAGCAAGCACAAGCTGGCGCTGTGCCTGGGCAAGAACATCGGCGGCGAGCCGATCATCGCCGACCTCGCGCGCATGCCGCACCTCCTGGTCGCCGGCACGACCGGCTCGGGCAAGTCGGTGGCGATCAACACCATGATCCTGTCGCTGCTCTACCGGCTGAAGCCGGAGGAGTGCCGGCTGATCATGGTCGACCCGAAGATGCTGGAGCTGTCGGTCTATGACGGCATCCCGCACCTGCTCTCCCCCGTCGTCACCGATCCCAAGAAGGCGGTCATCGCCCTCAAATGGGCCGTGCGCGAGATGGAGGAGCGCTACAAGAAGATGGCCAAGATCGCCGTCCGGAACATCGACGGCTACAACGCCCGGGTCGCCGAGGCGGCGGCGCGCGGCGAGGTACTGACCCGGACCGTGCAGACCGGCTTCGACCGCCATACCGGCGAGGCGGTGTACGAGGACGAGGCGATGGA
Organism: Methylobacterium mesophilicum; assembly: GCF_036441335.1. Taxonomy (GTDB): domain Bacteria; phylum Pseudomonadota; class Alphaproteobacteria; order Rhizobiales; family Beijerinckiaceae; genus Methylobacterium; species Methylobacterium mesophilicum_B. The sequence continues at coordinate 880 of NZ_MLBW01000032.1, forward strand.
TCTCGCGCCGCTGCCGTACATCGTGATCGTGGTCGACGAGATGGCCGACCTGATGATGGTGGCCGGCAAGGACATCGAGGGGGCGATCCAGCGCCTGGCGCAGATGGCGCGCGCGGCCGGCATCCACCTGATCATGGCGACGCAGCGTCCGTCGGTGGACGTGATCACCGGGACGATCAAGGCGAACTTCCCGACCCGGATCAGCTTCCAGGTGACGAGCAAGATCGACAGCCGCACGATCCTGGGCGAGATGGGCGCCGAGCAGCTTCTGGGCCAGGGCGACATGCTGTTCATGGCCGGGGGCGGGCGCACGACGCGGGTGCACGGGCCGTTCTGCTCGGACAGCGAGGTCGAGAGCGTGGTCGCCCACCTCAAGCGCCAGGGCCGCCCCAGCTACCTCGACGCCGTCACCGCCGACGACGAGGAGGGCGCGCCCGACAAGGGCGCCAAGGGCAAGGCCGGCGCGGCGGAGCTCGAACTCGACGGCGCGGTGTTCGACCAGGGCTCCTTCGGCGAGGCCGGCGGCGACCTCTACGATCAGGCCGTCCAGGTGGTGCTGCGCGACCAGAAGGCGTCGACGAGCTACATCCAGCGCCGGCTGCAGATCGGCTACAACCGCGCCGCCTCGCTGATGGAGCGCATGGAGGTCGAGGGCATCGTCGGCCCGGCCAACCATGCCGGCAAGCGCGAGATCCTCGTGGAGGAGGCGGTCGGCTGAGAGCGAGGGCCCGCCGCGTCCGCGGCACCCTCTCCCCTTCGGCACGACACGCGTTCGCGCTGCGGCCCGTGACGGAGCGCGGCCCGCCCCTGCCCCCGCCCCCGCACGGGGACCCGCGCGCGCTCACCTGACGGGCGAGCCGACCGAGCCCGTGCAACCCGCAACTCAGCGAGAGGCCGCGCGGGTCGGATCACCGTATTCAGCCAGCCCCCCTCGCGAAGAAATTTCGCCCGGCGCGGAACCCGCTTCTCGCCCGCACGTTACGCGCGTGCGAGGCCTGAAAACGGGCTCGCACGGAGGGCGCCGGACACGGTGTCCGGCGCTGCTTGTAGTCACGTTGCTCATCGGAGGATGTGGTTATGAGGACGTACGACGTTTCGCCCCTGTTCCGGTCGTCCATCGGGTTCGACCGCCTGTTCGAGCTGCTCAACCAAGCTGACCGTGTCGAGCCGTCGGCAGCCTGGCCGCCCTACAACATCGAGAAGGTGGCCGAGGACCAGTACCGCATCACCATGGCGGTCGCGGGCTTCACACCGGACGAGATCGAGCTGACCCAGCAGGACACCACGCTCCTCGTCTCGGGTCAGAAGGCCGCCCAGGAGGGTGAGAAGCACTACCTCTACCGCGGTATCGCGGCCCGCACCTTCCGCCAGACATTCAATCTGGCCGAGCACGTGAAGGTCGTGGGCGCGTCCCTGGAGAACGGCCTGCTCACCGTCGCGCTGAAGCGCGAGGTGCCGGAGGCGCTGAAGCCCCGCCGCATCGCCATCGGCGGCACGACGGCCGCGTCCGGCCAGGACAACGCTCCGGCGCAGATCGCCCGCGAGGCCAAGGCCGCCTGATCGGGCCGCCTGATCGGGCCGCCTGACCCGGTTGCCCGGGCGGCGCGCCCGGGCACGCCACCGCGACACGGATGACATCCCTCACGGGTCCGCGGACCCGCGGGCCCGTTCCCACGACTGCACCGCATTCGATGGAGCGAGGACCATGAGCGTGAGAGATCTGATTTCCTGGAACCGCACCCCTGCCCCGGCGCCGACCGCCCTCTCGCAGGAGCCGGCCAGCCAGTTCCTGACGCTGCACCGGGAGATGAACCGCCTGTTCGACGACGTCTTCAGCGGGTTCGGCGGCGTGCCGAGCGCCGCGGGCCGCGGCCTCGGCTGGCCCCATGTCGAGCTGGCCGAGGCGGACGGTGCGCTGCGCGTGTCCGCCGAGCTTCCCGGGCTCGACGAGAAGGACGTCGAACTGCTCATCGCCGACGGCGTCCTGACCCTGAAGGGCGAGAAGCGCGCGGAGACCTCCGACAGGGCCCGCGGCTATTCCGAGCGCAGCTACGGCCGCTTCGAGCGGTCGATCGCCCTGCCCGTGCCGGTGGAGGAGGACAAGGCCGAGGCGACGTTCCGCAACGGCGTCCTGACGGTGACGCTGCCGCGCGCCGCCGAGGCGCCGGAGCGGCGCCGGCGCATCGCCATCAACGGCAACGGCGCGCCGGCCGCCAAGCATTAGCCGGTCCTGAGCCGGCGCCGACGGCAGCCGCATACGCGGTCGCGGGCCGGAACGCATGACGCGACGCCCGGCGGGCCCGATCGGGGCCGCCGGTCGCCCCAGCCTTTGCTCACGATCAGGAGGGTCGCATGCAACCGATCGATATGAACCCTGTCCATCCCGAGATCGGGCGCCTCGGTCCGGTTGCGGCCGCCAGCCTGCGGCCGCAGGCGGTCGAGCCGTTCGAGGCCTTCGTGGCACCGGGCGACGTCTTCCGCCATCCCCGGGAGGTGTTGCGCTATCCCGGTCTGTCGCGGGCCGAGAAGCGGGCGATCCTGGCCTCCTGGGCCTCGGACGCCCGCGCGGTCGAGTCCTGCCCGACGCTGCGCTGCCTGCCGGGCTGCCGGGCCGAGCCCGTGCCCCTCGGCACGATCCTGGAGGCGCTCCAGGCGCTCGACGAGGGKTCGTCACCGCCCGCAGCCCCGCCGCCGCGCAGGCCGCCCGTCCCCGCGGCGCTCATCCGGCGCTGGCGGNGGATACGCGGGAAGCCCGCAAAGCTGCCGGGTCGGCGTCGCAGTCGAACAGGCAGCTTTGCGGGCTTCCCGCGGATACTAATCAGAAGTTGCATGACCGACCGGTATATCATCCTACGGTTGAAGAAGGACTTATCAGTATTATGTCTAAGATCATACAGAGAAGCTGAGCCGTTGTTCTTGCCGACATCACAAGCATTGCGCTCGGGTGCCGCCAACGTCCCGAGCAAGGCGAGAGTGACCAAGACTTTGCGCATCGTAGAGATTCCGGACCCCGAGAATTGGTTTCGTTCAGCCTTTAAGCGGCGGAACATGACCAAACCGCGGCTTCGATCTGCGAAGAGACGGCGCGGTATCAAACCGCGCGGGGACTCACCGGCCCCGACCTTTAGGGTGTGGCGCGGCCGGGTTCGTGCTTTAGGGTGCGGCGCAACGACGGGAGGCCGCGCGACGGCCCAGGAGGGAGAAGCCGATGGCCACGACCACCGATCTGCGCCTGCGCCGGAGCGTGCTGTACATGCCCGGCTCGAACCAGCGGGCGCTCGATAAGGCCAAGACCCTGCCGGTGGACAGCATCATCCTCGACCTCGAGGATGCCGTCGGGCCGGAGGAGAAGGAGATCGCCCGCGAGCAGGTCTGCGCCGCCGTGAAGAGCGGCGCTTACGGCAGCCGCGAGCTGGTCATCCGGGTCAACGCACCGCAGACCCCGTGGGGCGAGGCGGATCTCCACGCCGCGATCGAGGCGAAGCCCGACGCGATCCTGATGCCGAAGGTCTCGTCGCCCGCCGTGCTGGAGAGCATCGCCGACCGGCTCGAATCCCTCGACGCGCCGGACGGGATCGCGATCTGGGCGATGATCGAGACCCCGGCCTCGATCCTCAACATCCAGGAGATCGCCCGGGCCAAGCGCGACCCGCGCAACCGCCTGACCTGCCTCGTCCTCGGCACCAACGACCTCGCCAAGGACACCTGGGCCAAGATCGTCCCCGGCCGCGTTCCGATGCTGCCCTGGATGATGATGGCGCTGGCCGCAGCCCGGGCCGAAGGTCTCGCGATCCTCGACGGCGTCTACAACGACATCGCCGACACCGAGGGCTGCCGCGACGAGTGCCGGCAGGCCCGCGACCTCGGCTTCGACGGCAAGACCCTGATCCACCCGACGCAGCTGGAGCCGGCCAACACGTCCTTCGCTCCCACTGAGGAGGAGGTGCGCCGGGCCAAGCTGGTGATCGAGGCGTTCGAGCGCCCGGAATACGCCAAGCGGGGCGCGATCAAGCTGGAGGGCCGGCTCTACGAGCGGCAGCATCTCGGCGTGAACCGCCGGGCGGTCACCTGGGCCGAGGCCATCAGGGCGAAGGGATTCTGAGCGCGGTTCCGTCCGATGTCGGCGCGTCCGTCCTCGCGTGCGGAGCGAAGCGATCCGGGGCAGCGCCACGCCCAGGTCTGTCGCGCTCCCTGTGCCCTTCGCTACGCGCGCGATGACGGGACAGCAGGTCCCGTATCGGCGGTCGTGTAGCGCGTCCGCTGGGTGCGCCCGTCGCGGGCCGTGACGGCGACGAGGCCCGCCTCATCGAGGCCCGAGAGGGCGCGCAGCACGAGGGCGTGCTCAACCCCGAAGGTGCGGGCGAAGGCGCGGCTGTCGCCCGGCAGGCCGAGATCCAGCGCCGCCAGGAGGCCCGCCGCCAGCGGATCGAGATCGGGCCGGGCCGCCGACACCCGGTCGAGGGCGGCGACGAACGCCGCCTCGTCGGGCTCCGCGCTCACGCGGCCGCGCGCGCCTGCAGGGTGACCAGCACCGACTTGGACGTCGGCGTGTCGCTCTTCTCGCCGTAGGTGGAGAGCGGCACGAGCACGTTCAGCTCCGGATAGTAGCCGGCCAGCGCGCCCCGCGGCATGTCGAAGGGCACGAGGCGGAAATCCTCCGCCCGGCGGGTGATGCCGTCGTCGTGCGTGCCGACGACGTCGACCCGGTCGCCGAGCCGGTCGCGGATCTCCGCGAGATCGTCGGGATGGGCGAAGATCACGCGGCGCTCGCCGTAGACGCCCCGGTAGCGGTCATCCAGGCCGTAGATCGTCGTGTTGTACTGGTCGTGGCTGCGGAAGGTCTGCAGAACGAACGTGTCGCAGGTCTTCCGGGCAGCCTGATGCTCGGTCTCGGCCGGCAGAGCGTCGGCCGAGAAGGTGGCCCGGCCGGTGGCCGTCTCGAACACCCGCTCGGCGGCGAGGTTGCGCAGCATGAAGCCGCGCGGCTTGCGCACCCGGGTGTTGTAGCCGGTGAAGCCCGGGATCGTGGCGGCGATCGCCTCGCGGATCCGGTCGTAATCGGCGGCGAACCCGGCCCAGTCGACGGCGGCGGAGCCGACGGTGGCCTGCGCCATGCCGGCGATGATGGCGATCTCGGAGCGCAGCTCCTTCGAGGCCGGCTTGTTGATGCCGCCCGACCCGTGGACCATGCTCATCGAATCCTCGACGGTCACGATCTGGATCTTGCCCGCGGCGCCCCGGTCGATCTCGGTGCGGCCGAGGCAGGGCAGCAGGTAGCCGACCGCGCCGGGCACCAGGTGGGCGTGGTTGAGCTTGGTGGCGATGTGCACGGTGAGCCGGCACGAGGCCAGCGCCTGCGCCACGACCGGCGTGTCGGGCGTCGCCCGCAGGAAATTGCCGCCGAGCCCGATGAAAGCCTTCGCCGTGCCGTCCCGCATGGCGCGGATCGCCGCCAGGACGTTGTGGCCGTGCCGGCGCGGCATGGCGAGGCCGAAATGCTGCTCCAGGGAATCCAGGAAGGCGGCGGACGGGCGCTCGTTGATGCCGACCGTGCGGTCGCCCTGCACGTTCGAGTGCCCGCGCACCGGGCACAGGCCCGCGCCCGGCCGGCCGATATGGCCGCGCAGGAACAGCAGGTTGGCGATCTCCCGGATCGTCGCCACCGAGTGGCGGTGCTGGGTCACGCCCATCGCCCAGGTCGCGATGACCCGCTGGGCGCCGAGGTAGACGTCCGCCATGGCGGCGATCTCGTCCGCGGTCAGGCCCGACTGGTCGAGGATCGCGTCCCAGGACGTCGCCTCGACGGCCGCGCGGTAGGCGTCGAGCCCGGCGGTGTGGTGCTCGAGGAAGGCGCGGTCGAGGAGCGAGGGCCGGCCGGCCGCCAGGGCCTCGGCGTCGCGGGCGAACACGACCTTGGCGATGCCCCGGAAGGCCGCCATGTCGCCGCCCGAGCGCGGCTGCAGGTAGTGGCTGGCGATGGGACGGCTGGCGCCGCGGAGCATCTCGACGGTGTTCTGCGGGTCCGCGAACCGCTCCAGGCCGCGCTCGCGGACCGGGTTCAGCACCACCACCTTGGCGCCGCGCTCGGCGGCCCGGCGCAGGTCGCCGAGCATGCGCGGATGGTTGGTGCCGGGATTCTGGCCGACGCAGAAGATCGCGTCCGCCTTCTCGAAATCCTCCAGCAGGACCGTGCCCTTGCCGATGCCGATCGCGTCGATCAGCGCGACGCCGCTGGCCTCGTGGCACATGTTCGAGCAGTCGGGGAAGTTGTTGGTCCCGTAGGCGCGGGCGAAGAGCTGGTACAGGTACGCCGCCTCGTTGGAGGCGCGGCCCGAGGTGTAGAACTCGGCCTGGTCCGGATGGTCGAGCCCGCGCAGGGTCGCGCCGATCTCCGCGAAGGCCTCGTCCCAGCTCACCGGCAGGTAGCGGTCGCTCGCCGCGTCGTAGCGCATCGGGTGCGTCAGGCGACCCTGGCCCTCCAGGGCGTAGTCGCTCCAAGTGCGCAGCTCGGTCAGGGTGTGCTTGGCGAAGAAGGACGGCTTCGTGCGCTTGTCGGTCGCCTCCCAGGAGACCGCCTTCACGCCGTTCTCGCAGAACTCGAAGGACGAGCCGTGCTCCGGGTCGCCCCAGGCGCAGCCGGGGCAGTCGAAGCCGTCGGGCTGGTTCGCCTTCAGCAGCGCGCGGGCGCCGGTGAGGGGGGCGCGGCTGCCGAGCAGGTGCTTGCCGCAGCTCTTCAGAGCACCCCAGCCGCCGGCGGCGGAGGAGCGCTTGGTGGACCCTTCAGACTGGGCCATGAACCGTCCTGGATTGGCTGACGCGATAGGTCTCGCAACCGCGAGATAAGCGCCTCTCCGGCTCCCTCACAATGGCGTGCCGGCGCAGGCCCCTCATGCGCGGGGCACAGGCTAAGCTCCCGCTGTGCAAAGCCTTTCTAAACTGCGGCCGCAAAAAATTTGTCGTGCGCGGCGCCGCGGCCGGCCCGCCCGCGCGCCGGCTCAGTCCCCGCGGGCGAGAGCGGCGGCGTCGCGCCCGACGATCTGCCGGAGCGAGGCGATGCCGGCGTCGCTCATGCGCCGCAGGAGCCCGTCCTTGATGCGTCCGACGAGACCCGGCCCCTCGTAGACCAGCGCCGAGTAGAGCTGCACGAGGCTCGCCCCGGCCCGGATCTTGGTCCAGGCCGCCTCGGCCGAATCCACGCCACCGACCCCGATGAGCGGCAGCGCGTCCCCGACGCGCAGGCGCGTCTGGGCGAGCATCCGCGTCGCCGGGCCGAAGAGCGGCCGCCCCGAGAGGCCGCCGGTCTCCCGGGCGAGACCCTGCTCGCGCAGGCTCGCCGGGCGGGTCACCGTGGTGTTGGACACGACGAGGGCCTGGACCCCGCGCCGCTGCGCCGTCGCACAGACCGCGTCGAGGGCGTCCAGCGCCATGTCGGGGGCGATCTTGAGGAGGATCGCCGCGCCGGCGCCGGCCGCGTCCCGGGCCTCGATCGTCCGGGCGAGCAGCTCGTCGAGGAAGGCCTCACCCTGGAGGTCGCGCAGGCCCGGCGTGTTGGGCGAGGAGACGTTGACCGTGACGAAGTCGACCAGCGGCGCCAGGGCGGCGGTGCAGGCGGCGTAGTCGGCGAGGCGGTCGGCCGATTCCTTGTTCGCGCCGATGTTGACGCCGACGATGCCGGGTCGCCCCCTGCGGGCGCGCAGACGGTCGGCCACCGCCTCGAGCCCCTCGCTGTTGAGACCGAAGCGGTTGATCACGGCGCGGTCGGCGGCGAGGCGGAACACCCGCGGCCGCGGGTTGCCGGGCTGGGGTCGCGGCACGATCCCGCCCACCTCGACGAAACCGAAGCCGAGGCCGAGCAGCGCGTCGGGCACGCGCGCGCCCTTGTCGAAGCCGGCCGCGAGGCCGATCGGGTTCGGGAATCGTCGGCCGAGCAGGTCGACGGCGAGGCGCGGGTCGTCCG
>NZ_MLBW01000033.1:0-181498 GCF_036441335.1 Methylobacterium mesophilicum
TCTCGGCGCAGGCCCGCGCCCTCGGGGTCCCGCCAGCCGATCTCGGCACGGCCGCCGTCACCCTGCAGGCGGCGACCCGCACCGTCGCCCGGCCTGGGGGCGCCGTCACCGAGGAGCCCGACGGCTACCGCGCCAGCAACCTCGTCACGGTCCGGCTCGCCGACATGGACCGGCTCGGCGACCTGCTCCGGCAGGCCCTCGACTCCGGCGCCAACCGCATCGACGGCGTGAGCTTCGGGCTGCGCGACCCGGACAAGAGCGAGGCCGCCCTCCAAGTGGCGGCGACCCGGGACGCGCGGAGCCGCGCCGAGGCCCTCGCCGAGGCGGTCGGCGCCAAGCTCGGCCCGCTCTGCACGCTGAGCACGGCCGCGACCGGCACGCCGTACCGCCCGGCGCTGGAGATGGCCCGCGCGGCACCTATGGCCGCCAAGGGGCGGCGGGTGCCGCTGGAGGCGGGCACGATCCCGATGTCCTCCGAGGTCTCGGCCACCTTCGCGGTGGCGCAGTGAGCGCGCCCGGAAGCGCCCCCGAGGGCGCCCCCGCTTCCGCGCCCCTGCGCCTGCTCCTCGTGGTCGCCGTCGCCCTCGTCGACGTCGACGGCCGCGTCCTGGTGAGCGAGCGCCCGGCGGGCAAGCAGCTCGCCGGCCTCTGGGAGTTCCCGGGCGGCAAGGTCGAGCCCGGCGAGCGCCCCGAGCAGACCCTGATCCGCGAGCTGGCGGAGGAGCTCGGCATCCGGGTCGAGGAGCCCTGCCTCGCGCCGCTGACCTTCGCGAGCCACGCCTACCCGGACTTCCACCTGCTGATGCCGCTCTACATCTGCCGGCGCTGGACGGGGACGCCGCGGTCGATGGAGGGGCAGGCGCTCAGATGGGTGCGCCCCAAGGCGCTGCGCGACCTCGCGATGCCGCCCGCCGACGCGCCGCTGATCCCGTTCCTCATCGACCTGCTGGATTCCTGACCCCGTCGGGGGCCGCCGTCAGAGCGCCAGGATCGCCTCGACGACCTCCTGCACGTCGAGCGCCTCCGCGAAGGTGGCGAGGTGGTGGGGCTCGCCGCGCGCCATGCGGACGACGCCCTCGATCTGGCGCCGGAGCGTGATCGGCCGCAGCTTCTCGTTCGGGATCGCGTCGGGCTCCGGCTCGAAGCGCCCGTCGGCCCCCAGACGCTCGGCGATGGCCCAGTCGCGCAGCCGGACGGCGCCCGCGTCACCCTCCAGCGTCCAGGTGTTGTGGTCGTCGGCCGCGACGCCGCCGACGCGGCCGGTCAGGGTGACGGGGATCCCGCCCGCCGTGAGCGTGACGGCGATCGCGCGCTCGGACCGACCGGGTTCCGGGAAGTCGATCCGTCCGGCGAGCCCCGCGAGCGGGCCGAGCTGGCGGCGGGCCAGGAACAGGAAGTGCGAGACCACCTCGCGGGTGAAGCCGCCCTCGCCGCGCGCGTCGAGCCAGCGGGCGGCGTCGGCCTGCCAGGGCCGGGGCCAGCGGGCGAATTCCACCGCGACGGTGAGCGCCCGGGGCGTGCCGACCGCGCCGGCCGCGATCCAGCGCTCGAGGGTGGCGACGCCCGGCGACGAGGCGAACGGGAAATTGACCGCGCCCGCGCCCCTCGCCTCCGCCACGAAGGCGCGGGCGTCGGCACGATCGATGGCCAGCGGCTTCTCGCAGAAGACGCTCCGGCCGGCGGCCAGGGCGGCGCGGGCGTAGCCGAGATGCGAGGCGGGCGGANGTAGCCGAGATGCGAGGCGGGCGGCGAGGCGACGTAGACGCAGTCGCTCGCCGCCACGACGGCGGCGGCATCGGCCGCGCGCGGCACCGCCGGGAAGGCCGCGCCGATCCGGTCCAGGGCCTCCGGTGACGGGTCCCAGATCGCCGCGACCCGCACGGGGGAGTCCGCCGCCCCGTGGATCGCGCCGAGGAGGCGCTCCCCCATGATGCCGGCGCCGATGATCCCGAGGGCGAGCGGTGCGTCTGAGGTCGGCATGCGGGGATCCGTGCGGCTTTTCGCGTCTGACGGGCCGCGGCGCGCGGCCCGCCGCAGGCTTTAGGAGCCCGGGCCGGCGCGGGAAAGGCCGCCGGTCGCCTCGATCGGCGATCTCAACCCTGGATGAAGGCGAGCAGGTCGGCGTTGAGCCTGTCCTTGTGGGTGGCGGCCAGCCCGTGCGGGGCGCCCGGATACTCCTTCAGCACGGCGCCCGGCACGAGCTTGACGGCGGCGCGCGCCGCGGCGTCGATCGGCACGATCTGGTCGTCGTCGCCGTGCACGAGCAGGGTCGGCACGTCGATGCGCTTCAGGTCCTCGGTGAAGTCGGTCTCCGAGAAGGCCGCCACGCAGGCGTGCACGTTCCGCAGCCCGGCCATCATGCCCTGCATCCAGAACGTGTCCCGCATTCCGTCGCTGACCGCGGCGCCGGGACGGTTGGCGCCGTAGAACGGGCCGCTCAGGTCCTTGAAGAACTGCGACCGGTCGCGCAGGACCGAGTCGCGGATGCCGTCGAACACGTCCCGGGGCAGGCCGCCCGGGTTCGCCTCGGTCCGGACCATCTGGGGCGTCACGGCCCCGACCAGCACCGCCTTGGCGATGCGCGCTGTCCCGTGCCGCCCGATGGTGCGGGCGACCTCGCCGCCGCCGGTGGAGTGGCCGACCAGCACCGCGTCGCGCAGGGCGAGATGGGCGATCAGCCCGGCGAGGTCGTCCGCGAAGGTGTCCATGTCGTTGCCCGACCAGGGCTGCCCGGAGCGACCGTGCCCGCGCCGGTCATGGGCGATGACCCGGAACCCGCGCTCCGCGAGGAACAGCATCTGGTCCTCCCAGGCGTCGCCGTTGAGCGGCCAGCCGTGGCTGAAGACCACCGGCTGCCCGGTGCCCCAGTCCTTGTAGTAGATCTGGGTGCCGTCCTGCGCGGTGAAGTAGGGCATCGTGGTCTCCCGAGGGGCGATGGGCGGTGTCGAAAGGCGGAGGGCGAGAGGCAGGGGTCGCGCGGATCGCCGGACTGGTCAGGGCCGGCCCCGACGCGCGTCGAGGCTGAGCGGGCCGGCCCCGAAGGCCGCGACCTGAAGCAAGCCGCCGGCCATGGCGAGGTTCTTCAGGAAGTGGAACATCTGGTTCTGGTCGCCGAGGGCCGCGTGGAAGGTCACCGCGGTGGCCACCGCGAAGAGCGCGAGCACCAGGGCGACCAGCCGGGTGCGGTAGCCGGCGACGAGCAGCAGCCCGCCGACGATCTCCGTGCCGGTCGCCGCCGCGTAGGCGAGCGGCGGCAGCGGCAGGTGCGCGGCCTCGATGGTGGCGAGCGTCGCGGCCGGGGCCGCGAGCTTGCCGGCGCCGCTCACGAGGAAGATCGCGCTCATGAGGACCCGGCCGGTCACCGGCAGCAGGGCGGTCGCGCTGGAAGAGGTGGTCGGGGACATCGTCGAACGCTCCGTGCTGTCGTGCGCGGCCGGGTCAGGCCGCTTCGGGAAGTGCGAGGCCGCGAAGCCAGTTCAGCGCCAGGCCGATATCGGCCTGCGACAGGCCGTGGCCGACCGGCAGGATCCGGTGCTCGACGCGGGCTCCGGCCGCGGTGAGCTGCTGCGCCAGGCGCCGCGCATTCTCCGCGGGCACGATCGGGTCCATCGCCCCGGAGAGGATCAGGACCGGCCGGCCGGCGAGATCCGCCGCCGGCGGCTCGGCGAACGGCACCATCGGGCGGATCAGGACCGCGCCGGCCAGGGTCTCCGGCCGGAGCAGCAGCAGCGACGCGGCGATGTTGGCGCCGTTCGAGAAACCCAGCGCCACGGGCGCCCCGAGCCCGTACCGCGTCCGGGCGGCCGCCACGAAGGCCGCGAGGTCGCCGGTGCGGCGGCGCAGGTCCGCCTCGTCGAAGACGCCCTCCGCCAGGCGCCGGAAGAAGCGCGGCATGCCGTTCTCGCTGACGGCGCCGCGGGGCGCCAGCAGGGCGGCCTCCGGCGCGACCGTGCGGCCGAGGGGCAGGAGGTCGGTCTCGTCGCCGCCGGTCCCGTGCAGGAGCAGCAGCGGACGCGCGGTGTCGGGACCCGGCTCGAAGCGGTGGATGAAGCCGGCGGTGTCCTGGGTCATGATGGCCTCACGGGTGACGGGGAGAGGTCCCGCCTCGCGCGGGCGCGGGGCGGGCGTGACGGTCGCGGCTCAGGCGACCTTGGGCAGCACGGCCTCGATCTCGGCCCGGTGCGGCTCCAGGCCGGCCGGGAGCTTGAGGGCCTGGCCGAGGGCCTGGACCGGCTCGTCCACCGCGAAGCCGGGCGCGTCGGTGGCGATCTCGAACAGCACGCCGCCGGGCTCGCGGAAGTAGATCGAGCGGAAGTACTGGCGGTCGCGCTGCTCGGTGACGTGGAGCCCCCGCGCCGCGAGCGCCCGGCCCATCGCGGCCTGGGCGGCGTCGTCCGCCGCCCGGAACGCGATGTGGTGGACCGAGCCCGCCCCCGGGCGGCCGGGCAGGAACCCGCCCACGGCCCGCAGGGTGACGAGACCGCCGAGCGCGGCGCTGCCCGCGAAGCGGATCAGGTTGCCCTCGCGGCCGACCTCCTCCAGCCCGAGAACCTCCGTGAGGATCGCGGCGGTCGCCTCGGCCCTCTCGAGAAGGAGCGTCACCCCGTGCAGGCCGCGGATCGCGTGCTCGGCCGGCACCTCGCTCGACGCCCAGCCCTCCGCGTCCCCGACATCGACGCCCACCAGCGCGAGCATCATGCCGTCCGGGTCGCGGAAGCGCAGCGTCGGCGCGCCGAAGACCTGGACCAGCGGCTCGTGGGCCACGCCCTTCTCGATGAGCCGGTGGGTCCACCAGCCGATGGAGGCGCGGGGGACCCGGAAGGCCGTCTCCTGGGTCTCGCCGATGCCGACCCGGCCGGGCGCGGCGTGCTCGACGGGGAAGAAGGTCAGGATCGTGCCGGGCCGGCCGGCCGCGTCGCCGTAGTACAGGTGGTAGGTGCCCGGATCGTCGAAATTGACGGTCTTCTTCACCAGACGCAGCCCGAGGACGCGGGTGTGGAAGTCGAGGTTGCGCAGGGCCGGCCCGGAGAAGGCCGTGACGTGGTGGAGGCCGGTCTGAACCATGGCGATGTCTCCCGACGGAAGGCCGCGGCGGGCGGCCCGTTGCGATGACGGGAATGTGCCCCTTGCCATGGGCGGCGAAAATAGAAACGATGGAAACCTATCGTTTCCGGATGCGACCGATGAGACTGCCCGATTTCGAGGCCTGGGCCGTGTTCGCCAAGGTGGTGGAGACCGGCTCCTTCGGCCGCGCCGCCGCGGATCTCGGCCTGTCGAAGGCCACGGTCTCCAAGGCGGTGAGCCGGCTCGAGCTGCGGATCGGCGCCCGCCTGTTCAACCGCACGTCGCGCAAGCTCGCCCTCACCGAGGCCGGGCAGACCGCCAAGGACGGCGCCGCGCGCATCCTCGCCGAGGGCGAGGCCGCGGAGGCGCTGGCGACGGCGGGCGCCGCGGAGCCGCGCGGCCTCGTGCGGCTCGCCGCGCCGATGACCTTCGGGGTGATGCACGTGGCCCCGATCCTGCCGGCGTTCCTGCGGGACTACCCGGCCGTGTCGGTGGATCTGCACCTCTCGGACGCGGTCGTCGACCTCGTCGGCGGCGGGTTCGACATCGGCCTGCGGATCGCGGACCTGCCGGATTCCTCCCTGCGCGCGCGCCGGCTCTGCGAGATCCGCCGCTCGCTGGTCGCCACCCCGGCCTATCTCGACCGCCACGGCCGGCCCGAGCACCCGGACGACCTCGTCCACCACACCTGCCTCGGCTACGCCTACCTGCCGACCCCCGACCGCTGGCGGTTCGTCGACGGGAGCGGCGCCGAGGCCGTGGTGGTGCCGGCGGGCCAGCTCCGGGCGAACAACGCCGAGGCGCTGGCGCCGGCGCTGCGCGCCGGCCTCGGCCTCGCCCTGCAGCCCGATTTCATGATCTGGGACGACCTCGAATCCGGGCGCCTTCAACGGGTGCTGCCGGCCTGGTCGCCGCCGCCGATCGCCCTGCACCTCGTCATGCCCCCGGGCGATCCGCGGCCGGCGCGCGTGACGGCGCTGATCGCCCACCTCGCCCAGACCCTCGGCCAGGCGCCCTGGGCCGCGCCGGAGCTCCGGCGCGCTCCGGCGGACCGATAGCGCCGTGGCGGCACCCGCCTCGAGCCCAGCGCCGTCGTTCACTTGGATCAAGGCCGCAGTCGAGCCGGCGCGACATCGGCGAGACGGCGGCTCGGCCTCGGCGGCCTGTTCCTTGCCAACGCGAACCGCGGAGGGCGCCCGCCGGCGGACCTCCAAGCTGTAAAGAACGCCCGCTCGCTAACCTCAGGTTAGTTTAGGACAATCTGGCATTGGACAAACCCGGGTTTTCCAGGCACGGATCAGACCCGTATAATTGTATACGTTCTATCGAGGCGTTGATGCCCCCTGCGGTCCCCGGACGTCCCGCCCCCGACCGACTGCGGCACAAGACCGTGGCGGCGGCCGTCGCCGATTCGCTGCGCGAGCAGATCCTGAACGGGGATCTGGCGCCGGGGGTGCAGCTGCGCCAGGACGCCCTGGCGGAGGAATTCGGGATCAGCCGGATCCCGGTTCGCGAGGCCCTGCTGCAGCTGGAGGCCAGCAAGCTCGTGCGGATCGTGCCGCATCGCGGCGCGGTCGTGACGGGCCTGTCGCTGCAGGAGGTCGAGGACATCTTCCAGCTGCGCGTCCAGCTGGAGCCGCAACTGCTCCTGCTCTCGGCCCCGCACCTGACCCCCGACGACATCCGCGATCTCGACGCCCTCTCGAAGGAGTACGGCGCGGCGCTGGAGACCGGTCAGGTCCTGCGGTGGGGCGGCCTGAACAGCCGGTTCCACCTCGACATGATCCGGCACGCCGGCCGGCCGCGGTCGCTGGCGATCGTGTCCGCGCTGCTGCAGGATTGCGAGCGGCCGACGCGGCTGCAGATCTCGACCTCCGAGGACGCGACCCGCGCGGTCAGGGAGCACGCGGAGATCCTGGCCCTGTGCGAGGCCGGCAAGTCCGACGCGGCGGCCGCCTGCCTGCGGCGCCATATCGAGCATATCGGCGCCTCGCTCATCGCCCTCTACCGCGGCGCGCACGTCGAGGCGTGAGCGGCGACCGGGCCCGCGCGGGCGCGCGGCCCAGTCCGGCCCATTCAGTCCGGCCCGTTCAGGCCGGCCCATTCAGTCCGGCCCATTCAGCCCGGCCCGTTCAGGCCGGCCCGTTCAGGCCGGCCGATTCAGTCCTGCTTGGCCGACCGGCCGCCGATCCGGCCCGGCAGGCGGGTCAGGCGGTCCTTCATCTCCAGGACCTTCTGGACCTTCGAGCCGAGGGTCAGGAGCTGGACGAGGCGCTCGGTGTCGAGGCGGCGCACGTCGGCGTACCAGCCGGCAAACAGCTCGAAGAGGTCGTGCATCTCCCGGAGCCGCGCCTGGGCGTGCCGCTCCTCCTCGGTCCCGGGCTCCTGCATCAGGAGCTCGCGCAGCAGGGTCAGGGTCGGGTCGACCTCGCGCTTCTTGCGCTCCTCGACCAGCGTGCGGACGATCTGCCAGATGTCCTCGGGCGTGGTGAAGTAGTCGCGCCGGTCGCCGGGCCGGTGCTGGAGCCGGACGAGGTTCCAGGCCTGGAGCTCCTTCAGGCCCATGCTGACGTTGGAGCGCGACACGCCGAGCCGCTCGACGATCTCGTCGGCGTTGAGCGGCCGCTCGGCCACGAACAGCAGGGCGTAGATCTGCCCCACGGTCCGGTTGATGCCCCACCGCGAGCCCATCTCGCCGAAATGCAGCACGAAGGTCTGGACGAGCGGGGGCAGCTGCACGGCAGGGATCCGACGCGGGGAGAGGTCAGGCGGGCGCCCCCCGGTCTATCAGCTCTTGAGCCAATACCGGAGGACCGTCGCGACGAAGCCGAGGCCGACGATGCTGGAGGCCCAGAGCCCCGCGAACCACGCGAGGCGCTTCCAGAGGGGCTGTTCTGCTGCGGGTGCCATCAGTGATATCCGTGCGCGTCGACCTTGCCGCGGAAAACCCAGTACGCGTACGCGGTGTAGGACAGGATGATCGGGATCAAGACCGAGGCGCCGGCGAGCAGGAAGATCTGGCTCGCCTCGGGCGCGGCCGCCTGCCAGATCGTGATCCGGCCCGGCACGATGTCGGGGAAGATGCTGATGCCCAGCCCCAGGAAGGTCAGGGCGAACAGCCCCAGCGCGATCAGGAACGGTGCCCGCTCGGCGCCGCCCCGCAGGGTGCGCCACAGGGCGAAGGCCGCGAGCGCCACGAGCAGCGGCACCTGGGCGGTGACGAGCACGTTCGGCATCGCGAGCCAGCGCTCGTAGTAGCGGCCCTGGAGGAACGGCGTCACCGCGCTGACGAGGGCGATGGCCGCCACCGTCGCCGCGGTGAGGCGCAGGGCCAGGCGCCGGGCCCGCAGCTGGAGCAGCCCCTCGGTGCGCATCACCAGCCACGTCGCCCCGAGCAGCGCGTAGGCGACGACCAGGCTCGCGCCGACGAGGAGGCTGAAGGGCGTGAGCCAGTCCCACCGGCCGCCGGCATAGGCCCGCCCCTCGACCGCGATGCCCTGGAGGAGCGCGCCCAGCGCGATGCCCTGCGCGAGGGCCGCCGCCAGCGAGCCGCCCGCGAAGGCCACGTCCCAGGCGGCGCGGTGGCGGGGATCGCGCCAGCGGAACTCGAAGGCGACGCCGCGGAAGATCAGCCCGAGGAGCATCGCGATGATCGGCGCGTAGAGCGCCGGCAGGATCACCGCGTAGGCCAGGGGGAAGACGGCGAACAGGCCGCCGCCGCCCAGCACCAGCCAGGTCTCGTTGCCGTCCCAGACCGGGGCGACCGAGTTCATGGCGGTGTCGCGCTCCGCGCCCGGCCGCAGGACCGGGAACAGCAGGCCGATGCCGAGATCGAAGCCGTCCATGACGATGTAGGCGAAGACCGCTAAGGCGATCACGAGCGCCCAGACCACGGTGAGGTCGAAGCTGTAGGCCATGGGTCCCTCACTCGGCCGGCTGGAGGTGGCGGTCGGGGTCGATCGCCGGGGCGGGCGTGATGCCCGCCGTCCGGATCGGCGCGCCGGGCTCGATCCCGCTCTCGCCGGCATGCGGCGGCCGGCCCATCAGGCGCAGGATGTAGCCGGTGCCCATGGCGAAGACCGCGAAGTAGATCACCACGAAGGCGGCGAGCGAGGCCGCCACCGCCGGCGCGTGCAGCGGCGAGGCCGACTGCGCGGTGCGCAGCAGGCCGTAGACCGTGTAGGGCTGGCGCCCGACCTCGGTGGTGATCCAGCCGGCCAGCACGGCCACGAAGCCCGCCGGGCCCATGGCCACCGCGAAGCGGTGCAGCGGGCGCCACGCGTAGAGGGTGCCGCGCCAGCGGGCGAGGAGGCTCAGGGCGCCCAGGAGCAGCATCAGCATCCCGAGGCCGACCATGATGCGGAACGACCAGAACACGATCGGCACCGGCGGCCATTCCGACCGCGGCAGGCTGTCGAGCCCCTTCAGGGGCGCGTCGAGGGCGTGCTTCAGCACCAGCGACGACAGCTTCGGGATCTCGACCGCGTAGCGCACCGTGCCGGCCTCCTGGTCGGGCAGGCCGAACAGCACCAGCGGCGCGCCGTCCGGATGGCTCCGGAAGTGCCCTTCCATGGCCATGACCTTGGCGGGCTGGTGCTCCAGGGTGTTGAGGCCGTGCGCGTCGCCCGCGAGGATCTGGACCGGCGCGACCAGGGCGGCCATCCACATCGCCATCGAGAACATCGTCCGGGCGGCCGGGTTGGCCCGGTCGCGCAGCAGGTGCCACGCGCCGACCGCGCCCACGACCAGCGCGGTGGTGAGGTAGGCGGCGAGCACCATGTGCACGAGGCGGAACGGGAAGGACGGGTTGAACACGATCGCCCACCAGTCCAGCGGCACGAACTGGCCCTCGGCGTTGGTGCCGTAGCCCGCCGGCGTCTGCATCCACGAGTTCACCGCCAGGATCCAGAACGCCGAGAAGAAGGTCCCGAACGCGACCATCAGCGTCGCCGCGAAGTGCAGCCGCGGCCCGACCTTCGTCATGCCGAACAGCATCACGCCGAGGAAGCCGGCCTCCAGGAAGAAGGCCGAGAGCACCTCGTAGGCCATCATCGGCCCCAGGACGGGGCCGGTCTTGTCGGAGAAGACCGACCAGTTCGTGCCGAACTGGTAGGACATCACCAGCCCGGACACGACGCCCATCGCGAAGGCGATGGCGAAGATCTTGAGCCAGTACTTGAACAGATCCATGAAGACCTGGCGCCCGGTGGCGAGCCAGAGCCCCTCCAGCACGGCGAGGAAGCTCGCGAGGCCGATCGAGAAGGCCGGGAACACGATGTGGAAGGCCACCGTGAACCCGAACTGCATGCGGGCGAGGATCAGGGGGTCGAGATTGGCGAGCACGTCGTGCCTCCGGCTCTGTGCGCGACTCTCCCTATAGCAATTTCAGAAATTTCTGAAAAGCCAAAAGACACTGCAACGCCGGTGTGGCGCCCCGGCCACGCGCCGGCGTCCGGGGTCGGTCCGGCATTGGGGATCTGGACGTCCGCGCCCGAACGCGTCAGGGTCGCCGGATTCCTCACAGGTCGGGACCACGCGGGCCCCTGGACGCGCGCCGCGCGACGGGACGCCGCGTCCCGACGCACGGAGAGCACGCGCCACCATGGCCGACACCCTCGTCTCCGCCGCGCCCGTCGATCTCGCCGCCGCGCTCTCGGCGCGCATCCGCGGCATCGGCACGAGCCAGATCGGCCTCGTGGCGGATCGCGGGCGGGACGACCCGGAGGTGGTCAAGCTGTGGATCGGCGAGGGCGACCTGCCGACGCCGCCCTTCATCGTCGAGGCCGCGCACCGGGCGATGCTGGCCGGGCACACCCGCTACACCACGTCGCTGGGGCTGCCGGCGCTGCGCGCGGCGCTCGGCGCCTACCACGCCCGCCACTGGGGCGTGGAGATCCCGCCGGACCGGTTCGGTGTCACGGCGGGCGGCATGAACGCGATCATGCAGGCGGCCCAGGTGCTGCTGGAGCCGGGCGACGAGATGATCATCCCCTCCCCGGCCTGGCCCAATCTCGCCGAGGCGGTCCGCATCGCCGGCGGCGTGCCGGTGACGGTGCCCTACCGCCGCCTGCCGGACGGGCGCTTCGCGCTGCCGCTCGCCGACATCGCGGCGGCGATCACGCCGCGCACCCGGGTGATCATGGTGAACTCGCCCTCGAACCCGACCGGCTGGACCATGCCGCTCGCCGAGATGACGGCCCTGCGCGACCTCGCCCGGGAGCGCGGCCTCTGGATCCTCTCGGACGAGGTCTACGCGCACTTCACCTACGGCAACCGGATCGCGCCGTCCTTCCTGCAGATCTGCACGGAGGACGACCGGCTGATCGTGACCAACACCTTCTCGAAGAACTGGGCGATGACCGGCTGGCGGGCCGGCTGGGTGATCTATCCCCGCGGCCTCGCGCCGACCTTCGCCAAGCTCGGGCAGTACAGCACGACCTCGATCCCGACCTTCGTCCAGCACGCCTGCATCGCGGCCCTCGAGGAGGGCGACGGCTTCATCCGCACGATGGTGGACCGCTGCGCCGAGGCGCGGGCGATCCTGGTGGAGGGGCTGTCGCGCCTGCCGGGCGTCACGGTCGCGCCGCCGGACGGGGCGTTCTACCTCATGGCCCGGATGGGCGGCGACGAGCCGAGTCTCGACCTGGCGCTGCGCCTGCTGCGGGAGGCCAAGGTCGGCGTGGCGCCGGGCACCGCCTTCGGGCCGGAGGGCGAGGGTCTGGTGCGGATGTGCTTCGCCATCAGCCCGGAGCTGGCGCGGGAGGCGGTGCGCCGGCTCGCGGGCGCGCTCGGCTGAAGCAGCTCCGGATGGCCCGGGTGAAGAAGCGCATGATGGCCGCAGTCCCCACCGCCACCGTCGTGGTGACCAACCCGACCCACTACGCGGTGGCGCTGCGCTACGAGACCGGCATGGCCGCCCCGGTCTGCGTCGCCAAGGGCGTCGACGCGCTCGCGCTGCGCATCCGCGCGGTCGCGGCCGAGCACGGCGTCGCGGTGATCGAGAACCNGCACTGAGCCGGGCGCGGGCCGCGCGACCGGGGCCCGTGTCCCCCCGCCTCAGCGGCCCCAGCGCAGGACCAGCGCGTCGTTCCGCCGGGCGAGCTCGATCAGGCCGGCCCGCGTCGCCGGGTGCAGGGGCTGGATCGGCAGCCGCGCGGTCTCGCTCGCGATCACACCGCCCTCGGCCATCAGCGCCTTGCAGGCGAGCAGGCCGCACTGCCGGTTCTCGTAGTTGATCAGCGGCAGCCAGCGCGCGTAGGCGTCCATCGCCTCCTCCCGGCGGCCGGCCGCGTAGGCGTCGGTGATCTGGCGGATGCCGTCCGGGTAGCCGCCGCCGGTCATCGCACCCGTCGCGCCGGCGTCGAGGTCGGCCATCAGGGTGATCGCCTCCTCGCCGTCCCAGGGGCCCACGACGGCGTCGCCGCCGAGCGCGATCAGCTCGCGGAGCTTGGAGGCGGCGCCCGCGGTCTCGATCTTGAAGTAGGCGACGTTGGCGATCTCCCGGGCCATGCGCGCCAGGAGCGGCGCCGACAGCGGCGTGCCCGCTACCGGCGCGTCCTGGATCATGATCGGGATCGCGATCGCGTCCGAGACCGCGCGGAAGAATTCGAACAGGCCGAGTTCCGGCACGCGGATCGTGGCGCCGTGGTAGGGCGGCATGACCATCACCATCGCGGCGCCGGCCGCCTGGGCGCGGCGCGAGCGCTCGGCGCAGACCTGCGTGGCGAAGTGCGTCGTCGTCACGATCACCGGCACGCGGCCGGCCACGTGCTCCAGCACGGCGTGCATCACCCGCTCGCGCTCGTCGTCGGTGAGGACGAACTGCTCGGAGAAGTTGGCCAGGATGCACAGGCCCTGGCTGCCGGCGTCGATCATGAAGTCGACGGCCCGGCGCTGCCCGTCGAGGTCGAGGGCGCCCGACGCGTCGAAGACCGTGGGGGCGACCGGGAAGACGCCGCGATAGGCGTGGGCGGGCGAAGTCATGCGCGGTCCTCCTGCCGGGATCGCGCATCCGGCGGACGAGCGTGTCCGCGGGCGGGATCCGGGCGCCTCTTAGCACGCGGCCTCGATCCTGGCGCGGGCCGGCGCGCGCACCGCGCTGTCGACAAGCGCACCGGCTTTCCTGTACGGCCGAGCTCTTCTTTGCTTTGTCCATCGACAGCCGAGATCACGCGCGGCGGCCGCACGAGAACAGCGTTTTCTTTTCGGAGCTACTATAATGCGATCCCTCTCTGCCAGCCGCGTCGCGGCGCTCGTCGTCGCGGCGCTCCTCGGCGCGGCCCTCGCCGCGCCCGTCGCCGCGCCCGCGAAGGCCGACGATCTCGACGCGATTCGCGCCGCCAAGACCCTGCGCATCGGCACCGAGGGCACCTACGCGCCCTTCACGTTCCACGACGCGTCCGGGCAGCTCGTCGGCTTCGACGTCGAGATCGGCCGCAAGGTCGCCGAGCAGCTGGGCGTCACGCCGCAATTCCTCGAGGGCAAGTGGGACGGGCTGATCGCCGGGCTCGACGGCAAGCGCTACGACGTGGTCATCAACCAGGTCGGCATCACCAAGGAGCGGCAGGCGAAGTTCGACTTCTCCGAGCCCTACATCCGGGCACGGGCCGTGCTGATCACGCGGGCGGACCGGTCCGACATCAAGTCCTTCGCCGACCTGAAGGGCAAGAAGGCCGCCCAGAGCCTCTCCAGCAACTTCGCGCGCCTCGCCGAGCAGTCCGGCGCCGAGCTCGTCGGCACGGACGGCTTCGACCAGTCGGTCCAGCTCGTCCTCACCGGACGCGCCGACGCCACCGTCAACGACAGCCTGTCGTTCCTGGACTTCCACAAGCAGAAGCCGAACGCCCCGGTGAAGATCGCCGCCGAGCAGGCCGACGCGGACGCCTCCGGGATCATCATGCGCAAGAACAACCCGGCGCTGAAGGCCGCGATCGACAAGGCGCTGGAGGCGATCCGGGCCGACGGCAGCTACGCGGCGATCGCCCAGAAGTATTTCGGGGCCGACGTCTCCAAGTGATCCGTCAGCGGCGCTCCCGCCCGGGCGCCGGTCCCGCACAGCCCTTCGCTTCGATCGCCCGGTAGGAGACGCCGCCCCGTGCCGCACTGGCTCGACCTCATGCTCCAGTCGCTGGGGCCGCTGCTCGCGGCCGGCCTGCGCTTCACCGTTCCGCTGACGCTCATCGCCTTCGCGCTCGGCCTCGGCCTGGGGCTCGGGACCGCCCTCGTGCGCCTGTTCGCGCCCCGGCCGCTCGCGGGGCTGGCGTGGCTCTACGTGTGGATCTTCCGGGGCACGCCGCTCCTCGTGCAGCTGTTCGTGATCTTCTACGGCCTGCCGAGCGCCGGCATCCTGATCGACGCCTTCCCGGCCGCCGTGATCGGGTTCACCCTCAACGTCGGCGCCTACACGTCCGAGATCGTCCGCGCCGCCATCGCCTCCATCCCGAAGGGGCAGTGGGAGGCGGCCTACGCCACCGGCATGACCCCGGTCCAGGCCCTCCGCCGCACGATCCTGCCCCAGGCGGCGCGGGTGGCGGTGCCGTCGCTGGCCAACTCCTTCATCGCCCTGGTGAAGGACACCTCGCTCGCGGCCGCCATCACGGTGCCGGAGCTGTTCCAGGCGGCGCAGCGCATCGTCGCGGTCACCTACGAGCCGCTGATCCTCTACATCGAGGTGGCGCTGATCTACCTCGTCCTGTCGACGCTGCTGTCCTGGCTCCAGACGCTGCTGGAGCGGCGCCTCGGGCGCTACGGCGGCTACCTGGAGGCCCGCGCGTGATCGCCCTGTCGGCCATCGAGAAGCGCTTCGGCGACAACCCGGTCCTGCGGGGCGTCGACCTCGCGGTGCCGGAGGGCCGGGTCACGGCGCTGATCGGCCCGTCGGGCTCGGGCAAGTCGACCCTCCTGCGCTGCGCGAACCTGCTGGAGGTCCCGCAGGCCGGGACGCTGACCCTCGGCGAGATCCGCCTCACCTTCCGGCCGGGCAGCCCGCCGGCGCGGCGGGACGTGCTCGCCGTGCGGCGGCAGACCGGCATGGTGTTCCAGAACTTCCAGCTCTTCCCCCACCGGACGGTGATGGAGAACGTCACCGAGGGGCTCGTCACCGTCGGCAGGTGGCCGCAGGCCCGGGCCCGGGCGCGCGCCCTGGAGCTGCTGGAGCGCGTCGGCCTCGCCCACAAGGCCGCGGACTGGCCCGCCAGCCTGTCGGGCGGCCAGCAGCAGCGGGTGGCGATCGCCCGGGCGCTGGCCCCCTCCCCGCGCCTGCTGCTCTGCGACGAGCCGACCTCGGCCCTCGACCCGGAACTCGCCGCCGAGGTGGTGGACGTGCTCGCCGGCCTCGCGGGTGCGGGCACGACCATGCTGATGGCGACCCACGACCTGCGCCTCGCGCGGCGCGTCGCCGACACGGTGGTGTTCCTGGAAGGGGGGCAGATCGTCGAGCAGGGCGCGGCCGCCGACGTCTTCGCCCGGCCGGCCGACCCGCGCACCCGCCGGTTCGTCCGGACGCTGCTCGGCGAGGCGGCCGAAGTGGCGTGAGAAGAGGCCTGAGAAGGGGCCTACGGAACTGGCCGGGACGCGGGATTCAGCGCGACAGGCAGCGCAGCGTGAGGAGATCCTCGAGGGTGAGCGCGGTCCCGAAGACCAGGGGCCGCCAAGCCGGCAGGGTGGCGAGGATCAGGCCGGCCGCCAGGGCGAGCCAGGGCAGGACCGGGCGCAGGCCGGGACCGGCGGCCCTCACGCGGGATTCCGCGCCCGCGACGCCGCCTCGCCCTTGCCGACCACCACGAGGCCCAGGCCCGCGGCGAGCATCGCCCCGCCCCAGAGCAGGAAGCCGATATCCCAGTAGAGCCACTGCTCCGGCGGCGCCCGCTCGTTGACGTGGTGCACGCCGAGCATCTCGTGGTCGATCACGCCCTCGACGAGGTTGAACAGGCCCCAGCCGATCAGGAGCGACCCGGCGAGCAGCTTGCTGGACCAGTCGAGGTGCGTGCGGTGCGCCGCGCGCCAGAGGACGAACAGCCCGAGGACCACGAAGACGTAGGTCGCGCTGTGGAAGAGGCCGTCCCAGCGGGTGTTCAACTCGAGGTTCGGGATCGTGTCGATCGGGTACCAGCTGCTCAGCATGTGGTGCCATTGCAGGACCTGGTGCAGCACGATCCCGTCGAAGAAGCCGCCGAGGCCGAGCCCGAACAGGATGCCGGCGCTCAGCGGGAAGGCGCGCTCCCGGGTGTCGGCCGCCCTGCCGGGCGCCCCGTCAGCCGCTCTGTCAGCCGCTCCCATGCGCAACTCCGGCGTGGCGGATCCCGAGGCCGCGCGGGCGACGGCTCCCTGCGGGGAACCCGGCCGGGGCGCCGGCGGATCCGTCACGTCCCCCGCGGGGCCGCGTCCGGTCGCGACACCATCCGCAGGTAGACGGCGAGCCCCGCCACGAACACCGCGAGGCCGAGCCCGGTGGCGTAGGGCGCGAAATCCTTGCCGGCGACGGCGAGCGCCGCGCTGTGCCCCGCCAGGAGGTCGGTGCCGGCGAGCAGGACGCCCACGAAGCTCTCGCCGACGAGGAACCCGGAGGCGAGGAGGACGCCCCGGCGGCGGGCGGCGCCGACCGCCTTGTCGGCCTTCTGCGCGGCCTTCTCGTCGGCCTTCCCGTCGGCCTTCGCGCCGAACCGGGCGCGGAGCCGGCGCTCGGCGACCCAGCCGAGGATGCCGCCGACGGCGATCGTCACCTCCACCGAGAGCGGCAGGTACATGCCGATCCCGACCGTCAGGGCCGGGAAGGTGAGGTCGCGCCGCTTCAGCCAGGTCTCGGCCGCCACCAGCACCACCCCGAGCCCGGCGCCGATCAGCACCATGGTCCAGGGCAATTCGCCGTGCGTGATGCCGCTGGCGATCTGGGTCATCAGGGCCGCCTGGGGCGCCGGCATGGCGCTCCCCGCATCCTGCCCGTCACGCGCGGGCGCGCCGACGAAGCCGTAGGCCTCGTAGAGCAGCGACAGGAGCGGGGCGATCACCACGGCGCCGACCCCGACGCCGAGGATGAGCGCGACCTGCTGGTGCCAGGGCGTGGCGCCGAGGACCTGCCCGGTCTTCAGGTCCTGCAGGTTGTCGTTGGCGATCGACGAGGTTGTGATGATCACCGACGTCAGCAGCAGCGCCATGCCGGTGACGAACCGGTCCCCCTCGGGTCCGGCGGAATGCCCCAGGATCAGGGGCAGGAGCAGCGCGGTCGCCATCGTGGTCAGGATGCCGATCCCCGAGATCGGGCTCGACGAGGAACCGAGCAGGCCCGCGAGGTACCCGCAGGCCGCCGCCATCAGGAAGCCGAACAGGACGGTGAACAGGGTGGCGGCCACCGCCAGCACGATCGTCAGGCCGCCGAGGTCGCCGGCCCCGGCGAAGGCCCAGAACAGGAGCGCGAGCGGCACGCACAGGCCCAGGGTCGCGGCGGCCACCCAGGTGATCGGCAGGTCGCGCTCCGCCCGGGGGTGGTCCTTGCCGAGACCGCCGCTCCCGGCCAGGGCGGCGCGGATGCTCCCGAGGATCGGGCGCGCCAGCGAGCCCACGGTCCAGAGCCCGCCCACCGCGATGATGCCGGCGCCCATGAGGCGCACCTGACCGGACCAGACCGCCTCGGCGGCCGCGCCCGCCGACTCGGCGGGATCGGGCGACAGGGCGGTGAGGATCGGGACCGCGATCCCCCAGGCGATCAGCACGCCGGTCAGCAGCGCGAGGCAGGCGCCGATGCCCACGAGGTAGCCGACGCCGACCAGCGCCAGCGAGAAGCCGGTCCCGGTGCGGAATACCGCGCCGCCGAGGCTGACCGCGCCGCTGAGACCCTCGCCCAGGATCTTGAGCCCCGTGGTGGCGAGCCCGATCGTCCCGGCGGCCGCGGCGGCCCCGAGCAGGTCCCGCAGGCCGTGACCGCCCTGCTCCTCGTGGCCGGTCCTCAGCACCTCCGCGGCGGCGATACCCTCGGGATAGGGGAGATCGCTGCCCGACACGAGGGCGCGGCGGAGCGGGATCGAGAAGGCGACCCCGAGCAGGCCGCCGAGCAGGCAGACCGCCGTGGTCTGCCAGAACGGGAAGCCGTGCCAGTGGCCGACGAGGACGAGGCCGGGGAGCGCCAGGATGACGTTGCACAGGGTGCCGGCCGCCGAGGCCTGCGTCTGGACGATGTTGTTCTCGAGGATGCCGGCGCCGCCCATCAGCCGGAACGCGCCCATCGAGATCATCGCCGCCGGGATCGAGGACGAGAACGTCATCCCGGTCTTCAGGCCCATGTAGAGGTTGGCGGCCATGAACACGACCGTGATGGCCGCGCCGAGCGCGATTCCCCGGAGGGTCAGCTCGGCCTGACGGTCCTGCGTCTTCGGCGTGATCGTCGGGCTGGGGGCGTCCATCATCCACTCGGGCTGCCACAGGCACAGCACGCGAGGGGCCGGAAACGTTCCCGCGCCGCCCCCCCCGGCCGGGACGGCCTCGCCCGCACCCTGGGGCGATCTGTCCCGGCGCGGACCGCGCCCGTGATGCAGTCGCCCGGCGCGGCGGCGGGTTTGGCAGCAGACCGCCCCGTCCGGGTGCGGACCGCTCCTCCTCCGGAAGGCGCCGCCTTGTCCAAGTGGTACCTCTACGGCATCGCCCTCGTGGCCGGGGTCGCGAACGCCATCGAGCCCGGCCAGAACGCCACGCTGGCAAAGGTCACGGGGCAGCCGATGCTCGCGGGCCTGTTCTGCTTCGGCCTCGCGATCGCCTGCTTCCTCGCCACGATGCTGGTCGCCCGGCTGCGCGGCCGGAGGCAGGCCGAAGCGGCGACGCCCGTCCCCTGGTGGGCGTGGCCGGGCGGCGTTCTCGGGGCCGCGGTCGTCCTGGCGCAGCTCTACATCGCCGAGAGCATCGGCGCGGCGCCGTTCCTGGGCTGCGTGATCACCGCGGGCGTGGTCGGCTCCATCATCCTCGACCATCACGGCCTCGTGGGCTTCGAGCGCCACCCCGCCAGGCGCTGGCGCATCCTCGGCGGCGCCCTGATGGTCGCGGGCGTCGCCCTCGTGGCGGTGTTCTGACGGGCCCGCCGCTCCGAACGCCTCGCACCCTTCAGGATCCCAGCATGCTCTTCCTCTACGGATTCGCGCTGCTCGCGGGCATCGCCACCGCGATCGAACCGGGCCAGAACGCCGGCCTCGCCAAGTCCCTCGCGCGGCCGCTGCTCGCCGGCGTGGTCAGCCTCCTCGTCAGCGTCGCGGCGATCTGCGTCGCCATGCTGGTGACGGGGCAGTACGGGCTGCCGGCGACGGACCGCCTCGCGCAGGTGCCCTGGTGGGCGTGGCTCGGCGGCCTGATGAGCGCGGGCCTGACGATGGCGCAGCTCTCCGTGTCCAAGCGGATCGGGGCCGCCACCTTCCTGGGGCTGATCGTGACCGCGGGCGTCGTCACCTCGATCCTGCTCGACCATTTCGGCCTCGTGGGCTTCAAGGTCCACGAGGCCGGCCTGTGGCGCGTCCTGGGCGGCGCCCTGATGATCGGCGGCGTGGCGCTGGTCGCCCGGTTCTGACGCCCGTCCCGGCGGATCAGATCGTCCAGCCGCCGTCGATCAGGACGGCCTGACCGGTCGTGTAGGTCGCGCCCGCGAGGTAGACGGCGAGGTCGGCGATCTCCTCGGGCGTGCCGAGCCGGCCGATCGGCTGGCGCGCGATGAAAGCCGCGCGGGTCTGCTCGTAGTCGCCCTGCGCCCGGATCCGGTCCTGCAGCGACGGGCTCTCGACGGTGCCCGGGCAGATCGCGTTGCAGCGGATGTTGTGGCCGACATAGTCGGCGGCCACCGCCTTGGTCAGGCCGATCACCGCCGCCTTCGTCACCCCGTAGGCGAAGCGGTTGGGCACGCCCTTCACCGAGGAGGCGACCGAGGCCATGTTGACGATGGCGCCGTCGCGGCGCTCCAGCATCCCGGGCAGGACCGCCCGGATCGTGCGGATCATCGCCTTGACGTTGAGGTCTATGGCGAAGTCGAGCTCGTCGTTGCGCATCTCCAGGATGGTGCCGGCGTGCACGGTGCCGGCGCAGTTGAACAGGATGTCGACCGCGCCGATGCGCGCGACCAGGGCGCCGACCGCGTCCGCGTCCAGCACGTCGAGGGTCGCGGTGCTCAGGTTGTCGGCGCGCAGCTCGGCGAGGGCGCCCGCGTTGATGTCGGTGGCGTGGACCCGCGCCCCGGCGCGGGCGAAGGCGAGCGCGCTGGCGCGCCCGATCCCCTGACCCGCCGCCGTGACCAGGACCGTCTTTCCGGAAAGATCTGCCATTGCTCGCTCCAGCAGGCTGCGCGGCGCCGTGACGGCGTCCGGACCGGGCCGCGCCCGGCGGGGCCGCCGATCAGGTCCGGTGGGCCCGGCTGAGCGGCCCATCCTTGTAGGTTCTGACCGCGCCGGGCTCCAGGCCCGATCGCGTCGGATCCGCGGCCGCCGTTCGGGCGTTCTCCCGGCGTCACCGTACCAAGGAGGATCGCCGTGGGGCTCGCCGCCTTCGTCTTCTTCGTCGTCCCGTGGATGGCCGTCGCGGTCTGGATGTCCATGCGCCCGTCCGGCGCGCGTCTCGGCGCCCCGGCCGCCCCCTGGCGCCCGCTGACGGATTACCCGCCGCCGGCCCGGGACCAGCGCCAGGCCGGCGAGACCCGGAGCATGGAATCGGGCTCCGCCCACGACGGCAAGCACGCGCCGATCCAGGCCATCTAGAGCGCGCGCCGCCGGGCCGGGTGCCGGCTCGGCGCGGGAGGGTGCGTCGGGCCAGGGGCCGCCTGCCGGGTCAAGCCTCCGCCTGCAGCAGGTGGAGGTTGAAGTCCCCGTCCTCGGCGGTCCACAGGGCGCGGGGCTGCCAGCCGCTCTCGACCGCGAGCGCCCGGAAGGCGTCCGCGGGGTACTTGTGCGACGTGTCGGTCCGGACGCTCTCCCCGGCCGCGAACGCGACGGTCCAGTCGCCCAGCCGGTAGGTGGCGGTCCGCGTCGCGACGAGGTGGGCCTCCACCCGCAGCGGGTCCGGGCAGAGCCGGACGGCGTGCCGGAAATTGTCGCTGTCGAGATCGGCGCCGAGCTCCCGGTTCAGCCGCGTCAGGATGTTGCGGTGGAACGCGGCCATCAGGCCGTCGGCGCGCCCGTAGGCGCGCTGCAGGCGGTCCGGGTCGGCGGTGCCGTCCGCGCCGACGAGGAACAGGCTCGGCCCGAGCGTCGCGCGCGCGCGCTCCAGGAACAGCCGGGCCTCGCGCGGGTCGAAGTTGCCGATGCTCGTTCCCGGATAGAAGCCCAGGATGCCGCCCGGCCCCGCCGCGCGCGGCAGCCGGACCGGCTTCGAGTAATCCGCGCAGACCGGGATCATCGGGATGCCGGGGTAATCCGCGGCGAGCCGCCGGATCGCGGCCTCCAGGTACGCCCCCGAGATGTCGATCGCCACGTAGGCCGCCGGCTCGGGCAGCGCGTCGAGGAGCGTGCGGATCTTGCGGCTCGCGCCGCTGCCGAACTCGACGACGGTCACCCCCGGCGGCACCCGCCGCGCCACGTCGGCGGCGGCCTGCGGGAGGACGGTCATCTCCTGGGCGGTCGGGTAGTAGTCGGCGCTGTGGCAGATCCTATCGAACAGGTCCGAGCCGGTCTCGTCCCAGAGATACTTGCCCGGCAGCGTCTTCGGCTCGGCGGTCAGGCCCGCGAGGGCGTCCCGGAGGAAGGTGTCGGCTGAGCGGTCGGTCAGGGGATCGGTCAAGGGATCGGTCAAGGGATCGGTCATGGCCGGGTCACCGGGCGCGTGGCGGTCAGGACGACGAGGGCGAGCCGCTCGACGGCGTCGTAGGCGGCCGTCGCCAGTTCCTCCCCGTACGCGTCCGGGTCGAACTCGCGGTAGGTCCAGTCCAGCCCGGACCGGCCGCAGAGGTCGGCCACGGCGTCGCGGAACGGGTCCTGGCCGTCGACGATGGCCGCGCCGGTGAACAGGACGAGGCTGCCGGCGGGCGCGAGCCGCCCCGCCGCCTGCTCGGCCACCGCGAGCGACAGCCCGGCCCCGAGAGGGCCGCCGCCGTGCCGGTAGGCCCGCTCCGCCGTGTCGATCATGAAGGGCGGGTTCGACACGACGAGGTCGAACCCGCCCTCGACGTCGCGCAGCATGTCGCTGCGGCGGACCTCGACCCCGTCGGTCCCCGCGAGCCGGGCGTTGACGCGCGCCGCCCGCATGGCCGCCGGGTTGATGTCGACGAGCACCACCTCCGCGCCCGGCGCCCGCTTGGCGACGCAGATCCCGGCCGCGCCCGAGCCGCAGCCGATATCGACCGCGCGGCGCACCGGCCGCGGCCGCGCCTCGAGATGCGCGATCACCGCCGCGGCGAAGCGCGCCGTGTCGGGCCCGAAGAACACCGCGTCGGCGGCGCTCGGAGGATACGCGGAATGGGCGAACAGCTCGCCGTCGAGGCTCGAGAAGCGCAGCGTCGGCCGCAGAAGCGGGCCGTCCTCGATCACGGCGCCGGCCGCCCGCATCAGGCGCAGGATCGGCTCCGGGACCAAGTCGGCGCGGAACGGCCGGCTCCAGCCGAACACGTCGCGCAGGCTGCGGGCCTCGGCGTTCCGCGGCCGGGCGTTGACGTGGCCGTGGGTGGCCGGGGTCACGGTGGTGAAGGCGTAGCCGGTCTCGCGCAGCGCGCGCGCCAGCGCCAGCACCGCCTCTTCGTCCTCCGGGAACGGAGCGGGCATCGGGGCGGCAATCGGAGCGGAACGCGTCATCGGTCGGCCCTCAGCTGTCCATCCGGCGCATCACGAAGGCGCCCGACGCGAGGTCGGCGGCGACCTGCCGGGCGTCCCGGGTCGAACAGCACCGCGAAGCTCCGGAACGGTCCCGGCTGCGCGCGGGACCGCACGGTACCGAAAGAGGACGGCGAGCAGGGCCGGGTCGATGCGGGCGTCGTCCAGGCCGGATGAAGTCCCGGAACCGCGCGGCGACGGGACGATGATCGTCATGCGTGGGAAGATGCATCTCAGCGTCGGTTCACACCACCGGTAGCGGGCGCGCGCGCACCCCCGCCCGACCGGCCGCGGTGTCGTCCCGACTCGAATGCCCGGAGAACCGGAGGCCGCAGGCATTGTTCCCCGTCGAACACGGCAAGATCGCGCATTGATCTATGTTAATCGCAAATCGCAGCAATAAAAATCCTGATTAATACTTGAATGGCCGCGAGCGAATTCTGGACCGGCCCAGGGTCGAGGGATCGGGCCATGCGCGGCGCGCGGGGGCACGGTGCGGCGGAGCGGCCACGCTCGCCGCACCGTGATCGTCGCCCGAGACGGCGTTAACCATCCGATTACCGTGCGATCCTAGCGCGATCGACTGAAACGGCGCCCCCGCGCCGGCCGGTCGCGCACGATGAACGCCGCATCATTCCTGTATTTCTGGTCCGCCGCCGCCGCGACGCATCTCGATCTGTTCGGGTCCCTGGGCCTGATCCTGGGTTTTACTGCCGGCGTGATGCCGCGGCGGACCTGGATCCTCGCGGCCTCGGCGGCCTGTGCCGCCTGCTTCGGCGCGCATTACCTGACGCTCGGGGCGCTCACCGGGACGGCGATGTGCGCGATCTCGGTGCTGCAGAGCCTCGTCTCCCTCCGCTGCGTCGGCGCGCCCGGCCGGAGCGGCTGGGTCCCGCCCGTCTTCGCCGCGAGCACCCTGGCGGCGGCGTGCCTGACGGTCGCCACGTGGAACGGGTGGCCGTCGGCCTGCGCGGCGACGGGCGCGCTGCTNCCCGGTCCCGCCGCTGGAGCCGGTCGCGCCCGACTGCGCGCGGGCGTGACGCGCGCCGGGCCTGCGGCGATCGATCCGGGAAACCCGCCGCGGCCCCGCCGTTGCACAGGTGCGGGCGCGTGACGTCCCGCGGCCGAGGAAGAGAGCGGGATTTGCCCGACGCGACCTATCCGCCCCTCGACGTGCTCAAGCCGGTGGCCGAGGGCGTCTGGATCGTCGACAGCGGACCGCTTCGCGCCCTCGGCATTCCCCTGCCCGTCCGGATGACCGTCGTGCGGCTCGGCGACGGATCGCTCTGGCTGCACTCGCCGACGCGCTTCGACGCGGGTTTGCACCGCGCGATCGCGGCGCTCGGACCGATCCGCCACCTGGTCGCGCCCAACATCGCGCACTGGACCTACCTGAAAGCCTGGCAGGACCACTGTCCGGAGGCCCTGACCTGGGCGGCCCCGAACCTGCGCGAGCGTCGCCAGGTCCGCCGCGCCGGCCTGCGCGTCGACCGGGTGCTCGGGGATGCGGCGCCGCCCGACTGGGCGGGAGACCTGCGCCAGCTCGTCGTCCCGGGCGGGCTCGGCTTCCGCGAGGTCGCGTTCTTCCACAGCGCGAGCCGCACCCTGATCCTGACCGACCTCGTCCTCAACCTGGAGCCCGCCAAGATGCCGGCGCTCCTGCGCCCGTTCCTGCGCCTCGCCCGCATGACGCCGCCGCACGGCGAGCCGCCCCCCTACCTGCGCCTCGTGATCAGGCTCCGGCGGCGCGACGCCGCGCGGGCGGCCGCGGATCTCGTCGGCCTGGCACCGGAGCGGGTCGTGTTCGCGCACGGCCTGTGGTTCGCCGCGGACGGTGCGGCGCGTCTGAGACGCTCCCTCCGCTGGCTCGGGACGCCGCCCTGAGACGGCCGGCCTCGCGGTCAGGCCGCCGCGATCAGCTGCCGCAGGATCCAGGCCCGGGCCGCCGGCAGGTCCGCGAACGGCGGCGGCGCGGCGGGCCCGATCGGGCCGAACCCGGCCTCCAAGAACCACTTCCCGGCATCCACGTCGTGCTGCGCCGAGAGACGGACCAGGACCGCGACCAGGAACCCGTCGGCGAAAACGAGCTGACTCTCGGCATCGTCGCTTCCGGTCGCGACCTGCACGGCCTGCAGGCTCAGGATCATGCGGCCATCGACTTCACGACGCGAGCGGGTTGAGGGACTGCGGCCGGGGACGCGCGTCGCTGCGGCGGCGACGGGCGCGGATCTCCGTGCCGGCACCCTGATCAATCGGCCCTTCGTCGCGAAGTTCCGGCCTCACGCCGGTCCGGAACACGGCCGGGACCGCCCGGTTGGCCCACCATGGACCGGTGGCCGCGCGGAGCAGGATCGCAGATGGATGACCGACAGATGGCCCGCGGGCTGGCCTGGTTCGGGATCGGGCTCGGCCTCGCCGAGACCTTCGCGCCCCGCCGCGTCGCCGCCGCGACCGGCCTCGAGGGCCACGAGGCCCTGGTCCAGCTCTACGGCCTGCGCGAGATCGCCTCGGGCGCGGCGATCCTGGCCGCCGACGAGCCGGAGCGCCATCTCGGCCTGCGGGTCGGCGGGGATCTCCTCGATGCCGGGCTGCTGGCGGCCCGCGCCACGCCGGCGAATCCGCGGCGCAACCGCACCCTGGCGGCGGCCCTGGCGGTGGCGCCCGTCGTCGTGCTGGACGCGGCCATCTGGCTGCGGGCGCGCGACCGACGCCGCCGGTCTCCGCGCGATCCCGGTCGGGAGCCCCAAGCGATCGCGCGATGACCGCTATCAGGGTGACGACGGGGAGCCGGCGGGAGCGGTGCGTTCAAGGCCGTCCGGGCGAGTCCTTCGCCGGATCGCCCGCAGCGTTCCCCACCGCGTTCCCCGCCACGCCCTCGGCGGGATCGGCCCCCTCGATCGTGCGGGCGAGCTCGGTCAGCACCTCCTCCACCATCGGTGGCCACGGGGCCCGCTCCTCGTCCATCAGGCGCGCGGCGCCGACCAGCGCGGAGATCTGCGCCTCGTAGACCGGCCGGCCCACCAGCTGCGCGTAGCGCACCCGCGCCGCGAGCGCCGTGGCGAGGCGCTGGACCTCCGCGATCTTCGCGCTCGGCGCGCCGCTGCCGTCGCCGTTGCCCATCCGTCCACCCCCTCGGGATCCTCACCGATCCTCATAGGCCATGGCCGGGATACAGTCAGGAGCGGCTACCAGGCTTCGAGGATGCGGCCGCCGACGAGCGCGACGACGACGCCGACCAGCAGCGCCATGCCGATGTCCCGGAGCGGCGCGGTGATCCATCCGGCCTCGGGAACCGGCGGCGACACGAAGCGCGTCAGGCTCTCGGGCAGGGCCGGGACCGGCGGCGCGGACCTGCGCCGGAGACCGTTGCGGAGGCGGTGCATGGTCGTGATCCCCGGGCGGCCTCAGGCGATCTCGACCTGACGGGCCGCGGTCGCCTGGGCCTTCCGCGCGGACGTCTTCGGGCGGACGAAATCGCCGAGCGGCTTGCAGCTCGGCAGGCCGATCACCTCGCCCGGCCGCGGCGCGGGCTGCGGCAGCGCAGGGTGCGGGACCGGGGCCTCCGTCCCGTCCGCCGCCTCGGCCTGCCCAGCCCCGGCGTCGGGCAGCTCGACGCGATGACCGATCAGGTAGGCCTCGATGTCGATGAGGCGATGGCGCAGCCGCCAGATGTCGTTCTCGACGCCGTTGATCTGCACTAGGAGGTCGGAGACGGTGCCCTGACGCGCCGCGATGGCCGAGAGCACGGTGGTCCGCTCGTTCAGCAGCACGGCCTTGACGGTCGGGTTCATGACGTACGCCTCCGAATCTTACACCACCACGATCCGCTGATTCAGATGCGAAGACAGTTCTCAAAATGGCTTAGCCGTTACGCCTGAAGGTGAACCGCCGCATTCGAGCGCCGAATGACTCGCGCCAGGGCGGCGATCGCGCGCGCGGACGGGCCGTGCGGGAACTTCTCGCGCGCGCGTGCGTCAGTTTCGCACAGTCCGACGCACGCAGTGCTGGGAGCTTCACATGCGCAGATCCGCGACGCTCGCCATGGCCGCCGCCCTGACCCTGGCCTCCGTCACCGCCTGGGCCGATCCCGTGAGCCAGACGGGAACCGGCGGCGGCCCCGCCACCACCGCCAAGGCACCCCACACCGCCGCGACCGGCCAGACCGTGCCGAATCCCGGCGCGCTCGGCCCGAACGAGACCGGGAGCATCGAGCGCCGCGACGCCGTCGAGGAGCGCAACGACGCCATCACCCGCGGCATCTGCATCGGATGCAGCCGCTGAGGGCGAGTCAGCCGGCGGGGGCGGCAGGGCCGCGCCCTGATCCCGGTATGATCACGGTTCATGGCCGGGGCGCCCGGGCCGCGGCCGGGGCTTGAAGCCGCGACCGCCCCGGCCCAAATCAGCGCGCCTCACCAACCATGAACAGGAGCGACCACGTGGCTAACGAGTCTGTCGAACAGGCGGCAGAGAAGACCTATTTCGGCCTGACCCTCTCGCAGCACGCGGACCGGATCCGGAAGCTCGCGACGGAACGCGGCCTCACCGGAGAGACGTTCGACCGCGTGACCGCGCAGGCCGTGGCGATGATCCCAACCATCAAGGTGACCGACGCGCAGCGGTGATCCCGCGGTGACCCGGGCCGGGCCGATCACTGCTCGGCCCGCAGCCCCTTGATCATGCGCCGGGCGATGGTGCGCACGGCCTCGTCGTCCCGCGCCTCGCCCTCGACCG
This sequence comes from Methylobacterium mesophilicum, assembly GCF_036441335.1. GTDB lineage: Bacteria > Pseudomonadota > Alphaproteobacteria > Rhizobiales > Beijerinckiaceae > Methylobacterium > Methylobacterium mesophilicum_B. The sequence goes on from NZ_MLBW01000033.1 coordinate 27,555, forward strand.
TATCCCACAGATGGCCGAGGCTGCCCTCGAGTTCGTCCAGCAAGTCCGGGTGCCGCCGCGCCAGGAACCGCATCGTCCCGAACAGGAGATGCTCGGTCGCCATCTCGCGCCGACGCGCCTCGGTGACGGGATCCGGGCGCGTGGCCGGGTGCGGTTCGGATGTCTGATCGCTCATGGTCCGCCAACGGCCCGCGCGGGCCGCGGTTCGCCCGGTCGTGCGCGGTGCGACGCCGCGGAAGCCCCCGAGCCTCCACGGCCCGCGTGACGACCCGCGTGACGACCCGCGTGACCGCGAACAGCGCCGGCCCGGCCCGGTCTGCCGGTCAGGGCGGAGCGTCCGGAGAGGGCGGGCGATGGCCGAGGCGGATCCGCGCGAACCCGGGGACGAGGCCCCGCCCGGCACGCCGGGCACCGGCGAGAACCTGTGCCGGGCCTGCGGCGGCACCGGCAAAGTCGCCGACGCGCGGTGCTCCGAATGCGGCGGCACCGGCACGGTGACGACCGGCATCGGCGGAGCCTGACATCCCACCACCCGCGCCGCGGCCCGTTCGGAGACGCCGGGGCGCGCTCAGCGCCGCAGCGCGCCGAACCACGCGGCGAGCGGCTCCACGAACGCCGCCCAGGTCCGCGACCACACCGTGCCGGTGCGCGCATCCGACGGGCGCGCGCCGGACATCAGGGCCGCCACCAGGGCATCCTCGCGGGACTTGCACTCGTCGAGGGCGTTGCGCTCGTCACCGGCCCGGCTCTGCCCGGTCGGCTGATGCCCCGTGGCGTCCCGCAGGCAGCGGTGCCAGGCGCGCTCCAGCTCGGCCGGATCGGCCGCTCCGGCGGCCGGCCCCGCAACCGTAGGTCCGGCGGCCAGGAAGAGCATCGCGGACAAGCTGAGCACCGGCATGCGCATGATCGCTCTATGCCCGATTCGCGCCCCGGGCGGATAGAACGTAGCAGCAACACTGATCGCCGCTCGGCCCGGCGGCTCAGCCGGACCGGCCGTGCCTGGCCACCCGGCAGCCGTGATCCATCAGGTACTCGGCGCTGGCCTCCGGATCCCGGTAGGCCAGCAGGATCATCCCACCCCGCGGATCCCCGGGATCGGCCTCCACCGCCGCGAAGCTCGCGTCATGCAGGTGGCCTTGCCAGCCGGGCACGCGGGCCAGCGCGGCGAACGGGTTGAACGCCGCGACCGCGTCGGCCGGGACCCGCATGGCGACGTAGGGCACCTCCTCCAGCGGCACCGGGAACGGGGCCCAGCTCTCGCCGACGGCGTCGCCGTGGGCCTTCAGGGCCGCCATGACACCCCGGCGCATGCAGTCGAGGTGGATGTGCAGCTGATCCTGGCTGCGGCCGCCGACGGAATTCACCTCCAGGCCCACCGCCGAGACGGGCAGGCGGCCCTGGAGCGCGTCCGACACGTGGTGCCGGGCCGCGAGCGCCGCCCGCCAGTAGGCCGCTCCGCGCGGCCCCTGGAGAACCGGGGCCTCGATGCCCGAGACGCTGTCGGTGGGCATCACCACCGTGTGGGTGGGCTGGCCCGGCGCGCGCAGCACCGCCGTTCCCGGGCGCGCCGCGTCGCCGAGATCGACCGCGAGGCAGGGAAAGCTCCGGCCCGCGGCCTTCTTGGCGAGCACGCAGCCCTGCAGCGCCACCCAGAGCACGTCCCGCACCGGGTTGGCCGCGATGGCGGCCGGAATCGCCGAGAAGGCGAGTAGAGTCGCGACGGCCAGAGTACCACGCATGATCAGATGTTCCGGTCCCCCGCCGCCGTTATGATACGGGCGGCGGCGCGCCCACCTTGTACGCGGCCGCCGTCGCCGTGAGGTTACGTTTCCGCGATGCTGATATCGAACGCGCAGTGGCACGGCCTGATACGGGTCGCGGCCTGGACCCTGGTGGCTCTGATCGTCGCGGTCACGCTGGTGCCGATCGGCCTGCGTCCGGTGGTCACGACCAATCCCAGCTACGAGCGCGTCGCGGCCTACGCCCTGGCCGGCCTGCTCATGACGGTGGCCTACCCGCGGCACTGGCCCTGGATCCTGGCGGGCCTCGTCGTCCTGGCCGGCGGCCTGGAGGCGGGCCAGACCCTCACCGGGACCCGGCACGGAAAAGTCGACGACTTCCTCGTCAAGGCCGCCGCCGGCCTCGTCGGCGCCCTGGCGGGCCGCCCGCTCGCGCTCCTGGCCGACCGCTCCCGCGCCGGCGGCACACGCGGTCGCACAGGCCCATGACGACATCCATGTGGTGCTCGATCAGGATGACCGTGATCCCGGCGTCGCGGATCTTGCGGATGATCGCGGTCAGCTCGGCGATGTCGGGGGCGGTCAGGCCAGCGGCGGGCTCGTCGAGGAGGAGCAGGACCGGGTCGAGGGCGAGCGCCCGGCCGATCTCGAGAAGGCGCCGTCACCGTGCATGTCGCCCGCGCATGGCCGCGGCGCCGGCCCGGTGCCGGGCGACGGGCGTCCGGCGGAAACCGCCGAGCTTGGCCCGCGTTGGCGAGAGGGGCTCTGACGCGAGGTGCTGCATGTTCGGCGCGGCCAAGCTCACGGGACGGTTCTGGTTCCGCAAGACGTGGACGGGCAAGCTGGTCCTGCTCGTCGAGGAAGAGAGGCCGCGGTGGTTCGGCCGCTCCGGCCTCACCAAGCTCCGCTGGCGCGACGCCCGCCTCCTCGACCTGGCCGAGGCGCCGATGCGCACCCTGATGACGCTGGAGCGCAGCTACCGGGCCGACTACGCGGCCGGGCCCGCGCGGGTGCTGCAGGCCGTCGTCCCGCCCGGGACGCGCGGCGCGATCACCACGCCGATCGGGACCGCGGCCAACGCCTGAGCGTCGCCGCGGCGCGAGGGCGCGGGCCGAGCATGGAGGGGCAGGGCTCGGCCCGCCTGTCGTTCGGCTTCTTACCCCCAAAGCCGGAGCGACCCTGCCAGAGACCACGGCAGGGTTAACGCTTCCTGAAGAGGCCGGCCCGGACGGCCGGCCGACGGCCCGCGAGACCCGGCCGGTGGGCGAGCGGTGGCGGGAAGATCCGGCACGAAGAGCGCCACTGATCTATGTTGGTATTCGTCGCTCCATTCGGTAGATAACAGGCATAATGGGTTATCTTCGTGCAGATAAGGACTTGACTGTCGAGAAACGAATCCACGTTCATGGATCACTCACACGTGAGAGGCGCCCATGGAAGATACCGATTCTGCACCCCATCAGGACCCGATCGATTTCGTCGAGCTGACCGCCGATATTGTTTCGGCTTATGTCGCCAACAACTCCGTTCCGGTTCCCGACCTCCCGTCGCTGCTGTCCGGCGTCCACGCGGCGCTGGCCGGTCTCGGGCACACGACGGCCTCGGCCGAGCCCGAATTCAAGAAGGCGACGCCCGCGCAGATCAAGAAGTCGATCACGCCCGACGCCCTGATCTCGTTCATCGACGGCAAGCCGTACAAGACGCTGAAGCGGCATCTCACCGGCAACGGCATGACGATCGAGCAGTACCGGCAGCGCTACGGGCTGCCGCCGGACTACCCGACGACCGCGTCCAACTACTCGGCGATGCGCGCCGAGTTCGCCCGCAACGCCGGCCTCGGCCACAAGCGCCGCAGCCCGGCCGCCAAGCGGAGCGAGCCCGCGGAGTCCGTCGCGGCGGAGGCCGGCGCCGGCACGAAGGCCCCCAGGAGCCGCAAGTCCCGGAAGGCCGCCGCGGAGGCGTGAGCNGCTCCGGCGGCCCGGCGGATCGAGGCGCTCGAGCCGATCGAGACGATCCGGCCCGCCGACGCCTGACGACTCGCCGGCCGCGAACAAGCCCGCGCCCGGCGGATCGGCCGRGGAGCGGAGAGGCGCGACGATGACCCGGAACCGGCGGACGATCGGCGGCTCCGCCGCCGCCGCGCGGCTCCGACGGGCCCGCTTGCCCCTGGGCCCCACCCTCCATAGATCCCGACGATGACGGCACTCCCCTTCGACAACAGCTACGCCCGCCTGCCGGAGCGCTTCTACGCCCGCCGGCCGCCGACGCCCGTCGCGGCGCCGCGCCTCGTCCGGCTGAACCGCGCGCTCGCCGAGGAGCTCGGCCTCGACCCGGACTGGCTCGCCGGCCCGGACGGCGTCGCGGCGCTGGCGGGGAACGCGGTGCCGGACGGTGCCGACCCGATCGCCGCGGCCTATGCCGGCCATCAGTTCGGCCAGTTCGTGCCGCAGCTCGGCGACGGCCGCGCGGTCCTGCTCGGCGAGGTCGTCGACCGGAACGGGCGCCGCCGCGACATCCAGCTGAAGGGCGCGGGCCCGACGCCGTTCTCGCGGCGGGGCGACGGGCGGGCGGCGCTCGGCCCGGTCCTGCGCGAGTACCTCGTCAGCGAGGCCATGGCGGCGCTCGGCATCCCGACCACGCGGGCCCTCGCCGCCGTGACGACCGGCGAGCCGGTGGTGCGCGAGACGCTCCTGCCCGGCGCGATCCTCACCCGCGTGGCGGCGAGCCACATCCGGGTCGGCACCTTCCAGTTCTTCGCGGCGCGCGGCGACGTCGAGGGCCTGCGCGCCCTCGCCGACCACGTCGTCGCCCGGCACCACCCGGACGCCGCCGGGGCCGCCAACCCCTATCGCGCGATGCTGGAGGGCGTCGTCGCGGCCCAGGCGAGCCTCGTGGCCCGCTGGCTGCACGTCGGCTTCGTCCACGGGGTGATGAACACCGACAACATGTCGGTCGCGGGCGAGACGATCGATTACGGGCCCTGCGCGTTCCTCGACGCCTACGATCCCCGGACGGTCTACAGCTCCATCGACCGCAACGGCCGCTACGCCTACGGCCAGCAGCCGCGGATCGCGCTCTGGAACCTGACGCGGCTCGCCGAGACCCTGCTGCCGCTCCTCGCCGAGGGCGACGACGCCGCGGTCGCCGAGGCCGAGGCGGCTCTGGCCACCTACGCGCCGCGCTTCGAGGCGGCCTATCACGGCGGCCTCGCCCGCAAGCTCGGCCTCGCCGAGATCCGGGACGGCGACGCCGAGCTGGCGGGCGACCTGCTCAAGCGGATGGCCGAGAACCAGGCCGACTTCACCCTGACGTTCCGCCGGCTCTGCGACGCGGCGGCGCGGCCGGAGGCCGACGCGGCCGTGCGCGACCTGTTCGTCGATCCGACGCGCTACGATGCCTGGGCGACCGCGTGGCGCGCACGGCTGGCCCAGGACGCGCGCGACCCGGGCGAGACCGCCGCCGCGATGCGCCGGGAGAACCCGGCCTTCATCCCGCGCAACCACCGGGTCGAGGCGATGATCGAGGCCGCCGTGGAGCGGGACGACTTCGCGCCGTTCGCGACGCTCCTCGCCGTCCTGGCGCGCCCCTACGACGACCAGCCGGACCACGCCGCCTTCGCGGAGGCGCCCGCGGGCGGCGGCGTCGGCTACCGGACCTTCTGCGGCACCTGAGCCCGCCCGCCGCCGGTCAGGAGCGCGGCCACGTGAAGATCTCGCGCACCCCGCCCGCGTGGCGAAACCAGTGAACGCGGGTCGCGGGATTGAAGCCGTGATCCTGGTACGACGTGGCGATCACCGACACGAGAGTCTCGGCCGCCGAGCGGTCGTGAATGTCGTAGGCCAGAAGTTTCGGAGTACCGTCGGTCTCGCGGGTGAGATCGCGAACCAGAATCGAATACGACATATCTCCCCTCCTTTCGACACAAAGCATGTACTCAAGATTATATCTCCAAAGCCAGGATCGTTCGCGGCAGGATCATGTAAAGGTTAAACAACATTAACGGGAATGTGTTGATTTGATACGGCCCCGGTTGGACTCGCCGGGCGCGGCGGTCGCGCGGGCCGCGACGCCGGAGCGGTCCGGCGCGAGGGACGCGGCTGTCGACCGGGTTCGGGCACCGAATCGCGCCGCGGCGGCGCCCGAGAGCTGTTTCCCGATCCCGTCGCGTCGATTCTGGCCGACGACGATTCGGGTCGCGACGTCGCGCCATGCCCCTCGCCCGTGCGGCAGGGGCTCGGTGCGCCTCCGCCTCAACTTGATCCGGACCGGCCCTAGATGTCGCGAGGCGAGCGCCCGAACGGACCGACGGCGGCGCGGGGGGACCCGGAGGCCATGGTGAAGCGGATGCGGGCAGGGCTCGTCGCGGCGGCCCTCGCGCTGCTGACCGCCCAGTGCGCACCCACGCCCGGCGCCCCGGCGGCGGGGATCGTCGTCGCCTCGAAGCTCGACACCGAGGGCGGGGTGCTCGGGAACATCATCCTGCAGGCGCTGCAGGCCCGGGGCCTGCCGACCGTCGACAAGATCCAGCTCGGCGCCACCGCGATCGTCCGCCAGGCCCTGATCGAGGGACAGGTCGACATCTATCCGGAATACACCGGCAACGCGGCGTTCTTCTTCGGGAAAGCGGATCCTCCGGTGTGGAAGGACCCGGAGGCGGCCTACCGCACGGCCCGGGACCTGGATCGCGCGGCCAACGACCTCGTCTGGCTGACGCCCGCCTCGGCCAACAACACCTGGGCGGTCGCGGTGCGCGAGGAGATCGCGTGGGCCGCGGGCCTGAGGACCATGAGCGATTTCGGCCGCTACGTGGCGGGCGGCGGCGCGATCAAGCTCGCCGCCTCGTCGGAATTCGTGACCAGCCCGGGGGCGCTGCCGGCCTTCGGCCGGGCCTACGGCTTCACCCTCACGCCGGACCAGCTCGTCATCCTGGCCGGCGGCGACACCGCCGCCACGATCGCGGCGGCGGCGCGGGGCACCTCCGGCACGAACGCCGCCATGGTGTTCGGCACCGACGGCAGCATGGCGGTCGCGCGCCTCGTCATGCTCGAGGACGACAAGGGCGTCCAGCCGGTCTACCAGCCGGCGCCGGTGGTCCGCGGCGCGGTCCTCAAGGCCCATCCCGAGATCGCCGCCGTGCTGGATCCGATCTTCCGCAGGCTCGATCTGGCCACGCTCCGGGATCTCAACGGCCGGGTCCAGATCGGCGGCGAGCCCGCCTCCGCGGTCGCGGCGGACTTCCTCCGGCAGAACGGGTTCGTGCCGTGAGCCGGCCGCGCGGCCAGCGCCGCGATCCGCGTCCTCGCGGGCGGGGTGGTGCGCCGCCCGCTTAATCCCGCGTCGACAAGCCGGGGCTCCGTCGGCAAGGATGCGCGGTGGGGCGCCCGCGAGCGTCGCGACGCCGGTGACCCGCCTCATGAGACCCGACCCGCTCCCATCCACGTGCGCGTCCCGGGACGCCGTCGGCGCGTGAGGACGGGGGTACTGTCCGCGACCGGGCGGCGTCGCCGGGGCGTCGATCCGCTGGGCGCGGCCTTCGCGGCCGTGCTGGCGGTGAGCCTGCTCGCCCTGCCGCTGATGACGACCCGGCCGAACCGGATCGCGGCCGGCACCGCTCTGACGGTGTGGTCGGCGCTCCCCTCCGGCGCGGCGCTCCTCCTCGGAGGCGTCGTCGCCCTCGCGCTGCCGCCGCTGGTCCTCCGGTCGGCGCCGATCCTGCGGCTGGCCGCCGCCGCCGCGATCCTGCTGCTGCTCGGCCTCGCGGCCGGCTGGGCGGCCGACCACCTGACCGCGCCGGGCGACCGGTATCGCCGCGCTGGCCCTGCTGGTCGCCGCGGCGGGGCTCGCCCTGCGCACCGGCTTCTGGGACAACCTCTCGGTCCTGCGGGAATATGCCGGCCGCTCCGACACGTTCGGCCGGGAGCTGCGGACCCACGCCGCCCTCGCCCTCGCCTCGGTGGCCGCCGCCGCCCTCGTCGGGATCCCGGCGGCCGTCCTCGCGCGCCCGGTCCCGCCCGTGCGGGCGGGCCTGCTCACGACCCTCAACGTCGTGCAGACGGTCCCGTCCATGGCCCTGTTCGGCATGCTGATCGCGCCCCTGGCCTGGATCGGCCGGGAGGTCCCGGGCGCGGCCGCCCTCGGCATCGCGGGGATCGGCGCCGCGCCGGCCTTCGTGGCGCTGTTCGCCTACGCGCTCCTGCCGGTGGCCGCCGCGACCGTCGCGGGCCTCGACGCGGTGCCCTGGCCGGTGCGCGACGCCGCCCGGGGCGTCGGCATGACCCCGCGCCAGCGGCTCTTCCAGGTCGACCTGCCCCTCGCCCTCCCGGCGATCCTGACCGGGATCCGGATCGTCCTCGTCCAGAACATCGGCCTCGCGGTGATCGCGGGCCTCGTGGGCGGCGGCGGCCTCGGCGTGTTCGTGTTCCAGGGCATCAGCCAGAACGCGGGCGACCTCGTCCTGCTCGGCGCGCTGCCGACCGTCGCCCTGGCGAGCGGCGCCGCCGTGCTGCTCGACGCCGTCATCGACCTGAGCCGGGGCCGCGCGGCGGAGCGGACCGCATGATCGATCTCGCCGGGGTGAGCCGCGTCTTCGAGGGGCGCACCGTGGTGGCGGACGTCACCCTGCGGGTCGAGACCGGAGCGATCCTGGCGGTCGTCGGCACCTCGGGGTCGGGCAAGACCACCCTGCTGCGGATGATCAACCGCCTGATCGAGCCGAGCGCCGGGACGGTCCGGATCGCCGGCCGGGACGTCCGGGATGTGCCGCCGCACCTGCTGCGGCGCGGGATCGGCTACGCCATCCAGGGCCACGGGCTGTTCCCCCACCGCACGGTCGCGGAGAACATCGCGGTGGTGCCGAAGCTCGTCGGCTGGGACCGCCGGCGGATCGCCGCGCGGGTCGACGAGCTCCTCGGCCTGTTCAACCTCGATCCGGCGATCTACCGGGACCGCCTGCCGGCGGCGCTCTCCGGCGGCGAGCAGCAGCGGATCGGCGTCGCCCGGGCGCTCGCGGCCGAGCCGCCGATCCTGCTCATGGACGAGCCCTTCGGCGCCCTCGACCCGGTCATCCGCGGGCGGGCGCAGGCGGACCTTCTGGCGATCCAGGCGCGCTACGGCACCACGATCGTGCTGGTGACCCACGACATGACCGAGGCCCTGCATCTCGGCGACCGCGTCGCCGTCATGGATGCCGGGCGCCTGGTGCAGGAGGCCGCGCCCGCGGACCTCGTCGGCGCGCCCGCCACCGCCTTCGTCGGCGCGCTCCTCGGCAGCGGCGACCGGGCCTTCCAGCTCATGGCCCTGCGCACCGTCGACGATCTGGTCGAGCCGGGACCGGCGCCGGGCCCGCCCATCCCGGCCGGGACCACGGTGCGGGCCGCCCTCGCCGAGAGCCTGTGGTCCCGGCGCCCGGCCCTGCCGGTCAGCCGCGACGGCGTCGTCCTGGGCCGGGTGACGCGGGAGGCCCTCGAGGCGCGGGGTGCCCGGCCGTGATCCGCGCCCCGCGGATCGCCCGGGCCGCGCTCCTCGCCCTGCTCGGGGCGTTCCTGGTCGCGCCGGGCCGGTTCGCGCCCCTGTTCCGGCCGTTCGCCCCCGGCGACACGCCGCCGATCTACGGCCAGACGCCGCTCCTGACGCTCGCCGTCAACCACCTCCTGCTCGTCGCCGCCGCGACCGCGACCGCGACCGGGATCGCCCTTGGTCTCGCGGTCGCGGCCACGCGGCCGGCCGGCCGCGACGTGCTGCCCTTCGCCCGGTCGGTGGCCCGCATCGGGCAGACCTTCCCGCCCGTCGCGGTCCTGGCCCTGGCCGTGCCGATCCTCGGGTTCGGCGCGGTCCCGACCCTGATCGCCCTGATCCTCTACGGACTCCTGCCGATCTTCGAGACCGCGCTCACCGGCCTCGAGGCGATCGACCCCGCGCTGCTGGAGGCCGCCCGCGGCATGGGGCTGACCGACCGGCAGCGACTCGTCCGCGTCGAGCTGCCCCTGGCGCTGCCGATGATCCTGTCGGGGATCCGCCTCGCGGCGGTCATCGGGCTGGCGACGGCGACCATCGGCTCGACGGTGGCGGCCAGCACCCTCGGCGAGGTGATCATCTCCGGCCTCCTGACCGGCAACACCGCCTACGTCCTGCAGGGCGGCCTCGTCGTGTCCGCGCTGGCCCTCCTGACCGATGCCGGCTTCCGCCGACTCGAGCGCGGCGCGGCACGGCGGGCTGGATTTCGTTCCTAGACGCGGCTAGAACGCCGGCGGGGCCGTACGCGCGGCCCTGGGGCGTGGAACCCCCTGTCTGATGGTCGGTGCCGACCACAACGGCACCCGTATCCTTGGCCACACGGTCGGGGAGCCTGCGGCGTATGTCCAGGCGTTCCGGCGCTAAAGGTCGTAGGGACCGTTCAGACACGGTTTTCCAACTCCCCGACTCGGGATGGTCGAAGGCTCGTTCGCGGGGGCGCACCGCGAGCCAGGGCCCGCCGGGAGGATGGGCCATGGGTTCCGGCGATCCCGAGACGCGCAGGCGGCAGCTCGACCGGCTGCGCGCGGCCTACGAGGCCCGTCCGGGCCGGCCGGACCTCGGGGCCATCGGCAGCGGTGCCCGGCACTCGCGGGCGCTCCTGGGACGGATCCTCGTGGTGCTCGGCGGCCTGCCGGACGGGACCGGCCTGCCGGCGATCGGCCAGGGCGGGAGCGGGCGCGCCGGGACGTAGGAGCCGGACCGCCCCAGCAGCACCGCAGCGCGGAGTGACAGAATATAACTGTCTCCTTCCGGACATATTGAATATTCGAACCAAAGATAACAGCATTGGATCGACGCACATGATTCGGTCGGCTGTCGTTCGGCAGCGTGATCCTTGCCGACCGGTCGCGCCTGCGTCGGACAGGGAGGTCGCCATGACACGAAGGGTCATCCACACAGCAACCGCCGCTGAAATCACCGCCGCGGCAGCCGGCCTGCTGCTTCTCGGAGCGAGTACAGGCCGCGCCGAGGACATGCCGCGGCAGGGCGATTTCAGGATCACCTACACGTCGATCGGCGTCGCCGCGCCGAAACCTGTCGTGATCGGCAACAATCGCACCGCTTCGGCAATGATCTACATGATGACCGCCGTCAACGAATCGGGCGGCCGGCTCCTGCACAACATGGCCGGACGCTGCACCTCCGCCCCGCTCATCGACAGCGTCGCCAAAACCCTCGAGAACCACGGCTACTGCGACTACGTCGACGCCGACGGCGACCACGTCTTCGAGAAGTGGGACTATCCGGTCCAGCCCCTGGCCGCCGTGAACGACGGAACGGGCGAGTGGATCGGCGGGACCGGCAAGTTCGCGGGCCTGTCCGGCACCATGAAGATCCGCTCCCGACGGCTGAACTCCCCCACGGAGGGCGCCGTCCAGGTCGTCGGCGAGAAGCTCGGCAGCTACAGCTTGGCCAACACGGTGGCCAGCGCGAAACCGGACTGACGAGGCCGGAGCGGCGGGACAGGCGGGCCGACTTGGCGGTAAGACGCCGCCTATGACGTCGCCGATGACGCCCGCCGACCGAGACCGGTTCGAGAAATGCCTCGCGCTCGCCGCCCAGGGCGCCACGGCGGGCGAGCGCGCGGCCGCCCGGGCCGCCGCCGAGCGCATCGCGCAGGGCGCCGGGATGACCCTCGTCGAGGCMGCCGAGGCGCTCCGGCGGGCCGGGCAGGCCTCCGCCCACCGGGCGGCCCGCCCGCCGCCACCCCGACCGCCCTATCCCTGGGCGCAACCCAAGGCGCCCGTGACACCCGTCACGGTCGAGGAACTGCTGCGCCAGAAGGCCGAGACGGAGGCGTGGCGCAAGCGCGCTGCGGCCGCTGCCGACCGCCGCCGGAAGCGGGAGCACGCCGAGGAGGATGCCTACGTGACGGAGCAGCGCGCCCGCCAGGCTGAGCGCGACCGGGACTGGGCGCGCGCCCGCGCGGCGGATGCCCCGGGCGACGAGACCTGAGCGCCGGTCGGCGGATTCAGCGGCGGCGAACTGACTGCGGACGAACTCGGCCTGATGCTGCATCGCCTCCTGGGCGGCTCCGCGGCAGCGACCGGGGGGCCGGGCGCGACGCCGTCATGGGCCGCGACGACCCGGCGGGCCTCCTCGACGCTCATGTCGCAGGCGCTCGTCATGCCCTGCAGGGCGCCGAGGGCGCGATTGTACTCGGGAAGGTTGGTGCATCCGGGGACGCCCCAGGCCCGGGCGGGGACCGGCGCCGCGCCCGCGACCGCCAGCACGAGGGCAGCAAGACCGTTCCTGACCGACACGGATCCCTCTCCTCTTCGCCGAAGCCCGATTCCGGCTCCTCCGGGAGGCAACACGCTCAGCCGCGCGGCGTTTCTCGCGAGCCCGATCAGGCGCCGCCGCACATGTGCTGGGAGTCGGGCAATGTCCAGGAATCCAGGGTGCGCAGGTTGGTCGTCGTGTACATCTTGCCGCGATCGTCGCCCTTGGGGCAGCCGGTCGGCAGGAGAACGAGACAGGTCATCACCCGGTCGCCGATCCGCGATCGCGCGACCGCGTCGACATAGGCGTAGGAGATGCCGTAGACGCCGTTCGTCAGATCGACGCTCGTCCCCTCATCGATCCCGTCGCCCTTCGGCTTGACGAGCCTGTCGCTGAACCGCGTCCCGATCCGCGCGATGGTCGTCGCCGCGCAGGTTCCGACGCGCGTCGGGACCTGCGCCTCGGCGGCGGGCGCGAACCCGAGACCGGCGACCACGAGGGCGCCGGCCAGGATCGTTCCGGGGGGAGCCACCTTCAGGCGGCTTCGAGGAGGAAGTTGGCCCGGCGGAACATCAGTTCGCGGCGGTAGAAGTAGACGCCGCGGTTCCGCATCGCCGCATGCGCCGCGTCCGCGTCGAACCCGTACGGCCTGTCGCGGGTGGTATCGATGCAGCCGACATACATCCAGCGCACACCGTCGATGAGCGACGGGATCGGCTGATCCTGCCGGACGGCGCAGAACTGCTCACCGTCCGAGGCCGAGACGAAAATGTAGAATGTCTTCCGCGCGCACATCCGAACCTCCAGGGGACTCGGGGGTGTATCCGCTACGCCACGGTCAAGCTATAAACTGACCGAAATAGAATAGTCAAGCTTCTGCCACATTTTCGTCACGTGTGAGACGGAACGCCCGTGCCGTCCGTCTCACAGACAGCCGACCCGCCGCAGGGCACCGATCAGCTTCCGGCCGACACGATAGCCGTTGAGGGATTCCGATCCGAGGATGCGGACGGTCTCGGCCGTGTCGGTCCGATCGTACAGGAACAGGTGGAAATCCGATCGCCCCCGCTCCGTGGGACCGGTGCTCACCTGGCCGCAGAACGCCACCGCTGGGCCCGCCTCGGCTGGGATCGGCCGGATCTTGCGGAAGCGGACGAGGCCCGCATCCGGGAAGGCCGCGGCGACCCGCGCCCGCATCTCGGCCTCCAGATCGTCGGCACCCTGCCCGTGCGCGAAGGGCGCCGCCAGAAGGCCTGCGAGGAGCGTCGTCAGCACCGCACATCCCCGACCGGCGCCGCGCACGGCGCAGACCTTCAGGACCTCCGATCTCGGCGCGGACGGTCGGCGTGTGGCGGCCATGAGGAGACTTCGCGAAGCGCTCGAGACCGTATTGGATCACGAAGGTCCGCCAAGCGGAAGCGGCAAAACCTGCCGGCGACGCGGCGCGCGCACCCGCCGCGGGAAATTCGGCAGATCTGCCCCAAACCTCAGACATGAGTGTGGCCGGATGACCGGCCAGCGCCGGCATCGCACGGCGGGTTGAAATTCTGCATTCAAAATTCGTTACTTGCCAAGCCTGTCATTCTGCATTGACACCCGATTATGTCCGAGTATTCATGGTAAAAAAACAGGTGTCGCGGGGATCGAAGAAGGGGTGGATCAAGTTGCGCAAGAACCAGGACCTACCCGAGCCGACGATCAGCGACGTGGCTCTGCGCGTCGTGACCGCCTATCTGTCGAACAACGCGCTGCCGCACACCAGCATCCCGCCGCTTCTGATCACCGTGCACGGCGCGCTCTCCGCGCTCGCCGACCGGCCGGCGGTCGTCGAGGCGCCGCCCGAGCAACCGGACGCCGCTCAGATCCGCGGATCGGTCCGCCAGGACAGCATTGTCAGCTTCATCGACGGTCGGTCGTACAAGACGATGAAGCGGCACCTCACCGCGCACGGGCTCACGCCGGAATCGTACCGCGCGCGCTACGGGCTGCCCGACGATTACCCGATGACAGCACCCGGCTACGCCGAGCGCCGGTCGGAGATCGCCAAGTCGATCCGGCTCGGCCGCAAGGCCGCCTGATCGACGCGGAACCAACGGCCGTCCGCTCACCCCGTGAACCGATCGCCCGCACGGACGTAGATCCGTCGGACCGGGCGGCGCGATCGGGGAGAGGTATCCGGCCATGAAAGGTCTGTCGGGCTGTGTCGCCCTCCTTCTTCTCGGCGCGGGACCGTCGTCGGCGCAGACCGTCCTGGCGCCGTCCGGCGACTCGGCCGTGACGCAGCCCGGCGGGACGGCGGGACAGGCCGCGCGACACAACATCCAGGAGGCCTACCGCAACGGCGACGTGGTCGGCCATCGGCCCGCGCCGGTCGCCCCCGCGCCGCGGCCGGACCGGTCACGCCGCACGGATCCGCGATTCTAGGTGTTCACCCAGGTCGGCGCCATCCATCGGCCTTCCGCGCGCGGGCGCGGGCGCGGGCGGCACGGCGTCTCCCTGCCCGCGCGCCGCGACCTGAAATCGTTCTGTCATCCGAGCCGGTCACGGTCCGCGCGCAACGGTCCGCGCGCAGGTCGACCGGAGGTCGCGGTCGCGGCAGGTCGCGCGGGACCGGATCGCTCCGGTGGCCCGGTTCCGGCCACGACGACAGGTGCTCGATGCTTCGGACCGCGATCGCCCTGACCCTTCTGCTGGCCGGCGCCCCGGCCTGGGCGGGACCGCGCTGGCAGGACTTGCCGGCGACCCCCGCGCCGGTCGCCGGCACGATCCCGGGCCGCGCCGCCGTCAACGGCATCCGGCTGTACTACGCCACGATCGGCAGCGGCCCGCCGGTCGTCCTGCTGCACGGAGGCCTGTCGAACTCCGATTACTGGGGCCATCAGGTCGCGCCGCTCGCCGCCCGCCGCACGGTCATCCTCGTCGACAGCCGCGGGCACGGCCGCAGCACCCGGGACGATCGGCCGTTCGGCTACGACCTGATGACCGACGACGTGGTCGGCCTGCTCGACGTGCTGAGGATCCCGCGCGCCGACATCGTCGGATGGAGCGACGGCGCGATCCTCGCTCTCGACATGGCGATGCGTCACCCCGACCGTGTCGGCAAGGTGTTCGCGTTCGGTGCCAACGCCGATCCGTCGGGCCTGATCGAGGGCGTGGAGAAGAACCCGACCTTCGCCGCCTTCATCGACCGGGCCGGCCGGGAGTACGAGGCCCTCTCGCCGACTCCCGGGGACTATGCCGCCTTCGTCGACGCGGTCGGCCGGATGTGGGGCGGGCAGCCGCGCTGGACCGAGGCCGATCTGAAGCGGATCCGCGCGCCGGTCCTCATCGCGGACGGCGACCACGACGAGGGGATCAAGCGCGCGCACACCGAGTACCTCGCCGCCACGATCCCCGGGGCGGGGCTGCTGATCCTGCCCAATGTCAGCCACTTCGCGTTCCTCCAGGATCCGGCGCTCTTCAACGCGGCGCTCCTCGGCTTCCTGGACGGGCCTTGAGGGTCCTGGGCGGCCCCCTGACGCGCGCGACTCACCGGGCCGACAGCCAGCCTTGCTGACCCTAGCCCAGTCGGCCTCTGCGCCTGGACGTACGGATCGCGGACGCGCGGCGCGGGCCGTTTCGGGAACGGCGGCGCGACGAGGACGCCGACCCGACCCGTCAGGCGATCGCGAGATGGAGGAACTGGTTGAAGTCGCTCGGCACGTAGGTCCCGAACGCGGGGCCGCTCACGAAGCCCCGACGCCGATAGAGTTCGAGCGCGGGCGCGAATGCGGGTCCGCATCCGGTCTCGAGGCTGAGGCATCGCGCGCCGCGGGCGGCGGCGGCCGCGATGATGGTGTCGAGGATCGCCGCGCCGGCTCCCAGGCGGAGGAAATCCGGATGCGTCCGCATGGACTTCACCTCCGCGGTGCCGTCCGTCGCCATCCTGAGCGCCCCGACGCTCGCCACCCGCCCGCCGCGGCGCGCCGTCCAGACGGTCACGTCCGGTGCTTGCAGGCCTGACAGGTCGAGAGCGAACACGCTGCCCGGCGGCGAGGATGCGTGCATGCCGGCGAGGTGGAGCGCCAGCAGCGCCCGTGTCTGCGTATCGGACAGGTCGTCCCGCGCGATCTCGAACATCGTGCCCCGGCCATCCGCCCCGACATCCCCCGCGCAGGATGTCCTCCCGATCGACGATCAGCAAGGCGCGGAACGGCGGTGCGGCCCCCACGCCGAGGCTCCCGGCGGAGGGCGGATCGACAGCTCCGCAAGACCCGCGGACCGCCGACCTCCCTGCGACCCGCAACCATGGCGCGCATGGTGCATTTGTGAACGCCGTCACGTTCCCCGGTGGGGAACACGCTGCCGTGGCGGTGCGTCACCGGTTGCGGGCACGCTCCGGCCGGAGAGGATTCACACGCTTGATCGACGCCGGAAGCCAGACCGCGAGTGCCTCCGATGCCGCCGCATCGGTCGCCGGGTCGATCGCGGCCGTCACGCGGCGGCTCGATTCCCTTCCGATGACGCGGCTTCACGCGGCGGCGCTCGCCGTCTGCACGCTGGGCTTGTTCACCGACATCGCCGAGGTCGCCCTGAGCAACGCCCTGGCGGCCATCTTCCTCGCGCCGCCCCACAACCTGCCGCGGGGCAGCCTCTCGCTGCTCCTCGCCTCCGTGTTCGCCGGCGGGGCGGTGGGCGCACCCGTCTTCGGGATGCTGGGGGATCGCCTCGGCCGCAGGCGCGCGCTCCAGGCCTCCCTCGCGCTGATGGCCGCCGGATCGCTGGCGGCCGCCGCGAGCCAGGGGCTCACGGCGCTGACGATCGCCCGGACGGTCTCGGGGTTCGCGATCGGCGGCTTCCCGCCCCTGGTCGCCACCTACCTCGCCGAGGTGACGCCCGCGCGCCGACGCGGCGCGACGCTGCTGGTCTGCGCCGGACTCGGGCTCCTCGGCGGCCTGGCCGCGATCGGCCTGGTCCAGATGATGGCACCGGCCGCGCCGCTCGGGATCGAGCCGTGGCGCTGGGCGCTGATCCTCGGGGGCGCCCTGGCGGCGCTCGTCAAGGATGTCGGCAACGGCTTCGAGCGCGCGGTGCCGGAGATCGCCCGGCGGCTCGTGCCGGTCGAGCCGAGCCTCACCGCGCAGGGCGACGCCTTCCGCGAGGCTCTGGGTGGCGTGACCCTGCGGGCGCCGTCCTTCACCCTGCGCGGCGGCGGAAACGTCGAGCGCGGCGAGAGCGGGGGCGCGAGCCCGACAGGCCTGGGATGAACGGTCTTCCGGCAACTGCCGCCTGGCCGGATCGTGCCGCGACCGCCCTTCGCCTCTCACCCACGCGCCAGATGCGCCGGACGGCCCTGTTTGTCGGCCTCTACACCCTCGCCCCCCTGGCGACGATCGCCTTCCCGCTGCTCAGCGCCGTCGTGATGGTCGAGAAGGGTTTCAAGGTCGATCAATCCCTCGTCTTCGCCGCGCTGTCGATGCTCGGCCCGCCGCTGGGCACCCTGCTGACCGCGCTGGTGATCGACCGGCTGGAGCGGCGCGCCTGCCTGACGGTCCTGGCGGCGGCGATGGCGGCCCTCGGCACGGCCTTCGCCGCGAGCGGCACGTTCCTCACGCTGGTCCTCGTCGGCATCGCCTTCAACACCGCGGCGGCGACCTACGGCAGCATCCTCGCCGTCTACGCGACGGAGCTGCTCCCGACCCCGCTGCGGGCCTCGGCGATGACCTGCGCCTGGGCCGGCGGCCGGGTCGCGGCCGCGCTGGCGCCGATCATCCTCCTGCCGATCCTCTCGGCCTACGGGCCGCACGCGATGTTCGCGGTGATCACGGCCGTCCTGGCGGCGAGCGCGGCCCTGCTCCTCTCCGGACCGCCCGGCCTCGCCGGGCAGGCCGTTGCCTAGGGCGCGCCGGAGGCGGCGCGGGCTCACAACCCGCGTAGCCGGTCCGCCCGGCGTCGGTTGCCAATCCGGCAAGATTCACACGATAGAGTTGCGCGAGCGGTGCCGAGGAGCCACCGGGCACGACGGGGGCCTCACACGTGTCTAGCCCGGTGCTCGTCCCGAGCCTCGTCGAGACGACCAGTCACGTCGACCCCAAGCAGGCCTTCGAGTTCTGGCGCTGCACGGCCCTGGCGGCGTTCGGCGATATCGACCGGCAGCATCCGCGGGAGCGGTTCTCGGCCAAGCGCCTGACCGTGGCCTCGGCCGGCTGGTCGCTGACCCACACGGTGAGCAGCCCGGTGGAGGTGGAGTTCCGGTCCCGCCACGTCGACCGGAACGCCCGCGGGATGGTGGTGATCGGCCTCGCGCTCGACGGGATCGGCTACCAGGAGCAGAATGGCCGCGGGGCCCAGCTGACTCCTGGCGACATCGGCTTCCTGTCGCGGAACCGACCCTTCGTGGCCGGCACCCAGAGCGCCTACGACGAGGTCCGCCTCGCCGTGCCGCGCGAGATGTTCGAGGCCTTCGTCGGCGACGCCGACGCCTTCGCGGGCCGCAGCCTCACCCCGCACCCGTCCGGGGCGGAGGTCCGGGCCCGGCTGCGCGGCGTGGCCGACTCGATCGCCTGGATGTCCGCGGACGAGGCGCAGGCGGCGATCGAGGGCGTGCTCCATCTCCTCGGCCACCTCGTCGACGGCGCGGCCCAGCGCGCCGATCCGGAGACGGTCTCGCAGGCGGCCGTCGTCTCGCTCGCCCGCGCCCACATCGCGCGGCGGATGCACGATCCCGACCTGAATCCGCAGGACATCCAGCGCGCGCTGGGCCTGTCCCGGACCAGCCTGTACCGCGCCTTCGCGGAGACCGGCGGCATCGCGGCGGCGATCCGCGACGCGCGCCTCGACCTCGCGCGCCGGCGCCTCGAGGGTCCTCGCCACGAGAAGATGCGGATCGCCTCGATCGCCTACGCGTGCGGGTTCACCGACGTGCCGACCTTCAACCGCGGCTTCCGCAAGCGCTTCGGCCTGGCGCCGGGCGACGTCCGGCCCGCCCTCCCCTAGGCGCGGCGCGTCAGCCCGCGGCGGCGAGATCCGCCCGGCCCCGGACCTCGGCGGCGAAATCGAACACCGCGTCCGCGTGGGCGATCGTGGCCGGCCGATGGGCGACGATCACCCGCGTCATCCGCAGGTCCCGCAGGGCCTGGGCGATCACCGCCTCGGTGGCCTCGTCGAGGTGACTCGTGGCCTCGTCGAGGAACAGGATCTCGGGCCGCCGGTAGAGGGCGCGCGCCAGCACGATGCGCTGCTTCTGGCCGCCCGACAGGGTCGAGCCCATGTCGCCGACGAGGCTCTCGAAGCCCATCGGCATGCGGCGGATGTCGTCCAGGATCGCCGCCCGGGCGGCGCACTCGGCGATCCAGCCCGCGTCCGGATGCTCGTCGAAGGCCGCGATGTTCTCGGCGATCGAGCCGGCGAACAGGCCGTCGCTCTGCATCACGCCGGCGATCCGGCGCCGGTAGGATCCGGCCGCGGTGCGGATGTCCTGGCCGTCGGCGGTGACGATCCCCTCGCTCGGCGGCGTCAGCCCCATCATCACCTTCATCAGAGAGGTCTTGCCGCATCCCGAGGGGCCAATGATCGCGAAGCAGGCGCCGGCCCGGACCGACAGCGAGACCCCGCGGAAGATCCAGGGCTCGTCGGCCCCGTAGCGCAGCGCCAGCCCCGCGCCGACGAGCGTTCCGGCCTTCAGGGCGACGACCGGGGGCGCCCCCGCTTGCGCCCCGGCGGCGAGATCCTGCTCCTCGGGCTCGCACAGCACGATGTCGGCGAGCCGGTCGGTCTGCACGTCGAGCATGCGCAGCTTGAACCACGCGTCGATCAGGCTGCCGATCCGGGTGGCGAACTGGTCGCGATAGGCCAGGAACGCCACCAGCATGCCGAGCGACAGGGACCCGCCGATGACCGCGCGGGCGCCGAGCACCAGCAGGATCAGCCGGTCGAGGCCGAACAGGAACTCGTTCGCGCGGCCGAACACGAGGTCGAGGCGCTGCAGCCGCAGCCGGGCGTTCAGGGCCGTGACGAAGTGGTTCATCCAGGCGCCGCCGCGCCGCTCGCGCAGGTCGAGGAGCTTGACGCTCGCCATGCCGCGGACCGTCTCGATGAAGTGCGTCTGCTGTCGGGCCTCGGCCACGAGGGCCTCCTCGCTGCCCTCCCGGTAGGCGCCGTATGCGAAGACCCGCAGGACCGCGTTGAGCGCCGTCGAGGCCAGGACCACGGCGACCAGCCAGCCGCCGTAGACCGTCAGCATCGCCAGCATGCCGACCGCCATGAGCCCGTCGAGCATGGCCTGGACGAGATCGGTCGTCAGGCCCTTCTGGATGGTGGCGAGGGAGCCGAACCGCGAGATCACGTCGCCGACATGGCGCTTCTCGAAGTAGTCGAGGGGCAGCCGCGACAGGTGGTCGAACAGGCCGGCCGACCACTGGTAGTTCAGCCGGGTCCCGGCCAGCATGATCGCCCAGGTGCGGGCGATGCTGAGGCCGAGCTGGACCAGCAGCAGCAGCGCGAGGCCGATCGCCACCACGAGGAGCAGGTCGTGGTCGGCGTTCACGATCACCTCGTCGATGACGACCTGCGAGGCGATGGGCATCAGGAGGGCGACGAGCTCGATCCCGAGGGAGAGGGCCAGGACCTGGGCCAGGGCGGCGCGGATGCCGGCCATGTTGCGGAACAGGTCGCGCAGCCGCAGGCCCGGGGCGGCCCGCTCCCGCCTGAAACCGGGATTGGGCACCGCCTCCAGGGCGACGCCGGTGAATTCCCGCGAGGCCTCCGCCAGGCTGACCCGGCGCCGGCCGCGGCCCGGATCGTTGATGACGAGGACGCCGCGTTCGACCCGGGTCAGAACCACGAAGTGGTTGAGGCCCCAGTGCAGGATGCAGGGGAGCCGGAGCCGGGGCAGGTCCGTGAGCTCGACCCGCAGGGCGCGGGCGGTCAGGCCCTGCGCGCCGCAGAGGTCGATCAGGTTGCGCAGGGTCATGCCCTTGAGGGACAGGGGATGGCGCCGCCGCAGCGTCGCGAGGTCGATCTGGCGACCGTGATAGGCGAGGACCATGGCGAGGCAGGCCATGCCGCACTCGGCGGCCTCGGCCTGGAGGACGACCGGCACCCGGCGGCGGAGCCCGAAATCCAGCCGGGCGGCGAGGGACGGCGCCGTCACGGGGCGGCCTTCCGGACCGGCAGGGCGTCGAGGCCGCCGCGCGTGACGAGGGCGAGGCTCTCCCGGACATGCGTCACGGGATCGAGCAGCCAGCGGTAGAGCGACCGCTTCTCCAGCGCGATATCCGCCTCGACGCGCATGCCCACTTCGAGGCCGCGCCGCTCGCCGTAGGCCAGCACGGTGTCGGAATCCGGCCGGACCACGATGCGGTAGAGGTCGGTTCGTTCCCCCCTGGCGGCGGCGCGCCGCGCGAAATCGGGCGCGTCGTCGCTGCCGAGCGGCGCCCGCGTGACCTCGGTGACGACGCCGCGGTGCAGGCCGAAGCGCTGGAAGGGGAAGGCGGCGTAGCGCAGCATCACCGGCGCCCCGGCCTCGGCGAAGCCGATGGCCGACGAATCGACGAACAGGTTGGCCTGGAGGCGCCCGGCGCTCGGCAGCAGGGTCAGGAGCGTCGCCCCGGCCGCCACGGTCTGGCCGACCTGCGCGCGGATCGATGTCAGGGTCCCGGCCTCCGGCGCCCGGACCTCGATGGCGCGGCGCGCCTCGCTCTCGGCCTTCTGCTGCGCCAGCTGGGCGGCGGTCCGGTCGAGGTCGGCGAGGTCGCGGGCCAGCCGGTCGTCGTAGGCGGCGAGCTGGGACTTGGTGTCGGCGAGCCTGCCGTCGATCTGGAGGCGGCTCTGCTGGAACTGGGCGAGCTGCGCGCTCGCCTGCATGTAGAGGTAGTTCTGGCTCTGGAAGTCGGCGGCGCGGGCGTAGCCGCGCGCGACGGCGTCGGCGAGTTCCTCGACACGCGCCCGGAGCGGCGGAACCAGCTTGTCCTGCAGGTCGATCTGCTTGGCGAGCTGGGCCGACTGCTCGCTCAGATTCACCACCTGCTCGCGCAGCGCCTGCCGCTCCGTGCCGGCGAGATCGGCCCGGGCGGTCCGCTGCCGCTCCACGCTCTGGCGCTGCCGCTCCAGCTCGGCGATCACGCGCTCCTGCGTGGGACCGCTCGCCGACACGGCGTCGAGGTCGATCGTGTACAGAAGCTGCCCGCGGGCGACCTTGTCACCCTCGCGGACACCCGTCGAGCCGACGCGTCCCGCCACCGGACTGGCAAGGCTGATCAACCCGATATCGGGCGCGAGCAGGCCGACGGCGTGGATGCGGCGCGTGTAGGTCCCCTGCCAGGCATAGAGACCGGCCGCCGCCACCATGATCACGCAGACCAGGGCCACGATGCGGACCGGCAGAGGCTGGATGATCTGCGCCTCGCCCAGCCACGCGTTGCGTCGCGCCTCGATAACTTCAAGTCGAAAAAGCGGACTCGGCACCCGGAGAAAGCAACCTTCCTGAAGAAAACGGACGTATTCGCGAACAACGGGCTCAGCGATCGCCGCCCTACTCGGTCGCATCGCTGGAGTTACGTGTCAACACTTGCTGAGGCGGCGAATTTTGAATACTTTTGTATGCGTCAGAACGCCGCAACTTTGACGTAAAATCGAGTAAAAACAGCAAATTAGCGCGAATTTCATCGCTCCCTGTTTTGCGCTGCGAAATCAGGTCATTTTTTGCGATGTTCGATGCTGCGCTGCGAAGACCGCGTCGGGAGGGCCGTGCCGGAACCCGCCGCTCCGCAGCGCGTGAGCCGGCCGGCCGCGCGACGCATGGAGTACAGGTCGCGGAAGGCAAGCCCGGTCAGTTTTTGCGCATCGGCCGATTTCGATCGCCCGCAAACGGTATCGGCCTCTCATGGCCGATTGACACGAAGCACATCTCTGTAATCCTAAAGGCAGGCACCGACGTCCACGGCGCCTCGACGCTACGATCAGGCAATAGATCGAAGCAAAATAACCTTCTTCGTGAATCTCAATCTGGAGAACGATCATGCAGGACAGCATCGATACCGTCCGCGAGCTGAGCGCTGCCGAGCTGGACCAGGTCGGCGGCGGCCTCGGGATCGGCCTCACCGTCGGCATCGGGGTCGACGCGAGTCAGGAGCTCGGTGCGGTCTCGGGGGTCGTGGGCCAGGTCGGCGGTCTGGTGAGTGGCCTGGTGGGCAGCGTGCTCGGCGCGGTCGGCGGTGTCGTCGGCGGCGTGACCGGCTCCCTGCGCTGACGGTCTGAGACCGGGAGGGCGGCCGCGGGGCCGCCCTCCTCCGTCGCGGGGCGTGACCGCGACGACACCGGGATCACGGGCCCGCATGGACAGAACAGCCAAGAGTTCAGGCGAGAGTTCGGCCGAGACGGTCGCGTACGCCACCAGTGGCAGCACCGGCCATCTCTCCGGCCGTCCCGAGCTGACCTGCTACGCGCCGAGCGACCGCGGCCTCCCGGAGGTCACCTTCGTCGATTTCCGCTTCCCCACCGGCGGGTGGAGCACGCACGCGGTCACCGGCCTCGAGGTCGCCGCCAGCACGCAGCCGGCGGGGGCGCACCACGCGGTCGACTACGAGGTCGCGGCGCGGCTGAGCGAGCGCGAGGGCCTGCTGGTCCGGCGCCCGGGCCTGAACGGCACGACCCGGTGGGCGGGCCCGTATGCCGGCCGCGTCCTCTCCTTCTCGGTCGCCGCCGTCGAGCGGCTCGCCGAGGCGCCGATCGGCAAGATCGCCTTCGCGGCGGACGGGCGCGATCTCCGCGCCTGCCGCAGCACCTGGCACATCCTCGACGCGCTGGCTTGCGCGCACCGGGACGACCCGTCGCCCGACGCGCTGCTGATCGAGAGCCTCCACCTGGCGATCCTGCGCTCGGTCCTGCCCTCGGTCGTGGCCGCGCGCGCGCCGGGCCGGTCGGCGACGCCCGACCTCTCGGCGTCGCAGGCCGGACGGGCCTGCGCGTATATCCGGGAGCACCTGGACCGGGAGATCACCGTCTCTGCCCTGGCCGGCATCGTCGGACTGAGCGAGGGCTACTTCATCCGGGCCTTCCGCCAGACCATCGGGGTCACGCCCTACCAGTACATCATGCGCGAGCGCGTCGGCCGGGCCGAGGCCCTGATCCGCTCCGGCGCGGGGTCGATGGCGGAGGTCGCCGCGCGATCGGGCTTCACGAGCGCCGGCGCCATGAGCCGCACGTTCCGGAAGCTCGTCGGGCGCTCGCCGACCGGGCGCACGGCCGGCCGGCGCGCCTGAGGCCCTACCCGGCGGCCCGCGCCGCCCCCCCACGGAACAGGGCCTCCATCTCGCGCCGGACGCGGATCGCCTCCTGGCCGGCGTCGAAGGCGACGTCGCTCCAGCGCACGGTCCGGCCCGCGGGCACGTCGTTCCTGAGGACCATGTTGTGGGCGAGGCCGATCGGCAGGGCGTCCTGCGCCAGCGAGTCCGCCGCCGGCATGAGCTTGCCGTACACGGTGAACCCGCCCTCGCCGTCGAGCCGCTCCCCGGCCCGCAGCGCGCGCTTGGCCGTGGCGGCGACGTCGCCGCGCCAGTCGCCCGTCGCCCCCGTGGCCTCGCCGCGGACCGCGATGGAGGCGACCGAGATGCCGAGTTCGAGGCCGATCAGGTGATAGGGCTTGTAGGTCGCGGCGAACCGGCCGCTCGCATCGGTCTTGAGGCCGTACTGCGCGAAGCAGTCGCGCACGTAGGCGCTCGGCGCCTCGAACACCGCGTAGACGCCCCAGCGCAGGTCCCGGAAGACCGGCCGCCCGTCCCGCTCCACCGACGAGACCACCTCGACGGTGCCGCGCTCGGTGAGGAGGCCGCCATCCGCCGCGGGCTTCAGGACGCTCGGCAGGTCGTCGACGCCGCAGGGCGGGAAGGCGAGGCCGTCGCGCGGCGGGGTGAGCCCGCAGGCATTGGCCACGGCGGCCATCTCCAGCGCCGACTTGGTGCCGTCGAGGAAGGAGTTGAACATCTGCGGGTTGAAGTCGTCGCCGGCGACCTGGCTCTCGCTGAAGCCGTAATGGCCCCAGACCGTGTCGGGCGTGGAAGCGTGGTAGGCCGGGAGGTACTTGGTGCCCTTGCCGGCGCAGATCACCTCCAGCCCGATGGTGCGGGCCCAGTCGACCAGCTCGGCGATGAGCGCCGGCTGGTCGCCCGAGGCCATGGAGTAGATCACCCCGGCCTCCGCCGCCCGGCGCGCCAGCAGCGGCCCGGCCAGCACGTCGGCCTCGACGTTGACCATGACGATGTGCTTGCCGTGCGCGAAGGCCTTCAGCGCGTGGCGGATGCCGGCGGCCGGGCTGCCGGTGGCGTCGATGACGATGTCCACGAACGGGCTCGCGATCATCGCGTCGGCATCCTCGGTCACGAGGGTCGTGCCGCCGCGCGCGGCCTCCTCCAGCCCCCGCGCGGCGAACCGGGAATCGTCCCAGCCGACCCGGCGCAGCGATTCGCGCGCCCGATCGGGCGACAGATCGGCCACCGCGACGAGGTGGATGCCGGGCGTGCGCGGCGCCTGCGACAGGTACATCGAGCCGAACTTGCCGGCGCCGATCAGGCCGACCCGGACGGGCCGGCCCGCGTCGGCGCGCCGCTGCAGCTTGACGGAAAGGGACATGGGGCGTTCTCTCCCTGGGTGGCGCGCGGTCGGGATCGGGCCCCGCCGCGCTCGCCGCGTCGTTGGGCGGGGACCTAGCGCGGTTCCCGATGCCGATGAGGCCTGCAGCATGAAAAGGCGGCGGGTCTGTTCGGGCGACGCCCCGCCCCTCTCCCGTGCGGGAGCGGGGCGGGGCGAGGGATCGGGTCTCTCCGCCTCGGGCCGCCTCGGGCCGCCTCAGGCCACCACGGCCCGGCTCTCCGCCTCAACGTCGAGGAGCCAGCGCCGGAAGGCTTGGATCTTCTCCAGGGCCCCGTCGCGGTCGCGGTAGCAGATGAAGTGGAGGTCGCGGGTCAGGCTCGCGGTCCGATCGCCGCCGAGGCGCACCAGCTGCCCGGCGGCCAGCTCGTCCCGGGCGAACCGCAGGGTCTCCAGCGCCACGCCGAGCCCCTGGACGGCCGCCGAGATCACCAGCGAGCCCCGGTCGAAGGCCGCGCCCGCCGCCCCGCCCGGGACCGGCAGGCCGTTATGGGCGAACCAGTCCGGCCAGCGGACGGGGCTGAACGACGAGTCGAGCCGCGCGAACGGCCCGATCGTTCCGGCCGCGTCCGGCTGCGCGGCCCGGGCGACCTCCGGCGTGCACAGGGCTGCGATCTCCTCCGGGCCGAGGGACTCGACGGTCAGGCCGGGCCCGCCCGGCGGCCGGCCGTAGGCGATCAGGATGTCGATCGCCTCGTCCCGCCCGAGATCCACCGGGTCGGCGCTGGTGGAGAGGCGGATGGCGATGCCGGGATGCGCCTCCACGAAGGCGGGGAGCCGCGGCCCGAGCCACTTCGCCGCGAAGCTCGGCGTGCAGTGCACGGCCAGCGACGTGGGCGACGGCGGGCCGAGATCGGCGCAGACAGCCTCGATATCGTCGAAGGCGCTCGAGAGCCCCGCCAGCAGGCGCTGGCCGTCGGCGGTGAGGAGCGCCTGGCGGTTCGCCCTGCGGAACAGGGCGCGCCCGAACCAGCGCTCCAGCGCCCGGATCTGGTGGCTGACCGCCGAGGGCGTGAGGTGGAGCTCCGCGCTGGCGCGGGCGAAGCTGCCCAGGCGCGCGGCCGCCTCGAAGGCCCGCAGGGCGGAGAAGCTCGGGATCCGGCGCATGCGCAATCCGTGAATTGATTTCATGGAAAGCGTGAAAAATCGTCGTTTGTCAACGCGCGGATCCGGCAGGATAGTGCCGGCCGCGGTACGACGGGCGGCCCGGTCCGTACCCCGAGGAGAGGACACGCCATGCTCGACGATCACGCCCACGACGCGGCCGTCGCCCTCGACCTGCCGAACGACGATGCCGGCCGCAGGCGGACCTCGATCTACCAGCCCGAGCAGGCCGGCCTGATCTTCCCGGAGATCCCGGACTTCGCCAGCCACGCCGAGGCGCGGGACTACCGCAAGAAGCACCTCGTGGCCGCCTGCCGCGCCTTCGCGATGCACGGCTTCGACTACGGCTTCGCCGGCCACCTGACGATCCGCGACCCGGAGCGTCCGGAGCTGTACTGGACCAACCCGATGTGCGTGCACTTCTCGCAGGTGCGGATGTCGAACCTGATCCTGGCCGACCACACGGGCCGGGTGGTCGAGGGGCGCCACGCCATCAACCGCGCGGGCTTCGTCCTCCACGCCGCCGTGCACGAGGCGTATCCGGAGGTCATGGCGATGTGCCACGCGCACACGACCTACGGCACCGCGTGGTGCGCCACCGGCCGGCCGCTGGACATGATCAGTCAGGACGCAGCGGCCTTCTACAACAGCCACGCGGTGATCGGCGCCTCGGCGGGCGCCGTGGCGGTGGAGAAGGAGAGCGGCCTGTCGGTCGCCCAGCAGATCGGCCGCAACCGCGGCGTGCTGCACCAGAACCACGGCCTGCTGACGTGCTCGCAGCACAGCATCGACGACGCCGCCTTCTGGTTCATCGCCCTGGAACGGGCCTGCCAGCAGCAGCTCCTGGTCGAGGCCTCCGGCATCAAGCCGCAGCTCCTCTCGGAGAAGACCGCCCGCTACAGCCGCGAGCACGTCGGCAGCGACTATATCGGCTGGCTACACTTCCAGACGCTGTACAACCAGATCGCCGAGACCCAGCCCGACATGTTCGCCTGAGACCAGGGTCGCCCGGCCGCTACGGGCCGGAGCGGTCCGCCGGCCCCCGCCGCCCCTCGTAGCGGGCGCGCGGCCGGATCAGCGTCTCCTGGCGGCCCTGCTCCATGGCGTGCGCGGCCCAGCCGAGGCTCCGGCCGAGCAGGAAGATCGTGAACGGCGCGCTTCGCGGCAGGCTCGCCGTCCGGACGAGCGCCGTCAGCGCGAAGTCGATGTTCGGCCGCGCCCCCGTCGCCTCCTCGGCGCAGTCCCGGACGGCGTCCAGCAGGGTGTCGGCGGGCAGGACCGCGCCCAGGGCCGCGGCGCGGACGTCGCCGTCCGGGTAGAGCGGGTGGCCGAAGCCCGGCAGCGCGCCGCTCCGATCCAGGCAGGCGCGCACGGCCGCCCTCGGGCCCGTCNGACGTCGGCGGCCCGGTACTGGCTGTGGCGCCCGTCCGGCGCCCGCCGCGCCTCGATCAGCCCGCGGCTGACATAAGCGTAGAGCGTCTGGGCCCGGATCCCGAGGGTGTCGAGGGCTTCGGCGCGGTCCAGCCAGTCCGTCATGTTGATCGGATGTATCAAGATTGATCGATCCGTCGATGGCCGGCAGCCTGCGCGAAGCAATCGAGGGCCGCGACCATGCGCGAACGACACGCCGACCACGACGCACTGGCATCGATCCTCGCGGAGGCGCTGGCGGCCCTGGCGCTGCCGCCCGAGGTCGGGGACCGGCTGACGGTCACGGGCACCGGGACCCTGCCCGCCTGCTTCCCGGTCACCGCGCTGGCGACGGCGTCGATCGCCGCCGCCGGCCTCGCCGTCTCCGAACTCCTCGGCCTGTCCGGACCCGCGCCCGCCGTCACGGTCGACCGGCACCTGGCCTCGGCGTGGTTCGGCACCTCGGTGCGGCCGCGGGGCTGGACGTTGCCGGCCGCCTGGGACCCGATCGCCGGCGACTACAGGGCGGCGGATGACTGGATCCGGCTGCACACCAACGCACCCCGTCACCGCGCCGCCGCCCTGGCGGTTCTCGGCTGTCCGGGCGAGCGGGAGGCGGTGGCGGCCGCCGTGGCCCGCTTTTCGGCCGAGGAGCTGGAAGGGGCGATCCTGCGCGCCGGCGGCTGCGCCGCGGCGATGCGCGACCCCGACGCGTGGGAGGGCCTGGACCAGGGCCGGGCGGTCCGGGCCGAGCCCCTCGTGGCGCTCGCGGAACGGCCCGTCCGGCTCCCTGCGCCGTGGCGCCCGGACCCGGCCCGTCCCCTCGCGGGGATCCGGGTCCTCGACCTGACCCGCATCCTGGCGGGACCGGTGGCCACGCGCGTCCTGGCCGGCCTCGGGGCCGAGGTCCTGCGGATAGACCCGCCCGGCTGGGACGAGCCGTCCCTGGCGCCCGACGTCACCCTGGGCAAGGTCTGCACGCGGCTCGACCTCCGGCAGGCCGCCGACCGCCGGCATTTCGAGACCCTGCTCGCCGAGGCCGACATCCTCGTGCACGGGTACCGCCCCGACGCCCTGGAGCGGCTCGGCTACGGCGCGGCGCGGCGCGGCGCGCTCAACCCGGACCTAATCGACGTCGCGCTCTGCGCCTACGGCTGGACCGGACCCTGGGCCGGACGGCGCGGCTTCGACAGCCTCGTCCAGATGGCGACGGGCATCGCGGCGGCCGGACAGCGATGGAAACAGGCCGACCGGCCGGTGCCGCTGCCCGTCCAGGCGCTCGACCACGCCACCGGCTACCTGATGGCGGCGGCGTGCGTGCGAGGCCTGATCGCCCGGCAGCGTGACGGGCACGCCGTCACCGCGCGGCTCTCCCTGGCCCGGACCGCGCGCCTGCTCACGGACCATCCCGGCAGCGCGCCGGGGCCCGCCTTCGGCGGATATCGGGACGCGGATTACGCCCCGGAGATCGAGGACACGGCGTGGGGACCTGCCCTCCGCCTGCACGCGCCCGTGCGGATCGCGGGTGCGCCGCTGCGGTGGGATCGCCCGGCCCGCGATCTCGGCGCGACGGAGGCCGCACAAGTCAGACATTTCGGCAGCGCGCGCTGGTCCGGCTCGACGGCCTCTCCGGGAAGCAGAAGTGCTATAAATTGACCAATCGCGGATATGTTTTTGCAGCCTACGCGTGGCGGAACGCTTGACACCGATCTATGTTATCTGGCAATTCGCATTCATGATCTGTAATGCGTTTTGTCGGCGTTTTGAATACTAGGTTTAGAGTATGATTCAATAGTCAGTTATCTTAAAATCGGCACGTATCGACAGAACACCGAAAATAATACCACCGTTTACGTCAAAGCGCACCCGGTTCGCCGAACCCGTCTCGCACTGAGCCAGACGATCCGACACCGAGAAGGATGACGATGAACGAGTCTGCCCCGGGCCACCCCATCCTGCGCGACGTACCGATCGGCATCGCCGCCACCGGGATGCGGCGCGAGACGGACTCGATGGGCGGGATCGACGTGCCGGCGGACCGCTACTGGGGCGCGCAGACCCAGCGCTCGCTCCAGCACTTCTCGATCGGCGACGATCGCATGCCCAAGCGGGTCTACCACGCCTACGGCTACGTCAAGAAGGCCGCCGCCCTGGTCAACGCCGCCGCCGGCCGCCTGGAGGATTGGCGCGCGGGGGCCATCGTCCAGGCCGCCGACGAGACGATCGCGGGCAAGCTCGACGCGCACTATCCGCTCTACGTCTGGCAGACCGGCTCCGGCACCCAGTCCAACATGAACGTCAACGAGGTGCTGTCGAACCGCGCGATCCAGCTCCTCGGCGGTGCGCTCGGCTCCAAGAGCCCGGTCCACCCGAACGACCACGTCAACATGGGCCAGTCGTCGAACGACACCTTCCCGACCGCGATGCACGTCGCCACGGTGCTCGAACTCGACGAGGTCCTGCTCCCCAAGGCGCGGGCGCTGGCCGACGCGATCGACGCCAAGGCCCAGGCCTGGATGGACGTGGTCAAGACCGGCCGGACCCACCTGCAGGACGCGACGCCGCTGACGGTCGGCCAGGAATGGTCGGGCTACGTGGCGCAGATGCGCGACGCGCTGGCCCTCGTCGAGGCGTCGCGCACCGGGCTGTACAAGCTGGCGGCCGGCGGCACCGCGGTCGGCACCGGCCTCAACGCGCCGGAGGGGTTCAGCGCGGAGATCGCCGCCAAGATCGCCGATCTCACCTGCAAGCCGTTCGTCACGGCGCCCAACAAGTTCGCCGCGCAGGGGTCGCTGGACGCCATGGTCGCCGCCATGGCGGCGGTGCGCGGGCTCGCGGTCGCGCTGATGAAGATCGCCAACGACATGCGCTGGCTCGCCTCGGGGCCGCGCTGCGGCCTCGGCGAGCTGCTGCTGCCGGCCAACGAGCCGGGCTCCTCGATCATGCCCGGCAAGGTCAACCCGACCCAGTGCGAGGCCCTGGTGATGGTCTGCATCCAGGTGATCGGCGAGGACAACACGGTCGCCTTCGCGGGTTCGCAGGGCAACTTCGAGCTCAACGCGATGCGCCCGATCATCATCAACAACACGCTGCACGCGATCCGCGTGCTGGGCGACGCCTGCGAGAAGTTCCGGACCTACTCGGTCGCGGGCACGGAGCTCAACCGGACGCGGATCGACGAGACGGTGAACCAGTCGCTGATGCTGGTCACGGCCCTGTCGCCGGTGATCGGCTACGACCTCGCCTCCAAGATCGCCCACCGCGCCAACGACGCGGGCACGACCCTGCGCGAGGCCGCCCTGGCCGAGGGCGTTCCGGCCGAGCGCTTCGACGCGGTGTGCGATCCCAGGACCATGATCGGCCATGGGCTGGCCGGCGCCTGAAACCCGCCGGGACCGTCCGTCCGGACCCCTCAGCTGAGCGAGACACCATGAGCACGAAGGTCGCCGATCTGTTCGTCCGTGCGCTGGCGCAGGCCGGCGTGAAGCGCATCTACGGCGTGGTCGGCGATAGCCTCAACGGCCTGACCGAGGCCCTGCGCCAGGACGGCTCGATCGCCTGGATCCACACGCGCCACGAGGAGAGCGCCGCCTTCGCGGCCGGCGCCGAGGCGCACCTGACCGGCGCGCTCGCGGTCTGCGCCGGATCCTGCGGACCGGGGAACCTGCACCTGATCAACGGCCTGTTCGACGCGCACCGCTCCCGCGTGCCGGTGCTGGCCATCGCGGCCCAGATCCCCTCGGCGGAGATCGGCCGGGGCTACTTCCAGGAGACGCACCCGCAGAACCTGTTCCAGGAATGCAGTCACTACTGCGAGCTGGTCTCCTCGCCGGCCCAGCTGCCCGGCGTGATCGAGACCGCGATGCGCGTCGCCATCGCCGAGCGCGGGGTCGCCGTGGTGGTGATCCCCGGCGATGTCGGCCTCATGGCCATGCCGGGGAACGCGCCCGAGCTCTCGACCGCATTGGTGCCGCCCCCGCCCGTGGTGCGCCCGCGCGACGCCGACCTCGACGCGCTCGCGGGGATGCTCAACGCGGCCGGGCGCGTGACCCTGTTCTGCGGCCGCGGCTGCGCCGGCGCCCACGGGGAGCTGCTGCAGCTCGCCGAGGCGCTGAAGGCGCCGGTCGTCCACGCGCTCGGCGGCAAGGAGCACGTCGAGTGGGACAATCCCTACGACGTCGGCATGACCGGCCTGATCGGTTTCTCGTCGGGCTACCGGGCGATGCTGGACTGCGACACCCTGCTGCTGCTCGGCACCGGCTTCCCCTACCGCCAGTTCTACCCGGATGACGCCAAGGTCGCGCAGGTCGACCTGCGGGCCGAGAGCCTCGGGCGCCACTGCCGGATCGATCTCGGCCTGATCGGCGACGTCGGGGAGACGATCGCGGCGCTGCTGCCGCGGCTGCAGGCGAAGACCGACCGGGCGCATCTCGACGACAGCCTCGCCCATTACCGCAAGGCTCGCGCCGGGCTCGACGCGCTGGCGGTCGGCAAGCCGGGCGGCAAGATCCACCCGCAATACGTCGCCCAGACGCTCAGCGAGGCGGCCTCCGAGGACGCGGTCTTCACCTTCGACGTCGGCACGCCGACGATCTGGGCGGCGCGCTACCTCGCCATGAACGGCAAGCGCAGGCTGATCGGCTCGCTGAACCACGGCTCGATGGCCAACGCACTGCCGCAGGCGATCGGCGCGCAGGCGGCCTATCCCGGGCGGCAGATCATCTCGTTCTCCGGCGACGGCGGCTTCGCCATGCTGATGGGCGACCTGCTGACCCTCAACCAGCACAAGCTGCCGGTGAAGATCGTGGTGCTGAACAACGGCACGCTGGGCTTCGTCGAGATGGAGATGAAGGCCGCGGGCTTCCTCGAGACCGGCGTCGAGCTGGTGAACCCGGACTTCGCCGCCATGGCGAGCGGGGCCGGCATCTTCGCCCGGCGCGTCGAGGATCCGGCCGCGCTGCCGGGCGCGATGGCCGAGATGCTCGCCCATGACGGCCCCGCACTGCTCGACGTCGTCTCGGCCCGACAGGAGCTGTCGATGCCGCCGAAGGTCGGCCTCGAGCAGGTGACGGGCTTCGGGATGTGGCTCGCCCGCGCGGTGATCGACGGGCGCGGCACCGAGATCATCGACCTCGCCAAGACCAACCTCTGGCGCTGAGGCGCCCTTCCGAAGCCGGAGCTCTGCCCGATGATCCGCTGCGTACGCATCTGGACCGGTGACGACGACAATTCCTACTTCGAGGAAGGCGTCATCGACCTGCCCCACGGCGAGCGCGGCGACATCCTCAGCGGGACGACCGACGTGGTCTCGATCTCCTTCCGGGAGACGCAGGCCGGCGGCACCTACGCGTGGCACGCGGCGCCGACCCGGCAGTTCGTCATCACCCTGCGCGGCACCCTCGACTTCCAGACGAGGGCCGGCGCGCACTTCACCATCCGCCCCGGCGACATCCTCATCGCCGAGGACACGGCCGGCTCCGGCCATTCCTGGCGCCTCGTCGACGACGAGCCCTGGTGCAGGGCCTACGTGATCCTCGCCCCCGGCGCCGAGGCCAAGCTCCCCTTCGTCCCGAACAAGACCGCCTGAGGAGGGGCCCGATGGCCGACATGAGCTACGACGACGATCCCGACGTGGTGCTGATCGGCGCCGGGATCATGAGCGCGACCTTCGGCACGATGCTGAAGGAGCTGGAGCCGTCGCTGCAAATCGCGATGTTCGAGACGCTCCACGACTGCGCGCAGGAGAGCTCGCAGGGCTGGAACAACGCCGGCACCGGCCACGCGGCCAATTGCGAGCTGAACTACACGCCCCAGCGGCCCGACGGCAGCGTCGACATCGCCAAGGCCCTGGAGGTCAACACCGAGTTCGACATCTCGCGCCAGCTCTGGGCGCATCTGGTGAAGAAGGGCGCGATCCCGGATCCCCGCGCCTTCATCCATCCCTGCCCACACATGAGCTTCGTCTGGGGGGCCGAGAACGTCGCCTTCCTCAAGGCGCGCTACGCCGCGATGTCGGCCCACCATTGCTACCACGGCATGGAGTACAGCGAGGACCCGGAGGTCATCGCCGGCTGGGCGCCGCTGATCGTCGAGGGCCGCGATCCCGGCGAGCCGATCGCCGCCACCCGGATCGTCACCGGGACGGACGTCGATTACGGCGCCCTGACGCACCTGCTGGTCGGGCAGCTCGCGGCGCAGCCCGGCTTCGCCGTCCACTACAACCGCAAGGTCGTCGCCCTCGACCGGGTCGACGACGGCCGCTGGGCCGTGACCGTCGAGGACACCTACGACGCCACGCGCCAGACCGTCACGGCCAAGTTCGTGTTCATCGGCGCGGGCGGCGGCTCGCTGCCGCTGCTGCAGGCCTCGAAGATCCCGGAGGGGCGCGGCTACGGCGGCTTCCCGGTCTCGGGGATCTGGCTGCGCTGCGACGTCGACGCGGTCAGCGCGCGCCACCACGCCAAGGTCTACGGCAAGGCGGCCTCGGGCTCGCCGCCGATGTCGGTGCCCCACCTCGACACGCGCATCATCGGCGGCAAGCGCTCGCTGCTGTTCGGGCCCTACGCGGGCTTCTCGTCGCGGTTCCTCAAGCACGGGTCGCTCACCGACCTGTTCACCGCGCTGACGCCGCACAACGTCGTGCCGCTGCTCGACGTCGCCAAGGACAACGTCGCGCTCACCGAGTACCTCGTGGGCCAGGTGCTCCAGAGCTCCGACCACCAGTTCGCGACCCTGAAGCGATTCTTTCCCAAGGCGCTGAAGCAGGACTGGACGTCGGCGGTCGCCGGCCAGCGGGTGCAGACGATCAAGCCGACCGGCAAGATGAACCCGCTGGAGGAGGGCTACCTGGAATTCGGCACCGAGCTGGTGGCTGCGGCCGACAACTCGATCTGCGCGCTGCTCGGCGCCTCGCCCGGCGCCTCGACGGCGGCCTTCATCGCGGTCGAGGTCCTCGAGAAGTGCTTCGCCGACCGGTTGACGCCGGACGCCTGGCTGCCCCGCCTCAAGGCCGTGATCCCGACCTACGGCATCGACCTCAAGCGGGACGCCGAGGCCTGCCGCCGCAGCCGGGCCGAGACGGCGCCGGTCCTGAGGATCGACAACATCTGACAGCTTCGCGAGGCGCGGTTCCCCGCGCCCCGCCGGCGGACATCTGAGGGTGCGACGCGCCCGCCCCGGGGCGGCGGACCGGCGGGATTCGGCCGGAGAGAGGAACGATGGACATCTCCGCCCTGATGCTCTCGCGCATCCAGTTCGCCTTCACGGTCTCGTTCCACATCATCTTCCCGGCCTTCACGGTCGGACTGGCGGCCTGGCTCGCCTTCCTCCAGGCGCGGGCGATGATCTCGGGCGAGCCGGTCTACGACCGCCTGTTCGACTTCTGGCTCAAGATCTTCGCGGTCGCCTTCGGGCTCGGCGTCGTCTCGGGCATCGTCATGGCGTTCCAGTTCGGGACCAACTGGAGCGAACTCGCCCGCCGCACCGGCCCGATCCAGGGTCCGCTCCTCGGCTACGAGAGCTTCACGGCCTTCGCGCTGGAAGCCTCGTTCTTCGGCGTACTGATGTTCGGCCGCGCCCGGGTGCCGCGCTGGTTCTACCTGTTCGCCTGCCTGATGGTCTGCCTCGGCACCAGCCTGTCGTCGTTCTGGATCCTCGTGAACAACTCGTGGATGCAGTACCCGACTGGGTTCGCCCTGCGCCCGGACGGCGTGTTCGTGCCGACCGACTGGGGGGCGATCATCTTCAACGGGGTCGTCTGGGTCCGCTTCCCCCACATGGTCCTGGCCGCCTACGTCACCACCAGCTTCTGCGTGGCGGCGACGGGGGCGTGGTCCATGCTGCGGGGCCGGGACCGCGCCGAGGCCCGCGCCATGGTGCGGATGGGGCTCGGCCTCGCCGCGATCCTCGTGCCGCTGCAGCTGTTCTTCGGCCACCTCACCGGCGACTACGTGGTCCGGCACCAGCCCTCGAAGATCGCCGCGATCGAGGGCCACTGGGAGAGCCAGGCGCCGGCCGGCGAGATCCTGTTCGCCTGGCCCGACGAGGCGCAGGAGAAGAACCACTTCGTCATCGCCCTGCCGGCCCCCGCCGGCAGCCTGATCGACGACGGCACCCTCACCGGCAAGGTGATCGGCATCAAGGACATCCCCAAGGCCGACCGGCCGCCGGTGCTGATCCCGTTCTTCGCCTTCCGCATCATGGTCGGCTGCGGGCTGCTGATGCTGGCGCTGGCCTGGGGCGGCATGGCCTTCTACGCCACCGGCCGACTGGAACGGGCGCGCTGGCTGCAATGGGCGATCTTCCTGTCCTTCCCGCTGGGCTTCGTCGCGACGCTGACCGGGTGGTTCACGGCCGAGGTCGGGCGCCAGCCCTGGACGGTCTACGGCCAGCTGCGCACCGCCGACGCGGCGACGCCGTTTTTGACCTCCCCGCAGGTGGCGACCTCGCTCGCCGTGTTCGGCGCGGTCTACGCGCTGATCTTCGCGGCGGGCACCGTCTACATCTACCGCATGCTCAAGGCCGGCATCCTGCCGACCCCGGCCCATGCCGGCAGTGCGGCCAACCCCAAGCGGCCGCTCGCAGTGCCGGGCAACAGTCCCGGCACCCCCAGCAGCAATCCGGCGGAGTGAGCGGCCGTGATCGAATTCTGGGCCGCCGCCCTCGCCCTCACCCTGATGCTCTACGTGCTGCTCGACGGGTTCGACCTCGGCGTCGGCATGCTGTTCGGGATCGCCCCGGACGAGACGGCGCGCCGGCACATGATGCGGGCGATCGCCCCGGTCTGGGACGGCAACGAGACCTGGCTGGTGCTCGCCGCCACGATCCTGTTCGGCGCCTTCCCGACGGTCTACGCGCTGCTGCTCTCGGCCTTCTACCTGCCGCTCCTCCTGATGCTCGCCGCCCTGATCCTGCGCGGCGTCGCCTTCGAGTTCCGCTACAAGTCCCGGCGGCTGCGGCGGGTCTGGGACGCGGGCTTCGTCGGCGGCTCCTACTGTGCGGCCTTCGTGCAGGGCGTGACGGTCGGGGCGCTGGTGCAGGAACTGCCGGTGCGCGACGGGCTCTACGCCGGCGGGGCGTTCACGTGGCTCACGCCGTTCTCGCTGCTCTGCGGGCTCGGCCTGTGCCTCGGCTACGCGCTGCTCGGCGCCGCGTGGCTGTGCGGCAAGACCGAGTCCGACGTGCGCGACCTCGGCTTCCGGCTGCTGCCGCGGCTCCTGTTCGGGGTGCTGGTCTTCCTCGGCGCGGCCTTCGCGTACGCGCTGGCGATGAACCTGCGGGTGCTCCACCGCTGGCTCGAGCGGCCCGAGATGCTGGTCCTGCCCCTCGTGGGGGCCGCGGCCTGCGCGGGCCTCCTCTACGCGGTGCGGCGCCGGAACGACGCCCTGCCCTTCCCGCTGGTGGCGCTGATCTTCGCCGCCGCCTTCGCCACGCTCGCGGCCTCGTTCCTGCCCTACATGGTGCCGTTCAGCGTGACGGTGACCGAGGCGGCGGCGCCGGAGGCGAGCCTGTCCTTCCTGTTCTGGGGCGCCGGGATCGTGGTCCTGCCGATCACCCTGATCTACACCCTGGTGGTCTACCGGGTGTTCAAGGGGAAGGTCGACGTCGCCGAGCACTATGAGTGAGCCCGCGACCGGCCTCCCGGCCCCGCCCCGGCCGCTGAGGCCGCGCCGTGGCCGGTGAGGTCGCGCTCGACGACGACGCGCCGGGGCTCCTCCGGCGCGCCGCCGCGTGGTGGCCGCGCGAGGCCGCCGAGGCCGTGCGCATCGCCCTCACCGCGATCGCGGCGATCTGGCTCGCCATGTGGCTCGAGTTGGCGCTGCCGCACTGGGCCGGCTGGACGGTCATCTCGNCGGACGCCTACCTCAACAGCCCGTTCCACACGGTCCACGAGACCGGCGAGTGGCTGATCCTCGACCTGTCGAAGACCCCGGACGACGCCTACGCGATCGTCCCGGACCTGAAGGCCGGCGGTTACACCCACTACGTGGTGGCGCCCCTGTTCTTCACGAACGGCACGCAGAACGGCATCACCTTCGCCACGCGGGCCCCCGAGGGGTTCCGGGACGACGACATCCTCCGGCGCGCCGCCGCGTGGTGGCCGCGCGAGGCCGCCGAGGCCGTGCGCATCGCCCTCACCGCGATCGCGGCGATCTGGCTCGCCATGTGGCTCGAGTTGGCGCTGCCGCACTGGGCCGGCTGGACGGTCATCTCGGTCACGCTCGCCACCCGCGCGGCCTCCCTGCGCAAGAGCCTGTGGCGGGCCGGCAGCACGCTGGTGGGCGTCACGGTCGCGATGGTGCTGGTGGCCAATTTCGCCCAGGCGACCCTGGCCTTCGACCTCGCGCTGGCCCTCTGGATGGGCCTGCTCACCGCGGCCTCCAGCGTCGAGAGCGGCCAGCGCGC
Source organism: Methylobacterium mesophilicum (assembly GCF_036441335.1). Classification (GTDB taxonomy): domain Bacteria; phylum Pseudomonadota; class Alphaproteobacteria; order Rhizobiales; family Beijerinckiaceae; genus Methylobacterium; species Methylobacterium mesophilicum_B. Next base: position 66,071 of record NZ_MLBW01000033.1, read on the forward strand.
CTACGGCTTCGCCTCGATGGGCTTCACCGTGCCGATCATCGCGCTGGCCGACGTGCAGAACCCGGAGGCCGTGTTCCAGATCGGCGTCGACCGCTGCTCGACGATCCTGCTGGGGATCGGCTGCGCCTACGCGTCGAACGTGTTCGTGGCGCCGGGCGTCCCCGCCGTCAGCCGCGTGCTGGCGGGACGGCTCGAGGCGGCCGCCGAGGCCTGCGACGCCTGGATGGCCGCCCTGCGGCGGGGCGAGCGGCCCGGCCCGATGCCGATCGCCGCCGTCATGACCCTGGGCGAGGAGGTCACCGACACGTTCACCGAGCAGCCCTCCCTCCGCTCCGGCGGCCGCGGCATCCGCAACGCCGCCCCCCGGCTGCGGCGGGTGCTCGCCGCGGGCCTGCTGCGGGCGCTGCTGCCGGACAGGCCGGGCTCGCCCGAAGGCAATCCCGCTCGGATCAGGCGAGGTCCGCCACGATCGCCCGCGCCACCGCGCGGGGGTCGGCGGCGCCGGTGATCGGGCGTCCGACCACCACGTGGTCGATCCCGGCCCGGCGGGAGACGGACGACCGGGAGGGCCGCCGCGTCGGCCGGGCGGTCTGGGCGCGGCTCGCCGCGTCCCGTCCGGCGGGGCCGGAGACGGCGCCGGATCCCTTGCGCGATCTCGCCGACCGGGCGACCCTGCCGCTCCAGGCGGAGCGCATCGGGGCGCTGGCCGCCCTCGTGTCGGATCTCGACCGCGCGGGCTGGCCGAACCTCGATCCGGGAGGGCGGGCGTGATCGGCGTGGTCGGGTTGCGGGCGGTCGACGTGCTGGGGCTCTACATCGAGCCCGCGGTGATCTGCCTGCTCGCCGCCCTGGTGATCACCTGGGGCCTGCGCTGGATCCTGGACCGGATCGGCATCAACCACCTCGTCTGGAACCGCGCCCTGTTCGACTTCAGCCTCCTGACCGCCGTGACGGCGCTGCTGATCCTGTCCCTGCGCGTCCAGGGCCCGTGAGATGGCCCCGAACCCGCGACCGTCGCTGCGCGACTGGCAGCCGCCGCCCGCCTACAACGTCGCCGCCACCCTGCTGGCGCTGGCGGCGGCCGTGGGCCTCGCCTATCTCGCCTTCCTCTACTACGCCTACACGCCCTGGACCCGGGACGGGCGCGTGCGCGTCTACACCGTGCAGGTGGCCCCCGAGGTCTCCGGGACGGTGGTGGCGGTCCGGGTCCGCGACAACCAGTTCGTCCGCAAGGGCGACGTGCTGTTCACGATCGACCCCGGCACGTTCAGGAACGCCGTGACCCAAGCCGAGGGCGCCCTCGCCAGCGCCCGGGCGCGAGCCGGGTACCTCGCGGGGATCGCGCAGCGCACCGCCGATCTCGACGACCTCGCCACCACGCCGCAGCAGAAGCAGACGACCAGCGGTCAGGCGCAGGCCGCCCAGGCCGACGTGGTCCAGGCGGAGGGCGCGCTGGCGCAGGCGCGGCTCAACCTGGAGCGCACGACCCTGCGGGCGACCGTGAACGGCTGGGTCACCAACCTGCTGTTGCAGGAAGGCGGGTTCGCCGCCACGGGGCAGCCGGCGCTGACGCTGGTCAACGGCGACAGCTTCTGGATCGAGGGCTATTTCGAGGAGACGCAGCTCCCGCGCATCGGCGCGGGCGACGCCGCGCGCGTGTCGCTGATGGCGTGGCCGGACCGTCCGATCCGAGGGCGCGTCACCGGCCTCGGCCGCGGGATCAGCGTCGCCGACGCCGCCCCGGGCGTCCAGGGGCTGCCGACGGTCAACCCGATCTTCACCTGGGTCCGGCTGGCGCAGCGGGTGCCGATCCGGATCGACCTCGACGACGTGCCCTGCCCGATCGTGCTGGCGGCCGGGATGTGGGGTGCCGGCCGGTCACGAAAAGGGACGATCCGGCGAGCCGGAATCATCCCCGGCACCGCGCGAAAACCTTGCGCCCACCTTCGCGCCTGGGTCGTAGACGGCCCGAACGGGAACGGTTGCTTAACCTGAATCCGTCTTCATTGGCGCATCAAGTTGCGTCAGGCAAACGGGTGCGTCGACGCCTGCCGGGCGCGCTCCGGCTGGCCGAGCCCGACATGGGCCACGGCGAGCGCCCGCAGGGCGACGGCCAAGCGCCGGTTCTGCGCCAGCGCCCGCNGCCAGCGCTGCGTCGGGACGCCGGTCGTCGAGTCGCGGCGCTGACCGATCGCGCCGTGCCGGCCGGGAGAACCGGGGCGGCTCGCCGCGTTAGACCGGCAGGCGCGCCGACGCGCGGCGGCCGCGATCGCGACGAGGATCCGATGGACTACAGGCAGTTCGGACGCTCAGGCCTCACCGTACCGGTGCTCAGCTTCGGCACCGGCACCTTCGGCGGCACGAACGAATTCTTCCAGCGCTGGGGGCAGACGGACGTCGCCGAGGCGACCCGCATGGTCGATCTCTGCCTCGAGTCCGGCGTCAACTTCTTCGACACGGCCGACATCTACTCGGGCGGCGCCTCGGAGGAGATCCTGGGGCAGGCCCTCAAGGGCAAGCGCGACCGGGCGCTGATCTCCACCAAGGCGACCTTCCGGTTCAACGACGAGCTGAACCAGGTCGGCTCCTCGCGCTACCACCTGGTCCGCGCCTGCGAGGCCAGTCTGAGGCGGCTCGGCACCGACCATATCGACGTCTACTTCATGCACGGCTTCGACGCGCTCACCCCCGTGGACGAGACGCTGCGGGCGCTGGACGACCTCACCCGCGCGGGCAAGATCGGCTATATCGGCGCGTCTAACTTCTCGGGCTGGCAGCTCATGAAGGCGCTCGCGACCTCCGAGCGCCACGGGCTCGCCCGCTACGTCGCCTACCAGGGCTACTACTCCCTGATCGGCCGCCACTACGAGTGGGAGCTGATGCCGCTCGGCCTCGACCAGGGCGTCGGTCTGATGGTCTGGAGCCCGCTGGGCTGGGGCCGCCTCACTGGCAAGATCCGCCGCGGACAGGCCAACCAGAGCGGCCGCATCGCCGCCGGCGGTGCCGAGGGCGGGCCGCCGGTCTCCGACGACTACCTGTTCGGCGTGGTCGACGCCCTCGATGCCGTGGCGGCCGAGACGGGCAAGACGGTGGCGCAGGTCGCGCTCAACTGGCTGCTGACCCGACCGACCGTGTGCAACATCGTGGTCGGCGCCCGCAACGAGGAGCAGCTGAAGCAGAATCTCGGCGCCCTCGGCTGGACACTGACGGCCGAGCAGGTCGCCCGCCTCGACGCGGCGAGCCAGGAGACGCCGATCTACCCGTACTGGCACCAGCGCGGCTTCGACGAGCGCAACCCCAAGCCGACCCCCTGGTAGGCCGTCGCCCCGGCCGGGACGATCGGGCGATTTTTCGGAAACGATGCGTTTCGATCGTTTCTGTTCCAACCCGGTCGCTCCCGGTCCAGGATGCCTGCGGACGGGGGACCGCCCCCCCGCGCGAAGGAGCAAGGCGATGAGCTGGCACAGTGCCGAGGACCCGATCCCGGGCGACCATTTCAGCTGCGACGCGATCCAGACCCTGATCGTGCCCCGCTCGCGCGATCTCGGCTCCTTCGCGGTGCGCCGGGCGCTGCCCTCCACCGAGTGCCGGATGGTCGGGCCGTTCATCTTCTTCGACCAGATGGGCCCCTCGGAGTTCCTGCTCGGGCAGGGCATGGACGTGCGGCCGCACCCGCATATCGGCCTCTCCACCGTCACCTACCTGTTCGACGGCGAGATCATGCACCGCGACAGCCTCGGCACGGAGATGCCGATCCGGCCGGGCGAGCTGAACTGGATGACCGCCGGCCGCGGCATCACCCACTCGGAGCGCACCGCCCCGACGCTGCGTCAGACCGGCTCCCGCCTGTTCGGCATCCAGAGCTGGGTCGCGCTGACGGACCGGGACGAGGAGAACGCCCCCGCCTTCGAGCACTACGACGCCGCCGCGCTGCCGGTCCTCACCGGCGAGGGGAAGACCGTCCGGCTGATCGCCGGCGAGGCCTTCGGGGCGCGCTCGCCGGTCCGGACATCGAGCCCGATGGTCTACGCCGACGTGGCGCTCGAGGCCGGCGCCGTGCTGCCCCTCGATCCGACCTACGACGAGCGGGCGCTCTACACGGTCGCGGGCGCCATCGAGATCGCCGGCGACGGGTTCGGCCCCGGCCAGCTGCTGGTGTTCCGGCCCGGCGACCGCATCAGCGTGCGCGCCACGGAATCGGCCCGGTTCATGGTGCTGGGCGGCGAGCCGATGGACGGCCCACGCCACCTGTGGTGGAACTTCGTCTCGTCCCGGCCCGAGCGGATCGCGCAGGCCAAGGAGGATTGGCGGCAGGGCCGGTTCGACACCGTGCCGAACGACGCCGAGTTCATCCCGCTGCCGGAAGACCCGCAGCCCGTCCGCTATCCCTGAGGCGTCGCGCGGGTATCGCCGCGGCAACGCAACCCTAGCGCGAACATTAAGGAGTTGTTAACCATTTTCCGTCGGTGTGAGGCGGACGCCGATGCCTCACCGGAGGCTTGCGCTGCACCCTGTCGGCAGGACGCGTGATGGAACAGACGAAGCACTCCAAGGCCGAGGCGCTGGACCAGATCGATGTCGTCGCGCGCGACGCCCGCGAGCCGACGACCCGGATCCGCACCGGCAACCTCGTCCTGCTCGCCGCGGACGAGCGCGTCTCGGCGCAGGGGCGCAACCAGGCCCCGTCGCCGGTCGAGCGGTGGCCCGACCTGCTGGAGCGGGTGCAGGGCGCGGCGCGCTACATCCGGGACGTCGAGGACCGGGCGCAGGAGCAGGAGACGCATGTCCAGGAGCTGCTGCGGCAGGTGCGCGCCGACATGGACGCGGCCCGCGCCCAGGTGCTGGCGGCCGAGCGGGAAACCCACGAGGTCCACGCGCAGGCGATCAAGCTGATCCAGGCCGCCGAGGACCGGGCCGCGGCCGCCGAGGAGCGGGCCGCGGCGGCGGAGCAGATGCTCCAGCGCATCGCCGAGACGATCGACGCGGAGTTCGTGATGCAGCCGGGCGGCCAGGCGCCCGGACAGGCGGACAGCACCCAGGACGCCCGCAACCGGGCCTGCGCGACGCGGGCGGCCTCGTGACCGGCGCGGGTCAGGCGGAGTCGCCACGGCGATGAACGCGGCGTTCTGGGCCCAGCTCGACGCCCGCATCGCTCGCGCGCGCGGAGAACCCGCGGAGCCCGCCTCGGCACGCGCCGGCGACCTCCGGACGACCGATGCGCCGCCCACGGCGGAGGCTCGCGAAGCGCTTCGCGAACCCGACCCGGATCGCCCGGCGCGGCCGGTGGCGGACTGGAGCCAGATCCTCGACACACTGTCGGCCGCGAGCGCCGCGGCCCAGGCGCAGGATCAGCGCCTGCGCCAGCAATCGACCACCTGCGAGACGCTGGCCGCGGATCTGGAGGCCGCCCAGCGGGAGATCCAGGCCCTGCGGGCGCTCCTGGAGGAGACGCGGGCGCAGGCGGCGCGGCAGGTCCACGATCGCGAGACCGAGGCCGACCGCCGCGTCCGGGACGCTGAGGCGCGCGCCGAGGCCGCGACCCTGCGGGCGTCGGCGGCCGAGGACTGGCTGAAGCGGATCGAGCAGGCCAGCCGGGACCACGGCACGCGGCCGCCTGAGGCCGGGACCGCCAGCCGCGCGGAGGCCGGTCGGATCAGGCGGCGCGCTCGCTCGGCACGCCGAGGCCGATCGAGCGCGCCAGCACCGACCGCCGCTCGGCGTATTCCTTGGCGACCATCGGGTAGTCCGCCGGGAGGCAGTAGCGCTCGCGATAGCTCTGCGGGTGCAGGCCGTGGGCGGTGAGGTGGCGCTTGAGCGTCTTGTAGCGGCGCCCGTCGATGAAGCTCACGATGCCGTCGGGCCGGATCGAGTTGCGGATCTGCGCAGCGGTGGGCCGGTCGCGCGGCGCGTCCAGATCCGCCGCCTCGATCGACGCCGTCCCGCGGCCGGCCAGCGCGGTGAGCGCGTCGTGACACTGCGCGATCAGGGACGGGAGATCGGCGGTGGAAACCCGATTGTTCGATACGTAGGCAGCGACGAGCCCCGCCGTCAGCACGATATTGGTTTGAGGGCTGACAAGGGTCGAATCGGACACGTTTTAGGCTCCCGGAAAGGTCAAGAACCTTCATAAGTCGGCCCGCGCCGTTGCGCTTGCCTGAGAGCGTGCTACCGTTTTCCCAAGCGCGCGCGGCGAAGTATGAATACAAGAAGTTGTGATGAGGACTTTGTTCTCGACGGCGGATTTCAAGCCGAAAGACAGTTTCCGCCTCTGGCGAGAAACGATCTTCGAGCGGATCGTGCCGGTCGAACTCACGCCTGCCGGGGCGCGCAGTTTCACCGGCACCCTGGAGGCCGCCGAGGTCGGGCCGCTGCTGATCACGCGCGTGACGCAGAGCGCCGTCACCACCGTCGCGACCCCGGACACGATACGCCGGCACGGCAAGCACGAGACCCTCAACGTCGCGATCACGCTCAGGGGCCGCGTGTACAGCGCGCAGGACGACCGCACCGCGATTCAGAATCCCGGCGACATCGTCGTGATGGACCGGCGGCCGGCGACGATGGCCTCCGAGGTCGACACGCAGACGCTGTTCGTCGAGGTGCCGCGCGAATCCCTGGAGCGCGCCCTCGGCTCGACGCGCCGGTTCACGTCCCTCACGATCGGTGCGGATCAGGTCGGCACGTCGATGGTCACGACCTTCTTCCAGGAGCTGGTCCGCAATGCCGGGCGGCTGACCCCCGACATGTCGAACCGCATGGCGTCGGTCGGCGTCGATCTCATCGTCGCGAGCATCGCGGAGCGCCTCGCGCACGAGCCCCCCAAGAACATCCAGGGGGTCGTGATCTTCCAGCGCGCCCTGGCCCATATCGAGGCCCATCTCGGCGACCTGAACCTGGATCCCGCCCGACTCGCGGCGGCCGTCGGCGTGTCGCTGCGCCACCTCCAGGCCCTGTTCCGCGAGCAGGATCGCAACATCGCGGACTGGATCTGGCGGCGGCGCCTGGAAATCGCCGCGCAGCGCCTCGGCGATCCCGGCTTCGCCCATCTGGCCGTCGGTGAGCTGGCCTATAGCTGCGGATTCTGCACCCAGAGCCATTTCAGCCGACGTTTCAAGGACAGCTACGGGATCTCGCCGAGCGAGTACCGGTGGCGCAATCGGGGCGTGCCCGACCTCGTCGGCTGACGACCCGCTACTGCAGGACGGCACCCGCGGTGTTCGCGCGGATCCATCCCGGAGCGAGGATGTCGCCGCCCTCGGTGATGATCCAGGGATTGGCATCCTCGGCGTCGATCGCCGCGACCGCGGCGGCGAGGGCCGCCCGCAGCGTGGGGAAGCTGTGTGACACGGCCACCCGGGCGGGCGCGTAGCCCGGCCAGAGGGTCAGCTCGGCGGGTCGGTCGAGATCGGTCGGGAGCATGGGTCGTGCGGGGCTGGAGGGGCACGCCGCCTGGGCCGCGGGCGTGCGGGGAAGCGGATGGAGGACGGGCGCGCGGTCAGGCGGCTCTCGGCTTGGGCCGGGGCACGCGCACCTCGACCATCTGCCCGGTCGTCGGATTCAGGATCAGCATGTCAGCACGTCTCCGGTGAAACTGCCCGTAGAACGCCCGCCGATCGCGCCCGGATCGGGGCGGTCGGCGCAATTGTCCGGTTTGGGTAAACCAACCGTTCACCGTGGCGGCACGCCGTTCATCCGCCCCATCTCGGCGTCAGAATACAACCGAGCGTCGTGAAGGCGGAGGGCCGCGCGCGTACCGTTTTAGGCGTAGGATCCGGCGGAGCGGTGCCGATCAGGTGCCGGGGGCGGGCCCCGCACCGATCCGACGGGCGTCAACGAGACGGCCGTCCCGCGGGCAGACAAAAGCCCGCCACGGTGGGACCGGGCGGGCGGAGTGGCGGCATAGGGTCGGGAGGTTCGCCGTGACGGCGAATTGCCATCCCGCCCATGACGGCCACGTGACGGCCGCGTGACCGTCGCGCGACGCTCGGTCGATCGGTCAGACCCGTTCCGGCTCCGCCAGCAGGATGGCCGCGCGGATGGCGGCTCGGCGCAGCCCGGCATCGGCCCAGGGCTGATCGATCAGCGTCCGGGCGAAGGGATGCGAGGCCACCGCCGCCGCGGGATCGATGCGGAAGCCGTCGCCGAACGCCACCGAGCCGGGCGTTGGATCGGCCAGATAGGCGTCGACGACGGCCGAGACGTCGTCATCGACGATATCCAGGGTCGTGAACAGGTCGAGAGTCATCGGGCGCTTCGCCATGGCGGCGATATAGCCGCGCCACCGCGACAGGATCACGACTCCCGCACCGTCTCCGCGCCGCGATCAGTACGCGGCCGGCACGACCATCGCGGCGGGGACCGGGCCGCGCACGTAGTCGGCGTGCCGCAGGCGCTCGGGCAGATGGACCGGCGGGTGCGCCACGCTGCCGTAGGGGATCTGGCCGAGCAGGTGGCTGATGCAGTTCAGCCGGGCCCGCCGCTTGTCCACGGCCTCGACCACCCACCAGGGCGCCTCGGGGATATGCGTCCGGGCCAGCATGTCCTCCTTCGCCCGGGTGTAGTCCTCCCAGCGTCGACGCGACTCGACATCCATGGGCGACAGCTTCCACTGCTTCAGCGGATCGTGGATCCGCATCTGGAAGCGGAATTCCTGCTCGGCATCGGTGATCGAGAACCAGTATTTGACCAGGACGATGCCGGAGCGCACGAGCATGCGCTCGAACTCGGGGACCGACCGGAAGAACTCCTCGACCTCCGCCTCGGTGCAGAAGCCCATGACCCGCTCGACGCCGGCGCGGTTGTACCAGGAGCGGTCGAACAGCACGATCTCGCCGCCGGCGGGCAGATGGGAGACGTAGCGCTGGAAATACCATTGCGTCCGCTCGCGCTCGCTCGGGGCGGGCAAGGCGGCCACGCGGCAGACGCGGGGATTGAGGCGCTGGGTGATCCGCTTGATCACGCCGCCCTTGCCGGCCGAGTCGCGGCCCTCGAACAGCACGACGACGCGCAGCTTCCGATCCTGCACCCAGTCCTGGAGGCGGACCAGCTCGTGCTGCAGCCGGAGCAGTTCGCGGAAGTAGACGCTGCGATCGAGCCGATCGGGCGGCGCGCCGCCGAACTCGGCCGCGCACCGGTCGAGGCGCTCCTCCTCGAGCCCGAGTTCCAGCTCCTCGTCGTAGCTGTCGGCGAGGTCGCGCCGGATCGCCTCCAGGGTGTGATCCAGGGTGGCATCCAGGGCAGAGCTGTCGTCGGGCCGCATCGCCGGTTCTCCTGCGCGTCGCGGGGCCGAGCTAGAGCAGTGTTCCGTGACACGCCTGAGAAAGCGCCGCGCCGTCGGCGGCCGATCCCATGTCGCGCCCGTGATCGTTCCGGCATACGGTCTCGCCACCGATCGGGGCGACCGGAGATGCGTCATGGCTGGAGAAGCGACGAGGGCCACGCCGCAGCGTCGGCGGGACGACCCGGACCCGGCGCGCGCCGAGGGCGAGAAGGTCGGCGCGCGCATCGACGCCGCCTTCGAGAAGCTCGCCGGGAAGCTGCGCGCCCGCGCCGACAAGGCCCAGGCCAAGCTCGACGCCGCGACGAAGGCCGACAGGCGCGCGGTGCTGATGCGCCGCTACGAACTCTACGCGGACGCGGCGGCCTATCTCGAGGAGCGGTTCGTCGATCGCGGGGAGCGATCCGCGTGATCTCCATCGACCCGGCCGGGCGCGGCGGCGCCCGACGCAGCTGACGGCGAGGATCCCATGTTCGACGCGACCAAGATGCTCGCCGACGCCCTCGGCGAGCACCTGGCCCTGACCTACCAGCGGACCTTCGGCAGCCGGGAGCCGCGCTACGCCGAGATCATCGAGGCCGCGGCGCGCCTGACGATCGAGCGGATCGTCGGGAGCGACGCCCTCTACCACGACGGCGACCACACGGCTCTCGTCACCCTGGTCGCCCAGGACATCCTCCGCGGCCGCTTCCTGCAGCAGGGCATCACGCCGGAGGACTGGCTGCACATGATCCTGGCCGCCCTCTACCACGATATCGGCTACGTGCGCGGCGTCTGCGCCGGAGACCGATTGCAGGCCTTCGTCATCGACGCGCAGGGCACGACCGTCAGCCTGCCCCGGGGCGCCTCCGACGCGGCCCTGGCGCCCTACCACGTCGAGCGCTCGAAACTGGCGGTGCAGGAGCGCTTCGGCACGCACGATCTCGTCGACGCGTCCCGGGTCATCCGGGCGATCGAGCTGACCCGCTTCCCGGTCCCGGAAGACGATTCCCATCGCGAGACCGGGACCGAGGCCGGGCTGCTGCGGGCGGCCGACCTGATCGGTCAGCTCGGCGACCCGCTCTACCCGCGCAAACTGAACGCCCTGTTCCACGAATTCGCCGAGATCGGCGTCAACGCCGAGCTCGGCTACGACAGCCCGGCCGACCTCGCGGAGCGCTACCCGTCGTTCTTCTGGGGCAAGATCGAGCCGGTGATCGGGGACGCGATCCGCTTCCTCGACCTCACGGTCGAGGGACGGGGCTGGGTCGCGAACCTCTACGCCCACGTCTTCGCCATCGAGCACGACCGCCGGCGCATGGGCCCGCATCCCGGGCCGGGTCCGCTCTGACGCCGCGCCGGGCGGCGCGGCGGTCTCGGGCGGCCGCGACGAGCCTGGTCACGGCCCGGACCAGCTCCGCCGCCACGAACGGCCTCTCCAGGGTGGGCCGACCGGACTCGGCCGAGGTGCCGCCGACCCGCAGGTCGACGGCGCGGGCACGCGCGGCGGGACGATCAGCTCACCGGCGGCGGCGGGGCGTCGGACGGGAAGAAGCGGTTGGCCGGCCGCGCGAGGCCGAGATGGTCGCGCAGCGTCGTCCCCGCGTAGCCCCGGCGGAACAGCCCGCGCCGCTGCAGTTCCGGCACCAGCCGGTCGACGACGTCGTCGAGCCCTTCGGGCACGAACGGGAACATCACGTTGAAGCCGTCGCAGGCGCGCGTCTCCAGCCACTCCTCCATCCGGTCGGCCACCTGGGCGGGCGTGCCGACCATCTGCAGGCCGCCGTAGCCGCCGACCTTGCGGGCGAGTTCCCGCACGGTCGCGCCGGTGCGCCGGGCGTAGTCGACGATCTGGGCCTGCCCGCTCTTGCTGGCGTTGCTCTCCGGGAGCTCCGGCAGCGGCCCGTCGAGGTCGAAGCCCGTCGCGTCGACGCCGAGGCGCACCGACAGGTTGGCGAGCCCGCTGTCGGGATGGACGAGGTCGTCGAGGCGCGCCTTCTTGGCCTGCGCCTCGCCCTCCGTCTCGCCCAGGACGACGAAGCAGCCGGGCAGGATCTTGAGCTGGTCCGGATCGCGCCCCGCCGCCGGCATCCGGCCCTTCACGTCGGCGTAGAAGGCCCGCGCCGCCTCCAGGGTCGAGCCCGCGCCGAACACCATCTCGGCGGTCTCGGCGGCGATCTGCTTGCCGGCCTCGGAGGCGCCGGCCTGGACGATCACCGGCCAGCCCTGCACCGGCCGGGCGACGTTGAGCGGGCCCTTCACCGTCAGGAAACCGCCGCGGTGGTCGAGGACGTGCATCTTCGCCGGGTCGAAGAACAGCCCGCTCGCCGGATCCATCGTGAAGGCGTCGTCGGCGAAGGAATCCCACAGGCCGGTCACCACGTCGAAGAACTCGCGGGCGCGGGCGTAGCGGGTGGCGTGCTCCAGATGCGCGTCCCGGCCGAAGTTCAGGGCCTCGTCCGGGTTGCCGGAGGTGACGAGGTTCCAGCCCGCCCGTCCCTTCGAGATGTGGTCGAGCGAGGCGAACTTGCGGGCGACGTGGTAGGGCTCGTTGTAGGTGGTCGACGCGGTGGCGATCAGGCCGATCCGCTCGGTGAGCACGGCGAGCGCCGGTAGCAGGGTCAGCGGATCGAACGACGTCACGGTGGCCGAGCGGCGGAGCGCCGCCGCCGGCATGTTCATCACCGCCAGATGGTCGGCCATGAAGAACGCGTCGAACTTCGCGGCCTCCAGCCGCCGGGCGAAGTGCGCCAGGTGCGCGAAGTTGAAGTTCGCGTCCGGGTAGCCGCCCGGATAGCACCACCACGCGGTGTGGATGCCGACCGGGCGCATGAAGGCGCCGAGATGCAGCTGGCGGTCCCGGCTCATGGCTGTCGTCCCCGGTCTCTCACGGATGCTTGTGGATCGGGTCGACCCAGTACACCGTCTCGGGCGCCTCGGCCGCCTCGACGTCGGGCAGGTTGACCACCACAGCCTCGTTGTCGGAGCGCACCAGCACGCAGTGCAGGGGCTCGTCGGTCGAGGCGTTGATCTCCTGGTGCGGCACGAAGGGCGGCACGAAGATGAAGTCGCCAGGCCCGGCCTCGGCGACGTACTCGAGTTTGTCGCCCCAGCGCATCCGGGCGCGGCCCGAGACCACGTAGATCACGCTCTCCAGTTCGCCGTGGTGGTGGACGCCGGTCTTGGCGTCGGGCTGGATCGCCACCGTGCCGGCCCAGATCTTCTGGGCGCCGACCCGGGCGGCGTTGATCGCCGCCTGCCGGTACATGCCTGGCGTCTGCGCGGTGTTGGCGTCGAGCCGGTCGCCGGGGATCACCCGCACGCCGTCGTGCTTCCAGCGCTCGGGCGCCCCGTGATCATGGGCGTGATCCTGCGCATGGCCGTGATCGTGGTCGTGATCGTCGCCGTGGTCGTGCATGTCGGGTCCTCCAGCGCCATCATCGCACGGCGGCGGCGGTTTGCGAGACGCTCGTGTCGAGGATCGCCGCGGGGCGCGGGCCTGCCGAATGAGGCCGGCGCGGACGCAGAGAGATCGATGTCGCGCGGCTCGTCGGCGATGATGGACGCGTCGATCGGCGCGGCCCGGTGGGCGGCGCGACCGAATCAGCGCAGCCGCAGGGTCCGGCCGTACTGGCGCGCCCTCCAGCGGATTGAAGCCGCGGATCAGGAAGGTCCGGGCGGCGAGGTCGCGATAGTCGCGCTGGGCGTCGGCGACCTGCTCGGGGGTGCCGACCGGGGCGGTGAAGTTGCCCGTCGCCCCGGTCTCGGCCGCCATCCGCGGCGCGCCCCTGCCGGCCCTCGACCGGGTGAGCCGCGACGTGGAACTCGGCGCCTGCGCCGCTTCAGCCCCGGGCGGCCGACGGGGCCGCCCCGACGGCCGCTGCCCGCGGCCGGTGCCGGCCGATCCAGAAGACCAGGGCGCAGCCGATGCCGGTGAGCGCGCAGAGCGGGAGCAGGGCCACGGGGAAGCTGCCGGTCTGCTCGCGGAGCACGCCGATGAGCGAGGTGATCGCCCCGGTGCCGAGATGCGCCAGGGTGTTGATCGCCGCAATGCCGGCGGCCGTCTGGGCCGGCGGCAGCGTCTCGGTGGCCAGGGCGAAGAACGGTCCCTTGATCGCGTAGTTGCCGAGCAGGACCAGCGAGAGCAGGATCAGCGTCATCCAGAGCGAGCCCGTCAGCAGCGTCAGGGCGAAGCTCACCGAGGTCAGCGCCAGCGGCAGCGCCGTGCTCCAGATCCGCTCGCCGCTGCGGTCCGCCCGCAGGCCCCAGACGATCATGAACACTGAGGCGATGCCGAACGGGATCATGTTCAGCAGGCCGGTCTGCAGGTTGCTGAGGCCGAACCCCTTGAGGATCTGCGGCATCCACAGCGACAGCGTGTTGCTGGTGGCCGAGCTGCCGGCGTAGATCACGGCGAGGAGCCAGACCTGCCGGCTCGCGAGCACCGCCCAGACCGCCGCGAGGCCGTGGGCGTGGTGCCCGGCGCCCGCCTCGGCGGCGCGCCGCTCGGTCTCCAGCCGGTCCGTCAGCCAGCCGCGCTCCGCCGGGCTCAGGAAGGTCGCCTCGGCCGGCCGGCTCGGCAGCAGCGCGAGGGCGGCGACGCCGAGCAGGACGGCCGGGACCGCCTCCATGATCAGCAGCCACTGCCAGCCGCGCAGGGACGCGACGCCGTCGAGGGTGAGGAGCGCCGCCGAGAGCGGGGAGCCGAAGAAGCTGGAGAGCGGGATCGCGACCATGAACATCGCCACGATCCGCGCCCGGTAGGCCTTGGGGAACCAGTAGGTCAGGTACAGGATCACGCCGGGGAAGAACCCGGCCTCGGCCGCGCCGAGCAGGAAGCGGGCGGTGGCGAAGCTGACCGGACCGGTGACGAAGGCCGAGCCGATGCCGACGAGCCCCCAGGTGATCATGATCCGCGCGATCCAGATCCGCGCGCCGACGCGCTCCATGGCGAGGTTGCTCGGCACCTCGAACAGGACGTAGGCCACGAAGAACAGGCCGCCGCCCAGGCCGAAGGCCGCGGCGGAGAGGCCGAGATCGTGGTTCATGGTCAGCGCCGCGAAGCCGACATTCACCCGGTCGACGTAGGCGATGAAGTAGCAGAGCACGAGGAAGGGGATCAGGCGCAGGCCGACCTTCCGCATCGTTCGGCTCTCGAAGGCGGCCGCGTCCGCCGCGTGTGGCGTGGTCGGTGTTGCCATGGTCCTGTCCTCGCTGGAATTCGGGCGGGCCCGCCTCGGCCTAGCGGTCGAAGCGGAAGAGTTCGGCGGGCGTCTCGGCCAGGACGATCCGGCGCTCGGCCGGGTCCGGCACCCAGGCGTCGAGGTCGCGCCGGGCCTCGGCGGGGCTGGCCTTGGTCTCGAACTGCGTGTGCGGCCAGTCGCTGCCCCAGAGCAGGCGCCGCGCCCCGAAGGCGCCGCGCAGGCGCTCGGCCGCCTGCAGCGCCGTNGTCGCTGCCCCAGAGCAGGCGCCTTCGGGGCCGTCTGCCGGCCGGCCTCGCCGCTGCCGATGCGGTAGGCGCCCGAGAGCTTGACCCAGACGCGGCCGCCGCGGCCGAAGCCGAGCAGGTCGGCGAAGCCCGGATCGGCGATGCCGAGGGCGGGGTCGATCCGGCCGAAATGGTCGACCACCACGGGGACGCCCGCCTCGACCAGCGGCGGCAGCAGCCGCGCGAGGCGCCGCGCCTCGGCCTGGACCTCGATCTGCCAGCCGAGATCCGCGACGCGCGCGAGGTGGGCGCGCCAGACCGGGCCGGCGAAATCCGGGTCCGGCCGGCCGATCAGGTTGAGGCGCAGGCCGACGACGCCCTGGCCGGCGAGGTCGCGCAGGGTGGCGGTCTCGGCCTCCGGGGCCAGCACGGCGATGCCGCGCAGCCGCTCCGGCGCGGAGCGCAGGGCGGAGACCATGTAGCCGTTGTCGGTGCCGAGGAAGCTCGGCTGGATCAGCACGCCGCGGGCCATGCCGTTCCGGTCCAGCATGGCGCGGTAATCGGCGATGCTCGCGTCGTAGTCGGGGGCGTAGCGCCGGTCGCCTGTGAGGGTGAGCGACCGGGTGAAGACGTGGGCGTGGGTGTCCACCGCCGCGACGCCGTCGTCGGCGGCGCCGGTCCCGGCCGCGCGGCCGCGGACGGGAAATGCGAGCGTGACGCCGCCCGCGAGCAGGGAGCGGCAGAACAGGCGCCGGTTCATCGGATCATCTCGCGGTCTGAGGGATCAGCGCGCCGCCGGACTGCCGATCCGGCAGGAGCGCGACGGCGAGGAGGACGAGCCCGTAGGCGCCGAGGGCCGACAGGCCGATCGCCGGGCCGAGGCCGCAGATCTCGCTGAGCAGGCCGACGCCGAGGGGCAGCAGGCCGGAGGCGAGGCGGCCGGCATTGTAGCAGAAGCCCATCCCGGTCCCGCGCAGGCCGTCCGGGAAGAGTTCGCTGAACAGCGCCGCGAGGCTCGCGGGGATGCCGGCCGTGCAGAAGCCGAGGGGCGCTCCGAGGAGCAGCAGGCCCGCGCCGCCGACCGGCAGCAGCAGGTAGAGGCCGACCAGGACCATGCAGCCGGCGGCGTAGAGCGCCACCGTCCGGCGGCACCCGAGCCGGTCCACGAGCCCGCCGGCGACGAGGCAGCCCAGGCCGAAGGCCGCGATGATGACGGCGAGGTAGAGCCCGGTGCCGAGGACCGAGGCGCCGCGCTCGGCGCTCAGGTAGGTGGGCAGCCACGTGAACAGGGCGTGGAAGCCCCCGTGGGCGCCCAGGCCGAGCAGCGTCCCGATCACCGTGATCCGGCGCAGGCCGGGCGCGAAGATCGCGAGGCTTCCGGCCGGCGCCGGAGCCGGCCCTGCCACAGGTCGGGCCGGCTCGGGGACGGAGCGGCGGAGGTAGAGCAGGAGGAGCGCCGGCGCGAGGCCGCAGGCGAACAGGACCCGCCAGGCGGCCTCCCGATCCAGCACCGAGAAGGCCGCCGTGGACAGGAGCACGGCCGCGCCCCAGCCGAGCGCCCAGCCGCCCTGGACGGCGCCCAGTGCCTTGCCGCGGTGCTCGGGTCGGATCGCCTCCGCCATCAGCACGGCGCCGGCCGCCCACTCGGCGCCGAAGCCGATCCCCTGCAGCGCTTTCAAGGTCAGGAGCTGGGCGAAGCTCTGCGCGAAGGCCGCCAGGAAGGTCGCGACCGCGAACCACAGCACCGTGATCTGGAGGGCCGGGACGCGGCCGATCCGGTCCGCCGCGAGGCCACCGAGCCAGCCGCCGAGCGCCGCCGCGACGAGCGTGACCGCGCCGATCAGGCCGGCCTCCGAGCGGCTGAGCCCGAAGGTCGCCAGCAGCGCGGGTATGGCGAGGCTGAACATCTGCACGTCCAGGGCGTCGAGCGACCACCCGCCCAGACAGGCCCAGAAGGTGCGACGCTCGGCCGGACCGACTTCTCGGTACCAGCGGAACACGGGCTTTCCTCCGCCCTCCGAAGAGGACTAGTCATTTATATGAATAGATGAGCACGCGCGGGTCGACGCGTCAAGGCGCCGGGCTTTCAGCGGAGGTCGACGTGGTACCGGAAGTCCCTGGCGGCGCCGCGCGTCACGCGCCACTCGATCGGGCGGGCATCGAACCCGAAGGCGAGGCGCTCGATGACGACGACCGGATCCCCGTCGGCGATCGCGAGGCGCTCGGCGTCGGTCGCGTCGGCGATACCGACGGTCAGGGTCTCCTCGGCGCGGGCGACGATCTCCCCGCACAGCCGCTCGTAGGCGGGGTAGAGGAGATCGCCGATCTCCGTCAGCGGGGCTTCGAGGATCGGTGCGAACCGCGCGGCCGGCAGCCAGATCGCCTCGGACAGGATCGGGCGCCCCTGCAGGTGGCGCGTCCGGATCAGGCGGATCGCCTCGCCGCGCGCGTCCAGACCGAGGGCCTCCCGGACGGTCGCGGGCGCCGTACGGGCCTCGCGCGACAGGATCCGCCCCTCCGGCACCGCCTGGGTGCCGTCCGGCCCGAGATGCCGGAAGAACCGGAACAGCGACCGGTCGAAGCGCGGACGCCGCACGAAGGTGCCGCGACCCTGCTGCCGCTCGACGAGGCCGTCGGCGACGAGGACGTCGATCGCCTTGCGCACGGTGCCGATGGCGACGCGGTGGGTCGCCGCCAGTTCCGCCTCCGTGGGGATCGGCTCGCCCGAGCGCCAGACGTTGCGGGCGATCTGGAAGGCGATCTCGTCCCGCAGGCGCTGGTAGAGCGGCAAACGGAGATCGGGCTGCGGCGCGGTCACGACGGTCATGTGTATGACTGTATGACCAATGCCGGTGCGCGCCAACGGGTCGCGGCGCGGCGTCGGCGCGCTGCGCGCGTCCGGTCCACAGCGTCGCAGGACCGGACCCATTCGCGGGGCCACGGGTTTCCGCCGGGATTTCCCGGAACCACGGTCCAGCGAGGCGCGGATGGTCGAACAGCATACGGCACAGGAGAGCCGTCAGGGCCGGCGCGGCAGGCCGGTGCTGGTCGTGCTCCTCGTCAGCGTGGGGCTGATGATCGCCGCCCTGGCCGGCCTGATGATCTGGCAGGGGGAGACCGCGCCGCCCGATTACGCCAGCCAGAGCCAAGCCGCCGCCCGCAAGGTCGTCACCGGCTCGGAGAGCGGGTCGGTCGGCACCCCGCCGGCCGGCACACGAGCCGCGCCCTGACCGGCGGCGATCGTCGCGATCGGCCGCCCTCGGAAGCCGAGACATCGGTCATGACGGCCGGCCACGGCCCCCAAGAGGACGGGCAATGCCCGGGCACGCCGCGGCGTCGACCTCGAGTCGATGCCCGCCCTCGGCGACGGCGGCGACAGGGCGGATCGCGACAACGTCATCGCGATCTCTGCGCGGCTCTCCACCGCGACCCGGGCAGGACTTCGACGCCCCGAGCTTGATCCGGCCGGAGACCGCCTCATTTCGTCACGAGTCTCGAGCGCGACGGGAATCGCCTGAGGGTTCGGACCACCTGCACCGCCCACCGCCGTCGACGTCCGAGCCCCGCACGCCCGGCCGTCGCGCACAATCAAGGGGGACCACCCGATGAGCGAGACGATCGACAAGACGGACACGACGTCGTTTCACATGGAAGGCAAGTGCCCGTTCGGCGGCGACCGGATCGGTGGCGCCCACGGCAACCGGCCGACGCTGGAGAACTGGTATCCCCATCGCCTGCGGGTGGAGGTGCTCCACCAGAACGGGCTCGCGGCCGATCCGCTCGGCCCGGATTTCGACTACGCGGCCGAGTTCGCCAAGATCGACTTCGCGGCGCTCAAGCGCGACATCAAGCAGTTCCTGACCTCGTCGGTGGAGTGGTGGCCGTCCGACTACGGCAATTACGGCCCGCAGATGATCCGCATGGCCTGGCACTCGGCCGGCACCTACCGGATCGCCGACGGGCGCGGCGGCGCCGGCACCGGCATGCAGCGCTTCGCCCCGATCTCGAGCTGGTGGGACAACGGCAATACGGACAAGTCGCGGCGCCTCCTGCAGCCGATCAAGCACAAGTACGGCAATGCCCTGTCGTGGGCCGACCTGATGGTCCTGACCGGCAACTGCGCCCTCGAGATCATGGGCCTGCCGACCTACGGCTTCGCAGCCGGCCGCCTCGACGCCTGGGAGGCGGACAACGCCACCTACTGGGGCCCGGAGGTGGTCGAGATGGGTTCGGTCTCGAGCTTCGACGACATGGTGAATCGCGACAAGCGCTGGCGCGGCAGGAACGGCGACGCCGATTACGACCTGGAGAACCCGCTGGCCGCCTCGCACCAGGCGCTGATCTACGTGAACCCGGAGGGACCCTACGCGAGCGGCGATCCCCTGGCCTCCGCCCGCGACATCCGGATCACCTTCACTCGCATGGCGATGAACGACGAGGAGACCGTGGCGCTGATCGCGGGTGGCCACGCCTTCGGCAAGAGCCACGGCATGGTGCCGGCCAAGGAGATCGGGCCGCCGCCCGAGATGGCGCCGATGGAGGCGATGGGGCTGGGCTGGCACAACCCGAAGGGCGCGGGCTCCGGCAAGGACACGATGACTAACGGCATCGAGGGCAGCTGGACGCCCGATCCGACGAAGTGGGACAACGCCTACCTGGAGAACCTCTTCAAGTTCGAGTGGGAGCAGACGAAGAGTCCGGCGGGAGCCCTCCAGTGGACGCCGAAGGATCCCGACGCGCCGAAGACGCCGGACGCCCACGTCGCGGGCCAGATGCACCCGCTGATGATGATGACGTCCGACATCGCCCTGAAGGTCGACCCGGACTACCGCAAGGTCTGCGAGAAGTTCCTCAACGACTTCGACGCCTTCACCCAGGCCTTCTCCAAGGCGTGGTACAAGCTCACCCACCGCGACATGGGTCCGAAGCACCGCTACCTCGGCCCGGAGGTCGTGATCGAGGACGGGCTCCTGTGGCAGGACCCGCTGCCCGAGCGGGACTACGACCTCGTCGGCGAGGCCGAGATCGCCGCGCTGAAGCAGGCGATCTCCAGCACGGGTCTGTCGGTCTCGGATCTGGCCTTCACGGCCTTCTCGGCGGCCTCGACCTACCGCGACAGCGACAAGCGCGGCGGGGCCAACGGTGGCCGCCTCGCCCTCGCGCCGCAGAAGGACTGGGCGGTCAACCGGCGGGCCGCGCCCGTGGTCGAGGCCCTGCGCGGCGTGATGGCGACCTTCAACGGCGGCCGCAGCGACGGGAAGAAGATCTCGCTGGCGGACCTGATCGTGCTCGGCGGCTGCGTCGCCGTGGAGAAGGCGGCCCGCGACGCCGGGGTCGAGACGCCGGTCCCGTTCACGCCGGGCCGGGTGGACACGACGCAGGCGCTCACGGACCTCGAGATGTTCGAGTGGCTGAAGCCGGTGGTGGACGGGTTCCGCAACTACGTCGACGACGGCTTCGGGCAGATGACGCGCAGCGTCTCGCCGGAGGAGATGTTCCTCGACAAGGCGAACCTGCTGACGCTGACGGCCCCGGAATGGACCGTCCTGACCGGCGGCCTGCGCGCGCTCAACGCCAACCACGACGGGTCGAGCCGGGGCGTCCTGACCGACCGGGTCGGGGTGCTGACGACCGACTTCTTCCGCACCCTGACCGACGTCGATCTGGTCTGGGAGAAGGCGGATTCGGACGGGATGACCTTCGCGCTCAAGGACCGCGCGAGCGGGCAGACGAAGTTCGAGGCGACCCGCAGCGACCTCGTCTTCGGCTCGAACGCGCAGCTCCGGTCCATCGCCGACGCCTACGCAGGCAGCGACGGCCAGCGGCGCTTCGTGGCGGACTTCGTCAAGGCCTGGGACAAGGTCATGATGCTCGACCGCTTCGACGTGAAGGGTCACCGGCGCTACGGGCCGATGGCCGCCTGAGCCCCAAATCGAGACCGCCCGCGCCGGAGGCGCGGGCGGTCTCTCAGGGGACCCGCCGTGTCACGGCCTGAGGCTGTGCGTCGTCAGCGCGGCCCAGTAGGCGGCGCCGACCGGCAGGGCCTCGTCGTTGAAGTCGTAGCCCGGATTGTGGAGCGGCAGGCTCTTGCGCGTCCCGTCGGTCCCGATCCACGCATAGGCGCCGGGGCAGGCCTCGAGCATGTAGGCGAAATCCTCCGACGCCATCGAGGGGCCGACCTCGCCGCGGCGTGCGGTGATGTCCGGGACGGCCCCGGCCGCTTCCAGGGCGGTGCCGACGGCGTCGGCGGTGTTGACGGTGGCGGGGTATCCGAACCGGTAGTCCACCTCCGCACGGGCGCCGTGCGTGCCAGCCGTCCCGCCGGCGATGGCCTCGACGAGGCCCGCGACGCGCTTGCGCACGGTCTCGTCCAGGCACCGGACGGTCCCGCGGATGACGGCGCGGTCGGGGATGACGTTGTAGGCATCGCCGCCGTGGATTTGCGTCACGCTGAGCACGACCGGGTCCGTGGGGGCGATCCGGCGGCTCACGATGGTCTGCAGGGCCAGAACGATCTCGGAGACGACCACCAGCGTGTCGGTGCCGCGCTCCGGCATGGCCGCGTGGGTGCCGAACCCGACGACCGTGATCTCGAACGTGTCGAGGGAGGCCATGATGGCACCGACCCGGGTCGCGAAGGTCCCGAGCGGCAGGCCCGGCCAGTTGTGCAGGCCGTAGACTGAGTCGCACGGGAACGACCGAAACAGGCCGTCCTCGACCATGGCGCGCCCGCCGCCCTCGAGCTCCTCCGCCGGCTGGAAGATGAAATGCACCGTTCCCGAGAGGTCGGTGCGCGACGCGAGGTGCCGCGCCGCGCCGAGCAACATGGCCACGTGGCCGTCATGGCCGCAGGCATGCATCACGCCGGGCGTCCGGGACGCGTGCGCGGCGCCGGTCGCCTCCTGGATCGGCAGGGCATCCATGTCGGCGCGCAGGCCGAGGGTCGGGCCGTCGCCCCGGCTCAGGGTCCCGACCACGCCGGTGCGCCCGAGCCCGGTCTTCACCGACAGGCCGCAGGCGGCCAGCTCCCGGGCGACGAGATCCGCCGTGCGGATCTCTTGGAAGGCCAGCTCGGGATGGGCGTGCAGGTCGCGCCGCCACGCGACCATCCGCTCCACGGTCTCCGCCTCGATACGCATGCGATCTCTCCCCAATGCCGGAGGCCGCCGCAGCGCCTCGATCCCCCGCCCGGACCCTACGCCGATCGGCGCGGCGGTTCATCCCATCGGCGGATGCATGAAGAACTGGGCGATGAGAACCGCGCCGAGGAACGTCCCGGCATTGGCCATGAACGAGACCACGACGATCCGCCAGCCGAGGCGACGGAAGGCGGGCACGTCCTTGGCGACCGAGAGCCCCGCGAAGGTCAGGATCGGCGTGGCCAGCGCCAGGAAGTTGAGCTTGCCGGTCAGGGCGGCGATCTCGGCGGCGTAGGGCGTGCCGGGATAGGTCAGCGCCATGCCGATGATCGAGACCCATAGGACGGCGGGCAGGCGCCGGCCGAGGAGCAAGTACAGGCCCCAGCCGGCGAGCACGGTGCCGATGATGATCGCCATCCCGGCGACGACCTGCGCGTCGGGGACGACGCCGTACGTCAGCCAGTTGCCGATCAGCCCGTAGGCGCCGATCAGGATCCAGGCGAGCACGGTCTCGCCGAGGCTGATCCGCACCTCCTGATGGGCCGGCGCGGCCGCCTGAGGGTCGGCTTCGGCCGGGCGGGCGGCGTCCACCCGGTTGCGGCCGAGGATCGGCTCCAGCTTGCCGTAGGCCCAGATCGTGAAGGGCAGCGACAGGAACAGGGTGAAGTACGTGCCGATCGTCGTGGTGACGAGGTTGCTGGCCGCCGCGAAGGTCGCGACGTCCTTGGCGACCTCGGGAGTCTGCTGGGCCGCGATCGCCCCCGAGGCGGCGGCCATCATGCTGCCGGAGCCGACGCCGGCGCCCATCGCCAGGGCCAGCGGGTTGAAGATCTTGAGGCTGGCGATCAGCCCGGCCAGCAGGGCGATGAACACCGCGCCGAACACCGTGCCGGTCAGGTACTCGGCCAGCACGCCGCGCCCCTCCGGCGAATCCATGCCGTAGCGCTCGCCGATGATGGCGAGGCTCGGCTCGCGGCCGACCGAGAAGGTCGCGCCGATCGCCTCGCGCTTGATGCCGAGCAGGAGCGCGACCGGCAGGCCGAACACCATCGTGCCGAAGAAGTGGCCGAATTCCTGGAAGGCCAGGGCCCAGCCGGAGGCGAGGATCTTCGGCAGCGACCCGCCCACGAGCAGGCCGAGCTTGGCGATGAAGATCAGGAGCGCCGGCTGCAGGTAGGCGCCGGCCGCGTTCTGCAGGGCGGTCGACAGCCGCAGCGGCGCGGGCAGGCGCGGGCTCATCAGCCCCAGCGCGCCGCCCAGCAGCAGGGCCCAGAGCAGCGGGAGCAGCACGATCTTGCCGGCGCCCACCGGGATGCTGACGTTGCCGATCGCCTCCGCGACGATGACGATGACGAGGGCGAGCAGGAACAGCGTCAGCTTGCCCCCGCCCGAGACGGGCGGCGCGACCGCCCGCGTATTCGTCGCAAACAGTTCCCCCGCCATCATCGTCCTCCTTGGGCCCCCTCGGGGCTGCCCGTTGCTCCGCCTGCCGGTCTTGATCGCCGGCTTGGCGGTAGATCCTCTCGGTCGTTGCGCCCGTGGCGTCGGGCTCAGCCCACGTAGCCGAAGGTCACGGCCGGCGCGGCGGCGGTCTCGACCCAGACGCTCTTGGTCTGCGTGTAGGCCATCAGCGCCTCGCGGCCCGAGGAGCGGCCGAAGCCCGAGCGGCCGAAGCCGCCGAACGGCGAGGCCACGTTGATGGTCTTGTAGCCGTTGACCCAGACGGTGCCGGCCCGCAGGGCCGCCGCGACGCGGTGGCCGCGCCCGCCGTCGCCGGTCCAGACCGCGCCGGCGAGGCCGTAGGGCGTGCCGTTGGCCAGCGCGACCGCCTCGTCCTCGCCGTCGAACGGCAGGACCGTCAGGACCGGGCCGAACACCTCCTCCCGGGCGATCGCCGCGTCCGGCGCGACGCCGTCCACGATGGTCGGGCCGTAGTAGAAGCCGCCCGTGTCACGCAAGGCGGCGGGGCAGGCCCCGCCCGCCGCGATGGTCGCGCCGGCCCCCGCGGCGGCCTCGACCATGGCGGCGATCTTGTCCCGCTGGCGCCGGTTGTTGATCGGGCCGATCTGCGTCTCCGGGTCGGTCGGCGCGCCGACCGGGATGCGCGCGGCGGCGCGCGACAGGCGCTCGACGAAGGACGCGTGGATCGTGCGGTGCACGAGCAGCCGGGAGCCGGCCACGCAGCTCTGGCCGGCGCCGCCGAAGATCGCGGCCTGCGCGCCGATCAGCGCCCGGTCGAGGTCAGCGTCGGCGAACACAATGTTGGCCGACTTGCCGCCGAGCTCCAGCACGCTCGGCACGATGGCGCGGGCCGCGGCGGCGGCGATCTGCGCGCCCGCCTCGGCCGAGCCGACGAACACGACGAGCCGCGTTTCGGGATGGGCCACCGCGGCGGCGCCGGTGGTCGGGCCGGCCCCCGCCAGCACCGAGACGAGGCCGCGGGGCATCCCCTCGGCCCGGTCGCAGATCAGGCCCAGCGCCAGCGAGGTCAGCGGCGTCAGCTCGGAGGGCTTCAGCACCACGGCGTTGCCGGCGCAGATCGCCGGCGCGATCTGCCAGCCCGCGGTGAAGATCGGGGCGTTCCAGGGGGTGATCTGCACCACGGTGCCGAAGGGCTCGTGGCGGGTGTAGTTCAGGTGCGAGGTCGGGACCGGGATGACGTCGCCGTGCAGCTTGTCGCACCAGCCGGCGTAGTACTCGAACATCTCGGCGACCTTGGCGACCTCGCCGCGGGTGTCGCGGATCGGCTTGCCGGCCGAGATGGTCTCCAACTCGGCCAGAGCCGCGGCGTGCTGCCGGACCAGGGCGGCCACGGACCACATCGCCCGGCCGCGGGCGGCCGCGCTCATCCCCCACCACGCGCGCTGGGCGTCGCTTGCCGCCGCCATGGCGGCCTCGACGACCGACGGGCCGGCATCGGCGAAGGTCGCGAGCACGCCGCCATCGGCGGGGTTGTTGAGATCGAGGGCAGCGCCCGTCCCTTCGAGGATCTCGCCGGCCACGACGCTGCCGATGCGGCCGCCCGGCAGCAGGTCGGACAGGAGGGCGGCGACCCGGTCGGCGGCGGGCGAGTGGGGCGTGCCGGACATCAGTGGGCTCCCTTGGGATCGCGGTAATCGGCCATGCGGGTGAAGTCGGCCGTGTCGGGGATGGCGGGTTTCGTCGCCTGCCAGATGCGCTTGACCTCGGCGGAGAGCGGCAGGTCGATCCCGCATTCGGCGGCGAGTTCGAGGGCGAGGCGCACGTCCTTGCGCATCAGGCCCGCCGAGAAGCCGCTGTCGAAGGTGCCGGACTGGACCCAGCGCGGGACCATGACCTCGCTGATCGCGCTACGGCCGGTGGCGGTGTTGACGACCTTGACGGCCTCCTCGGCCGAGAGGCCCGCCGCCTCGGACAGGCGCAGGGCCTCGCCGGTGGTCACGAGATGGGCCGCGACCAGCAGGTTGTTGACGAGCTTGACGATGTTGCCGGCGCCTGACGGCCCGACATGCGGCGCGCGGCCCGACATGGCCTCCAGGACCGGCCGGGCCAGTTCGTAATCCGCCGCGGCCCCGCCGATCATCATGGTCAGGGTGCCCTCGGCGGCGCCGGACGGGCCGCCGCTCACGGGGGCGTCGAGGAGGGCGTGACCGGCCGCGGCGAGGCGCTCGGCGAGGCGGCGGGTCGTGCCGGGATCCGAGGTCGAGGTGTCGATCACCACGACCTTTCGGTCGGTCCGGGACAGGAGACCGCCCTCCGCGGTGACCACCGCTTCCACGTCCCGCGCCAGCGGCAGCGAGAAGACCAGGGCGTCGGCCCGGCCGAGCACGTCGTTCAGGGCGTCGAGGACGGTGACGCCGGCCGCCTCGGCGGCGGGGCGCCGGCCCGCGTCGATATCGTAGCCCAGGACCGCGAAGCCCTTGCGGGCCAGGGTCGCGGCCATGCCCAGACCCATGTTGCCGAGCCCGACGACCCCTACCGTTGCGATGGTCATGCCAATCCGTCCTCACCGTGCAGGAGGATGATCTCGGCAAACGAGCGTTGCCACAATCATGGATTTCTGCACATTCCGTGCGGAAATCCAGAACGGTAGGGTCAGGCTGGTGGCGGCCGGAACGCCACCATGTGGTCGGCCAGCCAGCCGAGCAGCCGCGCCGCGCCCTCGGGCAATCGCCGCCCCGCGCGGATGACGAGGTGGGCGCTCGCCTCCGACAGGATGCTGTCGCGCAGCGGCACAGCGTCGAGGAGGTCGGCACGCAGCTCGGCCGCGACCACGAAGCGGGGCAGGAAGGCGACGCCCATCGCGGCCATGACGAAGCGGCGATGCAGCTCGAAGGACGCCGTCTCCAGCCGCGGCACCAGCCGGAAGCCGCCATCCGCCTCGACGCGGCCGATCAGCTGGCGCACCCCGTGGTCTGGCGGCAGGAGGGCGGCGGGCTCGGTGGCGAAGCTGCGCAGCGGAACCGGCGCCGCCCCGTCGGCGAGGGGATGGCCCTTCGGCAGGATGGCGAGCAGCGGCTGCCGGGCGGTGACGATTCCGCGGACATCCGGATGCGCGGGCGGGTTGTAGACGAGGCCGATATCCGCGTCCCCCCGGGCGATGGCCGCGAGGATCCCGTCGGTGGTGCCGATCTCGACCTGATAGGCGATGCCTGGATGGTCCTGCGCGAACCCGGCCAGCGCGTTGTCGAGGAGGTCGATCAGGAAGCCGGCGCCGCAGCGCAGGCTGATCGTGCCCCGCTGCACCCCGCGCAGGCGCTTCAGCTGGTCCTCCAGCAACGCCGCCTCGTCGGCCTGCCGCTGCGCGTGCGCGGCGACGAGACGACCGGCCTCGGTGGGGACCACGCCCCGGGGCAGGCGCTCGAGCAGGGTCTCGCCGACCTGCGCCTCCAGCTCGATGATCTGCCGGCTCACCGCCGAGGCCGCGACGTTCAGGACTTCGGCGGCCGCCCGGACCGAGCCCGCGCGCACGACGGCCAGCAGGTAGCGCAGCGCGCGGTCGTTCACGGCGGCGGGTCCNCGGCGGCCGCGCCGCGCCGGTCGATCGCGACGGCGCCCCGCGCCACGACCAGCACAGGCTCCTGGCGCTCCACGATCACCTGCGGCACGCCGACGGCCGCGAAGGCGATCAGGTCGGCCCGCCCGCCGGGCCCCACCGTACCCGGTCCGAGGCCCAGCACCCGCGCCGGGACGGCTGTGATCGGCGCCAGCAACGCCGCGAGGTCCGCGTCGGCGCGCAGGTCGAACCGGTAGGCGGCGAGCTGGGCGCGGGCGATCATGCTGGTGACCGTGGCGGGGTTCCAGCAGTCGCGGACGTTGTCGGTGCCGAGGCAGACCGGGACGCCGAGCGCGCGCAGCCGCGGGATCGGCGGGCATCGGGCCCCGCCCGGCACGCTGCTGAGGATCGCGACGCCGGCCCGGTTCAGGGCTTCCGCGATCCGGCCGAGCTCCCGGTCGTCGGCCTCCGCCAGCGCGAAGGCGTGGCTGATCGTGACCTGCCCGCCGAGCCCGGCCGCCATTGTCCGGGCCGCGATCGCCGCGATCGTGGCGAGTCCGGCCGCGCCGCCGTCGTGGAGATGGATGTCGATGCCCCTGCCGTGCCGCTCGGCCAGGGCGAAGACGACGTCCAGGTGACCGTCGCGGTCGCCGTCGATGCCGACGGGGTCGAGGCCGCCGACGAGGTCCGCGCCCATCCGCAGGGCCGCGTCCAGGTCGTCTGCGACCGGCGGGCAGCCCAGGATCCCGCTCTGCGGGAAGGCGACGATCTGGATCTGCAGGCGATCGGACCAGCGCGCCCGCAGGTCGAGGATCTGGGCGAGGTGGTCGAGCCGCGTGACGTCGTCGATATCGACATGGGTCCGAAGGCTCGTCGTGCCGCCACGGAGCAGGCGTTCGAGGAGCGCCTCGGCGCCCTGCTCGGCGAGCGGGATCCGCGTGGTTCGGCGGAACGCCTTCTCATCGTCGATGATCGCGCGGACCGACCTTGCCGCCGCGTGTGGGCGCCAGGGCAAGCCGAGCAGGCACTTGTCGAGATGGACGTGCCCGTCGGTCAGGCCCGGCAGCACCAGGGCGCCGCCGAGATCGATCGTGCGGCCAGCCGGCGGCAGCGGCCCGCCGGGCTCCCGCAGCGCCGCGACGCATGCGCCCCGGATGTCGATCGTCGCCCGGCTTCCGTCGGCGAGTGCGGCGTCGTGGAGGCGCAGGTCGCAGGGGGCGCCCGCGCGCGGTTCGGTGCTCGGCGTCATGCCGGGTTCCCCTCAGAGCGGCCGGCCCGCCGCCACGACCGTCCGAATGGCGAAGCTCGATTGCAGCCGGGCGACCCCCGGCAGGCGCGACAGGACATCCTTGTGCAACCGCTCGTAATCGGCCGCGTCGATCACCTTGAGCTTCACGAGGTAATCGGCCGTCCCGGTCATCAGATAGCAATCCTGCACCTCGGGACAGCGCCGCACGGCCGCCTCGAACCGGTTGAGATAGTCCTCGGTCTGGCGGTCCAGGGTGAACTGCGTAAGGACCACGAGCCCGGGCCCGTCGACCGCGCCGCCGATCAGCGCCGTGTAGCCCCGGATGACGCCGGATTCCTCCAGCAGCCGCACGCGGCGATGGCAGGCCGAGGCCGACAGGCCGACCGCCGCGGCGAGATCCGCGTTGCTGATCCGGCCGTCGCCGCGCAGGGCCTGGATGATGCGGCGGTCGATCGCGTCCACACCCGACTCGCAGGAACTTCGAACTGGCCGCAGAAACTTGCACGGCCACGCTTCAAACTCAAATCTCTTCGACAGGATGCACGCTCGTTCGACGATCCTTCGTGTAGCTTTCGGGCATCGCATCCGCGCGTCGTCCCGAGGGTCGCCATGAGCATGATCGATCGCGCGTTCCGGCCCGATGCGGGTCCGGCCGGGACAGCCTCCGCGCTCCTCACCATTGATCTTGCGGCCATCGCGGAGAACTACCGCCGCCTCGCCGTCCAAGCCGGGACCGCGAACTGCGCGGCCGTCGTCAAGGCCGATGCCTACGGGCTCGGGGCCGACCGTGTGGCGCCGGTCCTGGCCGCCGCCGGCTGCCGACACTTCTTTGTCGCCCAGGTCGGCGAGGGCGTGGCTCTCCGGTCTATCCTCGGCCCCGGCGCGGTGATCGCCGTGCTCAACGGCGCCCCCCCGGGCAGCGAGGCGACCTGCGCGGACCACGACCTCGTGCCCGTCCTCAACGATCTTTCCCAGCGCGACGGCTGGCAGTCTCTCGCCCGGCGCCTCGGACGGCGCCTGCCGGCGATCCTCCAGGTCGATACCGGCATGGCCCGCTTCGGCTTCGCGCCGGAGGAGGTCGGCGCGCTGCTCGACGACCCAGACGCGCTTGAGGGCCTCGACCTGCGGCTGGTGATGAGCCACCTCGCCTGCGCCGGCGAGCCGGACAGCCCGGTCAACGCCGCGCAGCTATCGGTCTTCCAGGCCGTCCGGCGGCGTCTGCCCGCGGTGCCGGCGAGCCTCGCGGCCTCGTCCGGGATCTTCCTCGGTCCGGACTTCCACTTCGACCTCGTGCGCCCCGGTGCCGCGCTCTACGGGATCGCCCCGCAGGACGGCGCGGCGAACCCGATGCGGCCGGTGATCGGCCTGCGGGCCCGGGTGATGCAGACGCGCAGCGTCCCGGCGGGGACGCCGGTCGGCTACGGCCACGCGGCCACAGTCACTAGGGACAGCCGCCTCGCCACGGTCGCGATCGGCTACGCGGACGGGTTCTTCCGCAGCAATGCGGGCGGCGCGGCGTGGTTCGGCGGCGCCCGGCTGCCCGTGGTCGGGCGCGTCTCGATGGACAGCCTCGTCCTCGACGTCACCGACGTGGCGCCCGGCACCCTCGGGCCGGGAGCGCTCGTCGACATCGTCGGGCCGGAGCGCGACGTCGACGCCGTCGCCGCGGCGGCCGGCACGATCGGTTACGAGGTCCTGACCAGCCTCGGCCACCGCTTCCACCGCATCTATCTCGGAGCCTGAGGCCCGCCATGCACGTCCACATCCTCGGCGGCGGCGTCGTCGGCGTCACCTCGGCCTACTACCTCGCCCGGGCCGGCCATCAGGTCACCGTGCTGGAGCGCCAGCCCGGCTCCGGCCTGGAGACCAGCTTCGCCAATGCCGGGCAGGTCTCGCCCGGCTACTCGGCCCCCTGGGCGGCCCCCGGGATCCCCGTGAAGGCGCTCAAGTGGCTGATGATGCGGCACCGCCCCCTGGTGCTGTGGCCGCGGCTGGAGCCGCGCCTCTACGCGTGGCTGACGCGCATGCTCGCGAACTGCACCGAGGAGGCCTACCAGCGGAACAAGGGCCGCATGGTCCGGCTCGCCGAGTACAGCCGCGACGCGTTGCGTGACCTGCGCACCGAGACCGGCATCGCCTACGACCACCGGGAGAAGGGCACGCTGCAGCTCTTCCGGACGCAGAAGCAGCTCGACCATGTCGGCGACGACACCCGCGTCCTCGACGCCTACGGCGTGCCCTACACGGTGCTGGATCCGGCCGGCTGCATCGCGGCCGAGCCGGCCCTCGCCGCCGTGCGCGACGTGTTCGTCGGCGGCCTGCGCCTGCCGGGCGATGAGACCGGCGACGCGCACCTGTTCACCCAGCGCCTCGCCGCGATCTGCGAGGGCCTCGGCGTCACCTTCCGCTACCGGACCGCGATCGCGCGCCTGCACCACGCCGGCGACCGGGTGACGGCCGTCGAGACCGCCGACGGTGACCTCCTGCGGGCGGATGCCTACGTGGCGGCGCTGGGCAGCTACACACCGGCCCTGCTGCGCCCCCTCGGTATCGCGCTGCCGGTCTACCCGGTGAAGGGCTACTCCCTGACGCTGCCGATCACCGACGCGGCGGCCGCGCCGGTCTCGACGGTGATGGACGAGACCTACAAGGTCGCGATCACCCGGCTCGGCGACCGGATCCGGGTCGGCGGCACCGCCGAACTCGCCGGGTTCAGCAGCGCCCTGCGCGCGCCGCGCCGCGAGACCCTCGCGCGCTCTGTGCAGGACCTGTTCCCGGCCGGTGGCGATCTCGACCGGGCCTCGTTCTGGACCGGCCTGCGGCCGATGACGCCGGACGGCACCCCGATCGTGGGGGGCACGCGGGTCGGGAATCTGTTCACCAACACCGGCCACGGCACACTCGGCTGGACCATGGCCTGCGGCTCGGGCCGCCTGCTCGCCGACCTCGTGTCGGGCCGGGCTCCCGAGATTGCGAGCGACGACCTGGCGCTCGACCGCTACGCCGCGTGAGCCGGCCGGGGCCGCCCGCTCGCGAGCCGGGTGCACACGGAACCGGTGGCGCGCTGCGCAGCGTGTGCCGTAGTGCACCAGCACAAGGCTGCCACGCACAGCGCAGAGCGCGACCGGACTCCGCTCCGAGAAAGACCCCGCGAGTCGTAGCGACATCTCGCCGGGTCTCCGGGCAATCATTCATTATTCAGCACGATACGACCACCGGTTGATTACATGACGTTCACGAAGTGCGGAATCGCATGATCGTCGGATGACTTCCGACAGGCCTGGCAACCCTTCGCAGCGTGTCGAGTTGAGGATCTGAACGAACCATCCGAGTGCGCAGATGAGTTTCATCGTCGTACAGGGCCAGGAAGATCACGAGCAGGCGGACGCCGTTCTGCGGGGCGTCGCCGACGGGCTGGCCCGGTTGTTCCGCGTGCCCGATCATCCGCCCGGTGTTCAGGACCTGCTGGATGCCGGACCGCAGGAACAGGGCGCCGACGCTGAGCAGATCACCCATCGCGGCGCGGCGGAAGCAAGAAGCTCCCCCGAGCCCAGTCGGTGAAGACGGGTACCGGCCGGACGCGGCGCGCAGCGGCCCAGCCATCCAGCCGCACACGGGGGCGCCGGGCGAGATCCGAGGCGCTGGCCGTGCAACGCGACCAGTCCTGAGCCCGGCGCGCGCCGCAGCCTCAGCGCGCCGCGGACAGGCCGAAGCGCCGGATCTCGAGGTGCATCTGCTCGAGCGGCAGGACCTTGGCGGCCGCGCCGCGGTCGATCGCCTCCTTGGGCATGCCGAACACCACGCAGCTCGCCTCGTCCTGCGCGACGGTCTGGGCCCCGACCCGGCGCATCTCCAGCAGACCATTGGCGCCGTCGTCGCCCATGCCGGTCATGAGGATGCCGAGGGCGTTCGCGCCGGCCGCCCGGGCGGCCGACCGGAACAGGACGTCGACCGACGGCCGGTGGCGCGCGACGAGGGGCCCGTCCTTCACCGACACCGCGTAGCTGGCTCCGCGGCGCTCGACCATGAGGTGCCGCCCGCCCGGAGCGATCAGGGCGCGGCCGCGCAGCACGAGGTCGCCGTCCTCCGCCTCCTTGACGGCGATCGCGCAGAGCCCGTTCAGGCGCTTGGCGAACGCCGCCGTGAAGTGCTCCGGCATGTGCTGCACGATGACGAGGCCGGGGGACTCGGCGGGCAGCACCTCGAGCACGTCGCGCAGGGCCTCCGTCCCGCCCGTCGACGCGCCGATGCAGACGATCCGGTCGGTCTCGGCCACCACGCGCCCCGGGACCGGCGGCGGCAGGACGGCGTCGGCCGAGAGCTTCGCCTCGACCATCTGCCGGCGCGGTCGGCTCCCGCGCAGCTTGGCCCGCGCGGCCGCCCGGACCGCGTCGCAGACCCGCACGGTGGATTCGAGCAGGAACTGGCGCGTGTCGACCCGCGGCTTCGGCAGCACGTCGACCGCCCCCGCCTCCAGGACCTCGAACAGCATCCGGGAGCCCGCCTCGGTCAGGGTCGAGCAGACGATCACCGGGAGCGGCTTCTGCGCCATGATCTTCCGCAGGAAGGTCAGGCCGTCCATGCGGGGCATCTCGAGATCGAGGATGATGACGTCCGGGATCTCCTCCTGGATCCGGCGGGCGGCGATGAACGGATCGGCGGCCGTTCCCAGGATCTCGATGTCGGGCGCCGTCTCGAGGATGCCGCACAGGGTCTGGCGGACGGAGGCCGAGTCGTCGACGACGAGGACGCGGATCGGTCGGGACGCGCTCACCGGCTGGACTCCCTCAGCTTGCTGAAGACGGTGGAGGAGACCTGCTCGAGGCCCGCCACGCCGACGCCCGCCATGGACTCGGAATGGCCGACGATCAGGTAGCCGCCGGGGCGCAGATGCGCGGCTAGGCGCGCGACCACGGCCTTCTGGGTCGGCTTGTCGAAGTAGATCAGCACGTTGCGGCAGAAGACGAGGTCGACGTCCCGGTCGATCGGGTAGACCTCGTCCATCAGGTTGAGCCGCTGGAAACGCACCCGGGCGCGCAGCTCCGGCACGATCCGCCCCTCGTGCCGGGCCCGGTCGCGCGCGACCATCACGTAGCGCCGCCGCAGGTCCGGCGGCACGGCGGCCAGCATCTCCTCCGGGTAGATCGCCGTGCGGGCACGGTCGAGCACCTCCGAGGAGATGTCGGTCCCGAGGATCGCGTATCGGAACCGATCGGCGGCCATGTCCTGCAGGACCATCGCCAGGGTGTAGGCCTCGGCCCCCGTCGAGGCCGCCGCGCTCCAGACCTTGAGCAGCGGCCGGTCGCCGCGCGCCGCCAGCCGCGGCACGATCGTCGCGCGCAGCAGGTCGAAATGCGCGGGCTCGCGGAAGAAGTCGGTCTTGTTCGTCGTCACGCAGTCGACGAGGTGCGGGAACTCGTCCGCGAGATGGCCGGCCTCGAACAGGTGGCGGCCGTAGGCCTCCAGGGTCGGAAGATCGAGGGCGCGCATGCGCTTGCGCAGCCGCCCCTCGACCATGGTGCGCTTGGCCGGCGGGAGCTGGATGCCGACGTGCTGCTGGATCAGGTCGGCGACGGAGCGGAAATGCCGGTCGCTGAGCGGCCCCGGATCGGTCTCCATGGTGCGGGATCCCTCAGGCGGCCCGGGGTGCGGCGTCGAGGGCCGGGGCGTCGCCGTCCATCAGCGCGGCGAGGTCGAACACSACCACGAACGCCTCGCCGCGGCGGCCGATCCCCGCGATGTAGCGCGCGTTCCAGCGCCCGCCGACCTCGGGCGCGGCCTCCATCTCGGCCCGGTCGAGCTCGGTCACCTCGATGACCCGGTCGGCCACGAGGCCCACCCGCAGCGCCCGGCCCGGCAGCGGGAGGTGGAGCAGGATGATCCGGGTCGCCGGCGTGCGCGCGACCGGCGGCAGGCCGAGCTTGGTCCGCAGGTCGACCACCGGGTAGCTCTGCCCGCGCACGTCGATCATCCCCAGCAGGAAGGCCGGCGCCTGCGGCAGCGCCGCCGGCACCCGRTAGTCGAGGATCTCGTGGACGTGCTCGACGTCGATCCCGAAGGTCTCGGAACCGAGGCCGAGGGTCAGGTACTGCCACACACTGGACATGCGGGATCTCCGGATGGATTGCGGCGGCCCGGCCCGGCCCGGCCCGGCCCGGCCCGGCCCGGCTGCGGTCTTGCGCCCGCTTCGGGCTCGGCGAGCGGATCGCCGCCGAGGCCGCGCCCGCCGGGGCCGCGCCCATCCGCGCCGCCGTCGTCCGCAGCCGCGTCACCGCCTGGTCGACGCCCGCCAGGGGAGCACCGGCCAGGGGGYCACCGGCCAGGGACGCGCCCGGCGCCTCGGTGATGCGGAAGTAGGCGATCGTCGCCTGCAGCTTCTCGGCCTGGGTGGCCAGCTCCTCGGAGGTGGCCGAGACCTGCTCGGAGGCGCTGGCGTTCTGCTGGGTCACCTTGTCGAGCTGCTGGATCGCCTGGTTGATCTGGCCCGAGCCGACATCCTGCTCGCGGCAGGCGGCGGTGATCTCCTCGACCAGGCCGGCGGTCTTCTTGATGTCGGGCACGAGCCGTCCGAGCATGTCGCCGGCCTGCTGGGCGGCCTTGACGGTGTCGGCCGAGAGCGTGCCGATCTCGGCCGCGGCCGCCTGGCTGCGCTCGGCCAGCTTGCGCACCTCGCTGGCCACCACCGCGAAGCCGCGCCCGTGCTCGCCCGCCCGGGCCGCCTCGACGGCGGCGTTCAGCGCCAGGAGATCGGTCTGGCGGGCGATCTCCTGCACGATGGTGATCTTCTGGGCGATGGTCTGCATGGCCTCGACCGCCCGGCCGACCGCCACGCCGCTGGCCTCCGCGTCCTGGGCCGACTGCCGGGCGATCGTCTCGGTCTGGCTCGCGTTCTCGGCGTTCTGCTTCACGTTGGCCGCCATCTCCTCCATCGACGCCGACGCCTCCTCGGTCGAGGCCGCCTGCTCGGTCGAGCCCTGCGACAGCTGCTCCGCCGACGCCGACAGCTCCTGTGACCCCGCAGACACGTTGCTCGCGGCNGCCAGGAGATCGGTCTGGCGGGCGATCTCCTGCACGATGGTGATCTTCTGGGCGATGGTCTGCATGGCCTCGACCGCCCGGCCGACCGCCACGCCGCTGGCCTCCGCGTCCTGGGCCGACTGCCGGGCGATCGTCTCGGTCTGGCTCGCGTTCTCGGCGTTCTGCTTCACGTTGGCCGCCATCTCCTCCATCGACGCCGACGCCTCCTCGGTCGAGGCCGCCTGCTCGGTCGAGCCCTGCGACAGCTGCTCCGCCGACGCCGACAGCTCCTGTGACCCCGCAGACACGTTGCTCGCGGCGTTGACCACCTGGCCGACCACCTCGCGCAGCTTCACGTTCATCGCCTGGATCGCCTGCAGGAGGTCGGACACCTCGTCGCGACCGGTCACGGCCACGTCCCGGGTCAGGTCGCCGGCGGCCACGCTCTGGGCGGCGGAGACCGCCTTCGACAGGCCGCGGGAGATCGTGATCGCGATCCAGAGCGCCATGGCGAGGCCGAGCACGACGGCACCGGCCACGACGGCGATCATGATCGTGCGGGTCGACTCGAAGGCCGCCTGGGTGCTCTGCACGAAGCCCTGCGCCACGTTCTCCTCGTAGGTGCGCAGCTTGACCACGTCCTCGAGCACCGCCTTGCGGGCATCGGTGAACGGGCCGACGTAAGACTGGAGCGCCTTGGCGTCCGTGTTCGCCAGTCCGAGGGCGAAGACCTTGTCGGCCGAGGGCGTCCAGGCCTTCACGGCGGCGTTGAGGGCGTTGACGGCATCGACCAGCCCGGTTCCGCGCGACGTCTCGATGAACTTGGCGAGATCGCGCTCCAGCGTGGCCTTGGTCTCCTTGAACTCGCCGGCGATCTTCGCGAGCAGCGCGTCGTCGGTGATCACGATCTCGCGGTAGATCTCGCCGCGCAGACGGACCATCTTCAGTTCGATCGCGCCGATCTGGGCCCGGTCCTCGATCGAGAGGTCGGGCCGCGCCTTGATGTCGTCGATCCTGGCCATCACCGCCGTGAAGGCGCTCAGCTGCTCGCCGGTTGCGATCGCATTGGCGGTGTTGTTACCGTTCTGGATGGCGAACTCCATGCCCTTGGTGACGGCTTCGCTGAGCTTCGACCAGTCGTCACGCAGGAGCTGGACACGGGCACGCTCGTCGACCGGGACGAGGTCCTGATAGTCCTTGAACAGGGCCTGGAACTTGGCGTCGTGCGCCCGGAAATCGGCGAACAGCTTCTCGCGGGCCGCGTTGGTCGGCTCCAGCATCGACCGCGCGAACATCCGAGCGGCATCGAAGGACATCGACTCGAAGCGCAGGACGCGCTGGACCTGGGTGAACGGACGGGCCGCGAAGGCCTGCATCCGCTCGTTGGAACCGCTCAGGCTCGATACGGCGAGGTAGCCGGCACCGCCCAGTAGCAGCAGGATCAACCCGAAGGCGATCCCGAGCTTGGCCTTGATTGTGAAACGCATCGTACTCTCCCTACACGCGCACGGGATTTCGAAAGGACTGCAACAGGGTCTCGACAGGACCGCGACGGGACTTCAGTTGAGGATCTGCTCGAGTTCTGGGACGATGATGAAGTCGTCGCCGGCCTTGACGATGGCGCGGATGTACTCGGGCCGCCACGTCGTCCCGACCGGCGGCACCGCCTCGCAGTCGGCCGGATCGACCTCGGTGACCGCGAACACCTTGTCGGCCACCAGCGCGACCACCACCGGATCGCCCGCCACCGCCACCTCCAGGACCAGGAAGCGCGTGTCCGGGCTGTCGGCCGCCGCCGGCATCCCGAACCGCGCGCGGATGTCGGCCAGCGGCACGACGTTGCCGCGCACGTTCACGATCCGGTCGACGTGCGGCCGCGCCCCCGCCACCCGGGTCGCCGGGATCGGGTCGATGATCTCGCGCACCATCCCGGCCTCCAGCGCGAAGCTCTCCGTGCCGATCCGGAACATCACCACCTGCCGGCGTAGGTCTTCAGGCCGACCTTCGAGAACAGGCCGGGCTGGCCCGCCGCGCAGGCCCGGTAGAGCTGGGAGATCACGCCCTGGGGCAGGTTGTAGCCGCGGATGAGGTTGTCCTGGGCGGCCTTGGCGACCTTCGGCATGCGGCCGAAATTGGCCGCGATGACCCGCTGGTCACGCCGCTGGTCATCACGCCACCTCCTGGTACGCGCGCAGGCTCTCGCGCGCGGTCTCGCGCGCCCGCTCGGCGCCGCCGCCGCCCACGAGCCGGCCGACATCGACGATCAGCGCGGCCGTGCCGTCGCCCAGGATCGTCGCCCCCGAGAACGTCGCCACGTCCGCGTGCAGCTTCGACAGCGACTTGATCACCGTCTGGTGGTTGCCGATGATCTGGTCCGCCACCAGYCCGACCCGCGCCTCGCCCGCCGACACCACGATCACCTTCTGGTGCTCCTCCGGCTCGCCCGACGCCCCGAACAGCGCGCGCAGCCGCAGGAACGGCACCAGCGCCCCGCGGATGTTCAGGAAGTCCCGCCCGCGCCCGTCCCGCTCGCCCGCCGGCAGCGCGACGCACTCCTCCACCGCCGCCAGCGGGATCACGTAGCGGCCCGCCCCCACCCGGATCAGAAGCCCCTCGATGATCGCCAGCGTCAGCGGCAGGCGCAGCGCCACGCAGGTCCCGCCCCCCGGCCCGGTGGTGATGTCGATCGTGCCGCGCAGGCTCTCGATCGTCTTCTTGACCACGTCCATGCCGACCCCGCGCCCCGACAGCGCCGAGATCGTCGCCGCGGTCGAGAAGCCCGGCGCGAACAGGAACTGGTAGATCTGCTGGTCGGTGAGCACCGCGCCCGGCGCGCACAGGCCCCGCTCCTCGGCCTTGGCGCGGATGCGCGCCGCGTCGAGCCCGGCGCCGTCGTCGCGCACGCTCACCAGCACCTGGGCGCCGGCATGCTCGGCCGTCAGGGTGATCCGCCCGGTGGCGGGCTTGCCGGCGGCCGCGCGGCGCTCGGGCGCCTCGACGCCGTGGTCGATGGCGTTGCGGATCAGGTGGACGAGCGGGTCGGCCAGGCGCTCGATCACGGTCTTGTCGAGCTCGGTCTCCTCGCCGCCGGTGACGAACTCGACCGGCTTGCCGAGGTCGCGCGAGAGGTCGTGGACGAGGCGGCGGAAGCGGCCGAACAGGGCGCCGATGGCGACCATGCGGATGCTCATGGTGGTGTCGCGCAGGCGCGCCGAGAGGCGCTCGATCTCCTCCGCGACGGTCTTGAGGCCGGGATCGGCGTGCAGGCCGGCGAGCTGNGGCCGCATCGCCCGGCGCCGCGCCGCGTTCCGCGCTGTCGGCGGAGAGCCGGCCGAGTTCCGCGCCGGCCGCGCGCAGCAGGCCCTCGACGTTCTGGATGCGCTGCTTGGCCCGGTCCTGGAACTGCATCGCCACGATCGCCGCCGACACGTCCTGCGTGATCGCCTGCGTGGTCTCGGCGGTCTGCTGCAGGATGCCCGCGACCTGCGCGTTCTGCTCGACCAGCGCCCGCATCACCATGCGGACGCGCGTCTCGGCCGTCCGGCTCTCCTCGGACATGTCGATCGCCGCGATGTCGCCCAGCAGGGCGTGGCTGCCGCGCAGGCCGGCCGCCATGGTGCCGATCTGCTGCTTGATCACGTCCGACAGGGCGTTGATGGTCGTGGCGAGGCCGCGCACCTCGTCGGCGACCACCGCGAAGGCCGCGCCGCTGGCGCCGGCCCGGGCCGCCTCGATCTTGGCGTTCAGGGCGAGAAGGTTGGTCTGGCGGTTGATCCGCTCGATCTGCGCGACGCTGCCCTCGACCGACGACAGGCCCTCGAGCACCCCCGCCAGCCCCTGCGCGAGGGTCGACCCGCGGGACGACATCAGCGTGATCCGCTCGATCAGCGCGGTGAGAGTCTCGCCGAGGCCGGCGGCGACGTCGCCGAGCTGCAGGGTCTTGTCGTCGATCCGGACGGTCTGAACCGAGGCGACGAGCCCCCGGACGATCTCCGACTGCTCGCAGGTCGCGGCGGCGATGTTCTGGAACCGGTTGGACAGGCCGTGGACGTTGGCCTCCACGTCGGTTGAGACGATCCCGAGCTCGGCGACGAGGGCGTCGAGCAGCGTCCGCTGCTGCGCCGAGAGGCCGAGCCAGGCCTGGAGCAGATCGGCCGCATGCGCCGGCTCGGGCGGCATCGCGACCGGCGGCGCGGCTTCGGGCGCGCCGGCCGACGCGGCCACCTCCGCGAGCGGGGCCGCCGGCATCGCGGCGCCGGGCGCCGGGCCCGATCCGCGCCGGTCATCGGGCCGGCGGAACCGGGCCGGGACCTGCCTGAGAATGTCGTGGGCGACTTGGAAGGACATCGGCGGGCGGATCTCTCGGCGTCGTCCGATGCGCGCGGGTCAAGCGGCAATCCGACGGTCGGTGCCCGCCCAAGGCTAGGGATCGCCGTTAAAGAAAGCGTTATCGCTCGGCCGATGGCTGCAACGGCCGACGCAGATCGAAGTATTAGCTAAGAATGACTGTTCAATGCCGACCCGACCATCGCCCGATGCTGGGCCCGCGGCCGCGTCAGCCGCCCTCGATTGTCAGAACCTTCAGGAAGAATTTACCCGCCGCGGTGTTGACTCGAACGCGGCGGCGCGCCGCCCCGCAAGTCTGTCGTCGAGGGTACGAACCCGCATGTCCGAGGCCCCTGTCGTCACGCTCGGTTCCGACTGCACCATCCGGACCGTCCGGTCGCTGCACGACACGCTGACGGCGGCGCTCGCCGGCGCGGGGCGCCTGACCCTCGACTGCGCGGCGGTCGAGCGCGCGGACGTCACCTTCGTCCAGATCGTGCTCGCGGCCGACACGACGGCGCGGCGCCGAGCCTCCGGGATCGCGCTGGTCAACGTCCCCCCGGCGGTGGAGAGCGCGTTCCAGCGCGCCGCGATCGCACTCCCCAGCGCGCCGCTCCTCTAGGCGCGCCCCAGCCGCAAGAACGGAATACCTGTCATGGCCACTGTCCTCGCCGTCGACGACTCACCCAGCATCCGGCAGATGATCAAGGTCGTGCTCGGCCCGGCCGGCCACACGGTGATCGAGGCCGGTGACGGCGCGGAGGGCTTGGCGAAAGCCAGGAGCGAGACCGTCAACCTCGTCATCACCGATCTCAACATGCCGGTGATGAACGGGCTGGAGATGATCAAGCAGTTGCGGACACTGCCGAGCTGCACCGGCGTGCCGATCCTCTTCCTGAGCACGGAATCCGACGAGGGGATCAAGCAGCAGGCGAAGGCGGCCGGGGCGACCGGCTGGATCACCAAGCCGTTCAAGCCCGAGCAGCTGCTCGCCGTCGTGGGCAAACTCGTCCGCGCCTGAGGCCGCGCCTGAGGCCGCGCGGCCGGGACACGCCGGCCCGCCGGCCCCGGCCGCGGGCCTGCGGAACGCGGTGCAATCGGCTATGGACCGTGGATCGACCGGCCGGGACGCTTCCGGCCGCGGGGTCATCCAGTTCGCGGGCCTTCCATGCTGAATACCGGTTCGAACGCGCCGACCGAGGATGGCAAGAGCCTGGAACGGGCGCTCGGGCACCAGGTCCGCGCCCTGCGCCGCGAGCGGGAACTCTCGGTCGCCGATCTCAGCGCGGCGGCCGGCATCTCGCCCGGCATGGTCTCGAAGATCGAGAACGGGCAGATCTCACCGTCGCTCGCCACGGTCAACGCGGTGGCGAAGGCGCTCAACGTGCCGATCACCACCCTCTTCGCCGCCTTCGAGGAGAGCCGCGACTGCTCCTACGTGAAGAAGGGCACCGGAGTCGTCATCGAGCGGCGCGGCACCAAGGTCGGGCACATCTACGAACTGCTCGGCGCCGGCATCCGCGGCGAGACCGTGCTCGAGCCCTACCTCATCACCCTGGAAGAGGATGCCGAGGTCTATACCGGCTTCCGCCACGCGGGCGTCGAGTTCATCTACATGCTGAGCGGCGAGGTGAGCTACCGCCATGCCGGGCAGGATTACCACCTCAAGCCGGGCGACGCGCTCCTGTTCGACGCCGAGGCGCTGCACGGGCCGCAGGCGCTGATCAAGCGGCCGATGACCTACCTGTCGATCATCGCCTATCCCCGGCAGTGAACGCGGCGCGCCCGTCTGCCCGGCCCCGTCGCAGACGGTGCTGAATTTCTCAGCAGGAAATTTTAGTGATCCTCAGTTGACGAATCCGGGACGCCGTGCGAGCCGTATGCCGGCAGGCGGCACGGAGTTCGCAGCGTCATGTGCGGGATCGTCGGACTATTCCTGAAGACTCCGAGCCTGGAACCGCAGCTCGGCGCGCTGCTCTCCGCGATGCTGGAGACGATGACCGATCGCGGCCCCGACAGCGCCGGCTTCGCCGTCTACGGCGACACCGCCGCGGGGGTGAAGCTCACCTTGCGCGGGGCGGATGCGCGGGCGCTGGCGACCGTCGTGACCCGGCTCGAGGCCGAGACCGGCCAGGACTGCGCGGCGCGCGCGCGGAACACCCACACGGTGCTCACCGTGGACGCGGCGGCGGCGGACACTGTCCGCGCCTGGCTCGCCGACCACGCGCCGGAGATCGACGTCGTCTCCGCGGGCCGGCGGATGGAGATCTACAAGGAGGTCGGCCTGCCCGCCGCGGTGGCGGACCGCTTCGACCTCGCCGGCATGGCGGGCAGCCACGGCATCGGCCACACCCGCATGGCGACCGAGAGCGCCGTGACCACCAACGGGGCCCACCCGTTCTCGACGGGGCTCGACGAGTGCCTCGTCCATAACGGCTCCCTGTCGAACCACAACGACCTGCGCCGGCGTCTGCGCCGGGAGGGCGTGCGCTTCGCCACCAGCAACGACACCGAGGTCGCCGCCGGCTACCTGAGCTGGCGGATGCGCGCCGGCGCCTCCCTCGAAGAGGCCCTTCAGGCGAGCCTGACCGATCTCGACGGGTTCTTCACCTTCGTGGTCGGCACCCGGACGGGCTTCGCGGTCCTGCGCGACCCGATCGCCTGCAAGCCCGCCGTCATGGCCGAGACGGACGCCTACGTGGCCTTCGGCTCCGAGTACCGCGCCCTCGTGGGTCTGCCCGGCATCGAGACCGCCCGGGTCTTCGAGCCGGAACCCGCCAAGGTCTACGCCTGGGAGCGCCACTGATGCCGACCGTCGACCTGCGCACCGAGCCGCTGCGCGCCCTGAACCGCGCCCTCCACGCCCTCAGGCCGGACACGAACGAGACCCGCTGGACGGTCGTGAACCCGGACGGCCGGCACGCCATCGCGGCGGGCCTCGACGCCCCGGTCCACGTCGAGATCGAGGGCAATGCCGGCTACTACTGCGCCGGCATGAACAAGCAGGCCACCGTCGTGATCGGCGGCAATGCCGGGGTCGGCGTGGCCGAGAACATGATGTCGGGCGTCGTCCACGTGCGCGGCGACGCCAGCCAGTCGGCCGGCGCCACCGCCCAGGGCGGCCTGCTCCTGATCGACGGCAATGCCGGCGCGCGCTGCGGCATCTCGATGAAGGGGGTCGACATCCTCGTGAAGGGGTCGATCGGCCACATGTCGGCCTTCATGGCCCAGGCCGGAACCCTGACGGTGCTGGGCGATGCCGGCGAGGCGCTCGGTGACTCGCTCTACGAGGCCCGGCTCTACGTCCGCGGCGCGGTGACGAGCCTCGGCGCCGACTGCGTCGAGAGGCCGATGGGCGACGCACACCGGGAACAGCTCTACGCGAAGCTCGCGGCCGCGGGGCTCGCGGGCGAGGTCGATCCGGGCGAGTTCCGCCGCTACGGGTCCGCGCGCAGCCTCTACCACTTCCACGTCGACAACGCCGGAGCCTACTGATGGCCGAGACGCCCCCGCGCACGGCGCCGCGCACCTCGGCGACCTTCACCCCCGAGGTCATGGCGGAGATCCGCCGGGCAGCGGCGACCGGCATCTACGACATCCGCGGCGCCGGCGCGAAGCGCGCGCTCCCGCATCTCGACGACCTGCTGTTCCTCGGCGCCTCGATCAGCCGCTACCCGCTGGAGGGCTACCGCGAGCGGTGCGGCACCGAGGTGGTGCTCGGCGACCGCTTCGCCTCGAAACCGATCCGCCTGAAGACCCCGGTGACCATCGCCGGCATGAGCTTCGGCTCCCTCTCGGCCAACGCCAAGGAGGCCCTCGGGCGCGGCGCGAGCCTCGCCGGGACCTCGACCACCACGGGCGACGGCGGCATGACCCCGGAGGAGCGCGGCCACTCGCAGACCCTGGTCTACCAGTACCTGCCGTCCCGCTACGGCATGAACCCGGACGACCTGCGCCGGGCCGACGCCATCGAGGTGGTGATCGGCCAGGGCGCCAAGCCCGGCGGCGGCGGCATGCTGCTCGGGCAGAAGATCACCGAGCGGGTCGCCGGGATGCGCTGCCTGCCCCCGGGCATCGACCAGCGCTCGGCCTGCCGCCACCCGGACTGGACCGGCCCGGACGACCTCGCGATCAAGCTCGAGGAGTTGCGCGAGATCACCGACTGGGAGAAGCCGATCTACGTGAAGGTCGGGGCGAGCCGCCCCTACTACGACACCGCCCTCGCGGCGAAGTCCGGCGCGGACGTCGTGGTGCTCGACGGCATGCAGGGCGGCACCGCGGCCACGCAGGACGTGTTCATCGAGCATGTCGGCATCCCCACCCTGGCGGCGATCCGGCCCGCCGTGCAGGCCCTCCAGGATCTCGGCCTGCACCGGAAGGTCCAGCTCGTGGTCTCCGGGGGCATCCGCTCCGGTGCCGACGTCGCCAAGGTGCTGGCTCTGGGCGCCGACGCGGTGGCGATCGGCACCGCGGCGCTGATCGCGCTCGGCGACAACGATCCCCGCTGGGAAGCCGAGTACGCGGCGCTCGGCACCACGGCGGGCGCCTACGACGACTGGCACGAGGGCAAGGACCCGGCGGGCATCACCACGCAGGATCCGGAGCTCGCCCGGCGGCTCGACCCCGTGCTGGGCGGCCGGCGCCTCGCCAACTTCCTCGCCGTCATGACCCTGGAGGCGCAGACCATCGCCCGTGCCTGCGGCAAGAGCCACCTCCACAACCTGGAGCCCGAGGACCTCGTGGCCCTGACGATCGAGGCCGCGGCCATGGCCCAGGTCCCGCTCGCCGGGACGGACTGGATCCCCGGCAAGGCCAGCCTGTGAGCGCCGGGCCGTGAGCGCCGGGTTGTGACGGCCGCGCGCTGACGACCGCGCGCTGACGACCGCGCTCCGAGAGACCGGGGCCGCCGCCGGGCGACCCCTCCCCGTTCCGGCCCTCGTCGGCCCTAGTGAGGGTGCATGCGATGTCGCTCGATCTCGAGACCGCCGCCAAGGAGCGCGGCATCAAGTATTTCCTCGTCTCGTACACCGACCTGTTCGGGACCCAGCGCGCCAAGCTCGTACCGGCCGCGGCGATCGCCAGCACCTGCCGGAGCGGCGCCGGGTTCGCGGGCTTCGCCACCTGGCTCGACATGAGCCCGGCCGATTCCGACCTCCTCGCGATCCCCGACGCGGGCGCGCTGATCCAGCTGCCCTGGCGCCCCGAGGTCGGCTGGCTGCCGGCCGATCTCGTCATGGACGAGCGTCCCGTCGAGCAGGCGCCCCGCAACCTGCTCAAGCGCCTGATCGCGGAGGCGGCGGATC
Organism: Methylobacterium mesophilicum; assembly: GCF_036441335.1. Lineage (GTDB taxonomy): Bacteria > Pseudomonadota > Alphaproteobacteria > Rhizobiales > Beijerinckiaceae > Methylobacterium > Methylobacterium mesophilicum_B. Next base: position 110,764 of record NZ_MLBW01000033.1, read on the forward strand.
TCGGTCTCCAGATGAAGACCGGGGTCGAGTGCGAGTTCTTCCTGATCACCGCCGACGGCGCCGAGCCCGCCGACATGTCCGACCGGCAGACCAAGCCCTGCTACGACCAGTCGGCGCTGATGCGGCGCTACGACGTGATCAGCGAGATCTGCGACGCGATGCTCGCCCTGGGCTGGAAGCCCTACCAGAACGACCATGAGGACGCGAACGGCCAGTTCGAGATGAACTGGGACTACGACGACGCCCTCGTGACTGCCGATCGCCACGCCTTCTTCAAGTACATGACGCGCTCGATCGCCGAGAAGCACGGCCTGCGCGCGACCTTCATGCCCAAGCCGTTCGCGGACCTGACCGGCTCGGGCTGCCACGCCCACGTCTCCCTCTGGCGGGACGGGCGGAACGCCTTCACCGACCCGTCCGACCCGAGCGGCCTGTCGCCGACGGGCTACCACTTCATCGGCGGCCTGATCCACTCGGCCGACGCGCTGGCGGCGATCACCAACCCTTGCGTCAATTCCTACAAGCGGATCAACGCGCCCCGGACCAATTCGGGGGCGACCTGGGCGCCCAACACCGTGACCTATTCGGGCAACAACCGCACCCACATGATCCGCATCCCCGGGCCGGGACGGTTCGAGTTCCGCCTCGCCGACGGGGCCGTCAACCCGTACCTGCTCCAGGCCGCGATCCTGGCGGCGGGCCTCGACGGGATCCGCAACCAGAGGGATCCGGGCCCGCGCCTCGACATCAACATGTACACCGACGGCCACACGGTCGAGGGCCTGAAGCGGCTGCCGCTCAACATGCTGGACGCCCTGCGCGCCCTGTCGGGCAGCGCGATCCTGGGCGAGGCCCTGGGCCCCTTCGTGCCGAGCTATCTCAAGCTCAAGAACGAGGAGTGGAACGCCTACTGCCAGCACCTCACCCAGTGGGAGCGCGACACGACCCTGGATTGCTGATCCCCCGGCGCCGGGCGCCAAGGGCCGGGAGCGGCCGGCTCATTTCAGATGGTAGGCCACGCCGGCGATCAGGGCCTTCTCCTCGGTGTTGATGGTGCGCCGCGGATCGGCGCCGAACTTGTTGCGCCAGTACTGGAACCCGGCGAAGACTTCGACGCGGTTGGGCGCGTCGGCGAGCAGTTGCCCGACATCGAGGACGAGATTCGTCTGTGAGACGAACTCCAGCTGCGTGTCGTTCTGGTTGATCGTGCCGTAGCGCCCCTTGGGCAGGACGATGGTGTTGAAGCCCGCCAGCGACAGCGGCAGCCCGGTGAAGGTCAGCGGAATCGTGTAGGTGATCTCGAATTCCGGGGTCATCTTGAACTCGACGCTGCGGAAGTGCGCGTAGTCGAAGCCCGGCACGGCACCGCTCCCGGGAATGCCCGGCGTGGGCCCGTTCCCCGCGAAGCCGTTGCGCGAGAAGTCCTTGTAGCCCTGAACCTTCAGGTTCACGAAGCCGGCCGGCACGTCGAAGGCGAAGCTCAGACCGAACGTGCCAGCCCGCTTCTCGGCATCGAAATACGTGTTCTTAGTATTGATGTCGGCTCCGAACGACAGGCCGACGTCTTTGACAAATCCGGGAATCGCGATGGACTCGGTCTCGAAGATCTTGTTCAGGCTCAGGACACCCCGGTAGATCAGGTAAACCTCGGTCGCGCCGTAATCCTTGAACGGGCGCTCCTTGTCGCCCGCCGGGTCCTGGGATCCGGATCTGAGGATGTCGAGGGAGAGCAGGTTGGTGCCGTAAGCCCACGAATTGGCGTGGAAGAGGTTGAGGACGTTCTTGGGCACCTCGCGCGGCGCGAAACCGCCCTGCGCGGTGCCGTTGGGGCGCCGCACGAACAGGCCGGGCTCCGCCGAGGGTCCCTGGAACCGGTAGCTCACGACCGTGTCGGAGAAGCCGAAGAACGAGGGCGGGGCCGCCATCGCGGTCGCGGCCGCGACGGCTATGCTGGCCCCCTGACGGCTCGCCAGGGCGCGGACGATCGCCACGATGTCGGCCCGCGACTCGAGGTCGAGGCCCACGGTGGGCTCGTCGAGGAGCAGCAGATCGGGGCGGTGGATCAGCGCCCCCTGACGGCTCGCCGGCGCCGCGMCCGGCTGCGGCCGGCGCGCCCCGCCGGATTCTCCAGCGCGAGCGGAAGCCGGTGTCGCGGCCGCATCCGAGGTCGTTTCGGCCTCGGCCAGACCGGCCAGTCCGGTCCCACAGGCCAGGATCAGCAGCAGCGCCGCCGCGGAGAACGGGCTTCCCCGGGACAGCCAGCGGAGCATGGTGCGCCCCTCCCCCGACCGACGCCGCGCGGCGGGCGCGGCACGAGCGCGGGTGCCCGGAGCCTGCCCCGGCGCGACGCGGGTCACAACAGCTTCCAGAACGCGAGGATCATGAGCGCGTAGGCGGCGATCAGCAGCGCGGCGCCCAGCAGGTTGACCCGGGTCCGGCGCTCCGGCTCCGGGGTCAACCACCAGCTGAGCCGCTTGGCCGTCCAGGGCACCATCTGCGCGGTGAGCAGCACGCTGAACACGTTGCCGATGAACAGGGCGACCGGGAAATCCACCTTCAGCATCCCGGCAAGGATCGGCGTGCCGACCAGGACGCCCCACAGGAACACGGTCGGGTAGAGCGTCAGCACGACGATCATGTTCATCTTCCACGCCGCGGGCGCCGCGCCCCCGGGCGGCGCGACGTTGCGGAACCACTGCTCGAAGCCGCTCTGCACCGTCCGCGTGTGGAATTCCGCGGTCAGCGGCGCCGCCTCGGCGACCAGGGCCTGCCGCTCGGGCGAGTCCATCCAGGTGCGCAGGTTCGCCTCGCTGTCGAAGCGCAGGATCGCGACGTAGTCCTCCTGAACCCCCGGAACGGCCGGCTCGAACCGGTAGCCCTGCATGCCGGGCGCCCGCGACTGCGCGGCCGCGATTTTCTGCTCCCACCGGAGGTAGGCCGCCTCCATGCCGGGCTTCACGCGGGTGCTGATCACCGCGCTGACCGGCGAGGTCCGGGCCGCGCTGGCGTCGTCCTTGACGATGTGGACGTCGTCGCGGCCGACGAGCATCGGCGTCGCGCCCTGGATGCGGGCCTGCCGCTCGGGAGAGGCCAGCCAGGCCTTGGCCTGATCCAGGCTATGGAACCGCTGCACGATCACCCAGTCCACCTGCAGCGGCGGGCGCGGCGGGATCAGCTGCTGCTCGATGAAGCCCGGGAACGTCGCGACGACGGCGTTGGTGTCGACCTGCCAGCGGGCGAAGGCATCCGCGCTCTCCGGCCGGATGGTCGTCTGCGTCACGATGCTGACGGACGTTGTGGCACCGCTCATGAACCGACGCGCTTCCGTTGGACGGCTGCCTGCACTCGCGCGTTCGGTGGCGTGGCCGACGGCCCTCGGCGCCGCGCCCGATCACCGCCGGGCGGCCCCGGACACCGGCGGACCGGATCGCCGGTTCGTGGCCCGTGACACCGAGACGGCGCCAGACTCGCCGGGACCTGCCGCTCCGCGAAACACGAGGACGAACAGCCGAAAATTGATCTTGCAGCCAACGCCTACCAGTCGACTGGCGGCGCCGGACTGCGAGCCTGCATCAGCGGGCACGCCGAGACCGAAGTCAAGACATCGCCACAGCGGATAGATATGTTATTTGTAAATACAGTAGGTTCTCTACAGATCTGGTCTTTTTAGCGGAAAGGCTTGAACGATATTTATCTTACGCGCGCCGGGCCTGGGACGCCGGAACTTTTCGGTGCCGGCCGGGCCCGGCGCGCGCCGGGATGGGACGGAGCGACAACGAAAAGGGCGGGCCGGGGACGATCGTCCCGGGGCGCGGGCAGCCGAGAGCCCGCGCCTCGGCCCGAGCCCCGCGGCAGCCCGAGCCCCGCGGCGGCCCGGCCGGACAGTCCGGCGCCCCCGTAAGGCAGCCTTAACACTAACCGATCACACACGGGGGCTGTCGTAGGGCCTCTGGGGTTTGTGCGTGCCGCGATGAATGCCGTGTCAGGACCGCCCCCCGCCGGGCTCAGCACGTCCCTGACGCAGCGCGTTCTCGACGGCAGCACCCCGCAACCCGAGCCGGTGACCGGCGTCCCGGCCGCCGAGGCGAGCCGGGCGACGTCGAGCAGCGCGGCGACGGTCCCGGCGGCGCCGGCTCTCGATCCGGCCCGGATGCGGGACCGCATCGACGCCCTCATCGACCAGCAGATCACCGCCGGCCGCATCACCGGCGACCAGGGCGGCGTTCTCCGCCAGCTGCTCACCGCGCCCGATACCGGAGCGCCCGCCGGCCCGTCCGACGCGGCGGCGGCGCACTCGGCAAGCTCCGCATTCACCGGAACCCCCGGCGCGTCCGAGGACCCGACCGCCTCGGGCGACGCGCCCCTCAGCCCCAGCGAGACGCTCGCATCCTTCATCCAGCAGATGCAGCGGACGCAGAGCCGGACCATCGGCTACGGCAGCGACGGCGCCCGCAACACCGATTTCGCGAGTTCCCGGCTGCTCGACTTCAACACCTGAGCCCGGCGTTACCAGGATCGCGCGATCCGCGAGACCCGCTGCACGGCGCGGGCGTAGGCCTCCGCGTCCGCGTCGACCTGGACGTGCAGCCCGCGCGCGCTGGTCGTCACGACGCGGGCGCGCACGGTCCCGAGGATCGCGGCGTCGATCACCAGCACCGTGCCGGGCGCGGCCGCGAACCCGTCGGGCATCGCCATCAGCAGGCCGCCCGCGCTGACGTCGAGGATCGCCGCCCGATAGCTGCGCGCCGCGTCCCGGACCCGGGCCGAGAGCGTGACCGGAAATCGGGGCGCCGCGCGCCGGTCGCCGGCCTCACGCATGGTGCCCTCGCGGGCAGGACGATCTCATCTTGACGATAGACACACACACCGACCTAATAGAGACAAATACATTCTCGATTAAGGTAAAGAGCCGGTTAACCTTCTGCCACGACACTGCGCCCGCGCGCCAGTTCCGCGCCCGCCCGTGTCGGAGCCGATGAGCGCAGACCTGTCCCTCGCCCAGCCCGCCCGCCCCGGCGCCCCCGCTCCGGAGACCGAGGCCCTGCGCCAGATCGTCGACGCCGCGGCCGGGCTGATCCTGCGCCTCGACGGCGCGGGCCGGGTGACCTTCGCGTCCGCGGGCGGCGCGTCGATCCTCGTCCGGTCGGCACCGGCGCGGCCCGGCCGCACCGGCCGCATCCTCCTGGTGGAGGACGTGGAGATCAACCGCGAGCTGGCCTGCACCGTGCTCAGGGCCGCCGGGCACGTCGTCGACGTCGCGGCCGACGGCATCGGGGCGGTGCGCGCCGTCGAGGCGGCGCCCTACGACCTCGTCCTGATGGACGTCCAGATGCCGCGCCTCGACGGCATGATGGCGACGCGGCTGATCCGCTGCCTGCCGGGCCCGGCCGCGCGGGTGACCGTCGTGGCGATGAGCGCCAACGTCCTGCCGGATCAGGTGCAGGCGTTCCGGGCGTCCGGGATGGACGACCATTTCGGCAAGCCGTTCGAGCCCCAGGAGCTCTGCGCCGCCGTGGCGCGGTGGCTCGGCGACCCCGTCGGCGACCCCGTCGGCGCGACCGCTTCTGCGGCCCCGGAGGACGAGCCGACCCTCGACCGCGCCCGCTACGCGGACAACATGGCGCTGATCGCCCCGGACACGCTGGCCCGGCTCCTCGGGCAGTTCCAGACCCGGGCCGCCGAGGCGTTCGCGCCGCCCGATCCCGGACCCGCCGAGACCTCGGCCGGGCGCGCGACGCTGCGCGCCGAGGCGCACGCCCTCGCGGCCGCGAGCGGCCTCCTCGGCTTCATGCCGCTCAGCCGGGCCTGCGCGGCCCTGGAACAGGCCGGCGACGACGTGACCTTCGACGCCCTGCTCGCCCGCGCCCGCGACCTCGCTGCCGCGGCCGTCGCGGAGACCCGGACGCTGCTCTCCGGCGGCACCGCGTCCCTCCGGAGCGCCCCGGGAGCGCGGCCATGACGACGACCCGACCGGGCGCGGGCGCCGAGGGCCGCGTCGCGATCCTGGCCGACGACGACGAGTTCTTCCGCCTCGCCATGGCGTCGCTGCTGTCCCGGCAGCTCGGCTTCGCGCGGGTGATCGAGACGGCGAGCCTGGACGAGGCGCTCGCCGCCCTCTCCGGGACACCCGAGACCGCCCTGGCGCTGTTCGACCTGCAGATGCCCGGCATGGCCGGCGCCGGCTCCGTGGCGGCGGTGCGGGAGTGCTACCCGGCGGTCAAGGCCGCGATCGTCTCGGCCTCCACCGCGCGGGCCGACGTGCTGACGGCGCTGGCCGCCGGCAGCCACGGCTACGTGCCCAAGACCCTCGGGACCGCGGAAGTTCTGCGGGCGGTCTCGGCGATCCTCGACGGCGCGATCTACGTGCCGCCCTTCATGGCGGACCCGCCGCCCAGCGCGGCCGCGCCGCCGGTCGGCGAGGTGTCGCTGACCCGCCGGCAGCGGGAGGTGCTCGAACGCATCGTGGCCGGGCGCTCCAACAAGGAGATCGCCCGGGAACTCGATCTCGGCGAGGGCACCGTGAAGGTGCACGTCGCCGCCCTCCTGCGCACCCTCGGCGTCGCCAACCGGGCGGCCGCGGCAGCCGCCGGTCCGCGGATCCTCGCCGGACTAGGCCGGCCGGCCTAGGCCCGGCCGGCCCGTCCACAGCCTGTGGGCATCGCCGGCCCGCGGACGAATGCCTGCGGGTGCTGCGCGGCCCCGGCGAGATCTTGCAACGTCTACTGGATCGACTGCGGGCAGACCGACATATAGCGGCCTAATCCTTCTTCGCTCTGTATTGTCCGCACCCCGGAAAGGAGTGGTTAGGGATAGAGGCCGGATTCTGTCGGTGTCCTGCAAGTCACGTAGCGTATCGACATGCATCGCAGCCTCATCGGGTGGGCCGCGGCCCTGGCCGCGGCGGGATGCCCCGCGGCCCGGGCCGCCGACTGGTACACCGGGGCCGAGACCCCGGCCGGCCCGGATGCCTGGATCGTCGCCGTCGACACCTCGGCGGCGATCGCCTCGCAGGGCTCGCAATTCGCCAGCGCCACCGTGACGGCGGCTCCCGCGGGCGACCTGCTCACCAGCGGCGTCCGCGTGCGGGTCGACGGGCTGATCGGATCGTACCGCGCCGAGAGCCCCGGCGCCCCCCGCGCCGTCGGCCAGCAGGCCGACCTCGCCGCGATGGCCGGCTACGCCCTCGTCGGCCCGGACAGCGTGCTGAGCGGCTACGTCGGCCTCGCGGTGCGCCGCGACGAGGTCGCGCAATCCGGGCTGACCGAGACGGTCGCCCGCACGGGCGTCGGCCTGAAGACGGCGCTCGACTACTACGCCCGGCCGACCGCCTTCACGATGTTCCACGCGACCGGCACCTACAGCACCGCGTTCAACGCCTATTACGGCCGCGTCCGCTTCGGCGTCGCGGCGCTGGCCGGCGGCTATGTCGGGCCGGAATTCGCCGCCCTCGGGGACGATTACTACCGGCAGTGGCGGGTCGGCGGGCACCTGAGCGGCATGCAGATCGGCGCGGTGCAGCTCGGCCTCTCGGCCGGCTACGTCCACGACCACGTGCGCAAGGGCGGCCTCTACACCGCCCTCGACATGCGGACGGGCTTCTGATGGCCCGCGCGACACCTACCCACGGCCCGGCGCCCGCCCAGGCCGACCCGGCCGCCTCGCCGGCGCGCCCGCGCCTCCTGATGGGCCTGCTCTGGGCGACCTGGGCGCTCTGCGCCGCCCTCGCCGTCGGCTTCCTGACGCAGCCGGTGGGCCTGAGCGCACAGGGCATGCTCTGCGCCGCCGCCGGGGCCGGCATGGTCGCGCTCTGGCTGCTGTTCCCCCGCCGGGGCCTCGCCCGGATGGCCTTCCTGGCACTCGGCACGGCCGTGGTCATCCGCTACGTCTACTGGCGGGTGACCGGCACGCTGCCGACCCTCGACGATCCCGTCAGCTTCGGGCTCGGCGTCGTGCTGGCGCTCGCGGAGCTCTACTGCGTTCTGATCCTCACGGTCAGCCTGATCGTCAACGTCGCGCCGCTGGCCCGCGGCGCCGCGCCGGCGCTGCCCGAGGCGGACCTTCCCACCGTCGACATCTTCATCCCGTCCTACAACGAATCCGCCGAGATCCTGGGCCTCACGCTGGCGGCGGCGCGCAACCTCGACTACCCGGCCGGTCGGGCCACCGTCTGGCTGCTGGACGACGGCGGCACGGACCAGAAATGCGCAGACCCGGATCCCGCCAGGGCCGGGGCGGCGCGGGCCCGCCGCGCCGAGCTGCAGGCGCTCTGCGCGGCGCTGGGCGTCCGCTACCTGACTCGGGCGCGCAACGCGCACGCCAAGGCCGGCAACCTCAACAACGGCCTGACCCAGGGCCGCGCCGACCTCGTGCTGGTGCTCGACGCCGACCACGCGCCGTTCCGGCCGTTCCTGCGGGAGACCGTGGGCCTGTTCGCCCGCGACCCGAAGCTGTTCCTGGTGCAGACCCCGCACGTCTTCATCAACCCGGACCCGATCGAGCGGAACCTGCGGACCTTCACCCGGATGCCGTCCGAGAACGAGATGTTCTACGGGGTCACGCAGGCCGGCCTCGACAAGTGGAACGGCTCGTTCTTCTGCGGCTCGGCGGCGCTGCTGCGGCGGAGCGCCCTCGACGCGGTCGGCGGGTTCTCGGGCGTCACCATCACGGAGGACTGCGAGACCGCCTTCGAGCTGCACGCCCGCGGCTGGACCAGTGCCTACGTCGACAGGCCGCTGATCGCCGGCCTCCAGCCCGAGACCTTCGCCGACTTCATCGGCCAGCGGGCGCGCTGGTGCCAGGGCATGTTCCAGATCATGCTCCTGAAGAATCCGCTGTTCAAGCGCGGCCTGAAGCCGATTCAGAGGCTCTGCTACCTGTCGAGCATGACCTTCTGGTTCTTCCCGCTGCCGCGCCTGATCTTCATGCTCGCGCCGCTGCTGCACATATTCTTCGACGTGAAGATCTTCGTCTCCTCGATCGACGAGGCGCTGGTCTACACCGCGACCTACGTGGTCGCCAACATGATGATGCAGAACTACCTGTACGGGCACGTGCGCTGGCCGTGGGTCTCCGAACTCTACGAGTACGTGCAGGGCGTCTACCTCGCCCGCTCCATCGTCTCGGTGGTGCTGTCGCCCCGCAAGCCGAGCTTCACCGTCACCAACAAGGGCCTCGGGCTCGACCGCGACCACCTGTCGGGGCTGGCGTGGCCGTTCTTCGCGATCTTCGGGGCGCTGGCGGCGGGCTGCGCGACGGCCGCGTGGCGCTACCTCTACGAGCCGGGCGTCACCAGCCTGATGCTCGTCGTCGGGCTCTGGTGCCTGTTCAACCTCGTCATCGCGGGCGCGGCCCTCGGCGTGGTGGCCGAGCGCCGTCAGGCCGAGCGCAGCCACAGCCTGCCGGTGAACCGGCGCGCCGTCGCGTCGGTCGGCGGCGCGGTGTTCGAGGTGGTGGTGGAGCGCGCCTCCACCGAGGGCTGCCGCCTGCGCCGCTGCGACGGGTCGACCTGGCCGGCCGCCGCCGAGGCCGGGAGCCCGGGCCGGATCGTCCTCGCCGAGGGGTCCGACGCGGTCCTCGCCTTCCACCCGCGCGCCGGCCTGTCGGACGATACCTGGGAGGTCGCGTGGGACGTCGCCTCCGCGGGCGCCGGCGCGCCGCTGTTCCGCGGGCTCGCCGAGCTGATGTACGGCGACGTCTCCGCCCTGCAGGCGTTCCTCTCGGGCCGGCGCCGGCCGAAGGACCTGCTCTCCGGAAGCCTCCGCTTCCTGGCCTGGGGCGTCACCGAGCCGGTCCGGGCCGTCACCTACGCGCTCCGGGATCGCGGCGCCGCGCCCGCGACCGCTCCGGGGATCCCCGCGGCGATCGCCCCGGCCCCGGTGGAGATCCGGCAGGCGGCATCGATCCCCCTGCCCGTCGCCGACGTGTTCGTCGAGCAGGCCGCCGCGGCCTTCGTCCCGGCGGGACCATCCGCCGTCGCGGTCGCTGCTCCGGTCGCGGCTCCGGCGACAGCCGAGCCGGCGCCGGCCGAGCCCGTGCCCGTGCCCGTGCCGGTCCCGCTCCAGGCGGCCGAACCGGACGTCTCCGTCGCGATCCCGCTCACGGAAGNGCGCTCTCGTCCGTCGACGGCGGCGTGGCGGTCGAGGCGGCGACCGAGCCCCGCTACGTGGCGACCCTGGCGCCGGCCCCGGGCAACCTTCGCCGCGTCGCGGCGGGCTGGCTCTCGCTCCACGCCGGCCTCTTCGGCCTCGCCGGCCTGCTCCTGGCCGGCGGCCTCGCCGGCTCGACCCACCTGCTCGTGCGCAACCTCGGCCGGAGACCGGAATGAGTGCCCTCCTGAGCGTTCTCCCGCGCGTCCTCGCCGCCCTCTGCGTCCTGGCCGTCCTGGCCGCGCCTCTGGCCGCGCATCCGGCGCGCGCCGCGGCGCCCCCGCCCCTCGCCGGGACCCTCCGGAACGCCGAGGCGTGGCGGGCCTACAAGGGGCGGTTCATCAGCGAGCAGGGCCGCGTGGTCGACACCGCCAACGGCGGCATCAGCCACAGCGAGGGCCAGGGCTACGGGATGCTGCTCGCCGTGGCGGCGGACGACCGCGACACCTTCGAGCGGATCTGGACCTGGACCCGGGCGAACCTGATGGTCCGCGACGACCAGCTGCTCGCGTGGCGGTGGGAGCCGGACAAGCGCCCGGCCGTGGCCGACATGAACGACGCCTCGGACGGCGACCTGCTGGTCGCCTGGGCCCTCACCGAGGCAGCCGAGGCGTGGCACGAGCCCGAGCATCAGGTCGCCGGCCGCCGGATCGCCGTCGAGCTCGGGCGCAAGCTGCTCCTGCCGCGGGCGCCGCAAGGCCCGCTGATCCTGCCGGCGGTGGCGGGTTTCTCGGCCGAGGAGCGCGCGGACGGCCCGGTCGTGAACCTCTCTTACTGGGTCTTCCCGGCCCTCGACCGGGTCGGCCTGCTCGCGCCCGAGTTCGACTGGCGGGCGCTCGCGCGCAGCGGGCGCCGACTGATCGCGGCCGCCCGGTTCGGGTCGCAGCGGCTGCCGGTGGAGTGGATCTCGCTGTCCGGGGCAGCGCCCCGTCCGGCCGACGGGTTCCCGGCCGAGTTCGGCTACAACGCGCTGCGCATCCCGCTCTACCTCGCCATGGCGGGCGTCACCGAGCCCGATCTCTACGCGCCGTTCCTCGGCCTGTGGCAGAAGCCCGAGGCGGGGCTCACCCTGGTCGAGACCGGGACCGGCCGGGTCGCCGCGCGGCTGACCGAGACCGGCTACGCCGCCATCCCGGCGCTGGCCGCCTGCGCGAGCCGCGGCACGCCGTTCCCGGCGGCCCTGACGCGCGTCCGTGCCGAGAGCGAGAACTACTACCCCGTCACCCTGCAGCTGCTCGCCCTGGCGGCCCTGAACGCGCGGTATCCGGCATGCGCACCGCGCTGATCCTCGCCGCCCTGCTGGCCGCCGCAGCCGCGGCGATCGGACCGGCGGCCGCCGGGTCCGCCACCGGGTCCGCGGGCAGGCCGGACGAGACCGCCCTGCGCTACTACGCGAGCCAGCACCAGCGCGCGCGGGTGGAGGCCGAGACGGAGCGGCTGCGGCGGCGCCATCCCGGCTGGCAGCCGCCGGCCGATCTCTGGACCGCGCGTGCCGGCGGCGAGGACGAGGACGGCCTCNGACGATCCGGAACCCGTCCGCGACGCGGCGCGGGTCCAGCGCCTCCGCGACGCGATCGGCGCGGCCGAGGTCGCGCGCCTGACCGGCGACCTGCGGTCGCGCATCGAGGCGGCGTTCCCGCCCGGAACCCTGCGCCCGACGATCGCCCAGGAGGCGCACGCCCTGATCGCCATGGCGGGGAGCCTCGGCTACACGCGGCTGGCGGCGGCGTGCCGGACCCTCGAGGCCGCCGTGACCGGCGGCTCGGACGAGACGGATGCCCTCGGGCGGGCCCGGGACGCCATCCGCGAGGTCCTCGCGGAGCGCCCGGCGGCCTGATCGCCGGATCCCGGGACGGCCCGCGATCCGGGCCGGCACCCGTGACTGGACTCTCGGACCGCGAAGCCTGGAATTTCCGGACCGGTCGCGCCGTCGCCCCCTCCGACCGGCATCGCGGTGCCCTGAGGCCGGCGTGCCCGACCGCGACGGGACGGATTATTTCTTGTCCCTCCGTCTCAGCCGGGGTGCCGCCGCGCCGATCATGGGCGGCCGCCACGACCGCGATCCGCCGGATGTGCTGACCGGATCGACACGCCGACAACATTGATCAGTTGTTCGAGGTCGCTTTATTGCATTTCTGGACATTTACAATTCCAGTTCGGTCGATTGCCCGGAAGCGTTGACGGGGCTCCGACGGATCTGTCTATCCTGTCGACGGACACATCGTGGCCGACCGTTATTGGCTGACGCACATGCGCTGCGTGGGACGCACGGTTTCAGCGGGACGCTCCGCGCCGCGCGACGCCCCGCCGTCGATCCTGCACGCGCGGATCGACGGCGGTCGCGCGCGCCGCTCGGCCGACACGGCTCGGCCGGACCGCGCGGCGACGTCGCCCCATCCGAAGGCAATGTCGGTCAGTCGATCCGGAGTTGTTAAGCACACTCACGAAGTCTAGTGCGGTTCGACACAACAAAATTGATCGCCCCTCGATAAATAAATCTCGGCGGTCCAGAGTCTCGACCAACCGATCAGTTCTGCGACGACAGAGGTTCCAATGTCTGACAATCACGAAAAATTCATGGCCCGGGCGATCGCCCTGTCGGAGAAGACGTCGCTGGTCGACAGCGCCGGCGGCGTGTTCGGCTGCGTGATCGTCCAGGACGGTGAGATCATCGCCGAGGGCGCCAACCGGGTCGTCGCCGAGAACGACCCGACCTGGCACGGCGAGATCGAGGCCATCCGCAAGGCCTGCAAGGCGCAGGGCAGCTTCAAGCTCCGCAACGCGACGCTCTACACCAGCGCCGAACCCTGCCCGATGTGCATGGCGGCCGCCTACTGGGCCGGTGTGAAGAACGTCTACTACGCGGCGCAGGTCGAGGACGCGCTGGAATACGGCGGCTTCGACGACAGCATGATCTACGCCGAGCTGAAGAAGGATGTCGGCGAGCGCTCGATCCCGACCCAGCAGATCATGCGCGAGGAGGCCGTCGAGGTCTGGAAGAAGTACGCCCAGAAGGCGGACCGCGTCCCCTACTGAGGACCGGATCGAACGATCGGCCGTCCTGTTCCGCCCGCTCTGGCCGCTTCGCCCGAGCGGGCCCTCTCGCCCGCGCAGTGCCGTGTCATGAACGCTGAGACTCTGAGAACGGCCTGCAAGGGCCCGGTCATCGCCGCGGGCGACCCGCAGTTCCGGGACGCCCTTCACGGGAACCTGTGGAACAGGCTGATCCCCGACCGGGCGCCGCAGGTGATCGTCAAGGCGGCCGACGAGGACGACATCGTCGCCACGGTGAAGTTCGCCCGCGCGCACGGCCTCAAGGTCGTCGTCCGCGGCGGCGGCCACAACTGGTGCCAGCCGACCCTTCGCAACGGCGGGATCCTGATCGACCTCGGGAGCCTCGACAGGATCCTGGCGATCGACGTCGCGCAGCGCCGGGCCGTCATCCAGCCCATTCTGAGCAACCGCGACCTCCAGAAGGCGCTCAACGCCCACGGCCTCGCCTTCCCGACCGGCCACTGCCCTCAGGTCAAGGCGAGCGGCTACTTCCTCGGCGGCGGCATGGCCTGGAACCCCACGGTCTGGGGCTACGGGACCGAGAGCCTCGAGGCGATCGAGCTCGTCACCGCCCAGGGCGACCTGATCCGGGCCAGCGAGACCGAGAACCCGGACTTCTTCTGGGCCGCGCGGGGCGCCGGCTCAGGCTTCTTCGGGATCGTCACGAAGTATTTCCTCAAACTCCACGCGCTGCCGCGAGCCATTCATGGGAGCGAGTACTTCTATCGCCTCGAGGACGCGCCGGCCATCGGCACGTGGCTCGGCAAGATAGCGCCCACGATCGCGCCGAGCGTCGAGCTAACCCAGTTCCTGGTGAAGGCGCCGCCCGCCCTGGCCGAGGTGGCGGCGGCCCAGAACGGCTGGGTCTGCTTGATCACGGCCACAGCCTTCGAGGACACACCGGAGGCGGCGCGGCGCGCGCTGGCGCCGCTGGATGACGCCCCGGCCGAGCCCCTGTCGAGCGCGCGGGTGACGCCCCTCGACTTCGAGCAGCTCTTCGACGCGTCCGGCGCGCTCTTCCCGGAGGGCCTGCGATCCCGGGTCGAGGCCACCTACTCCAATCACAGCCCCGGCGACCTGATGGCGGCGATCCTGCCCCTGTGGCGGAGCGCGCCTTCGGAGACCTCGGTGTTCCTGGCGACGATCTTCTGCGGACCCGACGTCCCGGGGCCGCAGCGGAACATGGCCCGCTCCATCGGCGGGAAAGTCTATGGCGGCCCCTGGACCATGTGGCACGAGGCTGCGGGCGATCAGGCCAACGCCGCGTGGCATCAGTCGGTGATCGCCGCGCTGAAGCCGTTCAATGTCGGCTACTACATCGGCGAGAGCAACACGGTCGAGCAGCCCGAGATCGTCGCCCAGGCGTTCACGCCCGAGAAGTGGCAGAGACTGTGCGCGCTGCGCGACAGGCACGATCCGGATCGCGTGTTCTTCGACCACTTCGACGGTCTTCGCTGAGTCGCGGCGCGGTCACGTCGGCGTGTCGATCGCGTCCCAGGGCGCGTCGCGGTCGTTCTGGAAGCCGGTCAGCCAGTTGAGCGCGACGTGGCGCTCCGCCACGACGTCGCCGTTGAGCCCCGCGAGGGCTGTCCCCTTCTGCCGCGCCTGCCGGACGACCCAGTGCTGCCGCCACGCGCGGTCCAGCGCCTCCAGGATCTCGCCGGACGGACGCAGGCGCGCGGACTCGGTCGCGCTGGCGTCCCGTGCGAGGGGCGCGACCGCCCGCCAGAGCGCGTCCACGTCGGCCGTGGCGTCGCTGTCGGCGATCCGGGCCGCGCTCACGCCGAGCGCCCACAGCAAGGTGTTGGCGGCCTCGTAGCGCCAGGACGCCGCGGCGGCGTCCTTCGGGTCCGCCGCCTCGATCTGGGCCCGCTCGGCCGGTGACAGGGAAGCGAAGCCGGTGGGATTCAGCGCCTTCTGTCCCGGCGCGAGCAGCGTCGTGCCGGCGCCGAAGGCCTGCCCCCAGGCGGCGATGTAGAGCAGGGCCAGAGCCCGCCGGAGCACCTCCGCCGGCGGTTGCAGCGCGAGTTCCGCCTCGCCCAGCGCCGGGGGCATGCCGGCCGGCGGTCTCGGGTCCAGATCCTCCAGGCGCTCCAGGGTCCGCGCGCGGCGCGCGACGGCGTCGGGTGGATAGGGCAGACACGCCGCGGGATCCGTCTCGCCCGCGGCCGACAGGAGGAGCGCCATGTCGGGCGCGCGCACCGAGCCGTCCGGCAGGAAGAGGACGGCGTTCGCCGCGAGCGCCCAGGTCTCCACGCGGGGCAGGTCGGACGCGGCGACCGCGAAGCTGACGTGGTTGCGGACGCGCTGCAGGTGGCGCCACAGGTGGTAGCGGGCGGCGGTCATCTGCCCGTCGCCACGTCCCATGACGTAGCCGATGAACCCGTCGAGATGCGCCTGCAATGCGGGGTCGGACAGGTCCCGCCGGCCGTTCGGCGCATGGTCGAAGGCGAGCGCGGGCAGGTCGCGCACGGTCGCGTAGGCGTTGACGAGGAGCGGCTCGTCCGCCTCCGGCGCCGGTGCCGCGTCGGCGCGTCCGAACAGCCGCTTCAGCAGGTTCATGGTCTCTCCCTTCGAGTCTTCCCGCGCAGCGGCGCCGTCGAGGCCGGCATCCGCACCGGGCTCACCGTGTCCGGTCGCGCCCGCCGCAGAGTCGCAAGCGAGGCGCAGGAGCGGACGCAAGCACAGTGCGGCGGGCGTTCCGGCCGGACAAGGCGCTGACCCGGCGCCGCGCCCGGCACCGGGTCAGCGCCGGAGTCATAGTCGCAGCATTCGGTTGACCTGGCCATCCGACCGGTTAGAAAACCGGCCGTCGAATCGGATATCGATCTGGTTGCGCCCAATCTTTGTCCTCCGGAAGCTATGGCTCGATCGCACCTATAGCTTCCTCGGTCGAGACTGTTCGTTGCGCCGGCTCGATACCGGGACGCCGATCCATCCGCCACCTTGCCGCGCCCGCGTCTCGCCATCCGGGAGTCGACCATCGCCGAAGCAGCGCCCCCGCGCGAACGCTCGCGTCCGCGCGCCCTCGCCGGCCTCCTGGCAGCGACCGTGCTGCTGCCGCTCGCGATCCTGCTGATCGGGCTCTGGCAGTCGCAGCGCGGCGTCGACGATCGGCGGGCCTTCGCGGCCGAACGCGACCGCCTCGGCGCGGTCGTGGCGGATCTGGAGGCGCGGTCTCCGCGGGACGGGCGCCCCGATTTCAGCCTGCAGTTCCGGCACGACGGCCGCCTCTACGGCGGCCCCTACGCCGTGGTGAAGGCCCGCGAGATCCGCGACCATTCGGGGACCCTCGCCGCCGTGATGGACTGGCGAAGCCGATTGCCGGCGGTCGCGGTCGCGGGGGGCGGCATCGCGGCGGCGCTGTCCGTGCTCGTGCTGCTCGTCGGCGGCCTGCTCGGGCGCCTGGGGCGCGGCTCGCGCGACGCCCTGGTCCGCGGCTTCTCGCTGGTGCGGCGGCTACTCCCGGCCGCGCTCGCCGTCCAGATCGTGGCGGCGACCGCCGGCCTCGTCGCGGTGGTCCTCTTCGAGGCCGGGATGCTCGTCGACGGCGGCCTCGGCGGCGGCAGCGTGAAGCTCCTGGCGATCGCGGCCGGCGCGGTCGGCGGCACGATCCTCGCCGCGTGCGGCGCCCTGNGCCCGCCGCGCCCTGGCCGAGCGCGCCGCGCGCGCGACCGCCACGGCCGGCAGCCACCCTCCCGAAGCCGAGCCTGTCTGAGGATCACATGGGATCGCCCACGAAGCCCGAGAGCGCCGAAACCCTGCGCCTGCCGCAGGACCGCGCGAGCTGGCGCGTCATCCTCGGCGTGGTGTTCGGCTTCGTGCTGTTCGGCGGCATCCTCGCGGCCAGCGCCGTCTACACGGCGCCCGTGCTGATCTCGGACTGGCAGATCCGCGAGGCCGCCCGGCCCGTCCCGGACGCCCGCGTGAGCGACGGCCAGTGCAGCAGCAAGCTCGTCTTCCACATCTGCGACGCGACGCTCTCGCTGCGGACGCCCCAGGGCAGCGTGACCCGCCGGGTCAACTACGTGTTCACCGGCCTGCACGCGGGCGACTACACGATCGACGTGATGGCCGACCCGGCGCATCCCGAAACCGTCACCACCGATCTCGGCCTGGACCGGCTGTGGAACCGGGCAATCACTCTCCTCGCGATCGACGGGGCGATCCTGGCCGGCCTGCTCGGCGCGCTGATCTCGATCCTCCGCAACGGGCGCGCGGCGTTCCGGACCGCAGCCTGACCGTCCGCGCGGCGGGAGGCGCCGGCGGCCGAAAGATCGTACAGGCACTCCGCGCGCGCACTAGAGCGGCCTAATATCTCAGAACGCTCTTATTACTTTATGAAAATCCCGATTTTTTCTATCGATCTTAGGTATGCGGCGGCGGTCGCAGAAATCGCGAAGCCAGTTCGCCGGTTGACCCCCGCTTTCGGTAGTATGCGCGGGTTGATAACAATTTTTGTTGCAACAACTTGCGCGCGACATATGCTACCGATCTAGAACAGGCGCCCGAATCGGGTCTGTCTTGCGTATCGAACCTGTATTGTCGCAAGGCACGGCTGCCGCGCGGGGTCGCCAGACCACGGAACGACCGGGTCGTCCGGTCGACGCGACGCGCGGGTGTGCCGATCATGATGTTGACTGTTCCCGCCCTGCTGTTGGAATTGACGCTGACGACGCCGGTCTCGGACAAGATGCCGGTCTTCGACGTTCGCGGCAGCTGCCGGGCGGCGACGAAGGAGATGACCCTCGATGCCGGTCGGCAGAAACTCTGCCTCCAGGACGAGGGGTCGGCCCGCGCCGAGGTGGCGAAGAAGTGGTCCAGCTTCCCGGCGGTCGATCGGACGCGCTGCGCGGCGGAAGCGCAGCTCGACGGCCTGCCCAGCTACGTCGACCTGCTGGAATGCCTGACCCTCGCCCGGGAGGCCAAGGCCGAGGACGATCAGTAGCCGCGGCAGGACCGAGGCCGAAGACCGTCCCGTAACGCTCTCAGGTTGAGGGTCGACCGTGCCGACCGTTCCGCAGCTTCCCGGATCCCTCCGTCTCCTCGCCCTGGCGGCCGTCGCGGGCCTCACCGCCGGTTGCCACGAGTCGAACCAGTACGTCCCGCCGCCGCCGCCCAGCGTCTCGGTCGCGCAGCCGGCCGTGCGCACGGTGACGCGCTACTTCGAGCTCACCGGCAACACCAAGGCCTTCGCGGCCGTCGAGCTCGAGGCGCGGGTCCAGGGCTTCCTGGAGGCGATCACCTACAAGGACGGCGCCGTGGTGAAGAGGGGCACGCCGCTCTTCTCCATCCAGCGCAACACCTACGAGGCGCAGCTCAAGCAGGCGCAGGGCGCCCTGGCGGCGCAGCAGGCCGCCCTGGCGAACGCCCAGTCCGAGTATCAGCGCCAGTCCACGCTGGGCCGGCAGGAATTCGCCTCGCAGGCGCGCGTCGAGGACGCGAAGACCAAGCAGGACCAAGCCAGCGCCGCCGTCATGGAGGCGCAGGCCAACCTCGACATCGCCACCATCAATCTCGGCTACACGCAGGTCTCCGCACCGTTCGACGGCGTGGTCACCAACCACCTCGCGGATGTCGGGGCGCTGGTCGGCATCAGCGGACCGACCAAGCTGGCGCAGCTCGTGCGCATCGATCCACTCTACGTCTACTTCAACATCAGCGAGCAGCAGGTGCTGCTGGTCAAGGAGCACCTGCTCGCCACCCATCGGACGCTGGGCGACCTGTCCAGGATCCCGGTGGAGATCGGCCTGCAGACCGAGACCGGCTATCCGCATACCGGCAAGCTCGACTACCTCGCGCCGCAGGTCGACCCGTCCACCGGCACGCTGATGGCCCGGGCGCTCATCGAGAACGGCGACCACGCACTCCTCCCGGGCCTGTTCGTGCGCGTCCGGATCCCGGTCGGGCGCCAGGACAAGGCCCTGCTGGTGCGCGACGACGCCATCGGGACGAACCAGCAGGGCAGCTACGTGCTCACGGTCGGGGCCGACGACGTCGTTTCCCAGCGGGTGGTGACGCTCGGGCCCCGGGACGGGCGCTACCGTGTGATCGAGACGGGTCTCGAGGCCGGCGACTGGGTCGTCACGGACGGCATCCAGCGGGCGATCCCCGGGGCGAAGGTCGCGCCCCAGAAGGTGGCGGTGGCCGAGGCCTCGCCCGACCCGGCGCCACTCCCGCGGTGAGCCGTCGTCCGACGCTCGCGGCGCTGCCGACGAGGCCGACTCGCCCGACGATCGGACAGTGATCTCCGCCACCCCGCGTCCCGCCCTCGCGGCGGGCCGCCCCTGAGACGCCGGCACCGAGGGCCTACGGCATGATCTCGCGCTTCTTCATCGAGCGGCCGGTCCTGGCCAACGTGCTGGCCCTGGTCATGGTGCTGATCGGCGCGGTGTCGCTGCTCAACCTGCCGGTATCCCAGTATCCCAACGTCGTGCCGCCGACGGTCCAGGTCACCACCCGCTACCCGGGCGCGAGCGCGCGCACGGTGGTCGACACGGTGGCGCTGCCGATCGAGCAGCAGGTCAACGGCGTCGAGGGCATGCTCTACATGCAGTCGACCAGCGCGAGCGACGGCACCTACACGCTCACGGTCACCTTCGCGATCGGGACGGACGGCGACCAGGCCCAGGTGCTGGTGCAGAACCGGGTCGCGATCGCGATGTCGTCGCTGCCGCAGGCGGTCCAGGTTCAGGGCGTCACGACCCAGAAGAAATCCACCGCGGTCCTGCAATTCGTGACGCTGTCGGCCAGCGACGGGAAGTTCGACAGCCTGTTCCTGTCGAATTACGGCGTCATCAACGTGCAGAACGAGCTGGCCCGGCTGCCCGGCGTCGGCAACGTCACGGTGTTCGGCGCGGGCCAGTACGCGATGCGGATCTGGCTGGACCCCGACCTCGTCCAGGCCCGCGGCCTCACCCCCGACGCCATCATTAACATCGTGCAGCAGCAGAGCCAGGAGGTCACCGCGGGCGCGGTGGGGATGCCGCCGGTCCCGGCCGGACAGGACTTCCAGTACACCCTCAACGTCAACGGGCGGCTCAACAACGCCCCGGATTTCGAGAACATCGTGATCAAGGCGGACGCGCAGGACGGCGGCCGCATCACCCGCCTGCGCGACGTCGGCCGGGTCGAGCTCGGCGCGCAGACCTACAGCCAGTCCTTCACGCTGAACGGGCAGCCGGCGGCCGGCATCGGCATCTACCAGCTGCCCGAGGCGAACGCGCTGACGGTGGCGAACGCGGTCCGCACCCGGATGGCCGAGCTCGCCAAGACCTTCCCGTCGGGCCTCGTCTACGCCATCCCGTTCGACACGACGGAGTTCGTGCAGGCCTCGATCCACGAGGTCTACAGGACGCTGTTCGAGGCGGCCGTCCTGGTCCTGATCGTCATCCTGGTCTTCGTCCAGGACTGGCGCGCCATGCTGGTGCCGGCGACGACGGTGCCGGTGACGATCATCGGCGCCTTCGCCGCCATGGCGGCGATGGGCTTCAGCGTGAACCTCTCGACGCTGTTCGCGATCGTGCTGGCCATCGGCATCGTGGTGGACGACGCCATCGTGATCGTCGAGGGCGTGTCCCACCACATCGACGAGGGGATGTCGCCCCGGGCGGCGGCCGAGAAGGCGATGGAGGAGCTGTTCGGCCCGATCATCGGCATCACCCTGGTGCTCATGTCGGTGTTCGTGCCCGCCGCGTTCCTCCCCGGCCTGACCGGGCAGCTCTACAAGCAGTTCGCCCTGGTGATCGCCGCCACCGCGCTGATCAGCGCGATCAACGCCGCCACCCTGAAGCCGACCCAGTGCGCCCTGTGGCTGCGCAAGCCGGTGCCGCCGGAGAAGCGGAACGTCTTTTACCGCGGCTTCAACCGCGTCTACGGGGTCCTCGAGGGCTGGTACGCCCGGCTGATCGCCACCATGGTCCGGCGCAGCGGCCTCATGGTCGCCGTGGCGCTCCTGCTGATCGGGCTCGCCGGATGGGGGCTGACCCGCCTGCCCACCGCCTTCCTGCCCACCGAGGATCAGGGCTACGTCCTCATCGGCGCGCAGCTGCCGGACGGAGCCTCGAAGGAGCGCACCGACGCGGTGATGCAGCGGATCAGCGCCCAGGCGAAGGCGACGCCGGGCGTCGACAACGTGCTCTCGATCAGCGGGATCTCGGTCCTCGACTCCAACGCCACCCTGCCCAATGCCGGCGTCGCCTACGTGGTTCTCAAGAACTGGGACGTCCGGGCCGAGGAGAAGGGCCAGGATCTGCGCAGCCTCTACGAGCGCTTCAACGCGATGCTGGCGGGCGTCGAGGACGCCGAAACCTTCGTGCTGATCCCGCCGCCGATCCAGGGCATCGGCAACGCCAGCGGCTTCACCATGCAGATCGAGCTGCGCAACGGCGACTTCGACTACCCGCTGCTGGAGAGCCTCGCCCGGACGATCGTCGCCGACGGGAACTCGCAATCGGGCCTCAGGAAGCTCAACACCTCGTTCCGGGCCGGCGTGCCGCAGATCGCGATCGCGGTGGACCGGGTCAAGGCCGAGGCGCTCGGCGTGACGGTCGGGCAGGTCTTCTCGACCCTCTCGAGCTACGTCGGCTCGTCCTACGTCACGCAGTTCAACAAGTTCGGCCGGACCTTCCAGGTCTACGTGCAGGCCGCGCCCGATTACCGGCTCCGCCCCGAGGACGTCGAGAACCTGAAGGTGCGCGCCGGCAACGGCGTGATGGTGCCCCTCGGCACCGTCGTGGAGATCAAGACGGTGCGGGGCCCGTCCCTGATCAGCCTCTACAACCTCTACCCGACCGCCACGATCGTGGGCGGGGCGGCGCCGGGCTTCAGCTCCGGGCAGGCGCTGGACCTGATGCAGCAGATCGCCGCCAAGGTGCTGCCGCCGGGCACGGGCTACGACTGGACGGCGATGTCGTACCAGGAGAAGGCGGTCGGCGCGCAGATCTACCTCGTGTTCGCTCTCGCCATCCTCCTCGTGTACCTAGTCCTGGCCGGCCAGTACGAGAGCTGGATCCTGCCGCTGGCGGTCCTGCTCGGCGTGCCGCTGGCGCTGCTCGGCACGGTCGGGGCGCTGCTGCTCCTCGGCGTCGCCAACAACCTCTACACGCAGATCGGCCTGATCCTGCTGATCGCGCTGGCGAGCAAGAACGCCATCCTGATCGTCGAGGTCGCCCGCGAGAAGCGGCAGGCCGGCCTCGACATCGCGGCCGCGGCCGTGGAGGCGGCGCGGCTGCGCTTCCGCCCGATCCTGATGACCTCGTTCGCCTTCATCCTCGGTGTCCTGCCCCTCGTCACCGCCTCCGGGGCCGGGGCCGCGGCGCGCAAGTCGATCGGCATCACCGTGTTCAGCGGGATGCTCGCCTCGACCTGCCTGGCGGTGCTGTTCGTTCCGTCCTTCTACGTGATCCTGCAGCGCATCGAGGAGCGCCGCGCGCGCGGGCGGCAGCCCGGCCCGGTCGCCGCGCCGCCTCCGGCCGGGAGAACGCCCGAAACCGGACAGGCGTGAGCCGGACCGCGAGCGCGGCCCCGCAGCGCCTCCTCTGGGCTCATGGCCGGACCACCACCGATCCGCCGCCCATCAGCATGCTCGGCCGTTGACGCCCTGACATCGCACAACCTATTAGATATAGCATAAGCTATATAGATGGGTCAGGGCTATGCCGCACGCTGGCGCTCCACGTCGCCCCTCGTCACCGGGATCAGTCCTGCGCGGCCTCGCCGTGGCGCTGGGACTGGCCGCGGCACCGGCAGGGGCCCAGACCCTGCCCACCGCCGCCGAGAACCTGACGCCGGGCGACCTCGACAGCGAGCATCTGTTCGGCGTCACCGAGGGCAGCGACCTCGGCGTTCCTGGCGAGGCGGAGCTGGAATGGGAGACGAGCGGGCGCCTCGGCCGGCGCCTCGCCCGCTTCCTCGCCGTGGACAGCTCCCTCGCCCTGAAGGTGCCGCTGACCCACGAATTTCGCCTGGCCCCGGGCGTTACCTTCAACGCCTACGACGTCGGTGCGCCGAGCACGCCGGCGCGGACCACGGGCGGCTTCAACGGCGGCTTCCTCGAGACCCGGCTGCGCCTGCTGGACCGCCGGACGGCCCCGTTCGGCCTGACCCTCAACCTCGTGCCGGGCTACGGGACCGTCGACGGCGGGTCGGGCGTGCCGGCGCGCAGCTTCGGCACCGAGATCGGCCTGCTGGCCGACCGCGAGATCATCGCCGGCAAACTCATCGCCGCCGTCAATGTCGGCTTCGCGCTCTCCACGACGCGGCTGACCGTGATGGACGCGCCCGTGCGCGGATCGGGGATCGAGGTGTCGGGCGCGCTGGCCTACTGCGTCCGGCCCGGCCTCTTCCTCGGCGGCGAGGCCCGCTATGCCCGGACCTACGACGGTCTGGGGCTCGACCGGTTCGCGGGCGAGGCCGTGTATCTCGGACCGACCGTCTACACGACCCTGTCACCTCAGGCCTGGGCCTCGTTCACATGGAGTTTCCAGGTCGCCGGGCAGGCGACGGGCGAGCCCGGCCCGCTCGATCTGTCGAGCTTCGACCGCCATCAGATGCGGCTGCGCGTCGGGTACAGCTTCTGATCGCGGCCCTGTCCCGCACCGTCGCTTTCACAGCGTCGATGGACGCACACCGACAGAAGGGTCCGCGCAGACTTTCAGGATCTTCGAAGCAGAGACTGGCACGCGGCGACGCATGTAGTGGACGCCGGACTGCTGCTTGAAGGGTCGGGGCATCGGGAGAGGCACTGTGACCACCTGTGTGTACAACAGGCCGATCAAGAAAGCCTTGCCGTGCAACGACTTCTGGAAGATCAGGCACTTAAGGGAGTGCTTGGCGGAGAGGGGGGGATTCGAACCCCCGATGCCCTTGCAGGCATGCCGCATTTCGAGTGCGGTGCATTCAACCGCTCTGCCACCTCTCCGCAAGGTGCCTCGATGAGACGGGCGGTGCGTAGCACGCGCGGTCCCGCTTCACAAGCGAGACGTCGCGCGCCGGCGCCGGATCAGACCACCACGGTGATCGCCTGCGCGGCGCGGGTCAGACCGGTGTAGAGCCAGCGCGCCCGGTGCTCGCGGAACGCGTAGGATTCGTCGAACAGCGTCACCCGGTCCCACTGCGACCCCTGCGCCTTGTGCACGGTCAGCGCGTAGCCGTAGGTGAACTCATCCGTCTCGCGCCGCAGGAACAGCGGGATCTCCTCGTCCGTGCCGGAGATCATCGCGCGCAGCACCTTGATGTCGGTCGGCTTCCGGCGGAGCGCCGGATCGTCCTCCGGCACCACGTCGAGGCGGATCAGGTCGGGACGCGGCGGCGCGCGCAGCGCCTGCACGGTCCAGGTCGAGCCGTTGAGCAGGCCCTTCACCCGGTCGTTGCGCAGGCAGACCAGCTTCTCGCCGATCGCTGGCATCGGGTCCGTGTGGCCGGCGAGTTCGCGCAGCCGGGCATTGTAGAGGCGGCGGGTCTTGTTCAGACCGACCAGCACCTGATCGCACTCGAGCACCTCGGCCGGATCCAGGGCGCGCCGCGACACGATCCGGCTCTGCCCGTAGCTGCCGAGCTCCAGCCGGCCGCCCTCGCGCACCGTCATCGCCATGCGGACGATCGGGTCGTCCTTCGCCTGCCGGTGCACCTCGGTGAGCATCACGTCGGGCTCCGCCTCGGTGAAGAAGCCGCCGCCGCGCACCGGCGGCAGCTGCGCCGGGTCGCCCAGGACGAGGACCGGCCGCTCGAAGGACAGGAGATCGTTGCCGAGGTCGGAATCGACCATCGAGCACTCGTCGATGATGATCAGGTCGGCCTTGGCGGCCGGGCCCGAGCGGTTCAGCGTGAAAGTCGGGCCTCCCTCCTCCGCCTCCTTGGTGCGGTAGATCAGCGAGTGGATCGTGGCGGCGTCGTAGCAGCCCTTCTGGCGCATCACCGAGGCCGCCTTGCCGGTGAAGGCGCCGTAGACCACCGTGCCGTCGACATCCTCGGCGATGCGGCGGGCGAGCGTCGTCTTGCCGGTCCCGGCGTAGCCGAACAGCCGGAACACCTGCGATCCCCCGTCCCGCCGCCACGCGGCGATCGCCTTCAGCGCCGCGTCCTGCTGCGGCGCGTAGGCGGCCGGCAGACCCGCACTCACGGCCAGCGCACGGTCGGCGGCATCGAGGACAGGATGGAGGCGACGTTGCCGCCGGTCTTCAGGCCGAAGATCGTGCCCCGGTCGTAGAGCAGGTTGAACTCCACGTAGCGGCCCCGCCGCACCTGCTGCTCGTGGCGGTCCGCCTCGGTCCAGGGCGTGCCGAGATTGTCGCGCACGATCTTCGGGTACGCCTCCAGGAAGGCCCGGCCCACGTCGCGGGTGTAGGCGAGGTCGGCCTGCGGCGTCCCGCTCCAGAGGTAATCGTAGAAGATCCCGCCGATGCCCCGCGGCTCGTTCCGGTGCTGGAGGTGGAAATACGCGTCGCACCACGCCTTGTAGCGGGCGTGATCGATGCCGTGCGCCGTGCAGGCCCGCTCCAGACAGGCGTGGAAGTGGCGGCTGTCCGGATCGTCCTGCGTGCGACGCCGGTCGAGCACCGGCGTCAGGTCCGCCCCGCCCCCGAACCACGCCCGCGTCGTCGCGACGAACCGGGTGTTCATATGCACCGTCGGCGCGTGCGGGTTCCACGGATGGGCGATCAGCGAGATGCCGGTGGCGAAGAAGCGCGGGTCCTCTGCGGCGCCGGGCATCTGGGCGCGGAATTCCGGCGCGAACTCGCCGTGCACCGTCGAGATGTGCACGCCGGCCTTCTCGAAGACGCGGCCCCGCAGCATCGCCATCACGCCGCCGCCGCCCGGCCGCCCCGTGTGGTCGGTCCGGTTCCACGGCGTCTTCTCGAACGTCCCGGGCGCCTCGGGCGCGTCGGGATGGAACGGGCCCGTGGCCTCCGCCTCGAGGGTCTCCAGGGCGGCGACGATCCGGTCGCGCAGCGTCTCGAACCACGCCGCGGCCTCGGACTTCATGGCCGTCACGTCGGCCTCGGAGGGAGGCGCAGCCAGGGCTGCGCGCGCGTCGTCCGGCATCGTCATGACACAGGCTTTTCCACCCTGCCGGGCGCACGTCAATGCGGTCGCCGCCCCGCATGAGCGCGCAGGGCGCCCGCACCGGCATCCCGGCCGGGGCCCCGGCCGGCGACGACCGCCCTACGCGGGTGCCGGCCGCTCGCCGACGGGCTTGAGCAGCCCCGTGGCGGTCGCCACCAGCTCGCCGGCCTCGTCGCGGATCTCGGCCTCGCAGAAGATCACCGACCGCCCCGCCCGGCTGACCCGTCCCTCGGCGATCAGGACGCCGCGGCCGGGGGCGAGGAATCGGGTCTGCATGTCGAGGGTCACCACGGGACGCCCCGCCCGCAGCCGCGCCGCCGTCCCCAGGGCAACGTCGAGCAGGGTGCAGAGCGCGCCGCCATGGGCGATGCCCAGGTTATTGGCGTGCTCCGGCCGCAGGGCGAGGCGCAGCCGCGTCCGGCCCGCGCGCAGGTCGAGCGCCTCGATCCCGCAGTGATCCACGAACGGGATGATGGCGCCGAAGACGGTGCCCGGCTCGGATTGCTGGTCCTCTTGCTGGTCCACGTCGATCGCCCCGGATCCTGCCCTGCCCGGATCCTTATCGCCCGCCCGCGTCCGAGGCCATGACCGGTCCGCCGCAGATCACGTGACAGTCTGGCCGAAACGTTCGTCCCGCCCCGAAGGCTCACGGGACATCGCGGCGGGCCGCCGCGTGAAGTTCCGCGCCTCTCATCAGACCGGAGACGGATCTTCGCAGAGGAAGCCGGCGGCGAGATCGCGGCGGAAGGCATAACCGGCGCCCGTCCGCGTCGCCCGGTCTCATCCAACCTCGGCTCCGGGGTGTCGGTTTGCTCGACCGTCGATTTCAGCTCGACCCACGGTTTGAATAATATGCGTGTTCATGGCCGGGGCATTGTGTAGGGAAATGCTCGACGACGACTTGATTTTGCTGCACAGACGTTAGAACCGTCCCAGGACGGTCGGATAGAGGGAATCATCGATGGACGACAACGCCACTGAGCAGCAGCAGACTTTTATCGAGCAGGCCTCCGACATCGTCTCGGCGTATGTCTCGAACAATTCCGTGCCGATCAGCGAATTGCCCGGTCTGCTCGCCGGCGTTCACGCCGCGCTGACGAAGCTGTCCGCCCCCACGGCGACGGTGACCGAGGCGGCCGACAAGCCGACGCCGGCCCAGATCCGCAAGTCGGTGACGCCGGACGCCCTGATCTCGTTCATCGACGGCAAGCCGTACAAGACGCTGAAGCGGCACCTGTCGCGCAACGGCCTGACGATCGAGCAGTATCGCGAGCGCTTCGGGCTGCCGCGCGACTACCCGTCGACGGCCGCGAGCTACTCGGCCCAGCGCTCGGAACTCGCCCGCAGCCTCGGCCTCGGCCAGCAGCGCCGCAAAACCGCCGCCCCGGCACCGGCTCCCGAGCCCGTCGCGGAGACGACCGAGAAGCCGAAGCGCGCGAGCCGCCCCCGCAAGGCCAAAGAGACGGCCTGAACCGCCCAGACGCCGGCCTGAGCCCGGCGCCTGCCCGGGCTCGTGGATACCGGCCGGCGCGCGTCCCGCGCGCCGGTCCGTCACGCGAAGTCGGCGAGATCGTCGGCGACGTCGCCCGCGGCGATCTCCGTCTCGGCCTTGTGCCGCTCGGCCGCCTCGGCCATCCCGGGCCGTGTCACCGGCCGCCCGGACACCGGCGCGGTCTCCGGCACGGTCTCTGGCYCCGCCCGGCCGGCCTCTCCGTCGGGGGATCGATCCGTCACCCGCCCTGCCATGATGCGCTCCCCGACCCGCAGACGGGAGAGCAAAGCGCGGACGGCCCGCCGCGTTCCGCGCGCGGCGCAGCGCGACCGCGTCGCGCGCGCTGGCGTGGCGCAGTTCAAGCGATATTGACAATATTCGCATCTCGATGTAATTTCTTTATTTGCATCCAGATCTGGCGAAGCGCGACGTATCCTCAATTGGATCCACTGTAATTTGCCGATGCGGAACGGTGTGTGCTTGGATGAGATTTTGGGAGACAGGAGCTTCCGTCCGGCGCTGGCATCTTGGCCGGCCTCTGCGCCCGCGCAGAATGACGGCCAACGAGCGCTCCCTCTCAATCGGTGCCGCTCCAGGCCGAAACCGACGCAGGCCGTGTGGGCGACCGCGCCGTCGGCCGCCGCCCGGGTCTGGAGCCGCCTCGTCGCCCGCGGCTTCCGCGCGCCTGAACTGGCCGCCTAGGAACGGGCCGCGTTCGCGGCTACCGGACCTGGTCGAGGGAGGCTCTCAGATCCGCGCGGCACGCGGTTCCGAACTCGGTGAGGAAATCGAGCTTGCCCTCGCGGGCGAGATCTCGGATCTCGTGGAGACTCTGATTGGGGCCGAGATAGGTGTCGATCACTCGGTCGATGACGGATCCGGCCGCGTCGACGGTCGCCTGCGAGGCGGTGAGCTGCATCTTCGCCAGCAACGCGTAGAGCAGGACGAGGTCGCCGACATCGTCGCGTTCGTGGCTCAGCGCGTCGGCGTAGAGCCTGACGGACTCGGTGATGAATTCGTTGAACAAGTCCACGCGCTGCGCGCGCTCATTCTCCCGAAGCTTGTCCTGAAACTGGCTCCGATGCGCCATCCACGTGGTCATGAACGATGTCGCGGCGCCGATCGTCGCTCCACCCAGGCCGAACATCGCCGAGATGTAAGCCGCGTCCAAAGCCCCCTCCTCGTGCCGTGGGTCCCCGTCCGCTGTACATCGGCCGCTCTAAGATCCCCTTTCCTCGACCCCCCGACCGTGACGACCGGCCGCGCGCCGCGGCTCGACCACGGCGGGTCCGGCCTCGATCCGGTTCGGGTCGCCACGATCCGGTCATCGCGGCATTCCGATCTGCAGGACATTGAAGCCGCGCCGCATGTAGCTCTCGAGGAACGCTGCGAACGGCGTGCCCGCGCCGGGTGCCTGGTTGACGCGAAGGACGGCGGCACAGCCGCGCTGCGGGCTCTCGACCGTGCGGCCGTCGGCGGAGGCCGCGGACGGCATGCCGGCCTGCCAGCGCGCCTTCAGCGCCGTGACGGCCCTGCCGGCCGTCGGGCAATCGGGATAGGCCAGGGACACGAGGAGCGCCGGGCCGGCTCTGCCCTGGTAGTCAGCCACGATCCCGCCCTCGTAGGCCGGGATGCCGTCACGACCGCGTTCGCGCTGATCGTCGATCGCCTTCCTCATCGCGGCCCTGTCGGTCGCCGATAGGACGGAGGCCGGATCGTCGAGGGTCACGCCCATCAGCGGCGTGACGACGGCCGCTTGGAGGATCGCGCCCGGGTCGCGGTCATCCGCGGCGGCGAGACCCGCCAGCGACGTGGCCACCGCCGCGTGATCCGCCGCGCTCCGTCCGACGCCGACGCGCTTCTCCAGATCCTCGGCCGCGGACGCCTGGGCGACGACCCGATCGATCGCCAGGACCGCGCTGGTCTCGCCCATGGGGCCGGACCAGGGGCTGGTCGGCTGCCGGCCCTTCAGATTCACGGCGCGCGGCTCACCGTTGGCGAGGATGCGCGGCGCGGTCGAGACCGGCCTGAAGTTCCGGTCCCGGAGTTTGCCGATCAGGTCGTCGGCGGCCGCCTTCGTCGCCAGACCCCAGTCGCTCACGCGCGCCGGAGGCTGGCCGAAGGCGGCAAAGTAGGAAATGTCCTCGAACGGGATTCCGGCCGTCTCGGTCCAGGACTGCGCCCCGCCGTAGCTGAGGGCGTTCAGCGGGCGGATGTTCTGATGGAAGGCCATGCGCCGCAGGCCGGCGTCGCTCAACGCCCCGCCGGCCGCCTTGGACAAAGCCTGCACGTCCATGAAGACGATCGGCATCGGATCAGACGTCGCGAGGGCGGAGTCCGGCACCGCGCGGAGAGCTGCCTCCAGGCTGCCGGCGGCCTGCGCTGCCGGCGGGATCATCAGAGCTGAGAACGCGACGACGATGAGGCGGCATGAAACAGTGTGCCGGAGCAAGCGGGTCACGTTGAATCCCATGCCTGGAGGTCCCTCGAATGCGCCGCGACCCGTCGATCGACGGATCGGTGATGACGACGGGCGAGAGAAGATGTCCGCAGTGTTCGCCCGATCGTCGCTGCACAGGCTCTCTACTGTGCCGATCGGTCGATTCTATCAGGGCGATCCTCGGCTTCCACTAGTGAGGGTGACCTATTGACCGTGCCGCCCGGATCGACGCCATCCGAGGCCGGGCAATCCGCGCGGTCGCGCGAGCGGGGTCTCACGCGAGCGATTCCCCGGTTCGATCGCGCATCGTCAGGACCGCGGCGAGCGAGATGGCCGACAGCACGGCCACGTAGAGACCCGGCCCCGTGGGCCACGCCAGATGGTGGACGATCCACGTCGCGGCCATCGGGGCGGTGCCACCGACCAGCGCCATCGAGGCGTTGAAGCTGATCGCCAGGGCCGTGCAGCGCGAGCGGTGCTGAAACATCTCGACGAACGCCGTCGGCACCACGGCGGCGTTTCCGGCGATCAGGATCGCGAACGCGACCTGGCTCAGGACGATCAGGAGCGTGTCGCCGCTGGTCAGCAGCATGAACAGCGGCCACGACAGGAGGGTCAGGCCCGCCCCGGTCAGGACCAGAACACGCTTGCGCCCGAACCGGTCTGACAGGGCTCCGGCGATCGGGATGCACACCGCTTGAACCACCATGGCGAGGGAGTTGATGAGGAACGCCGTGTGTTGCGGCAGTCCGGACACCGTGTGCAGGAAGGTCACGAGGTAGACGAACACGACGTAGAAGCCGCACGCGAGGCCGAGATTCATGGCGAAGGCGCGCAGCATCGCGGACCCGTCGATCTCGACGGCCGTACGCAGCGGTGAGCGCCGGTCTGCCGATGCCTGATCTTCGCGAAACACGGTCTCGACGTGGTCGTCGTCGATGTGCCGGCGCAGGGCGAAGATGAAGACGCCGAGGACGATCCCGAACAGGAACGGCAGGCGCCAGCCCCACAGGTGCACGTCCTCGGGGGTGAGCAGGCCGGTGACCAGCGTCCCCGAGATGGAGCCGAGCAGGATCCCGCCGGCGGCCCCGATGCAGGCGAGGCTGCCGGTCAGGCCGCGGCGCGCCGGTACCGCGGTCTCGGAGAGGAAGATGGCCGAGGAGGTGTACTCGCCGCCGACCGAGAGGCCCTGGCCGAGGCGCAACAGCACGAGCAGGACGGGCGCGAGGATCCCGGCGGACGCGTAGGTGGGCAGGCAGCCCATCAGGAAGGTCGAGACCGCCATGAGGCTCGCCGACAGCAGCAGGGCCGTCTTGCGGCCGTAGCGGTCACCGATGTGGCCGAACACGACGCCGCCGATCGGACGCATGAAGAAGGCCGCGGCGAACACAGCGAAGGCCGAGAGCAGCGACGTCGTGGGGCTGTCGGACGGGAAGAAGTTCCGGCCGATGACGACGCTGAAATACCCGTAGGTGGCGAAGTCGTACCATTCGAGCGTGTTGCCGATGGCGCCGGCGATCACCGAGCGACGCCGCGCCGCGCCGGAGGCCCTCGGTCCGTCGCCGAGACCGTCAACACGGATCGCGACGGGCGGCTCCCCGTACGGTGGGGTGTCCTGCATGATGCGCCCGCCTTGCTGCCGAAATCAGTCTTGAGGCTAAACTGAAACGCCAAGCTTGGCGACAGAATTGAAGACCGGCGTCATGGCTCCCCCGATCGACAGTTAAAATCCCGGGGGCCGACCCGCGAACGCCCGCCGGGCCCGCTCGATCTCGGCGTGGTGCGTCTCGGCCCAGATCCACACACCGCAGAACGCGGCCCCCAGGCTCTGGCCCAGCGGCGTCAGCGTGTAGTCCACGCGCGGCGGGATCACCGGGTGGACCGTTCGCCGGACGAGGCCGTCCCGCTCCATCTGGCGGACGGTCTGCGTCAGCATCTTCTGGCTGATCCGACACGGTCTCGCTGCGCGAGGTCCTGCAAGGCAGGGTCGAGGTGATCGAGCTGGTGCCCCCGGCGGTCCAGACGGACCTGACGCCCGGCCAGGCCACGCGCGCGGGCTATCTGCCGCTGGCCGAGTTCATCGACGAGGTGATGGCCCTGTTCCGGCAGCAGCCGACGCCGCGCGAGATCCTGGTGCAGCGCGTCGCCTTCCAGCGCGACGCCGAGGCCGAGCACCGCTTCGACGCGGCCGTCGCGACCTTGAACGCGGCCGCCCGCGCCGCCCGCGCGGCGCAACGGTGAGTTCCGCGCCGCCGCGCGGGCGCCGTCAGTGTTCTGTCGGTTCAACTCGGAGATGCTCGATGCCGTTCGCCAATTTCAAGATCCCGCAGGGCATGATGACCGGTGCGCAGAAGGCCGACCTCGTTCATCGCACGACGGATCTGCTGGTGTCCGACTTCGGAGAGGCCGCGCGGCCGCACACTATGGTCCTGGTCGATGAGGTCGCGGACGGCGGCTACGGGCGCGCGGACGCGGTGTTCGATCTCGAGGCTCTGCGACGCCTGCAGGCGCACCAGACGGGCTCGCGCTGACAGGGCGGAGCCTGCGGGCATCAAGGCAGAACCGTCCGCGCGCCGAGAGGCGGCGGCTCCGGGTTGCTCGTCGGAGCACCCGGACGGATCGCCGACGCCCTGCAGGACCGCTTCGCGCCTCCCGGCGCCGACGGTCTCCTCGCCGCTGCCACCGATCGGCTCTGGCGAAGACGGGCCCTAGATGAAGGGGGCGTCGGCTTCGAGGCCCAGGAGAATGCGGCCAGGCGGCACGAGCATGCGGTCCTGATACTGCATGTGCTGGCAGGTCGCGTACACATCGCGCAGCAGGCGCGCGAACGGCAACGCTTCGAGGACGGCGGAACTGCCCGCCGCTTCGTACATGCTCGTGACCACCTGTTTCCCGACATGGCCCGCGTACCAGCAGGCCCGCCGAACCTTGGCCTGCCACGCGGGGGTGACCGGGCGGCCGGTCTCCGCTTCCGACCAGAAGCCGGAGACCGTATCGCGGGCGAAGGCGCGGGCGGCGCCGAGACCCGTCTCGGCGCGCGCGATCGCGACCTGCACGTCCTCGCGAAGTCGCAAGGGTCCCGTGCCGCCATGCGGCGTCTTCGTCTGTGCGAGATCGATCAACGCGTCGATCGAGGCCCGAGCGAGTCCCAGCGGAACACCGGCGGCGGCGATGGCGGCCGCCGACGCCATCGGCAGCATGTAGAGCGGCTCCCTATCGCGCGGGATCATGATCCGCGCGCCGTCGACCGTCTGCGCGTCCGGCACCCAGAGGTCGGTGCAGACGACGTCGTGACTCCCGCTGGACCGCAGCCCACCGGCGTTCCAGTTGCCGACGACCGCGACGTCCTTCGAGGCGATGAAGACGCCCCGCACAGACGGTCGACCGTGCGCGTCGCGTTTCGGCTGGTCCCCTTCGACCTCGAGACACATCAGTGCCGAGACCGAGCTGAAGCGGCAGAAGCTTGCCCAGGACCAGCGTCCGTTGATCCGCCAGCCGGCTCCATCGCGAACCGCCGTTCCCGTCGGCTGGCCGCTGCCGCTGCCCGCGAACTTCTTGCCGGCGGGGATGAGCCCGCGCATCACGTCCCGATCGATGAGGTCGGCGAAGCGGGACGCGCCCCCGGACGAGATCGCGGCGCTCCAAGCCACCGAACCATCGAGTTCCGCCAGCGCCTCGATGGCGGCCAGAACGCGCAGGGGGTGGGTCTCAGGGCCGCCCAGGCCGCGCGGGAGCCAGAGTTGCGCGAGACCGGCGTCGATGAGCGCCTCCGCGACCGGCTCCGGCAGGTCCGGCCCGACAGCCAAGGCCGACCCGTGCTCCGCGATCAGGGGCCGGAGCGTCCCGATGGTCGCGAGCAGCGCCGCGTCCGGATCTCCGACCCGCGCGGCAGGGGCAATCGAGGGTGCTGCGACGTACATTCTCAGACCTCATATCTGTCCGAGACGCAGATTGACCCCGTTGATCGACCGGTTTCGTGTCGTTCTGAAGAGCTTTTGGTTACGATCGTAATCTGGAATTCTGGCAGATGGGTCGGCGATCGGATCGGACGCGCTCGACCGCGTCGTCGCGGCGGCCCTTGATCGGCGCGCCGTGCCGATCCGCCGCGATGGTGCTTGGATGAGACCGGCGCGCGATCTCGGGATCGCGCGGGATCGCGGTCAGGTCCGACCTCCCACGGTGGTCCGCGTCCGAACCGGCGTGATCCGGATGCCGCCCGAACGGCTCCAGTCCCCGGTGAATCGTCCGCGCCCGGGTCGGGTGACGACGACCCAGCTGTTGCCGCGACTGCGTGCGGATGCGGTCGAGGGCGCCTCCCGCGCCCACCACGGGCGGCCGGCCAACGTTCGGGACGAAGCGCGCGTGTCGGCTCACGTCGCGGAGCCGGATCGCTCGCCCGCGCGGCCGTCGGTCCTTAACCAGCCCATGTAGCGCACCATCAGCCCGACGCGTGGCAGGCCGATCGATACGTCGAAGCGGAACAGCTCGGCCTCTTCCCACTCGCGGGCGGAGGCGCGGGGTGCGATGGCCAGCGGAAGCGGCAGTCGGGCAACCGACCAGCCGCGCAGCACCATGCGCAGCCCATCACCGTCGCTCGCGAGGTCGAACCGGAAGCGGAACGGACCGAACCGTTCGACCACGCAGCCGCGCGCTTCGGTGAACGCGCTCGTGAACCGGCGACCGGAGAAGGTCCGCGTCCAGCGTTCCACCCCATGCCTCTCGCTGAAGCCGACGTGGAGGGCATGTTCGCCCGCGGCCGGAAATCCGAGCAGCGCGGCGAGGCCTCGCGCGATCGGGTGACGGCCGCGGGTGACGACGGCGCGACCGTGCGCCCCTGCCTCGCGCAGGACGCCGTGCAGGGCCGCGACGCGCGGGGCGAGTGCGGCGAAGCGCGGACCCATGACGCTCGCGTAGAGCGCGTCGGCCTGGACCGACTCCCGCACGTCGTGACGGATCGACAGGCCCGCGAAGCTCGGCTCGAAGTCCGTCAGATCGAGCAGGGTCCCGGCGTCGCGCGCGCCGGGGGCGATCGAGCCGGCCAGGATCCGCTCGGCCAGGATCGCAGCCGGCAGCACGGGGATCTCCGGGCCGTGACCGTCGGCCGCGAGGAGCGTCCAGCACCGCTCGACGCGGCGCCCGCCGGCCGAGCCGAACATCCGGACGACCATGCCGGACCGGTCCGAGCCCCAGCGCGCGGTCAGCCGCTGCGCCACGAGGAGCCAGCCCGCGAGTGTCTGCAAGGAGGGGATCCAGCGCCAGCGCACCGGCCAGCTCGCACACCAGAGTCCGATCACCTGCAGCGCGCGGTCGGTCCCGGCCCTGAAGCTGACCGCCGGCCGGCCCGGGAGCCGACCGGGCAGGAGTTCGAGGTCCGGGACGTCTGCCAGCGCCAGCCAGCGGCGGCCGAGGGACGTACCGTCGGACAGGGCGAAGCGCTCGCGCCGCACCTCCTGCCAGCCGACGCCCACCGACCAGCGCTGGCCGCGCCAGAGCCGGATCGGCTTGCCCACGTAGCTCAGGATGGCGGCGGCGACGGATGTCCCGGCGGTCGCGCGGTTCGAGGCGCTGATCGCGATCTCGACGGCGCTGACCGCGCCCATCCCGTGCGCCAGATGCCGGGCGACGGCGCCCGACAGGGCCGGGACGCTCGACGCGCCGGCCAGGATCGCGACGCCGGCCGCACGCGCGGGTGCGTCGAGCGCGCCGATGCCGGCCACGAACGCGCGGCCATCCGCGAGATCGAGGTAAGGGATCGCCGCGGCGATGCAGGCCCGGGGCAGGTCGTAGCCGCTGCCCTGGAAGGGGCCGGCCGCATCGATCACGAGGTCGGGACGGATGCGGTCCAGTAGGGGCGCGACGGCCCCGTTGCGGTCGGCCTGGAGGGGGCGGCACGGCGGATGGGCCGCGCAGAACGCCTCGGCACGCGCGAGGTGCCGGCCGGCGACGATCACCGCGTGACCGGCGGCCGCGAGCCGGCGCGACAGGCGCGCACCGAAGCCGCCATACCCGCCGAAAATCAGGATCGCGCTCATGCCCCACTCTCCCGCGCTGCCGGCTCAGCGTCCTGGAAGATCGCTTCCTGGCGGATCAGCCTGCCGAACCAGGGGTGGACGATGTCGAGGATGAAGCGGAAGGCGCCCACGGCCGCGCCCGCGGCGGCATCGGCGTGCGTGACGGTGAGCGCCCCGGGGGTGAGCCAGCCCGGCAGGTGCAGGCGGTGCCCGAGGCAGTCGACGAAGTAGCGGTGGCTGCGAAACACCAGCGCCCCGTCCACGACCGCGACGGTCAAGGTCATGCCGACGCCGGCGCCGACGTGCTCCTCCAGGCCGGTCGGGCCGGCGAAGCGCTTGGCCGAGTGGATCACCTGCGGGAAACCGGAGGCGCGCGCGTACAGCCGCGTCCAGACCTGGCCGCCCCCGTCCGGATCCTCGGTGACGGTGACGACGCCGGCACGACCGGTCCCGCGTTCCAGGGGGAGCGGGGCACCGACGAGGCGCGTCGCCTGCGCGACGAGCCAGCCGAGGGGGCTGACGCGCATCGCGACGACGTGGCCGACATAGACCGCGCTCGCCCCCTGCGCGAGGCGCTTGCCGAAGCGTCGGCGCACTGCCGGCGACAGGCTCGCCCATTCGCGCTCCGGGATCAGCGCCCGGAAACGCAGGTCGAGGAGGTCGCCGGACTCGTCGAACGACCCCGCGGTGCGGGTCTCGCGGGACGGCCCCGCATCGGCTCGGCGGACGTGTCCCATCGCGGTCACCTGGGCTCCTCGATCGTTCGGGCTCTCTGAGCGCGGTCCTCGAACCGTCACTCGGTCTTGGCCGGCAGGAACTTCACGATCCGGGCGCCCAGCCGGATCAGCTTGGCCAGCGTCCCGCGGGGCACGTTGAGCATCTGGCCGTACCAGCGCTCCATCGACTCGGTGAAGTCGAGCATCGCGTGCAGGCGCCGCTTGGCGACGGCCCCGAGCGCGGGGTCCGCATCCGCCTCGGCGACGCAGGTGCGCAGGGCCGCGATGGCGGGATCGATCTCCCGCTCCTTGCGGCCCGCGGCGATGCGCGTGACCATCTCCCAGAGGTCGGTCTCGGCGACGAAGTGGTCGCGGCGCTCGCCCATCACCGGCACGCGGCGGATCAGGTTCCAGCCGAGCAGCTCGCGCAGGGAGTTCGAGACGTTCGAGCGCGCGATGCCGAGCAGGCCGGCGATGTCCTCGGCGGTGAGGGGGCGCTCGGAGAGGTAGAGGAGCGCGTGGATCTGCGCGACGGATCGGTTGACGCCCCACTGGCCGCCCAGGTCGCCCCAGTGCAGCACGAAGCGCTCGACCGCGGCGGGCAGGGTGCGCGTTGGGTCTGTAATTTCTGTCATGACAGAAACTACAGACCCAATTGAAGCGGCTGTCAAGCCGGCGGGTCCGGGGGAAGCTGGTGCTCCGGATCGGGCCGCAGCCACGGCCGGGCCCGGAGTTGCTCCTGTCGCGGCCGCCGTGAGCCATCCCGGCCGGCGGTCTCGCCGCGCGTGGGCACGTCTGCGGGACTCCGCAGCTCGGCCGGTTCTGCGCTATGTCGGGCGGCGTGACGCGCGGCATCGGCCCTGCCGCGGGGCCGGGCGACGGGGCCGAGAGGACGGTGGTCGGGTGGGTAAGGGTTCGATGGAAGCGCGCGTCCCGTCCGATGGCACGGCGCCCCGTGTGGTGCGCCGCCGCATCGGTCTGCTCTACCTCGTCCTGATCGCGGCGAACGTCGCGGCCTGGTCCTGGGCCTACAGCCTGTTCGGGGGGCAGCCGGCCCTCCTCTCGACGGCGCTGCTGGCCTACGTCTTCGGGCTGCGCCACGCGGTCGATCCCGACCACATCGCCGCCATCGACAACGTCACCCGCAAGCTGATGCAGGCGGGCCAGCGGCCGGTCTCGGTCGGTTTCTGGTTCGCGCTCGGCCATTCCAGCGTCGTGGTGGTGGCCGCGGCCGCGGTGGCGCTGGCGGCGACCAGCCTGATCACGGCCTCGGAAGGCTACCGGGAACTGGGCGGCCTGATCGGCACCGGCGTCTCGGCCGCCTTCCTGATCCTCATCGGCCTGGTCAACCTCGTCGTCCTCGCGGGCGTCTGGCGCGCGTTCCGACAGGTGCGGCGCACCGGCCGCTACGTCGAGGCCGATTTCGACGTGCTGCTCGCCAACCAGGGCGTCCTCGCCCGGATCCTGCGGCCCCTGTTCCGCCTCGTGACGCGCTCCTGGCACATGTACCCGCTGGGCCTGCTCTTCGCCCTCGGCTTCGACACCGCCACGGAGGTGAGCCTGTTCGGGCTCTCGGCCGCCCAGGCGAGCCAGGGCACGGACCTCTGGACGATCCTGGTTTTCCCGGCGCTGTTCACCGCCGGCATGACGCTGGTCGACGCGACCGACGGCGTGCTGATGCTCGGCGCCTACAGCTGGGCCTATGTCCAGCCCGTGCGGAAGCTGTTCTACAATCTCACCATCACCCTGGTCTCGGTGGCGGTCGCGCTGGTGGTCGGCACGCTGGAGGCGCTGAACCTCCTGGCGGACAAGCTCAATCTCCAGGGCTGGCTCTGGCAGTGGATCGCCGCGGTCAACGACAATTTCGGGGTGCTCGGCTTCGGCATCGTCGGTCTGTTCGCGGCGGCTTGGCTGCTGTCATTCCTCATCTACCGCCTCGGCCGGTTCGACCGGATCGAGGTCAAGCCGGCCGACGCTCCCTGAGCGCGCGCGCCCGCACTCCTATGGACGGCCGCGTCCCGTGGATCGGCGGCGATGCCGCCGCGGCGCTCCTGATCCGCGTCCGCGACGGGACGTGCGATCCTATATGAGCCTGGGAGGCGGGACCTCCTGAACGCGGACGGAGGCGCCCGCGGATCCCGCGGAACACCCGGCCGACGCGGCGCTCCCGATGCGAGCCAGGGCCCGAGGACGACGATGATGGATACGCTGCGCGACAACGTCGAGCGAGGCCGCTTCGAGCTGCAGGTCGGCGGTGACGTCGCCTTCGCGACCTACCGGCGGGAACCCGGCCAGCTCGTCATCAGCCACGTCTACGCGCCGCCGGTCCTGCGCGGCACCGGGGCGGCCGGCCGGCTCATGGAAGGCGTCGCGGCGCACGCGCGCGCCGAGGGCGCTCGGATCGTACCCCTGTGCGGCTACGCGCGGGCGTGGCTGCGCGGGCATCGGACGCATCGCGACCTGCTCGCGTGAGATCGCGGCCGGACCGGGATCGGCCGCCGCCGGGGGCGGTGCCGAGGCCGTCTGGCGCTAGGACATTTGTTGCGCCACGCGCCGCCGCCGGCGCTGGACGGCCTCGCGGATGTGCGTGACGAGCAGGGCGACGAGGCGGATCTCCACGCTCTCCGTCCGCCGATGGGCCTCCATCCGGATCGTCTCCGCCGCGAGCGCGTCGGCCTCCCGTTCCAGCCGATCGAGCGCGACCGGATCGGCACTCGGGACGGCCAGCCAGATCTCCAGGAGGCGCATGACCCGGGTGGGCGGCTGCTGCGGCCGGAAGCGCCGATAGAGGCCGACGCCCGCCGCGCCGAGCGAGGCCAGCGCGCTGATCATGAGCCCGACCCAGTAGGCGGCGTTCTGTGCCTGATCGCTCAGGCTCGGCTGGTTTCCGGTGAGGTACGCCGTGGCGCCCGGATGGATCGGGAGCGCCTGGACCTTGTCGTCGGTGTCGGGGGCCTCGATGCCGGCCAGGTCGTCGTCGAGCGCGACGAGCCGCGGCTTGCCGGTGAGCACCTCGCGGGTGATCTCGCCCGCGAGCCAGTCCGGCATGCCGCCGCGGGCCACGAGCCGGTGGCTGACGGACAAGGTGGTGATGTCGTCGCCCGGTGCCGGCAGGGAGCCGAGGAAGGCGCCCTTGGGCACGTCGATCGTGTCGAGCACGGGGTGCTCCTTGGCGATCGCCGCCGCCTCGTCGACCTCGAACAGCTTCACCGCCCCGGAGCCTTTGCGCAGCGCCGTGAACAGCGGCAGCCACAGCGCGCTGCCGACAGGGGCCACCACGAACACCGAACCGATCTGGCGGCCGCGCGCGGCCTCCGTCAGCTGATCGATCGTCAGGATCCGGCGGTGCACGCTGCCCGGCGGGATGCCGAAATGGGTGAGGATGAGGTCGAGCAGGCGCGGGTCGAGCTTCCGCCCGTCGAGGAGCCCGACCGTGCTGCCCCGCAGCTTGGCCACGCCGTCGACGGCGCTGCCACCGGGCGCGACGAAGACCACCGCGTCGCGGCGCAGGATGACCAGGGTCTGCCCGTCCTTCGGCGCGGCGTCGCTGCGCACGAGGGCGAGCTGGGTCTCGCCCTTGTCCAGGGCCGCCGATGCCCCGACGCGATCCGGCTCGAAGATGGTCCGGATCCGCACCCGCGGATGCTGAGTCTCGAAGAGCTGCGTCAGGGCCTGGGCGGCTTCTCGGTCCTCGGTGCTGGTCTTGGCGACCGCGATGTCGAGCGAGAGCAGGCCGAGGAGGAGATGGACGAGCAGGGCGAGGATGGCGGCCCCGGCGATGACCCCGAGGACGATGACAGTCGTTCTGGAACGCCGGATCATCCGTGCCGCGCTGATCTGCCGATGGACCAGCATAGCGCGATCGCTCGGCCCAGTCTTCCGTCCGTTGGACAGATCAGACAATGATCCGCCCGGCGAAGATTTGGCCGACGGCGCTCCGCGCTCAGTTCATGTGGCGGTGCCGGTCCTGGACCTCCTGGAGGGCGAGCCTGCGGCCCAGCGTCATCAGCAGCGCGTCGGCCTTCACCTTGAGCTCCGCGTCCCGCAACTCGGCGATCGCGTACATCGCCGCGATGGCGTGATCGGCTGCCAGCTCGAGGGCCGACGTCCCCGCACGCGGCACGGCCTCGTCGGCCATGTCCTCGAACATCCGCATCCGAGTGATGTCCAAGAGGATGCCGCTGCCGCCCAGCGGCCGTCCGATATGATCGCCGGTGAAGCGCCCGCGCACCAGGACCCAGCGCGTCCGACCGTCCGCCGACGTCACCCGATACTCGGCGAGGTAGGGTGTCCCCTCGCGGGCGCTGCGCCGGATCAGGTCGTCGATCCGCTCCCGATCGTCCGCGTGGATGCTGCTCATGTAGCGGCCGAGCGGGACGCCCTCTTCGGCCTCGGCCGGATCGACGTTGCACATCAGGGCGACGAAGGCGTCGACCCGCACCCGATCGACGCCCGCGTCCCATTGCCAGCGGCCGACGACTTCGAGCGCATCGCGTGCGGACTGGAAGGTTTCCGAGGTTGTTGGCCCGTCAAGGGGCTTAGAAGCTGCCACCCGAGCACCTGTCTTCCGTGAATAGTAACATACGTTGGTCCGAAACCTCTGCAACCGCAAGAGGCACGGCCTGGATACTAATCAACTGTGGCGTGCCGGACACTATCGGCTCGTCGGGCCCTCGGAAGTACCTGCGGGCGGCAGCCTGGATCCGGGGCGGAGCGCTCCGCGCCAAGTCCCAGCACGTCCCTTGCCGATTCTGGCCATGACCGCTATTATGACTACAGTGGTCACGGAGGATACCATGCAGGAGATCCAGCTTCGGGATGCCAAGGCGACGCTGTCGGCCGTGATCGACCAAGCCAAGCAGGGCGCGCCCTCGATCATCACTCGCCACGGCCGCCCCGAGGCCGTGCTGCTCAGCTTCGAGGACTGGCAGCGGCTGTCGCGCGTCCCGTCGTTCGGCCGCCTGCTCATGGCTGCGCCCGTCGCGGCGGACGATCTCCCCTCCCCGTCCGGCGGGCTCAGAGGTGCCGAGCTGTGACGCCGTGTACCTCGTCGACACCAACGTCCTTTCGGCCGGCGCGCCGACCAAGGCCGTTCCCGCCATCGAACTGATCGACTGGATGGACCGGAACAGCGCCGGTCTCCACCTCTCCGTCGTCACGATCGCCGAGATCGAGGACGGCATCGCGAAGAGCCGCAGGGAGGGCGCCGCGCGCAAGGCCGAGCGGTTGGCGGAGTGGCTGGAGACCTTGCTGCACCTGTACGCCGCCAAGGTTCTCCCGATCGACCTGGCCGTCGCGCGGCACATCGGTGGATTGTCCGATCTGGCGCGCGGGCAAGGACACGCGCCCGGCTTCGC
Source organism: Methylobacterium mesophilicum (assembly GCF_036441335.1). Classification (GTDB taxonomy): domain Bacteria; phylum Pseudomonadota; class Alphaproteobacteria; order Rhizobiales; family Beijerinckiaceae; genus Methylobacterium; species Methylobacterium mesophilicum_B. The sequence goes on from NZ_MLBW01000033.1 coordinate 153,044, forward strand.
GGATCTCGCGATCGCCGCCACGGCGCGCTGCAACGGCTGGACGGTCCTGACCCGGAATGTGCGGCACTTCGCGCCGCTGGGCGTTCCCGCGTGCGATCCCTTCGTCGCGCTGCCGACCGAAGGGCTGTGACCGCCGTCCGCGCGCCGCCGCGGGCACGTGGCGATCGATCGTGGGCTACCGGGACGGTGCGCCGAACTCGGCCGCGAGGCCAGCAAGGCCGTCCGCAGGAAGGTATCCACGGGTCGGTCCCCGCCCGCCGGGATCCAGGCCTCGATCGCCAAGCGCATCGCGCCGAGCGACGCCATGGCGACGAGGCGCAACGAGGCGCTGCGGGCCGGATCCGGCCAGCGCTCGATCAGCGCCGCATGCAGAGCCTGCTCGTGCAGGCCGTAGGCCGCCTGCTTGCGGGCCTTCAGGGTCTCGCTGGACCGCATGACGCGATCGATGCTGATGAATTCCTGGGTTCGGAAGCCCGTCGACAAGGTCAGCAGAGCGTCCCGGACGACCGCGGCCGGGACCGCACCGTCCGGCTGGGCCAGGATGGCCTTGCGCAGCGCCGTGCCGAAGCCGCGCATCTGCCAGTCCAGCAGGATCTCCTCCTTTGACTTGAAGTAGTAGAAGAAGGTTCGACGCGAGATGCCGGCCGCCTCGGCGATCGCCACCGGGACGCTGGCCTTCCTCGACCTGGCATTCCGCGGCGATCCGCAGCCCCTGCGCGCGTGGTCCTCGACCTGGAGTCCGATCCTCGCCGTCGCGCCCGCGGGCTACGCGAGCGCGCCGCTGGCGCACCCTACCGTATGGTCCCGCGGATAGGAGACGGCGCGCGGCCGCCGTGCAGCCCCTCTGACACGCCGGTCTTCGCACCCGTTCGGGACCGGGGCCGGAGCCCGTGCGCGGTCCGCGCGCGCTGTCGGCACCTCGGGTCAGGTCGTCAGGGTGCGGTCGACCAGCTCGAGGATCCGCTCCCGGTCGGGCGCGGTCCCGAACAGGATCCGATAGAGGATCGGCGAGACCACCCCGTCCAGCACCGCTTCGGGGTCCGGGAAAGCCTCGCCGCGGGCCCGGGCGCGCTCCGCGATGATCGCGATCTGATCGCGGGTGAAGCTGCAGCATCGCTGGGCACAGTTCGCGTCCGCAGCCGCCAGAACGTCCCGGATCATCGCCCGCCCCGGGACGGATGACATCTCGTCGGCGTACTGCTCCGCCCACGCCTCGAGATCGGTCCGGCCGCTCCCGGTATCGGCCGGCTCACCGTCGGGACGCAACCGCTCGACCGCGACGTCGGCGAAGAGCTCGGCGAGCGTGCCCCACCGCCGGTAGATCGTCGACGGCGTCACGCCGGCCGCGGCGGCCACTAGAGGCACCGTGATCTCCGAACGCTCCGTCCGGGCGAGGAGCTCGCGCACGGCCGCCTGAACCGAGGTCTGCACCCGCGCGCTGCGACCGCCCGGACGCGGCCCTTGCCTCGTCGTCATCCTGCACTCTGCCGTTCGCCGCGCCACTAACGCAAAGACGTTGCGTTTGTGGCGCGGAGGGACTACGCATCAAATGCAACGAATTAGCCTTTAGGTTCTCCAATGACCAGGGACCGCGACCGGAAAGTTGTGGCTGTCGCGGGTGGCGGCACGCTGTTCTTCCACGCGGCGGTGCTCGGCACTTTCCTCGCCGCTTCCGCGGCACCGACGCCGCTGTACCGGTTCTATCAGGAGACCTACGCGCTCTCTCCCGTGCTCACGACGGCGGTGTTCGCGGTCTACGCGCTGGCTCTCCTCAAGGCGCTTCTCGTCGCCGGGTCGATCTCGGACCATCTGGGCCGACGGCCGGTGATCTTCGGCGCGCTGCTCCTCGAGCTGGTGGCGATGGCGCTGTTCACGACGGCCCACGGGGCGTGGGGGCTCATCGCGGCGCGCTTCGTTCAGGGCGTGGCGACCGGCATCGCGGCGAGTTCTCTGGGCGCGGCGCTCGTCGACGTCGACCGGGCCCGGGCCCAGCTCGTGAACGCGATCATGCCGCTGATCGGGATGGCGGTGGGCGCGCTCGGGACCAGCGCGCTGGTGCAGTACGGCCCGCATCCGCTCCGCCTCGTCTACGCGATCCTGGGGGCGGTGTTCGCCGCGCAGGCCGCCCTCCTCTGGCTGACGCCCGAGACCGGGGAGCGCCGCACGGGAGCCCTGCGGGCCCTGAGGCCGCGCGTCGTGGTGCCGCCGCAGGCCCGACGGCCGCTGGCGGCGATCACGCCGACCAACATCGCCACCTGGATGCTCGGGGGCTTCTACCTCTCCATCGTCCCCTCACTGGTCGTCGCCGCGACGGGCAGCCGGACACCGTTGACGAGCGGCGTGATGGTCGCGGCCCTGATGGTCGCGGGCGCGTTCGCGGTCGTCCAGCGGCGCGGGAAGGATGCGGCGGCCAACCTGACGATCGGGACGCTCGCCATGACAGCCGGCCTCGTCATCGTGCTCGCCGGCATGCACGGCGGGAGCGTGCCGGTCCTGATCGGCGGGACCCTTGTCGGCGGGGCCGGCTTCGGGACGAGCTTCCTCGGCGCCCTCGGGACGATCGTCCCGCTGGCGAAGCCGAGCGAGCGGGCGGAGCTGCTCGCGAGCTACTACGTCGAGAGCTACCTGGCGTTCAGCCTCCCGGTGATCTGTGCCGGGTATCTCGTGCGCCGGATCGGCTACGTGACGACTGCCGACCTCTACGCGGCCGCGATCCTCGCCATGAGCGCGGCCGGGTTCCTGGCGCGGCGGGCGTTGACGTCGCGACGCGTCCTGCCCGGCTGATGCACGGTGCCGCGGCCGAAACGGGTCGGCCGCGTTGAAGGAGATCAGCGTCGCGCGCACGGGAAGGCCCGCTCGGGCACTGGCCCGCGACGGGGACCCGGACGGAGGCATGCATGCGAGACTTCACCGTCGCCTGGGACGCGGCCCGGCTCGCCTGGGTGCGGGAGCGGGTGCGGGCCTACCGCATGCCGCGCCTGCCCGCGGGGGCCGGCTGGCGCTACGGCTGCGATCCGGACGTCCTGGCCGCCCTGTGCGCCCACTGGCTCGACGGCTTCGACGAGGCCGCCGCCGCGGCCGAGCTCAACCGCTTTCCGCAGATCCTGGCCCGCGTCGAGGATCTCGACCTGCACGCCGTCCACGTCGTCGGCGAGGCGGAGGGCCGGCGCCCGCTGCTGCTGATCCACGGCTGGCCGGGCTCGGTCTACGAGTTCTGGTCGGTGATCGAGCCCCTGGCCTTCCCGTCGCGCCACGGCGGGCGGCCGGAGGACGCGTTCGACCTCGTGATCCCGGCGCTGCCCGGCTTCGGCTTCTCGGGCAAGCCCGTCGCGCCGATCGGCGCGCGCAGCACGGCGCGGCTGTTCGACCGGCTGATGCGCGAGACTCTGGGCTACCCGCGCTACCGGGTGCAGGGCGGCGACTGGGGCGCCGGGGTCGCGGCTTGGCTCGGCCTCGACCACGCCGCGTCGCTGGAGGCGATCCACCTGAACTATCTGTTGGTGCAGCCCGATGCCGAGCCGGAGAGCGCGGCGGAGCGGGCATGGCAGAAGGCGGCCGCAGCCAGCCAGCAGGCGCTCGGGGCCTACGCGCAACTCCAGGGCACCAGGCCGCTCTCCCTGGGCTACGCCATGGCGGACGAGCCGGTGGCGCAGCTGGCGTGGCTGGTCGAGCGCTTCCACGACTGGGCCGACCTGCGGGAGCGGCCCTTCGCGCAGGTCTTCACGAAGGATCAGCTCCTGACGAACGCCTTGCTCTACATCCTGACCGATTCCTTCGCGACGGCGACGTGGTTCTACGCCGGCGCGCAGCAGGAGGGCGTGCGCGTTCCTCGACGACGACGACGTCTGGCAGCCGGCGCATATCCGGGAGCATCTGCGCCTGTTCGAGGCCGATCCGGAGCTGGGTATCGTGTTCGGGCAGATCGTCACCGCCGACCACGACCTCGTGCCGACCTNGCGGACGCGGCGGGGACGCCGGCGGCGGCGGTGGTGGCGGCGGCGGTGGCGGTGGTGACGGCGGCGCCGCCGAGGAGCTGCTCGAGCTCGGCCAGGATGGCTTCGCCGATGATGGGGGCGCTGGCCTCGGGCTCCTCGATGAGGCCGCGGATGTAGTCCTTGGCGGAGAGCGAGACGTTGACGAGGTCGCGGCCGACCGGGACCTCGCCGCGGCGGACGCGGTCGAAGGCGGTCTCGAAGTCGTGGGTGAAGGCGGCGACCTGCTCGAAGCCGAACATGGCGCCCGAGCCCTTGATCGTGTGCAGGGCGCGGAAGGCGGTGTCGATCAGGGCCCGGTCCTCGGGCCGGTCGCCCAGGTCGAGCAGCGTCGCCTCCAGGCACGCGAGCAGCTCGGCCGCCTCCGCGCGAAAGATCTCCGTCGGATCCAGAGCAGTCATACAGAAATCCGTCCCGATCGCGCGGCGCAATGACAGTTCCGACCGTCGAGCCGGCAGCGTGAATCGATGTCTCCGCTGTCGAGCCCGACGATGCCCATCAGGATCGAGACAATGCCTAGATCTGGCGCGTCACAACTTAGGGTAGAGACTGTGATCTGCGCCACACAAGCATCGTGCTCGACGCTTACACTGCATGATGACCGGAAATTTTGCGTTAAGACTGAAAATATCCGCGAACCAGCCAGGTAAATGCGAAGTAATGCAATGATAATACGATACAGTACTCACTTGAGCAGCGGATCACAGGATCGCGCGCGGCGGGCCGCACGCTCCGATCGCGCGGTGCGCGTCCGATCTCTCTCAGACCCGGTAGCGGGTCGACGAGACCCGACCCCTTACCCCGACGGCGACGCGGCCGAGCCGGCCGGCATCTGCACCGGCGGAAGCCGGCAAGGACCGGCTGAACGACGGCGCGGACGCGACCGAAGGCTATCGCCCGCGCCGACGAGATCTCACGCCGGAGCGCCCGTCGCGCCCGCAGCGATGCGGCATCACCTGAATCGCTGGCGCAGTTGCCGCCCCTCGAAGGCCGGGCGCAGTTCCCGACCGTCGACCGACTGATCGATCGGGCTCCAGAAGCCGTCCGGCGACGCGCTGCGCGGATGCACGGGAACGTACCCGCCGTCCCAGCTGCGCGGCCTCAGGTCGGGCGTCCGGCCGACGCCACCGTCGTCGTAGCGGTACATCTCGACGCGGTCACCATCGGCGGGGCGGCGCCCGCCGGCGGCGTCCGTCTTGGCGGACGCGCTGCGCGGCGCGCGCTTCGCGATGACGGGCTTGGCGATGACTGGCCTCGCGTCGAAGTAGTCACGGTAATCCCCGTACGCCTCGACCGCCTCCGCGCCGACAGTCGATCCGAGCAACAGGGCGGCCGCGAGCAGCGTCTTCATCGTACGACACCTTGTCTCCGCACGCTGGCATCGAGCGGATCCGGGCTTCGCGACCGCCTGCCGAGCGGATCTGACTTGTCGGCCATCGTCCGGGCGGCGCGGTGACGTGCGGCACGAGCTGAGGTCTTGCCCACAGCGCGCCGGGCTGTGACGCATCCAAGGTCCCGCGAGGCTTCCGACCCCGCCCCGACGTTCCATCCGGGGCGGTCCGTGCCGGTCGTCGCGACAGCCGGCGGCACGGACCGGGATCCGCCACCTCTCGGCGTCCTGCCGACGCCGTCTCGGGGCGGCGCCGAGACCCTTACCAAGAGACGGGGCGAGCCCGGCGCCTCGTGGAGGATGCGCAGTCTGTCCGACCGCGCATCGGCGGGTGCTCGGCCGCGTCGCGCGCTCACGGCCGCTCCGTCCAGGGCCCGCGCCGCGGCCCAGGCCCCGTCGATGCTGTGCCGCGCGGGCGGTGCCAACAGCGCCGCGGTGCCACATTGCAGCTCGCGTTCGTGCCGCGATGCCGGTGGTCGGCGCGCCGCCGCCCCCGTTGCCCTCGCAGGGGGCCATGAGCCGGCGGGCATCCGGGAACCGGCGGTACAAATCGCACCGACGCGCTGAGGGGCCGTGGCTACGCGGATCTCGTCGGTTTCAGACCAGACGAGGGTCCGGGTCCGAAGCGGGATTCACGATTCTTCATCGAGGAAGGTGCGGACATGCAGGACACCCTGATCCCCCGGCGCATTGTGTTCGGAAATCCCGAGCGGGCCAACTATCAGATCAGTCCGGACGGCCTGTGGTTAACCTGGGTCGCGCCCGCCGAGGGGGTTCTGAACGTCTTCCTGGCGCCGCGCTCAGATCCCGATCGGGCCCGGCAGCTGACCTTCGACCGGGGACGCGGGATCAGGGCCTACACCTGGACGATGGGCGCGCGGCATCTCGTCTACGACCAGGACACGGACGGTGACGAGAACACGCGTCTCTACGCGCTCAGCCTCACCGACGGGCGCGCGCGTGCCCTGACGCCCGAAGCCGGCGTGCAGGCGCGTCTCGGCGGCGTGAGCCGCACGGTCCGCGACATGATCCTGGTCTATCTCAACGACCGCGATCCGCGGTTTCACGATCCGTACGCGATCGATCCGGCGACGGGTGAGCGGCGCAAGCTCGCCGACAATCCCGGCTTCGCCAACATCATGGTCGACGACGCCTTCCGGCCGGTGCTCGCGGTCGCCATGCACCCCGACGGCGAGATGCATCTGCTGCGCAACACCCGCGCCGACGGGCCCCCCGCGCCCGAGGACTGGCAGCCATGGCAGACCATTCCCCGCGCTGACGCGCGCACCACGTTCCCGCTCCACCTGAGCGCCGACGGGACGACCCTCTACATGGCCGACAGCCGCGGTCGCGACACCGCCGCGCTCTGCGCGGTCACCCTCGCCACGGGTGAGACCACCGTGCTCGCGAGCGACCCCCGGGCCGATCTCGCCGAGACCTTCACGGACGCCGAGACGCGCGAGATCCTGGGCTACGTGGCCTCGTATCGCGTGCGCGAGTTCCACCCGATCGACCCGCGGGCCAGCGACATCCCGTGGCTCGCCGAGCAAGGCCTCGCGAGCCCGTTCGTCGCCGGCCGCACCGAGGCCGACGACATCTGGCTGGTCGGGACCTACTCCGACATCGCCCCGAGCGCGTACTTCGTGTTCGACCGGTCGCGCCGCACGCTCACGCAATTGCCCTCGGGTTGGCCGGAGCTGGCCGCGACGGAACTCCGCCCGATGGTGCCGCACACGGTCCCGACCCGGGACGGGCTGAGCTTGGTCTCGTACGCGACGCTGCCGGAACGCGCGGACGCGGGGGAGCGCGTGCCGCTCGTGCTCGTCGTCCATGGCGGGCCCACGCTCCGCGACGAGTTCGGCTGCAACGGCGAGCATCAATGGCTCGCCGATCGCGGCTACGCCGCGCTCAGCGTCAACTTCCGCGGCTCCGCCGGATTCGGCAAGGCGTTCGTCAATGCCGGCGAGGGCGAGTGGGGACGGCGGATGGACGACGACCTCGTCGATGCCGTCGCCTGGGCGAGGGACAATCTGCCGATCGATCCGGACCGGATCGCGATCTACGGCGCGTCCTACGGCGGCTACGCCGCCCTCGTGGGCCTCACCCGCAACCCGGATCTCTACGCCTGCGGCATCGACATCGTGGGGCCGTCGAATCTGGAGACCCTGCTGGAGACGATCCCACCTTACTGGGAGGCGAGCCGCCACCAGCTGGAGCGGATGATCGGCGATCCGGACACCGCCGAGGGCTTGGCGCTCCTGCGTGATCGCTCGCCGCTTCATCGGGCGGACCGCATCCGCCGGCCGCTCCTGATCGCGCAGGGCGCCAACGACCCGCGGGTGAAGCAGGCGGAGAGCGACCAGATGGTGGCGGCGCTGCGCAGCAAGGCCATCCCGGTCACCTACCTGCTGTTCCCCGACGAGGGACACGGGTTCGAGCGGCCGGAGAACGCGCTCAGCTTCTACGCCCAGGCTGAGGCGTTCCTGGCCGCGCATCTCGGCGGGCGCTGCGAGCCGGACGATCCCGTCATCCGGGACCGCAGCAGCATGCAGGTGCGGTGAGGGGCCGGTCCGCGGCGCTGCGGCGCGTCACAGCGTCGGGACAGGTTCGGGGCAGCGCCGGCGCCGAGCGACACGGCCGCTGCGCCGGCCCGGCCTGGTGGCCGGCTTCGGGCCGCGATCCGTGCGCCCCTGGCACCACGTTCAGGGCCGGAACGGGCCCGGCGCGATCGCGCCGACGACGATCCGCTCCGGTCTCGACGGCGTGTGCGGTCGCAGGGGGCGTATCGCGGCTCGCCCGAGGCGCCGCCGAGAGCCCCGCGCGGTGCCGGGCTGCGACCGGCTGCTCCTGGCCGCGGGGCCGGACCAGGCGGCCCTGCGCGCCTTCTGCGACGCCGCCGGCTTCGCCGCGGACGGGACGATGCTCGCGCGACCGCTGCTGAAGCGGGGCGCCGGGGACGGCTGAGATCCGCGACATCCTGGCCGAAGCCGACCGGGCCCATCGGGCGTTACCCCCGGAGAGTGGAGCCCCCCGATGACGCTGCGATCCGAGACCCCGCCGCCGCCCGCGAACCTGCCCTGCGACCCGCCGCCGGATTCCGAGGCGCCCACCGCCGCGCAACTCAAGGGCGACATCGACAGCGGCCGCACCGCCGACAAGACTCCGCACATGGATATCGGCGCGGCTCCGCTGGGGACCTGCGAGGAGGCCGGCGGGACACCGCCGACGCCCCAGGAAGTCCGGATCGCACGGCAGAACGAGCGCGCCCCCTCGGAGCGGGCGGGCAAGGGTTACCCGCACCAGCGACAGCCCTGGGTCCTGCCGCTCTATGCCGGCATCATCGTCGCGGCGGCCGTGGGGCTCGGGCTCGTGCTCTGGCTGACGCACTGACAGTCGCACTGACAGTCCGGCCGGGGTTGAGCCGGGAGGGTGCCATCCTGGCGCAGGACGGCACGGTCGCCGCGGAGGCGGCTTAAAGGTCGATTCACGTCGATGCGGTTAGCGTGACCTTACTGCAGTCTTGCGTAACCGATCCTCCATGCCCCCATCCGTCGATGCTCCGCCGGACCTGTCCGGGCTCCTCGAACTGTCACGCATCGAGAATCTCGATCTCAAGCCGGTGATCCTCCGGGTTCAGACGGACCTGTTCGTCCGGGCCGCGGCCCGGGACCGGACCGAGATCGAGATCTTCGAGTCCCTGGCCTGCGGGCTGATCCCGACGGTGGACGAGGAGACGGCCCGGGTCGTGGCCCGCAAGCTGGCCCCCTGCCCCGAGACGCCCCCCGCGGTTCTGGAGGCCCTCGCCCTGCGCGGCGGCGGCGCCCGCGACGCGGTGGTGGAACTGGCCCCGACCCTGAGCCATCGCCTGATCGAGGCGGCCCTGGCCGAGGGGTCGGACATCGCCGCCCGCATCGCCGCCCGGGCCGGGCTGAGCCGGGAGGCGGTGGACGAACTGTCCCGCGAGGGACGCCCCGAGATCGACCGCGCGCTGGCGGCCAATCTCGGCCACACCCTGCGGGGCGCGGCCCTGTCGCGGCTCGTGGATCGCGGCCGCACCGCCCCCGACCTCGCCCGGCTGCTGCTGGTCCGGCCCGACGTGTCGGCCGCCGACCTCGTGCCCCTGTACCTGCACGCCGACCCGCTGCGCCGCACGGTGATCGGCCGGGCCGTCGAGGCGACCGCCGCCCTGACGGCCCGGCCGATCACCGTGCGGCGCAGCGGGTCGGCGTGCAGNGGGAAAGTTCGGGTTGGTAGAGGCCGGTTCACGAAATCCGTCGAATGCTTCGCGCGATCTCGAGCGGAGGAACCGTCCCATGACCGTCCTGCTGCGCGCCGCGCTGGTGATCGGCGTGCTCTCCTACTTCGCCATGCTCCGAACCGGGCCACGCGCGGGCCTATCTCCACGGCCACACGGTAGGCGGCACCAACCCGTCGCTGGTCGAGGCGCTCTGGGCGGGCAACGCCGTAGTCGCCCACGACAATCCGTTCAACCGGGGCACGGCCGGGGACGCGCAGTTCTATTTCTCGGATCCGGACAGCTGCGCGGCGGCTCAGCTCCGCCATCAGGCCGCGGGCCAGCACGGCGCGGACCGCCCGCTCCCGGGTCTCGGGCGGGACCGCTTCCAGGGCGGCCGGCACGACCGCCTGGGCGCCCGGAACGGCCCCGGCGAGCTTCCGGGCCTCCACGGCCGGATCCGCCCCGGTTCGGAGCATGGCGAAGTAGGAGAGCACGCCGATCACCAGCGCGGCGCGCAGCAGGACGGTCATGGGACGGTTCCTCCGCTCGAGATCGCGCGAAGCATTCGACGGATTTCGTGAACCGGGCCTCTACCAACCCGAGCTTTCCCGCACGATGGTGAACGAAGCTTGTTCGCGATCGGCTGGTTACCTCGCGGAAAGCATCCCGACCATTCGGACAAGTCCCGCAACACTCGTTTAAGCCGGCTCTGCGACCGTCCGGTAGTCGTTCGAAGTCGAACCGGAGGCGCGACGGATGCGGGAACGCAGCCAGCGCGACGCGTGCCAACCTTGACCATCAAGACTGTCCTGACGTCGCTGATCGACGAACGGCTCGCGGGCCTCGTCCACGAATCCGTGGCCGACAATCCGGCCGCCCGCGCGCGCCACCAGCGCTTCCTGGTGTCGCGGCTGGCGACCGGCGCCGTGATGATGGCCGGGCTGCCGCCCTACCTGCTGTGGCGCGGGGTGCCGTCGGGCTTCGAGGTCCTGGCGATCGCCAGCCTGCTCCTGCCGGTCCTCGCCGCCGTCCTCCTCACCCGCACCGGATCCCTGTGGGTCGCCCACGCGGTCTCGTCGGCGGGCCTGACCGGCCTCGTCGTCGCCCTGGCGGGCGTCACCGGCGGCGTCACCTCGCCCGCCGCCGTCTGGCTCGTGGCGATTCCCCTGGAGGCGCTGGTCTCCGGCTCGCTCCGCGCGACGATCGCGGCCGCCGCGATGGCGGTCCTCGGCGTGCTGGCCGTGGTGGCCCTCGGTGCCTGGGCCGGCGCGCTGCCGGTCATGGACATCTCGGCCGCGATCGCCCTGCCGGCCTTCGCGATCACGGCGATCGGCCACGTCGCCGCCCAGGCCCTGGAGCACATGCGCAACGAGGGCGCGTGGCGCGAGCGGCTGCGCGACAACGAGGCCCGCGACCGGCTGCTGCTCTCGGCGATCGACGACCTCGTGACCTGGCACGACCGCAACGGCCGCGTGCTGGAGGCCTCGGTCTCGGCCGTGCGGCTCCTGGGCAGCGACCCGGCCCGGCTGCGCGGACACGGCCTGCTGGAGCGCGTCCACGTCGCCGACCGTCCCGCCTTCCTCAAGGCGGTGAGCGACGTCGCCGCGACCGGGCGGCCCGCGACCCTGCCCCTGCGCCTGCACGTCGAGGCCGAGACCGGCCGCGCCGACGGCGCGAGCCTGATCTACGCCGAGATGCGCGCCCACCGGATCGAGCACGGCCCGCACGACGCCGCCATGGCGGTCGTGGCGGTCACCCGCGACATGACCGAGCACCACCGGCACGCCGTGGAGCTGGAGCGGGCCCGCGCCGAGGCCGAGCGGGCCGACGCGATCAAGGGCCGGTTCCTGGCCAACGTCACCCACGAGTTGCGCACGCCGCTCAACGCGATCATCGGCTTCTCGGAGGTCCTGGCGGGCGAAGGCGCCGTCAGCCTCGGCCCGGTTCAGGCGCGGGAATATGCCGGCATCATCGGCGCCTCCGGCCACCACCTGCTCGGCGTCGTCAACACGCTGCTCGACATGAGCCGGATCCAGAGTGGCAACTTCGACTGCGCCCCCGAGGCCTTCGACATCGCGGACCTGCTCCGGGCCTGCTGCGACCTGATGCGCCTGAAGGCCGACGCCGCCGGCGTCGTGCTCAACGCCGCCCCGTCGGGACCGGTGGAGATCACGGCCGATCCCGCCGCCTGCCGGCAGGTCCTGATCAACCTGATCTCGAACGCCGTGAAATTCACCCCGTCGGGCGGCCGCATCGACCTGTCCCTGCGGCGCGGCGCCGGCACCCTGGACATCGTCGTGGCCGATACCGGCCTCGGCATCGGCGCGGACGACCTGCCCAAGCTCGGCACCCCGTTCTTCCAGGCCGGGAGCGGCGGCTACAAGCGCCAGCACGAGGGCACCGGCCTCGGTCTGTCGGTGGTCCAGGGCCTCGTCGGCCTCCACGGCGGCTCCCTGCTGATCGAGAGCGCCCCGCAGGCCGGGACCGTGGTGACCGTCACCCTGCCCCTGGTCTGCCAGGCCCCGGCGGCCGCCCACGGCCCGGCCCCGATCCGCACGGCGGTGCGGGGCGCCCCGGCGCGCCTGCCGCTCGGCCTGTTCGACGCGGAGCCGGGCCTCGCCGCGGCCCCGGCCGACCCGGTCCTGCGCCGCACCGGCTGACCCGAAGATCCCCGGAAGGAGACATGATGTCAGGCTACCGCGAGATCACCGTACCGGGCGAACCCGGCCGCGCGCGCCGGTCCGCACCGGGCCGCGCCGCGGTCCAGGGTGACTGGCGCACCGTGCTCGTCGGCGCGCTGAAGGCGACGGGCGCCACCTGCCGGACCAGTCCGGGCGCCGTCCTGGGCAGTCTCGTCGCCCTCGGCGCGGCGGGCTTCGTCTGCGTCAACGCCCTCGGCTACCAGACCGGGCGCCACCCGGCGCCGATCCTGCCGAAGCTCGCCCAGAAGGCACCCGCCCCCCGCGAGGCGGCGCCGGCCGCCAGGGAGGCCGCCCGGGAACCCGCGCGGGATCCGGTGCGGGTCATCGAGGCCGACCGCGCCGCCGCGCCGGTCCCCGCCAAACCCGCGGCCCGGGACGCGATCGGCGAGCTGATCCGGTCCGAGGAGACGACCGCCTCGGTCACCCCGAAGGCGTCGCCGGTTCGGCCGGCCGCCAAGCCGGCCCCCAAAGAGGCGAAGGACGCCAAGGCGGCCAAGAGCGAGAAGGACGGAGATCCGGTGCTGCGCGCCCAGAAGGCGCTGTCGAAGCTCGGCTACGCGGTGAAGCCCGACGGCGCGATGGGCCCCGGCACCCGCGCGGCGATCGAGAAGTTCGAGCGCGGCGCCAAGCTGCCGGTGACCGGAGAGGCGACGGGCCGGACCCTGCGCGAACTGGTGGCCCGGGCGGGCCACGGCTAGCGCGAGTGCGGCGGCACCCGCTCCGCCGGAGCGGCGCGGGTGCCGATCGTCGTGAGAGCGCGACCCTCAGTACTGCGTGCCGGTGAACCGGCAGATCGTCTTGCAGCGCGGGCCGCCGTTGGCCTGCCAGGACTTCGCGTGGCCGATCGACCCGGTCATGTCCTGCGTGGGATTACCGCCGGGCCGGTGCACGACGATGTTACAGGGATCGCTCGGAGTCCGCTGGTAGCGCGGGCACGACTTGGACTCGCGGTTGCCCAGTATATCCATGAGCGTCTCCGGACGGGCGTGGGCCGACGGCACAACACCGCACAGGCAGGCGACCATCAGCGTCGCGAGCGAGGTCATTCTCCGCATCGGAGTGCTCCTTAAATCATCGTGATATGAGAATTCGGGCGCCCTTTGCTCAGTTAATCAGCAGAAAATACTATAGATGTGCGTTGACGCACATCGATCAATCCTTTTTTAATCCCGAAAAAGGCTGGAATTTTTGCCGGAATATTCGGCGCGCTGAACCGTCACTCTCTGATGGCGCCGCGTCGAGCGCCCGAGCTTGCCCGCGCCGACGCTTTCGCGCATGGCGGAGGCCGCACCGCTCCGGACCCGCGGGGTTCAGGGTCCGTCCGCGGCGCCGCGGACCGCCCTCCCCCGGCGCGCCGAGGCTCACAGGGCAACACACGCATGCGCCTGCGCTCCGATTTCTGGGTTTCGGCCCATCTGCGGCGCCTGGACGTCGCCGGCATCCCGGCGGTGCTGCGCCGGCGCGGATCCGCGGAGGCGGGCGCGATCTTCGTGAAGGTCGATCGGCTCGACGGCAGCGCCGACCTCTACGGGCCGGCGCCGCAGGCCCTGTTCGAGGCCGAGGAGAGCGGCGACCGCCGCTTCGCCGCGATCGTCTCCGGCGGGAGCCCGCTCGACGTGGAGGAGCGCCTGACCAAGGAGATCCGGTTCGATTCCGATCTCTGGATCATCGAGATCGACGACCGCCAGGGGCGGCATTTCCTGGATCTGGCGGAGTAAGGGAGGGCGCGACGCCCTGGGTCGCTCCGCTCCGCTCGTGATGACGGAGCGGAGCGAAGGCAGCGGTCGTCAGCCCTCGATGATGCGCTCGTCGAGCTTGCGGTCGACGGTCGCGACGGTGCGGTCGATCTCGGCGTTCGGCTCGCCGAGCTGGTGCGCGATGAGCTTCACCAGCAGGTCGACCCGCTCGATGTAGGGCGCACCGTTCGCCACGGCCCGCGCCGCCGAGGACGGCTTCAGCAGGCTCTCGGCCGCCTTGGCGTACTTCTCGAACGGTACCTGATCGGCCGGGTCGGCGCCGAGCTTCCGGGCGATGCCGTCGACGTGGTCGTAGATCGCCCGCGAGGCCGCCAGGTCGCCGTGCACGGCGTCGTGGATCGATTGCGGCTCGCCCGGGGTGATGCAGCGGTAATTGCCGGTGAGCAGCATCGACCACTTGGCGAGCGGCACGAACAGCGAGTCGAACACCTTGAGCTTCACCGGCACGTCGTGCCCGTCGAGGCGGACGGCGTCGATGTCGGCCTCCAGCTCGCGGAGCAGCCGGTTGTGGGCCTCGTCCGCGAAGGTCGCGGCCTTGAAGTTCGTCGGCAGGCCGACGTGGAGGACGTTCGCCTCCTCCTCCGGCGGCCGGAAGGCCTGCGGGTCGGGGGAGCAGAGCGACACCAGCCCCGGCTCGAACCGGTCCCACACGCCGGCATTGGTGTAGGCGTCCTCGAGGTCCATGGCGGCGAGCGCCGGGATCCGCTTGAGGTAGGGCAGCGGCGGCATGTTCATGATCGACAGGCACGGCAGCTTCGCCGCCGCGATCTTGATCATCAGGACGCGGATCGTGTGGTTGTTGTACTGCGGCTCCTGCATGGCGAGGCCGACGAGGTCGTAGCGCGACACGTCGACGTCTTCCGGCGGCATGGCGTCGACCTTGCCGGGCAGGTCGCGCGAGTGGATCGCGCGGTGCTCCTTCTCGTCGCGGAGCTTGATGCGGACCTCGGTCCCCTCGCGGTTGATCAGGTCGGCGGTCTTCCGGCGGCAGACCAGGGTCACGTTGTGACCCGCCATCAGGAGTTTGGTCCCCAGGAGCGAGCCGTAGGAGGCTCCCAGGATCAGGATGTTTCTGGCCATGTCGGTCCTCCCCAGCATTGAAGACTTGCTGTTGTGTTTTCTGGCTGCTGGGGACAGCGCGTCTACGCCACGGCCCCATCGCACAGCCGATGGATGGCAGCCGGGCGGGCGGAACGCAAGCCTTCTGGTATACCTAATCCCAAACCGCTTGTGACGTCCCGCCGGTGACAGGCGGGGCGAATCCTATCCCCACAGCTCCGGCGTCGGCGGGTGCATCAGGCTGCCCTCGTAGCGCAGCGGCGGGTCGCGGTCGCGGGCCAGCAGCAGCGGCCCGTCGAGGTCGACGAACTCCGCGTCGTTGGCGAGCAGGGCGGCCGGCGCCATGCCCAGCGAGGTGCCGAGCATGCAGCCGACCATGATCGAGAGCCCCCGGGCCCGCGCCTCGCGGGCGAGAAGCACCGCCTCGGTCAGGCCGCCGGTCTTGTCGAGCTTGATGTTGATCGCGTCGTAGCGCCCGGCCAACGCGTCGAGGCCGGCGCGGTCGTGGAGGCTCTCGTCGGCGCAGACCGGCACCGGGTGGGGGATCTCGGCCAGCAGGGCGTCGGCGTCGGCCGGCAGCGGCTGCTCGATCAGCGCGACGCCCGCCCTCAGGCAGGCCTCGAGGTTGGCTTCCACGTTCTCGGGCCGCCACGCCTCGTTGGCGTCGACGATCAGCCGGGATTCCGGCGCGCCCGCCCGCACCGCGGCGATGCGTTCCGGATCGCCGTCCCCGCCGAGCTTGACCTTGAGCAGCGGCCGGTGGGCGGCCTTGCGGGCGGCCTCCGCCATGCTCTCCGGCGTGCCGAGGCTCAGCGTGTAGGCGGTGATGGCCGGCCGCGGCTCGGCGAGACCCGCGATCGCCCAGGCGGGACGCCCGCGGCGCTTCGCCTCCAGATCGAACAGCGCGCAGTCGAGGGCGTTGCGCGCGGCGCCCCCTTTCATGCGCGCCATCAGCTCCTCCCGGCCGATCCCGGCCGCGATCGCCTCCGCCTGCCCCTCGATCAGGGCGCTGACGCTCTCGACGCTCTCGCCGTAGCGCGGATAGGGCACGCACTCGCCGCGCCCGACCGCGTCGCCGTCCGCGATCGTCGCCACCACGACGGCGATCTCGGTGCGGCTGCCGCGCGAGATCGTGAAGGCGCCGGCGATCGGGAAGTGCTCGACGGCGAGGGTCAGGCGGCGGGCCATGTCAGGCCTCCGGGAAGTCGGCGACGATCCGGTCGACCAGCCCGTCGACGCCGAAGCGCACCGGGTCGGTCGCGGGCAGGCCGTGCTCGGCCGCGAGCGCGTCGAGGAGCGCCCGGGCCTCGCCTTCGGCGAGCGCCTGGGTGTTCACCGCGATGCCGACCGGCCGGATCGCCGGGTTGGTCAGGCTGCCGAGTTGCACGGTGAGATCGATGACCTGCCGGATGGTCGGCAGGGGGTGCTTCACGCCGCGCATATTGGTGCGGGTCGGCTCGTGGCAGACCACGAAGGCGTCGGCCTGCGCGCCGTGCAGCAGGCCGAGGCTCACGCCCGCGAAGGACGGGTGGTAGAGCGAGCCCTGGCCCTCGATCAGGTCCCAGTGGTTCGGCGCGGCCTCGGGCGCGATCGTCTCGACGGCGCCGGAGATGAAGTCGGCCACGACGGCGTCGATGGCGACGCCCCGGCCGGAGATGAACACGCCGGTCTGACCCGTGGCGCGGAAATCGGCGTCGAGGCCGCGCTCGCGCATGCCGCGCTCCAGGGCCAGCACGGTGTACTTCTTGCCGACCGAGCAGTCGGTGCCGACGGTGAGCAGGCGCCGCCCGGTCCGCTTGGTGCCCTTGCCGGTGGGGAAGCGCTCGTCGGTGTGGCGGACGTCGTGGAGCTGGCGGCCGCGGCGGGCCGCGGCCTCCGCGATGGCCGGGACCGTGCCGAGCTTGACGTGCAGGCCGCTCGCCACGTCGAGACCGGCCTCGATCGCCGCGACGATCTCCTTCACCCAGTGGTCCGGCAGAACGCCGCCGGCGTTGACGACGCCGATCACCAGGGTGCGGCAGCCCTTCGCCAGGGCCTCCGGCAGGGTCATGTCGGGGATGCCGAGATCGGCGGCGCAGCCCGGCAGGCGCATCTGGCCGACGCACCATTCGGGGCGCCAGTCCTTGATCCCGTAGGCGGTCTTGGCCGCCAGCGTGTCGGGCACGTCGCCCAGGAACATCAGGTAGGGCGTGGCGATCTGCATCGGTCGAGCAACCTTCTCCGGAGGCCGGCGGACCGTCTATGCGGGATCGCGACCATCCGGCGCAATGCACGAGGCCGGCCAGGACGGTGGACGCGGCGATCGTCGGGCGCATGCCGGGGCTGCGCGCCGTCATCGCGAGCGCAGCGAAGCGACCCAGGGCAGCGCGACGTCGGGAAGCGTGGCGCCGACTGGATTGCTTCGCTGCGCTCGCAAAGACGGTTTGCCGCCTCAGATCGGCGGCGCGCCGAAGCCCCGTTCAGGCCGCGCGTCGTCGCGCGACCTGCGCCTCGTTCGCCACCACTTCGACCGGCGACAGCACCCCCGTCGCCCGGACCAGCCCCTCGGCGCCCGCCAGGGCTCCGGCACGCAGCTCAAGCCCGAGGAAGCGCGCGCGCTCGAACGGACCCGGCAGGGTCAGGCCCTCCGCAAGTGCGCGGTCGAAGCCGAAGCGAGCGTAATAGGGCGCGTCGCCGACCAGCAGCACGGCGCCGTGGCCGAGCGCTTCGGCCCGGCCGAGGGCCGCCTGCATCATGACAGAGCCGAGCCCCTGGCCCTGGATCGCCGGATCGACCGCCAGGGGCCCGAGCAGCAGCGCCGGACGAGCGTTGCCGGTCTCGACGTGCCACAGCCGCAGCGTGCCGACGAGACGGCCGCGGCGGGTCGCCGCGAAGGCGAGGCCGCGCGCCGGCAGACGGCCCTCGCGCAGGCGCTCCGAGGTCTTGGCGCGTCGGTTGCCGGGAAAGCACGCGTCGAGCAGGCGCTCGCGCGCCGGGATGTCGTGCAGGTGCTCCGCGCGGATCTCGATCATGACAGAGCCCTCCCCGGGGCCGACATGCGGGAGAAGCGAAGGATCGTCCCGGCGGGCGATCAGGGCTGGCCGACGCTCCCGGAGAAACGACAGCGGCCCTTAACGCCGCGTGACCGCAGGATGGTTCCGGACGAACGGCGGGCGTTCGTCCCCATCATGCCGCCAGCGACCCGCCGGAAGCGGTCTCGGAAGGGCGCCGCCCGGGGCAATCCGGGCGGCGTGCGCGATCAGATCACGATCTGCTGAAGGGGCGGGAAGCCGTTGAAGGCCACCGCCGCGTAGGTGGTGGTGTAGGCGCCCGCGCCCTCGATCAGCACCTTGTCGCCGATCGAGAGCGAGACCGGCAGCGGGTAGAGCTGCCGCTCGTAGAGCACGTCCACCGAGTCGCAGGTCGGACCGGCGATGACGCAGGGCTCGGTCGCGTCCCCGTCCCGCGCGGTGCGGATCGGGTAGCGGATCGCCTCGTCCATGGTCTCGGCCAGCCCGCCGAACTTGCCGATGTCGAGGTAGACCCATCGGACCTCGTCGGCATCCGCGGACTTGCGCGACACGAGCACGACTTCCGCCTCGATCAGGCCGGCATTGCCGACCATGCCGCGGCCCGGCTCGATGATCGTCTCGGGGATCTGGTTGCCGAAATGCTTGGTCAGACCCCGGAAGATCGCCTCGCCGTAGCTCTCCACGCCCGGCACCGCCTTGAGGTACTTGGTCGGGAAGCCGCCGCCGAGATTGACCATCGACAGGCCGAGGCCGCGCTCCGCGCACTCGCGGAAGATCGCCGCCGCGGAGCCGAGCGCCCCGTCCCAGGCCTCGGTGTTGCCCTGCTGCGAGCCGACGTGGAACGAGATGCCGTAGGCCTCGAGCCCCTGGCGATGGGCGTGCTCCAGCACGTCCGCGGCCATCTCGGGCACGCAGCCGAACTTGCGCGACAGCGGCCAGTCGGCACCCGCGCCGTCGCACAGGATGCGGCAGAACACCCGGATCTCGCCGGCCGGCACGTCCACGGCCTCGGCGGCCCGGGCGATCTTCTCGACCTCGGCCTGGCAGTCGACCGCGAACAGACGGATGCCGAGCTTCAGGGCGCGGCCGATGCAGCGCTCCTTCTTGATCGTGTTGCCGAAGGAGATCCGGTCGGCGGTGGCGCCGGCGGCCAGCACCATCTCCATCTCGGCCACCGAGGCGGTGTCGAAGCAGGAGCCCATCTCGGCGAGCAGGCGCAGCACCTCGGGGGCCGGGTTCGCCTTCACGGCGTAGAACACCCGGGTGTCCGGCAGGGAGCGCGCGAAGGCGGTGTAGTTGTCGCGCACGACGTCGAGATCGAGGACCATCACGGGGCCCTCGTCCTGACCGAGGTCGCGGCGCACGCGCAGGTAGTCACGGATGCGGTCGGTCATGGTCGTCTCCCGGCACGGGTTCGCGTGCGCCCTTACGCGGGGCGCGCTGTCGAAGATGACGGCCAGGACTGGCCGCCGGCGTCAGGGGGCGATGCGTCGCGCGGACCCACGCGCTTTGGAGACGCGTGCGTCGGAGCGGGCGCAGAGCACCCGGAAGCTGCCGTGGATTGGAAGGGAGGACCCCCACCGCACGCCGGGCAAAGAGAAACAAGCCTCTTCGGTGCCGGCCTGTGGAGGGCCGACGAGACCAAAAAAGCCCGTTCGTCGTTGCTTTAAGCTGCGTCCCCCGTGGAGAGCGGGGTTCGCCGGTTTCGCCTCCGGCTGCCGGTTGTTGTCGGGGTCCGGTGTCGCCACCTGGATGCCGGCCGTAGGGATCCACCCTTGCGACCATCGATCCTTTAAGACCCCTGGCGGCTGTCCGGCAGTTGACCGGATGCCCACCAACCGACACGCGGCCACAGGCACGTGCGAAATTGGGCAGGGCGCATATACGGAGACGGGCCCCGCGCGACAAGGGGAAACCGCCCCGGAACACGCGCTTTTCCGCCCGCAATCCACACCCCGCGCGCTCCGTTGCATAAACGACGCATCCCGACCGCGCCGACGGCGGCCCTGCGGGCTTCCCAAGCGGGGCAGAAGCGGGCATCTGACCGGATGGGGCAGAGTACTCAGGCGAGCGAGCGATGGCCGGGCCGATCAGATCCACCGCGACGGCGCGGGCGTGAGCGCCCCCCTGTGAGCGCCCGCCTGTGAGTGCCCCCCTGTGAGCGCCCCCCTGCGCAACCCGGTCGGCGACGGACTTCCCGAGCCGACGATCCGCGCCGCGACGCTCGCCGATCTCGACGCCCTGGTCGCCCTGGAGCACGCCGCCTTCGCCACCGACCGGGCCGAGCGCCGGGCGATCCGCCACGCCATCCGCTCGCCCACCATGGACGTGCTGGCGGCCCTGATCGCCCCGCAGGACCGGGATCCCATCCCGGTGCTCGTCGGCGCGGCGGTGCTGGAGCGGCGGCGCAGCAGCCGGATCGCCCGGCTGGCCTCGATCGCGGTGGCGCCGAACCGCGGCGGCCTCGGCCTCGGNCAGGCCGACCGCGCCCGGCCTCCGCCTCGCCGCGGACGCGACCGCAGGGCACCCGATCCGCCCCGCGCCGTTCCGCGGGCGGAACCGGCTCCACCGCGCGGCCGGAGCTCGCGACGATATCGACAGATGAAGATCGAATTTCAGCACCGCGGATCAGACGATGCTCAGATCTTCGTCAGGTCATAATTCGAGAGACCCGGGATTATCCGACGATATCGTCGCAAAAATAGTGCGAATACGCCCTCTGTTGCCTGTCGAAATCTGACGCCCTAAGACGAAGCACTGCCGATCCAGAGATCTCGCGCATGACTCGCTGGCTGGGACGCTTCTCGATCCGGACCTTGCTGTGCCTGGTGATCGTCATCATGGCCTGCATGGCGCTGGGGAACGCGGTCCGGACGCTCGTCGACGCGCGGGCGCGGGCGACGGGCGCCGCGAGGGCCCTGATCCTGACTCGGGCGAGCCAGGGCCTCCTCCGGACGATCCTGCCGCTGCGGCTGGAGCGCGGATCGACCCTCGCCCTCGGGGGTGAGGCGCCGGCGGACGCGAAGACCCTGTCGACCATCGCGGGCAGCCGGCAGGCGCTGACCGAGAATTACCGCTTGGCTCAGCGCAGCCTGAGCGATCTGACCGAGCCGGCGGTCGGCGCGACGCTCGATCGCCTGAACACGGCGCAGGCGGCGATGGCGGCCCTGCGCCCCCGCATCGACGCGGCCCTCGGGCTGCCGAAGGCCCGGCGCGACCCGGCGCTGCGGGACGCCGCGCTGGCCGCCTTCCGGGACCTGCTCGAGGCGCTGACGGCCACGCTGAAGGCGGTCGACGCGGCCATTCCCCGGTCCGATCCCGTCCTGCAGCGCGCTCTCGCCCTCAAGCAGGCAGCCTGGGACACGCGCGTGGCCAGCGGCAACGTCGCGGTGCGGGTGCAGGCCTCGCTGGTCGCCGGGACGCCGTGGTCCCTGTCCGAGACGGTCGCGGCGGCGGAGGAGCGGACCGAGCTGCTGTCCGCGTGGCGGCGCACGACCGAGGCCGCGACCGACGTCTCGGAAACGGTGCGGGCCGCGTTCGAGCGGGCCAAGGCCGCCAATTTCGAGGGCGACACCTGGGCCATCGCGCAGGCGGTCTTCGACGCGCTCAGCACGCACGCGCCCCCGCGCCACACGTTCGCGGAGCTGCGCGACCGCAACACCGTGAACCAGCGCGCCCTCGTGACCCTCTGCGACGCGGCCCTCGACGCGATGGTGGCGCGCGCCGAGGCCCTCGCCGAGGCGGCCCGGGGCGACGTCGCGCGCAGCGGGGCGGCACTTCTGGCGGTGATCCTGCTGGTGGCCCTCGGCCTGTGGACCCTGTTCGGCGGCGTGCTGCGTCCGCTCCGGGCGCTGACCGCGACGATGGAGGCGCTGGCCGACGGGGACGCCTCTGTCACGGTCCCGGCGCGCGCCCATCGCAACGAGATCGGCGCGATGGCGCGGGCCGTACAGGTGTTCAAGGACAACCTCATCCGCAGCCGCCGGCTCGAAGCCGAGGCCGCCGAGGCGCGTCAGACGGCGGAGGCGCGGCGCCGGTCCGACCTGCGGGCGATGGCCGAGCGCTTCGAGCGGACGGTCGGCGGCATCATCGCACAGGTCTCGGACTCGGCCACCGCGCTGCAGGACACGGCCCAGACGATGACGGCCACCGCCACCGAGACCGCCAGCCAGTCCGGCACCGTGGCGGCCGCCGCCGAGGAGGCCGCCGCCAACGTCAACACCGTGGCGGCCGCGGCCGAGGAACTCGGCGCCTCCGTGGCGGAGATCGGCCGGCAGGTCGAGGGATCGACCCGGCTCGCGCAGGGGGCCGTCTCCGAGGCGGGGCGGACAGGCGCGCTCGTCCGGGACCTGAGCGGGGCGGTCGCGCGGATCGGCGACGTGGCCGGGCTGATCGCGGCGATCGCCGGGCAGACCAACCTGCTGGCGCTCAACGCCACGATCGAGGCCGCCCGCGCCGGCGAGGCGGGCCACGGCTTCGCGGTCGTCGCCGGCGAGGTGAAGGCGCTGGCGGCAAAGACCGCCGCGGCGACCGAGGCGATCGCCGGCCAGATCGCCGGCATCCAGGGCGCGACCGGCGAGGCCGTCGCGGCGATCGGGGCGATCGCGGGGCGGGTCCGGGAGATCAGCGGCGTGGCGAGCGCGATCGCGGCGGCGGTGGAGGAGCAGGGATCGGCCACCCGGGAGATCGTCCGCAACGTCGGGGAGGCGGCCGTCGGCACCGGCGCGGTGACCCTCACCATCCTCGGCGTCGCGGGGGCCGCCGAGGAGACCGGCCGGGCCGCCGGCGCGGTGCTCGCGGCGGCGACCGCATTGTCGCGGCAATCCGCGACGCTCACCGTCGAAGTCGCGGGCTTCCTCGACACGGTCCGGGCCGCCTGACCGGACCGTGTCGGGATCCCCGCGGGTCTCCGCCCCGATCTCGCCCGTTTAGGGGAGTCTTACGGCTCGCGCGCTACAGCGTACGCAACGGGCGGGGGCAATCCCGCCGCGCATGAGTCGCCGTCCATGGCCGTGATCGTCGCCTTCGTCATCAATGCGGGGCTCAACTTCGTCCTCGGCCTGCTGATCGCCAAGCTGCTGGGGCCGGCGGATTTCGGCCGGTTCGCCCTCGCGACCACCGGCGCCATCGTGCTGAACACGGTGCTGTTCGAGTGGCTGCGCCTGTCGGCGACGCGGTTCTACTCGGGGCGCGTGCGCGTCGACGAGCCGTGGATCCGCCACGGGCTCGATCGGGCCTACCTGCGGATCGGCGCGCTGCTGCTCGCCGCCGCGGCCCTGTGCGGGGGGTTCGGCTTCGCCGGCGGCGCCGACGGGCGCGAGGCGGTCCTGTGCGGCACCGGCCTCGCGGCCCTGGGCATCGGCGTGTTCGACTACCACGCGGCCCTCGCCCGGGCCCGGTTCGACGGCAAGCTCTATCTCGGCCTCGTGGCGGTGAAGAACGTCCTGTCCTTCGCCATGATGGCTGCGGCGGCGTGGTGGCTGCCCCAGCCGGCCTGGGTGTTGGCGGCGGCGGGGCTCAGCCAGCTCCTCGCGGTGGCAGTGCTGCGCCACCCCCTGCGCGACCCGCGCACGCCCCTCGAGCGGCCGCGCCTATCGGCGACCTGGCGGGTCTTCGCGCGCTACGGCCTGCCGCTCATCGCCGCCAACACCGCCTACCAGTGCCTCACCTTCGTCAACCGCGGCGCCATCGCGGGTCAGGCCGGCTTCGCCGAGGCCGGCTACTTCGCCCTGGCGGCCGACGTCACCTCGCGCTCGCTGATGACGCTGGGCACCGCCCTCGACCTGCTGCTGTTCCAGCTCGCCGTGCAGGCCGAGGAGCAGAGCGGCCGCGCCGCCGCCGAGGCGCAGGTCGCCGCCAATGCCGGCACGGTGTTCGCCCTGCTGGCGCCCTGCGCGGCCGGCTTCTGGGCGGTGCTGCCGGCCCTCCAGGGGCTGGTGGTGCCGGACGCCTATCGCGGGCCGTTCGAGACCTACAGCACCGTGCTGATGCCGGGCCTGTTCTGCCTCGCGATGATGTTCTACGCCCTCAACCCGGTCTTCCAGATCCGCCGCCGGACCCTGCCGGTGGTCGCCGCCGCCCTGGTCGGCCTCGCGGTGAACGGCGCCGGCCTGCTGGTCCTCCCGGACCGGATGGGCGGGCTCGGCGTCGCGGTGGCGCAGAGCGCGGGCCTCGCCGCCGCCGGAACGTGGCTCGGCTGGCGCGCCCTCACCGGCCCGGAGCGGATCGCGCTGCCCTGGGGGCAGATCGGCGTCGCGGCGCTCGCCTGCGCGGCGATGGGGCTCGCCCTCGCCCCGTTCCGGCATCTGCCGCCCGCCACCGCCCTGGCCGTCCTGGTCCCGGCCGGGATGGGTCTCTACGGGGCCCTGGTCTGGATCTTCGACATCGCCGGCCTGCGCCGCCAGGTCCTGGCGCGCCTGCGCCCGGCGCGGACCGTCGCGGCGGAGTAGGCGCACGCGAAGGCGGCGCAGTGGAAATCCCGCCTCTGAAACCCCGCGACTCCGCCCCGGCTTGAATCCGCCGCCGGATCCGGCGACACCCGTCCTGGAATGGATACAAACAGGACCGGGACGGGAACGATGGGCGTGTACGAGCCCGGCACCGAGGCGGAGGCCGGGGAGATCGTGCGGGCGGCCGCCGGGCGCGGCGAGCGCCTGCGCCTCGCCGGTGGCGGCACCGCCGAGGGGNGCGACACCGAGGACGGGCAGCGCGAGCGCGGCGACGACGCAGACGAGGCGCCGGAGCCGCGGAAGGGGGTCGCTTGTGCGCGGTCGGCACGCGCCACGAACTCGCGCCGCTGCGGCGCCTGACCGATGCGGTCTCCCGGTTCGACGGCCGCGCCCCGGAGCGGGTGAGCGTGCTGCGGCCGGACTTCAACGCCGCCGCCATCCGGCTGCTCAACCGGCACGGGATCGAGGTCGTCCACGCGAACGAGGGCTGCTGCGGGGCGCTCACCCACCACATGGGCAAGGAGGACTCGGCCCACGCCCACGCCAAGCAGGCGATCGACGCCTGGGACGCCGAGATCGCCGAGGGCCTCGACGCGATCCTGGTCACGGCCTCGGGCTGCGGCACGACCATCAAGGATTACGGCTTCATGTTCCGCGACGACCCGGCCTACGCCGAGAAGGCGCGGCGGGTCTCGAGCCTGGCCAAGGACGTGACCGAGTACCTCGCGCTGCTCGACCTGGCCCCCGTGGCCGAGACCGACCTCGTCGTGGCCTACCACTCGGCCTGCTCGATGCAGCACGGCCAGGGCATCCGGCTGGAGCCCAAGACGCTGCTGAAGCGCGCGGGCTTCACCGTGAAGGACGTGCCCGAGGGCCACATCTGCTGCGGCTCGGCGGGGACCTACAACATCCTGCAGCCGGAGCTGGCCGCGAAGCTGCGCGCCCGGAAGGTCGCCAACATCGAGCGCGTGCGCCCCGACGTGATCGCGACCGGCAACATCGGCTGCGCCACGCAGATCGGGAAGGGCACCGGCATCCCGATCGTCCACACGGTCGAGCTGCTCGACTGGGCGACCGGCGGCCCGAAGCCCGCGGCGCTGGCCGGGGTGACGCCGCGGCTCGCGGCGGCGGAGTCGGCATACGCCTCCGGCCGCGGCGCTCCGTCAGTGCGCGCACCGTGACAGGCCCGTGACATCTATTCACGTTGACCCTTGCCAAATCCGCGCAGCGGTCTGTAATGATGTCGACCCCTCTCCGGTCCCGCCGGTCGCCGCAACGGCCCGCGGACGTGACCGAATTCCTCGCGAAAGCGGTCTCGGTGTCGCGGCGGGCCCTGTCGGTCCGTCTGGCGGCGGCATGTGCCGCCCGCGATCGGGCAGGTGTCGCACGACGCGGCGGAGTTCCTCCGCCGCACCCAGGAATTCACGGCCGGTCCCCCGCCGGCCGAGATTGTTTCGCGAGGTCGGGACCACGATGGACGGACGCACGGCCCAGCATAGAGCTGCGCGTGCCCCGGAGGCGCAAGAGGCGCGTCGCACCGGTCCGTCCGTCCACCCGGCCTGTTTCAACCCCAGGCGCCCAGGGCGCCGAACGGCGGTTGACGGCAATTTCCCCTCGAACCCATCCGCCTCGGCGACGAGGCCGGCATCCCGCCCGACAGGTTTGACGTCGGGCGAGGCGCCGCCGGGACCACGGGCACGGAGAACGACGTCGGCCGCCATGCCGAGAGTCCGACATGGCCAACAAAATGCTGATCGACGCGATGCACCCGGAGGAGACCCGGGTCGTCACGGTCCACGGCTCTAGGGTCGAGGAGTTCGACTTCGAAGCCGCCAACCGGCGCCAGCTGCGCGGCAACATCTACCTCGCCAAGGTCACCCGGGTGGAGCCGTCGCTCCAGGCGGCGTTCGTCGAGTATGGCGGCAACCGCCACGGCTTCCTCGCCTTCAACGAGATCCATCCCGACTACTACCAGATCCCGCTGGCCGACCGTCAGGCGCTCCTCGAGGAGGAGGCCCGCGACGCCGAGGAGCACCGGGAGCGCGAGGAGCGCCGCCGCCGGTCGTCGTCGCGCCGGTCCCGCGGCCGCCGCGCCGAGGCCGGACGCCCCGACCGAGCCCGAGGCCCGCATCGCCGTGGCGGAGGCGCTGACCGTGTCCGACGCGCCGGGCGAGACCGTCGAGAGCGAGGCCGAGGCCGCCGCTGCGCCGGGCGCCGCCGACCCGGCGGACGAGGCCTCCGAGGAGGACGACGAGGAAGCCGACGACGACGAGGATGAGGACGAGTCGGAGGACGACGAGGACGAGTCCGACGAGGATGATGATTCGGACGAGGAGTCCGACGATCCCGACGCCGAGCCCAAGATCGCCCAGGTCGGCGGCAACGGCGACGCGCTGGCCGAGATCCCCGAGCGTCCGCGCCACTACCGCCGCCAGTACAAGATCCAGGAGGTGATCAAGCGCCGCCAGATCATCCTGGTGCAGGTGGTCAAGGAGGAGCGCGGCACGAAGGGCGCGGCGCTCACCACCTACCTGTCGCTCGCCGGCCGCTACTCGGTGCTGATGCCCAACACCGGCCGCGGCGGCGGCATCTCCCGCAAGATCACCTCGGCGGCCGACCGCAAGCGCCTCAAGGAGGTCGTGCAGGATCTGGAGGTGCCCGAGGGGATGGGCGTCATCCTGCGCACCGCCGGCGCCTCGCGCTCCAAGCCCGAGATCGCCCGCGACTTCGAGTACCTGATGCGCCTGTGGGAGTCGGTCCGGGAGCTGACCCTGACCTCCATGGCGCCCGCCCTGGTCTACGAGGAGGGCTCGCTGATCAAGCGCGCCATCCGCGACCTCTACAACAAGGATCTGGACGAGGTTCTGGTCGCCGGCGAGGACGCCTACCGCGAGGCCAAGGACTTCATGCGGATGCTGATGCCCGGCCAGTCCAAGGTCGTGAAGCCCTACCGCGACTCGACGCCGATCTTCGCCCGCTTCGGCGTCGAGCAGCAGCTCGACGCGATGTTCTCCACGCACGTCTCGCTGAAGTCCGGCGGGTACCTCGTGATCAACCCGACCGAGGCCCTGGTCTCGATCGACGTGAACTCCGGCCGCGCCACCCGCGAGCACGACATCGAGGACACCGCCCTCAAGACGAACCTGGAGGCGGCCGAGGAGGTCGCCCGCCAGCTCCGGCTGCGCGATCTCGCGGGCCTGATCGTTATCGACTTCATCGACATGGAGGAGAAGCGGAACAACCGCGCCGTCGAGAAGAAGCTCAACGAGTGCCTGAAGAACGACCGCGCCCGGATCCAGGTCGGCCGGATCTCGCCCTTCGGCCTCCTGGAGATGAGCCGCCAGCGCATCCGCACCGGCGTGCTCGAATCCTCCTCGATCCCCTGCGCCCATTGCGGCGGCTCGGGGTTCGTGCGCGCCACCGCGTCGGTGGCGCTGCACATCCTGCGCTCGATCGAGGAGGTGCTGCTCAAGTCGGCGAGCCACAACCTCGTCCTGCGCACCCGCACCGAGATCGCGCTCTACATCCTCAACCAGAAGCGCGGGCACCTGCGCGAGCTCGAGGTGCGCTTCGGCGTGACCATCACGATCGCGGCCGACGAGCGGCTGGCGGCCACGACCCCGTTCCAGCTCGACCGCGGCGAGCCGGCCCAGCGGGCGGAGGGCCCGGTGACCGGCGTGCGCGCCCAGGCGATCTCGCCCGCCATGGAGTTCGACGACGAGGACGAGGAGGCCGAAGAGGCCGAGGCCGAGGCCGAGACGGACGCCGAGGGCGAGGCCGACGAGGGCCGCGCGGAGGCCCGCGAGGACGGGACGCGCGAGGAGGGTGAGGGCCGGCGTCGGCGCCGCCGCCGCCGCC
>NZ_MLBW01000034.1:0-1148615 GCF_036441335.1 Methylobacterium mesophilicum
GGGAGCGGGGACCCGCGCCCCGTTCGGCAGAGACGGCACCGCGGTCATGCCGTGTGCTGAGACCGCTCTCCTCAGCCGGGCCGGCCTCCGCCCAGGACCGCCAGACCTTCGGTCCCGCGGTCGAGACCCGCTGCCCGAGCACCACGAGCCGCCCCGGCGCGACCGACTCCACCGGCCCGACCACCTCGCTGGTCACGTCGATGCGCCCCGTCGCGAGGCCGCCGCCCTCGGGCCGCGCCACCACGTGGACGACCTGCCCGATCTTCAGGTCCGCGGCCTGCGCGGCCGCGCCGTCGATGCGCACCTCCACCTCGGGCGGGTAGGCGATGCGCAGGTCGTTGACGACGATCGAGCCGAAGCGGCGGATCGTGCCGATCACCCCGGTGCCCCCGATGCCGCGGTCGCCCTCGCCGAGGGACCCGTTCCGCGGCTCGTCGGTCCGCATCATGCCGGTGCCGCCGATGCCCTGGTCGCGCGGTGATTCCTGCGATCGGGCGCCGCCGGGCAGCAGGGTCGCGGCGCCCGCGAGCAGGCGCAGGACGAACCGGCGGTTGAGCGAGGCGCGCACCGGCCGGCCTCTCACCGCTCGTCCGCTCGCCGCGCCGGCGGCGCCGCTTCGGTGTAGACGTAGAGGCCGAAGTTCCAGCGATGCGTGCCGCCGGGATCGGTCTGGCAGGCGGCGTGCGCTTCCCGGTTGGCCTGCTGCAGCGCCTCCATGGCGATCTCGCGGGCGCGCGCCTCGAGCTTGATCGCGAGGGCCTCGGACAGCCCGTCGTAGTGGACCGCCCGTTCCAGGAACCGGGGCGCGTCGCCGACGATGTTGGCGACGGCGGCCGCCATGTGGTCGTGCAGGTTGCGGCCGAAATAGTAGAGCTGCGGCCCCTCGGCGCCGTCGCCGCGCGGGACGTAGGCGGCCTCCGCCAGCACGATCCGGTCCTGCGGATCGGTGAAGGCCAGCCCGCGGTCGAGCCACTCGTCGAGGACGGCGCGGGGCCGCAGATCCCGGGTGACGCCCGCGACCAGCGACTCGAACGAGGGCGCGCCGCCATCGGCCGTGCGCGGAAGCCGCAGGGGCTGGCCCTGCGCGTCGGTGAAGGCCGGGTCGGCGATCCAGCGGGCGATGATCCGGCTGGTGCGGGAGACGACCGCCGGCACGGCGCTGACCGGGGCGCCGGCGCCGCGCAGGCGCCGGACCTCCTTGCGGTGGATGCCGGTGAGCAGGGAGACGCGGCTGTCCGTCTGCTCCTTGCCGGCGAGGGCGAAGTCGTACTCGGCGACGTTCACGTAGAGCTCGCGCAGCAGGTCGGTGAGCGCCGGGAAGGTGATCCCGCGGGCGACGAGCAGGCGCACGAGGGGGCGCAGCAGCCGCGCCAGCGGCGCGTGCAGGCCGGCGCCTTCCCGCGGTGTATCGGCAGTCTCAGACATCGGCTCATCGTGACGGCTTGTGCCGTGGGATACAATCCCACCGCGTGTGGCGGCGCACACGGGACCGTGCTTTTCGCGTTGACGTGGGATTTTTGCACACGTAAACGGATTGCGTGGTCAAATTTCCCACGCAGGTCCGGAGGCACCGACCGATGACGGTTGAAACGCGCATCCTCGTGGCGAAGTCCCTGCCGCCGCTCACGCTGCCCGGGGCCCAGGCGGGCCGACCGCGCACAAGCGACCCCCTTCCGCGGCTCCGGCGCCTCGTCTGCGTCGTCGCCGCGCTCGCGCTGCCCGTCCTCGGTGTCGCTGTCGCGGAAACGGTCCACCGCACCAGTCCATCGAGGGCGCCGCAGGCCGCCGCTCCCGTCTTCCCCTCAGGCGGGGCGGCGGCACCCTCGGGTGCCGGAGTGCCCAGGCGCGCGGCGCGGACCGTGAGGATCGCGGCCCGCCCCGGCGAGAACCGGTGGGACCGGTCGTGATCGCCCTGTCCGCCTCCGGGAGCGCCCGAGCTGTGCCGACCTGCGGTGGAGCGGCCATCCTCGATCTCGCGCTCTGCATGATCCTGTCCGTGACCGTCGTCGGCCTGCTCCTCCTGGCCCTCTGATCCCGCGGCGCCGCCGCGTTCCTGAACGAGATTCCCATGATCGCTCGAACTCACGCAGCCCTCGCGGGCGCCGCCTGCGGCTGCCTGGCCCTCGCCGCCCAGGCGGCGGATCTGCCCCGCCGCGCGCCGCCGCCGCCGCTGCCCTCGCTGCCGGTCTTCACCTGGACCGGCTTCTACGCCGGCGTGAACGCCGGGTACGCGTTCCCGACCGGGAGCGGCGGCTTCACCGACCCGACCTACGGCACCGTCACGGGCGGCGGCCGGTCCGGCGGCTTCGCCGGCGGCGGCCAGGTCGGCTACAACTATCAGTTCACGCCGGGTTCCGGCGTCGTCGTCGGCGTCGAGACCGACATCCAGGGCACGGCCTTCGCCAAGGCGGACGCCGCCTATCTCGGCACCGCGCCGTACTACAGCGTCCGGCCGAGCCTCGACTATTTCGGCACGGTCCGCGCCCGGCTCGGCTACGCGTTCGACCGGGTCCTCGTCTACGGCACCGGCGGCTTCGCGTACGGCGGCGGGGCGCGCTCGACCTACGCGGCCTCCTACCCCTACACCCTGCCGTCGACCGACCGGACCGGCTACGCGGCCGGCGGCGGCATCGAGTACGCCTTCACCGAGAAGCTCTCCGCCAAGGTCGAGGCCCTCTACCTCCATCTCGGCCGCGGAACGACCGCCGCCACGTACTACAGCGCCAGTGTTCCGGCGTTTTATGGTGCCGGCAAACAGGATTCCGGTTTCGCTCTGGTTCGCGCCGGTGTGAATTACCGATTCTGAGCAGTATTCGCAGGGAGAGAGCTTGACGGGGCGGCCGGGCTGGGCCGCAATGCCGCGCATTCGGCTTCGCGAATCTGTCGGCCGCGCGAGCCTGTTCACGGCCGACGGATGTCGGCGAAGCCGGAGGCCGCGCGGCTCCAGCCCCGCGGGATCGCGGGTTCTCTCCGACAGGATCGGCCGTGAGCATGCCCAGCCCGACCTCCCTCAAGACGATGCTGCTCGCCGCCGCGCTCGCGGCCGGCGCCGTTCCGGCCCGGGCGCAGGAGATCGTCCCACCCGGGCCCGACGGGGGCGGCGCCATCCTGATCTACGGGAATTTCTGCGGCCCCGGCAGCCGCGGGCCCGCCTACAAGCCGATCGACGCGCTGGATCTCGCCTGCGCGCACCACGATGCCTGCTCCCCCGATCCGACCGCGGGCACGCTGCCGACCTGCGCCTGCAACGGCCGCCTCCGCGTCGAGGCGGGGCTCGTCGCCCGCGATCCGGCCGCGCCGGACCGGACCCGCGAGACCGCGCAGTTCATCTCGGATTTCGCCGCGGCGCTGCCCTGCCAGTAGGGCGCGCCGCGGGTCCGCTCAGGCGGCGTCGGCCGGGTTGGCGGCCGCCTTCGGGCCGCCCTTGGCGACGCCGACCAGGGCCGGGCGCAGCACGCGCTCGCCGATGACGTAGCCCGCCTGCACGACCTGCACGACGGTGCCGGCCGGGACCTCCGCGTTCGGCACCTCGAACATCGCCTGGTGGCGGTTCGGGTCGAACTTCTGGCCCTGCGGCTCGACGATCTTCACGCCGTGGCGCTCCAGGGTCTTGCCGAGGTCGCGCTCGGTCAGCTCGATCCCGTCGATCAGCCCCTTCAGGGCTCCGTCGGCCGTGGCCTTCGCGTCGGCCGGGACGCTGTCGAGGGCGCGGCGGATGTTGTCGGCGACGTTGAGCACGTCCCGGGCGAAGTTGGTCACCGCGTAGGCGCGCGCGTCGGCGACCTCGCGCTCCGTCCGGCGGCGCAGATTCTCCATCTCGGCGAGGGTGCGCAGCGTCCGGTCCTTGAGCTCGTCGCGTTCGGCGGTCAGCAGGGCCAGGGCCTCCGCGACCGGATCGACGGTGGCCGACTCGCTGCCCTGACCCGCGGCCGCGGGATCCTGGGCCGCGCCGGCACCGGCTTCGACCGTGGTCTGGCGCTGGTCATCCTGGGGCATGTCGTTGCTCGTCATCACGTTTCAGTCGTGGGCGGGAATCGGTGGGCGATGATGGAATCGGCGCTGATATCTGGCCACGGGGCCGCGAAATCAACCCGTCCGCTCAAGCCTCGCGCGGCGGCGGCGCCGCCACCAGCGCCTCCAGGCCCTCGGCCTTGAGCGTCGCGACGTCGTGCGCGAACACGTCCATCACGGCGGCCCGGATCGCGGCCTGCCGGTCGGGCTGCGTCACCCGCGTGCCGGTGAGGTCGGTGACGTAGAAGACGTCCACGGCGCGCTCGCCGAAGGTCGCGACATGCGCCGACGTGATGTTGAGCGACAGCCGGCTGAAGGCGGTGGTGAGCTCGTAGAGCAGGCCCGGCCGGTCGAGGCCGGTGATCTCCACCACGGTCTCCCGGCTCGACAGGGCGTTGTCGATGATGACGTCGGGGGGCACCGGGAAGGTCTTGGCGCGGGTGCTGGTCGTCGGGTGCTTGTCTGCCACGAGGTCGGCGATCTTGATCTCCCCCTTGAGCGCCCGCTCGATCGCCGCCGTGATGCGCTTCGTGCGCCGCAGCTCGTCGTCGTCCCGCTCGAAGGCGCGGGAGATGAAGATCGTGTCGAGGGCGAACCCGTCCGTGGTGGTGAAGATCTGCGCGTCGACGATGTTGCTGCCGGCGGCCGCGCAGGCGCCGGTGACGATGGCGAGCAGGCGGGGGTGGTCCGGCGAGTAGACCGTGATCTCGGTCACGCCCCGGACGGGGTCGAGGGCCACGTCGGTCGCGCTGGTCCGCCCGTCGCGCACGACGTCGCGCAGGAAGATCGCGTTCTTGAGCTGGCGCGTGCCGTCGACCTTGAGCCAGTAGGCCTGGCTGTGGCGCGCCGCGTAGGCGTCGAACTCCTCCGCGCCCCAGCCGGGCAGCTGCTCCCGTAGGCCCATCTGGACGAGGCGCACCCGGTCCGTGCGGGCGATCTCGGAATGGCCGCCCGACAGGTAGACCTCGGTCTCGTCGTACAGGGTGCGGATCAGCGTGCCCTTCCAGGCCGTCCAGACGCCCGGCCCGACGGCGGTGATGTCGGCCACCGTCAGGATGGTCAGGAGCTTCAGCCGCTCCAGGCTCTGCACGCTCGCGGCGAAGCGCTCGATCGTCTTGGCATCCGAGAGGTCGCGGCTCTGCGCGGTCATCGACATCAGCAGGTGGTGCTCGACGAGCCAGCGCACCGTCTCGGTCTCGGCCTGGTTCAGGCCGAAGCGCGGGCACAGCTTCTCGGCGATGGCGGCGCCCGCGATCGAGTGGTCCTCCGGCCGGCCCTTGGCGATGTCGTGGAGCAGGATCGCCACGTAGAGCGCGGTGCGGTTGTGGATCGAGTGCACGAGGCGCGAGACCAGCGGGTAGGTCTCCTGGACCCGGCCCGATTCGATGTCGGCCAGCACGCCGACCGTGCGCAGCAGGTGCTCGTCCACCGTGAAGTGGTGGTACATGTTGAACTGCATCATCGCGACGATGCGGCCGAAATCCGGGATGAAGCGGCCGAGCACGCCCGCCTCGTTCATCTCGCGCAGCGCCTCCTCCGGCGCGTTGCGCGAGGTCAGGATCTCGACGAAGAGCCGGTTCGCCTCGGGGTCCACGCGCAGAGTCGGGTTCACGAGGCGCAGGGACCGGTTGGCCAGCCGCTTGGCATCCGGATGGATCGCGAGATTGTGCCGGTCGGCGAGCCAGAACAGCCGGATCAGGTTGACCGGGTCGCGCTCGAACGCGTCCTCCGCGCGCAGGTTCACCCGGCCGTGGTCGATCCAGAAATCCTCCGCCTCCATGGCGGTCGCCCGGAAGCGGTCGCGGAACCGGCCGATCCAGCGGTCGAGCACCGGCGTGCGCTTGGCGTGGCGCGCCTCCAGCTCGGCGCAGACGATGGCGGTGAGATCGCCCACGTCCTTGGCGATGCGGAAATAGGCCTTCATGAAGCGCTCGACGCCGGAGAGGCCGCCCCGGGCCTCGTAGCCGAAGCGCTCGGCGATCCGCGGCTGCAGGCCGAAGGAGAGGCGCTCCTCGGCGCGCTTCGTGGCGAAGTGCATGTGGCAGCGCACCCGCCACAGGAACTCGTCGCAGCGCTCGAACAGCGCGTACTCCTCCGGGGTGAACAGCCCGGCGCTGACGAGCTCGATCTGGTCCCGGACCCGGTAGGTGTACTTGGCGATCCAGAACAGGGTGTTCAGGTCGCGCAGGCCGCCCTTGCCGTCCTTGACGTTGGGCTCGACGAGGTAGCGCGAGGTGCCGGCCTTGGAGACGCGCATGTCGCGCTCGCGCAGCTTCGCCTCCACGAACTCGGCGGCGGAGCCGACCACGAGCTCGGCGTCGAAACGCGTCACCAGCTCCTCGTAGAGGATCCGGGTCCCGAACAGATACCGCGCCTCCAGCAGGGCGGTGCGGATCGTCATGTCGGCCCGCGCCTCGCGCAGGCACTCCTCGACCGAGCGGGTGGCGTGGCCGACCTTCAGCTTCAGGTCCCACAGGACGTAGAGCATCCCCTCGACGACGCTCTCGGACCACGCGGTCTGCTTGTAGGGCAGCAGGAACAGCAGATCGATGTCCGATCCCGGCGCCATCGTGCCCCGGCCGTACCCGCCGGTGGCGACCACCGCGAGCTGCTCGCCGGTCGACGGGTTGTCGTTGGGGTAGAGCCGCCAGACCACGGCGTCGTGGATCGCCCGGACCACCGCATCGGTGAGATTGGACAGGGTCTGCGCGCAGAGCAGCCCGTTGCGATCCTCGAGGAGCTGCGCCTCGGCGGCCCGGTGGCCCTCCTCGATCACCCGGCGCAGCTGCGGCACCAGCGCGGCCCGGAGCTTGGTGGGCTCGCGGGCGTCGCGGTCGAGGTTCTCGAGGACCGTATCGAGGGCGGCGACGGGATCGAACATGGTTCCCGTTAGCATGATATGCCTAAGCCGCCAGCCATGCGGCGCCCGCCGCTATTCCGCGGCCGGCAGGTCGAGGGCGAGCAGCCGCGCCGTGCGGTTGCGGGTCGCCGCCCGGGGCGCGGTCTCGCTCGTCTGCCGACGCGCGTCGGCGATCGCCGCGTGCACGCCGTCGACCGCCAGGATCAGGGCGCTGACGGTCCGCGCGTCGATGCTGCGCTCGCGGGCGTAGCAGACGACGTCCGCCACCAGCCCGTCGGTCTCGATCGCGATCGCGTCGAGTTCGGCGGCGCTGGTCGCCGCACGCACCTCGCGCATGATGTCGAGCAGCCGGTCGAGGACGAAATCCACGCGCTCCCGGCGCTTGCGGGCGAGGCGCTGGCCGAGCCACGCGAAGCCGGAGCCGATCGTGCCGCCGAAGAAGGCGAACAGGTAGATGTAGTCCTCGTAGCGGTCGAGGAAGGTCTGCTGCTCACGCTCGAAATAGTCGACGGCGCCGGGGTGGTTCGGCAGGCGCGCCGAGGTCGCCGCCACCGTCGTGTCGAAGTCCGGCGCCTTCATCAGCTTGGCCACCGGCGCGGTCGAGGCGAGGCGCGAGCGCCACTCGAACAGGTGCTGCGTCGCCGAGGCGACCGCGACGCGGCTCACCGTGCCGCGGGCCATCAGGCGGTAGGAGGCGCCGACGGTCTTGACCTCCTCGTCGGGCCGCTTCGGCCGGCCGCCGAAGGTGCCGGCCGGGATCGTCACCGCCTGCAGCTCCGGGAAGCGCTGCAGGATCGCGTCGCCGTCCGGGATCGAGACGAAGCCGATCTTGCGGTCCGGCGAGCCCAGCTCGACGGCGCGGACCACCGCGGCGGCCGGCTTGGAGGCCGGGCTCGCGATCACCGCCACGGCGTCGACGCGCTTCTCGGTGAGCGCGGCCGTGACATCGCCGACCTTCAGGGGCACCACGACCACGTGGCCGGGCT
This sequence comes from Methylobacterium mesophilicum, assembly GCF_036441335.1. Taxonomy (GTDB): domain Bacteria; phylum Pseudomonadota; class Alphaproteobacteria; order Rhizobiales; family Beijerinckiaceae; genus Methylobacterium; species Methylobacterium mesophilicum_B. The sequence goes on from NZ_MLBW01000034.1 coordinate 7,858, forward strand.
CCGCCTCGGCGACGTGGCCGGCCTCCGCCGCGTCCTCGCCCGCGCTGTCCGGCACGAGGTCGTAGAAGGAGAGCAGATTCGTCAGGAACGACAGGTCGGCGCTGTGGCGGACGACGATACCGAGCCGCTTGCGCGCCAGGGCCGGCACGTCGTCGAGATCGGCCGCCTCGGGCGCCGCGATGACCAGGGCCTCGTCGTGGAGGATCGCCAGGGTCAGCCCGTTCTCGGGCAGGAACACGTCCGGCCGCACCACCGCGAGGTCGGCCTTGTTCCGCTGGAGCGCCAGGGCGCTGTCGCGCACGTCGCCGTAGCGCACGACCTTGAGCCGGACATCCTCGCGCGCCCGGTCGAGGGCGCCGGCATAGGCCTCGATCAGCGCGGCCTCGGGCCCGTCCTGCGGGCCGACCGCCACCGTGAGGGTGTTCGGGCGCGACAGGTAGACGATCGCGGCCGCGGCCGCGGCGAGGCCCAGGGCCACGAGGACCAGGAGCCACTCGCGCCGCATCAGAACGGCCGCCGCGCCGTGCAGCCGCCGGCGCCATCGGCCCTGCGCGTTGCCGGGCGAAGAACGGTGGTTCGGGCCATGGCCGAGCCTGTCGCGTTGCGCGCGTTCCATACCCGAGTCATGGAACGCAAACCTGTCGAGATCGTGAAGAACCGGTGAAATCTCCATTCGTTGCAGGATCCGCGCCAGAAGGTCGCGACCGGGCGGTCAAGCCGCCCGGCCCCGTGAGCCCCGCGTGGCTGGAGCGGGCGGCGCTCCACTATCTGGAGCGCTACAGCGCCTCGACCGAGATGCTGCGCCGGACACTCGCGCGCCGCGTCCAGAAGCGGGCTCGGGCCCGGGGCGAGGATCCCGAGCGCTTCGCCGACCTCGTGACGGCGACCGTCGCGCGGGCGGTGTCGGCCGGCCTCGTGGACGACGCGCGCTTCGCCGATACCCGTCTCGCCACCCTGCGCCGCCGCGGCACGTCGACCCGCGGCGTCTCGGCCAAGCTCGCCGCCAAGGGCGTTGCCCGCGACGTCGTGGAGGCCGCCATGCTGGCGGAGCGCGACGCCCTGCCGGACGGCGAGGCGGAGGCGATCGAGGAGCGGGCCGCGCAGGCCTACGCCAAGCGGCGTCGCCTCGGGCCGTATCGCCGCCCGGATCAGCGGGCGGCGCACCGCGACCGGGACCTCGCCGCCCTGGCCCGGGCCGGCTTCGCCTACGGCCTCGCCCGCCGGGTCGTCGACCGGGAGCCCGACGAATCCGACGAGCCCGACGCCCCGGCGTGACGGGTGCGGCATCGCGGCCCGGGGTGAACGCCGCGCCGACCTTGCACCTTCGGCCGGGTTGTTCATTGTCTGTTCGATGGACGAGACCCTGGCCAAGAAGCTGCGCATCCTCGCGGACGCCGCCAAGTACGACGCCTCCTGCGCCTCCTCGGCGGCGCCGAAGCGGGCGGCCGGCAAGGACGGGCTGGGGTCGACCACCGGCGCCGGGATCTGCCACGCCTACACGCCGGACGGGCGGTGCGTCTCGCTCCTCAAGATCCTTCTGACCAACTGGTGCCTGTTCGACTGCGCCTACTGCGTGAACCGGCGCTCCTCGAACGTGCGGCGGGCGAAGTTCACCGTGGAGGAGGTCGTGACCCTCACCCTGAACTTCTACCGGCGCAACTACATCGAGGGCCTGTTCCTCTCCTCGGGCATCATCAAGTCGCCCGACCACACGATGGAGCTGCTGACCCGCGTGGCGAAGTCGCTCCGGCGCGACCACGGCTTCGCCGGCTACATCCATCTCAAGTCGATCCCGGAGGCGAGCCCCTGGCTGATCGAGGAGGCGGGCCTCTACGCCGACCGGCTCTCGATCAATGTCGAGCTGCCGACCGAGGCGAGCCTGGAGCGGCTGGCGCCGGAGAAGGACGGCGCCGCGATCCAGGGCGCCATGGCGCAGATCGGCGAGCGCATCGTGCAGGCCAAGGCCGAGAGGCGCCGCTTCTCGCCGGCCGGCCACTCGACGCAGGTGATCGTCGGGGCGGATGCCACCACCGACGAGGCGCTGATCCGCAAGAGCGCGCTCCTCTACGGCAGCGTCGGCCTGAAGCGGGTCTACTACTCCGCCTACAGCCCGATCCCCGACGGGTCGGCGATCCTGCCGCCGAAGCCGCCGCCGCTCCAGCGCGAGCACCGGCTCTACCAGGCCGACTGGCTGCTCCGGTACTACGCGTTCACCCCCGACGAGGTGGCCGACGCCTCCGAGGGCGGGATGCTCGCCCTCGACATCGACCCGAAGCTCGCCTGGGCGCTGAAGCACCGGGACAAGTTCCCCGTGGACGTGAACCGCGCCGACCGGGAATGGCTGCTGCGGGTTCCGGGACTCGGGGCGCGGGCGGTCGACAAGATCATCCGGGCGCGCCGCCACGCGACCCTGCGCCTCGACGACGTCGCCCGGCTCACCTCCGGCCTGAAGCGGGCGCGGCCGTTCCTCGTCGCCGCCGACCATCGGCCGGTCGGGCTGACGGACCGGCTCGACCTGCGGGCGCGGCTGGTCGAGCCCGCGGCGCAGCTGAGCCTGTTCTGATGGGCGCCGGTCACGCGCCGTGTCCCTCATGTCCCGAGGACGGCGGGGATCCGCGCGCGCCGCGCGCCGTCGCGCTGCGCCCCGGCGCCGATCTCGACGGTTTCCGGAAAGCCGCCCGGAGCCTCGTCGCGCGGGGCGTCGCGCCCGAAGCCGTGTCGTGGTCGGTGACGGACGCCCCCGGCCTGTTCGGCCGCGACGCGGAGCAGGCCGCCGGGACGCCGCTCGTCCTGCCCAAGGCCGTCGCCGGCCTGATCCCGCAGGTGATCCCCCACCGCGATCCGGAGCGCTACGGGTTGCTCTACGCCCTGATCTGGCGGGTCTGCCGCGGCGAGCGGCACCTGATGGAGGTCGGCAGCGATCCGCTGGTCCACCGACTCCACCGGATGGCGAAGGCGATCGGGCGCGACCTCCACAAGATGCACGCCTTCCTGCGCTTCCGGCGGGCGGAGGGGCCGGTCCTCGAGCACTACGTCGCGTGGTTCGAGCCGGATCACCACATCCTCGAGGCGGCGGCGCCGTTCTTCGTCAACCGCTTCCGCGGGATGCGCTGGTCGATCCTGACGCCCGAAGGCTCGGCCCATTGGGATACCGAGACCCTGACCTTCGGTCCGCCGGGCGACCGCGCGCAGCTGCCGGAGGGCGACGGCTTCGAGGTCGGCTGGCAGACCTACTACGAGAGCACGTTCAACCCGGCCCGCACCAACCTCAAGGCCATGCGGGCGGAGATGCCCAAGAAGTACTGGCACAACATGCCCGAGACCGCCGCGATCCCCGCCCTGGTCCGGGCGGCGGCCGGGCGCACCGAGGCCATGATCGAGAGGGAGCCGACCGTGCCCACACGCCGCGAACCCGCCCGCGCTGTCGCCGCCATGGCCGACCAGGACCCCAAGTCCCTGGAGGCGCTGAACGCGATCATCCGCCGGACCGAGCCGCTGGTGCCGGGGGCGACCCAGGCCGTGCTCGGTGAGGGGCCGGTTGGCGCCACGGTCGCCTTCGTCGGCGAGCAGCCCGGCGACCAGGAGGACCGCCAGGGCCGGCCCTTCGTGGGGCCGGCGGGGCAGCTGCTCTCCCGCGCCATGGCGGAAGCCGGGATCGACCGGGGGGCGAGCTACCTCACGAATGCGGTCAAGCACTTCAAGTTCGAGGAGCGCGGCAAGCGTCGCATCCACCAGAAGCCGACGGCCGGCGAGGTCAGCCACTATCGCTGGTGGCTCGATCGGGAACTGGAATTCGTGGCCCCGAAGCTTGTCGTCGCCCTCGGCGCGACCGCGGTGCTGGCGCTGACCGGCAAGGCTGTGCCGATCACCCGGGCGCGCGGCCCGTTCCGCTTCGAACGGCACGACAACCGCTTCCAGGGCTTCATCACGGTCCACCCGTCCTACCTGCTGCGCCTGCCCGACGAGGCGAAAGAGGAGGCCTACGCGGCCTTCGTGCACGACCTGCGCCGGGTGGAGGCGCTGGGGCGCGAACTCGCGGCGTGATCCTCCGCGTCGCGCGGTTCTGCTATGCTGACGGACGCCGATTCCCTGCGGTTCCAGCACCATGGCCAAGCTCGCCGCCCTCGACATCCTGCGCGCCAACGAGGCGGAGCTGCGCCGCCGCGGGGTCCTGCACGCCGCCCTGTTCGGCTCGGTCGCCCGGGGCGAAGCGCAGGCCGACAGCGATCTCGATGTGATGATTGAGATCGATGCGCCCGTTGTCGGCGGTGTCTATGGCTATGTCGGACTCTGCCACTTCATCGATGATCTCTTTCCAATCCGGGTCGATGTGGCGAATCGGGCGACGCCAAAGGCGCGGGTCCGCACGCATGCAGAGCGCGATGCCGTTTTCGCCTTCTGAGCGCGAGCGCACCGCCTGCGCCGACATCATCGCCAGCGCGGAGCGCGCCACTCGCTTCGTGGCCGGGTTCACACTTGAGACCTTCGAGGCGGACGAGCGCACCCAATTCGCGGTCGTCCGCTGCCTGGAGATCGTTTAGGAGGCGAGCCGCCGATTGAGCGCCGAGACGGAGGCCCGGTATCCCGCCGTGCCGTGGCGACAGATCTCGGATGCGGGCAACGTCTACCGCCACAGCTACAATCGCGTGACGCTGGACATCGTCTGGCTCACCGTCCACCACGAGTTGCCCGTCCGCGTCGCGGCCTGCCGCGCCGAGCTGGACCGCGCGCCCGACCCATGATCGCCCCGAGCCGCCTGAGCCCATGACCGACGCGAAGCCCGACTCGAGCCCCGAGACCAAACCCGTCGGCCCCGGCGATCAGGTGATCCTGGTCGACGGCTCGTCCTTCATCTTCCGAGCCTATTTCCAGTCGATCAACCAGGACCAGAAGTACAACTCCCGTCCCTCCGACGGGATGCCCACCGGCGCCGTGCGGCTGTTCTGCACCAAGATCGCGCAGTTCCTGCAGGACGGCGCCGCCGGCACGATGCCGACCCATCTCGGCATCGTCTTCGACAAGTCCGAGGGCTCGTTCCGCAAGGAGATGTTCCCGGACTACAAGGGCCACCGCCCTGACGCCCCCGACGACCTCAAGCGCCAGATGCCGCTGATGCGCGACGCGGTGCGCGCCTTCGGCCTGCACGCGGTGGAGCTGGAGCGCTACGAGGCCGACGATCTCATCGCCACCTACACCCGCCAGGCCGAGGCCCGGGGCGCGGGCGTCATCATCGTCTCGTCCGACAAGGACCTGATGCAGCTCGTCGGGCCGCAGGTGCGGTTCTACGATTTCGAGTCGGGCGCCAAGGGCAAGCCCGGCTACCGGCCCGAGCGCAACCTCGATGTCGAGGCAATCATCGCCAAGTGGGAGGGGCTGCAGCCCAACCAGATCGGCGACGCGCTGGCGCTGATCGGCGACACCTCCGACAACGTGCCCGGCGTCCCCGGCATCGGCCTGAAGACCGCGGCGGCGCTGATCAAGGAGTTCGGCAGCCTGGAGGCGCTGCTGGAGCGGGCGGGCGAGATCAAGCAGCCTAAGCGCCGGGAGACCCTGCTGGCGAACGTCGACCAGGCCAAGCTCTCGCGCAAGCTCGTGGCGCTGATGGAGGACGTGCCGGTTCCGGTAGCGCTCGACGAACTCGGCGTGCCGAAGCCCGATCCGGAAAAGCTCGTCGGCTTCCTGAAGGCGATGGAGTTCAACACGCTGACCCGCCGCATCGCCCAGATGCTGCACGTCGATCCCGAGGCGGTGAAGCCCGACCCGCGGCTCCTGCCGGGCGCCCGGCCGCACGGCTACGGCAACGCCGCCGGCGGCAGCGACGCGGTGCCGTTCTTCGGCGATTCCGTGCCGCCGGATCCCGAGACCGCGGCCGCCGGGGCCGANGGCCGCCGGGGCCGAGCGCCCGCCGGGCGCCGCCCCGCCGGAGGGCGGCGAGATCGATCCCTTCGCCGATCTCGACCTGCCGGACGCCCCCGCCAAGCCCCGGGCGCCCGTCGAGGCGACACCCGGCAACGTGGTGGCGGCCCGGGCCGCGGAATCCGTGGCGCCGTTCGACACCGCCGCCTACGAGACGGTCTCGTCCCTGGAGCAGCTCGACGCCTGGATCGCGGAAGGCCAGGAGGCCGGCGTGATCGCGGTCGACACCGAGACCGACTCGCTCGATGCCCACAGGGCCGGCCTCGTCGGCGTCTCGCTGGCGGTCGCCACCGGCCGGGCCTGCTACATCCCGCTGGCCCACGTTCAGGCCGCCAAGGTGCAGGCCGAGGCCACCGACCTGTTCGGCGAGGGCGCCGCGCCGTCCGACGTGGTCGAGCCGGTGCCGGGCCAGATCCCCCTGAAGGAGGCCGTCGCCCGGCTGAAGCCGCTCCTCGAGAACCCGGGGGTCCTGAAGGTCGGCCAGAACCTCAAGTACGACTGGGTGGTGCTCGCCCGCTACGGCATCGAGGTCGCGCCGTTCGACGACACGATGCTGATCTCGTACGTGCTCGACGCCGGCAAGGGCGGCCACGGCATGGACGAGCTGGCCCGCCGGCACCTCGGCCACCAGCCGATCACCTTCGCCGACGTGGCCGGCACCGGCCGCAACAAGGTGACGTTCGACCGCGTCGCGATCGACAAGGCCACCGCCTACGCGGCTGAGGACGCGGACGTGACCCTGCGCCTGTGGCGGATGATGAAGCCGCGCCTCGTGGCCGAGCACCGCGTCGCCGTCTACGAGACTCTGGAGCGGCCCCTGCTGCCGGTGATCGCCCGGATGGAGCAGCGCGGCATCCGCGTCGACCGCGAGATGCTGAGCCGCCTGTCGGGGGATTTCTCGCAGATCCTCGTCCGCCTGGAGGAGGAGATCCAGGAAGATGCCGGCGAGAAGTTCTCGGTCGGCTCGCCGAAGCAGATCGGCGACATCCTGTTCGGGAAGATGGGTCTGCCGGGGGCCAAGAAGACGCCGTCGGGCCAGTGGGCCACGCCGGCCACGTTGCTGGAGGAACTCGCCCAGGCGGGCCACGAACTCCCCAAGAAGATCCTGGAATGGCGGCAGCTGTCGAAGCTGAAATCCACCTACACGGACGCGCTCCAGGCCCACGCCGACCGCGAGACGGCGCGGGTCCACACCTCGTTCTCGCTGGCGGCCACCACCACGGGGCGGCTGTCCTCCTCCGAGCCGAACCTGCAGAACATCCCGATCCGCACCGAGGAGGGGCGGCGCATCCGCCGCGCCTTCGTGGCGGCGCCCGGCAACCGGCTGATCTCGGCCGACTACTCGCAGATCGAGCTGCGGCTGCTCGCCCACATGGCCGACATTCCGGAACTCCGGAAGGCGTTCGAGGACGGGATCGACATCCACGCGGCGACCGCCTCGGCGATGTTCGGCGTGCCGCTCAAGGAGATGACCCCCGACCTGCGGCGCCGGGCGAAGACGATCAACTTCGGCATCATCTACGGCATCTCGGCCTTCGGCCTCGCCGACCGGCTCGGCATCGGCCGCGAGGAGGCCTCGGCGTTCATCAAGCAGTATTTCGAGCAGTTCCCGGGTATCCGGGACTACATCGAGACCACCAAGAAGAGCTGCCGCGACAAGGGCTACGTCACCACCCTGTTCGGCCGGGTGTGCCACTACCCGCAGATCCGCTCCAACAACCCCTCCGAGCGGGCCAGCGTCGAGCGGCAGGCGATCAACGCGCCGATCCAGGGCTCGGCCGCCGACATCATCCGCCGGGCCATGACGCGGATGGAGGCGGCGCTCGCCGCCAAGAAGCTGAACGCCCGCATGCTGCTGCAGGTGCACGACGAACTCGTTTTCGAGGCGGCCGAGGACGAGGTGGAGCGGACGATCCCGATCATCCGCGGCGTCATGGAGGAGGCGCCGGCGCCGGCCCTGACGCTGAAGGTGCCGCTCGTGGTCGAGGCCAACGCGGCGCGCAACTGGCAGGAGGCGCATTGACGGGTCGGGTCGGGTCGGACCGAGGCGAAGCCGGCGGCGCTCCGAAACGACGTCGTTGAGCCGCGTCCGGGCATCTTGGAGATGCCGCCGAAGACGGTCATACGCCGTACGCCCATGACCTGCACTGCTCAGAGCCCGTGACCGACCCCCTCTCCTTCCTCTCCGGCGGCGGCGAGGCCGCGCGGATGATCCGCGCGCGCGACTGGTCCGGCCATCCTCTCGGGTCTCCGGAGACGTGGCCGGCGGAGTTCCGCGCGGCCCTGTCGCTCGTCCTCAACTCGCCGGAATCGATGATCCTGGCCTGGGGGCCCGACCTCCACTTCTTCTTCAACGACACCTATTTTCCGCTCCTGGGTCCGCGGTTGCCCTGGGCGATGGGCGAGCGGTTCGACGTGGTCTGGGCGGATGCCTGGGATCAGGCCAAGCCGATCATCGACGCCGCGATGACGGGCCGTCCGGAACGCTTCGTCGACCTGCCGTGGAAGCTCGACACCGATCGGGGCGCGCGCGAGACGTGGTGGACCTTCTCGTACTCGCGGGTGCTCGATGCCGAGGGCCGGGTCGCCGGCCTGTTCATCCTCACCAACGAGACCACCGGCCGGGTCCTGGCAGACGCCGCCCTCAAGGAGAGCCAGGGCCGGCTCGAGGCGGCGCTCGCGGAGCTGCGCGACCTGAACGCCACCTTGGCGCAGCAGGTCGAGGAGCGCACGGCCGACCGCAACGCCCTGTGGACGCTCTCGTCCGACATGATGCTGCGCTGCCTGTACGACGGGACGATCACCGCGGTGAACCCGGCCTGGACCGAGGTGCTGGGCTGGCGCCCGGACGAGTTGATCGGAACGAAACTCATCGCCTTCGTCCATCCGGACGATCTCGACCGCACCGTCGAGGGCGCGCGCCAGCTCTCCGCGGGGTCGAGTCTCGCGCGCTTCGACAACCGCTACCGCCACCGGGACGGCGGCTATCGCTGGATCAGCTGGGCGGCCCGGCCGGGGGAGGGGTTCATCAACGCGGTCGGGCGCGATTTCACCGCGGAGCGCGAGCGCGCCGACGCCCTGGCCGCCGCCGAGGAGGCCCTGCGCCAGTCGCAGAAGATGGAGGCGGTCGGTCAGCTGACCGGCGGCATCGCCCACGACTTCAACAACCTGCTCGCCGGCATCTCCGGGTCGCTGGAGCTGATCCAGACCCGGCTCGGCCAGGGCCGCGTCATGGACGTCGACCGCTACATCAACGCTGCGCAGGGGGCATCGAAGCGGGCCGCGGCGCTGACCCACCGTCTGCTCGCCTTCTCGCGTCGCCAGACCCTCGACCCGAAGCCCACCGACGTGAACCGGCTGGTGGCCGGCATGGAGGACCTGATCCGCCGCACCGTGGGACCCGCCGTGGTGGTCGAGGTCGTGGCGCCCCCCGGCCTGTGGCCGGCCCTGGTCGATCCGCCGCAGCTCGAGAACGCGCTCCTCAACCTGTGCATCAACGCCCGGGACGCGATGCCGGAGGGCGGCCGGATCACCATCGAGACCGCCAATGCCTGGCTCGACGAGCGCGCCGCCCGGCGCCACGACATGCCGCCGGGCCAGTACCTGTCGCTGTGCGTCACCGACACCGGCATCGGCATGCCGCCGGAGATCGTCGGCAAGGTGTTCGAGCCGTTCTTCACCACGAAGCCTCTGGGGCAGGGCACCGGCCTCGGCCTGTCGATGATCTACGGCTTCGCGCAGCAATCGGCCGGTCAGGTGCGGATCCACTCCGAGCTGGGCAAGGGCACGACGGTGTGCCTGTACCTGCCCCGCCACCGCGGCCCGGTGGCCGAGGAGGACGCGCACCCCGCTGTCGGCGCGCCGCCGCGGGCCGCGCCGGGGGAGACCGTGCTGGTGGTCGACGACGAGCCGACCGTCCGCATGCTGGTCACCGAGGTGCTGGAGGAACTCGGCTACACGGCGATCGAGGCTGCCGACAGCGCGGCCGGCCTGAAGGTGCTGCAGTCCGACGTGCGGATCGACCTGCTGGTGTCCGACATCGGATTGCCGGGGGGCATGAACGGGCGCCAGATGGCCGAGGCCGGCCGGATCACGCGTCCCGGCCTGAAGGTCCTGTTCGTCACCGGCTACGCGGAGAGCGCGGTCTTCGGCAACGGGCCCCTCGATGCCGGGATGCAGGTCATCACCAAGCCGTTCGTGGTGGAGGTGCTGGGAGCCCGGATCCGCGAGATGATCGGAACGGCTTGACCGCACGTCCGGTTCGGGCCTGATCGGCCGGGAAACGCCGGGAAGGAGGGACGCCATGCGGGCGCTGCTGTGCACGAAGCTCGACGGGCCGGAGCATCTCGAGATCGTCGAACGCCCCGACCCGGTGCCGGGTCCCGGGCAGGCGCTGGTGCGGATGCGGCTGGCGGCCCTGAACTTCTTCGACACGCTGATCACCGCCGGGCGCTACCAGGTGAAGCCGACCCTCCCATTCTCGCCGGGCGGCGAAGGGGTGGGCGTGGTCGAGGCGCTCGGTGAGGGGGCCTCGGGCGTGGTCGTGGGCGACCGGGTGATCGTCCATGCCGGGCACGGCTGCTGCGCGGAGCTGATCGCCCTCGACGCCGCCCGGCTCACGCCGGTGCCGGACGCCGTGCCGGACGAGCAGGCGGCCGGGCTGACCATCACCTACGGCACCTCGCTGCACGCCCTGGCGAACCGCGCCCGCCTGCGGCCCGGCGAGTGGCTGGCGGTCCTCGGTGCGTCCGGGGGCGTCGGCCTCGCCGCCGTCGAGCTCGGCCGGCTGATGGGCGCGCGGGTGATCGCCTGCGCCTCCTCGGAGGAGAAGCTCGCGGCGGCCCGCGCCCACGGCGCCGAGGCGGGCGTGGTCTACGACCCGGCAACGCTCAAGGACGAGCTGCGCCGGATCTCGGGCGGCGGGATCGACGTCGTCTACGACGCGGTCGGCGACGCCTACGCGGAGCCGGCCCTGCGGGCGCTCGGCTGGCGCGGGCGCTTCCTCGTGATCGGCTTCGCCGCCGGCGCCATCCCGCGGCTGCCGCTGAACCTGATGCTCCTGAAGGAACTCGACGTGCAGGGCGTCCACTGGGGCGCCTTCCTGGATCGGGAGCCCGAGGCGCACCGGGCCGATCAGCGCCGGCTCCTCGGCTGGGTCGCCGAGGGCAAGCTCACCGCGCAGGTCCACGGAGTCTACCCGCTGGCGCAATTTTCCGAGGCCTTCGGCCTCCTGACCCGCCGTGCCGCCGTGGGCAAGGTGCTGCTGCGACCTTGACCGGGCCGCGGCCGCCCGCCTTCCCGGGAAGCCGCGCCTGAACCGCCACACGGCCACGGCGGGCGGCGAGCCATGCGCTCCGCGCTGATCTCCGGCGCAGGTCGTTTCCGAAGTAGATGTTGCGGATCGGTCCGACATTCATCTTCATGCGCCTCGATGCGGTCGAGTCGTCATCCGTGGTGCCCGAGATGAATCTTCGAAGAAGTGTCGTATCGAAGCTGATACTCCCTTCGATCATCGGTCTTCTGCTTTTCCTGGCAAGCTCGATCGTCGGCTTGATGCAGATACAGGCCATCAACGGCGCCGCCGTGGACACCCGCGACGTCTGGGGACGCAAGGACAACGCGCTTCACACGATTCGATTCCTGATGCTGCGGTACCACACCACGACGATCCGCCAGGTGGTGGCCACCGACGCCGGCGAGAACCGGGACCTTGAGGCCGAGTTCGTCGAGATGGATGGGACCATCCCGGATGCCTTCCAGAGCTACCGCGCGGGCATGATCACCCCCCGGGAGCGCGCGCTCTGGGACGCGTTCGAAGGTCGGTGGAAGGCCTATCGCGTGGCGCGGGAGGCGATCCTCGCCCCGCTGAGACGCGGCGACCGGAACGCGGCCCGCGACGCCATCGCGCCGGCCCGCGCACCGCTGGTCGCCGCCTTCGAGGCTCTGGCGGATCTGGGCCACCTCACTGCCGAGGGTATGGACGTCTCGGTCCGCCGCTCCGAGGATGCGTTCCGGACGGCGTGGTCCGTCACCGTGGCGCTCTCCGTCATCGGATTGATCATGACCGGCGCGGCGGTCTGGTGGGTCTGGCGCCGGGTCGCCCGTCCGATCCGATCCCTGGCCGAGATCATGGGCCGGCTCGCGGCCGACGATCTTGACGTGGCCGTCAGCGGCTCCGGGCGGACGGACGAGATCGGCGTCATGGCCGCCTCCGTGCAGGTCTTCAAGGACGGCCTGATCCGGGCGCGGGCGCTCGAGCACGACGCCGCGCAGGCCCGCGCCACGGCCGAGGCGCGGCGGCGGAGCGGCATGCACGAGATCGCCGACGCCTTCGAGGGCACGGTCGGCGGCATCATCGGCACGGTCTCGACCGCCGTCGCCGCGCTGCAGGACACGGCCTCGACCATGAACGAAGCGGCCGCCGACGCCGCCGATCGCTCGGGCCGGGTGGCGAGCGCGGCCGAACTCGCGGTCGGCAACGTCAACGTCGCGGCGGCGGCGGCCGAGGAACTCGGCGCCTCCGTCCAAGAGATCAGCCGCCAGGTCGCGGGCTCGACGGCACTGACGCAGTCGGCGGTCGCGGACGCGGAGGCGAGCGCTCATTTGGTTCAGGATCTGAACGGGGCGGCGGTCCAGATCGGGCACGTCGTGGGCATGATCTCGACCATCGCCGAGCAGACGAACCTCCTGGCGCTGAACGCCACGATCGAAGCGGCCCGGGCGGGCGCCGCCGGCCGCGGCTTCGCCGTCGTGGCCGCTGAGGTGAAGGAGCTGGCCGGCCAGACCGCGCGGGCAACCCACGAGATCGGCGCCCACGTCGCCCGGATCCAGGCTTCCACCGGCGACGCCGTCTCGGCGATCGGGCGCATCGGCGGTCGGGTCCAGGAACTCAGCGCGGTGGCGACGCGGATCGCCAGCGCCGTGGAGCAGCAGGGCGCCGCGACGCAGGAGATCGTCCGCAACGTCTCCCAGGCCGCCCAGGGGGCGGCTGACGTCACCAGCACCATCGCGGGCGTCGCCGACGCGGCGAAGGGGGCCGGCGCGGCGGCCGATCAGGTTCTCACGGCAGCCTCGGAGCTGTCGCTCCGGTCCGGGCATCTCAGGGACGAGGTGACGCGCTTCCTCGCGACCGTCCGCGCCGCCTGAGCGCGCGGGACGGTCGCGGACGAAACCCTCCGACCGCGCCCGCGGCGCCGGCTCAGAGGAGCCCGCGCGCCCTGGCCAGGCCGACCAGATCCGCCTGCGGGCGGGCGCCGATGTGCTGGATGACCTCGGCCGCCGCGAGCGTGCCCAGGCGGGCGCTGGCGACGTTGTCGAGGCCGCGGGCGTGGCCGGCGAGGAAGCCGGCCGCGAACAGGTCGCCCGCGCCGGTCGTGTCGACGACGGTCTGGACCGGGCTCGCCTCGACGGCCCGGACCTCGCCGCCCTGAACCACCAGGGCGCCGTCGGCCGAGCGCGTGACGAGGCCGAGCAGATGGCGGCCGCGGGCGTTGCGCTCGTCGCGCAGGGCCGCCACGGCGGCCTCGGGATCCTCGGTCTCGTAGAGGCTCTGCAGCTCGGCCATGTTGGCGAACAGGATGTCGATGCTGCCGTCACGCACGAGGCCGAGGAACTCGTCGCGGTAGCGGCCCACGCAGAACGCGTCCGAGAGGGTGAGGGCGACGGCGTTGCCCGCCTGATGGGCGAGCTGCGCCGCCTTGCGGAACGCGTCCTTGGCGGCCGGCGGATCCCAGAGGTAGCCCTCGAGATAGACGACGCGGGCCGAGCTCACGAGCGTCTTGTCGACATCGTCGGGTGACAGGCCCTGGCAGGCGCCGAGATAGGTGTTCATCGTGCGCTCGCCGTCCGGCGTCACGAGCACGAAGCACCGGGCGGTCGCCGGACCCTCGGCGGCGGCCGGGACGGCGAAGTCGATGCCGGTCGCCTTGAGATCGTGGCTGAACAGGCCGCCGAGCTCGTCGTTCCGGACCTTTCCGACGAAGCCGGTCCTTGCCCCGAGGAGCGCCGCGCCGACCGCGGTGTTGGCGCCCGAGCCGCCCGACACGATCGTCGCCGGTCCCATCGCCTGGAACAGCGCCTCGGCCCGCGGCTCGTCGATGAGTTGCATCGCGCCCTTGGTGACGCCCTGCGCCGACAGGAAGGCGTCGTCCGTGCGAGCGATCACGTCGACGATGGCGTTGCCGAGCACGAGGAGATCGAGGGGTGCAGTCATACGGGCGTCCTGATTCGCGTTCGCGCCGCTGTGGCATCCGCCTCGGATCGGATCAAGCGCCGTCGTCGGCGGGCGCGAGGTCGGCGAACAGCTCGGGCACGGGCAGGCGCAGGCCGGGCGGCGTCAGGTCCAGCGTCTCCCGGGTCGCGATGCGGGTCTCGATCAGGCCGCCCTGAGCGCGGCGGTGATGGATGACGAGACGCTTCACCGGATCCACGATCAGATAGTGGATGACGCTCTCCAGACCGAAGTAGCGGGTCAGTTTCAGGCCCGAGTCCACCGCGCGTGTGCCCGGCGACTGAACCTCGACGACAATGACGGGATCCGGCACTTCGACGGCATCGAGATCCATCCGGGGCCCAGAATAGACCAGTGCATCCGGTTCGAACGTCGTCGTGCTGTCGATGCGGACCGTCATGCCGTCGGGCATCATGTGACAGACGACACCGGAGGCTCTGATCGCACGATTCAGGGCAGTCTGTGCTGCGAACTTGACCAACGCATGTCCGGCCCGCTCCGGTGACATCGCGAACACCTCGCCATCGACCAGCTCGAAGCGCCCCGGCTGCCCCTCGGCCCAGGCGAGAAACTCGTCGACCGTCATCCGGGATCTCGGCTGAGCGACCATGCCCGAGGTTAGCACGGATTCGGCTTGCCGGGAGCCGTGCTCCTCACGGGCCTCACCCCGCGATCTTCTCCAGCGCGACGTCCCGCGTCCGGGGACCCAGCAGCCCGACGAGCAGGCCCGCGGCCAGCATCGCCGCCGAGATGAACAGGAACACGCCCGGCGTCCCGGCCTCCCGCAGCACGAACGCGATGACGAAGCCGGTGAAGATCGCCGAGAAGCGGCTCCAGGAATAGACGAAGCCGACCGCGCGTGCCCGGATGCCCGTGGGAAACAGCTCGGCCTGATAGGCGTGGAAGCTGTACGACATCACGTTCGAGGCCAGCGTCAGGCCGATGCCGAGCGCCACGATGACGGTGACGTCCCGCGTCTGCGCGAAGGCCAAGCCGCAGCCGATGTAGACGAGGGCGGCGGCCACGATGACGTGCTTGCGCTCGAACCGGTCGGCGATGGCGAGGCCGATCAGGGGCCCGACCGGGGCGGCGAGCGCGATCAGCGCCGTGTAGGCGAGGCTCGACGTCACCGTGATGCCCTGGGCCACCAGGAGTGTCGGCACCCAGTTGGCGAAGCCGTAGAAGCCCACCGTCTGGAAGACGTTGAACCCCGCCATCATCAGGGCGCGGCGCCGGTAGGGCTGGACCCACATGTCGCGGAACGCGCCGCGCGGCTGCACCGGCTCCGGCGCGGCCGGAGCGGGAAGCGGCCGCCCATGCTCGGCCGCGATCCGCGCTTCCAGCCGCCGCAGGACCGCCTCGGCCTCCGCCAGACGGCCGCGCTCGACGAGCCAGCGCGGGCTCTCCGGCAGGCCCGCCCGCATCCACCAGACCACGATCGCCGCCGAGGCGCCGATCAGAACCACCCAGCGCCACCCGTCGATGCCGAGGGGGGCCGTCGGGATCAGCAGGTAGGACAGGAACGCCACGACCGGCACGGCGGTGAAGCCGATGCCCTGGCACAGGGCGAAGGCCCGGCCCCGGATCGCCTTCGGCACCAGCTCGGAGAGGTAGCTGCCGATCGTCACCATCTCCAGGCCGAGGCCGATCCCCGCGATCAGGCGCCAGAGGTTGAGGCCGAAGGCGTCGCTCTGGCAGGCCATCACCACGTTGGCGGCGGTGTAGGACAGGAGCGACCACGTGAAGATCGCCCGCCGGCCGAACCGGTCGGCGAGCCAGCCGCAGGCGATGGTGCCGATGAACAGGCCTGTGAAGAGGGCGGCCACGAAGCTCGCGACGCCGCTGGCACCGAACAGGCCCGGAGTCGTCGGCGTCAGGATCCCGGCCTTGACGAGCCCCGGCGCGACGTAGCCGGTGAACAGCAGGTCGTAGAGCTCGAAGAAGAAGCCGAGCCCGAGCAGCATCACGAGGCGCCAGACCGTCGGCGTCGCCGGGAGCCGGTCGAGACGGGCCAGGAGGGCGCCGGGATCGAGACCCGCGTCGAAAGCCCGGACTGCCGTACGCGTCGCCATGCCGGTGAGCCTCGTCTCGGCGCCGCGGCGCCCCGCCGGCGCAGTGCCGCGGAAGCGGGCAGCGCGCAAGGGGGCGCGACGCCGGCCGCGCGGGGGTGCCGTCAGGCGCCGAAGACGGACCAGCCCATGCGCTGCGTCAGCCGCTCCAGGGCGATGCGGCCGAGGTGAGAATTGCCCGCCGCGTCGAGGCCGGGCGACCAGACGGCGATCGAGGCCTTGCCCGGCGCGATCGCCAGGATGCTGCCGCCAACCCCGCTCTTGCCCGGCAGGCCGACCCGGTAGGCGAACTCGCCCGACCCGTCGTAGTGGCCGCAGGTCAGCATGATCGCGTTGATGCGGCGCGCGCGCTCCGCCGACACGACCGAGTGGCCTGTCGACGGGTTGATGCCGTTATGCGCCAGGAACCGGCCGGCCTGCGCAAGCTGCCGGCAGTTCATCGCGATGGCGCAGTGGTGGAAGTAGACGCCGAGCGTGTAGTCGACCGGATTGTCGAGGACGCCGAACGATTTCATGTAGTTGGCGAGCGCGGTGTTGCGGAAGCCCGTGCGCTTCTCCGAGGCCGCCACCCTCTCATCGATGGCGATGCTGGGATCCTGGGCCAGGAACTGCATGAAGCGCAGGATCTCGCCCAGCGCCTCGCGGGGCTCGTGACCCGAGAGGATCACATCGGTGACCGCGATCGCGCCCGCGTTGATGAACGGATTGCGCGGCACGCCGCGCTCCCGCTCCAGCTGGACGATGGAGTTGAACGGGTTGCCCGAGGGCTCGCGGCCGACCCGCTTCCACAGCCGGTCGCCGACCATGCCGAGGGCGAGGGTGAGCGTGAACACCTTCGACACGCTCTGGATCGAGAACGGCGTCTCGCTGTCGCCGCCGGCGAAGACCTGCCCCTCGGCGTCGATCACCGCCAAGCCGAACTGGTCGGGATCGACCCGGGCGAGCTCCGGGATGTAGTCCGCGACCGCGCCCCGGTCGGGGCGCTGGGCCATCTCCTCGGAGATCTCCCGGATGACGTGGGCAAGGTCGGGCACGGTCGGGCTCGGGCGTCGCGTTGCGTCGGAACCGGGCCGGTTCGCGACGTCTCGGGCGATGCAAGGTCCGGTCCGGCCGAGCGGTGATCTAGCAGTGCCGGGCGGGCGTGGGAACCGAACGGAGCCATACCCCGCCGTCCTCGCGAGCGGAGCGAAGCGATCCAGCGGCGCCGCGTTCGGCGGTGTCGCGCTGCCCTGGGTCGCTTCGCTCCGCTTGCGAGGACAGGGCGCGAGCTAGAGGTCGAGGCGTCACGCGGCGGCGAGCGCCATCGCCATCGATTCCTTCTTCATGAGCTCCCGGAAGAAGCCGTCGAGATGGGTCAGCTTGTCGGGCGAGCCGTCCTGCGCGATGCGGCCGCCGTCGAGCACGACGATCCGGTCGAAATCCTGCAGCGTCGAGAGACGGTGCGCGATCGCGATGACGGTCCGGCCCTTCATCAGGTTCGCGAGGGCGTGGCGGATCGCCTGCTCGGATTCGGCGTCCAGTGCGGAGGTCGCCTCGTCGAGCAGCAGGATCGGCGAGTTCTTCAGGATCGCCCGGGCGATGGCGATGCGCTGACGCTGACCGCCCGAGAGCTTCACGCCGCGGTCGCCCACGATCGTATCGAAACCCTCCGGCAGGGCCTTGATGAAGTCGGTGCAGTGCGCCGCCTCGGCTGCCTGCCAGACCTCGTCGTCGGTCGCCTCGGGCCGGCCGTAGCGGATGTTCTCGCGCAGCGAGCGGTGGAACATCGAGACGTCCTGCGGCACGACCGTGATCGCCTCGCGCAGGGATTCCTGCGTGACGCGCTCGATGTTCTGCCCGTTGATGCGGATCGCGCCGCTCTGCACGTCGTAGAAACGCTGGATCAGCGAGAACAGGGTCGACTTGCCGCCGCCCGACTTGCCGACGAGGCCGACGCGCTGGCCGGGCTCGATGACGAGATCGAAGTCGGTGAAGACGGGCCGCCCGTCCGGATAGTTGAACGCGACGTGCTCGAACTCGATCTTGGCGCCCTGACCGCTGAGCGGCTGCGCCTCCGGATGGTCCACGAGGTCGTGGGGCTGAAGCAGGGTGTGCAGCGCCTCGGACAGGCGCGCGGTGTGCTGGGTCGCGTCGACCAGCGCCACCGCGAGGTCGCGGGTGGCGGCGAGGATGCGGATGCCGAGCGTGCAGACCAGGACCACCTGACCGTTCGTCGCCTGGCCGGCCTCCCACATCTGGATCGCCCAGTAGAGCAGGCCGAACACGGCCAGCACGGTGAGCACCGCGTGCACGATGCGCAGCTTCTCGAGATAGAGCAGGGACGAGCGGCGGGCCCGCATCTCGGTGGCGATGGTCCCCTCGAAGCGCTTCCCCTCCCGCTTGAACGCCGAGAAGGCGCGCACGAGCGACATGTTCCCCACGAGGTCGACCATCTCGCCGTCGACGGTGGCGGCCTTGGCGGCGAAGTCGTGGTGCAACGGCTTGCCGGCCGCGGCCATCTTGAACATCAGCACGACGACGGCGGCGAATACGCCCGCCAGGATGCCCGCCATGGTGAGGTTGACGGTGGCGATGTAGGCGATCGACCCGAAGGCCGCGACCGTCGGCGGCATCACGTTGAACACGAACATATTCTCGACCGTGAAGATCGCGTTCGAGGTCGCCGTGATCCGCGACGCCAGGGTGCCCGGCTGGCGGTCGGAGAAGAAGGTCGGGGAGTGGCCGGTCAGGTGCCGGAACAGGTCGCGCCGGATGTCGCCCGTGATGCCCACGAAGGTGAAGGCGCCGGTCAGCGCGGCCACGCGCCAGAGCATGTTGTCGGCGGCGATGAAGGCGATCAGGACCGCCAGCGCCCCCCAGATCACGGTGTTGCCCGGGCCGGGGCCCTTCGTCAGCGCGTCGACCACGCCCTTGAGCGCGTAGTCGGTGGACACCGAGAAGCCGACGGCGCCGAGCACCGAGATCAGGATGACCAGGTGCGGCAGCCAGCGGCGCCGGAGATACCGCCCGACGAAGGCGAAGGGCCTGTCGGCGTATCGGTGCAGCTCTTCCATCGCGGTGACCATTCCGTATTCGCGCGGCTTTGGCTTACGGGCTGAGGCGGAGTGCAGCGCGGGCGCAGTCTGACCCGCAGCGGCAACGCGAGAGCGTTGCCATATGTTTCACCGGCTCGCACCTTCGTTGCGCTTTTATCCGCAGAACCTGAACGCCGCTTGAGCGGCGTGGAAACACCCAAGCGAATCCGATGCCGTGACCGTTCAGGCCGCGCGCTCCGTCTGGCGCGTCTCCGGCATGATCAGCGCTACCAGCATGAAGGCCGCGAAGCCGACGACCGCGAGGCCCAGGAAGGCGCTGTGGCTGCCGAGGTGGTCGGCCATGATGCCGGCGAGGGACGTCGAGAGGGCGGCGCCGATGCCCATGGCGGTCCCGACCGCGCCGAGGGCGAGGTTGAAGCGCCCGGTGCCGCGGGTGAGGTCCGACACGATCAGCGGCACCATCACGCCGAGCACCGAGGCCGAGATGCCGTCGAGGACCTGGATGGCGACGAGGCCGTACGGGTTGGTCGTGTAGGCGAGCATCAGGCCGCGGACCGGCAGCGCGCCGAAGCCGAACAGCAGGACCGGGTAGCGGCCGAAGCGCTCGGCGGCCCGGCCGACCGCCGGGGCACTGACCGCCAGGACGGCCTGCGGGACCATGATGCAGGCGGCGACCAGCGCGGTCGCGGTCTCGCTCGCCCGCAGGGTCAGGACGCTGCCGACGAGGGGCAGCATCGCGGCGTTGGCGAGGAAGAACAGCACCATGCAGGCCGCGAAGCAGAGCAGGCCGCGGTTGGTCAGGAGGGCGCGGATGCCGTCCTGGCCGGATGCGGGCCCCGTCGGGGCTGGCGCCGTCTGGGCCGCGGCCGGCTCCTTGAACACGCCGGGATCGATGTCCTGGGCGCGGATGCGCGCCAGCGCGATCACCGTCGGGATCCCGAGTGCCGCGGTGAGGTAGAAGACGGCGCCGTTGGACAGGTAGTAGCCGATCGCGCCCATCCCGGCCGCGCCCAGGGCATTGCCGAGGGCCGCGAAGCTCGCGTTGCGGCCGAGGCGCTCGCCGGCCCGGGCGCGCCCGACCAGGCCGATGCTGATCGCCGCGATGGCCGGCGTCAGCACGCAGCTCGCGGCCGAGTGAAGCGCCATCGCCAGCAGCACGACCAGGAAGCTCGGCCAGACCGCCAGCGCGAAGGCGCTGCCGGCGATCCCGATCACCGCCACGGCGGCGGCGAAGCGCTTCGAGCGCACGACGTCGACGAAGGCGCCGCCCGGCACCTGGCCGAGGAGCGCCACGAGGCTGCCGACCGTGAGGGCGAAGCCGATGTCGGACTGGGTCCACTTGGCCTGTGAGAAGTAGACCGCCAGGAACGGCCCGAACCCGGTCTGCAGGTTGGCGACGAAGAACGCGAAGGCATCGAGGCCGTAGCGGCTCGCCGACGAGATCGCGCGCTCGCCGTGGGCCGCCGATGCGGCCGGCGGACGCGCGGCCTCGGCCGCCTGATCCTTCAGGCGGGTCGGACGGGAGCGGATGTCCTGCCGGGGCACGTCGCGCTCGCGGGAGGCGGCGGCGGTTCTGACCTTCAACCGGGCCACCGTCACTTATCCGGTGCCTTCTCCGGGGGCAGGGCGGGCACGGTCGCCGGCGGGGCGGCGGCCGGTGCCGCGGCGGTCGGAGCGGCGTTGCCCGGCGTGGGGGAGGCCGGTGCTGTCGGGTCGCCGCGGGCGCGGCCGCCTGCTCGCCCTCGGGCGGGGGCGCGGCCGGGCTGGCGGGCCCCAGGACCACGATCGGCTCGCCGGCCTTGTATTCCGGTGACACGCGGACTTGGTTGCGGGTCAGCGCGACCGACAGCTTGCGCTCCTTCCCGCCGTCCGGCGTGAAGCGCAGGGCGCGCCAATCCACCGCGATCTTGCGGGTGCCGACACCGAGGAAGCCGCCGAAATCGATGATCGCGGCGCGGGGATGGCCCTCCTTGTCGATGATGATGTCGATCACGCGTCCCAGCTCGTCGCCGCCGGCGCTGCGCACGCTGCGGCCGAGCAGGCTCTCGTAATCCTGGGTGTCGAGGACGGTGGCCGGCGTTCCCTGCTGCTGCGCCTGGGCCGGGGCGGGCGGCGCGCCCGCGGCAGCCGGCGGACTGGATGGCGGGGCGGCCGGTGTCGCCGCGGGTGGCGGTGGGGCCGGTGTCTGGATCGGTGTCTGGGCCGGAGGTGCGGATTGCGGCGTGGCCGGAGTCTGCGGCGCGGCCTGACCGGCAGGCCCCTCGCTGCCGCTCGCCTGGGCCTGCGCCGCGGTCCCCGACGCCCAGAGGGCGAGCGTCACGGCCGCGATCATCCGGTTGGTTCTGAACACGCTTCGTCCTCTGAGGAATGGCCGGGCCACACCGGCGCTCCGGCGCGTCCACGACCGCTTTCGGCCGGTTCCGGGTCCGCCGCCGGCAGGACCCCGCCTGCGGATGGCGTCGTGCCGCAGGACCTGGGCGAAGTTATGGACCCCGTCGGCCCGTCAGCAAGGCTCGGGCCGCGCATGTCGGCCGGGCGCTACCGGGCGGCGGAGGGCGTCCGGAGGTCATCCCCCGGCGTCCCGTGGTGCTGTCTGGTTTTCGCCGCAACCCCAGCGTAGACAACCGCGCATAAACCCATGCGAGCTGCGGATGGCACCGCGGCCACTGTCGAGGACTACACGATGTCGACCCTCACCACGTCGCGACGCGCGGCAGCGCGCGGTCTCGCGCTCGCCGCCGCACTGGCCGGTCTCGTGGCCGGCTGTCAGGCGCTCGGCGGCGGCGGCGGCGTGATGCCGGCGACGGAGGTCGGGCTGCCGCCGTCGCTGCGCGGCTCCCTGCCCAATCGCGAGCCGCGCAATGCCGCGGTCGACGCGGACGGCCAGCCGCTGCAGACGGCGCCGACGAAGCAACTCGCGATCCCCAGGACAGCCGGCAGCGCCACGCGGACGGCCGACAGCGGCGAGCGCCGGATCCGGCGGGAGGATCTCGACGGCGGCAACGCGGCCGTCGGCGGCAGCGGCGGCAGCGGCTCGATGGGCCCGATGCTGTCGCCCGGCGGCAGCGTCGGTCTCGGCGGGAAGTTCTGAGCCGATACGGCTCGGCACCCGCGCCCCTCCCGAGCGCGGGCACCCGCACGCGGGGACGACGCTCGATGCGGGCGCGACGGCCCGGGTCGGCGCGCCGCGCCGACGCTCGCCTAGCCGACCCCCTGGCTCGGCGCCTCCGCGGTCACGCCCGGCTCGATGTCGACGACGTAGCCGCCGAGTTCCGTGCTGTAGCTGAGGCTCTTCCAGGGCAGCGGGTGATGGGTCTCGCCGAGCCCGAGGAACCCCCCGAAGGCCAGCACGGCGTAGGCGACCTGTCCGGAAACCTTGTCCACCATGAAATTGTGGATGGCGCCGAGGTGGCGGCCGCTGCGATCGTAGACGGCCGTGCCCTCGACCTTGTTGGACGCGATCAGCCGCGGCGTCTCGTCGATCGCCATGCCCTCGCCCGTCGGGTCCAGTTCCAGCGTGCCGGGCTCTCTCAGGGTACGTTCGTTGGGCAAATCCGTCGGCATGGTCTCTCCACGGTTCGCGCGCGGGGCGGTGCCGGCGCGGCCATCCCTCGGCTCACTAAGCGCGCGGGTCGGGACCGGTTCCGCCGGCGGGCAGCGGGGGCCGGACCCGCACCGAGCGCTCAGGGGGCGGGCGGCATGCCGGCGCTCGCCCGCCGCTGATTGATCCGGTCGCGGACCGACCGGTTCGCCAGCAGCATCTCGAAGCCGAAGGCCACCAGGGCGCACAGCGTGCACAGGATCGCCGCGCCGAACAGGCCGAACAGCAGGGTCGCGACCGTGCTGTCGCGCAGCGCGCCCACGAACAGGGTCAGCACCGAGCCGCAGGTCGCCACGCCGCCGAGCGCGGCCAGGAACACCGCGGCGTCGAGCGCGAGGGAGCGCCGGTGAAGGCGGTCCAGGCGCTTCCCGAGGCGGACGCGCTCGGCATCGCCGGCGCCCGCGAGCAATCCGGACACGTGATCGGCTTGGTCCGCCACGCGCGCGAGACGGGCCCCGAAGACGTTGAGCAGCGTCGCGATGCCCGACAGCAGGAAGACGGGGCTGAGCGCCACCTGGACGACGTGGGCGGTGCTTTCCAGGCTGGCGAGGGTGATCGGGTCGGTCATGCGGTCGGGCTGATGCACCCGGCGGAATGGCGCGGCAATCCCGGCGCGCTCAGATCAGCCCGCGGCCCGGCGCGATGCCGGAGGCGGTCGTCTCCGCGCGGATCACGAGCCCGAGACCGGTGACCAGTCCGGTGGCGAGCAGGAGCGCGAGCGTGAGGGCCGGGGCGAACATGCCTGTATTTCGCGCGCAGGATTGTTAAGAGCAGGTTTCGCGTTCAGCATCTGGCCGAATAATCTTCACCACGGCATCCATCGAGCGATCCCACAGGGGATTCCCGTGCGTGCCTTGTGGATGAGGGCGTTGCAAAGGCAATTTCCCCTTGGAACGGCGGCGGCACCGCTTAGTTGCTGCTATGCTGGCTCGGCCGTGGGGCGATCATGCCCCGGCCTGCGGCCCGAGAACCGGAGGAAGTTTATGGCCACAAAGACCGAGAAGGCTGCGCCGAAGGCGGCCAAGACCACCAAGACTGCGGAGAAGGCCGCCCCGGCGAAGGCTGCGAAGCCGGCTGCCGCCAAGTCGGCCGGCACCAAGCCCAACGCTCTGCAGCAGCCGCTGAAGCCGTCGGCCGAGCTCGGCGCCATCGTCGGCACCAGCCCGCTGCCCCGCGGCGAGGTGGTCAGCAAGGTTTGGGATTACATCAAGAAGAACAACCTTCAGAACCCGCAGAACAAGCGCGAGATCGTTGCCGACGACAAGCTCAAGAAGGTCTTCGGCAAGGACAAGTGCTCCATGTTCGAGATGAACAAGCACCTCGCCGCGCATCTGAAGGCCTGATCACGACCTAGAGCCCAGTCCGGCATCTCGTCCGGGCCGACGGCTCTAGGTGCCTTCGTGACGTTCCAGTCGGGCCGGAGGACCGGCCGACCTGGCGCGCCGCGGGCGAAAGCCCGGTGCCCAGAGCGACCGGTCAGACCGGAGGGCTTTGGCCGTCCGCTGGGCCGGACGCGTCGGAAGGTCTGGAACCCGGGCTTCCCCGCGCGCACTCGCCGAGCCACCGCGGTCCCGCGCACGCGGGGTCGTCGACAAGGCCCAGCTTCAGTGACCTGTCGGGCACGGCCAGCCGATCCGGGCCCCATGCCGGGCCCTATGCCGGGCCCAATGCCGAGTCCCGCGCGATCCTAGGCGAGCCCCTGCAGGACACCGCCATCGACCCGCAGAGCCGCGCCGGTGGTGGCGCTCGCGGCCGGGCTGCAGAGATAGGCGACGAGGTTCGCGACCTCCTCCACCCGCGCGAGGCGCTGGATCAGCGAGGAGGGCCGGTGCTCCGCGACGAAGCTGCGGCCCATGGCCTCGAGGTCTGCATCCGCCGCGCCGCCGGCCATCTGCCTCATGAACTCCGCCACACCTTCCGACAGGGTCGGGCCGGGCAGCACGCTGTTGACCGTCACGCCGGTGCCGGCCACCGTCTGGGCGAGCCCGCGGGAGATCGCGAGCTGCGCGGTCTTGGTCATCCCGTAATGGACCATCTCGGTCGGCGTGTTGATGCCGGACTCGCTGGAGATGAAGATCACCCGGCCCCAGCCCCGCTCCGCCATGCCGGGCGTGTAGGCCCTGGACAGGCGCACCCCGCTCATCACGTTGACGTCGAAGAAGCGCTGCCAGTCGGCGTCCGGGATCTCGAAGAACGGCTTCGGCTCGAAGATCCCGGTGTTGTTCACCAGCACGTCCACGGCCGGAAGCGCCTGGACCAGCGCGGACACGCCGTCCGCGGTCGCGACGTCGCCCGGCGCCGCGAAGGCGCGGCCGGCGCTCGCCTCCCCCCGCAGCTTCGCCAGCGCGGCCTCGACGCGCTCGGGCGTGCGGCCGTTGATGCCGACCTCGGCGCCGAGATCGAGGAGTTCCTTGGCGATGGCGTAGCCGATGCCGCCGGTCGAGCCGGTGACCAGGGCCTTCCGGCCGGTGAGATCGAGATCCATGGGACGCTCCAGCACGTGACTCGTCGCGTCAACGCGGTCCGGTGGCCGCGGTGGCATACGGGGTCGGTCTAGCCGCTCCGACTCCGCCGCAGGACGCTGGCGCAGCCGCCGATCACCGAGAGCGCCACCGCACAGGAGAGCGAGATGGTCACGGCCCGCTCGGCCCCGAGCCCGTGGGTCAGGCCGAAGATCACCGCCACCAGGGCCGCGCCGAGGGACTGCCCTGTGAGCCGCGCCGTCGACTGCATGCCGCTCGCCCCGCCGGCCCGCTCGCGCGGCGCCGAGGTGACGATGACCTTGTTGTTGGGCGACTGGAACAGGCCGAAGCCGAGGCCGCACAGGGTCAGCCGCCAGACGATGTCGAGGGTGGCGGGAACCTCTGGCAGGAGCGTCACGCTGACGAGCCCGGCTGCCATCATGGCCAGCCCGATACCGCCGAGGATACCGGGCGGGTAGCGGTCCGCGAGGCGGCCGGAGATCGGTGCCATCGCGGCGACCGCGATCGGCCATGGGGTGAGCAGGAAGCCGGTCTGGGTGCTGGACAGGTGGAGAACGTCCTGGAAGTAGAAGGGCAGCGCCACGTAGGAGACCATCTGGGCGCAGAACGAGGCGACCGACGTCGCCATCGACAGGGCGAAGGCGGGGATCCGCAGCAGGTCGACCGGCAGGAGCGGGGCAGGCAGCCGGATCTGGCGCCGCACGAACACCGCCCCGACCACCAGGGCGGCCGCGAGCTCGACGGCGGCGACGCCCCGGCCCTCCGCATCGCCGAGCCCGTCGATCCCGATGATCAGCAGGCCGAAGGTCAGCGCGTTGAGCACCGCGCTCACGAGATCGAACGGGCGGCCGCTCGCCGGTGTGACCGGCAGGGTCCGGGACGCCACCGCCAGGGCCAGCAGGCCTACGGGGATGTTCACGAGGAACAGCCAGGGCCAGGTCGCCACCGACAGGATCGCGGCCGCCACGGTCGGACCGGCGGCCGAGGCCACCGCCACCACCAGCGCGACGTTGGCGACCCCCTGGCCGATCATCCGGTGCGGGTAGATGAAGCGCACGAAGCCGATGTTGACGCTCATGATCGCCGCGCCCCCGAGACCCTGGACGATCCGGGCCGCGATCAGCAGCGGCAGGTTAGGCGCGACCGCGCAGGCGAGGGAGGCGGCGACGAACACCGCGAGCCCCGGCAGGTAGACCTTCCGGAAGCCGAAGATGTCGCCGAGGGCCGCGAAGGGCAGGAGGCTGGCCGTGACGGCGACCTGATAGGCGTTGACCACGAAGATCGCGTCGGCCGGCCTGACCGCGAGGTCCTTCGCCATCACGGGCAGCGCCACGTTGACGATGGCCCCGTCGAGGACCGCCATGGTCATGGCGAGCCCGATCGCCGCCATGGCGAGGACGCGCTCGCGCGGCGGCAGGCCGTCCTGGACGGGCCCCTGTGCGGCGCCCTGGGGATGACCCGGCGCGCTGCCTGTCGGACCGGGCGGGACCTGCGCCATGGGTGCGCGCTCCTGCGGCGTCCCGGCGGGTCCGTGACGTCGATGGCTGGAACAATCCGCGCACGGGACGCGCCGCGGAGGCTGCTCCCTATGCGCAGGCGTGGAGGCCCGTCGAGGGGCGCCGTGTGTCCTATGTCACCGCGCGGGCAGGTTTGTTCGTGCGGACGCGCGCGGCGCGGATCAGGCGCAGGCCCGGGCGTCGCCGCGCCCGGTCGGGGTCAGGCCAGCATGTAGGTGAGCAGGGAGCGGAGCTGAGCCGGCTTGATCGGCTTGTGCACGAGTTCCGCGCCGGCGGCCGTCACCCGATCCTCGACCGCGCCGGAATGGTCGGCGGTGGTGACGATGACCGGGAGCGGGTCGGATCGCAGCCCCCGGAGATAGGCGGCCACGTCGAGGCCGCAGGCGCCGTCGTCGAGATGGTAGTCGAGCACCAGGATGTCCGGCGCCCCGGCGCCCGCAGCGACGGCGGCCTTCACGCCCGCGAGGTCGCGGAAGGTCGAGACCCGCGCATCCCAGTTCTGGAGCAGGCGCGCGAGGGCGTCGGCCGTCGAGGCGTCGTTCTCGACCACGAGGACGTGGGCCCCCGAGAGCCGGGTCGCCACCGGGGCGGGCGGGGCGGCGGCGGCCGGAATTGCGCTCAGGGGCAGCGTCAGCGCCACCCGGGTGCCGTGGCCGACCCGGGAGCGCAGCCGCAGGGGATGATCGAGGGCCAGGGCCATGCGGCGGACGATCGACAGGCCGAGGCCGAGTCCCGGCTCCTCGCCGCTGCTGGGCCGGTCGCCGCCCCGGAAGAACTCGTCGAAGACGAGCTCGCATTCCTCGGCGGCGATGCCGCAGCCCGTGTCGGTCACCTCGATCCGGACGCCGCCGGAGCGGCGCCGGGCCGCGAGGACGATCCCGCCGGCGCGGGTGTAGCGGACGGCGTTGGAGACGAGGTTCTGGAGGATCCGCTGCAGGAGCACCACGTCGCTGGTGACGGTAACCTCCGGGCAGTGGACCGACAGGCGCAGGCCCTTGCGCTGCGCGAAGGGCTCGAAGCTCTCGGCGATTCCCGCCAGCAGGTC
The DNA here is from genome assembly GCF_036441335.1 of Methylobacterium mesophilicum. GTDB lineage: Bacteria > Pseudomonadota > Alphaproteobacteria > Rhizobiales > Beijerinckiaceae > Methylobacterium > Methylobacterium mesophilicum_B. The sequence goes on from NZ_MLBW01000034.1 coordinate 35,754, forward strand.
GGGCAGGAAGACGGGCTGGACCTGCGGCCGGACGATCCCGGCATCGAGCTTCGAGATGTCGAGCAGCGTCTTGATCAGGTCCTCGATGGTCTGCAGACCCCGCTCCACCTGTCCGGCGATGGCGCGCGCGTCCGGCGGCACGTCGAGGTCGGCCAGCGCCGAGATCGACAGGCGGGCGGCGTTGACCGGCTGCAGCAGGTCGTGGCTCGCCGCCGCCAGGAACCGCGTCTTCGAGCGGTTGGCGGTCTCGGCCTCCTCCTTCGCGGCGGCCAGCGCCTCGTTGGAGCGCTCCAGCCGGTGCATCAGCCCGGTCAGCTCCTCGGTGCGGGTGCGGACCCGGCCCTCGAGCATGATCGCCGTCTGGAACAGCGAGTAGGCGCTGCCCCGCTGGTCCATGGAGCGCTCGACATGGGACATCAGCGCGGCGTTGATCCGCTCGAGCTTCTCGATCCGCCGGTGCAGGGACGCGTCGGTCTCGAGGCCGTTCGGGTGCAGGGTCACGACGCGGCCGGGGCGGGGGCCGCGGCCGGCGCGCCCGCAGCCAGGGTCTTGCCGATGGCGATGCCCGTGAAGGTCTGGTTCAGGTGCATCGCCCGGTACTGCTCGCCGAAGGTCTCGAAGCCGACGACGTTGTAGCGGCGGTAGAGATCGGCGATCCCGTGGCGCACCTGCCGGCTCTCGGCGTCGAGGCGGCGGAGCACGCACTCGAAGCCGATGATCAGGTCGACGCCGCCGAGCACGGCGTCGAGGCGCGCCAGCTCCGCCCGGGTCGAGGCGACGATGTCGCGCGGCTCGGCGAGGGTCAGCACCACGCCCTCGTCCACCGCGCAGAAGAAGCTGAGCGAGCCGTCCTCGTTCATCCGCCGGATCGAGCGGCAGAAATACTCGCCGCCGACCTTCACGGCGAGCGGGTAGGCGGCGAAGCTCATCGGCGACAGGCCCTCGGGGTCGAGGCCGATCGCCATCGCGTATTCCCGGGCGGCCGGCTCTGCGTTGAGCTCGTGCACGGTGCGGCGCTCGCCGTCCGAGGCGGTGACCACGAACTTGGTCCGCGTCGGCTCGAAATTGTCGCTCTTGAAGATCTCCACCGAGAAGTCGGTCTCGACGAGCACCAGGACCGCTGCCTTGCGGTGGATCTTCCCCCCGTGGAGCATGACGGCGTCGCGGAAGCGCAGGTCGTCGCCGGCCGAACCGCCGACGATCGGGATGCCGTCGAGCGCCCAGGCGATGGCCGAGACCACCGTCTCCTCCGCATTGGCAAGCCCGTCGATCAGCGACAGGGCGAAGCGGTGGCCCGTGCCGGCCGCGTCGACCTCGCGGCACCGGTCCAGCGGGTCGAGGGTCCGGCGCAGCGCCCGGACCGCCGAGGCGGTCCGCTCCACGTCGAGGTGGTCGATCGCGTCGAGGACGGTCGAGACGATCCTGAAGCGCTCGGCCGGGAACGCGATGACGACGAGCCCGCGGTCGAGGCCGCCGGCCGGGGCGATGCCGCCCGACATCGAGCAGCCGGCCACCGGCACGCCGGGGAACCGGGTCTCCAGCGCGCGGGCCAGGATCTCGGCATCGTAATCGGCGGAGAAGAAGGCGACGACTTGCGACAGGGCGGTGTCACCGACCGCTCGCGCGACCTCCGCGGCCGCCTCGGCGGCCCCGGCCGCGCCCGTCCAGGCCGTCCAGATGCCGCACAGATGGCGGCGCACTCCCGATCCTTGAGCCACGTTCCATCCCCTGCGACCCCCTCGGCAGGCTTGGCGCCCGCTCTTCAGCGTCTCGCGCGGAGTATGTCGTGCGCAACCGAGCGGTGCAACGGGGCGTGTTGGCCCCCCGAGGCCGGCCCGAGCGCGAGGCCGGGCCCTGGGATGGGCGCTCACTTCATGCAGGCGTCCTCGGCCTTCTCGAAGGCCGCGGGCTTGGCCTCGTGGTCCGCCGGCCGGCCGCGTCCGACCGCCCCGTCCGAGCGGGCGCGGAGATAGGTGTAGATGTCCGGCAGGTAGCACATGACGTTCTTGTTCTCGCCGAAAGCCGGCATGACCAGCTCCTGCGAGGCGTTCACGTCCCGCTTGCCGCCCACGACGATGCCGGCGAAGTGCGCGTAGTCCATGCCCTTGAGGGCGTCGACCAGGGAGGGCGCGTAGGTCGAGCCCAGCCCGTCCGGCCCGTGGCAGGCCAAGCAATTCGCGCTGTACCGCACGTAGCCGGACATGGTGTACCAGTCGACCTTCTTGCCGTTCTCCGTGATGTGGTAGGTCGGATCACCGTTCTTGTCGGTGTACTGGCCGTCCTGGACCTTGGCCGGCTGCGTCGGTCCCTCGCTCTTCAGGTCGGCCGCGGGCGGGACCGCCGTCGGGGCCGCGGCGGAGGCCGGCAGCATTCCCAGGGTTCCTGCTGCGAGTCCGGCCAGGACGAGGCTGGCCACTCTCTCTGCAACGCACCGCATCCGTCTTCCTCCTGCCGCCCACAGGCTTCTTCTCGGTGGCGCGGCGCCGGGATAACGGCGGATCCCGGCCGAGAACACCTTGGTGCGCCTTCACGTTTTCGCGCACGGCCCGGAAGCGTCACGATGACCGGCCGGGAGTGCGCTTATCCGCGTTGCGCACAGCATTAACCTTTTGTTAATCGGCGGATTGCCGCCGGCCCGCCGGCGTGAGAGCTTTCGTTAACGAGAGCTTAACGGTTGGGTCCCGGCGATGCGGTTCGCGGTTTCCATGATGCAGGGACTGGTCCAGGGACCCGCCTCGCGTCGGCTCTCCCGGGGCCGCCGGACGGCCCTGGTCGCCCTCGCGGCCGTGGTCGCGGGTCTCGCCGCCCCGGCCCAGGCGCAGACGCTGGCGAGCCTGCCCACCGAGGCCGGCGCCCGGGTGCAGGGTGACGCCAAGCCGATCGCGGCGTGGGTGACGTTCTGCCAGACCTACGCGGCGGAGTGCGCGCTGGACCGGGGCGAGCCGGCTCGGATCAGCCTGACGCCCGCGACCTGGGCGACGATCGTGTCGGTGAACCGGCGGGTCAACAAGGCGATCGAGCCGATGACCGACCAGGATCACCTGCACGTGGCCGACCGCTGGGATCTGGCCGAGGACGGCATCGGCGACTGCGAGGACTTCCAGCTGCTCAAGCGCCACCTGCTGGTCGAGGCCGGTCTGCCGCGGCGGGCGATGCGCATGACCGTGGTGATCGACGAGAAGGGCGAGGGCCACGCCGTGCTGACCCTGATCACCGACCGGGGCGACCTGGTGCTCGACAACAAGACCAACGCGATCGTGCCCTGGCACAAGACCGGCTACGTGTTCATCAAGCGCGAGAGCCAGGACGCCGTCGCCTGGGTCTCCCTCGGCGGTGTCACCTCCCCGGTCACCACCGCCAACCGGTGAGCACGGCACGCGGCCGGCCGTGGAACGCGCGCCGCGGGCGCCGTTCCTTAACGGATCGCTAACCCTGCGGCGCCACTCTGTCGGACGACGGAGTGCCCCAACGATGCCGCGAGCCCGCCACGTGACGCCGGTCCCGGTTCTCGCGGTCGTCCTCGTGGCCGCTGCCTGCGGCACCGCGCGGGCCGCGAGCGAGACCGAACTCCGCCACGCCGCATGGCGCGACTGCGTCGGCCGCAACTTCCGGATCCAGGCCGCGCTGACCGACCGGGATCTGGCCGCCGACGCCGCCTTCCGGGCTTGCCGCACGGCCGAGGACGCCTATCTCGCAACGCTCGCGGCCTCGCCGCTCCTCGACGGCGACGACGTCCTTCGCGCGCGGCCGCTCCTGGCCGGCCGGATCCGGGCCTGGCTCATCGGCGATCGCGGCTGATCGCGGCCGCGGCCCGGAGCGGCGAGCGACATTCCCAAGCGCCGCGGGGGCGAGCCCCTCGGTGACGCGAGACCGTCAGGACGCGACGCTTCCGCCTATGGCTTCAGGCGCGCCTTGATCCGCCGGGTCAGCCCGTCGCGGACGTCGCGGTAGGCGTCGAGGCGCTGCTCGCGGGACGCATCCTGCAGCAGCGTCGGGTCGGGCGTCGGCCAGTACTCGACATCGGCCGCGAGCGTGTGCGTCAGGTCCAGCGCGCGGTGGTGCGCCTCCGGCGCGAGGGTGATGATCAGGTCGAAGTTCAGACCCTCCCAGTCCTCCAACTCCTCGATGGTCCGCGGGCGGTGCCGGCTCGCGTCGATCCCGACCTCGTCGAGGGCCGCGACCATGAACGGGTCGGTGGGCTCGCCCGAGCGGACCCCGGCCGACTGCACGTAGGTCGACTTGCCGAAATAGGCGCGCGCGATCGCCTCCGCCGCCACGGAGCGCACGGCGTTGTAGTTGCACATGAACAGGACGGACTGCACCCGCCGCTTCTTCGGAGAAGCGTCGGGAGGAGGCTCGGGAGCGGGCTCAGCCATTCGCCGGTCGGCGCGGAGGGCGCCTAGCCCTTCCAGTGCAGCGCGAAGATCAGGGTGAACAGGCGGCGCGCCGTGTCGTGGTCGAGGTCGACCTTGCCCTCGAGCCGCTGCTTGAGCGTGTCTGAGGCCTCGTTGTGCAGGCCCCGCCGGCCCATGTCGATCGCCTCGATCTGCGACGGGGAGGCCGTGCGGATCGCGTTGTAGTAGCTCTCGCAGATCATCTCATAGTCGCGGATCACCCGCCGGAACGGCGTGAGCGACAGGAGGTGCGTCATCACCGGCTCGCCGTCCACCGTGGTGATGGCGAAGGACAGCTTGTTCTCGACGAGGCCGAGCGTGAGCGTGTAGGGACCCTCCCGCCCGGGGATCGTGAAGGAGTTGTCCTCCAGGATGTCGAACAGGGCGATCGCGCGCTCGTGCTCCTGATCCGGATTGCCGCGGGCGATGGACGCCTCGTCCAGGCTCACCTTCGCGAGGCGGTTCGGCCCGCGCTGCTTCTCCGCCATCCCCAAAACCTCACAGGTTCAACCGGATCGCGACGGAGCGGGCGTGCCCCTCCAGGCCCTCGGACCGGCCGAGGTTTATCGCTGCCGGGCCGAGCGCCCGCAAGCTCTCCGGCGTGCAGGCGAGGATCGTCGTCCGCTTCATGAAGTCGAGCACGCCCAGCCCGGACGAGAACCGGGCGGAGCGGGCTGTCGGCAGGACGTGGTTGGGACCGCCGACATAGTCGCCGATCGCTTCCGGGGTGTGCGAGCCGAGGAAGATCGCGCCGGCATTGCGCACCTTGGCGGCGAGCGCCTCCGCGTCCTGCGTCTCGATCTCCAGATGTTCGGGGGCGAGGCGGTCGACCAGCGGCACGGCCTCGTCGAAGGTGCGGACCCGGATGACGGCGCCGTAGTCGCGCCAGCTCGCCCGGGCGATCTCCCGGCGGGGCAGGGTGGTCAGCGCGCGCTCGACCGCCTCCTCGACGGCGCCGGCGAGTTCGGCGCTGTCGGTGATCAGGATGGCCTGGGCGGCCACGTCGTGCTCGGCCTGGGCCAGCAGGTCGGCGGCGATCCAGTCGGGGTTGGCGTGGCCGTCCGCCAGGATCAGCACCTCGGAGGGGCCGGCGATCATGTCGATCCCGACCTGGCCGAAGACCCGGCGCTTGGCCGCCGCCACCCAGGCATTCCCGGGCCCGACGACCTTGGCCACGGGGGCGATCGTGGCGGTCCCGTAGGCGAGGGCCGCGACCGCCTGGGCACCGCCCACCCGGTAGACCTCGTGGACGCCGGAAAGCTGCGCGGCGGCCAGGACCAGCGGGTTCATCTGACCGTCCGGGGTGGGCACCACCATGACGAGGCGCGGCACGCCGGCGACGCGGGCGGGCAGCGCGTTCATCAGCACCGAGGAGGGGTAGCTCGCGGTGCCGCCCGGGACGTAGAGCCCGACCGATTCCAGGGCCGTCCAGCGCCAGCCGGCCGTGACGCCGAGGGCGTCGGTGGCCCGGTGATCCGCGGGCCTCTGGGCCCGGTGGAAGCTCTCGATCCGCTCGGCGGCGAGGCGCAGGGCCTCCAGCGAATCCGGCGGGCATGCCGCGACGGCGGATGCGATCTCTCCGTCCGTGACCCGCAGGTTCGCCGCGGAGAAGTCGGCGCCCAGCCTGTCGAAGCGCCGGGTGAAATCGACCAGCGCGTCGTCACCGCGGGCGACGACGTCGGCGATGATGCCGCGCACCGCCTCGTCCACGTCCTCGGCGATCTCGCGCTTCACCGTCAGGAGGCGCGCGAAGGCGGCGGCAAAATTCGGATCGCTGCTGTCGAGCCGGACCATCGGGAAGCCTTCTGTCTCGCGTCAGGCCGCCGAGCCGGCGGCCGTATCGGTGTCGATGTCGTGCCCGGGACGGTTCGCCGATTCCCAGACCGGGCCGAGATCCTTCATCCGGACCTCGATGCACTCGACCTCCAGCCGCAGGGCCGCGCCGCCGGAGAAGACGAGGTCGATGTGCCCGGAGGGCGCGTCCGTCGGCTCGAAGGTGAGGGCGAGGAGGCTCATGGGCGTGGCGTCGACCGGCGTGAGGCCACGGCTCTTCACGCCCAGCACGCGCTCGACATGCAGGCCGGCGAGGCGCCGGCGCGGCGGGGCGTTCGGCGTCCAGTCGAAGCGGCGCGCGGCCATGAGGAAGCGGTGCTCGCCGGCGAGGTAGGTCAGGTCCTGCGGCCGCAGGATCGCGTCCTGCAGATGGGCCGAGATCACGGTCAGGTCCTCGGTGTCGAGGGCGGCGAGCCTGAGCAGCTCCATGCAGAGGGTCCTCGGGGAATACGGGGCGCGGGTCGGGCGGCGAGGGCCGGCCCGCGGCACGGCGTAGGTAGCGGCGGAGCCCCGTTCGGGCAACGGCTGGTCTGGGGATCGCGATCCCGAGCCGGCACAGGCTCGGCCCAGCGTCGCCGTCTAGATGCGTCGGCGGACGAGCCGGGGCAGGGTCTCACATGGCCGCATTCACCGAGCGCGCGGTTATGGCGCTGCTGGCCATCGGGCTGCAGGCGGCCGGATCCGCCGTCGCGCAGGTCGGCCCGGACGCGCGGCCCTACCTCTACGGCCGCCCGGCGCCGGACCGGGATGTCTACGCACCGCCGCCGCCCGGCGGGCGGCGGCGGTGCGTAGACATCCNGTCGCCTCCGCCCGCGGATGACGGGTACGGCTGGCGTCCGCCCCCGCCGCCGGGTGACGATGCGTACGACGGGCGCGCCCCGCGCTGGCGCGGCGAGTTCGGGCGCCGGTGGGACGACAGTGTCTGCGTGACGGCCCGCGGCACGTGCATGGTGCGCCCGGCGCCCCCCAACGCGCCCTGCGGCTGCGAGATTCCCGGCTTCGGTTACGAGCGCGGGCAGATCGAGGACTGAGCCTCGGGTGCCGCCGCGCCGGCCGGTTCGGACCGAGCGCTGCCGCTCAGGCCCGGACGCGCTCGATCTGCGCGCCGCAGCGGCCGAGCTTGGCCTCCAGCGCCTCGAAGCCGCGGTCGAGATGGTAGACCCGGTTGATCTGGGTCTCGCCCTCGGCGGCGAGGCCGGCGATGACGAGGGAGACCGAGGCGCGCAGGTCGGTCGCCATCACGGGGGCGCCCTTCAACCGGTCCACGCCCTCGACGATGGCGAGGTCGCCCTCCAGGCGGATCTTCGCGCCGAGGCGCGCCAGCTCCTGCACGTGCATGAACCGGTTCTCGAAGATGGTCTCGCGGATGTGCGACTGGCCCTTGGCCAGCGTCATCAGCGCCATGAACTGCGCCTGGAGATCCGTGGGGAAGCCCGGGAACGGGTCGGTGGTGACGTCGACCGCCGCGATGCCGGCGCCGTTGCGGCGGACGCGGATCCCGCCCTCGACCTGGGTGATCTCCGCGCCCGTGGTCGACAGGACGTCGAGGGCGGAGTGCAGGAGGTCGGCCCGCGTATCCTTGAGCACGACGTCGCCGCCGGCCATGGCCACCGCCATCGCGTAGGTGCCGGTCTCGATCCGGTCGGGCAGGACCTCGTGGCGGGCGCCGTTCAGGCGGGCCACGCCCTCGATCTCGATCCGCGGCGTGCCGGCGCCGCGGATCTTGGCGCCCATCTTGTTCAGGCACTCCGCGAGGTCGACCACTTCCGGCTCGCGGGCGGCGTTCTCGATCACCGTGGTCCCGTAGGCCAGGGCGGCGGCCATCAGCGCCACGTGCGTGCCGCCCACCGTCACCTTCGGGAAGGCGATCTCGGCGCCGCGCAGGCCGTTCTTGGTCTTGGCGACGACGTAGCCGGCGTCGATCTCGATCGCGGCCCCGAGCTTCTCCAGGGCCATGATCAGCAGGTCGACCGGCCGGGTGCCGATGGCGCAGCCGCCGGGCAGCGACACCTTGGCCTCGCCGAACCGGGCGAGCAGCGGCGCGACCACCCAGAAGCTCGCCCGCATGGTCGAGACCAGCTCGTAGGGCGCCGTGGTGTCGATGACGTTCGAGGCGGTGAGCCGGATCGTCTGGCCCGTCTCGGTGGTCTGACCGGGGCGCTTGCCCACGACCATGTGGTCCACGCCGTGGTTGCCGAGGATCCGCGTCAGTGCGGCGATGTCGGCGAGCCGCGGCACGTTGATCAACTCCAGCGTCTCGCCGGTGAGCAGGCTCGCGATCATCAGCGGCAGAGCCGCGTTCTTGGCGCCCGAGATCGGGATCACGCCGTTGAGCGGCGCGCCGCCGGTGATGTGGATGCGGTCCATCGTATGTCCTCGGGCGGCGCACCCGCGAGGGCGCGCGGCCGGCCGTGCTGATCGCGGGCGCGGCAGCGCCCAGGCTTGGCCGTGCCCTATAGACCGGATTTGTCGGAATCAGGACTGCTTCCGTCGGTTTCGCGCGTGCAGGACTGGTCCGCGCCCGAGGACGGGCTCGCCTCGGCCCGTCCGCGACCCTGCGCCTTGCGGCGGCGCAGGTTCTGGCGCAGCGCGGCCTTGAGGCGCTCCGCGCGCTCGTCCTTCGGGCCCGTCACGGCGCGACCCTTGGTCGCCGCAAGGTCGGGGCGGGGCGGTCCCCGCCGGATGAGCCGTCAGCGGATGGAGACATGAGCTGTTACAGGGGGCGGGAGCCGAGTTCGGGGTGGGAAGATCCTGCCGGACGCTAGCGGGTTCACGCGGGCCTCTCAACGGATGCAACGCTGCGATGTCGGAACCTTACCTTGAACCAGTTCCAGATCCGCGCGTATCTTGCGGCCCTCACGCGAAGGACTGGACCGAGGCCGGACCTCGATCGCGGGCCTGAGACGCCGCTCATCGCGCGGTGTCGCCCGCTCGGCCGAACACGCGAAGGACGCTCGATGACCGTCACCCGGATGCCCAGCACGATGCTCGCCCAAGCGGGATCGACGCGCGCCGGATCCGGCTACGAGCGCTACTTCCGGGGCGCGCTGGACCAGTTGCACGGGGAGCGTCGGTACCGGGTGTTCGCCGACATCGAGCGGATCTCGGGGCGTTTCCCGACCGCCAAGTGGCGCCAGCCGGACGGCAAGACCACCGAGATCACCGTCTGGTGCTCCAACGACTACCTCGGCATGGGCCAGCACAAGGAAGTGGTCGCCGCGATGACGGAGACCGCCGCGCGCTGCGGCGTCGGCGCCGGCGGCACCCGCAACATCGCCGGCAACACCTCGCCGCTGGTCGACCTGGAGCGCGAGCTCGCCGATCTGCACGGCAAGGAGGCCGGCCTCGTCTTCACCTCCGGCTACGTCTCCAACCAAGCCGGCATCTCGACCATCGCCAAGCTGATCCCCGACTGCCTGATCCTGTCGGACGCCTTCAACCACAACTCGATGATCGAGGGCGTGCGTCATTCCGGCTGCGCCAAGACGATCTTTCGCCACAACGACCTCGCCCACCTCGAGGAGCTGCTGCGGCAGGCCGGCGACCGGCCCAAGCTGATCGTGTTCGAGTCGGTCTACTCGATGGACGGCGATGTCGCGCCGATCGGCGCGATCTGCGATCTGGCCGAGCGCTACGGCGCGATGACCTACCTGGACGAGGTCCACGCCGTCGGCCTCTACGGCCCGCGCGGCGGCGGCATCGCCGAGCGCGACGGCGTCATGCACCGGGTCGACGTGATCGAGGGGACCCTGGCCAAGGGCTTCGGCTGCGTGGGCGGCTACATCACCGCCTCGGCGGCGATCTGCGACGCGGTGCGCAGCTTCGCGCCGGGCTTCATCTTCACGACGGCGCTCCCGCCGGCGGTGGCGGCGGCGGCGCGGGCCTCGGTGCGCTACCTGAAGCGCTCGAGCGCGGAGCGCGAGGCGCACCAGCGCCAGGCGGCGGCCACGAAGGCGGCGCTGAGCGCGGCGGGTCTTCCGGTCCTGGAGACCGAGACGCACATCGTGCCGGTGATGGTGGGCGATGCCGAGCTGTGCAAGGCGGCGGCGGACCATCTTCTGGAGCACCACGCGATCTACATTCAGCCGATCAACTACCCGACCGTGCCGCGCGGGACCGAGCGGCTGCGGATCACGCCGTCGCCGTTTCACGACGCGGCGCATATCGAGCGGCTCGCCGCAGCTCTCGGCGAGACCTGGCAAGCCCTGGACCTGCCCCGCGCCGGTACCGTCTTCGTCGAGGCCGCCGAGTAGGATCCGCGCCGCCTTCCGGCGACAGGCTGTGCTGCGGGCGCCCGTCTCTGCGAGCAGGGCGAAGCAACCCAGGGATGCCACATCCGCCGACGGCCCGATGCCCTGGATTGCTTCGCTCCGCTCGCAGCGACGGGTGCGGCGGTGTGCTGAGGTCGGCCTGACCGCGCAGGCTGCGCGCTGAGGAAGCCGCCCGCGCTCCCCGCATGTCCCGTCCCCATCTCGTCTTTTCCGGCGCCGACCTGTAACGACGGCGCCAATCCTCCCCTGTGAAAAGTCCGACCATGATCTCCTCACCCCTCATGACCGTGATGGTCGATGCCGTGCGCAAGGCCGCGCGCGGCCTGCGCCGCGACTACGGCGAGGTCGAGAACCTGCAGGTCTCGCGCAAAGGTCCGGGTGACTTCGTGTCCGCGGCCGATCGCAAGGCCGAGGAGGTACTGCGCGACGCCCTCATGAAGGCGCGTCCCGGCTACAGCCTCGTGCTCGAGGAGAACGGGATCATCGAGGGAACCGACAAGAGCCACACCTGGCACGTCGATCCCCTCGACGGCACGTCGAATTTCCTGCACGGCGTGCCCCATTTCGCGGTCTCGGTCGGCCTCGAGCGCGAGGGCCAGATCGTGGCCGGCGTGATCTTCGACCCGATCAAGGACGAGCTGTTCGTCGCCGAGCGCGGCAAGGGCGCCTACCTCAACAACCGGCGCCTGCGCGTCTCCGGCCGCCAGGACATGGCGGACGCGCTGGTCGGCTACGGCACGCCGTATCTCGGTCGCGGCAGCCATCCGCGCCTCCTGCGCGAGCTCGGCGCCGTGATGGCGGTGGCCGGCGGCACCCGCCGGATGGGTTCGGCGGCCCTCGACATGGCCTACGTCGCCTGCGGGCGCCTCGACGCCTACTGGGAGCGCGACCTCCAGACCTACGACTTCGCCGCCGGCGTGATCCTGGTGCGCGAGGCGGGCGGCTTCGTGAGCTCGGCGGACGGCGCGGCCGAGCCGCTGGCGCCCCGCTCGGTGGCCTGCGGCAACGAGGGGCTGCACCGGGAGCTCGTCGCCATCCTCAAGAAGGTCCAGGCGGCCTGAGCGGCCGCGAACTGGTCAGCGCGGCGGGCTTCTGCTTTAAGCCCGCGGTTCCTCACGGAAGGCCGAACGCATGGAAGCCCGCCGCCACGTCGCGCTGAAGGAATCGGTCCGCTCGATTCCCGATTACCCGAAGCCGGGAATCATCTTCCGCGACATCACCACCCTGCTGAGCGACCCGCGCGCCTTCCGGCGGGCGGTGGACGCTCTGGTGCATCCCTTCGCCGGCGGACAGATTCACCAAGTGGCCGGGATCGAGGCCCGGGGCTTCATCCTGGGCGGGGCCATCGCGCACCAGCTATCCTGCGGCTTCGTGCCGATCCGCAAGAAGGGCAAGCTGCCCCACAAGACCGTCTCGATGGCCTACGCCCTCGAGTACGGGACCGACGAGATCGAGATCCACGTCGACGCGGTCCGGCCGGGCGACAAGGTGCTGCTGGTCGACGACCTGATCGCCACCGGCGGCACCGCGATCGCGGCCGTGAACCTGCTCCAGAAGATCGGGGCCGAGATCGTGGCCGCCTGCTTCGTCATCGACCTGCCCGAGATCGGCGGCGCGCAGCGTCTGCGCGACCTCGGCGTCGAGGTGCGCACCCTCATGCAGTTCGAGGGTCATTGAGGCTCGCGAAACGTTGACTTCGCGGGGACCATCCGCCATAAGCCCGCCACTCGCGACGTGGCGCCCCGCATGGGCGCCCTTCGTGTTTGCAGACAACCAGGACGCGTGAAGGTCGGGTGCAGCATGAGCTGCCCGCGAGCGCGCCTCGACCTTTGAAGGCTCTGAGCCATGAAGAGAACCTACCAGCCGAGCAAGCTCGTCCGTAAGCGCCGTCACGGCTTCCGTGCGCGCATGGCCACCGCCGGCGGCCGCAAGGTCATCGCGCGCCGCCGCGCCCACGGCCGCAAGCGCCTGTCGGCCTGAGGCCCGATCCTCGCCGGCGCGGACGCCTCACGCATCCGCGCCACGAGGCAAGCGGTATCGGCCGGGATCGAACCATCGATGGCGACGATCGAGCGGCTCAAGAAACGACCCGACTTCCTGGCGGCGGCCGAGGGGCGTCGCTTTCACACCGAGCGCATGACCGCGCAGGGGCGTCTTCGGGCTCCGGACGTCTGCCCCGGCCTTCGTCTCGGTTTCACGATCACGAAGCGTGTCGGCCACGCGACGGAGCGGAACCGCATCCGGCGCCGCCTCCGTGCGGCCCTGGATCTGGTCGCGTCCGATCTGCCGGGCGACCTCGCCGGCCTTCCGGCCGATATCGTGCTGATCGCCCGCCGTCCCGCTCTGGTGGCCTCGTTCGAGACCCTCGCCGAGGATCTGCGCCGCGCGATTCCCGCGGTGACCCGCCCGGCGGTGCCCCGCGGGGACAGACCCTCCGGCCGATCCGGTGGTCGGCGCGCGAAGTCGTCGCCTGACACGATTACCTCTCAGACCTCCACTCTCCCGCACGTAGCCGGCTGCGCCCGCGCGCAGGCGGCCCCACCCGGCGGTGCCGACATCGGCCCGTCGCAGGGGTGCGACAGAGATCCCCGAATCACAGGCGCGCGCAGGCCCTCCCGGGCCGGCGACGATCCTGTTGCCACTCCGAACGCGTGCGGCGGTGTCCCTGATGGGCAATGACAAGACGAACATGTTCGTGGCCATCGGCCTGTCGCTGCTGGTGCTGCTCGGGTGGCAGTACTTCGTGGCCGGCCCGCGCATGGAGCAGCAGCGCCAGATCGAGGCGCAGAACAAGGCCGCCCAGCAGCAGCCCCCGGGCGTGACCCCGGACGGCGTGCCCTCGCCCTCCCCGAAGGAGGGCGGTCCGGCGGCGCCCGCGCCCGGCACGTTGCCGACCGCCCAGGGCGGCCCGGTCTCCCGCGAGGCGGCCCTGGCCCGCTCGCCGCGCGTCCGGATCGAGACCCCGGCGCTCTCGGGCTCGATCGCTCTGAAGGGCGGCCGGGTCGACGACGTCTCGCTCAAGAACTACCACGAGACCATCGACCCCAAGAGCCCCGAGATCGTGCTGTTCTCGCCGGCCGGGACCGAGACGCCCTACTACGCGGAGTTCGGATGGGTCGGCGCCAATGCCGGTCCCCTGCCCACCAACGACACGCTCTGGACCAGCGACGGCAAGACGCTCTCGCCGGGCATGCCCGTCACCCTGACCTGGGACAACGGTGCCGGCCTCGTCTTCAAGCGGATCATCGCGGTCGACGACAAGTACATGTTCACGATCCGCGACGAGGTCGAGAACAAGGGCACGGGCGCGATCACGCTCTACCCGTACAGCCTCGTCTCGCGCTGGGGTAAGCCGCACACCCAGGGCTACTACGTCCTGCACGAGGGCATGATCGGCTATCTCGGCAACGACGGCCTGCAGGAATTCACCTACGACAAGCTCGCCAAGGAGGGCGCCTACGGCGGTGCCAACACCAAGGGCAAGGCCTGGACCGGCGTGACCGGCGGCTTCGTCGGCATCACCGACAAGTACTGGGCGGCGGCCGCGATCCCCGATCAGGACACTCCCTATACCGGCGCCTTCACCGACCGGACCGACGGTGCCACCAACGTCTACCAGGCGAGCGTGCGCGGCGACGCCGTGAACCTCGCCGCCGGCGCCTCGGCCACCGCGACGCAGCGGCTGTTCGCGGGCGCCAAGGAAGTCAACGTCATCAACAACTACGAGAAGGACCTCGGCATCAAGCACTTCGATCTGATGATCGACTGGGGCTGGTTCTTCTTCATCACCAAGCCGATGTTCCGGGCGCTGGACTTCTTCTACCACCTGTTCGGCAATTTCGGCGTGTCGATCCTGGTGGTGACCTTCTGCCTGAAGCTGCTGTTCCTGCCGATCGCGAACCGGTCCTACGTCTCCATGGCCAAGATGAAGGCCGTGCAGCCGGAGATGGCCGCCATCCGCGAGCGGTACAAGGACGACCGCATGAAGCAGCAGCAGGCCACGATGGAGCTGTACAAGAAGGAGAAGATCAATCCGGTCGCCGGCTGCTGGCCGGTTCTGATCCAGATCCCGGTCTTCTTCGCGCTCTACAAGGTCCTGTTCATCACCATCGAGATGCGCCACGCGCCGTTCTTCGGCTGGATCCACGACCTCGCGGCGCCGGATCCGACGAGCATCGTGAACCTGTTCGGCCTGCTGCCGTTCCCGGCGCCCGACTTCGTGCATCTGGGTGTCTGGCCGATCATCATGGGCATCACGATGTTCGTCCAGATGAAGATGAACCCCGCGCCGCCGGACCCGGTCCAGGCGCAGATCTTCACCTTCATGCCGATCGTGTTCACCTTCATGCTGGGCTCGTTCCCCGCCGGCCTCGTGATCTACTGGGCCTGGAACAACACACTGTCGGTGATCCAGCAGTACATCATCATGCGCCGCAACGGCGTGAAGGTGGAGCTTTGGGACAATCTCCGCACCACGTTCAAGCGCGGCGGCACCAAGGCGGCCGCTACCAAGAGCTGACGGGCGAGACGCCGTGAGCGAGACCCACGACGACGCGGCCGACCTCTTGGAGGCCGGCCGCCTTCTCTTCGCCGGCCCCGCCGACTTCTACGCGGCTGCCCAGGTCCTCGACCGGCTGCCGCCCATGGAGGGTGTCGAGATCGCCTTTGCGGGCCGCTCGAATGTCGGCAAGTCCAGCCTGATCAACGCGCTGACGGGCCGCAACACCCTGGCGCGGACCTCGCACACGCCGGGGCGGACGCAGCAGCTCAACTTCTTCCGGATCGGCGAGCGCTTGTCGCTGGTCGACATGCCCGGCTACGGCTACGCCGCCGTCGAGAAGGCCAAGGTCGAGGCCTGGACCCGGCTGATCCATTCCTACCTCAAGGGCCGCGCGAACCTCGCCCGGGTGTTCATGCTGATCGACGCCCGGCACGGCTTCAAGTCGATCGACACCGACGTGCTCGACGGTCTCGACAAGGCCGCAGTGAGCTATCAGGTCGTGCTGACCAAGGGCGACTCCCTGAAGAAGGGCGAGGTCGCGAGCCGCATCGCCGGGATCGAGGCGGGTCTCGCCAAGCGGCCGGCCGCGTACCCGCAGGTGATCCTCACCTCGAGCCGGGACGATTCCGGGGTGCCGGATCTGCGGGCGGCCATCGCCAAGCTGCTGGCGGAGCGGAGCGCGTGAGGCTTACGGGCGTCGACCGCGCGCTCGCGGCGCTCGCCGGCCTCGCCGGGCTGCTCGGCGTCGCGCTGAGCGCCGCCGCGGCGCACATTCAAGGCGCGGATTCGCTGAAGACGGCGGCGCAGTTCCTGCTGTTCCACGCGCCCGCCATCCTGGCTCTGGTCGGCCTCGGGGCCGCGGGCCTCGTCCGGGCCGGCCTCGCGCGCGCCGCGGCCGGGCTCCTGGTCGTCGGCCTGACGCTGTTCTGCGGCGACCTCGCGGTGCGCACGTGGCTCCAGCACCCGCTCTTCCCCATGGCCGCGCCCACCGGCGGCTTCGCCCTGATGGGCGGCTGGCTCGCCGGGATCCTCTGCGCGCTGGTGCCGGCGCGGCGCGCCGTCTGACGGTTCCGACCGGCGGCTTGCCTCAGGCTGCTCGCACCTGCAGGAACTCCAGGGCCGGCCCCTGCGCGTCGGAAAAGACCCCCGCGGTGAGCGCCCCGCCGTAGACCGCGGCGGTGTCGAGGTTCGTTCGGAACCGGCGGATCTCGGGACGCCCGCTCCTCTGCGGCGTGTGGCCGTGGACCACGTGGCGACCGAAATCGTGGTCGCCCTCGAGGAACGGCTCCCGGATCCACAGGCGATCGTGCGCGTCCGACTCGAGGGCGTCCGCGCCGGGCCGCAGGCCGGCATGCACGTACCAGCGGGCGCCGTCACCGTGCAGGGTCGGAAGCGCCTCGATCCAGTCGAGGGTGTCCCGGGGCAGGCCGGCGGGATCCCGCGCGCCGAACGAGTCGAGCGTCGCCTCGCCACCGTTGTACATCCAGTGCGCGGCCGCGCCCTCGGTCTGGAGTGCGTCGAGCAGCATCCGCTCGTGATTGCCCATCAGGCAGACGACGCGCTCGGGTTCGGCCCAGTTCAGACGGCTCACGGTGCGGAGCACCGCGGCGCTGTCGGGACCGCGGTCGATGTAGTCGCCGAGGAAGACCAGCCGGTGGGCGCGGTCGCCCGCATGGTCGGCGATCCGCTCCAGCAGCGCGTCGAGGAGGGCGGCGCAGCCGTGGACGTCGCCGATCGCGTAGGTGAGGGGGCCGGAATCCATGGCGCCATCGTCCACCCGGGCGCCGCGCTCCGCAAGGGCGCCCGGATCGGCGCGCTACGCCGCGAGCGCGCGCATCTCCGCGATCAGGTCCGACTTGCCCTCGAAACCGATGCCCGGCAGGTCCGGCATGGTGATGTGGCCGTCCTCGACCCGCACCCCGTCGGGGAAGCCGCCGTAGGGCTGGAAGAGGTCCGGGTAGCTCTCGTTGCCGCCGAGGCCGAGGCCGGCCGCGATGTTGAGCGACATCTGGTGCCCGCCATGCGGGACGCAGCGCGAGGGCGACCAGCCGAACTCGGCCAGCACGTCGAGGGTGCGCAGGTATTCCACCAGTCCGTACGACAGGGCGCAGTCGAACTGCAGCCAGTCGCGATCCGGCCGCATGTTGCCGTAGCGCAGGAGATTGCGCGCGTCCTGGTGCGAGAACAGGTTCTCGCCGGTGGCCATCGGCCCGGGATAGTAGGCCGCGAGCGCCGCCTGAAGCGCGTAGTCGAGCGGGTCGCCCGCCTCCTCGTACCAGAACAGAGGGTACGCCCGCAGCATCCGGGCATACGCGATGGCGGTCTCGAGATCGAAGCGGCCGTTGGCGTCCACCGCGAGGCGGCCCCGTCCGTCGATCTCGGCGAGCACCGCCTCGATCCGGCGCCGGTCCTCGTCGATCGGCGCGCCGCCGATCTTCATCTTCACGACGGTGTAGCCGCGGTCGAGATAGCCGCGCATCTCGGCGCGGAGGGCGGAATCGTCCTTGCCGGGATAGTAGTAGCCGCCCGCCGCGTAGACGAAGACCCGCGGGTTGGCGGCGACGCCCTTCCGCTCGGCCAGCATCCGGAACAGCGGCTTCCCGGCGATCTTGGCCGCCGCGTCCCAGACCGCCATGTCGAGGGTGCCCACCGCCACCGAGCGCTCGCCGTGGCCGCCGGGCTTCTCGTTGCGCATCATCGCCGCCCAGATCCGGTGCGGATCGAGGTTGTCGCCCGGCTCGGTCAGGAGGCTGGCCGGATCGGCCTCCAGGATCCGGTCGCGGAAGCGCTCGCGGATCAGGCCGCCCTGGCCGTAGCGGCCGTTGGAGTTGAAGCCGTAGCCGACGACCCGCCGGCCGTCGCGCACCACGTCGGTGACCACCGCGACGAGGCTCGTGGTCATCTTCGAGAAGTCGATGTAGGCGTTGCGGATCGGCGAGGCGATCGGCTTGGTGACCTCGCAGACGTCGACGATGCGCATGGCTGTCTCCCCGGTGAGCCCCGGTGCCATAGCGTCGCGCGCATCCGGGCAGCCAATGCCGTTTCCAGCGCGCGCGATGCGCGAACGGCATCGGCGCCGTCCCGCCGGAGAGGCCTGCCATGGATCTGGACTGGGTGAGGGATTTCCTCGCGCTCGCCGAGCACCGGACTTTCTCGCGGGCCGCCGAGGCTCGGCACGTGACGCAGCCGGCCTTCAGCCGACGGATCCGCGCGCTGGAGGAGTGGGTCGGGACGCCGCTGTTCCTGCGGAGCGCGCAGGGAGCGAGCCTGACCGCGGCCGGAACGCGCTTCCAGTCGCACGCCGACGACCTGGTGCGGAGCCTGGATCGGGCGCGCCGCGAGGCTCGGGAAGCCGGCGCGCGCGCGGATGCGAGCCTCGCGATCGCGGCCACGCACGCGCTGTCGTTCACGTTCTTTCCGGGCTGGATCCGGCAGCACGCGCCCTTCGAGACGCTCGGCGCCCTCAGCCTGATCTCGGACAGCATGGCGGCCTGTGAGGCGATCCTGCTGGCCGGCGAGGTGCACCTGCTGCTGTGCCACCACCGCGCGGACCTTCCCACACGCCTGGACGATGGCCGCTGCGAATCCGTGCGCGTCGGAGCGGACAGCCTGGTGCCGCTCTGCGCGCCGACGCCCGAGGGGGCGCCGCTCTGGCCCCTGACCGGGGCGGTGCGTCACCTCGCCTACGGCGAGGCCTCGGGGATCGGCCGGATCCTCGCGGCGAGCGGGGTGGCGGCCGGCTACGAGCCGGCCTTCACGTCGCACCTGGCGGCGACGCTGATGACCATGGCTCAGGGAGGCGACGGTGTCGCGTGGCTCCCGGTGACGCTCGCGGAGGCGGCGATCGCCCGGGGCCAGCTCGTCCGGGCAGGTCCGGACGAGCTGGACGTCCCGGTGGAGATCCGGCTGTACCGGGCGCGGGAGAGCCGCGGCGGCGCGGCCGATGCCCTGTGGCGGCGCGTGCGCGCGCCCGAGCATGACCGGACCGTTCAGCCCTTCGCCACCCGGGCGTAGCGGCCGTCGTAGCGGCCGGCCCGGATCTGCTCCAGAACCTCCGCCTCGCGGGCCGCCTGAGCCCGCACGGCGTCGAGCAGGGTCGCCGCGTCGGCGGACGGGAAGGACACGACGCCGTCGGCGTCGCCGACCACCACGTCGCCCGGGTTCACCGTCCAGCCGCCGACGCAGACCGGCACGTTGATCGCGCCGGGGCCGGTCTTGAACGGGCCCCGCGGTGTCGCGGCACGGGCGTAGCAGGGGAAGTCCGCGCCCGCGAAGGCCGCCGTATCGCGCACCGCACCGTCGATCACGAAACCGGCCACCCCCCGGCTCTCGGCGATGGCCTTCATGATGTCGCCGACCAGCGCGCGGCCCGTGTCGCCGCCGCCGTCGACCACGAGCACGTCGCCGGGGCGGACCTCCTCCAGGGCCTGATGGATGGCCAGATTGTCGCCACTCCGAACCCGGACCGTGAACGCCGTGCCGATGAGCGGCCCGCCGCGATGGAACGGGCGCAGGCCGGTCAGGACCGGCATTCGCTCCAGGCAGTCGCTGATCGTCGCCGTCGAGACGTCGCGGAAGGCTGCCAGCACCACCGGGTCGACGGCGGGCGGCGGCGGATTGCGGGTAATGGCGGACATCGGCGTCGACGTCTCCCTGGTGTCATCCCCCCGCGGCGTCGCGGCGAATCGGTGAGGGCCGGGGGATCCTGCCCCAGGCCGCGGGCGATGTCGCGATGGAACCCCGGCCCGGTCAGTGGTCGGCCGCGGGCACTGTGCCGCCGCCGCCCGTCGCGAGCTTGCGACGGGCATCGGCCTGACCGCTCGTCGCGCCGAAATAGCTGGCCGAGTCGCCCAGCTGCACCGAAGGTTGGCAACCCGGCGTGCAGGACAGGGATTCCCGATCGAGGCCGCGCTGCACCGTGATCGTCGAGTCCCGCGACGCCTCGACCCGGATGGTCGTCTCGGCAATCATGGCGCCGCCGTTGTCGAGGGCGATCAGGTTGGTCGAGCCGAAGCTCTTGCCGGTGAGCACGAGGACGCCGTTCTTCTGTGGCGTCACCTCCGCGATGATCGGGTTGCCGACGATGACGGTCGACGTCTTCTCCGGCAGACGGAGCACCTTGGCGTTGTCCACGAGCACGGTCACGACGGGCAGCAGGTCGGGCTGGCCGGCCGCGGCCGCGACGCCCGTCAGCAGGACGACGAGGCCGGCACGGCCCGCGATCGACAGGGTGCGACGCATCGGGGTTCCTCAAGACGGCGGGCGGTCGACGAGAGTCCACCCGATGCCCGAGGCTAGCGCGGAACCCGTGAAGGAAGCGCTAAGCAAGACCAAGTCGCGGCACTGTGCCGTATCGGTGAAACCCAACCTTCACCAAATTCGCAGCGAGACAGCCATTTAGGGCGGTGCGGGATCGATTTAACCGATTTTCAAGGCGTAATCGGCAGTCTGTGCAGGCCGCCGATCGAGACCTGAAAATTCTTCATCGGGCATCGCGCAAGTTTCATCTCGCTCTGTGTTGATCGAAGGATCACCCTCCATGAAGACCCTGTTCACGCGTTTTGCTTCGGACGAGTCCGGCGCCACCGCGATCGAGTACGGCATGATCGCGGCCCTCATCGCCGTGGCCATCATCACCGCGCTGAAGACCGTTGGTACCAGCCT
The DNA here is from genome assembly GCF_036441335.1 of Methylobacterium mesophilicum. Classification (GTDB taxonomy): domain Bacteria; phylum Pseudomonadota; class Alphaproteobacteria; order Rhizobiales; family Beijerinckiaceae; genus Methylobacterium; species Methylobacterium mesophilicum_B. The sequence continues at coordinate 56,417 of NZ_MLBW01000034.1, forward strand.
GACCAGCAAGTTCAGCCAGATCTCCGGCAACCTGAACTGATCGAGACACGTCCGATCTGCGGCAGGTTCGAGACTTCCCGCCTCTCCTCGAAATTCGGGTAGGGGCGGGGGTTCACGGCCTGCCGGGATCGCCGTTCTTCGCGGCGGCGCTGACCGCCCGGCACATCCGAGATCCGGGCCGGCACTTGGACCACTGGATCGGATCGAATTCCGTGACGCGACAGGCTGCGAACGAGATGGGCGCCGAGATGGTCGGTTCAGCGACGGCAGGCCTGGGACTGGCAAGCCTGGGACTGGCAAGCCTGGGACTTGCGGGTCTGGGCCCGGCCGGCTTCGGCCTCCTGATCCTGTTTCCCTTCCTGATGGCCTACGCGGCCGCCAGCGACCTGCTCACCATGCTGATCCCGAACCGGATCTCCCTCGCTCTCGTGGCGGGGTTCGCGCTGCTGGCCCTGACGAGTTCGATGAGCTGGACCGAGATCGGCTTCCACTGCGCTGCCGGAGCGGTCGTCCTGCTCGTCACGTTCACGCTGTTCGCTTTCGGCGTCATCGGTGGCGGCGACGCGAAGCTCGCGGCCGCCACAGCCCTGTGGCTCGGCTTCGACGGCCTCGGCGACTATCTGCTGGTAGCCTCGGTGTTCGGCGGCGCCCTGACCCTGGCGATCCTGTTCGCGCGGACGCATCCGCTGCCCGGCCGAATCGCCCGCATGCCGTTCGCCCTGCACCTGCACGACGCCAAGACCGGCATTCCGTACGGGATCGCGCTGGCCGCCGCGGCGCTCCTCGTCCTGCCCGAGACCGACGTCTGGACTCGGGCCCTCGCCAGCTGAGGCCGCTGCGGCGATTCAGACGAGCGGGATCTGGAGCCCCGGGCTCGGCCCAGCTAAAAGTCGCGCATGCCCCTCGCGCTGCTGCGTCGCCCCGATCCCGATCATCTTGAGGTCCAGCACGAGGGGGCCAGTCTCCGCATCGCCCTCCGTCGGCGGCCGACCGCGCGCCGCATCACGCTCCGCGTCTCGGCCGCTACCGGCGAGGCGGTGATCACCCTGCCGAGCCGCACCGCCGTCAACACGGCGCAGCGCTTCGCGGCGAGCCACGCGGGCTGGATCGCCGCCCGTCTCGCCCGCGTGCCGGCCCGCGTGCTGTTCGAGCTCGGAGCCAGCCTGCCGCTCCGCGGCGAGCCCCACCGGATCGGTCAGCGCGGCACCCGGAGCGGTCCCGTTCGCGTCGAGCGCGTGGAGGGCGAGCCGGTGCTCTCGGTATCGTGCGACGCCGCCCATGTGGCGCGCCGGGTCCGGGATTTCCTGGCCCGCGAGGCCAAGCGCGACCTGACCGAGGCGATCGATCGCTACGCGGCGCGGCTCGGGCAGCGGCCGGTGCGTGTCACGCTGCGCGACACCCGCAGCCGCTGGGGCTCCTGCACGGCCCGCGGTGAACTGAACTTCTCGTGGCGTCTGATCCTCGCGCCGCCGATGGTGCTCGACTATCTGGTCGCCCACGAGATGGCGCATCTGCGCGAGATGAACCACTCGCCGCGTTTCTGGGCGCTGGTGCACGCGCTCTGCCCGAACACCGATGCTGCCGAAGCGTGGCTCAAGCGCCACGGCACCGGCCTGCATCGCTACGGCTGAGCCGCCGCGACGATCCCTGTCAGCCCTTGGCGCGGAGCACCCGCTGGCGCGCCACGGCATCCGCAGGCCAGCTCGGGCGGGGATCGACCTCGCCGGGATTGAGGGTGCGCGGGGCGACGCTGTCGCAGATCTCCCGCTGACGGATGATCACCGGGTTTCCGAATTCGTCCCGGCGTCGGACGAGGCCGCCGTCCCGGCAGTAACCGGCGATCGCCGCCTGCCCGTTGCGGCGACCGTACGGGTTCGCCGCCACGGGCGGATGCTCGATCACCAGCGTGTCCGAGTGGTTGAGCGACCGTTCGATGTAGGTGGTCTGTCCGACCGGCAGGGACTGGGCTCCCGCCTGCGCGACGGTGGCCATCAGGCAGGCGGCCGAGAGAGTGAGCGGGCGCATCACGGCGTCAGGATCCGGCGCTGGAGGAGTGTTCAACCGTAATCTAGGCCGTCGAAACCCGCGCGGGTAGCGCCGGCGCGCAACACCGCGCCCACATCGCTTGACAGCGCGGGGCCGACCATGGTCGGAACACGCCCGATTGTACGGCTCCCGCCGGTCCTCGGCCGGAGCGTTCCGAAGGGATCGGTGGTGCCGCTTCACGCGAGGCTCGTTCGTTTCCGGCGCGCCGCGCTGCCGGTTCTCCTCGCCCTCGTCGCGGCGGCACTCGCGCCCGCCGGGCCGGCCGCGGCTCAGGGCATGGTGCGCAAGACCTTCGACGACTGGCAGCTGCGCTGCGAGACGCCGGCCGGCGCGAAGGCCGAGCAATGCGCCCTCGTTCAGTACCTCGCCGCCGAGGACAGGCCGAACCTGACCCTCGTGGTGATCGTCCTCAAGACCGCCGACAATCGCGGTTACCTGCTTCGTGTGGTGGCGCCGCTGGGCGTGCTCCTGCCGTCCGGGCTCGGCCTGAAGATCGACCAGACGGATATCGGCCGCGCCGGCTTCGTCCGCTGCCTGACCACCGGGTGCGTGGCCGAGGTCGTGATGGATGACGGGCTGATCCGCCAGTTCAAGAACGGTACGCAGGCGACCTTCATCGTGTTCCAGACGCCCGAGGAGGGCGTCGGCATCCCGCTGTCGATGAAGGGCTTCGCGGCCGGGTTCGACAGCCTGAAATGACGGTGCCGTTCGGGAGCCGCACGATGATCGGACATCGGGACAGGAGTCTCACGCGGTCTCCGGACACGGCCCGGCGCCGGACCGTCGTGCTCCGGCTGAGCGGGCTGGTGCTCGCCGCCTCGCTCGCCGCCACGGCGCCGGGCCGCGCCGAGGAGGGCAACATCTTCTCCAACCTGTTCAAGTACGGCGGCACGACGGTCCCGCCGTCGCAGCCCGAAGCCCTCGACCCGGCCTATTGCCCGACGGTCGAGGTGGCCGAGGGCGGGGCGGCCTCGCGCACCCTCGCGGGCGACACGGTTCGGACCCAGTTCTCCCTCGGCCGTCTCGCCCGCGAATGCGCGCGGCGTCAGGACGGCTCGATCACCGTCAAGGTGGGCGCCGAGATCAACGTCCTGCTCGGGCCGGCGGGTGCGCCGGGCCGGTTCGATGTGCCGGTGACGTTCCAGATCCGCCACGACGGCAAGACCGTCTCGAGCCGCACCGAGCGGGCCGGCGTGGTCGTCGGCCCCGGAGAGGCGCAGGGCTTCGCCACGGTCGTGGCCGACGAGCTGCAGGTTCCGGCCGCCATGACGGCCGATTACGACATCACGGTGGGTATCGGCACCGCTAAGGGTGCGGGCGGGAAGCCCGTCGCGAAACCGCGCCGCCGCAAACCGGCTGTCGCCGCGGCGCCACCCGGCGGAGGCGACGCTGCCCAGTGACGCCGCGGCGCGCCTCGGCGATCCGACCCCGCTGATTGCCCGGACCGGCCGCGACAGGCTCTGGCTCGGCCGGCAGACCCGGTTTCGGCTGGAGGCCACGGACGATCCCGCCTTCGATCGCCGCCTCGTTCTCCCGGACCGTCCCGCCGGCTGGATCGTGCTGAGCTATGCCGGTGATCCGACGAAGCCGCCCCGGCGCCCGATCCTCCGCGTCCTGCGGGGGCCAGACGAGACCGTTCAGGACTTCCTCCTGCCGGGAGCCGCGCAGGGGCTCGCCCACTGGCTCGGGCTGATCCCGCCGGATGCGCGGGAGATCCGCCTCTGTGCCGGTGCCGACTTCACCCTGGAGCGGGTCGGCGCCCGAAGGGAGGTCGCGGTGCTGGCGCAGTGCCTCCTGCGCCGGCCCTGGCGCTGCGTCGCCGCCCTCTACGAGCGCGCCCGCGGTTCGGAGCGGCGCTACCGCGACATCCTGCGCGGCGCCTGCGCGGTGACCCCGATGGCCCGGTTCCCGGCCTGGGCCGCCGTCCGGACCCGGCCCGCCCGCATCGCGCCGTCTGCCCTGCGGATCCGCTGCATCCTGCTCGCACAGTCCGGGGACGCTGCGGCGGTCTCGGCCACGCGCGACGCGCTGAACGCGCAGACGCACCGCCCCGAGTCGATCCGGGTCGCGTGCGCGGGGACGCCGCCCGCATCGGTCGACGGGCCGATGTCGCATCGGACCTGGGATGCGGCTTCCGCCCTCGACGAGCTTTCCGGCGAGGCGGACGCCCTGTGCCTGCTGCGCCCCGGCGACGTCCCGGAGCCGGAGGCCCTGGCGCTGCTGGCCCAGGCCCTGTCGGGAGCGGACATCGCCTACGGCGACGCGGTCGGCCCCGACGGTCGCCCGCAGCTGAAGCCGGACTGGAGCCCGGACCTCGCCCTGGCGACCGGCTATCCCGGGTTTCCCCTGCTCCTGTCGCGGACGTGGCTGGCCGCGGCCATGGCGCGCCCGGTCGGCCCGATGGTCGCGCTCGGGCCGGCCATCGTGATCGCCGCGATGACCACCGCCGCGCGGGTGGCGCATGTGCCGCGGATCCTCGCCCGAACCGCCGGAGACGGTCTGGACCCGTCGGCCCGGTCGGCGGCCCTGGACGCGCTCCGGTCCGGAGAGCCCCGGTTCCGCGCCGGGATCCACGACGGTGCCGTTCGCCTCGCATGGCCTCTGCCGGATCCGGTGCCTCTGGTGAGCATCGTGATCCCCTCGCGCGACCGTCTCGACCTGATCACCCGCGTCTGCCGCGGGGTGCTCCACGAGACCGCCTACGCGGCGATCGAGCTGATCATCGTCGACAACGGCTCCACCGATCCCGCGGTGCTCGACCATTACGCGACCCTGCGCGGCGATCCGCGCGTCCGGATCCTCATGGACCCGCAGCCCTTCAACTTCGCCGCGATGGTCAACGCCGGCGTCGCCGCGGCGTCGGGGGCGATCGTCGTCCTGCTGAACAACGACGTCGCCGTGCTGGAGCCCGGCTGGCTCGAGGCCATGGTCCGGCAGGCGTGCCGGCCGGAGGTCGGCGCCGTCGGGGCGAAGCTTCTCTACGGCGACGGCACGCTGCAGCATGCCGGCGTCGTCGTCGGCCTCGGCGGCCGGGCCGGCCACATCCTGCGCCGCCGGCCCTGTGACACGCCCGGCCATCTCGGCCAGCTGCGGGTGGCGCACGAGGTCTCGGCGGTGACGGCCGCCTGCCTCGCCGTCGCGCGGGAGAAGTACCTGGCGGTGGGCGGCTTCGACGCCGAGGCGTTCCCGGTTGATTTCAACGACGTCGATTTCTGCCTGCGCCTCGGCGCCGCCGGCTGGAAGACGGTCTGGACGCCGGCCGCGACGCTGGCCCATCTCGAATCCGTCAGCCGCGGCCCGTCCGTCGGGGCCAAGCGCGCCCGGTTCGAGCAGGAGGCCGCCCGCTTCTCCGAGCGCTGGCGTGCCGTGATCCGGCACGATCCGTTCTACCACCCCGCCCTCTCGGTCACGACCTTCGGCGAGGATCTGGAATGACACCGCGGTCGGACGGCGGATTTGACCGCGCACCGGATCGCGACGCTGCGCCGTATCTCGGGTCGTCGCGCCGCTCGTGGCGCGGGCTCGCGGGCGCGGCGCGCCACTTCCTCGCGCATCCCCGAGCGGCGGCCGCGATCCTGCGCGCGCGCGTGACGGGGAGGCGCCTGCGCGCCCGGCAGGCGCTCGCGGCTCTGATCGGCATCGATCATCGGCTCACCCTGCCGCCCGGGATCCTCGATCGCTTCCCCCCGGCCCCGGCCGGTCCGGGAGACGCGATCCGCCTCATCGGCGACGGCCTCCTCGTCGCCGATGCGCCGGCCCGGATCGCCGCCCTGTTCGCGCGCGAGCCCGACCTCCAGGCCCTGTACGGCGACGCCCTGGTGCAGGAGCGACCCGGCGGCGCGGTGCTGCCGCTTCTGCCGCCAGCCTTCGACGCCGACCGGCTCGCGGCCTTCGATTATCTCGGACCCGTTCTCGCGTGCCGACGCGGGGCCCTCGATCCCGGCGACGAGCCCGGAAGTCCCGCCGAGGCCGCATTCCGCATCGCGGAGCGCTTCGGTCCCGGCGCGATCGGCCACCTGCCGGAGATCCTGTCGATCCGGCGCGGCGCCTCGATCGCGACGCGGGGCGGCGTAACCGGACGCGTCCCTCATCACGCGCTGGTGCGCGGTCACCTCGACCGGACAGGGCGGGAGGGCGTTCGCGTGGCCGTCGGGCCCGACGGTCTGGTGCAGGTCGAGCATCCCCTGCCGGACGAGCGGCCCCTGGCCAGCCTCATCGTGCCGACCCGCGACCGCCTGGATCTCCTGCGCCCCTGCCTCGAGAGCCTGCGCCGCTGCACCGACTGGCCGTCGACCGAGATCATCGTCTGCGACAACGACAGTCGCGAGCCCGAGACGCTCGCTTACCTGCGGGCACTGGAGGGGGAGGGGAGGGGGCACGTCGTGCCCTGTCCCGGGCCGTTCAACTTCGCCGCCATGAACAACGCTGCCGCGGCCCGCGCCCGCGGCAGGCTGCTGGTCTTCGTCAACAACGACGTCGAGGCCTTCCGGCCCGACTGGCTGTCCCGCATGGCCCGGGAGGCCTTCCGCCCGGACGTGGGGGCGGTCGGTGCCAAGCTCCTCGACGGCGACGGCCGGATCCAGCATGGCGGCATCGTGCTCGGCACCGGCGGCCTCGTCACCCACGGGCACCGGCACTTTCCCGGCGACGCCCCCGGCTACCTCGGGGCTCTGCGCGTCACCCACACGGTGTCGGCGGTGACCGCGGCGTGCCTGGCCGTCGAGGCGGCGAAGTTCCGCGCGGTCGGTGGCTTCGACGAGGCGGTCTTCGCGGTCGACTTCAACGACGTCGATCTCTGCCTGCGCCTGAACGCGGCCGGCCACCGCACGCTCTTGGTCCCCGGGGCGGTCCTCCATCACCGCGAGGCCGCGAGCCGCCGCTGGACCCGAGAGGCCCGCGTCCGCCACGCGCGCGAGATCGCGGCGCTGAGAACGCGATGGGGGTCGCTGCTGGTGCAGGACCCCCATTATCACCCGGGCTTCGACCCGGAACTCTCGACCCACGCGCGGCTGCGCGCAGGGTTTCCCGAGGTCGGGCCAGCGCCCCTGCGCCGGCCGGGCGCCTGACCGGGCCTACTGCACGAGGCGCGGGCCGCCGCCCTGGACCTTCTCGTTCTCCGACATGATGCCGAGCCGCTTGGCGACCTCGGTGTAGGCCTCGATCAGGCCGCCGAGATCCTTGCGGAACCGGTCCTTGTCGAGCTTGTCGGAGGACTTGATGTCCCAGAGCCGGCAGGAATCCGGGGAGATCTCGTCGGCGACGACGATGCGCATCATGTCGCCTTCCCAGAGCCGGCCCGTCTCCATCTTGAAATCGACCAGCCGGATGCCGACGCCGAGGAAGAGACCGGACAGGAAGTCGTTGACGCGGATCGCCAGCGCCATGATGTCGTCGATCTCCTGGGGCGTCGCCCACCCGAAGGCGGTGATGTGCTCCTCGGAGACCATCGGATCGTTCAGCGCGTCGTTCTTGTAGTAGAACTCGATGATCGAGCGCGGCAGCTGCGTGCCTTCCTCCAGGCCCAGCCGCGTGGCCAGCGACCCGGCCGCGACGTTGCGCACCACCACCTCGAGGGGGATGATCTCGACTTCGCGGATCAGCTGCTCGCGCATGTTCAACCGGCGGATGAAGTGCGTCGGCACGCCGATGTCGTTGAGGTGCTGGAAGACGAATTCCGAGATCCGGTTGTTCAGCACACCCTTGCCGTCGATGACCTCGTGCTTCTTCGCGTTGAAGGCCGTCGCGTCATCCTTGAAGTGCTGGATGAGCGTGCCGGGCTCCGGCCCCTCGTAGAGGACCTTCGCCTTGCCCTCGTAGATGCGACGGCGGCGATTCATAGGCGTGTACCGTGGTTTGAGGAAGTCCATGGGCCGAGGCTCCTGATGCGCGACGATGGGGAGGATCCGCGGCGCGGCGACCGGACGCGAGGTCGGGCCGCCGGACGGCCTCTGCCCGAGGGCCCCGGCGACCGGCCGCCAAACTAGCGGAAGCGGGCTTCCAGCACAACGCGTTAGCCCGCAGGGCGGGATTGCGGAGGCCGGTCGGGACGTGCCCGGGACGACCTCCGCGACCCGTCCCGCGCCCATCATGCGGTCGTCACGCGATCGTCTTGGACGGGTAGCGGCAGAGGTCGGCGATGAGGCAGCGCGGGCATTCGGGCTTGCGCGCCTTGCAGGTGTAGCGGCCGTGCAGGATCAGCCAGTGGTGGGCGTGGAGCCGGTAGGCCTCCGGCACGATCGCCTCGAGCCCGGCCTGGACCCTGTCGGTGGTCGCGCCGACGAAGAGCGGGATCCGGTTCGAGACACGGAAGATATGGGTGTCGACGGCGATCCGCGGAACCCCGAAGGCGATGTTGAGTACCACGCTCGCGGTCTTGGCACCGACCCCGGGCAGGACCTGGAGGGCCTCCAGGCTCGCCGGGACCGTGCCGCCGTGCGTTTCCACGAGGATGCGCGAGAGGGCGACGACGTTCTTCGCCTTGGTGTTGAACAGCCCGATCGTGCGCACGAAGTCGCGAACCCTGTCCTCGCCGAGGGCCAGCATCTTCTCTGGCGTGTCGGCGACCGCGAAGAGCGGGCCCGTCGCGAGATTGACGCCGCGGTCGGTCGCCTGGGCCGAGAGCACCACGGCGACGAGGAGCGTGAAGAGATTGACGTAGTGGAGTTCGCCCTTCGGCTCCGGCTCCGCCGTCTGGAAGCGCCGGAAGATCTCGGCGAGGGTCGCGGCGTCGACGGCCTGTGGGGCCGTGTCCACCTGCGCGGTGACGGCCGGCCCGATCGGACCCGCTAGCCGCGCCGAGGCGGTACCCCTCGACGTGCCTTCGGAGCCGCTCCGTGGCGCGCTCTTGCCGCGCTTCGGCGGGGCCGCCCCGGGCTTGGCCGCGGACGAGGCTCTGGCCGGTCCCGGGTCGCCGCGACCGACGCGATCCGTCACGGGCGGGGGAGTCTTTCTGGCGGCCATCGGCGCGTTATATGGATCGCATGGCGAGCGGCAATCCTTCCGTCCACCCGTACGGGCTCGATCCGGACACGATCGACCGACCCGTCTTCACCGCGACGATCCGGCCGCATCAGTCGTTGAGCCGGCGCGGCTTCCGCGTCGTCATGGTCGGGTGCTGCGCGGTCTCTCTCACCGTGTCGATCTGGGCGTGGCGCATGGGCTTCTGGCCCGTGGCCGGCTTCTTCGGGCTCGACATGCTGGCGATCTACGCGGCGCTGAAGGTGAGCTTCCGGCGGGGTCGCTCCTTCGAAGAGGTGATGATCTCGCAGATCGAGATCCTGCTCGCCCGGGTCAGCCACCGCGGTGAGCGGCGCGAGTGGCGCTTCAATCCGCTGTGGACCAAGCTCGAGACGGTGGAGGACGACGAGTACGGCCTCCAGCGCCTGACTCTGGTCTCGCGACGGCAGCAAGCCCTGGTGGCGCGCGACGCCGGACCGGACGAGCGGGCGCGTGTCGCGCAGGGGCTCAGCGCGGCGCTCGCGCAGGTGAAGAAGGGTTACTGACCGGACCCCGGACGTCTCCCTCGTCCCACGGCCGTAACGATCCTGCCCGGCGAGGGCCTCACCGATCGTGGAAAAAGAGCGCGCGGGCGGAACCGGGTGTTGACGTGGGAATCGGCGGGCTCTATACCCCGGCTCATCGGCGCCGGCCGCGGAAGTGGACCGGGCGCTGAGCCATCTTCTGACAAGCGGCGGGATTGGCCGGCGGGATTGCCGGGCGGTCTTCTGTTTGCCTCTGATGAGCCTCGGGTGACCGGGGCGTTCTTTGACAAGTTGGAATGAGGAAGGGAGACGCGGGCGGCGTTTGTCCTTGCGGCCGGGTCTTAGGGCCTGGCGTGAGTAGACTTGTGCCGATCTGTTGTTCTTCTTTCTGAGCTCACCGACGGGTGTTTTGGCGCTGTGAAGCGTCGGGATGCTTGGTCGATGTGAGGCTCCGTCTGAGAATACACGTGATCGGCCGGATCTTTCTCTTCAACGTGAGAGTTTGATCCTGGCTCAGAGCGAACGCTGGCGGCAGGCTTAACACATGCAAGTCGAGCGGGCCCTTCGGGGTCAGCGGCGTAAGCGGGAAACCCCCCTTAAAACGAGACCTCCCTTGAGGGCCGTGGAAGACGACCACGTCGATAGGCCGGGGGTGCAAGCGCGGCGACGCGTTGAGCCGACCGGTACTAATCGCCCGATTGGCTTGATCGCTCTCGTGATCCGTGTCCGGACTGGTTCGGCAGCCGCAAGGCTGGCGAAGCAGACGATGCGGTTGCAAAACAGACCAGAGGCCGTCCTCGCCAAAGCGCGACGACCGCCACCACATGCTTGCCGAACCGGACACCCGCCGTCGCAGCACCCTGCGAAGGCCCGTCCGAAAAGACTTGCGATGTGCCGGTCTGGTGGCCTGAGCGGCGTGCCCAGAACCCGATCCCATCTCGAACTCGGCCGTTAAACACGCCAGCGCCCATGGTACTGTGTCTCAAGACACGGGAGAGTCGGTCGCCGCCAGACCCGCACATCGCAAGCAACATCCCCTCACCACGTACACCGATCCGCGACGCCGACGGGCCGCTCTCTCCGAGAGCGGCCCGTCGGCGTTTCGCTGTTGGCGGTTCCTCTGCAGCTGCCTTACCGCGAAGTCATCTTCCCGCGACCATCCCGTAATCGCTCCCGCGCCATCATCCTCCGACCGCACGCGGGCCATCGCCCGCGCGGACGAAGCCGGTGACGGAACTCGCGCCCTCCGAGTCTCCCGCGCCTCGCTTCGGGACGGGTCGAGGTCCGCGGCCTCGGCCCGTTCATCCCGAGAGGGGAGGGGAGCGGCTTGACCATGTTGATGGAGATACGTTCCCCCGACCAGCGCGGCGCGCTATGGAACGGGGCCATGCGACTGCTCATCATCGAGGACGACCGGGAGGCGGCGGCCTATCTCGTCAAGGCGTTCCGCGAGACCGGGCACGTCGCCGACAGCGCGCATGACGGCCTCGACGGGTACGCCCTCGCCCGGGAGGGCGACTACGACGTGCTGATCGTCGACAGGATGCTGCCGAAGCTCGACGGACTGTCGCTGATCCGGTCATTGCGCGAGCAGAACGTCGCGACGCCGACCCTGATCCTGTCGGCGCTCGGGCAGGTCGACGACCGGGTGAAGGGCCTGCGCGCCGGCGGCGACGATTACCTTCCGAAGCCCTACGCGTTCTCCGAGCTCCTGGCCCGCACCGAGGCGCTGGCCCGGCGGCAGGCTGGATCCGGCGCCGCGGAGGAGACCCGCTACCGGATCGGCGACCTCGAGCTCGACCGGCTGTCGCATCGGGTGACCCGGGCCGGCCGCGAGATCCCGCTGCAGCCGCGCGAGTTCCGCCTCCTCGAGTACCTGATGCGGCACGCCGGGCAGGTCGTGACCCGCACCATGCTGCTCGAACACGTGTGGGACTACCACTTCGACCCGCAGACCAACGTCATCGACGTTCACGTCTCGCGCCTGCGCAGCAAGCTCGACAAGGGCTTCCCGTCGCCGATCATCCACACGGTCCGGGGAGCGGGCTACGTGCTGCGCATCGACGAGGGCGCGGCCGGGTGAGCGAGGTTTGGACCGACGCGCCGGTCGCCCGCGAGACCGCGGCGGCGCGTTTCCAGAAGCTGTTCCGCACCACCGCGTTCAAGCTGTCGCTGGCCTACCTCGCGATCTTCGCCCTCTGCGCCTTCCTGGCGCTCGGCTACGTCGCGTGGAACGCCCGCGCGGTGCTCGACGACCAGATCGTCTCCACGATCGACGCGGAGATCAACGGCCTGTCGGAGCAGTACAATGCCGGTGGCCTGCGGCGGCTGATCTCGGTGGTGGAGCGGCGGTCGCGCGAGCCCGGGGCCTCGCTCTACCTCGTGACCACGGCCGGCGGCGACCACGTCGTCGGCAATGTCGGCTACGTGCCGGCCGCTGTGCTGGCGACGCCCGGCCAGAGCGAGACGCGCTACGGCCGCAACGATTCGGATTCCCAGGCACATCAGGCGATCGTGCGGGTCTTCACGCTGCCGGGCGGGTTCCGCCTGCTGGTCGGGCGCGATACCGAGGAGCGCGACCGCCTGCGGGCGGTGATCGGGCGCGCCTTCGTCACGTCGCTCGCCGCCGTCGTGCTCCTCGGGGTGATCGGCGGCTGGCTGGCGGCGAGCCGGGTGCTGCGCCGGGTCGACGCCATGACGCAGACCACGCGGGCGATCATGGCGGGCGACCTCGACGGCCGGCTCCACGTGGCCGGGAACGGCGACGAGCTCGATCGCCTCGCGTCGAGTCTCAACCAGATGCTGGAGCGGATCGGCGAGCTGATGCGCGGGATGCGGGAGGTCTCCGACAACATCGCGCACGACCTGAAGACGCCGCTGACCCGCCTGCGCAACCGCGCCGACGAGGCCCTGCGCCGCGCCTCGACACAGGAGGAGCTGCGCGCGGCGCTGGAGGCCGTAATCGACGAGGGCGACGGGCTGATCCGGGTGTTCAACGCCCTCCTGATGATCGCGCGGCTCGAGGCCGGGAGTGCCCGGGAGATCCTCGCGCCGCTGGATGTCGGCCACACGGTGCGGGGTGTCGGCGAACTGTACGACGCACTCGCCGAGGACCAGGGTCTGACCCTGGCGGTGCGCGCGCAGGGCGACCTGATCATCGCCGGCAACCGGGAACTGATCGGGCAGGCCCTGGCCAACTTGATCGACAACGCCCTGAAATACGGCGCGGTCTCCGCCGAGGCGGAGGCCATCGTGACTCTGGAGGCGTGGCGCGAGGCGGACACGGTCCGCCTGGCCGTCTCCGACCACGGCCCTGGCATTCCCGAGGCGGAGCGGGCCCGCGTGCTCGGCCGGTTCGTGCGTCTGGAGGATGCCCGGTCGCGACCGGGCTTCGGCCTGGGGCTCAGCCTCGTCAACGCGGTGGTCCGCCTGCATCACGGGGCCCTGCGGCTCTCCGACAACGGTCCCGGGCTCCGGATCGAGATCGAGTTTCCGGCCGCGGCGCAGGCGCAGGCGGCCGCCGGTGACATCCTGCCCGCTCCGCCATCGGGCGACCCTGTGCCGGGATCGCTGTCCCGCGCTACTTAGGTCGCGACCTGTCCCACCGTGACCGCGCCGCGATCGTATCCGAACACCGGCGCGCCCGCGTTCCAGGAGGCCCCATGACCCTCAAGACCAAGACAGCCCTCGTGACCGGCTCGACGAGCGGCATCGGGCTCGCCATCGCGCGCGCCCTCGCGGGCGAAGGGGCCAACGTCGTGCTCAACGGATTCGGGGACGCGCAGGCCATCGAGGAGGCTCGGTCGGGGATCGAGAGCACCTACGGGGTCAAGGCTCGCTACTCGGCCGCCGACATGAGCAGGCCCGACGCGATCGCCGCCATGGTGCGCGAGGCGGAGGAGGCCTTCGGGGCGGTCGACGTGCTGGTCAACAACGCCGGCATCCAGTTCGTCTCGCCGATCGAGGAATTTCCCGCGGAGAAGTGGGAGCAGATCATCGCCATCAACCTGTCCTCGGCCTTCCACACGATGCACGCGGCGATCCCCGGGATGAAGGCGCGGGGCTGGGGGCGGATCATCAACACGGCCTCGGCCCACTCCCTGGTGGCCTCGCCGTTCAAGTCGGCCTACGTGGCGGCCAAGCACGGGATCGCGGGCCTGAGCAAGACGGCGGCCCTGGAACTGGCGCCGCACAGGATCACGGTGAACTGCATCTCGCCCGGCTACGTCTGGACGCCGCTGGTGGAGGCGCAGATCCCCGACACCATGAAGGCCCGCGGCCTCACCAAGGAGCAGGTGATCGAGGACGTGATGCTGAAGGCGCAGCCGACGAAGGAGTTCGTCACCGTCGATCAGGTGGCCGCGCTGGCGGTGTTCCTGTGCTCCGACGCGGCCAGCCAGATCACCGGCGCCAATATCAGCATGGACGGTGGCTGGACAGCGCAGTAGCGCGACCGGCCCCGCCGGCGGGGTGGGCCGACGCCGCGAGGGCCCCGCCCGGGCACGGGCGGGGCCGCTGCCGGTCAGCGGCGGCCGTGGATCAGCAGCGCGATGCCGTACCCGACCGCGCCCGCGATCAGGAGCGCGACCAGGGGATTCTCCTCCACCCGGGCGCCGACGGCGGTGCGACCGTCGCGCAGGTACGAGCCGCCCCGCTCGTAGACGTCCTCCGCCACGTCGCCGGCGCGCTCGTAGGCGTCGCTCGCGTAGTCGCCGGCGCGGTCGGCGATGTCCCGGGCCTTGTCCTTGACCTGGCCGTAGACGTTCTGCGCCTGGCCCTGCGCCTCGCGGAACCGCCCCTCGACAGAGTCCCGGTTCGATCCGACGAAGTCGCCGGCCGCGCCCTGAACCTTGCCGACGGCCTCCTTGGCGCCGCCGACGATCCGATCCGTATCCACCATGGCACTCTCCTGGACGTGAGCGCGGCGCCGCGACTGGGGCGCCGCTCGTTACGCCGTCGTCCACCGAACGCGCGAGATGGCGTTTGTGCCCCCGATCGCCACGAAATTGTGCGCCTCGACCCGCGATCGCGGCGGCGGAGCGGGTCAGAGCCCGATCAGCTCCGCGATGGCCGCCGCGCCGGCGGCCGGGGACGTCTCGCCCCGGGCGACGCCGGCCTCCGCCTCCGCCGTGCGGCGACGGACCTCCGGGGAGCCGACGAGGCGCTGGTGCAGGCGCTCGTCCACCAGCGCCCACATCCACTTCACGTCCTGGGTCCGGCGCTTCGCCTGGATCTCGCCGGTCGCCGTGAGCTTCTCCCGATGCTCGACGATCTTCGCCCACAATGCGTCGAGGCGCAGGTTGTGGAAGCCCGAAATCGTGACCACCGGCGGCGTCCAGGTGGCGGAGGCCGGGGTCAGGATGTGCAGCGCCGCCCGGTATTCCGAGGCCGCCGCGTTGGCGCGCTGCTCGGCCTCTCCCGCATCGGCCTTGTTGACCGCGATCATGTCGGCGAGCTCGAGGATGCCCTTCTTGATGCCCTGCAGCTCGTCGCCCGCCCCGGGCAGCATCAGTACGAGGAAGAAGTCGGTCAGGTCGGCCACCGCCGTCTCCGACTGGCCGACGCCGACCGTCTCGACGAGGATCACGTCGAAGCCCGCGGCCTCGCAGAGCAGCATGGTCTCGCGTGTCTTGGCCGCGACGCCGCCGAGCGTGCCGGAGGAGGGGGAGGGGCGGATGAAGGCCTTGGGGTCGTGCGACAGCCGCGCCATCCGGGTCTTGTCGCCCAGGATCGAGCCGCCGGTCCGGGAGGAGGACGGGTCGACCGCGAGCACCGCCACCCTGTGACCGGCCTCCGTCAGGTTCGAGCCGAGGGCGTCGATGGTGGTCGACTTGCCGACGCCGGGGACGCCCGTGATGCCGACGCGGATCGCCCGGCCGGTCTCGGGCAGGACCGAGTCGATCAGGCTCGCCGCCAGCGCCCGGTGATCGGCGCGCTTGGACTCCGCCAGCGTGATGGCCCGGGCCAGAGCGGCGCGGTCGCCGCGCAGCAGCCGCTCGCGGAGACTCTCGATGTCGATGGACGGCGTCATGCTCTCTTCATGGCCGCGGCGACGGCCGCAGTCGAGGGGGAGAGCATCGGGGTCGGGGGATCGCCGGCCTGTGTCCCGCCCACCACAAGCCCGGCCGTGCCCGCTATTCACGCCGCGTTGCGGTGGTCGTGCCCCGCGATGGTCACGATCCTGGGCAACGGAAGGCGTCCAGCCCGAGCGTAACCGGATCATGTCGAGCCAGATCGTCTCACGCCGCATCCTTCTTCGCTTCGGAGCGCTCGCGGGCGCCGCGGGTCTCGCCCCGTCGCTCGGCGCCTGCGTCACCGACGATCTCGGGACCGGCGCGGCCCTGCCCGAGAGGCAGTCGGCCCTTGACGTCATGCCGGTGCTGCTGGTCGCCACGACGCGCAAGCCCGTTGGCAACCCGCCCCGGCCTCCGTATTTCAGCAGCGACCGCGGCCGTGGCCTGAGCTTCGCCGAGGTGCGCCTGTCGCCGCCCGACCGCTCGCTGCTCGGCAAGGTCTCGTCCGTCATCACCGGCGACTGGACCATCGGCGCGGTTCCGAAATCCGAATCCGGACCGGGCGCCGCCGAGGCCTTCGCCCAGGCGGCCCTCGGGCGCGACGTGCTGATCTACGTCCACGGCTACCGCGAGTCGTTCGAATCGGCCGCGGTCAGCGCCGCTCGTCTGTCGGACGGGATCCGGTTCCGCGGAGTCTCCGGCCTGTTCACGTGGCCGTCGGCGGCCGCGACCCTCGACTACAATTACGATCGCGAGAGCGCCCTCTGGTCGCGCGACGCGTTCGAGGACCTGCTGAAGGCGCTCGCCGCCTCGCCGAGCGGCGGCCGCATCAACATCGTCGCGCACTCCATGGGCACGCTCCTGACCCTCGAGACCCTGCGCATGCTCCGCGCCGAGGCCGGCGAGGCGGCGATGTCGCGGATCGGCGCCGTGGTTCTGGCCGCCCCCGACATCGACTTCGACCTGTTCTCCAACGGTGTCGCCCGCATGGGACCCGACGTCTCGAAAATCACCGTGATCTCCTCCACGAACGACCGGGCGCTCGAACTCTCGGCCGCGCTGGCGGGGGGCGTGCGCGCCGGCGCCGCCGATCGCGCCAAGCTCGAGGCACTCGGGGTGCGCGTCGCCGACGCCTCCGATTACGGCGGCGGCCTGATCAACCACGACCTGTTCCTCTCGAACCCGGACGTCCAGGGCGTGGTCAAGCGCGCCATCGCCCGCGGCGCCGGCGTCTGACGCGCGCCACTCACCCGGTCCGGGTCGCCATGCTCTGCGGCGGCAGGGGTTCTTCCGGCAGGACCGGCGCGTCGCCGGAGGCGTCCAGGTGGTCGATCCGGTCGGCCCAGACCCGGAAGCCCACCAGGGAATTCGGTCCGAACGTGTGGGTCAGCGGCACGTCCGCGGCGTCCCGGCCGTACGCGACCATGACCCGCCCGATCCGCGGGCTGTTGTTGCGCGGGTCGAACACGTGCCAGACGCCGCCCAGATAGACCTCCATCCAGGCCGCGAAGTCGCCGGCCGGGTGCGGCTCGGGCTCGCCGATGAAGCTGATGTAGCCGGTGCAGTAGCGGGTCGGGACGTTGAGGGCGCGGCAGAACGCGACCGCCAGGTGGGTGAAGTCCCGGCAGACGCCGCGGCCGCCCGCGTAGGCGTCCATAGCCGTGCGGTCGCGATGGGCGAACTCGTAGCCGAACGCGATGTGGGCGTGCACGAAGTCGCAGACCGCCCGCACCCGGGCCCAGCCGGGCTCGGTATGGCCGAAGAGACGCCACGCCTCGTCCGCCAGAAGATCCGATTCGCAGTACCGGCTGGGCAGCAGGAACACGATCGTCTCGGCCGGCAGCTCCTCGACCGCGTGCTGCGCCGCTTCCGGGTGTGCCGGATCGGGCATCCCGCTGTCGCGGATCACGGCGTCGGTCCCGACGGTGAAGTTGCCGGCCGGCGCGGTCAGGCGGCCGCACTGGTTGCCGAAACCGTCGCGGTAGATCGCCACCGGAACGGGCGGATCGGTCCGGAGCACGTCGGGCGCCTCCAGGTCGGACGCCCTGGAGGGATGCACGTTGAGCATCACCACCATGGGCACGGGATAGGGGAAGGCGTAGCGCATCTCGCAGCCGAGCCTGATCCGCATGCGCGGGTGATCCTTCGTGTTCGAGACTGTGCCCGCCCCGATGGGCGCAGGATCCGTGCCGCGCCGAATCGTGCGGGTCGGGCCGGGACGGGCTTGGCGGCCGTCCGCTTCACCCCTACAGCATCCCCGCGCGGCGCTCGCGGCCGCCGGACGAGACCGAAGCGTTTCTTCCCGGGGCAGCGCGTCGCACCCGTGCGCCAGCCCGCTGAGCGGGAGCGCCTGAGGACGGTTACGAGAGGGATGCCGGCCATGTTCACGCTCGAGATCGACGGCACCGCCGTTGCGGTGATCAACAGCGACGAGGCGTCCGCCAAGGACCTCTTCACCTGTGACGGCTTCAAGGAAGACATCCGGACCATGACGACCGGCGGGAAGCCGCTCTGGAACGGCACGTCGGCGCTCAAGGTCCGGGCCGCCACGGAGGACGAGGTCGAGATCTTCGAGGACGCGCTGGCCGAGGACGACGGCGAGGGTGATTTCGTCGACGATCCGCGGCACACCGGGTCCGATTCGGACGACGAGGACGAGGCCGACATCGTCTTCCTGGTGGATATCGACGAGGACGAGGACGAAGCTGACGCCTGAGCGCGGCTGAACCCCAGCGCCTCCCGGGCGGTTTCCGATCCGTTGGATCGGGTCCCGGGAGGATGGCATGGCTGACAGCAGACGGATCGTCGACGCGCTCGTGCGTTCGAGGCGCAACGGCCTCGCCGCCGGTGCCGCCCTCGGCGGGTTGGCGCTGATCGGTGGTCTCGCCTACCGGGCGCTGCGCGGGGCGCCGCCGCCCGAGGCCGGAGGCCCCGACTTCACCACGGTCGACGAGGACGAGGCCCGGCTGATGCTGCGGGCCATGGTGGCGGCCACGATCGCCGACGGGCTGGTCGACGCCGCGGAGCGCAAGCGCCTCGACGCCGCCGTGGCCGAGGCGGGCCTCGATCCCGACGGGCGGTCCTGGCTCGATCGCGAGCTCGCGGACCCCGCCGACGTCGACGCGATCGCCGAGCGGGTCGCGACCCCGGATGCGGCGGCCCGGATCTACGCGGCGGCGCGGCTCGCGATCGACCCCGACACGCTCCAGGAGCGCCAGTTCCTGAAGATGCTGGCCGAGGCCCTCGATCTGCCCGCGGAGGCGACCGAGCGAGTCGAGCGCGACATCGCGGCCTGACCGGCAACCTGTCCGATGGGCGGATCTCCCCAGGCGGCCGAGCTTCGTGCTAGGCTTCGCCGCGACGACGGGTCCGGGCGATCCGTTCGCGGGAGGACGGGACATTTCATGGCAGGACTGTCAGTGCCCGCGCTCGCGCGCGCCCGGCGGCGGGCCTACGCGCTGGTCGCGGCCATGCTGATCGCCGGCGGCTCCGCGCGCGCGGCCGACCCGGCCGCCGGCCCGCTGACCATCGCCGAGCAGGGCAGCTTCTTCGTCGGCGGCCGCGACGTCCAGTCCGACACGCTCTCGACGCTGCCGGCCTACGCACCGTCGGGCACGATCAGCATCGACCAGATCTATGTCCGCTATCAGATCCCGGTGAATGCCGGACGGCCGCCGCTGGTCCTGATCCACGGCTGCTGCCTCACGGGCAAGACCTGGGAGACGACGCCCGACGGGCGCATGGGCTGGGACGAGTACCTCGTCCGGCGCGGTTTCCCGACCTACGTGATCGATCAGGCCTGGCGCGGCCGCTCGGCGGCGAGCCCGGCCCAGATCAACGCCGTGAAGCTGGGACGGGCCGATCCGAATTCTCTTCCGGCCGTCTTCTCGGCCGGGCGCGAGCCGGCCTGGGCGATCTTCCGGTTCGGGCCGGAATACCCGAAGGTGTTCCCCGGCATGCAGTTCCCCCTGGAGGCGCAGGGCGAGTTCTGGAAGCAGATGGTCCCGGACTGGTCGGCCGCCCTGCCGGTGCCGAACCCGACCGTGCCGGCTCTGTCGGAGCTCGCCAAGCGGCTCAAGGGCGCGGTGCTGATCTCGCACTCGCAGTCGGGGATCTACCCGTTCCAGACTGCTGCACTCGATCGGACCGGCCTGCGCGCCATCGTGGCCATCGAGCCGGCCGCCTGCCCGGACCCGGCCAAGGACGACCTCGCGCCCTACAAGGACCTGCCGATCCTCGTCCTGTTCGGCGACTACGTCGACGCCTCGCCCCGCTGGGCGCCGCGGCTCAAGCAGTGCCGCAGCTTCGTGGCGGCCGCCAACGCCGCGGGGGGCAAGGCGGAGCTGATCCTGCTGCCGGAGATCGGCATCCACGGCAATTCGCACATGCTGATGCAGGACAAGAACAGCCTCGACATCGCCGACTGGCTGGTCGGCTGGATCGACAAGCGGGCGCCCGGCAAGTCCTGAGGCGGGCCGATCGAACCGGTATCCGTCCTCACGTCCCGGTCGCCACACCCGCCACCGTCATCACGCGCGCGAAGTGACCCAGGGCTGCCCTGCCTCGGCGGCGTCGCGCCGACTGGATCGCTTCGCCGCGCGCGAGGACGGCGGCGCGGAAGCCGACGTCCCTGCCGGGGTCGGCGACGGCGTGCGGTCTCAGCCCGGCCTGTGCGCGCTGAGGAACGTGCCCATCCGCTCCAGCGCCCGCCGGATGTTCTCGGCCGAATTGGCGTAGGACAGGCGGAGATAGCCCTCGCCGTGGACGCCGAAATCCGGACCGCCGATCACCGCCACACCCGCTTCCTCCAGGAGGGTCGAGGCGAGGGCCTTCGCCTTCCAGCCGGTCCGGGCGATGTTCGGGAAGGCGTAGAACGCGCCCTCGGGCACGATGCAGGAGACGTCCGGCAGGGCGTTCAGCCCTTCGACCACGATCGCCCGGCGCCGGTCGAATTCGGCGACCATCTCGGCCACGCAATCCTGCGGGCCGTCGAGCGCCGCGATGCCGGCCCACTGCGTCGCCGCGTTGACGCAGGAATGCGCGTTGACGGCGAGCTTGCGCGCCGCGTCGTAGAGCGGCTTCGGCCAGACCGACCAGCCGAGCCGCCAGCCGGTCATCGCGTAGGTCTTGGACGCGCCGTCGAGGTAGACCAGCCGGTCGCGGATCTCGGGATAGGCCAGCAGCGAGTGGTGGGTCTCGCCGTCGTACGTCATGGTGCCGTAGATCTCGTCCGACAGCACCGCGACGTCGGGGTGCTCGGCGAGGCCCTTCACCAGGGCGTCGATCTCGGCCTTCGGCGTCACGCCGCCGGTGGGGTTGGCGGGCGAGTTGACGATCAGCAGCCGCGTCTTCGGCGTGATCAGCGCCAGGGTCTCGGCCGCCGAGAAGGCGAAGTCGTTCTCCTCGCGGATCGGCACCGGGACCGGCGTCGCGCCGGTGAACTCGATCATCGAGCGGTAGATCGGGAAGCCCGGATCCGGATACAGGATCTCGGTCCCGGGCGCGCCGAACATCAGGATCGCCATGAACATGGTGACCTTGCCGCCCGGCACGATCATCACGGAATCCGGCGAGACCTCGACGCCGTGGCGGCGGTGGATGTCGCGGGCCACCGACTCGCGGAGCTGCGGGATACCGACAGCCGGCGTGTAGCCGTGGTGTCCGTCGCGCAGCGCCTTGATGCCCGCCTCGACCACGTGGGCGGGCGTCGGCATGTCCGGCTGGCCGATGCCGAGGTTGATCACGTCCCGCCCCTGCGCGGCGAGGGCCTGGGCCCGCGCCAGCACCGCGAAGGCGTTCTCCTCGCCGATGCGCGAGAAGGCCGGGACCACGTGCAGCATCGCGCCCTCCGGGCGGTGGGACGTCAGTGCTTGGACCGCTCCGAGAGCTTCATCGCGCCGAACGACATCGCCGCGGCGATCGCGCCCAGGATCACGAAGGTCTTCACGGAGGCGTAGAACAGGTCCGGGTTGATGCCCTCGTCGGTGTAGAGCACGAGACCGATGGCCGCGAGCGGCAGCGAGATGAGGGCGAAGAGCGGGACGAGCGGGTTCATGTTCGGCACTCGGGATCCGGCGCGCGGCTGACCGCGGCCCTGGGAAAGCGCCCCTGCATATCACCGTGCCGCGAAGGTTGGGACCCCGCGAGCTGCAGTTTTTCGCCGGCTCGCCCGAACGCTCATGGATGCGCAATCATTTCGCGCAACAGTGGCGTCTCCGGGAGGGCGGACACGTATGCGTTGGGCATCGGTCGATTCGAAAGGCAAGGGAGCGGGGAGTTCAGGCTCCAGATCCTCCAGCGTCGAGACGCTGGCGCTCCATATCGGGCGGCTGCTGCGACATCCCGCCTACCGGCGCGAGTCGGTCGTGAGCCCGCTCCTGCGGCGTCACCTGCCGTTCGAGGCCGGCTACGCCTGGAACGGCGAGGCCGGCCTGCGCGCCCGGCTGACGAGCGCCGCCCTCGACGAGGCGAGCATCGATCACCTGATCCGCAACGTGCAGGCCGAGTTCCTGCGCCTGCGCCGGCCGGCCGATACCTGAGCCGGATCCCCGATCCGACCCGATCCGACCCGCGTGATCCGCCTCAGGCGGGGACCCGCACGGTGGCCCGCAGGCCGCCCAGCGGGCTGTCGTGCAGGGTGATGTCCCCGCCGTGGGCCCGGGCGATGTCCCGGGCGATCGACAGGCCCAGCCCGGAGCCGCCGGCATCCTGGCGGGCGTCGTCGAGCCGCACGAACGGCTTGAACACGTCCTCGCGGCTCTCCGCCGGGATGCCGGGCCCGTCATCGTCGATCGAGACGAGGAAGGTCCGCGCCTCCAGCCGGCCGGAGATCGCCACCGTCTCGCCGTAGCGGACGGCGTTGGCCGCGAGGTTGAACAGGCAGCGCCGGAAGGCGCCCGGCCGCACCGTGACCTCAGGGGCGCCGGCGAGATCGACCGCAGAGACGTGGGCGCCGAGGCGCTCGACGTCGGTCCGCAGGTCCTCCAGCAGGGCGCGCATGTCGGTGGGCGCCGCGGGCTCGGCCGAATCGCCCCGCGCGAAGGCGAGGTAGCCCTCCAGCATCCGGCTCATCTCGTCGACGTCGCGGCTGAGATCCTCGATCTCCTCGGTCTGCTCGATCAGCGCCAGGGACAGGCGGAAGCGGGTCAGGATGGTGCGCAGGTCGTGGCTGACGCCGTTGAGCATCGTGGTGCGCTGCTCCATGGCCCGCTCGATGCGCCGCTTCATCTCGATGAAGGCGTGGCCGGCCTGACGCACCTCGCGGGCGCCGCGGGGCCGGAACTCGATCTCCCGCCCCTTGCCGAAGCCCTCCGCCACGGCGGCGAGCCGCAGGATCGGCTTGATCTGGTTGCGCAGGAACAGGATCGCGACGCCGAGCAGCACCAGCGACGAGCCGATCATCCACACGAGGAAGATGTGCGAGTTCGACGCGTAGGCCTGGCTGCGCCGGGCGGTGATGCGCATCACCCCGTCGGGGATCGCCACGCGGATCTCGATCAGGTTCGAGCGGCCGACCGTGTCGATCCAGAAGGGCCTTCGGATCTGGCGCTTGATCTCGTCGGACAGGGCCTCGTCGAGGATCGAGAAGAACGGGCGCGGGCCCGGGGGCGGCAGCTTGGCGCCCTTGAGGATGTCGAGGTCGAGGTTCAGCCGCTCCCCGGCGATGCGCGAGAGGGTCTCGGCATCCTTGTCCTGCGGGTAGCTCTCGTAGATGTCGATCAGCGCGGCGACGTCCGCCGTGACCGCCGCCGAGAGGCGCTTGGTCACGAGCTGCCAGTGCCGCTCCATGAACGTGTAGGCGATCACCGACTGGAGCAGCACCACCGGCGCGATGATGATGATCAGGGAGCGGGCGTAGAGGCCTTTCGGCAGGACGTCGCCGATCGCCCGGCTGACGCGCTTCCAAAGGCGGCGCGGGCCCGGGCGCGGCGAGCCCTTCCGGAGCGCCCGGGCGAGGGCGGGGTCAGGGGCGTTCATGCGGTCGCGCGCCCGTCCGGCCCGCGGGAGCGGCGGCGGGTCGGTCGGCGGGTGCTCCGGTCAACGGCGGCAAACATGGCTCGGGCGGGCGCGGGAAGCCGGCGCGTTATCGCATCCGCGTCGGGATCGGCCAAGGGATCGGCCAAGGGATCGGCCAGGGGATCGCCCGAGGGATCGCCCAAGGCGCCGCGCGATCCTCGCCGGCACGGGACGACTTGCACGGCGGCACGCGGGCCATACCTGTGAGGGGCGGGGGGCGCCCGCCGGCCGAAAGTCCACGAGGCCATGCTCAGCACCGACACAGACATCCTCTCCGCCGCCCAGTCCTGGCGGCGCGACGGCCGCGCCGTGGCGCTGGCCACCGTGATCGAGACCTGGGGCTCGGCCCCGCGACCGGTGGGCAGCCACCTCGTGGTCGACGGCGACGGCAATTTCCTGGGCTCCGTCTCCGGCGGCTGCGTCGAGGGCGCGGTGATCACCGAGGCCATCGAGGTGATCGAGGCCGGCGCGCCGCGGGTCCTCGAGTTCGGCGTCGCGGACGAGACCGCGTGGCGCGCCGGCCTGTCCTGCGGCGGCCGGATCCGGGTCTTCGTCGAGCGGGTCGACTGATGCGCGGCGACGTCCTGGCGGCGCTCAACGACGCGCGGGCCGCGCGCCGCGCCGCGATCCTCATCACCGACATCGCCGACGGCGCGCAGCGCCTCGTCGGCGAGGACGCGATCGCCGCCGATCCTCTCGCCGACGTCCTGGCGAAGCACCTCGCCTCCGGCAAGAGCGGCCTCGTGGAGGCGGACGGGCGGACCCTGTTCCTCACCGTGCAGGTGCCGCCGGTGCGGCTCGTGGTCGTCGGCGCCGTCCACATCTCGCAGGCCATGGCGCCGATGGCGGCGGGGCTGGACCTCGCCCTCACGGTGATCGACCCGCGCACCGCCTTCGCGACCCCCGAGCGCTTCCCGGGCACCGCGCTGGTCGCCGCGTGGCCGGACGCCGCCCTCGGGACCAGCGTGCCGGTGCTCGACCGCTACTGCGCCCTCGCGGCCCTGACCCACGATCCCAAGATCGACGACCCCGCGCTGAGGGCGGCGCTGACGGCCGAGTGCTTCTACGTGGGCGCCCTCGGCTCGCGGAAGACCCACGCGGCGCGCGTCGCGCGGCTCACCGAGGCCGGCTTCACGCCCGCGCAGATCGGCCGGATCCGCGCGCCGATCGGCCTGCCCATCGGTGCGGTGAGCCCGGCCGAGATCGCCCTGGCGGTGCTCGCCGAGATCGTCGCCGCCCTGCGCCGCGTGCCCCGTCCGGAGGTCGCGTGAGGTTCGGGACGGTCCCGGTCGCGGAAGCGGCCGGTCTGATCAGCGCGCACACGGTGCGGGGCGCCGACATCACCCTGCGCAAGGGCGCCGTCATCGCCGAGGAGGCCGCCGCCGGCCTCGCGCGGGCCGGCCTGTCGGAGATCGTGGTGGCCACGCTCGAGCCCGGCGACGTCGGCGAGGACGCCGCCGCGGCGCGGCTCGCGGCGCGCCTGCGCGGTCCGAACCTGCGCGTCGAGGCGCCCTTCACCGGGCGCAGCAACCTGTTCGCCGAGACGGCGGGCGTGCTCACCCTCGATCCGGSCCGGATCGACGCGGTCAACGCCGTGGACGAGGCGGTGACGGTGGCGACGCTGCCGCGCTTCCGGCCGGTGGTCGCGGGGGAGATGGTCGCCACGGTGAAGATCATCCCCTACGCGGTGCCGGGCGCCGTGCTGGCCCGGGCCTGCGCGGCCGCCGAGGGCGACGTCCTCGCGGTGGCTCCGTATCGCCGCCGCCGGGTGGCGGTGGTCTCGACGCGCCTGCCGAGCCTCAAGGAGACCACGATCGACAAGACCCTCCGGGCCCTGGCCGACCGCCTGGCGCCCGCCGGCGCCGCGCTCGTCGCCGAGACCCGGGTTCCGCACGCCGCCGCGTCCGTGGCGGCGTCCCTGGCGGAGGTGATCGATCGGGCCGGGGCCGACCTCGTGGTGGTGTTCGGCGCCTCGGCGATCGCCGACCGGCGCGACGTCATCCCGGCCGGGATCGCGGCGGCGGGCGGCCGGGTCGACCATCTCGGCATGCCGGTCGACCCCGGCAACCTGCTCCTCGTCGGCGCCCGCGGCGGCGTGCCGGTGATCGGCGCGCCGGGCTGCGCCCGCTCGCCCAAGGAGAACGGCTTCGACTGGATCCTCCACCGCCTGCTGGCGGACCTGACCGTTTCCCGGGCCGACATCGTCGCGCTGGGTGTGGGCGGCCTGCTGATGGAGATCGTGTCGCGCCCGCAGCCCCGCGCCGGCGGTGCGGCCGCGGAGGACGAGCCGGATCCGGCGTTGGAGGATCGGCGTGCCTGAGGTCGGCACGGTCCTGCTCGCCGCGGGCCTCGGCAGCCGGTTCGGCGCCGCGCCGAAGCTGCTCGCGCCCCTCGACGGCCGGCCCCTGGTCCGTCACGCCGCGGNCCGGGCCCGGCCGCCCGGCGCGGGCGCGCGTCCAGGACGTGGGCCAGGCCGAGCATGGCCGCGATCCCCCCGACGTTGACCGCGACCTGCAGCGGCCAAGTGGGGTCGAAGGTCCGGTAAAGGATGCGGCCGATCAGCGCCGCGAGGCACCCGGCGGCGAAGATCTCCAGCGAGTGCCGCCCGCAGGCGTCGATGAGGCGCAGCCGACGCCACCGGCTCGCGCGGGCCACGGCGGGCGCGCTGAACAGCAGGTAGGCCAGCGCCAGCATGTTGATCAGGCGCAGGGGCGCGACATGGCTCTTGTCGGGCGGGCCGATCGCCAGGGGCCGGATGTCCGGAAGCCCCCACTCCGCCCAGGACCCGCCCTGCAGGAAGGCGAAGACGAGGTAGGCCGCGGCCGCCGCAACGGCCCATCCCCGGCGCGGCAGCATACCGTCATGGGCGCGGACGGTGACCGCGAGCGCTGCCCCGATCACGAACAGGAACTGCCACGCGAACGGGTTGAAGTACCACCCGTCATCCACCGCCGCGGCGTTCGGGAGGTTCAGCTGGTGATCGACGTTGGCGGCGAGCCAGACGGCGCCCGAGAGGCCCAGCACGCCCCAGATCCCGCGCCGGATCCCGACATAAATCAGCGGGAACAGCGCCAGCAGCAGGATGTAGAGCGGGAGGATGTCGAGGTAGTTGGGCAGCGCGTTCAGCGCGAGGCCGCGCAGCAGGCCCGGCAGGAGACCCATCTGCAGCAGGGGCGCGACGCCGAACCGCGGCGTCAGGCCGGTGAGGTCCATCCAGATCCGGACGATGACCAGGGTCGCGAGCAGCAGCCCGGCCTGGAACAGGTAGATGCGCAGGCAGCGCTTGGCGATGCGCGCGAGCGCCGTTCGGATCCCGGCGCGCCGGAACAACCCGCCGTAGGCGATCATCGACGAGTAGCCTGCCAGCAGCACGAAGATCTCGGCCGCGTCCGAGAACCCGAAATTGTGCAGCGTCAGCAGGGCCGGCGCGTTGCGCGGGATGTGGTCGATGAAGATCGTCAGGAGCGCGAGGCCGCGCACCACGTCGACCCGCGCGTCGCGGACGGGCTTCGCGGGCCGTGCCTCCGCGGGCGGTGCGGGGAGCGACCGCGGTCCCGCGGCGCCGGGCCTTTCGAGATCGTCGAGGCGCGTCACTCAGCCCATCACCGTGGCGCTCTCCGTCCGGAGGCGGAGCGGCCGGGGCCGCGGTGCAACAATAGCGCGCCGGCCGCCCGGGGCGCCGCCGATCACGTGCCTTTGTTCGGATGTGCACAACGGCGGGGTCGCGCCGATGATCCGTCCGCCGCGCCGGCCGTCGGCCGCACCACCCCTCGCGTCCGGACGGGACCCGGTATAGACGCGGCCGACGACCCCGGTTTCCGGCGCCCGCGCCGGGACGGGGCGCACCGCGGCGTTCGAGGCAGGTTTGAGAGCAAGGGACATGCGCGTCCTCGTCACCGGAGCGGGAGACTACCTCGGCCGTCGCCTGCTCGAGGCGCTGCGCCGGGACCTGCCCCCGGGCAGCCGCATCCTCGGCCTCGACCGGAACCCGCTTCCGCCCCTCGACGGCGCGACGCTGAAGGTCGTGGACCCGTTCGACGCGCGCGACCTCGCCGAGACGGTCGCGGCCTTCGATCCGACCTGCGTGTTCCACCTCGCGGCCCTGGCCTCGGTGGCGCAGGCGAGCGAGACGCCGTCCTACGCGTGGCGGGCGGACCTGCTCGGCACCCTCAACCTCGCCGAGGCGGTGGCGCGGACCCGCGCGGCCCTGGTCTTCGTCAGTTCCACCGTCGTCTACGGCGAGGTGTTCCGCGCCTGCGCGCGCCCCGACGAGAGCGTCACGCCGCGCCCCGACACGATCTCGGGCCGGACCAAGAACGCCTGCGAGTACATCCTTCGCGACGTGCTGGCGAATGCCCGGATCAAGCATCTCGTCCTGCGGCCGTCGAACTATATCGGGGCCGGGCAGAGCGAGACCTTCGTGGTCGCCTCCTTCGCCGGTCAGATCGCCCGCATCGAGCGGGGGCTGGCGCCGCCGAGCCTGGAGGTCGGCGACCTCTCGGCGGGGCGCGACTTCTTCGACGTGGCCGACTTCACCGCGGCGTGCCTGCGCGTGATCGCGCGGATCGACGACCTGGCGGATGGCTGCATCTTCAACGTGGGGTCGGGTGTCGTGACGCCGGTGTCCGACATCTTGGAGACGCTGCGCGGCATGACGGACGCGCGGTTCGACCTGAGCGTCGCGCCCGGACGGGTCCGCCCGGCGGGGGTGCGCAGCGAGGGCTGCGACCCCGCGGCCTTCGGGGCCGCCACCGGATGGGCGCCGACCATCCCGCTCGCGCAGAGCCTGTCAACGATCCTGGCGGAGGCACGAGCGCGCCTCGGATAACCTTCGGCCGCGCAGGCCGGTCGCGCCACCGATAGTTCCGGCAGCCGCGATCCGGCACGGACGGCGAGGCGCACGCGCCCGGCTCCGGGATCGCCCGCGGCGCCCCGGAGCCGGCGACCGTTCTCAGCGCGAGAAGCGCTTGTACTTGATCTTCTTCGGCATGATCGAATCCGCCCCGAGACGGCGGACCTTGTCGGCCTCGTAGTCGGAGAAGTTGCCCTCGAACCACTCGACGTGGCTGTCGCCCTCGAAGGCCAGGATGTGCGTGGCGATGCGGTTCAGGAACCAGCGATCGTGGCTGATGATGACCGCGCAGCCGGCGTAATCCTCCAGCGCGTCCTCGAGGGCGCGCAGGGTCTCCATGTCGAGGTCGTTGGTCGGCTCGTCGAGGAGCAGCACGTTGGCGCCGCCCTTCAGGGTCCGGGCGAGGTGCACCCGGTTGCGCTCACCGCCCGAGAGGGTGCCGACCTTCTTCTGCTGGTCGGGCCCCTTGAACGCGAAGGCCGCGCAGTAGGCGCGCGAGTTGATCTCGCGCTTGTTGAAATAGATGATGTCATTGCCGCCCGAGACCTCCTGCCAGACCGTGGCGTTCGGGTCGAGGGCGTCGCGCGACTGGTCGACGTAGCCGAGCTTCACCGTCTCGCCGACCTCGATCTTGCCGCTGTCCGGCTTTTCCTGGCCGGTGATCATCTTGAACAGGGTGGTCTTGCCGGCCCCGTTCGGGCCGATCACCCCGACGATGCCGCCCGGGGGCAGCTTGAACGACAGGTCCTCGATCAGCAGCCGGTCGCCGAACGCCTTGCTGAGGTGCTCGAACTCGATGACGTTGTTGCCGAGCCGCTCGTCGATCGGGATGACGATCTGCGCGGCGGCGTCGACCTTGTTGTTCTGCTTCGCGACCAGCTCCTCGTAGCGGGTGATGCGGGCCTTCGACTTGGACTGGCGCGCCTTCGGGGAGGCGGCGATCCACTCCTGCTCGCGGGCGATGGAGCGCTGCCGCGCCATGTCCTCGCGGCCCTCCTGCTCCAGGCGCTTCTGCTTCTGGACGAGCCAGGCCGAGTAGTTGCCCTCGTACGGGATGCCCTTGCCGCGATCGAGCTCCAGGATCCAGCTCGTGACGTTGTCGAGGAAGTAGCGGTCGTGGGTCACGATCAGGATCGCGCCCGGGTACTGGCGCAGGTGGCCCTCCAGCCAGTTCACCGTCTCGGCGTCGAGGTGGTTGGTCGGCTCGTCGAGCAGCAGCAGCTCCGGCTCCCACAGGAGCAGGCGGCAGAGCGCGATGCGGCGGCGCTCGCCGCCCGACAGGGTGGCGACCGGCTGCTCGTCGCTCGGGCAGCCCAGGGCCTCCATGGCCTGGTCGACCTTCGAATCGAGCTCCCAGAGACCCAGCGACTCGATCCGGTCCTGGAGCTCGGTCATCTCGTCGGCGGTCTCCTCCGAGTAGTTCATGGCGAGCTCGTTGTAGCGGTCGAGCATGGCCTGCTTCTCGGCGACGCCCTCCATCACGTTCTCGCGGACGGTCTTGTTCGGGTCGAGCTGGGGCTCCTGCGGCAGGTAGCCGACACGCGCGCCCTGCGCGACCCAGCCGTCGCCGGTGAACTCCTTGTCGATCCCCGCCATGATCTTCAGCAGGGTCGACTTGCCGGCGCCGTTGATGCCCAGGACGCCGATCTTGGCGTCCGGATAGAAGGACAGGTTGACGCTATCCAGGACCTTCTTGCCGCCGGTATAGGCCTTGGTCAGGCCCCGCATGTGGTAGATGAATTCGCGAGCCATCGCGGATCGTCCTCGGCGCGTTGATCGGGACCGCGCGGATCGTGCCAGCGGCACGGGTCAGGCACCGGGCCTCAGCACCCGTCCTGGACGCGCGTCCCTACGATATAGGAATGACCCTCTCCGAGTATCAGGCCCGCCGGGACGCGGCAAGGACGGGCCGGCCCGGGGCGGGGGCCGGAACGCTCACGCGAAGGGGTTCTTGACCGATCGCGGCGGCGCGTCCGGCGCCTCCGCCACGGCGTCCGGCAGGTCGGACGCCTCCAGGGCCTTCACGATCGCGTCCAGCGTCTCCCGGAGCAGCCTGGCCTGCTCCAGGCCGGTCCGGTCGCGGGTCAGGTCGATCGAGCCGTGCAGGGCGATCCGGTCCGTGCCGTTCTCGAAGCTCAGGGCGCCGACGGAGCGCACCCCGGCATCGTCGGCGAACGGCGCGAAGCCCTCGGTGTCCGAGTTCTCGCTGTCCGGGCGCCCCGTCTTGGGCCGGGCGCGTCGCTTGTCCTCGGGCATCGGGTCCTCTCAGAAGAACGTGCGCAGGAAGTCGCGGACGAGCTTGCGCAGGGCGCGGGTGAGTTCGCGCTCGAGCCAGTCCTGCCAAGTCTGCTCGTGCCGGGGGCGGCGCTCCTCCGCGCGGGCGGAGGCCTGGGGATCCGGCAGGCCCATCGCGGTCGCCCGGGCCGCGGGCGGCAGGCCGGGAAAGACGTCGATGCCGGATTCCCGGCGGAGATCGTCGATCGACAGGGCGCGCCAGTCCTTCGAATCGTCGTTCCGGGCGAGGTAGGCGCCCGCCTCGCCGCGGACCGGGTCGTACACGGCCTTGAACAGCTGCGTCGGGACGAGCACGCCGCCCTTGATCTGCTGCACCGCGTCGCCCGCGAAGATCACCCCGGTGACGACGAACAGCGCGCCCCGGCGGGTGGCCAAGCGTCGGGTGCTCTCCTCGACATCCGCCCACAGCCCCCGGTTCAGGACGCGGTTCTGCGGCACGATGTTGGCGAGGCTGAACGACTCGGCCTGGGCGGCGAGTGTCGGCATGTCCCCGGCCGGCGCGAGATGGCCCCGGTCGAACCCGCTGCGGACGTAATCCTCCAGCGCGCCGCGCTGATCCTCCGGCAGGCGCGTCTCCTCGTGGAAGGAATCGTCGCGGGCGACCGCCCGGGCCGCCGCGACGCTGGCGCGGGTGAGGTGCTCGGCGGCGTAGAGCGGCGTGCGCGTCACGCCGGAATGCAGGACCGCGAAGGCCTCGAAGCACAGCGGGAACGCGCGGACGGCGAGCTTCGGATTCGTGAGGACGGGCGTCTGCCCGTCGGCGAACAGGGCCGGACAGGAATCCTGGGCGCGGACCGGGAGGGCGCCCAGCGTGAGGGTCAGGACCGCGGCGGCGAGCGCCGGTGCCCGCATCACCAGCATACACGGACCCGCCGGATGCCCTCCGGGGTCGGGCGGTCCCGCCACGCGCAGGGCCGGCCGAGGCTGCTGCCGAACGGGCGGGCATCGCGATCGGGACCGCCCGGCGCGACTCGCGCCGGGCAGTCGCCGAGGAAGTTGCAGAGGAAGTCGAGATTGCCGTCCGGCGGCCGCGGCTGGGCGTAAGCTTGGCCGCTCCCCGTAATCGCGAACATGAGCACGATTGTGCACAGACGAGCCGGATTCAAAGGCGAACCTCTTGTGGCGTTAAGGGCACGTGACTGAAAAAAACGTCGGCCCGACATTGATCGCGCCGCCGTTCGTCCGTAACTGGCACTATCATGACAGCGACGGACGGGCGGGTTCTAGCATGAACGCGTGTCCCCGGGCTGCTGGCGTCGCGGTTGCCGAGGGCCCGTGACGGAGCCGTCGCCATACTCGAACGAACGGATGCGAGCATTGGCACTCTCCCCTGAGCAATCGGCGTTGCTGGACCGCGTTCCGTCCCCGTCGGCGCTGCGGCGTCTTCCGGAGTCGGAGCTTCAGGCGGTGGCGGACGCGGTGCGCGCCGAGATGATCGACGCGGTCTCGATCACCGGCGGCCATCTCGGCTCGGGGCTGGGCGTGGTCGAGCTGACGGTGGCGCTCCACCACGTGTTCGACACGCCCGACGACCGCATCGTCTGGGACGTCGGCCACCAGTGCTACCCGCACAAGATCCTGACCGAGCGCCGCGACCGCATCCGCACGCTGCGCCAGGGCGGCGGCCTGTCGGGCTTCACCAAGCGCTCCGAGAGCGTCTACGACCCCTTCGGCGCGGCCCACTCCTCGACCTCGATCTCGGCCGCGCTGGGCATGGCGGTCGCCCGCGACCTCGACAACGCCGCCGCCAAGGCGAAGAACCGCCCGCTCAAGCGCCGCAACGCCATCGCGGTGATCGGCGACGGCTCGATGTCGGCCGGCATGGCCTACGAGGCCCTGGTCACTCTGGTACTGGAAACCCGCGCTCTGATTGGTGACGCTGCCCGCGGTATCCTCGACACCGTCTTGCCGGCGCGCGCGATCCTCCGCATATCGCCGGCACGGGGTGAGGGCGCGCGGCGCCTTCCGAACCCCCGGGTGAGCCTGTCGCACCGCGTCGACACGGGGACGAACGAGCGGATGACCTCCGAGAAACTGCGCCTGGGCGTCAACATCGATCACGTCGCGACCGTCCGCAACGCCCGCGGCGGCGACTATCCGGACCCGGTGCGGGCGGCCCTGCTCGCCGTCGAGGCGGGCGCCGATGGCATCACCGCGCATCTCCGCGAGGACCGGCGCCACATCCGCGACACCGACATCGCGGCGCTGAAGCGCGGCCTGTCCGTGCCGCTCAATTTCGAGATGGCCGCCACCGACGAGATGGTGGCGATCGCGCTCGACACCCGCCCGCACGCCGCCTGCCTCGTCCCGGAGAAGCGCGAGGAGCGCACCACCGAGGGCGGCCTCGACATCGTCGGCGGCCGCGCGCACCTCGCGCCGCGCATCCGCGCCCTCGCGGAGGCCGGCATCCGCGTCTCGCTGTTCGTCGAGCCCGAGCCCGCGATCATGGACGCCGCACGCGCCCTCGGGGCGCCCGTGGTCGAGCTGCACACCGGCAGCTACTGCGAGGCGGCGCTGGAGGACGACGACGCCCGGACCGCGCGCGAGCTCGCCCGCATCCGGCGCGCGGCGGAGCACGGGGCCGGCCTCGGCCTCGAGATCCACGCGGGCCACGGGCTCACCCTCGGCAGCGTCGGGCCGGTGGCGGCCCTGCCGCAGATCCGGGAACTGAACATCGGCCACTCGCTGATCGCCGACGCGATCTTCGTGGGGCTCGACCGGGCGGTGCGCGACATGCGGGCCGCCATGGATCGGGCGCGGCACCCATGATCGTCGGGATCGGCTCGGATCTCTGCGACATCCGCCGGATCGCCCGGACCCTGGAGCGGCACGGCGAGCGCTTCACCCACAGGGTCTTCACCGACGGGGAGCGGGCCCGCTGCGACCGGCGGGCCGCCCGCGCCGAGGGCTACGCCCGCCGCTTCGCCGCGAAGGAAGCCTGCGCCAAGGCACTCGGCACCGGCCTCAGCGCGGGCGTGTTCTGGCGCGACATGGAGGTCGTGAACCTGCCCTCCGGGCAGCCGACCCTGCGGCTCGCGGGCGGTGCGGCGGAGCGGCTCGCCGGGCTCCTGCCGGCCGGGCACGCGGCGCGGCTGCACGTGAGCCTCACGGACGATCCGCCGATGGCGCAAGCCTTCGTGATCATCGAAGCCTTGCCGGTCCCCGTCGCCGGTTGAGGCCGGGGTCGCGGATTAGCCAGCGGCGGTCGCGCGTTGCGGGGGGCTCGCGCATGGTCTAGACCGCCGATCACGGTGGACACGATTGCGGCGCATTCCTCAGGACAACCGCACATCAGGCCGCGCGCGGCGGGGCCGCGCCCCGCGGATCGCGGGCGATGAACCTCAACCGAAGACGGAACGCGCGCGTGGATTACGACGGCAAGCCGCTCAGGAAACCTGCCGAGACCGGCACCTGGGCCAGCATCCGCGAGACGCTGAAGGTCGGCATCCAGGCGCTGCTGATCGCCCTAGTGGTGCGGACGCTGCTGTTCCAGCCGTTCAACATCCCGTCCGGCTCGCTGGTGCCGACCCTGCTGATCGGCGATTACCTGTTCGTTTCGAAATATTCCTACGGATACTCCAAGTATTCGCTGCCGCTGTCGGAATACATTCCGATCCAGGCCGACGGCCGGATCTGGGGCGCCGACCCGAAGCGCGGCGACATCGCGGTGTTCAAGCTGCCCAAGGACAACTCGACCGACTACATCAAGCGCGTGATCGGCCTGCCGGGCGACAAGATCCAGATGATCGACGGCGTGCTCAACATCAACGGCAAGGCGGTCAAGCGCGAGCGGATCGCCGATTACGAGACCACCGATCCCTACGGCCAGCCGACCAAGGTGCCGCAGTACCTGGAGACCCTGCCCAACGGCGTGGTCCACCGGGTGATCGAGCGCGACGGCGACAACGGCTTCTGGGACAAGACCGAGTTGTACACGGTCCCGCCCGGTCACTTTTTCATGATGGGCGACAACCGCGACAACTCCACCGATTCGCGCGATCTCGCCAATGTCGGCTACGTGCCGTTCGCCAACCTGGTCGGGCGCGCCGAGATGATCTTCTTCTCGATCGACGAGGGTACGCCGGCCTGGCAGGTCTGGAACTGGCCGGCCCACGTGCGCTGGTCGCGCCTGTTCACGACGATCCATTGACCGGCCCGGACTTGGACGACGCCGCGCAGCCCCGGGCCAACGCCCGATCCCGGCGGGCCCACAAGCCGCGCCCGCCCCTGACCGCGCTTGAGGAGCGGATCGGGCACAGCTTCGGCGATCAGGACCTCCTCACCCGCGCGCTGACTCACACCAGCAAGGCGAGCGGCCGCGGCGGCAGCTACCAGCGCCTCGAATTCCTCGGCGACCGGGTGCTCGGGCTCGCGGTCGCCGACCGCCTCTACGGCGCCTTCCCGGAGGCCGACGAGGGCGACCTCTCCCGGCGCCTGGCCGCCCTCGTCCGGCGCGAGACCTGCGCAGCCGTGGCCGCCTCCTGGGAGGTCGGCCCGCACCTGATCCTCGGCCAGGGCGAGGTCATGGGCGGCGGCCGGCGCAACCAGACGATCCTGGCCGACGTCTGCGAGGCGATCCTGGGCGCGATCTACCTCGATGCCGGGTTCGACGCCGCCCGCGCGGTGGTCGAGGCGCATTTCCGCCCCGGCGAGCCGACCGCGGCGGCGCGGGGCCGCGACGCCAAATCCGCTCTGCAGGAATGGGCCATGGGCCGCAGCCTGCCGATCCCCACCTACGCGGTGGTGGAGCGCACCGGTCCCGACCACGCCCCCCGGTTCCGGATCGCCGTGCAGGTCGAGGGTCTGGAACCCGGTCTCGGTGACGGCACGTCGAAGCGGATCGCCGAGCAGGCCGCCGCCCGGGCCCTGATGGAGCGGGAGGGGATCGGGGCCTCCGCGGATGCGGAGCCGACGGAGACAGCATGAGCGCGCACGAGCAGGACGATCACCACGCGCAGGACGGGCCCGACGCGGCGCCGCCCCGGGAGCCGGCGCGCGACCCGTCCACCCTTCCCGGCACGCCCGCCGACGCCCGGGCCGGTTTCGTCGCGCTGATCGGCGTGCCGAATGCCGGCAAGTCGACCCTGCTCAACAATCTCGTCGGCACCAAGGTCTCGATCGTCTCCCGCAAGGTCCAGACGACCCGGGCCCTCGTGCGGGGCATCCTCATCGAGGGCTCGGCCCAGGTCGTGCTGGTCGACACGCCCGGCATCTTCGCGCCCAAGCGCCGCCTCGACCGCGCGATGGTCCACTCGGCCTGGAGCGGCGCGGCCGACGCCGACGCCGTCTGCCTGCTGGTCGACGCGCGCAAGGGTGTCGACGCGGAAGTGGAGGCGGTGCTCGGCCGGCTCGGCGAGGTGAAGCGCGAGAAGCTCCTGATCCTCAACAAGATCGACCTCATCCCGCGCGAGCGTCTGCTCGATCTCGCCGCCAGGCTCAACGCCGCCGCGCCCTTCGCCGAGACCTTCATGATCTCCGCGCTCAACGGCGACGGCGTGGCCGACCTGCGCCGGGCGCTGGCCGCCCGCATGCCGGCGGGCCCGTGGCTGTACCCGGAGGATCAGGTCTCGGACGCGCCCCTGCGCATGCTCGCCGCCGAGATCACCCGGGAGAAGATCTACGACCGGTTGCACGAGGAGCTGCCCTACCGCTCCACGGTCGAGACCGACCAGTGGCAGATCCGGCCCGACGGCTCGGTGCGGATCGAGCAGACGATCTTCGTCGAGCGGGAGAGCCAGCGCTCGATCGTGCTCGGCAAGGGCGGCCAGACCATCCGGTCGATCGGCCAGGCGGCCCGCGTCGAGATCGCCGAGGCGGCCGACGCCAAGGTCCACCTGTTCCTGCACGTGAAGGTGCGGGAGAACTGGGCCGACGACCCGGCCCGCTACCGCGAGATGGGACTGGAATTCCCGCGGGGCTGACGCGGCGGGACCCGCGCGGGAGGCTGGGCTTCCGGGCCGGTTCCGGTATAAACGCGGTGTTCCCCCCGGATGAACCGAGTCGGGCGCGGGTTTACCCCGCTCCGCCGCGGATTCGCGTTCCGGATTCGGCACTCCAAATCCCGAATTGTCTATGCGCCATGCCGTCTACGGCCTGCCGCCGGTGGACCTCGCCGAGGTCCCGGGCGACGCCGTCCAGCTTTCCCCCATGATTCCCGGCGCCGCGCGGCTCGAGGATCTCGCCGAGAACAGCCTCGACTCGGCCACCGTGCTCGCACCGCCCGGAACGGTCGAGCGGCGCTACGTGCTGGCCCAGGTGCTGCGCGCCCTCGGGCCGGGCGGCCGCATGGTCGCCCTGGCGCCGAAGGATCGCGGCGGCACACGCCTCGCCAAGGAGCTGACGACCTTCGGCTGCACGGCCGCCGACCAGCCGCGCCGGCACCACCGGATCTGCACGGCGGAGCGCCCGACGGCGCCGGCCGGCCTCGCCGAGGCGATCGACGAGGGCGGCCCGCGCCACGTCGACAACCTCGCCCTGTGCACGCAGCCCGGCATCTTCTCGTGGGACCGGCTCGATCCCGGCACGGCGCTGCTGCTGGCGAACCTCCCGGCCCTCAAGGGTCGCGGCGCCGATTTCGGGTGCGGCCTCGGCATCCTGTCGCGGGCCGTCCTGGGGTCCGAGGCCGTGACCGCCCTGACCCTGCTGGAGATCGACCGGCGCGCCGTCGAGATGGCCCGCCGCAACGTCGCCGACCCGCGGGCCACGATTCTCTGGGCGGATATCCGGGCGTCCGGCGCCGTGCCGGACCACCTCGATTTCGTCGTCACGAACCCGCCGTTCCACGAGGGCGGGAGCGAGGATCAGGCGCTCGGCCGGGCCTTCATCGCGCGGGCCGCCGAGGCCCTGCGCCCCGGCGGGGCGCTGTGGCTCGTGGCCAACGCGCACCTGCCCTACGAGGCGAGCCTGCGCGAGGCGTTCCGACACGTCGCGGTGACCGTCCAGGCGAACGGCTACCGGGTCTACGAGGCCCGCCGGTGAGCGCGCCGTTTCCATGAGCGCGGCGCGATCCGTCCGCCTGGACAAGCTCCTCGCCAATCTCGGCTACGGCTCCCGCCGCGAGATCCAGGCGCTCGCCCGCGTCGGCGCGATCCGCCTCGACGGCGCGGAGCTGGCGGATGCCGGCGACCGGATCGCACTCGCGCCGGACCTGCCGGAGCGCCTCACGATCGACGGCGAGGCCCTCGACCCGCTCCCCGGCCTGTGCCTGATGCTGCACAAGCCGCTGGGCGTGACCTGCTCCCACAAGGAGGCGGGCCCGCTGGTCTACGGGCTGCTGCCCGAGCGCTGGCGCCGCCGCGACCCGCCGCTCTCCACGGTCGGGCGCCTCGACAAGGAGACCTCGGGCCTGCTGCTGCTGACCGACGACGGGGCACTCCTGCACCGGATCATCAGCCCGAAGGCCCAGGTGGCGAAGCGCTACCGCGTCACCCTCGACCGGCCGCTGACCGGCCGCGAGGCGGAGGTGTTCGCCGCGGGCACGCTCGTGCTGGAGGGCGAGGAGCGCCCGCTCCTGCCGGTGCGGCTCGACGTCGAGGATGCCACGCGCTGCGCGGTGACGCTGACGGAGGGCCGCTACCACCAGGTCCGCCGGATGTTCGCCGCCGTCGGTAACCACGTCGCGGCGCTGCACCGGGATCGGGTCGGCGGTCTCACTCTGCCGGCGGACCTGCCGGCGGGGGCGTACCGGGTGATGATGGCCGACGATGTGGCGGCGGTGTTCGCGGGCGGGTGATCCGGGCGGCGCGCCTGTCAGTGCAGAGCCCGGGCGAGGGCAACGACCGCGCCGATGACAGCGAGTGTCCGGAAGCCGATCAGGCCCGCCACCCAGCGCATGATCTCGGACCGCGTATCCGCCAGCTCGGCGCGCAGATCCGCCTTCGTGACGAGATCGCCCTGCAACGCTTCCGCCATGGCGTCGGCCAAGCTCTCCGCCTGCTCCGGGGAGAGCTTGGCCTTCTCCCGGAGGGTCCGGGCGAATTTCAGGGTGTCGCATGCGACCGCCGCCATGGTCCGAACTCTCGCGAGGCGAGGCCGCGTGTTGCAAGCGGTCTGAACGCAGGCTGTGATTCAGGGATGGCCAGCGCCGCCCCGCCGCACCTTGCCTTCGGACCCGCCCTCTGCTAAGCGCCCGCCCATCCCACACGCGGAGCCGGCCTCATGCCTGAATGAGGCGTTTCCGGTGGTCGTCCGAACTCTCGGCCGACCGCATCCCTCCGCGGCGGATATAACCGGAGAGCACAAGAGCCATGGCCGTCGATTTCTCTATGCGTCAGCTCCTCGAGGCGGGCGCCCATTTCGGTCACCAGTCCCACCGCTGGAACCCGAAGATGCAGCCGTACATCTTCGGCACCCGCAACAACATCCACATCATCGACCTCGCCCAGACCGTGCCGGCGCTGCACCAGGCGCTGCAGGCGGTGAGCGACACCGTCGCCAAGGGCGGCCGCGTGCTGTTCGTCGGCACCAAGCGCCAGGCGGCCGACACGATCGCCGAGGCGGCCAAGCGCTCGGCCCAGTACTACGTCAACTCCCGCTGGCTGGGCGGCATGCTCACCAACTGGAAGACCATCTCGGGCTCGATCTCGCGCCTGCGCAAGGTCACCGAGACGCTGGAGACCGGCGGCCCGGGCCTGACCAAGAAGGAGCGCCTGATGCTCTCCCGTGAGAAGGAGAAGCTCGAGAAGGCCCTCGGCGGCATCAAGGACATGGGCGGCGTCCCGGACCTGCTGTTCGTGATCGACACCAACAAGGAGCAGCTGGCGATCAAGGAGGCGAACCGCCTCGGCATCCCGGTCGCCGCCATCGTCGACACCAACTGCAACCCGGACGGCATCAGCTACATCGTCCCGGCCAACGACGACGCCGGCCGCGCGATCGCGCTGTACTGCGACCTGATCGCCAAGGCCGCCATCGACGGCATCTCGCGCGCCCAGGGCTCGTCGGGCATGGACCTCGGCGCCTCCGAGGAGCCGATGGCCGAGGAGCTGCCGGCGAACGACGACGCGGCCGTCACGGTCGAGTCCGACGCCCTCGACCCGGCCGACGTGGCGATGCTCGCGGAGTCGACCGAGCACTTCGAGCTGCTCGCCGCCCCGCGCGGCGCGCCGGACGACCTGACCAAGCTCAACGGCGCCGGCCCGCAGATCGTGCAGAAGCTCAACGACGCCGGCATCTACCACTACTGGCAGCTCGCCGCGATGACCCCCGAGGACGTCGCCAAGGTCGATGCCGACCTGAAGCTCAACGGCCGCATCGACCGCGATTCGTGGGTCTCGCAGGCCCGCGGCTTCGTCGAGGCCGCCGCCGCGGCCTGATCTAACGGGGCTTCGCGGCGGCACCGTCATCGGGCCGTCGCGAATCCAGGCATACCGGGCCCGGCCGCTCACCCGCGCGCCGGGCCTCTCGCATCCAGACCACACGAAAGGGACCGCCATGGCCAACATCACCGCCGCGATGGTGAAGGAGCTCCGGGAGAAGACCGGCGCCGGCATGATGGACTGCAAGGGCGCGCTCAACGAGACGCAGGGCGACATCGAGGCCGCCGTCGACTGGCTGCGCAAGAAGGGGCTCGCCAAGGCCGCCAAGAAGGCCGGCCGCGTCGCCGCCGAGGGCCTCGTCGCCGTCGAGTCCGCCGGTCACCACGCCGCCGTGGTCGAGGTGAACTCCGAGACCGACTTCGTCGCCCGCAACGACGCCTTCCAGGCCTTCGCCCGCGAGGCCGCCAAGATCGCCCTGAACACCGACGGCACGCTCGAGGGTCTCCAGAACGCCCACTTCCCGGGTGCCACCGAGACCGTCTCGGAGAAGCTGCAGGCCCTGATCGCCACGATCGGCGAGAACATGAACCTGCGCCGCGTCACCAAGCTCGAGGTCAAGAAGGGCGTCATCGCCTCCTACGTGCACAACCAGATCTCCGAGGGTCTCGGCAAGATCGGCGTGCTCGTGGCGCTCGAGTCTGAGGGCGACGTCGACGCGCTCTCGGCCCTGGGCCGCCAGATCGCCATGCACATCGCGGCGACCAACCCGGTGGCGCTGGACGCCTCGGGCGTCGATGCCGCCACGGTGGAGCGCGAGTCGAACATCCTGCGCGAGAAGAACGCCGGCAAGCCGGACCACGTGATGGCCAAGATCGTCGAGAGCGGCCTGAAGAGCTACTACAAGGAGGTCACCCTCCTCGAGCAGCCCTTCGTGCACGACGGCTCCAAGACCGTGAGCCAGGTCCTCAAGGAGGCCGGCTCCAAGGTCGGCGGCCCCGTGACCCTGACGGGCTTCGTCCGCTACGCGCTGGGCGACGGCATCGAGAAGGAAGAGGGTCCGGACTTCGCCACCGAGGTCGCCCAGCAGGCCGGCCGCGCCTGAGACCTTACGCGGTCCGCCCGTCCGGCCGGGCCGTCGTGAGATCAGCCCCGTCCGGCGCGAGCCGGGCGGGGCTTCTCGTTTCCGGGGTCGCCCGGTCAATCGGCGCCGGGACGTGCTGCGCCGCACAGTCCGCTGTGCGCCGCCGCGCCAGATTCCGGGCATGCCTCTGAAGCCCTTCTCTTACCTCATGATCGGCGTGTTCGCCTCCGGCCTCGCCATGACCGTCTTCGGCGCCGTCGGCGTCCTGGCCGGCAGCTGAGAACGGGCGCCGCTCCGGACCCGGACCGCACCGGCGGCGCAGACGTCCTCCCCGGGCACGCGTCTCTCACACATCGCTCGCGCGCCGGTAGCATTTCGGCCCACGATCCCCGCCGGATCGGTGCCGGGGCTCTCGACGGCGCTCGGGCGGTTGACGTAGAAGCCTCCCCGCTCACGCGATGCGGGATGGAGCCGGGGGCCCAGATGCCGGAGACGACGCCGTTTCGCCGTATCCTCGTGAAGCTGTCGGGCGAGGCGCTCGCCGCTCCGGACGGCTACTGGTTGCATCCGCCGACGCTGGCGGCGCTCGCCGAGGACATAGCCCGCACGATCGAGTCCGGCGCCGAGATCGCCATCGTGGTGGGCGGCGGCAACATGATCCGCGGGGCGCGGATCTCCGCGGCCGGCTGGATCGACCGG
The DNA here is from genome assembly GCF_036441335.1 of Methylobacterium mesophilicum. Taxonomy (GTDB): domain Bacteria; phylum Pseudomonadota; class Alphaproteobacteria; order Rhizobiales; family Beijerinckiaceae; genus Methylobacterium; species Methylobacterium mesophilicum_B. The sequence continues at coordinate 98,158 of NZ_MLBW01000034.1, forward strand.
GCGACCGGGGATTCGCTCGGCATGATGGCCACGGTTATGAACTCGCTGGCGATCGAGACGGCGCTCAACGCCGCGGGCGTCCAGGCGCGGACCATGTCGGCGGTGTCGATGCCGACCATCTGCGAGACCTACGCCCGCCAGCCGGCCCTGCACCATCTGGACAAGGGCCAGGTCGTCGTCCTCGCCGGCGGCACCGGCAACCCGTTCTTCACCACCGACACCGCCGCTGTGCTGCGCGCCGCCGAGCTGCGCTGCGACGCGGTCCTCAAGGCGACGCAGGTGGACGGGGTCTACTCGGCGGACCCGAAGAAGGACCCGAGCGCGACGCGCTACGACCGCATCACCCACGACGAGGCGATCGCGCGCGACCTGAAGGTGATGGACACCGCCGCCTTCGCGCTGGCCCGGGAGAGCCGCCTGTCGATCGTGGTCGGCTCGCTCCACCCGCCGAGCTCGATCGCCGCGATCCTGTCGGGCGACGCGCCCTCGACCCTCGTGGCGCCCTGACGCGGCAGCAGAAACGGCGCCGCGACCGTTTGCGGCCCTGAAAAAATTCGTCCATTGAGGCCGCGACTGCCCGCGCCGGGCTCAAGACCACGTCAGACGTCTCGGGACGACCCTCATGGCCACACCGGAATTCGATCTCAACGACATCAAGCGCCGCATGCAGGGCGCCGTCGCCTCGCTCTCGAAGGATCTCGGCTCGCTGCGCACCGGGCGCGCGACGCCGTCGCTCCTCGACCCGATCCAGGTCGACGCCTACGGCTCGATGATGCCGATGGCCCAGGTCGCCACCGTTAGCGTGCCGGAGCCCCGGCTCCTGTCGATCTCGGTCTGGGACCGCAGCATGGTCACGGCCGTCGAGAAGGCGATCCGCGAATCCGACCTCGGCCTCAACCCGCAGACCGAGGGGCAGACCATCCGGCTCCGCATCCCCGAGATGAACGAGCAGCGCCGCAAGGAGATGGTCAAGGTCGCCCACAAGTACACCGAGGAGGCCCGCGTCGCCGTGCGCCACGTGCGCCGCGACGGTCTCGACCACCTCAAGAAGCTCCTGAAGGACAGCGCCATCTCGGAGGATGACGAGAAGCGTCAGGCCACCGACGTTCAGAAGGCGACCGACCAGTACATCGCCGAGATCGACGGCGTGCTGGCGTCCAAGGAGAAGGAGATCATGCAGGTCTGAGGCGCGGGACGGGACGCGCGTGACCTCCGCCGCCGCACCGGCCGCGCGTCCCTCGGGACGGCGCGAGCTGTGGCTGCGCGTCGCCTCGGGCCTCGTCCTCGGGGCCGGCGTGCTGGCCGCCCTGGTCTATGGTGGCTGGCCCTTCGCGGGGATCTGGCTCGCCGCCGGCATCGTCGGCTTCGCCGAGTGGATGGTGATGAGCCGCACCGAGCCCCGCGAGGTGCTGATCGCGCTGGGTGCGGCGACGCTCGGCGCCTGGAAGCCGCCGGACTGGGCCTTCGGCCCGGTCTGGGCGGTGATCTTCGCGCTCACCACCACCGCCGGCGTGCTCGCCTGGAACGGCGACGCCGATCCGGCCGCCCGGGGCGTCCTGCTGGCCGCCTACGCGGTGAACGNCGCCACGGTCGCGCGGACCGGCCGGGGCCGGCTCCGCGCCTTCCTCGGGGTGCTCGGCGCGGCCGCGATCGCGGCCGTGCCGGTGGCCCTGCGCGACGACCCCGCCATCGGTCTCGTCGGGCCGGCCTGGATGTTCGCGGTGGTCTGGTCCACCGACATCGCGGCCTACTTCGCCGGCCGGAAGATCGGCGGCCCCAAGCTGATGCCCCGGGTCTCGCCCAACAAGACGTGGTCGGGCGCCCTCGGCGGCCTCGTCGGCGCGGTCGTCGCCGGGACGCTGGTCCCGGTCGTCGCCGACCTCGCCGGCATGACCCTGCCCAGTGCCGCCTCGCTCCCGGTCGTGGCGGGCGTGAGCGCGCTCGCCTCGGTCCTGAGCCAGGCCGGCGACCTGATCGAGTCCGGCCTGAAGCGCCGTTACGGCGTCAAGGACTCGGGCAAGATCATCCCGGGCCACGGCGGCGTCATGGACCGGCTCGACGGATTCTTCGCGGTCGCCGTGCTCGCGGCCCTCTATCTCGCCCTGCGCGGGGGCGGTCTGATCCCGTGACGATGAGGGAGTTCAACCCGTGACCCAGGTCGTCACCGTCTTCGGCGCCACCGGCTCGATCGGCCGCTCCACCGCCGACCTCCTGGCGCAGCACGCCGACCGGTTCCGCGTCGGCGCCCTGGTGGGCGGCAAGGATCCCGTCGCCCTGGCCAAGGTCGCCCGCGAGCTCGACGCCTCCTTCGCGGCGCTCGCCGACGAGGCCGCCGGCCCGGCGCTGGCCGAGGCCCTGTCGGGCTCCGGCATCCCGAACGGGGCGGGGGAGGCGGCCGTCATGGAGGCCGCCGCCCGCGACGCCGACATCGTCGTGGCCGCCGTGAGCGGCGCGGCGGGCCTGAAATCGACCCACGCCGCCCTGCGCCTGGGCCGCAAGGTCGCGCTCGCCAACAAGGAGAGCCTCGTCTGCGCCGGCGACGCCTTCATGCGCGACGCCGCCCGCTACGGCGCCACGATCCTGCCGATGGATTCCGAGCACGACGCGCTGAGCCAGGCGCTGGCCGGCCGGCCGCTCGCCGACGTCCGCACCATGATGATCACGGCCTCGGGCGGCCCGTTCCGGACCTGGACCCGCGAGCGAATCGCCGCCGCCTCCGCGGCCGAGGCCGCCGCCCATCCGACCTGGTCGATGGGCATGAAGATCAACATCGATTCGGCGAGCCTGATGAACAAGGGGCTCGAGCTGATCGAGGCGCACCACCTGTTCGGCATCGAGCCCGAGCGCCTCGACGTGGTCGTGCACCCGCAATCGGTGATCCACGGCATGGTCTACTGGCTCGACGGGGCGGTGACCGCCGAGCTGGCGCTGCCCGACATGCGCGTGCCGATCTCGCACTGCCTGGGCCTCGGTGACCGGCTGACCATTGAGCGGGGCCGGCCCCTCGACCTCGTGAAGCTCGGTTCGCTGACCTTCGAGGCCGCGGACGAGGCGCGTTTCCCGTGCCTGCGGATCGCCCGCGCGGCCCTGGCCGCGGGCGGCGCGGCGCCTACCGTGATGAACGCCGCCAACGAGATCGCGGTGGCGGCCTTCATCGCCGGCCGGATCGGCTTCTACGGGATCAGCGATCTGGTCGAGCGCGCCTGCACCCACTTCGCCGGCCAGTACCGGACGGCGCCCGCCGACGTCGACGAGGCGCTCGCCATCGACGCCCACGTGCGGATCTGGAGCGCCGAGGCCCTGCCGGAACTGCGCGCCGCCGGCTGAACCCGGTCATTGCGAGCGCGGCGAAGCAACCCAGGACGGCGCAACATTCTGCGAGCGTGGCGCCGCTGGATCTCTTCGCCGCGCTCGCGACGACGTTTCCCGCCTGAGCCGCGCCTCAGCGCGCGGGGCCGTACCCGGCCAGGAACACCCGCACTGCTTCGTCGACCTGATGGCGCATCTCGGCCTCACCGGCGATGCCGCCCGCCGCGAACAGCAGGCGGGTCAGCAGACCCGCCTGGCAGAGATGCAGGAAGTGCCGGGCCGCGAGCTCGGTGTCGGCGATCGTCAGGCGTCCCGCCTGGACCTGCGCGTCGAGGTAGCGCGAGAGTCGCTCGACGCCGCGGGCCGGACCGGCCTGGTAGTAGACCTGTCCGAAGCGCGGAAACTTCTCGCTCGCGCCGATGACCATGCGGACCAGCGAGACGTGCGCCGGCCGGCACATCTCGGTCAGGAAGCTGCTTCCGAGCCGCGTCAGGACGCCCGGCACGTCGGGATCGTCCGCGTCCAGGGTGAACAATGCCTCGGCGAGGCTGGCCTTCTCCTGGATCGCCAGCGCCTCGAACAGGTCCTCCTTGTTCTCGAAGTAGACGTAGAGCGTACCCTTGGAGACGCCGGCCGCGCGGGCGATCTCGCCCATGCTCGCGCCGTCGAACCCCGCCGCGAGGAACACCGTCCGCGCGCCCTCGAGGATCTGCTGCCGCTTGTCGCCCTCGTGCTGGGCCTGACCCCGCTCCAGCGCCGCACCGTGAGCCATCATCCCGCTCCGCACCGTGACACCGTCACGCTTGACCGAACCGTTCGGTCAAAATAACCTGCGGCTTCTTCGGGGGCGCGTCAAGCCGCTCCCCGTCATTGACCGAACGGTTCGGTCATCGATGTCGAGGCGCTTCAATGTCCCTTCGCGAGGACGCCGATCGGCCGAGTTCCGGTCTCGAGACCAGCATCGAGGCCGGGGACGAGCCGCGTGCCGAGCGCTCCGCGCCGCCCGCGCCGGCCCCCGCCGCGGCGGCTCTGCCGACGCCCATGCCGACCGAGGCGCCGCCCGCCCGCAAGCGCTCCGTGAAGCGGCTCGTCCTGCTCGGGCTGCTCACGGCCGCCCTGGGCGGCGGCGCCTATCAGGGATGGCAGTGGTGGACCGTCGGGCGGTTCTTCGTCTCGACCGACGACGCCTACGTCCAGGCCGACATCTCGGTCCTCGCGGCCAAGATCCCGGGCTATCTCCAGTCGGTCCCGGTGGTGAACGGCCTCGCGGTGAAGAAGGGCGACGTCATCGCCAAGCTCGACGACGGCGACTACCGCCTCGCGCTGCAGGCGGCGCAGGACAAGCTCGCCACCCAGGAGAGCACCATCGCGCGGATCGGCCGGCAGGCCGAGGCGGCGCAGGCGCAGGTCGCCCAGGCCGCCGCGCAGCTCGACGCGACCCGTGCCGACGCCGTCCGCGCCCAGGCCGACTTCGCCCGGTCGACGCAGATGCAGGCGGATTACGTCGCCAAGTCGCGCATCGACCAGACCCGCGCCGATCGCGACCGCACCGAAGCCTCCGTGAAGGCCATGGAGGCCGGCCTCCTCGCGGCCCGCGCCAACGTCGACGTGCTCCAGGCGCAGAAGCGCGAGGCGGAGAGCCTCGCGGCGGAGCTCCGCACCGCCGTCGACCGGGCCCGGCGCGACCTCGACTTCACGGCGATCCGCGCGCCCTTCGACGGGGTGGTCGGCAACAAGGCGGTCGAGGCCGGCGCCTATGTCGGGCCCGGCACGCGGATCGCCGCGCTGGTCCCGCTTCAGAGCGTCCGGATCGACGCGAACTTCAAGGAGACCCAGGTCGAGCGCATGCGTCCCGGCCAGCCCGTGACCGTGACGGTCGACGCCTATCCGGACCGCGAGATCCACGCCGTGGTGGAATCGTTCTCGCCGGCCTCCGGCTCGGTGTTCAGCCTGCTGCCGCCCGACAACGCCACCGGCAACTTCACCAAGATCGTCCAGCGCCTGCCCGTCCGGGTGCGCGTGCCCGAAGAGGTCGCCCGCGAGGGCCTGCTGCGGCCGGGCCTGTCGGCGGTGGTGCGGGTCGACACCCGCACCGGCGCGGACCGCTCCGTCCTGGACCGCGCCTCCGCGCCGCGGCCGGTCAGCACCSCGAGCCGCTGAGACCCATCATGGCCGCCAGCGCCGCCCTCGCGCCCGGCGCGCCGAGCGATAGCTCCCGTCGCGACCGCGCAGCGGGAACGTGTCCTCCCAGGACCGGCCCAGCGTGATCGCGGCGCGGTAGCGCTCGGTCACCGCCGCGACGTGGTCCGGGTGGTGGACCGTGCGCCAGCCCCAGCCCCGCATCTCGTCGAGGGAGGTGCCGGTGTAGTCGTACCAGCGCTGATTGTACCAGACCCGCGCCGCCGAGCCGCCCCTCGACCGCCGCCGCATGGTGGCGTTCGTCTGCATGGTCTTCGGCATGTTCATGGCGATCCTGGACATCCAGATCGTCTCGGCCTCCCTGAACGAGATCCAGGCCGGGCTCTCGGCCTCCGGCGACGAGATCCCCTGGGTCCAGACCAGCTACCTGATCGCCGAGGTCATCTCGATCCCGCTCTCCGGCACGCTGTCGCGGGTGCTCTCGACGCGCTGGATGTTCGCCATCTCGGCGGGCGGCTTCACCCTGATGAGCCTGATGTGCGCCACCTCCTCGTCGATCGGCGAGATGATCGTCTGGCGGGCGCTCCAGGGCTTCATCGGCGGCGGCATGATCCCGACCGTCTTCGCCGCGGCCTTCACGATCTTCCCGCCCTCGAAGCGGACGATCGTCTCGCCGATGATCGGTCTGGTGGCCACGCTGGCGCCGACGATCGGGCCGACCGTCGGCGGCTACCTGACCGACCTGATGTCCTGGCACTGGCTGTTCCTGATCAACGTCGTGCCGGGCATCTTCGTGACGGTCTCGACCTGGATCCTGGTCGATTTCGACGAGCCCAATTACGGCCTGATCAGATCGTTCGACTGGGCCGGCCTCGCCTTCATGGCCGGCTTCCTCGGCTGCCTCGAATACGTGCTGGAGGAGGGCCCGAACCACGACTGGCTGCAGGACGAGGCGGTCTTCGCCTGCGCGATCGTCTGCGCGACGTCGGCCCTGCTGTTCTTCTGGCGGGTCTTCACGGCGAAGCAGCCGATCGTCGATCTGAGGGCCTTCTCGGACCGGAACTTCGCCAGCGGCTGCGTGGCCAGCTTCGTGCTGGGCATCGGCCTCTACGGGCTGACCTACATCTACCCGGTCTACCTCGCCCGGGTGCGCGGGTACTCGGCGCTGATGATCGGCGAGACGATGTTCGTCTCCGGCCTGTGTATGTTCGCCACCGCCCCCATCGCCGGCCGGCTCTCGGGCAAGGTCGATCCCCGCATCATGATGGGGATCGGCTTCGTCGGCTTCGCCTGCGGCACGTGGATCGTCACCGGACTCACCAAGGACTGGGACTTCTACGAGCTGCTGCTGCCGCAGGTCCTGCGCGGCTGCTCGCTGATGCTGTGCATGATCCCGATCAACAACATCGCGCTGGGCACGCTGCCGCCGGCGCGGATGAAGAACGCGTCGGGCCTGTTCAACCTGACCCGCAACCTCGGCGGCGCGGTCGGGCTCGCGCTGATCAACACGATCCTCAACGACCGCTGGGACCTGCACCTCGCCCGGCTCCACGAGCGCTTCACCTGGGCCAACACGGCCGCGCTGGAGCGCCTCGACGCGCTGCAGCGCGGCTTCGACGCCTACGGCAGCGCCGCCTCCGACATGGCCCTGAAGGCGATGACCAACACGGTGCGCATCCAGGGCCTCGTCATGGCCTTCGAGGACGTGTTCCTGGCCCTCACCGTCCTGTTCCTCGCGATGGCCTGCGCGGTCCCCATGATCCGGCGGCCGAATGCCGGCGCGGGCGGAGGCGGCGGCCACTGACGGGCGGCCACTGACGGGCGGGACCTGCCGCGCGCGGCCGGCCGGTGCGGAATCGGACGGCGCGTGCGACCTTCCGCGGCCGGCCCGCAGGATTGCGTTGGCGGTCGGCACCGCCGATCTGCTAGACAGGCGCATGGCCGGCCCGAGAAGCCGGCGCCGAGACGGCCAGGAATACGGCTTATGGACTTCCTCAACGCGATGGGCGGCACCGCCGGCGGTTTCTTCGGCGCCGTGATCCCGTTCCTGTTCGTGCTCACCGTCGTGGTGTTCGTGCACGAGATGGGCCACTTCCTGGTCGGGCGCTGGTGCGGGGTCGGCGTGCACGCCTTCTCGCTCGGCTTCGGTCCCGAGCTGTTCGGCTTCAACGACCGGCGCGGCACCCGCTGGAAGATCTGCGCGATCCCGCTCGGCGGCTACGTGAAGTTCCACGGCGACGTGAACGGCGCCAGCATGCCGGATCCCGAGGCGGTCGCCCGGATGAGCCCGCAGGAGCGGGCGATCAGCTTCCCGACCCAGCCCGTGGCCAAGCGCGCCGCGATCGTCGCCGCCGGCCCTGTGGCGAACTTCATCCTGGCGATCCTGCTCTTCGCGGGCGCCATCTGGCTCGGCGGCCGCTACGAGCTGCCCGCCCGGGTCTCGTCGGTGGAGCCGAACAGCGTCGCCGCCCAGGCCGGCTTCCAGCCCGGCGACGTGATCACCGCCATCGACGGCGAGAAGATCGGCGACTTCAACGCCATGTACCGCACGGTGACCGGCAGCGCCGGGACGCCGCTGACCTTCACGGTGGAGCGCAACGACCAGCCCATCACCATCCAGGCGACGCCGGCGACCTTCGAGGAGAAGACGCCGTTCGGCCGCCACCGGATCGGCCGCCTCGGCATCCGCTCGCCCGCCGGCTCCGAGGCGCGGCTCGTGCAGTACGGGGCGCTCGACTCGCTCAATCTCGGCGTGAAGGAGACCTACTTCGTCGTCGAGCGCACCTTCTCGTATCTCGGCAAGCTCGTGACCGGCCGGGAATCCGCCGACCAGCTCTCGGGCCCGATCGGCATCGCCCGCGTCTCCGGCGAGGTCGCCAAGACCGGCGGCGTCGGCGGCCTGGTCGGGCTGATCGCCCTGCTCTCGGTCTCGATCGGCCTGCTCAACCTGTTCCCGGTGCCGCTGCTCGATGGCGGCCACCTGCTGTTCTACGCCTTCGAGGTGGTGCGCGGCCGCCCCCTCAGCGAGCGGGCCCAGGAGATCGGCTTCCGCATCGGCCTCGCCCTGGTGCTGATGCTGATGCTGTTCGCCGCGTGGAACGACATCCTCAACCTCGGCGCCTCCTGGCGGAACACCTGATCCGGGGCCGGCGGGGATCCCGGGATCCCTGCCGGATCTCCACCGGAAACGCTGCCCCAATCCGGCCGTGATCTCGCCCGGAGACCGCCCGGATGACGCCCCGCCGGCGCGTCGAAACGGGGTTAAGAACGCGTTCACGCGGTCGCGAGCACAGCGAAAAAGCCGCGATGGCACAGGCGTTTACGGCGCGTTCACCATGATCCGCGGTTTGCCCGCAGCCTGACCGCACCGTTAAGTGGCGCGAAGGCCACGACCCCCCAAAATCCCCTGACGATGGCCTCCCGCGCGTTTGCTTGGCAGGGGAATCCCGCTAAGAGCTACGCTTGGACCGAAGCCACGCTTGGACCAGGTGACGGGACGGCCGATCAACGGTCGCCTGTGACGGGCTAACCCCCCGCGACCAGAACAGAAACGGGCGATTGCATGATGTCGTTGACGGGGAAGCCCCGACGTAAGTCGGTGCGGAAAACCATCGTCCTAGTCACTGCCGGTCTGGGTGTCGTCCTGAGCGGGGCTGCCCAGGCGCAGCAGATCGTCGTCCAGGGCAACCAGCGCGTCGATGCCGACACGATCCGGTCCTACGTGACCGGGACGGCGTCCGGCTCCGCCGAGGAGGCCCGCCGCAACCTGCTCGCGAGCGGGATGTTCTCCGACGTGAAGGTCGCCCAGTCGGGCGGCCGCACGGTGGTGACGGTCCGCGAGAACAACCTGATCAACCGCGTTGTCTTCGAGGGCAACAAGAAGGTCGAGAAGGCGACCCTCGAGGGGATCGTCGAGGCCAAGGCCCGCGGGCCGTACAGCGAGGCGATCGTCAACGCCGACCTCGCGCGCATCCGCGACGTCTACAAGCGCTTCGGTCGCGGCACCGCCAAGGTGACCTACCGGACGGTCGACCTGCCCAACGGCCGCGTCGACGTGATCTACCAGATCGACGAGGGCGATAAGACCGGCATCCTCTCGATCAACTTCGTCGGCAACAACGCCTACTCGGAGCGGACGCTGAAGGGGCTGATGAGCTCCTCGGAGATGAACTTCCTGTCGTTCATCAAGACCTCCGACGTCTACGATCCCGACCGCATCACCAACGACCTCGACCAGGTCCGCCGCTACTACCTGAAGAACGGCTACGCCGACTTCCAGGTGGTCAGCGCCGACGCGCGCTACGTCGAGGGCGACAAGTCCGGCTACGTCATCACCATCACGGTGAACGAGGGCGAGCAGTACAAGGTCGGCGCCGTCCAGGTGGATTCGCGCCTGCCGGGCCTCGACACCACGCAGCTCGACAGCGACATCGCGACCTCGGTGGGCGACATCTACAACGCCGACGACGTCGAGAAGACGCTCAACAACGTCACCCGCCAGGTCAACCGCGCCGGCTACCCGTTCGCGCAGGTCCGCCCGACCGGCCAGCGCGACCCGGCGAGCCACCAGGTCTCCCTGGGCTTCGTGGTCGAGGACGGCCCGCACGTCTACGTTGAGCGCATCAACATCCGCGGCAACACCCGCACCCGCGACTACGTCATCCGCCGCGAGCTCGATATCGCCGAGGGCGATGCCTACAACCGCGTGCTGACGGACCGCGCCGAGCGGCGCCTGAACGGCCTGGGCTTCTTCAAGAAGGTCCGCTTCTCCAACGAGCCGGGCTCGGCTCCGGACCGCGTGATCATCAACATCGACGTCGAGGATCAGCCCACGGGTTCGTTCTCGGTGGCGGGCGGCTACTCCACCCAGGACGGCATCATCGGCGAGGTCTCGGTCTCCGAGTCGAACTTCCTCGGTCGCGGCCAGTACGTCCGGCTCGCCGGCACGGGCGGCCAGTACTCGCGCGGCGTCGACTTCTCCTTCACCGAGCCGTACTTCCTCGGCTACCGCCTCGCGGCGGGCTTCGATGCCTTCTACAAGTACTCCGACCTGACCCGGTACTCGCGCTACGAGACCACGGTGTACGGCGGTCAGCTGCGCCTCGGCCTGCCGATCACCGAGGAGTTCGGCATCACGCTGCGCTACTCGCTGTACAACACCGAGCTGAAGGTGCCGAACACCCTCAAGCGGCCGTACAACGACTGCTCGATCCCGATCCCGGGCTACACCGCCACCTACGCGGCGGGCACGATCGACCCGAACACCGGCCGGAACATCGGCGGCCAGTCGATCTACCCGAACTGCGCGTATGACGGCGAGGCCTCGATCGCCATCAAGGGCTCGCAGGGCAACACGCTGACCTCGCTGGCCGGCCTGACGCTCGCCTACTCGACCCTCGACGTGATCGGCGCGCCGCGCAACGGCCTCTACGCCGAGCTGAAGCCCGACGTCGCCGGCCTGGGCGGCGACTCGAAGTTCTTCCGCGTGACCGCCGACGCGCGGTACTACAAGGAGATCTTCGAGGACGTCGTCGGCTTCATCCGCTTCCAGGGCGGCCACATCTCGTCGCTCAACAACGACCCGCTGCGGGTGACCGACCAGTTCTTCCTCGGCCCGTCGCTGGTCCGCGGCTTCGCGCCGAACGGCATCGGTCCGCGCGACGTCGGCATCGCCGACGCCCGCTCGAACGCGATCGGCGGCTCCACCTACGTCGGCGGCACGCTCGAAGTTCAGTTCCCGCTGCCCCTCGTTCCGCGCGATCTGGGCCTGAAGGGCGCGCTCTTCGCCGATGCCGGCACGCTGTTCGGCTATCACGGCCAGCGGAACTTCAACGTGAACGGCGACGCCTTCATCAACGGCATCTCGCCGACGACCGGGAAATGCAACTTCAACGCCTTCACGATCGGCGTGGAGCCGGAATGCGTGAACGTCCGCGACACGGCGGCGATCCGCTCCTCGATCGGCGCGTCCATCCTGTGGAACTCGCCGCTCGGCCCGATCCGGTTCGACTACGCCTACGCTCTGTCGAAGGACGAGGGTCAGAAGGTGTTCGTCCCGATCCTCGGCAAGTTCGGCCATATCGGCGCGGATCAGGTCCAGGCGTTCCGCTTCTCCGGCGGCTCGCGCTTCTGATAAAAATCCCGCGCGCCGGCCGGATTGTCCCGGCCGGCGCGTTGCCCAGCATGTCAGATCCCATTTTCTTCACCGCCGCCGCCGCCGGGCTCACGCTGGCCGAGATCGCGGCGGCCGCCGGCACGGGCCTCCCCGAGGGGGCCGACCCGGATCGCCGGTTCAGCGGCGCGGCCTCCCTGGAGAGCGCCGGTCCGGACCACCTCGCCTACATGGACAATGCCCGCTACGGCGACGCCCTCGCGGCGACGCGGGCGGGCGTCTGCCTGGTCTCCCCCCGCTTCGCGGCGCGCTGTCCCGCCGGGACCGTCGCCCTCGTCAGCCGCGATCCCTACCGCGCCTACGCGGCCCTGCTCGGCCGGCTTCACCCGGACGCCCTGCGTCCCGGTTCCCAGTTCGCGGTCCGCGGCGTCGCTTCCGGCGCCCACGTCCATCCCGAGGCCCGGCTCGAGGACGGGGTCACGGTCGATCCCGGCGCGGTGATCGGGCCGGGGGCCGAGATCGGCGCCGGGACGGTGGTCGGGCCGAACGCCGTGATCGGACCGGGCGTCCGGATCGGGCGCGACTGCGCGATCGGCGCCGGCACGACCCTGAGCCACGCCCTCCTCGGCAACCGGGTGATCCTCCATCCCGGGGCCCGGCTCGGGCAGGACGGGTTCGGCTTCGCCATGGGCGCCACCCACCTCAAGGTGCCGCAGGTCGGGCGCGTCATCGTCCAGGACGACGTCGAGATCGGCGCCAACACCACGGTCGACCGGGGCGCCTCGCGCGACACGGTGATCGGGGAGGGCACCAAGATCGACAACCTCGTGCAGATCGCCCACAACGTCGTGATCGGGCGCCACTGCGTCATCGTGTCGGGTGTCGGCATCTCGGGCTCGACCACGCTGGAGGATTACGTCGTCCTCGGCGGCCAGGTCGGCGTCGTCGGTCACCTGCGCATCGGCCGCGGCGCCCAGATCGCCGGCTCGTCCAACGTCAACCGTGACGTGCCGCCGGGAAGCCGCTGGGGCGGGACGCCCGCCAAGCCGGTGCGGGCGTGGTTCCGCGAGCTGACGACGCTCGCGCGCCTCGCCGAACGCTCGGGCAAGGAGCCCGCGGGCGACGACGCCTGACCGGGAAGGCCTTGCGCTTCCGGCGATTTCTTCCGAAGAGGGCGGTCGGCGCGCCGAAGGCGGCCGGATTGCGGGCCGCCGAAGGCGGCAAGTCGAGGTGCGGATTTCGATGAGTGAGGCGGCGCGCGAGACCGGCACCGAGCTGGGCATAGCCGACATCCAGACGCTGCTGGAGCTGCTGCCGCACCGCTACCCGTTCCTGATGGTGGACCGCATCGTCGAAATCGACCGCGACGAATCCTGCGTCGGCATCAAGAACGTCACGGCCAACGAGCCGCAGTTCATGGGCCATTTCCCCGACATGCCGGTCTTCCCGGGCGTGCTCCTGATCGAGGGCATGGCGCAGACGGCGGGCGCGATCTGCTGCCGCCACATCCGGGCGGACGGGCGGAACACCAAGCAGGTGTTCTTCATGACCATCGACAAGTGCAAGTTCCGCAAGCCCGTCACCCCCGGCGACCAGGTGCGCTTCCACATGACGAAGCTGAACCAGCGCCGGACCATGTGGTGGTTCCGCGGCGAGGCCCGGGTCGACGGCACGCTGGTCGCCGAGGCCGAGATCAGCGCCATGCTGGTGACGGAGTGACCGCGCCCGTCATCCACCCGAGCGCCGTGATCGAGGCCGGCGCCCGGATCGGCGACGGGGCGCGGATCGGCCCCTTCTGCCATGTCGGGCCCGAGGTCCAGCTCGGCGCGGATTGCGAACTCATCAGCCACGTGGTCCTGGCGGGCCGGACCGCGATCGGCCCCCGCACGCGGATCTTCCCCTTCGCGTCGATCGGCCACCAGCCGCAGGACCTGAAGTACCGCGGCGAGCCCTCGACCCTGACGATCGGCGCCGATTGCCTGATCCGCGAGGGCGTCACCATGAACCCGGGCACCAGCGGCGGCGGGCTGGAGACCGTGGTCGGCGACCACTGCACCTTCCTGGCCAACTCGCATGTCGGCCACGATTGCCGGGTCGGCGCCCACGTGATTTTCTCCAACAACGTCATGCTGGCGGGCCATTGCAGCGTCGGCGACTACGCGATCCTGGGCGGCGGCGCCGCCGTGATCCAGTTCGCGCGGGTCGGCGCGCACGCCTTCGTGGGCGGCCTGTCGGGCCTGGAGAACGACTGCATCCCCTACGGAATGGTGCTCGGCAACCGGGCCTACCTGTCGGGGCTCAACATCATCGGGCTCCAGCGCCGCGGCTTCGCCCGCGAGGACATCCACGCGCTGCGGCGCGCCTACCGCCTGCTCTTCGCCCCCGAGGGCACGCTGATGGAGCGGGTCGAGGACGTGGCGGCGACCTTCGAGTCCCACGCGGCGGTCGCCGAGATCCTCGACTTCATCCGCCTCGGCGGCAAGCGCTCGATCTGCACGCCGCGCGAGGTTCCGACCCCGATCAGCGCCGCCTGAGCGGCCGGGCCGTGACCGAGGCCGATCCCGCCCCCGAGGGGGCCCTGGTCCTGATCGCCGGGGCCGGGCGCCTGCCGGAGCTCGTCGCCGAGTCGCTCCGCCGGGCGGGCCGGCCCTTCCGGGTGATCGCGCTGCGCGGCTTCACCGGGCCGGCCCTGCGTGCCGGCGCCGACGCCACGGTCGACCTCCTCGATCTCGCCGCCACCCNCTGGGGCAGGCGGTGGTCCTGGCCGGCGACCGGAWCCTCGCGGTGGAGGGACCGGAGGGCACGGACCGCATGCTCGCCCGGGCGCGGGCCCTGGGACGCCGCCCCTTCGGGTTCGGCCGGGCGATGCCCGCGACCGTGCTGGTGAAGGCCCCGAAGGTCGGCCAGGACCGCCGCATCGATCTCCCGGCCGTCGGCGCGCGGACCGTGCGCAACGCGGCCCGGGCGGGCTGCGCCGGCCTCGCCCTGGAGGCGGGCGGGACCCTGGTCATCGACCGGGCGGCGACGGCCGCGGAGGCCGACCGCCTCGGCCTGTTCGTGGTCGGGTACGGAGGCGCGCCGTGACCGGCCGGCCCCGGACGATCTGGCTCGTGGCCGGCGAGGATTCCGGCGACCAGCTCGGCGCCAAGCTGATGCGCGCCCTGCGCGAGGCCGCGCCCGACACCGTGTTCGGCGGCGTCGGCGGCGAGGCCATGGCGGAGGCGGGGTTCGCGTCCCTGTTCCCCCTCGATGACGTGGCGGTGATGGGCTACCTGCCGGTCCTCGCCCGGGCCCGGACCCTGCTCCGCCGCATCCGCGAGACGGTCGGGGCGACGGTCCGCGCCCGGCCCGACGTGCTGGTGATCATCGACAGTCCGGGCTTCACCCACGCGGTGGCGCGGCGGGTGCGCAGGGCGGCGCCCGGCCTCCCGATCATCGACTACGTGTCGCCGAGCGTCTGGGCGTGGCGGCCCTGGCGGGCGAAGGGCATGCGGCCGTTCATCGACCACGTCCTGGCCCTGCTCCCCTTCGAGCCCGACGCGCATCGGCGGCTCGGCGGACCACCCTGCACGTATGTCGGGCACCCGCTGATCGAGCGCCTCCCGGAGCTGCGGCCCGGCGCGGCCGAGCGGGGACGGCGCGAGGCCGTTCCCTACAGCCTCGTGGTCCTGCCAGGCTCCCGCCGATCCGAGATCGAGCGGCTGATGCCGGTCTTCGGGGCGGCGCTGGCCCGCGTGGCCGAGGGCCTGGCGGTCGAGGCGGTGCTGCCCGCCGTGACCCGCCACAGGGACCTGATCGAGCGGCTCTCGGCCGACTGGGCGGTGCCGGTCCGCATCGTCACCGGCGAGGCACCGAAGTACGCCGCCTTCCGGGAGGCGCGGGCGGCGCTCGCCGCCTCCGGCACGGTCACGCTGGAGCTGGCGCTCGCGGGTGTCCCGATGGTCGTCGCCTACAAGGTCTCGCGGGCGGAGGAGTTCATCGCCCGCCGGCTGATCCAGGTCCCCAGCATCGTGCTGCCGAACCTGATCCTCGCCGAGAACGCGATGCCGGAATTCGTCCAGGCCGACTGTACCCCGGACCGCCTCGCCGGCGCCCTGCGGCCGCTCCTGGCCGGCGGTGAGGACCGGGAGACCCAGCTCGCCGCCCTCGGCCGCATCGACGGGCGGATGCGGCTCGCCGCGGAGGACACNGCCAGACCGCCATGGCGGTCTGGCCGGGCGGCTCGGCCGGGGGCGCGAACTGGTCGGGCTCGTCGAGCATCACGACGCGGCGCGCGGCGCGCGGGCCGGAGGAGCCGTCCGCGGACGGGCTCGCTTCCGGCCTGGACGGGCGGAACGGCAGGTCCTCGGTCAGGTAGGCGGCGCTGTAGGCGAAGAGGCCCACCCAGCCGAGGATGAGGAGCGTCGGCAGGGCGAAGCGACGCCAGGAGCCGGAACGCGCCCCGTCGCCCGGATCCGCCAGCACCACCGCCCCCATGGCCTGCCCCCCTCTCGTCCGATCAGCGGCCGAAGATGCCCTTCAGGAACTGCGCCGTACGGTTGCGCTTGCGCTTGCGCTCCAACTCCGAGGCGTCCTTGAGCCACGCCACCTGCACCACGCGCCGCTCGCCCTCGAAGGGCTCGTGGCCGTGCCAGGAATTGTCCGCCCGCAGGAACGCGAACATCGTGCCCATGGTCGGCGGAACCTCCACCGCGAAGGGCTCGTAGTTGCGTCCGTCGTAGAGCACCCGCAGGCGGCCGGCCGCCGGGGCATCCCAGGCATCGTTCATGTAGACGAGCAGGGTGAGCACCTTCGACGGGCCGTCGGTGTGGATCGAGCCGTATTTCAGCTGGCTGCGGCGCATGATGGTCGTCAGCCGCGGGCAGGAGACGAGGTCGATGCCGAACTTCTCGCCGAGAATCTCCGAGAAGGCGTCGCTCTCCAGCTCGTCGATCAGCGCCTTGAACCGGCCCTTCAGCGCGACCTCGTCCACCGTGAGGTAGCCGGGCTTGCCGATGTCCGGGAAGTCGCGCCGGATGTCGTCGATCGCGTCGGGATTCAGGACGTTGCTGCCCAGCGTGTAGGCGTAGGGCTCGCGGGAGACGGGCGCGGCGCGCACGGCGGAGATGTCGAGGATCGAGAGAGCGGACATCGCTGGGTCCCTTGGCTCCGGCGCCGGTCGGCCGGCACGCGGGGCGCCGGAGACGCGTGCCGGGGGGCCGGTCCTGCCGTCGTGCCGGGGCCGCCCGCGCAGGCGTCCACGACCACAGATCTACAGCTGCTTCCGGCGATCCCGGAATCTCCTAATCCGCCGATTGCGGCGGTCCAACGGCGAAAGCGGCCCGGTGGCGCATTCCGGTGACAGTCTCGGACGGCCCGCTTGTGCAGGATGGCGCCAGACCCGCGGGCTTTCTTCCCGGGTGCGTACCGGAATCCGTGCCCGATGAGGCCGTTGGCCCTCGCTCTGCTGTTCACCCACCTCGCCGCAGTCGCGGCCGGGGTCGAGGCCCATGCCCAGTCCCGCCCGCCCCGCGGCTCGATGACGGCGCGCATGACCTGCTCCGAGGCGATGGCCCTCGTGAGGAACGAGGGCGACGTGATCATCGCCGCCGGGTCGGCGCCGGAGCGCTTCGTCAGCAATCCCGGTCAGTGCAGCGGCTCTGAGATCGCCGAGCTGCGCTTCGCCCCGACGCGGGACAACCCGCAATGCCCGATCGGCTACCATTGCCGCGAACCCGGCTTCGAGGAGTGGAACTGGTAGCCGCGCCGCCGGCGTAAATCGCCGCACCGCCGGAACGTGACCAAAGTTTCACGCGACAGCGCGGGCACAGTGCCACTATCTGGCCATCTGCCGGGGCCAAGGCCGCCGGCGGCGTCCCGAGCGGGCGCGCACGGATGGGGGATCGACGGTGGCAGCACTCAGGACCGGACTGGGTATCCAGGCCGTGCTCACGGCCCTGGCCGCGCTGATCCTGCTGGCGTTTCCCGGAATCCCGAGCCCGCCGCTCTACGTCTCCCTCGCCGGCTTCGCGATGGCGGGCATCCTGATCGCCTCGAACGGCATCTCGGCCTACCTGAAGGTCTTCGTGTCGGTCTACGGCGTCGGGTACCTGCTGCTCGCCGGCTCGAAGACGGTCGCCGCCATGGGGCTGCTGCCGCCGGTGATCGCGGCCCTGCTCCCGCCCGCCTTCGCGGCCACCGGCGCGGTGGTCTTCGCCGCCATCGTGCTCGGCATCTCGCATCTCGAGCCGATCCGCGCGATCACCAACATCGCCGACCCGTATTTCGCCAATCGCGACAAGCCGACCAAGGAGATCGGCCTGTTCCGCTGGTTCGGCACCACCGAGGGACGGATCGGCCGCAACCTCGTGGCGCTGTCGATCTTCGTCAACTTCGCCGACGTGGCGCTGACGCTGCGGTTCAACTTCTTCTACCGCGACATCTACAACTCGCTCCAGGAATACGACGCCAACGCGTTCTGGTACCAGCTGCTCTGGGTGTTCGTGCCGCTGGCCACGCTGAACATCGCCATCGGCATGTTCGACCTGTTCGTGGATTCCTCGCTGCTGATCCGCTGGCGCACGTGGCTGACGCACAGCCTGTACGAGCGCTGGCTCGGCAACGGCACGCATTACCGGATCCCGTTCACCGACGAGGAGGCGGATAACCCGGACCAGCGTATCCAGGCCGACGTCAACAGCTTCATCGTGCAGACCACGACGCTGTCGATCCGCCTGCTCAGCCAGGCCGCGCAGCTCGTCTCATTCATCGTGATCCTCTGGACCCTGTCGCGCGACTTCGTCGTGCCGTTCACCGACACGGTGATCCCGGGCTTCCTGGTCTGGCTGGTGATCGCCTACGCGGTGGTCGGCACGTGGCTCACCCACCTGATCGGCCGGCCGCTCATCGGGCTCGACTTCCGGCAGGAGCAGGTCGAGGCGAATTTCCGCTTCGCGCTGGCCCGGAACCGCATCTACTCGGAGCAGATCGCCCTGCTGCGCGGCGAGCGTGCGGAGGCCTCGCGGCTGTCGACGCTGTTCCACAGCGTGATCGACAACTACGTCGGGATCATCTTCCGCCGCATCAAGCTGATCGCCTTCACGTTCAGCTACCGGCAGGCGAGCGTGATCTTCCCGATGGTGCTGGCGGCGCCGTCCTTCTTCGCCAAGAAGATCACGCTGGGCGCACTCCAGCAGACCTCCCAGGCCTTCAGCCAGGTGCAGAGTTCGCTGTCGTTCTTCGTGGATTCGTACACGACGCTGGCGGCCTACAAGGCCAACACCATCCGTCTCGGCTCCTTCCGCCGGGCGATGACCAAGGCCGAGGCGCTGGAGGCGGCGGGCTACGGTCTCGTCCAGGGGAACGAGAGTGCCGGCGACGTCACCGCGCGCGATCTGGTCCTCGCCCTGCCGAACGGGAAGCCGATCGTCACCGCCGACGCGCTGACCCTGCCGCGCGGCGGCGCGACCCTGGTCACCGGTCCCTCCGGCTCCGGCAAATCGACCCTGTTCCGGGCGATCGCGGGGATCTGGCCGTTCGGCAAGGGCCGGGTCGACGTGCCCGCCGGGCAGTCGGCCCTGCTGCTGCCGCAGCGGCCCTACATCCCGCAGGGCACCCTGCGCGGCGCCGTGGTCTACCCGAACACCACCGACCAGTTCCCGGACACGGCGATCCGGGACGCCCTGACGGCCGCGCAGCTCGCCCACCTCGTCGACCACCTCGACGAGAGCGACACCTGGGAGCGGCGGCTGTCGGGCGGCGAGCAGCAGCGACTGGCCATTGCCCGCGCGCTCCTGGCGAAGCCCGAATGGCTGTTCCTCGACGAGGCCACGGCCTCCCTCGACGAGCCTTCCGAGGCGGCCCTCTACCGGATGCTGCGCGAGCGGCTCCCCGGCACGACGATCGTGTCGATCGGCCACCGCTCGACGCTCGACGCCTTCCACGACCGGCGCATCGCGCTCGAGCCGGAGAGCGGTGTGTTCGTCCCGCGGGTGCAGCGGCAGCCGCTCCCGGCGGAGTGAGGGGCTGCAACAGCTCCCACCTCTCTCTGCGGGTGGGGGCCGTGCCCTCTCCGTCATCACGAGCGCAGCGAAGTGACTCAGGGCAGCGCGACATCCTGGAGATGTGGCGCGGCCCTGGCTCGCTTCGCTCCGCTCGCAAGGACGGCGGTTGCGGGGCTCACGCCGTCCGCAGCCCCGCGGCGGCCCGGGCGGCCCGCTCGATCGCCGCCGGATCCGGCGTGCCGGGCTTCACCACCCAGCTCCCGCCCACGCAGAGCACGGACGGAATCGACAGCCAGTCGGGGGCGGTCGCCTCGGTGATCCCACCCGTGGGGCAGAAACGCACCGCGCCGAACACCGCCGCGTGCGCCTTCAGCGCCTTGATCCCGCCCGCGGCCTCGGCCGGGAAGAATTTGAACCGGTCGAGCCCGTGGTCGAGGCCGCGCATGATGTCGGCTGCCGTCGCGACGCCGGGGAGGTAGGGCACGCCGTTCGCCTTGGCGGCGTCGGTCAGGGGCGCCGTCAGCCCCGGTGACACGATGAACTCGGCGCCCGCCGCGAGGGCGTTCTCGAGGTCGCGCGGGTTCAGCACCGTCCCGGCGCCCACCACCGCGCCCTCGACCCGGGTCATCTCCCGAATGACGTCCAGGGCGGCCGGGGTCCGCAGGGTGACCTCCAGGGCGGTCAGGCCCCCCTTCACCAGGGCCTCGGCGATGGGCCGTGCCTGGGCCGCGTCGTCGATCACCAGGACCGGAATGACGGGCACGGAGCGCATCAGCGCGTCGATGCTGGTCAGATCGTTCATGGTCGGCAACTCCCTGCTGGTTTCAGAGGCCGGCGGCGGCGAGCATCGCCGAGGCGCCCCGCTCCGCCGTGTCGGCCCCCTGGCGCATGAACGCGAACAGCTCCCGCCCGGTGCCCGTCGCGGGCTCCGGCGCCTCGGCCTCGGGGCGGGCCGCGAATTCCGCGTCGTCGACGAGAACCTGCAGCAGCCCGTCGGCGGCGCTGAGCCGGACGATGTCGCCGTCGCGGATCCGCCCGATCGGGCCGCCGCCCAGCGCCTCGGGGCTGAGATGGATGGCGGCCGGGACCTTGCCCGACGCGCCCGACATCCGCCCGTCCGTCACCAGGGCGACCTTGTGGCCGCGATCCTGCAGCACGCCGAGCGGCGGCGTGAGCTTGTGCAGCTCGGGCATGCCGTTCGCCTTCGGGCCCTGGAACCGGACCACGACGACCACGTCCCGCTCCAGCTCCCCGGCCTTGAAGGCCTTCAGCACCTCGTCCTGGTCGGAGAAGACCCGGGCCGGGGCCTCGATGGTGCGGCGGTGCTCCTCCACGGCGCTGGTCTTGAACGTCGCCCGGCCGAGATTGCCCTTCACGAGCCGCATGCCGCCGTCGGGCTGGAACGGGTTGCCGGGCCGGCGGATCATCGTGTCGTCCAGGCTCTCCGACACCGCGTCCTCGAAGACCAGCTCCTCGCCGTCGAGCTTCGGGTCGCGGGCGTGGTCGCGCAGCGACTGGCCCGCCACGGTCAGGATGTCGTCGTGCAGCAGGCCCGCGTCGAGCAGGGCCGCCATCACGAAGCTCATGCCGCCCGCGGCGTGGAAGTGGTTCACGTCGCCGGCGCCGTTCGGGTAGACGCGGGCGATCAGCGGCACGGCGCTGGAGAGGCGGTCGATATCCTCCCAGTCGATGACGATGCCGGCCGCGCGCGCGATCGCCGGCAGGTGGATCGCGTGGTTGGTCGATCCGCCCGTGGCGAGGAGCCCGACCGCGGCGTTGACGATCGCCTTCTCGTCGACGGAGAGGCCGAGCGGCCGGTAGTCGTTGCCGGCGCCGCCGATCTCGGTGAGGCGGTGGATCGCCGCCCGGGTCACGGCCTGGCGCAGCTTGGTGCCGGGATTGATGAAGGACGCGCCCGGCATGTGCAGGCCCATCATGTCCATCATCATCTGGTTGGAGTTGGCGGTGCCGTAGAACGTGCAGGTCCCGGCCGCGTGGTAGGAGGCGGACTCGGATTCGAGCAGCTCCGCCCGGCCGACCTTGCCCTCGGCGTAGAGCTGGCGGATCCGCTGCTTCTCCTTGTTGGCGAGGCCCGACGGCATGGGCCCGGCGGGGATCAGGATCGTCGGCAGGTGGCCGAAGCGCAGCGCCCCGATCAGCAGGCCCGGCACGATCTTGTCGCAGATGCCGAGCAGGGCCGCGCCGTCGAACATGCCGTGGCTCAGCGCGACCGCGGTCGAGAGCGCGATCGTGTCCCGGGAGAACAGCGACAGCTCCATGCCGCTCTGCCCTTGCGTGACCCCGTCGCACATGGCCGGCGTGCCGCCCGCGACCTGCGCGGTGGCGCCGCGCTCCCGGGCGAACAGCTTGATCTGGTCCGGGTAGCGCCCGTAGGGCTGATGGGCCGACAGCATGTCGTTGTAGGCGGTGACGATGCCGATGTTCATCACCGTCCGCTCGTCGCGGATCGCCGCCTTGTCCTCGCCGGAGGCCGCGAAGCCGTGGGCGAGGTTGCCGCAGGCGAGCTTGCCGCGCCGGACCCCCGCCTCGCGCTCGCGGGCGATCAGGTCGAGATAGGCGCGCCGGGTCTCGCGGGAGCGCGTCACCACGCGCTCGGTGACCGCCGCGACCTCGGGATGAAGCTCGGTCATGCTCGTTCCTCCAGGCTCGGTGCCGACGGGGGCGGGGCCGATGCCGCGAGTCGGGATCGGCCGCGCGGCCGCGTCGGTGCCCGGTATCTAAGGGGTGCGCCGCGGGATGTAACCCGGGGCGAGCGCCGGCGACGCCGCGCGGGCCGCCCGCCGCGCCGTCACCCGCGGAGCGACGTGACCCGCCGCGCCGTCACCCGCGGAGCGACGTGACCCAGGGCAGCGCGACCCCGGACGGCTTCGCTCCGCGCGCGAGGACGGTCACCGGGCGCCTCTGCCCGGACGCCCGACGCCGGCCCGCCCCAGGACGGGGTCGAGCCCCGGGGACGCGGCGCGCCCCCGGACTCAGTACTCCCAGAAGATGCGCTGCAGCTCCTTGGTGTCGCTGGTCTTGGTGAGCGCCACGGCGGCGAGGATCTTGGCCTTGGCGGGGTTCAGGTCGTGGGCGACCACCCAGTCGTACTTGTCGTCGGGCTGCTCGGCGTTGCGCAGGACGAAGCCGTCCGGCACCCGCGACGAGCGGATCACGATGGCGCCCTTGGAGCGGATGTCCTTCAGCTTGTCGACGAGGTAGCCGGGCACCGAGCCGTTGCCGGTGCCGGCGTTGACGATCGCCTTGGCGCCGGCCTGGAGCTCGGCGTCGTAGACGCCCGGGATCATGTTGCCCGAGCCGTAGACGATGCCCACCAGCGGCAGGCTGTCGATCTGGTCGATGTCGAACTCGGAGCTCATGTTGTGCCGCTTGGTCAGCGAGCGGAAGAAGTAGGTCTTGCCCTCGACCACCATGCCGAGCGGCCCCCACTGGCTGTAGAAGGCGCTGGGCACGATGTTGGTCCGCTTGTTCACGTCGCGGCCGCACTGGATGTAGTCGTTCATCGTCACGGTGACGCCCTGGCCGATCGCCTCCTTGCTGGCGGCGACCGTGACGGCGTCGAGCAGGTTGAGGGCGCCGTCGGCCGAGATCGCCGTGCCCGGCCGCATCGAGCCGACCACCACGATCGGCTTGTCGCTCTTCACCACGAGGTCGAGGAAGAACGCGGTCTCCTCCAGCGTGTCGGTCCCGTGCGTGACGACGATCCCGTCGACGTCGTCCTGCTTCAGGAGCTGGGACACGCGCTTGCCGAGCTGGACCAGCTGCGCGTCGGTGAAGCTCTCCGAGGCGATCTGGAAGACCTGCTCGCCGCGGACATTGGCGATGGTGTTCACCTGCGGCACGGCGGCGATCAGCTTGTCGACCGGCACCTTGGCGGCCGTGTAGGTGGCGCTGTTGGCGGCGTCCGCCCCGGCGCCCGCGATCGTCCCGCCGGTGGCGAGGATCACGACGTTCGGCTTCTTCGCCGCGGCGGCCGTGCCCGCCTCGGGCATCTCGCGGGCGCTGAGGGGCGCCGCCCCGAATCCGCTGGCCAGGGCCAGGGCGAAGACCGCTCCGCGCAGGGGAAGAGCCGCGCCGCTTCGGCAGGAGAACATCGGAGATCCTCGATGGTTGACGGGAGAGCGAGTGGGACTCGACGCGGGGATGGTAGCCGCGCCCCGCTCCGAGGCAAGGATCATGCAGAGCGCCGACGCGCAGGGCGCGACGGATCGTTACGCAAGCTCGGGCGTTTATGGGGGTTGCTGTCCGCTCGGAGGTAGATCCCATGCTGCATCTCGCCGGCCTGCTCGAGGAACTCGAGCGGAGCGAGCCCGCGCGGGCCGCGATGTCGATCCTCGAGACGTCCCTCGCGCGCCGCTCGACGGAGGAGCAGGGCGCGTTCTGGCGCGCCGTCGACATCTACTACGTCTCGCGGAAGGCCCCGCCGGAGGCGACCGTGCCGGGCCAACTCGGGTCAAGTAGAGTCGTGCCGGCCGAAGTCGTGCCTGCCGAAGTCGTGCCGGAGCTGGCCGCCGCGTCCTGAGGCTGGCCCCCCGGGTCGGCGGGCCGCGCTCAGGCGCTCGCCGGCACGGCCGGCGGCATGCCGGCGCCGCTCTCGGGCTCGCTGCCCGCGCGCACCGCGCCGCGGGTCTCGGGCATCAGCGCGAAGTAGAGGACGAAGCCGAGCGCCGCGATCGCCGCCAGCGCCAGGAAGGCGGTGGAGTAGCCCGCCGACACGATGATCACGCCGGCCAGGGTCGCGCTCAGGGAGGCGCCGATCCCCTGGGCCGTAGCCACGGCGCCCTGGGCCGCGTTGAACCGGCCGCCGCCGCGGGTCAGGTCGGCGACCACGATCGGGAACAGCGCGCCGTAGACGCCGGCGCCGATGCCGTCGAGGAGCTGGACGCCCACCAGCCAGAACGGGTTGTCCGACAGCGTGTAGAGGACGCCGCGCAGCGCCAGGATGCCGAAGGCGGTGAGGAAGATCGGCTTGCGGCCGATCACGTCGGCCTTCGCGCCCACGAAGATCGCCACCGGCACCATCACGCACTGCGCCGCCACGATGCAGACCGCGATCAGCGAGGTCGCGTGGTCCTTGCCCGAGATGTGCGTCAGGAGCTGGCCCACCGAGGTCAGCATCGCCGCGTTGGCGAGGTGGAAGATCGCGCAGAGCACCGCGAAGATCAGCAGCGCACGGTTCTGCAGCAGGGTGGCGAGGCCCGAGGGCTTCTCCTGCGCCTCCTCCTCGTCCTCGGTCATGCCCCGGGCGAGGTCGTTGTCGATCGCGTCGGCCGGCACCATCAGCATGGCGCCGATCGACAGCGCCGCCAGGATGCCCATCAGCCAGAACACCACCACCGGCCCGAAGAAGTAGGCGAGTCCGCCCGCCAGGGCGGCGGAGACCGCGTTGCCGGCGTGGTTGAAGCCCTCGTTGCGGCCGATCCGCTTGGCGAACATCTTCGGTCCGACGAGGCCCAGCGTGATCGCGGCGAGCGCCGGCGGGAAGATCGTCCCGGCGACGTGGGCGATCGATTGGGTCGCGGTCACGAGGTAGAAGTTCGAGATGAACGGCAGGACGAGGCAGCTGGCCGTCACCGCGATGGCGCCGCCGATCACCACCGCGCGCTTGTGGTTGGTGGCGTCGATCAGCGCCCCGGCCGGCGTCTGCGCGACGAGGCCGAGGATGCCCGCGATGGTCATCACGAGGCCGGTCGTGGCCTCGTTCCAGCCCTGGTCCGGACCGCGGACGGCGATCAGGTAGATGGCGAGGTAGGGGCCGAGGCCGTCGCGCACGTCGGCCAGGAAGAAGTTGAGCGCGTCGAGCCCGCGCAGGGCCTTGGCCGAGGGCGTCCGGCCGCCGGCACCCGTCTCGATCCTGTTCATCCTGCCGCGATCCCCCGACCGGCCGTCGGCAGGCCCCGATCGGGGCCGCACCGCCGCACGCGGGGCTCGACGCCCGCGCGCGCCATCGGTTCCCGCGTCGCCGGGACCTCACGCGGGATGTGAACGATTCTCCGGCCGAAGCGGGCGTCAGGCCGTGTCGGTGCCCGCCGAAGCGTCGGGAATCCCGACAGTCTCTGTCGTCTCTTCCGACAGATCGGTCCCCGGCGCGCCGAGGCCGTAGCGCTCGATCTTGGCGTAGAGGAGCTGCCGCTGGATGCCGAGCCGGCGCGCGGCCCGGGCGCGGTTGCCGTCGGCCTCGCGGAGCGCGGCGGCGATCATGGTCCGTTCCAGGCGGGCCACCGCCCCGGGCAGGTCGCCGGCGAGCCAGTCGKCCACCGCGTCGTCGCCGCGTCGCTCGGATCGCGAGGCCGGCAGATCGACGGCCTCGGCCGCGATCACGCCGCCGCGCACCAGCACGGCGGCCCGCTCCACCGCGTTGCGCAGCTCGCGGACATTGCCGGGCCACTCGTAGGCGAGCAGGCGCGAGGCGGCGCCGCCGCTCAGGCGCTTGCCGGAGGGGACCAGGAAGTGCTCGGCGAGCGGCACGATGTCGGCCAGGCGCTCGCGCAGGGGCGGCAGGGTAATCGGCACGACGTTCAGCCGGTAGTACAGGTCGGCGCGGAACGCACCCTCGGCGACGAGGGCCGGCAGGTCGCGATGCGTCGCCGCCACGAGCCGGACATCGACCCGCGCGGACCGGCCCCCCAGCGGGGTCACGACGCAGTCCTGGATCACCCGCAGGATTTTGGCCTGCATCGCCGCCGGCATGTCGCCGATCTCGTCCAGGAACAGGGTCCCGCCCTCCGCCTCGTGAAAGGCGCCCGCGCGGTCCGAGACCGCCCCGGCGAAGGCGCCCCGGACATGGCCGAAGAGCTCGCTCTCCAGGGCCTCGGCGGGGATCGCCGCGCAGTTCACCGGGATGAACGGCCGCGCGCGGCGCCGCGAGAAGGCGTGCAGGGCCCGGGCGACCTCCTCCTTGCCGGTGCCGGTCTCCCCCTGGATCAGGACCGTGGACGCGCTGTCCGCGACGAGGCCGATGGTCTTCTGGACCTTCCGCATGCCCGCGCTCGATCCGATCAGCACCGGGTCGCCCGGCGGCGGGGCGGCGCTGCCGGGATCGGAGCGGGCGCCGCGCAGCATCGCGTCGAGGGCGGCGGCGAGATCGGCGCGGCCGATCGGCTTGGTCAGGTGATCGTGCGCCCCGAGGCGCATCGCCTCGATGGTGTTGGCCGGGCTCGCGAAGGCCGTCAGGACCGTCACGGGGGGCGGCTCCGGCAGGGCGCGGATCCGCGCCAGCGTGGCCATGCCGTCGAGGACGCCGGGCATGCGCAGGTCGAGGAGCACCGCCGCCACCGGACCCTCGCCCAGCCGCGCCAGCGCCTCCGCGCCGGAGGCGACCGGGAGCGCGGTGTGCCCGAGATCGGTCACCGTCTCGGCGAGCCCGTCGCGCAGGGCTCTGTCGTCGTCGACGATCAGGATGGTTGCCATGGCAGATCCAGGACAAAGGTGGTCTCCGGCACGTCCTCGACCAGCCTCGCCTCGCCCCGATGCGCCACGGCGATCTCGCGCACGATCGCGAGCCCGAGGCCCGTCCCGTCGGGCCGGCCGGTGACGAAGGGCTCGAACAGGCTGGCGCGGATCGCCGGATCGACCCCGGCGCCGGTATCGGCGACGCTGAGGCGCAGCCGCAGCGCGCCGTCGACCGTCACCCGCTCGGCGCCGAGGCGGACGCGCCCGCCGGCCGGCGCGTGCTGCAGGGCGTTCAACAGCAGGTTGTCGACGGCCCGGGCGATCTGCGCCCGGTCGAGATGCGGATGGTCCGCGGCGGGCAGCCCGTCGGCGGTGACCGCGATCCGGACCGACCGCGCGCTCGCGAGGTCCTCGTGCAGCTGCGCGCACTCGGTCAGGAGCGGTGCCACCGGCGTTGGCATCCGGTTGAGCGGCCGCGCCTGCGTGAGGTTGAGGAGGTCGCGCAGCAGCGTGTCGACCCGCGCGATCTGGCCGAGCACCGCCTCGAGGGCGGTGGCGGCGCGGTGCGCGTCGCCGCTGACGAGGGCGTTCTCGGCCTTGAGCCGCATCGCCGCGATGGGATTGCGGATCTCGTGGGCGATGCTCGCCGCCAGCCGGCCGACGGCGGCGAGGCGCTCGGTCGCCACGATGCGCGCCTGAGCCTCTCGCAGCCGCCCGCCGGCGGCGTTGAGGGCGTCCACCAGCCGGTCGAGTTCACGCTCGCCGGTGCGGTCGAGATGGGGCAGGTCCTGCCCGTCCGGGCGCGCCGCGGCGAGCGCGGCCTCGAGCCGGGCGATCCGCCCGGAGAATCCGTACAGGAACCAGCTCAGGAACGCGGCCGATCCGAGCACCGTGGCGGCGAGGAAGCCGAGGCCCGCGAGGAAGCGCGTGTAGGTCGGGCCGTCGTTGACGTGCGCGCGCGTCATCGACCACGCGGTCAGGCCGGTCTCCGGCCCGTGCAGCGGGCAGGCCTGGAGCATCAGGACCTGGGTCCGGCTCGGCCGCCGCTCCGAGACCGCGTGGTCGACCCGCAGCGCCTGGGCGTTCAGCGCCGCGACGGCGTCGCGCTCGGCCGCCGGGAAATCCGTCTTCGGCCCGGATCCCTCGTAGGTCGGATAGGCGTAGGCCACGGATCCGCGCGCGGCGCTCCAGATCCCGCCCTCGAGGCCCGGGAAGCGCGCCAGCGCGACCGACACGGTGCCGACCAGGTCGGCCTCTGCGCGGCTCGCGCCGCGGGCGTGCACCAGGGCGGCGTACCGGTCGATGATCTCGCGGCAGGCCCGCCCGACCGCGAGATCGGCCTGCGCCACCTGGACGCCCGTCGACTGGTCGTAGACGCCGAGCATCAGGTAGGCGGTCGCGGCCGCGGAGGCGACCAGCAGGACCCAGAGCGCGAGCAGCCGGGCGCGCAGGCTGTAGGCCGTCACGGCGTTGTCCGACCCGGCATGGCGCTGGCTCCTGCGGCGCCGTCGCGCGCCCGGACCCCGTTCCTAAGCCATCGACCGGTCCCCTGGCCACGCGAGGACGGTTCGTGCCGTGCACGTCGGACCGCGATGACCGGCGCGGCCTGCGCGTGCGGCCCCCGGACCAGACCCGAACGCGTCCGGAGAGGGACGCCACGACGGGGGCACCGCGTCCGGTGCCCCCGTCGTGGCGGGAAGACAGTCAGTCGCCGATGCGGGCGCGCGCGCTCACTTGCGGTTCGTGATGAGGCTGTCGACGTTCTTGTTCGCTTCCTTATTCTCCTTCCGCTGCATCGCCATCTCGCGCTTGGTGTCCTTCATCGACATCTCGTCGCGCTTGCCCTGCGGCATCTCCTTCGGGGCCGCCAGGGCGGGCGTGACTGACCAGAGACAGGCCAGGCAAAGAGCAGCGCGCGCCGTAGTCTTGAACATGATGCCTCCTCCATTCGATCGGTAGTGCGAGACGTCTTGAAGACATCGCCGGTTCCTCATGCGGGGATCACGGACGTGCGATCCGCCGCGTGGCGGTTCACGCCTCAGGGCGGACCCGAGGGGTTGATCGGCAGGGCGTGGCTTCCGAGCTGCACGCAGGTCAGCATCGCCACGTAGGACGGGGCACCGCCGATCTGGCTCTCCGCCGCGCAGGTCCGGCGCTCCGCCACGTCGAACGTCGCCCAGCGCTTGGCCAGGGCGCGCCGCGCGGCGGCCTCGTCGGACAGGCAACCCCGGTAGCTCGCCCGATCGACGGCGTCGGAGCCTGCCCGGTGCTCCGGCGCGCAGATCGCCCGGATGTTGAAGTCCGGAACCCCCGCCGTCCGGGCGGAGGCCGCCAGGGTCCCGCCGAGGAGCAGTTCGAGTCCCAGGATGGTCGAGATCCAGAATCGCCGCATGCGGCCCTCCCTTCCGCGCGCCGACCGGGCCGCGCCCGAGATCCGTCGGGCGCGGCCGTCCTCAGCGGTCGGTCACTTGCTGGTCTTGGCCCCCGCGGTCGAGCCGGTGGCCTGCGGCGCCCCCTTGTCGGCCGTGGCGGCGGTCGCCTTCTGGGGCACCGCGACCGCGTCGATCACGTCGAAGCGCATATTGTCCTGCGCGGACTTCAGGGCGGCGTTGGCCTCGTAATACTTGCCCTGGTTGATCAGCGTCGCCGCCTGATCGACGTCGGTGATGGTCTTGTTCAGGGGCAGGACCGCCATGGTGAAGTTGACGTCGACGTGGGCGAGCTTGAGCTTCTCCAGGGCGCCCTTCTGGTCCCCCTGGGCGAGGTTCTTGTTCGCCTCGGTGACCGCGGAGGCCTTGGCGGGCGTGGCCACGAAATCGTCGCCGAGGGTCAGCTGCGCGTCGACCGGGACCCAGGCCACCTGCTCCGTGGAGGCCGTCTTGGAATCGGCCTTGGCGCCGGCCTTGGCGTCGGCCTTGTCGCTCGGCGCAGTCGCCTTGTGGGCGGCCATGTCGGCCGGGGACTTGAGATCGGCCTCGGCCTTGGTGAACACCGCGTCGTCGGTCTTGGCCTTCGCGAAAGCCGCCTGCGCCTTGGCGATCATGTCCTTGGCCTGGCCGGGATTGGCCTCGAAGATCGCGAGGCGGGTGAGCTGAAGATCTCTGAAGCCCTGGGCTCCGTCCTTCGAGAGCTTGCCGACATCCTTGTCGACCGCGGCCTGACTCGCGCTCATCTGCGTGCCGTTGTGCTGGGCGGCCTGCTCCGCCGCGAAGGCAGTTCCACCGAGGATTGTGGTGAGCACGAGGGCCGCAGCCATAGATTTGCGATAGGACATAGTAATATCTCCCTCTGCTGCCGGAGATAAGGCCTTCATCTGCATTGGCCTCATTCATTCCGTGTTCAGATAATAGAGCAGCCATCATTTGGTCGCATGACCGAAGGATTAAAAAACGGCAATGCGCCGGCCGCCGTCGCGGGGCTCAGCGCTGCAGGAAGCGGCCGGCGCGCGCCTCCAGCAGCGCCACCAGCGCCGGCGCCATGAAGGCGTGCACGTCGGGGATGTCGAGGCAGACGAGGCGGGTGCTGCGCAGGGCGGCCTCGAAGCGGCGCATCAGCTTGCGCCGGTGCGCGCGCTCCATGACGACGACGATCCCCGCCCAGGCGAGATGATCGGCGTCCACCGGCTCGTCGGCGTCGGGTGACACGCCCGCGCTGGCCGTCTCGATGCCGGGCAGGCGCGCGAAGATCCGTTCCGCGGTCGGGCTGCGGGCGCGCGCCCGGCCGCAGACGAACAGGATCCTCACGCGCTCTTTGCGAGGTCGGATTGCCGCTCGAACAGGGCGCGGTACGCCCCGCCCGCGACAGCGAGCGGGACCGCGCCGGGCCGGTCCGCGACGCCGACGGGTTCGGCCTCCAGGGCGACCAGCTCCTCCATCTCGTTGTTGGCCCGCTGCAGGTGGTTGATGTGGCCGCCGATGTCGCGGAGGTAGCCGTGCACCACGAAGGTCGCGGTCAGGACGTAGGCGACGTCGCCCGGGCTCGCCCGCTCCCGCCACCAAAGCCACAGGGCGATGGCGACGATGACGGTGCGCAGGACGAGCAGCAGCCCGAGCTGGCCGGTGCCGCCCCAGGTGACGATCATCCACGTGCGCCGGGTCCGCCGCTGCCACTTCGCCAGCAACCGGCCGAGCCGTGCCTCCTCCCGCGCTTCCGCGGCGAAGGCCTTGACGACGGCGTTGTTGCCGATCGCGTCGCTCAGCGCGCCGCCGAGGCGGGTGTCGAGGGCGTTCGAGAGCGCGGCCGCGGGCGCGATGACGCGCGTCGCGAGGAGCACGGTCGCGCCGACATAGGCGCTCGCGCCGATCGCCACCGTCGCGCCGAGGGCCGGCCAGTGCAGGCCGAGCACCAGGGCCGTGCCCGCGAGGACGACGAGCGCGGGCAGGAGCGCCAGCAGCAGCGTGTCGTTGAGCCCGTCGATCGCCCACATGCCGCGGGAGATCTTCCGGACGGTGGAGCCCGAGAAGGTGTTGGCGTGCCACTCGGTCGAGAAGCGCTGGACCCGGGCGAAGCCGTTGCCGACGATGTCGCTCATGGTGCGCAGGGAGAGCGGCACCGCGAGGCTCCAGGCGATGTGCCGCAGCAGCGCGGTGGCGAGGCCGAGCCCGGTCATCGCCAGGAAAGCCGGCCAGGCCGCGTCCAGCGCCGCGCGGCGGTCGCTCCCGGAGAGCGCGTCGACCAGGCGTCCCGCGCAGAGCGGCAGCAGGACTTCCGCCAGGGTGGCGAGCGTGATCGCGCCGATGAGACCGGTGACGAGGGGCCAGCGCCTGCGCCAGCTGCGGACGACGAAGGCCAGGACGCGGCGGACCGCGTCCGCTTTCCGGGGAGACGACAGAGACATGCGCGTGCCCGACGCGGGAGGGCGTCGGCTCCGGGTGACGCGGGCGTCCCATCGCGAACGATGCGCGCCGGCGAGATCAGGCAGGACTGGGTTCAGAGGCGCCGGGCGGCGGGGCCGGGCGCGGGCGGGGAGCGGCTAGCTGCCCTGCACGGGGCCGCCGACACATCCTGTACGGAAGGTAGCGTACACAGCAATCATGCAGCTCCCTCCCTGGTGCGAGCGCGACAGGATCGTGAGGCTACGAGAGCCCCGACTGATTCGCAACGCGCGTCGCGACGCTTCGGTTAGCCGGGACGCGCCGGTCCCGCGTCCTTGAGGTTCTGCCGCCGCGGCGGCCGATCCATGCGCCCGGATCAATCCTGCGCGGCCCCGCGAACGGCCGTGCATTGTTGAAAAGCTGACGCAACGCGGTGTAAACACTTTGGGGCAAACTTGGCCGTTGAGCGGTGCCTTGGTTGCGCGCCTCTCTCGGATCGCTGTCGCGGATCCGTACTTGGAGACCGACGGTGTCGCACTCCCTGGTGAACCGGGACGCGCTCGAGGAACTCACGGCCGTGATCGGCACGGAGAAGCTCGTCCGCATCCTTGACCGGTTCGTCGTCAGTCTCACCACCGCCTTCGAGGGGCCGGATCGCGCCAACGACGATTACGGTCGCGAGGCGCACACGCTGGTCTCGATGTCCGGCATGCTCGGCTGCGCCGAACTGTCCCGGGCCTGCCGCGGCCTCGAGGAATCGGCCATCGCGGGCAACGATCTGACCCGATCGCTGGTCGATCTCAGGACCCTGCGCGACCGGACGGTCGCCGCCCTGCGGGACCTTCAGGCGGAGACGCGGCTGAGCGCCTAGCGCCGCGCAACCACATCCGGGTCAGGCCGCCAGAACCACGTCGAGGGGCGCCTCGAAGGTCAGGACCGCGCCCTCGCGCGGGTAGCTCATCTGGGCAGTCCCGCCGAAGCTGTGGGCGAGGCTGCGGGCGATGAGTCGCGTGCCGAATCCCGTGCGGGTCGGCGGCGTGACGGGCGGTCCGCCGCTCTCCTCCCAGCGGAACCGGAGGGTCCGGCCGTTCGCCGCCTCGGCCACGTTCCAGGTGATGCATATCCAGCCGGCGGCCACCGACAGCGCCCCGTACTTGGCCGCGTTGGTTCCGAGCTCGTGCAGCATCAGCGCCAGGGTCATGCCGTGCCGCGGGCCGAGCGTCAGGTCGGGACCGGCGATGCGGAACCGGCCCGCGACGCCGTCCCCGTGGAGCGACACGGCCCCCTCGACCAGGCCGCTCAGGGAGGCCTGCGTGAAGGATCCCTGCAGCAGCACGTCGTGCGCCTTCGCGAGCGCCAGGAGCCGCGCGGCCAGAGCCTCGCCGGCCGCCTCCAGCGACGGCGCGTTGCGCATGGTCTGCGTCGCGACGGCCTGAACCATGGCCATGGTGTTCTTCATCCGATGGGCGAGTTCCTGCATCAGCAGCGTCTGTCGCGCCTCGGTCAGCTTCTGGTCGGTGATGTCGCGCGACACCGCCAGGATCCGCTCGGGCCGGTCCGGCGTCGCGCCGATCGGCGTGACGGCCACGTCCCACCAGCGGAGCGCTCCGCCGGCCTCCGACTGGGCCTGGAACCGGCTCGGGCGGCCGAGCCGCGCCCGATCCAGCGCGTCGACCACCGCCTCGCGGTCCTCAGGCCGCGTCCAGGCGTCGATCCAGGGTCGGCCGATCGCCTCCGCCTCGTCCCCGGCGGCTGACAGGGCCGGGCCATCGTCGCTGGCGGTGATCAGGCGCCCGTCGCGGTCCAGCAGTTCGAGGTAGTCGTTCGGGGCCTGCGGGAGACCGATCGGGCGTGGGCGGCCGGAGGTGCGCGGCTTCGCCTCCGGCCCGAACCCGGCCGGCTCGCCGGGCGTCGGCCCGCGCGGCGCCTCNGTCGGCCCGCGCGGCGCCTCGGCCCGCTCGGCCGCCATGCGTCCGGCCTCGGCGCGGCTCGCCGCCTCGATGATCCGGCCGAGCCGCCGGCTCCGCTGCCGCTCCCAGTCGGCCTGCGCGGTCGCCGCGCTCAGCAGGCTGCGCAGGCGGATATTCTCCGCCTCGAGCGTCTCGACGCGGCGCTCCGCCCCGTCGATCCGCGGCCGTACGATGTCCACTTCCATCGCCCGCCCCCCTCGTCATCCCGACGGAGCGCCCGTGCGCGGCGCGCCGCCGGAGGTCCCCGACCGCGCGGCGCGGCAACGGATGTCGATGGCAGGGCCGCACCGGCGGTTCAGACCGCTTCTGGTGCCGGTTCCCCGCCCGCAGCCGAGCGAATCGTTGGATGTCTCACGCTAGCATGGTGCGCGGGATTATCAAATCAGTTCGGTATTCGCCTGCGGCTGAGAACTTGTGTTGGGCCTCTGTGCGGGTGCGAAGACGGTTACTTGTTTCGCATCAGCAGCACGAGCCAGCCGATCCCGAGGATAAAAATAATCAAGCCGATCGAGACGAACACGGGCGTCCCGAGGTCGATGAGGCGGGGCGCGAGCTGCGTGGCGAAGGCCGCCACGACCAGGGCGACAGCGACTCGCGCGGCCGCGCGCTCGATGCCGCGCGTGACCTTGTCGAGGCCCTTCACCTCGATCTCGACGGTGACGCGACCCTGCTTCAGCCGCACAAGCATCAGGTGAATCAGGGTCGGCAGCTCCGAGGCGGCGCCGTAGAGGCCGACGCCCAGGGCCTCGGCCTTCTGCTTGAGGGCGGAGAGCGAGAACTGCGTCTGCATGCTCGCCCGGACCGTGGGGCCGGCGGCGGCGAACAGGTCGAAATTCGGGTCGAGGTGGCGCATCACGCCGTCGGCTGTGACCAGCCCCTTGAACAGGATGGCGAGGTCGGTCGGCATGGCGAGGTCGTTCTCGCGGGCCATGTTCATGAAGTCGGTGAGCACCAGCCCGAGATTCAGCGGGATCGACGAGTGGCTCTCAACGAAAGACTGGGCCGAGACCTGGAGGCGGGTGAGGTCCGGGTTGCTGGTGCCGGTCCAGTCGAGGAGCACGGCCATGAGCCCGTCGGCGTCCTGCTTGAGCATGGCGCCGATCAGCACGAGCAGCTGCGAGCGCCGCCGCTGCGACAGCCGGCCGATGATGCCGAAATCGATGAAGCCGATCTTGTTGCCGGGCAGCGCCAGCATGTTGCCGGGGTGCGGGTCGGCGTGGAACACGCCCTCGATCAGCGCCATCTGCAGGAACGCGTCGGTGCCCTTCTGGGCGAGCAGCTTCTTGTCGATGCCCGCTGCGCGGAGGGCCGCCTCGTCGTTGGGAGGGATTCCGTGGATGAAGTCCTGCACCAGCACCCGCTCGGAGCAGTACTCCCAGTGGATCTTCGGGAAGACGATGTCGTCGCGGTCCTCGAAGATCTGGGCCAGCAGCTCGCAGTTGCGCGCCTCGTTGAGCAGGTCGAGCTCGCCGTTGAGACCCTCCGCGAGGTGGCGCATCTGCTCCCGCGGCTGGTAGCGGGCCATGTCGGGCCACTCGTTCTCGACGATGCGGGCGCCGTGCGCCATCAGGCGCAGATCCGCCTCGATGATCTTGCGCAGGTTCGGCCGCAGCACCTTGACGATGACGTCCTCGCCCGAGTGCAGTCGCGCCCGGTAGACCTGGGCGATGGACGCCGAGGCGATCGGGTTGGTGTCGAACTCGGCGAACACCTCCATGGGCGAGCCGCCGAGATCGAGCTCGAGCTGCGGGCCGATCTGCTCCCACGTCACCGGCACGACCTGGCTGTGGAGCTTCTGCAACTCCTCGGTCCAGGCCGGCGACAGGAGGTCCGGCCGGCTCGCCAGCACCTGCCCGAACTTGATGAAGGTCGGCCCGAGCGCCTCGATCGCCCGGCGCAGGCGCTCCGGCTCGGATAGGCGCGTGACGTCGACCCGGGGCTGGCGGCGCGGCAGGAGCGGCAGGTAGCGCAGGCCGAGCCGGTCCACGACACGAGTGACGCCGAAGCCGATGAGGATCGTCGCGATCTCCGACAGCCGCTGGCGGTCGCGGGCGGCAACGAAGGCTGTCTTCAGCATGAATGGAGCGATCCGGTCGGACGGGATTGGGCGTCCGGACAGCACGAGCATAAGGACTTTTTTGCGGTCGCGAACCCCGTCCCGCCCCGGCGCCTCAACTTAAGCGGCGCAGGGCGGGGCCGGAATGCGCGCGATCGGGAGGGCCGGCCGCCGTCAGAAGGCCGGCTCCAGCCCGCTGGTCCGGTAGGCCTCGGCCGCCTGCGGCGTCGTCAGCCCAGCGAGGAACCGGGCCGCGCCGTCCCGGTCCGCCGCGCCGCGCAGGATCGCTGCCGAGAAGGTTGTCATCTCCTGCACCGGTTCTGGGAGGGGGCCGACCACCTCGATGCCGGGCACGACCATCAGCTCGCTGATCTGCTGGACGGCGATGTCGGCCTCCCCGGAGACGAGCTTCTCGGCCGTGAAGCCCTGCGGGATGATCGTCGCCCGGGCGTTCACCGCGTCGGCGAGGCCGAGCCGCGGCAGCAGGCCGGCGAAGTAGATCCCGCTGGCGCCCGTCCGCGAGTAGGCCACCGACCGCGCCGCCAACAGGGTGCGCTTCAGCGTCTCGACGCTCGCGATGTCCGGATGCGGAGCCCCGGCCTTGACGGCGATGCCGTAGCGCGAGCGCACCACGTCGACGCGGCTCTCGGGCTCGACGCGGCCCTCGGCGACGAGCCGGTCCATGGCGTCCGACAGGACGAGTACCGCGTCGGCGGTCTCACCCGCGGCGAGGGTCTTCATGATGACGGTGGTCGGCGCCCAGTGGATCGCCGTCCGGCCGCCCGCGGCCTCGAAGGCCGGGACCACGTACGCGTCGAAGGCGCCGCGCACCACCAGGGCGCATTTGAGGCGTGTCTCGGGTCGCTCGTTCGGCATGGTGTGTCCAGTCTCTCGTCCCAGGAGGTGCGGGCGGCCGAGCGCCGAAGCGTTGGACCGTCACCGCGAGGGCTCGACGCGGGAATAGTCGATCGCCGTGAATCCGCCGCCCTGGTAGCGCTCCGCCACCGGGTTGCCGCTCGTCTTCCCGTCCAGCGCCGCCGCGTGGGAATCGGCGCTGTCCTGCGGTGCCCAACCGATGACGGCGCGCCCGTCTTTCTGCCACCAGGTCATGCGGCTGTTGTTCGACGCGCCCCAGATCACCACCGAGCCCGTCGGGCCGAGGTCCGGGGCCAGGGTGGCGCGGGTGATCAGCCGGGTCAGGTCGGCGTAGGACAGCCACGTGGCGAGCATCCGCGCGTCGGTCGGCTCCGGGAAGCACGAGCCGATCCGCAGAAAGACGCTCTCGACCCCGTGCTTGTCGCGGTAGAGGCCGCCCATCAGCTCGCCGTAGGCCTTGGACAGGCCGTAATAGCCGTCGGGCGCGAGGCCGCAATCGTCGTCCAGCACTTCCGAGCGCGCGTGGAAGCCGATCGCGTGGTTCGAGGAGGCGAAGATCATTCGGGCGCCCTCGCGCCGGGCCGCCTCGTAGGCGTGGTACAGGCCGCGGATGTTCGGGCCGATCACCGTCTCGAACGGGTGCTCCACCGAGATCCCCCCGAAATGGAGGATCGTGCCGCAGCCCTCGGCCAACCGGAGGATCGCCGGCCCGTCCTCCAGGTCGGCGACCTGGAAGCGCGCGCCCTCCGGCAAGGGGTCGGGAAAGGGGACGCGGTCCGTGAGCCGGAGCGCCCAGCCCTGCGCGCCGAGCGCGCGGGTCAGGACGCGCCCGAGGGCACCGGAGGCTCCGGTCAGGAGGACGGGTTTGGGCGGGACGGTGTCGGCGCTCATGGGACGCTGCTCCAGATTCCGGCGGCCTTGGCCGAATGCTGTTGATCAGACGGCCTTGGCCGCCGCGAGGGGGCCGGCTTCCGCGGGGTCGCGCGGCCGCCGCACGAAGATCGCCATCGCGACGACGCCGGCCGCCGCGATCACGGCGGCGATCACGAAGGCGCTGGCGTAGCCCCCGAGATACTGCACGGCCAGCCCCGTGGCGGTCGGCCCGATGATGCCGGAGATGTTGCTCAGGAGGTGGATGAAGCCGCTGACGCCGCCGACCCGCGCCTCGGGCACCAGCTCGTGGATCGTCGCCCAGCAGGATTGGACGGAGCTGGTCAGCATCAGCACGGCCAGCGCGATCAGCGAAACCGCCATGGCGGTGCTCGTCGCGGCGTTGACCGCGAGCAGGGCCACGCCCGCGACGGCCAGCGGCACGATCGTGGTGATCTTCCGCGCGGCGAGTTTGTCGCCCATGCGCGTGTAGACGAAGTCGGCCACCACGCCCCCGCCGACATAGCCGACGAAGCCGCAGGCCCAGGGGATCGACGCCACCAGGGCCATCTCCTTCACCGGCATGTGCAGCGCGTCCGTGAGGTAGCTCGGGAGCCACGAGAGGAAGATGTAGAGGGTGTAGTTCACCGCGAACATCCCGAGCCCGAGCGACAGGGTGCTCGGCAGGAACAGGTACTCCCTGAGCGACCGGGCATGGTCGGAGGGTGCGAGGTGCGTGACCGCCCGGCTGCGCTCCACGAGGGCGATCTCCTCCGGATCGACCCGGGGATTGTCCTGCGGCCGGTCAGTCATGAACATCCGCCACGCCACGACCCAGAGCAGGCCGACGGCGCCGATGGCCACGAACGCCACTCGCCAGCCGTACTGGATCGCCAGCAGGCCGACGACCGGCGCCGCGATGGCGCTGCCCACCGTCTGGCCCGAGAAAGTGAAGCCGATGGTCCGCGCGGTCTCCTCGCGGGGGAACCACGTGGTGATGGTGCGGTTCGTGGTGGAGTTCATCGGCCCCTCGGCGAAGCCGAACAGGGCGCGGACGATGAACATCTGGGCGAAGCCGGTCACCGCCCCGGTGAGCATGCACAGGACCGACCAGGAGGCGGCCGCCCAGGTGTAGACGCTGCGCGGCCCGTAGCGATCGGCGAGCTGGCCGCCCACGAAGGCGAACAGCGCGTAGCCGAAGAAGAACGTGCTGAAGATGACCCCCAGCTCCGAGGGGGACAGGTTCAGGTCCTGCTTGACGAAGGGCGCGGCGACGCCGAGCGCCGCTCGGTCCATGTAGTTGATGATACCGGCGATGAACAGCAGGAACGCGATCAGGAACCTGTAACGCTTGGCGAACATGGGCATCCTCCAAAATATTTATGATTTTCTTTTCTTATTTGATTGGTGCGGCCCGGCGGTCAGAGGTCACGGTTCGATTGCCGCCGGTTCCGTTTCTCTTGCCCTTCGAGGGGCACGGTCGGGCCCGCTCGCGGCGCGGGCCTGAACGCGTCGGCGCCTCCTACAGGAACGCGACCGTGCAGGGACTGAGGCTCGGGCGCGAACCCGCCCGGGTCAGGTCTCCGGTCTCCAGATCGACGGCGAAGGCGACGAGGCAGTCGCCCTGCTCGTTGGCGACGAGCAGGTGGCCTCCGTCCGGTGCCAGGACCATGAAGCGCGGATCGCGGCCGCCGGAGGGCGTCCAGCCCGCAGGTACGAGGCGCCCGGTCGGGTCCACCCGGAACCGCGCGATCCCGTCCTGCCCGCGGTTCGACGCGTAGACGAACCGTCCGTCGGGCGTGACCGCGATGGCCGCGGCGGTGCTCGCGCCGAAGAAGTCCGGCGGCAGGGTCGAGGCGAGGTGCAGGGGCGTCAGCGTCCCGGCCTCCGCGTCCCACCGGCAGGTCGCGACGCTCGAGTCGAGTTCGTTGACCAAGAAGGCGAGGGGCTCGTGCGGGTGGAACGCGATGTGGCGCGGGCCGGCGCCGGGACGCATCGCGGTCTGCGACACGATGGCGAGCCGCTCACCCGCGAGCTTCAGGACGAAGACGCGGTCGAGGCCCTTGTCGGGGACGATGACGTGGCGACCGTCGGGCGACAGGACCACGTGGTGCGGGTGGGCGCAGGCCTGCTCGGTCCGGTGCGGGCCCGGCTCGCCCGGCAGCGGCAGGACCTGACACGCGGGCTCCAGGCCGCCATCGGCGCGCACCGGCATGAGGGCGACCGATCCGCTGGCGTAGTTGGCCACGATCAGGAACCGACCGCCGGGGTCGAGGGCCTGGTGCACGCTGTTGGTGCCGCCGGTGGCGGCGCTGCCGAGGCCGCGCAGGGTGCCGTCGGGCTCGAGCGCGAAGGCGCTCGCCGCCTCGCCGTCGCCCTGGACCGTGTAGAGGATCGCGCGCGCCGGGTCGGTCACCAGGAAGGACGGGTTCGTCAGGTTCTCGACCCGGCCGAGATGCGTCCAGTCGCCGAGGTCGCGACCGGTCCGGTAGATGTCGATGCCCCGGCCGCGCGCCCGGCGCCGCTCGGTGGTGAAGCAGCCCACGAAGGCGAGGCCGCGGGGGGCGGGGTCGGTCATGCGGAGCATCCGGATCGGGGATGGGTCTGCGGGGGCAGCCGGCGGGATCGACGGTGCGGGGATGCCGGTCGCCCGGGCGCGGCGGCCCCTGCGCCCCGGGAGGCGATCCCGCTGCCGCTCTCCGGCGCGCCGCGCGTGTCCGGGGAGCCGATCACGGTCGATCCTCCCGCCATCGGCTCAGGCCCGCCGCGGGGTGCGGCGCAGGAAATCGGGATTGAGTTCGGACAGCCGGTTCACCCCGATCAGCGCCATGTCGCGGTTGAGCTCCTCCTTGAGGATCCGCATCGCGTGCTCGACGCCCGCGACGCCGCCGAGCGCGGCGGCGAACATGAAGGGCCGGCCGAGCAGGACGAAATCGGCGCCGAGCGCCAGGGCCTTCATCACGTCGGTGCCCCGGCGGATGCCGCTGTCGACGATGATCTTCAGCCCGCCCTTCCGGGCGGCGATCTCCGGCAGCACGTCGAGGGGGGCGACGGCGTAATCGAGCTGGCGGCCGCCGTGGGTCGACAGGATCACGCCGTCCGCGCCGCAGTCCCGCGCGATGTCGACGTCCTCCGGCGCCAGCAGGCCCTTCACCAGCAGGTTGCCGGACCAGCGCTTGCGGATCGCCTCCAGGTTCTTCCACGAGAGCTGATCGCGGGCGATGGTGTTGCGCACCGCGCCCTGGGACATCATCGGCGGCCCGCGCTCGGCCTCGGTGTTCTCGAAGTGCGGGGCCCCGTGCTTGAGGAAGGTGCGGGCGACGGTTCCGAGCAGCCAGCGCGGGTGGGTGGCGCTCTGCCACGCCACCTTCGGCGTGACCTTGATCGGCATGGAGAAACCGCTGCGGATGTTGTGCTCGCGGTTGCCCAGAGTCGGCGTGTCGGCGGTCACCACGAAGGTCCGGTAGCCGGTGGCCTCGACCCGGTCGAGGAGGCGGTCGATCCGGTTCTGGTCGCCCGGCAGGTAGCCCTGGAACCAGGCCTGCGGGTTCTGGGCGTGGACGTCCTCCAGCCTGATCAGCGAGGAGGCGCTCAGGCACATCGGCAGGTTCATCCGCCGGGCCGCCTCGGCGAGCACGAGGTCGCCCCGGTAGGCGATGAAGGCGGCCCCGCCCAGCGGCCCGATCCCGAAGGGCGCCGCGTAGGTCTGGCCGAACAGCGTGGTCGCGGTGTCCCGCGCCGAGGTGTCCC
This sequence comes from Methylobacterium mesophilicum, assembly GCF_036441335.1. Classification (GTDB taxonomy): domain Bacteria; phylum Pseudomonadota; class Alphaproteobacteria; order Rhizobiales; family Beijerinckiaceae; genus Methylobacterium; species Methylobacterium mesophilicum_B. Next base: position 139,449 of record NZ_MLBW01000034.1, read on the forward strand.
GCATCAGGCGGGGGACGAGGGCGTAGTCGGCGTAGGCGCCGCGGCTCTGCGCCAGGGCCGAGCCGGTCTCGACCCCGCCGGAGACGTACTGGAAGATCATCGGCGGCAGGAGCTTGCGCGCGTGCCGCTCGAAATCGTCGAGCGCCAGCAGGTCGCGGAACCGGTAGGGCGTGACAGCGTCGCTGCGCTTCAGGCTGGTGACGATGGCCTCCGGGGCCGCGATGCCCGCCGCCGTAGCGTCCGCGCCGCCGACCGTCGGCGCGGCGCGCTCGGGGGCTCCCAGTCCGGAGGCCGGCCGGTCGAGCGTCGCCATCGGGTCCTCCTGTGGGCCGCCGGATCGAGCGGCTCTTTGAAAGCGCTTTCAGATAGCCAGCGGCCGGGTGGAGTGTCAATATACTGCCGGTTCGCGCCGGCTCTGCTGGCCGGGCCTCGCCGCGTCGCGTACCCGGGGGCGAGGCGCTCGGGGCCGCTCGGGAGGAGGATCGATCCCAGTGCTGGACCTGCCGGAGGAGATCCTGGAGCCGTCGACGCGCAGCCCGGTTGCCCGGGACGTCGCCCGCCTTGCCGGTGTCTCGACCGCGACCGTCTCGCGGGTGCTCAACGGTTCCGCCGGGGTGCGGGCCGACAAGCGCGAGGCGGTGATGCGGGCCGCGCAGGATCTCGGTTTCGTCGCGAACGGCGCGGCGCGGGCGCTCTCGACGCGCCGGTTCATGGCGGTCGGCGCCGTCGTGCCCAACATCGAGAACGAGGCCTTCGTGCGCGTCCTGTCGAGCTTCCAGGACCGGCTGCGGCAGGCGGGCTACACGCTGGTGGCAGCCAACGCCGGCTACGACCTGGAAGACGAGCTGCGCGAGGCGACCTTCCTGCTGGAGCGCGGTGTCGACGGGCTGATGCTGGTCGGTGACATCCACCACCCGGACCTCCACGCCCGGATCGCCCGCGCCGGCATCCCGATGGTCCAGACCTTCAGCCTGTCCCGCGAGCGCCCCTGCGTGGGCTTCGACAATGCCGCCTCGGCCGCCCGGGCGGCCAACTACCTGATGGATCTCGGTCATCGCCGGATCGGGGTGATCTCGGGCCTGCGCAAGGACAACGACCGCGGCGGCGCCCGGGTGACGGGCATCGCGGCGGCGCTCGCGGCCCGCGGCCTGCAACTCGCCCCGGAGCACGACATCGAGATCTCGTACGGGATCGGCGGCGGCCGCGACGGCTTCCGCCAGATGCTGGCGGGCGGGCCGCCGCCGACCGCGATCATCTGCGGTACCGACCAGATCGCCTTCGGAGCGATGATCGAGGCGCGGGCAAGGGGGCTCTCCATTCCCGGTGACCTGTCGGTGATCGGCCACAACGATTCGGATTTCGCCCCCTTCCTCGACCCGCCGCTGACGACGATCCGCATCCACTCCGCCGAGATCGGCCACGCCGCCGGCGATCACCTGATCGCCCGGATCCGGGGACGGCCGATGGTCCGCCTCACCGAGATCGACGCCGAGCTGATCCTGCGCGCCAGCACGGCCCCGCCCCGGAACGCCGGTGGCTGACCTGCGCTATCTTGCCACCCGTCTGAAATCGCTTACAACGTGCGGACCGGCCCCGGCCGGACTGCGGCCACTCCGGAACACAGCATGGCACCCCGCATCGTTCTCCTGCACGCGACGCCGGTCGCCATGGCGCCGATCCAGGCCGCCTTCGCCGAGCGCTGGCCCGAGGCCGAGACCGTCAACCTGCTCGACGACGGCCTGTCCCTCGACCGGGCGAAGGAGCCGGGCGCGATCTCGGAGGGGATGATCGAGCGCTTCGTGCGGTTCGGCCGCTACGGCCACGACATGGGCGCCGACGGCATCCTGATCACCTGCTCGGCCTTCGGGCCGGCCATCGACCGGCTGATCGAGACCGTGCCGGTGCCGGTGCTCAAGCCCAACGAGGCGATGTTCCGCGCGGCGATCGCGCAGGGCGCGCGCATCGGCATGCTGGCGACTTTCGGGCCCTCGGTCGGCACGATGACGGACGAGTTCGAGGAGTTCGTCGCGGAGTCCGGGCGCCCGGCGAGCCTCCGGACAGTCCTGGTGGACGACGCGATGGCGCGGCTGCGCGCCGGCGATGCCGAGACCCACAACCGGCTGATCGCCGAGCGCGCGCCGGACCTGCGCGACTGCGACGCGATCATGCTGGCGCATTTCTCCACCTCGCGGGCGGCCGAGGCCGTGCGGAAGGCCGTCGACGTCCCTGTGCTGACCGCGCCCCACGCAGCGGTGGACCGGATGCGGGCGATGATCGAGACCGGCGGGAGCGCCTGACCATGAAGCTCGGTGCTTTCAGGAATCGTCTCAGCGGCCATTGCGGCTTCCTGTTCACGGAGCTGCCGCTCTCGGAGCGCTTCGCGGCCGCCGCCAGGGCCGGATTCCGCGCGGTGGAGCACCCGAATTTATTTGCCACCCCAGCCCGCGAGGTGGCTGGCTGGCTGGAGCGGGCGGGCGTGCCTTTGGTCCAGACAGGCTTTCCAGCCGGCGACGCGTCGAAGGGCGAGAAGGGGTTTGCGGCCCTGCCCGATAAGATCGACTACTACCGGTCGACCATCGAGCCGACCCTGGACTACGTCGCGCAGCTCGGCTGCCGCATGGTCCATCCGATGGCGGGTGTCAGGCCCGCGGGGGCCGAGCAGGCGAAGCTCTGGGACACGTACCTCGAGAACCTCGCCTTCGCGGCCGACGCCGCCAGGGCCCGCGGTATGACGGTCATCGTGGAGCCGATCGGTCCCGGCTCGATCGCCAACTACGTGATCGATGACCCACTGGTGGCGGTGGACGCGATCCGGGCGATCGGACGCGATAACGTCAAGCTGCTGTTCGACGCCTATCACTGCGTCTGCCTGGGTCACGACCCGGCGGCGCTGATCCGCGATCACGCAGCCCTCATCGCCCACGTCCAGATCGCCGATGATCCCGGCCGTCACGAGCCGGGAACTGGCACGATCGCGTTCGATCCGATCTTCGCGGCGCTGGAGGAGGTCGGTTATGCCGGCTTCGTCGGGTGTGAGTACCACCCCGCTTCAGGCACCGAGGCTGGCTTAGGCTGGATGAGGGCGGCGGTTTAGCGGGTCCGATTCAACATCACCGCCGTCTTGGCGAGCGCAGCGAAGTAATCCAGCCGCGTCACGCTTCCTGATGTTCCACTGCCCTGGGTTGCTTCCCTGCGCGCGCATAGACGGGGAGCGCCGCCTGAAGCTCAGCCGAGTAGCCGTGCCCGGCGCTCGAGGACGGTTGGCCAGACCTCGGGATTGACGAGCCTCGGCGGCATCTCGCCCCGGAGCAGGCCGACGATCTGCTCGGCCCCCCAGGCGGCCACGTTGCGCCGCGCCTCGTGGGTGACGCCGGCGGTGTGGTAGGTCGCCACCACGGTGTCGAGCTTCAGCAGGGCCGCGTCGAGGGGCGGCGGTTCCGGCGCCCAGACATCGAGGCCCGCCCCGGCGAGATGTCCGGCGGTGAGCGCGGCGGCGAGTGCCGCCTCGTCGTGGACCCCACCCCGGGCGGTGGTGATGAACAGCGACCCCGGCTTCATCGCCCCGAAGGACGCGGCGTCGAAGCTGCCCCGGGTGGTGTCGTCGAGGGGGCAGTGCAGGGAGACGATGTCGGCCTCGGCGAGCAGTCGCGCCCGGTCCACCGGCTCCGCGCCGCGGGCCCGGATCTCCGCGTCCGGGAGCAGGGGATCGTGGGCGAGGACCCGCATGTCGAAGCCGCGGGCCAGCTTGGCAACCTCCCGGCCGGTATGGCCGATCCCGATCAGGCCGAGGGTCGCGCCGCCGATCTCGTGGCCCATCAGCGATTCGCGGGTGAAGCCGCGCGCGGTCCGGAGCAGGCGGTCCGAGACGCAGATCTTGCGCGAGACGGCGAGCATCAGGCCGATCGCCAGCTCCGCCACCGAGCGGGCATTGCCGCCCACTTGGTTCACCACCGCGACGCCGGCCCGGGTGCAGGCGGCGGCGTCCACCGTGTCGAAGCCCGCGCCGGCCGACGAGACCGCGATCAGGTTCGGGCATTCGGCGAGCAGCGCGTCGGTCACGTGCCAGCGGCGCGGCAGCTCGTCCCGCGCCGGCGAGACGTGGAGGACGTGGGCCCGCGCGAGCAGCGCCGCGAGCACGTCCTCCGGTCCCTGCAGGTCGCCGACCTGCAGGTCGATGTCGGGCTCGGCCCCGAGGCGCGCGTCGAAGACCGGGTTGATCCAGACGTTGAATCGGCAGACGCGCTTGGGGGCCGCCACCCGGTTCAGCCCTTCACCACCGCGTCGATCGCGTCGATGACGTGATCGATGTTGTGGGTGTTGACGGCGGCGACGCAGATCCGGCCGGTCTCCAGGGCGTAGACCTCGTGCTCCTCGCGCAGGCGGGTGGCCTCGGCGGGGCTCAGGCCCGTGTAGGAGAACATGCCCTTCTGCGCCTTGATGGCGTCGAAGCCGCGCTCCGGGTGGCGCTGCTGCAGGCTGTCAGCCATACGCTCGCGCATGGCGCGGATCCGGTCGCGCATCTCGCCGAGCTCCCGCTCCCAGTCGGCGCGCAGCTCCGGATCGGTGAGCACGATCTCGACGATGGCCGCGCCGTGGGTGTGCGGGTTGGAGTAGCTCGCCCGGACGAGCCGCTTGGCGAAGGCCTCGACCTTGGCCTTCGCGGCCGGGTTCTCGGCCACGATGGTCAGGGCGCCGACGCGCTCGCCGTAGAGCGAGAACGACTTCGAGAACGAGGAGGCGACCAGGAACTCCTGACCCGACGCGGCGAACAGGCGCACCGGCTCGGCGTCGGCGTCGAGGCCGTTGCCGAAGCCCTGGTAGGCGATGTCGAGGAACGGGATCAGGCCGCGCGCGGCCATCAGGGGCACGAGGTCGCGCCACTCGTCGAGGCTGAGATCCGCGCCGGTCGGGTTGTGGCAGCAGGCGTGCAGCACCACGATCGAGCCCTTCGGCAGATCCTGGAGATAGGCCTTCATGGCCGGGTAGTCGGCGCCGCCGGTCTCGGACGAGAAGTAGGGATAGTCGACCACCGTGAAGCCGGCCTGGCCGAACAGCGCCTTGTGGTTCTCCCAGCTCGGGTTGCTCACCGCCACGGTGGCGTTCGGGTAGAGCTTGGCCAGCAGGTCGGCGCCGGTCTTCAGGGCGCCCGTGCCGCCGATGCTCTGGAGCGTCGCGGCCCGGTTCTGGGACAGGATCGGCGAACCCTTTCCGAACAGGAGTTCCTGGACCGCGTCGCGGAACGGCTTCGTGCCCTCGATCGGCCGGTAGGTCTTGGGCAGGCCCTTCTCGATCCAGCGCTTCTCGGCGGTCTGCACGACGCGCAGGCGCGGCACCTTGCCGTCCGCGTCCGTGTACACGCCGACCACGAGGTTGAGCTTCTTGGGGCTCGGATCAGCGTTGAAGGCCTCGAACAGGCGCATGATCGGATCGAGCGGCGCGTCCTGGATGCCGGCGAACAGCGAGGTCATGATCGTCAATCGTCCCAGAGGGTCTCGGCCGGCGACGCGGGGCGGGGCGCCGGCACACCCGGCGACGGGCCGGGCCGACGCCCTTATTCCGCACAACGCGCCCGCCCGCCAGCGCTTCCGCGCGCATCAGCGTCCCGATCCGCTCAACGTTCTGCGCAACGACGCGCCCGACGACGGGCCGGGCGATCGAAATTCGGCGCCCTTCCGGTCGGGGCGCCGACGGTCCTAGAGTACCGCCATGATCCGTCGCCTCGTCCCGTTCCTCGCCCTTCTCCTGGCGGCCGCCCCGGCCGTCGCTCAGGCACCGGTGCGGATCGGTCTGTCGGCGCCGCTGACCGGACCGGACGCCGCCTTCGGCCAGGGACTGCGGCAGGGCGCCGAGCAGGCGGTGGCCGACCTCAACCGCGCCGCGGGCGGGCGCCCGCGCTGGGTCCTCGTCCCCCGAGGCGGAGAGCGTCGCGGCCGGGGGCTACGCGGCCGTGGAGCTGCTGGCGCAGGCGACCGAGCGCGCCCGTGCCGCCGATCCCAAGACCGGCCGCATCGCCGACGGCCGCAAGGTCGCCGAGGCCGTCCGGACGGGGCCGTCGCGGACGCTGCTCGGATCGGTAGCCTTCGACGCGCGGGGCGACCGTGCCGGCGCGCCGATCGCCCTTCGGATCTGGCGCCGGACGCCGGACGGGAGCCTCGACTACGCCGGCAACGACGCGGAGCCTTGAAAGCCGGCAGAACGTGTCGATGACGGTACGTGTTCGGCGTCCGTGACTTGCGGCCGGTTCCCGCGGGGACTACATGCGGGCGGTGCTGCTGAGCTGGCGCGGGCGGTCCACCGGATCGGATCCGCGCCCTGCGGCGTTTCCCGAGCTCGATGACAGCCGAACACGCATTGCCGGAACGCCTGCTGCCGGACGGTCCGACTGGAGAAGGTGCATGGCGAAAGAAGAATTGATGCAGTTCGATGGTCTCGTGATCGAGATCCTGCCGGATGCGCGCTACCGCGTGCAGCTCGACCAGGGCCACGAGATCGTGGCCTACACGGCCGGCAAGATGAAGAAGAACCGCATCAAGACGCTGGCCGGTGACCGGGTGACGGTCGAGATGTCGCCCTACGATCTCGAGAAGGGCCGCCTCGTGTTCCGTCACAAGGACGAGCGCTCGTCCGGGCCCCGCCCGCCGGTGCGCGGCGGTCAGTTCCGCCGCCGTTGACGACCGGGCGCGCGAGCCGGATCTCCCCGGCCGCGCCCGCTTACCTCCTGCTGACCGTCACGGCGCTCCTCTGGGCCGGCAACGCCGTCACCAGCCGCTGGGCGCCCGGTCACGTCTCGCCCCAGGTCATCACGACGCTTCGCTGGGCGGTCGCCTGCCTGGCGCTGATGCCCTTCGCCGGGCGCCGGCTCGCCGCCGCGTGGCCGCTGCTGCGGCCGCACTGGCTGCGCATCCTGCTGATGGGCGGCCTCGGCTACACGGCCTTCAACTGCCTGTTCTACGCGGCCGGGGTGCATACCGGCGCGATCAATCTCGCCCTGTTCCAGGGGGCGATTCCCGTGCTGGTGATCGTCCTGAACCGGCTCGCCTACCGGGTGCCGGTGACGCCGGGACAGGTGCTGGGCGTGGCACTGACCCTGGTCGGCGCGGGCCTCGCGGCGACGCACGGCGACCTGTCCGTGCTCACGACCCTGGCGTTCAACCGCGGCGACGTGCTCGTCTTCGGCGCCTGCCTGCTCTACGCGGGCTACACGATCTTCCTGCCGACGCGCCCGAAGGTGCCGGCCCTGGTGTTCTTCGCCGCGATGGCGGTCGCGGCCCTCGTCACCTCGCTGCCGCCGCTCGCCGTCGAGTGGGCCACGGGCCACGCCGTCTGGCCCAACCGCGAGGGCTGGCTGATGGTCGTTTTCGTCGGCCTCGGGCCGTCGCTGCTGGCGCAGCTCTTGTTCATGCGCGGCGTCGAGATCATCGGCCCGAACCGCGCCGGGCTGTTCGTCAACCTCGTGCCGATCTTCGGCGCGATCCTCGCCGTCCTGCTGGTCGGCGAGCCGTTCGGGACGACGGAGGCCGCCGCCCTGGCCCTGGTCCTGGCCGGGATCGCCTGCGCCGAGCGCCTGAAACCGGCGCCCGCCGCGGCGGCGACTCCGGAAGCCGCCTACTCGCAGACGCGGACGCGGCGGATGTAGACGTCGCCGTAGGCATCGTAGGTCCGGCGGCGCTCGAAGTGGCAGACCGGGCCGTAATCCTCCTCGACGTAGACCGGCGGCGGGGCGCGGTAGACCGGGCGGCCCGGGTAGTAGCCGTTGTTGGCCGACGCGATCGCGCCGCCGACGGCCAGGCCGCCGAGCACGCCGAGGGCGGCNGGCAGACCGGGCCGTAATCCTCCGCGACGTAGACCGGCGGCGGGGCGCGGTAGACCGGGCGGCCCGGGTAGTAGCCGTTGTTGGCCGACGCGATCGCGCCGCCGACGGCCAGGCCGCCGAGCACGCCGAGGGCGGCCGCGCCGCCGGCGCCGATGCCGTCGCGGGCCTGGGCGGCCGGCGCGAGCGTGGCGAGGCTCCCGACGACAAGGCTCGTCGCGAGAAGGTACTTCATGACATCCCCCTGAAAGCAGGCGATTCGTGCCGATCGATCGGCACAGAGCTGCTACCACACCCGAGCTTTGGGGCGTTTGTTCGGCCGCACGTGCCGGCTTGACGTGAGGTGCTCCGCCGCACCAAACCCGGGGGCGAGCCGGGGCGAGCGAGAGGAGCGGCGACCGTCATGGTGACACGGGGCTTCGTCGGACGCAGGCAGCCGCCCGAGACCGGTGCGCGCCTGCCGCCGGGTCAGTACCTGACCGACGACTTCCCGATCCTCCAGATCGGCCCCAACCCGACCGTCGACATGGCCACGTGGCGGTTCACGCTGCGCGAGGGGTCGCGGCCGATTAAGGCGTGGAGCTGGGCGGAGTTCGAGGCGCTGCCCCGCACCACGTGGCGCGGCGACATCCACTGCGTCACCAAGTGGTCGAAGTTCGACACGACCTGGGAAGGCGTCAGCTTCGACGACATCCTGGCGGATGCCGGGATCGCGGCGCCGACCGGCTACCTCCTGGCGGAATCCCACGACGACTACACCACGAACGTGCCGGTGGCCGACCTCGTGGGCGGCCGCGCCCTGGTGGCGACGCGCTACGAGGGCCAGCCGATCCATCCGGATCACGGCGGCCCGGCCCGGCTGTTCGTGCCGCACCTCTACTTCTGGAAGAGCGCCAAGTGGGTGAAGGGCCTCCGGTTCACCCAGACCGACACGGCCGGCTTCTGGGAGCTCCGCGGCTACCACATGTACGGGGATCCCTGGCGTGAGCAGCGCTACATCGGTGACTGAGGCGGTGGCTGAGGTGGTGACTGGCGCGGTGACGGACACAGTGACTGACCCGGCCTTCGAGCCCGTGATCTTCCGCTGGCACGAGGCGGAGATCACCGCGATCGCACCGGTCACGCCGCACGTGAAGAGCGTCCGGCTGCGCTGCGGTCTCGCCGAGTCCTACCGGGCCGGGCAGCACGTCGACGTCCGGCTCACCGCCGAGGACGGCTACCAGGCGCAGCGCAGCTACTCCATCGCCTCGGCGCAGGACGGCAGCGGCACCCTGGAGCTGATGATCGAGGGCCTGCCGGACGGCGAGGTCTCGGGCTGGTTCTCGCACTGCGCCGAGGTCGGCGACCGGGTCGAGCTGCGCGGGCCGATCGGCGGCTCGTTCTCCTGGGACGGGACCGACGGCGGGCCGCTGCTCCTCGGCGGCGGCGGGTCCGGCGTGGTGCCGCTCCTGGCGATGCTGCGGCGGCGGGCGCAGCACTGGCGGGCGATCCCGACGGCGCTGATCTACTCGGCCCGCACCCGCGCGGAGGCGATCGCGGTCGCCGAGCTGGAGCGGCTCGCCGAGACGGATCCCAACTTCTCCCTGCATCTCGCCACGACCCGCGAGCCCGGCGGCAAGCGGATCGACGCGCCCCTCGTCGCCGATGCCCTGGCGCGGATCGGGGCGCCCGGGAAGGTGTTCCTCTGCGGCTCGAACCGGTTCGTGGCCGCGGCCTCGGACCTGATCCTGGCTCAGGGAGTCGCCCCGGGCCTGATCCGCACCGAGCGCTTCGGTGCCTGAACGAGGCCTGGCGCTTTCCGGTGGAGGATCTCGGCTCTGTCGTCGTCGCGAGTGGAGCGAAGCAACGATGATAGAGCGGGTTGCGCCGACCGAAGCGTTCAGCCGGAGGCCGTATCAGGGGCTGAAGATCAGCACGAGGTAGACGAAGAACAGCACGAGGTGCACCGCGCCCTCCAGCACGGTGGTGCGCGAGCCCGAGAAGGTCTGGGCGCTGAGGATCAGCGTCACGGCGAGCAGGGTCATCTCGGTGGGCGTGAGGCCGAGCACCACGGTCTGGCCGGTGAGCAGCCCGATGGTCAGGATTGCCGGCACGGTGAGGCCGACCGTGGAGGTGGCCGCACCCAGGCACAGGTTGATCGCCCGCTGGAGCTCGTTGCGGGCCACCGCTTTGAGTGCCGAGATCCCCTCCGGCGTGAACACGATGGCGGCGATCAGCACGCCGCCCAGCGCCGTCGGCGCGCCGAGCGCCGCGATGCCGTGGTCGAGGATGACCGCGAGGCTCTTGGCCAGGATCACGATCGGCAAGACGTTGGCGAGCAGCAGGCCGACATGCTTGGCCACGCTGCCGCCGGAGACCGGATCCGCGCCGTGCGACGGCTCCGCCGCCTCGAGGACCTCCGCGTCGATGAAGAACTCGCTGTGGCGTCCGGTCTGGATCAGCAGGAACACGCCGTAGAGGGCGAGGGTGAACACCGAGAACGTCACCGCCTGCAGGGTCGTCAGGGTCCCGTCGCTGGTGGAGCTGGTGAAGTTCGGGATGATCAGCGCGATGGTGGTGAGCGGGATGATCACCGACAGGAAGGCCGAGGCACCCTGGAGGTTGTAGCGCTGCTGGTGGTGGCGCAGGCCGCCGACCAGCAGTCCCAGCCCGACCACGCCGTTCAGCACGATCATCAGCACCGCGAACATCGTGTCGCGGCCGAGCGTCGGCGCGTCCTTGGCCGACAGCATCACCGCGGAGATCAGCGCCACCTCGATGATGACGATGGCCAGAGTCAGGACCAGGGTGCCCAGGGGCTCGCCGAGGCGATGCGCGAGCTCCTCGGCCTCGTGCACCACGCCGAAGGCCGCCCAGACGATCACGCCGAGCAGCCACGCGAACAGGCCCGCCGCGAACAGGGGCTGCGACAGGTCTCCGAGCCAAGCCTTGCCGAACCACGCGAAGGCAACAACCGTCGCCCAGGCTACCGCCACCCGCAGGGCTGCCATCATGATGAACGTCTACTCCGGCCGGATCGCGTGAAGGCTGCGATGTGCGAGCCTCGACCGTGCCTTAGCAGGTCGCCGCACCGGTGTCGGCCTCTCGTCCGCGCGACGACCGGGCGGGCGGTCAATCGTCCGGCAGGAGATCGTCGCGAGCCGCGCCCGCCGCGGATCGAGCGGGCGCAACCGCCCCATGTTGCGGCGGGAGTGGTCAGTCGCCGCACTTGGCGTTACCTTATCCAGTACCCGAACAAAGTCCGGCGCCTGATTCCCCCGCCGCGCGATGGCGCGCTGCCGGGCGCGGCACGGCCGTAGAGAGTTTCCGAAGCTTGCCTTTCCCGACCCTGCCCGCCCCCCTCGCGCGGGCTCTGAGCGACCGCGGCTACGCCGACCCGACGCCGGTCCAGGCCGCCGTGCTGGAGGCCGCCGCCGGCTCCCGCGACCTCCTCGTCTCGGCCCAGACCGGGTCGGGCAAGACCGTGGCCTACGGCCTGGCCATGGCCAGCATGCTGATCGGGGAGGCCGACCATCTGCCGCCCCCGGCGGCACCCCTGGCCCTCGTCATCGCGCCGACCCGGGAGCTCGCCCTCCAGGTCCAGCGCGAGCTGTCCTGGCTCTACGGCCCGGCCGGCGGCCGGGTCGCGGCCTGCGTCGGCGGCATGGATCCGCGCCGGGAGAGCCGGATGCTCGCGGAGGGCACCCACATCGTGGTGGGGACGCCGGGCCGCCTACGCGACCACCTCGAGCGCCGCAACCTCGACCCGACGGCGCTGCGCGCCGTGGTCCTCGACGAGGCGGACGAGATGCTCGATCTCGGCTTTCGCGAGGACATCGAGTTCATCCTCTCGGCGACGCCGCCGGAGCGGGCCACGTACCTGTTCTCCGCGACTCTGCCGAAGGCGATCGAGACGCTGGCCGAGCGCTACCAGCGCGGGGCCCTCCGGCTCGCGATCAAGGGCGAGACCAAGGGCCACGCCGACATCGCCTACCGGGCGGTGCGGATCATGCCGCGGGAGACCGAGCACGTGGTGCTCAACCTGCTGCGCGAGGCCGATGCCAAGACCGCGATCGTCTTCTGCAACACCCGCAATGCCGTCCGGCACCTCCAGGCCAGCCTGACCGAGCGGGGCTTCTCCGTGGTGGCGCTCTCGGGCGAGCTCGGACAGGGTGAGCGCAACGCCGCGCTCCAGGCCCTGCGCGACGGCCGCGCCCGCGTCTGCGTCGCCACCGACGTCGCCGCCCGCGGCATCGACCTGCCGTCGCTCAGCCTCGTCATCCACGCGGATCTCCCGCACGACGCCGAGGTGATGCAGCACCGCAGCGGCCGCACCGGCCGCGCCGGCCGCAAGGGGACCTCGGTTCTGCTGATTCCCAATTCCCGTCGGCGCCGGGCCGAGCAGATGTTCGCCATCGCCAAGGTCAGCCCCGAATGGTCGGGGCCGCCCTCGGCCGACGAGATCCGCCGCCTCGACGGCGAGCGCATGCTCTCCGACCCGCTCTTCGCCGAGCCGCCGGCCGAGGAGGACGTCGCGCTCGCCGAGACGCTGCTTGCAGGCAAGAGCCCGGAGGAGCTCGCCGCGCTCCTGGCCCGCGTGTACCGCACCCGCCTGCCGGCCCCCGAGGAGGTCAGCGACCCGGGCGAGGGCCGCGCGCCCCGCGGCGAGCGGCCGCCCTACGACCCGATGGACCCGGAGCGGATCGCCGCCATGGGCCCGGCGGTCTGGTTCCGGCTGAACCTCGGCCGCCGCGACAACGCCGACCCGCGCCGGCTGCTGCCGATGCTGACCCGTCGGGGCGGCATCGGGCGCCAGGAGATCGGCGCCATCCGCATCTTCGACCGCGAGACCAAGTTCGAGGTCCGGGGCAACGCGGCGGCGCGCTTCGCCGAATCCTTCGCCCGCAACGGCTCGCCGGAGATCCAGGTCGAGGCGCTCGCGGGCGATGGGGCGCCGGCCGAGCGCAGGGGGCCGCCTGCCGGGCCGAAGGGGTTCGCGAGCCCGCGCGCCGGCAAGCACCAGCGCAAGGCCGAGCGCACCGGGCCGAAGGGCGACAAGGCCGGGCGCCAGACGGGCCGGGCCTGAGCGCCGGCCCCGATAACCGTTCGGCCCCGTTATCGGGGCCGGCGCGGCGGATCAGAAGACGTTCTTGACGGCGTCGCCGAGGGCGTCGACGCTCTCCTTGAGCTTCCGCCCAGCTGGCGCCAGGGACGGGAGCTTGATGCCGAGCACCTCGGTGTCCTCCGCCTCGGCGGGCTCCGCCTGGGCAAGGGTCGCGGCGGCGCCGCCCTTCGCCTTTTCGGCACTCCGCGTCGGGGCGGGGGCCTGGCGGGTCGCCGCCTTGGTCGCAGGCTTGGGCGCAGGCTTCTCGGCGCGCTCGGTCTTCTCGGATTTCCCGGAGCGCTCCGTCCTCTCGGCCCGCTCCTTCTTTTCGGGACGCTCGGCCTTCTCCGCGCGCTCCGTGGTCTCCGCCACCGGCTTCGGCGCGGCCGGCTCGACGAGCTCGCGGGCCCGGACCGTCTCGGAGGGGCGGGGCGTCTGGAGCGCGGCCGTGCGGACCGGCGCCATCGGCGCGACTTCCCGCGCGGCCGCGACCGGCGTCACGGGCGTCGGAACCGGGATGCGCTGAGTCGGCGCGATCNCGGGCTGCGCGGCCGTCGGCCGCGGGGCGGCGGGCGGGGTCGGGGCGGGCGTGATCGCCGCGAAGGCTTCCGGCAGCGACACCATCCTGAGCGCCGGCGTCTCCGGCTTGGCGGGCTTCGCCGGCGCGGCCGCCGCCTGGACCGAGCCCTTGATGGCGGGCAACCCGTCCTTCAGTTCCGGCCAGTCCGCGGCCTGCCGGGACGTGACGATCTTGACGGGCGTCGGCGCCGCGAGTCCGGCCATCACCGTCGAGGCGGCGACGCCGAAGCCGACCAGCGCGCTCGCGCCGGCCACGCTGAACAGCACGACCCTGAGATTCAGCGACGGCCCGGGCTTGGCCGACAGCGTCCGGTCAGGCCGGGTCTCGGACGGGTCGAGGTTGAGATCGATCATAGGCCGGGGTCTCTGACACGATACACGCCGCGCGCGACCGGGCTCCCCTTCACCGGCCGCCACACTCCGAGGATTCGAAGGTGGTTCGACTCTGGAGGCGATAGAGGAGCTGCAATACGGCGCAATGATGTCGGTCCGAATTGCCTGCCCAGCCAGTCCTGGCGCGGCTATCCACAAGATTACGCCGTGCCGCTTAAGAATCGGTGTTCGCGCCGGCCGCGCCGGTATGCGCGAGGTCGCCCGAGCGTGCGCAGGATCGCCCGCCCGCGGCACGCCCGTGGCGGTCGCCATGGACTTCGCCCGCGGGGTCGCTATGCGTCACCGCGTGGACACCAGCCCGAACCTGATCCCGCGTTCCGAGACGACCGCCCCGCCGGACGCGCCCCGGCTCCGCCGCTGGCCCTGGTCGGCGTGGTCCACCCGCGCGCGGCTCGTCGCGGTGGTCCTGCTGATCGACGCCTTCGCGGCCGTGATCTCCTGCGCGGTCATCGTCCTGAACGCTCGGTCGGCCGTGCGCGTCGAGACCCGCGCGTCGCTCGCCACCGTCGAGTCGCTGGTGGCCGACACGATCCGCCTGTCCGACACGGCCGCGCCCGACACGCTGCTCCAGACCCTCGACCTGCGCTTCAAGGTCCTCCGGCACGTCCGCGTCGCGGTGCTTGACGCGGACGGGGATCAGGTCGGCCGGCCGCTGCCGCCGCAGCGCGCCGACCGGGAGGCGCCGCACTGGTTCGCCGACCTGATCATGCCGCCGATCGAGCGCCATGCTCTGCCGATCGTCGTAAACGGGCAGCGTCTCGGGACCGCGCAGATCACCACGCAGCCGATGGACGAGATCGACGAGATCTGGGGCTATGCCCGGGCGCTCTCGCTCACCACCCTGGCGATCAACGCCGCGATGCTGATCGCCCTCTTCATCGCGCTGGGCCGGATCCTCGCGCCGCTGCGGCGGCTCGGCGCCGGCCTGACCCAGCTGGAGCACCACGACTACACCGCCCGCCTGGAGCCGCCGGGCGCCCGGGAACTGGCGGTGATCGCCGAGCGGTTCAACAAAGTCGCCGAGGCCTTGGGCGAGGTTCGGGCTGCCAACGGCCGCCTCAACCGCCAACTCCTGACCGCACAGGACGACGAGCGCCGCCGGACGGCCTTGGAGCTGCACGACGAGTTCGGCCCGTGCCTGTTCGCCCTGGAGGCCAACGCCGCCTCGATCGGCCGCATCGCCTCCGGCACGGCCGAGCCGAGCCGCGAGAAGCTCGCCGCCCGGGCCGCCGAGATCAGCGCGATCGTCGGGCAGGTCCAGACCGTCAACCGGGAGCTGCTGAACCGCCTGCGGCCGCACGGCCTCGGCCAGGCGCCCCTGGCAACCTGCCTCGACCTGCTCCTGCGCGGCTTCGCCCAGCGCCATCCCGGGATCACCTTCGCGGGCCGCTTCGACGGCCTGGCCCGGGGCTACGGCGACCTCGTGGACCTCACGGTGTTCCGCTGCGTGCAGGAGAGCGCCACCAACGCCGTGCGGCACGGCGCCGCGACCCGGGTGGAGGCCGAGGCGGCCGAGACCGTCGGCCGGATCGATCTCACCATCCGCGACAACGGTACCGGAATCCCGCCGGAGCACGGCACCGGGCTCGGTCTGTCGGGGATGCGCGAGCGCGTGGAGGCCCTCGACGGCACCTTCGCCCTTGACAATGCCGGCCCCGGGGCGATCGTCCGGATCACGATCCCCGTTCCGCCCGACCGGGGCGACGAGAACAACGCCGCGCCGAGCGCATGAACGCCATCGCCTCCCAGATCGACGCCGCCGCCACGCGCCTGCCGGTTCTCGTCATCGATGATCACCCCATCGTCCTGCAGGGCTGTCGACGGGTGCTGGAGGATTCCGGCGTCGAGACCATCGCGGAGGCGACGACGGTCGTCGGCGGCTACCGGATCTTCCACCGGCTCCGCCCGCCGGTCGTGATCTGCGACCTGACCTTCCAGGGCAGCGGCATGGCCGGGCTCGGCCTGATCCGGCGCATCCGGGCGGTCGCGCCCGAGACGCGCATCCTGGTCTTCAGCATGCACAACGACCCGGTCATCGTCGCCCGCGCCCTCGAGGCGGGGGCCCTCGGCTACGTCCTCAAGGACCACGCGTCGGCCGAGCTGTTCGAGGCCTTCGCCAAGGTCCGCGTCGGCGAGGTCTATCTCGACCGGCGGCTCGCCACCGAGGTGGCGATGCTGCGCGCTGACGCCCGCCGAGCGCCGGAATCGCAGCTGACCCCCCGCGAGCAGCAGATCCTGGCGCGCCTCGCGCAGGGCCGCTCCTACGGGGCCATCGCGGCCGACCTGTCGGTCAGCTACAAGACCGTGACGAACGCCTGCTCGCAGATGCGCCAGAAGCTCGGCGTGCGCACCCTCGCCGAGCTGATCCACGTCGCCGTCACCCACGCGCAGCGGCAGGGCTAGGCCGTGGCATCCCCCGGACCTGACGACGCCTTCTCCCGGGAGGCCTGGGCGCGCAACGCCGCCGCCTACGAGACCATCCGGTCGATGCCGTTCAACGCCGAGCTCGCCGCCGGCACGCTGCCGCAGGACCGGTTCCGGCACTACATCGTGCAGGACGCGCACTACCTGATCGGCTTCGGCCGGGCGCTGAGCCTCGCCGCCGCGAAGGCGCCGGATCCGGACACGATCGTGCAGTTCTCCGCCGCCGCGCAGGAGGCGATCGTCGTCGAGCGCGCCCTCCACGGCGGCTTCTTCCGCGACTACGGCATCGGGCCGGACACCTTCGCGGCCACGGCCCTGACGCCGGCCTGCGACCACTACGTCAGTTACCTCACGGCCATCGCCTACGCCGAGCCCTACGCGGTCCTCTGTGCGGCCCTGCTGCCCTGCTTCTGGATCTACAAGGCGGTCGGCGACGACATCTTCGCCCGCGCGGCGCCCGATAATCCGTACCGCGCCTGGATCGACACCTACGCGGGCGACGATTTCGCCGCGGCGGTCGCCGCCATGATCGCCGCCACCGACCGGGCGGCGCGGGACGCCTCGGAGGCCGAGCGCGCGCGGATGCACCGGGCCTTCACCCAGGCTACCCGGCTCGAGTGGCAGTTCTGGGACAGCGCCTATCGCGACGCGGCCTGGGCGCTGTGATCCACCCGGCGCGCCCGTGACCGCGCCCGCGCCTTCACCCGGGACCGCGCCGGAGGTCCGCCGCCGCGATCTCGCCGCCGCCGCGCTCGCCGCAGCGCTGNGCGCTCGCCGCAGCGCTGGTCGCGCCGCTCCGTCCGGCCGTGGCCGCCACCGCCGGCGCGCCGGCACCGGTCCCTCCGGAACGCCCCGTCCGGATCGCCATGCTGGTCTATCCGGGCCTGACCGCGCTCGATCTCGTGGGGCCGCAGACCTTCCTCGCCGGTCTCGCGCCCGGCAGCCTCCACCTTGTCGGCGCGGAGGCCGGGCCGGTGACGAGCGACACCGGCCTGGTCCTGGTGGCGACACACGGCTTCGCGACCTGCCCGACGGATCTCGACGTCCTGTTCGTACCCGGGGGCGACGGCACGCCCGCCCAGATGGGTAACCCGGCGCTGCTGGCCTTCCTGCGCGACCGCGCTGCCCGGGCCGGCTGGATCGCCAGCGTCTGCACCGGCTCGCTGATCCTCGGGGCGGCGGGCCTCCTGCGGGGCTACCGTGCGACGTCGCACTGGAGCGTGCGCGACGCGGTGCTGCCGCTTCTCGGCGCCCGGCCGGTGGCGGAGCGCGTCGTCTTCGACCGCAACCGCGCCACCGCCGCCGGGGTCTCGGCGGGGCTCGATTTCGGGCTGGCGCTCGCGGCGCGTCTGCGCGGGGATGCCTACGCCCGCACCGCGCAGCTCGTCGCCGAGTACGCCCCCGCGCCGCCCTTCCGGGCCGGTACACCCGCCGGGGCCGGGCCGGTGACGGTCCGGGCGGCCGAGGCGATCCTCGCGCCGCTGGTGACGGGGGCGGAGGCAGCAGCGCGCCGTTGAGCGCCGCGCCGGCGATGCAACCGGGCCACGGTCCGGCGCGACGTGTGGCGGCGTGCTTGACGGCGCGCCGCCGGGGCCCGAACTGTTGCGGTGCACGATCCCCCGGAGCCGCCATGTCCCTGATCGCACGCCTGCGCGCCTACGCCGCTGAGGCTCTCGGCGTCGGCACGCAGGAGGCCGTGGACGAGACGCATCTCGCGGCCACCGCGCTCCTCGTCCACGTCGCGCGCGTCGACGGCATCCTGGCGCCGGCCGAGAGCGAGCGCCTCTCGCGCCTCGTGCAGGGACACTACGCCGACGGCCCTGACGCGGCGCGGGCGCTGATCGAGCGCGCCGCCGCCATGGATTCGGAGGTGCGCGACGTGGCGAGCCTCGTCGAGATGATCCCGCATGAGGCCGACCGGTCCGAGCGCGAGGAACTGCTGACCATGGCGTGGTCGGTCGCCGCCGCGGACGGCCACGTCGACGAGTTCGAGGAAGCCCTCGTCGAACGCCTCGGCCGCCTGCTCGGCTTCGACGAGGCCGCCATCGCGGCGGCCCGGCGCAGCGGACAGCAGGGCGTCGCGGCCGCGTAGCCTCGGCCGCCCGCGATGATCGCCAGTCTGGCCTTGATCCTGCTCGCCCAGCTCATGGGCGAAGCCCTCGCGCGCGGGGCGGGCGTTCCGATCCCAGGCCCTGTGATCGGCATGGGCCTGATGTTCGCGTTCCTGTTGCTGCGCGACAACGCCCGCCTCGGCCTGCCGCGCGTGCTGCCGAAGCCGCTGACCGACGGGACGCTCGAGACGACCGCGCGCGGGCTGCTGATGAACCTGTCGCTCCTGTTCGTCCCCGCGGGCGTCGGCGTCGTCGGCCGTCTCGACCTGCTGCGGGCGCAGGGCGCCAAGCTGGCCCTGGTGCTGGTCGTCTCGACCGCCCTGTCGCTGCTGGTCACCGTCCTGGTGTTCCGCGCCGTCGCCGCGCTGGTCGAGCGGCGCGGGACCGACGGGGAGCCCTGACGAGTGGGCGGCGACTTCTCGCTCTGGGTCTACCTCGCCAAGACGCCGCTCCTGTGGCTGACGGTGACGCTGACCGCCTACGTCCTGGCGGACCGGGTCGCCGCCGCGACCGGCCGGCACCCGATCGCCAACCCCGTCCTCATCACGGTCGTCCTGGTCGGGGCGGTCCTTGCCATCACCGGCACGCCCTATGGGGCCTATTTCGAGGGCGCGCAGTTCGTCCACTTCCTGCTCGGGCCCGCCACCGTGGTGCTGGCGATGCCGCTCTACGAGCGGCGGGCGACCGTCCAGCGCGCCCTCGCGCCGATGCTCGCGGCCCTCGCCGCCGGCTCGGCCACCACCCTGGCCGTGGTGATCGGCCTCGCGCGGCTCCTCGACATCCCGCAGCCGATCCTCGTGTCGCTGGCGCCGAAATCCGTCACCTCGGGCGTGGCCATGGGCATCGCCGAGGCGCTCGGCGGCGACCCGACGCTCACGGCCATCCTGGTGATCCTCACCGGCATCATCGGGGCGATCCTCGTGACGCCGATGATGAACCTCCTGCGGATCCGCGACATGCGCGCCCGCGGCTTCGCGGCCGGGCTCGCGGCCCACGGCATCGGGACGGCCCGCGCCTTCCAGGTCAGCGAGGTTGCCGGCACCTTCGCGGGCATCGCCATGGGGCTCAACGCCTTCCTGACGGCGATCCTCGCGCCCCTGGCGCTGCACCTGCTGTTCTGAGGCCTCAGGCGTCCAGCCGGTCGGCCACGGCCTCGGCGAGTGACAGGCTGGAGGTCAGGCCCGGGCTCTCGATCCCGAACAGGTGCACGATCCCCTGGAGACCGTGCTCGGCTGGCCCGTCGATCCGGAAATCGGCCGCCGCCTCGCCCGGCCCGGTCAGCTTCGGCCGCAGGCCCGCGTAGTCCGGGTACAGCGCCCCGTCGGGCAGGCCGGGCCAGTAGCGCCGGATCGCGCCGTAGAAGGCCTCGGCGCGCCCGGGATCGACCCGGTAGTCGAACCCGTCGACCCACTCCACGTCGGGCCCGAAGCGGGTGCGGCCGGCGAGGTCGATGGTGAGGTGGATGCCGAGGCCGCCGTCGATCCGCGGCGCCGGGTAGATCAGCCGCGAGAAGGCCGGCTTGCCGGTGCAGCCGAAGTAGTTGCCGCGGGCGAGGCGCAGCGTCGGGACGCGCTCGGCCGGGTAGCCCTCCGTGCGGGCGGCCAGGGCCGGCGCGCCGAAACTCGCGGCGTTGACCACCGCGTCGAAGGCCATCGTGCCGGGCTCGGCGCCTCCGAACGCGGCCTGCCACTGGCCGGCCCGCCGCGTCAGGTCCTCGACCGGGGTGCGCAGGGCGAGCGCGCCGCCGCGATCCTCGATCTCGCCGAGCAGGGCGAGCATCAGCGCGTGGCTGTCCACGACGCCGGTGCGCGGCGAGTGCAGCGCCACGGTGCAGGCGAGATGCGGCTCCAGGCGCCGCGCGGCGTTCCCGTCGAGGAGTTCGAGGCCGGGGACGCCGTTGGCCTCGCCCTGGCGGCGGATCGCCGCGATCTTCTCGGCTTCCGCGTCGTCGGACGCGACGATCAGCTTGCCGCACGCGCGATGCGGGACGCCATGACTCGCGCAAAAGTTGTATAATCGGCGGGCGCCCTCGACGCAGTGATGCGCGCGCTCTGATCCACTCGGGTAGTACATGCCGGCGTGGATCACTTCCGAGCTGCGGGACGAGACACCCGTTCCGAAGGCGTCCTCGGCTTCCGCCACGATGACGGCGTGCCCGCGCAGCGCGAGCGCCCGCCCGACGGCGAGCCCAACGACGCCGGCTCCGACGACCAGGGCCTCCATGTGTTCGCGTTCTCCTTCGCGCCCGGATGGGCAGGTGAGTCCTCAATACCGCACTGGAGCCGGAACAACGACGCGTCCGTTGATTCGTCGTTGACCCTAAATCTCAATCCTAAGTAGAAATATCGGCGCGATAAATGCGCGGCTCGGTTGTAGCGACGGCGGACTGGCGCATAATGAGGCCATCCGCCGCCTCCGGCCGAGGCCGAGAACGTCTCAGGGACATGTACCGGCCGTCGGCGGCGAAGAGCCCGACGGAAACCGACGAGAGCCACATCCGAAACACGTAGAATCGAGGTGACGACCATGCAGATGACATCGCCGAGCGTCGAACTCGCCGCAAAGATCCTGAGCGCCTACGTCACGCGCAACAGTGTTCCGGCGGGAACGCTGCCCGACCTGCTCTCCGAGGTACACCGCTCGATCACCGCCCTGGACCAGCCGGCGGAGCCGCAGGTCCGGCGGCCGACCGAGGCGCAGATCCGGGCCTCGATCCGGCCCGACACGCTGATCAGCTTCGAGGACGGCAAGCCCTACAAGGCCCTGCGCCGGCACCTCACGATGCGCGGCCTCACGCCCGAGGCCTACAAGGCCAAATGGGGCCTGCCCGTCGATTACCCGCTGGTCTCGGCGGTCTACAGCGCGCGCCGCTCGACGATCTCGCGGCAGATCGGCCAAGGGCAGCGCCTGCGGATGCAGCAGGCCGCGGAGTAACGGGACAGCGGTC
Organism: Methylobacterium mesophilicum; assembly: GCF_036441335.1. Lineage (GTDB taxonomy): Bacteria > Pseudomonadota > Alphaproteobacteria > Rhizobiales > Beijerinckiaceae > Methylobacterium > Methylobacterium mesophilicum_B. The sequence goes on from NZ_MLBW01000034.1 coordinate 160,796, forward strand.
GCCGGCGCGCGCGGCCGGCGACCCATCCTCACGGCCAGCCCGGATCCCTCGCCTCGGCGGCGGCGGTCGCCACTTCCTGGATGAGCAGGGCCACGAGCCCCGACCACCCGGTCTGGTGCGACGCGCCGACCCCGCGGCCGCTGTCCCCGTGATAGTACTCGTAGAACAGGACGTGGTCGCGGAAATGCGGATCGTCCTGCTCGATCCGGCTGTCGCCGTAGACCGGCCTGCGCCCGTCCGGCCCCCGGGTCGAGAGGCTGATCAGGCGCTGTGACAGGTGTGCCGCGATCTCGCGGAGCGCGTAGGTCCGGCCCGATCCGGTCGGCGCCTCGACCCGGAAATCCGGGCCGTAATAGTCGTGGAAGCGGTTCAGCCCTGCGATGAGCAGGTAGTTGACCGGCATCCAGACCGGTCCCCGCCAGTTCGAGTTGCCGCCGAACAGCCGCGAGCGCGACTCGGCCGGCTCGTAGGCGAGCCCCAGGTCACGCCCGTCCCACGCGAAGCAGAACGGCCGGTCCGCGTAGACGCGGGACACGGCGCGCAGCCCGTAATCCGACAGGAACTCGTTCGGGTCGAGGGCGCGGTGGAGCAGGGCCTTCAGCCGGTGCCCGCGCAGCAGCGACAGCAGCGCCGTCTGGCCCTCGCCGGGCTCGTTCCAGCGCGAGACCAGGGTCGCGAGGTCCGGGCGGTTCTTGAGGAAGAACACCATCCGGCGGCGCAGGGAGGGCAGCCGCGCGAGGTCGCACTCGTTGATCACCGCCACCGCGAAGATCGGGATCAGGCCGACCATGGTCCGGGCGCGGATCGGGAGGCGCTGCCCGTCGCGGGTCTCGATCACGTCGTAGAAGAAGCCGTCCGGCTCGTCCCACACGCCCGCGCCGGTGGCGCCGGCGATGAGGAGGAAGTGCTCGAAGAACTTCTCCGCCATGTCCTCGAAGGTCGGGTCGTCGAGCGCCAATTCGATGGCGATCCGCATCAGGTTCAGCGCGTAGGTCGCCATCCAGGCGGTCGCGTCGGACTGGGTCAGCGTGGCGCCGTCGCCCACCGGCTTCGACCGGTCGAAGATGCCGATGTTGTCGAGGCCCAGGAAGCCGCCCTGGAACAGGTTGCGGTCGTCGGAATCCTTGCGGTTCACCCACCACGTGAAATTGAGGGTCAGCTTGTTGAAGATCCGCTTGAGGTAGGCGTGATCCGGCTTGCCGGTGAGCGCCCGGTCCAGCTCGAACACCCGCCAGGCGGCCAGCGCGTGGACCGGGGGATTGGCGTCCCCGAAGCCCCATTCGTAGGCCGGCAGCGCGGCGTTCGGGTGGGTGTAGGCCTCGTCGACCAGGAGCAGGAGCTGGTTCTTGGCGAAGTCGGGATCGATGAGCCCGAACACGATCGCCTGGAGAGCGAGATCCCAGGAGGCGAACCAGGGGTACTCCCAGGCATCCGGCATCGAGATGATATCGTTGGCGCGCAGGTGCGCCCAGTCGCTGTTGCGGCCGTGCCGCCGCTCCGGCGCCGGCGCGGGCTGCGCCGGGTCGCCGGCGAGCCACTCGCGCACGTCGTAATGGTAGAGCTGCTTCGACCAGAGCATGCCGGCGAGCGCCTGGCGCTGCACGCGCCGCATCTCGGGGTCGGCGATCGGCGCCTGGAGCGCCCCGTAGAAGTCGTCGGCCTCCGCCGCGCGGGCGGCGAAGACCGCGTCGAAATCCGCGAAGGGCGCGCCCGGCGCGGTCTCGGCGCGCAGGCGCAGGCGCAGGCTCCGCGTCTCGCCCGGGCCGAGACGGAGATCGTAGCGGGCGGCGCACTTGGTGCCCGACAGGGCGTTGACGGCGGCCGGGTCGCCGCCCACGACGCGGCGGTCGATGCCGTCCTTGTAGAAGCCCCCTTCCGGGCCGCTGCCGAACAGCCGGTGCGTGTTGGTCTCGTTCTCGGTGAACAGCAGCTCGCCCGCGCCCTCGGCGAAGAAGCGGAAGGTCGGCATCTCGGGATGGCGCGCCCAGACCGAGCCCTCCGAGCCGGCCACCAGTTCCGGCTTCGGCGTGCCCTGCTTCCACGACCACGTGTTGCGCGCCCAGAGCTGCGGCAGCAGCGTCAGGTCGGCGGCGTCCGGGCCGCGATTGGTCGCGGTGACCCGCATCAGGATGTCGTCGGGCGCGGCCTTGGCGTAGGCGATCTCGACGTCGAAGTAGCGCCCCGCGTCGAGCAGACCGGTGTCGAGGAGCTCGAATTCCGGGTCGTCGAGGCCGCGCCGCGCGTTCTCCTCGACCAGGCGCGCGTACGGGAAGGCGGCCTGCGGGTACTTGTACAGCATCCGCATGTAGGCGTGGGTCGGGATCCCGTCGAGGTAATAGTAGAGTTCCTTGACGTCCTCGCCGTGGTTGCCCTCCTGGTTGGTCAGGCCGAACAGCCGCTCCTTCAGGATCGCGTCCCGCCCGTTCCACAGGGCGAGCGACAGGCACCAGTTCAGGTGGCGGTCGCCGAAGCCGCCGATCCCGTCCTCGCCCCAGCGATAGGCCCGGGACCGGGCATGGTCGTGGGGCAGGTAATCCCAGGCGTCGCCCTTCGGGCTGTAATCCTCCCGCACCGTGCCCCATTGCCGGTCGCTGAGATACGGCCCCCAGCGGCGCCACGCCGGATCGGAGCGGGCCGCCACGAGCCGGCGGCCCTCGGCGGTCTCGAAGAGGTGCGGCGGCACGCCGTCGGGCTCGGTCATACGCGCGCTGCTCCTGCCCCCGCGGATCCGTACCGGATAGAGCCGCGCCGCCAGAAGGGAAAGTCAACGCCCCGCCGCGGCCGGATCCGGACGGTGCCGGCCCGGACCGTGCGGATCGCCGGCGCCGGCCGGCGGCGGGAGAGGGGCGGGGGGATCGTCAGGCGATCCGCGTCACCCGGATCCCCGCCGGCTCGGCCGCGACGCGCAGCCCGGTATAGTCCGCGATCGCCGGGTGGCGGGTCCTCACCGGCTCGGGATGGGTCGCGGTGACGACCACGACGGCCGCGTCCGCGGCCTCGGCCGCCCGGATCCCGGCCGGGGCGTCCTCGAATACGAGGCAGTCCGACGCGGCGACGCCGAGGCGCTCGGCCGCCAGCAGGAAGCAGTCCGGCGCCGGCTTGCCCCGCGCCGCGTCCTCGGCGGCCACCAGCAGGTCGGGGGTCGGCATGCCGGCCGCCGTTAGGCGGCGCTCCGCCAGCCGGCGGGGCGCCGAGGTGACGATCGCCCAGCGGTGGCGCGGCAGCGCCTCCAGGAAGGCCCGCGCCCCCGGGATCGCGACGATGTCGTCGACATCGGTCATCTCGGCCTCGGTGATCGCGGCGGCCTCGGCCGCGGGATCGACGCCCGGCAGGTTCAGCCGCCGGATTGTCTCGACCGATTGCACGCCGTGGATCGTCGGCAGGAAGGACGCCACGTCGAGGCCGTGCGCCTCCGCCCAGCGCGACCAGATCCGCTCCGCGGAGGCGATGGAGCTGATGATCGTCCCGTCCATGTCGAACAGGAGCGCGGCCATAGGGCGCGACGGAAGGCGCGGCGGGAGGGCTGACTCGGGCATGGGCGAGGGCTAGGCCGGCGCCGCCGTCCCGGCAACCGGCGCGCGCGCATGGCCGCGTCTCGCCGGCGGCCGGGCCCCGGCGGCCGGGCCCCCGGGGCCGCCTCCGGCCGCGGCCGCGGGACGGCCACCCGCTTCACGGGCCGGTGCCTTTGGTGTAGCGCGGGTGCAACCCCGGGCCGTCGGCGGCCCTCCAGAAGCGAATATCGACCGACCATGCCGAGCCGCATCGACGCAACTTTCGCCCGCGCCCGCGCGGAGAACCGGTCCGTCCTCGTCACCTACGTGATGTCCGGCGATCCCGATCCCGAGACCTCGCTGCAGGTCCTCGAGGCGCTGCCGGGCGCCGGTGCCGACATCCTGGAATTCGGCCTGCCGTTCACCGACCCGATGGCGGACGGCCCGGCGATCCAGGCGGCCGGCCTGCGGGCGCTCAAGGCGGGCCAGACCGTGTCGGGCACCCTCGACCTCGTGCGCCGCTTCCGCGCCGGCAACGACACGACGCCCGTCGTGCTGATGGGCTACTACAACCCGATCCACACCTACGGCGTCGACCGCTTCCTCGACGACGCGGTGGCGGCCGGCGTCGACGGGCTGATCGTCGTCGATCTGCCGCCCGAGGAGGATTCCGAGCTGTGCCTGCCGGCCCTCGGCAAGGGCCTCGCCTTCATCCGACTCGCCACGCCGACCACCGACGAGCGGCGCCTGCCGGCCGTCCTCGCGAACACGGCGGGCTTCGTCTACTACGTGTCGATCACCGGCATCACCGGGACGGCGACGCCGGATTTCGGCAAGGTCTCCGAGGCGGTCGCCCGCATCCGGCGCCACACCGAGCTGCCCGTCGTCGTGGGCTTCGGCGTCAAGACCGGCGCCCACGCGGCGGCGATCGCCAAGGGCGCCGACGGCGTCGTGGTCGGCTCCGCGCTCGTGGACGCCCTGGTGCGCTCCCTCGACGGCGAGGGCCGGCCGCAGGCCGGGAGCGTCGGGGCGGTGACGGAGCTGGTGCGCGAACTCGCCGCGGGCGTGCGGGGATCGGGCGTCGGGCAGGCCGCCTGACCGGCCGATCGGGCACCCCTGGCGGCGGAGCGCGCCGCACCTGATATCTGCGCGGGCTTGAAGCGGACGGACGCGAGTCGATGGTCGAACCGATGAACTGGATCTCGGAGGTGGTGCGCCCCCGGATCAAGACCTTGTTCAAGCGCGAGACGCCCGAGAACCTCTGGGTCAAGTGCCCGGACACCGGGCAGATGGTGTTCCACAAGGAGGTGGAGGCCAATCACTGGGTCATTCCCGGCTCCGAGCATCACCTGAAGATGGGCGCCCAGGCGCGCCTGAAGATGATGTTCGACGAGGGCACGTGGATCGACGTGGCCCTGCCCGAGGTCACCCCCGACCCGCTGAAGTTCCGCGACGAGAAGCGCTACGTCGACCGGCTCAAGGAGGCCCGGGCCAAGACCGGCCTGCAGGACGCGTTCAAGATCGGCTTCGGACGGGTCGGCGGCCTGCCGATGACGCTGGCCGCGCAGGAATTCGGCTTCATGGCCGGGTCGCTGGGCATGGCGGCGGGCGAGGCCTTCGTGCGCGGCGCCGAGACGGCTCTGGAGAAGCGCACGCCCTACGTGCTGTTCGCGGCCTCCGGCGGCGCGCGCATGCAGGAGGGGATCCTGTCGCTGATGCAGATGCCGCGGACCACCGTGGCGGTGCGCCGGCTCAACGCGGCGCGGCTTCCCTACATCGTGGTGCTGACGAACCCGACCACGGGCGGCGTCACCGCCTCCTACGCGATGCTGGGCGACGTTCACCTCGCCGAGCCCGGCGCCCTGATCTGCTTCGCGGGACCGCGGGTGATCGAGCAGACGATCCGCGAGAAGCTGCCGGACGGCTTCCAGCGGGCGGAGTACCTGCGCGAGCACGGCATGGTCGATCAGGTGGTCCACCGGCACCAGCTCAAGGAGACGATCACGCGTCTCTGCAGCCTCCTGACCAACGTGTCCCGGGCCGCCGCGCCGGCCGCGGCCACCGAGGCGGCCTGAGCCCGGCGATGGCCTCGTCCGACGCCCTGATGGCGCGCTTCCTGGCGCTCCACCCCCGCACCATCGACCTGTCGCTGGGCCGGATCCAGCGTCTGCTCGCGCGGCTCAACCATCCCGAGCGCCGCCTGCCGCCGGTGATCCACGTGGCCGGCACCAACGGCAAGGGCTCGACCATCGCGTTCATGCGGTCGATCCTGGAGGCCGGAGGGCTGGCCGCCCACGTCTACACCTCCCCGCACCTCGTCCGCTTCCACGAGCGGATGCGCATCGGCGGGATCGGCGGCGGCCACTTCGTGGACGAGGACCGTCTGGCCGACGCCTTCGCGCGCTGCGAGAGCGCCAATGCCGGCGAGCCGATCACGATGTTCGAGATCACCACGGCCGCGGCGTTCCTGCTCTTCGCGGAGAGCCCGGCCGACGTGCTGCTCCTGGAGGTCGGTCTCGGCGGCCGCCTCGACGCCACCAACGTCATCGACCGGCCGGCCTGCGCGGTGGTGACGCCGATCGGCCGCGACCACGCCGAGTATCTCGGCGACACCGTCGAATCGGTCGCGACCGAGAAGGCCGGGATCTTCAAGCGCGGCTGCCCGGCGGTGATCGCCGCCCAGGACTACGCCGAGGCCGACGCCGTCCTCTGCCGGCGCGCGGAAGCCGTCGGGGCCGGGCCCGTTCTGGTGGGCAACCAAGACTTCTCCGTGCACGAGGAGCGCGGCCGGCTCGTCTACCAGGACGAGACCGACCTGTTCGACCTCCCGCGGCCGCGCCTCGCCGGGCGCCACCAGCTGGTCAATGCCGGGACGGCGATCACCGCGCTGCGCGCCGCCGGGTTCGGCGACATCGGGACGGCGGCCCTGGAGCGGGGACTGACCGAGGTCGAGTGGCCGGGCCGGCTGCAGCGCCTCGGGCGCGGGCGCCTGGCGGCCCAGCTCGATCCCGGCACCGAGCTGTGGCTCGACGGCGGCCACAACATCGACGGCGGCCGGATCCTCGCGGCCGCCATGGCGGATCTCGGCGAGAAGAGCGACGTGCCGCTCGTCCTCGTGGTCGGCCTGCTCGGCACCAAGGACGCCGACGGGTTCCTGCGCAACTTCGTGGGCCTGGCCCGGGCCCTCGTGGCGGTCCCGATCACCGGGACCATGGCCGCGCGCCCGGCCGAGGAGGTCGCCCGGATCGGCGAGGAGGTCGGCCTCTCGACCTACGCGGCGCCGAGCATCGAGGCGGCCCTCGCCCTGGTGAGGGACATCGCCTTCGAGCGTCCCCCGCGAATCCTGATCTGCGGCTCGCTCTACTTGGCCGGCATGGTTCTCGCCGCCAACGACACGCCGCCGGTCTGAGTCGTCCGCAGTCGGGAAGTCCCGCGGGCGGCCGCTGTATCCAGTGGCCGGCACGGCTGAGACCTGCGAAATCCGGATTTTGCATTCGATAATCCGTCGAATCGCCGCAATCGCCCGGATGGAGACCCGCGCACGGCCACGCTTTCCTCCCGCTGTGGCAGCTAAGCTACATCCTCGCGGGGCCCGATCGCATAATTTCCCCCTCGATCGGGCTTATGCTGGGGATCACAGTAATGAAGAAGCTTCTCACCTCTCTCGCGGCGTTCACCGCGCTCACGGCCGCCGCTTCGGCCGCCGACCTGCCGCGCCGCGCCGCGCCGCCGCCGGTGTTCACCCCCGTTCCGGTGTTCACCTGGACCGGCGCCTACTTCGGTATCAACGCCGGCTACGCGTTCGACGCCAGCAGCAACTCCACCCGCGGCTTCGTCCAGACCCCCGGTAACCCGGTCGCTCTGGTGCCGGGCGGTCTCGTCCCCTACCAGGCCCTGGCGCCGAACGGCTCGTCGCTGATCTACAGCAACGACAGCCGCGAAGGTTTCTCGGGCGGTGGCCAGGTCGGCTACAACTGGCAGCTGACCCCGGGCAACGGCGCCGTGTTCGGCGTCGAGGCCGACGCCCAGTACCTCGACTTCGGCCGTCGCGCCCGCTTCGCCACCAACGCCGTGGCGATCAACCCGGGCTTCATCCCGGTCAACGGCACGCTCAACACCATCGACTTCTTCGGCACCGTCCGCGGTCGTCTCGGTTACGCCTTCGACCGCACCCTGGTGTACGCCACCGGCGGTTTCGCCTACGCCACCGGCACGGATGACGGCGCCCGCGTCGGCCTGCAGAACTTCGCTGGCCGCCGGAACGACTTCAAGACCGGCTGGACCGTCGGCGGCGGTGTCGAGTACGCCCTGCCCACCGACTCGTTCCTGAACTTCTTCCGCTCCTCGGCCGTGACGCTGAAGGTGGAAGGTCTGTACGTGAACCTCGACAACAACAACGGCCGCGCCCAGCTCCCGCTGGTCGGTGCCGCTATCTCCCCCGTCGGCCTGGTGCCGGTGTACACGCTCGCCGGCGCCAGCCGGAACGAGAACGCCTTCGCCGTCGTCCGCGCCGGCCTGAACTACAAGTTCGGCTCGTACTAAGACGGGATACGGGATCCCGGCACGAACCGGGATCCCTCAAAAAAACTTGGGCTCGAAACCGAGAAAGCCCGGCCTCGCGGCCGGGCTTTCTTTTTGTCGTTCGGAGCCGTGCGGCCGGTTCAGGCGGTCTGGGCGCCGATCCAGCGCGACAGGTCGCCCTTCGGGGCGGCGCCGACCTTCTGGTCCACGCGCTCGCCGTTCTTGAAGAGCAGCAGCGTCGGGATCGAGCGGATGCCGTACTGGGCGGCGATCTGCGGGTTCTCGTCGACGTTGACCTTGGCGATCTTCACCTTGCCCTGCAGGTCGGTCGCGATCTCCTCGAGGGCCGGGCCGATCTGACGGCACGGGCCGCACCACTCCGCCCAGAAATCCACCACGACGGGCTCGGCGGACTTGAGAACGTCCTGCTCGAAGCTCGCGTCGGTCACTTTCACCGTCGCCATAACGTCACCTTTCGGAATCCGCCGCCCCTCGGGCGGCGTCGAACGGGCAGAGGCCCGCGCGGTCCGGTCAGAATTGGCGACGGCCCGGCGCCCGGTCAAGAAGTCCGGCCTCCGGGTGTGGGCCGCGGCGCGGGCGACGCACGGTTCGCCGGGTGAATCGGCGCGCCGCGCCGGACGGTCCCCGGGCGCCCGGCCTGCGCGGCGCGTCACGCCTCGATGCCGATCCGCTCCAGGGCCGCGGTCACGTCGCCGGGGGTCAGGGCGCGGATCACCGGGCCCGAGGTCCAGACGAGGACCGGCCGGATCGTCCGGCCCGGGTAGATCTGCGCGAGGAGGCGCGCGTAGAGGGCGATCTGGCCGGCCTCCGCCTCGGGCAGCGGCGCGCCCGGCTCGGGCGGGCGGCCGGTCTTGAAGTCGGCGAGATGCACCGCGTCCGCCGTCACGGCGAGGCGGTCGACGCGGCCCTGAACCATCCTGTCCGTCCCGCCGGCCCGCACGCGCCCCGACAGCGCCACCTCGGCGCGGGCGTCGGGGGCGAAGAGCGGCGCCAGCTCCGGGGCGTCGACGATCCGGAGGACCGACCGGACGATCGAGGGCCGCGAGCCCGCGCCGCGCGGCCGCGTCGCCCGCCGCGGCGTGGCGGTGCAGGGCATCCTCCAGGGTCTCGGCGAGGTCGCGGCGGGCGGCGATCCGCACGAGATCCTCGTCGGTGAGGCCGACGAGCGGCGTCTTGAGGGCGGTGGCGAGGGTCAGGTCGTCGGCCGGCAGGAGCCCCGCCCGGCCGGCGGCGACGAGGTCGGCCACCGCGATGTGGGCCGAGACCTCGAGCCGGTCCTGCCCGGCGACCGGGACGCCGAGCCCCTTCAGGGCGCGGATCACCTCCTCGAAGGCCGGTCCGCGCTTCCGGACCAGGATCAGGACGTCCCCGGGGCGCCAGATCCGGCCGGTGGCGTCCCCCGCGGTGGTCCAGGCGCGCACCGCCTGCGCCACCCGCCGGGCGGTGACGATCGCCGGGGCGCTGGTCTCCGGCGCGTCCACGGGGGCGGTCCAGGCATCGGGCTCCGTGGCCGGCTCCGGCTCGGCGATCGGCCACAATTCCACCGCGCCGGGTGCGCCCGGCCGCGCGCTGGCATGCACGGTCGTGCGCACCGTGTCCTCGAACGACAGGCCCTCGTTGTGCGCGTCGAGGGCGAAGACAGCGTCGACGGCGCGCAGGACGAGGTCGGTCGAGCGGAACGACAGGGTGAGCGGCACGTCCTCGAAGGTCAGGCCGGCCGAGCGCGATTCCGCGATCCAGGACGCGCGGGTCAGGGCGAATTCCCGCGGTTCCGCGCCCTGGAAGCCGTAGATCGACTGCTTGGGATCGCCCACCGCGAAGCGCGTGCGGCTGCCGATCCGCGCCCCCTCGCCGGCGGCGAATTCCTGCGTGATCGCCCGCAGGATCGCCCACTGCTCCGGGTTCGTGTCCTGCGCCTCGTCGACGAGGACGTGGTCGATCCCGCGGTCGAGCTTGTACAGGACCCAGCCAGCGCCGACGCGGCCGAGCAGGTCCAGCGCCTTGTGGATCAGGTCGTCGAAGTCGAGGGCGCCGAGGCGCGCCTTCTGGGCCTCGACGCGGCGGTGGATCTCGGCGGCGATCTGGAACAGCGCCTGCGTGCGGGCATGGGCCCGGGCGGCGCGCAGGCGGTCGAACAGCGGATCCAGCCGGTCCCGCTCGGCGAGCAGCGCCGCCTTGGCGCCGGCCGGCACGGCCTTGGTCCCGAGGCTGCTGTCGGCCTTGGGCTCGTCCTTCTGGGTGAAGAAGACCGCGCGGTAGAGCGCGAGCGCCTCGGCCCGGTCGGGAAGGTCCGCGGAGCGGAGCCGCTCGGCCTCGGCGGCCTCGAGCGCGTCGGCGAGCTTCTCGTCGTTGGCCTTGCCGGTGCGCAGCGCGGCCACGAGCGCGGCGCGCTCCCCCGGGCGGCACCCGGGACCGCCCTCGAGGATCGCGGCCTCGATCCGCTCGGCGGATTCCTCGGCCGCCAGTCCCAGCGCCCCGTGCAGCCGCCCGAAGGCACGCTCCAGGCCGGCGGCGTCCCCGATGAAGCTCCGCGCCCGCATGGCCGCCCGGATCGCGGCCCGCAGGGTGTCGCCGGTCGCTTCCGGCGTGACCCGCGCGAGGGCGGCGCTGAGTGGCGTGTCGCCGTTCGCGACGGCGTCGGCCAGGACGTTGGCCATCTCGATGTCGAACAGTTCCCGGGCCTTGGCCTCGTCGAGCACCACGAAGCGGGCCGGCACGTTCGCCTCGAACGGGAACATGTGGAGCAGCCGCTCGCACAGGGCGTGCAGCGTCTCGATCTTGAGGCCGCCCGGCGTCTCGACCGCCCGGGCGAACAGGCGGCGCGCCAGCCGCAGGCGCTCGGGCCCGGCGCGCTCGCCGGTGAGCTCGGCGAGTTCGGCGGCGAGGGTCTCGTCGTCCAGCGTCACCCAGCGGCCGAGGAGCCGGAAGACGCGGATCGCCATGTTGGCCGCGGCGGCCTTGGTGAAGGTCAGGCACAGGATCCGGCCGGGCGGCGCCTCGTCGAGGAGCAGCCGCACGACCCGGTCGGTGAGGACCTTGGTCTTGCCCGCGCCGGCATTGGCCGAGACCCAGGCCGAGGCGCGCGGGTCGGCCGCCCGCCGCTGGTTGGCGCGGGTCAGGTCATCGACGACGAAGGGGGCGGGGGCGTTCGAGGTGGCGCTGCTCAACGGTCCGGTCCGGCTCGGCTGCCGGCCCTCTCTACAACAGAAACGCGCCGGCGGGCCCGCCAAGGCGTCACATCGGGCCTTGCGGGATTGCTCCCGGCGCGGCGCCGTCCCATGGATGCGGACCATCCCTTCCGCGCACACCGAACACGCCCGTGACCCAGCCGACATCCGAGCCGGCGCGCCCGCCGATCCGCTTCCGCGGCCGCTCCTTCATGGCCACCGTCCTGGCGCCGATCCCCCCGGTGGCCGACTGGTTCGGCGACCTCGACGCCCTCAACCGCCGCGCCCCGAACTTCTTCGCCGGCCGGCCGGTGATCCTCGACCTGTCCGGATTGCGGCTCAACCGCGAGGATCTCGACGGTCTGCTCGCCGAGCTGGCTGCCCGCAACATCCCGATCCTGGGGATCGAGGGCGCGGCGGCCTCGCTCCTGGATTCCCGAACCCCGCCCGCCCTGTCGGGCGGGCGGCCCGCGGGGGAGGTCGCCGCTCCGGACGAGGCGGCCGCTGACGCACCCGCGCCGGCCGAGCCGCAGGCCAGGGAGACGGCCCGCTCGCTGATCCTCGACGCGCCCGTGCGCTCCGGCCAGACCGTGCTGCATCTCGAGGGCGACGTCACGGTGCTGGGCGCCGTTGCGTCGGGCGCCGAGGTCATCGCGGGGGGCTCGATCCACGTCTACGGCGCCCTGCGCGGCCGCGCGATCGCCGGCGCCGCCGGGAACCCGGCGGCCCGGATCTGGTGCCGGCGGTTCGAGCCGGAGCTGGTGGCGATCGACGGGCTCTACCGCGCCGCCGACGACCTCGACCCGGCCTTCCGCGGGCAGGCCGTGGAGGTGCGGCTGCTCGAGGACGCGATCAAGCTCAACCTGTTCGAGCGGGGTTGAGGGGCTGCCGACGACGGCGTCCGGGCCGTCGGCCGAAGGCCGCGTCCGGCCCGGCGGCGGGCCCGGGGGACCGTGCGCCGCGCCCCCGCGACGGTCGCGATCGGGGCGCGAGACCGTCCTCCGCTGCCCCGATACCAGGATCCCGGCAGAATTTGCCGACCGGATCAGAAACTTAACCCTTCGGTAACCATACCCGCCGTCAATGGTCCGGTAAGGACTCTTAACGGGCGGACATGAGCGACACCCTCCCCGAGCCGATCGAACCGGAGACCGCCCGAGCGGCGGCTCCTTCCGCGCCCCGGCCGCTCAGCCTGCGCGGACGGGCCTTCAAGGCCCTGGCCCTCTGCCCCGAGCCGCCGCTTCCCGAGTGGCTCGCGGGTCTCGACGCGGCGCTCAAGCGCTCGCCGACCCTGCTGAAAGGCCGGGCCGTCATCCTGGACTGCGCCCAGCTCAAGCCCGAGCCGGACGCGCTCGAGACGCTGATGAACGAGCTCAAGGCCCGTGGCATCGCGGTCCTGGGCATCGAGGGCGCCGACGCGGTCGCGGACGGTCTGCCGCCGCTGCTGGTCCAGGGGCACCCGTCCGTGAAGGTCGAGATCCCGAGCGTCCCGGCCGAGCCGGAGCCGCAGGTGGTCACCTCGATCACCGTCGAGGGCTCGGTCCGCTCCGGCCAGAGCGTCATCAACCCGACCGGGGACGTGACCGTGATGGGCTCGGTCTCCTCGGGGGCCGAGATCCTGGCCGGCGGCTCCATCCACGTCTACGGCGCCCTGCGCGGACGCGCGATCGCCGGAGCCGCGCGCAACCCGCGCGCACGAATCTACTGCCGCAAATTCGAACCCGAGTTGCTGGGGATCGACCGCCTCGTGCGGACGGCGGAGGACATGGGCACGGCCCTGCGCGGCAAGGCCGCCCAGGTCTGGCTCGATGGCGGCAACATCCGAATGGCAAGCCTGGATTAAGGGAGATCGACGCGTGGCAAAGGTTCTCGTCGTCACATCGGGCAAGGGCGGCGTCGGCAAGACGACGACGACCGCGGCCCTCGGAGCGGCCCTGGCCCAGGGTGGTCAGAGCGTGTGCGTCGTCGACTTCGACGTCGGCCTGCGCAACCTCGACCTCGTCATGGGCGCCGAGCGCCGGGTCGTCTACGACCTCATCAACGTGGTCAACGGGGACGCCAAGCTCCCGCAGGCGCTGATCAAGGACAAGCGGCTGGAGACTCTGCACCTGCTGCCGGCCTCGCAGACCCGCGACAAGGACGCGCTCACCGACGCGGGCGTCGCCCGGGTGATGGACGAGCTGCGCGAGAAGTTCGACTGGGTGATCTGCGACTCCCCCGCCGGCATCGAGCGCGGCGCCCAGCTCGCCATGCACCACGCCGACGTGGCGGTGGTCGTCACCAACCCCGAGGTCTCCTCGGTGCGCGACTCCGACCGGATCATCGGCCTCCTCGATTCCAAGACCGCCAAGGCGGAGAAGGGCGAGGACATCGAGAAGCACCTGATCCTCACCCGCTACGACCCGCTGCGGGCCGACCGCGGCGACATGCTCAAGACCGAGGACGTGCTCGACATCCTGTCGATCCCGCTGCTCGCGATCATCCCGGAGAGCCAGGAGGTGCTGCGCGCCTCGAACCTCGGCTGCCCGGTGACGCTGAACAACCCGCTCTGCGCCCCGGCGCGGGCCTACGCCGACGCGGCCCGCCGGCTCAAGGGCGAGTCCGTGCCGATGAGCCTGCCGGTCGAGCGCAAGTCCTTCCTCGACAAGCTGTTCATGCGGAGGGCGGCGTGAGCATCCTGGGACTGTTCCAGAAGCGCAGCTCCGGCGCGGTCGCCCGCGACCGCCTGCAGCTGATCCTCGCCCACGAGCGCGCGGAGTCGGGTCGCCCCGACCTCGTGATCCAGCTCCGGGAGGAGATCCTGGCGGTGATCGCCAACCACGTCGCGGTGGAGCCCGACAAGGTGAAGGTCACCCTGGAGCGCGGCGAGGGTGTCTCGACCCTCGGCCTCGACATCGAGCTGCCGCTCGGTGCCTCGGGCAAGCTCGACGCCAAGCTGGCCGCGAAGCTCGCCGAGGTCGCCGCCAACAAGGGGGCCGCCAAGCCGGCCTCCTCCAAGAAGGCCGCTTGAGCCGGGCGGGGAGCGTCCCCGCCGGCACGGAGATCCACGAGCCGCGCCCGGTCCGCCGGGTGCGGCTTCGTCGTGGCCGCCACGAAGTCCGGTCCCGACGCTCGACCGGGCGCCCCGTCGCGCCATCTCCGGGACCCGGGGGAGGCCGATGAGAGGATCGCCATGCCGAGCGCCACGACGGACGACGGGATACGGCTCCACTACGAGGAGAGCGGCCGGGGCACGCCGCTGATCTTCGTCCACGAATTCGCCGGCGATCATCGCAGCTACGAGGCGCAGCTGCGCCACTTCGGCCGCCGCTACCGCGCGGTCGCGTTCAGCGCCCGGGGCTACCCGCCCTCCGACGTTCCGGAGGCCGTCTCGGCCTATTCGCAGGCGCGCGCCGCCGACGACATCCTGGCCATCCTCGACCATCTCGGCGCGCCGCAGGCCCACGTCGCCGGCATCTCGATGGGCGCCTTCGCGACCCTGCATTTCGGCCTGCGGCATCCCGGCCGCGCGCTCTCGCTCTGCCTCGGCGGCTGCGGCTACGGCGCGGAGCCCGAGCGGCAGGCCCTGTTCCGCGCCGAGGCCGACGCCACCGCGGCGATGCTGCTCCGCGACGGCATGGCGGCCTTCGCGGAGCGCTACGCCGTCGGGCCGACGCGGGTGCAGTTCGAGACCAAGGATCCGCGCGGGCACGCCGAGTTCAAGCGGATGCTCGCCGAGCACTCGGCCCTCGGCTCGGCCAACACCCAGGCCGGCGTGCAGAAGGGGCGGCCGTCGCTCTACGACCTCGGGGACGAGCTGGGCCGCATGACGGTCCCGACCCTGATCGTCGCCGGCGACGAGGACTGGCCCTGCCTCGCCCCGAGCCTGATGCTCAAGCGGGTCATCCCCTCCGCCGCCCTCGCCGTGCTGCCCAATACCGGCCACGCCCTCTCGGTCGAGGAGCCCGACGCCTACAACCGCCTGCTGGACGACTTCCTGGCGCAGGTGGAGAGCGGCCGCTGGCCGATGCGCGATCCCCGCGCGACCTCGGCGACGATCACCGGGATCAGGGGCTGAGCGGCGCGCGGGGGATCAGCCGGAACCGGGCCGGCCGGTCCGGCTGGGTCGTGACGACCGCCTGGGGCAGCACCGGCTCGCGCTCGTCGAGCACCAGCCGGAACCGCTGCAGCACCCGCGCCAGGGACAGGACGGCCTCGCTCAGGGCGAACTGCGCGCCGATGCACACGCGCGGACCGGCCCCGAAGGGCAGGTAGGCGAAGCGCCGCGGGGCCGGGGCGCCGGGCAGGAAGCGGCCCGGATCGAACGCGTCCGGGTCCGGCCAGAGCGACCGGTGGCGGTGGAGCACCCAGGGGCTCACCATGACGATGTCGCTCGCCCGGACCGCGTGGCCCGCCACGCTGTCCGGGCCGAGCGCCCGCCGGACGACCACGAAGGCCGCCGGGTACAGGCGCAGCGTCTCGTCGATCACCGCGCGGGTGAGCGGCAGCCGCCCGTCGCTCTGGCAGCCGGTGGGATAGGTCAGGTCGGCGGCGCGCGCCTCGGCGGCGACCCGCTCCTGCACCTCCGGGGCGAGGGCCAGCAGGTAGGCCGCCCAGAACAGCGTGCCGGCGGTGGTCTCGTGGCCCGCCAGGATCATGGTGGCCACCTGGTCGCGCAGCTCGTCCGGCGTGAAGGCGGCGCCGGTGTCCGGATTGCGCGCGGCCGCGAGCAGGTCGAGGAGGTCGCCCGAGCGGGACCCGTCCCGCTCCGCGGCCCGGCGCGCCGCGATGATCCGGTCGAGGAAGGGGATCCACCGGTGCCGGAAGCGGCGGCGCGACAGGTCGAGGGGCACCGGCCAGCCCGGGGGGATCACGATGTCGAGGAGGTGCGGCCGCCCCATCCGCTCGGCGTACTCGGCGATGAACTGGCGCAGCTCGGCGCCGTGCTCGTCCATGCCCACCGAGAACATGGCGCGCCCGGCGATCTCCAGGGCGAGCCTGTAGAAGGACGTGAACAGGTCGACCGGCCCTTCCGCGGCCTCGGCGGCGATCCGCTCCATCCCGTCGGTCACGGCGGCGGCGATGTGGGGCACCAGACCGTCGATCGCCCGCGGCGTGAAGGCCGGCGCCAGGGTGCGCCGCTGGTGCCGCCACGCCGAGCCCTCGCTGATCAGGAGCCCGTCGCCGAGGATCGGGCGCAGGATGCGGGTCGTCCCGGTGGTGCGGGCGTAGTTCGCCTGATTCTCGACGAGGACCCGGCGGATCGCCTCGGGGTCGTTCAGCACGAAGCTCGATCGCCCGAGCAGGCCCCGCCGGGTGACCGGCTCCTCGAAGGCGCGCCGGGGAAAGCCTGCCAGCGCGTTGTCGCGGATCGAGCGCAGGTAGGCGGCCAGGGGCAGCTCGCGCTCCGGCGGGGCGCGGTGCGGCGGCACCACGCGCGGCATCCCGGCGAGGCTCGGGCTCGCCCGGTCCGGGGTCGCGGTGGCGTCCGAGAATGTTGGCATGGGGGGCCATCCTGTGCCGGAGACGGGCAGGCCTGTAAACCGCCGGCCGCGCCGCGCGCGGACCGGTCACGCTTACGTCATTCCGCCGCCGTGCGCAGGCGCGCTTCGGCACTCCGCATCGGGAGGCGCGCGGGGAACCGGGCCGGATCGGATTCCGGCGACAGGCTCGCCACGAGGCTCGCCCGGGGTAGGGCGGCCTCGGTCACGTCGAGCAGCGTGTCGACGCCGCGCTCCAGGTGCTCGTCCACCCGGTCGGCGACCAGGATCTCCGGCGCGCGCAGGATCGCCCGGGCGAGGCCGACCCGGACCCGGACGCGCTCGGCCAGCAGCTGCCCGCGGTTGCCGACCTCCTTCTCGAGGCCGCGCCGCTGGATCGGCCGCTCCAGGTCGAACTCCCGGAACACCGCGCGGGCCTCCTTCTGGATCAGCGCCTCGCCGTGCATCCGCGCCGTGTCGATGCGGCCGAACAGCAGGTTGTCGAGGACGGTGCTGCGCGGGTTGATCCGGTTCGGGTCGTAGGATTCGACGTCGCAGCCGTCGTCGCCGTGCATGAAGCCCTGCACGACCGCCCGCGCGCCGACCATGCGCTTGGCGAGGGTCTCGTCGAGCAGCCCGAAGCGCATCCGCGGCTCGACATAGGCGAGGGCCAGCGCCAGGAAGGCCACGCTGTCGGTCTCGCTCAGCCGCCCGTCCTCGGGCAGGCGCGCGAGCCGGCGCAGGTAGTCGGGCAGCGCGTCCGGGGTGATCAGCGAGAACCGCCGGAACAGCGGGTGGCCCGGCGGCACGTCGGCGAAGATGTCCTTGAGGTTGCTGGCGATGGCGACGCCCATCCGGTCGAGCTCGTCGAGGAGCTTCACCTTCTCCAGCGCGTCGCGGAACAGGGGGACGCCGGCGAGGCGGCGCGGATCCGTCAGCGTCGGGTCGCGCGGGACGCCGAACAGCAGGTTCTCCCCGACGGTGGCCTGCTCGTTGTAGTGGCCCC
Source organism: Methylobacterium mesophilicum (assembly GCF_036441335.1). Classification (GTDB taxonomy): domain Bacteria; phylum Pseudomonadota; class Alphaproteobacteria; order Rhizobiales; family Beijerinckiaceae; genus Methylobacterium; species Methylobacterium mesophilicum_B. The sequence goes on from NZ_MLBW01000034.1 coordinate 178,461, forward strand.
GGGCGAAGGGGATCACGAGGTCGGCGAGACCCTTCTGGGCGAAATGCTCGCGCAGGTGCTCCCGCGCCGCGATCATGCGCTGGCCCACCGGCGTGTCGTGGGCGACCGAACTCAGGGCGCCGAGCCCGAACCGGTAGAGCTCGTCGCCGAGGTCGAGCCGGCCGAGCAGGTCGAGCAGGCGCTCGTCGAGCTCGTCGGCATCCCGGACGCCGAGGCGCTTGAAGTCAATCCAGGGGTCCTCGACGCTGTCGCAGGGGTTGCCGGTCTTCACCGCCTCGTTGATCCGCGCCTTGCTGAGGTCGAGGCTCTTGGTGCGCAGCGGGTGCACGCGCAGCCCGTAGAGGACGTTGTCGCGCAGCGTCCCGGGGAACAGCACGGGCTGGACGCCCGCGTAGGCGATGCGCCGCGCGTGGTGGCGGCGCGGCAGCGTCGAGAGGTCGTGCTCGCCGATCCGGACCGTGCCCCCGGGCGGCGCCTGGAGCCCGGCGAGCACGCGGACGAATTCCTGCGCGATCGCCCCGGGCGGGACCAGGGCGACCTGCCCGGGGAGGGGTACCTCCGCGTCGCCGACCTCGATTAGGGAGCCGCCCTGCGGATCGCGCAGCTGCAGGCCCTCCAGCCGCAGCGGCCCGCCGAGCCGGGGCGCCGCGCGCTCGGATTCGTGCTCGGCCGGCAGGAGGCGCTGCGGGCCGAAATGCGCCGCCACGGTCTCGTACTTGACCTCGACGTCGAGGCGCTGCTGATCCCAGTCGATCAGCTCCTTGAGGGGCGGCGGCAGGTCCCGGTAGGCGGCCAGGACCGCCACGAGCTGGCCGATGTCGAGCTGGCCCTTCAGGGCGAAGTAGCCGCCGATCGCGTAGAACAGGAACGGCGTCACCTGCGCGAGCAGGTTGTTGAGGTATTTGACCGCGAACTTGCGGCGGTAGATCCGCAGGCGCAGGTCGTAGAGCCGGTAGAGGCGGCCGCCGACCTCCGCGCGTTCCCAGCGGCCGGTGTCATTCAGCGTCACCGCCTGCAGGCCGTCGAGCACCTCGGCGACGCGCCCGGCCAGGGCGCGGGACGCGATCTGACGCTGGCGGCTGAGACGGATGATCTCCCGCCGCAGCCGCGGGATCACGGTCATCTGCACGGCGACCATGCCGCCGGCCGCGATGCCGAGCCAGATGTTCTGCATCATGATGAAGGCCAGCGCCGTCGCGGCCTGCGTGCCCAGGAACACCGGCACCACGATCGCGTCGCCGATGAAGGAGCCGATCGGCTCGACCTCGTCCCGGATGATCGTCGCGGTCTCGGAGGATTTCACCTCCCGCTGCGTCTCCGGGGAGAAGCGCAGCATCAGCGAGAACAGCTGGAACCGCAGGCGGCGCAGCATCCGCTCGCCGAGGATGCCCTTCTGCAGGTTGATCCAGAACTTGAACGCGCCGTTGATCAGGACGAGGCTGAGGAACAGGGTCGACAGGCTGAGCAGCAGCTCGAACCGGTCGAGCTGGAACCCCTCGAACAGGTGAGTCTTGCCGCCGCCCAGGAAGGCGGGCCACTCGACGGTGAGCTCGAGGAACGGCGCGGTCGCCTCGCCGTGCGCGTAGGCCTTCCCGGTGATCGCGTCGTTGACGATGCGCTTCGGCAGGTCGAGCGAGGCGAAATAGAACGGGAGCGACGCCAGCACGACGGCGCAGATCCGGAGCTGCGCGCCTTTCGAGTAGCGCCAGATATACGGGAACAGCCGCGGCTCAAGCGCGCGCATCGTGTCCTTCCGGGGAAAGCCCGCCCTGGCGGCCCGAGGGCCGAATCGCCGCAGCCGAGCACCTGATCCTGGTCGATACGCTACCCGAGGGATCCGGTTTCATCCAATACAACCCGATACGGACGGCTTCGCGCCGGTCGCGGCGTCATCGTGCCGTCATATAGGGCGGCCGCCGCTGGGGAGCGCGCGCGGAGCAGCCCTGCTTCGATCGCCGAACCGCGCCGGGCGCGGGGCGCCGCTGCCGGATCTGCCCCCAGCAATCCCGGCAACGCGACGCCCCCATGACCTCAGCGGCCTTGCCCAAGCGCCCGCGTCCTTATATTGCGACGCAACCACCACGACTCCGTACCTGAACCGGCGCGGACGGCCGCGCCGCGCGGCCGCCAGGGAGCCGGCACAACCCGTTTCGGGCCGCCATGAATCTGCGCAACATCGCCATCATCGCTCACGTCGACCACGGCAAGACGACCCTCGTCGACAAGCTGCTGGCCCAGTCCGGCACCTTCCGCGAGAATCAGCGGGTCGAGGAGCGGGCGATGGACTCGAACGACCTCGAGAAGGAGCGTGGCATCACGATCCTCGCCAAGGCGACCTCGGTCGTCTGGAAGGACACCCGCGTCAACATCGTCGACACCCCCGGCCACGCCGATTTCGGCGGCGAGGTCGAGCGCATCCTGTCGATGGTCGACGGCGTGATCGTGCTTGTGGACGCGGCCGAGGGGCCGATGCCGCAGACCAAGTTCGTGGTCGGCAAGGCGCTCAAGATCGGCCTGCGCCCGATCGTGGCGATCAACAAGGTCGACCGTCCGGACGCGCGGATCAACGAGGTCGTGAACGAGGTGTTCGACCTGTTCGCCGCCCTCGACGCCACCGACGAGCAGCTCGACTTCCCGATCCTCTACGGGTCGGGCCGCAACGGCTGGATGGCCGACAGCCCGGAGGCCGACCCGTCGGTGGGCCTCGAGCCCCTGTTCGACCTCGTGCTGAAGCACGTGCCGCAGGCCCGGACCGAGGAGGGCCCGTTCCGGATGCTCGGCACCCTGCTCGAGGCCAACCCGTTCCTCGGCCGGATCATCACGGGCCGCATCGCGGCGGGCTCGGTGAAGCCCAACCAGTCGATCAAGGTCCTCGACCGTCACGGCAAGGTCGTCGAGACCGGCCGCGTGTCGAAGATCCTCGCCTTCCGCGGCCTCGAGCGCGCGCCGATCGAGGTGGGCGAGGCGGGCGACATCGTGTCGATCGCCGGCCTGATGAAGGGCACCGTGGCCGACACCTTCTGCGACCCGCAGGTCGAAACCCCGATCCAGGCCCAGCCGATCGACCCGCCGACCGTGACGATGTCGTTCATCGTCAACGACAGTCCGCTCGCCGGCACCGAGGGCGACAAGGTCACGAGCCGCATGATCCGCGACCGCCTGTTCAAGGAGGCCGAGGGCAACGTCACGCTCAAGATCGAGGAGGCCGCCGACAAGGACAGCTTCTACGTCTCGGGCCGCGGCGAGCTGCAGCTCTCGATCCTGATCGAGACCATGCGCCGCGAGGGCTTCGAGATCGCCGTGTCGCGGCCCCGCGTCGTGTACGAGCGCGACGAGAATGGCGGCCTGCTGGAGCCGATCGAGGAGGTCGTGATCGACGTCGACGAGGAGCATTCCGGCGTCGTCGTGCAGAAGATGTCCGAGCGGAAGGCCGAGATGCTGGAGATGCGGCCGTCCGGCGGCAATCGCCTGCGCCTCGTGTTCCACGCTCCGACCCGCGGCCTGATCGGCTACCAGGGCGAGCTGCTGACCGACACCCGCGGCACCGCGATCATGAACCGGCTGTTCAAGGCCTACGAGCCCTACAAGGGCGAGATGCCGGGCCGGCGCAACGGCGTGCTGATCTCCAACGACCAGGGCGAGGCCGTGGCCTACGCCATGTGGAACCTGGAGGATCGCGGCCCGATGATGATCGAGCCCGGCTGGAAGGTGTACCAGGGCATGATCGTCGGCGAGCACAACCGCGAGAACGATCTCGAGGTGAACGTGCTCAAGGGCAAGAAGCTCACGAACATCCGCACCACCTCGAAGGACGAGGCCGTGCGCCTCACCCCGCCGATCCGGATGACCCTCGAGCGCTCGCTGGCCTGGATCCAGGACGACGAGCTCGTCGAGGTGACGCCGAAGTCGATCCGCCTGCGCAAGGCGATCCTCGATCCGAACGACCGCAAGCGGGCCGAGCGGTCGAAGGAGAACGCCGCCTGAGGCGGACGGCCGTCGCCGATCGTGAACGACAGGCAACCGGGCGCTCAGGCCCGGTTGCTGATGCGGCCCTTATTCCGGGTCGCTCTCGGACCCATCGAACCCTTATGCCGGGGGCGATACCTCGGTGGGGCGGACCCGAGAGGCCCGCGTGAACCCCGTGACACCGATGCCCGTCGCGTTGAATCCCCTCCCTCCGTTCGCGCAGGCCGCCGCCGCGCCGCCCTCATACCTCGTCGGCCAGGACGGCGAGGGACACTGGGTCGCGGTCGAGACCGGTGGGCGCGCCGGAGGCATCTTCCGCAGCCGCCAGGACGCGATCCGCTACGCCTGCGTCGAGACCGGCTGCCGTCCCGGCGACGTGCCGCTGGCCTCCGGACCGATCCCCTTCCGGCTCTCCTGATCCCCGCGTCGCCGCGGCGCGAATCCCGCCGCGGCACTGGCCGGCGCGGCGCGTCAGCTGCTTCCGGGATCGGTCTCGTCGTTCTGCGTGCCGCCGGAAGGCGTCCCGTGGCCTGGCTTGCCCTCGGTCTTCTCGTTCGGGTCCTTGACCGCGTCGGGGGCGACGTTCTTCGGCTTGTCCGGCTGCGCGCCGGTCTCTCGACGCTCGGTCATTCCCGGTTCTCCCGCTCCGCCCGGTAGTGCCCGTCCGCCACCTTCGTGTCGGCGGCCGGACCTCGCGAGGCCTTCTGATCGGAATGGCCCCCCGAGGAGCCGCCGATCGCGGGCGGCGCGCGGCCCGGTTCGCCCGCCGCGCCCCAGCCCTCCTTCGGTTCGGGCCGCGGCGTTCCGCCGGACCCCATGTCGGTGATCGCCGCCTGATCGGAGGTCTGATGGCCGCCGCCGGCGGGCGTGCTCCCGCGCGACCCGACCTTGTCGTCGGGCTTGCGGGTGACCGTCCCGGATTCGCTCGTCGGCCTGACCATCAGCGCTTCCCGTCGTCCTGGCCGACGGCGGCGGTGGCGCGGTCGATCGCCTCGCCGAGATCGGTGCCGGACCGTGCCTCGTCCTCCATCTGGCCGAGCTTCTCTCGCGGCGTCTGGGTGTCAGTGGTCGGCGCGGTGTCGGAACCCTCTCGCGACGGTCGTCCGGTCTGCTCTGTCATGGCTCGCCTCTCTGCGTCTCCGGGGGACAACGGAGGCGGGGGAGGAGGGTTGCGCGGACCCGGCCGACCGGCGGCGGGCGGGTCAGGTCTCCGGTCCGACGATCCGGGGCAGGACGGCCTGCATGACGCGCCGCGCCGAATCCTCCGCGGCCTCGCGATCCGCCGCCCGCGCCTCGATCGTCAGCAGGTCGCCGTCCCGTAGAATGACCGCGGTGGCTCCGGCACTGCCGCCCAGCGCGTAGACGCTCATCCAGCCGATCGCCGGGCCGGCGGGCAGGGTCGAGAGGCGGCAATCCGGATTGCGCCGCACGCAGATCGCCTCGAGCGCCGCCAGGGTCGTGCGGCCCGAGCGGACCCGGGCCTCGGTTCCGTCGGTGAGGCGCCCGATCCGGATCTCGATCGACGGGGCCCCCGTGCAGGCGGAGCAGTGCAGGCCGAGATGCTCCGCTTCGGCCCGCGCCGTGGCCTCGGTCCCGAGCGCCGCCCTGGCGGCTTCGGCCAGCCCGGTCAGGTCGTGGAGCGCGAAGCCCTGGGCGATCGCCGCCTGGGCCCAGAGACCGAATACGAGGATCAGAAGGCCGCGCATGAGAGATCCCTGTCCGTTCGCCGGGTCGGCGTTAGCGGATGGTTGTTCACGCGTCCAGGCGAAGCGCTCGCGCTGCTGTTTTCAGAATAACTTCTCGATAATAATATATGTCCGCGGTCTGTAGGCTGGTTTGATCTCTATTTTATCTTCACGGATACAGTGCTGTGGTGGATTGAGTAGAAAAATTTGTTCGATCGGCCGGTCCCGGCACGATCGAGGTCGCGCGCGGGGCGGTAGGCCTCGCAGCGGGCCGGAGGGGAGCGGCCCGAAGGCCGCTCCGGTGCCGGGCTCAGCCGATCCCGTCGAACAGGGCGGACGAGATGTAGCGCTCGGCGAACGAGCAGGCGACGGTCACGATCCGCTTGCCCTGGAACTCGGGGCGCTTGGCAAGCTCCAGCGCCGCCGCGACGTTGCCGCCCGTGGAGATGCCGCCCGGAATGCCCTCCAGCCGGGCGAGCGCCCGGGAGGTCTCGAACGCCGCCTGGTTGGTGACCTTCAGGACGCCGTCGAGGATGTTGGTGTGCAGGTTGTCGGGGATGAACCCGGCGCCGATGCCCTGGATCTTGTGCGGGCCGGGCTGGCCGCCGGAGATCACCGGAGAATCCTCGGGCTCCACGGCGAAGACCTTCAGGTTCGGCAGGCGCGGCTTCAGCACCTCGCCGACACCCGTCACCGTGCCGCCGGTGCCGACGCCGGCCACGAACGCGTCGAGCTGGCCGCCCGTGTCGGTCCAGATCTCCTCGGCGGTGGTCTTCCGGTGGATCTCCGGGTTGGCCGGGTTCGAGAACTGCTGCGGCATGACCGAGCCCGGAATCTCCTTCAGGAGCTCCTCGGCCTTGGCGATCGCGCCCTTCATGCCCTGGGCGCCCGGCGTGAGCGCCAGTTCCGCGCCCAGGAAGGCGAGCATCTTGCGCCGCTCCAGCGACATCGTCTCGGGCATCACCAGGATGAGCCGGTAGCCGCGGGCCGCCGCCGTGAAGGCCAGGGCGATGCCGGTGTTGCCCGAGGTCGGCTCGACGAGCGTGCCGCCGGGCTGCAGCTTCCCGGAGGCCTCCAGGGCGTCGATCATGTTGACGCCGATGCGGTCCTTCACGCTGGCGATCGGGTTAAAGAACTCGAGCTTCAGCAGGATCTCGGCGTCGACGCCGTGCTCCTTGGGCAGCCGGTTCAAGCGCACGAGAGGGGTGTTGCCGATCGTCTCGGTGATCGAGCCGTAGACGCGGCCGTGGCCGACCTTCGCCGGTGCGTTGAGGGTATCGGCCATCGCGGAACTCCTGGTCGTGGTGACGGGTCGGACAGATGTCGGGTCCGGGGGCGGCCCCGCCAAGGGATCGCCCGCGCGCGTGAGGCTTGACCGGCCCGGACGGGAGGCTCCGATATCGCGTTGCCGCGGCCGGAGCAATCGGGCTAAGTGCCGTTACCGAAAGTTCTTTCCGGAATCCGGCGGACTGTCGGGTCGGGGTGGAAGGCCTTTATTGAGTGATCCGTTGCTGATAGAATTTCATTCTCCGCCCCGGCCGGCCGCGGGCGACGGCGCCGGACCTTCCTCCGCGGCCGGAGGGCCGGGCCCCGCCGGTCGCCCGACGCGTCGGGCCGCCCTGCTGGCGGGGGTNCAGCGTGAAGGTCGTGTCGGCTGTGGGGCGCCACGTGAAGGCGGGCGCGATCGTGAAGCGGTCGTCCCGGACGCCGGGGCCGGGCAGGAACGTGTTGGATTGCCGGGCCACGCCGGGCAGGCGGATCCGATCGCGACGGTGGGATCCTGGAGCTTCGTGCTCGCCCGGCCCGGCCTCGAGGAGGACTCGGCCTACCGCGTCGTCCGGGCGCTGGCGCGGACGGAGCTCACCGAAGCGCAGCCGAGGAACCTCGTCGGTCTCGTCCCGGCGGACGCGGTCAATCCCGGCACCGCCCGCGTCCTCCGCGAGGCCGGCGTCACGCTGCGCTGACGGCGCGGCGGCTCAGCGGAACGAGGCGACGCGGCGATCGCGCTTCCGCTCGGCGGCGGGCTGGTAGGCGATCTCGGCGTGGTGGGTGCAGTACGGCAGGCCGGTGATCGACCGGGCGCCGCAGAAGCGGAATTCCGGCGTCGTCGGGTCGCCGAGGGGCCAGCGGCACATGGATTCCCGGAGATCCATGATGGTGACGCGCTCCGACACCGCCAGGGCCACGGGCGCGGGCGCCGCAGCGGGCGCGGGCGCCGGGAATTCCGGGGCCGGACGATGGGTCAGGATCGCGACAGGCTCGGGCGCCTGCGTCTCGACCACCGCGATGGCGGTCTCGATCTCGACCGTCTTCGACGGCGGAACGGCGGTGGCGGCCTCCTCGCCGCCGCGCGCGCGGCCGGCCAGACCGAGGCGGTGGACCTTCCCGATGACCGCGTTGCGGGTGACGCCGCCGAGTTGCGCCGCGATCTTGCTGGCGCTCTGGCCGTCTTCCCACAGGCGGCGCAGCAGCGCCACGCGATCGTCCGTCCAGCCGAGACCCGCTTCCATCATCCCCTCCGCCCCCTGCGGCTCGGCCGCGCCTCCGAAGGCCAGCCCGCGTGTTCCAGACGACAGGAGTCGATCTCCCGGCCGACCGTGTCGCCGCGCAGACTGCACCCCCGCGCGCCGGCTGCCGCACCACGTGCGACACCCTGTCTCGCCGGGCCACGGGGGAACCCTAGCGCGGCGTTCGCGAACGTTGCAAGGGCGGCAGGCCGCCGGGCGCGGGCCGCCGCATCGCCTGTCCACCGGCAATGGTTCCGTCCGGCCCGGTCCGGGCCGGCTCCGCAAGGTCCGGCCCCTTGCCCCGACGGCCACGCTCGCGCCCCGATCGCGTGGGATCGTGACCCCACCGCAACAGCGCGGCCTTATCGTTGCTTCGAAGCCGGCTCAGGCGGAACTGGCGATACGGCCAAGCTCGTTCCGTGTGGCAGAGTGGGCGCGTTTCGCGGTTCGAGGAAGTGACGATGGGCGTTCGTCTGGTCAGCCTGCGCGTGGCGGTGGCGTTCGGGCTGGCGGGTCAGGTCGCGGCCTGCGGCAGCGTTCCGCGGACGCCCTACAGCGCCGAGCAGGCGGCCTTCGCCACCGTTCCCGGGATCCCGGGCGCGCGGGTCTTCGCCGACGCGTCGGTGGACACGATCGCGGAGCTCGCCGCGCATCCGGAGCGGCGCCAGAAGGGCTTCACCTACCTGGCCCTGTCGGGCGGCGGCGGCGACGGCGCCTACGGGGCCGGCGTGCTGAACGGCTGGACGGCGTCCGGCAAGCGGCCGGAATTCACCCTGGTCTCCGGCGTCTCGACGGGCGCGCTGATCGCCCCCTTCGCGTTCCTGGGCTCGTCCTACGACCCCTACCTGACCGAGTTCTACACGAGCGGCGTCGCCAGCGAGCTGGTGGCCTCGCCGAACCTGGCGAACGTGCTGTTCGGCTCCGGCCTGTTCGGCGACGGGCGCCTGCGCAACCTCATCGACCGCTACGTCACGGACGATCTCCTCAAGGCCGTGGCCGAGGAGCACGCGAAGGGCCGGCGCCTGCTCGTCGTGACGACGAACCTCGACTCCCAGCGCGCGGTGATCTGGAACATGGGTGCCATCGCGGCGAGCGGGGTCCCCAACGCCCGCCAGCTGTTCCGCGACGTCCTGGCGGCCTCGGCCAGCATCCCGGCGGTGTTCCCGCCCCAGTTCATCGACGTCTCGGCCGGCGACGCGCGCTTCCAGGAGATGCATGTCGACGGGTCGGTGGTGACCCCGGTCTTCACCCTGCCGCAGACCCTGCTGCTGCGCGACGGACGGATCCGCACCGGCGGCAAGGCCGAGATCTACGTGGTGATCAACGGCCGTCTGGAGCCGGAATTCGAGGTCACGAAGGACAACACGCTCTCGATCGTCGAGCGCTCCTTCACGACGGCGAGCCGTGCCCGTTCCCGCGCGACGCTGACGGCGACCTACGCGCTGGCACGCAACAACGGCATCGGCTTCAACCTCACCTACATCGACGAGAACGGGCCCAAGGCGTCCGCCGCGAAGGGCTTCGACACCGCCTACATGCGGGCCCTGTACGAGGCCGGTTACGAGAAGGGCCGGACCGGCACCTTCTGGCAGCACGCGATTCCCGCCGCGCCGGTGCTGAAGGAGACCGCCAGCGCCATCGCGAATTGATCGCCTGGCAGTCCTGCCGCGCGCCCGGCTCGGGCGCGCGGCGAATGGCGCGGGCGGACGGTGCGCCTACTTGCCCAGGATCTTCGTCACGAGGCGGCCGAGCGGCGTCGCCGTGCTGGCGTTCCGGTCGTCCCGGTCGACGGGGCGGTTCTCGTTGCCGAGGATCTTGGTGACGATGCGTCCGATCAGGTTCATGGGTCGGCCCTCCGGTCTCGCGCCCAAATGGCGCAGCTTCCCCATCAACGGGTCAGGCGCGGGCCGCGTTCCAGCCCGGCGCCCGATCGGGCACTTCAGACCTGCATCAGGCGGATGTTGTTGGTGTTGCCGGCCGTGTGGAACGGGATGCCGGCGGTGACCACGATGATGTCGTTCGGCCGGGCGAAACCCTCGTCCTGGGCGTGGTGGCAGGCCTTCGAGGTCATCTCCTCGTAGCTGTCGACGTCCTCCGTCAGGACGCTGTGCGCCCCCCAGAGCAGGCTGAGCCGCCGCGACGTCGCGACGTTGGGGGTCAGGGCCAGGATCGAGGCCGCGGGGCGCTTGCGCGCGACCCGGGCGGCCGTCGTCCCGCTCGCCGTGTAGGCGACGATCGCCGCGGCGTGCACGGCCTCGGCGAGGTCGGCCGTGGCGGTCGCCACCGCGTGGGGCGGCGTCTCCTCCTCGCCCGGCTCCGAGGCCGCGACGATCGAGTGATAGAGCTTGTGTCCCTCCACGCTCCGGATGATCCGGTCCATCATCGCCACCGCCTCGACCGGGTAGCGGCCGGTCGCGGATTCCGCCGAGAGCATCACGGCGTCGGCGCCGTCGTAGATGGCGGTGGCGACGTCCGACGCCTCCGCCCGGGTGGGCGCCGGGGCGTTGACCATCGAGTCGAGCATCTGGGTCGCCACCACGACGGGCTTCACGGCGAGCCGGCAGGCCCGGATCAGCTCCTTCTGCCGTCCGGGCACGTCCTCGTGCGGGATCTCGACGCCGAGGTCGCCGCGGGCGACCATCACGGCGTCGGAGAGCCGGATGATGTCGTCGATCCGCTCCAGCGCCTGCGGCTTCTCGATCTTCGACATGATGCCGGCACGGTCGCCGATGATCCCCCGCGCCTCGATGACGTCGGACGGCTTCTGGACGAACGACAGGGCGACCCAGTCGACGCCGAGGTCGAGCCCGAAGGCGAGGTCCGCCCGGTCCTTCTCGGTCAGCGGCGACAGGTCCAGCAGCGTGCCCGGCAGGTTCACGCCCTTGCGGTTCGAGATCGTGCCCCCGGTGACGACCTCGGCGGTGATCGAGGTCCGCTCGGGCCCGGTGACCCGCACCCGCACCCGGCCGTCGTCGATGAGGAGTTCCTGACCCGGCACGACGGCGTCGAAGATCTCCGGGTGGTGCAGCGGGATCGCCTGCCTGTCGCCGTCGGCGCCCTCGAGGACGAAGCGGACGGTCTCGCCGGCCTGGAGATCGAGCCGGCCACCCTGGAGCGTGCCGATCCGGATCTTGGGCCCCTGGAGATCCTGCAGGATGCCGATCGGCCGGCCGACCTCCTTCTCGAGGGCGCGGATGGCCGCGTGGACCTTGGCGTGATCCTCTTGGAGGCCGTGGCTGAAATTGAGCCGGAACGTGTCGACGCCGGCGAGGAACAGGGCGCGGAGCTGGTCCGGGGCGGAGCTGGCGGGACCGACGGTGGCGACGATCTTGGCGTGGCGGTGACGGCGCATGCGGGTCTCGGCCTCCTGAGGCTGCCTCTGGGAATCGAGCCGGGCGCTCGGTCGCGCCGACGGCGCTCACATCGGTCCGCGACGGCCCCGCGGCGAGGGCCCGCGGCGCCCGGCGGGCGATTTTTCGCGCGGCGGGCCGATTCGGCGGGCGGCTATCTGGCCGACTCCCGGGCGATCCCGGCAAGGCCCGCGTCGAACACGCCGGTGATGTCGGCGACGGCGTCGGCGTCGCTCACGCCCTCGGCGTCGAAGGTCGCGCTCCAGATCACCGTGGAGCCTTCGCCGTTGGGACGGACCGCCAGCGTCGCGTTGTAGGCGCGCACCGGCAACGGGCCCTGGATGAAGCTGTAGCTGTAGCTCATGCCGGTCTCGTCGCGCGCGGTCTCGACCTCCGCGATCGTGCCCCGGCCGCCCTTCACCACGAGGCCGCGGATCTGGGCGCGGATGCCGTCATCGTCGTCCTCGCCCGACAGGATGCAGCGCTGGACCTGCGGGTGCCAGTTCTGGATCGCGCAGAAATCGCCGACCAGCGCCCAGACCGCCGCGGGCGGGGCCGGGATGTCGCGGCTCCGGGTGACCTCCAGGGCGCTGGCCGGTCCGGCGGCCAGGAGGGCCGCGCCGATCGCCGTCAGGGAAGCGGGATGCATCACGGGTGGTCTCCGGGCAGGCGGGCAGGTGCGAGGCGACTTGGGGCGCCGCCGGGGCCGCGGCGAGCCCCTCGCCGCCACGGGCCGGGTCTCGAAGGTGTCGCTGCCGGCCCGCTATGCTACGCCGCCCCCGTCTGGATCACCGGAGATGCCCATGGACGATCGCGCCGCGCCGAATCGGCCCGCGACCCGGAGCGGCGCCGCGCGCGCGGCCCTGGCGACCGGGACGACGCGCTGCTCCAGGGCGTGATCGCGGCGTCGCGCCCCGAGGCTCTGCGGATCTTCTGGGATGTCGACGGCAGATCGAACAGCAGGACCGGTGCGCCGGTCGACACCGCCTCGCTGACCATGTTGGCCGAGTCGGAAGTCACGACGATCGCCTCGGCGAGCGCCAGCATGGCCACGTAGGGGTTGTCGCCGCTCCCGTCCCAGAGGAACCCGCCGGTCTCGGCGGCGAGCGCCTTCACGGCCTCGCGCAGCGGGTTCGGCGTCCGGCGGGAGATCGTCACCATCAGCCGGCAGCCCTTCGAGGCCTGCCGGGCCGACCTGATCGCCTGGGTCACGGCCCGCGCCGTCCCGCAGGGCCTCGCCGAGGCGCAGCTCGCCCACCTCACGCCCGACCCGGACGTCGTCGCCGCGACCCAGAGCCAGGGCGAGTTCGTCCGGCCGATCTGGGACTACATCGAGGCCAGCGTCACGCCGGCCCGCGTCGAGGCCGGTCTGCGCAAGCTCGCCGAGCACGCCGACACGCTCGCGGCCATCGAGGCCCAGTACGGGGTCGACCGCCACATCCTGGTGGCGTTCTGGGGCGTGGAATCGAGCTACGGTGCCGTGCTCGACAACGCGGCGGTGGTGAAGCCGGTCCTCCGCTCGCTCGCGACGCTCGGCTGCAGCGACCCGACCCGCGCGACCTACTGGCGCGACGAGCTGGCGGCGGCGCTCCAGATCCTGGCCTGGAACCAGGCGCCCCTCGACCGGATGCCGGCGGGGCTGACCGGGTCCTGGGCCGGCGCCATGGGGCATACGCAGTTCATGCCCAGCGTCTACCAGCGCGAGGCGGTCGATTTCGACGGCGACGGCCGGCGCGACATCTGGACCTCGGTGCCGGACGCCCTCGCGTCGACGGCGCACTACCTGCGCAGCCACGGCTGGAAGCCCGGCGCGGGCTGGGGCACCGAGGCGGTGCTGCCCGGGACCTTCGACGCGGCGCTCGCCGACGAGACGACGGTCCGCACCGTCGCGGCGTGGCGGGCGCTCGGCGTGAGGCCCGCCCGCGAACGCGCCCTGCCGGACGCGGCCGAGGCGACCCTGATCCTGCCGGCCGGGATCCGCGGCCCCGCCTTCCTGCTGCAGCCGAACTTCGCGGTGATCCTCCGCTACAACACGGCCCTGGCCTACGCGCTGACCGTCGCGCTCCTGTCGGATCGCCTGCGCGGCGACCCGGGCCTGGTGCATGACTGGCCGCGCGGCGACCGGCCGCTCACCGCCGACGAGCGGCGCGACCTGCAGACCCGGCTGACGGAGCGCGGCTTCGCCACCGGCGGGGTCGACGGCAAGATCGGCCCGCGGACGCGGGCGGCGCTGCGCGCGTTCCAGGGCTCGGTCGGCCTGCCGCCGGACGGCTACGCCGACGCCGCGCTGCTCGACCGGATCCGGGCCGCGCCCTGACGCGTGCTCACGCCAGGAAGGCGGGCTCGTCCCGGGCGAGCACCCGCTTGACGCTCTCCAGGTGCAGGCGGGCGCTCTCGGCGCGGCCCGCCGCTTCCTGGGCCGCCACGTGCTTCACGATCGCCTCGGGCACGGCCTTCAGCGCGCGCCCCGTGCTCATCGCCAGGACCTGCGCCTGGGCGGCGCGCTCCAGGTAGTAGAGGTCGTCCCAGGCCTCCGCGATGGTCTCGCCCAGCACCATCACGCCGTGGTTCTTCAGGAACACCACGTCCGCCTCGCCGGCGCTCTCGGCGATCCGCCGGCCCTCGGACGAATCGAGCGCGAGACCGTTGTAATCCTCGTCCACCGCGATCCGGCCATAGAAGCGCAGGGCCGTCTGGCCGGCCCACACCAGCGGCTCGCCCTCCAGCATGGCGAGCGCCGTCGCGTAGGGCATGTGGGTGTGGAACGCGGCCCGGGCGCGGGGCTTCAGCCGGTGCAACTCGGCGTGGATGTGGAAGGCGGTCGCCTCCGGCTGGCCGTCGCCCTCAAGGACGTTGCCGTGGAAGTCGCAGAGCAGCAGGCTCGACGCGGTGACCTCCGCGAACGCGAGGCCGTAGGGATTGACCAGGAACAGATCGGGCCGCTCCGGCAGCACCGCCGAGAAGTGGTTGCAGATACCCTCTTCCAGGCCGTTGCGGGCGGCCCAGCGCAGGCAGGCGGCGAGGTCGATCCGGGCACGGCGCACGCTGTCGGCGTTCAGGGGCTCATTGCTGCGGGCCGGCGGGGTCCCCGGGGCGGTAACGGCGTGCGCCATGCGTGCGGGCTTTCCTGTGTGTCGGGATCGGGCCCAGTAACCCGGCCGGGGCCGCACTCTAGACGCTCGCGCGCGGCCGCCAAGCGCTCAGGCGCGGCCATCTGTGACGCCGCCGACGAGGTTGAGGCCGAGCAGGAAGTCCGACGCGAAATCCGTGCGGATGACCGGCTCGCGGGGGACCGCCTCGCGCAGGAGATCGCGCTCGGCGCGGCGCGCCGCGACCGCCTCCGCTACCGAGACGCGCCGGAACGACAGGCTCGCCCCGCCCCGGACCTGTGCCAGCCGCCCGAGATCCGGCCCGATGACCGTGGCGATCTTCGGGTAGCCGCCGGTGGATTGCCGGTCGGCCATCAGGATGATCGGCAGGCCGTTGCCGGGGACCTGGATCGCCCCCATGGCGACGCCGTCGGAGACGATATCGTGGCCCTTGGCGTGTTTCAGCGGCGTGCCGTCGACGAAACACGCCATCCGGTCGCCCCGGGGTGAGACCGTCCAGGGACCGGCCAGGAATGCCTCGATCTGGTCGGGGGCGAAGTAGTCGTCCTGCGGGCCCAGCACGACCCGGATCTCCCGGCCGTCGCGGATGAGCCAGGGCGCGACGAGCCGCTGCGGCGCTCCGTCCGATGTCCGGCCCTCGGCGACGGGGAGACCCCTGACGAGCAAGCGCGACTACGCGGGCGCCAAGGCGGCGCTGGCGGCGGCCGGCTACAAGGGCGAGAAGGTGGTGCTGATGGGCGCCTCGGACTTCCCGAGCCTGAAGGCGCTCGCCGACGTGGCGGCCGACATGCTCACCCGCACCGGCTTCAACGTCGACTACCAGGTCATGGACTGGGGCTCGGTGGTGCAGCGGCGCGCCAAGAAGGAGCCTTCTCGGTCTGCTCGCCGTAGGGCCGATCCTCCGGCAAGCAGACGAAGCGCTTCCCCTGCGCGGCGGCCAGGGCGACGACGCCGTCGCCGCCGCCCCCCACCAGCAACGCCGCCCGCGCGACCCGCGCCTCGACGTCGGGGNCGACGAAGATCTTCAGATCGAAGAAGATGTGCAGGAGCGGCGCGAACATGAAGATCAGCCGCGGGATCGGGAAGAACCAGAACGTCATGCTGGAGACCTGGATCGCCCCCATGGCGACGCCGTCGGAGACGATATCGTGGCCCTTGGCGTGTTTCAGCGGCGTGCCGTCGACGAAACACGCCATCCGGTCGCCCCGGGGTGAGACCGTCCAGGGACCGGCCAGGAATGCCTCGATCTGGTCGGGGGCGAAGTAGTCGTCCTGCGGGCCCAGCACGACCCGGATCTCCCGGCCGTCGCGGATGAGCCAGGGCGCGACGAGCCGCTGCGGCGCTCCGTCCGATGTCCGGCCCTCGGCGACGGGGAGACGGTCGCCCGCGGCGAGACCGCGCCCGTCGAGGCCGCCGAGCCCCGAGCGGGTGTGGGTCGCCGCCGAGCCGAGGACCGGCGCCACGTCGAGCCGCCCGGCGACCGCGAGGTAGCCCCAGGCGCCCGCGTCACCGGCGCGGACGACGAGGGTCTGGCCGGGCTCGAGGGTGAGCGCGACCGTGTCGGGAAGCGGCACGCCGTCCAGCGCCACGCGGAAGCCCGGCGCCAGCAGGGCGATCTCGACGGCGCCGTCCTGTGCCGAGACGGTGACGCCGCCGGTGGAGATCTCGACGGCGGTGGCGTCGAGGGCGTTCGACGCCGCGCGGTTGGCGGCGGCGTGCATCAGCGGATCCATCGGGCCCGCGGCGGTGATGCCGTAGCGCAGGTAGCCGTGCCGGCCCCCGTCCTGCAGGGTGACGCCCGGTCCGGCGGAGTCGATGACGAGGGCGGGCATCAGCGCGCCTCCCCGCGGCGGGCCACCGGCTCGCCCGCCGCCTCGCGGGCCGTGAGGGCGTCGAAGGTCGTGGCGTCGACGGGCTCGAAGCGGATCAGGTCGCCGGCGCCGACGAAGAAGCTCGGGTCGCGCTCCGGCGCGTAGAGGCGGGACGGCGTCGCGCCGATCACGTACCAGCCGGTCGGCATCGGCACGGTCGCCACCGCGGCGAGGCCGCCGCCGATCATGATCGCGTTGCGCGGGTGCGGCGGTCGCGGGCTCGCCCGCCGGGGCACCGCCAGGGGCTTCGGAAGGCCGCCGAGATACGCGAAGCCCGGCGCGAAGCCGTACATGTAGACCCGGAAGGTCGTGGCCGCGTGGGTCGACACCACGGTCTCCGGGCTCAGGCCGCTCCGCTCGGCGACCTGCGCGACGTCCTCCCCGTGGGGCGCGTCGTAGCAGCAGGGCAGGGTCCAGAGCGTCGGCCGGCCCGCGCGCGCGGTCGCGCCCGCCACCAGCGTGCGGACCCGCTCGGCCAGCGTCCCGCGATCGAGCACCAGCGGGTCGTAGTGCAGCATCAGGGAGCGGTAGGTCGGCACGCGCTCCCGCAGCCCCTCCGGCGGGTCCGCCCCGAGGGCGTCGTCGAGGGCCAGAACCCGGTCGCTGATCGCTGGGTCGACGGTGCTGCCGAACTCGACCACGAGGGCCGCCTCGCCGGCGTCGAGGAGCCGGGGCTCGTCCAGCACCGCGCTCACGGCCGGAACGGCGCCAGCGTCACGCCCGCGCTCTCCAGCCGGGTCCGCACCGCCCGCGCCGTGGCGACGGCGTGGTCGGAATCGCCGTGGACGCAGATCGAGCGGATCGGCGTCGGCAGCGTCCGGCCGTCAGCCGTGAGGATCGCGCCCGCCTCGACCATGCGCAGGACGCGGTCGGCCGCCTCGCCGGCATCGGTGATCATCGCGCCGGGCTGGCTGCGGGGGATCAGCAGGCCGGTCGGCGTGTAGCCGCGATCGGCGAAGATCTCCTGGTGGACGTCGAGGCCGCAGGCCTCGCCTGCCGGCACCTGGGCGGTCAGCGCGATGGCGAGCAGCGCGAGCTCCCGGTCCACCGCGCGGACCGCGCGGGCGATCGCGTCGGCCACCGGCCGCTCCTCGGCGGCGACGTTGGCCAGGGCGCCGTGCGCCTTCACGTAGGTGATGCGGTGGCCGGCATAGGCCGCGAGCGCCTGCGCGGCGCCGATCTGGTAGGCGACGAGCCGCTCGATCTCGGCGGGGCTGTAGGGCATCCGCCGCCGCCCGAAGCCCCAGAGGTCCGGGAAGCCCGGATGGGCGCCGACGGCGACGCCGCGCGCCTTCGCCAGCGCGAAGGTCCGGGCCATGATCTCGGGGTCGCCGGCGTGGAGGCCGCAGGCGACGTTGGCCGAGGTGACGATCCCGAGGATCGCCGCGTCGTCGCCGCAGGCGTAGGCGCCGTAGCCCTCGCCGAGGTCGGAATTGAGGTCCACGCTGGTCATCGCCGCCGCTCCGCGTGCCGATCGGGTCTCACAGGGCCGTAACGGGTTCCGGCTCGGCCGGATCCGCGGTGCAAGAATCGAGCGCGCGGCCCGCCGTCTCCGGCAAGAGAAGCGCCGCGACGATCACGAGGCAATAGGCGCCCGCCGCCACGACGCCGATGGCGACGCCGAGTGTCAGCGAGCCGCTGAGATGGCCCACCACGGCGGGGCAGATCGCGCCCGTGGCGCGGCCGAAATTGTAGCAGAACCCCTGCGCGGAGCCGCGGATCCGGCTCGGGAACAGCTCGCTCAGGAAGGCGCCCATCCCGGAGAAGACGCCGGAGAGGAAGAAGCCCAGCGGGAAGCCGAGGACCAGCATCACCGGGTCGGTGATCGGGATCAGCGTGTAGGCCAGGACGAGGATCCCGGCGCAGAAGCCGAACAGGACGAAGCCCAGGCGGCGCCCGATGCGGTCGGAGAGCCAGGCGCTGGTCAGGTACCCGACGAACGACCCGAAGATAAGCATCAGCAGGTAGCCGCTGGTGTTCAGGACCGAGAGGTTGCGCTCGGTCTTCAGGTAGGTCGGGAGCCACGTGGTCACCGCGTAGTAGCCGCCCTGCATACCGGTCGCGAGGAGGCTCGCCAGCACGGTCCGGCCGATCAGCGGCCGGGAGAAGATGTCGAGGAAGCTGCCGGTGTCGCCGACGTCCCGCATGGCGGCGCGGGTCTGCCGGTACACCTCGGGATCCTCGATGTTGCGGCGGATCCAGAA
This sequence comes from Methylobacterium mesophilicum, assembly GCF_036441335.1. GTDB lineage: Bacteria > Pseudomonadota > Alphaproteobacteria > Rhizobiales > Beijerinckiaceae > Methylobacterium > Methylobacterium mesophilicum_B. The sequence continues at coordinate 197,154 of NZ_MLBW01000034.1, forward strand.
GATCAGCACCGAGGGGAGGGCGCCGAGCCAGAACAGGATCCGCCACGCCACGGCGGGCTCCGCCAGGGCGAACACGGCCCAGAAGGCGATCGCCGCGCAGGCCCAGCCGACCGCCCAGCTCGACTGGACGAGCCCCACCGCCTTGCCCCGGTAGCGGGCCTGGATCGTCTCGGCGATCAGCACCGAGCCCACCGACCACTCGCCGCCGAAGCCGAAGCCCTGCAGCGCGCGGGTCACGAGCAGCTGCTCGTAGGAGTGGGTGAAGCCGCTGAGCACCGTGAACAGGGTGAACCACGCGACGGTACCCTGCAGGACGACGACCCGGCCGTAGCGGTCGGCCAGGATCCCGGCCGCCCAGCCGCCGATCGCCGAGGTCACCAGCGCGGCGGTCGCGATGTTACCGGCCTCGACCTTGGTCAGGCCCCAGACCACGACCAGGGTCGGGATCAGGAAGGTGTAGACCATGTAGTCGAACGCATCGACGCCGTAGCCCGCGAAGGCCGCGCCCAGGACCCGGCGCTCCGCCGGACTCGTGTCTTTCACCCACATGGCGCAACTCCTTTTCGGACGGGCCGTCACGCGGCCGGGAGGGTCACAGGAACGGCAGGTCGCGGTTGAGGAGGTCGGTGATCAGCATGTGACCGGGCGCGTGGGTGATGCAGAGCGGCAGCCGCGCCGCCATCGCCACCGCCTGCGGGGTGACTCCGCAGGCCCAGAAGACCGGGATCTCGTCGGGCTCGATCGGGACGGGGTCGCCGAAATCCGGCCGCGCGAGGTCGCGGATGCCGATCAGGCCCGGGTCGCCGAGATGGATCGGCGCCCCGTGGACCGCCGGCATCCGGGCCGTCACCTGCACGGCCTTGATGGCGTCCGCCGCCTTCATCGGCCGCATGGATACCACCAGGGGGCCGTGGAACGCGCCCGACGGTCGCGTGGCGATCGAGGTCCGGTACATCGCGACGTTGCGGCCGAGGGCGACGTGCCGGAGCGGGATGCCCGCCTCGATCAGGCCGGCCTCGAACGAGAAGGAGCAGCCGAGGACGAAGGTGACGAGGTCGTCCCGCCACACGCTACCCAGGTCGGGCAGCTCCGCCACGAGTTCGCCGCCCTCGTACACGCGGTAGCCGGGGACGTCGGTGGCGAGGTCGAGATCGGTCCCGAGCGTCGGCAAGGCGCGGTCGCCGGGCCGCGAGACGCCGAGGATCGGGCAGGGCTTCGGGTTCTGCTGGCAGAAGCGGTGGAAATCCTCCGCCATCGCCCGCGGCAGGATCATCAGGTTGCCCTGCGCGTGGGCGGGGACGAGGCCCGAGGTGTGGCCCCGGAACCGACCCGCGCGGATCGCGCGCCGCGCGTCCGCCGCGTCGACGAAGACAGGTGGCGCGCCGTCGGCGCCCGCGTGCTGGCTCACCGCTCTGATCTCCCTGGCTGGTCGTCGCGCGCCGGAACGGCCGCGTCGGCCGCCCGGATTCCGCGAGATCCCGATCGCTTCAGCGATTCATTTCCTGCGGCAACGATCCCATCGCGCCGCGGGTCACGCCAATCGTGATTGCGAATGGGGCGCGATAAACCGGACTTATCGGCCGGTGGCCCAGGTCTCGGCGACGTCCTGGGCCAGACGGGCCGCGTCCGCCACGAAGTGGTGGGCCGGCCGCTTCGTGTGCATCGCCGTGAAGGTCAGGTCCGAGAGCTGCGGCTCGGCCCGCAGGACGCGCAGGGTGCCGGTACGGAGCTCGGCCTCGACCACGGCCGGCGGGATCACGCAGATCCCCAGGCCCTCGACGCCCATCTTCACGATGGTGGCCAGGGAGGCGCTGGTGTGGATCTGGCTCGGCAGGAGGTTCTCCTGCAGGACGAGGTCGCGCAGCTCGACGTAGGGGCTGGTGTTGCGCGGGTAGGTGATGAGCGGGTGATGCAGCAGCGCGCCGAGGCTCAGGGGCTCGTCGCCCGGCAGCAGGCCCGGTGCGGCGATCCAGGCGACGGGGGTGCTGAACAGGGGCCGGTTGGCGAAGCTCGGCAGTGTGATCGGGCCGACGAGGAGGGCGAGGTCGATCTCGTCGGCCACGAGGGCGGCCTGCATGTTCGGCGAGATGTCCACCGTGATGTCGACGCCGATGCCGGGATGGGTGGCGCGCATGCGCTCGATGAAGCGCGACAGCCACAGGTGGACGATGGTCTCGGACACGCCGAGCCGCAGGGTACCCCGCGTCCGGCCGGTCTCGTGCAGGGCCGCGCTCATCTCGGTCTGGAGCGCCAGGAACCGCTCCGCGAAACCGAGGAGCAGGCGTCCCCGCTCGGTCAGCGCCACGTCGCGGCTGCGGCGCTCGAACAGGGTCCCGTACTCGTGCTCGAGGGCCGCGATGCGCTGGGAGACCGCCGGCTGCGTAGTGTTCACCTTCTCGCTGGCGCGGCGAAAGCTCGAGAGTTTCGCGACCCAGTAGAACACCTCCAAGCTGCGGAAATCCGCCATCCCGCGATCGTCCCGCCTCGCCGCCGTGCCCGGTCATATCGCGCTCCGGCGCGCGGAAGCGCAAGCGTGCGGCTGCCCGCTCAGTACGGGAGAGGGAACCCGCGTCTCGCGCACACGCGCCCGGCGATCGCCCCCGTCTCGGGATGACAGGGAACGGCTCTAGAGATCCGACACGGTCGTGGCCGGGCGGGCCGGGCGCATGTGCGCGAGCAGCAGGCGCGCTTCCGCGACGAGGGGATGGTCGAGGTACCAGAGGCCGCAGGCCCAGCCGGCGATGCCCGCGGCGATCGCGGCCGCGAGGCTCGGGAGCGGTGTCTCGGCCGACCAGCCCCAGGCCGACATCGCCACGATGGCGGGCGCGACGGCGATCGCCGTCAGGGTGGCGGCGTGAAGGTAGATGGGGGCGTAGTCGCGCCGGAACGTGTCGGTCATCCGCTCGAGATGCGGCCGATAGAGGCCGACGGCCAGGAACGCCTCTCCGATCCGGGCCGCGCCCGCGCCGCCGAGGCCGAACAGGCAGCCGATGCTGAACATCACGAGGCCGGCGCCGTGGCGCAGGAACTCGAACCGCGCCTGCAGGGCGGTCTGATCCCGGATCAGGAACACCTCCCAGGTCATGCTGAGCGAGGTCAGGACGACCGCCGCCAGGGACAGCAGGCAGAAGGGCAGCGCCGCGCCCTCCCAACCCGGCCCGAGCAGGACGCGGACGATCGGCCCGGCCAGGACGGCCGCGCCCGCGAAGGCCGGCCAGAGCAGCACGGTGATCATCCGCAGCGTGTGGAGGTAGCAGGCGCGCAGGGACTGACCGTTCCGTTGCTGGTTCGCGAGGTCCACGAAGGTGATGCGGGTGATCACCACGTGCAGGTGGTCCCACATCAGGGTGTTGAGGCTCGCCGCGCGGGAATACAGGCCGAGGGCGCTGAGCCCGAGCATCCGCCCGAGGACGAGGTCGCCCATCCGGCCGGCGATCCCCGCGACCCCCGCGATGGCGAAGAGCCGGCCGCCGTAGGTCAGGATCTCGCGCCAGCCGGCGAGGCCCATGCGCAGCGACACGTAGCGCAGCCCGAGGCCGTTCGCCGCCAGCGCCGCCGCGACGGCGCCCGCCGCCTGCCCGTAGGCCTGGCTCATGTAGCTGAAGCCGAGGAGCGCCAGCGCCAGCATCGCGCCGCTGGCGACGAGACCGCGGAGCATGTTGACCAGGGCCACGCCGCGGAAGTTGCCGTGCCGCTCGATCATGGCCGCCGGGCGGAACTCCAGCGCGCCGACCAGCGGCACGACGGCCAGGATGGCCAGGGCGCGCTGGACCTCCGGCTCACCGAGGAGGACGCTGCCGAACACGCTGAAGGCCAGGATCAGGATCGCCGCCGCGCCCGACAGGATCAGGTTCACGGTGAAGACGCTCGCCAGCAGGGCCGCGTCCACCCGCTCCGCCCGGACGATGTAGCTCGACAGGCCGCAGGAGCGCAGCGTGGACAGCAGCCCCGCGATGGCGGCGGCGAGGCTGAAGATGCCGGTCTCGTGGGGCGTGAGCAGGCGCGCCAGGGCCAGCGAGGTGCCGAACTGTGCCAGGAACAGCCCGCCCTGGCAGAATCCCATCCAGGCCAGGCTCCGGCGCTTCGAGAACGCGGGCGGCGCCGTCGCTTCCGGCTCCTCTCGGAGGTCTGCCATGGGATCCTTCGGACGCAACAGGGGAGCGGCGCCGGCTGCGGACAGCGCGCGATCGATCGGAACGGCTTAGCGGTGCCGCGGCAGCCGCGTCAGCTGGCCAATCGGAGGACCGGGCCCACGCCCGATGGCCGAGGGCAGATCGGCCCGCCGCGAAGTCCAAGCACCGCAGAGGCGCCGAAAACCCTCGACATTCTGCCGGGGCAGAAGCGCTCCTCCGTCGTCCCGGTGGCTATTATCGGATCGCTCCGCCAATAAAAAACAGCATCCGATATATTCATAAACTATCGAACGCTCGCTGGGCTCAAGTTTAAAGCTCTGGTGCGTTGTCGTATGATTTCATGGCCATGAAACTCGCGATCGGTGCGGATCTCGGCCGATCCGATGTCACATGATGGCCGATGACGGCCGCGAATGCTGCGAAACTGACGGGTCGGCGTGCTCTGTTGCGATCTCGAGGGCCGTTGGGCGCGCCGATGTCTCGGTTTTCCAGGGTTACGGGAAAAAGTATCTGCCGTGTGTTCTCCTTTATGCCCCCGTGATAAATCGAATGCGACCGATCATGGCCCGATGTGGGCGCGGATCTGATCTGCTTCTATAGCCTTCCCGATGTTCGGGGCGGCGGATCAGATGCCTCGCCCCCGTCGATTTTTGCGGCGCGACATCTGCCAGACATTTGGTTCCCCATCCAAAAGGCGTAGGCCTGCCTACCGCGCACGGATCGAGGAATTGCGATAACATTACTATATCTTGTCTTCAGCTTGCTTTAGAAGGCCGTATTTCTGGCAGTATCGATGGATTAATGCCAAATGAAGATCAGCTTCATCGTATGTACCCGGAACCGTGTGGCGTCCCTGCTGGAAACGCTCGCCTCGGTCGTCCGCGCGATCGAGGCCGCGCCCGAAGCCCAGGCCGAGATCATCGTCGTCGATAACGGGTCGCGCGACGGCACGGATACGGCGTTGACGCGTTGGGCCGCCGCGGTCTCGACCGATCGATTCGATGTCCTGCTCCTCGCACAGTCGCGCCCGGGTGTCGCGGGATCACGGAACGCCGCGATCGCGCGCTCGTCCGGCGATATCATCGCGTTCATCGACGACGACTGCGTCGTGTCGGATCATTATCTGCGGGATCTGACCGCCCATTATGCCGGCGATACGGAAAGCGTCATCCGCGGTGGCCGTGTCGAGCTGGGGTCTTCGCAGGATATCGACTTCACCACGAAGACCGAGGTCCGAGCCAGCCGCCTGACGCACCCGGTCCATCCCGGAGGCTTCGTCCACGGTTGCAACATGACCTGCAGCCGCGCCGTCATCGAGCGGATCGGCGGCTTCGACGCGGCGTTCGGCCCCGGGGCGACGTTCCGCGCGGCCGAGGACACGGATTTCATCTACCGCGGCTGGGCGGCCGGCGTGGCGGTCGAGTACGTGCCCGACATGAGCGTCAAGCATTTCCACGGGCGCCGGGATCCGCGCACGATCGACCGGCTGCACTGGAACTATCAGTTCGGCAACGGCGCGCTCTACGCCAAGCACATCGGCCGGAGCCCGTGGCTGATCAAGCACCTCTACTGGTCAGCCCGCAACGCCGCCCGCGAGCTGGTCGGGGGGCCGTGCTTCGACGCGAGTCTCGGCCTGACCTGGCGCGCCATCGTGAGCGCCAACCTGAGCGGCGTCCTGGCCTTCGCCTGGCACAGCGCACGGACGATGCTCACGCGCGCGCCCGTTCGGGCGTAGGCCCCCGCCCCGGCGAAGGTCGGAATCCGGCCCGCTCAGCGGGTCGGCGCGCCGCCGGGCTGCGCCAGGAGGCTCCGACCGAGCATCAGGAGCGTGACACGCCGCCCAAGCTTCATTGCCGGGTAGAGAAGCCGCGCGCGGCCGGGGCTGCGCAGCAGCCGCGCGAGGAGCCGGCTGGCCACGCCCCGGTCATCGCTGAGGCGTGACAGCAGGACGAGGGCGTCCGGGCCGTAATACAGGTCTGGCCCGTGGCGGACGACCATGCCCTCGTTCAGGTCGTACCCGCGCCGGGCGATCTCGTCGACCAGCGGACCGCCGCTCCGGGCATCCACCAGGGTGACGACGCCCACCGACCGGCGCAGCGCCATCAGGTGTACGTAGTTGGAGCAGAACGGGCATTCGCCGTCGTAGACCACCGTCAAGGCGGCCTCGGTCGAGGGGCTGGTCATGGGGTCAGGTCGATCCTGTGCTCGGCTTCGGACACCACGCGGCGGACGGTGACGCCGTCCTGTACGCTGAAGCAGACGGATTCGCGCCGGTACACGTAGGCGACGATGTCGGCCATGGCGAGCGTGTCGAAGCCCGCGGCGTACTGGAGCGGCACGAAGAAGTGGTGCGGGTAGAGCGCGTAGGGGAACAGACCCGTCCTATCGCGGATCGTGCGCGCGAGGCGGTGGTACCCCCGGACGTAGGCGTCGATCGCCGGCCCGTTAATCTCCGACTTCGAGTATTCCTGGCCCATGCTGTCCGAGGCGGTCAGGACCGGGACGTCGCAAGTCGTCGAGGCCGTGACCTTTCGAAAGACTTGCGTGCCGCCGTTCGGGTTGTCGAGGGCGAAGGCATGCGCCGCATCGGGCGCGCCGTAGGCCATGTGGGCGAACGGGTAGGAGTAGAAGGTGAAGAAGTTGGTCGGCACGTAGTGTCGCTGACCATTCCGGTCGATCGCCTCGAAATACATCTTGTTGTTGGCCAAGGTGTCGTACCAGCCGAGCCAGGCCTGGGTCATGAAGGTGTTGCCGGTCAGGATGAACAGCACCGACAGGATCCCGATCGAGACCGGCGGGCGCTCGTAGTGCCGGCTGACGACGACGGCCGCGATGGCGAGGTTCAGCATGATCCAGGGGGCGAAATTGGCGCCCATCAGCACGATGATCGACAGGTGCATCATGTCGAAGCCGAGCAGCAGGAGCAGCAGCCCGCGGCGCGGCATGAGGATCCCCACGAGAGCGATGCCCTGACCCAGCAGGATGAGGGTGTTGGTCAGCGCGCTCGAATGGCTCAGGATCGTCCGCATCGCCGCCACGAGCATGGGCCAGCCCGCGTAGAACACGTGGTTGTTGTCGAGGCCGACGACGAAGATCTTGCCAGGATCGTTGTTGAGCAGCCAGGAGAACGGGCCGTCGTCGAGCGTGACCTTGGCGAGGAACGAGGAGTAGTAGTTTCCAAGATGGATGCTGATCGCTGCCGCGATCAGCACCTTCGCGAACATCGTGCTGGCCGCCGCGACGTCCGCCCGCGCCGCGGTGCCCAGGCCGGGCCAGTCGCGGATCCGCGCGGTCACGTGGGCCACCAGCAGGCCCGCGACGAGGCAGAAGCTCACCTCCGCGAGCGGCAGCACGTCGATGATGTGGCCGTGCCAGAGACCGGTCACCCGGATGACCGCCTGCTTGCTCCAGACCAGGTAGGTGGCGCTGATCAGGGCGAGCGATGGCCAGCGCAGGCAGAGCACGCCGCCGGCCACGGCCGCGACCCACAGCACCGCGATGGCCGTGACGGCGACGGTCGCCTTCGCCCCGGGCAGAATGACGGGGAAGAGCGGGTAGTGGATCAGCGCGTAGCCGCCCGCGATCACGCCGATCATCTGCAGCAGCCGGACCGACGCGAGGTCGGCGGCGGCGGAGCGCACCCGCGTCATCGCGAGGGCCAGCGCCACGGGCAGCACCACGCCGTAGTAGTCGTTGATCGCCGTGACGCCGTGCGAGATCTTCAGGAGGACCAGCAGGCCGCCGATCTGCGCGAGGAGGATCAGGTAGAAGCGCGCCCGGTCCGCCGCCGGGCGGACGAGGCGTCGCAACGCCGACTCGATGGACTTGTCGGGGCCGGTGATCGGGAACGAGCTGCTCATCGTCTGTCTTCCGCCGCGCTGGTGCGACCGCCGCTGCGCGAAGCGACGACCTCTCTTCCTCCAGGGCCCGCGACGACGGAGCGGCCTGCGGCCGAACAGATCCCACCGTCATGCGGGCGTCTCGAGGAGAGCCTGCCGCGGACGTGTCCTGCCGCTGCGGGCTCCTGCCTCACCGCGGAGCTTGGCGCTTCACGGAGCCGTGAGAGGCTGCAAAGAGGGCGATCGCCCCTACGCCTTTCGTCTATCCCCGCCGGCGCGCACCCGGATCCGTCCCACCGCGCCGCGGCCGGACGGGTCAGCGCGGCGCCTGCGCTGCCAGGGGCGAGGTCTCGTCCACGAGAAGCATCTTGGCGGCGATCCGCTCCTCCAGGACGCGTCGCCGCGCGTCGAACAGCGGCTTGAGAAGGGCGCTCCCCTTCAGGAAGGCCGCGACCCTGGAGCGGGACGTGAAGATGGTCGACTCGAAGGGCTTGCGGGACACGGCATTCGGCACGAGCGCGCGACCGCGCCTTACCGCGCCGCGCTCGAAGAAGTAGCTCCAATTGTCCGACGTCACCGCGACCGGTCGGTTCGCGCGCAGGATTCCCTCGGCCGCCGACCGGGTGATGACGTAGGCCGCCGTCGTTCCGAGGCTGCCCATGTCCATGGGCAGGCACAGCCGGTACCCGCCGATGGTCACTGCGTCGACCGAGCTGAACGGCCCGGCCGCCTCGGTCCAGTTGAACAGCTGAACGACGTCGCCGGGCCGCAGAGTTGCCTCGATGTCGGCCACGATCTGATGGATCTGCGGTGGCAGGACGACGTCGTCCTCGACGATGAGCGCGTGAGGCAGGTCGAGCGCGATCATGCGCTCGTAGGCGCTCATATGGGACATGGCGCACCCGATCTGGCCGGCCGTCAGGTCGGGTTGAGACGGGGCGTTCGGATCCGGGACCGGGCCCTCGAAGCCCGTGATCTCGCATTGCGGCCCCCAGACCGCGGCGAGGTGCTGGGACAGATAGGCGTGCCGTTCGCGGAACCGGCGCAGGGAGATCCCGAAGCAGTACATCGTAGTCACCTCTGATAGGGCCTGTCGGGCCGGCCGGTCACGATCCGCCCCGGTCCAGACGTCCGACGCCGGCCGACCGCCTTCCTGTTGGAGACTGGCCGCCGCTCAGGCTCGTGGGGTCAGTCGCGGGCGATCGGGTCGCTCCCGTCGGGGGGCGGCGACCGAACCACCGGAAGGATCGCGGCCAGGAGGAGCTGGTGAAGGCCGTGATTGACGAAGAGCGGGCACTCGAAACAGACCAGGACGAAGAGCTGGCTCATGAACAGGATCGGCCAAGCCTCGACGTAGCCGGAGGAGCGCGCGAAATGAGCGATCACCCGGCGCGTGGTGTCGAGCAGCGCGGCCGTGAACAGGACCAGCCCGACGATCCCGAACGCGACGGCCGTGTCGATGAAGTTGTTGTGGAAGAACCAGAGCTTCTGCTTGGTGACGAAGTGCAGGTAGGCGGCCGTGGTGAGCGGGCTCTCCCAGTAGGCCTTGTAGCCGATGCCGATGAGCGGCTCCCGCCAGAACTGGTCGAGCCCGAACTGCCAGAGGATGGTGCGGCCGGTCAGCGTGGTGTCCTTGCCGAGATCCGACAGGACACTCGCCGAGATATCGGCACCCCGCGCGGCGACGACGAGGATCGCGACGCCCGCCAGGGCGATGGCGATGCCGAGGCAGAATCCCGTCACGTGCTTCCCCTGGCGCCACGCGAAGATCGCGGCGAGCGGCATCAGCCCGACGGCGGCCGCGACCAGAGCCGTGGCCGAGTGCGTCGCCACGAGGAGCACCAGGGCCAGGCAGAACCCGAACGCGGTCAGGAGACGGTTCCAGCCCTGCAGGAACAGGCACGCCGCGCAGAGGATCTGGAGGCTCGCGAGGGAGCCGAGGACGTTCTTGTGCGAGTAGATCCCGGCCCAGTTGCCGTCCGTCCCGCGCGTCAGGCCGGGCGCCGCCACCGTGAGAATGGCCGACAGGACCTGCCCCAGCAGGAGACCGAGGAAGACGATCCTGACGAGGCGGGACAGACCCATCGTCGTCCGGAGGGTGATGCCGGCCACGATCGTCGCGAGCAGTTGCAGCCCGTGATAGGCCGAGAGGCCGGGCGTCAGGGACCAGAGGGCGGACGCGATCGCGAGGATCGGCCAGCTGAGCAGCAGCAGGCGGCTGCCGAACAGCGTGGCGGCGAGGTCGCGGCGCAGGACCAGGAACGCGAAGGCGATCATGTCGCTGCAGATCCAGATCGCCTTGTCGATGCCCGGCAGCTTGATCTGCTCGCCGACCACCGGGGCGAAGAGGAACAGGACGATCCACGCGGCGGCGGCCAAGCCGAGCCGCGGCATGGCGTCAGCGCTCTCGCCCGATCCGCCGGCGCCGGCCCAGCGCTGCTCCGACCCGTACGGCCCGAGCGGCGACCAGGCGAGGCCGCTCGCTGGGCCCGGTCCAAGGCTCGCCAAGTCTCGTGGAAACGCCATCGCTCGATCTCGGACGCCCGGGGTGAGGCCGTGTCCCGTCCGCTCCCCGGACGGACACCGCTCGAGGCTGCAGCGGACACGCCCCCTCGCGACTCGACGCTAGCCCGGGCATTCCGGACTCAGAACTCGACCAAACGAGGTAGCGGCGGCTCGCGAAGGACGGGCCTCTCGGGCGGCGTCGCGGCCTGCTCGGGCATGACCGGCGTGGCGGGATAAGATGCCGCACCCGGACCTCCCCACCGCGGCGTCGGTCCCGCAGCGCCCTGCGAATTTTGTCTGTTTTCATACGATCCGATCCCGATCAAAGCTCCGAAACTGCGGGATCGATGCGTGTCATGTCGAAGAACTAGGGAAATCCGTCGGAACTCATGGGACGATTAGGCACTTGGGAGTTCGATAAATCCTGGAGGAGCGTTTGATGAAGGTCTCTCGTCTGTCCGGCGCGGTTGCGCTTCTGGCCCTCGTTGCCGGTCCCGCCCTCGCGGCGCCGTGCAACACCGGAACCACGAAGCCGAAGACCCCCGATCAGCAGGCTTCGAATCCCCAGAGCTCCGACGTCGACAAGTCGAGCAAGAACCTCGCGGGCGGCAATCAGCCCGCCTCGCCCGGCACGGTCGGTGCCATGAACAACGCCGGCGCGACGCAGACGGCGGATCGTCAGGCGCAGACCAATGCCGGCGCCAAGTCGAACGCGACTGATCCGGCCGCTGCGAACTTGGCCGGCGGCAATCAGCCGGCTTCGCCCGGCACGGTCGGCGCCATGAACAAGGCGGCCGCCGATCGGCAGACCGCCCCGGTCTCCGGCAACGATTGCTGATCTGAATCCCCTCGGCCCAGCACGTGGGAAGCCCGCCTCGCACTGTCGAGGCGGGCTTTCGCATTCTCGCCCCACGCAGGATCGAACCCCAACCGTTGCCGAGCGTGACGGTTTGAGGTGGCCGTTTTCGGGTGTATCTGGCATCGAAAACGGGTAGATTCGGCAATCACGGAGAGGGGGAGGATCGCGACGTGGGTGGTCGCCGGGCGCTGCTGCTCATCGGAGGGATCCTGCTGTCCGCGGCCGGTCTCGCTGTCACCCCGACGGGCGAGCGACTGCGGGCCGATGCCGGGCCGGTCGTCGCGGAGATGCGGGCGCGCGTGGCGGCGCTGATACCCGAACGGCGGGACGCGTCGTCGGCCGCCGCACCGCTTCCCGCACCGCGCACCGCCATCGAGGACGGCCGGACTCTCGTCCGACTGACGCCGGCCGAGCGCGCGCGGATCGGCCTCGTCGTCGAGGCGAGGCCGGCCACCCTTCACCGTGAGGAACTGACCGCCTACGGCAGTGTCCTCGATCTCGCCCGCATCACCGAGCTGACCAACAGCTACGCGGGCGCCGTGGCGGCGCTCCAGACGGCCCGCGCCCGGGTCGAGGTGTCGGCCAGCGCCGCCCGCCGCGCGCGGGCGCTCGGCGCCGGCGTGGTGGCGGTGGCGCAGATCGAGACCGCCGAGGGCACGCTCCTGACCGATCAGGCGTCGGTCACGGTGGCGGAGTCGCAGGTGCGCACCCTCGCGGCGACGGCGCGTCAGGAATGGGGACCGGTGCTCGGCCGAGCGATCATCGAGCGGTCGCCGCTGGTGACGCGTCTGATCGAGCGGACCGACTTCCTCATGCAGGTTACCTTGCCGCCGGGGGAGACGCTGCCGGAGGCGCCGCAGGCCGCCTTCGCCGAGGTGCCGCCGCAGAGCGAGCGCGTCGCCCTGCGGCTGGTCTCGCCGGCGACGCGGACCGATCCGCGGATCCAGGGGCAGAGCTTCTTCTATCTCGTCTCCGGCGACAGCAATCTCCTGCCCGGAACCAGCACGATGGCCTTCCTGCCGGCGCCGCGGGCGGTGAAGGGCGTCCTCGTGCCGGAGGACGCCGTCGTCCACGGCGAGGGCGGCACCTGGGTGTATCGCGGGGCCGGCGACGGCGCCTACGTGCGCCACCCGGTCCGGCCGGACGCGCCGATGTCGGCCGACGCCTTCGTGGTCGAGGATCTGCCGGACCGCAGCGAGATCGTGCTCCGGGGCGCGCAGGCCCTGCTCTCGGAGGAGATGAAGAGCCGCATCCGCGTCGTCGGCGACGACGATGACTGAGCCCCTCGCTGCCGCCGGCCGCGGCGGTCCGCAGGCTGCCCTCGTCGGCTTCGCCGTCCGGTTGCCCCGGGTGGTCCTGGCGCTGGCCTGCGCGGTCCTCGTCTTCGGCCTCTACGCCCTCGCGGGCGCCCGCTACGATGTCTTCCCGGAATTCGCGCCCCCGACCGTCACGATCCAGACCGAGGCGCCCGGCCTCGATTCGGAGCAGGTCGAGGTGCTGGTCACGCAGCCCGTGGAGGTGGCGGTCGGCGGCCTGCCGGGCCTGGAGACTTTGCGCTCCACCTCGATCCAGGGCCTGTCGGTGATCACCGCCGCGTTCCGGGCCGGCAGCGACGTCGACCGGATCCGCCAGCGGGTCAACGAGCGGCTGGCCGCGCTGGCCGGTCGCATGCCGGACGGCGTGGCCGCGCCCGCCATGACCCCGCTGACCTCGTCGACCCTGACCGTGCTCCTCGTCGGGCTCACCTCCGAAACCCGCGACGCCATGGACCTGCGCCAAGTCGCGGAATGGACCGTGCGCCGGCGGCTCCAGGGCGTGCCCGGCATCGCCCAGGTCTCGATCTACGGCGGCGGCGTGCGCGCCCTGCAGGTCCAAGTCCGCCCCGACGACCTGATCCGGTTCCAGATCGGCCTCAACGACGTCCTGGCGGCCGCTCGGAAGGGGACCGGCGTGCGCGGCGCGGGCTTCGTCGACACGCCGAACCAGCGCGTCCTGCTCCGGACCGAGGGGCAGTCGCTCACCCCGGAGGCGCTCGGGCAGATCGTGCTCCACAACGACGGCGGGGCGAGCGTGGTCCTCTCGGACGTGGCGACCGTCACGGCCGCGCCCGAGCCGGCGATCAGCGCGGCCCTCGTGGACGGCAGGCCCGGCGTGCTGCTGATGGTCGGCGCGCAGGTGGGCGTCGACACCCGCGCCGTGACCGCCCGCCTTGAGGCGGCCCTCGACGAGTTGCGCCCGGTCCTAAAGCGCGACGGCGTGAGCCTGCGGACCGACCTGTTCCGGCCGGCGAACTTCGTCGACGTCGCCACCGGCAACGTGATCCAGGCGCTGGCGCTCGGCGGCGTGCTGGTGGTGATCGTGCTCCTGATCTTCCTGGCGGACTGGCGGGCGGCGCTGATCAGCGCGACGGCGATCCCGCTGTCGCTGATCGCCGCCGCCCTCGCCCTCCAGGCCTGGGGCGAGAGCCTCAACACGATGACCCTCGGCGGGCTGGCCCTGGCCATCGGCGAGGTGGTCGACGACGCGGTGATCGGTGTCGAGAACGTCGCGCGCCGCCTGCGGGAGTGGCGGGGCGGACGGCGCGGCGTGCCCCGCGCGGTGCTGGCCGCGATGCTTGAGGTGCGGACCTCGGTCGCCTACGCGACCCTCGCGGTGATCCTGATGTTCCTGCCGGTCCTGGCGCTGACCGGCGTCGCCGGCCGCCTGTTCGGTCCGCTGGCGCTCGCCTACATCGCGGCCGTCGTCGCCTCTCTCCTGGTGGCGCTCACGGTCACGCCGGCCCTGGCGCTCCTGCTCCTCGGCGGCCGGACGGCGCGCGACCCGGGCACGGCGCCGCCCGACCCGCCCGTCGTGCGCTGGAGTCGCGCCGCCTACCTGCGGCTGCTCGCCGGGATCGGGCGGTTCCCGCGGATCGCCATGGCGGGCGCCCTCCTGGTCTGCCTCGCGGGGGCCGCCATCCTGCCGACCCTCGGCGCGGTGTTCCTCCCCGACCTCAAGGAGGGGCACATGATCCTGCACATGGTCGCCATCCCCGGCACCTCGCTGCAGGAATCGGAGCGGCTCGGGACGCTGATCACCGGCGACCTGAAGGAGATCCCGGGCGTGCGCGCCGTGGCGGCGCAGATCGGGCGGGCCGAGGCCGCCGAGGACACCGCCGGGCCGCATTACAGCGAGATCCACATCGATCTGGAGCCCGGGCTCGACGGCGCCGCCCAGCGCCGGGTCGAGGTCGCCATCCGGCAGCTGACCGCCGGCTTCCCGGGGGCCGCCTTCTCGCTCAAGACCTTCCTCACCGAGCGCATCGAGGAGACGGTCTCGGGCTTCACCGCCCCGGTCGTGGTCAACGTGGTCGGCAGCGACCTCGACCGGATCGAGGCGGCCGCCCGCTCGGTGTCGCAGGAACTCTCGGAGGTGAAGGGCGCCCGGGACGTGCAGCAGGCCTCGCCGGCCGGGCTGCCGCAGGTCACGGTGGCGCTGCGCCCGGTGGACCTGCGGCACTGGGGGCTCGACCCCGTGGAGGTGCTGGAGGCCGTGCGCACCGCCTACCAGGGCGACACGGTCGGTCAGACCTATCGCGGCAACGCCGTGTTCAACGTGCTGGTGATCCTCGACGCCCGCGTGCGGGACCGCCTCAGCGCGTTGGGCGACCTGCCCCTGCGGACTCCCGGCGGGCGCTACGTCCGGCTGTCGCAGGTCGCCGACGTCTACGAGAGCGCGGGGCGCTACCAGGTCCAGCATCTCGGCGCGCAGCGGGTGCAGGCGGTGACCGCCAACGTCGCCGACCGCGACGTGGCGGGCTTCGTCGCGGCGGCCAAGCGCAAGATCGCCCGCGAGGTGCGGCTGCCGGAAGGGGTCTACGTGACCTTCGCGGGCGCCGCCGAGGCGCAGGCGGCCGCCCGACGCGACCTTCTGGTCCATGCCGGGATGGCCGGCTTCGGCATCGTGGTGCTCCTGGCGATCGTCACCGGTTCCGCGGCGAACCTGCTCCTGGTCCTCGTCAACCTGCCCTTCGCCTTCGTGGGCGGCGTGGCGGCGGCGGCGCTCACCGGCGGGGTGCTGTCGCTCGGCTCGATCGTCGGCTTCGTGACCCTGTCGGGCATCTCGCTGCGCAACAGCGTGATGATGATCGCCCATTACGAGCAGATGGTCACACGGGACGGGCGCCCCTGGGACGCCGCCACGGCGGCAGAGGGTGCGGCGGACCGGATGGTGCCGATCCTGATGACCTCCCTGGTCACCGGCCTCGGCCTGCTGCCGCTGGCCCTCGGCGCCGGTGAGCCCGGCCGCGAGATCGAGGGCCCGATGGCCCTCGTGATCCTCGGCGGCCTCGTCACCTCGACGGTGCTGAACCTGCTGGTCCTGCCGGTGATGGCGCTGCGCTATGCCCGGTTCCGGCGCGCGGATTCCGCGGATCTGGAGCTGACCGCGATCGGGTCCTGAGGGCGCGGATCGCCGGCGGCCCTACCACCAGCTCGCGCGGGTCTCGGGGGCGGCCGGCCGGCTGCTCGTCGCCGGGCGCAGGGAGTGGTCGAGGGCGGCCAGCACGCGGCGCACGGCCTCCTCGTAGGTCGCCGCCACCGGCTCGCGCGGCCGGGCAAGCCCGACCGGGACGGTCTCGTCGAGGCGCCCGGGCCGGGGGCGCATCACCACCACCCGGTCGGCCAGGGTCACGGCCTCCCCGACATCGTGCGTGACGATCAGGATCGTCGGCCTCGACTCGGCCCAGAGACCGAGGAGCTGGTCGTGCAGATCCTTCCGGGTGAAGGCGTCGAGGGCGGAGAACGGCTCGTCGAGGAGCAGCACCCGCGGCCGCGCCACGAAGGCCCGGGCGATCGCGACGCGCTGCTGCTGGCCGCCGGAGAGCTCCCGCGGCCAGCGGCCGCCGTGCTCCGCGAGCCCGACGCGCTCNCCACGCCCTGGAGCGCGTCGGGCTCGCGGCCAGCGGCCGCCGTGCTCCGCGAGCCCGACGCGCTCCAGGGCGTGGGAGACGCGGGCGCGGCGCTCGGACCGCGGCAGGTCGGCGAGGCCGAAGCCGACGTTGCCGGCCACGTCGAGCCAGGGCAGCAGGCGCGGTTCCTGGAAGACGACGCCCACGCTCGGATGGGGCGCGCGGATCGTCTCGCCGTCGACCGCGACGGCCCCCGCGCTCGCGTGGTCGAGCCCCGCGATCAGCCGGAGCAGAGTCGTCTTCCCGCAGCCCGAACCGCCGATCAGCGCGAGGATCTCGCCCTGCTGCACCGACAGGTTGATGCCCGCGAGGGCCTGCGTGCCGTCCGCGTAGGTCTTGGAGAGGTCGTCGACGGTCAGCACGGGCGTCTCGCGGCGGACGTGACAGGAGGATCGCGGTGCTGGCCAAGCCCCGGTACCGCGGTGCGGGGCCGCCCCGGTGCGGCGGTCACAGGCTGTCCCGCACGGTATCCTGCCATCGGGTCAGGGGCGCTGTCAGCGCGACCAGGGCCATGTCGGCCGCCTTGCCGACGAGGGCGAAGGCGATGATCGCGGCCACGATCTGATCGGGCTTGCTGAATTGCTGGCCGTCCACCAGCAGGTAGCCGAGACCCTCCGATGCGCCCATCAGCTCCGCCGCCACGACGAACAGGAAGCCGAGGCCGAGCCCCGTGCGCAGGCCCACGAGGGTGGCCGGCAGCACGGCCGGCAGCAGGATCCGGCGGGCGAGGGCGAGGCGCGACAGCCGGAAGATCCGCCCGACCTCGACCAGCTTGCGGTCGACCGAGGCGATCGCGCCCGAGACGCCGACATAGACCGGGAAGAACACGCCCACGGCGATCAGCAGAACCTTCGGCGTCTCCAGGATGCCGAACCACAGGATGAAGAGC
Organism: Methylobacterium mesophilicum; assembly: GCF_036441335.1. Taxonomy (GTDB): domain Bacteria; phylum Pseudomonadota; class Alphaproteobacteria; order Rhizobiales; family Beijerinckiaceae; genus Methylobacterium; species Methylobacterium mesophilicum_B. Next base: position 214,327 of record NZ_MLBW01000034.1, read on the forward strand.
GGCACCCAGGCGAGCGACGGGACGGCCCGCAGCGCCTGCAGGCTCGGGTCGAGGAGCCAGCGCAGCGGCGGGACCGTGGCGACGAGGGCCCCGGCCAGGATCCCGGCGGCCGCGCCGCACAGGAAGCCGAGCCCGACCCGCACGAGCGTCGCCTCGACATGCATCCAGAGATCGCCCGAGGCGGCCAGCGCCCAGAGGGTCGCGCCGATCCGGCTCGGCGGCGGGAGCAGCCGCCCCGACGCCGCACCGCTCGCGACCGCGATCTCCCAGCCGATCGCCAGGATGACCGGCAGCAGCAGGCCCAGGCCGGCGCGACCGCCCCGCCGCAGCAGCGGCACGCGGCCGCTCACTGCCCGGCGACGGGATTGAAGCGCGTGTCGAGCAGGCCGTCGACGGACGCGGACACGTCGGTGCCCGCCGGGATGATGCCTGCCTGCTGGAGGGCGGTGCCGGCCGCCTTGATCGACTGCGCCTGGGCGGCGCCGATCGCCGGCTGCGACAGGTCGGTGCGCTCCAGCTGCCGGGCGATCACCGGCTCGGGCAGCTTGGTGGCCGCGACGAGGGCGGCCGAGAGCGCCTGGGGGTTGGCCAGCGCGTAGGCCCGCGCCCGCTCGTAGGCGGCGATCACCGTCCGGACGAGGTCGGGGTGGGCGGTGGCGAAGTCCTCCCGGACGTCGAGCAGGCCCCAGGTATTCGCCGCGGCGTCGCGGTAGACCAGCACGTCGCCGTTCTCGATCTCGGCCGCCGCCATCATCGGGTCGAGGCCGGCCCAGGCATCGACGTCGCCCCGGTCGAGGGCGGTCCGGCCGTCCGCGTGCTGCAGCAGCACGAGCTTGGCGTCGCGCTCGGTGAGCCCGGCGCCCTGGAGCGCGCGGATCAGGAAGATGTGCGGATCGGTGCCGCGGGTGACCGCGACGCGCTTGCCCTTCAGGTCGGCGGGCTTGGCGATGCCGCTGTCCTTGCGGGTGACGAGGGCCGTCCATTCGGGGCGCGAGTAGGCGTAGATCGCCTTGATCGGGTTGCCGTTGATGCGCGCCACCAGGGCCGCGGCGCCGGCCGCCGACCCGAAATCGATGGCGCCGGCATTCAGGAACTCGAGCGCCTTGTTGGAGCCGAGCGACTGGACCCACCGGACCTTGATGCCCCGCGGCGCCAGCGCCTCCTCCAGGAAGCCCTTCTCCTTCAGGAGCAGGCCGACCGGGTTGTAGGTCGCCCAGTCCAGGCGGATCTCCTTCGGATCGTCGGCGCGGGCCTCGCGCGTCGCGAGCGCGGAGAGGCAGGCCAGGGCGAGGCCGGCGGCCAGGAGGGATCGGCGGGTGGAGCGCATGGTCGGGCCTGATGTCGTGGCGAAACGGAGGGCGGAGTGCGGGGCCGGCGCGGGGCAGGGGATCCGCGCCGCGGCGCGGATCCGAGCGGTCTCGTCCGGCCGGCTAGGTTCAGGGGCGCGGCGCCGTCGGCGAGACGATCGGCCGGGCGCATCCGGCGCGTCCGAGACCCAGGACCGCCCCGATCGCGCGATCCGCGCCGACACATCCCCCGGCTCCGGGATCACGCCCGGTCCGCCCCTGCGTCTTCATCGTACCTGCGCGGCCCTCGGCGTGACTGTGAATACAAGATCCTGTCGGCCGATCGCGGAGTCAACAAAAGGGCTTTCTCTACTTCGCGGTGTCGAAGCAAGAATTTTCGGTCGGTCGACCCAAGACGAGAAGAAATTACGCGTCCGCGCGCGCAAGGACGCGCGCGCGAGGAACGGCGTCTGTCCTCCCCGGCCGCGCCGCAGCCACGCTGGAGCCGCGCGACGGCAGCGCGCGGCCCGCACTCTCGCGAGACCGCGGCTGCGGGTTGACGGGTCTTTCCGGCGCCCGATGGCGCGCCAGGGTGGCGGCTGCCACGACGGCCGAACCGCCGGCGCTCGACTGTCGGAAGCGATCTTCGCCCGCGCCAGGACTGTAACCGTTGCCGCATCGCCGAGCGACGTGCAGAGTTCGACGACACCGGCACGAGGGGAGCTCTGCCATGGTCCCGAGAATCGTCGTGATCGGCGGCGGCTTCGCCGGTCTGTGGGCCGCCGCCGCCGCGGCGCGCGCCCGGACCGAGCTCGGCCTGGGCGAATGCGTCGCGGTCACGGTGATCACGCCGGACCCGTTCCACGTCATCCGGGTCCGCTGCTACGAGACCGATCTCAGCGCCCTGCGCGTGCCCCTCGACGACGTTCTCGGGCCGATCGGCGTGGAACGCCGCGAGGCGCGCGCGATCGACATCGATCCCGCGGCGCGCACGGTCACGGTCGAGTCCGCCGCGTCGGCCGGCGGCGTCGAGACGCTGGCGTACGACCGCCTGATCCTCGCGGCCGGAAGCCTGCTGTGGCGCCCCGAGATCCCGGGGATCGAGGGTGCCCTCGATGTCGACACCTTCGCGGGGGCCCAGGCCCTCGCGGCGCATCTCGATCGCCTCGGTGACGCCGGCGGCCCGGACGAGGCCGGCCGCTGGACCGCCGTCGTCATCGGCAGCGGCTTGGTGGGACTGGGACTCGCCTGCGAGTTGCCCGCCCGGCTCGCGGCCGCCAGGGACCGGGCCGGGGGCACGGGTCCGGTGCGGACCATCCTGATCGACAGCGCGCGCGAGGTCGGAAGCGCCATGGGTGCGGCGGCCCTGCCGGCGATCCGCCAAGCCCTGAGCGAGGCCGGCGTGACCTGCATCGGCGGTGCGCGGGTCGGTGCCGTCGATCGGGCCGGGGTGACGCTGGCGGACGGAACGCGCCTGCCGGCGTGGACGAGTGTCTGCGCCACCGGCATGCGGGCGAGCCCGCTGGGCGAGACGCTCGGCCTCCCCCGCGACCCGCTCGGGCGCGTGCCCGTCGATGCATTCCTGGCCGTCCAGGGGCTCGCCAACGTCTACGCGGCCGGCGACATCGCCTCGGCGGCGGCCGACGATGCCGGTCACCGCACGGTTATGTCGTGCCAGCACGCCCGGCCGATGGGGCGGTTCGCGGGGTACAACGCGGTCTGCGATCTCGCCGGCCGGCCGGAGCGGCGGCTGCGCTTCGCCGCGCCCGATTACGTCACCGTGCTGGATCTGGGCGCCTGGGGTGCGGTCTACACCTCCGGTTGGGACCGCGGCACGCTGGTCTCGTCGGGCGCCGCCGCGAAGGCGACGAAGCGGATCATCAACGGCACGCGGATCTATCCGCCCCTCGACGGCGACGCCGCTTCCATCCTGGCCGCCGCGTCACCGATCATCCAGGCTGCGCCCGCGACGCAGACCGCGCGATGATGCCGGACCGCTCGAGGACGGCGCGGAGTCGGGGTCCTCGACGCTCGATGGACTGATGGCAGCAGGCGAGGCGCGCTGGAGAGTGGCGTCGGCGCACGGACAAATGTCGCGCCGCCCCCGCTACGGCCTCCCGAGACTGATAGGAGCCCGCGCGAATGGGCCGAGGCTGGACCGCCAGACCGGCAGTTAACCACCCATTAACTATACCGGAGGTTGTATTAGCTATCGCAAGAATCCCGTCAGGGTAGAGACAGCATGGTCGCGGCCCCTACAGCCACGTGGTCCCATATCCTCACGCAGGTCGCCGACAGCCTGGACCGCTTCGTCGACGGCCCGTCCGCCGAGATCCTGAAGCTCAAGCCATCCTTCGACACGGTCGCGGGGCCGGCCGCGCTGTCCGCGCCGCGCATGGAGGCGGCCGCGCACCCGCCGATCCTGCCGGAACCCGCGGTCAACGATGCCGGCCCGGCGCCGACCGCCTCTGAGCCCGAGGGGGTGTCGGACTGGATGAGCACGCTCGACATCATCAACGGCATGGCCGGCCGCGCCGAGGCGCAGAAGCAGCGCCTTCAGGAGCAGAGCCTGTCGCACGAGGCCGCCCTGGCCGCCGCGCAGCGCGCGCTGACCGAGACCCAGCATCGCTTGCAGCTGTCCGAGATGCGCGTCCGCGAGGTCGAGGCCCGCGCCGACATCCGGCTGCAGCGCGTCCAGGCCGAGGCGGAGGCCCAGGTCCAGGACATCCGCGCTGAGGCCGAGGCCCGGGTCCGGACGATCCGCGCGGAGGCGGAAGCCTGGGTTCGCGCCGCCGAGGAGCAGGTCCGCGTCGCCGACCTGCGCGCCGAGACGGCCGAGAAGTGGCTCGGGCGGATCGACGCGGCCGCCAAGGCGCTCCTTCTGGGCAGACCCACGGGCCGCGGGCCGTCGGGTGCCTGAAGCCGGCGTCCGGGGGCAGGCCCATGCTGGCTTCGGCCGTCCGGCCCCGCCGGAGCGCCGCGCCAGGGCGCCGGCCAGAACCCGAGGCCGGCGGCGTGGCGGCGACCGGGCGCGCCGTCGACGTCGCCGATTCCGCCGCCCTGCGCGGCTGGGTCGCCGAGGCCGCGGAGGAGCTCGGCGGCCTCGACATCGTGGTGCCGAACGTCAGCGCTCTCGCGGTCGGCAGCGACGCGGCGGCGTGGCGCAGCGGCTTCGCGGTCGACATGATGGGCACCGTCTCGGCGGTCGAGGCGGCGATGCCGTTCCTCGAGCGGTCCGAGGCCGGCGCGATCGTCGTCATCTCCAGCGTGTCCGGGCGCGAGATCGACTTCGCGGCCGGTCCCTACGGCGCCTTCAAGGCGGCGCTGATCCACTACGCGCAGGGGCTGGCCTTCCAGCTCGCGCCCCGGAACATCCGCGCGAACTCGGTCTCGCCCGGCAACACCTACTTCGCGGGCGGCGTCTGGCACCAGATCGAGACCGGCAACCCGGCGCTGTTCGCCGAGGCGCTCCGGCTGAACCCGACCGGCCGGATGGCGCGGCCGGAGGAGGTGGCCCGCGCCGCCGTCTTCCTGGCGAGCCCCGCCGCGAGCTTCATCACCGGTACCAACCTCGTGGTCGACGGCAGCCTGACCCGCGGCGTGCAGTTCTGACGCCGCACGGCCACGCCCCGCGCCGGCCCACCTGCGACGTCCGAAGCACACCCGGCGCGTTCAGCGCGGTCGTTCGGCGACGAACTCCGGAGATCGCGAGGACTCACCACACTTGCGACGCATTTCGGCCGCTCTCGACCCTGTAAAGACAAGCTTGCCACGCGCGCTGGCGCGCGGCACTCTCGAGCTTGGCCGTTCGCGCGACGGAGGCACGCCGCGCGGTCGCGCCGGGCTGCAGGACGGGGAAGTCCAGGGCGATGATGACGGACGATCGCAGGGCCGGCGGGCTGGACGGGCGTGGGCGCCTCGGGTGCGAGGCGGGGATACTCAGCCGCCGGTCGTTCCTGGCCGGCTCGGCCCTCGGGATCGGCGCGCTCTCGCTCGGCGGGTGCGGGACGACCGACACCCTGCTCATGGCCGAGGCGGCGAAGACCTACGGGCCGATGCCGAACGAGAAGTTCCCGATCCCGGCGGTCGACATCAGCAAGGTCAACCCGAAATACTACCGGCGGACGGTCCATTACGCCTCGTCGGAGGCCCCCGGCACGATCGTGGTCGATCCCGCGAACTACTACGTCTACCGCATCGAGGGTGACGGCACCGCCACCCGCTACGGCGCCAATGTCGGCCGCCAGGGTTTCCTGTGGAACGGGAACGCCTATGTCGGCCGCAAGTCGGAATGGGCGACCTGGACCCCGCCCAAGGAGATGATCCGGCGCCAGCCCGAGGCCGCGAAATACGCCCGCGGCATGCCCGGCGGCCTCGACAACCCGCTCGGTGCCCGCACGCTCCACCTCTACCAGAACGGCGCCTACACGCTCTACACGATCTACGCGAGCAGCGACGCGGAATCGATCGGCACGGGCATCACCAGCGGCTGCGTCGGGCTGCTGAGCCAGGACATGATCCACCTCTACGCGCGCACGCCGGTCAAGACGAAGGTGGTCGTGCTGCCGGCCTGAGGGCGGCCAGCGCCCGCACCGTCCCCGCTTCCCGGCGGCCCCGACATCCTGCAGGATCGGGTTCCCTGAGATCCGACAGCGCGCCGGGAGCGCCCGCATGGCCTACGCGACGACGATCGAAGGCACACGCTTCACCTTCCCCGACCTGCGCAGCCTGCTCGCCAAGGCCACGCCGGAGCGCTCGGGCGACCAGCTCGCCGGGCTGTGCGCGGAAGGGCCTGTCGAGCGCCTGGCCGCGCAGATCGCCCTCGCCGACCTGCCGCTGAGGACCTTCCTGGCCGAGGAGCTGATCCCCTCGGACGAGGACGAGGTCTCCGACCTCATCGCCCGCCGCCACGACCGCGCTGACGCCCCGCCCGCCGCACCGGCCGGGCTCTCGCCGCGCCGTGACGGCGCGCGGCGAGACGCGGGGTTCGCCCCCGCGGGCGGGTCGGCTAGACACCGGCTGACGCGCGAGGCACGGAGCGGATCAGGCACGATGACGGTCGGTTCGATGAGACAGGGTACCGTGCGCCTCGGCGCGTTCTTCTACGCGACCGGCCATCACGTCGCCGGCTGGCGCCATCCTTCCAGCGAGGCCGACGGCGGCCTCGTCCTGGAGCGCTACGTCGGCTGGGCGCAGCGGGCCGAGGCGGCGAAGTTCGACCTCATCTTCCTCGAGGACGGGAGCGGGATCCGCGACCTCGATCTGCGATCGAGCGAGCGGACCGCGCGCTCGACCCATTTCGAGCCCCTGACCCTGCTGTCGGCCCTCGCGGCGGTGACGAGCCGGATCGGTCTCGTCGCCACCACCTCCACCAGCTTCAACGAGCCGTACAACGTCGCGCGCCGGTTCGCCTCCCTCGACCACCTCAGCGGCGGGCGGGCCGGCTGGAATCTCGTGACCTCCGCGACCGACGCGGAGGCGGCGAATTTCGGCGGCGACAGGATCGGCCGCCACGCCGACCGCTACGAGCGCGCCGAGGAATTCGCGGACGTGGTCCTCGGCCTCTGGAACACCTGGGACGACGGCGCCGTGATCATCGACCGCGCCAGCGGCCAGTTCTCGAAGCCGGACGGTTTCCGCCCGCTGGATCACCGGGGCAAGCACTTCGAAGTCCGCGGGCCGCTCAACATCTCGCGGACGCCGCAGGGCCAGCCCGTGCTGGTGCAGGCCGGCGCCTCCGGTCCCGGCAAGGACCTCGCGGCGCGGACCGCCGAGATCGTCTTCACCGCGAACCAGACGCTGGACGAGGCGGTCGAGTTCTACGGCGATCTCAAGGGGCGCATGCCCGGCTTCGGTCGTGCGTCGGATGACCTGAAGATCATGCCCGGCCTGTTCCCGGTCGTGGGGCGCAGCGAGGCCGAGGCGCGGGCGAAGTTCGAGGCGCTGCAGGAGCTGATCGACCCGGTGGTCGGGCTGGCGCTGCTCGGTCGCATGATCGGCGGCCACGATCTGTCGGGCTACGATCCCGAGGGGCCGGTCCCCGAACTGCCCGAGACCGAGGGCATCAAGTCCCGCCAGCAGCTCATGTTCGACCTCGCGCGCCGGGAAGGCCTCACCCTGCGCCAGCTCTACCTGCGCATCGCGGGCGCCCGCGGTCACTCGCAGATCGTCGGGACGGCGGCGCAGATCGTCGACGAGATGGAGGCGCGCTTCCGGGCCGGCGGCGCCGACGGCTTCAACATCATGCCGCCGACGCTGCCCGGCGGCCTCGACGACTTCATCGCGCTGGTCCTCCCGGAGCTGCGGCGGCGCGGCCTGTTCCGCACCGAGTACGAGGGCCGGACCCTGCGGGAGCATCTCGGCTCGCGCCCGCCGGCCGGGTTCGGCCCCGGTCGGGCCGCGGTGTAGCGGCCGGCATCCCCCGGTTCCGATCGGGCGAGGCGTCGCGGCACCCTGCGGCGTCTCGGCCCGCGTCCCGATTGCGCACAAGCGATCCCTGCTGTGGTACAGCCAAGCGACAAGGGCCGAAGGCCGCAATCGGCGAGTCGTGGCAGGGGCGACGGGACAGTGACGGATCAGCTGGAACGCACGCGCTTCGAGGCGGAGTTCGCCCGGACCGACGCGAGTACCGACCCCTTCGTCTCCGCCGTGCGGGCGACGCGGATGCCGATGCTGATCACCGACCCCCATCAGCCGGACAACCCCATTGTCTTCGTCAACGCCGCCTTCTCCAAGCTGACCGGGTACGGCCACGACGCGATCATCGGCCGGAACTGCCGGTTCCTGCAGGGGCCCGAGACCAGCAAGGCCGACATCGCGAAGATCCGGGCGGCGATCGGCCGTCGCGTGCCGATCGAGATCGAGCTCCTGAACTATAAGAAGAGCGGCGAGCCCTTCTGGAATCGGCTCCTGATCTCGCCGGTCTTCGATCGCGACGGTGTGCTCACCTACTTCTTCGCGTCGCAGTTCGACGTGACGCTGGAGCGGGAGAAGCTCGCGCGGATGCAGCGCGACCGGGAGGCGCTCGAGCAGGAGGTGGAGCGCCGCACCAGCGACCTCACCCGCAGCGAGGAGCGGTTGCGCTTCATCCTGAAGGCCGGACGTTTCGGCTCGTGGACCCTCGATCTCGCCGACATGCGGCTCGTGGCCTCCGACACCTGCAAGGAGAATTTCGGCTGGGCCCCGGGCGAGCCGTTCAGCTACGAGGACCTGATCGCCGCGATCGAGCCCGAGGACCAGTCCCGCATGCGGGCCGCGGTGCAGGCCTCGATCCGCGAGCACAGCGACTACGACATCGAGTACCGCGCGCGCACCCCCGGCGGGGAGCTGCGCTGGCTGCAGATCCGGGGTCAGACCTTCTACGACGCGGTCGGTCAGCCGCTCAGCATGGCCGGCGTCTCCATCGACGTGACCGAGCGCAAGCGCGCGGAGGAGCACCGCGCCCTCCTGGCCGACGAGTTGAACCACCGGGTGAAGAACTCGATGGCGACCATGCAGTCGATCGCGCACCAGACCCTGCGCAACGCCGCCTCCCTGGAGGAGGCGCACAGGACCCTCGACGCGCGGCTGCACTCGCTCTCGGCCGCCCACGACGTCCTGACCCGCGAGAGCTGGATCGGGGCCACGCTCGGCGTCATCGTGGAGGGCACCCTCCAGGCCTTCCGCGGCGGGGCGGGGCAGCGCTTCCTGATCAACGGACCGGAGGTGTGGCTGACGCCGCGCCTGACGCTCGCCTTCACGATGGCGCTGCACGAGCTGGCGACCAACGCGGTCAAGTACGGTGCCCTGTCGAACGACCGGGGGCGGGTGATCCTGAACTGGGACGTGGTGAACGGGGCGACGCCGGCCCGTCTCTGGTTTCGGTGGGAGGAGGTCGGCGGACCCGCGGTGACGGTACCGGCCCGCGGCGGGTTCGGCACGCGCCTCATCGAGCGGGCGCTGGCCGCCGAGATGGGTGGCACGGCGGAGATCGAGTATCGCGCCTGCGGCGTGGTGTTCACGCTGGACGCGCCGCTTCCCGAGCGCGCGCCCGCCGCCGCGGAGGCCGAGGCCTGAGCATCGCGCGTGGCGCGCCCGCCGCCGGTCAGGTCATGCGCGTCAGGACGCTCTCGTTCCAGAGCCTGCGGTGCAAGAGCGCCATCGCGGCATGGCCGAGCACGACGACGAGGAGCGTGAAGCCCAGCCAGTAGTGGAACAGATCGGCGGGCAGCATCATCCACTCGATCTTCGTCTCGCGCGCCGGCATCACCGGGATGCCGTAGGGCGCGAAGGGCTTGCCCGAGCCATACTGGCGCAGCAGCGCGAGGCTCGGGACCAGGACCATCAGGAGATAGATCAGGGCGTGACCGGCCGCGACGGCGCGCCCCGGCGCGCCCGGGTGGGCGGGGCGCCGGTGAAGGTTCGCGAGACCCCAGACGCCGCGCAGGAGCACGAGCACGAACAGGGTGAAGCCGAGGGTGAAGTGGCTGCCGCCGACGAGGCGGGTGAGCGCCGCGTCGCCGATCGTGACGTAGAGCAGCGCGCCCGCGAACTGCCACGCGAACAGGGCGGCCATCAGCCAGTGAAATCCGCGGCTGACGCGGCCGTACTGCTCCGGCCCGTCCAGCCAGGCGGTCCGCGGCGCCGGGCCGTGGCTCCCGAATCCCGTCACGCGGCGTTCTCGGTCCACAAGTCGCCGGCGAGGCCGCCGCTGCGCAGGATCTCGGAGGCCGCGCTGGTGAGCGCCTGGTCCGGCCCGGGCTGGCGCAGGTAGGTGGCGAGATCGCGCGACAGCCGCTCGAGCGGATGGCCGCGCAGGAAGCCCTGCAGGCCCACCGAGCGCTGGGCCAGCTGCAGGACGTCGAGGCCCGCGCGCTCGACCGCGAGGCGGACCAGGTTGATGTAGGCGACGACGCGCTCGGGCGGCATCTCCGCGTCCGACGCGACTTGCGCCCCGCGCTCGACCCAGAGCCGCGCGCCCTCGACCGCGATGGCACCCTCGCCGAGGCGCGCCAGCTGGTGCGGATCGCTCCCCCGGCCGAGGCAGCCGAGATGGCCGCGCCAGGCATCGAACACGGCCTCGATGCCGCCGAGCTGCACCGCCGCGAAGCGCCACGCGCCGCCCGAGAAGGCCGGCTGCCGGAAGTAGTCGTCGGGCGCGCCCACCACGTGATCGGCGTCGAAGGCGAGGCCGGTGAAGTCGATCGTGCCCGTCGCAGAGGCGCGCATGCCCTGCGCCCGCCACGCCGAGAGGTCGGACCGCGCGCCGGCGTCGAGCGGCACCACCATCATCGCCGTGCCGGTCTCTCCCGGATGCCGCGCGGTGACGAGGGCGCGGGTGACGAAGCCGGCGCCCGACGCGAAGGTCTTCACGCCGCGGAGACGGCCGTCGGCCTCCGGGGCCTCGATCCGCAGGCCGCCTTCCCCCGGCTCGGTGTTCCAGACACCGAACAGATGGCCGGCGCGCGCGTCGGCGAACAGGCGGACCCGCTGGGCGGGAGAGCCGTACCGGGCGATGAGCTGGAGGGCGTTGACGTGTCCCTCGTAGAGCCGGCCGAGCGCGAGGCTCCCGTAGCCGACCAGCCGCAGTACCTCCGCCAGGGCACCGGCGCCCGGCTCCGTCCCGAGACCCGCGCCGCCGTGATCCACCGGGACGGGCGCGGCGAGCAGCCCGAGGCGGCCGAGATCGGCGATGTCGTCCCGCGGGAAGCCGTCGTCGCGATCCTGGGCGTCGGCGCGCGCGGGCGCCGACGCGGCGATCGCGCGCGCGGCCGCCTCGGAATCGTAGATGGGGTCGAGGCGAGTCCACTGATCCATGCGCCTGCCTTCTCTCAGATCGGCGCCGGGCACGGCGCGACGCCCGCGTGCCGCCGGTCCGCGGGCGTCGCGGCAGCGACATCCGGGCGAACGGTCGGCGGAGCTTGGCCGCGCAGGGTCGCGCGCTCGGGTCTCGTCACGGATGGGCCCTCATTACCCGCAGAAGATGCGGGAGATCCTAAGAAACTAACCTAAGACTGAGCCATCCTTTCCGCCGCCGCGGCTGCGGCCAATGCGACCGGTGTCGATCCGGGCCGCTCTCAGTTCAGCGTCCGGTTGGCGCGCAGCCGCGACACCGCCAGGTCGACGAAGGTTCGCACCTTCGCGGGCGCGTGCCGGCCTTCCGGGTACAGGACGTGGACGGGCAGCGGCGCCTCCTCATAGTCGGCGAGCACGATCTGCAGGCGGCCGTCCCGCAGGTCCGGGCCGATCTGGTAGTTCAGGACCCGCGCCAGCCCCCAGCCCGACCGGGCGGCGCCGATCGAGACCTCGTTCGTGTTCCCCTCCAGGGTCGGGTGGACGACCACCCGCTCGTTCCGGCCGAACCGCCATTCCGGCGACGCGAAGGCGCCGGTGGAGACGGCGATCCGGTGCCGCTTCAGATCCGCCGGCGTCGCCGGCACGCCGTGCCGCGCGAAGTAGTCCGGGGCGCCGCAGATGACGTGGCGCACCGAACCGACCCGGGCGGCCGTGACGCCAGAATCGGTCAGGTGGCCGATGCGGATCGCGACGTCGATCCCCTCCTCGACCATGCTCACCGGCCGATCGACGAAGAGGGTGCGCGCCGCCATGGTCGGGTAGGTGTCGAGGTAGTCGGTGACGATCGGGAGCACGTGCATCCGCCCGAACAGGACCGAGGCCGTCACCGCGAGCGTGCCCGAGGGCACGGCGTTGGAGCCGGCCGCCGCCGATTCCGCCTCGGCGATGTCGGCCAGGATGCGCCGGCAATCCTCGTAGTACCGGCTGCCCGCCTCCGTCAGCTTCACGGAACGCGTCGTCCGGATCAGGAGGCGGGTCCCGATGGTCTCCTCGAGCGCGGCCACCGCCCGCGTCACGGCCGGCGGGCTCATGTGCAGGAGGCGGGCGGTCCGCGCGAAGCTCGCCGTCTCGGCGACCTTCGCGAAGATGCGCATGGCCTGCCACCGATCCATGGCCTCGCTCCCGTGTTGTGCGGCCGGGTCGCGACGCCCACGCCCGGCCCGGCCGCGCGGCGGCCCGACCGCTCAGAAGCCGAAGTGGCTCAGGCCGGGATGGTCGTCCGGCCGACGCCCGAGGGGCCAGTGAAACTTGCGGTCCGCTTCCGTGATGGGCAGTTCGTTGATGCTGCTGTGCCGATAGCGCATCAGCCCGTCCTCGGCGAACTCCCAGTTCTCGTTGCCGTAGGCCCGGAACCAGTGGCCGCTGTCGTCGTGGTACTCATAGGCGTAGCGCACGGCGATGCGGTTGCCGGTGAAGGCCCAGAGCTCCTTGATGAGGCGGTAATCGAGTTCCCGGTTCCACTTTCGGGTCAGGAACGCCTCCACCTCCTGCCGCCCGTTCAGGAACTCGGCCCGGTTCCGCCAGCGGGTATCGGTCGTGTAGGCCAGCGCGACCTTGGCCGGGTCGCGGCCGTTCCAGCCATCCTCGGCGAGGCGGACCTTCGTGATCGCGCTCTGCTCGTCGAAGGGCGGCAGCGGCGGACGGGACATGGGGGACTCCTCAGGTTCTCGGGATGAAAGGGGCTCGAGGCCCGGCACAGGCGCGCCGCAGCATGATCGCGCCGCGCCGGTCCCGGAAGACGGAAAACGGCGTGGAACACGGCGTATCGCGCGTCAGAGCGCGAGCTGCACCCGTTCCGTGCCCTCCGCGGGCACCGCCGAGCAGATCAGCACCTCGTCCGCCGCCACGGCGGCGCTCGGTTCCTTGGGATAGGTCACCGCGCCGGCGAGCAGCTTGGTGCGGCAGGTTCCGCAACTCCCTTCGCGGCAGCTGAAGGGCGGTGCGAGGCCGCGGGCCTCGGCGAGGTCGAGGAGGCTGCCCGCTTCGGGCGTCCAGCGCGCCTCCTTGCCGGTGTCGAGGAAGGCGACCGGAACCGTCGCGGTGGAGGCCGGCGGGCGTTTGGGCACGGCCGCCGCCGGTCCGGCGTCGCGGACGAGCCCCGAGGGGCCGAAGGCTTCCGCGTGAATGCGGTCGTCCGCCACGTTGAGGCCGCGGAGCCCGTCATAGAGCGCCTGCGTGAAGGAAGCTGGCCCGCACAGGTAGAAATCGTAGTCGCCGAAGGCCAGGAACCGCGTGAGCAGGGCCATGTCGATCCGGCCCGCGGCGTCGTAGTCGGCGCCAAGCCGGGCATCGGACACGTCGCTGAGCACGCGCACCACCCGGACCGCCCCTTGCGCCGCCGCGGCGAGTTCGGACAGCTCCCGGTCGAAGGCGCGCTCGGCGCGCGTGCGAGCGGCGTAGACGAGCGTGGTCGGCCGGATCTTGCGCGTGCGCCGGCCCTCGTAGACCACGTGCCGGAGCATCGCGACGAGCGGCGTGATCCCGACGCCGCCGGCGAGCAGCACCGCCGGGCGCGTCGCGCCCGCGTCGAGGGTAAAGCCGCCGTCGGGGGCGCGCGCCTCGAGGATGTCGCCGACGCGGACCCGGTCGTGGAGGTGCCGCGAGACCGCGCCGTCGCGCTTCACGCTGATCCGGTAGGTCGGGTCCGACGGCGCGACCGAGAGCGTGTAGGTCCGGATCACCGGCGCCGTCGCTCCGGGCAGCGTCACGCGGATCGGGAGGTGCTGGCCCGCGCGGTGCGGGAGCCGACCGGCCCCGTCGTCCGGGACCAGGTGGAAGGACCGGATCGTGCGGCTCTCGTCGACGATCTCGACCACCCGGAACGGCCGCCACTGCGCCGCGTGCCCGGCCGCCCGGACGCGGTCGGCGGCCTCCGCCCAGTCGCCGGTCATCAGCGCGTTCGGAGACCAGCCGTCCGGCCGGAACGACCAGCGCAGCGGCAGGGCGCCGCGCCGGCGGATCACCCGGCGCGGCCAGAAGCTCCAGAGCCGCTCGGCGCCCTGGAAGGCGGCGATCTCGGGCGAGTCCAGGATGACCGCGGCGTCACCGGTCAGCTGCAGGAGATCGCCGGTCGCGAAGTCGGTGAAGACCAGACCGGCCCTTCCGTTCAGGAGGATGTTCCCGAGGGTGGCGAAGAACAGGTTGCCGGCGAAGTCGGGGATGGTGAGCGTGCCGTCCGCGGCGACGCGGACGAACCCCGCCTTGCCGCCGCGATGCGAGACGTCGACCTGGCGCCGGCCCTCGCGGTCGGCGTAGGAGGCCACGAAGAACGTGTCCGCCGCGCCGATCAGGCCGCGCGCTTCCGGGTCGAGCTCCGCGCTCTCCTCGGCGGGGACCGGCGTGGAGGCGCCCGGCTCGCCCGCGAAGGTCATGTCGCGGAGCTGGATGTATTGCGGGCAATTGCCGAAGCTCTGATCGACGGCGAAGTGGAGGACCCCGCCCGCCGCTGACCGGACGAGGCCGTTGACGCGGTTGCGGCGGCGGCTGTCCAGCGCGATCCCGAGGAGGCCTATAGCGTCGCCCTCGCGCGTTCCCTCCGACGCGGGGTCGGCCGGGTCCGGCCGGGCGGCGATGTCGAGGGTGGTGGCCGAGGGCGAGGTGATGAAGCCGGGGCCGCCCGCCAGGAGCGTGGCCCAGGCGTCGCCCTGCCGGTCGACGCTGCCCAGCACGACGAAGGGGATCTGCGCGAAGAACGCGCGGTGCTGATCGGGCATGAAGTCCCGCACCACCCGCTGGCCGATCACGGCCATCCGGTCGGCGGCGCCGACCGTCTCCTGGATGGTCGTCTCGCCGACATGCCAAGTCGGCAGCGTCGCAAGGGTCTGATCGTCGGTCATCTTCGCGCCCTCAACTCGCATCCGCCCCCCGGGCGCGGGCGCGCCCGGGGCCGTCCGGTCACGCCGCGGCCGTGAGGCCCGCGGGCGTCTCGGCGAAGGGCACGAAGCCCGGCAGGCCCTCGACCCGGCGCAGGAAGGCCCCGACCCGCGGGTAGCCCGACAGGTCCACGTTCCCCTCCGGGGCGCGGGCGAGGTAGCTGTAGACCGCCACGTCCGCGACGGTCGGCCGCTCGGCCGCGAGCCACTCCCGGCCGTCGAGATGCGCCTCGAGCCGCCCGAGCAGCGTGTGCGCCCGGGCGATCACCTCCGCCGGGTTGAACGTGGCGCCGAAGACCGTGATCAGCCGGGCCGCCGCCGGCCCGTAGGCGAGCTCGCCCGCCGCGACCGAAAGCCAGCGCTGGACCGCCGCCGCGCCGCGCGGATCCTCGGGCAGCCAGTCGGAGCGGCCGAGCCGCTTCGCCACGTAGACCAGGATGGCGTTGGAATCGGAGACGATCACGCCGTCGTCGTCGAGCACCGGCACCTGACCGAACGGGTTCATGGCGAGGAAGGCCGGCGTCTTGTGCTCGCCCGCCTTCAGGTCGACCTCGATCAGCTCGTGCGGGGCCTCGACCAGGGACAGGAACAGGCGCGCGCGGTGGGCGTGGCCCGAGAGGGGATGGTGGTAGAGCTTCATGACCGTCGGTCTCCGTCGGGGCCGGGATCGCCCCGGGCCGTGAGGGGAGAATGCCGCCGCGTCCGGGCGAGCAGAATACGCGTTCTGCACAGTTCATCATTCCGGAGATTGGAATAATCGCGCCGGCCGGTGGTGCCCCGCGCGACTCCGCGTCAGCCGATGCCGGTCGGCCTGCGCCCCGCCTCCGCGGCTTCAGGCGCCTCTGAGGCGCGCTCGCGCGTATGCCGGCCGGCGACCCCGGGAAGCAATCGCCAAGACGCCGGTTCCGAAACGACTGCGCGGCACTTGACACAGAGGCCATAACCGAGGAGCCTAGTTTTCAGGCGCGGGGCAAAGCTGCCCAGTTTCGCGCCAATACGTCACCATCTTTCTCGGCGATGCCGCCCGCAGTGCTCACGCACTGGCGGGCTTTTTGCGTTCTGAAGGATTGCATGGGCCTGAGCCATCACCGCGTCGGCATCCTCTTCTCCGCGGACGGACCCTACGGTCTCGTCGGCCGGGCGATGCTGAACGGCGCGCTCCTGGCGGTCGAGGAGGTGAACGCGCGCGGCGACTGCGTCCTCGAGCCGGTGATCTGCGATCCGCAGGGCGCCCTCGCGGGCTATGTCGCCGGGGCCGAGCGGCTCCTCGGCGCGGGGATCCGCCACGTCGTCGGCTGCTACACCTCGTCGAGCCGCAAGGAGATCATCCCGATCTTCGAGAAGCGGGACGCGCTGCTCTGGTATCCGTCGCATTACGAGGGCTTCGAGACCTCAGCGAATGTGGTCTATACCGGAGCGGCGCCGAATCAGCACATCGTCCCGCTGGTGCGACACCTGCTCGCCGGGGGCGGGCGCACGGCCTACTGCATCGGTTCCAACTACATCTGGGCCTGGGAGAACAACCGGATCCTGCGCGAGACGCTGGCGATCGCCGGTGGCGGGGTCGCGGGCGAGCGCTACCTCCCGGTGGGTGAGACCGCCTTCGATCAGGTGATCGAGGCGATCCTGGCCGCGAGGCCGGACTTCGTCTTCAACACGCTGATCGGGATCTCGGCGTACCAGTTCTTCCGCGACTTCCGGAGCGCCTGCGCGGCGCGCGGCATCGACCAAGCCCGCACGATGCCGGTGGCGAGCTGCAGCCTCGCCGAGCCGGAACTGGAGGCGATCGGGCCGGAGGCGGTCGACGGCCACTTGTCCTCCAGCGTCTACTTCACGTCGATCGACACGCCCCGCAACCGCGCCTTCATGGCGGCCTACGCGGCGCGCTTCCCCGGCGGACCGACCCCCTCGGCGGATGCCGAATCCTCGTACATCGCGGTGCATCTCCTGGCGCGGGCGCTGGTGCGGGCCGGGACCGAGGACGCCGCGACGGTGCGCCGGGCGGCCTGCGCCGACGAGTTCGAGGCGCCCCAGGGACCAGTGCGCCTCGACGAGACGACCCTCCACGCCTGCCTGACCCCCCGGATCGGGCTCTCGACGGCGGCGGCCCGCTTCACCATCGTGGCGCAGGCCGAAGAGCCGGTCGCGCCGGACCCCTACCTCGTGCGCAGCGATCCGCGCGTCGTGCCGGTGAGCCGGCGCCCGCGCCTGCGGGTGGTCCCATGACGACGCCCCGGCTGATCCAGAATTTCAGCGGCGCGCAGGCCCTGCTGATCGCGCCGCCGAGCACCGCCACGGACGTCCTGGCGGGCACCCTGATGAAGCTCGGGCTCACCGTGGCCTCGGTCGTCCCGGCCGGCGAGGCGCCGTGGCTCGACTTCGAGATCCTCGATCCCGAGCACCACATCGTCATCGTGGACGGCGACCTTCCACTGCCGGGCCTCGCGGCGAGCGCCGTGCCTGACCTGCCGCCGGTCCCGGTGGTCGGCCTCGTGGGCGTCGAGGCGCCGAGCCGGCTCAAGGGCCTGCTTCAGCTCGGCGCCACCGGCCTGCTGCGCAAGCCGATCCACGGCGCCTCGGTCTACGCCGCCCTGTTCCTGGCGGTGAACGAGCACAACCGGCGCCGCCTGCTGGAGGAGCGCCTGGCCCGCCACGAGGAGCGGCGGCGCGGCCGGCGCCACGTCGTCAAGGCGATCCTGCGGCTGATGCAGGAGCACGGCCTCGACGACGACGCGGCCTACGAGACCCTGCGCCGCGACTCCATGCGCGCCCGGCAGCCCCTCGAGGCCTACTGCGAGGCGCTGGTGCGCGCCCGTCCCGCGGTCGCGGCGCCGGCCGCGCCGCCGCGGCTCGCCCGATCCTGAGTTTCCGTCGCCACCCCGAAAACGAGGACGCCCTGATGCCGAGAACGCCCCGCGGATCCCGACTGCCCGCCCTCGCGGCCGCCCTGCTCGCCGGCGCAGCCCTGGCCGCCCCCGCGGCCCGCGCCGCCGACCCGATCAAGCTCGGCGTCCTCGAGGACCAGTCCGGCGACTTCGCGGTCGCCACGATCGGCAAGGTCCACGGCATCCAGCTCGCCGCGGACGAGATCAACGCCGCGGGCGGCATCGCCGGGCGCAAGCTGGAGCTCGTGATCTACGACACGCAGTCCGACAACACGCGCTACCAGGAATTCATGCGCCGCGTGCTCCAGCGCGACAAGGTCAACGCCGTCTTCGCGGGCTTCTCCAGCGCGTCCCGCGAGGCCTACCGGCCGATCGTCGACCAGCTCGACGGCTTCGCGTTCTACAACAACCAGTACGAGGGCGGCGTCTGCGACGGCCACATGGTCGTCACGGGCGCGGTGCCGGAGCAGCAATTCTCGACGCTGATCCCGTGGATGATGGAGAAGTTCGGCAAGCGGGTCTACACGATCGCGGCCGACTACAATTTCGGTCAGATCTCGGCCGAGTGGGTGCGCAACATCGTCAAGGAGAACGGCGGCGAGATGGTCGGGGAAGAGTTCATCCCCCTCGGCGTGTCGCAATTCTCGCAGACGATCCAGAACATTCAGAAGGCCAAGCCCGACATCCTGATGACGCTGCTCGTCGGGACGGCGCAGGCCTCCTACTACGAGCAGGCGGCGGCCGCGAACCTGAAGGTGCCGATGGGCTCCTCGGTCAATATCGGCCAGGGCTACGAGCACAAGCGCTTCCAGCCCCCGAGCCTCGCCAACATGTACGTGACCACGAACTACATCGAGGAGGTCGACAGCCCGTCGAGCAAGGCCTTCCTGGCCAAGTGGAAGGCGAAGTTCCCGAACGAGCCGTACGTGAACCAGGAGGCCGAGAACTCCTACCTCGCGGTTTACCTCTACAAGCAGATGGTGGAGCGGGCGAACGGCTCGACCAAGCGCGCCGACCTGCGCAAGGTCATCGCGGCGGGCGACGTCTGCGTGGACGCGCCGGAGGGCAAGGTCTGCATCGACTCGAAGAGTCAGCACGCCTCCCACACGATCTACCTCGCGAAGGTCGACGAGAAGCACGCGATCTCCTTCCCGAAGACCTGGGACAACATCCAGCCCTACTGGCTCGGGAAGGCCGGCTGCGACCTGACGCAGAAGGATCCGATGGCGCAGTACACGCCGAGCAACCCGCCGAAGCCCTGAGCCGCCGGGACGGAAATCCGCGCGCCGCGGCCCCGGGCCGGAGACGACGCGACATCGCCGGGGCCGAGGCCCCGGCCCACAGCCATCACGATCGGGCCTCCGGATGGATCTGCTGACTCACGCCTTCGCGTTCCTCTACCAGATCGGCGACGCGTTCTCGTTCCTGGTCCTCTCCGCCTGCGGCCTCGCGGTGGTGTTCGGCATGATGGGCGTGATCAACCTCGCGCACGGCGAGCTGATCATGTGCGGCGCCTACGTCACGGCGGCGACCACGCGGGCGGGGCTGCCGCTTCCGCTGGGGATCCTGGTCGGCGCGCTCGCGGCCGGGGCCGTCGGCATGGTGATGGAGCGCCTGGTCATCCGCCACCTCTACGGGCGGCCCCTCGACACGATCGTGGCGACCTGGGGCATCAGCCTCGCGGCGACGCAGGGCACGCTGATCCTGCTGGGCTCCAGCATGCCGGGGATCGGCACGCCGCTCGGCAGCTTCACGGTCGGCGGCTACTCCTACTCGACCTACCGCGTCGTGTTGATGGTCGCCGCCGTCGCGGTGCTGGCCGGGCTCTACCTCGCCTTCAACGCCACCCGCTTCGGGACGCTCGCCCGCGCCACCATCCAGGTGCCGCACATGGCCGAGGCCCTCGGCGTCGACACACGCACCGTCTACGCCCTGACCTTCGGCCTCGGCGCGGCGCTGGCGGGCCTCGCGGGCGGGCTCTACGCGCCGACCATGACCATCGTGCCGACCATGGGGACGACCTTCATCATGGAGGCCTTCGTCACCGTGGTGGTCGGCGGCGCCGACATCTTCCTCGGCACGGCGCCGGCGGCGCTCGTGCTGGGCACGGTGCGGGCGCTGCTCACGACGTGGCAGGGCCAGCTCTTCGGCCAGATCGGCCTCCTCGTCGCGGTGATCTTGGTGATCCGGGTGCTGCCGCGGGGCATCTCGGGCCTGATCCTGCGCGAGCGGGCCTGAGGCCATGGCGATGACCCTGCTCCGGCGCCTCGAGGGCCCGCAGACCCTGGGGCGCGGCCCGGCCTTCTGGACCGCCTTCGCCCTCGCGGTGGCGGCCGCCGTGGCCTACCCGTGGTTCGCGGACGGCTACACGGTCGGCAATACCGCCTACTTCTTCTGCTGGGTGTTCATGGCGCTCGGCCTGTGCCTGATCTGGGGCTACGGCGGCGCGCTCAGCTTCGGCCAGACTGCCTTCTTTGGCCTCTCCGGCTACGCCTACGGCGTGCTCACGCTCAATGTCGGCGCCGCCTACGGCTTCACCTTCGCGGCCCTGGTGCTGGCGGTGGCGCTCTCGGCCGTCATGGCGGCGCTCCTCGGCTACTTCCTGTTCTTCGGCCGGATCGGCGGGGTGTTCCTCGGCATCATCACCCTGTCGGTGACGCTCGCCCTGGAGCGCTTCATGGCGCAGACCGCCGGTCCGGAATGGAAGATCGGGGCGGCGCGGCTCAACGGCTACAACGGGATGAGCGGCATGCCGCCCCTGACCGTGCCGTGGCCCGACGGCGACGTCGTGCTGTTTCCCGAGGTCGCCCTCTACTACGGCCTCCTGGGCCTCCTGATCGTCGTCTACCTCGCGCTGCGCATCCTGGTGAACGCCCGGTTCGGCAACGTGCTGGTGGCGATCCGCGAGAACCCGGAACGGGCCGAGATGCTCGGCTACGACGTGCGGCGCTACCAGCTCGCCGCCTTCGTGATCGGCTCGGCCCTCGCGGGGCTGAGCGGCACCCTCTACACCGCCTGGGGCCAGTACATCACGCCCTCCAGCATGGGGCTCACCGCCGCCGCGCTGCCGGTGATCTGGGTCGCGGTCGGCGGCCGCGGCGACCTGACGGCCACGCTGATCGGCACGCTCGTGGTCCTCGGCGGCTTCCAGGCGCTGACGATCTACGGCAGCCAGTACGCCCTGGTGGTGATGGGCCTGCTCCTCGTCGTCGTGGTGCTGGCGGCGCCCGACGGCCTCGTGGTGGCGGCCATGCGCGGGCTCGGCCGCCTGCGCCGCCGGGAGGCCGGCCGATGACCCCGCTCCTCGAGACCCGCGATCTCAGCAAGCATTTCGGCGGGCTGCACGTCACCAACGACGTGAATTTCGCCCTCGCGGCGGGGGAGATCCACTGCCTGATCGGGCCGAACGGCGCCGGCAAGAGCACCTTCTTCCGCCTTCTGCTCGGCGAGTACGCGCCGGAGCGTGGGCAGATCCTCTACGGCGGCGAGGACATCACCGCGCTCAAGCCCTTCGCGCGGATCCGGCGGGGCATGAGCGTCAAGTTCCAGGTCCCGGGGATCTTTCCGAGCCTGTCGGTCGCCCACAACCTGGAGATCGCCCTGCAGCACCATCTCGAGGGCGCCTCGCTCAGCGCCGAGATCCGCCGGTTGCTCGCCTTCCTCAACCTCACCGCGGCGGCCTCCGACCGGGCCGGCGCCCTCAGCCACGGGCAGAAGCAGTGGCTGGAGATCGGCATGGCGATCAGCCTCAAGCCGCGCCTGCTCCTGCTCGACGAGCCCACCGCCGGGATGTCGCCGGACGAGACCTTCGCCACCGGCGCGATGGTGCAGGCGCTCAACCGCGACGGCGTCGCCGTGCTGGCCATCGAGCACGACATGGCCTTCGTCCGGCAGATCGCCCAGCGGGTGACCGTGCTCCATGTCGGGCGCATCTTCGCCCAGGGTACCACCGACGCGATCATCGCGGACGAGCGGGTCGCCGCGATCTACCTCGGGGAGGCGGACGCGCCGCCGCTGCGGAGCGTCGCCGATGCCTGAACCGCTCCTCGCGACGACCGGCCTGCGCGCCGGCTACGGCGGCAAGCCCGTGCTCCAGGGCGTCGACCTCGCGGTCCGGCCCGGCGAGATCGTGGCGGTGATCGGCCGCAACGGCGTCGGCAAGTCGACGCTGATGCGCAGCCTCGTCGGGCTGTTGCCCGCCTCCGCGGGCGGCATCGCGTTCCGGGGCGCGGCCGTGGAGGGGCTCGCCGCCCACCGGCGCGCCCGCCTCGGCATCGGCTACGTGCCCCAGGGCCGCGACGTCTTCCCGCGCATGAGCGTCGCCGACAACCTGACGGTCGGCGCGTCGCTGCTGCCGAAGGGCGAGCGGCCGGATTACGAGCGCGCCTTCGGGCCGTTCCCGATCCTGCGCGAGCGGCGCGGGCAGCGGGCCGGGACGCTCTCGGGCGGGCAGCAGCAGCAGCTCGCCATCGGCCGCGTCCTCGTCGGCGGGTCGGCGCTGATCCTGCTCGATGAGCCTTCCGAGGGCATCCAGCCCTCGGTGGTGCAGCAGATCGGCCGCACCCTCGTCGATCTCAACCGCCGCACCGGGGTGACGATCGTGTTCGTGGAGCAGAACCTCGACCTGATCCGCGCCATGGCCCAGCGCAGCTACGTCATGGACAAGGGCCGGATCGTCGCGGAGCTGACGGCCCGGGACCTCGACGACCGCGACCTCGTGCGGCGCCACCTCGCCGTCTGACACCGAAGTCCGACAACCCAGGGAGAGACGACCATGCAGTGGCTCGACCAGTCCATCATGGCCCGCAAGGGCGTCGCCGGCGGCAAGCCCGGCCGGGAGCACACGATCACCGAGGCCGAGCAGGGCCGTTACCACTACGTCTACGGGCCCTTCGCCGAGCCGGTGCTGACCGTCGATCCCGGCGCCGTCGTCACCGTCGAGACCCACGACGCCTTCGAGGGCAAGATCCGCCACGAGACCGACAGCCCGACGCAGATCCTGAACTTCCCGTACCTCAATCCCCAGAACGGGCCGATCTACGTCAACGGCGCCGAGAAGGGCGACTGCCTCGCGGTGGCGATCCGCT
Organism: Methylobacterium mesophilicum; assembly: GCF_036441335.1. Taxonomy (GTDB): domain Bacteria; phylum Pseudomonadota; class Alphaproteobacteria; order Rhizobiales; family Beijerinckiaceae; genus Methylobacterium; species Methylobacterium mesophilicum_B. The sequence goes on from NZ_MLBW01000034.1 coordinate 237,291, forward strand.
CGATCCGGCCGCGCGGCCCGCAGCCCTGCGGCACGACGCTGATCATGCCGGAATTCGGCGGCCTCGTCGCCACCGGCGACACCGCGCTCCTCAACCCGTCCCTGCCCGAGCGGGTGCGCAAGCTCGAGGTCACGGCCGAGAATGGCGTGCGCTGGAACGACCGGATCACGCTGCCCTACCAGCCCTTCATCGGCACGATCGGCACCTCGCCGGAGATCGAGGCGATCTCCTCGCTGCAGCCGGACTATTACGGCGGCAACATGGACCTGCCGGATGTGGGCGTCGGCGCGGTGATCTACCTGCCGGTAAATACCGAGGGCGCGCTCCTCTACCTCGGCGACTGCCACGCCGCGCAGGGCGACGGCGAGCTCTGCGGCGTCGCGGTGGAGCACCCGACCCACACGACGGTGCAGATCGACCTGATCAAGGGCTGGACCTTCCGCTGGCCGCGGCTCGAGACCGCCGACTTCTACATGACGATCGGCTCCGCCCGACCGATGGAGGACGCGGCACGCATCGCCTACCGGGAGCTGGTCCGCTGGCTCGCGGCCGATTTCGGCTTCGACGAGATCGACGCCTACATGCTGCTCACGCAGTGCGGGCGGGTGCGGCTCGGCAATATGGTCGATCCGAAGTACACGCTCGGCGCCTCGATCACGAAGGCGATCGCCCACGCCTGATCGGCGACGAAGGAGGACGGCATGGATCTCGGGCTCAGAGGCCGCCGGGCGCTGGTGACCGGCGGCACCAAGGGGATCGGCGCGGCGATCGTCGACCTGCTGGCCGACGAGGGGGCCGCGGTCGCCCTCTGCGCCCGCAACGCCGCGGAAGTCGCCGCCAAGGTGGCGGCCCTGCGCGCCGGGGGCGTCTCAGTGGCTCGGGCCGTCTGCGAGGCCAGCGCCTTCACCTCGCCCGCCACCACGGCGAAGCCCTCGCCGCCGCCACACCCGACCTGCACGGGGCCGCCCTCGACATCCTGCAGGATCGGGTTCCCTGAGATCCGACAGCGCGCCGGGAGCGCCCGCATGGCCTACGCGACGACGATCGAAGGCACACGCTTCACCTTCCCCGACCTGCGCAGCCTGCTCGCCAAGGCCACGCCGGAGCGCTCGGGCGACCAGCTCGCCGGGCTGTGCGCGGAAGGGCCTGTCGAGCGCCTGGCCGCGCAGATCGCCCTCGCCGACCTGCCGCTGAGGACCTTCCTGGCCGAGGAGCTGATCCCCTCGGACGAGGACGAGGTCTCCGACCTCATCGCCCGCCGCCACGACGCGCAAGCGTTCGCGCCGGTCGCCTCGCTGACGGTCGGCGCCTTCCGCGAGTGGCTGCTCGCGCCCGCCGCCGACGCCGCCGCCCTCGCCGCCCTCGCGCCCGGCCTCACGCCCGAGATGGTCGCGGCGGTCTCCAAGATCTGCCGCCTGCAGGACCTCGTCGCGGTCGCCGCCAAGCGGCCGGTGGTGACCCGCTTCCGCTCGACCCTCGGCCTGCCCGGGCGCCTCGCCACCCGCAACCAGCCCAACCACCCGACCGATTCCTCCGAGGGCATCCTGATCTCGGCCCTCGACGGCCTGCTGATGGGCTCGGGCGACGCGGTCATCGGCGTCAACCCGGCGACCGATTCCCTGCCCGACTACATCCGCATCGTCGAGCTGCTCGAGACCCTGCGGCTGCGCCTCGACGTGCCGACCCAGCACTGCTGCCTCGGCCACGTCACCGTGGCGATCGCCGCCATGGCCCGGGGCGCGCCCGTCGACCTCGTGTTCCAGTCGGTGGCCGGCTCGCAGAAGGCCAATGCCGGCTTCGGCGTCGACCTCGCCGTCCTGCGCGAGGCCTCGGACGCGGCGCGCGCCCTCGGCCGCTGCCCGGCGGGCGGGCAGGTCATGTACTTCGAGACCGGCCAGGGCTCGGCGCTCTCGGCCGACGCGCACTGGGGCGTCGACCAGCAGACCATGGAGGCGCGCGCCTACGCGGTGGCGCGGGAGTTCGACCCGCTGCTCGTCAACACGGTCGTGGGCTTCATCGGCCCCGAGTACCTCTACAACGGCAAGCAGATCATCCGCGCCGGGCTGGAGGACCATTTCTGCGGCAAGCTGCTCGGCCTGCCGATGGGCGTGGACGTCTGCTACACCAACCACGCCGATGCCGACGGCGAGGACATGGACGCGCTGCTGACCCTGCTGTGCGCGGCCGGGGTCAACTTCGTCATCACGGTGCCGGGGGCGGACGACGTGATGCTGAACTACCAGTCGCTGTCGCACCACGACGCGGTCTTCGCCCGCGAGACCCTGGGTCGCCCCCCGGCGCCGGAATTCGAGGCGTGGCTGCGGGCCGTGGGCATCACGGACGGGCAGGGCCGGCTGGCAGGCGCGGCGGGCGCGCTGCCGCCGGCCCTGGCCGAGGNCGTGGTTCTGATCGGGGAGCGTCCGGGCCTGTCGGCCTCGGACAGCCTGGGCTGCTACGTCACGCACGGCCCGGCGCCGGGTCTGCCCGACTCGCGGCGCAACTGCATCTCGAACATCCGGGAGGGCGGCCTCCCGGTCGAGGCGGCCGCCGGGCAGATGGCGGCGCTGCTGCGGGCGATGCTGGCCCAGGGCACCAGCGGCGTCGCGCTGCGCCGGGACGATCCCGCAGACCCGGAGGCGCTGCCGGCCGCGCGGGACTGACCGCTCGGACGGCCGGAGCGGACGTCACGCGCGCTCCGCGGACGGGCTGCAGCCGTACCGGGACCGGTAGCAGCGGGCGAAATGGGCCGCGCTCGCGAAGCCGCAGGCGGTCGCGATCTCCCCGATCCGGAGCGGGCTCTGGCGCAGCAGGCGCCGTCCGTGCGCGAGGCGGATCGCCCTGTACTGGGCCGAGAAGCTGAGCCCGAGCTTGTCGAGGAACAGCCGGTCCAGGTGGCGCGGGCTGATCGCCGCGAGGCGCGCCATGGCCAAGCGGCCGAGGGGCGCCTCCACGGTCTTCTCCATCGTCTCCAGGACCGCCAGCAGGGCCGGATGGTGGATTCCGTAGCGCTCGACCGCGGAGGCGCGCTGCGGGTCGTCGGCGGCGCCGATCGCCGTGTGCAGGAACCAGTCGGAGACGCGGCGGGCGAAGGCCTCGCCCATGCGCTCGGCGATCAGGGCGTGGGCCATCTCCAGGGGCGCGACGCCGCCGCCGCAGGTCAGGCGATCGCCGTCGGTGACGTAGCGCGCCCGGCTCAAACGCGCGTCCGGGAAGGTCTCGACCGTGGCGCCGGCATATTCCCAGTGGAGCGTGAACGCGCGGTCGGTGAGCAGGCCCGCCGCGGCCATCAGGTAGGGACCGCCCGAGATGCCCCCGATGCGCACGCCGAGCCGCGCCATCCGCCGGAGGGTCGCGTGGATCTCGGGCCTGTCCCAGCCGGTCGGCTCTCCGCCCGCGCAGACGAAGAGGGTGTGCATGTGGCCGCGCAGGCGCGGCAGCGCCTCGGTAGGTATCTCGGCGCCCGACGAGGAGGCCACCGAGCCCTCCGCCTCGCCGAAGTAGCGCAGGCGGTAGAGCGGCCGCCCGGCGAGCTCGTTGGCCGCGCGGAACGGCTCGCAGCCCGAGGCGAAGGACAGCAGCGCGAAGCCGGGCACGAGGATGAAGCCGATCTCCTGCGGCCGGTCACCGGTCTCAGCCTCCATCGCGCCCGCACCCTTCGCGCCTCGACGGCTCAAACGTGCAGAAAACCGTCCCTCACAGTCAAACGCGATGCTCGGCATCCATCATGCTGTGTGCCGTTATCCCGTGCCGCGCGAGATCGCTTCCGGATGCCTCGACCTGCCGACCGTCCTCCGATCCGCGCCGCGGCGGCAGCCCGCCCCGGCAGCCTGCGGGCGTTTCGGCCGTGAGCCGCCGCTACGACGTCGCCGTCCTGGGACTCGGCGCGATGGGCAGCGCCGCGCTCTACCAGCTGGCGAAGCGGGGCGCCGCGGTCATCGGCCTCGACCGGTTCGCGCCGCCCCACGCGCTCGGATCCAGCCACGGCGAGACGCGGATCACCCGGCAGGCGGTCGGTGAGGGCGCCGACTACGTCCCCTTCGTCACCGCCTCGCACCGCATCTGGCGCGCGCTGGAGGCCGAGACCGGCGAGACCCTGCTGAACGCCTGCGGGGCGCTCGTCATGGCCCCGGGTCACGGCGTCTCCTCGCATCACGGCAAGCCGGACTTCGTCGGGCGCTCCATCGCCGCCGCGGAGGGTGCCGGCATCGCCCACGAGGTGCTCACCGGCGCGGAGGTGGCCCGCCGGTTCCCGCAATTCCAGAACCTCGCGGGCGACGAGAAGGCCTATTACGAGCCGGGCGGCGGCTACGTGTTTCCGGAGCGCTGCCTCGCGGCGCAGCTCGGCCGCGCGGAGGCGGCGGGCGCCGAGATCCGCACCAACTGCACGGTGGTCGGGCTGCAGCAGGACGGGGGCGGCGTCCGCATCGAGACTGCGGAGGAGACCATCCTGGCCGACCGCGCCGTCGTGGCCGCGGGCGCCTGGACGGCGCCGCTGCTCGGGAGCCCGTTCGACCGGCTCCTGACCGTCCGGCGTCAGCTCCTGCACTGGTACGCGCTGGCGGACGAGACCGCCTACGGGCCGCACTCGCCGGTCTTCATCTGGATGTACGGGACGAGCGACACGGAATACCTCTACGGCTTCCCGCCGCTCGACGGGTCCATCAAGGTCGCCACGGAACAGTACACCACCACCACCACCGCCGACGGGGTAGAGCGCCGCGTCGACCCGTCGGAATCCGACGCGATGTACCGGCTACGCGTTGCGAACCGGCTGGCCGGCGCGACCCCGGAGGTCGTCCAGGCCGCGGCCTGCGTCTACACGGTGACTCCCGACCGCGGCTTCATCATCGACCGGCATCCGGCGATGGACCGAGTCACGGTGGTCTCCGCCTGCTCGGGGCACGGATTCAAGCACTCGGCCGGCATCGGCGAGGCGGTCGCGTCGGAGCTGGCCGGCCCCGGCAGCACGGTCGATCTCACGCCCTTCGCCCTGGCACGTTTCAGTTGATGCGCCGGCCAATGGCTCGTGGATTGCTTGAAACCATGCCAAGATCGGCCGACCCGAGCAGGAAAGATCCGATGCGTCTCACCGTCCGCACCCTTCTGGCCACCGGCGCGCTGGCCGCGCTCGCGGCGTTCTCGAGCGTCGCGCTGCCCGGCCGGGCCACGGCCGCCGACGGCGTCGACGCGATCAAGAAGCGCGGGACCCTGATCGTCGGCGTGAAGGCGGATTACAAGCCGTTCGGCTTCCGCGACCCGAGCGGGGCGATCATCGGCCTGGAGCCCGACCTCGCCGCCGACATCGCCAAGCGGCTGGGCGTGAAGCTCGAGCTCGTGCCGGTCGTCTCGGCCAATCGGATCGAGTTCCTGCAGCAGGGGAAGGTCGATCTGCTGATCGCCACCCTGTCGGACAAGCCCGAGCGCCGCCGCGTCGTGCAGGCGATCGACCCGAACTACTATTCCGACTTCGTGAACGTCCTGCTGCCCAAGAATTCGGGCATCACCGACTGGGCGCAGCTCAAGGGCAAGCCCCTCTGCGCCACCTCGGGGGCGTGGTACAACAAGGACGTCGCGCGGACCTACGGTGCGGAGATCGTCGCCTTCGACGGGTCCGAGAAGCCGCTCTTCGCGCTCAAGCAGGGCAACTGCATCGGCTACGTCTACGACCAGAGCATGCTGCAGGGTAAACTGCTGGACGACGACTGGAAGGCCAACTACGCGCTGCCGCTCAAGGGCATCCTGGACGCCCCGTGGATGATGGCGGTGGCGCAGGGCAACACCACGCTCCAGGCCGCGGTCGAGGACGCCACCAAGAACTGGATGAAGACCGGCTTCATCGTCAACGAGGAGAAGAAGTGGGGCATCGAGCCGACCGCTTACTCGAAGGCAATGCACGAGAAGTACAAGAACGCGACCAACTGATGCGCGCCTGCACGACGAAGCCGGCCGATCGCCCGCGATGATCGCCACGATCCAGGCGTGGTTCCAGCAGCTCTACGAGACCACGGGCTTCAACTTCACGGTCTTCTACGATCCCTACGACTGGGACCGGTACGTGGCCGGCCTGCGGATGACGCTGCTCCTCGGGATCAGCACGATCCTGGCGAGCCTCGTCATCGGCGCCGTCGGCGCGCTCCTGCAGAGCGGGCCGTCGCGCGTCCTGCGGGCGCTGGTCAACGGCTTCGTTGTAGTGTTCCGCAACACGCCGCCGCTCGTGCAGATCTTCTTCTTCTACTTCGGCCTCGGGACGCTGCTCCCGGACATCCGCTCGGCGGACGGCCTGCGCGCGCCGATCCTCAACAACGTCCAGTGGGCGATCATCTCGCTGTCGCTGTTCGCGGGCGCGTTCAACGTCGAGATCTTCCGCTCCGGCATCGAGGCGGTGCCGCGGACCACGGTCGAGGCCGCCGAGGCCCTGGGCTACACCCGCCTCAAGGCCTACCGCTACGTCGTGCTGCCGCTGGCGCTGCGCGTCTGCCTGCCGGCGCTCAACAACAACCTGATCAATCTCTTGAAGACCACCACGCTCGCCTACGCCATCGCGGTCCCGGAGACTCTGTACGCGGTCAAGCAGATCTGGTCCGAGTCGCAGAACGTCCTGGAGATGATGCTGGTGCTGCTGGCGACCTACGCGGTCCTCGTCGGCGTTCTCGTCTGGATCATGCACCGCTGGGAACGCGCCCTGCGCATCCCGGGATACGGCCGATGAAGGCTGCCGATCCGCAAGGCGGACAACCGGGGGACCTGCCGGTCCTCCTGCCCTTCGCGCTCCCGGAGGACCGCGCGGCGTCGCGCCTGCGCCCGGCCCATCTCTGGCTGCTCACCGGCCTCGCGCTCATCGCCCTGCCGGCCTGGGCGCAGGGCGGGGCCGCCGCGCTGTCGCCCCTGGAGGTCGTGATCAAGTGGGCGCCCCTCTTGCTCACGGGCTTCGCCTTCAACGTGGCGATCTCGCTGATGGCGATGGCCATCGGTACGGTGGCGGGCATCGGGCTCGGGCTGGCCATGCTGGCAGAGGGGCGGATCCTGCCCCGCCTCGCGTGGTGCGTCACGCAGGTCTTCCGCAACGTGCCCTGGCTGGTGCTGCTGTTCTTCGTGATGTTCCTCGTGCCGTTCCAAGTCACCGTCTTCGGCATCCGCGTGCCGCTGCCCGACTGGGTGAAGGCGACCTTCGGGTTCAGCCTGCCGGTCATGGCCAACGTCGCCGAGATCGTCCGCGGCGCGGTGCGCTCAGTGCCGAACACCCAGTGGGAGGCCGCGGAATCCCTGGCCTTCACCCGGCGACAGACGATGTGGCGCATCATCCTGCCCCAGTGCGCGAAGCGCATGCTGCCGCCGTGGATGAACGTCTACTCGCTCATCGCGATGGCGACCGTGCAGGCCTCTATCGTCGGCGTCACCGAGATGCTGACGCTGACCGCGCAGGTGCACGCCGCCGAGGGCGGCCGCCCCGAGCTGTTCGCGCCGCTCTACGGCTTCGCGCTGCTGTGCTTCTTCCTCTACTGCTACCCGATCGACCGGTTCACCGCCGCCCTGGAACGCCGCTTCGAGACCCGCTGAGACCATGACGCGCGCGACCCTGGCCGCCACCCCGACCCCGAGCCGGACTCCCGATCAGCCGATCGTCCGCGTCGTCGACGTGCACAAGTCCTTCGGGACGTTCGAGGTGCTGAAGGGGATCAGCTTCGACGTCCGCAAGGGCGAGGTGGTCTGCATCATCGGTCCTTCGGGCTCGGGCAAGTCGACGCTGATCCGCTGCGTCAACGCGCTGGTGCCGGTGAGCGCGGGCTCGATCGAGGTCGAGGGGATCGACGTCACCGATCCGCGGCTCGACAAGCTGGCGCTGCGCCGCAAGGTCGGGATGGTGTTCCAGCAGTACAACCTGTTCCCGCACAAGACCGCGCTGCAGAACGTGATGATGGCCCCCATCCACGTCCTCGGGCAGGAGAAGCGCGAGGTCGAGGCCCGGGCGCGGGCGCTCCTCGCCAAGGTCCGGCTGGCCGGCAAGGAGAACGCCTACCCGGGCGAGTTGTCCGGCGGCCAGCAGCAGCGCGTGGCCATCGCCCGCTCGCTGGCGATGCGGCCGGACGTGATGCTGTTCGACGAGGTCACCGCCGCCCTCGATCCCGAGACCGTCAAAGAGGTGCTGGTGACGATCCGGGAACTCGCCGAGGAGGGCATGACCTGCATGCTCGTCACGCACGAGATGAACTTCGCCCGCGACGTCGCCGACCACATCTACTTCACCGACCGCGGCGTGATCGTCGAGCACGGGCCGCCCGCGACCTTCTTCGCCGCCGCCCGGGACGAGCGCACGCGCCGTTTCCTGTCGCAGGTGCTCTGAACTCGCCGCGGTCAGGGCCGCGTCAGCGCGGCCCGGCCTCCCGCGCCGCGATGTGGTCGGCGATCGCGCCGGCGGTGGTGAGCCAGATGTCGGCGCGGCGGTCGGCGATGTGCTGGAGCGCCCGCCGCAGGGGCCGCAGCCGGTGCGGGCGCCCGACGATGTAGGGGTGGAGCGCGACGCCCATCACCAGCGGCGCGCTCCGGGACTGCTCCAGCATCTCGTCGAAGGCGTCGACGATCGCGTCGGCGAACTGGCGGCCCGTCTCCTTGCGGGCCACGATGGCGGGGATGTCGTTCAGTTCCTGCGGGTAGGGGACCGTCAGGATCCGGCCGCCGCCGCGCGTCTTGAACCAGGTCGGCTGGTCGTCGTGGTCCCAGTCGAGCAGGTAGCGGTAGCCGGCCTCGGCGAGCAGGTCGGGCGTCACCCGCGACTGCGAGATCCACGGCCCGAGCCACCCGGCGGGGGGGCGGCCCTCCCGCGCGGCGATCACCCGGGTCGTCTCGGCGATCAGGGCCCGCTCCGCGTCCTCGTCGAGAGTGCCCTGCCGCTCGGCGTTGGTGCGGCCGTGGCCGACGATCTCGTCGCCCCGCGCCCGGAACGCCTCGATCAGCCCGGGGCAGTCCCGGTAGAGGTTGCTGTTGACCAGCACGCTCGCCGGCATCGCCAGAGCGTCGAGCATCTCGGCGATCCGCCACGCGCCGACCCGGTTGCCCCAGTCGCGCCACGCGTAGTTGAGCACGTCCGGCTGCGGGCCGCCCGGCGCCAGCTCGGCGCCCAGGCCCTCACCGAACGCGAAGGTCTCGAGGTTCAGCCCGACATAGACAGCCAGCCGCTTACCCTCCGGCCAGTCGTAGACCGGCCGGTCGGGGAGGGCGCTGTAGCCGTAGCGACCGTGTCCGGCCTTCGTGTCCATGAGCAGCTCCCGTTACGCCGCACCGAGATAGGCCGCTTCCAGCCCCTTGTCCGCCGAGAGCTCCGCGGCGGTTCCGCGCGCGACGACCCGGCCCTGCTCCAGCACGTAGCCGCGGTCTGCGACCGTGAGGGCCAAAGCCGCCATCTGGTCGACGATCAGGATGGTGACGCCCTCGTCGCGCAGCTCGGCCACGGTGGCGTAGAGGGCGTTGATCATCGCCGGGGCGAGGCCCAGCGACGGCTCGTCGAGGAGCAGGATGCGCGGGTGCGCCATCAACCCCCGGGCGATGGCGAGCATCTGCTGCTCGCCGCCGGAGAGCAGGCCCGCCCGGCTCGCCGCCCGGTCGCGCAGCCGCGGGAACCGGTCGAGCAGGCGCTCGACCTCGGCCGGGTCGATCGGCGTCCCGCGCCCGAAGGCGCCGAGGCGGATGTTCTCGACGACGGTCAGCTCCGGGAAGACCTGCCGGCCTTCCGGCACCAGGACGAGGCCGCCGCGGGCGATCCGGTGGGCCGGCAGCGCTTCTATGCGCCGGTCCTCGAACACGATCGCGCCCGCGACCGGGCGCAGCAGCCCTGCCAAGGCCCGCATGGCCGTGGACTTGCCGGCGCCGTTCGCGCCCAGCAGGGCGACGGTCTCGCCCGGCCGCACGTCGAGATGGACGCCGTCGAGGACCGGCGCGGCGCCGTAGCCGGCCGTCAGGTCGAGGACCGAGAGGACGGCGTCCGCCGGTCCCTGCCACGGCGCGCTCCGCGGCCGGGCCGGGGTGTCGGCGCCCCCGAGATAGGCGCGCAGCACCGCCGGGTCGCGCCGGATCTCGGCGGGCGTGCCGCGCGCGATCGGGCGGCCGGCATCCATGACGAGGATGTGGTCGGAGATGCCCATCACCAGCGGCATGTCGTGCTCGACCAGCACCACCGCGACGCCGCTGTCGGCGATCCGTCGGATCAGCCGGGCCAGCCGGTCGGTATCGGCCCGCGACAGGCCGGCGGCGGGCTCGTCGAGGAGCAGGACCGCGGGGCTGCCGGCGAGCGCCCGCGCGATCTCCACGAGCCGCCGGTCGACGTGGGGCAGCTCGGCGGCCGGGCGGTCGAGGGCCGGACGGGCTGTCGGCGACGGCGGTCGCGCTGAACGCGGTGCCGGCGGCGGCGGCGCTGGCGGCGCGGGTGCGGCGGGCCGGCTGGAGTCTGGCGCCCGTGGTGGTCGCCCGCCAGGGGCGCGTGGCGATCGGCGATCCGATCGGGGCGCGGCTCGGGGCGCGCTGCGTCGTGGTTCTGATCGGGGAGCGTCCGGGCCTGTCGGCCTCGGACAGCCTGGGCTGCTACGTCACGCACGGCCCGGCGCCGGGTCTGCCCGACTCGCGGCGCAACTGCATCTCGAACATCCGGGAGGGCGGCCTCCCGGTCGAGGCGGCCGCCGGGCAGATGGCGGCGCTGCTGCGGGCGATGCTGGCCCAGGGCACCAGCGGCGTCGCGCTGCGCCGGGACGATCCCGCAGACCCGGAGGCGCTGCCGGCCGGATAGCCCCGCCGGGTTCGCGGCGGGGGCTATCCCTTCAGGCCCGGAGGTCGGGGGCCTGGCGGTGCCGGGTCGCCTGCTCGTAATCGTAGGCGAGTCCGAGGAGGTCGGCCTCGCTCCAGAGCGGCCCGACGAAGATCAGGCAGAAGGGCGAGCCCGAGGCGTAGCGGCCGGCCGGCACGACCACGCCCGGCAGCCCGGCGATGTTGATCTCGCAGACGGTGGTCTCGTGGATCGTCTCCGACCCGTGCAGGGCCGGCACCGCGTCGCGGGTCTGCGGGAAGACCAGGGCGTCGAGACCGTGCTCCGCCATGACCGCGGTGAAGATGTCGAGGTACCGCTCGCGCGCCGCCAGGAAATCCGAGAGATCCGGGGGGGCGAGGGGATCGGCGCGACAGGCCGCGAAGGCCGGCACCTGATTCATCCAGTCGAGGACGCCGCCCGGGGCGAGGGGATCTTCCGCCTTCGTGGCGGCGTCGAAGTCGGCGAGGGTCCGGTAGGCCGCCTGTGGACCGAGCCGTTGCAGATAGTGATGGAGGTCGTAGAGCACGCTCTCGATGCCCCGGGCGTCGTAGTGATCGAGCCCGGCGACGGGCTGGCCGAGCTCCGCGAAGCCGCTTCCGGCGAAGGGGTCGGCCACCAGGGTGGCACCCCGCTCGGCGATCTCGGCCTGGGCCCGGGCGTAGAGCCGGATCGTCTCCGCCGAGAGGGCCCGGTCGCGCCAGCCCGGCCCGTAGAGCCCGAGGCGTCTGCCCCGCAGGGCCGTGTCGGACAGCGCGGCGGCGTAGCCGCCCTTCGGACGGCGGCCGATCCCGGCCACGGTCTTCGGGTCGGCCGCCGTGTAGCCGGCCAGGGCATCGAGGGTCAGCGCCGCGTCGCGCACGCAGCGGGCGATCGGCCCGACCACGTCGCGCGTGCTGCCGGCGAGCGGGACCACCCCGGTATTGGGCACCAGGGCGAAGGTCGGCTTGATGCCGACGAGCCCCTGCGCCGAGGCGGGATTCTGGATCGAGCCGCCGGTCTCCTCGGCGAGTCCCAGGACCGCGAGGCTGGCCGCGACGGCCGTGGCGGTGCCGGCGCTCGACCCGCCGGGCAGGAGGTCGGGCGCCATGGCGTTGAGCGTCCGACCGGCCCAGCTGTCGTTGGCGTGGCTGCCGGTGGCGCTCAGCACGGGCACGTTGGTCTTGCCGAGGATGACGCAGCCGGCCGCCCGCATGCGGTCCACCACGGGCGCGTCCGTGGCGGGCACGAGGTCCACTCCCCCGGCCTTGGCGCAGAGGAAGTGCCAGCCGGCCGTGGTGGGCAGGCCGGCGACGTCCATCGTGTCCTTGATCACGACCGGCACGCCCGCCAGCGGCCCGAGGGCTTCGCCCGCGGCCCTGCGGCGGTCGATCGCGCGCGCCTCGTCGAGGGCGTGCGGATTGCGGAAGATGATCGCGTTGTAGCGGGGATTGTAGGTCTCGATCCGCGCCAGGAAGGCTTCGGTCAGCGCCTCGGCCGTCACGCCGCGGGCGAAGGCGGCCTGGACGTCGGCGACGGTCATCTCGGTCAGCATCCCGGCAAGGTCGGGCGCGTCGATCGGGGCAGCATCCATGGGGAACTCCGGACTGGCGAAGGGGAGGGGATCCGGCGGCGGCTCAGGCCATGCCGACGAACTCGTCGATCAGCGACCGGTCGCGCGCGACCTCGGGCGGGACCTCGCGGGTGATGACGCCCTTCTGAAGGATCAGGATGCGTTCCGAGAGGCCGGTGATGCAGGTCAGGTTCTGCTCGACGAGGAGCAGCGCGATGCCGCGCTCGCGCCCGATCCGCAGGAGGATCTCGATGATCTCCTCGATGATCGAGGGCTGGATGCCCTCCGTCGGCTCGTCCAGCAGGAGGATGGTCGGGCCACCGCAGAGGCAGCGGGCCAGCGCCAGCAACTGCTGCTCGCCGCCCGACAGGGCACCCCCGGGCCGGTCGAGATAGGCCTTCAACCGGGGGAAGGTGGCGAGGATGTCCCCGATGGTCTCGTCCTCGTCCCGCTTCGCGAGCAGGCAGCCCATGCGCAGATTCTCGCGCACGCTGAGCGCGGGGAAGATCTCGCGCCCCTGGGGCACGTAGCCGAGGCCCATGCGCGCCCGGGCCGTCGGGCTGCGCCGGGTGATGTCGGTCCCGTCGAACCGGACCTGCCCGGCGGTGGCCGGCAGGTAGCCCATCAGGGTGCGCAGCAGCGTGGTCTTGCCCATGCCGTTGTGGCCGAGGATGCCGACGAACTCGCCGGGGCGCACCGCGAGGGTCACGCCGCCGAGGATCGGGATGCGGCCGTAGCCGGAATGCAGGCCCTCGACGGAGAGGAGCGGCGGGCTGGCAGGGTCGGTCATGTCAGGCGGCCTGCTTGCCGAGATAGACGTCGCGCACGCGGCTGTCGGCCAGAACGGCGTCCACCGTATCCTCCATGAGGATCCGGCCCTGGTTGAACACCGTCACGGTCTTGGCGATCATCCGGATGAACGGCATGTCGTGTTCCACCACGATCAGGGCGTGGGTGCGGTTGATCTCGCGGATCAGCGCGGCGGTGCGGTGGACCTCCTCGTGGGTCATGCCGGCGGCCGGCTCGTCGAGGAGGATCAGCTCGGGCTCCTGGGCGAGCACGGTGGCGATCTCGACCCATTGCCGCTGGCCGTGCGCGAGCTGGCCGACGATGCGTCCGGCGATCCCGGTGAGGTCGAGGCGCGTCAGGGTCTCGTCGACGATGGCGCGGGTGCGGGCGATGGACTTGCGCCGGCCGGCCGCCACGAACACGTTCTCGTGGACCGAGAGTCCGTTGAAGACGTTCGGCACCTGCGTCTTGATGCCGACGCCGAGCCGCGCGATCGCGTGGGGCTCGGCCCCGGTGATGTCCGTGTCGCGCAGGCGGATCCGGCCCTCGGTGGGCTTCAGCTGACCGGTCAGGATCTTGAAGAAGGTGCTCTTCCCGGCGCCGTTGGGCCCGATCAGGCAGCGCAGCTCGACCTCGCCGAGGGTGAAATCGACGTCGGCCACCGCCGTCACCCCGCCGAACCGCATGGTGACGCCGCGGGCCTCGACGAGCGGGCGCAGGGGCGCCCCGTGGGCGCCGGTGAGGGGGGTGGGAGCGTTCATCGCGCGCCTCCCGCGGCGAGCGCGTCCTTCGCCTTCCCGCCCGAGGCCCGGGGCGTCCGTGCCCGCTCCAGGAGGCGGAGGCCGATGCCGCGGGCGACCGGGATCAGCCCCTGCGGCACGAGCAGGACGAAGCCGACGAGGACGACACCGAGCCCGAGGTTGGAATCGACCGCGCTCTGGCTGCCGGCGGCGATGATCAGCGCCTGGATCAGCACCGCGCCGAGCATCGGCCCGACGAGGGTGCCGAGGCCGCCGACCAGGACGTAGATGATGACCTGCGCCGACATCGGCAGCCCGAACACGGTCGGGCTGATGAAACCGCCCCAGTTGGCGTAGAGACAGCCGGCGAGGCCCGCGACCCCCGCGGCGATCATGAAGGCGATGAGCTTGTAGAGGCGCGGGTCGTAGCCGATCAGCTGGGCCCGGGTCTCGTTCTCGCGGATCGCCACCACCACGCGGCCGAGGCGGCTCGCCAGGATCCCCCGCAACAGGGCGTAGACGAGGATCAGGGCCCCCATCGCGGCGTACCAGATCCCCTCGATGTCCAGGGGCTCGTCGGGATGGCCGGGCGCGTTGAGGGCGGGGATCGCCGGGATGCCGTTGAAGCCGCCCAGCTCTGCCGCACCGATCCGGTACTGGCTGCCGGAGGTGGCGTTGACGAGCTGGAACAGGATCACCGACACGGTCAGCGTGATGACGCCGATATAGGCGTCGCTGATCCGCCCGTAGAACATGAAGTAGCCGAGCAGGCCGGCGAAGAGCATCGGCACCAGGATCGACAGCAGGACGGGCACGGTGCTGTCGCCCATGTTGAGGACCGCGATGGCGTAGGCGTAGCCGCCGAGCCCCAGGAAGGCGGCCTGCCCGAAGGACATCACCCCCGCGAAGCCCCAGACGAAGCCCTGCGAGAGGCCGAACATCGCGAGCGCCGCGAAGCCGGTGCACTGGACGAGGCCGAACGTGTCGAGGGCGTGGGGCGCCCCGAACAGGATGGCGAGGCCGAGGGCCAGCGTCGCCAGGAACCCCGCGGCGGAGAGCCGGCGGGCGGGAGCTGCGGAGATCATAGGCTGCGCCTCAGGTAGCGGCCGGTGATGCCTTGCGGGAGGACGCGGATCAGCAGGATCGCCGCGACGAGGAGGGCGACGTCGCCGATGACCGGCGTCGTCTTGAACGAGACGAGTTCGTTGATGACGCCGAACAGGCTGGAGGCCAGACCGGTGCCGGTGACGATGGCCGGGCCGCCGCCGAGAACCGTGATGAAGGCGCGGGCGATGTAGGCCGCACCCATGGCCGGGGAGACGCCCGAGATCGGGGCGAGGACGCCGCCGGCGAGGCCCGCCAGGGCCGCGCCGAGCGCGAAGGTCGCCATGTAGACGCGGTTCGGCTGCACCCCCAGTGCCGCGGCCATGCGCGGGTTCTGCATGGTCGCGCGCAGGATCAGGCCGAACTTGGTGAAGCGCAGCACCAGGAACATCGCCGCCAGGGCGGCCAGCGCCGTCGCCACGATGACGAGGCTGTAGAGGCTCGCCCCGTAGCGCCCGATGTCGAAGCTGCCGACGGGCGTCGAGACGCCGCGCACGACGTTGCCGTAGAGCGTGGTGATCAGCCCGATCAAGCCCAGGCTGATGCCCCAGGTGGCGAGCATCGTGTCCATCATCCGCCCGTAGAGGAAGCGGATGACGGTGCGCTCCAGGATCAGCCCGATCACGCCGACCACCAGCGGCGGCAGGACGAGCATCGCGATCCAGATGTTGACCCCGGCCCCGCTCGCCATCACGGCCGTGTAGGCGCCGAGCATCATGAACTCGCCGTGGGCGAGGTTGATGATGCGCATCATCCCGTAGATCACCCCGAGGCCGAGGGTGATCAGGACCAGGGTGGCGATGCCGGTGACGACGTTGAAGGCGAGCAGCCCGGCGAGATCCATCGCCCTCAGCCCTTCAGGTCCGGCGTGAACTGCTTGTTGGTGCGCGGATTCTTGATCAGGTCGCAGGCACCGCCGGTGTCGGCCGGGAACGAGTTCGGGAAGGTGGCGAGGATCTCCCACTTCCGGTCCTTCGGGCGGGCCAGATAGGTGTTGCGGATGGTGTGGTGGGTGGCACCGTCCATGGTGACCGTGCCGGTCGGGGACTCGATGCTCAGGCCGCTCTCCAGGGCGGCGATGACCTTGTCGCGCTCGATCGAGCCGGCCTTCTTCACCGCCTCGGCCCAGAACAGGATGCCCTCGTAGGTGGCGGTGTCGAGCTCGCTGAGATCGGTGACGTCGGCGCCGAACTTCGCCTGCATGCCGGCGACGAAGGCCTTGCTCGCGGGCGTGTCGAGGTCGTTGTACCAGCCGTAGCAGGTGATGATCCCGTTCGTCGTGGAGGGATCCATCGTCGTCAGCTCGTCGCCGAGCCCGAACACGCTCGACCCGACCGGGATCTTGGACTTCATGCCCGCCGCGTCCCACTGGCGATAGAAGCCCGAGTGGTTGGCGCCGACCAGCGCCGAGAGGACGAGATCGGGCTGCGCCTGCTGGATGCGGCTGATCGCGGACGAGAAGTTGGTGACGTCGAGGGGGAAGAAGTCGGTGCCGAGCACCGATCCGCCGCCATTCTTCATGAACTTCGTCATCCAGCTCGCGGTGATGTGCCCGTAATTGTAGTCTGCCGCGACGATGTAGGCCTTCTTGCCCCAGTTCTTGAGGGCGTAGTCGACGATGTGATTGACGGTCTGCGCGGGGGTCGACCCGGTGCAGAACACGTTGCGGTCGCAGACGCCGCCCTCGTACTGCGTGTTGTAGAAGTAGAGGGTCCGCGCGCGGTCGAAGATGGGTCGGATCGCCTCGCGCGATGCCGAGGTGATGCCGCCCTGGACGACGTCGACCTTGTCCTTGAGGGCGAGCTGCTGGGCATACTGGGTGTAGAGCTGCATCGACGATTGCGTGTCGTAGGCGATGAGCTGGATCGGCCGCCCGAGGAGCCCGCCGGCCTTGTTGAGTTGCTCGACCGCGTACTCGGTGGTCTCGATCATCCGCTTGCCTTCGAGGCCCAGCGCGCCGGACCCGTCGAGCAGGCTGCCGAGCTTGATCGGCTCGGCGGCGAAGCCCTTCCGCGCGACGAACGGCATCGCGACGGTGCCGGCCGCGGCCGCCATCGACAGTTTCAGCACCTTCCGGCGGTCCATCGCACCCATCCCCCGAACTCCTCTCCGCATCGCGCCTCGGGTCCGGTGACCGGAAGCGGTTGAGCGGCCGGTTCGCAAAGTCGATGCCAACCAATCCCACAGATCGGTCAAAGATCGGAGCGGCAACTCGGGGCGCGGCGACTGTCTGGGGCGCTGGCTGCCTGCCGCGGCCGCGGAAATGCCACACAACGATCACGAGGCCGCGCGGGCAAATGCGCGGTCACGGCCTTCGGGCACGCCGCTCGAGGAAGGCACGTGGGGCAAGTCGAGGCGCCTCGTCCTACGTCACTTCAAGCTGGACTCCATGGACGAGCCCTCGAAGAACGCCTTGTCTCCGGCACTCCCTTATCGAAGCAGCCACGCCGCCCTCGGCCACCGTTGGGCCCCCGGGCACCAGAACGGACAACCGGGTGCCAGACCTCCGCACCGCGCCTTCTCCGTAGCGGCGAACGCCCGAGGGCGAGGGGCTAGCGACCGACGTGGGAGACTGGAAAGGGGGTTGTCCTTGTGCAGGTGTCCTGTCGGGCATGGATCAGCGTCTCCGCCGGGTCCCTGAACCAGGCGGCGTGTCCATCGTGCGTCGAGGCGGCCCATATATTAAAGAAATGCTCCAGACCTCTATTTGCTTTGTATCTGTAAAAACGATCTCATCGGCAAATAGAGGTGCCTGGGGCATAGGTCAGCTCCACGGAACTTGCGGAGTGAAACGGGATCTGAAATCACTCCGTTCACCAGCGGTACGAGAAGCTGCCCTTGACGGCGTGGTCGCGTGTCCGCGCCCCGATCTGGCCGTCATAGCTCAGGCCAACAAGCGTGCCCGGCGCCACCTGCCACTCCAGGCCGGCCGACACCACCGCCGCGTCCCGGGCCAGCGGCGCGCCCGCCGTCCGGAAACCCGTGCTGCCCCGGAACGCCAGGCGTGCGGCCGGCGCCACATCCCCGAACGCCCGCCGGTAGCCGATCAGACCCTGCGCGAGCACCGGGCCGGCGCCCCCGAACAGGTCGGCCACCACCGCCCGCGCCTGGAGACCCACGGTGGCCGTCTCGATCAGATCGGTCCGCCCGAACGCCGCCAGCGCCGACGAGCCTCCCGTCTCGGTGAAGCCGTCCCGGCGCAGGCGCAACACAGCCCCGCCCACGAACGGCTCGACATAGCGCTCCGCCCCGCCGATCCGGTAGCCGACCTCGCCGAAGCCCTGCAGCGTGCTGCCTCCAGCCCGGCCGCTGACCGCCTGCGAGAAGCCCGGGAACAGCACCGTGCGGCGGGTATCGAGGGCGTCCCTGCCATACATGGCCCCGAGCCGGACCTGCACGGGTCCGAGCGTGCCGTCGACATGAGCGGCGCCGAAGCTGCCCTCGATCCGGCCGGACGACTGGCGGGTGGTCGCGTCGAACTGCGTGACGCCGGAGCCGCCCGCCACGCCGAGGCGCCAGCCCTCAAGGCCGGAGCCCAGCCCGTCGCCCAGCACGCCCGGGCCGGTCTCGACGCCGAGCAGGAAGCCGCCGGTCTCCCGGGTCAGGCGGGCGGTGTTGCGGGAGGCATCGTTCGAGCCGAACACGCCGAAGGCCTGACCCCAGACCGCGTAGCGCGGCGCGAGGGGCCGCACCGGCACGACGCCGGTGGCAGGCTCGTCCGGGGTCAAGGCTGCGTAGCCGGCCGGCAGGGTGGTGCCGGGGGCGAAACGCTGGCCGGCAGCGCCGGTCAGGCCGAGGCCGCCGGCCGGCCCAACGCCGAAGCGCAGGTGCTCAAGCAGGGTGCCCTGCGCGGCGAGCGCCGTCTGCGCCCGCACGGAGAGGGCCGAGGCCTGGATCTCGCCCGACAGGCTGTTGAGCGCCCGCACGGCGCCGGAGGCTGTCTGGTTCAGCAGCGCCGTGGTCACCTGTGCGGCCGGGCTCGACACAACCGTCGTCGTCCCGGTTCCGGTGCTCACCGCGGTCGTGACCGTGCCGGTGGCCGCCACGCTCGTCGTCACGGCGGGGCGCGCGCCGACGGCCGTGGCCGGCGTGCTGGTGACGGTCGGCCCGGTGCCGTTGAGGGCACTCGCGATTGTGGCCTGGTTCGGCGTCGTGGCCGCGCTGGTGAGCGGCGCTGTCTGGGCGAAGCCGAGGGCGATGCCGTGGGCCTCGTAGCTCAGTGACGGCGTCAGGAAGGCGAGGTTGCTCGTCGTCTGGAGGCTGGTGAACGTGCCGGTGATGCCGCCGCTGGCCGTGAGCAGGGTGTAGCGCAGGGCCGGCGTGTAGGTGCCCGAGCCCGCCAGCACCTGCACGGTGCCGCCCTGTATCGTCACCGGGCCGGTCACGTCGGTGCGGTCGTTGGACGTCGGCGTGATCCGGACCGTGTAGAACGCGCCCGGCGCGAAGGTCAGCGGGCCGTGGATCGCCAGAGTGCCGATCGCCGCAGCGCTGCCGGGGGCGAGCCGTCCGCCGGCCTCGATCAGCGGATCGCCGATCTTGCCGATGCCCGACAGCGTGCCCCCGCGCCGGATCGTCACCGCGGAGGCGCCGAGCACGCCGTCGATCTCCAGCGTGGCGTCCGCCACGGTGGTCGCACCCGTGTAGGTGCTGTGCCCGGTCAGGATCTGGCGGCCGCCGGTCAGGCTCAGGCCGCCGGTGCCGGTGATGCGGCCGCCGAAGCTGCCCGCGGCGTCGGCCAGAGTCAGGGTCTTGGTGCCGAGGGCGACGGTGCCGGCTTGACCTGCTGCCGTGTTGGCGAGACCGGCGATGGTGGTGCCGGGGCCTGTCAGGCTGGCGATGTCGAAGGTGCCGCCGGTGGCCAACTCCACACCGCTGGAGGCGCTGATCGAGCCGGAGCCCGCCAGCGCGAGGGTGCCACCCGAGACCATGGTGACGCCCGTGTAGGTGCTGGCGCCGGTGAGCGTCTGGCTGCCCGCCGTGAGGGTCAGGCCGCCGGTACCGATGATCAGTCCGCCGAAGCTTCCGCCGGCGTTGGAGATCGTGAGCGTCCTGGTGCCGAGGGCCACGGTGCCGGCCTGGCCGGGCGCGGTATCGGTGAGGGTGGTGACGGCGGTGCCGGTCCCGGTCCGGCCGGCGATGTCGAAGGTGCCGCCGGTGGCGAGCGCCACGCCGCTGGAGGCGCCGATCGAACCGGACCCGGCCAGGGCCAGCCTGCCGCCAGAGATCGTGGTGGTGCCCGTGTAGGTGTTGGCGGCCGTGAGGATCGCGGTGCCGGGACCGACCTTCGACAGGCCGTAGCCGTTGCCGCCGTCGTCGATGGTGCCGGAGAGGGTCAGGGTGCCGCGGCCGCCGAGCGCGGCGTTGCCGGCCAGCGTGATCGCCCCGGAGGCGCCGGCCGTGCCGGTGCCGGTGAGGGCGCCGACGCCGGCACGGCCGGCGCCCGCCAGCGTCAGGGCGTTGGCGAGGGTGACGTTGTTCACGTCGAGGGTGCCAGCCGCCGCGACCGCAGCCGCTCCGGTTCCCAGCGCCGCGGCATGGGCCGTGCTGAGCGTGCCGGCCGCGATGGTGGTGCCGCCGGAGTAGGTGCTGGCGCCGGTGAGCGTCAGGGTTCCGGGTCCGGCCTTGGTCAGGCCGCCGGTCCCGTCGAGGGTGCCGACGAAGGTGGTTGAGGTGCCGTCGCCGCCGGCGGTGAGGCGGGCGGAGCCCAGGGCGACGCGGCCCTGCCCGGCGAGGGATCCGACGGTCTCGCTGTCGGCGAGGGCCAGGGTGGCGCCGGCCGCGATGGCGACGGCGCTGCGATCGCCGATGGCCTGCCCGCCCTGGGCCAAGAGGGTGCCTTGCGCGAGGGTGGTGGGGCCGGTGTAGGTGTTGGCGCCCGAGAGCGCGAGGGTCCCGGGTCCGCGCTTGGTCAGGCCGCCGGGTCCGGCGAGGGCCTGGGTGAGGGTGAAGGTGTTGGCGGGGTCGGCGATGTCGAGGCCGCCGCCGTTCCGGCCCCAGGTGATCGGCCGGGTCGTGGCGGTGAAGGCGGTTCCGGTGACCTGGAGGGTTCCGCCGTCGAAGGCGAGGGGACCGCTGGCGGCGCCGAGGTTGGCGTCGCGCGAGACCGCGAGGGTGCCGCCCGCNGGGTCCCGGGTCCGCGCTTGGTCAGGCCGCCGGGTCCGGCGAGGGCCTGGGTGAGGGTGAAGGTGTTGGCGGGGTCGGCGATGTCGAGGCCGCCGCCGTTCCGGCCCCAGGTGATCGGCCGGGTCGTGGCGGTGAAGGCGGTTCCGGTGACCTGGAGGGTTCCGCCGTCGAAGGCGAGGGGACCGCTGGCGGCGCCGAGGTTGGCGTCGCGCGAGACCGCGAGGGTGCCGCCCGCGAGCACGACGCCGCCCGAGAAGGTGTTGGTGCCGGAGAGCGTCAGCGTGCCGGCCCCGAGCTTGGTCAGGCTGCCCTGGCTGGGGATGCTGCCGAAGGAGGCGATCCGCAGGGGCTCGAACCGAGACTCGTTCTGCCAATCGCGGACGATCTGAGCGATGGCGCTGTTGTAATCGGCGCTCGTCAGTCCTGAGAGATAGGTATTCAGGAGGTCGCCCATGTCAGCGCGGTCAGCGGCGTAGGCCGGGTCGGTGAGGGGCCAGACGCCGTCATACCCATTGGATCGGACGAACGTCGCGAGAACCTGATTGGCGACGGGATCAGCGGTGGCGGCCGTGATGGCGCCCTGGATCGCGGACTGGCTGCCATTGCGCAGCGCGCTGACGACGCCGTCCAGCGCGGTCCGGCTGGCCGGAAGGCCGGCCGTCAGGACCGGAGTCTGAAGGCGTGAATCGAGGGTGGCCTTGCGGGTCGCCCAGAGGGCCGCCTCGGCGTCGTTCTCCTGCTTGCGCCGGATCAGTGCGTCCTCGGAGATGTCGTTGGACCACGTGTCCTTCACGCCCGCGGGGAGATTCGCGGCGACGGGACCCAGGAACTGGCCGGGCCCCCGCATGGCCTTGTCGAGGTCGATCAAGCCCCAGCCCCAGACCGCGTTGGGCGCATTGCGGTTGGCGTCGGGAATGCCGTCGACGGCATCGCGGTGATAGGCGGTGGTGAGCAGGACGTCGCGGGCCTGCGTGTTGGTCATGTACGGATAGCGCTGCATGATGACCGCCAGCGCGCCGGTGGCGTGCGGCGCCGCCATCGAGGTCCCATCGACCCTGGTGTAGCCGGTCTGATGATTCGGATCGATACCCCAGCTATCGGGATCCCAGACGGCGCTTCGCGTATATGTCGGTGCCGTACTGTTGATTGCATCGCCGGGAGCGACGACATACCAATACTTGGCGGCGCCGGCGCGGTTCGAGTACGGGGCGAGGACGAGATCTCCGGGGGCCGTGCTTCCGTTCGCGCCCGGTCCGGCCGCGCCGACCGCGAGCCAGTTCTTCTCGATGTCCGGTCGGAAATACGGCAGTGACGAGCGAACGTTCGGATTGTTCCAGCCTGTATTACCAGCGGCGAAGACTTGGATGATGCCGTATTGCTTGGCGACATTGGACAAGGCATCGACGTAGCCGAGCTGGCCGTCGAATTTCGTGTAGGCTTGGCGTAAGCCCGGGAGGCTGTTGTAGTCGTCCGTGGGCGGCGGGCTGCCCCAGGACGAGTTGATCGCTCGGGCACCGGCAGCCGCGAGGCTGCCATAGGCGTTCTTGAAGTACGCGTAGTCGGCGTTCGCCCCGTAGATGGCCTCATCCGTCGTGTGCGTGTTCGCCACGTAGACATTCGCGTCGAACGCCACGCCGTGCATGCCGACGCCGTTGCGGGAGGCCGCGATCGACCCGGTCACGTGGGTGCCGTGCGGATCGTTGACGGCCGGATCGTAGGTTCCGGGAACGGTGTAGGGTTCGCCCTTGTCGAAGAAGCTCGGCTGCGGAGACCGGTCGTCCGGTGCCCCGGACCCGTTCATGAAGTAGTAGCCGTCCGATCCGAAGGTGCCGGTGATCGTGAGCGGCTTCACGCGGGCGTCGGTGAATTCCGGGTGGGCAGCGTAGATGCCCGAATCGACCACACCGACCGTGACGCCCAAGCCCGTGTAGCCGGCCGCATAGGCATCGGCGGCGCGCATCGCCTCGAGGCCCCAGTCGGCCCGATATTCCGGGGTGCGCCACGATGCCGGATCGGCGCTGACTGTGCTCTGCGCGAGGACGAGGTTCGGACCGGACCATCCCAAGGCCGCGAGGCCCAGGCTCGCGCGCCATGAGATCGATAGAACCGAATTCCGAAGACGTCTCTTCCCGAAGACGATCAATGGAAATCCGATCTTTTTGCACATTCGATCCGCCTGCGATCCGAATCTTCGCATCTATGCACGATGTTCGATCAAAGATTAGAAATTCTTCGTCTTGGATCCCGATCGCATGCGCGATGCAGATCTAAATGTATTGCCGATCTTGGCGCAACTGGCGATTTCATATCTTTATCTTGCATGAGACGTTGAGTTTGGTACGTAATTTTTACAATAATATAGGATTGGATTGGGCGCCGGCTTGCTGATTACATGAGTCTTTCTTCGTATCGGCGTCGAAATCGCCTTCATTTGGATTCCGGATGCCGCATCGACAGCGCGATGCGCTGTATTTTTGTCACACTGTGGCAGCCTGCCGATGTCATGGTGTCCCGTCCCCGGTCGGGTGATCGATCGGACGCGCCCTGACGGCGCGGGAACTCTCGACCCGCTGTCGGAAGCCGCGCTCATCGCGGCAGGCGGTCGGCCAGGCCCCAAACATGAGGCGCCTGCTGGTGAGGGGGCGGCGGTTCGGCGAGACGGCAGCGCGCCCGGAAAGGTCCCGAGCCAGTTCGCGCGGACGGACGCTTCGTCCGGCCGAGTCGCGGGTCGACCGAAGACCTGGCAGAGCTCGGCCGCTCCCGGGAGGCTTGCTCTGCGCGCTCCGGCCTTGCCCGCAGAAGCCCACGCTCGCGCGCCTGAAGAGAGCGCCCGTGGCCGCTCGAGGCGCGGCAGATCGAGGTCGACCTGGATGCGCATTTGGCCGGCGGTCTTCGGGCCCGCCCGCGCGCGCAGGAGAGAAGGGCCGGCCGAATTGTGACTCTCGGGTCACAGGTCCGGCTAAACGGTCGTGGTCGGCGCGATTTGCGCCCTGTCCGCACACGGGCCTCGCGAAGGTCACAAGCAAATATTATGCCAAAACGAAGGAACGCCGGGATCTGTCGCGACCGGTTGCCGGATGAATTCTGGAAAAAAGATCTATATCTTATCCAATAGATGGTAATTGCCGATCAAATACAGTAGTTATTGTGAGATCTTGACCGATCGCTGAGTCATTTTCTATCTCATCGGCATGATATCCGCCGATTTTGTCCCTGATATTCCGTATCTTGACTTGGACGGCCGACGGAATGTCTTCGACCGCCTGGAGATGACGCCGAAGATCGCTGCGCCTTTCTCTGAAGCGAAAGGTCCGATCGGAGAGGCGAAGTGACCGGCGGCGGGCCGATCCGTCGCGTCGCGCTCGCGCACCGGATGCCCGGCCGCGGTCCCCGCTCTGTTCTCGGGCCGAGTTCGGTCCCGCTCCGGCCATCCGCCTCTGCCCGGTCTGTCCGGCTGACCGAGACCGGGACGGCGCCGGTATCGCGGCCCGTTCCGCCGGATGCCCAGGCGCGGCCGTCGATGGCGGCGGGGCCGATGCGAGTGCGGCCCTCCGCGTCCGGCGCTTTCCGGCGCCCCCATCGCGGCGCGCCCGCCGGCGCGCCGCGCCGGTCAGCGCCTGGGTCTCGTCGCCGAGGGCGGAGGCCCGGGTGAGCCGTCCGCGACTCGCATGCCGTGCCCCGGCCCGTCGAACACGCCTGTCAGAATCACAGCTCCGGAGACCGACCATGTTCCTTGGCCTGCCCGCATCACGGGGGCGACTGCGCGTTTCCGGAACCCTGCTGAGCGCCCTCTGGCTGACCGTGCCGGCCTCCGGGCAGGCGACCGATCCCCAGGACCAACTCGCCCTGCGCGACGTCGTCCGCGCTGCCTATATCCGCGCCGGCCGGCTCAAGACCGATGCGGAGATTGCCACCCTCGCCATCTCCGCCCGGCCGCTCGTGACCTTCGATCCGCGCGCCGCGACGGAAGCCGACATCGTCGGTCTCGTGGGGCGGCTCGGGTTGACGGATGCTTCGCTGCCGAAGCCGCCGGCCCCCGTCCCGCTGACGCGAACCCTCTCGAGCGATCCGCTGCCCGATTACGGCGGCGTCGACCTGACCGGACGGACGGCCGTGGACCTCGCCGGCATGCTTCAACGGGGCGAGACGACGTCGCGCGAGATCGTGCTGCAGTACATGTACAGGATCCAGCAACTCGACCATGCGGGCCCGGCCCTGCGCTCCGTCGAGCAGATCAATCCGGATATCCTGACGCTCGCCGACCGGGCGGACGCGCAGCGGATGGAGGCGCAGCGCCAGGGCTCGACGCTGCCGCCGCTCTTCGGCGTGCCGGTCCTCCTCAAGATGAACATCGGCACCGCCGACGATCTGCGCACCACCGCGGGCTCGGCCGCCCTGATCGGATCCCGTCCGGCCGCCGAGGCGACCCTGGTGACCGGGATGCGGGAGCAGGGCCTTCTCATCATGGGCAAGGCCAATATGGGCCAGTGGGCCGGGCTCACGAGCAACAATCGCAGCGATACGGGCGGCCAGACGATCAGCCCGGTCGATCCGTCGATCGCGGTGGCCGGATCGAGCAGCGGGCCGAGCATCGCGGCCGCCATGCGCTTCGCCCCGCTCACCGTCGGATCGCAAACCTCCGACTCGATCATCTACCCAGCCCAGCAGCAGGGTCTCTACGCCCTCAAGCCGACGGCGGGCCTGATCAGCACGACCGGCGTCGCACCCTATTCCCGACAGATCGACACCGCCGGCCCCATGGGCAACAGCGTCCACGACCTCGCCCTCGCCCTCAACGGGATGGTCAAGCTCGACACGACCGACACGCGCAGCAAGGACTTCGTCCGGCCTGCCGACTACAATGCCGGCCTGACCGGTGACCTGACCGGCCTGAAGGTCGGCATCTACAGCGCGACGTCGACCGAGGATCCGCAGCGGCCACCGCAATTCGATTCCCTCGTCGGCGGGATGCTGACGGCCGCGCACGCCGCCGTCGTGTCGCTCGATCGCGCCGGGGTCGACGCTGCGGTCAAGACGGCGGTCCTGGCGATGTCGGACGACGATCTCGCTCAGTTCGTGAAGTTTGCCGATTCGTCCGTGACGATCCCGACTGATCCCACCGACAGGGCCGCGTTCCTGAACGATATCCGGGACAATTTCACCGACGGGGCCGCGTGGGTCCAGGCTGCGACCACGGGGGCCATACCGCTGATCTTCTATGATGCGTACGTTTCGATCTCAAATTACCTCTCTTCTCGCGTCTCATTGCCTGATGATTACAAGAGTGCGCTCGTCCGGCTGCTCGGAGACAAGTTCTCGCGGCTGAACGTGGACCCGACGGTGTTCGCCCGCACGATCGACGACCTCGTGGCCTTCGCTCGGAAGAACCCGGGTCTCGAAGGCGATTCAGCGCTGGCTTTCCTGGCCTCGCAGCAGGTTGGCCCCTACGCCTCCATCGACGAATTCAAGCGCGCCTATGCGAACTGGCTCCGGATCTCGACAGCGCTGATGTCGAATGTCCGCAATGCCCTCGGTGTCGATGCGGTCGTCGGCCTCCTCGGCACGGACGACAATTCCAACGACGGCCTCGGCGTGTTCAGCTTCGTGACGGAACAGACCTCCGCGTCGCCCCAGCTCAACGTGCCGTTTCAGGTGGATGGCGCGCGGGCGAACATCCTCATCGACGCCAATCCCTATCAGGAGCAGACGCTGCTGAGGATCGGCCAAGCCCTCCAGCAGCAACTGAGCTCCGAAGCGTTCCGGCAATATCAGGCCGTGGCGCCCCATCCCCCCGCGACCGGGTATGGCGACGACCAGCCGGACGATAACGGGCCGCTCCTGCCGCTCGTCCTCAAGAACCTCGACGACCATGGCCGCGCCACCAAGGCCCATCTGCTGACCACCGAGATGGCGCCGCTGGTGCTCGACGTCGCCGGCGCGACCATGGTGCCGCACTTCGACGGGCGCATCTCCGGCAACGGCGGCCTGATCAAGGACGGGACCGGCATTCAGCTCCTGACCGGGACGAGCGACTTCACCGGCGGGGTCTTCGTCTGGCAGGGCGGGCTTGCCGTCGGCAGGACCGAGGCGCTCGGCGACCCCGGCAACACCGTGACGCTGGAGAACAAGAGCGCGCTGATCGCCACCCGGAGCTTCACGCTCGGGCGGCCCGTCATCCTGCGCGACGGCGGTACGCTCGGGGCGCTCGCTGGCGCGACGCTCACGGAGGATGCGGTCGTGTCCGGCAATGGCGGCCTGTCCAAGACGGGCCCGGGCCGATTGAGCCTACTGGCCGACAACACCTACACCGGCGGCACGCGGATCCTGGCGGGCACCGTCTCGGTGTCGCGCGACGCGAATCTCGGCCAAGCCTACGGCGCTGTCACGATCGGCGACGGCGCCGCCCTGGAGGCGACGGCGAGCTTCACGTCCACGCGTCCCTTCACCCTCGAGGGCGTCTCGGGTCTGGCCGTCGACCCGGCTCAGACCCTGACGGTGTCGAACGTCGTGTCCGGTCCGGGGACCTTGTTCAAGCTCGGGGCCGGCACGCTGACGCTCTCCGGCACCAACACCTTCTCGGGCGGCGTCGTGCTCGCGGGCGGCACCCTCGCGGTCTCGCGCGACGCCAACCTCGGCGCCGCCAGCGGTCCCCTCGCCTTCGACGGCGGAACCCTCCAGGTCACCGGAACCGCCTTCACCGCCACGACCCGGCCGATCACCTGGGGCCGGAACGGCGGCGGCCTCGACATCGCCGACCCCGCCAACACCTTCACCCTCACCCAGGCCCTCGCCGGACCCGGCGGCCTGACCAAGCGCGGACCCGGGACCCTCGCGCTCTCGGGCGCCAACACCTACACCGGCCCCACCACCCTCGCGCAAGGCACCCTCTTGGCTCAGGGCGGGCAGGCCATCGGCGATCGCAGCGCCGTCGCCATCGCGGCCGGCGCCACCCTGGCCCTCGCCGCCATCGAGATCAAGGACCTCTCGCTCCGCGTNCCGGCGCTCGGCCGGTAGAAGCCCGAGACCATGTTGAGCACGGTAGTCTTGCCGGCCCCGTTCGGGCCGATCACGCTGGTGACGGCTGCCGGCCGCGCCGTGAGGTCGACGCCGTCTGCTGCCGTGATGCCGCCGAAGCGGATGCCGACGCCGTCGAGCACAAGGGCCTCGCGCGCCGCCGTACCCGGCAGCGGCGCCTCGCCGCTCTCGGCGGCGGCTGGCGCGCCGCGGCCGCGCGGCAGCAGCCGGGCGAGGCTGCCGACGAGCCCCGAGGGCACCAGCCACAGCACCGCCAGGGTCGCGACGCCGAAGAACAGCAGGCGGTACTCGGCGAGCCCCGACAGCGCCTCCGGCAGCAGCACGGTGACGAGGGCCCCGAGGAGCGGGCCGAGCACCGTTCCGGCGCCGCCGACGATCACCGAGAGGACGAACAGGATCGACTGTGAGAACGGGAACGAGCTCGGCGCGATGAACAGCATCAGCGGCGGCAGGACCGCCCCCGCGAGGCCGGTCAGGGCGGCGGAGATCGCGAAGGCCAGGGTCTTCACCCGGACCGGGTCGAAACCCAGAGCCGCCGCAGCGACGTCGGCGTCGCGCACGGCGCGCATCGCCCGGCCGAGGCGGCTGCGGGCGAGGAGGTCGAACCCGGCCAGGCTCGCCCCGGCGGCGAGCACCGCCAGCACCGCGAGGCCGGCCGGCGAGAGCGGCTCGCCGAGGAGGCTC
The DNA here is from genome assembly GCF_036441335.1 of Methylobacterium mesophilicum. Lineage (GTDB taxonomy): Bacteria > Pseudomonadota > Alphaproteobacteria > Rhizobiales > Beijerinckiaceae > Methylobacterium > Methylobacterium mesophilicum_B. The sequence goes on from NZ_MLBW01000034.1 coordinate 266,107, forward strand.
GGCGCGTCGGTGACGACGAGGCCGTTCTGGCCGCCGGTCAGCTCGCCGCCCTCGATCAACCCGTGCTCGACGATGAAGCCGAAGGCGATCGTGAGCATGGCGAGGTAGGGGCCCTTCACCCGCATCGCCGGCACCGCCACGAGGCCGCCGACGAGCGCCGCGATCAGCGCCGCCGCCGGGAGCGCCAGCCAGAAGCTGACGCCGTGAAGCGTCAGGATCGCGCTCGCGTAGGCGCCGATCGCGTAGAAGCCGGCCTGGCCGAAGGAGATCAGCCCGGTCAGGCCGAGGAGCACGTTGAGGCCGACGCCCGCCACCGTGGTCAGCGCCACGAGGGCGATCACGAAATGGCTGTAGCCGGCGGTCAGCGCGACGAGGCCGAGCGCGGCGGCGGTGAGGCCGGCGATGCCGAGCCGCATCGCCGGGCCTGAGCGCAGGTTCGGCATCGGGTCAGACCTTGTTGACCGCGGCGCGGCCGAGCAGGCCGTCGGGGCGCAGGGTGAGGGCCAGGATGATCACCGAGAACACCACGAGCTGCGTGTAGGTCGAGCCCAGGGTCGCGGTGACGCCGGCCTCGACGAGGCCGTAGAGCAGCCCCGCCACGATCACCCCGGTGGCGGAGCCGATGCCGCCCAGGATCGCCACCGCGAAGGCCTTGATGCCGAACAGCGTGCCCAACTCGGCCGAGACCGAGAAGAGCGGCGCGATCAGGAGGCCCGCGATGCCGGCCAGCACGGCCGAGAGCGCGAAGGCGCAGGCCACGGTGCGGCGCACGTCGATCCCCATCAGGCGGGCGGCGTCGGCGTTCTGCGCCACGGCGAGCAGGACGCGGCCGAGATCGGTCTTCCGGAACACCGTGCGGATCGCGAAGGCGAGCGCGATCCCGACGACCGGGATCACGAGCTGCAGCGGGTAGATGCCGGTCCCGAGGATCTCCACCGGCTTCGTGGCCAGCGGCGAGGGCAGGCTGCGCGGCTCCTTGCCGTAGGTGAACAGCACGGTGTTGTCGAGCACGATGCCGCCCGCCACCGTCGCGAGCAGCCACGCGTCCGAGCCGCGGGCCACGAACGGGCGGACCAGCGCCCGCTCGACCACGAGGCCGAACAGGGCGCAGCCGGCGAGCGCCAGGACGATCGCCGCCGGCATCGGCCAGCCGAGGGTGACGCCGAGCGCGTAGGCCAGGACCGCACCCAGGGTGACGACGCTGCCCTGCGCGAAGTTCACGGTCCCCGACACCGCGTAGGTCACGTGGAAGCCGAGGGCCACGAGCCCGTACATGCTGCCGAGGCCGAGGCCGCTGACGAGGATGGAGGTCAGCATCGCCGGGCTCAGTTGGTCACCGCGACGATCTCACCGTCCTTGAAGCGGGTGAACACGTAGTCGTTCGGGCCGAGCGCGTCGTGCTGACCGGGGGCGAAGGGCTTGTCGTAGGTTTTGATCAGGCCCGGATAGGTTCCGATCTTGTAGAAGCCGTCGCGGACCTTCGGCCCCTCGGTGGAGCCGGCGGCCTGGATGGCGAGCGCCAGCAGGTGGGTCGCGTCGTAGGCGTTGGCGATGCCGACCGCGGGGGTGACGTCGGCCATCGACTTGATCGCCGGGTACTTGGCCTTGAGCGCGCCGAGCACCGCGCTCGCCTTCGGCGACGCGTTGCCCGCGAAGGTGAAGGTCTGGATGAAGTGGACCTTCCCGGCGCTCGGGCCCGCGAGCTCGTCGAAACGGCCGCCCGCCGGGCCCCAGTGCGAGACGACCGGCACCGACCAGCCCATCCGGTCCAGCGACTTCACCACCTGGGCCGAGGGACCGACATTGCCGACGAGGAACAGCGCGTCGGCCCCGGCCTCCTTCAGCCGGGACAGCTGGGGCACCATGTCGACGTCGTTGGCCTCGTACTTCTCGATGCCCGCCGCCGGGAGGTTGGCCGCCTGCAGGGCGTCCTTGAGGCCCTTCTGGTTCGACTCGCCCCAGGCGTTGTTGACGAGGATCATGCCGGGCTTCTTCGCCCCGTAGGTCTTCACCGCGTAGGCGACCAGCGCCTCGTCGACGAGGGCGTCGACCGCGGAGACGCGGAAGGCGTAATTGTCGGCGGCGCCGTTGCGGGTGATGCCGGTGCCGGCCGCCCAGGGGCCGATGAACGGCACCTTCATCTGGTTGGCGATCGGCACGATCGCCATCGAGACCGGCGTGTCGAGGCCGCCGACCACCGCGACGACGCCGACCCGCTGGATCAGCTCGCGCGTCGCCAGCACGCCCTTGGACGGGTTGGCCTCGTCGTCGCGGGCCACGAGCTCGAGGGGGCGCCCGAGCACGCCGCCCTTGGCGTTGATCTCGTCGATGGCGAGCCCGATCCCGCGGGAGATCGCCTCGCCGGATTTCGCGGACTGGCCGCTCAGGGCGGTCACGAGGCCGATCTTGACGGTGTCGGCCGCCTGCGCGGCCGAGACGGCGAGGCCGAGCAGGGCGCTCGTCGTCACCGCGAAGCGGCGCAGGGTCGGGGGCAGGAAGGAGGCCATGGCGTGTCTCCGAGGGCGGGGCGCAGCCTGCTTTGCGCAACCTCCATGCCACGCGATATCGGCCGAGCCGGGGTCGGCGCCGCCGCATGCGTGCATCGCCGGAGGCATCGTGTGCTCAATTGCTCGTCAAAGTGCATACACTTACTGCATGCGCAGACCGGGCTTTTGCGGCACGGTGGCGCCGACAGGAGACCCGCCATGACCGACGTCACCCGCGATGCGGCGACCGCCCGCGACGCCGCCAACGTCACCGCCTATCTGGAGGCCTCGATGGTCCCGGATCCCGAGACGGCCGCCCGCTACATGGCGCCCGGCACCCGGATCGTGTTCACCGGCGCGCGGGTGTTCCACCACCCGTCCGAGGTCACGGCCTTCAATGCCGGCCGCTACGCCTGGGTGAAGAAGCGGATGGAGCGGCTCGACGTGGTCCCGGGCGACGGCGTCACCACGGTCTACAGCCTCGGCACCCTGTACGGCGCGTGGCCGGACGGCACGCCCTTCGAGGGCAACCGCTACGTCGACCGCTTCACCGTGCGCGACGGGCTGATCGTCGGCATGGAGGTCTGGAACGACAGCGCCGAGCGCCTCCTCATCAAGCACGGCCTCACGGCCTGACGCGGCGGGCTCAGGCCCCGCCGCCCGCGACGTAGGGCGCCAGCAGGCGCGCGAGATCGCGCTCGCGCGGGGCCGGAGGAACGATCCGGGCCCTCTCGGCGACCGCGTCGAGGTGGTGGTCCATGAGCGCGACGGCGCGCTCGGCGTCGCCCGCGACCAGGGCGGCGACGATGTCGCGGTGCTCGCTCACGGCGCAGTCCGAGGAGTGCGGGCGGCTGTAGAGGGACAGGATCAGGGCGCAGCGATAGCCGAGTTCCGCGACGTAGCGGGTCAGCACGGCGCTTCCGGTCATCTCGGCAAGCATCAGGTGGAACTCCGTGGCGAGCCGGATCGACAGCGCCTCGGGCCCGCCCCGGGCGGCTTCCTCGCGGGCGATCTGGTCCAGCAGACGCTGGCGCTGATCCGGGCCGAGCTGTCCGGCGAGGCGGCGGACCACGAGCCGCTCCAGGCCGAGGCGGACGTCGAAAGTGTCCCGCGCCTCCTCCCAGCTCGGCGTCGCCACGACGGCGATGCGGTTGCGGCGCAGGTCGACCAGGCCTTCCCCGGCGAGCCGCAGCAGGGCCTGTCGGGCGATGGTGCGGCTCACTCCGAACCGCTCACCTAGCGCGTCCTCCGGCAGGCGGTCGCCCGGGGCGAGGGCCCGTTCCACGATGGCCCGTCGCAGGGCCTGGCAGATCGCCCCGACGCGATCGCCCGCGTCCGCCACTGTCATGGACGGCGCCCGCATTCTGGCGCCCGAGTCCGTGCGGATTGATCCGTCATGATCCTCTCCCGGTGCGATCCATCCCGACGCATCCCGGCCTCAGGCGAGTGGGCTCTTCGCAGACCTGCGGCCGCAGGTGCAACGGTCGCGCCAGCGTCGTCGACGCCCAACCGACTCCGCGGATCCCTCCGGTCGAGCGATACAAGCAGCGCCCGGCCGCTGCGGATGCGCGCCTGCCGCGTCGCCGACGGCGCGCCCTGTCTGCCGGCTCGTGAGCGTGAAGAAAGTGTTTCCGATCTCCGGGGCCCGTTCACGCGCCACGACCCTTCACCGTATCGTGATCATGCCGAATGCTTGGACTCGGCTCGGCAGGACTTCCTGTCTCAAAATTGGTGTTCTGCGTCCCAATAAATTGATCTCATGCCATGTGTGTAAGCTGGGCTACAGCCGATCGACGGACCGTACCTTACGGCCCCCGCGGACGCAGACGACGTCGAGATCGCGCGAAAGATTGCGACGACGATCGTGCGGGGGGCGCAATCATGAAGCAGATCGTTCTTCCATCAATGGTCGTGGGCATCCTGTGCGGTGCATGCGCGACCTCTTCGGACAAGGTGGCCGCTACGTACGTGTCGCCGATCCAGTACAGCAGCCTGTCCTGCACCCAGATCCGCGAGGAAGCCGGCCGCGTCTCGGTGCGCGCCGCGCAGGCGGCCGGTGCGCAGGACGAGAAGCGCCGCGGCGATCAGGTCGCCACCACCGTCGGCGCCGTGGTGTTCCTGCCGGCGCTCCTGTTCATCGACGGCGACAATCACCAGACGGCCGAGCTCGCGCGGCTCAAGGGCGAGGTGAAGGCGCTGGAACAGGCCTCCGCCGAGAAGCGGTGCGGCCTCGACTTCGAGCCGCAGCCCGCGCGCCGCTGAGCCGCCCGCACCGAAGCCGCGCGCGGCCGATGCGCGACTCAGGGCAGGGGACAATCCGGTCCGTCACTGCCGGAAACACAACCCAAAGACGATAAAAGTCATCGCTTCTCGTCCTTGAGTAAATCTCCGACGCTCAGGAATCGTTAAGGCTTTGTCTCTCCACGTCGCTCCAATGTTCGCCGTGTTGCAGGCAGGTTACATCTTCGCAACGACTCGAATGATACGTCATCGCCAGCCGCTGGCTCAAACGGAATTCACACAGACATGACCAAGATTCTGGCCTCTCTGGCCGCGTTCACTGCCCTGACCGCCGCGGCCTCCGCCGCCGACCTGCCGCGGCGTGCCGCGCCGCCGCCGGTGTTCACGCCGGTGCCGGTGTTCACCTGGACCGGCTTCTACGTCGGCGTGAACGCCGGCTACGGCTTCGACGCCAACAGCCGCAACACCACCAATTACGCCCTGCGCGGCGGCACGCTGGCGAACTCGCCCGACACCAACGCGGTGGTCAGCGTCAACAACCGCAGCAGCAACAATGGCTTCTCGGGCGGCGCCCAGATCGGCTACAACTGGCAGCTGACCCCGGGCTCGGGCGTTGTGATCGGCTTCGAGGCCGACGCCCAGTACGTCGACTTCGCCCGCCGCGCCAACGGCACGCTCAACTATGGGCTTGCCGGCACCCCGGGCTTCGCCTTCTCGGCGCCGCGCGCCTACGTGGCGACCAGCGGCAACGGCCTGGATTACTTCGGCACTGCCCGCGGCCGCCTCGGCTACGCCTTCGACCGCACCCTCGTGTACGGCACCGGCGGCTACGCCTACGGCTCCGGCCAGGACGACCAGAACTTCGCCGGCCGCAACTTCCGCAGCAGCTTCCGCAACGGCTACGCGGTCGGCGGCGGCGTCGAGTACGCCCTGCCCACCGACTCGTTCCTGAACTTCTTCCGCTCCTCGGCCGTCACCCTGAAGGTCGAAGGCCTGTACGTGAACCTCGATCGCCAGAAGAACACCGCCAGCGGCGTCTTCATCCCGAACCTGCTGCCGCCGCGCGGTGTCGCCTACCTCAACGGTGCGGCCGCCAACACCGAGTTCGCCGTCGTCCGCGCCGGCCTGAACTACAAGTTCGGCTCGTACTGAGCCGAACCCGCGCCTCGAGGGTCGCATCGGCCCGCGCGACGATCCGGCATGGGACTGGTCCTCTGCATGTCGGTCGCCGCGCGGCGGCGATGCCCTTCGTTCGATCCTTGCATCCCCAGCCCGATCAAACTGGCCGCGAGGTCGACAGAGCCCCGGGAGCTGACCGCTCCCGGGGCTTTCGCGTGGACGGGCCCTCCGCCTCCGGCCGACCCGGCCTCGGCACCATCGGCCGCGCAGCATCCATCCCCGTCCTCGTCCGGCCCTGCTCCTCCCGCTCCGCCTCCCGCCGTCGGTCCGCGCCGCGGCGCTGGTCGGGGGAGCCCTCTCGGGGCGCGGACCGAGCAGGACCCCGACGGAGCGTCGCGCCGGCGGACTTCGGTGGGACCGCCGCGCGGCACCCCGCGCGCGCGGCCGACGCCGCCGGAACCCCACCGCATCGACCTCTAGGAGCAACGATGTGTGGAGCCGTCTGAGCGGGATCGAGCAGCCCTTGTTCTCGACGCGGCTCACCGTGCACGGGTCGAGCGCGCTCGGTGCCCTGTTCCTCCGGCTGTATCGCGTGGGCGCCCGATGACAGGGCCGAGATGCCCATCGACTGGCGGGTCGATAGCGCCTGCGAGTTCGCCGCCTCCTGGCTCAGGTCGGCGCCGGTCAGGTTGCCCCGCTCGCGACCCGCGCGAGGGCAGCATCGCATCACCGAAGCGCTCAGCATCCCGCTGAACTTTCGCAGAGACCGCCGTCAACACGGTGGTTGAAGGCGACCATTTGCATGGCTTCGAGAACAGGGAAAGCGGAATTGATCAGGTTTACTGCGGGTATACAAATCGTGAGTCTCACTGACGCGTAAGTTGCGAAATCAGTTCTCGGGCGCGGCCGTAACAGCGCCGAAGAATCTGGCCGCCGAGAGTCAACTGAGCTCGCCGGGTCGGATCTCGCCCGTGAGAACCGTCGCAGGGGCCCGGTCTCGATCGATCATCGGCCGAGCCTCGTCGGTCCGGCCCACTTCAGCACGCGACGTCGTTTGCACGATCGTCCGCGTTGTCGGAACCGCCCACGAGGTCCGGATGGATGATCCGCAGACCAGGTGTGTTGCACGCGTGATGCGCGCGACGGAGCCCCTTTCTGGTTGAGAAATCGCTCAGTCATTGTCTCTGTAAGTAGAATATCGTCTGCGCCAGCATTTTTTCAAGTCAAATCAAGGCAAAGGATTGACAGGTGAAAATTGATATACAACTCTCATAGAGCGCGTTTAGAGGGGGAATTTAAGGTATGCTACCTGAGGTTGGTACTGACGGCAGGAAAGCATGCGACCCGGCGTTGCAGAATTCAATCAAGATCGTCTGCGCCTACGTGACCCGGAATTCGATCTCGCCAGTCCAACTCTGTGAGATGATAGCCAGGACGTACGAGATGCTGTGCCAGATCAGCGTGGGACCGGTGCGCGCAATCGCGACGCCCGAAACCGCGACGGCGCGGGAGGTCCGCACGTCCATCCAGGCCGAGGGCCTGATCAGCTTCATCGACGGCAGGTCGTACAAGACGCTCAAGCGTCATCTGACGGCCCACGGACTGACACCGCAGGATTACCGCACCAAGTACGGGTTACCGCGCGACTACCCCATGGTCGCCCCGGGTTACGCGGCCAAGCGCTCCGCGATCGCGCGATCGCTGCAACTGCGTCACAAGGCGGGGTAGGCATCCGCGGCCGCGCGCTCGGTCCGCCGGAGCACGTCCGACGCCTCTGCCGGCAGCTGCCGCGATCAGGCGGGGATTGGGGGCCCCGGATCGATCGCGGCCTCCGGCCAGGGATTGTGCCCGTCGCCCAACCAGCGCAGCGTGTCGGTCCAGAAACGGCCGCTCCTGCGCGCGTTGAACAGGCCAAAGTGGCCGGGCGCCTCCGCGCCGATCGCGGATGGGGTCAGCTGAGCCTCTATGCGCGGGCTCGACACGTAGTAGCCGAGGCCCCGGCGGATCGCCGCCGGCGTTCCGAACGGGTCGTCCGGCACGCCGACCGCCAGGATCGGGGCGCGCACGGCGGCGAAGCGGGCGAGGAGCGCCGGGCGGTCGGCGGCCGGGTAGCTCGCCTCCATGCGCCGCCCGCGGAATGCCCACTCGTAGGCGACCCCGGCCGGGAGATCCTCGATCCACCCGAGCCGATGGCCGGGAAAGTAGCCCATGGCGGCGGTCACAGACGGCATCAGCAGGTGCCACTTGGCGATCATCTCCAGCCTGTCGACGGCCCGGTAATCGTGGCGACAGGCGAATTGCGCGCCGACGGTGAGGATGCGGTCCACCGCGCCGGCGGCCTCGGCGAAGTCCGGGAGGAAGCCCCCGAAGCTGTGGCCGACCACCATCAGCGGTCCCGCCTCGCGGTCGCGGATCCACCGGACAGCGGCGTCGAAGTCGAGCTCGCCCCAGTCCCGCCAGCGGATGCCGCATCCCCTCAGGCGCGCGGGCCGCGAATCGCCGATCCCGCGGTAATCGTAGGTGAGCACCGCGAAGCCCCGCTCGGCCAGGAACCGCGCGTAGGCGCGGTTGTAGCGCGCGCGGACACCGGTCGCCGGATTGACGACGACGGAGCCCCGCACCGGCGCGCGGCACGTGTCCGGGCGCCAGAGACGGCCGTTGAGCCGGTAGCCGTCGCGACAGGTGATCGCCATGGCGCGCGGGCCGGCCCCCTCGGTCGCGGCCGGCGCACCGGTGACGTGCGTCACCGGACCCCCTCGGCAGAGGACGCTGCGACCGGACGATCGTCGATCGGGGCGTGGAGGAGCGCCGCGCTCAGGCCCGCGACCGCGCTGATCGACTGCGCGACCGGGACGAGCAGCACTTGGCCGAGCGAGCCGCCGGCGCTCGCGAGGCCCAGGGCCGCGCTGCGCCGTTCCGNGAGGGTCGGCGGGCGGTCCTCTGCCCCGAACGCCGCGTCGATCTGCACGAGGAAGGACTCGGCGCGGACCAGCCAGGCCTCGAAGGCGGGGGCGGCCCGGTCGTCCGGAGCGGCGGCGGCCAGAGCTTCTCCCTCCCTGGCGAGGTCCGCGGCCCGGGCGGCCGGACCGTAGCCCGCCGCCTTGGCGGCCGCGGGCAGGACAGGGCTCGCCGCGGCGCCGAGTTCGACGCGCAGCAGGTCGCGGGCTTCGTCCTGCGCGATCCGGTCCTGGACGAGGTGGATCACGGGCCACAGGTCGGCTTCCTCCGCCGCCGTGCGGCCCGCGATGAGCGCCGCCGCCGCGACGAGCGCCTGTCCCCGGACCACGCGCCGGTCGCTGAGGCGCACGCCGCGGGCGCGCAGCTTGCGCACGACCTGCGCGTAGGACGGCCGGATCCGGCCCAGGTCGATCCGCGCCGCGGCCCCGGCGAGGGCGTCGATCTCGGCGAGCGTCAGCGGCGCTTCCCCGGCGTCGGCTTCGACTGACGCGGTCGCGTCACCGGCGAGCAGGGCCTCCAGATCGGCATCGGCCAGGGGATCGACGAAGGCCGTGACGAGGAAGCGATCGGCGAAGGCCGCGAGGCCGGGATCCTCGGGCAGGGCGTTGCTGGCGCCGACGCAGCAGCGCAGCGGGACGGCGGTGTCGAAATGCCCACGCCGGTAGCGGCGCTCGTTCAGCACGCCGAGGAGCGCGTTCAGGATCGCGGTCGAGCCGAGGAAAACCTCGTCGAGGAAGGCGAACTCGGCCTCCGGCAGCATGCCGGAGACGTCCGGCCGCAGCTTGCCCGCGCGCAGGGCTTCGAGATCCAGCGGGCCGAACAGCTCGGCCGGTTCGGTGAAGCGCCCGATCAGGTACTCGAAGCAGCGCGCCCCGGTCCCGGCGGCGCAGGCCCGCACCACGGCCGACTTGCCGGTGCCGGGCGGTCCGATCAGCAGGAGATGCTCGCGGGCCACGAGGGCGAGGTGGACCAGTTCCACCACCTGGCGACGCCCGACGAGCCCTCTGGCGGCGCGGTCGATGGCGCGCTCCAGGCGTGCGATCGCGGTCTCGATACGCCCCTCCCGTCAGATTGAGCCCGCTCGCCGAGGCAGGCCGACAGGTCGCGGTGTCGGCGTCCCCGTGCGTCGCGCCCTCTGGTCAGCGGCAGGTCCCTCACAGGCCCCGTGTCGCGACGTGGACGGCGTCCGGTCCGGAGAATGACCCGTGCAACCTCCCGCGCGGCTCGGCGCATCGTCTGCCACCATCCGCGTGGGTGCCGAGGCGGCGCGCGTACGTGGCCCGCATGCGTCGCGCAGCCACGTCATCTGAACGATCGGTTGAAGCACTGCGCCGGCGGGACATCTCGGAATACTCTGATTCCACGAGGCTAGCCCGGGCATCGACTTGCGGTCAACATGCTGCGGTCTCACGGGGCCCCGCTGCCGCGTGCGGGACATCCGTCGTTTGTCCGGCGTCGCCGCGTCGGGCGCGCGGCGCAGCGATGCGATCAGTCCCGCGATGGCGGACCGGAGGCGGGCGCTTTCGGGACCGCGAGGCGTCCCTCCTCGGCCTTGTTGATGTACTGGCTGGCGATGAAGAGGCCCTTCAGCGGCCGGATGATCGGCACGCAGGCCAGGAGGAGCAGCGGCAGCGTCACCACCGCGTGGACCCAGAGCGGCGGATCGTAGGTGAGCTCGAGCCAGATGCCGAACGCGGTGACGGGGAATGCCATCGTCATCATGATGAAGAAAGCGGGCCCGTCCGCCGGATCGGCGAAGCCGTAGTCGAGGCCGCACGCCTCGCAGCGCGGCCTGAGGGTGAGGAAGCCGTCGAACAGGCGTCCTTCCCCGCAGCGCGGACAGCGGCAGCGCAGGCCGACGGACATGAGCGAGTGATCGGTGGTCCTCTGCATCATCCACGTTCCTGAACCGGAGGTCGGCGCGTGAGCGGCCGGGCTTGTATTCGTCGATTGTATGGCCTACTCAGCCATACAATCGCGGCGCGGGCTCGCCGATCCGGGCAGCGTAGGCGCGGCATGGCCGCGGCTCGCTCTGGCCGCATCGTAAATGTATGCATACGCGAGCGGGACAACAGGGGTCAACGATGGAATCTTGGATCCCGACAATCGCCGGCGATGCGGGACCGAAATACATGGCCATCGTCAGGGCGCTGGCCGAGGATATCCGTGCCGGGCGGCTCGCGCCGGGCGCGCGCCTGCCGCCGCAGCGCGCCCTGGCGAAGCGGCTCAACGTCGATCTCACGACGGTCACGCGAGCCTTCAACGAGGCGCGCAGAACCGGATTGATCGACGCGACGGCGGGCCGGGGGAGCTTCGTCCGGGCAGCCCGCGCGCCGGCCGCGGAGATGCGGCGGCCGGATCCGTCCGGCAGCGTCGATTTCAGCATGAACATGCCGCCGCAGCCGGCGGCGGCGCGGCTGGCGGAGCGCCTCGAGACAGGTCTGGCGCGGCTCGCCGGTTCGTCCGGCTTCCTCGCCCGGATGCAGTACCAGGACAGCGCCGGGAACCTGGCCGACCGGGCGGCGGCGGCCCACTGGCTCGGTCGACGGCTCGGGCCACTTCCGGTGCAGCGCGTCCTCGTCGCGGGCGGTGCCCAGGTCGTGCTCGCCGCCGTGCTCGCCGCCCTCCTGAAGCCGGGCGACGCTCTCTGCGTGCCGGCACTCACCTATCCCGGGCTGCGCATGGCCGCGGAGCGCCGCGGCGTCCGCCTCGTGCCAGTGGCCGCCGACGCGGAGGGGCTCGATCCGGACGCCTTCCGCGAGCGCTGCGAATCCGAGCGGCCGCGGGCCCTGTACCTCGTTCCGACGCTCGACAACCCCACGACGGCGACCCTGCCGGCGATCCGTCGCCGGCAGATCGCCGGGATCGCCCGCACGCACGGCGTCGCCATCATCGAGGACGACGCGTACGGGGTCTTGCCCCTCGACGCGCCGGCTCCCCTCGCGGCGGAGGCGAGCGACCTCACTTGGCACATCGCGACGCTGTCCAAATGCGCGAGTCCCGGCCTGCGCATCGCCTACGTCGCGGTACCGGGAACGAACGAGGCGGTGCGGCTGGCGGCTGAGCTGCGCGCCATCAACATGATGGCCTCGCCCCTCACGGCCGCGCTCGCCTCGCACTGGATCGCCGAGGGTGAGCTCGACGCTGTCGTCGCGGCGATCCGGCAGGAGAATGAGCTCAGGCAGGCGGTCGCGCGCGAGACGCTCCGCGATCTCGACGTCCGGGCGCATCCGTGCGGGCACCATCTGTGGCTCCGCCTCCCCGATCCGTGGCGCCGCGGTGAGTTCGGCGCCCACGCGCGACAGCTCGGCGTGTCCGTTGTCCCGAGCGACGCCTTCGCGGTCGGGACCGCCCCGGAGGCCATCCGCGTCTCCCTCGGGGCCGCGCCGGACGCCGAGACGCTGCGATACGGCCTCAGCCTGCTCGCGACGTTGCTGGCGCATCCGCCCGGCGCGATCTCGACCGTCGTCTGAATCGGCCGAGGCGGCGCGCGCCTTCGGCCTGCCGTACCGGTCTCCTCCCCGCGCGAAGGGAATGCGATGCTGTGCTGCCCCCTGCGGACGCGACCGCGGATCCTGTCTCGTCCCGCGCACGTCGCGCCGCTCGCGCTGATACTGCTGGCGACGGCCTGCTCGGACGACGGGCAGGAGCGCCGCCGGTCCCTGGGCGAGACACCGACGTTCGCCGACGTCATGCGGGTGGCCGACGCGGAGCGCGGCGGGCGGCTGTTCGGTCAGTGCGCCGCCTGTCACACGATCAGCCCGGGGGCGGGCGATCGGAACGGTCCCGGACTCTACGACGTGCTCGGCAAGCCCGTTGCCAGCAACAGCAGGCGCTACGGCTATACCGGTGCGCTCCGGTCGCTGGGCGGAACCTGGACCCCGGAGAGAATGGACCTGTGGCTCTCCGCCCCGGCGAAGCTGGCGCCCGGTACGAGCATGAGCTTCCGCGGCCTCCCCGATCCCCTCGACCGGGCGGACCTCATCGCGTATCTCCGGACGCAGTCCTCAGGGGGCGCCGAGGCGCACCCGTCCCGCCCCTGAGCGGGACCGGGAGGCCGCCGCTCATCTGCCGGCACGCGGCCGCGCATTCAGCCGGTCGCCTGCCGCGCGGGGTTCCGGTTCGATCCGGCGGAGTGACGGGCCGTCGGGAGGCGGGAGAGTTCCGGGCGCCGCGCGTCAGATCAGCCCGACGGAGTCTTCCGGGAAGCGGATCGCGAAGACTGCCCCCAACCCTGGTCCGGCGCTCTCGGCCGTGGCGCGGCCTCCGTGGAGCTCGGCGATCCGACGGACGATCGAGAGCCCGAGCCCCGTCGAGTTCTCGCCGCCGGTGGGCTTGGCCGACAGGCGCTGGAATCGCCCGAAGACGCGGGCCAGATCCTCCGGCGACAGGCCGGGTCCGTGGTCGGCGACGGCGCAGATCAGCTCCGCGCCGCGCGGCCCCGGCTCGCGGCTGACCCGCACCGTGATCGCCCCGCCCGCCGGGCTGTACTTGATGGCGTTGGAGACGAGGTTGTCGAGCGCCTCCCGCAGGCGCTCGGCGTCGCCGCACAGGAACAGCTCGTCCGGGCCCGCGCAGACCAGGGTCTGGCCCTTGGCGTCGGCCAGCGGCCGGTCGGCCTCGCACACCTCCCGGGCGAGGCCCGCGAGGTCGACCGGTTCCCGGCGCAGGCTGATGTCGAGGGCGTCGGTCATCGCGTCTGCCATGAGGCTGTCGATCATGGTCGTCAGCCCCTTGGCGCTGGTGCGCACGTGCTGCAGCTGCGCGCGCATCTGCTCCCGGTCGCCCTGCATGTCGATCAGGTCGGACAGCATCTCGGCGCGGCCGAGGATCACCGCGAGCGGGTTCTTCAGGTCGTGCGCGATGGTGCCGAGGATCTCGGTCTTGAGGCTGTTGGCGCGCCGCAGGTCCGAGCGCTGCAGGTCCAGCCGCCGGTTCGCCCGGATCAGCTCCGCAGTCCTCTCGACGACCCGCCGCTCCAGGTCGGCGTTGGTCTGCTGCAGCCGCTCGTACAGGATGACGTTGTCGAAAGCGATGGAGAGCCGGCTCGTGAACAGGGCGATAAGCGACCGGTCCGTCTCGGAGAGCTGGCGGTCGGCCTCGATCAGCGCGACGATCTCGCTGCCGCTCGCCGTGTGCAGATACAGGGTCGACCAGTGCTCGCCGAAACTGTGGCGGCGCTCGGCGAAGGCCCGTTCGACGAGGGGTTGCACCCGTTCCTCCAGCGGCCAGGATGGCTCGCGCCCGGCATAGTGGCCGTAGCAGCCGGATCCGGCCAGGACGCAGAAGCGCTCCTGCGGGGCCGCGGTCTCGCGCAGGACCAAGATGCCGGCGCAGGCGACGTTCAGGAGCGAGGCGACCTGGGTGAGGACGCCCTCGGCCAGCCGCTGCATCGATTTGTGATCGAGGAGCATCGGCGCGGCGTCGATGATGATCTCGAGTCCCCGCCGGGTCTCGTCGAGGCGCTTGAGCTGCTGATAGGCGCGCAGGGCCGCGGTGAGGCTGGTGAACAGCTTGTCGGCGGTCAGCTCGGTCTTCGCCTTGTAGTCGTTGATGTCGTAGTCGACGATGATCCGGCGTTCCGGAGCCTGCCCGGGCTGGCCGGTCCGCAGGATGATGCGCACGGTCTCCTGCCGGAGGTCGCGCCGGATGTAGTCCACCAGCTCCAGCCCGGCATTGTCGGTCTCCATCACGACGTCGAGCAGCACCACCGCCACGTCGCCGCGCTCGGCGAGCAGCACCCGCGCCTCCGCGGCCGAACGGGCGGTGAGGATCTCCAGGCCGCGCCCGTCGAGGGTGTAGCTCGCCAGCGCGTAGCGCGTGCCGTCATGGACCGCCGGGTCGTCGTCGATGACGGCGATCACCCAGGCCCCGGCGGTCGGCCGCGCCTCCTCGAGATCGTCTGGGATCAGCGTAAGGGTATCATCGTCCATCGCTATGGCCCGGAATGCTGCTCGCAACCGGACGACTACGCTAGAAATCGTGTTGAAAACTTGTCACGCTACGGTGAGCCGATACGATTCCTGAATTCGTTCCAGAGCGAACCCGGAAAGTGCGCACCGCTGCGATGACCATTCCAGACAGCCCCGCCCCCGGGACCGCCCGCGGCGGCGCGGCGATCCCGTCGATCGCCGTCGTCGACGACGAGCCGGCGACCCGCGAGATGGTCGGGGATTACCTGAAGCTTCACGGGTTCTCGGTGGTCCTGTGCGACGGCGGGCGCGCCCTGCGGGAGCACCTCGCCCGTCACAGCCCCGACCTGATCGTGCTGGACCTGAACATGCCCGAGGAGGACGGGCTCTCGATCGTGCGCGACCTCAAGGCCCGGACGGCGATTCCGATCATCATGCTCACCGCGACGGCGAGCGCGATCGACCGCGTGGTCGGGCTGGAACTCGGGGCCGACGATTACTTGCCCAAGCCGTGCGAGTTGCGGGAACTGGTCGCCCGGGTGCGGTCGGTCCTGCGCCGGGTGCAGATACCGGGCGCCGCGCCGGCCCCGGTTCCCGCGCGCGGACGCCGGATCCGGTTCGGCACCAAGTGGCTGGAACTCGACGCCCTGCGCCTGAGCGACGATGCCGGTCTGGAGCAGGCGCTCACCCGCTCGGAATTCGACCTGCTGAAGGCGTTCGCCGACAACCCGAGGCGCGCCCTCTCCCGCGAGCGCCTTCTCGACCTCGCCGACGCCCGCGACCCGGACGCGTTCGACCGCGCCATCGACGTTCGGATCAACCGCATCCGCAAGAAGGTCGAGCCGGATCCCGGTAATCCGCGCTACATCCGCACGGTGCGGGGGCTCGGGTACATTTTCAGGCCCGAGGGGGACTGATGCGCCGCGACTCGATGTTGCGTCGTGAGGCGACCTCGCAACAATCCGGTCCCCGGAGCGTCCCGGAAGCAATATCGGCGGTACAGCGCAGCCCTATCAGCGCGGCAGGACCGAGGGCCGCGAGTGCCCGGAGGACGGGCCATGCGACACCTGATCGGGACCTCGTCGGCCGCGGCGGCCGGCACGCTGTGCATCCTGGCCTCCATCGGCTGGACCGCGGTTCCCGGCCCCGCGCCCGCGGCGGCCCGCGGCGGCGTTCCGGCCGCGTCGGCGCCTGGCCCTACACGCCGAGCGCCTGCGCGGGAGCCGCCACCGCCGGGGCTCCGACCGGCCGCCGCGTTCGGCTCATCGCGGTCGATACCGCGCCCGGCACGCGGTAACGGGCGCGAACCGTCATGCCGCACTTCCGCGACGTTCCCGGCGCCGACGAAGATCCCGACCTGCTCCTCCTTCTGCGCCGCATGCTGCGCGGCGGAGTTCCCGGTCCGCGGCGCGAGCCAACCCGCGCGGAGCGCTTCGGCGTGCCGGCGCCCCGCGACGGTGCGCGTGTCCCGCAGGATGCGGTGCTGTCCGGCCCCGACCAGCGGCCGGCCGGATCCCGAACCCGCTGAGATTGCGCGTGGCGGGTGGCTGCGGCGGCGTCTTCGCGCGGGTGGCGACGCGATCCAGCGGCGCCGCGCCGACCGGGCGCGCGCGGAACCGCGTGATTGCGCCGGACTCCGGCGCCGACTTAAGTTGCTGCGGGACCCCAATGTCGGGACGCGGATGCGGGTTGGACCCAAGATCGCCCTGGTCGGTGGCGTGCCGATCCTCGCCGCCGGCGCGATCGCCGTGGCCGGCTGGCTCCTCCTGGCGCAGGAGGAGCGCGCCCGGCGCGGCGCGGTCCTCGTCGCCGACGTGTACCACGACATCGCCACCGCCCGCCTGATCCGCGACCAGTACGCCGCCGCGGACGCGCAGGACCGGTCCACCTATGCCGCGCGTTTCGCCGGCCTGACGGCGCGCGCCGAGTCCGGTCTCGGACGGCTCGCCGCCTTCGCCCGCATCGACGAGCAGCGCGCGCGCATCGCCTCCGTGGAGCGGGCCCTGGCGCGTTACCGGGGCGAGATGGACGCCTTCGTCCGGCGGACCCGGGAGAATGACGGCCTGATCCGCGAGATGACGCAGCGGGCCGACACCCTGATCGATCTCACCGACCGGGCGCGCCTGCGGCAGCAGGCCTCGAACGCCGACCTCGCGCGCTCGATGGCCGAGAAGGTCGAGGCGTTGCGGGTCGCGCGGGGCCTCGTCACCCGCCTCAACACCCTGAGGGCCCGGAGCGCGGAGAGCGCCGCGATCGCCGCAAAGGGCGCGGTCCGGAGCGACGCCCCCGCGTCCGACCCCACCGAGGCGACCGGCGCGGACAGCGAGGGGCCGCGCGCGCAGAACCTCTTCCGCGCCGCCAGTCGCGACCTCGCGGCGGCGCTGCGGGCCGACGGCCGGGAGGCCGATGCGGAAACCCTCGACGCGCTCAGCGCCGGGGCGGCGGGGCGGAGCCCCGATGCCCGCGCGAAGCTCGACGGCTGGATCGAGCGCACCCTGAAGATCGAGACTTCCGGCCAGGAGAGCCGGCACGACGAGGTGGCGCAGCTGATGGCCTACTCCGTGGAGGCCAACGAGATCGAGCAGGCCACCCATAACGTCGCGATCGGCACCCTCAAATTGGGGCCGCGGACCGCCGGGGCCCTCCTGCACCGCGACGCCGCCCTCGCCGAGCGGATGCACGACGAGGGCGAGCGACTCGCCCGGAGCGCGGCCTCGCTGCCGATCTCGCCGCTGATTCAGGCCGAGATGGTCCAGGCCCTCGACGGCTGGCGCGCGCGTCTGACCACCACGATCGGGGGCCTGCGGCAGCAGAACGCGATGATCGGCGCGATGGACGGGCTCGCCGACACGATGATCGACAGTGCCAAGGCGCTCAACGACGCCTTCGTGGAGGACGCCGACCGATTCGGCATCTTCATCCAGCGGATCCTGCTCGTCGGCGCGGCCGGGCTCCTGCTGTTCGGCGCCCTGGTGGTGATCTTCGTCGCCCGCTCGATCCTGGTGCCGCTGCGCGCCCTGCAGGGCGATATGGTCATGCTGACCGGAAACCCGGCGGGCGCGGCCGTGCGGGGCACGGCGCGCCGGGACGAACTCGGCGACATCGCGCGCGCCACCGCGGTCTTCGTGTCCGAGATCACCCGCCGGGAAGGCGCGCTGCGCCGGGCGAAGGATCAGGCCGACGTCGCCCTGGTCGAGCTGCGCCGGACCCAGGACAACCTTGTCCGGGCCGAGAAGCTCGCCTCCCTCGGGCAGCTCGTGGCCGGTGTCGCCCACGAGATCAACACGCCGCTGGGCATCGCGCTCACCACCGGGACGCTGATGAGCGACGAGGCGCGGACCTTCCGGGCGGGCCTGTCGGCCGGCACGCTGTCGCGCTCCCGGCTGAACCACTTCGTCGCCCGGGTCGAGGAGGGCGCCACCCTGCTCTGCACGAATCTCACCCGGGCCGCCGATCTCGTCCAGGGCTTCAAGCAGGTCGCGGTGGACCGCGTCAGCGACGAGAGCCGCAGCGTCGTGCTGGCGACCTGGCTCGACGACCTGCTGGCGAGCCTGCGGCCGATGCTGCGGAAAGGGGGCCACGTCGTGGAGCGTGCCTGCCCGGAGGACCTCGTCATCGCCACCAATCCCGGCGTGCTGGCTCAGATCGTGACCAACCTCATCGCCAACGCGGTCGTGCACGGATTCCGGGCGGGTGAGCCGGGACGGATCGGCGTGGACGTGTCTGTACGCCCCGACGGCCTCGTGCGGCTGGAGGTCCGCGACAGCGGCCAGGGCATCCCCCCGGAGCACCTCGACCGCATCTTCGATCCGTTCTTCACGACGGCCCGCAGCGCCGGCAGCACGGGGCTCGGCATGCACATCGTCCACAACCTCGTGACCGCCAAGCTCGGCGGTTGCATCGCGGTCAGCAGCGAGCGCGGTCGGGGGACCGTCGTGCAGGTCGATTTTCCCGCCGCGGGTACCGGCGCGGCCGCGCGGCCGCGGGCCGGCGCGATCCCGGCACCGTGAGGCCGGCCGCGGCATACCGGGCGGCGCTGCTCGCCCTGGCTGCCGGCCTGGTCTCCGCGCTGCTCGTCGGGCCCGGCCCGGCGATGGCGCGCACCTTCGTGTTCTGCTCGGAGGGCAGCCCCGAATCCTTCGATCCCGCCCGCGCCACGACCACCACCACGATGAACGCCGCGTGGCAGGTCTACAATACGCTCGTGGAGTTCGCGCCCGGCACCACGACGATCCGCCCGGCCCTCGCCGAATCCTGGACGGTCTCGGAGGACGGCCGGACCTACGTCTTCGCCCTGCGGGACGGCGTCCGCTTCCACGCCAACGCGCGCTTCACCCCCTCGCGGCCCCTGAACGCCGAGGACGTGGTGTTCTCCTTCGCCCGGCAGCGGCGCTCCGAATCCGATGGCGCCGCGCAGGGCTTCACCTACTTCCACGACCTCGGCCTCGCCGACTTGATCGAGGCCGTCGACGCCCCGGATCCGCGCCACGTCCGCTTCCGGCTGCGCGAGGCCGACACCACCTTCCTCGCCAACATCGCGCAGGCTTTCGGCGCGATCCTGTCGGCCGAATACGCCGCGGCCCTCGCGGCCGACAACCTGCCGGACGAGATCGCCCGGGCGCCGATCGGGACCGGCCCCTACGTGTTCGAGGGGTACCGGCCGGATCAGGTCCTGCGCTTCCGCGCCTTCCCGGACTACTGGCGCCGCGCGGCGGACGACGGCGAACCGGGCGGGCGCCCCGACGGGCTCGTCTTCGCGATCACGCCCAACGCGGCGGTCCGGCTGACCAAGCTGCGGGCCGGGGAGTGCCACGCCATGGCATTCCCGGCGATCGGCGACCTCGATGCGATCCGGGCGGAGCCGGGCCTGACGCTGCTGTCGCTCGCCGAGCTGAACGTCGCCTACCTCGCCCTCAACACGACCCGCGCGCCCTTCGGCGACGCGAGGGTGCGGCGCGCGGTCAATCTCGCCATCGACCGGCGGGCGATCGTGGCGGGTGTGTACGGCGATGCCGGGATCCTGGCGCAGGGGCCGCTGCCGCCCGGGATCTGGGCCCACGACACGGACCTCCCGGACACCCCCTTCGACCGCGCGGAGGCGCTGCGCCTGCTGGCGGAAGCCGGCCTCGCCGGGGGCTTCGACGTCGAGCTGTGGTATCCGCCGGTCAGCCGGCCCTACAACCCGGACGGCCGGCGCGTCGCCGACATGATCCAGGCCGACCTCGCGCAGGTCGGCATCCGCGCGCGCCCGGTCACGCGTCCCTGGAACGCGTACCGCGCCGCGCTCTACGGCGGGGAGCCCAGCCTGATGCTCTACGGCTGGACGAGCGACAACGGCGACCCGGACAACTTCCTGAGCGTCCTGCTCGGCTGCAAGGCGGCCGAGACCGGCGGCGCCAACCTCGCCCGCTGGTGCGATCCGGCCTACGACCGGCTGGTCGAGGCCGCCCGCCGCACGGGCGACCGGGAGACGCGGCAGGCCCTGTACCGGCAGGCTCAGGCCATCGTCCGGCGCGCGATGCCCTGGGTGCCCCTGGCCCACACCAGGGTGCATCTGGCGCTGCGCAGCGACGTGCTCGGCCTGAGGATGGATCCCCTCGGCCGCCACCTGTTCGAGACGGTGCGGTTCCGCGGCTCTCGGTGACGGCAACGCCTGTGCCGTCCTTGCGAGCAGAGCGAAGCAATCCAGCAGCGCCACGTCCACTAACAGCGCGCATCCCTGGGTCGCTTCGCGGCGCTTGCGATGACGGTGTGGGCCGACCGACCAGTCGCGCTCACTTCTTGGTCCGCTGCTGGAAGACCCGCAGCACCTGATTGCCCCGCGCCACGGCGTCGTCGAGGGCCCGCTGCGGCGCCTTCGCACCGTCCAACGCCGCCTCCAGCTCCTCGGCCCAGATGTCCCGGATCTGCAGCATGTTGCCCAGGCGCAGGCCGGCGGTGTTGCGCGTCGGGGGCCGCCGGGTCAGTTCCTGCACGGCCACGTGGAGCTGCGGGTGCCGCTCGAAGAAGCCCTCCGCCACCGCGTCGGCGTAGGCGCCGCGCGTGGTGGGGATGTAGCCGGTGTTCCGGTACAGCGCGGCCTGCTGCCGGCCGTCCATGAGGAAGGCCAGGAAGCGGGCGACGCCGCGGTACTCGTCCGGCGTCTTGCCCTGCATCACGTAGAGCGAGCCGCCGCCCAGGATCGCGTTCTGCGGCTCCGGCACGACGTCGGGATAGAAGGGCATCGGCGCGACCGTCCAGTCGAACCGCGCCGCGGTGGCGACCTTGCCGTACAGGCTCGACGAGGTGAGGAAGATCGCGCAGTCGCCCGACACGAACCGGCTCTCGCCGCGATTGACGCGGTCGTTGTACTCGAACGCGCCCGCGCGCTTCAGGTCGACCAGGTTCTGCAGGTGCCGGACCTGGAGCGGGCCGTTGAAGACGAGCTCGGCGTCGTAGCCGTCCAGGCCGTTGGAGCGGGTCGCGAGCGGGCGGTCGTGCCAGACCGACAGCTGCTCGAGATGCACCCAGGTCGGCCAGGCCGAGGACAGGGCGCACCGCTCGCCGTCCGCCGCCTTGAGCCGCCGCGCGGCCTCGAAGACCTCGGGCCAGGTCGCCGGAAGCTGCTTGGCGTCGAGGCCCGCCGAGCGGAACCGGTCGCGGTTGATCCACATCACCGTCGAGGAGACGTTGAAGGGCAGGGACAGCATCCCGCCCGCGGCATCGAGGTAGTTGGTGGCGATGACCGGCAGGAAATCGTCCGGCGTCACCGAGAGCCCCGCCTCCCGCATCACGGTGGCGACCGGCCTGACGGCGCCGATGGCGGCCGCCATGGTCCCGTTGCCGACCTCGAAGACCTGCAGCAGGTGCGGCGCCGCGCCGGTGCGGTAAGCGGTGATGCCGCTGCTGATCGTCTCGGCGTAGCCGCCCTTGTAGACCGGAACGACCCTGTAGTCGGGCTGGGAGGCGTTGAACGTCTCGGCCAAGCGGGTCACCAGCTCGCCGTTCGGCCCGTCCAGGGCGTGCCAGAACTGGAGCTCGGTCAGGGCTGCGGCGGGCAGCGGGCGCAGGGCGGCGAGCAGCCCGACGAGCAGGATCATGAGCAGCGGGCAGCGGGCGCTCGGCAGCGGCAGGCGGCCGATTCCGCGCCGGGTTGGTCGCGTCGCGCCGCTCATGCCAGCCGCTCCGGAAGCCACAGCCGCAGCACCGTGCCGGCGCCGGAGCTGCTCTGCAGTTCGACTCGCCCCTGGAGGCGGTTCACCACGAGGTTGTGGACGATGTGCAGGCCGAGGCCCGTGCCTCCCCGGGCGCGGGCTGTCGTGAAGAAGGGGTCGAAGACGCGGCCGAGGTCGGCGCCGTCGATGCCGCGCCCGTCATCGGCGATCGCGAGGCCGATCCCGTCCCCGGTCCGGATCCCCTTGATGGTGATGCGACCGCCCTCACGCTCCTGGAATCCGTGCTCGATCGCGTTCTTGACGGCGTTCGAGACGACCTGTGCCAGGATCCCCGGCAGCGTGTCGACGACGAGGTCGGGTGGGCAGTCGACCACGAAGACGTGCCGGCCCGGCCGCGCCAGGGCGCGCAGGCTCTTCAGCAACTCGTCGATCCAGTCCCCGAGGTTGAGCGCGCGGCGGTCCTCGATGGCCTGATCGGCCGCCACCTGCTTGAAGCTGTAGAGCAGGTCGGCCGCGCGCATCAGGTTGCTGGTCAGGAGCTGCGCACCCTCCCGCATACGCCCGGCATACTGGGTCAGCCGCGAGCGGGAGAGCTGGTTCTCGCCCACCAGGCGCTCGAACGCGGCCGAGTCGGACTGGACCTGCGTCGCGGTGGTCAGGGCGATGCCGAGCGGGGTGCTGATCTCGTGGGAGACGCCGGCCACGAGCTGACCGAGCGAGGCGAGCCGCTCCGCGCGGATCAGGTCTTCCTGGGCCTGCCGGAGGGTCGTGAGCGCGTCGTCGGCCCGCTGGGAGGCGTTGCGCCGGTCCGCCTCGCGGCGGCGGATCTGCTCCAGGAACGCGTTGGTCGCCCGGGCGATGTCGCCGAGCTCGTCGCGCCGCGTGAGCAGGTGGCCGTCACGGCCAATATCCTCGGGGGCGGGCGCGGCGGCGGCGGTGACGATGCTGTGCTGGAGCGCGTGCAGCGGCCGGGTGATCGAGCGTGCCACCGCGGCGGCGGCGCCGATCCCGAGGCACAGGGCGCCGACCGCCCCAACGACCAGCAACTGCCGGATCACGCTGCCGAACTGGTCGGCATCGTCGATGAAGGCCCGGCTCAGCGTCTGCGCGTTGGCGCTCATCGTGGCGGCGCGGCTGTCCATGTCGGCGATGGTCTCATTCTGATCACCGATCTTCTCGATCGTCGCGGCGAGCTGCGTGCGCCAGCCGTCGATCGCGTCCGCCATCTCGTCCCGGATGCTCACGGGGATGAGCAGAGTCCGGGACGTGCCCGACAGCTCGGCGCCCGCCGCCAGCACCCGCGACGCCTCCGCGGTGTCCCGGCGCGCGAGGGCCGCATCGGTCCGCCGGGCGAGACGCAGGGCCGTGAGGGCGACATCCTGGGCGGAGAGCTCGGCCTCGTTCGAGAGGACCGAGTGCCGGATGAGGAGGGCGACCTCCTCGTAGAGCCGGCTCTGGCGTGCGACGTTCAGCTGGACGAGCTGGTCGCACCACTCGACCAGGACGCGGCCCGCCTGGGTGGCCCGGGTCAGCTCGAAGCCCTCGGACAGGACCCGGTTGAGGTCGTCCTCGGTCCGGCTCCGGTCGCGGTAGGCCTTCAGCAGCTCCGTCGCCCGGTCGGCCGCCCCGGCCTCGCCGTCGACGCGCAGCACCCGGCGCAGCCGGTTGCCCACCGCATCGAGCTGCCGCAGGTCCGCGGCGAGTTCGTCGAACTCGATCGGGAAGACCGGACGGCCGATGCGCGCCCGGTTCAGCTCCGCCGTGCTGATCGCCTCGCGCAGCTCCCGCAGCGCGGTGACGACGCCCTGGTTCCGCTCCAGCTCGGCATCCTTCACGGCCAGGACGGCGATCAGCTGCGCGTTGTCCTGCTGCTGGCGCCGGCGGGCGACGTCGGTCAGGGCCACCAGGGCGTCCGCCCGCCGGGCCATGTCGGCGATCGTCGCGTTCGCGGTCCGCTCGGACAGCAGGAGCGAGCGCATCCGTGTAACCTGCGAGATCAGGTCCCCCGTGACGGTCGCCACGAGAGCCGACTGGCCGCGCGTCCGCGCGAGACCCTCCAGACGCTCCAGCTGCCCGGCCGCCGTGGCGGCCCGCTCGTCGAAGCGGCGCTCGGCCTCGTCCCGCCGCGCGGTGCCGCCGCTGACGGCGTCCGCCCGCGCCCGGTTCATCGACGTGAGCGTCTGCGCCGTCTCCGTCGCCACCACGGCGCCGGTCCGTGCGCGCTCGGCCTCGTAGAGCAGGATCCAAGCGCCCAGCGCGATGGCGGCCGCGACGAGGATCGGAATGGCGCCGACCACGAGGACGCGGCGCGCGATCCCGGACCTCCCGAAACCGCGGATCATGGCGCCTCGCACCGTGTCCGGCAGCGTGTCCCGCACCGTCTCCCGCACCGTGTCCCGCGCCCCGTCACCCGTGCGGCCTCCCGATCGTCACCGATTCCGCGGCGACACCGTCCGTTATTGTGCCATCGGCCTGATGACTTCCCGAGAGCGCTGAAGCAACACGGGACGCAATATTCGCGCAGCACGACTTCCGTAGATACCGCCTCGCACAACGGTCCTCGAAGACCGGATGAGGGGAAACACCATGCTCGACGTCATCGCCCGCCTCCTGTTGTCGGCCGGTATCATGGTCGGTACGACCTACCTGCCCGCGCTGTCGCACGCCGTCACCGGCCAGCCGGCCGGCACCCGCGTCGCCGCCGCCGCGCCGGCCTGCCCCGCGAAGCCCGCGACGGCCGGGATCCGCGCCGTGGCCTGCCTGGGCTGACCGGCATGGAGACGCTGCCCCTGATCCTGCTGGTGAGCGGGAATGTCCTGCTCGCCATCCTGATCCCGCTCCTCGTCTGAACGCGCCGCGGCCATGCTCCGCGAGCCCCGCGGCAAGCCGGTCCACCGGGTCCGGCCCCGAACCGCCGCCGTGAGCGGCCGTTGCCCACCGGTAAGGCCTCGATTAGCCGGACTGTGCGGCCGGCTCGGGCCGCGCCCCGTGTCACGGTCCGCCGCCCATGCCCGAGTCTCCACGCCTCGCCCGGGACCGATCCCGATCCGCGGCCGTCGCTCTGGCGATGCTGATCGGCGTCGGCGATGCCCGCCCGGCCCGGTCCCTCGACGTGCCGGACAGCCCGCGCCCCGCGCGGCCGTCCCGGCCGGTGGCGCCGGACCCCGGTGGCGCCGGACCTCGCCGCGGCCCTCGCGGCCTACAGGACCTACGTCGTGGCCCAGGCCGACGCCTTCGTGCGCGAGACCGCGCGCTTCGTCGCGGCGATCCAGGCCGGGCAGCTCGCCGAGGCGCGCCGGCTCTACGCTCCGGCGCGCGCGCCCTACGAGCGCATCGAGCCGGTGGCGGCCCTGTTCCCCGACCTGATCAAGCGCCTCGACGTGCGCAGCGACGAGTTCGAGCTGCGCGAGCGCGATCCCGCCTTCGTCGGCTTCCATCGCCTGGAGATGGCGCTCTTCACCCTCGGCACGACGGAGGGGCTCGGCGAGATCGCGGATCGGCTCGCCGCCGAGACCGTGACCCTGCGCGACCGCGTCGCGGCGCTCGCCATCCCGCCCGCCAAGGCGGTCGGGGCCGCCTCGGGCCTGATCGAGGGGATCGCCGCCACCAAGATCAGCGGCGAGGAGGAGCGGTACAGCCGCACCGACCTGTGGGACTTCCAGGCCAATATCGAGGGCTCGAAGGCGGTGTTCACGCTCCTGCGCCCGCTGCTGACGGACGGGGACTTCGTGGCCCGGGTCGAGCGCAGCTACAAGCGGGTCGAGGACCTGCTCGCCCGCTACCGCAGCCCGGACGGCGGCTTCCAGAGCTACGACAACCTCACGGCCCGCGACCGCAACGCCCTGAAGGGGCCGATCACGCTCCTGGCCGAAGATCTGTCGACGCTGCGTGGCCGGCTCGGTCTAGACTGATATCATTGCCGAGGTGCCGCCCTGTGGCCTCTCTTCGTGGCTAAAGGCGGTAGCGCGACCTGATCTTGCCGAGCGACGATGCGCCTTCCTTCACCGGTCATCACCCGCCGCCGGCTTCTCGGCGGCCTCGGCGCCGCCGCGCTCCTCGGGCCCGCACGGGCCGAGGACGCGACGCCGACCACCGCCACGGAGGGGACGCTCGTCGCCCAGCCCTTCTACGGTCCCCACCAGGCCGGCATCGTCACGCCGCAGCCGGCCGCCGCCCTCTACGTCGCCTTCGACGTGCTCGCCGAGCGGCGCGGCGAGCTGCCCCACCTGTTCCGGACGCTCACCGAGCGACTCGCCTTCCTGACGCGGGGCGGTGCCGTGCCCGATCTCCACCCGCAGATGCCGCCGCGCAATTCCGGCATCCTCGGGCCGACCATCCTCCCGGACAATCTCACCGCCACGGTGTCGGTCGGCGCGAGCCTGTTCGACTACCGGTTCGGCCTGGGGCGCGCCCGCCCGCGCCATCTCGGCCTCATGGAGCGCTTCCCCAACGACGCCCTCGACCCGGCGCAGTGCCACGGCGACCTGCTGATCCAGCTCTGCTCCAACACCGCCGAGACCAACATCCACGCCCTGCGCGACGTCATCAAGGCGACGCCCGGCCTCCTGACGCCGCGCTGGAAGATGGAGGGCTTCCTCCCGCCCCACGTGGTGAAGACCATGGGGGCCGACACCGTGCGCAACATGCTCGGCTTCAAGGACGGCACCGCCAATCTCGACGTGCGGGATCCCGGGCTGATGGACCGTCACGTCTGGGTCGGGGCGGGGCAGCACGAGCCGGCCTGGACGGCGGGCGGGAGCTACCAGGTGGTGCGGATCATCCGCACCCTGGTCGAGCGCTGGGACCGCACGCCGCTCGGCGAGCAGGAGGCCATCATCGGCCGGCACAAGGGCAGCGGGGCGCCGCTCGGTCAGGGACACGAGCGGGACGTCCCCGGTTACGCCGCCGACCCGGACGGCGAGACCATCTCGCTCGCGGCCCATATCCGTCTGGCCAACCCGCGCCTGCCGGGTACCGAGGGCAGCCTGATCCTGCGCCGCAGCTACAACTATTCACGCGGGCTGACCGCCGCCGGCCAGCTCGACATGGGCCTGCTGTTCGTCTGCTACCAGGCGGACCTCGCCGCCGGGTTCATCACCGTGCAGAACCGTCTGTCCGGCGAGGGTCTCGAAGAGTACGTCCGCCCGATCGGCGGCGGCTACTTCTTCGCCCTGCCCGGCGTGTCCGGGCCCGGTTCCTTCCTCGGGGAAGGCATGCTGGCCGCGACCTGAAACTGCGTCGGCGCGGATCCAGACTCGGACATCCGTCTCCGGGATGCTGGCCTCGGGCGCCCGAGATACCGGCCGCCCGCGGGATCGGCTCCGCGCTCAGTCGACCTCCGCCCGTCCCGCGATCAGGGCCATGCGGACGAGTTCGGAGAGGCTGCCCGCCCGAAGCTTGGACATGACGTTCGCCCGGTAGATCTCCACCGTCCGCGGACTGATGCCGAGATCGAGGCCGATGACCTTGTTGGCCTTGCCGGCGACCAGGCCCTCCAACACCTGCCGCTCGCGCGCGGTCAGTTCGGCGAGGCGCGCCCGCACCGCGTCGCGCTCGGTCGCGCGCTTCACGGTCCGGTCCGCCTGCGCGAGGGCCGACCGGATGCTGGCGAGGAGCACCGCGTCGTCGAACGGCTTCTCGATGAAGTCGACCGCGCCGGCCTTCATGGCCTCGACCGCGAGGGCGACGTCCGCGTGGCCCGTCATGACGATCACCGGCGGCAGGCTGCCCCTTTGACGGAGCCGGTGCAGGAGCTCGACGCCGTCGATGCCGGGCATGCGCACGTCGGTGACGACGCACCCGACGCGCCCGGTCTCCGCGGCCAGGAAGGCGGTCGCGGATTCGTGGATGCGGACGGCGAGCCCGTCGGTCGCCAGCAGGAAGGCCAGCGCCTGGCGCACCGCGAGATCGTCGTCCACGATATGCACGGGCGCGTCGCTCGACGCGTCACTCGACATGAGCCATCTCCTCGCGGTCGAAGGTGCGCAGGGTGAAGCGGAAGGTCGTTCCTCCGTCCGGGCCGGGGCCGGCCTGGATCTTGCCGCCGTGGGCCTCGACGATAGTCCGGCAGATCGACAGACCGACGCCCATCCCCCGCGCCTTCGTCGTCACGAACGGCTGGAAGAGCTGCGCGGCGATCTCGGGGGCGATGCCCGTCCCGGTATCCGACACGCGCACCTCGACCAGGCCCTCGGCGGGAAGCGCCCGCGTCGCGACGGTCAGGTCGCGCCGGGCGACGTCCTCCATGGCCTCGATCGCGTTGCGGATGAGGTTGAGCAGGACCTGCTGCACCTGGATCCGGACCGCGAGCACGAGGGGCGCGTCCGGGTCGAGATCGAAGCGGACGCGCACCCCCTTCTCCCTCGCGCCGACGAGGGCGAGGGCGCTCGCTTCCTCGATCAGCTTGGGCAAGCCCTCGATGTGCCGCTCGCTCTCGCCGCGCGACACGAAATCCCGCAGATGCCGGATGACCTGACCGGCTCTCAGGGCCTGGTCGGCCGCCTGGTTCACCGCGTCGGCGAGCAGCGGCACCTCGGGACCCTCCATGCGCCCGAGGAGGCGACGGCAGCCCTTCAGGTAGCTCGCGATCGCCGTCAGCGGCTGATTGATCTCGTGGGCCAGGGTCGACGCCATCTCGCCGAGGGCGGTGAAGCGCGACATGTGCACCAGTTCGGATTGCAGCTCCTGCAGGCGAGTCTCGGTCTCGTTCCGCTCGGTGAGGTCGCGGATGAAGCCGGTGAAGTAGCGCTCGCCGCCCGAGCGCATCTCGCCGACCGACAGTTCCATCGGAAAGGTCGAGCCGTCCTTGCGCTGGCCGACCACGACGCGGCCGATGCCGATGATCCGGCGCTCCCCCGTCCGAAGGTAGCGGCCCATGTAGGCGTCGTGCTGGCTGCGGTACGGTTCCGGCATCAGCAGGCTGACGTTCCGCCCGACCATCTCGTCCGAGCCGTAGCCGAACTGACGCACGGCGGCTGCGCTGAACGACTTGATCTGCGCCTGCTCGTCGATGACGATCATCGCGTCGGGCACCGTGTCGAGGATCGAGCGCAGGTGAGCCTCGCGCGCCCGCAGCTCCTCGTCGGCCTGCTTCTGTTCATGGATGCTGTAGACCACGCCGCGGTGCCGGAAGGGCCGGCCGCCGGCGTCGACCTGCACGCGCCCGCGCGAGCGCAACCAGTGAACGCGCCCGTCGGGTTGAACGGCCCGGTAGTCGATCTCGTAGCTTCCGCCGTCCGTCAGCGCCCGCCCGATCACCGCCGCCCGGGCGGCGCGGTCGTCCGGATGCACGAGCGCCTGGATCTCGTCCAAGGTGGTGAGACGGTCCGGCGGAACGCCGAACAGGCGGATGCAGGACGGGAGGATCGTGACGCGCCCGGTCGGGATGTCGAGGGCCCAGCCGCAGATGCCGGCCTCGTCGAGTGTCTGCCGCAGCCCGTCCGCGTCGAACGGGTCGCCGTCGCCGGTGGCAGGCGCGTAGGGAACTTCAGGCGTCGTCATGTCGGCCGCGCGGGGAGACGGAACCGGCGTCCGTCCAGGTTGTCGGCGCCGGTTTTACACCGCCGGTTGCATCAGAAACCAGTCGGGGCGAGGACGTCCCCGAACCGACGGAACGACCGCGCCGGTGGCCAGCCGGACGAGGCCGCCCGGCGGGGCAGCGCCGCGGAGGTGCCGAGATGCGCGTCGAAGGCCGCTGCACCGTTCCCGCCGAAGGTCCGGGCGTCGTCCGGGATGGCGAGGCCGGCGCCCTCCCGTCGGACGAGGCCGCCGGCCAGGAGCTTCGGCAGGCGGGGCAGCGCGGCGAGGACCGTGTCCCGATCGCGCCCGCGCGCGCGGCACTCGGCACCGACGTCGACGCGGAACGCGCACGTGACCCGCTCGATCAGATCGGCGCGCAGACGGTCTTCCGCCGTGAGCGCGTAGCCTCTCGGCGACGCGCACCGCGCTGTCGCGCAGGCGCGGAGCGCGGGTCGTTCCCCGCGAGCCCGCGGGCCGGCTTCCCGCGTCCCGACGTTTCCTCGCGGCGGTGAATCCGCTAGGCGTGGTGGCCGTCGAGAGCGCGCCTTCGTTTTTCGAAGCGGCTCGCGCGCTCGCGCCGGATCGGGTTTCGTTCGCGCCGCGCAGAGGTCTCGAAGCATGCTCTCGGAGCGTCAGAACGCGATCATGGACATCGCGCGGGCCGACGGGCGCGTCTCGGTCGATACCCTGTCCGGTCGCTTCGCGGTCAGCGTGCAGACCATCCGGAAGGATCTCAACGACCTGTGCGAGGCGCGCCTCCTGTCGCGCATCCATGGCGGTGCGGTGCTCGGCGCGGGAGCCGAGAACCTCGACTACGAGGCGCGCAACGCGCTCGCGGCGCCCGAGAAGGCGGCGATAGCGCGCGCGGCCGCCGACCTGATCCCGGACCGCTCCTCGCTGTTCATCAATATCGGCACCACGACCGAGGCCGTCGCCCGAGCGCTCCTCGGCCATTCCGGGCTCATGGTCATCACCAACAACCTGAATGTCGCGCTCGCGCTGCGGCCGTGTCCCGAGATCGAGTGCATCGTCGCTGGCGGCCTGATCCGCCGCTCGGACGGCGGGATCGTCGGGGAGGCCGCGGTGGACTTCATCCGCCAGTTCAAGGTCGATTTCGCGGTGATCGGGGCCTCGGCGATCGACGAGGACGGGGCGCTCCTCGATTTCGACTATCGCGAGGTCCGGGTCGCGCAGGCGATCATCGCCAACGCCCGCCACGTCGTGCTGGTCGCGGATTCCACCAAGTTCGAGCGGAGCGCGCCGGTGCGGCTCGCCCAGCTCAGTCAGGTCGGCACCTTCGTGACCGATCGCTGCCCGAGCGAGACGCTGCGTGACCTCTGCCGCGCCTCCGGAGTCCGCTTGGTCGAAACCGGGCGCTGAGTGCTCAGCTTTCGATTGAATTTCGTTTGATTTCGTATTACGGTCCACTGCTTTCGCAGCCGCGCGTCCGACGCCGCGGCACGGGAGGGGGAGGACCATGCGCACGTTCGACGTTGCCGTCATCGGCGGGGGGATCAACGGCTGCGGGATCGCGCGCGACGCGGCCGGCCGCGGGTACTCGGTCTCGCTGACCGAGCAGAACGACCTCGGCAGCGGCACCTCGTCATGGTCGACGAAGCTGATCCACGGCGGCCTGCGCTACCTCGAGCACTACGAGTTCCGCCTCGTGCGCGAGGCGCTGGCCGAGCGCGAGGTGCTCTGGGGGATCGCGCCCCACATCGTGCGCCCGCTGCGCTTCGTCCTGCCGCTGCATGCCGGCCTGCGTCCGGCCTGGCTCCTGCGGATCGGGCTGTTCCTCTACGACCATCTCGGCGGCCGCAAGCGCCTGCCCGGCACGCGCTCCGTGGACCTCTCCGGCCCCATCGGCGCCCCGCTCAAATCCGAGTTCCGGCGCGGCTTCGAGTACTCGGACGCCCGCGTCGACGACACGCGCCTCGTGGTGCTCAACGCGCGCGACGCCGAGGCGCGGGGCGCCGAGATCGCGGTCGGCACCCGCGTCGTCTCGGTCCGGCGCGAGGGCGACCTGTGGCGCATCGTCCGGCGCGAGCTCAGGACCGGCCGCGAGGAGGAGATCGCCGCGCGCTTCCTCGTCAACGCGGCCGGCCCCTGGGTCGACCGGGTGATCCAGGGTCCGCTCGGCCGGAGCGAGGCCAAGCACGTGCGCCTCGTGCAGGGCTCGCACATCGTGATGCGCAAGCTCTACGACCACGACCGGGCCTTCATCTTCCAGAACGCGGACGGGCGGATCATCTTCGCGATCCCCTACGCGAACGACACGACGCTCGTCGGCACGACGGACCGCGACTTCTCCGGCGATCCCGCCGACGCGGCGATCACCGAGGAGGAGACCGCGTATCTCCTGAGCGCCGCCAGCGAGTACTTCGCGACGCCGCTTCGCCGGGAGGACATCGTCTGGTCCTTCTCGGGCGTGCGCCCCCTCTACGACGATCACGCCTCCGCGGCGCAGGAGGCGACGCGGGACTACGTGCTGAAGACGGACGGCGCGGCCGGCGAGGCGGCGGTGCTGAACATCTTCGGCGGCAAGATCACCACCTATCGCAAGCTGGCCGAGGACGCCCTGAAGGAGATCGATCGGCGCCTCGGCGCGCGCGGCCGCTCCTGGACCGGTAGCGCCGCGCTGCCGGGCGGCGATTTCCCGGTCGACGGGGTGGCCGAGCTCGAGGCGCGCCTCGCCCGCGTCGCGCCCCAGCTCGCCGCGGCCACGGTCCGGCGCATGGTGGCCGCCTACGGGACGGACGCGCTGCGCATCGCCGCGAAACTCGGGCCCGATCTGGGGCACGGCCTTCACGAGGGCGAGCTGCGCTGGATGATCGACCGGGAATGGGCCCGCACCGCCGAGGACGTGCTCTGGCGCCGGTCCAAGCTCGGCCTCGCCTTCTCGGCCGACGAGGTCGCGGCGCTGCGGGCGCGGATCGCCGCCATGACCGACCGGCACGACGGCGCGATGGCCGTCGGCTGAGCCGGTCGCCGCCCGCGGGTACAGAACAATCGCGAGACGGCGACCCGGCCGAGCCGGAGATGCGCCGCATCACAGGGAGGAAACGATGACGCGACCGGACCTCGCCGTCCACCATCGCCACGGGTCGAGACCGACCGCGCGGATCGCGCGTCGGCACGCCGCGCCCGCCGCGGCATCCGCTTCGGCGCGACGCTGAGCGCGGCACGCCACCACCCCGTCCAATCCGAGACGCGCCCGGGATGAGCCCGGGTCCGTCCGCGGTCCCACGCACCAAGGCGCGCCATGATCGGCTTTCTCGCTCCCGCGGCCCATCAGCCACCGATCCAGGCGGATCGCGTCGATCCGACCTACCGCAAGCTGCGGTGGCAGATCTTCGCGGGCATCTTCCTCGGCTACGCGGGCTACTACCTGCTCCGCAAGAACTTCTCGCTGGCCATGCCCTACCTGGTCGAGCAGGGCTACAGTCGCGGCGAGCTCGGCACCGCGCTCTCCGCGGTGGCGATCGCGTACGGCCTGTCCAAGTTCCTGATGGGCATGGTCTCGGACCGCTCCAACCCGCGCTACTTCCTGCCGATCGGCCTCGTGCTCTCGGCGCTGGTGATGTTCCTGTTCGGCTTCGTGCCCTGGGCGACGTCCAGCGTCGGCATCATGTTCGTGCTGCTGTTCCTCAACGGCTGGTTCCAGGGCATGGGCTGGCCGCCGAGCGGTCGCACCATGGTGCACTGGTGGTCGCAGAAGGAGCGCGGCGGCGTCGTCTCGGTCTGGAACGTGGCGCACAACGTCGGCGGCGGCCTGATCGGGCCGCTCTTCCTGCTCGGCCTGGCCTGGTTCAACGACTGGCACGCGGCCTTCTACGTGCCCGCCGCCGTGGCGCTCGGCGTCGCGATCTTCGCCTTCCTGACCATGCGGGACACGCCGCAATCCTGCGGCCTGCCGTCCGTGGAGACCTGGAAGGACGATTACCCGGAAGGCTACGACGCCAACCACGAGCGCGAGTTCTCGACGCGCGAGATCTTCGTCGAGCACGTGCTGAAGAACCGGATGCTCTGGTACATCGCCTTCGCCAACGTGTTCGTCTACCTGCTCCGCTACGGCGTGCTGGACTGGGCGCCGACCTACCTCAAGGAGGCCAAGCACTTCTCGGTCGACAAGACCTCGTGGGCCTACTTCCTCTACGAGTGGGCCGGCATCCCCGGCACCCTGCTCTGCGGCTGGCTGTCCGACAAGCTGTTCCGCGGCAATCGCGGCGCGACGGGCGTGGTGTTCATGTTCGGCGTCATGGCGGCGACGCTGGTCTACTGGCTCAATCCCGAGGGCAACCCGGGCATCGACCTCGCGGCCCTGATCTGCATCGGCTTCCTGATCTACGGACCGGTGATGCTGATCGGTCTCCAGGCCCTCGAGCTCGTGCCGAAGAAGGCGGCCGGGACGGCGGCGGGCTTCACGGGCCTGTTCGGGTATCTCGGCGGCTCGGTCGCGGCGAGCGCGCTGGTCGGCTACACGACGGACCATTACGGCTGGAACGGCTGCTTCGTCCTCCTGCTGGCGGCCTGCGTCCTCGCGATCGTCTGCCTGGCCCTGACGCTGCGGCACAGTGGCACCGCGGCGCCGCAATTCGCCTGAGGAGCGGTTCTCCCGGTGCGGCCGGGGGCTCACGCCCTCCGGCCGCACCGCGTGCCGGCGCCATCAGGCCGGGGCGCCCAGAGCCGCCGGCTGGCTCGCGCGGCGGTAGATCAGGAGCGTGGCGACGAGGCCGCAGGCGCCCCCGAAGGCCATCCACAGGCCGGGCGCCGCGCGGTTGCCGGTGGCCTCGATGAGCCACGTGGAGACGAGGGGCGTGAAGCCGCCGAGCAGGGCGGTCGCCAGCGAGTAGGCGAGGGAGAAGCCGGCCGTGCGCACGCTCGCCGGGACCACCTCGGTCAGCGCCACCACCATCGCGCCGTTGTAGCTGCCGTACAGGAAGGACAGCCACAGGAGCGCGATCAGCATGTTGCCGAAGCTCGCGTTGCCGACGAGCCAGACCAGCACCGGGTAGGCGGTGAGCAGGGTGAGCGCCGAGAAGACGAGCAGGATCGGCTTGCGCCCGATCCGGTCGGACAGCGCGCCCATGACCGGCAGCCAGAACAGGTTCGACAGGGCGGTGCAGAACGTGACCAGCAGGCTGTCGGTGTCGGACAGCTTGAGCACGGCCTTGCCGAAAGTCGGCGTGTAGACGGTGATCGTGTAGAACGAGATCGTGGTCATGCCGACCAGCAGCATGCCGAGCAGCACGATCTGCCAGTTGCGGGCGAGCGAGCCGAACACCTCGTTCATGGACGGCCGGTGCTTGCGCTTCAGGAACTCCTCCGTCTCCTCCAGCGAGCGCCGGATGTAGAACAGGAACGGCACGATCGCGCAGCCGATGAAGAACGGGATGCGCCAGCCCCAGGCATTCATGTCGGCGGGAGGCAGGGCGTTGTTGAGGATGTAGCCGATCACGGCCGCGAACATCACGGCGACCTGCTGGCTGCCGGACTGCCAGGACACGTAGAAGCCCTTGTTGCCGGGCGTGGCCATCTCGGACAGGTAGACGGACACGCCGCCGAGCTCGACGCCGGCCGAGAATCCCTGCAGCAACCGCCCGACGAGGACCAGGAAGGGCGCGAACAGGCCGATCGTGCCGTAGCCCGGGACGAAGGCGATCAGGATCGTGCCGGCCGCCATGATGCCGAGCGTCACGATCAGGCCCTTCCGGCGGCCGATGCTGTCCACGTAGGCGCCCAGGAAGATCGCGCCGAGCGGCCGCATCAGGAATCCGGCCCCGAACGTCATGAAGGTCAGCATCAGCGAGGCGAACTCGTTGCCGACCGGGAAAAAGGTCTTGGAAATGTAGGTGGCGTAGAAACCGAACAGGAAGAAGTCGAACATCTCCAAGAAGTTGCCGCTGGTCACGCGCAGGACCGTAGCGGCTTTGGAACTCGACGGATGGGCCTGTATCATAGCTGTCTCCCTCAGGCGCCGGAGCGGTCGCAACCGCACGAGGGAAGCGTCGGTTCGGGTCGGCGCGCGATCGCCCCTGGCGACCGGGCCGCAGCCTTGAACCAATCCTCCCGTGTATTCGCGCCGACTCTGCGGCGCTTGCAGCCGCTATACGCGCGTTAACCTGTCACGAAGCTGTCGCGGATTTCGGCTCAGCGGCCTTCCATCGCCCGCCGCCAGCGCCGCAGCATGCGGGCGCGCCGGATCTGGTCGAGGTTGGCCAGCAGCTCCGGCCCCACCGCGACCGGCCGCAGGGCAGGACTTCTATCGCGCGGCCCCCGGCGGCGTGCCGACCCAGGTGGCGTTCAGCCAGGAATCCCGCTTCGATGAACTCGACCTCGATAGGGAGGGCGGCGTGATCCGCGACGCGGCCCACGCCTACTCGCAGGATGGCGGCCTCGCCGTGCTCTACGGGAACCTGGCCGAGCAGGGCTGCATCGTGAAGACCGCGGGCGTCGACGCCGCGATCCTGACCTTCACGGGCACCGCCCGCGTGTTCGAGAGCCAGGNGCTCGCGACCGGATCGTCGGGCCGGCGGGCGTCGAGGCGGGCCGGCGTGAGGGACCGCGACGCGAGCCGCGCCTGGCCCTCGCGGGAGAGCATGTAGTCGAGGAACAGGCGGGCGGCCGCGGGATGGCGCGCGTCCTTGGCGATGAAGGCGATCCGCGAGACGAGGAGCGTGTAGTCGGTGGGCAGCACGACGCCGATCACCGGGTCCTGCTTGGCCCGCTCGAGGGCGTAGGCGCCGAACACGCCGTAGGCGAGGAGGGCCTCGCCGTCGACGATCCGGTCGAGCATCGTCTCGGTGCGCGTGTAGAGCTTCACGCCGGCCTGTCCGAGGGCAGAGACGAGGTCCCAGGTCCGGGGCGTCACCTCGGCATCCTGCGCGAGGATCAGCGATCCGACGCCGCTCCGCTCGGGATCGTAGGCGGCGACCTTGCCTTTCCAGGCCTCCGGTTGCTCGGTCAGGGATCGGATCAGCTCGGCGCGGGTCGCGGGCACGCGCTCCCGCGGCAGGAGCGTCCTGTTGTAGGCGATGGCGATCGTCTCCGCCGTCACGCCGAAGGCCTCGTTGCGCCACACGGCCCAGGCCGGCAGCGCCGCGGCCTCGGGGGACACGTAGCGGGCGGCGTAGCCGTCGTTCACCAGCTTGATCTGGCGATCCATGGCCGAGCTCCAGACGATGTCGGCCGTGCCCGTCCCGGCCGCGGCCGCCTCCACGAAGCCGTCGTAGAGGCGCGCCGAGTTCATCTTCGTGTACGACACTGCCACGCCGGGATGGGCCGCGCGGAAGCCCGCGATGAGGTCGGCGACCTCGGCCTCGTCCGTCGTCGCCTCCACGACCACGACGGTCTCGCCCTTCGCCGCGGCAGGGCCCGTGTCCGCGGCCGCCAGCGGCAATTCGACCTGCGCCGCGGCTGGTCCGAGGCCGGCCGCCAGCAGCACGAGAAGCCCGACGGCGTGGCGAACGCTCAACGATGTCTCCCCTTCGTCGGCCCGGGATGCCCGGCGCCCTTGCTGTGCAGCGTCTGGACGGGAATGCTAGACCGGGCTCGCCGCCCGGGCCAGGACGATGGATGGCGGGAGGAGCATGCGCGTTCTGGTCGTCGAGGACGATGCCGCCCTGGCGCGCGGCCTGATCGCCGCCCTCCGGCAGGGCGGATACGCCGTCGACCACGAGGCGGACGGGGCCGACGCGGTCCGCCTCGCGACGAGCGAGCCCTACAGCCTCGTCGTCCTCGATCTCGGCCTGCCGGGCCTGCCGGGCTTCGAGGTGCTCAAGGCGGTCCGGGCGGCCGGCTCGACCGTTCCGGTGATGGTGCTGACCGCGCGGGACGCCATCACCGACCGGGTCCGCGGCCTCGATCTCGGGGCGGACGACTACCTGCTGAAGCCCTTCGACCTCGCCGAGTTCGAGGCGCGGGTCCGGGCCCTGGTCCGACGCGGGCAGGCCGTGCCGAACCCGGTCCTGCGCTGCGGCACGCTGGAGCTCGACCGGGCCGCCGGCACCGTCACCCTCGACGGGGCGCCGGTCGCCCTGCGGCGCCGGGAACTCGCCGTCCTGACCATCCTGATGACCCGCGCCGGGAAGCCCGTCCCGAAGGAGCGGCTGAGCGCGGAGATCTTCGGCTTCGACGAGGCGGTCGCGCCGAACGCCCTCGAGCTGTACGTCGCCCGTCTCCGGAAGAAGCTGCAGCCGCACGGGCCCGAGATCCGCACCATTCGCGGCCTCGGCTACCTCCTGATGCCGGTGTGACCAGTCCGCGCGCGCCCTCGCTCCGTCGGCGCCTGCTGGTCCGCATGCTGCTCCCGGCCCTCGCGCTGGCGCTGGCGCTCGGCCTCGCCGGCGCGCTCGTGATCCGGAACGTGGTGGAGACGACGCACGACCGCCTGCTCGACGGTTCCGTCCTGGCGATCGCCGAGCGGCTGACCGTGGAGGACGGCGAGGTCTCGGTCGACCTGCCGCGCGTCGCCCTCGGGATGCTCGAGAGCCAGGCCCAGGACCGGATCTACTACAGTGTCACCTATCTCGGCGCGCTGGTGACCGGCTACCGGGACCTCCCGATCCCGGATGTCGGCGCCCTCCAGCTCGGGGTGACGACCCACCGCGACGGCGTCGTCCGCGGGGCGAGCGTGCGGATCGCGGCACAGGCGCGTCGGGTCTACGGGAAGCCGAGCCCGGTGCTCGTTCAGGTCGCGGAGACACGCGAGGCCCGCCAGACCCTGGAGCAGCGCCTGCTCGCCGGGCTCGCCCTCGCCGAGCTCGGGTTGCTGGGCCTGATCGGGGCCCTGTCGTGGTACAGCATCGACAGCAGCCTCAGGCCGCTGACCCGGCTGAGCGACGCGATCGACCGACGGGCGGTGCCGGGCGCGATCAACCTGCAGCCGCTCGACGTGGCCGGGGTGCCCCGCGAGGCGCTGGCACCGGTGCTCGCCCTCAACACGCTGCTCCGCCGTCTGGAGCAGGCGATCGCGGGCGAGCGCAGCTTCACGTCGGACGCCTCGCACCAGCTGCGGACCCCGCTCGCTGTCCTGCGGATGCACGTCGAACTGCTCCGCCGGATAACGCCCCGCGACGCCGCCCAGGCCGCGACGATCGACGACATCGACGGCGCGGCACGGCGCCTGGAACGGCTCCTGTCCCAGCTCATCGCCCTGGCCCGCGCCGACGAGGGGGCCGCCCAGGCGGGGGCGCCGGCCGCGATCGCCGACCTGAACGACGTCGCGACCCGCGTGGTCACCGAGCAGGTGCCCCACGCCCTCGCGCGCGGCGCCGAGATCGCGCTCGATCGCCCCGACGGCGCGGTGCCGGTCGTCGGCGATCCGTTCATCGTCGGCGAGATCTTGACGAACCTCGTGGACAACGCGATCCGCTACAACCGGGCCGGGGGCACCACGACGGTCCGCCTTCGCCGCACGGAGATCGGGGCCTGCGCGGAGGTCGAGGACGAGGGGCCCGGCATCCCGCGCGAGGTGCGCGAGAAGGTCTTCGAGCGCTTCTACCGCGTCGCCTCCAGGGACGGGCCGGAGGGCAGCGGCCTGGGCCTCGCCATCGTCCGCGCGCTGGCGGACCGGATCGGCGGAGCGGTCACGCTCGCGTCTC
Source organism: Methylobacterium mesophilicum (assembly GCF_036441335.1). Classification (GTDB taxonomy): domain Bacteria; phylum Pseudomonadota; class Alphaproteobacteria; order Rhizobiales; family Beijerinckiaceae; genus Methylobacterium; species Methylobacterium mesophilicum_B. Next base: position 305,097 of record NZ_MLBW01000034.1, read on the forward strand.
CCGCCGAGGGGTCAGGGCTGGTGGCGCGCGTCGATTTCCGCGTGCCCCCGGACGCCGTCGCGCCCGCGTCGTCCGGAGCCTAGGCGCGCCGCGCGAGCGGTCCCGCTCCATCACATCGCCCCGAGGGCCCGCGGCAGCCACAGGGACAGGGCGGGCCAGTAGGTCACCAGGACCAGGAAGGCCAGCATGGTCAGGAGCCAGGGCAGCACCGCGACCGTCAGCTCGGAGATTCCCATATGGGCGATGCCGCTCGCGACGTACAGGTTGAGCCCGACCGGCGGGTGGCACAGGCCGACCTCCATGTTGACCGCCATGATGATCCCGAAATGGATCGGGTCGATCCCGAGCTTGACGGCGATCGGGAACAGGATCGGCGCCATGATCAGCAGGATCGAGGACGGCTCCATCACGTTGCCGGCGATCAGCAGGATGATGTTGACCACGAGCAGGAAGACCAGCGGGCTGAAGTTCATGGCGATCAGCCACGCCGCCATCGCCTGCGGGATGTTCTCCGAGGTCATCAGGAAGGAGAACAGCACCGCGTTGGTGATGATGTAGAGCAGCATCGCGCTCATGTTGGCCGAGGCGAGGAGCACCCGGGGCACGTCCGACAGCTTCAGATCGCGGTAGACGAACACCGCGATGACGAAGGCGTAGACGGCCGCCGTCGCGGCCGCCTCGGTCGGGGTGAAGACGCCGGCGTAGATTCCGCCGATCACCATCACCACGAGGAACAGCCCCCAGGCGCTCTCGCGGAACGCGCGCAGGCGCTCGGCCCAGGAGGCCTTCGGCATGCGCGGATAGCCGCGGCGCTTGGCGATGACGAAGGTGACGCTGGCGAGCATCGCCGACAGGACGAGGCCGGGCATGACGCCGGCCAGGAACAGGTTGCCGATCGAGCTGTTCGTCGACACCCCGTAGAGCACGAGGATGATCGAGGGCGGCACGAGGATGCCGAGCGCCCCCGACGTGGTGATCACCCCGGCGCCGAAACGCTTCGGGTAGCCCTCCGCCACCATGGCCGGCAGGATGATCGAGCCGATCGCCACCACGGTCGCGACGCTCGACCCCGACACGGCGGCGAACAGCGCGCAGGCGACCACCCCGGCGAGGCCGAGGCCACCCGGCCAGTGCCCGACCAGCGAGGTCGTGAAGGCGATCATCCGCCGCGCCACGCCGCCATGGGCCAGGAAGTTGCCGGCGAGGATGAAGAACGGGATCGCCATGATCGAGAAGTTCTCGATCCCGGTGAACAGCTTGAGCGCGACGCTCTCGATCGGCACCTGCGTCAGGGTGAACAGGAAGGTCAGGACCGTCAGGCCGAGCGCGATCGAGATCGGCATGCCGGTGAGCATCAGGGCGATGAGCAGCCCGAAGATGATCAGGCCGCTCATGCCGGGCCTCCCTCGCGGCCGAGCTGGATCGGGTCGACACCCTCGACGGTCGGGACGCCGTCGACATGGGCGTGGTCGCGGGCCGGCAGGTGCCCGGTCCTCCAGTAGCCCCACGCCACCTGCAGGAAGCGGAAGCACATCAGGTAGGAGCCGAGCGGGATCGCGAGGTAGACGATCCAGACCGGGATCTCCATGTCGGGCGTGGTCTGGTCGGTGTGGCCGATGCGCCAGACGAAATTGGCGCCGAGCGTGCCCACGATCCCGGTGAACAGGGCGCCCGCCGCGAGGCTGACCAGGACCATGACCCGGCGCGCGCCCGGCGGCAGGCGGTTGACCAGCACGTCGACGCCGACGTGGATGCCGGTGCGCACCCCGTAGGCCGCGCCGAACTTCGCGACCCAGATGAACATGTAGATGCACAGTTCCTGCGACCAGCCGAAGTCGATCCGGTCGGTGTAGTCCTGCAGCGCCGGGATGCCGGAGAGGAACCGGTGCACCACCGTGGCGAAGGTGATGACGGTCGCGGCCGCCATCAGCGTTCCGATCAGCACCTCTTCGAGCCGATCAAGGAGTTTCAGCAACATGGTCGGTCCGGGCGCAGCTGCGGCGTGATCAGTTGTTCGGCGCCGCCTCGGCCTCCTTGTTGAGCGCCGCGACCAGGTCCTTGCCGACGCGGGAGGCCATCTCGCGCTGGACCGGCGCCAGGGCCTTGCGCCACGCGGCGTTCTCGGCCTCGGTCGGCGTGTAGACCGCGGTCTTGCCGGTGGCGCGGATCTCGGCGAGCGCCTGCTCGTTCTGCTTGTCGGCGATCTCGTGCTCGTAGGCGGTCGCGTCCTTGATGGCGCCCTCGAGCGTCGTGCGGATGTCGGCCGGCAGGCCGTCCCAGAAGCCCTTGTTCACGATCACCGCGTAGCCGATGTAGCCGTGATAGGTCAGCGTGGCGTGCTTCTGCACCTCGTTGAGCTTCTGGGTCGTCACGTTCGAGGGCGGGTTCTCCTGGCCGTCGACCACGCCGGTCTGCAGCGCTTGGTAGAGTTCGGAGAAGGCCAGCACCTGGGGCAGCGCGCCGAGCTGCTTGAACTGCGCCTCCAGCACCTTCGAGGACTGGATCCGGAACTTCAGGCCCTTCACGTCCTCGGGGGCGTGCATCGGCTTGTTGGCGGTGAGGATCTTGAAGCCGTTGTCCCAGTAGCCGAGGCCCTTGATCCCCTTCGATTCGAGCTTCTTGAACAGGCCCTGGCCGATCGGCCCGTCCTGCACGCGCCGCAGCACCTGCTCGTTCGGGAAGATGTAGGGCAGGTCGAAGGCCTCGAACTCCTTCACGCCGAGGGGGCCGAACTTGCTCGTGGACGGCGCCAGCATCTGCACGGCACCGAGCTGGAGCATCTCCACCTCTTCCTTGTCCTTGTAGAGCGTGCTGTTCGGGTAGATCTCGACCTTGACCGCGCCCTTGGTGCGCGCCTCGGCGAGCTGCTTGAACCGCTCGGCGCCCTGGCCCTTGGGCGTGTCGGTGGTGGTGACGTGGCTGAACTTGATGACGATCGGCGCCTGCGCCGCCGCCGGCGCGATGAAGGCGAGCGCACAGGCGAGCGCACCGAGAATCCGAGCCGTCATCGCGTCCTCCCAGACTTTGAGTCCGCGTCGTTGCGCGGATTGAATTTTGGATAGACTTGCAGGTGGGCGCGGTGGCGACAAGCGCGAAAGTGCGACGCCCGGGGGAAGATGTCGCGCGCGGCGGCGGTTCAGCCCCTGTCGCGCCCGCCGACGAAGGCCTGCACGGCCGCCCGGTGCTCGGGCGTGGCGGTGATGACGGCGTAGTGCGAGGAGATCAGGTCGAGATTGGTGCGCAGGTCGTTGCGCATCCCCTGGTAGACTGCCCGCTTGATCAGGCTCAGTGTCAGCGGCGGCGCCTTGGCGATCTTCCGCGCGAGCGCCTGGACGGCCGGCATCAGGTCCGCGTCGGCGTGGACGCCGTTGACGAGGCCGATCCGGAGCGCCTCGTCGGCATCGACGAAATCGCCGGTGAAGAACAGCTCCAGCGCCTTCGCGGTCCCGACGAGGCGGGGCAGGAAATGGGCGCCGCCCGCGCCCGGCACCAGGCCGACCCGCACGTAGGTCTCGGCGAACCGCGCGCTCTTCGCGGCGTAGCGCAGGTCGCACATCAGGGCGAGGTCGAGGCCGGCGCCGGTGGCGACCCCGTTCAGGGCGGCGATCACCGGCTTGTCGAGATCCTCCAGCGTCAGCGGGATGCGCTGGATCCGCCCGTAGAGCTCCTCCTTGCGCCGGGCCGGCGGCTGGTCGAGGCGCTCGCCCATCTCGACGATGTCGCCGCCGCTGCAGAAGGCCGAGCCCGCGCCGGTCACCACCACGACGCGGATCGTCGCGTCGGTGCGGCAGCGCTGCAGGGCCGCGGTCCAGGCCTCGATCATCGGGAAGGTGAAGGCGTTCTTCCGCTCGGGCCGGTTCAGCGTGATGGTCGCCACGCCCTCCGCGACGGAGAACAGCAGGTCCTCGCCCGCGCCGCCTGTCTCGCCCGCGCTGCTCATTGGACGGTCTCCTCAAGGGTCAGGGCGGCGATCTCGGCCGGGTCGAGCCCGGCCTCGGCCAGGACCTCTGCGGTGTGCTCGCCGTGCCGGGGGGCGTGGCGGCGGATCGCGAAGCGGCTGCCGCTGAACGAGACCGGCCGGCGCATGGTGCGGTAGCGCCCCTCGCTCGGGTGCTCGGCGCTGCCGAAGAAGCCCACCGCCTTCAGGTGCGCGTCCTCCGGCAGGTCCTCCAGGCCGAGGACCGGCATGCACGGGATGCTCACCGAGTCGCAGAACGACACCCATTCGGCGGTGGTCCGGCGCGGCGCCTCCTCCTCGACCAGGGCGTAAAGGATCTCGATGTTCTCCACCCGCACGGCGAGCGGCGCGAAGCGCGGGTCGTCCACGAATTCGAGCCGGCCGGTATGGATGAAGAAGTCCCGCCAGTTCCGGTCGGAATAGGGCAGGATGCAGGCGTGGCCGTCCCGGGTCCGGTAGGGCTTGCGCCGCGGGCTCAGGACCCGGTTGAAGCCCGGCGGCCCGAGCGGCGGCTCGAAGGCGTAGCCGACCATGTGCTCGACGAAGTTGAACTCCACCATGGTCTCGAACATCGGCACCTCGACCGCCTGCCCGCCGCCGCCGGCCCGGCGCTCGTAGAGGGCGGCGAGGATCGCGCAGGCGATGGCCTGTCCGGCGATCTTGTCGCACAGCACCGTGGGCAGGTAGCCGGGCTGGCCATAGGCGGCGGTCTGGAGCGCCGCGAGGCCCGAGCCCGCCTGGATCAGGTCGTCGTAGGCCGCCTTGTGGGCGTAGGGGCCGTCGGCCCCGAACCCGTAGGCGCCGCAGTAGACGATGTCGGGCTTGAGCGCGTGCACCCGCGCGTAGCCGTAGCCCAGGCGCAGGATCGCGTCGGGCCGCATCGAGTGGACGAACACGTCGGCCGTGGCGATCAGCCGGTCGAGGGCGGCCCGCGCCGCCGCCCGCTTCAGGTCGAGGCGGACGCTGCGCTTGTTGCGGTTGAGGTGCAGGAAGTTGCCGCCCATCCCGGCACCCCGGGCCGGCCTGTAGTGCCGGAAGGAATCGCCCTCCGGCGTCTCGATCTTGATCACGTCGGCGCCGAGATCGGCCAGGATATGCGTCGCCGACGGGCCCATGATCACGCTGGTCAGGTCGACCACCCGCACGCCCGCGAGCGGCCCGGCCGTGTTCGTCTCGGTGGAGTGAGTTTCGGCGGAGTGAGTTTCGGCGGAGTGATCCGGCACGCCTGTCTCCCCTGTCACCCGGCGCCGCCGCGCAGGCGAACCAGCATCGGCCAGAGGGCCGCGCCGCCGCCCGCGCAGACCGCGCGCCCGATCCGCTCCTGCCAGAGGGCGTCGGATCCGAACTCGTCGCGCCAGGACCAGAGCCGCCGCGTCGCGCGGTGGAGCGGGTGCTCCTGGGTGAAGCCCATGGCCCCGTGGATCTGGTGGCCGATCGCCGCGACGTGGCCCGCCGCCTCGCCGCAGCGCGCCTTCGCGATGGCGGTGGCGAGGACGAAGCGCGGATCGCCCCAGCAGGCGGCCGCGAGATCGGCGGCCGCGGTCGCCGCCGCGACGTGGCCCGCGGCCTCGGCCAGCATGTGCTGGATCGCCTGGAACTTGGCGAGCGGCCGGCCGAATTGCTGCCGTTCTTGAGCGTGGTCGAGGGCGGAGGCGAGGCAGGTCTCCAGGGCACCCACCATCTGCTGCGCCCGGACCCAGGCGCCGGCCGCCTCGACGAACGGCACGCCCGTGCCGGTCGCCCAGCCCGGCGCGGCGCGGACATCCTCGGCCGGGACGGTGCAGCCGGTCAGATCGAGCGTGTCTCGCGGCTCGCCGGCGAGGTTGTGATGCGTGCCGCGGAGCGTTCCGGGCGCGGCGATCCGCACGAGGTGCGGGATGCCGGCCGCGTCGACGGCGTCGAGGAGCAGGGCCGCGACCGAACCGCCCCACGGCACCTGCACGACCCGGCCGTCCAGGACGAACCCCTCCGCGTGGGGCGCGATCCGCACCGGGCCGCCGCTCGGGACCAGCGACAGGGCGTCTTCGGCCACCTGTCCCCCCGCGGCAGCCCAGAGCGCCGCGCCCGCGACGGTCTCCGGCAGGGGCAGGGGGAGGGCGGCCCGGCCGCAGCGCCGGATCAGCCGGGCCGCGGTCGTGGCGGCGAGGCCGATCCCGCCCTCCGCCTCGGGCACCAGCGCCAGCGGCAGGCCGCTCTCGGCGAGCGCCGTCCAGAGATCCGCCGGCCAGTGATCCGCCGCCCTTGCGGCCGCGCCCGCAGTCCCGTCGCAGGCGGCCAGCAGCGCCGGCGTGAGGTGCTGGGCGAGCAGCCGCTCGACCTGATCGAGGACGATCCCGTCGATCCCGTCGCTGGCCTCTGCCGCGTGGTCCATCCGGCTCATCGCAGCCCCAGCCCCCGGGCGATGACGCCGCGCAGGACCTCGCGGGTGCCGCCGCGCAGGGTGAAGGACGGCGCCCGCAGGGTCACGCCACCCAGAGCCTCGCGGAAGGCGTCGCCCTGCGCGGTGAGGCTCGGCTCGACCGGCACGAGCCGCCGGGCGATCTCCGGCACCGCGCGCTCGAAGCCGTTGCCGACATCCTTGACGAGCGCCGCCTCGACGCCCGGCACGACGCCCTGATCGAGGAGGCGGGCCACCGAGGCCGACATGCCCAGCAGCGCGGTGAGCTGGGCCACCATCCGCCCGGTCTCGACCGCCTGGAACCGGTCCGGCTCCGGCCCGATCCGGTCGACGAGTTCGACGAGCAGCCGGTAATCCGACAGGAACCGGTCGGGCCCCGAGCGCTCGAAGGCGAGCTCCTCCGTGACGAGGCCCCAGCCCGCGCCCTCCGCGCCGACCCGCATCGCGTCGGCGACGCGGTAATCGGTGAAGAACACCTCGTTGAACTCGTGATGGCCCGACAGGTCGAGGATCGGCCGCACCGTCACCCCGGGAGCCGCCATGTCGATGATGAACTGCGTCAGCCCGCCGTGCCGGTCCGGCCCGGGCTCGCCGGTCCGGACCAGGGCCAGCAGGTAGTCGACCTGATGGGCGTTCGTCGTCCAGATCTTGGAGCCATTGATCACCCAATCGTCGCCGTCGCGCACCGCGCGGGTCCGGACGGCGGCGAGGTCCGAGCCGGAATTCGGCTCGCTCATGCCGATGCCGAAGGCGCAGTCGCCCCGGCAGATCCGCGGCAGGATCGCCCGCTTGGCCGCCTCGGTGCCGTGCCGCAGGATCTGCGGGCCCGACTGGCGGTCGGCGATCCAGTGGGCGCCGCAGGGCGCACCGGCCGCCAGCATCTCCTCGGTGACGACGAAGCGGACGAGGCCGGAACGGGCGTGGCCGCCATAGGCCTCCGGCAGGGTCAGGCCGATGAAGCCCGCCGCCCCGGCGCGCCGGCTGAAGGCGGCGTCGAAGGTCGTCCACGAGGTCCGGTGCGGCACGAAATGACCGGCTGCCAGCTCCGCGTCGAGGAAGGCGCGGACGGAGGCGCGGGCGGCCTCGGCCTCAGGCGGGAGCGGCTCGGCGCTGAAGCGGAAACTGTGCATCGAGGCTCCGTGGGGGCTCCGTGAGCGGCGGGACGTTCGGGCTGCGCGCCGCTCAGCTGCCGTCGCGGCCCTCGAGGCCGGGAAAGAAGATCTCCTGCCAGTCGCCCGGCACCTTCCGCAGGAAGTTCTGCGTCGCCATCGCCTTGGCGAGGTTGACCATGCCCTTCGGCGCCACGTCGTAGACGATGGACCCGTCGGTCAGGATCGTCTCGACCTGCGCACGGTCGATCTGCACCTGCTCGGAGGCGAGGTAGATGGTCGCCGCGCGCTGGGGGTCGCTGCGGATCAGCGCCACCGCGTCCTCCATCCCGGCGCGGATCGCCCGCGCGACCTTCGGGTTCGCGTCGACGAAGCCCTGCTTGGCGTTCAGGGTGGCGGCGGTGATGTCGCCGCTGCCGATCAGGCCGGTCGAGGTCATGACCGTCCGGATCTTGGGATCCGCCTTCAGGACCTGCGTGAACGGTGGCGTCGCGAAGTAGCCGGCGATGCCCTGTCCGGCGCGCATCGCCGCGGTCGCGTCCGGATGGGGCAGGCTGACCATCAGCGCGTCGGCCTTGGCGGACTCGCCGAGCTGCTGCGCCGCCGCGACCCGCAGCAGGATCGCCTGGGGCGAGTTGAAGGCCGGGACCGCGATCTTGTCGCCGAAGGAGAAGTCCTTCAGCGCGGCGACGCCGGGCTTGCCGGTGAACAGCGTGTAGACGACCGAACTCAGGGCGGTGAGGCTCTTGATCTGCTGACGCCCGCGGGTCTTGTCCCACGCGATCAGGGCGCCGGCCGAGCCGAGGGTGCCGAGCTCGACACTGTCGGAGAGGAGCGCGTCGTTCATCGCGGTGGAGCCGCTGAAGCGGGTCAGCGTCACGGTCAGCCCGTCGAGCCCGGCTTCCTTGGCGCGCTTGTCGAACAGGCCCTCGCTCTGGGCGATCATCACCGGCAGGTAGACGAGGCCGTATTGCAGGCCGATGCGGACGGAGGTCGTCTCGGCCCGCGCTATCCCGCCGAGGGCCGGGAGCATCAGCGCGGCGACGAGGAGGCGCGCGGCGACGGCCGCGTGGCGGATCGACATCGGCATTCCTCCCGAACAGGGCCGCGCTTGCCGCGCGGTCTCCCGGTGCCGGTCGGTCAGACGGGTCCGACACCGCTGACGAATAGGGCAGAGCGCGCACCCGGCTTCAACCGCCATCGCCCATCTGCTGAAGAATATCACATGTGTGATGGAGCGCGCCGTAGGCGCAGGCGCTATACTGCCGTCGGACGGCACGCGGGCTCGCGCTGCCTCAGGGGGACGCGCCGGCGATGCGCCGTGAGCACCACGGATCCGTGCGAGGGCGATCAGGGGCGGTACGACCCGTGCGGCCTCGGCGGGGGACAGCCCGTAGGTGCCCGCATGGGTGAGCGCACCGATGATCGGGGTGGAGCGTCCACGGACCTGACGGTGGGGGCCGATCCCGCCGGCTCGGATCTGAGCCTGGTGAAGTCCGCCGGACGGGTGCTTCAGATCTTGGAGCTGTTCGACGAGATCCAGCGCGAGGCCCGGGTCTCCGAGATCGCCGAGCGGCTGAGCGTTCCGCAATCCTCGACCTCGGTGCTGCTGAAGAGCCTCGTGCGCCTCGGATACCTCGACTACGACCCGGCACGCCGCAGCTTCCTGCCGTCGCCCCGGGTCGCGCTCCTCGGCGCGTGGCTCGACAAGGGGCCGGTGCGCGACGGCAGCCTCGTGCGCATGCTCGAGCACCTGTCGGAGCGCACGGGCGGTACGGTGATCCTCGCCGCGCGCAACGCGATCTTCTCGCAGTACGTCCACGTCCTGCAGGCGCGCACCGCCATGCGCTTCCACGTACCGCCCGGGACGCGCCGCCTCGTCGTCTGGTCGGCGACCGGCACGGCGCTCCTCGCCGGGAGCCCGGAGGCGGAGATCGGCCCGCTGGTCCGCCGCACCAACGCCGAGGCGCCGGCCGAGCAGCCGCCGATCGCGCTCGCGGCCGTTTTGGCCAACCTGGCGCGGCTGCGGCGGGATGGGCACTTCTTCTCCCGCGGCCTCGTCACGCCGGGCGCCGGCTCGATCGCGGTCCCGTTGCCCAGGCGCGTCGACAGCCGGGGCCGCCCGCTGGCGGTCGCGGTGTCAGGCCTTCTCGACGCCTTCGAGCGTCGGGAAGCGGAGATCGCCGCGACGATCCACGACACGGTCGCACGATTCCTGCCGGAGGATCCGTCCCGGCTCTGAGGCCGGTCATGCCCGGGAGCGCCGCGACGTCCGAAGCCGGTGCACGGCTGAAGGTCGCGGATCGCGGAGCTGCCGGGCGCGGCGGCGCGCTAATGAGGTTCGAGGCCCTGCGGCCTCGAACACGACCCAGCGGAGACCACATCATCGTGCTTGGCGCCCCAACCACGCGCGGCTCCGAGCCGCCCGATTTGCCGCCGCGTCCGACCCTCGCCGGTAACATCGCCCTCGGCGTCACGCAGATCGTCCTGTGGGGCGGCACGTTCTTCCTCACCGCGGTGGTCTCGGACCCGATCGTCGCCGAGACCGGCTGGCCGCAGGCGATGGTGGTGGGCGCGCTCTCGCTCGCGATCTTCGTGTCGGGCCTGCCGGCGCCCTTCGTCGGCCGAGCGATCCGGCGTCACGGCGGGCGGCCGGTCCTGGTCACCGGCGCCACGATCATCGCGGCCGGCCTGGTGCTGATGGCGGTCGCGCAATCCCTGCCGGTCTTGCTGTTCGCCTGGGTGGTCGCCGGTCTCGGCATGTCGGCCGCGCTCTACGACCCGCTCTTCGCCGCGATCGGCCAGGCCTACGGCTCCAACGCGCGGGGGGCGATGACCCAGATCGCGATCTCGTCGGGCTTCGCGGTCTCGCTCTGCTGGCCGGCCACGCGGTTCCTGGTCGATCATGTCGGCTGGCGCGGGGCCTGCCTCACCTACGCGATCCTGTCGGTCGCCCTCGTGGTCCCGCTCTTCGCCTGGGCGCTGCCGGCGCGGAGCCGGCCCGCGGTCGAGCCGGCGGCGACGCCCCGGCCCCGCGCGCTGGCCGACTCGACCGAGGCGACGCGTCTGCCTGCGGAGCGCCTGCTGGCCGTGACCTTCACGATGGCGGCGATGATCATGACCGCCGCCTCGGTGCAACTGCTCAACCTGCTGCAGACGCTGGGCGTCGGCGCGACCGCCGCGGTGGCCCTGACCGGCCTGATCGGTCCTGCTCAGGTCGGCGTGCGCGTCGTCGAACTCGCCCTCGGGCGGCACGCCCATCCGGCCTGGTCCCTGCTGCTGTCGAGCGCCAGCGTCGGGCTCGGGCTGCTGCTGCTGGCGACGATGCCGTCCCTGGCGTGGCTCGCGATGCTGCTCTACGGCGCCGGCAACGGCATGCGCACGGTCGTGCGGGGCACGCTGCCGCTGGCGCTCTACGGACAGCGCGACTACGCGGCGGCGATGGGTCGGCTCGCCCGCCTCCCGCTCCTCGGGCAGGCCATCACACCCCTGGCCTGCGGCTACGTCGCCGAATGGTTCGGTCTCCTGACGCTGCTGGAGGTGATGCTGACCGTGGCGGCGATCAATCTGGGGCTGTCCCTCTGGGTGTTCGGCTTCGCCATGCGCCGCCGGAACGCCCAGGCCTGATCGAACGGCGGACCGGCCGCGGGCCGCGCCGGTCACGCCGCCGCCGGGCGCGGCCGACGCTCGACGCCGCCGACCTCCGCGTTGCCTGATTGACAGATTGTCTGACGATGTGCTCAATTCGATCCGCGGATGCGACGCGTCCGCGAGGGAGAGCCGGATCAACCGGCCGCCTGAAGGAAACGCCCGCATGGACGCAGAGATCTACAAGATCTACGCGATCAAGTACGCGCATCATCACCGTATGGCCCGCGAGAATTTCATCGGCGGGGATATCCACGACGGTCCGATGCCGATCGATTACTTCGTCTGGGTCGTCATCGGCGGCGGCCGGACGATCGTCGTCGATACGGGCTTCGACCGGGCGATGGCGACGAAGCGGGGCCGCAGCATCGTGCGGCCGGTCGAGGACGGCCTGGCGCGGATCGGCGTCGACCCGCTGGGGGTCGAGGACGTCGTCCTGACCCATCTGCACTACGACCATGCCGGCAACCACGATCTGTTTCCGAAGGCCCGCTTCCATGTCCAGGAGCGCGAGATGGCGTTCTGCACCGGCCGGTGCATGTGCCACCCGGAGGTCCGCCATCCCTTCGCCGCCGAGGACGTGAAGGCGATGGTGGATCGCCTCTTCGAGGACCGCGTCCGCTTCCGCGAGGCGACCGACACGCTGTATCCGGGGATCACCCTCCATAGGGTCGGCGGGCATTCGGACGGCCTGCAGATCGTCCGGGTCCGGACCGCGCGGGGCTGGGTCGTGCTGGCCTCCGACGCCGCGCACTTCTTCGCCAATATCGGACGCCGGCTCGCCTACCCGATCGTCTACAATGTCGGCGACATGTTCGAGGGCTACCGGACGGTCCGGCGCCTGGCCGAGTCCGAGGATCACATCGTCCCGGGCCACGATCCGCAGGTTCTCGCGATCTACCCGCCGGCGGCCGAGGATCTCGCCGGCTGGATCGCGCGCGTCGATCTGCCCCCGACCGCTTCACCGACCTACTGACCGGAGGATTCCATGATCGTCGAGATGCGCGTCTACTACTGCGCCCCGACCCGGCTGCCGGCCCTGCTGGAGCGGTTCCGCTCCACGACGCTCGGCTTCTTCCAGAAATACGGCATCGAGCAGGTCGGCTTCTGGACCACCCTCGTCGGTCCCGACAACCACGCGCTCACCTACCTGCTCAAGTGGGACGACATGGCCCAGCGCGAGGCGCGCTGGAACGCCTTCCAGGCCGATCCGGACTGGATCGCCGCCCGTGCCGCGACCGAGAAGGACCGGCCGATCGTCGCCCGGATCGAGAATACCTTCCTCGCTCCCACCGACTTCTCCGCCCTGCGCTGACGGGGACACGCGCCGCCGGTCCACTCCGGTCGTCGCCCACAGGGACATTCACGGCATGGAACAGAGAACCATCGGCGTCATCGGCCTCGGCATGATGGGCGACCCCATGAGCCGGTGCCTCGCCAGGGCGGGGCACGCGCTCCGCCTGCTCGACGCGGATACGGCTCGGACCGACGCGCTCGCCCGGGATCTCGGTGCGACGGCGCTCACGCGGGAGAACGCGTCCGAACTCGATCTGCTGATCACGATGCTGCCGAACTCGGCCATCGTCGAGGCGGTGCTGCTCGACGAGGGCTGGGCCGACGCGCTCCCGGCCGGCGCTACCGTGATCGACATGAGCTCGTCGGAGCCGGTGCGCTCCCGCGCCCTCGGCGAGACGCTCGCTGGGAAGGGGCTCGGCTATCTCGACGCGCCGGTCTCGGGCGGCGTGCGGCGGGCGGTGGACGGCACGCTCGCGATCCTCGTCGGTGGCGAGGCGGATCTCCTCGCCCGCTGGCGGCCGGTGCTGGAGGCGATGGGCTCATCCGTCCTGCATATCGGCCCGGCGGGCTCGGGCCATGCCGCCAAGGCGCTGAACAACTTCGTGTCCGCCGCGGGCCTGCTCGCCACCGTCGAGGCGCTCCACGTGGCGCAGCGCTTCGGCATCGCGCCGGAGGCCATGACCGACGTGCTCAACGCCTCGTCCGGGCGCAGCAACACCTCCGAGAACAAGGTCAAGCAGTTCATGCTCAGCGGCAGCTTCGCCTCGGGCTTCTCGCTGAAGCTGATGGACAAGGATCTCGGCATCGCCGGGGCCCTGGCGGATTCGGTCGATTACCCGCTCGGGTTCGGCCGGCACTGCATCGAGACCTGGCATGCGGTCGCCGATGCAGTCGGGCACGCGGCCGACCACACCGAGATGTACCGCCTGCTGGCCGAGGGAGCCTGAGACCATGGCGCTCCCGGACCTGAGCCGCTTCTACATCGACGGCGCCTGGGTCGAGCCGGTCGCGGCCCGCCCGTTCCCGCTGATCGATCCCGCCACGGAGACGGCGTTCGGCACCCTCGCGCTCGGCGATGCCGAGGATGTCGACCGGGCCGTGCGCGCCGCCCGCGCCGCCTTCCCGGCCTTCTCGGAGACGGCGCCCGCCGCGCGCGTCGCGATCCTGCGGCGGGTCCTCGCGCTGTTCGAGGAGCGGTTCGAGACCTTCGCGGAGACGATCCGGCAGGAGATGGGCTCGCCCATCGGCTTCGCCCGCAAGGGGCAGGCGGCGCGGGGACCTGCGCACCTCAACGCGCTCATCGAGGTGATGGAGCGCTTCGCGTTCGAGGAGGATCGCGGCACCACCCGGATCCGGCGCGAGCCGATCGGCGTCTGCGGCCTGATCACCCCCTGGAACTGGCCGATCAACCAGATCGTCGTGAAGATCGCCCCGGCGCTCGCGGCCGGCTGCACGATGGTTCTGAAGCCCAGCGAGTTCTCGGCCGTGAGCGCGATGCTGTTCGCGCAGGTCCTCCACGACGCGGGCGTGCCGCCGGGCGTGTTCAACCTCGTAAACGGGGACGGCCCCGGCGTCGGCGCCGCGATCGCCGCCCATCCGGGGATCGACATGGTCTCGTTCACCGGGTCGACCCGCGCCGGGATCGAGATCGCCCGGGCGGCGGCCCCGACCATCAAGCGCGTCGCGCAGGAACTCGGCGGCAAGTCGGCCAACATCCTGCTCCCGGATGTCGACTTCGATCAGGCGGTCCGGCGCGGCGTCGCGGCCTGCTGCACCAATTCCGGCCAGTCCTGCTCCATCCCGACGCGGATGCTCGTGCCCAGGGACCGGATGGACGAGGCGGCCGCGATCGCGGCCGAGGCGGCGTCGGGCTTCCGGCTCGGCCCGACCGCGGATCCCGAGACGGATCTCGGCCCGGTGGTCAACCGCGCCCAGTACGAGCGCGTCGTCGGGCTGATCCGCACCGGCATCGCCGAGGGCGCGCGGCTCGTCGCCGGCGGCCCGGAGCGGCCGGACCACCTCGATCGCGGCTTCTACGTCCGCCCGACGGTGTTCGCCGACGTGACTTCGGACATGACCATCGCGCGGGAGGAGATCTTCGGGCCGGTCCTGTCGATCCTCGCCTACGACAGCGAGGACGAGGCGATCGCGATCGCCAACGGCTCGCGCTACGGGCTCGCCGCCTACGTGCAGGGTCGGGACCGCGACCGGGCGCGCGCCGTGGCGCGGCGGCTCATCGGCGGGCAGGTCCACATCAACTATCCGCCTCCGGACGTGCACGCCCCGTTCGGCGGCTACCGCCAGTCCGGCAACGGCCGGGAATGGGGCGAGGCCGGTCTCCAGGAATACCTCGAGACCAAGGCAATGATCGGCTTCGGCCTCGACTGATCCGTCCCGCGCGATGCGGCCGGCGCCCGCGCGCGTCGGCCCCGACCAGGAGAACCAGATGTCCGATGAGAGCGAGCTGTTCGGCAGAGGCTTCGAGAACCGCAAGACCGTCCTCGGCGCCGCCCATGTCGAGAAGTCCTGGGCCAATGCCGACGCGTTCAATCGCCCGGTCCAGCGGCTCGTGACCGAGTATTGCTGGGGCGCGGTCTGGGGCGACGAGACGCTGCCGTTCAAGACCCGGAGCATGCTCAATATCGCGATGCTGACCGCGATGAACCAGCACCACGAACTCGGCGTCCACGTCAAAGGCGCGCTCAACAACGGCGTGACCAAGGACGAGATCCAGGCGGTGCTGATGCAGGCGCTCGTCTATTGCGGCGCTCCGTCGGCCCTGGCCGCCTTCCGGACCGCCTCCGCGGCGATCGCCGCGTGGGACGCGGAGCAGGCCGGCGGGCGCTGATCCCGCGAACCAATGCGCGGGCGCGAGCCCGCGCCGCGCGGGTACGGACCCGCACCTGAGTCCGACGCAGTCAAGAAACTGCGCGGCAGACGAGCAGGGAGGGAGACGCCATGTCGGTCACGTCGGCAGCTTTGGCAACGGACGGAGCGGGCGCGCGCCCGGCCGCGTCCCAGTCGATCGAGGAGAAGCGCAGGAGCGCGATCCGCGGCGCGTTCTTCTCCGAATACATCGACATGTTCGACATCTACCTGCCGGTGGTCGCGCTGGCACCGGTGATGTTCATGTTCCAGCCGAAGAACCTGTCTCCCCAGATGGAGACGGTGCTGGCCTCGCTCGTCTTCATCACCACGCTCCTCGGCCGCCCGATCGGCGCGCTCATCTTCGGTCTGATCGCCGACAAGGTCGGGCGCCGGGCAGCCTCGATCTACTCGGTGGCCGGCTTCGGCGTGATCACGCTGCTGATCGGCCTGCTGCCCGGCTACGAGACGCTCGGCCTCGCCTCGTACATCCTGCTGGTGCTGCTGCGCTTCCTCGACGGGATCTTCCTCGGGGGCGGCTACACGGGCGCGATGCCGCTCGCCATCGAGTATTCCAAGAAGGACAAGCGCGGCTTCGTCGGCGGGCTGATCATCGCCGGCTTCCCGGCCGCCTATGTCAGCATCAATCTCATCACGATGCTGATGTTCTACCTGTTCCCGCTCGACGGGCCCGGGTCGCCCTACACGGTCTGGGGCTGGCGCATCCCCTTCATCGTCGGCGCGGCGCTGGCCGGCCTGCTCGCCCTCTACTACGTCCACAAGGTCTCGGAATCGGAGGTCTGGAAGAAGGAGGCCGCCGCCGGGGCCGAACAGGCCGAGACGTCGCCCATGGCGGGACTGCTCTCCGGGAAGGGCGGGCGCGACCTCCTGCAGGTCCTGCTGCTGATGACCGGCTTCTGGATGACGCAGAACATCATCACGATCTACATGCCGACCGGTCTGCTGGTGAAGACCCTGCACCTCAACGGCTTCGCGCTGACCGCGACGCTGATGATCTGCTACACGATCCTGTTCTTCAGCTACATCGGCTCCGGCCTGCTGGGGCAGGTCATCGGCCGCCGGCGGTTCTTCGTGATCGTCGGCCCGCTGATCGCCACCGTCGGCGCGTACATCCTCTACACGCTGACCGTCACGCCCGACATGGCGTTCGGAACCCGCGTGCTGCTGGTCAGCCTCCTCGCGGTGATCGTGACCTCGCCCTGGGGTGTCATCGTCACCTACATCAACGAGCGCTTCGCCACGGATGTCCGCGCCACCGGCTTCGGCATCGGGTTCAGCCTCTCGGTGGTGATCCCGTCCTTCTACGCCTTCTACATGGACTGGCTGAGCGCGCTGATGCCCCTCGCGCTGACGCCCGTGGCCCTGCTGATCGCCGGCGGCCTGATCGGCACCGTCGGCGCGCTCATCGGGCCGGAGACCAAGGACGTCGATTTCGGCACCGGCCACTGAGCCGGACGCCGCGCGGAGGACGCAGCATGAACGGGAACCGGATCGGCTTCATCGGGCTCGGCAACATGGGCGGCCGCATGACGCGCCGCCTGACCGGGGCGGGGATCGATGTCGTCGGCTACGACACCGACCGGGAGGCCGCTTCGCGCTGGGGCGCGACGGAAGCGGCCTCGATCGCCGCGGTCGTCGGTGCGGCGGACGTGGTCCTGATGTCCCTGCCCGACAGCAAGGTGGTCGAGCGCGTCGTGCTCGGCGCGGGCGGCGTCCTCGCGGGCTGCCGGGACGGGCAGATCGTCGTCGACCTCAGCACCGCCTCGGCCAGCTCGACGCGCCGCCTCGCCGCGGCGCTTACCGAGCGCGGCGTCGCCTACGTCGACGCCGGCATCTCCGGCGGCGCCGCCGCGGCCGAGAGAGGCACGCTGACCCTGATGGTCGGCGGCGACCCCGCAATCATCGACCGGCTGGGCTGGGTGTTCGCGCCGATCGCCCGAAAGGTCGTCGTGATGGGCGGCTCGGGCGCCGGCCACACGACCAAGCTGCTCAACAACTTCCTGAACGCGGTCAGCCTCGCCGCCACCGCGGAGGTCATGGTCGCGGGGCGGAAGGCCGGGCTCGACCTGCACCGGCTCCTGGAGGTGCTGAACGCCTCCAGCGGCGTCAACTTCGCGACGCTGAACCGTTTCCCGAAGATCGTCGACGGCGACTACCTGGAAGGCGGCCTGACCGGCAAGCTGATGACCAAGGATGTCGTCCTCTACACCGATCTCCTGCACGAACTCGGCGTCGCCTCCCTCAACGCGGCGGGTCCGATGGCGAGCTTCGGCCTCGCCACGGCGCTCGGCTACGGCGACGTCATCTCCAACCGCGTCGTCGACGCCATCGGCGACGTCTCCGGCGGCGTCCGGCTCCACGGCAACCGACACGAGAACTGAGAGGATACGATGCAGATCTTCCACGGTCGCGAGAACAGCGCCAAGTCCGAGAGCCGCGGGCCGACCTTCACCGGGCAGGTCTGGGCCGACCCGGTGATGCCGTCGACGGACGGCGTGATGATCAACAACGTCTTCTTCACGCCCGGCGCGCGGACCTTCTGGCACGCGCACGCGCAGGGGCAGATCCTGCAGGTGACCGCCGGCAAGGGCTGGATCTGCGTCGCGGGTCAGCAGGCGCAGCCGATCCGGGCGGGCGACACGGTCTGGATCCCCGCGGACGAGCGGCACTGGCACGGCGCGGCGGCCGACAGCTACCTGCTCCACACGGCGATCTCGCTCGGCAAGACCGACTGGCAGGACGAGGTGGTCGAGGCCGACTACGCCGGAGCCACGGCATGACCGGGCCCGCGCCGAGCCCGGAAAGCCTGCGGCACACCGTGGAGAGGGAGCTGGGCTACTGGGACGCGGAGCAGGCGGCCCTGGCCGAGCTGGCCCCGGGCTTCCTCGACGCCTGGGCGCGGCTGGCGATGGTCCCCGTGCGCAGGAACCATCTCGGCGCGAAGGACCGCGCTCTGATCGCGCTCTCGGCCGCGACGGCCGCGACCCATCTCTACGCGCCCGGGACCCGCCGCCAGATCCGCAACGCCCTCGACGCGGGCGCGAGCGCCGAGGAGATCACCGAGGTCCTGGCCCTGACGGCGACTCTCGGCATCCACGCCTGCAACATCGGCGTGCCGCTGCTGCTGGAGGTGCTGGAGGAGGCCGGGCAGCGGAGCGGCCCCGCGCCGCTCACGCCGCGTCAGGAGCGGCTGAAATCCGACTTCACCCGCGACAGGGGCTACTGGCACACGTTCTGGGACGGTCTTCTCGAGCTCGATCCCGACCTGTTCGAGGGCTATCTCGACTTCTCCGCCTGGCCCTGGCGCCACGGCGTGCTGACGCCGAAGATGAAGGAGTTCGTCTACTGCGCCTTCGACGCGGCGGCGACCCACCTCTACGTGCCGGGTCTGAAGATGCACATGAAGAACGCCCTCGGCTACGGCGCGACCAAGGAAGAACTCATGGAGGTTCTCGAGATCGTCAGCCTGATCGGCATGCACGGCGCGGAACTGGCCGCGCCGATCCTGCGCGACGAACTGGCCGCGCGGAGCCGGGGCTGACCGACGCGCCTCGCGGCACGCCTTGCCACCCGAGGCTGCGCCATGTCACCGGTTCGGCTCGGCAGCGCTCCCCGAAGACCCAGCGATGAACAAGATCAGGGCCATCCAGCCGGACACGCTCCGGCACAAGGTCGAGGACGCCGTCCGCGAAGCGATCACCTCGGGCGTCTACGCCCCCGGCGAGCGGCTGATCGAGCGCGAGCTGTGCGAGGGGCTCGGCGTCAGCCGCGCCTCCGTGCGCGAGGCCCTGCGCCGGCTCGAGGCCGAGAAGCTCGTCCACACGGTCCCGCATCGCGGCCCGGTCGTGGCCTCGATCTCGGTCGACGAGGCGCGGCAGCTCTACGCGCTGCGGGCCGTGCTGGAGGGCTTCGCGGCGCACGAATTCGCCAAGCAGGCCACGGACGCCGCGATCGCGGAGTTCGGCCGGGCTGCCGGAGACCTGCGCGAGGCTGCCGGCTCCGGCGACACGGACCGCGTCCTGCGCGCCAAGGGCGTCCTCTACGACGTGATGCTCAGCCATTGCGGCAACGATCTCGTCCGCGAGATCCTCCGCGGCTTCTACTCGCGGATCAACCTGCTGCGGGCGACCTCCCTGATGCATCCCGAGCGGCTGCCGCACAGCCTCGCCGAGATCGACGCCCTCGTCGCGGCCTTTCAGGTTCGGGACGCCGCGCAGGCGGAGCGGCTGGCCCGCCTGCACGTCACCAACGCCTGCGCGGTCGCCCTGAAGCAGCTGGCGTTCCGCACCGCGCAGACGACCCTCGACGCCGCGAGCTGACCCGCGCTCCCCGATCCCGAGCGCCTTCCGCCGTTCGGCCCTCTCTGTGACAGGATCCGGCGGCCGCTGATCTCTGTCCGACCGTGACGCGGCGCCGTCGCGCCTACGATCAACCCGTTCAACGCGATGATTTGTGCAGGGGATGCCGCCGGAAGCGGCATCTCGCGCTTGCAAATGATCTAAAAATTTCTCACCCTCGGCTCAGTTGATAATTTTCGATCGAGCCCAGCGCCGTGGCACTGCAACCGGGGGAAGCATCCGTCGCCCAGCGCATCGCGCAGGCTTACCCGTCCCTCAGTGCCGCCCACCGGCAGGTCGCCCGGTTCGTCCTCGACCATCCGCTGCGCGCCGCGACGCTCCCGGTGAACGAGCTGGCGGATCTCGTCGGCGTCTCCGTCGCCACCGCCAACCGGTTCGCCCGGGCCGTCGGCTACGCGGGCTACGCGAAGTTCCGCGCGGCCCTCGTCCTCGGCTACGAGAAGGCGCTGGCCCCGGTCGAGAGGCTGCGCGGCGGACGGGAGCAGCCCGCGAGCGTGTCCGGGATCCTCGACGGAGCCCTGGCCGACATCATCCGCAACATCGAGGCGACGCGGCGCGGGCTCGACGGCGAGACCTGCGGCCGCGCGGTCGAGGCGATCCGGCAGGCCCGGCGGGTCTACGTCGTGGGCCTGGGCAGCAGCAGCTGGCCGGCCGGCATCCTCGCGCGCAACCTCGACGTGAACCGCGAGGACGTCCATCTCCTGGCGACACTGGAGGGTCCGGGCTTCGCGGCGCGGACCCTGCGCCGGCTGACGGCCGACGACTTGGTCATCGCCCTGGCCACGCCGCGCTACTTCGCCGACACGGTGCGGCTCGCCGAGATCGCCCGGAAGCACGGCGCCGCGGTGCTGGCGCTGACCGACGGGCCGCACTCGCCCCTGGTGGCGACCGCCACCCTCGCGCTCTACGCGCAGACCGACTGCCACTACTTCGCGGCCTCGGATGCCAGCCTCACGGCCCTCGTGGAGGCCCTGGCGAGCGCCTTCGCCCACGCCACCGTGGATCTGGTGCCGGCCGCGACGCGCGTGACGGAGGCGGTGCTGCCCTGGCTCGACCGCGACTACGCCGCCTGGCCGCCGCAGGGCGGAGCCGACGACCTGCCCGACACCCCGCCACCGGGAACCGTTCCATGAGCGACCACCGCCCCGTTCTCGTGATCCACGGCGGCGCCGGGACGATCGCGTCGGGCCAGGCCGATCCCGGCGAGGCGCGCTACCACGCGGCCCTCGCCGAGATCCTGGCGGCCGGAGCGGCCTGCCTCGCCGACGGCGGCAGCGCCCTCGACGCCGTGAGCCGCGCCGTCGACCTCCTCGAGGAGTGCCCGCTGTTCAACGCCGGCCACGGCGCCGTCTTCACGAGCGCCGAGACCCACGAGCTCGACGCCGCGATCATGGACGGCGCCACCCTCCAACCCCAACAAGGCGCAGTTCCAGGATTTCGACCCGTTCTGGGAGTTCGTCTCCGGGCCGCTCCACGCCGGCACCTTCGGGGCCGCCGGGCAGGTGGCCCTCGACCACGACGCGGCGTCGGGCCCCCTCGACGAGACCCGCAAGTTCGGCACGGTGGGCGCAGTCGCCCTCGACCGCGATGGCCATCTCGCCGCCCTGACTTCGACCGGCGGCATGACCAACAAGCGTCCCGGCCGGATCGGCGACTCGCCGCTGATCGGCGCGGGCACCTACGCGGATGACCGGTTCGCCGCCGTCTCCTGCACCGGCACGGGCGAGGCCTTCATCCGCGTCGCCGCGGCGCACGATGTCTGCGCGCGCATGGCCTACGGGGGGCAGGACCTCGCGGCGGCGACCCGCGCGGTCGTCGAAGACAGCCTGCCGGCGGTCGGGGGCCGCGGCGGATTGATCGCCGTCGACGCGCGCGGGCGGGTCGCGATGCCGTTCAACACCGAGGGCATGTATCGCGGCCTCGTCCGCTCCGGCGAGGCGCCGGTCACCGCGATCTTCCGCGAGACCCGCCGCGTCCCGGCCCACGCGCGCTGAGATCCGCCATGCCGACCATCGCAGCCGGGACCGGCTCTCCCATCGCAATGCCCGACGGACGGGTCGTCTCCGTCACCGGCCTCACCGTCCGCTTCGCGACCTCCGAGCGCGTCGTGGAGGCGGTCCGCGACCTGTCGTTCCACGTCGACGCCGGCGAGACCCTGGCGATCGTCGGCGAGTCCGGGTCGGGCAAGTCCGTGACCTCGCTGAGCCTGATGCGCCTCGTCGAGCACGGCGGCGGCCGGATCGCGGCCGGGCAGATGCTGTTCCGGCGCGGCACGGGCGAGATCCTCGATCTCGCCGCGGCCCCGAACGCCAAGATGCGGGCGATCCGCGGCTCCGAGATCGCGATGATCTTCCAGGAGCCGATGACCTCCCTGAACCCGGTCTTCACCGCCGGGGACCAGATCGCGGAATCGATCCGCGTCCACCAGGGAAAGAGCGCCTCCGCCGCCCGGGCCGAGGCCCTGCGGATGCTCGACCTCGTGCGCATCCCCGAGGCGCGCAACGTCCTCACGCGCTACCCGCACCAGCTCTCCGGCGGCATGCGCCAGCGCGTGATGATCGCCATGGCCCTGTCCTGCAAGCCGCAGCTTCTCATCGCCGACGAGCCGACAACGGCCCTCGACGTCACGATCCAGGCGCAGATCCTCGAGCTGATCCGCAGCCTGCAGGCGGAGATGAAGATGGCTGTCGTCTTCATCACCCACGACATGGGCGTCGTGGCCGAGATCGCCGACCGCGTGCTGGTCATGTACCGGGGCGACAAGGTCGAGGAGGGGGCGGCGCCCGCGCTCTTCGCCGCGCCGCGCCACGCCTACACCGAGGCGCTGCTCGCCGCCGTGCCCAAGCTCGGCGCCATGGCGGGCAGCGACCTGCCACGGAAATTCGACCTGCTGCGGGCCGAGGCCCGGGAACAGCCGGCAGGGCAGGCGGACCCCGCCGCGGTCGACGCGCCCCACGACACCGTTCGCGCCGGCGCCGGGCCGATCCTGCGGGTGCGCGACCTCGTCACCCGGTTCGACATCCGCGGCGGCCTGCTCAATCGCGTCCGCCGCCGCGTCCACGCGGTAGAGCGGGTCAGCTTCGATCTCCATCCCGGCGAGACCCTGGCCCTTGTCGGCGAATCCGGCTGCGGCAAGTCCACGACGGGCCGCTCGCTCCTGCGCCTCGTGGAGAGCGAGAGCGGCCTGATCGAGTTCGACGGCGGCAACATCCGCGACCTGCCACCCGGGCGGCTCCGCGGTCTGCGGCGCAACATCCAGTTCATCTTCCAGGACCCCTACGCGTCCCTCGATCCGCGCCTGACCGTGGGGTTCTCGATCATGGAGCCGCTGCTGGTCCACGGGATCGCGACGCGCCGCGAGGCCGAGGCGCGGGTGGCGTGGCTCCTCGAGCGCGTCGGGCTGACCCCCGACCAGGCCCAGCGCTACCCGCACGAGTTCTCGGGCGGGCAGCGGCAGCGCATCGCCATCGCCCGGGCCCTCGCCCTGAACCCGAAGGTCATCGTCGCCGACGAGGCGGTCTCGGCCCTCGACGTGTCGATCCAGGCGCAGATCGTGAACCTGATGCTCGACCTCCAGCGGGAGTTCGGCCTCGCCTATCTCTTCATCAGCCACGACATGGCGGTGGTCGAGCGCGTCAGCCACCGGGTCGCGGTGATGTATCTCGGCCAGATCGTCGAGATCGGACCCCGCCGGGCGATCTTCGAGAACCCGCAGCACCCCTATACCCGCAAGCTGATGGCGGCGGTGCCGGTCGCCGACCCGGCCCGCCGGCACCTGCGCGCCCGCCGGCTCCTGACCGACGAGATCCCGAGCCCGGTCCGGGCCATCGGCGACGAGCCGCAGGTCGCGCCCCTCGTCGAGATCGGCCCCGGCCATCTCGTCGCTCGCCACACGGTCGGCGGCCTCGCCGCCTGACACCGCCTACCCCCGCCAGCAGGATCGTCCCATGCCCCGAGGTCTGACCATGTTCGAGCGCTTCCTCCTCGCCGCCGGCCTGCTCGCCGCGGCGACCGCCCCCGCCGCCGCGGCGGGCGACCCGATCCTGGCGATCAGCGGCCAGCCCGAGACCCTCGACCCGTACAACACCAACACCACGCTCACGACCGCCGTCACCAAGTCGTTCTACGAGGGCCTCTTCGGCTTCGACAAGGATCTCAAGGTCCGCAACGTCCTGGCCGAGAGCTACGAGACCTCGCCCGACGGCCTCGTCTACACGTTCAAGCTGCGTGAGGGCGTGAAATTTCACGACGGTACGACGTTCGACGCCGCTGCGGTGAAGGCCAACCTCGACCGCGTCCTCGACCCGGAGAACCACCTCGCGCGCTACAACCAGTTCAACCGCATCAAGACGATCGAGGTGCTCTCGCCCACGAGCCTGCGCATCACCCTGAAGGAGCCTTTCGGGCCGTTCATCAACTCGCTGGCCCACGCCTCGGCGGCGATCATCTCGCCCACGGCCCTGAAGAAGTACGGCAAGGACATCGCCTTCCATCCGGTCGGCACCGGGCCGTTCACCTTCGTCGACTGGAAGCAGACCGACTACGTCAAGGGCGCGAAGTTCGCCGATTACTGGCAGGCCGGTTTCCCCAAGGTCGACACCATCACGTGGAAGCCGGTGCCCGAGAACGGCACCCGCGCCGCCATGCTGCAGACCGGCGAGGCCGACTTCGCCTTCCCGCTGCCCTACGAGCAGGCCAAGATGCTCGAGGCCAGCAAGAAGCTGAAGATCGAGGTCCACGCCTCGATCATCGAGCGGTATCTGAGCATGAACGTGCTGCAGAAGCCGTTCGACGACCTGCGCGTCCGTCAGGCGATCAACTACGCGATCAACAAGGAGGCCTTGGCCAAGGTCGCCTTCTCGGGCTACGCCTTCCCCGCCCAGGGCATCGTCCCGCAGGGCGTGCGCTACGCCCACAAGATGGATCCGTGGCCCTACGACCCGGCCAAGGCGCGCCAGCTCCTGAAGGAGGCCGGCTACGCGAACGGCTTCGAGGCGACCCTCTGGAGCGCCTACACCACCACCACCGCCCAGAAGGCGATCCAGTTCCTCCAGCAGCAGCTCGGGCAGGTCGGCATCAAGGTGCAGACCCTGGCCCTGGAGCCCGGCCAGCGCACCGAGTGGGTGCAGACCGCCCCCGACCCGAAGACCGCCCGCGTCCGCCTCTACTATGCCGGCTGGTCGTCCTCGACCGGTGAGGCCGACTGGGGCCTGAGGCCGCTGCTGGCCACGGAGGCGTGGCCGCCCAAGCTCAACAACACCGCCTACTACAGCAACGCGGAGTTCGACGCCCTGCTGGCCAAGGCGCTCGTCTCGACGAACGACGCGGAGCGGGCCGAGCTCTACGCCAAGGCCCAGGAGATCGTGATGAAGGACGCCCCCTGGGCGCCGCTGGTCACCGAGCAGAATCTCTACGCCACCTCCGCGCGGCTCTCCGGCGTCTACGTCATGCCCGACGGCAACATCGATTCCGGCGCGATCGCCGTCGCTCAGTAGCCGCCGATCGCGGGCGCTGCGCCGGCTGGCCTGTTCGACGGCCGGCCCGGCGCGGCGCGCCCGCGCGATCGCCTCACGGAAACCCCGGATCCCGGGCGCGAGCCTATGCTGACCTTCCTGCTCAAGCGGCTCCTCGGGCTGCTGCCGACGCTGCTGATCGTCTCGGTGCTGGTCTTCCTGTTCGTCCACCTGCTGCCCGGCGATCCGGCCCGGCTGGCGGCCGGGCAGGATGCCGACGCCCAGACGGTGGCCCTGGTGCGCACAGAGCTCGGCCTCGACCGGCCCCTGCCGGAACAGTTCGTGCGCTACTTCGCCAACCTCGCCCGCGGTGATCTCGGCGTCTCGATCCGCACCCGCCGCCCGGTCTCGACCGAGATCGGCGAGCGCTTCCTGCCGACCCTCCTGCTCACCCTCACCAGCATGGCCTGGGCGGTCGCCTTCGGTCTGATCATCGGCATCGTCTCGGCGGTCTACCGGAACGCATGGCCCGACCGGGTCGGGATGACGCTCGCCGTGTCCGGCATCTCGTTCCCGGCCTTCGCGCTGGGCATCCTCCTGATGCAGATCTTCTCGGTCGAGCTCGGCTGGCTGCCGACCGTCGGCGCCGACACGTGGCGGCACTACGTGCTGCCGTCGCTGACGCTGGGCGCGGCCGTGGCCGCCGTGATGGCCCGCTTCACCCGCGCGGCCTTCGTGGAGGTCATCGGCGAGGATTTCGTGCGCACCGCGCGCGCCAAGGGGCTCAAGGAGCGCGTCGTGATCGCCAAGCACTGCCTGCGCAACGCCCTGATCCCGGTCGTGACCATGATGGGCCTGCAGTTCGGCTTCCTGCTCGGCGGCTCGATCGTCGTGGAGGCGGTGTTCAACTGGCCCGGCATGGGCCGCCTGCTCGTCGATGCCGTGAACCAGCGCGACTATCCGGTGATCCAGGCCCTGGTCCTGCTGTTCTCCCTGGAGTTCATCCTGATCAACCTGGTCGTGGACGTGCTCTACGGCCTCATCAACCCGACCATCCGCTACAGGTGAGCCGGCCGTGACCGACATCCTCGTCCCCGCCGCCCCCACCGTCGCGCCCGTCCCCACCGGCATCCGGACGCCGTGGTCGGAATTCTGGCGCAAGTTCCGGCGCCAGCGCGTCGCCGTCATCGCCCTGGGCTTCATCGGCCTGCTGGTCGCGGTCGCCGTGCTGGCCCCGTGGATCGTGCCCTACGACCCGGTCAACGATTTCGACTACGACCGGATCAACGAGGGCCCCTCGCTCGCGCACTGGCTCGGCGTCGATCCCCTCGGGCGCGACATCCTGAGCCGCATCATCGAGGGCGCGCGGATCTCGCTGGCGACCGGGTTCCTCTCGGTCGCCGTCGGCGGCCTCGTCGGGACCGTGCTGGGCCTCCTGGCGGGCTATTACGGCGGCTGGTGGGACCGGATCGTCATGCGCATGTCCGACGTGCTGTTCGCCTTCCCGGGCATCCTCCTGGCGCTCGGCGTCGTCGCCATCCTGGGGTCCGGGCTCGTCAACGTCGTCGTGGCGGTCTCGGTCTTCAGCGTCCCGGCCTTCGCGCGCCTCGTGCGCGGCACGACCCTGGTCCTGAAGAACAGCACCTACATCGAGGCCGCGCGGAGCATCGGCGCTCCCGACCGGACGATCATCCTGCGCCACATCCTGCCGGGCACGATCTCGGGCATCGTGGTCTACTTCACCATGCGGCTGGGCACCTCGATCATCACGGCCGCGAGCCTGTCCTTCCTCGGGATGGGCGCGCAGCCGCCGACGCCCGAATGGGGCGCCATGCTGAACGAGGCCCGCGCCGACATGGTCACGGCGCCGCACGTCGCGCTGTTCCCGAGCCTCGCGATCTTCTTCACGGTTCTGGCCTTCAACCTCCTCGGGGACGGTCTCCGGGACGCCCTCGACCCGAAGATCGACCGCCTGTGACGCCGGCCGCCCCTCGGCGCCCGGCGCCCCGCGTCGGCCGCCTGCCGCGCGGTCCGCGCGACGCCATCACCGACGTCCCGGGCGTGACCGTCGGGCATTGCACGCTGGCGGACGGAGCGGTGCAGACTGGCGTCACGGTCGTGCGGCCGCACGGCGGCGATCCCTACCGGGACCGCGTTCCGGCGGCCGGCGTCGTGCTGAACGGCTTCGGCAAGTCCGTCGGGCTGATGCAGGTCGAGGAGCTCGGCGTCCTGGAGACGCCGATCGCCCTGACCAACACCTTCGCGGTGCCGGCGGTGGCGGCCGCCCAGATCCGCGCCGCGATCGCCGACAATCCGGAGATCGGGCGCGCGCTGCCGACGCTGAACCCGCTCGTGTTCGAGTGCAACGACGGCTACCTCAACAACCTTCAGCGCATGGCCGTGGAGGCGTCCCATTACAGCGACGCCCTGGACGCCGCCGGCACCGCCGTCGCGGAAGGGTCGGTGGGGGCCGGGCGCGGGATGTCGACCTTCGGCCTCAAGGGCGGCATCGGCACCGCCTCCCGGCGCGTCCGCGCGCGCGCGGGGGGCCGGTTCACGCTGGGCACGCTCGTCCTGTCGAATTTCGGCAAGCCGTCCCAGATCCGGGTGTGCGGCACAGCCCTCGCCGCCCACGTCCGGGCGGCCGCCGGGGAGCCCGAACCCGTGGCGGAGCCGCCGGAGAAGGGCTCGATCGTCATGATCCTCGCCACCGACGCGCCCCTCGACGCGCGCCAGCTTCGCCGCCTCGCCCTGCGGGCCGGGGCGGGCCTCGCCCGGACCGGCTCGGTGTTCGGTCACGGCAGCGGCGACATCGCGCTCGCCTTCTCGACGGCCTACACGGTGCCGCAGGATGCCGCCCGCCCGATGCCGGCGCCCGCCCTGCTGCACGACGCGGAGCTCGACCCGCTGTTCGAGGCCGCCGCGGACGGGATCGAGCAGGCGATCATCCACGCCCTCTGGCGGGCCGAGGCGGTGACGGGCCGCGACGGCCACCGGCGGGACGCCCTGACCGATCTCCTGCCCGGCTGGGCCGATATCCTGGGAGCCTGAGCGATGCGCGTCCTGATCTCGACGGATATCGAGGGCGTCGCCGGGATCTATCACCGCGTCCAGACGACGCCGGGAAATCCCGAGTACGAGCGCGCGCGGGTGCTGATGACGCGGGAGGCCAACGCCGCCATCGCGGGCGCCTTCGACGGCGGCGCGCGGGCGGTGCTGGTCAACGATTCGCACGGCGACTTCCGCAACATGCCGCCCGACCTCCTCGACCCTCGCGCGCAGGCCGTGCAGGGCAAGCCGCGGCCTCTCGGGATGATGGCCGGGATCGATCAGGACATCGATGCGGTCTGCCTCGTCGGCTACCATTCGCGGGCGAGTGGGCGCGGCATCCTGGCCCACACAGTCAACAGCTTCGCCTTCGCCCGGATCGCGATCAACGGCCAGGAACTCGGCGAGGCCGGACTCTACGGCGCGCTGGCCGGCGCCCACGGCGTGCCGGTGGCGATGGCGAGCGGCGACGACGTCTTCATCGCGGAGAACCGCGCGCTGCTCCCGGGGACGCGCTTCGTCGAGACCAAGCGGGCGACGGGGCAGAACAGCGGCATCAGCCTCGCGCCGGCGCAGAGCTGCGCGGCGATCGGCGAGGCTGTCGCGGCGGCCCTCCGGGAGGCGCGCGCGCGGCCCTTCCGGCTCGATGGCCCGCTGGAGGTTCGCGTGCGCGCGCAGACACCGGCCCTGGCGGACCTGTTCTGCCTGTGGCCGACCCTGCGGCGGGGGGAGGGCAGCGAGGTCGTCTTCGCGGCGACGCACGTCACGGAGGCGGTCCGGGTGATCAACGCCCTGTCGGCGATGTCGAGCGCCCTGCGCTGAGCCTTCGGCGGCCGGTGCCGCCGCGCCTTGCGGTCCTCCGGCGGAAGGCCCAGAACCGCACGGTCCTTGCTTCCCCATGCTGGCGCCACGGGAGTACGTCGCTTGGTCCGGACCGTCTGCCCGCACGATTGTCCCTCGGCCTGCAGCCTCGACGTGCAGGTCGCGGACGGGCGCGTCGTCGCGGTCCGGGGCGGCGACAACCCCTACACGGCCGGGGTGATCTGCGCGAAGGTCAGCCGCTACGGCGACCGCGTCCACCACCCGGACCGGATCCTCCACCCGCTGGAGCGCGTCGGCGCGAAGGGCGGCGGGGCGTGGCGCCGGATCTCCTGGGACGCGGCGCTCGACCGGCTGGCCGCGGCCTTCTCGGAGACGGCGGACCGGTGGGGGGCTGAGGGGGTCTGGCCGTACAATTCCGGCGGGACCATGGGCCTCGTCCAGCGCGACGGCATCCATCGGCTCACCCACGTCATGGGCTACTCGCGGCGCAAGCGCACCATCTGCACGGCGGTCGCGATCGCGGGCTGGAGCGCCGGGGTTGGCCGGATCGCCGGACCGGATCCCCGCGAGATGGCGCTCTCCGACCTGATCGTGGTCTGGGGCGGCAACCCGGTCAGCACGCAGGTCAACGCGATGACCCACATCAGCCGCGCCCGCAAGACGCGCGGTGCCAAGCTGGTGGTGGTCGATCCGTACCGCACCGGGACCGCGGCGGCCGCCGATCTCCACCTCGCGCCCCGGCCCGGGACCGACGGGGCGCTGGCCTGCGCGGTGCTCCACGTCCTGTTCCGCGACGGTCACGCGGACCGCGCCTACCTCGCCGCCCACGCGCAGGACACGGCCGCTCTGGAAGCGCATCTGGCGTCGCGCACGCCCGCATGGGCGGCGGCGATCACCGGGCTGGAGCCCGCCGCCATCGAGGCCTTCGCGGCGCTCTACGGCCGGACGCCGCGCAGCTACATCCGCTGCGGCTTCGGCTTCACCCGGAGCCGCAACGGCGCCGTGAACCTCCACGCGGTGACCTGCCTGCCGACCGTCACCGGCGCGTGGCAGCACGAAGGCGGCGGCGCCCTCTGGCAGCAGGCCGCGATCTTCAACTGGGACAAGACCCTGACGGAGGGGCTCGACGCCAGGGCGCCGGGCGTGCGCGAGCTCGACATGAGCCGGATCGGCGCCGTGCTCGCCGACGATCCCGATGCCCTGCAGGGCGGCCCGCCGGTGCGCGCCATGCTGATCCAGTCCGCCAATCCCGCCGTCTCGGCGCCCGACAGCACCCGGGTGCGCGCCGGCCTCGCGCGGCCGGACGTGTTCGTGGCCGTGCACGAGCAGTTCATGACCGAGACGGCCGCGCTCGCCGATCTCGTGCTGCCGGCCACGACTTTCCTGGAGCACGACGACATCTACGGGGCCGGCGGTCACAGCCACATCCAGGCCGGGCCCGCGATCCTGGAGCCGCCGGGCGAGTGTCGCTCGAACCACGCGCTTCTCTCCGGGCTCGCCGCCCGGCTCGGCGCGGACCACGCGGGCTTCCGCCTCACCGCCCGCGACCTCGCCGACGCGACCCTGGCGCGCTCCGGCTGGGGCGGCCTCGACAGGCTGGAGTCGGCTGACTGGATCGACGCGCAGCCGGACTTCGCCGAGAGCCACTTCCTGAACGGGTTCGGCCATCCCGACGGGCGCTTCCGCTTCGCCCCCGACTGGGCGGCGCTCGGGCCGCGCGCGGCAGGGATGCCGGCCCTGCCCGATCACTGGCCGGAGGCCGAGCCCGCCGACGCGGAGCACCCGTTCCGCATGATCGCCCCGCCGGCCCGCCAGTTCCTCAACGCGACCTTCACCAACGTGCCGGAATCGCTCCGCCGCGAGGGGCGGCCCACCTGCCTGATCCATCCGGCGGACGGCGCGCGGCTCGGGATCGGGACGGGCGACGCCGTCGAGGTCGGCAATGCCCGCGGCCGCGTCCGGCTGCACGCCCGCCTCGCCGAGGGCCAGCAGCCGGGCGTCGTGGTGGTCGAGAGCCTGTGGCCCAGCGCGGCCTTCATCGGCGGGGGCGGCGGCATCAACGCGCTCATCGGGTCCGCGCCGGCCGCCCCCAACGACGGCGCCGCCTTCCACGACACCGCGGTCTGGGTCCGGGCGGCCTGAATCCCGCGCCTGACGGCGCCGCGCCGATCGGGCGTCCGGCCCGCGCGCCTCGCCGGGTCGAGATCCGGCCTGCGGGTCCGCGCTACTTCTCGACGAAGGCCTTCTCGA
This sequence comes from Methylobacterium mesophilicum, assembly GCF_036441335.1. Lineage (GTDB taxonomy): Bacteria > Pseudomonadota > Alphaproteobacteria > Rhizobiales > Beijerinckiaceae > Methylobacterium > Methylobacterium mesophilicum_B. The sequence continues at coordinate 336,323 of NZ_MLBW01000034.1, forward strand.
TGACGTAGTGGGCGGCCTCGCCGTGGTTGCCCTCCTCGTAGCCGCGCGAGGTCAGGAGCTCGCGGGTGTCGCGGATCATGTCGGGGCTGCCGCAGAGCATGAAGCGGTCGGCCTCGATCGACATCGGCGGCAGGCCGATATCCTCGAACAGCTTGCCCGAGACCATCAGGTCGGTGATCCGGCCGCGGTTGCGGAACGGCTCGCGGGTCACGGTCGGGTAGTAGATCAGCTGGTTCGAGATCATCTCGCCCAGGAACTCGTGGCGCGGCAGCGTCTCGGTGATGGTCTCGCCGTAGGCGAGTTCCTGCACCTGCCGGCAGCCGTGGACCAGCACGACCTTCTCGAACCGGTCGTAGGCCTCGGGATCCTTGATGATCGACAGGAACGGCGCCAGCCCGGTGCCGGTGCCCAGCAGGTACAGGTTGCGGCCCGGCAGCAGGTTGTCGAGCACCAGCGTGCCGGTCGGCTTCTTGCCGACGATGATCGGGTCGCCGACCTTCAGGTGCTGCAGCTTCGAGGTCAGCGGGCCGTCCTGCATCGGCGCCTCGTGGCACTCGATCCACTTCCGCGTGAAGGAGTACTTCGTCGCCTTCCTCGTCCTCGAGACGACGATGATCGGCGTGTTCGCCTCCCTTGTCCAGCTGGCAGGCGAGCGCGAAGCCCCTCGGCTCGGCGACGCTGCCGGTGAACAGGGTCGCCATCGCTTCTTGCCGACGATGATCGGGTCGCCGACCTTCAGGTGCTGCAGCTTCGAGGTCAGCGGGCCGTCCTGGACCTTGATCGAGAAGAACTCCAGCTCCTCCTCGTAGTTGGCCGAGACCACCGAGTAGGCGCGCAGCAGCGGCCGGCCCTCGACCTCCAGGCCGATCATGGTGAACTCGCCGTTGCGGAACCGGAACGCCGGATCCCGCGTCGTGCGGAACGAGAACAGGTTGTCGGTCCAGTGATGGACCGACAGAACGCGCTCCTCGTAGAACTTGCTCATCGACGGATCAGTCCTCGGTCAGGCGGACGCCGGATCGGCAGTTCCGAACAGGTCGAGCAGCTTGCCGTCCCGGCCGTCCCAGGCCGCGGCGTCGTCGGCCGGCTCGGTCTTCTCGGTGATGTTGGGCCAGAGATCGGCGTACTTGGCGTTGAAGGTCTTCCAGCCCGCCATATCCGGTTCGGTGTCGGCCTTGATGGCATCGGCCGGGCATTCCGGCTCGCAGACACCGCAGTCGATGCACTCGTCCGGGTTGATCACCAGCATGGTCTCGCCGACGTAGAAGCAGTCGACCGGGCAGACCTCGACGCAGTCGGTGTACTTGCAGCGGATGCAGTTCTCTGTGACGACGTAGGTCATGTCTTCGCACCTCGGTGCACCGGTCAGAGCAGCGCGGGCAGATCCTGGCCCTCGAGATCGATCGCCAGCCCCTTCATCGCCTCGGCGCTGACCTCGCCGCCCATCGCGCGGATGCTCTCCTCGCGGATCAGCGACATCAGACCCCGGCGCAGCGCCAGGAACTCCGACGACAGGGTCAGGGCCGGCTGTCGCGGGCGGGGGAGGGGCACCACGACCTCGGCCTTGATGCTCCCGGGACGGGCGGTCATCACGTAGACGCGGTCGGAGAGGAAGATCGCCTCGTCGATGTCGTGGGTCACGAACAGGACCGAGATCTTCAAGCGCTGCCACATGTTGGTGAGGATCTGCTGCATGATCAGCCGCGTCTGCGCGTCGAGGGCGCCGAACGGCTCGTCCAGCAGCAGGATGCGCGGTCCGGTGGCGAGCGCGCGCACGATGCCGACGCGCTGCTTCATCCCGCCGGACAAACGGTCCGGATAGTGGTTCTCGAACGCCGTGAGCCCGGCGAGGCCGAGGAGCGTCCGCGCCTGCCGCTCGCGCTCGCTTCGCCGGACGCCCTTCATCTTCAGGCCGAACTCGACGTTCTCGCGCACCGTCTTCCAGGGGAAGAGCGAGTATTGCTGGAATATCATGCCGCGGTCCGCGCTGGGGCCCGCGATCGCCTCGCCGTCGACGGTGACCCGCCCGGACGACGGCTTGAGGAAGCCGGCCAGCGCGTTGAGCAGCGTCGACTTCCCGCAGCCCGATGGCCCGATGATCGACACGAACTCGCCGGGCTGAACGGTGAGCGAGGCGTTCGAGACGGCCTCGACGGACCCCTCCATCGTCTCGTAGCGCAGGCAGAAGTCGCAGACCTCGATCAGGCCCCGGCTCGGCTCGGCCATGGCAAGCTCCCGAATGGTGACGTGCGTGGAGGACCGTTCCGGCGAGGGCCGCGCCGGGCGGCCGAGGCCTAGCGGGCCGCGGCCCAGGGCATGACGAGGCGGCCGACGAGCCGGATCGCGAAGCTGGAACCGAGGCCGAGCAGCCCGATCGTGATCATGCCGAGGGCGATGTCCGGGTACTGGACCAGCGAGTAGGCTTCCCAGGTGAAGTAGCCGATGCCGAACTGGCCGGAGATCATCTCGGCGGCGATCAGCGAGACCCAGGCCACGCCCATGCCGACCGTCAGCCCGGTGAAGATCTGCGGCAGCGAGGCCGGCAGGTAGACTTCGCGGAACACCGCCGCTTCCCGGGCGCCGAGGCACCGTGCCGCCCGCACCAGGACCGGGTCGACCTGGACCATGCCCTGGAGCGTGTTGATCAGGATCGGGAAGTACGAGCCCAGGAAGGTGATGAAGACGATCGAGCCCTCGTTGGTCGGCCAGAGCATGATCGCCATCGGCACCCAGGCGATCGCCGGGATCGGCCGCAGCACCTCGCAGATCGGGAAGGCGATCTCCCGCAGGAGGCGGTACCGCCCCATGAGAAGCCCGAGCGGCACGGCGACGCCGCCGGCGAGGAGGAATCCGAAGAGGATCCGGCGGCAGGAGATGAGCACGTGGTCGCCGAAGTTCGGGCTGCGCAGGGCGATCGCCGCACGGCCCAGGACGTCCATCGGCGTCGGGATATTCAGGAACCGCACGTAGAGGGTGACGCGGTTCGCGGTCAGATACTGCCAGAGCGCGACGAACACGATCAGGGAGGCGAGCCCGATCAGCGCGGCCCGGAACGCGCCGCGGTGCAGCCGCAGCCAGCGGCGCGCGCGGCTCGTCGCGGGAGAGGCCGACAGGGCCGGCGGCGGCAGGGGCGCCGCTCGGGGCGGGCGCGACTCGGCGGCGGGCCGGAGGGCGACAGCGTCCATGCGGTTCTAGCCTCCGGTCACAGCGGCCTTGAGGGCCTCGTCGTAGGGCATCACCGTGCCGCCGCCCCGCGCCGCGGCCTCGGCGTCCTGCTTCAGCAGGAACGGCGCGATGCCGCCCTTGCCGTCGACGACGTAGAAGGCCTCCCGGGCGAACAGCTTGACGCCGCGGACCGAGTCGAAGACGTAGGCGACGTCGACGGCCTGTCCCTTGGACTTCATCTCGTTGAGCGCGCCGAGCGTGCAGGCCGCGCTCGCGTAGGGCTGGATCGCCCCGCCCTTCACCCAGATCTCGCCGGCCTTGCGCGGCTCGGTGATCGGCCTCTTGCAGTACGTGTCCTCGCCGCGCACCTCGTAATTGGCGGTGCTCGCGCGCTGCTGCGCGTAGTCCAGGCCGCGCTCGGCGAAGACCTTGCGCAGCGGCCCCTCGTCGACCCACGGACCGACGTCGAAGGCCTTGATCCGGTCGAGCCGCTGCAGGACCTTGACGTCCTCGCGGGCGGCTTCGACCAGCTGGGGCTTGATCGTGGGATCGAGGGTCATGATCCCGCCGGGCCCGAGAAAGATGTAGACTACCTCCTTGTCGGTGCCGGTCCAGGCCGTGATCTGCTCGGCGGCGCGTTTCGGGTCGGCCTTGACCCAGGCGTCGGCGTCGAGAACGGCCTTCAGGTACGCCTCGACGATCTCGGGGTAGCGGTCCGCGAAGTCGGAGCGCACGACGACGCCGTGCCAGGTCGGGAGGTTGGTCTCGACGCCATCGAACACTTTGCGCGCGAAGCCGCGGAACGGCAGCAACTCGGCGAAGGGGACGAAATCGGCGTGGGCGTCGATCTTCTGCTCCTGGAGATTGGTCGATCCGACCTCGGGGCTCTGGCTGACGAGGCGGAAATAGGTGGCCGGGTAGCCCTTGTCCTGCAGCGCCTTCAGGACCATGCCGTGGGCCGCCGAGCCGAACGGCACGCTGACGACCTTGCCTTTCAGGTCCTCGAAGGAGAAGTATTCGGAGGCCTTGTTGACCACGATCCCGTTGCCGGATCCGTCGAGATTGTAGGCGGCGACAGCGATCAGCCGCGATCGGCTCTCGGGATTGTTCTGAAAGGTCGCGCCGTTGACGACGAGCGGGTAATCGCCCATCGCGCCGAACTGCAGCTTCCCGGCCATCATGCCGTTCGTGACCGGCGGCCCGGACGTGAAGTTCTGCCAGTCGAGCTGGATCGTCGTGCCGGCGTACTTGCCGGTCTTGGGCAGATACTTCTCCAGCAGCTTGAGCTGGCGGATCACCACGCCGACCGTCGCGGTGTTGGTCGTCGTGTCCTGCGTGCCGATGCCGACGGTGAGGGTCTCGGCGCGAGCCGGCTTCGCGATCCCGGCGCCCGCCAGCGCGAGGAGCGCGAGAGCGGAGACCGATCTGAGCCCGGGAAATCGTCCAGTCATCGCCCGCTCCAACATTTCGGCCCGATGTCGCGAAGACATCGACGGCATGATCGGGCGCTGCGGCGCGTCCGATCAAATGCCGAGGACGCCTGCGGGTCGATTAGTTGCGCAAAAACGTCGAGCGGCTGCGGATGTGCTGCGGTTTTGTGCGGGACGCTCGCGTTTTAGGCGCATTCCTCGCCGCCGCGCATCGCCGCGAGGATGTCGGGACGCAGCACGACGATCTGCGTGCGCCGCGTCACGAGGACGCCCTGCTCCGAGAGCCGCTTCAGGCTGATCGTCACCCATTGCCTTGTGGCGCCGACCATGTGGGCGAGGTCGGCGTGCGTGAAGGTCGCGGCGATCACCGTCCCGTCCTCCTCCGCGACACCGTAGAGGTCGCACAGGTGCAGGAGCAGGTGGGCGAGGCGCTCGGTGATCGAGCGGGTCCCGAGCATCTGCGCCAGGGTCGAGTAGCAGCGGCCCTTGAAGGTCAGGCCGTCGATGACGCCGATCGCGAGCGCCGGGATCTGGGTCACGAGCTGTCGGAGCGCCTTGGCGGGCAGGTGCAGCACGCTGGAATTGCTCGCCGCCATGCCCGACCATTTGTGAAGGCCGGCGCCGAACACGTCGGGACCGCCGACGAAGTTGCCGGGATACCAGTAGGCCAGCGTGATCTCGCGACCGGACGGCGCGGCGTAGAAGACCCGGATACGGCCGCTCTCGACGATCCAGATCCCGTCGTTGGGCGTCTCCTGCGTGAACAGGGTCGCGCCGCGGTAGAGCACGCGGCGCCGGCCCTTCTCCAGCACGAGGGCGACCTCGCGCTCCGTCAGCCCGTCGAGCAGGGGGCGCTGGCCGGTTCCGGCGCTGGGCGCGGCCTCGGACAGCAGGAGGGCGCTCGCCTGGCTCTGGACCCCCGCCGGGGCCTGAGACGGGCGAATCGGCGCCGTGGTCTGCATTGCCGCCTCCGACATCCTACCGATCGCGGCGCAGCAAACCCTGTACCAGCTCTAAACTGGCCGCCGGCACCGGCAGCGTCTGGATATCCCGGAGCCGAGCGGACGTGAAGCGGCGCCGCACCCGGAGGATGCGGCGCCGCGACGAGGCCGTGACGGCCGGATCGATCAGGGGCGGCCCTGACAGCGGCCGATCGCCCAGTGGATGAGCTTGCGCACGTCGGGATCGGGATCGTCGGACGCCGCCTCCAGGGCCGACAGGCCCCGCGGGTCGGCGATCTCGCCGAGGGCCGCGGCAGCCTCCTTGCGCAAATTGCTGATGTCGGAGGTCAGCGCCCGGCCCAGGATCTCGACGGCCGCCGGCGCCCGGATCCGGCCCAGGGCATTGGCCGCCTTGGTGCGGACCTGCCAGACGGGATCGTCCATCACGGCGATCAGGGGCGACGTCGCCTCGGGCAGCCGGATCTTGGCGCAGGAGACGGCCGCCTCCTCGCGCACCTGCCAGTTCTCGTCGGACAGGCCGGCGAGCAGCGTGGCGATGCCCGGGCCGCCGGCGCGCAGGAAGACCAGCGCCGCCATCGTGGCGCGCCGGACCGACGGGTCGGGATCGCCGGCGGTGGCGATCAGCGCCGGCAGCGCCTCCTCGGCCTTGAGATAGCCGATGACGCCGAGCCCCTCGCGGCGCACCTCCGGGGCCGGGCTCTGGAGCGCCTTCAGCGCGGCCGACAGGGCGTCCGGCAGGACGAGCTCGCGCAGGGCCCGCAGGGCGGAGGCCTGCACGAAGGGGTCGGCATGTGCGGCGCGCTCGATCAGGAGCGGCCCGCAGGCCGGCTCCTTCTTCTCGGCCAGGGTGTCGGCGGCGGTGCGGCGCACGGCCTCGTCGGCGTCCTCCAGGGACCGCACGAGGCCCTCGACGACGTCCGCGCCGTCGTGCTCGTCCAGAGCCTTGGCCGCCGCGGCGCGGACGGCCGCGTCGGGATCGCCGAGTCCCTTCAGGAGCAGGACCTTCGCCGCGGAGCCGACGGATTCCGCGAGCTCCATCATGGCGACGCGCCGGACGCCGGCGTCGGCACTCGCGCACCGCTCGGCGACGTCGTCGAGATCGTCGTCGAAGGAATCGAACACGGGGCTCATGGTCGGCCTCAGCGCAGCAGGTAGGGAATATTGACCTTGACCGCGTTCGTCGGGCAGTCGACCTCGCAGGGCATGCAGTACCAGCACTCGTCGTACTTCATGTAGGCCTTCTGCCGGGTCTCATCGATCGCGAGGATGTCGAGCGGGCAGACGTCGACGCAGACGCGGCAGCCCTTCTCGGCGATGCACTTGGCGTCGTCGATGACGACCGCGGCGCTGCTGGCCTGATTGATGATCGGCATGGATCGATCTCCGGTGCGGGGCGGGTTTACTCGGCGGCGGCCGGGGCCTTGATGCGGAGCTGGTGGTAGGCGCCCATCTCCTCGGCGGCGACCGGCACGATGAACGGGTCGACGGCGCGCTTCGCGTGGGCCATCCGGCCCCGGCCGTCCTTGAACAGCACCGTGTGGCAGGCCCACTCGGCGTCGTTCGTCTCCGGGTAATCGACGCGCAGGTGGTAAAATCCCCAGCGGCTCTCGGTCCGGTAGAGCGAGGCGGCCGCCGCCATGTCGGCGCAGTCGAGGATCGTCTGCATCTCGAGCGCCCGGTGCAGCTCGTGCGGGTCGCGGGCGCAGAGCAGGTCGAGGTCCTCGCGGATCTCGGCGAAGCGGCGCTGGCCGAGCTCCATCTTCGCCGTCACCTTCGGCGGCTCGAGATAGTCGTTCACCAAGCGGCGGGTCTTGAACTCCATCTCGTGCGGGGTCAGCCCGTCGACGCGCCGGGTCGGCGCCAGGACCCGTTCGCGCTCGGCGGCGATGTCCGCCGGGTCATGGTCGGCGAGGGCGTTGGCCGTGCAGTAGGCGGCGGCGTCGGCCCCGGCGATGCCGCCGTTCACGAAGGCGCCCAGCATGTAGTTGTGCGGCACGCTCGCCATGTCGCCGACCGCGTACAGGCCGGGGACGGTCGTGCGCGCGAACTCGTCGACGAAGACGCCCGAGGCCGAGTGGCCCGAGCAGAAGCCGATCTCGGAGATGTGCATCTCCACGGGACGCCGGCGGTAATTGGTGCCGCGCCGCTCGTGGAAGCGACCGCGGGAGGGGCGCTCGTTCGAGTGCAGGATCGTCTCGATCTCGGAGATCGTCTCCTCGCGCAGATGGTCCATCTTGAGGAAGACCGGGCCGTTGCCGCCCTGCAGCTCGCGCCAGAACTCCAGCATCATCTGTCCGGACCAGTAATCGCACTCGATGAAGCGCTCGCCGCGATTGTTGGCCGTGTACCCGCCGAACGGGCCGGTGACGTAGGCGCAGGACGGGCCGTTATAGTCCTTGATCAGCGGGTTGATCTGGTAGCACTCGAGGTTCGCGAGCTGCGCGCCCGCGTGGTAGGCCATCGCGTAGCCGTCGCCGCAGTTCGCCGCGTTCTCGTAGGTCCCGAACAGGTAGCCGGAGGCCGGCAACCCGAGACGGCCGGCGGCCCCGCAGGCGAGGATCACCGCCTTGGCCTTCACCACCAGGAACTCGGAGGTGCGGGTGTTGACGCCGATCGCTCCGGCGATGCGCCCGTCCGCGCCCTTCAGCAGGCGCGTCGCCATGTACCGGTTCGTCACGCCGACCTGGAGGCGGCGGAGCTGCCGGTACAGGACCTTCTTGACGTTGTGCCCTTCCGGCATCGGCAGCACGTAGGTCCCCATGTGGTGGACCTTGCGCATGTTGTACTCGCCGGAGCCGTCCTTCTCGAACTTGACCCCGAGCCTGTCGAGGTACTGGATCATCGGGAACGACCCCTGCGCGTAGGCCATCACCGCCTTCTGATTGACGATACCGTCGTTCGCGACGGTGATCTCCTTCACGTACTGCTCGGGGGTCGCGTAGCCCGGCACGACGGCGTTGTTCAGGCCGTCCATGCCCATGCTGATCGCGCCCGAGCGCTTGACGTTGGCCTTCTCCATCAGGACGACGCGGAGCTTCGGATCGGCCTCCTTGGCCTTGATCGCGGCCATCGGGCCGCCGGTGCCGCCGCCGATCACCAGGATGTCGGCCTCGATGATCTCGGTCTTCGTCGCGGAGTCGAACGCGTTCATGGCAAGATCTCGCGTCAGTCAGGGGCGGGGCGTGTGGGATCGCCGGAGGATCGGATCCCGCGGTCAGGCGGCCTGCGCCGCGCCGGGCGGGCCGTCGACGGCCTCGGCCACGAGGGTCCGCAGGTAGGTCCAGGGGTAGATTCCGCGGGCATGGCCGTCGGAGAACGCGATGTGCACGGCGTAGCCGCCCATCGGTTCGACCCGCGCGACCGCGATGCCGGAAGCGGCCTCGGGAAAGCGCCGCTCGAGGCGGTCGCAGGTGCACCACGCGCAGCGGCAGCGCAGCCGCAGGCGCTCCGCCGACAGGGTCGCGGACGGACCGTCGCGCCATTGCAGCCGGAGGCCGGTCCCGCCGCGCGCGAGCGTGACCGCCTCCGGGATCGCCTCGGGGTCGAACGGAGGCGGGCTGGGTATCCCGATCGCGTCCTGTGCCATCCGCTCCTCCGCTGTGCCTGCGCCACAGAAGCCGAGGGGAGGGGGATACGACAGCAATTAGTTGCTCAGAATCTCAGTCGGCCGGCCGACCGGCGAGAATGCCCCGCCGGGGCCGAGCCTACGGCTCTGCAGCGGTCGCCTTCGGCCCGCAGATGCCCCTGAGCGCGGTCCAGGCGGCCTCGGACAGGATCTGTCGATCGGCGGCCGCAGGGCCCGCCTGGGCGCGGATCGCGGCGGCGCGCTCGCGCGTGACGGGGTGGCTGCGCAGCAGGTCCAGCGCATCGCTTGTCCCGTCGCGCTTGTCCTTCGCGATGCGCTCCAGGATGTCGGCGAGCGCCGCGCCGTTGCCGCCCGCGCGGGTCATCAGGTCGACCGCGTAGGCGTCCGCCGCCCGCTCGGCATCGCGGCTGTAGCCGGCCGAGAGCACCGCGTCGCCCAGCGCGATGATAATGGTCGACCCGGTCAGGTCCCCGAGGACGAGGCTCAGGAGGAACGAGGTGCCCGAGGCCCGGATGAGGGAGCGGGTCGGATCGCGTCGGCGGACGTGTCCGAGCTCGTGCGCCAGGACCGCCGCGGCCTCGTCGGCCGACTGCGCCCGCGCGATGAGGCTCGAGAGCACGATCACGCGGGCGCCCGGCAGGGCAAAGGCGTTGGCTGTCCCGTGCCGGCGCACGCTCACGGCCAGGCCCGGAGGCAGTGCGCCCTCCGCCTGCCCGGCCGCGACGAGGCGGGCCACGAGCGTGTCGAGGGCCGCGCGCCCGGCCGGTTCCGCGCAGGCCGGCGGGTCGCCGAGGAAGCGCAGGACCTGCGGTTCCGCCACCGCCCCGAGCCGCGACTCGGCCGCGTCCGGCACCAGCGGAGCCAGCAGCCCGGCGATCTGCGGGACGCGGCACGAGCGTGTCGAGGGCCGCGCGCCCGGCCGGTTCCGCGCAGGCCGGCGGGTCGCCGAGGAAGCGCAGGACCTGCGGTTCCGCCACCGCCCCGAGCCGCGACTCGGCCGCGTCCGGCACCAGCGGAGCCAGCAGCCCGGCGATCTGCGGGACGCCGAAGACCGCCACGAGCAGGACCGACAGACCGGCCGCGAGAGACCAGAGCACGAGCCGCACCGTTCCGCCCGAGCGCTCCCGACGGTGGAGATCCGGGCAGAGCGCGGCGAGCGCGGCGGCGAGCGCCGCGTCCGAGAACTCGACGCGGCCCGGCTCCCCGACCGGACCGATCCGCATCAGCGGCGGCACCGCGACGGCGGCGCGGATGTCGAGCAGGTTCCAGTCCCGGTCGACGCCGGGCCCGGAGACGCGGAGGCGGTCGTCGAGGCGCAGCGTGACGGGATGTGCCCGCGCGCTGACGCCGTCGAAGTAGCGGCCCGCGACCTCGATCGGCGTCGCGTCGATCGCCTGGGAAGCGCGGGTCAAGCGTCAGAAGCCGATCTGGAGCGCGCCTCCGACGTCGAGCGCGTCGGCGAGGCCCTCCTGCAGACCGCTGCCGGCGCCGCGGGACGAGGCGAGCACGGCATCCAGCGCGTCGGGGTCCGTCACTCTCGTGCTCGTCGCGACCGCTGCCCACAGGCGGGCTTGGACCACCCGCACGTAGAGCACCGCGAAGAGCGGCGCGCCGACGAGGTAGACGAGGACGACGAGCCAGTGGAGCATGCCGAGATCGCCCGCCGCCTGGGCGGCGAAGATCAGCAAGGCCGCGACGACGCCCAGCACCGCCAGGAAGGCCAGGAGCGACAGCATGTAGACGATGTACGGCCAGTAGAACTGCCGCGCCTTCAGGCTCGAGGCGAGGCGGGCGTGACCGAGGCTGGCGGCGCCCATGAATGCCCGCGTCTCCCGGGCGCGGTAGTACGGGAGCAGCAGCAGCGCCGCGGGCACGCAGATCGCGGCCGCGAAGCCCATCGCCTGGAGGAGGATGCCGATCTTCGAGGCCGCGTAGGCGGGGTTGAGGATCGTCTGGCCGGCCTTGCCGCCGGGCTTCGGCACCAGGAGATCCGTGGGCAGCGAGAAGTCGACCGCAATCAGGAGGGCGACACCGAGCCCGATCAGCGGCCCCAGCCCGACCGCGTACAGCAGGAGCCAGGGACCGAGCACGCTGCGTCCCCGCGCCGTCGAGTGCATCCGGCTGGTGCCGACCAGGGTGTGGTCGATGCGGTAGCGCTCCAGGCTCGCCCGCATGAACGGGAAGGCCAGGCCGAAGGTGACGAGCGTGAGCAGCCACCAACCGCCCGCGCGAGCCGCGTAGGCGAGGCCCGATCCGTCCTGCCCGAGGCGGATGCCGCGCCAGAGCGTCCGCATCGCCCTGTAGCGGCGCCCGCGATAGATCGCGAATTGCCCGAGGAGGAACAGGAACACGAAGGAGATCACCACCGAGAACGGGGCCAGGGCGGGCGCCACGAGGGAGACCGCGAACAGAGCGACGTAGATCGGCACGAGGATCGCGAGCGCGACGAGGAAGCCGAGAAACAGTTCCTTGCCGGTGCCGGTATACTCGGCGGGCGAGCCGTCGAGCGCGGTGCGCTCCCAGAAGAAGCGGCGCAGATTGGTGACATACCAGAATCTGTAAATGCCGATGGTCACGATCGAGAGCAGGAAGCCCTTCAGCGCCAGCCCCGTGAGACCTTTGACCCGCGGGTCGAAGGTCACGGCGGCCACGCGCGTGCCCGGAGCGCCGCTCCGCGTGTCGAGCCGGGTCCCGGTTCCGGAATTCATGGGTCCGTCGAGTGTCCCGTCGCGCTTCGCGACGAGACACTAGGAAGCAAGGCCTGCGCTGACCAGTTCCGCGCGGCCGCAATTCTTTTCCGTCCCCGCAATGTGGTGCGGCGACCGTCCGAACTGCGGAGCGTCGTTAACGAGCGGTCTCCAGCGTCGGTCGCCGATAGCGTCGCTGTATTGACCAGATCGGCCGGGTGTCTTGGCGCTGGCAGCGCGATTGGACGACGGACCTGCGCGTCCGCCAAGGGGGCGGCGCCGCTCAGCTCAGGACGGCGAGAGCCGCCGTGAGGTCGGCGACCAGATCGTCCGGGTGCTCGATCCCGATCGACACCCGGATCGTCGCGTCCGTGATGCCGAGGCGGTCGCGCACCGCCTTCGGCACGCCCGAATGGGTCGTGGAGGCCGGGTGGCTCGCGAGCGACTCCGTTCCGCCCAGGCTCACGGCGAGCTTGAACAGCTGGAGGCCGTTGAGAACCCGGAACGCTTCGGCCTCGCCGCCGACGATGTCGAACGAGAACGTCGAGCCCGGCGCCGCGCACTGCCGGGCGTAGACCTGCGCCTGCCGCGATCCGGGCTCGAGATGCGCGAGATGGTGGAGGCGCGCCACCTTCGGGTGCGCCGCCAGCATCCGGCCGACGATCTCGCCGTTGCGGTTGGCCGCGCTCATCCGCAGGGACAGGGTCTCGAGGGAGCGCCCGAGCATCCAGCAGGAATGCGGGTCGAGACCGGTCCCGATCGCCGAGCGCAGCAGCCGCACCGGCTTCATCCGCGCCGCCGAGCCGAGGGCGGCGCCGGCGATCAGGTCCGAGTGGCCGCCGACATACTTCGTCAGGGAATAGACCGAGATGTCGGCGCCGTCGCGGAGCGGGTGCTGGAAGAGGGGGCCGAGCAGGGTGTTGTCGCAGACCACCACCGGCGCGCCGCCGCCCTGCCGGGCACCGATCTCCTCGGCCACCGCCCGGACGAGCCCGAGGTCGACGAGGGTGTTGAGCGGGTTCGAGGGTGTCTCGACCATGACGACGCTGACGCGTCCCGCCGCGGCCGCCCGGTCGGCCGCGGCGCGCACGCTCGCCGGGTCGGTACCGTCCGAGAACCCGAACGGCGCGATGCCGAATCCGGCCAGGGTCCTGGCGATCAGCGTCTCGGTGCCGCCGTAGAGGGGTTGAGAGTGCAGGATCGCGTCGCCGGGCCGCGCGAAGGCGAGGATCGTGGTGGCGATCGCCGACATCCCGGAGGAGAAGACCAGGGCGGCCTCGGCCTCCTCGAAGACGGCTAGCCGATCCTCGACGATCTCGCTGTTGGGGTGATTGAAGCGCGAGTACACGAGCCCCGCCGCCTCGCCGACCGGCGGCTCGCGCCGCCCGGAGACGTAGTCGAAGAAGGCCTTGCCGTGCTCGGCCGAGGTGAAGACGAAGGTCGACGTCAGGAAGACCGGCGGCTTCACCGCGCCCTCGGACAGGGCCGGGTCGTAGCCGTAGCCGAGCATCAGCGTCTCGGGATGCAGCGGGCGGTTGCCGAGCAGCTTCTTGTGGTAGCGGTCGTCGGACATGCTGGCCTCGCTCCGACAGGATCCCGGGCGGGGGAGCATGGCACAGCCGGGCCCGCTTCGAAACGCGGCGGAGGCTCGACGGGCGCCGGCGGAGGGAGCCCCGCCGCGGGTCTCAGCCCGACCGCGCCGCGCCGCCCGAATCGAGGCGCTCCAGGACGCGGGCGATGTCGGCCGTCGTCATCTCCCACGCGTTCTGGAAGTTGGCGACGACGCCGCGCATGAATCGCGGCTGCAGGCGCTCCGCTTCCGCCGCGTCGCCGAGATGGTCGAACAGGATCGCGTAGGCGAGCTGCGACGGCTCGGGACCTTCGTAGCTCCACTCGAAGCCCTTCCGGGAGTAGCACTTGGCCTCGACCCGATCCGGCAGCGGCGCCCCGTTCACCGTGACGACGATCCCGTCGATCGTCCGGTCCCCGGCATAGACCTTGTCCATCACCGCGCCTCCCGGATCCGGTGGCGCGGGGTGCGCCCGTCGGAGCGGTTGCGCATCACCTCGGGGAAGATCCAGAGGCTGACCACCATGAACGGGCCGAGGAAGGCCACGGCCCAGCGCGGCCCGGTCTGGCCGAGATGGCCCATGTAGAACCAGCCGGCGAGCGCCGCGAGCGCGACGGCGACGGACAGGCCGAACTTGATCGGAAACGGCATCGGATCCCTCCCGGATCGCGCGTGCGGGTCAGAGGACGAAGACGGCGCCGACCTGCTGCAGCAGGCCGAGGGCGCCGCAGAGGGCGGCGAGCACGATCGCCAGGCCCGCGACGCCGTCGCGCCAGCGCTGGGGCCAGAGGTTGAACAGGCCGGGCGCGAACAGCACGGCGAAGCCGCCCACGATCACGAGGCTCGACCAGCGGAGCTCGGCGACCCCGTAGGCGAGCATCCCGCCGGTCAGCGCCGCGAGCAGGAGCACGTCGGCCGCGATCAGCGCGCGGCCGAGGGGACGCGCCCTCAGGTCGGGGCGGGTCTCCAGCGGGAACATCCCGGCCAGCACGTAGAAGCCGGTGCAGGCGATCCCGGCGAAGAGGGCGAACCACGCCAGCGCGGCGACGTTCGGTTCGATCATGTCCATGGCGAGGCTCCGGTTTCGGCGAACTGCTCTGCGGGCTGCTCTGCGGACTACTCGGCGGGCTGCATCGCGCGGGGCTCGGGGGCGCCGGGCGTGCGCGCGGTCTTGCGCATGTCGGTCTTCACGTGGCGCGTGTCGTATCCGTTGAAGAGCGTTCCGAGGAGACCGCGGTTCAGGTCCGAGGTGCCGAACAGCCAGTCCATGATCGGGAACGTCAGGTTCATGTTCCGCTCCATCATGATCGACTGGTCGTGGTGGGCCGTGTGGTGCCGCCGGTTCGTGTTGATGAACGGCATGTTGCGGACGAACCAGTTCTCCTCGACATGGCAGCAGAAGTGCATGAACTCGTAGATCATGTAGATACTGGTCGTCGTAGTGATGAACAGCCACCCGACATTGGGCGTGAAGATGTTGCCGAGCACGATGGCGCCGGGGATCGACATCAGCGTGAACGTCGCCAGCGCGTAGGGCGGGAAGAATGTCACCCGGTAGTCCCGGTGGTCGGCGAAGCGCATTTCGTGGTCGGTGAAGAACTGGTGATGCTGCAGCGTGTGCCGATTGTAGACGGCCCGCCCGATCGGATTGCTCTGCGGCCGATGCATCACGTAGCGGTGGAGCCACCACTCGAAGAAATTGCAGAACAGGAACACGACCGGGACCGTGGCGAGTTCGATCCAGCTCGGCGCGTGGATGTTCGAGACGTAGATGTACAGGGCCGTGAGGCCGATCGTGTAGATGATCGCGATGTGCAGGAAGCCGTTGTACCAGCCGGCCACGCGCTGGCGATAATTGGCGCGGTAGTTCCGCTGCCGTTCGCTCATGCGGGTGTTGGCGAGTTCCATGGTGCGTCTCCTTGCTGGGAAGGGGATGACGATGCGCCCCAACCGGGATCGGTTCGTTTAGAGATACCGTTGATATATCAGTCGTCAACCTGACCGGGCGACGGCGCCGCCGCCCGGTCGGGGCCGGTCCGGTCAGTGCGAGATGGTCTCGAGGGACTTGCCCTTGGTCTCGATGCCCAGGAAGCCGACGCTCGCGGCGGCGATGACGAACGAGCCGGCGCCCAAGGCGAAGACGCCGCCGTGGCCAAGAACCGGCAGGATCAGGCCTATGGCGAAGGGCCCGATGAGCGAGCCGACGCGGCCGATGGCCGAGGCGCAGCCGGCCCCGGTGGCGCGGGCCCGCGTCGGGTAGAGTTCGGGCGTGTAGGCGTAGAGCACCGACCACATGCCGAACAGGAAGAACTGCATCATCAGTCCGTAGGCGATGAGCCAGCCGAACGACGGCGAGTGCCCGTAGAGGTAGGCCGCGACGGCGCTGCCCAGGAGCATCAGGACCGCCGTGGGCTTGCGGCCCCAGCGCTCGACGAGGATCGCCGAGGCGATGAAGCCCGGCACGCCCGCGAGCGAGATCAGGATCGTGTAGGTGACCGACTTGGCGACGCTGTAGCCCGCCTCCTGCAGGAGCGCGCCGAGCCAAGTGGTGAGGCCGTAGAAGCCCAGCAGGGCGAAGAACCACGTCAGCCAGATCATCACCGTGCGGCTGGCATAGCCGGGGCTCCAGAGTTCCAGGAACGAGAAGCGCCGCTCGCCCCGGGCCGGCTCCGGCAGAACGTGCGGCTCGGGCAGCGGACGCCCGTCGAGCCGCAGGGCGACCTTGCGCTCGATCTGCGCCATCACCCGGTCGGCCTCCGCGTGGCGGCCGCGATCCGCGAGCCAGCGGGGCGATTCCGGCACGAGGAAGCGGATCGCGAACAGGAACAGCGCCGGCACGGCCTGCGCGAGGAACACCGCGCGCCAGTCGAAGTGGCTGAGCAGCACGTAGCTGAGGCAGCCGGCCGCGATGAAGCCGAGCGGCCAGAACCCTTCCATGACGGCGAGATAGCGGCCGCGCTTGGCCGTCGGAAGGAACTCCGAGACGATGGCGAGCGCCACCGGAAATTCCATGCCCATGCCGAAGCCGAGCAGCAGGCGGGCATAGCCCAGCATCGTCGCGTCCGGGGCGTAAGCGCACCAGAGGCTGCCGAGCCCCCAGAACACCATGCTGATCTGGAAGACGACCTTCCGCCCGAACCGGTCGGCGAGCATCCCCGAGAGGGCCGCGCCCGCGAACATGCCGATGAAGCTCATGCTCGACAGGAGCCCCGCCTGGGCGGTCGTCAGACCGAACTCGGTCTTGATCGAGCCCAGGAGGAAGGTGAGCGAGCCGAGATCGATCGAATCAAAGAACCACGCCGTGGCGATGATGAGGAAGATGTTGCGCTGGAAGGCGGTCATCGGAAGCCGCTCGAGCCGCGCCGCGATCAGCGCGCCGGACCCGCCCGCCGCGCGGGCGGTGGCGTCCGCGGCCACCCGGTCCGGCAGCATGTCGCCGGCGGAAATCGCAACAGGCCCTGCCATGGCTCAACCTCCCTCATGTTCGTATGCGGCGAGTCGTCATGCAGGATATTACTAAGATGCGCAAGATATATCAGACGTATGCACTTGCACGGCGCGGCGGGTCGCCCCATGCACGCTGACGGTTGCGGTATGTGCGGGCCCGGCCGGGGCGGGAGGGTCGTCCATGAATTTCGTGACCGGGAAGACGAGTTCCGTCCGCGCTGCCGAGCGGGGTGGGAAGCGGGCTCGCAGGGCCGTGAAGGCGGCGTCCGACGGGCCGGGCGGCACCGACGATCTGCCCGACCTGACGCTGACCGACCGGGCCTACCAGCAGCTGGAAGAGATGATCACGACGCTGGTGCTCCCGCCCGGCCTCGTGCTCGGCGAGCAGAATCTGGTTCAGCGGCTGGGGATCGGGCGCACCCCGATCCGGGAAGCGCTGCAGCGGCTCGCCCGCGACGGGCTCGTCGTGGTCATGCCGCGGCGCGGGATCCTCGTCTCGGACATCAACGTGCGGACGCAGCTGCGTCTCCTGGAGACGCGGCGCGTCCTGGAGCGCCTGATCGCCCGCCTCGCCGCCGAGCGGTCCACCCGGGAGGAGCGCGAGGTCTTCGCGGGGCTCGCGCAGGACATGCGCGACGCGGCCGCGGCGTCCGACGATCTGGCGTTCATGCGGCTCGATCGTCAGTTCAACGAGCTGATCGCGACGGCCTCGCGCAACGAGTTCGCGGTGCGCTCCCTGGAGAGCATGGCGGGCCTGTCGCGCCGGTTCTGGTACCAGCACTACAAGCAGGCGGCCGACCTGCCGCTGACCGCCAACCTCCACGCGGACGTGTGCGAGGCGGTCGCGCGGCGGGACATCGATGCGGCCGGCGCCGCGTCGGACAAGCTCGTCGACTACATCGAGAGTTTCGCCCGCAAGACCCTGGATCTCTGAGCCGGACTCGCGGGGCGGTGCTTCTCGGCAGGTGAGGCGCGAGATCGCTCGATCTTCGTCGGAGGCGCGGTTCGAATCGGAGCGCGAGAATACGGTCGTCGCGGAGTCGGTAATGGACGCGAGCACGAGACGGGACGGTGACGGCGGGGGACGCCCCGTCTCTCGGCCGCGACGTGTCCGCAACCGTTCGCCCGCGCGAGCGGTGACGCGCGGACCGTCGTCACCGGCCGGGCGCCGCGGTCCGGCTGCTGACCTTGACGAGCTCGGTGAAGACTTGTGATCAAGTCGGTCGCGCGGGGACCGGCAGTGGCGCGTGCGATCGTGGAGTGACGGCCATGTTACGCGATAAGATGGCGGATCGGGTCGCGGCCGACGGCTTCATCGCCGCGCTCGATCAGAGCGGCGGGTCGACCCCCGGCGCACTGCGCCTCTACGGCATCCCCGACGACACCTATGCCGGCGACGCCGAGATGTTCGCGCTCATCCACGCGATGCGCGTGCGCATCATGACCTCGGCCGCCTTCACGGGTGCGAAGGTGCTGGGTGCGATCCTCTTCGAGGGCACGATGGACGGCAGCGCCGCCGGTAAGCCCGTCCCGGCCTTCCTCTGGGAGGAACGCGGGATCGTGCCGTTCCTCAAGGTCGACAAGGGGCTCGCTCCGGAAGACGATGGCGTGAGCCTGATGAAGCCGATGCCGGATCTCGACGCGCTTCTCGACCGCGCCGTCCGGCTCGGGGTCTACGGCACGAAGATGCGCTCGGTCATCAACATGCCGTCCGAGCGCGGCATCGCCGCCGTCGCGGAGCAGCAGTTCGCGATCGCGGACCGGATCGCGTCGCACGGGCTCGTGCCGATCATCGAGCCGGAAGTCTCCATCAAGAGCCCCGACAAGCCCGGCGCCGAGGCGCTCCTTCTCGCGGCGCTGGCACAGCGGCTCGACGCTCTTCCCGAAGGCCGGCAGGTGATGCTGAAGCTCACCCTCCCGGACGTGACGGACCTCTACGCGCCGTTGACCCGTCATCCGCGGGTGGCCCGTGTGGTCGCGCTGTCGGGGGGCTACGCGCGGAAGGAAGCTTGCGCCAAGCTCGCCTGCAACCACGGCGTGATCGCGAGTTTCTCGCGCGCGCTCACGGAGGGGCTGACGGCCGGCATGAGCGGCGATGCATTCGATGCGGCGCTCGCCGAGGCGATCGACGAGATCTACACGGCATCGGTGGACAAGCATCAGCGTAGCGAAGACTGACGTCATCCGGTCGACGGCGCTGAGGATTGCGCCACGAGGCCCAGGGCATCGTCGCCCTCCGTGACGATCGTCCCGCCCTGGGTCACCGTGACGGTGCCGCCGTCACCGCCCCGGCCACCGGGCCGCGCCGCCGGCATCGGGCTGGATGTCACCGTTGCCGCCGATGCTCTGGACGAGGCCGCCGAGGGCAAAGTCGCCGGAGGTCCGGACGGTCCCGGTCACGTCGACGCGCGCGCGTGTCGCCCCACACGCTCACGCCGACAGAACGGCGCCGAAGCTATGCCGGAGCCAGCACGTCCTCTGGGGGTTATACCCGGGCATCGTACCGGACATGTCGTCCCGATCCGCATGCACCTGAAGCGCGCAGGCACGGGGGTTTCGAAGTGACAAGCGACGGTTGGACGCTGGCGAATTTCACCGGCGCGATCCACCGGGGCGGCGTCGGTCTCTGGGCGTGGTCGCCGGCCCGGCGGGTGGCTCGCCTCGACAGCCTGTGCTGCGCGTTCTGGGGCGTCTCGGAGACCGTCGTCGACATCGACGCGCTGTTCGCGCGCGTCAACGCCGACGACCGCACCGGAATGGTTGAGAAATGGGCGGCCAGCGAGCGGGACCCGCATCCTTACTCGTTCGACTTCCGCATCGGCGAGGAGGCGGACGCGCGCTGGATCTCGGCGCGCGGCGTCGGTGGGGATGCCGGCCGGGTCGGAGACTGGATCCAGGCCATCTTCCTCGACATCACCGACCAGAAGCGGGCCGAGGAGGCCGAGCGGCTTCTGGCCGCCGAACTCGCCCACCGGGTGTCGAACATGTTCTCGGTGGCGCGGGCGCTGACGTCCATCGTCGCCCGGGACGCCAAGTCGGCGCCGCTGTTCGCCGAGGACCTGTCGCGGCGATTCGGCGTGCTGCACGAGGCGACCGTCCTGGCGACACGCGCGCAGAACGGCGAGGACGGCACCGTTCCGATGGCCGTCCTCGCCGAGCGCATCTTGGCGCCGTACCGGACCGGCGCCAACATCGAGATCGACATCGATGATGCGGTGGTCGCCCCCTCGGGCAAGCTGAACGACTACGCGATGATCTTCCACGAGCTCGCCACCAATTCGGCCAAGTACGGGGCCTTGTCGGGCGGCGGGACGCTGAGAGTTCAGGGACAGCTGGCCGGCGACGACGTGCGCGTGACGTGGCGGGAGGGGCCGGCGCCGCCGGACGTGCCCAAGGCCGACGGGACCGGCTTCGGATCGCGGCTGCTCAAGCAGACGATCGAGCGCAGCCTGGGCGGTCGCTTCGAGCGCACCATCGACGGAAGCGGTCTCCGCTTCGAGATGGCCGTCCCGCATTCCCGGATCGCGAGCCCCTGACGGCTGGCCTTCGCGTGCGGGTTCGCCAGCTTGCCGCCCGCGCCCGAAGAAGGACGGCCGACCCGATGGCGTGGGTCGCCTCATCCCGAGCCTGTCGATGGACGCGCTGGTCGAGGCCACGGACCGTCCGGTGACCCTCACGATCACCGCGGGCCGGGCGCGTGGCGGGGGCGCGGCGGTCGATATGCCGGGCGGGTCGGGTGCTGGCCGGATCCTTCCGGAGGACCGAGCCCGTGCCGGCACGCGCTGCGCACCCGGGGGCGGAGCGGAACGCCCGGGCCAACCTGGGTCCGATGCCCGACCGCGAGCGGGTGCCGGCGTTCAGCCCGTTCCCGTGCGGTATCAGCCTTCCGGAGAACGCTGCCAGGCAGTGAAAAGCCTGACTTTCTGACTGCACTTCCGTCAACGCGATGTAAATGGATATCTGTTTTCAAAAATACTGATAGATATCTGGACGATAGATCGCTGGAACTGGAAAATTATGCGAGAAGGATCTTGTATGTGCGGATATCGAATAGATTAAATTTCATGATGCGGGTCTAATCTGACCTCTTGCAGTAACGACAGGCCACAATCGGGCGAATGATTGGATCGAATATTGCAATGCAACAGATCTAAAAATCCTAGATGCGGAAAAATGTGGCCGTTTACGTCGAAAGAGGTAGCCCGAATAGGCTAGGCCGAATTCCTATCTAGTCGTATTCTGCTCGCATCAGCACCCTGATCGCGTTGCTCAACCTGAGCGACAGACAGCATCGCCCGGCCCGCCAGAAGGGTTTGGGTAAGCATCAATCAGGAGGAACGCGATGAGGACAACGCTGCTCTCGGCTGTCGCCGTCCTTGCCCTCGCTGGCGCGCCCTCGATGGCGCTGGCCGGCGGCAACGGAAACGGCAACGGCAACGGCAACATCGGTTCGGGCAACGGCAACGGCAACGGTAATGCCAACGCCGGCTCCTTGAACGGCAATGGCAACGGCAACTTCAACATCGGTTTCCTGAACGGCAACGCCAACGGCAATGGCAACGCGGGTTCCGGCAACGGCAATCTGAACGGCAACGGCAACATCTTCGGCGTCGGCAACGGCAACGGGAACGGCAACATCAACACCGGGAACGCCAACGGCAATCTCAACGGGAACCGGAACCTATTCGGGGTCGCCAACGGCAACCTCAACGGCGTGAACAACTTCGGCAGCTTCAACGGCAACCTCAACGGCAACCGCAACACGCCCTAACGCGAGGCCGTCAGAACGACTGCGACGGCCGCCAAGTGGGCGGCCGTCGGCACCGTGCTGAACGCCGACCTCACGCGAGGCCCTCGGAACCAGGGAGCATTGCGGTGAAAATACTCGTCCGAACCTTCTTTCTCTGGCCCCTTCTTCTGGCCCCCCTGCAGGCACAGGCTCAGATCTTCGCCATCGGCAACGGCGTGGGCAACGGGAACGGAAATATCGGGTCCCTGAACGGGAACAGCAACGGCAATTGGAACTCGGGCTCAGGCAACGGCAACGGCAACGGCAACGGGACCGGAATGCCCGTCGTCAACGGCAATATGGGTGCGTTCAACAGCGGCTCGAACAACATCGGAGCCTTCAACGGCGGATCGGGCAATGTCGGCGCCTTCAACGGCATGGGCAATACGGGAGCCGGCAACGGCTCGCACAATGTCGGTGCCTATAACGGGAACAACAACGCCGGTGCGGGGAACGGGAACTGGAATGTCGGTGCCGGCAACGGGAACTATAACGGCGGCAGCGGGAACGGGAACGGGAACATCGGCGCCGGGAACGGCAACCTCAATGGCAATGCGAGCCTGAACCTCTTCCGGAGGTGACGCCGATCGCGCTCGGGCCGAGCCGTCGAAGGGCCCGAACAGGCGCGAAGGTGTTCGAGGGCTGCCGGGAGTCCGGTGAGAGCACGACACACAGCGAAGACCGCATCACAGCCCGCGTCGGGACCGTTCGGCCGCGCCTCGCCACGGTGCCAGCATCGAAGGAGTTCGCAGCATGAGCGACGTGTTCCGACGTGTCACCCGCGGTGTCGCCATCGCCGTCTTACCGCTGCTTCCCGCCTCCGGCTCGGCCCAGGTGCTCCTGATCCCGCCGGCATCGGCCGGTCCGGGTCAGGGGTGGATCGCGGCGCCCCCCTGGCCCTCTCGCGACCTGCCACCGCGCGGCCAGCACGTGCCGCCGTGGAGCTTGCTCCAGCCTCTCGCCAGTTCGGGCACGCCGCGGCTCGCTCGGCCGCCCGCCGCGCCCGACGACCTCGCCATTCTCAACAACGGCATCCCTGCCTCATCGCGCCTGAACCTGATGAGCGGCGCGGGCAACGGGAACGGCAACGGGAACGTCGGGTCCAATAACGGCAACGGCAACCGGACGAACGGCAACGGCAATTTCGGCGTGGGCGACGGTGTCGGGAACGGGGGCGCCCCACTGTCTCAGGACTGATCGAGCCGTGAGCGCCGGCGACCCACCGGGATGGCGAGGCAGGTCGATGGCGTGCCGCGCTCTCGATGAAGGCTTAGCCGGACACGTCGGCAGCGGGAGGCGCCTGATCGCGGCCAGCTGCCGCGTGACAGCCGCCAGCTCCGGCAGGCACCGAAATCGCTCGCCGCACGGGCGACACTCTCCGGTTCATCGCGATGTCCGAATGCCCCGGGCCGAATCCATGAACGTCGAATGTCTCTCTCGCTCGGTGGGTTAGGTCGTGCTTCGACGATCATCGTCAGGTCAGAGTTCGTCGGTCCAGGTTCTACTGAGAATCTGTGGCCGCAGAGAGCGTCGAGAGCGAGAGTAGGCCGCGCGCGAGCCCGGTTCGGCCGCCCGGAGACGGGGATTTTCCGATCATCCGAGGCGTAACAGAGGGAGGGACGAATCGTGGCGCGATGGTTGCCCAACAACTTGATGACGCTCGGCTTCGCGGCGGTCGCGGCCTTCGGGCTGCTCGCCTGCATCAATCCCGAGGTCGGGGGCTTGGCGTCGGTGCCGCTTGGGTCGCCGGCAGTCGCGGCCGACCCGAAGGATGCCAAGGCTGCCGCACCGGTTCCCGAGGGCCGCTTCCTCACGGCGCCGGTGCAGCGCGGTGCTCTGGAGCAGCTCATCACCGCCACCGGCACCGTGCAGCCGGTCGACACGGTCGAAGTCGGCTCCCAGCTCGCGGGACAGATCGCCAAACTGTACGTCGACTTCAACGACCGGGTCCGGCTCGGCGAGCCGCTGGCCGCGCTCGATCCGCGCAGCTTCCTCGCCAAGGTTGAGGAGAACCGCGCCGCCCTCGCCATGGCGGTCGCCAGCGTGACGGTGCAGCAGGCCCGGCTCGACCGCGCCCGGGTCGACCTCGACAATGCCCGCGGCAACAAGGCGGTGCTTCAGGCCAAGCTCGAGAGCGCCCAGGCCGTGCAGCTGGCGGCCGAGCGCAACCTGGAGCGCAAGGTCGCGCTGCGCTCCCGCGAGGTCGCCTCGGCCGCTGTCCTGGAAGAGGCGCAGACCGACCTCGCTGCCCGCAAAGCCCAGACACGCGAGGCCAGCACCCTGCTCGACCTCAACGGTTTCGCCGTGGAAGCCGCCGTCGCGGAGGTCAGGCGGCTCGAGGCCGAACTGACGCAAGCCCGCGCCGCGGTGCCCCAGCGGCAGGCGAGCCTGCGCGGCGCCGAGATCGATCTCGACCGCACGGTGATCCGCGCGCCCACCGACGGCGTCGTGGTCGGCCGCTTCGTCAACCAGGGGCAGACGCTGGCAGCGGGCCTGGAGGTGCGGACGGCCTTCAACATCGCCAAGAACCTCGCCGAGATGGAGGTCCATGCCCGCGTCGACGAGACCGATATTGGCCGGGTCGCGGCTGGTCAGCGGGCGACCTTCGGGGTGGACGCCTATCCGGGCCGCCGGTTCGAGGCGGTCGTGCGGCAGGTGCGCAAGGCGCCGCTGGTGACGCAGAACGTGGTCACCTACACGGTGGTCCTGAAGACCGACAACCGCGACGGTCTGCTCCTGCCGGGCATGACTGCCCTGGTGAAGCTGACGATCCACAAGGACGCGGACGTGCTGAAGGTGCCTCTCGCGGCCCTGCGCTTCCGCCCCGAAGGGGTTCCGCCCCGCGATCAGGGCGAGCCCGCCGTCTGGGTGCAGGCGCCCGACGGCCGGCTGGAGCCGGTGCGTGTCGAGGTCGGCGCCACCAGCGCCGATCTCGTCGCCCTGCGCGCGCCCGGCCGCCTCGCAGAGGGCAGTGAGGTCGTGGTCGGGCAGGCAGAGGCGCCGGCCGGACGGCGCCTGTTCGGCGTCCGGCTGGGGTTCTGACGATGACGCTCCTCGCCCTGGACGCCGTGCACCGAACCTTCCAGATCGGCACTCTGTCGGTCCCGGTGATCCGCGACATCTCGCTCGGCGTCGATGCGGGCGAGTGCGTGGCCATCATGGGCCCGTCCGGATCGGGCAAGAGCACGCTGATGAACATGGTCGGGCTGCTCGACCGTCCGACCTCCGGGGCGATCCGCCTCGACGGAGCGGACACGGCACGACTGTCCGACGACGCCCGCGCCCGGATGCGGCGGGATTGGATCGGCTTCGTGTTTCAGTCCTACAACCTGCTGCCGCGCAGCACGGCGGTGGAGAACGTCGAGCTGCCCCTCATCTATGCTGGGGTCGCGCCGCGACTGCGCAGGCTGCGCGCCCGCGCTGCCCTGGAATCGGTGGGCATGTCGGCTCGGGAGCGGCATCTCCCCGCGCAGCTCTCCGGGGGGGAGCAACAGCGGGTGGCCATCGCGCGCGCGCTGGTGGGCGCTCCGGCGGTCCTGCTCGCCGACGAGCCGACCGGCGCCCTCGACAGCCGCACCGGCGCCGAGATCCTCGACCTGTTCCGCGAGCTCAACCGGAGCGGACAGACCGTGATCATGATCACCCATGATGCGGCGGTCGCGGCCCGGTGCGCGCGCACGATCCACCTCCGCGACGGCCGGATCCACGACGACGTGCGGGGCGTCGGCCCGCGGGCGGTGGCGGCATGAGCCTGTCTCAGACGCTCCTCGTCGCGCTGCGGTCGCTGCGCCTGAACCCGATGCGCAGCGTTCTCACGATGCTGGGCATCGTCATCGGGGTCGCCTCGGTGGTGACGGTGCTGGCGATCGGCAGCGGCGCGCAGGGCCGGGTGGCCGATCAGATCCGGGCGGTCGGCGCCAACGTCCTGATGATCAATCCCGGGACCGCGCAGAAGGACGGTGTCCGGCTCAAGGCGGGCACGCGGCTGACGCTGACCGAGGGCGACGTCGAGGCGATCCTCGCGCAGGTGCCGGAAGTCCGCGCCGCGGCCGGGTCGCTGTCGGGCAGCGCGCAGATCGTGCGCGAGAACAAGAACTGGAACACCGTCGTCAACGGCACGACGAACGGCCATTTCGTCGTGCGCGACTGGCTTCTGGGGCGCGGGCGCAGCTTCAACGGCACCGAGCAGACCACCGCCGCGAAAGTCGCGATCCTCGGCAGCGTGGTGGCAAAAGAGCTGTTCGGGCGCGACAACCCGATCGGCGCCGAGGTGCGCATCATGAGCGTGCCGTTCGAGGTGGTGGGCGTGCTCGACGCCAAGGGACCCGATCAAGACGACGTGGTCTTCGTGCCGCTCGAGACCGCCAAGCTGCGCTTTCTCGGCAGCGCGAGCGGCGTCAACCGCGATGCCGTCGCCTACATCGTCGCCAAGGCGGTCTCCGACGAGGCCATGGCCCGGGCGCGTGCCGGGATCGAGGCGCTCCTGCGCCAGCGTCACCGCATGGCCGCGGGCCAGGAGGACGATTTCCGGGTCTCCGACCCGGCCGCCGCCATGGATGCCCAGCGCGGCGCCACGCGGACGATCGCGCTGCTGCTGACCTCGGTGGCGGGCGTGTCGCTGCTGGTCGGCGGCATCAGCATCATGAACATCATGACGGTGACGGTCACGGAGCGGACCCGGGAGATCGGGATCCGGCGCGCGGTCGGCGCACGCGGGGTCGACATCCGCCTGCAGTTCCTGGCCGAGGCACTGGTGCTCTGCCTCCTGGGGGGCCTCGTCGGCGTGGTCCTCGGCACCGGGATCTCGCTGACCGTCGCGCGCACGGCGGGCTGGGCAACGGTCATCGACGCACAGGCTGTCCTGCTGTCGGTCGGGTTCTCGGCGCTCGTCGGACTCTTCTTCGGGTACTACCCGGCCCACCGGGCCTCCCGGCTCGATCCTGTCGACGCCCTCAAGATGGAATGATTCCGAGACGTCGGGCCTGTCCCGGCCCGGAAGGAGGCCAAGATGGTCCAGATCTGCGTGCGACGCGCGCTTCTCGACACCCACATCACCCTGACCGCGAGGGAGCAGGAGATCGCTCAATACATCGCCGCGGGCGCGCAGAATGACGGGATCGCCTACGGGATGGGGATCTCAGCCAATACCGTGAAGACGCATATCGGTAACATCCTGCGCAAGTTCGGGCTCCACAACCGGACCCAGATCGCGATGCTGCTCACGTCCCGTCCGGTGACCCCGATGCCAGCGCCGCACCCGCGAGCCCTGGCGGCCCGCGCCGCGGGTTAGCGGGCTGCGCCGACCGCCGGACGGTCTCCGCCTTGACACGGGGGCGGCGCCTCGGAGGCGAGCGGAGAGCCATGGGAGGACCCTCTGGCCCGGTCTCCGGGCCTGGAGCCGAAATCGCGGCATACTCGGACGCGGCGGCCGTGAAGCCCACCGACCGCTGCACCTCCGCTCCGGGGCCGGCGAGGCACGGCACGCCCTCGACCGCGAGGGCGAGGGCGACGTCGGGATCGTTGCACAGGATCTGTGTCGCCGCGACCCGGTGACCGAGACTGTACAGGGTCCGTGCGTAGAGACGCAGATTGCATCCCTTGTCGGTCAGGGTCCCGCCGATGGTGACGCCGAATCCCGGGCCGGCCCCGCCGGCGCTGGCGCTGCCGAGGCAGCTCTCGATCCCGGCCGCCGCGAGCCCCGGCGCCCACACGCCGGGCGTGTTCCGGCCGCTGCCGCTGCCGCCGATGTTCACCGAACTCGACGAGCCCGCCGCTGCGGCAGCGCCCAGGACGTTGTTGCTGCCGTTTCCGTTTCCGTTGCCGTTGCCGGCGCCCGAATTGCCGGTCCCGTTGCCGAGGCCGGACTGTGCCTGCGCACCCGTGACCGCGAGGCCGGCGGCGAGGACGAGAGTAGCGATGACCGAACGACGCACGCGCAATCCCTCCCTGGCGATGAGCGGTGCAACCCAAACGGATGGGCAGTATCTTTCGGAGGCCCGTTCATCTGGTCAATGCCCGCTGCGTGCCGGACGAACGGTAGCAACCGGAATACTCACCGATAGCTGATGAATTTCGTCACGTGCGGCAAAAATGGTGCGCTCGACCCGCAGCTCCGGGCCTCCGTTGCACCGACCGCGACGGCGATTGCTGGGCCGGCTCGATGTTCTGAGCAATCCGGCGTTGTATAGTTCCGCTGATCGGGAGGAAGGTCACGAACCGCCTGTTGATCGACGTCGTTGCCGATCGGACGAGCGTCGATGTTCCGACGTCATCTGACCCGAAGTCCTGATCCGAAGACGACGCCGTTCGAGAATGTCGCCCCGATTCTCCGATCCGGGCCGCGGCGCCCGACCTGTTCTCTGACCAACACAGCGCTCGCGCGGGCGGAGGAAATCACGCGGGTCAACGGGACGCACGCTTCCGACGAAACCCAGCGGCCGCGAGCGCGGATCTCGCGCACAAGGATCTCGTGGCTCTCACGATCGCCGTCGCGGCGATGAACGCGTTCAAGCGGCTCGGAGCGCCGGTCCGGCGTCCGGTCGCGATGAGGACCTGAGGCCCGTCTCGGTACGGTCCTAGCGGGAGTCACGGCGCCTTCCCGAGTCTCCGACCGGTCGGCTCAGACCGGATCGCCCCGCGCTCTCCCGGCATCACCTCGCGCGTTCCGTGCCGACGGCGCAGCACGGTTCGGCGTCCCGGATGCCCCGGGCGCGCATTCCGCGTTCCGCCCCCATCCGAGCGGCGCTGCCCGAAACCAGTCTCGTTGGCGCCAGCGTTCGGGACGAGCCGACCGCGTGGCCGACGCGTCTGGCGGTGCGCCCGGCGCCGCCGTCAGGTCATCGCGCCCGCATTCATCAACCCGGTCGGATCGACCGCCCGCTTGAGAGTGGCGAGCAGGTCCAGGCGGACCGGGTCGCCGTAGCGGCCGAGCAGGTCGCGCTTGAAGCGGCCGATGCCGTACTCGGCACTGAAGCTGCCGCCGAGGTCGATCGCGACCGCGTAGATCGCGTGGGCGATGCCCTCCTCGACCTCTCTCGTGAAGTCGATCCGGTCGCGTCCCCCCGGCACCAGCAGATTGAAGTGGATGTTGCCGTCACCGACATGGCCGTAGAACGACAGCCGCGTGCCCGGCGCCTGCTCGGCCACCACCGCGCCCGCTCGCTCCAGAAAGTCTGAGACAGCCGAGGTCGGGACCGCGATGTCGAGCTTCACCGAGCCGCCCGCGTGCTTCTCGGCCTCCGGGATCGTCTCGCGGATGGTCCACATCTCGCGCCGCTGCCGCTCCGACTGGGCCAGCACCGCGTCCTCGACGTGGCCGGCCTCCATCAGCGCCTCCAGCGTGCCCAGGAGGATCTCGGTGAGGGGAATGCGCTGCGCGGATGCGGAGAGTTCGAGCAGCACCGCCCCGCCGGGTCCGGCCGCGAGCCCGAGATCGGCGCCGCGCATGTCGGCGACGAGACCCAGCGACGAGGCCGAGATCAGCTCGAAGGTCGAGGCAAGATCGGCGGTCTCGCGCCGGATCAGGGCGGCGATGTCGGGGATCGGCGCGCGCGCCGCGAGCTGCAGCCAAGCGGTGGCGCGCTGCGTCTGCGCCGGCCAGAGCTTGAGCACCACGCCGGTGATGATGCCGAGGGTGCCCTCGGCGCCGATGAAGAGCTGCTTGAGATCGTAACCGATGTTGTTCTTGCGCAGCGTCCTCATGTCGGAGAACAGCGATCCGTCCGGCAGGACGACCTCCAGGCCGAGCACGAGGTCGCGCGTCATGCCGTAGCGCAGCACCTGCAGCCCGCCCGCATTGGTGCCGACATTGCCGCCGAGGCGGCAGCTCCCCTCGGCGCCGAGGCTGAGCGGCAGCAGGCAGCCGCTCGCCTCCGCGGCCGCCTGTGCGTCGGCGAGGATGGTGCCGGCATCGCAGGCCACGGTGAACCCCGTCGCATCGACGGATCGGACACGGTTCATCCGCTCGAGCGAGACGACGAGTTGCCGGCGACCAGGCTCCGGCGTCGCGCCCCCGACATAACTGGTGTTGCCACCTTGGGGCACCAGACCGAAGCCGCTGCGTGCCGCGAGGCGGACGATCTCCTGGACCTCCCCGGTCGAGCGCGGGCGCAGGACGCCCGGCGTCTCCCCCCGCATCAGCGAGCGCTGATCGTGGGTGTAGCGGGTCAAGCTGGCAGCGTCGGTGACGAGCCCGCCCTCGTCCAGCAGGTCGCGAAAGGCGGACAGATCGGGGGGCAGTGCGGATGACATCCGAGGTCGCTCGGTGCGTGACGGGGGGCGATGCTGGCGGCGGACGCCGTCGCGTCAGTGCCGAAGCGCGCCGGCACTCTATCCGGACGCCTCGACACGGCAAGAGCGTCGATACGGCCCCGGCGCCGCCCCCGGCCGCGAGCGCCACGCCGGCTGGATGGTCGGGCCGGGCTTCGGCGCCGTCGACGCGCAGGTCGTGGCGAACGTCGTGGCGAACGTCGTGGCGGCCGAGGCCATACGGGGCGACGGGCACCACGTCGAGGAAGCGCGCATCCCGGTGCTGGAGCGCGACGTCGCCCGCGACGCGTTCGACAGGCTCCACGTCACGGCCATGAGGCCGGCCTGCCGCGAGGCGACGTCCGGGCGCGAGGCCGAGATGTCCAGGATGGCCAAGACCACGCTGTCGCTGCCCGGCACCTCGACGAAGGACTACGTCGCGGCGGAGCAGGCGGCGGAGCGGCTTCGCGGCCTACCCCCGGGAGTTCGCCGCTCTCCTGACCCCGGTCCTGCCCGTCCCGGCGCACAAGCACGGCATCGAAAAGATGGGCAACTGGTAGCGCTGGCTGGCGGAGGCGTCCCTCCTGCGCGCGACCGCGGTGCCGGAGGGCGTGAGCCCGGTCCGCGGACTGCACCAGAGCCTCTGACGGGTGTGACCGGGGCCGGAATCTGTCCAGTCTCTGACCGATCTTCGTACGGCGGCTGGTTATGACGCGGTCGGTTCTGCGCACCTTGACGATCCGGCGTGACGCAGTCTGGCCGCGAGCGGCCGGCCTGCTTCGGAGCGTGGCCGCTGGAGAGGCGGACATGCTGCCATCGCGCATCGTCAGAACACGGCGTGGTCGCCACGCTCGGCGACTGCCTCACCCCGGACCACGCGCGCGTAGTAGTCGAACAGCGTCTCCGTGCCCGTCGACGGAGTGGCTTGCGCATCGTATCGCCCGGTCGCTGGGTCCAGAACGAGCATGGACTCCGTCGCGTAGTAGCGCCCGATCCGCGCGAGTTCGGCCTTGGCGGTGAGAGGCGGCACCCATCGACCTATCATCGCCAGAACGGCGACGATCACGTCCAGCAGCACGACCGGAACGTGCGTGAAGCGCGGTTCGCGTCCCAGAAGGGCGAAGAGCCGCTCGCCCTGCGCGCGCGGCGTGATCGCCTCGCCCGGGCCGCCGATCGGCAGAACGCGATTGCGGCGGTCCCCATCGTCGAGGCAGTCGGCCAGATAGCGGCCAAGGTCGTCGTCGCTGATCGGCTTGCAGGCCGTTAAGGTGCCATCTCCGAACACCAGGAATGGCCTGCCGCGTTTCACGCGGTCGATCTGCCCCGAGAGCGATTTGAAGAAGGCGGTGGGCCGGACGATGGTGTAGTCGAGCCCCGACGCGATCAGCTCGGTCTCGAAGGCGCGCTTGGCGTGCTGGAAGGCGAGGATCGGCTTCTGGACGCAGATCGCCGACAGAAGCACGACATGCGTCACGCCGGCCGTCCGCGCTGCCTGCAAGGCGTTGACCTGCGCACCGTAATCGATCGCCCAAGCATCGTCGGGCAGCCCCGTGCGCGCGGCGAGGCACGATACCAGAACGTCGAAGCGTTCGCCGCGGACACCGTCGCGCGCCAGCGACATCGGATCGGTCAGATCCACGATCCGCGCGGTAGCGCCTGCGGGGATGGCGTTTTCGGCAGGGCGCCTGACGAGGCAGATGACCTCGTGACCGCGCGACAGCAGCGCCCGAACCGTCGCCCGGCCGATCGTGCCGGTCGCCCCCAGAAGGAGGACACGGCGCGGCCCCACACCGTACGGTCGATCCGCAGTCATGATCGCTTCATCCCGACGTTCAACCATCTCGGCGCGACGGCGACGCTCGCGCCGCCCCCGTCGAACGGCAAAAGGGATGTTACGACGGAATCCGAGGGATGAGCATCGTCGATGCGGACGTACATGGGCGCAAGACCGCCTGTCCGCTGGCGGCCCGGCGCAGTCACCCCGGCGCGACGGTGCGGACCTCGAAATCGGACGCGAGGTCCACTGCTATCAGGGCGGTGATGTATCGATTGGGGCCGTCGAGCCGCGCTTGCGGCTCGCGGCCGCGCTCGGAACGCGATGGTCGCCCGGCAGGATCAAACTCGACCCACGGCTTTTCTGGGCGGCATTGGTGGTGAGCATCGCGTCGGCGCGCAGGGCCGCTTTCGCTTTCCGCCTGCGTGTTTTCGCCGACTGCCCGCTCCGCCCGGACGCGGGAGAGACGTAAATGGTGACGGCTCGGAACGCGGCTATCGACGAGTGTCGGACATCGCCGCAAGACGTCCGTTCTCAGTCAAAAGACTTCCCGTTCCAACGCACGTAGCCTCCACCTCCGCCATGGGCATTCATATGAACCTTCGGGATGCGCTCGTGGCCTACCTTAACATTGGCCCCCAACATGTCGTGGGCCTTCTGAAGCAGTGACCCGCGCCGCAGATAGAAGAGAACGGAGCAAACCTGCATGCCGCACTGGTTGCTCCGAGGCATCCTACCGGCACACCGGATCGCTTCATGCGATATGATCAAGTCGGCCAGGCCGTCGCCATCGAGATCCTGCTCGATCAAGCCCGCGGGATCGATGCGCCCTTGACGACCATCGCACCCGTCATTGATCTCCTGATTCGCCAAGTAGGTCGCCGCTCTGGATGCCGCCACGGCCGGCGATGCAAAGAGCGATCCCATCAGGATCGCGAGAGTCAGTCTTCCCATAGACACCGCGCGTCCCCCGCTGGTCGGCCCACGAAGCTCGGATTCAGACCTTGCATCGACGCGACAAGTCTGATTTTGCCAAAACATAACCTTCAGTCTTTACGGGCCACTTGGTGCGATCGTCGAAGACGATGACCGCTTTGCTGCCCGAACTCAGAATTTCGTCTATGTCCTGCCGCAGCGGCCATCTGTAGAGATCGTTGTTGGTCCTCGGCGGTACGATCAGCATGATCTGGCGTCCGGCAGCGGCGAGGGACAGCGTATCTCCAGCGCTTAGACCGTTCTCGACGGAGTAGATCTCGAAGGACCATTCGCCACCGCGCCGGCACGAGACGAACATGCACAGATTGGACGAGACGCAGGAGGTGAACGCAGGATAAGGAGTTCCTTTTGCCGGCTTCCATCCCGAGCTTGCAGCCTGGGCGCAGCACAACATCGAGAGGAGAGCAGCCGCACCTGATCGCGCTGACATGACATAGTCCCTACTTCGTCGAAATCGCGTCCATTTTCACGATTCTGCCCGCCGCACCGCAGAACAGTGCCTTGATCGTTACTGTGCTACCGTCCCGGATCAATGCGGAATATCCATCGCGGGCGATCGCTTTCTGGCGTGGATCGGGGAAATTGTACAGAGCGGGTACGTTGATGTACTGCTCGCCGCCTTTTTGGTTAAGGGTGAATCCGCGTACCGCGTCCTGCTCGAAAGCTAGATTGCTGACCCGGCCGCGCAAGACCATCGGAGAACAGTCCTTCGCTGGCGACAGATTGGACATTGAGACGATTTTTCCGTCTCCGGCACGCTTCACTCTGATATCCGCGGAAACGAGGCCGGATCCGGCGGCATAAATCAGGAGTGACCCTAGGCATTTCCCTATACAACGACTTCCGGCTCGCATCGAAAGCTCCGCAGGCGCGTATTCGAAGCAGGGTTGCCGATCGCAATCCGCAGCACA
Organism: Methylobacterium mesophilicum; assembly: GCF_036441335.1. Lineage (GTDB taxonomy): Bacteria > Pseudomonadota > Alphaproteobacteria > Rhizobiales > Beijerinckiaceae > Methylobacterium > Methylobacterium mesophilicum_B. Next base: position 369,887 of record NZ_MLBW01000034.1, read on the forward strand.
AGCCGTACATTAGCGCATGAGCGATAATCATTTGGCTTAGAGGCTTCGGAGAGGGGCCTGCGTCACGAATGCGGCTGTGCGTGGCGCACGCGGTCAGGTTGGACTTGGCGGAGGACTCTGCCTCTCTACAGGTATACGCAGACCGTCCCAGTCAAAGACTAGCCCGACAGGCTTACAGACCTGTCTGCTGGCCTCTGACCGCCTGGATCGTCGGCGACATGTATGCTCGAGCGCCCGCGCTTGGCGCAGAAGCGGGCCGGCAGCAATCCACCCCGAGCCGCCAGTCCGATCGCGACCCGACGCAATCTTTCACGCAGGGCCGCGCGGCGAAAAAGCGGGTATCAACTCAGCAGAGGAGGCTAGAGAACGCGTCGGATTCGGAGACTGCTGCGGTCGGGCCGGCCGGCCCGCCGACAAAGCTGGCCGCTCGCCCTAGCCCGGCTTGATGAACTTGCACTTGCCCTGCATGGACCACGGCCCTCGAACACCGGCCTCGAGGCAGAACGCGTCGACCGCCCGGGTTACCCCCGGGAAGCGTCCCCCGAGGCGATCGTAATCGTCCGCGATCAGGAGGCCTCCGGGTCGGAGGAGCGGCCACCAGGCGCGCAGGTCCGCCGCGACGGACGCCTCCTCGTGACCGGCGTCGAGATGGAGGACGTCGGCGGTGACACCGCGCAACCGCAGGAGTTCGGCCGCATTCACCGAGTCGAGCGGCAGCGGCAGGAGGCGGTCGGTCATGCCTGCCCGCACCACGTTGGCCAGGAAGGTCCGGTAGAGGCTCGGGTAGCCATGCTCGGTGGCGAGTTCGGCGAAGAGCGCCTCGTCCGCCCAGTGATCGACCGCCCCGAGCCACGTGTCGACCGCGATCACGGTGCCGGCGACCTCGTGCTCCGCCATGGTCCGCGCGAGGAACAGGGCGCTGGCCCCCTTCCAGGTGCCGACCTCGATGACCACGCGGGGGCGGAGTTCGGTCACCGCCTCCTCGAGGTAGGGATGAACGCTGCGCCAGCCCTGAAGGTCGCGGGGGCGTAGGTCCGGTGGGGGATCCGCGAAGGGGTCGCGGCCATGCCACAACGCGGCGATCAGATCCTGTCGGGTCATGTCACGGCTCTCACGCGGACGGTTCGGAGTACGCGCGGGCGGCGCGTGCCTTTCGCGGCGGCGCGGTCATCCGCCGGCACGGGCCTGCGCGTAGAGCGCCTCGCAGCGATCGAGCCAGCGGGCGCGGGTGAACAGGCGCCGGACGCGCTCGTGCGGGACTTGCCGCGGGATCGCGATTGCCTCGCCGATGGCGCGGGCGAGATCGGCCTCGTCCCCCGGCGCGGCCAGGGATCCGGCCTCGCCGACCACCTCCGCGACGGCGCCGCGGTCGAACCCGGCGACTGGCAGGCCGCAGGCCATCGCTTCGATCGCCGCCAGCCCGAACGGCTCGTCCCAGCACGGCGTGGTCAGAAACACGGAGGCGCGGCCGACCTCTGCGGCCAGAGCCGCACCGCTGAGCTGACCGCCGAAGCGGATCGATCCGCCGAGGAGCGGCGCGACCTGCGCGCTCCAGTAATCGGGCTCCTCGATCGGGCCGAACAAGGTCAGCGGGAGACCGGCACGGCGCGCCGCCGCGACGGCGTGGTGTGCGCCCTTGACCGCCGCGAGGCGTGCGCACCAGACGGCGCTCCCATCGCCGTGCGGCCGGTAGGGCCAAGCGGCGGGATCGATACCGTTGTGGAGCACCGATGCCCCAGGGGGCGCACCCTCCGGCCACCACGCGTCCAGCTGCGCCCGTGATGTCGCGGTGATCCGGTGGTGCGGAGCCGTGCTCGCGTGCACGAACCAGCGCAGGGCGTCGTAGGGCGGCACGTGCAGCGAGGTGACGGTCGGGACCGCGGCCACGCGGCGCGGCTCCAGAGGCAGGCGGCTCAGGCTGTTGTTGTGCAGCACATCGAAGCCCCCGCCGGCGATCCGGTCGCAGGCGGCGGCGTAGCCGTCATCGAGATGGGCCTTCAGGCGCGCATCGCCCCGATGCTCCATGCCGGCGTGGCTCCGCTCGTGATGGATCGGGATCACGGGATCCAGGGCGAAGCGCCGCTCGCTGTCGCCTGAGGCGAACAGCGCGACCTCGTGCCCGCGGGCAGTGAGGCCGTCCGCGAGGTTCCACGTATAGGCTTCGAGGCCCCCCGCGAACGGCGGGGCGATCGGGTGGCGCAAATGGGCGAGGAGCGCGATCCTCATGCCGTCACCGGCGACGGCGCGGGGGACTCGGCTCCGGCCTCCTTGCGGGCCTCGATGGCGCGGATGACCGAGGCGGAGTTGGTGTAGGGCTGGTGGCCGAGCTGGCCGGTGAGTGCGAGATCGGCGGCGTCGGGCCGGCGCAGGATGCGGATCGGCCGGTCGGGCGTGTCGTCGATCAGGCCCATCACCTTGAAGGCGTAGAGCCAGTGGCCCATGGTGCGGTATCCCCATTTGGCCTCGAACAGCTCGGCGTTGCGCACCACGCTGTCGAGGTGATGGACCGGGGGCATGTGGTGCGGATGGTACTGGTGATAGGCGCGCGCGCCCTTCATCCAGGCGATCGGGATGCCGCTCCAGTCGAGGAGCTTGCCGAAGTCGGTATCCTCGCCGCCGTAGCCCGTGTAGCGCTCGTCGAAGCCGCCGGTCGCCAGGAAGGTCTCGCGCCGGATCGCGAAGTTGAGCGACCAGAAGCAGCGGTAATCGTGGCAGATCTCGATGCCTGACACCGGAGGGCCGCGGCGGTCGGAATGCTTCTCCGCCACGGCGTCGAGGTCGCCGTAGTCCCAGACGCCGGCCGTGGCGCATTCGGGCAGGTGCAGGACCTCGCCCATCAGCAGGCCGTCGAGTTCGGAGAGCCCCCGCGCATAGTCGGCGACGAGTTCGGGCGCCGGTATGCAGTCGACATCGAGGAAGACCACGACGTCACCGTCCGCCGCCGCCACACCGCGGTTGCGCGCGGCCGCCAGCGGCAGTTCGCGGCCCGGAACGAGGATCTGACGCACGGGGAAGCCGACGTCGGGCAGGTCGTAGGGCGTGTCCTGCATGACCGCGACGATGAAGGCGGCGGGGGCCTGCGTCTGGCGCTCAAGGCCGCGCAGCACGTTGCGCAGATGGGCCGGTCGCCCCTTCGCGAGGGTGACGACGGTGACGGAGGACATGCGGGGCTCGGGCTCCGGTCGCGGCGGGAAAAGGCTGGTGCTCATGCGGCCGCGACGTCCTGGAGCGCCGGCGGCTCAGAGGCGGGGCCGAGCTCGGCGTCGGACGGTCCGAGATCCCAGAGCGCGTCGGTCAGCCCTTCGAGCCATCCCGCGGCGCGTGCGGCGGCGTCGGGGGCATAGAGGCCGCGCAGAGCGGTTCCGTCGAGGGCGCGGGCGCGGGTGAGGAGGTCGCGCCAGCCCTGGAGATCCCCGGGCCAGACAGGCGCCTGCACGGCGGCGCCGAGGCGGACCAGAGCCTCGGCCTTGCGCGTCTGCTCGGCGAAGTAGCGCCATTCCGGCATCACGATCAGGCGCCCGCCGACCCTGGCGACCTCGTGGACCGTGTTGTCGCCCGCCGAGGCGATCACGAGGTCGGCAGCGGCGAGATGATCGGTGACCGAGGCTACCCAGCCGAGCTCGCGCAGGTTGGAGAAGTCGGTCTCGTGGCCCTCGCGGTGGGTCGGTCCGAGGGTGAGCCACAGGGCATCGGGTTCGGCGCGGGCCGCGACCGTGAGCGGCGCGTAGGGCGTGCCGCTGCCGCCGCCGCCGGTCACCGCCACGATGATCTCGCGCGCAGGGTCGAGGCCCAGCCTGGCGCGCGCCTCCGCGCGCTCCGGCACCCGGTCGACGCTGGTGCAGAGGCCGCCGCTGTAGAAGGTCTTGGCGCGCAGATACGCCGGGTAATCGTCCTGCTCCAGGCGGGCGTCGAAGGGCGCGAGCATCCCGACGCAGGCCTCGTAGGCGCCGACATGGCCGATATCGGAGCGGTCGCCGTGCATGCGGATCTGCACGGCGGGCACGCTGGCGATGCGCGCCAGCAGCGCGATCTCCGCCGAGACGTCGACCACGAACAGCCCGACCGCGCGCGCGTCGAGATGGTCGAGGATGGCCCGCATGGTCCGGCGCATCGCGTCGAGACCCAGGGGGACGCAGTGCATCACCCGGGGCGTCGGCTCGGCGTAGAGCCGCGCGGTCGGGACCGTCGCGCCGATCATGTTCGGCAGCGCCACGATCTCGATGTCGCGATGGAAGCCGTCGAACAGGCGCGGATCCGCGGTCAGGACCGAGACCGGCCGGTCGCGTGCGAATTCGGCAGCCAGTGCCATCGTGCGGTTGGCATGGCCGCGGCCCTGGTGATGGACGAAGAACGCGATCGGTTTCTTCATGGCGGTCGGTTCGGGCTCGATCTCAGGAGAACAGGGCGTCGGGCCGCAGGGCTGCGGCGATCTCGGGCCCGGTCGGCGGGCGGATCAGGCGGATCGCCGGGGCGTCGCTGTCCCAGTCGATCAGCCCGGCCGCGCGGAACTGATCCAGCCAGTAGGTCATGCACCAGCGCCCGTGCCGCGCGCGGAAGCGCGCCGCGTTTGCGAGGATCGGCGCGAAATGCTGCAGCGGCGGCACGTGGACCGGATGGTGCTGGTGGTAGGCGCGCGCGCCCGCGACCCAGTAGGTCGGCAGCCCGGAGGCGGCGAGCCGGGCGGCGAGGTCCGTCTCCTCGCCGCCGTAGCCCACGAACGCCTCGTCCATCCCGCCGGCCGCGCGCCAGCACGCCGCCGGCAGCGCGAAGGAGAGGCCCCAGAGCTGGCCGGCATCGGGCTCGAGACGCAGGCCTGTTTCGGGCGACGCGGGCCGGGCCGGGTGGATCTGGCCGAGGCGGTCGAGCGCCGCCGGATCGGGATCGGTCAAGGCCGCGCCTGGCGGCAGGTAGAGAACCTCGCCGAGGAACAGTCCCCGCGTCGTCCGGGCGGCCTGCGCGTAGGCCGCGACCAGTCCCGGCGCCGGGATGCAATCCACGTCGAGGAAGACGAGGAGATCCGCCGCAGCCGCCTCGGCTGCCCGGTTGCGCGCAGCAGCGAGCGGCATCGGCTCGCCCGGCACGTGGAGGTGCCGGATCGAGCAGCCCGGATCGGGGAGGTCAGGCTCCGGATGCGGCTGCATCCAGGCGATGATCAGTTCGCGCGGCGGCCGGGTCTGGCGTGCGAGGCCGCCCATGAGGTTGCGCAGGCGATCCGCCCGGCCGCGGACGAGGGTCAGGACGCTCGGGGCAAGCTCCCGGCCCGGATCAGCCGACATCGGCCAGCATCCGGCGGAAATGCGAGACCCCCTCGATGATGCCCCGGGCATGGGTCCGACGGGCCACGTAGGTGTGCTTGAGAGCGGCGTTGCTCGCCAGGTCGTCGGAGTAGTTGGCGACGATGATGGCCTGAACCCGGGCGCCGAGCATCTCGATGTCGTTCCCGGAATCGCCGGCGACGAACACGGCGTGCTCCGGCAACCCGTAGAGGGCCCGGACGTGATCGACGGCGGTACCCTTGGAGGCCGCCTCCGGCAGGACGTCGAGGTAGCGGCCGTGGCTGTGGATCACGCGTGCGGCGAACCCGGCCTGTGCCAGACGCAAACGGACCTGTCGTGCGGCAGCCGCGTCGCCGAAATAGCTGAGCTTCAGAGCGCGCTGCTCGAGGGCGCCCTGGTTGTGGAGCCCGCCCATCCCGACGAGCGTCGCCTGCACCGCGGCCCGGTCCCAGCCGGCCTCGATGACACGCCGCCACGCGGCGTCTGCCGTGTAGGTCACGCCGTTGACGTCGAGGTGATAGATCTCGGACCCGACCGAGGTGATCATCACCTGGGGCCGGGGGCTCGCCTGCTGCTCGAGCACCGCCATGGCGCTGTGGAAGGACCGGCCGGTCGCGACTCCGAAGGCCAGCCCGGCCTGCCGGCTGCGCCAGCGCCGGAAGATGCCGAGCGCCGCGTCGCAGCCGACCAGCGTGTTGTCGATGTCGCAGACGAGGAGCTGCCGCTGCGCCGGTGCGGGCGGTTCCGCGGCGAGCAGCGCGCGCAGCAGGACGTGGTAACGGGCGGCGTGCCGGTCCCAGTCGTAGGCCGCCGCCGCCCGGGAGCCGCCGGCCACGCATCGGGCGTAGAGGGCCGGATCGCCCAGGATCCGCAGGCAGGCCTCGGCGATCGCTTCCGGCGCGCGGGGATCGACCAGCAGCCCGTTGCCGCAGGTCTCGACGATGTCGTTAGGGCCGCCGCTGTCGGTGGCGACCAAGGGCAGGCCGGCGGCCGAGGCTTCCAGCAGCGTGAGGCCGAAGGGCTCGTTCAGGGCCGGGTTGACGAACAGGCCGCCCCGCACCCTGGCATGGGCGTAGATCGCCGGTACATCCTCCGGACGGTGGGTCTTCGGATAGGCGACGCGCCCGTAGAGGTCGTAGCGGTCGATCAACACGAGGAGGTCGCGCATCGTCGCGGCCATGTCGCCGTCGAGGGTGTCGATGTCGTCCCGCGTGCCGGCGACGATCACGAGGTTGGCGCAGGCCTGGAGCGCCCGGTTCTCCCCGTAGGCGCGCACCAGCGCCGCGAGGTTCTTGCGCGCGACCGGCCGGGCGAGCGCCAGGATCGTCGGCTTGGCCGGATCGCAGAGGAATCGGTCGATCGCGGCGTCGACCTGAGGATGCGGGCGGGCGGCGGCGAACCGGGCGAGATCGCTGCCCGGGGGCAGGACGCGGACGCGGCCGGGATCATAGGCGGCGTAACCGGCATACTGCAACTCGGCCTCGTCGCGCGATGAGGCGATGACGAGCTGGGCCCGCACCAGGGCCCTCTCTTCGGCGGCGATCCGGTGGGCGAGGTCGGAGCCTCCGTCGGGCACGTCCAGCATCCGCGCCTTCACGCGTCCGAGGGAATGGGCGGTGAATACGAAGGGAATGCCGAGGCGGTCCTCGACCAGGGCCGCCACCGTCGCGGCATCGGCGTAGTGCGCGTGGATGAGGTCCGGCGCCCGCTCCTGCGCGGCGATCCAGGCGATGAGGTTCTCGGCGAAGCATGCAACTTCGGCGTGCATTTCCTCCTTGGCACAGTAATCCGGGGATGCGCTCGCGAGCCGCACGAGCGTGACCTTGTCGGCGATCGGCTCTTCGGGCACGGCGTAGGCGGTGCCGAGGGGACCGCGGAACAGGCGCGTCGCCACCACGATCCGCGCGAGATCGCGATCCTGCGCGGAGGCCGAGACCAGATCGAGCAGGTAGCGGATGTGGCCGCCGGTATCGGCGGTCAGCCCGTAGACGACCCCGTCGCCGCGCAGGCAGCCCTGCAGGGCGATGTGCAGGACGAACATCAGGCGCCGGCTGCGGCTTTTTGGCGGCCCCTTGGACTTAACTTATGTAAAGCGCTCGCCGCGCACCGGCTTAACATATGTAAAGAGGTGTCCGTGCTTCGCGTTGCCCAGGTCGCGCCCAACATCTTTCCAATTCCCCCAGAGAACCACGGCGGCACAGAGCGGGTTGTGCACGATCTCAGCACGGCGCTGCGAAGCTTGGGCATCGAACTAACATTGTTTGGTCCGTCGGACAGTGCGACAGACTTGCCGCGGATCGGCGATTACCCGAGTCTCGCGGCGCTGGAGCGGCAGCACGGACGCGTCGCGCCCGGGGTGCCGGCCGCCCTGGACGCCCTCCAGCTGGAGGCGCTGCGCCTGCGGCTCGACGAGTTCGACATCGTTCATTGCCACGGCGAATTCGCGCACGCGGCACTGCTGGGGACACGTCGGCGACGCAGCCTGACCACCGTCCACTGGCGGGTCGACCAGCTCGATCGGGCCTTGTTCTTCCAGGGTTTCCCGGACCTGCCCGTGGCCGCGATCTCCGCGGCGCAGGCGGCGGGCATCCCGGCCGCGAACCGGGTGGGCGTCGTCCATCACGGCATCGACCGGGCGCGCTACGCCTTCCGGGCCGTGCCGAACGATCATGTCGCCTTCGTGGGCCGCTTGACCGATCAGAAGCGGCCCGACGTGGCGATCCGTGTCGCCCGCGCGGCAGGCTTGCCGATCCGGCTCGGCGGCACGGTCGATGTCGGCAACCCGGACTATTTCGAGGCCCGGGTGCGGCCCCTGCTGGCCGCCGACGCGACCTATCTCGGACCCGTCGACGATGGTCAGAAGGGCGACCTGTTGGGCGGCGCCCGGGCGCTCCTGTTCCCGATCGACTGGCCCGAACCCTTCGGCCTCGTGATGATCGAGGCCATGGCCTGCGGGACGCCGGTGGTCGCTTGGGACCGCGGCTCGGTCCCCGAGATCGTCGAGGACGGGGTGACGGGCTTCATCGTGTCCACCGAGGCCGAGGCCGTCTCGGCGCTGGCCCGGATCGGGCAACTCGACCGTGCCGGCATCCGCCGCCGGTTCGAGGAACGGTTCACCGCCGAGCGCATGGCGCGCGACTACCTCGCGCTCTACCACCGCCTCCTGATCTGATGCGCACGGCCCTCCTGGCCTGGGACTACCCCCCGTCGCCGAGCGGGCTCTCGACGGCGGCCCGCGAGATCGCCGAGAGCCTCGCCGAAGCAGGGGCGGAGGTCACGGTCTTCACCCTGGACCGGACGGGCGGCGCGCGGGCCGGCGGCGTCGCGCTCGTCGGCCTCGCCCTGCCGTTCGGAAGCGCCCTGGCACGCCTGCGCCTCTGGGGTTCGGCGGGGCATCTCGCCGCGCCGCTCGCCTTCCGGCGCGCCGTGCTCGCCGCGCACCGCGACCGGCCTTTCGACCTCGTCGAGGCCACGAACTGGTACGCACCCGCCGCGCTGCTCGCCGGCTGCCGCGATCTGCCGGTGGTGACGCGCAGCTCGACGCCGGCCGCTTTCACCCGCGGCCCGGCCGAATCCGTGCGGAATCGCCTGGACGGATGGAGCGCCGACCGCCTGGAGCGGCGGCAGGCCCGGGAAAGCGCGGGTCTCATCGCCAATACCGCCGCGCACGCGGCGGTGATCGCCCGGGCATACGGACTCGACGGGCGACAGCCCGCCGCGGTGATCGGACTGAGCCTCAAGCCCGAGATCGCGGTGGCTTCCCGCAACGCTCCGTATCCGGAGGCGGCCGAGCCGGTGCGCCTTCTTTTCGTCGGGCGGTCGGAGGCGCGAAAGGGTTTCGACGTGCTCCTCGCCGCCGTCGCGATCCTCGGCGCGGAGCGGGCGCGGGGGACCCTGCCGTGCTTCGAACTCGACCTCGTCGGCGTCCTGCCGGACGATCTCCCGGCTGAGCTGCCCGAGACCGTCCGCCGGCACATCCGCGCCCGCGGCCGGATCGACGGCGACGCGCTGTCGGCGGCCTACGCCGCGGCCCACGCGGTGCTGGCGCCCTCTCGCTACGAGAGCTTCGGCCTCGTCTACCAGGAGGCCCTGGCCTACGGCCGCCCGGTCGTCGCCTGCGCGGAGGATGCGAGCGCCCGCGCTTTCGTGGGCGCCCCCGGCGCCGGCCCCCTGGCCTCGACCGCCACCGGGCCGGCCCTGGCCGAGGCCCTGCGTCCGCTCCTCACCGATCCGGATCTCCGCCTCGCGTATCGCGCCCGCGCCCTCGCGGCAGCCGGCCGCTTCGACCGGACACGCCTCGGGCGCGAGACCCTGGCGCTCTACGAACGGGCGCTCTCGGCGGCGCGGGGCGGCTGACCGCGCCGCCGCGGCTCGGGCGGGTCGCCCGCGATGTCGGGCGTCCCGGCCCCGTTATTCCAACAACTTCGCTCCCCGATGGCGGCGCTGCCGTCCGTGCGAGCGCAGACCGGCAACCCCGGGCGCAACGACGCCATCGATATCACGCGGCCTTCCGGGTCACGGCTCGTCATCGAGACCCTCGACGCGGAGCCGGATCATTCGGCATAGGGGCGCAGCAGCGCGACCGCCTCCTCCGGACGACCCCGGCCGGGATCGAGAGCCTCGTAGCGCCGTGACCGGGCCTGGACATGGGCCAGACTCAGGCGATGCTCGATGAGCCCGTGCAGGGTGATGAAGCTCGACGGCCATCCGCCGTCAGGGACAGGCCGCTCGTGGACGCGCCCGACGTAGCGCAGGCTCGTCCGGTTCAGCCGGTACTGGACATCCGGGAAGACGTCCGAGAGCACCCCGTCGACCCGGTTGGCCCGGCCGAGCCCGATCGAGACCACGCCCTGCGCGTCGGCAAGGGCCGCCAGGGCGGGCAGCAGCAGGCCGGTTTCCGGGCCGAGCGCCTCGTCGGAATCGAGCTGGAGCATCCAGGCGTGACGGGCAAGGGCCTGGAGGGTGTTGCGCTGCGCGGCGAAATCCCCGTCCAGGGGCCGGGCCGCCACGCGCACCGCTCCCTCGCCGAAGCCGGCCACCGGCACCGGCACGGCGGCCATTTCCGGCCCGTCGATCAGGATCGCGACGTCGTCCGCCCAGCCGGCATGGATCGTCAGCGCCGCCAGCACGTCGTTCCGGTCCGCCCGGCGGCAGAGGAGACCCAGCGAGACCGGGCTTCCGCCCGAAGATCCGAGCGCGAACATCGCCGCCCGGGCCGCCCGGGTGCCGTGGGGGTGCCGGAGTTCCGCGTGGCCAGCCGCGTCGAGGGGACGCGTGCCACGTCCATGCCGGGTTGCGGCACTGCGCAGGGTGTAGAGATCGAGGCCGTAGGGCGCTTCCGGATCCGACACGAAGACGGGTGCGGACAGGCTTCGGGCGAGATGGGCTCGGCACGTCTGCGCATCCGCCTCGGTCTCGAGGAGGAGCCCGCAGGAGCCGCAGGCCAGCGGGAAAGCGCGGCGCTGCCCGCCCGGATAGATCAGGTGCCGTTCGCTCGGGCCGAGCATGTCGGCCGCGCAGACGATACATCGGCGCATGGCTTCACCCCCACGGGCCCGCTCCGCGGAGGACTGGCTGAGCGGGCCCGGCGCCTTACCTCCGTCGTTCCGCGAGAACCCCTGCCGCACGTGCCTCCCGCCGTCGACCCCCTCACCGCCGGATCCGCCGGCCTGCCCGTCGGCGGGTCCCTGGCGATCGTCGGCAACGCCCCCGGGATCCGCGCGGCCGGACCGGTGATCGACGCGGCGGATTGGGTGGTACGGTTCAACAACGCTGCGGGCTTCGGCTCCGGGACCGGACGCCGCGTCACGCATCTCGCCTTGGTGAACCGCGGCGGACAGACGCGGGAGTGGTTGGCGGACCGGCACTTCCTGGATCGCCCGGTCGTCCGCGGGGCGCAGGCCTTCATCCTGCCCTTCCCGATCCTGCCGGCGGCGCACAACCTGCCCGATCCGGTCTGCTGGACCCGTGAGATGCTGGCGCTGCTGCAACCACTGGGCCGCCCGATCCACATCCTGCCCGAGGCCCTGCACGCCCTGGCACGTGACAGGCTCGCAGCCTGGACGTCGGAGGCGCCGAACCCGAGCACCGGCTTCCTCGTGACCTTGGCGCTGCTGCTCGGCCGCCCGGCCTTCGCCCCGGCGGCGCAGGCCCACGGGTTCGGCTTCGCGGGCTGGCCTGGCCATCCCTGGGCCGCCGAGCGCGCGTGGTTCGCCGAGGCCGAGGCAGCCGGGTGCATCCGTGTGCATCCGCCATCCCCGACAGAGCGATGACGTCATGACCACCCTGATCACCGTCCTGAAGGGCGGCGGGCGCTACGACGCGACGTGGGTTGACCGGCTCGCGGGCGGCATCCGCCGCCATGCCCCGGCTTTCGAGCGGATCCTCTGCCTCACGGACCTGCCGGTGGCCATCCGGGGCGTCGAGACCGTCCCGCTGCGGCACGCTTGGCCCACCTGGTGGGCCAAGATGGAGGCGTTCCGGCCCGGCCTCAGCACGGGGCCGACACTCCTGTGCGATCTCGATACGGTGCTGACCGGCCCGGCCGATGCCTTGGCGGAGCCGGGCCTCGCTGCGATGGAGGACTACTTCCACACGGGGCGCCTCTCCAGCGCGCTGCTGCGCTGGTCCGGGGACGAACTCGCGTCGCTCTACACGACGTTTGCGGCCGACCCCGATCACTGGATGAGTCCGGGCTCCTGCGGTCCGGTGCCGAACGCCGTGCACGGCGATCAGGTCGTCATCGACCATCTCCTGCGCCGAAGCGGCCGGCGACCCGACTTCATTCAGCGCCTCCATCCCGGGCTGCTCGATTTCTACGATCACCGGCGCGACAGGCACGGCCCCGTCGTGATCTTCATCGGCGCGTCGAAACCGGACACGGCCACGGGAGCCGTTCACGCTGCGTGGACGCGCAGCTGACCGAGGGGCCTCGGAAGCCGATCTTCGTCTGAGGATGTCCGCACGCTCGCCGGCTACAGCCCCGAACGGGCAGCCAGCTCTCGGCCAGATCCTGCCGACGATTCAACGTTCCGCGTTTCAGTCTGACGATTCGAAGAGCGCGCGCTGGAAGAGCGGACGAGCCCCACCGACCAGTCTCGGGCATACGGGGTGTCGCCAGGGCTTCCCGAAGGTGGTCGGATCGCTCCCCACCCGCAGGCGCCCTGGACGGCTTCGTGCACCTCGCTGTCGGGCGGCCTCGCTGCCCGAGGGTGCTGACGAGATCACTTCAGGCGCGCGGCGGCCCAGGCGATATGGTCGGCCATGAAGGTGGAGATGAAGTAGTAGGAATGGTCGTAGCCCTCGCGCATGTTGAGGGTGAGCGCGATGCCGGCCTTCTTGCAGGCCTCATCCAGCAGCCACGGGCGCAGGCCGTCCTGCAGGAAGCTGTCGGCGGTGCCCTGATCCACCAGGAATTCGGGGAAGCGCTTGCCGTCCTCGATCAGCGCGGTGGCGTCGTGGGCGCGCCAGGCAGCCGGATCCGAACCGAGGTACTTCTCGAAGGCGGGCTTCGACCAGCCGGCCGTGGAGGGCTGGGCGATCGGCGCGAAGGCGGAGCAGGACTTGAAGCGCTCGGGGTAGGTGAGCGCGATGGTGAGCGCCCCGTGGCCGCCCATGGAATGGCCGAAGATGCCCTGCCGGGTCATGTCGGCCGGGAATTCCTCTGCGATGAGCGCCGGCAGCTCTTCCGTGATGTAACTCCACATCCGGTAGTTTTTGTCATAGGGCGCCTGCGTGGCATCCAGGTAGAAGCCGGCGCCGGAGCCGAATTGCCAATTGCCCTCCTCGTCCGGGATGCCGGGGCCGCGCGGGCTGGTATCGGGGGCCACGATGATCACGCCGTGCGCGGCGGCGGCCGCGCGGTACTCGCCCTTGTCCATGACGTTGGCGTGCGTGCAGGTGAGGCCGGACAGGTACCACAGGACCGGGACCGGGCCGTTCGCGGCCTGGGGCGGCACGAACACCGCGAAGGTCATCGGGCACGCGGTCGTCCGCGCATCGTGCTTGTAGACGCCCTGCGTGCCGCCATGGGCGCGGGCCTGCGAGATGGTTTCCATCGGCTGTGATCTCCTGCGGGTGGGCTGAGACGATCGTCTGGGGAAGTCGTGGCTCTCCTCCTTGCGGGGAAGAGTTGGAGGAGGGGGGCTCGGCCAGCCGCAGCTGGCCGAGGGTCACGCGACCGATCCCCACCCCCCGGATCCTTCCCCGCACGGGGAAGGGATGGTGATTGTCAATAGACGACCACAGACCGGATCGACTTTCCCTCGTGCATGAGGTCGAAGCCGTGGTTGATGTCTTCCAGCGGCATGGTGTGGGTGATCAGATCATCGATGTTGATCTTGCCCTCCATGTACCAGTCGACGATCTTCGGCACGTCCGTGCGGCCACGGGCGCCGCCGAAGGCCGAGCCCTTCCAGACACGGCCGGTGACCAGCTGGAACGGACGGGTCGAGATCTCACGGCCGGCCTCGGCCACCCCGATGACGATCGACTCGCCCCAGCCGCGATGGCAGCACTCGAGCGCCTGGCGCATCACGTGGACATTGCCGGTGCAGTCGAACGAGAAGTCGGCGCCGCCGCCGGTGAGATCGACGATCGCCTGGACCACCTTGTCGGTGCCGACCTCGTTCGGGTTGATGAAGTGGGTCATGCCGAACTTGCGGGCCATGGCCTGCTTCTCCGGATTGATGTCGACGCCGATGATCTTGTCGGCACCGACCATCCGGGCGGCCTGGAGCACGTTGAGGCCGATGCCGCCGAGACCGAAGACCACCACGTTGGCGCCGGGCCAGACCTTGGCGGTGTAGATCACCGCGCCGATGCCGGTGGTCACGCCGCAGCCGATGTAGCAGATCTTGTCGAAGGGGGCGTCTTCGCGGATCTTGGCCAGCGCGATGGCGGGCAGGACCGTGAAGTTCGAGAAGGTCGAGCATCCCATGTAGTGAAACACGGTGTTCGATCCGGAGGGGCTGCCGCCGGTGGACACGCAGGAGAAGCGGCTCGTGCCGTCCGGCATCACGCCCTGGCCCTGGGTCGCGCGGATCGCGGTGCACAGGTTGGTGCGCTGGGACAGGCATGACTTACAATTGCGGCATTCCGGCGTGTAGAGCGGAATGACGTGGTCGCCGGGCTTCAGCGTGGTGACGCCGGCACCGACCTCGCGAACGATGCCCGCGCCCTCATGGCCGAGGATCGCCGGGAACTTGCCCTCGGAATCGAGGCCCGAGAGGGTGTAGGCATCGGTGTGGCAGATGCCGGTGGCCATCAGCTCGACGAGAACCTCGCCGGCTTTGGGGCCCTCGATGTCGATGGTTTCGATCGTGAGAGGCTTCTTAGCCTCCCACGCGACCGCGGCGCGCGTCTTCATCACGTGTTCCTGTTGTCTGAATGATCACGGACGGCGCCGAACTGCCGACTCTTCGGCGCACCTCACTCAAGGGCTGCGCACCGAACGGTCCGATGATCTGACGCGTGTGTGATGCTTCTCGTGCCGGGATGCAACGTCCGCGTCCGCGTTTCCATCGGGGCGACCCCGTCCCGGCAGGTCCGGGAAATGGGTCGCCCCAGCGCCGTCCGCGTCGAGCGCGAACTTCAGCCCATGGATCGCCGCCCCCTCGGGACCCGGACCACGGCGCTCGATCGTCTTTCCACTGCCCTGGTGGGAAGCCGGTGCCGATGGCGCGTCGGCCTTCATTCGGGCCGGTCGGCTTACGGTAGTGCCGGCGACCGGGCCATCTTCGCGCCGCCCCATGCCGCCGCCGCCGCCCGGTTGGGGACGCCGAGCGTTCGGAGGAGGGCCGCCACGTGGATCTTCACGGTGCCCTCTCCGAGTGAGAGGGCCCGCGCGATCTCCTTGTTCGACAGCCCGGTCCCGATCAGGTCGAGTACCTGCCTCTGCCTCGGGGTCAGCCCGGCGGTCGGATCGCGGGCGGCTTCCCGCCACGCGGCCGGGTCCGGCCTCGACAGACCGTCAGCGCCGCTCACCTGGGTGACGAAGGGCGGCACGTAAACCAGCCCTTCGAACACCATCCGAAGGGCTTTGACGAGAGCCTCGACCGAGGTCCCCTTCTCCACGAAGCCGTGCACGCCGGCCCGCAGGGCGAGGAGGACGTCGTCGCGGTCGGTCGATCCGGAAACCACGATGACGAGCACGTCTGGGTGGCATTCGCGGACGGCGGCGAGGCTGGCCGCGCTCTGCATGCCGGGCATCGAGAGATCGAATAGGGCGACGCGAACATCCGTCCGCTCGGAGAGCGCCTCGAGCGCGCCGTCGAGGCAACCGACCTGATGCACCTCGGAGAACCCGAGCGAACCCGTGAGGATGCTGGCGAGGGCGATGCGGAAGAACGGGTCGTCATCAGCGACGACGGCGTTGCCTGCGATGCTGCCCATCCCTGTCCGGTTCCCGCCGCGATAGCCCAGGTGGCCTATCCTGGTCGCGAGATACGCCCATCAGGCCTACTGGTCCCCGCGGCATGGCGCCCGTAACGTCATCGTGTACGTCCAGCGCGCTGCGCGAGCCAGATGCGGGCGGACACAAGCGGCGCAGCCGCGACCTTCGGGGGGAGGTCGGCGATGTCATCGAACAGGACGGGTTCGCGCGTGCCCGAGGTCGTCTCCGGCCCGGGGAGTCTCTCATTCCTCGGCCGGTCGGCCCGGATTCCGGCTCCCCACGTCGCGGCGCTGACGCTGGCCGTCCTCGGCGTCCTGGTCGCGCTCGGAGCCGCCCGGTGGACGCAGGCCTGGAACGCCCGGGTCGCCTCGGAACGGATCCAGGCCGCCGCCTCCCGCGTCGCCTCCCTGATCGAGCGGCGCGTCGCCCGCTACGAGTACGGGGTCCGCGGGGCCCGCGGCGCCATCGTCGCGACCATCCGAACCGGCGCGAGCCGGGAGGATTTCCGCCGCTATGCCGCGACACGCGACATCGCCAAGGAATTTCCGGGCGCGCGCGGTTTCGGTTTCGTCAGGCGGGTTCCCGCCGCCAAGGAGGCTGCCTACACCTCCGCGGCGCGGACGGACGGAGCGCCTGACTTCCGCGTCCAGCAACTCGCGCCGCACGACGGCGAGCGCTGGGTCATCGAGTTCATCGAGCCGCATGCGCCCAATCGCGAGGCCATCGGACTCGACATCGCGTCGGAGCCGCATCGGCGCGGCGCCGCCCTCCGCGCCATGGAGACGGGGCTCGCGACACTGACGGCGCCCATCACCCTCGTGCAGGCGACCGGGATGAGGGAACGGGGTTTCCTGCTGTTCCTGCCGGTGCTCCGCCCGGAGGTGCCCGCCGCTACGCCCGACGAGCGGCGTGCGGCGACGATGGGGTGGACCTATGCGGCCCTCGTCATCGACGAGGTGCTGGCAGGACTCGACATCGCACCCGACGAACTCGACATCGCCATCAAGGACGTCTCCCCCGACGCGAGCGTCCGTTTCTACGCCGACAGCAGCGGAGAAACCGGGCCGACGGTTCAACCGGCGGCGACGCAGCAGTTCTCCGTCTACGGGCGCACCTGGGAGGTCGACGTCGCCGCGCGGCCGGCCTTCGTGGCGGGGCTGCACCTGGTCTCGCCGGTGAGCATGGCTGCCCGCCTCCTCGTCGGGACGCTGCTTCTGTCCGGGCTCGTCCACCTGCGCCTCGCCGGCCGGCGCCGCGATGTGCTCGCGGCGCTCGAGAAGGCCCGCCTCGCCGCCATCGTCGAGAACGCGGACGACGCCATCGTCGGCAAGACCATCGATGGCGTCGTCACGGATTGGAACCCCGCGGCGGAGCGCCTCTTCGGCCACTGCGCCGCCGAGGCGGTCGGCAGGCGGGCAACCGACCTCTTCGTGCCAGCCCATCTCCGCGACGAGGAGCGCGAGGCGCTCGCCTGCGTGGAACGTGGGGAGGCCGTGCCGGCATTCCGGACGCTCCGGATGCGGAAGGACGGTTGCGTGTTCCCGGCCCTGGTCACGGTCTCGCCCATCCGTACCCCCGACGGGTCCGTCGCCGGCATTTCCGCAGTGACGCGGGATGTCTCCGAGCAGGCGGCCGCCGAGGAGCGCATCCAGGCGGCCAACGCGTCCCTCGAAGTTCAAGTGGCCGAGAGGACCGCCGCGTTCCACGCGGGGTCGGCGCTGCAGAGGGCTATCCTCAACCACGCGGGATACGCCGTCATCGCTACGGACATGCGGGGCACCATCACCCTGTTCAACCCGGCCGCCGAGCGCCTGCTCGGCTACGGCGCCGACGAGATGGTCGGCCGTACGTCGCCCGCCGTTTTCCACGATGTCGCCGAGGTCACCGACCGAGCCCGTGTCCTGTCGCTGGACCTTGGTCGGCCCATCGAGCCGGGCTTCGAGGTCTTCGTCGCCAAGGCGCGGAGCGGGCAGCCCGACCCTCGGGAATGGACGTACGTGACGAAAGGTGGCGCGCGTCGGCCTGTGCTGCTCAACGTCAGCCTGCTCCTGGCGGAGGACGGTCGGGAACTCGGCTTCCTCGGCATCGCCATGGACTTGAGCGAGCGTCGCCGCCACGCCGCCGAGATGCAGGCGGCGCAGGCCGGCACCTGGAGTTACGACGTCGGGACCGGCCGGGCACTGTTCTCCCCCGAGTGCGCACGCCAACACGGGCTCCCGGCCGACGATGTCGAGCTCGACGTCGAGCGCGAGTGGAAGCCCCTGGCCCATCCCGACGACGTCGGGCACGTCCTCGCCGACCTCGCGCGGGCGGTGGAGACCGGCGGGGGCTACACCACCGAGTTCCGGGTGCCCCTGGCGGAGGGCGGGACGCGGTGGATCACCGCCATCGGCAGGGTCGAGGCCGACGCTTCGGGAACGATCGTCCGCGTGATCGGGCTCACCCTCGACATCACCGCGCGGAAAGAGGCGGAGATCGCGCTCGCGGAGGCGAAGGCCGCGGCTGAGCGGGCTCGCGCCGAGGCCGAGCGGGCGAACCAGGCGAAGACGGACTTCCTGGCCTCGATGAGCCACGAGGTCCGCACGCCGTTGAACGCCGTCATCGGGTTCACTGACCTGATGCTGGCGTCCGGCCGGCTCGACGCCGTCGCCCGACGGCAGGCCGAGATGGTCCGCTCCTCCGGCGCGGCACTGCTCACGGTCGTCAACGACATCCTCGACTTCTCCAAGGTGGAAGCCGGCGCGGTCGAGCTCGTCGAGCGGCCCTTCCCGCTGGCCTCCCTCGCCGAGGACAGCGCGGCCATGGTCCGCGCGCTCGCCGACGCCAAGGGGCTTGAGGTCCGCACGCACATCGACGACGGCCTGCCTGACTGGGTCTTGGGCGACGGCAACCGCCTGCGTCAGGTGCTGCTCAATCTGCTCAACAATGCGGTGAAGTTTACCGAGGCGGGCTCCGTCACCCTCAGCGTCGCCCCGGAGCGGGGCGTCATGGCCGACGATCGCGTGCGTTTCTCCGTCGTCGACACCGGGATCGGCATCCCCGCCGACAAGCAACACCGGCTGTTCCAGCGTTTCAGCCAAGTCGATGGCTCCATTCACCGGGACTACGGCGGGACCGGCCTCGGCCTCGCCATCTGCAAGCGCCTGATCGAGCTCATGGCCGGCGAGATCGGGTTCTCTTCGGTCGACGGTGCCGGCTCGACCTTCTGGTTCACCCTTCGCCTGCCGCGGGCGGCGGAGCCGCGGCCGCAGGCGTCGCAGCCGCTCGCACCAAGCCGCTGCCGCCCCGGTCGCCTGCTCCTCGTCGACGATTCCGAGATCAACCGGGAGGTGGCGCAGGCCGTCCTCCGAGACGCCGGCCACAGCGTCGAGACGGCCGGCGATGGTGAGGCTGCCGTGCGCGCCGTGCGGGAAAGGGCTTTCGATCTCGTCCTGATGGACGTCCAGATGCCCGGCATGGACGGCATGACGGCCACGCGGCTGATCCGCGGGCTGCCCGGACCCGAGGCTCGCCTGCCCGTCATCGCTATGACGGCGAACGTCCTACCCGAGCAGGTTGCCGCCTTCAGGGAGGCCGGGATGGACGATCATGTCGGCAAGCCCTTCGACCGCGATGGGCTCCACGCCGCCTTGGAGCGCTGGCTGCCGCACGGCCCGCGCTCGAAGGAAGAGACTCCCGTCGGTTCCGCGGCCCCACCCGACGAAGGGGGCATGCCGTTCGACGAGGCTGCCTATCGCGAGGTTCTCAAATACCTTCCGCCGCCCCGCAACCGCGAGATCCTGCGCATCCTTGTGAACGAACTCGACGCCGCCTTCCTCGGCAGCGTGGACGGCGAGGCCGACCGCGCCGTGCTCCGGCGCCGCGGGCACTCGCTGGCCTCGGCGGCCGGCATGATCGGCTTCCGGGATCTCGCGGCCGCCTGCCGCGAGCTCGAGGGCTTTGACGAGCGCCGGGTCGCTGCGGAGGGGCCGGACGCTTTCGCCACCGTCCTCGGCAAGGTCCGTCTGACCGCCGGCCGATCGGCGAGGATTGCCGAGCGCCTGATGGAAGATGTCCCGGACGGATTTGGCCTCGAGCGCGCGTGCGGGCGCGGCTGACGAAGGGCCTGAGGCCTGGAAGAGCAGGCGCAAGAAGGTCGTGCCCCCGGCCCAGTAGAGACGGTGGACGCCGGCCTGTTCGGTGCTGGCCTGCGACGTCTGCTTCCCTGCAGCCCGAGCTGCGAAGCGGATCAGAAGTCATCGGCCGAGGTCTGCCGAACGACGCGCGTCCGGTTTCCAGGCTCGACGCCCGTAACCCGAACGGCACGAATCCATCGATCTGACGCGCTCTGAGGGCCGTCGGCCCCGGCGGGAGACGGCCGGAAGCCGTCTGTCCGCTTCGGAAGAGGTCTGCTGGAACAGCGGACGGCCTCCCAACCACCCGGCCCAGCCATCCGGACCGAAATCGGCGCTTCTCCCGAGCGGCCCTTCGCTGACACCGCGGCACCCTCGGCTCGGGACGGGGCGGAGGCGTTCAGCGACCCGTTCTCACGCAGGCGCGTCGCTGTCGGAGGGTGACACAGTCGCGATGAACCTCATCGATTCGCCTCAGCGGAGGCGGTGAGCTTCACGACCGCGCTTACCAGCTCCGCCTCAAGATACGGTTTCTCCAGCCTCGGCCGGTCGGCGTAGGCCCCCTCTTGTGAAGCCCGGACGTCGCCGGTCGCGAACAGATGAGGGACGCCGAGGGCACCCAGCCGGTCCGCGATCGGGAGCGCAGTGCCTCGGTCGCCGAGGTTGAGGTCCAGAACCGCAGCGTCGATGGTGCTGTCCTCGATGAGATCGAGGGCCCGCTCTACGCTCGCTACAGGTCCAGCAACTTCGGCTCCGGCGCGCTGCAGCCAGCGCTTCATCTCGGAAGCGATGAGGTACTCGTCCTCGACGACGAGGATACGTCGACCATCGAGCGGTCGGGCCGGGGCGGACATGGGCGACCTCTTGCAGGTGATCAGCGATCGTGAGGATACCTCGGCCGAGCGGGCCTGCCTGAATGCAGGTTAGTTGTTAGGCATCTCGATGCGACAGCGCACGCCGTCCTCGCCCAGGGCGTAACGCACGTCGGCGTCGAGGGCGTAGGCCAGTGCCTCTTGGATCAGCTCGGTGCCGTAGCCTCGGCGCGTCACCTCGGCCGGCCGCACATCGACGCCGCTCTCCATCCAGTCCAAGGCCAGCCTTCGGCGACCGCGCTCGCCCGAGATGATCTCCCACTCTACGGAGAGCTGGCCGACGCCGATCTTCAGGGTTCCGTACTTGACCGCGTTGGTGGTCAGCTCATGCAGGGCGAGCGCGAAGTTCCGCACACGCCGCGTGCTGAGACGTACGTCCGGTCCCGAGACGGCAATACGATCCGAGAGCTCATCGACGTGCGCGGCCAACTCGGCTCGGACCAAGGCGCCGACCGCACCGTGTCGCTGCCCCCCGTGCTCAGCAGCCCCTGTGCCCGGCTCAGCGCCTGCATTCGCTCCTCGAACGCCTCGACCGAGCCCCCCTGCTTCACCGTTCGGTCCGCCACAGCGGTGATCACGCCGAGCAGGTTGCGGGCACGGTGCTGCAACTCGTTGACCAGCACCTCCTGGCGGTTGACCGCGGCCTTCTCTTCGGTGACGTCGCGGCCGACCCCACCGATCCAGCACACCCGTCCCGCCGCATCTCGCATCGGAAAGTCCGTGTCGCGCAACCAGCGTACCGTGCCGTCCTGGGGGCGCCGGATACGGTACTCGAACGAGACACGCTCACCGGCGCGCACCGCCTCGAAGCTAGCGAGGGCGATCTCGCGATCCTCGGGCACGATCAGGTCGAGCCAACCCGTCAGGTTGTCGTCGCCCATCGCCGCCTCGCGGCCGAGGCCGTAGATCGTCTCGGAGGCCGGTGTGAGGTAGACGCACTGCAGGGTCTCGGCATCGCGGATCCAGAGCACGTCGGACGATGCCTCCGACCCAGCGAACGGCTTCTGAGGCTTGAAGGTGGGTGGGCGTCGACGTCCGCTACGGCGCCCGCGTAGCTCGGAAGCGGCCGAGCGGAAGACCATCCAGAGCGGCTGTCCCGAGACCGACCCAGAACGGACGAACGAGCACCCTCACGGTCATCTCTGTAAGCAGACGTTTCAGCGATTTTTGCCATGCCGCTAATCTCCCCAGAGACCTCGGCAATGGTACGCATTCGTCAACGTAGAGAGTTATTAACCTCACTGACCCAATTGTCTTCGAAACGAGGACGCGATCCGATGTCATTCCTGTCGAACGTCAAAATTCTGAATAAACTACTTGGCGTTGTCGCGCTTATAGGATTTATGATTGCAGGTTGCGTCTGGTTCGCGCAGTCACGCATGACCCAGATCGATGATGCCTACACGCGCTTTGTCGATCACGATGCCAAAGCTGTTTCATCGGCCCGCCGTGTCAACCGTTATATGTTTGAATTGAACTACTGGGTCTATCGTATCATCGCCGAGACCGAAGATGCGCAGATGAAAGCTGCCGACGAAGGCTTCAGATCGGCAACGCCGAAGATGACTAGAGAACTCGCAGAGCTGCGCGAGCTGGCGCCGCCTGCCTTTTCACAGCGCATCGCCGATCAGGCTGCACGTCTTGATCAGTACGTGCGTGACGTGACCGAGGTCCGCCGGCTCGGTACCGCGAATCAGAACGCTGAAGCCATCGCTCTGGTCCATCGCGCGATCGATCCGACTTTCTCCGCGATGGTACAAGAGGGAGGCAAGCTCGGGGATGATATCGCGGCCGCTATGGAGAAAGGCTCGAACGATCTGACGGATCAGACCAACGCTACCCGCTACAGCCTGATGTTGTTCAGTGCGCTCGGCTTACTTGCAGGACTTCTGGTCGCAGGCTTCGTGACGATCGCCGGCATCACCCGCCCGCTGGGCAGCCTGGTGGGGGTGCTGCAGCGGATGGCCCGCGGCGAGGTCGACGCCGAGATCCGCGAGGCCGCCCGCGGCGACGAGATCGGCGCCGTCGGCCGGGCGGTCGAGGGCATCAAGGCCATGGTCGCCCGCAAGTCCGCCGAGGAGGCCGAGGTGAAGCGCCGCGCCGACGAGGCCGCGGCCGCCGAGCGCAAGCGCACCATGATCGAGCTCGCCGACGGCTTCGAGCGCGCGGTCGGCGGCATCGTCGGCCTGGTCTCGTCCTCGGCCACCGAGCTCCAGGCCACCGCCCAGCAGATGACCGCCACCGCCGAGGAGACCGCCGCGCAATCGACCAGCGTGGCCGCGGCCGCGGAAGAGGCCTCGACCAACGTCAACACGGTCGCGGCCGCCGCCGAGGAACTCGGCTCGTCCGTGCAGGAGATCGGCCGGCAGGTGCAGGGCTCGGCCCATCTCGCCCAGGCCGCGGTCGGCGAGGCCGACCAGACCGCCCACCTCGTNGGCGACATGGTCGGGATGATCTCGGGCATCGCCGGCCAGACCAACCTCCTGGCGCTCAACGCCACGATCGAGGCGGCGCGGGCGGGCGCCGCGGGTCGGGGTTTCGCGGTGGTGGCGACCGAGGTGAAGGCGCTCGCCGAGCAGACCGCCAAGGCGACCGAGGAGATCGCGCGCCAGATCGGCGAGGTCCAGGGTGTCACCGATCAGGCGGTGACGGCGATCGGCGGGATCACGGGGCGGATCCGGGAGATCGACAGCGTGGCGACCTCGATCGCGGCGGCGGTCGAGCAGCAGGGCGCGGCGACCCAGGAGATCGTGCGCAACGTGGCGCAGGCCTCGGCGGGCACCAACGAGGTGACGGGCAACATCGCGGGGGTGGCGCAGGCTTCGGAAGAGACGGGGGCTGCGGCCGGGCAGGTCCTGTCGGCGGCCTCGGAGCTGTCGCGGCAATCCGAGCATCTCGGCGCCGAGGTCGCCCGCTTCCTCGCAACCGTGCGCGCCGCCTGAGCCGCCCCTATCGTCGTCATCGCGCCACGAACCGTCTGGACCCGCGAACGTCCGCTTCCGCCCCATCTCCGGGCGGAAGCGAACTGGCGGAATTCCACCCCTCTGAGCCGCTCACGCAGGCGGTATGAGGAATGGCTGCTTCGGAGAAAAGCGGACGGGAAAGCGGCCGCCTAAGCGCTCTCAGCGATCCGCGGCCGGCATGATTGACACGTGCGCTGACACCACCTTCCAGCCGAGACCGGGCAGGCGCATCCAGGTCTGGCTCTGACGGCCGATGCCGGGCTTGCCGCGCGGCGTGAACTCCAGATTGACCGTGGCGAAGTCGCTCCCGAGCGTCAGGATCTCCAACCGGATCCGCGCCGCCTTGGTGCCGCCCGGCGGCGGATCGGCCGCCACGCGGGCGGCGTGGATCTCGGCGAAGCCGTAGCAGTTCTCGGCCAGCGCGTAGCGGATCGTGTGCGGGCTGTCCCAGAAGGTCGCGTCGAGGACGGCGACGTCCTTCTCGACGAGCGCCTGCTCGTAGCGCTCGAACAAGGCCGCGATCTCGGCCACGATCTCCGGCCGGTTCACCGTCACGTCCATTCAACCCTCCAGGGCGACCGCGGTGCGGATCAGATCGAGGTCGGTCCCGCGCGCACCGATGATCGACAGGCCGACCGGCGCGCCGTCAACGGAGGCGCCCGGCAGATTGATCTGCGGGACGCCGGTGAGCCCGCCGTGGCTGGTCAGGCAGGCGATGCGCTCCCGCACGGGCTGCAGCGCGCCGAGCGGCAGCCCGCGCAGGGGCGCCGGGAACGGGGTGGTCGGGAGGCACAGGATCGTGCCGGGGGGCAGGAGCCGGGCGAGGCGGGCCCTCGCCTCGATCCGCATCAGGCTGGCCGCGCTGCGCTCGGCCTCGGTCATCATCGAGCCCTGGATCAGCGAGCGGGCGACCGAGAAGGCGAGGCGCGGGTTGCAGGCATCGAGCCAGGGCTCGAAGGTCTGCCACGCCTCGCTGCTCTGGAGGACGCGCTGCGCCCGCTGCCAGACGGACAGGCCCTGCGGCGCGAGCGTCACGTCGCACCGGTTGCCGATCAGGGCGGCCAGGCGGTCGATCTGTGGGGCCAAAGCCTCCTGCACGGCGGGGTCGGCGAAGCCGAGCGCGTCGGCGGCCACGAGCAGCGTGTGCGGCAGCTGGTCCGGCATCTTCTGATCGAACAGCACCGCGCCGACCCGCGCGAAGGTCGCCGCGTCCCGGGCGAACCAGCCGCAGGTATCGGAGCTCGGTGCCTGCACGCAGATCCCGGAAAAGTCGATCCGGCCGTGCGTCGGCCGGATGCCGTAGAGGCCGCAGAAGCTCGCCGGCACGCGCACGGAGCCGCCGGTATCGGTCCCCAGCGCGAAGTCGCAGGCGCCCGACGCCACCGCGGAGGCCGAGCCGCTGGACGAGCCGCCGGGCACCCGGTCCGGCCTCGCGGGATTGAGCGGCGTGCCGTCGTGGGCGTTCTCGCCGAGGATCCCCAGCGAGACCTCGTCGGTCACCGTCTTGCCGACGACCGAGGCGCCCGCATCGAGCAGCCGCTGCACCACGCCGGCATGGCGGGCCGGCGTCGGGTAGACCCGCGGCCAGTCCGGGTTGCCGCCCCCCGTAAGCGTGTCGGCGACGTCGATCAGGTCCTTGACGGCGAAGGCGAGGCCGGCGAGCGGCCCCGTCGTGTTGCCCGCGACGCGAACACGCGGCCCGGGCAGGAACGGGTCCGTCGAGAGGGGCTGCGCGGTCGTCATGCGGGGATCGGTTCCTGCCATTGGGCGCCGGGCACGGCGGCGAACAGCGCCTTGGTGTACGGGTGCTTCGGCGCGAAGAAGATCTCGGAGGTCGGCGCGACCTCGACCACCTGCCCGGACCGCATGACGGCGATCCGGTCGCAGACCTGCAGCGCGACCCGGAGATCGTGGGTCACGAACAGCATGCTGAGGTGGAGCTGCGCCTTGATGTCGGCGAGCAGCGCCAGGACCTGCGCCTGCACGGAGACGTCCAGGGCCGAGACCGGCTCGTCGGCCACCAGGATCTCGGGCTTCATGGCGAGCGCCCGGGCGATGCCGATCCGCTGTCGCTGGCCGCCGCTGAACGCGTGCGGGTAGCGCTGCGCCGCCGCGGGATCGAGGCCGACCAGCGCCAGCATCTCGCAGGCCTGGACCCGCGCGATCCCGGGCTCGGTGCCGTGGATGATCGGCCCCTCGGCGACGATGTCGACCACGCGCTGGCGCGGATCGAGGGAACCGTAGGGATCCTGGAACACCATCTGCACGCGCCGGCGGTGCGGGCGCATCTGGCGGCGGCTCAGGTCGGCGACGCTGTGCCCGGCGAGGATGATCTCGCCGCCGTCGACCGGCATCAGCCGGGTGAGCGCCCGCGCCAGCGTGCTCTTGCCCGAGCCGCTCTCGCCGACGAGACCCAGGGTCTCGCCCCGCCTCAGCGAGACGTCCACGCCGTCGAGGGCCCGGGTGACGCGGCCGCCGAACAGGCCGCGGGCGCCGTAGGTCTTCTCGACCCGCTTGGCCTCCACCACCAGGGGGGCGGTGCTGGCGGCGCGCCGCGGCGGCGGCACGAGCTTCGGCACGGCGGCGAGGAGCGCGCGCGTGTAGGGATGCTTCGGGGCGCCCAGCACCGAGGCCGTTGGCCCCTGCTCGACCAGGACGCCCTTCTGCAGGACCGCCACCGTGTCGGCGATGTCGGCCACGACGCCGAAATCGTGCGTGATGAACAGGACGCTCGTGCCGTGCTCGCGCTGCAGCTCGCGGATCAGGGAGAGGATCTGCGCCTGCGTGGTGACGTCGAGCGCCGTGGTCGGCTCGTCGGCGATGAGCAGCCGCGGGTTCAGCGCCAGCGCCATGGCGATCATCGCCCGCTGGCGCTGGCCGCCCGAGAGCTGGTGCGGGTAGGCGCGCAGGAGCCGGGCCGGGTCCGGGAGGTGGACGCTCGCCAGCAGCGCCAGGATGCGCGCCCGGCGGTCGGCGCGCCCGAGCCTCGTGTGGATGCGCAGGACCTCGTCGATCTGCCGCCCGATCGTGTGGAGCGGGTTCAGGGCCGTCATCGGCTCCTGGAAGATCATCGCGATCCGCGCGCCCCGGACCTTGCGCATCTGACGCGGGGTGATCGCGGCGAGATCCGCGCCCTCGAACAGGATGCGCCCGCCGGCGACGCGCACCCGCGGTTCCGGGAGCAGGCCGAGGATCGCGCGGGCCACCATCGACTTGCCCGATCCGCTCTCGCCGATCAGGCAGGTGACCGCGCCGGGCCGCAGGACGAGATCCAGATCGGTGACGGCGTTCGGACGGTCCGCGCCGGGCGGCAGCGCGATCGTCAGCTTTTCGATCTCGAGGACGGCGTCGCTCATCGCTCTCGGAGCCTCGGGTTCAGGACCTCGTTCAGGCCGTCCCCGACGAGGTTGATGGCGAGGACGGTCAGCAGGATCGCCAGCCCGGGGAAGGTGCAGATCCACCACGCCGACCGGAGGACCGCGCGGCCCGAGCTGATGATCAGGCCCCAGCTCATCACGTTGGGATCGCTCAAGCCCAGGAAGGCGAGCCCCGCCTCGATCAGGACCGCGGTGCCGATCAGCAGCGTGCCGACCGCGATGATCGCCGCGGTGCAGTTCGGCAGCATGTGGCGGAAGACGATGCGGGCGTCGCCCGCCCCCAGGCCGTCGCAGGCCAGCACGAACTCGCGGCCGCCGAGCGCAACGAACTCACCCCGGACCAGCCGGGCGATGCCGGGCCAGGAGACGGCCACGATGGCCACGACCTCGCTGGAGAGCGACGGCGACAGGATCGCCACGATCAGGATCGCCAGCACGAAGGCGGGGATCGTCTGGAAGAACTCCGTGAGCCGCATCAGCGCGACCTCGACGCCGCCCCGATAGTAGCCGGCGAGCCCGCCGACCAGGGTCCCGAGCAGGATCGCCGCGCCGGTCGCGCTGAGGCCGATGATCAGGGAGGTGCGGGCGCCGTACGCGATCTCGGCGGCGACGTCGCGGCCCAGCGTGTCGGTGCCGAGCGGAAACGGGCCGCCCGGCGGCTGGAGGGCCGGACCGACGAGCGCGAACGGATCGCCCGGATAGAGGAGCGGCGTGAGCGCCACGAGGGCGACCAGCCCGAGGAGCACCATGGCCCCCGCGAGCGCGAGGCGGTTGCGCGCGAACCGCGCCAGGGCCGTGCGCATCGCTAGAGCTCCAGCCGCGGATCGAGGCAGACGTAGACGAGGTCGACGGCGAGGTTGATCACGACCACGAGGCAGGCCGAGACGAAGAAGATGCCGAGGAGCAGGTTGAGGTCGCGCGACTGGAGCGCGTTGAAGGCCAGCGTGCCGACCCCCGGCCAGCCGAACACCGTCTCGACCACGATCGAGCCGCCGATCAGGTTGCCGGCCTGCACGCCCGCCATGGTGACCACCGGCAGCAGCGCGTTGCGCAGGACGTGTCCGGTCATCACCCGCGCCTCGGTCTGGCCCTTGGCGCGGGCGGTGGTGACGTAGTCCATGCCGACCTGCTCCAGCACGGAGGCGCGCATCACCCGGGCGTAGACCGCGAGGTAGAACAGGGCGAGCGCCACCGCCGGCATGACGAGGTGGCGGCCGACGTCCCAGACCTCGTCCCAGCCCTCGTTGTCGGCGCCGACCGTGTCGTAGCCGCTGGTGGGCAGCCAGCCGAGGCGGATGGCGAAGACCACGATCATCATCAGTCCGAGCCAGAAGCCCGGCGTCGCGTAGGCCACGAGGCTGACCAGCGAGATGACCGCGTCGCGCCAGGAATTGCGCCCGGTCGCGGCCACGAGGCCCAGCAGCGTGCCGATCAGTAGCGCCGCCGCGAAGGCGGTGAGCATCAGCAGCCCGGTCGGCCAGAGCCGGTCGACGATCAGGCTCCCCACCGGGCTGTCGTTGCGGAACGAGTAGCCGAGGTCGAGGTGGAGCATGTTCAGCAGGTAGACGCCGAACTGCGCGGCGAGCGGCTGGTCGAGGCCGAACTTGTGGCGCAGCTGCTCCATGTATTCGGGGCTCGCCGCGCCGCTCTCGCCCGCCAGCACGGAGGCCGCGTCGCCGGGCGCGAGGTGGATCAGGAAGAAGTTGAGCACGACGATGCCGAGCACCACCGGGATCGCCAGCAGCAGCCGGTAGCCGAGGAAACGCGCGAGCCGCACGGGACTACGCGTCCATCCAGGCCCGCTCGAAGGCTTGCTGGGTTCCGAGGGGGCCGGTCGTGTGGTCCTTGAGGCGCCGGTTGAAGACGCTGACGTACTGCACGTCGATGAGCCAGATCATCGGGCTGTCCTCCGCCAGGATCTGCTGGACCTTCTTGTAGAGCGCGGCGCGCTTCTCCGCGTCCGGCTCGCGCGCGCCCGCGCCGAGCATGCGGTCGATCTCGGGATTGCTGTAGAAGGTGTCGTTGACGAAGGTCACGCCCTTGCGGATCTGGCTGGTGAGGAACTGCTTGTTCAGCCCGTAGACCGGATCGACGCCCTGGCTGAGGAACGGCTCGTTCAGGTCGTAATCGTAGTTGGTGTAGACGCGGCGCAGCCAGGTCGCGGTGTCCTCCGAGCGGAGCGTCACGGCGATGCCCACGATGGCGAGCGCCTGCTTCAGGTACTCGGCCTGCCGCAGCCACTGCTCGCCGAAGGAATTCACCTCCAGGTGCAGGGCGAAGCGGGTCCCGTCCGGGCCGCGCGGGGCGCCGGCCCCGTCGAGCAGCCGGTTGGCGATGTCCAGCCGGTCCGGCACGTCGTACTGACGCACGTCGTCGGTGTAGAGGCCGGCGGTCTTGAACTTGCGGCTGAGCGGGCCGGTGGCGGGCTGGCCGTAGCCGAACATCACGTCCTTGAGGATGACCTTGCGGTCGATGGCGTAGGCGATCGCCTGGCGCACGTCCTTCTTCTGGAGCTGCGGGTGACGGCCGTTCAGCTCGAGGACGCTCTGGGCCGGCGTCATCTCGTAGCCCTTGGTCGTCAGGTCGAGGATCGGATTGGTCTTCATCCGCGCGAGGTCGGCGTAGTTGACCGCGCTGTACCCGGCGAAATGCGCCTCGCCCGCCTCCATGGCGGCCGAGCGCGTGGCCGCGTCCGGGATGAACCGGGCGACGATCCGGTTGAGATACGGCAGGCCGGGCTTCCAGTATTTCTCGTTGCGGTCCAGGCGCACGAACTGGCCGCGCTCCCAGCTCGTGAACTTGAACGGGCCGGTCCCGATCGGCTTGTTGGCGCTGGGGTTCTGGAGGACGTCGGTGCCCTCGAAGACCGAGCGGCACAGGATCGGCAGGTCCCGTCCGGACAGCGCCTTCATGATGTAGGGGGCCGGATTGGCGAGCCGCAGCACCGCGGTCATCGGGTCCGGCGTGTCGACGGCGACCAGCTCCGCGAGCATGACCGGCGCGATCGGATTGTACTTCTTCAGGATCTCCATGAAGGAGTACTGCACGTCGGCGCTGGTGAACGGCTTGCCGTTGTGGAAGGTCACGCCGTCCTGGAGCTTGAACGTGATGGTCTTGCCGTCGGGCGCGACCTCCCACGACTTCGCGAGGTTCGGCTGCGGGTTCTGGTCCCAGTCGTAGGTGCACAGACCCTCGTAGACCTGGGTGGCGATCGGCGGGATGTTGCCCGCCGACACCGCGTAATGGGCCAGGGTCGAGGGCTCGGGATGGACGATCATCACCATCGTGCCCCCGCGCTTCGGCTCGGCGGCGCGCGCGCCGCTCGCGGCGGCCGCGAGGCCGAGGGGAAGCGCCAGAACCGTGCGGCGGGAGAGATCAGTCGCGTCGAACGTGCGGGACAAGCCGGAGGACTCCTGAAGCGTCCAGCCCGTTCGCAACACGCGTGCCATTGAGATGCGATGGAGACGGATCCATTACGCCGCAAGAGTGCGGGTATTATTTCGCGCAACAGTCGCTAACGGTGAAAGATCAAGCATATCATCGAGCCGCCTTCGCCCGATACGGGCATCATGAGGGCCGGTTCGACCGACGGGCGGCGGGCCGGCACGACGCCATCACGACAGCTTCGAGACGATCAGGCGGCGCGCACCCGAATGCGAGGCGGGGGCATGCCCGAGAACCGGGGAAACGCCATCGCCCCGCGTTCGACACGATCACGTCCGTTCCTCGCGCATCCGTCGCGCAAGATTCTCGCCGATCATCACGCAGGTGAAGTGCAGGTTGGCCCGGCAATCGCTCGGCATGATGGAGGCGTCGCAAACCCGCAGCCTGTCCGTTCCACGAACCTTGAGATCGGGATCGACGACCCCGGACGGGTCCTGCCAGCCGGTCATGCGGCACGTGCCGGCCGCGTGCTGGATGTCGCCGGCCTCGGCGAGCATCAGGGCATCGAGCTCGTCGTCCGGGAGGCGCGCGGCGTCGCCGATCGCGAGCGGGCTCTCGCCGAACCGGATCGCCGTCGCGAGACCGGCCAGGGCCGGATGCGCCGCCAGGCCCGCGAGGCGGCGCACCGCGTCGCGCATCCGCAGGCGATCGCGCGGGTCGTCGAGCATGTTCTCGTCGATGACCGGGTTGGCCTCCGGATCGGCCGCGGTGAGGTTCAGCGTCCCGCGCGAGAACGCGTCGTAGAGCCCGACGCCGACGGCGCCCTGCGGCGTCGGCTCCGGGCCGGTCAGGGTCCGGTGGTTGTAGGCGACGAGGATCATGTCGCGCTCCCCGCCGCCCGCGAGGCCGCTCGAATAGGTCACGCAGCAATTGGTGTGGCGCGCATCCGGGCCGAGGGCGCGGTGTTCCGGCTTCAGATCCAGCGTCGCCCGCAGGATCGGATGGTCCATGAAGTTGCGGCCGACCGCCTCGTGCGCTTGGCCGACGGGGATGCCGAGGGCCCGGAGCGGTTCGGCCGGGCCGATCCCGGACCGCATCAGGATGGCCGGGGAGTGGACGGCGCCGGCGCACAGGACGATCTCCCGGCCCCGGATCTCGGTCCAGTGCTCCGCACCGAAGCGCACGCGCAGGCCGACCGCCCGCCGCCCCTCGAACAGGACGCGGTCGACCAGGGCCTCGCAGCGGATCGCGAGATTCGGCCGGTCGCGCGCCGGTTCCAGGTAGCCGTCGTTGGTGGTGACCCGGTGACCGTCGCGGCTGTTGATCGGGTTGCACGAGACGCCCTCGCCCGTCGGCGCGTTGAGGTCCGCCTTCCAGGGATGGCCGGCCGCGAGGGCGGCCGCGCGGAGCCCCCGATCCACCGCGCCCCAGGCCTCCGGCTTCGCGCGATACACGGGGAGCGGACCGCCGCGCCGGGCGCCGTCCTCCAGGCCGAAATCGGCATCGTCCTCGATCCGGTCGAAGAGGGGCAGCACGTCCGCGGCCGACCAGCCGGTGCAGCCCTGCGCCGCCCAGGCGTCGAAGGCCGCGGGCACGCCGCGGATCGCGATCTGCGCGTTGACCGTCGAACTGCCGCCGAGCGCGCGGCCGCGCCAGTAGAAGCGGGGCTCCTGCGCACGGGTCCGCCGGCTCATCAGCCCCGGCCACTGCCAGTCCGCCTGATGGGCCGGGTCATACATGAACGGGATGATGTTGGCCGAGCGCAGCGCCGGCGGCGCGTCGGTGGAGCGCCAGTCGCGCCCGGCTTCCAGCAGGAGCACCCGGCGGCGCGGATCCTCCGAGAGGCGGGCCGCCAGAGCCGCCCCGGCGGAGCCGGCGCCGACCACGATGACGTCGTACGGCACTGCGCTCATGGCTTCGCGACGTTCCAGAAGAGCGGGATGGCGGAGGGGATCAGACCGGTGAGCGCGGTCCGGTAGGCCGCGGGCTGCGCGAACTGGCCGAACGGGACGACCAGCCCCTCGCCGTAGACGATGGTCTGGATCTCGCCCGCGATGGCGCGCCGCTTGTCCAGATCGGGCTCGCGGGCGAAGCGGTCGAACAGGGCGACCATGCGCGGGTCGCACATGAACCCGGAACTCGCCGCGTCCTTGCAGTTGAAGTTGATCGCGGAGTTCGTCAGCGGCGAGCTGAGATCGAGCCCGAGCGCATGGATGCCGAACAGGCCCCAGCCGGCCTTCTTGGTGCGCTTGGCGAGCAGGGCTGCCCAATCCATCACCTGCAGGTCGACGGTGAAGCCGGCCTGCTTGAGCCGATACGCCAGGATGGTCGAGGACACGCGCGCCGCCTCGAGATCGTTGGCCACCATCACGGTCACCGGCTCGCCCCTGTAGGCGGTCTCCTTCAGCGCGGACCGTGCCGCCGCCACCGAGGGGTCGTGCAGGAGGTCCGTCCCGACATGGGTCTCGTAGGGCGAGCCGCAGATGAAGAAGGCGTCGCAGGTCTGCGAGAAGCGCGGGTCGAGGCCGAACCCGTCGAGGACCTCGCGCTGATCGACCAGCCGCAGCAGCACGCGCCGGATCGCCGGATCGTCGAAGGGCTTGGACGCCGTATTGATGCGATAGTGGCCCGTGAACCTGTGCGGGCCGGTGAAGTTCATCACTGCCAAGCCCTTCCTGGACTCCATCTGGGCGATCAGGTCGAAGGGCGCGTACTGCATATAGTCGATCTCGCCCGCGCCCAGGGCGCCCGCCGCCGTCGCCCCGTCGGGGATGACGCGGATGTCGAGGGCGTCGACCTTCACGACCTTGCCGCCCGCCAGGAAGTCGGCCGGTTCGGGACGCGGCCGATAGTCGGGGTTCCGGCGCAGGAGCATGTGGTCGCCGGGGACGTGCGCGGCGCGGTCGTAGATGAACGGACCGGATCCCACGACCTCGGAGAGCTGCGTCGTCGGGGGCGTCGCGGCGAGGCGGGCCGGCATGATGAACGGCGTGGGGCTCGATGTCGTGCCGAGCGTGTCGAGGACGAGGCCGTAGGGCTCCCTTAGCGTCAGCACGAAGGTCCGGTCGTCCACGGCCTCGAGGCCGGCGGTCACGTCCATGAGCCGGCCGCCCAGCGCGCTGCGGGCCGCCCAGCGCTTCAGCGAGGCGACGCAGTCGGCGGCCCGGACCGGCGCGCCGTCGTGGAAGCGCAGCCCCTCGCGCAGGGTGAAGCGCCAGGTCAGCCGGTCATCCGACACCGACCACGTGTCGACCATCTGCGGCCGGAACACGCCCGTCGCGTCCGGCGCGAACAGCGTGTCGTAGAGCATGTAGCCGAAGGTCCGCGTGATGTAGGCGGTGGTGAAGTAGGGGTCGAGGGTGACGATCTCGGCCTCCAGCACCGCCTTCACGGTCGTTTCCGCGCGGCCGGAGACCGGCGCGAGCAGCGCCGCGGCCGCGAGCAGGCCGGAGAACCAGAATCGTCTCATGTCGCATTCACCCTTTGCCCGGGCCGCAGAGGCAAACCGGATACCAAGCCGATCGCGCGCGCCGGCTGGCGATCGCGGTGGAGCCGGCATGCGGGAGTGGCCGGTATACGATCGGAGGGACCGTCACGGATGATGCCGTGTTCGCGCGTCGTCGAGCCGGTCACACGGTTCAGGGAACGGGCGGCTTCCGCGAGGGCGCGGGTTCCCACCGGCTCAGGGGTGACGGCGCTGTCGCTCATCGCGGACAGGTGCGGTGCCGTCCGCCTCGACGCGCATGTCCTGACGCTGGCCGAGAGACTCCTCGACCGAGGATGGCCGCCCAGCGTGATCGTGCGTCAGGCTCTGCAGGGCGACTGCACGGCGGCGGCCCTGGGTAGCCGGAAGGCCAGATCGAGCGATCGCGGCGACTTGGCTGATGGGTGGTGGGCCCGGCAGGACTCGAACCTGCAACCAGACCGTTATGAGCGGCCGGCTCTAACCATTGAGCTACGGGCCCGGGAGGCGCCGACGGATAGCCGATCCCTGGCCGGCCGTCACCCCGATTTGGCCGCGCCGCGGGGGCGCCGGAGCCGGGGCGCGGGATCCTGTGCGGCCGGCGCGGTCTCCGGCGCGTCCATCGGCGCGTCCATCGGCGCGGCCACCGCGTCCTTGATCCGCCACAGGTAGCGGGCCAGGATCGAGCGGTACGGCGCGAAGGCGGCCGCCACCGCGGCGGTGTCGGCCCGCCCGGTGAGGCGGCGCAGGCAGCCCACCGCCGCCACGTCGCCCGCGGGCCAGATGTCGGGGTCGTGGAAGTGGAAGATGCCGACCATGTCGGCCGTCCAGGGGCCGACGCCGCGGATGCCGCACAGGATCGCCGCCCGCTCGGCATGCGGCAGGGCGGCGAGGCCGGGTCCGAGGAGGCCCGCCGTCTCGGCCGCCACGATCGCCTGGAGCGCCCGCACCTTGTTGCCCGAGATGCCGCAGGACCGCAGAAGCGCCGCGTCCCCGGCCTCGAACAGGCCCCTCGGGCTCGAGCCCGCGGCCGCGGCGGCGGCCTCGATCCGGGCCCAGATCGCCGCCGCCGCCCGGACGGAGAGCTGCTGGTTGACCACCTCGACGAACAGGCGGTCGGCGACGCACGGATGCACCGGCGGCGCGATCGGGATCGGGCCGGCTTGCACCAGCGCGGCCCGCAGCGGCGGATGGGCGCGCGCCGCGTCCAGGAGGTGGGCGTAGATGGCGGGATCCAGCATCGCCGCAGCCTTACCGGCCCGGGGGACGTCCCGGAAGCCGCCCGGAAGCCGCCCGGAAGTGATCCGGAAATGGCCCGGACGCGGCCCGGACGCGGCGATGCGGCGGCGCGCCCCGCGCCGGCCGGTCTGGACGGGACGCGCCCGCGGCCCAGGTCTCGACACCATGGCGATCTTCTTCACCGCGGACACGCATTTCGGCGACCCGCACATCCTCCGCCACCGCGGGGCGCGGTTCGGCAGCGTCGAGGCCCACGACGAGGCCCTGGTCGCCGGCTGGAACGCCGTGGTCGGCCCGGAGGACGCCGTCTGGCACCTCGGGGACTTCGCCGCCCATGCCAGCCGGGCGCACTGCGCGGCGATCTTCGCGCGGCTGAACGGCACCAAGCGCCTCGTCCGCGGCAACCACGATTCGAACCGCGTCCTGGACCTGCCCTGGGCCGAGCCGCCGGTGGAGAGCGCCCGCCTCTCCGTCGCCGACGCGCGCGGGCGGCCGCACCGCCTGTTCCTGTCGCACTACGCGCACCGGGCCTGGCCGGGCCTGTGGCGGGAGACCCGCCACCTCTACGGGCACAGCCACGGCTGGCTCGCCGACACCACGCGCTCCTGCGATGTCGGCGTGGATGCCTGGGACGACCGCCCGGTCATCCTCGACGCGATCCTGGTGCGCCAGGACGCGGCTGCGGGCGCGCCGGAGGAACTCGCGGCCCACGGCCTGCGCTGATGGGCGGGGACCGGCGCGCTATATCGTGCGCCGGAGCATCGACAGCCCGGCAGGAGGCCGCAGCACCATGACCGACAACCCTGCCCCGCCGCCGGGCCCGGCCGACGCCGCGACCCGGGCCGCGACCCAGGCCGCTACCCAGGCCGCCACCGAACTCGGCCTCGGGACCGACTGGGCCGCCCTCGGCGCGCCGGACTGGGACCGGGTCTGCCGCCGGGCCGGCGCCATCCTGGCCGGGNGCCGCCGCCGCCGCGCATGCGGACGCCGAGCGCGAGAGCGCCCGCCGCACCGACCGCGTGATCGCCTACGCGGCCGAGCTGCACCGCGCGCGCGACCACCTTCAGGACGCGCTCGAGACCCGCCGCGCTTCGTCCGGCTACGGGCGCCGTCTGCCCCTTCGCCTCCTGCGCCTGCTCAGAGGAACCCCGTGATGCGGCTGCTCGTGGCCTGTGACCACCTCGCGCTCACGGGCGGCCTCCTGCGCTTCGAGCGGGTCGGGCGCGTGCTCGCGCGTCGCGGACACGCGTTCGCTTTCCTCACGCTCGGCACGGGCGAGGACGGGTTCGAGACGCGTCACCGCGTCCTGCACCCCGAGGAAGCCGCGCGGGAGCGCTGGGACGCCGTGATGGTGCCGGGCGGCGGATTCCCGGATGCCACGATCGAGGGCTTCGCGGACCTCCGGGCCCCGAACTTCGGCGCCCGGATCCAGCACTTCCTCAACGCCCCGGCGCGGCGGGACGCCTACGCGCGCGTCACGCGGACCTTCGCGCCCGATCTCGTGGTGGCGAACAACGACCACTGGGACGATGCGGCCCTCGACGCCCTCGGCCTGCCGTGGCACCGCCTCGTCGGCGCGGTCGATACCGGGCTGTTCGCGCCGCCCGTCTCGCGGCCCGCGCGCGGTGGGCGGCGCCGGCTCGGCGGCATCGCCAACAAGCGCCCCGCCGCGCAGCTCGCGGCGCTCGACAGGCTCGGTGACGCGTGGGCCCTGCACTGGTTCGGACGGCCGGACTGGGGGCTCGTCGGCGCGCGCGCCGATCTGGTGGCTTCGGGCCGCCTCGTCGTCCACGGGCCGCTGGTCGAGGCCGACCTGCCCGCGTGGTATCACGGGCTCGACGCGTTCTGCAGCGCGGAGGCGCATGCCGGCTGGTGCAACCCGGCCGCGGAAGCGATGGCTTGCGGGACGCCCCTCATCACGACCGTGCACGGCACGCTGGCTTTCGCCGCGAACGCCGTGACCGCCCTGGTAGTCCCGGACGGTCCGGAGGCGGCGCTCGGTGCCGCAGTCGCGGAGGCCGCGGACCGGATCGTCGGCGATCCGGCCGGCGCCGCGTCCCGCGCCGAAGCGGGACGGGCACGGATCCTCGCGCTCGACTGGGACACTTACGCGGACGGACTGCTCGCCGCCGTCGCGGAGGCGATCGCGCTGCGGGCGGACCGGGACACAGCGGTGCGCCCGTCCGGCACGCCGCCCCGCGAGACCGTGCAGCGCCTCGCCGACCTCGCGAGCCGGGACGGACCCCTGCCGGAGGACTTCGACGCGCTCGGCTATATCCGGCTGCATCCGGACCTCACGGCGCTGTTCGAGCACGCGTGGCAGGGGCAGCTGCACTACCTCGAGCACGGCCGGCGGGAGGGCCGGATCTACCCCTCGAATCTGACGCGGGCGCAGCAGAAGGCCGCCCAGGCAGCGCGGATCGCGCTCGCGGTCGACGGGCTCGACGGCTCCGGCAAGTCGAGCATCGCGCGGCACGTCGCCGAGGCGCTCGGCGCGACGGTGCTCAATCCGTTCAGCGGTCAGGTCGGTGCAACCCTGGTTTATCTCGCCCGAACAGGGCAGCACGCCCTCGCCGACGATGTGGCGCACGCAGCCGTGGCGGCGGCGATCGCCAGCGCGCCGGCCGGACCGGTCGTGTTCGATCGGCATTGGTTCACGGCCTCGCAACTCCTGTCGCCGACCTTCCGACGAGGCTGGGAGCCGCGTCCGTTCACCGTGATGTGCTGGGCTGACCGCCCCACCACCATCGCCCGCATGGTCGCCCGCGGCGTGCCCAACCCGTCCGAGCAGATGACGGAGACCCGAATCGCCGGCTACCGAACCCTTGCGGCCGAATTGAAGGTGCCCCTGCTCGATACCTCATCCATCACGCCCGAGGAGGGCGCGGCACAAGTGCTGTCAATGCTGCACGACGCGCGGGCGTGCGAGCCTGCCGTTTGAGCGGGCAAGCAGCTTGTCCGCGTGAACACGCCGGTCGACGGAACACGGAGGAGCCAGTCGCTTCGAATGACGGCCGGCAAGTTCGCCGCCATCATCCGAGCGGTGATCGACCGAGGCGCTCTCCACCATGCCGCACGGCTCACCTCCGGGGTCAGCGATAGCGACGGCCGATGCAGCTCCACGGCGCTGCTACCTCCGAGCTGATCGACAGCGCACTTCAGGTTGCGCTCTCGCCTCGCGCTGCGAGGTGCAAACCGGGCGATCAACGGCTCGAGGACATGCGGACGGCGAAGGCATGCTGCAACTGAGCGGCTGCTTGGCCCCCAAGCCTGGGCAGCGCCGCGGCACGGCTTGAACGTCCGGATGCGGAAGCCGGTGCTGTGAGCTGACCGCGGCAGGTCGGGGGCGAGGCGGCGCGATCTCATCGGCCGAGGCCGGCGCCGCCGCCAGTCCTGGGGCCAGATCCCTCGTCCAGCAGGATCGATCGGCTGTCCCGGCCGATCAGGCTGGCCCTACGTGATCATCGACCCTCGGGCCGGCCACGGGCCCGGCTCACCGCGTCGCCGTCGACCGGGCGATTCTCCGGGCGCCCCGTGCGGGCCCGCGAGCCGGTCGCCCGAACCGGCGCCTCTGCCCGGCCGTGCTCAACCTCCCGCCGCGGTCTCGAGCTCAATCCGATCCCGGCTGAAGGCTGCCTCAGGATTTCCGATCCAGAGGCTTCCGGAAATCGTGCTTGATGAGCGGGGGCGGCCATTTAGCCTTCCCTGTCGAGATACGCCTCAACGTGAGGACAAACCACGCGCCACGCGACGGTGACAGGACGTCCTGCAAGAGCGCGACGCAGACCCTCGGCGGTGGCGCGGGGGGCGCCTCCGGAGAGGCAGGTCAGAAAGGGGCGCCAGTATTCCGTGCGGCCGTTCCCGAAGGTTGCTCCGATGGCGGGCCGACGCGGCATGATCGAAGATCGAAGACGCCTCTCGGCAGCGCCGATTTCGATCGAAATCTGAGAAGACGCCGCCAGATCGCGTCGCGCGACCGGCATTCGATTTGCCTGACAGGTGAGACTACAGAGAAAGGAACCGTCGACGTGATGCGTCTTCTGACCCCGCTCCTCGCTGCCTCCGCCCTGGTCGCATCCGTCATCCCGGGACAGGCCGCCGAGAAGCTCGTCGTCAGCACCTGGGGCGGCAGCTTCCGCGATCTGATCGACGAGGCCATCGCCACGAAGTTCAAGGCGGAGACCGGTGCCGAGGTCGAGTACATCACCGGCGGCACCATCGACCGGCTCAACAAGGCCAAGCTCGCCAAGGACGCGCCCGAGAGCGATGTGACCTTCACGACCGCCCATGTCGGCTGGCTGTACGTCAACGACGGCCTGTTCGAGACGCTCGACCTGGCCAAGATCCCGAACGCGACGAACCTCGTCGAGCAGGCCCGGGTCAGCCCCGCGCATCTCGGCACTTGGGGCTACGTCTACACGATCGGCTACCGCGCAGACCTCGTGCCCAAGGGCATGACCTTCGGCTCCTGGGCCGATCTCTGGGACCCCAAGCTCAAGAACAGCCTCGCCGCGCCCGATTTCGACCCGAGCCACATCATCGCCGTCTCGGCGCTGCTGTCCGGCGGCGATCCGGCGACCTGGGAGAAGGGTCAGGCCAAGCTCGAGGCGCTGAAGCCGAACTTCCGGGCCTTCTACACCAACGACGCGAACAGCCAGCAGCTGATCGCCACCGGCGAGACGCCCGTCCAGGTCGTCCTCACCATGAACGCCTACTACATGAAGGGCCAGGACGTGCCGATCACCGTCGTGATCCCGAAGGAGGGCGGCGTTCTGGGCATCGACACGGTCGCGATCAACAAGGGGTCCAAGAAGGCGGAGCTCGCCTACAAGTTCATCAACATCGCCCTCGATCCCGACGTGCAGGCCAAGATCGCGCTGCTGAAGAAGGGCAGCCCGACCGTCACCAACGCCAAGGTCGATCCCGAGATCGCCAAGCTCCCGGGTGTATTCACCACCGCCGAGCAGTGGAAGAGCCAGGCTATCAATATCGACCCGAAGCTCCGGGCCGAGAAGACCGCTCTATGGCGCAAGTGGTTCGCCGAGAACATCATGGCACGCTAGGGCCCGCGCCATGCGCCTCGCTCGACGGGAAGCCTCATGACACCCGCGATCCGCCGCCGGCCCTTCCTGCCGCTGTTCGTGACGCCGGCGGTGCTGATCGCCGCCGCGATCGTGGCCGCCATGGCGGCGATCCTGCGCTACAGCCTGCACGCCTACGTGCCGGGCTCCCTCGACGTCGGCGGGCTCACGCTGGAGAATTTCTCCGATCTCGGCCGCCCGATCGTGCTCCGGGCGCTGCGCGACACGGTGCTGATCTGCTTCGAGACCGCGCTGATCACCCTGGTCGTCGGCTACCCCGTCGCCTACGCCCTGGTGCGCACCCGCTCGCTCCTGCTGAAGTCCGTCATCCTGATCGTCGCGGTGACCCCGCTCTTCCTCGGCGAGGTGGTGCGCACCTATGCCTGGACGGTGGTGCTCGGCAATTCCGGCTTCGTGAACGCCACCTTGCGCCAGCTCGGCCTGATCGAGCGGCCGATCCAGCTCATGTTCACCGAGCTCGGGGTGATCATCGCCCTCGTCCACGTCACGCTGCCGGTGATGGTCATCATGCTGGCAGCGGCCCTCGCGCATATCGACCGCGACTACGAGCGCGCGGCCCAGAGCCTCGGCGCCGGGCCGGTGCGCGCGTTCCTCACCGTGACGCTGCCGCTCTCGATGCCCGGCGTAGTGGCGGGCTTCACCACCGCCTTCGCCTGGACCTTCAGCGCCTTCGCGACGCCCCAGGTGATCGGCGGCGGAAAGGTCGGGGTCGTCTCGACGCTGGTCTACCAGCTCGGCCTGTCCTCCTTCAATTTCCCGGTCGCGGCGTCCCTGAGCCTCGCCGGCCTCGTCCTGGCGCTCGGAACGATGTGGCTCGTGCGCCGCTGCGCCCGCCCGCTCGAAGCGCTCGGAGGCCACTGATGCGCCGCGGCCTCCGCACCCGGCTTCTCGGGATCTCCGGGAAGGTCCTCGTCGGGCTGATCCTCGCCTTCATCGTGCTGCCGGCCTTCGTGGTGACGCTCGCCGCGTTCAACGACCGGGCGATCCTGAGCTTTCCGCCGGCCACGTACTCGACGCGCTGGTTCGCCCGGGCCCTCACCTACCGGGATTTCCAGACGGGCCTGTGGAACAGCCTCGTCGTCACCGCCTGGGCCTCCTCGATCGCGCTCGCCGTGGGCACCGGCTTCGCGATCGCCCTGAAGCGCTACGCCTTCCGCTTCAGGGCGGCGCTGGAGGGCGTGCTGCTCTCGCCGCTGATCGTGCCGCACTTCACCATCGGCCTCGGCCTCCTGGTCCTGGCCACCGGCATCGGTGCGGCGCGGGGCTTCTCCGTCGTGGTCCTCACCCACGTCGTGGTAGTCCTGCCCTTCGTGATCCGCTCGGTCTACATCTCGCTGCAGAACCTCGACGAGCGGCTGGAGCTGGCCGCCGCGAGCCTCGGCGCCCGGCCGGGCCGCGTGCTCGCCACCGTAACCCTGCCGCTCCTCGCGCCCGGCCTCGCCAGCGGCTGGCTGTTCGCGGCGATCCTGTCCTTCAACGAGTTCACCGCCTCGCTCTTCGTGACGGGGCAGGCGACCCAGACCTTGCCGGTGGCGATGTACGGCTACGTCCGCGAGTTCGCGGACCCGACGCTCGCGGCCGTCTCGGTGATCTACATCGCGGTCACGGCCCTGGCCCTGATTGTCGCCAACACCTTCCTCGGGCTCGGCAAGGTTCTGAATGTTGAGCAAGGCTCTTGATCTCACCGCGCCGGCGACCCTCCCGGGCGCAGCCGCGCCGCCCCGGGCAAGCCCGGCGGTCCGCCTCGACGGCGTGGTCAAGCGCTTCGGCGCGGTCACCGCGCTGGAGGAGAGCTGGCTGCGGGTGGAACAGGGCGAGTTCCTGACGCTGCTCGGACCCTCGGGCTGCGGCAAGACCACCCTGCTCAACCTGATGGCGGGCTTCCTGGAGGCGGATGCGGGGGAGATCTTCATCGGGGACGACCTCGTGACCGCCACTCCGCCCTACGAGCGCGAGGTCGGTATCGTCTTCCAGAACTACGCCCTGTTCCCGCACATGAGCGTCGCGAAGAACGTCGGCTACGGCCTGCGCGTGCGCGGCGTGCCGAGACGGGAGATCGCCGAGCGCGTGGAGGAGGCCCTCGCCCTCGTGAAGCTCTCCGGCTTCGCGGACCGCTCGCCCCGCCAACTCTCCGGCGGGCAGCAGCAGCGCGTGGCGCTCGCCCGCGCCCTCGTCATCCGCCCGAAGGTTCTGCTCCTCGACGAGCCGTTCTCGGCCCTCGACAAGAACTTGCGCGGGGCGATGCAGGTCGAACTGAAGGAGATCCAGCGCCGGCTCGGCGTGACGACGGTCTTCGTCACGCACGACCAGGGCGAGGCGCTGAGCATGTCGGACCGGATCGTCGTGATGTCGGCGGGTCGCGTCCGGCAGATCGGCACGCCGGATCAGGTGTACCGTCACCCGCAGGACCGCTTCGTGGCGGGCTTCATCGGCGACGTGAACATCCTGCCCGGTCGCCTCGAGGCGCGGGTGGGCGAGCGCGCGACGGTCGCGATCGGTGACCTGCGCCGCGAGGTCGAGGCCGGCGCCCTGGGCGACAGTGCGGTCGGCGCTACGGTCGAGGTGTTCGTGCGGCCGGATCACCTCGGCGTGCGCCCGGCGGGCGAGCTCGGTACCCTGCCGGCCCGGGTCGCGGCCCTCGTCTACCAGGGCTCGCACATCGACCTGCATATCGACCTGCACGCCGAACTCCGCTCCGATCCCGTCAGGGGCGGGCGGGTGGTGGTGCGGATGCCGGGGCACGGGGCGCTCGCCACCTACGCCCCCGGATCCCCGGTGGCCCTGCTCGTGCCGCAGGCCGGCCTCGTCGCCTTCCCGGCCGAGCCCGGAAGCCCGGATGGACAAGCGGGCCGGACGGTCTCGGGACAGGACGCCGCGGCCCGATGAAGCTCCTCTCCGCGCGAACCTCGCCCTATGTCCGCAAGGTCCTGGTCCTGGCCCACGAGACCGGTCAGGCCGAGGCGATCGAGATCGTTCCGGTCACGGCCTCGCCGACGGAGCGCAACCCCGAGACGGTGGGTCACAACCCGCTCGGCAAGATCCCGGC
Source organism: Methylobacterium mesophilicum (assembly GCF_036441335.1). Taxonomy (GTDB): domain Bacteria; phylum Pseudomonadota; class Alphaproteobacteria; order Rhizobiales; family Beijerinckiaceae; genus Methylobacterium; species Methylobacterium mesophilicum_B. The sequence continues at coordinate 413,114 of NZ_MLBW01000034.1, forward strand.
CCTGGTGCTGGCCGATGGAGCCGCGCTGTTCGACAGCCGGGTGATCTGCGAGTACCTCGACGCGCGCTCCGCCGGCCCCCGCCTCTTCCCGGAGGGGGAGGCCCGTTGGGACGCACTCGCCCGCCAAGCCCTCGCCGATGGGCTGCTCGATGCCGCGCTGCTGCTCCGCTACGAGCGCGTGATGCGGCCGGCCTCCTCGCGCTGGGATGCCTGGGAGGTGGGGCAGATCGCGAAGGTCGCCGGCGCCCTCGACCGGATCGAGGCGGCCCGCGTCGGGCCTGCGGGCGCGCTCGACATCGGCACGGTCGCCACGGCCTGCGCCCTCGGCTACCTCGATTTCCGCTTCCCCGACCTCGGCTGGCGCACCGGACGGCCCGCCGCCGCCGCGTGGTACGCCGCGTTCAGCCGGCGGCCGTCGATGCAGCGCACGAAGCCCGAGGATTGACGCGCGGCCCCAGCGCGAGGCGGCGCAGGATGGGCGATGACGGACGCGAAGCCGGCGACCCGGTCCGGCGTTCTCACACGCGTCCGGAGGGGCGTGACAGAAGTGACGCGCGGCGGATCCCCCGCCTCACCGGACCGACCGGATCGGCACGGTCGGCACGCGGCACGGGGCCCGAGGCCCCCGAAGCGCGGCGCCCGCCCCGGGCCCTCGGCGGCTTCGGATTTTCCAAACTACGACCCCAGCAAGTGATTGTTGTTGAGACCGACCGGATTGATATCCTCGACGCGCTCAAGCCTGAAGGCGGGCGCCACCGTTCGATCCCGATGCGTCGCGCGGCCGGGTGCGTGCCCTCTGCCCGCCGTGGCAGGCCGCCCTGTTCGCGGGGGCGCCCTGTTCTCGGGGCGCCCCTTGGCGCCGCACCGACAGGCAGCCCGCGCTCTTGCCCGAGGTAGGAACGACCCGATGACCGTCCACAAGCGGATCCGTCCCTTCAACACCCGCGACACCTATCCGGAGCAGCAGCTCGACAACGATCTCTGCCAGACCGTGGTGGCCCGGGGCCAGATGGTATTCGTGCGCGGGCAGATCGGTCAGGACCTCGACAGCTCCGAGAGCGTCGCGATCGGCGACGCCGCCGGTCAGACCGAGAAGGCGATGGCCAATATCGCGATGCTGCTGGAAGAGGCCGGGTCGCGGCTCGAGCACATCTGCAAGATCACGATCTACCTCGTCGACCCGCGCTACCGTGAGCCGGTCTACCGCACGGTCGGCCGCTGGTTGAAGGGCGTCCATCCGGTCTCGACCGGGATCGTGGTCTCCGCGCTCGCCCGGCCGGAGTGGCTGGTCGAGATCGACGCCATCGCGGTCATCCCGGAGGCGGCATGACGTTCTCGATCGTGGCGCGCTGCGCGTCGACCGGCATGTTCGGCGTCGCGGTCTCGTCCTCCTCACCCGCCGTCGCGGCGCGGTGCGCCCATGCCCGCGCGGAGATCGGCGCGGTCGCGAGCCAGAACGTGACCGACCCGCGGCTCGGCCGGCGCGCCCTCGATCTGATGGCGCTCGGCGCCGACGCCGCAGAGACCGTCGCCGTCCTGCGGCGGACCGGCGGCCCGATGGCGTACCGCCAAGTGCTGGTCGTGGACGCGGCCGGCGGCACGGCGATCCATTCCGGGCCCAGGGCGCTCGGGACCTGGGCCGAGGCGCGCGCCGAGAACGTCGCCTGCGGCGGCAACCTTCTGGCCGACGCGCGCGTGCCTGCCGCCATGGTCGAGGCCTTCCTCGGCACCTCCGGCCATCTCGGCGACCGTCTGCTCGTCGCGATGCGGGCGGCGCTCGCCGCCGGCGGGGAGGCGGGCCCGGTGCGGTCGGCCGGCCTGATGCTGGTGCGCGAGGTCGCGTGGCCCGTCGCGGACCTGCGCGTCGACTGGACGGAGGATTGCCCGATCGCCGGCCTCGCGGCGCTGTGGGACCTCTACCGGCCGCAGCTCGACGCCTACGTCACCCGCGCCCTCGACCCGGTCTCCGCCCCGAGCTACGGAGTCCCGGGCGACCTATGATCGAGGACGGGACGCGAGGCGGCATCGAGGTCGGTCGGCCGCGCGCTGAAGGCAGCGAATGCGGTTCACCCTGCGCCAGCTCGAATACTTCATCGCCGCCGGCCAGACCGGCAGCATCACGCTCGCCTCCGAGCGCATCCACATCTCGCAGCCCTCGATCTCGACGGCCATCGCGCATCTGGAGCGGGAACTCTCCGTGCAGCTCTTCGTCCGTCACCACGCCCAGGGGCTCACGCTGACGCCGATCGGCCGCGAGGTGCTGCGCGAAGCCAAGGCCCTCGTGGAACAGGCCGAGGGGCTCTACACCCTGGCCTCGGAGGCGGGGGGACAGGTGCGGGGGCCCCTCTCGCTCGGCTGCATGGTGACGCTCGCGCCGATGCTCGTGCCCGAACTCGCCCACGCCTTCACCACCGCCTTCCCGGCCACGCAGATCCGCTACGTCGAGGGCGACCAGGAACAGCTCATCGTCGGCCTGCGCCGTTCCGAGACCGAGGTCGTGCTGACCTACGACCTGCACGTGCCGGACGACATCCACTTCACCCCGCTCGTCGACCTGCCGCCGCACGTTCTCGTGGCGGAGGGACATCCGCTGGCGGAGCAGACCGCCGTCGCGATGGCCGACATCGTGGACGAGCCGATGATCCTCCTCGACTTGCCGCTGAGCCGCGAATACTTCCTCGCCCTGTTCATGGCCGAGGGTTTGCAGCCGAAGATCGCCGCGCGCTCCGCGCACCAAGAGGTGGTGCGCACGATGGTGGCCAACGGTCACGGCTACACCCTGTTCAACGTGCGCCCGCGCTCCGACCTCGCGCTCGACGGGAAGCGGCTCCGGCGCGTGCGGCTCGCCGGCACGCACCGGCCGATGCGCATCGGCCTCGCGCGCCTGAAGCAGCTCAACCGCTCGCGCCTCGTGGAGGCCTTCGAGACCCATTGCCGGGCCTTCATCTCGGACGCCTACATCCCCGGCATGGTCGCGCCCGCCATCGAGCGGCGGGTGCCGCGCTGACGCCGTGCCCGGCGCGGCGAGCCCCGAGGAACGCCCCGAGGAACGCCCACAGGAGAGCTCCATGACCGCGCCGATCCCGATCCTCTTCCTGAACGGCCCGAACGCCAACCTGTACGGGCTCGATCCGAGCGGCACCTACGGCACGGAGAGCTTCCCCGCGCTCAGGACGCGCTGCGAGCGGCACGCCGAGAGCGTCGGGGTCGGCCTCGACTTCCGGCAGTCGAACCACGAGGGCGTGCTCGTGGACTGGATCCAGGAGGCGCGGGGCACGGCCGCGGGCCTCGCCGTCAACGCGGCCGGGCTCACCTACACCTCGGTGGCGATCCTCGACGCGCTGCTGGCCTTTCCCGGCCCCATCGTCGAGGTTCACATGAGCAACATCTGGAAGCGGGAACCCTTCCGTCACCATTCCTACGTCTCGCGGGCGGCGACCGGCGTGGTCGCGGGGCTCGGCGGCCTCGGCTACGAGCTGGCCATCACCGCCCTCGCCACCCTGGTGCGGGAGGTCCGCGCGTGACCGAGACCCTCGTCTTCGCGAGCGCCGTCGATCCGATCGAGCCCTGGCGCGAGGCGCTGGAGGCGCTGCTGCCGGACGTGCGCGTCAGGGCGCCGGACGAGATCGGGCCCGGGGACGATGTCCGCTACGCGTTGGTCTGGAAGCCACCGGCCGGCTTCTTCGCGCGGCATCCGGGCCTGCGGCTCGTCACCATCTTGGGCGCGGGCGCCGACGCGCTCGTCGGCCGGGACGACCTGCCCGACGTGCCGATCACCCGCCTGTCCGACCCCGAGATGGCACGGATGATGACCCACTACGTGCTGTTCGCGGTGCTGCGCTACGCCCGCGACATCCCGGCCTTCGAGGCGGCCCAGCGGGCCGGCCGCTGGCACTACGTCCATCCGCGCGAGGCCCGGGAGATCCGGGTCGGCGTGCTGGGCCTGGGCGAGCTCGGCGGCGCGGCGGCGCTCGAACTCGCGCGGCAGGGCTTCTCCGTCGCCGGCTGGTCGCGCACGCCGAAGGCGCTTCCCGGGATTGACTGTCGCGCGGGGCCGGACGCGCTGATCCCGTTTCTCGCGCGGAGCGAGATCCTGGTGGTGATGCTGCCGCTGACCCCTGAGACCCGGCGCTTGATCGGGGCGGACGAGCTCGCCGCGCTGCCGCGGGGCGCCGCGCTCGTCAACGTGTCGCGCGGGGCCGTGCTCGACGAGCCCGCGCTCGTCGCGGCTCTGGCGGCCGGCCATCTCGGCGGGGCGACGCTCGACGTGTTCGAGACCGAGCCGCTCGCGGAGGGGCACCCGCTCTGGGCGATGGAGAGCGTGCTCGTCACGCCGCACCTCGCCTCGGTAGCGATCCCCGCCTCCGCGGCGCGGCAGATCGCCGAGAACATCCACCGGGTCCGCGCGGGCCGCCCGCCCGAGCACCGCGTGGACTTGGCGCGGGGCTACTGAGGACCTCGCACGGGACACCCGTCGCGCCGTCTCGCGCAACGGGTGATCGGCCGGCGAGCGGGCGTCTCGTGCGGGGGCCCCGGCGCGGTCCGGACCCGTCAGGCCCGGGTATAGGCGTCGTAGTTGCGCTGGACCACGATGTGGTCGGCGATGTGCTTCGCATCCTGCCAGCAGCCGTAGATGAAGGCGGAGGCGCGGTTGGTCAGGTCGGGCAGCCCGAGGAAGTAGATGCCGTTCTCCGCGGAGACGCCGCGCTTGTGCAGGGGCATGCCCTGCTCGTCGAACGCGTCGACGTCCAGCCAGCTGAAATCGTACTTGAAGCCGGTCGCCCACAGGATGGTGCCGATGCCGGCCTCGCGCAAGTCGAGGCTGAGGATCGGCGCCCGGAGGCAGTCCGGGTCCTCGTAGCGCCGCCACGCCTCGGGCTCGGGCGGCAGGTCCATGCCTTTGCGCGCGATATAGGCATCGGCGTCTCGGAGGACTTCGAAATAGGCCTCGTCGCCGTCGGCGATATTCCGCACGAGGTCGTCCGCGAAGTGCAGGGCGCCGCTCTCGTAGGCGCGGGTCACGCCGACCAGCGTGACGCCCATATGCGCCAGGCGCCGGAAATCGACGGTCCGCCCGCCCTCGTAGCCGCTCACGGCGAAGGCGACGTGCCGCTTCTTGCGCTTCGACTTCACTTCGTCCCAGAGACCGAGCGCGCCCAGCCACCAGCAGTAGTCCCGCTGACGATAGGCCCGGGGCGGCCGGTAGTGCTCGCCCACGGACAGGTAGACTTGCCGTCCGGCCTTGCAGAGCTCCTCCGCGATCTGCGAGCCCGAAGCGCCGCATCCGACGACCAGCACGGCGCCGTCGGCCAGTTGGCCCGGGTTCTTGTAGGTCGAGGAGTGCAACTGATCGACCGCCGCCTCGCTCGGAACGATGTCGGGGAACGAGGGCACTTGGAACGGCCCGGTCGCCGCAACGACCCGCCGCGCCTCGAAGATGCCGTCCGAGGTCGTCACGGTGTATCCCGGGCGACCCTGGCAGTGCCTGACGTGCCTGACCTCCACGCCGGTCCGGATGGGGGCCGCGATCATCGCGGCGTAATCGGTGAAGTATTTCGCGACGCGATCTTTGCCCGGAAAGGCGTCCGGATGCACATCCTCGAACAGCATGTTGGGGAAGCGGTCGTGCCAGGCCGGCCCGTTGGCCACGAGGGAGTCCCAGCGCATGGAGCTCCAGTTCTCCGCGATACGGCTCCGCTCCAGCACGATGTGCGGGATCTTCGAGGCGCTGAGATGCTCGCTCATCGCGATACCCGACTGGCCCGCCCCCACGACCAGGGTGTCGGTGGTCTCGACTGCCATGTCAGCTCCCGAAAACTCGCGGACCCTTCGATCACGGAATCCGCCGGCGGCGTCAGCGCCGGCCGAACTCGACCTGCTCCACACGGGATCAGTGATGTGATTGGTCAGTGAGGTCTGCTGGAACGGGGCGCAGATGAGAAGTACGATTATCTTATGGGGCGCTTCGGAAAATGCGAATCGCCGGATCCTGGCTGAAGGCAGCGCTGCGCGGACCCCATTCCGTAGGACGGAAGCGGCGAGACAGCGAGGCGATGGCTCGGTCTCGCCCTGGAAGCGGGTCGCGATGCGGTGCACGCTCTCCGACTTCGCGGATCCGAATCCGTTGCCGGCCCGCCAGCGCCACCGAGACGAGGCCGGCGCCCAGCGAGGCCCGGGCGCCGAAGATGATCCGCGAGAGCACGTCGCGCCCGACTTCGTCGCCGCCGAACGGGTGCGCGAGGCTCGGCGCGCCGCGGACGTTGGCCCAGTCGGTGGCGGTCGGATCGTAGGGGGCGATCCAGGGGGCCGACCCTGCCGGCGCTGCGCCCGCTCACTCGGCCAGCACGAAGGCGAGGCCGAGGATCGCCACCAGCAGCGCTCCGCCGGCGAGCTCCTCACGCGGCTCCTCGGCGAAGCGCGTCGACCGGCTCGCGCTGGCGATCCCGGCTCCGACGAGTCCGATGATCAGGAAGCCGAGGCCGAGCAGATCGGTCATCTGAACGGGCGGTAGCATAGGTCGGTCCTCCGTCGGCGGGGGCTCTTACCCCTCCGGCCAAGCCCAGTGCGCCTCGACGTGCGCGATCAGCCCGAGGGCGTGATCGCGGACGAGGATCGCGGCCCGATCCGCGTCGCGGGCCTGCAGCGCGGCGATGATGGCGGCATGCTCGCGCATCGAGTCCTCGAGCCTCCCGGCCCGATGGAGGAAGGCCGACCGGAGCGCCCGCATGTGGATGAACAGGTTGGTCGTCATCTCGACCATCAATCCGCAGCCGCCGAGGCGGATGATCGTCCGGTGGAAGTCGAGGTTGGCCACGTCGTAGGCCTTCAGATGATCGGGCAGGGTCGAGATCTCGAAATCATCGAACGCCCTTCCGAGCGCCCGGAGATCGGGATCCGCGGCGTGCCGCGCGGCGGCATGGGCCGCCATGCCTTCGAGCGCGGCCCAGACGGTGATCATCTCGACGATCTCGCGCTTGGTCTTGCGCGTCACGAAGAGGCCGCGGCGCGGCACGGTGCTCACGAAGCCCTCCCGCTCCAGGAGCGTCAGGGCCTCTCGGACCGGCGTGCGGCTGATGCCGAGATCCTGCGCGATCTGGTGTTCGTGCAGCCGGATCTGCGCCGAGCCGTCGTAGAGATCCATCGCCAGGATCGACTGCTTGATGCTGTCGTAGGCCTGTTCACGCAGGCTCAGTGTCTGTCCGATCGAGGCTAGACCCAGAGAGGTCTCGGAAGGCTGCAGCACGGTCGGGCTCCGAAAACGCGAGAGGTGAGTCTGGCCTCAGATCGTGGGAAGGCGCCGGAGCGCGGTCGAGAGGTCGGGCGGGAGGCGTCGGGACGCCGCGCGTCGCCCGGTCTTCGGTGCCCGGCCAAGGTTACAGCCAAAGGTTCGGCCAAAGGTTCGGAGATAGATCTGGGATGGCTCGCGGCCGCCAGGCGCGCGGGAGAGACGATTCCGCGCGTGCCGGCGGCGCGGGGCCCGCTCGATCGTCGCTGCCCCGGCTCCGGGATTCCGGAGCCGGGGCAGCGCGGGTGTGGCCGGGCCGCGGAGCGGCCGGGCCCCCCGCTCAGGCGTGGGCCAGCTTCAGCGCCGGCGCCGCCGCGTCGGTGTTCGCCGCGTGGTGCTGCTTGAGCATCGGCCGCAGGACCGCGATCGCCAGGACGGCGGCGATCAGGTCCATGGTCGCCACGGTGTAGAGGACCGTCGCCCAGGTGCCGGTCGCCTGCATGATCAGGTTGCCCACCGGCACGAACAGCGCCGCGAAGCCCTTGGCGCAGTAGAGCACGCCGTAGATCTTGCCGATGTGCTTCGAGCCGAAGGTGTCGGCGGCGGTGGCGCTGAACAGCGAGTAGACCTCGCCCCAGGCCAGGAACACCACGCCGGACAGGATCACGAAGGCCCACGGGTTGGAGCCGAAGTAGCCCAGGGCCACGATGCCGATGCCCTCCATCGCGAACGCGATGAACATCGTCTTCTCCCGCCCGATCCGGTCCGAGACGAAGCCGAAGAGCGGGCGCGAGATGCCGTTCATGATCCGGTCGAGCATCAGCGCGAAGGGCAGCGCCGCCATGGCGAAGAAGTACAGGTTGACCTGGAAGTTCTTCACCCCGAGATCCTGCGCGATCACGCCGAGCTGGGCCACGGCCATCAGGCCGCCCGTCACCGTGCAGGTGAACATCAGCAGCATCACGTAGAACACGGGGGTGCGCAGCGCCTCGCCCAGCGTGTAGTCGCGCCGCGACTGCAGGACCTTGGTGGAGAACGGCACCTGATCCTTGCGCGGGGCGCGCATGGCGATGGCGGCGGCGATGATGATGGCCCCCTGGATCAGGCCGAAGACGAAGAAGGCCTGGGCGTAGTTGCCGCCGTCGATCATCTTGGCGATCGGCAGGATGGTGAGCGCCGAGCCGGCGCCGTAGCCGCCCGCCGTGAGGCCGACCGCCAGGCCGCGCTTGTCCGGGAACCACTTGAGCGCGTTGTTGACGCAGGTGGCGTAGACGCAGCCGACGCCGATGCCGCCGGCCACCGAGCCGAGATAGAAGCCGCTCAGGCTGGTGGCGTAGGAGTTGATGACCCAGGCCAGGCCCGTCATCAGGCCGCCGAACATCACGACGCGGCTCGGGCCGTACTTGTCGATGAAGTAGCCCTCGATCGGGGTCAGCCAGGTCTGGACGACGACGAAGATCGTGAAGGCGACCTGGATCGCGGCGCGGTCCCAACCGAAGGTCTTCTGGATCTCGGGAACGAACAGCGTCCAGGCATACTGGATGTTGGCCGCTGCGACCATGCAGATCACGCCGAGCACGATCTGCAACCATCGATTTGTACTGGGTATCGCCGTAGCCGGCGTGGCATTTGGCATGGCCATGACCTTCCTCCCTCGTCCCTGCGCTGACATCCGGCGACGTGCTATAGGATTGGCGTGCACGTCGGCGCATCGCTTGCCGTCGCCGGAACCGTTCGCCGGGTTCCGAGATTGGCTTGGCGGCATGCATTATTCTGTGTGCCAAGATCAGATGGCAAGCAGAATAATTCATCCCTCGTGAGCGGGCGAACGGGATTATAAGTCCGCGCCGCGCGTGCGATCCCGTCGCGCCGCCGATCCCGCGCCGATCCGACCCGGGCCGCGCGGGGCTCGGATCGGCCCGGGCGCGAGACCGGGTCGGGAGCGCGCGCGTCGATGACCCGGCTTCCAGGTGTCGTGCCGAGCGCGCCGCACCGCATCGGTCCGCCGGGCTCAACATTTGGGCGAGCCTGGCGCGCAATGAGGCGCCGCGTGACACCTTTTTCCGCCACCTCGGTTTGACAAACCTCTGAATTAATTTTGATATACCGATATATCGCTGAGCCCTTCCGCGGCGGGACCGCCCGGTCCACCGGCGGGGGCGGGACCGTCGCGCGTCGGACGGTGAGGAGCGACGCCCGGCCTCAGCACGAGGACAGCACATCGTTTTCTGACGCGCTCGAGTGATCCGCGCAGGTCGTTTCAGTGGATGGAGCTTCCATGTCGAACGTTCTTCGAAGCTTGCTCACGATCGCGGTTCTCGCCGCACCGTCCGCCGGGCAGGCGCAGCCCGTCCCGGGCGGTCGCGCCAACCTGATCGTCCAGCCGGAACCGCCCAGCCTGATGCTGGGCCTCGTGACCAACGCGCCGACGCAGCTCGTGGCCGGGCAGATCTACGAGGGGTTGCTGCGCTACGACGACAAGCTCAGTCCGCTGCCGTCCCTCGCGAAGAGCTGGGAGATCTCTCCCGACGGGCTGCGCTACACGTTCCACCTCAATGAAGGGGTGACGTGGCACGACGGCAAGCCGTTCACCGCCGCCGACGTTCTGTTCTCGGTCAACGACTTCCTCATGAAGACGCAGCCGCGGCACAGGAACACGATGACGCGTGTGGCCGGTGTCGCCGCGCCGGACGATCACACGGTGGTCTTCACCCTCAAGGAACCCTTCGAGCCCTTCATCCGCAGCTTCGCCTTCTGGGTGATGCCGATGGTGCCGAAACACATCTACGAGGGCACCGACTACGCGTCCAACCCGGCGAACGACCGGCCGATCGGCACCGGTCCGTTCAAGTTCGAGAGCTGGCGGAAGGGCAGCGCGATCCACCTCGTCAAGAACGAGACTTACTATCTCTCCGGCAAGCCTTATCTTCAGGACATCTACTACCACGTCATCCCGGACGGCGCCTCGCGCGCCGTGGCCTACGAGACCGGCAAGGTCGACGTGCTGCCGGGCGGGTCCGTCGAGAATTTCGACGTGCCGCGGCTGACGACCCTGAAGAACACCTGCGTCTCGCAGAAGGGGCAGGAGTTCGACTCGCCCCTGTCGTTTCTCTGGCTGAACAACCGCAAGCCGCCGATGAACGACGTGCGGTTTCGCCAGGCGGTCATGTACGCCATGGACCGCCAGTTCGCCCTCGACGTCCTGTGGAACGGGATCGGCAAGGTCGCCACCGGTCCGATCGCCGGGACGACACCGTTCTATAAGGCCGTCCAGCCGCAGTATCCGCACGACCCGAAGAAGGCCAAGGCGCTGCTCGCCGAGATGCACTACGACGGCAAGCCGCTGAAGCTGCTGCCGCTCCCCTACGGCGAGACGTGGCAGCGCTGGGCGGAGGCCGTGAAGCAGAATCTCGGCGACGTCGGCATCCCCGTCGAGATCCAGGCCACCGACGTGGCGGGCTGGAACCAGCGCGTGTCCCAGTGGGACTACGACATGGCCTTCACCTTCCTGTTCCAGAACGGCGACCCGGCCCTCGGCGTCGAGCGGAACTACATCAGTTCGCAGATCTCCAAGGGCAATCCCTGGAACAACGTCGAGGGCTACGCGAACCCGACCGTGGACGCGCTGTTCGCCAAGGCGGCCCTGGCGACGCCGGCCGGGAAGCGCCAGGACCTCTACGACGAGGTCCAGAAGGCGGTTCAGGCGGACGTGCCCGTGGCGTGGCTGCTCGATCTGCGCTTCCCGGTCATCTACCGGTGCAATTTCCAGGACCTGATCACCACCGCCAACGGTCTCAACGACTCGCTGCGCGACACGTGGATCAAGCGCTGACGGCGCCGGACCGGCCCGCACGACGCCCCCTGCCCCGGCCCCGATCGCGGGGCCCCGTCCGACACCGAGCCGCCGGCCGCCCCGGCCGGGCTCCCGCGCGCGGAGGACCCTTCCCGTCATGCCCCGCTTCATCGCCGCGCGCCTGGGCAAGATGGCGCTCATCCTCGTCGGGATCGTCATCCTCAACTTCGCGCTGATCCACGCGGCGCCGGGGGATCCGGCCTCCGTGATGGCGGGCGAGGCCGGCGATGCCGACGCCGCCTTCCTGCAGCAGCTGCGCGAGCGCTTCGGCCTCGACAGGCCGCTGCCGATCCAGCTCCTGACCTACCTCGCCAACGTCCTGCGGCTCGACTTCGGCTATTCCTACCGCCAGGGCATGCCGGTGATCGACCTGATCGCCGACCGGCTGCCCGCCACCCTGCTCCTGTCGGGCTCGGCCTTCCTGATCTCCCTCGTCCTCGGCGTGGCGGCGGGGGCGCTGGCGGCCTCGCGCCAGGGCAAGGTCTCCGACTCGGTCATCTCGACCCTCGCCCTCCTGTTCTACGCCACGCCGCTGTTCTGGCTGGCGCTGATGGCGGTGCTGCTGTTCTCGGTGCAGCTCGGGTGGTTTCCGGGCTTCGGCTACGAGAGCGTCGGGTCAGGCTATAGCGGCCTCGAACGGGCGGCCGACATCCTCCACCACCTCGTGCTGCCGGCCCTGACCCTCGGCCTGTTCTTCATGGCGGTCTACGCCCGCATGACGCGGGCCTCGGTGCTGGAGGTGAGCCGCCTCGACTTCGTGCGGACCGCCCGCGCCAAGGGGCTGCGCCCCCGCGCCGTGCTGGTCCGCCACATCCTGCGCAACGCCATCCTGCCGGTCGTGACGCTGGCGGGCCTCCAGGCGGGCCAGCTCGTCGGCGGCGCCGTGCTGATCGAGACCGTGTTCGCGTGGCCGGGCATCGGCCGGCTGATGTTCGAGGCCCTGGAGCAGCGGGACTACAACCTCCTCCTCGGCATCTTCGTCGTCTCCGCCGCCATGGTGCTGGCCTTCAACCTCATCACCGACATCCTCTACCGGCTGGTGGATCCCCGTATCGGAGCTGCGGCATGACGGCGTTCTGGGTCCGATACGCCCGCAACCGCGGCGCGGTGGCGGGGATCGTCATCCTCGTCCTGGTGCTGGTCCTGGCGATGGCGGCGCCGGCGCTCTACCCGCGCTCCCCCTGGGCGATGGTGCAGCGCCCGTTCCTGCCGCCCTTCACCAACAGCGGCTTCCCGCTGGGCACCGACACGATGGGCCGGGACATCGCCTCCGCGGTCGCCCACGGGGCCGGGGTGTCCCTGCTGGTCGGCTTCGTCTCGACGCTCGCGGCGCTGCTGATCGGCATCCCGATCGGGGCCGTCGCGGGCTATTTCGGCGGCCGGGTCGACGACCTGCTGATGCGCTTCACCGAGTTCTTCCAGAGCGTGCCGAACTTCGCCCTCGCGGTGGTGCTGGTGGCGATCTTCCGGCCGAGCCTCGTCTCCATCGTGGCGGCGATCGCGATCGTGAGCTGGCCGCCGGTGGCCCGGCTCCTGCGGGGCGAGGTGATGGCGCTGCGCGGCCGGGAATTCGTGCAGGCCGCGGTGCTGTCGGGCCAGCGCAGCGGCCCGATCATCCTGCGGCAGATCCTGCCCAACACGCTCTCGCCGGTCATCGTCCTCGGGACCATGATGGTGGCCGCCGCCATCCTGCTCGAGAGCGCCCTGTCGTTCATGGGTCTCGGCGATCCCAACATCATGTCGTGGGGCTACGTCATCGGCGCCGGGCGCACGGTGATCCGGCAGGCGTGGTGGGTGAGCCTGTTTCCCGGCGTCGCGATCCTCCTGACGGTGCTCGCCCTGAACCTCGTCGGCGAGGGGCTGAACGACGCCCTCAACCCGCGCCTGTCGCGCAAGACGCGATGAGGGGCGCAGCCATGATTGTCGCCCCGCAAACTCACGCCCCCGGCGAGCCGGTCCTCGTCGTCGAGAAGCTCGCCATCGCCCTGCCGCCCGGCGCGGACCGCCCCTACGCGGTCGACAGAGTGAGCTTCACGCTCAGCGCCGGCGAGATCCTCTGCATCGTCGGCGAGAGCGGGTCCGGCAAGTCGATGTCGGCCAACGCCGCGATGGGTCTCCTGCCGGAGACGGTGCGGCCGGTCGGCGGGCGGATCCTCCTCGGCGGGACCGACCTGCTCACCCTCGACGAGGCGGAGCTCTACGCGGTGCGCGGGCGGCGCATCGCGATGATCTTCCAGGAGCCGATGACGGCCCTCAACCCGCTGATGCGGATCGAGGCGCAGATCGCCGAGGTCTTCGCCGCGCACGGCCTGCTGACGCCGCGGACGCGCCGGAGCCGGGCCCTCGAACTGCTGGCCGAGGTCGGCCTGCCGGACCCGGCGCGCGCCGCCGCCTCCTACCCGTTCCAGCTCTCGGGCGGCCAGCGGCAGCGTGTGATGATCGCCATGGCGCTGGCCCTCGAACCGCAGGTGCTGATCGCCGACGAGCCGACCACGGCGCTCGACGTCACCACCCAGGCGCAGATCCTGCGCCTGATCCGCGATCTCCAGGCCCGGCGCGGCATGGCGGTGATGTTCATCACCCACGATTTCGGTGTGGTCGCCGAGATCGCCGACCGGGTGGCGGTGATGCAGCACGGCCGGATCGTCGAGGAGGGCCTCGCCGCCGACATCCTCGAGCGGCCGCAGCACCCCTATACCGCCAAGCTGATCGCCGCGATCCCCGACATGGAGGCTGGGGCCGGCCGGGCGGCGCGGGCGGCGCCCCGGGCTCCCGTCCTCGACGTCGAGGGACTGACCAAGACCTACATGCTCGGCGGCGGCCTGTTCCGGGCGCCCCGGACCGTCGCGGCGGTGCGCGACGTCTCGTTCACCCTCGGCCGCGGCGAGACCCTGGGCATCGTCGGCGAGAGCGGGTCGGGCAAGTCCTCGGTGGGGCGTTGCCTCGTGCGGCTCCAGGACCCGGACGGGGGACGGGTGCGCCTCGGCGGCATCGACATGGCCGGCCTGTCGGGCGAGGCCCTGCGGCAGGCGCGGCGGCGGATCCAGATGGTCTTCCAGGATCCCTACGGCTCGCTGAACCCGCGGGTGCGCGTCGGGCGGGCCATCGCGGACGGCCCGATCGCCTACGGCGAGGACGTCGGGACCGCCCTGGAGGCCGCGTCCGCGCTGCTCGCGCGCGTCGGCCTCGACGCCTCGGCGGCGGACCGCTACCCCCACGAGTTCTCCGGGGGGCAGCGCCAGCGCATCGGCATCGCCCGGGCCCTGGCGCTCAAGCCCGAGATCATCGTGGCCGACGAGGCGGTCAGCGCCCTCGACGTCTCGATCCAGGCCCAGATCCTCGACCTCCTCGACGAATTGAAGCGGGAGCTGCACCTCTCGCTCCTGTTCATCACCCACGACCTGCGGGTGGCGGCCAAGATCTGCGACCGCGTGATGGTGATGGAGAAGGGCGCGGTCGTGGAGATCGGGCCGGGGCCCGAGATCTTCTCGAATCCCCGCGCGCCCTACACGCGCAGCCTCGTGGCGGCGATCCCCGGCCGCAGGCCCCGAACGACCCCGCCGGAGGCCCCCGCCTTCGCTCTCCCTCCCGCCGCGATCAGGACACCCGTCTGATGACCTTCATGCCCAACTCCGTCGAGGCGCGCGACATCGCCTACCAGCTCCATCCGCTGGTCGACCTGCGCAACTACGACAAGACCGGCGCGCTCGTGATCGAGCGGGGCGAGGGGATCTACGTCTACGACAATGCCGGCCGGCGCTACATCGAGGGGCTGGCGGGTCTCTGGTCGGTCGCCGTGGGCTTCGGCGAGCGGCGCCTGTCGGACGCCGCCAAGCGGCAGATGGACCAGCTCTCCTACTACCACATCTTCGCGCACAAGACGCACGGCCCCTCGGTCGACCTCGCTGAGAAGCTGATCAGCCTGGCGCCGGTCCCGATGTCGAAGGTGCATTTCACCTCCTCGGGGTCCGAGGCCAACGACCTCGTCGTCAAGCTGGCGTGGTACCGCTCGAACGCCCTGGGCAAGCCGGAGAAGAAGAAGATCATCGGCCGCCTGAAGGGCTACCACGGCGTCACCATCGCGGCGGGCTCGATCACCGGCCTTCCGCGCAACCACGAGAGCTTCGACCTGCCGCTCGACCGGATGCGCCACGTCTCCTGCCCCGACTACGCCGGTTCGGCCCTGCCGGGCGAGAGCGAGGCCGCGTTCTCCCGGCGCATGGCGGACGAGCTCGAAGCGTTGATCCTGGCCGAGGGGCCGGACACCGTGGCGGCCTTCTTCGGCGAGCCGGTGATGGCCTCGGGCGGGGTCTACGTCCCGCCGGAGAACTACTGGGCGGAGATCCAGGCGGTGCTGCGCCGCTACGACGTGCTGCTGGTGGCCGACGAGGTGATCTGCGGCTTCGGGCGCACGGGGGCGATGTTCGGCTGCGAGACCTTCGGCATCGAGCCGGACGTGATGGTCCTCTCGAAGCAGATCTCCTCCTCGTACATGCCCCTCTCGGCGATCCTGATGAACGCGAACTTCTACGAGCCGATCGCCGACGAATCCGCCCGGCTCGGCGTGCTCGGCCACGGCTACACGGCCTCGGGCCATCCCGTCGCCACCGCGGTCGGCCTGGAGAACATCCGGATCATCGAGGAGCGCGACCTCGTGGGGAATTGCCGGCGCCTCAGCCCGCTCTTCCTCGAGCGGCTGGCGGGGCTCGCCGAGCACCCCCTGGTGAAGACGTGGCGCGGCGTCGGCCTGATCGGGGCCCTCGAGCTGAAACCCGCGACGGCACCCGGCGCGAAGCCCGGCGCGGCCGGCGCCGCGATCCAGGCCGCCGCCCTCGAACAGGGGGTGATCGCCCGCGCCATCGGCGATTCCCTGTGCTTCTGCCCGCCGCTGATCATCACCGCGGAGCAGATCGGCGCGATGTTCGACGCCGTCGGCCGTGCCCTCGACACGATCGCCGCGTGAGCCCGATGGACCAGATCCGCACGACGACCCGGACCGATCTCGGCACGATGGACGCGGTGGAGCTCGGGGCGCTGTTCGCGTCCGGCCGGGCCTCGCCGGTGGAGGCCGCGCAGGCGGCGCTGGCGCGCATCGAGCGGTTCAACCCGCAGGTGAATGCCTTCGCGTATGTCGCGCCCGAACCGGCGCTCGAGGCCGCGCGGGCCTCGGAGGCGCGCTGGGCGAGGGGCGCGGCGCTGAGCCCGATCGACGGGGTGCCGACGACGATCAAGGAGCTGACCGCCGTCAAGGGCATCCCGTGGCGGCGGGGCTCGAACCTCACCGGCGATGCCCCGGCCACCGACGAGATCCTGGTGATGCGGCGCCTGCGCGCAGCCGGGGCGGTCATCCTCGGCACGACCACGTCGCCGGAATTCGGCTGGAAGGGCGTGACCCACGGCCCGGCCTTCGGCAACACCGTCAATCCCTGGCGCACCGACCGGGCCTCGGGGGGCTCCTCGGGCGGGGCCGGCGTCGCCGCCGCCCTGAACATGGGCGTGCTGCACGAGGGGTCCGACGGGGCGGGCTCGATCCGCATCCCGTCGTCGTTCTGCGGCGTCTTCGGGATCAAGCCGACCTTCGGCTGGCTGGCCACCGACGCGCCGACGCCGCTGCGGGACATGGCCCATCGCGGCCCGCTCACCCGGACAGTGGCGGATTCGGCCCTGTTCCTGAACGCCGTCACGGGCCCCTCCCCGGACGGGCTGTACGGCGACTGCCCGAGCCCCGTCCCGGACTGGACGGAGGCGGCCCGCGGCGGCGTCGCGGGCCTGCGCATCGGCTACAGCCGGACCTTCGGCTACGCCCGCGTCGATCCCGAGGTCGCCGCCGCGGTGGACCGGGCCGCCGCCCGCCTCGCCGCGCTGGGCGCCGTCGTCGAGGAGGCCGATCCCGGCTTCGCCTCGCCCCTGGAGGCCCTGCGGGTGATCTGGTTCTCCGCCATGGCGGTCCTCGTGGATCGCTTCGCCCGCACCGAGGCGGATCGCGCGCGCATGGATCCCGGCTTCGTCGCCGTCGCCGAGATCGGGCGCCGCTACAGTGCCGCGGACCTCCTGGCGGCCGAGCAGGTCCGGGCCGAGCTGAAGGTCACGATGGCGCGCTTCCACGCGCGCTACGACCTGCTCCTCTCCCCGACCATGCCGGTCACGGCGATCCCGGCGGGCATCGACTTCCCCGCGGGCCAGGGCATGACCGACTGGACCGACTGGAGCCCGTTCACCTACCCGTTCAACATGACCGGCCAGGCCGCGCTCTCGGTGCCCTGCGGCTTCGATTCGGGCGGCCTGCCGATCGGGCTGCAGATGGTCGCCGCCCGGTTCCGGGACGACCTCGTCCTGCGGGCCGCCGGCGCGTACCAGACCGCCTACCCGGAGGCGTTCCCGGACGCCCCGGTGGTCCGGTCCGCCTGAGGGCGCAGGCGCGCCGGTCTCGAAACACCTGTCTGGATCCCCGATGCCCCATCCCACGATCGACGCCCCCGAGACCGGCATCGGCGCCGGCCTGTCGGTCGTGGCCGAGCCGGTCGATGCCCGCACCGCCGAGGGCATCGCCGTCGCGCAGTACGGCATCGCCGGCGCGGCGACGTGGCTCGCCGGCGAGAAGGATTCGAACTTCCGCCTCGATGCGGGGGCGGGGACCGCCTACTTCCTGAAGATCCTGAGCCCCGGCGAGGATCCCGCGGTGTCCCGCCTGCACAGCAACGCCCTGATCCACGTCGCGCGGGCCGCGCCGGACCTGCCGCTGCCGCGGATCGTGCCGACCCGCGCGGGCGAGCCGGACGGGCGCATCGCCGTCGCGCCGGACGATTACCGCACCGTGCGGCTCACGACCTTCACGCCGGGGCGCTCGCAGGCCGCCGGCCCCCGGACCGACGGGCAGCGCCGGGCGGCCGGGGCGCTGCTGGCCCGCCTCCAGGGCGCGCTGGAGGGCTTCACCGACCCGGCGGCGGACCACGTCTCATCCTGGGACCTGCGGCATGCCGGGCGGCTGCGCGCCGTGCTCGACGTGTTCCCCGAGGGCGGGCAGCGCGACCGCCTCGCCGGCATCCTCGACGCGTTCGCTTCGCGGGTCGTGCCCGCCCTGCCGGACCTCCCGCACCAGGTGGTCCACAACGACCTCGGCGGCGACAACATCCTCGTCGATCCCGACGATCTCGACCGGATCACCGGGGTGATCGATTTCGGCGACATGGTCCGCACGGCCCGGATGTTCGACGTGGCGATCGCGGCGGCCTACCAGCTCGGCCTCGACGCCGATCCCCTCGGCCCGGCCCTGGCGTTCCTGCGGGGCTACGCCTCGGTGGCCAGGCTGTCGGAGGCCGAAATCGCGCTGCTGCCGACGGCGATCCGGACGCGGATGGCCCTGCGCCTCCTGATCCCGGAATGGCGCGCCCGCCGCTTCCCCGAGCGCCGGGACTATCTCACCCGCAACAGCGCCGGCGTCTGGGGGCAGTTCCGGCACCTCGACGCCCTGGCACCGGCGGCGATCGACGCGGCGATCGCCGAGGCCTGCCGTCCCTGAGGCCACGCCATGACCGCTTCGTCCAGCTCCGCCCCGCCCGCTTCCGCCGAGGCCCTGATCGCCCGGCGCCGCGGCCTCCTCGGCGCCTCCTACCGGCTGTTCTACGAGCGGCCGGTCCACATCGTGCGCGGCGAAGATGTCTGGCTGTACGACGCCGAGGGGCGCCGCTACCTCGACGCCTACAACAACGTGCCCTGCGTCGGCCATTGCCACCCGCGGGTGGTGGAGGCGGTGGCGCGCCAGATGGCCACCCTCAACACCCACACCCGCTACCTGCACGAGGCGGTGCTCGACTATTCCGAGCGGCTCTTGTCCACCTATCCGGCCGCCTTCGGCCACGTCATGTACACCTGCACGGGGTCCGAGGCGGTCGACCTCGCCCTGCGGATCGCGCGCTACCAGACCGGCGGCACCGGTCTCGTGATCACGCAAAACGCCTATCACGGGACCACCGAGGCCACGGCGGGGATCTCCCCGTCGCTCGGCCCCAACGTGCCCCTCGGCCGCGACGTCTGGACGGTGCCGGCGCCGGACGCCTACCGCAATCCCGGCGTCGATGTCGGCGCGCGGCTGGCCGAGGACGTCCGGGCGGCCTTCGCCGACATGCGCCGCCACGGCGTGCGGCCCGCGGCGTTCATCGCCGACGGCATCTTCTCGACGGACGGGACCCTGGCCGAGCCCGCGGGTTTCCTGCGACCGGCCCGGGAGGCGGTGCGGGAGGCCGGCGCGCTCTACATCGCCGACGAGGTGCAGCCGGGCTTCGGCCGGACGGGGGCGGGCATGTGGGGCTTCGCCCGCCACGGCATCGTCCCCGACATGGCCGTGATGGGCAAGCCGATGGGCAACGGCCTGCCCATCGCCGGGGTCGCGATGCGGCCGGAGGTGGCGGAAAAATTCGGCCGGGACGTGCGCTACTTCAACACCTTCGGCGCCAACACGGTCTCGATCGCGGCGGCCGGGGCGGTGCTCGACATCCTGGCGGATCAGGACCTCGTGGCGAACGCCGCCGCCACCGGCGGCCTGATGCTGGAGGGGATGCGGGCGCTGATGGCGCGGATCCCGGCCATCGGCGACGTGCGGGGCGCGGGCCTGTTCCTCGGCCTCGACCTCGTCACCTGCCGCGCGAGCCGCGCGCCCGACGCGGCGCTGGCGAAGCGGGTCGTCAACGCCCTGCGCGAGGACGGCATCCTGATCAGCGCGTCCGGCCCCCACGACAACGTGCTGAAAATCCGCCCGCCGCTGACGTTCTCCGCCGAGCACGCCGCGCTCTTCCTTGAGGTCCTGGGAAAAACCCTGGACGGTGCGGCCTGACAAGAAGACCACAAGATCTGGCAGGAGACGACCCATGCATCCGGCGGAAGTCCTGGATCCGAGTCCGACGGCGGGACCGGCCCTGCGCGCCGATCTGCCGAAGGCGGCGCGGGTCTACGCGACCCTGCGCGAGGCCATCATCGCCATGCAGCTGAAGCCCGGCGCGCGCCTCGTCGAGAAGGATCTCTGCGACGAGCTCGGCGTGTCGCGCACGCCCCTGCGGGACGCGATCCTGCGGCTCGCGCAGCAGCGGCTGGTGACCGTGGTCCCGAGCGACGCCACCTTCGTCAACAAGATCATCCTGGACGAGGTGATCGAGGGCCAGCTCGTGCGCGAGAGCCTGGAACTGCGGATGGTGGCCCTGGCGGCCGAGCGCTTCGAGCCCGCCCGCCGGTCCGCCTTCGAGCTCGTCCTCTTCCGCGAGGCGGACGCGGCCCGGCGCGGCGACAACGCCGAGTCCTTCGCCCTGGACAACGATTTCCACCGGCTCCTGTGCGCCTGCGCCGGCTTTCCCCGCGTCTGGGACACGATCCATCTCGCCACCGGCCAGCTCGACCGCGTGCGGCGCAACGCCTTCCCGCTGCAGAACTACCATGTGGAGGTGCTCGACGAGCACAGGGCGATCTTCGAGGCGCTGTGCCGGCAAGACGCGCAGACCGCGGTCTCGCTCCTGCGCACGCATCTGGGCGGGACGCTGAACTCGTTGCGGATCCTGCTGGCGCGGGAGCCCGATCTCGTCGCGTTCGACCCCGCATCGCCGGCCTTCTCCCTTCTGAGGCAGTCCGAGCAGGCCGGGTCCCCCGCGCTGCCCGATGGCGCCGAGGGAGCGCCGGAGCGGGGCGCCCGACGCCGCGTCGCGGGCCGCCGGACTGCGCCGGGAGCCGTGTAGGGCGATGGCGATCCCGGTCGTTCTCAAGACCGTTCCGGAGCACGCCCGCGTCTGGCACGACGTGTTCGCCCGGGAGGCGCCGGAGCTGGGCCTGATCGACTGGGCGCACGGAACGCGGTTTCCCGGCGTGAGCGCCTTCGCCGGTTGGAAGCCGCCCGCGGACCTGGCCGCGCGGATGCCGGACCTGCGCCTCGTGTTCTCCGTCGGGGCCGGGATCGATCACCTGCCGCTCGAGGCCCTGCCGGAGCACGTGGACGTCGTCCGCATGGTCGCCCCCGACGTCACGCGCTCGATGGTCGAGTACGTCACGCTCGGCGTGCTGGCTCTGCACCGGGACCTCGTCCTCTACGCGGACGAGACCCGCCGGGGCCTCTGGAACCCGCGCGCGATCCGCACGGCGCGGACCACCCGTGTCGGGATCCTCGGCCTGGGCGTGCTCGGGAGCGCGGCGGCCACGGCCCTGGCCGGGTTCGGCTTCGAGGTCCGCGGCTGGGCGAGAAGCCCCAGGACGCTGGAGCGCGTCACGTGCTTCGCCGGCCGCGCGGCGCTCCCCGACTTCCTGTCCGGCTGCGACATCCTCGTGTGCCTGCTGCCCCTGACGCCGGAGACGCGCGGACTGCTCGACAGGGACCTGTTCCGGCATCTCCCGGTCGGGGCGGCGCTCCTCAATGCGGGGCGGGGAGCCCATGTCGTCGAGGGCGACCTGATCGCGGCGCTGGACACGGGCCAGCTCCGGGCGGCCATGCTCGACGTGCTGTCGGAGGAACCGCCGCCCGCGGATCACCCGCTCCTCGGACACCCGCGGATCCTCGTGACGCCCCACAGCGCCAGCGCGAGCCAGCCGGACGACGCCGCGCGCCAGATGATCGCGGCGGTCCGGGCCTGCCGGGACGGGCAGCCGCTTCTCAACCGGGTCGACCGCAGCCGCGGATTCTGAGCGCCGTCAGACGCGGTCCGGACCGAAGCCGGTCTGATCGAGCGGCGCGGCCCCGTGCCTGATCGCGCACCGCCCGTCGCTCGAGCCGGTCTGCGCCGCACGCCAGGGATGCGCGGGCAGCCCTCCGACGGACCAATTTCCCGGCGTGCCGGCCGCGGGATCCGCCCCGCTGGATCGGTCCGCCCGGCGCTGTGGCCTCCGGGCCCGGACGGCGGGTCTCCGGGCGCGCCGGTTCGCGGATCGGGTCCGCGTCAGGGGATCAGCTTGCCGGGATTCATGAGGTTCCGGGGATCGATGGCGCGCTTGAGGGTCCGCATGAGGCCGAGCGCCTCGGGGCCGTGCTCGCGCTCCATGAAGCGCATCTTCTTCTGGCCGATCCCGTGCTCGCCCGTGCAGGTGCCGCCCAGGTCCAGCGCGCGGGCGACCAGGCGATCGAGAAAGCCGGCCACCGCGGCCATCTCCGCGGGGCTGTCGGCATCGACGAGCGGGAGGGTGTGGAAGTTGCCGTCGCCGACATGGCCGGCGATCGGCGCCGTGAGCCCGGTCGCGGCGATGTCGCGCTTCGTCGCCTCCACGCATTCCGCGAGCCGCGAGATCGGCACGCAGACGTCGGTCGACATGTTCTTGATGGTGGGCCCGGGCCGCAGCGCGACCGCGGCCCAGTACACGTCGTGGCGCGCCTGCCAGAGGCGCGCGCGCTCGTCGGCCCCGGTCGCCCAGTCGAACGGGCCGCCGCCGAGCTCGGCGGCGATCTCGCCGAACCGCTCGGCCTGCTCGCGCGCGCCCGCGTCCGTGCCGTGGAACTCGACCAGGAGCAGCGGGGTCTCCGGCAGGGCCAGCTTCGAGTAGCGGTTGCAGGCCGCGACCTGGACTTCGTCGAGGAGCTCGATGCGCGCGACCGGGATGCCGGACTGGATCGTCAGGATCGTGGCGTCGCAGGCCGCCTTGATCGAGGGGAACGGGCAGATGCCCGCCGAGATCGCCTCGGGGATGCCGTGCAGGCGCAGCGTGACCTCGGTGATGATCCCGAGCGTGCCCTCCGAGCCGACGAGGAGCCGGGTGAGATCGTAGCCGGCCGACGACTTGCGCGCCCGGCGGGCGGTCGTGACGATGTCGCCGTTCGGCATCACCGCGGTGAGCGCGAGCACCGCGTCCTTCATCGTCCCGTAGCGCACGGCGTTGGTGCCCGACGCCCGCGTCGCCGCCATCCCGCCGATCGTGGCGTCCGCCCCGGGATCGATGGGGAAGAACAGGCCGGTGTCGCGCAGGTACGCGTTCAGCGCCCTGCGGGTGACGCCGGCCTCGACCGTGCAGTCGAGGTCGTCGGCATTGACAGCGCGGACGCGATCCATTGCGGCCGTGTCGACCGAGACGCCGCCGAACGGCGCGTTGACGTGGCCCTCGAGGGAGGTGCCGACGCCGTAGGGCACGATCGGCACGTCGCGCGCGGCGCAGGCGCGCACGACGGCCTGCACCTCCGCGGTGGTGCGCGGGAAGACCACGAGGTCCGGCGGCTCGCACGGCGCCCAGGTGAGCTGGTTGGCGTGCTGCTCGCGCACGGCCGGGCTCGCCGTCACCCGGTCCCCGAGCAAGGCCCGCAGGGCCTGGGCGAGATCCGCGATCGTCGCCGCGTCCGGGCGGGTCCGCGGGGCGGGAGCGGGGGCGTTCATGGGCTGCTCCGATGGGTTCGAACCGGCGCGGCGCCGGCGACGGCGTGTCCCCGGGGTCGCGCGGCCCCGCGTTTCGGCCTCCGCCGAGAGGACGTTCCGACGCTGCCATAGGTCGAACGGCCGCCGCCCGCGAGCGCTGGGTCCGCCGCGGGCTGAGACGCGGCTGAGCCCCGGCTGACACGGGGCGGAGACGAGGGGCCTAGCGCGGTACCGCGACGACCTCGGCGCGATCCGGCACCGGCGGCGCCGGCCTCCGCTCCGGGATCAGCCGGTCGGGCACCGCCGCCCCGCGCTCGAGGGTGGCGACCGCCAGGGGGGCGCCCCGGCCGCGCAGGGCGTGCGTCCCCAGTGGACGGGCGCGGACGCCCTCGGGCAGCCGGTCCAGCCGGTCGAGCAGATCCTGCGAGATCAGGATGCCGACGCCGAGCGGCCGGCACAGGGCCTCGATCCGCGCGGTGACGTTCACGGCGTCGCCGAAATACGCGATCTTGTGGCGGTCGACCCCGACCTCGGCCGTGACCACCGGACCGCCGTGCAGCGCCGCCCGCAGCCGCGGGACCGTGCCGAACCGGGCTTGCCAGGCCGCGGCCTGCGCGTCGATCCGGTCGAGCACCTCGAACACGCAGGTCACGCAGCGCGCGTCCTTCAGGCCGCGCTTCATCGGCCACGTGATCATCGCGAGGTCCCCGATGAAATCGTCCGTGGAGCCGGCGTTGCGCCGCACCGGCTCGGCCAACGTCGCGAAGACGGCACCGAGGTATTCCTGCGCGCGCAGGTCGCCGTGGGCCTCCGCGAAGGCCGTGGAGCCGACCACGTCGAGGAACAGGAAGATCCGCTCCTCCTGCACCGGCCTGTGGTAGCGGCCGATCATGAAGTTCACGAACACCTCGCCGCCGATCAGGTCGCGCATGCGCATGACGAAGACCAGCAGGGCCGACACGGCCAGCGAGTAGGCGAGGAACCGCGGGGTGATCCGCACCGCCGTGGACAGGCTGTCGCCGGTCAGGCCGAAGGCCCAGACGACCAGCCCGCCGAGGGCGCAGCCGAGCGTGATCAGCACCACGTAGAGCAGCTCGGCCGCCAGCATGTAGATCAGCGCCGGCAGGCGTCGCAGCCGCGTCTGGACGCCCGACAGGGCCAGGCCGGGCACGAAGGCCAGCACCGTCCCGCCGACCGCCAGGGCGTAGACGAGGCCGGCGAGCATCGAGGCCCCGCCGACGAAGAGCAGGTTGTAGAGGAGACCCGCCCCGCCGGAGGCGAGGAGGAGGGTCAGGGCCCAGAGCCAGCGGTACTGTGGGAGCATGGGCGGTCGGCGGGGTCGAGCGTGGCGGCGGGCACGGTTTGACCTACGCGATGGCGGGGGGCGAAGGCGAGAGGGCGGGGGCGCGCCGCGACGGGCGGGTCGGGCCGGTGCCCTCAGACGGGCCGGTCAGCCGTGACCGATCGGGAGCGATTCGCGCCGTCCACACGACGTCGTCCCCTGGAGTCGCGCGGCCACAGGCGGGGGAGCTCGCCCTCTCCGGGCGGTGACCGGTATCCGCGGGCATCTGCAATGAAGCGCGGAACGGCAAAGATCCACCCATCTGGGACGTTCGGAGGCGGTGAGCCAAAGCGGATTTGGCCAGACGCGGCGAGTTTGCTTCGGCGCAGGGCCGCCGGAAAACGGACGGCCATCTGCCGGCCCCTGCAGGCCGCGCAGATCGCGGTCGGCTCTCACCGGAAGCGGACGCCGCTATAACGCCGGCTCTTCTGCAGCGATGCGACCCGATCCGATCGTCTGCCCCATGATGCCGATCCACGCTTAGATATGGATCCGCTTGGAGCCGAGATACCAGGGCATTGGGTCCGTCGGGCGAGTGCTCATACCTTCACTTGGCGGCCGACCAATGTCGACAGAGCCGCGCGAGAGTGTTCCGCGCGATCAGCCTCATAAGCTTCCCTTAAGCCGCGCCGTGAAGTTTCTTGAGCCCCGAGAAACTGTAGTTGGTTGCAGTCGGCAGGGCGATGGGAGGATGGATGGAGCCGCATCTCGTCCGTGCGGTGCTCGGACTCGTGATCGGCTGCGCGCTCGGCTACGCCGCGCGGCGCGGCCGCTTCTGCACGCTCGGCGCGCTGGAGGATGCCGTTTACGGGCAAGATACACGGCGCCTGCGCGCCTGGGCGCTCGCCATAGCGGTGGCCATTCTCGGCGTCCATACCCTGCGACTGAGCGGACTCGCGCTTCACCGGACGCTGTACGCCACACCTCAGCTCGAGCTCGGCCCCCTCGTCGTCGGCGGCCTGACCTTCGGGTTCGGCATGGCGTTGGTGGGCAACTGCGCCTTCGGCAACCTGCTCCGGCTCGGCGGTGGGGACCTGAAGGCCCTGGTCGCGCTCCTCGTCGCCGCCGTCTCGGCGGTGATGGCAATGCGGGGGCTCACCGCCATCGTGCGGGTGGTGGCGGTCGATCCGCTCTTCGTGTCGATGCCCGGCGGACGCGCGCAGCTCCTCCCGGAGCTGCTGGGTTTCGGGCGCACCGCGGCGACTGCCCTCGCGGCCGCCTGCGCCGTCCCCCTCGCCGTCTACGCCTTCGCCGGCAGTACCTTCCGGCAGGACCGGAAACTCGTCACCGCGGCGATCGCGATCGGGATGTGTGTGACCGCCGGATGGTGGGCGACCGGCTTTGCCGGATACGACGAGTTCGGGACCGAGCGTCCGCTATCCCTGAGTTTCGCCCGGCCAGTCGGCGACACCGTGCTCTTCGCGATGTTGGCCTCCGGTATGCAGGTGGATTTCGGGATCGCCTCGGTCGTCGGCGTCCTGCTCGGAGCGTTTATCGAGGCACGTCAGGCCGGGCGATTCCGCTGGGAGGCGCCGGACGATCCGGGCGAGTTGCGCCGGCATCTCGTCGGTGCCTTCCTGATGGGGACCGGCGGTATCACGGCTCTGGGTTGCACCATCGGCCAGGGGATCACCGGAGTCGCGACGCTCTCCGTCGGCTCCGCCATCGCCCTGGCGTCTATCGCGCTGGGCGGACGCGCCGGCCTCTACTACCTCGTGGAGCGCCGGGTCTGATCGCCTCAGGGCCCGGGCTTCCCGCCGTCCGTGAAATGCGCGCCTTCCCGTTCCAGGAAGACCCTGTAGGCGTTGCCGCGGTTGTTGGCGGCGAAGGCTGGGAGCGTCGCGTAGGCGGACCAGTCGGCGGCCCGATAAGCGGCGTCGAAATCGGTCCACGTGTCGACCGCCGCCGTCATCACGCGCCTGAGATCGGCGATGTAGCCCGCCGTGAAGGCGATGGCCCGCGCAGCCTCGGTCGAGGGGGCGCCGTGGCCGGGAATGATGAAGCGGGGCTTCAGGCCCTCGACTCGCTTCAGGGCCGCCAGCCAGCGGTCGGTATCGACGTCATCGCTGTTCATGTGCGGGATCCGTCCGTTCTGGACGATGTCGCCCGCGAACAAGACCCCGTCGGGCTCGACCATCATCATCAGGTCGCTCGCCGAGTGGGCGGGCCCGGCATAGAGCAGCACGAAGCGCTTGCCGCCGAGCGTCAGGGTTGCCCGCTCGGCAAAGGTGATGTCGGGCGGTACGATCCGCGTGTGCTCGTCCACCCAGGGGGCGAGTGCGCCCTGACGCTGGCGCAGGCGGGCATCGGCCCGCTCGTCGGCGGTCTCGTCGTTCTCGCGGTACTCCGCCGCGCGCTCCTGGGCGATCACGACCGCGCCGGTATGATCCTTGAACGCCTGCAGCCCGTAGATGTGGTCGGCGTGATAATGGCTCACGACGAGGTAGCGGACCGGCTTGTCGGTGACTCTGCGGATCTGCTCCAGGAGCGCCCAGCCGAGGCTCGGCGTGCCCAGGGCGTCGAACACGACCACGCCCTCCTCCGTGACGACGAAGCCGCCATTCGACGTGTTGCCCTCGTTGGCCTGGCTCGGCACCCCCGTGTTGCCGATGCTGTAGTAGACCGGCTCGCCGGGCACCTGCGCCACGGTGAGCGGCGTGCCGAGGGGCGGATAATCCGCGGCGCGCGCAGGTCCCACGATCACGATGGCGAGGATCAGCGCGACCCGAAGGATCATCCTCAGAGATCCTTGCAGTAGAGCTGCTTGAGGAGCCCGATCACCGCGACGGCGTTCGGGTCCTTGATGCTGTAGAAGAGTGTCTGCGCCTCCCGCCGGAACGTGAGGACCCCGTCCTCCCGCATCCGCGCGAGGTGCTGCGACAGGGCGGACTGGCTGAGCCGCAGCTCCTCGACCAACTGCCCGACCGTCATCTCGCCGTGGACGATCAGAAGGCAGGCTATCATCAGCCGGTGCTCGTTCCCGAGCAGGCGCAGGAGCCGCACGGCCTGGGCGGCCTGATCCGCGAATGCATCCAGTGTCGTCTCGTCGATCGTCGTCGCCTGCATGGTCTCGCAAAACCGGCTTGGCCCAAATTGGATCGGGCGAGAAGAGATCGCGGCCATCGTCGCCCGAACGGGGCGCCCTGGCCAGTCAGCGAACCGCCGCAACGGAACGGCGGTCCCTATATCAGATTTTGCTAAATTAGCATTGACTGATGGAAGGCGGCTGGCTAGCCCTAGAGAAACGGCGCGAGCCGGTCAATTCGGGAGGAAGCCGGTGACGAACCGGACTGACGGGCGCACGCCAGAAGGCGGAGCGCCGACGCGATCCCATGCGCCGGCCCTCGCCCGCAGGCGCTTCCTGCGGCTCGCAGCGGCGGGAGCGGGCGGCGCGGCGCTACCGAAGCTCGCCGGGGCTGGAGAGGCGGGACCGCCGGCCGAGTATCCCTGGTCGCAGAGCCTCGGGGCTGGGGTCGTGGACCGGCCCTACGGTCAACCCGCCGCGCAGGAGGCCGGCGTGATCCGCCGAAACGTGCCCTGGCTGACGGCCGGCACGGAATCGTCGATCAGCTTCTCCCCGATCCAGGACTTGCAGGGCATCCTCACGCCCAACGGCCTGTTCTTCGAGCGCTACCATGCCGGCCGCGTCGACGTGGATCCGGAGCAGCATCGTCTGATGATCCACGGTCTGGTGGAGCGCCCCCTGCTGCTCGCCATGAGCGATATCGTCCGCTTCCCCTCGGTCTCGCGCATCCATTTCATCGAGTGCCCGGCCAATGGCGGCATGGAGTGGCGCGGGGCACAGCTCAACTCGCTCCAGTTCACCCACGGCATGATCTCCTGCGCCGAGTGGACCGGCGTGCCACTCTCGACCCTCCTCGCGGAGGTCGGCGTGAAGCCCGAGGGCAAGTGGGTGATGTTCGAGGGGGCGGACGGCGCCCACATGAACCGGTCCCTGCCGCTGTCCAAGTGCCTGGACGATTGTCTGATCGCCTACGGCCAGAACGGCGAGGCGCTGCGGCCGGAACAGGGTTATCCGCTGCGTCTGGTGGTGCCGGGCTGGGAAGGCAATGTCAGCGTCAAGTGGCTGCGGCGTATCAAGATCGGCGACCAGCCGTGGTATACGCGCGAGGAGACTTCCAAGTACACCGACCTGATGCCTGACGGGCGATCGCGGGGATTTACTTGGGGAATCGATGCCAAGTCGGTCATCACCTTTCCCTGCCCCGAGAAGCCGCTCGGCAAGCCCGGCCTCTACGAGGTGCGCGGCCTCGCCTGGACCGGCAATGGCAAGGTCAAGCGGGTCGACGTGTCCTTCGACGGCGGCGCCAACTGGCAGACCGCGGCCCTGCACGAGCCAGTCCTGTCGAAGGCTCTGACCCGGTTCTCCCTGCCGTGGCAATGGGATGGCGGGCCGGCCCTGCTCGAATCCCGCGTCATCGACGAGACCGGATACGTACAGCCGACCATCGCCGATCTGCGCAAGGTCCGCGGTGTGAACTCGGTCTACCACAACAACTCGATCCAGACCTGGCAGGTGAAGCCGGATGGCAGCGTGTTCGATGTCCAGACCGCTTGAGACCCTTCTCGCTCTCGGAGCACTGCTCGCCCTCGCCGGGGCCACGCAGGCCGGCGAAAGGCCCCGCTACGGCTACGGCACGCCTCCAACCCAGGCGCAGGTCGACGCCTGGAACATCGACGTGCGCGGCCATGACGGCCTTGGCCTACCGGCCGGCAAGGGCGGCGTCGACCAGGGCAGCGAGGTCTTCGCCGAGAAGTGCGCCGCCTGTCACGGCACGTTCGGCGAGGGCGTCGACCGCTGGCCCAAGCTCGCGGGCGGGGAAGGCACCCTGAAGGCGGACCGCCCGGAGCCGACCGTGGGCAGCTACTGGCCCTTCGCCGCGACCCTCTACGACTACATCGACCGGGCGATGCCGTTCCCGAATCCGCGCAGCCTCGCGCCGGACGAGATCTACGCGCTCACCGCGTACATCCTGAACCTCAACAACCTCGTGCCCGCCGACTTCGTGGCCGACAAAGACAGCCTGCCCAAGGTCAGGATGCCGAACCACGGCAGTTTCACCTGGACGGATCCGCGGCCCGACACCCGAGTCGCGCCGTGCATGACCGGGTGCCGCGATCCGAAGGCGGTCGTGATCACCTCGACCGCCGAGGGCAAGACCCTGACCCCGCGCACCACGGGGCCCCTCGACGACATGCAGCCGAAATGACGTCCCCCAAGGAGGCCTCCATGCATCGGCGTCCCGCCACGGCCTTGCTGCCCGCCGCGCTGCTCCTCGCCTCCGCCGGTACCGCGCTGGCGCAGGGTGATGCGGCCGAGGGAAAGGCGATCGCGTTCGACCGCGGCCGGGGCAACTGCCTGTCCTGCCACGCGATTCCGGGCGGCGACCTGCCCGGAAACATCGGCCCGTCGCTGGCTGGCCTGAAGGAGCGATACCCGAACCGCGAGGATGTGGTCGCGATCATCCGAGACGAAACCCTGCGCAACCCGGCGACAGTGATGCCGCCGTTCGGACGGAACCTGCTCCTCTCCGACCGGGAGATCCGGTCCGTCGTCGAGTACCTCTATTCGTACTGAAAGGAAGGCCGACATGGCTGCCTCTGACAGCAAGATGTTCGACCGTCGCTTCGTCCTCCGGGCGGCGGGCCTCGGGAGCGTTCTGGCGGTGACCGCCTTCGGATTTCCGCTCCGAGCGGCGGCCAGTTCCGCCGCCTACCCTGCCGACGCCTTCAGGCAGAAGGGCGAGGCGGACGCGGTGAAGGCGCTGTTCGGACAGGCCGCCGCGGCCTCCGACAAGGTCAAGCTCGACGCGCCCGAGATTGCCGAGAACGGCGCCGTCGTGCCCGTCTCGGTCAGCACCGACCTGCCGGACGTGACCGCGATCGCGATCCTGGTGGCCGAGAACCCGAGTGCCCTGGCCGCCCTGTACAAGTTCGCGCCTGGCACGCCGCCCACCGTGGCGAGCCGCCTGAAGATGGCCAAGACCACGCCGGTCATCGCCGTCGTGGAGGCCGGAGGCAAGCTCTACAGCGCCACCAGGGAAGTGAAGGTCACGGTCGGCGGCTGCGGCGGCTGACGACGCCAACACGAGCGGAGGAACATCCATGCCATCGACCATCCGCGTGCGCGCGACCGCCAGCGGCGACCAGACCGACGTCCAGTCGTTGATCCAGCATCCCATGGATTCCGGATACGTGAAGGATTCCAAGGGGGAGCTGATACCCCCGCACTATATCGAGACCGTCACCTTCGAGCACGACGGCAAGGCGGTGTTCACCGCCTTCTGGGGGCCCGCAGTCTCGAAGGACCCCTACCTCAAGTTCAAGTTCTCGGGCGGCAGGAAGGGCGACGAGCTCAAGGTCAGCTGGACGGATAACCTGGGCAAGACGGATTCGTCCGTCGCGAAGATCGGATGAGTGCCCGCCGCGCCCCGGCGGTCGGGTTCGCCCTCGCCTTCGGCCTCGTCGCCGGCCTCTCCGTGGCGCGTGCCGCCGACGCCGTCGATCCGAAGGCCGACCTGAAGGCGTTCCAGGTCTACTTCTTCGAGAAGTTCCCGAACGTGACGCGTGAGGACTTCGTGAACGGGCCCTACTCGATGGATGAGGGCATGCGCAAGCAATGGGAGGAGAAGGAAGAATTCCCGCCCTATGACTTCGCGGTCGAGCGCGGCAAGGAACTGTTCGAAACGCCGTTCAAGAACGGCAAGACCTTCGCGGGCTGCTTCGAGAACGGCGGCATCGGCGTGCGTCAGACGTATCCGCGCTTCGACCCCGGGCTCGGCGAGGTCGTCACGCTCGAGTACGCGGTCAACCGCTGCCTCACCGAGAACGGTGAGGCCCCCTATTCCTACGTCAAGGACGATATGGCCGCCGTGACGGCCTACATGGCGTTCACCTCGCGCGGGAAGCCTTTCACCGTCACGGTCCCGGACGATCCGCGGGCGCTCGCGGCCTACGAGGCCGGCAAGCAGTACTTCTACACCCGCCGGGGACAGCTCAACTTCTCCTGCGCGAGCTGCCACGTCCAGAATCCCGGGAACCGCATCCGCGCCGAGGTTCTGGCGCCAGCGCTCGGCATCACTGCGGCGCTGCCGATCTACCGCTCGGAATGGGGCGGCATGGGCACGGCGACCCGCCGCTACATGTCGTGCAACAGCCAAGTCCGCGGAACGCCGCTCGCCCCCGACGACGTGCTCTACCGCGACGTCGACTACTTCCTCTCCTTCATGAGCAACGGGCTGCCGATCTCCGGCCCCGGCGCGCGTCCGTGAGGTCGGCCATGGTCTCGCCAACGGTGCGCGCCGCGCTCGCCTTCCTCCTGCTACCGGCCTCGGCCGCCCTGGCGGCGGGGGCGGAGGAGGCGAGGCAGGCCTACGCGGCGGCCAAGATGCTCTCGGACACGGCGGCCGCCAACAAGAACCAGTGGCCCGCCACGGCGACGGCGCTCGCCGCCGCCAGGGCCGCGACCGAGACGGGCCGCTTCGACGAGGCCGTCGCGCGGGCGATGGAGGCCGAGGCGCTGGCCCGCGCCTCCATCGCGCAGACCGAGCGAGAGAAGACCGCCTGGAAGGATGCGGTGATCCGATGACGCGCGAGCTGGACGTATCGAGCCCCGGCCTGCGCCGACGGCAACTCCTCCAGGCCGGCGGCGCCGCCCTGGCACTGCCGTTCCTGTGGCGCCGCACCCTGGCGCAGGACAGGGGCGCGGGGCTCTACGCGCTGCAGCCGTTCGGCAATGCCCGCCTTCTGCACATGACCGACACCCATGCCCAGTTGCGGCCGGTCCTGTTCCGGGAGCCGAGCGTCAATATCGGCATCGGTGCGATGCGCGCCCGCCCGCCCCACCTGGTCGGCGAGGCGTTCCTGAAGCGGTTCGGCATCGCTCCCGGCAGCCGCGAAGCCTACGCCTTCACCTATCTCGATTTCGAGGCGGGCGCGCGGCGCTACGGCCGGCTCGGCGGCTTCGCGCACCTGAGCAGCCTCGTCGCCCGGCTGCGCGCCGAGGCGCCCCGCGGACATGCCGTGCTGATCGACGGCGGCGATCTCTGGCAGGGCAGCGGCCTCTCGAATGCCCGCAAGGGCGCCGACATGGTCGAGGCGGCCAATCTCCTGGGTATCGAGGCCATGACCGGCCACTGGGAGTTCACCTACGGGCAGGACGGGCTGCGGGCCAACCTCGACAGGTTCAAGGGCGAGTTCCTGGCGCAGAACGTGTTCCTCACGGAGGAGGCGGCCTTCAACGAGGCGCCGGCCTTCGATTCCGCGTCCGGCCGAGTGTTCAAGCCGGCGACCGTGAAGGCATTCGGCGACCGCCGCGTCGCGGTCATCGGCCAGGCCTTCCCCTACGTGCCGATCGCGCACCCGAAGCGCTTCACGCCGGATTGGACCTTCGGCATCCGCGACCGCGAACTCCAGACCCTCGTGGACGATCTGCGGGCGAAGGAGAAGGTCGACGCCGTGGTGCTGCTCTCTCACAACGGCATGGACGTCGACCTGAAGCTCGCGAGCCGCGTCTCCGGCATCGACCTCATCCTCGGGGGGCACACCCACGACGCGGTGCCCGAGCCGGTCGCGGTGGAGAATTCCGGCGGGAAGACGCTCGTCTCGAATGCCGGCTCGAACGGCAAGTTCCTGGCGGTGGTCGATCTCGACCTCGCTCCGGGCTCCCTGCGGGGCATCCGCTACCGCCTGCTCCCGGTCTTCGCCGACCTCCTCGAGCCCGATGCCGAGATGGAGGCGTTGATCGCCGCCCTCGAGGCCCCGCACGCGGCCGCGTTCGGGCGGCGCCTCGCAACCGCGGAAGGCCTACTCTACCGCCGAGGCAACTTCACCGGCACGATGGACCACCTGCTCTGCGATGCCCTGCGCGGGCAACTCGACGCGGAGATTGCCCTGTCTCCGGGCTTTCGCTGGGGGACCACGACCCTTGCCGGAGGAGAGATCACGGCTGCCGACGTCCTGGCGCAGACCGCGACGACCTATTCGGAGGTCTACGTCCAGCCGATGACCGGCACCCAGATCCGCTCGATCTTGGAGGATGTCTGCGACAACCTCTTCAATCCGGATCCGTATTACCAGCAAGGCGGCGACATGGTCCGCGTCGGCGGCTTGAGCTACCGCTGCGAGCCGGGTGCCGAGAGCGGCAAGCGCCTCTCGAACCTCACCCTCACGGACGGCGGCGCCCTCGATCCGGCCAAGACGTACCGCGTCGCGGGCTGGGCCTCGGTGAACCCGCAGGATGGCAAGCCGGTATGGGAGGTGCTGGAGGCCCATCTCGGTCGCTCGTCGAAGGCGCACCTGTCGGCCGACCGGCCGGTCGATGTCGGCGGCGTGGCGGACAATCCCGGCTACGGCGGAGCCGCGTGAGGCGCGTCGGCCTCCCGCGCCGGCTGCTCCTCGGCGCGGCCCTTGTCCCGGCCGCTGCATGGGCGGCCGGGACCGTCGGCGGCGGCGCGCCACCGGAGATCTCAGCCTTCGCGGAGCACCGCCTCGCCCTGCAGCTGTCAGAGCGGGAGCCGCACCGGCAGGATCTCGTGCTCAGCGTCGCCAACAACGTGCTGAAGGCCTACGGGCCGGACAAAGTCGCCGTCGAGGTCGTCGCCTTCGGGCCCGGCATCGATCTCCTGCGCGCGGACAGCCCCCGCCGCGCGGCCGTCGACAGCCTCGCGTCGCAGGGCGTGCGCTTCGACGTCTGCCTGAACACCGTCGAGACCATCGCCCGCGAGACCGGGCAGCGGCCGGCGCTCAACCCGCACGCCATCCCGGTCGAGGCCGGCGTTGTGCAACTCATGACGCTCGCCGAGGCCGGGTACATCCTAGTCCGGCCCTGACCGAGGATCCGCCATGCGACAGCCTGCCCGACGCCTGATCCTGTTCCTGCTGGCCGGGCTCGCTGCCGCCCCGGTCGCGGCCGCCGAGGCCGGTAAGGGGCATCGCGTGGTGTTCCAGGTGGACACGGCCGACCCGGCCACGATGAACCTGACGCTCAACAACGCGACCAACGTCATCGACTATTATCGCGCCCAGAACGAGCAGGTGGAGATCGACATCGTCGCCTTCGGGCCGGGCCTCGCCATGTATCGGGCCGACAAGTCCGCGGTCGCCGACCGGATCGCGCATTTCGCCGATTACGGCTTCCCGTCGAAGATCCAGTTCTCCGCCTGCAACAACACCAAGACCGCCATGGAGAAGGCCGAGGGACACCCGATCACGCTGCTGCCGCAGGCGACGATCGTGCCTTCCGGCGTGGTGCAGATCATGGAGCGGCAGGAGCAGGGGTGGAGCTATGTGCGGCCTTGAGACGATCCGCGGGCGCGCCGTCCTCGTGGCCGTCGCGAGCATGAGTCTCGCGCGGCCAGTCGCCGCCGAAGAGGCGCTGGTCACCTACAGGTCGGTCTCTCCGGACATCGCCCTGGAGATCGCCCAGGCGGCCATGAAGCGGTGCCGCGACGACGGGCTTCAGATCGCGGTCGTCGTGATGGACCGGTTCGGCGCCCCCCTCGTGCTGCTGCGCGACCGCTTCGCCGGCCTGCCCTCGGCGGCCACGGCGTCATCGAAGGCCTACACGGCACTGAGCTTCCGCAGCAGCACGGCGGAGTTCGCCCGAGGCATCGAGAACAAACGCCTCGATGCCGGCCTCGGCCGGCTGCCGAACGTGGTCGCCATGGCGGGCGGCCTGCCCGTCGAGGCAGGGGGAAGCGTCGTCGGCGCGGTCGGCGTCTCAGGCGCGCCGGGTGGCGACAGGGACGAGGCCTGCGCCGCCGCCGGGATCGAAGCCGTGCGGGACCGGCTCGACTTCTGACACGGGCCCGGGCGCCCTTAAGCGCGGCTTAAGCTCGGCCGCGAGGATCGCCGCCCGACGCCCGTTCCGTCCCGCCTGCCGCCCGACGCGGCCGGCAGCGGAGTATCCCGCCGGGCTGCCTCTGAAGGCCTCCGCATGCCGCTCCGTTTATCGTCCCTGCCGGCTCTGGTCCTGGCGGCTTCGGCGCTCGGCGCCTGCTCCGCTACCCTGGGCGCCCCGGAGCCCGGCGCGGTCGCGTCGCTGCCGCCGGATGTCCAGCGGCGCTACGCGGCCATCACCGACGAGCCCTACGCGGTCCCGGCGATCGATCCGCAGGACATCAAGGCGCGCAACGTCCGCCAAGTGGTCGACTACGACACGACCGAACCCCCCGGGACGATCCTGGTCGATCCCTACAACCGCTTCCTCTACCTCGTCCTGGAGGGCGGGAAGGCCCTGCGCTACGGCGTCGGCGTCGGCAAGGCGGGCTTCGAGTTCGCCGGCACCGCGACGGTGGCCCGCAAGGCCGCGTGGCCGAGCTGGACGCCGACACCCGACATGATCCGGCGGGAGCCCGACCGGTACGGGCCCTGGGCCGGCGGCATGAAGGGCGGCGCGCGCAATCCCCTGGGCGCCCGCGCCCTGTACCTGTTCAAGGACGGCAAAGACACGCTCTACCGCATCCACGGCACCACCGAGCCCTGGAGTATCGGAGAGGCCGTCTCCTCCGGCTGCATCCGGATGCTCAACCAGGATGTCATCGACCTTCACCGCCGCGTCCCGACGGGATCGAAGGTCGTGGTGCTGGGACCGCGCGCGGTCGCGAGCGCCGGCCGGTCTGATCCAGCGACGACGGAGAGCATCGTGCCCGGATCGAGCGGCGCCGGACGCGTTGACCGGACGGGTCTCGATGCGCTGACGCGGCAACTCACGACGGGAACCCGTCGGACAGCCTCCGGCGTCGCGGATGAGTCGGAGGTTGGCGACGGTCGCTGATGCCCGCGATCGAACCTGTGCTCCCGCCCGGCCCGGGCCGCGCGACGAGCGCCTTCATGCTGCACACGGCCGACGCAACGGGAGAGTACCGCGATGATTCGCGCTCAAGGGTTCACCCATCTTGGGATCGCGTTCGCCCTGACTCTGTGCGCGGTGCCAAGCCGCGCCGCCGAGCCGTCGGTCGCGTGGCTTCCGCCCTGGCAGGGGGGCGCCAACAATCCTGCGATCGACAGGGGATTGGACTTCACCGTCAAGGAGGCCGACAACCTCGCCGACTTCCACGGGGACCTGACCAATGCCGGGCTCATACTCTACGTGGGTGGCAACTACTTCTTCGCCATGGCGCCCCTGGTGGTCGCCTTCGAGGCGAAGCACCCCGAATTGAAGGGCCGCGTCTACTACGAGACAATCCCGCCCGGCCTCCTGGTCCGGCAGATGAGGGCGGGCGGGCGCATCACTGTTGGCAACATGACTTGGACTGCCAAGCCAGATGCCTACTTCTCGGGCCTGAGGGCTGTGAACCGCCTGATCGATGATGGCGATCTCGTCGGCCCTCCCACCGTGTACGCCACCAACCAGCTCGCGATCATGGTGCCCAAGGGGAATCCAGCCGGGGTAAAGGGGCTGGCCGATCTCGGCCGGCCGGACATCAGGCTCGCCATGCCGCACCCCGACTACGAGGGCGTGGCGCGTCAGATCAAGGCCGCGCTCGCGAAGGCGGGCGGCGATGCTTTGGTGACGGCGGTGTACGAGACGAAAGTCGCCGGAGGCTCGACCCACCTCACGCGGATGCACCATCGACAGACGCCGGTTTGGCTGATGCAGGGGAAGGCCGAGGCCGGCGTCACGTGGCGCTCCGAGACGCTCTTCCAAGAACAGGCCGGTCTACCGACTGAACGCATCGACATCCCGGCCGACCTGAACGCCACCGGCATCTATGCCGGCGCTGTTGTCAGAGGCGCCGCTCACCCAACCGAGGCGAAGCTCTGGCTGGAATTCCTGTTGAGCGACGAAGCGCGATCCATCTTCGCTCGCTACGGCTTCGGCGCATATCGGCCGTGAGCCGGCGATGACTGCATGCCCCGCGCGAGGGCTCGGTTGAGCGTCCGAAGAGCGCGGTCGTCGCGGGTGCAGAGATCGTGGGCGAAGGCCTCCTCCAGGTCGGCCGCCTCCGGTGTCGGCCGCGTCTTGCCGGCGGCGGCCTGCGTCGCGGGGAGGCCCAGCGCCGCGGCCAGGAGCCAGAGGCCGATCCGCGTCATCGCTCGGTTCACTTCGCGTAGTGGAAGCCGGCCTGCTGCAGTTCGGGCAGCGTGCCGACGGCGCCGGGGGTCAGGATCACGCCCGGAATCAGGTGGTTGGTGAGGTCGGCCGCGAGCGCCTCGTGCGAGAGGCGGTCGGGATTGAGGTCGCGCTTGATGAGCGCGGCCGCCTGTTCCCAGATCGCGTTGTGGCACGACAGGAACACGACGCCGCGGGCCATCAGCGCCGGAATGCTGTTGTTCGCCGGCGAGAACATGCCGGCGGGATCCTGATAGTCGGACGCACTCACTTGCGCCGCCGACTTGGGCTCGATGAGTGTGTTGGTCTTGAAGCTCTCGCCGGCGAGCTTGGTGAACTGGTACTTGTCCCACATCGCTTGATCGTAGAGGGCGATGTTGGCCGAGCCGTGCGTCGCCGAGGCCGCCAGAAAATCCGGGTGCCGGAACGACCACACCTGATTGTTCACGGCATTGCGCATCAGGTTGAGCCAGGGTCCGCCGATCTCGGTGTTGTCCCAGACCTGCCGCGGGCCGCCGCGGTAGGCGATCACCTCCGACAAGGCCTCGTGATCCCAGAGATCGGGTCGGTCGAGGATCATCGGTACGGTCTTGAAGTCGCGGCGACGCGGCGCCTCGGCGAGGCGAGCCGTGAGTGCCTGCAGGGTCTGCGCACCCTCGGGCGGTCCGGAGGCGGCGGTCGCCGCTGCGGGACGACTTTCTGCGAGGCCGGCGGCAAGGCCGGCTCCCAGGGCGAGAAGGCCACGACGTGCGAAATTCATGATCGTCCTCCGATCGGAGCCGGTCTCGAGTCAGCGCGGAACGGTGCCGGAGCGCGGGGCGTGCGCGCCGAGTGTCACGCCGTCCACGGTCCGGCCGTAGTAGTCGTAGGGACTGTCGTGATGGGCGGCGCGGGTCGCGGCGAGGTTGCCGGTGAAACGCGGGTCCTGCGGACGCTCGCGGCTGTCGATATAGGCCGCCACGTCCCACGCCTCCGGGTCGGTCAGGCTGTCGCCTTGGCCAAGCGGCATGTTGGCCTTGATGAAGCCTGCCGCATTGACGACCGAACTCATCCCAGCCCCCCAGTTGTAGGACCTGTCGCCCCACAGCGGCGGGAACACGACGGTTCCGTCCGGGCTCGCCTGTCCGGCGCCGTCGCCGCCGTGGCAGAGGGCGCATTTCGCCGCGTAGACCTCCCGGCCGTGCCCGATATCGAGGCTCTCGGGTTTGGCGAGCTTCGGATATCCCTGACCGGGCAGCTTCACCCCTACCGGTGCGCCGCCCGCCAAGAAGGCCGCATAGGTCTCCAGGGCGACCAGCGCGGGATCGCCGAGCGGGGGCGCCTTGCCGTTCATGCTATACCGGAAGCATCCCTGGAGGCGCTCGGCGAAGGTGTTCACGTGCCCATTCTTGGCCCGATAGGCCGGATACAGCACGTAGGCGGCCCAGAGCGGTGCAGAGTGCCCGAGCCGCCCGCGGTCGAGGTGGCAATTCGAACACCGGAGGTCGTTGCCGACGAAGCCGGGCACCTGCGCCTTCGTGTCGTGGAAGATGCGCTCGCCCTGACGGATGACCTTGCCGAAAGCGTCGTCGGGGATCGTCGAATCCGGCGGCGGCGCGAAGGCGCCCGCAGTCTCGGTCTCGGCCTCTGCCGTACTGAACTGCAGCAGCGCCAAGGCTAGCCCGAGGATGGATACGGCCGCCGAACGGATCGCGTCGCGTCTCTCGAGACTCATGGCCGACCCCCGACCGGCGAGGCGGGGAGAGCGGCGTAGTAGGCGGCCGCCGCGGCCCCGTCGTCCTCGCCAAGCTTGGCGGCGATGCCCTTCATCAGCCCGAGCGGATCGTTGTGCCGCGTTCCGGCCTTCCAGGCGGAGAGTTGCGATCTCAGGTAGGCGGCCGGCTGGCCGGCGAGCGCCGGGAAGGCGGGACCGACCCCCTGTCCGCCGGGCCCGTGGCACTGCGCGCAGGCGGGCAGCCCCTTCGACCACGCTCCGGTTTCCGCGAGGGCTTTGCCTCGCGCCATGACGGTGGTGTCCGGAATCGACGTCTCCGCGGCGACCTTCGATGCAGGGAGTGCGGCGTAGAAGGCGGCGACTGCACGCCGCTCGCCCGGCGTCAGAGCCTGGGCGATGGGGCTCATGATCTCGTTCTGGCGGGTTCCGTCGACGAAGCTGTCGAGCTCGTGCACGAGGTAACCGCGGGCGAGGCC
This sequence comes from Methylobacterium mesophilicum, assembly GCF_036441335.1. Classification (GTDB taxonomy): domain Bacteria; phylum Pseudomonadota; class Alphaproteobacteria; order Rhizobiales; family Beijerinckiaceae; genus Methylobacterium; species Methylobacterium mesophilicum_B. The sequence continues at coordinate 453,104 of NZ_MLBW01000034.1, forward strand.
GGCGAGGCGGGGGAAGCCATCCGCGGCGCTCCCGCCCCCGCGATCCCCGTGGCACGAGGCGCAGGCCGGGGCTCCGGCCTGCGTTCCGTTCCCGGCGATGTCACCGCCGTCGGCAGCCCGAGTCGGACCGGCGACGAGAGACATCATCAGCCCGGCGAGCGTGATCCGGGAACTCCATCCTGACGATCTCATCGCCTCCTCCCGACGTATTCGGTTCTACTGTCCGGCCTGCCGGGCGCGAGCCTGCGCTATCGCCTCGCGAAATCCCTTCGCATCCAGCGCCTGGGCCACCTTGAGTGGGCCGACGAGGTAGACGGGAGTTCCCTGCAGACCCATCGCGTCGGCTTGGGCCATCGTACGCTGGAGCAGGCTACCGATTTCCTGCTTGTGCGAGTCCCGGTCGGCTTCGAGCTTGGCCATGTCGATGCCGGTGCCGGCGATGGCCTGCCGCATCTGGTCCTTCGCGATCTTGCGGCCGGGAATCGCCATCAGCGCGCCGTGCACGTCCTGATATCGACCCTGATACTTGGCCGCGAGCGCCATCTGCGCCGCGTAGATCGAGGCATCGGAGAGGATAGGCCAATCCTTGTAGACGAGGCGGATGCGGCCATCCTTCGTCACCGCCGCTTCGAGTTCGGGCTCGGCCTTCTTGCAGAACGGGCAGTTGTAATCGAAGAACGCCACGATGGTGACATCGCCCTTCGGGTTCCCCGCTTCGGGTGCGTCGGGGTCGTGCAGGATGGCGTTCACGTCCACGCCCTGCGCCAAGGCGAGTCCCGGCCTCAGCGTGCGCACCAGGGGCCACGCGGCGGCCGTGACGAGGGAGGCGCGAAGAAGCTGTCTGCGGTCCATGGATCGGTCCTTGTCTGAGGATCAAGCGCCGAGGCGGTCGAGCACGCGGCGGAATTCAGCCGCCGACACTTCCCCGGTCGAGCGCGTTCCGGCGATCTCCGCGCTGCCCCTGTCATCGAGGAAGATCAGGGTGGGCGGACCGGCGACCTGGAAGCGTCGCATCAGACCCTCGCTCGGGGGACCGGGGGCCGTGATGTCGGCGCGGATCACCGTGACGCCACGCAGCTTCTCCCGCACCGCCGGGTCGGCGAGCACCGTGCGCTCGATGGTCCGGCAGGCGGTGCACCACGCCGCCGAGAAGGCGATCAGGACCGGCCGGCCGCTGCCGCGATTTCCGGCCAGGGCGGCATCGAGTTCGGCCGTGCTGTGCACCACCGTCTCGGCTTCGGGCGCCTGAGCTCCGGCGGTGAAGGCCAGAGGCCGAAGCGGATCGTCCTGGCCCGCGGCGGCTCCGACGGCCAACGTCGCGCCGTAGACGACGGCCAGGATCCCGGTCGCCTTGCCGAGACGCCGGACGGCACCATCCGTCGGTGACAGCCTGTCGAAGGCGCCCGCGAACACGCCGCCCCCGATCGCGAGGGCGGCCCAGAGGGCGAGGGCGGCCGGTGCGGGCACTGCGCGCCCGACGAGCGAGACGGCCAGGCCGAGGAAGACGAAGCCGAAGATGCGGTTCGTGACGCGGAGCCACGGCCCCGAGCGCGGCAGCAGACGGGTGCCGAAGGTTCCGACCAGCACGAGCGGCAGACCCATGCCGAGGCCGAGGGCGAACAGAGCCGCCGCACCGCGCCCGATATCGCCGGTCTGCGCAACGTAGAGCAGGGCGGCCGCGAGCGGAGGCGTCACGCAGGGGCCAACGATCAGCGCGGAGGTGAAGCCGAGGATCGCCGCTCCGCTCACGGGCCCCAACGCCCCTCCGGGCCGACCGGCAAAGCGTGCAGTCAGGGCGGCTGGCAGGCGCAGGTCGAACAGGCCGAAGCTCGCCAGACCCAGGACGACGAACACGGCAGCCATCGCGGAGAGGGCGACAGGCGTCTGCAATGCCATCTGCAAGTTGAGACCGGACCAGGATGCCGCCACCCCGAGGGCGGCATAAGCCGTCGCCATGGCGAGTGCGTAGGTCGCCGAGAGAACGAAGCCACGGCCACGCATCGGAGATTGATCGGGCCCGGATCCTGCGAGCATGCCCGCAAGGATCGGCACCATCGGCAGCACGCAGGGGGTGAAGGCCAGAAGCAGCCCGAGCCCGAAGAAGGTCACGACCAGCACGGGCAGCAGCCCGGTCAGCGCGGGAAGCAGCGGCACCGTCTCGGCGGAGGGAGCCGGGTCCCAGCCCGCGGCGGCCACGGCGGGGGTCGCCGCCGGCATCTGGACCGCCAGGGTAGCGAGATCGACAGTCCGTCGCGCGGGCGGGTAGCAGATGCCCCGCTCGGCGCAGCCCTGATACCGGACGACGAGCCTGCTCACCCCCGCGAGGGCGCCGGGCGCGATCGTCGCCGTCGCGTGTGTCCGGTAGATCTCGGTGGGACCGAAATTCGGGTCGTCCTCCATGTGGCCCGGCGGCGTCGCGACCGGGACCGCCTGCCCGGTCTCGGTCGCGGCTGAAATCCGGTCACGGTAGAGGTGGATTCCGGGCGCCATGCGCCAAGCGAGCCGGAGCGTCCCGTCCGGGTCCCGCTGAGCCGTGAGGGCGAAGGGCGCGCCCTCGGCGCGTCCGCGATCAGCGGGGAGCGCGGCGCAGACCAGGGCCAACAGGATGAGAGCGACGCGGCGAGGGGATATGGATGACGCGGAAGACATGCCGACAGCCTCACCGCTCCGCTTAAGCCAGGCTTAAGGAGGCGGCCGGAGAGCGCGCACAGGAGGCTTGATCCATGCGCATCCTCGTCGTCGAGGACGATCCCATCCTGGGCAACGGCCTGCGGGCCGGCCTGTCCCTCGGCGGCGCGACGGTCGATCACGTGGGCGACTGCGCCGACGCCGCCGCCGCCCTGGCGACCTCGGATTTCTCGGCCATCGTCCTCGACGTGATGCTGCCGGACGGGAGCGGCATCGATCTCCTGCGCGACCTGCGCGCGGCCGGAGACCGGACGCCGGTCCTCCTGCTGACTGCCCGCGACGGCGTGGGGGACAAGGTGGCGGGTCTCGATGCCGGCGCCGACGACTACCTCGCCAAACCCTTCGATCTCGACGAGCTCGCGGCGCGGCTGCGCGCCATCACACGGCGCGACATGGGCCGCGCGGAGCCGGAGCTGCGTCACGGACCGATCCGCGTGAATCCGGCCGACCTCACGGCCAGCGTCGCCGGGCGTCCCGTGAGCCTGTCGCGCCGGGAATTCGCGATCCTCTCGGCGCTGATGGAGCGGCCCGGACAGGTCCGCTCCCGCGGCGATCTGGAGGAGCGGCTCTACGGCTGGCAGGAAGACGTGGAGAGCAATGCCGTCGAGGTTCACATCCATCACCTGCGCGCCAAGATCGGCCGCGAGGCCATCGAGACTCTGCGCGGCCTCGGCTACCGGATGCGGCCCCTGTGACCGGCTCGCTCCGCCTGCGCCTGTTCGCCGCGCTCCTCCTCGCCACCGGCATCGTCTGGCTCGCGGCCGTGGTCTGGATCGCTGTGGGCAGTCGACGGGAGGTCGAGCGGGTGCTCGACACGCGCCTGCAGGAGGCCGCCCGCATGGTGGTCTCCCTGGTCACGGATCTCGACCATCCGTCGAGCACGACCGCGGAAGGCCGGCCGGCTCAGCTCGGCAGCTACGAGCGCCAGCTCTCCTGTCAGGTCTGGTCCCTCGACGGGCGGCTCATCGCCCGGTCGAGCGGCGCGCCTGACCGGAAGCTCTCCGAGGCCGCGCCGGGCTTCTCCGAGCGGACCATCGACGGCGAGACGTGGCGTGTGTTCACGGCCGAAGATGCCGGGCGCAACGTGCGGGTCATGGTCGGCGACAGGCTCGGTCTGCGCGAGCGGCTGGTCACGGATCTCATCAAGGGCGTCGTCTGGCCGGCCCTGCTCATCGCGCCGCTCCTCGGAGCGGTGATCTGGCTCAGCCTCGGGCGAGGCCTGCGGCCGCTGCGGCGCATGGCCCGCGATCTCGCGCAGCGGGACGCGGACGACATGCGGCCGGTCGATGCCACGCACGCGCCGGTCGAGGTCCGGCCCCTCGCCGACGCCCTGAATGGTCTGTTCGGCAAGGTCGAGGCGGCCCGCGCCCACGAGCGCACCGTGACGGCCTTCGCCGCGCACGAGCTGCGGACGCCGCTCGCCGGGCTGAAGACCCAGGCTCAGGTCGCGCTCGCGGCCCGGGACCCGGACACGGTCCGGGAGGCGTTGGGGCAGATCATCCTCGCCGTCGATCGGAGCAGCCGCCTCGTGCGCCAGCTGCTCGCCCTCGCCCGCGTCGACACGCAGGAGCGCGTGCCCGCCACGGATTTGGTCGCGCCGGCCGAGGTGCTTCAGCGCGTGATCGCCGGTGTCCCCTCGGTGGGCGAGATCACCGTCGCGGTCAGTCCCGACGCGCAGGTCGGGTCCGTGCGAACGAACGCCGAGTATCTGGAGCTGGCGCTCCGCAACCTTCACGAGAACGCCGTCCAGCACGCCGTCCCCGGTGGCTCGGTGCGCTGGCGCCTGAACCGGGACGGCCTCACCGTCGAGAATGACGGACCAACCATCCCCGAGGACGAGGTCGCGAGGCTCGGTACCCGCTTCTTCCGGGGCCGAAACCGGCATCCGACCGGCAGCGGTCTCGGCCTCGCCATCGCCAAGGCCGCGCTTGCGAAGATCGGTGCCCGGCTGTCGATCGACAACAGGGAGGACCGGACCGGGGTCGTGTGCAGCGTCACGCTCGGGTCGGACGAAGCCCCGGTCGCGGTCAAGCCGGCCTGAGCGGCCTCTCGCGTCGCGGTCGATCGCGGAGGTCGATGCCGGACCATCTCCGAACGCCCCTCGGCGCGGTCGATTGGTGTTTTTGTATATTCAGGATTCCGTTCCATGCGTGGCTTAATTGACGCCGGCCGGCGAGGGGCTATTGTCGCAGCGCAGTCTGCGCAGAGTCAGTTCATGATTTCAGAAAACAACCTTGGCGTCGCTGGCGTGCCCCCTGCCCTGCCGCCGATCATCGGGGACGCGGCGCCGAGCTTCCGCGCACGAACGACAATGGGCACGCGCGCCCTCTCGTCGTATCGCGGCCGCTGGCTCGTGTTCTTCTCGCATCCGGCCGACTTCACCCCGGTCTGCACCAGCGAGTTTGTGGCGTTCGCGCGGGCCCATGAGGCGTTCCAGGCCCTGGATTGCGATCTCCTGGCGCTCTCCGTCGACAGCCTGTCGTCGCATTTGGCGTGGCAGCAGAGCATCGAGCAGCGCTTCGGCGTCCGGGTGCCGTTCCCCATCGTGGAGGATCCGGCGATGGGGATCGCGCAGGCCTACGGCATGCTGCCCCAAGGTGCGACGTCGAGCGCCACGGTGCGCACCACCTTCGTCATCGATCCCGACAGCATCGTGCGGGCCCTCATCACCTACCCGCTGACGGTGGGAAGGAGCGTCGCCGAGATCCTGCGGCTGGTGAAGGCCCTTCAGGCCTCCGACGCGGCCAACGTCTCGACCCCGGAGGGCTGGCAACCCGGCGAGCCGGTGCTGATGAACCCGCCGCTGACGAGCGACGAGGTCGGCGCCTGCGGCCCCGACTGGTACTATCGTCTGGAGAGCGTCTGATGGCGCCAGGCACGGACGAGGCCCGGGCGACCGCAGCGGCCGACCTGCTCAAGCTGGTCGCCAACCCGAACCGTCTGCGCATCCTCTACCTGCTGACGGATGGCGAATGGTCGGTCTCGGAGATCGAGCAGCGCCTCGGCATCCGGCAACCGACCCTGTCGCAGCAGCTCGGCGAATTGCGCACCGCCGACGTCGTCGCCACCCGGCGTGAGCACAAGGTGGTCTTCTACAGCCTGACCGACCCGCGCGTGCGCGCGCTCCTCGGGGCAATCGAGGACATTCTGGTACTCGACCACCCGCAACGGCGGCTTCCGCCACGAAAATCCGATGCGCGAGCAAGAGCGCTCGGCCAGGCAGCCCAATTCGGAAAGATCGGAGACGAGCCGTGACCGCATTCCTCGCGCCGCTCGCGGGCGGCGCACTGATCGGCGCCTCGGCGGCGCTGCTGCTTCTGGCCAACGGTCGCATCGCCGGGATCAGCGGCATCCTCGGCGGTCTGCTCGACGGTCTCCTCGGTCCGGCGGCCCGCGACAGGTCCTGGCGCGCGGCCTTCCTCGCCGGGCTTCTCGCCGGCCCCGCCCTGTACAGGTTGGCGGCGGGCCAATGGCCAGATGTCCGCGCGGATGCGTCGTGGCCGATGCTGATCGCCGCCGGTCTTCTCGTCGGCTTCGGGACGCGCCTGGGCTCGGGCTGCACCAGCGGTCACGGGGTCTGCGGCTTGGCCCGGCTCTCCCCGCGCTCCTTCGCGGCGGTCGGGACCTTCATGGCAGCGGCCATCGTCACCGTCTTCCTCGTCCGGCACGGGGTGACGCGATGACCGCCCCTCGCCTCCTCGCAGCCCTCGCAAGCGGTCTTCTCTTCGGTCTCGGTCTCGCATTGTCGGGGATGATGAACCCGGCGAAGGTCCTGGGCTTCCTCGACGTCGCGGGCGTCTGGGATCCGAGCCTCGCCTTTGTGCTGGCCGGGGCCGTCGGGGTCTCGGCGCTCGGCTACGCGGTCAAGGCTCGCATGGCGCAGCCGGCGTTCGCGCCCCGCTTCGAGGTGCCTACGAACCGCCGTCCTGATGCGCGACTCGTTGCTGGGAGCGCGCTCTTCGGTATGGGCTGGGGGCTCGCCGGATTTTGTCCCGGACCTGCCCTGGCCGGGCTCGCGCTCGGCCTGCCGCCGGTCGTCGTGTTCGTGGGCGCGATGCTGGTCGGCATGGCACTGCACAGGTTGGTCGTCGCGCGAACGCCGGCTCTCCCCGCCGCCGGCCGGTGACGCCACCGTTATCGCTCGACAACAGGGGCCGGTCCTCTCGCGGCCCCTTCCCTGCGTGCCGTGCCTCGAGCGTCACTCGATCTCGCGGTCGAGTCGAGTTCGCAGGTCCTGCGCTTCTGCAGCCATTCTTCGATGATGGCTCGCCGGTCATCCGTCGGGAGACCGATACGGATCTTGAGCAATCGCGCGGCTGCCGTCGCTCTCGATCCCGGCTCGTCCCGTGCGGGTCTCATCCCCGTACCGCCCACCGTCGCTCGCCGCGGTGGCGCGGCCTCAGGCCACGGATCGATCGGCCGCATGAGGCTTGGCCATCCACTCGCGGCCCTTCAGCATGGCCTTCCAGTAGATCGGAGGCAGCATCCGCTCCTTGAGAAGCCACGCCATATGGCTCGGCTTCGTGCCGTCGATCAGCCAGTTGGGGAAGCTCGGCATCAGCTTGCCGCCATAGCCGAACTCCGCGAGCAGGATCTTGCCCCGTTCCACCGTCAACGGGCACGAGCCGTAGCCGTCATAGGCGGCTTCGACCCCGCGAAGGTGTCCCATCTCCACGAGCAGATTGTGGGCGACCACCGGCGCCTGTTTGCGGGCCGCGGCGGCGGTCTTGGCGTTCGGCGTGTTGCACGCATCGCCGAGTGCGTAGATCGCGGGGTAGCGTCTGTGGCGCAGGCTCGCGGGATCGACTTCGATCCAGCCCCCGGCATCGGCGAGCGGCGAGACACGGACGAAATCGGGCGCCTGCTGTGGCGGGACGACGTGGATCATGTCGAAGTCGGTCTCGACCGTCTCGCCACCTCCGTCCTCGGTCTTGCGCGAGAACCATGCGCGCCGGGCAGGTCCGTCGATTCGAGTCAGCGTGTGATCGAAGTTCAAGCGCGCGCCGTAGCGCTTCACATAGGCCATGAGCGGCGGAACGTACTCCTTCACGCCGAACAGAACCGAGCCGGCATTGTAGAACTCGATCGCCATGCTCCCGAGCCGGCCCGCGCGCAGCCAATGGTCGGCGGAGAGATACATCGCCTTCTGCGGCGCTCCCGCGCACTTGATCGGCATGGGCGGCTGCGTGAACACGGCACGACCGGAGCGTAGATTCTGCACGAGTTCCCAGGTGTAGGGCGCGAGATCGTATCGGTAGTTTGAGGTGACGCCGTTCTGCCCGAGGGTCTCGGCGAGCCCCTCGATCCCGGCCCAGTCGAGCTTCAGACCCGGCGCGACGACCAGGCGGTCATAGCGGACCACGCGAGAGTCCCCCAGGAGCACCGACTTGCTTTCCGGCTCAAAGGCCGTCACCGCCGACTTGATCCAGCGCACGCCGTCCGGGATCAGCGACGCCATGGTCCTGGCCGTATCTGAAGGCGCGAAGATGCCGCCCCCGACCATGGTCCAGCCGGGCTGGTAGTAGTGGATGTCGGCGGGATCGATCAGGGCGACGTCGAGGTCCGGCTTGCGAGCCTTGAGGCTTGCCGCGACGGCGATGCCGCCGGCTCCGCTCCCGACGATGACGACGCTGTGGAACAAGGCGCCCGAATCCGTCGGGATGCGCCGCCCTGCCCCGATGCGCCGGACGACGGCAGAGAGGTCAAATCCTGCCGCGTTCGTTGCGGCGAGGATCTCCGGTAAAGGGCGTCCGCGCGCACCTTCGCTCAAGGCCCACAGCGTCGCCGAGCGGGTTCCGGTACGGCAATAGGCGAGGACCGGCTTCGGCAGCGCCGCCAGCATCCGACCGAATGCGGCCGCATCCGCGTCCGTGACCTTGCCGGACGCGACGGGCAGGTAGCGGGCCTCGAGCCCCGCCTCGCGGGCCGCGGTGTCGATCTCCGAGAAGCTTGGCTGGCCGCCGCCCTCGCCGTCGGGGCGATTGCAGATCACGGCTCGAAAGCCGGCCTGCGCGGCCTCTGCGAGGTCTTCGGTGGTCACCTGCTTCGCGATCGACAGGTCCTGAGCGAGACGATGGGCGCGCATGGTCGTTCTCGTCATTCCACATTTATGTATATCTTGACTCGAGTCTCAGAGAACCACATCTTGACTTGCTGCACAACGGATCGCATCGTAAAATCGAATTCGAGCGCCGTCGATATCTTAATCTATAAAATGACGTGAGGCGCTCGGTCCGCTTCCGGCAATCCGCAGCCGGAAGCTGCGGAGCTCGGAGAACCAGCGGCCATGCATGCACTTCCGGCTCTCCTGTCAGGCTCAGGGGTCGGCTTCACGCTCGGCCTGATCGGCGGCGGCGGCTCGATCCTGGCGACCCCGCTTCTGCTCTACGTGGTCGGCATGACGCAGCCTCACCTGGCGATCGGAACGAGCGCGCTCGCGGTGGCGGCCAATGCGTTCCTGACGCTGATCGGCCATGCCAAGGCGGGGAATGTGCGCTGGCGATGCGCCACGATTTTCGCCCTTGTCGGGATCGTCGGCGCACTGGCCGGATCGTCCCTCGGGAAGGCCGTGGACGGACAGCGCCTGCTGTTCCTGTTCGCGTTGCTGATGATCGTCGTCGGCATCCACATGCTCCGAGGCCGAAAGGGCGTGGACGGTGCTGTCGAGCCGGCCGGCTGCGGTCCGGTGCCGAGCGCGAAGGTCGTGGCGGTCGCGTTCGCAGTCGGCATGCTGTCGGGATTCTTCGGGATCGGTGGCGGCTTCCTGATCGTGCCTGGACTCGTCTTCGCCACTGGAATGCCGCTCATCTCGGCCGTCGGCACCTCGCTGCTCGCCGTTGGCGCCTTCGGCCTCGCTACAGCCCTGAACTACGCCGTGTCCGGCATGGTCGACTGGATCGTGGCAGCGCAGTTCATCGCCGGCGGCCTCGTCGGCGGATTTTTCGGAATGAAGCTTGCCAATCGGCTTGCGGACTTCAGGGGAGCACTCAACGCGGTGTTCGCCACCGTGATCTTCGTCGTCGCCGGGTACGTGATCTATCGCAATGCCGGCACCATTTCAGGTATTCCGTAATATTTCGAGCGACGGGAATTTGTTTTCCAAAGAAAATCACCCGATGCATGCGATGGCGTGCATTCCAATCCCCAGCCTGCAACGAGACCGAGAGCCTGCCATGTCAGCTTCGATGCCATCGCGCCCAGCCGTGCGCGCCTTCTACGAGGATCGGACCGGCAGCGTCCAATACGTTGTCTCATGCCCGGCGACCGGTAAATGCGCCATCATCGATCCGGTGCTCGACTACGACGAGAAGTCGGGTGCCACGGCGACGCGTTGCGCCGATGAGATCCTCGCCTATGTCCGCGATCGGGGGCTCGCGGTAGACTGGATACTGGACACCCATCCGCATGCCGATCACTTTTCGGCGGCCCACTATCTCAAGATGCGGACTGGAGCGCCGACTGCCATCGGCGAGCGCGTCGTGGATGTTCAGCGTCTCTGGAAGGAGATCTACGGCTTTACCGCAATGCCGGCCGACGGGTCGCAATGGGACCGTCTGTTCGCGAGTGGCGATACGTTCTCGATCGGCGAGGTCCCGGCTCGAGTCGTGTTCTCGCCGGGGCACACCCTCGCGTCGATAACCTATCTGATCGGCGACGCGGCATTCGTTCACGACACCTTGTTCATGCCGGATTCGGGCACGGCGCGCGCGGATTTTCCGGGCGGTGACGCGAGGGCGCTCTGGCATTCGATCCAGGCGATCCTCGCGTTGCCGGATGAAACGCGCGTCTTCACCGGCCACGATTATGGACAGGGCGGCCGCGCACCGCTCTGGGAGAGCACCGTAGGCGAGCAGAAGGCGCACAACACCCATATGGTGGCCGCTGCGGACGAGGCCGCCTTCGTGCAGATCCGCCAGCGGCGCGACGCGACGCTGCCGATGCCCAAGCTCATCCTGCATGCCCTCCAGGTGAACATCCGGGGCGGCCGCCTGCCAGAACCGGAGGCGAACGGCCGGCGCTACCTTCGCATCCCGCTCGACGCGCTGGAGGGGGCGGCCTGGGACTGACGGGCCAGCGCTTCGTCACGACCCGTCGCGGACTTATGGGCGCCTCAGGGCGCGATGGACGCGCGCAGCTCGAGGGATCGGCCATTCGTCGCTCGTGCGAGGATTGACCTCGGACAGGCTCGGTGAGCTTTCAGGATCCAAGTCATCATGACGCGGCACATCATGGTCCGCATCTAGGGGGAGACTTGTCAGCAGAATGTCAGTTTTTCAATGATTATTGTTCCGAATATAAATGCATCCAAGTCTGAAATCGGCCATGAAGTTGCGTGTCGAAAATTTCTTATCTCTGAAAAATATGTATTGAGGCATATTGAGATCCGTCGATCGTGAATAATTTTTAACAAATATTTGACGTTTCTCCTGGATTTAGAGGATCAGTACATGGGGGGACGGTATGCTGCGTCGTATAACAGTCCGTGCGAAACTCTTCGCAGGATTCGGAATTTTGAGCCTCTTCGTGCTGGGCCTCGGGGCTTTCGGGGTGCGAGGAACGGCGATCATCAACTCAATGCTTGTTGAGACACAGACGAAGGATTTGCCGAAGACGCAGATTATTGGCGAAATCAATGACTGGGCTGGGCGCCTGACCATCAGTCTGTTCCGCCTCGCGTTGAACAGCAGAGACGCCGAAGCTGTGCAGAAAGCCGAGTCTGAAATCCGGAGTCGAATCTCTGAGGTCGGGCGATTGATTGATAAATACAACGCTTATGAGAAGAGTGACGACGAGGTTCGCGTATATTCCAGCTTCAAAACACATTGGACGTCGTACGTTTCTTCGATACCGGCTCTCCTCGCGATCGCGAGAGAGGGAGATATTGAGAAGACGCGCAGGATGATCGACGCGAACGTTACGACGCATCGCAAGTTGGCGCTGGACGATGCGAAGCAGCTCTACGGGTTCGCCAAAGCTTCGGCCGCCAAGGCTGCAGAGACTGCCGCCCAAACCTACGCGTGGACGCGAAATTTCGTGATCGGAGCCGCCGTCGTTGCTCTCCTCGTATCCCTCGGCCTCGGAGGGTTCATCGTCTGGAGTATCGGCAAGGACTGCGCGGGTATCATCGCGCCTATGCAGACCCTCGCCCGAGGTGACCTGACGGCCGAGATCGCAGGTCGCGGATACCCGACCGAGTTTGGTAAGATCGCGGACGCGGTCCAGGTCTTCAAAGAGGGCATGATCCGCATGCGAGCGTTGGAGGAGGAGACGGTCACGGCACGCTTAGCTGCCGAGGGGCAGCGCAAAGCCGCGATGCGCGAGATGGCAGATGCCTTCGAGCGCGCGGTCGGCGGGATCGTCGGCCTGGTCTCGTCCTCGGCCACCGAGCTCCAGGCCACCGCCCAGCAGATGACCGCCACCGCCGAGGAGACCGCCGCGCAATCGACCAGCGTGGCCGCGGCCGCGGAAGAGGCCTCGACCAACGTCAACACGGTCGCGGCCGCCGCCGAGGAACTCGGCTCGTCCGTGCAGGAGATCGGCCGGCAGGTGCAGGGCTCGGCCCATCTCGCCCAGGCCGCGGTCGGCGAGGCCGACCAGACCGCCCACCTCGTCCAGGCGCTCAGCCAGAACGCGGCGCGGATCGGCGACATGGTCGGGATGATCTCGGGCATCGCCGGCCAGACCAACCTCCTGGCGCTCAACGCCACGATCGAGGCGGCGCGGGCGGGCGCCGCGGGTCGGGGTTTCGCGGTGGTGGCGACCGAGGTGAAGGCGCTCGCCGAGCAGACCGCCAAGGCGACCGAGGAGATCGCGCGCCAGATCGGCGAGGTCCAGGGTGTCACCGATCAGGCGGTGACGGCGATCGGCGGGATCACGGGGCGGATCCGGGAGATCGACYGCGTGGCGACCTCGATCGCGGCGGCGGTCGAGCAGCAGGGCGCGGCGACCCAGGAGATCGTGCGCAACGTGGCGCAGGCCTCGGCGGGCACCAACGAGGTGACGGGCAACATCGCGGGGGTGGCGCAGGCTTCGGAAGAGACTGGGGCTGCGGCCGGGCAGGTCCTGTCGGCGGCCTCGGAGCTGTCGCGGCAATCCGAGCATCTCGGCGCCGAGGTCGCCCGCTTCCTCGCAACTGTCCGCGCCGCCTGACACGATCCTATCGACGCAGGCGGCACAGTTGCTGACCCGCCTCTCAATTGTCCGCTTCCGCCCTATCACCGCGCGGAAGCGGGTGGGCAGAAAACCACCCATCTGAGACGAGCACATGGGCGCTGCGCATCGGCCGGATCTGGCCGAACGCGGAAGGTCCTCTTACAGCGTCGAAGAGAGCAGATCCGGAAGGCTGCACCATCCGCCAGTTGCGCCGCGCAGGCTTGGAAACCAGAGGGCCGAGCGAAGCTCCGAGGGAGGATGGCGCTCGGGCGACGAAGGCCGCGCGCAGCGCCGTTCTAACTCATCCTCCGAGCCGCCCGCACAGGCGGTAGGCTCTTGCCTCAGCACTCGGGGAGGTTAACGGCGAGACCACCGGTCTAGGTTTCCTTGTGGCGGGTGCTCATATTACGGCCGGTCTGCCTCATGGCCTCGATGGAGTTGTCGAGCGGCATGATGTGCGTGCCGTCTCCCCGTAGCGCCAGCGAAGCGGCGGCGACGGCCTAGATCGCCCCGAGGCCGTTGCGCTCGATGCAGGGCACCTGCACCAGCCCCCGGATCGGGTCGCAGGTCAGGCCGAGATGGTGTTCCAGCGCGATCTCGGCCGCGTTCTCGACCTGGGCGTTCGTGCCGCCCAGCGCGGCGCACAGGCCCGCGGCGGCCATGGCGGCGGCCGATCCGACTTCGCCCTGGCAGCCGGCCTCGGCCCGGGAGAGCGACGCGTTCGTCTTGATGATCCCGCCGATGGCCGCGGCCGTCAGGAGGAAGTCGCGGATGCCCGCATGGTCGGAGCCGTGGCAATGGTCGCGGTAGTAGCGGATGAAAGCCGGGATGACGCTGGACGCGCCGTTCGTCGGGGCGGTCGCGGGCGCGCGCCCAGCCCGGTCGCGCAGCGCCTGGACGAAGTGGTGGGCCGCGAGCATCGGCCCCATCGTGTTCGAACTCGAGGGCCCGATTCCGATCCTGAAGACATCGAAGATGCTCAGGAACATAGACGCTCGCGGTCCTTGCCCGATGATGGCGGAGGCGTCCCGGTCGGATGGTCAAATCCGCCGGTCCGGTCCTTACCCCGATCCAGCCCGTCGCATCAGGGCCGCGATGCCCGCAGCGCCGTCACCGTCATCTCGACGAGCAAACTCGGCGTGGCGAGTCTCGCCTCAACCGTCGTCCGGGCCGGGGCACTTCCCTCCGGCATCCAGGCCTCCCAGACGGCGTTCATCGCGTCGAAATCGGCCATGTCGCGCAGATGGATCGTCGCGGTCAGAATATGGGTGCGCGAGGAGCCGGCCTCGCCGAGGAGGCGGTCGATCCGCGACAGGACCTCGCGGGTCTGGCCCACGATGTCGGCGATGTCCGTCCCGCCCGAGGTCTGGCCGCAGAGATAGACGAGCCCCTGGGCCTCCACGATCTTGCTCATCCGGGCGTTGGTGTGCAGCCGTGTGATGGCGGCATTCATCGCGAAGTCCTCTCTCGGTTCGTAAGGGTCAAACGGGCTCGCGGGCGAGATCCGCCATGGCGGCGAGGGGCACCGGCTTCACCGGCATGCGGACGCGCATGTAGCCGATCGCCTCCGGGTCGCGCCCCGTCTCGGCGGCCATGGTCTCGCAGACCGTGAGGCCACAGAGGCGCCCCTGGCAGGGACCCATCCCCGCACGGGAAAAGAACTTCGCTTGGTTCGGTCCCTGTGCGCCTTGCCGGGCGAGGGCGCGGATCTCGCCGGCCCGCACCTCCTCGCAGCGGCAGACGATGGTCTCATCCGCGGACGGGACGCGGCACCGGTCGGGCGGCCGGTAGAGGGCATCGAGGAAGCGCCGTCCGCGCAGGGCCTTTCGTGCCGCGCCGCGCGGGCCGGCGGCGTCCGGCGCGTCCCGGCCCAGGTCTCGCAGGACGGCGAGGGCCGCCAGCGTCCCCCGGTGCTCGGCCACCTGCGCGCCGGCGATTCCCCCCGTATCGCCCGCGACGTAGAGGCCGGGCCGGTGCGTCCGGCCGTCCGGGCCGAGTTCCGGCTCGAAGGCGAGCCGGTCCGAGTTCCAGCGATGCGGGACGCCGCAGGCCATGGCGAGGTTGACCTGAGGCACGACGCCCTGGTGCAGCAGCACCGTGCGGGTCGGCAGGACGTGCCGTCGGCCGCCGGCCCGGTAGAGGATCTCGGCGACACGCCCGTCTCCCCCGAGGGAGAGATCCTCGACGCCGCGGACGATGCGCGTCGAGGCGAGCACCTCGCGCAGGAGCCCGATCCCCTTCCAGGCATAGGCGGTGCCGAGGAAGGCTGGCAGGTGCGGCAGAGCCGCCAGCCAGTTCCGGCGGGGGGCGGTGTCGAGCAGGGCCGCGACGGGCACGCCGAGGCGGGCATACTGCGCGGCGAGGAGATAGAGGAGCGGCCCGGTGCCGACGAGGTGCAGGGGGCCCTCGGGCACGACGCCGCTCGCCTTCAGCATCGTCTGCGCGGCGCCCGCCGTCATCACGCCGGGGAGGGTCCAGCCCGGTACGGGGAAGGGCCGCTCGTGGGCGCCCGTGGCGATCAGCACGCACCGGGAGCGGACCCGGCGCCCGCGCCCGCCGATCATCAGCCCGGTCTCGAACCCGCCCTCGGGGTCGGGCTCGACGAGGAAGACCGTTGCGCCGGGTATCAGCACGGCGCCCGAATCCGAGAAGCGCCGGGCGAGGGCCGCGCCGAGCCGGTAATCGGAGCCCAGCGCCGGGCTTCCCGGGAACGGCTTCAGCACCGACCGGTAGATCTGGCCGCCCGCCGCCTGGGATTCGTCGGCGACGGTCACCGCCAGTCCGGCCCGCCGGGCGGCGATGGCGGCGGCCATGCCGGCGGGGCCGCAGCCCACGATCAGCAGATCCAGGGGGGCGTCCTGTGGGGCTGGGTCGCTCATGGCCTGTCCTCGTCGCTGAGGTGGCGGCCCTGCCCGCCCGTCACGATCACCATCCCGTCGCGGACGGTTTCCAGGCACGCCTGCCGGTTGCCGACGCCGTCGATGGCGACGAGGCACTCGAAGCACACGCCCATGCCGCAATAGGCGGCCCGGGGCGTCCCGCTCCTCAGGGTCCGGCGGAATGGACCGATGCCGGCGAGCAGGAGGGCCGTGGCGACGGTGTCGCCGGCGGCGGCGGCCACTGGCCGCCCGTCCACGACCACCCGGCAGGTCTCGGCGGCCTCATGCAGCCTGCGGAACATCGGCGAACCTTCCTGCTGCGAACGGGGCCAGATCCTCGGACCACGTCTCCGTCGCGATGCGCTGTGCGAGTACGAGGGCGTGGGCGGCGGCGAGGGTCACGCCGCTGTGGCATGTGACGAGATAGGCGGCCGGCAGGGTGCGCGACCGCTCGTAGATCGGGTGCCCGTCCGGGCTCATCACTCGCAGCGCCCCCCAGCTGCGCACCACCTGCGCCCGGGCGAGCAGGGGAAACATGCGCACAGCCTGGTCGGCGATCCCGCCGAGCACGTGACTCTGCGTGCCGTCGTCGAAGCCGACCTCTTCCTTCGAATCGCCGATCATGACGCTGCCCTCGTCGGTCTGGCGGACCGTGCCGAGGGGATGGTCGAGGAAGGGCGCCACCTTCTCGGTGACGATCACCTGCCCCCGCTGCGGCCTCACCGGCGCCCGCAGGCCGACCATCGGCGCGAGGCGGGCATTGTCGAGCCCGGCGGCGAGGACGAGCGTCCGCGCCCGGATCTCCCCGCCACCCGTCCGGACGGCGACGCCGCGCGGATGGCGGGCGATGTCCTGCACGGGAGTGTTCGGCCGGTACCGGATCCCCTGCGTCTGCGCCGCACGGTGGAGCGCTCCGAAGAGCCGGAGCACGTTCACGTGGCCGTCGGCCGGGCAGTAGATCCCCCCGGCCACCTCCGGCCCGATCGCCGGAAGCCGGTCGCCGAGGGCCGACCGGTCGAGCACCTCGAAGGTTGCCGGCGCGGCGAGCTGGTTGTGGAGCCGCGTCATGCGCCCGGCACGGTCCTCCAGGTCGGCCGCACTGAGGCTCAGGCTGAACCCTCCCCGGCGGGAATAGCCGAGGTCGATGCCCGTCTCCCGGCTCAACCCGGCGGCGAGGCCGCCCCAGAGATCCGCCGACCGCAGGGTCCAGTCCGCGTAGGCCGGCATCGCGAGGCCCTTCCCCTGCACCCAGATGAGGGCGAAGTTCCCCCGGGATGCCCGGTGCGCGACGTCGCCCTCGTCCAGGACTGTGACGCCGCGGCCCTGGCGGGCCAGCCCGTAGGCCAGCGCCATCCCGACCAAGCCGCCGCCCACCACGACGACGTCGTGCGAGTCGGGGCCGTCCTGCATCAGCGGGTTCATGCGCGGGTCTCGCCGACGAACAGGCGCTCAAGACCGTAGAATTTATGTACGACGATCATGAAGAGCACCGTCAGCACGATCATCAAGGTCGAGACCGCGCAGATCAGCGGGTCGATGGAATCCTGGATGTAGTTGAACATCATCACCGGCAGGGTCGTCGTCGAGGGTGAGGCGATGAACACCGTCATCGTCACCTCGTCGAAGCTCTGGATGAACGACAGGGCGAAGCCGCTGGCGATGCCGGGGAGTATGAGCGGCAGCATCACCCGCCGCACCACCGTCGCCCGGGACGCGCCCAGGGAGAGGGCGGCATCCTCGATCCGCCGATCCATGCCGTTGGCGCCGGCCAGCACCATCCGCAGGGCGAAGGGAAAGATGACGACGACGTGGCTGACGATCAGCCCGAGCAGGGTCCCCGACAGGCCGACGCTCGAGAAGAACCTCAGGAAGGCGATCCCGAGCACCACGTGCGGGATCATCAGCGGCGCCAGGAACAGGGCGCTCAGCGCGTCCCGCCCGGGGAAGCGATGGCGGGCGATGGCGAGCGCCGCCGGCGTGGCGAAGACGACCGCCGTCACCGAGGAGGCCGCCGCGATCAGCAGGCTGGTGCGGAAGGCCGAGAGGAATTCCGGGTACTCCACGAGCCGCCGGAACCAGCGCAGGGAGACGCCGTGGGTCGGCAGGGCGAGGTAGCCCTCCGGCGTGAAGGCGACGACGCAGACCACCAGCATGGGCGCCACGAGGAATGCCATGAACAGCGCGTGGAAGAGGAGGGCGAGGGGGCCGTTCTTCATGCGAACACCTGCTGGTAGCGTCGCTCGACGAACCGGTTCCAGCCGACCACGATGGCGACGATCCCGACGAGGAGAAGCACCGCGACGGCGGCGCCGAGGGGCCAGTTGAGGGTGTTCAGGAACTCGTCGTAGGCGAGCGTCGCCGCGACCTTGAGGCGGCGCCCGCCGATGATCGCCGGCGTGGCGAAGGCGCTGGCCGACAGTGAGAACACCACGATGCTGCCGGAGAGGATTCCGGGCACGGCCTGCGGCAGCACGATTCGGCGCAGGATCGTCAGCTTGGCGGCGCCGAGCGATTCGGCTGCCCGCTCGCTCGCCGTATCCATCCGCGAGAGCGAGGCCCAGACCGACAGGACCATGAACGGCACGAGGACGTGGACGAGGCCGATCACCACCCCGGTCTCGGTGAACATCAGCGAGACCGGCCCGGCGCTGAGATGCGTCGCCTGGAGGGCCTGCGAGAGCAGCCCGTTGCCGTTGAGCAGGATCGCCCAGCCGAGCGTCCGTGCCACGACCGAGACCAGCAACGGGCCGATGACCACCAGGACGAAGATCGAGCGCCAGGGCTCGCGCATCCGCTTCAGGATATACGCTTCCGGAACCCCCAGGAGGACGCTGATCGCCGTGACGGTGAGCGAGATCCGCAGGGTTCGCAGGAAGATCTCGGCGAAATAGGCGTCGCCGAGGACCTCGGCGTAGTTCTGGAAGTCGCGCGTGGCGACGATGCCTCGCGCCGAATCGAAGGCGTTGAACGACAGCAGCACGGTCATCGCGAGGGGCACCGCGAGAACCCCGAGGAAGAGCAGCGCGGCGGGGCCGACGGCGGCGTAGGGCGAGGGAGATCTCGACGCGCTCATGCCGCCCTCTCCTGATCGCGCAGCTGGGCATGGGCCCCCTCGAAGCCGAGCACCACGAGGTCACCCTCGGCGGGGACGGGGCTGCCATCGTTCTGGCGGATCACCACTGCGCGGCCGGCGGCGGTCTCGATCTCGAACAGCCAGTGCCCGCCCTGGAAGACCCGGGCCTTGACGGTGCCGGGCAGTCCCGGAGCGCTTGGTCCAGCGAAGTGGATCTTCTCGGGACGGACCGTCAGCTCCGTCGGCCCGGACACCGCCCGTCCGACGGGGACGAGGTGGCCCGCGATCTCGATCGCCGAACCGCGACCGGTCCCCCGGAAGACGTTGGTGGTGCCGAGGAAGGAGGCGACGAAGGGCGTCGCCGGGCGCTCGTACACGTCGAGGGGGGCGCCGACCTGCTCGATCCGACCGGCGTTCATCACCACGATCCTGTCGGAGAGGGCCAGCGCCTCCTGCTGGTCGTGGGTTACGAGGATCGTGGTGGTCCCCAGCGTGCGCTGGATCTGGCGCAGCTCGATCTGCATCTCCTCGCGCATCTTGGCGTCGAGGTTCGAGAGCGGCTCGTCGAGGAGCAGGATGGAGGGCCGGATCACCAGGGCCCGCGCCAGCGCGACGCGCTGCTGCTGCCCCCCCGACATCTGCCGGGGGAACCGCTCGCCCTTGTCCGCGAGGCCGACGAGGGCGAGCGCCTCTGCGACCCGCCGGCGTACCTCCCCCCGGGCGACGCCGCGCATCTCGAGACCGAAGGCCACGTTCTGGGCCGCGCTCATGTGCGGAAACAGGGCGTAGCTCTGGAACACGATCCCGAGGCCCCGCCGATTGGGGGCGAGCTTGAGCAGGTCGGCGCCATCCAGCGTCACCGTTCCGCCGCTGGGCTCGAGGAAGCCCGCGATCATCTGCAGCGTCGTGGTCTTGCCGCAGCCCGAGGGCCCGAGCAGCGAGATGAACTCGCCCTTCTCGACGGCGATATCGAGGGATTGCAGGACCTGCACGGTGCCATAGGATTTTCGCAGGCCACTCAAGACAAGATACGACATGCATCCTCCCGCCCGCGATGGTGCGGGTCTGATGGGGCATAGGGGGATGCGGCGCGCTGCCGAGCCGCCCCCGTCATCCGTCGCGGGGCGCGCGGCCTAGCGCTCGATTTCCCGTGTCCAGCGCTTGTTCCAGGCGTCCCGGACGGGGTTGATCACCTGCCAGTCGGCGGCCACGAGCTTGGCGGCCTTGTCGCCGACCGGCATCATCCCGGGGCGCTGGATCACGGCGTCCTTGTTCACCGGGGCGGTGCCGCCCGCATCGGCCAGGATCGACTGCACCTCCGGCGACAGCATCATCTTCATGAAGGCCTCGGCCTTGGGCGAAGGGGCCTTCTTCGCCACCGTGCAGATGGCGGTCATCACCACAGGCGCGCCTTCCTTCGGGTAGGCGAAGTCGACCGGGAAGCCGGTCTCGGCAAAAGCCTGCACCCGCGAGGAGCCCCAGACCGCCAGGATCGCCTGTCCCGTCTGGAACAGTTCTGTAATCTTGGCCGGCGACGGCTCGAACGCCAGGATGTTGGGCGCCACGTCCTTCATCGCGGCGAAGCCCGGATCGATCTTGGCCTCGCTGCCGCCATTCATCCGCGCCAGCATCACCACCGTCAGCAGGCCGTAGCCGTTGTTGAGCGGGGGCATGACGATCTTGCCCTTGTACTTGGGATCCTTCAGGTCGTTCCAAGACGTCGGCGGCGCCCAGCCGTTCTCCTTGAAGACCTTGGTGTTGTACATCAGCCCCGTAGCGATGATGCCCAGGCCCGACGCCTTGTCGCCGAAGATGTTGGCGACCGGCTGCAGCTTGCTCCGATCGATGTCCGGGGTGGAAGCGCAGAGCCCGAGCGACACGGCCCGGCTCATCGGGCCGTCGTCGATCAGGGCGACATCGTATTCCTGGTTGTCGCGCTGGGCGAGGAGCCTGGCCAGGGTGTCGGTCGAATTTCCGCCGACATAGGTGACCTTGACGCCGTTCTCCTTCTCGAACTTCGGAAGGATCTTCTCGCGGATCGCCGTCTCCGTCGAGCCGCCATAGCCGGCGACGACGAGGGATTCCTGCGCCTGGAGCGGGCCTGGGAGCGAGAGAAGGGCGAGGGCGAGCCCCGCCGTGATGCGCAACCGCCTGCTCATGACCTGCATCCCCCGACCTCGATGAGTGCCGACTGTCCCGCAGCCCGTCGATCAGCGCAAATTCATAATTGACGCTCTTGCATGCGCAAATATTATCGAACGATGCGCATGCAGGCCCGCCAGATCGAAGCGTTCCGCGCCGTGATGCTGACAGGCGGCATGACGGCTGCCGCCGAAACCCTGCACATCACTCAGCCCGCGGTCAGTCGCTTGATCAAGGATCTCGAGGCGACGCTGGACCTCGTCCTGTTCCATCGGCGCGGCAATCAAATCACCCCGACGGCTGAGGCGGTCGAACTCTTTTCAGAAGTCGAGCGCACCTATCTCGGCCTCGAATCCATTGAGAAACGGGCCAACGACCTGCGCAATCTCGAGAGAGGGTCGTTGCGGATCGCCGCGCATCCCGCGATGGCGCTCGGATTTCTGCCCCATTACATTGCCGCCTTCGTACGGCAGCACCCGGATTTGTCGATCCTGCTCGACGGAATTCCCTCCCATCTGGTGCTGGAGCGTGTGGCCGGCGGACAGTTCGACCTGGGCTTCGCGGCGCATCCGGTGGAGAGGCCGTCCCTCAGCCTCACCCCGATCCCGGCTTCGGCTGTCGTGATCCTGCGGCGCGACCATCGTCTGGCCGATCGAGACCGGATCTCCGCCGACGATCTCGTCAACGAGCGAATCATCCTTCTCGGGAAGGGCAGCCTTTTCCGGCACAAGGTCGAGAGCGCGTTGGGTCCAGCGGCCAGCTACCAGAGGATCGAGACTCCCCTCTCGGCGATCGCGTGCTCGTTCGTGCTCGAAGGACTTGGCCTGA
Source organism: Methylobacterium mesophilicum (assembly GCF_036441335.1). Classification (GTDB taxonomy): domain Bacteria; phylum Pseudomonadota; class Alphaproteobacteria; order Rhizobiales; family Beijerinckiaceae; genus Methylobacterium; species Methylobacterium mesophilicum_B. Next base: position 474,866 of record NZ_MLBW01000034.1, read on the forward strand.
CGATCACGGACCCTTTCTCGGCGATCAATCTTCTGGCCAACGGAATCGTCGCCCGGCCCTTCGTGCCGCCGATCGATGTCGGGGTGACCCTGGTCGTACCCAACCACCGCGAGCCGTCGCGGCTGGCCAATGCGTTCATTGACGGCCTCGCGCACGGTATCGAGAGCTACCTCACGACGGTCGTCGGCGCTTCTCCGCGGCCGTAACGCGTCGGAATCTGGTCTGCGAAAGCATCCGACATCGCCGACGTCCGTTCAGTTGCCGCTGAAGAGGGCGGCGGTTCGAACTATGGACTGATCACGTCCGCTCTCGGCGACGGACGTTTCCGATGATTCTCGACCGCGAGGGGCACCGAGCAGCCTGTCTGTTTCCCGGATAACGGCTGCTGTCAGCCGATATAGGCTGGCCCCGAACGGGGCGGTCGACTCAGGGCGGCGTCTCGGTCGATCCAACCTGAGTCCGCAGCCGATCTCGTCATTCGGTCCGAGATCAGAGCCGATGTTGAGGAAGGGGTGTCAGAGTCCGAGGCTTCGTCCGACTCGGATGGGATTCCGAGTGGTTTCGGGGAGCGGCGGGGAACACCGCGTCCGATCAGGTCTCGAAGAAGAGCAGCCGGGTCAGGGTTTTGACTGGAGCGGGCGATCGGGATCGAACCGACGACATTCAGCTTGGGAAGCTGACGTTCTACCACTGAACTACGCCCGCCGACATGGCCGGCACGAACTGGCGCGGAACTCGAACTCCGAGTGGCGCCGTCCGCCCATGTACGGTCGTGGTTTAGCAGTTCGACGACGACGGCGTCAAACGCCAAGCGCACCTTCGCGCCGCGGCAAGCGGGGTCCGACGTGTGGATGACCGGCGCGCCGTCCGGGCGGGATCGTCGGAACGCCGCGGCGCGCGGACCGTTTCGCTCGGCGGCGCGCGCAACGCGCCGGACCGAGACCCTGCTGGCATCATGTGTGGAATCTGCGGCGAGATCTGCTTCGACCGGCCGGCTGACCCCGCCGCCGTCGACGCGATGATGGGGTGCCTGCGGCCGCGCGGCCCCGACGCCGCGGGGCTCTTCGGTTCCGGCCGGGTCGTCTTCGGCCATCGCAGGCTGAAGATCATCGACCTGTCCGAGGCCGGCCAGCAGCCCATGGTCGATCCGGCCCTCGGACTCGCGATCGTGTTCAACGGCTGCATCTACAATTTCAGCGCCCTGCGCGCTGAGCTCGCGGAGATGGGCTACGGCTTCTTCTCGACGAGCGACACCGAGGTGGTGCTCAAGGCCTATCACGCCTGGGGACATGCCTGCGTCGAGCGCTTCGCCGGCATGTTCGCCTTCGCCATCCTGGAGCGGGATTCCGGGCGGGTCGTGCTGGCGCGCGACAGGCTCGGCGTGAAGCCGCTCTACTACAGCGAGACGAAGGGCCGGTTCCGCTTCGCCTCGTCGCTTCCGGCCCTGCTCGCCGCCGGAGACGTCGATACCGCGATCGATCCCGTCGCGCTCCACCACTACATGAGCTGGCACGCGGGCGTCCCGGCTCCGCTCACCATCCTCAAGGGCGTCCGCAAGCTGGCACCGGCCACGATCCTGACGATCGAGCCGGACGGGACTCAGCACAGGTCAACCTACTGGACGCTGGCGATCGGCCCGCGCGAGGCCGATCGCGGCCGGACCGAGGCGGATTGGCGCGAAGCCGTCCTCGAGGCCCTCGGCACAGCCGTCGAGCGCCGGCAGGTCGCCGACGTCCCGACGGGGGTACTGCTCTCGGGCGGCCTGGACAGCTCGCTGCTCGTGGCCCTGCTGGCGCGCGGCGGACAGCGCGGCCTGAAGACCTTCTCGGTGGGCTTCGACGCGGTGAACGGCGTCGAGGGCGACGAGTTCAAGTACTCGGACATCATCGCCGAAACCTTCGCCACCGATCACACGAAGCTGGCCGTCGATGGCTCACGGACGCTGGAGGCGCTGCCCGCGGCCATCGCGGCGATGTCGGAACCGCAGATGAGCCACGACGCCGTGGCCTTCCTCCTGCTGTCCCAGGAGGTCGCCAAGCACGTGACGGTGATCCAGAGCGGGCAGGGCGCCGATGAGGTGTTCGGCGGCTATCACTGGTACCCGAAGCTGATGGGCTCGACCGATCCGGTCGCCGATTACGCGAAGGCGTATTTCGACCGCGACCACGCCGAGATGCGGGAAGCCCTGATGCCCGACATGCTGGGCGGCGATCACAGCACCGACTACATCGCGGACTTCTTCGCGAGATCGCTGAGCGACAGCGCCATCGACAAGACCCTGCAGCTCGATCAGGAAGTCATGATGGTCGACGACCCGGTCAAGCGGGTCGACAACATGACGATGGCCTGCGGCCTCGAGGCGCGGGTGCCGTTCCTCGACCACGAACTCGTCGAGCTGGCGGCCCGCATCCCGGCGGAGCTCAAGGTCCGGGACGGCGGCAAGTACATCCTGAAGGAGGCCGCGCGGGCGGTCGTCCCGGCCGAGGTGATCGACCGCAAGAAGGGGTACTTCCCGGTTCCGGCGCTGAAGCACATCCGCGGCCCGTTCCTCGACTACGTCCGCGATATCCTCGACCGGCCCGAGGCGCGCGCGCGCGGCATCTTCAACCGCGCCTACGTCGATCACCTGCTCGCCGATCCCGACGGCACGCTGACGCCCAAGGGCAACTCGAAGCTCTGGCAGGTGGCCCTCCTGGAGAGCTGGCTCCAGACGCACGGCGTCTGAGACGGGTCGCGGCACGCCTTTCGCGACGGATCGTGATCGACTGCGCGCTCAAGGTGCCGCGCTTTGTCCACGATCGTCCCGGATCAGCCGGTCGACAGACACCCGGAGAAGCCCGTCGATGTGCCGCTGGATCGCCTATGCGGGACGCACCATCCCGCTGGAGCACTACGTCACCGAGCCGTCCCACAGCCTCGTCTCGCAGAGCATCGCGGCACTCGAATCGACCGCGGCGACGAACGGCGACGGGTTCGGGCTCGGCTGGTACGGCGATCATCCGGAGCCCGGCCGCTACCGCGAGGTCCAGCCCGCCTGGTCGGACGACAATCTGCGCTACCTGTGCCGGCACCTGCACTCGCACCTGTTCTTCGCCCACGTGCGCGCCGCGACCGGGACGCCGATTACCCGTCCGAACTGTCATCCCTTCGCCTGCGGCCCGTGGCTGTTCATGCACAACGGCTATATCGGCGACTGGAGCCGTCTGCGGCGGCCGGTCGAGGCGCTGATCCCCGACGAGCTCTACCCGTCCCGAGCGGGCACCACCGATTCCGAGGCGATCTTCCTGGGGTTGCTGGGCTGCGGCCTGATGGGACCGGGCCCGCGCAGCACTCCGGTCGAGGCGACGGCGCGCGCGCTCGCGCGGCTCACGGACCTCGCCGGCCCGCACCCGTTCCGCTTCACGGCGGCGCTGGCGGACGGCCGCGATCTCTACGCGTTCCGGTACGCCGCGAACGACAAGGCCAACTCGCTCTATTACCGCGCCTCGGAGGGCGGCGTGGTCGTCGCCTCGGAGCCGCTCGACCGGGATCACGGCACCTGGACGACGGTCGCCGAGAACAGCGTGCTCGTCGCGCGGCGCGACGCGCCGGTGGAGATCCTGTCGCTCGCGCAGTTCGGCCTGGCCGCGCCGCCGGTCGACGATTCGGTTCGCCGGCTGCGCGCCTGAGCGACGCCCTTCAGGCGACGCGGGAGAGGCTGCCGCTCTGGGAGCCCTGCGCGCTGCGGGCGGAATCGTAGGCGCGGTTGCGCAGCGCGGTCTCGCTCGGGAGCTGGTCGATCACGTTCCCGGACGACGGATCGACCACCTGGAACACGATCGAGCTGGTGTCCGGGTCCTGGATGTACCGCGCCTTGCCGCCGTTCGTGCCGATGTCGAGCTTCACCGCCGGCTCGAGCGGCTTGGCAGGGGTCTCGGGCTCGGGCGCCTGCTGGGTCACGGCGGCGGCGGCCGTCGCTCCGAGCGCGTCGAGGCCCTGCGGCCCCGGCGTCGTGGATGTCAGCGTTCGGATCTCCATCGCCGGTCTCCTGCGATCCTGTGATCGAAGGATTGAGGCGCGGGCCTGCCTAATCGTTCCTTAATGGCGACCGCCGGTCCACCGGATGATGCGGCGGCATCGGAGATGCGATGAACATCGCGTTACCGGGGCGACACAAATCCGTGCTGAATTTTCTCCTGGATCGACCCGGCGCCCAGCCGGTTCGTCTTCCCGCGACGGGGACGCGGCCCGCCCCGCGCAGCGTGGAGCACGCGATGCACAGGATCTCGGCGATGCTCGTCCTGGCGACGAGTCCGGCGCTCGCCGCGCCGGCCGCGGCTGGCGATCCGGGTACGCGCGCGCCGTTCATCCGCGAGCACCGCTGCGCCGTCGCGGAGCGGCTCGACGCCATCCACAGGCGCGGGCCGGTCGACGTCTCGCGCGACCGCTTCATCGTCGTCGCGCCGCACGGACAGGCGCGGCGCTACGTCCAGTGCATCTTCCAGGATCGGGATTCGCGCATGTTGTGCGAGGCCGCGTCGGGCACCTACGGACCACCCGGCCGAAGGCGCCTGCGGCTGGATGCGACGGCCCGGCAGGCGCTGGCGGCGCTCGGATACGTCCAGGCGGACCCGGCGGAGAATTTCGCGCGCCTCGTGGAGCTGGGAACGCCGCCCGACATGGGCATCGCCGCGGATCTGATGCTGGCGGCGCTGCACGATGCCTACGGCGCCCGCCCGGGCGACATTCTCGATATCGAGGCCCCGCGCGGCGGAACGCCGGGGCGGGGCTGCGGCGCGCCCGAATCCTGAGCGGACCGGGCGCGCCGCCGTCTCACTCGGCGGCGTCGACGTAGAGCTTGCCGCCCTCGGCCAGGAACTCCTGCGACTTCGCCCGCATGCCGGCCTCGGCCTCGGCCTTGGACATCGCGGGCGCCGCGCCCACGACCTCGCCGGCCTCCTCCATCGCCAGCACCTCGGCGCGCAGGTCCTGCGTGATCTTCATCGAGCAGAATTTCGGCCCGCACATCGAGCAGAAATGTGCGACCTTGTGGGCGTCCTTCGGCAGGGTCTCGTCGTGGAAGCGCCGGGCCGTATCCGGATCGAGGCCCAGGTTGAACTGGTCCTCCCAGCGGAAGTCGAACCGGGCGCGGCTGAGCGCGTCGTCCCGGAGCTGCGCGGCGGGATGCCCCTTGGCGAGGTCGGCGGCGTGGGCGGCGATCTTGTAGGTGATGACGCCGGTCTTCACGTCGTCCCGGTCCGGCAGGCCGAGATGCTCCTTCGGCGTGACGTAGCAGAGCATCGCGGTGCCGAACCAGCCGATCATGGCGGCGCCGATGCCCGAGGTGATGTGGTCGTAGCCGGGGGCGATGTCGGTGGTCAGCGGGCCGAGGGTGTAGAACGGCGCCTCGCCGCACTCCTTCAGCTGCTTCTCCATGTTGACCTTGATCTTGTGCATCGGCACGTGGCCGGGGCCCTCGATCATCACCTGGCAGCCCTTGTCCCAGGCGACCTTGGTCAATTCGCCCAGCGTCTCCAGCTCGCCGAACTGGGCGGCGTCGTTGGCGTCGGCGATCGAGCCCGGGCGCAGGCCGTCGCCCAGGGAGAACGACACGTCGTAGGCCCGCATGATGTCGCAGATCTCGTCGAACCGCTCGTAGAGGAACGATTCCCGGTGCCCGGCGAGGCACCAGCGGGCCATGATCGAGCCGCCGCGCGAGACGATGCCGGTGACGCGCCGCGCGGTCAGCGGCACGTGGGCGAGGCGCACGCCGGCATGGATGGTGAAGTAGTCGATGCCCTGCTCAGCCTGCTCGATCAGGGTGTCCTTGAAGACCTCCCAGTCGAGCTTGAGCGGGTCGCCGCCGACCTTCTCCAGCGCCTGGTAGATCGGCACCGTGCCGATCGGGACCGGGCTGTTGCGGATGATCCACGAGCGGATGTTGTGGATGTTGCGGCCGGTGGACAGGTCCATGACCGTGTCGGCGCCCCAGCGGATCGACCAGACGAGCTTCTCGACCTCGTCGGCGGCCGAGGAGGTCACGGCCGAGTTGCCGATGTTGGCGTTGATCTTGACCAGGAAGTTCCGGCCGATCGCCATCGGCTCCAGCTCGGTGTGGTTGATGTTGGCCGGGATGATCGCCCGGCCGCGGGCGATCTCGTCGCGCACGAATTCCGGGGTGATGAAGGGCGGGACCGAGGCCCCGAAGCTCTGGCCGTCGGCGAGCGCGGCCTCGGCGCCCGCGAGCATCGCCTCGCGGCAGACGTTCTCGCGGTGGGCGACGTAGATCATCTCCTCGGTGATGATCCCCGCGCGGGCGAACTCGTACTGGGTCACCATCTGGCCCGGGGCCGCCTTGCGGATAGTCCGCTCGGCGGGGCAGGGGGCCACGAGCTTGTCGCCCGCGAAGCCGTTATCCTCGGGCTTCACCGCGCGCGGCGCGACGGCCGCGTAGCCGCGGGCCGCGACCCAGGGCTCGCGCACGCCGGGGAGGCCGGCATTGAGATCGATGCGGGCATCGGTCTCGGTGTAGGGGCCCGACGGATCGTAGACCCGCACCGGCTCCTCCTTCGGATCGGAGAGGACGATCTCGCGGTAGGGGACGCGGATGTCCGGCCGCCCGGCCGGGTTCGCGTAGGCCTTGCGCGATCCGGTCACCGGACCCGTGGTCACGGTCTCGGGGCTGCCTTTCACGTCCTTCGGGAGAACGGGTGCGTTCATCGTGGGCCTCTCCTCGTGCTGGAGCGGTCCGGTCCACGCGATGGCCGAGATGAGATGAGATCGCGCGAGTGGCGACCGCAGGTTCCCGTCCCTCCGCCGGTATGAGCCGGATCAGGTTCAAGGGTCAGGGCAGCGTGCCCAATCTCAGCCCTCTGCAGGGCCCCCCTCGGAACGGTTCCAGACTCGGGCCCGCGGACGGCTTTGTCAATGCTGCCCGGCCGCCCTAGAGAACACATCCCGGAAACCGTTCGTCCGAACGCACACGTTCTCCTGCCCCGCGCATGCGCCTCATCGCCGGCCTCCTGCTCGCCGCGCTCCTCCTCTGCGGTCTGGCCTGCGCCGCGCTCGCGCTCGGGCAGCGCCGTTTCCTCTATCCGGGCGCCTTCGGCCCGCAGAACCCGTGGACGATCCCGTCGGGCCTCGCGACCATCACGGTCGCGACCCCCGACGGCGAGACCCTGCACGGGCTGTGGCGGCCGCCGCGGCCGGGCTGTGGTGTCGTCGTGAGCTTCCACGGCAACGGGTCCCGCCCCGAGCCGCACGCGGCCCGCTTCGCCGCGGAGCCCTGGCGGGCCCGCGGCTGGGGCGTGCTCACCGTGGCCTATCGCGGCTATCCCGGATCCACCGGCAGCCCCAGCGAGGACGGGCTGATCCGCGACGGGCTGGCGGCCGCCGAGGCCGCGCGGGCGCGGGCGCCCGGCGCGCCGATCCTGCTGCACGGCCATTCCCTCGGGGCCGCCGTGGCCGTCGCGGTCGCCGAACGGGTTCCGGCGATCGGACTGTACCTGGAGGCGCCCTTCGACTCGATGACCCACACCGTGCGGCTGCATGTCCCGCTAGCCCCGATCTGGCTCCTGCGCGACACGTACCGCTCGGACCTGCGCATCCGCGACGGGACCGCGCCGGTGCTGATCGTGCAGGGTTCCGACGATCCGGTGGTGCCGGCCGAGCTGGCGCGGAACCTCGCCGCGGCGGCCGGCCCGCGGGCCCGGATCGACGTGATCCCGGGGGACCACGTCTCCATCCTGGGGAGCCGGGATCGCGAGGCCGAGGCGCTGTTCGGGCCGCGCGTCGGTGCGGCCTGTCCGCAGCCGATGGACCAGGAGGGGTAGGAGAGGGAGGCTCGCGTGGTCGGACGGCGCTCGCAGCGCTGGAGCGCCGAGGATCCGGACGCGCCGGGCGTCCCGGGCCCGCCGGACCCGGTCTGCCCTCTCTGCGAGCGCCCGATCCCGCGCCGCGCCCGCTCCAGCCTCCATCACCTCACGCCGAAGCTGAAGGGCGGGACCCACCGCGGCACGGTCCGGCTGCACCAGATCTGCCACTCGGCGATCCACGCCCGCTACAGCGAGGCGGAGATCGCCAAGCGCCTCGCCGACGTCGAGGCCCTGCGTGCCGATCCGGAGATCGCGCGCTTCCTCGTCTGGGTCCGCGGCAAGCCCGACGACTTCCACGCCGCCACGCGCATGACCCGCGACCGGAAGTCGGCGCGCCGCAGGATCTGACACCTGCCCGGCCGGCGTTTACCGGGCGTTCGTCACATCCGCAGGTGGCCGCCGCCCCGTTCCTTGCCGTCAACCCGAACCGGTCCAGGATCGCCCCGATCGCAAGGGTTCGGACGATGGCCGGGGTCGGGGATACGGGAGATCGGCTCGCCTGGGTCGATATCGCCAAGGGGATCTGCATCCTCCTGGTCGTCATGATGCATTCGGTCATCGGCACCGGCGAGGCCATGGGCGGCGAGGGCTTCCTCCACCCGGTCGTCGCCTTCGCGAAGCCGTTCCGCATCCCGGACTTCTTCCTGCTCTCCGGACTGTTCGTCGGGCGGGTGATCGACCGCGACTGGCGCCTGTTCTCCGACCGTCGGGTCGTCCACTTCGCCTATTTCTATCTGCTCTGGCTGGTGATCCAGTCGGCCGCGAAGTACGGCAAGATCGTCGGCGATGCCGGTCCCGCGGCCTTCGCGGCGCACCTCGCCCACGCGCTGATTGAGCCCTATTCCAGCCTCTGGTTTATCTACCTGCTGGCGGTGTTCTCGGTCGTCACGAAGGCCCTGCGCCGGGTGCCCGGCGGCGTGCTCCTCGCCGGCGCCGCCCTGCTGCAGATCGCCGACATCCGCAGCGACTCGACGCTGATCGAGGAGTTCTGCGCCCGCTACGTGTACTTCGTCGCGGGCTACCTGTTCGCCGGGCGGATCTTCGCGCTCGCGGACGCGGCGCGCCGCCGCGTCCCGCTCGCCCTGCTCGGCCTCGCCGCCTGGGCGATCCTGGAGGGCTGGCTCGCGCTCACTCCATCGGGCCTGCCGGAGCACCCGACGCTGGCCAGCCTGCCACTGGTGAGCCTCGCCCTCGGCGCCGCCGGTGCCCTCGCGATCGTCGTGGCGGCTTCCCTGATCGGCCGCGCCGGCGGCCCGGTCGCCGAGGCGGTCCGGACCTGCGGCCAGCGCTCGATCGTGATCTACCTCGCCTTCTCGCTGCCGATGGCGGCGACCCGCGAGGTCCTCGTGCGCACCGGCGCGATCGCCGATATCGGCCTCGCGAGCCTGACGGTCATAGCAGTGGCGGTGATGCTGCCCCTGGCGCTGGAGCGACTGGTCCGCGGAACGGTGCTCGACTGCCTGTTCGTGCGGCCGCGCTGGTTCCGGCTCGTCGGGTCGGGCTCCCGGCCACGCCCGGCCCTGCAGGCGACCTGAAGGGGCTCAGCCCTCGAAGGCGATGCCGATCCGCCGGCTGCGCCGCCACGCCACGGTGGCCGGGCGCGGTTCGGTGCCGGCGCTCACGCGCAGCGGGAAGCGGTCCGGCACGGCCTGATCGTCCTCGACCTCGATCTGCGCGCCCACGTCGGTGGCGTCCCAGACCAAGCAGCTCACCTCGCCGCCGTCGAGCAGCACCGCGCCGAAGGTGAAGGCGTTCTTGCGGAAAGCGCCGCGGCGATTCTCCGTCATCAGCTCCTCCATCCGATCGAGCGGCTCCGCGGACACGGGCCTCGCGGAGCCGGACGATGCCGGATGGCGGTTAACAGGGCAAATACGTTCCCGTGCCTGCCCTGCTCGGCCGAGATCAGTACTCGTCCGGATCGCCCCGGTAGCGCCGCGGTCCCGGACCATAATCGTCGTCGTAGGGGCGGCGCACCGGCGGGCGATCGTAGTCGCGCCGGTCGCGGTAGGAGTCGCGCCGGTCGTCGTACCCGTCGTTCCGGTAGCCGCCCCCGCCGCCGTAGCCCCCGCCGCCGTAACCGTTGCCGCCGGAATTCCCGCCTCCACCACCGTAGCCACCGCCCCCGCCGCCGACGTTGACGCGCGGCGCGTACCAGCAACTCTTCGCCTGGCCCGGTGCCGGATCGCCGAAGGTCTGGGTGTTGCAGGGCACGACGCCGCCCTGCGGGAACGGCCGACCGTTCGTCCGGCCGGGCACGCCGTAATAGACGTTGGTGGGGTAGGGCATCCGGCAGACGCCGCCCTCTTGCGCGCAGCCGACCAAGTTCACCGTGTCGAGCTGGTAGGCCTGGGCCGGGGCGGGTGCGAGCGCGCCCCCTCCCAGCGTGATGGCCCCGAAGGCCAGAGCGATCCGAATCTGCACGTCCCCGATTCCCCCGTGGTTTGCGGTGCGGGTGCCGAATAATCCGGTCGGCGGCTTCCGGCCAGCGGCCGCGCTCGCTATGGCGTCGCACGAGGATGCGCGCGGGCCGGTCCGCGACCGGCGCGACGGTGATCGGGCGGAACGCCCCGTCGTCGGACGGGTGACGGCGCCCCTGGAGGCCTTGATGAGGGATGCGTCCGCGCAGGAGCTTCTGCTGCTCAGCGCGCTGCAGGAATGCCGGATCCAGCTCGACGCGGCGCGCAGGGACGAGGGGTCCCGCGCCGCTGTCCGGGAGGAGCTCGAGGCCGCGCTCCGCCGCGAGGCCGCGCTCGCGGCGGCGATCGTCGAGGAGCGCGAACGGACGGAGGCCGTCCGCCTCGTGCTTCAGGCGCTGGTGATGAGCCTTCGCCGGTTCGGCCTGCGCCGGCGCCTGTTCCGGGCGCGCATCGCCCGGCTCGGCCGCGAGACGCCGGATTCCGGTCCGCCGGCGGCGCGCCACGCGGTGCTGCTCACCGAGGCCCGGCGGGTGCTCGGCGAGCCGTCCACCAAACCGCCGGCCGAGCGGTGAGGCCGTNGGCGCCGGCGCCTCACGGCGCGGCGCCGGCGCCGCCGGGCGCTCCGGCCTGGACGATCAGGGCCGTCAGGACGCCGAGCGGCAGGACGAGGCTGCCGAAGGCGAGGTGCGCGATCCCGAAGGCGCCGACGAGCGCACCGATGGCGAAGGCCGCGATCGCAGGGAGCACGCGCAGGAATCGCTTCCGGGTCTGATCGCGCTGCTCGCCGCTGCACAGAAGGATGTCGGTCGCGTCGATGACGGCTTGGCTGACGCTCACCGTCATGACCGTCGTGGGTGCGAGATGGCCGAGGGACAGGCGGCCGATAGCGTTCTGCAGGCCCATGGCCGCGACCGCCAGCATGCCGACCGCGATGGACGCGGCACTGTCCGCCGCGCCGAGGGGCGACCACGCGGTGCCGCACAGCCCGAACCCTGCGAGCAGGGCCACCTCGACCGCGAGCAGCCAGGGCAGCGGGTCGAGCGCCCGCCGTTCCAGCGCCAGGGCCAGAACCCGCGCGCCCGCCACCGCCCCGACGAAGACGGGCAGCGCCAGGAGCTTGGCCACCATGCCGCCGGAGCTCGCGACCAGCTCGGCGCCGATCAGGACGAAGTTGCCGGTCACGTGGGCGGTGAAGAGACCGGTCAGGGCGATGAAGGCCGCCGCGTCGACGAATCCGGCGACGAAGGCCAGGGCGGCGCCCGCGGTGCGGTCGCGCCCCACGGTCTGCGATCGCGCGGGACGGGTCATCGGCTCAGTCGCCGAACGGTGTCGCCGTCAGGCCGACCGGCACCTGCGGGTTCGCGAAGTAGCCCGGCCAGCGATCGCAGAGGTACAGGATCACGACCAGGACGGTGGCGGTCGCCAGCAGCGAGGCGAGCACCTCGGTGACCTGCGTCGCCCATCTCCCGAGCGTCGGTATCGCCACGAGGCCGCCGACGAACAGCGTGGTCATGATCACGGGTGCGGACATCGGACGGGGCTTCGCGGCGCGGCTCAGGGACGGGTCTGTCCGGGACCCTAACGCCGCGCGGCGTCCCAGGGTTACCGATATCGGTTATCGTGAACCATGATAGGCAATCCGAACATCGAGCTGCTGCGCTCGTTCCTGGCCGTCGTCGAGAGCAGCAGCTTCACGGCAGCGGCCCAGACGCTCGGTCTGCGGCAATCGACGGTCAGCGGGCACATCGCGCGTCTGGAGCGGGCTCTCGGGCGCGCGCTCCTGACGCGCGACACGCACCGGGTCGCCCCGACGCCGGACGGTCAGGTCCTGATCGGCTTCGCCCGCGACGTGGTGGAGGCGCAGGACCGGCTGCGCGCCTTCTTCTCGCCGGGCGGCCTGCGCGGACGCATCCGCCTCGGCGTTTCCGAGGACTACACCCTGTCGACCCTGGCGAAGGTCCTGGCCGGCTTCGCCGATCGGCACAACGCGGTCGATCTCCAGATCACGGTCGGGCTGAGCCGAACTCTCTACCAGGGCTACGACGCGGGCGAGCTCGACGTGATCTTCTGCAAGCGCCGTCGCGGCGATCCGCGTGGGACCCTGGCCTGGGCGGAGGACCTGATCTGGGCAGGCCGCCCCGGCGCCGTTCCGGATCCCGACAAACCCTTGCCCCTGGTGCTCTACCCGCCGCCCTCGATGACCCGCACCCTGGCGCTCGACGCCCTCGCGGCGGTAGGCCGATCCTGGCGGGTCGCCTGCACCAGTAGCAGCCTGATGGGGTTGCGGGCCGCCGTCGAAGCGGGGCTCGGCGTCGCGCCGCACTCGGCCAAGGTCATGCCGCCGGGCCTCGCCGCGCTCCCCGAGGCGGCCGCTCTGCCCCCGCTCGGCGCGGTCGAGTTCGTCGTGCTCGGTCCGGGGCGCCACCACGCGGCGGCCACCGCGCTGCAGGAGGCGATCCTGGCGAGCACGCGCGAATTGCAGGGCGGCGCGCTAGTCGCGCGCCGTCCCGAAGCTCGGGGTCCGGCCACTCTCCGGACGGATCGGCGCGTTCCTTAACGGATTGGCCAGCCTTTTTCCGCACCGTACCGCGAAGCGGTCACAGACGGTTTCGACAAGGATGGCCGGTGCCGCCGGCCCCCGCGTCGTTTCCGGACGGGGCGCGAAACCGCCGCATTTGGCGTGCGGAAACCGTTCCGCGGCGTGCCTGACGGACGCGCGTCGTGGCGGAACAGTCGAAGACGGGATGCATGGCCAAGGGTCGGGGCAGGATTGAGCCGAATTTCGACGTGCCCGAGGGGCGCGCGCGGGACCGCGGCGAACTCGACCTGCGCCTGACCCGCGAGGACCGTCCCGGGGCAGGAGACGGCGTGGCGAAGCGAGCGGGCGGCGGGGCGCGGCAGCCGGGCAAGGCGCCGGCGCGGACTACGGGGCGGGCGAAGGCCTCGGGGCGCGGCCGACGCCGCCGCTCCTGGCTCGGCCGCATCGTCTACGGGACCGTCGTCCTCGGCCTCTGGGGTGTGATCGGCCTCGCCGGCCTCATCGCCTACCACGCGTCGCAATTGCCGCCGATCGACCAGCTGGCGGTGCCGAAGCGGCCGCCCAACATCGCCATCCTGGCCAGCGACGGTTCCCTGCTCGCCAACCGCGGCGAGACCGGCGGTCGGGTCGTGTCGATCAAGGAGCTGCCGCCCTACCTGCCGCGCGCTTTCGTGGCGATCGAGGATCGGCGCTTCTACCAGCATTTCGGCGTCGATCCGGTCGGCATCCTGCGCGCCATCGGCCAGAACCTGACCCGGCGCGGCGTTGCGCAGGGCGGCTCGACCCTCACCCAGCAGCTCGCCAAGAATCTGTTCCTGACACCGGAGCGCTCCGCGTCGCGCAAGATCCAGGAGGCGATCCTCGCGCTCTGGCTCGAGCACAAGTACACCAAGGACGAGATCCTCGAACTCTACCTGAACCGCGTCTACTTCGGCGCCGGCGCCTACGGGGTCGAGGCGGCGGCGCAGCGCTACTTCGGCAAGCCCGCCAAGGAGGTGAGCCTCGCGCAGGCCGCGATGCTCGGCGGCCTCGTGCAGGCGCCCTCGCGCCTCGCCCCGAACCGCAACCTCCCGGCCGCCCAGGCCCGCGCCGCGCAGGTGCTCGCCGCCATGCAGGAGCTGGGCTTCGCGTCGGCACAGGACGTCAAGGTGGCGCTCGCCCAGCCGGCCAGGCCCGCCAACGCCCGCGGCGGCGGGTCGGCCAACTACGTCGCCGACCTCGTCATGGACGTGCTCGACGACTACGTCGGCAAGTTCGACACCGACATCACGGTCCAGACCACGGTCGATCCCGGCCTCCAGGCCGCCGCCGAGAAGGCGCTCACCGACGAGCTCAACGCCAAGGGCACGCGCTACAACGTCAGCCAGGGGGCGCTGGTCTCGATGCGGCCCGACGGCGCCATCCGCGCCCTGATCGGCGGCCGCGACTACGCGCAGAGCCAGTTCAACCGGGCCACGACCGCCAAGCGCCAGCCCGGCTCCTCGTTCAAGCCCTTCGTGTACCTCGCCGCCGTCGAGCACGGCGCCACGCCCGACACGGTCCGGGAGGACGCGCCGATCCGGATCGGCAACTGGGCGCCGGAGAACTACTCCCACCGCTACGAGGGGCCCGTCACCCTGCGGACGGCGCTCGCCCAGTCGCTCAACACCGTCGCGGTGCGCCTCGGCCAGGAGGTCGGGCCGAAGACCGTGGTCCAGACCGCACAGCGGCTCGGCATCACCTCGCCGCTTCAGGCCAATGGCTCCATCGCCCTCGGCACGTCCGAGGTCACGCTCCTGGAGATGGTCGGCGCCTACGGAGCCTTCGCCAACGGCGGCATCGGCGTGATCCCCTACGTGGTCACCGCCGTGAAGAGCCAGGACGGGAAGGTGCTCTACAAGCGCTCCGACAACGGTCTGGGTCGGGTCATCGACGCCAATGCCGATGGCATGATGAACGCCATGATGCACGAGACCTTCGTGAGCGGCACCGGCAAGAAGGCCGACATCCCGGGATGGGATCTCGCCGGCAAGAGCGGCACCACCCAGGATTACCGCGACGCGTGGTTCATGGGCTTCTCGGGCAGCCTCGTGACCGGGGTCTGGCTCGGCAACGACGACGGCGAACTCACCAAGAAGGTCACTGGCGGCAACCTGCCGGCGGAGATCTGGAAGACCTACATGACCCAGGCGCTGAAGGGACAGACACCGGTCCCGCTCCCGGGCCTCAATCGCTGGCGCCGGCAGCCGGAGACGACCGCCTCGGTCGCGAGCGCCGCCCCGGCCGGCCCGGGTGGTCTCCTGGGTCAGATCCTCGGTGAGCCTGATGCGCCCGCGCCGCGCCAGGCCGCACCGGCGCGGCGCGGCCAGAAGGATGACCGCAACTTCATCGAGAAGCTGTTCGGCATCGGGGACTGACGGTCCGCCTGCGACGGGGTCACGCGACGGCGCGCGTCACGGGCATGAGTCCGCCCGCGGCGCGCGCCGTCCTTTCTCAGCCCGACGACGGTCGCGTTCCGGTCCGAGGCGCGTCTGCACTGACAGGCGTGCCGGGCTGCATTTGTATTGATGGCAATTCGGCGCTTCTTAATGCTGCTAATAACCCCTTTTTCAATCTTCGCCGCCGTAAGATCGGGTCGACACTGAGTCCGTCGACCGCAATGGCGCGGTCGGCGACAGCCCGATCGAGCCGATGCTCCTGCGCGCGACCGCCACAGCGATCCGAGCCCATCTCGACGATCGCGCCTCGCGCCTGATCGCGGCGGGCGGCACATGCCTGCTGGCCTGCCTGGCACTGCTCGGCGCCTATCTCTGCCTCGACCTGCGCGACATCGCCTGGCACAACGCGCGCCGCAACGCCGGGAACCTCCTGGCGGTGATCGAGGAGGGCGTCGGTCACAGCCTGAGGATCTACGACCTCTCCCTGCAGAGCTCCGCACGGCTCGCGAGCCGCGCCGACATCGCGGCCCTGGGCCCGGATCTGCGGCGCCTGGCCCTGTTCGACACCGCCGCGGCGGGATCCGGCCTCGGCCCGATCGCCGTCACGGACGCGGCCGGCGACGTCCGGCTGACGAGCGATCCCGGCGTGCGGACCCGGCCCAACCTGAGTGCCCTGCCGGACTTCCAGATCCACCGTGCGGACCCGGATGCGGGCCTGATCCTGTCCGGACCGACCGAATCCCTCCTGACCGGGGAGCCGATCATCCGCATGACCCGGCGAATCCAGACGCCCGACGGCGCGTTCGGCGGGATTGTTTCCGGGTCGATCAAGCTCGCCCATTTCCAGGCCCTGTTCGAGCGCCTGCACTTCGACGACGGCATCGCTCTGAACGTCTTCCATCGGGACGGGACGCTCCTGATCCGGGCGCCCGCGCGGCCGCAGGCGCTCGGTCACAGCATCAGCACGAGCCCCGGCTACCAGATGTACCGGTCCAAGCCGCGCGGCGAGTTCCAGGGTCGCTCGTTCCTCGACGGCGTGGAGCGTGTCTACAGCTTCGCCGATCTCGAGGACCTGCCGCTGATCGTGACGGTGGCGACGGATGTCGACAGCATCCGCGGCGTCTGGATCTACAAGGCGGCGATCGTCGGCGTCCTGATCCTGTGCCTCTGCGGCCTCTCCTTCGGCCTGACGGTCCTGCTGCACCGGGAGGTCGGGCGCCACGTGGCCGCGGAGGCCTCTACCCGCGAGGCCAACGCCGCGCTCGCGGTTCTCGCCCGGACCGACGGCCTGACAGGCCTGCCGAACCGGCGCAGCTACGACGAGCACTTCGCCGTGGAGTGGAAGCGGGCCGCCCAGCTCCGGACGCCCCTGGCGCTGATGATCGTCGATGCCGACCACTTCAAGCAGTTCAACGATCGCTTCGGCCACCAGCGCGGCGACGAGGTGCTCAGGGCGGTCGCAGGCTGCCTGCAGCGGACCCTCGACACCACCGGGCTCAGCTTCCGGATCGGCGGCGAGGAATTCGTCGCCCTTCTTCCCGGCCTCGACGCGACGGCCGCCAGCGTGGCGGCGGAGCGCATCCGCCGCGCCGTGGTGAACCTCCGCATCCCCCACGCTCCGGAGGTCGGGGGCAGCGCCACCGTCAGCATCGGCATCGCCAGCGCCGATCCGGGCGGCGGCGATCCGCCCGAAGGCCTGTTCACGGCGGCGGACGCGGCCCTCTACGCGGCCAAGAAGGCCGGCCGCAACCGGGTCCGCGCCGCCGCGCCGGTCGATCCGGTGCCTCTGGCGCTGCCGGCTTGAGCCGGCACGCCGCTCAGAGCATCGGCAGCATCCGGGGGCGCGGCCCGCGCGGGAAATGCGCGTCGATCAGGGCGAGCTCGGCCGCGCCCAGGTGCAGGTCCGCCGCGCCGGCATTCTCGACGGCCCGGCCCGGGCGCCCGGTCTTGGGGATCGTGAACGTCCCTGGCAGCCGGGTCAGGTAGGCGAGGGCGACCGCGTAGGGCGACGTGCCGTGGTTCTGCGCGATGCCCGCCAGGACGCGGCCGCCGGCGCTGGCCGGATCGGGGAAGTCGCCGCTGCCGAAGGGCGAGTAGCCGACCATCGCGACACCGTGCTTCTCGCACCAGGGCAGCACCGCGTGCTCGATGGCCCGCTCATTCAGGTGGTAGAGGACCTGATTGCAGGCGATCCGGTCCGGCCCCGCGATGGCGAGGAGGCGGTCGAGGTCCTCGACGTCGAAGTTGCTGACGCCCCAGGACAGGATCTTGCCCGCCCGGCGCAGGTCCTCGAACCCCGCGACCGTCTCCTCCAGCGGGTGCTGGCCCGGCCAGTGCAGCAGGTAGCAATCCAGCCGGTCCGTCCGCAGCCGCCGGAGCGAGGCCTCGCAGGCCCGCGCGACGCCCCGGCGCGTCGCGTTGCCCGGCACCACCTTCGAGACGAGGAACACTTCCTCGCGGCAATCCGCGACGGCGGCGGCGACGATCGCCTCCGCGTCGCCGTACATCTCCGCGGTGTCGACATGGGTCATGCCGGCGTCGATCCCGGCCCGCAGCGCCCGGATCGCGTCCGTCCGGTCCGAACTGTCGATGTGCCACGTGCCCTGGCCGATGACCGGCACAGAGACGCGCGTCGCGCCGAAGCTCCTGGCGTACATGGCAGCGCTCCCTCTTCGCTGTCGCAGGGGGTTGCAGGCGGCGGTCCGGTCGTGTCCCCGGCCGCCGACGTATCACGGCTCGGCCGCGCAACAACCCGGCACGCCTTACTCGCGCCATGTTGGGGCGTTGAGCAATGGCACGCGGCCTTCCGCGGCGCTAAACTTTAGGCCCATGCCTCGAGTCCGGCGGCGCGGGCCTGCCGAGCCCGCGCAGCACCGCCGCGCAGGGCCACGCGTCACCCGGACCCGCGCACGGTCCGTCGGCTGGCCATGCTGGAGATGCGTCGATGCTGCCGGCCCACCGGATATTCTGGGGTCTGATCCTGCTGGCAGCGGCCGGCGCGGGCTTGCTCTACAACATCATCTTCGCCGCCGGCGCCTCGCCCCTCGCCGGCTTCACCTACGGCCTCTGCATGGGCGCCACGGTGCTGGCCTTCGACCGCGGGCTGATCCTGGCCGGTCTCCAGGCGCGGATCCGGCGGCTGCCGGCCTGGCTCTACGTGCTGGCCGCGGAACTCGCCTACGTGCTGATGATCATGGCGGGCAACGCGCTGGGCGGCCTCCTGGTCTGGGCCTTCGCGCTGACACCGGACGACCTCACGACCGCGACCCGCATGACCGCACGGGTCCTTGCCTACGCCCTGGCCGTCTCGGGCCTGCTGGTCTTCGTCATCCGGATGCGCGACCTGATCGGCGGCGAGGTGTTCGTGAACTTCATGATCGGCCGCTACCACAAGCCGGTGGCGGAGGAGCGGGTCTTCCTGTTCCTCGACGTGGTCGGCTCCACGGCCTTCGCGGAGACCCACGGCGACCTGCGGGCCCAGGAGTACCTGAGCGCGGTGTTCGCCACGCTGGCCGAGCCCGTGCGGCGCAACGGCGGCTCGGTGGACGACTACGTCGGCGACCTCGCCATGGTGACGTGGCCGATGGCCCGCGGCCTGAAGGACGCGCGCTGCGTGACCTGCGTGTTCGAGGTGCTCGACCGGATCGAGGCTGACGCTGCGGCCTGGCAAGCCCGGTTCGGCACGGTCCCGCGGCTGCGGGCGGCGCTGCACGGCGGCTCGGTGGTCACGGCCGAGGTCGGGGTCGACCGCCACAAGATCGCGTATTTCGGCGACGCCGTGAACGTGACGTCGCGCATCGAGGCCCTGTGCCGGCCGCTCGGCGTCGGCATCCTGATCTCGCAGGACCTTCTCAACCGCCTGCCGCGCCTCCCGGCCGGCGTGCGCGCGCGGTCCCTCGGCGCCCACGCGCTCCGCGGCCGCGGTGCGNCCGCTCGGTCAGGATGGGCGCGAGGGCATGCAGGTCCTTGCAGACCGAGCCCTCGCGGATCAGCACGGTCATGCCCTTCGAGAGCTTCTCGCTGGCCTCCGCGGGCGATGTCGCCTCGTGCTCCGTGCGGATGCCCGCCGCCGGGACCGCGCCGATCGCGGCGGCGAGCAACCCCGATTCGAACTCGCCGAGCTCGTTCGAGGCGCCGATGAACACCGTGTTGACCGCCGAGACGCGGCCGCGCATCGCGTCCGGCGTCTCGCCCTGCACGAAGGTCTGGCGCACGTAGACCGAGATCATGTCGGCCGCCCCCGTGACGAACAGGCAGGCCATCGACAGCGGCAGCGACGTCGACAGCCCGAACGCGACCGTGGCGGCGCCGAACACCGCGGCGGCCCGCAGCATGCGCACCCCCGCGTGGCGCCGCAGGGGGTAGTTCGCCAGCAGCACCGCCGTGGCGACCGCTCCGAAGGCCGGCATGCTCCGGAGCGCGCCGAGGCCGAGCGGGCCGACATGCAGCACCTCCGCCGCGTAGATCGGCAGCAGCGCCGTGGCGCCGCCGAGCAGCACCGTGAACAGGTCGAGGCTGATCGCCCCGAGCACCACCGGCTGGGAGCGGATGTAGTCGATCCCGGCCGAGAGCGCGGCCCAGGTGATCGGCGGCCGCTCGCTCACCGCCGCCGGCCGGAAGCGGATCAGCAGGGTCAGGAGGCTCGCCAGGGCGAAGCTGCCCCCTGCCCCGCCGAACACGACGGCGGGTCCGAGGGCGTAGAGGAAGCCGCCGAGCGCCGGCCCCATCACCGACGCGCTCTGCCAGAGGGAGGCGTTCCACGCGATCGCCGAGCTGAATTGCGGTCCGGGCACCAGGGTCGGCAGCAGCGCCTGGAGGGCCGGGTTGGCGAAGGCCCGGGCCGTACCGACGACGATGACGAGGGCGTAGATCGGCCAGACGGTGTGCACGCCCGTGAGGGCGCAGGCGAGGAGGCCGAGGCTCGCGGCGCTCTGCAGCGCGAAGGCGGCCGCGCCGACGAGGCGCCGGTCGTAGGCGTCCGCGACGTGGCCGGTGACCAGGGCACACAGCACCGCCGGCAGGAAGCCCGCGAGGCCCACGAGACCCAGCGCCAGGGCGGAGTGGGTCAGGTCGTAGACGTACCAGCCGATCGCCACCGCCTGCATCTGGTAGGCGAGGCCCGTGAGGAACCGGGCCGAGCCGAACAGGCGGAAGTCACCGATGCCGAAGACGGCCCAGCCGGAACGATCATGCGCGGACATGCCCCCTGCTGCGCGGGACCGACCGAAGAATCAAGCGCTACGGCGACGTTCTCCGGTCGGATGCCGGCGGCTCCGGCCGGCTCGACTGCAGCGTCAGGGTGGGCTTGCGGGGCAGCGGGGGCGGTGGAGGCGGCGGCGGTGGCAGGACGGGCGGCCTGGGTTCGGGCAATTCGCTTCGGGCCGCGCCCCCAACGTCGGTCGGGAACGTGCAGGTGACCCGGGTGCCGGTGCCCGGCGCCGTCTCCAGCAGGACCCGGCCGCCGTGCAGCTCGACGAAGGAGCGCACGATCGACAGGCCCAGGCCGACGCCCCGGTGGCGCGTGCCGAGGGTGTGGCTCTCGAACCGGTTGAACACCGAATCGGCGATCTCGGGCGGCATGCCCCGGCCGTGGTCGCGTACGCTCAGGACGAGCTCCTGCGCGGTCCGGCGGGCATGGACCTCCACCCGCTGGCCGGCATCCGAGAAGCCGACGGCGTTCGAGAGCAGGTTGAACAGGATCTGGCGCACCCGCTTCCCGTCGGCGTGGACGCTGCCGATATCCTCCGGCATGTCGAGGGCGAGGGTGATGTGCGATTCCGCGAGGC
This sequence comes from Methylobacterium mesophilicum, assembly GCF_036441335.1. GTDB lineage: Bacteria > Pseudomonadota > Alphaproteobacteria > Rhizobiales > Beijerinckiaceae > Methylobacterium > Methylobacterium mesophilicum_B. The sequence continues at coordinate 495,878 of NZ_MLBW01000034.1, forward strand.
GGTCCTCGATGCCGCGCACCGCGGCCTCGACGGTGGCCTGGACGTCGACCTCCTCGCGCTGCAGCTCCAGCGACCCGGCGTCGATCGAGGCGAGGTCGAGGATGTCGTTGATGATGACGAGCAGCGCCGCCGAGGAGCGCATGATGTGGTCGGCGTACTCGCGCTGCCGCTCGTTGAGCGCCCCGACGGTCTCGTCGCCGAGGAGCTGGGTGAAGCCGATGATGTTGGTGAGCGGGGAGCGCAGCTCGTAGGAGACGTGGTGCACGAAGGTGTCGCGCAGCTGCGCGGCCTTCTCCAAGGCGTCGTTCTTCTCGGTGAGCGCCCGCTCGACGTTCACGCTCGCCGTGACGTCGATCAGGGTCAGGAGCGTCGCGCCCTCCGGGAGCGGCTGCGCGGCGCAGTCGAGGACGGTGCCGTCGACCACCTCCAGGCGGCACGTCCGGGCGGTGCGCGATTCGAGGCCGACCACCGCGTCGCGGATGTCGAGCCACGGCTCCTCGGCCGGGGCGAGCGCCCGGCAGGCGGCGATCACCGCGTCGACGTGCGGGCGCTCCTCGACCATCTCCGGGTCGAGCCGCCACACGGTGAAGAAGGCGCAGTTGGCGAGGGACAGGCGCCCGTCCGCGCCGAACACGGCCACCGGCTCGGCCAGCGTGTCCAGGGTCTCGGCCTGCAGGCGGCGCAGGGCGTTGTAGCGCGACTCGGCGTTCAGGCGGTCGGAGACGTCGTCGAAAAGGTAGGTCAGGCCGCCCTGCGGGTTCGGATCCGCGACCACGCGCAAGGTCCGCCCGTCGGGCAGGTACCACCAGGTCTGGTTCGCCTCAGCGGCCCGGTAGGCGGACAGGACGCCCTGCTTCCAGCCGCGGAAATCCGCGTGCTCCTCGAGCTTGCGCTCCGACCGCAGGTGGTCGAGGATCTCGCCGTCGGAGGGGCGGCCGTCGAGGAAGGCCTGGTCGAGGTCCCAGAGCTGCCGGTAGGCGGCGTTGTGGAAGATCAGCCGCTGCGAGACGTCGAACATCGCGACCGCGGTCGGCAGCTGGTCCAGGGTCCGGACGTTGGCGTTCATCTGCCGCTGCAGATCGGCGCGCACGCTCTCGAGCTCCGACACGTCGATGGCGATCCCGACGCGGCCGGTCTCCAGCCCGGTCTCGAACACGTCGAGCATCCGCCGGTTGCCGGCCACGATGGCCGAGAGGCGCGGGACGCTCCGGGTCAGGCCGGCGGACCGGGCCGCCTCCTCGCGGGCGATCGTCTCCCGGGCCGGCCGGTCGAACAGCTCCAGGCCGGCGTCGAGGGCGGCCTCGCGGCTCTCCGCCTCGACCGCCGCCACGTAGGCGGCGTTGACCCAGCTCAGCCCGCCGTCGCGGTTACGCCGCCAGACCGGCTGCGGGATCGCGTCGAGGAGCCCCGACAGGGCCGACAGCCCGCGGCGGGTCTCGTCCAGGGTCGCGCGCAGGTCGGCGATCTCGCAGCGCTCCTGGCTGGTCTCGCGCAGGCGCAGGAGTGCCCGCCCCGCCACGGCCTGACCGTGCGCCTCGACGCTGCGTCCGGTCTGGGTCCGCAGGCTCAGCGCGAAGCTGGTGCCGCGCGCCCGCAGGGTCTCGACGGCGGCTTCCACGGCGGTCGCGTCGGCGGCGACGAGCCAGGTCCCGAAGGCCAGCACGCGGCGGGCGTAGCCGGAGGTCGGCCGCTCGCCGTGGATGGCGAGGCTGATGTCGCCCTCGACGACCGGCTCGCTGCGCTGGTCCCAGGTGACGAGGATCTGCCGCTCGGCGTTGAGCAGCATCTCGGCCCGGTCGTGGGCGCCGCGCAGGACGTCGAGGGTCCCGGCGAGCTCGCGCTCGCGCCGGGTCCACCGCCCGCGTTCGTAGAGGTGCAGGAGCGACAGGATCACCGCGAAGGCCACGAGGCCGCCGAAGATCGCCAGCGCGGCCACGCTGTGGATCTCCCGCGCGGGATGCGCGGCGGTGGCCTCCGGCAGCTCGGCCAGGGCCGCGCTCGCCGTCGTCAGGGCGAGCGCGCCCACGCCGATCCGAACGTGTGTCGCACGACCGACACCCATGGTTTGCCCCGCCCCCGTACCCGATGGCTGTCCGACCGGCGCGCGTCGCCGCGCGGCGCAGAAGGCACCGTTCCCGCGGCGATTCTCCCGAAGCGCCGCAGCCCCATCGATCTAAGATTCGCCCGCACTCTACAGTGCGGCGGAATCGCCCCGGAAGGGGAACGAAGCGTGGCTATGGGCCGACCCGGCATAATCAGTCGTTAACGACACACAGAAGACACAGTTCGATTCGTCCGGCGGCGCTTGACAAACGCGAAGGCCCGGCGCAGCGCGCCGGGCCTTCGGATCGTCCGATCGGATTCCCTCGCCGGATCGCAGCGGCACGGTGCCGGCCCCGGAGACGAGGCCGTCCGCGCCGCCGGCGACACGTCGTCAGTAGCGGTAGTGCTCGGGCTTGAACGGGCCGCTCTCGGAGACGCCGATATAGGCGGCCTGATCGGGGCGGAGCTTCGAGAGCTTCACGCCGATCTTCTCCAGGTGCAGGGCCGCCACCTTCTCGTCGAGGGTCTTCGGCAGGGTGTAGACCTGCTTCTGGTATTTGCCCGGGTTCGACCAGAGCTCGATCTGGGCCAGCGTCTGGTTGGTGAACGAGGCCGACATCACGAAGGACGGGTGACCTGTGGCGTTGCCGAGGTTCACCAGGCGGCCCTCCGACAGGAGGATGATGCGGTGGCCGTCCGCGAAGGTGATCTCGTCCACCTGCGGCTTGATGTTCGACCACTTGAGGTTCTTCAGGCCGGCGACCTGGATCTCGTTGTCGAAGTGGCCGATGTTGCAGACGATCGCCCGGTCCTTCATCGCCCGCATGTGGTCGATGGTGATGATGTCCTTGTTGCCCGTGGCGGTGACGAAGATGTCGGCGCGCGGCGCGGCATCCTCCATGGTCACGACCTCGTAGCCCTCCATGGCGGCCTGGAGCGCGCAGATCGGGTCGATCTCCGACACGAGCACGCGGCAGCCGGCGTTGCGCAGGGACGCGGCCGAACCCTTGCCCACGTCGCCGAAGCCCGCGACCATCGCGACCTTGCCGGCCATCATCACGTCGGTGCCGCGGCGGATGCCGTCGACCAGCGACTCCTTGCAGCCGTACAGGTTGTCGAACTTCGACTTGGTGACCGAGTCGTTCACGTTGATCGCCGGGAAGAGCAGCTTGCCCTCCTTGGCCAGCACGTAGAGGCGGTGGACGCCCGTGGTGGTCTCCTCGGACACGCCCTTGATGCTGTCGGCGAGGCCGGCGAACCAGCCCTTCGGCTTCTCGGCGAGCTTGCGCTTGAGGAGCGCGAAGAACACCTCCTCCTCCTCGCTCTCCGGCTTGTCGAGGAAGGCGGTGTCGCCGTTCTCGGCGCGCAGGCCGAGATGGACGAACATCGTCGCGTCGCCGCCGTCGTCGAGGATCATGTTCGGCATGCCGCCGTCGTGCCAGTCGAACAGGCGCGAGGTGTAATCCCAGTACTCCTCCAGGGTCTCGCCCTTCACGGCGAAGACCGGGATGCCGGCGGCCGCGATGGCGGCGGCGGCGTGGTCCTGGGTCGAGTAGATGTTGCAGGAGACCCAGCGGATGTCGGCGCCGAGCGCCTTCAGGGTCTCGATCAGCACGGCGGTCTGGATCGTCATGTGGAGCGAGCCGGCGATCTTCGCGCCCTTGAGGGGCTGCGCGGCGCCGTACTCCTCGCGGACCGCCATCAGGCCCGGCATTTCCGTCTCGGCGATCGAGATCTCCTTCCGGCCGTAATCGGCCAGCCCGATATCCTTGACGATGTAATCCTTGGCCATGAGTCGATGGCTCCGTGTTCGCGTTGCGGGTCGGGGCAACCCCTAACACCGCGCGGTCTACGAAGCAATCAAGACATAAAGATGTCTTTATGCGTTCCGGTCGGCGGACGCGCGGCCTCACCCCGGATCGGCGGATCCGGTCGCCGAGCCCCGGTCGTAGACGAGGTTGAACCGGCCCGACTCGAGCCGGGGCCGGCCAGGACTTCCCCTGGACAACGTGTTTCAAGCGCTGCAGGTCCCGGCCCGGCGGCATGCCGGTGCCGGTGTCGGACACGCAGAGCGACAGGTACGGCCCCTCCGGCATGTCNGGTGGCCACGCTGGAGCGCGGCGCCGCAGAGATCGCGCCCGTGGCGGATCTGGCGCCGCGCCGCGCCGCGGTCGCCCGCTGATGGCCGAGACCGGTACCGCGCGGGCGAACACACTGATCGCCGCGAAGATGGCGCTGCGCTTCGGCCTTCCGCTCATCGGCCTCGTGGTGTTCGGCCGCGCCATCGTTCTATCGGTGGGCGGCGATATCGAGCACGGGCAGTTCGCCCTGGGCGTGCTCCTGATCCTGGCGGGCTTCACCTCGAAGCTGGTGCCCCGGCCATGAGCGACGCGCCGGTGCGCCCGCCGATCTACCTCGACGCCGATGCCTGCCCGGTCAAGGACGAGACCTACCGGGTGGCCGCACGCTACGGCCTGACCGTCCACGTCGTCGCCAACAGTGTTCTGAACCTGCCGCGCGAGCCCTGGATCGAGCGAGTGGTCGTGGGCTCAGCACTGGACGCCGCCGACGACTGGATCGCCGCGCGGGCCGGCCCGGGGAGCATCGTGCTCACCGCCGACGTCCCGCTGGCCGCGCGCTGCGTGAAGGCCGGCGCCACGGTCCTGGCGTTCACCGGCAAGCCGTTCAGCGAGGCCGGGATCGGTCTCGCTCTCGCCACGCGCGACCTGATGCACTCATTGCGCGAGGCTGGCACCGTCACGGGCGGGCCGAAGCCCTTCTCGCGCGCCGACCGGTCGGCCTTCCTGTCCGCCCTCGACCGGGCGGTGAACCGGATCCTGCGCGAGCGGCCGAAGTCGGTCTGAGCAAGGGTCCGGGACCGGACGTGTCTCGGACGCGGGCGGTCTCAGGCCTCGGCCGCTGGGACGAGCCCCTTCAGAGCCTCATTGATGCGGTCCTGCCAGCCAGGCCCGTCCTTCTGGAAATGCGCGAGCACGGCGCTGTCGAGGCGCAGGCTCACCACCTCTCGGGAGCCCGGGATCGCCGCCGGCCGGGGCATGGCCTGCGGCGGCGGGGCGGCGGGCTTCGGGCTCGTGGCGGCCCGGAACGCCGCCTCGGCTGCCGCGCGGGGGTCGGTGAAGCGGCGGCGGTTGCGGTCTTCGGCCATCGACCTCTAGCCCTTCGCGGTCGTCTTCTTCGGCGCTGCCTTCTTGGCGCTGCCCTTGGCGGCCGCCTTGGCTTCCTTCTCGGCCGCCTTGGCCTGCGCGTCCGCGGCCTCCTTGGCGAGCCGGAGCGAGCGCAGTCGCACGGTCCGTTCATCCATCGCCTTGATGGCCGCGTGATGCTCCGCCATCGCCTGGGCGCCCTCGCGAGCCATGCGCTCCGCCCGTTCCGCGCGCTCGGCGCGGTTCTCGGCGCGCGTCTTGGCTTCCGCCTCCGCGTCGCGGGTGGCGTTCACCTCGTCGAGGTCGTACTCAGTGTCGTCGCTCATCCTGTCCCTTTCACCCCGACTCGACGGGTCCGACCCGGCGCAGCCTGCGCGGGACGGGGTCAGAGCGGGTCCGGCCTGTTCGAGGGGCGGAGGGCAAGGCCGGATCGGCGCCCTCCCGCATCGCCGTCAGGCGCGCGGGGAGGGCAGGTTCACGAAGGCTTTAGCATGCCCGCGCGGCCGATGGCGAATCCGGATCGCGGGCAGGGACTGACGGCGCACACTATTCGTACGCGTCCACTGGACAATCCGGATCCGGCCCGAGTCCAGCCGAGAGGATCCGGGCGCGATCGACCCCCGATCAACGCACGCGGAAGTTGAGCGGAATGGAGATCGAGAGGCTCGACTGGGTCACGCCGGCGGGCGCCGCCGGCATGGAGCCGCGCACCGCCGCGAGGGCGGCGCTGTCGATCTGGCCGATCCCGCTGGAGCGGGCCACGCCCGCACCCGTCACCTGACCCGAGCGCATCACGGTGAAGCGCACCACCGCGGTCCCGCCGCCGGTGCCGACCGCCGCGTTCACGTTCATCCGGCTATGGATCGCCGCGCTGATGGCGCCCTGCCACTGCCGCATGGCGCTCGGATCGTTGCCGGCGGCGGCGCGGCCAGCAGCGTTCGCGCGCGAGGCCGAGGCCGAACTGCGCTCGGCGCCCGCCCGCGCCTTGGCCTCGCGGGCCTTCGCCTCGCGCGCGGCCTTGGCCTTCGCCTCGCGGATCTCCTCCAGCCGTTCCTGCCGTGCCTCCTCGCGCTTCTGCTCGCGGAGCTTCTCCTCACGGATCTTGCGCAGCTTGGCTTCCCGCTCCGCCTTGAGCTTCGCCGGGTCGGGCGTCGGCTTGGGCGGCTCCTCGGTCTTCGCCACCTCGGTGGGCGGCGGTGCCAGCGGCTCGGCGGCCTCGGACGCGGAGGTGATCACCTGGCTCTGCGCCTCCACGGGCTGAGCCTCCGGCGGCGTCTCGACTTCCTGGGTGTCCTCTGGCTTCACCTCGGTCATCTCGGTCGGCGGCGGCGGCTGGACGGCTTCGTCCGGCGGCGCGTCCACCGGCTTCGTCTCCGGCGGCGCCTCCTGGCTCATCTGCTGCTCCGCCGGGGCCTCGGTGGTCGCGTCGGTCATGAGCGGCGCGAGGTCGACGGTGATCTGCTGCTCGCCGGGCGGTGCGGGCGGCGAGAGCCGCAGGAACATGACCGCGGCGAGCACGCAGGCGTGCAGGCCCAGGGCGACCAGGAAGGCGGCGAGCAGTCCGGACGGTCGGCGCTCACCGAGGCCGGCCGGCATATCCGTCGGCGTGAAGGTGCTCATCGGTTCAGCGCGCGGTCCCTGCGGGTGCGGCGGGCGCGGCGGCGGGCGCGGCAGGAGCGGCGCCGCCGGGCGACTGCGCGATCAGCGACACCTTGGTGAAGCCGGCCTGCCCGACGAGGCCCATGACCTCCATGACCTTGCCGTAGGGCACGTCGCGGTCGCCGCGCACCAGGATGACCTGGTCCTTGTCGGTCGCCGCCATCTCGCGCAGGCGCGGCACGATGCTCTCCATCGTGAACACCTCCTTGGCGATGGACGGGTTGCCGTCCTTGTCGACCGTCACCTCGGCGGGCTTCTTCGACTGCGCGACCTTGGGGGCCGCGGTCTTCGGCAGCTGGACCGGCACGCCGGTGGTCATCAGCGGCGCGGCGACCATGAAGATGATCAGCAGCACGAGCATCACGTCGACCATCGGGGTGACGTTGATCTCGGACATCGGCACGTCGTCGAGGTCGTCGTCGTCGTTCGCGCGAATGGATCCCATCGCCATGGGGCGTCTCCGGTACCTTGACGTTCGGCTCTCTGGGGGCGGGCGCCGGTCGGCTCTACTCGGCGGCCGCGCGGTGGGCGCCGGCGCGGTCGCGCGCGAGGCGGTTGCCCAGAACCGAGATGTAGGACGAGAAGGTGCTCTGGATGCCGCTCACGTCGCTCGACAGCTTGTTGTACGCCATCACCGCCGGGATCGCGACGACGAGACCGATCGCGGTCGCGAACAGCGCCTCGGCGATGCCCGGCGCCACCACGGCGAGGGAGGTGTCCTGGCTCCGGGCGATGGACGAGAACGAGTTCATGATGCCCCAGACGGTGCCGAACAGGCCGACGAACGGGGCCGTGGACCCGGAGGTCGCGAGCAGCGACAGACCGGTGCGCAGGCGCTTCACCTCGATGGTCAGAGCGCCCTTCATCGCCCGCTCGATGCGGTCGCGGCGCTCGGCTCTTGTCTCGGAGGAATCCTGATCGCGCCACGCGTCGATCGCCGCCTTAACAACGTGGCCGGCGATGCCGCGGTGCTCGCCGTCGAGGCTGCCGCCAGAGCGGACCAGGTTCGCGAAGGCCTTGGCCTGCCGCCGCGCGGCGGCGAGCCGGATGACCTTCTCGAACACCACCGTCCAGCAGGCGATCGAGGCGATCACCAGCAGGATCATCACGCCCTTCACGATCGGGTCGGCCTGCAGGAACAGTCCGAGGAACGAGAAGTCGTGGGCCGCCTCGATCGGGGCTTGTGTCGGGTCCATCGCGGGCTCCTGGCGTCCTGGTCTCACGCGGCCTTGCGCCGCCATCGTCACGGGGTGCGGCGAAAGCCGCGCGCCGCCCGGCGGGCCTCGCCGCCGGGCGGTTTGGTCTCGTCGACCGTCACACCACCCGCATCAGCGGTCGAACGGGAGGCCGGCCTTGCTGTCGGTCTCGGTCCGCTCGAGGCAGGCCTCACGTCCCGCGTCGCCGCCGTCGCAGGTCAGAACGTCGTTCAGGAGGACGCGTCCGACCTTGTTGCAGGCGATGCCGGGAAAATCGAAGATTTTCACGGTGGTCTTCTTCGGCGGCAGCGGCCCGAGCTCGACGGCCACGCGCTTCTGCGCGACGCCCTCCGGGTCGAAGGCGAAGAGATCCACCTTGTAGGTCTTGAGGCCGGACCCCTTGTTGTCGATCACCATCGTGATCCGGCAGGCCTCGCCCGCGGTCTCGACCTTGTTGAGCTGCAGCTTGATCGGCGCCTTCTCGGACGCGTCCTGCGCCAGGGCCGACACGACGAGGAGCGCCGAGAGCGCGAAGCAGGCCGCCGTGTCGAGGGCGATGCGCCCGATCCGACGGCGGTACAGGGGAGCGCGCAGGGCAAACACCGTATCAAAGTCCTCTTCGAGTTCGCGCCGGCCGGCGGGTCGCGCCGCGCGGGCCGGGGTTGCGGGGCGCCGGATCAGTGCAGCACCGTTCCGGCCGGGCAGGAGGCAGGGGCGAGGCGCTCGGCCGCCGCGTCCAGCGGCCCGACCGCCGCGCGGACCGCCGCCACGAGGCGCGGTGCCGCATCCCGGCCGGTGATCTCGGCCGCGGCCGCCTCGAGATCCGCCCAGAGGCGCTGTCGACCCCGGTTGATCAGCGTCACCAGCGCGCATTCGTGGCCGGTGACGCGGCAGCAGCTCGCCGGCATGAACGACCAGTCGCCGTCGCGCTCCGCACGGAGCGCCCGGATGATCGCGACCACGCAGGCGACGAAGCGGCAGCCCTCCGTCGGCCCGAGCAGCTGCTCGGCGCCGTCGAAGGCCGCGTTCCAGCAGGCGACGTCGCTGGTCATGTAGCCGGCCGCCACGAAGCGGGCCACCGACAGGGCCAGGATGTCGGCCTCGTCGCCGCACACGTCGGCGACCCGCCGCATCGCCGCATGGTTCGACGGGGTCATGGGCGTGCTCACGGCTCCGGTGCCTCACGTCGCGCGAGAAGATCGCGGCGACCAATCTCGGAAGCCGGATTATCGCCTGCCGCGGCAGTATCCAGGCCCGCGGCCCGGATCAAGGGCCGGGGAGAAAATCAGAGCAGTTCCAAACTGTTAGAAGAAAGCGTGGCTGTTCCTGGCTTTGCCTATGCGTCCCGTCAATTTTTGCCGAAATCTCCTGGATCAACGTCTGCGGCACGCCGGCGGTCGTACGGATCGCCTCCCTTGATGGCTCAATGGGCCTTGGCCATATCTCCGTGTTGCCGGCGTCGTCGCGTCCGGCGGAGCGCTGCCCCGGGCGGGCTCCTGTCGACGAGGTGCTCAGGCATCCCGGGATTTCGGCAGATCCCTGGGTCGGAGGCCTCGCTTTGTGGATGATGGCCGCGATGACTCGATCCTCGCCCTTCGGGCACCCGTTCCTGCTCGGCTTCGACGAGATCGAGCAGGCGCTCGATCGGGTCTCCAAAGCCGCCAACGACGGCTACCCGCCCTACAACATCGAGCGTCTGCCCCGGACCGAGAGCGAGCCCGAGCGCCTGCGGATCACCCTGGCGGTGGCCGGTTTCACCCGCGACCAATTGGACGTGATGTTGGAGGAGAGCCAGCTTGTGGTGCGCGGCCGGCAGGTCGACGAGCGCGAGCGCCACTTCCTCCACCGCGGCATTGCGGCGCGGCAGTTCCAGCGGACCTTCCTGCTGGCGGACGGCATGGAGGTCCTCGGCGCCGACCTCGCCAACGGGCTGCTGTCGATCGACCTGGTCCGGCCGGAGCCGGACCGGATCGTGCGCAAGATCGATATCGGCGCCCGGGGCTAGGGCCCACCGATTGATTGGCCGGCGCGCATCCCCATCTCAGGCTGGAGCCGCCGGTGCCTTCAGGATCGGCGGTAGACGCTCTGCCACCCCAGGAGGGCTTGATGACCGATCTGAACCCGTCTCCCCTGACCCCGGCCGATCTCGATCCGGCTGATTTCCAGCCCGCCGATCTCGCGGCGCTGGGCGAGGGGCACATCGCCTACGTCCGGCCGATCCGGTCCGACGAGGTTCGCCGCTTCTTCCCGCAGGCTCCCGAGCTGACGCCCGGGCTCGACCTGTTCGCTCTGCTCTCGGCGAGCGGCGCCCCGATCATGCTCGCCGATTCGCGGGACGTGGTGCTGGCCAACGCCGCCGCGCACGACCTGCAGCCCGTCAGCCTGCACTGATCATCTACGCTGACATCCCTGATCGGGGGATCGGTCAGGCGATGTCGGCCACCGCTGCCACGAGCCGCGCGATGTCCTGCGGCCGCGACAGCCGGTGGTCGCCGTCGGCGATCAGCGTCAGCACGGTCCCCTCGGCCGGCAGACGTTCGATCGTCCGCAAGGCGTGGCTGTAGGGGACGTCGGTGTCCCGCATGCCCTGCAGGATGTGCACCGGGCAGGCCGGATCCACCGGCCCGCCCAGCATGCAATGCCGGCGGCCGTCGTCGATGAGGGTCCGCGTGATCGGGTCCGGCTCCGGCGCGTAGTCGCTGGGTTTCCTGAGGACCCCGTCCCGGATCAGCATCGCGCGGGCCGCCTCGGTGAGGCGGTTCCAGATCAGCTCCTCCGTGAAGTCCAGCGCGGGCGCGATGAGCACCAGCCCCGCCGTCGCCTGCCCGCGGGCAACCCGGTCGCGGGCCGCGAGGCAGGCGATCCAGCCGCCCATCGACGAGCCGACGAGCACCGGCGCCTCCGTTACGTAGGCTGCCAGGACGGCTTGCGCGTCCTCGAGCCAGGACGAGATGGTGCAATCCGTGAAGGTGCCGCCCGAGGCACCGTGCGCGGCGTAGTCGAACCGCACGAGCCTCCGGCCCGTCCGTTCGGCCCAGGCATCGAGCGCCGTCGCCTTGGTCGCGGTCATGTCGGAGCGAAAGCCGCCGAGCCAGACCACCGGCGGCCCGCCGCCCGGGCGCACCCGCACGGCGATGCGGCGGGCCGCGTCGCCGGTGCCGACGGTGAGGAACTCGGGGGCCGTATCCGTCATCGTTCTCTCCGGTATCCCTGTCTCGAGACGGAAGAAGTCCGGTCCTGAACGGTTCGGCTTCAACTCTCGTTTACCGGACCGTAAAGCCCGGCGGCGATGCTGGATCAATGGCAGCGAGCATTTGGCAGATACCGGCCGGGGGCCTGCGCGTCCTCGCCGAGGGCCCGCGGACGGGCGAGGGAACCCACGCTCTGTCGGGCTTCCCGGCGGAGGTCGGGGCGCTGGCCGGCGCCCGCATCCTGCAGATCATCCCCGAGCTCGACGCCGGCGGCGCCGAGCGCACCGCGGTGGATGTGGCGGGCGGGCTCGCCGCCGTCGGTGCCCGTGCCCTCGTGGCGACGGAGGGCGGACGTCTCGTCGGCGAGTTGCAGGCCAAGGGCGGTCACTGGCTCCGGTTCCCGGCCGCGTCGAAGAACCCGGCGCTGATGGCGGTGAACGTCCTCCGCCTGATGGCGCTCTGCCGCCGCGAGAAGGTGCAGATCATTCACGCTCGCTCCCGCGCGCCGGCCTGGGTCGCCCTCGGGGCGGCGCGCCGCCTGGGATTGCCGTTCGTGACCACCTATCACGGCAGCTATTCCGGCCGGACCGGCGTGAAGGTTCTCTACAACTCGGTGATGGCTCGCGGCGACGTGGTCATCGCCAACTCGCACTACACCGCGGACCTGATCCACCAACTGCATGCCGAGCAGGCCGGCGACCGTGTCCGGGTCATTCACAGGGGCACCGACCTCGCCGTGTTCAACCCGGTGGCCGTGGGAGCTGCCCGGGTCGAGGCGCTGCGCCGGAGCTGGAACGTGGCGCCGCACGAGCGTGTGATCCTGCTGGCCGCCCGCCTCACTGCCTGGAAGGGCCATCGCGTGCTGATCGAGGCCGCCGCGCAGATGCGCGACCGCGGCGTTCCTGATCTCGCCGTGGTCCTGGCGGGGGACCCGCAGGGCCGCGCCGCCTACGAGCGCGAGCTCGACGCGCTCATCGCGGCGCGCGGGCTCGGCGGCGTCGTCCGCCGGGTCGGGCACTGCACCGACATGCCGGCGGCCTTCCGCGCGGCCTCGGTGGTGGCGGTGCCGTCCGTGGAGCCCGAGGCCTTCGGGCGCTCGGCCGTGGAGGCGCAGGCGCTCGGCGCCCCGGTGGTGGTCTCGGACCTCGGCGCCGTGCCGGAGACGGTGCTGGTGCCGCCCGGCGACCCGGCCGCGCTCGCCGCCGCCCTCAGCGAAGCGCTCTCCCTCGGCGCGAGCGCCCGCGACGCCCTCGGCCGGCGGAGCCGCGCGCATGTCGAGGCGCACTTCTCCCTGGAGCGGATGGTCGGCGACACGCTGGCCGTCTATGCCGGGCTGCTCGGCCGGTCGGCCTGAAGGCGGCACCGGGACGGGCCTCGAATCGCGACGCGGCGGCCGAATATTTCCGGCACCGCGACGGTAGCCGGTTGACTCTGGCCGCGGTTCCACCAACGTTGTATGTCCGGATGAGACCGGAGCGGCTGGCGGTCAGGAGATCCTCCTGAAGATCCGCCGTTTCGCCGTTGCAGCAGGAGACCTAAGCCATTCGTAGACCGATGAGAGCCATGCCGGCCCCGCAGAAGGACGGGCCGCGCGCCAACCGCGACATTCGCGGAGTGCGGGAAGTGCAGCTGATCGACGACACCGGGCAGAACCGCGGCGTCGTTCCCTTCTTCGACGCCCTCAATCTGGCCGAGGAGGCCGGTCTCGATCTCGTGGAGATCGCGCCGAACTCCGTGCCGCCCGTCTGCAAGCTGCTCGATTACGGGCGCTTCCGCTTCAACGAGCAGAAGAAGCAGAACGAGGCCCGCAAGCGGCAGAAGACCGTCGAGGTGAAGGAGATCAAGCTCCGGCCCGGCATCGACAAGCACGACTACGACACCAAGATGAAGTCGGTGCACCGCTTCTTCGAGGAGGGCGACAAGGTCAAGGTGACCCTGCGCTTCCGCGGTCGTGAGATGGCTCACCAGGACATCGGTCTGCGCCTGCTGGAGCGCGTGAAGAGCGAGACCGCGGAGATCGCCAAGGTCGAGAGCGAGCCGATGCTCGAAGGCCGGCAGATGATCATGATCCTGGCGCCGCGCTGAGCGGCCCGGATCCAGAGACGCGAGACCCGCGCCGCCTCCTCACCGGGGCGGCGTTGTCTTTTCAGCGCTTCCGATCGGCGGCGCCGCGGATTATGGGCAGCCTATGGCCCTCGCTCCCGATGAGATCGAACGCTACGCCCGCCACCTCGTCCTCGCGGAGGTCGGCGGTCCCGGCCAGGCCCGGCTCAAGGCCGCCCGGATCCTCGTCGTCGGGGCGGGCGGCCTCGGCGCGCCGCTGATCCAGTACCTCGCCGCCGCGGGGATCGGCACGATCGGCCTCGTCGACGACGACACGGTCTCCCTGTCGAACCTGCAGCGGCAGGTGATCCACGGGACCCCGGATCTCGGCCGGCCGAAGGTGGAGAGTGCGGCCGACGCGGTCGCGCGGCTCAACCCGCACGTGACGGTGGTGTCGCACCCGTTCCGGATCGACGCGGGCAACGCGGTCGACCTGATCGGCGGCTACGACCTCGTCGCCGACGGGTCCGACAATTTCGCCACGCGCTACGCGGTGTCCGACGCCTGCTTCCGCGCGCGTCGGCCGCTGGTCACGGCGGCTCTGGGCCGCTTCGACGGCACGCTGACCACGATCCGGGCCCACGAGACGGGGCCAGACGGGACGCCGAACCCGACCTATCGCTGCCTCTTCCCGAACCCGCCGCCGCCGGGCAGCGTGCCCGCCTGCGCGGAGGCCGGCGTCCTCGGCGCGCTCGCCGGCGTCATGGGCTCGCTGATGGCCATGGAGGTGATCCGGGCCGTGGCGGGCTTCGGCGAGCCCCTCGTCGGGCGCCTGCTCATGGTCGACGCCCGCGCCATGCGGTTCGAGACCCTGAGCTACGGCTGGGATCCCGAGAACCCGCTCAGCGGCAGCGGCGCCTCAGCCGCCTGAGGATCCCGGCGGCATCCACGGCCCCTCCGCCTCGGCCTTGCCGAGGCAGCATTTCTTGAATTTCTTTCCCGAGCCGCAGGGGCAGGGATCGTTGCGGCCGACATCCTTGAACGGGTTGCGCTGCGGCTCGCCGGCGCCCTCCTCGGCCCAGTCGAGGGCCTCGACCGGATCGTCGAGGTAGCCGTACTGGTAGGGCCCCAGCCGGTCCCGGTCGTCCGGCTTGGTCTCCGCCTCGCGCAGGGCCTCCTTGAACCACCCGGCGTCGCTGATCTCGTCGGTCAGCCGTCCGTCGGCGCGGGCCGCGGCCGCGCGGGGCGCGAGGTCCCGGAAGCCGAGATGCGCGATCGTCTCTTCCCAGCCGACCCAGGCCGGCCCGTCCTCCACGGCAGCCTGCGCGTCGTCGAACCGGACCAGCAGGTCGTGCATCGCGGCCCGGTCGATCCGTCCCTCCAGGGTCACGAAGGTGCAGGCGCACATCAGCGCCATGCGCGCGTGATCGTCGACCGTGCTGTCCAGGATCAGCCGGAACAGCGGCTGCGGATCGCCGTCGAACAGGCTCGCCACGACCTTGGCCAGCGTCGCCGTGACGGCGTCACCCAGCACCGCGTCGAGGGTCTCCCCGTCGTGCCGGAGCAGCCTGAGGAGCGGCGCGAGGGCGCGTGTGTCCCGGGCATGGGCCATGACGTGCAGGCCCCAGAACAGGAGGTTCGTCTCCTCCGGCGCCAACTCGCGCCCGTCGGCGGCCGCCTCGAGCAGCGGCAGCGTCGCCTCCGCGACGGCGGCCGGGTGGTTGAGGGCCTCCCGCAACGCCGCCTTCGGCCGGTACTCGGCCGCCGCGAGGTCGTCGATGAGCAGGGCGATCCGGTCCATGCGTTCCTCAGGCCCGGAGGGTCGCGCCCGTCTTGCGGGTGACCTCGGCGACGATCCTGGCGCTCACCGCCTCGATCTCCGCGTCGGTCAGGGTCCGCTCGACGGGCTGGAGACGCACCGCGATCGCCACCGACTTCGCGCCGTCCGGCACGCCCGGCCCCTCGTAGAGGTCGAACACGTCGACGCCCGTCACCAGCTTGCGCTCGGCGTTCTGGGCGGCCTTGACGATGTCGCCCGCCGGCACGTCGCGGCCGACCACGAAGGCGAAGTCCCGCGACAGCGGCTGGAATTCCGACAGCGCCAGGGCGGGCTTGGCCTTGGTCGGCTTGAGCTTGGGCAGGGGCAGGGCGTCGAGGACGATCTCGAACGCCACGAGCGTTCCCTTCAGGTCGAGCGCCTGCAGCGTCCGCGGATGCACCTCCCCGAACCAGCCGATCTCCGTCTTCGGGCCGAAGCGCAGCGTGCCCGAGCGGCCGGGATGGAGCCAGGACGGGCCGCCCGCCGCGATCTGGAGGCCGCCCGTCGGCACGCCGAGGCTGCCGAGCAACGCGATGGCGTCGGCCTTGGCGTCGAACGCGTCGACGGTCGCGGTTTTGCCGTCCCAGTGCCGCCCGGCGCCGGCCAGGGTCGCGCCGCCGCGGCGGACCGCAGCCGCGCGGACGGTCTGGCCCTCCGGCACGTCGGAGGCGAAGCACTGGCCGACCTCGAACAGGGCGGAGTCCGGATGGCCGCGGTCGGCGTTGCGCTGCGCCGCGCGCAGGAGGCCCGGCACGAGGCTCGGCCGCATGTCGGACAGCTCCGAGGCGATCGGGTTGGCCAGCAC
The DNA here is from genome assembly GCF_036441335.1 of Methylobacterium mesophilicum. Classification (GTDB taxonomy): domain Bacteria; phylum Pseudomonadota; class Alphaproteobacteria; order Rhizobiales; family Beijerinckiaceae; genus Methylobacterium; species Methylobacterium mesophilicum_B. The sequence continues at coordinate 511,798 of NZ_MLBW01000034.1, forward strand.
GAGTTCGGCCCCGCCGCCGCCGAACAGGACGGCGTCGTCGTGCGGCACGAACGACCACGTGACCGCCTCCATGAGGCCGCGGCTCGCGAGGGCGCGCTTGGCCATGCGGGTCCGCTTCTGCATCACGGTGAGCAGCGGGCGGCCGATCCCGGCGAGCGGCGGCAGCGGCTCGGCCACGATCCGGTCGAGACCGGCGATGCGGACGACTTCCTCCACGAGGTCGGCCTTGCCCTCGACGTCGGGCCGCCAGGACGGCGGCAGCACCGTCACCCGGTCCCCGGAGCCGGTGACGTGGAAGCCCAGCGTCTCCAGGATCTGCTGCATCTCGGCGCGCGGCACGTCCAGGCCGGCGAGGCGGCGGACCTCGGTCCAGGGGAAGTCGATGCTGCGCGCGGTTTCGGGCGCTTCGCCGGCGATCCGCGCCTCGGTCGGCGTACCGCCGCAGAGGTCGACCACGAGCCGCGTCGCGAGGTCGAGGCCCGGGAGCGTGAAGGCCGGATCGACGCCCCGCTCGAAGCGGTAGCGCGCGTCGGTGATGAGGCCGAGGCGGCGGCCCGACTGGGCGATGTTGGCCGGGTCCCACAGGGCCGACTCGATCAGCACGTCCGTCGTGCCCGCGTCGCAGCCAGACGCCTCGCCGCCCATGATGCCGGCGATCGATTCGACGCCGTTCGCGTCGGCGATCACCACGGTGTCGTCGGCCAGCGTGTGGGTCCGGCCATCGAGGGCGCGCAGGCTCTCGCCCGCCCGCGCCCGTCGCACGGTCAGCGTGCCGGCGACCTTGGCGGCGTCGAAGACGTGCAATGGCCGCCCGCGGTCGAACGTGACGTAGTTGGTGATGTCGACGAGGCTGTTGATCGGGCGCAGGCCGATGGCGCGCAGTCGGGCCTGCATCCAGGCCGGCGACGGGCCGTTCCTGACGCCGCGCACCAACCGCAGAGCGAAGAGCGGGGCCAAGTGCCGGTCGGCCGGCGCGAGGTCCAACGCGACCTCGACCGGGCAGGGACCCTCGCCACGCACGTTCGGCAGCGCCTCGCCCTTGAGCGTGCCGAGGCCGGCGGCCGCGAGGTCGCGGGCGATGCCGTGGACCGAGGTGCAGTCCGGCCGGTTCGGCGTCAGGTTGATCTCGATGACCGGATCGTCGAGTCCGGCATAGAGGGCGTAGGCCTGGCCGACCGGCGCGTCGGTCGGGAGTTCCAGGATGCCGTCATGGTCGTCGCCGAGGCCGAGCTCGGCGCCCGAGCACAGCATGCCGTGGCTCTCGACGCCGCGGATCGTGCCCACCGACAGGGTGATGTTCTTGCCGGGGACGAAGGTGCCGGGCGGCGCGAAGACCGAGACGAGGTCGGCCCGGGCGTTCGGAGCGCCGCAGACCACCTGCACGGGGGCGCCCGCGCCGGTGTCGACGGTGCAGACCCGGAGCCGGTCGGCGTTCGGATGCTGCTCGGCCGTCAGGATCCGGGCGATCACGTAGGGCTTGAGCGCGGCGGCCTTGTCCTCGACGCCCTCCACCTCCAGGCCGATCCGCGTGAGCGTCTCGGCGACGGTGTCGAGGGAGGCCTCGGTGTCGAGGTGGTCCTTGAGCCAGGAGAGGGTGAATTTCATGATGGACCTTCGAGAGCCCGGTACCGGCTCGACCGTCGGAGGAACAGGATCGCGGCGCCCTCACCGGGGCCGGAGGGCCGCGGCGGGGCCGGGGCGGCTCAGCCGGTGAGGCCGCCCACGAGGCTCGGCACGTAGAGCGGGCGGAAGCCGTAATGGTCGAGCCAGCGGACGTCGGCCTCGAAGAACGGGCGCAGGTCCGGCATGCCGTATTTCAGCATGGCGATGCGGTCGATGCCGACGCCGAAGGCGAAGCCCTGCACGGCGTCCGGGTCGAGCCCGCAATTGCGCAGCACGTTCGGGTGCACCATCCCGCAGCCCAGGATCTCCAGCCAGTCGTCGCCCTCGCCGAAGCGGATCTCGCCGCCCTTGCGCGAGCACTGGATGTCGACCTCCGCGGAGGGCTCGGTGAACGGGAAGAAGGACGGGCGGAAGCGCATCTTCACGCCCTCCACCTCGAAGAATGCCTTGCAGAACTCCTCCAGCACCCATTTCAGGTTGGCGATGTTGGCGCTGGTGTCGATCACCAGCCCCTCGACCTGGTGGAACATCGGCGTGTGGGTCTGGTCGGAATCGTGCCGGTAGGTCCGGCCCGGGATGATCACGCGGATCGGCGGCGTCTGCGCCCGCATGGTCCGCACCTGCACCGGCGAGGTGTGGGTGCGCAGCACCTTGCGCTGCCCGTCGCGGTCCGGGGCCAGGAAGAAGGTGTCGTGCATCTCGCGGGCCGGGTGGCCGGGCGGGAAGTTGAGCGCCGTGAAGTTCAGCTCGTCCGTCTCGATGTCCGGACCCTCGGCGACCGCGAAGCCCATGTCGGCGAAGATCGCGGTGATCTCGTCGATGACCTGGGAGATCGGGTGGATCCGGCCGCGCACCTCGGGGGCCTCGCGGACCGGCAGGGTCACGTCGACCCGCTCGGAGGCGAGGCGGGCCTCCAGGGCGGCCTCGGCGAGTTCGGTCTTGCGCGCGGTGACGGCGCCCTGGACCCGGTCGCGCAGGCCGTTGATCAGGGGCCCGCGCTCCTTGCGCTCGTCCGGCGTCATCGCGCCGAGGGTCTTCAGGAGGTCCGAGACGCTGCCCTTCTTGCCGAGCGAGGCGACGCGGACCGCGTCGAGGGCCGCCTCGTCGGCGGCCGCGCCCACCTGGGCCAGGAGGTCGCGTTCCAGGGTGTCGAGATCGGTCATCGCTGTCTTCGAGCAGGGTTGGCGGAGTCGGCCGTCGGGCCGTGCTCTCGCGCGTTGTGCGCCCGGGCGCAAGCGCGGGGCGCGGGACCTCGTAAACGACGAAGGCGCGGCTCCCTGGGGAACCGCGCCTTCCGTCCGTCTCGCCTCAGGCCTGGATCAGGCGGCCTTGGCGGTGTTCTGCGGCAGCGCGGCCTTCGCCTTCTCGACGACGGCGGCGAAGCTCGCCGGCTCGTGGATCGCGAGCTCGGACAGCGCCTTGCGGTCAACCACGATGCCGGACTTCGCCAGGCCGTCGATGAAGCGCGAGTAGGTCAGGCCGTGCTCGCGGACGGCCGCGTTGAGGCGCTGGATCCAGAGGGCGCGGAACGTGCGCTTCTTGTTCTTGCGGTCGCGGTAGGCGTACTGCAGACCCTTCTCCACCGCCTGCTTGGCGATGCGGATCGTGTTCTTGCGCCGGCCGTAATAGCCCTTGGCGGCCTTCAGAACCTTCTTGTGCTTCGCGTGACTGGTCACGCCGCGCTTGACGCGGGCCATCGGTTATCTCCTGGATTCGACGAAAGACAGTGGCAACGGGTGTCGAAGGACTTACCGCGCGTTCGGCAGGAAGTACTTCTTCACGTTGGCGGCATCGCCCTCGAACAGGGTCGTGGTGCCGCGCAGGTTGCGGATCTGCTTGGTCGTCCGCTTGATCATCCCGTGGCGCTTGCCGGCCTGGGCGTACATCACCTTGCCGGTGCCGGTGATCTTGAAGCGCTTCTTCGCGCCCGATTTCGTCTTCAACTTGGGCATTTGGCTCTCCGTTGCGCGAAAGGATCTCTGCCCGACCCGGGGGATCGGATGAGGTTCGCGCGCTGATGCTTCTGGTGGAGCAGCACGAGCCGCCACGGCAGCCCTATCGGCCGGGCGGTTCGACGCGGGGCGGCTTATGACAGAAAGCTGACGCGGCGGCAACGTCCGCCGGCCTGAGCACGAGATCGAGATCCGACGGAACGCCCCGGCGGGCTTCGGCGTATCGAGCCCGAGGACGGGGCTTCCGCGCGCGACGTCGGTGCGGGCGAGCCGGAAACGGCGCCGCAACGGCCGTCTCGCCCGTGCTGATTCGGAGGAATTCGGGGACGGCTGCCGCGCCGCACAAAACGGTGCGGGACAGCGGGAGCGCCAGGAACCATAACCTTGGCCGTCGGTTTCATTCATGTCCCGCTCAGGCCGGCAGGGTTAGACCCCCCGTCAAATTCGGCCAACCAGGAGACACTCCGTGCGCATTGCCCAGATCGCTCCGTTGTCGGAGGCCGTCCCTCCGAAGTTCTACGGCGGCACCGAGCGCGTCGTCAGCTGGATTACAGAGGAACTGGTCCGCCAGGGCCACGAAGTCACGCTGTTCGCGAGCGGCGACTCCGAGACGACTGCCAAGCTCGCGGCCTGCACGCCCGAGGGCCTTCGCCTGCTCGGGTACCGGGATCACACGGCCAGCCACCTGGCGATGCTGCATCAGGTGCACCGCCGCGCGCACGAGTTCGACATCCTGCACTTCCACATCGACCTGCTGCAGTACCCGATGTTCGAGGACCTGAACCACAAGTGCATCACCACGATGCACGGTCGCCTCGACGTGCCGGACTTCATGCCGGTCTACCGCACCTTCACGGGCATGCCGCTGGTCTCGATCTCCGACAACCAGCGCCTGCCCATGCCGCCGACCTCCAACTGGCTGGCGACGATCCATCACGGCCTGCCGGCCGAGAACTGCCCGTACTACCCGGACGCCAAGGGCGGCTACCTCGCCTTTCTCGGCCGCATCTCGCCCGAGAAGCGGCCCGACCGCGCGATCGAGATGGCGATCCGCTCCGGCACGCCCCTCAAGATCGCCGCGAAGGTCGACAAGGCCGACCAGGATTACTGGGACGAGGTCATCGAGCCGATGATCCATCACCCGCTGATCGAGTACATCGGCGAGATCAACGAGGAGCAGAAGAAGGACTTCCTCGGCAACGCCCTGGCGCTCGCCTTCCCGATCGACTGGCCGGAGCCCTTCGGCCTCGTGATGATCGAGGCGATGTCGGCCGGAACCCCGGTGATCGCGTTCCGCAACGGCTCCGTCCCGGAGGTGATCAAGGACGGCGTCGGCGGCGTGCTGTGCGAGAACATGGACGACGCCGTGGCGGCGGTCGCCAAGGTCAAGACCATGAGCCGCGCCGGCGTGCGCCGTCACTTCGAGAGCGCCTTCACCGCCGAGTGCATGGTGAAGAAGTACGTCGCCGCCTACGAGGACCTGCTCGCCCGCGGCGCCGACGTGATCAAGCTGCCGAAGTCCGGGTTCAAGCCGCAGTACGGCGAGGTCAACGGCTCGGCGCGTCCGGCGATCCCCGTCGCTGCCATGCCGGCCTGAAATCCGGCACCGGGCTTGCGAGGCGGGTCCGGCTCGGCCTAGCGTCTTAAAGGCGACTCATCCGTAGGGTGAACAAGGGCTGCTGCATCGAACGGATGCGGCAGCCCTCTCGATTCGCACCTCTCACTTGCACCCGGAGATGCCCTGCATGGCGGCGGACAACACGGCAGCGGCCCACGATGCGAAGGCCCGGACCGCGGCGAGCGTCGGAAGCGTGGCGCACGGGTTCCAGGACGCGGACGACGTCCTTCCGCCCTACCACATCGAGGCGCAGACCTCCCTCGTCGAGCGGCCGCTGCGCTCACTGAAGTTCGGCGAGGCCTTCGGCGTCCTCGATTCCTACGGCGATATTGGCGTCCAGCCCGGCCCGGAGGGGCTCTACTTCCAGGACACGCGCTACCTCTCCCGCCTGGAGGTGACGGTGGAGGGCCAGCGCCCGCTGATGCTCTCCTCGGTGATGCAGGACGACAACGGCGCGCTCAGCGTCGACATGACGACGCCGGACATCCGCATCGACGCCCACGACGAGACCTCGATCCCGCGCGAGACGGTCGCGATCGAGCGCACCAAGTTCCTGTTCCGCGGCGCCTGCTACGACCGGATCGGCCTGCGCTCCTTCGACTCGAAGCACCGCCGCCTGCGCATCGCCGTCACCTTCGACGCGGATTTCCGCGACCTGTTCGAGGTGCGCGGGACCGACCGGAAGGAGCGCGGCAAACGCGGCGTCCTGGTGGCGAGCGACCGCGAGGTGCAGTTCCGCTACGTCGGCCTGGACGAGATCGTCCGGACGACGTCGCTGCATTTCGGTCCGAAGCCCGATTCGATCGAGCCCGGCAAGGTGGTGTTCGACGTGTCGCTCCCCCCTGGTGGCCGGACCTCGCTGTTCATCCGCGTGACCTTCGAGGCGCATCGGGCCTTCACCAAGCCCCCGACGGACACGATGGTCGGCGAGGATGCCGCCGCCCGGCTCACGCTCGCGGCCAATGCCGGCGGCGCGCGGCGCGAGCCGAAAGACCTCGGCGAGGGCACGATCTTCGCCCGTGCCTACCGCGATTCGCGGCGCGACCTGCGGGCGCTGACGGCGGGCATCACCACGATCATCTCGTCGAACGATCAGTTCAACGAGGGCCTGTGCCGGGCCACGGCCGACCTCTACATGCTCGCGAGCCGCACCCCGGAGGGCATCTACCCCTTCGCCGGCATTCCCTGGTACTCCACGGTATTCGGGCGCGACGGCATCATCACGGCGATGATGGCGCTCTGGATCGACCCGAAATTCGCCCGCGGCGTGCTGCGCTACCTCGCCTCGACCCAGGCCAAGGCGGTCGACCCGGCCGCCGACGCGCAGCCCGGCAAGGTCCTGCACGAGACCCGCCGCGGCGAGATGGCGATGCTCGGCGAGGTGCCGTTCCGGCACTATTACGGCACCATCGACGGCACGCCGCTCTTCGTGATGCTGGCCTGGGAGTACTACGCGGTCACGGGCGATCTCGAGACCGTGCGGGCGATCTGGCCGGCCCTCGAACTCGCCCTCGAGTGGATGGACCGCTACGGCGATCGCGACGGCGACGGCTTCGTCGAGTACGCCCGCGACACCGACAAGGGTCTCGAGAACCAAGGCTGGAAGGACAGCCACGACTCGATCTTCCACGCCGACGGCCACCTGGCCAAGGGTCCGATCGCCCTCTGCGAGGTGCAGGGCTACGTCTACGCGGCCAAGAACGGCATGGCGAAGCTCGCGGCGCTCCTCGGGCACGATCCCATGGCCGAGCGCCTCACCCAGGAGGCAGCGAGCCTGCGCGAGCGATTCGACGCGGCGTTCTGGAACGAGGAGATCGGCACTTACGCGCTGGCCCTCGACGGCGCGAAGAAGCAGTGCGCGGTGCGCTCCTCCAATGCCGGGCACGCCCTGTTCACCGGCATCGCCAAGCCGGAGCGGGCGGCGCGGGTCGCCGAGACGCTTCTGTGCAAGGACGGCTTCAACGGCTGGGGTGTGCGCACGATCGCCAAGGGCGAGGCGCGCTACAACCCGATGTCCTACCATAACGGCTCGATCTGGCCCCACGACAACGCGCTGATCGCGATGGGTCTGGCGCGCTACGACCGCAAGCACGAGGCCGCGCGCATCTTCCAGGGGATGTTCGACACCTCGCTCTACCAGGACCAGAAGCGGCTGCCGGAGCTGTTCTGCGGCTTCATGCGCCGCAAGCAGCGCGGCCCGGTCTCGTACCCGGTCGCCTGCAGCCCGCAGGCCTGGGCGGCGGCGGCGCCGTTCGCGTTCCTGGCAGCTTGCCTCGGCCTCGAACTCGACCACGAGCGCAACCGCGTCCGGCTCAAGAACCCGATCCTGCCGGGCTTCCTCGACGGGGTGACCCTCTACAACGTCAAGCTCGGCGGCTCGCGCCTGGACATCCGGTTCCAGCGCTACGACGACGACGTCACCGTCTCGGTGCAGCGCCGCCACGGCGACGTGCAGGTGGTCGTCACCAAGTAGGACCCGGGACGGGAGTTCCGGGGCTGCCCGCTTCGGGTTAAGCGGGCCGCGCGGCCCGTCGCGCCGCCGAGGACGGATCCATGCCGGCTGACCACCACGCCCCCGACGCGGCCCTGCGCCTCGCGCAGGACCTGATCCGGTGCCCGTCCGTGACGCCGGAGGATCGGGGCGCCCTCGACGTGGTCGCCGACACGCTCCGGCCGGCCGGCTTCGCGGTCGAGCGGCCGGTCTTCTCGGATCCCGGCTACCCCGACACGCCGAACCTCTACGCCCGCGTCGGGCAGGGCGGTCCGTGCCTCGTCTTCGCCGGCCACACCGACGTGGTGCCGGAAGGCGAGGGTGCGTGGCGGCACGATCCCTTCGCGGGCACCGTGGCCGACGGCATGCTGTACGGCCGCGGCGCCGCCGACATGAAGGGTGGCGTCGCCTGCATGCTGGCGGCGACGCTCGCCTTCCTCGACCGGCGCGGGGCCGAATTCGGCGGCTCCATCGCGTTCCTGATCACCGGCGACGAGGAGGGTCCGGCGGTCAACGGCACCGTGAAACTCCTCGACTGGGCGCGGCGCCGGGGGGAGCGGTTCGACCACTGCGTCCTCGGGGAGCCGACCAATCCGGGCCGGCTCGGCGAGATGATCAAGATCGGCCGGCGCGGGTCGCTGACCGGCAAACTCACCGTGCTCGGCCGCCAGGGCCACGTCGCCTACCCGCACAAGGCCGAGAATCCGATCCCGGGCCTGCTGCGCCTCGCCTCGGCGCTGGTCGCCGAGCCGCTGGATCGCGGGACGGCGCATTTCGACGCCTCGAACCTCGAATTCACCACGATCGACGTCGGCAATCCGGCCACCAACGTGATCCCGGCGACCGCGCGGGCGACCTTCAACATCCGCTTCAACGACGACTGGACGGCCGAGAGCCTCGGCGCCGAGATCCGCCGGCGTCTGGAGCAGGCGGCCGGGAATGCGGTGCGCTTCAGCCTCGACCTGCAGCCCTCGAACGCGCCGGCTTTCCTGACGCGGCCGGACGCCTTCGTGACGCTCGTCGCGGAGGCGATCCGGGCCGAGACCGGCCTCACCCCGACGCTCTCCACGACGGGCGGCACGTCGGATGCCCGCTTCATCAAGGATGCCTGCCCGGTGATCGAGTTCGGCCTCGTCGGCGAGACCATGCACCAGACCGACGAGTGCGTGGCGGTCGCCGACCTGGAGCGGCTGACGGCGATCTACGGGCGCGTGCTCGACGCCTACTTCCCCAGATCGTAGTCGACGCCCACGAAGGTCAGCCCGGCGGCCGGGGCCAGCGGCCCGCACCGGCGCTTGTCGCCCGAGGCGAGGATCTCGGCGACGTCATCTGCCGAGAGGCGGCGGCTGCCGGCGAGCATCAGCGTGCCGACCATAGCCCGGACCTGATGGTGCAGGAACGAGCGCGCCGACGTCGCGACCACGATCTCGTCGTGGAGCGCCATCGGCGCGCGGGCCACGTCGAGCTGCTCCAGCGTGCGGATCGGGCTGTTCGCCTGGCACTCGGCGGCCCGGAAGGCCGAGAAGTCGTGGCGGCCGACGAGGCGCTGGGCGGCTTCGTGCATCAGGTCCGCGTCGAGGAGCCACGGCACCTGCCAGACATGGGCCCGCGTCAGCGCGGCGGGGCTGCGCCGGTTGAGGATGCGGTAGCGGTAGTGCCGGCGGATCGCCGAGTGGCGGGCGTCGAAGCTCTCCGGCACGATCTCGGCGGACAGGATCGCCACCGGCTGCGGCCGCAGATGGGCGTTCAGGGCGTCCCGCACCGTGTCGGTCCGCCAGTCCTTGGCGAGGTCGAGATGGGCGACCTGATGGATCGCGTGCACGCCGGCATCGGTCCGGCCCGCGCAGGTGAGCCGGGCGTCCTCGCCCGAGAAGCGCGTGACCGCCGCCTCGATCGCGCCCTGGACCGTGGGATCGTCCGCCTGCCGCTGCCAGCCACAGAACGGACCGCCGTCGTACTCGATGACGAGCTTGTAGCGGGGCATCAGCCGAGGCGGGCGCCGGGCGCCAGCCGCGCGCCGCGGACGAACTCGGCCCCGCTCGCGCTTCCGCCCTTCCCGGCGCGGCGCAGCTCCAAGAGGCGTACGGCACCGCTGCCGCAGGCGACCGTACCGTCGGAATCGCGCAGCGTCCCCGGCGCGCCCGAACCCTCTGCCGGAGCGGCGCGGAGCACCTTCACGCGCTCCGGCCCCTTGCCGAGATCGACCTCGAAGAAGGCGCCGGGGAACGGCGACAGCCCGTTGATCCGATTGGCGACCTCAGCCGCCGGCCGCGACCAGTCGATCCGGGCCTCGTCGTTGGTGATCTTGTGGGCGTAGACGACGCCGTCCTCCGGCTGCGGCGCGAAGGTCAGCGTGCCCGCCGCGAGCGCCGCGAGGGCGCGCGCCATCAGGTCGGCGCCGAGCGGCATGAGCGCGTCGTGAAGGGCGCCCGCGGTCATGCCCGGGGCGATCGACAGCCGGGCCTCGAGCGCCACGGGACCGGTGTCGAGGCCCGCCTCCATCCGCATGACGCCGACGCCGCTCTCGGCGTCGCCCGCCATCACGGCGCGCTGGATCGGCGCCGCGCCGCGCCAGCGCGGCAGCAGGGATCCGTGCAGGTTGAGGCAACCGTGCTTCGGCGCGTCGAGGATCGCCTGCGGCAGCAGCATCCCGTAGGCGACCACCACGGCGACGTCGGCCCGGTGCGCCGCGAAAGTCTCGGCGGCCTCCGGTGTGCGGAGCGTCGACGGCGTCAGGACCGGCACGCCGAGCGCGTCGGCGAGCGCGTGGACCGGGGAGGGGCGCAGGCTCATGCCGCGGCCGGCCTTCGCGGGAGCGCGGGTGTAGACCGCCGCGATCTCGTGCCCGTCCCGCGCGAGCCGCGCCAGCGTCGGCACCGCGAAGTCCGGCGTGCCCATGAAGACGACGCGCATGGCCGGATCAGGCCGCGTCGCGCTTGGCCGCCTTGGTGAACTTCTTGATCACCCGGTCGCGCTTCAACTTCGACAGGTGGTCGATGAACAGCACGCCGTTGAGATGGTCGATCTCGTGCTGGATGCAGGTCGAGAGCAGGCCGTCGGCCTCGATCTCCCGCTCCGTGCCGTCGAGGTCGCGGAACTTCACGCGCACCCGGTCCGGCCGCTCGACCTCGGCATAGTAGTCCGGGATCGACAGGCAGCCCTCGTCGTAGACGCGCTTCTCCTCCGACGACCAGACGATCTCGGGATTGATGAAGACCCGCGCGTCGCGGACGCCTTCCTCCTTGGATGTGTCGATCGTCACGACGCGCTTGGCGACGCCGATCTGGATCGCCGCCAGCCCGACGCCGGGTGCGTCGTACATCGTCTCGAACATGTCGGCGACGAGGGTCCGGATCTCGGCGGTGATCGGCCCGACCGGCTCGGAGCCCAGGCGCAGGACGGGATCGGGGAGGATGACAAGCGGGCGGATGGTCATGGCGGGAACCGGCAGGGAAGGCGCCGGGACGGGTCCGGGCTCACTGTCGCATAGGATGCGGCCGAGGACCGGTCAAATACCGGTTCGCTGCCTGTCGCCGACCCTCAGAATGCCGTCCGGCTGCGGATCGCCGCCGAGAGCGTGCCCTCGTCGAGGTAGTCGAGCTCGCCGCCGACCGGCACGCCGTGGGCGAGGCGCGTGACCTTCACGTCGCAGTGCCGGATCGACTCGGTGACGTAGTGGGCGGTGGTCTGGCCGTCGACGGTGGCGTTGAGCGCCAGGATGACCTCGCTGACCTCGGGCCGTGCCACGCGCTCCACCAAGCTCGCGAGGTTCAGGTGCTCCGGGCGCACGCCGTCGAGCGCCGACAGGACGCCGCCGAGCACGTGGTAGCGCGCCTTGACGGCTCCGGAGCGTTCCAGGGCCCAGAGGTCGGACACGTCTTCCACCACCACGAGCGTCGTCGGGTCGCGCTCGGCGTCGCGGCAGATCGTGCACGGGTCCGAGGTGTCGACGTTTCCGCAGCTCGTGCACACGATGATGCGGTCGGCCGCCACGCGCATCGCGTCGGCCAGGGGCCCGAGCAGCGTGTCGCGCTTCTTGATGAGCTGCAGGGCGGCGCGCCGCGCCGAGCGCGGTCCGAGGCCCGGCATGCGGGCGAGGAGCTGGATCAGGCGCTCGATCTCGGGGCCGGCGACGGCTTGGGGCATCGTACCTCTGGGACGAGGAAGGGATTGCGGACCCGGACGGGCATAGACGGCGCCGGGCGCCGCGCAAGGGTCCGTGCGCGGGCGAGCACCCGCGTATGTGGTATATGGGTATTCTGAAGCCGCTTCACCGGTGGCATTATGCTGCGCGGCGGATGCAACTGCTTACAGACCCGGGTTCCTGAGTCCACGACTGTGGTCTAACCTGTTTGTACATGTTGCGGGCTCCTGGCGGGGCCCATTATGACAGCGAAGCTTCGCCGCCTACTCGTGAGTGGGACGGAAAGCTGCCGGGAACGGAGATCCTGCGTGCGGCGGTCCTGTACGACCGCACGGACGTCTCCCGGGCAAACCCGGACGGCGTTGCCGTCCGGCTCAGTCGCGTCGACGGTCGAACAGGGGCCCGGGAGATACGATCTTGACCAATATCGGTGATCACAACGCGGCCCACGGCGCCGAGGCGGCAGGCTTCCGCGACCTCAAGGCCGTCCACTGGAATTTCGAGGCGCCGCGCCTCTACGAGGAGGCTCTGTCCCGCAAGGAGGCGCAGCTCGCCCGCGGCGGCGCCCTCGTCGCCACCACCGGCAGCCATACCGGTCGCTCGCCCAAGGACAAGTTCGTGGTCCGCGATGCCGGCACCGAGAACGAGGTCTGGTGGGACAACAACGGCGCCATCACGCCCGAGCAGTTCGAGACCCTGCGCCAGGACTTCTTGAAGCACGCCGAGGGCAAGGAGCTGTTCGCCCAGGACCTCTACGGCGGCGCCGATCCGGCCTACCGGGTCAACGCGCGGGTGTTCACCGAGTTCGCGTGGCATTCGCTGTTCATCCGCAACCTGCTGATCCGGCCGGACCGATCCGAGATCGCGTCCTACGTGCCGGACATGACGATCATCGATCTGCCGAGCTTCCAGGCGGACCCCGCCCGGCACGGCTGCCGGTCGAAGACCGTGATCGCCATCGACTTCTCGAAGAAGCTCGTGCTGATCGGCGGCTCCGCCTACGCGGGCGAGATGAAGAAGTCGGTCTTCACCTACCTGAACTACATCCTGCCCGGACAGGGCGTGATGCCGATGCACTGCTCGGCCAACGCGGCGCTGGACGCCGAGGGCGGATCGGCGATCTTCTTCGGCCTCTCGGGCACCGGCAAGACGACACTGTCGAACGACAGCTCCCGCCAGCTGCTCGGCGACGACGAGCACGGCTGGTCGAATTCCGGGATCTTCAACTTCGAGGGGGGCTGCTACGCCAAGACCATCCGCCTCTCGCGCAACGCCGAGCCGGAGATCTACGCCACCACCGAGCGCTTCGGCACGGTGATGGAGAACGTGATCATCGATCCGGTCACCCGCGCGCCGGACTTCGACGACGCGTCGCTCACCGAGAACACCCGCTGCGCCTACCCGCTGGACTTCATCGCCAACGCGAGCGCCACCGGGCGGGCCGGGCATCCCAAGAACATCGTGATGCTGACCTGCGACGCCTTCGGGGTGATGCCGCCGATCGCCAAGCTCACCGGCGCCGAGGCGATGTACCACTTCCTCTCGGGCTACACCGCCAAGGTGGCCGGAACGGAGCGCGGCCTGACCGGACCGGAGGCGACCTTCTCGACCTGTTTCGGCGCGCCGTTCATGCCGCGGCATCCGAGCACCTACGGCAACCTGCTGCGCGACCTCATCGCCAAGCACAGCGTGGATTGCTGGCTGGTCAACACGGGCTGGACCGGCGGCGGTGTCGGCACCGGCCGGCGCATGCCGATCCGCGTGACGCGCCGCCTGCTGAGCGCCGCCCTCGACGGCTCGCTGGCGCAGGCGGAGTTCCGCCGCGACCCGTATTTCGGCTTCGCCGTGCCGGTCTCGGTTCCGGGCGTCGAGCCGCACATCCTGACCCCGGTCAAGACCTGGGCCAACAAGGGTGCCTTCGTCGAGACGGCGGCGCGGCTCGTGAAGATGTTCGACGACAACTTCAAGCGGTTCGAGGACCATGTCGACGCCGACGTGCGCGCCGCCGGGCCGACCGCTCAGGCGATCGCGGCGTAAACCGAGAGCGGGCGGCCCGCGGGGCCGCCCCAGTCGTCTTTGCGAGCGGAGCGAAGCAATCCAGTTGCGCCACGCTTGCGAGCGTCGCGCTGCCCTGGGTTGCTTCGCACCGCTCGCGAGGACGGTTCGGACGTCTCGTCCGAGCGGATTCCTAGAACGGCAGCTTCATGCCCGGCGGCAGGGGCAGGCCCTTGGTCAGCTCGGCCATGCGCTCCTGCATGGTCGCTTCCGCCTTGCCGCGGGCGTCGTTGCAGGCCGCCACGATCAGGTCCTCCAGGATCTCGCGCTCGTCCGCCACCATCAGGGACGGGTCGATGCTGACGCCCTTCATCTGACCCTTGGCGGACATGGTGACCCGGACCGAGCCGCCGCCGGACGCGCCGGTCACCTCGATCGCGTCCATCTCGGACTGCAGGTTGGCCATCTTCTCCTGCATGGCCTGAGCCTGCTTCATGATGCCCATCAGGTCGCGCATGCGGCTCTCTTTCCGTTTCCTCGTCTGATCTGGGTATCGCGCGGCCCGTGCGCCACCGCGCGTCAGGCGTCGTCGTCCTCGACCTCGCCGACCCGCGCGGCATCGCCTTCCCCGAGGATCTCCTGCTCGGCGGAGGGCAGGGCCTCGGAGACGGTCTCGCGCACGTCGACGATCTCGGCCCCGGGGAAGCGCGTCAGCACCTCCCGCACGAAGGGATCCGCGGCGGCGTTCTCCCGGCGGGTCTCGGTGGCGGCGCGGGCGGCCGCGTCGAGGGTCGGGGCGCCCTCGTCCTTCGACAGGGCCACCACCCAGCGCCGCCCGGTCCAGCGCTCGATGGCGGCGGCGATGTCGTTGGCGAGGCTCGCCCGGCCGCCGGAGGCGAGGCGGAACTCGATCCGGCCTTCCTCGAAGCGCACCAGATGGACGTCGCGCTCCAGAGCGGTCCGCAGCAGGATGTCCCGGTTGGCGTCGGCCAGCGCGATCAGGTCCTCGTACCGTCCGAGGCGCGGTGTCGGTGGTGCCACCGGCGCCGGTCTCGGCGCCGGCGCACCGACGGGCGCGCTCATGGCGACGGGCGCGGGCGCGTTCACGGCGACNCCCCGCGAGGTCCGCCTCCGCGAGGTCCGCCTCCGCGAGCTTGGCCAGGACGAGCAGCGCGAGGCCCAGGGCGGCGAGCGCGGCGGCGAGCCCGGTCAGGTCCCGGCGCGGGCGCTCCTCGACGTAGGGGATCGGGTCCCGCTCCAGGGCCTCGATCTGCCGGATGGCGGCGGCCACCGCCGCGGCGCCCTCGGCCTCGAAGGCGCGGTAGGGCACGCCGAGGCTCCTGAAGAACAGGTCGAGGTGGCGCTCCGGCGCGGCCTGGGGCGTGTCCTCGCCGGCCGGCCGGTCAGCGATGCCGGGCGATCCTTTGGTGCGCAGGAACAGCCAGTACAGGTTCGGCCGGATCCGCGCGACCGCGGCGCGCAGCTGGTCCTGGATGCGCGGGTCGATCACCGCGGCGCCGTCGGAGACCAGCAGGAGCACCCGCGAGGCGCCGACATCGATTCCGAACTGCGACAGGGCCATGCCGAGACCGCGGCCGATATTGGTATAGTCGAGGCCGGGCCGGTCGATGGCGGCGATCGCCGCCCGCACGGCGTCGTGGCGGTCGGTCATCGGCATGACCAGCATCGGCGCGGTGGAGAAGGCCGTCACGGCGAACAGGTCGTGCGCCCGGGCGCCGACGAAATCGGCCAGCAGGCGCCGGGAGGCCGCGGCCTTCGATTCCTCGGCGCCGGAGGGCTGCCGGCCCGCGAAGGTCTCGTTCATGCTGCCCGAGCGGTCGATCAGCAGCGAGACCTGCGCGCCGATGCCGAGGCGCTCGATCCGCGCGCCCGTCCGGTAGGGGCCCGCCAGGGCCACGATCAGGCCGGCGACGGCCAGGACGCCGGCGAGCGTCAGCGCCCGGCCGAGCCAGGCCGAGACGGGATCGGCCGGGGCGGCGGCGACCGCCGGCACGGCCCTGCGCACCGTGACCCTCGCGCTCCTCCCCGACGTGAAGCTGCGCCGGCTCGGTACCTTCCGGGAGGAGTGGAAGCGCCTCACCCGGCAGGACGCGCCGCCGGTCCTCGGCGTCGGTCTGATGCGCAACGCCTGGNCAGCGGCGGCCGGGCCGACAGGGACGGCGGTTCGTCCGCGGGCGCGGCGGCCGCCTCCGCCCGCAGCTGGCGCAGGGCCTCGTCGGGTGTCGGCAGATCGGCCGCGTAGGCGAGACGCACGATCGCCATCTCGGCCGCCGCCAGCGGCCGGGGCGCCGCCTGAACCTCCGGAATCGCCTTGAGCAGGATCTGCCACGCCCGCGACAGGGCGCGGATCGTGAGCTTCTCGGCGAACGCGGCCCCGCGGACGCGCTCGGTCTCGCTGAGCGTCGGGTCCGCGGCCGCCTCCGGCACCACCTTGAGCCGGGTGACGAGATGCGTGAAGGCCGCGAGATCCGAGAGCACCACAGACGGGTCCGCGCCGGAATCGTACTGGGCCCGCAATTCCGCGAAGGCGGCCGGGACCGACCCGCGCATCACCGCCTCGAACAGGTCGAGGATGCGGGCGCGATCGGCTAGGCCCAGCATGTCGCGCACGCTCTGCGCGGTGATCGTCCCGGCGCCGTGGGCGATCGCCTGGTCGAGCAGCGAGAGCGCGTCGCGAACCGACCCCTCCGCGGCTCGCACGATCGCGCCGAGTGCCTCGTCCTCGACGGTGACGCCTTCGGCGGCGCAGACCTTCGCGAGATGGGCGTGCAGGGTCGGCGCCTCGACACGGCGCAGGTCGAACCGCTGGCAGCGCGACAGGATCGTCACCGGGACCTTGCGGATCTCCGTGGTGGCGAACACGAACTTCGCGTGCGGCGGCGGCTCCTCCAGCGTCTTCAGGAAGGCGTTGAACGCCTTCTCGGAGAGCATGTGGACCTCGTCGACGATGTAGACCTTGTAGCGCGCCGAGACCGGCCCGTAGCGGATGCCATCGATGATCGCCCGGACGTCGTCGATGCCGGTATGCGAGGCGGCGTCCATCTCCAGCACGTCCATGTGCCGGGATTCCATGATCGCCGCGCAGTGGAGGCCGAGTTCCGGCATCGACACGGTCGGGCCGGTGTCCGGCTGGCCGGCGCGGGCGTAGTTGAGGCCGCGGGCCAGGATCCGGGCCGTGGTGGTCTTGCCGACCCCGCGGACGCCGGTGAGCATCCAGGCCTGCGGGATGCGGTTGGCCGCGAACCCGTTCGCGAGGGTCCGCACCATCGCGTCCTGGCCGATCAGGTCGCCGAAATTGGTGGGGCGGTACTTGCGCGCGAGCACCCGGTACGGCGTCGCCGCGGCGGGGGGCGCTGGAAACCCGGGCAGGCCCGGCTCGTCGTCAGGCGTGCCGGTCGTAGCGTCCATGCCGTGTCTGGGTCTGGCTGCCGCGCGCCGTGAGATGAGGTGGGAGGCTGGACGAAGACCCGCTCGGTCTCGTTAGGGCTGCTTCCTTCCGGACCTGACCCGGTTGGCGAGTGAAACGTCCCTCGCCAACCCCCCGCCGGCTATATGGCCGGGCCTCGCTCCGAACGCAAGCGCCGCGATCTCGCGCTGCGACTTGCCGCTGCGACTTGGCATTGCCCCTCTGCGTCGCCTACTCGGCCTCGCGCTTGACGATCGCCAGGGTCTTCGGATCGAGCTTGAGGTCGAACTGCTTGCCGCTCGCGTCGATCGCGTCGTCCACCTCGATCATGCCGTCGTCGAGCTCGATCTCCTTCCACTTGGTGAAGCCCTCCTGCTTCAGCATGGCTTCGACCTTCGCCTGCTGGTCGGGCGGGAGCTTCTCGTCGGCGCGGGCGGAGAGGCTGGTGCCGGCGATCACGGTCAGGGCGAGAAGGGTCGTGGTCAAGCGCATGGCTGTCTCCGCTCCGGCCATTGTTTCCGGCTGTGAACAGGCCGGCGGCAGTGGAGTTCCATCGCGGCCATGCCCTTGAGCCGCCCCCGGATCTGCCGCACATCTTGGCCGTACGGAACGCGGCGGCGAGGATTTGGCACCGATGGTCACGCGCGTCGCCACCGTGGCCTTCGAGGGCATCGAGGCGCGGGCGGTGGACGTGCAGGTCCAGATCGTCCCGGGCTCGGTGGTGTTCACCGTCGTGGGTCTGCCCGACAAGGCGGTGGCGGAATCGCGCGAGCGGGTCCGCGGCGCGCTGATCGCCTCCGGGCTGGCGCTGCCGGCCAAGCGCATCACGGTGAATCTCGCACCGGCGGATCTTCCCAAGGAGGGTTCGCACTTCGACCTGCCGATCGCGCTCGGCGTCATGGCGGCGATCGGCGCGATCCCGGCCGACGCGCTCGCCGGCTACTGCGTGCTCGGCGAACTCGCCCTCGACGGCAGCATCACCGCTGTCAGCGGCGTGCTGCCGGCAGCCATGGCGGCCGGTGCCCGGGGGCTCGGGCTCATCTGCCCGGCCGCCACCGGACCGGAAGCGGCCTGGGCCGGGGGCGATCTCGACGTGCTCGCGCCGCGCTCGCTGATCCAGCTCGCCAACCACTTCAAGGGCAGCCAGGTCATGGCGCGGCCGGAGCCCGCCGTCGCCGTGCCGGCCGGACCCCTGCCCGACCTCGCCGACATCCGGGGTCAGGAGGGCGCCAAGCGCGCCCTGGAGATCGCCGCGGCCGGCGGCCACAACCTCCTGATGAACGGTCCGCCGGGCTCGGGCAAATCCATGCTCGCGGCCCGTCTTCCGTCGATCCTCCCGCCGCTGACGCCGCGCGAGCTCCTCGACATCTCCATGATCCAGTCGGTTGCGGGCGCGCTGAAGGACGGGGCCCTCTCCGACCGGCGGCCGTTCCGGCAGCCGCACCATTCCGCCTCGATGGCGGCGCTCGTCGGTGGCGGTCTCGGGGCGCGACCGGGCGAGGTCTCCCTCGCCCATGGCGGGGTGCTGTTCCTGGACGAGCTGCCCGAGTTCGCCCCGCAGGTGCTCGACTCCTTGCGCCAGCCGATGGAATCCGGGGTCGTGATGATCGCCCGGGCCAACCACCGCGTCACCTACCCGGCGCGCTTCCAGCTGGTCGCCGCGATGAACCCCTGCCGCTGCGGCCAGGGTCTCGAGCCGGGCTACGCCTGCCGGCGCGGGCCGAACGCGCGCTGCATGGCGCAGTACCAGGGGCGGATCTCCGGCCCGATGCTCGACCGCATCGACCTGCGCGTCGAGGTGCCGGCCGTGACCGCCGTCGACCTGATCCTGCCGGCACCCGCCGAGGGCTCCGCCGAGGCCGCCGCGCGGGTGTCGGCGGCCCGCGCGCTCCAGGGCGCGCGCTACGCCGCGCGCGGCCTGCCGGATTCCACCACCAACGCGACCTGTCCGGCGACGCTGATCTCGGACGTCGCGAGCCCCGACGCCGACGGGACGGCGCTGATCCGCCAGGCGGCCGAGAGCATGCGCCTCTCCGCCCGCGGCTTTCACCGGACGCTGCGCGTCGCCCGAACCCTGGCCGATCTCGACGGCGAGGCGCAGGTTCGACGGCTCCATCTCGCGGAGGCGCTCTCGTACCGNACCGGGGCCGCGGCGACGGCGCGGCGGCGGCCGCGTGAGTGGCGGCCCGCGCGGCCCGGCCGACCTGACGGTCTCGATCGGCCAGCACAGCAGCGCCGGCCGCAAGGCGGCCAACCAGGATTTCAACGGCGCGCTGGTCCCGGTTCAGCCGGCCCTCGGCCTGAAGGGCATCGCGGTCGCGCTGGCCGACGGGATCAGCAGCAGCGCGGCCGGGGCCGCGGCGAGCGAGACCGCGGTCAAGAGCTTCCTCAGCGACTACTACGCCACGCCCGACACGTGGTCGGTGAAGACCTCGGCGCAGCGCGTGATCGCGGCGACCAATTCCTGGCTGTTCGCCGAGACGCGGCGCGGCATTGACCCGAACGACCTCGACCGGGGCCACGTCACGACCTTCGACGCCCTCGTGCTGAAAGCGCGCGCGGCCCACCTCTTCCACGTCGGCGATGCCCGGATCTGGCGCGTCTCCGGAAAGTCCCTGGAGCAGCTCACCGAGGACCACCGCGTCGTGGTCTCCGCTGCGGAATCCTATCTCGGCCGGGCCCTCGGGGCGCAGGCCCGCCTGGAGATCGACTACCACGCCGTCGGCATCGCGGCGGGCGACACCTTCGTGCTGACGACCGATGGCGTGCACGAGCATGTCCGGCCCCGCGACATGGTCGCGGCGATCGCGGCGGCCGAGACCCTGGACGGCGCCGCGCGGGCGATCGTGGAGACGGCCCTGGCGGCCGGCAGCCCGGACAACCTGACGATCCAGATCGTGCGGGTCGAGGCGGTGCCGGAGGGTGAGCCGGCCGACCTGCTCGGCGAGGCCGAGGGGCTGGACCCGGCGCCGCTCCTCGACCCGCCCGCGGAACTCGACGGATTCCGACTGCTGCGGATCCTGCATTCCGGTCCCCGCAGCCGCGTCTACCTGGCGGTGCAGGCGGAGACCGGTGCCCAGGTCGCCCTGAAGGTGCTGTCCCTCGACCTCCGGGACGACCCGGCGCAGCGGAAGCGCTTCGTCATGGAGGAGTGGATCGCGCGGCGGATCGACAATCCCCATGTGCTCAAGGCCCATGCCCAAGCCGGCCCCCGCAGCCACCTCTACACGGTGATGCGCTACGTCGAGGGCCAGACCCTGAGCCAGTGGATGCGCGACAACGCGGCGCCCGAACTGGAGGTTGTGCGGGGGCTGGTCGAGCAGATCGCGCGGGGCGTGCAGGCCTTCCACCGGCGGGAGATGGTCCACCAGGACATGCGGCCCGACAACGTCCTGATCGACGCGACCGGGACTGTCCAGATCATCGATTTCGGCGCGACCCAGGTCGCCGGGGTCGTCGAGGGCGACCCGCGGATCGACCCGACGGAGATCCTCGGCACGGTTCAGTACACGGCGCCGGAGTGCTTCCTCGGCGCCCCGGGGACCGCCCAGTCGGACGTCTTCGCGGTCGGCGTGATGACCTACCAGATGCTCACGGGGCGCTTGCCCTACGGCGACGCAGTGCCCCGGGCGCGGACGCGTGCGGCGCAGCGGCGGTTGCGCTACGCCTCGGCGCGAACGGTGCGCCCGCTGCTGCCGGTCTGGGTCGACGGGGCGCTGTGCAGGGCCGTCCATCCCGATCCGCAGCGGCGCTACGCGGCGGTCTCGGCCTTCGTCCACGACCTGCGCCACCCCAACCCGGCCTTCACGGAGGGCCGGCGGGCGTCGCTGCTGGAGCGCGACCCGCTGCTGTTCTGGCGCCTGCTGTCGCTGGTGCTCGGCCTCGTCGCACTGGTGCTGGCGGCGATCCTGATCGCCGGCCCGCGGCGGTGAGCTCCGGCGGCGGTCTCAGGGATCCAGTTCGGGATAGCGGCGGAAGATGCCGTCCTCGTTGAACGGGACCCGGCGCGGGCTGGCGAGGTAGGCGGAGAGCCGCGGGCGCTGCGCGACCCTGTCATGGAGCCGCGCCACCTGCGGGCTTCTCCGGAGGGCCGCGACGGTGGCTCTGGGAAAGGCGTAGAGCAGGCCGTCGACGAGCTGGAACAGCGACAGGTCGGCGTAGCAGAGGTCGGCACCGACGAGCCGGCCGCCGCCGTTGGCCGTCAGCACGCGCTCGAAGTAGCCGAGATATCTGGGGATGCGCTCGCTGCGGAACTCGGCCGCCCGCCGCAGCGCCTCGGGCTTCTGATCCGCGTAGTACAGGCCGACACCGACGGGATGGTGCGTGTCGTGGGCCTCGTCGACCGCGTCCGCGACGGTGAGCTGGAGCTGGTGGGTCCAGATCCGGTCGCGTTCCGACGCGCCGACGAGGCCGAGGCGCGGCCCGAGATAGAGCAGGATCGCGGCGCTCTGCCCGACGACGACGTCGCCGTCGCGCAGGAAGGGCGGGGCCAGGGGAGGCCGCGGCTCGCCCGGGTCTGACAGGCGGTCGAGCATCGGTCCGATGCCGCCGGCCTCGTCGTCCCGGCGGGCGACGTCGACGTAGTCGGCGCCAGCTTCCTCGAGAGCGAGGCGGACGAACTCGCCGCGCCCCTGGATCATCGGCCAGTAATGGAGCTCGTAGGGCATCGACGCCTCCGGGTCGGGGAAGGCGCGCGAGCCCGGTCGGTTCCCGCTCAGTTGCTCTCGGCGGGCTCCTCGGCCGAGGCCTTCTCGACCGGCGGCTCGGCGCTGGCGACGGCCTTGCGGGCGAACATCGGCTGGAGGCGCTCGGCGAGCTGCTGGTCCAGGTGCTTGACGTAGGCGCCCTTGAAGTAGCGCTCGCCGGTCTTCGCACCGTAGAGACTGTCGTGGGCCTGGATCATCGCGGCGACCTCCGGGCGGCACAGGAAGCCCGTGATGCCGACGGCCTCGTACCATCGCCCGGCGCGCGCCTCGGCGGTCGCCTTCGGATTCGACAGCACCGTGTCGGCGAAGCACGCGGTGGCGGCCTGCCGCAGCGGCGCCAGCACCTTCTCGGCCTCCGCCGCGTTCACCTTCGGGGCGACCGGGTGGCGGTGAGGACGCGCCTCGGCGGCCGAGACGAGCGCGAGGACGGCGAAGGTGGCGAGGATCGAAGTCTTCATACGGGCGGCCTCGTCGGGTGTCCGAACCGCGTTCAGCTCTCGCTCATGATTGCGTCGGGATCGGGGCTGGCGGCCCGGTCCGGCTGCCCGATTGAGGGCAAGATCCCGACCGTTTCACGACGGCCACAGCCCGGCTCAGCCGCGCCGCTCCGCGTTCCAGTGTCCCCGGCAGGCGAGGGCCCCGGACGCGACCCAGGTTCCGGTCCCGAACCCGTCCGGGCCCAGGCGTCCGCGCACGTCGGCGGTGGCAGCGCCGTTCGAGATCGTGCCGCGGATCGCGCCGTTCCTGGCGACGCCGCCCTCGACCGTGAAGGCGGTCCCGATGAAGCGCGCCCGTCCGCGCTCGATCCGCACCGGGTAGCGATAGGCGCGGTCGCAGGTCCCCGTCTCGGTGATGATCTCGACGCTCCAGGTGCCGTCGAACCGGTCGGGCGGGGTGGCCGGGCGCGACGCGGCCGCGGCGGGAAGCGCGGTGGCGGGAAGCGTGGCGGCGAGGAGCAGGGCGACGGCGGGGCGGGGCGTCATGCGGATCCGGGATGCGGAGGGCTTCGGAGCGTCCTGCGCCCCGTCAGCGCGGCGGCGGCGCCCGCATGGCCGCACGGAGCGCCGCGTTGAGGAGGTCGAGCAGGTCGCAGCCGACATGCAGGAAGGCGGCCACGCCCGCCTGCTTGAGGGGCTCGGCCAGCTCCGTCGGTTTCCCGGCGAGGTAGACCGGTCCGGCGCCGGCCCTCGTGAGCGCCTCGGCGGTCGCGACCGCGCGCTCGGCGTAGATCCCGTCGGTCGAGCAGATGCAGGCGAGGCTGGCGCCGGATTCCCGGAACGCCCGCGCGGCCGCCTCGGCGTCGGGGAAGCCCTCATTCGACAGCGCCTCGAGACCGCCGGCCGCGAAGGCGTTGGCCGCGAAGGTCGCCCGGGCATTGAAGGCCGCCACCGGGCCGAGATTGGCCAGGAACACGACCGGCCTGCGCCCTGTCTTGGCGAGGAAGGCGTCCGAGGCGTCGCGCAGGGCCTCGTAGGGCTCGGCGAGGCGCTGGGACGGCAGCGCGTCGCAGGCGACCGCCGCGCCCGCGCCGAAATTGGATCCGGGCACCGCCGCCACGGGCGGCACGTCGAGCACCGTGACCGGCTTCTCGGGGAGGTTCGGGAACTCGCTCGCACCGGTGAGCGGCTCGCGGCGGGTCGCCACCGCCTTCGCGCGGGCCTCGCGGGTCACCTCGATCCGCCGCTGGAGCTTGCCGACGCTGAGCGAGGCGACGATGCCGCCCTCGGCCTCGATCGCCTGGAACGCCGCCCAGCCCGCCTCGGCGAGCTCGGCCGTCAGGACCTCGAAGCCGCCGGCACCGGCGGCGGGGTCGCTGACCCGCGCGAGGTGCGATTCCTCGATGAGCACGATCTGGCTGTTGCGCGCCACGCGCCGGGCGAAGGCGTCGGGCAAGCCGAGGGCCTGCGTGTAGGGCAGGACCGCGACGCTGTCGGCGCCGCCCATGCCGGCCGAGGCCGCCGCCATGCCGGTCCGGAGGATGTTCACGAACGGGTCGCGCTTGGTCATCATCCGCCACGCGGTCTCGGCGTGGAGCCGCAGCGGCTTCGGATCGAGGCCGCAGGCCTGCTCGACCCGCGCCCAGAGGCGCCGCATCGCGCGGAATTTCGCCACGGTCACGAACTCGTCGGCATCGGCCGCCAGCAGCACGGCGACGCGGTCGCGGGCGCTCGCGAGATCGTGACCGGCCGCTTCCAGGGCGCGCAGGTAGGCGACGGCGGTCGCGAGCACCGCGCCGAGTTCAGCCGCCTCGCCGGCGCCGCCCTCGTGGTAGGGCCGGCCGTCGGCCAGGAAGGCCCGACCGCGGAAACCCGCGGCCTCAAGCTCGGCCACGGCCTCGGCGAGGCGGGGGGCGATGTCGGTCCAAACGGCCCCGAGGCCGCCGGTGGCCGCCAGGATGCCGACCGGGTCAAGCCCCAGATCGACGTCGTACGTCGAGAGATCCTCGCCGCGGCGCTCCGCCAGCGCCCTGACCAGCCGGGCCACCTCCAGGCCGCGGCCCCCGGCGTCGATCCGCAGGCCGATCAGCGGCAGCATCACACCCTTCAGCGCGGCGTCGAACGCCTCGACGCTCGCCGCCGTCAGGCCGAAGCCGCGGGCGCCCGGCGCGCCCGCGAAGGCGAGCACGAGGGCGTCGGCGCCGCCTTCCAGGTCGGTCAGCGCCTGCGTGTTGGCCACGGCGAGGTCGGGATGGTCGACACGCTGGGCGATCCGCCAGGGTCCGGGCTCGCGCACCGGCTGCGCTACCGGCTCGGCCGGTCCGTAGAGCGGCTCGATCCGGAGGCCGTCTGCCGTGCGCGACACCAGCCGCTTCTCGAAATCGGCCCCCTTCAGGACGCCCTCGACGAGGCCGAGCCAGCGTGCGCGGTCTGCGGGCTCGAAGAGGTCGGCGAGCGGTCTGTCTTCCATCGGTGCGTCCCAGGGCGCGGCGTCTGCTGCACCGCTTTCACGCGTTTGCCTCGCACGCCGCTCCGCCGCTGGCAATCGCCCGATGGTTCAGGAAACCTCAAGCCGCGGATCACCGAATTTTGAGCGACGCGACCATGGCGACGCGACGGGCGCCCGTCACGCCCGGTCGTCATGCCGGAGCGATACCGGCGAGACCGGAACGGCCGGGCGGGGCGCCCCCCGTCAGCCGAGGATGATCAGGCCGGCGAAGCCGAGGGCGCCGACGATGATCCGCCACCACGCGAACAGCCAGAAGCCGTGGCGGGAGACGTAGTCGAGGAGAACCCGCACCACGAACAGCGCCGAGATGAACGACACGATGAAGCCGATCACGATCAGCCCGACGTCGTTGCTCGAAAGGTACTTGTAGTTATCGAGCAGGTCCTTGGCGAAGGCGCCCGCCATGGTCGGCATCGCCAGGTAGAACGAGAACTCGGTGGCCGAGCGCTTGTCGGCGCCCATCAGCATCGCGCCCACGATCGTGGCGCCGGACCGCGAGACGCCCGGGATCATCGCCAGGCACTGGAAGATGCCGATCTTCAGGTCCATCGGCAGTGAGAAGTCGTAGACGTCGGTCTTCTTCACCTCGAGGTCGGTGTCGTCGATGACGAGCAGCACGAGGCCGCCGGCCACCAGGGTCGCGCATACGATCCACGGGTTGAACAGGTAGGCCTTGATCATCTTCGAGAAGAGGCCGCCGATGATCGCCGCCGGCAGGAACGCCACCAGGATGCCGAGCACGAAGCGGCGCGCCTTCGGGTCGGACGGCAGCGCCGTGGCGATCCCCAGGAGGCGGCGGAAATACACCAGCAGGATCGCCAGGATCGCGCCGAGCTGGATCAGCACCTCGAAGGTGTTGTTGGGCGAGTGGAAGCCGATGAAGTGCCCCACCAGCAGCTGGTGGCCGGTGGACGAGACCGGGATGAACTCGGTCGCCCCCTCCACGAGGGCGAGCAGCACTGCCTTGCCGATGCTTGCCGGATCCATCGCGACGCCTTGTGCCGCGGGCGCGGCGGCCCCCGTCGGGCCGCCGCCTGCCACGCGAAATGGTTGTACCCGAGGCTTCGCCGATCAGGGTTGACGGGCAGTTACCGGGCCGGGCCGCGCGTGTTAAGGGCTCGGCAACGGTCGGGCAATAACGCTCGGTCCGAAGTCCTGCGCGCTGAAGACCGGCGCTCCGGGACCCACGACGAGCGCGGGACCGGCCGCGCTGGCAGACCGAACGTCCCGCACGGCCTCGATGGCAACCCTCTACCATTTCCCCTTCTGCGCGAATTCCCGGTTCATCCGTCTCGTGCTCGCCGAGATGGGCATGGAGCCGACGCTGTTCGAGGAACGGCCCTGGGAGCGGCGCGACGACTTCCTGCTGATCAACCCGGCGGGCGTCACACCCGTGCTGCTGGAGCAGAACGGCCTCGTCGTGCCCGGTGCCGGCGTCATCGCCGAGTATCTCGACGAGACCCGCGGGCTCGGTCTCTCCGGGCGGCGGATGCTGCCGGAGGACACGGTCGAGCGCGTCGAGGTCCGGCGCCTGCTCGACTGGTTCCTGGTCAAGTTCGAGTCCGAGGTGACCGCCTACCTCGTCAACGAGAAGATCTCGAAGCGCTTCATGTCGGCGAGCGAGGGCGGCGGCCCGCCCGACATGAACGCGATCCGCGCGGCGCGCTCCAACGTGCGCTACCACCTCAAATACATCGGCTACCTGATCGCGCGGCGGCGCTGGATCGCCGGCGACAACCTGACCTATGCCGACCTCGCGGCGGCCGCCCATCTCTCCTGCGTCGACTACTTGGGCGACGTGCCCTGGGACGAGGACGAGATGGCGCGGAACTGGTACGCGCGGGTCAAGTCACGGCCCTCGTTCCGCGCCCTGCTGGCCGACCGTGTGGCCGGGATGGCGCCGGCCGCCCACTACGCGGATCTGGATTTCTGAACGCCCGACGCATCCACCACGGCGCCGACCTGCGCCGCCTCGTCGAGACCCGGGCCCGGACGCTCGGGTTCTGCGGCCTGCGCGTGACCCGGCCCGACCGGCTGCCCGACCTGCCGGGCCGCCTGTCCGCCTGGCTCGCCGAGGGCGCCCAGGGCACCATGGCCTGGATGGCGGATCGGGCCGACCAGCGCGCCAGCCCGATCGCGCTGTGGCCCGGTCTGCGCAGCATCCTGGTCCTGGCGATGAGCTACCGGCCGGAGCACGATCCCCTCGACCTCGTGGCGCGCCGCGACCGCGGTGCCGTCGCCGCCTACGCGCAGCGGCGGGATTATCACGAGGTTTTGAAGGGCCGCCTGAAAGAACTGGGTGGATATCTGTCGGCCAAGGGCGACGTGCGGGTGAAGGTCTTCTGCGACACCGCCCCCGTCATGGAGAAGACCCTCGCGGAGGCGGCCGGGCTCGGCTGGCAGGGCAAGCACACGGTGCTGATCTCGCGCGGGCACGGCAACTGGCTGCTCCTCGGCGCGATCTACACGAGCGCGGAATTCGAGCCCGACCCGCCGGAGCCGGACCATTGCGGCTCCTGCCGCGCCTGCCTGGACGTCTGCCCCACCGACGCCTTCCCGGCGCCCTACCGGCTCGACGCCCGGCGCTGCATCTCGTACCTCACGATCGAGCATGCCGGGCCGATCCCCGCGGCGTTCCGGGCGGCGATCGGCAACCGGGTCTTCGGCTGCGACGACTGCCTGGCCGTCTGTCCGTGGAACAAGTTCGCCCGCACCGCGGCTGAGAGCCGCCTCGCCGCGCGGGCGGACCTGGCAGCCCCGGCCCTCGCGGATCTGGCGGCCCTCGACGACGCGGCGTTCCGCGCCTTCTTCGCCGGCACGCCGGTGAAGCGTACCGGGCGCGACCGCTTCCTCCGCAACGTCATGATCGCGATCGGCAATTCGGGCGAACCCGCTCTGGCCGAGGCGGCCGTCGTGCGGCTGCGCGACCCGTCCCCGCTGGTGCGCGGGATGGCGGTCTGGGCCTGCGGCCGGCTGCTGGAGCCCGGGGCCGTGCGCGCGCTCCGGCGGCAGCACGGTGATTCCGAGAGCGACGCCCATGTGCGCGACGAGTGGCGGGCAGCCGGCGGCTTGACGGAACCGCGGGCGGACGAGACATCCGCGGCATGAATCTCTTCGTTTTCGGGCTCGGCTTCACCGGCCGTCGCTTCGCCGAGCGGGCACGGGCGCGTTTCGGGACCGTCCGCGCCACCGTCACCGACCCGGCAGCCGCCGACCGCGTCGCGGCGGAGACGGGCTTCGCCATGCGCGCCTTCGGGCCTCAGGCCGACGATCCCCGGATCGCCGCGGACCTCGCCGATACGGACGTGCTGCTCGTCTCGGCGCCCCCCGGCGAGGCTGGCGACCCGGTCCTGGCCCGCTACGCCGACACCGTCGCGGCGAGCCGGATCCGGTGGATCGGCTACCTGTCGACTATCGGCGTCTACGGCGACCAGGGCGGCGCCTGGATCGACGAGACCGCGCCTGCGACCCCGCGCAGCGCCAGGTCCAAGGTGCGCCTCGACGCCGAGTCGGCGTGGCTGGCCCTCGGCGCCGCGACCGGCAAGGCCGTCCAGGTGTTCCGGCTCTCGGGTATCTACGGGCCCGGGCGCAACCCGATCGTGAAGCTGCGCGAGGGCCGCTCGCAGCGCATCGTGAAGGCCGGGCAGGTCTTCAACCGCATCCACGTCGACGACATCGCCACGACGCTGCTCGCCTCGATCGACCGGCCGCGGCCGGGGGCGATCTACAACGTCACCGACGACGAGCCGGCCGCGCCCCAGACCGTGACCGAGCACGCGGCGGCCCTCACCGGGCTGCCGCTGCCGCCCGAGATCGATTTCGAGACCGCCGACCTGTCGCCGATGGCACGCAGCTTCTACGGCGAGAACAAGCGCGTCCGGAACCGGCTGATCCGCGACGAACTCGGCGTCGCGCTCGCCTACCCGACCTATCGCGAGGGGCTCGCCGCCCTCAAGGACCAGTCCTGATCAGGCCTCGAGGTGGCGCGGCCGGACGAGGCGGCGGAGCAGGCCGTCGCGGGGGCCGACCATCATCGAGGCGACGTAGAGGGCGCCGGCCGCCAGCACGATGGCCGGCCCGCTCGGCACGTCGTACCGGTACGACAGGCTGAGCCCCGACACGCTCGCCAGGGCGGCGATCAGCATCGAGACCGGGATCAGCCCGGCGAGGTCGCGGGCCCAGAACCGGGCCGCTACCGCCGGCAGCAGCATCAGCCCCACCGCCAGCAGCGTGCCGAGGGCCTGGAACCCGCCGACGAGATTCACCACCACCAGCGCCAGGAAGGCGAGGTGGACCGGGCCGCCGCTGCGGCTGACGCTGCGCAGGAACAGCGGATCGACGCATTCCATCACGAGCGGCCGGTAGATCAGGGCTAGGGCTAGGAGGGTCAGGGTGCTGATGCCGCCGAGCAGCCACAGCGCGGCGTCGTCGAGCGCCAGGACCGAGCCGAACAGGAAGTGCATCAGGTCGATCTGCGAGCCGCGCAGGGAGACCAGCAGCACGCCGGCGGCGAGCGAGATGAGGTAGAACGCCGCGAGGTTGGCGTCCTCCCGCACGACGGTCGCCCGGGTGACGGCACCCGCCAGGAGGGCGACCGCGAGACCCGCGACGAGGCCGCCCAGCGTCATCGCTGGCAGCGACAGGCCGGCGACCAGGAAGCCGACCGCCGCCCCGGGCAGGATCGCGTGGCTCATCGCGTCGCTCATCAGGCTCATGCGGCGCAGCGTCAGGAACACGCCGATGGGCGGCGCCGAGACCGAGAGCGCGAGGCAGCCCGCCAGGGCCCGGCGCATGAAGCCGAACTCCACGAACGGCGCGAACAGGGATCCGAACGGATCGGTCACGCGGCGTCCTCATGGTGGTGATGGCCCGCGCCGCCGTGGTCGTGCGCCCGCGCCGCGATCTCTCGCGGACCGGCGCAGACCGCCGCGCCCTCGTCCCAGGCCTCGGACAGGTTGCGGGCGCGCGCGAGGTTCTCGGCCGTCAGGACCCGCGCGGTCGGACCCCAGGCCACGGGCTCCCGGGCGAGCAGCAGCGTCGTCGGGAAATGCGCGCGGACCTGCTGGAGGTCGTGGAGGGCCGCGACCACGGTCCGCCCCTCGGCGTGCCACGTGCGGATGAGCGCCAGGAGATCGTCCACCGTCCGCGCGTCGATGCCGGTGAACGGCTCGTCGAGGAGCACGACCGGGCAGTCCTGCAGGATCAGCCGGGCGAACAGGGCGCGGCGGAACTGCCCGCCCGACAGGGTGCCGATCGGCCGCGCCGCGAAGCCGTCGAGCCCGACCGCGGCCAGCGCCGCCTCGATCGCCGGGCGCCGCCGGGCGAGGCTGCGCCACGCCCCGGCGCGCCGCCACAGGCCCATGCCGGCGAGGTCCATGACGGTGAGCGGGAAGCTCCGGTCGATCTCGTCCACCTGCGGCATATAGGCGAGGGCGCCGGCGCGCTCGATGCGGCCGTCCAGGCAGCGGATCTCTCCGGCCATGCCCTTGAGGAGCGTCGACTTGCCGGCCCCGTTCGGTCCGACCAGGGCGAGCAGGTCGCCGGCCCGCACGGACCCGTCGAGGTGGTGGACCGCCGGATGCCGGTCGTAACCGAGGGTGAGACCGACGAGGCGGATCGGATCCGGTCCGCTCACGGGGCGAGCGCCCAGGCGATGGCCAGCCAGACCAGCGCCGAGAGCAGAGCGGCGAGCGCCAGGCGCAGGCCGATCCCGCTCTGGAACAGCGATCGCCGCGCCGCGTGTCTCGGGCTGGGAATGGTCGGCACGGAGTCCTCGTCGCGCACGCGGGCCGGCGCGGGCACCGCCCGGGGCTACTGGTGCGGTGCTGGGCGGCGGTGATACACTGTAACAAACCCGTGGGACAACCTGCGGATCACGTCTGGAGCAATCATGCACCGTCACGAGGGTCACGACGCGTGCCACGCCGGCACCGGTGACATGCTCGCGCGGGCCGAGGCCCTGTGTCGCGAGCGCGGTCTTCAGTTCACACCCCTGCGCCGGGAGGTACTGGAAGCCGTCGCGGAGGCCGGGAAGGCCCAGGGCGCCTACGACATCGCCGAGCGGCTCAGCGCGCCGGGCAAGCGCGTGGCCCCGGTCTCGGTCTACCGCGCCCTCGACTTCCTCATGGATCAGGGGCTGGTCCACCGGATCGCGAGCCGGAACGCCTTCATCCCCTGCGCGCACGGCCACGCGCCCGGAGAGGGGGTCATCTTCCTGATCTGCCGCACCTGCGGGGGCGTGGACGAGGCCTCGTCGGAGGAGGTCGAGGGCAGCCTGGGCCGCACGCTCGAGCGGGCGGGGTTCACCCCGACCCACAGCATCCTGGAGGTCGAGGGCGATTGCGGCGCCTGCCGGGGTCGGAAGCCGGCGACCTGAGGCGCGTCGCCCGGGCCGCGCAACCCGGCGCCCGTGATGGTCTGGTCCCCGCCGGCCGCCGGTCAGAAGGCGTTCTGGTACGCGCGGCGCGAGACCACAGTCTGGATCATGATCTGGATGTCGAACCAGATCGACCAGTTGTCGATGTAGTGCAGGTCGCAGGCGACGCGCCGCTCCATGGCGAGGTCGGTCTGCGTCTCGCCGCGGTAGCCGTTGACCTGCGCCCAGCCGGTGATCCCGGGCTTCACGTTGTGGCGGCGGGCGTAGAGGGCGATCCGGCGCTCGAAGCTGCGGTCGTGCGCCAGCGCGTGCGGGCGGGGACCGACCAGCGACATCTCTCCGCGGAGGACGTTGATGAGCTGGGGCAGCTCGTCGAGGTTCGTCCGGCGCAGGATCGCGCCGATCCGGGTGATCCGGCTGTCGTTCCGGGTCGCCTGCCGGAACGCGGCGTTCGGATCCGCCCGCATCGACCGGAACTTGAAGACGCCGAACGGCTGCTGGTTGAAGCCGTAGCGCTTCTGCCGGAAGAAGACCGGACCGGGGCTGTCCAACTTGATCGCCACCGCGATCGCGGCGAGCAGCGGCGACAGCGATACGAGAGCGATGGTCGCCACCGTCAGGTCGAGGGCGCGCTTCAGCATGACCTCGCCGACGTTGAGCGGCCGACGGCCGATGTTGATCCCCGAGACGCCGCCGACCCGGGCGACCTGCAGGTCGGGGAACCGGTCGAGGACCGCGCCGGGACGCAGGTGCAGGGCCGAGGGTACCCGCAGGAACGCGTCGATGCAGCGCTCCACCTCCGCGGTGTCGGCCCAAGGCACCAGGACGAAGACGTCGTCCGGGCGCAGGAAGCGCACGACCGAGACGGCGAGGTCGAGATCTTCCTGCAGCTGGTCGTGGCGCGTGGCCGCGTCGGCGCCGGGATCGACGCGCCGCAGGTAGCTCGTCCCGATGATCCGCGAGCCGAGCTGGTCGACTTCCTTGCCGGCGTAGAAGCGCGCGATGTCCTCCTCGTAGCCGACGAGGTGGATCCGGCTGGCAGTGGCCGAGCCGGCACTCAGGCGATCGCGTACGAGCCGCCGCACCGCGGCCCGCGCCCCGATCAGGACCGGCAGTCCCGCGACGAAGATCCCGAGCGAGACGAGCCGCGAGTAGTCATTGGTCGTCTTCGTCATGAAGCTGACGACGAGCACGGCGGCCCAGGCGACGAGCCAGAGGGAGGTCACGCGCTGGACGCCCGGCTTCTGCGCCATGACGTTCTCGAGGCTGTACTCCTGGCGCAGGACGTTCGCGGCGACGATCACCAGCGCGAGCAGCGCCGACAGCCTCAGGCCGCGGACGAGACCCGCCCACACCGTGCTGTCCTGGGCGATGACGTGGTAGGCGCATTCGAGGCCCAGAGTCACCGCCACGATCGCCGCGAGATCGGTCGCGGCCAGCGTCGTGGACAGAGCGATCCGCGCCAGCGCCCGTCCGCGGCGCGGCAGCAGGGCCGACCACACATTGCGGCGGCGCTCCGCCGAGGTCGGCAGCGCCTGAAACGTCTCCGGAAGCCGATCGTGAAACATCTGACCCGCAACGTCCCGTCTTAGTCGGACTCTGTACCAGTCTGAGACACGAAAGGTTTCAGCGCCGCCTGGTGACGGTCACGGAGCAAGCCGCGGGCCCCGCGGGTTCGCGTTCGCAGTCACGGAGGAAGGCTGCGACTTAGGGCCTGCCTCCGGACGTGGCAATACATAGTTAATGCTGAGTGACTGTTCGGCGCAGCCGGAGCGCGCCGGCTTCGATAGAGAACCGCTTTCGCCGGAGCTATTTCAATTCACGCGGGTTTCTTGCCTCACGCATTCAACCGCGTCGGCGACCGCGGGCGACCCCGGCCCCTGGGAGGCCGGGGTCTGCCGCGATCAGACGGCGTCCGCGTCCTGGCGGGCCTCGGCGGTCCCGCCGACTGTCTGGATCGTCTCGAAACCCTCGAATTGCGGGTGGCCGAGATACAGGGGCTTGGTCGTGGGCACGCGGCCGTGCGCCTTGCGGAACTGCTCGGAGCGGGTCCAGGCCTCGAAATCCGCGCGTGATCGCCAGATCGTGTGCGAGGCGTAGAGCACGTGGTCCTCGTGCTCGGGTCCGCGGAGCAGGTGGAACTCCACGAAGCCCTCCATCTCGCCGAGGTGGCTGTCGCGCCCGAGCCAGACGGCCTCGAAATCCGCCGTCGCGTCCTTAACGACCTTGAAGCGATTCATCGCGATGAACATGCGAGTCTCCTGCGCGGTACCGAACCTACAAGCCTCTGTGCTCCTAAGGGGAACGCCCGCGCGGCGACAAGGCGCACCTTAAGAGCATTCCAGACCTCGGCATCGACATTTGAGCAACAATGTTGCAAAGATGTGTGGGCTTAAACTAGAAGCTGTAACCTTTGACTTGCGAAGCTTGACAACTTGGTGTCCTACTGCGCCGCGGTTCACCTGTGCCGGCATCAGGTCTATAGCCGGGCCGCGGCACGGAGTACCGGCAACCTGGCGTGCAGGACATGCGACTTAGGGGCGGGCGGTGAAGCGGCGCGACAGCGAGGCGAAGACACCGCGTCCGCAGGAGGATGCAGCCCACGCCATGGAAAAGGATTCCTCCGGCCAGACGATGCCGAAACAGACCACCGACGTCGATCGTCTGGTCGGCATCCGGATCACCGCCCTGCGCAAGGCGCGCGGCATGAGCCAGACCGCGCTCGGCAACGCGGTCGGCGTGACCTTCCAGCAAGTCCAGAAATACGAGAAGGGCCAGAACCGGGTCGGTGCCGGTCGGCTGCGCGAGATCGCGCGCCTCCTCGAGGTGCCGGTATCCGCGTTCTTCGAGGAGAGCGAGCCGCGGGAGAACGCTCAGGAGGACGTGTTCGGCTTCCTCAGCGCCCACGGCGCCATCGAGCTGCTGCGCGCCTACGCGCAGATCGAGGACGAGCAGATGCGCCGCGACGTGCTCGCGCTGGTCCGCAGCGCCGCGCGCCTCGCGCAGAACCGCGCGCCGGCCCCGACGACGGATCCGGCCTGACAGGCGCACGACGCCGGCTTCTCCGCCAGCGCGCCCGGAGCGGCTCCGCCGAGGTCGGCGTCACGGCGGATCGGTCGCGATCAGGTGGAAGAAGCTGCCGGTGACGGGTCCGACCCGGTGGCCGGCCAATCCCAGATCGACACCTTCGGCATCCGACACGCGGGCGAGCGCCGTTGCCTCGGGCGCGATCGGCGAGAGCTCGCTGGCGTAGTGGAATTCGTGCCCGACGAGGCGCGTCCCCGCGGCACCGAGCAGGCCGGAACCGCACAGCCGCGCGACGCGGTAGCCGAGATGCAGCTTGCGCCGGTGATACGAGGTCGCGACCGGCAGCAGTCCGGCCATGGGATGGGTGGCGCCGTCGGCATCCTGGAGCGTCTGCCCGAGGACCATGTAGCCGCCGCACTCCCCGTGGACCGGCCGGGTCCGCGCGAAGCGGCGCAGGCCGTCCAGGAACCGCGTCGCACCGGCGAGCCGACCGGCGTGCAGTTCCGGATAGCCGCCGGGCAGCCAGCAGGCGTCGCAATCCTCGGGCGGTCCCTCGTCGGCCAGCGGCGAGAACGGCACGAGCTCGGCGCCGGCCATCCGCCAGCCGGTCTCGAGATGCGGGTAGAGGAAGCTGAACGCCGCGTCCCGGGCGACGGCCACGCGCTGTCCCGGCGGCCGGGGCAACTGGCCGCCGGAGGCCGGCACGGCGCCGCCCGCGCAGGCCGTCACCGCGTCGAGGTCGATGCCCGCCTCGGCGAGATCGGCGAGCCGGTCGAGACGGGCGGCGAGGTCCGCGGTCTCGCCGGCCTGCACGAGTCCGAGGTGACGCTCGGGCAGGACCAGCTGCGCGTCACGCATCAGCGCGCCCAGCACCGGCAGACCGGCGCGCTCCATGCCGGCCTCCACGAGGCGCCGGTGGCGGGCGCTCGCCACCTTGTTGAGGATCACGCCGGCGATCCGGATGCGGGGATCGTAGAGGGTGCAGCCGAGCGCCACGGCTGCGGCCGATTGCGCCGCGCCCGACACGTCCACCACGAGCACAACCGGCCAGCCGTAGCGCGCGGCGATGTCGGCATTCGCCCCGGTGCGGTTCTCGGCCGCTCGGACACCGTCGAACAGGCCCATCGACCCCTCGGCGATCACCAGGTCGGCCGCCGCCGCCGTCGCGCCCGCCAGGGCGTCGAGGAGCGGCGGCGCCATGGCGAAGCTGTCGAGGTTGAAGCTCGGATGGCCGGTCGCGGCCTGGTGGAAGGCCGGGTCGATGTAGTCGGGGCCGCACTTCGCGCCGCGCACGAGCAGGCCGCGCCGCGTGAGGGCGCGCATCAGCGCGAGAGTGACGGTCGTCTTGCCGGAGCTGGAGCGCGGCGCCGCGACGAGGAGGCCGGGGGCGCTCACGATCGCGACCCCAACGTGCCGCCGGGCCGGTAGCGCCGGTCGTAGTCGGGCGCGTAGAGCGCGCTCTCGCGGAAATCCGCGGCGCCGAGCGCCGGCCCGACCAGGATCAGGGCGGTGCGCTCCAGGCCGGCCTCCGCGACGAGCCCGGGCAGCGCGGCGAGGTCGCCCACGAGCGCCCGCTCGTCCGGCCAGGAGGCGCGGAACACCGCCGCCGCCGGGCAGGACGAGCCGTAGAAGGGGATCAGCTCGGCGGCGACGGCCTCGACGACGTGGATCGACAGGTGGATCGCCAGGGTCGCGCCGGTGGCCGCGTAGGCCGCCAGCGTCTCCCGTTCGGGCATGGCGCTCGCCCGCCCGGAGGTGCGGGTGAGGACCACGCTCTGCGCCACGCCCGGCACCGTCAGCTCCCGGCGCAGCAGCGCGGCCGCCGCCGCGAAGGCGGGGACACCCGGCGTCACCGTGTAGGGAATGGCCAGCGCGTCGAGCCGGCGCATCTGCTCGGCCAGGGCGCTCCAGATCGACAGGTCGCCGGAATGCAGGCGCGCGACGTCCTGGCCGGCCGCGTGCGCCGTCCGGATCTCAGCCAGGATGGCGTCGAGGTCGAGGGGCGCCGTGTCGATGATCCGGGCGCCGGGCGGGCACCAGCCCAGGATCTCGGGGGCGACGAGCGACCCGGCGTAGAGGCAGACGGGGCAGGCCGCGATGCGGTCGCGCCCGCGCACCGTGATCAGGTCGGCCGCGCCGGGGCCGGCGCCGATGAAGTGGACGGTCATGATTCCCGTGTCGTGTCGTATCGGACGGCCAGGGCGCAAGTGGCCCCGCCGCTCGCGATCCGCGGCAGGGCGAGGCGGCTCCGGGGGCCCGCGCCGGCGAGGGCCGCCNGCGACGACGGCGAGGTCCGGGGCGCCGAGCGCGACGGCGTTGCGGCGGATCCGCTCGGCGCGGTCCGGCCTCCCCTCGATCGCCGTGGCGCGCAGGCTCGCGTGGCGCAGCATCCACTCGATCGCGATCGAGCCGGCGCCCGCACCGACATCCCAGAGATGCTGTCCCGGATGCGGGCGCAGCGCCGACAGGGTCAGGGCCCGGATCTCGGCCTTGGTCAGCTGCCCGTCATTCTCGAACAGGTCGTCGTCGAGGCCAGGCGCGAGGGGCAGGGCGCGGCCGGCGCCCGCCACCGCGAGCGCCACCGTGTTCAGCGGATCGAAGTCGGCGCCGTCGAACGCGTCGGCGCGGAGGGTGCGGACGCGCTCGCGCGGCCCGCCCATCGCCTCGAGCACGGTCAGCGTCGACGCGCCGAAGCCCCGGTCGCGCAGCAGGGCGGCGAGGGCGCCGGGCGTCGTGCCGTCCCACGACAGGACGAGCAGCCGCGCCCCCGGCTGGAGATGCGGGACGATCCGGGTCAGCGCGCGACCGTGGAGCGTCACCAGCGCGCACTCGGCGAGCGGCCAGCCGAGCCGGGCGCAGGCGAGGCTGAAGGCCGAGGGCTGCGGGAAGGCACGGATCTCGTCCGCCGGCACCAGCCGCGCGATCTCGGCGCCGATGCCGTAGTGGAACGGGTCGCCCGTGGCGAGGATGCAGGTCGGCCGGCCGCGCCGCGCGAGGATCTCCGGATAGGCCTCGTGGATCGGGCTCGGCCAGGGCCGCGCCTCCCCGTCGAGGGGCCCCGCGAGGGCGAGGTGGCGCCGGCCGCCGTAGACCACGCGGGCGGCGTCGAGCGCGGCGGCGGCGGACGGCGTCAGCCCGGTTCGGCCGTCCTCGCCGATCCCGACGATCGACAGCCACGGGGCGCTCGACAGCGAGTCAGCGCTCATGGACAAGGCGCCCATGAACACGCCGCCCCCGACCACCGGCACGATGCGGATCCTGATCCTCGGCGGGACCGGCGAGGCGAGCGCCCTGGTCCGGTCGCTCGCGGGGCAGGCGGATCGCGCCGTGACCCTCTCGCTGGCGGGCCGGACGGCGGCGCCGAAGCCCGAGCCTGTCCCGACCCGGATCGGCGGGTTCGGCGGCGCCGAGGGGCTCGCCCGCTACCTGGAAGCCGAGGCGATCACCCGCCTGATCGACGCGACCCACCCGTTCGCCGCGCGGATGTCGGCCAACGCCGCGCGCGCGTCGGACCTGACGGGCGTGCCGCTCCTCGCGATCCGCAGGCCGGCCTGGGGCCGGGAGCCCGGCGACGCCTGGGTCGAGGTCGACCGGATGGAGCAGGCGGTCACAGCCCTCGGCCCGGAGCCCCGGCGCGTGTTCCTGACCATCGGCCGGCAGGAGGCCGGGGCCTTCGCGGCGGCGCCGCAGCACAGCTATCTCGCGCGGACGGTCGAGCCGCTGGGCGGGATCCTGCCGGTGCCGCATCTGACCGCCCTGGAAGCCCGCGGGCCTTTCGACGCCGCGTCCGAGACGGCCCTGATGCGGGCGAACCGGATCGAGATCGTGGTCAGTAAGAACGCCGGCGGCGCGGCGACCTACGGCAAGATCGCGGCGGCGCGCGGCCTCGGCATCCCGGTCGTGATGGTGCGGCGGCCGGGCAAGCCCGACGTGCCGAGCGTCGCGGACGCCGCGGGCGCGCGCCGCTGGCTGGACGCGGGCGATCACGCCGGTCCCTCGACCATGCGGGCGGTGTAGACGAAGGGCGGCCGGCCCGCGCGCGGGATCAGCCGCGTCGTCGAGGCGCCCAGGATCACCATCGTGGCCATGTCGGCCGGCACCGCGGGCGCCTCGGCGAGGGTCGCGACGCGGATCGCCTCGTCCGGCCGGCTGACGGCGCGGGCGAACATCACGGGCGTCTCGGGCGCGCGGATCCCGGCCGCGATCTCCAGTGCCGCCCCGAGCTGCCAGGGCCGGGCGGACGAGATCGGGTTGTAGAGCGCCACCACGAAATCGGCACGCAGCACCGCCTCCAGCCGCGCGGTCACGACCGGCCAGGGCTTCAGGTTGTCGGAGAGCGAGAGCGCGCAGAAATCGCCGCCGAGCGGTGCCCCGATCCGGGCCGCGGCGGCGAGCATCGCGGTGATGCCCGGCTCGACCGAGATGGCGAGGTCGCGCCAGCCGGGCTCGCCGTACTCGACCGCCTCGAACACCGCCGCCGCCATGGCGAAGACCCCGGGATCGCCGCCGGACACGACCGCGACCCGGCGGCCGGAGGCGGCGAGCTGCAGCGCGTGGCGCGCCCGGTCGACCTCCACCCGGTTGTCGCTCGCGTGCCGGACAAGGCCGGGACGCTCGGGCACGCGGGCCACGTAGGGGAGGTAGCCGACGACGTCCTCCGCCGCGTCGAGTGCCCGGCGGGCGGATTCGGTCAGCAGGGCCGCGTCGCCCGGCCCGAGGCCGACGACGGTGAGGCACCCACTCACGGCCGGCGGCCCTCTCCGGGCAGGAGCACCATCGAGAAATAGGGCGCCTCGTCGTCGGCCTTGTCGGCCAGCATCACGACCCGCTCGCCCGCCATCGTGCCGCGCTCCACATAGACCGCGCGCGCGAGCAGCCCGGCGGCCGACAGGGCGGCCCGCACCTTCGGCAGGTGCCGCCCGAGTTTCATCACCACGGCCGCGTCCGTGCCGCGCAGGCGCTCGGTCAGCGCGCCGAGCGACAGGGTCGCCGGCAGGACGGTGAGGACGTCGTCGCCCCAGGTGATCGGCGTGCCGGCCCGGGTCCAGCAGCCCGACATGCCGGTGACGCCCGGTATCACCTCCACGGGGAAGCGGTCCTTCAGGCGCCGCCACAGGTGCATGAACGAGCCGTAGAAGAAGGGATCGCCCTCCGACAGGATCGCGACGTCCCGCCCGGCGCCGAGGTGATCGGCGAGCTGCCCGGCCGCGTCGTCGTAGAAGCCGGCCAGCGCCGCGACGTAGTCGGGGTGCTCGGGATGGATCTCGGTCGTGTACGGATAGGCGAGGGCCATCTCGCGGGACGGGTCGCGCAGGATCGCGTCCGCGATGGTGCGCGCGTTGCCGCGCCGGCCGCGCTTGCAGAAATGCACGAGCACGGGCGCGCGCGTCAGGATGCGCTGCGCCTTGACGGTCAGCAGCTCCGGATCGCCCGGACCCATGCCAACGCCGTAGAGCGTGCCGGTCACCGCGGCCGCGGGGATTTCCTCGGTCGGGCCGTCGAGGCGCTCGAAACCGTCCATCACTCGACCTCGCTGGCGAGCGCGTTGACCGCCGCGGCCGTCATGGCGCTGCCGCCGCGCCGCCCGTGCACGACCACGAACGGCACGCGGCCGTCCCGCGCCAGGGCCTCCTTCGACTCCGCCGCGCCGACGAAGCCGACCGGGATGCCGATCACCGCGGCGGGCGGCGCCACGCCGGCATCGAGGAGTTCCAGGAGCCGGAACAGCGCGGTCGGGGCGTTGCCCACCGCCACGACGCTGCCCGGAAGGTGCTCCCGCCACAGCTCCATGGCGGCCGCGGACCGGGTCGTGCCGAGACTCTTGGCGAGATCCGGCACGCGCGGGTCGCCCAGGGTGCAGATCACCCTGTTGTCGGCCGGCAGGCGGGCCCGGGTGACGCCGTCGGCGACCATGCGGACGTCGCACAGGATCGGCGCGCCGGCCTTCAAGGCTGCGACGCCGGCCTCGGCGAAACCGGGCGCCATCTCCACGTCGGCCGGCAGGTCGGTCATGCCGCAGGCATGGATCATGCGCACGACGACGCGCTCGGCGGCGCCCGACCAGCGCCCGAGATCGGACTCGGCGCGGATCATCGCGAAGGAGCGCGCGTAGATCGCGTCGCCGTCGCGGATGTAGTCGTAGCGGGACGGGGACTCGTGGGCCGCGGCCGGCTCCGATCCTGTCTGGCGCAGGGCGTTCTGGCTCGCGCTCATGCCGGTCTCCTGGTCCTCCCGCACTCTGAAGAGGCTGTTTCCGGCGCGAAGGCGGCGGAGAGCCCGTCGATCTCGGCCCTTCCTAGCCGCTCCAGCACGGCCTCGATAGGGAGATCCATCGCCGGCTCATCGCCGGGCGCGCCCCCGATCACCACGCCGTACAGCCCGTTCCGGCCGACGAGGGTCAGGTCGGCGGGGCCCGGCCGCGCGCAACCCTTGGCGCAGCCCGAGACATGCGCGGCGCGGCCCGACGCCGCGAGGGCAGCGAACGCGTCCGCGAGGCGTGCCGCGTCCGCGAGCGTCGGGGTCGATCCCGAGGCGCAGCCCGGCGCCCCCGTGCAGGCCGCGATCGCGCGGCGCGGATCGTCGGGACCCACGATGAACTCCGCCGCGAGCGCCGTCGTCGCCGCCGCATCCGAGATCGGGGCCGGCACCAGCATCACGAAGCCGCGCGTGGGGGAGAGGCGGATCTCGTCGGCCCCGAGCGCGGCCGCCGCGGCAGCGATCCGATCGAGGGCGTCGGCGGTGCAGCGTCCGAAGGGCGCGTCGACGGCGACGCTCCGAAGGTCGCGCGCGCCCGCCGGACGCGCCGGCCCGCGTTCCCGAGCGACGGCCCGGTGCACCTGTACCGGTTCGACGGGGGGCTTTCCCGACGGAAGCGCCTCGGTGAGCGCGGTCAGCTCGTCGTCCGAGAGGTCGCGCATCCGGCGTCTGCCGGTTCGCGCGAAGGCGCCGAGCAGAGCTGCCACAAGGCCGGGCGCCGCGTCCTCCTCGCAGGTCAGGAGCGTCCGCGGGGTCTCACCCTGCCCGACCGCGATCGCGACGCGGCCCGGCGCCTCGGCGGCGACGCAGAGATCCGCCTCCGGCACCGCCCGGCCGGGGCGACCCTCGACGACGACCAGGGTCTTGGCCGGCAGCCCCGGGATCGCGAGCCCCGCGGTCTCGATCGCACCGGCGAGGGCCGGAACGTCGATCGTCTCGTCCGGGTCGTGGCCGGCCAGGGGGCTCGTGAGCGTCAGGCGCTGGGGGCCGCCGTCGGCACGCACGTCGCCGAGGCCCCGGCCGGCGAGCCACTTCAGGCTCGACACGGCCATCGGCAGCACGCCGATCCCGCGGGCCCGGAGCGCGGCGGCGAGGGCGACGAACGGGGCGGTGTCGCCGCCGAGCACGGCGGAGCGGTAGATCAGCAGGAGCGCGACCGGAACCGCGGTCCCGCCCGCACCGGCGAGCGGGACCGCGGTTCCGGCCGCCGCGAGGGCCGTCTCGAGGGGCAGAACCCCGCAGCCGGGGCACCAGGGAAACCCGCGCGGGAGCGGCTGCGGCGGCTCGATCGGGCCGTCGGCACCCAGGCGAATCGCCAGGCTCCGCAGCATCCGCCGCAGGTTGTCGGGCCCGCCGGCGCGGAAATAGGCGTCGAGCTGACCGGCGAGGTCGGGATCGGTGGAGAAGGACGCGAGGCGCGGGTCCGGCCGGTCGTCGCCCGGCAGCACCGCGAGGACGACGCCGTGCGTCCGCGCGGCCTCGGCGCAGCGCTCGATCCCGTAGCGCCAGTAATCGAGCCCGCCCAGGCAGCGGATCACCACGACCTTGGCGCGGGCCACGACGCGCTCGACGTAGAGGTCGACCGAGAGCGGATGCCGCAGCTTGGCGAGCTTCGCGAGCCGCAGGCTCGGCAGGCCGGGCTCCGCGGCGTGGGCCTGCCCCACCGCCGCGAGGTCGCTGTCGGTGAACGACAGCACCACGAGGTCGCCGGGCTCCTGCCCGAGATCCAC
The DNA here is from genome assembly GCF_036441335.1 of Methylobacterium mesophilicum. Taxonomy (GTDB): domain Bacteria; phylum Pseudomonadota; class Alphaproteobacteria; order Rhizobiales; family Beijerinckiaceae; genus Methylobacterium; species Methylobacterium mesophilicum_B. The sequence continues at coordinate 554,088 of NZ_MLBW01000034.1, forward strand.
GGCCGCCTCGCCCTCGTCGNCGAGGACGACGCCGTGCGTCCGCGCGGCCTCGGCGCAGCGCTCGATCCCGTAGCGCCAGTAATCGAGCCCGCCCAGGCAGCGGATCACCACGACCTTGGCGCGGGCCACGACGCGCTCGACGTAGAGGTCGACCGAGAGCGGATGCCGCAGCTTGGCGAGCTTCGCGAGCCGCAGGCTCGGCAGGCCGGGCTCCGCGGCGTGGGCCTGCCCCACCGCCGCGAGGTCGCTGTCGGTGAACGACAGCACCACGAGGTCGCCGGGCTCCTGCCCGAGATCCACGGCCGCCTCGCCCTCGTCGAGGGAGACGGCATCGATGCGCACGAGGTGCACCGCGGCGGCCCCTAGAGCGAGTCCGGGCGGGCGTGCGCGACCGGCCTCATCCCGCGAGGGCCGCCGCGACGGCGTCCTTGTCGAAGCCCTTGAGGCCGATCACCACCAGCGTCCCGTCGCGGGCTTCCCCGGCCCGCCAGGGGCGGTCGAAATGATGGGTCACGCGCCGGCCGACACCCTGCACCACGAGGCGCATCGGCTTGCCCTCGACCTCGGCGAAGCCCTTGATGCGCAGGACGCCGGCGGCCTCGGCCGCCGCCTCGACCCGGGCCGCGAGATCTCCCGCGGTCACCGCCGGGCGCACTGGCAGCGCCACGGTCTCGAAATCGTCGTGGTCGTGGTCCTCGCCCTCGCCGTGATGCGAGGGGCGGGCGTCGAGATCGTCCTCGGCGGCCGCGCCGAGGCCGAGCAGCACCCGCGGGTCGATGGCGCCGTTCTCGGTCTCGACCACCTTCACGGCGCGGGGGAGGTGCCCCTCCACCTCGGCGCGGACCCGCGCCCGGGTCGCGGCGTCGATCAGGTCGGCCTTGTTGACGACCACGAGATCGGCGCAGAGGAGCTGGTCCTCGAACACCTCTTCCAGGGGGTTGTCGTGGTCGACCGACTGGTCGGCGGCCCGCTGGGCCGCCAGGGCCTCCGGATCCTCCGCGAAGGCGCCCGAGGCCACCGCCGGGCCGTCGACCACCGCGACCACGCCGTCGACGGTCACCCGCGAGCGGATCGCCGGCCACTGGAACGCCTGGACCAGCGGCTTCGGCAGGGCGAGGCCGGAGGTCTCGATCAGGATGTGCTCCGGCGGCTCGGCGCGGCCGAGCAGGGTCTCCAGCGCCGGCACGAAATCGTCCGCGACCGTGCAGCAGATGCAGCCGTTCGGCAGCTCGACGATGGCGTCCTCGGTGCAGCCCTCGACGCCGCAGGCGGCCAGGAAGGACTTGTCGAAGCCGATGTCGCCGAACTCGTTCACCAGGATGGCGAGGCGGCGCCCCTTGGCGTTCTCGACCACGTGGCGGACGAGGGTGGTCTTGCCGGCCCCGAGGAAGCCGGTGACGATGGTGCAGGGGATCTTGTTCACGAGGGTCATTCCGCGGGCTCCAGGGTGCCGGCGGGGACCGGGCGGAGTTCTGGGAAAGGGGGGATGCGGGCGATCACGCCCTTGCGGAACGCCTCCGGACGCTCGCGCCAGGGCACGATGCCGTCCGGGGTCGCCGCGTAGGCTGCGAGACCGCCGAGGATGATCTCGGCCGAGGCGGCCGGATCCATGTCGCCGTAGACGTAGGTCCAGCGGTCGGCCGCGGCGACCGCCACGGTGCAGGGCCGCTTGCAGACCGACAGGCACTCCACCGCCTCGACCCGCAGGTCCGGCGTACCGCCGCTCCGCGACCGGAGCGCCTCCAGCAGGCGGGCCCCGGCACGGGGGCCGTCCGGGTCGTCGTCCGGGCGCCGACAGGTGGTGCAGACGTAGAGAACGGTCTCAGGCACGGGCCGCTCCCCGATCCGCTGCGCGGGCGAAGGCCTGCCACGCCCAGCCGAGCCCCAGCCCGATCAGGATCCAGAACACGAAGCTGATCGCGAGCGACCGCGCGGCGAACTGGGCGGCGAGCGCGGCCGGAAGCTCCGACGCGGCCTCGGGTGCCTGCGGGGCACCCACGACGTGCGGGGCGATGATCAGGACGAGCCCGCCGAGGATCGTGATCAGCGCGCGGCGGATCGTGATCAGGTAGAGCCCCATCCCGGTCGCCGCGGCGGTCATCACCCACCACGCCTGGCGCGTCGCGAGCGGGGCCGCCGCGCTGCCGGGCAGTTCCGGCGGCAGGCCGAGGCCTGGCGCGAGGGCGACGCTGGCGAAACCCGCCACCGCGAAGGCGAGGCCGACCTGCGGCGTGGGTTCACGGCCGCAGGCGAGCATCACCGCGCCGAGCAGCAGCGCGTAACCGACGCCGCCCACGAGGGTTGCGAGCCCGGTGAAGGCCATCCGCGGCAGGCCGGGCGCGGGCTGCCATTCCGGTGCGGCGTCGGGCGCGGCGTGGTCGTGCCCGGCATGGGCCAGCACGATCGGGAGTGCCCTGACCGGGAGCGCCTTGGCAGCCCGGTTCGGCGCCTCCTGCTGCTCGTAGCGCTCGGCCGCGACGATCAGCGGCGAGGTCAGCGTCAGTTCGAGACCCGTCACGACGGCAGCCGCGAAGAAGCCGGCGGCGAGGGCCGCCGACAGGAGCCGGATGATCATCCCTGGTCCGGGGACGTCAGTGGCAGGGGAAGTTCTGGGTATGCCGGAAATCGTGCGCCGCGTTGTGGAGCGCGATCGCCGGCGAGAAACCCGCCATGAACAGCAAGCCGAGGCCCAGCACGGCCGCGAGCGCGACGGCGATGGGGCGCTCCGACGCGCGGGTGTCGGCGGCGACGGGGGCGAGGGTTTGCGTCGTCATCAGAAGCGTCTCCAGCCGCCCCACCGGCGGCATTGCGGGATCCTGTCGCGACGGCAGGTCTCCTGGCTTGCGGCTCGACGCGCCCACCGCCTTCCCGGATCGCTCCGGTGGCGCATGGCGGGCGCTCGCCGCTCACAGTTGCGGGGGCAGCCGCGGAATCGGGGCCTCAAACCCCTCACCGCATTCCCTTTTCACCCCGTCTCCGGGGCACCGTCGCCCGGCCGTTGTAGACGCATGGCCGCCGGGACACAACGGAGCGGCGCCGGATCGCGGCCGATTCCCGCGCCCGGGGCGGACTTGACGGCCGCGCCCCGGAGCGGGCACCGCCGCATCCGATACCCGCCCGGCCCCGGCGCGGGCGCTGAATTCCCGGAGACCCGATGGCGCCGACAGACGATCCGAGACCGGTCCTCGTCGATCTCGCGGCCGGCCGTGACCCGCGGATCGTATCGGACGCGGGTACGAGGTGGCTCGAGATCGACCTCGGCGGCCGGTTCCCGATCCACTCCGTCGCCCTGCGGCCGGGGGAGGGGGCGGCTCCCCCGGAACCCGGCGACGTCGCGGTCACGGTCTCGCAGGATGGCGTGACGTGGACCGAGCCGGACCTCGCCGGCTGGACCGCGACCCCGGACGCCCTCGTCGCCGCGATCGTCCCGGACGAGCGGGCCTGGGCGCTGGCGGTCCGGGTCGCCGCGCCCGAGCCGGCCCGGATCGCCGGCATCGGCGTAAGGGCCGAAGAGGCCGCGGTCGACCTGATCACCCTGCGGGCGATGCTCGGCCTCGACGTGACGCTCCTGAACGAGAAGCCCGGCGCCAACGTCTACGTCACCTACGCGCTCCAGTCGGCGCCCGAACGCGCCAGCCACGCCCTGGTCGGCCTGTCGCTGTTCGAGAACGGCGCCTTCGGCAACTGCCTCGTCCAGTACATCATCGCCGTGTCGATCGCGAAGGCGCTCAACCTGAAATACATAAAGGTGCCCAAGGTCGACCGCAGCAAGGTGATCTTCCTGACCGAGCGGCTGACCTGCGACGGCATCACCTTCATCCCGCCGGACGAGCCGCTGCCGGCGGACGGCTACTTCCTGTCGGGCCTGTATTTCGACCCGACGCAGTTCGAGCGCGTGACCGCGCTGCGGGGGCCGACGGATTCGCGCGCGATCGTGCAGAGCGTGATCCGGCCGCTGTTCAACGGCCTGCCGACGACCTTCCCGGCGAAGCCCGACGACCAGCTCCTGATCCACATCCGATCGGGCGACATCTTCAGCACCTGGGTCGATCCGCACTACCCGCAGCCGCCCCTCGCGTTCTACCGGATGGTCATCGACCGGCTCCTGGCCGAGGACCGGATCCGCTCGGTCAAGCTCGTCTTCGAGAACAGGCTGAACCCGGTCATCGCCGAGGTTGAGGCGTACGCGGAACGGCGCGGTCTGCCGGTCGAGACCCAGAGCGAGTCGCTGATCTCCGACGTCGCGGCGCTGGTGAACGGCCGCTACCTCGTCTTCGGGCTGGGGACCTTCGGGCCGGGAATCTGCCACCTCTCGGACCACGTCGAGCAGGTCTTCTACTTCGCGTCGAACTGGCCGCAGGGCTTCCAGTCGATCCCGACCATCGGGAAGGTGGTCGAGGTCCGCGATCTCGAGGGCCGCTACATGAAGGTCGGCGAGTGGCAGAACACCGACGCGCAGCGCCGGACGATGGTGGCGTACCCGGCCGAGGCCCTCGCCTTCGACGACGCGTGACCGGCGCGGCAGGTCGGAAGCGCTACGGCGCCGTCCGGAGACGCTCGGCGGGCGCTCCGGCCGGACGGGTCGAGCCGGCGTCGCGCACCTTCAGGGCGTCCGTGTACATCCGTTCCACGTCCGTCCGGAAGGCGGCGCGCGAATCCGGACGCGTGTAGAACATGTGCCCGCCCGGATAGACCGCGAGACTCAGGCGGCCGGCGGCGTAGGCCGGGACCTGCGCCAGCAGGAGCTTCGAGGCGAAGTAGGGCGTCACCAGGTCGGTGAACCCGTGCGCCACGAGGACGCGCAGGTGCCCGTCGAGCGCCAGATCGCCCTTCAGGTTGGACAGGACCTCCGGGGCTTGCCGGCCCGAGCCCCAGCTCCAGCCGCGATTGACCGCGTTGTTCAGGAGCTCGTAGCGCATGTTGGTCACGGGCCATTTCAGCGTGCGCGCGTAGAGGTCGAGCATCGCGCTCGTCAGCGGCGCCTGCAGGGCGGTGAGCTGCGGATCCTCGAAGCTCGACTGGGCGGCATCCGGGTTCGGGTCCCAGCCGGTGATGCCGGTGTCGTAGGCGCTGGTCACGCGGCCGTCGGCGCGGTCGATCTCGCGCTGGACGCTCCGGGTCGAGAGGCGCGCCGCCTGGGCGCGCACCAGGGCTGGGTCGAGGCCGACGAGGGGCGCGACCTTCTCGGTCATCCGGGCGACGGCGGCCGTGTCGCTCGGACCCTTCAGCAGGTCGCTCAGGTACGGGCCCGAGGCGTAGGCCTCCGCGTCGCCGAGCAGGGTTGGCGTCGGCACCGTGCCGGCCCGCTCGAGGGCGCCGGCCGCCAGCGAGGGCAGCTTCAGCACGTAGCCCCACGGGTTGGCCCGCGGCGTCTCCAGCCACGCGAAGTCGAGCACCGGCGAGAGCAGCACCATGCCGGACAGGCCGACGCCGATCTCCTCCTGGAGCTTCTCGGCGACCAGCGGGCCGCGGAAGCCGCCGTAGCTCTCGCCGACGAAGAACTTCGGGCTCGCCATGCGGTCGTTGACGCGCAGGTAGCGGGCGATGGTCGCCGCCAGGGTCGAGGCATCGGAATCGATCGACCAGTAGGCCTTGCCGTTCCCGTCCGCGGCCCGGCTGTACCCGGTCCCCACGGGGTCGATGAAGACCAAGTCGGTGAAGCCGAGCCAAGTCCCGTCGTTGGGCGTCAGCGTCACCGGCTGCGACGGGCTGATGCTGTCGCCGCCGACCGGCAGCCGCCAGGGCCCGATCGCCCCGATGTTGAGATAGGCCGACGCGGCGCCCGGGCCGCCGTTGACCGCGAAGGTGACCGGACGCTCGCGGCCGGCCTGCGGCGCCATCGTGTAGGCGACGTAGGCGATCTCGGCCTGCAGCTTCCCCGCCTCGTCGACCAGCGGCAGGCTGCCAGCGGTGGCGGTGAAGTCGAGGGTCCGGCCGTCCGGCAGCGTCACGCTCTGCTTCGTCGTCGAGTCGGGTGGCAGGCGCCGTCCCTCCGGCCCGCGCTGCGCCGGCTTGCTCTCCGCCGGATGGCCGTGCGGCGCGTCCTGTGCGTGGGCGACCGGGGGCGCGGCGAGCGCCAGGGCGAGGGCGAGCGCGGCGCGCCCGAGACGTGCGTGGGGGGGCACCATCAAGCCTTCTTGTTCCAGCGTCCGGACTCGTCCTGCTGCCAGTAGGCCACCGCGTGACCGGCGTCCTTGGCCTGCTTCCACTGCTCGCGGGCGCGCAGGAGCGCGTCCTGATCGGTCCCGTCGAACAGGATGCAGATCCGCTCGTACTGCCCGGCGTCGGGCGGCAGGTCGGCGCCCTCCACGAGGAAGCGGATCGAGGCCGCGTTGGGATTCACGTCCCGGAGCGTGAGCACCACCGGCTGGCTCGCGGCGTCGGGCTCGCGGTCGGTGCCGTGCGGCAGGAAGCTCTCGTCGGAATAGGTCCAGAGGTGGTCGTCGAGCGCCTGCAGGCGCTCCTCGCTCGCCGCCTGGATCGCGGCCTGCCAGCCGCGGTCCAGCGAGCGCTCGACGAGGTTCGGCAGCACCTTCTCCAGGGGCTGCCGCTGCATGTGGTAGAAGAGGATCTCGGTCACGGCACCGAGGATATAGGGCCGCAAGTCGCCGCGCGAGCAGCGGCGCGCCGCCGCGGCCTAGACCAGGCGGCTCTGCTCGATCGCGGCGCCGACGAAGCCCTTGAACAGCGGGTGCGGCTCGAAGGGCCGCGACTTCAGCTCCGGGTGGAACTGCACGCCGATGAACCACGGGTGCCCGACATGCTCCACCGTCTCGGGCAGGAGGCCGTCCGGGGACACGCCGGAGAAGCGCAGGCCCTTGGCCTCCAGCCGCTCGCGATAGGCCATGTTGACCTCGTAGCGGTGGCGGTGCCGCTCCGAGATCTGCTCGGTCCCGTAGATCTGGGCGATCTTGGACTCGGGATCGAGCTTCGCCTCGTAGGCGCCGAGCCGCATCGTGCCGCCGAGATCGCCGGCCGCCGCGCGCCGCTCCAGCTCGTTGCCGCGCAGCCACTCGGTCAGCAGGCCGACCACCGGCTCGGCGGTGTCGCCGAACTCCGTGGAATTGGCCTCCGGCATCCCGGCCAGCGAACGGGCGGCCTCGATCACCGCCATCTGCATGCCGAAGCAGATGCCGAGATAGGGGATGCGCTTCTCGCGGGCGTAGCGGGCCGCCCGGATCTTGCCCTCGGCCCCGCGCTGGCCGAAGCCGCCCGGCACGAGGATCCCGTTCAGGCCTTCGAGGAACGGCGCCGGATCCTCGCGCTCGAACACCTCGGCTTCGATCCACTCGAGATTGACCTTCACCCGGTGGCTGATGCCGCCGTGGGTCAGCGCCTCGGTCAGCGACTTGTAGGCGTCTTTCAGCCCCGTGTACTTACCGACGATGGCGATCGAGACCTCGCCCTCGGGATTGCGCACGCGCTCGGCGATCGTCTGCCAGCGGCCGAGATCCGGCTCCTCGCCGTGCTCCAGGCCGAAATGGCCGAGCACCTCCCGGTCGAGACCCGCCGTCCGGTACGAGAGCGGCACCTCGTAGATCGAGGCCACGTCGAGCGCCTCGATGACCGCGGTCTGGCGGACGTTGCAGAACAGCGCGAGCTTGCGCCGCTCGTCCATCGGGATCGGCCGGTCGCAGCGGCAGAGCAGGATGTCGGGCTGGATGCCGATCGAGCGCAGCTCCTTCACGGAGTGCTGCGTCGGCTTGGTCTTCAGCTCGCCCGCGGACGGGATGTAGGGCAGCAGCGTGAGGTGGACGTAGCAGCAGGTGCCCCGCGGCAGCTCCTGGCCGAGCTGCCGGATCGCCTCGAAGAACGGCAGGCCCTCGATGTCGCCGACCGTGCCGCCGATCTCCACCAGCACGAAATCGAAGCTGTCGTTGCCGTCGAGGACGAAGTCCTTGATCGCGTTGGTGACGTGCGGGATCACCTGGATCGTCGCGCCGAGATAGTCGCCGCGGCGCTCCTTGGCGATGATGTCCTGGTAGATCCGGCCCGTGGTGATGTTGTCGGCCCGGCTCGCCGGGACACCGGTGAAGCGCTCGTAGTGTCCGAGGTCGAGGTCGGTCTCGGCGCCGTCGTCGGTGACGAACACCTCACCGTGCTGCGTCGGGCTCATCGTGCCCGGATCGACGTTCAGGTAGGGGTCGAGCTTGCGCATCCGGACCCGGTAGCCGCGGGCCTGAAGGACCGCCGCGAGCGCTGCCGAGGCCAGTCCCTTGCCGAGGGAGGAAACCACGCCGCCGGTGATGAAAACGTACCGCGTCATGGGCCTCGGTCCATAAAGAAGCTGCTGGCATTTGCCAAACGGCGGAGACCCCGGCCCGTGCATGGGCTGGGGATCGCGCGACGCATGGCGTGGACCGGCCGAGCGCCGGTCCGTCGGGACGAGGGGCGACGCCGCGCCGCCCGCGGCGCGCGCCGTCAGCNGTCAGCGCGACTGCGGCGCGTCCGGAACCGCCGGCTGGGCGGGAGCCGGTGCCGGCTGGGCGGGGGCGGTCGCGGGGGCCCGGTCCTGCTGCTGGCGCAGCGTGTCGAGGAGGTTGTCGGCACCAGTCGGCTGCTTGGCCGGCTGGCCGGAGGTCTGCGGCGCGCCGGTATCGAGGATCGACTTCGGCGCCGCCGAGCGGTGCGACAGGATGGCGAGGACCATGCTGGTCGTGAAGAACAGCGCCGCCAGGATCGCGGTGGCCCGCGTCAGGGCGTTGGCCTGGCCGCGGCCGGTCATGAATCCGCCGACGCCCCCACCGCCGCCGCCTCCGAGCCCGAGACCGCCCTCGGAGCGCTGGAGCAGCACCACGCCGATCAGCGCGAGCACGATGATGAGGTGGACGACGATCAGGACGGTCTGCATCGGTGTTCCGGGATCTTCTTCAGCGCCGCGCGCCGGCAGCGGGCACCGGAAGACGTACGCACGAGGGCCGGGGCCCGCGATCGTTCACGAGTCTCCCGGGCACGCGGACGTGCGGCGGGAGCTTCGGGGGCGACGCGTCGGGCGGACCGGCCGGAATTCGGCGACGGCATACACCACCGGCTGCCCGTCGCCAACCTGACGCGCGCCGCCGGCTGTCCGCTCCGGCTCTCGCCTTCGGCCGCGCTCCGTGCTCTCTGCCGGGGAAGGGCGGCCGACCGAACGCGCCGCCGGGTCCGGGAGGCAAGCCATGTCCGTGTCACGCCGTGCGGCGCTCGCCGTCGCCATCGCCGCGCCCGTCCTGATCCGATCACGCACAGGCTTCGCGGCCGGGTCCGACTCCGGCGCCCAGGGCGTCGCCGTCGAACAGGCGGTCGACGCCCTCACCAAGGCGCTCCTGGCCGCGGACGGGCCGGCCCTCGACGCCCTGGTGCTCGACGGGCTGAGCTACGGCCATTCCAGCGGGCAGATTCAGGACAAGACGGCCTTCATCGAGACGCTGACCAGTAAGCGCTCGAGCTTCCCGAGCATCACCCTCTCGGACCGCTCCGTCTCGGTCGTGGGTGACGACGCGATCGCGCGCCACGTCTTCGCCGGCGAGGTGGTCTCGGGCGGCAAGACGTCGCCGGTGCATATCGGCGTGATGCAGGTCTGGCACCGCGACGGCGGCCGCTGGCGGCTGCTGGCCCGGCAGGCGTTCAAGATCTGACGGCTGCGCGGCCGTCGAGCCCGGTCATGCGGAGCGGCGCCGCGCCGGCGCCGCGGCCCGGCATACCCGCCCTCAGGCGTAGGCGGCGCAGATCCCCAGGAAATCCTCCGCCACGAGGCTCGCGCCGCCCACCAGCGCGCCGTCGACGTTGTCGACCGACAGGAGTTCCTTGGCGTTCCCGGGCTTGACCGAGCCGCCGTAGAGGATGCGGATCTTCTGCGCCTCGTCGCCCACGAGCTTGTCGAGCATCTCCCGCAGGGAGGCGTGGACCTCGGCGATGTCGCGCGGCGTCGGCGTCCGCCCGGAGCCGATCGCCCAGACCGGCTCGTAGGCGATCACCGTGTCGGCCGCCGTCGCGCCCTTGGGCAGGCCGATGGCGAGCTGCGCGCGGACGATGTCGAGGGCGCGGCCCTGCTCGCGCTCCTCGATCGTCTCGCCGACGCAGATGATGCCGCACAGGCCCGCGCGCCGGGCGCCTAGCGCCTTGGCGTGGACCCCGTCGTCGGTCTCGTGGTGGTAGGCCCGGCGCTCGGAATGGCCGACGATCACGTACTTGGCGCCGAGGTCGGCGAGCATCTCGGCCGAGATGGAGCCCGTGAAGGCGCCGCTCGGGCGGGCGTGCAGGTTCTGGCCGCCGATCGCGATCGGCGATCCGGCCGCCGCCGCCACGCAGGATCCGATCAGCGTCGCCGGCGGGCAGATCAGCACGTCGATGCGGGGCGCGAGGTCCGGCGACAGCCCGTCGCGAATCGCTTCGACGACCTGGATGGATGCCCGGGTCCCGTTCATCTTCCAGTTGCCAGCGACAAGCGGCTTGCGCCCAGACTGCGTCATTCCTGCCCTCGCTCCGCCGCGGCTTTTCCGAAGTTGCCGGGGCCTATCAGAGCGAGCTTGAGCGTGCAAACGGCCCGGAGCGCCCGAGTCTTTGCCTGTGGACGCGAATGGTCTATCGCGGTCGGCTCTCAGGGACAGCGCCGGCCCGGCGACGGGGCGGCTGCCGAAGGTACTCGATCACAGACCATGCTTCAGGGCATCCGCAACGCCAGCCAGCACTGGCTCGGCAAGATCGTCTTGACGATCATCTTCACGCTGCTGATCGCCGGCGTCGGCATCTTCGGGGTCGAGGAGTTCTTCCGCGGCGGCGCGAGCAACAAGGTGGCCACGGTCGGCAGCACGCCGATCACGGCCGAGCAGGTGCGCCAAGCCTACCAGAACCAGCTGCAGCGCTATCAGACGCAGCTGAAGCGTCCGCTGACGCCCGATCAGGCGCGGATGCTCGGTCTGGACCGGCAGGTGATGTCCCAGCTGATCACCGAGGCCGCCCTCGATCAGAAGACGCACGACCTCGGCCTCGCCGTGCCGGATTCCTCGGTGATCAAGGCGATCCACGAGGAGAAGAGCTTCCAGAACCAGCAGGGCCAGTTCGAGCCGCAGCTCTTCTACCAGACCCTGCAGCGCGCCGGCCTCAACGAGGGCCTGTTCGTGCGCGAGCAGCGCTCGGTGATCGCCCGCCTCCAGCTGGCCGAGGCGGTGTCGTCGGACCTGCACGTGCCGCTCGCCATGCGGGAGGCTGTCCACCGCTACACCACGGAGCGCCGCGCGGCCGCCTACCTGATGCTGACCCCCTCGGTGGCCGGCCAGATCCCCGATCCGACGGACGACGAGCTGAAGACCTGGTACGAGGCCAACAAGTCCGGTTTCCGGGCGCCGGAGTTCCGGGCGGCCAACCTCCTCGTGGTCGAGCCCGAGGCGATGGCGAAGCCCGACGCGATCACCGAGGCCGACGCCCGCGCCGCCTACGCGCTCAACAAGGACCGCTACGGCACGCCCGAGAAGCGCACGATCCAGCAGATCGTGTTCCCCGACGCGGCCGCCGCCGAGGCGGCCCGCAAGGCGATCACGGACGGCTCGAAGACTTTCGACGCGGTGGCGGCCGAGCGCGGCACCGACGAGAAGGACCTGACCCTCGGCACGCTGACCAAGAGCGAGCTGTTCGACAAGGCTGTCGCCGACGCCGCCTTCGCGCTGCCGGAGGGCGGCGTGAGCCAGCCGGTCCAGGGCCGGTTCGGCACGGTGCTGCTGCGGGTCACCAAGATCGAAGCCGGGACGGTGAAGCCGTTCGAGGCGGTGGACGGCGAGATCCGCAAGGCCCTCGCCTTGGCCCGCGCCCGCGACGCGATGGAGACCACCCGCGACGCGATCGAGGATCAGCGCGCCGGCGCCAAGCCGCTGGCCGACATCGCGGCGGAGCGCGGCCTCAAGGTCGTCACCGTGAAGGCGGTGGACGTGAACGGCAAGGGACCGGACGGGCAGCGGATCACCGACATCCCGGACCCGGAGACCACCCTCCCGGCCCTGTTCCGCGCCGAGATCGGCGGCGACAACGAGCCCCTGCGGACCAAGACCGGCGGCTACGTCTGGTACGACGTCACGGGGATCGACGCCGCCCACGACAAGCCCCTCGACCAGGTGAAGGACGGCGTGAAGGCCGGCTGGACGGCGACCGAGATCGCCAAGCGCCTGCAGGCCAAAGGCCGCGAGCTCGTCGAGAAGATCAACAAGGGCGAGACGATCGAGGCCGCCGCGCAGGAGATCGGCGTGAATCTTCAGGAGGCGCAGGATCTCGCGCGCAACCAGGCCAAGGACATGCTCACGGCGGACGTGGTGAACCTGATCTTCGCGACCCCGGTGGGCAAGGCCGGAACGGCGGCGGCCGGGGATTCGCGGGCGGTCTTCAAGGTCACTGCGGCGACGGTCCCGGCCTTCGTGGCCGACAGCCCGAGCGACAAGCAGATCACGCAGAGCTTCCAGGCGGCGCTCGCCGACGACGTGCTGTCCGAGTACATCAGCGAGGTCCAGAAGAACGCCGGCGTGAAGGTCGATCCGGCGGCCCTGCGGCGGGCCATCGGCGGCGAGTACTGAGGCATGGCCGAGACGCCCGATTACGCGGCCTTCGCGGCGCGCTACGAGGCCGGGCAGCCGAGCCTCGTGGCGGTGAGCCTCGTCGCCGATCTCGAGACGCCGGTGGCGGCGTTCCTCAAGCTGCGCGCCGGGCATGCCGGGCCGGCCTTCCTCCTGGAATCCGTCGAGGGCGGCGCCGTCCGCGGCCGGTACTCGATGATCGGCCTCGATCCGGACCTGATCTGGCGCTGCCGGGCGGGCGCGCCCGCGATCGCGCGCGGGGCCGATCTCACGCGGTTCGAGCCGGATCATCGGGCGCCGCTGGCGAGCCTGCGGGCGCTCATCGCGGAGAGCGCCATCGGCGAGTCGGACGGCCAGGACCTGCCGCCGATGGCCGCCGGCCTGTTCGGCTATCTCGGCTACGACATGGTCCGCGCCATGGAGCGGCTGCCGGAGCCGAACCCGGATCCCCTCGGCGTGCCGGACGCGATCCTGGTGCGCCCCCGGGTGATGGTGGTGTTCGACTCGATCCGCGACGTCATCACCGTCGTCTCGCCGATCCGGCCCGTCCCGGGCACCGCGGCCCGGGCCGCCTACGAGGACGCGCTGCAGCGCGTCGACCGGGTCGCCGCCGCCCTCGAGGGGCCGCTGCCGATCGAGGCGCGGGTGGACCTGTCGACGGTCGCCCCGCCCGAGCCGGTCTCGAACACGCCGCCGGACGACTTCTTCGCCATGGTGGCGCGCGCCAAGGAGTACATCGTCGCGGGCGACGTCTTCCAGGTGGTGTTGTCCCAGCGGTTCTCGGCGCCGTTCACGTTGCCGGCCTTCAGCCTGTACCGCTCGCTCCGGCGGACCAACCCGGCGCCGTTCCTGTGCTACCTCGATTTCGAGGGCTTCCAGATCGTCTGCTCCTCGCCCGAGATCCTGGTGCGGGTGCGTGACGGCGTGGTCACGGTCCGCCCGATCGCCGGCACGCGCCGTCGCGGCGCGACCCCGGCCGAGGATACCGCCCTCGCCGAGGAGCTGCTCGCCGACCCGAAGGAGCGGGCCGAGCACCTGATGCTGCTCGATCTCGGCCGCAACGATGCCGGCCGGGTCTCGCGGATCGGCAGCGTCCGCGTGACCGACTCATTCTTCATCGAGCGCTACAGCCAGGTCATGCACATCGTGTCGAACGTCGAGGGCGACCTCGACCCGCGCCACGATCCCCTGGACGCCCTGGCCGCGGGATTCCCGGCCGGCACGGTCTCGGGCGCCCCGAAGGTGCGGGCCATGGAGATCATCGACGAGCTGGAGCGCGAGAAGCGCGGGCCGTACGCGGGCTGCATCGGCTATTTCGGCGCGCGGGGCGAGATGGACACCTGCATCGTCCTGCGCACCGCGGTGGTGAAGGACGGGACCATGCACGTCCAGGCCGGGGCCGGGATCGTCTACGATTCCGATCCTGCCTCCGAGCAGCAGGAATGCGTCAACAAGGCCAAGGCGCTGTTCCGGGCCGCCGAGGAGGCGGTGCGCTTCGCCGCGCAGGCCAAGCGCGGGCAGTAGGGCGGTCAGTAGGGCGGGCGCGCGGCTGCGCCGCCGTCCGACGCCGACGGTTGACCGCGCGGGTGCGAGCGGTCACATCGCCTGCATGCCCGAGCGTGCCGCCGCGATGCCCAACGTCCTCGTCATCGACAACTACGATTCCTTCACGTGGAATCTCGTGCACCTGATCGGGCCGCTCTGCGGCGCGGTCGAGGTCGCGCGCAACGACGCGCTGACCATCGCCGACATCCGCGCCAGGACGCCCGACGCCATCGTGCTGTCGCCCGGGCCGTGCACCCCGACGGAGGCGGGGATCTGCCTCGACGTGGTCCGCGACCTGTCCGAGGAGATCCCGATCTTCGGCGTCTGCCTCGGCCTCCAGGCGATCGGCCAGGCGTTCGGCGGCGACGTCGTGCGGGCGCCCCTGCCGCTCCACGGCAAGGTGTCGACCATCCGCCACGGCGCGCGCGGCCTGTTCCGCGGCCTGAACGACAGCTTCGAGGCGACCCGCTACCACTCCCTCGTGGTCGACCGCGCGACCTGCCCGACGGCCCTGCGGGTCACCGCGGAGGCCGACGGCCTGATCATGGGCCTGGAGCACGCCGACCGGCCGCTCCACGGCGTCCAGTTCCACCCCGAGAGCATCCGGTCGCAGCACGGCACGGAGATCGTGAAGAACTTCCTCGATCTCGCCGCCGCCTGGAACACGGCGCGTGACAGGACGCGTGCCGACGTGCATTGACGCCGGGTGCCGGGGCGGCCCTCCGTAAGAACCCATGGACAGCTTCAGACCCCATCTCGCGAAGGTCGCCGGGGGCCTCGCCCTCGACCGCGCCGAGGCCCGCGCCGCCTTCGACGACCTGCTGTCGGGCGAGGTCACGCCGGTCCAGGCGGGCGCCTTCCTGACCGCGCTCAAGGTGCGCGGCGAGAGCGTCGAGGAGATCGTCGGCGCGGCCGAGGCGATGCGGGCGCGCATGACGCGCGTCGCGGCGCCCGCGAACGCCGTCGACGTCGTCGGCACCGGCGGCGACCATTCCGGCAGCGTCAACGTCTCCACCCTGGCGGCGATCATCGTGGCCGCCTGCGGCGTGCCGGTGGCCAAGCACGGGAACCGCGCGGCGACCTCGCGCTCCGGCGCGGCCGACGTGCTCGCCGCCCTGGGCGTGCGACTCGGGCTCGACCCCGCCGCGCAGGCCCGCTGCCTCGAGGAGGCCGGCCTCTGCTTCCTGTTCGCGCAGGCCCACCATCCGGCGATGCGCCACGTCGCGGCGGTCCGGTCCGAACTGCCCGTGCGCACGATCTTCAACCTGCTCGGTCCGCTGAGCAACCCGGCCGGCGTCGGCTACCAGCTGTTCGGCGTCGCCCAGGCGGCCCTCGCGGAGCCGCTGACGCGGGTCCTGGCCGAACTCGGCAGCCGCCGGGTCTGGACCGTGCACGGGTCCGACGGGCTCGACGAGATCACCGTCACGGGCCCGACGCAGGTGGTCGCCCTCGACGAGGGGCGGCTGTCCCACTTCACCATCGACCCGCGCGCGTTCGGGCTGGCGCTGCGCGCGCCCGAGGAGCTGCGCGGCGGCGACCCGGCCGAGAACGCGCGGTCCCTCGAGGCCGTCCTGGCGGGGGCGCGCAACGCCTACCGGGACATCGCGGTCCTCAACGCGGGGGCGGCGCTCGTCGTCGCGGGGGCCGCGCGGGCCCTGGCGGACGGCGTCGCGCAGGCGCAGGATGCCGTCGATTCCGGGGCCGCCCGGGCGACGCTCGCCCGCCTCGTCCGGGCTTCGAACGACCACTCCAACGGACAGGAGGGCCGATGAGCTCGCTGACGCACGAGGCGATCCCGGAGACCGGCGCCGGGACGCCGACCGAGCGGCCGAACGTCCTCGCCCGCATCGAGGCCTACAAGCGCCGCGAGATCGCCGAGGCGAAGCTGCGCGTTCCGCTCGCCAAGCTGGAGCGGAAGGTCGCGCAGGCGGAGCCGGTGCGCGGCTTCGCGGCGGCGATCCGGACCCATCTCGCCGCGGACCGCCCGGCGCTCATCGCCGAGGTGAAGAAGGCCTCGCCCTCGAAGGGCCTGATCCGCGCCGACTTCGATCCGGCAACGCTCGCCGCCGCCTACGAGGACGGCGGCGCCACCTGCCTGTCGGTGCTGACCGACGAGCCCTCGTTCCAGGGACGGCCCGAGTACCTGACGGCTGCCCGCGCGGCCTGCAAGTTGCCGGTCCTGCGCAAGGATTTCCTGTTCGAGCCTTATCAGGTCTACGAGGCCCGGGCCTGGGGCGCAGACTGCATCCTCGTCATCATGGCCTGCCTCGACGACGACGAGGCGGAGGCCCTGGTCGGAGCGGCGCATCTCCTCGGGATGGACGTCCTGGTCGAGGTGCACGACGAGGCCGAACTCGCCCGGGCGATCCCCCTCGGCACGGCGCTGATCGGCATCAACAACCGGAACCTCAAGACTTTCGAGGTCTCGTTCGAGACCGCGATCCGGCTCGCGCCGGGCATCCCGGCGGATCGGATCGCCGTGGCCGAGAGCGGCATCGGCGACCACTCCGACGTGGTGCGGCTCCGGGACAACGGCCTCGGCGTGGTCCTGGTCGGCGAGAGCCTGATGCGGCAGCCGGACGTCGCGGAGGCGGCCCGCGCCCTGCTGTTCGGCGACGCGGGGGCCAAGGGCGGCAAGCCGCGGAAGAAGGCGTAAGGCATGCGGCCGGGCTCGACGCTGACCCATCTCGACACGAGCGGCGCGGCCAACATGGTCGACGTCACCGACAAGCCCGCTACCGACCGGACCGCCCGGGCGGAAGGCCAGATCGTGATGAGGCCCGAGACCCTGGCGCTCATCCGCGAGGGCGACGCCAAGAAGGGCGACGTGATCGGCACGGCCCGGCTCGCCGGCATCATGGCGGCCAAGCGCACCCACGAGTTGATCCCGCTCTGTCACCCGCTCCTGCTGTCGAAGGTGCGGGTCGAGTGCGAGGCCGACGACGCCCTCCCGGGGCTGCGCGTCGCCGCCGAGGTCCGGGTCCAGGGGCCGACCGGCGTCGAGATGGAGGCGCTCACCGCCGTCTCGGTGGCCTGCCTGACGGTCTACGACATGGTGAAGGCGGTCGATCGCGGCATGCGGATCGAGGGGATCCGGCTGATCGCCAAGGACGGTGGCCGTTCCGGCGCCTACCGCGCTCCGACCGAATAGACGCGAATTTTCCTCAGTTTCCACAACTTCTGAAAAATGTTCCCCCAGATCCGCCGCGGATCGCGCGCCCGGATCGGAGATCACGCCGCCGACGTCGTCGCCTCGCGCACCCAGCCGCCATTCCCGGCCTCGGCGATGGACGGCTACGCCGTGCGCGGCGCCGACGCCGCGGCGGTCGGGGCGACCCTGCGGTTGATCGGCACCAGCGCGGCCGGCCACGGTTTCCCGGGCCGCATCGGCGCGGGTGAGGCGGTCCGGATCTTCACCGGCGCGCCGGTGCCGGAGGGCGCGGACGCGATCCTGATCCAGGAGAACGCCGCCGCCGAGGCGGGCGCGGTGCGCGTCCTGGAGCCCGTGGAGCCGGCGCGGTTCATCCGCCGGGCCGGCCTCGACTTCACGGCGGGCGAGACCCTGATCCCGGCCGGCATCAGCCTCGACGCGCGCCGCCTCGCGCTCGCCGCCGCGGCCGGTCATCCCTGCCTCCCGGTCCGTCGCCGGCCGCGCGTCGCGATCCTCGCCACCGGTGACGAGCTGGTGGTGCCGGGCGCGACGCCCGGCTGGGACCAGATCGTCGCCTCGAACAGCCTCGCGCTCGGCGCCCTCGCCGCGGAGGCCGGCGCCGACATCGTCGATCTCGGGATCGCGGCGGACGACCACGACGCGCTGGCGGACGCGTTCCGTCGCGCCCGCGCGGCGCGGGCCGACGTGCTTGTCACCCTCGGCGGCGCGTCCGTCGGCGACCACGATCTGGTTCAGGCCGCGCTCGCCAAGGAGGGCCTGGAACTCGGCTTCTGGCGGGTCGCCCTCCGGCCGGGAAAGCCGTTGATGCACGGCCGCCTCGGCGACATGCTGGTGATCGGACTGCCCGGCAACCCGGTCTCATCCATCGTGTGCGGGCTGCTGTTCGTGGTGCCGGCGATCCGCGCGCTCCAGGGCGACCCGCAGGCGGGCGCCGACCGGAGCGAGCCGGCCACGCTGGGCCGCGACATGCCGGAGAATGACGGGCGGGCCGACTACATGCGGGCGAGCCTGGCCCTCGAGCCCGGCCGGCTGCCGGTCGCGACCGCCGAGCAGCGCCAGGACTCGTCGATGCTCGGCGTCCTCGGACGGTCCGAGGCCCTGCTGATCCGCGCCCCGAACGCACCGGCCGCGCGCGCCGGCGATCCGTGCCGGATCATCCGGCTCGATCGCCGCCTGCTCTGATCGTCAGGGCACGACGCGCCAGACCTTGAGCGGGCCGGGCACCTCCAGCGGCACGAGGCGGGCGCTCCCGGCCGCGCCCGCGGCGAGCCGCGTGGCGAAGGCCGTCTCCGCCTGCAGATTCTCGGCCGGCCGGGCCGGGCAGGCGACGAGGTAGCTGACGCCGAACGCCGTCAGCACCCGGTCGAGGTCAGCCTCGGTGCCGCCCAGCCCCTCGATCGCCGCCGCGAGTCCGGGAATGGCCCGGTGATAGGGCGCGGCGACGATCCTGTGCGGGGTGCGGAGGAGAATCGAAGGCCCCATGAAGATCGGGGCGAGCACGGTGCCTTCGGGCAGGCGCGCCAGGGGGCGGACCGCGGCATCGTCGAGGCAGGCGGTGGTCTCGGCCGCGTCGGGCGCGGTGCGCAGGCCGGGCGCCAGGGTCTCCGCCAGGAGCGCCGGGATCATCCAGAGGCTGCTGACCAGCGCGGCGCCGAGGAGCGCGACGGGCCAGCGCCGCCCCCCGGCCGGCAGCGTTGCCCGCGCGAGCGCGCGGTCGAGGACGACGCCCGCCACCAGGGGCACGAATCCGGAGACGATGTAGAGGCCGCGGAACTGCGCGATGCCGAGGATCAAGCCGGGCCACAGGAAGAGTGCCACCACCGACCAAACCCGGCGTTCGGGCCCGCGCCACGCCATGCCGGTGGCCGCGAGGCTCGCCAGGATCACGACCGGGTAGAAGACCAGCGCCTCCCACTGGCCGCGGGCCACGAACTTCGCCAGCGGCGCCATCTCGTTGACCGTGAGCAGCCAGTGGATCCGCACCAGCGGCGGCATGTCGGGGAACGGGCCGCCGAGGCAGGCCGGGAAGGCGGCGGCGAACCCGGCGAGCAGGACGCTCCCCACGACACCCGCGAGGGCGAGGCGCGCCGGGATCGTCGCGAGGCGCTCGCCCGCGGCGGCGGCTCCTGCGGCGAGGCCCAGCCCNGGCTCCTGCGGCGAGGCCCAGCCCGCCGAGGGTGAGCCAGAGCCAGGGGGGCGAGAGCGCGTCGCAGCGGGTGACGCCCCAGAGCGCGGGCGCCGTCTGGACGGCGAACAGCGCGGGAGCGGCGAGGCCGAGACCCAGGCCGAAGCCCGCGAGCGACGCCAGCGCGGGCCGTCCGCGCAGGCACCAGTCGGCCGTGAGAAAGACGGCCGCCAGCGCCACGAAGGGCAGGCCCTCGAGCCCGATCGCCAGCGACACGGCTGCCAGGATCCCGCCGATCAGGCCGGGTCGCAGGCCACCGCGGATCATGCAGAAGGCGAGACCGAGGATCGAGAGGATCTGCAGATTGTGGTGGTCCACCCGCCCCGCCTGGAACTGGATCGTCACACCGAAGGTCTGCGTGGCCGCGATCAGGGCCAGGAGCGCGGCGCGGCTGCCGAAGCTGTGCCGGACGCCGCGATACAGGAGCCAGCCGTAGAGCCCGAAGAGCAGCATGGGCCAGAGGGCCGCCGTCAGACCCACGGCAAGCGCGTGGCCCGTCAGGGGCGTGAGCGCCAGGATCAGGCCGGCGATCGGCGCGTCGACGAGGCGCGACCAGTGGCTCGGCACGCCGCCAGGGGGCAGGAATCGGTACTGGACGTTGTCGTACCAGCCCTGGCCGGCCAGCAGGTCGCGCACTTCCACGAGGCGCATCGCGTCGTCGGTGTCAGGGACGCGGAGGTGGTGGATCGTCTCCCACACGGCATGGGGGGCGTTCACCGTCGCGATGCAGAGGGCGGCAAGGATCCACAGCAGCGTGCGGGCCTCGATCCGCCGGCGCGGTCGGGAGAGGGGTAGCGCCGGAGCCGGCATGGTTGGATCACCCGGGCGGGCGGTCGATGCCCTCGCCGGCATGCTCGCGCGGTTCGGCTTAACGCGCGGTCAAAAGGGCACCGGACGTGCGGCCGGTCGCCTGTCCGCCCCGTCGGTGCCAGCGATTCCTTAACCACGACCCGCCATCCTGGCGACCGGTCGGCGTCCTGCGCGTCGCGCGCCGCACCATTCGCCGGAGCATGGGATGAGCCACCACACCGAGACGCTGGTGATCGGCGCGGGACCCGCGGGTCTGACCGCCGCCTACCTGCTGTCGAAGAAGGGACGCTCCGTCACCGTCCTGGAGCGGGATCCGGCGCAGGTCGGCGGGATCTCGCGCACCGTCTCGCACAACGGCTACCTGTTCGACATCGGCGGCCACCGGTTCTTCTCGAAGTCCCAGGCCGTGGTCGACCTCTGGGACGAGATCCTCCCCGACGACTTCATCGAGCGCCCGCGCCTGTCGCGGATCTACTATCGCGGCCGGTACTACGCCTACCCGCTCAAGGCCTTCGAGGCTCTGCGCAATCTCGGCGTCGTCACCAGCGCGGCCTGCGTCGCCTCCTACCTCTACGCGCGCCTGCGGCCGGTGGCGGAGCCCAAGACCTTCCACGCCTGGGTCCGCAACCAGTTCGGCGAGCGCCTGTTCTCGATCTTCTTCAAGACCTACACCGAGAAAGTGTGGGGCATGTCGTGCGACGCGATCTCGGCCGATTGGGCGGCGCAGCGCATCAAGGGGCTCGACCTCGGCGCGGCGATCCGCGACGGCATCAAGCGGTCGCTGGGCCTGCGCAAGGCGCCCAGGGCCGGCGGTCCCGTCATCAAGACGCTGATCGAGTCGTTCCGCTATCCCCGCCGCGGCCCCGGCATGATGTGGGAGGCGGCGGCCGCCAAGATCCGCGCCCAGGGCGGGCAGCTGAAGCTCGACCGCGGCGTCGATTCCCTGAGCTACGATGCCGGCACCGGCATCTGGACGGTGGCGGCCCGCCGCTCGGACGGCAGCCGCGAGACCTTCACGGCCCGCAACGTCATCTCGTCCGCACCGGTCCGCGAGCTCGTCGACGCGATCCGCCCGCGGCCGCTCAGCACCTTCAACGCCCGGGCGCTGAAGTACCGCGACTTCCTGACGGTGGCGCTCATCGCGAAGTCTGACAAGAACTTCCCGGACAACTGGATCTACATCCACGACCCGGCGGTGAAGGTCGGCCGGGTGCAGAACTTCCGCTCGTGGTCACCCGAGATGGTGCCGGACGCGGACCATACCTGCCTGGGTCTGGAGTATTTCTGCTTCGAGGGCGACGGCCTGTGGAACGCAGAGGATTCCGAGCTGGTGGAGCTTGCCAAGCGCGAGATCGGGCAGATCGGCCTGATCGACCCGGCCGACGTCGTCGATGCCTGCGTGGTCCGGCAGCCGAAGGCCTACCCGGTCTACGACGAGGAGTATGCCGGCCACGTCGTCACCGTGCGGCGGGAACTGGAGCGGGATTTCCCGAGCCTGCACCTCGTGGGCCGCAACGGCATGCACAAGTACAACAACCAGGACCACGCGATGATGACCGCGATGCTGACCGTGGAGAACATCCTCTGCGGCCGGCGCCGGCACGATGTCTGGCGGGTGAACGAGGACGCCGAGTACACCGAGTCCGGCGTGTCGGGGGCCGACGTCGCCCTGGGCAGCGAGCGCCTCGTCCCGCGCAAGGTTGCCTGAGGCGGGTTCCGGTCGGTCGGGTCGGCCTGCCCGTCCTCGCGAGCGGAGCGAAGCATCCGAGGGCGGTGCTGGGCGCCCTGAAGTCGCGCTGGCCTGGGTCGCTGCGCTCGCGATGACGGAGTGTGCGATCCGACTGGGGTGACGATCGGAAACCCCGCGGTAGGCGACACGGTTCGAGCCGCGTCACCGGCGCCGCTTGCCGGCCCGTTCCGCGCCTCTATCGTTCCCTTCCGGTAATGCCCTGGTTCAAGGGCCGCCGGGAGGATTCTTTCGATGCGATCTCTGCTTCTCGCCGCGCTCATCGCGGGCGTGGCCATGCCGGCGGCGGTGCTGCCCGCCCTGGCGCAGGGTGCGGCCCCTGCCGAGACCAAGGCCAAGACCGACGACCTCGAGAAGCTCGAGGGCTTCCACAGCACCGACACCCAGGCCGCCGCGGAGATCCCGCAGACTGGCCGCCGCGCCGACGCGATCCGCAAGAACCTGTCGAAGATCAAGCTGCCGGACGGCTTCAAGATCGACCTGTACGCCGTGGTGCCGGATGCCCGCGCGATCGCCGTCGGCCCCAATGCCGGGGTGCTGTTCGTCGGGACGCGCAAGAGCAAGATCTACACGGTCACCGACCGTGACAAGGACCGGGTCGCCGACGAGGTCCGGCCCTTCGCGCCGGGCATCGCGTTCAAGATCCCGAACGGCGTCTGCTTCTCGAAGGACGGCGTCCTCACCGTGGTCGAGCAGAACCGGGTCCTGGCCTTCCCGGCCGCCGAGTTCTTCTACGAGAACCCGGACGTCGCCGCCGGCGTGCTGGTCAAGCAGGGCGCTCTGATCCCGGCCTCCGAAGAGAGCTTCAACCACACCGCCCGCGTCTGCCGGGTCGGGCCGGACGGCAAGACCTACATCGCGCTGGGCCAGCCCTACAACGTGCCGCCCGCCGAGAAGATGGATCTCTACAAGAAGACCGGCATCGGCGGCATCATCCGCATCGACGCCGACGGCAAGAACCGCGAGGTCTACGCGACCGGCATCCGCAACTCGGTCGGGATGGATTTCAATACCGACAAGTCGCTGTGGTTCACCGACAATCAGGTCGACGGCATGGGCGACGACAAGCCGCCGGGCGAACTGAACCGCTCCACCAAGGCGGGCGAGAATTTCGGCTTCCCGTGGTTCGGCGGCGGCGCGGTCCGGACGGTCGAGTACAAGGACCAGACCCCGCCGGCCGACGCCGTCGCCCCGCAGGCCGAGCTGCCGCCGCACGCGGCCGATCTCGGCATGACCTTCTACAACGGCAAGCAGTTCCCGGCCGCCTACAAGGGCGGGATCTTCATCGCCGAGCACGGCTCGTGGAACCGGACCGAGCCGGTCGGCGCCCGGGTGATGTTCGCCAAGCTCGGCGCCGACGGGAAGGTCGAGTCGGTCAAGCCGTTCGCGGAAGGGTGGCTCACCGGCGACGGCGAGTATCTCGGCCGTCCGGTGGATGTGGCGGTGATGCTCGACGGCTCGCTGCTGGTCTCGGACGATTCCGCCGGGGCGATCTACCGGATCTCCTACGAGAAGTAGTTTCTTGTGATGGGGCGCCTCTTCTCGAGAGGGGCGCCCCGTTGCGGGCGAGCGCGACGCGCCCCCTCTCCCGTGCGGGAGAGGGTTGGGGTGAGGGACGAGAACGTTCAGGATCAGGCACGCGTTCGATGCGCCGAATAGGGTGCACTCCACTCGGAGCGACCTGATCCCTCACCCTGTCCCTCTCCCGAACGGGGGAGGGGACCCGCGCCTTTTACACTGACCCTTTGTGCCAGCGTCACTTTGAGTTCGCCCGATGATCCGTCCGCTTCTCGTTCTGCTCGCCACCCTCGTCCCGCTCTCGGCCCAGGCCGGCGATGCCGCCGCGGGCAAGAAGCGCGCGACCGCCTGCCAGACCTGCCACGGCATGGACGGGCTCTCGAAGCTGCCGGAGGCGCCGAACCTCGCCGGGCAGGTCGAGCCCTACCTCGTGAAGGCGCTCACCGAATACCGCGACGGCAAGCGGCAGAACGAGATCATGAACGTGGTCGCGAAGGAGCTGTCGGACGCCGACATCGCCAATCTGGCGGCGTACTATTCCGGCATCCAGATCGACGTGCTGCCGCCGGGGTAAGCCACACCGCCGTCATTGCGAGGCAGCGAAGCGATTCAGTCGCGCCACGCTCACCGATGTCGCGCGACCCTAATTTGCTTCGCGCCGCTGGCGATGACGCCGCGGATCAATCGTCCATCTTCAGGGCGGCGATGAACGCCTCCTGGGGAATCTCGACGCGCCCGAACTGGCGCATCTTCTTCTTGCCTTCCTTCTGCTTGTCCAGCAGCTTGCGCTTGCGCGAGATGTCGCCGCCGTAGCACTTGGCGGTGACGTCCTTCGACAGGGCCTTGATCGTCTCGCGGGCGATGATCTTGCCGCCGATCGCCGCCTGGACGGGGATCTGGAACAGGTGGCGGGGGATCAGGTCCTTCAGCTTCTCGCACATCGCCCGGCCGCGCGATTCGGCGCGGGTGCGGTGGACCAGCATCGAGAGGGCGTCCACCGGCTCGGCGTTCACCAGGATCGACATCTTCACGAGGTCGCCCTCGCGGTAATCCGACACGTGGTAGTCGAAGGAGGCGTAGCCCTTCGAGATCGACTTGAGCCGGTCGTAGAAATCGAACACCACCTCGTTCAGCGGCAGGTCGTAGACCACCATGGCGCGCTTGCCGACGTAGTTGAGGTCGATCTGGACGCCGCGCCGGTCCTGGCAGAGCTTGAGCACGCCGCCGAGATACTCGTCCGGCGTCAGGATCGTGGCGCGGATCCAGGGCTCCTCGACCGTCTCGATCTTCATGACGTCCGGCATGTCGGCCGGATTGTGCAACTCCTTGATCTCGCCGTCGCGCATCTTGAGCCGGTAGACCACCGAGGGCGCCGTGGAGATCAGGTCGAGGTTGAACTCGCGCTCCAGCCGCTCCTGGATGATCTCCAGGTGCAGGAGCCCGAGGAAGCCGCAGCGGAAGCCGAAGCCGAGGGCGGCCGAAGATTCCATCTCGTAGGAGAACGAAGCGTCGTTGAGCCGGAGCTTGCCCATGGCCGAGCGGAGATTCTCGAACTCGGCGGCGTCGACCGGGAACAGGCCGCAGAACACCACGGCCTGAACTTCCTTGAAGCCCGGCAGCATCTCGGTGGTCTGGCGCTTGTCCTCGGTGATGGTGTCGCCGACGCGGGTGTCGGCCACCTCCTTGATCGAGCCGGTGAAGAAGCCGACCTCGCCCGGGCCCAACGCGTCGATGTCGGCCATCTTGGGCCGGAACACGCCGATCCGGTCGACGCCGTAGACGGCGTCGGCGCCCATCATCCGGATGGTCATGCCCTTCTTGAGGGTGCCGTCGATGATCCGCACCAGCACCACGACGCCGAGATAGGCGTCGTACCAGCTGTCCACGAGCAGCGCCTTCAGGGGCGCGTCGCGGCTGCCTTTCGGTGCCGGCAGGCGAGTGACGATCGCTTCCAGCACGGCTTCGATGTTGAGGCCGGTCTTGGCCGAGATCGGCACGGCGTCGGAGGCGTCGAGGCCGATCACCTCCTCGATCTGCTCCTTCACCCGGTCCGGCTCGGCGGCGGGCAAGTCGACCTTGTTGAGGACCGGGACGATCTCGTGGTTGGCGTCGAGCGCCTGGTAGACGTTGGCGAGCGTCTGCGCCTCGACGCCTTGCGAGGCGTCGACGACCAGCAGCGATCCCTCGCAGGCGGCCAGCGAGCGCGACACTTCGTAGGCGAAGTCCACGTGGCCGGGCGTGTCCATCAGGTTGAGGACGTAGTCCTTGCCGTCCTGCGCCTTGTACTCCAGGCGCACGGTCTGCGCCTTGATGGTGATGCCGCGCTCCTTCTCGATGTCCATCGAGTCGAGCATCTGCTCGCTCATGTCGCGGAGCGCGACCGTGCCGGTGGCCTGGATCAGCCGGTCGGCCAGGGTCGATTTGCCGTGGTCGATATGCGCGACGATCGAGAAGTTGCGGATGGTGTCGATCGGGGCTGTCATCGGCATTCCGTTCGGGCGCGCGCCGGCGCGCACCGTCTGACGTCTGGACGTGTTCGGATGGATCGGCTCCCGCGCGAGATAGCAGCGCAGCGGGAAGGCGCCAAGCGCGGCCTAAGCGCTCGCTCGGTCATTCGGGGCGGCGCGGCCGGGCCAGGAGCGCGTGCGGCGCCGTCGGCCACGGCACAAAACAACGGGGGCCGGAACGGGCCGGCCCCCGGGTCACGATCGTGTCTGGCGCCGAGGAGCGATCTGGCTCAGCGACCGCGGTCGCGGATCAGTCGCTCGATCTCGGCCTCGCCGTGGGAGCGCGCCTTGGCCTCGGTCGGATGCTTCCGGTCCGAACGCTGGTGCAGCTTGCCGTGCTTGCGGATGCTCCACTGGAACAGGGAGCCGCTCTCGCCGACCGGCTCCACGTCGAGGCTGAAGGGGTAGGTATCTGTCTGGGTATCGCTCATGGTGCCGATATGGGGCGGTCAGCGACCTTTCGCCATGCCTGATCGGCAAGTCCTTGCGCGTTTACGCGTCCGCACCGGTCGCGCGCGCCCGCGCGGCCATGGCAACGAGGCTTCTGCGCAGCGCACCCATGTCGGTGACGCGTTCCGGATAGGGGACGCGCAGGGTGCGGTCGGCCGCCATCATGTCCATGCCCTCCGGGTCGAGGCCGGTGAGCCGCCAGGGCAGGTCGGCCGCGCCGCCGGCGCCCGCGGCGTAGAGCGCCAGCGCGTCCGCGTGGTCGGCGTTCATGTGCTCGACGGCGCCGCGCTCGCCCGCCACGATCGCCTGCGCGTCCGAGAGGTCGAGGAGGAGCTGGTCGCGGGTCAGGGTCGCGGCCTTGGCGAAGCCGCCGTTGAGGTGGCCGGCCTCCGGCGCCAGGGCGAAGAAGCCGAAATCGGGGAAATCGGCGTAGAGCTTGGCCTTGGGGTGCCGGGCGAGGAACCGCTCCCGCGCCCGCGTCTCGGCGGTCTGGACGGCGCGGCCGACCACGGTCAACCGGGGATGGGCGAGGGGATCGCCCTTGCCGCCCTGCGAGAACAGCAGCGAGCAGCGCGGGTCCGCCAGCAGGTTGCGCGTGTGGGCCGATAGCCGCGACAGCAGCATCAGCGGCGTGCCGTCCGCGTCGGTGGCGATGGTGACGAGCGAGGCGAACGGCGTCCCGTCCGGCTCCAGGGTCGCGAGCGCCCCGGACCGGACGCAGCGCAGGAGCGTGCGCGACAGGCCGATCGCGTCGAACGGCGCCGCCTCGGCCGGCAGCGGACGGGCCGGCCCGCCCGCCGGACCCGTGTCGATCGTCTCGCCCATGCGCGATTCCTCCCCTCTCCGAGCGGCCGCCCGGTACCGCCGCCACGTTAGCGGCGCGGCGCGGGCCGCGCGAGGCGCCGCGGCCGCGTCAGATGGGCCTCCGTTCGACCGCAGATCGACCGTCGGGCGCGCCCGTTACGGCCAAGCTATGACCGCCGCTCGCTTTTTCCGATCGGCCGTACTAAAGCACCTGTCCCTTTGCGTGTGCCGGGCTGCGCCGAAACCGCCCGGTTCGCGTTTTTGTCTGCCCCCTCGGGGCCGGGACGTGGCGCGGCCTGTGCGAAGAGCCGGGACCGCGCCTGAGCCCGTTCAGTCAGGGACCGCGCATGCCGACCATCGCCCTCGTCGACGACGACCGGAACATCCTCACCTCTGTGTCGATCGCGCTTGAGACCGAAGGCTACCGCATCCAGACCTACACGGATGGGGCCTCTGCGCTGGACGGTCTGCGCCACTCCCCGCCCGATCTCGCGATCTTCGACATCAAGATGCCGCGCATGGACGGGATGGAGCTTCTCCGACGCCTGCGGCAGAAATCGGACCTTCCCGTGATCTTCCTGACGTCGAAGGACGAGGAGATCGACGAGCTGTTCGGCCTCAAGATGGGCGCGGACGACTTCATCCATAAGCCATTCTCGCAGCGCCTGCTGGTGGAGCGGGTGAAGGCGGTGCTCCGCCGCTTCGCCAAGGAGGCCCCCGGCGGCACGCCCCGCGGCGAGGCCGAGGTCGCGGCCCGGTCGCTCGAGCGCGGCGCGCTGATGATGGATCCCGAGCGGCACACCTGCACGTGGAAGGGCGAGCCCGTGACCCTGACCGTGACGGAGTTCCTGATTCTCCAGGCCCTCGCCCAGCGCCCCGGCGTCGTGAAGAGCCGCAACGCGCTCATGGACGCGGCCTACGACGATCAGGTCTACGTCGACGACCGGACCATCGACAGCCACATCAAGCGGCTGCGGAAGAAGTTCAAGGTCACCGACCAGAGCTTCGACATGATCGAGACGCTCTACGGCGTCGGCTACCGCTTCAAGGAGGCGTGATCTCCGGGATCCGCTCCGTGACCGCTCGCACGCAATCCCAGACCGAGGATGCCCCGCCCCGCGCCTCCCTGGCCCAGACCCTGTCACGACCGCTCGGCTGGCCCCGCGCCGTGTGGGAGGCGATCGGCCAGCGCGCCTCGTCGAGCCTGACGCGCCGCATCGTCGTCCTCAATCTCGTCGGGCTGATCGCGCTGCTCGTCGGGTTCCTGTACCTCAATCAGTTCCGGCAGGGCCTGATCCAGGCCCGGATCCAGAGCCTCGCCATCCAGGGCGAGATCATCGCGGGGGCGATCGCCGCCTCGGCGTCGGTGGACACCGACACGATCCGCATCGACCCCGACAAGCTGCTCCAGCAGCAGGCCGGCGAGGCGGCGGAGGAGGAATCGCAGCCGCTCGCCTTCTCGCTCAACCCCGAGAAGGTGGCGCCGCTCCTGTCCCGCCTCGTGACCCCGACGGGCAACCGCGCCCGGGTCTACGACCAGGAGGGCGGCCTCCTGTTCGACACCCGCACCCTGTTCAAGCGCGGCGACGCGAGCCGGCCGGACCCGCTAGAGCCGAAGCCCCACAAGCCCGGCATGCTCGAAGCCGCGTTCGAGGCGGTCCAGTCCAAGCTCGGCGGCCTGTTCCGCAGCCGGACCGAGACCGCCGAGGAGACCGGGCCGGTGAACGGCCACTCGCTGCGCGAGGTCCAGGCGGCGCTCGGCGGAAATCGCGGCAGCCTCGTGCGCCGGAACAAGCTCGGCGAGACCACCGTCTCGGTGGCGGTCCCGATCCACCGGGCCGGCTCGGTCCGCGGCGCCCTGCTGATCTCGACCCAGGGCGACGCCATCGACCGGGTCATCGCCTCGGAGCGGTTCGGCCTGCTGCAGGTGTTCCTCGTCGCCTCGGCGGTCATGGTGGTGCTGTCGTTCCTGCTGGCGGGCGCGATCGCGGGGCCGGTTCGCCGCCTCGCAGAGGCCGCCGAGAAGGTCCGCATGGGCATTAAGACGCGCGAGGAGATCCCGGACTTCACCGAGCGAACCGACGAGATCGGCCACCTGTCGGGCGCCCTGCGCGACATGACCCAGGCCCTCTATCGGCGGATCGACGCCATCGAGAGCTTCGCGGCGGATGTCAGCCACGAGCTGAAGAACCCGCTGACCTCGCTCCGGAGCGCGGTGGAGACGCTCCCGCTCGCCAAGACCGACGAGTCCCGCGGCCGGCTGATGGCGATCATCCAGCACGACGTGAAGCGCCTCGATCGCCTGATCAGCGACATCGCCGACGCCTCGCGCCTGGACGCGGAGCTGGCGCGCGCCGAGGCCCGGCGGGTCGATCTCCGGCGGCTGCTCACCACGGTCGTGTCGGTCGCCAACGAGCGCCGGCGTCCCAAGGACTGCCTGATCCAGCTCGACGTCGAGGCCACGGGCTCCGACCAGGACGCGCCGTTCACGATCATCGGCCACGACAGCCGGCTCGGTCAGGTGGTCAACAACCTCCTCGACAATGCCCGCTCGTTCTCGCCGACCGACGCGAAGGTCCGGGTCGTGCTGCGCCGGGTGCGCGGCGAGGTCGAGATGATCTGCGAGGACGAGGGCCCGGGCATCCCGGAGCACGCCCTGGAGCGGATCTTCGAGCGCTTCTACACCGACCGGCCGGAGCAGGGATTCGGTCAGAATTCCGGCCTCGGGCTGTCCATCTCCCGCCAGATCGTCCAGGCTCACCGCGGCACGATCCGCGCGGAGAACCGGCCCGGCGCCCCCGACGAGGACGGCGAGCCGACGGTGCGCGGCGCCCGCTTCGTGGTGCGTCTGCCGGCGGCGCCGCGGCAGCTCCACGCCTGATGGTCACCCTGCACGGCGCCTGCATCGCGCTGGGCGGGGCCGGGATCCTGATTCGGGGGGCCTCCGGCGCGGGCAAATCCAGCCTCGCGCTCCTGCTCGCCACCGCGCCGGACGGGGCCTTCGTGGCCGACGACCGGGTGGTCTGCGCGATCCGCGACGGGCGAATCACGGCCGGTCCCCATACCGCTCTCGCCGGACGTGTCGAGGTCCGCGGCCAGGGGATCCTCTCGCCGACCGATCTCGGCCTCGCGGTGTGGCCGGAGGCGGTGCTGCACCTCGCCGTCGACCTGGTGGAGACGGCGCCGCGCCTGCCCGAGCCGCCGGCGGACGCGGACATCCTGGGATGCGCCGTGCCGCGCCTGGTGCTGGATCGCGGTGTCCGTGCGGCCGGTCTCGCGCCGCTCCTCGTTCGTGCGGCGCTGCGAAAGGCGCGGCCGTGACTTCGCAGCCGCACAGGCGGCTCGATTCACCCAAGACTGGTATCACCCATGGCGCACACGGTGCGACCGTGGCATGATCTCGGGAATGTCCGGGCAAAAAAGTCGCGATCGCCTTGTGGGGGGCTGTGCGATGCACAACATGGCGTCACACACAGGACGTTGGAACACGTGTCGATGATTGGCATGGTGCTCGTCACCCACGGACTCCTGGCGACCGAGTTCAAGGCCGCGCTGGAGCACGTGGTCGGCCCACAGGATCAGATCGAGACGATCACGATCGGGCCGGAGGACGACATGGAACTGCGACGCCGGGACATCATGTCCGCGGTCTGTCGTGTGAATACCGGGGACGGGGTGGTGGTGCTGACCGACATGTTCGGCGGCACCCCGTCGAACCTCGCGCTCTCCTGCATGAATGGCGGTTCGGTGGAGGTCGTGGCGGGGATCAACCTGCCGATGCTGATCAAGCTGGCCAGCGTCCGCGACGAGGAGAAGCTCGGCGACGCCGTGCTCCACGCCCAGGAAGCGGGCCGCAAATACATCAACGTCGCCTCGCGGGTCCTGGCGGGTAAGTAATTCTCCGCAATCATGCCTCCAGGACGGCGGTCGGCGGGGCCGAGCGCCGCGCGCTCACGGTGATACCCACCGATGCCGCGATCACCAGCGCGATCGCGAGCCACTGAACGGCGCTGATTCGCTCCCCCAGCAGGACGAGACCCGCGCAGGCCGCCACGGCCGGCTCCAGGCTCATCAGCACGCCGAAGCTCTTCCGATCGAGGCGGCGCAGGGCGACCATCTCCAGCGAGTAGGGCAGGGCGCTCGACATCAGCGCCACCGCGAGGCCCGCGGCCAGGAGCCCGGGCGCCAGCAGGGCGGGACCGGCCTCCGCCACGCCGAACGGTGCCACGACGAGGGCCGCGGTGAGCATGCCGAGGGACACGGCCTGCCCGCCGTCGATGCGCCCGGCGCGCTGCCCGAACAGGATGTAGAGCGCCCAGCACAGGGCCGCGCCGAGATCGAGCGCGATGCCGATCGGGTCCAGACCGTCCTGGCTGGCGATCGGCAGCAGCAGACCGAGGCCGGTGACCGCCACGCCGATCCACAGGAAATCCGCGCGCCGCCGCGACGCGATCAGCGCGACCGCCAGCGGCCCGACGAACTCGATCGCCACGGCCGGCCCGAGCGGCAGCCGCGCCAGGGCGAGGTAGAACAGGAGGTTCATGAGCCCGAGGGCCGTCCCGTAGAGGGCGATCCAGCCGGCCTCGCGCGCCGGAAGGCTGCGCCGCCACGGCCGCCAGACCGCGATCAGGATCAGGGCCGAGAAGCCGACCCGCAGGGCCGAGGTCCCGGCCGCACCCACGGCCGGGAACAGGCTCTTGGCGAAGGTCGCGCCGCACTGGAGCGAGACCATGCCCGACACCAGAGCGGCCACGGAGAGCACCGTATCGCCGAGGCCGAACCTGAAGCGTGACACGCGACGACATCCCTCACCACCGACGCCCGGCGCGGGCATAGCAGAGGCCGCGGCCGCGACGGTCCGCGGCCCGGCACACCGCTCCACCCCGACACGGTACTCGCCGGGTCCGGCTCGTCCCGCCGCTGACGCACGGTGGCGTGGCCTTCGGCGCTTACAGGATGAAGCGGCTGAGATCCGCGTTCGACGCCAGGTCCTGCACCCGGTCGCGCACGTAGGCGGCGTCGATCGGCACCGTCTCGCCCGACCGGTCGGTGGCCGTGAAGGAGATCTCGTCGATCACCCGCTCCAGGACCGTCTGGAGCCGGCGTGCGCCGATATTCTCCACGGAGGAGTTCACCTCGACGGCGACCCGCGCGAGGGCGTCCACCGCGTCGTCGGTGAAGGTGAGCGTGACGCCCTCGGTCTCCATCAGCGCGACCGTCTGCTTGATCAGGCTCGCCTCGGTGGCGGTGAGGATCTGCTTGAAATCGTCCACCGTCAGCGGCTGCAGCTCCACGCGGATCGGCAGGCGGCCCTGCAACTCGGGGAGGAGGTCGGCCGGCTTCGACACGTGGAACGCGCCCGAGGCGATGAACAGCACGTGGTCCGTCTTCACCGGCCCGTGCTTGGTCGCGACGGTCGTGCCCTCGATCAGCGGCAGCAGGTCGCGCTGCACGCCCTCGCGCGACACGTCGCCGGACGAGCGACCCTCGCGGGCGCAGATCTTGTCGATCTCGTCGAGGAAGACGATGCCGTTGTTCTCGACCTCGCGGATCGCCTCGCGGACCAGCGCCTCGTCGTCGACCAGCTTGTCGGATTCCTCGGCCATCAGCGGCGCGTAGGCGTCCCGCACCAGGACCCGGCGCGGCTTGCCGCGCTGGCCGCCGAGCGCCTTGCCGAGCATGTCGCCGATATTGATCGCGCCCATGGAGGCGCCTGGAACGCCGGGGATCTCGAACATCGGCATGCCCGCGGGGGCGCCGGAGGTCAGCTCCAGCTCCACTTCCTTGTCGTCGAGCTCGCTGTTGCGGAGCTTGCGCCGGAAGCTGTCGCGGGTGGCCGGGCTCGCCGTCGGGCCAACGAGCGCGTCGAGGATCCGGTTCTCGGCGGCGGCCTCGGCCTTGGCCTTCACGCCCTCGCGCTTCACCTGCCGGGTCAGGCCGATCGCCACCTCGACGAGGTCGCGGACGATCTGCTCGACGTCGCGGCCGACGTACCCGACCTCGGTGAACTTGGTCGCCTCGACCTTCAGGAACGGCGCGTTGGCGAGCCGGGCGAGGCGGCGGGCGATCTCGGTCTTGCCGCAGCCGGTCGGCCCGATCATCAGGATGTTCTTGGGCGCGACCTCCTCGCGGAGCGGACCGGTCAGCTGCTGGCGCCGCCAGCGGTTGCGCAGCGCGATCGCCACGGCGCGCTTGGCGTCGTGTTGCCCGACGATGAACCGATCGAGTTCGGACACGATCTCGCGGGGAGAGAACGTCGTCACCGCTTTGCCATCCCTGTTCCCGGCCCGAAATCGGCCCCGCGCCGGGAATGGGGTCGCGCGCGGCCCCGCGCAAGGGGCCACGCGTCGGCCGGTCGCCGCCTCAGTGCGTCGCCGTGACCGCCGCGGCGTCGCCCTTGTCGTGCTGGCCGAACCGCTCGACCAGGGTCGCGCTGGCCTCGTTGAGGCCCACGACCGCGACATCGCGCCCCCGGGCGCGGGCCTTGAGGACCACGCGGTCGAGGGCCGCGATGGCCGAGATGTCCCAGAAATGCGCCGCGTGGACGTCGATGACGAGGCGCTCGACCGGTTCCAGCACGTCGATCCCCTCCGAGAAGGTCCCCGCCGAGGCGAAGAAAACCTGCCCGGTGATGGTGTAGGTCCGGGTGCGGCCGTCGGCCGAGAGGGCGGACGTGACCCGGTTGAGCCGGGCGACCTTGCCGGCGAAGAACACGCCGGACAGCAGCACGCCGACCAGCACCCCGACGGCGAGGTCCTTCGTGGCGACCACGACCAGGACAGTCGCCAGCATGACCGCCGTGGAGGGCAGCGGGTTCGTGCGCAGCCGCAGCAGGGAGCGCCACGAGAAGGTGTTGATCGAGACCATGATCATGACGGCCGTCAGGGCCGCCACCGGCACGACGGCGAGAAGGTCCTGCAGCGCCACGAGGAGCACGAGCAGGAACGCCCCCGCCACCAGCGTCGACAGGCGGCCGCGGGCGCCCGACGAGACGTTGATCACCGACTGCCCGATCATCGCGCAGCCGCCCATGCCGCCGAACACCGCTGACGCCATGTTGGCCACGCCCTGGCCCACGCACTCGCGGTTCTTGTCGCTGCCGGTGTCGGTCATGTCATCGACGATCTGCGCGGTGAGCAGGCTCTCCAGCAGGCCGACGGCCGCCAGCGTCGCCGCGTAGGGCAGCAGGATCCGCAGGGTCTCGAGGGTGAGCGGCACGTCCGGCAGGGCGAAGCTCGGCAGCGCGGAGGGCAGGGCGCCGAGATGGGCGACCGTGCGCACGTCGAGGTGGAAGATCACGGTGATCGCCGTCAGCACCGCGATGGCCACGAGCGGCGACGGGATCGCGCGGGTGATCCGCGGGAATCCGTAGATGATCGCCAGACCGAGGGCGATCAGCCCGTAGGTCGCCGGCGTGACGCCGGTGAGCTCGGGCATCTGTGCCAGGAAGATGAGGATCGCCAGCGCGTTGACGAAGCCGGTCATCACCGATTGCGAGACGAACCGCATCAGGCGGCCCAGCCGGAGGAAGCCGGCCAGGATCTGGATCAGGCCCATCAGGATCGTCGCGGCGAAGAGGTACTGGACGCCGTGCTCGCGCACGAGGTCGACCATCACCACCGCGGTCGCGGCGGTGGCGGCCGAGATCATGGCCGGCCGACCGCCCGCGAAGGCGATGGTGCAGGCGATGACGACCGAGGCGTAGAGGCCGACCTTGGGGTCGACCCCGGCGATGACCGAGAAGCCGATGGCCTCGGGGATCAGCGCCAGGGCGACGACGATCCCCGACAGGGTGTCGCCGCGCAGGTTGGAGGTCCACGACCGGAGATATCCGGCGTTGCGCGTTACGTGTGTCGACATCGATGAATCCGCACGAGCGGCGTGCCCGCGTCGCTGGCGGGTCAGAGCGCGTCTCGAATGCGTGGTCCGGCGGATCGGCGGCCGGAAGAGCCACCCGGGCTTTCACCGGGTCCTTGCGAATGCGCGCGACCCTAGGGGCGCGCGCGCTGCAATGCAACAACGCCGCGGGATGCGGCCCGCAGCGCGTTCCCGTCAGTCCGGGCGCCGCCCCGCAGCACGGACCGACAGGATCGTCGGTCCCGACCGCCTCAGGCGGCGCGGACCTGCGCGACGAAGCCCGCGACCTCGCCGCCGAGCCCGTTCGAGCGGCGGGCGATGTCGGCGGCGGCGTCGAGGACTTCCGCGGCGCTGGCGCCGGTCTCGCGGGCCGCGCCCAGGACGAGCGCCATCGTGTCGGTGACGGCGCGGGTGCCGCTGGCGGCCTCGGAAACGCTGCGGGCGATCTCCTGGGTGGCGAGCTGCTGCTCCTCGACCGCGGCCGCCACGCCGAGGGCGATGCCGTGAACCTGCTCGATCGTGCCGCCGATCTCCTCGATCGCCGCGACGGCGTCGTGGGTCGCGGTCCGCATGGCGGCGATCTGCCCGGCGATCTCCTCGGTGGCCTTGGCGGTCTGCGTCGCCAGATCCTTCACTTCGGTGGCGACGACCGCGAAGCCGCGCCCGGCGTCGCCCGCCCGCGCCGCCTCGATGGTGGCGTTCAGCGCCAGCAAGTTGGTCTGGCCGGCGATGGTGGAGATGAGGGAGACGACCTGCCCGATCCCGTCGGCGCTGCGGGCCAGGGCCTGGACGCTCGCCCGGGTCCGCCGCGTCGCCTCGACGGCGCTCTCGGCCGCCGTCGAGGTCTGGGTCACCTGGACGCCGATCTCGCTGGCGGTGGCGGCGAGTTCCTCGGTGGCGGCGGCCACGGCCTCGACGTTGTGCGCCGTGGTCTCGGCGGCGCGGGTCACCGACTGCGACTGCGTGCCGGCGTGCTCGGCGTTGCCGGCCATGGTCGCGGCGGCGCGTTCCAGCCCGGCCGCGGCCCCGGCGAGGTGCTCGACCAATCCCCCGATGCTGCCCTGGAAGCGCTCGGCGAGCCCGGCCATCTCGGTGCGCTTGCGCGTCGCGGTGTCGGCCTGCATCCGCTCGTGCTCGTGCCGCAGGGTCTCCGCCTCCCGCATCGTGTGGCTGAAGACCTGCATGCTCGTCCAGATCGCGCCGATCTCGTCCCTTGCCGGCTTGACGGTGGGCAGGGTCAGGTCGCCGCGCGACAGGCGCTGGATCGCGTCCGAGACCGCCCGCAGCGGCCGGGCGATCTGCCGCTGGCCGACGAGCAGGCCGAGGGCGCAGCAGGCCACCGTGCCGATGAGAGCGAGGCCGAGCAGGACGAGCGTTCGCGTCTCGAACAGCGCCTGCGTGTCGGCCTTGATCGCCGCCATCTCGGCCCGGCCCTGCTTCACCAGGGCGTCGATGCTCGCCTGGAAGACCTTGCGGTTCGCCCGGTTGGCGTCGTTGAACCCCAGCTCGGCGGCCGCTCTGGGGCCGGTCGTGTCGCCCGCGTCCGCGAGGGCGCTGCGGAGGGTCCGGAACGCGTCGGCGTTGCGCACCATGGCGTCGAAGAGGGGCCGCTCGGCCTCGGTCACCCGCGGCGCCCAGTCGGCCCGCAGGGCGTCCATCTCGGCGAGGCCCTTGCGGATGCCGGCGGTGTACTTGGCGGCCTCCGTCCGGTCGGCGGAGGCGTAGACGCCGCGCGAATCCATGGTGACTTCGGCGGCGAGGCGGTTGAAGTTCGCGGCGTCGAGCGCCCGGATCGAGGCGCTCTCGACGCTCGACAGCGAGCGCTCGAAGCTTTTCAGCGTCGCCACGCTCACCCCCGCCACGACCAGCGTCGTCAGGCTGCAGGCGCCGACGAAGCTCAGGAGTTTTCCGCCGATATTCATTGTCATCCAACCGTCGAGACTCGGTTGGCGTCAAAATGCCGGTTATTCGTCAAGACGTCGTAAACTGAGACGATCCGGCATTATTTGTCGTGGCCCCGTACGGGAGAGCGGGTGACGCGGGGGCGCGGCGCGTGCCGCGCCGGACCCGGTCAGGCCGCCCGGACGGTATCGAGGAAGCGACTGACTTCCGCGGTCAGGTGCTCCGATTGCCGGGACAGCTCCGAGGCCGCGTCGAGGACCTGGCCGGCGGCGACGCCGGTCTCCTCGGCGGCGCCGGCGACGCCGGCGATGTTGCTCGTCACCTCGCCGGCGCCGACAGCGGCCTGCGAGACGTTGCGCACGATCTCCTGCGTGGCCGCGCCCTGCTCCTCGACGGCCGCCGCGATCGAGGTGGCGACGCCGCTGATCTCGCGGATCCGGTCGGTGATGCCGGCGATGGAGGTGACCGCCTGCCCGGTCGAGGCCTGGATCTGCGCGATCTGGCCGGAAATCTCGTGCGTCGCCTTGGCGGTCTGCTCGGCCAGCGCCTTCACCTCGGAGGCGACCACCGCGAAGCCCTTGCCGGCGGCCCCGGCCCGCGCCGCCTCGATGGTGGCGTTGAGGGCCAGCAGGTTCGTCTGGCCGGCGATGTTCGAGATCAGCCCGACCACGTCGCCGATCCGCGACACGGAATTGCTCAACTCCTGGACGAGGGCGCCGGTCTGATCGGCGTCGGAGACGGCCCGCTGCGCCAGATGCGCCGAGCCGTCCACCTGCCGGCCGATCTCCTGAACCGACGAGCCGAGTTCCTCGGCCGCCGCCGCGACCGTGTTGACGTTGGAGGCGGCCTCCTCGGCGGCCGCCGCGACCGTGTTCGACTGGCTCGAGGTCTGGGACGCCGTCGCCGACATGGTCCGGGCGGTCGCCTGCAACTCGGTGGCGGAGGACGACACCATCCCGACGATCCCGCCGACCGCGCGGTCGAAGCTGTCGGCGAGCTCGATCATGGTCCGCCGCCGCTCCGCCGCGGCGGCCGCGTCGGCGACGCGCTTTATCTCAGCCTCCTCGGCCGCCTTCTTGGCGACCATCGCCTTGATGCCGTCCACGGCGCGCCCGACCGCGCCGATCTCGTCACCACGCACGGCTTCCTCGATCTCGGCCTCGATCTCGCCCCGGGCCATGCGCTGCAGCACCGCCACGAGGCGGCCGAGCGGTCGGGTCAGCATGGCGAAGACGAGGACAGCCAGCAGGCCGGCGATCACGACGCTGGCGATGCTGCCGAGGAGGCTCGCCAGGTAGGCGGACCCGAAGGAGCGCGCCTGCTCGTCGCTCCGCGCCGTGAGAAGGTCCCGCTCGGCCCTCTCGGCGTCGCCGATCTTGGCGCGCAGGGCGTCCATGGACGCCTTTCCGGCGCCGCTCGCCTCGATCTGCCGGGCCTTGTCGAGGTTTCCCGCCTCGACGAGGGCGATCTCCCTGGCGGCGATGTCGTTGGACCAAGTCTCCGCCGACTTCCGCACGGCCTCCAGGCGCGCCTGCTGCCCCGCGTTATCGGCGGTGAGCGACCGGGCACTCTCCAACGATGCCTTGAAGGCCGTCTGTCCCTTCTGGAGCGGCTCGAGGAATTTCGGATCGCCGGCGATCAGGTAGCCGCGCAGCCCGGTTTCCTGGTTGACCATCGCCTGGGTCACGCCGTCGAGGGCCGAGATCACTTGGTAGGAATGCTCCGTCAAGCGATTGACGCGCTCGATTGAGGAAAGATGACTGTATCCGATGGCGCTGATACCGACCGTGACCGCCGCCAAGCTGCCGAACGCGGCGGTCAGCTTCGTGACGATCCGGACATCATTGATCGAGCGCATTGTCAGTCCCCAGGGCCCCATTCGGGAATTCGAATTCGGTTCCCTGCCGCTTGTGATAAATTATACGGAGTGAAGACTATCTTACTCGGCGCATCGGCCGCCCGCTGAAACCGGCTGAAAAAAGGTTTAAAATCTGTCATCAGCAACCAAGCTCCCGTGAGCCGACCGCGTTCTGCTGTTGGCGGGGTCTGTTGCAGGCGACAATAACTGCCGCGCGGGTAGATCGGGCGGTCTTAGCTCACCGGTGCCGGCTTACGGCAACTCTCCACGACGCGAAGACGCGGATCGATCCGTATTCGCGCGGACCTGGAGGCTTCAGCGGTCAGCCGAATTGACCCCGCGTCCGATGAGAACGTGTGAGCATCAGCCGCGGAATACGGGTACCGCCGGGGCCGCGACGTCGATTACGGCCGCCGCGTTCTCGATCGTGCGCCGATGATCGCGCTTGCGGCGGCGGGGCCGGCGAGCGCCCGCCCGGCCGCGCCGGATCTCAGGTCTCCAGCGCCTCGATGACGAGGTTGCCGTTGGTGTAGACGCAGATCTCCGCGGCGATCGCCATGGCGCGCCGGACGATCGCCTCGGCGTCGAGGTCGCTCTCCTCCAGCGCCCGGGCGGCCGACAGGGCGTAGTTGCCGCCCGACCCGATCGCCATGACGCCGCTCTCGGGCTCCAGCACGTCGCCGGAACCCGACAGGAGCAGGCTGACCTCGCGGTCCGCGACGAGCATCATCGCCTCGAGACGGCGCAGGTAGCGGTCCGTCCGCCAGTCCTTGGTCAGTTCCACGCAGGCCCGGGTCAGCTGGCCGGGATACTGCTCCAGCTTGGCTTCGAGGCGCTCGAACAGCGTGAAGGCGTCGGCGGTGGCGCCGGCGAAGCCGCCGATCACCGCGCCCTTGGCGAGGCGCCTGACCTTGCGGGCATTTCCCTTGACGATGGTCTGGCCGAGGCTGACCTGACCGTCGCCGCCGATCACGACGCGGCCGCCTTTGCGGACCATCAGGATCGTGGTTGCGTGCATCTGGGGGACGGCGCCCCTGTCGTCGTACCTGAATGCGTCCTGGCTCAAGATTCGGCTCCGCTCTCGATCGCGCCGAGATGGGGAGCTTCGCCGGCCGAGTCCAGCCGGTGCCGCGTCCGGTCGCCTACTCGGCGACCGCCTCGGGGCTGCGGACCGGGCCGGCATCCTGGAGGATCGACTGCGCCGCGGCCTCGGCCAGCAGCGCGTAGCCGCGGTCGGCCATGTGCAGGCCGTCGGAGGCGAAGAGCTGCTTGGTCGTCAGCTTACCCTCGCGCACCCAGCCGTGCATCAGGTCGGCGCGCCGGATCACCGGCACGTCGAGCTCCTCGCCGACGCTGCGCACCGCGTCGCGGAAGCGGGAGGCGCCCGGCGTGGATTCGAGCTTGGGGCACCATTGCGGCTCCATCAGTACCACGTCGATGCCGGCCTCCCGGATCCGGCGGATCGCCGACACGGTGGCCTCGCGGAAATGGTCGAGCGGCACCCCGCGGAGCGGGTCGTTGCTGCCGGTCTGCCAGATGACGAGCTGGGGCTCGGCCGCGATCACGTCGCGGTCGAGCCGCGCCAGCATGTCGTCGACATGCTCGCCGCCGATGCCGCGGTTGATGACCGCCACGTCCATCCCGTGCAGCTTCTTGCGCAGGTCGATCTGCAGGCGGGCCGGGTATGCATTGGCCGGGCTCGACGCGCCCACACCCTCCGTCGAGGACGATCCGAACGCGACGATCTTGAGCGGCGCGCCGATCGCGATCTGGCGAGCGACGTGCGGCAGGTCCGGGCTGTCGCCCAGATCGATTCCCAGCATGTCCAGCGATTCGGGCAGGAGGTCCGTGTAGGCGAGGACCGCCGTCGGCAGGACCAAGAGGGCCCCCAGTAAGCCCAGGCGGCGCAGCATCCGGCGGGCGGGGAAGACAGTGTTCAGCGTCTTGGACACGGGACCGACGGCTCCGGCTCTCGTGAGCGGTAGATACAATCTGACACAGGGCCCTGGAAAGAGCGGTTCCGGGCAGCGTTTGAAAACGAACTGAATTCGTAACGCAAAATTAGGCGTTCGTGGGGACGAGCGCCCTTGCGTGGGGATTCCCGGCAACATCGCCGCGGCCGGTAGGTGTCGGCGGTCGCGGAGCCCGTATTTCGCGCCCTTCCCGTTCAGTTCGGCATGAACCATGCGAACGCTCCCCCGACGCGTCTCCGAGAGGGCGGCGGAGCGCGCGGTCGGGCGCGCGGGGGCGTCGTCCGACCGGCCGCGGGGCTCCGTGAGCCGTCCCATGGTCGACCGCTTGCGCATCGCGATCCTCACGCACTCGACCGACCCGCGCGGCGGCGTGGTCCACGCTCTGGAACTCGGGGAAGCCCTGGGCAGGCTCGGGCACGAGGCGGTCGTCCACGCGCCCGATCCGACCGGCGGCGGCTTCTTCCGCACGGCGCAGTGCCCGGTGATCTCGGTCGCGGCCAAGCCGGTCGTCGGTCCGGCCGCCGCGCTGGTCGGCACCCGGATCGCCGACTACCTCGCGCATTTCTCGACCCCGGCCGCCTGCGACTTCGACGTCTTCCACGCCCAGTGCCGGATCAGCGGCAACGCGCTCGCGACCCTGACCCGCCGCCGCCTCATCCCGGGCTTCGCGCGCACGGTCCACCGCATCGACACGTTCACGGACCCGCGGCTCGCGCAGTGGGAGGAGCGGGCCATCCTCGATGCCGGTCGCCTGCTCTGCGTCAGCCGGACCTGGGCGGCGACGCTGGCCGCCGAGTACGGCGCCCGGGCCGACGTGGTCGGAACCGGCGTCGACGCGGCGGTCTTCACGCCCGATCCCGGGCCGGAGGACGACGCGCTCCGACGCTGTCTCGGCCTCGGCGGCGGACCGGTCTTCCTGAGCGTCGGCGGGTTCGAGGCGCGCAAGAACACGCTGGCGATCATCGAGGCCTTCGCGGCCCTGCGCCGGCGCTGCCCCGAGGCGCAGCTGGTCGTGGCCGGCGGCTCGGCGCCGCTCGAGCAAGCCGGGTACGAGGCCCGGTGCTGCGCCGCCCTCGAGCGCGAGGGGCTCGAGGTCGGGCCCGGCCGGCCGGTGATCCGCACCGGAGCTTTGGCGCAGACCGACATGCCGGGCCTCTACAGGCTCGCCGCGACCCTGGTCTCTCCCTCACTGGCGGAGGGCTACGGACTCTGTGTGCTGGAAGCGATGGCCTGCGGCACGCCGGTGATCGTGTCGGGCCGCCCGCCTTTCACCGAGTACATCGCCCCCGGCGAGGCGCTGTCGGTGAACCCGGAGGACACCGGCGCCATCGCGGCGGCCATGGAGGCGAGCCTGGACCCGAGCCGGCGGGCGCGGCTGCGCAACGCCGGCCGGGAGGTCGCCCGCGCTCACGTGTGGGACGCCTGCGCGGCGCGCCACCTGCCGACCTACGCGGAACTCGCGCCCGGTGACGCGCCGTTGATGGCGGCGGCCACGGGTGCGGCGGCCTGGAATACCCTGCGGGTCCCTCGCGATGCCTGAGATGCGCTTCCATATCCGCTGGCCGGACGGGACCCGCGAGGCGTGCTACTCGCCGTCGCTGGTGATCAAGGACCACCTCGCGGTCGGGCAGGATTACCCCCTCGACGAGTTCGTCGCCCTGAGCCGGCTGGCCCTGGGCATCGCGAGCGAGCGCGTCCGCGCCCTCTATGGATTCCCGTGCGGCCGCGCGCAGGCGCAGCTCGCCCGGATCGAGGAGGGCGCCCGCCGGCAGGAACCCGGGACGGTCCACGTCGAGGCCTTCGAGGACTAGTCCGGGACCGCCGCATCGCTGTGCGGCGAGGCGACGCTGGGCGGGCGATCGCCGCGCCGGGTTGTTCGCAGGACCGACGGCGCGGGCGGAGGCGCGAGGCGATGATGACACGGATAGCGGCGGCCCTGGTGCTGGCCGCGTCGCCCGCGGCGGCGCAGACGCGCCCGTCCAGCACGACGATGACCTGCCAGCAGGCGATCCGCCTCATCCAGGCCCGCGGTGCCCTCGTCCTCGGGACGGGCGGCATGACCTACGATCGGTTCGTCCGCGACCGCTCGTTCTGCGAGCCTACCGAGATCGCGCGGCGCGCCTTCAGGCCGACCCGCGACAACCCGAACTGCCTGATCGGGTACACGTGCTACGAGCCCGGTCGCGGCGACTGGTTCGGCGTCGACGACTAGCACCGTTCCCGATCGCGCTGCCGACCCGCGCGCGCGGGCCGCGGGCGGGACGTCGGTCGGGCGCGGTCGCCGCGTCACCCCGCCTCCGGGCCCCCGTGCCCGGGTTCGAGGGCGACGATCACCCGGCGGTCTCCGGCCCGGCGGGTGAAACCGGTCGCGTCGAGGTGTTCGAGCAGCGGGATCGAGAACTTGCGCGAGATGCCGAGGGTCGCGCCGGCCTCCCGGGCCAGGAACCCGGTCTCGGCCGTCCGCGCCGTCGGGAAGGCGTCGATCAGCCGAGTCTTGGCGCTGGCCACCGCCTCCCGGTGGAACAGCACGGCGCGGCGCTGCACCCGGTCGACCGCGCGGATCACCGTGCCGGCCCCCACCAGGTATGTCAGCGCCTCGCGGCGGCGCACGTCCCGGCCGATGGCCTCGGCCTCGTCGGGTGGGTTCAGGCCG
Source organism: Methylobacterium mesophilicum (assembly GCF_036441335.1). Lineage (GTDB taxonomy): Bacteria > Pseudomonadota > Alphaproteobacteria > Rhizobiales > Beijerinckiaceae > Methylobacterium > Methylobacterium mesophilicum_B. The sequence goes on from NZ_MLBW01000034.1 coordinate 597,608, forward strand.
GCGCGGCGGAAGACCTGCTCCAGCCGGCGGGCGGCCTCGCTCTCGAATCCCCGCGCCGCGCTCAGGATGCCATCGAAGGCGTCGCGCATGGCGCCGAACTGGCTGAGCGGGATGACCCTGTCGGCATAGATCGATTCGAGGCCCCTGTAGTTCTTGTAGAGAGCGTAATTACTGAACGCTGTTGAGGTTATGAGGAGTGTACCCAGGGCGAGGTCGATCAGCGGCGCCCCGGCCGCGCCGAGCTGCCCGAGGCGGACCGTGATCGCCTCGGCGGGACCGCCCGCCGTGAGGGCGGCGAGGTCGGCCATGACCCGGGGATCGCGGCGTCGGCGGCGCCGGCTCACCGGATCGAGGACCCGACCGCCCGCCACCGTGACGGAGGGCGAGTCGAGCCGCAGCACGAAAGGCTCCCGCGCCGGCACTGCCACCGGCTCGGCCAAGTGGAGCTGTGCCTGGGTGCTTGCGCCCGGCTCCAGGGCGTCGCGGTCGAGCAGCCGCAGCCGCGCCTCGACCTCGGTGGTACCGAACAGCAGACGGCAGGCCGTGCCGCCCGCGAGGGAATTTGGCAGGTTCGCGGCCGCGGTGATCGCCACGTCGAGCCACGGGCTCGGCGCGAGCAGGCCCGGCAGCGAGAGCGCCTGCCCGCGGGCGATCTCGTCGAGGTCGATCCCGCGCAGGGCGACCGCCGTGCGGCGCCCCGGCTCGGCGCGCTCCACCGCGCGTCCGTGGATCTGCAGGCCGCGCACCGTCGCGGTGCGGCCGCCGGGGGCGATCTCGACGGTGTCGCCGATTGCGAGCGGCCCGCGCCGCAGCGTCCCGGTCACGACCGTGCCGAAGCCCGGCCGGGAGAAGACCCGGTCCACCGGCAGGTAGGGGAAGCCGTCATCGCGGCCGGGCTCCGTCTCCGCGAGCAGCGCCGACAGGGCGGCGGCGAGCTCCGGCAGGCCATCGCCCGTGACAGTCGAGGTGGCGATGACCGGACCGGCCTCGATCCCGGCCCGAACGGCCGCGGCGGCGATCTCGGCGGCGCGGGCCGCCACGGTCTCGGGCGAGGCGAGGTCCGCCTTCGTCAGGGCGAGCACGCCGCGGCGCACGCCGATGAGGGAGGCGATCTCGAGATGCTCCACCGTCTGCGGTTTGATTCCCTCGTGGGCGTCCACCGCGAGGAGGACGGCGCGCATGCCGGTCGCGCCGGAGATCATGGCGCGAACGAACCGCTCGTGGCCCGGCAGGTCCACGAGGTCGATCTCGCCCTCAGCGGATGTCAGCAGCGCGAAGCCCGGCACGATCGACACGCCGCGGGCGCGCTCCTCCTTGAGACGGTCCGTCTCGACGCCGGTGAGCGCGCGGACGAGCGCCGTCTTGCCGTGATCGACGTGCCCGATCACGCCGACGAGGAGTGTCTTCAAAGCAGCCACCGACCGGATCATCTCCACGGTGCCGCCGTCCACAAGGGGCGCACCGCTCGCTCGCAGGGGAAGATCCGCCGCGCCGGCGCGTCGTGGCACCGTGAGCCGCCAGGCGGTCGGGGCCGGGGCTGCGTGGCAGATGAGTTGTGGACAATTTGTCTTGCCACGCCGTGCCGTTTTGGGAAAGCGCGATTTTAACGCAGCGCAGCATCGTTCCGTCGCGCGGGAGTGGCGGCGTCCCCGCTTGACGACGGATGCGTCGCCGCCTTTGCTGCGCCGGGTGCGTCCGACGGTCACGCCCCGATGCCGGTGCGGCGCGATGCGACGCGATGCAACCGGAGCCCATCCCTGCCTCGTTAGCCGAGGCAGGTGACGAAGAGGAGCGTATGAGCGACACCGATAGCCACGCCGCGGCGGAACCCCGCGAGGTCGAGCTGAAGCTCGACTGCGCCGGCCCGGACCTGACGGCGCTCGTGTCCCACCCCCGGTTGAAGGACGCGTCGGCGACCGAGCCCGAACTCATGGTCACGAGCTACTACGACACGCCCGAGCGCGCCCTTCGCGAGGCCGGCCTCACCCTGCGTGTCCGCGCCAAGGGCGGCCGCCACATCCAGACCGTGAAGGCCGGGAGTGGCGGCGTCGGGCTGTTCGACCGGGCCGAGTGGGAGTCGGAGATCGCCGGCGAGGCGCCGGAGCCCGCGGCCTGGGCCGACACGGCCGCCGAGCCGGTCCTGGGCGGGGCCGACGCGCCGCTCGAGCGGCTGTTCGCCACGGTGGTGATGCGCCGGGAGATACCGGTGACGCAGGGCGAGTCCCGCGTGCTCGTCACCCTCGACGAGGGCCGGGTCGAGACCGCCTCCGGCGATGCCCCCCTCTGCGAGCTCGAGCTGGAACTCCAGTCCGGCGATCCGGCCGACCTGTTCGCGCTGGCGCGGGAGCTGGCCGAGACCGTGCCGCTGCGCCTCGGCGTGAAGGCCAAGAGTGCCGTCGGCTACGGCCTCCTCGACGGGAAGGGGCCGGGCATCGTGAAGGCCGAGCCGTTGGAGCTGCCCGAGGGCGCCGGCGCCGGCGAGGTCTTCCGCCGGGTGGCGCGCGCCTGCCTGCGCCACATGCGCCTCAACGAGACCGCCTTCCTGGAAGGCGGCCGCCCCCCCGAGGCGCTCCACCAGATCCGCGTCGCCCTGCGCCGCCTGCGCTCGGCGCTGTCCCTCTTCGGGCCCATGCTGGCGAGCGATCCCCGGGCCGCGGCCTTCAACGACGCGATCAAGCACGTCACCGAGCCGTTCGGCCACGCCCGCAACCTCGACGTGTTTCTCAGCGACACGCTGCCGGACCTCGCCGAGCGGCGCCCCGACGAGCCCGGTCTCGACGCCCTGCGCGCGCGCGCCGAGGCGGAGCGCGCCGCCGCGTACGAGGCCGTGTCGGCGACACTGGAGAGCCCGCAATGGCGCGCGCTCATCATCGATTTCGCCGGCTGGGTCGAGGCGGGCTCCTGGGCCGCCGGGCCCGACGCGGCCGTCGACGGACGGCACTTCGCCGCGCAGGTGCTCGACACCGCGCGCGCGCGCCTCAAGAAACGCGGGCGCGGCCTGCGGCACCTCGATCCGCACACGCGGCATCGCGCGCGGATCGCCGCCAAGAAACTCCGCTACGGCGCGGAGTTCTTCGCTGGTCTCTACCGGAAGAAGAAGGCGGTCCGCCGGCAGGAGAAGTTCGGGGCCGCACTCTCGGATCTGCAGGATCATCTCGGCGCGCTCAACGACCTGGAGACGGCCCGGACGATGACCGAGAGCCTGTCGGGGCCGCCGATGCCGGGGCCGGACGACCCGGGGGCACAGAAATTGCTCGACGCGGCCGCGGATGCGCGGTCCGAGCTCCTCGACGTCAAGCCCTTCTGGCGCTGAGGCTTTCTGCGCCGCCGCCAGGGCCGGAACCCGGCCGGCGCGGCGGCGTTCGCCGAACACCGATCGGCCCGTCCGGGGCAGGGAGCGCGGATGGCCCACGCCTACAGGTTTGGCATCGAGGAGGAGTTCTTCCTGGCCGATTCCCGCACCCGCGGCACGCCGCGGGCCGGCCTCCGGGCGTTCCACGCCGCCGTGCGGGCCCGCCTCGACGACGCCGAGCGCGAGCAGCTCCAGTGCCAGGTGGAGGTGGCCTCGCCGCCGACCGCCGATCTCGCCGAGGCGCGAGCGCATCTCGCGGAGCTGCGCGGCAGCCTCGCGGAGATCGGCGCCGCGCGCGGCATCCTGACCTTCGCGGCGGGCACGCATCCGATCGCCCGGTGGCGTGACCAGCGCCCGACCGACAAGGCCCGCTACCACGGGATCATGGCCGACCTCCGGATGCTCGGCCGGCGCAACCTCGTCTGCGGCCTCCACGTGCACGTCGAGGTACCGGATCCCGCGGCGCGGATCGGGCTGATCAACCGGCTGCTGCCGTACCTGCCGGTGCTGCTCGCGCTCTCGACCGGATCGCCGTTCTGGCAGGGGCAGCAGACCGGCTTCGCCGGTTACCGGATGCGCGCCTACGCCGAGCTGCCGCGCACGGGCGTGCCCGAGCTGTTCGCCGATACCGACGATTACGCCCGCTACGTCGCGGTGATGACGCGCTCGGGCGCCATCGCGGATGCCAGCTATCTCTGGTGGCACGTGCGCGCGTCGCTGAAGTACCCGACGCTGGAGTTGCGGGTCGCCGACAGCTGCACGCGCCTCGACGACGCGCTCTGCATCGCCGCGCTGTTCCGATGCCTCGTCCGGCGGGTCGTCCGGGACAGACGTCACAATGCCGGCCTGACCGCCGCCTCACGCGGCTTCGTCATGGAGAATCTCTGGCGGGCCGAGTGCGACGGCGTCCGCGCGACGCTCATCGACGAGGCTCAGGTCCGGACCGTACCGGTCGCCGCGGCGGTCGAGACCCTGCTCGCCGACATCGCCGAGGATGCCGAAGCCCTGGACTGCGTCGCCGCCTGCGCGCACGCGACGCGGATCGTCGCCGAGGGGACGAGCGCGGACCGGCAGATGGCCGTCTTCGCCGCCGCGCGTCGCGCGGGCGCGCGGGAGCGCGCGGCGCTGTCGGCGGTGGTCGATCATCTCGCGGCGGAGACCGCCGCCGGCTCGAGGTCCGGGCCTGGGGGGCACCCGAACATCGCTCCGGCGGCGTGACGACGGGCGCGGCATCGGCTGAGGGGGGATCGACGAGGCCGCGTACCGTCGGCCGCGCTCGAGGACGCGGTTGGCTTCTTGAGTCGCATAGCCATGTTGCCGAAGGATGTCTGGCCGCCGGCGCCGCGCGCATTTATGGCCGGTCGCAGCGCGACGGGTTCCCTCCGTACCGTCCTCTGCTATCCCTCGCGTCCCAGCAGCCACCCCGACCCCGCGGCCGACCCTCCGGAATGAGCCTCCTGCGCGACCTCTTCGGCCATCTCGGCCGTACCGTGACGGCCTATGCCGGCGACAAGGCGCTGATGCTCGCGGCGGTCTCGGCCGCCGCCAACGTCATCGTGGCCGACGGTGAGGTCGCGGGGCCGGAATTCGACGCGGCCCTGCACGGCCTGAAGGCCGACCCGGTCCTGATGAAGGGCTACGACGCGCTGATGCTCGAGACGGAACTCTACGAGGGCATCGCCCGGGCCCGCACCCGCCTCGGCCGGGCCGAGAACCTGCGCCACGTCGCGGCGGTGGCGGAGCGACCCGGGGCTCAGCGCGAGAACGTCTTCCTGATCGCCGCGGACGTTGCCGACCAGGACGGGATCAGCAACATCGAGGCGAGCGCCCTCGGCGAGATCGCCGTCGCCCTGCGGGTCGACGCGATCGCGCTGCTGCGCGCCAACCCGGTGCGGCGCCCGCCGGCTTGACCGGCGCGGTTGGCACCGCGGTTGCTGGCCGCGGATCTGCGAAGTGGGAGCGCTGCCGACCCGGCCGCCCCCGCCTGTAAGTTTTGCGTCGCACGGCGATCTGCCGTGAAAGGAACCGGCATGGCCGAGATGAGCCTCAGCAAGACCCACAACCTGCGCGCCGACGGTGCGCGCCTCTGGGCGACGATCCTGGAGACCGCGGAATTCGGCGGCACGCCGGCCGGCGGCATCAACCGCCTGACGCTCTCGGCGGAGGACGGCCAGGTCCGCGACTGGTTCCGGACGGCCTGCGAGGCGGCCGGACTGACCGTGTCGGTCGACGCGCTCGGCACGCAGTACGCCCTGCGGCCGGGCCGCGACATGGGCCGCAAGCCGATCGCCTTCGGTTCGCACCTCGACACCCAGCCGACCGGGGGCAAGTTCGACGGGATCCTCGGAGTCCTGGCGGGGCTGGAGGTGATGCGCAGCCTCAACGATGCCGGCATCGAGACCGAGGCGCCGCTCCTCGTGGTCAACTGGACCAACGAGGAGGGCTCGCGCTTCGCCCCCGCCATGATGGCCTCGGCGGCCTACGCGGGCGACTTCACCACGGACGAGATCCTGGCCAAGCGCGATGCCGCCGGCACCACGGTGGCGGAGGCCCTCGACGCCATCGGCTACCGCGGGGTCGAGGCCGTCGGCACCCGGGAGATCGGCGCCTTCGTCGAGCTGCACATCGAGCAGGGGCCGATCCTGGAGGCCGAGGGCAAGACCATCGGCGTGGTCGAGGGCGGCCAGGGCATCATGTGGTTCGACGGCGTGATCACCGGCTTCGAGAGCCATGCCGGGACGACGCCGATGCCGCGCCGCCGCGACGCGCTGCTGGCCCTCTCGGAATTCGCCCTGGCCGCCGAGCGGATCGCGCTGAGCCACGCGCCCTCCGCGGTGGCGACGATCGGCGAGGCCGCGATCCTGGCGCCCTCCCGCAACGTCGTGCCGGGCCGGGTCGCCTTCACGGTGGACGTGCGCGATCCGCGCTCGGAGACCCTCGACGCGATGGAGGCGGCGCTCGGCGAGGCGGCGGCCGAGATCGCGGCGCGGCGTCATCTGGAGATCGCGCTGACCCGCATCTGGCGGAAGGAGCCGGTGCCGTTCGACCCCGCCATCGTGGCGGCGATCGACGCCTCCGCCGAGAGCCTCGGCCATCCGCGCCGCCGGATCATCTCGGGTGCCGGCCACGACGCCTGCAACCTCGCCGCGAAGGTCCCGGCCGCCATGATCTTCGTGCCGTGCAAGGACGGGGTCAGCCACAACGAGTCGGAATCGGCCACGCAGGCCGACTGCGCCGCCGGCGCCGACGTGCTGCTGCAGACGGTGCTCCGCCTCGCCAACGCGCCGCGCGCCTGAGGCTTCCCGCCGGGACGGCGTCCGTCGTCCCGGCGCCGCGCCCTCGGCACCGCCCGCGCGGAGGTGTACGGCGGCGGAAAATCCCGTAAGGACCGCTCCATGAGCGCGCGATCCTACCGCGACGCCAGGGGCCGGCCGCTCGTCGCGGTCACCGGCATCGGCGTCGTCTCCTCCCTCGGTCAGGGACAGGCCGACACCTGGGCGGCCATGACCGAGGGCCGGTCGGGCATCCACGCGATCGCACGGTTCCCGACCGACACGCTGCGCACGCGCATCGCCGGGACGGTGGACTTCCTCGACACCGATCCCCTCGTGGCGCCGCTCCTGTCCGAGCGCTTCGCCGCCGTCGCCGCCGAGGAGGCGGTGGCGCAGGCCGGGATCGGCGCCCGAGGCGACTTCCCCGGCGCGCTGTTCATCGCGGTCCCGCCGGTCGAGATGGAGTGGCCGCAGCGGCAGGCCCTGGCCGAGGCCGCGGGCGGCGACGGTCCGGTCGACTATGCCGGCCTCCTGCGGGCGGCGGCGACACGCCGCTTCGATCCCTGGCACGACCTGTTCATCTTCGGCACGGTCGCCGACCGCATTGCCGACCGCTTCGGCACGAAAGGCTCGCCGATCTCGCTCTCGACCGCCTGCTCGTCGGGGGCCACGGCGATCCAGCTCGGCGTCGAGGCGATCCGGCGCGGCGAGACCGCGGCGGCGCTCTGCATCGGCACGGACGGCTCGGTGAACCCGGAATCGCTGATCCGCTTCTCGCTGCTCTCGGCGCTCTCGACCCGCAACGACGACCCCGCGACCGCCTCGAAGCCGTTCTCGAAGGACCGGGACGGGTTCGTCATGGGCGAGGGCGCGGCCGCCCTGGTGCTCGAGGACGCCGAGGCCGCCGTCGCGCGCGGCGCCGCGATCCTCGGCTACGTCCTCGGCTGCGGCGAGAAGGGCGACGGCTTCCACCGCACCCGGTCCAGCCCCGACGGCGCGCCGATCATAGCGGCGATCCGCGCGAGCCTGGACGATGCCGGTGTGCCGGCGGAGGCGGTCGACACGGTGAACGCGCACGGCACCTCGACGCCGGAGAACGACAAGATGGAGGCCCTGGGCCTCGCGGCCGTGTTCGGCGACCGCGCGGCCGCTCTGCCGGTCACCTCCAACAAGTCGATGATCGGCCACACCCTCACGGCGGCCGGCGCCATCGAGGCGGCGGTCTCGCTGCTGACCATCCGTCACGGCCGCATCCCGCCGACCATCAACCACCGCGTGCCGGACCCGACCATCGCCCTCGACATCGTGGAGACCGCCCGCGACCTGCCGGTGCGGACCGTGCTGTCGAACTCGTTCGGTTTCGGCGGCCAGAACACCTGCCTGGTCCTCGGCGCGGAGCCCGCGTGAGCGCCGCCGCCGCCCCGCGCCGGGTCCTCGTGACCGGCGGCGCCTCCGGCATCGGCGCCGCGATCGTCCGCGCGCTGGCGGGATCCGGCCTCGGCGTCGACTTCACCTACCGCGCCTCGGCCGAGGCCGCGCAGGCGCTGCTGGCCGAATTGCGGGCGACCTACCCGGACCGGCCCTTCGCGGCCCATCCCGTCGACCTCGCCGACCGGGCCGCGCTGGACACCTTCTGCGAGGCCGCCGAGGCCGCGGGCTATTACGGCCTCGTTCACAATGCCGGCCAGTCCTGCGACGCCCTCGCGGCGATGCTCGATCAGGATCGGGCCGAGGCCGCCATGCAGGTGAACTTCTTCTCGCTGACGCGCCTCGCCAAGGCGCTGGTGCGGGAGATGACCCGCGCGCGCGCGGGCCGCATCGTGGCGATCGGTTCCGTGGCCGCCCTGCGGGGCAATGCCGGCAACGCCGCCTACGCGGCGACCAAGGGCGCGCTCGTCGCCTATTGCCGGACCCTGGCGATCGAGACGGCCAAGCGCGGCGTGACAGTCAACGTCATCGCCCCGGGCTTCGTCGACACCGCCATGATGGAGCGCTACGCCGCCTACCGGGACGGGATGGAGCGGCAGATCCCCGCCGGCCGGTTCGGGCGGCCCGAGGATGTCGCGGCGCTGGCGGCCTTCCTGATGGGCGAGGGGGCCTCCTACATCACCGGGACCGTGCTGCCCGTCGATGGCGGCCTGACCGCCATGATGGGCGTGCACCGGACCTGACGGTGGCGCCGCCGAACCGGACGATCCTGCCGATGCGCGCCAGCCTCGCCCTCACCGCCGCCCTCTGCGGCGCGGCTCTCCTGGCTCCGGGCCATGCCCGGGCGGAACCGCAGGTCTACCGGATCTCCGGCCTGCCGCCGGGCGAGCCGCTGAGCATCCGCGCCGAGCCGGACCCGTCCGCCGAGCAGGTCGGCGAGATCCGCAGCCGCGCCCTGGTCTTCGGCTGCACCAACGACACGCCGAGCCGCACCACGTGGTGCCGGGTGAAGGCCGGACGCGCCCTCGGCTGGGCGCGGCGGCGCTACCTGGCGCCGGAGTGACGAGAGACACGATGCGAGCCCTCCAGCTGTTCGGCGACCGCGACCTGCGCCTCACCGAGATCGAGCCGCCGCCCGCGCCCGGCGCCGACGAGGTCCGGATCCGCATCCGCGCGGTCGGCCTCAACTTCATCGACGTCTGGGGCTTCCGCGGCATGGCCTTCGCCAAGCGGAAGATGCCGCTGATCGTCGGCGCGGAGGCGGCCGGGACCGTCGAGTCGGTCGGGGCGGGCGTCACCGGCCTCGTCGCGGGCGACCGGGTCGTGCCCTACGGCGCCATGACCTGCGGCCGGTGCAAGGCCTGCCGCGAGGGGCGCGACAACCTCTGCGAGGACGTGTCCGGCGTGATGGGCTTCCATCTCGACGGCTTCGCCCGGGAACTGGTGACCGTGCCGGCCCGCCTCGCCGTGAAGGTGCCGGACGGCGTCAGCGACACCGACGCCGCCTGCGCGGGCATCGCCTTCGGCACGGTCCAGCACATGCTGTTCGACAATGCCCGCCTGGAGCCCGGCGAGAGCGTGCTGGTCCATGCCGGCGGCTCCGGGATCGGGACCGCGGCGATCCGCATGGCCAAGGCGATCGGCTGCACCGTCTACACGACGGTCGGCGACGACGAGAAGGGACGCAGGGCCGCCGAACTCGGCGCCGACCACGTCATCAACTACCGCACCGAGCGCTTCGAGGGCGAGGTCCGCCGGCTGACCAAGCGCAAGGGCGTCGACGTGGTGTTCGAGCATGTCGGCGCCGATACCTGGAACGGCTCCCTGCTCTGCCTGAAGCGCGGCGGCCGGCTCGTGACCTGCGGATCGACGTCGGGCGTCTCGGCGACCATGAACCTGATGCAGCTGTTCCAGCAGCAGTACCGCATCACCGGCTCGTTCGGCTGCTCGCTCGCGAATATCGGTCAGGCCCTCGCGAAGATGGAATCGGGCATTCGACCGGTCGTCGATACAGTGTACCCGCTGGCGGATTTCGCGCAGGGTCTGGAGCGCCTCGAATCGCGCCGGGTCTTCGGCAAGATTCTCGTCAGCCTGTAGCGCGGGCGGCTGCGCACCCGCCCGGCGCGACGCCGGCACCGGGTGCGGCGATCCGCATTTCGCGCCGCGAGAGACTCGGCGTAAACGTCGCCGTACGGGTGCGCTGGGGGGCCGCCCGTACCGTACCCCTGGAATCGATTGTGCTGCGTCTCGCCCTCCTGCTCAAACGGTCGTACCCGCGCCTCGCGGGCTTCGCGATGATCCCGGTGATCCGCGCGCTCGCGCTGCTGGCGCGCATCCTCGGGCCGGTCCGGTCCACGGCGCTCGGCGCCGCGCTGCTGCGCACCCTCGGCCCGCTCCTCCCGGCGCACCGCACCGCGATGGCGAACCTCCGGGCGGCCTTCCCCGACATGCCCGAGGCGGAGCGGAAGCGGATCGCCCTGGAAGCCTGGGACAATCTCGGGCGGACGGGGGCCGAATACGCCCATCTCGATACACTGTTCGATTACGATCCCGCCGCCACCGGCGACCTGCGCACCGAGGTCTCGGGGATCGAGCATTTCTACGCCCTGCGCGACGACGGCCGGCCGGGTCTGATCTTCTCGGCGCATCTGGCGAACTGGGAATTGCCGGCGATCTGCGCGGCCCGCTTCGGCCTCGACGCCACCGCGGTGTTCCGGCCGCCGAACAACCCCGCGGCCGCGCGCCTCGTTCAGGAGGTCCGCCGCCGGACGATGGGCGGGCTCGCCGCCTCCACGCCGGGCGCCGTCTTCGCCATGCGCGACGTGGTCGAGACCGGTGGCCACCTGGGCCAGCTCATCGACCAGCACTTCACCCGCGGCGTCGTGGTCAATTTCCTGGGCCGGCCGTGCCTCGCCAACCCGCTCCTGGCCAAGCTCGCCCGCCACTACGACTGCCCGGTCCACGGCGTGCGCGTCGTGCGCCTGCCGGAGGGCCGCTTCCGGCTCGACCTGACGCCACCGCTCGACCTGCCTCGGGCCGCCGACGGGACCATCGACGTCGCCGGCGCCATGCAGGCGATGACCGCGGTGGTCGAGGGCTGGGTGCGGGAGAACCCGGGCCAGTGGTTGTGGATGCATCGCCGCTGGCGGCCCGACATGCTGCCGAAACCAAGAGTGGCACCCGTACCGCTTCAACCGACAGTAGAGGCCTCTCAAGCCAACGTGATTTCACCTTCGGCTTCCCAGACGGTCTGATGGTGCGATGACGTCCCGGCACCGCGCCCCGACCCGCGATCGCCGCGCGCTCCGTGCCGCGCTGCTTGCCTGCGCGACGCTGGCCGCAGGACCGGCGCGGGCCGAGCCCGTCCGCGCCGTGGTGGAACTCTTCACCAGCCAGGGCTGCGGCGCCTGCCGGTCCGCCGACCCGGTCCTGCGCGACCTCGCCCACAAGCCCGGCGTCATCGCACTGACCCTGCCGGTGACCTACTGGGACTATCTCGGCTGGAAGGACACGCTGGCGCTGCGACCGCTGACCGAGCGGCAGCGCGCCTACGCGCGGGGACGGGGGGCGCGACAGGTGTTCACGCCCCAGGTGGTGGTCGACGGCAACGGGTTCGCGGTCGGGTCGGACCGGCCCGCCCTGGAACGCCTGATCCGGGATGCCTGCCAGCATGGCGGGCTGCCGGTCGCGGTGCGCGGCGAGACCAGGGGCGATCGGATCCTGGTGGAGGTCGGGGCGGCCCCGGAGGCGAAGTCCGAGGTCCGCGGCGATGTCTGGCTGGTCCCCGTGCTCCGCAGTCGCGCGATCGCGATCCAGGCCGGGGAGAATGGCGGCCGGACGGCGACCTACGTCAACGTCGTCCGCGGCATGCAGCGGCTCGGTCCCTGGACCGGACAGCCGACCCGCTTCGAGGTGCCCGACACCCAGGCCCGCGTCGCCGACGCGGACAGCTGGGTCGTCCTTCTCCAGGGCGCGGCCGACGGCAAGCCGGGCCGCATCTTCGGGGCTGCCAAGGGACCGGGGCTCTAGGGCCGGGGCTGCCGCACGCCGCTACTCCAGCGAGATCGGGTCGATCTGCCGGCGGCCCTCTCGCCGGTGGCGCGCCCGGGACTCGTCGGCGAGCGACGCCAGCCGGGCGTCGAGGCGCTCGGACAGGCGGCCGACCAGCCCGATCAGCCCGTCGATCGTCCGGCTGAGGAAGGCGACCGTACCGGTCACGGCTCCGACGATCCCGTTCTCGAGGGCACGGCCGATTCGGCGAACACGATGCATGTCGACTGTCTCTGGAGAGGTGGCGCCGGCGGCGCTCCGATCCGCGGCAGGTAGGGCGGACGGCCCGGCCGGTGATGCGGCGGAAAGCGGCGCGGATCCGCGGTGCGCGGGCGGAACCTTCGCGCGGCGCGGCCGGGCGGCGCGAACCGGCGGGCCGGCAGGCTCGTTGCATGGCTGTGGCCGCCCGCCGTCCCGCGCGGGCGCCCGAGATCGAGGGTCGGCCATGCGGCGACGCCCGTTCCTGTCCGGGATGCTCGCCGCCCTGTCGCTGGCCGGTCGCCGTGCCCGCGCGGCGGATACGGATGTCGACCTTCTCCTCGTGCTCGCGGTGGACGTGTCGCTCAGCATCAGCGAGGCCCGATTCGACCTCGAGCGCCGCGGTTACGCCGAGGCCTTCGGCGATCCGCGCGTGTTGCGGGCCATCGCCGACGGTCCGGCCGGACGTATCGGCGTGGCCCTGTTCGACTGGGCCGGGCCCGGCGAGCAGCAGGTGGCGGTCGACTGGATGGTGATCGCCTCGGTGCAGGACGCGGCCGCCTTCGCGGACCGACTGCGCGCGGCGCCGCGCCCGTTCTACGGGCGCACCGCCATCGGGTCGGCGATCGGATTCGCCGCCGACCTGCTGGCCCGGGCGCCGTTCCGCGCCGACCGCCGGGTGATCGACATATCGGGAGACGGCACCGGCAATGCCGGGCGCTCGATCACGGACGCGCGGGACGCCGCCGTGGCGGCCGGCATCACGGTGAACGGCATCGTCATCCTCACCGAGCCGGAAGGGATGCCGGCCTTCCTGAGGGAGCATACCAATCCGGCGGGCGGTCTCGCGGCGTACTACCGGAGCGTCGTCATCGGCGGGGAGGGTGCCTTCGTGATGACCGCCGAGAGCTTCGCGGCCTTCGGCCGCTCACTCGTCGCCAAGCTGGTGCGCGAGATATCCTGACCCTCACACGGATCCCTGAGGACCGACCACCGATGCGCCTCGCCGTCCTCCAGTTCACGCACGAGACCGTCACGTTCCTTCCGAACGACACGACCCGGGACGACTTCATCTATCCCGGCTCGCCGGCCGCCGGGGCCGCCCTGCTCGCCACCGATCCCAAGGGCTACATGGGCGGCTTCGTGCAGGTTGCGCGGGAGTACGACGGCGTCGAGCTGGTGGGGATCACCTCGCCGCTCTGGCCGCGCACCGGCACCGCCTCGGGCTGGATCACCGCCGACGCCTACGCGCATTTCCTCGGGCAGATGGTGGCCGAGCTGCGGGCGCAGGGCCCGTTCGACGGCGTCTACCTCGCCCTGCACGGCGCCATGGCGGTGCGCGGCGTCCCCCGCCCGGAGGCCGACATCGCTCGGCAGGTGCGCGCCGCGGTGGGCGAGGGGGCGATCCTGGTCGGGACCTTCGACCTGCACGGCAACGAGGACGCCGCCTTCCTCGACCACGCCGACATGGCCTTCGCGGTGAAGTACTTCCCCCACTACGACGGCCACCTGCAGGGGCAGCGGGCCGCCCGGATGCTGGTCCGCGCCGTGCGCGGCGACTTCCGGCCGGCGCACCGGACCATCAAGGTGCCGATCTTGTCGCCGACCGTCGTGCAGTGGACCGGCGCCGCGCCCTGGTCCGACCTCGTGCAGCGGGCCCTCGTCTGGGAGGCGCGCGAGCCGGACGTGTACGTCAACGTGTTCTTCGGCTTCCCGTGGGGCGACGCCCCGGACGGCGGGATGACCGTGCAGGCGATCACCGACGACGACCTGGGCCTGGCCGAGCGGGTGGCGCGGGACGTCGCGGATTTCGCGTGGCGGCAGCGGCGCGCGCAGCTCGAGGCGACGCGGATCCACACGATCGCCGACGGCGTGCGCCTCGCCCGGGCGTCGGTCGCGGAGGGCGCCGCCCCGGTCGTCCTCGCCGACCACAGCGACCGCTCGGGCCGGGCGACCTGGCTGCTGCGCGAGATCCTCCGGCAGGGCCTCACCCGCACCCTGGTCGCCACCGTGGCGTCGCCCGACACCGTGGCGGCGGGCTCCCTCGCGGCCGGCGACCCGTTCGACGCGCCGGTCGGCGGCGGCGGCGACCCGTCCGCGGGCGACCCGGTGCGGATCACCGGAACGGTGCTGCGCGTGGTCGAGGCCCCGGAACCGGGCGTCGCCGGAAGCGGCGGAGGCGGTGGCACCTGGATCTGCGTCGCGTTCGGGGCCGGCAACGTCCTCGTGCTGAGCCCGCAGCTCGCGCAGATCGTCGAGCCCGACGAGCTGTGGCGCCTGGGCCTGGAGCCGGCGGATTTCGACGTCGTGGCGATCAAGTCGCGGGTGCATTTCCGGCGCGGCTTCGACGACAGCGGCTACGCCCGCACGATCCTGCTGGTGGAGCCGCCGGAGCCGTTCCTCGGCACGGTGCGCCTCGATCACCTCGCCTACGCGCAGATGCAGGCCGCCGACTTCTTCCCCTACGGCGACCCGCCCGGGCCCGTCCCGTCCGACCCGTGACAGGTCCGGCGGGGACGACAGGTGGCGGCCGCCGTCACCCGCCGGTGCTCGCCCTGCACGTGCGAGGGCGCTAGGTTCATCCCGCACGCGCTCGGCGAGGCGCGGCGAGGGAGAGACGGGATGCGGATTCCGGCCGACAGGCTGACCGCCTACGTGCGGGACATCTTCGTGCGCGAGGGCTGCGCCGAGCCGGAGGCCGAGCGCATCGGCCGCTTCCTGGTGGCGGCGAACCTCACCGGCCACGACAGTCACGGCGTCGTCCGTGTCACCCGCTACGTCGAGTGGCTGCGCGCCGGCGAGGTCGAGGCCGGCCGCACGCCCGAGATCGTGACCGACGCGCCGAACTTCGCCCTCGTGGACGCCCATTACGGGTTCGGGCAGACGGCCGGCCCCGTCGCCGTCGATCTCGGCATCGCCAAGGCGCGGGAGAACGGCGTCGCGATCATCGCCCTGCGGCACGCCGGGCATATCGGCCGGATCGGCGAGTGGGCCGAGCGGGCGGCGGCCGCGGGGCTCGTCTCGGTCCACTTCGTCAACGTGGCGGGCAGCCTCCTGGTGGCGCCCTTCGGCTCCGTGGAGCGCCGCTTCTCCACGGCTCCCTTCGCGGCCGGCTTCCCGGTCCCGGGCGGCGACCCGATCATCCTCGACTTCGCCACCTCGCTGGTCGCCGAGGGTAAGGTGCTGGTCGCCTCGAGGGGCGGCAAGCCGCTGCCCGAGGGCGCGCTCATCGAGCCGGACGGCCGCCTCAGTGCCGACCCGGCGACCCTGTTCGGCCCGCTGGACGGCGTCGAGCGCGACAACCAGCGCGGGGCCGGGGCGATCCGGGCCTTCGGCGAGCACAAGGGCTCCGGCCTCGCGCTGATGTGCGAGCTTCTGGCCGGCGCGCTCACCGGCTCGGGCACGGCCGGGCCCGGGCAGCGGCGGATCTGCAACGGCATGCTGTCGATCTACGTCACGCCGTCGGCCCTCGGCACGGAGGATGCCCTCGCGGCCGAGACGCGGGCCTATCTCGACTTCTTCAAGAGCGCCAAGCCGATGCCGGGTGCCGAGGTCCTGCTGCCCGGCGAACCGGAGCGGCGGATGCGCGCCGAGCGCCTCGCCGAGGGCGTGCCGCTGCCCGAGCCCGTCTGGGAGACCCTGCTCGCCGCCGGCCGGCCGCACGGCCTCGACGGCGACGCCTACCGCACCTGAGCCGGACCCGAGCCGGCACGACACCACGCTCGGCGGCGACCCTCGGCTTCAACGGGGGCGCCGCACGGACCGGGGACGCCATCCCCGGAAGACGGGAGGAGCCCACGATGCCGCGTCTGCGCTGGCTCATGATCGGCCTCTGCATGGCCGCCAACGCCATCAACTACATCGACCGCGCCAACCTGGCGGTCGCCGCGCCGTCCATGTCCAAGGAACTCGGGCTCGACGCCACCGACATGGGCCTGATCCTGTCGGGATTCTTCTGGACCTACGCGATCATGCAGCTGCCCTTCGGCTACGTGGCCGACCGGGTCGGCGCGCGGCTCTCCCTCGTGGTCGCGGTGGTCTGGTGGTCGGCCTGCACGGCGCTGACCGCGGTCGGACGCGGCTTCCTGTCCCTGCTCGGCCTTCGCATGCTGCTCGGCATCGGCGAGGCCGGGGCCTACCCGTCCTTCGCCAAGGTCGCGGCCTCGTGGTTCCCGCGCGGCGAGCGGAGCTTCGCCAGCAGCATCTTCGACAGCGGCTCCCGGGTGGGCTCGGCGCTGGCGATCCCGCTCGTCTCCTGGGTCATCGCGACGCTGGGCTGGCGGGAATCCTTCGTCGTCACCGGCGTGCTGGGCTTCGTCTGGGCGGTGTTCTGGATGTGGCTCTACCGCGAGCCCGAGAACCATCCGAAGGTGTCGCCGGAGGTGCTCGCCAGACTGCGGGCCGCGCAGGAGCGGCCGAAGACCGTCGACGCGGCGGACGCCCAGAACCGGGTGCCGTGGCTGTCGCTGTTCCGCTACCGCACGGTCTGGGGGATGATGGCCGGGTTCTTCTGCCTCAACTTCGTGATCTACTTCTTCATCACGTGGTTCCCGACCTACCTGGTCAAGGCGCGGGGCTTCTCCCTGGCGGAGCTCGGAACGCTCGGCAGCCTGCCGGCCCTGGCGTCGATCCCCGCGGGCTGGCTCGGCGGCTTCGCGTCGGACGCGCTCTACCGCCGCGGCTGGAGCCTCACCGCGGCCCGCAAGACCTGCCTCGTCGGCGGCATGCTGATGTCGTCGGTGATCACCCTGTCGATCATCGCCCCGAACATCTACGTGGCGCTGCTGTGCTTCGCGGTCGCCTACGGCAGCCTCGCCTTCACGGCGGCCTCGATCTGGGCGCTGCCCGGCGACGTGGCGCCGACCCCGGCCCACGTGGCCTCGATCGGCGGCATCCAGAACTTCGCGTCGAACGTCGCCGGGATCGTGACGACGACCTTCACGGGCGTCATGCTGACGGTCACCCAGGGCTCGTTCGTGATCCCCCTGATCGTCGCCGGCGGGTTCTGCCTGCTGGGCGCCTTCATCTACCTGTTCGTGGTCGGCGAGATCGCGCCGCTGCCGGTCCGCGACGCCCGCGCCCCGGCCCTGCGCCCCGAGGCGGCGCGGTGACGGTAGCCGGCGCGACGGAATCCGAGGAGAGACCGATGTCCACGTATCCCGTGATCACCCTGCGCCCGGCCGACGGCGTGGCCGTGGCCCGCGGCGCCATCGAGCCGGGAACGCCGGTCGCCGACGGCGTTGCGGCCATGGAGCGCATCCCCGCCGGCCACAAGATCGCCGTCCGCGCCCACCGGAGCGGCGAGCCGGTGACCAAGTACGGGCAGATCATCGGCTTCGCCAAGGAGGACATCGCGGCCGGCCGCCACGTCCACGTCCACAATCTCGGGATGGGCGAGTTCGCCCGGGACTACGCGTTCGGGGTCGATGCGAGGCCGACCCAGCTGGTGACGCCGCCCGCGACCTTCCAGGGCATCCGCCGTCCCGACGGTCGCGTGGCGACGCGCAACTACGTCGGCATCCTCACCTCGGTGAATTGCAGCGCGCACGTCGCCGACCTGATCGCCGACGCGTTCCGGCGGCACCCGATCCTCGGCCTCGACCCGCTCGCCCCCTATCCCAACGTCGACGGTGTCGTGGCACTGACCCACAAGACCGGCTGCGGCATGGCGATGGGCGAGCCGCTCCGGCTCCTGCGGCGGACGCTCGCGGGCTACGCGCGGCACGTCAACTTCTCCCACATCGTCATGATCGGGCTCGGCTGCGAGGTGAACCAGATCGGTGCCTTCCTGGAGGAGCAGGGGCTCGGCGACCGGATCCGCAGCATGAACATCCAGAGCCTCGGCGGCACCCGGAAGACGGTCGAGGCCGGGATCGAGTTCGTCAACGGCATCCTGGCCGAGGCGAACGTGGTGCGCCGCGAGCCGGTCCCGGCGAGCGAGCTGATCGTCGCCCTGCAGTGCGGCGGCTCGGACGGCTATTCAGGCGTCTCGGCCAACCCGGCGCTCGGGATCGCCAGCGACCTCGTGGTGCGGAACGGCGGTACGGTGATCCTGTCGGAGACCACCGAGACCTACGGTGCCGAGCACCTGTTCACCCGCCGCGCCGTCAGCCCGGACGTCGGCCAGAAGCTCGTCGACCTGATGCACTGGTGGGAGGAGTACACCCGCAAGGAGGGCTCGGAGATCGACGCGAACCCGTCGCCGGGCAACAAGGCCGGCGGCCTCACGACGATCCTGGAGAAGTCCCTCGGCGCCATGGCCAAGGCCGGCAGCACCAACCTCGTGGACGTGCTGCGCTACGCCGATCCCGTCACCGCCAAGGGCTTCGTCTTCATGGACACGCCCGGCTACGACCCGGTCTCGGCGACCGGGCAGGTCGCGGGCGGGGCGAACCTCGTCTGCTTCACCACCGGCCGCGGCTCCGTATTCGGCTGCAAGCCGTCGCCCTCGATCAAGATCGCCACCAACTCCACCATGTACCGGCGGCTCGAGGAGGACATGGACGTCAACTGCGGCACGATTCTCGACGGTGAAGAGAGCGTGGAGCAGGCCGGCCACCGGATCTTCGACTTGATCCTGCGGGTCGCCGGCGGCGAGCGGACGAAGAGCGAGCAGTTCGATTTCGGCGGGTCGGAATTCGCGCCCTGGCAGATCGGCGCGACCGTGTGAGGGAGCGGGGCGCGCGCTCCGACGACGGAGCGCGCGCGACGAAGCGACCCGGAGAGGCGAGATTTCGGCGAGCGTGGCGCAGCCTGGATTGCTTCGCTGCGCTCGCAAAGACGGCCATCCCGACCGCCGTGCGGACCTCGTCTCACAGGTCCGTTCGCACCACGCCCGGGAAGCTCAGGATGAAGTCGGCGCCGAAGGCCGTGACCGGCGTGTGGAAGCCGGGCGCGACGGTGCCGGCGGCGACGCGGCGGGCCGCCTCCAAGGCGGTCCAGACGGTGAGCGTGTAGCCCTCAGGCGTCTCCATCCGGCTCGCCGCGCGGCGGCCGGCGCCGTCCCAGGCCTCCGCCAGGAAGGTGCTGCGGGCCTTCTCGCGCGCGGCGGCCGAAGGGCCCTCCGGCAGCCGGTCGATGCCGCGGTTGATCAGGCGCTGGGCGGTGCCGCCCGCGATGATCCGCCGGATGCCGGCGGGCAGGCCGGCCGCCGCAGCCATGGCGGGGAAGGCCTCGAAGTAGACGTCGATGTTCGGGACGCCGGTCGAGTACCACGCGCTCGACACGTCGCCCCAGCCGAGCCCGACGGTCCGGCGCGGTCCCGTTCCGAAATCCGCGGTGGCGCGCGGCGGGCTCGGCAATTCGACGATGCGCCCGTTCCGGCGCACCCGCGTGCCCCAGGCGATGCCCTCCACCATGGTGCGGGCCGTGCCCCGGCTGAAGCCCCCGAATCCGCCGATGGAGATGCGCAGATGCGTCGCGCCGGGAACGCGGCCGGCCACGTGGGCGGCGAGGCAGTCGCTCGGCACCACGTCGAAGCCCGCCGCCGGCAGGAGGACGATGCCGGCCGCCTTCGCCTCGGCATCCTTGGCCGCGAGGGCCTCCAGCACCGCGATTTCGCCGGTGATGTCGACGTAGTGCGCGCCGGCCGCGAGGCAGGCCTCGGCCATCGGCCGCGCCGTCCGCGAGAACGGGCCGGCCGCGTGGATCACCGCCGCCACGCCCGCGAGGGCGGACCGCAGGCCCGCGGCATCGTCGAGCCGCGCGGCCCGCATCTCGAGGTTCAGCCGGGCCGCCAGCGGCCGCAGCTTCTCGGGATCGCGCCCTGCCAGGATCGGGCGCAACCCCTGCCCGACGGCGTGCGCGGCCAGGAGCTGCCCGGTATAGCCGGTGGCGCCGTAGATCAGGATCGCGGTCATCCCGGCGTTCTGACACCGCTTCCGCCGGTGTCAAAGCGCGCGCCGCGTCGCCGCCCCGGATGCTAGGGCTGCGCCGATCCGATCGTCCCGCGGCCGGGATTTGAAACCCTCCGTCCCCGCCCGAACAGGAGCTGAGGCACGATGTACGAGCGTAACCTCCCGCCGCGCGCGCGCCGCGCCAGCCGCCGGATCGGCTGCCTTGGCGCTGTCCTCCTGGGCCTGGCCGCGCCCGCCCGGGCCGGTGACGGGCCGGTGGTCCTGAAGGCGCCGTCCGACGCGAGCCCCGGCATCGCCGCCATGCCGCAGATCGCCGCGCCGGCCGACGAGGCCGAGCGTCGGATCAACGCGGCGCTGAAGCGCCTCGACGCGCGGGCCCTCAAGGCCGAGCAGGCGTGCAAGGATCAGGGCGGGAAGAACAGCTCCTGGGAGCGCACCGTCCAGGCCCCGATGCGCGGCCCGCGCTTCCTGAGCTTCGTCATCTTCGACAGCGGGTTCTGCGGCGGCGCGCACCCGAACAGCGGCACGATGTCGATCGTCTACGATCTCACCACCGGCGCCCCGGTCGATTGGACGACCCTGCTGCCCAACTCCCTGACCGGCAAGCTCGCCCTGGCGGAGGGCCCGGGCGGGACCAAGATGGTGACGCTCGCGTCGAAGAGGCTGCACGCCCTCTACCTCGCGGGCTATCGCCCGAGGACGGGCGATCCGAAGGCGGACGACGCCGACAAGGAGTGCCGCGAGGCCGTGGCCGAGACCTATGACGGGCAGCCGCCGGCCATGATGGCGTGGCTCGACGCCAAGGCCGGCGGCCTCGCGGTGCAGTTCGATCTCGCGCACGTCGTCCAGGCCTGCGCCGACCCGGTGGTGATTCCCGTGGCGACCCTGCGCCGGGAGGGCGCCCAGCCCCTCCTGGCGGTCGCGCTGGAATCCGCCCACGCGCAAGCCTCGAAGTGACGCGATCGGCCACGGCGTCTTCGGCCTCGACGCCGGCCCCCGACGGTGTAGCGTGAGGCAGCGACGGTCCGGTGCTACCGGGCCGTGTCCGAGGGGCGGCCCATGTCCGGATCCGGCGTTGTCGACGAGGCGGCCGGCGCGGCGAGCGCGCCCTTCGACGCGTTCGCGGCGGGCCTGGCGGACCTGCCGCCCCTGCGGCGGGCGGTGGTCGCGGCCTGCCGGCGGCCCGAGCGGGACTGCGTCGTCCCGCTCCTCGAAGAAGCGCGCCTGCCGCCCGAGGCGGCTCGACGCGTCGCCGAGGACGCGCGGCGCCTCGTCGAGACCCTGCGGCGCCAGGGCACCCGCGGCGGCGTCGAGGGGCTGGTCCACGAGTACGCGCTGTCCAGCCAGGAGGGCGTGGCGCTGATGTGCCTCGCCGAGGCGCTGCTGCGCATCCCCGACGCGGCGACGCGGGACGCGCTGATCCGCGACAAGATTGCCGGCGGAGACTGGGCCGCCCATCTCGGGCACAGCCCGTCACCCTTCGTCAACGCGGCGACCTGGGGCCTGCTCGTGACCGGCAGGCTCGCGGCGACCCGGGACGAGGCCGGCCTCTCCGCCGCGCTCACCCGGCTGATCGCCCGCGGCGGCGAGCCCCTGATCCGGACAGGCGTCGATCTCGCCATGCGGATGATGGGCGAGCAGTTCGTGGCGGGGCGGACCATCGCCGAGGCGCTGCGGCACGCGGCGCGGCTCGAGGCGAAGGGCTTCACCTACTCGTACGACATGCTCGGCGAGGCCGCCGTGACCGCCGAGGACGCCGAGCGCTACCGGCGCGCCTACGCGGACGCGATCGCGGCGATCGGCGCGGCCTCGGCCGGGCGCGGCGTGCTCCTCGGCCCGGGCATCTCGATCAAGCTGTCGGCGCTCCATCCGCGTTACGTCCGCGCGCAGCGCGACCGGGTCCTGGCCGAACTCTATCCCAGCGTGCGGGAGCTCGCGCGCCTGGCCAAGGGCCACGGTATCGGCCTCAACATCGACGCCGAGGAGGCCGACCGCCTCGACCTGTCGCTCGACATTCTGGAGCGGCTCGCCGCCGACCCCGATCTCGCCGGCTGGGACGGGCTCGGCTTCGTGGTCCAGGCCTACGGCAAGCGCTGCCCGTTCGTCATCGACGTCCTGATCGACCTCGCCCGAAGGGGCCGGCGGCGGCTGATGGTGCGGCTCGTGAAGGGCGCCTACTGGGACAGCGAGATCAAGCGGGCGCAGGTCGACGGTCTGGCCGACTTCCCGGTCTTCACCCGGAAAGCTCACACCGACGTCTCGTACCTCGCCTGCGCGCGGCGGCTGCTCGCGGCGCCCGACGCGGTCTTCCCGCAATTCGCCACCCACAACGCCCAGACGGTGGCGAGCATCGTCGCGATGGCCGGCCCGGATTTTCGGCTCGGCCAGTACGAGTTCCAGTGCCTGCACGGCATGGGCGAGCCGCTCTACGAGGCCGTGATGGCCGACGCCGATCTGCAGCGGCCCTGCCGCATCTACGCGCCGGTGGGCACGCACGAGACCCTGCTCGCCTACCTGGTGCGGCGCCTCTTGGAGAACGGGGCCAACACCTCCTTCGTCAACCGGGTCGCCGACGAGGCCGTGCCGATCGCGGACCTGATCACCGACCCGGTCGCCGCCGTCGAGGCCGCGCCGGATCCCGGCAGGCCGCATCCGCGGATCGCGGCCCCCCGAGACCTCTACGGCCCGGACCGCGCCAACGCGGCCGGGCTCGACCTCTCCGACGAGGCGGAGCTCGCCCGGCTGTCGGACGGGTTGGCGGCGAGCGGCCGCACCGCGTGGCGGGCGGTGCCCTCGANGGCCGACCGACCGGTGCGCAATCCCGCCGATCACCGGGACATCGTCGGGTCCTACCAGGCGGCGACGGCCGACATCGTCGCGGTCGCCGCGGCCCGGGCGGAGGCGGGTGCGGCCGGCTGGGCGGCGACACCGGCCGCAGACCGCGCCGCCTGCCTGCGGCGGGCCGCCGACGCCCTCGAGACGCTGATGCCGCCGCTGATCGGGCTCATCGTGCGGGAGGCGGGCAAGACCTGCGCGAGCGCCGTCGCGGAGATCCGCGAGGCGGTCGATTTCCTCCGCTACGACGCCGCCGAGGCCGAGCGGACCCTCGGGGACGCGGACGCGCCGCTCGGTCCGGTCGCCTGCATCGCGCCGTGGAATTTCCCGCTGGCGATCTTCGTCGGCCAGGTCGCGGCCGCGCTGGCGGCGGGCAACACCGTCCTGGCGAAACCCGCCGGGGAGACGCCGCTGATCGCGGCCGCTGCCGTGCGCGTCCTGCACGCGGCCGGGATCCCCGCCGAGGCGCTTCACCTCCTGCCGGGCGACGGCCGGGTCGGCGCAGCCCTGGTCGCGGATCCGCGCGTGCAGGGCGTGATGTTCACCGGCTCGACGGCGGTGGCCAAGGGCATTCAGCGGGCCCTCGCCGAGCGGTTGAACCGCTTCGGCGAGCCGGTGCCGTTCGTGGCCGAGACCGGCGGCCAGAACGCCCTCGTGGTCGATTCCTCCGCGCTCGCCGAGCAGGTGGTCGCCGATGTCATCGCCTCGGCCTTCGATTCCGCCGGGCAGCGCTGCTCGGCGCTCCGGATCCTGTGCCTGCAGGAGGAGATCGCCGACCGGACGCTGCACATGCTGAGGGGCGCCCTGCGGGAGCTGCGGGTGGGCGACCCGCGGCGCCTCGCCGTCGATGTCGGGCCGGTCATCACCGCCGAGGCCGCCGACCGGATCGTCGGGCACGTGTCGCGGATGCGCGCGCGGGGCTTCCCCGTGGAGCAGGTCCCGCTGCCGCCCGAGGCCGGCGCCGGGACCTTCGTGCCGCCGACCCTGATCGAGATCGGGGCCGTCGCCGATGTCGCGCAGGAGGTGTTCGGTCCGGTGCTGCACGTGCTGCGCTACCGCCGCGACGGCCGCGACGCGCTCCTCGCGGCGGTCGACGCGACCGGCTACGGGCTCACCTTCGGCCTGCACAGCCGCATCGACGAGACCATCGACCACGTCCTCGACCGCGTGCGGGCCGGCAACCGCTACGTCAATCGCAACATCATCGGCGCGGTGGTCGGCGTGCAACCCTTCGGCGGCTCCGGGCTGTCGGGGACGGGCCCGAAGGCGGGCGGCCCGCTGGCCCTCGGCCGCCTGCTGCGACGCGCGCCCGCCGCCGCCCGCGACGGGCTGGCCGCCGACGATTCGGCTCTGCGCCCCTATGTGGCGTGGCTGCGCTCGCGGCACCGGCACGACCTCGCGGGCAGGCTCGAAGCCGTCCGCTATCCCGGCCGCGCCGCGAGCGCGCTGGCCGGTCCCGTCGGTGAGCGCAACCTGTACGCGCTGCGTCCCCGCGGGCGCGTCGCCGCCGTCGCGACCACCGAGACCGCGCTCCTGCTCCAGCTCGGAGTGATCCTGGGCACGGGCAACGCGGCCGTCGTCATCGGGCCGGACGGGCGCGATCCGGTCCTGGACGATCTGCCGGCAACCTGCGCGGCGCGGGTTGCCCGGGCGCCGGATCTCGGGCGCGCGGGCGCGATCGCCGGGGTCCTGTTCGCGGGCGAGGCCGACGACCTGCTGGCGCTGAACAGGGTCGTCGCGGCGCACGACGGCGCGATCCTGCCGATCCAGGCCCGCTGCCCGGAGGCGCTGGCGGCCGGCGACCTCTACGATCCGGCCGGCCTGGTGGAGGAAGTCTCCACCACCATCAACACCGCGGCGGCCGGCGGCAACGCCAGCCTGATGAACGTCGGGTGAGCGAAAGTCCGCCCGGTCAGGCCGACCGGCGCAGGTTCCAGAAGAGCGGCAGCCCGGTCAGCATGCCTTCGAGATCGCGCCTGTAGGCGGTCGGCTGGAAATACTGGCCGCAGGGCAGGTAGGCGCCGACCGCCAGCGCCCGCGCCTGGATCCGCGCCGCCAGGGCCTTCTGGGCGTCGAGGTCCGGCGCGTCGAACCACGCGCTGCGCAGTTCCTCCAGCGGCGCGTCCGTCAGCCAGCTCGGCACGCCGGCCCGGCCGTTCCCGCGGACGGCCAGATGGTAGGCCGGCGAGAGATGGTCCAGACCGCCGGAGAAGATGCCGAACATCGACCAGCCGCCCTGGTCGAGGGGCTTGGCGTTCAGGATCCGCTGGTTGACCGTCCCCCAGTCGGTGGCGACGACGTCGAGGTTCATCCCGATCTTGCGGCACGCATCGGCCATCACCTCGCAGATCGCGTTGATCCGCGGCACGTCGGTCCCGGAGAGCAGCACGACGCGCTCGCCCTTGTAGCCCGCCGCCGCCAGCGCCCGCTTCGCGGCGGCGAGGTCGCGCGGGCCGGTCAGCGCCTCCATGCCGGCCGAGGACGCCATCGGACCGCCGGCCGTGAAGATGCCGGACGGGCCGCGCCGGATCGACGGGTCGCTGCCGGCGACGGCGTCCATCATCTCGGTCTGATCGACGGCCGCGAGCAGCGCCCGGCTGATCGCGGGATTGTCGAAGGGCGGCAGGGTGTGGTTGAGGCGGATCTGCCCGATCAGCCCGGCGGTCTCCACCAGATCCACCCGCACGGCGGGCTGGCGGGTCAGGTCCGGCACGAGGTCGACGAGGGGCTGCTCCCACCAGTCGATCTCGCCCGAGCGCAGGGCGCCGGCCGCGGTCGCGCCGTCGGGGATGGTGCGCCACTCGACGCGGTCGAAATGCGCGATCCGCGGTCCGGCCGTGAAGCTCGGCGTCCCGTCGGGGCGCGGTCGGTAGGCCTCGAACCGGCGGTAGACGTTGAGCGAGCCCGGAACACGCTCGTCGGCGGCGAAGCGGAACGGACCGCTGCCGACCATCTCCGGCACCGCCTGCG
Organism: Methylobacterium mesophilicum; assembly: GCF_036441335.1. Taxonomy (GTDB): domain Bacteria; phylum Pseudomonadota; class Alphaproteobacteria; order Rhizobiales; family Beijerinckiaceae; genus Methylobacterium; species Methylobacterium mesophilicum_B. The sequence goes on from NZ_MLBW01000034.1 coordinate 623,569, forward strand.
TCGCGGGCGTCGCACTCAGGCGCTCCGGCATGATCACGGGGACGTAGGAGGTCGGCTTGGCCAGGGCGTCCGGCAGGAGCGGGAAGGGCCGCTTCAGGCGGAACTGCACCACCGTGTCGGAGGGCGCCGAGAGCTCGTTCACCGTCGCGAACAGGGCCCCACCGTATGCGTCGCGCTGCCCCCAGCGCTTCAGGCTCGCCACCACGTCGCGCCCGAGAACCGGCGTCCCGTCGTGGAAGCGCAGGCCGTCACGCAGGGTCAGCCGCCACTTGAGGCCATCCGGGGTGACCTCGTGGCCCGCGACCATCTGCGGCCGTGCGCGATAGGCGGAGTCGAGGCTGTAGAGCGTGTCGAACACCATCAGCGCGTGGGTGCGCGTGACGTAGTTGGTGGTGATGATCGGGTCGAGGAGCGCGAGGTCCGCGTAGGGGACGAACCGCAGGGTCGTCGCTGAGGCCGCCCGGACCAGGGCCGGCCGGGCGAGGGCCCCGGCCATCAGGGCTCCGGCGCCGGTCAGCAGCGTGCGTCGCTTCATGAATCGATCCCGGTCCTGGCGGCGCCCGATCTGGCCGCATGCCGGGTTCGCGTGCAAGTGGTGCGCCACTGCCGCGCTTGGATCGGGATCGGAGAGCCCGCCCGGGTCGAGGCCGGACGGGTCGACCGCGCTCGCGCTGCGCTGGCCCTCAGGCGGCGCGCGACCAGCGGATGTCGCCGAGGCTCTCGCGGAAGGCGAAGCGGGCGAGATGGTCGGCCACGACGTTCTCCAGCCGGGTGAGGTTGACCGGGTCGGAGCTGTCGATGCGCATCAGCAGGGCGTCGGGCTCGGCGTCGAAAGTGCAGACGCGGTCCTCGCCGAAGGGCACGGTGCCGTGAACGGGGGTCGCCTCGACCTTGAACTTGTGGCTCCAGTGCCGGCAGAGCTGCTGCAGGTAGCGGCTCGCCTCGGTGGTCTGCACGCGGGCCTGAGAGGTGGGCATTCCGTCGGTCTCCAGATGGATGTGAGAACAGCCTGTCGGTGACGGGTCGTCGTTCGATCTCGCACGTGCGAGATAGGGAGGCCTCAGAGCAATTGCCATGCCTGGCGCCGACGGATCCGTCTCCGCCGTCTGTGTTGAGCGTGTGTCCGAAGCGTTAGCAGCGGCTTAACGCGACGGGCCGCTCCGACGGTTGTCGGGGCGGCGTTGCTGTCCTGCACCCGTCTCCGCGCCGAATTATGGCGCGATGCACAAAATCCCTCAGGCGGCCGGCGCGGCGCGGTCGGTCCGCACGATCACCTTCCCGGGGTTGAGCAGATCATCCGGGTCGAGGGCCGCTTTGAGGCGCCGCATCAGGTCGAGGCCGACCGGGTCGCCGTAGCGCGCGAGCTCCTCGCGCTTGATGAGACCGACGCCGTGCTCGGCCGCGATGGAGCCGCCCAGCGCGTGCACGAGGTCGTGAACGATCCGGTTGAACCGGCCCCACGCGCCGAGGAACGCCGCCGGCTCCATGCCGGGCGGCTGCGACAGGTTGAAATGGATGTTGCCGTCGCCGAAATGGCCGAAGCCGCAGGGCCTCAGGCCCGGCATCTCGGCGAGGCAGGCCGCCCCCGCCCGCTCCAGGAACTCGGGCAGGCGGGAGAGCGGCACCGACACGTCGTGCTTGATCGAGGCGCCCTCGCGGGTCTGCGCCTCGGGAACGCCCTCGCGCAGGCGCCAGAGCGCGGCGTTCTGGGCCCCGCTGGTCGCGATGGTGGCGTCGGCGATCAGCCCGTCCTCCAGGGCCTGCCCGAGGGCCGATTCCAGTTCGGCCCCCGTGTCGGCCTCCGCGCGCGCGGACGCGACCTCGATCAGCGCGTAGGCGCCGTGCGCGCCGTCCAGCGGCCGCACCGTCCCCGGGACGTGGCGCAGCACGATCTCGAGGGCGAAGGGCGGCAGGTACTCGAACGCCGTGAGGTCGCGGTCCATCCGCGTCCGCAAGAAGACGAACAGGTCCAGGGCCGCCTTCGCCGAGTCGAGGCCCACGAAGGCGACGCTCGTCGAGCGCGGCCGCGGGAACAGCTTCAGCACCGCCGCCGTGACGATGCCCAGCGTGCCCTCCGAGCCGATGAAGAGCTGCTTCAGGTCGTAGCCGGCATTGTCCTTGCGGAGGGCCCTGAGCCCGTTCCAGACGCGCCCGTCGGCGAGCACGACCTCCAGCCCGAGAACGAGGTCGCGGGCGTTGCCGTAGGCGAGGACCGCGATCCCGCCGGCATTGGTGCTGATGCCGCCACCGATCCGCGCGGAGCCGCGCGACGCGTAGGAGAGCGGGAACAGCATCCCGGCAGCCTCGGCCGCGTCCTGCACGTCCTGCAGGATCATACCGGCCTCCACCGTGATGGTGGCGTCCACCGGATCGACCGCGCGCAGGCGGTTCATGCGCTCGAGGGACAGGACGACGCCACCGCGCGGCACGCCGGCGCCGGTGAGGCCGGTATTGCCGCCGAGTGGCACGACGGCGATGCCGGCCTGCGTGCAGGCGCGGACTGCGAACGCGACCTCCTCGGTGCTTCCCGGCCGCAACACGGCCAGGGCCGAGCCGGTGAACAGCCGGCGGCTCTCCGTCAGGTAGGGCGCCAGGGCGTCCGGATCCGTCAGCACGTGCCGCGCGCCGAGCCCGTCCCGGAGGGCGGTCAGCAGGGTGTCGAGGTCGGCTGTCGGCGTCATCGCGAAGATTCTGTAGGCCGGAGGCGGCCGGACGCAAGTGCCGGTCTGGCGCGCGCCGATGCGGACCTTACAACCGTGATGTAAGGCCCGGGCGTCGTCGCGCCGGGCCACCCGGACGATCCACCGCAGAGGCAGAGATGCTCTCCGTCATCCAGAACCCGCCCCGCATCGCGCTCCCCATCGTCGGCAGCAGCGATTTCTTCCCCGTGCGCCGCGTCTACTGCGTCGGACGCAACTACGCCGCCCATGCCCGGGAGATGGGCGCGGACCCGGACCGTGAGCCGCCATTCTTCTTCATGAAGCCCGCCGACGCCCTGCAGATCGTCGGGCCGGAGCCGACGGCCCACGCCTACCCGCCGAAGACCGCCAACTACCATTTCGAGGTGGAGATGGTCGCGGCCCTCGCCGGCGGCGGCACCGACATCCCGGCCGAGACCGCCCTGGAGCATGTCTACGGCTACGCCATCGGCCTCGACATGACCCGGCGCGATGTCCAGGACGAGGCCAAGAAGATGTCGCGGCCCTGGGACACCGCCAAGGCCGCCGACGGGTCCGGGCCGATCGGCGCGCTCCACCCGGTCTCCGTCATCGGCCACCCGGCGAAGGGCGCCATCACCCTGTCGGTCGACGGCGAGACACGCCAGAAGGGCGACCTCGGCGACATGATCTGGTCCGTCGCCGATCAGATCGCCTACCTGTCGGGCTACTTCGCCCTGCAGCCGGGCGACCTGATCTTCACCGGCACGCCCTCCGGCGTCGGTCCGGTCCGGCGCGGCCAGCGCATGGTCGCGGCGATCGATGGTCTGGGCGCCATCACCCTCGACGTCGTCTGAGCCGCGCCGCCGCATGCTCCTCGACCGGCCGCTGCTGCGGCGCCTGTTCCACCTCGGGGCGCTGGCGTCCCGGGGCATGACCCTCGGCGTGCGCGGCGTCGCCCTCGACGGGGCAGGGCGCGTCGCCCTGGTGCGCCACACCTACGTGAGCGGCTGGCACCTCCCGGGCGGCGGCGTCGAACTGGGCGAGACCGCGCGCGACGCGATGGTGCGGGAGTTCCGCGAGGAGGCGGAGATCGTCCCGGACGGAGAGCCGCGCCTGCACGGCCTCTATCGGAATGTCGTCTCGGCCCCCCGCGACCACGTCGCCCTGTTCGTCCTGCCGGCCTTCACGGTCCTGCGCCCCAAGGCGCCCGACCGCGAGGTCGCCGAGTGCGCCTTCTTCCCGGTGGACGCACTCCCGGAGGGGACCACGCGGGCGACCCGCGCCCGTCTCCGGGAGATCCGCGACGGTCTCCCGCCGGAGGCGAACTGGTAAATCGTCACGGTTCGCGAAAAGGGCGCTTGCGTCGCCCGGCGGAATGGTGTTTAGAGAGCCGCGCCGGGGGCCGCCGGCACGAAAGTCCAGGCGGCGCGGCACAGTGAGCGGGTGTAGCTCAGGGGTAGAGCACAACCTTGCCAAGGTTGGGGTCGAGGGTTCGAATCCCTTCGCCCGCTCCAGTTTTCCCAACCATACGATCGACTTACGAGGCCGCAGACCTGCGGCCTTTGTCGTTTCCGGTCGCCGGCGAACCGCGCGTTGCGCGGCGGCGAAACGGCGCTCCGCGATCGCGGGCAACGACCGGGACGACGTCCCGGACGGTGCGTTTAGCCGCCCTCGCCGCGGGGCAGATGGCCCGGACGGCGCCCGGGTGGACCGAGGCGCGGGATCGCGCCCGGTCAGCCCATCAGGCGTCCTGTTCCTTCGCGAAGGCCCGCAGCGAGACGCGGGCGACCTCCCGCAGCGCCTCGCGGTCGGCGCCCGATGAGGCCAGCACGCCCATGCCGGAGGCGACGGTCGACAGGAACCGCGCCAGGGCGACCGGATCGGAATCCGCCGGGAGATCACCCTCCTGCCGCGCCCGGATGAAGCGCTCGCGGAGTTCCATCTCGCTCTGGGCTCGCCGGGACGCCAGCTCGAACGGGATGTTCTCCGAGCCAGCGCCGCAGGCGAGCCCGCCCTGGACGAGAAGGCAGCCGGGCGGGTTCGCCGGATCGGTGTGGCTCTCGGCGATGCTGCTCAGGAACCGCTCGGCGACGGCGCGCGCGGTCTCGCCGGCCAGCACGAAGCGCATGTGCTCCGAGCGCCGCTGCGCGTACCGGTCGAGCGCGGCCTTGAGCAGACCCTCCTTGCTGCCGAAGGCCGCGTAGAGGCTCGGCGGCTTGATGCCCATCGCCTTCGTCAGCATGGCGAGGCTCGCGCCGTCGTAGCCGTGGCGCCAGAACACCTCCATCGCCTCGTCGAGGGCCTTGTCCGTGTCGAAGGACCGGGGGCGCCCCATCACCATTGCCTGCGGACTCCAACTTTTATATCGAGTGGTAGATAAGTCACTTGACGCCCCGCGTCCATGCCGACATGTGTAGCGACCTATACAGATGTTGGAGTCGCTCGTGGATCCTCAGCGTCATCCCTCTCGCGGTCCGCTCCGTGTCCCGCGCCTCGCCGCCGGCGGCCTCGCCCTGGCGATACTGGCAGGCGCCTCGTTCGCCCTCATACCCGGCTCGCTGACCGAGGGAACCGTGGCCGTCGCGGCGACGCCCCCGGCCGAGGTCGCGATGCCGGCCTCGGTCGCCACCGTCGAGCCGCGCGACGTCATCCTCTGGGACGCGTTCTCCGGCCGCCTGGAAGCGGTCGACCGCATCGACGTTCGGGCGCGGGTGGGCGGCGCGATCCTGGCCACGCACTTCGCCGAGGGAGAGCTGGTCAGGGCCGGGGACCTGCTGGTGACCATCGACCCGGCGCCCTACGCGGCCGAGGTCCAGCGGCTCGAAGCCCAGGTCGCGGGCGCCGAGGCGCGGGTCGGCATGACGGCGAGCGACCTCGAGCGCGGGCAGAAGCTGTCGGATCAGCACATCGTCACGGCGCGCGACCTCGACGTCCGCGCCAACGCGTTCAAGGAGGCCAAGGCGAGCCTCGACGCGGCGAAGGCGGCCCTGGAGGCAGCGCGCCTGAACCTCGGCTACACGCAGGTTCGGGCTGCCGTCAGCGGGCGCGTCGGCCGCCGCGAGATCACCCCGGGCAACCTCGTGGCGACGGGCGCCGGGGCCGCCGTGCTGACAACGCTCGTCTCGGTCGATCCCGTCTACGCCAGCTTCGACGCCGACGAGGGCGTGGTCCTGAAGGCGCTGGCCTCGGTCGCCGAGCCGGGCGGCCGGCGCGGCAAGCTCGACCGCATCCCGGTCGAGATGGCGACCGCCGACGGGGCGCGCGCCACCGGGCATCTCCAGTTCATCGACAACAAAGTCGACGCGCGCAGCGGCACGGTCCGCGTGCGCGCGACCTTCTCGAACAGCGACGGCCGCCTGATCCCGGGCCAGTTCGCCCGGATGCGCCTGGGGCAGGCCGCGCCGGACCGTCTCGTCCTGGTCGACGAGCGGGCCGTCGGCACCGATCAGGACAAGAAGTTCGTGCTCGTCGTGGGGGCGGACAACCGGGCGGAGTTCCGCGCCGTCACCCTCGGCCGGGCCGTCGACGACCTCCGCGTGGTCACCTCCGGCCTGACGGGCGGCGAGCGCATCGTGGTCAACGGGCTGCAGCGCGTCCGTCCCGGCACGCTCCTGCGCCCCGAACCCGTGGCGATGGGTGCGCGCCCGCAGGATGCCGCGTCCAGGGCGCGCAGACTCGCCCAGCGCTGACGGCCGGCGCCCGGGCGCCGATCCCCTTCCCGCGATCCAGATCCCCGACGCGATGGTGACGGCGGCCGCGCGCGGCCGCCCGGACGCCCCGTGCCCCACGCCCCACGCCCTCGGAGGGCGGCATGAACCTCTCCAAGTTCTTCATCGACCGCCCGATCTTCGCGGGCGTGCTCTCGATGCTCATCTTTATCGGCGGCCTGCTCTCGCTCTTCGCGATGCCGATCTCCGAGTACCCGGACGTGGTGCCGCCCTCCGTCGTGGTCCGCGCGACCTTCCCGGGCGCCAACCCCAAGGTCATCGTCGAGACCGTGGCGACGCCCATCGAGGAGCAGATCAACGGCGTCGAGGGCATGCTCTACATGTCGAGTCAGGCCACGACGGACGGCATCATGACGCTGACCGTCACGTTCCGGCTGGGCACCGACCCCGACAAGGCGCAGCAGCTCGTCCAGAACCGCGTCTCGCAGGCCGAGCCGCGCCTGCCGGCGGTGGTGCGCCAGCTCGGCATCGTCACGGTGAAGAGCTCCCCCGACCTGACCATGGTGGTGCACCTCGTCTCGCCCAACGGGCGCTACGACATGACCTACCTGCGCAACTACGCGGTGCTGAACATCAAGGACCGCCTGGCCCGCCTCGACGGCGTCGGCCAGGTGCAGCTCTTCGGCTCCGGCGACTACGCGATGCGGATCTGGCTCGACCCGCAGAAGGTGGCCGAGCACGGCCTGTCCGCCGGCGACGTCGTGCGCGAGATCCAGGCGCAGAACGTCGAGGCCGCGGCCGGCGTGATCGGCGCGTCGCCGGCCGTTCCGGGCCTCGACCTGCAGCTCTCGCTGAACGCCGAGGGGCGCCTCAGCAGCGAGGAGCAGTTCGGCGACATCGTGGTCAAGACCGGCGCCGACGGCGCGATCACGCGCCTGCGCGACGTGGCGCGCATCGAGCTCGGCGCCTCCGACTACGCCCTGCGCTCGCTCCTCGACAACAAGTCGGCGGTGGCGATCCCGATCTCGCAGTCGCCCGGCTCGAACGCGATCCAGATCTCCGACGAGGTCCGCCGCACCATGGCGGAGATCAAGCGGACCATGCCGGAGGGCGTCGACTACCAGATCGTCTACGACCCGACGCAGTTCGTGCGCGCCTCCATCGAGGCGGTCATCCACACGCTGCTGGAGGCCATCGCCCTCGTCGTGCTCGTGGTGATCCTGTTCCTGCAGACGTGGCGCGCCTCGATCATCCCGCTGCTGGCCGTGCCGGTCTCCATCGTCGGCACCTTCGCGGTGATGCACGTCTTCGGATTTTCGATCAACGCGCTGAGCCTGTTCGGCCTCGTGCTGGCGATCGGCATCGTCGTCGACGACGCGATCGTGGTCGTCGAGAACGTCGAGCGCAACATCGAGAGCGGCCTGTCCCCGCGGGACGCCAGCTACCAGGCCATGCGCGAGGTCTCGGGCCCGATCATCGCCATCGCCCTGGTGCTGGTCGCGGTCTTCGTGCCCCTGGCCTTCATCAGCGGCCTGACGGGCCAGTTCTACAAGCAGTTCGCCCTCACCATCGCGATCTCGACGGTGATCTCGGCGATCAACTCGCTGACCCTCTCGCCGGCCCTCTCGGCGCTGCTGCTGAAGGATCACCACGCGCCGAAGGATCGCCTCACCCGCATCCTCGACCGCCTCCTCGGCTGGTTCTTTCGCCGGTTCAACCGCGCCTTCGGGCGGGCCTCGGACGGCTACGGCCGCGGCGTCGGCCTCGCGGTGTCGCGCAAGGCCGTGATGATGGTCGTCTACGTCCTGCTCGTCGGACTGACCGGCGCCCTGTTCCGCCAGATCCCGGGCGGCTTCGTGCCGGGCCAGGACAAGCAGTACCTCGTGGGCTTCGCGCAGTTGCCGGACGGCGCGACCCTCGACCGGACCGAGGAGGTCATCCGCCGCATGAGCGAGATCGCCCTCAAGGAGCCCGGCGTCGAGAGCGCCGTCGCCTTCCCGGGCCTCTCGATCAACGGCTTCACCAACAGCTCCAACTCGGGAATCGTGTTCTCGACGCTGAAGCCGTTCGACGCGCGCAAGGACCCGTCCCTCAGCGGGGCGGCGATCGCGCAGTCGCTGAACAGGAAGTACGCCGCGATCCCCGAGGCCTTCATCGCGATGTTCCCGCCGCCGCCGGTGAACGGGCTCGGAACGATCGGCGGATTCAAGCTGCAGATCGAGGATCGCGCAGGCCTCGGCTACGAGGCGCTGAACGACGCCACGAAGGCGTTCATGGCCAAGGCCGCCCAGGCGCCGGAACTTGTCGGTCTGTTCTCGAGCTTCCAGATGAACGTGCCGCAGCTGTTCGCCGACATCGACCGGACGAAGGCGCGTCAGCTCAACATCCCGGTGACGGACGTCTTCGACACGCTTCAGATCTATCTCGGCTCGCTCTACGTGAACGACTTCAACAAGTTCGGCCGCACCTACTCGGTGCGCGTCCAGGCCGACGCCCCGTTCCGGGCCCGGTCGGACGATGTCGGCCTGCTGAAGGTCAGGTCCGGCTCCGGCGAGATGGTGCCGCTCTCCGCCCTGCTGCGCGTGCGCCAGAGCGCCGGGCCGGAGCGGGCGATGCGCTACAACGGCTTCCTGTCGGCCGACATCAACGCCGGTGCGGCGCCGGGCTACTCGTCGGGTCAGGCCCAGGCGGCGGCCACGCGGATCGCGGCCGAGACGCTGCCGCGCGGCTTCGCCTTCGAGTGGACAGACCTGACGTACCAGGAGTTCATCGCGGGCAATTCCGGGATCTGGGTCTTTCCCCTGGCGCTGCTGCTGGTCTTCCTCGTGCTCGCCGCGCAGTACGAGAGCCTCGCCCTGCCGCTGGCGATCCTGCTGATCGTGCCGATGGGCCTGCTCGCCGCCATGTTCGGCGTGTGGCTTTCCGCGGGCGACAACAACGTCTTCACGCAGATCGGCCTGATCGTGCTCGTCGGGCTCTCGGCCAAGAACGCCATCCTGATCGTGGAATTCGCCCGCGAGCTGGAATTCGCCGGGCGGACCCCGCTCCGGGCGGCGATCGAGGCGAGCCGCCTCCGACTGCGGCCGATCCTGATGACGTCGATGGCCTTCATCATGGGCGTGCTGCCGCTGGTGACGGCCACCGGTGCCGGATCGGAGATGCGTCGGGCGATGGGCGTCGCGGTGTTCTCCGGCATGATCGGCGTGACCGCCTTCGGCCTGTTCCTGACGCCGGTCTTCTACGTGCTGCTGCGCCGGCTGAGCGGCAACAGGCCGCTCAAGCACCACGGTGGCGCCGTGGGGGCCACCGCGCCCGTCCCGGCAGCTGCCGACCCCGGCCTCCCGTCAGGTACGCCCCTGCCGCAGGCCTGACAGGGCCCGCCACGCCGGCGCCAGCACGAAGGTCGTCAGCGGGATCAAAGCCCCGCCGACGACCAGACCGATGAGGCCCGAGACGGTCGCGGTGACGAGCCACGCGACGAGGCCCGCGGCGAACGGCACGCGCGCCGCCGCGGCCTCCGCCACCGCGTGGGCGGTGTGGGCCGGCGCCGAGAGGCCGTAGGTCTCGAGCCCGTGCATCAGGATACCGCCGCCGACCCAGATCATCGCCGCCGTCCCGATGACGGCCAGGATCTTGAGCAGGACCGGCATGCCCCTGACCACGCCGCGTCCCAGCCCGCGGACGACGTTCCCGAGCGGCGGCTCGACGGTGCTGCGCGCGAGGGCCAGACCGGCATCGTCGGCCTTCACGATCAGCGCGACCACGCCGTAGACGCCCGCGGTGATGCCGACTGCGACGATGGCCAGCACCGCCGCCCGCATCCAGAAGCTGCCCTCCGGCAGGGCCGCGAGGGTGATGGCCATGATCTCGGCCGAGAGGATGAAGTCGGTCTTGATGGCGCTCGCCACGCGGCGGTCTTCCCGGGCCTGGTCGGTCCCTTCGCCGCTCTCCCGATCCGCCTCGTCGGCGTGCCCGTGAGGGGCGAACACGGCCTCGTAGACCTTCTCGGCGCCCTCGAAGCACAGGTACGCGCCGCCCAGCATCAGGAGCGGCGTGATCGCCCAGGGGGCGAACGCGCCGAGCGCCAGGGCTCCAGGCAGCAGGAACAGGAGCTTGTTGCGCAGCGACCCGAGGGCGATCCGGCCGACGATCGGCAGCTCGCGCTCCGCGGCGAATCCGACGACGTAGCGCGGCGTGACGGCCGCGTCGTCGATTACGACGCCGGCGGCCTTCGTGCCGGCCCACGCCGCCTGGCCCGCGACGTCGTCGAGCGAGGCCGCCGCGGCCCTGACCATGAAGGCGACGTCGTCCAGCAGGGCGATCAATCCGACGCTCACCCGTCTCCCCTCTCCGTGATCGGTCCGCCAGACAGACGATCCGCGGCAGGATTTGATCCCTGACCGGTGAGAATTCGGCGCGGCCGCGCCGCGTCTCCCGGACCGCCCTGCCGTTAGGTCGCTCGCGCCTAGCGCAGCGCCAGGGCGTCCAGCCATCCGTGCGCGGCGGCGTAGCGGATGATCTCCGCGCGCGTGCGCAGCCCCAGCTTCTCGGCGGCGCGCGCCTTGTAGGTCTCGATCGACTTGACGCTGAGATCGAAGCGCCGGGCGATCTCCTTGTTGCTGAAGCCCTGCGCGATCAGCCGGAGCACGTCGGCCTCGCGCGGGCTCAGCGCTTCGGCCGACGGCTCGGCCTCCGCGGCCTGCGTCGGGGCGCCGGGATGCCCCATGGCGTGGCTCGCCACCGAGGGGTCGAGGTAGATCCCGCCCGCCGCGACCGCGCGGACGGCGCGGAGCAGGTCCTCCGCGGCCGAGCGCTTCAGGAGGTAGCCCCGGGCTCCCGCCCTGAGCAGCGGCTGGACGTAGGCCGCGTCCTCGTGGACCGTCAGCACCAGCACGCGCGTCCGCGGGCACGACCCGGCGACCCGCTCGGTCAGCTCGAGGCCGTTGAGGCCCGGCATCGAGACGTCGACCACGGCGACGTCCGGGTCGGCGGCGTGGATCATCGGCAGCGCGTCGCTGCCGCTGGTGGCCTCGCCGACCAGCTCGATCTCCGGGTCGGCGTTCAGGAGGGTCCGGATCCCCGCGAGGACGATGGGATGGTCGTCGGCCAGGGCGACGCGGATGCGATCCGACATGCGCTTCTCCTCAGGTCTCGGGATGATGGGGGATCGGGACGGTGACGAACAGCGTCGTGCCGATGCCCGGGGACGATTCCAGCGCGAGCGTCCCGCTCAGCAGCGACAACCGCTCTCGGATGCCCGACAGGCCGAGCCGCAGCTTCGCCGGCGTCTCTCCGCCGGCGCGCTCGCGCGGGTCCTCTACGGTGAAGCCGACCCCGTCATCCTCGAGGACGACCCGCATCTCGCCCGCGCGCTTCTCCACCGAGACGCTGACGCTCGCGGCGCGGGCATGCTTGAGGACGTTGGTGAGCGCTTCCTGCACGATCCTGTAGACGGCGGTCTCGATCGCGGCCGGCAGCCGGGTCGCGTCGCTCAGGAACTCCAGGTCGGCGCGGATCCCGTGCCGCTGGCTCCAGTCGCGGAGCAGCGTGGCGAGGGCCTCGCGCAGGCCGAGATCGTCGAGGGCGGTCGGACGCAGGTCGACCGCGGCCCGGTGGATGTCGCGGCCGATCTCGCCGGCGAGCGATTGCAGCCACTCCACCTGCCGGCCGGCCTCGGCCGTGGCGCCGCGGGCCAGGAGCCGCTCCATGCTCTTGAGGCCCAGCGACAGGCCGGTCACCGTCTGGCCGACCTGGTCGTGGAGTTCCCGGGCGATCCGGCGCTGCTCGTTCTCCTGGGCCTCGCCGAGGCGGCGCAGCAGCGCGAAGCGCTCGGCCTCCGCGCGCTTGCGCGGCTCGATGTCCGACACCACGCCGTAGAGCAAACCGGCCGGGGTATGCTCGTGGAGCTGCGGCACGCGGCCGGCGACCCGGACCCAGCGCGGGTCCCGGTCACCCTGGGTGACGCGGAACTCGACGTCGAGCGGCGTGCCCTCGGCGAGGCTCCGGCGCAGGGCCTCGCCCAGGCGCCCGCGATCCTCGGGATCGACCGCCTGGAGGACGGTGTCGGCGCTTACGGCGCTGTCGCGCCCCTCGGCGGCGGCCGTCCAGCCGAGGAGGTCGGCCGCGCGGGGCGAGCCGGTGACCCGGTGGGCGACCGTGTCCCAGCGCAGCGTGCCGAGTTCCGCGGCCTCGGCGGCGACGGCGCCCTGCTCCTCGCTGGAGCGGAGGGCGAGAGAGAACCGGGCCTGCTCACCCGCCCGGCGCTGCGCCATGTCGCGGCCGACGAGTCCGACCAGCGCCAGGGCGAGCCCGATGCTGACGAAGCTGCCGCCGCCCAGGACGGCGTAGGACCGCGAGACCGGCGCGTTGAGCGTGGCGACCGGCATCCCGAAATGCACCGACCAGCCGCCGGTATGCTGCAGGGTCCGGTAGACCACCTCGACATCGGCGCCTTCGAGCGTCGGTCCGGTGTAGAAGCCGTTCGGGGCGTGCCGGATCGCCGCCTGGAGTGCCGGGTTCGCCGGGTGGCCGAGTTCCTCCACCTCGGCCCGGGTCCGGGCGATCGTGTTGCCCTCCGCGTCCACGATGGTGCCGACCCAGCCCTCGGGCGCGCCGGCGTCGCGCAGGATCGAGCTCACCGCGTTGGTGGCGAGCCGGATCGACAGGACGTAGCGCAGCGTGCCGTCCCGGATGACCGGCACGCGCAGGGCGACGAGGCGCTTGCCCGAGATCGAGCCGGCCGGGCCGATGCCGCCGATCACCGGCTGGCGCGTGCGCACCACCGCGTCGAAGCTCGTCCGGTCCGAGGTCGGTCCGAGTTCCTCCTCGAGGGAGCGGAGCAGGTTGACGATCTGGGCGCCGTCCGGTCGGGCGAGCTCCACCGTTTCCCAGAGCGGGTGTGCCTGCCGGAGCCGCTCGGCCTCGGCGTAGAAGGCCGCGAGGTCCGGCCGGTCGAGGGTGGCGGAGGCGGCCTCCGCCTCGAGGACCGCGATCTGGGCGGCGATGTCCGAGGCGACGCGCTCGGCCACCCGGGTCGCACTGGCGACGGCGGCGTTCCGGGCGAGGTCGCGCTGCTGCTGGGCCATCAGCGTCGCGACCAAGCCGCTGAGCAGCAGGACGGGGATCGCGGCCGCGAGGGCGAGGGCGACGAAGGTACGGCGGCTGCCGCGGCTCAGCTGTGGCTCCGGGCCCCGGATGGCGGCGTCGCGGGCGCGGTCGGTCATGCGCCCGTGCTTGGACACGCGGCGCGTCGGCCGGGACCCGTCGCCCGTCGCTCAGACGGCCGGACCCACCTGTCTCGCCGTCCCGAGCGCATCGTCGCCCGCTCCCCGAATCCCCGCATCACCCCGTGAGCTCCCCGCTCTCCTACGGGAAAGTCGCCGCGCCGTCAGGCCGGGGAGGCGGCATCGGACGCGGCAGTGGCGTCGCACAGCGGCGAGCCGGGCAGCATGCGGGCCGGGTGCGGCATCCGCGCCGCGACCGCCCACGAGGAGCCGTCGTAGCCCTCGTACCAGGCCCGGCGCTCGCGGGACTCGCCGGGGTAGGGGCAGGCATCGCGGGGCCGACCGACGGCGCGCGCGCGGGCGCCCTGTTTGACGATGTCCATGAGCATGGGCGCTGATCTCTCCGGCGGCTCGGGAGCATGTCCCGCCGGGTGAGAAGCGCCGAGTTCGAACGGCCAAGCAAGCTGTTTCGAGCCGGGATGCCGCTCACACCGACGCGTGTCGGGCTTATCCCGACACGCCGTCAGACAAATGAACCGTTGACCATTGTGCGCCGGCATCACCGGACCGTGCGGAATCTGCGCCGATCCGTCCGAATGCCGCGCAGACGGGCGCCAGATCCGCGCGTCATCCGCGAGAGTCTCGCGCCGGGGGCGCCGTTGGACGCCGCCCGGGAGCCCGCATGGGAGGCCGCGACGGCCCGGCCTCCCGGTTCGCAGGGCCGGTCTGGGAGGCGCAGCCTCAGCCGACGGGCGCGTAGCCGGACCGGAAGGGGCGCCCGCCGCGAGGCCCAGCCCGGTGCCGGTCGCGAACCCGATTCCGCGGTAGCCGCCCCAGCCACCGGGGCGAGACGCCCAGGGTCGGCCGCCGCAGCCGGCGGGACGGGATTGGACGCGGCGCTACCCGCGGTAGCCGGGGTGCCGCCGGTAATGCCGGTGGAGACGGTGGTGCCGATGGCGGTGCAGGCCGTGGCGCCGCCCCCGCGAGACGCCGTGGCCCAGATGGTGGGGCCCATGATGGAAGCCGCGGCCGTGGGGCCGGGCCTCGCTCGACGGCGCGAACAGGACGAGGCTCGACAGCGCCGCGAGGGCGATCGCGAGACGTTTCATGGACGGAGCTCCAGAGACGGTGAGGGACGTCCGTGCGGACCGGACCCGATGCCGGATCCGACCGCGCGGCGCGGTCTGTCGGGAAGGCGATGCCGGCCGCCATCGCGGGCCAGCGCGCATTCCCCGGGACGCGCGGACGGCGGGAGACCGCCGACCGCTGTCCCGCACGCTCATCTGTGTTGCCCGGCGTCGATCAGCAGTCGGAGAGATCGGCGATCGTGTCAGGGTCGGCCCGACATGCCCGGGCGCCCCGCCTGGATTAGCTTGGCCGTGGACACACACGCTCGCGCCAGAGGGGAACGGCATGCGGAAGGCGTTGGGACGGCCGGTGCAGCGGGCGCGATCCTGGTACCTGCGTTACGGGCGCCTGGGCGCGCAGCGGACCCCGAATCCCGCCAAGCCCGGCCCGCACGTCGCCCGCGGACGCACGCTGGAGGACTGGGCGCGGTTCGGGGGCGGTCTGCTCGCCCCCGAAGCCGCCGACGGCCCGCAACCGGAGACCCGCGCCTCCGCCGCGCGGCGAGCCGCAGCGACCCCGATCAGTCCGCCGGGCTGAAGACGTCGTCGCCCACGAAGATCATGTCGCGGTCGATCTCCGGGGGATCTTTCCGGGCACCGTAGGCGAAGAACAGGCGCCGGGTGCGCCCGTCCGCGCTGGTCAGCGTCAGCGTGTGGCGATCGAGGGCGTAGCGCCCGCCCTCCGGCGCGCGCCGCCGGGCGATCGCCGTGCCGACGCCGGTGCTCGCCCCGGAATTCGTCGCGCCGACCGAGCCGCCGCGGCCGTAACTCCCGTCCGCGTTGAAGTCGTAGCGGCTCTCGACCGCGATCGCCACGTCGCCGCCCAGGGCGGTGTTGCCGCCGCCCGACAGGCGCCGGTACGCCCGCGCCACCCGCTCGCCGGAGCCGGCCGGAAAGGCCCGGAAGAAGCTGCCGTCCCCGAGGGCGTAGTCGTTCGCGCGGCCGCGCGCGTCCGTCAGGACGAAGCCGGCGCCCTTGCCAGCCCACCGCCCGAACCGCTTGGGCCGTGCCGCCCGCTCGGCGGCGAGGTCCACGTCTTCCAGGGCGGCGTCGGCGATCTCGTAGTAGGTTCCGTCGCGCAGGAAGATCAGCGGCTCGAAATCGATCGTCATGAGACCGCCGACGCCGAACCCGGTGGTCGAACGGAAGTAAACGCCCTGGACCGAATCCCAGTTGGCGGCGTGGCGCGGGGGACCGGCCGCGTCCGGGGCGGCGGGAGTCGCCGCGCGTCCGCCAGGGGCGGACTCTCCGCCACCGGAGGCGGCTTCGGGGCCGCGCGTCCGGCCCGCCCCTTCGGCACCAGCCCGTCCTCGGTCAGCGCCAAATTCCGCAGCGTGGCGACCGGGATGAACTCGTTGGACAGGCCCGCCAGGAAGCGCGGCAGCACGCCGAGCCGCTTGGCCGCCTGCCAGCCGGCATGGTGGAGAACGGCGCGCAGCTTGACCTGCTCGGCGAAGGCCGCCCGCGTGGCCGGCTGGGACAGGGGCGGCCGGTCCGCCATCGGCGCCACGAACCGGGTCCGGATCGCCCGCAGGGCCGCCGGGCTCGGCTCGACCGTCGAATCGTTGGCGACCATCCATTGCAGAGCGATGAAGGCGGTGAGCACGTCGCCCGCATCGTCCGGCCGCAGCGGCGTTCCGTCGAGGAAGCCGCGGAAGACGCTGTCGTAATCGTGCCGGGCGAGTTCCCGCGCCGTCTCGTCCGCGGCGATCGGGTTCGTGGCGCGCTGGTCGCGCACCGCCCGCGCCACCGTGACGGCCCGCAGGTCGGGCGTCGAGGCGTAGGGCAGGGCCGGTCCCTCCACCTCGGTCGCCCGGGCCCGTGCCGGGGTCGCCGTCATCGCGATCGCCAGGCTCGACAACGGGACGGCTGCCACGCCGAGGCCGAGCAGCGCGGCCGCGCGCCGGAGAGTGAACCGCATCATCGCCGCAACCACGCTCGAAGGATCATCAGCAGGCCGTGCAGGACGGTGAGCAGCAGTGTCAGGGCCATGAAGGGCAGGAACGGGATCAGCAGCCAGCCCGTCATCGTCAGCGTGTAGAGCAGGCCGCCGATATCGTGTCCGGCCACCGGGCAGGGGTGCGTCCCCGCCTCGTTGACGGTGCAGCCGGTCAGGTTCGTCAGCGCGAGGCCGAGCGCGAAGGGTACGACCGGCAGCCACGTGATCAGCAACAGGATGAGGATGACGCGCAGGCGTCGCCGGGACGGGCTCGGCCGCGCCATCGTGCGGATGGCCATCGGTGAGGAGTCCTGCGCGGGGCCGGGGCGGCCGCGTCTCGCCGCGCCGCTCATGGCTGGCGGCGGTAGAGGCCGCGGAAGGTGACGTTGACGCCTCCGCAGGCGAGGTTGTCGTCGACGACCAGCCAGGGACCGACCCGCCGCAGCCAGACCTTGCAGTCGGAAGCGTCACCGAACTCGACCGGCAGCGCCCCGTCCTCGCCGACGGCGAAGCTCGCCGCGGCGCCCTGCGGGGCGACCGTGCCGGCGAACTCGCCGATATGGACGCCGCCGCGGCGCGCCCGCTCCGGATCGCCGGCGCCCCAGGTCGCGTCGCCCCCGAAGGTCAGCATCCCCGGCTTGTCGGCCTGGGTGATCCGGATGCGCGCCTCCGCTCGGGTCCATGTGCCGAGCCAATCCGCCGGCGCGACCGTACCCGAGGGCTCGTCAGCGACGGCTTCGGCCGGGAGCCAGCCGGTCCGGCCCATATCGTCGCCCGCGCCCCGATAGTGGGCGCAGACATAGGCGCCGCGCCGCGCGCCGAGGATGACGGGATCGGCGGTCACGAGGTAGGCGCGCTCGCGGCAGGCGGCTCCCGGATCCGGGCAGCCGGCGCGGGCGAGCCCGTCCTTGACGAAGGCCGTGCGCCCCGGCGCGCTGATGCGCCCGAAGGTTGGCGGCGCGCCGGACGCGAGCGAGGGGGACCGCCGGCACTCGTTCTCCTCCGCGCGCGCCGGACCGGCGAGCAGGACGAGGGCGGAGACGAGGAGCAGCGGGGCGAGAAGCGGCGGGTGCATCGGGGAAGCTCTCGTTGCGGGTGCGGAGGTCGGTCAGCGCATCGACACTGACGCGGCGACGCGCTCGGCCCGGTCCAGGGCTTCGGGGCGTCCGGCATCGGCGAATCCCAGCACCCGCAGGTAGCGCGCGCCGTCGAACACCATCGTCTGCATCACGCCGAGGGCGCGTCCGCTCTCGGTGTCGGTCCCGGTGCCGCGCAGCCGCACGACGACCGCCTCGCCGCGGCTGGACCGCACCTCGTCCGTGACGTTGACGTCGGCGAAGCCCTTCTGCGCCGCGAACAGCCGACGGGCGACCGCGACCTCCGCGCCCGCCGGGACCGGCGCCTGGCCGAGCGACGGCGCGACGACGATCACCGGCTGCTCGCGCCCCGGATCGACGTCCTTGGGTCCGTCGGTGAGGAGGAGGCTGTTGCCCGCGAAGACAGCGGCCGGCCGGTAGCCCGCCATGTCGCCGACCGTGTAGGGCAGCGCCGCGACCTGATCGGTCAGGCTCGCCTTCGCCCGGAACGCGATCGTGCGGAGAGCCGCCTCGACGGACGCGGCGGGCACCTGCCGGGCCGCCTTCTCGGGCACCTGCACGGTGACGAGCCCGGTCCCGGGGGCGCCGCGCACGACGGCGACCCATTTCGCGTAGGTGAGGCCGTTGGCCGGCTGGGTGCCGCGCAGGACGAAGCCCTCGCCGCCCGCGACCGGCAGCGTCTCGACCCCGCCCTTCACCCGGAAACCCGTGGCGGCCAGCGCCTCGGGGGTGAACCGGCCGTTGATCTGGTCCCAGGCCTCCGGCGGCATCTCCACCAGGATGATCGACGCGCCGGCCGGATGCTCGAAGCCGGCGAAGCGCCGGCTCACGCTCATCCCGGCCGGCGGCGTGAGGCCGAGGGCGCCGGCGCCTGGAAAGACCGGGTCGGCCCGGGCCTCCAGGCTCGCGCCCGCGGTCGCCAGCGGTGCTACGACCAGGCCGAGCAGGATCACGCGCCGCGCCGACAGCTCGGGGCCGAGACGGGAGAGGGCACCGTGCAGGCGCTCGCGAACCGACATGGTCAACCTCCTGATGACGGTGGGTCGGAAGGGAGGGCGTCCGGCTACCGCGTCGCCACGCGGCTGATGACGAAGGTGTTGCCCGAGACCTGGACCTGACCCGGCGCGCTCATGTGCTCCAGCATCAGCCGCAGGTTCCGGCCGAGCCGGGCGGAGTCAGAGCGGGTCTCGTACCAGTACTCGGTGCTGGCGCCGCTCGCGCGCACCGGTCGGTGGTGCTCGTAGCAGCGGAAGGCCGCCATATACTCCTCGGCCGCCTGGACCTCCTGGGCCGAGAAGCCGCTCAGACGGACGACGTAGGCGCTGGGCAAACCCCCGCAGCCCTCGCCCCCGGGCACCGCTGCCACGGTTCCGCCGGCCGGCGCGGCGTCGAGTGGCGCGGCGCCGGCATCGGACGCCGTCGAGCTTCGCGGTGAGCGCGGCCGCGAGATCGGCGCCCACGGTCTTCGCCTCGGCGCCGACCCGCTCGAGCAGGCACTCGCGGTCGCAGCCCTGCGGCAGGGGCGGCAGCTGGAGCCCGGCCACCTCGAACGACCCGAGCGACTGTCCGGTGCGGACGTTGAGCAGGCGGCCGGGGATGCGGATCTCCGGCCTGACGATGTCCGAGTAGGGGGATTTCGACGCCGACGCGTAGATCTGGAAGACCGCCACCACGTCGAGGGGCGGGGTCTGGACTGCCCGGGCGACCTCGATCAGCTCCGCATCCCGCCGGCGCACCCGGTTGGCCTGGGTGAAGCCCATCGCGACGGCGGTCTCGTCGTAGACGTTGTAGCCGCGCAGGTTCATCGTCTCGGACAGCTCGTGAATCACACGCTGGAAGATGCGGTTGCCCCGCGGCACCGCGTCCTCGTCGGCGTCCTCGCCCATCACGACGACGTTGGGTTTGCTCTGCGCCCGGGCCGGTGCCGCGTAGGCGGACCCGAACGCCAGGACGGTGAGGCAGGCGGCGCGGAACGCCGTGTTGCGGACGAGGGGCATCGGGATCCTCCGGGACATGGCGGGTCTCCTGGGCGTCGGGGCGTCGGTGACGAGCGGGGGCTTCATTCGGCGCAGGGACGCGGCGTCGGAGCCCCACCGAAATCGTCGAGGTCGGCCCGCTGGCGCGGATCGACCAGATCGCCGCAGACGCGCTCCGCGACCGGCAGGACGAAGCGGAGGACGCCGCTGCGGGCCGGCGCGATCAGGCTGACCTCCACCCTGCGGTTCACCCGTGACAGGGGTGCGTCGGGATCCTTCGGCCGCGCGGGTCCCCAGCCGTGGACGCGCAGGCGCTCCGGAGCGATGCCGTAGGCCTCGACGAGGTGCGCCCTCACGGCGCGCGCCCGGGCCAGCGAGAGGCGGCGGTTATAGGCGCGGCCGCCGGCGGCGTCGGTGTGGCCGGCGATCAGGAAGGCGTGGCCCGTTAGGGGTTGGGCGCGCAGGGCCTCGCCGAGCGGTCCGAGCTGGATGCGGGCTTCCGGCGTCAGGCGGGCGCTGTCGTAGGCGAAGAACACGGTGAGATCGACCGACCGGGCGGGCACGACGTGCACAGCCGGGCCCCCGTCGTCGGGGGTGACTGCCAGCGGCCGGGCCGGCGGTCCCGGATTCCTGTCGGCGAAGGGCGCGAGCGACCGGATGATCGCGGTGGCGCTCGGATTCGCGGTCCGCGCCTCCTCGGCCTCCGCCCGCTCCGCGGCCGGATCCCTCGGCGGAGCCGCCGCGTCCGGCTGTGCGGGGCGCGGACCCGGCACCTCGGTGAGCGGGTTCGCCCGGGCGGGCGCGACCAGCGCCAGGGCGAGCCCGACGGCGAGCAGCAGGCCGGAGCGGCGGAGGCGCACCCGCGCGGCACGTGGCAGATCGTGGGTCCGCATCGCTTCCCCTCTTCGTGTCCCGGGCCTCGCTTCGGCCCCTCTTACCCCGACATGGTCGACCCAGAGCGGTTTTCGTCGCCGGGCCGCGCGATTCGTGCGACGGCGCTCAGCGGCCCCGCAGGATGGCGTTCATCCCGGCCGGATCGAGGGGGCCGACCGGCGAGGCCGTCGATGGCGAGGTTCAGTTCCATCAGGCCGAAGGCGTCGCGGGTCACCGCGTACGCCTTGGCGATGGTCGCGGCGTCCGCCCCGGTGCCGTCGACGAGGCGCGTCACCAGAGATGGGCCGCCCCGATTGACGATGATGTTGGCGAGCGCCGTGGCGATGATCTCGCGGCGCAGGCGGTGACCCTTGACGGCGTCCGGGAAGCGTTCCCGCAGGGCCTTCGGGAAGTAGCGCTGCAACTCCCGATCAAGGACTTAAAGCTATGTAGATCGGGAATCCCGTCCCGATGAAATAACTCAAGTTAAGAGCCGAATTNGCCGCTGAGCGCCGTCGCACGAATCGCTTCGGCCCCTCTTACCCCGACATGGTCGACCCAGAGCGGTTTTCGTCGCCGGGCCGCGCGATTCGTGCGACGGCGCTCAGCGGCCCCGCAGGATGGCGTTCATCCCGGCCGGATCGAGGGGGCCGTCGGTCGCCGGCTTGGGCTGCGGTGCCGGGCTGGGCGCTGGCGGGACCGGCCCGGCGCCCGGATCCGCGGCGGCGACCGGGCGGCCCTGGGCCGCCGCGATCCGCGCCAGGGTCGGGCTCCGGCCGAGGATCGCCGAGAGCCGTGTCGCGCTGTTGAAGCTCGTCGGATCCTTCGGATCGAGGCCGCCCTCCTTGTGGAGCGCGATGCCGGCGACGGAGGCGTCGAACATCAGCGACCCGGACGAGCCGCCGAGGGTGTCGCAGCGGTGGCGCAGGTCCGGGCCCTCCGTCTGCTCCTTCACGGCGAAGCAGCGGAAGCGGCTCATCACCTTCGGACGTCCGAGGGGATGGTGGATGACCAGCATCGATCGGTTGGCCGTCACCGGCTCGCCCGAGAGCCGCGCGGCGCCGTAGGTCGCGGTCGGATTGCCCGCCACGCGGGCGAGGGCGAAGTCGAGGCGGGCGTCGAACTCGACGGGCTTCGGGTCGATCTCGAAGCGGCGGGAGCCTTTCCCGTCGAGAGTCAGGTAATCCATCAGGATCGACGCCTTGACGGGGCGGAGGTCGCCCGATTGCGGCAGGCAATGGTGGTTGGTCAGCACGTAGTCGCCGGGCAGCAGCGTCCCCGTGCAGGAGGCTCCGACCCGCTGCCCGGTGCGGCCGTTCTCGAGCACGATGTCGACGCGGCCGATCGGCCGGGCGAGGGCGGCGAGGCCGTCCTTCGGATCGAGTTCGCTCACCGGCTCGAAGGCGCCCTTGTTCTGGTCGACATAGGCCGCCGCGTCGCCGGTCGTCTGACGCAGGGGCAGCTGCGCCCGGCCGTAATCGGCGGGATCGAAGCCGACGCTCTGCGCCCGCGCCGCGTCGCCGCGGGCGAGCACGATCAGCGCGCAGGCCGCTCCCAGCAGGCGGGGGCCTCTCCGGCGCATCGCGATCATCCTCTCCCTCCTCTCGGCCCGGGGCCCGGACCCGTGCGCGCGGGCGCGATCGACGGCATCCGGGACACGCGGGGCTCCCATCAGCGCGTCAAGGCGTGCACCAGACGGCGGGCCGACGCCGCGGACCCGGCCTCAGGAACGGCCTGGACCGCGTAGACGAGGTTCTGCCGCGCGCCCTCGCGCAGGAAATAGCCGAGCGCGCCGTCCGCCAGCCGGACCGCGGGGAGGGCGGCATCGCGCAGTTCGCGCCCGACCTGCACGCGCAGGCCCGGATCCGCGCCGACGGCGATCCCGCACAGATCCGGCGTGAGGCGGCTCGCGGGCAGGTGATCGCCCGATCCCGCCGGCACCGGACGCCGCTCCGGCGGGTCGGCCCCGAAGGCCACGCGCCGGCAGGACGAGCCCGCCGGGGCGCGCAGCTCCGAGACGTGGATCGGCGGCACGGCCCGGGCTTCGGTCTCGGCCGGAGCGGCGGCAGGATCGGCCGGCGTGTCGAGGCGCGGCTCGCCCAGGCGACCGGGCCGTGCGGCACCGAGAGCGAGCACACCGGCGAGACCGGCCACCGCGACGGCGCGGTCGCCTGGGCGAGCAGGGGCGGGGGACGGGATCGCAGCCCAGCCCCTCGGTGGCGATGCGGCGGCGCCCCGTCGGCGCCAGCACAGCGCCGTCGCGCTGGAATTCGAGCTCCATCCAGGATTGCCGGTCGCGGTCGGTGCGGAAGCGGCCGCGGGCGGTGACGGCTCCGGCACAGGCGGTGCCGGCCGGCCGGCGGCGCACGTCGAGGCGCGCGCCGCGGAGCACACGGTTGGCCGAACGGGCCTCGGCGTCGAGGGCGATGACGAGGCGGTCGGTGAGGGCGCCGGCGCAGGTCGAGTGGCCGCCTTCCGCCACGAACGGGCAGACCTCGATGCTCGCGGCGTTCGGAGCCGCCTCCGCGAAAGACTTCACCGCGCTGTCCATGACGGCGTCGACGTCGGCGACGCCGGCTCCGACATGGATCGGCACAACCAGAGGTTCGCTCGTCGCCTTGCAGGCGGCGCTCTGCGTCACGGCCTGGAGCCGGACGGAGGCGGTCTCGCCGGCCCGACGGGGCTCGACCAGGAACACGGCGGCGTCTCCGGTGTAGGCGGACCGGATCTGCGCCTCGGCCCCGGCGCCCGAGAGGCCCGTCGTGCCCTCGCGCAGGGCCTTGATCCGCACCACGTCGGCTGCCGCCGCGAGCCTGACCCGGCCGCTTGCCTGAAGCCGGGTCTCGACGGCGAGGCGGACCTCCTCGGACTGCTCGCGCGACAGGGCCGTCTGGCCGGGCTCGACGCCGACCACCGCGAGCGTCAGGTCCGGCCGGCCGGCACAGGCCGTCACGGCGTCGAGGAACGGTGTCAGCGCCTGCGCGGCGGTATCGGCGCGCGGCGCCGTCGGGGCGAGCAGCAGCGCGGCGAGGAGAAGGCGCCTCATTCGGTCTCGTTGGCCCGGGCGTACTGGTCGAGGGCCCGGACGAAGACGGGGTTGAAGCGGCCATCGAGGGCGCCGGAATAGTAATCCGCGTCCTTGATCGCGCGCTGCACCGAGCGGATCGTCTCGGGCTTCAGCTTCTGGGCGGCGGTGTCGGTGGCCGAGACCGAGGCGGCGCCGAGTTCTCCGCGCTTGAGGGCACGCATGACCATGTCGCTGGAGCGCACGCCCGGGAAGTACCGCGCGAAGCCGTTGTCGATCAGCGTCGCCATCGTGGCCATGGCCACCGGGTCGCCGCGATCCGCCGCCTGCCGGAAGAGGTCGAAGCCCTGGCGGAGGTCCTTCGGGAAACCGTACGCGCCCGTCGCGTAGTGCGGCACGAGCTTGCTGATCGACGCGACGTCGCCTCCGGCCACGGCGCGGCGGTACAGGGCGACCGCCTGCGCCTCGTCCTTCGGGATGCCGTTGCCGTATTCGAGCATCCGGGCTGCGTTGGCGAGCGCCACCACGTTCCCGCCTTCGCCCGCCTGCCGGTAGAGGCGGAACGCCTCGGTCTGCTGGCGCTTCACGCCCTGGCCGTTCTCGTACAGGGCGGCGAGGTTGTTCAGCGCCGAGATGCTGCCGGCCTTGCCGGCGCGCTCGTAGGCCGCGAAGGCCTCCTTGTAGCGGTCGGCCCGGTCGTAGGCGCGGCCGAGCTGGTATGAGAGGCGGCGGAGGTCCGGATAGGCGGCCGCGGCCCCGCGGCAGGCGTCGATCGCGGCCGCCGGCTCGATCCGGCCGAGCTTCACGCCCGCGACCCCGCTCGGACGGTCGGGATCGTCCGCGCCCGCGGCGAGTTCGTCGCAGCGCTTGACGCGCGGATCGGCGCCCGGATTCTTGCCGCCGAGATAGCCTTCCGCGAGGCTGCGATAGGCGCAGACCTCACCGCAGGTATCGAGGTAGGCCTGATACTGTCGCTGGGTGCCGAACTTGGCCCAGTTCTCCTGGTCGATCGCCGCCGCGTCCCGGCGACGTCCGGACAGGAGCCTGTCCATGGCCTGCGGCCGGTACAGGCAGGTCTCGCCGCAGGTGCCGATATAGGCCTCGAAGGCCTCCCGGGTGCCGAGCGCTTCGGCCCGCCGCCAGGCCGCCTCGTCCCGGATGGCCGCGACGCCCTTCGAGACGGCCGCAACCGGCAGCGAGGCCTTGAGGACGATCGGGGCCTCGTCGATCTCGGGCACCTGCTCGCGGCCCGTCGCGCGGCGGGCGGCGTCCTCCACCTCGCGGCGGAGGTAGCGCTTCAGCTCCGTCCACTGCACGAGCCCGTCGCCGTCGCCGTACTGGTCCCGGGCGTCGGCGAGGCCCGACACGCCCATCAGGAACCGGCTGGTCAGCAGGCCGAGCTTGTTCGCCTCGTCCCAGTTGGCCGGTGTCGCGCCCGATGTCGCGACCAGCCGGACGATGCCGCCCTCCGTCTTCGGCCGGGCGGGGGCGAAGCCGGGTGCGGACACCGCCAGCAGGCTCTCGCCCTTGCGGCCGGTCTCGCCGGTGAAGCAGGCATCGACCATCACGACGAGCTGGTGGTCGGCGCCGATCTTGCGCTTCACGAGCTCGAGGTTGCGGTACAGGGTCTCCAGCGCGTACCCGCTCTCGCCCTGGTTCGGGTTGCCGTCCTCGGGCAGCAGGAACGGCTGCCTTGTGGCGAGATCCGGGACCCCGTGGCCGGAATAGTAGACGAAGACGTTCGAGCGGCCCTCGCGCACGCTGCGCCAGAGGCGGCCGGATTGCGGATTCCGCTCGGTGCCGAAGACTTGGTTGAACTCGTTGAGCGTCGCGTCCTTCAGCAGGAAGACGTTGCCGTCGCGGTAGCCGAGGCGCTCGATCAGGTAGGCGCGGATCGCCTCGGCGTCGTTGTGAGCGTAGTCGACCGGCACCGTCTGCTTGTAGCTGCGGTTGCCGATCACCACCGCGACCGCGTCGGCATTGTCGGCGAAGGAGGCCGGATCGGGGTTCGCTCGTGCCGGCACGACAGGGGCGAGGCAGGTCATCCCGAGCAGGATGAGCGCGGTGCGGGCGGCCCGCCGCAGCGCGGATCCCGGGTTGGCTCTCGACAAGCGCGTCCTCCTGTCCGGGTCGCGGCCCGGTCTCGTCGTCCTCGAAGCGGGGCGCGCCCGGTCGACACGCGCGACAGGGTTATCCGCTGGGAGACCGGGAAACAATCTCACGTGGCGAGAGCGTCCGGCGCCGTCAGTCCTCATCGCGCCGCGCGGATGACAGCCGGGCACAGGTGATGCTGCGAGCGGGGATGAAGCTCAGCCCCAGCCGAGATACGCGACGATCAGGCTGAGGGCGGCCAAGTGGAGCGGCGAGAGCGCGGTCAGCATGCTGTCGCTCCTCACGGCAGGTAGAGACCGCGGCCGCAGCGGCGAGCGCGCCGCGCCTCGAAGTAGCCGGTGTAGCGATTGTAAACCTCGACCGTGCGGTAGACGCAGTAGCGGCCGGAATTGCGGCCGTTGTAGTAGACGCCGCCATTGTCGAGATCGACGCCGAGGAATTCCTGGTTTCCGCGCTGCGGCGGCTCCTCCTGGGCGAGGGCGGGGGCCGCGGCGCAGAGAAGGCTGGCGGCGAGCACGAGGATCGTCGTCTGGGTCACGTCTGTTCTCCCTGGTCGGGCGGCGCATCGTCCGCCTCGACGGGGGCATGGGCCGACGAGACGCGGTTTCGTGCGGCTCGCGCGGTCGACCGCGGAGATTTTCTCGCGACCGGCGCGCCGGAACCGGGATCGGTCACTCGGCGCGGGTCCGGAGCCGGTGACATCCGCCCGTGCCGGAACGGCCAGCGCGGAGGAATCCGGAGCTCCATCCGCGTCGGGATACGCGCCGGCTGACTGAACCGGTAGCACTCTGTCTGACGTCCGGTTGACCCGGGATCCATTCGCGATCGATAGATCGTGGATCGATGTTCGAGTCTCTGCTCGAAGACCGGCGGTTCCTGTCGGCATCGTCGCTCTCGTCAGGCGCCATGATCATCAAAACCATGATCGCGGCGGCGCTGCCGGGCACCGCCGCGGCCGGGGTGCGGGCCGATGGCGGGCATCCGGCGGCGGCTGACCGGCCTCGATTTTCTGCGCCTGCGCGACGCTGCGCGCGCTGTCGACCGTGTCTCTGTGCCGACGCGGTTCGCGCGCGGTGTCGCCGCGGAAGCCAGATCTCCCCGGAGCCGATATGCGCAACGCGTTCCAGGATCCTCCGCGGTCGACCCGCCCATCCGTCCGCCCGCGGAGACTGTGCCGTCTAACGGCTTCCGCTCTCCTCCGCGTCGGGATCGCGGCAATTGGGATGCTCGTCCCGGCCCTGTCGGCGCGAGCGCTCGATGGGCCGAGCTACGCGGACGACCGACGCGGCATCTTCCTGGCCTTCCTCAATGCCCCGCAGCCGGGTGATACCCTCACGAGATCGCCGCGCCTCGGACTGTCGTTCGGTGGCGCGGCGCGTCCGGTGCTCGTGGATACCGGCTCAACCGGGATCGTGGTTTCGGCGAGCCGGATCCCGGGCAACGCGAGCCTGCCCGGCGAGCCCGGTCGCCTGACCTACTCGAGTTCCGGCCGGATCATGGTCGGACGCTGGGTGCGCGTGCCGGTGACCGTCTTCGGCCGCGACGGCGCGAGCGTAATCACGCAACCGATCCGTGTTCTCGCCGTGGACCGGATCGACTGCACCGCGCGCGCCCGCCGCTGCACGCCCCAGGAGGCGCCGGCCCACGTGGCCATGATGGGGATCGGGTTCGGCCGCGAGGACGATAGCCAGACCCAGAGCACGCCCGACACCAATCCGCTGCTCAACGCCGACCCGCCCGGATCCGGTGCCGTGCACCGCGGCTACGTGCTGACCCGGCAGGGCGTGCATGTCGGCCTGACGCGCGCCAACACCCGCGGCCGGTACCGCTTCGTGAAGCTCGATCCGCATCCGCGCGTGCCGGGAGACTGGCTCGGCGTTCCCGCCTGCATCACCGTCGACGGCCGTGCGCCCGCCGCCTGCGGCCGGGCGCTCCTCGACACCGGCGTCACCGGCATGTTCCTCACGCTGCCGCCCGCGCAGGTCGCCGACAGCCTCCGGGCCGGCGCGGGCGATCACGCCGCCCTCCGCCCCGGAACACGCCTGAGCTTCCGGTTCGGCGACGCGGCCGGCTACGCGATCACGGTCGGCGACCGCGCCGCGCCGCTCGCGCCCGAGCGCATCATCCTCAACACGACGCGCCCGCAGCCCTTCGTCAATACCGGCCTGCGCGTCCTGAACGGCTACGACGTCCTCTACGACGCCGACCGCGGCTATTTCGGCTTCCGGGACCTCGCGGCGTCGGACGAGCCATGATCGGCCGCTCGCTTGCCCACTCGTCCGCTCATGCTGCGCCACGCCCTCATCGCTGCCCCGGCGCCTCGTCCCGACCGCGGGGCTCGCGGCGGTGATCGATCGCGGCGCGTCCGCGAACCAGATGGACGCCACCAAGAGCCGCCGACCTCCTGATCCGCGACCCGCCGCATCGAGGGGCGGTGCGGCCCGCGGAACTGCGGCGTCGCGCGCCCAGTCTCACCGCGCTTCGATGGGGCCGGGCGGCCCGGTCGTGACNGCGGATCGCCCGCACGGTCGCGAGGTCGACCGATCCGTCGGGCGCCCGGGTCGCGTGGGCCCAGAGCCCGGCGTGGTCAGGCCTGGCAGTCGCCTTCGCGTCGCGCACGAGGGCGCGGGCCGCGTGGATCTCGGCGAGGAGGCGCGCCGCGTCGCTCACGCCGCGGCCTCCCCGGCATAGGCCGCCGCGAACGCGACCGCGAAGACGTCCCGATCCGCCGGGAACAGCGCGTCCAGCGGCCGGTGCCGGGCGAGGCCATCGAGCGACCGCTCCAGGTCGGCCGCCGCCTCGGCGAGGCGCAGCAGCGCCGGTTCGGCGGCCGCGAACCCGGCCGAGAGGCCGGTCCGATCGTCGAATCCGGCGCGGCGCACCCGGCGCAGGTCGGCCTCGGCGGCCTCCAGCGCTGCCCGCACCGTTTCGGGCAGCGCGTCGCGATCGGCGATCCGGAGGGCCGCCGCGATGCGCAGCATCCGGCCGAGATGGGCCGCGAGCGATCCCGCGCGCGTCCGGAGTTCGGTGTAGCTCTCGGCCTCCAGACAGGTCGCGCGCTCGGCGATGTCGGCGCCGCCGCCGCCGCGCCGGAGACGGTTGGCGATGCCCGACTGCACCCGGCCGAAGCTCACGGCCCGGAGCGTCGTCAGCGGGCGGGTGCGGTGGTAGGGCTCGAGGCGCAGGAAGTCGGCCAGATCCTCGCGCTCGGCGCCGGTGAGGATCTTGGGGGCCTCCGGCCAGTCAGCCACGAGAGAGGCCAGCGCCGCGGCGGGCTCGGCCGCCGCGAGATCGCCCAGGGCCGCGTCGAGCCTCTCGTCCCAGCCCTCGTGGGCATCGAGCGCGGCCGGCGCCGCGAGGGCCTCGAGTCCGTCGAGAAGGTGGCCGGCCGCCTCGAAGGTCACGAAATGCTCCGCGACCGTGCGGAAGCCCGGCCGCTCGCCCGTCGCCATCTCGGCGCGCCAGAAATCGAGGATGTCCTCGTCCGCGACGGGCCGGCGGCCGCCCAGGCAGATCAGCAGCGCCCGGAACCGCCGCTCCAGCGGTGCCAGCGGAAGGTGGGCGTTCCGGTAGGCGGCGAGGTGGCGGGCCAGGCGCTTGGCCAGGATGGCCGCGCTCTCCGGATCGGGCGCGGCGACGAGGTCGTCGAGCCAGCGCGCGACGGTGGCGAACTGCGCGAGATCCTCGGCGGTGAGCACGAATTCGGCCAGCGCGAGGAGCCGGGCCAGCCCGGCCCACCCGGTGGACCAGACGGCGCCGAGCACGGGGCCGCGGTTGTCGACGGCCGGGCCACCGTCGAAGCGCGCCGCGAGGGCGGCCGGATGCGCGAGGCCCGGATCGAGCGCGAGGGTGATCAGATCGCGCCCGTCGCGGGCACCGGCCGCCTCGGACAGGGCCGCGAGGGCGTGGGCCAGGTCCCACAGGGGCTTGTCGCGGTTCGGGCGCACGGCGCCCGTGACCACGCGGGCGAGCCAGGCACGGTCGGCGCGGGAGAGATCGCGGCCGTCGCCGACATTGGCGAGATCGGCCGCGCAGCGCTCATCGTATCCGCCCGTCATGCGCCTCCCAGTCGCGGGCCGCGACGCAACCCATTGTGATCGTTCGATTCGCCTTATGGTTACCTCGCGACCGGCCATCCGTCGACCTCCGGCGGCCATCCGGGCGCCACCCGGCTGACCTGGGCGACCCAGACGCCGTTCCGTTCGATCGCGCTCCGCCTCAGCGGACCACGATGCGCGCGGTGGCCTCGGTGACCCCGGGGGTCGCCCGGATCCGGTCGAGGAGGTCAAGGACGTCCGGGGGCTGCAGGAGGTGCGCCTCGCGGTCCGCGCCCGGCGCCGCCGCCAGCCACCGCGCGGCGAGATCCGGCGGCAGGCCGCCCGGCACGCCGAAGCAGGCGAACAGATTCTCGAAAGGCTCTCCCGCCACGATCTCGTCGAGGCCGTAGCCCCGCGGATAGCGTCGCGAGTCGCCCGCTCCGAGGGCGCGTTGCGAGGCGGCGTTGTCGCGCACCGGCAGGGCGACGAAGGCGGTCTCATCGGCCGCGACCACCCAGCAGTACAGGTTCTGCGCGACGCGGGACTCGATGCGCAACTCCACGCGCTGGCCGGCCACGAACGGCGTGGCGGCGGCCGCCACCGAGAGGCGGCCGGCATCCGTGCGCGCCGTGGCGGCGAGGTGGTCGAGGAAGGGGCGGGGGACGGGATCGCAGCCCAGCCCCTCGGTGGCGATGCGGCGGCGCCCCGTCGGCGCCAGCACAGCGCCGTCGCGCTGGAATTCGAGCTCCATCCAGGATTGCCGGTCGCGGTCGGTGCGGAAGCGGCCGCGGGCAGTTACGGCTCCGGCACAGGCGCTGCCGGCCGCCCGNGGGCGGCTCGGCCGGCGGGTCGCCGTCGGGCGGTGCGGGCTCCGGCAGCGGATCGTCGATGGGGGGCAGCGGGTCGTCGCCGGGACGCGGCGTGTCCGATGACATGGCGTGGTGTCCTGTCCGATCCTGCGGGCGTTCGCCGACGTAACGCGCGTCGGCCCGGTCGGATGCAGTCGCGTCAGCCGAAGGTCAGCGCCGACCGTTCCCGCAACGCCTTGCGCAGGGCCCGGCTGAGGTCGGCCACCGAGTAGGGTTTGTGCAGGAGCTCGAAGCCGTGCGTGCCTTCCGAAGCCAGCACGTGACTGTAGCCGGAGGTCAGTACCACGGGCAGATAGGGGCGGCGGCGCCTGATCTCGCGCGCCAGATCGACGCCGTTCATGCCGGGCATCACCACGTCGGAGAAGACGACCTCGATCGCGTGGCTGTTCGCCTCGATCGTGGCGAGCGCCGCGCGCGCGTCCTTCACCCAGACAGCGTCGTAGCCGAGCTCCACGAGGGCTTGCCGGGCGAAGGCGCCGACCTCCTCGTTGTCCTCGACCACGAGGACCGGCGTGCCGTGGCCCTCGGCCAGCGGCTCCGGCTCGTCCGGTGCGCCGCTCGGAACCTCCGCCTCCGGCGCCCGCGGCAGGAAGAGGGTGAAGGTGGTCCCGACGCCGACGGCGCTGTCGACCGCGACGTCGCCGCCCGACTGCTTGGCGAAGCCGAACACTTGGCTGAGACCGAGCCCGGTCCCGTGTCCGACACCCTTCGTCGTGAAGAAGGGCTCGAAGATGCGTTCGAGCAGGTCCGCCTCGATGCCCGACCCGGTGTCGGAGACCGAGACGGCCACGAAATCCCCCGGCACGGCCGGGTGCGCCCGCAGCGCCGGGATGCGGTCCGCGCGCCGCACCTTGATCAGCATGCGCCCCTCGCCCTGCATGGCGTCGCGGGCGTTCACCACGAGGTTCACCAGGGCCGTGTCGAACTGACTCGGATCGGCATCGACGTGGCAGCGCAGCGTCCGTCCGCCCGCATCCGTGCCGGTATCCGTATCGGTCGCGACGTGGATGCGCGCGCCGGTCAGCGTGCCGACCATGTCGGCGATGGCGGCCACCGACTGGACCACGTCGAAGATCGCCGGCCGGAGCGCCTGCCGGCGCGCGAATGCCAGCAACTGGCTGGTCAGCTTGGCGGCCCGGTCGACGGTGTCGGAGATGGCGTCGACGTAGCGGCCCCGTCGGTCCTCGCTCAGGCCCGGTCGCTTCAGCAGGTCGGTCGACGATTTGATGACGGTCAGCAGGTTGTTGAAGTCATGGGCCACGCCGCCGGTCAGCTGACCGACCGCCTCCATCTTCTGCGACTGGCGCAGCTGCTCCTCGAGGGTCCGGCGCTCCGTGACGTCGCGCCCGGTCGCGTGGAACCGGTCCCCGCGCGCGATGGCGTTCCAGGAGATCCAGCGGTACGCGCCGTCGGCGCTCCTGAACCGGATATCGAGGTCGGACAGCGTGTGGCCTGTCCGCAGCGTCTCGAACGCGCCGGCCGCCGTCTCGCCGTCATCCGGATGGATCAAGGTGTCGATCCGGATGCCGACCAGGCTGCCGGCCGGCCAGCCGAGCAGCTCCGTCCACGCCGGGTTGACCGCCTGGCAGGTCCCGTCGAGGGCGCAGACGACGAGGAGATCGCGGCTCGTCCGCCACACGAGGTCGTGCTCGATCCGCCGGTCGCGATTGCCGGCCTCCCGCCGCGCCTCGTCGGCCTGCCTGGCCGCCGGATCCTCGACGAGGATCGCGACGCGGTTCTGCGGCCCGGTGCCGATCCGGATCGCGTGGATCTCGCGGACGGGTCCGGTCCGCGACAGCGCGCCCCTGAACCGGGCGGGGCGCCCGGATCGCGCCACGCCGTCGATGATAGCGAGCCAGTGCCCGGCGCGGTCCGGCGCGGCCTCGCTCAGCCATCGCCCCTGTGCGGCGGTGAGGCCCGACTGGTTCTCGAAGGCGGCGTTGACCTCGACGACGCGGTAATCGCCGATCCGGTCTTCGGCGTCGGAGCGCGGCTCGACGATGCAGAAACCGACTGCGTCGTCCGCCGGCGGAGTGCGGGAGGAGGCGGCCTCGTCGATGGTCGGCGCCTCGCGCTGCCGGAAGCGCGTGAGGTCGAGCTGGCTGCCGAAGAAGAACAGCAACTCGCCGTGGGGACCGAAGACGGGGCTGATGTAGAGCTCGTTGACGAAGGTGCTGCCGTCGCGCCGGTAGTTCAGCAGCTCCACCACGACGTCGCGCCGCGCGGCGATGGCGGCGCGGATGCGGGCGATGTCGGCCGGGTCGGTCGCCGGCCCCTGGAGGAAGCGGCAGTTGCGCCCGATCAGCTCCTCCGCCGCGTAGCCGGAGAGTTGCAGGAAGGCGCGGTTGGCGAAGACGATCGGGTTGTCGGGCAGGTTCGGATCGGTGACGATCATCGCCATCCGGGTCTTGTCGGCGGCGGTGAACAGCAGGTCGGAGCGGGCTGTGCCGACACCGGCCAGCGTCGTGGTCGGGGCGGCGAGCGGAGGCTGCGACGCGCGCAGGCGCGCGTTCTCTTCCACCAGCGCGCGCTCGCGCCGACGAAGCCGCTCGACCTCCCCCCGAAGATCTTCGATGCTCATGGCCCGCTCTTATCCGGAGCCGCCGCCGCGTCAAACGGTGACCGGCACACGGATGCGGGACGGACCTGTGACTTCTGGTCCCGGCGGGGGCGCCCGTCGTCGCCCGGCCAATCGGAAGCCTCGATGACCCGCAGGGCCGCGGCGGGTATCCTAGAGCGGGGTCAGGAAGGGTCGGATCGTGGGCCCCGCGAACGCGGACGGCCGGAGCCTCGCCCCGGCCGCCGCCTCGATCTCGGGGCCGAGACTCAGCGCAGGAGCTGGAGGACGCCCTGCTGGGCGGAGTTGGCCAGCGACAGGGCCGAGATGCCCATCGACTGGCGGGTCGACAGCGCCTGCGAGTTCGCCGCCTCCTGGTTCAGATCGGCGTTGGTCAGGTTGGCCGAGCCGGTCTGCAGCACGTTGATCAGCTGCTTGGAGAAGTCCTGACGGTTCTGAACCACCGACAGGTTCGAGCCCAGCGTGCTCGCCGCGGAGTTCAGGGTCGCGCCCGCCGTGGTCAGGGTCGCCAGGGTCTTGTTGACGTCCGCGTTCAGCAGGAAGTTGCCGAGGCCGTTCTGGCTGGTCGAGCTGTTCGAGTTGGTGATCGACGACAGGCCCAGGCCGTTCGAGGTCGCGTCGACCGAGGCGACGTTGAGGTTCGAACTGCCGGTGTCGTTGAACTTGATGTTCATGTCATTGCCCTTGCCGGCAATGAGGTTGACGCCGTTGTAGCTGGCGTCGCTGGCGAGCTGGGTGATCTGGTTGAGCAGGTTGTTGTACTGGTTCGCCAGCGAGGCGCGCTGGGCCGTGCCCGAGATCGACAGGTCGCTGGACACGACGGTGCTGGCGGCGGTGCCGTAGGTCGAGGCGGTGGTGCCCGAGGCGGTGAAGCCCAGCGTCGTCTGGCTGCCGGAGTTCTGGAATTCGACGTCGGCCTGGGCGTTCAGGACGATCTTGGTGCCGGTGCTGTCGACCGAGAAGATCGCGCCGGCGCCGAAGGCGCCGCTGGACGAGGTCGAGGCCGAGCTGACCGCGGCGTTGAGGGCGGCGACCGTCGCGTTGACGCTCGAGGAGCCGGCGATCGTGGCGGAGACCGAGCTACCGTTGATGGTCAGCAGGACCGTCTGGGAGGCGGTGCTGGCGCTGTAGGCGTTGGCGGCGGTGCCCGTGGTGGAGAGCTGGGTCGAGAGCGCCTGGTTGGCGATCGATTTCGCCTGATCCACGAGCTTCTGGATCGAGGTGATGCCCTGGTTGGCGGCCTGGATCGACTGGATGCCGTTGGAGATGCCGTCGAGGAGGGTGTTCAGGCTCGAGGAGCGGCCGTCGAGGGCCTGGGAGGTGAAGAAGTTGGTCGGGTTGTCGAGGGCGGAATTGACCGTCTTGCCGGTCGCGAGCCGGTTCTGGGTGGTCGCCATCAGCTGGGCGGTGTCCTGCAGCGAGAGCAGGTTCTGGCGCGTCGCGGCCGACAGGGTGATGGAGGACATGGATCGCTATCTTTCCAACCGGAGCAACCCGATTCTCGGGGATGCCTAAGAATACCGGTTAGGGTTAAGTCCGAATTAACTGCGCGAGTATTTCCGGCGAATCGGTAGCCTTACCGGGAAATGTACGCGCCTCGCGCGGAAGCCTGTCCCGGCCGGCCCGAGTGCGGATCGGGCCGGCCGGGATGCCAAAAAGACCTTGAACCACAGCACGCGCCGGTTTTCGAACGCGCGGCTCCGTCGAACCGGCCGATCCGTCGCGCCGCGCGCGGCTGGCTCAATCGAGCGCGTAGCCGAGCAGCCCTTCGGACGTGTGCCCCTCGCAGTCCGGCGCGGTCGAGACGAAATGGTCGCGCCCGCCGGCGATGCAGCGATAGATCGGGTGGCTGCCCGGCCTGTGCGCCGCGTAGACGTATCCGGTCTGCCCGAGGGGCGTCTGTCCCTCGCACCGCGCGTCCCGGCTGAGGAAGTGGTCCTGGCCAGCCGCGCAGCTCATCAGCATCGCGGTGCCCGGCGCCGGGAGCGACAGCACGGTGCCGACGCTGCGCTCGATCGTGTAACCCGGGCCGATATAGCCGGTCGTCACCCAGTGTCCGCCGGGCCCGAGGGCGCGCTGCAGGGGAAGGCGGTCGGCCTTGCTCGGCCGCCGCGCCTCGGCGATCCGCCACGTGCCGGGGTAGGGGTCGCCGCCCGAGAAGAAAACCGTGATGTCCGGCAGGAACGGCGTCAGGTAGCCCGCTCCGTCGCGCTGGAAACCGGGACTGTGGTTCAGATAGAAGCCGGTGACGTCGGAGTTCAGGTAGCCCAGGGGCGTCCAGGCCGCCGGTGCCCCGCTCAAGAGGGCCTTCAGCGGCATCTTGAACAGCCCCATCTGGTAGGTTTCCCGATCCGGATTGCGCACGGGATCCTTGCAGGCCACCTGCTGGCACGCGCGTCCGGGCAGCCCGGTGATGACGTAGACCTCGCCGGCCTTCGGGTCGTAGGCGAAATCCGAGTTCGGGTTGATGGTCGTGCCGTCCGTGGTGAGGTTGGGAATGCGCAACGGCGCCTCGAAATGCACGCCGTCTGCCGTGTGCCGGACGTAGAGATCCCCGAAACCCCGCACGCCCTGCGGGCCGGTGAGATCCGTCGTGACGACGAAGAGGCCCGACCGGCCGTCCGAGAAGGTCGCGGGCTGGCCGGTGCCGTAATTGCCCTGCGCGACTACGGGATTGATCGGCTTGATGACCGGGTCCGGGTAGTCGACCCACGTCACCCTGTCGTTCGAGAAGGCGAGGCCCGTCTGGTTGTTGTTGCCCGGCAGGTTGTCGGCGCCCGAATAGTACATCGCGTAGGCGTAGGTCTGCCCGTCCGCCGGATTGACGAAGCGGCCCCGGATCACGCTGGGATCGCAGACGTACTGCCGATTCCACGAGCCAGGCGTCGGCTGGAACACGATCCGCGCCGGCGAGAAGCCGCTCTCCGGCGTGTAGGAGCGATGGAAGATGACGTCGGTCTTGCCCTGGCCGCACCACCAGATGTCGGTCGTCCCGTTCTCGGTGATGACGCTCGGCGCGTAGTTGTAGCCGGCCGGGTTGGCCTCGTTGACGAACAGCGGCTGCGCCTCCGGCCCCTTCCAGCCGGCCTCGCCTCCGGCCGGCGCGACGAGCATTGCCACCATCGCGGAGACGGCGGCGAGCCTCGGCGAAACCACACCCGTCAACACGTTCACGCCCATCTCCCACTCCGATCCGCGCCCGAGCACGGCGCCCCGCGGCATTCCGGCCGAGGCTGACGACCGCAATGTGGCCGTCTGATATCCGGCGGCGCGATCCCGGGAAGCCGCGCGGTCGCGCGTACCGTCTTTCCGCCGCCGGACAGGCTCACGCGCCCGGCGCGGGCGGGGCGGGGCGCCGGCAGATCGGACGCAGGGCGCGGTCGAGCAGCGACTGCCGGCCGAGGATCATCTCGAAGAAATCGTACTCGCCAGGCCTGAAATTGGCTTTCAGAAATTGGAAGTGCATGTGGAAGGGTTTGAGGCGCAGACGCTTGTAGTCCTCCTCGGGTATACGGTCCTTGACCCCGGCAGAGCGGATGAGCGGATTGCAGGCCAGGAACGCCGGTCGTCCGAAGCCGAGATCGAAGATCGGGTTGAATCCGTAGCAGTTGAGCCAGTCTTGCGGGGCCTGATAGTCGCACCAGACGATGCGGTCGCTGAAGACGAGCGTCGCGATGTCGTCACGCAGCGCCTGCGCATCGCGCTGGAGCGCGACGAAGGGAAGACCCGAACCCAGCGTGACGAGGGACAGCCGCGGATGCGCGCGATCGTCGGTCCCGAGGCGCGCGAGGACCTGCGCGGCGACCTCGACCGCCATGGCGGCCCCGAGGGAATGGCCGACGATCATGACCTCGTCCGGCGCGTCCGCGGGGTTGGCGCGCCAGTGTGCCAGTTCGGCCAGAACACGCTCCCGGAAGGCGGCGACCCGCTCCGCGTAATCCGGTCGCCGACCGGTCGCGTGCTGCCAGAAGAAGATCCGGATGCTCAGGATGTGCCAGAAGAACAGGCGACCCAGCACCCTCTTGGCGCCGTACAGGAGCGTGGCAGCGGCGGCGGCGAGAAGCAGTGCCGCCCAGACCGTCTCCGACGGCGCCGACGGGCCGACGGCGGCGAAGATCGCGGCGCCGAGAGCGACCAGCAGGGCGGGGGCCACGAAGGCGACGAAGAACGGGAACGCGCTCAGCAGGGTGTAGGGCCATCCGAACCGGGACGTCTTGAAGAACAGTCCCTGCGCGAGGCCCGAGGCGACGCTGCGTGCCAGCAGCGCGAGCTTGCGCGCCACGGGGCGTGCGAGATCCGCGTGGATCAGATCGCTCCAGACCAGTGTCTCGCAGCGTACGGCCGCGCCGTCACCGTCGGCCGGCGCGCCGACCGTCCAGCTCCGGCTTAGCCCGTCTGGGTCGGTCCGGATCTCGGAGACCGCGCGCGGCATCGCCCCGAACCGGGTCGTGTGACGGTGGAGCTCGCGCTTGAAGAAGGCGGGAAAGCGGATGCCGCTGCGGGCGTCGAACCCGTGGATGAAGAAGACGTGCCGCCGCGCAACCGGCGCCGGATGAAGGTCTCTCAACTTGAAGGGCGTGAACGATAAGTAGCCGCGGACCATGTGATTGA
Source organism: Methylobacterium mesophilicum (assembly GCF_036441335.1). Classification (GTDB taxonomy): domain Bacteria; phylum Pseudomonadota; class Alphaproteobacteria; order Rhizobiales; family Beijerinckiaceae; genus Methylobacterium; species Methylobacterium mesophilicum_B. Next base: position 661,364 of record NZ_MLBW01000034.1, read on the forward strand.
ACAGGGACGAGAGCACGAGACGGATTCGTGGCGGTCGACGGCGCCGGCAGGGGCGGCTCCATTGCACCATCGCGGAGGGCTCCACAACAGCGCGCCGGCGAAATCGGTTCCGCCGCTGGCCAGCATTCGTGATCCGGGCCGCGCGTGCCTCTGTGACCCGGCAACACCGACGGCGTCAAAAAGCGGCAGCGTGCTCAGGAAGAACTGGACTTGTGAAAACTGAGCCTCCTACGGTGCGGCACGCGGGGGCGGTGATCACGATTCGTACGAGTTTTTCCGGGGCCGTGAGGGCGCTTCGCGGCGGCGCCCTCCGACGTCACAAGATCGGCCACATCCAGGCCGTCCTGGACGCTGCGCCGAGCGGCTGCGTCGTCCTGGCCGGCGACTCGCACGCGGCTCACATGCTGCGGCCGGTCGTGTCCCGTCCCGTCCTGAATGTCGGGCTCGCCGGAGCGACGGCACGTTCCTATCGCCGTGCCCTCGACCTGCTGACCGCGCCCCTGCCGGCGTTCCTCGCGGTCCTGATCATCGGGACCAACGATATCCGATCACCGGCAGCGCTCGGGAGAGCGGCAACCGACGATTTCTCGAGCCAAGCGGACCGTATCGTCGATCGCCTCCAGGCCTGGACTCTCGACACGCTGGTCTCGGCGCTGCCGCCGACGCCGGTCTCGAAGACTTCCGAGCGCGTCCCCGAGGCAGTCGAGGTCTATTCCGATCTTCTCCGCGAGATGTGCGAACGCCGCGGCGCCTCATTCTTCGACCCGTTCGCGTCGCTGCGCGGCTCCCGTTTCGGGTTGGCCGAGGATGGCGTCTTCGTCGACGGGACGCATCTGCGGGATTACGCGGCCGTCGCCGCGCGCATCGCCGGCCATATCCGTGACCGGTACGGTGTCGAGCGTTACCTCGAGATCCCGCTTCCGGGCTTCGATGAGGAGTATTACACCAGCTGGTATGCCGACACGTGCCAGTATCCCCACGGTCCGGCACGACACTATCTCGATCTCGGCTGGCGCGAGGGACGCGACCCGAGCGGGCATTTCAGCACGGACGGCTACCTCGACGCGAATCCGGATGTCCGCGACGCCGGCGTCAACCCGCTGGTCCATTTCCTGGAGGTCGGTTTGGTGCAGGGGCGAACCGGCTGGGAGAAGGCGCGCACGCATCCGACGCGCTATCGCGACCCGGACCAGGACGTCTGAGGGCGGCGCTGTCGGCCGGCCGCGCCCACGCCATCGTGACCGCCATCGTCGTACAGCTGACGCAGCTCGGTGTACGCATGCGATCATGCGCTTCCTTCTCGCCATTCCTCTCCTCGTCCTCGCCACCGCCGGAGCGTCCGCCGGAGAGCCGCTCCTCGACGGCCCTGTCGTCGCCGGCGGTTTCGGGATGGGCGGCTCGGACTATTACGGCGATGTCCGCAGCCGGATGCCGTTCACCGGCGAGGCGCCGCCGCGGCCGGTCGGGATGGCCGACATCGTGCGCGTCCGGGCGGCCCGCGCGCGCGCCGCGACCGCCTCCCGGCGGAAGGCGCCGCATCGACCGTCTCATCGCGGCTGACAGCGTCCCGGCTCAGCCGATCGGCACCGACCGATCACCGAGAATGGGGCCCTGACGGTGGGCCGCGGGCGCGTGGACGCGGTCGAAGCGGCGGATCAGTGCCGGTATCGTTCGGCCAGGGCCATGAGGGCCTGGGCGAGTTCGGTGAGGTTGGCGGAGGCGGCCTCGACCTGCCGGGTGCCGGCCGCCGTCTGCTGGCTGGCCTGGCGGATGTTCTGCAACGCCCCCATCACCTGCTCGATGCCCAGCTGCTGCTGGTTGGTCGAGGCCACGATCTGCTGGAACGTCTGCACGTTCTCCTCCACCCGCGCGGTGATCTCCTCGATCGTGCGCTGCGTCGTGTCCGAGCGCGTCTTGCCCGCCGCCGCGCGCTTGACCGCCTCCTCGGTCAGCATTCAGTGCCGGTATCGTTCGGCCAGGGCCATGAGGGCCTGGGCGAGTTCGGTGAGGTTGGCGGAGGCGGCCTCGACCTGCCGGGTGCCGGCCGCCGTCTGCTGGCTGGCCTGGCGGATGTTCTGCAACGCCCCCATCACCTGCTCGATGCCCAGCTGCTGCTGGTTGGTCGAGGCCACGATCTGCTGGAACGTCTGCACGTTCTCCTCCACCCGCGCGGTGATCTCCTCGATCGTGCGCTGCGTCGTGTCCGAGCGCGTCTTGCCCGCCGCCGCGCGCTTGACCGCCTCCTCGGTCAGCATCACCGACGTGTTGATGCCCCGCTGGATCTCGCCCAGGATCCCCCGCACCTGACCGGTCGCCGCCTTGGCCTGGTCGGCCAGGAGCTTCATCTCCGAGGCCACCACCGAGAAGCTGCGCCCGCTCTCCCCGGCCGCGGCCGCCTCGATGGCCGCGTTCAGCGCCAGCAGGTGCGTGCGCTCCGAGATGTCGTTGACCGTCTCGATGATGTCGCCGATCGTCTGGGTCTTCTCCGACAGGCTGACGATGTTGCCCGCCACCGCCTCCGCCTGCTCGCGGATCGCGTCCATGGCCTTGGCGGTGTCGGACACCGCGCGCAGACCCTGGCGCGAGGTCTGCGCGGTCGCCTGGGCGGTGGCGATCACCTCGGTGGCGCGCTTGGAGATCTGCGCCCCCGAGTGGGTGATCTCGTCCACCGTGGCGGCCGTCTCCTGCACCGCYGCGAATTGCTGCTCGACCGAGGCGGCCTGCTCCTGCGCCGAGGCCCGGATCTCGGCCGCGGCCGCGTTCAGGTCCGCCGTCGCCGCGCGGTTCGTCCGCGCCAYGTCCGAAAGACCCGCCACCATRGTGTTCAAAGTCGTGCTCAGACGGCCGATCTCGTCGCGCCCGCCCGCCGCCAGCTGACCGGACAGGTCACCCTTGTGGGCCGAGACCTCGAGCCGGTCCTGCCCGCGCCGGGCGAAATTTCTTCGCGAGGTCTGCGCGGTCGCCTGGGCGGTGGCGATCACCTCGGTGGCGCGCTTGGAGATCTGCGCCCCCGAGTGGGTGATCTCGTCCACCGTGGCGGCCGTCTCCTGCACCGCAGCGAATTGCTGCTCGACCGAGGCGGCCTGCTCCTGCGCCGAGGCCCGGATCTCGGCCGCGGCCGCGTTCAGGTCCGCCGTCGCCGCGCGGTTCGTCCGCGCCAGGTCCGAAAGACCCGCCACCATTGTGTTCAAAGTCGTGCTCAGACGGCCGACTTCGCCGCCGGTGCGAACATCCAGCGTGCCCGACAGGTCGCCCGCGCCGACCTGCCCCACGAAGCCCATCACCCGCACGAGTGGCCGGACGATGAGGCGGTTGATGGCGATCCCGATGCCCAGGCAGATCAGCAGCGTGATCAGCGTCCCGCCCCACAGCGCGAGGCTCTCGTTGCGCTCGCCCCGGGCGACGCGCTCGGCCAGCGCGGCCCGCACAGCGCCTTCGAGCCCCTCGATGGCCGCGAGCTTCTCGCGGAATGTATCGAACAGCCGCTTGCCCTTTCCGTCCGCCTCGATGTTGACCGCCTCGTCGCGCTTCGACGGATCGGCCGCGATCCGCACGGCGACCTCGCCGACCTCGGTCTGCCAGCTGCGGGCCGCGGTCACGGCCTCGGTCAGCAAGCGTGTCCGATCGGGATCCTGGCCGATCAGAGTTCTGAGCCGGTCGATCGCCTCGTCCAGCGCCTGACGGCCCGTTCGGTAGGGCTCCAGGCTGCCGTCGCGGCCGGTGATCAGGTAGCCGCGCAGTCCGGTCTCCTGATTCAGCATGGCGGCGCGGAACCCGTCGAGGGCACGAACCAGCTGGTTGGACCGGCTCCGCGCATCGGTCGCGTCTCGCAGCTGATCGGCCGTGATCAGGACCGCGCCGCTGCTCAGGACCGACACCAGGGCGATGACGCCGATCGCGCCGCCCAAGATCCGGTTGAGTCCCAGCGTTTGGGGCATGGTCTGATTCACCCTGGTCGGACCTCCGCACGGCCCTGGTTAGGCCGCGGCCGAGGCACGCACGCCTCATAGCGCCGCCGCCCGACGGACGCGAGCCGGCAGGCCGAGCCTCTCCCGCCATCACCGACCGGCGCGGAGCCCTTACCTGTGGACCGGGCTCGCTTTCCTGGGCATTCCGGCCGATCCGGCACGCCAGGTCGAGGTCCGATATTTACGCATTGTAAACCGACAAGCGACTTGTACTTGTGCAAGCCCGTGATCGTGCATGCATCTAAATAACGATCGCCGCAGTTCCCGATCGTAAAGGTTTCTCAGAGGGCGTTTGCGTCACGCGCGATGTTGATTTCTTTCCTGATCGATACCGATCGCAAAGCGGATCCGCTCGACGCGAACCTTCGGGCGCGCGCCCGGGTCGAGCAATTGGACGTCGCGCTCCGCCTGGTTCCCTTCACGATCCTCGTGAGCCTCAGCGTCGTACAGGTGATCGTCTACCTGTTCTGGAACCCGGAGAACCGCGTCTATCTCGCCGGACTCGAGGCGCTCGTCCTGCCGCTGGCGGTGGTCTCCCTCCATCGGTGCTGGCGCTGGCGCTCCCGACCCAAACCCCTCCAGGTGCCGTCCTCGTTCGTCCAGGGCGTCGTCCTCGCCGCGCAGGCCTACGGATTCCTCCTGGCCTCGATTCCGGTCATGCTCTTCGCCGGGGCCGACGCGCACGGGCGGCTGCTGATCGCCTCCAGCATCGCGGGCCTGATCGCGACCGGCATGAGCGCGGCCGTGCTGCCACGCGTCGCCATCGGCTATTCCGGCCTGATCATCCTCGGCTCGTTCATCGCGCTCGCGACGACCGGGGAGCCGTTCTACATCTACGTCGCGGTCCTGCTGTTCTTCTACGCGATCTTCATCTGCTTCACGATCCTGCATCTCAGCCGACTCCTGACGATGCGGGTCATTGCCCAGATCGAGCTGGAACGGCAGCAGGAATTCACCCACCTCCTGCTCAACGAGTTCGAGGAGAGCGCCAGCGACTGGCTGTGGGAAACCGATGCCGACCTGCGCCTCCAGCACGTCTCGCCGCGCCTGATCGAGGTGGCCGGCTCCTCCGAGCGCCAGCTGATGGGCCTGCCGCTGGAGCGGCTGCTGCTGCCGCCAGTGGCGCCGCCCAGGAGCCACTCGAGCACCGCGCTGTGGGGCTGCATCGCCGAGCGGCGCGCCTTCCGGAACCTGCACCTGCAACTCGACATCGCCGGCGAGCGGCGGACATGGTGCCTCAGCGGCAAGCCGACCTTCAACCGCGCCGGCACCTTCTCGGGTTATCGCGGCGTCGGCTCCGACGTGACCGAGAAGCGGCGCTCCGAGGAACGGCTGTCGTACCTCGCCCTCCACGATTCCCTGACCGATCTGCCCAACCGCGTCCTGTTCCATCAGCTCCAGGAATCGGCGCGGGAACGGCTCGCGCAGGGGGACCGGTTCGCCGTGCTCGCCCTCGACCTCGACGAGTTCAAGAGCGTCAACGACACCTTCGGCCACGCGGCCGGTGACAGGCTCCTGAAATCGGTCGCCGAGCGGCTCAGGAGCTTCGAGGCGTCCGATGTCCAGCTCGCCCGTCTGGCGGGCGACGAGTTCGCGGTCCTCGCCACCGGCCGGAGCGCCCGGGACCTGCACGCGATCGAGGCCCTCGCGAACGGCATCGTCGAGGCACTCGCGTCGCCGTTCACCATCGACGGCATCCGGCTGACCGTCAGCGTCAGCATCGGGATCGCGATCGCCCCGCAGGACGGGTGCCAGGAAATCATGCGGCGGGCCGACCTCGCGCTCTATCGCATGAAGAGCGAGGGCCGGAACGGCTACCGCTTCTACGAAGCCGAGATGGACGAGCGGATCGAGGCGCGGCGGGCCCTCACGGCCGACTTGCGGGGCGCGCTCGATCGGGACGAGTTCGTCCTCTACTTCCAGCCGATCGTGGCGGCCAAGGAGTGCCGCGTGCGCGGATTCGAGGCGCTGATCCGCTGGAAGCACCCGGTGCGCGGCTTCGTCTCGCCGGGCGAGTTCATCCCCCTCGCCGAGGAGACCGGGGTGATCATACCGCTGGGCGAATGGATCCTGCGCGAGGCCTGCCGGGTCGCGGCCGGCTGGCCCGGGGATGTTCGCATCGCCGTCAACCTGTCTCCGCGGCAGTTCCGGCACTCGGACCTGACCCAGCTCGTCCGCTCAGCCCTGCGCTCAAGCGGGCTGGCCGCCGCGCGCCTGGAACTCGAGGTGACCGAATCGGTGTTCCTGGAGGCCACGCCGGCGATCAACGCCACGCTCTCCAAGCTCCGCGAGATGGGCGTGCGGCTGTCCCTGGACGATTTCGGAACCGGCTACTCGAGCTTGAGCTACCTGCGCCGGATCGCCTTCGACAAGATCAAGATCGACCAGAGCTTCGTCCGGGACCTGCCGCAGGAGCGCAGCGCGGCGGCAATCGTGAACGCCATCATCGACATGGCGACGGGCCTCGACATGACAATCACCGCGGAGGGCGTCGAGACGGACGCGCAGCGCGCCTGCCTGCTCGAGCAGGGCTGCCACGAGTTCCAGGGCTACCTGTTCAGCAAGCCGCTTCCGGCCGAGCAGGCCGCGGCGCTCGCCCGCAGCCGCCAGCTCCTCCCGACGGCGGTCCGGGCGGCGTGAGGCACGGTCAGACGCCGAGGGGCGCCACCCCGGTCGGGCCGGCCTCGCCCTCGACGGCGTGCGGCGAGGTCTTCGGCCAGTATGGCAGGAAGCCCTCGATGATGGTCCGCGGGATATCGAGGGGCCGGTAGTGGACGGTGTCCACGAACATCAGCGACTGTTCCCCGCGCCCGAGCAGGCCGTTGACCTCGCTGTGAATCTCGTGCGCAAGGGTCACGAATTTCCGGTTATGGCTCGCGATCGAGATGCGCACGGTGACCGGCTCGAATTCCATCGCCTCCCGGCGGAAATCGTGATGGAAGGATTTGGTCAGGATGTAGAAGTCCGTGGCTTTGAGGTCGAAGTTTGGCATGCAGATGTTGAAGAACAGCTCGCGCGCCTTGCCGACCCAGCGGACGTAATTGGCGAAGTAGACGTTTCCCACCGAGTTGGTGTCGTCGTAGGTCGGGATCAGCCGCAGCACGAACCAGTGCCCATCGAATCCGTGTGATGCCACGGCGTCCGTCTGGTCCGCCGCGACGGGGACCGGCACGGGCGCCGGCCGCGGCACGCGCTCAGCCGCCGGCATCAGCTCCGCGACCGGTGGAGGAGCGCGCCAGCCCGTCATCTCCGCGATCATCGGGAGGGCACCGATCAGGCCGATGAGCGGCGCGATCGCGAGAAGCGCCCAACTCGGTGCCAGCCAGCCCGTGACGAAGATCAGGCACGCCGTCGCGCCGATCATGGACGTGAGGACCGGGTCGTACCGGCGCGTCGCGCCGAGCGTCTCGCAGACGAGGCAGGCCGCCGCCCCGACGAGGAGCGTCGCGAAGGGCATCATCAGGTAGAGCAGCGAGAGGTTCGCCCAGACCGCCGCCGCCGCGGTGGCGAGCGCGGCTGCGAGAATCCAGACCGGCGACGCCACCAGTCCGGCCGGAACGAAGGCGAGAAGCGGCGAGTTGCTGCGCGCCGTGACCGAGTTCCCGAGCCAGCGCGTGGCGCTGTAGAAGCTGTCGATCGTGGTCGCAGCGGCGATCGCCGTCCAGATGACGAAGGCCGCCGTGACGCCGGGAGCGGAGTCGCGACCGACCGCCTGCGCCAAAGCCGCGTAGGCGCCCGGCAGGCCGTCCGACGAGACGACCGGCGCGCCGAATCCCGCCCGCGCGGCGAGCAGTGCGTTGATCGTCAGGAGGCCGAGGAACAGGAGCGCGCCGGTGACGTAGGCCGCGCGCACCGACCCGCCCGTGCGCCGGATCTCGACGGCGCGCTGCCAGTGCTGGATGTCCATCCACGGACCGAGCAGGAAGCCGACCAGCGAGGGGACCACCAGGCCGTAGAAGCGCTCGTCGAACGCCTGGAGCGGGACCTCCCAGCCATCCTGCCGCACAGACAGGCCACCGAGCAGTAGCGCGCTCGCCGCGAGCCATAACGCCAGCGCCCCGCCGTGGATCACCCGGATCCCGCGCAGCGGGACCGCGTGACCGATCGAGCAGGCGACCAGGACCAGAGCGATCACGCCGACGGCGGCGGCGTGGCCGAAGAGCGGGAGCCACGCGTAGGCCGCGAAGCCGAAGACCGTGATCGCGACGGCGAAGAACTGGGCGCCCAGGAACAGGAGGGCGTAGGGACCCTGCACCGCCGCCACGATCGCGTCGAGGTTCCGGCGGGGCCCGCCGAGCACCCAGCCAAACAGGCCGAGACCCGCGGCATTCGGCAGGGAAAAGGCAAGAAACCCGAGCCAGCCGTAGGTGAGCGTCACATGGATCGCGTAGAAAAACCCGAGCCCCCAGAGCCACGACAAAGCAATCGTGGGCGCCCAGGCCGCGGAGCGGATGAACTGGGAAGGCATTGTGGCTGCAAGCGCTCCAGACCTAGAGCTGCAATAGCGTATCAGATTCGTTTCGGGAATATGGCTGGTTCGAAAGAAAGCGGATATAAGATATCCATTAACGGAAAAGCATCGGACCGGGCGCCCGCGGCTGGCGCTCCGCGCAGCGCGCGCGTCCTCTCGGCACCCGTGTTGATGCGCAGGCCCGCACGGTCCAACTAGTCGGCGGTCTTCTGACTGTCGCGGACGAGATCGACGAAGGTGCCGACCACGGCAGCCTTCGCGGGCGTCCACAGCGCGAAGACGTCGGCGCGAATGCGGGGTCCGTCGAGGGGTCTGTAGACTACGTCGGCGTGCGCCAGCCGGGCGACGTATTCCGGGATGATGGCGATGCCCAGACCGGACGCGACGAGGCTCGTCAGCGAAGCCGCCTCGACAGCTTGATGGGTGATGGTCGGTGCGAAGCCGGCCTCGACGCAGCAATCCCAGAGGTACTTCGCGAACAACGAGTCGGACATCCTCAAGAACACGAACCGCTCGTCGCGCATATCGGCGAGCCGGAGCCGACCGCGCGCGAGACGGTGCCCCTTCGGCAAGACGGCCCGGACGGTCTCGCTCCACGCGCGGACCCGGACGAGCGCGGCGTCCTGAGGCGGGGCGCGCAGGAAACTCACGTCTGTCTGGCCTGCCTTCAGCATCGCGATCTGTCGATCCGGCGACATCTCGTGGATCCGGAGATCCACCGCCGGGTGGATCTCCGCGAAAGTCCGTATCGCGTGACCGAGCGGCCCGGCGAGCATCGAGCCCGTCAGGCCGACATTGATGATGCCGGCTGTGCCCGCGCCGATCGCACGCGCCCGCTCGACGGCGTCGGCGGCCCGCTCCAAGAGAGTGATCGCCTGAATGTGAAAGTCGTGGCCCGCCCGCGTGAGCGCCACGCGCCGGGTCGTCCGCTCGAACAGCGCCGTCCCGATCTCGTCCTCCAGATCGCGGATCTGCTGGCTGAGCGGCGGCTGCGCGACACCGAGGCTCTCCGCGGCGGCGGTGAAACTCAGGTGCTTCGCGACGGCCACGAAATAGCGGAGATGGCGCAGTTCCATGACGCGATTCAGACTTCGGACATTTCAATCTAAATGAAATAGATATTTGACGTCTAGATTGCCCGGCACGATCTTGCCGTTCGGAAGGCCGGCCCTGCATCGCACCGCACGATGCCGCCGCGTTCGGCGATCTGGTGCGATCGGACCCGCCCGTGAGAGGCGGGCCGCTCGCGGCGGAACCGGGCATGCCCCTCCTGGGAGGTTGCGATGAAGCGCTTGTTCGGGTCGCTCTTCGGGCAGGTTGTCGCCGCCCTCGTGATCGGCATCCTCCTCGGGCGGCTCTGGCCCGATCTCGCCGTCACCCTGAAACCGCTGGGCGACGTCTTCATCAAGCTCATCAAGATGGTCGTCGCGCCGCTGGTCTTCGGCGTCGTCGTGCACGGCATCGTCGGCGCCGGCGATCTCCGGAAGGTCGGCCGGGTCGGCCTCAAATCACTCATCTACTTCGAGGTGGTGACGACCATCGCGCTCGCGCTGGGCCTCGCCCTCGCCTACGTCTTCGCGCCCGGTCACGGCATGAACGTCGACCTGGCGACGCTGGATGCCAAGTCGCTCTCCAGCTACACCGACCGTGTCGGGCAGGTGACGAGCACCGTCGACTTCCTGATGAAGCTGGTGCCGACGACCTTCGTCGACGCCTTCGCAAAGGGCGACATCCTTCAGGTCCTGCTCCTCGCGATCTTGTTCGGGTCCGGGCTCTCGCTCCTCGGCGAGCGCGGCAAGCCGCTGGCCGAGAGCCTGGAGCGCATCACCGAGGTCCTGTTCCGGATCATCGGCTTCATCGTGCGGCTGGCGCCGCTCGGCGTGCTGGGTGCGGTCGCCTTCACGGTGGGCAAGTACGGGGTCGGATCCCTCAAGCAGCTCAGCATGCTGGTGATGCTGTTCTACGCGGGCGTCGCGCTCTTCGTTGTCGTGGTTCTCGGCGGGATCATGCGGCTCGCGGGTTTCAGCATCTTCAAGCTGCTCGCCTATCTCCGCGAGGAACTGACCGTCGTGGCCGGCACCGCCTCCTCGGACTGCGTCCTGCCGCAGGTCATGCGCAAGATGGAGCGGCTCGGGATCAAGGAATCCACCGTCGGCCTCGTGATCCCGACCGGCTACTCCTTCAATCTCGACGCCTTCTCGCTCTACCTGACCCTCGCCACCGTGTTCATCGCCCAGGCGACCAACACCGAACTGTCCTTCGGCCACCTGATGCTGATCCTCGGCATCGCGCTCCTGACCTCCAAGGGCGCCCACGGCGTGCCCGGCTCGGCGATCGTCGTCCTCGCCGCGACGCTCTCGGCGGTGCCCGAGATCCCGGTGATCGGGCTGGTCCTCGTCCTGTCTGTCGACTGGTTCGTCGGCATCGCCCGCGCGCTCGGAAACCTGATCGGCAACTGCGTCGCGACCGTCGTCATCGCCGCCTGGGAGGGCGACATCGACCGGGCGCAGGCCAACCGCGTCCTGAACGGCGAGGACACCACCGACACGGCGGAGATCCTCGAGGCGCCCGTCGCCGAGCCGCGCACCGCGTGACGGGATCCCCGACAGATGTTTACAGCTTGAAGTCGCATTCCGGAGACCGACCATGAGCGCTGGAGCCTACAACCCACCCTGTGGCGGCCTGCCCGGCCAGACGCGGCTGATGACCGGCCGCGCGGTGTTCACCGAGGCCTACGCGGTGATCCCCCACGGCGTGATGAGCGACATCGTCACCAGCCTCCTGCCGGGCTGGGACAGGACCCAGGCCTGGATCCTGGCCCGGCCGCTCTCGGGCTTCGCCGAGACCTTCGCTCAGTACCTCATGGAGGTCGCCCCGGGCGGCGGCAGCCAAGTCCCCGAGCCGGAGCCGCAGGCCCAGGGCGTTCTCTTCGTGGTCGCCGGCGCGGCCAGCCTCACCCTGGAGGGCGCGCGCCACGCCCTAAGGGCGGGCAGCTACGCCTACCTCGCCCCCGGAGCGTCCTGGGCCCTGCGCAACGATGGCGACGCGCCCGCGCGCTTCCACTGGATCCGCAAGGCCTACCAGCCCGCCGCCGGCCTGGACGCGCCGACGTCCTTCGTCACCCACGAATCGGCGGTCGAGCCGGCCGGCATGGTCGGCACCGACGGCGCCTGGGCGACGACCCGCTTCGTCGCCTCCGACGACCTGCGCCACGACATGCACGTCAACATCGTCAGCCTGCGCCCGGGCGCCTCGATCCCGTTCGAGGAGACCCACGTCATGGAGCACGGATTGTTCGTGCTGGAGGGCAAGGCCGTCTACCGGCTCAACCGTGACTGGGTCGAGGTCGAGGCGGGCGATTTCATGTGGCTGCGCGCCTTCTGCCCGCAGGCCTGCTACGCGGGCGGCCCGGGCCCGTTCCGATACCTGCTCTACAAGGACGTCAATCGCCACCCGGCCCTGGCGCCGCGCGGGCTCGGCCTGTGAGCGCCGAGGTGCGCGACATCGTCGCCCGGCCGCTCACGGCCGAGGCGTTCGCGCCGTTCGGCACGGTGATCGACGCGGCCGCGGTGGCGCCGCGTTCGATGAACGGCGGCATGGCGCGGCGCTTCCACGACCTCGCCGCGATCGAGGTCGTGGGCGAGGGGTCTAGGGTGGTGATCGGGCTGGTCGAGGCGCAGCCCTACCCGATGCCGCTGCGGCTCGGCCTGGTCGAGCGGCACCCGCTGGGCGCGCAGGCGTTCCTGCCGCTGAGCGCGGCGCCGTTCCTGGTGGTGGTCTGCCCGGACGCCGAGGGCCGTCCCGGCCCGCCCGAGGCCTTCGTGACGGCGTCGGGACAGGGAATCTGCTACGCGCGCAACACGTGGCACGGGGTGCTGACGCCCTACGGTCGGCCGCAGGATTTCGTCGTGGTCGATCGCGGCGGCCCCGGCGTGAACCTCGAGGAGCACACCTTCGCAGAGCCCTGGACGGTGCATCTGCCCCTCCGGGACTGACGCGGACCGCGCCACCCCCGCCGTCGCCGCATGTCCACGGTCTCGCGCGCCCGCGGCTGACGCGGCCGCCCCGTATCAGCGGCGGCCGGATGCAATCATTCCCGGGGGCGAGGTCGCGAAAGCCCGTTGACTGGCACCGGTCAGCGGCTATCGAGGCCGCAATCAGGAGTCCGCACCAACGCGGACCCGAGGAAACGCCGGGCCCCGCGCCCGTACCGGAAAGGCCGCCATGTCCCTGTACCGCACGCCCCTGTCCCGCCGGCGTTTCCTGGCGACGGGCTCGACGGCCCTCGTCGCCGGCACCCTGGCGGCACCGCATGTCGCGCGGGCGCAGAAGGCGGAGTTCACCTACAAGTACGCCAACAACCTTCCCGACACGCACCCGATGAACATCCGCGCCCGCGAGATGGCGGAGGCGCTCCGCACGGAGACCGGCGGCCGGTTCGACCTCAAGATCTTCCCGACGAGCCAACTCGGCTCCGATACCGACACGCTGAGCCAGCTGCGCTCGGGCAGCGTCGAGTTCTTCACGATGTCGCCGCTGATCCTCTCGACGCTGGTGCCGAACGCGTCGATCAACGGCATCGGCTACGCCTTCCCGAGCTACGACGCGGTCTGGCCGGCCATGGACGGCGAGCTCGGCGCCTGGGTCCGCCAGCAGATCGCCAAGGCCGGCCTCGTCGCCATGGAGAAGATCTGGGACAACGGCTACCGCCAGACCACCTCGTCGACCCGGCCGATCGCCACGCCCGACGACTTCAAGGGTTTCCGGATCCGCGTCCCGGTCTCGCCGCTCTGGACCTCGATGTTCAAGGCCTTCGACGCGGCCCCGGCGTCGATCAACCTGAACGAGACCTACTCGGCCCTGCAGACCAAGATCGTCGAGGGCCAGGAGAATCCGCTGGCGGTGATCTCCACGACGAAGTTCTACGAGGTGCAGAAGTACTGCTCGCTCACCAACCACATGTGGGACGGCTACTGGTTCCTGGCGAACCGCCGCGCCTGGGAGCGCCTGCCGGCGGACCTGCGCGAGACGGTGGCGCGCCACATCAACGCCGCCGGGATGAAGGAGCGGGCCGACGTCGCCCAGCTCAACGCCAACCTGCAGGCGGACCTGTCGAAGAACGGCATGGTGTTCAACAAGCCCGACCCGGAGCCCTTCCGCGACAAGCTGCGCAAAGCCGGTTTCTACGCCGAGTGGAAGGGCCGGTACGGCGACGAGGGCTGGTCGCTGCTCGAGAAGGCCTGCGGGAAGCTCACCTGATGAGCGCCGCGGGGGCGCCGCGCGGCGGGGTCGCGCCGTGCTCCCGGCGGGTGATGAATCTCGCCCACTTCCTGCACCGGGCCGCGCGGCGGTTCCCCGACGCGGTCGCGCTCGCCTGGGGTGACCGACGCTGGACCTGGGCCGAGCTCGACGCCCGGGTCGACGCCATGGCGGCGGCGCTCAAGGCCCGCGGCGTGGCCAAGGGCGACCGCGTCCTGGTCCAGGCACGCAACAGCAATCAGCTGTTCGAGTCGATGTTCGTCTGCTTCCGCCTCGGGGCCGTCTGGGTGCCCGCCAATTTCCGGCAGACGCCCGCGGAGATCGCCTATCTCGCGCGCGCCAGCGGCGCCTCCACGCTGATCTGCGGCGTGGGATTTCCGGACCACGCCGCCGCCGTGCGCGACGCGTGTCCCGACCTGGACCGCGTCGTCGCGATCGGCGGCGCGGATTTCGGCGCCGATTACGACGCGCTCGTCGCCGAGCATCGGGGCGCGGCCGCGGCCGTGGCGGATGTCGAGCACGATGATCCGTGCTGGTTCTTCTTCACCTCGGGGACGACGGGCCGACCGAAGGCGGCGGTCCTGACTCACGGCCAGATGGCCTTCGTCATCACCAACCATCTCTGCGACCTGATGCCGGGCACGACGGAGGCCGACGCGTCCCTGGTCGTGGCGCCGCTCTCGCACGGGGCCGGTATTCACCAGCTCGCGCAGGTCGCGGCCTGCACCAAGACGGTGCTGACCGCCGGCGAGCGGCTGGATCCCGCGGAGGTCTGGGCCCTCGTCGAGGCGTGGCGCGTCACGAACCTCTTCACCGTTCCGACGATCGTGAAGCTGCTGACCGAGCATCCCGCCGTCGCGACGCACGATCATTCCAGCCTGCGTCACGTCATCTACGCGGGCGCGCCGATGTATAGGGCCGACCAGCAGCACGCGCTGCGGGTGCTGGGCCCGGTGCTAGTGCAGTATTTCGGTCTCGGCGAGGTGACCGGCAACATCACGGTGCTGCCGCCCCGCCTGCACGCGGCCGAGGACGGGCCGGACGTCAAGGTCGGCACCTGCGGATTCGAGCGTACCGGCATGCAGGTCCAGATCCAGGACCCGGAGGGCCGCGCGCGCCTGCCCGGTGCCACGGGCGAGATCTGCGTCTGCGGCCCAGCCGTCTTCGCGGGCTACTACGACAACCCGGAGGCCAACGCGGCGGCGTTCCGCGACGGCTGGTTCCGGACCGGCGATCTCGGCCATCTCGACGCCGAAGGTTTCCTGTTCATCACCGGCCGTGCCTCGGACATGTACATCTCCGGCGGATCGAACGTGTACCCGCGCGAGATCGAGGAGAAGCTCCTGACCCATCCGGCGATCACCGAGGCCGCGATCCTCGGCGTCCCGGATCCGGCCTGGGGCGAGGTCGGCGTCGCGGTCTGCGTCGCGCGTCCCGGGATGGCGGTGGAGGAGGGAGCGCTGATCGCGTGGCTGTCGGCCGACGTCGCCCGCTACAAGCTGCCCCGGCGCGTGTTCTTCTGGGAAGCGCTGCCGAAATCCGGCTACGGCAAGGTGACGAAGCGCGCGATCCGCGAGGGTCTTGAGGCGCGCGGCGATCTGCCGCTCGACGCTTCGGCACGGCCGAAGAACTCGTAAGCCCGGTCTGGCTCCGCTCGGGGCCGTCTGTCCCGCGACGACCGCATCGCACCCGTTCGTCGTGGGACGTCGAGACCTCGCGACCGCTGGTCGTTAACGTCCCCTGCCGGCAGCATGTTTTCAGTGCATGACAGCCCGTGCGCGGAGCCCCTGACGGACTCCCGGGGACCGCTCCATATTGCGGTGCAACACGTCGGGCGTTCCGCCCGTGTCGGACCGAGATCGGGCACGATGACAACCCTCGCGAACCTCGTCGGGCTCCGCACTGAGAACGGCGCGCCGCTCCTCGCGCAGATCGCTGGGCGCTTCGGCACCGCGATGCGCCGCGCCGCGGCCGGGCGCTACGCCGAGCAGCGTGACCGGATCGTCCGGACTGGCGGCGCCGGCATGATCTGAGGCACCCGGCACGCCTCGGCGCAGGCGCGCACACGGCCTGCGCCACCGCCGTGGCGGTGATGCCGCAGTGGCGGAACAGGCCCTCCGGCGTGTCAGACCCGGGTAAGCCGGTCATCCCCACGAATCCGCCATCCTCGCCGATCCAGCGGTCCCAGCTCCGAGCGGGTGCCGTCAGAGGAAGCCGATCGAGAACCAGGGGACGAGGATGATGGCGAGGAGGCCGATCAGCAGGGCCACGATGTATCCGACGATCGGGCGCATCCCGGCATCGGGATGGATCCGGCTGATCGCGCAGGCCGCGTAGTAGCCGACGCCGAAGGGCGGGGCGAACAGGCCGATGCCCATCGCGAGGATCACCACCATGGCGTAGTGGACCTCGTGCACGCCCACTGCCCGAGCGATCGGGAACAGGAGCGGCCCGAACAGCACGATCGCCGGGATACCCTCCAGCACCGAACCCAGGATGATGAAGGCGACGGCCGAGACGAACAGGAAGCCGAGCGCGCCGCCCGGGAGGCTCTTCATCACCTCGGCGAGCGTCTGCGAGAAGCCCGACTGCGTCAGCGCCCAGGCCATTCCGGTCGCCGCGCCGATGATGAGCAGGATCGCGCCGGACAGGGTCGCGGTGGTCACCAGCATCGGGTAGAGCCGCCGCCAGTCGAACTGGCGGTAGATGAGCAGCCCCGCCAGCGCCGCGTAGACGATGCCGATGGTCGAGACCTCGGTGGCGGTGGCGATGCCTTCGACCACCGCGAAGCGGATCACGAAGGGGAGGGCGAGCGCCGGGATCGCCACCAGGAAGGCGCGGCCGATGACGCGGCCGGACGGGCGGGCGACGTGGCTCAGGTCCTCGCGGCGGTAGCGCCACCAGACCAGCCCGCACAGCGTCGCGGCGAGGACGACGCCCGGCAGTAGGCCGCCGGTGAACAGGGCGGTGATCGACACGCCGGTGACCGAGCCGATGGTGATCAGCACGATCGAGGGCGGGATGGTCTCGGTCTGCGCGCCCGTCGTGGCGAGCAGGGCCACGAGATCGCCCTCCTTGGCGCCCCGGGCCTTCATCTCGGGAAACAGCACGGGCGCGACGGCGGCCATGTCGGCCGCCTTCGACCCCGAGATGCCCGAGACGAGGTACATCGCCCCGACCAGCACGTAGTGCAGGCCGCCGCGGACGTGGCCCAGCAGCGAGGCCAGGAAGCCCACCATGGCGCGGGCCATGCCGGTCATCTCGATCAGGAGACCGAGGAACACGAAGAGCGGTACGGCGAGCAGGATGAGGTGGCTCATCCCTTCGTCCATGCGACCGACCACGACCATGGAGGGCGCGTCGGTTGTCAGCGTGATGTAGGCGAAGGTCGACAGGCCGAACGCGAAGGCGATCGGCACGCCGGAGAAGACCAGCGCGCCGACGCCGACGACGAAGAACAGCAGCAGGTTGAGATTGCCGAGGTTGGCGAGCCACGGCTGGAGCACCAGGAGCGCGGCGGCGACGCCGCCGCCCAGGACCAGCGCGCCCGCGGTCAGCTTCCAGTCGGCCGTTTCCAGGAGGCGGATCAGGGCCACGATCAGCATGAGGCCGAGGCCGATCGGCAGGGCGGCGGCGCGCCACGCGTTGTTCAGCTCCAGCGCCGGAGTCTGCACGAAGGTCTCCTCGCTGGCGAACTCGAAGGCCGGCTCCAGCAGGAGGGCCACGAAGATCAGGCCGGCCACCAGGGCGACCGTCTCCAGGAAGGCGCGCAGGCGCGGGCCGCTCATGGCCACGAACGCGGTCATGCGCATATGCTCGGCGCGCCGGAAGGCGACCACGGCGCCCAGCATGGCGAGCCACAGGAACAGGATCGAGGCGAGCTCGTCCGACCAGACGAGGGGTTCGCGGAACACGTAGCGGCTGACGACCCCGCCGAGCAGCACGGCGATCTCGGCCAGGACGAGCAGGGCCGCGGGGATTTCCACGAGGAAGCCGAGCCCGATATCCAGCCGGCGCAGCCAGTTCCGGGCGCGCAGCGGCGGCCCCGCCAACTCGATCCCCGCCGTCGTCTCGACGGCCGCTATATCAACCTGCATGGCGCCCTCCCGACGGAGCCTGTCCCGATGCCGCTGGCGACGGGAAAGGCTCCACGTGCGTCTTCGCGTGTTTCTTGTGGTGCGTCCCGGGCGCCCTCGTTCTCCGATACCGTTACCCGATCCGGCTGAAGGCGCTTCAGGTCAGTTTGCCCGACACGTCCTCAAGATGCGACCACGCCACGTCGCCGTACTTGGTTTTCCAGTCCTTGTAGAAGCTCGTCCGTCCCAGCGCCGCGCGGAACTGCGCACGGTCGACCTCGACGAAGGCGATGCCCTTCGCGGTCAGGCTCTCCCGGAGCGACACGCTGAGCTTGGCGACGTCGGCCCGCTGGGCGTCGGCCGAGCGGTCGAGTTCCCGCGAGACCACCGCGCGCAGATCCTCGGGCAGCCGCTGCCAGGCCCGCTTGTTGCCGAGGATCCAGTAGCCGTCCCAGACATGGCCGGTCATGCTGCAGGACTTCTGCACCTCGTAGAGCCGCGTCGTGGCCGTGATCGCGAGCGGGTTCTCCTGGCCTTCGACCACCCTGGTCTGGAGCGAGGAGTAGAGCTCGTTGAAATTGATCGGCGCCGCGCCGGCATCGAACGCCTTGAACAGGGAGGTGAGCATCGGCGCGGGCGGGACGCGGATCTTGAAGCCTTTCAGGTCCTCCGGCGTCCGGATCTCGCGGGTCGACGAGGTGATCTGCCGGAAGCCGTTGTCCCAGACCTTCGAGACCGTCAGGATCGGCGTCCTGGCGATCTCCGACCGGACATAGCTGCCCAGGCCGCCGTCCATGGCCGACCAGACCGCGTCGTAATCCTGGAAGGCGAAGCCGGTGTTCGGCAGGCTGGCGGCCGGCACGAAGGTGGCGAGGATCGAGGTCGCGAGGTTGAAGAACTCGACGCTGCCGTTCCGGACCTGGGCGAGCAGGTCGGTGTCGGAGCCGAGCTGGTTGGCGGGAAACAGCTTGATCTCCAGGCAGCCGCTCGTGGCCTCCCGGATCCGATCGAGTGCCTCCTGCGCCCGGACATTGACCGGGTGGCTCGGGTCCTGGCCGGTGGCGAGCTTGTAGGTGAACTCGGCGGCCTGCCCGCGTCGGGTGAGGATACCGAAGGTCGGCAGGGCGGCCGCGCCCACGAGCAGGCTGCGGCGGCTGAGACGCGTGTCGCGCATGGTTTCTCTCCCTGGATGGTTCAGGCCGAGCGACCCCCGCCGTTGACCGGCGGTGGATCCGCGACCCGCATGGCTGTCCGGGGCGGCGGGTACGGACCCGGCGCCGTCGTCGCGCGCGCTGCGCGTCGCGTCAGGCGCCCTCGCCGTTGAGAAGGCGGTAGGCGCGGATGACCTGGCTGTCGTCGGCGGTGCCGTCGCCGCGGCCGGAGGTCGAGACGAAGAGCTGGTGGGCGAGGGCGGCGAGCGGCAGCGCCGCCCCGGCGCCGCGGCCGGCCTCCAGCACGATGCCGAGATCCTTGACGAAGATGTCGACGGCGCTCGTGACCCGCGGCGCGTCCTCCAGCATCCGCGGGCCACGGTCGCGCAGCATCCAGCTGGCGGCCGAGGAACCCGAGAGGATCTCCAGGACCACGTCGAGGTCGACGCCGACCCGCCCGGCGAGCGCCAGCGCCTCGGCGGCGGCCGCGATATGCACGCCGCACAGGAGCTGGTTGACGGCCTTCACGGTGGCGCCCTGTCCGGGCCGCTCGCCGACGTGGAAGATCCGGTCGCCCAGGGCATCCAGGATCGGACGCAGCGCGGCGAGCGTCTCAGCGGGCGCCGCCGCCATGATCGTGAGCGAGCCGGCCTGCGCGCCGACGACACCGCCAGACACCGGCGCGTCCGCGAAGCGCCGGCCGGCGGCGGCAACGCGTTCGGCCAGCCGCTCCACGGCCTGNGGCGGCGGCGGCCGGCGTGTCGGCCGGGGCCCCGCCGGCCGCCGCGAAGGCGGCCCGGCTCTCGGGCCGCAGGTCGTAGCCGCGGACCATCAAGCCCGCCGCGATCAGATTGGTCGCCATCGGCAGGCCCATGGCGCCGAGGCCGACGAGGGCAACGCGGCTCACAGCCATGATCGGATGCTCCGCGCCATCGCGGCGGTTGAGATGCCGTACCGGTCGTGGAGGGTCGGCAGAGCGCCGGCGTCGAGGAACTCGTCCGGCAGGCCGATCTGGCGGAAGCCGCGTCCGGGCATCACCCCGTTGCGCATCAGCAGCCCGGCCACCGCCTCGCCGAGCCCGCCGATCACGCTGTGGTTCTCGGCCACGACCACGAGCCGCCCGCCGCGCCCGGCCTCGTGCAGGATCGTCGCCGCGTCGAGGGGCTTGATCGTCGGCACGTGCAGCACCGCGACGTCGACCCGGTCGTCGCGCAGGGTGTCGGCGACCTCCAGGGCCCGCATCGTCATCAGGCCCGAGGAGATCACCAGGACGTCGCGGCCGTCGCGGATCGCTTTGGCTCTGCCGAGCTCGAACCTGTATCCGTACTCGTCGAGCACCAGCGGAACGTTCCCGCGCAGGAGCCGCAGGTAGACCGGGCCCTTGTGGGCCGCCATCGCGGGGACGACCTGCTCGGTCTCGTGGGCGTCGCAGGGGTCGATGATCGTGAGGTTCGGCATCCCGCGGAAAATCGCGAGATCCTCCGTCGCCTGGTGGCTCGGGCCGTAGCCGGTGGTCAGGCCGGGTAGGGCGCAGGCGATCTTGACGTCGAGATTCTCCTCCGCGATCGCGAGGCAGATGAAGTCGTAGGCGCGCCGCGCCGCGAAGACCGCGTAGGTGGTCGCGAAGGGCGTGAACCCCTCACGAGCCAAGCCCGCGGCGGCGCTCATCAGCAGCTGCTCGGCCATCCCCATCTGGTAGAAGCGCTCGGGATGGGCCTGCGCGAAGATGTGGAGGTCCGTGTACTTCGACAGGTCCGCCGAGAGGCCGACGATGTCGGGCCGGGCCTCGGCGAGCGTGACCAGGGCGTGGCCGAAGGGCGCGGCCCTGGTGCGCTGCCCGGGGGCGGCGAGCGAGGCGATCATCGCCGAGGTCTTGGCGCCGCCGCCGGTCCGGGGGGCGGGCTTCTCGTACTTGGAGCGTCTCACCGCACTCTCCCCTCGTCCAGGATCGCCAGGGCCCGCTGCCACTCGTCCGGCTCGACCCGCAGGAAGTGGTTGCGCTCGCGCTCCTCCAGGAACGGCACGCCCTTCGCCATGCGGGTGTCGCAGATGATGATCCGGGGCTGCGGGCCGGGATGGGCGCGCGCGGCGTCGAAGGCCCGGACCAGCGCGTCGATGTCGTTGCCGTCGACGCGCTGCACGAACCAGTTGAAGGCTTCGAATTTCGGTGCCAGCGGCTCGAAGTTGAGCACCCCGTGCGAGGCGCCGTCCGCCTGCATGCCGTTGACGTCGACGAGGCCGATCAGGTTGTCGAGCTTGAACGACCCGGCCGACATGGCGGCCTCCCAGGTCGAGCCCTCGTCCAGCTCGCCGTCGGAGAACAGGTTGTAGACGAAGCTCCGGGAGCCCTTCCGCTTCAGCCCCAGCGCCATGCCGACCGCGATCCCGAGGCCGTGGCCCAGCGAGCCGCCCGTGATCTCCATCCCGGGCGTGTAGGCCGCCATGCCGGACATCGGCAGGCGGCTGTCGTCGCCGCCGTAGCTCGTCAACTCGTCCTCGGGAAGGATCTCCGCCTCGATCAGGGCGGCGTAGAGGGCGATGGCGTAGTGGCCGATCGACAGGAGGAACCGGTCGCGGCCCTCCCATTCCGGATCCTCGGGCCGGTAGGTGAGAGCATGAAAGTAGCTCACCGCCAGCACGTCCGCGATGCCGAGCGCCTGGGCGATGTAGCCCTGGCCCTGGACCTCGCCCATGCGGAGGGCGTGGCGGCGGATGCGGTAGGCGCGCTCGCCGAGCGGCACGTTGGAGCCGGCGCGCGGCCGCTCTGTCGGGACATCGATCGCCACGGCGGTCTCCTCAGTGGATCAGCATGCCGCCGTTCACGTCGATCACCGCGCCGGTGATGTACGTGGACAGGTCGGAGGCGAGGAACAGGCAGGCGTTGGCGACGTCGTCCGCGACGCCGAGGCGACCGAGCGGGATGCCCCTGGCGATCTCGGCCTTCAGCTCGGGTGTAAGCTTGCCGCCGGTGATGTCGGTCTGGATCAGCCCGGGGGTCACGGAATTCACCCGGACGCCGTCCGGGCCGAGCTCGCGGGCCATGGCCTTGGCGAGGCCGAGGACGCCGCCCTTGGCGGCGCTGTAATGCGGGCCGCCGAAGATGCCGCCGCCGCGCTGGGCCGAGACCGACGACATGCACACGATCGCGCCGGTGCCCCGGCCGCGCATCGTCGGGATCACCGCCTGGCTCATGTACAGGGTGCCGCGCAGGTTCACGTCGGTCACCGCGTCGTAGTTCTCCGGCCCGATCTCCATGATCTTGAGGGGCTGGGTGATGCCGGCATTGTTGACCAGCACGTCGATGCGGCCGAAGCGGTCGACGACCTCGGCCGCCGCCGCCGAGCAGGCCGCCCGGTCGGTGACGTCGCAGGCGAGGCCGAGATGGCCCGGCCCGATGTCGCGGGCGGCGGCCTCGGCCTGGCCGGCGTCGAGGTCGAGGACGGCGACGCGGGCGCCGTGGGCCGCGAAGAGGCGCGCGGTGGCCTTGCCGATGCCGCGGGCGGAGGCCGCCCCGGTGATCACGCACACCCGGTCGTTCAACAGCATGGAGAATCCTCCCAGCGACCCGCAACATTGCGGGATCGGACCTGTCGGCGCGACGGGAGGGGCCGGGCCTTCCGCCGCGCGTCCGGGAACCGGGCCCACGGATCGGGCGACTGGCGGCGTCCTGCTCGCCCGCCTGTGTTGTTGCGGGGAGAGTGCCGGCGCGACGCGCCCGCGACAAACGCGGAATTTGCACCCGCAGGTGAATTCCGGTCACCTCTTGAGCGTATCAGGCGAGGTCGGGGCTCAGCGCGATCCCGAGTTCCTCGGACAGCCACCGCGCGAAGACCCGCAGCGGTGCGCGCCGGCGCGCGTCGGCTGGGCAGACGAAGTGGTGGCCGACGTAGCTGATGTCCTGCGAGCGCCCCGCCAGCGGCGCGACGAGGCGCCCGGCCGCGACCTCGCGCTCGGCGAGGCGGGTCGATTCCAGGGCGACGCCGAGTCCGTCCGCGGCGGCCGCCAGGGCCAGGAAGCTCCGGTCGAAGCGGATGCCCGCGCTCGGCTGAGCGGCGATCTGATTCCGCTCGAACCAGTGCGTCCAGCGCACCTGCTTGTTGTCGCTCTGGATCAGGGTCTGCGCCAGCAGGTCGGAGGGCTCGCGGATCCGGGCGGCCCGCGCGGGATCGCAGAGTGGCGTGACCGTCTCCGGACCCAGCGGCATCCGCACCAGGCCTTCGCCGCGGGGCGGTCCGTAGACGATGTCGGCGTCGAACTCGTCGGTGATGAACCGCGCGTAGTCCATGCCGGCGGCGAGGCGCACCTCGAAACCCGGATGGGCGTTCAGGAATTTGGCCAGGCGCGGCGCGAGCCACTGCGCGGCGAAGCTCGGCGCGCAGTGCAGCCTGAGCAGCTGCGGCCCGCGATTCGCCACGAGATCGAAGCCGCGGTTCAACTCCGCGAAGGCGCGCCCGACATGGTCGCAGAGCGCCTCTCCGGCCGGAGTCGGCGCGATGCCCTGGCCTGCGCGCTCGAACAGCACGACGCCCAGCGTCTCTTCCATCTTGCGCAGGGCGTGGCTGACCGCGCTCGGGGAGAGATTGAGTTCACCCGCAGCGGCCTTGAACGAGCGCCGCCGCGCGGCAGCCTCGAAGATCCGGATCGCGGAGAGGGGAACGGGCGGCCTCATCGCGGTCAGAATGGGCCGCGACCGGCGCCGCTGGCAACGGGGCCGCGCCGGCGCGTCGCCCCCGGCGGCCCCGGCGCACCGGGATCAGGCCGACCGGTGACCGCGGACCCGGACCGGGGCGGCGATCGGGACGATCTTGCCCTGCTGGGCGACTTCGCACAGGACGGCCACCATCGCGTCGGCCTGCGCGTCGAGGTCGGGCGACCCGACATCGTCGCGGGTGTTGCGCCAAGCGATGAAGATGCAGGCCAGGATGGCCGACGCGCTGGCCGCCAGGGGAGCGATGATCAGCGCCGCGAGGGCGCTCACCGGCGCCAGTATCGCGGCTGTCGCGAGGCCGCTGACGATGGCTGCGGCTATCAAGACGATCATCGGAGCCTCGCCCGATCTGCGTGGCCGGGCCCTGTACCCATCCACTGTCCGAGAATCGCGTCACAAAGGTTTACGTTTCGTTAACAGCAAGCTTTGATACGATAATGATTCGATCGCCCTCCACGGGTTTGCTTCACGCTCAGAGGTTCCGCGCCACCGAGAAAAGCTCGGACGCTGATCTGCCGCCCCGCCGGCGGTCTATCGGGTCGTGCCGACCGGTGGGGCGCGCCGGACCGGATCCCAATCGATGCCGCGGGCGCCAACGCGATCGCGTCGCGATTGACGGTCCGGCAGCACCGGGCTGTCGCGACCGGCAATCCGCTCCGGCTCGGCGCACCTTGGGTCCGAAAGGCCAAGTCTGCGGTCATGCCGGTCACGGCAGACGATGCGAACACTGATCGCGCCTTCGTGATCTTCGGCCCACGGAGGGTAGCCGTTCGCTCTGCCGGCCATGTGCCGCGAACGGCCCGTACTGATACGTTCCGATCAGGTCTGGTATACGACGATCCCTTGCTGCTCACGGTTGGGCGATGATAGCCCTTTCGCGAGTGGCGTGTGGGAATTCTGTCTCCGATGGCCATCGATGTTGGAGTTGGCGCGCGCCTGCGCGAGATCGCGGCCGTCGTTGGCTGTCCGGTCGAGGCCTTCTATGGCCTGGACGGCGACACGTCCGATGCGGGCATGACGCGCGAACTGTTCCGTCTCTGGCACGCGATCCGGGAGCCACAGGCCCGGGAGCGCGTCTTGGACAGCGCGCGGCGCGAGGCCCGCGGCGAGGTGGTTCACGCGAAGGCCGCCGAGTAGGGTTCGCACCGTCGCTTCTCGGCGCGGCTGCTCCGGGAGCCGAGCCACTCCCTATGCCGTCATCGCCCCTGTGCGATCCAACCCAGGACTGTCGCGCAGCGCTCCGCCTGCTCGCGGGTCAATCCCGAGGCGACGGCGGCGCCGTTGCGGTAGACCACGAAGGTCCCGTCGTCGGTCGCGCGGATCTTGACGGACGCCATCACTCGACTCCCGACGTGAGAGCCTGAAGCTGGGACAGGCCCGCCGCGGTGATCTGCCAGACCGCAACCGGCCCGTCCGGACCATCGTGCGGCTCGATCCGCTGGAGATGACCGATGCTCTCGAGCGCTGTCAGCCGGCTGTGGTCGCCTGGCCAGGAGGCGTCCGCCTTCTGGCGGATCGAGATCTGGTAATCCCGTGCCTCTGCTGCCTTGTTGAGAAGACGGCGCTCGTGGTTCACTCGCATCGGCACTCCGGCTCAGCTCGGGTCGGTACGCAGTAACTACCGACAGGCTGGCCGATATGGTTAAGCTTGGCAACCCCGCGGCCGCAACCGGCTCTGGATAGCCGCGACCGGCTTCACGGCGGCGAGCTAGCCGGCGTTGAGGGTCAAAACCGGTTTGCCGCGTCGATCCTGCGCGGCGCTACGCCGAAGCTCCGCGATTGTCCGCGCGACCTTGGCCCCGGGCGCCGGCCGAGCCGGTCGCGCCCAAAGAGAAAGGCCGGCCGGGTTTCCCCGGCCGGCCCTTCGTTTCCGCGTGGGCGTGGCTCAGCGCAGGAGCTGGAGGACGCCCTGCTGGGCGGAGTTGGCCAGCGACAGGGCCGAGATGCCCATCGACTGGCGGGTCGACAGCGCCTGCGAGTTCGCCGCCTCCTGGTTCAGGTCGGCATTCGTCAGGTTGGCCGAGCCGGTCTGCAGCACGTTGATCAGCTGCTTGGAGAAATCCTGGCGGTTCTGAACCACCGACAGGTTCGAGCCCAGCGTGCTCGCCGCGGAGTTGAGCGAGTTGCCGGCGCTGGTCAGGGTCGCCAGGGTCTTGTTGACGTCCGCGTTCAGCAGGAAGTTGCCGAGGCCGTTCTGGCTCGACGAGTTGTTCGAGCTGGTGATCGACGACAGGCCCAGGCCGCTGGCGGTCGCGTCGACCGAGGCGACGTTGAGGTTCGAGCTGCCGGTGTCGTTGAACTTGATGTTCATGTCATTGCCCTTGCCGGCAATGAGGTTGACGCCGTTGTAGCTGGCGTCNTCCTGGCGGTTCTGAACCACCGACAGGTTCGAGCCCAGCGTGCTCGCCGCGGAGTTGAGCGAGTTGCCGGCGCTGGTCAGGGTCGCCAGGGTCTTGTTGACGTCCGCGTTCAGCAGGAAGTTGCCGAGGCCGTTCTGGCTCGACGAGTTGTTCGAGCTGGTGATCGACGACAGGCCCAGGCCGCTGGCGGTCGCGTCGACCGAGGCGACGTTGAGGTTCGAGCTGCCGGTGTCGTTGAACTTGATGTTCATGTCATTGCCCTTGCCGGCAATGAGGTTGACGCCGTTGTAGCTGGCGTCGCTGGCGAGCTGGGTGATCTGGTTGAGCAGGTTGTTGTACTGGYTCGCCAGCGAGGCGCGCTGGGTCACGCCCGAGATCGACAGGTCGCTGGACACGACGGTGCTGGCGGCGGTGCCGTAGGTCGAGGCGGTGGTGCCCGAGGCGGTGAAGCCCAGCGCCGTCTGGCTGCCGGAGTTCTGGAATTCGACGTCGGCCTGGGCGTTCAGGACGATCTTGGTGCCGGTGCTGTCGACCGAGAAGATCGCGCCGGCGCCGAAGGAGCCGCTGGACGAGGTCGAGGCCGAGCTGACCGCCGAGTTCAGGGCCGCGACGGTGGCGCTGATGCTTGAGGAGGCGGCGACCGTGGCGGAGACCGAGGTGCCGTTGATGGTCAGCAGGACCGTCTGGGAGGCGGTGCTGGCGCTGTAGGCGTTGGCGGCGGTGCCGGTGGTGAGAGCTGGGTCGAGAGCGCCTGGCTGGCGATCGNCCCGAGATCGACAGGTCGCTGGACACGACGGTGCTGGCGGCGGTGCCGTAGGTCGAGGCGGTGGTGCCCGAGGCGGTGAAGCCCAGCGCCGTCTGGCTGCCGGAGTTCTGGAATTCGACGTCGGCCTGGGCGTTCAGGACGATCTTGGTGCCGGTGCTGTCGACCGAGAAGATCGCGCCGGCGCCGAAGGAGCCGCTGGACGAGGTCGAGGCCGAGCTGACCGCCGAGTTCAGGGCCGCGACGGTGGCGCTGATGCTCGAGGAGCCGGCGACCGTGGCGGAGACCGAGGTGCCGTTGATGGTCAGCAGGACCGTCTGGGAGGCGGTGCTGGCGCTGTAGGCGTTGGCGGCGGTGCCGGTGGTGGAGAGCTGGGTCGAGAGCGCCTGGCTGGCGATCGACTTGGCCTGATCCACGAGCTTCTGGATCGAGGTGATGCCCTGGTTGGCGGCCTGGATCGACTGGATGCCGTTGGACACGCCGTCGAGGAGGGTGTTCAGGCTCGAGGAGCGGGCGTCGAGGGCCTGGGAGGTGAAGAAGTTGGTCGGGTTGTCGAGGGCGGAATTGACCGTCTTGCCGGTCGCGAGCCGGTTCTGAGTGGTCGCCATCAGCTGGGCGGTGTCCTGCAGCGAGAGCAGGTTCTGACGCGTGGCGGCCGACAGGGTGATGGAGGACATGGGTCAGATCTTTCTGATTTGATGCACCCGTTTCTCGGGTGCGCCAGTAATCGTCCCCCAGGTCTTTCGTAGAGGTTAAATCGATCGCGGACTCCGCCCGCGCTCGCAAAGAGCATTAATGAACCGTCTGCCAAATGCGATAAGTATTTATAGATCGACGGGGGCGTTCAAGGTCCATTAACCATCCGCGGCCATACCTTGCGGCGCAGACCAATTCTGTCACGCCTGTCCGCGGGGAGCCGATGCGGCCGGCACGGAGAGGACGGGGCGCACCTTGCAGGGAGCTCAGCTGTGATCGCTCAAGCGTCTGGTGATGTCGGCGACGCCGCGCCTTCCGCGGCGACGAAATTTCCCCACGTGGCCATCGCGATCCCCTGCGGGACCATGGTCCACGCGGACTTCGCCGTCAGCCTCGGATCGATGATGCACTCGCTCGGCGAGATGCCGATGTCGATCGTCGTCGGGAAATCGTCGATCGTCGCCGATGCCCGCAACCTGGGCCTCGAATTCGCCCAGAAGTACGGGGCGGAGTACGTCCTGTTCATCGACAGCGACATGACCTTCCCGAAGGAGGCCCTCCTCAAGCTCCTCGTGCGGCAGGTCGACATCATCGGCGCGACCTATTCTCGGCGGACTGCCCCGTTCCACTTCCTCGGCGACATCCTGCCGGAGCAGCCGGCCGACGCGCCGAAGGGCCTGCTGGAGATGGCGCGGATCCCGACCGGCTTCCTGCTGATCAAGTCGACGGTCTTCGACAAGCTGAAGAAGCCCTATTTCCGCTTCCGCGTCGACGAGGAGGCCGGCGTGAACATCGGTGAGGACTTCGACTTCAGCGACCGCGTCCGCGCCGCCGGCTTCCGCATCTGGTGCGACCCGTATCTCAGCAAGGAGCTCGGCCATATCGGCGAGCAGTCCTTCAAGCTCTGACTGCGTCCCGCGCCCCGGCGCGCGACGCCCGACACGGTGAGGCGTGGGAATGAGGATCGCGATCATCACGCCATCGAGGCTCAAGCCCTCGACCCTGGCCGGCAAGGACGGCCAGTACTTCCTGGAACACGCGATCGAGAGCGCAAACGCTCAGGAACTGGACCGGCCGGCGACGATCCACTTCTTCGTCGGGATCGATCCCGGAATCGAGGTCCCGGCGCGGCTCGCCGCGCACCCGCAGGTCACCTTCGCGCGCGGCGAGCACCGCGGCCAGATCCCCGCACTGAATGCGGCGATCCGCGCCGTCGACGACAGCTGGGACCTCGTCGGCTTCCTGGAGGACGACGATCACTGGCTGCCGCCCTATCTGGGCTTCGCGCTCCGGGCGCTCGAGAGCTACGATTTCGTCTCCTCGACCCAGCTCGAGACCGACGAGGCCGGCGAGGTTGTGCGGATCAACGACTTCGCCACGCCGTCGGGCTGGCTGATGCGGCGCACCACCTTCGCGCAGGTCGGCGCGATCAGCCCGGCCTCGAAGTGGCACTACGACAACGAGTGGCTCGGCCGCCTCGCCGAGACCGGCCTGCGCCGCGCCCACCTCGTCGAGGCGACCGCGCCCGTCACGCTGCAGGACGCCGTCCAGGTCCGCCCGTGGCTCGCCAACGTCCTGCGCAACGGCGGCCCCAACGTGCAGCTCGTTCGGCACGGCTACGTCCTGCCGCTGGTGTGCCGCCTCGTGCATCCGGGCTCCGGGACCTCGGATGTCGGCCAGGGCGGCACCTCCAAGGCCGAGAGCAACGCCGAGTACCAGCGGCTGGTCGACCGCTTCGGCCGCATTCCCTGGTGAGGGGCCGGGTGCAGCACCCGGCGCCCGCAGGCGGATGGTGTGGGGGCGGGCGCCTCAGGCGGAAGGCCCCTGAGCCCGCCCGCGCAGGGCCTCCTGGAACGCCGCGAAGACCCGGCGCATCTGCGGCGCCTTGTAGGGAAACAGGTCCACCGGATCCATGTCGTGGACGACCATCCCGGTATCGGCCTCGAAGATCAGCAGCCGGCCGTCCGCGCTCTCGGCGCAGTCGATGATCAGGTAATCGAGGCCGATCCTGCGGTGGATCTCGGCGAAGGCGGCGCGGTGGCGCTCGGCGAAGTCGGTGTCGAACGTGGCCATCGCGGTGGCCTCCACCTGCCGCTTCACCGGATCCTCCAGCATGCCGGCATTGAGGTAGTGGATCATCCAGTGGTCGCGGATGGCCATGTGGCACAGGAACGGCACGCCGTCGATCAGGACGACGCGGAGCTTCCGGAACAGGCCGTCGGGACCGCGGTAGTCACAGTACTGCGTGACGTAGAACGCCTCGGCGGCCGTGTGCGCGAGGTAGAGCTGCAGATCTTCCGCCCGATCGATCTTCTGCAGATCGTTGCCGGCATGCGTGTCCAGGGGCCGGACGAGGAGCGGGTAGGTCGGGCCCTCCGTCTGGCGGGACACCGCCGCGATCAGGACGGACCGGCTCACGCGGACCACGTCGGGCGCCAGGATCCCCCCCGCGCCGCGGAGCGCGTCCGCGATCCCGTGGCGGGAGGTCTTGAGGACGTGGCGCGGGTGATTGACGATCGGCCGCGTCCAGTGGTCCGCCGCCGCCGCGAGGGCTTCCAGGAGCGGCTCGGCGGTCCGCGAATAGGCGATGCCCGTGACGATCACGTCGTGCGCCGGCAGATCGCGCGGCAGCGGCTCTCCGGGCCGGAGGTAGAGGTAGGTGAGGCCGAAATCACCGTCGTTCAGCAGGAAGTCGATCGGCGTGTTGGCCATCAGATCGCCGGCCGTGACCAGGACGAGGACGCGGATTCGCGCCGGATCCGGGTTCGAGCGCAGCGAGAAGAGGCGCTGCCCGTCCAGGACCTCGTTCTGGAGTGCGAGGCCTTCCGTGAAGCGGTGCTTCAGCAGCAGGATCGTCGCCATATCGAGCGCCGTCCCCGCGTCGAGAGCGCTGTCGCCGCCCTCCGCGAGGATCTCTGCGGCCAGGGCGGCCATGTCGGCGCCCTCGAAGGCCGCCCGGATGAGGCGCGCCGGGCCGATCATCGGGTTCGGGTTGTCGATCCCCGCAACGTGCGCTTGCATCAGAGCCTCCGAGCCGTGGGACCGCCCCGGCGATCCCGGAAGCGCGATCAGGTGTTTGGAATCGCGCTCCGCGGCACGACACCCGCATTCAAACCCCACGGAGGTTTACGAAGCGCTAACCATGTTGGCGGGCGCGGCGACGCGATGCTCAACCGCGCCGGGGCGCGGCGCCCGCACGCCGGAGCGCCTCGGCCAGGGCCCCGCCCGCCGCGGGTTCCGGGCTCGGAGTCGGACGGCTCCGCGGCGCGTCCTGCCGCGGCTCGTTCGTCCGCCGGACCGGCTGCGCGGGCTCGACGGGATCGTCGAGGCGCATCGACAGGGCGATGCGCTTGCGCGGGACGTCGACGTTGAGGACCAGCACCCGGACGACCTCACCGAGCCGCACCACCTCGGTGGGCGACGCGATCCGCCGCCGGGCCATCGCCGAGATGTGGACGAGTCCGTCCTGATGGACGCCGATGTCCACGAAGGCCCCGAAGGCGGCGACGTTGGTGACCACGCCCTCCAGCTGCATGCCGGGCTTGAGATCCCCAATCGTCTCGACGCCCTCCTGGAAGTGCGCGGTCTTGAATTCCGGCCGCGGGTCGCGCCCCGGCTTCTCGAGCTCCGCGATGATGTCGCGCACGGTCGGCAGGCCGAAGCGCGCGTCGACGAACGGCTCCGGCGCGAGGCGGCCGAGGAGCGCGCCGTTGCCGAGCAGGACGTGGATGTCGCTCTTCGTCGCCTGGAGGATGCGGCGGACCACCGGGTAGGCTTCCGGGTGGACGCCCGACCCGTCGAGCGGGTCGTCGCCGCCCTGGATACGGAGGAAGCCCGCGGCCAGCTCGAAGGTCTTCGGGCCCAGACCCGGAACCTTCTTGAGCGCCGCGCGCGTCCGGAACGGACCCTGTGCGTCGCGATGGGCCACGATCCGCGCCGCCATCGCGCCGCCGAGGCCGGAGACCTGCGCCAGCAGGGCCGGGGAGGCCGTGTTGACGTCCACTCCGACGGCGTTGACCGCGTCCTCCACCACCGCCGAGAGCGACCGCGACAGCTTCGCCTCGCTCACGTCATGCTGGTACTGACCGACGCCGATCGACTTGGG
This sequence comes from Methylobacterium mesophilicum, assembly GCF_036441335.1. GTDB lineage: Bacteria > Pseudomonadota > Alphaproteobacteria > Rhizobiales > Beijerinckiaceae > Methylobacterium > Methylobacterium mesophilicum_B. The sequence continues at coordinate 692,921 of NZ_MLBW01000034.1, forward strand.
ATCGATCTTGACCAATTCCGCCAGGGGATCCTGGAGGCGGCGCGCGATCGACGCGGCGCCGCGATGGGACACGTCGAGGTCGGGCAATTCCTTGGCGGCGATCTCGGAGGCCGAGTAGACCGAGGCGCCGGCCTCGGAGACCATGACCTTCGCGAGAGGCAGGTCCGGGTTGGCCGCGATGATCTCCGCGGCGAGACGCTCGGTCTCGCGGGACGCGGTGCCGTTGCCGATGGCGAGAAGCTCGACGCCGTGCAGGCGGCACAGCCGGCCGAGCGTCGCGACGGCCTCGCGCCAGCGCCGCTGCGGCTCGTGCGGGTAGGTCGTCTCCACCGCGACGACCCGCCCGGTTCGATCCACCACCGCGACCTTCACGCCGTTCCGATAGCCCGGGTCCAGGCCCATCGTCGCCCGCCCGCCCGCCGGGGCGGCGAGCAGCAGATCCTTGAGGTTGCCGGCGAAGACCGTCACGGCCTCGTCCTCGGCGCGCTCGAAGAGTCGGCCGCGCAGATCCTGCTTGATCCCGGTCCGGATCTTCGTCCGCCAGGCCGCGCGGACCGTGTCGAGGAGCCACGCATCGCCGGCCCGCCCGCGCGCGGCGATCTCGAAGCGGCGGCAGATCGCCGTCTCGAAGGGCCCGGGGAGGCCGGGCGCCGACTCCTCGCCTTCCGCGGCGAAGGCGACGTCGAGCACCTCTTCCCGCTCGCCACGGAAGATCGCCAGGATCCGGTGCGAGGGCATGCGCTCCAGCCGCTCGGTCCAGTCGAAGTAGTCCGCGAACTTTGCCCCCTCGTTCGCCTTGCCCTTGCGAACCTGCGTGACGAGCTGGCCGGTCCGCCAGTAATCCGCCCTCAGGCGCCCGACGAGGTCGGCGTCCTCGGCGAAGCGCTCGATCAGGATGGCCCGGGCACCCTCCAGCGCCGCCTCGACGTCCGGCACGCCGCGCGCGCCCGACACGTGAGCGGCTGCGACCGACTCGGGCGCGCGGTCGGGTCGGGTCAGCAGGGCCTGAGCCAGCGGTTCGAGGCCGGCTTCGCGGGCGGTTTGCGCCTTCGAGCGCCGCTTGGGCCGGAAGGGCAGGTACAGGTCTTCCAGCCGCGCCTTCGTGTCGGCGGCGTCGAGGGCCGCCGCCAGGGACGGGGACATCTTTCCCTGCGCCGTGACGCTCGCGACGATCGCGGCGCGCCGCTCGCTGAGGTCGCGCAGGTAGGACAGTCGCTCCTCCAGCCTGCGCAGCTGCGTGTCGTCGAGGCCGCCCGTAGTCTCCTTCCGATAGCGCGCGATGAACGGCACGGTCGCGCCGCCGTCGAGGAGCGCGACCGCGGCGGCAACCTGCGCCTCCCCGACACCGAGTTCCTCGGCGATCAGAGCGTTCACGGCTTTCATGGCTTCTCCGACTGGGGTCGCGGCGACGGACAGGTCGCCGACGTGGAGCGCCAAGCCGTCGGAAACAAGGCGATGGTCAGGCGCCCGGTCGCGCCTCCGCCTCCGCCTTCGCGGCCCGGGCGCAGTCCAGGATGCGGTGCCGGGCGACCGGATCCTCGATCGCGAACCACAGGTTCAGCAATTCCTCGGTCATCGAGAGGTCATCGTGCTGGCCGGACTCGAAAAAAACGTCGACCGAACAACCGAGAGTCTCGGCCAGATCGCCGAGGATGCGGCGCGACCGCTCGTTCGGAACCCTGTTCTCGTTCACCATCGCGTCGATCCGCCTCGCAGCGCCTACAGGTGCTGCCGCAAGAATGCCCTCGCTCCCGCCCGCAACGGCCTAGAGCATCGAGATCCAGACAATCCAGTCAAGTCCGGGCGTCGCCGTGGCGATGGGGCGTCAGGCAACCGAGTGCGCATCCCAGTCTCGCGTGCCAGTCTCGCGTGCCAGTCTCGCGCGGAGGTCGCAGTCACCGGGGATCGCGGGCTGGCCGCCGGCTTCGCCTGGCACGGATCTCGCACAACCGTCTGTGGATCAGATCGCGAAGGATAGCTGGCACGATACTGAACAACCGACCTTCCGGCGATCCGTCCGCGAGGACGAAAGTCTTCGCGCGGCGCGGCGAGCGAACAGCACGCCTCGACGACCGAAACGCGACGTCATCGGGATGTCACCCGCTCGTGGAATTCTTCCTCTCGCATGTCCCGGAAAGGGAGGCGCCTGTGCAGTTCGAGATCCGAGAGCGCAGCCGGTCGCTCTGGTCCTGGGTTCTCGTCAACGAGACAGACGAGCCCGTCATCGAATCGCGACGCTGCTTCCCGTCCCGAGCCCAGGCCACGGCTGCGGCCCTGGCCTTCTCGCAGCTCGTCGCCCGCGCCGGGCGGAGCTTGGGCGGTGGCCCGCGCCAGGTCGGCTTTCTCTGACGCCGCCGCCGGACGCGCGGAAGTCAGGTCGTCCGGATCCGGTGGCGCACGAGGCTGACGACGCTCGTCGCGGCGATGACGCAGCCCACCCCCATCGCGCCGAGGCAGCTGATGGTGCGTATCGGTTCGCCGCGGGCCAGGACGATGGCCACCGCGAGCGGCAGGAGCAGGAACACGAACAGCAGGGTCATGACCGGATCCGAGTGACGATGTTCGAGTCTAGGATCCGAATGGTTAATCACTTCTCACGGTTCGGTCCTGTCGGCCGACACGATGGCCCTTACGATCGTCGCGGACCGACACTTCTCTGCGAGCGGCACCGAGCGTTCCAGGCGCTCGCGCCGGCTGCGGACGCGCCGCGGGCTGCCGTACCGGGATCAGCGTCCGCTCTCGTCGAGGCGGACGAGCCTGTCCACCAGGGCCCGATCGTGCAGGAGCGCCATCCGCTCCTTCGGCGAGAGCCAAGCCTGGGCCTCCGCGACCGTCTCGGCCTCGCAGATCTTGGCGGTGGCGAGCGTCTGAGCGGGATCGATCGCGCCCCGGGGCCGCCGCTGTCCCACGGGAAGCATGCGGGTGTGGGCGCGCGCGAGTTCGGGATCGCCGTGAAGGGCCGCGAGGGAATCGGCGTCGTCGAACCCGAGCTGCGCGTTGCGGACCGCGAGGGAGGCGGCCCGGACCGCGATCTCCGGCGGCGCGGCCTCTTCCGGCGTGGCGAGGAGCAGGCGGCGCTTCAGCGCTAGGCCGAGCCCGAGCTGGCCGCTGGCCCAGGAGATCGGGATCGCCAGCACCAGGCCGAGGATCGTCGGGCTCATCCAGAGGAACAGCGAGGTCGCGATCGCGAAAGCGGCGACACCCGCCACCAGGCCCAGCAGCGTGTGCCAGCGATGGCGGGCGACGATGTCGCGCAGCGGGATCGAGCCGTCGTCGCGCCGCTGCGGGTTCCAGCCCGTGTCCCGTCCGAGCAGGATTCCCATCACGGAGCCCGACTGGATCACCATCGCCACCGGCGCCACGAGGGCGGACAGCAGGATCTCGACGAGGCTCGACAGGACGAGCCGCCCGGCCCCCCCGCAGGCGCGCCGCACCGGGCCGTCCAGCAGCGCCAGGATCAGGCCGAGAAACTTCGGCGCCAGCAGGACCGCCATGGTGAGGCCGAACAGCTGGAGCGCGCGGACCGGGTCGAAGCGCGGGAAGACCGGCGAGAAGCCGGCGCCGCCGAAATAGTCCGGCCGCTCCGTGGCCGTCTGGAGCACCAGCAGGATACCGACCACCAGCTGCAGCAGCCACAGCGGCGACGCGAGATAGCCGGCGATCCCGGTGGCGAAGTGCTGCCGGGTGGCGGGATGCAGCCCGGCTGCGCCGATCACCCGCGCGTGCTGGAGATTGCCCTGCGCCCAGCGCCGGTCGCGCACGGCCACGTCGATCAGCGAGGGCGGGCTCTCCTCGTAGGAACCCGGCAGGCGGTGAAGCATGTACACCGCCCAGCCCGCGCGGCGGATCAGGGCCGCCTCGACGAAGTCGTGGGACAGGATGTGCCCGCCGAAGGGCGGCTTCCCTCGCAGGTCCGGGAGGCCGCAGGAATCCGCGAAGGCGCGAGTCCGGATGATCGCGTTGTGGCCCCAGTAATTGCCGTCGCGCCCGGACCACGCGGCCAGGCCCGCGGCGATGACCGGGCCGTAGATCCGGGCGGCGAATTGCTGGAGCCGGGCGAACAGGGTGTTGCGGTTGATGATGAGGGGGAGCGTCTGGATGATGCCGGCGTCCGGATCCGCCTCCATGGCGGCCGCGAGCGCCACGACCGCGGATCCGCTCATCAGGCTGTCGGCGTCCAGCACGAGCATGTGGTCGTAGCGGCCGCCCCATCGGGTGACGAAGTCGCCGATGTTGCCGGCCTTGCGGTGATGATTCTTCGGGCGGTGCCGGTAGTAGAGCCGGGCCTCGGGGCCGAGCCGGTCGCGCAGGTCGAGATAGGCCCGCTCCTCGGCGATCCAGGCGTCCGGCTGGGTCGAATCCGAGAGGACGAACCAGTCGAAATGAGCGCCGAGGCCGGTCGCCTCGACCGCCTCGCGCATCGCCTCGACGCCCGCGAAGGTGCGGGCCGTGGCCTCGTTGTAGACCGGCATCAGGATCGCGGTCCGCGTGCGCAGCGCCGTCGGGACCGGCCTCGGCCGGGGCCGGCGCAGCAGCGTCCCGAAGCCGAGCACCGCGCTGGTGAAGGCCAGGGCGATCCACGAGAAGGTCAGGCAGAACAGCACGACGAGCACGAGCTGGAGCGCGGTCGGGCTGCCGGAGACCGACACGGTCTCGACCATCTGCCAGCCGCCGAAGGCCGTCAGGGCCAGGGCGCCGCCGAACACCAGGACCCGCTCGGGCCAGGGCGTCCGGACCCGGCGCTCCGGCCGATGCCCGAGGCCCGGATCCCATCGGGCCAGATCCTGGACGGGCATGGACAGAGGCGCTTCGGGCGGGAGGTAGCGGCCGCCGTCGGTCGCGGTGTCGCGGCCGGACACGGAGTCCGTCGCTGGCGGCAAGGTCATGGTCTCGTCCAGTCGCACGGGGTTGGCCGGTCCTCGGCTGTCGGGTTGGAAGTCAGGGCGTCCAGCGGAACAGCCAGGTCTCGCTGGCCCGGGCCTGGCCGCGCCGGAGCGCGAGGCGCAGCTCGCTCGCGCGCTCGCTCCCCGGATCGAGCTCGAACAGGATCCGCAGGGTCCTACGATCGGGGTACCGAAACCGTTCCTGGCGCGTGATCGTCCCGGCCGAGGCGCCGAGGTCGACGTCGATGTCGCCGGGCTGGAACAGCGCGTCGCCCTCGAAATCGACCGCGAAGAGCCGGCGATTGCCCGCGCTGCCGTGGCCGCAGCGGCTGTCGCGCACGCGGGCGATCTCGGGCGGCAGCGGGTCCGGCCAGCCCTTCGACCAGTGCTGCCGGCACTGGAAGCGCATCTCGGCGCCCTTCGCCAGCTTCGCCTTGGGACGCCAGTAGGCGAAGACGTTCTCGTTCAGCTCGGAATCGCTCGGGATCTCCAGCAGCGTCACCGCGCCCTCGTTCCAGTCGTCGAGGGGTTCCAGCCACAGGGACGGGCGCTGTTCCCAGTGCCGGTGGTCGTCCTGGAAGTCGTCGTAGGCGCGCGCGCGCTGCATGAGGCCGAAGCCCTTGGGCCCGCGATCCACGAAGGCCGAGACCTGCAGCGCCTCCGGGTTGTGCACGGGGCGCCAGATCGGCTCGCCGTAGCCGTTGTGGATCGCCAGGCCCTCGACCGAGAAGGCCGCGGCGCGCAGGTCGTCGACCCGTTTCCGGTCGAGGGCGCCGAACAGGAAGCTGCCCTGCATGCCGCCGAGGCCGATATGGTCGAGCTCGGCCCGGGCGAAGACCGTTCCGTCGATCTGCGCCGTGGAGACGTCGCGTCCCGGCGTCAAGGTGATCTTGAACGCCGCGGTCGCCGATTCCGACTCCGCCAGGGCGTGGACGATCACCGGCTGCCCCGCCTGCGGCGTCTCGACGAACAGCGCCCGGAACAGCGGGAACTCCTCGCCGCGGGAATCGGCCGGCCGCAGGGCGAGCGCCCGGGCGTTGATGCCGAAATCCTGGCCCTCGGCGACGAGGCGGAAGAACGAGGCGCCCTGGAACAGGGCGAAGTCCGACAGCCCGTCGGCGCCGTCGAACCGGGCGCGGAGGCGGAAGCCCGAGAACGCCGTATCGGCGGTCAGGTCGGGCAGCTCCAGGCCCGGGGCCGCGAAGGCGGCCCTCTCGTAGCCGACCGGTTGCACGAGGCCGTTCTGCACGACGTACAGCGACACCGGCGTCTCGAAGATCGAGCCGCGCAGGAGCGGCTCCAGGACGTAACCGACGTTCCGGTCGGCCCAGGTCGCGCGGCCGTCGGCGGAGCGGATGGCCTCGTAGGCCTCGCGGGAGAGGTTCTTGAGGACGGCCGGCACGTCACCGGTCTTCGGCGCGGTGTAGGGGGCGGCGGCCCGGGCGCGGGCGAGGTCGGTCAGCGTGTTCGTCTCGAACGCCTCCCCGCTGCCCGGCAGGGCCGGGGCCTTCTCCGGGTCGGCCGCCCGCGCGGCCGCCGGGACCAGTCCGGCGGCCACACCGAGCGCGCCGCCCAGGACGGCGCGTCGTGTCGCGGTGGCGGGGAATCCGGGTGCGATCGTCATTCAGGCGGTCGTCTCGCGTCACGGGGCACGGGGCGGGATGCCCCCTGTATACGGACAGGCCGGCTGAACCCAGGGTTAAGCAACCGCTTGAACCGCAAGGGGCTCCGTTGACTTAACCCGAGCCGGCTCTCTAATTCGGCCGACTGCATCGGAACGGGGGAGGCAGCATGGGATCGTTGCGAGTGACTGGCCACGGCGTGGATCTCGGCGAGAGTCTGCGCGGCCGCGTCGAGGAACGGATGTCGGCGATTCAGGCCAAGTATCTCGACTCGCACATGCACGATTCCTGCAACGGCCACGTCACGCTCCGGCGCGACGGCACCGCCTTCCGGACGGATTGCGTGCTGCACCTCGTCTCCGGCCTGACGATCGAGGCGAACGGTTTCGCCCACGACGCGCGGTCGAGCTTCGAGCAGACCGCCGAACGCCTGGAGACCCGGCTGCGCCGCTACAAGCACAAGCTCAAGCAGCACGCGACAGGCCCGGGCGACGCCGCGGCGGTCGAGGCCGCCTACGCGGTGTTCGCCGCCCCGGAGGAAGAGGAGGAGGACGTCGCCGCCGAGGGCGACGCCCACCCGCCGATCGTCGCCGAGAGCACCAAGACCCTCCAGCGCCGCACCATCGGCGAGGCGGTGACGGCTCTCGACATGACCGGATCCCCAGTGGTTGTGTTCGTCCACGCTGGCACCGGTCGCGTCAACGTCGTATACCGGCGGAGCGACGGAGCGATCGGCTGGGTGGACCCGCCGAGCGCCACCGAGTGACGCTGCGGGTCGGGAGTAACGGAGCCGGAACCGGCCGGTTTTCCCGCTGATTGAACCTAGCGGGGGCGCGGCCGGAAAGGTCGTCGACGCCCCTGCGACGAGGCCCGCTTCCTCGCGAACGGGCGACGGGGCAACGGTCGTTCGATGCCAGTTCTGGAATTCCTCGACCCCGAGTCGGTCGTGCCGGGCCTGCGCGCCCGCGCCAAGAAGCAGGTGCTGCAGGACCTCGCCGCGCAGGCGGCGCGGCGCCTGCCCGCCCTCGGCGAGCGCGCCGTCTTCGACACGCTCCTCCAGCGCGAGCGGCTCGGATCGACCGGCATCGGCGACGGCGTGGCGATCCCGCACGGCAAGCTGCCCGGCCTGGACCGCCTGTTCGGGCTGTTCGCGCGGTTCGACCGGCCGGTGGATTTCGAGGCCCTGGACGGCCAGCCGGTGGACATCGCCTTCCTGCTGCTCGCCCCCGAGGGCGCCGGCGCCGATCACCTGAAGGCCCTGGCGCAGGTCGCCCGCATCCTGCGCGAGCCGGGCATGCTCGCGCATATCCGCGCCGCCCGCGACGCCGGCGCGCTCTACGCCCTCCTGACGCGCTCGACGGCGCCGCAGGCCGCCTGATGATCCCGACCTTCCGTATCGCCGCCGCCCTGACCCTCGCGGCCGGGATCTCCGGCGCCGCCGTCGCCCAGGGCGAGACCACCTGCGCCCGCGACGTCCTGGTGGCGCAGTCGATGCAGCGCCAGGCCCTCGACCAGCTGGAGCAGGCCGACGGCGACGATGCCAAGAACTGCCGCGTCTGGCGGCGTCACGTGGAGACGATGCGGCGCGTGGCGAGCGTCTACGGCCGCTGCCTGTCGGGCTCGGAACGCAGCGAGCGCCTCGCCCAGGTCCAGGGGTCGGACCGCGAGTTCTCGGCGGCGATCAAGGCGCGCTGCAAGGGCCAGTAGGTCGGGCCGTCGGTCGGGGGGGCGGCGCGCCGCGCCCTCAATCGACGCCGCGCAGCATGAGCGGCTCGGCCACCATCTTCACCGGCTTGCCGCGCCCGATCAGGATCGCGGCGCGGGAGCGCTCGGGATCGGCCTCGAAGCGCGTGCGGACCCAGCTCACCAGGAACTTCACGTACTCGGACGCCAGGAGGCGCGCGGCCGGCGGGTTCTGCCACCAGCGGTCAGCATCGAAGGCCTCGGTCACGACCGGATGCGGCAGAACGCGGTCGCTGTCCTGCAGGGCGTGGTCGAGTTCGACCAGCGTCCGCGGCATGTGGTAGTTCGAGGTCACCACCGCGACGGTGCTGAAGCGGTGCGCGCGCATCCAGCGGCGCGTCTCGATGGCGTTGCCGATCGTGTTGCGCGCCCGGTAGTCGAGATCCACGCAGCAGGCGATCAGGTTCCGCTGGGTCGGGTTCAACCGGGCGATCTCGTCGCGGCTGGTCCGCTCGTTGACCCCGGTGATGAGCAGGCGCCGGCCGTAGCCGCCGGCGAGCAGGTCGATCGCGTCGCCGATCCGCTGGGCGCCGCCGGTCAGCGCGACGATCCCGTCGGCCCGGTCGGTCGGCATCCGCTCGTGGCGAGCGACAGCGCTGACGAAGATCAGGAATCCGGCGAAGAGGGCCAGCGTCCCGAGGCCGGCACCGAGGCTGCAGGTCCAGAGGGCGATCCGCCGCCGGCCGCGCGGGCGCACGACGGCGCGGCGCGGGACAGCCCACTCGTGCCAGGCCCAGCCGACAGCGTCGGTCGAGGGCGGATCCGATGCGCGCAGCATACGCGTGGTCATCCTCCGGAGAATCGGCGCCGATTGCGGCGGCTCCGAGGCCGGCGCGATCGACTGTTTCCACACCGCAACGATAAAGTTTCCAGATGGTAAACGCGCCGGGACGACCCCCTATTTCCACGTCTCCGTGACGCAGCGGAGCGTCAAGCCAGGAAGCGCCGCACGGTCACGCGCGAGACGACGCCCGTGACGAGGGACGCGATGACGCCGATCAGGATGACGCTGGCGTAGCCGCGCGGGCCGATATGGAACGCGCCGAACAGTGCCTCGACCTCCTGACCGGCCGGCCCGGAGCGCGCGGCCCGGGCCAGCAGGCCGGCGATCACGAAGGCGACGAGGGCGAGACCCGCCCCGATCGCGCCGCCGCGCAGGCCGAGGCCGAAGAACCGCCGCTGGAAGGCCCGGGCGATGTAGTCGTCGTCGGCGCCGACGAAATGCAGCACCTCCACGACCTCGCGGTTGCTCGCCATGGCACCGCGGGTCGCGAAGGTCACCGCGAGACCGGTGGCGATCAGCACGAGCAGCACGAGCCCGATCCCGATCCCCACGAAGGCGTTGGCGGCCGTCGAGAGCCGCTGCAGCCAGAGGGCGTGGTCGTCGAGGCTGGCCACGCCCGGCAGCGCCTCGACGAGACGCGATCGCAGACGCTTCAGGTCGGCCGCCTGGCCGCTCGAGAGCTTGAGGGCGATGAGGCGCGGCACCGGGAGGTCGGAGAGGTCGAGCCCGGTCCCGAGCCACGGCTCGAGCAGGCGCTCGGCCTCGGCCTTGCTGAACGCGCGCGTCTCGGCGATCCCCGGCTCGGCCTTGGCGATGGCGTCGGCGCGGGCGACGTCGGCGTCGACGTCGCGGCCGGGTCCGGGCCGGACCTGGATCGTCACCTCGCGCGCCACGTCGCCCTGCCACTGGGCAGCGTTCGTCGCGACCATCTCGGCCGCGCCCGCGCAGAGGCCCGCGAGGAAGGTCAGGATCGCGATGACCGCCGCCAGGGAGCGGCCGGCCGCCGTGTCGGTGGGCACGAGCGGCGCGTTGCGGCGCAGGTTGGCCGGCATCGACGGGTCGGGCGGCACGGCCGATCCACCGGGCTTCGTCCGCGGCATCGCCTGAGTGCTCATTCCTCGATCCGCAGCCGGCCTTCGCCCAGGACCATCCGGCGGGCATCGACGGAGTCCATGATGCCGAAATCGTGGGTCGCGATGATGACCGACGTCCCGAGCTTGTTCAGTTCCAGGAACAGGCGCAGCAGACGCCGCCCGAGGCCCGGGTCGACGTTGCCGGTGGGCTCGTCCGCGAGCAGCAGGTCGGGCCGCGCGATCAGCGCCCGGGCGATGGCGGCGCGCTGCTTCTCACCGCCCGACAGCAGCGGCGGCAGGGCGTGCATGCGCTCGCCCAGCCCGACCCAGCGCAGCAGCTCGACCACCTCGGCCCGGTAGCTCGCCTCGGCACGGCCCTGGACGCGCAGGGGCAGGGCGACGTTCTCGTAGGTGGTCAGGTGGTCGAGGAGCCGGAAATCCTGGAACACCACGCCCATCCGGCGCCGGAGCCCGGTCAGCGCCTTCGCGGAGATGTCGCTCACCTCCTCGCCGAAGATCGAGACGAGCCCGCGGGTCGGGCGCACCGACAGCAGGATGAGGCGCAGCAGCGTGGTCTTCCCGGCGCCGGACGGACCGGTCAGGAACTGGAACGAGCGCGGCGCGATGCGGAAGCTCACGTCGGACAGCACCTCCGGCCCGAGGCCGTAGCGCATGCCGACGTTCTCGAACTGCACCACCGGCCGCTCCGCGCCGGGCAGCAGGCTCTTCATGCTCGCCTGTAGGTTCAAAGCCGTGCCGTATCTCGTCTGTCCCTCCCTCGGGAATCGCCGGAGCGCCGGGCGTTTTCAAGGCCTCGGGAGTTTCACGGCCCCTTAACCCTGTCCGGCGACACTTCTTCAAGCACTTCACTGTCCGGCCCGGTCGCGGCCGATCGATGCGAGTATGGCGCGGATGCTGATCGCCTGCCCGAGCTGCGCGAGCGAATATCGCATCGACGCCAGCAAGGTCGGCATGGAGGGCCGCTCGGTCCGCTGTGCCGCCTGCCGCGAGACGTGGTTCATCTCGCCGGCCGACGTCCTCGCCGGTCACGAGGCGGAGCTGGCCGCGCAGACCGAGACCGATCCCGTCGCGGACGCGGCCTGGGAGGAGGCGACCGCCTCGGTGCGGAGCGCGACCGACGTCCCGACTCCCGGAGACGGGCGGCCTGCCAAGCCCAGGAAGCCCGCCAGGAAACCCGCCAGGAAACCCGCCGGGGCGGCGCGCCGCGCCATCCCGGGCCTGACACCGTCGCTGGCGTTCGGCCTGACGCTCCTGGCGGCGATCCCGCTGGTCTGCCTCGCCCGCACGAGCGTGGTCCGCGCCGTCCCGCAGACCGCCTCCCTGTTCGCCCGCATCGGCCTGCCGGTGAACGTGCGCGGCATCGAGATCCGCGACGTCGTCGCCTTCAACAACCCGCCCGAGGACGACAGCCCTGCGGAGCTCGTCATCGAGGCCGACCTCGTCGGCGTCGCCCGCTCGGACGCGCCCGTGGCGCCGCTGAGCGTCGAGATCCGCGATGCCGGCGGCCGGACGATCAAGACGTTCTCGGTCCCCCCGCCGCGGACGGTGCTCGCCGCGACCGAGACCGCGCGGTTCCGCGCGAGCCTGCCGTCGCCGCCGGCCGCCGGGCGTGCGGTCGTGCTGCGTTTTGCCGACGCGTCCGCGACCGGCCCCGGCCCGCGGGTGGCAGCGGCGGACCGTTGAGGCAGGTCCGCGTCGGCACTGAGCTCAGGTTGTGCATGACGATCGGATCTGCAACCTTCTCGCAGGGGGTCCCGTTGCGGGCGTGAGCGTCGGCCGTCGCGGGCGCCCGAGGCCGTCGTGCTTTGAGCGTTCACCAAACCGTCCCCATCCTCGTCGAGACGACCGACTCGGTCGAGCAGAAGCGCGCCTTCGACTATTGGCGCAGCACGGTTCTCGCGCGCGTCGACGCGACGTTGCTGGCGCCCGACGTCCCGTTCGCGGCCGCCCGCCGCCTCGCGATCACCGGCCACGGCGCGGTCCTGCACACGCTGAGCAACCCGATCGCGGTCGAGCGCACGGCGCAGCACGTGCGCCGGGACGGGCACGACGACATCGCGATCGTGCTCCTCCTCCGAGGCAGCGGCTACGTCGAGCAGGGCAACGCGGGTGCCGTTCTGGATGCGGGGGACATCACCGTCCACGCGATGGATCAGCCCTTCGCGATCGGCAGCCGCGATCCCTACGAGGAGATCCGCCTCCAGGTGCCGCGCGCCGCGTTCCTGCGCCAAGTCGGCAACGTGAACGCCTTCGCCGGTCGCAGGCTCGGCGCGACGCCGCTCAGCAGCCTGTTCGCGACCTATCTCCGCTCGTTCTCCGAGACGATCGGCAGCCTGTCGGAGGCGGAGGCGGGCATCGCTCTGGAGGGCGTGCTGCACCTGCTCCGCGCTCTCGCGGACGGGCAAGCTGAGAAGACCGCCGAAGACCTGTCCGGCGACGCCGTGCGGTCCCTGGCCCTGGCCCACATCGAGCGCCGGCTCCACGATCCCGCCTTCGGGCCGGAATCTCTGCCGGCCGCCCTGCGGATCTCCAGGAGCCGCCTCTACGCGTCCTTCACGGGCGACGAGGGCGTGGCGGCGAAGATCCGCGACGCCCGGCTCGACCGGGCCTACCGGCGGCTCCGCGGTGGCACCCGCATCGGGCCAGTCATGACGAGCTGCGGCTTCACCGACGCGGCGACGTTCAGCCGCGCCTTCCGCCGCCGGTTCGGCGTGGCGCCGCGGGACGTGCTGGAACGCCGATCCTGACGCTCAGACGCGGCTGCCGCGCGGGTCGGCGGCCGTCCGCGCGGGTCCGGCCGCGCCCACGACCCGCCGCGCCCGCCCACGACCCGCCGCGCCCCGGCGGCGAGCCCGAGACCGAGGCGGATCGCGGCTACGCCGACCCGCGCGATCCGGATCTGAGCGGGCAGCTGGCGCGGACCGATCGGGCGATAGGCCAGGCGCGGGCTGGCGCGCTCCGCCTCCGCGATGGCCTGGCCGAGGGGCAGGGACGCGATGCGCCGCGCCTCGACGGGAGCGATGCCGATCGCCCGGGCCCAGCCGTCGCTCCGCGCGAGCGCCCCGCGGCCGTGCATCTGTCGGAAGCGCCGGCGCCAGAGGTAGCGCCGCACCGCGCGCGAGAAAATCTCCATCCGGGCGTCGCAGAGCGCGTCGGGCTCCTCGCAGCGGGAGCGGATCGTGTCGGCGACGCCGCCCGGAGCGCGCCCGGCGAGGCGCGCCGAGATGGTCACGCACACGTCGGTGGCGTGCCGGACCCGCAGCCCGTGCTCCAGCAGCCGCGCGATGAAGGCGCCGTCCTCCCCGAGCGGGATCTCGGGCATGCCGCCGACCGCCAGATAGGCGCGGCGTGTCACCGCGAGGGTCGCGCCGATCGCGGTCCGGTGACAGGGCCAGGGGTCGTTCGGATCGGGATCGATCCGCGCCTCGGCCTCGGTGATCAGGGCGTCGTACGTGTCCTCCAGCCGGCCGCGGGCGGGGAGCGAGGGCGGCAGCAGCGCCGCCTCGGCCGCGTCGAGCTCGACCCGGCCGGCGACCGCGTCGGCCCCGGCCGCGATCGCCGCGCGATTGCGCGCCACCCAGTCGGGCGGGACCCGGCTGTCGGCGTCGGTCGACAGGATGATCCCCGCATTCCCCGCATCACCCAGCCACGCGGCGGCGGCGTCCATGGCCCGGCGACGGGCCCATCCGGCATGGGCGCCGGAGAAGTTCTCGACGAACACCCGGACCGGGATCGACAGCGTCGGAACCAGCGCGGACACGAGCGTCTCCGTGTCGTCCGTGCAGTTGTTCAGGAACAGCACGAGCCCGACGCGCCCCGATCCGGCCCCCTCCTGGGCGTCGATCGCCCGCAGGCAGGCGGCGATACGCTCCTCCTCGTTGCGCACGGGCACGGCCACGATCGCGTCGGGACCGGGGACGTCTGACAAAGGGGGGCTCGGCACCGGTGACATTCTCCGCCGGACCCGTCGCGCGGGCCTCGTGCGGGCTTATGCCGGGGCTTCCCTGAACGGGACCGGACAGGTGGACCGGGCGACGCGCGCCGCGTCAGAGGGTCTTCTCGACGAGCCCCTCGATCCATTCCGGCTGGGTCTCGCCGACCGAGCGGCCGACCTCGGTCGCGCCCTTGTAGGCGATCAGCGTGCTCTGCATCCGCACGTTCAGGCGGCGCAGCAGGTCCTTCTGGCTGTCGAAATCGATGTCGAAGATCTGGAGATCCTTGAAACGCGGTTCGGCCGCGAGCTTCCCGAGGATCGGCTTCTGCGTTCGGCAGATCGGGCACCAGGGGGCGCTGACCGCGATCAGCACCGGCTTCCCGTCCCTCTGGGCGGCCTCGAAGGCGGCGTCCGAGAACGGCCGGGTCTCGCCCGCCCGAGCCGGACGCGGCCTACCGAGCAGGCCCGAGCCGGCGAGGGTGAGACCGACCAGCGCGAGGACGTGACGGCGAGTCTTCATGGCGTGCGATCCTCCCGCCACCCCGTCCGAGCGGAGGGCGCTGCTGTTGGCGGGATGCTACGTGGCGCGGCGGGGCCCGTCGCTGTGACCTGAGCGCCCCGAAGGCCGAAAGCCCGCGCGCCGGATCACATTGTCGAGACGTCGTCCGTCGGCGGCTCGGACGACCGGTCTTCCGCGACGAGCGCGGCGACGTCGTCGGAATTTACCGCGTCGATCGGGCGCCGGATCCGCAGGGCACGCGTGGGCGCGCCCGCCCGCATCACCAGCACGATCGTCTCCATGTCGGGGCAGCCCGGATCGGCGCAGGCGATCTCGTTGACCGCCAGCGCGTCGGCATCCGCGAGGCCGAGGGCCGTCCGCAACTCCTGCTTCAGGCGCGCCGCGATCGCCGCGCGCTCCGCCGAGCGGGCTCGCCACGCCTTGAGGCTCACGAAGGCCATGCGCGATGCTCGTCGTCCTGCGATGGAAGCCCCGTTACCGATGATGTAATAATGTTGCGCGAGCTGGGAGCGGTCAAGCGTCGCCCCATGCGCCTGAAACAACCGTCGTGTTCACCGGTCTTGTAGACGCCGACCTCCGAAACCCGACGTCGTTGGTCTTCGGACTCGACAGCGGCTCAGAGGTCCGGTGTGGTGTCATCGGCGCGCGAAGGATGTGAGATCTTGCGACCCTGGCGGGACGGGCCGGATGACCGGCGCAGCTACCATCACGGCAATCTGAAGGAAGCCCTCTTGGAGGCCGCGCGCCGGTTCATCGCCGAGCGCGGGATCGGCGGCTTCACCCTGGTCGATGCCGCGCGCCTGGTCGGCGTGACGCCGGCCGCGCTGTACCGCCATTTCCGGGGCCGCGAGGCGCTCCTCGAGGAACTCGCCGGCCGGGGCTTCGCGGAACTCGCCGCCCGTCTGGCGCGGGCCCTGACGTCGCGCGGGACGCCGCTGGAGCGGTTCACCCGGATGGGCGAGACCTATCTCGCCTTCGCCGAGGAGGAGCCGGCCTACTACGCGGCCATCTTCGAGACCCGCGGCGCACCCGCCGCCGGAGCCGATTCCGACACAGCCGCAGGCGCGGAGGCCCGGCCGAGCCCCTTCGACCTCCTGGTGGAGGCCCTGCAGGCGACCTTCGCGGACGGGTTCGGGGGCGTGGCGCCGCGCTTCATCGCCCTGGAAGTCTGGGCGCTGGCCCACGGTCTCGCGACCCTCTCGGCCGCCGGCCACCTGCCGCGCGGCCCCGGTTTTCCCGACAAGTACGAGCTGCTGCGGGCCGGCGTCCTCGCGCTGGTGCACGGGGCGGGTCGCGCCGGCGCGCGCGAGGGCGGCCGCGAACGGCCTTGAAAGGCACCCGCCGGACCCGCATGTTAACCGCGTTCACATGAACAGCGGAGCACAGCCGTGACCTCTCAATCCTCCTCTCCCTGGGCGACCGGCAGGCTCTGCCGGTCCGGCCCGTTCCCGCGTCGGTCCCTGGAGATCGGCGCGATCGTGGTCGGCTTCATCTACTGGTGGCCGGTCGGCCTCGCGCTCGTCGCCTGGAAGCTCGCCGGTTACCCGGCCTTCGCCGAGATGCGCGACGCCGCGCGCCGGACGGTCTCCGAGTTCGAGGGCGGGCGTCCCGCGTCCCGCTTCGCCCGCGCCTTCGAGGCTGCGAACCGCCGCGGCGGCAGCGGGAACGCGGCGTTCGACGAGTACCGCCGGGCCGAGCTCGACCGTCTGGAGGCGCAGCGGCGCGCCCTGGAGGAAGAGAGCCGCGCCTTCTCGGAGTTCGTCGAGGAGCTGAAGCGCGCCCGCGATCGCGAGCAGTTCGACGCCTTCATGGCCAAGCGCCGGACCGAGGGCGGCGGTCGCGCGGTCTGAGCCCGCGATACGACAGCGTCCGGGCGCAGCGCCCGGACGCGCCCCGGCTCGACGTCAGGCTGCGCGGACCCGGTCGAGGAATCGCGCCACCTCCGCGTTCAGGTGCTCGGATTGCTCCGAGAGCCGCGACGCTTCGGCCAGGACGCGCGCGGCGGCCTCCCCGGTCTGCTCGGCGGCGCTGGCGACGCTGACGATGTTGCTGGTGACCTCGCCGGTGCCGGCAGCCGCCTGCCCGACGTTGCGGACGATCTCGTGGGTCGCCGCGCCCTGCTGCTCCACCGCCGCCGCGATCGACGTCGCCACGCCGTCGATGTCGCGGATCCGGGCCGTGATCGTCCCGATCGCCGCGACGGCCTGCCCGGTCGAGGCCTGCACCCGCCCGATCTGGCCGGCGATCTCCTCCGTGGCCCGGGCGGTCTGCTCGGCCAGCGCCTTCACCTCGGTGGCCACGACCGCGAAGCCGCGGCCGGCCGCGCCTGCCCGCGCGGCCTCGATCGTGGCGTTGAGCGCCAGCAGGTTGGTCTGGCCCGCGATGGTCGAGATCAGCCCGACCACGTCGCTGATCCGCGCCACTGCCTCGCTCAGGTCCTGCACCAGCGCGCCGGTCTGGTCGGCCTCGGCGACGGCCGCCCGCGCGAGGCTGGCCGAGCCGTCGACCTGCCGGCCGATCTCCTGGACGGACGTGCCGAGCTCCTCGGCCGCCGCCGCCACGGTGCCGACGTTGCTGGCCGCCTCCTCGGCCGCGGCCGCGACGGTGGTCGACTGGCCGGCGGTCCGCGCGGCGGTCTCGGTCATGCCGCGAGCGGTGGCCTGCAGGCCGGCGGCCGCGGTCGAGACCTGCGCGACGATCCCGCCGACGGCGTCCGCGAACCGGTCGGCGATCTGGCGCATGCCGAGGCTGCGCTGCCGCTCCGCATCCTGCCGGGCCGCGTCCGCCTCGCCCTCCAGCTGGCGGGTGCGGATCAGGTTGTCCTTGAACACCTGCACGGCCGCCGCCATGGCACCGATCTCGTCGCGACGATGCCGGAACGGGATCTCGGTCCCCGCTTCGCCCCGCGCCAGGCGCGTCATCGCGCCGGTCATCGCGGAGATGGGCCGCGAGACGTAGAACAGGCCGAAGAATGCCGCGGCCAGCGCCGACACCAGCGCGAGGCCGATCCCCGTCACGGCCGCGACCGACGCTGTGTCGATCCGGGTCATCGCCCGGCGGCGTCCTCCGCCGCCGCCTTCTCGTCGTGGGCCACCAGGCGGGCGAGCGCCGCCCGCGCAGCGTCGTAGAGCGCGACGACGTCCGGTTTGATCAGCAGCATGGTCGCCTGCGTCTGCTGGCCCGCTTCCATCAGGCGCCGTACGTCCCGATCCGCCTGCTCGAACCGGGTTTAGGCCGCGTCGAAGGCGTCGTACTGCGTCCGCTCGTCGACGGTGGTGATCAGCGGCTCGTAGGCACGCCGCGCGTCGCGCAGCTGCGCGTGCGTCCTCGCGAGGGCGGCCTCGTTGGTCGCCCGATGCTCCGGCGTATCCGACAGCAGGATGAGGCGATACTGCTTGATGCGCACTTCGGAGGCCGCCACCTCGATCGCGCCGACCTTCTCGAGGGAGGGTACCCAGTCCTTGGCCAGCGCCGTCGCCACCTCGCCGATCGCGGCCAATTGACGGAGCGACAGGCCGCCTTGCGCGGCCGAGATCAGCGCAAGTCCCGCGAAGAGGATTGCCAGGATCGCTTTCAGTGGAAGGGACAGGCGCATGTATGTGATCGGCCAGATCCGGAGATGGGACTGTCGCATCGCATGGGTCGATGCCGGCGACCGCATTTAGAGACTTCCGTCAGGCGCGCAAGTCGAGTGATCGGAAGCACGATTTTCGTTGTCTCTCGGATATATTTTCCGGAACATAGATCCGATCGCGAATGGAGCCGTCATCGACCTTTCGACGAAGCACATGGGATCGCTACAGCGTCAGATATTTTGCATATCAAATTTTTTCTTCCCCGAACAAACCGTTCTCAAGAATCGGACAATTGATGCCTGCAACGAGCCCCGCGTGAACGGCTCGGACCGCGCGCGTCGTCGTCGACCCGGCGGGTCGCGGGAGCGGCCCCGGCGCGCGCGCCGGGCTTCTCGCGGTCCTGCCGGGCCGGCCTCCCGCACGGACGATCGGAACGAGTTGCGCCCCGGGCTCCCCTCCGGCATTGGTCCTCAACCGAGAGGGAGGGGTTGGGCATGTCGACGGGCCGGGTCACCGTGGTCGATCACCCGCTGGTGCAGCACAAGCTCACCTATTTGCGGGACAAGAACCGCTCGACAAAGGGATTCCGGCAGATCCTCAACGAGATCGGGATGCTCCTCGCCTACGAGGTGACCCGGGATCTGCCGCTGGAGCCGGTGACGATCGAGACGCCGCTGCAGCCGATGCAGGGGCAGCAGATCCAGGGCAAGAAGCTCGTCCTGGCGCCGATCCTCCGCGCCGGAGTCGGCTTTCTCGACGGCATGCTGTCGCTGGTCCCGTCGGCCCGCGTCGCGCATGTCGGGCTCTACCGGGACCCCGAGACGCTCGAAGCCGTCGAATATTATTTCAAGGCGCCCTCCGATCTGGCCGACCGGACGGTCCTGGTGCTGGATCCGATGCTGGCGACCGCCAACTCGGCCATCGCGGCCCTCGACCGCCTCAAGGCCCGCGGCGCGTCAGACCTGCGGTTCGTCTGCCTGCTGGCGGCGCCGGAGGGCCTCGCCAAGTTCCAGGCGGCCCATCCCGACGTCCCCGTCTGGACAGCGGCGATCGACAGCCACCTGAACGACCACGGCTACATCGTCCCGGGCCTCGGCGATGCCGGGGACCGGATGTACGGCACCCGCTAGGCGTCGAGCTCAGCGCCGGCCGCGTCGGGCACCGGCACGGCCCTTGCCGACGACCTTGCGGAGCGTGTGCGAGAGCTGGTCCACCGAGTAGGGTTTCTGGATCAGATCGAAGCCGTGGATGCCCTCCTGGGCCAGCACGTGGCTGTATCCGGAGGTGAGGACGACCGGCAGATCGGGCAGGCGCCGCTGCAGCTCGCGGGCGAGGGCGATGCCGCCCATCCCGGGCATCACCACGTCCGAGAAGACGGCGTCGAAGCGGAACGGGATCTTCTCGATCTCGACGAGCGCCTCCTCGGCGTTGGTCGCCCAGACCGTCTTGTGGCCGAGATCCTCCAGGATCTGCGTGGCGAAGCGGCCGACCTCGATATTATCCTCGACCACGAGCACGCACAGGCTGGCACCGTCGAGCCCGTTCTCCTCGCTCGGCGGCGCGGCGGACACGTCCGGCGCGTCCTCTGCCTGCGGCAGGTAGAGGGTGAAGGTCGTGCCGTGACCCGGGCTGCTGGAGACATCGACGTCGCCCCCCGACTGCTTCGCGAAGCCGAAGACCTGCGACAGCCCGAGTCCGGTGCCCTTGCCGATCTCCTTGGTGGTGAAGAACGGCTCGAAGATGCGCGGCAGCACGTCGGCCGGTATGCCGATTCCGGTATCGGACAGCGACACCGCCGCGAAGGTGCTGCGCGACCCCGCGTGCCCGCGGATCGCCGGCATGGGCCGGTCGCCCGAGAGCGTCAGAGTCAGGGTGCCCTCACCGCCCATCGCGTCGCGGGCGTTGACCGCCATGTTGATCAGCGCGGTCTCGAACTGGCTGAGATCGGCGCGGATGTAGCAGGGCGTTTCAGGAAGCGCGGCCACGACGCTGATGCGCGCCCCGGTCACCGAATCGAGCATCTCGGCCACGGCCCGCAGCGACGCGCCGACCTCGAACACCTCGGGCTTCAGGGCCTGGCGGCGCGCGAAGGCCAGGAGCTGGCCGGTGAGCTTCGCGGCCCGATCGACCGTGTCGGAGATAGCCTCGACGTAGCGGCGGCGCCGCTCCTCCGGAAGCGCCGGGCGCTTCAGCAGGTCCGTCGAGGATTTGATCACCGTCAGGAGGTTGTTGAAGTCGTGGGCGACGCCGCCGGTCAGCTGCCCCACCGCCTCGAGCTTCTGCGACTGACGCAGCGCCTCCTCCACGCGCTCGCGCTCGGCGCTCTCGGACTGGAGACGGGCATGCGCCTCCGCGAGGGCCAGCATGTTGCGTCTCTGCTCGGTCAGGTCCGTCAAGACCCCGCAGAGGAGCGGCTGATCGCCCTGGCAGGCGAAGCGGCTCAGCGACAGGAAGGTGGCGCTCTCGGCGCCCGCCGCCGCGTGCAGCTCGATCTCCTCGCGCACCGGGCTGTCCATCGCCCGGCGGATCAGACGGTCGAGGTCGACATCCCGGTGCACGAAAGCCTGGAGGGTGCGGCCGGTCAGGCGCTCCTGGGGCTCTCCGAGCATCTCGGCCAGCCGCCGGTTGCAGTAGAGCAGCGTTCCGTCGAGTGCCAACGTGAACGCGCCCTCCTGCATCTGCTCGATCAGCGCCCGGTACGGCAGGTCCGCGTTCTCGAGCGTGTAGACGAGGCGCTCGTGGTTGGGGCCCTCCACGACGACGGCGTCGAAATCGCCCCGGCGAATGGCCGCGAGGGTCTCCTCGCTCTCCTCCAGCCGGGCCTCCAGTTCGCGGATATGGGCGCGATAGGCGTCGAGCCCGGGCTCGTCGCCGGGCAGCAGGGCGTCCACACCCATCAGAGCGGCTCCGCGGCGGACGCGATCGCGAGACCGCGCAGCACGCGGCCCTCGTCGAGGAGATCGCCCGAGAGGCGCCGTTCCGGCCCCGGCGCCACTCTCAGGAGAGTGGGAGCGGCGAGGATACCGTCGCGCTCGGCAAGGTCTGGCTGCTGATAGATGTCGACGATCTCCAAGTCGTAGCGGTTCGGGATGTGGGCCTCGCAGATGCGGCGCAGAGCTTCGACCGCGCGCAGCGAGCGCGGCGCGGTTCCGGCCACGAACAGCCGCAATCGGACGCGCTCCGCGTCCATCGGTGGGGGCGGGGCCGCGTTCAAGGCCGATCGGCCTTGGGACGGATATCCAGGCCGACCAGTACCTTCTCGGTGTTCGAGAGATCGCCGATGATCCGCTTCAGCGGCGACGGCAGCCGACGCACGAGGGTCGGGATCGCGAGGATCTGATCGCCGGCGGCGAGCTGGGGGTTCTTCATGAGGTCGATGACCTCGATGTCGTAGTGGCCGGCCAGATGCTCCTCGCAGAACCGCTTCAGGTTGGTCAGGGCGGCGAGGGACTTGGCCGTCTGTCCGGCGACGTAGAGGCGCAGGTGATAGTGGCCGGAATCGCGGTCCGGGTCCGTCTCGGGTGCTGGGTCGTCCGATGTCGCATCGCTCATTCCGCGGCACTCCGTCGTGCGATCAACGCCTGCTGCTCCGCCTCGCGCGTGGCGCCGCGCGCCGCGTCCTCGGCGCGGAGGCTCTCCTCCTCGTCCACGGCCGCCTCGAGACCGGCCCTGAGCTCCTCGATCTGGCGCTCCAGGGCGGAGCGCCGCCGCGCCATGTCGCGGAGCCGGCGCTCGGTCGCATCCCGGTGCTGCTGCGCCGCGGCCCGCTCCTGCGCTTCCTGGACCAGGCGCGCGGTGCCGGTGAGGACACCTGATGGACCAATATAGGCATCAACCAACTGGATCCCGTCCGACGACATCAGAAATTCGCGGATCTGGTTGGAGTGGCTCATCCCCCGCGCCTTGATCACGTACAGGGTCCGCGTCCGCTCGCCGTTCGCCTCCATGTTCTGGAGCTTGATCCAGGCATCCATCAGCGAGGACACGCCGAGATCGTCGTCCTCCATCAGGAAGCCGTCGCCGCGGAGGGTGGTGAAGATCGCCGTGATGCCCCGGACCTTGATCAGGTCGATCATGCGCAGGAGCGTCGCCTGCAGCTCGCCCGACGGGCCGCGCAGGGCCGAGATCGGGTCGATCACCACCACGTCCGGCCGGAACTGGTCGAGGTCGCGGTGCATCCGCGCGAGATGCGTCTCCAGCCCGAACAGGCTCGGCCGCGCGGCCTCGAAGCGGAGGCGGCCGCTCGCCACGTGCGCGGCGAGGTCGAGCCCGATCGAGCGCGCGTTGCGGACGATCTGCGCGCCGCTCTCCTCGAACACGAAGGCCATGCAGCGCTCGCCGCGCCGGCAGGCCGCGTCGAGGATCGAGGCGGCCAGCATGCTCTTCCCGGTCCCGGCCTCGCCCGAGATCAGGATCCCGGATCCGCGATGGAAGCCTCGCGGCGCCAGCATCGCGTCGAGCCCCGCGATCCCCGTCGAGACGACGCCGTCGGGCACCGCGTAGTCGAGATCCGCCGAGGTCACCGGCAGCACGCTGATCCCGGCGTGATCGATCAGGAACGGGTACTCGTTGGTGCCGTGGGCGGAGCCGCGATACTTCACGACGCGCAGCCGCCGCGTGGTGATCTGGTCCTCGACGCGGTTGTCGAGCAGCACGACGCAGTCGGAGACGTACTCCTCCAGGCCCTGGCGGGTGAGCGGGCCGTCGCCGCGCTCACCCGTGATGATCGCGGTCAGGCCGCGATCCTTGATCCAGCCGAACAGGCGGCGCAGCTCGGCGCGGAGCAGGGTCGGATCGGTGAAGCCCGCGAACAGGGTCTCGATCGTGTCGAGGACGACGCGCTTGGCCCCGATCGAGTCCACCGCGAAGCCGAGGCGGATGAACAGGCCTTCGAGGTCGTACTCGCCGGTCTCCTCGATCTCGCTCCGCTCCACGCGCACGTGGTCGATGGCGAGCCGGCCCCCCGCGACGAGGCCGTCGAGGTCGTAACCGAGCGACGCGACGTTCGCCGCCAGGTCCTCGGCCCGCTCCTCGAAACTCATGAACACGCCGGGCTCGCCGTAGCGCGTCGCGCCGTTGACCAGGAAGGTCGTGGCGAACAGCGTCTTGCCGCAGCCCGCGGCGCCGCAGATCAGCGTCGGCCGCCCGGCCGGCAGGCCGCCATGGGTCAGATCGTCGAAACCGGTGATGCCCGTCGCGACCTTGGGCAGTGTCGGTGCGGCTTGCGGATCGGGCACGTTGGGCGAAATCCTGGACGGGGGAAGGTAGGTCCGGAAGTGCGGCGGCGCTCGCCCCCAGTGCCGGGCCGGTCGGCCCGCCTCGCAACGCGGAGACGTGGGGCCTGACTCGGACAGCGCGTCGAAGGGGCGGAACACCGCTGGAATGCGGTATGGCAACGGGTCCGCCCACGCAATATGGGTGCGTGACGCGGCCGGCCGTCATCCCGCCGACCGAGTGCGCAGACCGATGGAGGGGATCCATGCTCGGCTGGGAAGTCGACGTGAACGACGCCTTGACGGCGCCGGCCGTCGCGCGGAACCGCGACGCGATCCTGGCCGTCCTCCGCGAGGTCCTGCCCGCCCGCGGCACCGTCCTGGAGATCGCATCCTCGATATCGAGGTAGCAGGCGGGTATATGGCCGGTTATGGCCGAAAAATTTGATATTAATTTATTCATAAAAATAAACTGATGAGGATCGAGTTCGTGAAATTGCGATCCGAGCCTATTGGATAGAAATCTATTCAGAGATGTCCCCGCTGTCTTGGGGATGTGCAGATAAGCGTGAATTTTTACCTTACGGTTTTCCCGTTAAAGCCACATATTNCTCCGCGCGGGCCTCGCCAACCTTCGGCCGCCGCTCGCGCTCGACGCCGCGTCCGCCGCCTGGCCCGTCGCGCGGGTCGACGCGCGGATCGACGCGATCGTGTGCATCAACATGATCCACATCGCGCCCTGGGAAGCCACGGAGGGGCTGATGGCCGGCGCCGGCCGCGTCCTGGGCGCGGGAGGTGTCCTGTTCCTGTACGGCCCGTTCCGCGAGGCCGACCGGCCCTTCGCGGAGAGCAACGCAGCCTTCGATGCCTCCCTGCGCGCCCGGAATCCGGCCTGGGGTGTGCGGGACCGCGACGCCGTCGCCGCGGAAGCGGGCCGGCACGGGCTGACCATGGTCCGGCGCGTGACCATGCCGGCCAACAATCTGAGCGTGATCTTCAGACGTTCGGACAGCTGAGCGGCCGTCTGTCACGGTTTTCCGTATCTGCACACTGTATTCAGACCGCCGCGTGATGCACACTCCGTCTCTGGTCCCGATGCGGCGGCAAAAGCCGCACGGGCCGCAGGAGGAAGCCCATGCCGATGGAACGCAGCGTTTCGAGCCGGGCCCTGGCCCTGCTCGCAGTGGCCGGATTGTTGGGATCGACCCAGGCGCGGGCCGCCGATCCGATCCGGATCGGGGTGATCGCCGAGGCGCAGTCCGTGGTCGGAGCCTCGATCCCGCAGGCGGTGCAGCTCGCCGCCGACGAGATCAACGCCAAGGGCGGGATCGACGGACGGCAGATCCAGGTCGTCACCTACGACGACAAGTCCTCCGCCTCCGACGCGGTCCGCGCCTTCCAGCGGGCGGTCAGCGAGGACAAGGTCAACCTCGTCATCGCCAGCTACATCTCGGAGGTGGTGCTGGCGCTGATGCCCTGGGCGGCCCGGCTGAAGACGCCGATGATCACGCCCGGCGCGGCCTCGAACGAGATCAGCCTCGCCGTGCACAAGGACTACGCGCGCAACAAGTACACCTTCCACGGCTACCTGACCTCGGCGGCCCTCGCCCAGTCGATCTGCGATTCCACCAAGGACATGCTGATTGACCTGATGAAGGTGAAGACCGCCGCGATCATGAGCGAGGACGCGGCCTGGACCCGGCCGCTCGACGTCGGCTACGAGAAGTGCCTGCCCGAGATCGGCGTGAAGGTCGTCGACCACATCCGCTTCTCGCCGGACACGGGCGACTTCACGCCGATCTACAACAAGATCGAGGCGGCCAAGCCCGACCTGATCGTCACCGGCATCTCGCATGTCGGTGTGCAGCCGACGGTGCAGTGGCAGAACCAGCAGGTGCCGCTCGCCATGACCGGCATGAACTCGCAGGCGACCTCCTCGACCTTCTGGTCGAACACCAACGGCGCCACGCAGGGCGTGATTTTCCAGAGCATCGCGGTGCCGGGCGCGGCGATCACCGACAAGTCGCTCGCCTTCAGCGCCGCGTTCAAGAAGCGCTTCGGCAGCGACCCGTCCTACGCCGGATACATGGCCTACGATCAGGTCTACTACACCGCCGACGCGGTGAAGCGGGCCGGCTCCACGGAGGCCGACAAGCTCGTCGACGCGCTGGAGAAGACCGACTGGGTCGGCACCGTCGGTCGCACGCAGTTCTACGGCAAGGACGACCCGTTCACCCACTCGATCAAGTACGGCCCCGGCTTCGTCACCGGCCTGATGGCGCAGTGGCAGGACGGCAAGCAGGTCGCCGTCTGGCCGAAGAGCCTCGCGCAGGGCGCGATCGTGCTTCCGGCCGCCGTGAAGGCGGCGGCCCGCTAGGCGGACCTACGGACCGGCAGCGGGCGCACGCAGCTTGCCAAGCGCGCCCGTTGCCGCAAGTAGAGCCGGACCGCGCCCCCGTGAGCGCGGCCGAGACGACCTGCGCGCGGAGGACAATCGCTGATGGCCACCACCGACCTGCCCGGAACCATGCGCCAGATCCGCTACGCGGGCTCCGGTGGACCGGAGGTGATCAGCCTGGAGACTGCCCCCGTGCCGAGCCCGGGGCCCGGCCAGGTCCTGATCGCGGTGGTGGCCGCCGGCGTGAACCGGCCCGACGTGGCGCAGCGGTCCGGGGTCTACCCGCCGCCGCCCGGCGCCACCGACATCCCGGGCCTCGAAGTCGCCGGCCGCGTGGTCGCGCTCGGCAGCGGGGTCGACAACCTGTCGGTCGGTGACGAGGTCTGCGCCCTGGTGATCAGCGGAGGCTACGCCGAGTACGCCGTGGCCGAGGCGGCCCACTGCCTGCCGCGCCCGAAGGCCGTCTCGCTGGTCGACGCCGGCGGCCTGCCGGAGACCTTCTTCACGGTCTACTCCAACGTGGTCCAGCGCGGCCGCCTCGCGCGCGGCGAGAGCTTCCTCGTCCATGGCGGGTCGAGCGGCATCGGCGCCACGGCGATCCAGATCGCCAAGCATGTCGGCGCCCGGGTCTTCGCGACGGCGGGCTCCGCCGAGAAGTGCCGGTTCTGCGAGGAGCTCGGGGCGGACGCCGCGATCGACTACAAGCAGGCCGACTTCGCCGAGGAGGTGAAGCGCCTCACCGACGGGCGCGGCGTCGACGTCATCCTCGACATGATCGGCGCGAGCTACCTCGCCCGGAACCTGAAGTCGCTGGCGCCCGACGGGCGGCTCGTGATGATCGCCCTGATGGGCGGCTACAAGGTCGACGGGCTGAACATCACGCCGATCATGCGCAATCGCCTGACCTTCACCGGATCGACCCTGCGCCCGCGCGGCAAGGCCGACAAGGCCGCGATCGCCGACGGCCTGCGCCGGGACATCTGGCCCGAGCTCGACGCCGGGCGGATCCGGTCCGTCACCCACGCCACGTTCCCGCTGGAGCGGGCGCGGGAGGCGCACGAGCTGATGGAATCGAGCGCCCATCTCGGCAAGATCCTGCTGACGACCGGGCACTAGCCCCGGCCCCGCCCAGGAACCTGCCTCGGCGGCCCCGCGTTGGCCGCCGGTAACGAGATCGTGTCGCACAGCGCCCGTTCCGGCGTGTGGCGTCCCGCCGAGGAAGGTTTTGCACATGGTTGAGAGACTGAACCCGAACGAGAGCCGTCAGGGCGAGCGCGGCAAGCCCGTGCTCTGGGTGCTGGTGGCGAGCCTCGTCCTGCTGGCGATCGCCACCGTGGGCCTGCTCACCTGGAACGGCGCCAACGCGCCGAAGGACTACGCCAGCCAGAGCCAGGACGCCTCGCGCAAGGAGGTGACGGGCTCGGTCAACGGCCAGTCCGGCGGCTCGTCGCCGTCGAACAGCGCCGCCGTTCCGGGCGGCAACCCGTCCTACCCGCAGCCGGCCCAGCCGGGCGCGAACGGCGCGCCGAAGTAGGAGCGATCGAGCCCGGGACGCGCGGGACGGCGTCCGGCCGTCCCGGGCCCCGCGGTCTCAGCGGGTCGGGATCGGCGTGGGACCGCGGTAATCGTAGAAGCCGCGCTTCGCCTTGCGGCCGAGCCAGCCGGCCTCGACGTATTTCACCAGCAGCGGGCAGGGCCGGTACTTGGAATCCGCGAGGCCCTCGTAGAGCACCTGCATGACCGACAGGCAGGTATCGAGGCCGATGAAGTCCGCGAGCTGCAGCGGCCCCATCGGGTGGTTCGCTCCGAGCTTCATGGCGGTGTCGATCGACTCGACCGATCCGACACCCTCGTAGAGCGTGTAGATCGCCTCGTTGATCATCGGCAGGAGGATCCGGTTGACGATGAAGGCCGGGAAATCCTCCGACATCGTCGACGTCTTGCCGAGCTTCGCGATGAACGCCTTGGCCGACTCGTAGGTCGTGTCCTCGGTGGCGATGCCGCGGATCAGCTCGACGAGCTGCATCACCGGCACCGGGTTCATGAAGTGGATGCCGATGAACTTCTCCGGCCGGTCGGTCGCCGCCGCCAGCCGGGTGATCGAGATCGACGACGTGTTGGTCGCCACCAGGGTCTCCGGCCGCAGCGAACCGCACAGCGTGGTGAAGATCTCGCGCTTCGTCGCCTCGTTCTCGGTCGCCGCCTCGATGACCAGGTCGCACGGGCCGAGGGCGGCGAAATCGCGGGCGGGGACGATCCGCGAGCGGGCCTCGCCGCTGTCGCCCTCGGTGAGCGTGCCCTTCGAGACGAGGCGGGCGAGACTGCCCTCGATGACGGACAACCCGTTCTCGAGCCGGGCGGGATCGCGGTCGTTCAGCAGGACCTCGAAGCCGGCGGTGGCGCAGACCTGCGCGATGCCGCTGCCCATCTGGCCCGCGCCGACGATGCCGACCCGCTTGATCTCCATATGCATGTGCCGACCTGTGCCCCCAAGGCGGATGCCGTAGCGCTGCCGCCCAGCTCTCTGGACGGCGCGGACGCGACGGCACCGCGCGAAGTCTCGCCGCTGCTGCCTTCTAGACCAATCCTCGATCCGGAAGGAACCCGTGAAGCCGCGTTCTGCGACAATGCTCGCGGGTTGCCAGATCCGGTGCCGTTACTGGCCCTTGGCCTTACCGATCTCGGATTGCAGCTCGGGCACGACCTGGAACAGGTCGCCGACCAGTCCGTAATCGGCCACCTGGAAGATCGGCGCGTCCTCATCCTTGTTGATGGCGACGATGACCTTCGAGTCCTTCATGCCGGCGAGGTGCTGGATCGCGCCCGAGATCCCCACCGCGACGTAGAGGTCCGGCGCCACGACCTTGCCGGTCTGCCCCACCTGCCAGTCGTTCGGCGCGTAGCCCGCATCCACGGCGGCGCGGGACGCGCCGACGGCGGCGCCGAGCGAGTCGGCCAGCGGCTCGATCAGTTCGTGGAACTTGTCCGAGGAGCCGAGCGAGCGGCCGCCGGACACGATGATCCGCGCCGAGGCCAGCTCGGGCCGGTCGGACTTGGCGATCTCCTCACCCTTGAAGCTCGAGCCGCCCGCCGCGGGTGCGGCCGCGGACACGGCCTCCACCGGCGCAGCGCCACCGCCCTCTTCGGCCGCCTTGAAGGCCGCCGTGCGCACCGTGATCACCTTCTTGCCGGCGGGCGCCTGAACGGTCTGGATGGCGTTACCGGCGTAGATCGGCCGCTCGAACGTGTCGGGCGAGACGACCTTGATGATGTCGGAGACCTGCGCGACGTCGAGAAGGGCGGCCACGCGCGGCAGCACATTCTTGCCCGTGGTCGAGGCCGAGGCGATGATCGTGTCGTAGGGCTCGGCGACGGCGGCGATGAGCGCCGAGACCGGCTCGGCGAGGTCGTGGTCGTAGACGCCGTCCTCGGCGTTCAGGACCTTCTCGACGCCGTCGAGCCTGCCCGCGGCCTCGGCCACGGCCTTCGATCCCGTGCCCAGCACGAGGGCGTGGATCGGCGCGCCGATCTCCTTGGCGGCGGCGAGCGCCTTCAGGGTACCGTCCTTGATCTGGCCGTTGCCGTGCTCGACGAAGAGGAGTGTCGTCATGGTCTGGGGTGCCCTCGAGGGTGGTGGCGCGGGGCTCGACCGTCGTCCGGGAGCCCCGCCTCGGTTCAGATGACGCCGGCTTCGACCTTGAGCTTCTGGACGAGCTCGGCCGCGGAGGCGACCTTCACGCCGGCCGATCGGCCCGGCGGTTCGGCAGTCTTCAGCACCGTGAGCCGCGGGGTCACGTCGACACCCAGCGCGTCGGGTGCCAGCTCCTCCAGGGGCTTCTTCTTGGCCTTCATGATGTTGGGCAGCGACGCGTAGCGCGGCTCGTTGAGGCGCAGGTCCGTCGTCACGATGGCCGGCAGCTTGAGGCTCACCGTCTGCAGGCCGCCGTCGACCTCGCGGGTGACGTCGAGGCTGCCCTCGCCGGGCTCGATCTTGTACGCGAAGGTGCCCTGAGGCCAGCCGAGCAGGGCGGCGAGCATTTGGCCGGTCTGGTTCGAGTCGTCGTCGATCGCCTGCTTGCCGAGGATGACGAGCTCCGGGCTCTCCTTCTCGACGACGGCCTTCAGGAGCTTCGCGACGGCCAGCGGCTCGCAGTTGACGTCGGTCTTCACCAGGATCGCGCGGTCGGCGCCCATGGCGAGCGCCGTGCGCAGCGTCTCCTGCGCCTGCTGCGGGCCGATCGACACGGCCACGATCTCGGTGACCTTGCCCTTCTCCTTCAGGCGGATCGCTTCCTCGACGGCGATCTCGTCGAAGGGGTTCATGGACATCTTGACGTTGGCGAGCTCGACGCCGGAGCCGTCGGCCTTCACGCGAATCTTGACGTTGTAGTCCACCACCCGCTTGACGGGCACCAGCACCTTCATGGCGGTCACGATCCTTCCCCGGAGGATTCTTGTCGTCGTGCAGGCCACTCCCACGGGCGCCAGAGGCGCAGCGTGGCGGGGGGCACGCAAGGCGCCGGACCGTAACGGCCACATTTCCGCCTTGTCAACGCGGCGCCGTGGCGGCCCCGCGAAAACCGCGATGCCGGCTCAGCGATTGGCGCCGGGCACCCAGAGCACGTCGTCGGCCCCGTCGGCGTTCGCCGCCCGGCTCGCAACGAACAGGAAGTCCGACAGGCGGTTGAGGTAGCGCAGCGCCTCCGGCGAGACCGTCTCGTCCTCCCGCGCCGCGAGACTCACCGCGAGCCGCTCGGCGCGCCGGCAGACGGTCCGGGCGAGGTGCAGGGCCGCGGCAGCCGGCGAGCCGCCGGGCAGGACGAAGGATTTCAGCGCCGGGATCGCGGCGTTCAATGCGTCGATGTCGCGCTCCAACCGGTCGACCTGGCTCGCCACGATGCGCAGCGGCTCGTAGGGGAGGGGTTCCGGGGTCGGCGGCGTCGCGAGGTCGGCGCCGAGGTCGAACAGGTCGTTCTGGATGGCCCCGAGCATCTGATCGAGCGGCCCCTGCGTGTGCAGGCGCGCCATGCCGATGCAGGCGTTGGTCTCGTCGACGGTGCCGTAGGTCTCGACCCGCAGGTCCGCCTTCGAGCGCCGCTGCCCGTCCGCCAGCGCGGTCGTCCCCTTGTCGCCGGTCCTCGTGTAGATGCGGTTGAGCTTGACCACGGGGTGGTGTGCCTCAGAACGTGTAGCCGACCTTGCCGCCGAAATTGGTCAGACCGCGGTTGTTGGCGCAGAGCCCAGCATTCGACATGTGCTCGATCGTGGCCATGATGCTCCAGTGCTCCGTCAGGCGGAAGCCCAGGGCGGCCGCCTCGCGGAACATCGGCGAGCAGCCGAGGGTGTTGAAGCCGTAGGGCGTTTCGGCCTTCGGGCCGGTCCAGCCGTTATGGGCCACGCCGCCGAAGAAACCGTCGAGGAAGACGCGGCGGTTGAAGGTCTCGGGGAAGACCTCGAGGGTCCAGGTGGCACCGAGATAGGCGTAGCTGGTCCGGCCGCCGGTGTTGTAGCTGCCGCCGACGGTCGGGCGCGGCACGAAGGCCTGCCAGAACGGATCGTCGCTGATCCGCGGTTTGGCGAACAGGATCTCGCCGTTGACGTTCGCCTTGCTGAAGCCGGGGAGCTTGCCCTCGGCGCTTCCGGGATCCTGGACCGAGCCGCCGATCCGGATCTCCGACACGATGCTGAGCGGCTGGACCGGGGCCGCGTAGGCCGCGGGCGGCGGCGGCGCGAGATCCGCGGCCGCGGCCGGCAGGATCGCCCCCCCGGTCAGAAGGCCGAACAGACAGAGGCGGGAAGGGGCAGTCATGCGGGCTCGGCCGGTTAGGCGCAGCGATTTGCTTCTACCGAGCGTAGCAGAGCCCCGCCGGGCGCGGCGGGCAATTCATCCTTCACCCAATCGAAAGGTGTTCGGGTGCGGCGGCGCGGTCACACCCCTGGGCGTCCTCAGGCCGAGCGCCACCAGACCACGCCCATGATGATCACGATCGCCACGAACTGCAGGAGCACCCGCAGGCGCATCAGCTTCTGCGAGAGGTTGACGCTGCCGCCGCGCATCATGTTGGCGAGGCCCAGCACCAGGACCGCGGCGACGGCGAGGCAGGCGATCAGGACGAGGGTGTTGGACGACATGCGGTCGGGGATCCGGCTGGGGCGCGCGCCGCGATGCGGCTTCGCGCGTCGTTAGAGGTGTCGGGCGCTCAGTTGCGGCGGAGCAGGCGCTCGAAATAGTCGAGTTCCTCGCGGGGGCGGCTCGGGTCTCCGAGCTTGCGCCGCAGCTCCTCCATGATGCGCCGGGCGCGCTGGACCGCGGATTCGTCGGCCGTGGGAACGCGGACGCGCCCGTCGCTCATGTCGCGGCCGCGAGTCGGGCGCCCGAGGGGATCGTCGTCGCGCGCCCCGGCCTGCCCCTGCTGGCCAGGCAGCTGGCCCCCCTCCTGCTGACCCTCGCCCTGGCCCTCGGCCATCTCCTGCATCTGCTGGGCCATGCCGTCGGCGCCGCGCTTGAGGCCGTCGAGGGCGCGGCCCTGCGCGTCGACGGCCCCGTCCGAATCGCCGTCCTTCAGGTTGTTCTCGGCCTCGCGCATGGCGTCCTCGGCGTCGGAGAGACCCTGCTCGCCGCGCATGCCGTTCTCCTTCATGCGCTTCTGAAGGTCCTCCAGCCGCTGCCGGAGCGCCTGCTGGCGCTCGCCGACGCCGCCCTGCTGGCCCTCGCCCTGCTGCCCCTGGCCTTGCTGACCCTGCTGGCCCTGCCCCTGCTGACCCTTCTGACCCTGCTGGCGCTGGCCCTGCTGACCCTGACCCTGCTGCCCGCGCTGCCCCTGCTGCGGCTGACCGCGGTTCTGCGGGCGCTGGCCGCCGCGCTGCTCCTCGCCGTCCTTGAAGGTCTCGTCGCGCAGGCCCTGCTGCTCGCGCGACATGGCGTCGAGGTCGCGCATCTGCTTCTGCATCTCGCGGGACGCCTGGTCGGAGCGGCCGCCGCGCTCGGCGGTCTGGAGATTCTCCAGGATGTTGCGCAACTGCTGCATCAGACGCTGCGCCTCGGCGGTGTCGCCGCGCTTCATAGCCTCCGCCATGTCCTGGATCATCTTGTCGAGATCCTCCGGGGTGACGGTCTTGGTCTGCCCGTTGGTCTGGCCGCGCTCGCTCTGCTCGCGGGGCTCGCGGCCCTGCTTCTGCGCCATCTCGGACAGGAACTTGTCCAGCGCCTGCTTCAGGTCCTGCGTCAGGCGCTTGATCTCGTCGTCGGGCGCGTTGCGCTCGATCGCCTCCTTCAGCCGGTCCTGCGCCTGGCGGAGCTGCTTCTCGGCGTCCGAGAGGTCGCCGTCCTCGATCTTGAGAGCCATCTCCCACAGGAGGTCGGCCACCGCGACGAGGTCCGAATCCGTCCGCGCGCGGCGCAGGCGTTCGGTCGCGGTCCGCAGGCCGAGGAAGATCGCGGGCTGCGGCGTGAACGTGTCGGGCGCGACCAGCAGCGCGTCCAGGGCCCCCTGGACCCAGCGGCGATCCGTATCGGGCGCCGTGACGAGCCGGCGGCGCTGCTCGGCGAGCGCCCGCGCCAGCGGCTCCCGGAACGGCCGCGCCGGCAGGACGATCTCGGTGTCGGGCGTGCGCCCTTCCTGGCCCGCCTCGTCCTTGACGACGATGTGGTAGCGGACCTTCGCGCCGGACCAGGGGCTGTCCGTGAGGTCCACGAGGGTCTTGGTGTCGGTATCGCCGCTCGCGTCGCCGGGGAGCGCGAGGTTGATCTGCGGCACCGGGACCAGCGTCCGGGCGGATTTCAGCGGTTCGATCACCGCCTCGGCCGCGCTGATCCCGTAATCGTCCTTCGCCCGGTAGGTCAGGTTGAAGGTGCCGCGGCCGTTCACCTCGGGACCGCCCACGGCGGTCACTTCCGGCGGCCGGTCGGGGATCGCGTCGACGGTCAGGCGCTGCTTGCCCGCGGGGGTCACGATCGTCAGCGCGGCGCCGCCGACGATGCGGTAGCGCTCCTCGCGCAGGTCGGGGCGCGCCTCCTGGCCCGGGACCGGCACCAGGCCGGCATTGGGCGTGAGGGTCGTCTCGGACGCGGCCTTGCCCTGGCCGGCGATCCGCACGATCAGCTGGGCGTTCACCGGCGCGCGCAGGTGCTGGTCGCTCCCGTCCATCGCGATCAGCAGCGGCGGAAGCCGCGTGTAGAGCGGCGGGTCGATCCAGCCGTCCACGCGGAAATTCGGGCCGGGTGCCGCCGGCTCCTGCCAGTCGAAGGCGGCGCCGATCCGCTGGCGCCACTCCGGTCCGGCCACGAACAGGCTGGCCACCGCCGCGACCATCAGGCCGGCGCGCAGCGCGAAGGGGTCGTGGCGAGTCATGCCCGGCCGCGGCAGGCCGACCCGCAGGGCCGAGATCGCCTGCGCGGCGCGGCGCTGGTGGAGGTCCCACAGCAGCCGGCTCCCCGGATCGGCGGCGCCCACGGCGAGGCTGTCCTNGTCCTGGGCCGCCGACGCCGGCCCGTGCCGCAGCCTCGGATCGCGGGACGCCGCGTCCCGGTCGAGCCGCGCCAGGGCCACGCGCCGGTCCGGCCGGGCGATGTGGATCAGCGGCAGGAGCGCGGCGACCAGCAGGATGGCGAGGGCACCGAGGCCGATCTGGCGCCAGAGCGGCGTGAGGTCGAGCCACACGCCTGCCCAGGAGACGACAAGGAAGAGCAGACCGACGCCGATGCCGCGCCAGAGCACCGGCCACGCCTGCTCCCACAGGGAGGCCGCCCGCGCCTGCGCGACCAGCCGGTCGAGCCGCGTCGACGCCGCGTCGGCGCTGGTCTTGCTCTCGGTGCCGTTCCTGCCGATCACGCCGACCGTTCCGCCTCACGCCGAAGGAGTGGCCCACGGAGCCGCGCCCGGCGGGCCCCGTCACACGTGCCTAGCATGGTGGGCCGCGCAGGTCGGCGGGTCAAATCGGCGCGACGCCGAGCCGACCGGGGCGCGGTCAGTTGTGCGCCTGGATGAAGTTCCGCACCTGCGGGTAGATCTGCGACTCCCAGCGCCGGCCGGCGAAGACGCCGTAATGGCCGACGCCGGCCTGGAGATGATGGGTCCGCATGTACGGAGCGAGGTCCGAGCACAGGTCGTGGGCCGCCATGGTCTGGCCGACGGCGCAGATGTCGTCCCGCTCGCCCTCGACCGTCATCAGCGCCGTGCGGCGGATCGCGCGCAGGTCGATCGGTTCGCCCCGATACGACACCGCGTTCCGGGCCAGGGCGTGGTCCTGGAACACGGTCTTGACCGTCTCCAAGTAGAAATCGGCCGCGAGGTCGAGCACGGCGAAGTACTCGTCGTAGAAGGTCTCGATCGCCTCGGCCTTGTCGTGCTCGCCGTTGGCCATGTGCCAGAACAGGTCGGCGTGGCCCTGGATGTGGCGCTTGGCGTTCATCGCCATGAAGGCCGAGACCTGCACGAAGCCCGGGTAGACCTTGCGGCCGGCGCCCTTGTGACGCGCCGGCACCGTCGCGATCAGGTTCTTCTCGAACCACTCGATCGGCTTCGAGGTCGCGAGCTCGTTCACGCCGGTCGGATTGATCCGGCAATCGACCGGACCGGCCATCAGGGTCATGCTGCGCGGGGCGGCGGGATCCTTCGCCTGCGCCATCGCGGCCGCGGCCACGAGGGCCTGCACGGCGGGCTGGCAGACCGCCACCATGTGGGCGCCTTCGCCCATCGTCCGCAGGAACTGGATGAGGTGGCTGACGTAGTCGTCGAAGCCGAACGTCCCGTCGGAGAGCGGCACGTCCCGGGCGTTGTGCCAGTCGGTGATGTAGACGTCGTGGTCGGGCAGCATGGTGCGCACGGTGGCGCGGAGCAGCGTGGCGAAGTGGCCCGACATCGGCGCCACCATCAGCACCTTGGGCTGCTCGGTGTGGATGTCCTTCTTGAAGTGGAGCAGCGTCGCGAAGGGCGTGACCTCGACCGCCTCCTCGGAGACCGGGACGCTCCGGTTGCCGACATTCACCGACTCGATGCCGTAGGGCGGCCGCGCGAAGGTCAGGCCGGCGCGCATCATCATCCGGGCGCCGGCGGACATCCATGTCGCCGGCTCGCCCCACCCGATCCACGGCGACCAGATGTCGTTCAGCAGCCGGCCCCACGCCCGGGTCTGAGCGGCCATGTCGGTCTGCAGGTCGAACGCGTCGTACAGCATCGGGCAGGCACTCGCTTGAGCCCTGCCCGGCACGCGGGCCATCGGGGCGGCAACGTTGGCGGATGCCGAAGTGAGGGTTGCATCAGCGTGGCCGTGCAGGATGGGTCCCGTTCCCGGGGGCGGCAACTGTCCGATAGGTGGATGCGAACAAGAATTCTCGTGACGTGACTTTGATGCACCAGACGATCCGCCGGCCACGCTGGTCTGCGCCGAATCGCCCGGCGCGCACCCGGCCTCACGAGGCGCGGCGGATCACGGGACGCGGTTCGGCCTCGCTCCGGCGATGCTCGCAGGCGACCTTGAGGTACCGGTCGCTGCCCCCCGGCAACCCGGCCTGGGCGGCCATCGTCTGAGCGTGCATGAGGCATTCCATCGGCGTGTGCGCCGGCGCGATAATGACGTCGAGGGCAGTGTCGCGGGAGCAGTCCTGAGCCAGCAGCGTGCCGGCACAGACGAGGGCAACGGAGAGCAATTCCGACATGACGGACCTCGGCTTCGAGTGATCGAAAGGTCCGCGGGGTGCTCCGGCGTGCGAGCCACCGCGTTGTCGTTGCCTGTGCGCTTCCTCCGGTCTCTTGAACTCTCAAAGCACGTCACGTGCCAGCCTGGCCCGGGCCGGCGCGCCGCTCGGCACGGGCGCGGTGCGGGCCACGCTCAGTCGCGGGCGGCGAGCCAGTGCGTCTCCGGTTCGTCCGCCGGAAGGAGTGCCGCGACGGCGTCGAGATCGACGACGTACTGTTCGGTGAGCCGCTGCCAGATCTCGACCGGCGAGGCGACCTGCGGCCGTAGCCCGTCGAGGGCGCGGGCGAGCAGGGCGGCGTTGACGAGCTTCGGGCGCTGCACGAGCGGATCAGCGTTCAGCATCGATGACGATCCTATTCGAAGGGCGCCATCCTCGGTCGATCGTGGTTAACGGCGGGTTACGATGACCGTCGAGGACTTGAGCAGGTCTTTCGCATAGCCCGCACCCGGCCTGTGATTTCGGTCCCGCTGCGAGCTGGCCGCTCTGGACCGTCCGCGAAGCTGCCGAATGCTGGTGTCGGGCGCCGCGGTCGGTGCGGGACCGCGCGCTCGAGACGCCGCGGATTCGCGCCGGCGGCCCGTCCCGCCCGAGTTCACAAGGCGGGACCCTTCGCTTATCAGGCAGGCGCATCGAGCCTGTCCCGGCCGACGAGGTGCCGCCGCGCAGGGCGCGCACGGCTCCGGTCGCGCGGCTCCGGTCGAGTGTGCGAACGGGACACCATGGACGCCAAACCTGAAGCGATCGGCGCGACGCAGGGTCCGACAGCGCGGCTCGTGCTCGCCTCCGCGTCGCCCCGCCGCTTGGCGCTGCTCCAGCAGATCGGCATCGAGCCGGCGGCTCTCCTGCCGGCCGAGATCGACGAGACGCCGCGCAAGGCCGAACCGCCGCGCGAGCTGGCGCGCCGCCTCGCGCGGACGAAGCTCGCCACCGCCGAGGCGGCGCTGCACCTGGAGGACACCGCGACCCCCACCTGGCTCCTGTCGGCCGACACGGTGGTCGCGGTGGGGCGGCGCGTGCTGCCGAAGGCCGAGATCCCCGACGAGGCCGCGGACTGCCTGCGCCTGCTCTCGGGGCGGCAGCACCGGGTCTACACGGCGGTCTGCGTGCTCTCGCCCCGCGGGCGCCGCGAGCGGATCGTCGAGAGCCGCGTCCGGTTCAAGCGGCTCTCGGGCCGCGACATCCAGGGCTACGTGGCCTCGGGCGAGTGGCGCGGCAAAGCCGGTGGCTACGCGATCCAGGGGCTGGCCGGGGCCTTCGTGGTGAAACTGGTCGGCTCGTACAGCGGCGTCGTCGGCCTGCCGCTCTACGAGACTCTGAGCCTTCTCGACGGGGAGGGGTATCCGATCCGGGCCGGGTGGGGCGCACTCGCATGATCCGCGAACGCCGGACGCCGCCGTGTCCGATCTGCCGGCAACCGTCCACGCCGGAATTCCGGCCGTTCTGCTGCCAGCGCTGCGCCGACGTCGATCTCGGGCGCTGGCTCAACGAGCGCTACGCGATCCCCGAGGAACTGGATCCCGACGCGCCGCCGCCCCCGCCCGATCCGGAGCGCTGAAATTTTCGGCCTTCCGGTCACGTCGGCGTCACGCGAGGCTGGACAGGCCGCGAAGCACTCACTATACCCCGCGACGTCCGAGGCCGACACCGGCGCGGACGACGCCCAGGTAGCTCAGTTGGTAGAGCATGCGACTGAAAATCGCAGTGTCGGCGGTTCGACTCCGTCCCTGGGCACCATCTTCTCGCTGAGCGCCGGATCCGCGGATCTTCGAGCCGGCGACTGAGACCCACCCAATATCGACGATCCATGGGCTTCCTCAGCGCGTCTCCGCGTCGCGCAGGTGCAGGTAGGTCGGATCGAATTCCGCCGCTTCCCGCAGCCCGGCCCAGTCGTGGACCGTGAGGCGGCGACCCTGCAGCGTGATCAGGCCGGCGGACTTGAGTTCGCGAATCGTCCGGTTGACGTGGATCGACGTGATCCCGAGGGCGTCGGCGAGTTCGGGCTGCGTCATCGGCAGGTCGCAGGTCCGATCCGGTGCCAGCCCGACGGCGCCGAGGCGGGTCACCAGCTCACAGAACAGGTGAGCCATCCGGGCATACGCTTCCCGGCGGCCGGTGTTGAGCATCCACTCCCGGACCAGGGCGGCGTCGATCAGCGTCGCGCGCCAGAACACCTCGCTGAGGCGCGGGTGCGCCCGCAGCATCGCCCGGACCGCGTCGTGCTGGACGAAGCCGAGGCGGCAGGGGCTCACCGTCGCGATGTTGATGTCGAGCACCTCCAGGAACAAGCTCTGGAAATCCGGCACGTCCCCGGGGACGTGGTAGCTCATCACCTGCCGCTTGCCCGCGCGCGTCGACTTGTAGGTGCAGGCGATGCCGCTGAGCATCGCGAAACTCCGGGACGGGCGGTCGCCTTCCCGGATGATGTCCTGGTTGGCCTCGAACGGGGCGACCTGCATCGGGAGCGCCACGAGCGCGGCGCGCTCCGCCTCGGTCAGCCGGAACAGGGCCACGGTCTCGATCCGGCGCAGGAACGGGTCTCTGCCCAACGGTTGGGGTGTCTCGATCATCGCGCCTCGGCCGTCCGGCAGAAGCGTTCGGCGCCGCGCGGCCGGTCGTCCACCGTCGTTGATCCCCACCCAAGTGTAGGGTTCCGGCCGGGTCCGACCAGGGCGGATCCGGACGCCGCGCGCCCTTCCGCAGGCCGGGACTGGAATTTCCCGGCCCGTCCGCGCACAGAAGTCCGGCGGCGCGGTCGCCGTTCAGCCTGACGGAAAGCCCGATGAACACGGCAGATCTCGCCCCGCACGCGCATCAGGTCCTGCGCGACGCGACCCTGCCCGAGCTGCCCTGCCACTACCGCGGCAAGGTCCGGGACAATTACGACCTCCCCGACGGCCGGCGGATCCTGATCACCTCGGACCGGATCAGCGCCTTCGACCGGGCGCTCGCGGCGATCCCGTTCAAGGGCCAGGTCCTCACCCAGACCGCCCGCTACTGGTTCGAGAAGACCGCCGACCTCTGCCCCAACCACGTCATCGCCTATCCCGATCCCAACGTGGTGGTCGGCCGGCGCCTGGAGATCCTGCCCGTGGAGGTGGTGGTGCGCGGCTACCTCGCGGGCACCACGTCGACCTCGATCCTGACGCGCTACCGTGCGGGCGAGCGGAACATGTACGGCCACCACTTCCCCGACGGGATGCGGCCGAACCAGCGCCTGCCGGAGGCGATCATCACGCCGACCACCAAGGCGTTCGACGGCGGCCACGACGAGCCGCTCACCGAGGCGGAGATCCTCGAGCGCGGGCTGCTGACGCGGGCGCAGTGGCGGACCGTGTCGGAGGCGGCCCTGGCACTGTTCGCGCGCGGGGCCGCTCTGGCGGCGGAGCGCGGCCTCATCCTGGCCGACACGAAGTACGAGTTCGGCACCGATCCCGAGGGCCGGATCGTCCTCGCCGACGAGATTCACACGCCGGACAGCAGCCGGTACTGGTTCGCGCAGAGCTATCCCGAGCGCTTCGCCGCGGGATCGGCCCCGGAGAGCTTCGACAAGGACTTCGTACGCAACTGGGTCGTGGCCCGCTGCGACCCCTACGAGGACCCGATCCCGGAGATCCCCGCCGAGGTCGTGCTCGAGACCGCCGCGGTCTACATCCGCGCCTACGAGACGATCACCGGCGCGCGGTTCGTCCTGCCCGACCCGGCGGAGGAGCCCCTGGAGCGGATCCGGCGCAACATCGCCGCCTATCTCGCGGCCTAGGCATCGTCACGGCGGAGAGGTGCGGCGCCCGGCGCCGCACCCGGTCGAGCGGATCACGCCGCCGCGGCGATCGGCGCCGGCGACGGCGCGTCCATGGCGCGCAGGTAGACGTCGAGGAGCGTCTCCTGCTCGTCGCGCTCGTCCTTGTCCTGCTTGCGGATCTTCAGGATCTCCTTGAGCACCTTGACGTCGAGACCCTCGCCCTTGGCTTCGGCGAAGACCTCCTTCTTGGCCTCCATCAGGTCCTTGATCTCCTCCTCCAGCCGTTCCACGCGCTCGATGATCGAGCGGATGCGGTCGCCCGCGACGCCCACGGTGTCCGTCATGTCGGTCATGCAGTCCCTCGTCGGATGACGGGGGCACCCTCGCCGCGACACGGTAAGCGGCGGGTTAAGGCCGGGCCGGCGCCCCGACTTGGCCCTGGACTTGCCCCTGGACTTGGCCCTGGACCCGGCCCCGGATCCAGCCGACGATCGCGTCCGCCACGGCATCGCTGTTCGATTCCAGCATCATCATGTGGCCGTTGCCGCGGATGCCGTGCTCGGCGAGCGCCAGCCGATCCGGCTTCGCGCCCGCCTGGGCCAGGAAGGCCGCCGTGCAATCGTCCATGGTGGCCCGGAACGAGGCCTCGGCGGTCACGATCACCGCCGGCACTTGGGCGAGGTTCGGCAAGCGGCGCGCGGGCTCGGCCTGGAGCCAGCAGCGGATCCTGTCGGGCGCGGCGGCTGTCTCGGCCTGCACGACCGTCAGGTCGGCCGGGCCGCTCACCGGCGGCTCGAAGTGCAGCGGCACCCGGGTGATGCCGTAGGGCCGCGCCCGGGCCTCGCCGACGCGCTCGTACCAGTCGGCGCCGCCCTTGAAGCGGATGTCGTAGAAGGTCGGCCCGTTCGGCTCGACGGCGACGTGCGCCTTCACGAGGTCGGGCCGCTGGTCGGAGACCGCCCAGCCGAAGACGCCCGCCTGCGAGTGCGTCAGGAGGATCGCGGGGCCGATCTTCTCCAGCAGGGCGATCAGCGCGGGGTCGACCAGCTCCTCGCTCCTCAGGGCGCTCGCGATGTAGGGCACCTGTGAGAGGTAGAACTGGTCGAAGGCGGCGTTGCCGCGGATCCCCGGTCCGCCCGGCCACTGCGTGTGGAGCTTCGCCTGCGGGTAGAGCGCGGAGCGCTCCTGCCCGGTGAACACCGTCTCCAGATCCTCGACGGGCAGGCGGGCGTAGGGACCGTAGGTGTCCGGGTCGCCGCCCGAGCGGCCGCGACCGACCTGGTCGACGACGTAGACCGCGAAGCCCTGCGCGGCGAAGCGGTCGGCCCAGCCCGGGCGCCCGTCGGGCGTGCCGAGGAAGTTGGTCCCGGTCTGCGCGGTGCCGTGCACCAGGACGATCGGGTAGGGCTGCGTCACCCGCTCCGGAACGCGGTACTCGACGAACATCTGGCCGGACGCCGTCGTCTTGCCGGCGGCGGTGGCGTAACGACCGCCGACGAAG
This sequence comes from Methylobacterium mesophilicum, assembly GCF_036441335.1. Taxonomy (GTDB): domain Bacteria; phylum Pseudomonadota; class Alphaproteobacteria; order Rhizobiales; family Beijerinckiaceae; genus Methylobacterium; species Methylobacterium mesophilicum_B. The sequence goes on from NZ_MLBW01000034.1 coordinate 734,626, forward strand.
AGGTAGCCCGCGGGCTGCGTCGGCCTGAACGGCGCGTCGGCGGGAGACGGTTCGGCCGCCCCGGACGGCGATGCGGTCGCGAGACAGAGCAGGGCCAGCGCCCTGGCGGCGTTCCTGAACATGGCGTCCTCCCGCGGGCGTCTGGCGCGCCCGGCGGGCGTCATATCAGCGTGAAAGTCCCGCCCGGTCCAGCCGGGCGGGTCGATCAGGCGTGGGCGAGGCGCGGCTTCTTCCCCAGCGCCTCCTCGACGGTGCCGGCGCCGTCGAGATAGCCGTGGACCTTGGGGTTCGGCATGATCAGCGAGGCCACGAAGGCGATCGCCATCAGGACGGTCACGTACCAGAAGAACGTGCTCTCCATGCCGTTGTCCTTGAACCACAGGGCGACGAACTCGGCGGTGCCGCCGAAGGTGGCGTTGGCGACCGCGTAGGACAGGCCGACACCGAGGGCGCGGACGTTGGTGGGGAACAGCTCCGCTTTCACGATGCCGCTGATGCCCGTGTAGAACGACACCACCGCGAGCCCGAGGGTGATCAGCGCGAAGGCGAGGTAGGGGTCCTTGTTGGTGCCGAGCGCCGTCATGAGCGGCACCACCATGAGCGTGCCGAGGCCGCTGTAGAGCAGCATGTTGGCCTTGCGGCCGATCTTGTCGGAGAGCGCGCCGAAGATCGGCTGGATGATCATGTAGACGAACAGCACCACCGTCATCGTCTGCGACGCCGAGGTCTTCGGCATGCCGGCGGTGTTGACCAGGTACTTCTGCATGTACGTCGTGAAGGTGTAGAAGCTCAGCGAGCCGCCGGCCGTGTAGGCGACGACCACCAGGAACGCCCGCCAGTGCTTGGCCAGCGCCGAGAATGTGCCGGCGGATTCCTTGTCGCTGCTGCCCTTCGTCTCGGCCAGCGAGCGCCGGAGATAGAGCGCGACGACCGCCAGCGCGGCGCCGATGAAGAACGGGATGCGCCAGCCCCAGGCGGTGAGTTCCGGACCGGTCATCACCGTCTGCAGCAGCACCAGGACCAGCGAGGCGAGGAGCTGGCCGCCGATCAGCGTCACGTACTGGAACGACGCGAAGAAGCCGCGCTTCCCCTTGATCGCCACCTCGCTCATGTAGGTCGCCGAGGTGCCGTACTCGCCGCCGACGGACAGGCCCTGGAGCATGCGGGCGAGGAGCAGGAGCACGGGGGCCAGCGTGCCGACATGCTCGTAGGTCGGCAGGATGCCGATCAGCAGCGAGCCGAAGCACATCATCAGCACCGAGATGACCATCGAGGTCCGGCGGCCGACCCGGTCGGCGATGCGCCCGAACAGCCAGCCGCCGATCGGCCGCATGAAGAAGCCCACCGCGAAGATGCCGGCGGTCTGCAGGAGCTGGCTGGTGGAATCGCCCTTCGGGAAGAAGGCCGGCGCGAAGTAGAGCGCGAAGAACGCGTAGCAGTAGAAGTCGTACCACTCGACGAGATTGCCCGAGGACGATCCGACGATCGCCCAGATCCGGCGCTTCCGGTCCGCGGCATCGTCGAGGGCGCTCGGTGCGATACCGATCGTATCGTCTCGAGAGGCGGACATGGCGTCTCCGTGTATCAATCTCGATGCCGGCCGCAACCGGTCTCTTCTTGGTGCGGCGCGACGTTACAGGTGACGCGCCCGATCGCAAGACCGTGATCCGACTTAGCCGAGGACAGCGCGGGCGGGTGTCATCGGCCGCGAGTGCACAGTGCCGCGGGCGGGAACGGTTCACCCCGAGGCCCCGTTGCGGGCCGGCGTGGGCGTCGGCGGCGCGCCGACGACGGCTGGAGGAGAAGCCATGAAGCGGATTCTGAGAGACACGGTCGCGGCGGCCATCGTCGTGGCCGGAGCGGCAACGGCGTTCGCGCAGGGCGGACCGGGCGGCGGAGGCGCCGGACCCGGTGGTGGCGGCGCCGGCGGTCCCCGAGCGCGGCGGTCGCGGTCCGGCCGGCGAGCGGGGTGGCCGTGCCGGCGCCCGCGACCGCGGTGCCGTCCGCGGGGCAGTCGGCCGCCTCGACACCCGCCAGCGGACCGAGTTCCGCAGCTCGATCACGCGTCTGGGCGTCTCGCCGCTCCGGGACGTGGCCTTCGGTCTCGCGGTGGGCACGGCGATCCCGCGCTCGGTCAGCCTGCACCGGCTCCCGCCGGCGATCATCGAGCTGGTGCCGGAATACGAGGGCTACGACTTCATCCTGGTGCGCGACGACATCGTGATCATCGATCCCGACACCTACGAGATCGTGGACGTGATCCCGGCCTGAGCGGGCCGTCCCGACAAGGTCGGCGCGCCGGGCGGATCCTCTGCCCGGCGCGCTCTAGCGTCCGCCGTCCAGGAGCTTCGACACCACGCGCGCCGTGTAATCGACCATCGGCACGATCCGCGCGTAGTTGAGCCGGGTCGGACCGATCACCCCGACGACACCCACGATCTTCTGCGAGCCGTCGCGGAACGGCGCCGCGATCAGCGAGGACCCCGACAGCGAGAACAGCTTGTTCTCCGACCCGATGAAGATCCGCACGCCCTCGCCGCCCTCGGCGCGGGACAGGAGATCGATCACGTCCTTCTGGGTCTCCAGGTCGTTGAACAGCAGGCGGATGCGTTCGAGGTCCTCGACTGCGCGCAGGTCGTCGAGCAGGTTGGCCTGACCGCGCACGATCAGCTGGCGCGCCTCCGTCGGGCCGACCGGGGTGGCCAGCCCGGCATCGACGAGGCGCTCGGTGATCGCGTCGAGTTCCCGCTTCATCGCCTTGCGGCCGGCCTCGATCTCGGCGCGCAGCGTGCCCAGGGTGCGGCCCTGCAGCCGCGCGTTCAGGAAGTTGGTCGCCTCCTGGAGCGCGCCCGCCGGCAGGCCCGCCGGCAGGTCCACGAGGCGGTTCTCCACGGAGCCGTCATCCGAGACGAGGATGACGAGGGCGCGCGCCGGATCGAGGCGCACGAACTCGATGTGCTTCAGGTTGACGTTGGCCTTGGTAGTCAGGACGACCCCGGCGCCCCGGGAGACGCCCGACAGCATGGTCGACGCCTCGGCCAGGGCCGAGTCGAAGGTGTGGCCCGAGGCGGCGGCGCGCATCTGCGCCTCGATGCGCGCCTGCTCGTCCTGGCTGACGTCGCCGAGTTCGAGCATCGCGTCCACGAAGAAGCGCAGGCCGAGTTCGGTGGGCAGGCGGCCGGCGGACGTGTGCGGCGCGAAGATCAGGCCGGAATGCTCCAGATCCGCCATGACGTTGCGGATCGAGGCCGGCGACAGCGCCATCGGGAGGATGCGCGCGAGATTCCGTGAGCCGACCGGCTCGCCGGTCGTGAGGTAGCTCTCGACGATCTGCCGGAAGATCTCCCGGGCACGCTCGTTGAGGGCGGCGAGCGCCTGCATCGCTTGGCCGTTCGAGAAGTTGGGACTGGGGTTTGTCACGGGGTCATCCTGTGGTCCGATCATGTCCAACCGTCCCGCGCGGATCAATCCGTACGGCGATGCTTGCCCGCGGTGGCGCAGCGGCCTAAGAGCCCGGCCCTCGACACTCTCGACAGAAGGGGCCCGCGATGCGGCCTTCCAAGCGTGCCGCCGACGAGTTGCGGCCCGTGAGCCTGGAGCGCGCGGTCTCGCGCTACGCCGAGGGCTCCTGCCTCGTCAGCTTCGGCAACACCCGGGTGCTCTGCACCGCCTCGCTGGAAGAGCGCGCCCCCCCTTGGCTGCGCGGTTCCGGCAAGGGCTGGGTCACGGCCGAGTACGCCATGCTGCCGCGTGCGACGCACGAACGCACCCGCCGCGAGGTCGGTTCCGGGAAGCCGTCGGGGCGGACCCAGGAGATCCAGCGGCTGATCGGCCGGTCGCTGCGCGCCGTCACCAACCTCCCGGCCATGGGCGAGCGCCAGATCACGATCGATTGCGACGTGATCCAGGCCGACGGCGGCACCCGCACCGCCGCGATCACGGGCGCCTGGGTGGCGCTGCACGATTGCTTCGCCTGGATGCGGACCCGCTCGATCATCTCCGTCGACCCGCTGCGCGACCACGTCGCCGCCGTCTCGTGCGGCCTGTACAAGGGCTTGCCGGTCCTCGACCTCGACTACGCCGAGGATTCGGCGGCCGAGACCGACGCCAACTTCGTGCTCACCGGGCGGGGCGGCATCGTCGAGGTGCAGGGCACCGCCGAGATGGAGCCCTTCACGCAGGAGCAGCTCATCGAACTCCTCGGCCTCGCCCGCGCCGGCACCGAGCGGCTGGTCGCCCTGCAGAAGGAGGCCATCGCGTGAGCCGCCGTCTCACCGGCAAGGTGGTGATCGCCACGCACAATGCCGGCAAGCTCGCCGAGATGCGCGACCTGCTCGCGCCCTTCGGGATCGAGGCGGTGTCGGCGGGCGAGCTCGGCCTGCCCGAGCCCGACGAGACCGGCACGATGTTCGCCGAGAACGCGGCGATCAAGGCGCGGGCGGCGGCCGACGCGACCGGGCTGCCGGCCTTCGCGGACGATTCCGGCCTGTGCGTCGACGCCCTCGACGGCGCGCCGGGCATCTTCTCGGCCCGCTGGGCCGGGCCGGCCAAGGACTTCACCGGCGCGATGGCGCGGATCTTCGCCGAACTCGACCGGCGCGGCGCCGCCGAGCGCCGGGCGCACTTCGTGTCCGCCCTCGTGCTGGCTTGGCCGGACGGGCACACCGAGCTGTTCGAGGGGCGGGTGTTCGGCGACCTCGTCGCCGCGAAAGGCTCCGCGGGCTTCGGCTACGATCCGATCTTCCGGCCCGACGGCCACGAACGCACCTTCGGCGAGATGAGCGCCGAGGAGAAGCACGGGGTCGACTGGCAGAAGGGGCGGGGCCTGTCGCACCGGGCGCGGGCCTTCGTCGAGCTGAGCCGCGCCTGCCTCGCGCCCGGCGCCTGATTGCCAAACGGCGCGCGGGCGCTCACATGCCCGCCATAATGTCATCGACCGGCCCGGACCATCCGACCCGCGACGCGGGCTTCGGGATCTACCTGCACTGGCCCTTCTGCGCCGCGAAGTGCCCGTACTGCGACTTCAACAGCCACGTCCGCCGTGCGGGCGTGGACGAGCCGCGCTTCCTGGCGGCTTTCCGAGCCGAGATCGCCCACAGCGCCGCCCGCACGCCGGGCCGGACCGTGACCAGCATCTTCCTCGGCGGGGGCACGCCCTCGCTGATGCGGCCCGCGACCGTGGCCGGCCTGCTCGACGCGGTCGCGGCCCACTGGGCGGTCGCGCCGGACGCGGAAGTCACCCTCGAGGCCAACCCGTCGAGCGTCGAGGCCGGCCGGTTCCACGGCTACCGTGCCGCCGGGGTCAACCGGGTGTCGCTCGGCATCCAGGCCCTCGACGACGCCGCGCTGAAGACCCTCGGGCGCCTGCACGACACGGCGCAGGCCCTGGACGCCATCGCCCTGGCGCAGTCCGCCTTCGCGCGGACCTCCTTCGACCTGATCTACGCCCGGCCCGGGCAGACGCCGGACCTGTGGCGGGCGGAGCTGAGCGACGCGCTCGCGCGGGCCGCGGAGCACCTCTCGCTCTACCAGTTGACCATCGAGCCCGGGACGCCGTTCCACGGGCTCGCCGCCGCCGGCAAGCTGGTTACGCCGGACGACGAGGTCGGCCGCGCCCTCTACGACGTCACCCAGGATCTCTGCGCCAAGGCCGGCCTCCCGGCCTACGAGATCTCGAACCACGCGCGGCCCGGCGCGGAATCGCGGCACAACCTGCTCTACTGGCGCTACGGCGAGTATGCCGGGATCGGTCCGGGCGCCCACGGGCGGCTCGTGACGCCCGGCGGCCGGATCGGGACCGTCACGGAGCGGTCTCCCGAGGCATGGCTCGCCCGCGTCGAGGCCGGGGGCCACGGGATCGTCGAGACCGAGAGCCTCTCGTCCGCCGACCAGGCCGACGAGTTCCTGGTGATGGGCCTGCGCCTGCGCGAGGGGATCGATCCCGACCGCTACGCGGCGCTCAAGGGCCGGCCGCTGAACGGCAACCGGATCGGCATGCTGATCGGCGATGGCCTGCTGGCGCGCCTGCCCGGCGGCCGCATCGCCGCCACGGCGCGGGGCGCGCCGGTGCTGAACGCCCTGGTCGCCGAGCTCGCCGCCTGATCAGATCGCGGGCTTCGCGAGGACCCGGGGCGCCGGGCTGACGGGCGTCGCGGCGTTGTTGCGGATCTCGTAGACCGCGAGGGACCGCTCGCTCTGACCGTCGGGCCGGAACCGGAACGTCCCGTCGACGCCGGCGAAGCCCAGACCGTTGGTCAGGGTGGTCTCGGCGAAGCGCTGCGAGCCGTAGCGCCGCGACAGGGCCGCGGCGAGCAGCACCGCGTCGTAGGCGAGCGAGGCCACCCGCGGCGGGACGGCGCCGAACCGGGCCTGGTAGCGCGCGCTGAAGTTCGAGAAGCCGACGCGGTCCGGCGCGGCGAAGCGGCCGCCCTGCAGGGCCGGCAGCGCGAACAGCGACGGCTCGTTCCAGAGGGCGGTGCCGAGGGGGCGCACCCGGGCCGGCGAGAAGCCCGCCTTCGTCAGCGCGGCCGCCACGGCGGGCATCGCGTCCGCGGTCTCGGGGATGAACAGCGCGTCGGCGGTGGCGCCGGGCCCGCCGATCACCCGCGCCAGCCGCTCCACCGCCGGGCCGGGCTGATCTANCGGCGCATCCGGCACCGCGGCCGGCGGTGACAGCTCGGCCTGCGGCCCGGTCGCGCGTCGCGCGAGGTCGCTGCCGACGCAACCGCCGAGCGAGAGCAGGATCGCGCAGAGCGCGGCGGTCTGGGCGGTGACACGCACGAGACGGTCCCGCGCGCTTGTCGGGCGCGCCATGGCGCGTACTCCTTCGGGCAGGCTCTGCAGCCTGACCGGCAGAATCTGAAATGTAAACGCGGCGGCGGGGACTTGCCCCCCGGCCACGCGGCCTCGCCGCGACGAGAGGCGACCAGTGTGGCAAGATCGCCGGTGATGACCCGCAGATTCGACGACCCGGGGCCCGCCGCCCCGACCCGAGCTCCGTCCCAGAAGCTCGCCCCCGACCGACCGCGCAGCACGACCTTCACGGCCTTCGGCCTCGCGAGCGAGACCGAGCCCCTGTCGCCCGGCCTGCACATCGTGGCGACGCCGATCGGGAACCTGCGCGACATCACCATCCGGGCGCTGGCGACCCTGGCGGCGGCCGACGCGGTCCTGGCCGAGGACACCCGCGTCACCCGGAACCTGCTGGCGCATTACGGGATCACGACGCCGCTGCTCGCCTATCACGAGCATTCCAACGACGCGGTGCGCGAGCGGATGGTGGCGCGGCTCACCGCCGGCGAGGCCCTGGCGCTGGTCTCGGATGCCGGGACGCCACTGGTCTCGGATCCCGGCTACAAGCTGGTCCAGGCCGCGATCGAGGCCGGGATCGCCATCACGCCCGTCCCGGGGCCGTCCGCGGTCATGACCGCGCTGGTCGCGGCCGGCCTGCCGACCGACCGCTTCTTCTTCGAGGGCTTCCTGCCGCAGAAGGCCGGAGCGCGGCGCAACCGCCTGGAGGCGCTGGTCCAGGTTCCCGGCACCCTGGTCCTGTTCGAGTCGCCCCATCGCCTGCCCGACATGCTGGCGGATTCCGCCGCGGTGCTGGGCCCGGACCGGCCGGCCGCCGTGACCCGCGAACTCACCAAGCTCTACGAAACCATCCGGCGCGATACGTTGGGCAGCCTGAGCGCGCGCTTCGCCCAGGAGGGACCGCCGAAGGGGGAGATCGTGGTGATCATCGGTGCGGCGACGGCGCCGGAGCGCAGCGCGGATACGGATGCCGCCCTCGACGCCCTGATCCTCGCAGCGCTGGAGCGGCACTCGATCAAGGATGCCGCCAGCCTCGTTTCCGACGAGACCGGGCAGCCGCGCCGCCTCGTCTACGCGCGGGCGCTGGCGCTGGCGCGGGACCAGAAATGAACGGCGCTTCGCCGGACCGGGCTGGCCGGCGCCGGGCCGCCTATCGGCTCGGCCACCGGGCCGAGTGGCTGGCGCTCGCCGCGCTGATGCTCAAGGGATACTGGCCGATCGGGCGGCGCGTCAGCGTCGCCGGCGGCGAGATCGACCTCGTCGTCCAGCGCTGGAACACCGTCGTCTTCGTGGAGGTGAAGGCTCGGGCCAAGCGCGACGACGCGCGTGAGGCGATCGACGCCGCCAAGAGGCGGCGCTTCTCCCGCGCGGTCCGCGCCTGGATCGGGCGGAATGCTTGGTGCGCCGGGGCGACCTTCCGGGCCGATGCCGTGTTCGTCGGATCCCGCGGCTGGCCCGCGCATGTCGAGCGGGCCTTCACCATCGAGGGGCTGTGACCGACGGGGGGATCCCGTGGGCGCGCGTTCTGCCGGCCTCAGGCGCGGGCTGCGCGGATCGCCCCGATCAGCGTGCGCTTCAGGTCGGCCTGGCTGAACGGCTTCTGCACGACCGGCCTGTCGCGGAACGGCTCGCGGATGCCGGCGCCGCCGTAGCCGGTCGAGAACACCAGCGGCAGGTCGCGCTTCGCGATCGCCTCGGCCACCGGGTAGATCGGCTCCCCCGCCACGTTCACGTCGAGAATGGCGACCTCGAACGCCTCCTGCGACGCCATCTCGAGCGCCGAGGACAGACGCGCGGCCGGCCCGACAACGGCACAGCCGAAATCGAGCAGCATGTCCTCCAGCAGCATCGAGATCGCGGCCTCGTCCTCGACGACGAGAACACGGACGCCGTTGAGGACGTCGTCGTTGGGGTCAGCAATCACGCCGGGCCGTCTTCCCTTCGAATGCCCCCGTCGCCGGGGATCTTGCCATGCGGCTGGTCAAGCCTTGCGCACCGCGTGAGCAGCGTCCGGACGGGTGAACGCGGCCCGAGGGTCAGCCCGCGAGACAACCTGAGGCGTCGCCCGTAATGCGCAATGTGTCAAGCATTCCCGGCCCGTTCCGTCACCCAGACCGGGCGCTATGTTAACCGATGATACATTTTTGTGCTGACGGCTTCGCGAGGGCAGCCGGTGCATCCGCGGGCGCCCGCTCAGTCGTCCTTGAAACTGACCTTGGCACCCCGTGTCACATGCGCGGCGAGGTCGCGGGCATTCCAGTTCGTCAGGCGGATGCAGCCGTGGGACTCGGTCTTCCCGACCTTCTCGGGCTCGGGCGTCCCGTGGATCCCGTAGCTGGGGATCGCCAAGTCGATCCAGACCAGTCCGACCGGGTTGTTGGGGCCCGACTGGATGGTGAATTTGTGCTGCGCCTTCACGCCCTTGAACGCGTATTTCGGGTTGTAGGTGTAGTCGGGGTCGAACGCGACGCCCTTCACCTTGGTCTCGCCGCTCGGGGCCGGCTTCTCCGCACTTCCGATCGACGCCGGATAGTAGGCCACGAGCTTGCCGTCGGCGCCGTAGGCGCGGACGTCGCGGCTCGTCTTGTCGACCTCGATGCGCTCGACCTTCGGCTCCTGGGGCAGGTCCTTCCCCTTCGGCTTGTCCGTGCCCATCGGGTCGACCGCCGCGACCGCGATCGTCGTGCCGGCCTTGTCGAGGGGCTTGCCGGGATTGAGCGCGCTGACGAGGTCGCGGCTCATGTGGAAGCGCTCGGCCAGCATCTCGCGCGGGTTGGTGTAACCCAGCGTCTTGAGCTCGGCCTGCGCCTCCATCTTGGGCGGGATCCGCTCGACGTAGGGGCCGGCGGCGTCGGCCTCGGTGAGCGTGTAATCCGTGACGGCCGGCTTGTCGCTGGTCGCCTGGAGCTTGTCCCAGACCTCGGGCGTCAGGTCCTCGCTGGCGGGCAAACCCTGCGCCACCGCGAAGGCCGACAGCGCGTGCCGGTAATTGTCGCCGTTCCGGCCATCGATCGCGCCGGGATAGAAATGCGCCCGGTCGAGCAGCACCTGAGCCTTGACGATCAGCGGGTCGGGCCTCTCCTCCGACGACTTGGACCGCCGCTTCTTCGCGTCAGGCTTCGCACCCTCGGTCTTGCCGGCGCCCGGCAGGTCCAGGGTCGCCGCGTTCACCGTCTCGGCGGTGAGTGCCGGCGGAGCCTTCTCGGCCTTCTGAGCCTTGCCGCTGCGCGCCGCCGCGCCGTGCGCGGCCAGACAACTGGCCAGGAGTGCCGCGCAGATCGGCCGCCAAGGTTTCGGGGTCATCGCCGTCGTCGTTCCGGGGAGCGGACGCGCTCCAGAGCCGAGAAATGCCGGACCTGCGGGAACGTTCCACACTGTTCTACTGGCACAGGCGATGGCCGGCGTTCCGCTCGCGCTCGTCGAGGTGGAAGTGGTTGGCGTGGGCGGCGTTCGAGCCCGGCCCGAGGACCGTGCGGAAGAAGCCGCACGCCTTGGCGCGCACCGCGCCGAGGAACTGTGCCTCCTCCGACCCCTCCGGCATGGCCTTCACGGGAATGCTCGCGCGCCCCGCGAACGCGAAGCCCATGATGTCGGCGGCGTTGGCGAAGGCGTGCTCGCTGAGCTTGGCGTCGACATCGTGGTTCTGCCCCCGGCAGACGTAGGATCCGCCGAGTTCGAGCGCGGTCAGCGAATGCTTCAGCGTCCGGTCGGCCTCGACCTGCACCTCCGTGACCCAGCGTGCCAGCGCCTCGGCAGTCCGGCAGGTCAGCGTGGCGCCCTGCGGGAGCGCCACCCCGTCGGCGAACTTCGTCACCTTGAGCGGCAACGGTGCGGTGCACTGGCCTTCGGAGATCGGCGGAAGCGGCTCGAAATCGACGCCGAGGCGCTTCAGGCGCGTCCGGCAGGCGGTATCGTCCGGAGGCGTCACCTTGAGCGCCAGGGCGGCCGCGCCCGACAGCTCCGGCGGCCGCTCGGGCGGTGCCGGAGGCGGCGACGGCAACTCGGGCTTGGCACCCTCTTTCCCTGTGTCCTTGCCGGTGTCCTTGCCGGTGTCCTTGCCGGTGTCCCTCCCTGCATCCTGCGCGGCGCCCGAAGGTTTCTCGCGGCCGGGATCCTTCGGCGGCTCCCGGACCGGCTCCTTGGTCGGCTCCACGGGTGCCGGCTTCAGTTCCGGCGGGCGCGCGGGCGGTGTCGGCGGAGCCGGCTCCGCGGCGGGCGGCTTCAGCGCCTCCGGACGCTCCGGCGGCAGGGGCGGGGGCGTCGGCACCGTGGNGGCACCGTGGCCGTCGGCGCCTCGACGGCGCGGACCGGTGCCGCCGGGACGGCGAGCCCCGCGGCGAGGGCGCCGCCCGCGAGCAGCATCGCGGGTCGGAGGGTCGACAGGCAGCGTCCCGGCATGGTGCCTCGAAGCGTGGGCGTTGGCCTCTACAACGGGCGAGACGTCATTCGGATCGCCCGGACCCGGTTGACGGCCGCGCCGATCGGGCCACTGTCTTCCGGATCGCGCCGGCACACCCCATGTCGGCGCACCGGCAGCGCGAGCGAACGCGCGGCCGCGCGGATGTCGATTCGAGGACTGTATGTCGGACGCAGCTGATGCCGGGCTCCCGAGCCTGTCGCCGGACAATCCCTTCCGCGAAGGGCAGTGGAACACCCCGCACGGCCTGCCACCCTTCGAGCGGATCCGGCCGGAGCACTACGGACCCGCGTTCGACGCCGCGCTCGCCGTGCACGATTCCGAGATCCGCGCCATCGCGGACCAGACCGCGCCGGCCACCTTCGACAACACCGTCGCGGCGATGGAGCGGGCCGGCCTCGCCCTCGAGCGCGTCGCCGGCGTGTTCTACAACTTGACCGGCAGCCACACGAATCCGGAGCTGCAGGCCATCGAGCGGGAGATCGGCCCGAAGCTCGCGCGTCACGGCAGCGCCATCTACCTCAACCCCGAGCTCTGGGCCCGGATCTCGGCGATCGACGCCGAGAGACTGGATGCGGAGGAGCGCCGGGTCCTCGACCGGTATCGGATCCGCTTCCGGCGGTCGGGGGCCGATCTCGGGTCCGCCGACAAGGCCCGGATCGCCGAGATCGCCGCGCGCATGTCGGAACTCGGGACGACGTTCAGCCAGAATCTCCTGGCCGACGAGAGCAGCTTCGTCCTGCCGCTGCAGGGCGAGGAGGACCTGGCCGGGCTGCCGCCGTTCCTGCGGGCCGCGGCCGAGAGCGCCGCGAAGGAGCGCGGCCTCGACGGGCACATCATCACCCTGTCCCGCTCGCTGATCGAGCCGTTCCTGGTCTGCTCGACCCGGCGCGACCTGCGCGAGCGCGCCTACGCGGCCTGGACGCGGCGCGGCGAGAACGGCGGCGCGACCGACAACCGCGCGATCATCGCGGAGATCATTCGCCTGCGCGCCGAGCGGGCGCGGCTCCTCGGCTTCGAGAGCTTCGCGCATTTCGCCCTCGACGACACGATGGCGGCGAGCCCTGACGCGGCGACCGGCCTGCTGCGGGACGTGTGGACCCCGGCCCGGGCGCGGGCGGCCGAGGAGCGCGACCGCCTCCAGGCCACGATCCAGGCTGAGGGGCACAATTTCGCCCTCCAGGCGCACGATTGGCGGCACTACGCCGAGAAGGTGCGGCGCGCCGAGCATGACCTCGACGAGAGCGAGATCAAGGCTTACCTGCCCCTGGAGCGGATGATCCAGGCGGCGTTCGACACGGCCTCGCGTCTGTTCGGCCTGACCTTCACGGAACTCGCCGACGTGCCGCGCTACCATCCCGACGTCCGGGTCTGGCGGGTCGGCAATCCCGACGGGTCCGAGGTCGGCCTGTTCCTGGGCGACTACTTCGCCCGCGCCTCGAAGCGGTCCGGTGCCTGGATGAGCGCGTTCCGCTCGCAGGAGCGCCTGAACGGGACGGTCACGCCGATCATCGTCAACGTCATGAACTTCGCCAAGGCGCCCGACGGCGAGGCCACGCTGCTGTCCTTCGACGACGCGCGCACGCTGTTTCACGAGTTCGGCCACGCCCTGCACGGCCTGCTCTCGGACGTGACCTACCCGCTCCTGTCCGGGACGGCCGTGTCGCGGGACTTCGTAGAGCTGCCCTCGCAGCTCTACGAGCACTGGCTCGAGCAGCCGGAGGTGCTGCGCGCCCACGCGCGCCACCACCGCACCGGCGAGCCGATGCCCGACGCCCTGCTCAAGAAGCTGCTCGCCGCGCGGACCTTCAACCAGGGTTTCGCCACGGTGGAGTACACGTCCTCGGCAATCGTCGACATGACGCTGCACCTCTCGGCGGAGGGCGAGGGCGGCCTCGACGTGCCCGCTTTCGAGGCCGAGGCGCTGCGGCGGATCAGCATGCCGGCCGAGATCGGCATGCGGCACCGGACGCCGCACTTCGCCCACATCTTCTCGGGGGACGGCTACGCCGCCGGTTACTACAGCTACCTCTGGTCTGAGGTGCTGGACGCGGACGCCTTCGACGCGTTCCGCGAGGCCGGCGACATCTTCGATCCGGAGACGGCGAAGCGGCTGCGGACCTTCGTGTACGGGGCCGGCAACCTGCGCGACCCGCGCGAGGCCTACACGGCCTTCCGCGGGCGGATGCCGAGCATCGAGCCGCTCCTGAAGAAGCGGGGGCTCGCGGCCTGAGCGACGGGCGTACGGTAAGGGTTTCGTAAACAAACGTCCTTAACGAACGCTTGCAGCGCGACGCGGCGTGCGGAGTTCGGGGCGATGACGAAGATCGAAGCCAAGCAGGGCGTTTCCCAGAGCATGTCCCAGGGCATCTCGCCGGCCGACCTGCTCAAGGCCGCGGTGACCGGCAGGACCGACGCCGCGGCCGCCGCGGCCGAGACCGCGGCCTCGCCCGCCGGCCGGACGTTCTCGCTGGCCGCGCTGTCGCGCCTCGATCCGAAGCGGTTCGCGGTCCCGGGGGCGACCCTGGCGCTCGGCGTCCTCCTGGGCGGGGGCGTGATGGCGCTCACCCGCCCCAACTCGGTCCGGCCCGACGCGCTCGCGGCCCTCGAGACGACGCTCGATGCCGGCCGCACCGAGACCGTGCGCCTCGCGGCCGACATCGCGCAGCTCCACCGCGTGCTCGCCGAGCTGCGCGCCTCCACCGACGTGGCGCGGAAGGAGGCGGCGAGCCGCAGCACCGCCCTCGGCGAGCGCCTGGCGCAGGTCGACAAGGCTCTGAACGGAAAGATCACGGCCCTCGGCGAGCGGCTCGATCAGGCGGAGCGCGACCACAACACCCGCCTCAGCGGCCTCGCGGCGCAGCTCGACCGCCGCGCGGCCGCGGCTCCGGCCGCCGCCAAGGCGGAGCCGACCCAGACCGGGAGCATCGGGGAGCCCGCCCGCGCCGTCGAGGCGAAGCCCGAGGTCAAGGTCGCGGACGCCAAGGTCAGCGAGCCCAAGCCGAAGCCGGCCGCGGCCGACAAGCCGCCGGTGATCGAGGGCTGGGCCCTGCGGGATGTCTACGAGGGCACCGCGATCCTGGAGAACCGCCGGCGCCGCCTCGTCGAGGTCGCTCCGGGCGACGTCATCCCGGGCGTCGGCCGCGTCGAGGGCGTCGAGCGCCACGGGCGTGAATGGGTGGTGGTGACCCGTCAGGGTCTCGTCACGGCGCAGGCCTGGTAGGCGAGAGCGGCGCGTCTCAGCGGCCCGTGATCCCGGTCGGCGCCAGCTCGCCCGGCGCGATCGGGAAGCGCGGCTCGATCGTCATCGGATCGGCGAGGGCCGCGGCGCGCTCCGCCCGCCGGCGCCCGTGCCGCAGGGCCCGGGTCTGCGCCGCGCGGGTCGGGTGCAGGATGGCAGCCAGCAGGGACTGCCCTTCGAACTCGCTGTCCAGATTCTTGGCTTCGAAGACGGGCATGGCCGGCCTGCTTGAGTGCGGTGCCGGACACTGCCGAAGGCGTCGATCCGGGCCACATCCCCAATAACGGGGATCGCGTGGACAGGTTCCGTCAAGCTTTCGCTCCGCAACCTCTTTTTTACTTTCGTCCAGGCGTCACCCGAATGCAGTGCGGCCGCGCACACCGGCCCGCGGTCAGACGAACTGGTTGAGCCCCGGGATCGAGCCGATGATCGGACCCATCGCGTCCTCGCCGACCTTCTCGCGGCCGAAGGCGAACAGCTCCTGGCCGAGGGGCTGCATCTGACCCATCGGCACGCCGGCGGCCATCAGCTTCTGGCCGAGCGCCATGACACCGCCGCCGCCCATCATGCCGCCGAGCATGCCCATCAGGCCGCCGCCGCCGCTCTCGCCGGCGTTCGACTCGGCGATCAGCGCCTCGGAGCCCGGCAGGGCCGCCAGCAGCTGGCCGACCTCGGCCGCGGGCCCCTCCTTCTGCAGGAAGGCCAGGATGTGCCCGATGGCGGTCTGAGCGGTCGCGGCGTCGAGCCCGGTGCGGGTGGTGACGCGGGCGAGCAGTTCTTCCATGGTGATGATCTCTTCGGAACGCTTCCAGACGTCCTTCGACTCTGAGGCGTCGGAAATCAAGCGCGCGGCATCGCTTCCCAGGAAAACTCACCGGTTACAGCGGGCACGGTGCCGCAGCGGGCAACCTCGCCAAGGACCGCCCCTTCCGGTAGACCCTCGGTCAGTCTTGAACCGTTCCAGGCCGCCGGGCCGGGCCATCCAGGGAGTTGCCGGACCATGCGGGTCGGCCTGTTCGTGCCGTGCTACGTCGACGCCTTCGAGCCCGAGGTCGGGATCGCCACCCTGGAGCTCCTCGAGCGCCTGGGCTGCACGGTCGAGTACCCGTTCGACCAGACCTGCTGCGGACAGCCCATGACCAACACCGGCTGCCACGCCGAGGCCGCGGCGACCGAGGCGCTGTTCGTCAAGAACTTCTCCGGCTTCGACTACGTCGTCGCCCCGTCGGGATCCTGCGTTCATCAAGTGCGCGAGCACCTGACGGCGATCCCGCAGACCGACGAGGTCCGCCACGTCCGCGCCAGCACCTACGAGCTGGTGGAGTTCCTGCACGACGTTCTGAAGGTCGAGGACCTGCCCTGGGCGAACTTCCCCCACAAGGTCGCCTATCACACCAACTGCAACGCCCTGCGGGGCATCCACCACGCGCGGCCGAGCGAGCTGGTGAAGCCCTACTACTCGAAGCCCCTCGACCTGCTGCGCCTCGTGAAGGGCGTCGAGCTCGTCGATCTCGCCCGGCCGGACGAGTGCTGCGGCTTCGGCGGCACCTTCTCGGTGTTCGAGCCCGCCGTCTCGGCCAAGATGGGCTACGACAAGGTCGCCGATCAGAACCGGGCCGGGGCCGAATACGTCGTCTCGGCGGATTCCTCTTGCCTGATGCATCAGAAGGGCTGCGCCGAGCGTCTGGGATTGCCGCTCAAGTACATCCACATCGCGCAGGTGCTGAACGGAGCCGCCGCATGAGCGCCGAGGACCTCAACCCCCGCGAGCGCGAGGGCGTCATCCACCCCGAGGTGCGGGCCGGCCACGACGAGAGCGAGCGGGCGCCGGACGGCCGGCGACTCCAGCACGCGGAAGCCGCCTCGAAGCCGATCCGCGCGCCGCAGACCCGGGAGCCGCAGCCGCGCGGCGCGAAGATCCGGGGCGACCGGCCGATCAATCAGTCCGAGGCCGCCGAGCGCTTCCTCGCCGCGCCGCTGCACCAGGCTGCCCACGATGAGCGGCTGTGGGACCTGCGCAAGAAGCGCGACGTCTCGGCCCACGGCATTCCCGAATGGGAGGAGCTCCGCGAGCTCGCCTCGCAGATCAAGACGCACACGCTGAGCCATCTCGACCGCTATCTCGAGCAGTTCGAGGCAGCCGCGAAAGCCAACGGCGTCCATGTCCACTGGGCCAAGGACGGGGCCGATCACAACCGGATCGTCCTGGAGATCCTGCGGAGCCACGGCGCCAAGACGCTGGTGAAGTCGAAGTCGATGCTCACCGAGGAGTGCGGCTTCCGCCACCACATGGCGGCGAACGGGATCGAGGTGATCGAGACCGACCTCGGCGAGCGGATCCAGCAGCTCGACAACGAGGAGCCGAGCCACGTCGTCGCGCCGGCGGTCCACAAAACCCGGATGGACGTGGCCGAGGTCTTCGCCAAGACGCTCGGGACGGACCCGGACAACGACGACGCCCACTATCTCGCCGAGAGCCAGCGGGAGACGACCCGCCCCTATATCCTGAAGGCCGATGCCGGCATGACCGGCTGCAACTTCGCGATCGCGGAGACCGGCTCGGTCGTCACCTGCACCAACGAGGGCAATGCCGACCTCTCCGGCAACGTGCCGCCGCTGCAGATCCACTCCATCGGCATCGAGAAGATCATCCCGAAGGTCGAGCATCTCGGCGTCTTCATCCGCCTGCTGTCGCGCTCGGCGCTCGGCTCGCCGATCACCCAGTACACCTCGCATTTCCGCGCGCCGCGGGCGGGCACCGAGATGCACATGGTGCTGGTCGACAACGGCCGCTCCGAGCGCCTCGGCATGGAGGAGTTCTGGACCTCCCTGAAATGCATCCGCTGCGGCGCCTGCATGAACACCTGCCCGGTCTACCGGCGCTCGGGCGGCCTCTCCTACGGGGCGACCTATTCGGGGCCGATCGGGCTGATCATCGATCCGACCTTCAACAAGCGCAAATACTCGACGCTGCCGTTCTCCTCGACGATGAACGGCTCGTGCACCAACGTCTGCCCGGTGAAGATCAACATCCACGAGCAGATTTTCGCGTGGCGCAAGGTGCTGGTTGAGGAGCACCAGATCCCGGCGCTCAAGCAGGGCATGATGAAGGCCGCCGGCGCGGTCCTGTCGCGCCCGGCCGCCTACCGGGCCGCGATCGGCGCGGCGGATTCCGCCCTGAAGGTCCTGCCGCGTTTCGCCGTCTACAATCCGCTCAACACCTGGGGGAAGAAGCGCGAGATGCCCGATGCACCGCGCCAGACCTTCCACGCCTGGTACAAGCAGAACCGCATGAAGGACACGCGTCGATGAGCGCCCGCGACGCGATCCTGGACGGCATCCGCAGGAATCGGCCGGCCGGCGATTTCCCGCTGCCGGAGGTGCCGCTGTTCACGCCCCTCATCGGCGACGACCATGTGGCCGAGTTCGGCGAGCGGCTGAAGCGGATGGGCGGCCGGGTGGCGGAGCCCGGCGCCGGTGATGTCTTCGCGGGGGTCCGCGAGCGACTCGATGCGGCCAAGGTGATTGCCTCCGCGGTACCGGAACTGACCGGCAACCGGGACCTTCGGAGCGTCCGCGCCCCGCAGGAGGTCGAGGACGTGGACGTGGCGGTGGTGCGCGCCGTGTTCGGCATCGCCGAGACGGGATCGGTGCTGTTCACGGAAGATCAGCTGATCGTCAACGCGGTCGCCTATCTCGCGCAGCACCTCGTCGTTCTGCTCGATCCCGCCGATATCGTGCCCAACGTGCAGGCCGCCTATCGCCGGCCGGAATTCGGCCGCTCGGCCTACGCGGTTCTGCACACCGGACCGTCGGCGACCGCCGACATCGAGGGCGTGCTGATCCACGGCGCGCAGGGCGTGCGCTCGCTCACGGTGCTGATGCTGCCGCGGCGCGCCTGATCCGGAACCCACGATCGGGCGCGCCCCTTGCTTGGGCGGCGGATAGGCCGTCATCCGGCAAGGAGATCCGATGCGCTACATCCTCGGTTGCAGCCTGTCCTACAATATCCTGTCGGACACCACCTTCATCTTCAATCTGGAGGTGGCGAAGCTGAAGAGCGTCGAGATCCTGACCGAGAGCCTGGTCCTGACGCCGAACCTCAAGCGCGACCTCTACACCACGCCCGACCACCAGAACCGCTATCTCGCGGTCAACGTGCCGACCGGCCAGTTCGCGCTGGAGTACAATGCCGAGGTCGATCTCACGGTGCATCGGGCCGATCCCGCGACGATCAACGAGACGCCGATCGGGCAATTGCCCCTCGACATCCTGCCCTTCCTGCTGCCGAGCCGGTTCGTGTCCTCGGACCGGCTGACGCCGTTCGCTCTGGCCGAGTTCGGCGCGCTGCCCAAGGGCTATGGCCGCGTGAACCAGATCTGCAACTGGATCCACGACCACATCGCCTATCAGCCGGGCTCCAGCGACGGCGAGACCACCGCGCATGAGTCGCTGCTCAAGCGCGCCGGCGTATGTCGCGATTTCGCGCATCTCGGCGCCGCCTTCTGCCGGGCTCTCGGCATCCCGGCCCGGTTCGTGAGCTGCTACGCCCACGGGCTCGTTCCGAGCGACTTCCACGCCGTGTTCGAAGCCTATCTCGACGGCCGCTGGTGGCTGTTCGACGCCACACGGCAAGCCGACCTCGACGGGCTGGTGCGGATCGGCGTCGGACGCGACGCCGCGGAGATCGCGTTCTCGACGCCGTTCGGCAACATGCAGCCGGTCAATCAGCAGGTGCGGATCCAGCGGGCGGACGGATCGGGGAGCCCGATGCCGCGCACGGTGGATGCCATCTCGACCGAGATCCCGGCGCCGCACGCGGGAGCGGCCTGAGCACGGAATCGGCCGGGATCACGGCATCCTGTGATCGCGTGATCCCGGCCGCGCGGCGGCGGGGCGGGTGCCGGTGCAGGCCGCCCCATTTCCGGCCTCCGTCGGCGGAGAGCGGCGCGTCGGCCGAGAAGAGCGGCAGGCGGGCTCCGTCCGATCAGGCCCGAGACGCCGCCACGGACGCGCGCCGGCACCGCCGTTCCGCGCGATCGAGGACAGCTCGGCGCGCAAGCAGAGTGGTGCGCCGGGCCCGCCGCGGCGGCGGCGCGACATGTCGTTCCGCCCGTCGGTCGGCGTATTGCCGACGCGGGTCCCGCGCAGGGATAGTGATACAGCGACTTTCCGGGTGCCGGATTGCCGCGTCCCGCCCGGATCGCGGCCGGGAGATCGTCGGCTTGCCCGAAGACAAGTTGCGTCGCGCAGGAACGCCTCGGTAGCGGCGCGCCATTGTCCTTCATCTTGTCGTCGCCGCCGAAATGGCCGCAAGCGTGGCTGTGGCGGGGTCGCAACACCGTAAAACGATCCCCGCTCCGCCCCGAGACCTGCCCGTAAACGCCGCGATCCCGCCATAGTCCGGGCCCACCTCAACATCCGCGGTAAACGGCAAATTCGACAACGGTTTACCGTTCGGAAACGAGGACTTCCCGAGCACGCGGACGGATCTCCCGGCGCCTCGCGAACGGCGACGCGCCGCGGTTCAACGCACCCTCGGGGTCGGCTGCGAAGGCTTGGTCTGAAGTCATGGTGACGCGTTTGAACGACAAGTCGAAGCTGCCGAGCCGCCACGTCACGGAGGGGCCCGACCGCGCCCCGCACCGCTCCTACCTCTACGCCATGGGCCTGACCCGCGAGCAGATCCACCAGCCGCTGGTCGGTGTCGCTTCGTGCTGGAACGAGGCCGCGCCCTGCAACATCTCGCTGATGCGCCAGGCACAGGCGGTGAAGAAGGGCGTCGCCGCCGCCAACGGGACGCCGCGCGAGTTCTGCACGATCACGGTCACCGACGGCATCGCCATGGGCCATGGCGGCATGCGGGCGTCGCTGCCGTCGCGCGAGGTCATCGCCGACTCGGTCGAGCTGACCATGCGCGGCCACGCCTACGACGCCCTCGTCGGCCTCGCGGGCTGCGACAAGTCGCTGCCCGGCATGATGATGGCGATGGTCCGGCTGAACGTGCCCTCGATCTTCATCTACGGCGGCTCGATCCTGCCCGGCTCGTTCCGCGGCAAGCCGGTCACCGTCCAGGACCTGTTCGAGGCGGTCGGCAAGGTCGCCGTCGGCGACATGAGCCTCGAGGATCTCGACGAGCTGGAGCAGGTCGCCTGCCCGTCGGCCGGCGCCTGCGGCGCGCAGTTCACCGCCAACACCATGGCGACCGTCTCCGAGGCGATCGGCCTGGCGCTGCCGTACTCGGCCGGCGCCCCGGCCCCCTACGAGATCCGCGACAAGTTCTGCGCCACCGCCGGCGAGAAGGTGATGGAGCTCCTGGAGAAGCGCATCCGCCCGCGCGACATCGTCACCCGCAAGGCGCTGGAGAACGCCGCCACGGTGGTGGCGGCCTCGGGCGGCTCCACCAACGCGGCGCTGCACTTGCCGGCGATCGCGCACGAGTGCGGCATCGAGTTCACGCTGTTCGACGTGGCCGAGATCTTCCGGCGCACGCCCTACATCGCCGACCTGAAGCCCGGCGGGCGCTACGTCGCCAAGGACATGTTCGAGGTCGGCGGCATCCCCCTGCTGATGAAGACGCTCCTCGATCACGGCTTCATGCACGGCGACTGCCTGACGGTCACCGGCCGCACCATCGCGGAGAACATGGACCGGGTGACCTGGAATCCGGACCAGGACGTGGTCTTCCCGGCCAACAAGCCGATCACCCCGACCGGCGGCGTCGTCGGCCTGAAGGGCAACCTCGCCCCCGAGGGCGCGATCGTGAAGGTCGCCGGCATCCCGGCCGAGAAGCAGGTTTTCACCGGCCCGGCCCGCGTGTTCGACGGCGAGGAGGCCTGCTTCGCGGCGGTCCAGGCCCGCAGCTACAAGGAAGGTGAGGTTCTGGTCATCCGCTACGAGGGCCCGCGCGGCGGCCCCGGCATGCGCGAGATGCTCTCGACCACCGCGGCCCTCTACGGTCAGGGCATGGGCGACAAGGTCGCGCTGATCACCGACGGGCGCTTCTCCGGCGCGACCCGGGGCTTCTGCGTCGGCCATGTCGGACCCGAGGCCGCCGTCGGCGGCCCGATCGGGCTGCTGCGCGACGGCGACGTGATCACCCTCGACGCGATCCAGGGCACGCTCAGCGTCGCCCTGTCGGACGCGGAGCTGGCCGAGCGGCGCAAGGCCTGGACCGCGCGGCCGAACACCGCGACCTCCGGCTACCTCTGGAAATACGCGCAGGGCGTCGGCCCGGCCCTGTACGGCGCCGTCACCCATCCGGGAGGTGCCAAGGAGACGCAGAGCTATGCGGACGTCTAGGACTGACCTCAGCCGGCGCAGGAAGCCGGCCGGGGCCGATCCCGGTCGGTTCCGGTCCGCCGGCGGGCTCGCGGTCGCGGCGTGGGCGCTGGCCCTGCTCGCGCTGCCGGCCGCGCCCTCGCGCGCCCTCGACGCCAATGTCCGCACGCCCGTGCAGGTCCCGGTCGCCGACAAGAGCTACCGCTCGGCCAAGGACGCCCTGCGCGCCGGCATGCGCGAGTACAATGCCGGCGCCAAGCAGGGNGTGGGCGCTGGCCCTGCTCGCGCTGCCGGCCGCGCCCTCGCGCGCCCTCGACGCCAATGTCCGCACGCCCGTGCAGGTCCCGGTCGCCGACAAGAGCTACCGCTCGGCCAAGGACGCCCTGCGCGCCGGCATGCGCGAGTACAATGCCGGCGACAAGCAGGGCGCCGCGCGCGCCCTCGAGTACGCGGCCGGCCAGGGCCACGCCCTGGCGCTGTGGAAGCTCGGCCGGATGTACGCCGACGGCGACGGCGTCCCGCACGACGACCTGAAGGCGTTCGAGTTCTTCTCGCGGATCGCCGATGCCAGCACCGACGACGGGCCCGATCCGCAGAACTCGGCGGTCCTGGGCAGCGCCTTCACGGCTCTGGGCACCTACTTCCTGGAGGGGATCAAGGGCACCTACGTGCGCCCGAATCCCGAGCGCGCCTACGACATGTTCAACTACGCGGCGTCCTATTACGGGGACCCCAACGCGCAGTACAATCTCGCCCGGCTCTACCTCGACGGCACCGGCGTCGAGGCCGACCCGCGGCAGGCCGCGCGCTGGTTCAACCTCGCCGCCGAGAAGGGCCACCACCCGGCGCAGGCGCTGCTCGGCGACATGCTGGTCAACGGCCTGGGCGGAATCCCGATCCAGCGCGTCCGGGGCCTGATGTGGCTCTCCCTCGCCCGGGAAGGCGCCGAGAGCCGCAAGGACGACTGGATCGTCGCGCTCTACGAAAAGAACTGGGCGGCCGCCAGCGAGGACGACCGCGCCGAGGCGCAGACGCAGCTCCAGACCGTGGGCTCGATCCGCAAGCGGCGCTGAAGGCCCGCCTGCGGATCGTCGCGCGGCCTCAGCCCTTCCTGGCGTCCAGGGCGGCCTGGAAGGACGGCCGCGCCAGCGTCGCGTCGATATAGGCCGCGAGTTTCGGCCAGCGATCCGCGTCGACCCGCGCCTTCGCCAGATGGAAGTTGTAGAATCCCGTCGCGATGGCGATGTCGGCGACGCTGAAGGCCTCGCCGACCAGATACGGGCCCGCGATCTCGCTCTCCAGATAGTCGAAGAGCGGCGGCAGATCTGTCTCCAGCGCCGCGGTGACCGCGGCCTCGTCGGTCGGCCGCTTCATCATGTTGGGCTTCAGGATGCGCTCGACGAACGGCACGATCAGCTTGGCGAACAGCTCCGTGTCGCCGAACTTGTCGAACCAGACGGCGCGACCAAGACCTTTCGCATCGGCCGGGACGAGGGCCGGCGTCGGGTATTTGCGCTCCAGATACCAGAAGATCGCCGAAGAATCGGCGAGGCGGAACCCGTCATCCTCGAGGGCCGGGATCTTCCCGAGCGGGCTCGACGCCTGAAAATCCGCGTCGGGCGCGTGGAACATCACCGGCCTGTGCTCGTAGGCAACGCCCTTCTCGGCGAGGGAGACCAGGACCTTGCGGACGTAGGGCGAGTAGCCGGTACCGTAGACGATCAAGCGGGGCTCCATACCTGTCGGGGGCGGCGTCGAAAGAGGCGCCGGCCCGCTAACATAGGGCAGGATTTCAGTCCGCCGCCAGTTCGGCCGTGACCGGCACGTGGTCCGACGGCTTGTCGAGCCCGCGCAGGTGCTTCTGGACCGAGGCCGAGACCAGGCGGTCGCCGGCCTGGGGCGAGAGCAGCAGGTGGTCGATGCGGATGCCGGCATTCCGCTGCCAGCACCCCGCTTGATAGTCCCAGAAGGTGTAGAGCCCGTCGCGCGGGTCGCAGGCGCGCAGGGCGTCGGTGTAGCCCTCGGCGAGGATCGCCCGGAACGCCGCCCGGGTCGCCCCGAGGAACAGGGCGTCCGAGCGCCACGCCTCCGGATCGGCCGCGTCGGCCGCCTCCGGGATGACGTTGTAGTCGCCCGCCAGGACCACCGCGATCTCGTCGTCCAGCAGCGCGCGGGCGTGGAGCCGCAGCCGCTCCATGAAGGCGAGCTTGTACGGGTATTTCGGGCTGTCCACCGGGTTGCCGTTCGGCAGGTAGATCGACGCCACGCGCACCGGGCGTGTGTCCGCGCCGGCGATCAGCGCCTCGATGTAGCGGGCCTGCTCGTCGTCCGCGTCGCCCGGCAGCCCGCGCCGGATCTCCGACATGGCGAGCGGCGCGCGGACCAGCAGTGCCACGCCGTTATAGGCCTTCTGGCCCAGCGTCTCGACCGCGTAGCCCGCCGCCTCGATGTCGGCGCGCGGGAAGGACTCGTCCTGGCACTTGAGCTCCTGCAGGCAGACCACGTCGGGCCGCGCCTCCTCCAGGAAGCCGAGCAGGTGCGGGAGCCGCTGCTTGATCGAGTTGACGTTCCAGGTGGTGATCCGCATCGCCTCGCTTCCGGTCGCCGCCCGGCCGTCATCCGCGCTTCGCGTCGCGCTGACAAGGCCATCCCGGCGCAAGGACGGGGCAGTAGGGTCGGCGGATGAACTGGTTCGAGCCGGTATCGGCTTACTGCGAGCGGGGCGGGCCGGACTTCTGGGCCGAGCCCGCGAACGCGCTGTCGAACGCGGCCTTCCTGCTGGCCGCTTCCGCCGCGGCGCGCCGCGCCGCCGTGGCGGATCCGCCGGACCGGACCTGCCTCGGGCTGGCGGCCCTGATCGCCGCGGTGGGCGTCGGCTCGTTCCTGTTCCACACCCTGGCGGTCTACTGGGCGATGCTCGCGGACGTCGTCCCGATCGCGCTGTTCATCTACGCCTACCTCGCCCTGGCCCTCTCGCGGTTCCTGCGCTTGGCGCCGGTCCGGGTCGCGGCGGCGACCGGGGGCTTCGCCCTCCTCGGCTTCGCGCTCACGCCCCTGCTCGAGGGGCTGACCGACCTCGATGTCGGGCATCTCACCAACGGCTCGGTCGACTACCTGCCCGCCCTCCTGGCGCTGTTCGGCGTCGCCTGGGCGGCGGCGCGCCGGCCGGAGGAGCGCTTCGTCGGGACCGGGCGGCGGCTCGCCGGCACCGGCCTGCTCTTCCTGGTCTCGCTCGCCGCGCGGACCGGCGACCGCGCCGCCTGCGCGCTGCTGCCGACCGGCACGCACCCGCTCTGGCACGTGCTGAACGCCGCCGTCCTCTACGCCCTCGTGGCGACGGCGATCCGCCACCGGGAGACGGCCGGGTGAGACGCGCCGCGGTCCAGGGCCAATTCCTTGCGGGCCGGGCGGAATTCTTGCAGAAGTGCGCCGCATCGGGCGCCCGGCCCATCGCGGTCGTCCGGGCACGGAAGGGGTCATGACAGTGAGCTTTCGCCTCGGGATCGCCGGACTCGGGACCGTCGGTGCGTCCGTGGTCCGGATGGTCGAGCGCCGCCGCGCCGCCTTCGCGGCGGCGGGCCTCGATATCCGCGTCACCGCGGTCTCCTCGCGCGACCGCGGCCGGGACCGCGGCCTCGACCTGTCCGACATCGCGTGGTTCGACGATCCGGTGGCGCTCGCCCGGTCGGAAACCGTCGACTGCGTGGTCGAGCTGATCGGCGGCGCCGAGGGACCGGCCAAGGCGGTAGTCGAGGCGGCGCTCGCAGCGGGCAGGCCGGTGGTGACCGCCAACAAGGCGCTTCTGGCCCGCCACGGGGCCGCCCTGGCCGCGCAGGCCGAGGCGAAGGGCGTGGCACTCGCCTTCGAGGCGGCGGTGGCCGGCGGCATCCCGGTGATCAAGACCCTCCGCGAGGGCCTGCCGGGCAACGCGGTCTCCCGCGTCTACGGGATCCTCAACGGCACCTGCAACTACATCCTCAGCCGCATGGAGCGGGAAGGGCTGACCTTCGAGGCGTGCCTGAAGGACGCGCAGGCGCTGGGCTACGCCGAGGCGGACCCGACCTTCGACGTCGAGGGGTTCGACACCGCGCACAAGCTCGCCATCCTGACGAGCCTCGCCTTCGGGACCGCGGTCGACGCGGACGGCGTGTCGGTGGAGGGCATCTCCCGGGTGCAGCCCCTCGATCTGCGCATGGCGGACGAGCTCGGCTACCGGATCAAGCTGCTCGGCGTCGCGCAGGCGACCGAGGCCGGCATCGAGCAGCGGGTCCACCCGACCATGGTGCCGAAATCCTCGGCGATCGCGCAGGTCATGGGTGTGACGAACGCTGTGACGATCGACGCGGACGCGGTGGGCGAGCTCACGCTGATCGGGCCCGGCGCCGGCGGCGAGGCCACGGCCTCCGCGGTGGTGGCCGACATCGCCGACGTGGCGCGCGGCGTGATCCGCCCGACCTTCGGCATCCCCGCCGCGGCGATGCGCGCCAGCGAGCGCGTGGAGATGCAGCGTCACGAGGGCGGCTACTACATCCGCCTCACCGTCCATGACCGCCCGGGCGTCGCGGCCGGCGTCGCGCAGCGGATGGCCGAACGATCCATCTCCCTGGAGAGCATCCTGCAGCGGCGCGTCGAGGGGCCGGAGGCCGATCCGCGCGGCCGCTCGGGCCGGCCCGTGCCGCTGGTGCTGATCACCTACGCGGCGACCGAGGGCAACATCCGCGACGCGCTCGATGCCATCGGCGCCGACGGGCTGCTGGCGGAGCCGCCGCAGCTGATCCGGATCGAGCGTGAATAACAGTGCATACGGTAGCGTGACGCCCCACCGCTTGATGCAGGATAGTGGGCCTTAGCGAACCGGCGTATACGCTGCGCGGCCGTCATCCGACGGTATCCATCCGGGATCCGACCCCAAGATCGGACCCGGCCAGAGGCAGGAAACCATGGCTGAGGCCCCCAAGTCGGCATCGCGCGGCGTCCCGCGCACGCTCGCCCTCGAACTGGCCCGCGTGACGGAGCGCGCCGCCATCGCCGCCGCGCGATTGCGCGGGCAGGGCGACGAGAAGGCGGCCGACCAGGCGGCGGTCGACGCGATGCGCGACGAACTCAACGCCCTGCCGATCCGCGGCACCGTGGTAATCGGGGAGGGTGAGCGCGATCAGGCGCCGATGCTCTTCATCGGCGAGCAGCTCGGTCTCGGTGAAGGGCCCGAGGTCGACATCGCGGTCGATCCGCTCGAGGGGACGACCCTCTGCGCCAAGGACATGCCCGGCGCCATCGCCGTGATGGCGATGGCCGAGCGCGGCTCGCTCCTCGCCGCGCCCGACGTCTACATGCAGAAGATCGCCATCGGGCCCGGCTACCCGCCCGGTCTCGTCGATCTCGACGCCAGCCCGACCGACAACATCGTGGCGCTGGCCCGGGCGAAGGGCGTCGACCCGAAGCAGATCACCGCACTGATCCTCGACCGGCCGCGCCACGCGGCGCTCGTGGCCGAGGTGCGGGCGGCCGGCGCGGCGGTGCGCCTGATCTCGGACGGCGACATCGCCGGGATCATCTTCACGGCGAGTCCCGAGGAGACCGGCATCGACCTGTATCTCGGGACCGGCGCGGCGCCGGAGGGCGTGCTGGCGGCCGCCGCGATGCGCTGCATCGGCGGCCAGATGCAGGGACGCCTGATCCTCGACACCCCGGACCGGCGCCGCCGGGCCGCCGAGATGGGCATCGAGAACGTGGACCGGAAGTACGACCTGACCGACCTCGCGAGCGGCGACGTCATCGTGGCCGCCACCGGCATCACCGACGGGGCACTGCTGCGCGGCGTGCGCTTCCGTCCGGACAGGATCCAGACCGAGACCCTGGTGTACCGGTCCGAGGCCGGGACGGTGCGGCGGATCCTCGGGGAGCACCGGCGCGGGCTGACCTGAGCCGTCAGGCCGCCGGTCCTCGACCGGCGGCGCTCGGTTCTCGGGCTCGGCCCGGCCTCAGTTCAGCACCACCACCTTCGTGCCGACGTTGACGCGGCTGAACAGGTCGATCGCGTCCTGATTGATCATCCGGATGCACCCCGACGACACGCTCTTGCCGATCGAGAAGGGCTCCAGCGTCCCGTGGATGCGGAACAGCGTGTCCTTGTTGCCCTGCCAGAGGTACATGGCCCGGGCGCCGAGCGGATTGCGCAGGCCGCCGGCGACGCCGAGGCCGCTCTGCAGTTTGTCGACCTCGCTGGCGAGCTTCGGGCTGCGGGCGATCATCTCCTTCGGCGGGTACCAGTCCGGCCACGCCTGCTTCGAGTTCACCGTCGCGGTGCCCGACCACGAGAAGCCCTGCTTGCCGACGCCGACGCCGTAGCGCCGGGCCCGGCCGTTCGCCTCGACCAGCGTGAGCTGGTGGGCCCGCGGGTCGACGATGATGGTCCCGGGCTCGTAGGGACCGTGATAGGCGATCTCCTGCCGGAGGAACGCGGGATTCATCTTCTTGTAATTGAACGCCTGGACCGGGAACACGTCGTCCGCGATCGGGCCGTAGACCTTGGCGTAGTCGATCGGCTCGTTGTCCGGCGCGCGGAGGACGGCCTTGGCCTTGGCGGCCTCCAGGGGCGACAGGCCCTCGGCCGGAGCCGCGCTGCCCGGGCGGGCCGGAACCGTCGGATCGTCCGTCTCCAGGGCAGTCGCCGGCAGCGGCGGTGCGATCGGGGCCTGTGCGGCGGGGCGCGGCGGGGCGGGGCGCACGAAGTCGGTGCGGCCGGTATAGGGCAGATAGCGGCCGCCGCGACGGACGTAGAGCGCGCCGTTCTGGTCCTGGTAGAGCTGGCCGTCGTCGCCGAACCCGTCGATCCCGGACTCGCCCACCGGGCCGCGGCCCTGGGCATGCGCGGTTGAGGCGAGGGCGAGGACCGTGAAGCCGGCCAGGAGAAGGCGACGGAGCGGGGCGGACATGGTTCGAATTCCTCGGGAGGCGTCGCCGGGGCTTGCCGCGACGCGCAAGCGAGCGGGCCGGCACGAAGTCGCGGCACAGCTCATCCCGGGGCTTAGCAAAGGTCGCGCTTTACCGCCAAGTTGCCGACGTCGATGACGGGCAACTTACAGGGTCTTCGGGGTCGTTTCTCCGCGCCTGTGTTGCCCTCGTGCAGCAACGAACTCGACCGCGCTGCTCACCGAACCGTGAGGGTTTCGGACTCCGCCCGTTTCGTCGGCAGACCTGCCTCGCCGAGCGGCAGCGACTCGGTGGCGCGCGGCCTGGCCGCGGCATGACCGGTGGCGAGCGATCCCGGCATCGGGTGCCGGGTGCGATATGGCACGCTTGCTGCATTGCCCACGCAGCCGCGCCTGCTGCGGCCGCGGAGCAACGGCGCTCCAAACAGCGGACGGTGTGAGTCCGGATCCCCGGCATGAGCGACCGCGTGACGGTTCGCCCACTTACGACGAGCACCAGCTATGGCCAGCTTCAAAACGGTGATGAAGTCGGGTCACCCCCCGACGCTGTTCGCGGCATTCCTCTACTTCGATTTCTGCTTCGCCATCTGGGTTTTGAACGGAGCCATGGGCCCGTTCATCACCGAGACCTTCAAGCTCTCGCCGGCCCAGACCGGCTTCATGATCTCGCTGCCGATCCTCGCCGGAGCGCTGATGCGCTTCCCGCTCGGCGTCCTGGCCCAGTATATCGGCCGCAAGAACGCCGCGATCACCGAGATGAGCGTGATCATGCTGGCGATGGCCTACGGCTACCTGTTCGTCTCCTCCTACAACGACGTGCTCGCCATGGGCGTCCTGCTCGGCATCGCCGGCGCCTCCTTCGGCGTCGCCCTGTCCCTCGGCTCGGGCTGGTTCCCGCCGGAGCACAAGGGTCTGGCGATGGGCATCGCGGGCGCCGGCAATTCCGGCACCGTGCTGGCCGTGCTGTTCGCCCCGCCGCTGGCCCAGGCCTACGGCTGGCAGACCACCTACGCCTTCGCGGGCATCGTCATGCTGCTGCCCCTGGCGATCATGATCGTGCTCGCCAAGGAGCCGCCGGATTGCGAGCACCAGTCCTTCAAGGAGCACGTCTCCTGCCTGTTCACGAAGGACGGCTGGGCGTTCTCGCTGATCTACGTCATCACCTTCGGCGGCTTCATTGGACTGTCGAACTTCCTGCCGACCTTCTTCTACGAGCAGTTCGCGGTGACGAAGGTCGAGGCCGGGCGCCTGACCATGCTGGCGGCCTTCATGGGATCGGGCATCCGGATCGTCGGCGGCTACTTCGCCGACCGGATGGGCGGCATCGCGGTCCTGTCGGTGGTGCTGCTCGCGGCGATCGCGACCCTGCTGTCGCTGACCGCGACGCCGTCCCTGGCGCTGACGACGCTCCTGTTCATGCTGTGCTTCGCCGCGCTCGGCGCCGGCAACGGCGCGCTGTTCCAGCTGGTGCCGCTGCGCTGGCCGACCAACACGGCCGTGGCCGGCTCGATGATCGGCGAGATCGGGGCGCTGGGCGGCGCGATCCTGCCGAACGTCATGGGCCTGTCCAAGCAGTATACCGGCTCGTTCTCGCTGGGCTTCGTCGGCTACGCCGTCTTCACGGCGATCGTTCTCGGCTGCCTCGCCCTGTGGCAGCGCAAGTGGGTCGGGACCTGGGTCGGGCCGCGCGGCAAGGCGCTCGGTACCGCGACCGAGGCCGAGCCGGGACAGCTCCGGCCCGCGACGGCCTGACCGGCGCCGGGCCGCCATCCCGCGACGGCGGACGCGAGCGGGGGCCCTGGCGGCCCCCGTTTTCGGTTGCACTGCAAAAGACAAATTCGCGTGCCGGATGCAGGTCGGCGGTTGCCTTCCGCCTCGTGACGCGTTTGAATAATGCATTACGAGAGAGCGCCCGGCCGCGATGCCGAGGCGCCCGGCGCCCGCGAGCGGCGGCGCCCCATGGGAGGAACGGTCGATGTCGAAGCGCTTCAGCGCCACGAACGGCGTGCTCGGCCTGCTGTGCGTGATGTACTTCATCACCTACCTGGACCGGGTGAACATCGCCACGGCCGGCGCGGAGATCATGCGCGATTTCGGCATGTCGAAGACCGATTTCGGTCTGATCCTGTCGGCCTTCGCCTACCCCTACGCCATCTTCCAGGTCATCGGCGGATCGGTCGGCGACAAGTTCGGCGCCCGGCGCACGCTGCTCGCCTGCGGGGTGATCTGGGCCGCGGCGACCATCCTGACCGGCATGGTCGGCGGGCTCGTCAGCCTGTTCCTGGCGCGCGTCCTGCTCGGCTTCGGTGAGGGCGCGACCTTCCCGACCGCCACCCGCGCGATGCAGAACTGGACGGCGCCCGGCCGGCGCGGCTTCGCGCAGGGCATCACCCACGCCTTCGCGCGGCTCGGCAACGCGGTGGCGCCGCCGATCGTCGCCTTCCTGATCTACCATTTCGGCTGGCGGACCAGCTTCGTGATCCTCGGCGCGGTGAGCTTCGTCTGGGTCGCGATCTGGTGGCTGTACTTCCGCGACGACCCGTCCGAGCATCCGGCGATCACCGCGGCGGAGCTCGAGACGCTGCCGCCGCCCCGGAAGGTCGGCGCGAAGCAGAGCGTGCCGTGGGGCGCCCTGACCCGCCGCATGCTGCCGGTCTCGATCACGTATTTCTGCTACGGCTGGACCCTGTGGCTGTTCCTCGGCTGGCTCCCGAGTTTCTTCAAGGAGAACTACAGCCTCGACCTGAAGAACTCGGCCCTGTTCGCCTCGGGCGTGTTCTTCGCCGGCGTCGTCGGCGACACGGTCGGCGGCCTGCTCAGCGACTCGATCCTGCACCGCACCGGCAACGTGAAGCTCGCCCGGCTGTCGGTGATCGTGATCGGCTTCCTCGGCGCCGCCGCCAGCCTCGCCGGCGTGTTCATGACGCGGGACCTGACCCTCGTGGCGCTGCTCCTGTCCTCCGGCTTCTTCTTCGCCGAGCTGGTGATCGGTCCGATCTGGTCCGTGCCGATGGACATCGCACCGAAATACGCCGGCACCGCCAGCGGGCTGATGAACACCGGCTCGGCCGTGGCGGCGATCGTGTCGCCGATCGTCTTCGGCGTCATCGTCGACATGACCGGGAGCTGGACGCTGCCCTTCGTCGGCTCGATCGGCCTATGCCTGCTCGGCGCCGTGCTGGCGTTCACCATGCACCCCGAGCGGGAGTTCGTGGATCCCGCCACGCCGTCGGTCGGCCCCGCGGCCGCCGTGCCGGCCGGGGAGTAGCGCGCGATGGCGGAGACCATGAAGCGCTCCGGTCCGCTCGCCGGTATGCGGGTGATCGAGCTCGCCCACATCATGGCCGGGCCGGTCTGCGGGCTGATGCTCGCCGACATGGGCGCGGAGGTGATCAAGGTCGAGAAGATGGAGGGCGACGACACCCGTCGCACCGTCCCGCCCGCCCTCGAGGGCGAGAGCGCCGCCTACATGATGATGAACCGCGGAAAGCGCGGCATCAGCCTCGACCTCAAGGATCCGGACGGGGTCGCGGTCCTGCGCCGCCTGCTCACGGGCGCGGACGCGCTGATCGAGAACTACCGCGGCGGCACCATGGAGCGCCTCGGGATCGGCTACGAGACCCTGAAGGTCGAGTTCCCCGAACTGGTCTACTGCTCGCTCTCCGGCTTCGGCCGCACCGGTCCCTACGCCGACCGGGCCGGGTTCGACCTCGTGGCGCAGGGCATGAGCGGCCTCATGTCGGTCACCGGGGAGGGGCCCGGGCGTCCGCCCATGAAGTGCGGGCCGCCGGTGACCGACATCACCGCCGGCATCCTGGCCGCCATGGGCGTCCTCGCGGCCTACGCGAACCGGCTCCGGACCGGCCGGGGCCAAGCGGTCGACACGTCGCTGTTCGAGGCCGGCATCACCCACACCTACTGGCAGTCGGCCATCGCCATGGCGACCGGGATCGCGCCCGGCCCGATGGGCTCGGCCCACCCGCTCAACGCCCCCTACGAGGCCTTCGAGACCGCCGACGGCTGGATCACGATCGGCGCGGCCAACCAGACCAACTGGCTGCGCCTGCTCAAGGCCATCGGCGCCGATGACCTCGCCGAGGACCCGCGCTTCGCGCTGAACCGCGACCGGATGGCCAACCGTCACGAACTCGCCGCGACCCTCGCGCCGGTCTTCCGGGCCCACAGCTCGGCCGCGTGGCTCGCCCGGCTCGAGGCCGGCGGCGTCCCGGCCGGGCCGGTCCTCGACGTGAACGCGATGCACCGCGACCCGCAGGCGCTCGCCCGCGAGATGGTGGTGGAGGTCGATCACCCGCGGGTCGGGCGCATGAAGACCCTCGGCCTGCCGGTGAAGTTCTCCGAGACGCCGGGGCGCGTCCACGGCCCGGCCCCGTTGCTCGGCGAGCATTCCCGGGCGATCCTGGCAGAGGCCGGCTACGCGCCCGCCGAGATCGACGCGCTGATCGCGCGGGGCGTGGTCCGCGAGACCGCGGCCTGACGCCGCCACCCGGAGACGCCGCGCATGACCGCCAAGCCCGCGACCGACGAGCTGCTGTTCACCACCGACGAGGCCGGCATCGCCCGCATCGTCCTCAACCGTCCGCAGGCGCGCAACGCGCTCACCTTCGCGATGTATCAGGGGCTGATCACCTGCTGCGAGGCGATCGCCGGGAACCCGGCGGTCAAGGCGCTGATCATCACCGGCGCGGGCGACAAGGCCTTCGCGGCCGGGACCGACATCGCCCAGTTCCGCGACTTCAGCACGGCCGAGGACGCGCTGGGCTACGAGCGCTTCATGGACCGGGTGCTGGGCTCGCTGGAGCGGCTGCGCGTGCCGACCATCGCGGCGATCGCCGGGGCCTGCACGGGCGGCGGCGCGGCCATCGCGGCGGCCTGCGACCTGCGCATCGCCACGCGCGACGCGCGCTTCGGCTTCCCGATCGCCCGCACCCTCGGCAACTGCCTGAGCCAGGGCAACCTCAAGCGGCTCTCCGGCCTGATCGGCCCGGCGCGGGTCAAGGACATCATCTTCACCGCCCGGCTCGTCGGGGCCGAGGAGGCGCTCGCCATCGGGCTGATCGGCGAGATGGTGGACGATCGCGCCGCGCTCACCGAGCGGGTCGACACCCTGGCGCAGCTGCTCGCCAACCACGCGCCGCTGACCATGCAGGCGACCAAGGAGGGGCTGCGGCGCCTCGCCGAGGAGGAGGCCGGCGCCGAGGGCGCGCCGCATCCCGGCGATGACCTGATCCTCATGTGCTACATGAGCCAGGACTTCCGCGAGGGCATGGAAGCCTTCCTCGGCAAGCGCCCGCCCAACTGGACCGGGCGCTAGAACCGCACCGGAGGGTGTTGCGACGGTCCGAAGGGAAGGCGTCTTCGGTGTCGCGGCAGTGGCGCCTTGCCCCTCTCCCGCGCCTCGTGCGGAGCGGGAACGGCGCTCACCGCGCCGCTCAGCCCGGCAGCGCGCAGACATCGACCCAGGCGGCGCCGGTCAGCTCGGCCATCCGCGTTGGCGCGATCCGCACCGAGCTGTGGGTGCTGCCGGCCGCCGGCACCACCTCGTCGAACGCCCGCAGCGACACGTCACAGTAGACGGGCAGCGGTGTCGACAGCCCGAAGGGGCAGACGCCGCCCACCGGATGGCCGGTGAGCGCCTCCACCTCGCCGAGGTCGAGCATCCGCACCTTGCCGCCGAAGGCGGCCTTGGCCTTCCGATTGTCGAGCCGCGCGTCGCCGCGCGTCACCACCAGGGCGACCCGATCGCCGACCCGGATGGAGAGCGTCTTGGCGATCTGGGCCGGGACGACGCCGTGGCCCTCCGCCGCCTCGGCCACGGTCGCGGTGCTGGTCTCCAGCACGATCACCGCGATGTCGGGCGCCTTCTCGGCGAAGAAGGCGCGCACGGAGGCGAGGCTCATGGTTCGGTCCGAGATTCGGGATCGGGGCGGCGCGCTCCGCCATAGGCGGCTCCGGGCGCGCCGGCCAGCGCGCCGGCGCGGGCCGCCGCTGCCAGGTCGAACCCGACCTCATCGTGGATCGGCTGCGCGCCGTCGTGCAGGTCGATGAAGTAGCGGGGCATCGGCGCCAAGCATCTCTAAGAGAAGTAGTCTGCCGACAGGATTGGTCTTGCTATGGTTAACAGTGCCTTAAAAGCCGAGCTTTGAGGCCGCGCGGTGGTCCCTCGGCGGCCGGTCAGGATCCGGTGTACCGGGTGAACCGACCTACCGCGTCGTCGTGAGCAGCTGGTCCGGCAGCCACATCGCGATGCCCGGCACGAGGCACAGGATCAGGATCGCCACCGCCATCAGGATCACGAAGGGCAGGGTGCCCCAGATGATGTCCGAGAGCGGGATGTCCGGGGCGATGTTCTTGATGACGAAGATGTTGAGGCCCACCGGCGGGTGGATCAGGCCCATCTCCATGGTAATGGTCATCACGACGCCGAACCAGACGAGGTCGAACCCGGCGGCCTTGAGCGGCGGCAGGATGATCGGCGCCGTCATCAGGATGATCGAGACCGGCGGCAGGAAGAACCCCAGCGCGATCACCAGCGCCAGGATGGTCACCAGAAGCACCCACGGCGAGAGCTGCATCGCGACGATCGCGGCGGCGGCCGATTGCGAGATGTGCAGGTAGCTCATCACGTAGGCGTAGAGCAGCGACATGCCGATGATCAGCATCAGCATGGTCGATTCCCGCAGCGTCGCCGTCAGGATCGGCGTGACGTCGCGGAAGCGCCAGACCCCGTAGATCGCGGCGATCAGCGCCAGGGCCATCAGCCCGCCGAGGCCCGCGGTCTCGGACGGCGTGGCGTAGCCGCCGTAGAGCGCCACCATCACGCCGGTGAGCAGGACCACGAAGGGCAGGACACGCGGCAGCGTCGAGAAGCGCTGCGCCATGCTGTACTGCTCGTCCGCCAGGATCGGCGAGGCCGGCCCGCCGTGCTCCAGGGCCTCCTTCGCGGCGGCGTATTCCGAGCGGAAGCGCACCATCGACCACGCGGCGAACAGGCTGACCAGGAGCAGCCCCGGCCCGATGCCCGCGAGGAACAGCCGCCCGAGCGACTGCTCGGCCGCCACCGCGTACAGGATCATGGTGATCGAGGGCGGCAGGAGGATGCCGAGCGTGCCGCCCGCCGCGATGATGCCGGCCGCGAAGCCCGGCGAGTAGCCGCGCTTGCGCATCTCCGGGATGCCGGCCGAGCCGATCGCCGAGCAGGTGGCCGGGCTGGAGCCCGCCATGGCGGCGAACAGCGCGCAGGCGAAGACGTTGGCGATGCCCAGGCCGCCCGGGATGCGGTGCATCCAGGCATGCATGGCCGTGTAGAGGTCCTGGCCGGCCTTGGACCGTCCGATGGCCGCGCCCTTCAGGATGAAGAGCGGGATCGACAGCAGGGTGATCGAGGCCATCTCCTCGTAGACGTTCTGCGCCACCGTATCGAGGGAGGCGCCGGGCATGAACGCCACCATGAAGGCGAGCGCCACGAAGCCCAGCGCGAAGGCGATGGGGATGCCCGAGAGCATCGCCCCGAGGGTCGCGCCCGCGTACAGGAAGCCGATCGCGGCCGTGCTCATCGTTCAACCTTCGCGGAAACGGTCTGACCCAGCGGATCCGGTCCTCGCGGCGCGACTGCGGCCGCCCCGTGCATGTCGCGATTGACGTCGGCCCCGAGCCCGATCTTGGGCTGCGCCCAGCCGGCGGCCCGCGGCCCGTAGGCGAGGGCCTCGGCGATCTGCAGGACGAACTGCAGGCACAGCAGGCTCATGCCGACCGACATGAGCGTGTAGGGGATCCAGAGGGAAGGACCCCAAGTCGACTGCGAGACCTGACCGTCGACCCAGGCTTCGTGATCGAGCGACCAGCTCTTCCACGCGAAGAACAGGCAGAAGGCGAGGCTGACGACGTCGGCCAGCAGGAGCCGGACCCGGTTCGCAGCGGGCGGGAGGAGGCCGGTCAGGGCCTCGATCGCCACGTGCCCGCGCTTGGCCTGCACGCCGGCCGCCGACAGGAAGGTGGCCCCGATGATCAGGAACACCGCCATCTCGTCCTGCCACTCCGTCGGCTCCTTCAGGAGGTAGCGGACGACGACGCTGTGAGTGAGGACGAGGCAGGCCGCTACCAGGCAGAGGCCGCCCACGGCCAGGATCACCCTGTTGAGGAGGCGCATGCCCCGGTCGAAGGCGCCGAGGAGGCCCGGAAGGCGCGGTTCCTCGGCCCCGCGCGCCTCCGGTGCGGCCGTGGCCGCGTCGAAGCCGTGGCTCACGCGACCTGCTCCGCGAGCTTCAGCAGTTCCGCGCAGTTCGCGTTCTTGGCGGCGTAATCCTTCCAGGCGGTGCTGCGGGCGAGATCCCGCCACTGGCCGAGGGACTTCTCGTCGACCTGGACGACCTTGGCGCCGGCCTTGGCGAAGATCTCCTCGACCCGGGTGTCGTCCTCCTTCGCGCCGGACTGGCCGAAGGCCTCGAGCTCCGTGCCGACCGCCATGATCAGGTCCTGCTGCTCCTTCGGCAGGCCCGAGAACACGATCTTCGACATCATGATCGGCTCGAGCATGAACCAGTAGGAGCGCTCGCGCCCCGAGGTCAGGGCCTTGGACAGCTCCTCCAGGCGGAAGGAGATCAGGCTGGTGGAGGAGGTGATCACCGCGTCGCAGGCGCCGGTCTGCATCGCCGCGTAGGACTCGTTCGACGGGATCGAGAGGGTGGCCGCGCCGGCCTCCTTCATCATCATGTCCATCTCGCGCGAACCGCCGCGGACCTTCATGCCCTTGGCGTCGGCCGGCGACACGAGGGCGCGCTCCCGGCTCGCGACGCCGCCGGCCTGCCAGACCCAGGAGACCAGGATGATCCCCTTCGCGTCCAGGATCTCGGTGAGCTTGCGCCCGACCGGGGCCGCCTTCCACGCCACGGCCTGGGCGTAGGACGTCACCAGGGCGGGCATCAGGCCGATATTGAGCTCCGGGATCTCGCCGCCCGCGTAGGGGCTCGGGTAGAGCGACATGTCGAGCGCGCCCTTGCGCATGGCGCCGAACTGGGCGTTCGTCTTCATCAGCGAGGAGCCCGGGTAGACCTGGACGTCCAGGGCGCCCTTCGAACGCTCGCCGACCATCTTGGCGAACTTCCGGCACATGCGGTCGCGGAAATCGCCCTCGTCGATGGTGCCGCCGGGAAACTGGTGGGACAGCTTCAGCGTCGTGGCCGCCTGGGCGCTGTTGAGGCCGAACCGCAGGATGGCCGGTGCCGCGAGCGTGGCCGCGATCAGCGAGCGACGAGTAGGCGTCATGGAGCTCTCCCGCACCGCAAACAACGCGGCGTTGTTTTGTGCGCTGCAATAGTGCGGCGCCTCGTTGTATGCATGGGAAACCGGCTTGTATATTTTGTCAATGCTCCAGCATAATGTTCGCGCGCGCCGAACATCCGCCGGCCTCAAGGGCGGAGCGGCGTGCGACCCGTTCATCGGGGGAGGGAACGGCAGCATGAGCCACGCGCAGCGGCTGCGGCAGCGGATCGAGGATGAGATCGTCTCCGGCGAGCTCGCGCTGGGATCGCGGCTCGACGAGAATCAGCTCGCGGCCCGCTTCGGGGTCTCGCGCACGCCGATCCGCGAGGCGCTGCTGCAGCTCGCGGTCACCGGGCTGGTGCAGACGAAGCCCCGGCGCGGGGCGATCGTCAGCGCGCCCGAGCCGCACCTGCTGCTCGCCATGTTCGAGACCATGGCGGAGATCGAGGCGGCGTGCGGCCGCCTCGCGGCGCGTCGCCTCGTGCCGGAGGACGCCGCCGCGCTCCGCGCCGCGCTGGAGGGCTGCCGCGCCGCCCTGGCGACCGAGGACACCGAGGCCTACTACGCCGAGAACTACGTGTTCCACACGGTGGTCTACCGGGCGAGCCGGAACGCCTTCCTGGCGGAGCAGGCGCTGTCGCTCCATCGCCGCTTGGCCCCCTATCGCCGGCTGCAGCTGCGCGTGCGCCAGCGCCTGCCGCAATCGCTGGCCGAGCACGAGGCGATCGTCGCCGCGATCATCGCGGGCGACGAGGCCGGCGCCGCGGACGCGCTGCGTAGCCACGTGATCGTCCAGGGTGACCGGTTCACCGATCTGGTGGCGGGCTTGCGGGCGCAGAGCGCCGCCTGAAGGCAGGCGCCGCGACGGTGCCGATACCGACGGTCCGGCCGGATCCGGGCCTGGCCCGGGACGATCCGTTCATGGTGCCCTAACCCTACGGGCAGGTCGGACTGCGTAGGTGTTCCGCGCGACTCGACCGTAAGTTGCATAACCGGCATTGTTCGCCCGCAACCGGGGACAGAGCATGCTGAAGGACGTCGTCAGGAGCGCGGGCCGCCGGGCGGGCGTGGACATCTTCCGGGCGAGCCGGGAGGCGTTCCGCTGGAGCCACACGGTCCACGATTACTACCCCGTCGTTCCGTCCGCGCGCTGGACGCCGGGCCGGGCGCCGCACGGCCAGCTCAAGGCAGTGCTCGGCCGGTCCCGGGCGGCCTACGACCGGTTCCTGACGGAGCTCGAGGTTTGGGCCGACCTGCTGCACAGCGTCCCGCACGACGCCCCGTCGGCCGGCAGGGCGTCGCCCCACTGGAACAACACGTGGTTCACCGCCCTCGACGGCGCCGCGCTGATGACGATGCTGGCCTGGAAGCGCCCCGAGCGGTTCTACGAGATCGGGTCCGGCTGCTCGACCTGCTTCGCCCGGCACACGATCGACACGCTGAAGTTGCCGACGCGGATCACCTCGATCGATCCGATGCCGCGGCGCGAGATCGACGCCCTGTGCGACTGGACCGTGCGCAGCCCGCTCGAATCGTGCGACCTGAAGGTCTTCGAGGAGCTGAAAGCCGGCGACATCCTGTTCTTCGACGGGTCGCACCGCTCCTTCGCCAATTCGGACGTGACGGTGTTCTTCTTCGAGGTGATGCCGCGCCTCGCGCCGGGTGTCATCGTGCAGATCCACGACATCTTCATCCCGGACGACTACCCCGCGGCATGGAACTGCAGGCTGTACAACGAGCAATATCTGCTGGCGGCGATGCTCCTGTGCGGCGCGCCGCCGTTCCGGGTGACCGCGCCGGTGATGTATATCTGTCAGGATGCCGAGATGAGCGCCCGGGTCAGGACGGTCTTCGCCGCCCGCGGCGCCGGCCCCGACATCCCGTTCCTCTACGCGAACGATTCGCGCACGCCGGGCGCGTCGTTCTGGTTCGAGATGACCGGGATGCCCGGCTGATCGCGGGTGCGGTCTCCGGCGACCGAGACGTTCAGGCGGTCTCGGCCGCCCCGTAATTGGCGGCGATCACCGATTTCTTCCCGCGGATGTGCTCGCGCATGAGCACGGCCAGCGCGGCGCCGTCGCGGGCACGCAGCAGTTCGATCATCCGCTCGTGCTCGGAGACGGCCCGCGCCCATTGTTCGGGCGTCTGATGGGCGGAGTAGCGCGAGCGCTGGATCCGGCCGGACAGGCTCTCGTAGATGTTGGCGAGGATCGTGTTGCGGCTCGCCGCCATGATCCCCTCGTGGATCCGGCGATTGTGGCTGAAATAGCCGGCCTCGTCCCCCGCCTGCCAGGCCTCGACCATCGCCGCGTGATCGACCACCAGGGCGTCGATGTCGGCGTCGGTGATCGTTCGGCAGGCCAGATCCCCGGCCGTGGCTTCGAGGCCGGCGATCACCTCCATCATCTCCTCGAGTTCGGCATCCGAGATGCTGGCGACGCGGGCCCCGCGGTTCGGGAGCAGCTCCAGCAGACCTTCCGTCGCCAGGATCTTGATCGCCTCGCGCAGCGGCGTCCGCGAGATCCCGAAGCGCTCGGTCAGCTCGCTCTCGTTGATCCGCGCCTTCGGCTCCATCTCGCCGGACCGGATCAGCTCGCGCATGCGCTCGGCGACCTCGTCGTGGAGGTAGCGGCGGCTGATGCCGATCCCGGGCTCGATTTTATTCATGGTCCCCCGACACACACAGATCAGTGCGACCTGTCGTGTATGTGTAGGTGCCCGGCAATGGAGTGTCGAGGTACGAGGGCTCGATCCAGCACGCGAGCCACATGTTCCGCCCGGAGGCCCAGTCCGTCGTGGATCTGGTGGCGGCAACTCGTCCCGTCGGCCACGACGAGATCGTCGGGCCCGGCGGCGCGCAGCGCCGGGAACAGCGACAGCTCCGCCATGGCGAAGGACGTCTCGATCGATTCCGGCCGGTAGCCGAAGGCGCCCGCCATCCCGCAGCAGCTCGACTCGATGATCCGCAGGTCGAGTCCCGGCACCGCCCGAAGCATGGTCTCGACCGAGCCCATGATGCCGAAGGATTTCTGATGGCAGTGGCCGTGCAGGTGCGCGACCCGGCCACGCTGGTCGGCGAACGGCAGCGCGATGCGGCCGGCCGTCAGGTCGGATGCCAGCAGTTCCTCGAACAGGAAGGACTGCTTGGCCAGCAGCGCGGCCTCGTCGCCGGGCAGAAGCGCCGCGAACTCGTCCCGGAAGGTGAGCAGGCAGGACGGCTCCAGGCCGACGACCCGCGCACCCGCACGGAGGAACGGCAGCAGCGCGTCGAGGGTGCGGCGCGCCTCCTGACGGGCCCGGTCGGTCTGGCCGGCGGAGAGCCAAGTCCGGCCGCAGCAGAGGGGGCGCCGCCCGCGGGACGGGTAGACCCGGTGCAGCCGGTAGCCGGCAGCCCGCAGGACGCGCTCGGCCGCCTCGAGATTCTCCCGCTCGAACGCCCGGTTGAAGGTGTCGCCGAACAGGATCACGTCGCGGAAGTCGCCCACGACGTCCTGCGCGTGGGCAGGCTCGCCCTCCTCGCCCCACGGCCGCCGCCAGCGCGGCAGCGAGCGCTTGGCCGAGAGCCCGGCGAACCGCTCCGAGAGGGCGGCGAGGGCCGGATATCGGTCC
The DNA here is from genome assembly GCF_036441335.1 of Methylobacterium mesophilicum. Classification (GTDB taxonomy): domain Bacteria; phylum Pseudomonadota; class Alphaproteobacteria; order Rhizobiales; family Beijerinckiaceae; genus Methylobacterium; species Methylobacterium mesophilicum_B. Next base: position 776,195 of record NZ_MLBW01000034.1, read on the forward strand.
CGCAGATTGAGCAGCGGCGCCAGCCGCGCTGCGGCCCCGGCATAGAGCGGCATCGTCGCGATGAGGCGCTCCCGCAGGGGCAGCCCGTGGCGTGCGTGGTAATGGTGCAGGAACTCGATCTTCATCTTGGCCATGTCGACGCCGGTCGGGCACTCGCGGCGGCAGGCCTTGCAGGAGACGCAGAGATCGAGGGTGCGCTTCATCTCCGGGCTGGTGAAGGCGTCCTCGCCGAGCTGGCCCGAGATGGCGAGCCGCAGGGAATTGGCCCGGCCGCGGGTCAGGTGCTGCTCCTCCTTCGTCACCCGGTAGGAGGGGCACATGGCGCCGCCGGCGAGCTTCCGGCAGGTGCCGTTGTTGTTGCACATCTCCACCGCGGAGCCGAAGCCGCCCCAGTCCGACCAGTCGAGGGCAGTCGTCGTCGGCGCCGAGACCGCGTAGTCCGGCTTGAACCGGAACAGGCCGCGATCGTCGAACTTCGGCGCCCGCACGATCTTGCCGGGGTTGAGCCGGTTATCCGGGTCGAACGCGTCCTTCACCGTCTCGAAGGCGCGGGTGAGGGTCGCGCCGAAGAGCGGCTCCACGAATTCCGAGCGGGAGATCCCGTCGCCGTGCTCGCCGGAATACGAGCCCTTGTAGCGGCGCACCAGCTCGGACGTCTCCTCCGCGATCGCCCGCATCCGCCGGACATCGCCGGCCTCCTTCATGTCGAGGATCGGGCGGACATGCAGGCACCCGACCGAGGCGTGGGCGTACCACGTGCCGCGTGTGCCGTGCTTGGTGAACACCTCCGTCACCGCGTCCGTGTAGTCGGCGAGGTGCTCCAGCGGGACGGCGCAATCCTCGATGAAGGAGACCGGCTTGGCGTCGCCCTTCATCGACATCATGATGTTGAGGCAGGCCTCGCGGACCTCCCAGACCAATCTCTGCCGGGCGGGCTCGACCACCTCCACGACGGCGTCCGGGAAGCCGTGATCGGCCATGCAGGCGTCGAGGCGCTTCAGGTCGCGCCGGAGCGACGCGAGGTCGTCCCCGGCGAACTCGGTGAGCAGCAGGCAGTTCGGCTTGCCCTTGGTGATGTCGGCGAGCGTCGTGCGGAACAGCGGGATGTCCGCGCCGAGCACGAGGACGTTGTTGTCGACGAGTTCGACCGCCACCGGGTCCAGCCCGACGATGTGCCGCGTCGTCTCCATGGCGGCCCGGAACGACGGGAAGTGGCACACGCCCATCACCCGGTGCGTCGGCAGGCGCGAGAGCTTCAGCGTCACCGCGGTGGTCGCGGCCAGCGTGCCCTCGGACCCGACGAGCAGGTGCGCGAGGTTCGGTTGCGCCTCGATCAGCGCGTCGAGGTTGTAGCCGCCGACGCGACGTTGAACCTTCGGGTAGCGGGCCTCGATCTCGGCGCGGTGATCCTCGGCGAGGCCGCGCACCCGACCGGCCAGCGCCGCGGCCCGATCCGACCCGGTCACGCCGGAATGGGCGTTGCCGGTCAGGCCGAAGCCGAAGGCCTCGCCGTCGTGGAGCAGCGCCTCGATCGCGAGGACGTTGTCGCTCATCTTGCCGTAGCGCAGGGAGCGGGCCCCGCAGGAATTGTTGCCCGCCATGCCGCCGATGGTGCAGCGGGTCGCCGTCGAGGGCTCGACCGGGAAGAACCAGCCGTCGGCCTTCACCCGGGTGTTCAGGCGCTCCAGCACCATGCCCGGCTCGACCGTGATCGTGCCGGCCTCCGCGTCGTAGGCCAGGACGCCGTTGAAGTACCGCGAGCAGTCGACCACGAGGCCGGACCCGATCGGCTGGCCGTTCTGCGAGGTGCCGCCGCCCCTCAGGATCACCGGGGCGCCGTGCTCGGCGGCGACGCGCAGGGTCGCGGCGATGTCCGCGGCGGAGCGCGGCAGCACCACGCCGGCGGGCATGATCTGGTAGATCGAGGCGTCGGTGCTGTAGCGCCCGCGCGTGAACGCGTCGAAGCGCGCCTCACCCTGGAGTTGCTCCGCCAGCCGGCGCGGCAAACCGGCCTCGAGGCGCGCCGCTGCACGCGGCGCCGGGGCATCCGCCCTCGCTTCCGTCACGATCGATCCCTCCCGAGATGGGACGCGCCCACCCGCGGGGAAATGTATTCAAAATTCACGGCTGAGCAAAGCGGCCGCGGCGTCGCGCTGTCGACCCGGCTGACGGCGCCCTGTGCAGCGGCATGCCCCGAAGGCCCGCGGCGATCCTCGCCCGGCGCGCGGCGCGTCTCGACCCGGCGAGGACGCGCCGTGCGCCGCATCCGCATCCGGCCAACCGCGCGAGATCCGGTGAGGGCCTCAGTGGTTGTCCCGCGGCACGCCGGAGGTCTGCGCGACCTTCTGGAACTTCACCGCGCCCTTCAGCACCATGCCCTGGTCGAGCTGATCGACCTGATCGCGGTAGATCTCCTGCCAGGGCGTCTGGGTCGCCGGATAGGGATAGCCGCCGCGCGCCGCCAGATCCGCCCGCCGGCGGTCGAGTTCCTCGGCCGGGAGCAGGATGTCGGCGCTCCGGCGGTTGAGGTCGACGCGGATTCGGTCGCCGCTCTGCAACAGCGCCAGCCCGCCCCCCGCGGCCGCCTCGGGTGAGGCGTTCAGGATGGCGGGCGTGCCGGAGGTGCCGGATTGCCGGCCGTCGCCGATGCAGGGCAGGGAGGTGACGCCGCGCCGGATCAGGGCGCCGGGCGGCTGCATGTTCACCACCTCGGCGGCGCCGGGATAGCCGATCGGACCGGCCCCGCGCATGATCAGGATGGTGTTCTCGTCGATGTCGAGGGCCGGATCGTCGATCCGGGTGTGGTAGTCCTCCGGCCCGTCGAACACGACCACGCGCCCCTCGAAGGCCATCGGGTCATTCGGATTGCGCAGGTAGCGGGCGGCGAACTCCTCGGAGATGACGCAGGTCTTCATGATCGCCGAGTCGAACAGGCTCCCCTTGAGGTTCAGGAAGCCCGCGCGCTCCATCAGCGGCTCGCCGTAGGCGCGGATCACGTCGCGGTTCCAGCTGTGCCGCCCGCGGTAGTTCTCGCCGACGGTCCGGCCGTTGCAGGTCAGCGCGTCCTCGTGGACCTTCCCGGCCTCGATCAGCTCGGCGAAGACCGCCGGCAGGCCGCCCGCGCGGAAATACTCCTCGCCGAGCCAGCGGCCGGCAGGCTGCATGTCCACGAGCAGCGGGATCTCGAACCCGACCCGTTCCCAGTCGTCGCAGCTCAAAGGCACGCCGATATGCTTGGCGATGGCGTTGATGTGGATCGGCGCGTTGGTCGAGCCGCCGATCGCGGCGTTGGCCACGATGGCGTTCTCGAAGGCCTCGCGGGTGAGGATGTCGGAGGGCTTCAGGTCTTCCCAGACCATCTCGACGATCCGCTGCCCGGTGGCGTAGGCGGCTTGGCCACGCTCGCGGTAGGGCGCCGGGATCGCCGCCGAGCCGGGAAGGGCGAAACCGAGTGCCTCGGCGAGGGCGTTCATCGTCGAGGCCGTGCCCATCGTGTTGCAATGGCCCGTCGACGGCGCCGACGACCCGACGATGTCCATGAACTGCTGGAAGTCGATGTCGCCTGCCGCGTGCCGCTCGCGCGCCTTCCACACGATCGTGCCCGAGCCGGTCAGCTCCTTGTGGAAGTAGCCGTTGAGCATCGGCCCGACATTCAGCGAGATCGCCGGGATGTTGACCGTCGCCGCCGCCATCAGACAGGCCGGCATGGTCTTGTCGCAACCGGTGAGCAGCACGACGCCGTCCAGCGGGTAGCCGTACAGCACCTCGACCAGGGACAGGTAGGCGAGGTTCCGGTCGAGCGACGCGGTCGGCCGCTTCCCCGTCTCCTGGATCGGGTGGCAGGGAAACTCGAAGGCGACGCCGCCGGCCGCCGTGATCCCCTCGCGCACCCGCTTGGCGAGCTCGATGTGGTGGCGGTTACAGGGCGACAGGTCGGATCCCGTCTGGGCGATGCCGATCAGCGGCTTGCCCGAGCGCAGCTCCTCCGGCGTCAGCCCGTAATTGAGGTAGCGCTCGAGGTAGAGGGCGGTCATGCCCGGGTTGTGCGGGTTGTCGAACCAGGCCTTCGAGCGCAGGTCGGCGGGCGTGATCCGGCGTTTGTCGCTCATGGTCGCTTCCTCGCATCCTGAGGCCGGCGCTGGCGGTCCGGCTTCCGTCTTCCGCTGCCGCCGCGGGCATCGCGACTCCGGTCGCGGCGCCCTCGGCTCGCTCTTGCAATACTCTGAGGATTGATCGCCCGCAGCATCTTCGGCGCTGGAACGATTTCAGGACAGCATCCGGGTGTCACCGTCGATGGAGATCGCCTGCCCCGAGATCGTCCGGCCGCGCGGCGAGCAGAGCAGCAGGATCTGGTCGGCGAGCTGGCGCGCCGTGACGTACTCCTTCACCGACACGAACGAGAACGCCCGCGCCTCCATGTCGGCGAAGCTTGTCCCCTGCTGCTGGGCCTTCGATTCGAGCACCCGGCGCTGGCGATCCCCGGCGACGAGACCCGGCAGGATCGCGTTCACCCGGATACCAGCGCCGCCGAGCTCGATCGCCAGGGACTTCGTGAAGCCGATCACCCCCCACTTGGCGGCCGCGTAGGGGCTGCGCAGAGCGAAGCCGAACTTGCCGGCGGCCGAGGACAGATTGACGATCGAGGCGTTGGCGCTCTGGCGAAGGTGCGGCACCGCCAGGCGCGCGCAGTTGAACTGGCTGGTCAGGCAGACCGTGACGCAGCGGTCCCACTCCTCGGGGGCGATCTCCTCGACACGGCCGGTCGGGCCGGCGATCCCGGCATTGTTGACGAGCACGTCGAGGCCGCCGAGGAACTCGACCGCCTGGTCCATCATCGCGGCGACCGCGTCGCGGTCGGCGACGTCGGTGCGGCTGCGCCCGATCGTCTCCGGCAGCGCCGCCAGGGCCTCCGCGTCGACGTCGCAGGCGAAGACGCGCGCGCCTTCGTCCACGAAGGCGTCGACGATCTCGCGACCGATCCCGGCAGCGCCCGCGGTCACCAGGACGCGCAGGCCGGCAATCCCCAGATCCATGATCAATCCTCTCCGTGAACGTCCCGCAACCCGCCGCGGGTCAAGATGAACTCCGCCGCTTCCCGGATGTCGGCGGCGATCGCGGCCGCGGCCGCCGCGCCGTCCCGGACCTCGATGGCCGCCACCGCCTCGGCGTGCCGCCGGAGGGCGAAGCCCTGGAGCAGGCGCTCCGGGTGGGCGCGCAGATCCAGGTTGATCACCGGGCCGGCCTTCAGCCAGAGCCGGGCGATGATCTCCTGCAGGGGTCCCAGCCCGCAGGCGCCGTAGATGGCGAAATGCAGGTCGCGGTTGAGCTGGACGGCGCGCGCCCTGTCGGGCTCCGCCGCCTCGGCCTCGGTCCGGAAGGCCGCCTCGGCGCTCCGGATCGCCGCCAGCTCGGACCCGGTCCGCCGCTCGGCCGCCCGCGCTACGGCGATGCCCTCGACCGCGATGCGGGTCTCGACCAGGGCCCGGAACGCGGCCGCGCCCATCACCGGCACGCGGATCACCCGATTCGGCGCCACCTCCAGAACGCCGTCCGCCGCGAGCCGGCTCACCGCCTCGCGCACCGGCATCACCGAGACGCCGAGAGCCGCCGCGCTCTGCCGGAGTGACAGTCGGTCGCCCGGTGCAAGACGCCCCGAGGCGAGAAGGTCGGACAGGGCCTCGTAGACGGTGTCGGACAGGGTCCGCCGCTCGAGCAGGGGCAGTTCGGCGAGGGCCAAAGTGGAATTCATGTGCCGACACTAGACGGATCTGGCACTATCGCGCTAGTGATCTGTGATCACAGTTCGGGTGAGGGCCGCCAGAGCCCGCCACAACAGCCCGGCTGGAGGACACGCACGGGAGCGGAACGATGACGGACCGGTACGGGGATTCCCTTTCTCGCCGCAGCCTCCTGCGCGCCGGCGGCGCAGCGCTCCTCGCGCCGGCGCTCGCGAGCCCGGCGCTCTCCCAGGGACAGTCGGAGGTGATCCGGATCGGCCACCTGACGCCGCGGACGGGCTTCCTCGGGCCGCTCGGCGAGTTCGCCGTGCAGGCGGCGCAACTCGCGGTCGAGGAGATCAACGCGGCCGGCGGCATCGCGGGCCGCAAGGTCGAGCTCCTGTCGGAGGACAGCGTCAACCCGCAGACCGCGTCGGCCAAGGCCGAGCGCATGGTCCAGCGCGACCGCGTGGCGTGCCTCGTCGGCGAGATCAACTCGGCCTCCGCGCTGGCCATCAGCCAGGTCGCGCAGCGGGAGAAGATCCTGTTCATCAACACCGGCGCCAACTCGGACGCGCTGCGCGGCTCCGACTGCAAGCGCTTCATGTTCCACGTCGAAGCGCAGAACACCATGATGGTGCGGGCCTGCGGCCGGGCGCTGCTCGACCGGGGCCTGATCAAGGGCCGCAAGGTCTACGCGCTCACGGCGGACTACGCCTTCGGACACGATCTCCTGAAGCAGGCGAAGAAGTACTTCGCCGCCAACGACGCCACCCTCGTCGGCGAGGATCTGATCCCGACCGAACTCACCGACTTCTCGCCGTTCCTGCTGAAGCTCCGCCAGGCGAAGCCGGACCTCGTGATCTGCAACCTCGCGGGCGCGCAGATCACCAACTTCCTGAAGCAGTACAGCGAGTTCGGCCTGCCGTTCCCGGTCGCCGGATTCGGCTTCGACACGGCGCTGGCCTGGGGCGCCGGGCCCGGCAACTTCCTCGGCACCTGGCCGGTGATCTGGCACCACCAGATCGACTCGCCCTCGGCCAAGAAATTCGTGGCCGCCTTCAAGGCCAAGTACAAGAAGCCGCCGGAGAACCAGGGTTGGGGCGACTACACGGCGATGAAGATCGTCGCGCAGTCGATGAACGAGTTGAAATCGACCGAGTCGATCAAGGTTGTGGAGCACCTCGAATCGGGCGCGAAGTTCGACATCGCCAAGGTTCGCGAGGGCTATTTCCGCCCCTGGGACCACGAGCTGATGCAGGAGATGTTCGCGATCACCGCCCTGCCGGCGGACCAAGTCAAGACTCCCTACGACATCTTCACATCGACCGGGCCGCTGCCCGGTCCCGGCGAGAGCCTGGAAGTGCTCGCCACGACCCGCGACGAGAACGCCTGCACCTTCCCGGCGTGAGGCGGCCATGCAGCTCGTCTTCATCCTGGAGCAGGTGCTCAACGGCCTGCTGATCGGCGTGCAGTACCTGCTGATCGCGCTCGGCCTGTCGCTGATCTTCAGCCTCGGCGGGATCGTGAACCTCGCTCACGGCGCCTTCTACGCGATCGGCGCCTACATGACCGTGCTGCTGACGCCGACCATCGGATTCGGCGGCGCCCTCATCGCCTCCCCGCTCGCGGTGGCCGTGCTCGGCCTGCTGATCGAGCGGTTCCTGCTCAGGCGCTTCTACCGCGGCGACCCGACGCTCGGCCTGCTCCTCACCTTCGGGCTCGCCATGGTGGCCGAGCAGGCCCTGCGCATGGCCTTCGGGGCGGCGCCGGTGCCGTTCGGGATCCCGCTCTGGCTGCGCGGGCAGGTCTTCATCGGCGACCTGATCTACTCGCGCTACCGGCTGTCGATCCTCGTGGTCGCTCTCGCCTGCGTCGCCGGCCTGTGGCTGCTCCTGACGCGGACGAGCTTCGGTCGCGTGGTCCGGGCCGGCGTGCAGAACCCCGACATGGTCGCCGCGCTGGGCATCTCGCTCCGGCCCTACATGACCGCCGTGGTGACGATCGCGGTCGGGCTCGCGGCGCTGGCCGGAACCATGATGGCGCCGGTCACGGGCGTGCAGCCCGCCATGGGCGCCGAGATCCTGACCTTCGCCTTCGTGGTGGTGGTGATCGGCGGGCTCGGCTCGTTCTGGGGTGTGGTGCTCGCCGCGCTGATCGTCGGCGTGGTCCGGGGCCTCACCGCCTACGCCTACCCGCCGGCCACCGAGGCCGCCGTCTACGCCCTCATGGTGCTCGTCCTGCTGCTGCGCCCGCGCGGCCTGTTCGGCGAGCACATCGCCCGGTTCGAGTGAGCGGAGAGCGTCCCATGTCCGGTACCGCCGAGCCGCTGCCGCTCGCCCTGCCGCAGCGCGGCCTGATCCTGCGCGAGAGCCGCCAGCTCTGGGCGGCGCTCGCCGCCCTGATCGTCCTGCCCTTCGCCCTGGACGCGATCGGCCTGACGCTGATCACCGCCACCGACGTGGTGATCTTCGCCCTCGCGGTGCTCGGCCTCAACATCTTGGTCGGCTGGACCGGGCTCACCTCCTTCGGCCACGGGGCGTGGTTCGGGATCGGCGCCTACGCGGTGGCGATCCTCCAGACGCGGCTGTTCCCCGGCGACATGGCGCTGCCGCTCCTCGGCGCCCTGGCGATCACCGGCGTCGCCGCGCTCATGGCCGGCGGCCTGATCCTGCGGCGGCGAGGCGTCTACTTCTCGCTCCTGACCCTCGCCTTCACGGCGATGCTCTACGCCATCGCGTTCCGCTGGACAGACCTGACCGGCGGCGAGAACGGCATCGGCAACCTGCACCGCTGGGCTTCGCTGCAGGAGCCGGGCGCCTACTACGCCGCCGTGTCCGGCATCGCCTTCGCGGTTCTGATCGCCCTGTGGCGCTTCCGTCGCTCGCCGATGGGCACCGTGCTGGTGGCGATCCGCGAGAACGAGCAGCGCGCCGGTTTCCTCGGCTACGCCACCAACCGCTACAAGCTCGCCGCCTTCGTGATCTCGGCGACGATCACCGGTCTCGCCGGCGCGCTCTCGGCCTACAGCCACCGCTTCACGTCGGCCGACCCGATCTCCATCGCCTTCTCGGGCGAGCTGCTCGCCATGGTGGTGATCGGCGGGATGCGCTCGTTCCTCGGGCCGGCGCTCGGCGCGCTGTTCTACATCCTGTTCCGCGAGTTCCTGTCGATCTACACCGCCGACTGGCTCCTGTATTTCGGCCTGCTGTTCGTCGCCTTCATCGTGTTCTCGCCGGACGGGCTCGTCGGCATCGCGGCGCGGCTGCTCAAGCCGTTCCGGCGCGTCCCGACCGAGGGCGCGGCCATGTCGGCCCGCCGCGCCGGCGCCTCGGGCCGCGTCCCGGCCCGCTTCATCGCGGAGGGGCGCGGCGACGGCCCGGTGCTGGTCGCCGACGAGATCCGGAAAAGTTTCGGGCCCGTGAAGGCTGTGCGCGGCGTGTCCTTGGCGGTCGCCGACCGGACGCTCCACGCCCTGATCGGACCGAACGGCGCCGGCAAGACCACCGCCTTCAACCTGCTGTCCGGGATGTTCCGGCCGAGCGGCGGCAGCATCCGCCTCGACGGGCGCGAGATCGCCGGGCTGGAGCCGCACGCCATCACCCGGGCCGGGATCGGCCGCTCGTTCCAGATCACCAACCTGTTCCCGGGCCTCTCCGTGGAGGAGAACGTCCGCCTCGCGGTGCAGGCCCGGCACGCGGCGCATTTCAGTCCGTGGCGGGACGCGCTGGCCGTCCGCGAGATCGCCGACGACACCGCCGAGCTTCTGCGCTGGACCGGCCTGTCCGGCATCGAACGGGCCGAGGCCGGCAGCCTGTCCTACGGCGGTCAGCGACTGCTCGACATGGGTCTCGCCCTGGCCACGCGGCCCCGCGTCCTGCTCCTCGACGAGCCGCTCGCGGGCCTCGCGGCCGCCGAGCGCGAGCGGGTCGGCGACTTGATCAAGGCGCTGTCGGCCGACATCCCGGTGCTCCTCGTCGAGCACGACATCGACCGCGTCTTCCGCCTCGCCGACCGCGTCACCGTCATGGCCGACGGCGCCGTGCTGGTCGACGGCTCGGTCGCGGATGCCCGCGACGACGCGCGGGTGCAGGCGGTCTACCTCGGATCGGGCACGGCGGCGATCGCCGCGAAGCCGCGCGCCAGCGCCGCCGAGGCCGAGACGCTGCTCGCCATGGAGGGCGTCGACACCTTCTACGGCAAGTCGCACATCCTCAACGGCGTGAACCTCGCGGTGCGCCGGGGCGAGGTCTTGGCCTTGCTCGGCCGGAACGGCGCCGGCAAGTCGACGCTGCTCAAGACGCTGATCGGCACCGCGCCGCCGGCCGCCGGCCGGATCGTGCTCGCCGGCCAGGACATCGCCGGCCTGTCGCCCGACCGGATCGCCCGGCTCGGGATCGGCTACGTGCCGCAGGGGCGGGCGCTGTTCGCCGGCATGACCGTCGCGGAGAATCTGGGCCTCGGCCGCCTGCGGCGGCTCACCGGCGCCGGTATCCACTGGGACGAGGCGAAGGTCCTCGAGTTCTTCCCGCGTCTGAAGGAGCGCTGGACCGTCGACGCGGCCCGTCTGTCCGGGGGCGAGCAGCAGATGGTGGCGGTGGCCCGCGCCCTCTCGGGCGACACGCGGCTCCTCCTCCTCGACGAGCCCTTCGAGGGCCTGTCGCCGGCCGTGACGGAGGAGCTGTTCGAGGCCTTCGACCGGCTGCGCCGGGAGATCGCGATCATCCTGGTGGACCACCATCTCGACCTCGCCCTGGCGCTGTCCGACCGCACCGTCGCCCTGGAGCGCGGCAGCGTGCAGTGGACGGGCGAGTCGCGTCTCCTGCGCGAGGATCAGGATTTGAGGCGGAAGGTGCTGTGGCTATGACCGAGAGCGTCGCGATCGTCGGCGCCGGCCTGATCGGCCGGGCCTGGGCGATGATCTTCGCCCGTGCCGGCTGGGACGTGCGCCTGTTCGACCCCGCGGCGGGCGTGGCCGAGGCCGCGATCCCGGCCTGCGCCGAGGGACTGCGGACGCTCGCGGCGAACGATCTCTGCGCCGACCCCGCCGGTGCCGCGGAGCGCATCCGCGCGGCCGGCACCCTCGGTTCCGCCCTCGACGGCGTCGCCTTCGTGCAGGAGAACGGCCCGGAGCGGCTGGAGGTGAAGCGGAGCCTGTTCGCGGACCTCGACGCCGCGGCGCCGCGGGAGGCGGTCATCGCCTCGTCCTCCTCGGCGATCCGCTGCTCCCTCTTCACCGAGGATCTGCCGGGTCGGGCGCGCTGCCTCGTCGGCCATCCGGTGAACCCGCCGCACCTGATCCCGCTCGTCGAGATCTCCGGCGCGCCGTGGACGGCCCCCGAGGCTCTGGTGCGGGCCCGGCAGGTCTACGAGCAGATCGGGCAGGTGCCGATCACCGTGCTGAAGGAGATCGAGGGCTTCATCCTCAACCGGCTCCAGGGCGCCCTCTTGGCGGAGGCGTTCCGCCTCGCCTCCGAGGGCTACGTGACCCCGCAGGACCTCGACAAGACGGTCGCGGACGGCCTCGGCCTGCGCTGGAGCTTCATGGGTCCGTTCGAGACGATCGAGCTCAACGCGCCGGGCGGCATCGCCGATTACTGCGCGCGCTACACCGGCTTCTACAAGACTCTTGCCGCCGACCCGGCGCCACCCTCGGTCTACGAGGCGCCGGCGACCGAGGCGATCCTGGCCAAGTGGCGGCCGCCGACCGATCTGCCCACACGCATGAACCGCCGCGACGCGCGGCTGGCGGCGCTCCGCGCCCACAAGGCTTCACGGAAGGACTGAGCATGGCCTCACAGCGGAAAGTCATCATCACCTGCGCGGTGACCGGCGCGATCCACACGCCCAGCATGTCGCCGCACCTGCCGGTGACGCCCGAGGAGATCGCCGACGCCGCGATCGGCGCCGCCGAGGCGGGCGCGGCCATCGTGCACCTGCACGCCCGCAATCCGGAGAACGGCCAGCCCGACCAGACACCCGAGGCGTTCGCCAAGTTCCTGCCGGTGATCAAGCAGCGCTCGAACTGCGTGGTGAACATCACCACCGGCGGCGCGCCGACCATGTCGATCGAGGAGCGGGTGCGCCCTGCCGCAACCTTCCAGCCGGAAGTCGCCTCGCTGAATCTCGGCTCGATGAATTTTGGCCTGTTCGGCATGCTCGACCGCTTCAAGGACCTGAAGCACCAGTGGGAGCGGGACTATCTCGGCAACAAGGATATCATCTTCCGCAACACGTTCGGCCAGATCGAGCACATCCTGACGACCTGCGGACCGAACGGGACGAAGTTCGAGTTCGAGTGCTACGACACCGCGCATCTCTACAATCTCAAATACTTCTTCGACCGCGGGCTCGTGCAGGCGCCGCTGTTCATCCAGACGGTCTTCGGCCTTCAGGGCGGCATCGGCGCGCATCCGGACGACGTGATGCACATGAAGCGCACCGCCGACCGGCTGTTCGGCGACCAGTACCGCTGGTCGGTGCTCGGCGCGGGCCGCAACCAGATGAACATCGCCGCCATGGCGGCCGCGATGGGCGGCAACGTCCGCGTCGGCCTCGAGGACAGCCTCTGGGACGGCCCGGGCAAGCTCGCCGAGACCAACGCCGCGCAGGTCCGCCGCGTCCGCGCGATCATCGAGGGGCTGGGCCTCGCGGTCGCCTCGCCCGACGAGGCGCGGGAGATCCTGGCGCTGAAGGGGGGCGACAAGGTCGCGTTCTGACCGATCAGTCGATGGACGATGCGTCGCGGAAGGTGGGACGCATCGTCCAGGACAGGCTGACGTTCGCGCCTTCCCGTCCTCGCGAGCGCAGCGAAGCAATCCAGTGTAGCGCGCCATCTGAGGCCTGGGCGCCTCTGGATCGCTTCGCTGCGCTCGCAAAGACGTCGAGAAGCCCTCACGGCGCCCCGAATACCCGGTCCAGATCCGCCTGCTTCGCGCCGTCGATCTCCAGGATCTTCAGTCGGCTCTGATCGCCGGTCACGATGCGGACCGAGCCGCGGCTGACCTTCAGCGCCTTGGCGACCAGCGCGACCAGCGCCCCGTTGGCCGCGCCGTCGACCGGCGGGGCGGCGACGCGGGCTTTCAGGTAGGGCTGTCCCTTCTCGTCCCGGGCCCAGCCCTCCGCGGCGTCGCGGCCCCCGCGCGGCGTGAGGCGCACCGCCAGCCGGATCGCCACGGCGAGGCCCTCAGAAGATCTTGCCCGGGTTCAGCCGGTTGTCCGGATCGAGCGCCCGCTTCACGAGCCGCATGACGGCGATCTCCTCGGGCGAGCGCGACAGCTTCAGCTTGGCCCGTTTCTCGAGCCCGATCCCGTGCTCCGCCGAGACGGAGCCGTTCAGCTCCGCCAGCGGCTCGTAGATCGCCGCGTCGATCGCCGCGTTGCCGGCGGCGTCGAGGCGGGTGGTGTTCCAGTGGAGGTTGTTGTCGCCGATATGCCCGTAGACGACCGCCCGGCAGCCCGGGATCGTCGCGAGCCGGTCGAGCGCGCCGCGGACGTAGCCGTCCATCCGCGCGAGCGGCACGCTCACGTCGAAGGCCCGGTCGATCCCGTCGGCGTTCAGGTGCTCCACGCGGTCGCGGATCCGCCACATGCCCCGACGCTGCTCCTCCGACGAGGCGACGGCGGCGTCGAGGATCGTGCCCTCGCCCATCAGCCCTTCCAGCAGGTCCAGGAACCTGTCGGATTCCTCGGGGACGCACTCGACCTCGATGATGGCGTAGAACGGGTAGTCCGGTCCCAGCGGCGGGGTCGCGCGGCCCGGCGCCGTCATCAGCCGGTAGAAGTCCGGCCAGAGGCCCTCGAACGAGGAGACACGTCCCTGGAAGGCGCTCTGCGCCGCCCGCAGCACCCGGGCGCCATCGTCGACTCCGGGGCACGCGATCAGCGCCGTCGCGTAGCCGGCGGGCTCCGGCCGGAGGCGGATGACGGCCCGCGTGACGATGCCCATCGTGCCCTCGGTGCCGAGGAAGAGCTGCTTGAGGTCGAGCCCGGTGTTGTTCTTGATGAGCGGTCGCATCGACGACACGACCGTGCCGTCGGCGAGCACCGCCTCCAGCCCCAGCACCATCTCGCGCATCATGCCGTAGCGCAGCACCCGCAGGCCGCCGGCGTTGGTGGAGATCGCGCCGCCGATCGTCGCCGAGCCGCGAGCCCCGAGATCGAGGGGGAAGAAGAGGCCCGCCGCTGACGCGGCGTCCTGCACGCTCTCGAGCGTCGCGCCGGTGCCGACCACCACCGTCATGCCGAGCGGGTCCACCGGCTCGATGCCGGTCATGCGCTCGGTCGACAGGGTGATCTCGTCCGGCTGGCAGAGCGTGCCGTCGACGAGGCCGGTGGCGCCGCCCCGCGGGACCCTCGCGGCGCGATTGGAAGCGGCCGAGCGCGGCCGCGAAACCCAGGCTGCTCAGGACCGTGCGGTACCAGGTCGAGTCCCGCAGGATCCGCCGCGGGCGGCTGTGGATGTTGAGCGGTCGCTCGCCGAGCTCGATGCACGCCTGCGCGCTGCGGTCTCTCGCATCGATGCGCTGACAGCCTCGCAGGCCGCGGCGACCGTGAGTCCCTGCGCCGCCCTGGCGCTGGTCCGGTCTCCTCCGTGCTGCGCGGCCGGACCAGCGCCAGGGCGGCGCAGGGCTCGGTCGGGCGCGTCCAGTTGGCCGACCGCCCGCGCAGTTCCGCGCCGGTGACGAGACCGGACGGTCCGACGATCGCGGCGAGGCGGTCGAGGAAGGCGGTGTCGGTCATCGGCATCCTCACGGGGCTCGGTCCGGTCGCCGCACTGTCACAGGATCCCGCGCGCGGCGAGGTTCCGCATGAGCGCGCGGGCGCCGAAGGTCCAGGGCTCGCAGGCGTCGCACGGGCGCATGCGGTTGACGAGGCTGCCGAGTTCCGGGCTCGCCACCACGACGCGGTCGCCGTCGGCGTGGGTGAAGCCGAGGCCCGGCCCGTGCCGGTCCTGGATCGGCGCGAACATCGTGCCGAGGAGGAGGAGGGCGCCGTCGGGGTAGTCGTGCGTCCGCCCCATCAGCGCCTCCGCCAGTTCCTCGGGGTCGCGGCTGATCTCGGAGAGCGGCGAGGTGCCCTGAAGCCGGAAACCGTCCGCGCCGGTGACCTCGAGGGTCACGGTGGTGCGCCGGACGTCGTCGAGGCCGAACGTGTCGTCGAACAGGCGCAGGAACGGCCCCAGGGCGCAGGAGGCGTTGTTGTCCTTGGCCTTACCGAGGAGCAGCGCCGACCGGCCCTCGAAGTCGCGCAGGTTCACGTCGTTGGCGAGCGTCGCCCCGACGATGCGCTGGTCGGAGGTGACCGCGAGCGCCACCTCGGGCTCGGGGTTGTTCCAGTGCGACTCCGGGTGCAGGCCCGCATCCGCGCCGCAGCCCACGGCCGAGAGCGGCTGCGCCTTCGTGAAGATCTCGGCGTCCGGGCCGATGCCGACCTCCAGGTACTGGCTCCAGGCGCCCTGCGCGACCAGCACCTCCTTGAGGGCCATCGCCTCGGGCGAGCCGGGCTTGAGCCGGCGCAGGTCGCGGCCGACCAGGCGCTCGACCTCGGCGCGGATCGCCGCCGCGGCGGCGAGATCGCCGCGGGCGCGCTCCTCGATGACCCGCTCCAGCATGGACGTGGCGAAGGTCACGCCCGCCGCCTTCAGGGCCTGGAGGTCGACCGGTGCCAGGAGCCAGGGCTTGGTGGCATCGCGCGCGTCGGGCGGCGTGTTGGCCAGCACCGCGTCGAGGCTGCCGAGGTCCTCGCCCTGGGCGCCGCGCAGGGCGGCGGCGGGGTCTCGGGCCTCGCACAGGTCGCTGACCGTCGGGAAGGCGGCGGTGACGTCGACGAGTCGGGGCGCGCCGTCCCCGTCTGCGCGGATCGCCACGACGCTCGGACCGGTCACGTCCGGCCGCCACACCCGGCCCGCGAGGGCGCCCCGGCATCCGTCGGCGGGCAGGATCTCCCGCGCGGTCAGGCCCGATAACGACATGTGCTCATGTCCCCTGGATGTGTGACCCTGCGTTGTCCGCGCGCGGCGGGCCCGGTTCCGGGACCGCGGCCGGCGCGCGATCCCATAGCATTCCGCGCTGCCCGTCATCCCGCCGGATGTTTCACCGGACCGCGCTCGTCACCGGCGCCGGGCGGGCTCGCCTGACAGATCCAAGATTATCTGCAGCTTTGCCGGGAGGTCGGCTTGCTTTCCCGCGAACCCTCATTTGTACTGCCGCCCTAGAGCCGCCGACAGAGCGGCCTTGATCGGGAGGAAGCATGGCCTCGGTGGGAATCCGCGAGGTTCGCAAGGCTTTCGGATCGACGAATGTCCTGCACGGCGTGTCGGTGGATATCCGGGACGGTGAGTTCGTGATCCTGGTCGGCCCGTCGGGCTGCGGGAAATCGACGCTCCTGCGGATGATCGCCGGGCTCGAGAATATCTCCGGCGGCGAGATCCGCATCGGCGAGCGCGTGGTGAACGATGTGCCGCCCAAGGAGCGGGACATCGCCATGGTGTTCCAGAACTACGCCCTCTACCCGCATCTCACGGTCCGCGAGAACATGGCGTTCTCGATGCGGATCCGGAAGGCGCCGGCCTCCGAGATCGACCTCCGGGTCAACAAGGCCGCGCAGATCCTCGGACTGGCGCCCCTGCTGGACCGCTACCCGCGCCAGCTCTCGGGCGGCCAGCGCCAGCGCGTCGCCATGGGCCGGGCGATCGTGCGCGACCCGCAGGTCTTCCTGTTCGACGAGCCGCTCTCCAACCTCGACGCCAAGCTGCGCGTGGCGATGCGTACCGAGATCAAGGAGCTGCACCAGCGCCTGAAGACGACGACCATCTACGTCACCCACGACCAGATCGAGGCCATGACGATGGCCGACCGGATCGTGGTGATGCACGACGGGGTCGTCGAGCAGATCGGGCCGCCCCTCGAACTCTACGACCGGCCCGACAACCTGTTCGTCGCGGGCTTCATCGGCTCGCCGGCGATGAACTTCATGCCCGGCCAGGTGCGGGCGAACGGGCGCCTGACCTTCACAACCGAGACCGGCCTGTCGATCCCGCTCGCCGACGCGCCGTCCGGCGTCGAGGGGCGCGCGCTCATCCTGGGCATCCGCCCCGAGCATTTCGACCTCGCGCCCGAGGGGATCGCCGCCGAGGTCGTCGTCGTGGAGCCGACCGGCTCGGAGACCATGCTGGCGGTGCGGGCGGGGGGCCAGGACCTCACCTGCGTGCTGCGCGAGCGCGTGCGGGAGCGGCCGGGCGAGACCGTCTCCCTGCGGCCGAACCGCGTGCACTTCTTCGACGCCGAGACCGGCCGTCGCCTGCCGAACTGACCCGCGTCGGATCCGGCGCGGATTCGAGGCGCGCGGCGCCTCCAGGATCACGATCACCGAGGGAGAAGAAACGATGTCCGTTCTCGATCGCCGGTCCCTCCTCGCGGGCGCCGCAGCGACCGGCCTCGCCGCCGGCAGCGACCTCCTCGGCTTCGCCAAGGCCTGGGCGCAGAGCACGGAGTGGAAGCCCGAGCCGGGGGCGAGCCTGTCGCTCCTGCGCTGGAAGCGCTTCGTGCCGGCCGAGGACGAGGCCTTCATGAAGCTGGTCGACGCCTTCACGAAGGCGACGGGCGTGAAGGTGACGGTGAGCAACGAGTCCTTCGACGACATCCAGCCCAAGGCGTCGGTCGCCGCCAATACGGGCCAGGGGCCCGACATGGTCTGGGGCCTGTTCTCGTTCCCGGCGCTCTTCCCCGACAAGTGCCTGCCGCTCGAGGACGTGGCGGAATCCCTCGGCAAGAAGTACGGCCCCTGGTTCCCGTCCGCGGAGGCCTACGGCAAGGTCAAGGGCAAGTGGATCGCGATCCCCGTGGCGTTCAACGGCGGCTACCCGAACTACCGCATCTCGGCGATGAAGAAGGCCGGGTTCGACAAGTTCCCGACCGACACGGCGGGCTTCCTCGAACTCTGCCGCGGCCTGAAGAAGAACAACACGCCCGCCGGCTTCGCCCTCGGCCACGCGACCGGCGACGGCAACACGTGGTGCCACTGGGCGCTGTGGTCGCACGGCGGCAACCTCGTCGACGCCAACGAGAAGATCGTCATCAACTCGCCCGAGACCGCCAAGGCGCTCGAATACGTCAAGTCCCTGTACGAGACCTTCGTGCCCGGCACGGTGTCGTGGAACGATTCGTCGAACAACAAGGCGTTCCTGGCCGGCGACCTGTACCTGACCAACAACGGCATCTCGATCTACGCGGCGGCCAAGAAGGACAACCCGAAGCTCGCCGAGGACATGGACCACGCGGTCTGGCCGATCGGCCCCGTCGGCAAGCCCACCGAGTTCCAGCTCGCCTTCCCGATCCTGGCCTTCAAGTACTCCAAGGCGCCGAACGCCTGTAAGGCCTTCATCGCCTTCATGATGGAGGCGGCGAACTACAATCCCTGGCTGGAGGCGGCGCAGGGTTACCTCTGCGAGCCGCTGTCGAACTACCCGAAGAACCCGATCTGGACGAGCGACCCGAAGAACGCGGTCTTCGCCGAGGCCGGGCGGCGCTCCCTGGCGGCGGGCGGCCTCGCGCCGGTGAGCGAGCGGATCGCCGCCGTGCTGGCCGACTTCGTGATCGTCGACATGTTCGCCAGCCACTGCACCGGCCGCGAGGACGTGAAGGGCGCGATCAAGAACGCCGAGCGCGCCGCCACGCGCATCTTCCGGAACACCTGACCGCACCCGCCGGAGGCGAGACCATGGCGCACACGGCCCTGACGCAGCCCGCCCCGGCCGCAATCCCGACCCGCTCGGCCTGGCAGCGCGTGCGCGCGAGCCGCGGCTGGGCGGGTTTCTGGTTCATGCTGCCGACCGCGCTGATCCTCGGCCTGTTCCTGGCCTACCCGCTCCTGAAGGGCATCTGGCTGTCCTTCACCAACGCGCGGATCGGCCGCGAGGGCGTCTTCGTCGGCCTGGAGAACTACGAGTGGCTCTGGGACGACGACGTCTTCTGGCTCTCGGTGTTCAACACCTGCCTCTACACGGCGGTGGCGTCCGTGGTGAAGTTCGGCGTCGGCCTCTACCTCGCGCTGCTGCTCAACAAGAACATGCCGTTCAAGTCGATCATCCGGTCGATCGTGCTGATCCCGTTCGTGGTGCCGACGGTTTTGTCGGCCATCGCGTTCTGGTGGATCTTCGACAGCCAGTTCTCGATCATCTCCTGGTCTCTGCGGCATCTCGGGGTGATCGACGGCAACATCGACTTCCTCGGCGAGCCGGCCATGGCGCGCGCCTGCGTGATCTTCGCCAACATCTGGCGGGGCGTGCCGTTCATCGCGATCACGCTGCTCGCCGGCCTCCAGACGGTCTCGCCCTCGCTCTACGAGGCCGCGACGCTGGACGGCGCCTCCAACTGGCAGATCTTCTCGCGGATCACCCTGCCGCTCCTGACCCCGATCATCGCGGTCGTGATGACCTTCTCGGTGCTGTTCACCTTCACCGACTTCCAGCTGATCTGGGCGATGACGCGCGGCGGCCCGGTGAACGCCACCCACCTGATGGCGACCCTGTCGTACCAGCGCGGCATCCTCTCGGGGACGCTCGGCGAGGGCGCGGCCATCGCCACCGCCATGGTGCCTTTCCTGCTCACGGCCATCGGCATCTCGTGGTTCGGCCTGCAGCGCAGGGCCTGGCAATCCGGGGGGAACGACCGATGAGCGCGCCCGCACCGCCCGCCCACGCCGATCCGCATCTCAACTCCGTCTTGGAGGCGCGGCCCGCCGGGCTCACCGACAATTCGGAGGGCATGGCCTATCTCGAACGGTTGCCCCGGCGGCTCGTGACGACCTACCTGCCGCTCCTCCTCATCCTCGCCGTGCTGCTGTTCCCGTTCTACTGGATGGCGCTGACGGCCATCAAACCGGACGAGCAGCTGATCGACATGGAGCGGTTCAACCCGTTCTGGGTCGTGGACCCGACGCTCAAGCACATCAACAAGCTCCTCTTCGAGACGCAGTATCCGCGCTGGCTCTGGAACACGATGTACGTGTCGGTGGCGGCGACCGTGCTGTCGCTGTTCGCGAGCGTGCTCGCCGCCTACGCCTGCGTCCGGGTGCGCTACCGGGGCGCCGGCTGGGTCGGGGCGGCGATCTTCCTCGCCTACCTCGTGCCGCCCTCGATCCTGTTCATCCCGCTCGCCACGATCATCCAGGCCTACGGCCTGTTCGACTCGCCGATCGCCCTGATCCTCGCCTACCCGACGATCCTGATCCCGTTCTCGACGTGGCTCCTGATGGGCTACTTCAAGACCATTCCCTACGAGCTGGAGGAATGCGCGCTGATGGACGGCGCCAGCCGGTGGCAGATCCTCACCAAGATCATCCTGCCGCTCGCCTTCCCGGGGCTGATCTCGGCGGGGATCTTCTCGCTGACCCTGTGCTGGAACGAGTTCATTTACGCGCTGACCTTCCTGTCCTCGACGCAGAACAAGACGGTGCCCATCGCCGTGGTGAGCGAGTTCGTGGACGGCGACGTCTACAAGTGGGGATCGCTGATGGCCGGCGCGCTGCTCGGCTCGCTGCCGCTGGTGATCCTCTACTCGTTCTTCGTCGAGTACTACGTCTCCGCGCTCACCGGCGCCGTGAAGGAATAGGGGACGGGCCGGGCCTCCGGCGTCGCGCGCGCGGCGAAGCGAGCCGGGGCGGCGGGGCCCCGGTCGGCGTGTCGCTGGGCGGATCGGGGCGCTGTACTCGCGGGGACGCAGACCGTTGCCAGCAGGGCTCGACGAGGCGGACAATGCGCGCGGATCCGCCGGCGCAGAATCGCGGACCGGCCCCATCGAAGGTCACGCCATGGCCCACTTCATCGACGCCCGCTCCACCCTGGTCAACGACGCCGTCGACGGCCTCGTCGCCGCGAGCAGCGGACGCTTGGCACGGCTCGACGGCGACCCGGGCATCCGCGTCGTCCTCCGCGCCGCTCCGGATCCAGGGACGGTCGCGGTCATCTCCGGCGGCGGCTCCGGCCACGAGCCGGCCCATGCGGGCTTCGTGGGGCCTGGCCTGCTGAGCGCGGCCGTCTGCGGCGACGTCTTCGCCTCGCCGAGCGTCGACGCGGTGCTGGCCGGGATCCTCGCGGTCACGGGGCCGGCGGGATGCCTGCTCGTCATCAAGAACTACGCGGGCGACCGGCTGAATTTCGGCCTCGCCGCCGAGCGCGCCCGGGCGCTCGGCCACAGGGTCGAGACCGTTATCGTCGCGGACGACATCGCGCTGCCGGACGCCAAGCAGCCCCGCGGCGTCGCCGGGACACTGTTCGTCCACAAGGTGGCGGGCCACGCCGCGGAGGCCGGGGAACCGCTCGAGACCGTGGCGGCGCTCGCCCGACGCGCCGCCGGGGCGGCGAAGTCGCTCGGCATCGCGGTCTCGACCTGCACGATCCCCGGCTCGCCGCGCAGCGAGCGTCTGGCGGAGGGACAGGCCGAGCTCGGCCTCGGCATCCACGGCGAGCCCGGCGCGGAGCGCATCGCGCTGCCGAAGGTCAGCGAGCTCGCCCGCATGATGGCCGAGCGTCTCGCGCGGGCCGTGTCCGGTGCCGACCGGCTGGCACTGCTCGTGAACAATCTCGGCTCCGCCTCCGCGCTGGAGATGCAGGTCCTCACCCGCGCCGTGCTCGCGACCGATCTGGGGCGGCGCGTCCACCTGCTGCTCGGGCCGGCGCCGCTGATGACGGCGCTCGACATGCACGGTGCCTCGCTGTCGGTCCTGCCGCTCGACGACGCGCTGGAGCGCGCCCTGTCGGAGCCCGTCCCGGTCCCGGCCTGGCCCGCGGCCGTGCGGATCGCGCCGCAGATCTTCCGGCCGGTGCCCGAGGGGCTCGCGGGCGAGGCCTTCACGCCCTCGCACGACGCCGTCACCGCCGCGCGGATCCGGGCCGTCGCGGAGGCGCTGATCGGGGCCGAGGATGCCCTGAACGGCCTCGATGCCAAGGTCGGCGACGGCGACGCCGGCACGACCTTCGCGGGCGCGGCGCGCGCCGTCCAGGCCGACCTCGACCGGCTGCCACAGGCGGAACCCGCGGCCCTGTGCCGGGCGCTCGCCGAGCGGATCGGGCGCGCGGTGGGTGGGTCGAGCGGCGTGCTCGGCTCGATCTTCTTCGCCGCGACGGCCTCGGCCCTCGCCGGCGGCGCCGCGTGGCCCGAGGCGCTCGGGCAGGGCGTGGCGCGCGTCCAGGACTACGGCGCGTCGCGGCGGCGTTCGCGGCCCTGGCCGGGGCGTAGGAGCCGGGCGCCGCGCGTCGCCGTCCGGCGTCCGTTGACGCTCCGCTCACCGAGGCCTACCCCATCCCCATGCGCACCTGCCTGATCCTCGACGATTACCAGCAGGCGGCCCTCGCGCTCGCGGACTGGGCGCGCCTGTCCGACCGCGTCGCCGTCTCGGCGATCGCTCAGCACATCCCGAAGCCCGACGACCTCGTGGCGCGGATCGCGCAGGCCGAGATCCTCGTGATCATGCGGGAGCGGACGCCGTTCCCGGCGGCGCTGCTGGAACGGCTGCCCAGGCTCGAGCTGCTCGTCACCAGCGGAATGCGCAACCTCGCCATCGACCTCGCGGCGGCCCGGGCGCGCGGCGTCGTCGTCTGCGGGACGGAGTCGAGCCCGACACCGCCGACGGAGCTGACCTGGGCGCTGATCCTGGGACTGGCCCGTCACGTGGCGCCGGAGAGCCTGACCCTGCGCGCGGGCGGCCCCTGGCAGAGCACGATCGGGACCGACCTCGCGGGATCGACGCTCGGCGTTCTGGGCCTCGGAAAGATCGGGACGCGGGTGGCCGAGATCGGGCGCGCCTTCGGCATGCGCGTGATCGCCTGGAGCCCGAACCTCGACGACGCCCGCGCCGCCGCAGCCGGTGTGGAGCGGGCGGCCTCGAAGGAGGCGCTGCTGGAGGCCAGCGACGTCGTCACGATCCACCTCGTGCTCGGCGACCGCACGCGCGGCCTCCTGGGCGCGGCCGAGCTGCGCCGCATGCGCCGCGACGCGTTCCTCGTGAACACCTCGCGCGCACCGATCGTCGACCAGGCCGCGCTGGTCCAGGCGCTGGCGGAGGGCTGGATCGCCGGCGCGGGCCTCGACGTGTTCGAGACCGAGCCGCTGCCGGCCGACAGCCCGTTCCGGCGCCTGCCGAACGTGCTGGCGCTGCCGCATCTCGGCTACGTGTCGCGCAACAACTACCGGACCTTCTTCACCCAGGCGGTGGAGGACATCGAGGCCTGGCTCGCCGGCGCCCCGATCCGGCAACTGGGCTGACGTCGCGGACCCCGCCGGCCCCGGACTCACTCCCCGCGGGGATCCAGCGCGTCCGCGAGGCCGTCGCCGATCAGGTTGAGCGCCACCAGGGTCGCGATCAGGAGCGCGGCCGGGGCCGCGAGCAGGTGCGGCGCCGCCTCGATGGAGCGGGCGCCCTCGGCGATCAGGACGCCCCAGCTGGTCTGCGGCTCCTGCACGCCGAGCCCGAGGAACGACAGGAAGCTCTCCAGCAGGATCACCTGCGGCACCAGCAGCGTCGCGGTCACGGCCACAGGGCCGAGGGTGTTCGGCACGATGTGCCGGAGGATGATGCGGGGTGTTCCGAGGCCGAGCGCCCGCGCGGCGCGGACGAAATCGCGCTCGCGCAGCGACAGCGTCACGGCGCGCACCACCCGGGCCATGTCGAGCCACTCCACCGCGGCGATCGCCACCAGCATGAGCAGCAGGCTCGGGCGGAAGAACACCAGCAGCAGGATCACGAAGAACACGAAGGGGAGGGCGTAGAGCACGTCGACGCCGCGCATCATCACGGCGTCGACGGCGCCCCCGACGAAGCCCGCCGTCGCCCCGTAGGCGACGCCGATGAGCAGCGCGACGAGGCTGGCCGCGAGCCCGATCGCCAGCGAGATCCGGCCGGCGACGAGGCAGCGGGTCAGCAGGTCGCGGCCCTGGATGTCGGTGCCGAGGGGGAAGTGCAGGCGCCGGACCGGAACCGCCACGACGAGGCCGCGGCCGCCGTCCCGCTCGTCGACCACGCGCGGCGTCCCGAACAGGGCCGAGCGGGGCAGGTAGACGAGGCTGCGCCGGTCGACGCCCGCGTCGGAGCCGAGGGTGAGCCGCAGGGTGTCGCCCTCGCGCTCGACCGCGTCGAGCCGGGCGCGCATGCGGAAGGCCAGGCGCTCGAGCGCCGGCCGGAGACGGTCGGCGTCGGGCTGCGCGGTGAGGCCGGCCGGGAGCTGGCGCAGGTCCGGATAGGCGCGCTCGGGGTCGTGGCCGGTGAGGCCCGGGCCGATCAGGCAGGCGAGGGCGATCAGGACCANGCCCTGCTTCTGGATCTACAAGGCGGTCGGCGACGACATCTTCGCCCGCGCGGGCCGGTCCAACCCACCACTAGCCACGCGCAGGCGAGGTCGGCGGCGAGGTTGAGCAGGATCACCAGCCCGGCGACGAGCAGGACGGTGCCCATCACCAGCGTGTAGTCGCGGTTGAGCGCGCCCTCGACGAAGTAGCGGCCGATCCCCGGCAGCCCGAAGATCGTCTCCACCACCACCGAGCCGGTGAGCAGCGCCGCCGCCAGCGGTCCGAGATAGGCCACCACCGGCAGCAGCGCCCCGCGCAGGGCGTGCCGGGTGACGCGGGCCGGCGGCAGGCCGAGGCTGCGCATGGTGCGGACCGGCTGCGTCCGCAGGGCCTCGGCGAGCGAGGTCCGGGTCAGCCGGGCCAGGGCACCGACCTGCGGCAGGGCCAGGGTCACCACCGGCAGGACCAGGTGGCTCGGGGCACCGTCGTTCCAGCCGCCGAGCGGCAGCCAGCGCAGGGTCAGGCCGAAGGCGATCTGCAGCAGGGGGGCGACGACGAAGCTCGGCAGCGAGAGGGTCAGGGCGGCCCCGACGCCGAGGAGCCGGTCGACGAGCCCGCCGCGCCGGAGCGCCGCCGCGATCCCGAGCCCGACGCCGAGCGCGGTGGCGAGCGCGAGGGCGAGGGCGCCCAGCGTCGCGGAGACCGGCAGGCCCCGCGCGATCAGGCCGAGGACGCTCTGGTCGCGGAACGAGAAGGACGGACCGAGGTCGCCCCGCGCCAGCGCCGCGAGGTAGCTGCCGAACTGCGCGATCAGCGGCCGGTCGAGGCCGTAGACCCGCCGGAGATTCTCCATGGCGGCGGGCGCCAGCGGCCGCTCCAGGTCGAACGGCCCGCCCGGGGCGAGCCGCATCAGGAAGAAGCTGACGGTCACCACGGCGAGCAGCGTCGGCACCGCCTGGAGGAGGCGGCGCAGGATGAAGCGGATCACGCGTCGAGCCTCATGAAGCGGGTCGGCGCGGCGTTGCGCAGGTTCGGGTGGTAGCCGTGCAGCCGCGGCGCGATCAGCGCCTTCGAGCGGTAGTGCATCAGCGGGATCCAGGGCAGCTCGCGCAGGGCGATCGCCTCCGCGTCGTAGAGCAGGCCGGCCCGGCGGGTGAGGTCGCGCTCGGTGGCGGCCCGCGCCATCAGCGCGTCGTAGGCCGCGTCCGACCAGTGGCCGGCGTTCATCCCGTCATTCCCGCTCTGGAGCAGGAACAGGAAGTTCTGCGGATCGGAATAGTCGGCGATCCAGCTGTAGCGGGCGACATCGAAGTCGCCGCCGTCGCGCAGGTAGGCGAAATGCGTCTTCGCGTCCGTGTAGACGTAGCGCGTCACGATCCCGAGGTCGCGCCACATCTCGCCGATCGCCACCGCGACGGTGCGGTTGTTGTCGCTGATGTTGAACCGGTACTCCACGGTGAGCGGCCGGTCCGGGCCGAACCCCGCCTCCGCGAGCAGCCGGCGCGCCTCCGCCTCGTGGTCGATCGGCAGGCCGAGGCGGCCCTCGGTCTCGGGCGGCGTCCGGTAATTGTCGAGGCCGGGCGGGCACAGGGAGTAGGCCGGGCTCATGGTGCCGCCGTTGAGGCCGTCGGCGAGGTACTCGCGGTCGATCACGAGCGACAGGGCCCGGCGGACGCGGCGGTCCGAGAACGGCGCCTTGCGGGTGTTCACCACCAGCGCCGCGAGCCCCAGCGAGGGGCCGAGCACCACCTGCGACCCGAACCGGCGGCGCAGGTCGGCGATCTGGTCGACGGGCAGGTCGGACAGCGAGTCGATCTCGCCGGCAGCGTAGCGGCGCACCGACGCGGCGATGTCGGGTGTCGGCAGGAAGGCGACGCGCCGGATCGCGAGGCTCGCCGCGTCCGGATGGTGCGGGTTGGCCTCCAGCGTGATGGCGCCGCCCGGCACGCGGTCGGCGAGCCGGTACGGTCCGTTGGTCACGAGGTTTCCCGGCCGGGTGAAGCTGTCGCCGTAGCGCTCGACCGAGGCGCGGTGGACCGGCAGGGCGGTCTGGTGGGTCAGGAGTTCCAGGATGTAGGGCGTCGGCTGCTCCAGGCCGATCGCCAGCCGGAGCGGCGCCTCCGCGGCGACGCCGAGAGTCTCGGCCGGCGTCTCGCCGCGGTTCACGGCGGCGGCGGCGCGGATCGGGAACAGGATCTCGGCGTATTTCGCCGCCGTGGCCGGGTCGAGCATCCGGCGGAACGCGTAGACGAAGTCGTCCGCGGTGACCGGCTCGCCGTTCGACCAGCGGCCGTCGGGGCGCAGGTCGAAGTGCAGGCTCATCCCGTCCTCGGAGACCGACCAGGCGCGCGCCGCGCCCGGGATGATCGCGCCCCGGTTGTCGTAGGTGAGCAGCCCGTCGCAGAGGTCGCGCAGGATATGCGCCTCCGCGACCGTGGACGAGCGGTGCGGGTCCAGGGTCTCGGGATCGGCGTCGTTGCCGCGGCGGTAGAGCGCGTCGGCCGCGCGCGCGGGCCGCACGGCCGCGAGGGCGATCGCGCCGGCCAGCCAGTCGCGCCGGCGCGGGCGCACGGTCAGGCGCCGGTATCCGGCCTCAGGCCGGCCGCCTCGATCCCGGCCACCGCGCAGATCTCGNGGGCCGCACGGCCGCGAGGGCGATCGCGCCGGCCAGCCAGTCGCGCCGGCGCGGGCGCACGGTCAGGCGCCGGTATCCGGCTTCAGGCCGGCCGCCTCGATCCCGGCCACCGCGCAGATCTCGTCGTTGTCGGAGGTGTCGCCGGAGATGCCGACCGCGCCGAGGAGACGTCCCTCGCCGGACCGGATCAGCACGCCGCCCGGCACCGGCACGAGGGCGTCGGGCCCGGCGACGTGGGTGACGGCGGCGACGAAGTAGGGCTGCTGCTCCGCCCGCGCGTGGATCGCCCGGGAGCCGAGGCCGAGCGCCAGGGCGCCGTTGGCCTTCCCGCTGGCGATCTCGGCGCGGCGCAGGGACGTGCCGTCCTCGACCGCGACCGCCTTGAGGGCGCCGCGGGCGTCGTAGACGACGACGGCCAGGGGCTTGAGGCCGCGCGCCCGCGCCTCGCGCAGGGCAGTGTCGACGACGGTGCGGGCGGCCTCGAGGGTCAGGTCGATCATCGGATTCCAACACGGACGCCGCTCCGTGCGGCGTCCTCATCCTTAAGGACCGGGGCCGGCCGGGTCCACCGAGGCCGGTCGCTGCGGCGTTCGCTCCGCTGGGCCCGGCCGGCGCGCCGCCTAGTTCCGCGTTGGCCCGCGCGGGAAATCCCGGCGCGCCGAGCGAGGATCGTCCATGGCATCGGCCGAACGCCCCTACGTGATCTGTCACATGACCGCGTCGGTCGACGGCCGGATCAAGGTCCGCCGCTGGACGACGCTGGACGCCGACAGCCATTACGAGCGCGTCCACGGCGACCTGAAGGGCGATGCCTGGATGTGCGGCCGCGTCACCATGCAGGGCTACGCCGACAGCGCCGACCCGCTGCCCGAGCCGGTCGCCGACGACGGCGTGCCGATCCCGCGGGAGGACCACGTCGCCCGCCGCGACGCGCCCGGCTACGCCGTGGCCCTCGACGCGCGCGGACGCCTGGACTGGGGCGCGCGCGACGCGATCGAGGGCGACCACGTCGTGGTGGTGCTCACCGAGTCCGTACCCGATGAGCACCTGCGCGCGCTCCGGGCCGGCGGCCAGTCCTACCTGTTCGCGGGGGACCGGGCGGTCGACTTCGCCCTGGCGGCCGCGAAGCTGCGGGCCCTCTTCGGGATCGAGCGGCTGCTCGTCGAGGGCGGCGGCCGCATCAACGGCTCGATGCTGAAGGCCGGCCTCATCGACGAGCTGAGCCTGCTCCTCGCCCCCGCGGTCGACGGCCTGAGCGGAACGCCGGCCGTGTTCGACTTCGCAGGCGAGGAGGCGGACACGATGGGCAGCCGGCGCAAGCTCGACCTGACGGCCTGCGAGCGCCTGCCGGACGGCGTCGTGTGGCTGCGCTACCGGATCACGCCGGTCGAGCCGCCGGCAGGCGAATGATGCCGGCCAGGAACGAGTCGTAGCCGGCGGCGACCGCCTCCGGCTGCTCGAAATGCGGGAACGCGCCGGTCGGCAGGGTCTCGACGCGCCAGTTGGGCCGGCCGGCGACCCGCGGCACCAGCCGGTAGTCGACGAAGTCGCCGCGCACGCCGTGCACCATCCAGACCGGGAGGCGCAGGCGCTCGTAGAGGCGCGTCGCGTCGGTCGGGAACAGGTGGCCCGCGATGAAGCAGAACGGGGCGTGCTCGGCGCCGGGCTGGTGGGCCGAGGCGTGATCGTAGGCGAGGAGGCCCTCGTCGATCTCGGACGTGCCGAAGGTCTTCTCGAGGAAGAACCGCATGCTCGGCCGGGTCACCAGGGCGTCGAAGAGCGGCCGCCCCAGAGGGGGGCGATCGAGGACCCGGCGCAGCCAGTCGCGGCCGCGGTGGCCGTCCGGCGGGCCTTCCCCGGAGAGGCGGGCGTCGAACCCGGTCGGGCTGATCAGCGCGAGGCTGCGATACGCGTCGGACCGCTCCAGGCTCGCCCGCGCCAGGAACGAGCACGAGAGCGACAGCGCCAGGGCGTCGATCGGCCAGCCGCCGTGCCGGCTGCGGATCTCGTCGACGGCCGCGTGGATCGCCTCCACCATCAGGCGCGGCGTGTAGGCGCGGCGCGAGCGCTCCGAGAAACCGAAGCCCGGCAGGTCCAGGGCGTAGACCGGCCGGGACCCGCGGTAGCGCAGGTACAGCGGCCGGACCTCGTAGGCGTTGGCCGCCGCGTTGATCGAGTGGATCAGCAGGAGCGGTACGCCCTCGGCCTCGGCGGCCCCGTAGAGCGAGAGCGCGCCGGCGCGCCGGGACCGGATCCGCTCGTGCCGGCCCGGCAGAGCCGGCGGCAGGGCCATGCGCCGGTCCACCGCGAGCGCGCTCCAACCGACCAGGGCCGAGGCCGAGCCGACGAGCGTGAGGGCCGCCGCGGTCGCGGTGCGACCGGCGCGATGGCGGGACACGGAACTCATCGGGACACCTCGACGTCCATCCCGCGGCGGCGGGCCGTGCGCGACAACGCCGGGACGGCTGGGAAGTGCCCGGACGGACGCTACGAGGCGTGGCCGGCGAGGCTGCCGGCATTCACCGCCGGGGCCCGACTCGCGGGCCGCACCGGCGCGTCGCCGCGGCCCGCGGCCTCGCGCAGGAAATCTACCGTCGGCGGATCGTTGAGCCAGCCCTGGACGCGCTGCGAGATCAGGAGCTTCCGCTCGCGCCGGTCGTAATTCGCGTAGGAGGCGGCGACGAATTCCGGCCGGCTCATCGTGCGCGCCGGGCCGGACCGGCGCGTCTCCGCCTTGAAGAACAGGGCGCTGCCGGGCACGCCGTAGTGCTGGGCGATCTCCGGATAGACCGGCCAGCTGCCCTGACCGCCGAGATCGTCCGGGAGGAACGCGTCGAGGTCGCATTCCTCGAAGGGCACACCGGCCCGGGTCAGCAGGCCGCGGGCGAGGTCGGCCACGACGTAGAGCTTGGTGTGGTTGATCGAGTGCATGAAGCAGCCCCGACGCGCCCAGCGCGTGAGGTGCGTGTCGAGATCGTACCCGGCCTGGACGCCGAGCCCGCGCAGGTACGCGACCGACTCGTCCCAGAGGTTGAAGTATCCGAGGCGCTCGAAGACCGGCTCGGAGAACAGCCGCAGCGCCTGCGCCTGGGAGAAGCCCGACAGGTAGGCGAACAGCGTGATCGCCGAGTGCGAGTGCCCCATCGGTCCCGAGATCAGGCCGTTGAGCGTGACGTGATCCTGAACGCCGACATGGACGAGGTCGGGATGGTAGGCGCTGAACACGATGGTGGGGATCAGCCGGACCTTCGGATGGGTCCGCAGCGTGTCGATCGTGCCGCCGCCCTTGAATTTGGGCAGGTAGATGCTGGTGAAGACGTGATCGTACCCGTCCGCGTGCGCCATCAGGTCGGCGAGCCGCGGGAACCGGCGGGACGCGGTGAACGCCGAGACGAAATCTACCTGCGCGTGCGGGAGCAGGTAGCGCATCGTCTTGGCGATGGATCCGGCCTGGCAGACGCCGATCACGAGGATGCGCGGCGAGCCGGTCCGCTTCTTCCCGAATTGCGCGAGCCGGTGCCGCGCGCGCCAGAGGCTATCGACGGTCAACATCCGGCCTCTCTCGCATGTCCACGGGCCGCGGGCAAACACCGCACCCATGCGGATCCCGCAGAGCCGAACCGCCGTTTCAGCCGCCGCGACGGCCGCGCCCGAGGTAGCGAACGCCTCGCGGGTCGCGAGCGCCGCGCGGCGCAGCCGAGGCTCCGGCATCGATCGCTTTCGTGGAACACCGGCGCTCGAGGCGCGCGATCCGACGGCCCCGATGACGCGAAACACAGTCCGATCGCGCGCAGAATCCAGTAAAGCAACGCATAGATCGTCACGACTCAACGTCCGCATTCCGCGGTGACGGCCGCGCGGAAAGATCGGAACGATACAGCGATTCAACTTGCGCACCGTTGACAGAGTCAAGTCGTTGGATGCAAATCGGATTCAACGAGGCATGAAGCTCGCGGATGGGGCGTTCGCGGTCATGAGGACCGGCGGGCCCCCGATGACCGAGGTGGTCCGCCTCCCTCGCCTCCACTCCGCGTAACCGGCTGCCCGGACAGGCGCGGCGGGCTCCGGATCGATCACTCCGCACGGCCTGACTCGGTCCGCAAGGACCGAACGGCGCGTCGGTGGGACGCCCGCGGTTCCGCTTCTCCGCGACGGCCGACGACCCACGCCCCGCAGCACCGTCGAAGACCGATCGATGCACGGGCGAAGATGCTGGGCGGGATGAGGGCCGGGTTCCGCATCGGGTCGAAAGCTGGAGACTGTGCGATGGATTACGTCCCTCCCATGGCGGCGATCGCGGCGGCCTCGCCGAAGACGCACGCCGCCGACGCGGCCGCGCTCGCGCCGACACAGGCGGTGAAATCCGCCTCGGCGCCGGATCCGCGGTCGATCTACACGCTCACGCCGGAGGCGGCCGGTGCGGTCTTCGCCCTGGTCGAGAATCGGATCCGGGTGATCGAGGCCGCGCTCGACGCGACCGACCGGCGGGGCACGCGAGCCGCCGCCGCGGCGATGGCGACGGCCACGGCGACGACGCCGGTCGTGTCGCCGGAGACGACGAAGACGATCGCCGCCGCCCATCGCAACTGGAGCGAGGATGCCCGGTTAGACCACAGCCCGACCCGCCACGTCGGGACCGACACGGTCGTGGACTACGATTCCCCGCGGGTGACGGCGGCCTGGAGCGTCGCCTTCCCGGATCTGGCAGGCCGGAAGTACCGGGCCGTGCAAGGGCCGGGTCCGATCCTGCGCTCCGTCCTGCACGAGGCCGAGGCCGACATGGACGACACGGGCAGCGACGTCTTCCTGCTCTGCAACAGCGCGCATTTCGAGACGATCCGACAGGCCCATCCGAGCGCGCACATCAACTGGATCAACGTCGACAACGACGAGATCGTCGTCGTCTGGCGGAAGCCGTCCGAGGAAGCCGGGAGCCGGATCGGCGGCGAGCCGAACCACGTCTCGCCGGGGCTCATCGCGGCGTTCTCCGGCGGCTTCGACTTGATGCCGATGAGCACGTCGTCGGGAATGACGGCGCCCGGCGGCACCACGGCGTCGTTGCCGACGAAGACCNGTCGGGCCAGCGCGCGCCGCCGCCGCGCGGCGCGACCCAGACGAGGTCCTCGCGCCTGAGGATCTCCCGCCCGCCGTCCAGCGGGACGGAGACGAGGGCCAGATCGAGCCCGCCGCGGGCGAGCCGATCCTCCAGACGGGGCGTCGCGGCGCAGACCACCTCGATCGCCGCGTCGGGGTGGAGGCGCGCGAAGCCGCGCAGCAGGGCGGGGAGGAAGGCCTGCGCGTAATCGTCCGGGCAGCCGAACCGCAGGGTGCCGTCGAGGCGCCCGCCGCACAGCTCCGCCACCGCGTCGTCGTGCGAGGCCAGGATCCGGCGCGCGTGGACGAGGAGGCGCTCGCCCTGGACGGTGAGCACCGCACCGCGGCCGGTCCGCCGCAGCAGCGGCTGCGCGACCAGCTCCTCCAGCCGCTTCATCTGCATGCTGAGGGCGGCCTGGCTGCGCCCGACACGCTCCGCGGCCCGGCTCAGCGCGCCCGTCTCCGCCACCGTGGCGAAGCTGCGCAGGAGGTCGATGTCGAGGCTCCGGGCCATCAGGATCGCTGAACCCTCGCTTCAGAACTATAAGCTTCTCTGGTGTCGCCGGCGGTCCTAGCATGGTGGCGCCTGACACGGGACCCGGCTCGATGACGACGCGGAACGACGACCCCGATTTCTGGACGCGCGCCCGCCGGCACCTCGTGCGCTACGGCGGCGCCTTCGCGCCGGTCATCATCGAGCGCGCGCAGGGCAGCTTCGTCTACGACGCGGACGGCCGGGAGATCCTCGACTTCACCTCCGGCCAGATGAGCGCGATCCTGGGACACGGTCATCCCGAGATCGCCGCGGTCGTCTCGGACCATGTCGGCCGCCTGGATCACCTGTTCAGCGGCATGCTGAGCCGGCCGGTCGTCGACCTCGCCACGGCGCTGGCCGGCCTCGCCCCCGGCGGCCTGGAGCGGGCGCTTCTCCTGACCACCGGCGCCGAGGCCAACGAGGCGGCCCTGCGCATGGCCAAGCTCGCCACCGGCGGCTGGGAGATCGTGAGCTTCGCGCAGTCGTGGCACGGCATGACGGCGGGCGCCGCCTCGGCGACCTACAGCGCCGGCCGCAAGGGTTACGGCCCGGCCCCCGTCGGGTCCTTCGCGATCCCCGCACCGAACGCCTACCGCCCGACCTTCGCGCGCGACGGGGCCGCCGACTGGCAGACCGAGCTCGACTACGCCTTCGCCCTGGTGGACCGGCAGTCGACCGGCAACCTCGCGGCCTTCCTGGCCGAGCCGATCCTCAGCTCCGGGGGCATCCTCGAACTCCCGCCCGGCTATCTCGCGGCGCTCAAGCGCAAGTGCACCGAGCGGGGCATGCTGCTGATCCTCGACGAGGCCCAGACCGGGATCGGCCGCACCGGCCTGATGTTCGCCTGCGAGCGCGACGGCGTGGTGCCCGACATCCTGACCCTGTCGAAGACCCTGGGCGCCGGCCTGCCCCTCGCGGCGGTCCTGACCACGCCGGAGATCGAGGATCTCTGCCACGCGCGCGGCTTCCTGTTCTACACGACGCACGTCTCCGACCCGCTTCCCGCCGCGGTCGGACTCAAGGTGCTGGAGATCGTCCGGCGCGACGGCCTGGTCGACCGGGCCCAGACGGCCGGCGCGCGGCTGGCGGCGCGGCTGCGGGCGCTGCAGCAGCGCTTCGCCTGCATCGGCGACGTGCGCGGGCGCGGCCTCCTGCAGGGCATGGAGATCGTGGCCGACCGGGACACGAAAGTGCCCGCGCCGGAACTCGGCGACGCGATCACGCGGCGCTGCCTCGCGCTCGGGCTGAGCATGAACATCGTGCAGCTGCCCGGCATGGGCGGCGTGTTCCGCATCGCCCCGCCGCTGACCGCCACCGACGCGGAAATCGACCTCGGTGTCGACATCCTGGAACGGGCGATCGAAGCCTCGGTGTGAGGCGACGGGCGGCCCCGTCAGGCCGCCTCGATCTCCGCGCTGACCGACAGCCACTCCTCCTCGGCGGCGGCGAGCGCGGTCGCGGCGTCCGACCGCATCCTGGCGATCTCGCCGGCCTTGGCGGCGTTCTCCCGGAACGCGGACCCGTCCTCCAGGGCCGCGTCGATCTTCCGGATCGCCGCGGTCAGCTTGGCCATCCGGGCCTCGATCGACTCCAGCCGCTTGCGCAGGGGCGCGAGGGCCGCGCGGCGCTCGACGCCGGCGCGGCGCGCCTCGGCCTTCTGGCCGCCGGACGGCTCGGACTCGCGCTCGGACTCCCGCTCGGGCCCCGACAGGACGAAGCGCCGGTAATCGTCCATGTCGCCGTCGAAGGTCTTCACCGTGCCGTCCGCGACCAGCCAGAGCCGGTCGGCACAGGCCTCGACCAGGAATCGGTCGTGCGAGACGAGGATGACGGCGCCCTCGTAGTCGTTGATCGCCTCCACGAGAGCCTGCCGGCTCTCGATGTCGAGGTGGTTGGTCGGCTCGTCGAGGATCAGGAGGTGCGGGCCGTGGAAGGCCGCGAGCCCCATGAGCAGCCGCGCCTTCTCGCCGCCCGACAGCTTCTCGACCGGCGTGTCGGCCTTGTTGGCGCCGAAACCGAGCCGCGCCGTCGCGCTGCGCACCTTCGCCTCCGGCACGTCCGGCATCAGGGTCCGGACATGCGCGTAGGCGCTCTCGGCGGGGCGCAGCTCGTCGAGCTGGTGCTGGGCGAAGTAGGCGACCTCCATCTTGGACGAGCGCTTCACCTCGCCGGCGACCGGGCCGAGCCGGCCGCCGATCAGCTTGCAGAAGGTCGACTTGCCGTTGCCGTTGGCGCCCAGCAGCGCGACCCGGTCGTCCGGCGCGAGGCTGAGGTCGAGGCCGGTCAGGACGATCCGGTCCCCGTAGCCGGCCTTCACCCGCTCCAGGGCGACGATCGGCGGCGACAGCGGCTTCTCCGGGCTCGGCAGGTGGATCACCGGCACGTCGTCCTCGAGGAGCGCCGCGATCGGCTCCATCTTGGCGAGCCGCTTCATCCGCGACTGGGCCTGCCGCGCCTTGGTGGCCTTGGCCTTGAAGCGGTCGATGAAGCTCTGCAGGTGCGCGCGCTCGGCATCCTGCTTGGCCTTCGCCTTGGCCTGGAGGACGCGCTTCTCCGAGAGCTGCTTGGCGAAGCTGGTGTAGCCGCCGCGGTAGATCGTCAGCTTGCCGCGGTCGAGGTGCAGGATGTGGTCGACGCTCGTGTCGAGCAGGTCGCGGTCGTGGCTGATGATGATCGCGGTGCGCGGGTAGCGCTCCAGGTAGTCGTACAGCCAGAGCGTGCCCTCGATGTCGAGGTAGTTGGTCGGCTCGTCGAGGAGCAGCAGGTCCGGCTCCGAGAACAGGACTGCGGCGAGCGCCACGCGCATCCGCCAGCCGCCGGAGAAGTCCGCGCAGGGCCGTGCCTGGGCCGCCGCGTCGAAGCCCAGCCCGTGCAGGATCGCGGCGGCCCGGGCCGGCGCCGAGTGGGCGCCGATATCCACGAGCCGCGTCTCGATCTCGGCCCGGCGCAGCCCGTCCGCGTGCTCGGCCTCCGCCATCAGGCGGGCGCGCTCCGTGTCGGCGGCCAGAACGACCGCGTGCAGCGTCTCCGGCCCGGCCGGTGCCTCCTGGGCGACGGCGCCGATCCGCATGCCTCTGGGTAGCGCCACCGCCTTCGCGTCGACCGGGAGGTCGCCGAGAATGGCCTTGAACAGGGTGGTCTTGCCGGCCCCGTTGCGCCCGACGAGCCCGACGCGGGCGCCCTCCGGGATCGTGAAGCTCGCGGAATCGAGGATCAGACGGTCGCCGATGCGATAGGTGAGGTCGTTGACGCGCAGCATGCCGGCGTTCTGGCGGTCCGGGCGCCGCGAGGCAAGCGCCCCCGCCGCGCGGACGGCGCGCCGTCTCGGCGGCAAGCCGCCCTCTCAGTTTCAACCTCTATTTGAAACTGTGATCAACAGCTTCGGCAATCGGAATTTTAACGGAATGCCGTCAAAGCTGCGGCGAGTGCTGTGCATATAGGCGATGATAGCTCGTTCGTCGGTCCTGAAGCGTCAACACGCGAGCCGGTGAAGCACCCGGGCACGGGGCGAGCCACAGGGGGGAATCTTGGGCGAGACCCTGATCCTGACCGACGACGTCGAGCGCGGCGAGCGGCTCGCGCGCAATCTCGGCGGCGTCACGTCCGTCGTGCTGCACGACCTCTACGGCGACGCCCTGCCGCCGCGGGGGGCCGCGCTGATCATCAGCGATGTCAGTGCGCTGACCTCCGAATCCGTGCGCCGCCTGCGGCAAGCCTTGTCCACCGCGCGCGGCCCCGGCATCCCGTTCCTGGCATTGATCCACGGCAATCTCGGTCGCGGCGAGATCCAGGCCACCGCCCTCGGCGCGACCCGCGCGATGCCGGCGGCCGCGGCCAGCGCGATGTTGCTGAACGCGGTCGCGACGCTGACCAGCTCCGCCAAGGCTCCGCAGCGGACCGGGGACTGGCGTCGGAACGTGAACGATGCCCGCGCGGCCTTCGTCAGCCTGTTCCGCGCCGATCGTGTCCCTGCGGCCGCGATGGTCGAGAACGGTGCCGACTTGGTCAACCAAGCGATCCGCGAGGCCAAGGTGCGCGACTGGCTCAGGGTCGTGGCGAGCTTCGACGACGTCACGCACCGTCACTGCCTCAGCGTGGCCGGCATCGCGGCCGAGTTCGCCCGCGTCCTGGGGCTCAACGAGGCCGATTCCCGGTACCTCGTCAAAGGCGCGCTGCTCCACGACATCGGGAAAGCCAAGATCCCCCTGGCGATCCTGAACAAGCCCGCGCCGCTGACACCGGCGGAGCGCGCGGAGATGGATCGCCACCCGGCGCTCGGACACGAGATGCTCCTCACGGGCGACTACGACGCGCTGACACTGTCGGTGGTGCGCTCGCACCACGAGTATCTCGACGGCTCGGGCTATCCGGACGGCCTGCGCGGGGAGCAGATCCCGGACCTCGTCCGGCTGATCACCATCTGCGATATCTTCGCCGCGCTGATCGAGGCTCGCCCCTACAAGGCGCCGAAGTCCCCGCGCGAGGCCTACGCGATCCTCGAGTCGATGATGACGAAGCTGGACGCGGACCTGGTCCGCGCCTTCGGCGCGGTCGCGGTCGCCTGCGAGACACCCCACCGCGCTTCCGCCTGAGCGCCCGGC
The DNA here is from genome assembly GCF_036441335.1 of Methylobacterium mesophilicum. Lineage (GTDB taxonomy): Bacteria > Pseudomonadota > Alphaproteobacteria > Rhizobiales > Beijerinckiaceae > Methylobacterium > Methylobacterium mesophilicum_B. Next base: position 813,061 of record NZ_MLBW01000034.1, read on the forward strand.
CGAGAGCCCTCCCTGGGAGCGCACCCGGTCGGCGGCCGGCAAGTCAGACGAGTTGCCAGGCTGTGCTGTCCCGCATCAGCGCGGCGACAAGGGCGTGGTTGAGCTCATGGCCCGTGTGGAAGGCCGTGATCCGGCCCTCGACCGGATGGCCCGCCAGCGCGAGGTCTCCGATAAGGTCGAGGATGCGATGACGGACCGGCTCGTCGGCGACCCGCATCCCGCCCAGCACGCGCCCGCGCACGAGCAGCGCGGCCGACCGGGGCGAGACGCCCTGCAGGAAGTCGTTTCGCATGACGTAGCCGTAGGCGCGGCCCGCCATGGCCCGCACGTATCGCCCGAAGCTGCGCGCCGGCGCGATCTCCCGCTGGAAGGAGTCCGGCGTGATCGGGCCCGACCAGTCGATCGACCCGAAATGCGCCAGCGCGACGTGGCCGGTGATGTGCAGGCCCGGACCCGGTTCGATCTGCAGGCGCCGCCGCCCGTTCTCGACCGCCACGGTGCGCAGCAGGCGGATCACCCGGCAGGGCAAGCCCTGCTCGCGCCGACCCGCGGCCCGGATCGCCTCGCACCAGGGGGTCGCGCTCCCGTCGAAGATCGGCAGCTCGTCGGCGTCGATCTCGGCCAGCACGTTGTCGATCCGCAGCGCGCTGAGCGAGGCCATGAGGTGCTCGATCGTGCGCACCAGGACGCCGTCCCGCCGCAGCGCCGAGGAGAGCGGCTGCGATTCCCGGTAGTGCCAGTGAGCGGGGACGTCGACGGCCCGGCCGTCCCGCAGGTGGCGGCGGAAGACGACGCCGTGGCCGGCCGGGGCCGGGCTGACGCGGACCGTGGCGTGACGACCGGAATGGAGGCTGCGGCCCGACCGCTCGAAGGAGTGCGCGAGCGTCGCCTGCTGGCGGGGTCCGGTGGAGGTTGGGGAGCGCGGGAAGGGAACGTCTTGATGCATCGGTACCGCCCGCCTCGGCGGGCCAGGAATTTAGCCCTCATACCTGATCCACGCTAATAAACTCCTGTTCATTGGCGCGCGGCTTGACCGCCCCGCCCGCGACCGTCACGATTGCGCCTGCCCGATCGATCCAGCACCGCCCCGGCGGGGCGCGGCTTCACTGTGCGGGCTGCTCCCGTCCCCAGATCTGCTGGCCGGCCCCCGTCAGGGCAGGGACGGAGGCCGGAGTTGAGGGAACACGATCGATGGCGCGGTTGGGGACAATACCCTTCTTTAAGGATCCCGGCATCGAGCTCAGCCCCTACGAGCCCCGCTGCCACTGGCGCCGCTTCGACGAGAACGAGGTCCTCGTCGACTTCGACGACATCTCGACCGACGTGTACTTCATCGCCTCCGGCGAGGTCCGCATCCTGAACCGGACCCAGTCCGGCAAGGAAGTCATCCTGGGTGAGATGCGGGGCGGGGCGTTCTTCGGCGAACTCGCCGCCATCGACGGGATCGGCCGCTCGGCCAACGTCACGGCGCTGACGCGCGGCGAGGTCTGCGTCGTGCCGGCGCCGGTCTTCCGGCAGATCGTGTTCGCCTCCGAGGCGATCGCCGACCGGCTGTTCCGGCTCCTGGCCAAGCGCGTGCGCGAGCTGAACACGCGGCTCATGGAGCACGCCCTGCTCGACCTCAAGCACCGGCTCTACGCCGAGCTGCTGCGCCTCTCCGTGCCCCGCACCGGGACGACGGGCGAGCGGGTGGTCTCGCCCCCTCCCTACCACCACGTCCTCGCCGCGCGGATCGGCTGCCGCCGCGAGCAGGTGACCCGGGAATTCACCGCGATGGCGGCCGAGGGACTGGTCGACCGCACCCGCGGCGCCCTGGTCCTGCGCCGGCCGGACCTCCTGGAAGCGCGCGTGGCCGAGGCGCTGCGCGAGGATTCCTGATCCGTTGACCGACCGGCCGGCGCCGCGCCTGCGGCTCGAGGAGCTGAGCAAGCGCTTCGGCCCCCATCGGGCCGTGGACGCCGTGTCCCTCGACCTCGAAGCGGGGGAGTTCTTCTGCCTGCTCGGCCCGTCCGGCTGCGGCAAGAGTACCCTCCTGCGGATGATCGCGGGTTTCGAGAGCCCGACCGCGGGGCGGATCCTGCTGGGCGAGCAGGATCTCACCGCGCTGCCGCCCCATCGGCGGCCGGTCAACATGATGTTCCAATCCTACGCCCTGTTCCCGCACATGAGCGTGGCGGGCAATATCGGCTACGGCCTGAAGGGTTCGGACCGCGCGGCCCTGGCGAAACGCGTGTCGGAGCTGCTCAAGCTCGTCCGCCTGGACGGTTTCGGCGACCGTCGCCCCGAGACGCTCTCGGGCGGGCAGCGGCAGCGGGTCGCCCTGGCCCGCGCGCTCGCCCGGGAGCCGAAGCTGCTGCTGCTCGACGAGCCGCTCGGGGCGCTCGACCGCGGCCTGCGCGAGGAGACGCAGGGCGAGCTGCGCGCGGTCCAGCGCCGCCTCGGCACCGCCTTCGTCGTCGTCACGCACGATCCCGAGGAGGCGATGATGCTCGCCGACCGGATCGGCGTCATGGAGGCGGGCCGCCTGATCCAGGTCGGGCCGCCGGCCGATCTCTACCGGCGCCCGGCGAGCCGCTTCGTGGCCGGCCTGCTCGGCGACGTGAACCTCATCCCCGGCCGGCTCGGGCCCGCGGGCCCCGACGCGGTCCGCACGGTCGAGACCGCGTACGGCACCGTGCGGGGCGTCGCCGAGCCCGCGCTCGCGGAGGGCGCCGCAGTCGTGGTCGCGGTGCGGCCCGCGGACGTGGTGCTGGGCGCGGAGGGACTCCCGGTGGTCGTCTCCGACAGCGTGTTCCTGGGTGACCGGGTGCGCCGGACGCTGCGCCTGCCCGACGGCGCGACGCTCCGGGCGAGCGGGCAGCCCGCGGAGGCGGGGGCGTCGCCNACGCCAGCCCGAAGCCGGTGGTGGCGGCGATCGGCGGCGCGGCGCTCGGCGGCGGCCTGGAACTGGCAATGGCCTGTCACGGCCGCGTCGCCGCCCCGTCGGCCAGGATCGGGCTGCCGGAGATCAAGCTCGGGATCATCCCGGGCGCCGGGGGCACGCTGCGCCTGCCGCCCTTCCTGTGGCTGGCGGCGTTCTTCCTGCTGCCCTTCGCCATCACCCTCAAGATCAGCCTGTCGGAGTCGGCGACGGCGATCCCGCCCTACCTGCCGCTGCTCGACTGGCGCGGCGGGATCGACGGCTGGTCGGCCTTCCTCGAGGCCCTGAACTTCGACAATTACCTGACGCTCGCCGCCGATCCGCTCTACCGCGACGCCGCCCTCGGCTCCCTGACCTACGCCGGCGTCGCCAGCCTGATCCTCGTCGGCCTCGGGACGCCGCTCGCCTATGCCCTGGCGCGGGCGCCGGCGCGCTGGCAGCCGCTGCTCGTGGCGCTGGTGATCGTGCCGTTCTGGACGAGCTTCCTCATCCGGGTCTACGCCTGGATCGCGATCCTGAAGCCCGAAGGGCTGCTGAATCTCGCTCTGCGCCGCCTCGGCCTGATCGACGCGCCGCTGATGATCCTCAACACCGACGCGGCGGTGATCGTCGGCCTCGTCTACGCCTACCTGCCCTTCATGGTGCTGCCGCTCTACGCGGTGATGAACCGCCTCGATCCGGCCCTGCGCGAGGCCGCGGCCGATCTCGGCGCCGCGCCGAGCCGGGTGTTCTGGACCGTGACCGTGCCGCTCAGCCTGCCGGGGATCGCGGCCGGCGCGGGACTCTGCTTCATCCCGATGGTCGGCGAATTCGTCATCCCGGACCTGCTCGGCGGGTCGGAGACGCTCATGCTCGGCCGGGTGCTCTGGAGCGAGTTCTTCTCGAACCGCGACTGGCCGCTGGCCTCGGCAGTCGCCGTGCTGATCCTCCTCATCGTCATCGGACCGGTGGTGCTGTTCCGGGACAGCTTGCGCGCGGGCGAGGGTGAGGCGCCGTGAGCTGGGTGACCCGCACCGCCCTGGCGGCCGGCCTGGGCTTCCTGTACGGGCCGATCCTGGTGCTGATCGCCTACTCGTTCAACGCCTCGCCGATGGTGACGGTCTGGGGCGGGTTCTCGACCCGCTGGTACGGCGCCCTGCTCGCCGACGCGCCGCTCCTGTCGGCCGCCTGGGTTTCCCTCAAGGTCGCTTTCCTCGCGAGCCTGCTCGCCACGATCCTCGGCACGCTGGCGGCCCTCGCTCTGGAGCGGCACGGCCGGTTCCGCGGGCGCGCCCTGTTTACCGGTCTCGTCTTCGGGCCGATCGTGATGCCGGAGGTGATGATCGGCCTGTCGCTCCTGCTCATGTTCATCGGGATCGGGCTGGACCGCGGCCTCGCGACGATCGTCATCGCCCACACGACCTTCTGCACCGGCTTCGTGGCGGTGGTGGTCGGCGCGCGCCTGCGCGGCCTCGACCGGTCTCTCGAGGAGGCCGCGGCCGATCTCGGCGCGGCGCCGGGCCGCGTGCTCGTGACCGTGACGCTGCCGCTGCTGGCGCCCGCCCTGGCGGCCGGCGCGCTCCTCGCCTTCACCCTGTCGCTCGACGACTTGGTGATCGCGAGCTTCGTCTCCGGCCCGGGCTCGACCACCCTGCCGATGCGGCTCTACAGCCAAGTCCGGCTGGGCGTGAATCCGGAGATCAACGCGGCCTCGACGCTCCTCGTCGTGCTGGTGAGCGTCGCGGTGCTGCTGGCATCCTGGCTCACCGGCCGACGCGGGCAGCGCTGAGCCGCGTCACTCCGCGGCCTGCGCGGCGGTCGCGCCGCCCCTCAGCACCTGGGCCGCGACGACCGTCACGATGACGTTCACCACCAGCGCCACGACGCCGACATTCACGTCCTGGAGCGGTCCCAGGACCGGCAGCTTCGCCAAGCTGAACCCGGACAGGACCGTCACCGCCACGGTGGCCACGCCCGCGACGATGCCGGCGATCGCGGCGCGGCGGTCGAGGGGATTGCGGCGCATCAGGCTGGTGATGAAGCAGGGGAAGAGCTGCGTCACGAAGTTGTAGCCCATGAGCAGGAGCTGCACGATCGTGTCGCCGCCCGAGAGGGTGAAACCGACGCAGACCAGCGCGAGCACCGGCACGAGGATCTTGCAGAGCCGCGCGGTGGCGGCGTCATCCATGCCGGGGCGCAGCGGTCGGACGAGGTTGTTCGCGACCAGCGTGGCGCCGGCGATCAGGATCATGGAGCCCGGGACGAGGGCGGTGAGGACGCCGGTGGCGCCGATCAGCCCGATCACCCACGGCGGGAAGGTCGCGAGGGAGAGCTTGAACAGCGAGAGGTCGACGTCGGGCCCCGCCAGGCCCGGCACCTGCATCACGGCGGTGAAGCCGATCACGAACACGAACAGGTTGATCAGCTGGTAGATCGGCAGGATCACGGCGTTGCGGCGGAAGGCGCCCGGCTCGCGCGCCGTGTAGAGCGACGCGAAGGTGTGGGGCCACATGTAGCCGCCGAGCGCGGTGAGCAGGACCGTGGTGGTGAACCACACCGGGCTCTGGCCGCGGTCGGGCAGGGCCAGGAACCCGGGCTTGGCCGCCTCGATCGCCGCGAACAGGCCCTCGTAGCCGCCGTAGTAGTGCACCGGCAGGTAGATCCCGAGGAACACCACCACGAACAGGATGCTGGTGTCCTTGATCACCGCCGTCCAGGCGGAGCCGTGCACGCCCGACACCACCACGTAGGCGGTGAGCGCGGCCGCGCCGATCCAGACCGCCGCGGTCGACGAGATCGCGCCGTAGGACGCCGTGGAGACGATGATCCCGAGGCCCTTGAACTGCAGCACGAGGTAGGGAACGAGGGCGACGATCCCCACGAGCGCCACCAGCATGCCGAGCGCGCGGCTGCCGTACTTGCGCGCGAAGAAGTCGGGCTGGGTGTAGAGGTTGTGCTGCTTGGCGTAGCGCCAGACCGGCGGCAGCAGCCAGTACGAGGTGACGTAGGCGAGCGTCAGGTAGCAGAGGATGTAGTAGGCCGGGCCGCCCTTCCCGTAGGCGATGCCGGAGCCGCCGAGGAACGTGAAGGTCGTGTAGATCTCCCCGGCCATCAGCAGGAAGACCAGGGCGGTGCCGAAGCCGCGCCCGCCCACGGTCCACTGCTCCAGCCCCATCTCGCGGCCGACCCGCGCGTAGAGTCCGAGGCCGATCGCCAGCGCGAAGCCGGCGGCCACGATGACGAGCGCGACGCTCATCGGGGATCCTCCGGCGCGCGGTTCTGAGGGTCGGTCAGGTAGATCACCCCCATCACGGCCGAGGTTCCGATCACGCAGAATACCAGCCAGGCCAGGAGCAGCGGCAAGCCGAACACGAAGGGCTCGACCCGGTTCAGGAAGAACGGGCCGACCAGGATCCCGAGGAAGGGCAGGGCGGCCAGCCACCGCAGATTTCGCATGCGCGATACCGTTCAGAAGGCCCCGATATCGCGGGGTGGATCAGTCACCGAGCGCTGTCAACGCCGCGAGCGCCCAACAGCGCGCGTCCCGATCACGTCTGCGTGCTGTGCGCTCGCGCACGTGGCCGCGCTTCGGGCGCGCATATCCTCGTGAGGCGTCGCGCCGTTCGACACGGCGGGCGCCGAGGGATTTCACGGATGACCCGCACTCTGACCATCGCGGCGCTGGCCGCGCTCCTCGCCGTTCCGGCAGTCCGCGCGGAGGCCCGCCCCCGGCACACCCCCGCCAAGGCGCAGCCCAGCGCCGCGATCAAGGCGCGCCAGACCGTCCTGAACGATTTCAACGCGCGGATGAGCCGCCTGGACGCGCTCATGGGCACCCCGAGCACGCCGTCGGTCCGCGCGCGCTCGGCCGAGGCCGGGCGCTAGGTCGCACCGCGACGCGGCGGCCCCTCGGACCGGCGCGCCGTCTCACCGGCCCAGGCCGCCCGCCTCCTCGACGAAGCGCGCCACCGCGTCCGCGCCGGCGCCCTCGCGCAGCGACGCGAAGACGTAGGGCCGTGTGCCGCGCATCCGCTGCGTGTCGGACTCCATCACCGACAGGTCCGCGCCGACGAGCGGCGCGAGGTCGGTCTTGTTGACGATCAGCAGGTCGGACCGGGTGATGCCCGGACCGCCCTTGCGGGGGATCTTCTCGCCCCCGGCCACGTCGATGACGTAGAGGGTGATGTCGGCGAGTTCCGGCGAGAACGTCGCCGCGAGGTTGTCGCCGCCGGACTCGATCAGCACGAGGTCGAGCTTCGGGAAGCGCCGGTTCATCTCGGCGACGGCGGCGAGATTGATCGAGGCATCCTCCCGGATCGCCGTGTGCGGGCACCCCCCGGTCTCGACGCCCAGGATGCGCTCCTCCGGCAGGGCGCCGGCGACGGTGAGGATCCGCGCGTCCTCCTTCGTGTAGATGTCGTTGGTGATGGCGCAGATCTCGTAGCGGTCGCGGAAGCGCTTGCAGAGCTGCTCCATCAGGGCAGTCTTGCCGGACCCGACAGGGCCGCCGATGCCGACGCGGAGGGGGCCGTTCGTGGAGGTCATGCTGCGGGCTCAGGATCGGAAGATGCGGGAATACTGGGTCTCATGGCGGAAGGAGCCGAGATCCAGGCGGACGGTGGCGGCACCGAGCGCGTCGAGATCCGCCGCGGCGGCCGCCTCGGCGAGCCCGGCGAGGCGCGGCGCGAGGGCGGCCACGACCCAGGGCGGCCACGACCCGCGTGCCGGCGGCCTGACCCACGGGCGCCGCCCGGAGGGCCGCGGAGACGAGGTTTTGGAGGAAGGCGAGGCCGTAGGCGGCGAGCACGGGCCCCGGATCCATGCCGTGCGCGCCGGCCGCGAGGCCGACCGCGACCGGGTAGGCGACCGGCCCCGGCAGATGCCTGGCCAGGGCGTCGAGGGCGTCGCAGGGCCACGCGCCGCGCGTCGCGTCGAGGAAACTCCGGCCCTGCTGGCTCGTCTCCAGGTGCAGCTCGCGCGACGGCGCCAGGGCCAGGGCGAGGTCGTTGACGGCGATCAGCGCGGCGCCGTCCGCGGACAGCGCCGCCGCGTGGGCGTGGGCGGCCAGGATCAGGTCGTTGCGCAGGGCGCCGCGCTCGCAGACGTCCCGGAGCCACGCGGTCAGGCCCGCCTCGTCGCGGACGTCGCCCGCTTCGACCGCCCATTCGAGCCCGTGCGAGTAGGCGTAGGCCCCGACCGGGTAGCCGGGCGACAGCCACGCCATCAGGCGCAGCGCCTCCAGGGCGTCAGCCCGCGGCATGGTGGTGCTGGTGGCCGCCATGCGGGTGGTCGTGCCCGTGGTCATGTCCGTGGTCGTGCCCGTGGCCGCCCGAATAGGCGCCGCCCTCGGGCCGGAACGGGCGCACCACCGGCTCGGCGGTGCCGCCGAGGCCCCGGACCATCTCGGCGAGAACGTGGTCGTGCGCGATCCAGACCGCGTCCGGGCCGATCTCGGCGGCGATGTGCCGGTTGCCGATGTGCCAGATCAGGCGCTTGAGGGCGTGATCGCCGGCGGCCCGGATCTCGAGCAGGCGCTCCGGCGCGGCCTCGACCCAGACGAGGCGTCCGTCCTGCAGGACTAGGGCGTCGCCGTCCTCCAGCACGGTCGGCTCCGGGAGGTCCAGCAGGAAGCTCAGCCCCCCGGCGCCGCGCATGGCGACGCGGCGCCGGTGGCGGTCGCCGTGATCGAGGACGACGCGGTCGACGATCTCGCCGCCCGACAGGGCGTCGCGGCGGAGGATGCGGGTGGCGCGGATCATGGTCGATGGATCGGGCGGGGTTCTAGGACGCGGTCAGACAACGTCCGTCTCCGGCGCGCCCGGATAGAAGCCGAGCTCACGGATCTGCTCGATCGCGTAGGGACAGGATTTCGGAAACACGGATCCGGGCAAGCCCGTCTCGCTCGCCGCCCCGAGGACAGCGACGGAATAGGCCTTCGCGAGCACCGCATCCGGCCAGGACTGGAGGCTGGGGCTCACGTCGATCAGGTCATCGATCCGGATGCGCTGCTCGAGGATGGTCGCGCGCCAGCCGTACTTCCGCTTCTGCGGCTGGAATTCCCACTTCAGCAGGTGCAGCAGCAGGATGGCGAGACGGCTCCGGATCTCGGATTTCTGGGATCCGCCCAAGCTCTCGATCTCCTCGGCGACGTTGGCGCTGTCCAGATCCGGCCAGCGCCCGGCCCGGAGCAGGGCTGCCTGCTCCTCGGTCCAGAGGCAGAGATCGGTCGTGTAGAGGTCGTCCCTCGCCGGAAGCTGGGCGATCTTCGTCATCGCGGCTCTCCTGCCACCGGGCCCATCCTATCTCAGAACAGGAAGTAGCGCTGCGCCATCGGCAGCACCTCGGCCGGCTCGCAGACCAGCAGCTCGCCGTCGGCGCGCACGTCGTAGGTCTCGGGATCGACCTCGATGACCGGCGTGGCGTCGTTCAGCACCATGCTCTTCTTCGAGATGCCGCCGCGGACGTTCTCAACGGCGACCAGCTCCTTCTGCACGCCCAGCCGCTCGCGCAGGCCGTCCTCCACCGCCGCCCGCGAGACGAAGGTGAGGGCGGTGGCGAAGGGCGCCCGGCCGTAGGCGCCGAACATCGGCCGGTAATGCACCGGTTGCGGCGTCGGGATCGAGGCGTTCGGGTCGCCCATGGGCGCGGCCGCGATGCTGCCGCCCTTCAGCACGAGGTCGGGCTTCACGCCGAAGAAGGCCGGATTCCACAGCACCAGGTCGGCGAGCTTGCCGGGCTCCACCGAGCCGATGTGCCGGGAGATGCCGTGCGCGATGGCCGGGTTGATCGTGTACTTGGCGACGTAGCGGCGCGCGCGCAGGTTGTCGGTGCCGGACGCGTCGCCCGGCAGGGCGCCCCGCTGGCGCTTCATCTTGTCGGCGGTCTGCCACGTGCGGATGATGACCTCGCCGACCCGGCCCATCGCCTGGCTGTCGGAGGACATCATCGAGAGCGCGCCGATGTCGTGCAGGATGTCCTCGGCCGCGATGGTCTCGCGCCGGATCCGGCTCTCCGCGAAGGCGAGATCCTCGGGGATCGACGGGTCGAGGTGGTGGCAGACCATGAGCATGTCGAGATGCTCGTCGATCGTGTTCCACGTGTAGGGCCGCGTCGGGTTGGTGGACGACGGCAGCACGTTCGGCAGCCCGGCCACCTTGATGATGTCCGGCGCGTGGCCGCCGCCCGCGCCCTCGGTGTGGAAGGCGTGGATGGTCCGGCCCTTGAAGGCCGCGATCGTGTCCTCGACGAAGCCCGACTCGTTGAGCGTGTCGGTGTGGATCATGACCTGGATGTCGTGGGCGTCCGCCACCGACAGGCAGGTATCGATCGCCGCGGGCGTGGTGCCCCAGTCCTCGTGCAGCTTCAGCGCGCAGGCACCCGCCCGCACCATCTCGACGAGGCTCTCCGGACGGGACGCGTTGCCCTTCCCGGCGAAGGCGAGGTTCATCGGGAAGGAATCCGCCGCCTCGATCATCCGAGCGATGTGCCAGGGGCCCGGCGTGCAGGTGGTGGCGAAGGTGCCGTGCGCCGGGCCGGTGCCGCCGCCGAGCATCGTGGTGACGCCCGAGCACAGCGCCTCCTCGATCTGCTGCGGGCAGATGAAGTGGATGTGGCTGTCGAATCCGCCCGCCGTCAGGATCTTGCCCTCGCCGGCGATGACCTCGGTGCCCGGCCCGACCACGATGTCGACCCCGGGCTGCACGTCCGGGTTGCCGGCCTTGCCGAGCCGGAAGATCCGGCCGCGCACGATGCCGACATCGCACTTCACGATGCCCCAGTGGTCGAGGACCACCGCGTTGGTGATCACCGTGTCGACGGCGCCGTCGGCGTTCGTGGCCTGGCTCTGGCCCATGCCGTCGCGGATGACCTTGCCGCCGCCGAACTTCACCTCCTCGCCGTAGGTGGTGAAGTCGCGCTCGACCGTGATCTCCAGGCTCGTGTCCGCGAGCCTGATGCGGTCGCCGACGGTCGGGCCGAACATGTCGGCGTAGGCCGAGCGCGGCAGGCTGGCGGGCTTGGGCGTGTTGGCCATGGTCAGAGCTTGCCCATCACGTCGCCGCGGAATCCGTAGACGGTGCGCGCGCCGGAGAGCGGCACCAGCGCGACCTCCCGCGTCGATCCGGGCTCGAAGCGCACGGCGGTGCCCGGCGCGATGTCGAGGCGCTTGCCGCGGGCCTGCTCCCGCGGGAACACGAGGCCCGGATTGACCTCGAAGAAGTGGTAGTGCGAGCCGACCTGGATCGGCCGGTCGCCGACATTGGCCACCTCGATCACGGTCCGCTCGGCGCCGGGGTTGAACACGATCTCGCCCGGCAGCGTCGCCACCGCGCCGGGGACGTCGGACGAGGCCGCGCCGCGGATCGGGTGGTGCACGGTCACGAGCTTGGTGCCGTCCGGGAAGGTCGCCTCCACCTGGATGTCGTGAATCATCTCGGGGACGCCCTCCATGACCTGATCGGCGGTCAGCACGGTGGCGCCGGCCCGCATCAGGTCGGCCACGGTGCGGCCGTCCCGGGCGCCCTCGACCACGAAGTCGGTGATCAGCGCCACCGCTTCCGGATGGTTGAGCTTGACGCCGCGGGCGAGGCGATTGCGCGCCACCTGCGCCGCCATGGCGATGAGCAACTTGTCCTTCTCACGGGGCGTCAGCAGCACGGGCAACCTCGTCGTCGCGGCGGCCGGAGCAAGGATCATGCGCGCGGCGCGGTCAAGGGCGGGCGGCCTCCGTTGCAGGACCCGGACCACCGGGCGTCGCCGCCCGACCGCGACGGTGCGGCGCCGTCACGGCGTCATGGCGACGAAGCCGGCGAACAGGTCGGGCAGCGGCGCGCCCTTCACGGCGCCCGGCAGGTCGCGGGGGTGGATGAACGCGTCCCGGAACCAGGGATAGCGCTTCGGATCGAAGGAGGACCGGATCCAGTCGATCGTGCGCCGCACCCGGGTGATCCGCTCGGCGTCCGGGTGGTAGGTCAGCCAGATGTCGACGCTGGAGCGGCCCAGGTTGTCCACCGGAATCACCTGCGCGCCGATCGCGCTGGCGTAGGTCGGCAACAGGCCGATGCCGGCCCCCTTGGCGATGGCCCAGTAATACGCGCTGCTGACGTTGACCTTGAGGGTGACCGGCACCTTCGCGGGGAAGCCCGGCACCGTGCGCACGTAGTCCGCGAGAGCGATGGTCTGCTCGCCGTCCTGGACCACGATCCGGTGGCGCGCGAGATCCTCGGGCCGAGCCGGAAGCCCGTAGGTCTCCTCGTAGCTGCGCGCCGCGTACGGCACCACGTGAATCCGGCCGAGCTTGACGACGCGCAGGTTCGGGCTGGTCGGTCGCGTCAGCTGGATGGCGACGTCGGCCTCCAGCCGCAGGACGTCGGCGGATTCCATCGCGCAGCGCAGGTCGACGGTCAGGCGCGGGTTGGCGCGCTGGAACTCGACGAGCCGCGGCGCGAGCCAGAAGGCTCCCAGCCCCTCCGTCACGGCGATCCGCACCTCGCCGGTCTCGGCGAAGGGCGCGCCCTCGCCGGTGCGCACCAGACTGAAGGCCGCGGCCTCCATGCGGCCGGCGGCCTCGAGGATCGCGTGGCCCTCCGCGGTGAGGCGGATTCCGTCGACGTGGCGGGTCAGCAGCGGCGCGCCGATCAGATCCTCGAGGTCGTCGATCCGGCGCCGCACCGAGTTCACCGACAGGCCGAGCTTCGTCGCCGCCGAGCGGAAGCTGCCGGACCGCTGGAGCGCCAGGAAGACCCGGATGCTCTGCCAGTCGGGCATCGGGTCCCGGCTCGCCTCCGCCTGTTCCATCGACGGAACACCCCTGTTTCAAATTTTGCACATACAGCCAGAGCGCTAGATGCGAAGTGCTGGACCGTCAATCCGTACCCGAATGACAGGTCATCCGATGACGGTGCACATAGCTCGCGCGCAGTTCGTCGCGAAGGACGCGGATCAACTCGCTACAGCGCCAGTCTCTCCGCCGCCGCGGCACGCTCTGAATGCCCTCGAGGTCGGCCGGATTGCCCGCCACCTCGTGATCTTCACGCCGACACCGGACGATCTGGGGCGCCTGATCGCGGCGGCGCGCGCGGATCTGCCCGACCTCGCGCCCCTGCGCACCGTCCAGCGGGTGATGTCGATCAATCCCGACGCGGTGCTGGCGATCGCCCAGCGCCACAGATTCGACGCTGCGGATCCGCGGGGCGAGGGCTTCGTCGCCTGCCTGATGCTGAACGCCGCGGGCGTGGCCGCGCTCGAGGCCGGGACGCTCGACGCGTCCGATCCGCCCGCCGCGCTGCTGGCCGGCCAGCACGAACGCCCGGCCGGGATCTACGTCTGGGCCGTCTACGCGCGGCGGCGCCTCTCCGGCGGCGTCGGCCTCGTCTTCGATCGTCTGTCGAGCCCGACCTACCGGGGCGTCGACTTCTACGCCCGCGCGGCCACCCCCGAGGGGGCCGACCTCCTGACGACGCTCGGCTTCACGGCGCAGACCTCCGCCCGCGGTGCCCTGTACCACTTCGCCCGCGCGCCGAAGGGGGAGCCGGCGCCTTCGTACGACAGCCACCGGCCGGGCGGGAAAGGGGTCAGCGTCGCGGTCGCGCGGAACATGGAGGATCTGTCCCGCGTGATCGCCCTGCGGGCCGCCGTCTACATGGCGGAACAGGCCTGCCCGTACGAGGAGGAGTTCGACGGCAACGACCTCTCGGCGACGCACCTGATCGGCTACGTCGGCGACGAGCCGGCGGGCTGCCTGCGCCTCCGGTTCTTCGCCGAGTTCGCCAAGATCGAGCGCCTCGCGGTCCGGGCCGAGTTCCGCAACACGCGCCTGTCCTTCGCGCTGGTCCGCGCCGGGATCGAGCTCGCCCGGGTCAAGGGCTACCGCCGGCTCTACGGCCACGCCCAGAAGCGCCTCGTCGGCTTCTGGAGCCGCTTCGGCTTCCGCGTCTTCGAGGGCGCGCAGGAGCTGGTCTTCTCGGATTTCGACTACGTCGAGATGCTGATGGAGGCGGAGCCGCACCCGCAGGCCATCGGCCTCGGCGCCGACCCCTACGTCATCATCCGGCCGGAGGGGCGCTGGCACCGCGCGGGCGCCCTCGACCGCTCGCGGAGCCGCGCCGTGACCCGCCCCTCCGTCGACCGGGCGGTCGTTGCGCGATGAACCGGCCGATCAACCCGGCGCTGTATCGCCGGCCGCGCAGCGTCCCGGTCCTGGTGCTCGTGGACATGCAGCGGGAATACGAGGTCGCGGGCCGACCGCTCGCCCTGGCGGGGATTGAGCCCGCACTCACGAACTGCCGCCGCGCGCTCGCGCATGCCCGCGCGAGCGGCATGCAGGTGGTCTACGTCCGCTGGGTCGGCGCGCCCCTGTTCCAGGCGGGCAGCCGCTTCGTCCGCTGGATCGAGGGTTTCGAGCCGCACGGCTGCGACATGATCTTCGACCGGGATCGCCCGTCCTGCTACGCCAGCCCCGCCTTCGCGGACGCGATGGAGCGCGGCTCCCCGCCGCTCGTCATCGCGGGCTTCGCCGGCGAGTCGTCCTGCCTCGCCACCGCGGTCGACGGCTTCCACCGCGGACAGGACGTGACCTTCCTGTCCGACGCCTCCGCGAGCCACGACCTCGACGGCATCTCGGCCGACGAGATCCACCGGTCGGTGAGCGCGGTGATGCGGGTGTTCGGCGACGTCACGGACACGCAATCCTGGATCGCGGCCACGGCGCCGTTCGAGCCCATGCCCACCGCTACGAGACCCACGCACGCCAATGACTGACCGAAGCCAGAATCACGGGATTCCGGACCGGGTCCCAGCCGGCGACGAGGATGTGGACCTGCGCCTCGGCCGGCACGCGATCGAGCTGCTGCAAGCGGCGCGCGAGGCCGGCGAGCCGACGCTGATCGCGCAGGCCGAGGCCATGGCGATGGCCGTCGGGTTCATGCTGGCGAGCCGGCTGCCGGACGGTGAGCCCGACCCCGCGTGATCAGTCGGTCCCGTCCTCGCCGCCGATGAGGCGCATCGCGCGCAGGCGCGCGGTCCGCTCGTCGCGCGCGCTCCTCTCGGCGTCGAGCGCGCGCCAGAGCGCCAGCAGATCGCTCTCGTGAGGCGTTGCGATGATCGCGTCGGCGTCGCGCGCCATCTCGGCGTGATCGAAGGCGTCCATGTTCGAAGTCCCGCGCCTTGAGTTGCGGTCCGCTAACAGGACAGCGACGCGATCGTCCAGCCCGAAAGATGGGCAGATCTTGTACAACCCGCGGCGATCGTCACGGCGGGCTCGATCTAAAGCCGGCACACTGATCCCGCGCCCGCGGCGTCGCGCGGCGAGCGCCGGTCGACCGTGACGGCCGCGACGGCGTCACGCAGCGCAGCCATGTATACAGCAAAGGACGACCATCCGTCCGCCCTTGACCTATCGAGATCGATAATATTCTCAACCTTTTACTGTAAAATCGCGCCCGGTCCCGAGTTGCCGCCGCCAGACAAGTGTCCGTTCCGTCATCCGGGCAGCGGAAGCCGCAGAAACATCCCGGACACCGAACTGTGCCAAGTCGGATCGGCAGCGGCCCGCGCGCGTGTACCGGGTCAGCTCTTCCGAGATCCGAGGCCGGCTGCGTCAGGCCCGGGATTGCGTCAGCGCGGCGATGATGGACTCGACCACCTCGATCTGCTCCTGCACGGCGACCAGCCGCGGCCCGGCTTCCGCGCCGTCGCCCAGAACGAAGGTGCCCTTCTGCCGCCGCGCGTCGCGCAGCCTGCGCACCGACGCGACGATGATCTGCCGCTCCTCGATCAGCGCGTCGCGCAGTTCGTTCAGGCCGTCCAGTTCCAGCGTCGAGGCCATGCGGCGTCCCGGTCTCACATCCTCGGCGCGGCCTCGACGGTCATCCCGCGCGCCCGGACCGGGCCCGGGCCCTCCGGACAGGGCATCCGACGGAGCGACGCCGCCCTTCATCCGCGGCGGTAGCACGCTTTCCGCGCGCGGAACATTGCCGCGATCCGCGGGGTCCCGCGATGTCCGGCGCGGTCATTGTATGCTATTGAATGCAAAATTATCCCGGTCCGCGAAGCGGTCGGATCAACGGGCGGATATCGGCGCATGCTGAGTGAGGACGTGCACGGCCGCGACGGGTCTCGCGCGGACGAGACGGTCGCGGACCGGAGCCACGGCGACGCGCCACGCGCCGTCGCCGGACCGGCGAAGAAGCGCTCCGGCGCGGCCGGGCTGATCCTCCTGCTGCTCGCCGTCGCGGGCGGCGGCGCCTACGGCTACACGCGCCTGAACCAGCCTCCGGTGAAGTCCAGGACGGCGGCTCCGCTGCCGGTGCCCGTCACCCTCGGCACGGTCGAGCAGGGGCCGTTCGCCCTCGTGTCGAACGGTCTCGGCACGGTCCAGGCGTACAACACCGTGCAGGTGCGCACGCGCGTCGACGGCGAGATCCAACAGGTCGCGTTCCGCGAGGGACAGACCGTCCGCAAGGGCGACGTGCTGGTGCAGATCGACCCGCGGCCGTACCAGGCGGCGCTGGATCAGGCGAAGGCCAAGAAGGAGCAGGACACGGCCAACCTCGGCAACGCGAAGGCGGACCTCGTCCGCTACACCGGGCTGGGCGCCTTCGCCTCCCGGCAGCAGACCGAGACGCAGACGGCCCTGGTCGCCCAGCTCACCGCGCAGGTGGCGTCCGACCAGGCGGCCATCGACAACGCCACGACGCAGCTCGGCTACGCCACGATCCGCGCGCCGATCGACGGGGTCACGGGCTTCCGGCAAGTCGATATCGGCAACATCGTCAACGCGGCCGGCCAGACTCCGATCGTGACGATCACCCAGGTCGAGCCGATCTTCGTGGTGTTCACGGCGCCGGAGGATCAGCTGCCCGCGATCACCGCGGCCCTCAAGGCCGGCGACGTGCCGGTGGAGGCCTGGACGTCCGACGGGCTGACCAAGCTCGCCGACGGCAAGCTCGCCCTGTTCAACAACCAAGTCGACACGGCGACGGGCACGATCCGCCTGAAGGCCGTCTACGAGAACAGGAACCACGCCCTGTGGCCCGGCCTGTCGGTCTCCACCAAGATGCGGGTCGGCACGGTCGCGGTCGCCACGACGGTGCCGGACAACGCGATCCAGCACGGTCCCGACGGGCTGTTCGCCTTCGTGGTGGACGATGCCAACCGGGCCCATCAGCGCGCGCTGAAGGCGGGTCGCTCGGATTCCGGGCGGACGCGCGTCCTCAGCGGCGACCTCCGCCCCGGCGAGCGGGTGATCGTCGCCGGGCAGTACAAGGTCCAGGACGGCAGCCTCGTGGCCGATCCGCACGCCGCCCACACCGCGCAGGCGGAGGCGGTCCAGTGAGGCGCGCGGCACGCACGACGGCACGCATGACGGCGGGCGCGTCTCCGCGGAAGGCCCGGCCATGAAGGGCGGCATCTCGGCACCGTTCATCCGGTTCCCGGTGGCGACCACGCTCATCATGGTCGGCATCCTGTTCCTCGGGGTGGTGGCCTACCCGCTGCTCGGCGTGGCGCCGCTGCCGCAGGTGGATTTCCCGACCATCCAGGTGACCGCGCAGCTGCCCGGTGCCAGCCCGGAGACGATGGCCTCGTCGGTGGCGCAGCCCCTGGAGCGGCAGTTCTCGCAGATCCCGGGCGTGTCGCAGATGACCTCGACGAGTTCCCTCGGGATCTCGACGGTCACGGTCCAGTTCGATCTCAACCGCAACATCGACGGCGCGGCGAGCGACATTCAGGCGGCGATCAACGCCGCCAGCGGCCAGCTCCCGAAGAACCTCCCGACTCCGCCGACCTACCGCAAGGTCAACCCGGCCGATTCGCCGATCCTGCTGCTCTCGGCCACCTCCGACAGCATGCCGCTGATCGACGTCGACGACGCGGTCGACGTGCAGCTCGCCCAGCGCATCAGCCAGATCTCGGGCGTCGCCCAGGTCTTCATCGGCGGCCAGCAGAAGCCCGCCGTGCGGATCCAGATCGACCCGGCCAAGCTCGTGGCCAAGGGGCTGTCGCTGGAGGACGTGCGCGCGCAGCTCACCCTCACCACGGTCAACAACCCGAAGGGCAGCATCGACGGCGGCAGCCACAGCTACACCATCTACGCCAACGACCAGCTCACCGCGGCCCACAACTGGAAGGACGTCATCGTCGCCTATCGCGACGGCGCGCCGCTGCGCGTCCGCGACATCGGGCAGGCCGTCGCCGGCCCCGAGGACACCAAGCAGGCCGGCTGGACCAACGGCAAGCGCGGCATCTTCCTCGTCGTGTTCAAGCAGCCCGGCGCCAACGTCATCGACACGGTCGACAGCATCAAGGCCCAGCTGCCGCGCCTGACCGCCACCCTGCCGGCCGCCATCAAGGTCGGTATCCTGAGCGACCGCACGCAGACCATCCGCGCCTCGGTCGAGGACGTGCAGTTCACCCTGCTGCTGACGATCGTGCTGGTCGTCGGGGTGATCTTCGTCTTCCTGCGCAGCTTCTGGGCGACCGTGATCCCGAGCGTGACCGTGCCCCTCGCGCTGCTCGGCGCCTGCGCGCTGATGTGGATGGCGGGCTACACCCTCGACAACCTCTCGCTGATGGCGCTCACCATCTCGGTGGGATTCGTGGTCGACGACGCCATCGTCGTGCTGGAGAATATCAGCCGCTACGTCGAGGAGGGGATGCGGCCCATGGAGGCCGCCTTCAAGGGCG
This sequence comes from Methylobacterium mesophilicum, assembly GCF_036441335.1. Classification (GTDB taxonomy): domain Bacteria; phylum Pseudomonadota; class Alphaproteobacteria; order Rhizobiales; family Beijerinckiaceae; genus Methylobacterium; species Methylobacterium mesophilicum_B. The sequence goes on from NZ_MLBW01000034.1 coordinate 831,641, forward strand.
CGGGCGAGATCGGCTTCACCATCGTGTMGATCTCGGTGTCGCTGATCGCCGTGCTGATCCCGCTCCTGCTGATGGGCGGCATCATCGGACGGCTGTTCCGCGAGTTCGCCGTGGTTCTGTCGATGACCATCGCGGTCTCGGCCTTCGTCTCCCTGACCCTGACCCCGATGATGGCCTCGCGGTTGCTGAAGGCCCACGATGCCGAGCGCCACGGCCGCCTCTACCGCGTGAGCGAGGCCGCCTTCGACTGGCTGCTGGCGGTCTACGCCGACGCCCTCGACGTCGCCCTGCGCTTCCGCCGCGTCACGCTGCTGGTCTTCTTCGCCACCCTGGCGCTGACCGGCTACCTGTTCGTCGCCATCCCGAAGGGCTTCTTCCCGCAGCAGGACACCGGTTTCATGATCGGCGTCACCGAGGCGGGCCAGGACATCTCGTTCTCGGCCATGAAGGCGCTGCAGGAGAAGGTCGGCGCCATCGTCCAGGCCGATCCCGCGGTCGCCACCGTCGGCATGTCGCTCGGCGGCAACGGCCAGGCGCTCAATTCCGGGCGCATGTACATCACGCTCAAGCCCCGCGACGAGCGCGACGTCAACGCCTTCCAGGTGATCGGCCGGCTGCGCCCCAAGCTGGAACGCGTCGAGGGCATCCGGACCTTCATCCAGGCGACCCAGGACGTGCGCACCGGCGGCCGCACCTCGCGGACGCAGTTCGAGTACACCCTCCAGGATCCGGACCTCGCCGAGCTGAACACCTGGGCGCCGCGCATCCTCGACAAGATGAAGACGCTGCCGGAGCTGCGCGACGTCGCCACCGACCAGCAGACCCGCGGCACGACCCTGACGCTGTCGATCGACCGCGACGCCGCCTCGCGCTACGGCATCACGCCCCAGCTGATCGACGACACGCTCTACGACGCGTTCGGCCAGCGCCAGATCGCGCAGTACTTCACGCAGCTGAACAGCTACCACGTGGTGCTGGAGGTGCTGCCGGCGCTCCAGGGCAGCGTCGAGAGTCTCGACAAGATCTACATCAAGGCACCGATCGGCGGCGGGCAGGTGCCGCTCGCGGCCTTCGCCCGCTGGACGACGGACCCGGTGGCGCCGCTGGCGGTGAACCACCAGGGTCAGTTCCCGGCGGTGACGATCAGCTTCAACCTCGCCCCCGACGTCGCCCTCGGGCAGGCCACGGAGGCGATCGGCCGGGCGATGCGCGAGCTGCAGGTCCCGCCGACCGTGGTCAGCGGCTTCCAGGGCACCGCCCAGGCCTTCCAGCAATCACTCTCGACGGTGCCGCTTCTGATCCTTGCGGCCCTGTTCGTGGTCTACCTGATCCTCGGCATCCTCTACGAGAGCTTCATCCACCCGATCACGATCCTGTCGACGTTGCCCTCGGCGGGCGTCGGCGCGCTCGCGGTGCTGATGTGGGCGGGATTCGACTTCAGCCTGATCGCGCTGATCGGCATCATCCTCCTCATCGGCATCGTGAAGAAGAACGGCATCATGCTGGTCGACTTCGCCATCGTCGCCGAGCGCGAGGAGGGCCTCTCGCCCGAGGTCGCGATCCGGAAGGCCGCGCTGCTGCGCTTCCGGCCGATCCTGATGACCACGATGGCGGCCCTGCTCGGCGGCATCCCGCTGATGGTCGCCACCGGGACCGGCTCGGAGATCCGGCAGCCGCTCGGCTACGCCATGGTGGGCGGCCTCGCGGTGAGCCAGGTGCTGACGCTCTTCACCACGCCGGTGATCTACATCTACCTCGACCGGCTGGCGCACCGCTTCTCGTTCCGCGACAAGCCGCGGGCGGTGGACGCGGCCCTCGACGATCCCGAGCCGGTGGAGGAGGTTCGCGGCCCGCCGGCGCTGCGCGCGGCGGAGTGAGGCCGACCGTCCTTGCGAGCGCAGCGAAGCCATCCAGATGCGCCGCGCTCGCCGAGGTCGCGCTGTCCTGGATCGCTTCGCTGCGCTCGCGGAGACGCTGAGCGTCGCGGGAGCGGCGTCCCGAAGCCGACGGCCGGGCAGCCCTGTCACTGCCGCCCGCTTGGCGGGGCTCCTCGCCGTTCCAGTTCCCTCGGCGCCGGCCCTCTGAGACCGCGGGACGCCGAAGGATGGGGATGAGCCAGAACCTGCCGCTGCGAGGGCTGACCGTGCTCGCCCTGGAGCAGGCCGTCGCCGCGCCCTACTGCACCTCGCGGCTCGCCGATGCCGGGGCCCGGGTCATCAAGATCGAGCGGCCGGAGGGTGATTTCGCCCGCGGCTACGACGGGGCGGTCAACGGCCTCGCGAGCTACTTCGTCTGGCTCAACCGCGGCAAGGAGAGCCTCGTCGCCGACATCAAGGATCCGGGAGATGCCCGTCTCCTGCACGCGATCCTCGCGCAGGCCGACGTGTTCGTGCAGAACCTCGCCCCCGGCGCGGCGGCCCGGGCGGGGTTCGGCTCGGCGGAGCTGCGCGCGCGCTACCCGCGGCTGATCACCGTCGACATCTCCGGCTACGGCGCCGGCAACGCCTACAGCGACATGAAGGCCTACGACCTGCTGGTCCAGGCCGAGAGCGGGCTCGCCGGGATCACCGGCCACCCGGCGGGACCCGGTCGCGTCGGCGTCTCCGTCTGCGACGTCGCCTGCGGGATGGACGCCCACGCCGCGGTTCTCGAGGCGCTGATCGCCCGCGGGATCACCGGGCAGGGCTGCGCCCTGGAGGTCAGCCTGTTCAGCGGCGCCGCCGACTGGATGAACGTGCCGCTGCTCTACTTCGAGGGGACCGGCGAGGCCCCGCGGCGGGTCGGCCTCGCGCACCCCTCGATCTGCCCCTACGGGGCCTTCCCCACCGCCGACGGCAGCCTCGTGCTGATCTCGATCCAGAACGAGCGCGAGTGGGCGAGCTTCTGCGCCGGCGTGCTCGGGGAGCCGGAGCTCGCCCGGGCCGAGGGCTTCGCGTCCAACACAGCCCGGGTGGCCAACCGCGCCGCGGTCGACCTGCGCGTCGGCGGCGCGCTGGTGCGGCTGTCCCGCGACGCGGCCNCGCGACGCGGCCGCCGCGCGGCTGAAGGCGGCGGGCACCGCCTACGGTTTCGTCAACACGCTGGCGGACCTCGCCACCCACCCGGCGCTGATTCGCGCGGAGGTCCGGACGCCGTCGGGGCCGGCCCGGATCGTGGCGCCGCCGGTGCTGATCGACGGCGCGGTCCGCGCCCTCGGCCCGGTCCCGGCGATCGACGAGCACGGGACGCGGATCCGCGAGGAATTCGGGCGCCGGGCTCGAGGACAGTGATCTGTCAGCAGATCGGAACGACCGGGAGGAGACGATGAGACTCGACGGCAAGATCGCGCTCGTGACCGGGGCCGGCAGCGGCTTCGGGGCCGGGATCGCCCAGCGGTTCGCCGCGGAGGGCGCCAAGGTCGCCTGCGTCGACATCGACGGCGCGGCGGCCGAGCGCGTCGCGGCGGCGCTCGGCGACAACGCCATCGCGATCGCCGCCGATGTCGGGCTGGCCGCCGACGTCGCCGCCAGCGTCGCCGAGACGCGTCAGCGCTTCGGCGTGCCGAGCATCCTCGTCAACAACGCCGGAACCACCCACCGCAACAAGCCGCTGATGGAGGTGACGGAGGAGGATTTCGACCGGGTCTTCCGGGTCAACGTGAAGTCGATCTTCCACTACGTTCGGGAAGTCGCCCCGCTGATGCGCGACGCGGGCGGCGGCGCGATCCTGAACGTCAGCTCGACGGCGGCCTTGCGGCCGCGCCCGGGGCTGACGTGGTACAACGCCTCCAAGGGCGCGGCGAGCCTCGCCTCCAAGTCGCTGGCCCTGGAACTGGCGCCCTGGAAGATCCGGGTGAACGCCCTCTGCCCGGTCATGGGAGCGACGGGGCTCCTCGAGCACTTCATGGGCGTCCTCGACACCCCCGAGAACCGCGACCGCTTCATCGCCACGATCCCACTCGGGCGCCTGTCTGAGGCGAGCGACATCGCCGCGGCGGCCCTGTTCCTCGCCTCCGACGAGGCGGCGTTCATCACCGGCGTCGACCTGCCCGTCGACGGTGGCCGCACGGCCTGAGGAGTCCCTATGGAAGCCTATACCGAGATCCGCGAGGCGGTCGCCAGGCTCTGCGCCGGCTTCCCGGGACCGTACTGGCGGGCCCTCGACCGGGACATGGCCTACCCGACCGAGTTCGTGAACGCGCTGACCGAGAGCGGCTACCTGTCGGTGCTGATCCCCGAAGAGTACGGCGGCTCCGGCCTTCCGCTCTCGGCGGCCGCCGCGATCCTCGAGGAGGTGCAGCGGGCGGGCTGCAACGGCGGCGCCTGCCACGCCCAGATGTACACGATGGGCACGCTGCTGCGGCACGGCTCCGCGGCGCAGAAGGCCGCGTACCTGCCGGGCATCGCGGAGGGCCGCCTGCGGCTCCAGGCCTTCGGCGTGACCGAGCCGACCTCCGGCACCGACACGGGCAGCCTGAAGACGACGGCGCGCCTGGAAGGCGACCACTACGTCGTCAACGGCCAGAAGATCTGGACCAGCCGCGCCGAGCACTCGGACCTGATGCTGCTCCTCGCCCGCACCACGCCGAGGGCCGAGGGCATGAAGCGCACGGACGGGCTGTCGGTGCTCCTCGTCGACATGCGCGCGGCGAAGGGCAACGGCCTGACGATCCGGCCGATCCGCACGATGATGAACCACGCCACGACGGAGGTCTTCTTCGACAATCTCCGCGTTCCGGCGCAGAACCTCATCGGCGAGGAGGGCAGGGGCTTCCGCTACATCCTGTCCGGCATGAACGCCGAGCGGATCCTGATAGCGGCCGAATGCGTCGGCGACGCCAAGTGGTTCATCGACAGGGCCCGCGCCTATGCCGGCGAGCGGGCCGTCTTCGGCCGCCCGATCGGCGCCAACCAGGGCGTCCAGTTCCCCATCGCGAAGGCCTACGCGAACATGCGCGCGGCCGAACTCATGGTCCGCGAGGCGCTGACGCTCTACGAGGGCGGGGCCAATCCCGGGGCCGAGGCCAACATGGCCAAGATGCTCGCCGCCGACGCGTCCTTCGAGGCGGCGAACGCCTGCATCCAGACCCATGGCGGCTTCGGATTCGCCGAGGAGTACGACGTGGAGCGCAAGTTCCGCGAGACGCGCCTCTACCAGGTCGCGCCGATCTCCACGAACCTGATCCTCGCCTACCTGTCCGAGCACGTGCTCGGCCTGCCGCGCTCGTACTGACATGACCGATCTCAGCGCCTGGATCGGCCGGACGCGGGAGGCGTCCGATCTCGTCACCCCGCGCCTCCTCGCCGAGTTTCGCGCGACCTTCGCGCCGCATCTGGCGCCGGTCGCCGACGGGATCGCGCCGCCGGCCCTGCACTGGTGTCTCGCGCCCGAGACCCCGCCGGCCGAGTCCCTCGGCCCGGACGGCCACGCAACCAAGGGCGGGTTCCTGCCACCCGTCCCGCTCCCCCGCCGGATGTGGGCGGGCGGCCAGATCGAGACGGTCTCGGACCTGCGCGCGGGGGACGCGGTCACGCGCACTGAGACCGTGCGCGACGTCGCCTTCAAGAGTGGACGGAGCGGTAGCCTGTGCTTCGTCACCGTCGATCACGCGGTCTCGACCGGACGGGGCGTCGCGATCCACGAACGACAGGATATCGTCTATCGCGAGGCGGCCGGGGCTGAGACTGGGACGAGAGTTGCGCCCGAGCGCGACGATCCCGACGCCTACACCGCGGTCTGGGCAATGCCGGCGACGCCGACGCTGCTGTTCCGGTACTCGGCGATGACCTTCAACGGACATCGCTTCCACTATGATCAGCCCTACGCGACGCAGGTGGAGGGCTACGCCGACCTCGTGGTCCACGGACCGATGCAGGCCACGCTGCTGATGAACCTCGCCGCGACGCTCCTGGGACAGGTTCCGCGGACATTCGCTTATCGCGGGGTCTCACCGATGACGGCGAACCAGACCTTCCGCATCTGCGGGCGGATCAGCGGAGCGGGATTCGAGGGTGTGACCGTCGACGCGGCGAGCCGCGTCTGCATGCGGGCCCGCGGCGACGCATGAGGAGCCGCGAGCCCGCAATCCTGATCCGAGAGGACGTCGAGGGCGGCCCGCGCCTCACCGTTTCAGGATCGTCGCAGCGGCGCCCGGACATGTCCACGAGCCGCGCAGCGGTGGGCCGCGCGTCCGCGCGACCCGAGCAAAGGTGGCTCAGGCCAGCTTCAGGCCGACGTTGACGTTGCCGCGGGTCGCGTTGGAGTACGGGCAGACCTGATGCGCGGCGTCGACGAGCTTCTGCGCGTCGGCGCGGTCGAGGCCCGGAAGGCTGACGGTCAGGTCGGCGGTGATGCCGAAGCCACCCTCGGAGCGCGGGCCGATGCCGACATCGGCGGTGACGGTGGTATCGGCCGGAACCTTCAGCTGCAGCGACGGCGCAACGGCCTTCATGGCGCCCAGGAAGCAGGCCGAGTAGCCGGACGCGAAGAGCTGCTCCGGGTTCGCGCCCGGACCGCCCGCGCCACCGAGTTCCTTCGGGGTCGAGAGCTTGACCTCGAAGCTGCCGTCGGCTGTCCGGGCGGCGCCGTCGCGGCCGCCGGTGGCAGTGGCGCTGGTGCGATACTTCACGTCTACGGGCATGGAACTCTCCGGTTTGGGGATGCCGCCGGCATGTAGGTGCCGGCGCGCTTCCGCACAGCCCCCAAATAGATTGCGCACAATCTAATTTCAAGGGTCGATCAGCGCGAAACGGTCGACATCGACGAGGCCCCGATCGGTGATCTTCAGGTGGGGAATCACCGGCAGGGGCAGGAAGGCGACCTGCAGGAAGGGTTCCGGGAGGACGACCTCCAGACTTCGCGCCGCGTCGCGCAACGTTACGAGCGACCGACGGATGGCGTCGAACGGCATGAGGCTCATCAGGCCGGCGACCGGCAGCGCGATCTCGGCCAGCACGCGGCCGCCCTCGACCACCACGAAGCCACCCTCGATCGCGCCGAGCCGGTTCACCGCCACGGCCATGTCGGCATCGTCCGCCCCGACCACCGTGATGTTGTGGCTGTCGTGCCCGACCGAAGAGGCGATGGCGCCGCGCTTGAGGCCGAACCCCTTCACGAACCCGACCCCGACGCCGCGCGCGCCCGGCTGTGTCCGGCCGTGCCGCTCGACCACCGCGACCTTGATGACGTCCTGGTCCAGGTCGATCCGGCGCTCGCCGCCGGAATAGGGCAGCGTCAGGTCGTGCCGCAGGGTGATGATCTTGCCGGGCACGACGCCGATCACCGGCGTCGACGGCCCGGAGCCCGGAGCGGCGAAATCGGCGGCCGTCACGTGCCGCGCCCGCACGCTCCGGCGGCCGATCGGCTCGATCGACGCGCGCGCGTCGAAGAGCGCCGCGTTCACCGGCCGGCCCGCACTGATGACTTGCGACACGGCACAGGCGGCGAGATCGTCGAGCACGACGAGGTCAGCGCGCTGGCCGGGCGCGACGAGGCCCCGGTCGTGCAGCCCGAAGGCGCGGGCCGCAGACCAGGAGGCTGCACGGTAGACGGCCAGCGGCGGCACGCCGAGGGCGATGGCCGTGCGGATGACGAAGTCGAGGTGCCCCTCCTCGGCGATGTCGAGAGGGTTCCGGTCGTCGGTGCAGAAGGCCACGAACGGCGCCGTCCGCTCGGTCAGGATGGGCGCGAGGGCATGCAGGTCCTTGCAGACCGAGCCCTCGCGGATCAGCACGGTCATGCCCTTCGAGAGCTTCTCGCTGGCCTCCGCGGGCGATGTCGCCTCGTGCTCCGTGCGGATGCCCGCCGCGATGTAGCCGTTGAGGCCGAGGCCGCGCAGGAGCGGCGCGTGGCCGTCGATGTGTCGCCCCTGGAAGGCCGCGAGCTTGTCCAGGACGCCCGCATCGGCCGCCAGCACGCCCGGGAAGTTCATGAACTCGGCGAGGCCGATCACCTTCGGGTGCGTCGCGAAGGGCAGGAGATCCTGAGCCTCGATCCGGGCGCCGGAGGTCTCCAGATGATCGGTGGCCGGGACGCAGGACGAGAGCTGCACCCGCAGGTCCATCGCCAGCGTCTCGGAGGATTCCAGGAACCACGTGAAGGCGTCGGTGCCGAGCACGTTGGCCATCTCGTGCGGGTCGCAGATGCCGGTGGTGACGCCGTGCGGCAGGACGCACCGCTCGTATTCCTGCGGCGGCATCAGGGACGACTCGACGTGGAAATGCGTGTCGATGAAGCCCGGGACGACGACCTGGCCGGAGACGTCGATCTCTCGGGCGCCGCGGTACTGCCCGAAGGTCCCGACGATCCGGTCGCCGCAGATCGCGATGTCGGAAGCCACGAGGTCGCCGGTGACGAGGTCGAGGAAGCGGCCGCCCTTCAGGACGAGGTCGGCCTCGGCCCGTCCCTGACCCTGCGCGATGGCCCGCCGGAGGAAATCTGCCTGTGTCATCGCGAGTCGCCCCTCCGTCCTGCCATCCGCCAGAAGCATGCCACGGGTGCCAGCCCCTCGGCGACGCTTGCGGATGCGCGGGCGCGGGCGCAGAAGCCGCTCGTCTTTGAACTGGTCGAAGCTCTCGATGCCTGCCTATCGCTCCCGCACCACCACCCACGGCCGCAACATGGCCGGCGCCCGCGGCCTCTGGCGCGCCACCGGCATGAAGGATTCCGATTTCGGCAAACCGATCATCGCGGTGGTGAACTCCTTCACGCAGTTCGTTCCGGGCCACGTCCACCTGAAGGACCTCGGCCAGCTCGTCGCGCGTGAGATCGAGGCAGCTGGCGGCGTCGCCAAGGAGTTCAACACCATCGCGGTCGATGACGGTATCGCCATGGGCCACGACGGGATGCTGTACTCGCTTCCGTCCCGCGAGCTGATCGCCGATTCCGTCGAGTACATGGTCAACGCGCACTGCGCCGACGCGATGGTGTGCATCTCGAACTGCGACAAGATCACCCCCGGCATGCTGATGGCGACTTTGCGCCTCAACATCCCGACGGTGTTCGTCTCGGGCGGCCCGATGGAGGCCGGCAAGGTCCAGCTGCCGGGCATCGCGAAGAAGGTCGACCTCGTCGACGCGATGATCGCGGCGGCCGACGACCGAATCTCCGACGAGGACGTCGCCGTCATCGAGCGCTCCGCCTGCCCGACCTGCGGTTCCTGCTCGGGCATGTTCACGGCAAACTCGATGAACTGCCTCACCGAGGCCCTCGGCCTCGCTCTGCCGGGCAACGGCTCGGTGCTCGCCACTCACGCCGACCGCAGGCGCCTGTTCGTCGAGGCCGGCCACCTGATCGTCGATCTGGCCCGCCGCCACTACGAGCAGGACGACGCCAGCGTGCTGCCGCGCGCGGTCGCGAGCTTCCAGGCGTTCGAGAACGCCATGACGCTCGACATCGCCATGGGTGGCTCGACGAACACGGTGCTGCACCTTCTGGCCGCCGCCCACGAGGGCGAGGTGCCGTTCACCATGGCCGATATCGACCGGCTGTCCCGGCGGGTGCCGGTGCTGTGCAAGGTCGCTCCGGCGGTGGCCAACGTCCACATGGAGGACGTCCACCGGGCCGGCGGCATCATGGGCATCCTCGGCGAGCTCGACAGGGCCGGCCTGATCGACACCGGCGTCGGCAACGTCTCGGCCGGGACGCTCGGCGCGGCGCTCGCCCGCTGGGACGTGCGCGGCGAACCGTCCACCTCGGTGCAGGACTTCTATCGCGCGGCCCCCGGCGGCGTGCCGACCCAGGTGGCGTTCAGCCAGGAATCCCGCTTCGATGAACTCGACCTCGATAGGGAGGGCGGCGTGATCCGCGACGCGGCCCACGCCTACTCGCAGGATGGCGGCCTCGCCGTGCTCTACGGGAACCTGGCCGAGCAGGGCTGCATCGTGAAGACCGCGGGCGTCGACGCCGCGATCCTGACCTTCACGGGCACCGCCCGCGTGTTCGAGAGCCAGGACGCGGCCGTCGACGGCATCCTCAACGGCAAGGTAACGGCCGGCGAGGTCGTGCTGATCCGCTACGAGGGACCGCGGGGAGGCCCCGGCATGCAGGAGATGCTCTACCCGACGAGCTACCTGAAATCGAAGGGGCTGGGTAAGTCCTGCGCTCTCGTCACCGACGGGCGGTTCTCCGGCGGGTCGTCGGGCCTGTCCATCGGGCACGTCTCGCCCGAGGCGGCCGAGGGCGGCCTGATCGGCCTCGTGCGCGACGGCGACCGGATCGCCATCGACATCCCGAACCGCAGCATCCACCTCGACGTGGACGTGGCGGAGCTCGACCAGCGGCGGGTCGCCCAGGAGGCGGCGGGCTGGCGGCCGGCGAAGCCGCGCAAGCGGAAGGTGAGCGCGGCCCTGCGCGCCTACGCGATGCTCACGACGAGCGCGGCGCACGGCGCGGTGCGCCGGGTCTGATCAGCGGAGTTCGAGGACCAGGGCGGCTATGGCGGCCATGAGGGCCGCCGCCGCCACCGCGACGCCGATGAGGCGCGCGCGGGCGGACCGCGTCACCTTCGCTGACGCACCCTTCACCGACAGGGCGGGCGCGGGGGCGGCATCCGGGATGCGACCGAGCGCCCGGAGCATCAGAGGCTCGATCGCCGCGTATCCGGCCGGGCTCAGGTGGAGCCCGTCCGTCCCGTAGTCCGGCCGGAGCCCGCCGGTCTCGGACACCAGCACGGCGTGGTAATCGATGAAGATCGCGCCGTGCTCGTGGGCGTGGTTCCGGAGCCAAGCGTTGACCGCCGCGATCATGGCGGGCGCGTCCCGCACCTCCGGGTTCCAGGGGATGCCGTCCACGGGCGTGAGCGAACCGATCCAGGCCCTCACGCCCAGGGCGCGGGCCTCGTCGAGCATGCCGGCGAGCGTCCGGCAAATCTCCTCGACCGGGACGAAGACGCCCTCGTTGCGACCGATATCGTTGACGCCGCACAGGAGGTGCACGCCCCAGGCCTGGGTCTCCGCCAGGTCGCGGGCGAACCGCATGGTGATCCAGCGCGCCGTCTGGCCGGAGCCGCCGCGGGGGATGAGGTCGTAGGCCTCGAAGGTACCGGCCCGGTGGAAGCCCCAGAGCTCCGTGATCGAGTCGCCGACGAAGACGATCGGTTCGGCCATGGCTCAGGCGGCCGTCGCCGCCCCGGCCGTCTCGATCACCTCCGCCTGGAGACGGTCCGCCATCGCCTGGCGCCCCTCCGAGGTCACGTGGACGATGTCGGTGAACAGGGCACGGGTGTCGGCCTCGAACAGGCGGCTCAGGTCCCGCGCCGCGAAGGTTTTGTCGGCGGCGTCCAGCCGTCCCAACACACTCTCGAAACGCCCGTACTGCCGGTCGAGATAGGCGAGGAACGCGCCGGATGCGGCGCCGGCCTCCGCGCCCGCGAGCGTCCGCTTGCGGACGACTGTCGGCTGCAGGAGAAACCGCACCGGCGCGCCGATCCCGGGCGCGAGCCGCGCGAGGCGCCTGAGCGCAAGCTCGAACTGCCGCACCACTTCCCATTCCCAGATGTCGGACTGCCAGTTCGTCAGCGCGCGCAGGTTCTCGAGGCGGTTGAAGATCATCGCCTGCAAGCCGTCATACGACAGGGTCTCCGCGTCGTCGGCCGACTTCCTCGAGTCGAAGAAGTAGTCGTACAGGCTCTCGTTCGCGAAGTGATTGTAGGGGACGCCCGCCCGCGGATCGAAGCTCCAGGGCTGGAAGATGTCGGTCGCCCCGCCGACGATCAGGATGACGTCGGGCTGCAGGTCCATCAGCCGCGTCGTGATCAGGGCGATCATCTGGTTCAGGCAGGCCGAGACCGCCCCGAAATTGTAGACCCGCGCGCCCGGCCCGTGCGCGTGCTTCAGCCCGGTCTCCAGCCGCCCGGGCACGGTGTCGGCGAAGACCTGGCCGTCGATCAGCGTGCTGTCGCCGACGACGAAGACCCGCAGCGTCTCGGAGGGCGGCCGCGCGTCCGCGTGCGCGTCGTTGCGATACCCGAGCGCGTCGTAGCGCCAGCCCTGACCGGACGCCTCCGTCAGCGGCTTGCCGGCGAAATGCGCGTAGGGCGCGGGAAACCGGCTGTTCGCGTCGAAGTTCTGGAAGCTCTGCAGGAACTCGGGACGGTGGGCCCGCTCAGCTCCGCAGCGTGGCGTGGTTCTCCAGGAACCAGCCGTAGGTCTGGCGCAGGCCGTCCTCGAGGGCGATCTCCGGCCGCCAGCCCATCGCCTTCAGCCGCGACACGTCCATCAGCTTGCGCGGCGTGCCGTCGGGCTTGGTCGCGTCGAACGCCAGCTCGCCCGCGTAGCCGACCACCCGCGCCAGCGCCTCGGCGAGCTGCCGGATGGTGCAATCCTCGCCGGTCCCGACGTTGATGTGCGACAGGTCGGGGCGCGTGTTCGCGGCGTAGACCGCGTCGTCCATCTCCATCACGTAGACGCTCGCCCGCGCCATGTCGTCGACGTGCAGGAACTCGCGCATCGCCCGGCCGGTGCCCCAGACCGTGACCTTCGCCAGACCCGCCCGCTTCGCCTCGTGGAAGCGGCGCATCAGCGCCGGCAGCACGTGGGCGTTCTCGGGATGGAAGTTGTCGTTCGGCCCGTAGAGGTTCGTCGGCATGACGCTGCGATAGCGGCGCCCGTACTGGCGGTTGTAGCTCTCGCACATCTTGATCCCCGCGATCTTGGCGATCGCGTAGGGCTCGTTGGTCGGCTCCAGCAGCCCGGTCAGCAGGGCGTCCTCGCGCATCGGCTGCGGGGCGAGCTTCGGGTAGATGCAGGACGAGCCGAGGAACAGCAGCCGGTCGACGCCGTGCGTGTGCGCGGCGTCGATCAGGTTCGACTGGATCAGCAGGTTCTCGTGGATGAACTCGGCCGGGTAGGCGTTGTTGGCGTGGATCCCGCCGACGCGCGCGGCGGCGAGGTAGACCTGATCGACGCGGTTCTCGGCGAAGAAGCGCCGGACCGCCGCCTGATCCAGGAGATCCAGGGTCCGGCGGTCGGCCGTGAGGATCCGCTCGTGACCGAGAGCGCGCAGGCGACGCACGATCGCCGAGCCCACCATGCCCCGATGGCCCGCCACGAACCGAGGAACAGCAGCCGGTCGACGCCGTGCGTGTGCGCGGCGTCGATCAGGTTCGACTGGATCAGCAGGTTCTCGTGGATGAACTCGGCCGGGTAGGCGTTGTTGGCGTGGATCCCGCCGACGCGCGCGGCGGCGAGGTAGACCTGATCGACGCGGTTCTCGGCGAAGAAGCGCCGGACCGCCGCCTGATCCAGGAGATCCAGGGTCCGGCGGTCGGCCGTGAGGATCCGCTCGTGACCGAGAGCGCGCAGGCGACGCACGATCGCCGAGCCCACCATGCCCCGATGGCCCGCCACGAAAATGGTCTGACCCCGACCGTCCATCACACGTCCGTTCCCTGCCGAAAGCTCGGATTTCCGAGCCCCTATAGCCCCTTCGCGGCGCGATATCGCCGCGCAAACACGCGTTTTCTGAGGCGGGCCACGGGGTGCACGCCGACCTCTGCGAACCGCGTCATTGTACGGGAAACGACCGACTCAAATACAACTGAAAGTTAGCGTTAATCATTCTACCAGAAGCTGCATTCCGTTCCTGCTCACCGAACAACGGATTGCAGGGCCGGTTCGGAATCGCCCCCCGGCCGCGCAGCGATGGAGTTCCAGATGCGTCCCTTGACCGTCGTCCCGGCCGTGCCGCGGACTGCGATGCTCGCTGCCTTTCGCCCGGGCGCGACCCGGGCGATCCCGATCGCGACCGGGCTTCTGCTCTGCACAGCCCTGGCGACACCCGCCCAGGCACAGCTCCTCCGCGGCGCGCTGGATACAACCACGAATAGCATACTTGGCACCGGGTTGACTGTCGGCACGAGCAGTCCCGGCAGCGGCGTCCTGGGAACGGGCCTCAACGTCGGCACGACGAGCGGGGGGCTCCTCGGCACCGGCGTCACGGTCGGCACTACGGATCCCGGCACCGGCGTGTTGGGGACCGGTGTGAGTGTCGGGACCACAACCGGCGGCAGCGTGCTCGGCACGGGCGTGACGGTCGGCACCACCGCTCCCGGAAGCGGCGTCCTCGGAACCGGCCTCAATGTCGGGACCACCAGCGGTGGCGTGCTCGGGACCGGCGTCCTGGTCGGCACGACTGGGCCGGGCGACGGGCTGCTCGGCACCGGTCTGACCCTGGGTACCGCGGGAGGGACCGGAACGGGCGGCTGCGGTACATGCGGCGGGACGGGCGGGGGCGGAGCGGGTGGTGGTACCGGTGGCGGGGGGACAGGAGGGGGGTCCAATCAGGGCATCTACATCATCACCGGCAACGTGACGCAGTCCCAGGGGCAGACCGTCATCAACGAACTGCGGCTGTCACAGCTCACGAGCGTCACGGGCGTCGCCGCCAACAACACCAGCAATCAGGCCGCGCCGATCGCCGTCGGCAGCGACGCGCTGGCTGTGGGCTACGGTTCGAGCGCGGCCGGGACGGCCTCGACCGCGGTCGGCACGGGCGCCAGCGCGTCCAACACCGGCAGCGTCGCCCTCGGCTACGCGGCCAGCGCGCAGGGCCTCGGCGGAACGGCGATCGGCACGGCCTCCGCGGCGTCCGGAGCCGGCAGCACCGCCCTGGGCTTCGTCGCCNGGAGCCGGCAGCACCGCCCTGGGCTTCGTCGCCGGCGCGACCGGGACCGGCTCGACCGCCGTCGGTGCGGCCGCCTCGGCGGCCGGCAACAACAGCGTCGCGCTCGGCAACGGGGCGGCCGCCAACCAGGCCAACACGGTCGCGATCGGCGCCAACGTCAAGACGACCCAGGCCAACCAAGTCGCGATCGGCAATTCCGCGAACACCTACAGGCTTGCCGGCATCGCCTCGCAGGCGAGCGCCGCCGCCCAGAGCGGAGCCACGGCCTTCGTGACCACGGACGCCAACGGCAACCTCGCGGCCTCGGCCTACGGACCCTCGACGATCGCCGGACTCGGCAACCGGATCGACTCAGTGCAGGCGCAGGTCAACAACCTGGAAGCCAAGACCGACTCGGTTCAGCGCTACGCGATCCAGACCCGCAAGGAGGCCCGCCAGGGCGTCGCCATGGCCATCGCGATGGCGACCGCGCCAATGCCGTCGGCGCCGGGCAAGACGACCTGGGCCACCAATGGGGCGACCTATCGGGGCGAGTGGGCCGGCGGACTCGCCGTGGCGCACCGGTTGCCGACTTGCTGCGTTCCGATCGCCGTGACCGCCGGCGTGGCCTACGGCGGCGACAACGCCGTGGGCGTCCGCGCCGGCCTCGCGGGCGAGTTCTGAACGCCCTGCATCTCGTCACGGCCGCGCCTGTTTTCGGTCTTGCGCGCCGGGAAAGGACCGCGATAGTGTCAACTAATGCTGACACTCGCGGTCGACCATCGGGTTGCGCAAGAGATCGATCGGCGCCCGCACGCCGTCGTGGTCGGCTCGGGCTTCGGCGGCCTCGCCGCGGCGGTCCGGCTGGCCGCGCGCGGCTATCGGGTCACCGTGCTGGAGCGACTCGCGCAGCCCGGGGGACGGGCCCGCGTCCACCGGCAGGACGGCTTCACCTTCGATGCCGGGCCGACCATCGTCACGGCGCCGCAACTCTTCGAGGAACTCTGGCAGCTGGCCGGCCGCAGGCTCGCCGACGACGTGACGCTGGTGCCGATGGATCCGTTCTACCGGATCCGCTTCGCCGACGGTTCGTCCTTCGCCTACAGCGGCGACCTCGACCGCATGCGCGCTGAGGTGGCGCGCTTCGCGCCGGACGACGTCGCGGGCTACGAGCGCTTCATGGCGCACAGCCGCGCCGTGTGCCGGATCGGCTTCGAGCAGCTCGGTCACGTGCCGTTCGGCAGCGTCGGCGCGATGCTGAAGATCGCGCCCGACCTGGTGCGCCTCTCGGGACACCGCTCGGTGCACGAGGTGGTGTCCCGCTTCATCCGCGACGAGCGGCTGCGCACCGTGTTCAGCTTCCACCCGCTGCTGATCGGCGGCAACCCGTTCCGGGCCAGCGCCATCTACTGCCTGATCGCCGACCTCGAGCGGCGCTGGGGGGTCCACTTCGCGATGGGCGGCACGGGTCAGCTGGTCGACGGGCTGGTGCGATTGGTCCGGTCGCAGGGCGGCCGCCTGCGCCTCGGCGTCGAGGTCGCGCGAATCCGCGTGGAGGGGGGGACGGCCACGGGCGTCGACCTGACGAGCGGCGAGACGATCGCGGCCGACCTCGTGGTGTCCAACGCCGACTCGGCCGTGACGCACGCGCGCCTGCTGCCGGAGGCGCAGCGCTGGAGCGCGCGGCGCCTCCAGCGCGCGCGCTCCTCGATGGGGCTGTTCGTCTGGTACTTCGGCACCAAGCGGCGCTACCCGGCGGTGGATCACCACACGATCCTGCTCGGGCCCCGATACCGCGGCCTGCTCGCCGACATCTTCGACCGCAAGGTCCTGGCCGAGGACGCGAGCCTGTACCTGCACCGGCCGACCGCGACCGATCCGAGCCTGGCCCCGCCGGGTTGCGACGCCTTCTACGTGCTGGCCCCGGTTCCCAACCTCGCCGGCGGCCAGGATTGGCAGTCCCTCGCCGAACCGTATCGGCGCCGGATCGCCGCCATGCTGGAAGCGAGCGTGATGCCCGGCCTGACGGAAGACCTCGTGACCTCGAAGGTGACGACGCCGCTGGATTTTCAGGACGACTTCCTGAGCTATCGGGGATCGGGGTTCGGCCTGGAGCCGGTGCTGACGCAATCGGCCTGGTTCCGTCCGCACAACCGGTCGAACGCGATCCGCAATCTCTACCTCGTCGGGGCCGGCACGCATCCGGGTGCGGGCCTCCCGGGGGTGCTCTCCTCCGCCCGCATCCTCGACAGCGTGGTCCCCGATGCCCGCGTTACCGCCTGAATTCGCCGCCGCGGCCGACCGCACCGCCTGCCGGGTGGCGATCCGGGCCGGCTCGAAGAGCTTCTTCGCGGCCGGCCAGCTCCTGCCGGCCGACATGCGCGAGGCGGCCTACGGGCTCTACGCCTTCTGCCGGCTCTCCGACGACCTCGTCGACGATGCGGCGAGTCCGGCCGACCGGCGCAGCGCGGTGGCGCGTCTCGAGGCCCGGATCGCCCAAGCCTATGCCGGCCGTCCCGCCGATGCCCCGGCGGACCGCGCCTTCGCGGCGATCGTCGCGGCCCACGCGATCCCGGAGGCGCTGCCGCGCGCGCTGATCGAGGGCTTCGCGTGGGATGCCGAGGGCCGGCGCTACGCCGACCTCAGCGCGCTCCACGCCTACGCCGCCCGGGTGGCGGGCTCGGTCGGGGCGATGATGGCCCTGATCATGGGCACCCGCGATGCCGACGCGCTGGCCCGGGCCTGCGACCTCGGCGCGGCGATGCAGCTCACCAACATCGCGCGCGACGTCGGCGAGGACGCGCGGATGGGCCGCCTCTACCTTCCGCTGGACTGGATGCGGGAGGCCGGCCTCGATCCGGACGCGTTCCTGGCCGATCCGCGGTCGAGCCCGGCGCTGGCCGGCGTCGTGGCCCGTCTCCTCGCCGAGGCCGACAGCCTGTACACCCGCGCCGAGGCCGGGATCGCGGTGCTGCCCCGCGGCTGCCGGCCCGCGATCCGAGCGGCGGGACTGATCTATGCCGAGATCGGCCGGGTCTTGGCGGCGCGGGGCTACGATTCGGTCCGTCACCGCGCCCGGGTCACGACCGGGCGGAAACTCGTCCTGATCGCCCGCGCGATCCGCACGCCCGCGGACGCGTCCGGTCTCGGCACGGGGCCCCTCGCCGAGACGGCGTTCCTGATCGAGGCGGTGAAAGCCGAACCGTTCCTGCCGGCGCGCGAGCGACCGGCACTGAGGCCCTGGTGGGACGTGGGCGGCCGGGTCGTGCACGTGCTCGACCTGATCGAGCGGATGCGCGAGCGCGAGGCGTTCGGCCGCTCCGCGCCGTCCTGACCAACGCGCCGGAGACTCACCGGTGCGTGACGGGCTATTCGCCGCCTTCGATATCGGCCTCGTCTTCGCCCTGGCGCTGGGTATCGGGATCTGGCAGCTCATCGCGGTCCGCCGCAGCATCCGCCGCGATCGGGACGGCAAGACGGATTGAAGCGCCGCGCCGACGAGGCGGAGAGACCCCGATCGGTGAAGGATCCGCCGGCCGATCGCCTGCGACGCGGCCGCCCTCATCCACCGCGACCGCGCGGTCGGCCGCCGGATACCCAGCGACCTTCCGCATAGCCTCCGCGTCGCGGTCTCGCACTCCGGACATGGCGGGGCAGGGGGAGCCGACGGTGACGGCGTGCGTGACGACGTCGACCACAGTCACGGGCGGTATCGGCCGGGACTCACTGGAGATGGCGGGTATAGGTATCGCCGGCCGCCGCCTTGAGAGCCGCGCCAGCCTCGCGGCCGATCCGCTCCGCCTCAGCGACACTCCCCTGCCGGGACGCGGCCCAGTGGCGGCTTCCGTCGGGCAGGAACAGCAGCCCGTCGATCCGCAGGTCGTCCCCGTCGATCTGCGCGAGCGCGGCGATGGGCGTCCGGCACGACCCGTCGAGTTCCGCGAGCAGCGCCCGCTCGGCCGACACCGCGATGGTGGTCGGCGCGCAGGCGACGGGCGCCAGGAGCTCGCGGATCACCGAGTCGTCCGTGCGGCACTCGATGCCGAGGGCGCCCTGCGCCACCGCCGGCAGCATCTCCTCGACCGACAGGACGCTGCGCGCCATGCTCTCCAGGCCGAGGCGCTGCAGGCCCGCCAGGGCGAGGAGCGTCGCGTCGCATTCGCCGGCCTCGAGCTTGCGCATCCGGGTATTGGCATTGCCCCGCAGCGGCACCACCCGCAGATCGGGCCGCCGCATCAGCACCTGCGCGCCGCGACGGAGCGACGAGGTCCCGACTCGGGCGCCCGCCGGCAGCCCCGCCAGGCCGTCGGCGTGCGGCGACAGGAACGCGTCCCGCGGGTCGTCGCGCGCGAGGATGCAGGCGATGGTGAGACCGTCGGGGAGCCAGGTCTCCACGTCCTTCATGGAGTGCACGGCGACGTCGACCTCGCCGGCGAACAGGGCCTGCTCGAGCTCCTTGGTGAACAGGCCCTTGCCACCGATCTCGGACAGGGGCCGATCCAGGATCTTGTCGGCCACGGTCGTCACGACCACCAGCTCGGTCTCGAGGCCCGGATTGGCCGCCACGATCCGGTCGCGCACCATCCCGGTCTGCGCGAGCGCCATCGGAGAGCCGCGGGTGCCGATGCGCAGGGGGCGGTTCAACATCTGGTTCCGGATCATTTCGCTGGACGAGACACTGTCTTATAGACCGAGCGCGGCGGCAGGCCACGGTCCGCCGACCGTTTTCCGGCCAGTGTCTCGCGGCCGTGACGCCGGTCCCGCCCCGCTTTCGCCGGACTGCGCGCCTAGCGGGACGCCGGCGGGCTCCAGAACCAACAGGTCTCATCACGATGCTGATCATGCCGAGCCGACGGCAGTTCCTGACCGGGCTCGGCGTGGGTGCCGGTCTCACCGCCGCGACGGGCGTCTACGCCTTCGACGTCGAGCCGCTGCACCGGCTGGTGGTCACGTCCTACGCGCCGACCCTGCCGCGCTGGGACCCGGCGCTCCGCCTTCGGGTGGCGGTGCTGGCCGATTTCCACATCTGCGAGCCGTATATGCCGTTCGACCGGGTGGCGGAGATCGTGGCGGCCACCAACGCACTCGAGCCCGATCTGGTCCTGCTGCTCGGCGACTACCCGGCCGGGCGCATCGCGTGGCGCAAGCTGCCGCTCGACCAGTTCGCCCGGATGATGACCGAGCTGAAGTCGCCTCTCGGCACGCACGCGATCCTCGGCAACCACGACTGGTGGGACGACCACGCGGTCCAGCGGGCCGGCCGAGGCGTTCCGGCGGTCCGGCGCTTGCTGGAGGCGCAGGGCATACCGGTGCTGGAGAATCAGGCCGTGCGCCTCGCGAAGGACGGGCGACCCTTCTGGCTGGCCGGGCTCGGTGACCAGCAGCCGTTCTTCAACGCGTGGAGCTCGTTCAGCCTCGCCGACCTGCCCGGAACGCTGCGGGCGGTCACGGACTCGGCGCCCGTGATCCTGATGGCCCACGAGCCTGACATCTTCGTCTCGGTGCCCGACCGCGTCTCCCTGACCCTCGCCGGCCACACCCACGGTGGTCAGGTCCGGCTGTTCGGCCACGCGCCCGCCATCCGCAAGGTGCGCGGGCACGATTATTCCTACGGCCACGTCATCCAAGACGGCCGCCACATGATCGTCTCGGGCGGCTTCGGGATGAGCCGCATCCCGGTCCGGATGGGCGTCCCCCCGGAGATCGTTCTCCTCGAACTCGGCACATCGGACGCGGCCGCCAGCTGATCATCCGATGGTCGAGGAAGCGCCGCACGAACGCCGCCGGCGGCCGCGTCGGCGAAGTAGATCCAGGTCGCGCGCAATGGATGTCCCGCCGCCGATCCCGGTTCCGCGATTCACGACGGTAATCCGCAGGCATTGATGACGGTTTGACACACCGAGAGGTGCGTGAGAGCGTCCCGCGTCGATTCGATCTGGGGACGCACATGCCGATCCTGCTCGGCCTCATCGGGATCATCGTCGCGGGACTGTTCTGGATCTTGCGGACGCACGGGACCGTGAAGGGCCTGCAGGAGGTCAACCGGGACACGAAGGGGCTTCAGCGCCGCGCCGTCTCGACCTTCGAGAGCCTCGTGGGGACGCCGTTGCAGCGCGTCCGCGACCCGCGCCTGGCGGCGGTGATCCTGATGATCCAGCTGGTCCGGACGGGCAGCCCCCTGACCGCCAGCGAGAAGACGCGGATCCTCGAATACATGGAGACGCCGCTGGAGGTGGATCGGATCTCGGCCACTTTCGAGCGGGCCTGGGGCTACACGCAGGCGCGGCTGCCCTTCTCGCAGGCCGCCGACGCCCTGGCGCCGCTGCTGCGCGACGCGCTGACGCCGGCCGAGCGGGGGGAATTGATCGCGATGCTGACCCAGGTGGCCGGCGCGCACTCGCCGCCCAGCGAGTTGCAGCGCGAGGGCATCGCCCGCCTCAAGCGGCGCCTCCTCGTCGGCGAAAGCCCTGTCCTGGTCCAGAAGCGGGGCGAGTCCGCCTGACCCGGAGCGGGTGAGGTCGGGCGCGCCGGAACGCCGCGCCGCTCGCATTTCCAGCCTGGAGCGCTACCTCGCGGAGATGCGCGCCTTTCTGCCTCTCCTCGTCTTCACCGCCCTCTCGGCCGGCTCCGGCAACGCGTGGGCCCAGTCGTGCGACGCACTGGTCGACAAGGTCACGGCCGAGACGGCGGCCAAGACGTCCGAGCGCCGGAGCGACTACGCGAGCTTCACGGCCGGTCCGGACATGACCCTGACGCTGGCTTGCGGCGCGCCGGACCTGTCCTCGGTGGGCGCGCAGTTTCGCGGCGCCAACCCTCCCGACACATACTACGACCTGTTCGGCCACGCCGGTCACGCGGTGACCGGCATCGATGCCGCCGTGATCACCGAGGCCGCGCACCGCGCCCAGGCCACGGCCACGAAGCTCCGGCACAGCAACATCGACCTCGGCGGTGCCCGGGTCACCTGTTCGGCGATGGTATCGCCCGACAAGGGCCCTCTGACGCTGTGCGCGGTGATCGAGAACAGCAACCGCAGCTGAGGCCGGCGGCGGCAGCCGCCGACCCGCGCGCCCGCTCAGAGCGGGATGTTGTCGTGCTTCTTCCAGGGCTGCTCCATCTTCTTGGTGCGGAGCATGCCGAGGGCCTTGGCGATCCGGCGCCGGGTCGAGTGCGGCATGATCACCTCGTCGATGTATCCGCGCTCGGCCGCCACGAACGGTGAGAGGAAGCGGTCCTCGTACTCGCCGGTGCGCGCCGCGATCTTCTCCGGATCGCCGATCTCGCTTCGGAAGATGATCTCGACGGCGCCCTTCGCGCCCATCACCGCGATCTGCGCCGTCGGCCACGCGTAGTTCACGTCCGCGCCGACGTGCTTCGACGCCATGACGTCATAGGCGCCGCCGAAGGCCTTGCGGGTGATGATCGTGACCAGCGGCACCGTCGCCTGCGAGTAGGCGAAGAGCAGCTTGGCGCCGTGCTTGATCAGGCCGCCGTACTCCTGCGCCGTACCCGGCAGGAAGCCCGGCACGTCCACGAAGGTCACGATCGGGATCCCGAAGGCGTCGCAGTAGCGCACGAATCGCGCGGCCTTCCGCGAGGCGTCCGAATCGAGCACGCCCGCGAGCACCAGCGGCTGGTTGGCCACGAAGCCGACCGTGCGGCCCTCGATCCGGCCGAAGCCGGTGATGATGTTGCGCGCGTAGGCGGACTGGATCTCGAAGAAGTCACCCTCGTCCACCACGCGGCGGATCAGCTCGCCCATGTCGTAGGGCTTGTTCGGGTTGTCGGGGATCAGCGTGTCGAGGGACGCGTCGATCCGGTTGACGTCGTCGAAGCTCTCCAGCTCCGGCACGCCGTCGATGTTGTTGGCCGGCAGGAAGTCGAGGAGGCGGCGGATCTGCAGGATCGCCTCGACGTCGTTCTCGAAGGAGCCGTCGGCGATCGACGACTTCGTCGTGTGGACCTTGGCGCCGCCGAGTTCCTCGGCGGTCACGACCTCGTTGGTGACGGTCTTCACCACGTCGGGGCCGGTCACGAACATGTAGCTCGTGTCGCGCACCATGAAGATGAAATCGGTCATGGCCGGCGAGTAGACGTCGCCGCCCGCGCACGGACCCATGATCACCGAGATCTGCGGGATCACGCCCGAGGCCATGACGTTGCGGCGGAACACCTCGCCGTAGCCGCCGAGCGCGGCCACGCCCTCCTGGATGCGCGCGCCGCCGGCGTCGAAGATGCCGATGATCGGCGCGCGCATCTTCAGCGCCATGTCCTGCACCTTCACGATCTTCTGGGCGTGCGCCTCCGAGAGGGAGCCGCCGAACACCGTGAAGTCTTTCGAGAAGAGGAAGACCGTGCGGCCGTTGATCGTGCCCCAGCCGGTCACGACGCCGTCGCCGGGAATCTTCTGCTTCTCCATGCCGAAATCGGTGGAGCGGTGCTGCACGAACATGTCGAACTCCTCGAACGACCCGTGGTCGAGGAGGAGTTCGATGCGCTCGCGCGCCGTGAGCTTGCCGCGCTTGTGCTGGGCCTCGACGCGCTTCTCACCGCCGCCGAGCCGGGCCTGCGCCCGCCGCTCTTCGAGCTTGTCGAGGATATCCTTCATGGCTGTTCCCGCCCTTCCCCTGCCCGTGACCTGCGACCCGGATCGGGCCGGGTCCAAGCTTATGCGTTCACCGATCGAGCGCCCTTAGCACGCGCTTTTCGGGTGGCAAACCGACGCGGGGAGCCGCACGATCAGACCTTCGGGGGATGGGGAGTAATGGTGGACGGTGCAGGGATCGAACCTGCGACCTTTCCCGTGTGAAGGGAACGCACTACCGCTGTGCTAACCGTCCGTACCGGTGTGCCACCTGAGCGCACGCCATCGTCGCTCGCCGTCGAGGGCGTCGCGACCCGGTGGCGGGCCTTCTAGAGCGCGGCAGGCCGCGGCGTCAAGCGCGGCCGGAGATGTTTGGCGACGACCGGGCGACCGCGCGCTGGCCCTGCGAGATCCCGGTGCGTCGCGGCCGGGCGCGGCCCTCTCGGACCGGGAGGCTCGCCATCGTGTGCACGCGTGAGGTTGACAAGGCCGCCGACCCGGTGCGCTGTGCGGGCATGCACGAGGGGCGAGCGGGCGCGAAGCCCGGCAGCGACGTGACGGCGGAGGGCGCGGCGGGGCCGGGGCGGCCGCGCGTCGCGATCACCTACTGCACGCAGTGCAACTGGCTGCTCCGCGCGGCCTGGATGGCGCAGGAACTCCTCTCCACGTTCCGCGACGATCTCGGTGAGGTCGCCCTGGTCCCGGCCACCGGCGGCACATTCCGCATCGAGCTGGGCTCCGCGCTCCTCTGGGAGCGGGTGCGCGACGGCGGCTTCCCCGATGTGAAGGCGCTGAAGCAGCGGGTGCGCGACCACCTCGACCCGGCGCGCGATCTCGGTCATATCGATCGGTCATGAGGCGAGGGAACGGCGACGAGCCCGCGGGGCGCCGCGGGCAGGGGACGGACCCCGCTTGAGTCCGGACCATCAAGCCGAAGGCGCGGGCGTCCCCGCGGTGATCCCCGTGCGCCGCTCCTGGCTGTCGCGGCGGCTTCACCGCTTCGGGCGGAACGGCTTCTCCACCCAGGTCTACCTCGTCGCGCTGGTGATCGCGCTGATCGGTCCGGGCCTGCTGTTCACCGGCATCCTGCTGATGCGCTACGCCTCGGCCGAGCGGGCGCGGTTCGAGCAGGACGCCCGCGAGAACGTGCGCGGCATCGGCCTGTCCCTCGACCGCGACACGGCCGGCCTCGTGTCGGTGCTGCAGACGCTGGCGACCTCGCCGCGGATCCGACAGGGCGAGTTCGAGGCCTTCGACGCCCAGGCGCGCCTCGTCCGCGAATCGATCGATCTGGACGTGCTCCTGCGCCGGCCGAACGGGCAGGAGGTGGTGAACACCGGCGTTCCGCGCGGCGCCCCGATGCCGATCGTCACGCTTCCCTTCGACCAGGACCTGGCCCGCGGCACCCAGCGCGCCATGGTGAGCGGCTACGTCCCGGGCCCGATGCCGGGCGAGGCCACCTACGCGGTCGGTGTACCGGTGATGGTCGACGGGGAAGTCGGCTACATCCTGAGCTTCACCGTCCCGCTGTCGCGCCTCCAGGGCATCCTGTCGCGCGAGGTCGTTCCGGGTTGGACGACGGGAATCAGCGACCGGTCCGGCATCGTGCTGGCGCGCCTGCCGGATCCCGACGCCGTCGTCGGCAAGCAGCGCCTCGCCAGCCTGCGCCAAGTGCAGTCGTCGACCCCCGGGGTCTGGGAGGGCCAGGACCGCCAGCACAAGCCCGTGGTGGTGATCGAGGCGCGCTCGCGGCTCACCGGCTGGATGGTGGCGACCAGCATCCCGCAGGCCCTCGTCGACGCGCGGGTGCGGCGCTGGATCTGGGCTTTCGCGGGCTTCGGCCTTCTGGTGCTCGCCACCTCGTCGCTCCTGGCGGTGAATCTGTGGTCGCGGGTCTCGCGCCCCCTCCGCTTGCTGGCGGCGTCCGGGCCGGCCCTGGCCCGGGGCGAGGCGATCCCGCGCGTGTCGTCGCCGGTGCACGAGATCCAGCGGCTCGGCGTCGTGCTGTCGGAGGCGTCGCTGCGGCTGCGCACCCGCGAGGAGGAGCGCGACCGGGCGCTGGCCGAGACCAAGCGCGGCCTCAGTGCCCTGAGCGAGTCCGAGGCGCGCTTCCGGCACATGGCCGATTCGGCGCCCGCCCTGATCTGGATGACCGACGAGACCGGCGCGGTCAGCTTCGCCAATCTCCATTTCGAGCACCTGTTCGGATTGCCGGCCGCGCGGTTCAACGACGACGGCTGGCACCAGATCGTGCATCCCGACGACCTGGAGAGCTTCCGGACCGCCTTCACGGAGGCGTTCGAGGCCCGGGTCCCGTTCCGCACCGAGTCGCGGGTGATCGACCGGACGGGGGCGGTGCGCTGGCTCCAGTGCGAGGGCGTCCCGCGGCTCGACGACGCCCAGAACTTCCTGGGCTACACCGGCTGCAACATCGACATCACCGACACGAAGAACGCCGAGGAGCACCTCCTGCTCCTGATCCACGAGTTGAACCACCGGGTGAAGAACACCCTCGCGACGGTGCAGTCGATCGCGGCCCAGTCGCTGCGCGGGCTGGAGGGGGCGGAGGCCGATGCGGCGCGCGCCGCCTTCGAGGCGCGCCTCCTCGCCCTGGCACGGGTGCACGACGTCCTGACCCGGGAGAGCTGGGAGGGTGCGGAACTCTCAGCCGTCGTCGCCGACGCGATCCGGCCGCTGGAGGCCGGCGACGGTCGGGCGTCGCGCTTCAAGGTTCAGGGACCGGCCCTGCGGCTGCCGCCGCGGCTCGCGCTGTCCATCGCCATGGCCCTGCACGAGCTCGGCACGAACGCGGTGAAGTACGGGGCGCTCTCGACGGAGGGCGGCACGGTCGAGATCTCCTGGACGGTGCGGCGCCTCGAGGAGATGCAGCTCTCGCTCCGCTGGTCCGAGCGGGGCGGGCCGCCGGTCAAGAAGCCGACGCGGACCGGATTCGGCTCGCGCCTGATCGAGCGCAGCCTGGCGCGCGAGCTCGCCGGCGAAGTCGTGCTGAGCTACGAACCGAGCGGCGTCGTGTGCACGATCGATGCCCCGGTCCCGCCGCCGGGCCTCCTCGAGCGCAAGGGCGTCGCCGCGCCCACGCGGATCGCGCCGCTACCCCTCGCGGGCTAGGCCGGCACGGCGCGCGGCCCATGGTGCGAACCGCCCGGCGCGGCGTCCACCGTCAGTGGTACGGATCCGCCGCGTCGCGCAGCCCGTCGCCCATGAAGTTGAACGCCAGCACGGTCACCAGCACGGGCAGGACCGGCAGGAGCAGCCAGGGGTAGAGCTGAACCGCCGCGAGATTCTGCGCCTCGTTGAGCAGCACGCCCCAGCTGGTCACCGGCGGCCTGAGACCCAGGCCCAGGAACGACAGGGCGGTCTCGCCGAGGATCATGGTCGGGATCGACAGGGTCGCCGAGGCGATCAGGTGGCTCATGAAGTTCGGGATCAGGTGGCGGCCGATCACCCGTGCGGGCGAGGCGCCCATCAGCTCGGCAGCCTGAACGAAATCCTCCTCGCGCAGCGCCAGGAGCTTGCCCCGCACCGCCCGCGCCAGCCCCGGCCAGTCCAGCAGCCCGAGGATCACCGTGATGCCGAAGAAGATCAGCAGCGGGCTCCAGTTCGGCGGCAGCGCCGCCGACAGGGCGAGCCAGAGCGGCAGCTCCGGCAGGGAGCGGACCACCTCGATCAGCCGTTGGACCCCGGCGTCGACGAGGCCTCCGAAATAGCCCGCGATGCCGCCGAAGAAGAGCCCGAGCGCGAACGAGATGGCGACGCCCACGAGGCCGATGGTGAGCGAGATCCGCGCCCCGTAGATCATGCGCGAGAACAGGTCGCGCCCGAGCTTGTCGGTACCGAGGAGAAACAGGGTACCGGTGTCCGGCGGGCAGACGAGGTGAAGGTCCGTGTGGACGAGCCCGAGCCAGTCGTAGCCGTCGCCCCGGCAGAGAAACCGCAGCGGCTGCGGAGCGGACGCGTCGACCTTGTAGTCCCGGCGGAACGTGTCGAGATCGAGATGGGCGCGGTACGGGTAGACGAACGGCCCGACGAATCGGCCCTCGTGGAACAGGTGAACGCCCTGCGGCGGCGCGTAGAGGAAATCGCCGTTCCGGCGGGCCTGTCCGTAGGGCGCGAGCTGCTCGACGAACGGCACGGTCGCGTAGAGCGCGAGCAGGATCAGGGCAGAAGCCACGGCCAAGCGGTGGCGCAGGAACTTGCGCAGGATGAGCCGCCACGCGGAGGCCGTGGCGACGGGGCTTTCCCCCCGGGCCTCCGGCTCGAAGGGCGCCGGATCGACGAAGTGTCCGGATGCGGGGAGCGCGTCGGTCATCGCGGGGCGGGTCATCGCAGGCCCATGCGGATGCGCGGATCGAGCCAGACCAGGATCAGGTCCGAGATCAGCATGCCGACCAGGGTCAGGGCCGCGACGAACATCAGGATGAACCCGGCCATGAACTGGTCCTGGCTGCGCAGGGCGTCGAGGAGCAGCGGGCCGACGGTCGGCAGGCTGAGCACCAGGGAGACCAGCACCGATCCCGAGACGAGGTGCGGCAGCAGGTTTCCGATATCCGCCACGAACGGGTTCAGCGACATCCGGAACGGGTATTTCAGCAGCGCCTGCAGGGGCGGCAGGCCCTTGGCGCGGGCGGTGACCGTGTAGGGCTTGGCGAGCTCATCGAGCAGGTTGGCGCGCATGCGCCGGATCATGGCCGCGGTCCCGCCGAGGCCGATCACCAGCGTCGGCACGATCAGGTGCGCCAGCAGCGAGCGCACCTTCTCCCAGGTCCAGGGCTGGTTGGTGAGGGCCGAATCGTACAGGCCGCCGATCGACAGCCCGAACCACCGATTGGCGTAGAACAGCAGGATCAGGGCGAGCAGGAATCCCGGCACCGCGAGGCCGACATATCCCAGCAGGGTGACCACGGCGTCGCCGAGCGTGTTGCGGTGCGTGGCCGAGTAGATCGCCGCGGGGATCGCCACGAGGTGGACGAACACCACCGCCGTCAGGTTGATCAGCAGGGTCAGCCACAGGGCGTCGCCGACGACGTCCGCCACCGGCTTGTCGTACTCGAACGACCAGCCCCAGTCGCCCTGGAGCAGCCCGGAGAACCCGACCGAACCCGGCAACACGCCGATCCACATCAGGTACTGCTGCCAGACCGGCCGGTCGAGGCCGTACTGCTTGATGAGCAGCTCGGCCTTCGCCACGGAACTCGCGTCGCCGGTGGCCCGCAGCTCCATGATCCGGTTGGTCAGGTAGTCGCCCGGCGGCAGCTTGATGATCACGAAGACGAGCGCCGAGATGACCAGCAGCGTCACCGCCATGGTGACGATGCGGCGGAGGATCTGGGCGATCACCGGGCCTCCGCGCGCTTGTCGGCCCCGGCATCGGCGCCCGTGTCCCAGAAAAGCTCGTCGAGGCGCTGCACGCCGATCATCGCGGTGGGCTCCCAGGAATAGAGGGCGCGCTTCGGGAGGTTGATCAGGCGATCGGCGCCGACCACCGGCTGGAGCGCGCCCGCCACCGTGCCGATCACCCAGGTGTTGCGCGCGTGGTTCATCAGCATCTCCCGCCAGATCGCGGCCTGCCGGCCGGCATCGTCGGTGTCGCGCCACTCCCGGTCGAGGGCGATGAGGCGCTGGACCTCCGGGACGTCGCATGGCTCGCCGCTCTTCCCGCGGCTCTCGACGTTCATGCTCCACAGCGGCCAGGAATAGTGCTCCGGCTGGGCCGGGCTGAGCTCGGTCGGAGGCATGATCGCGGTCGGGACAGCGAGATCGAGGCCCTGGGCGGCGACCATCACGGTCACGCCGGCGATGGAGCGCCGGTGCAGGTTCGTGCGCTCCTGCGGCTTGGTGATCAGGCGGATCCCGACCTCGCGCCAGAACTCCGTGATGAGCAGCAGCGCGTCGAGGACCATCTCGGCCTCGCCGTCGCTCTCCACCACGAGCTCCAGGGCGCGACCGCCCGGGAGCAGCCGCGTGCCGGACCCGTCGCGGGCCGTCAGCCCGATCTCGTCCAGAAGCTTGGCGGCCTGGGCCGGATCGTAGGCGGCGTTGAGGGTCCGCATCTCGGGCTCGAACAGCGCGCTCTCCGGCACGATCGTGTCGTTGCCCTCGGTGCCCAGGCCGAACAGGAGCGTGTTGTTCAGCGTTCGCCGATCGACGGCGAGCGACAGGGCGTGCCGGTACCGCACGTCGCGGTTGAGCTGCCGCCACGCCGGATCCGTCGTGGTGAGGTTCGGATAGAGCGCGATCTCCGAGCCGCGGGCCACGGGCCACAGGTTGGTGCGATAGCGATGCGCCGCCTCACCCTCCTTCAGGCTCGGGATGTCGGGCATCATCAGGCCGCGGAACATCAGGTCGGCCTCGCCGGCATTGGTCTTGGCGACCAGGAGGCCCTGCGAGGCCACGTCCATCACGATGGCGTCGACGTAGGGGAGCTGCGTGCCGGCCGTGTCGACCCGGTGGTAGCTGCGGTTGCGCTCGAACCGGAATCGGGTGGCCGGCGAGCGGGTCCGCGGCACCCAGCCCTGCAGGGTCGGGCAGTCCGGATTGTTCAGCTCGTAATTGTCGTCGAGGCGATTGTGCAGGGCCGCCCAGCTGCGGAGCTTGAGCGCCTTGGCCTTCGCGTCGGCCGCATCCTTGCCGACGTAGCGGGCGTGATAGGGCTTCAGGTAGTGCGACGGCCGGTAGATCAGCGGGTCGCGCGGCGCCGCCAGGGCCGGCAGGAACATCGGATTCGGCCGGTCCCAGCTGTAGCGGACGGTGACCGGATCGAGGAATTCGACCGTCGGAAGCTTGCCGTCGACCCGGAAGAAGGCCGGCGGCCCGTCGGGGCTCAGCGCCTTCTCGTTGGCCACATCCTCCCAGTAGTAGCGGAAATCCTCCGCGGTGAACGGGTGCCCGTCCGACCAGCGGTGGCCCTGGCGGAGCGTGAAAGTGAAGCGCCCGCCCTGGACATCGACGCGCTCCAGCACATCGGGCCGCAGATTCAGGTCGGCATCGTAGCCGACGAGGCGGGTGTAGCCGTAGACCGACAGGTAGCGGACGTCCCGTGCCTTGGCGATCAGGGTCCGGATCGTGCCGCCCGCGCTGCCGATCCGGCGTCCGCGGGCGGCGAGGTCGGCCACGGAGGGGGTGGTCGGCGGCCCGGGCGCGTCGCTCGGCGGGGTGTCGGCGAAGGCCCGAAACGGCGCGCGCGCCCAGATCGCCGCGGCGCCGAGCCCGGCGAGGAGGGCACGGCGGGACACGGTGCTGTCGTTCCCGCTCCGCAGCGAGAGGGCGGACGGGGTGCCGTCCGGGATGTCCCAGGCCTTCATGAGCTGCCCCGCAACGTCACGGAGGTGAGCCGCGCGGGCGAGTAGCCGGTCGCCCGATGCAAGTCGTCGAAGGCGTGGGACCGGACGATCAGCCCGGCGGCCTGACGCACCAGGGCGTCGTCGGCGGGCTGCTCGAAGTGGCGGCCGTTCCGGGTCCAGCGGATCGGCTCCGGGCTGCGCTCGGGGCCGGTGATCATCGCGATAGTCGGATGCGCGGGGCCGCCGTGGGCGTGGATCCGGTGCCCGGCCGCGTCGTCGTCGAACAGCAGCCGGGTCAGCCCGCGGGCCCGCGCCTCCACGACTCGCCGGCCCTGGGCGACGTGGTCGTCGAAGAACGCCACCGTCCGCGCCGGGTCGAGCGTGGACCAGTCGGCAGTCGACCAGTCCGCGGTGCTGTAGCGCGCCTGCCGGTCGCGGTACTGGAGCCCCGACAGATCCGGATCGTGGCAGAAGATCTGCGCCTGCGGGCGGGCCTGCCGGATCACCCAGGTGGTGAGCCCGCGGAACACGCCCGATTCGATCACGAAGTCGGGTCTCAGTGCCCGCATGGCCACGTAGAGCTGCAGCGCGCCGTTGAAGCCGCTGCCTCCGCGCCGCTGCCGGACGGGCGCGGTCGGGATCAGCCCCCAGAACGCCTGGACCTGCTCCAGCACGTCGCCGTCGGGGACGAGGCCGGCGGCGGCGAGGTCGCGCTCCAGGATGGCGGCGGCCGATTCGAGCAGGGTCGCCACCTCGCGCGGCGAGGTCGGCCGGTGGGTCCAGTCGGGGGCGGCCGGGACGAGGTCGTAGCCCAGGCGGTCGAAGAACGGCGACAGCACCTTCCGGCGCAGGCGCTCCAGCATGACGGGCGGCCGGGCCTGCATCACGCGGCCTCCGCCCTGTGGGCCGAGCCGAAGCGCACCCGGTGGCCGGTCTCGACCGGGCGCATCGCCCCGGCCTCGTCGGGCGCGAGGCGGAAGGGCTCCTCCCAGCGGGTCGGGTCGTTGCGTTCGGAGGCGACGGCCTCGAAGTCCAGGGGATGGTCCAGGCTCGGATCGGGCACGGCGGCGAGCAGCGCCCGCGTGTAGGGATGGACGGGCCGGCGGAACAGCGCCGCGCGGGGCGCCTCCTCGACGATACGGCCCCGGCACATCACGCTGATGGTGTCCGCCATGTAGTCGATCACTGCCAGATTGTGGGAAACGATGAGGTAGGAGAGGCCCAGGGCGGCCTGGAGATCCTTGAGCAGGTTCAGGATCTGCGCCTGGACCGAGACGTCGAGCGCCGAGACCGGCTCGTCGAGCACCAGCAGCCGCGGCTTCGGGGCGAGGGCCCGGGCGATGCCGATGCGCTGCCGCTGCCCGCCCGAGAAGGCGTGCGGGTAGCGGCCGAGACCGCCGGGCTCCAGGCCGACCATGGCCATCAAGGCGCGGCATCGCTCCCGTCGCTCAGCAGCCGGCACGCCGTGGATCTCCATCGGCTCCGACAGGATCTGCCGGACGGTCATGCGCGGATCGAGGGACGCGTAGGGGTCCTGGAACACGAACTGGACCGTGCGGCGATAGGCGAAGAGGGCGTCGCCGCTCAGGCCGTGCACGTCCCGCGGGCCGCCGCCGTCGTCGAACAGGATCCGCCCGGAATCGGGCCGGAGCGCCCGCATGATCATCTTCGAGACCGTGGTCTTGCCCGACCCGGACTCGCCGACGAGGCCCAGCGTCTGGCCGGCCGCGAGGCTCAGGGAGACGTCGGACACGGCGTGGACGATCCGCGGCTTCTGCCACAGCCGGCCGGCCCGCAGCGTGAAGCTTTTGCTCACCCCCTCCACGCGGAGGATCGGCCCGGCCAGGGGCGCGGGAGCCTGGCCGGGCGGGATCTCGGCTTTGGCCGGGCGGATCGGCGTCAGCCTCTCGCCGGGCGCCATGTCGAAGCGCGGGACCGCGTGGAGGAGCGCGCGGAGATAGGCGTGGCCCGGCGCGCGCATCACCGTGTCGCGCGGGCCGGCCTCGACGAGGCGGCCGCGGTAGAGGACGGCCACGTCGTGGGCGATGTTGGCGACCACGCCGAGGTCGTGGGTGATCAGCAGGATCGCCATGCCGGTCTCCTCCTGGAGCCGGGCCAGCAGGGCGAGGATCTGGGCCTGGGTGGTGACGTCGAGGGCGGTGGTCGGCTCGTCGGCGACGAGGAGCGCGGGTCTCAGGATCAGCGCCATCGCGATCATGGCGCGCTGGCGCAGGCCGCCGGACAGCTCGAACGGGTAGGTCCGCAGGGCGCGGTGCGGGTCGGGGAAGCCGACACGGGCCAGCGCCTCCTCGGTTCGGGCATCGGCCTCCTTGCGGTCCGCCCCGGTATGGATCCGCAGCGCCTCCCCGATCTGGTCGCCCACCGTGTGGAGCGGTGACAGGCAGGTCATCGGCTCCTGGAAGATCATGGCGATGCGCTGGCCGCGGATGGCCCGCATCGCCTCCCCCTCGGACGGGAGCCGCGCGATGTCGGTCTCGGTCTCGCCGTCGCGGAACAGAATCTCGCCGCGGTTTATGGCGGCGGCGGGGGGCAGGATCCGTAGGATCGCCTGGGCGGTCACCGACTTGCCCGAGCCTGATTCGCCGACCAGGGCGAGGGTGCGGCCACGGTGGACGTCGAGGGACAGGCCGTGCAACGCCTCGAACGGACCGCTCTCCGTGCGGAACGCGACCGCGAGGTCGCGGATGGACAATAGCGGGCTCAACCCGTCCTCGCGATCTGTGAGACCTGAGACTTAGACAGCGTCGGCCCCATGTCCATCGCGGGCGCGCCGAAGTGCTCCGGAAGATCCACGACCTGTACCGCCGGATGCCGCAGGAGGCTCGTCACCAGCGCGTCGACGAAGCCCCAGACGGCCTCGTCGTGGACGCGGTGGTGGGTCAGCAGGCCGAGGGGCCTCTCCGGCGCGCGGATGATGTCGGCGGCGAGGCCGCGCAGCAGAGCTCGCGGATCGCGCAGGGATCGGGTGCCCCGCCAATCGATCGGGTCGAGGGTGGCGTCGAGGCGGCGCAGACCGGGGACGGCCGGCCCCGGCACGGCCGAGAGGCCGCGATAGCCGAGATCCGGCAGGGCGGCGGCGAGATCGGGCACGATGCGGTTCCACGGCGGCACGAAGACCGGCAGCAGCGACGCCGCCGGCAGCCGCTGTCGGGCGATTCGCAGGCCGGCAGCGGCGTCGGCGATCAGCGTGTCGAGCGGGCGATGCGCGCCGAACTCCGCCCGCTTCTCGCCCGGCGGGGCGTGGTCGTGATGAGCGAGGCCGTGGACGGCGACCGATACGCCGACGGCCGACTCGAGTCGTCGCGGGAGCGAGGCCTCGATACCCGCCGGGATCGTGGCGAGGAGGAGCGGGACGCGGTGCCGGTCGATGAGACCGAGGAGCCGGTCGAGTTCCGGGCCGCCCGCGACCGCGTCGTCGTCGCGCCAGAACAGCGGTACGCGCAGGCCCCGCGCCGCGACGGCGTCGAGGGCACGGTGGACCGCGTCGAAGGCCGGATCGGCTGACAGGGTTCGGCCGCGGCGCGAGAGTGCGCCTGCGTGCAGAGCTTCGACCTGCGCGACCGTGCGCGCGGCCCCGTCGAGATCGATGCCATGAGTGCCGGGCGCGGGGACGGCGCCCGGCGCCTCGATGGCGCGCACCAGGGTCTCGGGCGTCAGCTCCGATTCCGGGAGCACCCGCGCCAGCCCCCGCGCGGCGAGGTGCTCGGCGCGCATGCGCTGCTCGGTCTCGCCGCCGGCTTCGAAGGGCACGAGGACGGCCGGTGTTCCGGTGGTGAGCAGATCGACGGCCGTGTTGTAGCCGCACTGGCTGACCGAGAGGGCGGCGCCGGCCAGGAGCGCGCGATAGTCCGGCCGGGCGCGCCCGAGGATGTCGGGCGCGAGCCCTCCGCCGATCTCGGACAGCGCGGCCTCGGGCACGCCGTGGCCGGCCAGGATCCGCCAGCCGAGATCCGGCCGCAGGCGGGCCGCCCCGGCGGCCGCGCGCAGAAGGACCAGCCCGGCCGGTCCGGATCCGGCAGCGACCACCACGCCCGAGCGGCGCTCGGCTGGCGCGGGTACGGCGCCCTCGTCCACGTAGCCGGTGTAGCGGACCGCTGCGGCGGTCGCCGCGTCGAGGGGCCACGAGACCTCGAGGGGGATGAGGGCGGGATCGCCGTGCACCAGCACGGCGTCGTAGAGGTCCGCCACCCGCGCGTGCGACTCGGCGATGCGCTGCGGCTTCGAAGAGGCCACGAGGACGTCGCGCACGGAGGCGAGGACGAGCGGGCGCGGCCGCCGGGCGCGGGCGGTCTCCACCAGGGCGAGGAATTCGGGCGCCAGGGCGCGCCGGCCGAACGGGAACAGCTCGGTGATGACCGCGTCCGGTTCGAAGTCTGCGAGAGCCTCGAGCAGGAGAGCGCGGCGCCGCTCGAGCAGGCCCGTCCCGGCCACGTGTCCGCCGGGGTCCAGCAGCGTCGAGAAGTCCGTGCCGGCGATCCGGAGCGGCGGCAGTTGCACGAGGCGCAGGCCGCCCGGGCGGACCATCGGTGCCGGGACGCCGCCCGAGATCAGCATCGTCTCGTGGCCGGCCGCCGCGAAGGCGCGGGCGATGGCGGCCGCGCGGGTGAGATGCCCCGCCCCGAGCAGATGCGTGACCGCGATCAGGACGCGCACGCGGACAGCTCCGGTCGATGGGCGGGCGCGCCCTGCGGCAGACCCGCGGAGGCGCGCAGCCGGCCGGCGATCAGCGCGACCGCCGCTTCCTCGGAGAAGTCCTGCACGAGTCGGGCCAGGGCCGCCGTGCCGAGCCGCCGACGATCGTCCGGATCGCCCGCCAGACGGGTGAGCGCCTCGGCGAGCGCCACGGGATCGCCGGGCGGGACCAGGACGCCGTGAATACCGGCGCTGATGAATTCCGGCGTGCCGGCGAAGGCCGTCGCCAGGATCGGCAGCGCCTGGCTCGCGGCCTCCATCAGCACGTTCGGGAGGCCGTCGCGGTCGCCGCCGGGGGCGGGCTTCGTCGGAAGGACGAAGAGGTCGGCCGCGCGCATGGCCTCGATCACCGCCGGCTGCGCCAGGGCGCCGCGGAAGCGGACCCGCTCCGCCAGGCCGGCGGCACCGGCCCGCGACTCCAGGGCCGCGCGCAGTTCGCCGCCGCCGATCAGGTCGAGTCGCCAGTGCAAGTCCGCGGGCAGGGCAGCGAGGGCGTCGATGAGATCGTCGTGCCCCTTCTTGGCGACGAGCCGGCCGACGCAGAGGAGTCGGAGGGGCCGGTCCGGATCCGTCCCGTCGCGCGGCTCGCGCAGCGGCGGCGGGCTGGGAAAGCGCGCGAGATCCAGGCCGTGATAGGCGAGCTGGGTCCGGCCCGGCGCGAGGACCTGCAGGCGAGCGAGCCCGTCGCGGGTGCAGGTGACGCCCCATTCGGCGTCGCGCAGCTTCTCGGCCAGCTCCCAGTCGGGGGTCGTCCAGATGTCTTTGGCGTGCGCCGAGAAGCTCCACCGACGCCCGGTCAGGAGCGCGGCGTAGCGGGCGACGCTGGCGGGGGTGTGCAGGAAATGCACGTGGATATGGGCGACCTCGACCGGCATTTCGCGGGCGAGGACCAGGGCCTGCCCGAGGCGCCGCAGCCGCGACGCGGTCGGGTCGCGCCGGAGATCGCGGGCGAACAGCGCCAGGAGCGCGGGCAGCTTCGGCCGCCCGAGCGCGGCGCCCAGCCCGAGGAGCACCCGCAGCGGCGCGTCGCGCAGGTATTCGGGCAGGTAGGCGGCCGCCGCGCGGATCTGCGCGTGCATCGGATGCCGCGCCCGGTCGGTCGGGCGCCGGAGCGACCAGATCTCCAGGTCGAGGCCGCACCGCTCCAGGGCCAGCAACTCCTGTGCGATGAAGGTCTCGGACAGCCGCGGATAGCCCTTCAGCACCACGGCGACGCGCTTGGCGCTCACGAATAGGCCTGCAGGTAAGGGCGGGCGGCGGCGTCCACGCTGCCCCGGGCGGTCAGCGCCCGGACGCGGCGCGCGACCGCGTCGAGGCCGTCGAGCAGACCGGGCACGAGCACCCGCGACGGCGGGTCCTGTCCCGGCAGGTCACGGAGCGCCGCCGCCATGCGCGCGGGCGCCCGGCCATCCGCCTCCATGAGCACCCGCGTCAGGCCGAGCCGCTCGGCCGCGAGCGCCCGGATCGCCTGCTCCCGCCGCGGCTCGGTCCGAGGCACGAGGATCGCCCGACGGTCGAACGACAGGATCTCGCAGAAGGTGTTGTAGCCCCCCATGGCAACGACGCCGGCGGCCTTGCGCATCAGGAACTCGATCTCGCTGTCGAAGGTGATGGCCGCGATCCGGCCGCCGAGGCGGCGGATGCGCGCCGCGAACGCGTCCCGGGTCGCGGCATCGAGGAAGGGGCCGAAGGCGATGAGCGCGGGCAGCGGGATCGCGGAATCGGCCTCGTAGGCGGCGATCACCCAGTCGATGAGGGCGGCCCCGTCGCCGCCGCCCCCGGGCGTCACCAGGATGAAGGGACCGGCGGCGATCGGGGGCTCCTCGCGGCCGGCGCGCCGCTCTGGGAGATCCCGGCGGAGATAACCGGTGTAGATCAGGCGCCCGTCGATGCGGGCTGCCATCTCGGGGTCCATCGGCAGCGCCGCCAGGGGCTCGTGGATACGGCTCAGGCCGTAAACCCAGATCTCGTCGTAGAACCGCGCCATCGTCTCGGCCGCGCCCTTGCGCTCCCATTCGGGGACGAGCCGGTCGGCATCGTCGAGGACGTCGCGCAGGCCCAGGACGAGGCGGATGTCGCGTGCGGCGGCCTGCTCCAGCACCGGCAGCAGCTCGCCGTGGAAGCCCGCCGGCTCCTTGTCGACGATGATCAGGTCGGGGTGGAACGCGGCGCAGGCCTGGGCGATGATCGCGGCGCGCTGCTCGACGGTGCGCGCCAGCGGTGTCGCGCCGTCCAGGCTGGCATAGCCGCCGTCGGCGAACTTGGTCACCGGCGGCAGCCGGACCGTCCGGACGCCCGGCGCGAAGGCGAAGCGGTCGACCACCGGCGAGCCTGAGACGATCATCGCCCGGGCGCCCCGATTGCACGCCACGATCGCGTTGGCGATCGCCCGCGAGCGGCGCAGATGCCCGAGCCCGAAGGTATCGTGGCTGTAGATCAGGACGCGCGGGGCCGATGACGCCTCGTCCAGTCGCATCGATGTGATCGCCCCGGTTTGACGGCGCGAGGATCGCAGCCGCCGCCCTCTTGCACAAGCCGGGCCGGGCCGCAAACACCTCCGTTAACGAGCCCGGAACCCCGCGCGCCTAGGCTGCCGCGGAATCCGGACGCGGAACTCCTCCGTCATGCCTGCGCCCCTCCAGACCCGCGCGCCGGGCTCACCGACAGCGCGCGCCGCCGCGCTCTGGTCGGATCTCGCGACCCTCCTGAGCAGCGATACCCGTCTGTTCGCCTTCGGCAAGCGGGCGGCCTGGGTGCTGGTCCCGTTCGGACTCGCGATGGTGCTCCTGGTCTACGGGACCGGTCCGGAGCCGCGGCACAACCGGTACGGCGACCCCCTCGGCAACGACTTCGTGCCAGTCTGGGTGGCGGGCCGTTCGGCGCTGGAGGGGCGCGCGCAGGACCCCTACGACCTCCCGGTCCATCTGGCGAACCTGAAGGCGGCGTGCGGGCAGGAATGCCGATTCGCCTGGCACTATCCCCCCGTGTTCCTCTTGCCGGCCGCCGCCGTGGGGC
Source organism: Methylobacterium mesophilicum (assembly GCF_036441335.1). Taxonomy (GTDB): domain Bacteria; phylum Pseudomonadota; class Alphaproteobacteria; order Rhizobiales; family Beijerinckiaceae; genus Methylobacterium; species Methylobacterium mesophilicum_B. Next base: position 869,834 of record NZ_MLBW01000034.1, read on the forward strand.
AGCTGGACCTGCAGGCGGCCTACCTGCTCTGGACAGCGCTCTCGCTGACCGTGTTCGCGCTCGCGATGCGGGTCGCGGCCGGCCGGTGGGACGCGACCCTCGTCGCGCTGGCGCACCCGCTGGTGCTCTGCAACCTCGCCTACGGTCAGAACGGCCTGTTCACCGCGTCGCTGCTGACCCTGGGCGCGGTGCTCGTCGATCGCCGCCCGCGGCTCGCCGGGCTGTGCTTCGGACTGCTGGCCTACAAGCCGCACTTCGCGGCGCTGGCCCCCCTGCTCCTGCTGGTGACGGGACGGCGAGACTGTCTGGCCGCCTGCGCGTCGACGGTGCTGGCCCTGTGCCTCGGATCGCTCGCGCTGTTCGGGACGGCGCCCTGGATCGGCTTCCTCGGCACGCTCGGCGACACGAATCGGATCATCCTCCAGAACGCGGCGGCGGGTCTCGATCTCAATGCCAGCGCGTTCGGCGCGGTGCGCCTGCTCGGCGGCTCGATGGTGGCCGCCTGGACGGCGCAGGGGATCGTCGCCGCGCTGGCGCTCGGCCTCGCCGGCCGCGCCTGGTGCCGGCCCACGGACCCGACGCTGCGCGCGGCCGCGCTCGTCGTCTCCGCGCCGCTGCTGTCGCCCTACCTCCCTATCTACGACCTCGCGCCCCTCGTACCGGCCACCTTGTTGCTGGCGCTCGCGGCGCACCGGGCGGGCGGATTGCGGTCCCACGAGCGGGCCCTGATCTGCGCGGTTCCGCTCTTCGCGGTGGTCCGCGAGGCGGCGGGGCTCGGGGGCTTTCCCCTCGGCCTCGTGCTGAGCCTCGCGACGTTCGCCTGCATCGCCCGACGGGTGCGGCCGTCGCATGCCTATCCGGACCGGCAGCGATCCGGTTCGGGCAGCATCGACGCCCCGGCTCTCACGGAACCAGTGGCCGCGGGATGCGGAAGGGCAGCATGAGCCGCACCATCGGGTTGCGGAAGCGGTCGAGCGACAGGCTCTCGTGCATGGCACGCACGGGCTCGCCGCCGAGCGTCGAGGCGAGCAGCGAGCGGGCGTAGAACGGCGTGTCCTCGTAGGTCGCGAGCACCCGCGACCGGCCGCCGTCGCTGCGGGTCTCGCGCGGCATCCGCCAGAAACGCGTCGCCGGAAGCGCGGCGCCGGGCGGCGGCCGGATCTCGCGACGGCTGCCGTCGGCGGAGAACCGGAGCGACAGGTTCTGGCCGCCGCCGTCGCGGTGATGGACGTCGTACAGGATCGCCGCGCCGTCCGGCAGGTCGGCCCGGCACCACGTCCACCGCGAGAACGCGGCCTCCAGCGGTTCGTCACCGTCGTTGGTGTCGAAGTAGCCGCTGCCGCTCCAGCGGAGGTCCGGCCGGTCGAACGCGACCTCGACCCGCGAGGACGGCGACATCGGCCACCAGCGATGGCGGCCGGCCCGGTCGAGATGGAACGGGCCCGCCGTGAACCCGCGCGGCTCAAGGCGCACCGTGCCGCGGATCCTGCGGGGCAGGGGAGCGCCGCGCTCGTCGATCCGCACCGTCAGCGCCGTGCCGTCCCAGTGCATGACGCTCGGGCCCACGGCGATGTGGTCGGCGCTCCGCGACAGGCTCGCGGCGCGTCGCTCGGTCATGGCGAAGCGGCCGCGGTCGCCGTAGAGCACCACGTTCATGGCGCAGTGGGCGAAGGGGTCCTTCTCGGCGCTCCAAGCGTAGTAGGGCGAGAACACGCTGCCGATGAAGGCGATGATGGTGAGGCCCTGCCGGCCGTCATCGCTCACCGCATCGACGTACCACCACGCGTAGCCGCCCCGCGCGACCGCGCCATCGAATCGCGGTCGTCCAGGATCGCTGCCGCTGCCAGCCGCCCCGACTGCGCCGCCATCGGCACGCCCGGGCCTGGATGGATCGAGCCCCCCGCGAGATAGAGGCCCGGAAGCGCCGTCCGCGCGCCCGCGCGCTTGAAGGTCGTCGCCCAGCCCTGCGCCGCCCGTCCGTAGAGGGCTCCCCCCGTCCCGGGGAAGAGCCCGTCGAAGTCCCGCGGCGTCGTCGTGACCGCCGACGACGTGAACTCCAGGGTGAGGCCGCAGGCCTCCAGCCGGCGGATCAAGGTCCTCGCGCATCTCTCGGTCTCCGACGGCGTGAGCGGTCGCTCCCGGCCATCCGCCGGAGCGTTGACGAGCAGGAGCAGACGTTCCGCGCCTTGCGGCGCGGCACCCGCCGCGTCCCGGTCCTGGGCACAGACGTAGACGGTGGGATCGTCGGGCAGGCGACGGGCGCGCAGGAGCGCGTCGAACTCGGCCCGGTAGTCGCGCGAGAAGAACACCGTGTGGTGCGCAAGCGGGAAACCCGCCGGCACCGCCTCAGCGCAGATCGTCACGGCGGAGAGCGAGCGCTCGCCGGGCGCGAGCCGCTCGCCGGCCGTGGCGGCCTCGGGCCCGAGCAGGCCCGCACCGAGGGCTGCGCAGTCCGCGTTGCAGACGACGTGATCGGCGCGCACCGTCTCGCCGTCGGTCAGGCGCACACCGGTCGCGCGGCCGCCGTCCGTGAGAATCCGCGCGACCTCCGCGCCGTAGCGGAAGGTCGCGCCGCGCTCCGCGGACAGATCGGCCACCGCCCGCGCGAGCCCGCTGAGCCCGCCCGCGACGGTCCAGACGCCGGCCTGCTCGACATGGGCGACGAGCATCAGCGTCGCCGGGGCGGTGAAGGGCGAGGCGCCGCAATAGGTGGCGTAGCGGCCGAACAGCTGCAGGAGCCGCGGGTCGCGGAAATACGCGCCGAGGGCCGACCAGAGGGTCGTGAACGGCTGGATCCGCCAGAGATCGCCGAGGCCCGACAGCCCGACCCGCTGCGCGAGGCCGGCCGGGCCCGTCCTTCCCTCGCGGATGAAGGGTCCTTCGAGGGTACGGTAGACCTCGGCCGAGCGGGCGCAGAAGCGCCGGTATCCGTCCGCCTCGCGCCCTCCCGCGAAGGCCGCGATCGCGTCCGCCGACGCATCGATATCCGCGAAGAGGTCGAGACGCTCGTCCAAGCTCCAGGCGTGGCGCGCCAGGAGCCGCGCCGGCGCGAGGGCAACCCGATCTCCGAGCTCCGCGTCGCACTCCGCGAACAGCTCCTCGAACACCCAGCGCATCGTGAAGACGGTCGGGCCAGCTTCGACGGCGCGTTCCCCGACCGGGACGGCGCGCATCTTCCCGCCGGGAGCCCGCGCGCGCTCGAGGACGGTGGTGTCGAAACCGGCATGGGCGAGCCGCAGGGCGGCGGCGAGGCCACCGATCCCGGCACCGATCACGACGACGCGCTCCTGCGCCACGGCCGCTCCGAACTCCCCCGCCACGGGATTGATCTCCCCTCCGCAAAGTGTCAATAAGAAATGACACCTGTTGCTGACAACCGCATACAACACGGGAGGCAACGCGATGGAGTCCGGTCGGCGGATCGAGATGGCGCTGGATCGCGCCGTTGCGCACGCGGAGGCGCCCGGCGCGCCGCCCCTTCTGGCGGAGGCCCTCCGCTACGCGGTGTTTCCCGGCGGCCACCGGATCCGGCCGCGCCTGTGCCTCTCTGTGGCCCGCGCCTGCGGGGACGACGACCCGGCCGGGTCCGTCGCCGCAGCCGCCGCCATCGAACTCCTGCACTGCGCCTCGCTCGTCCACGACGACCTGCCGTGCTTCGACGACGCGCCGATGCGGCGGCAGAAGCCCTCCGTCCACGTCGCCTTCGGTGAGCCGATCGCCGTCCTGACCGGCGACGCCCTGATCGTCCTCGCCTTCGAGACCCTCGCGCGGTCCGCCGGGGGCCATCCGACGCGCCTCGGTCATCTGGTCGGGCTGCTCGGCCGGGCCGCCGGTTCGCCGTCCGGCATCGCGGCCGGGCAGGCCTGGGAATCGGAGGCGCATATCAGCCTCAGCGACTACCAGCAGGCGAAGACGGGCGCCCTGTTCGCCGCCGCCACCGTGGCCGGCGCCGCGGCGGCGGGGGCGGAGCCCGAGCCCTGGCGCCGCCTCGGCGAGTGCCTGGGCGAGGCCTATCAGGTCGCCGACGACCTGCGCGACGTCGCCTGCCGGCAGGAGGAGATCGGCAAGCCGGCCGGGCGAGACGCGACGCTGGGCCGTCCCAACGCCGCCGCCCTCCTCGGGACTGGCGGTGCGATGGAACGCCTGTCCCGGCTCACGCGCGAGGCGGTCGCGGCGATCCCGGCCTGTTCGGGCGCAGCCGCGCTCACCGCCGAGATCGAGGCGCAGGCGCGGCTGTTCCTGCCCGCGAGCCTGCGGGCGGTGATGGCCTGAGCGTCGGATCGCTCCCCGGAACCGGCACGGTGCCGCCGGTCCCGCCCGCCTGGGCGGACAGATGGCTCGCGTGGCGCAACCGCCTCGTCGCGAACCCACGCTTCCAGCGCTGGGCGGCCGGCTTTCCGCTGACCCGCCGGGTCGCGCAGCGCAACACGCGCGCGCTGTTCGATCTCTGCGCCGGCTTCGTCTACGCACAGGTCCTGACCGCCTGCGTCCGCCTCGACCTGTTCGCGATCCTGGCCGAGGGCCCGCTCACGGTCGACGTGCTGGCACGGCGGCTCGACCTCTCACCGGACGCGGCCCGACGCCTGCTGCGCGCCGCCGAGTCCCTCGGGCTGCTGCGCGCCCTGTCGCGCGACCGATTCGGGCTCGCCGACCTGGGCGCCGCGCTCGTCGGCAATCCCGGCGTCGCCGCCATGATCGAGCATCACGCGCTGCTCTACGCCGACCTCGCGGACCCGGTCGCCCTGCTGCGCGGGCAGGCCCAGCCGACCCGCCTCGCGGGTTACTGGCCCTACGCGGCGGGCGCGGCCGGCGATGCGCAGGCCGTGGCCCCCTACAGCGGCCTGATGGGCGCCTCGCAGGCGCTGATCGCGGAGGACGTGCTCGACGCCTGCGATCTGTCGCGTGTCCGGCACCTCATGGATGTCGGTGGCGGGGAGGGCGCTTTCCTGCAGGCCGTGGCGGCGCGGCACGCGGCGCCCCGTCTGACCCTGTTCGACCTGCCGGCCGTCACCGACCGCGCCGCCGCGCGGCTGCGCCAATCCGGCCTCGGCGAGCGGATCACCTGCCGCGGCGGCGACTTCCACGGCGGCTTGCCGGCGGGCGCCGACACGATCTCCCTGGTACGGATCGTCCACGATCACGACGACGCGCCGGCCCAGGAGCTGCTCAGGGCCGCCTACGCGGCGCTCCCATCTGACGGGACGCTCCTGATCGCGGAACCCATGGCCGGGACGCCCGGCGCCGAGCCGGTCGGCGACGCCTATTTCGGCTTCTACCTCCTGGCGATGGGCTCCGGCCGTCCGCGCCGGTCCGAGGAGCTGCGCGCGATGCTGGCCGCCGCCGGTTTCACCACCACGCACGAGCATCCGACACGGCGCCCCCTGCTCGCACGGGTGCTGACAGCCCAAAAATCGGGCGCGGCAAAGTAAGTGTGACTTGACGCTGCTCTGTGTCTATCTAGGATGACACATAGCGGCTTCGCACCAGAGAGAGTCGCGAGGCAAAGGGTGGACACTCCAGCCATGGACGCTCTGGCCGTCATTCTGGAAAACCCGGAGCACCTCTCGGTCCAGCGCCTGGCCCTGACGCCGCCCGGCGACGCTGACGCGGTCGTGGCGGTGTCGTGGAGCGGGATCAGCACCGGCACCGAGCGCCTGCTCTGGTCAGGACGGATGCCGCCCTTCCCGGGCATGGGCTACCCGCTGGTGCCGGGCTACGAATCCGTCGGAACCGTCGTCGCGGCCGATGCCGGCGCCACGGTCCGCGTCGGTCAGACCGTCTACATCCCAGGAGCCCGCTGCTTCGGCGCTGTCCGCGGCCTGTTCGGGGGCGCGGCGTCCCACTTGGTCGCCCCCGCCCAGCGCCTCGTGCCGGTCGACGAGGCGCTGGGCGAGCAGGCCTGTCTCTTGGCCCTCGCTGCGACGGCCCATCGCGCCCTCGGGCGCCTCACACCCGGCGCGACGCCGCTCATCGTCGGGCACGGCGTGCTCGGTCGCCTCCTCGCCCGCCTGACCTTGGCGGCGGGCGCCGCGCCCACAGTCTGGGAGACGGACCCCGTCCGGGCCGCGGGCGACCACGGCTACGCCGTCGTCGCACCCGACGCGGATCCGCGCCGCGACTACACGACGATCACGGATGTCAGCGGCAACGCCGCCGGCCTCGATGACCTGATCGCGCGCCTCGCGCCGGGGGGCGAGATCGTCCTCGCCGGGTTCTACGAGGCGCCCCTGAGCTTCGCTTTCCCGCCCGCCTTCATGCGCGAGGCCCGGATCCGGATCTCCGCGGAGTTCCGGTCCGAGGACACGGCGGCGGTGACCCGGCTGATCGACAGCGGCCGGCTCTCGCTCGACGGGCTGATCACCCACCGTGCCCCGGCGGCGCGGGCACAGGACGCCTACCGCACCGCGTTCGCGGATCCGGGCTGCCTGAAGATGATCCTCGACTGGAGGGACGCCGCGTGAACGTTCAGCTCAACAAGGCCGCCCTGTCCCAAGCGACCCAGCTCCGCGCAGAGGCCGCGATCGAGCCCGACGCGGTCGCCACCGCGCCGACGAAGAAAGAGACTCAGATCATCGCGATCTACGGCAAGGGCGGCATCGGCAAGTCGTTCACCCTGGCCAATCTCAGCTACATGATGGCCCAGCAGGGCAAGAAGGTCCTGCTGATCGGCTGCGACCCGAAGAGCGACACGACGTCACTGCTCTTCGGCGGCAAGGCCTGCCCGACCATCATCGAGACCTCGACCAAGAAGAAGCTCGCCGGCGAGGCGGTCGCGATCGGCGATGTCTGCTTCAAGCGCGACGGCGTCTACGCCATGGAGCTCGGCGGCCCCGAGGTCGGGCGCGGCTGCGGCGGCCGCGGCATCATCCACGGCTTCGAGCTTCTTGAGAAGCTCGGCTTCCACGAGTGGGGCTTCGATTTCGTCCTCCTCGACTTCCTCGGCGACGTGGTCTGCGGCGGCTTCGGCCTGCCGATCGCCCGGGACATGTGCCAGAAGGTCATCGTCGTCGGCTCGAACGACCTGCAGTCGCTCTACGTCGCCAACAACGTCTGCTCGGCGGTGGAGTATTTCCGCAAGCTCGGCGGGAATGTCGGCGTCGGCGGCCTCGTGATCAACAAGGACGACGGCACCGGCGAGGCTCAGGCCTTCGCGGAGGCCGCCGGCATCCCGGTCCTGGCCTCGATCCCGGCAGACGACGACATCCGCCGCAAGAGCGCGAATTACGAGATCATCGGCCGGCCGGAGAGCCGCTGGGGCAGCCTGTTCTCGGATCTCGCCGCCAACGTGGCGGACGCAGCCCCGCACCGGCCGACGCCGCTCACCCAGGACGGGCTCCTCGCCCTGTTCTCCAGCGATGTGACCGGCCGCGACGTGGTCCTGGTCCCGGCGACCCACGAGGACATGTGCGGCGTCGCCCACGTGACCAAGCCGTCCCTCGAAGTCGTGTACGACGAGGTCTGACGCGCATGGCCGTTTCCCTCGACATCGCCGATCTGCGGGCCCGCAAGGCACCGGCCGCCGTCGACCTCGCCGCCGCGCAGAGCGACGGCCTGGGCTGCCACGCCGGCAAGGACGCGATGGTCGCGGCCGCGGAAGCCGCCGGCATGTCGGAGACGCTCGCGCAGCTGCGCAGCGACTATCCGCAGGGACCGCACGACCAGCCGCAGAGCATGTGCCCCGCCTTCGGCTCGCTGCGGGTCGGCCTGCGCATGCGCCGCACCGCCACGATCCTGTCGGGCTCGGCCTGCTGCGTGTACGGCCTGACCTTCACGTCGCACTTCTACGGGGCGCGGCGCAGCGTCGGCTACGTGCCGTTCAACTCCGAGACGCTCGTCACCGGCAAGTTGTTCGAGGACATCCGCGAGGCGGTCCACGCCACCGCGAAGCCGGAAGACTACGACGCCGTCGTCGTCATCAACCTCTGCGTCCCGACGGCCTCCGGCGTGCCGCTCCGGCTGCTGCCGAAGGAGATCGACGGCGTCCGGGTGATCGGCATCGACGTGCCGGGCTTCGGTGTGCCGACTCATGCCGAAGCGAAGGACGTCCTGGCCGGCGCCATGCTGAAGGTCGCCCGCAGCGAGGCCGAGCAGGGTCCCGTCGCAGCGCCGCGCGGCGGCCGCTCGGAGCGTCCGAGCGTGGCGCTCCTCGGCGAGGTCTTCCCGGCCGATCCGGTGGTGATCGGCGCGCTCCTCGAGCCGCTGGGTCTGGCGGCCGGGCCGGTGGTGCCGACCCGGGAATGGCGCGAGCTCTACGCCGCCCTCGACTGCGCGGCTGTCGCGGCGATCCACCCGTTCTACACGGCCTCGATCCGTGAGTTCGAGGCGGCCGGCCGCCCGATCGTCGGCTCGGCCCCCGTGGGCGTCGACGGCACCGCCGACTGGCTCGACCGGATCGGCGAGGCCTGCGGGGTGGCGCGCGCCAGCGTCGAGGCCGCCAAGAACAGGATCCTGCCCGGCATACGCGGTGCGCTCGGCGCGATGCCGATCAAGGGGCGGATCACGCTCTCGGGCTACGAGGGGTCGGAGCTGCTCGTGGCGCGCCTCCTCGTCGAGAGCGGCGCCGAAGTTCCCTACGTCGGCACCGCCTGCCCGCGCACGCCCTGGTCGGAGGCCGACCGCGACTGGCTGGAGGCCCGCGGCACGCAGGTGCACTACCGGGCATCGCTGGAAGACGATCTGTACGCCCTCGACTCGCTGAAGCCCGATCTCGCCATCGGCACGACGCCGGTCGTGCAGCGGGCCAAGGAGCGCGGCACGCCGGCCCTCTACTTCACCAACCTGATCTCGGCGCGCCCGCTGATGGGCGCGGCCGGCGCCGGGTCGCTCGCCACGGTGATCAACGCAGCGCTCGGCAACAGGGCGCGCTTCGACGCCATGCGCGACTTCTTCGAGGGCGTCGGCACCGGCCACGCCGCCGGCGTCTGGGAGGAGGTGCCGCAGCGGCGCCAGGGTCCGAAGATCGAGGGCCCGAAGAAGCCGATCGGGGAGATGGCCTGATGCTCATCCTCGATCACGACAGGGCCGGCGGTTACTGGGGCGCGGTCTATGTCTTCACGGCGATCAAGGGTCTCCAGGTCGTCATCGACGGCCCGGTCGGCTGCGAGAACCTGCCGGTCACCTCGGTGCTGCACTACACCGACGCGCTGCCGCCGCACGAACTGCCGATCGTCGTGACCGGCCTCGCCGAGGAGGAACTCGGCCGGCACGGCACCGAGGGCGCCATGAAGCGCGCCCACGCCACCCTCGATCCGGGACAGCCCAGCGTGGTGGTCACCGGCTCCATCGCGGAGATGATCGGCGGCGGCGTGACGCCGGAAGGCACCGGCCTCCAGCGCTTCCTGCCCCGCACCATCGACGAGGATCAGTGGCAGGCCGCCGACCGGGCCATGCGCTGGCTCTGGCAAGAATACGGGGCGAAGAAGTTCGCCAAGAAGGGCATTCCGGCCCGGCCCGAGAAGAAGCCCGGCGAGAAGCCGCGGGTGAACCTGATCGGCCCGGCCTACGGCACCTTCAACATGCCCTCCGACCTCGCCGAGATCCGGCGTCTGGTGGAGGGGATCGGCGCCGAGGTGAACCTCACCTTCCCGCTCGGCGCACACCTCGCCGACGTGCCGAAGCTGGTCAACGCGGACGCCAACATCTGCCTGTACCGGGAGTTCGGCCGGCTCCTCTGCGAGGATCTGGAGCGCCCGTACCTGCAGGCGCCGATCGGCATCCTGTCGACCACCAAGTTCCTGCGCTCTCTGGGCGACATCCTCGGGCTCGATCCCGAGCCGTTCATCGAACGGGAGCGCCACACCACGATCAAGCCCGTCTGGGATCTCTGGCGTTCGGTGACCCAGGATTTCTTCGGCACGGCGAGCTTCGGCATCGTCGCCACAGAGACCTACGCCCGCGGCGTGCGCCACTTCCTCGAAGACGAGATGGGCCTGCCCTGCCACTTCGCCTTCGGGCGCTCGGCCGGTCTGAAGCCCGACAACGCGGCCGTGCGGGCGGCCGTCGCCGCGAAGCCGCCGCTGGTGCTGTTCGGCTCGTTCAACGAGCGGATGTACCTCGCCGAGTGCGGCGCCCGGGCGACCTACGTGCCGGCCTCGTTCCCCGGCGCCATCATCCGGCGGCACACCGGCACGCCCTTCATGGGCTACGCCGGGGCGACCTACCTGGTCCAGGAGGTCTGCAACGCCCTGTTCGACACGCTCTTCCACATCCTGCCGCTCGCCCGCGACATGGACAAGGTCGAGGCGACCCCGGCCCGTCGCCACGCCGAGCTGCCCTGGGACGAGGCCGCCCGGCAGGCGCTCGACGCCCTGGTCGAGGCCCAGCCGGTGCTCGCCCGCATCTCGGCCGCCAAGCGCCTGCGCGACGCCGCCGAGCGGGCTGCCCGGGACACCGAGGCCGCCGCCGTAGCGCCCGCCCATGTGGCGCGGGCCCGGGCCGCCCTCGCGGTGGGAGTCCCCGCATGAGCCGCCTTTCCGTTTCACCCAGAGGAGACCTGACGATGCGAACGATGGTCCCGACCGGCCGCCAGCACCAGGAAGCGCTTCAGTTCCGGCTGATCCTGGCGGCGACCTACCCGTTCTTCCTCGCCGCCGCGACGCTGAACCGGTTCCGGCCGGCCCGCGAGGCCGCTCGCCCCGGCCTGTTGCCGGCGCGCCGCTCGGTCTTCGGCGAAGCCCGCGCCATGGCGGTTCAGGCGATCCCCTTCGCCTTCATGGGCTGACACGCCCCTGAGCGAGACGCTTCCGTCCGGTCACGCGGGGGAAGTCGGGCCGTGACCGCCGCAAGGCATCGCGGCTGAACCCGTCGCGCCTCGCCAGAGGCGCGGCCAACACACGGAGGTCTGAACGATGGCGAGTGGACCCGTCACAACAGAAAGACCGAGCAGCCTGTCCGGGCTGACGGAACCGGAAGCCAAGGAGTTCCACGCGATCTTCCTGACGAGCTTCCTCATCTTCACGGCGATCGCCGTGGTCGCCCACATCCTCGTCTGGCTGTGGCGTCCGTGGCTCCCCGGACCGCAGGGCTACGCCTCTCTCGAGGGCGTCCGCGATGCGGCCCACGCCCTCGTCACGATGATCGGCTGAGGAGGATCGAATGCACAAGGTTTGGTTGCTCTTCGATCCGCGGCGCACACTGGTGGCTCTGTTCACCTTCCTCTTCATCCTCGCGCTGCTGATCCACTTCATCCTGCTCTCGACCGACCGGTTCAACTGGCTGGACGGCCCGAGAAACAACAAGGCGGCCGAGAACACCATCACGCTCGCGCTGCCGCAGATGCCGGCCTGAACGCCGGTCCGGACCGCGGCGCGCGAGGGCCGCGGTCACCCTTCCTTCCTCTTCTCCGGCCTGACTGAGGAGCAGCCGCCATGGCGATGCTGAGCTTCGAGCGCAAATACAGGGTCCGCGGCGGCACCCTGCTCGGCGGCGACCTGTTCGACTTCTGGGTCGGGCCGTTCTTCGTCGGCTTCTTCGGCGTGGTCGGGATGTTCTTCACGGTGCTGGGCACCGCGCTCGTCATCTACGGCGCGGCGATCGGGCCGACCTGGAACGTCTGGCAGATCAACATCGCCCCGCCGGACATCAGCTACGGCCTGAGGCTCGCGCCGCTGAAGGAAGGCGGGCTCTGGCAGATCATCACCATGTGCGCGCTGGGCTCGTTCGTGTCCTGGGCGCTGCGCGAGGTCGAGATCTGCCGCAAGCTCGGCATCGGCTACCACGTGCCGGTCGCCTTCGGCATGGCGATCTTCGCCTACTTCACCCTGGTGGTGATCCGCCCGTTTCTGATGGGCGCCTGGGGCTACGGCTTCCCGTACGGCATTCTCAGCCATCTCGATTGGGTGTCGAACACGGGATACCAGTATCTCCATTTCCACTATAACCCGGCACACATGCTGGCCGTGACGTTCTTCTTCACCACCACGCTCGCGCTGGCGATGCACGGCGGCCTGATCCTGTCGGCGACCAATCCGCAGAAGGGCGAGACCGTCAAGACGCCCGAGCACGAGGACACCTTCTTCCGCGATACGATCGGCTACTCGATCGGCACGCTCGGCATCCACCGCCTCGGCCTGTTCCTGGCCCTGTCGGCGGGGTTCTGGAGCGCGGTCTGCATCGTGATCAGCGGGCCGTTCTGGACCCAGGGGTGGCCGCAATGGTGGGGCTGGTGGCTCAACCTGCCGGTCTGGCGATGACGGGTCGGACGCGAACGGAACGAGGGGATTAACGCGGGTCGCCGGCGCCCAGCGCGGCACTCGGGGGAGGGCAGGCCATGGCCTATTACCAGAACATCTTCACGCAGGTTCAGGTTCGCCCGCTCGTGCCGGATCAGGGCGTTCCGGTGGCGGTCGACGAGCGCGTCGGCAAGCCGTTCAACAGCTACTTGTTCGGGCTGATCGGCAACAGCCAGGTCGGCCCGATCTACATCGGATACATCGCGGCCCTGTCGATCACCTGCGGGGTGATCGCCTTCGAGATCATCGGGCTCAACATGTGGGCCTCGGTGAACTGGGATCCGGTGCAGTTCGTGCGGCAATTGCCGTGGCTCGCCCTGGAGCCGCCGCTCCCGAAATACGGCTTGAAGGTCCTGCCACCCCTCAATGAGGGCGGCTGGTGGCTCATCGCCGGCTTCTTCCTGACGGCCTCGATCCTGCTCTGGTGGGTCCACCTCTACCGGCGTGCGAAGGCGCTGGGCCTCGGCCTCCACGTGCCGTGGGCCTTCGCCTCGGCGATCTGGCTCTACCTCGTCCTCGGCTTCATCCGGCCGGTGCTGATGGGCTCTTGGTCGGAAGCCGTGCCCTTCGGCATTTTCCCGCACCTCGACTGGACCGCGGCCTTCTCGCTCCGCTACGGCAACCTCTTCTACAACCCGTTCCACATGCTCTCGATCACGTTCCTCTACGGATCGACGCTGCTGTTCGCGATGCACGGGGGCACGATCCTGGCCTGCTCGCGCTACGGCGCGGAGCGCGAGATCGACCAGATCGTCGACCGCGGCACGGCCACCGAGCGCGCCGCTCTGTTCTGGCGCTGGACCATGGGCTTCAACGCCACGATGGAGTCGATACACCGCTGGGCATGGTGGTTCGCCGTACTGACGACGCTGACCGGCGGCATCGGCATCCTGCTCACCGGGACCGTGGTCGACAACTGGTACCTCTGGGCCGTCAAGCACGGCGTCGCGCCCTCGTACCCGCAGGTCTACGGCCCGATCGTGGATCCCGCCCATCTCGCACCCGGCATGAAGCCGTGAGGAGGCCGTCATGAAGACGATTCTGGCGGTGGCCGGCGGCGCACTGGCCCTCTTCCTCACCATCGCGATGTTCGGCGGCGCCGGCTGGACCCATCCGCCGATGGCGAACAAGCAGACCGGCTTCCGCGGGACGGGCATGGACCTGATCCGGACCCGCGCCGGCAACGAGGCGCTCGCCGCCGCGAACGTTGCCCCGACCCCGGCCGATCCGGCCGATGCGGGCGGTGACAAGGCGTCGGCCGTCTACCAGAACGTCCAAGTTCTGGGCGATCTCTCGGCCGAGCAGTTCAATCGGCTGATGGTGTCGATCACCGAATGGGTCGCGCCGCAGCAGGGTTGCACCTACTGCCACAGCACCGAGAACATGGCGTCCGACGAGCTCTACCAGAAGCGCGTCGCCCGCCGCATGATCCAGATGACGCAGTACATCAACTCCACGTGGAAGGAGAATCACGTCCATCAGGCGGGCGTGACCTGCTACACGTGCCACCGCGGCAACCCGGTCCCGGCCAACATCTGGTTCGACCATCCGGTGCAGGGGGCGGGCCGCTTCATCCCGCGCAACAACAGCCAGAACCTGGCCTCCGCGGAAGTCGGCAACACCTCGCTGCCCTACGACGTCTATCAGGCCTTCTACCAGCACAAGGAGACGTCGGAGGACGCGGTCCGGGTCAACGCCACCACGGCGCTGCCCGAGACGAAGGGCAAGCCGATCCAGGACGCGGAGAAGACCTTCGCGATCATGATCAGCATGTCGCAGTCCCTCGGGGTGAACTGCACCTTCTGCCACAACACCCGCTCGGTGGCGCAGTGGGACACGAGCACGCCCAACCGCGTCCACGCCTGGTACGGCATCCGCATGGTGCGGGACCTGAACCAAGACTACATGACGCCCCTGACTTCGACCTTCCCGCGCAACCGGCTCGGGGCACTCGGGGACGCGCCGAAGATCAACTGCGCCACCTGCCACAACGGCGCCAACAAGCCACTCAACGGCGCCCACGTGATCGAACCGTATCCAGAGCTGTCGCATCCGACGATCGCCGTGAGCCTGCCGACCGGCGAGGCCAAGGATCCGATCCCCGGTACCGAGACGCCGACGCCGAAGCCCTGATCGACCCTCGGAGCGGCCGGACCGGCCGGCCGCTCCGCTCAAGCTACAGGGAACCTCCGCGGGGTAGGGACGTCGATACCGGCGGCCAAGCTCGGCCCTCAGGAGGTGCCCGTGACCATCACCATCTCGAACCTCCAGCCGCTGATCGCGATCCTGGCCGGGATCCTGATCCTGGTGATGCCGCGGCTGCTCAACTACATCGTCGCGATCTACCTGATCGTCGTCGGCGTGATCGGGCTCGGAATCCTGCATTGAGGGCCCGCGCCCGCACCGCGACGGCACGGGCCTGACAGACCGCGCGCGCCGTCAGTCACGCACGCACAGGGCCATCGCGCGTTCATCTTGCGTTGCGCTGCGGGATGGTCCAACCCCGCCCATCAGCTCGGCCGGCGCCGGGCACCAGATACGGACGGGATCGACATGGCGACCGGCAGCGCGAAGTGGGTCTATGCCTTCGGTGACGGCAAGGCAGAGGGCAAGTCGCAGATGCGCGACCTGCTCGGCGGCAAAGGCGCCAATCTCGCCGAGATGTCCAACCTGGGCCTGCCCGTCCCGCCCGGTTTCACCATCACCACCGAGGTCTGCACCTACTTCTACGACCACGGCAAGGCCTACCCGCCCGAGCTCAAGGACCAGGTCTCGGCCGCGCTTGCGCAGGTCGGCGCGCTCACCGGCCGCAAGTTCGGCGACTCGACCAACCCGCTCCTCGTCTCGGTTCGCTCCGGCGCCCGCGCCTCGATGCCCGGCATGATGGACACGGTGCTCAATCTCGGCCTCAACGACGAGACCGTGCTGGCCCTCGCCAAGGAGGCCGACGACGAGCGCTTCGCCTACGATTCCTACCGCCGCTTCATCACCATGTACTCGAACGTCGTCCTCGGCGTCGAGCATCACGCCTTCGAGGAGGCGCTGGAGCAGTACAAGGAGGGCAAGGGCTTCGACCTCGACACCGAGCTCGGCGCGGCGGACTGGAAGACGCTGATCCAGACCTACAAGAAGATCGTGCGCGAGGAGCACGGCTCCGACTTCCCGCAGGGCGCCAACGACCAGCTCTGGGGCGCGATCGGCGCCGTGTTTAACTCTTGGATGATCCCGCGCGCCAAGAAGTACCGCGAGCTGAACAACATCCCGGAGAGCTGGGGCACGGCCGTCAACGTGCAGGCCATGGTGTTCGGCAACATGGGCGACACCTCGGCCACCGGCGTCGCCTTCACCCGCAACCCGTCCACCGGCGAGAAGGCGCTCTACGGCGAGTTCCTGATCAACGCGCAGGGCGAGGACGTGGTGGCGGGCATCCGCACGCCGCAGAACATCACCGAGAAGGCCCGCATCGAGGCCGAGAGCGACAAGCCTTCCATGGAGAAGGCCATGCCCGAGAGCTTCGCGGAGCTGACCCGGATCTACGGGATCCTGGAATCGCACTACCGCGACATGCAGGACATGGAGTTCACCATCGAGAAGGGGAAGCTCTGGATGCTCCAGACCCGCAACGGCAAGCGCACGGCCAAGGCCGCCCTGCGCATCGCCGTTGATCTGGCGGGCGAGGGTCTGATCTCCCGCGAGGAGGCGATCGGCCGCGTCGAGCCCGGCGCACTCGACCAGCTCCTGCACCCGACCATCGACCCGAAGGCCGACCGCAAGGTCATCGCCTCGGGCCTGCCGGCCTCGCCCGGCGCGGCGACCGGCGAGATCGTGTTCAACTCCGAGGACGCGGAGGCGCACCGCAAGGCCGAGCGCAAGTGCATCCTGGTGCGGATCGAGACCTCGCCCGAGGACATCCACGGCATGCACGCCGCCGAGGGCATCCTCACAACCCGAGGCGGCATGACCAGCCACGCGGCGGTGGTCGCCCGCGGGATGGGCAAGCCCTGCGTCTCCGGCGTCGGCTCCATCCGGATCGACTACAAGGCGCAGACCCTGACGGTCGGCGGCGCGACCCTCAAGGCCGGCGACAAGATCACCATCGACGGGTCCACCGGCCAAGTGATCCAGGGCGAGGTGAAGATGCTGGAGCCCGAGCTGTCGGGCGACTTCGCTACCCTCATGGAATGGGCCGACGCGATCCGCGGCATGAAGGTCCGCGCCAACGCCGACACGCCGACCGATGCTCGCACCGCGCGCAATTTCGGCGCCGAGGGCATCGGCCTCTGCCGCACCGAGCACATGTTCTTCGAGGGTGACCGTATCATCGCGGTGCGCGAGATGATCCTGGCGGACGACGCCGAGGGCCGCCGCGCGGCGCTCGCGAAGATCCTGCCCTACCAGCGGCAGGACTTCCTGGAGCTGTTCACGATCATGTCCGGCCTGCCGGTCACGATCCGCCTCCTCGACCCGCCGCTGCACGAGTTCCTGCCGCACACCGACGCCGAAGTCGCCGAGGTGGTCAAGGCGACGGGCGTCTCCGAGGAGAAGATCCGCCACCGGACGCGCGAGCTGTCCGAGCACAACCCGATGCTCGGCTTCCGCGGCTGCCGTCTCGCGATCGCGTTCCCGGAGATCGCCGAGATGCAGGCCCGGGCGATCTTCGAGGCCGCCGTCCAGGCGGCCGCGGATACCGGCAAGGCGGTGACGCCCGAAGTGATGGTGCCGCTGGTCTTCACCCGCGCCGAGTTCGACATCGTGAAGGCCCGCATCGACGCCATGGCGAAGGCCGTCGCCGAGGAGAAGGGCGCGGCCCTCGACTACCAAGTCGGCACGATGATCGAGCTGCCGCGCGCCGCCCTCAAGGCCAACGAGATCGCCGAGACCGCGGAGTTCTTCTCCTTCGGCACCAACGACCTGACGCAGACGGCGCTCGGCATCTCCCGCGACGACGCCGCCACCTTCCTGGGCCCGTACACCCAGAAGGGCATCCTGCCGGCCGATCCGTTCATCACGATCGACCAGGAGGGCGTGGGCGAACTGGTGCGCATCGGCGTCGAGCGCGGCCGCAAGACGCGCCCGGACATCAAGCTCGGCATCTGCGGCGAGCACGGCGGCGACCCCGCCTCGGTGGGCTTCTGCCAGGAAGTCGGGCTCGATTACGTGTCCTGCTCGCCCTACCGGGTACCGATCGCCCGGCTCGCGGCCGCCCAGGCGGCGCTCGGCAAGGTCGCCGGCAAGGAAGGTTGAGGCCGGGCCGGGGGATGCCGGGCGGCGTCCCCCTTTCGGATAACATCCGCTCGTATGAGGATCGGTGGAAAAACTCGCCTTTCGGTCGAACTCGACTCATTGTGAGGCGTTCTTCGATTGAACGGGCACCCCCGGCGTGCGCCTAATCGGCCCGCGTCGGGTTCAGCATCGCCCGTCAGAATCGGCCGTCACCATGCCTCACAGCCCATCGCCGCTGTGCCTCGCCGAGACCGAAGCGGTCGCGGCTGTCCCGCGCGCCGCCGTCCGCGCCTATCTCGCCCTTGTCGCCGGTCTCGGCGGTCTCGTCACGGCAGTCATGCTGATGATGTCCGTCGCCGCCAACAGTGGCAACGAGGCCGAGCGCATCTCGGCGACGCAGGAAGACAGCTACACGACCACGCTCGTCGGCGCACTGGCGGTCAATCTGTCCAAGCCTCTGCGCTGAGCCGGAAAGCGACATCCGCCGCCGCGCGGGGCTCGATCACTTCGCAGCGTCGACGAGGATGGTCCGGCCGCGGCGCGAGGCTCACCGCGCCCCGGCCACGGCGCGCGCGGCCGAGCCGGTGAAGCGGGTCGTCAGGTCGTCGCCGGGGCTGCGGGGACTGAACCGGGTAGTGACCCGGTCGGGCGCCGCGCCGACGACGGCGTCGGGCGCGGTACCGCGCAGCCGCGTGGCGGCCACGTGCACGGGGACAGCCCGGCTCGCTGGCGCGGCGCCTGCGCCGGACGACACGGAATCGAACAATGCCCGAAGTTGTGCCTTCGCGTCCGCGTCCGGCGCCACGAGGGAGCGCGGCCGCGCAGGAGCCGCCGCCGCGGGCTTGTCGAGAGCGCGGATCTCGCCCGCGGACGCGAGGTTGGCCATCCCGCGCTCCAGCGCCGCGAACTGCACCGGCCGAGGCGGCGGCAGCGGCATGTTCAGGCTCGCCACGACCGCGGCCATGTCCGAGGGGCGCCGCGGCGGGAGCGGCGCTGTGACGGCGGCCACCACATCGTCCGCGGCAGTCGGCTGACCGGCGGTCAGGAGCGCCTTGGCGTCGACGCGCTTCGCCTCGCCACCCTTCGCCTGCGCCCGCTCCACCAGCGAGCCGCGCAGGGCATCGTCGGCCGCGGGCGCCGCGTAGGCGAGGGCGGCGCGCGCCCCGACCGGATCCTGCGGATCGGCGCTCGCCACGGCGACGACGGGCGCGCGCCGCGACTTCTTCGCGGTCTCCACCGGGGGCTGCATCGGCGCGGGCTCCGGTGCCGACCGGCCGCCACCGAACAGGCTCGCCAGGAAGCCGAACAGGCCGGGCCCGTCCTCCTCCTCGCCGCTCGCCATCTGGGTCGTCAGCCCCGCAACGGTGCCGCCGCGGGCCAGGATTTCCGCCTTGGCTTCCTCGTAGCGGGGGAAGGGGCGGTTGTCGCTCGGAAGCAGAACGGTCTTGCCGTCCGGGAAAAGCCGGGCGAGCTGGTCGTGGGTCATGCGCGGCCACATCCGCACGGAGCCCACGTCGAGGTGGACGAAGGGCGTTCCGGCATGGGGATACCAGCCGACGCCGCCGCGCTGCATCCGGAGACCGACCTCGCGGATCCGGTCGATCGACACGTCGGGCAGGAAGAAGTCCATCGCCTTGCCGAGCATGTGCTGGCTGTACTCGGCCACCATCTTGGAGCGGCGACGCAGCATCGCGTTGGTGCCCGGAGAGCGGTAGGCCGACACGACGTGGATCGGCTGGGTCGCTCCGACTTGGCGATAGGCCTCCCAGACCGTATCGAACAGCCGCGGGTCCATCTTGGTCGGCTCGTTGACCCGCCAGTCGCGCAGGAGCCAGTTCAGCTGCTCGAGGGCCGCGCGGTCATAGCGGCCATCGCGCTTGAACGTGATGGTCGCGCTCTCCTGCGTGTGGGTGTGGTAGATCGACAGGGAACGGGTGTCGCCGTTGGCGACCGCGTCCTCGGTCTCGGCAGTCCCGGCGATCAGTCCGAGCACCAGGCCGGACAGGGCGAGCGTGAGATGGCGAAGGGCGCGCGGGAGACTGGGCACGACGGTCCTGATCCTCTCCCGGCAGCTTGACCGGACGGCTGTTGATCCGGGTTCGCGACCGAAACGGCTAAGGCTCGACCGTGGCGAAATCGTGCCCGGCTGTGCGGCCGCGCACGTGAAAGTTGCTACTGGCGCCGGTGGGTCACCACCACCCGCGCGGCGCCGCCTGCTGCGGCGCGGGCGTCCACAGGCCCGGCTCGCCGTATTCCGGCGCGCTGTCTTCCGCCTCCTCGTAGCGCCCGGTCGGCCACGCGTCGGCATCCGCGACCGGGCGCTCGGGCGCGCGGCGATGGACCGTGCGGGTCGCGGGCGGCTTCGGGGCGCGCTCGGCCCTGCGCCGCGGCGGCTCGTCCGGGAGCCGCGCGATCGCCGGCCCTCCGCCGCCCGGCAGCCCGAGCGCAGCGCGCATCGGCGCGTCGTAGCCGTAGAGATCCGGCAGCGTGCGGTAGGTGCCGCCGTCGTCCACGAAGGCGGTGAAGTAGGCGAGGTGGACCGGGAGCTTCTCCGGCAGCCGGATCGTGCGCTCGCCCTTGCCGATCAGCTTCTTCAACCGATCCTCCGACCAGTTCGGCAGCACCACGTCGGCGAGGCGGAACGGATCGTCGACGCGCACGCAGCCGTGGCTGAAATCGCGCTTCGACGCGGAGAACAGCGAGCGGTTCGGCGTGTCGTGCAGGTAGACCGCGTGCTGGTTCGGGAACATGAACTTGATGAAGCCGAGGGCATTGCGCTCGCCCGGAGGCTGGCGCAACGAGATGTGCCCGCCGCGCCGGACGACCTCGTAGCCGCCCCAGGTCTTGCCGCCGTAGCCGGCCAGCTTCGGCGCCATGGTCTTCAGGATCGACGGCGGGACGTACCAGGACGGGTTGACGACCGCGTACTCCATCAGCCCGGAGAACAGCGGCGTGCGCGATTCCGGCTTGCCGACGATGACCCGCGCCTCGTCGCGCATGACCCCACCGCGGTAGGCGCGCAGGCGGTACTCCGGCACGTTGACCAGGATGTAATCCGAGCCCAGGTCGCCCGGCAGCCAGCGCCACCGCTCCATGTTGACGATGATCTCGGCCTCGCCGCCGGTCGGCCGCGCCGTACGGCCGGCATCGGCGAGGGCCAGGACCGTCTGGACGTTCAGGACGCCGTTCCCCGGCAAATTGCGGCCGCGCTGGAACTTGGCCACCGCGTCGGCGACGACGGAATCGTACTCCTCAGGCTCGCCGGGCCCCTTGTCCAGGGTCCCGGCCGGGCGGCTCTCGAGGTTGAAATGCGCCCGCAGCAGCGGGACGCGGGCATCGCGCATGCCGATGCGGAGAACCGGCCCCGCCGGCAGGCGCAGCGGCTTCACGGCGGACGGCGCGGGTCCGCGCAGGGCGGCGAGCCGCGCCTTGAGAGCGAGATAGCCGGCGGTCGCCGGGTTGTAGGCCTGCAGCGCCTCGCCGGCCTTCGCGCCGGCCTCGTCGAGCTTCGCCAGGACGTCGTTCCCGGCGGGAAGATCGAGGTGCGGGGTGATCAGCCGCGAGATCGAGGCGAGGTTGACCCGGCCGCCGCGGGCATCCCGGGCGTAGAGCACCGCGGCCGCCGACAGGCGCAGATCCGCGTCGGCGACGGCCTTGTCGTCCGGCTTATCCGCCAGCGCCGGGACCGTGTAGGCGCGCGGGTCGAGACCGTCCTCGCCAGCGGCCGCCAGCCGCGCGGAGACCGCCTTCGCGGCTTCGGTCCAGGCCCCCCCGGAGATCCAGAGCGGCCTGAAGCTGCGGGCCTCGTAGAAGCTCCGGATCGCGTCCCGGTCCTTGCCGGTGAGCCGCAGCAGCAGGGGCGCGGCATCCGCGAAGCGGGCGAAGATCGCGGCGCCGAGCGGGTCCGTCGGGGCGACCGGAGCCGCCGCAGCGGGAGCCGGGGCCGGCTCGGCCGCCGGCGCCTCCGGCTTGTAGTCGGGAAGGGCCGTGGCGGCGGGCCCCGACGGATCGGCCTGCGCCGGCGGTGCCGGCGGGGCGCTCGGCGCGATCGGTGGGGATGCCGGGATATCGGTGGTCGGCTGGTCCAGCGCGACCGTCGCGGCGCGGAGGGAGCCGGCCGGGGCCAGCGTGCCGCCGAGGAGGGCGGCCAGCGCGATGAGGCTGGAGCGCGGGACGCGCATCGTGATCTCCCGGGGTGCGGCGGCGGGACCGCACGCTCAGATTGTGATTATCCGCGCAAGCGTGGCTTTCAGCAACCGCAGTTGTCGCGAATAGAGGGTCGGTCCTGCAGATGAATGTGTCATTTTCAATGCTGGTCAGCTTAGGATCAGCTCAATCTTCTGCCGGCCGCGTGGAGCAGGGTCGAGAATTCCACCGGGTGTGGCCGAAACGAATGCACGCGGTGCGCTAGCGCACGCGGCGTTCGATCAGGCGGCGTCCTCGGCTTTAGCGTCGTCCTCCAGCCCCAGATCCTTGAGCTTGCGGTAGAGGGTGGAGCGGCCGATGCCGAGGCGGCGCGAGACCTCCGACATCCGCTGCCGATAGAACTGGAGCGCGAAGCGGATGATCTCCGCCTCCAGGACGTCCATAGGCTTCATCTCGCCGGTCTCCTCGGCGACGAGCGACATGGCGTGCGGGTCGCGGACCTCCACGCGGACGATCTCGCGCACGGGCTCGGGGGCGTAGGCCGGCATCTGCGGCTGGACCGGCGCCGCCGGGATGCGCACGTCGAAGCCTTCGACCTGCGCGGCGATCTGCGGAAATTCGGAGACCGTCAGTTCGTCGCCGTCCGCCAGAACGACGGCGCGGAACAGGGCGTTCTCCAGCTGCCGGACGTTGCCCGGCCAGGGATAGCGCGTGAGCAGAGCCATCGCTTCCGGGCTGATCGCCCGCACGCGCTTGCCCTCCTCGGCCGAGAACCGGGCGCAGAACGAGCGGACGAGGTCCGGGATGTCCTCGCGGCGCGCGCGCAGGGGCGGCAGCGTCATCGGGAAGACGTTGAGGCGGTAGTAGAGGTCCTCGCGGAACTTGCCCTGCTTCACGAGGTCCAGCAGCGACCGGTTGGTGGCCGAGACGAGCCGGATGTCCACGCGCACCGAGCGCTTGCCGCCGACGGGATCGACCTCGCCCTCCTGAAGGGCCCGGAGAAGCTTCACCTGCGCGTCGAGGGGCAATTCGCCGATCTCGTCGAGGAACAGCGTCCCGCCCGAGGCCTCGACGAACTTGCCGGCATGCTTCTCGGTGGCGCCGGTGAACGCGCCCTTCTCGTGGCCGAACAGGGTGGACTCGACCAAGTTCTCCGGGATCGCCCCGCAATTGACCGTCACGAACGGCTTGCCGCGCCGGTCGCCGGAGCCCTGGATCGCCCGGGCCAGAACCTCCTTGCCGACGCCGGACTCGCCCTCGATCAGCACCGGGATGTTCGATTTGGCCGCCCGCTCGGCGAGGCGGATCACCCGCTCCATGTCGGGGCTCTTGGAGGTGAGATCCTTGAAGGTGAGCGCCCCGGAAGCCCGGCGGCGCATGCGGCGCACCTCCTCCTCGAGCGTGTCGACCCGCAGGGCGTTCTTGATCGAGACCTGGAGCCGCTCCGCGCCCGCCGGCTTGACGACGAAATCCACGGCGCCGGCCCGCATGGCGCTGACCACCGTGTCGATGGAGCCGTTGGAGGTCTGGACGATGACCGGCGTGGCGAGGCCGCCCTTGCGCATCTCGGCCAGGACACCGAGCCCGTCGAGCCCCGGCATGACGAGGTCGAGGAGCACGACATCCGCCCCCTCGGATCTCAGCAGGGTCAGCGCGTCCGCGCCCGTCTCGGCGATCCGCGCCTCGAAGCCGAAGCGGCGCACGGCCGCCTCGGCCAGGCGCCGCTGGACCGGATCGTCGTCCACGATGAGCACGGTGGCGGACATAGCGGCTCCCTGAACGGCGCGCGAAGGCCGGACACGCGACGCGGGTCGACCCGGTCGCGGCCTCTGATTCGGCGACTGTTTCGTTTCGAGCCGTAGGGTGACCGACAGTCGTAAAGTGCCGCTTAACGACGTTTGCACGGCGCCGTCACCAAACGCGGGCCGGTCCGACGAACCGTCCGCGTTGAACGCGTGGCGGCACGCTCGATATCAGGGTACGGGGCCGGAGCCCTTGGAGAGGATCGCACACCATGATGCCGAGCCACACCGCCTCGCCGGCGACTGTCCGCCTGCCGGAGGGCGTGAGTGCCGCGCGCGCCGCCGCGAAGGCTGCCGACCTCGGCCATCTCCCGGAATGGGACCTGAACGATCTCTATTCCGGCCTCGATGATCCGAAGTTCTCCGGCGACATGACCCGCGCCGAGGAGGAGTGCCGCCGCTTCTCGGAGACCTATGCCGGCCGGATCGCCGAGCTCGCCGCGGGCCCGGACGCGTCCGCGCGTCTGGCCGAGGCGGTGCGGGCCTACGAGGGCATCGAGGACCTGCTGGGCAAGCTCATGTCGTTCGCCGGGCTCGTGTATTCCGGCGACACCACCGACGAGGCGCGGGCCAAGTTCTACGGCGACACCCGCGAGCGGCTGACCAGCGCCTCGGCGGACCTCCTCTTCTTCGCCCTGGAGCTGAACCGCGTCGACGATGCGGCCATGAACGCCGCGATGGCCGCGGGGCCGCTCGCCCACTACGCGCCGTGGATCGAGGACCTGCGGCGGGAGAAGCCGCACCAGCTCGACGACCGCACAGAGAAGCTGTTCCTCGAGAAGTCGGTCACGTCGAACGCCGCCTGGGACCGGCTGTTCAACGAGACGATCGCGTCGCTGCGCTTCACCGTGCAGGGCGAGGAGATGCCGCTGGAGCCGACGCTCAACAAGCTCCAGGATCCGGACGGCGCCGTCCGCAAGGAGGCCGCCGGCGCGATCAGCGCGGTGCTGCGCGGCCAGCTGCGCGTGTTCACGCTCATCACCAACACGCTGGCGAAGGACAAGGAGATCAGCGACCGCTGGCGCGGGTTCAAGGACGTCGCCGACGCGCGCCACCTGTCGAACCGGGTCGAGCCCGAGGTGGTGGAAGCCCTCGTCGACGCGGTGCGCGCCGCCTATCCCCGCCTGTCCCACCGCTACTACACGCTCAAGGCGAAGTGGTTCGGGCAGGAGGCGCTGCCCTACTGGGACCGCAACGCGCCGCTGCCCCGCGTGGAGCAGCGCACGATCCCGTGGACTGAGGCCCGCGACACGGTTCTGTCCGCCTACGACGCGTTCTCGCCGAGGATGGCGGGGATCGCGCGGCGCTTCTTCGACGAGCGCTGGATCGACGCGCCGACGCGTCCCGGCAAGGCGCCAGGCGCCTTCGCGCATCCGACGGTGCCCTCGGTCCATCCCTACGTGCTGGTGAACTACCAGGGTAAGCCGCGGGACGTGATGACGCTGGCGCACGAGCTGGGCCACGGCGTCCACCAAGTGCTCGCGGGGCCGAACGGTGCGCTGATGGCGCCGACGCCCCTGACGCTGGCCGAGACGGCGAGCGTCTTCGGCGAGATGCTGACCTTCCGCCGGCTGCTGGCCGCGACCACCGACACGACCCAGCGCCGGGCCATGCTCGCCGCCAAGGTCGAGGACATGATCAACACGGTGGTGCGCCAGATCGCCTTCTACTCGTTCGAGCGAAAGGTCCACCTCGCCCGCGCCAAGGGCGAGCTGACCACCGACCAGATCAACGCGCTGTGGCTGTCCGTCCAGGCGGAATCGCTCGGCCCGGCGATCACGCTGGATTCGGGCTACGAGCCCTTCTGGGCCTACATCCCGCACTTCATCCACTCGCCGTTCTACGTCTACGCCTACGCGTTCGGCGACTGCTTGGTGAACTCCCTCTACGGCGTCTACGCCAGGGCGGAGGACGGCTTCGTGGACCGGTACTTCGCGCTGCTCGCGGCCGGCGGCTCGAAGCCCTACGGCGAACTCCTCGCGCCCTTCGGCCTCGACGCGAAGGATCCCGGCTTCTGGCAGATCGGACTCGGCATGATCGAGAGCATGATCGTCGAGCTGGAGAGCATGGAAGGCCAGGCCTGAGCGGAGTGCTGCGGGCCCGGCCGATGCCCGCGGCGCAGGGACCCACGCCCCTGGTTCGCGGCCAGGGGCGGCTTATCTGCGCATCATCATCAGACAAGCAGATCGAGAGATGGCCGAGACCGACCGCGAAGCCAACCGCTTCTCCGCCCGCGCCGGGCGCTACGCCAGCGTGGGCGCCAATGTCGGCGGCGTCGCCGCCCGGATGGCCATGGCGCGGCTGTTCGGAAAGGAGGGCACGACCAACGCCGCCGCCCTCGCGCAGGCGCTCGGCGGCCTGAAAGGCCCGATCATGAAGGTGGCCCAGCTGCTGGCCACCGTCCCGGACCTTCTCCCGCCCGAGTACGCCACCGAATTGCAGAAGCTCCAGGCGGACGCCCCGCCCATGGGCGCGGCCTTCGTCCGGCGGCGGATGCAGTCGGAGCTCGGTGCCGGCTGGCAGGACCGCTTCGGGAGCTTCGACCTCAAGCCCGCGGCGGCGGCGTCGCTCGGCCAGGTCCACCGCGCCACCGCCAAGGGCGGCGACCGTCTCGCCTGCAAGCTCCAGTACCCGGACATGCAATCGGCCGTGGAGGCCGACCTGAAGCAGCTGGAGGTCGCGTTCGCGCTGCACCGCCGGATGAACACGTGGCTCGACACGCGCGAGATCGCGAAGGAGATCGGCGCCCGGGTGCGCGAGGAGCTCGATTACGAGCGCGAGGCCAAGCACGCGGCGCTGTACGGGGCGGTGCTCAAGGACATCGCGGCCGTGCGGGTGCCGCGCGTCTATCCGGAACTGTCGACGAAGCGCCTCCTGACGCTCGGCTGGCTCGACGGGGACAAGATCCTGGGCTTCGCCGACGAGCCCGTCGAGGTCCGTAACCGGATCGCGCAGGCGATGTTCAAGGCGTGGTGGCACCCGTTCAGCCGGGCCGCGGTCATTCACGGCGACCCGCATCTCGGCAACTACACGGTGTTCTCCGACGCCGGCGAGGCCGCGGGAATCAACCTGTTGGACTACGGCTGCGTGCGGATCTTCCATCCGCGATTCGTCGGCGGCGTCGTGGATCTCTACCGCGGCCTGCTGGAGAACGACGACGCCCGCATCGTCCACGCCTACGAGGTGTGGGGTTTCAAGGACCTCGACAAGGAGAAGATCGAGATCCTGAACATCTGGGCGCGCTTCATCTACGGGCCGCTGCTCGAGGACCGCACGCGCACCGTCGCTGACGGGGTCAAGCCGGGGGAGTACGGTCGGCGACAGGCCTTCCAGGTCCATCAGGCCCTGAAGGAGCGGGGGCCCGTCACGGTACCGCAGGAATTCGTCTTCATGGACCGCGCAGCCGTCGGCCTCGGCGCGGTGTTTCTCCACCTCAGATCGGAACTCAACTACCACCGGTTGTTCGAGGCCGAGATCGAGCATTTCTCACTGGACGAACTCACGAAGCGTCAGGGCAGGGCGCTCGCGGCGGCGGATCTGCCGAAACCGGCCTGAGCCGGCGCGAAGATCCACCGAGAGAGCGATCAACTTGCGTGCGTCCGATTGCGGCAGGTAAACGCTTGAGCTACATCCGACCGCGACCGCAAGAAGTCGCGTCTTAGGGAAACGAGCGCACGATGGCCGAGAGTGACACGGTGGCCGGGCACACCTACAGCCCGGCGATGGACGCGAAGACTCACGAGCAGACCTATCGCGGGTTCGTCCGGTTCGTCGAAATCGCCACCGGCGTCGTGATCTGCTGGGTGCTGGCCCTGGCTATCGGCGGCATCCGCGAAGCGTGGCTGCTGGCCATCGTGGGCGTGATCGCCTCTGGAGCCGCGGGCGCGGTGGGCGCCCTCGCGCCGGCCGTGGGGTGGAAGGCTCCGCTGGTCGTCGGCATTCTCCTGGTCCTCTACCTGTTCTTCGCCTGAGATGGTCGTGCGCGGCGGCATCGAGCGTCGGCGCGGATGACGAGCCCGCTCGCCTGCCGAGCGGGGCGCCTACGCATTGTTGGCAATTAAATTGGGCGCAAGTTACATTCCGGCCGCATCCAACGCGGTATCGTAGATCCGCCTCTCGAAAAGCTGCGCCGGTTCGCGCATTCGAAAGGCCGAGCTTTTCCAGGGGAACCCTCGCATGCGCATTGCTGTGCTGTCCGAGACGGACTCCGCGGAGCCGCGCGTCGCCGCGGTTCCTGAGACCGTCAAGAAGTTCAAGACCCTCGGTGCCGACGTCGTGGTTCAGGCCGGTGCGGGCCAGAAAGCCGGCATCCTGGACTCCGAGTACGAGGCCGCCGGCGCCAGCATCGCCGGGAGCGCCGCCGACGCCGCCGGGGATGCCGACCTCGTGCTCAAGGTGCGGCGCCCGAGTGCCGAGGAACTGCCGCAGCTGAAGCGCGGCGCCACCGTGATCGCGATCATGGACCCCTACGGCAATGAGGACGCCCTCAAGGCTATGGCCGAGGCCGGGATCGACGGCTTCGCCATGGAGCTGATGCCCCGCATCACCCGCGCGCAGGTGATGGACGTCCTGTCCTCGCAGGCGAATCTCGCCGGCTACCGCGCGGTCGTCGACGGCGCCGCCGAGTACGGGCGGGCCATGCCGATGATGATGACCGCCGCCGGCACCGTGCCGGCCGCCCGCGTCTTCGTCATGGGCGTCGGCGTGGCCGGCCTCCAGGCCATCGCGACCGCCCGGCGCCTCGGCGCGGTCGTGACCGCGACCGACGTGCGCCCGGCCACCAAGGAGCAGGTCGAGTCGCTCGGCGCCAAGTTCGTCGCCGTCGAGGACGACGAGTTCAAGCAGGCCGAGACCGCCGGCGGCTACGCCAAGGAGATGTCGGCCGAGTACCAGAAGAAGCAGGCGGAGCTGGTCAAGGGCCACATCGCCAAGCAGGACATCGTCATCACCACCGCGCTGATCCCCGGTCGGCCAGCGCCGAAGCTCGTCTCCGAGGAGATGGTGGCGTCGATGAAGCCGGGTTCGGTCCTCGTCGATCTCGCGGTGGAGCGCGGCGGCAACGTCGCCGGTGCCAAGGCCGGCGAGGTCGTCACGAACGACCGCGGCGTGAAGATCGTCGGCCACGTCAACGTGCCGGGGCGGCTCGCCGCCACCTCGTCGAGCCTCTACGCCCGCAACCTCTACGCCTTCGTCGAGACCCTGATCGACAAGGAGTCGAAGGCGCTGGCGATCAACTGGGACGACGAGCTGGTGAAGGCCACCAACCTCACCCGGAACGGCTCGGTCGTCCACGCATCCTTCCAGCCCAAGACCGATGGCGCAGCCTCGGAAGCCGCCTCCGTGGGGCTGGCCAAGTCGGAGGCCAGCAAGGCGTCCGGCGCGGCCGCCCCGACGGGCGCGCAATGAAGCCCGGCCGAGAGGAGTAGCAGAATGGCAAACGTCATCGTCCCTCCCGATCAGGCGGCCGATCAGGCCCGCGTCCTGGCCGACGCCGCGCGCGCGGCGGCCGCGGTGGCGCGCAACGCCGCCGACCAGGCGCAGGTCATCGCTGACGGCATGGGCCACGGACTGAGCGCTGCCACTGGCGGCGCGGTCGATCCCACCGTGTTCCGGCTCGCGATCTTCGTGCTGGCGATCTTCGTCGGCTACTACGTGGTCTGGTCGGTGACCCCGGCCCTGCACACCCCGCTCATGTCGGTCACGAACGCGATCTCGTCGGTGATCATCGTCGGCGCGATCCTGGCGGTCGGCGTTCCGCTGATCGAGAAGGGAACGGGCCTCGCCCGGTTCTTCGGCTTCATCGGCATCGTGCTCGCCAGCGTGAACATCTTCGGCGGCTTCCTGGTCACGCAGCGCATGCTCGGCATGTACAAGAAGAAGGGCTGAGCCGGTGTCAGAGAACGTCTCCTCCCTTCTCTATATCGTCGCCGGCGTCCTGTTCATCATGGCGCTGCGGGGGCTCTCGCACCCCACCACCTCCCGGCAGGGCAACCTGTACGGCATGGTCGGCATGGGGCTCGCCATCCTGACCACCCTCGTCGGCCACCCGCCGGCGGGTGCCGGCGCCTGGATCCTCGTGCTGCTGGGTCTCGGCATCGGCGGCGGTGCCGGTGCCGTGATCGCCAAGCGCGTGCCGATGACCGCGATGCCGCAGCTCGTGGCAGCCTTCCACTCGCTGGTCGGCCTCGCGGCCGTGTTCGTGGCGGCGGGCGCGCTCTACGCGCCGCAGGCCTTCGGCATCATCGAGAACGGCCACTTCCACAAGCAGTCGCTGTTCGAGATGGGTCTGGGCGTGGCCATCGGCGCCATCACCTTCACGGGCTCGGTTATCGCCTTCGCCAAGCTCGACGGGCGCATGTCCGGCAAGCCGATCATGCTGCCCCAGCGCCACCTCATCAACGCGCTGCTGGCGGCCGGCCTCGTGCTGCTGATCGCGCTGTTCATCGGCACGGAGTCGAAGGCGATCTTCTGGCTGATCGTCATCGCCTCGCTGGTGCTGGGCGGCCTGATCATCATCCCGATCGGCGGCGCCGACATGCCGGTGGTCGTGTCGATGCTCAACTCGTACTCGGGCTGGGCGGCGGCCGGCATCGGCTTCACCCTGGGCAACCTCGCGCTGATCATCACCGGCTCGCTGGTCGGCTCCTCGGGCGCGATCCTCTCCTACATCATGTGCCACGCGATGAACCGGTCGTTCATCTCGGTCATCCTCGGCGGGTTCGGTGGGGACACCGCCGCGGCCGGCACCGGCCAAGTCGAGACCCGGCCCGTGAAGCAGGGCTCGGCCGACGACGCGGCCTACATCATGAAGAACGCCGAGCGGGTCATCATCGTCCCGGGCTACGGCATGGCGGTCGCGCAGGCGCAGCACAGCTTGCGCGAGATGGCCGACATGCTGAAGAAGGAGGGCGTCGACGTGAAGTACGCCATCCACCCGGTGGCAGGCCGCATGCCGGGCCACATGAACGTGCTGCTGGCCGAAGCCAACGTCCCCTACGACGAGGTGTTCGAGTTGGAGGACATCAACGGCGAGTTCCCGCAGGCGGACGTCGCCTTCGTGATCGGCGCCAACGACGTCACCAACCCGGCCGCCAAGACCGACAAGGCCTCGCCGATCTACGGCATGCCGATCCTCGACGTGGAGAAGGCCAAGACCGTGCTGTTCATCAAGCGCGGCATGGGCTCCGGCTACGCGGGTGTCGAGAACGAGGTGTTCTTCCGCGACAACACCATGATGCTGTTCGGCGACGCCAAGAAGGTCGTCGACAACATCCTGAAGTCGCTCTGAGACTCAGGTCTCCGGCAGCTTCGAGGGGCGGGCAGCGATGCCCGCCCTTTCTCGTTGTCGGATCGGGTTCGCCGTCGCTGTTGCGGCGGGGCGCAAGATTCGCCGCGCGGCCCGGTGTAGGGTGCCGCCCGTGTCGTCCGCTCCGCTCCTCGCCGAACCACCGCCCTTCCTGGGTGTCGCCGCCTCCGTGACGGGTCGGCGCTGGCAGGAGCGCTGCGGCGGCGCGGCCGTCCAGAATCACATCGCCAAGATGGTCCAGGCCCACGGGCTGCCGGAGCTTCTGGCCCGGGTGCTGGCGGGACGCGGTATCGTCCCGGAGGCCGCACCGCGCCACCTCGCGCCGCGGCTGCGGGACCTGATGCCGGATCCGGACACGCTCCTCGACATGGAGGCGGCGGTCCGCCGCCTCGTCCGCGCGGTGAAGCGCGGGGAGACGGTGGCGGTGTTCGGCGACTACGACGTCGACGGCGCCGCGAGCGCGGCCCTGCTCGCCGGCTACCTCCGCGGTCTGGGACTGCGCGCGCCGATCCACATCCCCGACCGGATCACCGAGGGCTACGGCCCCAACGTCGCGGCGATCACCGCGCTGGCGGCGGAGGGCGCGACGCTCCTCGTCTGTGTCGATTGCGGGACGAGCGGCCACGCGCCCCTGGAGGAGGCCGAGAAATCCGGCCTCGACGTCATCGTCCTCGACCACCACGCGGCTTCCGAGGTCCTTCCGCCGGCCCGCGCCGTGGTCAACCCGAATCGCCTCGACGACCTCTCGGGCCTCGGCCATCTCTGCGCCGCCGGCATCGTGTTCCTGACCCTGGTCGCGCTGAACCGTGCCCTGCGGCAGGAGGGCTTCTTCGGTTCCCATCGCCCCGAACCGCAGCTCACCGACGCCCTCGACCTCGTCGCCCTCGCGACCGTCGCCGACGTCGTGCCTCTCACGGGGCTCAACCGGGCCTTCGTGACCCAGGGTCTCACGGTGATGCGCCATCGCGGCCGCACCGGCCTCGCGGCGCTGCTGGACGCGGCCTCACTCGGCGAGCCGCCGGAAGCGTGGCATCTCGGCTTCGTGCTCGGGCCGCGCATCAACGCCGGCGGGCGCATCGGCGACGCCGCCCTGGGCGCCCGCTTGCTGACCACGGCCGATCCCGGCGAAGCCGCCCGGATCGCCGCCGACCTCGATCGCCTCAACCGCGAGCGTCAGGCGATCGAGGCGCAGGCCGTCCTGGAGGCCGAGGCGGAGATGGACCGCGCCCTGACGCTCGATCCGGCCCGCACCGTGCTGGTGACCGCCAGCGCCGAGTGGCACCCCGGCATCGTCGGCCTCATCGCCTCGCGGTTGAAGGAGCGCTTCAATCGCCCGGCCTTCGCCTTCGCGATCCGCCCGGACGGGACCGCCACGGGTTCGGGTCGGTCAATTCCCGGCGCGGATCTGGGACTCGCGGTCCGCGCCTGCGTCGAGACCCGGATCGCCAGCAAGGGTGGCGGCCACGCCATGGCGGCCGGCGTGACGGTGCGCGCCGACGACATCCCGCGCTTCGAGGCGCATCTGGCGATGCTGCTCGGGGCGAGCGTCGCGGTGGCCCGGGCCGCCGACGCCCTGCTGATCGACGGCGGCCTCAGCGCCGGCGGCGCCACCGCCGAGACGGTCCGGCTGCTGCAGCAGGCCGGCCCGTTCGGCCAGGGTGCACCCGAGCCGCTCTTCGCGCTCGGCCGGCATCGTCTCGTCGATGCCGGCGTGGTCGGCTCGAACCATGTCAGGGCCCGGCTGCGCAGCCGCGACGGGCAGGTGGTCGGGGCGATCTGTTTCCGCGCGGCCGAGCGGCCGCTCGGCCTGGCCTTGCTGAACGGGATCGGCCGGGAGATGCACGTGGCCGGGACGCTGTCCTGCGACCGCTGGCGCGGCGCCGAGCGCGCCCAGCTCCGCATCGTCGATCTCGCGCCGTCCGAGCCCTGAGCGCCTGGGCGTCAGCCGCCGGCCATCACGAGCGCCCAGAAGCGCTTGTACCGCGTGGTCGGGGCGTCGACCCGGGCAATCCCGATCCTGCGGATCTGCGGCAGCAGCATGTTCTTGTTGTGCTCGGGGCTCGCCTTCCAGCGGGCGAGCACCTGCTCCAGGGTCTCGGACCCGGCGCTGAGATTCTCGGCCGCCCAGGATCTCGCGAGACCGGCCGACGCCATGCGCGAGGTGAAGCTGCCGCCGATCTCGTGGCTGAGCTGGCCGTGACGGGCGTTGTTGCCGGCCTGGAACGCCGCTGCCTTCACGAGGGCGGGGTCGACCACGACGGGGCTCAGGCCGTGCTGGACCCGGTAGGCCGAGATCGCCGCGGCGGCCGCGAACTCATCGAGCACGGCGGTGTGCGTCGCGTTCTCGACGGGGGTCTCGGGCAGGACCGAGAGACCGCCGCACCCGGTGAGGGCCAGCAGGAGGGCGGCGGCGAGGGCGAGACTGAGCTTGGGCACGGTCCGGACGGCGTTGCGTGAGACGGGACCGCCTCCCTCCGGCGCGGTTGCGGCGAAAGCGCGGCGCGCGATGCGCCTGGACGATCCCGCCGGACGGCGTGGCGCCGGCGCCACGCCCGGCCGCGGTCAGGCCGCCAGGGCGCTGCCCCTGAGCATGGAGGGTGCGAAGGCGCGCAGCAGATCCGGATCCAGGTGCCCTTTGCTGTCGGTCATGATCGACAGTGCCTCCGCGGGCGTGGCGGGTTGCCGATAGGTGCGCCGCTCGGTCAGGGCGGAGAACACGTCGCAGATCGTCACGATTCGCACGAGATCCGAGATGTCGAGACCGGACAGCCTGTCGGGATATCCCTTCCCGTCCAGGCGCTCGTGGTGATGGCGGACCACGTCGATCACCGCCTCCTCGAAATCGCCGTGCACGCGCAGCAGGTCGGCGCCGATATCGGGATGGCGCTGCATCAGCCGCACCTCCTCGGGATTGAGCGGCCCCGGCTTGTTGAGGATCTCCACCGGGATGCGCGCCTTGCCGATGTCGTGCAGCAGCGCCGAGCGGACCAGCAACGTGAGGTCGGTCTGACTGAGCCCGATCTGCGAGCCGAAGGTCGCGGCGTGACCCGCGACGCCGAGGGTGTGCTGATAGACGCCGATCTCGTGGCGCCAGACCTCGGCGAGCCACTCGGAGATCCCGACCTCGGAGACGGCCGCCAGGACGAGCTCGGTTCCGCGATCCGCGTCGACGCGCTGCAATCGGGCACCGAGCGCGGCACTGTCGAAGATCTCGGCGACGGCGGCGGTGGCACCCGACACCCGCTCGAGGAGGCGGCGCTGCCGCAACTCGGCGGAGCGCGTCGCCTCCTCGATCATGCCGAAGACGTTCGCCAGAACGAGCTGCCGGGGCGACGCCGCCGGAAGCTGGCGCAGGTAACGGGCGGCCGGCATGGGTTCGCCGCGCACGAGAACGAGGCGCGGAACCGGCGGACCGTGATGGGACAGCGTCGCCTGCAGCTTGGCCGCATGGGCCGGCGGGAGGTCGAGGACGACGAGATGGGGCCGCTCCGGTGGCAGCGGCCCGTTTGGCGGGATCGATCGGCAATCCATCACGAGCGCGATGGCACGCTCAAGGGCCGACCGTTCCGACGGGCGATCCGACACGAGGAGGACGAAGGGACCGTCCGAGGAACGCGCTGCGACACCGAGAGCCAACGCGGTAGCTCCTCGCCCGCACGGTCAACGATCGGTTCACCCTACGCGTAAAATTTGAGGAAAGCGTTACCCCTACGCACTCTCGAGCGCCGCGGACCAGTTCTGTCCTCAGGCGAGCTTGGCAGTCGCGACATCGCCGGTCGGCGCGACGGACTTACGACCGCGCTCGCCGGCGGAGAGAAAGTCGGCGTACTTCACGGTCAGCAGCGCTTGGCAGGCGGCGAAGGCGACGAAAATGGCGAGGAAGCTGGCGATCATCGATTACTCCGGCGCGGTCTGGATCCGCCTCATGTTGCGATGCAGTAAGTACGATGCCGCCCCGCAACTTGGTATGCCAGATTACGAATACCGATCATGCCGTGCATGCATAGAGCGCGGGAGTTGGCGCCACCTGGGCGGAAAAACCCCCGACTCATGCTTTCGAACGGATAGCTGACGCGCGATCTCATGAGGCTGACGACCGCAGAATTTTTTGCGGTGCGACAATGATCGCGCGCAATACAATTTGATGAGAGCGGTGTTGCGAGATCTCCGCCCGTGAGATCTGACGTGGTCAACGACGTCGATCGCGGCGGCAGAGCACGCGCGCACGCGTTCGTGTGCCGCGACGCGCACCGCGCAGCCGTCGGGTCGGGATCGGGTCCTGATCAGTCCAGGTAGTCGCCGTAGGTGTCGACGTGCTGAGCGAGCCCGAGGCCGTGCTCGCGGACGAGCCGCTCGGCCAGATCGGCATCGCGCGCTTCGAGCGCCGAGATGATGGCGACGTGCTCCCGGATCGAATGTTCCGCGCGGTCGCCCTGGCGAAGCGCGGTGCTGCGGATGCCACGGACATGCATCAGCAGGTTGCTGGTCAGATCGGCGATCGCTTCGCAGTGACCGAGTGCGATGATGCGCTGATGGAAGCGGATGTTCGCGTCCGAGTACTCGTCGATATGCTCGGACGGCTGACCCTCGAAGAACTCTGGAAACGATTCGCGCAGCGAGCGCAGTTGCGCATCGGTGGCGCGTGCGCAGGCGAGGCGGGCCGCCATGCTCTCCAGCGCCGTCCACGCGTGGATCATGCTGACGATCTCGCGCTTGTTCTTCTTGATCACGAAGACGCCGCGCCGCGCTTCGGAACGGACGAAGCCCTCCTGCTCTAGAACCGTCAGGGCCTCGCGCACCGGCGTGCGGCTGACACCGAGATCCTGCGACAGCTTCCGCTCGTCCAGCCGCACCTCGTCCGGACGCCCGTAGATGTCCATGTTGGTGATGGCCGTCTTGAGCGCCTCGTAGGCCAATGTCCGGAGACTGGAGCTGGCGACGATGGGCTTCACGCTCAGCGGTTCGGAATTCGACATCCCTCGTCCAGTCAGCTCACGCGCATGATGTCTCGCACGCATTCTCTGTCGTGCGCTCACAGAGGACCTAACCCAAACCTTAGCGAGATCCTAGTCGATCGTGGAGCGGTCCCACAGACCTGTGACCCGAGCCGGCATTCGGCGCCTCAAAAATTGCGGCGGCACAACCGCGATGCCGGGCCCTCGGACCCACGTTCGAGGCCACCGATTTAATCCAATCCCGAAAACGTGTATTTTTTTGCAGGTTCGATTGACAGCCTCCGGCGATATCAGCACCATTCTGCTGGCATACCGTCGACCATCAGACGTGAGGCTCCGATCCCGACGCGAGTGTTGCTGTACTCGAGACATTATTTGCCTGCGGGCCAAGAATTTTTCGAAGCATCCCGGCCAACTTGTTCTGCCAAGCTGCGCTGCGGCAGGGCATAGATCCGGTCCGAACACGAATCCCAACAATAATACTGCCTAGGAGGGAACGGTATGTCCGAGATCGTCAAACCGGTGGGGCGCGGCCGCTGGCTCCAACTCGCCTTCGGCGTCGTCTGCATGTGCATGATCGCTAACATGCAGTACGGCTGGACCTTCTTCGTGAGCCCGATGCAGGAGCGGCACGGCTGGGATCGCGCGGCGATCCAGGTGGCCTTCACGCTGTTCGTCGTCACCGAGACGTGGCTGGTCCCGATCGAGGGCTGGTTCGTCGACAAGTACGGCCCGCGGATCGTGACGCTGTTCGGCGGCCTTCTCTGCGCCATAGCCTGGGTGATCAATTCCTACGCGGACTCCCTCACCGTGCTCTACATCGCGGCCGCGATCGGCGGCACGGGCGCGGGCGCCGTCTACGGAACCTGTGTCGGCAACTCGCTGAAGTGGTTTCCCGACCGGCGCGGCCTCGCCGCCGGCATCACCGCCATGGGCTTCGGCGCGGGCTCCGCGCTCACGGTCGTGCCGATCCAGGCGATGATCAAGTCGCAGGGCTACGAGGCGGCCTTCTTCTACTTCGGGATCGGTCAGGGCGTGATCGTCATGCTGATCGCCCTGTTCCTGCGCGCTCCGGCCAAGGGTCAGGTTCCGGAGGTCGCCCGGGTCAGCCAGTCCAAGCGGGACTACAAGCCCTCTGAGATGGTCCGCACGCCGATCTTCTGGGTCATGTACGCGATGTTCGTCATGATGGCCGCTGGCGGCCTGATGGCCACCGCGCAGCTCGGCCCGATCGCCAAGGATTTCAAGATCGCCGACGTCCCGGTCTCACTCCTGGGGATCACGCTGCCGGCGCTGACCTTCGCGGCCACGCTCGACCGGGTGCTCAACGGCGTGACGCGCCCGTTCTTCGGCTGGGTCTCCGACCATATCGGCCGCGAGAACACGATGTTCCTGTCCTTCGCGATCGAGGGCCTGGGCATCTACGCGCTGAGCCAGTTCGGGCAGAACCCGATCGCCTTCGTGCTGCTGACCGGTCTCGTGTTCTTCGCCTGGGGCGAGATCTACTCGCTGTTCCCGGCGACCTGCGGCGACACGTTCGGCTCGAAGTACGCGGCGACCAATGCCGGCCTGCTCTACACGGCCAAGGGCACGGCGGCGCTGATCGTCCCCTACACCAGCGTGCTCACGACCATGACCGGGAGCTGGCACACGGTGTTCCTCGCGGCCGCGGCCCTCAACATCCTCGCGGCCCTGCTGGCGCTGTTCGTCCTCAAGCCGATGCGCGCCGCCTACACCAAGAAGCCCGAGGCGGGCCTCGCGCCGGTGCTGGCCCAGTAGCGGGTCCCGATCGACCGGCGCTGCGGCGCCGAACCGACGCGAATGAGCCCGGCGCCGTCTTTACGGCACCGGGCTTCCTGCATACCGGGAACCGGGCCTTCCGGAGATCGGGCATGGACAAGGACGAGCGGATCGCGCGGGAAAGCGTCGTGGCGGCGGCGCGGGCGCTCGACGCCCAGGGGCTGAACCGCGGCACGTCGGGCAATGTCTCGGTGCGCTTCCGCGACGGGCTCCTGATCACCCCCTCCGGCATGCCCACCGACCGGACCGGTCCGGACGACGTGGTGCGGATGGGCCTCGACGGAACCCACGCGCCGGATCAGAAGCCCTCGTCGGAATGGCGCTTCCACCGGGACATCCTCGCGTCGCGTCCGGAATTCCACGCGGTGGTCCACGCGCATCCGGTCTTCTGCACCGCCTTCGCGATCTGCGGGGAGCCGATCCCGGCGGTCCACTACATGATCGCGGCCTTCGGCGGCCCGACGGTGCGCTGCGCGCCCTACGCGCCCTACGGGACCGCGGAGCTCTCGGACTTGGCGCTCGCGGCGCTCGTCGGCCGCAACGTCTGCCTCCTCGCCAACCACGGCATGATCGCGGCCGGCGCCAGCCTGGAGAAGGCCCTGTGGCTCGCCGTCGAGCTGGAGACACTCTGCCAGCAATACGCCGTCGCGCGGCAGATCGGGACGCCGCTCATCCTGTCCGAGGACGAGATCGGCGCCACGGTCGAGCGCTTCCGCGGCTACGGTCTGAACGCGGCGCGGCCGACCGCGCCGGAGACGACCTGACGCGCCATCGGCCTAGCGGCCCAGAACCTGCCCGACCGCCAGTCCGGCCTCCCGGGCGAATTCGGCCGCCGCGACCTTCTTGCCGCCCTCCGCCTTGACCTTGCGGACCTCGATCCGCCCACCCTGCGCGCAGACGCTGAATCCCTCATCGTCGACGGCGACCACCTCGCCGGGCTTGCCGACGACGTCGGCGAGCTTGCGGATCCGGTTCAGGCTGCAGTCGAAGATCTGGAGCTTCTTGCCGCCGTGCGTGGTCCAGGCGCCGGGCGCCGGGTTGGCCGCGCGGATCAGGTTGTAGATCTGCTCGGCGTGGGACGACCAGTGGATCTCCGCCTCGGCGGCGCGGAACCAGCCCTCGTAGCTCGCGGCGTCCTCGTCCTGATCGATCTCGACATGCTGGCCGGCCACCACCAGATCCGCCGCCTCGAGCATGGCCGCGACGCCCATCGGGAACAGGTTGTCGAAGTAGATGTCGCCCAGGGTCGCGTCGGCGCCGATCGGGCAGGTCTTCTGCAGGATGACCGGGCCCTCGTCGAGGCCGTCGGTGGGCCGGAAGATCGTCAGGCCGGTCTGCAACTCGCCCCGGGCGATCGGCCAGTTGATCGACGACGGGCCGCGGTAACGCGGCAGCAGGCTCGGATGGTACTGGATCGTGCCGTGCTTCGGGATGTTGACGAAGCTCTGCGGCGCGAACTGGAGCACGTAGGCCATGATGCCGATGTCGGCGTTCAGGCCGCGCATCGCGTCCTCGGCCTCGGGACTTTTCAGGCTCGGGAACTGGAAGACCGTCAGCCCCTTCTCGACGGCCGCCGTCTTCAGGACGTCCGGCTTGGCGCCGGGCTTCTCCGGCGCGCAGAACACAGCCGCAACCTCATCGCCTCGTGCGAGGAACGCCTCAAGGACCGCTTTTCCGAAATCCTGTTGACCGATGAAGGCGATGCGCATGCAGGCTCCTGGGTGGTGTCATCCGGGCCCTGAGGGAGCCGGTGAGAAACGTGCCGAACGCGGGCTCGGCGGCGCGACCGTGCCCTGGCTCTCGAACGGCGTCACCCGGTAACTGAGGCGGCGCGACACGCACGCCCCCGGATTGTAACACCGGCGATCCGGGGTCTCGCCCCGGATCGCCGGACATCGATCACTCCGCCGCGATCTTCTGGACCACGCCGATCGCGCCGGATTCCGAGATCTCGCCGACCTCGGCCTCCGAATAGCCCAGCACGGAGCGCAGGATCTCGTCGGTGTGCTCGCCCAGCAGCGGCGAGCGGGTCACCTCGCTCGGGCTCGCCGACAGCTTGATGGGGTTGCCGACCGTCAGGTACTTGCCGCGGGTCGGGTGATCGACCTCCACGATGGTGCCGGTCTTCCGCAGCGACTCGTCCTCGGCGATCTCCTTCATCGACAGGATCGGGCCGCAGGGAATGTCGTACTTGTTCAGGGTGTCCATCACCTCGAACTTGGACACCTTCATCGTCCAGGCCTCGATCCGCGTGAAGATCTCGTTGAGGTGCGGCAGGCGGGCCTTCGGGGTGGCGTAGTTCGGATCGGTCTTCCAGTCCGGCTCACCGATGATGTCGCAGATCGGCTCCCAGACGGCGGCCTGGGTGATGACGTAGATGTAGGCGTTCGGATCCTGCTCCCACCCCTTGCAGCGCAGGATGCGGCCCGGCTGACCGCCACCGGAATCGTTGCCCGCGCGCGGCGTCGCCTCACCGAACGGGATGCCCTCGCCGAACTGGCTGTACTCCTTGAGCGGCCCGTGGGCGAGCCGCTGCTGGTCGCGCAGCTTGACCCGGCACAGGTTGAGCACGCCGTCCTGCATGGCGCAGTCGACCTTCTGACCGAGGCCGCTCTGGGTCCGATGATACAGCGCCGTGACGATGCCGAGGGCGAGGTGCAGGCCGGTGCCTGAATCGCCGATCTGCGCGCCTGTCACCATCGGGATGCCGTCGCGGAAGCCCGTCGTGGAAGCGGAGCCGCCGGCGCATTGCGCGACGTTCTCGTACACCTTGCAGTCCTCGTAGCGGCCCGGGCCGAAGCCCTTCACGGAGGCCAGGATCATCCGCGGGTTGACCTCATGGATCTTCTCCCAGGTCAGGCCCATGCGGGCGAGGGCGCCGGGCGCGAAATTCTCGACCAGGACGTCGCATTCCTTGATCAGGCGCCAGAGAACCTCCTTACCCTTGGGGTTCTTCGAATCGAGCGTGATCGACCGCTTGTTGTGGTTCAGCATCGTGAAATAGAGGCTGTCCACGTCCGGGATGTCCTGGAGCTGCTGGCGCGTGGCGTCGCCAACACCCGGCCGCTCGACCTTGATGACGTCGGCGCCGAACCAGGCCAGGAGCTGCGTACAGGTCGGGCCAGATTGAACGTGGGTGAAGTCCAGGATGCGGACGCCTTCGAGGGCCTTGGTCATGATCGGTCTCGGAGCTGGAGTCGGTCTGGGGATGTCGGAGGACGGCTCAGGCCGCGCGGGATACCGGTTCGATGCCTGCACGGACCCGTGACGCGCGTGCCGCGACGCCGGGGCAGGTGCCTTCCATCCTCGAACGGATCATGTCTGCTCTCCCTCCCAACGCGCAGTCTCGTCGTATCGCGAAACCGTCACGCGAACCCGGGGTGACGAGTCCGCCGATTTGTATACCACATGCCATTCGCCAGATGCGAGTGCCTATTGTGGACGGCTTCGGCGCCGGCCAGGGACCAACCGTAAGCCGGCGCGGGCTCGCGCTCAACACGCTGCACAGCGTGCATGGGGTCGACAGCGCCGCCCCCTTGGCATTCGGTGACGGGCGGTCCATGATTTCGCCAAAATTGCCCTCGCCGCGGGATGGAAAGTGTCCCGCCGACGTGGCTTGAATGATGTAACGCTGCACGAGGAACGCCCATGCTCGCCAGCACCAGCCTGATCAAGTCGTCCTGGATCGCCGTCGATGTCGCCCACGACCGCGCCGAGCGCGTTCTCGTGGTCGAGACTTACATTGCCGTCAGCCCGCTGGAACCGAATTACGACGCCGCGCAGTACGAGCGCGTGCTCGCCTGCGTCCAGAAGGTGCTCAAGACGCATCCGGAGATCGACCGCGCGTCGATCCTGAGCATGCATCGCGGCTCCGGCTGCACGGCGCTGTTCCGGGACACGTCCGCCAAGCAGCCCGCGGCCGCCTGACTCCGTCAGGCCTCGCCGCTCTCGGTCGGCCGGGTCAGATCCGGCGGCTCGAGGGCGACGCGGGCGGCGTGGAACCACCAGAGCGGGATGTCGCGATTGGCCTTCGCCAGTTCCGACGCCCATCCCTCCTTGGGCATGACGTCGGCGCGGTCCGCGAACAGGCGCAGCGCCGCCTCCGCGCGCTCCCGCCGGCACCGCTCCTCGATCGCCCGCCGCTCGGCCTCGGCGCGGGCGTCGGTCTGCTCGATGAGGCGCCGGGTGGCGAGATCGTCGGCGTCGAAGGCGAATTGCTGCCAGAAGGCCTCCGCCTCCCGCGCGACATCCCGCTCGCGGCGCAGCGTCGCGAGCGCCTCCTCCGCGGCGTCCCGCGCCGTCTCGGCCGCTTCGGCGCGGGCGAGGAGGCGGTTGTTGGCCTCGAGCAGTTCCCGCTCCCGCTCGGGCGCCATCCGCTGACGGCGCAGCACCCGCAGTTCCTCCTCGTCGGCGCGTCGGGCGGCCAGGAGGTCGGCCAG
Source organism: Methylobacterium mesophilicum (assembly GCF_036441335.1). Taxonomy (GTDB): domain Bacteria; phylum Pseudomonadota; class Alphaproteobacteria; order Rhizobiales; family Beijerinckiaceae; genus Methylobacterium; species Methylobacterium mesophilicum_B. The sequence continues at coordinate 911,735 of NZ_MLBW01000034.1, forward strand.
CGGGCCGGCCGCGAGAGCGTCGGCGGACCGGAGATAGCGCTCGCGCAGACCCGGGTGCCGGGCCTCCAGGTTCGAGTCGGTCCAGGCGGCGCGATCCTCACCTTCCGTCCGCTCGCGATCGTACAGAGCCTGAGCCAGAGCTTCGCGCAGGTCGTCCGGAAGTCGTGCAGCGCCGTGTCCGTTCATGAACCTGCATTCGCGATGAGCGATCGACAGAACCTAGAACGCGCGCGGACGCCGGGAGAGACCGCCGCCGCGTGACGCACGCGATTTTTTTCTCGACGCGCCAGCCGCGCGCCAGCGGGCGACGACTGGTGCGACGACTGGTGCTTGTCCGCCGATCGCGGCTGGCCGGAGGCGACGGTCGATCGTCGCTGCTCCTGCTTGCTCGAGCCTGTCGCGCCCGTCGGGATTCCGCTCCGCGTCGCCGCCGATCCCCGCCCCACCCGGCACCAGTTCGGGACGGGCACGGGACCGCCATGGTGTCTCGGTATTCCGGAGGCTTGGCCGGCCCGGAATCGCGATGGCGCCCGCCCTCGACCCGCGGTACATCGCGATCAGCGCCCTTCACGCGTCGATCGCAGTCGATGGTCCATACTGGCTACAACCCGGCTCTCGTCGCCCTGTCGATCGGTCTCGCGGTGTTCGCGTCCTACACCGCGCTGGATCTCGGCGCGCGGATCCGAGGGCCGGTCGCCGGACCGCGCTGGCCGTGGATCGCCGGCGCCGCCCTCGCCATGGGCGGCGGCATCTGGTCGATGCACTTCGTCGGCATGCTGGCCTTCGAGATGGGCATGCCGGCCGCCTACGATCTCGGACTCACCCTGCTGTCGCTCGCGATCGCCGTCGCGGCGACCGGGGCCGCCTTCATGTGGGTAGCGCGGGTCGGGGTCGGAGCCGGCGGCCTCCTTGTGGCAGGTCCGCTCATGGGTGCCGGCGTCGCCGGCATGCACTACACCGGCATGGCCGCGCTCCGGATCCCGGGCGACCTCGCCTACAGCCCGGCCATTGTCGCGCTCTCGGTGGCGATCGCCGTGACGGCGGCGACCGCCGCCCTGTGGCTCTCCTTCCGGCGGCACGGCGTGTGGCAGAAACTCGCCGCGGCCTGCGTCATGGGCCTCGCAGTGGCCGGGATGCACTACACCGGCATGGCCGCGGCGACGATCACCGCCGAGGCGGCAGGCGCCCACGCGGCCCACGCGGTGACCGGCGTCCCGGGCCAGCAGAACCTCGCCCTGTACGTCGCCGGCGCGACATTCCTCATCCTGTTCCTGGCGATGCTCGCCTCGTCGCTGGACCAGCAGCGCGTGCAGCGCGAGCTCCAGGCGAGCGAGGCGCGGTTCCGGGCCGCCGTTCAGGCCGTGCGCGGCGTGCTCTGGACCAACGATGCCCAGGGCCGGATGCTCGGCGAGCAGCCGGGCTGGAGCGCGATCACGGGGCAGACGCGGGAGGAGTACCAGGGCTACGGCTGGGCCGACGCGGTGCATCCCGACGACATGGAGGCCTCCGTCGAGAGCTGGAACGCGACCGTCCGGGCGCGGCGCACCTACGTTCACGAACACCGGGTCCGTGTCCGCGACGGGACGTGGCGGCACTTCGCGATCCGCGCGATCCCCGTCCTCGACGCGCGGGGCCAGATCCGCGAGTGGGTCGGCGTGCACACGGACATCACCGAGCAGCGTCAGGCCGAAGCGGACCTGCGCGAATCGAACGAGGAGATCCAGCGCTACGCCTATATCGTCAGCCACGACCTGCGCGCGCCGCTGGTCAACGTGATGGGATTCACGAGCGAGCTGGAGGCGACTCGGACCGAGATCGCCGCGGCCCTCCGGGATCATCCGGCGGCGGAGCGGCTCGACGCCGACCTCGGCGAGGCCCTCGGCTTCATCAAGGCGGCGGTGAACCGGATGGAGGGGCTGATCGCCGCCATCCTGAAGCTCTCGCGCGAGGGCCGGCGACAGTTCTCGCCCGAAGCCCTCGACATGACGAGCCTGCTCCGCGGCGTGGCGGACGCCCAGCGGCATCAGGCCGAGGCGGTCGGCGCCACGGTGACGATCGCCCGCGACCTGCCGGAGATCGTCGCCGACCGGCTCGCGATCGAGCAGGTGTTCGGCAACCTGCTAGACAATGCCGTGAAATACCTCGACCCCAGCCGGCCCGGACACATCGCCGTCACGGCCAAGGCCGTGGGCGAGCGCGGCGTCTGCTTCTCCGTCGCCGACAATGGTCGGGGGATCGCGGCGCGGGACCATGCCCGCGTCTTCGAACTCTTCCGCCGTTCGGGCGCCCAGGACCGCCCGGGCGAGGGGATCGGCCTCGCTCACGTGAAGGCCCTGGTCCGGTCGTTCGGCGGACGGATCGAGATCCGTTCAGAACTCAGCGTCGGCACGACGTTCGACGTGACCTTGCCGCGCGGGACCGCTACAGCGATCCGGATAGACCCTGAACCGGCGCCCATCGCCGCCGAATGAGCGTGGAGCCGCCCGTGCATCCCGTCAGCATCGTGATGATCGAGGATGACGAGGGACATGCGCGCCTGATCGAGCGGAACATCCGCCGCGCCGGCGTCAACAACGACATCGTGCCGTTCCGGAACGGTACGTCGGCGCTGGAATACCTGCTCGGTTCGGACGGCTCCGGCGAGGCGAGCGCCCGACGGCACCTGCTGATCCTGCTCGATCTCAACCTGCCAGACATGACCGGCCTCGACATCCTCGAGAAGGTCAAAGCGAACCCGCACACGCGGCGGTCCCCGGTGGTGGTCTTGACCACGACGGACGACAGCCGCGAGATCCAGCGCTGCTACGACCTCGGGGCCAACGTCTACATCACCAAGCCGGTGAGCTACGACGGTTTCGCGAACGCGATCCGCCAGCTCGGGCTGTTCTTCTCGGTGATGCAGGTTCCGCAGAACCCATGAATGCCGCGCGTGCCAGCGGGGACGGCACCGCTGCGGCGGCACGCATCCTCTACATCGACGACGACCCCGGTCTCGGCCGCTTGGTCCGGCGCGCTCTGGAGGCGCGCGGCTACGTGGTCGAGCTCTGCCCCGACGGCGCGGCGGGACTGGCGCGGCTCGCGCAGGGCGGAATCGATGCCGTCGCCCTCGACCACCACATGCCCGGGCAGACGGGGCTCGATCTGCTGCCCGAAATCCGCGCGCTGCCCCAGGCGCCGCCGGTCATCTACGTGACGGGCTCGGAGGACAGCCGCGTCGCCGTGGCGGCCCTGAAGGCGGGGGCGGTCGACTACGTCTGGAAGGACGTCCAGGGCCAGTTCCGGGAACTGCTCGGCGAGGCCGTCGCCACCGCTCTGCGCCAGGAGAGCCTGCGGCGCGACAAGGAACGCGCCGAGGCCGAGATGCGCGAGGCGCGCGACCGCGCCGAGCTGCTGCTGCGCGAGGTCAACCACCGCGTGGCCAATTCCCTGGCCCTCGTCGCGGCCCTCGCGCACATGCAGCGCAACGCGGTCACCGACCCGGCAGCGAAGGCCGCGCTCGACGAGATGCAGGCCCGCATCTCGGCGATCGCCGGCATCCACCGCCGCCTCTACACCTCGGACGACGTCGAATCGGTCGAGCTCGACGCCTACCTGCAGAGCCTCGTCGAGGAATTGCAGGCCGCGATGCGCGCGAGCGGGCGCGACCACGCGATCCGCCTCCGGGCCGCGCCGGTGAGACTCTCCACCGACAAGGCCGTGTCGGTCGGCGTCGTCGTGACCGAACTCGTCACCAACGCCTACAAGTACGCCTACCCGGTCGGCACCTCCGGCGAGATCCGCGTCGCGGTCGAGCGGGACGCCGACGACACCGTGCTGCTCGCCGTCGAGGATGACGGCATCGGCTGGACCGGGGAGGGCGAGATCCGAGGCACCGGGCTCGGGTCGCGCATCGTGCGCGCCATGGCGTCGAACCTGCGCTCAGCCCTGTCGTACGCCCCTCGAAGCGCCGGGACGCGCGCCGTGCTCGCGTTCCAGGCCTGAGCGTCCGGACCTAGCCGCCCGCTCGCCGGGCGATGCGGTCGAGGGCGTCGAGCATCGGCGCCAGCGCGTCCTCGTCGAGCTGCTGGAAGCCCAGCGCCCGACTCATGAACAGGCCGAGGATGGCGAAGTACAGGACCGAGCCCTCGCCCGGGGGCGCGCCCTCGATCCGTCCGAGCTGGTCCAGCTGATCCGCGACGAACGCCTGAAAGTCCTTCTGCGCTTCCGGCGATTCCATCGATGCCAGGAGCAGCGCGCGCGCGGCCTCGTTGTCCTCGCAGTAATGCGTGCGGATATGTGCCACCATCGCTCTGGGCAGTTGCGACGGGCCGGCCGGTATTTCTCGCGCGCAGGCGTCGATCTCCGCGCGCACATCCGCGAGCTTGCGGGCGACCAGCGCCGCCACCAGCGCGTCCTTCGACGCGTAGTGGTGCAGAACACCGCCTTTGCTCAGACCGGCCTCGACCGCGACCGCGTCGATGGTCAGGCCCCGGACGCCGGCTTTCAGGAGCACCGCCGCGGCTGCCTCCAGGATGATCTCGGGCCGCGCCGCCAGTCGCTGTCGCTTCACCTGCATCACGGACCTGCATTAAAAACCGTCTGGACGGTATGTAACGGATGACGTAGAGACGCGCCACGCAATTTGCACGAGTCGGGCCGACAAGGTCGATCGCATGAGCCGCATCGCCTTCCTCCCATCGACATCCGTCCTGCTGATGTTAACCGCGCTGGCGTCGATCGGGTGCGCCCGGGCCGAGCCGGAAGCGGCGCTCGATCCAGCCCTCGCGCGGGTCCGCGTGGTGCAGGCGCGGCGCACACCGCTCGCGCTCGACGTCGTGGTGACCGGTGACATCCAGGCGCAGGCGCAGGTGAACGTCTCGTTCCGGACGAACGGGAAGGTCGCCGAGCGGCGCGTCGAGGTCGGCGACCATGTCAGCGCCAACCAGGTCCTCGCCGTCCTCGAACCCCTGACGCAGCAGGCCAATCTCGACAACGCCAAGGCCGCCCTCGCCTCGGCCGAGGCGCTGCTGACCCAGGCCAAGATGTCCTACGAGCGCCAGAAGCAGCTCCTCGCCGGCGGCTTCACGACCCGCTCGACCTACGACAACGCCGAGCAGGAGCTGCGCACGACCCAGGCGGCGGTCGACTCGGCCAAGGCGGCGCTCGGGACAGCGCAGGAGCAGTTCTCGTACACGGAGCTGCGCGCGGGCGTGTCCGGCGTGGTGACGAGCCGCAGCTTCGAGGTCGGCCAAGTGGTCCAGTCGGGCCAGACCGTGCTGGTCGTCGCCCAGGACGGGCCCCGCGACGCGGTCTTCAACGTCTACGAATCGCTGCTGGCCCAGCCGCCGGCCGGCGACACCATCGCGGTGGCGCTCCAGTCGGACCCGTCCGTCACCGCGGTCGGGACCGTGCGGGAGATCTCACCCACGGTGGACGCCGCGAGCGGCACGGTGCGGGTCAAGATCGGCCTCAAGGCGACGCCCGCCGCCATGGGGCTCGGGGCCGTCGTGATCGGCCGCGGACGCTTCGCGCCGCACGAATCCGTAGTCCTGCCCTGGTCGGCGCTGTACCGCTACGACGGTCGGCCCTCCGTGTGGATCTACGATCCGCAGCGCAGGACCGTCTCGGTCCGGGCGGTGGAGATCGACCGCTTCGGCCCCGACATCATCGCGCTGAAGCGCGGCGTCGAGCCGGGCGAGCGGGTGGTCGTCGCCGGCATCCAGTTCCTGCGCCCCGGCCAGACCGTCGCGGCCGCCGAGATCGGAGACCGCCCATGACGGCGCGCGAGTATCTCGTCCTGGGCCTCGTCGCGGCGGCGCTCGCCGGATGCAACGGGCACGGCGGTGACAGCGGGGAGGGCGCTGCGGCCGCCCCCGTCCGTCCGGTTCTCACGCAGGTGGTCGTGCCGAGCGACACCGTCACGTTCGGGCCGTTCGCCGGCACGATCGAGCCGCGCTACCAGGCGCAGCTCGGCTTTCAGATTCCCGGCCGCATGGTGGCGCGGGACGTCACGGTCGGCGACCTCGTCACCCGCGGTCAGCGCCTCGCGGCCCTCGACACGATCGTGACCCGCTTCGACCTGACCCGCGCCGAGGCCGACCTCGCCGATGCGAAGGCGCAGGCCGAGAATGCCGAGGCCGCGGAATCGCGGACCCGGCGCCTGATGTCCGGCAACGCCGTGTCCCAGGCGACCCTCGACCAGGCGGTCGCCAAGCGCGAGACCGCCCGGGCCCGGGTGGATCAGGCGATGGCGAGCCTCCAGAAGGCCCGCGACCAGATGGGGTACACCGAGCTGAAGGCCGAATTCGACGGCGTCGTGACGCAGCGCCTCGCCGAGGTCGGCCAGGTGCTCAGCGCCGGCCAGGGCGTCGTGACCGTGGCGCGCCCGGACGTCCGCGAGGCGGTGGTCGACATCCCCGAGACCCATGCCGGGGCCCTGCCGGCGGACGGCGTGTTCACCGTCGCGCTCCAGAGCGCGCCGGAGCTGACGGCACGGGGGCGCATCCGCGAGATCGCGCCGCTCGCCGAGTCGGGGACGCGGTCCAAGCGCATCCGGATCACCCTGGACGATCCCGGCCCGGCCTTCCGGCTCGGCGCGACCATCAACGTGTCGCTGATGCGCAAGGTCCCGCCCACCGTCCTGCTGCCCGCGTCGGCGCTGCTCGAGGATAACGGCCGCCGCTCGGTCTGGGTCGTGTCGGCCGACGGAAAGACGGTGGCGCGCCGCGACGTCACCGTGGCGGCGCGGGACAATGCGGAGGACGGCCGCGTGGCGGTCGTCGACGGGCTCAAGGCCGGCGAGCGCGTCGTGGTCGCGGGCGTCCATGTCCTGAAGGAAGGCCAGGCCGTGCGCCTGACCGACGGCGCCGTCTGATCCGGCCGCACGGGGTTTGCGCGTGAAGGACTTCAACCTTTCCGACTGGGCGCTCGAGCACCGCTCGTTCGTCTGGTTCCTGATGCTGGTCTCGCTGGTCGCGGGGCTGATGGCCTATACGCGCCTCGGCCGCGAGGAGGATCCGCCCTTCACCATCAAGACCATGGTGGTGCAGACCACGTGGCCGGGGGCGACCATCAAGGACACCCTCGATCAGGTCACCGACCGGGTCGAGAAGGAACTCCAGCAGCTCAACGGCCTCGATTACGTCCGCAGCTACACGACGCCCGGATCGTCGACGGTGTTCGTCCAATTCCGCGACACCCTCAAGAAGAACGAGATCCAGCCGGCCTTCTACCAGGTCCGCAAGCGGCTCGGGGACATCAAAGGTCAGTTCCCGGAGGGCGTGCAGGGCCCGTTCTTCAACGACGAGTTCGGCGACGTCTACGGCAACATCTACGCGTTCACGGCCGACGGCCTGACGCACCGGCAGCTGCGCGACTACGTCGAGAGCATCCGCACCGAGGTCCTGCGGGTGCCGAATATCGGCAAGACCCAGCTGATCGGCACGCAGGACGAGACGATCTACCTCGATTTCTCCACCCGGAAGCTCGCCGGCTACGGCATCGATTTCCAGGCGCTCATCAAGGCGCTGCAGGCGCAGAACGCTGTCTCGGCCTCGGGCGTCGTCCAGGCCGGGCCGGAACGCATCTCGCTGCGGGTCAGCGGCTCATTCGCGTCCGAGGCCTCGCTCCAGGACTTCAACCTGCGGGTCAATGACCGCTTCTTCCGCCTCGCCGACATCGCCGAGATCAGCCGCGGCTACGAGGACCCGCCGGCGCCGCTGTTCCGAGTGGACGGCAAGCCCGCGATCGGCCTCGCCATCGCGATGCGTCCCGGCGCCAACCTGCTGCATTTCGGCGAGGCGCTGAAGGAGCGCATGCGGGCAATCGAGGCGAGGCTGCCCGTGGGCGTCGGCGTCCACCTCGTGTCGGACCAGCCCAAGCAGGTGGAGCACGCGGTCGGCGGCTTCACCGAGGCCCTGGTCGAGGCCGTGATCATCGTGCTCGCGGTGAGCTTCGTGAGCCTCGGCGTCCGCGCCGGCCTCGTCGTCTCGGTGTCGATCCCGCTCGTGCTCGCGATCGTGTTCGTGGTCATGCAGATCATGGACGTGACCCTGCAGCGCATCTCCCTCGGCGCGCTGATCATCGCGCTGGGCCTGCTGGTCGACGACGCCATGATCACCGTCGAGATGATGGTGGCCCGCCTGGAGCGCGGCGACACGCTCCGGAAGGCCGCCACCTTCGCGTACACGTCGACGGCCTTCCCCATGCTGACCGGGACCCTCGTCACCGTGGCGGGCTTCCTGCCGATCGGCTTCAACGGCTCCGGCGCCGGCGAGTACACCTACTCGCTGTTCGTGGTGATCGCGGCCGCGCTGCTGGTCTCCTGGGTCGTCGCGGTCCTGTTCGCGCCGCTCGTCGGCGTCACGCTCCTGCCGAAGACCATGAGGCACCACACGGAGAAGGAGGGGATCTTCACGCGCCTGTTCGTCTGGGCTCTGCGGCTCGCCATGCGCTGGCACTGGACGACGGTGGTGGTCTGCCTCGGGCTGATGGCGGCGGCCATCGTCGGGATGGGCCACGTGCAGCAGCAGTTCTTCCCGTCCTCGGACCGGTCCGAGGTGCTGGTCGACCTGACCCTGCCGCAGAACGCCACCATCGCCGAGACCCGGGCGCAGATGGACCGGTTCGAGGCGAACCTGAAGGGCGACCCGGACGTGACGAGCTGGTCGTCCTACGTCGGCGAGGGCGCGGTGCGCTTCTATCTCCCGCTCGACCAGCAGCTCGCCAACGCGTTCTTCGGCCAGATCGTCATCGTCACGAAGTCGCTGGAGGTGCGCGACCGCGTGATGGCACGCCTCCAGACCATCGGCCTGCGCGACTTCGTCGGCACCGACGTGCTGGTGCAACCCCTGAGCCTCGGCCCGCCCGTGGGCCGGCCGGTGCAGTACCGCCTCAGCGGACCGAACATGGAGACGGTGCGCCGACTCTCCCTCGACCTCGCCAACGTGGTGGCGGCCGACAAGCGCCTCGACGTGCCGACCTTCGACTGGAACGAGCCCGGCAAGGTCCTGCGGGTCGAGATCCTCCAGGACAAGGCACGCCAGCTCGGCGTCACCAGCCAGGACGTCGCCGGCATCCTGAACGGGATCGAGGGGGGGCAAGCGATCACGCAGGTCCGGGACTCGATCTACTTGGTCAACGTCGTCGGCCGTGCCCGCGCGGCCGAGCGGTCCTCGCTGGACACGCTGCAGTCGCTGCAGGTCGGTCTCGCGAACGGCACGGTGGTCCCGGTGCTGGCTTTCGCGCGGATCGGCTACGATCTCGAGCAGCCGATCGTCTGGCGCCGCGACCGCCTGCCGACCGTGACGGTGCGGGCCACGATCCACGACGCGACACAGCCGGCCACCGTCGTGGCCGCGCTGCAGCCGGGCATCGACGCCTTCATCAAGGCGCTCCCGGAAGGCTACACGGTCCAGACCGGCGGCGCCGTGGAGGAGTCGGCCAAAGGTCAGGGCCCGATCGCGGCTGTGGTCCCGGTCATGCTGCTGGCGATGGCGTTCCTGCTGATGATGCAGCTCCAGAGTTTCGGGCGGATGCTGCTCGTCTTCACCGTGGCGCCGCTCGGCCTGATCGGCGTCGTCCCGGCGCTGCTCCTGTTCGACAAGCCGATGGGCTTCGTCGCCATCCTGGGCATCCTCGCGCTCATCGGGATCATCATCCGCAACGCAGTCATCCTGGTGAGCCAGATCGAGGAGTTCCGCGACGAGGGGATGGCGCCCTGGCAGGCGGTCTTCGAGGCGACCCACCACCGCATGCGACCGATCCTCCTGACCGCCGCTGCGGCGAGCCTGGGCCTGATCCCGATCGCCCGCGAGGTGTTCTGGGGGCCCATGGCCTTCGCGATGATCGGCGGCATCCTGGCGGCGACCTTCCTGACGCTCCTGTTCCTTCCGGCCCTCTACATCGGCTGCTACCGCATCCGCCCGGACGCGGGCGGCACGCCGGCGGCCCACGCCGGCTGATCGGCCGGTTCACGCGATCGCAGCGCCTGCGGGCGCTGCGAGAAACGGTCGGCCCGCCCCTCCGCCCCCTCAGGGCGGGCCGACCGTGACGATCTTTCGCGCGGGCGGGACCACGCCGCGCGAGACCCGACGGCGCTTCGGCGCGTAGGGTGCGACGGCAACGAGGACCGTCCCGCCCATGAACGCCTTCATCGCCGTCGTCCTGGTCTGCGCCAACGGGATCGCCCAGGATGCCTGCACGGACGCCGAGGCGCTCGAAGTGCGCAAGGTCCGGGTCGCCAACGAGCTCGGCTGCGCCACCGGCTGGCAGGAGATCATCGCCCGCACCGAGCTGCGCGAGGAGATCGGCAAGACCGCCTACCTGAAGACGGAGTGCCGCCGGGTGAAGGAGCCCCGGTGACGCCGGCGGCCGCTATTTCTCGTACTTGATGTAGGCGAAGCGCGGATCGGTCGGGGTGCCCTCGAGCCCCTGTCCCTCCAGGCCCGGCTGCCAGGACACGACCTCCTCGATCTTCCGGGCGAGGGCGAAGTCCTTGTCGGTGATGCCCTTGGCCGCGTGGTTCATCAGCCGGACCTCGACCCAGGCGTAGGACGCCGTGATGTCCGGATGGTGCCACGCCGCCTCGGCGAGGTGGCCGACCGTGTTGATCACCATCAGGGTGCTCTTCCAGCCGGACGTCTTGTAGGTGCGCCGGATCCACCCGTCCTCCAGTCGCCACGTGGGCAGTTCGGCTTTGAGCCGCGCCTCCACGGTTGCCTCGTCCAGTGCACCTTCGCGTCGCTCGCTCATGATCTTCGTCTCCGATGAATCCGTCGCGGTCGAGGGTGCCGCCGCGGCCGGTTGCGCGCAAGCGTGTTTGCCACGGTGGACGGAAACCGGTGTGAGCCCTATGACCTTTTGCCAATGGCGTCCGGCTCGGTCGGCACTCCAGTCTGCCGCCGCTGAAGACTGCGCAATACGATGGGAGAAGGCGTGATGCTGTCACGGCGCGCGATGCTCGCCGGGGGCCTGCTCGGCGGCCTCGGCCTGCGGGCGGCGCGCGCCGACGTGCCGACGATCCGCCTCGGGAGCCTGCCCTTCGGCACGTCGACCTGGGAGGCGGCGGTGATCAAGGCCCGCGGCCTCGACACGGCCAACGGCTTCGAGCTCGACGCGGTCAAGCTCGCCGGCAACGACGCGGCCCGGATCAGCTTCATCGGTGGACAGGTCGACACGATCATCGGCGACCTTCTCTGGGCCGCGCGCCTCGGCAACGACGGTCAGGCGGTGCGCTTCATCCCGTACTCGACCTCCGAGGGCGGCGTGATGGTGGCGGGCGACAGCCCGGTGAAGAGCCTCAAGGACCTCGCGGGCAAGCGCCTCGGAGTGGCGGGCGGCCCCTTGGACAAGAACTGGCTCCTCCTCCGGGCACAGGCCAAGGACGCGGCCGGCATCGATCTGGAGCAGGCCGCCGAGATCGCCTACGGCGCGCCGCCGCTGATCACGCTGAAGCTGGAGCAGGGCGGCCTCGACGCCGCGCTGACCTACTGGACCTACTGCGCCCGCCTCAAGGCCAAGGGCTATCGGCAGCTGGTCGGGGCCGAGGACATCATGCACGCCCTCGGGGTCCCCGGCGACGTGGCGCTGATCGGCTACCTGTTCCAGGACGCCACCGTGAAGGAGAAGCCCGCGGCCGTGGCGGCCTTCGCCCGGGCCTCGCGGGCCGCCAAGGACATGCTCGCCTCGGATCCGAGCACGTGGCAGATTGTGCGCCCGCTGATGGCGGCGGAGGACAAGGCGACCTTCGAGGCTTTGAAGCACGATTTCCTCGCCGGCATCCCGCGCCGCACCATCGCGGAGGAGCGCGCCGACGCCGAGAAGCTCTACGCGGTGATGGCGCGGCTCGGCGGCGCCCGCCTCGTCGGCAAGGGCGACGCGCTCCCGCCGGATCTCTACTACACCGGCCGCAATGGTTGAGGCGCCCGCCCGGCGGGCACGCGTTTCGGCCGTCCCGAGCACCGGGACCGCATGGGCGCGCTGACCCGCATCGCGTCCCTGGCCGTGCTCCTCGCCGCTTGGCAGATCGCCGCGCTGGAGGCGGGCTCGCGCCTGCTGCCGGCGCCCCTCGCGGTGCTGCGCTTCATCGTTCAGGAGGCGGAGCGCGGCGACCTCGCGCACAACGTGGGCATGACGCTCCTCCGCGTGGCGATCTCCTTCACCGTGGCGATGGTCCTCGGCGTCCTCCTCGGCGTCGCGCTCGGGCGCTCCAAGGCCGCCGACCTCACCCTCGACACGCCGCTGCTCGTCCTCCTCAACACGCCCGCCCTGGTGATCACGGTCCTGGCCTATGTCTGGGTGGGGCTGACCGAGACCGCGGCGATCCTCGCGGTGGTGCTCAACAAGCTGCCGAACGTCGCGGTGATCGTGCGGGAGGGGGCGCGGAACCTCGATCCCGGCCTCGACGAGATGGCCCGCGCCTACCGGCTCGACCGGCGCAGCTGGGCCCTCGATATCCTGATCCCGCAGCTCCAGCCCTACATGGTCACGGCGGCGCGGTCGGGCCTGTCGCTCGCCTGGAAGATCGTGCTGGTGGTGGAGCTGCTCGGGCGCCCGGACGGAGTCGGCTTCGCGATTAACTACTACTTCGTCCAGAGCACCGACGTGGCGGCCATCATCGGCTACAGCCTCGTCTTCATGGCCGTGATGATCGGCATCGACGTCCTCCTCCTCCAGCGGCTCGAAGCGTATGTCCGTCGCTGGCGCTGACCCCGTCCTCCAGGTCGCGATCGCGTCCAAATGGTACCGGCCCGCGCGGGCCGAGCCGGTCGAGGCTGTCCGGAACCTGACCTTCGGCGTCGCTGCCGGGGAGATCGTCTGCCTCATCGGACCGTCTGGCGCCGGCAAGACCACCACCCTGCGGATCCTGCTCGGCCTCGACATCGCGTTCGAGGGCCGCGTCTCCGGCGCGGACCGGGCGGGCATCGTGTTCCAGGACCCGCGGCTGCTGCCCTGGCGCAGCGTCGAGCACAACGTCCGCCTCGGTCTCCCCCGGGCGCGGCGCGGCCGTGACCTCGACGATCTGTTCGCTCGGCTCGGCCTGACGGCTTGGCGGTCGCGCTACCCGAAGGCCCTGTCGCTGGGCATGCAGCGGCGCGTGGCGCTGGCGCGCGCGCTGGTCGACGGCCCGCGCGTCCTCGTCCTCGACGAGCCGTTCGTCTCCCTCGACGACGCCGCCGCCGCCGAGCTGCGCGGCCTCGTGGTCGATACGGTGGACCGAACCGGCATGAGCGTCCTGATGGTCACGCACAACGTCGCCGAGGCGATCGGGATCGCCGACCGCCTGCTGCTGGTCTCGCGGCGACCGGCGAGCCTCATCGCCGACGTGCGCCTCGACCGGCCGCGCCGGGCGCGCGACCGCGCCTGGGCCGAGGCGACCCGGGCGAACCTCGCCGCGCAACATCCCGCGATCATCGCGCAGTGACGCGCGGTGCGCGAGTCGATCGCACGACCGGCTGCGCCCGGATCGAAGGCTGAGATCCGGGCACCGGCCGATCCGAACGACCATCCGTCCGGAGCCCCGACATCGATCGGGTGCCGCATCGGCCATTTCCCCGGGCGGCCCGCGGAGCGTAGGGTCGATCGACGGAGGTGCGCATGGCCGACCTGGATGCCAAATATCGGGCCTTCGTGGCGCTGCACGAGCGGCCGGGGGTGTTCGTCGTGGCGAATCCCTGGGACGCGGGCTCGTCGCGGATCCTGACCGCCCTCGGCTACGAGGCCCTGGCGACGACGAGCGCCGGCTTCGCGTTCGCCATCGGACGGCGGGACTCCAGCGCCTCCCTGTCGCGCGACGCGATCCTGGAGAACGCCCGCGCCATCGTGGACGCGACCCACCTGCCCGTGACGGCCGATCTGGAGGACGGGTTCGGGGCCGACCCGGACGCGTGCGCGCTGACGATCGCCCGGGCCTCCGAGATCGGGCTGGTCGGCGGCTCGATCGAGGACGCGACCGGCGACGCTGCCGAGCCGATCTTCGATTTCAACCTCGCCGTCGAGCGGGTCGCCGCCGCGGCAGAGGCCGCGCGCGGGCTCCCGTTCGTGCTGACCGCGCGCACCGAGAATCACCTGTGCGGCAGGCTCGATCTCGACGACACGATCCGGCGCCTCCAGGCCTTCGAGAAGGCGGGGGCGCACGTGCTCTACGCCCCGAACCTGCCTGACCTCGAGGCCATCCGGACGGTCTGCGCCGCGGTGGGCCGTCCGGTGAACGTCGTCGCCGGCCTGTCGCCGCGGCAGCACACGGTGGCCGAGCTGGCGGCGGCCGGCGTGAAGCGGATCAGCGTCGGCGGGTCGTTCGCGCGGGCGGCCCTCGGCGGACTCGCGCGCGCCGCCCGCGAGGTGCTGGAGCGGGGCACCTTCACCTACGCGGCGGAGGCCATGCCGGGCAGCGAGGCGAGAGCCTACATGGCGGACGAGCCGCGCTAGACGCGACCGCTGCGCAGCGCGCGCCGCGTCACCGCCGACCGGCCGTGGCAAGGCTGGCCCGGTCGACGATCCCGACCGTGCCGCGCCGCAGCTCGATCAGCCCGGCCTCGGCTCAGTGCGCCAGAATGCGGCTCACGACCTCGCGCACGCTGCCGACGTCGTCTCGACCATTCCGTGAGCGGCCCGAGCGAGCGGTCGATCACGCCATCGCCGGCTCGCGCATGTACGCCTGCGGGCCGTCACTGTACCGATGCGCGCGTCGAAGCTGATCCCTGGCGATCGGCCCCACATGTCGCCCGCCCGATTGACAGTGGCGGCCGGTCGAAACTCGAGCGTCCCGATGTCACGCGTGCCCCCTTCCGCCATCGACCGCGCACCCACAGCCAGCCGGTCGGGGAGCGGCAACGTGGTCAGGCTGGCCGTCGCGCAGGCCCTTGCCGGGGCGAACTCGACCGTCGTCTTCGCGACGGGTGCCGTCGTCGGCAACATGCTCGCGCCGAGCAAGCTCCTGGCCACGCTGCCGATCTCGATCTTCGTCGTCGGGATGGCCGCCTGCGCGCTCCCGACCGGCAGCGTCGCCAGGCGCTACGGGCGCCGGACCGTGTTCATGGTCGGCACCGGCTGCGGGGTGCTCGTCGGCCTGCTGTCGGCTCTGGCGATCGCCGCGGCCAATTTCTGGCTGTTCTGCGCGGCGATGTTCTTCGGCGGCGCCTACGCGGCCGTGGTCTTCTCGTTCCGGTTCGCCGCCGCGGACTGCGTTCCGGCCGAACGGCGGCCGCGGGCTCTCTCGGCCGTCATGGCCGGCGGCGTCTTCGGCGGGGTGATCGGGCCGCAACTCGTCACCCACACCATGAACCTGTGGGCTCCCCACCTGTTCGCCGCCACCTTCCTGGCCCAGGCGGCCGTCGCCGGTGCGGCCGCCCTCGTCTTGGCCGGGGTCCGCCTGCCGAGGCCGGCCGCCGAGGCTAGCTCCCGCGGGCGCCCGCTGGCCGTCATCTTGGCTCAGCCGCGCTTCGTCATCGCGGTGATCTGCGGGGCCGTGTCGTACCTGCTGATGAACTTCGTCATGACGGCCGCCCCGCTGGCCATGCGCCTGTGCGGCCACGCGCAGGGGGAGGCCAATCTCGGTCTGCAATGGCACGTCATCGCCATGTACGGCCCGAGCTTCTTCACCGGGCGGCTGATCACGCGCTTCGGCGCGTCCCGCGTCGTGGCGACTGGCCTCACCCTGACGGGCGCGGCCGCGCTCGTCGGGCTGGCGGGCGTGGATGTCGGGCATTTCTGGCTGTCCCTGATCCTCCTGGGCGTCGGCTGGAACTTCGGCTTCGTCGGCGCCTCCGCGATGGTGCTGGAGTGCCATCGCCCGGAGGAGCGGACGCGGGTTCAGTCGATCAACGACTTCATCGTGTTCGGGATGGTGGCCGTCGGCTCGTTCTCGTCCGGGGGCCTGCTGACGAGCTACGGCTGGGACACGGTTCTCCGGGTGTCGTTCGCGCCCCTGGCGCTCGCTGCGGCGGCGCTGGCGCTCACGACGGCGCGCGGCGCGGGCCGATCCGGCGCAGCGTGAGCGCGACGCGGAGGCTCGACTCCGGCAGGACCAGCGGATGCGTGCCGCGTTGGTGCCCCCAGCACTTCAGCCCCCGCGGATCCCGTCGGGATCCTCGGCCTCCGGCAGGGCGACGTAGATCAGCACGCCGAGTACCGTCATGGCGAAGCGGAAGGCGGATTGCTGGCCGTTCCAGGACTTCGACATCCACATGCCGAACCACTCGCCGCCGATGCCCAGGAAGCCGGCCTGCCAGAGCAGGAAGCCGACACTCAGGCCGGCGATCGCCCAGCTCTTGGCCCGGGCGAAGTCGTCGCGCGGGGCCCGGAGCCGACCGAGCATCAGCCCGACGCCGATCCAGAGCAGGAGCGCCGTCAGCGCCTCCGCGGCGACGATCAGCGTGAAGGCGCCGCGCTGCAGCGTTGGATCGGTGATCGAGCGGTCGGCAATCCCCGAATCCGGCAGGATCGTATCCATCGACAGCACGTGCTGCACGAAGGCGAGGTTGACCGCCGGCTCCACGACGTTGCCGTAGACGACGAGCGTGCAGGTCAGCGCGAGGGCACCGACGAGGGCGGCCTTCGAGAGACGGATGGCGAGCACGATCGGCCCCTCCAGACAGACGGGCACCGCGACCGTTGACGGCCCGAGCCTCCCCCGGTCGCCGCGTCCCTCAGTTCGCCTTCGCCTCGACCTCCAGCCGGTCGAGGACGGCGGCCGGCGATCGCGCCGCTCCGAGATCGATGAAGCCGATCCCCGCCGGCTCCCTGGACTTGGCATGCACCACGAGCTTGCCGGGCTTCATCACGAACTGGCCCATGGCGGCGCCGATCCCCTTGGCCGCCGCGCTGTTGCCCAGGATGATCGGCACGCCGAGCAGGCTGGCGGTGACGTATTCCTTGCGCAGCTCGTCCGGCTTGAGGCTGAGATCCTTCGATTGCGCGGCCAGGAAGCGCTCGAACAGGCCGGCATTCTCGACCGTCAGATCCAGGGACTTGGCGCTGCCCGAGAACATCACCATCGTCGCCGCCGGCAGGGTTCCGGAGAACAGCTCGGGCCCGATGCCCCCGAGCGTGCCGGACAGGCGGACGGTGCCGATGTCGCGCCCGGAGATCGTGACCTCGCGCAGGGCGAGGTCGCGGGCCTTCTCGTCCAGGCTCGCGTCGGCCACGAGGTTGAGGTCGAGGTCCCGGTAGCCGTAGGCCGGCAGCAGGCCGACGAGCGGCGCGCCCGCGAGCAGATCCGCGGGCAGGCTCAGGCCGGTGAGGCTGATGCGGGTGGCGCTTGGCACGCCCTCGGTCATCGGGCCGAAGGCCAGGGCCGCCTCGCGCAGGGCGATGCGGGGGGCCGGCCGCGGCGATACCGTGACCGCCAGGGGATCCCCGGTCCTGTCAGCCGGCCTGGGTTCGGGCGGCCGCGCCGGCCGGCCCGGCTCGGGCAGGGCCGGCTCGGGCAGGGCGCCGCGGGCCGGGGGCCGGACGTCGCGCGGCGGCGCCGCCTCGGCCTCGGGCGGCAGATCGATCGACAGGTCGGTGAGGGTGAGCGTGCCGAGCTTCGGTGTCAGCCGGCGCATCTCGACGTCGGAGAAGCCGACCCCGCCCGTCGGCTCGGCGGCGATACCCTGGAGGGTCGCGACGGTCGGCGCCAGGGATGTCCCCAGCGCGGCGACGCGGCCGACATGGATCCGCAGGGCGCCGCGGCTCATCGACAGGTTGTCCAGCGTGGTGCCGCCCTCCGAGCCCGCGGACGTGTAGGCGGCTCGGCCGATCTCGAACAGCACCGGCCCCTTCGGATCGGTATCGCTGACGCTCAGGCCCTGCATCTCAAGGCTGCCGATCGAGGTGGCGTCGATCAGATCGGCGGCGGCGGCGGCCAGCGGGCGCCGGTCGCTGGAGTCGTCGAAGCCGTTCGCCACGATGGCGAAGGCGCCACCCCAGCCGTCCGGCACCTGCCGGCCGCCGAGATCCCGGCCGTCGAGGCGGGCGATCTTCACGGTGGTGCCGCGCGCGTCCGAGTAGGTGACGTCCGAGACCTGGATCGTCCCGTAGACGCGCTGGACTGGTCCCTTGCCGTCGCCGGGCACCGTGTAGAGCCGGCTGAGCGCCGCGAGATCCAGATCCGTGGCGCGCACCTGACCGTAGGTTCCGGAACCGTGGTTCGGCCCCGCGACGGAGCTGACCGTCGCTCCGGCCGCCGTCAGCTCCCCGACGCGGCCGGCCCGGATGTCGCGGGCGACCACGTCGCGGTAGGTGACGGTCTGCCGGTTGTCGCCGGGACCCGCGTTCTCGGAGGTGAGGACCGGAACGGTCAGGCTGCCGGCATCGAGCCGGGCGAGCCGCTGCTCCCAGGGCACGTTGGAATCGGGCCGCAGGATCGCCGCGAGGTCCTCCTTGGACAGGCGTGTGCCGCTCGCCGTCAGCTTCGGCGCCTTAAGCAGCGTGCCGCCGAGCGGGATCACCACGTCGGTCACTGTCACGTCCTGGACGGCGGCGGCGCCTTCCTGCGCAGTGAGCGGCGTCGGCGCGAGCCCGAGGAGGGCCAGCACTGCGGCCGTCGCCCAGGCCGACCGGAGGCGGAAACGGGCCTTCGGGTGGTTCATGGCAGGGTCCGGACCGGGGCTCTCGCGGGAATACCCTAGCCGTGCCGCGTTTTGCCGGGCGAGGCAATCGCGCGCGTCGGCCCGGGCGATCGTGCCGGGACCGGTGTCGTACGGACGCAACGGCGCGGCGGCGCCACGCCGGGCGCTACAACGAGAAGGACGTTCCGCAGCCGCACGACGCGGTGGCCAGCGGGTTCTCGATCTTGAAGGACTGGCCGATCAGGTCGTTCACGAAATCGATGGTCGAGCCGCTCATGTACTCGAGCGAGACCGGGTCCACGATCACGGTGGCGCCGTCGCGCTCGATCGCGACGTCCTGCGCCTCCCGGGCGCGGGTGATGTCGAAAGCATAGGAGAAACCCGAGCAGCCGCCGCCATTGACGCTGATCCGCAGCGACGAGCCGGCCGGCTCCGCCACCATGATCTCGTTGATGCGCTTGGCCGCGCGGGCGGTCAGGGTGATCTCAGCCATCGGTCTCTGGCCACGCATTCGTTCGGTGGACGGCGCGCCCGGCCCGTTGCCGAAGGCGCCTCGGCCCACAAGATATGGGCCGCAAGCCCGCGCCGCAACGCGCCGGGCGGGGAGCCGTCATGACCAGGGTGCGTGCGTTTCAGAGCGGATCCCGTGCGACCGAACGGTGAGCGCTGGCGCGCGCCCTACGCCACCGATCCGGCCCAGACCCGGGGACGCCTGATCCCGGAGGCCGGATCTCCGACCCGCAGCGACTTCCAGCGCGATCGGGACCGGATCATCCACTCGACGGCGTTCCGGCGGCTGAAGCACAAGACGCAGGTCTTCGTGCATCACGAGGGCGACCATTACCGCACCCGCCTGACCCATACCCTGGAGGTGAGCCAGATCGGCCGGGCGCTCGCCCGCGCCCTCGGGCTCGACGAGGACCTTGCGGAGGCTCTGGCCCTCAGCCACGACCTCGGCCACACCTGCTTCGGCCATACCGGCGAGGACGCCCTCGACGCCTGCATGGCGCGCCACGGCGGCTTCGACCACAACGCCCAGGCGCTGCGGATCGTCACCCGGCTGGAGCGGCGCTACGCCGGCTTCGACGGGCTGAACCTCGCCTGGGAGACGCTGGAGGGCCTCGTCAAGCACAACGGCCCGCTGCTCACCGCTGAGGACGGTCGGCCGACGCCCCGCTACGCCGCCCGGGGCATCGCGGCGGCGATCCTGGAATACGACGCGCTGAATCCCCTCGACCTCAGGAGCCAGGCCGGCCCCGAGGCCCAGGCCGCCTCCCTGGCGGATGACATCGCCTACGCGGCCCACGACCTCGACGACGGGCTGCGCGCCGGCCTGTTCGAGATCCCGGAACTGCGGGCGGTCCCGTTCCTGGCCGGGCTGCTCGGCGAGATCGACCGGCTGCATCCGGGCCTGGAGCCGTCGCGGATGATTCATGAACTGGCCCGACGGGTGATCACCCGCTTCGTCGAGGACGTCATCCGCGAGGGCGGTCGCCGCATCGCCGCCCTGGATCCGCAGCGGGTCGAGGACATCCGCAACGCGGATCAGCCGGTCATCGCGTTCTCACCGGAGATCGCGGCGGCCGACGCCGACATCATGCGCTTCCTGTGGGAGCGGATGTACCGGCATCCCGGCGTGGTCGCGGTGCGGAAGAAGGCCGACGCCATCGTCAACGACCTGTTCGCGGCGTTCACAGCGGTGCCGTCCCGGATGCCGGAGGAGTGGAGCGCCGGTCTCGACGGGGCCACGGAGGCCCGGGTCGCCCGCCGGGTCGCCGACTACATCGCCGGCATGACCGACACCTACGCCGTCCTGGCGCACCGCAAGCTCCACGCGACGACGCCGGACCTGCACTGGGAGCTGCCCAGCCGAGGGCTGCCCCTCGCCGAGCCCTGAGGGCCCGGCGCGGGGCGGTTCGGATCAGCAGCCGCAGCCGCAGGTGAAGCTGCCGTAGCACCCGCCGTAGCCACCGCCGTAACCGTAGCCGCCGTAGGCGGCGGGATAGCCGTAGCCGTAACCGCCGTAGGCGGCCGGGTAGCCGTAGCCGTAAGCACCATACCCGTAGCCGCCGTAGACGCTCCCGGCGGCGAGCCCGAGCCCGAGGCCGATCCCCGCGCCGGCCAGCCCGTAGCCGAGGGCACGCCCGTAGCCACCGCGGTATCCGTAGCCGCGCCCGTAGAAGCCGCGGGCCGCGTAGCCGCCTCGATAGCCGTACCCGCCGCGGAAACCGCCGCGGAACCCGCCACCGTGGAATCCGCCGCCGTGGAATCCGTCGCCGCGGAAGCCGCCTGCCTCCGCGCTCGGCGCGGCCAGGATGAGGGCGCAGAGCGCCGTACCCGCAATCGTCAAGGTCTTCATCAGTAACTCCGCGATCGGCCTGCTCACGATCGACTCCGATGACACCGCTTCGTCTCGGGCGATACAAGTCGGACACTGGGCGATCCGTAATCGTCGCGCGGGATAACGCGGCGGCGGCGCGCACGTGGTTAGCGGACCGACTCCGCGACCGCGGATTCCGCGGGGCCGGCGCGCGGGTCGGCGCCGTGACACCCTCCCGCCCCCTTGCTAGACCGCCGGTGCGGGCGCAGGCCGGACGGGCCGGGCGACGAGACCCCCGCGCGAGCGAGATCGAGACCCATGAACATCTTCGCCCTGTTCGAGGCGCGCGTGCGCGAGGCCGTGGAGGCGCTGACCCGCGCCGGCCACCTGCCCGAGGGCCTCGACCTGGGCCGCGTGGTGGTCGAGCCGCCCCGCGACGCGTCGCACGGCGATCTCGCCACGAACGCCGCCCTGGTGCTCGCCAAGGAGGCGCGGACCAACCCGAAGGCGCTCGGCGAGGCCCTGGCGGCGGAACTCCGCGCGGACCCGCGGATCGTCGAGGCGAGCGTCGCAGGGCCGGGCTTCATCAACCTGCGGCTCGACCCCGCGATCTTCCACGCGGTCCTGCGCGACGCGCTGACGGCGCCGGAGGCGTTCGGCCGCGCGCAGCTGCCCGGCGGCCCGATCAACGTGGAGTACGTGTCGGCGAACCCGACGGGGCCGATGCATGTCGGCCACGGCCGCGGCGCGGTGTTCGGCGACGCCCTGTGCAACCTGCTCGCCGCCGCCGGCCGGCAGGTGACCCGCGAGTACTACATCAACGATGCCGGCGCTCAGGTCGACGTGCTGGCCCGCTCGGCCTTCCAGCGCTACCGCGAGGCCCTGGGCGAGCCCTTCGCCATCGCGGAGGGCCTCTATCCGGGCGACTACCTGATGCCGGTGGGTGCCGCGCTGGCCGAGACCCACGGCCGCGCGCTGCTCGACAAGCCGGAGGCGGAATGGCTGCCGGCAGTCCGTGAGACCGCGCTCGGCATGATGATGGACATGATCCGGGCCGATCTGGCGGCGATCGGCATCCGCCACGACGTGTTCTTCTCCGAGCGCACGCTGCAGGACAGCGGGGCGGTGAAGTCCCTGCTCGCGGAGCTGCGCGCCAAGGGCCTCGTCTACGAGGGGCGCCTGCCGCCGCCCAAGGGTCAGCTGCCGGAAGACTGGGAGGACCGCGAGCAGACGCTGTTCCGCACGAAGGAATTCGGCGACGACAGCGACCGGCCGCTGCTGAAGTCGGACGGCTCGTACACGTACTTCGCCTCCGACATCGCCTACCACCGGGCCAAGTACCTCGCCGGCGCGACCGAGCTGATCGACGTCCTGGGCGCCGATCACGGCGGCTACGTGAAGCGCATGCAGGCCGCCGTGAAGGCGGTGAGCGACGGCCAGGCCACGCTCGACGTCAAGCTCTGCCAGCTCGTGCGGCTGTTGCGCGCAGGCGAGCCCGTCAAGATGTCCAAGCGGGCCGGCGAGTTCGTGACCCTCCGCGACGTGATCGACGAGGTCGGCCGCGACGCGATCCGGTTCATGATGCTGTACCGGAAGAACGACGCGACCCTGGATTTCGACCTCGCCAAGGTCGTGGAGCAAACGAAGGACAACCCGGTCTTCTACGTCCAGTACGCCCATGCCCGCGTCCGCTCGGTGCAGCGGCAGGCGCGCGAGGCCTTCCCGGACGCCGACCTCTCGGCCGCGGCCCTGGCCGCCGACGCAGACTTCGCCGTGCTGAGCGACCCGGGCGAGATCGAGATGATGCGCCTCATCGCGCAGTACCCGCGGGTCCTCGAATCCGCCGCGCTGGCGCACGAGCCCCACAGGATCGCCTTCCATCTCTATGAACTGGCCTCCGCGCTGCATAGTTTCTGGAACAAGGGCAAAGACTTGCCGCAATTACGGTTTGTTAATGCAACCGACCGAAAGTCGACGTGGGCCCGGCTGGCGCTCGTTGAAGCTCTGCGGAGCACGCTGGCGGCCGGACTTGCGATTCTCGGTGTGACCGCGCCGGACGAGATGCGATAGGCCCGAAGCATCGGGCCGGTCTTCGGCGTTGATGTGAGGATGCTGCCATGACGAACGCTTCGCGCGCTCAGGTCGATTTGGACGCCCTCGCGCGCGATCTGCGTCAGGAGAAGGACCAAGCGCCGCAGGCGGCCGGCAAGGCCGACCCGCTGGCGGAACTCGCCCGCATCGTCGGCCAGGACGATCCATTCCGGGCGCTGCTCGCCGCCCGCGACGAGATGCGCGCCGTGGCGCCCGCCGCGCCGCAGCAGACCGGCTGGAATACGCGGGTCGAGCCGAGCTTCGCTCCGGAGGCCACCAAGGCTACCCCGGCCGACGCGTTCGACCAGTATCTCGCCTCCGTGGAGCAGGACACGCACCGCGAGAGTGCTGGCTACGCCCCCGAGGGCGGCCCGACCTCGACCGGCGACGAGGAGACGTACGCGGACAGCCGCGCGCTGCGGCGCGCCAATCCGCGGCGGCGGCTCGTCTCGGTGGGGGCCGGCGTCGCCGTGGTGGCGCTCGCGGTCACCGGGGCGCTCACCTACAAGGGCCTGAGCAATTCGGGCCACGGCGGCGTGCCGGTGGTCCAGGCCGATTCCACGCCCCTCAAGGTCGCCCCGAAGGTCGCCGACGGTGTCGAGATCCCGGATCAGAACCGGCAGATCTACGATCCGAAGGGCAAGAAGGATGGCCAGATCAAGATCGTGAACCGCGAGGAGCAGCCCCTCGACGTCGCCGAGGCCGCCAGGGCGGCCCAGGGCCCGTCGCAGCCGAACGGCGCCCCCGGCGGCACCACGCCGGGCAACGGCCCGTTCGAGGCGTTCGGCGAGCCGCGCCGGGTCCGCACCNCGACGCGCAGCCGGAAGCCGCGGTCGAGCAGCCGGCGCCCAAGCCGGTGGCTGTCAAGCCGCCGCCGAAGGCCGCCCAGCGCATCGCCGCCGTCGCGCCGGCTGGAGCGGCCGCGCCGGACACCACCGCCAGCACCACCACCGACGACGACGCCGTGAAGTCCGGCCCGGTGAGCGGCTTCTCGGTCCAGCTCGGGGTGCGCAGCTCCGCCGCCGAGGCCAAGGCCGCGTTCCGCCAGATGCAGGCCAAGTACGCGCAGCTCGCCGGCAAGCCCGAGCTGATCCGGCAGGCCGAGGTCAACGGCAAGACGATCTACCGCGTCCGCGTCGGACCGCTGGAGAAGGCCCAGGCCGCGAGCCTGTGCAGCGCCCTGCAGGGCGCGGGCGGCCAGTGCTTCGTGGCCAAGAACTGACCGCCTGACGGCACCTCGCGGACGGGACGGCGTGCCCGTCCGCGGAGATCCGCGCCGCCCGTCCGACCGAGTCCCCCCGGCAACACGGTCGGAGCGAACGATCCGGCCCGCGCCCCAGGGCCGCGGTTTAGTCTTGCCGGCTCCCCGTTCCCGCCCGACTCTGCCGCCATCGATTCGCGCCGCCCGGCGGCTCCGCCGCCGTTCTCGCGCCGTCTTCGCGCCGCCACCGAGCAGTTCCCGAGCCGTTCCAGATGACCTCCCGTGCCCTGATCCTCGGCTGCACCGGCCCGTCGCTCACGGCGGACGAGAGGGCCTTCTTCCGAGACGTGAAGCCCTGGGGCTTCATCCTGTTCAAGCGCAACATCGGGACCCCCGCGGAGGTCCGCGCCCTCACCGGTGCGCTCCGCGACTGCGTCGGCTCCGATCGGGCGCCGATCCTGATCGACCAGGAGGGCGGTCGGGTCCAGCGCATGGGCCCCCCCCACTGGCCGGCCTACCCGGCCGGCGGCCGCTACGGCCGCCTGAACGGCAGCGCCGCGACGGTCGCCCGCCTCGGGGCGCGGCTGATGGCGCACGACCTCGCCGAGGTCGGGATCAACGTCGACTGCGCCCCCGTCCTCGACGTGCCGGCGCCGGGGTCGCACGACATCATCGGCGACCGCGCCTACGCGACGAGCCCGGAGCGGGTGGCCGAGATCGGACGTGCCGTCGCCGAGGGCCTGATGGCCGGCGGTGTCCTGCCGGTGATGAAGCACATTCCCGGGCACGGGCGCGCCACCTGCGACAGCCACCACGGCCTGCCGGTGGTCGACGCGACCCGCGCGGATCTCGCGGGGCAGGATTTCCGGACCTTCCGGGCGCTCGCCGACCTGCCGATGGCGATGAGCGCGCACGTCGTCTTCACCGCCATCGACCCCGACCGGCCGGCCACCCAGTCGGCGACCGTCATCCGCGACATCATCCGCGGCGCCATCGGCTTCGACGGCCTGCTGATGACCGACGACCTGTCCATGCACGCGCTGACCGGCACGTTCCGCGACCGGACGGAGCGCGCCTTCGCGGCGGGGATCGACATAGGCCTCCACTGCAACGGCGCGCGCGACGAGATGCAGGCCGTGGCCGAGGCGGCGCCTGAACTGACCGGCGCGGCCGCGCGGCGCGCCGCCGCCGCGCTGGCACGTCTCGATCCCGCCGGTGACGAGCTCGACGTCGCGGAAGCTCGCGACCGCTTCGCCGCGGCCCTCGCCGCCGCCTGACCGGAGACACCGCGCGGCGTTCCATCGCGGCCTTCCACCGGCCGTGGCATCGCCTCTGCTTGTGTTCGGGCGGCGCGATCCCTAGGTTCGCCCCGAAATCCTCAACCGGACGTGGCGTCACGCTCCCGCATCTTCGGGGCGCCCGCAGGAGGTTGCCATGGGCAGCATGAGTATCTGGCACTGGGTCATCGTCGCGGTCATCGTGATGCTGCTCTTCGGACGCGGCAAGGTGTCCGACCTGATGGGCGACGTCGCGAAAGGCATCAAGGCCTTCAAGAAGGGCATGGCCGAGGACGAGACCCCGCCGGCGGCGCAGGCCGCGCCGCCTTCGGCGGAGCCGGTCCGTACCATCCCGCACGCTGCCGAGACGAGCCCCGGCACCGCGATCCCGGCGAACCATATCCCCGGCGGCGAGCGCAAGCCGGTCTGACGGCGAGCTTGACTGTAGGACTGTCAGAGCGCGCGCGCTCGTGTAGAGCCTGACGGGGTCCGGCCGCCGTGCCGGATCTCGGGGCAGCAGGACCGTCGACGACATGCTGGACATGAGCTGGGGCGAGGTGATGCTGATCGGCGGCGTCGCCCTCATCGTCATCGGGCCGAAGGATCTGCCGAAGGCGCTGCGCACCGTCGGCCAGATCACCACGAAGCTGCGCCGCATGGCCGGCGAGTTTCAGATGCAGTTCAACGAGGCGATCCGCGAGGCCGAACTCGATGACGTCCGGCGCGAGGTCGACGGCATCCGCAACACCGTCCGCACGGCGGGCTCGACCTTCAATCCGGTGCAGACGATCCGCGACGAGCTGAAGGGCGCCGTCGAGGGCCGGGCCAAGATGGGTCCGGAGAAGATGGGTCCGGAGATGCCCAGCCCCGAGACTCCCCCAGTCGAGACCCGGTCGCTGGCCGACGCTACGGCGCAGCTGAGGGCCGAGCAGGAAGCCGCGGCGGCGCCTCACGCCGCCGAGACGCATCCGGTGACGCCGGCCGGCGCGTCGGACCGTGGTGCGGCGACCGAGGTCGCGGAGGCGCCCCTGCCCGTGCCCGGCTCGGTGGACGATCCGTTCGGCCCTCCGCCCGACCCGTCCGCCGCACACCCCGCCGCTGAAGAATCCAAGAACGGCACGGCTGCCCGATGATCAGCGAGGCGGACGAGGCCGAGATCGAGGCGTCCCGGGCGCCCCTGCTCGAGCACCTGATCGAATTGCGCGCGCGGCTGATCAAGTCGCTGATCGCCTTCGTGCTGATGTTCTTCGCGTGCTTCTTCTTCTCGCGCGACATCTACAACGTGCTGGTCTACCCATACGTTTCAATCGTGGGTGCACAGAACGCCGAGCTGATCGCCACGCACTTCCTCGAGCAGGTCTTCACCAACATCAAGCTCAGCGTCTTCGGCGCCGCCTTCTTGGCCTTCCCGGTGATCGCCACGCAGATCTACGCCTTCGTGGCGCCCGGCCTCTACCGCAACGAGCGGAAGGCGTTCCTGCCCTACCTCGTGGCCACGCCGATCTTCTTCATCCTCGGCGCGCTCGTGGTGTTCTTCCTCGCGATGCCGCTGCTGATCAAATTCTCTGTGTCGCTCCAGCAGGTGGGCGTCGCCGGGGAGCCGACGATCAAGCTGCTCCCGAAGGTCGACGAGTACCTGTCACTGATCATGACGCTGATCTTCGCGTTCGGCATAGCCTTCCAGCTTCCGGTGATCCTCACGCTGCTCGGCCAGATCGGGATTATCGACGCGGCGTTCCTGCGCGAGAAGCGCCGCTACGCGATCGTGCTGGTCTTCGTCGCCGCGGCCATCCTGACCCCGCCGGACGTCATCTCGCAGCTCTCGCTCGCGGTCCCGATGCTGCTCCTCTACGAGGCCTCGGTGTTCTCGGTGGCGCGAGTCGAGAAGCTGCGCGCCGCGCGGCGCGTCGAAGAGGGGCTGGAGCCCTGAGACGGCGCGCCGGGATCAGTCCGGGGCGCGCAGGCGGTAACCGACGCCGGTCTCGGTGAGCAGGTAGCTCGGGCGCTCGGGATCGGGCTCGAGCTTCTGGCGCAGCTGCCGGATGTAGACGCGCAGGTACTGCGGATCCGACGAGGCCGGCGCGTGGCGCATGAGCTGCGCGTGGGTCAGCACCTTGCCGGCGTGCTGCACCAGCACGCGCAGGAACTCGTATTCCCGCGGCGACAGCTTCACCTCGCGATCGCCCACCCGGACGACGCGACGGACGAGGTCGACCGAGAGGTCGTCGACACGGAAGACAGGCCGCTCCCCCTGCATGGCGAGGCGGTGGCGCAGGGCCGTGCGGATGCGCGCCAGCAACTCGTTCATGCCGAAGGGCTTGGTGACGTAGTCGTCGGCGCCGAGATCGAGGGCCTCGACCTTGCCGCGCTCGTCGTCGCGGCTCGACAGGATCACGACCGGAAGGTCGGGCCAGCGCTCGCGGATCGCCGCCAGGAGCGCGTGCCCGGCCATGTCGGGCAGGCCGAGGTCGAGGATCGCGAGATCCACACCACCCGCCTCCAGGGCGGCGAGGGCCGCGGCCCCGTCGGCGGCCTCGATGACCGCGTAGTCCTGCGTCCCGAGACCAGTCCGGAGCAGCCGGCGGATCGGCGGCTCGTCGTCGATCACCAAGATGCGGGCTGTGCTCACGCGGGCCGTCCGTCGTCGAAGTCTCGGGGGGCCTATTCCGGCCGGAGCAGCACGTGCCGCTTCTTGCCGAAGGAGAGCTTGATCACGCCGTCCGCGGTCACGTCGCTCTGGCCGAGGACCGCCTTCTCGTCCGTCACCGGCACGTCGTTGACCCGCAGGCCGCCGCCCTTGATCTGACGCCGGGCCTCGCTGGTCGAGGGCACGAGCTTGGCGACCTCCGGCCCGAAGGCTGTCAGCACGCCGAGCCCGGCCTCCAGGGTCGCTGACGGCACGGTCACGCTCGGGAGGTCGGCGGCGAGCGTCCCCTCGACGAAGGTCTTGCGGGCGGTCTCGGCGGCGGCCTCCGCGGCCTCGCGGCCGTGCATCAGCGCGGTGGCCTCGGTGGCGAGCACAGTCTTGGCCGCGTTGATCTCGGAGCCGGCGAGGGCGGAGAGGCGCGCGATCTCCGCCATGGGCAGCAGGGTGAACAGCTTGAGGAAGCGGGCCACGTCCGCGTCCTCGGTGTTCCGCCAGAACTGCCAGTAATCGTAGGGCTTCAGCATGTCCGGGTTGAGCCAGACGGCGCCGGCCGCGGTCTTGCCCATCTTGGCGCCCGACGACGTGGTCAGCAGCGGGCAGGTCAGGGCGTAGAGCTGCGGCGTGCCCATGCGGCGGCCGAGATCGATGCCGTTGACGATGTTACCCCACTGGTCCGAGCCGCCCATCTGCATGACGCAGCCGTAGCGGCGGTTCAGCTCAACGAAGTCGTAGGACTGGAGGATCATGTAGTTGAATTCGAGGAACGACAGCTCCTGGTCGCGCTCCAGGCGCAGGCGCACGCTGTCCATCGACAGCATGCGGTTCACCGAGAAATGGCGGCCGACGTCGCGCAGCATCTCGATGTAGTTGAGCTTGGTCAGCCACTCGGCATTGTCGACCATCACGGCGTCGCCGGCCGCCTCGCCGAAGCGCAGGAACCGGTCGAAGGTCTTGCGGATCTCGGCCTTGTTGGCGTCGATCTGCTCGACGGTGAGGATCTTGCGGGTCTCGTCGCGGCCGGACGGATCGCCGACCCGAGTCGTGCCGCCGCCCATCAGGGCGATCGGCTTGCCGCCGGTGGCCTGCAGCCAGTGCAGCATCATGATCGACAGGAGGTGCCCGACATGGAGCGAGGGCGCCGTGCAGTCGTAGCCGACATAGGTGGTCAGCCGACCCTCCAGCGCAGCGGCGTCGATGCCGGCGAGGTCCGAGGTCTGGTGGATATAGCCGCGCTCGGTCAGGATCCGCAGGAAGTCGGATTTCGGCGCGAAGCTCTCGGCGGTCATGGATGCCATCTCGGGTCGCGCGCTGGCGCGACAGGCCGAGGCCCCGCATGCTAGCTCGCGCTGGGTTCAGGATACGGCGCGCTCTTAGCAGGGCGTTGGCCGAAAGGCACGGGGCAGCACGGCATGGCGATGATGCGCGCGATCGGACTGATGAGCGGCACCTCGCTGGACGGCGTCGACATCGCGCTGATCGAGACCGACGGCGAGCGCGTCCACGTGGTGAAGGGGCACAACAACTTTCTCGAACCGCTCGGACCCACCGGCTACCGCGGCTACGCCGACGACGAGAAGGCGCTGCTGCGCGCCGCCACCAAGGACGCCGAATCCGTGCTCCATCCCGGCGATCGGCCCGGGCGGCTGCCGGAGGCCGAGGCCTTCGTCACCCTGGCCCATGCCGAGGCCGTGGAGCGCTTCCTCGAGGAGCACGGCCTCACTGCCTCCGAGATCGACGTGATCGGCTTCCACGGACAGACCGTGATCCACCGTCCGGACCAGCGGATCTCGATCCAGATCGGCGACGGCCAGGCGCTGGCGACCCGGCTCGGCATCGCGGTCGTCTCGGACCTGCGGCGCGCCGACATCGAGGCGGGCGGGCAGGGGGCGCCGCTGGTGCCGGTCTTCCACAAGGCGCTCGCCGAGGCGTCGGGCTTCGACGGGCCCTTCGGCATCCTCAACATCGGCGGCGTCGCCAACGCGACGCTGATCGACTCGAAGGGCGGCGTCATCGCCTTCGACACCGGTCCCGGCAACGCCCTGATCGACGAGTGGATGCAGGAGCGCGAGGGCAAGAATCTCGACGATGGCGGGCGAACGGCGGCTCGGGGCCGCCCGGACGAGCAGCTGCTGGCCTGGCTCCTGACCCACCCGTTCTTCTTCCGCAAGCCGCCGAAATCGCTGGACCGGAACTGGTTCTCCCACAAGCTCGCGGGTCAGCTCTCCACCGAGGACGGCGCCGCGACGCTCACGGCCTTCACGGCGCGGGCCGTGGCCCGCGCCCTCGACCACGCCCCCGAGGTCCCGACCCGCTGGATCGTGGCCGGCGGCGGCGCCCGCAACGGCGAGCTGGTACGTCTCCTGAATTACCACCTGCGCGCCGAGATCACGACCGCGGACGCGATCGGCTGGTCCTCCGCCTACCTTGAGGCGCAGGCCTTCGCGTACTTGGCGGTGCGCTCGCTCCGGGGCCTGCCGATCACCTTCCCGTCGACCACCGGGGTGCGCGAGGCCATCACCGGCGGGGTGCTGGCGCGGCCGTGAGCCTCGGCTACGCGCTCCGGCGGATCGTCGAGGAATACCCGCTCACCCGGCTCGACCCGCCCGCCGGCCACCCGCTCGCCGCCGTCATCCGCAGGGGTGCGCCGGACGAGCTGCGCGCCGCCCTGGAGCCGATCGACGGACCGTTCCTGGTGAAGGGCAGCCCGGGGCGCGGAAGCCGCTGGGCCGCGATCCCCTGGATCGCCGTGTTCGATCCCGCCGTCACCACCAGCGCCACGCGGGGCTACTACCTCGTCTACCTGTTCCCGGCGCACCGTGAGGCGGTGCATCTGTCGCTGGCGCAGGGGACGGTGGCTGCGATCCGCGAGCACGGTCCGGCGGCGGCCGGTGCCCATCTCCGCGCCAGCGGCGCCGCGCTCAGGACGCGGCTGTCGGACTTCGCCGAAGCGCTGCCGAACGCGACGATCGCCCTCGGCAGCGTGGGCGCGTTGCCGGAGGGTTACGAGGCCGCCCACATCCTCGGCCTCACCTATGCCCTCGCCGATCTCGGCGATGAGCGCCGGCTGCACCGGGATCTCGCGGCGGCGGTCGCGGCGTACCGGGCGCTCAAGGAGCGGGGCGGGCTCGATCTGCCCGGTTCGCCGAAGGCCCGGTGAGGATGCCGGCCGCTCCGGCCCGTCGCCGCGCGCGGGTCTGCCCGGCCGCCCTGCAAGGGCCGCGTTTGTGCCCCCGCCGCTCCCGCGCTAAGGCAGCCGCGCCATGTCGCACAATACCTTTGGCCACCTGTTCCGCGTCACGACCTTCGGCGAGAGCCACGGGATCGCGCTCGGCTGCGTCGTCGACGGCTGCCCGCCCGGCCTGCCCTTGGAGGCCGAGGAGATTCAGGCGGAGCTGGATCGCCGGAAGCCCGGCCAGTCGCGCTTCACCACGCAGCGCCGCGAACCCGATCAGGTCAAGATCCTGTCCGGCGTCTTCGCCGACGACCGCACCGGCGGCCGCCAGCTCACCACCGGCACGCCGATCGCGCTGATGATCGAGAATACGGATCAGCGCTCGAAGGACTACTCGGAGATCCGCGACAGCTACCGCCCCGGCCACGCCGACTACACCTACGACGTGAAGTACGGTATCCGGGACTATCGCGGTGGCGGCCGATCCTCGGCGCGTGAGACCGCCGCGCGGGTCGCGGCCGGCGCGGTGGCGCGCAAGGTCATCCCGGGCGTAACCATCCGGGCGGCCCTCGTGCAGATGGGTCCGCACGCCATTGACCGGTCCCGCTGGGACTGGGACGCGGTCGGCAGCAACCCGTTCTTCTGCCCCGATGCCGAGACGGCGTCCTTCTACGAGACCTATCTCGACGGGCTCCGGAAGGACGGCTCGTCGGTCGGCGCCGTGATCGAGGTGGTGGCCGAGGGCGTGCCGCCCGGCCTCGGCGCGCCGGTCTACGGCAAGCTGGACGCGGACCTCGCCGCCGCGATGATGTCGATCAACGCCGTGAAAGGCGTCGAGATCGGCGACGGGTTCGCGGCGGCGGCCCTGCGCGGCGAGGACAACGCGGACGAGATGCGGGCCGGCAATGGCGGCCGGCCGCGCTTCCTGGCGAACCACGCGGGCGGCATCCTGGGCGGCATCTCCAACGGGGAGCCGGTCGTGGTGCGCTTCGCCGTGAAGCCGACCTCCTCGATCCTGACCCCGCGCCGCTCCGTCACCCGCGACGGCAGCGAGGTCGATCTCGTCACCAAGGGCCGGCACGATCCCTGTGTCGGCATCCGCGCCGTACCGGTCGCGGAGGCCATGATGGCCTGCGTGCTGGCCGATCACTATCTGCGCCATCGCGGGCAGGTCGGGCAGCAGCCCTGATCCTGGCCCTCGCCTCAACGACCTGAGAATGCCCGTGCCCCACTGCACCGTCACCGAGGCCATCGCGGCCTTCGCCCGCGGCGAGATCGTGGTCGTCACCGACGACGACGACCGCGAGAACGAGGGCGACCTCGTCGTCGCCGCCTCGCTCTGCACGCCGGAGAAGATGGCGTTCATCATCCGCAACACCTGCGGCATCGTCTGCGCGCCGATTACCCAGAGCGAGGCGCGGCGCCTGCACCTCGCCCCGATGGTCGCGTCGAACGACGCGCCGCTGGGCACGGCCTTCACGGTCACGGTCGACGTCAAGCACGGGCTGACGACCGGCATCTCGGCGGAGCAGCGCTGCAACACCGTGCGGGCGCTGGCCAACGGCAACATGGGCGCCGGCGATTTCGTGCGGCCCGGCCACGTCTTCCCGCTGATCGCCCGCGACGGCGGTGTGCTCATGCGCTCGGGCCATACCGAGGCCGCGGTCGACCTGTGCCGCCTCGCCGAGCTGCCGCCCGTGGGTGTGATCTGCGAGCTCGCCAACGACGACGGCACCGTCATGAAGGGGCCCCAGATCGAGGCCTTCGCCGAGACGCACGGCCTCAAGCAGGTCTCGGTAGCCGACCTGATCGCCTATCGGCAGGCCCGCGATCGTCTGGTGGAGCGCGTCGGACATTTCCCGGTGCGCTCGAACCACGGCGACCTGAACGCTTACGTCTTCTCGACGCCCTTCGAGTCGATCCAGCAATTCGCGTTCGTGATGGGCGAGATCGGCGACGGCCGCGACGTGCTGGTGCGCCTGCACCGCTCCAACGTCGCGGCCGACGTGATCGGCGGCGGCGCGCAGATCGACGCCGTGCTGAAGCGCTTCGCGGCGGCCGGGCGCGGCGTTCTGGTCTATCTCCGTGACGGCACCGCGGGTGTCCCCGTCAAGAGCGTCACCGACGAGGGAACGGAGGCGCTCCGGGCGCGGCAGTGGCGCGAGGTCGGGCTCGGCGCCCAGATCCTGCGCGATCTCGGCGTGGTCTCCATCCGCAACCTCGCCACCTCGTCCCGCTCCTATGTCGGCCTCTCGGGCTTCGGTATCGAGCTTCTGGGTGACGAGCCCCTGGAGGCCTGAGACCCGGAAGGGAGCCCCGGTCAGGCGCGGCGCAGGACGGTCCAGACCGCTGCGCCGGCCATGATCGCCGCGGCGCCGCGGTTCAGCCTCGCGCGAAAGGCCGGCCGCCGGAGGGACTCGCGCGCCCGCGCCGCCAGCGCCGCGTAGGGCGTCATCACGGCGAAGAGGATCGCGGCCGTGATGACGACAAGGGTGACGCAATCCGCCGCCGTGACGCCGCGCAGATCCACGAGCGTTGGCAGGATCGCGAGGTAGAAGACGATCGTCTTCGGATTGCCCAAGGTGATGGTCAGCCCCGCGACGAAGCTCGTCAACGGCCGGTCCCGCGATTGACCCCCGACCCCGGCCGCCGCTCCGGCCGCGCGCCAGAGCCGGAACGCCAGGTAGGCAAGGTAGAGTGCCGCGCCGTAGCGGACGACGACGAAGACCGCCCCGAGCGCCTCCGCGATCAGCGACAGGCCGAAGATCGCGGCGGCGAGATAGGTCAGGTCGCCGAGGATCAGACCGAGCGAGAAGGCCATCGCGGCGCCGAAACCCGAGCCCAGAGCCCGGGCGACGAGGGCGACGACGCCGGGCCCGGGGATCGCCGCGGCGACCCCGAGGGCCAGCGCGTAGGTCAGGAAGCCCGCGAGCGTCATCGACCGAGGCCCGCGGTCGAGACGGAAATGCTCCGCAGTGACGGGCTCGGTCGGCTCCGTGGCGGCATGGCAGCGATCTCCTCCGAAGCGCCGAGTATCGCGTGCCGCCGCACGACCGCAACGCCGCCGCCGTCAGCGGCCCATCAGCGCGTCGACATGGGCGGCCACCGACTTCCCAAGCCCCTCGAGGCTATAGCCGCCTTCGAGGATCGAGACGACCCGGCCGCCCGCGCAGCGCTCGGCCAAGTCCATCAGGCGGCGAGTCGCCCAGCCGAAATCCTCGGCCTCCAGGCGCAGGTTGGCGAGCGGGTCCAGCCGATGCGCGTCGAAGCCGGCGGAGATCACGATCACGTCCGGCCGGAACGTCTCCAGGCGGGAGAGGATGCCGGTCTCGAACGCCTCGCGGAACACCTCGCCGTCGTCGTTCGGCCGCAACGGGACATTGACGATTGTGTCCTTCTCGCCCCGCTCGGACGGCGATCCGGTTCCGGGATAGAGCGGCATCTGGTGGGTCGAGCAGTAGAGCACCGAGGCGTCGTCCCAGAAAATGTCCTGACTGCCGTTGCCGTGGTGGACGTCCCAATCCACCAGGGCCACCCGCTCGGCGCCGTGCTTCTGCCGGACGTGGCGGGCCGCGATGGCGGCGTGGTTGAACAGGCAGAAGCCCATCGCGCGGGTCCGCTCGGCGTGGTGGCCGGGGGGGCGCATGGCCACGAAGGCGTTGCGGCACTCGCCGCCGACGACGGCGTCGACGGCGTGCATCCCGCCGCCCACGGCCCGCAGCGTCGCCTCGAGGCTGCCCGCCGACAGGATCGTGTCGGAATCGATGCCGACCATGCCGTGCTCCGGCACCGCCGCCACCAGCGCGTCCACGTACTCGCGCGGGTGCGCGAGGGTGACGGCCTCGATCTCGCCGCGGGGCGCCGTGGCCCGCACGAGGCCGGCGAAGCGCTCGTCCTCCAGGGCCCGCTCGACCGCGCGCATCCGGGCCGGCCGCTCCGGATGCCCCTCGGGAACCTCGTGATCGAAGCTGGCGGGATGGCTCACGTAGAGGGTGGTCACGAGGGTCGCTCCCGGGATGCTCGCCTGTCGCGCAGCGGCAACAGGAGCCGGCAATGTGCCACGGGCCCAACGCGCGGACTACGGCGGGGTGCCGTTGCCCCCTTATGGTTGCGTGATTCTTCCACGGAACGGACCCGGATCAGCGATCCTCGCGCTCCGTCCGCGGCCGCGACGATCTTCGAGGCGGGGACATGCGCATCATCTCGGTACTCGGCTGCGCCCTGCTGCTGGCGGGCTGCACCTTCAAGGGCGTGCCCGATCCGGCGCTCTCGGCCCGCGACGCCGAGTACATGGCCCTGGTGCCCGAGGCCGAGTTCGATCCGCACTTCGCCCGCTACGAGATCGCCGACCCGACCCGGGAAGCGCCCGGCACGATCGTGGTCGAGACCAAGGAGCGCCAGCTCTACCTCGTCCTGCCGAACGGCCGGGCGATGCGCTACGGCGTGTCGGTGGGCGACGAGGCGTATGGCTGGACCGGCACCGCCCGGATCGACCGCAAGGCGGAGTGGCCGGCCTGGAACCCGCCGGCCGAGATGATCCGGCGCTGGCCGCACGTCCACGCCATGCAGGGCGGCCCGATGAACCCGCTCGGCGCCCGCGCCCTGTACCTGTCGGATCGCGGCCGGGACACGCTCTACCGGATCCACGGCACGAACGAGCCCGAGAAGATCGGCCAGGCGGTCTCCTCCGGCTGCATCCGGATGCGCAACATCGACGTGGTCGACCTCTACAACCGGGTGCCCGTCGGGGCGACGGTCATCGTCCGGTAACGCAACCGGTCAACGTCCCAATAAGCCTGCTTGCTCGGGGGGTGTTTACCTGAACTTCCGTTCAGATCTCGCCATTAACCTCTGGAAGGGGAGCGGTCCCGTAAGTTGAAGACACACAGGGACTAGAGCCGACCGCAACAAAGGTCGAGGAGGCAGGCGATCATGACCACCATTTCCGTTCAACAGTTCTGCAACCATGCTGTCTCGGCCGGCACGATCAGCGACGAGGACCTGCTCGTCCTGAAGCGCGAGGTCCTCCCGGACGGCCTCATGAACCGCGAGGAGGCCGACCTGCTGATCGCCCTCGAGCGGGCGGTGATCGGTTCCGACGCCTTCGCCGACTTCCTGGTCGCCTCGGTCGTCGACTTCGCGGTGTGGGGCTCGCGCCCGACCGGCTACATCGACCGCGACGTCGCCGCGTGGCTCGCCGCCTCGCTCAGCGGCCGCGACGGCCCGAGCGCCGTGGGTGCCCGGATCGCCATGGAAGTCGTCCGCGAGGCCGAGAGCAGCGCCGAATCACTGGTCGCCTTCGCACTCGAGGCCAACCGTCGCGTCCGCGACACGGTCGAGGCCCCGCGCATGACCTTCGCCCTGGCCGCCTGAACCTCAGACCAAGGCGCAGCTTCCGTCCGCGACGCAACTGATCTATCGGGACAGTCAAGCCGGTGCGCAATCCGGCGATCTCGAAAGCAGTGCGCCAGCGATGTTCGACAAGATCCTGATTGCCAACCGGGGCGAGATCGCCTGCCGGGTGATCAAGACGGCCCGGAGGATGGGCATCAAGACCGTAGCGGTCTACTCGGATGCCGATCGCGACGCCGTGCACGTCGCCATGGCGGACGAGGCCGTGCATATCGGGCCCGCTGCCGCCTCCGAATCGTACCTCGTGATCGAGAAGATCGTCGAGGCCTGCAAGAGGACCGGCGCCCAGGCCGTCCATCCCGGCTACGGCTTCCTCTCCGAGCGCGAGGCCTTCCCGAAGGCGCTCGAGGCCGCCGGCATCGTGTTCATCGGCCCCAACCCGGGGGCCATCGCCGCCATGGGCGACAAGATCGAGTCGAAGAAGGCGGCGGCCGCCGCCGAGGTCTCGACCGTTCCGGGCTTCCTCGGCGTGATCGAATCACCCGAGCACGCCAGGAAGATCGCCGACGAGATCGGCTACCCGGTGATGATCAAGGCCTCCGCCGGCGGCGGCGGCAAGGGCATGCGCATCGCCTTCTCGGGCGACGAGGTGGCCGAGGGCTTCGCCCGCGCCAAGTCGGAGGCGGCCTCCTCCTTCGGCGACGACCGCGTCTTCATCGAGAAGTTCATCACCGACCCGCGCCACATCGAGATCCAGCTGATCGGCGACAAGCACGGCAACGTCGTCTACCTCGGCGAGCGCGAGTGCTCGATCCAGCGCCGTAACCAGAAAGTGATCGAGGAGGCGCCGTCGCCGCTCCTCGACAAGAAGACCCGCCGAAAGATGGGCGAGCAGGCCGTCGCGCTCGCCAAGGCGGTGAACTACGATTCGGCCGGCACGGTCGAGTTCGTCGCCGGGCAGGACAAGTCCTTCTACTTCCTGGAGATGAACACCCGTCTGCAGGTCGAGCATCCGGTCACCGAGATGATCACCGGACTCGACCTCGTCGAGCTGATGATCCGGGTCGCGGCCGGCGAGAAGCTGCCGATCACCCAGGACGACGTGAAGCTGAACGGCTGGGCGGTGGAGAGCCGCGTCTACGCCGAGGACCCGACCCGCAACTTCCTGCCCTCGATCGGCCGGCTGACCACCTACCGTCCGCCGGAGGAGGGCCAGCAGGGCACGGCGATCATCCGCAACGATACCGGCGTGGAGGAGGGCGGCGAGATCGCCATCCATTACGACCCGATGATCGCCAAACTGGTCTCCTGGGCGCCGACCCGGGCCGAGGCGATCGCCGCGCAGGGCGAGGCCCTCGACGCCTTCGCCATCGACGGCATCCGCCACAACATCCCGTTCCTCTCGGCACTGATGGCCCATCCGCGCTGGCAGGAAGGCCGCTTGTCCACAGGCTTCATCGCCGAGGAATTCCCCGAGGGCTTCACGGCGCCGGAGCCTGCCGGCCCGGTGGCGATCCGCATGATGGCGGCGGCGGCGGCGATCGACCACAAGCTCAACCAGCGCAAGCGCGGCATCTCCGGGCAGATGCGCGCGCCCGGCCTGTTCGCTTTCGAGCGGGAGCGCGTGGTGATCCTGGCGGGGCACTCCTTCCCGGTGACGGTCGAGCCGGAGGGCGAGGACATCCTCGTGACCCGCGACGACGGCACGGCGCTCACGGTGGCCAGCGCGTGGCGGCCGGGCGAGCCAGTCTGGATCGGCACGATCGGCTCGGAGCGCGTGGCGATCCAGGTGCGCAGCCTGCTCAACGGCGTGTTCCTGCAGCACGCGGGCGCGGCCGCCGAGGCCAGGGTCTACACCCGCCGCGAGGCGGAACTCGCCGCCCTGATGCCGGTGAAGGAGCAGGCGGGCTCGGGCAAGCAGGTGCTCTGCCCGATGCCCGGCCTCGTGAAGCAGATCCTCGTCACCGAGGGCCAGGAGGTGAAGAACGGCGAGCCGATCGCGGTCGTCGAGGCGATGAAGATGGAGAACGTCCTCCGCGCCGAGCGCGACGCGACGGTGGGGAAGATCCACGCCAAGGAGGGCGACAGCCTCGCCGTCGACGCGGTGATCCTGGAATTCGCCTGATCGCGGGGCGCGCGTCGCGGTCGCGGCCGTGACTGCGGTTCACAACGAGCAGACCAAGCTGCTGGCGACGGCGCTGAACAACATCGCGGTCGCGTTCGCGGTGATCGGCTTCGTCACGCCGATCACCGCCATGAGCTTCGGGATCGCGAACGCTCCGGTCCTGCGGCCGGCGACCGCCTTCTTCGCGGCGATCTGGCTTTGCGCGGCGATGGGCTTACATTGGATCGGGAGGCGCGTGCTTCGGAGCATCAGACCATGAGTTCGGGCGAGATCTTCGTGACATTCGTGATCCCCGCCATCACGCTCGCGCTCGCCTATGCGGCGATGCGGGCGAACGAGTGGTCTGTGCAGCGGGACGAGCGCGAGTCGGGTCAATAAGTCCGAAGCTCGGCCGACGAATCGTGGCTGCATGCCCTCCTATTTCGCCTACGGCGCCAACATGGACGCCGCCGCGATGGCGCTGCGCTGCCCGGCTTCGCGGCTGATCGGCGGCGGACATCTGCCGAACCACCGCTTCATCATCATGCGCGAGGGTTACGCGTCCGTCGTGCCCGATCCCCGGCGCACCGTCTGGGGTGTGCTCTGGGAACTCGCGCCCGACGACATCCCGGCCCTCGACCGCTACGAGGGCGTCGCCGGGGGCCTCTACACCAAGGCGGCGCTGCCGGTCCGCACCGGGGAGGGGGTCAAGCGCGCCCTGATCTATCGCGGATGCTCGACCGCGCCCGGCCGTCCGAGGCCGGGATACCTGGAGGCGGTCGTCGCGGCGGCGCGCGCGGCGCAGCTGCCGCCCGTCTACATCCGGGAACTCGGCACCTGGGCGCGCGGGCTGCCCGCCTGAACGCCGCGCAGTTGGTACGCGACATGCTTGCCCACGATCGAGCTGGAGGGCGAGCGGCAGCACCGCGCCCGTCCGGCCATCCGCGATTGCGCGGCGCGCCCGTCGGTCAACGACGATCGGCGTGCGCCCGCGAGGGAGAGTTGTGCATGTCGTATCTGGCGCCCGCCGATTTCGTGAAGAAGGCCGTCGATGCCGGTGAGGCGAAGGTCTTCATGGCTACCAAGGACACGTTCATCCGGGCCTACATGGCCGGCGCGATCCTGGCGCTCGCCGCCGCCTTCGCGGTGACCATCAACCAGACGACCGGACAGCCCCTGGTCGCGGCGCTGCTGTTCCCGGTCGGCTTCTCGATGCTGTACCTGCTCGGCTACGACCTGTTCACCGGCGTCTGCGTGCTCACCCCGCTCGCCCTCATCGACAAGCGCCCCGGCGTCACCGTGGCCGGCGTCGCCCGCAACTGGGTGCTGGTCTTCTTCGGCAACTTCGCGGGCGCCCTGACCACCGCGGTGATGATGTCGATCGTCTTCACCTTCGGCTTCGCCACCGAACCGAACGCGGTCGGCAAGCTCATCGCCGGCATCGGCGAGGCCCGCACCCTGGGCTACGAGAAGTACGGCGCCTCCGGCATGCTGACGCTCTTCGTGCGCGCCATGCTGTGCAACTGGATGGTCTCGACCGGCGTCATCGGCGCCATGCTGTCGACCTCGGTTCCCGGCAAGGTCATCGCCATGTGGATGCCGATCACGGTGTTCTTCTTCATGACCTTCGAACACTCGGTGGTGAACATGTTCCTGTTCCCGTCGGCGATCCTCATGGGCGGCCACCTGACGGTCATGGACTACCTGCTCTGGAACGAGATCCCGACGCTGATCGGGAACATCGTGGGCGGCATCGCCTTCACCGGCCTGATGCTCTACTCCACGCATGTCCGCACGGGCGCGACGCGGAGCCAGGCCCTGGGTTCCGGCGTCCGTCGCCCGATCGCGGCCGAGTAAGGCACCTCCGGCCCGCGCCACCCGGCGCGGGCCCCGTCAGACGAGACCGCGCCCGCATGAGTGAGACCCGGACGATCTCCGTCATCGTCACCGGTCGCGTGCAGGGCGTGTCCTACCGGGCCTGGACGCAGTTTGAGGCCCGCGCCCGCGGCCTCTCCGGCTCCGTGCGCAACCGTGACGACGGCTCGGTCGAGGCGGTCTTCAGCGGCCCGCCGGAGGCCGTGGCGGAGATGGAGGCCCTGTGCCGGTCGGGCCCGCCCGGCGCGCGCGTGGACGACGTGGCCGCGCGGGACGGCGGCGACGTGCCGACCGCCGGCGCGTTCCGGATCCTGCACGACTGAATCTGGCGACGCGGGTTCAGCGCGCGCCCGCGGGCTGATATGGCGGACCGCCCCCTCGCGTATCCGCCATCCGGAGACCATGACCGACCTGTCCGCCGGCAGCGCCGCCTTCTCGCACCTCGATCTCGCGGCGCTGCTCTACTTCATCCTCGCGTGGATCGCCTACGGCCTGTCGGTGGGCCGGCTGCGCGGCAGGATGGTCTCCCTCAGCCAGATCATGAACGGGCACCGGGCCAACTGGGCGCGCCAGGTCATCGGCCGCGACAACCGGGTGGTCGACACGCAGATCAACGCCTCGCTGCAGAACGGCACGGCCTTCTTCGCCTCGACCTCGCTCATCGCCCTGGGCTCGGTCCTCACCCTGTCGCGCTCCGGGGACGACGTCCTGAACCTATTCGCCACGCTGCCATTCGGGACGGTGGCCAACCGCCTGACCTGGGAACTGAAGGTTGCCGGGCTCGCGCTGATCTTCGTCTACGCCTTCTTCAAATTCGCCTGGGCCTACAGGCTTTTCAACTACACGGCGATCCTGCTCGGCGCGGTCCCGCACAAGGGTTCCGGCACGAGCGAGGTCGAGATGCTGCGGGCGGTGCGGCGGCTCGCTGCCATGAACGTCAGCGCCGGCCGTCACTTCGCCCGCGGACAGCGCGCGTTCTTCTTTGCGCTCGCCTATCTCGGCTGGTTCATCAGTCCCTACGTGCTGTTCGTCTCGACGACCGCGGTCGTGATCATCATGTGGCGCCGCCAATTCGCCTCGGAGATCCGCAAGGCGCTCCTGGAGGCCGGGGAGGGGCCCCACGAGGGACCGCTCGATGCCCCACTCCTGTCGCCCGCCGAGGAGGCCCGCACATGACCGACCCACGCCCCGACGACGCCGCGATCGAGGCGACGATGCTGCACCTCGTGGCCGAGCGCGGTGCCGACAAGACCGTCTGCCCGTCGGAGGTCGCCCGGGCCCTCGGCGGCCCGCACCCGGACGGCTGGGGCCCGCTGATGCAGCCCGTGCGACGGGTCGCGGTGCGGCTCGCCCATGCGGGGCGGATCGCGATCCTGCGGAAGGGGAAGCCCGTGGATCCTGACGATTTCCGTGGCATCTACCGCCTGTCGCTGCCGGCCTCCGGCGCGGGCTCGGCGCCCGCGGGATCCGGGCCCGGCAGCCAGTCCGGCGTGTAGCCGGACAGGCGATAGGCGAGGAGGCCGATCCACTCCTTCACGGCCAGGTCGAACTGGAGCAGCCCGTCCGACGCGAAGCCGTGGAAATGGGCGACGTCGCTCCAGCCGCGGGTCCGGTAATCCACCGGGAAGGCGTCCACCGTGAAGCCGGCCTGGCGGAAGCAGCCGACCGCCCGGGGCATGTGCCAGGCCGACGTCACGAGCAGCCAGCGCTCGCCGGGCTTCGGATGGACCAGGGCCGCCGAGAAGGCGGCGTTCTCGTGCGTGTTGCGGGAGCGATTCTCCAGGATCAGGCGCGTCCGCGGAACGCCGATCACGTCCGCCTGCCGGCTCACGATGTCGGCTTCGGCCATGCCGCCCGCGATGAAGCCGCTGCCGCCGGAGAAGACCAGCCGCGCCGCCGGGAAGCGCCGGGCGAGGTCGCCGAGATAGATCGGCCGTTCCCCGGCATCGTTGACGACGATCTGACGCCGCGCCTCCGAGAGGCCCGCCTCGATGCCGCCGCCCAGCACGATGATCCCGGTCGGGGCCGGGCCGTCATCCGGATAGGCCGGGAAGCGCTCCTCGAGGGGGATCAGGGCCACGTCCGAGAGGGGCGCCAGTCCGGCCGCACCGAGCAGGAGGGTGCCCAGCAGCGCCAGAACGAGACCGCTTCTCCGCCAGCGCGTCACCGCCGCGACGGCGATCCCGAGCAGGATCGCGAAGATGCAGAGATTCGACGGGGTGATCAGGAAGAAGATCACCTTCGAGGCGGGGAAGAACACGGGGCTCAGGCCGGCTTCGTCTCGGCCTCGAACCGGGCCAGCGCCGCGGCGTCCGGCGGAAGCAGGCTCGCGAGGTCGGCGCCGCGCTCGACCTCGCGCTGGATCCAGAGATCGAGGCGCTGCTGCTCCACGGCCTCGAGGGCGACGCGCTCGGCGAGCGCCGCCGGCACCGCGACGAGGCCGGTCGAATCGCCGACCAGGATATCGCCGGGATGGATGGCCGCACCGCCGCAGGCGACGCGCTCCTGCGTACCGACCAGGGCCAACGACCCGGTGGCCGCGGCCGGGCGGCACCAGGCGGGGAGCCCGACCCCGTCCGGAAGGGCCGCGTCGGTGATCAGGCCGACGGCGCCGCGCTGGGCAAGGCGCGCTGCCAGGATCGAACCGAAGGGCAGGGCGAGAGCGGACGCCGCCGCATCGATGACCACCACGGCGCCTTCGGGGACGGCCTCGATGGCCGCTGCGAGATCGCCCGCGGCATCGTCACGGGCCGGGATCATCCGGATCGTGTAGGCGGGCCCGACCACGGTCCCGCTGTCACGCGCCGAGAGACCGTGCGGGGTGCAGGCCTTGACCCCGGCCCGCGCCAGGGCGCGGGCGAGGCTCGCCGGGGTCACGGCGGAGAGCGCGTCGCGCAGGGTCGGATCGATCGCCATGGAGGGCTCCGTGAAAGGCCGGTCCCGGTCCGGGCGGCGCGGTCGGGGAAGGTGGATCGCGCGGGCGCGCCGGCAAGGCTCGGAGTGCCCGCGGGGCCGTCAGGCGACGGGCTCGCCGAGCGCCCGGGCGGCGCCCGCCCGGGCCGCGATCCGCTCGTACCAGCGATGCAGCGCCGGACGCTCGATCCGCTCGGCCGGGAGGTTCAGCCAGCGATGCGCCGCGCAGCCGAGGGCGATATCGGCGATGCTGAAGCTGTCGCCGACCGCGTAGGTCCGGTCCGCGAGGTGATGGTCCAGGATCTCCGCCATGGCCTCGCTCTTCTCGATCGAGGCGGCGATCAGGCCGCGGTCCGGTTCGGCCGCGCGGTAGAGCTGCCAGAACGCGTCGCGCATGGCCGGCGTGAAACTCGTGGCCTGCCAGTCGAGCCACTGCTCCAGGTGGGCGCGCGCCCTCGGATCCGCCGGCAGGGCCAGGGCCGGGCTCACCGCGGCCAGATAGCGGAGGATGGCGTTGGATTCCCAGAGGACGAAGCCGTCCTCCTCCAGGGTCGGGACGAGGCCGTTCGGGTTCATCGTGCGGTAGCCGGG
Source organism: Methylobacterium mesophilicum (assembly GCF_036441335.1). Classification (GTDB taxonomy): domain Bacteria; phylum Pseudomonadota; class Alphaproteobacteria; order Rhizobiales; family Beijerinckiaceae; genus Methylobacterium; species Methylobacterium mesophilicum_B. The sequence continues at coordinate 955,808 of NZ_MLBW01000034.1, forward strand.
ATCGTTGACGACCCCGTGGGCGCCGCCGGCCTCGACCCGCTCGTACGGCAGGCGCGCCTCGTCGAGCCCCCACACCGCCTTCTGCACGTTCACCGAGGTGAGGCGGCCCCAAAGCCTGCGCATGGTCGAGGATTCTCCGTCACGACTTCGGCGGGTAGGGGTGGTCCTGCCCGCCCGGATCGGTCACGCGCACCCCGTCGGGGGTGTCGCGCAGGTAGCCCGGCCCGATCGGTACCTTGCCGTGACCGCCGGGAATGTCGAGCACGTAGGTCGGCTGGGCGAGACCGGAGAGGCGCCCGCGCAGGGCGCGCATCAGCGCCTGCCCCTCGCCCATCTCCGTGCGCAGGTGGGCCGTCCCGGGGGCCAGGTCCCCGTGGTGGAGGTAGTAGGGCTTGATCCGGTTCTCGACGAGGATCCGCATCAGCGCCTCGAGGGTCGCGGCGGCGTCGTTGACGCCGCGCAGGAGCACCGACTGGCTGACCAGGGGGATGCCGGCATCGACCAGCCGCGCGCAGGCGGCGCTGGCGGCGGCGGTGAATTCTCGCGGATGGTTGGCGTGGACGGCGACGAACACGGCCCGCCCGAACCGCTTGAGCGCCTGGACGAGGGCGACGGAGACGAGATCGGGCTTCACGACGGGCACGCGCGTGTGGATTCGCATGACCCGGACATGCGGGATCGCTGCGAGGCGCTCCGCGATCGCGTTGAGGCGGCGCGGTGACAGCGCGAACGGGTCACCGCCGGTGAGCACCACCTCCCAGATCCGCGGATCCCGCGCGATGTAGGCGAGGGCGGTGTCGAGCTCGGCGTCGGTGAGCGTCCCGAGCCCGTCGGGCCCGACCATCTCCCGGCGGAAGCAGAAGCGGCAGTAGACGGGGCAGACGTGGAGCGGCTTCAGCAGCACCCGGTCCGGGTAGCGGTGCACGATCCCGGTCACCGGGGCGTGGGCGGCGTCGCCGATCGGGTCGGCGCGCTCCTCCGGCGTCGCGACGGCCTCCGCGGCTCGAGGCACGAACTGGCGGCCGATCGGATCCTCGGCATCCTGCGGGTCGATCAGCTCGGCCATGTCGGGCGTCACCGAGACCGCGTAGCGCGCGAGCACGGCGCCGAGGGCTTCGGCCTCCGCCCCGGAGATCAGGCCGGCGGAGACGAGGTCGTCAGCGCTCCGAAGAACCCGGTTCATGGCCGGGTCTCCGCCACGGGTGTCCAGATCACGTCCTCGACCCGGGTGGCCCCGCAGGCCAGCATCGCCAGGCGGTCGAAACCCAGCGCGATCCCGGACGCCTCCGGCATGACGGCGAGCGCCGCGAGGAACTCGTCGTCGAGCGGGTAGCGCTCGCCGTAGACGCGCTGCTTCTCGGCCATCTCGGCCTCGAACCGGCGGCGCTGCTCCGCCGGGTCGGTCAGCTCGCCGAACGCGTTGGCCAGCTCGACGCCGCAGGCGTAGAGCTCGAAGCGCTCGGCCACGCGCGGGTCGTGCGGCGCCGGCCGGGCCAGGGCAGCCTCGCTGATCGGGTACTCGCACAGGATGGTCGGTCGGCCGAGGCCGAGATGGGGCTCGATCCGCGCGACGAGGACGCGGGAGAACAGGTCGGCCCAGGTATCGTCCGGGGCGACCCGGAGGCCGGAGGCCGCGACCGCGGCAGCCAGGGCCCCGCGGTCCGTCTCGCCGCCCGGCGCGACGCTCGCCAGGACGTCGATCCCGGCGAACCGGTCGAAGGCCTCGGCCAGGGTCAGGCGCTCCGGCTCGGCGAAGGGGTCGGTCTCCCGGTCGCGGAAGCTGAAGCGGCGGGCGCCCGCGGTCTCGGCCGCGCCCGCGAGCAGGTCGGCGCAATCCGCCATCAGCGCCGTGTAGGGCGCCGCGGCCCGGTACCACTCGAGCATCGTGAATTCGGGATGGTGCAGCGGCCCGCGCTCACGGTTGCGGAACACCCGCGCGACGCTGAACAGTCGCGTCTCACCCGCGGCCAGGAGCTTCTTGCAGGCGAATTCCGGCGAGGTGTGCAGGTAGAGCGGCGTGCGGGCGCCGCTCGCGCCGACGGCCTGCGTGGCGAAGGCCGACAGATGCGCCTCGTTGCCGGGCGAGACCTGCAGGCAGGCGGCCTCGACCTCGACGAAGTCGCGGTCCGCGAACCACGCGCGGAACGCCGCGAGGATGCGGTTGCGCAGGAGCAGCGCCGGACGCCGGTCGGCGTGGCGACCGACCGACCACCAGGGGGAGCCCGAGCCGGTCACGACCGGCCTCCGCGCGGGATCCTGATGGGCCGGCTCGGACCGGGACGCGTCGCTTTCTGGAGCACTCTCATCCTCGGCCCTGACTGGCTCCGGACCGCGGGCACGCGCGGCGGCCGACGCCGGCTGCCATCGACGGCTCGTGCCCGCCCGCTGGCAACCGCGGCGCAGATGCGATAGTGGCGGGGTCCGAGATGCAGCGCCCGCGCTTGGCGCGTGCCGACCCCCATGTCAATGCAGGACGCAATTCCGTGAAGGTGATCGCCTCAACGCTCCGCAAGGGCAACGTCGTCGAGAAGGACGGCAAGCTCTACGTGATCCTGTTCGCCGAGAACATCCACCCCGGCAAGGGCACTCCGGTGACCCAGCTCGACATGCGCCGGATCACGGACGGCGTGAAGGTGTCCGAGCGCTACCGGACGACCGAGCAGGTCGAGCGCGCCTTCGTGGAGGATCGCGAGCACACCTTCCTCTACAGCGACGGCGAGGGGTTCCACTTCATGAACCCCGAGAACTACGAGCAGATCGCGGTGCCGCAGGACGTGGTCGGCGACGCCGCCCCGTATCTCCAGGAGGGCATGGCGGTGATGCTCTCGGTCCATAACGGCGTCCCGCTGACCATCGAGCTGCCCCAGCGCGTCACGCTCGAGGTCTCCGAGACCGAGCCGGTGCTGAAGGGCCAGACCGCGTCGTCGTCCTACAAGCCGGCGACCCTGTCGAACGGCGTGCGCACCACCGTGCCGCCCCACATCGCCGCCGGCACCCGCGTCGTCGTCATGACGGCCGACGGGTCCTACGTCGAGCGCGCCAAGGACTGATCCGGTCCGCGAGGCTGCCGGACCCTGGCGGTCCGGCGCCGGCCGTCAGCGCGCGGAGCGCGCGGCGGCCTCCAGGGCGGCGTAGCAGCCCTGCGAGATCGCCTGCGCGCGCAGGCGCTCCGTCCCGCTGAAGGGGCGGCCATTTTCCCGGAACAGGTCCTCCCGGAGCAGTGCCTCCGAGGTGCAGCGGGCCGCGATGCGACAGAGCGGCGGCTCGCCGCCGGTGCGCGCGCAGATCGTCACGTAGTCGGCGCGGAACGCCCGCACTCCGGCGCGCGGATTGGCGCCGATCACCGTGACGAGACCGGTCAGCAGGGCGAGCAGCAGGGGCTGGTGGATCAGGTAGATCGCGAGGCTGTGGCGGCCCGCGAAGGTGGCGGTGCGGCCGAGCCGCGTCCGCGGCGCCCAGGCTCCCAGCCGCGAACGGGCGAGACGCGGCAACGCCAGCCGACCCAGGACGATCCCGGCCAGCACCAGTCCGAACCACGGGAAGAGCGGCACGTAATCGTTCGTCCGCGGCATGACCGAGCCGAGGCCCAGGAAGAACAGGGCCGGCGCGTCGAGGACGGGCGCGTGCACGACGTGCGGCGCGGCGAGCACGGCCGCGGCCGCGAGGGCGGTGACCGGCACCGGCAGGAATAGGAACGGCAGTCCGAGCAGGCTCGAGACGGCGATGCAGTGGAGCACGCCGAAGAACACGAAGGCGTCCGGGAACATGACCCAGGTGCCGAGGGTCACGAGGAGCGCCGCCCCGCCGATCCGCGCGAGCCGCAGGAGGGTCGGCCGGAGCCGGACGCCGCGACCGTTCATCAGCACGAGGCCGACGCCGACCAGGACCAGGAAGCTGCCGGCGATCGTCTCGGCGACGTCCCGTCCCGCCGGCGTCAGCGCGTAGTTCTCGGCAGTCAGCCGCAGATGGCCGAGATCCCAGAGCGTATGATAGCTCGCCATCGCCAGCAGGGCCGCGGCACGGGCCGCGTCGATGACCGGCAGGCGGCGCTTCGGCGAGGCGGGTGCGACCGGCGGTGCGGCGACGGGGCGGTCGAGCGTGACATCAACGGACATGATGGTGCACCCAAACCATGTCGGGACCGGCCTTTCCAGCGCGCTGCGCCGGACGCCTCGATCGGGCCTGACGCCGCTGCGCCAGCTCTCGGAAACGTGAACGCCGTCGGAACGCGCACGGGCGGACGGGGAGGGAGACTCGGGCTCAGGAAAACGCTCGGCCGCCCCGACGCTTAAACGCCAGTTTCGCCGGAGCCTGCGACCGATCGACTGTTGCGGCTCGGCCTCCTCCGGCCAAGATTGCAACTTGGCGGCACTGTTCTGCCGGCCAAATGGGCTTCCCGGATATCAGGACTTCGTTAATCTTGCCGGGAGAGCGCGCGGCGTGATTCGGTGTAGGTTGCTCGGCCATGTCTGACGAACGCGGATCCGGGCCGGAGAACCCCGAGCGGGGGATTGTCGCCCGAACCGGCGACACGGGTCAGCACGAGGATGAGGCGCTCGAGCTCGTCGAGGTGGCCGGCCGCATCAAGTGGTTCGACGTCTCCAAGGGCTTCGGGTTCATCGTGCCCGACGACGGCGCGCCCGACATCCTGCTCCACGTCACCTGCCTGCGGCGCGACGGCTATCAGGCCGCCAGCGAGGGCGCCCGGATCGTCGTGGAGGCCGTGGAGCGCCCCCGCGGCTGGCAGGCCTTCCGGGTCATCTCCCTCGATCAGGCGACGGCCGTGCACCCGTCCGAACTGCCGATGCCGCGCACGCACGTCACGGTGACACCGACCAGCGGCCTTGAGACCGCCGTTGTGAAGTGGTTCAACCGGCTCCGCGGGTTCGGTTTCCTGACCCGCGGCGACGGGACGCCGGACATCTTCGTGCACATGGAGACGCTGCGCCGCTACGGGATCGCCGAGCTGAAGCCCGGCGAGTCGGTCTTGGTCCGATACGGCGACGGCTCGAAGGGTGTGATGGCGGCGGAGGTGCGGCTGATCGACGGGGCGATGCCCGCGTCCCACTGACACCGCTCCCCGGACCGGCTTGGTGCGCCCTATCTTATTGCCCGGCCTCAGAAAATCCGGCACCGGATTCCCATCGCGCGCAACGTCGTCTATCACCGGGCGGCGGGCCCGGGGTCCGCGCGCCATCCCACGAGAGGCATCAGCCTGTGAGATCTTTTTACCGCACGGCCCGCGCGGTCGCCATCGCCGGCCTCGCCCTGACCGCGATCGTCCCGGCCCCCGCCGCTGTGGCGCAGGCGGCCGCCCGCGCCTCTGCGGCCAAGTCGGAGCCGCTGACGATCGTCACGAAGGCCGGGCCGAAGCGCTTCGACGTCGAGGTGATGCGCGACGACGCCGCGCGGGCCCGCGGTCTGATGTTTCGCCGGCACATGGCGGCCGATCACGGCATGCTGTTCGACTTCGAGCAGGACCAGCCCGTCACCATGTGGATGAAGAACACCTACCTGCCGCTCGACATGGTGTTCATCCGTCCCGACGGGACGATCAGCCGGATCGCCGCCGATACGGAGCCGCTCTCGACAGCGATCATCCCGTCGGGCGGCCCGGTCGTGGCGGTGCTCGAGCTGAACGCCGGCACCGCGGCGAAGCTCGGCATCGCTCCCGGCGACCGGATCGAGCACGCCATGTTCAAGGCGCGCTGAGGTCCTGCCCGGGGATTCGCGAACGCACCGGGAACAAGCGGCTTGACCCCCGCCGTGTTCCGCGCCAATGTTCCGGCAATGTTCCGGCGCGCCGGAAGGCAGGTTCAGGGCGGAGGACCCGATGGGCAACGCGGCTGAGGTCGAGCTGTTCGGCAACGACGATTGGTCGGTGCAGGCGGACGGGATCGAGCACCGCCAGACCGGTTACTTCATCGCCCGCACCGCGCTGGCGATGCGCCGGGCCGAGGGGCTCTGGGACTGGCCGCTGCAGATGGCCGAGAAGCGCTGGTGCCGGCCGAGTCTGTTCCGCGAGGCATTCCTCGCCGCGCTCGACCGGTTCGGCATCCCGCGGGACGCCGACCTGATCCGCTCCTTCGCGCTGGGTTACGGAATCCGCGCCGTGATCTCGCCGGCCGCCGAGAGCTTCGTCAGCCTGGGCGACATGCTGAAGCCGCGCGAGATCGCCGAGCCAGCGCGCGCGCCCTTCCCGCGGCCGGTCCGAGCTCTGGCGGCTGCCGGGGCCTGAGGACCAGACGACGGCGGGCGATTTGACCGGGGCCGGCGCGCGCGGCTAGCCCTCATCCTCGGAACGAGGGAGAGAGCACCATGGCGGATCACGACCGGGCCGGACTCGACGGGCTGATCACGCCGCCGCTGTCGCGGCGGGGCTTCGTGATGACGAGCCTGATGAGCGGCCTGACGCTCGCGACCACCCGCGTCGAGGCCCAGGTGATCCACACCGACAGCGCGGGCATCGAGGCCGGCGAGGTGAAGATCCCAGCGGCGGACGGCCCGATGCCGGCCTACCGGGCGGTTCCGGAGGGCGCCGGCCCCTTCCCGATCGTCCTGGTGATCGAGGAAATCTTCGGCGTCCACGAGTACATCAAGGACATCTGTCGTCGGCTCGCGAAGACCGGGTACTGTGCCGTGGCCCCGGAGCTCTACGCGCGCCAGGGCGATCTCTCGACCATGTCGGATCCCAAGCAGATCATCCGGGACGTCATCGCGAAGACGCCGGACGCGCAGTGGATCGGCGATCTCGACGCGACGGTGGCCTGGGCGGCCTCGGCGGCGAAGGGCGACCCGAACCGCCTCGGCGTCATGGGCTGGTGCCGCGGCGGGCGCGACGCGTGGCTCTACGCGGCGCATCGTCGCGACCTGAAGGCGGCCGTCGCCTGGTACGGGCCGATCGGCGGCGAGCGGACCGACATCCAGCCGCGCACCGCCGGCGACGTGGCGGCCGAGATCCACGCGCCGCTCCTCGCCCTCTACGGCGGGGCCGATACCGGGATCCCCGTGGCGGCCGTCGAAGGCGCGCGCGATCGCGCCACGGCCGCGGGCAAGAGCGTCGAGCTCGTGATCTACCCGGACGCGCCGCACGGCTTCCACGCGGATTACCGTCCGAGCTACCGCCGCGAGGCCGCAGAGGACGGCTGGGCGCGCGCGCTGGCCTTCCTGAAGTCGCACGGCGTCGGCTGAATTAGACGCATCAAGACGCCCGATCGGGCGCGTTCCGCGTCGGCTGTGTTACTCAAGACACGGCCACAACTTCACAATCGTGCAAGGATCCAAGGAGGATCTGTGCCCGCGCGGGTCTGGCCCTTCGCGGCGCTCGGGCGTTGAACCGATCGAAGCGACCGCCGTTCAGCCCCTGTAGAGTGTCCTGGTCCATGAGCGATTCGGTACAGCCTGGCCAGAAGCCCGTGATTCTCGTCGTGGAGGACCAGCCCGACGAGCGCTTCCTGGCGGCCACGCTGCTGGAGGATACCGGCTTCACGGTGATCGAGGCCGAGACAGCCGATCGGGCCCTGGCGATCCTCAACGATCGCGCCGACGAGGTCAGCGTCGTGTTCTCGGACGTGCGCACGCCGGGCCCGATCGGCGGCTTCGAGCTCGCGCGGATCATCGGCGTGACTTGGCCGCGCGTGCGGGTCCTCCTGACCTCTGGGGATGCGGGCGACCAGCCGAGCGACCTGCGCGTCTCCGCCACCTTCATCCCGAAGCCCTGGCGCGCCGAGGATATCCTCGCCTGGGTGGAGCAGGCCGCGGGCCGGCCCTCCACGGGTTCCGGACCGTCCGTTATCGGACCGGGCGGCAAAATTATCCCGTCCGGGTTGGAAACCTGAGGCGGCCCCTCAGTTGTACGGCACTCCGGAGCGCGCCGCGCCCGGACTTGCTCAGTGCAGTTGATCCACGACGCCGCCATGAAGATTGTCCCAGCCAATCATGCCGATTCTCTCCGTCAACCCGGCGCGCGGGACACGGTGGAAGCCGCCGTTCTCGACACGGTCCGCGAGGGTCTGCTCAGCGTCTACGGTGCCGCGGATCGCGACGTTCCGGCCGATCTGGCGGCCCTGGCGCGACGGCTCGACCGTCCGGGTCTTGCTGGCTGCAGCCACGCCTAGATTCCACCGCCGAGCCAAACGGGAGACTGGCCAGCGGGTCGCCAAGACGAAAGAATCTGCTATTCAGCGCATTCTGACCTGCCGACGCAGTGCGTCTCTCAGTCGAGTCCCGGATGCGTCTCACAGTTCTTCGCGGATCGCTCGCCGCCGCCGCGATCATGACCCTGGCCGGTCTCGTGTCCGTTCAGGCGGCGACGCCGCCGGCCCAGCCCGCCGATGGCGCGGGCGGTGTCGGTGACCGCAAGGCGACGGTGACCAAACGGCTGCTCGGACGCGGCACCGCCTCCACCTACGCGTTCTACGCCGCGGGCGCGGCGCCCGAGGCGGGGCGTCCGGTCGCGATCTTTCTGCACGGATGGGGTGCGGTCAATCCGCAGAGCTACGGAGGCTGGATCGATCATCTCGTCCGCCAGGGCTGGCTCGTCCTCTACCCGCGCTTCCAAGAGGTGAACCGCACCCGCCCGGCCGACGCCCCTGCCATCGCCGAATCCCTCGTCAAGGCGGCCCTCGCCGAGATCGCGACGGACGGCGAGGCCAAGCCCGACCTCGGCCGCGTCGCCATGATCGGCCACCTTGCCGGGGCGCCGCTCGCCATGGATCTGGCGGCCGCCGCCAAGGCGCAGGGCCTGCCGGTGCCGAAGCTGATCTTCGCGGTGACGCCCGGCGGCATCGCCAGCGGTCCGAAATCCCGCGGCATCGCCCTCACCGACCTGTCGACGATCGATCCCGCCACGGTGATCGTGACCATGGTCGGCGACAAGGACACCCGCGCCGCCGATCTCGCGGCCAAGCGCCTCCTGCGCGAGGCGAGCGCCGTCCCGCTGGAGCGGAAGCTCTTCGTGCGGGCCCTCTCGGATGATCACGGCTTCCCGGCCCTGACGGCGACCCTGTCGGCCCCGGCGGGGGTGGACACGGCCTTCGACGGCGGCGCCATCAAGCCCGGTCCGGAGCCCAGGGACGCGCCCAAGGATGCCGCGAAGCCGCCGCCGTTCCGCTGGTCCGCCGACATGGCGCTGACCGGCGAGCAGCAGACCCTGGTTTCGCAGATCAATCTCGCCCGGGTCGACGCGCTCGACTATCTCGGTTTCTGGAAGACCTTCGACCTCGCCGCTGCGGCGGCCTTCGCCGGGTCTGACGCGACGGCGCTGAAGAACAATCCGCGCCTCGCCGACATGGAGCGCTGGAGCGACGGCTGGCCGGTGAAGCGACTCGCGGTCGAGACGCCGCGCCCCACGCCGGCCGCGCAGGCCGGGGCGCCGGCGCCCGCCAACCGCAAGCGCTGAGACCGGACGCCTCGACAGCTTGGCCTTGGCGCGAGGCTTGCTAATCTCCCCCCTGTTCGACACGGGAGGGAGATCATGCCCGAGTTCGTCGCCAGCCTGCTCGCCGCCGCGGCCTTCTGCCTGACGTTGCTCGCGCTGAACGCGCTGACACGGCTGGTGATCCAGGCGCATCTGGCCCCCTCGGATCTCGGCGAGACCGGCTTCTTGCAGGTCGGCGGCGCGCTCCTGATGGCCCGGGCCGCCTACCGCCGGGCGCCCCAGCGCCGCCCGGGCTGACGCTCAGCGCAGGAACGTGCCGAACGAGCGCGGTCCGTTGCCGGTCGGGATGGTCGCCAGAATCTTGAGCGACTTCGCGTCGAGGACGCTCAGCGTGTTGTCGCCCCAGTTGGCGACGTAGAGGCGGCCGTCGGGATCCGCGGCGATCCCTTCCGGGTGGTCGCCGACATCGACGTCGGCGATGGGCTTGAGCGTGGCGAGATCGAAGGCCGTGACGCTGCCGGCATACTGGTCCGTGACGAAGCCCCGTCCCCCGGCGAGGGCGATCACGTAGGGCCGGCGGCCGGTCGGGATGCGGCCGATCTCGCGACCCGCCTTGAGATCCAGGACCGAGACGTCGTCGCCGGTCACGTTGGCCGTGTAGGCGCGACCCGCCGCGGCATCGAGCGTGATGCCGAACGGATGCTGCCCCACCGGGATGACCTTGGTCTCCCGTCGGCTCGCGGCGTCAACGACCGAGACCGTGTCGGACTCGCGGTTGGCGACGACGAGCGTCGCGCCGTCGGGGCTGACGGCGATCCCCGACGGCGAGGCGCCCACCGCGATCTCGCCGTCCGGCACCAGGGTACCGTCGCGCTCGGTCAGCACGAACAGGCGGTGTCCGTACCAGTCGGCCACGTAGACCGTCCCGCCCCGCGGGTCGGCCGCGACGCCGAGCGGACCGCCGGGCAGCGGTACCTCGGACAGGATCTTGCCGGCGTCGAGGTCGAGGATGGCGAGACCGTGCCCCTCCGGGCGCGTGACGTAGGCGCGCCGGCGATCGGGCGAGAGGGCGATCCCGGCCGGGGCCCCGTCGACGGGGATGCGGCGCACCACCTTCCCGGCGGCCAGGTCGACGATCTCGACCGCGCCGCCGAGCTGGGCGGTGACGATGGCCTCCCGGGCCGGTTCGGCGCGGGAGGCAGTCGCCGCGAGGACGAGGCCGACGGCGAGGGCCGCGCGGCCCCGGGCCGGGCTCAAGAGCCCTTCTCGACCTTGGCTTTCAGGTTGGCGAGGCTCGCCTTGATCCAGTCGCCGACGCCCTTCTCGGAGGCCTCGTCGTTCAGCTCCGGGGGCGGATCGTTGTTCATGTAGCCGCGGTAGAAGGCGGCCTTCCACTCGACCTTCGACTTGGTGTTGCCCTCGGGCTCGACCGTGATCGTCGCAGAGTAGTCGTTGGCCGGAAGGTCCTTCACGTCGACCTTATCGATGTAGTACGAGAACAGCTTGTCCTCGGGCTTGTACTTGTTGCTGGTCTCGAAAATCTGGTCGCCGTTCTTGAGCGTCAGCACGCGCTTGAACTTGCCGGCCGGGTCGCCGGTCAGCTCGGTCTTGGTCACGTTCTGCATCCAGTCGGCATTCTTCAGGTCACCGACGACCGCCCAGACCTTGTCGGCGGGGGCGTTGATCTCGATCGACTCGGTGATCTTGCGCCGGGTCGGGCCGTGGGCCTGCGCGGTCGCCGCCACCAGGGCCGCCGTGGCCGCCAGGGCCAGGGTAATTTTCTTCATCTTGTCCTTCTCCTCCCGCCCTCAGCGGTCGTCGCGATCGAGGACGCGCGCCTCGGGGCCGAGCGCCGCCGCGACCTTGTCCTCGATCCAACCCCAGGCCTCCCGCTCGCGCGGTCCCGCGGTCTTGCCGATGGCGATGGCGAGGTAGGCCATCTCCGTCAACACCTTGTCGGGCTCCAGCATGTGGAGCCGGGTCGAAAGAATGGCGGCCTCCAGGACAGCCGCCTGCGCGCGGTTGTAGCCGATGAACGGCGCGTGCGCGGCGCTGTGGACCATCCGGCCGCGGAAGCGCGGCCGGGTCTCGTGGGCCTCGACGGCGGCCACCGCGAACTCCGCGTGGCCGAAACTGTCGGCGAGGCGGCGGCCCTCGATCGTCGCGCACGGCAGCGTCGGCCATTCGCGCCGGCCCGTGACCGCGCCGGCGATCACGCGGATGTCGCGCGGGCTCGAGGCCGCGAAGCAGGGATTCGCCTCCAGGTTGGCGATGGTCGGCGACGGCCGGAACGGCGCGAGGACGTAGCCCTCCGCCTCGCCGATCAGCCCGAACGGGACGAGGTGCAGCTCCCCCTCCGGGGACACGGTCGTGACGATGGTCTCGAGGATCAACGGCATGGGCTCACGCCTTGTCGGCGGCGACGAGGCGCCCGCAGACCAGCTTCGCCGGCGGGTCCTGCGGGCGCTCGGGCGCGACCGCGGCGCGCGCCTCGGAATCGGGGATCGTCTCCGGCGGGATCGCGCCGGCCTCCGGCCCGACGAGGCGGGCGTCGCGCGTGCCGGGCGGCGGCGCGTCGCGTCCGGAATGGCGGGTGTGGCCCGCCTTCTTGAAGGCTGTGGCGTCCTCGACGTCGGCGTCGGCCGCGCAGCCCCAGTCGAGCGCCTCGTCCTGGACGTAGCGCTTGCCGAGCCGCCACGCCGTCTCGGCCTTGGCGAGTTCGGCGCCGAGATAGAAGGCGTGGGCGCCGTCGCTCGCCACGTCGAGGTCGGGGAAGAAGGCCATCGCGTCTGTGCCGACCCTGTGGATGTCGCGGTTGTAGAGGTGGATCCCGTCCTCGGCGATCACGATCCGGTAATTCGGGTCGCGCACCTCGGCGGCGGCCTGGGCGATCTCGTCGGCGGTCTGCACGAACGGGCGCTTGTCGTGGAGGGCGAGCAGCGCCCGGCCGTAGCCCTTCGGCAGTGCCGAATCGGCCTTGGCCGCGTACATGACCCGCCGGGCGGCGTCGTGCTCCTCGACGGTGCGGCGGGTATGGTTCGAGACCTGCACGATCAGCACGTTGCGGATCGACAGTTCCGAGCACATGCCGACGAGCAGCGCGGTCACGCCGAGGGAGTCGGCCTCGGTCAGCTCGGTGAGGTTGCCGGTGCCCATCATCATGTCGATTTCGGGCCAGCGGGCGCGGGTGTCGCGGTAGCGCGCGATCGAGTCGACGAAGCCGTGGTGGATCGGCTCGAGGATCGGGTCCGCTAGGAACGGCCGACCCGCCTTCAGCAGGCGCGCGATCGCGCGATCGAGGGAGGGCAGGTCGTCCGGCCGCATCGGCACCAGGACCGGTACCGCGTCGGTCTCGAAGGCGAGATCGAGGGTCTCCTCGTTCAGGCTCAGCAGGAAGTCGGCGCCGGCGCCGGCGCCCCGGACCAGTTCCTCGCGGGAGAAGGAATCGACGCTGACTTTCAGGCCGGCGCTCTTCAAAGCCCGCACGGAGTCCTCCAGGTGCGGGAAGGGGGTATCGGGCAGGCCGCCGAGATCGATGACGTCGGCGCCGCGTCCGGCGAGATCGAGCCCCTTGGCGAGGATCTGCTCGACGCTCATCTTCGACGCGTCCACGATCTCCGAGAAGATCCGGAGATCGTGCCGGGACAGGTCGACCTTGCGGGCGGTCAGGCCGAGCCACGCCGGCAGGTCGACCACTTCGTCGGGTCCGCGCTCCACGGGGACGCCGAAATGCGCCGCGAGATGCTCGGGATTGGCCCGGCACCGGCCCGGCAGGACGACCCGCGTGGCTCCCTCGGGAAGCACGACCCGCCGGCAAATGATCTCCTCGGTCATGAGCGCCGCGACCTTCACGCCGGCATCCGCGATGCTCCAGTGCAAGGTCTTCGGGAGCCCAGCCGCGACCTTCTCGAGCCGCGCCCGGGCGAGGCGGCCGGTGACGAAGACGATGTGCTCGGCGGTGCTCACGCGGCGGCCCTCGTCTCGACCGCGACGCGGCGGTGCGGTCCCCAGATCTCGATCGTCCCCCCGAAACCGGCCGCGAAGCCCGGGAAGGCCCCGTCCACGATCCCGTCCCGGGCCAGCGCGCCGGGGTCGAGGCCCGGCGGCGCGTCGACGGATTTCACCAGGACGCAGCGCTCCGCCCCGACCCGCGCGGCGAGCCAGAGGGCGAGGCTGTCCGAGGTGACGTCCCACGTCTCGGGGATGTCCGGGTGGCCGGCCCGGAGCGCGCGCGGGTTCCAAACCCGGAGCCGCGCGGGCGCGGTCTCCGCCCAGGGCTCCAGGCTCTGCACGAGCCGCGGCTCGATCCCGCGGAAGATGCCGGCCGCGTCGCTCATGGCGTCGAGCGCCCGGCGATGGGCCTCGGCGTCGCCGAAGCGCTCCCGCGCCTGCGCGGCCCGGACGGCGTCCGCGAAGGCGCCACCGCCCGGCACCACGATGCAGCGCCCGTGCGCGCCGTCGCCGATCGCCTCCAGCAGGGCGCGGCGGCGGTGCGGATCCGCCTCGAGGCTGCCGCCGATCTTGATGACCGTGGTCACGCCGCGTCCTGACGGCTGGGCCGCAGGGCGCGCAGCGCCTCGGCCACGCGCAGGGGATCGATCCCGTTGCGGCGGTCGAAATCCCGGCACAGGCCGCCGCGGAAGCCGAGATAATCCGGCCGGTGGGCGCGGAGTCCGGGGATATCGACGACCCGCAGCGACCCGGCGAGGCCGCTCATCAGGCCGTGCGCCCGGCAGGCGGCGGTGAAGGCCGAGAGATCGGAGGGGCCTGCGAGGTCGGGCAGGCGGGCGCCGGTCTTGCCGGCGGTGTCGATCATGGCGCCGGCGAAGCCGGCCGCCGCCAGGGCGGGCACGTGCGGCGCCGCCGCCCCGTCCTCGGCGAACAGCACGGCGATCAGCCGGCCCGGCGCCGCCGCGACGCGCTCCACCAAGGCCGCCGCGTCCCGGAGCTCGGCCGGCGCGAGGCCGACCTTCACCCAGTCGACGCCGGTCCGCGCCAGGGCGGCGACTGGGTGAAGCCACCGCGCTCGTCGCGGCGCCGCCGGACACGCGGGCGACGATCTCGCGCACGACGCCCTCATCCAGGGCGCCGAGCGCCCCGCGCTCGGGATCCTTGGCGTCGATCAGGTCGGCGCCCGCGAGGCGGGCGGCCTCGGCCTCGGCCGGGTCGCGGACGCTGACGAGGAGCCGGGGCCGGGGGTATTGCGGGAGGGAGGACGCGGGCACGAAACACTCGGACTTGAACGGGCGGTCTCACGACTTCCCGGGCAGCGGCTCGGCGAGCAGGCGGTTCTTCACCACCCACCGCATCGCGTGCGCCCAGGTATCGTCTGTGTCGGCCCGGATCGTCACCTGCCCGCCGCGCACCACCTTGCCGGTATCGGCCTCGGCGATCGAGACGCTCAGGTTGAAGATCTGACCGGACCCCTTCTCCACATAACCGGTCACGACGAGGTCCGCACCCAGGCTCTTGGCGATGTCCGCCGCGCACCCGTTGCATTTGTAGAGCGGCCCGTCCTTCGCCACGACGTCCGCCTTGGGCGCGGTGTCGACGATCTCCAGCCCGGCCTTGTCGCGCAGCGCGTTGCGCAGCTCGTCGGTGACGAGGGTGAGTTTCCGGGCGTCCACCGGCCGCGTCCGGGTCCCGTATGAGGCGCCGGGATCGAACAGCTCGACCGGGAACACGGCGGCCTTCTCGCCGGCGCTGGCGGTGCCGGGCAGGGCGGCCCACAGCGCGGCGGCGCCGCAGGCGAGCACGGCGCGGAGAGACGTGTGGCGCATCGGCGGGAGCTTCCTCTCGAGGCGTTCGACCGCCCGAGGCGGCGTCGTTCCCCGCATAGGTCGGGCGAAGGGACAATTTGGCAATGTACTTCCGCGCCCGCCTATCCCACGACGGTAACGTGAACGTCGGGACGACACGCCGCGGTTGAGCGGCCTGAGCGGAAGCTGGTAGAGGCCGCCCACATGCACCATCCTGCACCCGACACGGCCCCGCGGCGCGAGACGCGCCTGTCCTGGCTGCGCGCCGCCTTCCTCGCGCTGGCCCTCGCCCCGGCGGCGGCGCGGGCCGAGGAACCGGCGCCAACCGCGGCTTCGCAGCCGGCCCAGACCGCGGCTCCGCAGGCGCTCGAGACCCATATCGGGCTGATCTACCGGCCGCAGCCCGCCCCCTCCTCGTACGACGCCGAGGCGGCGCCGGAGGACGAGGGCTTGGCCGGCGCCAAGATGGGCATCGCCGACAACAACACCACCGGCCGCTTCACGAAGCAGACCTACGTCCTCGACGAAGTCGCCCTGACCGACGACAAGCCGGACGCCGTAGCGGCCGCCAAGGATCTGATCGGCAAGGGCGTGCGCTACTTGGTCCTGGCACTCCCCGCCGACGCCGTCCTGGCCGTGGCCGACGCCGTCAAGGACACGGGCGCGGTCGTCCTCAATGCGGGGGCGCCCGACGACCGCCTGCGCGGCGCCGAGTGCCGCGCCAACGTGTTCCACATCCTGCCGTCGCGGGCGATGCTGACGGACGCCCTGGCGCAGTACCTGACGGTGATGCGCTGGCGGAAGCTCTTCCTGATCGTCGGCCCGACCGACGCCGACAAGGCGTACGCCGACGCGATGCGCAACTCGGCGCGGAAGTTCGCGCTGAAGATCACCGCCGAGAAGCCCTGGACCTTCGGGCCCCTCGCCAAGGCGCGCGGCGACACGCCGACCCGGGCGGAGGCGATGGTCTTCACCCGGGGCCTCGACTACGACATGGCCATCGTCGCCGACGAAGAGGGCGACTGGGGCGACTACGTGCCCTACCGCACCGTCGATCCGCGGCCCGTCGGCGGCACGCAGGCGCTGACCCCGACGACCTGGTCGCCCGTGCTGGAGACCTGGGGCGCCGCGCAGGCCCAGAACAGGTTCCGGCGGCTCGCCTCGCGGCTGATGCGCCCGCTGGACTACCAAGTCTGGGCCGCGGTGCGGACGGTCGGTGAGGCCGTCACGGCCAAGAAGACAAACGATCCGGCCGTGATCGCGCCGTACCTCGTCGAGCCCGCCTTCACGCTGCCGGCCTACAAGGGTGTGCCGCTGAGCTTCCGGCCCTGGGACCACCAGCTCCGGCAGGCGATCATCGTGGTGCAGCCCAAGGCGCTGGTCTCCGTCGCGCCCGAGCAGGGATTCCTGCACCAGCGCACGCCCCTCGACACGCTGGGCGTCGACCTCCCGGAGACCACCTGCAAGTTCAGATGAGTCCGCGGCCTGCGGCGATGGCGAGCGGCCAAAGCCCTCGCAACGCGCGGGAATCGCACTACAAACGTCTCCCGAGAACGTCCGCCCAGGGCGCCGGGCCGTCGCAAGGGAAGGAAACCGTATGAGCCGCCGCGTCGAGGCATGTCTGAGTGGGGTCGCCCTCGGTGCGTGGTTCGCCCTGTGCGGGCCGGCCGCCGCCTTCACTGCCTATGTCACGAACGAGAAGGGCAACTCGGTCAGCGTCATCGACACCGACACGATGGCCGTGACGGCGACGTGGAAGGTCGGCCGGCGCCCGCGCGGGGTCACCGTCTCGAAGGATGGCAAGGAGCTGTTCGTCTGCGCGAGCGACGACGACCGGATCGACGTGCTCGACACGAGCACCGGCAAGGTGGTGCGCTCGCTGCGCTCCGGGCCGGATCCGGAGCAGTTCATCCTCGACGCGTCCGGGAACCCGCTCTACGTCGCGAACGAGGACGACAGCCAAGTCACGATCATCGACATCGAGAAGAACAAGGTGCTCGCCGAGGTGCCGGTGGGCGTGGAGCCGGAGGGGATGGGCCTGTCGCCGGACGGGAAGATCCTGGTCAACACCTCCGAGACGACCAACATGGCCCACTTCATCGACACGAAGACCTTCCAGGTCATCGACAACGTGCTGGTCGACGCCCGGCCGCGCTTCGCCGAGTTCACCGCCGACGGCAAGTTCCTGTGGGTCTCCGCGGAGGTCGGCGGAACGGTGAGCGTGATCGACGTCGCCCAGCGCCGCGTCATCAAGAAGATCACCTTCAAGATCCCGAGCGTGAACGACGAGGCGATTCAGCCGGTGGGCATCCGGATCACCAAGGACGGCAGCAAAGCCTTCGTGGCCCTGGGCCCGGCGAACCGCGTCGCCGTGATCGACGCCAAGACCTACGCGGTCGAGAAGTACCTGCCTGTCGGCCAGCGCGTCTGGCAGCTGGCCTTCACGCCGGACCAGAAGCAGCTGTTCACCACGAACGGCACCTCCAACGACGTCTCGGTGATCGACGTCGCCGCCGAGAAGGTGGTGAAGAGCATCCCGGTCGGGCTCCTGCCCTGGGGCGTGGCGATCTCGCCGAACTGATCCGCGCGACCTACGGGCGCCGAGCGAGGACGGCCGCTGACCTAGCGGCCATAGGGTGGAACACGACATGACGCGCATGTTTCGAACGGCGGCCCTCGGCCTGGCAGGGCTGCTCGCCGCGGCACCGGCCAGTGCCCTTGACCTGACGAAGAAGCGGGAGAACTTGCCCGACCTGGTCCTGGGCGACGATCAGGGCAACGATTTCGTAGTTGAGAACAAGGACATCACGCTGGAATCGGGGAAGGCCTACCGGCTGCGGATCGTCGCGAAGGGGCGCCAGGAATACAAGTTCTACGCGCCGGAGTTCTTTCGCTACATCTGGTTCAACCAGATCGTGATCGAGCACAAGGAGATCCACGGCGGCGGCCCGCCCGATCACCTCGAGTTCGACGATCCCGGCGAGATCGCGATCGAGTTCGTCGCGATCAAGCCCGGCACCTACACGTGGTCGGTGCACGGCCTGGAATCCAAGGGCATGACCGGCACGCTGACGGTGAAGTGATGCGCATCCTCCTGCTCTCCGCCTGCCTGCTCGCCGCCGGCCCGGCCGTCGCGGCCGACGACGCCTCGTCCTGCGCCGAGGGCATCACGATGATCCGCGACGCGCTGGCCCTGAACCCGCCCGAGACGGCGGTGCCGAAGCTCAAGAAGGCCCTGCGGGTCGCCGAGCGGGAGCAGAAGGAGGGCGAGTTCGACGAGTGCCTCGACGCCGTGGCCGACGCCCGGAAGGTGCTGGGCCGATGAGCGCCCCCGAGCCGGCGGCGCTCCTGATCGAGCATGTCGGCCACAAGTTCGGCGCCCGCGCCGCGCTGGACGACGTCTCGATCACGGTGGAGCGCGGGCACTTCGCCGCGCTGCTGGGACCGAACGGCGCCGGCAAGACGACGCTGTTCTCGGTCATCACCCGGCTCTACAACAACCAGACGGGACGGGTCTCGATCTTCGGCCACGCCCTCGATCGCGAGCCGTCTCGGGCGCTGGCCCGGCTCGGCGTCGTGTTCCAGGCCCGCACGCTCGACACCGATCTCACTGTCGAGCAGAACCTCCTCTACCACGCGAGCCTGCACGGCATCGCCCGCGCTGCCGCGAAGCTGCGCGTCGGCGAGTTGCTCGACCGCGTCGGTCTGGCGGACCGGCGCCACGACAAGGTGCGCACGCTCTCGGGCGGCCAGTCGCGCCGGATCGAGATCGCCCGCTCGCTGATCCACCGCCCCGATCTGCTGCTCCTCGACGAGCCCACCGTGGGCCTCGACCTCGAGTCGCGGGCCGACATCGTGGCGATCGTCCGCGCCCTGGTGCGGGAGGAGGGCTTGTCGGTGCTCTGGGCGACGCACATCTTCGAGGAGATCGCGGACGACGACGACGCCGTGGTGCTGCACCGGGGCCGGATCGTCGCCCGGGGCCGCGCCGGCGGGATCGGCAGGCCCGGCGAGGCCCTCGCCGACGCGTTCCGCCGCCTGGTTGCCGAGCCGGGGAGGGCGGCGGCATGACCCATCCGACGCCCCTCACGACACGGCTCGACGCCGCCGCGCCGCGCGATCGGGCCGAGCGGATCGGCCGGCTCGACGCGGTCGGCTACCTGATCTGCCTGGGCGGCATCGTCCGCCGCGAGCTGCTGCGTTTCTTCAATCAGAAGGAGCGGTTCTTCTCGGCGCTGGTGCGGCCGCTGGTCTGGCTTTTCATCTTCGCGGCCGGCTTCCGCAACACGCTCGGCGTGTCCATCGAGCCGCCCTACCAGACCTACGTGCTGTACGAGGTCTACGTGGTGCCGGGCCTCGCCGTGATGATCCAGCTGTTCAACGGCATGCAGTCGTCGCTGTCGATGGTCTACGACCGCGAGGTCGGCTCGATGAAGGTGCTGCTGACCTCGCCTTACCCGCGCTGGCTCCTCCTCCTCGCCAAGCTGATCGCCGGCGTCGCCGTCTCGATCGTGCAGGCCTACGCGTTCCTGGCCGTGGCGTATTTCTGGGAGAGCGACATCCCGTGGCTCGGCTACCTGACGGCCCTGCCGGCCTTCCTGGCCACCGGCCTCATGCTCGGGGCGATCGGACTGTTCCTGTCCTCGCTGGTCCGCCAGCTGGAGAACTTCGCCAGCGTGATGAACTTCGTGATCTTCCCGATGTTCTTCGCCTCGTCGGCCCTCTACCCCCTGTGGCGGATCCGGGAATCCTCCGAGACCCTGTACTGGATCTGCGAGCTGAATCCGTTCAGCCACGCCGTCCAGCTCGTCCGCTACGCCCTCTACGTCCAGTTCGAGCCGGTCGCCTGCGCCGTGGTGGTGGGCGTGGGGCTCGCCTTCTTCGGCATGGCGGTGGTCGCCTACGACCCCGGCCGCGGCATCATGGCCCGGCGCGGCGGCCCGGCCGGCGACAACACCTGATGGAGTCCGCCCAATGAACGTCCTCCTGACCCGCATCGTCGGCCCGGCGCTGGGCCTCGCGATCCTCGCCGGTCCCGCACTGGCCCAGCCCAAGCCGGATCCGGACTGGCCCTGCGTCCAGCGCAAGGTCGCGACCCTGAGCCCCGGCCAGTTCTGGACCGGCCCCGACGTGGAGGCGGCCGGCGACTGGGGCAGCGACAACGACGCCGCCGTCCTGGCGCAGAAGATCGCGTCCCGCCGCACGGATCTCTCGCAGGTCGG
Organism: Methylobacterium mesophilicum; assembly: GCF_036441335.1. Taxonomy (GTDB): domain Bacteria; phylum Pseudomonadota; class Alphaproteobacteria; order Rhizobiales; family Beijerinckiaceae; genus Methylobacterium; species Methylobacterium mesophilicum_B. The sequence goes on from NZ_MLBW01000034.1 coordinate 976,168, forward strand.
ACCGCTCCTCGACACGTTCGCGGAGAAGTTCGGATCCGACAAGGACGCGAAGGACAAGGCCCTGACGCGCGTCTACGCGGGCGTATTCGAGGTGCTGAACGGCGAGCGCAACAAGGTGGTCGGCGGCATCGCCCGCTACGCGCAGGGCCAGCGCCGGATGGCCGAGCGGATCCGCGACGAGGCCGACAAGATCAGCCAGGTGAAGGACGCGCCTAGTGCCTCCGACGCCACCGAGCTGCCGAAGGACCAGAATGAGCTGGAGACGAAGTTCGCCTGGGACCGCCGGATTTTCCAGGAGCGCAGCCAGTCGCTGACCTATGTCTGCGAGGTGCCGCAGCTGCTGGAGCAGCGGCTCGGCGAGATCGCGCGCCTGATTCAGGCACGGCTCTGACGGCGCGCCGGACGCGATTGCCAAATCATCCCGAGCGGATTGCCGGAACATCCCTAAGTGACTGAAATCTCTATCGAAACTGTTGCTGTTTAACCACGTGACGCGAGGTTCGGTCGATGCGGACCGGAAATGAAGCCGAAACTCGCCTCACGTGTTCTTGAACCGATTGTGCGCCATCCCCGCACCCGCCAAGAGAGACCCAAGCTCGGCAGTCACGAGCATGTGTTCGGGTTTGAGGGGGTTGGGAATGTCACTTCGGGCGCTTCGGAGCAGCCTGGTCGCGTCGGCGTCGGTTCTCGCCGGGACGGTTCTCCCGGCGGCGGTGCAGGCTCAGCAATCGGTGACGCTCGGCGAGATCAGCGTCGTCTCGACGTCGCCGGTCGGGTCCGGCGGCGGAAATTCGAGCCAGGCGCAGATCTTCAACGGGCCCGGCCCGGTGCCGCCAGCCGGTTCCGTTGGACCGAGCGCCGGGGTGCGGCTGCGCGGCTCCGAACAACCCCTCTACAAGATTCCCAGCACGGTGGAGTCGGTCACGGCGAGCGATCTCACGATCGATCGCGCCAGCGACAACCTGACCACGACGCTGGCCCGGCGCACCCCCGGCATCAACGTCTCGGACTCGCAGGGCAACAACAACCGCGTCGACATCACCTATCGCGGCTTCACGGCCTCCCCCGTGCAGGGCGTGCCGCAGGGGCTGGCCGTCTACCAGAACGGCGTGCGCATCAACGAGGCCTTCGGCGACGTCGTCAATTTCGACCTGATCCCGCCGCAGGCGATCCAGCGCATCGACGTCGTCACCGGCAACCCGGTCTTCGGCCTCAACGCGCTCGGCGGCGCGGTCAACATCCAGATGAAGAACGGCTTCACCTGGCAGGGCACCGAGATCTCGGCCTGGGGCGGCTCCGACGCGCGCACCGCAGGCTACCTCGAGTACGGCAAGGTCTCCGGTCCCTGGAGCTTCTACTTCACCGGCGACGGCCTGAACGACCGCGGCTGGCGCTACCAGAGCCCGAGCACGATCGGCCGCCTCTACGGTGATATCGGCTACCGCTCGCAGGATTCGGAGTTCCACCTGATCGGGCTCGCCGCCCGCAGCTTCTTCGGCGCCGCCGCGGCCACCCCGGTGGACTTCACCCACCGCGACCCGCGGGCGATCTTCACCTACCCGCAGACCACCACCACCGAGGTCGGCACGCTCCAGCTGACCGGCCGGGTCGACCTCTCGCCGACCTGGGATCTGGCCGGAAACGCCTATTTCCGCCGCTTCAGCCAGACCTACGTCGACGGCAACGACGGCAATTTCGAGAACTGCAGCACGCGCTCGAGCTTCCGCGGCAACCTCTGCTTCGAGGACGACGGATTCAGCCCGGCGGCCGGACAGTCGCAGCTCGCCTTCCGCAACCAGTTCCTGATCCTGGGTCAGCAGAACCAGCGCATCCCGTTCCGGGCCGGCATCCCGTACGGCACGCTGGACACGACCCGGACGGAAGCCACCGGCTTCGGCGGCTCGCTCCAGGCCGCGAACCGCGACCGGATCTTCGGCCTGTCCAACAGCTTCGTGGTCGGCGGCAGCATCGACGCGGCCAATTACGGGTTCAAGTCGTCCAGCACGCTCGGCGTCATCAACCCGGATCTGTCGATCACCACGAACCCGAGCAACCCGTTCTACGGCAACATCCCGGGCCTCGGCACGCCGCAGCTGCGGACCGCCGGCGCGCTCGGCATCGCGCCGAGCTCGGTCAACGGCTCCAACCTCTACATGGGCCTCTACACCCTCGACACGCTCGACGTGACCGACCGGCTGTCGCTGACCGCCGGTGCCCGACTCAACTTCGCGCGCATCCAGAGCGAGGACCTGACCGGCTTCTCGCCGGACGTGACCGGCACGCACTACTTCAACAAGATCAACCCGGTCGCCGGCCTGACCTACCGGTTCTTCGACGCGCTGAACCTCTACGGCAGCTACTCGGAGTCGAACCGCGCCCCGACCCCGCTGGAGCTGGCCTGCGCCAACCCGGACCGGCCGTGCCTGCTGCCGAACTCGCTGGTGGCGGACCCACCGCTCAAGCAGGTCACCGGGCGGACCTACGAGGTCGGCTTCCGCGGCCAGCTGCCGAACACCTATGACGGCGGCATCATCACCTACAAGATCGGCGCCTTCCGCACCGACCTCGCCAACGACATCCTGTCGTTGGCCACCCCCGGCAACACCGCCCGCGCCTACTTCGTCAACGTGCCGTCGACGCAGCGGCAGGGCATCGAGGTCGGCGGCGAGTACACGGCCGATTACCTGCGGGTCTACGCCAACTACGCGCTGGTCGACGCGACCTTCCAGTTCAACGGCACCCTGTCGTCGCCCAACAACCCGCTCGCGGATGACGGCGCGATCCAGGTCCGCAAGGGCAACGTCGTGCCGCTGGTGCCGACCCACCAGATCAAGGCCGGGTTCGACTATTTCGTCACGCCCAACTGGCAGTTCGGCCTCTATCTCCAGGCCTTCTCCTCGTCCTACTTCCGCGGCGACGAGTCGAACCTGAACCGCAAGCTGCCGCCCTACTACGTTCTGAACTTCCAGACGAAGTATCAGGTGACGAAGAACCTCGAGGTCTTCGGCCTCATCACCAACCTGACCAACAACCGCTACACGACGTTCGGCACCTATGCCGAGCCGGGCGCGGTGGCCGGCAACCTGCGGATCAGCGATCCGCGGACCACCACCTTGGCCCAGCCGTTCTCGGTCTACGCCGGTATCCGCTACGCCTTCGGCGCAGACCCGGTGCCGATGTCGCCGGAGCCGATCATCCGGAAGTACTGATCCGTACACGGAAACGAGAAGCGGGCGCCTCCCGCGGCCCGAGGGCCGCGCGGGGCGCCCGCCGCGTTTCGGAGCTGCCGCATGCGGCCTCCTGTCTCGGGAACGGGCCCGTTCGCCCGGCGTCTCCCCGGTACCCGCACCGCCGCCGCCCGCTCCTGCGTGAGCGGGCGGCGGCGGCCGCATCCCGACACCGTGGAGCCTCGTCCCGATGATCATGCGTTTCGCCGTTGCAGCCCTGGCCCTGGCGGCCGCGACGCCCGCCCTGGCGACCCCGTGCGCCGACGAGGTCGACACGCTGCAGCGGCGGCTCGACAGTGCCGGCGCCGCCTCGGTGACCGGCACGACCCCGCCCGGCGGCACCACGTCCTCCAACTCGCCCAAGGCGCTCGACACGCCGCCGGCTCTGACCAAGTCGGACGCCGCCGTGAAGCCCACCGCCGCGGGCGTGGAGGAAGCCAAGAAGCTGGTCGCTCAGGCGCGCCAGCAGGACAAGTCCGGGGACGCCCAGGGCTGCCGCGACACGATCATGAAGGCCAAGGAGAAGGCCGGCGCCCTGCCGTAGCGGAGCCCGCGGCCGGCACCGCCCCGGTGCCGGCCACACCGATCAGTAGGCGTTCTCGGTCTTGAACAGTGCGAACGGCGTCGTGAGCAGGATCTGCAGGTCGAGCAGCACCGACCAGTTCTCGATGTAGTAGAGGTCGTGCTCGACGCGCCGCTGGAGCTTCTCGGACGTGTCCGTCTCGCCGCGCCAGCCGTTGACCTGCGCCCAACCGGTGATGCCGGGCTTGACCTTGTGGCGGGCGAAGTAGCCGTCGACCACTTGGTCGTACAGGGTGTTGGCGGCTTTGGCCTGCAGCGCGTGCGGGCGCGGGCCGACCAGCGACAGGTCGCCCTTGAGCACGTTGAACAGCTGCGGCAGCTCGTCGAGCGAGGTCTTCCGGATGAACCGGCCGACCGGCGTCACGCGCGGATCGCCCCTGGTCACCATCCGGGCCGCGCCGGCGTCACACTGATCCACGTACATCGAGCGGAACTTGTAGACCTCGATCAGCTCGTTGTTGAAGCCGTGGCGCTTCTGCCGGAACAGCACCGGCCCGCGCGAGGTCAGCTTCACGGCGACGGCGATCGCCAGCATGAGCGGCGACAGCGCCAGCAGCATCATCAGGCCGACGCAGCGGTCGAACAGCGCCTTCACCACCACGTCCCAATCGGCGATCGGACGGTCGAAGACGTCCAGCACCGGGACCGAGCCGAGATACGAGTAACTGCGCGGGCGCAGGCGCAGTTTGGCGGCGTGTGCCGAGAGCCGGATGTCGATCGGCAGCACCCAGAGCTTGGCGAGCATCTGGAGGATCCGCGCCTCCGCGGAGATCGGGATCGTGAAGACGATCAGGTCGAGCCGGGCATGCCGCGCGTAGGCGACGAGGTCGTCGACGTTGCCGAGTTTCGGGTGCCCCGCCACCACGTCCGAGGACCGATCGGCGTTGCGGTCGTCGAACACGCCGACGATGCGGATGCCGCTCTCGCTCTGCGTCTCCAGGGCGGCGATCAGGTCCTCCGCGGGCTGGCCGCCGCCCACGATCGCGGTGCGCCGGTCGAACCGTCCCGCCCGGGTCTGCGCGTCGATGATGCGGAAGAGGACGAAGCGCCCGACCAGCAGCGCAGCGAGGCCGGTGCCGAAGAAGGTCGCGAGCCAGAGGCGCGAGTAATGGTCGGCCACCTTGACCAGCACGAGGCCGGCGGCGACCATCAGGAAGGTCATCGACCACGCCGCGATCAGCCGGAGCGCGGTCTTGAAGAAGCTCCGGAAGGCGGCGATGCGGTAGCCGCCGGACGCCTGGATCAGCGTCACGGTGATGACCGCGATCGTGCCGATCGCGCCCGCGTAAGTCAGCCCGAACGGGACGCGGCTGCGGAGCATCAGGAGATGGAGCAACGCGCCCAGGCCGAAGATCAGCGTGCACTCGAGGGCGCGCACCAGCCCGGCCACCACGACGGGCGAGATCGCCGTCGGCCCGGGCGAAGCCGTCTCGGCGAGGGGCACGCTGCCCGCGGCCGGGGCCGAGGGCGCCTCCATCGGGACGGCGGCCTCCAGAAGATCGCGGATGTCGAACGCGCTCATCGATCGGCTCCCCCCGAGCCTTGCGGTCGCTGCCTCGGCGGAAGCTTGGCACGGGGCGTTGTGGGAACATTTAAGAGCGCGGGCGGCGTCGCCTTTTCCACCGCGGCGCACAGGCCCCCGCTCCGCTTCAGGCCGGTCTCGTCCTCAGGCGGTCCGGGCTCCGGCGATCGCCCGCGGCGCGGGATCGCGGCGCCCCGCGCGGGCCTCGAAGGCCGCGGCGTAGCCGGAGATCACCTCGCTGCCCATCCGCTCAAGGGAGAAGCGCTGGCGAATCGAGGCGCTCAGGCTCTGCGTCCGCGCGGCCAGGGCTTCCGGCGCGGCGTCGAGGACACACCGGATCCCTTCGGCGAGCGCGGCCACGTCCCGCGACGGGACGAGGTCGTGGGCTGCCGCGCCGAAGATCTCCGGGATGCCACCCACCCGGGTGGCGACCAGGGGCTGCGCCGCGGCGGCGGCCTCGAGCACGACGTAGGGCAGCGACTCCGCCAGCGACGGGACGACGAGGATGCGGCCGCGGGCCAGCACGGAGCGGATCGCCTGCGGCGGCTCGAACGCCACCGCATCGGCGAGGCCGAGGCGGACCACGGTCTCCCGAAGGATCTCGGCGTCCGGCCCGGAGCCGACCAGCAGCAGGCGCAGCACGCGGCCCTCGGACCGCAGCCGGGCCAGGGCCTCGAGCAGGTACGGCAGGCCCTTGGCCTCCCGCAGCTCGCCGACATAGAGCAGGTCGAATGGCTCGGCGACGCGGTCGAGCGGCGCGAACTCGGCCTCGGCGATGCCGTTGTGGACGATGCGCGTCACGCGCTCCGGGCCGCCGACGAAGCTCCTGTGGCGCCCGGCAACGTACTCGCTCTCGAACAGGAACGCGTCGGTGCGGCGGGCGAGCACCGCCTCGGCGCCCATGTAGAGGCGGTGCAGCGGGCTGCCCGGCCGATAATTGTAGCTCCCACCGTGCGGCGTGTAGGCGCGGATCGCCGGACCCGCGACGGCGAGCCGGGCATAGGCACCGCCCTTGGCGCCGTGCCCGTGCAGCACGTCCGCGCCGACCTCCGCGGCCCTCTGCGCCACGGCCCGGAGGCAGGACCAGTCCGACGGGTGCGGGTTCCGGCGCATCGGGATCCGGACCAGGCCGAGATCCAGGCTGGGCATCAGGTCGGCCAGAGCGCCCGCGGCGCGCTCACCGCCGGTGCTGGCGTCGCACACGAGGCCGACATGATGTCCCGCTTCCGCCTGAAGGCGGGCGAGGTCCATGACGTGCCGGAACAGGCCGCCCACCGGCGCCCGGAACACGTGCAGGATCCGGTAACGCGGCGCGATGCCAGAGTCGATCGTCTTCGGGACCACGGTCCAGCTCCCGGGAATATCAGTCCCCAGGTTGTGGTGCAGCCATGGTCGCGGGAAACTTAAAGCCGATTGCCGGCACTCGACCTTTTCTTCGGAACGGTAACCGGAGTTTTACGCGCGAGTTCGCAATCGATCGCGACACTACGTCATCGGCGAGCCGTTCAGGCTGGCCCAGATCGTCCCGTAGTGGCAGGCCGTGGCGGCGAGGACGAAGCCGTGCCAGATCGCGTTCTGGAAGGGCAGGGTCCGCCAGATGTGGAAGACGACCCCGATCGAGTAGAGGGCCCCGCCGATACCCAGGAGCCACAACGCCGTGGGCTGTAGCGCCGCGATCACCGATTCGTACGCGAGCAGCCCGCTCCAGCCGAGCAGCAGGTAGAGCCCGATCGACAGGCGATCGAACCGGCCCGGCAGGAACAGCTTCACGGCGATCCCGATCAGCGCCACGATCCAGATCATCGCCAGGAGCCCGTAGGCGCGCGGCCCCGACCCGACGAGGGCGACCAGCGGCGTGTAGGTCCCGGCGATCATCAGGTAGATCAGGGCGTGGTCGGCGCGGCGCAGGAGCCACTTGCGCGGGCTGACGGGGTAGAGATTGTAGACGGCGGAGACACCGAGCATCAGGAGGAGGGCGGTGGCGTAGACGACCACCGCGGCCCGCTCGCCGAGACCGAGATGCGCCGTGACGGCGGTCGCCACCAGGGCCACGGCGCCAGCGAAGCCGAGCACCACCCCGAGACCGTGGATCACGCCATCCGCCATGATCTCCCGCGGCGTGTAGTGCCAGGTCAGGGAGAGCGGTCGACCATCCTCCGCGAGAGACATCTTGAAGCCTCCTGCAACGCGTGCAGCTTAAAGCTTGAGAAGTCTTAGTTGTTCCATGTGCAGATTGCTGATGGGGAGTTATCCCAAGGTTCCACAAAAAGCGGTAAAAGTCTCGTGCGGCGCAGCGAGACCGCTGCACCGCACGAAAGCCTAGAGCCGGCCGGCGGCGAGCCCTTCGAAGCCCAGAGGCGGCTCGGCGGCGGCGCGTTCGATCAAGCCGGATCCACGGCTGAGCCGGGCATGGACCGTGGCCATCGTCAGCACCGCCATGGCAAGCACTTGATGTGCCAGCGCGGCCCAGAGCGGCACCGCGAGGAGCAGCGTCGCGATCCCCAGGGCCATCTGCGCGAGGACGAGGATCACGACCCCCGTGGCCCGTCCGGCCGCGCTCCGCGGGCCGGTGAGCCGGGCGTCGACGGCGTGCAGCACCGCCACGACGAACACCAGATAGGCCGTCAGCCGGTGGTCGAACTGAACCAGGGCGTGGTTGTCGACGAAATTCTCGATCCAGGGCCGGATCGCGAACAGGCTGTCCAGCGGCGGGACGAGCTGGCCGTCCATGGTCGGCCACGTGTTGTAGACGAGACCGGCGTGCGAGCCGGCGACGAGGCCGCCGAGAAAGATCTGCACCAGGACCAGGATCGGCAGCAGCAGGGCCGTTACCCGCAGGCGGGCCGGAGCCGGGGCCAGGACGCCGCGGCGCTCGCCCGCGGCCAGCCAGACCAGCCCGGCCAGGATCAGGCTCGCGGTCGTCAGGTGCAGCGCGAGCTTGAGCGGCGCCACCGCCGTCATGCCCGGTTGGAGGCCCGAGGCGACCATGATCCAGCCGATGGCGCCCTGGAGGCCGCCGAGCACGCCGAGGCCGAGCAGGCCGAGGCCGAGGCGCCGGCTGATCCGGCCCTGCCACCAGAACACGAGCAGCGGCAGGAAGAACACGAGGCCGATCACCCGCCCGAGCAGGCGATGGCCCCACTCCCAGCCGTACAGCACCTTGAAGGCGGACAACCCCATGCCCTGGTTGAGGATGCTGTACTGCGGCGTGTCCCTGTACTTGGCGAATTCGGCAGCCCAGTCGGCCTCGGTGAGCGGCGGGATCGCGCCCGTGACGGGACGCCACTCGGTGATCGACAGGCCGGACCCGGTCAGCCGCGTCGCACCGCCGACCGCCACCATGGCGACCACCAGGGCCGCGACCACGTAGAGCCAGGTTCGCACCGCCCCCGACCGCCGGTCGCCCGCGCCACTCATGTCCATGCACGTCCCTTCCGCGGGTGCCGGGATGCCCCCGCCGTGCCCGGGTTAGGGGATGTCCGACCGGCCAGCAACGGCGCCGGCGCCGCAGCCCGCGTCAGCGGGCGCGTTGCCAACCGGATCCCGGAACGGTAGCCGTCCCCCGTCCGCGCCCGCAGCGCCGGCCACCAGGCCTGGGGCGCGAACGAGGGGCACAGTCCGGGAACAGGGTCCAGGAACACAGCCATGCGCCGCCGCACCCGGACCCTGATCGGCACCCTCGCCATCCTGGCCTTCGTCTGCCTCTACGGCCCGCTGGCCATGACCCTGGCCGACAGCCGCATCTCGGAGACACCGGCGGCGGTTCAGGCGGTGATCTACTCGATCCTCGGCATCGCGTGGATCTTCCCGCTGATGCCGCTGATCCGATGGATGGAGCGGCCCGATCGCTGAGGCCAACCCTCGATTTCGCCGCACTCGGGGATCACAAGCCTGCCGTCCCCGCTCGAGACCCCCTCCGTGCACCGCCCGACACTCTGCCTCAAGCCGCTGGCCGCCCTCGTCGTGCTGCTCGCGCCCCTTCCGGCCCTGGCGCAGGGGACACCGCGCTCCATCGGGGAATGCGAGCGCCTCAAGAACGACCTCGCCTACAATCAGTGTCTCGCGATGTTCGGCCCGGCGGCCAAGAATGTCGCCGGTGGCTACGCCTCGGCCGACACGACGGTCGCCGCGGCGGCAACGCCCGCGGCCGCCATGGCCGAGCCGATCCCGCAGGTGGAGGAGACGGTCGAGGCGAGCACCAGCCGGAGGCGGCGTTACCGGTCCGCGCGCGGCCGGCAATACGCCTCGTTCTCGACCGGCTACCGGCACCGGCGTCGGCGCTAGCGCCGACGTTCAGGGCTTCCGGACCTGGCCGGGTTCCGGAGCTTCGAGGGCCTCGAGGACGCGCGCACCCGGCACAGAGCCGTCGCCGGGCCAGACGTTCCAGTCGGCGACCTGATCGAGGGCGTCGGCGAGGCGGCGCTTGTAGACGTGGCGCGGCACCTCCTCGGCACCGAACTGCGTCAGGTGATCGGTGACGAACTGGGTGTCGGCGAGCCGGTAGCGTCCGGCCCGCAAGCGGGCCATGAGGTGGACAAGGGCGACCTTCGAGGCGTCGCGGACCTCGTGGAACATGCTCTCGCCGAAGAAGGCCGCCCCCAGCGAGACACCGTAGAGGCCGCCGACGAGCCGTCCGTCCGCGCCCGCGTAGACCTCGACCGTGTGGACATGGCCGATGTCGAACAGGGCGCCGTAGAGCTCGCGGATCCGCCCGTTGATCCAGGTGCGCTCGCTGTCCCGGCGGGGCGCCGCGCAGCCGTCGATCACGCCGTCGAAATCGGTGTCGCAGCGGACCACGAACTGGTCGGACCGCACTGTCCGGGCGAGTCGCCGGGGAACGCGGAACGCGTCGAGGGGCAGCACGCCGCGCGCCTTGGGCTCGACCCAGTACAGCGTCGGGTCGTCGGCATCCTCCGCCATCGGGAAGATGCCCGCCGCGTAGGCCTTCAGCAGGATCTCGGGGGTGATGTCCACGCGGGCGGTGTCGTGCATGCCGTGAGTGTCGCGCGCAGCCGGCACGAAGACCAGATCCCGCGCGCGCCGCTCTCGCCGCAGCCCCGCCCGGGTCCGATCAGGCTTTCATGCCGCCGTCGTCCAGGAAATGCTCCAGCCAGTGGATGTCGTAAAGGCCGTTCTGCACGTCCGGGTTACGGACGAGCGTGCGGAACAGCGGGAGCGTCGTGTCGATCCCGTCGATGACGAACTCGTCCAGGGCGCGCCGCAACCGCATGAGGCACTCGTTGCGGGTCCGGCCGTGGACGATCAGCTTCCCGATCAGCGAGTCGTAGTTCGGCGGGATCCGGTAGCCCTGGAACGCCGCCGAATCGACGCGGACCCCGAGGCCGCCGGGCGTGTGGTAGTGGGTGATCTCGCCCGGCGACGGCCGGAAGGTCTCCGGGTGCTCAGCGTTGATCCGGCACTCGATGGCGTGGCCCTCGACTTTGATGTCCGCCTGGCTCACCGAGAGCGGGCCGCCCGAGGCGACCTGGATCTGCTCGATGACGAGGTCGATCCCGGTGATCATCTCGGTCACCGGGTGCTCGACCTGGATGCGGGTGTTCATCTCGATGAAGTAGAACCGCCCGTCCTCGTAGAGGAACTCGATCGTCCCGGCGCCGAGATAGCCGAGTTCCTTCATCGCGTTGGCGCAGATGCCGCCGATCTCGGCGCGCATCGACTCGTTGAGCGCCGGCGAGCCGCCCTCCTCCCAGACCTTCTGGTGGCGGCGCTGGAGGGAGCAGTCGCGCTCGGCGAGATGCACGGCGCCGCCGCGGCCGTCACCCAGCACCTGCACCTCGATGTGCCGGGGCTTCTCCAGGTACTTCTCGAGATAGACCGCGTCGTCGCCGAAGGCGGCCTTGGCCTCGGACTTGGCCATGCCGATCGCCTGCTCCAGTTCGGCCTCGGAGCGCGCCACCTTCATGCCGCGGCCGCCGCCGCCGGCCGCGGCCTTGACGAGCACGGGATAGCCGATACCGGCGGCCACGCGCTTGGCGGTGTCGATGTCGTCGACGCCGCCCTCGGAGCCCGGCACGCAGGGGATGCCGAGCTTCAGCGCCGTGCGCTTCGCCTCGATCTTGTCGCCCATGGTGCGGATGTGCTGCGCCTTGGGGCCGATGAAGCCGATCTGGTGATGGGCCAGCACCTCGGCGAAGCGGGCATTCTCCGACAGGAAGCCGTAGCCGGGATGCACGGCGTCGGCCCCGGTGATCTCGCAGGCCGCGATGATCGACGGGATGTTGAGATAGCTGTCGCGGGCGGCCGGCGGCCCGATGCAGACGCTCTCGTCGGCGAGGCGAACGTGCATGGCATCGGCGTCGGCTGTGGAGTGGACCGCCACGGTGGCGATCCCGAGCTCCTTCGCCGCCCGCAGGATGCGCAGGGCGATCTCGCCGCGGTTCGCGATCAGGATCTTGTCGAACATCGGTCCCGTTAGGGCCTCCTGGCGATCCCGGACCGCGCAGGATGCTCTATCCTCTCGTGTTGCGGCGTCGTCCGGGACTGGGCGGCGAGCGCCCGGCGGACGTCCTAGGTGATGACGAGCAGGGCCTCGCCGAACTCGACCGGCTGGCCGTCCTCGACGAAGATGGCGCTGATCGTGCCGGCGCGGGGCGCCACGATCTCGTTGAAGGTCTTCATCGCCTCGATGAGCAGCAGCTTGTCGCCGACCTCGACCTTCGAGCCGACTTCCACGAACGCCTTGGCGTCGGGCGAGGGCCGGAGATAGGCGGTCCCGACCATCGGGGAGGGCACGGTGCCGGGCTGCGCGCGGGCGGGCTCGGCCGGGGCGAGGGGGGACGACGCGGCGGGCGCCGCCGGGGGAGGGGCGACGGCCGCGAGGGGCGCCGGCGCCGCGACCTGCACGCTCACGGGTTCGAGCCGCCGCGCGACACGAATGCGCAGGTCGCCCTTCTCGACCTCGATCTCGGACAGGCCGGTCTCGGTCACGAGGTTGGCGAGCTCGCGCACGAGCTCGGGATCGATGGCGTCGTTCTTTGGCATCCGGCCTACTTCGTCTCGCGGCACGTCGGTGCGTCCATCCGGGCTCGGCCCTGGACCCCCACCGCGGCCCTGCGGCTGGCGGCTCTTAGACGAAGGCGCCCCGGCGCGACAAGGCTGCGCGGAACGCCTTCGGGGTCCGTCGGCCCGATCCGTCAGCTCAGCAGGAGGCGTGGCCGCACTGGCGCACGTCGGCGATGGTCTTGCGCATGGGCTCGACGCCGACGGCGCCGGGGATCACCTCGTCGCCGATGATGAAGGCCGGCGTGCCCGAGAGGCCCAGGCGGTCGCCGAGGCCGCGGTTCTCGCTGAGCGCGGCCTTCACCTCGGGAGAGGCCATGTCCTTCTGCAGCTTGGCGGTGTCGACGCCCATGTCCTTGGCGACCTGGATCGCCCGGGCGCCGTTCACCCGACCCTTGGTCTCCAGGAGCTTCTGGTGGAACTCGAAGAGCTTGTCGCCCTTCAGCTGCTGGCGCACCGCGACGGCGACCTGGCTGGCCTCCAGCGATTCCGGGCCGAGCACCGGGAAGTCCTTGATGACGACCCGCAGCTTCGGGTCGGACTTGATCAGCGCCTGGACGTCGCCCAGCGCCTTGCGGCAGTAGCCGCAATTGTAGTCGAAGAACTCGACCAGCGTGACGTCGCCCGACGGATTGCCGGCGACGACGTCGTGGGGACCGTTGACGAGGGCCTCGCGCGACTCCTTGAGGGCTGCGGCCTGGGCGAGGCGCTGCGTCTCGGCCTGCTGCTTCTCGGCCTCGGCGAGGGCCTCCTGGAGCACCTCGGGATGCTTGATCAGGTAGTCCTTGACGATCGCCTCGATGCCGGCGCGCTGCGCGTCCGTGAACGGCGCGGCGGGGGGCGTCGCGGTCTGCGCCAGGGCGGGAGCGGCGACGAGGCCGAGCGCCAGGACCAGCGCGGGCAGGGGTCGGGTGAAGGGCATAGATCCTCGCTTGCGCGGCGGGCCGGCCCGCGCGTGGCGCGAGCGGTAGGGGCTGGGTTAGGCGTTTTCGCGGCGTCCGGTCAAATCCTCGCGGCCGCCGCGGCAAGCGGCGGCGCGGCGTGCACCGATCGGCGCGCGGCGGAGCCCGGCCGCGGCTTGAGGCACGGCCTGCGAGCGTCTACCCCCGGGACGCCAGCTTCGTCCGGCGCAGAGCAGACCTCCATGATCCCGATCTCCCGGCGCGCCGCCGCCGTCCAGCCGTTCCTCGCGATGGATGTCATGGCCGCCGCCGCCGCCAAGGCGCGGGCCGGCGACGCGATCGTGCGGATGGAAGTCGGCCAGCCGTCGGCGCCGGCGCCCCGGGCGGTCNATCGCGGCCGCGCAGGCGGCGCTCGCCACGGGCCGCGTGCCCTACACCGAAGCCCTGGGCCTTCCGTCCCTGCGCGAACGGATCGCCCGCGACTACGTGGAGCGGCACGGCGTCGCGGTGAGCCCGGAGCGGGTGGTGATCACCACCGGATCCTCGGCCGGCTTCGTGCTGGCCTTCATGAGCCTGTTCGATTCCGGCGCCCGGGTCGCCGTGCCGCAGCCGGGCTATCCGGCCTATCGCAGCATCCTGGCCGCCCTCGACCTCGTGCCGGCGCCGATGGTGCTGCGCGCCGAGGACCGCTTCGCGCCGACAGCCGCGCTGCTGCGCGAGACCCACGCCCGGGCGCCGGTCGCCGGGGCGCTGGTGATGAGCCCGGCCAACCCGTCCGGCACGGTGATCACGGAGGGCGCCCTGCGGGATCTCTGCGCGGCGACGCGCGGCCTCGGCCTGCCGCTGATCTCCGACGAGATCTATCACGGCCTGAGCTACGGCGAGCCGACCGTCACGGCCCTGCGCTTCGACCCCGACGCCGTCGTGATCAACTCGTTCTCCAAGTATCACTGCATGACCGGCTGGCGCGTCGGGTGGATGGTCGTGCCCGAGGCACTGGTCCGCCCGATCGAGCGGCTGGCGCAGAATCTCTACATCTCGGCGCCGTACCTGTCGCAGGTCGGCGCCCTGGCGGCCTTCGATGCGACGGACGAGCTCGACGCCGTTCGCGACGGCTACGCGCGCAACCGCGCGATCCTCCTGGACGCGCTGCCGGGCCTCGGCCTCGGCCGCGTGCACCCGGCCGACGGCGCCTTCTACCTCTACGCGGACGTCTCGAACCTCACCAACGACGCCTCGGACTTCTGCCGGCGGATGCTCGACGAGGCCCACGTCGCGGCAACCCCCGGCCTCGACTTCGACCCGGACGAGGGCAACCACCACGTCCGCTTCTCCTTCGCGGGCTCGGAGACCGAGTGCCGCGAGGCGGCGGCGCGGCTGGAGGCGTGGCTGCGCTGATCGGTCAGGCCGACGGCACGAGCGCGCCGACCGCCTCGACCAGCTCCGAGAAATGCTCGATCACCCGATCGGGCCCGAGTTCGGCGACCGGCCGGTCGGTGTAGCCGAAGGTTACCGCCACGACCGGGATCCCGGCGGCCTTGGCGGTGTCGATGTCGGTCCGGGAATCGCCCACCATGACGGCGCGGGCCGGATCGCCGTCGGCGCGCTCGATCGTGCCAGTGAGGTGGCGCGGGTCGGGCTTGGACTGCGGGAACGTGTCCCGGCCGCAGATCGCCGCGAAGCGGTGGCCGATCCCGAGGAGGCGCAGCAGCTCGACCGACTGCCCCTCGTACTTGTTGGTGCAGACCGCGAGCCGGAAGCCCGCGGCCTCGAGGGCGTCGAGCGCCTCGACGACGCCCGGGAAGAGGTGGGACGTGTCGGCGAGATGCGCCCCGTAATGGGCGATGAAGGCGTCGAACAGCCGGTCGTGGTCCTCCGGCGAGAGCGGCCGCCCCTCGGCCTCGAAGCCCCGCCGGATCAGCGCTCGGGCGCCGGCGCCGATCAGGCCTCGCGCCTGCGAGAGGGGCAGTTCGGCCAGCCCCTCGCGCTCCATCAGCACGTTGAGGGTGCCGATGAGATCGCCCGCGGTCTCTGCCAGCGTCCCGTCCAGGTCGAACACGGCGATCGGAGGCTTGCGGGTCGCTTCGGTGGACATGCGTCGGGGGCTCCGTGCTGGGCGAGATCGCGTACGGCGTCGCTATCGGGGCGGGGGACCGGGGGCAAGCGGAGCGCGGAGCGAACGCGGATGCGCGGATCGTCTCACCGGGCGCCCCAGACTCGCCCGAAAGCGCAGCGAAACGCAGCGCGTACCAGTCCCGGGACCCGCCATGAAACTCTCCCTGCCCCTCCTGGCCGCCTGCGCGGCGCTGCAAGCCCTGCCGGCGGCCGCGACGTCCTTCGAGTTCGTGCCCGCCCCGCAGACCGACCTGAACCGGATGTACCGGGTCGACAAGGTGACCGGCGAGGTGACGTCCTGCCAGTACGGGCTCCAGGAATCGGCGGGCGGCATCGGCCAGACGGTCTGCTTCGGGCCGGGGGAGGGCGCCGGGCCGCAGGCCCCGTCGGAATACGGGCTGGTGGCGAGCCGGCACACCCGCGAGGCCGGCGTCTTCCGGGTGAACTACCGCACCGGCGAGATGAGCATCTGCTTCGTGCTGGTGAAGAAGGAGCAGGTCGTCTGCACCCAGCAGGGCAAGCCCGGCGCCGACGGCGCGTCCGAGGCGCCGCTCACAGGTCCGGCTCCCGGCCGCGCCGGCGCCAGCGCCACCCCGACACAGGGCGGCCGTCCGTGACGCAGCCGTGCGGGCGCGGGCGTTCCGGTCGGGCCGGTCCCGTGCTACGGGCCGCCCGACGCTCACGCAATGACCGGCTGCCCATGACCCGCGCTCCCTCGCTCTCCCTCGCCGACCGGGCGGTGTCCCGGTGAGCGGGCCGGATCTGCGGCGGGCCGCGGCCGCCCGCGCCCTCGACCTCGTCGAGCCGGGCATGCGGCTCGGCCTCGGGACGGGTTCTACGGCGGCAGCCTTCGTGGCGCTTCTCGGCGAGCGCGTTCGCACCGGCCTGGACATCGTCGGCGTCCCGACCTCCGAGGCCACGCGCGCCCAGGCCGAGAGCCTCGGGATCCGCCTCGCGACCCTGGACGAGCAGCCCGAGCTCGACCTCACCATCGACGGCGCGGACGAGGTCGACGACCGGCTCCGCCTGATCAAGGGCGGCGGCGCGGCGCTCCTGCGCGAGAAGATCGTCGCCTGCGCGAGCCGCCGCATGGTGGTGATCGCCGACGCGGCCAAGCACGTCTCGCGGCTCGGCGCCTTCCCACTGCCGATCGAGGTCAACCCCTTCGGCCTCAAGGCCACGCACCGCGCCGTCGAGGCGGCGGTCGCGGGGGCCGGCTGCTCCGGTGACGTCCGGCTGCGTGCCCGGACGGATGGCAAGCCCCTGGTCACCGACGGGGGCCATTACATCCTCGACGCGCGCCTCGGTGCGATTCCCGATCCGGAGGCCCTCGGCGCCGCGCTCTGGGCCGTGCCGGGCGTCGTCGAGCACGGTCTGTTCCTCGGCATCGCCGACGCCGCGATCCTGGCGGCGGCGCGAGACGGGCAGGCCGAGGTCACCGTTCTCGGCAGCCTCACCTGAGGCGCCGCCCTCGATCGCCGGCCATCCTCGCAAGAAAGTCCAGCATGTCCCGTCGCCTCACCGCCGTGCCAGGCCTCACGCTCAGCCTCGCGCTCGGCCTCGCGCCCCTGGCGCTCCCGCATGCGGCCGCCGCGCAGCCGCACAAGGCCGCGCAGGCGGACTCGCGGTGGCGCTCGCCCCGATCGAGGGCGACCTCCTCGCCCGCACCGTGCCGGAGGCCGCCCACGAGCGCCTCGTCCAGTCCTCGTCCCGGGCCCGGGTCGCGATCGCGCGCAGCTTCGGGGCCGCGGTGGCGGCCGATCTCTGGCGCGGCGCGGGCGTCGGCACCAGCGCGCGCTTCGCCGAGACGCCCGTCGCGCGGACGGTGCCGCCGGAGATGCGCGTGCTCCTCGGGGTCGGGCACCCGCACAACAGCTTCCTGCAGGTCTGGGCCGAGCTCGGCCTACCCGGCGCGGTCCTCGCGGCGCTGACGCTGATGCTGCTGCTCGCCCGGATCGCGCCCCTGCCGCGGCCGGACCGCGCCGCCGCTCTCGGCCTCGTCGCCTGCGCGGCGGCGATCGCCTTCGTCGAGCATAACGGCTGGGCCGCGTGGTGGACGGCGGGGCTCGGCGCTGCCATCACCTGGATGCGCGCGGCCGCCCCGGCCGGTGCGCCCGAGAGATCCGAGCGGGACGGTCCGGCATGAGCGCGTTCGACGTCGACCTCTTCGTCATCGGCGGCGGGTCCGGTGGTGTCCGCGCGGCGCGGATCGCGGCCGGGTACGGCGCGGGGGTGATGCTCGCCGAGGAGTACCGGGTGGGCGGCACCTGCGTGATCCGCGGCTGCGTGCCGAAGAAGCTGATGGTCTACGCGGGCCGCTTCGCCGACGAGTTCGAGGACGCCGCCGGCTTCGGCTGGACGGTGGAGAAGCCCCGCTTCGACTGGGGCACCCTCAAGACGCGGCGCGACGCGGAGGTGACCCGTCTGGAGGGCATCTACGACGCCAACCTGATCCGCGCGGGCGTCGAGATCGTGCCCGAGCGGGCGGTGATCGAGGATCCCCACACGGTCCGCCTCGTCGCGTCCGGCCGAACCATCCGGGCCGAACGGATCCTGGTGGCGGTCGGCGCGCATCCCGTGAAGGAGCCGGCGGTGCCGGGGATCGAGCTGGCGATCACCTCGAACGAGGTCTTCGAGCTGGAGCGCCTGCCGGAGCGGATCCTGGTGATCGGCGGCGGCTACATCGCGGTGGAATTCGCCGGCGTCTTCGCGGCTCTGGGCAGCCGCACGACGCTGCTGCACCGGGGCGACAGGCTGCTGCGCGGGTTCGACGACGAGATCCGCGACGCCCTGGCCGAGGCCTACGGCCAGCGGATGGACCTGCGGCTCGGGCGCACGCTGCGGCGCGTCGAGCGGCGGGACGGCGGCCTCTGCGCGCAGCTCGACGACGGCAGCGAGATCCTGGTGGACCAGGTGCTCGTCGCCACCGGCCGGCGGCCGAACGTCGAGGGCCTCGGCCTCGACCGCGTCGGCATCGCGACCGACGCCGCCGGGGCGATCCCGGTCGACGCCTACTCGCAGACCCAGGTGCCGTCGATCTACGCGGTGGGCGACGTGACCAACCGCGCCAACCTGACGCCGGTGGCGATCCGCGAGGGTCACGCCTTCGCCGACACGGTCTACGGCGGCAAGCCCGCCTGCGTCGACCATCGCCTGATCCCGACCGCGGTGTTCTCGACCCCCGAGATCGGCGTCGTCGGCCACAACGAGGCGGCCGCCCGCGCGATCTACGGCAAGATCGACGTCTACAAGGCCCGCTTCCGCCCGATGAAGGCGACCCTGTCCGGCCGCGAGGAGCGGATCCTCATGAAGGTGCTGGTCGACTGCGCCAGCGATCGGGTGGTCGGCGTCCACATCTTCGGCCACGATGCCGGCGAAGTGATCCAGGCGGTCGGCATCGCCGTGACCATGGGCGCTACGAAGGCGGATTTCGACCGGACCATCGCGGTCCATCCCACGGCGGCCGAGGAGCTCGTGACGATGCGGGTCCCGGAGGTCACCAAGCATCCGGTCGGCGTCGGCTGAGACCTCCGCGCGGCCGGGGCTCGACGCGGTGCGCGACCGAGCCATATCAGGGTCATGGGCAAGCAGGGCACCGGCAAGGGACGACGCGAGGACGACGCGCACGCGCGGCGGCAGGCGGTCATCGACGGCCTGCTGGAGGACGCGCTGCGGCCGGCCTTCCACCGGCCACCGAGCCACGAGGCCCTCTCACCGGATATCCGGCAGGCGATCGACCGCCTCCTCGCCAAGGCGGAGGCCCAGCGCAGCCGCAACCTGACCTACGACGACCTGGAGGAGGCGCTGCCGCCCCGGGACGTGTCGGCCGAGGATCTGGAGGCGATCTTCTGGATCCTGGCCGAGCACGGGATTGAGGTCGAGGACGGCGAGGCTTGACCCGAGGCTTGGCTCGAGACCCGACGCCGGGACGCGCCTGCCCCATGTTCGCGGCACTCGCATGTCCGCGGGAACCTCTCTATAAGCCGCGCTTCGCGCGTCGAGCGCGATCGCACGAAGGGGTGCGCGGAGAGAGGTCATGGGCGAGCGTTGGACACCGAAGAGCTGGAGGCATCTGCCGATCGAGCAGGTCCCGGCCTATCCGGACGCCGCCGCCCTGGGTGCCGTCGAGTCGCAGATCGCGAGCTTTCCGCCTTTGGTCTTTGCCGGCGAGGCCCGCAAGCTGAAGGCCGCGCTCGGGCGCGTCGCCGCGGGCCAGGCCTTCCTGCTCCAGGGCGGCGACTGCGCCGAAAGCTTCGACGAGCACTCCGCCGACAACATCCGCGATTTCTTCCGGGTGTTCCTGCAGATGGCGATGGTGCTGACCTTCGCGGGCGGCTCACCGGTGGTGAAGGTCGGGCGCATCGCCGGGCAGTTCGCCAAGCCGCGCTCGTCGCCGACCGAGACCCTCGACGGCGTGAGCCTGCCGAGCTACCGCGGCGACATCGTCAACGGCATCGGCTTCTCGGAGGAGGCGCGGGTTCCGGATCCCCGCCGGCAGCTCGAGGCCTACCGGCAGTCGGCCGCGACGCTGAACCTGCTGCGCGCCTTCGCCACCGGCGGCTACGCGAACCTAGAGAACGCGCATCGCTGGATGCTGGGCTTCGTGAAGGATTCGCCGCAATCCTCGCGCTACCAGGACGTGGCCGGCCGCATGACCGACGCGCTCGACTTCATGCGGGCGATCGGCATCAACCCGGAGACGCACCCTGAGGTGCGGACCACCGATTTCTACACCAGCCACGAGGCCCTGCTGCTCGGCTACGAGGAGGCGCTGACCCGCGTCGATTCGACGACCGGCGACTGGTACGCGACCTCCGGCCACATGCTCTGGATCGGCGACCGTACCCGGCAGCCGGACCACGCTCACGTCGAGTACGCCCGCGGCATCAAGAACCCGATCGGCCTGAAGTGCGGCCCGTCCATGAAGGCGGAAGGCCTGATCCGGCTCATCGACCTGCTCAACCCGGAGAACGAGCCGGGGCGCCTGAGCCTGATCTGCCGCTTCGGCGCCGACAAGGTGGGCGACCACTTGCCGGCGCTGATCCGGGCGGTCGAGCGGGAAGGGCGCTCGGTTGTGTGGATCTGCGATCCGATGCACGGCAACACGATCCCGGCCGGTCGCTACAAGACCCGGCCGTTCGAGCGGGTGATGCAGGAGATCGAGGGCTTCTTCGGCGTCCACCGGGCCGAGGGCACATTCGCGGGCGGCATCCACCTGGAGATGACCGGCAAGGACGTGACCGAGTGCACGGGTGGCGCCCGGGCGCTGACGGCCGACGACCTGCAGGACCGCTACCACACCTATTGCGACCCGCGCCTCAACGCGGAGCAGGCGCTGGAGGTGGCGTTCCGCACGGCCGAGCTGGTGAAGGCCGAGCGCAGCCACGTGGAGCGCCCGCGCCTCGACGCGGCCGAGTAGGGCGGACCTCCGGCCGGCTAGCCGGCCGGCCGGTGACGCGCGCCGTCCCCGCGCGGGGACGGCGCGGCTGAACAGGTAGCCCTGGACCTCGTCGCAGCCCTCGGCGCGCAGCCGCGCGAGCTGCGCCTCCGTCTCGACGCCCTCGGCCGTCGTCGTCATGCCGAGGCTGGCACCGAGGCCGATCACCGCCCGCACGATGAAGTCGGTCCCGTCCTTCACGCAGAGGTCGCGCACGAAGGACTGGTCGATCTTGATCTTGTCGAACGGGAACGAGCGCAGGTAGCTGAGCGACGAGTAGCCAGTGCCGAAATCGTCCATCGCCACGCGCACGCCCAGCGCGCGCAGGCTGTGCAGGATCGCCGTCGTCGCACCCGGATTGGCCACCAGCACCGTCTCGGTGATCTCCAGCTCCAGGCGCCGACCCGGTAGCCCGGTGCGCCGCAGCGCCTCGCGCACGGCGGTCACGAGGCTCGCCGAGGTGAACTGCACGGCCGAGACGTTGACGGCGACCTTGAGCTCGTCCGGCCAGCGGGCGGCCTCCTCGCAGGCGCGACGCAGCACCCACTCGCCGAGCGGCACGATCAGCCCGAGCTCCTCGGCGACCGGGATGAACTCGGCCGGCGAGACGAAGCCGCGGACCGGGTGGTTCCAGCGCAGCAGCGCCTCGAAGCCGCAGATTCGGTCCGTCTCGAGGCTGTAGATCGGCTGGTAGTAGACCTCGAACGCCTCCCGGGCGAGAGCGTCGCGCAGGTCGCGCTCCATGATCCGCCGGGCTCTGAGGCGGGCATCCATAGCCGGCTCGAAGAAGCGGAACGCGCCGCGCGCCTCGGCCTTGCCCCGATCGAGGGCGACCTCGGCGTTCTTCAGGAGCTTGTCGGCGTTCGACCCGTCGCTCGGGGCGAGGGTGATGCCGATGGTGAGCCCGACGCTGATCGTGTGGTGGGCGAGGCTGTAGGGCGCGCTGACCACCTCGATGATGCGGCGGGCGAGGATGGCGGCGTCCTCGGGCCGGTCGACGCCGCGCTGGACCACGATGAACTCGTCCGCTCCGAGGCGCGCGACGCAGTCGATCTCGCGCACGCAGGCCGTGAGCCGGTTCGCGACCGCGACGAGCAGCTCGTCGCCGACCCCGTGGCCCAGAGTCTCGTTGACCGGCCGGAAGTCGTCGAGGTCGATGGCGAAGACCGCGAAACCCTGGTCGCGCCCGGCCTGGGCCACGGCCACGTCGATCTGCTGCCCCACCGCCACCCGGTTGGGAAGACCGGTCAGCATGTCGTGATGCGCCATGAAGACGATGCGGGCCTCGGCCCGACGGCGCTCGGTGACGTCCTCGTAGGTGGCCACGAAGCCGCCATCGGCGGCCTCGCGCCGGTCGATGGCGACGATGCGACCGTTGCTCAGTTCCTGAAAATGCGTCTGCCAGGCGCCGTTGCTGAAGGCGTCCCGCTGCTGGCGCAGCAACGCTTCGAGATCGCAGCCGGGATGGTTGCCGGCGGCGAGGCTGGCGCTCAGGACCTCGAGCGCCGTCATGCCGGGCACGACCGCGCCGGGCGGCAGGCCGTAGATCTCGCTGTAGCGCCGGTTCACCACCATGAGCCGGGTCTGCGCGTCGTATAGGCAGAGCCCCTGGGACATGGTGTCGAGGGCTGCATCGAGGCGCAGGTTGGACTGGGTGAGGCGATCCTCCTGCTCCTTGAGCACGCTGATATCGCTGCACACCGCGATGAAGCCGCCTTGCCGGGTGGCGCTGCGGCTCACGCGCAGCCAGCGGCCGTCGGCGAGCCGGACGTCGCCGTCCCGCGCCAGGGCCCGGACACAATCCTCCAGGCCATCCCGGCGATGGTCCGCCGGCAGGTCCGCGATCCGCGTCAGGGACAGACCGACCTCGATGGCATCGCCGAGCCCGTCGAAGAAGCGCTGGGCCTGCGCGTTGGCCAGGGCGATCCGGCCGTCGGCATCGACGACCACGACGCCTTCGCGCGACGTCTGCAGCGCGTCCGTCACCAGCGCCTCGGCACCCCGGCGCTGATCGACCTCGCGCAGCGTCAGCGCCCGGATGGTCGACCGCATCGCCGCGACGGCGTTCAGGAGCCGGCTCAGCCCGTCGCGACCGCCCGTGGGGATCCGATCATCGAGCTGGCCGCCCGCGATCCGTTCGGCCGCCTCGGCCGCCGCGCTCACCGACCCGCTGATGCGGCGGGTGAGCAGCCAGGCAATCAGCCCGCAGGCGACGATCACGAGGGCTGCCGTGACGGCGTGCCATCGCACAACGCCCAGCACGCGCTGCCGCGCCGCCTGCCGGAAGGTGAATCCGTCACCGGCCATGACGTTGATCAGGAGATCGATCTGGCCCTCGACGGTATCGGCCTGCCGCTCGAGCGCCGCTGCCTGATCCGGCCGCACCGTCACGGGGTCGAGGGCGCGGCGCAGGCTCTCCCAGGACGCCACGCCGGCCTGGACGGCCTCGGCCGTCCGCGACGCCCGCTCGGACTGGGCACGCTCGGCCGCGATGGTGAGATCCTCGGCCAGGACCGCCGAGAGATCCGTGATGTCCGCATCCCGCTTCGCCGCCTCGGCACCGTCTCGGGATTGCATCCGGCGGATAAGGATCGTGCGCATCTTGGCGAAGTCGGCCGCCGCAGCGCGGGCGAAGCTGATCGACGTCAGGGATTCGTCGTAGGTCCGGGTGACGAGCGTGCCGACCTGCGTGATCGCCGCGCCTGCCGACAGGGCGAGCGCGCCGAGGAGGAGGCCGATGCAGAGGAACGCGGCACCGACCGCGGCGCGGATCGTCGTGACGCGGCCCGTCAGCGTCACGGCCGAGCGGGAGCGCCCGGCTCGGTCTCCGCTATCCGTCGGCGTGTCGGGGTCTCGCATCGCACCGGTCGCAGGGTCACACGTCCGGCCAGCGATAAATGGCACATGTTAAGAGGCAATGAGTCCGCGGCCTTGAGATCTCAGATCAGTCGCGCACGACCGTCGCGCAGCAATCGCCAGATCCGGGGCAGTCGACCGACCCCGCTCTGAGATCTTCCGCACCGCGTTTCTGCACGCGGGGGGATGCCGTCGATCCGGCGCAAAGTTTCATCTTGATCGGCGCGCATTTGAGCAGCGCACCCGGACGCGCCGCGCGTGCGCTGCTCACGTCGTCGGCACGATACACGCTTTCCGACCGGTATCGCGCGGGCCGGGGGCCGTATCCGTGCCGGTGACTCGACCGGCGTGTGGCGCGCGGCCACCGGGCCGGGACGATCCCGGCGGTCACCGCTGGGCCGACCGGAGCGACCCGGGTGGCTGCGGCGATTTCAGGGGCTCCACCGACTGGCCGTCGCGCAGATCCGGGGCGGGGCTGTAGATGATCCGGCTGTCGGCGGGCAGCCCGGATTCGAGTTCCAGCGTGCGCCCGAGATCGCGCCGCACGCGGATCGTCCGCCACGTGACCCGGTCGTCGTCGCCGAGGGTGGCGACCCTGAGGTCATTGCCCCTGAACACCGTCGCCTCGGCGGGGATCGTCACGCCGGGCTCGGCCCGGGGGATCTTGAGGGTGACGTAGGCGTAGAGCCCGGCCCGCAGTGCCCGGTCGGCGTTGGGGACGTCCACCTGGGTGGTCAGCGTGCGCGACGCCGCGTTCAGCGCGACGGAGCTCCGCTCCACGAAGCCGTCGAATCGCCGCCCCGGCATCTGCGGCACGGTGATCTCGGCCCGGAGGCCGGGTTTGACGCCGACGGCATCCTTCTGCGGCACGTTGACGGTGATGCGCAGCAGGCTGTCCTGATCGACGCTCAGGAGCGCCGTGCCGCCATTGTCGGCCCGGACGAGATCGCCGACATCGACGTTGCGCACGGTCACGACCCCGTCGAACGGGGCCACGACCCGCTCGAAGGCGGTGAGCGCCTTCAGGCGGTCGACGACGGCCTCCTGCGCCTTGATGTTGGCGGTGGCGACCTTGACGCCCGCCTCGGCGGCGGCGAGCGCGGCGGCTTGGCTGAGCACGCCCGCCTGGGTGTTGTCGGCGTTCTGCCGCGAGGCCCAGCCCTGCACCGCCAGGGTGCTGGTGCGGTTGTTGGTGAGGTTGGCGAGGTTGACGTTGGCGCGGGCCTGCTCGACCTGCGCCTGCGCCTGGAGCAGCTGCGCCTTCAGCTGGCCGACCTGCGCCTGGGCCTGGGCGAGCTGCTGGTCGAGATCCGGTGCGGCGATGCGCAGGAGGAGATCGCCCGCCTTGACGCGGGATCCGATGTCGACCCGCCGTTCGGCGATGTATCCGGTGGCGCGCGCGGCGATCGCCGCCGTGGTGAAGGCCTGGATCTCGCCGGGGAGCACGAGATCGAGGGGGCCCTCGGCCCGCTCGGCCGCGACGGTGCGCACCTGCGGCACGAGGGTCTTGATCCGCTCCAGCGTCGCGGTCGCCTCCACGTCGCGCTGCCAGTGGCCGTAGGCCCCCCAGGCGAGCAGGCCGAGGCCGGCGAGGCCGACCAGCAGGAACGGAGCCTTGCCGGGCGGCGGAGGAACATCTGCGCCCGCGTCGTGCGCCTTCATCGATGGGCTCTCCGCCCCGGACATCCGGCCCGGTCACCGCGAAGGTAGCGGCCGGCGGCCGAGGCCGCCAGCGTGTGCATTGGCCGCATCGGCGCGCCGGCCTAGCGTCCCGGCCCGGCCAGCAGCAGGCGCCGGCTGAGACGCTTGTGCAGGTGGACCATCAGGGCGATCCCGAAGAGGGGCGTCAGCAGGTTGAGGACCGGGACGATCATCAGGCCGGCCAGCAGGCAGCCGGCGCCGAGCGTCCGGAGCGAGAAGGCGCGGCGCATCTCGGCGGCCTCGGGGAGGGGTCTGAACCGGGCCGCCGCCATCTCGAAGTACTCGCGGGACAGCAGGTAGGCGTTGGCGGCGAAGAAGGCCGCGATCCCGATCACCGGGACGAAGAAGATGACCAGGGCCGCGAGGTTCACCAGCAGCGTCACGCCGGCGAAGCGCAGGGCGTAGAGCATGGCGGTTCCGAACGGCATGGCGCGTCCGGGCGGCTCGTTCGGGAAATCGGTGCGTTCGACGATCTCGGCCGCGTCGTCCAGGAAGAAGCCCGCCACCAGGATCGAGACCGCCGGCATCAGGTACGCGAGGGCCACGACCAGACCGAACCCCGCGAGGTAGTAGGCGAGGCTGTCGAGGATCGGGTACTGGGCGGAGATGTGGTGGCTCGCCTGGAACGCCTGGATCAGCCGGGTCAGGCCGAGCCAGATCAGGAGCAGGAGCCCGACCGTCAGACCGAGAGATTTCCACAGGATCGCGCGCAGCGGCGGCGAGAAGGTCTGGCGCAGCGCCGCCGCGGCGGACTCGACGAGCATCGGGCGAGAATTCCGGCCTGCGCCGGAAGCGGCGCTGGCGCGTTGTGGAGCGGTGCGGAGACCGGCGCAAGATCGGGATCCGTCGCAGGGGCGTCAGGGTGCGGGGAGCACGCGTGCAGGACACGACAGGACAGGACACGACAGGACAGGTCGCGGTGCCGCGGGCGCCCGATCGCCGGTGGGTCGACCCGGTCGTCCGGCCCGCCTACAGGCCGCGCCTCGCGCCGCTCCCTGAGCGGCCGGAGGTGCTGGTGATCGGCGCCGGTGCCGCCGGCATCGGCGCGGCCCGGACCCTCGCGGCCCCGGACGGATCGTGAACCGCATCGGCGTCGCCCTGACGCTGGCGATCCTCCCGGCCTTCAGCATTCTCGGCTTCGCGGCGCTCGCTCTCTGGCCGACGATCGGGGTGATCGTGGCGTTCCAGGTGCTGCGCCGGGCCGGCAACTTCGCTATCGCCCGTCCGGTGCGCGAGGTGCTGTTCACCGTGGTCCCGCGCGAAGACCGCTACAAGGCCAAGAGCTTCATCGACACGGTGGGACCCTCCGCGCCGCCGTCGCCGACACGGTCTGGTTCGCCGGCGAGGCCCTGTCCCGGGAGCAGTGGGGCACCGTCGGCGGCGCCTACGCGGAGGGCGTCCGGGCCGCGGAGGCCGTGTCCGCCACCGTCCAGAGCGGCGCCGGCACGCGTATCCGGGCAGGCACAGGCTGAGCCGGGCAGGCCCCGGAATCGGCCGGGGCGCTTGCCGCGGCCGGACAAGACAGGCATCCCCCGGCCGAAACGCTTCAGGGGGCGGCGATGGATTGGGTCGAGGGCATCGGCTATCTCGGGACGGCGCTGACCATCTCGGCGACGGCCATGAGCACGATGATACCGCTGCGGATCATCTCGCTCTGCGCGAGCTGCGCCGTGATCACCTACGGCATCATGATCGGCAGCATGCCGGTCGTGCTGACCGAACTGATCCAGATGCCGTTCAACGCCTACCGGCTCTGGCAGATGCTGCGCCTCGTCCGCGACGTGGAGACCGCCGCCGAGAACGACCTGTCCCTGGAATGGCTCCGGCCCTTCGGCTCCCGACGCCCGTTCGGCGTCGGCGAGGTGGTGTTCCGCAAGGGCGAACTCGCCACCGAGATGTACTACATCGAGAGCGGCGTGTTCCGGATCCCGGAGGTCGACCTGGAGGTGCGCCAGGGCGGCATCGTCGGAGAGCTGGGGCTCCTGTCGCCGGGCAACGCCCGCACCGCCTCGTTGGTCTGCGTCGAGGCGGGCCACGCGCTGTGCGTGTCCTACTCGGACGTGAAGCAGCTCTACTACCAGAACCCCGAATTCGGGTTCTACTTCCTGAAGCTGACCAGCGAGCGGCTCTTCCAGGGCGTGCAGGGCATGTCCAAGCCTCAGGCGGTGACCGGCGACGCGCTGTGACGCGCCCCTTTCGCCGCCCGGAGGCGGCCGCTCAGAGCATGCTCGGCAGGATGCGATCCGGCGGCCGGTGGCCGTCCATGAAGGTCTTGATGTTGATGATGACCTTCTCGCCCATGTCGGTGCGGCTCTCGTAGGTCGCCGAGCCCATGTGGGGCAGGAGGACGACCTTGCCCTGGCGGGCGAGCTTGACGAGCCGCGGGCTGACGGCGGGCTCCTGCTCGAACACGTCGAGACCGGCCGCCGAGATCTCGCCGCCCTCGATCAGGCGCGCCAGGGCGTTCTCGTCGATCACCTCGCCGCGGGCGGTGTTGACCACGATCGCCTCGGGCTTGAGCAGCTTGAGGCGCCGCGCCGAGAGCAGATGGTAGGTCGCGGGCGTGTGCGGGCAATTCACCGAGACGATGTCGACGCGCGCCAGCATCTGGTCGAGGGATTCCCAGTAGGTCGCGTCCAGCGCGCTCTCGATCGCGGCCGGCACGCGGCGGCGATTGTGGTAATGCACCTGCAGGCCGAAGGCGCGGGCGCGCTTGGCCAGCGCCTGGCCGATCCGGCCCATGCCCACGATGCCGAGGCGCTTGCCGGTGATGCGCCGGCCCAGCATCCAGGTCGGCGACCAGCCGGTGGTCCACTCGTCGTCCGGGATGATCCGCGCGCCCTCGGTGACCCGGCGGGCCACGGCGAGGATCAGCGCCATCGTCATGTCGGCGGTGTCCTCAGTCAGCACGCCCGGCGTGTTGGTGACCGTGATGCCGCGCTCCAGCGCCGCCGCCACGTCGATGTGATCGACGCCGTTGCCGAAATTGGCGATCAGGCGGAGGTTCGGCCCGGCCTGGGCGATCAGACCGGCATCGATCTCGTCGGTGACGGTGGGAACGAGGACGTCGGCCTCGCGCAGCGCCGACGCCACGGCGTCGGACGCCATCGGCGCGTCCTCGGAATTGAGCCGGACGTCGAACAGCTCGCGCATCCGCGTCTCGACGGCATCCGGCAGGCGCCGCGTCACGACCACCAGCGGCTTGCGCTTCGACACGTCTCTCTCCCCGTCAGCCTCGCGGCCCTGATTGCGGCTCGCGCCCGGCGGCACCCGCCCGGACCGCGTCCCGCAAGCGTCCGTTAACCGAACTCGGCCAGACAGGATCGGTCACGGGCGCCGGTTCCGGAGCCTGTTCCGACCCGTCGGCCTCTCTACCAGAGGTGGGCCGGAACACAATCGGATGCGGACCGGTCCGCGCGTCGAACCGGCCCCGCTTTCGACATGTCCGGCGCCCAGCAACGCCACGTCTGGATAGGGAGACGACCATGCGCGTGTCACGCCTCAGCCTCGCCGTCGCGGCGGTGCTGGCCGGCGGTCTCGCGACCGGCGCCCGCGCGGCGCCGCCCGCAGGCCCCGAGGCCGGGGTCGGGCCGGTGACTAAGCTGCCGCTGCCCCGCTACGCCAGCCTGAAGACCGATCGCGTCAATCTTCGCGAAGGTCCCTCGAAGGATCACCGGACGCTCTGGGTGTTCCAGCGGGCCGGCCTGCCGGTCGAGATCGTGGGCGAGTTCGAGACCTGGCGCCGGATCCGCGATTCGGAAGGCACCGAGGGCTGGGTGCTGCACTCCCTGCTGTCCGGACGCCGCACCGCCATCGTGAATGCCGGCCCCGACAAGGGCGTCGAGAAGGCGGCCGTGTCGCTGCGGGCCAAGGCCGATGACGGCGCCGACGACGAGGCCAAGCTCCAGACCGGCGTCATCGGCAGCGTCAAGAGCTGCACCGGCACGTGGTGCCGCATGATCGTCGCGCTGCCGAACAAGCGGGACGTCGACGGCTACATCCGCCAGAATCGCCTGTGGGGCGTCTACCCGAACGAGGTCGTGGAGTAGCGGCCCGGGCGACCCGACATCCGCCGCCCGTCACTGCGGATGCCGTGACGTGCCTGCTCCCGCCACGGCGGCGGCCCGAAAAAGCGAAGGCCCGGACGATGCCGGGCCTCGCGTCGTTCTCCGAATCTGCTGGCGCCGCTTCAGCCCTGACGGCGGCCCGCCGGGCGGCTGCGACGCAGGCGCACGATCACCTCGACCCCGGCGATCTCCATGCCCTCGGGCGCCTCGGGCAGCGAATCCACCGTGATGCCGCAATCCGGCATGTCGATCACCTGGCTCTCATCCTCCAGGTAGAAATGGTGGTGCTCGGTCGGGTTCGTGTCGAAATAGGCCTTCGACCCGTCGAGCGCGAGCTGGCGCAGGAGCCCCGCCTCGGTGAACTGGTGCAGGGTGTTGTAGACCGTCGCCAGCGACACCGGCACCTTGG
This sequence comes from Methylobacterium mesophilicum, assembly GCF_036441335.1. Classification (GTDB taxonomy): domain Bacteria; phylum Pseudomonadota; class Alphaproteobacteria; order Rhizobiales; family Beijerinckiaceae; genus Methylobacterium; species Methylobacterium mesophilicum_B. Next base: position 1,006,006 of record NZ_MLBW01000034.1, read on the forward strand.
CGCGCATCGCCTCGTCGTAGAGCATCTCCGCCGTCAGGTGGCGGTCGCCGCGACCGAAGAGCAGCCAGCCCAGGGACAGGCGCTGCCGCGTCGGCCGCAATCCGGCCCGACGCAGCCGGTCGCGCAGGTCGGACAGCGGGCAGCCGCGGCGCGGAGTCCCGTTGGCCTCCAACTGGGGGGCTGGGACCCGGCCGTTGAAGACGGCCTGGAATGGCACCGGTTCGGACATCGCTGGACTGAACGCTCGACGAGGGGCCTGAAGGAACGGATGTTCCCTCAGTATATTGAAGTGGTCGGACAGTCGCAACCCGAGCGTCGCCGCACGCCTGCGGTTGCAGGCTTTGAAGGCGCGGCGCCCCGTGCTAACCCGCGCGCCAGCCGACGGGCCGAGTATAGTCGCCCGCGACGCGAAGATCGCGCATCTCCGAGGAAACAGCCAACGCAATGCCGCCAGACGCCGAGACACAAGCGCAGGGTGCGAGCCGCCGGTCGCACTATTCCTACGAGGATCTTCTGGCCTGCGGGCGCGGCGAACTCTTCGGATCGGGCAACGCGCAGTTACCGCTGCCGCCGATGCTGATGTTCGACCGGATCACGTCCATCGGGACCGAAGGCGGCGCCCACGGGAAGGGGCACGTGACGGCCGAGCTCGACATCCGGCCGGACCTCTGGTTCTTCCCCTGCCATTTCCAGGGCGACCCGGTGATGCCGGGCTGCCTCGGCCTCGATGCCCTCTGGCAGATGCTGGGCTTCCATCTCGGCTGGCTCGGCTCGCCGGGCCGCGGCCGCGCCCTGGGCGTGGGCGAGGTGAAGCTCGCCGGCCAAGTGCTGCCGACGATGAAGAAGGTCGTCTACAATGTCGACGTGAAGCGGGTTCGGCAGGGCAAGCTCGTGCTCGGCATCGGCGACGGCTGGCTCGAGGCGGACGGCGAGCGCGTCTATCAGGTCCAGGACATGCGGGTCGGCCTGTTCCAGAGCTGAGCCGCGCCGCCGCGCGTCCGGTTCGCGGCTTGGCCGCAACGCCGGACGGTCTCGGCGGTTGAGATTGTGTCCGCGTCACCTTAGCTGACCGTGACGCGGCCCGGGCGACCGGGACCGCGACGGAGGTAGTGTCACCATCATGCGCCGTGTCGTCATCACCGGGATGGGCATCGTCTCGTCCATCGGCAACAACACGCAGGAGGTGCTCGCCTCCCTGCGCGAGGCCCGCTCGGGCATCGCGCGCGACGCCAGCTACGCCGAGCATGGCTTCCGCAGCCAGGTCTCCGGCGCGCCCACCCTCGATCCGGAAGGTGTGGTGGACCGGCGCGCGATGCGCTTCCACGGCGGCGGAACCGCGTGGAATCACGTCGCCATGGATCAGGCGATCCAGGATGCCGGCCTGGAGCCGGGCGACATCTCGAACGAGCGCACCGGCATCATCATGGGCTCGGGCGGTCCCTCGACCCGGGTGATCGTCGAGGCCGCCGCGATCGCGCGGGACAAGGGCCCCAAGCGCATCGGCCCGTTCGCCGTGCCGAAGGCGATGTCGTCGACCGCCTCGGCGACACTGGCGACCTGGTTCAAGATCCGCGGCGTGAACTACTCGATCTCCTCCGCCTGCGCGACGTCGAATCACTGCATCGGCAACGCCGCCGAGATCATCCAGGGCGGCCGGCAGGACATCATCTTCGCCGGCGGCTGCGAGGATCTGGACTGGACCCTGTCGGTGCTGTTCGACGCCATGGGCGCCATGTCCTCCAAGTACAACGACACCCCGTCCCGGGCCTCCCGCGCCTACGACGCCAACCGCGACGGCTTCGTCATCGCGGGTGGCGCCGGCGTGCTCGTCCTCGAGGAGTTGGAGCACGCCAGGGCGCGCGGCGCCCGGATCTACGGCGAGGTCGCGGGTTACGGCGCCACCTCGGACGGCCACGACATGGTCGCGCCGTCCGGCGAGGGCGCGGTCCGATGCATGCGCCAGGCCCTGGACGGGCTGAAGGGCGCGCGGATCGACTACATCAACCCGCACGCCACCTCGACGCCCGTCGGCGACGACAAGGAGATCGAGGCGATCCGCGAGGTGTTCGGCCGCGGCGAGGATTGCCCGCCGATCTCGGCCACCAAGTCGCTCACCGGTCACTCCCTGGGCGCCACCGGCGTGCAAGAGGCGATCTACAGCCTGCTGATGATGAACAACGGCTTCATCTGCGAGAGCGCGCATATCGACACCCTCGACCCGGCCTTCGCCGACATGCCGATCCTGCAGCAGCGCCGCGACAACGCGCAGCTCGGCCACGTGCTGACCAATTCCTTCGGCTTCGGCGGCACCAACGCGACACTCGTCCTGAAGCACGTCGACGCCTGATCGCCGAGCGCGGAACCGCCGGCTCAAGGCCGGCGTTTACCCGCTGTTGAGATCTGGTGGTGGCGATGGGGACTTTCATCTTCGGAACGCTGGGCGGCCTGATGATCGCCGGCGTTGCCGCGATCTACGCGAAGCAGGTCGTGCTGGAAGAAGCGGACTCGCACACGGACGGGCATTTCTGAGCCCGTTCGCGACGCCACCCGACGCCCCGCCCGCTGGCGGGGTTTTTTTTACGCCCGCCGCCGAGGCCGCACCGCGTTTGGAGCGCGGCGCGAGCCGCGTTAGAGCAGCCTGCCGCGGTTCGCTCGTCGCGACCCCGGTCCGGGCCCGCTCCGCGGGTCCGGCGTGCTCGGTCAGGATGTGAGTCGGCATGACGGGTTTGATGGCGGGCAAGCGCGGCCTGATCATGGGCGTCGCGAACGATCACTCGATCGCTTGGGGAATCGCCAAGGCGCTGCACGGCCAAGGCGCGCGTCTGGCCTTCACGTATCAGGGCGAGGCCCTCGGCCGCCGGGTGGCGCCCCTCGCCGCCAAGCTCGATTCGGACATCGTGCTGCCCTGCGACGTCGAGGATCTCGCCTCCGTCGACGCGACCTTCGAGGCCCTCGACGGGCGATTCGATAGCGGACTCGACTTCGTGGTCCACGCCATCGGCTTCTCCGACAAGGCGCAGCTCAAGGGCCGCTACGTCGACGTGACGACGCGCGAGAACTTCGTGCGCACGATGACGATCTCGTGCTTCTCGTTCACCGAGATCGCGCAGCGCGCGGCCAAGCGCATGAAGCAGGGCGGCTCGCTGCTGACCCTGACCTACGGCGGCGCGACCCGGGTGATGCCGAACTACAACGTCATGGGCGTCGCCAAGGCGGCGCTGGAGGCCTCGGTGCGCTACCTGGCGAGCGACCTGGGCCCGGACGGGATCCGGGTCAACGCGCTCTCCGCCGGCCCGATGCGGACGCTGGCGGGTGCCGGCATCGCGGACGCGCGGCTGATGTTCAATCACCAGCGTGCCCACGCGCCGCTGCGGCGCACGGTCAGCCTCGAGGATGTCGGCGGTTCGGCCCTCTACCTGCTGTCGCCGCTCTCGGGCGGCGTCACCGGCGAGGTCCACTTCGTGGATGCCGGCTACAACATCATCTCGATGCCGCGCCCGGACGTGCTGCAGGCGCAGGACGCGGCCGGCGTCGTCGGCGACGCCTGAGGCGCCTCACTCCTCCGGGATGCGTCCCGGGGGCAGGGGTCCGGCCGGCGCGCCCCGCGCGCCGCGAACCGACCGCCGCTCCCGCGCGGCGCGCGCCTCCTCGGGCGAGGGCGGCGCGGACGGGTAGTTCGACGCGAAGGGGTTGGGCGGCGCCCCGCGCCCGGAGCCGCCGAACAGCTTGTCGAGGAAGCCCTCCTCGGCGCTCGCCGGACGGGCGACCAGGAGGAGGGCGAGGGCGAGGATCGGGCGAAGCTGCATCGTCGTCGTCTGCGTGCCGGGACCGCGCCGGGCTAGGTCCACTTTCCGGCGGATCGGAGGCCGAGGCCCCGTCGGCTGGAACCGCGGCGCGTCCGGCGGGTTCGCGCTCAACGATGATTGGGCGCGTACAGGAGGCGTGATGTCCGAGGTTACCTATCGCATCGTCGAGCACGACGGCGGCTTCGCCTACAAGGTCGGCGACGTGTTCTCCGAGACCTTCCCGAGCCGCGAGGAGGCACTGCAGGCGGCCCAGGCCGCGGCGGCCGAGCAGCAGGTCCCCGGCTCGACCGAGGGGATCCGCTACCAGGATCAGGCCGGTGGCTGGCACGACGAGACCGCGCAGGGCAGCGACCGGCCCCGCGCCCGGGTCGTCGAGTAGCCGCGGCGGACGGACCGGACATGCGGGATCCGGCGCAACGACGGGGGGCCCCGTGGCGCGCGCGCGGCGCGTGACCCCGGCCGAGACGCCGGCTGGCCGCAAGGCGCCGGACAGTCGCAAGGCGCCCGCATTGCCGAAGGGCGCGCGCCGGACGACCCCGTCACCGGAGACGCTGGCGGCGCTCGGCCCGGACCGGCTGATCGCGCTGATCCTCGGCGAGACCGGGCGCAACCCGGCTTTCAAGAAGCTGGTGAGCGCCGCGCTCGCCGCGCTCCAGGGCCCGGAGGCCGTCGCGGCGATCGTCGACCGGCGGTTGACGGCCCTCGAGGGCGCCCAGGGCTACATCGACTGGCAGAAGCGCCGGACCTTCGCGGCCGACCTCAACACGACCGTGACGGTGATCCTCGACGAGCTGCGGCCCCTCGATCCGGGTGCCGCCCTCGACCGGCTCCGGCGCTTCCTCGACGGCGCCGACGCGGTCCTGAACCGCGTGGACGACAGCACCGGCGCGGTGCAGGGGGTGTTCGACCGCGCCTCCGCGGCCTTCGTGGAGATCGCCGGCGCCCTGCCACCGGAGGACGCCGCCGGGGTGGCAGCCCAGCTCGTCGAGCCGTTCGCGGCAGATCCGTTCGGTCCCCTCGGGACCGTCCTCGGCGACATGATCCCGGCGCTGCCCGAGCCGTCGCTCGCCGAGATCGACGACCGGCTCGCCGCCGCCGCGGCGGTGCTGCCGCAGGCCGGGGATCCCCGGCGGGAGGTGACGCACCACCGGCAGGCCGCCCGGATCCAGATCCTGCGCCTGCGGCAGGCCATCGCCGACCGGCGCGGTGACCCGGACGCCTTCATCGCTCTGGAACGCGCGATGCTGCCGGGGCGGGAGAATCGCAGCGCGATCGGCAGGCGGCTCCTCGACGCCGGGCGCCCCGCCGAGGCGCTGGACTGGATCCGCCGCATGCAGGACCCGGGTCTGCGCATCGCCACCCGGGCCGACCTGGTCGCCGGCTTCGACCTGCGCGGACCGGAACGGGAGCGGCAGGCGCTGGAGATCGAGATCCTCGACGCGCTCGGCCGGGGCGACGAGGCCCAGGCGCTGCGCTGGGGGCGTTTCGAGCGCGAGCTCGACGCCCCGATGCTGCGCACTTTCCTCGCCAAGCTTCCGGATTTCGAGGACGAGGAGGCGCTCCGGCGCGCCCTCGACCACGCCGAGGCCTTCCCGCAGCCGCACCGGGCCCTCGCCTTCCTGGCGGCCTGGCCGGATCCGCGCCGGGCGGCCGCGCTGGTCGTCGCGCGGCCCGAGACCTGGCAGGGCGACCAGTACGCGGTGCTGGCGCCGGTCGCCGAGGCGCTGGCGCAGGATCACCCCCGGGCCGCGACGATCCTGTACCGCCGGCTCCTCGACGCCATCCTCGAGACCGGTCGCAGCGCCGCCTACCCGCACGCAGCGCGCTACCTCGCGGAACTCGACGCCCTGTCGGGTCGCCTCGCGGCCGGCGACGTCGATCCGGATCCGCAGGCCTACCGCGCGGCGCTGCGACGGGCGCACGGCCGCAAGCAGGCGTTCTGGAGCCTCGTCCGGGACTGAGCCGCCCCCGCGGCCGGATCAATCCTCCAGCACGATGGCGTCGACCCGGTCCGGGTAGAACGCCACGTGGTCGCGGATCGCCGCGACGGCCGGGTACGGGTCCCCGTAGCTCCAGACCGCATCGGGGCGCCGGGTCTCGCCGACGACGAGGTCGAAATAGTGGGCGTCGCCCTTGTACGGGCAGTGGCTCGTGCGCGTCGAGGCGACGAAGCTGTCGGCCCGGATATCGCTCCGCGGCACGTAGAAGACCGGCGGATACCGGGCTTCCTGAAGCCGCAGGGCGTTGCGGGTCTCGGCGACCGCGACGCCCGCCACGACGACGCGGACGCGACGGGGCTCGGGCTCGACAGTGATCGGGTGGTCCGGTCCGGGCAGCTTCACGGCGTGTCTCCTCCCTCGGGCTTCAGCTCGACGGTCCCGAGCGCGTCGGCGAGGCGCGTCTTCGCGGTCCCGGGCCGCAGGGGCTTCTGCTGGGTCTCGTGCGGGACCCAGCCCGAGAGCCACAGCACCTCGAAGGTCGCCCGCACGCGGCCGTCCGGGTCGGCGAACCGCTCGGCGTAGATCTCAGCGGTGCGCAGGAGCGTCGCCCGCCGGAGCGGCGTCCGCCGCCGCTCGGTGAGCGCGTTGGTCATGCCCATGGCCCGCAGGTCGCGCATCAGGCCGAACGGGTCGGCGTAGCGCACCGTCAGCGTATCGGTATCGGCCACCGGCAGCGCGAAGCCCGCCCGCTGCAGCAGGCCCCCGGCCTCGCGCACCGCCGCGAAGGGCGCCACGCGGGGACTGACACCGCCCTCGACCTCGCTCTCGGCCTGAGCGAAGCTCTGGCGCAGCTCGGTCAGCGTCGCGCCGCCGAGCAGGCAGCCGACGAACAGACCGTCCGGCCGCAGGGCGCGGCGCAGCTGGATCAGCGTGCCCGGCAGGTCGTTCACGGCGTGGAGGGCCAGCAGCGACACGGCGAGGTCCAGGCTCGCCGCGGCCAGCGGCAGCGCCTCGGGATCGCCGACGATCAGCTCGCCGCCCGGCTCGGGCAGGGCCGCGAGGCGGAGATGCCGCGCCGCCGGATAGCGGGCGGCGAGCAGCCGGGTCACCACGGGACGCGGTGTCGCGAGGTCGAGGACCGACACGAAGCTGCGCAGGACGGCGCCGAGCCGGTCGTCCAGATCCTCGGCGAGCCGGTCGAGGAGGAAACCCGGGTAGCCGAGGCGCCCAGCGCGGGCGAGGCGGCGGCGGGCGAGGGGCGTGTCGAACAGGGTGGCGGGACTATCCATCGCTGCGCACATGGCATCTGCCATCGCGCCGCGCCACCGTCCCCGCGCACGGTCCCGTGAGCTGCGCTAGGATCCTGGAACGACTCGGGAGCGTCGCTGTTCCTGCTGCAACCGGCCCAACGGCCGAGATTCCTCATGGAGCACCAATCATGAAGCGCATGCTCGTCGGGGCCGCCGTGGCCCTCACCACCCTGGCCGCCGCGGGCGGCGCCGAGGCGAAGGGCTGCATCAAGGGCGCCATCGTCGGCGGCATCGCGGGTCACTACGCCGGCCATCACGGCCTCCTTGGCGCCGCGGCCGGCTGCGCCATCGGGCGCCATCGTGCCAACGCTCGCGACCGTCAGGTCGAGCAGCAACAGATGGCGCCGCAGGCGCGCCCCGTCTCGGCCCAGTAAGCCGGCCCTGCGGAGCGCGGTGCGCGCATGACGGCCCTCCAGGCCGTCGCCACGGCCCTGCGCGGTCTGCCGAGCGGGGTCGTCTCCCTGATCTACCCGCCCACCTGCGCGGGCTGCGGCGGTGCCACCGCCGATCCGGGCGCGTTCTGCCCGTCCTGCTGGTCGAGCCTGCGCCTGATCGAGGAGCCGGTGTGCCAGCGCTACGGAACGCCCTTCGCCGTCGACCTCGGGGTCGGCCCGCTGGTGTCGCCCCGGGCGATCGCGGAACCGCCCGTCTTCGGCCGCGCCCGGGCCGTCGCGCTCTACGATTCCGTGGCCCGGCGGCTGGTCCATCGCCTGAAATACGAGGACCGGCTCGATCTCGTCGGTGTCATGGCGCGGATGATGGCCGCGAGCGGCCGGTCCCTGATCGCCGAGGCCGAGTGCCTCGTGCCGGTCCCGCTCCATCGCGGGCGCCTCTGGCGGCGGCGCTTCAACCAGTCCGCCCTTCTGGCGCGGGCGATCGCCGGTTCGGCGGGACGGCCGTGCGTCGCCACGGCCCTCGTGCGCGTGCGCGCCACGCGCTCCCAGGTCGGCCTGAGCCGCGCGGGTTCTCGGCCTGAGCCGCGCGGCGCGGGCCGAGAACCTGAGCGGCGCCTTCCGGGTCGCGGCCGCCGAGCAGCACCGCGTCCGCGGACGCCGGGTTCTCCTCGTGGACGACGTCGTGACCACCGGCGCCACCGGCAACGCCGCCGCGCGGGCGCTCCTGCGCGCGGGGGCGACGTCCGTGGACCTTCTGACCTTCGCGCTCGTCGGCGACGCCGCCGGCTGAGCCTGCCTTCAGCGCCCGGCCTGCATCGGCTCCGGGAAGCTCGCCGCCAGGGTGAAGTCGAACGCCTCCGCGATCCCCTCGTACCAGAGCGAGAACGGCGTCGGACGCGGGAGGTGCAGGGCGCCCTCGATCTCGCGACCCTCGTGCTGGAGGGCCGCCCCGTGCTTGACCGCGAGGCGCAGCATCGGCCCGTTGCCCGACAGGCAGCGGACGTGGAGATCCTTGACGCCGCGATGCCGCGCCGAGCGGGCGATCCGGGCGAACAGCGCCGCGCCGATGCCCTGCCGGCGGAAGGTCTGCTCGACCGCGAAGGCCGCCTCGGCGTGCGGCCCGAGAGCGTAGCGGGACGCGCCCGGGCCCATCGGCCGGAGCTCCCCGAGGCCGCGCAGAGCCCCGCCCACGAAGGCGCCGTACATCACGCCTTCCGCGGTCAGGGCCTGCGCGGCGTAGGCGCGGACTCCGGCCTCGCTGACATTGCCCATGAAGCGGCTCGCCCGGGTCTCCGGATCCAGCCGCAGGAAGTAGTCGAGGACCGCCGCGCGGTCCGCCGGCCAGAGGCGCCGGATGGTGTGGGTCGGCCCATCGAGGGCTTGTACCGCCATGATGAAGCTCCGGTTCGTGCGCGCTGGCGCGCGAGGTGATCCGGACGCTCCTCCCAAGAGACCGCGGGGGTGTCGCATCCCCATATCCATTGTGCAATGCAGCGGAATGCGGGGCGGGCCGTCCGCGTGCCTGCCATGCGCGCGAGCGATGGGACGCTTGCCTGCGGCTGTTCGGCCGCGGGGTTGATTCAGGCCGAGCTTGCGCGGCACTGGAACAGGCCCCGGGTCGTTGACCGCCGATGCGGGCGCAGGGGGTGCCGAACCGGTGCCGCGATCAGCAGCGAGGAACCGGCGGCGTGAACGACAGATCCGTCAAGTCCATCGCCCCGTCGCCGGCGGCGCTCGCCGGCGCGGTCTCGCCCGGCCCGGTCCACGAGCGCTACGAGGCGCTGGTCGCCACCGGTGCCATCGAGCGTGATCCGGCGCAGGCGCACCTTGTGCGGGCCCTCGACCGGCTGGTCCTCGACCTCCAGCGCCGCAAGCGGGCCAGCAAGACGAGCGCCCTGGGGTGGCTGTTCCGCCGCAAGGACGAGGCCGAGGCGATCAAGGGCCTGTACATCTGGGGCTCTGTCGGGCGCGGGAAGACCATGCTGATGGACCTGTTCCACGACGCGGCGCCGGAGCCGAAGCGACGGGTCCATTTCCATGGCTTCCTGGCGGACGCGCACGAGCGCATTCACGCCTACCGGCAGGCGCTGAAAGCCGGCACCGTCAAGGGCGACGACCCGATCGGACCGGTGGCCGACCAGCTCGCCGACGAGGCGACCCTGCTGTGCTTCGACGAGTTCACCGTCACCGACATCGCCGACGCGATGATCCTGGGGCGCCTGTTCAACCACCTGTTCCGGCGCGGCGTCACCGTCGTCGCGACCTCGAACGTCGAGCCCGACCGGCTCTACGAGGGCGGCCTCAACCGGGCGCTGTTCCTGCCCTTCGTGGCGACCCTGAAGGAGCGCGTGGACGTCGTCCGGCTCGATTCCCGGACCGACTTCCGGCTCGAGAAGCTCGGCGGCGCGGCCGTCTACCATGTCCCGGCCGACGCGGCGGCGCGCGCCGCCCTCGACGCCGCCTTCAAGGCGCTGACCGGCAAGGCCCGCGGCCTCCCGACGACGGTCACGGTCCACGGCCGGGCCGTGGCAGTCCCGGAGCAGGCGACCGGCGTGGCCCGGTTCGGCTTCGACGATCTCTGCCGCCAGCCCCTCGGCGCCTCCGACTACATGGCGCTCGCCCGCGCCTACCACACGGTGATCCTCGACGGGATCCCGGTGATGGGGGAGTCGGAGCGGAACGAGGCCAAGCGCTTCATCACGCTGGTCGACACGCTCTACGACCGGCACGTGAAGCTCGTGGCCTCCGCGGCGGCCGAGGCGCAGGACCTCTACACCGCCCGGACCGGCCGCGAGGCCTTCGAGTTCGATCGCACCGTCTCGCGCCTGATCGAGATGCGCTCGCTGGACTATCTCGGCCAGCCGCACGGCCGCCCGGATTCCGAGGCGTCGGGCGCCACGACCGGGCTGGTGGAGACGTGAGCGCCCCCTCGCGCGCCGGATCGATCTTCGGGCTGCGGCGGCGCAACTGGCGCGGCGCCGGCCCGCTGGGCTGGCTCCTGGGCTCCCCCGTCGCGTTCATCCTGCTGATCGTCGCCCTGGGCAGCGGCACGGCGAACTACGTGACCGGCGAGACCGACCGGGCCGCGACCGCCCGGGCGAACGCGACGATCGCCGGCATCGAGCGCCTGATCTCCGAGGTCAAGGACCTGGAGACCGGAGAGCGCGGCTACGTGCTGGTCGGCAGCGAGGACTATCTCGGGCCCTACACGACCGCCCTCACCAAGATCGACACGGAGCTGACCGGCCTCGGCGCGGCCGCGCAGGATCCGGTCCGGGCCGGCGGTCCGTCGCTCGCCGGCCTGATCGCGCAGAAGCGCGACTTCGCGGCCCGGGTCGTGGAGGCCCGGCGCAACCAGGGCTTCGACGCCGCGATCGGCCTCGTCCGGACCGGCGACGGCAAGCGCCTGATGGACGCGATCCGCGCCGAGGCCGCGGCGCGCCAGGACGCGACCCTGCAGCAGCTCGCCACCCTTCAGGCGCGCGAGGGCTGGCGCGGGCTCCTGCTGTTCCTGCTCTCCGCGGCGGCGGCCCTCGGGGCGATCGTGCTGCTGGCGCGCCTCGCCCTGGTGCGCCGGCAGGAATCGCTGCGCATGTCGCGCCTCCTCGACGGCGTGCTCGCCAACGCGCCGGTGGGGCTCGGCTTCCTCGACCGCGACCTGAAGATCCGGCACATGAACCGGGCGCTCGCCACCATGAGCGAGCGCGGCTTCGGGGCCGATCTCGGCGCGCCGATCTGGGCCATGCTCCCGACGCTGCGGGAGGAGCTGGCGCCGAAGCTGGCCGCCGCCCTGACGGAAGGCCTGGTCTCGCCGAACGTGCCGGTCGCGGTGCCGACCCCCTCGGCGCCGGGGGGCGTGCGGCACTTCTCCATGAGTTTCTACCCGCTCCGGGGCGAGGAGAGTGCGGCGGCCGATCAGAGTGTCGAGGGCGTCGGCCTCGTCGTGGTCGACGAGACCATCCGCCACCTCGCGGAGGCCCGGCTCCGGCGGAGCGAGGAGCGCTTCCGCTCGCTGATCGAGGCGAGCGCCGCCATCGTCTGGACCGCCAACCCGGAAGGGAGCCTCCACCGCCGCCAGATTGCCTGGACCCGCTTCACCGGCCAGGACGAGGCCGCCTACGCGGGGCTCGGCTTCCTCGACGCGATTCACCCGGACGACCGTGCGCATACCCGCGCCGCGTGGACCCGCGCCGTGACCAGCCTGGAACCCTACGCCACCGAGCACCGGATGCGCGCCGCCTCCGGCGCCTACCGGCACATGAGCGTGCGGGCCGTCCCGATCCTCGAACCCGACGGCACCCTGCGGGAGTGGGTCGGGACCCACACGGACATCACCGAGCGCAAGGAGGCCGAGGCCGCGATCGAGGCGGCGCGCGCGGCCGCAGAGGCCGCCAACGCGGCCAAGAGCCAGTTCCTCGCCAACATGAGCCACGAGCTGCGCACCCCGCTCTCGGCGGTGATCGGCTATTCCGAGATGGTGCAGGAGGAGCTGGAGGATATCGGCGAGGCCGACCTCGTCACCGACATGAAGAAGATCGAGACGAATGCCCGCCACCTGCTCGGCCTGATCAACGACGTGCTCGACATCTCGAAGATCGAGGCCGACCGGGTCGAGATCTACGCGGAGGACTTCGAGGTCGCCGCCGTGGTGCAGGAGGTCGCGGTCACGGTCGAGGGGCTCGTCGCCAAGAAGGGCAACACCCTGGCGCTCGAGCTGGAGCCGGGTCTGGGCAGCGCCCACACCGACGTCACCAAGCTGCGCCAGTGCCTGATCAACCTCCTGAGCAACGCCGCGAAATTCACCCAGGACGGCCGGATCACCCTGGCGGTCACCCGCGCCGACGGCGCGCTGCGCTTCGCCGTGACCGATACCGGCATCGGCATGACGCGGGAGCAGCTCGGCAAGCTGTTCGAGCGGTTCACCCAGGCCGACGCCTCCACGACGCGCCGGTTCGGCGGCACCGGGCTCGGCCTCGCGATCACACGGGCTTTCGCCGAGATGCTGGGCGGTTCGATCGCCGTGGACAGTCGCGAGGGGCAGGGTACCACCTTCACGCTGACGCTGCCGGCACGCTTCGAGACCGGCGCGGGCGAGGACGCGGGCCCGGCCGCCCCGGATCCCGGAGAGCGGGGGACGATCCTGGTGGTGGACGACGACGCCGCGACCCGCGATCTGCTGGCGCGCTTCCTGGAGCGTGAGGGCTTCGCGGTGACGGTCGCCGAGGACGGGCGGCGCGGGCTCGATCTCGCCCGCAGCCTGCATCCCCGGGCCGTGCTCCTCGACGTCACCATGCCGCAGATGGACGGATGGGCGGTGCTGCGGGCGATCCGGGCCGATCCCGAGATCGGCGCGACGCCGATCGTCATGGTGACGGTCCTGGACGAGCAGAATCTCGCCTTCTCGCTCGGCGCCACCGACTACCTGCAGAAGCCGCTCGACTGGGGCAGCCTGCGCCAGATCGTCGACCGCTTCCGTCCCGCATCGGGCGACGGCGGGATCCTCGTGGTCGAGGATGAGCCGGACGTTCGCGACCACGTCTGCGCCTATCTTGCGCGCGAGGGCTTCCCGGTCCGCGAGGCGGAGAACGGCCTGCGCGCCCTCGAATCCCTGGAGGCGGAACGTCCGTCCCTCATCCTCCTCGACCTGATGATGCCGGAGATGGACGGCTTCGCGTTCCTCCGGGCGCTCCGTGCCCGCCCGGACAGCCGCGACGTGCCGGTCGTGGTGCTCACCGCCAAGGACATCACGGCCGAGGACCGACGCCGTCTGGCCGGTCAGGCCGACCGGGTGCTCGCCAAAGGCACGACCGGGCTCAACGAGCTCGCCCGCGAGCTGCGTGCCCTGATGCCCGCGGCCGAGGGCGCGACCGTGTCGGGACACGCGCCCGGCTAAGCGCCCGCGGACGGCGCGCGGAGTCGTTCCCGGGGCAGGGCGTACAGCGCGTCAGAGACCCCGGAACGCCAGCATCAGCGCGCCGACGGCGATGCCCCACAGGGCCAGCGTCGACCAGATCGCCCGCTGGCGCTCCTCACGGGCGAAACGCTCCAGGCGGCGCGCATCGCCGGTGCCGGCCTCGTCGAGGCGGACGAGGACGCGCTTCAACCGCGTGGCGAGGTCCGGGATGTCGCCGACCACGTCGGAGACCACCCGCAGGGCCTCCAGGCCGCTCTGCGCCCGGCCGACCGGGCCCATGTTGCGGGCGATCCAGGCGCGCACGACCGGCTCGGCCGTGGTCCACATGTCGAGACGCGGGTCGAGGGAGCGGGCCACGCCCTCCACCACCACCATGGTCTTCTGGAGCATCACCAGCTCGGTGCGAGTGCTCATGTCGAACAGGGCCGTGACGTCGAACAGCAGGGTCAGGACCTTGGCCATCGAGATCTCGTCGGCCCGGCGCTGGTGGATCGGCTCGCCGATCGCGCGGATCGCCTGAGCGAAATCCTCCACGGAGTGGTGGGCCGGCACGTAGCCAGCCTCGAAATGGACCTTCGCCACCCGGCGATAGTCGCGCAGGATGAAGCCGAGGAGGATCTCGGCGAGGAACCGGCGCTCGTTCGGGCCGAGGCGGCCCATGATGCCGAAATCCACCGCCACCAGGCGGCCCTCGGCGTCGACCAGCAGGTTCCCCTGGTGCATGTCGGCGTGGAAGAAGCCGTCGCGGATCGCGTGCCGCAGGAAGCTCTGGATGACGGTCCGCCCGATGGTCTGCGGATCGTGCCCCCGGGCGGCGAGTTCGGCCGCGCTGTGGAGGCGGGTGCCCTCGATCCACTCGGCCGACAGCACCTCGCGGGCGGTCAGTTCCCATTCCGGCCTCGGCACGCGGAAATCGGGATCGTCCTTGGTGTTCTCGGCGAGTTCCGAGGCGGCCGCCGCCTCCAGGCGGAAATCCATCTCCATCAGCACCGAGCGCGCGAGGATCTCCACCACCTCGCGGGGGCGCAGCCGCTCCGCTTGCGGCGACAGGGCGTGCACCACCCGGGCCATGAAGCGCATGACCTCGAGGTCGCGCATGAAGCGCTCGCGGACGCCGGGCCGCATCACCTTCACGGCGAGGGCGCGCTGCGTGCCGTCGGGATCCTGCACGATCGCCTTGTGGACCTGCGCGATCGAGGCGGCCGCGATCGGCTCGCTGAACGAGACGAACAGGGCGCTCACGGGCTTGCCGAGGGCGGTCTCGACCGTGCGGAGCGCGACGGCCTGCGGGAAGGGCGGCACCCGGTCCTGCAGCTTCTCCAGGTCGAAGGCCGCGCGCACGCCGACGATGTCGGGCCGCGTCGCCAGGAACTGGCCGAACTTCACGTAGGACGGGCCGAGGCGCGTCATCGCCGCCGAGAGCCGGGCGGCCCCGTCGTCCAGGCCCGGCCGCTCGAGGGAGCGCCCGATCCGCAGGGCGAGCCGCAGGTGCGGCGGCAGCTCGGAGGGATCGGCGAAGGCGAGGGCGCCCTCCCGGGCCAGCACGAAGCCGACCCGCGCGCCGCGGAACAGGTTGACGGCGGCGCTGATCACCGGTGCTGGCTCCCGTCGCGCGCGGCGGCGGTCAAGAGACCTTCCAGCCCGAATGGATCGCCACGATCCCGCCCGTGAGCGCCCGGTCGGTGACGTGCCGGAAGCCCGCGCGCTCGATCATGCCCGCGAAGGCGCCGCGGGTCGGGAACTTCCGGATCGACTCAACGAGGTAGCGGTAGGATTCGGCGTCTCCGGCCACCCGGGCGCCGATGCGCGGGATCACATTGAACGAGTAGGCGTCGTAGATCCGGTCGAGCAGCGGGATGTCGACGGCGGAGAATTCCAGGCACAGGAAGCGCCCGCCGGGCTTCAGCACGCGCCGCGCCTCGGCGAGCGCCGTCTCGATCCGCGGCACGTTCCGGATGCCGAAGGCGATCGTGTAGGCGTCGAAGGAGGCGTCCGGCAGCGGCAGGGCCTCGGCGTTGCCGGTCACGAAGGCGATCCGGTCGCCGGTCTCGTCGACCTTGCGCTCCCGCGCCCGCTCGGCGCCGACCCGCAGCATCGACTCGTTGATGTCGAGGACGGTGACGCGGGTGCGCGGACCGCCGGCGGCCAGCACCCGGAACGCCACGTCGCCGGTGCCGCCGGCGACGTCGAGATGCGCGAAAGCGCGGTTCTGCGGCGGCCGCAGCATCGAGACGAGCTGCGCCTTCCAGGCCCGGTGCAGACCCGCCGACATCAGGTCGTTCATGATGTCGTAGCGGCGGGCGACCGAGTGGAAGACGCTGTCGACGCGCCCCTGCTTCTCTTCGAGCGCCACGCGCTCGAAGCCGAAATCCGCGCTCGCGCGCTCAGACGCCCCGTCTCCGGCCTTCATGACGCTCCCAATCCTCGATGGGCGCGTCATAGCGAAGGTCGCGCCCGACCGCCATGCGTCGAAACACGCGGCTGGGGACCGACCCCGGTGCTGCGACGCGCCGAAGACGTGTCTCAGCCGACCCGCGTGCGGAGCGCGTCCGCCACCGCGCTGGCCATGGCGCGCGTGCCCATCGGGTTCGTGCCCTCGCCGGCGATGTCGGCGGTGCGCGCGCCGCCCGCGAGAGCGTCGGTGATGGCGCCGTCGAGGGCGTCGGCGGCGTCGCCGAGGCCGAAGGAGTAGCGCAGGCACATGGCGAGCGAGCCGATCATGGCGATCGGGTTGGCCCTGTCCTGGCCGGCGATATCGGGGGCCGAGCCGTGGACCGGCTCGTAGAGTGCCCGCCGCAGGCCGCTCGCATCGACCGCGCCGAGGGAGGCCGAGGGCAGCATGCCGAGGGAGCCGGTGAGCATGGCGGCGATGTCGGAGAGCACGTCGCCGAACAGGTTGTCGGTTACCAGCACGTCGAACTGCTTCGGCCGGCGCACCAGCTGCATGGCGCAGTTGTCAGCGAGGATATGCTCCAGCTGCAGCTCGGCGTAGTGCGCGGCGTGCACCTTCGTGACGACCTCCTTCCACAGGACGCCGGACTTCATCACGTTGTGCTTCTCGGCCGAGGCGACCCGGCCCGAGCGCTTGCCGGCGAGGTCGAAGGCCACGTGGGCGATCCGCTCGATCTCGGCCGTCGTGTAGACCTGGGTGTCGACCGCCCGCTTGGAGCCGTCCTCCAGCGTGGTGATCTCCTTCGGCTCGCCGAAATAGACGCCGCCGGTGAGCTCCCGGACGATCATGATGTCGAGCCCCTCGACGAGTTCGCGCTTCAGCGCCGAGGCCTCGGCCAGCGCCGGGTAGCAGATCGCGGGCCGCAGGTTGGCGAAGAGGTCCAGCTCCTTGCGCAGGCGCAGCAGGCCGGCTTCGGGGCGGTTCTCGTAGGCGACGCCGGCCCATTTGGGACCGCCGACCGCGCCGAGCAGGATCGCGTCCGCGTCCTTGGCGCGCTGCAGGGTCGCGTCCGCCAGCGGGACGCCGTGCGCGTCGATGGCGCAGCCGCCGACGAGGTCGGTCTCGGTCTCGAAGGTCGCGAGACCGGTCTCCTTGAGGGTGTCGAGGACCACCTGCATGCCGCCGGCGACCTCCGGGCCGATCCCGTCGCCGGGCAGGAGCAGGAGCTTGTAGCTGGCCATGACGGTCTCGCGGTTCTGGTCTCGACGTGCCGGCGGGCTTTATCGAGGCTGCACCGTCATTGGCAAGCATCGGCGTCCAGCATCGGCGTCCCGCATCGGCCGGGCGCCCGCCCGCGCACCGGGGCGGATCGCGCCCCCGCAATCAGAGCATCGCGACCCGGCCGGTGCCGATGTCGTAGAAGCCGCCCACGACCTTCACGCGCCCGGCGGCGACGGCCTCCGCGAGGATCGGCCCGGCCTGCTGCAGGCGCCGGACACTGTGCCGAACATTCTGGGCGATGGCCTCGGCCAGGGGATCCTGCGCCCGCGCCTTCTCGGCCAGGTCCACCGCCGGGCGAATCGCGTCGATCAGCACGGGGAGATGACCGGAAAGGGTCGCGTCGGTCTTCATGACGTCGATCGTCGCCTTCACGGCCCCGCAATCGGAGTGGCCGAGCACGAGGATCAGCGGCGCCCCGAGCACCGACACGCCGTATTCCAGGCTGGCGAGACCGTCGGTGGTGACGAAGTTGCCGGCGACACGGACGACGAACAGATCGCCCGGTCCCTGGTCGAAGATGAAGTCCGGGGCGACCCGGGCGTCGGCGCAGCCGACGATGCAGGCGATCGGGTACTGCGCCGCGGCGCGCGCGGCGCGACCGGCCGCGAAGTCCCGATTCGCCGGCGTGTTGGCCACGTAGCGGCCGTTGCCGTCGCGCAGTCGCGTCAGGGCCGCCTCGGGCGTGATGGCGTTCGATCGCGCCCCGTCGAGGGCCGCCTCGGCGCGCCGGATCCCGGCGGACGCCCCCATCGCGGTACCGGCCGCCGCGGCCGCAAGCAGGCCGCGCCGGGAGAGAGAGGGTCGATGCAGATCGCACACGGTGGACGGTCCCCTTCGCATCTGACGCCGGCCAGGCCCGGCGGACCGCTCGCTTCGGCAGCGCTGAGACAAGCACTGCGAGTCGTATCCCGGCGCGTTCTTCACCACAGAGTCCAAACTTTGCAGGAAATCCTGGACCGGAGGCCGGGCGCGGGGCATCCCTCCGGTCCGGAGCCGGCTGAACCGGGGCACGGATGTTGGACGATCATTTCCGGGATCGGATCGCCTTGCTTCGATCCGAGCACGGTTTCCGCCCGGCGGTCGCCGGTTACTGCCGCGGCATGATCGAGCCGGCGCAGATAGTTTGGCCCAGCCACAAGCTGCTCAACCAGATCGGGCGCTACGTGGTCTCGTTCATGCTGATCCACAACGACTACGCGTGGCGACACCACGGCGGCCCCCGCCCCACCCTGACCGTCCTCCAGGCGATGGTGGGATCGAGCCCGAGGCAGACGGCCGGCTTCGTGTCGGCCCTGAAGGCCGGACGATTCGTCACCGCGGCCGCGGATCGGGGCGACGGACGGGTGAAATGCCTGCAGGCGGCGCCGGCCCTGGTGACCGAGATCGCGCGAAGCGGGCGCCTGTTCGTCGCCGCCATGGACGCGGTGACCCGACGCGACCCGGGCCGCGCCGGGATGCTCGACGGACCCGACCGGCTCGGGGAGCTGGTCCGCCTGTCGGCCGCCCACGTGCTGCGGCACGGCACGCTCATCGCGCCGTTCCCGCGGGTGCTCCATTTCGCCGGGCGGGATTGCGGCTACCCGCTGCTGACCGCCCTGGTCGGGGCCCACTACGCCGCCGCGGTGCCCGGCGCGCCGGCGGCGGTGTCGCTCGGCCTGCGCGGCCTCGCCGAGCGGCTGGACGTGTCGCGCGCCCATGTCGGCAATCTGCTCGGCGAGGCGGAGGCAGCGGGATGGATCCGGATCTGCGGCGGTCGCCTGACCGCGTTCGACCCGACGCTGCTGGCCGAATTCGAGTCCTGGGCCGCCGGGCAGATGCTGCTCTACGACGATCTCGCGGCGGCGGTCCTCGCGGACCTGCCGGCCGCGACCGTCCCGGCCACCGCCTCCTGACGCGCGTCTCGCTTGTGTTCCGACCGCTCCGGGGATACCTACGGGCAGCACCGCGCCGTGAGAACGTCCCGCGCGGGTCGCCGACAGGAGAGACGAGCCTTGGCCAGAGCCGGCTCAGCGACCGAGACCGCCCGCGCCGCCTCTACGGCGCTTCGGTCCCGTGCGCGCCGCTCCGGGCTCCTTCTTCCGCTTCTGCTTACCCGCCCCTGAGGGCCGTCCGGGCGCGCGCCTGGGCCTTCAGGGGAGTTCGTTCATTCGCGAATCCGCCCGCGAGGGCACCACGCCGCGCCGCGCCATCACGTGCCGGGCGGCCCGCGACAGGGTAATGCCATGACCACGACCAGCACCGCCTCCGCCCGCGACCGGATCCTGATCTTCGACACGACGCTGCGCGACGGCGAGCAGTGCCCCGGCGCCACCATGACCTTCGACGAGAAGCTCGCGGTCGCCGAGCTGCTCGACACGATGGGCGTCGACATCATCGAGGCCGGGTTCCCCATCGCGTCGAACGGCGATTTCGAGGCGGTCTCGGAGATCGCCCGCCGGACCAAGCGCGCCACCATCGCGGGCCTCGCCCGCGCGATCCCCGCCGACATCGCTCGGGCCGGCGAGGCCGTGCGCCACGCCAAGCGCGCGCGCATCCACACCTTCGTGTCGACCTCGCCGATCCACCTCGCGCACCAGATGCGCAAGAGCCAGGACGAGGTCGTCGAGATCATCCTGAAGACCGTGGCCCAGGCCCGCGACCTCGTCGAGGACGTGGAATGGTCGGCCATGGACGCCACCCGCACGCCGCTCGATTACCTGTGCCGCTGCGTCGAGGCGGCGATCAAGGCCGGCGCCACGACGATCAACCTGCCCGATACGGTCGGCTACGCCACGCCGTCGGAGTACCGCGACATGTTCGCGAACGTCCGCGAGCGGGTGCCGAACGCCGACAAGGCCGTATTCTCGGTCCACTGCCACAACGACCTGGGCCTCGCGATCGCCAATTCCCTGGCGGGCATCGAGGGAGGCGCCCGGCAGGTCGAGTGCACCATCAACGGCATCGGCGAGCGGGCCGGCAACGCTGCGCTCGAGGAGATCGTGATGGCGCTGCGCACCCGCGCCGACGTGCTGCCCTACGAGACCGGCGTCGAGTCGACGATGCTGACCCGCGCCTCCAAGCTCGTGAGCCACGCCACGAACTTCCCGGTGCAGTTCAACAAGGCGATCGTCGGCCGCAACGCCTTCGCGCACGAGAGCGGCATCCACCAGGACGGCATGCTCAAGAACGCCGAGACCTACGAGATCATGACGCCGGCCTCGGTCGGGCTGACCAAGACTTCCCTGGTGATGGGCAAGCACTCGGGCCGGGCGGCGTTCCGCTCCAAGCTGGAGGATCTCGGCCTGCATCTGTCGGACAACCAGTTCCAGGACGCCTTCGACCGGTTCAAGGCCTTGGCCGACCGGAAGAAGAACGTCTACGACGAGGACATCGAGGCGCTGGTCGACGAGAACCTCGCCACGGCGCACGACCGGATCCGGCTGGTCTCCCTGTCGGTGATCGCCGGAACCCGCGGACCGCAGCGCGCCACGCTGCGGATCGCGGACGAGACCGGCACGCGGATCGAGGAGGCGGACGGCAACGGGCCCGTCGACGCGGTGTTCAACGCGATCTCGGCGCTGGTCCCGCACCAGGCGCAGCTGGAACTGTACCAGGTCCACGCCGTCACCGGCGGGACGGACGCCCAGGCGGAGGTCTCGGTGCGCCTGCGGGACGGCGAGCGCAGCGTCACCGCGCGCGGCGCCGATCCGGACACGCTGGTGGCGTCCGCGAAGGCGTACCTCTCGGCTCTGAACAAGCTGTCGGCCCATTCCGTGCGCGTGCATGCACAGCATGCGGCGGCGGAATGAGAAAAAGAGGCGGCCGGGGGTGGACAGGCCCCGGCCGCGTTGGTATCAGCCCGCCACCCCGGACGGACTTGGTGGCCACCGGGCGGTCGCGGACGCGATCGGGCGCATAGCTCAGTTGGTAGAGCAGCTGACTCTTAATCAGCGGGTCCTAGGTTCGAACCCTAGTGCGCCCACCAAGACTTCCAGACAGGTCGCCGACCTGATGGGCACTTTACCCCTCACACATATCAAGCAGCCAACGCGACGCGTGCCGGTGTCGTGCGCTTGCCAGTCTCGGTTTGTCGACGCCGTCGCCGCTTGCTGTCATGGCGCTGATCGGCGGGGCGGGAGGGAGCTGTGACGGGTCTTCGGCCGCGCGTGTCCTCCAGAAGGCGTCGTAGGCAGGTCGGGCGCACCGTTAAACCGCGCCGCCTGTTCCCCGGCCCCCGCGAGCGGGAAGCGCAATGACCTCCACCGCTCTCGCCGTGATGATGGCCGGCGTCCTGGGCGCCTTCTGCACGATCGTCTTCGCGGTCGACTGGGTGCCGGGGTCCGTCGTCGGACTGCCGAACCTGCCCAGCCGGCGCGTGATCGGCCTGTGGGCTTACAACGGCGTTCTGTGCCTCGCCCTGGCCGCGTGGCTGGTGTGCACGTATTTCTGCACCGTCGACGGCTACGACGATATTCCCGCGGTGCGCGACAGCTACTGCAGGCCGCACCCCACCGTGAGTGCGTGACCTCCGTGCTGCCTGGCCGGCCCCGTGGGACGGGCGCGCGGCGGGACGGTGCCGGTCAGCGCGTGGGTCTCCGATCGGTCCGGCGGCGCCCCATAGGCCCGGGAACGGGCAGCGGCGTCCGCCTCGGCACGCCGGTGCGGCCTACGCGCTGAGCTTGTCATCGGGCTCCGTGGGCTCCGCGCTCGTGCCCAGCGCACCGCCCGCGGGCGGATCGTTCCGGCCGGGCCGGTCCCGGTTCGAGACCCCGCCGGACCCTTGCCTGTCATGCGGGTGCATCGCGCGACGATCGGCGCGGGCCATCTCCTTGTGGGTCGGGATGTACCGCCACGGCGCCGGTGCAGCGCCCAGGCGAAGAACCGAGGGGGACCGCGTCAGAAAGACCGCGAGCAGAACCCACGGAATGACGAACACGGCGAACGCGGCGAGGCCCATGGCAATCCTCCGGAGATTTCAACAGTAACAATTGAAACGCCAGCGGATCATGACTGATCCCGTGAACGTCATCATAATCGATCCTGCATTGCAGCGCGCTCTTCGGCATCCCCGATGCGGGCACCGATCGGGTCGCGCGGGACGCGTGTTCGCGATGACGGCGCGCATCCTCGGCTCCGATCTGCCCCGCGCGGGTGGCGGATCTCGGTCTCAGCCCGCCGGCCGCGCCGCATCGCCGGTCATCGCGAGCTGCTCGCGCAGATACGGCGCCGTGCGGCTGGTGGGAGCCGCGGCGACGGTCTCGGGCCGGCCGGCGGCCACGACGGTGCCGCCCTGGTCGCCGCCGCCGGGGCCCATGTCGATCACGTGGTCGGCCCGGGCGACGACGCGCATGTCGTGCTCGACCATGACGACGGTGTTGCCCGCGTCGACCAGACCGTTGAGCTGGACCATGAGGCGGTCGACGTCGGTCGGGTGCAGGCCCGTCGTCGGCTCGTCGAGGACGTAGAGCGTGCCGCCGCGCTGGCCGCGCTGCAGCTCGGTGGCGAGCTTGATGCGCTGAGCCTCGCCGCCGGAGAGCTCGGTCGCCGGCTGACCGAGCCGCAGGTAGCCGAGGCCGAGATCGCGCAGCACGGTGAGCGGCCGCAGGACGGACGGCTCGTCCGCGAAGGCCGCGCAGGCCCGGTCGACGGTCAGGGCGAGCACGTCCGCGATGCTCAGCCCGCTCCAGGTGACCTCCAGCGTCTCCGGCGCGTAGCGCGTGCCGTGGCAGGTCGGGCAGGGGGCGTAGACGCTCGGCATGAACAGCAGCTCGACGCTGACGAACCCCTCGCCCTCGCAGGCCGGACAGCGCCCCTTGGCCACGTTGAAGGAGAAGCGGCCCGCATCGTAGCGGCGTTTCCGAGCCTCGGGCGTCGCGGCGAACAGCTTGCGGACGGCGTCGAACAGGCCCGTATAGGTGGCGAGGTTCGAGCGCGGCGTGCGCCCGATGGGCTTCTGGTCGACCCTCACCAAGCGCCCGATGCCGTCCAGAGCGCCGGCGATGCGACCCTCCGACGGACCCGGCGCCTCATCCAGCGGATCGTCCGGCTCGTCCTCGGTCTTCACCGGCCGGCCGAGTCGCGCTCCGACGAGCTCGAGCAGCGCGTGGCTGACCAGGCTCGACTTCCCGGAACCCGAGACGCCGGTCACGGCGGTGAGACACCCGATCGGGAACGGGACCGACACATCCTTCAGGTTGTTGCGGACGACGCCCTCCAGCCGCAGCCACCCGGCGGGCTCCCGGAGCGGCCGCGGGGGCGCCTCCGCGAGCCCGAACAGGTAGAGCCGCGTCCGCGACGCCGCGACGTCACGCAAGCCCTCCGTCGGCCCGCTGTAGAGGATCGTGCCGCCGTTCTCGCCCGCTTCCGGTCCCACATCGACGAGCCAGTCGGCGCGGCGCATCGTGGCGATGTCGTGCTCGACGACGAACAGCGAGTTGCCCGCGGCGAGCAACCCGGCCAGCGCGTCGTGCATGGCGTCCCCGTCGGCGGGGTGAAGCCCGGCGGTGGGCTCGTCGAGCACGTAGACGACGCCGAAGAGCTGCGAGCGCAGCTGGGTCGCCAGGCGGAGGCGCTGCAGCTCACCCGACGACAGGGTCGTAGTGGCCCGGTCCAGCGAGAGGTAGCCGAGACCGAGATCCGCCAGCGTCCCGATCCGCGCGATGAGGTCGGAGGCCAGGCGCTGGGCCGCGAGGCGCTTCTCGATGGACAGATTCGGCGTGACGCGCACGTCCGGCGCGCCCGCATGGGCCGAGCCGCCGGACGCGGCCCGCGCGGCGCGGTCCTTCCGGCCCACCGCGCGGTCGAGGGTGGCNGCGCGGCCCCGGCCTCGGGCTCGGGCTCGGGCTCGGGCTGCCGGTCCTCGGCCGCCGGCCGCAGGGCCTCGGCGAGCGCGGTGAGCGGCATGCGCGACAGGTCGCCGATATCCAGCCCCGCGAAC
This sequence comes from Methylobacterium mesophilicum, assembly GCF_036441335.1. Taxonomy (GTDB): domain Bacteria; phylum Pseudomonadota; class Alphaproteobacteria; order Rhizobiales; family Beijerinckiaceae; genus Methylobacterium; species Methylobacterium mesophilicum_B. Next base: position 1,029,960 of record NZ_MLBW01000034.1, read on the forward strand.
GTCACCGAGAGCGCCTCGGGCTTCAGCCGCTTCCCGTGACAGGCCGGGCAATCCTCGCTCACGAGGTAGCTCGCGGCGCGGCGGCGCATCAGGGCGCTCTGCGAGTTGGTGAACGTGCCGAGCACGTGGCGGCGGGCGCTGGTGAACGTGCCCATGTAGCTCGGCTCCAGCCCACGGCGGCGGGCGAGCCGCGTCTGCTCCGGGGACAGGCCGGCATAGACCGGTTCCTGCGGCTGCTCGTCCGTGAACAGGATCCAGTCCCGGAGCGTCCGGGGCAGCGCCTGCCAGGGCGTGTCGACGTCGACGCCCCGGCTGACGAGGATGTCCCTCAGGTTCTGACCGCCCCAGGCCTGCGGCCAGGCCGCGACGGCACGCTCGCGGATCGTCAGGGACGGATCCGGCACCATCGAGGCTTCCGTGGCCCGGTAGACCCGCCCGAGGCCGCCGCAGGACGGGCAGGCGCCCTGCGGGGTGTTGGGCGAGAAATCCTCCGCGTAGAGCATCGGCTGGCCGGGCGGGTAGGTGCCGGCGCGCGAGTACATCAGGCGCACGAGGCTCGACAGGGTCGTGACGCTGCCGACCGACGAGCGCGCGCTGGGGGTGCCGCGCTGCTGCTGGAGGGCGACAGCCGGAGGAAGGCCCTCGATCGAATCGACGTCGGGGACGCCGACCTGGTCGATCATCCGGCGCGCGTAGGGCGCGACCGACTCGAAGTAGCGGCGCTGGGCCTCCGCGTAGAGGGTCCCGAAGGCCAGCGAGGACTTGCCGGACCCGGAGACGCCCGTGAACACGACGAGGGCATCGCGCGGCATCTCCACGTCTATGTCGCGCAGGTTGTGCTCCCGCGCGCCCCGGACCGTGACGTAGCCCGTCCGCCCCGCCCCCGCCCGCGCGATCGTCGTTTCGCGCCGGGGTTTCGCCTCGTCCATGAGCAGCCTTCTCGGCGGAGGCCGGGACCCCGCAGATCGCGAACTCGCGAGATCGGAGACCGGCGCGGCGACCCGTATACCGTCCGGCCCGCAAACCGAAGCCGGACCGCGCCGGCGAACCGGCACCGGATCAGACCACCCGGCTTCCCGGCGGAGCGATGGGGACGGCCTGCTGGTCGGCGAGGACGGTCGCCGCAGCGCCGCCGGCCCAGGACGTCGGGTGCGGTCGACGGCCTGGCGGTTTTCCGACGACGGGCGCAGAACGTGCGGGTGCCCCGTCGAGGAACCGAGCATGGTCAACGAGCAGGTCGCGATCCGGACCGAGGACGGCGTATGCGGGACGCACGTCGTCGCGCCGGACGGCGCGGGGCCCTGGCCGGCCGTGATCCTGTACATGGATGCCGGCGGCATCCGTCCCGCCCTCGTCGACATGGCAAGGCGGCTCGCGACCGGCGGCTACCGCGTCCTGTTGCCGGATCTCTTCTACCGCTACGGGCCGTATGGCCCCTTCGTCCCCGCGGAGGTGTTCAAGGGCGATTTCCGCGCGATCCTCGGTCCGCTGATGGCGACGACCGACAACCTTAAGGCCGCGGCCGACACTGCGGCCCTCCTCGCCTATCTCGACACGCGCGACGACGTCGCCGGGCGCGCGGTCGGCGCGGTGGGCTTCTGCATGGGCGGCCGCATGGCCATCACGGCGGCCGGCACGTTTCCCGGCCGGTTCGCGGCCGTCGCCAGCTTTCACGGCGGCAATCTCGCCACCGAGGAACCCGCGAGCCCGCATCGTCTCGCGTCGAAGCTGAGAGCCGAGGTGTACATCGCGGCCGCCGAGAACGACGGCAGCTACCCGCCCGAGATGGCCGAGCGCCTGGAGACGGCGCTGTCGCGCGCGGATGTCCGGTACGCGGCGGAGACCTACCCTGCCGCGCACGGCTGGATGATGCCGGATTTCCCCGTCCACGATCGCGCGGCCGCGGAGCGCGGCTGGACAGCGATGGGCGCCCTGTTCGACCGAACCCTGCGCCGCGACGGCTGAGCGAGGGTCGCGATCCGGCGCTAGGCGGCCACCGGCAGCCGCAGCACGTCGTCCATCGTGATCGGCCGGCCGGCCTCGCAGCAGAGATGGAGCAGCGTCGACTGGCGGAACCGCAGGTCGCCGGTCACCTCCTCGCCGAGCCAGGCGGGCTTCCTGAAGGACTGGTCGGCGCGCGCGAGTTCGATTTCGGCCAGGACCATCCCGGCCAGCGAGCCCTGGAACACGTCGACCTCCCAGGTCAGCCCGTCGTGCGGGACGCAGTACCGGGTCTTCTCGATCACGTTGCCGGTGCACACCTGATCGACCATGGCGGCGCCGTCGGCATGCGGGATCTCGTACTCGAACTCCGCGCGGGCAATGCCTTCGCGGGCCCCCTTGACCGTGAGCCAGGCGCGCTCGCCGTCGAGGCGCACGCGGACCTTCCCGCGGGCGAAGTGACCGACCAGACCGTCCTTCAGGTGACGAATGGATGTGGCCGCGGCACGCCAGCCATCGCCCGCCACGAGGAACTTCCGCTCGATCTCTAACCGCATCCAGGCGCCCACCGCTTCGGCCGGACGCCTCGTAGCTCATCGGGGCCGCCGAGTCAGGCGTGCCGCGGGCTCCGGTGCGGACGCGCCGGACCGGGACGAAGCCTCGACGCAGATGTGCCGCGCACCGCTGCGTCGGAACGGCCGTCCGCGTCTCGGATCGCCCTTGCTCCGGCGACGTCGCGCCCTGGCGCGAACCGTACCGTCTCCGTGACCGGGTCGACGATCGCGGGACCGTGGGCGCGCGTGTCGCCCGAGGGCTTCCCGTCACGACCACAACGGGCGGCGCCGCCCGGGTGCCGGCCCACATGGTGGATCACCTCCAGACCGAGTGGCCCGACCTCCCGGTGTTCCTCCGCGTGTCGGCGGCCGGGCGCGCCCTCGTGGACGTGTCGCACCGCAATGTCGGGATCGACGGCCGCGGGGTCGCGGCCGCGATCACTCTCGAGGCCGGCTGCCCCCTCGACCTCGGCGACGCCGCCTTCCCGGCGGGCAGTGCCGCCCGCACGCTCCTCGGCAAGGCCAAGATCGTGCGGATCCGTCGCCCCGGCCCGGTCCCGACATACTGGGTGGCGTGCTGGCGGATCTTCGCGAACTCCGTGTATGGCTTGCTGGAGGAGGCCGCCTTCGGGGCCGGCCAGCTGGAGAGAGCCGCCGCGCGATGATCAGCGCCTTCGATCTGTTCAAGATCGGGATCGGCCCGTCGAGTTCCCACACGATCGGGCCGATGGTGGCCGCGCGCCGCTTCCGCGACCGCGTCGCCGGCCGGACCGGCGTCGCGCGGGTGAGCGCGGAGATCTTCGGCTCCCTCGCCTGGACCGGGCGCGGCCACGGCACCGACGTGGCGATCTTCCTCGGCCTGCTCGGCCACGAGCCCGCGACCGTCGATCCGGACGCCGTGGCGGGCTACACGCGGGGGCTGGCCGAGACCGGCGCCATCGGCCTGCCGGGCGTCGCCTTCGACACGACGAAGGACCTGATCTTCAACTTCACCGAGGTGCTGCCCCGCCACACCAACGGCATGCGCTTCCGCGCCCTCGACGCCGACGGCGCCGTGCTGGACGAGGTCGTCTGCTACTCGGTCGGCGGCGGCTTCGTCGAGGAGGAGGGGGCGGCGGAGGCCGCCGGCCTCGGCACCGTCGCACTGCCCCACCCGTTCGAGAGCGGCGCCGACCTGCTGCGGATCTGTGCCGAGACGGGCCTCACCATCCCGCAGGTCCAGATGGCCAACGAGCGCGCCCTGCGCGGCGAGGCCGAGATCGAGGCTGGGCTCGACGCCGTCCGCGACGCCATGCTGGCCTGCATCGCCCGCGGCCTGCGCATGGACGGCGAGCTGCCCGGCGGCCTCAGGGTCCGGCGGCGGGCGAAGCGCCTGCACGAGACCCTCGAGGCGAACCGCCTCGCGAACAGCCGGCCCGCCCACGAGATCATGGACTGGATCAGCCTGTTCGCCCTGGCGGTGAACGAGGAGAACGCGTCCGGCGGCCGGATCGTGACGGCGCCGACCAACGGCGCGGCCGGGATCGTGCCGGCGGTGCTGCGCTACATCGTCGACTTCTATCCCGGCTGGAGCGAGGCGCGGGGCCGCGACTACCTCCTCGCCGCCGCCGCGATCGGCGGCCTGATCAAGCGCCGGGCCTCGATCTCGGGCGCCGAGGTCGGCTGCCAGGGCGAGGTCGGCTCCGCGGCCGCCATGGCGGCGGCCGGGCTCGCCGCCGTGCTCGGGGGCGACGCGCGGCAGGTCGCCAACGCCGCCGAGATCGCCATGGAGCACCATCTGGGCATGACCTGCGACCCGATCGGCGGGCTCGTCCAGATCCCCTGCATCGAGCGCAACGCCTTCGGCGCCAACAAGGCGGTGGCGGCCGCCTCCCTCGCCCTCCACGGCGACGGGGTGCACTTCGTGAGCCTCGATCAGGTCATCGAGACGATGCGCCAGACCGGGCACGACATGCAGGCCAAGTACAAGGAAACGTCCCTCGGCGGCCTCGCGGTCAACGTCGCCGCCTGCTGAGCGCGCCGTCGCTCTCCGCCCTCGCAGGAAGCCGCGTCAGGGCGCCCACGCCGCCTCCGGCAGCGCGAACGGCTCCGGCGCGTGCCCGTCCGCGCGGAGCGCGGCCAGCAGATCGTCCGGCGTGAGGGTCAGGGTGCGCGTGCTGACCAGGGGATGGACGTTGACCGGCGCCTCCGCGAGCCTACTGTCCTGCACGAGGATCCGCACGCTGCCCGGCGCGGCGTTGAGGGCGCCGACCGGCCCGCGTCGGGAACCGGAGCGTCGCTACTCGGCGGCAGTCCGGGCCGCGGTCTCCGCCCCGTCGTCCACGCCGAAGCGCGCGATGCTGTCCTCCAGCCGCAGCGCGGCGTTGATCAGGGCCATGTGGGAGAAGCCCTGCGGCGTGTTCCCGCGCTGGGCGCCGGTGGCCGGGTCGATCTCCTCGGCGAGCAGCCCGACATCGTTGCACCGGGCGATCAGCCGCTCGAACGTGGCCTTGGCCTCGTCGGTCCGCCCGTCGAGGGCGAGGCAGCCGACCCGCCAGAACGCGCAGGCCGTGAACGTGCCCTCGTCACCCTCCAGGCCGTCCTCCATGCGGTAGCGGTAGATCAGGTCGCCGACGCCCAGCTCGCGCTCGACCGCCGCCAGGGTCGCGCGCATGCGCGGCTCCCGCGGGTCGAGGGCCCCGAACAGGGCGACGCGCAGGACAGCGGCGTCGAGATGGTGCGAGTCGTAGGCGCCGACATAGGCCTGCTTCTCGGCGCTCCATCCCCGCTCGAGGTATTCCGACCGGATCTCGGCGGCGATCCGCTCCCACTCGGCGATCCTCGCGTCCGATACACCCGCGATGTTGCGGGCGATCCGGGCCGCGTCCCGCAGGGCGACCCAGAGCATCGCCTTGGTGTGGACCTGCTGGCGCGGACCGGTGCGCAGCTCCCAGATGCCGTTATCGGGGTCGTGGCGGTGCCGGATGGCCCGGGCGGTGAGGTTGTCCAGCACCTCCGGCAGCCGGTCGTTGACCTTCTCGGGCGGGTCGTAATCCACCGCCTCGAGGAACACGCACAGCGCCCGGAGCAGCTCGCCGTAGATGTCGTGCTGGTCCTGGCACTCGGCGATGTTGCCGATCACCACGGGCCCCACGCCGTTCCAGCCGGCGAGGTGACTCAGTTCCTCCTCCGGCGGCATGTCGCCGGCGATGCCGTACATGAGCCGCGTCTCCCGCCCGAAGGTGCCGTCGCGCTCGCGCAGGAAGCGCAGGAACTCGGACGCCTCGCGGACGTAGCCCAGCATCACGAAGGCGGTGACCGTGAAGGCGGCGTCCCGCATCCAGGTGAAGCGGTAATCGTAGTTGCGGTTGCCCGGCACCGCCTCGGGCAGGCCCGCCGTCGCGGCCGCGACGATCCCGCCCGAGGGCGAGTAGGTCAGCAGCTTCAGGCACAGGGCGGACCGCATCACGGCGTCCCGGTAGGCACCGCGATAGGTGCTGCGGGCGCTCCAGCGCCGCCAGTAATCGGCGGTCGTCTCCAGGCGGCGCCGGGCCCCGGCGAAGTCCTCGATGCAGGCCTCGTCCTGATCCTCGCCGTGGGTCAGGACGAGATAGGCGGTCTCGCCCTCCGCGAGGTCGAACCGGATCTCGGCCGAATCCCCCGCGAGGGTCGGGCAGGGCTGCGCGTTGACCCGCACGCGCCAGTCCCCCGCCTCGAACAGGACCGACCCGCCCTCGACCAGCGGCGTGCAGGGGCGGCGGGCGTAGTCGAAGGTCGGGCGGACCCGGAACACGCCCGAGACCCGACCCTGCTCGCAGGTCAGCAGCCGGATCAGGCGGCTCTCGCTCTCGCCGTCCGGCCCCTCCTCGGGCTCCGGGCTCGGCGGGTTGACGGGCATCAGGTCGACGAGGCGCGCCCGGCCGGTCTCCGTGGAAAAGGTCGTCTCCAGGATGTTGGTGTCGGGGAGGTACCGGCGCGCACTCCCGGTCGGGCCGTCGAGGGCGAGGCTGCACGCCCCGCCCTTGTCGTCGTCGAGGAGCTTGACGAACAGGGCCGGCGAATCGTGGCGCGGCCAGCACAGCCAGTCGATGGAGCCGTCCCGGGCGATCAGCGCGCAGGAGTGGGTGTCCCCGATGAGGGCGTAATCGCTGATGGGCTTCGACACGGGGCTTCCGGATGGCGGTACCCGGTCTGCCGGGCAGGACAGAGTGCTGAGGTAGCCGAACGGCGTGTTGCGGGGAGTCCCGCTCGACGATTCGCCGCACGGCCGCTCGCGATCGATCCCGGTCGGTCAGGCCCCGGGCCTCGGCAGCATGCGGTCGCTGATGATCCGCCGCTGGATCTCGCTGGTGCCCTCGAAGATCGTCGTCAGCCGCGCGTCGCGCCAGTAGCGCTCGACGCGGCGCTCGGTGGTGTAGCCGTTGCCGCCGTGGAGCTGCATGGCCTGATTGGTGACCCGCACCGCCGTCTCGGTGGCCAGGAGCTTCACCATCGCCGACTCGCTCTCGGCGGGCTCGCCCTGGTCGAGGAGGTGGGCGACCTGATGCCAGAAGGCGCGCGCCTGCGCGACCTCGGCCGCCATGTCGGCCAGCGCGAAGCGCAGCGCCTGGAAGTCGCCGATCGGGTGGCCGAACTGGACCCGCTCCTGGAGGTAGCACTGGCAATCCTCGACCGCCGCGCGGGCGACGCCCACCGCCCGCGCCGCGGTGTGGACCCGGGCGATGTTGAGGCCGCGCTGGACGGCGGCGAACCCGCCGGAATCCGCGTCCGCCCCCTGGTCGCCGTAGAGACCTGTGAGCCGGTCGCTCTCGGGCACGCACACGTCCTCCAGGGTCAGCTCGAAGGTCTGGAAGCCGTGATAGCCGATCTTGTCGATCACCCGGCCGGTCACGCCGGCGGGGAAGCTGTCGCGCTCCTTGAGCACGAGGAACGGTTCGAGGCCGGCCGAGCGCGACTCCCCCGGCTCCGGGTCGCGGGTCCGGGCCAGGACCTCGATGAAGTCGGCGCCCTTGGCGAAGCCGGCCCAGCGCTTGGTCCCGGTGATCCGCCACCGGTCGCCGTCGCGCACCGCCCGGGTCTGCACGCCGGCGAGGTCGGACCCGGCATCGGGCTCCGACAGGGAGATCGAGCCGATCCACTGCCCCCGGGCCGAGCGCCGGAGCAGCTCCGCCCGGCGCTCCGGATCGAGGGTCTGGGTGCCGAGTCCCTGGCCGCGGGCCAGGATGCTGCCGACCGACAGCCAGGCGCGGGCCAGCTCCTCCGAGACGAGGCAGTACTCGAACACGCCGAGCCCCAGGCCGCCGTGCTCCGCCGGGATCGTGATCCCGAACCAGCCCTTCTCGGCCATGGCGTCGATGAGCGTCCGCGGCATCTCGGCCTTGTGACGGTCGAGCTCGTCGGCGAGTGGCAGGACGGTGTCGCGGGCGAAGGCGCGGGCCTCGGCCTGCAGCGCCGCCCGCGCCTCGGTCCGCCAGGGCGAGGCGAGTTCCGGCGGCCGCGGCGCGATCAGGTCCTTCCGATCCTCGGTTCCGGTCATCGTTCCCCCCTGTGGTGTGACGCCGTGCGGCAACTCAGTTCAGGTCCGTGCGGGAAACACGCGCTTACAAATTGGTTCCGTGCCCCACCTTCGAATAATCGGCGGAAGGCGTCATAATAGCCTGATGATGCAGGCCGACCCGCAGACCGACTCCTTTGCGATGAGCGCACCCGCAACACCCCACATCCTCGTCGTCGAGGACGATCGGGAGATCTCGGCGCTGATCGCGCGCTACCTGCGCGGCAACGATTGCCGCGTCACGCTCGCCGGTGACGGGGCCGACATGGACCGGATCCTGGCGGAAGCGCGCATCGACCTCATCGTGCTCGACCTGATGCTTCCCGGCGAGGACGGACTGAGCCTGTGCAAGCGCCTGCGCGGCACCTCGCAGATCCCGATCCTGATCCTGACCGCGAAATCCGAGGACGTGGACCGGATCCTCGGCCTCGAACTCGGCGCCGACGACTACCTCGCCAAGCCGTTCAATCCGCGCGAGCTGCTCGCCCGCATCCGCGCGATCCTGCGCCGGGTCGCCGCCGAGGCGCCGGACGCCGACGAGCGGCGGCGCCTGCACTTCTCGGGCTGGACGCTGGACGTCTCCCTGCGGCAGGTCCTGTCGCCCGAGGGCGCCCGCATCTCGATCACCGGGGCGGAGTTCGACCTGCTCCACGCCCTCTGCCTCCGACCGGGGCGGGTGCTGTCGCGGGACCAGCTCCTCGACCTCACCCAGGGCCGGGCCGCGGGCCCGTTCGAGCGGAGCATCGACGTGCTGATCTCCCGGATCCGCCAGAAGATCGAGCGCGACACACGCAACCCCGAGTTCATCCGCACGATCCGGTCCGGGGGCTACCTTTTCACGCCCGAGGTGACGCGGTCATGAGCGGGCTGGGGCGGCTCCGCGCGCGGCTGCGCCCGAAGACCATCGCCGGCCAGATCGCGCTGCTCGTGGTCGCCGGCATCGCGGTGGCCCACGTGGTCGCCACCGCGGCGTTCCTGATGCTGCACGAGTCCCAGAATCCCGACACGCTGCCGGGCGTGGCCGCGAGCCGTCTCGGCGTGCTCGTGAGACTCATGGACGCCGCTGACCCGGCGGCGCGGCCGGCGCTGCTGGCGAGCGGTCGCAGCCTGCCGCTGATCCAGGTCGAGCCCTGGGACGGGACGGTGCCGCCGGGGGCGAAGCCGGCCCCCGACCTGCCGGTAATCCGCAAGCTGCGCTACGGCGCCGGCCGGCCGGTGACGATCACCGACCTCGCCGCGGGCGACCGAGCGCGCGGCACGTCGGACGGGCGCCTCCATATCGGCATCGTCACGCCGGCCGGTGTGCGGGTCCAGGCGACGCTGCCGAACGATCCCCTGAGGGGCCCCCGCCAGGGGGCGCTGATCTTCACCGTGGTGTTCCTGGCGCTGACGCTGGCGCTGCTCTGCGTCTGGGCCACGCGCGCCCTCACGGCGCCGCTCAAGCGGCTCGCGGGCGCGGCGGAAGCCTTCGGCGCCCGCGACGACCACGTGGCGCTGCCGGAGGCGGGCCCGCGCGAGGTGCTGGCCGTGTCCCGGGCGCTGGACCGGATGCGGTCGCGCGTCCGCCGCCTGATCGACGACCGGACGCAGATGCTGGCGGCGATCAGCCACGACCTGCGCACGCCGATCACCCGGCTCCGCCTGCGCGCCGAGTTCATCGAGGACGAGAATGCCCGGGCCTCGACCCTGCGCGACCTCGACCAGATGAACGGCCTCGTCGAGGCGGCGCTCTCCTTCGTGCGCGACGGCCAGATCCGCGACGCGAACAGCCACAGCCTCGTGGATCTCGCCTCGGTGGTGCAGACGGTCTGCGACGACTACTCGGATTTCGGCGCCCCGGTCAGCGTCAGCCGCAGCCGGCACGTCCTGGTCCAGGGCCGGCCCGAGGAACTCCAGCGCGCGGTCACCAACCTCGTGGACAACGCCGTGAAGTACGGCGGCCGGGCCGAGGTGCAGATGGAAGCGTCCGAGCGCGGTGTCCGGGTCTGCATCCTGGATAACGGCCCGGGGATCCCCGAGGCGGAGCGCGAGGCGATGCTCCAGCCCTTCGTGCGCGGCGACCGAGCCCGCAATCTCAACGAGGCCAGCGGCTTCGGCCTCGGCCTCTCGATCGTGCAGGCCATCGTCGAGGCCCATAACGGGCGCCTGCGGCTGGAGAACCGCCCCGATGGCGGGCTCTGCGCTGCGATCGAGCTGCCGCTGGCCGCTCAGGCCTTCGCGGGGCGCGCGGCGCAGAAGCCCGCGCCGCTCCCGGCCGAGGCGGCCTGAGGCCGCCCCGGGGTCGCGACCGGCCTACGCCGCCCGCACGTTGCGGAGGAACTGCGCGACCTCCGCGCGGAGCTGCTCCGAGCGCGACGCCAGGGAATCGGACGCCTGCGCGACCGAGTCCGCGGCCTCCCCGGCATCGCCCGCGACCCGGGCGACCTCGGCGATCTCCAGGGTCATCGTGCCGGTGCCGGACGACGCCTGCCCCATGCTGCGCACGATGTCCTGCGTGGTGACGCCCTGCTGGTCCACTGCGGCGGCGATGCTGGTCGACACCTGGTTCATCGCCTCGATCTGGGCCGTGATGCCCTGGATCGCCCCGGCCGCGTCACCCGTGACCGTCTGGATCGAGGCGACCTGACGGCTGATCTCCTCGGTGGCGCGGGTGGTCTGCGCGGCGAGTTCCTTGACCTCGGCGGCGACCACCGCGAAGCCGCGGCCGGCCTCGCCGGCACGGGCGGCCTCGATCGTGGCGTTGAGCGCCAGCAGGTTGGTCTGCCCGGCGATCGTCGAGACCATGCCGACCACGTCGCCGATGCGCGTCGCGGCCGCGGCGAGGTCGGTCATGGTCTGCTCGGCCCGGCGGGCCTCGCCGACGGCGGTGGCGGACATCCCGGCCGCCTGCTCGACCTGCCGGCCGATCTCCTGGACGGTCGCGCCGAGTTCCTCGGCCGCGGCGGCCACGGTGTTGACGTTGTCGGAGGTCTGCTGCGCGGCCCCGGCGACGCTGGTCGAGCGCTCGGAGGTGCTGGAGACCGCGGCGCGCATGGTGTCCGAGGCCCCTTGCAGCTCCGTGACCGCGCCGGTCAGGCCCTCGACGATGCCGCCGACCGAGCGCTCGAAGCCGTCGGCCAGCTGCTTCAGCATGGCCCGCCGGCTCTGCTCCTCCCGCAGGCGCGCGGCCTCCGTGGTCTGGAGCTGCTGCGCGGCCTCCTCCAGCGACATGTCGCGGATCGTGACCACGGCGCGGGCGATGTCGCCGATCTCGTCCCGCCGCGCGCTGCCCGGCACGTCGGTCAGCGCCTGGCGCTCGGCGAGGGCCTTGAGCGCGCGGGTCAGGGCGCCGAGCGGCGCCACGATCGAGCGGGCGAGCAGGAGGCCGAGCAGGGCCGTTCCGGCGAGCACGAACAGGCCGGTCAGGATCAGCGTGCGCGACAGGGCCTGGACCGCGTCGATCGCCTCCGCCTGGGTCTGCTCCGCCACCACCGTCCAGGGCGCGCCCAGGACGGTCACCGGCGAGGCGGCCGCCATGTGGGCGCCGTTCTCCGCCGCGAAGTCGACGGGACCGCCGGCCTTGACCCGGTCGGCGGCGAGGCCGATCCCGCCGAGACCCGCGCCGGCATGCACGGCGGGGTTCAGCGGCGGGTTGCTGCGCAGGAGGCCGTCCGCGCCGACCGCCAGGATCTGACCCGTGTCGCCGAGGCCGGTCCGCTTCGACAGCGTCTGGTCGAACAGCGCCGGCGTGACCCGCATGACGATGAAGCCGATCCGCTCGGCCGCCTGGGCCGTGCCCATGGCGACGTTCGCCCGCTTGGTCATGGCGCGGCCGAGGAAGGCGGCCGGGACCCCGTCCACCGGGTAGGCGGCGAAATCCTCGTAGAGGACCGCGCCCGGATCGGCGGATCTCAGGCGCTCGACGAGGCGGGCGAGCGCCGTCCCCGCCAGGCCGTCGTCCGTCACCGACTTGCCGAAATCGGCACCCTTCGTCGTGGTGTAGTCGATCCGGCCGTTGTCATCGAGGAACAGCAGGTCGGCGTAGCCCGGCTGCGCGACGAGCTTGCGCGCCACCTCCTGGACCTTCACGTGCCGGCGGGCATACATCGACGGCATGCCGCTGCCGTCGAGCGCGACCCGCGCCTCGGCGGTCTGCGGCGCGCGGAACGCCTCGATCACGCTCGCAGTGTCGGGCTTCGCCGGGTCGAGGTTCTCGAGCAGGTCGGGGAAGTTCGAGACGATCTGCGGGTGCGCCGCCACCGCCAGGAAGTCGGCCTGCGCCCGGTCCGCCACCAGCTCGATCGCGTCCCGGCGCGCCGCCGCGGCGAGCTCGAGCCGCTCGTGGGCCGCGGCCATCAGGCCCGCCCGCGCCGAGTACCAGCTGAAGCCGCCCATGGCGGTGGCGCTCAGGAGCGCCAGGCCGACGGTCGTCGCGGGAAGGCGCGTGCTCAGCCGCGATAGCGTGATCATGATGACCCTGAATCTTTGAGAGATTGCTTGAGGCGTACCAATCGCCCAATCCTTATAAAAATCTCGTAAACACCAATACACTGCTCGGACCTTCAGCAGACCCGACACATACAACTTACGAGGCAGTCCAGACACCAACAATCCAAGTTGTGAATGGTCAATTCTCCCGCCCGGCAAGGTTCCGCCGGGCGGGTCGGCGTCGGAACCTCGGGCGCGGTGACGGATGGCCGGCCCCGGGCGCGCCCCCGGAGCGCGCATCTTCTCGCGGCCGCGATCCCGGCCCGGGCGCACCGTCACGGATCTTGCTGGCCGATCCGGTCTCGCGGTCACCGTCATCGGACGGTTATGAGTCCGGATGGTAGAGCGGCCGCGGAGCACCGGTGCTCCGGGACGGCGATGGAGGTGGGATGAGCGGCGAAGACCAGTCGGACCGGGCGCGCAGCATCGCGCTGATCGGGGCGCCGATCGAGGTCGGGACCAGCGAGGCCGGCGCCCTCATGGGCCCGGCCGCCCTGCGCACGGCCGGTCTCGTCCGGGCGCTCGCCGAACTCGGCCACGCGATCGCGGATCGCGGCGACGTCGTGCCGGACGGGCCTGCCGGGACGCGCGGGCTCGAGGGTGTCGCCGCCTGGACGCGCGCCCTGTCGAGGGCCGTGGAGGACGCCCTCGACGCCGGGGCGCTCCCGCTGACCGCCGGCGGCGACCACAGCCTGTCCCTGGGCTCCGTCGACGGGGTGATGCGGCACTGCGCGCGGCACGGCCGGTCCGTCTTCGTGCTCTGGCTCGACGCCCACGCCGACTTCAACACGCCGGCGACCTCGCCCTCCGGCAACGTCCACGGCATGCCGCTCGCCGCCCTGTGCGGCGAGCCGGGCTTCCCGCCGCTCTTCGCCGAGCCCGCGCCGGCGCCCCTGCCACCCGCCGACGTCCACCTGTTCGGCCTCCGGTCGATCGACGCCGGCGAGCGCGCCCTCGTGACGGCGCGCCGGGTCGGCGTCACCGACATGCGCACGATCGACGAGTTCGGCGTGGTGGCCCCCCTGCGGCGGGTGCTCGACCGCGTCGCCGCGCAGGGGGCGCATCTCCATGTCAGCCTCGACATCGATTTCCTCGATCCGTCGATCGCCCCGGCGGTGGGCACCACCGTTCCGGGCGGCGCGACCTTCCGGGAGGCGCACCTGATCATGGAGATGCTCCACGATTCCGGGCTGGTCCGCTCCCTCGACGTGGTGGAACTCAACCCCTTCCTGGACGAGCGCGGCCGCAGCGCCCGGGTGCTGGTCGAGCTGGTGGCCAGCCTGTTCGGCCGGCGCATCCTCGATCGGCCGACCCTGCCGATCGAGGCCGTGCCGGCAGAGCCGGCCGGGCGCGCCTGATGCACGGCCGTCCCGCACCGTCGGCCCCGCCCGAGACGACCGGGACCGCGCCCGCNGGGCGCGTCCGGCTGCGCGTCGGGCCGGCCCGTCCGGGCGGCGGGACGCGCATCCTGGATCTGGCGGAAGCCGGGCCGTCGCGGCTGCGCTTCCCCCGCGGGACCGGCGCGCTGGAGGCCGTTCTGGTCAACACCGCGGGCGGCGTGGCCTGCGGCGACACCTTCGCCATCGACCTCGCCCTGGAACCCGGGGCCGACCTGGTGCTGACCACCACGGCGGCCGAGAAGATCTACCGCTCGGACGGACCCGTGAGCCGCATCGCCAACACCCTGACCCTGGGGGAGGGGGCCGGCCTCGCCTGGCTGCCGCAGGAGACGATCCTGTTCGATCGCGCCCGGGTGCGGCGGCGCTTCGAGGCCGATCTGGCCGAGGGGGCCGCGCTGATCGCCGTGGAGGTCGTGGCGTTCGGCCGCGCCGCAAGGGGCGAGCGGATCGGCGACGGGCTGTTCAAGGATTCGTGGCGCATCCGCCGGGGCGGGCGCCTCGCCTACGCCGACGACGTGCTGCTGGAAGGGCCGATCAGCGACCACCTCGCCCGCCCGGCCATCGGCGGCGGCGCCCGCGCCTGCGCGACGATCCTCGACGTTTCCCCCGGCGCGGAGGGGCGCCTCGACGAGGCGCGGACCCGTCTGGCCGAGGCCGCGGCGCCCGGAACGACGGCGGCGGCGAGCGCCTGGAACGGCCATCTGGCGGTCCGCGCGCTGGGCGACGCGGTCGGGCCCCTGCGGGGGCTCGTCGCCCGGTTCCTGGCGGGCTACCGGGGCCTACCGATGCCCCGGGTCTGGCAGAGCTGACGCGGTCCGCACAATCCGGGTCTCGGGGCCGTTGCCTGCGACCGTCGACCTCTGCTAGAGACGCGCACCCGGAGCTGTCCGCCAAGCTCCGGACGGGACGGCACCGCCGTTCGGGAAGGCCTCGTGGCGGAGTGGTTACGCAGAGGACTGCAAATCCTTGCACCCCGGTTCGATTCCGGGCGAGGCCTCCATCCTTCCCAGACACCTGAACCGGCCGCGACGCGCCGATGCGGCGCCCGTCAGGCGTCGCGGACCTCCACCATGAAGGTCTCGATCGCCCGCTGCAGGCTGTGCGTCCCGGCATTGACCCGGGCGGCGCTGCCGCGCACCTGGCCGGCCTGCGCCTCGTTGGACGCGGCCGCGGACTGAACGCCCGCCACGCTCTCCGAGACCTGCCGGGCCTCCGCCGCCGCGCCGGAGATCGCCCGCGCGATCTCCTGGCTGGCCTGGCCCTGCTGGTCGGTGGCGTCGGCCACCTCGGACGCGATCAGGCTCATCCGGGCGATCGTCTCGCCGATCGTGCCGATGGCGCCGACCGTGCGCCCGGCGGCGCCCTGGATCGACCCGACCTGCCCGGTGATGCGGTCGGTCGCGAGCGCCGTCTGGCCGGCCAGCGCCTTCACCTCCGCGGCGACCACCGCGAAGCCCCGCCCGGCAGCCCCCGCGCGGGCCGCCTCGATCGTCGCGTTGAGCGCGAGCAGGTTCGTCTGCTCGGCGACCTCGCGGATCAGCGTGACCACGGCGCCGATCTCCTCGGCCGCCTGCGAGAGGCTCATCACCGTCTCCTTGAGCCCCTGCGTGTCGGAGAGCGCCGAGGTGGCGATCGCGCTGGTGTGCCGGACACGCGCCCCGATCTCCCGCGCCGAGGCCGAGAGTTCCTCGGCCGCGCTGGCGACGCTGTCGACGAGGCCCGCGCTCTGGTTCGACGCCCCGGCCACGACGGCCGCCTCGGCGGCCATCGCGCCCGCGTTGCCCGAGAGGGTGTCGGCCGCCGCCTCCATCGCCTCGGCCGAGCCGGCGAGATCCGTGACGGCGCGATGCGTCTCGGCCTCGAAGGCGCGCGTCGCCGCGGCCAGGGCCTCGGCCCGGCTGCGGTCGCGGTCGCGCCGCGCCTGCGCCTCCGCGTCGAGGTCGCGCTTCTCGATCAGGGCCGTGCGGAACGCCGCGATCGCGGCGGCCATCTCGCCGATCTCGTCGCGGCGATGCGTGAACGGGATCGCGCGGTCGAGATCGCTCGCGGCGAGCGCCGTCATGCCGTCCTTGAGCCGATGCAGCGGCCGCCGCACCTGACTCACGATGATCCAGATCGCCGCGAGCAGGCCGAGAGCCAGCGCCACGGCCGGCACGACCACCAGGGTGATCCGCGCCTGGCGGCGGTCGGCGGCGTCCGCGGCGCGACGCGCATTCAGGCGGTTCAACACCTCCTGTCCGAGGATGCCGATCTCGGCGACCATGCGCTCGCGGTTCTTCACGGTCGCGTCGTCCGTCGCCTGGATCAGGGCAGCCTTGGGCGAGACCGTCAGGCCGAGTTCGGCGGTGTCGGTCTGGTACGCGATGAATTCCTTGACGAAGAGGTCGAAGCGCCGCCGGCGGTCGGCGGGAAGCTGATCCTCCATGGCCTCGAGGAACGGCCCTCGCACCTGCTCCACCGTGGCGAGGGCGTCGTGGAGCGCCGACAGGCGGGTTCGCGCCTCGGTCGTGTCCTCCGCGGTGTAGAGGGCCGTGGCCTGCACCACCGCGTGCTCGATCGCCTGTCCCAGCGCGCCCGCCTGCAGGCCGGCGTTCCAGATCCGGTCGGTGGCGGCCGCGCGCTCCTGTTCCCAGTTCGACTGGCGGACCGCGAAGGCGGCGATGGCGATCGCCACCAGGGCCAGCAGACCGATCACCGCGGAGAGCTTCAAACCGAGTGAGATGCGCATGATGAGGAGCCGCTTCGGACAGAGAGTCGCTCGGCCGCAGCTATACAGAAACAAAACTTTTTCGACAGGTAAATATAGCCGGCAAATTCACTTATTTTCTACTTGCCTGTTGCGACTCAATTGCCGACAAAAGGCCGGTTTTCGCCGGAAATTCACAGATATCAAGCGATCAGATCTCGCCGATTTCGGCCAGTCGAGGGCCGTCGATGCAGTTCCGCGCGCAGGCGGCGGCCTCCGGTGCCGAGATCGAATTCGTCCGGTCCCGCTCGGACCGCGTGCTACGCGCACCGGCAACGTATCCGGTTGGCGATCACGGCAGCCGGATCTCGGGCCGGCCGGGGATGCGCGTCTTCGGCAGCTGACGGGCGGCGACGATCTCGCGACGGAGATCGTCGCGCTGCGCCTCGACGAGGTCGGGGAGGATGTCGGCCTCGTGCTCGTCCAGAGCCGCGATCAGCCGGGGATGACCGGCGGTCCACTCGAAGGCGACGCAGACCTCGCGCTCGGCGTAGGGATCCAGAGGGTCGAGACAGCGATGGGTCGGCATGGGTCGCGGGGTCATCACACCGGCACGCCGGCGAGGCGGCCCCCGTAGGTGCGTGTAACGACAACCGGATGACGTCCCGCGGGCGCCGCCCCGGAGACCCGGCGAGTCAGGCGACGGGGGTGCGGGGCCATGTTGCCGATGGGCCACACTCCGGTCCCGCCGATCGGCTCCGGAAGGCTGTCGCGCTCTGTCGCAGGGCACCGCGCGTCGCTTTGAGCGCAGATCCCGCATCGAGGCCCTTGCGTCCCGCGATCGCGGTGTGTAGAGACCCCCTCGTGATCCCCGATAGCTCAGTTGGTAGAGCAGGCGACTGTTAATCGCCTTGTCGCAGGTTCGAGTCCTGCTCGGGGAGCCATCCATTGCCCAACAACTCGATCGCGCTCAGTTTTCGGCCGGGCTCCCGCATCGGGTGCTGAGGTCCGGGACCAGCGTTGCCGTTCCGGCGCTCGGCAATACGTCCTTTGCGCCGTGTTCGACTGACGCGATACGGGCGCGACGGCGACCGGTCCGATCCGCACCGCAGCGCGACCGCCGGCAGACGGTGCTGGGTCCGGGCGCCGCCGCGGACCGTTCCTCGCCGAGATCTACGGGAGCCGACGGCCGCGTGTGGTCGGGCGGACGGCGGCGACCTAGATCCCGGATCCGTCCTGCGAGAGACCGGTCATGGCCTTCACCGATCCGAACGAACCCAGCGCGGCGTCGATCAGCGACCTGGAGCTGGTCAATACCCTGATCGAGCGCAAGGAAGCCGGCGAGCCGGTCGACGCCGATATCCTGGCGCTGCTGACCGATATGGAACGGCTCGGGCTCACCGGAACGGATGCCTACGCGACGCTCGACGCGTATCGGCCCGGGCCCGCGGTCGGTGCGACCGGCGGGGATGACGGGACCGTGGCGGACTCCTAGCGGCGGCGTGCGGTCGCGCCGAGTCGCTGATCCGGCGGGTCAAGCCGGCCCCGACGCCGCAGCGTGGCTGGGCCGCTCCGCGTCCGATGCGGCCACCGCCGGGTCGATCGAGGCTTACCGGCAGCGATGGCGACGCCCGTCTCGACCGAGATCGGCCCCGCGCTGCGGGTCGCAGGATCGTAACCGTGGCGCGCAGGCGCGGTCTTCGGCGACAACACGGTCCGTTTCTCCGCCTCGTCGCGATGTTCGCGGACGGGGCGGGGGCAGCCCGCACGGTTCTCCGACCTCGGAAGACTGCCGTTCGTCCCGCCGCCGTCCGGCGCGCAGCGCGTACAGGATCGCGAACACGACGACGCCGCCGGTCAGCCGCAGGGACGGCATCCCGAGCGACCCGTCGGATCGCACGGCCTCGGTCCCCGTGCGGGATCCAAGGCCTGCGCGCGGGCGCGCGGGGCGGCAGAGCCGAGAAGCGCCGCGGCCGGGCCGCGCAGTCGCGACAGGGCGCCTCTCCGCAACGGTGTCGCCGGCGCCGCGGTCCATCCGCTTCACGGCGCGAGGGTCGGACGCGGCGCACCGATGTCGGCCCGCACAGCTGCGGTGCGGTGCGCGCCGGGAGCCGCGGGAACATGCGCCGCGCCTCCCGGTCATGGACAGGGCGCCTACGAGGTCTGCTGACGCTTCAGGCTGCTCTGCGCCCCGGACTCGTTCGTCTTCGGGTTCGCCAAGCCGCTCGTGTTGCCGTCGGCGTCAGCGTCGATGCCGGCGGCCACCTGCCGATTGCCGGCATGGTCCTGATACTGCTCGGTCTGGACGTTCTTGCTGTCCAGGCCCCGCTCGTCGCTGTGCCGGGACTTGTCGCGGTTGCTGAGCACCATGTTCTCGGTCAGCACGCCCTCGGGCAGTTCCGACATGGCCCCGCTTCCGGTTCCTTTGCCCTGGGCGCCCGGGCCGACCTTGTGCCGACTGGCATTCGCCATGATCATCCTCCGGTGCGGATCAACACTCTCGTCGGGCGCGGCGGCGCGCGGCACCCGGGCGGATCGGGCCGTCAGCGGTCCTGCTGGTAGCCCTGGTTGGTGGTGTTCACCTTGGAATTGCCGGCCTGGCCAAATTTGTCCGGATCCATGGTCTGGGATCCGGCACGGCCCTGCGTGAGCGGCGCTTCGGTGGCGCCGCCGGGCCCCTTGTCGGACCGGTTGGCCGGCGGAACAGGCGGTGGCTTGGTCGTCATGGTTACCCCGTGTTGGCCGAATACGGGGACAACCCGAGACGGTCCGCACCGTTCCGGACGCGGGTTTCGCAATCACGCGCCAGATCTGATCCGCGCACGCTGAAGCTTTTGATCAGAATTATACATGTGTTCAATCGGTCATGGGGCCGATAGAGCGCCCTTATGGGGTCCACTACTCCGGCAGTCCGCGAGACGACGTCGTCTCAGGCGGCTGACCGTGAATCCCCGCGAACCGATGCCTGCCGGGTCGGGTTGTCGGCACGGGGAGAACCTCTCGCAGAGGGCCGCACGGCCGTCCCGGTGCCGGGGGATATCGAGGACCCGAAGCAGTGCCGCGCCATCGTCGACCGGGCGGTGGCCACGTTCGGGCCGGTCGACGTGCTCGTCAACAACGCCGCGCACCAGAAGTCCTTCGCGAGTCCGTGAGGAGATCTCCGACGAGGAGTGGGAGGTCAGCTTCGCGACCAACATCCACGCCATGTTCTACCTGGTGAAGGTCGCCCTGTCGCACATGAAGAGCGGGGCCTCGATCATCAACACGACCTCGGTGAACGCCGACGCGCCCAGCCCGCAATTGCTGGCCTACGCCACCACCAAGGGCGCGATCCAGAATTTCACCGCCGGCCTCGCCCCGATGCTGGCGGAGCGCGACATCCGGGTGAACTGCGTGGCCCCGGGCCCGGTCTGGACGCCGCTCATCCCCTCCACCATGCCGGAGGACAAGGTCCGCACCTTCGGCTCCCAGGTGCCGATGAAGCGCCCGGGCCAGCCCTGCGAACTCGCGCCCGTCTCCGTCATGCTGGCCAGTCCGGAATCGAGCTCCGTGTCCGGCGCCACCGTGGCGGTCACCGGCGGCAAGCCGATCCTCTGACTCGAGCCTCTGACCCGAGCCCGTCACAGCCCAGGAGCACCGCCATGGCCCGCAACCCGGCCGATCCGAAGGCATCCGACCGCGCGAGCCTGCGCGCCTTCAGCGCGACGGCCGACCGGAACGGCCAGGATCTCGGCCAGGACGACGCCCGGGACCTCGCGCGCCCCGCGGACCTCCTGCACGGGCGCCAGTCCGATCCGGGCTGGCAAGCCGAAATCGTCCGCACCGCCTCGGATCAGCACCGCCTCGACGCGGTGAGCGGCGGCAGCGTCGCCTGCGTGGAGGCGACGGAGGCCGAGACGCCGCCCGAGAACCTGCGTCATCTCGGCGACGCGCAAACCGGGCCGAAAACCGCCTGAGCCGCCCGTGACGCCGGTTCGGACAGGCTCCCGGCCTGCGCGCGCGCCGTCACCGACAGGCGGGCCCTCTCGGCCGGCTCGGAGCGGCAGATTCTGCCGATCGGCCGTTCCTGCCGGCCCACAGCCCGGACGGGATACTGAAATCGTTGGAGAATTTCTGGAACGCCCCGTGCGTGCCCACCGTGAGGGCGGTCGCGGAGGCGTACCATGTCGGTGAATACGGTTTCGGGCAGTTCACTCCAGCGGGACCTCGTCGGCGCCCTCAGGCAGGCGCGCGCGGCGAACGCCGCCCGCCTCGACGTCGGCACCGCCGCGACGGCGAGCCAGGGGACCGGCACGCAGGCGGCCGCGGACGGCACCGGCCAGGCGACAGCCTCGGCGTCGGCGTCGACCCCGACGCTGTCGAACGATCTGATGGCGTCGCTCCTCCAGCTGCAATCCGACTTCAGCCAGATGGGCCTCCAGAACGGCGTCACGGCGCCCGCGGAAGCCGCGGCCAACGCCGACGACACGGCGACGACCGGCACGGCGTCGGGTCAGACCGCCGACAGCGCGGCCCCCGTCCATCACCATCGCGGCCATCACGGCCAGCGGCCGGTATCGGATGCCGAGCAGAACGAGGGTGCCGCCCAGACCGGCACCGCGACCGACGCGTCCGCGAGCACGTCCGCGAGCACGTCCGCGAGCACGTCCGCGAGCACGTCCGCGAGCACGTCCGCGAGCGCATCGGCGACCACGTCCACCACCGCAGCCGCCGACCCCGCGACGGACAGCGGCAGCGACCTGCAATCCTTCCTGCAGCAGGTCACGAAGGCGGTCACCGCCTACGCGGCCGGCGGGCCGCTCGGCATCGCGGCCGCGCTCACCAGCAGCACCAAGGCCTGACGACCGCGGATTCGAGCCGCGGCTGGAGCGGCGCGGCGGCCTCTGGCATGATCCGGCGAACCGGAGTGCGCCATGGCCCTGACCGTCCCCGTGATCCTCGGCAGCGTGCGGACCGACCGCATCGGCATCCGCGCCGCGCGGTTCCTGATCGCGCAGCTCGCGGCGCGCGGCCACGCCGCCCCGCTGGTCGATCCGGCCGAGCTGGCGCTCCCGCTCCTCGACCGGATGTTCAAGGAATACCCGGCCGGGACGGCGCCAGAACCGCTGCAGCGCTGCGCCGACCTCTTCCGCCGCGCCGACGCCTTCCTGATCGTCACCGCGGAGTACAACCACGGTGTGCCGCCGGCGCTGTCCAACACCCTCGATCACTTCCTCGAGGAGTATTTCTGGCGGCCCTCGGCCATCTGCTGCTACTCGGCCGGCCAGTTCGGCGGCGTCCGGGCCGCGATGCCGCTGCGGGCCATGCTCGCCGAGATGGGCATGTCGAGCATCCCGTCGCTCCTGCCGATCCCGCGGCTCCAGAAGGCCATCGACGCGCAGGGGACCCCCGCCGAGCCCTGGCTCACGTCGGCCGCCGCCCGCTTCCTCGACGAGCTGGAATGGCACGCCGAGGCGCTCCGGGACCGGCGCCAGCGCGGCACGCCGTACTGACCCCCGGAGCGTCGTCCGGACCCGTCGGCCCGCGTCGGACGCCGCCCGCTTCGCTCCCGGCGAATCAGAGGTATTCGGACGGCGAACTGGGCGTCCACCTGCGCGTTTCTGTGCCCTGAATCTGTCGAGACAGCGCATTCGATTCTCGAAATGCTCAAATACTCGGCACACGATTGTAGAACAACTGGGCCGGATCGCGCCGGCGAAACGGTGAACGCGCGGAACGCGCAGGTCGCGAGACAGTATTGCGCTGTTGCAAAAAGGTGGCTGCACACGGCACCGAAGTATGAGAGCTTGGCCGCGTTCCCGAACCCGGACCGATTCCGATGAAGATCGACGAGAGGGCGCTCCTGCAGGAGCGCGTGCGGACGCTTGTCCTGCGCCACGCCCTGGAAGCCGTATTGGACCGCCTCGCGTCGGTCGCGCGCGAGGCGGGGAAGGATGCCGAGACGGAATTCCTGAGCCTGGAGCAGGCGCTCGTCTCGGCCGCGCGCGGGCTCGCAGATCGGGCCACCGCGCAGAAGCTGGCGGTGCTGGTCGCCGTCGAGGATGCCGGCACGACGATCCGGGCCGCGTTCGACAACGCCCATGACCGCCTCGAGGTGCTGCGGCCGGCCCACCTCACCCTCGTCGCGCCGACGGCCGCCGTAGCCGCCTAGTCGCACAGCGTTCCGGGCTCGACCCGAGACGCTCGGCGCGGGCGAAGTCTCAGTGCGGGCAAAGTCTCAGTGCGGGCGCGACTCGGGCAGAGCCGCGCCGGCGGACACGCGCTCAGGCCCGCGAAACGTCGCGAGACCGGCCGACAGCCGCACGAGCGTCGCGAGGCCCAAGGCGAGGAAGAATGCCCCGCCGGTCAGGACCACCCGCTCGATCCGATCGGTGTTGATGATGTGGTCCGGCACCTCGACACATTGCACGAGGATCTCGGCGACGAGCCCGAGGACCAGCAGGGCGAGGCCGCCCTGGTGGCAGAGCGCGTCGATCGCCGCCTCGTGATCCGGATCCTCGCTCGGCAATCCGCCGAGAAGGTGGCTCACGCCGTGGCGCTCCTCCAGCACCACGCCCCAGCCGATCAGGATGACGCCCAACCCCTCGATCAGATGCCCCGCCTCGTGGATCGTGGCGTGAGTCTGGAACCCCGTGCCCCAGAGTAGCGACGCGACCTCGACGAGCGCCAGCGTCAGAGGGAGCGCGATCAGCGCGTTGAACACGACGATCGACCAGCGATTGAGGAGGAGTTTTGCCAGCATGGACCGGACGACAGTCTGAACGCGCATGGACGCAGCACTCGGGCGTGACGCGGATCACCGATCACGGTCAAGCTCAGCAAGACCGCGCCGCCTGGGCCTCGTCAAGGACGGGTGAGCTTCGGGGACGCGGGGTCCGGAATCCGGGACGGATCGCCCCGTCGCGCGCCCGAGACGGGCGCGTCCGCGGCCGCGCCGCCACGGATGCGGGCTCCGGCCCGCGGCGCCCGGCCGGACACGTTCACGACGGCCGTCCCCGACGCGACCGGGGAGCGCGGGACGTCGGCTCGGCGCGGCGCATCCGCGACGCGCCCGCCCGTCGCCTCACTGCTTGGCGCGGTTGATGATCGCCCAGAGCGCGCGGGCGACAGGCTCGGTGACGGTCCGGCGGTACTTGCGGTGAACCAGTTGCCCGTTGTGGTAGACGTCCTGCTCCACGTAGAGCCGCTCGCCGTCCCAGCGGACGATGTTGTCGGACTCGGTGGTCTCCTCGACACCGAGATCGCCTCGGAGAATCGAGTTGCCTGTCTGGGTCAGCATACGCGCGTCCTCGTTCACGCAGTCGGTTCTACCCGGGAAGCGCCACCGCGGCTTGTGCAGCGCGACCCCAGGCAGCTCCCGGCTTCGGCAGCATAGGAGGGCATCGGGGGACTTGCCAGCGACGCGGTGGACGCAATCGCCCGACCGTCACGCTGTCCCCGATCGAGGCCGCGATGCGGCCTTCCGGGCGCGACCTTAACGTTACCCATGTGCGCTTCGACACCTTCAGCTCGGCCGTAAGGTGCGATGGTTCACATGCGCACCCGGTCTGTCGGCATGACGCAGGCGGGATCGGCGGCGCGACGGAGGCGTCCATGCTCGCTCGCCCGTTCCGCCTGATCGCCCCGGCGCTCGCAGCCCTCGGCCTCGTGGCCCTGCGCCTCGCGAGTCCGTTCATCGGGCCGGTGGCGCCCCCGCAGGCGGGAGCCTCCGACGATGCGGGCGTCGTCTTCCGCCACTATCTCTGACGGTCAACCCCGACGGCTCAGCACGGGAGCAGCGGCCGGCAGCGGGCACGACGCCCCGGCCGCGGGCCCGAGGATGATGTCGCCCTGGCGCGGGTTGTTCACCGTGAACGGGGCCGTCTCCTGCAGACCGATGAAGCCGCGCCCGAGCTGCGGCACGAACAGGTCGCCCCCGAACCGGACGAAGCAGCGGTCGAGCACCGCCTCGTAGTCGAAGGTCCGCTGGGTGACCGGGGTCCCGCCGGCGGCCGGCGCACCGCAATAGGCCGCGATCGCGATCTGGCCCGGCTGTGCCAGCCGCACCGGGAGCGACTGGCCGGGCAGCAGCGTGGCGGGCGGCCCGCCGTCCTGACGGGCGACGAGGACGAGGTTCGACCGGTTGTACACCCGGCGCAGGCAATCCGCCGACGCGCCGGAGACGACCGAGACCGACCCGGCGATGCCGAGCACGAGGCCGGCCCATGCGCACGCTACACGCTTCGTCACCGCAATTCCTCCGCCGGCCGGGCGCTCGACCGGCCGTGGCCGTCGATGGTGCCGTCCCTGACTTGAACAGCGGCCAGCTTGGCCGCGCAAGATGAACGCGGCAAGTTCCGCCGCGTTCACGCGCGGCAGCGTAAATTCCCGCGCGCGCCCTTCGGGCGTCAGCGGCGCTCGTATCAGCGGCGCTCGTATCAGCGGCGCTCGTAGAGGAGTCGCGCGCGGATCGTGCCCGGGATGGCGCGGATCTCGGTGAGCAGGGCCTCCGCGTCCGCGTCAGTGGCGTCGGTCTCCAGCACCACGTAACCGACCTCGCCGTCGGTCTGGTAGAACTGCGCGGCGATGTTGACGTGCCCGCGCGAGAACACGTCGTTGAGCCGTCCCAGCATGCCGGGCAGGTTGCGCTGGACGTGGATGAACCGCGTCCCGGTCGGACGGGCGGGCAGTTGCACCTGCGGGAAGTTCACAGCGCCGACCGTCGAGCCGATATCCGAGTAGTCCACGAGCTTGCGCGCCACCTCGGAGCCGATGCGCTCCTGCGCCTCCTCGGTCGACCCGCCGATATGCGGGGTGAGGATCACGTTCTCCAGCCCCTGCAGCGGGCTCACGAAGGATTCGGCGTTCGAGCCGGGCTCCACCGGGAAGACGTCGACGGCCGCGCCCTTGAGATGGCCGTCGCGCAGGGCCGCGGCCAGCGCCTCCAGATCGACCACGGTGCCCCGGGCGTTGTTGATCAGGAAGGCACCGGGCTTCATCGCCCGGATCTCGGCCGCGCCGATCATGTTGGCGGTGGCGTCGGTCTCCGGCACGTGCAGCGAGACGACGTCGCTCTGGGCCAGCAGCTCGTGCAGCGTCTCGACCGGCTCGGTGTTGCCGTGGCGCAGCTTGTCGGTGTGGTCGTAGAAGAGCACGCGCATGCCCATGGCCTCGGCGAGGGTCGAGAGCTGCGTGCCGATATTGCCGTAGCCGACGATGCCCAGCGTCTTGCCGCGCACCTCCAGCGAGCCCACCGCCGACTTGTCCCAGCGGCCCGCATGGGCTCCCACCGAGCGCGGAACGATCCGACGCAGCAGCATCACGATCTCGCCGATCGTGAGTTCGGCCACCGAGCGGGTGTTCGAGAAGGGGGCATTGAAGACCGGGATGCCCCGATGGCGCGCCGCCTCCAGATCGACCTGGTTTGTGCCGACCGAGAAGCAGCCCACGGCCAGGAGCCGGTCCGCCGCCTCGAAGGCGGCCGCGTCGAGCTGCGTGCGCGAGCGGATGCCCACCATGTGCACGCCCTGGAGCGCCTCGTGCAGGGCTTCCCGGTCCAGCGCCTTCGGCAGCCGGGTCAGGTTGGTGTATCCGGCCGCCCGCATCAGCGCCACGGCGCTGTCGTTGATGCCCTCGAGCAGCAGGACGCGGATCTTGTCCTTCGGCAGGGAAAGCTTGTCGGGCGTCATGGGCGTCGATCGTCTGGAAGCAGGCGGTGCCGGGCGGTGCCGGCGAGCCCTGGGTTCGAGCGGCCCGGGATAAGAGGGCACCGTGTGCGTTGCAACATGATGCGGTGACGGACGGCCCCGCTTGACCGCAGGCCCGCCCTCGGCCTGCCGCATGGCTCCCCCGGGTCCCACCGCCGTGCTCGGGCCGGACCGTATCCCGGAGGCGGCGCGCGGAGCCTGCCAAATATTCAGGCAGCGCAAACCGCCCTCGACTGACCTCGCCGACGGAACTCGGCGCCGCCTCGCGGCTTGTAGGGCCCTGTACTGTAACGACCCGTCTGCCGGCCCGTCCGGACAGCGACCTTTCTAACGGTCTCCGAAGATGCAGATCCGCACCGGCTTCTCGATCGCCTTCGACACGTTCGGCCCCACGCCGATGAACCTGCTCCTCAACGTGCGCCCGGAGCGCCGCGGGGACCTCCTGACGCCGGAGGTGATCACCTTCGATCCGCCCGTCGCGGCGGCGCAGCACGTCGACGCCTTCGGCAACGTCTGCACGCGCATCGTCGCGCCGGGCGGTCGCATCACCATGGCGGCGGATTTCACGATTGCCGACAGTGGCATGCCCGACGACCAGGCTCCCGGCGCCCGCCAGATCGCCGTGCAGGATCTGCCCGACGCCGTGATGCCGTACCTGCTCGGCTCGCGCTACTGCGACACCGACAAGCTGTCCCAGACCGCTTGGTCCCTGTTCGGCGGCACGCCGGAGGGCTGGGCCCGCGTGCAGGCGATCGTCGATTTCGCCCACACCCGCCTGCGCTTCGACTACCAGCAGGCCGACGCCACCCGCACCGCCTTCGACGGCTACACGCAGCGCGTCGGCGTGTGCCGGGACTTCGCGCACCTGGCGATCACCCTGTGCCGGTGCATGAACATCCCGGCGCGCTACGCCACCGGCTACCTCGGCGATATCGGCGTGCCGAAGGATCCGGCCCCGATGGACTTCTCGGCGTGGTTCGAGGTCTTCCTCGAGGGGCCCGAGGGGCCGCGCTGGTACACGTTCGACGCCCGGCACAACCGGCCCCGCACCGGCCGCATCGTCATGGCCCGCGGGCGTGACGCCACCGACTGCGCGCTCACGACGAGCTTCGGCGCGGCCCATCTGGTCCGGTTCGACGTCCACACCGACGAGGTGTGCGCGGCCCCCGACACCCTGGCCGAGGCCGCCTGACGGGCGCGGCCGCGCGACGGCCCGCTAGACCGCCTCGGCGGCCTCGCGGGCCGGTAGCGGGTTGTTCGCCAGGTGCAGGAACGTCTGGTCGAACTCCGCCACCGCCGTCAGCGCGTCCCAATCCTCGATGGTCAGGGTGCCGCCGCCCAGCGTGACGAGCCCGCGGCCCCGCAGGGTGCGCAGGACCCGGTTCAGGTGGACGCTCGTCAGGCCGAGGGAATCGGCCAGTTCGGCCTGCTTGGGCACCAGCGGGCAGCTCAGGCCGCGCGCGAGCCCGACCGCCTTCTGCCGGAGATAGAGCTCGCAGAACAGGTGGGCCACGCGGCCGAGCGCCTGCCGCCGGCCCAGGCTGGTGATCCGCTCGCGGTAATGGGCGGCGTCGATGAGGCTGTCGCGCCAGAGCGTGCCGGCGAGCCCCGGATTGCGCAGCAGGACCGCGCGCAGGTCGTCGTGCGCGATCAGCGCCACGACGCAGGGCGTCAGGGTGGCGAGGTTGTGATCCATCCGGTGCAGGTGGAGGCTCTGCAGGTCGGGCAGGTCTCCCGCGATGTAGAACGACAGGATCTGCCGTCCGCCCTCGGCGAGGGCGGCGTAGCGGTAGACCCAGCCCTGCAGGACGAGGCAGCTCTGGGTCGGGCGGTCGCCGAACCGGACGATGTCGTGTCGGGCCGGCAGGTTCCGGACGGTGTGGGGCAGGTCGAGGAGCGCGGCGCGGTCGGACTCGGTGAGGCGCGAGATGCTGTCGAGCTTGCGCGCCAGCATCTCCATCGGGGCGTTGTACCCGTTCGGCATCGGCGGCTCAGGCCCCGGTTCGCGCGGAGCCGCGCCGACGACGGACTAGCCGGAAATCGAGATCAGGACGCCCCACGGTTCACCCCCCAGACGCTCCGCATCGCCGGACCGGCCCGAACCTCGGCCGCTCGGGGATGCCCCGAGACACGCGGAAGCGCGACCGCGCGTGTTCGACGCTGGGCACGTTCGCCGGATCCGCGGCCGGCGGCAAGGCCGCCGGTCTCCGCGGAGCCTCCGCCGCCCGCCGAGCCTAAAACCCTAATCGGTTGAAGTCGCAAGGCCGATGCTGTAAGGGACCCGCGTCCTCCCGGATCCGCCCTCGCGCGCTCGTCTTCTGGCGCGCCCGCCGGGCCGCCGGACGGACCGCCCTCGTCATCCGTATCGACGCGTCGGCAGACCGGGTCCCGCGGGACCGGTCGCCTCTCCCGAAAGACTCCGGGGAGGCCGCGGCGAGCGGGGGCGCCTGCAACGCGAGCCGCCGACGCAACGGGCCTCCGCCGGGGGCCGTTCAGGAGACAGAATGACCGCAGGTACCGCTCTGGGGCGTGGCCCGAGCCGCGAGGATTTCGCAGCCCTCCTCGAGGAGAGCTTCCTCGAACACGAGATCACCGAAGGCTCCGTCGTCAAGGGTCGCGTCGTCGCGATCGAGAAGGACGTGGCCGTCATCGACATCGGCGCCAAGACGGAAGGCCGTGTCGCGCTCAAGGAATTCACCGGTCCCGGCCGCGAGGGCGAGCTGAAGGTCGGCGACGAGGTCGAGGTCTACGTCGACCGGATCGAGAACGCGCTCGGCGAGGCCGTCATCTCGCGCGACAAGGCGCGCCGCGAAGAGAGCTGGGTCAAGCTCGAGAAGTCGTTCGAGAACAACGACCGCGTCACCGGCACGATCTTCAACCAGGTCAAGGGCGGCTACACCGTCGACCTCGACGGCGCCGTGGCGTTCCTGCCGCGCTCGCAGGTCGACATCCGCCCGGTCCGCGACGTCACCCCGCTGCTCGGCACCCCGCAGCCGTTCCAGATCCTCAAGATGGATCGCCGCCGCGGCAACATCGTCGTGTCGCGCCGGACCGTCCTCGAGGAGAGCCGCGCCGAGCAGCGCTCCGAGCTGGTGGCCAACCTCGAGGAAGGTCAGGTCATCGACGGCGTCGTCAAGAACATCACCGAGTACGGCGCGTTCGTCGACCTCGGCGGGATCGACGGCCTGCTGCACGTCACCGACATGGCGTGGCGCCGCGTGAACCATCCGTCCGAGGTCGTCACCATCGGCCAGACGGTCAAGGTCAAGATCATCAAGATCAACCACGAGACGCACCGCATCTCGCTCGGCATCAAGCAGCTGCTCGCCGATCCGTGGGAGGGCATCGCCGCCCGCTACCCGGAGGGCGCCAAGCTCAAGGGCCGCGTCACCAACATCACCGACTACGGCGCCTTCGTGGAGCTGGAGCCGGGGATCGAGGGCCTGATCCACGTCTCCGAGATGAGCTGGACCAAGAAGAACGTCCATCCGGGCAAGATCGTCTCCACCTCCCAGGAGGTCGAGGTTCAGATCCTGGAGGTCGATCCGGTCAAGCGCCGCATCTCGCTGGGCCTCAAGCAGACCCTGCAGAACCCCTGGGAGGCCTTCGCCGAGAAGCACCCGGTCGGTTCCGAGGTCGAGGGCGAGGTCAAGAACAAGACCGAGTTCGGCCTTTTCATCGGCCTCGAGGGCGACGTCGACGGCATGGTCCACCTGTCGGATCTCGACTGGAACCGTCCCGGCGAGCAGGTCATCGAGGAGTTCAAGAAGGGCGACATGGTCCGCGCCCAGGTTCTCGACGTCGACGTCGAGAAGGAGCGGATCTCGCTGGGCGTGAAGCAGCTCGGCGGTGACCCCTTCGCCGAGGCCGGCGAGATCAAGAAGGGTCAGATCGTCACCTGCGAAGTGGTCGAGGTGAAGGATGCCGGCGTCGAGGTGAAGATCGTCGACACCGACATGCAGACCTTCATCCGCCGGGCCGAGCTCGCCCGCGACCGCGGCGACCAGCGCCCCGAGCGCTTCGCCACCGGCGAGAAGTTCGACGCCCGCGTCGTCCAGTTCGACCGGAAGGCCCGCCGCGTGCAGGTCTCGATCAAGGCCCTCGAGGTCGCCGAGGAGAAGGAGGCCATGGCCCAGTTCGGCTCCGCCGATTCGGGCGCCTCGCTCGGCGACATCCTCGGCGCCGCCTTCAACAAGAAGCGCTCCGACGACGAGTGAGACACCGGCTCTGCCGCCCGGCCTGTCCGGGCGGCGGTTGCGCTTCCTTGAGACCCGCGCGGGACCCTGGTCCCGCGCGGGTTTTTCATTTTGCGCCGGCAATCCAAGGTTGCCGGGGG
The DNA here is from genome assembly GCF_036441335.1 of Methylobacterium mesophilicum. Classification (GTDB taxonomy): domain Bacteria; phylum Pseudomonadota; class Alphaproteobacteria; order Rhizobiales; family Beijerinckiaceae; genus Methylobacterium; species Methylobacterium mesophilicum_B. Next base: position 1,060,563 of record NZ_MLBW01000034.1, read on the forward strand.
CGGGCGGCGGGCCGGGTCGCGCCGCCCGGCGCGACAGCGACGGGCCGCCCCGTCATTTTCTTCGCGCGCCCCGTATCCACGCCCGCGGAAAATGCTCTAGAACACCGGCCTCGCACGGCTCGGGCCGGGCGAGCCGAAGGAAACCAAGGACTTGCCCGGCGCGGGGGGACGGCTCCCGCACCCCGTCGAGGGGCCGGTCGGGGTGCTTTAGGGGAAGCGACAGCATGGCAGCCGATGCCGAACTGCTGATTGACCGGCGGCGCCTGCGCCGCAGGTTGTCCCTCTGGCGCGTGCTCGGCGTCGGCGGCCTCATCGTGGCGGTCGGGGCCCTCGGCTACCGGGTGCGGACGGGCGCGGACGGTGCCTTCGCGGTCCAGCCGCAGATCGCCCGCATCTCCGTCTCGGGCTTCATCGCCGGGAGCGAGGCCACCGCGAAGCTGATGAAGCGGGTCGGCGATTCGGACGCCGTGAAGGGCGTGATCGTCTCGATCAACTCGCCCGGCGGCACGACGACGGGCTCGGAGGAGATCTTCCGCAACCTCCGGGCGCTCGCCGCCAAGAAGCCGATCGTCGCCTTCGTGGACGGCACCGCCGCGTCCGGCGCCTACATCACGGCCATCGCGGCCGATCACATCGTCGCGCGCGAGACCAGCCTGGTCGGCTCGATCGGCGTGCTGTTCCAGTACCCCGACTTCTCGGGTCTTCTGGACAAGGTCGGCGTCAAGGTCGAGTCGGTGAAGTCGTCCCCGCTCAAGGCCGAACCCTCGGGCTTCACCCCGACCTCGCCGGAGGCGCGCGCCGCGCTGGCCTCCGTGGTCGGCGACACCTACGCGTGGTTCAAGGGCCTCGTCGCGGAGCGCCGCGGCATGGATCCTGCCCAGCTTAGCACCGTCTCCGACGGCCGGGTGTTCAGCGGGCGCCAGAGCGTGCCGCTGAAGCTCGTCGACGAGCTCGGCGGCGAGCGGCAGGCGGTGGCGTGGCTTGAGAGCGCCCGCGGCGTCCAGACGAACCTGCCGATCAAGGACTGGAAGCCCGCCTCGGAGAGCCGGTTCTCCCTGTGGTCGGCCGCCGGGATCGGCGCCGACCTCCTCGGCCTGGAAGGCCTCGCGGCGCGGCTGCGGTCCGTCGGCGCCGAGGCCGAGGCCGCCCGGGGCGGGATGCTCGCCCTCTGGCGCCCGGAACCCTGAACGATCGCCGCCGCGCAGCCCGCCCCGATCCCGCGAGAAGATCCCACGCCATGATCAAGTCGGAGCTCGTCCTCAAGATCGCCGAGCAGAACCCGCATCTCTACCAGCGCGACGTGGAGATCCTGGTCAACGCGATCCTCGACACCATTTCCGACGCGCTGGCCCGCGGCGACCGGGTCGAGCTGCGCGGCTTCGGCGCCTTCTCGGTCAAGCGCCGGGAGGCGCGCCGGGGACGCAACCCGCGCACGGGTGCCGCCGTTGCCGTGTCCGAGAAGGCGATCCCCGTGTTCAAGACCGGCAAGGAGATGCGCCAGCGCCTGAACGCCGCCGGGATCGGCGAGAATGCCTCGGCCGCCGAGTAGGAAGGACCTGTGAGCGCGATGATCCGTTTCCTGAAGAGCCTCGTGCTGCTGCCGATCGCCGCCCTGGTGATCCTCCTGGCGGTGGCCAACCGCGCGCCGGTGCGGCTCTCCTTCGATCCGTTCAACGTGGACGCGCCGGTCTTCAGCGTCGATCTCCCGCTCTACGCGATCCTGTTCGGCGCGGTGGCCCTCGGCATCGTGGTGGGCGGCATCTTCACGTGGCTCGGCCAGGGCAAGACCCGCGCGCGGGCGCGCTACCACCGCCGCGAGGCCGTCCGGTACGAGCGCGAGGCGACCCGTCTGCGGGCCTACGCGCCGGAGACCGAGACCCCGGGCGTCTACACGGTCCCGAATACCGGCCGGACGGCCCTGCCGGCCCCGCGCTGAGGCTGCCCCCCTAGCGCCCGCCGCGCGCGGCCGCCACGAAGGCCGCGATCTTCGCCGGATCCTTCACCCCGGGCGCCGTCTCGACTCCCGACGAGACGTCGACGGCGCCGAGCCCCGTGCGGGCGAGGGCGTCGGCCACGTTTGTGGCATCGAGCCCGCCCGACAGCATGGTCCCGGGCGGGAGCGCGGCGCCGCGCAGGATCTCCCAGTCGAAGCGCAGGCCGTTGCCGCCCGGCAGGGCCGCGTCCGGCGGTGCCTTGGCATCCAGCAGGATCCGGTCGGCGATGGCCGCGTAGGCCGGCAGGGCCGCGAGGTCCGCCGATGTCGCGATGCCGAGCGCCTTCATCACCGGACGCCCGGTCCGGGCGCGGATCGCCGCGACGCGCTCCGGGCTCTCGCGACCGTGGAGCTGGACGAGATCCGGATCCACCGCCTCGACGGACGCGGCGACCAGCGCGTCGTCCGGATCGACCAGCAGGACGACCCGTTCCGCCCGGCCGCGGGCCAGGGCCGACAGGGCTGCGGCCTCCGCCAGCGCCACGTGCCGGGGGCTGCGCGGGAAGTGCACGAGGCCGATCCAGTCCGCGCCGGCCTCCAGCGCGGCGGTCAGGGTCGCTTCGGTGCTGAGCCCGCAGATCTTCACGCGGGTCGGGGGCGGGGAGGAGACCATCGGCCTCCTATAGCCGATCCCGCGCCGTCGAGCAGGCCTGCGGAGCGCCGAGGCGGTCAAGCCAGTCGCGCCCGCACCGCCGCCCGGCAGGGTCGGCCCCTAGTACAGGGCCGGCACGTAGACGTTGGGGATCGGGAAGCCGCTGAAGACCAGCTTCCCGTCGACGAGCCGCAGGGGCGGGAGCGCCTTCAGCGGCGTCCCGTCGGCCGGCGCGTCCGGGCCGGAACGCTGGGCCAGCCCCAGGAGCCCGCCGACCAGCTGGCCCACCAGGGCGCCCCGGTCCGAGCCGAAGCGCTGGCCGACGATGCTGCCGACCAGCGCGTCGACGCCGGCCGCCCGCAGGTCGATCTGCCCGGCGGGCCGGTGGGCGGCGTCGAGGGCGAGCGTGCCCTTCGCCTGGACGCGCTGCGTGCCCTTGGCCAGCGACAGGGCCGTCAGGTCCAGGGCGCCGCCGGCCTGACGCCAGCGCTCCAGCTCGCGCGCCACCGTCCCGGTGCGCAGAACGGTGGCCTGCGTCAGGGTCGCGTCCAGGGCCAGATCGGCCGGATCCTGCGTCCCGGTGAGGGCGTCGAGCTGCGGCACCGCCGCCTGGTTCAGGCGCAGGCTGACGTCCACGGCGCCGTCGGAGTCGAAGCGGCCGGGGCTCGGCCGGGCATGCAGCTCGAGGTGCCGCCCCGAGACCGCGATCGGGCCGGGCTCGGCGCCCTTCACGCTGATGTCGGGCTTGTCGACGACCAGGGACGCGCGGCTGAAGCCCCCCGCGGTGCCGTGGAAGCTGCCCTGGAGCGCGGTCCACGACGCGTCGCCGGTCAGCGGGCCCTGCTCGACGTGGAACGGGCCCGCGCTCTCGAAGACGACCAGGCGGGGCTGGTAGATCTGCGCCACCGCCGTGCTCGGCCCGAGCCGGAAGCGGCCGTCGGCGCGCTCGAGGGTCACGGCGCTGCAGCGCAGCTCCAGGCGGAACGGGTAGCCGCCGAGGGACCGGTCCGCGCAGGTCCAGGTGCGTCCGGCGGTCGCCTCGCGGGCGATCCAGCCGTCGATCTCGCTGGCCGCGCGCTCCCGCATCCACAGCCAGCCGGCCGACCAGCCCACGACCACGAGGGCGAGCAGGATGTAGGGCAGGAACAGCCCCCGCCGGGATCGCCGCGCGCCCCGGACCGGAGCTGTCTCAGCGGCATCCTCAGGCCGCGTCCGATCCTGCACCATGCGTTCCGCTCCCCGACCCGTCCCCGCGGGGACATCGTGGCCCCGGCTTGTGGCCACGCAAGGGGCGAAACTGGGGCAGCGCCGCCCCGGGTCGACCGCCGCGGACGCGATCCGTCCGCGCGCGGCGCGTTCCCCGTCAGACCTGCGCCGGCTCGACGGTGTCGACCTGCAGATCCTCGACGATCGCCGTCCGCTCGGCCGCGTTCTCGGCGAGGCGATGCACGTGCATCTCGGTGGCGCCCCGGCGGCGGACGCGGTCGAGCCAGGTCCGCCGCAGATGGTCGCGCGGGCTCTCGCTGGAGCTCGCCACCGAGACCATCTCGGCGATACCGGAATTGTCCCGGCGCACGGCGATCACCACGGCCTGCGCCATCTCGTCGAGGTCGAAGCCCCCGGCCGGATGGACACCGACCACGTAGCGCCGGCCCGAGCGGCCGCGCCAGGCCGAGAGCGGGAGCGCCGGGGAGCCGCGCAGACCCGCGGTCGTCTTGAGGCGTTCTTCACGCACGTCCTGCCTCCGGGTGCGATCGTCCTTCAGGTCGCGGAGCGCGGCCGACCAGGACAGGGCTCTTCTGTTCGCCATTTGTTCCAACCTAGCGCGCGATATCCACAGGCGTCAAGGGCGACGTTCCTAGGAGGAGATGTGGCGATGATGCCCGTTATCCACAAGCCGCCGGGCGACGTTCCCGGGCCGAGAGCGGCCCGCCGCCGACGGCTCAGCGGCGGGCGTCGGCGGCGGCCGGCGCCTCGGCGGCCGGCACGGCGTGCCCCGCGGCCGCGAGGCCCTGGAGGCCGCCCTCGACCAGAGCGTTCGAGGCCGCCTCGAGCCGCTCCTGGGCCAGCGCCTGGAACTCCTGGCGCGGCAGGCCCGGCGGGATCGGCGGCAGGAACTCGATCACCGCCCGGCCCGGACGGCGCACGAGGCTGTTGCGCGACCAGAACAGGCCGGTGTTGAGCGCCACCGGCAGGCAGGGGACGTTCAGGGCGGTGTAGAGGTGCGAGAGCCCCTGCTTGTAGGCCGGCGGCGCCCCGACCGGGCGCCGGGTGCCCTCGGGGAAGATGATGAGCTGGCGCCCGTCCCGGATCGCCGCGCCGGCGGCGGCGTTCATCAGGCTCATCGCCCGGGTGCCCTTCGACCGGTCGATCGCCACCATGCCGCTGCGCGACAGGTACCAGCCGATCAGCGGGATGAGCAGCAGTTCCTTCTTCAGGATGTAGGCGAAGTTCGGCAGCACCGTGCAGAGGGCCAGCGTCTCCAGGGCCGACTGGTGCTTGGCCGCCACCAGCAGGGGGCCGGGCGGGATGTTCTCCAGGCCGCGGAACTCGACCCGCGTCCCCGCGACGACCCGCAGGAGCCACAGGGTGATCCGCCCCCAGGTGCGGGCGAGCCGCAGCACCGAGCGGCCGGAGACCAGCATGGGCAGGCCGGCGAAGGCCAGGACCGTCGTGACGGCGTAGAAGCAGACGTTGAAGGCGAGAGAGCGGAGGGCGAGCATCGGCAACCGTGTCGTGGCGGCTCCCCTGTAGCGCGCCCGCGTGTCCGCGGCCAAGGGCGACGTGCCCTGGGCGGCCTCAGGCCCCCTCGGGGCGATCCCTGTCCCGTACGAGGCCGGCGCCGCGCCCGGCGACCAGCCAGTAGACCAGGCCGGCGCTGGCGCCGACCAGGAACAGGATCAGCGTCAGGCGCGCCTCGCCCGCGAGGAGGGCGGCGTCGCGGGCGCCTCCGGACCGGAGCGCGCCGCGCGTCAGCCAGGGGAGGGCGGCGGTGAGCAGCCCGCAGCCGGCGCCGTACCACAGCAGGCCGCGGCGCCCGAGGATCTCGCCGCCGAGGCCGATCACGGCCGGGGGCACGAACAGCAGCGCGAACAGCGCCTTGGCGAGGCCGGCGAGGAGCAGGGCAAGCCCCTCCGGCGGCAGCCCGGCCGAGAGGTCCGACAGGGCCATGTCGAGTCCGGCGAGCGCCCCGCCGGACAGCCAGGCCTGCGCGGCCGGGTCGACGAGCAGCGCCAGGACGAGGACCGCGCAGCCGGCGGGGACGGCGAGCAGGAGGGCGAAGGCCCCGAGAATCAGGCGACCGAGGGCGTGCATGCCGCGAGCCTCTACACCGGGCGCCCCGGCCCGTCGCGCGGAAGCCGCGCCCGATCCTCGCGGATCCGGCGCGGCTTCCATCGTTCCGCGGCCCGGGGGGCGTGTGCCGTCAGCCGTGGGCCGGAGCGGCGCCGCCGGGATCGCCGTGCGTGTGCTTCTTCCGGAACCGGCCCAGCCAGATCGAGAAGTGGCGGATCACCACGTAGAAGACCGGCGTCAGGAACAGGCCGAAGAAGGTCGCGCCGATCATCCCGAAGAACACCGCGGTGCCGAGCGCCTGGCGCATCTCGGCGCCGGGGCCGGTCGCCACGACCAGCGGCAGCGTGCCGAGGATGAACGCGAAGGCGGTCATCAGGATCGGGCGCAGGCGGAGACGGCAGGCCTCCACCGCCGCCTCGACCGGGCCGCGATGCTCCCGCTGCTCGATGTCGTGCGCGAACTCGACGATCAGGATCGCGTTCTTCGCCGCGAGGCCGATGAGCACGATCAGGCCGATCTGGGTCAGGATGTTGTTGTCCTGGCCGCGGAACTGCACGCCCGCGAGCGCGGCGAGCACGCCGGTCGGCACCACCAGCAGGATCGCGAGCGGCAGCGCCCAGGACTCGTACTGCGCGGCGAGGACGAGGAACACCAGCAGCACGCCGAGGGCGAAGACCGCGCCGGCCGTGCCGCTCGCCGCCTTCTGCTGGTAGGCGATCTCGGTCCAGTCGTACGAGTAGCCGTCGGGCAGCGCCTTCTTGGCGATCTCCTCCATGGCGGTGAGCGCCTGGCCGGTCGAGACGCCGGGCTTGGCCACGCCCTGCACCGGGACCGAGTAGTACAGGTTGAACCGCTGCACGATCTGCGGACCGGTCACGTCCCGCACCGAGGCGAGCGTGCCCATCGGCACCAGCGCGCCGGTGGAGGAGCGCACCTTGATCTGCGAGATGTCCTGCACCGACGTGCGGAACGCCGCGTCGCCCTGCAGGCGCACCTGGTAGATGCGGCCCAGGGTGTTGAAGTCGTTGACGTAGGTGCCGCCGAGATCCGCCTGGACCGACGAGAACACGTTGGCCAGCGGCACGTTCAGCATCCGCGCGATCGTGCGGTCGATGTCGAGGAAGAGCTGCGGCGTCGAGTTGTCGAAGGTCGTGAAGACGCGCTGGACGTCGGCGCTCTGGTTCGCCTGGGCGATCACCTCGCCGGCGGCGGCCATGAGCGGGCCGATATCCGACGATTGGCGGCTCTCGATCTGCATCTTGAAGCCGCCGCCGTTGCCGAGGCCGCGGACGGGCGGCGGCGGGATGACGATGACCCGCGCCTCCTGGATGTCGGAGGTGGCCTTCAGCACCTCGCCGGTGATCGCGGCGGCGGTCCGCCCGTGCTCGGCGCGCTCCTTCGCCCCCTTGAGGGTCAGGAACATCACGCCGGCATTGGTCGTGTTGGTGAAGGTCGCGCCGTCGAAGCCCGCGATGATCACCGCGTTGGCCACGCCGTCGACCGTCCGGGCCTGCTTGGCGGCGCGCAAGCACACCTCCGTGGTGCGGTCGAGGGAGGAGCCGGACGGGAGCTGGACGACGCCGATCAGGTAGCCCTGATCCTGGTCGGGGATGAAGCCCGTGGGCGTCGTCTGCGCGAGGTGCAGCGTCCCGGCGATCACCGCCGCGTAGACCAGCAGCATCACGCCGAGGCCGACGATGCCGCCGGTCAGCACCCGGATGGTCCGGCCGTAGGCGTTCGAGGTGGCGTCGAAGGCGCGGTTGAAGCCGTTCGCCAGCCAGTTCACGAACCGGGTCAGGAAGAACTTCGGCTCCTTGCGGGCGTGGTGTGGCACCAGCAGCAGCTTGCAGAGCGCCGGCGACAGGGTCAGCGAGTTGAAGGCCGAGATCAGGGTCGAGGCCGCGATGGTGAGCGCGAACTGCTTGTAGAACTGGCCCGAGATGCCCGGGATGAACGCGGTCGGCACGAACACCGCGGCGAGCACCAGCGCGATGGCGATGACCGCGCCGCCGACCTCGTCCATGGTCTTGTGGGCGGCGTCGCCCGGCGACAGGCCCTCGGCCATGTTGCGCTCGACGTTCTCCACCACCACGATCGCGTCGTCGACCACGATGCCGATGGCGAGCACCAGCCCGAACAGGGTCAGGTTGTTCAGCGAGAAGCCGAAGGCCGCCATCGCCGCGAAGGTGCCGATCAGCGAGACCGGGATCGCGATGACCGGGATCAGGGCGGTCCGCCAGCTCTGGAGGAAGACCAGCACCACGATGACGACGAGGCCGACCGCCTCGAACAGCGTCTTGTAGACCTCGTGGATCGATTCCTCGATGAACTCCGTCGGGTTGTAGGCGATGCGGTACTCGACGTCGGGCGGGAAGTTCTTCTTGACCTCCTCCATCACCTTCTTGACCGACGCCGCCGCGTCGAGGGCGTTGGTACCCGGCCGCTGGAAAGCGCCGATGCCCACGGCGGGCGTGTCGTTGAGGAACGAGTTGGTCGTGTAGTCCTTCTGGCCCATCTCGACGCGGGCGATGTCCTTCACCCGGACGAGGCGCCCGTCCTGCGCCTTGATGATCACCTCGGCGAACTGCTCGGGCGTCTTGAACCGCGCCTGCGACTGCACGACGAGCTGGAACGCCTCGCCCTTGGCGGCCGGCGGACCGTTCAGCTGGCCGGCGGCCACCTGCACGTTCTGCTCCTGCAGGGCGGTGGTGACGTCGGTGACCGAGAGGCCGTAGGCGGCGAGCTTGTTCGGGTCGACCCAGACGCGCTCGGCGTACTCGTTGCCGCCGAAGATGGTGATGTCGCCGACGCCGTCGAGGCGCAGCAGCTCGTCGCGGATGTTCAGGTAGATGTAGTTGGCGAGGTAGTTCTGGTCGTAGGTCTTGTTCGGCGAGAGCAGGTGCACGACCAGCATCAGGTCGGGCGAGGCCTTGCGGACCGTGACGCCGAGGTTGCGCACGTCCGGCGGCAGGCGCGGCTGCGCCACCGAGAGCCGGTTCTGCACCAGCACGTTCGCGATATCGAGGTTGGTGCCGACCTTGAAGGTCACGGTCAGCAGCATGTTGCCGTCGTTGGTCGATAACGACGTCATGTAGAGCATGTTGTCGACGCCGTTGACCTCCTGCTCGATCGGCGTCGCGATCGTGGCGGCCACGGTCTCGGCGTTGGCGCCCGGGTAGGAGGCGCGCACCGTCACGGTCGGCGGCACGATCTCGGGGTACTGCGAGACCGGCAGGCTCTCGTAGGCCACGAAGCCGAGGATCAGGAACACGATCGACGTGACGGACGCGAAGATCGGTCTGTCGACGAAGAAATGGGCGAAACGCATCGGTCAAACCTCTGAGGCCCGCCGGTCTCCCGGACGGGGCCCTGCGTCGTCGGTGCGGGGCGCGCCGCGCGGCGCGCACGAAGGCGTTCGTGTCGAGCCGCGGGGGCTCAGGTCTTGCTCGGCGGCAGCTCGATCGTCTCGGGGGTGACCTTCGCGCCGGGCCGGACGCGGGACAGGCCGTTGACGACCACGGTCTCGTCGCCCTTCAGCCCCGACTGGATCACCCGGTAGCCGTCGACCTTCGGCCCGAGCACGACGTCCTTCTGCTGGATCACGTTCTCGGGGCCGACGAGGTAGACGATCCGCTTGTCCTGGTTGGCGGCCACGGCCTCGTCGGGCAGCAGGATGCCCTGGAACGGCTTGGTCGCCGGCATCGAGACGATGCCGAACAGGCCGGGCTTGATGAACAGGTCGGGGTTCGGGACGGTGGCGCGCAGCAGGATCGTGCCGGTGGCGTTGTCGACGCGGTTGTCGACGAAGTCGAGCGTGCCCTTACGGGTCGGCTTCGCCTCCCCGGAGAGCGCGATCAGGATCGGCACGCCCTTGCCCTGCTGGGTCTGGCCCATGCCGATGCCGAGGCTGTTCTGGTACTTGAGGAACGACTTCTCATCCACCGTGTAGCTGAAATAGATCGGGTCGAGGGACACGATCGTCGTCAGCATGGTCTGGTCGGCGCTGACGATGTTGCCCTCGGTGACCAGGCGGCGGCTGATGCGGCCGTTGATCGGCGCCTTCACCTCGCTGAAGTCGTAGTTCAGCTGGGCGTTGTTGAGGGCGGCCTGGGCGCTGTCGACGTCGGCCTGGGCGGTCTGCGAGGCCTGCCGGCGCTGGTCGGTCACCTGCTCGGAGATGTTGCCGCTGCGGGACAGGGTCTGCGCGCGCTCCAGGTCGGTCTGCGAGAAGGACTGCCGCGCCTTGGCGGAGGCCAGGGCGGCCTGGGCCTGCTCCAGCGCCGCCTTGTAGGGGCGCCGGTCGATCACGAACAGGACGTCGCCCTTCTTCACGGTCTGGCCGTCGACGAAGTTGATCTTCTCGAGGTAGCCGGTGACTCGGGCGCGGACCTCCACGTACTCGATCGCGTCGAAGCGGCCGGTATACTGATCCTGCTCGACGATCTGGCGCACCACGGGCTTGGCCACGGTGACCTTGGGCGGCGGGCCGCCCGGCGCCTGCGCGCGGGCCGGGGTCGCGAGGGGGCCTGCCGCGAGACCCGCGATCAGGCCTGACAAGACGGTGAGAAGGCTGGGAAGCCGGCTGCGCATCGGGTCCTGCTGTCCGTTGGCCGACCGTCCGGTCGCGCCGAGCTTGACGATTGTTCCGCCGCGGGTGCGCCGTAACCCGCGGTCGACATTGTTGCTTGTGCGCGAACGCACATCACGGTCTCGCGAGCCGGATTGAAGCGACAGATCAGGCGACGGTTTCGCCCGCGCTGTACCAGTCCTTGAAGCCGCCCTTGTAGTGTTCGGCGAGATCGAGCCCGGCGTTCTGCGCGGCCATGAGCGCGTGGACGGAGCGGACGCCCGAGGCGCACGAGAACACCGGCCGCCGGCCGTCCTGCGCGACCAGGGCCGCGACCGCCTGCGGATCGAAGCCGGAGAGCGGGTGAGAGACGGCGCCCGGTATGTGCCCCGCTGCGTATTCATGGGGCTCACGGACATCGATGATCAGCATCGAGCCGTCATCGAGCCCGCGCTTGACCGTCTCGCGATCGAGGTCGACCACCCGCATCGGCAGGATCTCCGTTTCGCCCGCTCTCGGCCAGGCTGGCTGACTGACGCTTTTCCTTATTCGTCAGACCCCGGCGGCGCAATGTGCGGCGTCGGCGCGCGGCCGGGACGCAACCGGCAGGCGGGCGGCCGCCCGACGGGCAAGCGGCTCCCGGTCCGGATCGGACCGGCCGCCCGTCAGAGCGCCGCGAGGGTCGGCGCCACGGCGGCGAAATGCGTGGGCCAGTCCGGCGGCCGGTAGCCGTCCAAGCGACCGGCCAGTTCGGACCGCAGCGACCCGTCGGGCCGCGCGAGCGCCTCGATCGCCTCGATCCAGCCCGGACCGTCGAGAGGGTCGCGGAACAGCGCGAAGCCCTCGGCGATCTCGCGGTGGACGGCGATGTCGGAGGCGATGACCGGCAGCCCGGAGGCCGCGGCCTCGACGACGGGGATGCCGTACCCTTCGGTGAAGGACGGCATCAGCAGGGCGGTGCAGCTGCGCATGAGCGCTGCCAGGCCGTGCGTCGACAGTCCCGAAGCCTCGATGACGTGGGCGCGCACGCCGGGGCAGCGCTCCAGCATGTCGATGGCGCTCTCCGCCTCCCAGCCCCGTCGCCCGACCACGACGAGCCGGGGCGCGGCCGCCCCGTGGCGCTCGGCCAGGAGCCGCCAGATCTGGAAGAGCAGCAGGTGGTTCTTGCGCGACTCGATGGTGCCGCAGACCAGGAAGGTCGGCCGGTCGGATCTGAACCGGGGTCCCGCCCGTCCGAAGGCGGGCTCGACGCCGAGATGGCCCACGGCCACCGGCGGACGTCCGAACCCCTCGACGGCGAGGTGCTCCAGGGTGCGCCGGCCGGTATCCTCCGAATTCACCAGGATGGCGGAGGCGTGCCGCCCGATCGTGCGCAGGCGCGCCCGGTGGCGGTCGGCTTCGCCGGACCGACCGTATTCCGGATGCGTGATCGGGATGAGGTCGTGGACGAAGAACGCCGCCCGCACGTCCCGCCGGGTATAGAGCCAGTCGAACCGACGCGGGTCGTCGAGGCGCAGGTGCGAGGTGTGCAGGTAGAGCGCGTCCCGGGGCAGGACGGCGACCGATCGGCCGCGCAGCGCGATGTCCACGGTCCTGCGCGCCTGGATCCGCCGCCTGTCGGTGGAGCCGGTCTGCGGTGCGGCGGGGACGGGCGGCAACGCGGCGGCATCGCCGCAGCGAGACGCGAGCCGCCGATAGACCGGGTCGGACGCGGCGTCGCGGTCCTCGACCCAGCCGGCCGCCACCGCCTCGACGATTTCCAGCGCCTGCGCGCGAGCGAGGATGCGCGGCCCGAACGCCGTGGAGACGACGCCGACGCCCGTCTCCGCACGGCCGAGATATTCGCGCGCGTAGGCGAGATCGACGCGGTCGATGCCCGACGGGCTCGCGTGGCGCAGCCGCGTGACGAGGCGCGTGAGATCGAAAGCGATCGGTCGGTCCGTCATGATCCTCGGGCGATTGTCGGGGCGAGGCCTCCCCGTAGCGGGCCTGACCCGCGAGGGCCAGCATCTCCGCGCGGGCCGCGCGCGACGGAGGGCTTGCGCGGGCGCGGCGCGGAGGCTAAGAGCCGCGAGCCCTAGCGGCGTCGGAGTGTAGCGCAGCCCGGTTAGCGCACTAGTCTGGGGGACTAGGGGTCGTGGGTTCGAATCCCGCCACTCCGACCATCTTTCATCCGCGACAGGCGATCGGCCGCAGAAGGCCGGGGCGACCGCGCCCGGATCTTCGCGTCACACGGGGCCGACCGGACCTCCGTGTTCGGGATCGACACAGCCGCGAATATGCAGATCTAGGAGGCGTCGCTGATCCATGGCACCGACGGCCGGCCTACGCGCGCCCGAAGTGGCGGAGCACGAGGGGCTCGGTCCGGAGCAGCCTGACGCCGCGCGGCTGCGAGCGGCCACTCCGTCCGGCGAAGAGGGCCAGGGCGATGAGGCCGACCGATCCGGTCAGCGCCACGGCCACGCACCACCAGAAGGCGAGATCAAGCATGGCTGTACAGGGTCTCCGGTCGTAACCGGAACTGTCGGCCAGCACGGTAAACGAAGGGTTAAATGCGCGTTCGACTGACTTGCGTGGCCGTTGGTAGCGTGCGCGCCCCGTAGAGTCGGGTCGATCAGGCTGAATTCGCCCAGCCCGGACCAGTCGAAGATCGCTCCGAGAGCCGATCCTACGCCCAATTGATGAGGGCCGGGGACGGAGCCCTGCCATTACGTCCCGAGTCCGGTGTGGACGACCTTCAGGGACAGAGATGCAGATCGGGATCGTCGGCTGCGGCTACGTCGCCGACTTCTACATGACGACCCTCGTCAACCATCCCGAGCTGCGCCTCGCCGGCGTGTACGATCGGGACCCGGAACGGCGCGCCGTCTTCTGCCGGCATTACAACGCCCGCGCTTTCAACAGCCTCGAGGCCCTGCTGGCCGAGCCCGAGATCGGCCTCATCCTCAACCTGACGAACCCGCACAGTCACTACGTCGTGACCAAGGCCGCCCTGGAAGCCGGCAAGCACGTCTACTCCGAGAAGCCGCTCGCCATGGAGTACGCGCAGGCCGAAGCCCTGGTGGAACTCGCCGAGGCCAAGGGCCTGTCGCTGAGCGGCGCGCCCGCGAGCATCCTCGGCGAGGCGGGCTCGACCGTGCGGGAGGCCGTCGCGTCCGGCCAAGTCGGGGCGGTCCGGCTCGTCTACGCAGAGCTGGAGGACGGGCCGGTGTTCCGCGAGCCGGTGCACGAATGGCGGAGCGTGACCGGGGCCCCCTGGCCGGCGGAGGACGAGTACCGGGTCGGATGCACCCTCGAGCACGCCGGCTACTACCTGACCTGGATGAGCCTGATGTTCGGCCCGGTCGCGCGCATGACCGCCTTCGCGTCGCGCCTCTACCCGGACAAGGGCACCGGCCAGCCCCCGGATTCGGTCGCCAACGACTTCTCGACGGCGTGCCTGGAATTCCGATCCGGCGTCGTCGCGCGGATCACCTGCGGCCTCGTCGCGCCGCAGGATCGATCCCTGCACATCATCGGCGATCGGGGCGTCCTGACCGTGACGGATTCCTGGGCCAGCCAGGGCCCGGTCTACCTCCGGTCGCCGAGCGGCGACGCGCCCGGCCGGTTCGGACGGCTTCTGCACCGGATCCAGCGCTACCTGCCAGGCCGCATCTTCCTCGGCCGGAAGCTGCCGATCCCCCGCTTCGGGGGCAAGCTGCCCAGCTACCCGTCGCAGATGGACTTCGCGCGCGGCCCCGCGGCCCAGGCCGAGGCGATCCGGACGGGCGTTCCGGCGCCGCTCCCGGCGCGGTTCGTGCTGCACATCACCGAGATCGCGCTCGCCATGCAGAATGCCGGCGGCGGCGCCGTGATCCAGCTGAGGTCCAGGTTCTAGCCATGGCACAGACCGTCTCGTGGGGCGTCCTCGGCACCGGGATGATCGCCCAGCGCTTCGTCAGCGACCTTCTCGGGCGGCCCGACGCGCGGCTCGCCGCCGTCGGCGCGCGGAGCGTCGGCAGCGCTCAGGCCTTCGCCCGAGCCTTCGCCACCCCGTCCGGCGCGCCGGCCGCCGTGGCCGGCGCCGAGGCCCTGGCCGCGCGGCCGGATGTCGACGTCGTCTACATCGCGACGCCCAACGGCGACCACATGGCCAGCGCGCTCGCCTGCATCGAGGCGGGCAAGTCCGTCCTGATCGAGAAGCCGATCGCACTCTCGGGCGGACAGGCGCGGCGCATCGCGGAGGCGGCGCGGCGCAAGGGCGTCTTCTGCATGGAGGCGATGTGGATGCGCTTCACGCCCGGCGTCGTGCGGGCCAAGGCGATGCTGGAGGCGGGTGAGATCGGCGCGCCCCTGCATCTCGACGCCCGCCTGTTCTTCCCCCGGTCGCCGCCGCCGGACGGACGGACGGACGATCCGGCGGAGGGCGGCGTGATCCTCGATCTCGGTGTCTACCCCGTGTCGCTGGCGCTCCACCTGTTCGGCGCCCCGTCGCAGGTCTCCGGCACCATCCTCGATCGCGGCGGCGCGGCGACTCAGCAGGCGGCGCTCGCGCTCGCTTGGCCCGACAGGACCGCGACCCTGAGTTGCGGATCCACCGGTGAGGCGGACAACGCCGCCGTCGTCGTCGGCGCGCGCGGCCGCCTACACCTGCACCGGCAGTTCCTGTGCCCGCCCTTCCTGACGCGCGTGCGCACGCAGCCCGCTCCCGCGCCCGCCGACAGGGCCGCGCCGCGCCGTCACGCCGTCGGTCGGCTGGCCTTCGCGAAGCGCCTCCTGCAGCCGCTGGATTTCCGTCGCGTCGCGCTGATCCCGACGCCGTATCGGGGCTTCGGACTGCGCCATCAGATCGACGAGGTCCATCGCTGCCTGCTCGCCGGCGAGCGCGAGAGCCCGATCATGCCGCTCGCGGACAGCGTCCGCACGCTCGACATCCTCGATCAGGTGCGCGCCCGGCCGCGGGCCCTCGAGGCCGTCGCCTGAGGGAGGACGGCCTCGAAGGCCAGCGACCGGGTTCCGCTTCCCTGACACGCGCGGCCCCGCGGACCGCCGGCGCGGCCAAATCCGAGCGTCGGAGGTCCGCAATGGCGGGACTCGGGCCGCGCCGCCGTGTCGTCGGAGAGCGTGGGCCGCGCTCAGGCGCAGGGCGCCCGTCGCGATGCACCGGGCCGGCGACAGCGCGACGCTGGGCAGTTGCTCAGCGCGCCGCGCCTGTCGCCTTCGGGGACGGTAGCCTGCGCAGGATCCGCGCGATGTGCGCGCGCAGGGCCGACGTCTCGGTCACCGGCTCGGCCTGCCCGGCGGAGTCCGCTGGCTCCTGGAGGGTGGTGAGAAGATCGGTCATCGACGCGGGCGCTGTGTTGAGGGACCGACCCTACCGTCGGGCTTGGCCGGTGAATACATCATTTCATAGATTTTCCTGATTGGAACATAAAGTGTTGCGATGCACCATAGATGCAGAATCGTGGCCGGAACAGGGGGCCATGCCCCGCCGACCGCGACATTCCGACTGGCGGAGCGCGTCGGCGATGTCTTGACGCGAGGTAGCGGGCGCGATCCGACCATAACGGGCGCGGCTCCACGCATCCACGCGCGCCCGCGAGGACCATCGGCCTGCTCGGTACTTTACATCGCCGCGTCCCTTCTCCGGTGCAGCGCGCGGTACAGCCGTTGCATGATCGCGATCAGTGCCGAAGACCGGCGCCGGGTCACAATTATTTGTGCGCCCCGGCACGGACACAGTTGACGATTGCGATCTTTATGAGACTGCGCATACAACCGACAGCCAAGCCATGCGCGGGATGCAACTAGGACTTGCGCAACCTGTTGGTGCACTAAGCAGTTTTTGGTTGTGTTTTTTGCCGCGACTCTGAGTAAGTCGCCTTGATCCAGCGTGCCGAAGGTCTCCGTCCGATGTCGTCCTCTCCGAAGCCCAAATCCGCCACCGAGACCGATCGCTCGATCGGCGGCCGCATCGCGGCGCTGCGCGTTGCCCAGGGCCTGAGCCAGACCGACCTCGGTCAGGCCATCGGCGTCAGCTTCCAGCAGGTCCAGAAGTACGAGAAGGGGCGCAACCGCATCGGCGCCGGGCGACTCCAGGCCATCGCCGACCTGCTGAAGGTGCCGGTGGACACGTTCTTCGCCGACCCGCGGGACAGCGGCGGCGGGCGTGTCGGACCGGCGGCCCTGTTCGAGGATCCGAAGGTCATGGAACTCGTGCTGGCCTTCACCAGCATCACCGACGAGACGACCCGCGGCGGGATCCTGTCGATCGTCAAGGCGGCCGCCGCCCTCCAGGAGAGCCGCACGGCCGCCGGGCGTCCGGACGCCGTCGACGAGGCGTGAGGGCGCAGGTCCGGTGCCGGGATGCGGAAGGTATCGACGTCGCGGCCTGCGCACGTTCCACCCCTTCCGGGCCGGGCGGACGCTGTCGATCCGCGGGCGGCAGCGTTGGGGCGCGCCTTAATCCAAATTAAACCAAGACAAAGACCGGTAAAGATGTAGACAGGCTGCCGCGTCCGGGAGCTGTTTTACAGCGCGTGAGCGGACCGCATGTTTCGCGCTGACGTTGGAAACCGGGTCCTGACCATGCCGATCGAGACGTCGAAAGCTTGGGGCCGCGGCGAGCTGTACGAGACCCTGTGCCTGCTCGTGATCGGCGTCGGCATCTGGTTCGTCGGCGTCACGCTCGGGACCTTCGCGTCCCTCAACTCCTTCGTCGCCACCTACAATCTCACGGATCTCCTGCTGCTCGCCGCCTGCATGGGCGTGGCGCAGTGGGGCGCCAGCATCCGCAAGTCGATCATCCTCCGGCGGCTCATGCTCGAGCGCGCCGCCGCCGCCGCGCAGGCCGAAGCGATCGCCCGGCACGACGGCCTGACCGGCCTGGCCAACCGCCGCCGCTTCATCGACGCCGTGGAGCGGGCGCACGCGCCGGGCGCCGCGGACGCGGCGGTGCTCCTCATCGATCTCGACCGGTTCAAGCCGGTCAACGATCTCTACGGCCACGCGGCCGGGAACGCGGTCCTGTGCGCCGTGGCCGAGCGCCTCCAGCAGCTCGTGCCGGCGGGTGGCTTGGCGGCCCGTCTGGGCGGCGACGAGTTCGCCATGCTGGTCCCGCTCCGCTACGAGAGCGAGGCGCTGACGCGCCTCGCCCAGGCGGTCATCGCCCGCATCGCCGAGCCGGTGACGTGGAACCAGACCGACCTCAAGGTCGGCGCGACGGTCGGTGTCGCCGCGGTGTCGGCCGAGCACGGGGATGCGGACGCGATCGTGCACGCGGCCGACCTCGCCATGTACCAGGGCAAGAAGGACGGGCGCGGCAACTTCCGGTTCTTCCGCAGCGCCATGGACGCGGAGCTGCGCGCCCGCGCCCGCATGGAGACGGAACTCCGCGGCGCCATCGAGACGGGCGCGATCGAGCCCTTCTACCAGCCGGTGGTGTCGCTCCCCGAGAAGGAGATCGTCGGCGTCGAGGTCCTGGCACGCTGGCGCCACCCGACGCGCGGGCTGGTGGGCCCGAGCGAGTTCATCCCGGTGGCCGAGGAGACCGGGATGATCGCGGATCTCAGCTATACGCTGATCCGCCGCGCCTGCCTGGATGCCCGGGCCTGGCCGCCCCACCTGATCCTCGCGGTGAATATCGCGCCGCAGCAGTTCCAGGACGCGTGGCTCGCACAGCGGATCCTGGGGATCCTGACCGAGACCGGGTTCCCGCCGCAGCGCCTGGAGGTCGAGATCACCGAGAGCGCCCTGATTCAGGACCTGGAAGCGACCCAGACGACCCTGCTGTCGCTGCGCGAACTCGGCGTGCGCATCGCGCTGGACGATTTTGGAACCGGCTATTCCAGCCTGTACCACCTGCGCGAACTGAAGTTCGACAAGCTTAAGATCGACCGCAGCTACGTCGACGCCATCACGATGAGCGATGAGCGGGCGAAGCTGGTCGACGCCATCATCAAGCTCGGGGCGAGCCTCGGCCTCTCCACCACCGCCGAGGGAATCGAGACCGATGCCAGCCTCGACTGGCTCTCCGACCAGGGCTGCCATTTCGGCCAGGGCTACCTGTTCGGCCACGCCATGCCCAAGGCCGAGATGGACGGCGTGCTCGCCGCCGCGCGTGTCCCGGCACCGGTCCAGGATCTCGCGCGGGCCTCGTGACGCGTCGGGCGCGGCCGCGCCGGTCAGCGCGGCGCCCGGTAGGCGGAGCCGTCGGCGGCACCGAGCGGGTGCTCCACGAACCGGCCCGTCTCCGGGACCGCGACCCGGTCGAAATTTCCCGCCAGGGCGTCGAGGGCGCGGCGCATCTCGGGTCCCTGGAGCGGCCGGCCGTGTCCGGTGATGACCCGCTCCGGGGCGAGCGCGGCGAGCGCCCGCACGGACGCGCGCGCCGCCGGCCAGTCGATCGTCAGGTACATCGGCGGTCCGTGCAGCTCCGGCGCCTGCGTCGCGACCGCGTAGGCGGATTCCTGGGCCGTGGTGATGAAGGCGTCGCCCGCGATCAGCGTGCTGTCGGCCGCGCGCCAGAGCGCGACGTGGCCGGGCGCGTGGCCCGGCGTGTGGATCCAGCGCCAGCCGGGCAGTGGCGGCACCGAGCCGTCCTCCGGCAGGACGCGCAGCCGCCCGGAGACGTCGACGGGGCGGGTGGGGAACAGCCGCGAGAGGCGGCCCAGGAGCCCGCCGCCGACGCTCGGATCCGGCGTGGGGTAGGCGGCGCTGCCGTCGAGGTAGGGTCGCTCCAGGGCATGCGCGTAGACCGGGGCGTCCCATTCCTCCGCGAGGTCCTCGAGAACGCCGACATGGTCGAAATGGCCGTGGGTCAGGACGATCGCGGCCGGCCGGGCCCCTGCGCCGAAGCGGGCCCCGGCGGCGGCCTGGATCCCGCGCTTGGCGCCCATCACGCCGGCGTCGATCAGGACCCAGCCCCGGTCGCCCGCGCCGGGCGCGCCCACGAACACGACGTTGACCAGGACGTGGCGCTGGTAGGCGACGTCGTCGGCGATGGCGTGGGTGGCGTCGTCCCGCTCGGCGTCGCGGCGGGGATCGTCGGCCCGGGCCTGCGGGTCGACGGGGATCTGCTGGGCCATCGGCTGCGGCTCCCGTACTGGGTTGCGGAAGGAGCGGTCGGGCGCGCGGCCCGGCCGGAGCCCGACGGGATCGACCGATCCCGACGCGGCCGCTCGTGTCCCGGCGCCGCACTGCGCGAGCGCCCGTATCGTGGCCAACCGGCCTTTGCCGGGCGTGTTCCTGAAGCCGAACCCGGCGCTGATCCCGGCTTACTTCTAGGCCCCGACCGGCGCGCCGCGGCCTCACGCCGGTCGACACGGACCCCATATTGGCCGCATCGCTACCGTCCGCTTCGACGCGCCGTCGCAGGTCACAGCATGGCACCGAGCCCGCTCGCCCTCATCGCCTCCGCCGCCCTCATCGCCGTGGTCGCCACCGGCACCGGGGCGATCGTCCTCCAGCAGGGCTCGCGGTTCAGCCATCCCCGGAAGGTCGGCGGGCCGTTCACGATGGCGGATCTCGACGGCCGCCCGGTGACGGAGGCCGATCTCCGCGGCAAGCCTTCGGTCCTGTTCTTCGGCTTCACCCACTGCCCGGATGTCTGCCCGACGACGCTCGCGACCCTGGCGGCCGCCCTCGGTCGGATGGGCCGCGACGCGGACCGCCTCAACGTCGTCTTCGTCACCCTCGACCCGGAGCGCGACACGCCCGACACCCTGCGGGAATACCTGGCCTCGTTCGATCCGCGGATCCGCGGCTTCGTCGGCACGCCGCAGCAGGTCGCCCGCATGGCCGACGCCTACCACGTCGCGTACAAGCGCGTGCCGACCAAGGACGGCGACTACACGATGGAGCACTCCGCCACCGTGGCGCTGTTCGACAGGACCGGCCGGATGGTCGGCGAGATCGGCTACGGCGAGGACGAGGCCACCACCTTCGCGAAGCTGATCACCCTGGCGCTGCCGGGGCAGTGCCCGCCGGGGGGCGGCGCCAATCTCTGGACGACCGACGGCAGCACCGGCAGCTGCGGTCCGCGGAGCTGAGCCGCGGCCCGGGAAATTGCGCCGCAGCGCCGGCGTGGCTAGAGGGCGGCGCGGGTCGCGAGGCCCGGCCGAAACCGGGGGTTCCTGCTTGATCACGCGCCGCGTCCTCACCGCCATCGGGCTCCTCGCCCTCGCGCCGTATCCCGGCCTCGCCCGGGCCGCCGGCGGCGGGCCGCGCCTGGCGTCGCCCGAGCCCATGGATCTCGACCGGCTGAAGGATCTCGCCCGGGCGCTGCGGGACCGGCCCTACGCGCCCCCGCCGGAGGCTCCCGCCTCGGCGGCCCTCGATGCCCTGACCTACGGGCCGCTCCAGGAGATCCGCTACCCGCCGGGCCACGCCCTGTTCGCCGACAGCCCGTACCCGGTGACCTTCTTCCACCTGGGCAATTTCTTCCGCCATCCCGTGCGGGTCTACGCCCTGGAGGGCGGGCAGGCCCGCGAGGTGCTCTACAGCCACGACCTGTTCACATACCCGCCCGGCAACCCGGCCAAGGACGTCCCGGACGGGGCGGGCTTCGCGGGATTCCGGTTCCAGAAGGCGCCCGCGGGCCAGCCGGGCGACGACGGCGACTGGCTGGCCTTCCTGGGCGCGTCGTATTTCCGCGCTGCCGGGGACGGCGCCCAGTACGGCGCCTCGGCCCGGGGCATCGCGATCGACACGGCGCCGGGCCCCGGCAAGACCGAGGAATTCCCGGTCTTCACCCGGTTCTACGTGAGCCCGACCTCGGACGGCGCCGTGACCGTGCTGGCGCTCCTGGAGGGCCGGAGCCTCACCGGCGCCTATCGGTTCGTCGCCCGGAAGGAGCCGCACGTCGTCATCGACGTCGCCTGCACGCTCTATATGCGCGCGGCGGTGGAGCGGTTCGGCATGGCGCCCCTGACCTCGATGCTCTGGTACTCGGAGGGCATGAGCCGCTTCCTCGCGAGCGACTGGCGGCCCGAGGTGCACGATTCCGACGGCCTGCTGATGCAGACCGGGGCCGGCGAGCTGATCTGGCGGCCGCTCAACAACCCGCCACGCCTCAGCGTCAGCGCCTTCGCGGACCGGTCGCCGAAGGGCTTCGGCCTGCTCCAGCGCGACCGCGCCTACGAGAACTACATCGACGACGGCTTCGAGGAGAACCGGCCCGACATCTGGGTCGAGCCGGAGGGCGACTGGGGCCGCGGCAGCGTCCAGCTCGTGGAGATCCCGACCCATCAGGAGACCGACGACAACATCGTCGCCCTGTGGGTGCCGGACGACGCGCCGCGGGCCGGGTCGGACCGCAGCTTCGCCTACCGGCTGCGCTGGACCGTCGAGGAGCCGGTCGCCACCGACCTCGCTCGGTGCGTCGCGACCCGGGCCACCAAGGCCGCGTGGCTCGCGGAGGCCGACAGGCGCCCGGGCCGGGCCAACCTCGTGCGGCAGTTCGTGCTGGAATTCGAGGGCGCGGCCCTGGCGGGGCTCGATCCCGAGAGGGCCACGGTCGCGCTCACCCTGTCGCGCGGCAGCGTCGAGGAGGTCGGCGCCACCTGGGCGCCCTACGGCAAGCCGAGCCCCTGGCGGGTCTTTCTCAAGGTCTACGCCGAGGGGCCGGATCCTGTGGAGATGCGGCTGCAGCTGAGATCCGGGGAAAGGCTGCTCTCGGAGACCTGGGCCTACCAGTACTATCCGGAGGCTCCCGGCACGGTGCTGTGAGCGGCGGGCGTCGCCGGACGGCCGGTCGCCCGAAATCCCTCCGGCTCCGCGCGGTTCCGCCTCGGACCAGCCCCTCGTCGCATCGGAGACCGCCATGACCGGCGAGACACCGCACGGCCCGCACCTCCCGGAAGTGCTGACGCGGCTCCTCAAGGCGCCCCGGGCGGCGATCTGGCCGACGCCGGAGGATCGGAATCGCCTCCGGCCCGGCCGGTCGCGACCGCGGCAACCGAGCCGCGCCGTCCTGGGTGTCTGGATCTGGGCGATCCTCTACAACGTCATCGGCTTCGCGATCCTCGCGGCCCTGTGGTGGACGATGCGCTGACCCGATGAGCCGACACGCCCTGATCCCCCGCCGAACAGCCCGCGCGGCAACTCTCGCGGCGGCCCTCCTGCTCGGCCCGGCCCTGCGGCCCGGCGCGGCGCAGAGCCCCGGCGACGCGCTCAACGCGGATGACGGCACCGGGGCGGTCAAGGTGTGCTCGCCCGTGGCGATGCCGCGCTGGCGGTCCATGACACCGGTGCCCAAGACCTGGACCTTCCTGGACTGCATGGGCTTCGCCGGCGAGATGGGCGCGACCCACTTCCAGCTCGGCTGCCTCTTCGGCAACGTCACGCCCCACGCCCAGAAATACGCCTGGGGCGCGATGGTGCCGATCGAGAAGTCGGCGATGGCCAAGGCGCAGCCGCCGATCCCGAATTGCGGCTGGTAGGGCCCGCGCTCAGCCGCCGGAGCCTCGCCAATCCAGGTCGAGGGTGAGGCGGGCACGGAAGACCGTGCTGCCGGTGGCGTCGCGGACCCGCGTCTCGAGCACCACGCCGGCATCGCCGGGGGCCGGCCGAGCCGCCCGGACGCGGAGCCGGTCGTGCACGGCCTCGATCAGGGCCTCGGTCGCCGACAGGCACGCCTCGTGGCGGTCGGCGAAGAAGAGACCCTCTTCGTCGACGGACAGACCGCTTTCGTCGGTGAAGTCGGTGAAGTAGCGCACGGCGCAGAACCTCACGGCCAGACGATGAGCGTGCGCCGCGACCTGAGCGCTGTCGTTAACCTGTGTGTGGACACCGACTCCGCCTCGCGCGACCGGCCGCCGGGTCCCCGTGTCGCGGCGGCCGCACGGAGAACGCGGTCACCCGGCCCGTGATCCGGCCGCGCCGGTTCGACACGGATGCGCGCGGACATCGGTCGCGGGCGCGGCCGGCGCCGTGCGGGCCAGCGGCACCCTGCCCGAAAGTACGATATGGCCCGCACCGTCGAACCCGTACGCGTCGGCGGCCGGGACGCCGCGTCCGGACCTCGTGCGCCCTGCCTTTCCCGGCGGACACTCGGAGGCCGCGTCCCGCGCGGCTCCCGCGCGGCGTGGTTCACGCCGATCCGACAACCCGCACGGGACCGCGACGCCGTTCCCGGTGGGCGCCGGCGATGCGTCTCCGGCGGAGGGGCCCTGCGCCCGCCGAACCTCGAAGGGGATGTGACCTGCCCCGCTTCTTCCTCAACGTCCGGCGCCGCGGCGCGCTGATCGCCGATCGGGAAGGCGACGAACTGCCCGACCGCACCGCGGCCGAGCATCTCGCCCACGACATCCTGCGCGAGATGCGGCGCCTGCCGCACGTCTACGGCGCGCCGCGCGACTGGCGCGCCGACACCTTCGTGATCACCGACGAGGCCGGCACCGTCGTGGCCGAGGTGCCCTACGCCAGCGCGCTCCGAGGGCGGCGCAGCGGGCCGATCAGGCGCTCGTACTCGGCCTCGGCCGGGCCGTAGGTCTGACCGGCCGCCTGCTCCAGGCGCGCGCGGCTCAGGACCCGGATCCGCCCGCGCCGGGCCCGGATCAGGCCGGCGCCCTCCAGGGTGTGGATCGCGACCGTCACGGTCGGCCGGCGCACACCGAGCATGATCGACAGGAACTCGTGCGTCACGGCCAGGTCGTCGCCGTCCTGCCGGTCGTGGTACATGAGGAGCCACCGCGCGAGCCGCTCCTCGGCGGGCGCGCCCGCGTTGGCGATCGCGGTCTGTGCGACCTGGACCAGGAACGTCTGGACGTAGCGCAGCAGCAGGTTGCGCAGCGACGGGCTGGATTTCAGGGCATCGCGCAGGGCCGGCACGGAGATGCGGCGCCCCCGACCGGCGACCTGCATGAAGATCTGGTAGGGAATCGTGTCGGTTCCGAGCAGCAGCGCCGGTGCGGCCATGCCGTCGCGACCGAACAGCCCGACCTCGATGCGGCCGCCCTGGGCGAGAGTCGACACCACGGAGCACAGGCCGGTGTCGATGAAGACCGCGTGCGGGATCGTGGCGGCCGGCTCGACGAGCACCTTGCCGAGGGGAAGATCGATCGCCTCGAGATGAGGTCCGAGCAGCGCGCCATCCGCCTCGGATAGGGCAGCCAGGAGGCGGTTCTGATGCGGCATCGGCAAACGCGTACGCGGAAATCGACATCCGCGCCGCGGGTCTGGTGCGGGAACCGCGGCGCGCCCCGAGCCATGCTCGGATCAACACGCAATAGCGAGCGGATATTGCAGCTAGCTGGCGAAGGGTCTGGAACCAGACAAAGGAATGCCGGCGATTTTCGGATGTCCTGGCGAGCGGGCGCGGACGAATGCGCAAACCTTTCTTTAAGATCTGCCTTCAGACTGCGGGGTGGACGATCCGGATGTGGCCTGTGCGCCACGGGCTCGGCAGCGCCGCGCACTTGCCAACACCTGCGTGCGCGGGCGCGCTTTGACGCGCGGGCCGGATCGGGCTACAGAGAGCGCTACGGAACAAGCAAGAACCATGCCGTGAGCAGCGTGGCTCCGGCTGGCGAACCGCGCCGGAAGGGCATCGGGGCCTCGCATGAGTTTGGTGCAACGGCTGGAAGTGCGTCAGGGCCAGGCCCTGGTGATGACGCCGCAGCTCCTGCAAGCGATCAAACTTCTGCAGCTGTCGCAACTGGATCTCGCGGCCTACGTCGAGGCCGAGCTGGAGCGCAACCCGCTGCTGGAGCGCGCCGAGCCGGACCTGCCGGGCGCGGGCGAGGCGGCCGAATCGAGCGGCCACGGCGAGGAGGCGGGGTCGGACGGCTTCGAGGGGCCGGAGCCCGAATCGTGGCTCTCGGCCGACCTCAACCCGAGCCGCGGCGAGATCGAGAGCGACTTCGACACGCGCCTCGACAACGTCTTCCCCGACGAGATCCCCGTCCAGGCGCGCGAGGCGGGCGGGGGCGACATGCTCTCGCTGACGCCGCCGCCCTACGGCAGCACCGGCGGGAGCTTCGACTCCGAGGCGCCCGATTTCGAGGCGACCCTCACGGCCGAGACCTCGCTGCGCGAGCACCTCGCGGGCCAGCTCGACCTCGCGACCCGGGATCCGGCCGAGCGGCTGATCGGCGGCTTCCTGATCGACGCCGTCGACGAGGCCGGCTACCTGCGCGAGACGGTGGAGGGCGTGGCCGAGCGGCTCGGCGCCGACCCGGCCCTCGTCGGCCGGATGCTGGCGCTGGTCCAGACCTTCGACCCGCCCGGGATCGCGGCCCGCGACCTCGCCGAGTGCCTCGCGATCCAGCTCCGCGAGCGCGACCGGTACGATCCGGCCATGCAGGCGCTGGTCTCGCGGCTCGACCTCGTGGCCAAGCGCGACTTCGCGGCCCTGCGCCGGCTCTGCGGCGTCGACGACGAGGACCTCGTCGACATGCTGGGCGAGATCCGGCGCCTGGATCCGAAGCCCGGCCGGGCCTTCGGGTCGAGCGCTGTCGAGGTCCTGGTTCCGGACGTGTTCGTGCGCGCCGCGCCGGACGGCTCCTGGCTGGTCGAGCTGAACAGCGAGGCGCTGCCCCGGGTCCTGGTGAACCAGAGCTACTACGCCCGCGTCTCGCGCAACGCCGCCGCGGACGGCGACAAGGCCTTCCTGTCGGAGGCGCTGCAGAACGCCAACTGGCTGACCCGCTCGCTGGAGCAGCGCGCCCGCACGATCCTGAAGGTCGCCACCGAGATCGTCCGCCAGCAGGACGGGTTCTTCGTCAACGGCGTCACCCACCTCCGGCCGCTGAACCTCAAGACCGTGGCCGAGGCGATCGGCATGCACGAATCGACCGTCTCGCGGGTCACCTCCAACAAGGCCATCGGCACGAGCCGCGGGACCCTGGAGATGAAGTACTTCTTCACCGCGGCGATCCCCGGGGCGGCCGGCGCCGCCGCCCATTCCTCCGAGGCGGTGCGCCACCGCATCAAGCAGCTCGTCGACGGCGAGACGCCGGACGACGTGCTGTCCGACGACGCCCTGGTGCAGAAGCTGCGCGGGGAGGGCGTCGACATCGCCCGGCGCACCGTGGCGAAGTACCGGGAATCCCTGCGGATTCCGAGCTCGATCGAGCGCCGCCGGGAGCGCTTCGCCCACGGCTCGGGCCAGCACGTCGCCCTGGCGCTGCGCTGATCGGCCCGGACGGGGTTGCGCCAAGCGCCCGTCCGGCCCATCCGTCGTGGCCCTCGATCGACGCCTGGACCTGCGATGACCCCGACCGGAACGCCCTCGCGCAGCCTCACCGCCATCGTGCTCGCGGCCGGGAAGGGCACGCGGATGCGCTCGGACCTGCCGAAGGTGCTGCACCGGATCGCCGGCCGCAGCATGCTCGGCCACGTCCTGGCCGCCGTGCAGGCGGCGGGCGCGGGCCGGATCGCCGTGGTGGCCGAGCCCGGCCGCGACGACGTCGCCGCCGAGATCGCGCGGGCGGCCCCCGGCGCCCGGGTCTTCCCGCAGGCCGAGCGCCTCGGCACCGCCCACGCCGTCCTCGCCGCCCGGGAGATCCTGGCCGACCCCGACGACGACGTGGTGATCGCCTTCGGCGACACGCCGCTCGTCTCGGCCGACACCTTCCTGCGCCTCCGCGCGCCCCTGGCCGACGGCGCCGCGGTGGCCGTGCTGGCCTTCGAGACGGCGACGCCGACCGGCTACGGACGGGTGCTGACCGAGGGCGAGCGCGTGCTCGCCATCCGCGAGGAGAAGGACGCGAGCGCCGCCGAGCGGGCCGTGACCCTGTGCAATGCCGGGCTGATGGCGCTCGCCGGACGGCACGCCCTGGCGCTGCTCAACCGCATCGGCAACGACAACGCCGCCGGCGAGTACTACCTGCCCGACGCGGTGGCTCTCGCGGTCGCCGATGGGCTGCCCGTCACGGTCGTGCCCGTGGACGAGGCCGAGGCGCAGGGCGTGAACGACCGGGTGCAGCTCAGCGTCGCGGAGGCCGCGATCCAGGCGCAGCTGCGCCGAAGCGCCATGCTGGGCGGCGCGACTCTGATCGCCCCCGAGACGGTGTTCCTCAGCCACGACACGGTGCTCGGTCGCGACGTGATCGTGGAGCCCAACGTGGTGTTCGGTCCCGGCGTGCGGGTCGCGGAGGGCTGCACCGTGCGGGCCTTCGCGCATCTCACCGAGACCAGCCTGGGGCGGGGCGTGAAGATCGGACCGTTCGTGCGGCTGCGCGGCCACGCCGTGCTGGAGGCGGGTGCGGAACTCGGCAATTTCGTCGAGCTGAAGAACGCCCGGATGGGGGCCGGCGCCAAGGCCGCGCACCTCACCTATCTCGGCGACGCGGAAGTCGGCGCCAAGGCCAATATCGGGGCCGGCACGATCACTTGCAATTACGACGGCGTGCTCAAGCACCGGACCACGATCGGTGCGGGCGCGTTCATCGGCTCGAACTCGGCCCTGGTCGCCCCCGTCTCGGTGGGGGAGGGCGCCTACGTCGCCTCGGGCTCGGTGATCACCGACGACGTGCCGGCGGACGCCATGGCCGTGGCCCGGGGCCGGCAGGCGATGAAGCCGGGCTGGGCCAGCGAGAAGCGCGCGGCGCTTCAGGCCGAGAAGGCGCGGCGCGGGAAGGCGTGAGGCCGGGCACGCCGCGCGAGCGGGGCTGGCCCTGCGCCGTCCCGATCCGGTAGAAGTCCCGCTCGGCCCCGCACGGCGCGGGGCGGCCCGGACCTTGCGCACGACCTGCGCGCGGCCCTCCGGGCACGACAGCGAGAGACACTCCTATGTGCGGCATCGTCGGCATCGTCGGGCGCGACGCGGTGGCGGGGCAGGTGATCGAGGCCCTGCGGCGGCTCGAGTACCGCGGCTACGATTCCGCCGGCATCGCCACCCTGGAGCACGGCCGGCTGGCGCGGCGGCGGGCCTCCGGCAAGCTGGTCAACCTGGAGGCCAGGCTCGCCCAGGAGCCGCTCACCGGCACGATCGGCATCGGCCACACCCGCTGGGCGACCCACGGCCGGCCCAACGAGACCAACGCCCACCCGCACGCCACCAAGCGCCTCGCCGTCGTGCACAACGGCATCATCGAGAATTTCCGCGAGCTCAAGCAGGAGCTGGAGGCCGACGGCGTCGTCTTCGAGACCGAGACCGACACCGAGGTCGTCGCCCAGCTCGTCAGCCGCAACATGGACCGGCAGATGGGACCGGTGGAGGCCGTGGCCGCAGCCCTGCCGCGGCTCCGCGGCGCCTTCGCGCTGGGCTTCCTGTTCTCCGGCGAGGAGAACCTGCTGATCGGGGCCCGCCACGGCGCGCCGCTGGCGATCGGCTTCGGCGAGGGCGAGACCTACCTGGGCTCCGACGCCCTGGCGCTGGCGCCGTTCACCGACGCCATCACGTATCTCGACGAGGGCGACTGGGCGATCCTGACCCGGGGCGGCGCCGAGATCCGCGACGCGGCGGGCGCCACGGTCGAGCGCGCCCGGCAGAAGATCGCCACGCAGGCCTACCGGATCGACAAGGGCGAGTACCGCCACTTCATGGCCAAGGAGATCCACGAGCAGCCCGAGGTGGTGGGCCGCACGCTCGCCCACTACGTCGACATGGCGAACGGGCGGGTGGCGCTGCCCGAGGCGCTGCCCTTCGATTTCGCCAAGCTCAGCCGCGTCTACATCACCGCCTGCGGCACGGCCTACTACGCGGGCCTCGTGGCCCGGTACTGGTTCGAGCAGGTGGCGCGCCTGCCGGTGGAGATCGACGTCGCCTCCGAGGCCCGCTACCGCGAGGCGCCACTCGAGAAGGACGGGCTGACGCTGGTGATCTCGCAATCGGGCGAGACCGCCGACACGCTGGCCTCCCTGCGCTACGCGACGTCGAAGGGCCAGCACACGCTGAGCGTGGTCAACGTGCCGACCTCGACGATCGCGCGGGAATCCTCCGTGGTGATGCCGACGCTGGCCGGGCCGGAGATCGGCGTCGCCTCCACCAAGGCGTTCTCGTGCCAGCTCACCGTGCTGCTGTGCCTCGCCATCGCGGCGGGCCGGGCCCGCGGCACCCTCGACGCGGCGGGCGAGCGGCGGCTGATCGACGGCCTGATCAAGGCGCCGGGCCTGATGGCCGAGGCGCTCACCCACGAGGCCGCGATCGAGGGCCTGGCCCGGGAGGTCGCGAAGGCGCGGGACGTGCTCTATCTCGGCCGCGGCACCAGCTACCCGATGGCGCTGGAGGGCGCGCTGAAGCTCAAGGAGATCAGCTACATCCACGCCGAGGGCTACGCGGCGGGCGAGCTGAAGCACGGGCCGATCGCGCTGATCGACGAGAGCGTGCCGGTGATCGTGATCGCGCCGCACGACGCGGTGTTCGAGAAGACCGTCTCGAACATGCAGGAGGTGGCCGCCCGCGGCGGGCGCATCGTGCTGATCGGCGACGCCAAGGGCGCGGCCGAGCACGGGCTCGACACGCTCGCGACCTTCACCATGCCGGCGCTCGACCCGACGGTGGCGCCGATCGTGTACGCGGTGCCGATCCAGCTGCTCGCCTACCACACGGCGGTGTTCATGGGGAAAGACGTGGACCAGCCGCGGAATCTGGCCAAGTCGGTGACCGTGGAATAGGCGCCGCCGATCGCACCCCCGTCCGGTCCGGAAGCGGCGGCGCCCTCGCGAGCGGCGCGCAGCGATCCATTCGGCGCCACGTTCACGGAGATCGCGCGACCCTGGGTTGCTTCGCTCCGCTCGCCAATACGGTCCCCGCAATCCCGTTCATCCCGGTACGAGGCCCCCATGACCGCCCATGACACCGACGTCCTCCGCTGGCTCGACGGGCAGGAGGGCGCGATGCTGGCGCTCCTCGAGGAGCTCGTGAACATCGATTCCGGCTCCTACGACAAGCCGGGCGTCGACGCGGTCGGCACCCGGATCGCCGAGTTCCTCGCCGGCCACGGCATCCCGGTCACGACGATCCCGGTGGACGGCTACGGCGACGCGCTGAAGGCGAGCGTGGCCGGATCCGGCGGCGGCAACCGTCCGGTCGTGCTCATGGGCCACCGCGACACCGTCTTCCCGAAGGGGGAGCCGGCGCGGCGGCCGTTCCGGGTCGCCGACGGCCGCGCCTACGGGCCCGGCGTCGCCGACATGAAGGCGGGCCTCGTGATGAACGCCTTCGTGCTGGCCGCCTACCACCGGGCCGGCGGCGCGCCGGTCCCGCTCGTCGGCCTGTTCACCAGCGACGAGGAGATCGGCTCGCCGGCCTGCCGGCCGATCATCGAGGAGACCGCCCGGGGCGCCCGCGCGGTGCTGAATTCCGAGCCGGGGCGGCCGACCGGCAACGTCGTCACCGGTCGCAAGGGCGGCGTGTTCATGCACCTCGAGGTGCTCGGCAGGGCGGCGCATTCCGGCGGCAACTACGCCGACGGGCGCAGCGCCATCCTGGAGCTCGCCCACAAGACGGTCGCGCTCCACGCGCTCACCGACCTCGACCGCGGCACCACGGTGAATGTCGGCCTGATCTCCGGCGGCCAGTCGGTGAACACCGTGGCGCCCCGGGTGACCTGCGAGATCGACCTGCGCTACGTCACCCCGCCCGACCGCGAGACCGCCATGGGCCGGATCGCCGCGATCGTGGCGGGATCGACGGTCCCCGACACCACCGCGCATCTCACCATCAAGGGCGAGTTCCTGCCGCTCGTGCAGGACGAGGCCTCGCGGGCGCTGTTCGAGACCTACGCAAGGGTGAGCGCGGGGGGCGGCAACCCCGTCACCGGCGAGTTCGCGGGCGGCTGCGCCGATTCGGGGTTCACCGCCAGCGTCGGCTGCCCCACGCTCTGCGCCGTGGGTCCGGTGGGCGGCAAGGCCCACTCGCCCGAGGAGTACCTGGAGGTGGGGAGCCTCGTGCCGCGGGCGCGCGCGATGGCCGAGACCATCGCGGCGCTCTGACGTCTCAGAGGCCGACCATCGCCCGCCCGGCCGCGCCGTAGCGGTCGCCGTCCCCGGGCGGGCGCTACGGCGCCGGACTAACCTGTCTATCCGAGCCGCGGGCGGCGGCCGATGCTCGGGAGCTGCGTCGATCACGTCCGGGGCCCGGCCCGTCTAAGGGCGCAGGGCCGCCGCGAGGCGCAGCAGGAAGCCGTCGAGGGCCGTCTTGTCGATCCAGCGCAGGACCGCGACGAGGTCGTGCTCGGGGTCGCACCAGATCACGTTGTTGCCCGCCCCCAGGGCGCTGAAGGCCGAGGCCGGCAGCTGCGGCCTGGCGGCCGCGCCGCGGTTCAGCCACCACAGGTAGCCGTAGCTGTCGAGCGTCGGGGACGGCGTCAGCATGGCGCGGATCCAGCGCTCCGAGAGGAGCTGCCGCCCGTTCCAGGCGCCGCCGCGGGCCATGAGGAGGCCGAAGCGGGCATGGTCGTCGGCCCCGATGAACAGGCCGCCGCCCCAGTGGCCGCCGCCGGGGACCGACTGGACCCGCCCGCCGTCGACCGCGACCCAGGCCGTGTCGTAGCCGTACCACGCCCAGTCCCGGGAGGCGCCGATCGGATCCATGATCCGCTCGCGGAGCACCTCCGGGAGGCCCCGGCCGAAGCGGCGCATCAGGCAGTACGAGAGCAGGTTCACCCGCACGTCGTTGTACTCGTAGTAGGTGCCGGGGCGCCGCAGCGCCCGCGCCTCGCCCTTGCGACTGTTGTCGGCGCCGGGGCCGATCTGCCGGAAATGATCGACCTGATCGGACTTGCCGAACAGGGTCCCCTGCCACTCGCTCGATTGCTGCAGGAGGTGGCGCCACGTGATCGCGCCGTTGTGCGGCCCGTCGAGGAGCGGGTCGGGGACGCTGTCCCGCACGGGCGCGTCGACGTCGGGGATCAGGCCGTCGTCGTGGGCGAGGCCGGCCAGCACCGCGAGATAGCTCTTGGCGATCGAGAAGGTCATGTCGGGGCGGGCCGTGTCGCCCCAGGCGGCGACGCGCCGGCCGCCCTTCAGGATCACGCCCGCCGGGCCGCCGCGCGGGCGCACCGGCCCGTCGATGGCGCTCCAGGGCCCCGTCTCGTTCCACTCGACGATCCCGACGTAGCGCCCGTCGGGATAGTACAGGCTGGGCGGCCACGCGCTCTCGTGCGCCTCCGCGAAGGCCACCGCATCCGCGAGCCGGCCGGCCTTGAGCCCCGCCGCGCCCGGGTCCTGCTCCGCCCAGACATCCGTCGGCCAGTACGCCCCGGTCGCTTCGGTCACGCGCGTTCTCCTGACGGCCTCCCGCCATCGCGGCCCATGCAGGGGCCGGGCCGGGGGAACCGGGCAGGTAGGGCGGTGATCCCAGACCGGCAGGGTTTGAGACCATCGCCGCGTCGCCGGGGCGCTCGCCGTCTCCGCCGAAGATGTCGGAAGCCGAGGATCCGGCAGGGACCAGCGCGACCGCAGATCCCGGACAAACCCACCGCTATCCGGCGCCAATCATCGGTACTAAACCCGGATTTATTAGCGATCTCACGGATATATCAACACAATAACGCAAGCGTTTCACTGAACAAAGATCTGACACGCGCCACCAGACGGTGCGGCATGCCGACCAGTCCAAATGCACGAAGATGCCTCGAAACTTTCCGTCAAGTGATTCGGGCGTATGGGATTTGCAAGTCCGAGTTCGGCGCTGCGAGAGACATGGCAGGAAGTATCGATGTCGGACGCGGGCAGCGGCGGGACGTGCCCCCGGTCTTGATTCGGGCGGCGCAATGCCTGCTCGGCGGAATGATCGTCCTCGTCGTGCCCATCGCTCTGCTGGTCGTCCCACAATCCGAGTCCGTCGTCGTGGTCGGATCGCCCGGATCTGGCACGCCCGACCTCGCCCGGATCGTCGCCGCGGCGGGCGGCACGATCCTCAGCCTCGGCGGCCGGCCGTCCATCGTCGTCGCCCGCGCCGACGGCGGCGGATTCGCCCGGCGCCTCTACGGTGCGGGCGCCCGCCTCGTCCTCGACGGGCGCCTCGCCCGATACTGCGGCCGCTCCTCGGGGAGCGCCGACCTCACGTCTCGGCCCGGTCCGGGCCTCGGAAGGCCCGCCCCATGAACCACCTCGACGCGATCCGGCAAAGCTTCGGCCGCTGCCTCATCCCGATCCTCTGGGCCCACCTGCCCGCCATCGCCGGCACCGAGGCGCTGCTCGCCGGGGGTCTGCCGCCCCTGGCCCCGATCGCCGCCGCGGCGATCCTGGCCGGGACCGCGACAATCCTGTGGTTGAAG
Organism: Methylobacterium mesophilicum; assembly: GCF_036441335.1. Lineage (GTDB taxonomy): Bacteria > Pseudomonadota > Alphaproteobacteria > Rhizobiales > Beijerinckiaceae > Methylobacterium > Methylobacterium mesophilicum_B. The sequence continues at coordinate 1,094,156 of NZ_MLBW01000034.1, forward strand.
GACCCGATCGGGGCGGGCACCCGCATCGTCAGCGGGCTGGCCCTGATCGGCATGGCGGCGATCCTGCTCATCGTCTTCGCCGGCCACCCCTGGCAGATCGACATGCACATGTACTTCTTCGCCTGCCTGGCGGTGCTCGTCGGCTGGTGCGACTGGCGGGTGATCCTGGCGGCGACCGCGGCCACGGCCGTCCACCACCTCGCCCTCGACGTGGCGATGCCCGAACTGGTCTTCCCGGCACGCAGCACCGAGCTCGACCGCGTCGCGCTGCACGCGGTCATCGTGGTGATGGAGGCCGCGATCCTGATCTGGATCTGCCGGAGGACGGCGCACTCCTTCGCGGCGCTGTCCGACTCGGAGCGCGCGGCCCAGGCGCAGCTCGCCCGCGCCGGCGCGCTGGAGCAGGAGAACGCGGAGGCGCGCGCTCCGAGTCGGACCAGCCCCGCGGCCAGCCCGGCGCGAAGCGAGCGGGCGCGAAGCGGACCGGCGCGCTCATCCGACGGTCACCGGCCGGGGCGCGGCGCGGCGGCCCCGCTTGCGCGCCACGACCTGCGGCACGCACTGCCCGGGATCGTGGATGATCGTCACGCATTCCATGCACTGGAAGCACTCGGCGTAGTCGACCCGGCCGGAGGGCGCGATGGCGCCGTAGCGGCAGCGGACCTTGCAGAGCTGGCAGGGCGAGCCGCACTCCGCCCGGCGCGGGATCCAGTCGAGGACCCGGACCCGCCCGAGGAGGGCGAGGGCGGCGCCGAGCGGGCACAGGTAGCGGCAGAAGCCCTTGTAGACGAACAGGTTGAGCACCAGCAGCCCGGCCGCGTAGGCGACGAACGGCCACGCCCGGACGAAGTACAGGGTGATGGCGGTCTTGAACGGCTCGACCTCTGAGAAGCTGTCGGCGAGCGGCGACCCCGCGGCGGCGGCGCCGAGGATGCCGGCGAGAACGACGTATTTCAGCGACCGCAGCACCCGGTCGAGGCCCGGCGGCACCGCGACCGGGCGGATGCGCAGCGGCCGGGCGATCAGTGCCACGAGTTCCTGCAGCGCGCCGAACGGGCAGAGCCAGCCGCAGAACGTGCCGCGGCCCCAGGCGACCAGGGCGGCGAGCGCGAAGGCCCAGAGCACCAGCGAGGGCGGGTCGTAGAGCAGGAAGGCGAGGTCGTGGGTGACCGTCGCGGCCCGCACGAGGCCGACGAGGGTCACGATCGACAGTTGCGCCTGCGCGTACCAGCCGATGAAGCCGAGGGTCAGCGCCAGGAAGCCGAGGCGGAAGAGGGTGAAGCGGCGCCCGTCCGCCACCAGCCCGCGCTGGCGGCTCAGGACCGCAACCAGCACCGCGAGCATCAGCCCGATCAGGGCGAGTTCGGGCGCCCGGGCGCGCCAGGGGTCGGTCCAGCTCGGCCCGTCATCCGGCCGGACCCGCGTGAACAGGTCGGCGGGCAGCGCGGTCTCGACCGTGAAGGTCCGGGCGATCTTCTCCGACAGGATCTGACCGCGCTCGCGGACGATCGTCTCGGTGAGCACCCAGGGGGCGGACGGGTCGAAGCCGGCGGCCTGGTCGATCCGAAGGATCGTCCAGGAGCCGGGCGGCAGGCCCTCGGCGAGGCCGGCCCCGCGGCGCTCCACCGCCATGTCGCGGGCATTCACGATCAGCCCCCCCTGGCCGATCGCCAGCCGGTCGGGGACCGCGCCGAGCACGAACCGGTCGCCGACCGGGTTCTCGGGCGCGTCGTCGGGCCCGGCGCTGACCACCATCACGGCGTGGTTGCCGGGGCCGAGCTCGCGCATCAGCGCGTCGTAGCGCGACGGCCCCAGCAGGTTGCGGCCGATCGAGGGCGGGTCCAGGGCGGCGGCGTACAGGTCGGTCAGCGCGGCGTCGGGTGGTCCCTCGTAGGGGTCCGCCGCGCCGGTGCCTCTGAAGGCCGCCGCGGCGTCGGCGTTCGTCACCGTCAGCCGCCGGACCCAACCGCGGGCGAGGAGGTCGGCCAGGGTGAGCGGCTCGTAGCGGTCCGGCTTCGCCTCGACCTTCAGCCCGACATTGGCCGCCCCGAAGCCGAGTTTCACGCGGGCGACCGCCAGCGCCGAGGCCAGGATCGACTGGTTGATCACCCGGGTCGAGGCGGTGGCCATGGAGATGCCGTCGACGGTGGTCTGGGGCGCGGCGCCGGCGGCCCGCGCGTTCGGCCGCCCGACCCGGATCGCCTGCCGGGCCGAGAGGCCGGCATACTGCTCGACGAAGGCGAGGAGCGGCTCCGGGCCGAGCCCCTCGAGGAAGACCGGCTCGTGGTGCGAGAGCACCGTCACGTCCCGGAAGGTGCCGTCCGGGGCGAGCGCGATCAGCAGGTCGGGCGGCGTGCCCCCGAAGCCGGGGATCGGCGCGAGGTCCACGGATTCGAAGGCGTAGGCGAAGACCTCGTAGGACCCGGCCTGCTGCTTCAGAATCGGCCAGACCGGGAGCCTGTCGTCCTTCTCGCCGACCACCAGCGGGGGCGGGAAGTGACGTTCGAGCCCGGCGCGGTCGAGCTGGCCCGCATGGACTGGCCGGGTCGGTACGAGGAGGACGAGAAGGAGCAGCACGGCGCGCAGGAGCGTGCCGGCGCCCAGGCTCACCGCGGCTCGGCGCGCGCGCGGGCTTAGAGACTCCCCGCTCCGCAGCGACCGCGCCTTATCCGTGCCTCCGCCCCGGGCCGCGTCGGTCACGCAACCGGGTCGACGGCGGAGGCCGGCGGCCGAGCGCGACGGGCCCCCTCTCCCGTGCGGGAGAGGGTCGGGGTGAGGGATCGAGACGTTCAGGATTGAGGACGCTGTCGACGTGCGGACCGGGAGAGCCTTCTCCCGATGCCGCAGGTCCCTCACCCTGTCCCTCTCCCGCACGGGAGAGGGGACCCGCGCTCCGGACTGCGGACGAGTCACGGCACCGCACCGGCGGCGCGAGCGTCCGTCGCCTGCGCCGAAGGCATCGGCCGCGCCGCCGCGCCCCAGGGGAAGCGGCCGACCTTCACGGTCTTGATCGGCCGGAACGTCGCGGCGTCGATCACCGTCACGTCGCCGGAGACGCCGTTGGTGGTGAAGAGCCGCGTGCCCGCCGCGTTGAGCGCGAGCTGCCAGACCCGCCGGCCGACCAGGATGTAGCTCTCCACCCGGTAGGTCGTCGTGTCCACCACGGCGACCCGGTCGGACGGCCCCAGCGCCACGAAGGCGTGGCGCCCGTCCTTCGACATCTGGATGCCCACCGGCTGGATCCGGTCGGCCGCGACCCCCTTCACGGCGAATGCGATGGTCGCGATCACCGTGCGGGTCGCGACGTCGATGACCGACACGGTGCCGCCGATCTCCGAGGAGGCCCAGAGCCGGGACCCGTCCGCCGCGAAGGCGGCGAAGCGCGGCCGCTGCCCGACCGGCGTCGCGTCCACGGCCGCGAGGGACCGCGTGTCGATCCAGTGGACCATGTTGGTCGTCTCGGAGGTCGTGACCGCCGTGCGCCCGTCCGGGCTCACCGCGACGCCCTCCGGCTCGACGCCGACGTCAATCTGCGCCAGCACCTTGCGGGTCTGCGCGTCCACCACCGTGGTGGTGGCGTTCTCCTCGTTGGCGATGAACAGCGTGCGCCCGTCCGGCGCCAGGGCGAACTGCTCCGGGTCTTCGCCCGAGGGCAGGTCGTGCCGGACCTGCCCGGTCTCCGGGTCGATCACCTGCACGGCGTCGGAATCGCTGGCGCAGACGTAGAGCGACCGCCCGTCCTGCGAGAAGGTCAGCCCGCGGGGCCGACGGCCGACCGGGAAGGTGCGCAGCACCTCCAGGCCGTCGCCGTCGATCACCGAGACGGTGTTGTCGCGCTCGTTCGTGACGAAAATCTCCTCGGCCCGCGCGGGGCCCGCGAGGCAGAGGAGCAGCGCGAGGGCGGCGGGCCGGCTCATCCGGATGTCCCCGTGAAGGCGCGGCAGGCACTCTCGGGCTCGTCGAGGCCGAGGGTGTCGAGTTCCGTGCGGTGGTGGAGGAAGCCCTCGATCGGTGCCGTCGCGGTGACGGCCCCGGGCCAGAGCAGGAAGACCGGCTGGCGCAGCTGCCCGTCCCAGGCGCGGAAGCTCAGCGGGCGGCCCTTGAAGCCGCCGATCTCGAAGCCGGGCGCCGTCAGGGCGGCGCGGACCGTCGCGGGGTCGGTGCTGCGCGCCTTCACGGCCGCCTCGCCGACGGCGTGCACCGCCATCCAGCCGGCCCAGTCGACGGGCCGCATGGCCCGGCCGGCGAGCTTGCGGAACCGGCCCTGGAGCTGCACGGCGGCCCAGGCCTCGACGGGCCGCCCCCAGGCCGCCGGCACGAGGCCCTGCGTGCCGACGAGGGGCCGGGGCGAGGCGGTGTTGTAGTTGAGGCTCGCGCCGAACGCGCCGGCCTCGTCGGCCACCGCGACCACGTCGTGCTCGGGCCCGCGGGTCGGCAGGGCGAACTCGCGCAGGGCCGTGTCGCGGACGTCGCCGCCCTGCGGGTCGTAGCGCGTCTCGGAAACGATCCGCGCGCCGAACTTCCGCGCGCTGCGCCGCAGCGCCTCGGCGAAGAGCGCGTCCCCCGGTTCCGGACCGGTGACCAGCAGGATCCGGGACCAGCGCTTGAACGCCAGGAACTGCGCCAGCGCGTCGGCCAGCATGGCGCGGGACGGCAGGACGTGGAGCAGGTTCCTCCGGCAATCGGCGTCGCGCAGGCGCGTGTCCGGGGCGCCGATGTTGAGGAGCACACTGCCCTTCGCCTCCGGCAGGTCGGCGAGGGCGAGGACGTCGGCGGCCGGCGCGTTGAGCACCACGAAGCCGCGGTCGGGGAGATTCCGGAAGGCCTCGCGGATGTCGTCGCCCGGCGCGACGACCGTGGTGCCGAGGTCGAAGCCGAGGCCGAGGAAGCGGCCGGTGGCGTTGGAATCCCGCAGGCCGAGTTCCGCGCCCTTCGCCCCCTCGTCGTCGGGGACGGGATCCTCGTTGTTCAGCGGCACTGGTCGCTCGACCCGCCGCTCCAGGTAGCGGATCGTCAGGGGCGGGCCCGCCGGCGCGGGGGCGGCCCGCACCTGCGCGACCGGTGCCAGGGCCGCCAGCGCCGCCAGGACGACGGCGCGCCGCAGACCGGCCCATGGCCCGCCGCGCATCCCGGGCCGCCGCGCACCGGAGGACACCATCCCCGCCCGTCTCCTCCAGCCCCGCGCGTCTCGTCGTTGACCGGGAGTCTAGGAGCCCAGTTGTGCCCTCGGATATTGGACCAAGGTGCACAGACTCATTTTGATGCAGTGCAGCACAAGTCGTAATCGGCGATCATCTGGCTGATCCGTACCAAAGCATAATGGGTCTGCCGCCCGGTACTTGCTAACCGTCGTGCAACGAGGACGGGAGGGGCGGATGCGCACGATGAAGACGGCGGCGGGCGGCGTGCTCGCGGCGCTGGGCCTGGCCCTGGCCGCCGGCAGCGCCCTCGGGCACGGCGACGTGCAGCCCCAGCCGGTCAACACCGACGGCCTGAAGCCGCTGGGCGCCGAGTGGCTCGCCGAGAACCCCTACAGGGGCGACAAGCACGCCATCGCGATCGGCGCATCGGGCTTCAACCAGAACTGCGCCCGCTGCCACGGCCTGGAGATGATCTCCGGCGGCCTCGCCCCGGACCTGCGCTACCTGCCGCAGGGCAAGGAGGGCGACGAGTACTTCGTCGAGCGCATGAAGCACGGCGCCGTCATCAACGGCGTGACCAAGATGCCGGCCTTCGACGGGGTGATCTCGCAGGAGGGCCTGTGGGCGATCCGGAGCTACATCGAGTCGAAGCATGAGGAGTAGCGCTCGGCTCCTTCTCGCCTGCGGCCTGCTGATGGCCCTCCGGTTCCAGCCGGAGGCTGCCGCGCGGCCGCTCGACCAGGTCACGGCCGACGGGACGCTGCGGGTGGCGGTCTACGGCGACAACGCGCCGTTCTCCGAGGAGGAGAGGGGCAGGCCTCGCGGAATCGACGTCGATCTCGCCCGCGCGATCGCCGAGAAGCTGAAGGTGAAGCTCGACCTGCGCGTGGTCGATGCCGGCGAGAACGTCGACGGCGACCTGCGCCTGACCCTGTGGCGCGGCGACCTCGCCGGCACGCCGCTCGCCGACCTGATGCTGCACGTGCCCACCGACCGGCAGCTCGCCCTGCGCAACGAGCAGGTGTTCTTCACGGCGCCGTACTTCGAGCAGGAGATCGCCTTCGCGTACCGCAAGGGCGCGCTGGACGGCTTCGACAGCCTCGACGACATCGGCGACCGGAGCGTCGCGCTGGAGGGCACGGGCGCCGCCGACCTGATGCTGCTGACCGCCCAGGGCGGCCGCTTCCGCCCGAACCTGAAGCACTACAGGAGCTTCGAGGAGGCCGCGAAGGCCTACCTCGCCGGCGAGGCTCCGATCCTGGCCGGAACCCGCGCGGCGATCGAGGCGGCGCTGTCCGCCGCGAAGGCCCCGAAGGACGAGAACCCGATCGCCACGATCCCCTCGACGGGGCTGGTGAAGACCCGCTGGGAAATCGGCGGCGCGGTCAGGACCGATTCCCGCGACCTCGCCTACGCGGTCGGGGACGCGGTCGCGGCGCTGAACACGGATGGCCGGCTCCGGGCGATCTGCGAGACCTACGGCGTCACCTACACGCCACCGAAGGGGTACTGAGCGCGTTCGTCATCGCGAGCGGAGTGAAGCGATCCAGACAGCGCGCCATCTTGGGATGCTGCGCCGTCCTGGGTCGCTTCGCTGCGCTCGCGATGACGGCAAGAGCGAACATCAGAAATTCCGAACGAGATCTCGCTCGGAATCGCGCCAATCTGAGCGCCAATCTCGACGAATACATTGCATTCGCCGCCCCCCAGAGTGGACTCATTGGACCAATGGCCAATAAGACTTCTCTGAGAACGTCGATAGCTTCGTCCTCCAAGGGGGGCGCCCCGCGACTCGTGCGGCCCGCGTCGAAACCCGGATGCCCCGGCCACACGGACCGGGGCCGACCACGGAGGACACGTCATGAGAATGCGGACCCGGTTCCTCGCCGCGGTGGGCGTCGCCGCCCTCGTGGCGGGCGGCGCCCTGCCGGCCATGGCCCAGGGGGTCACCGAACAGGACATCATCAACGACGCCAAGACGCCGGGCGACGTCGTCACCTACGGCCTCGGCCCGCAAGCCCAGCGCTTCAGCCCGCTGAAGACCCTCAACCGCGACAACATCAAGGGCCTCGTCCCGGCGTGGTCGTTCTCGTTCGGCGGCGAGAAGCAGCGCGGCCAGGAGAGCCAAGCGCTGGTCAAGGACGGCATCATCTACGTGACGGGCTCGTACTCGCGCATGTACGCGATCGATTCCCGCAGCGGCGAGAAGAAGTGGGAGTACGACGCCCGCCTGCCGGAGGGCATCCTGCCCTGCTGCGACGTGGTGAACCGCGGCGCCGCCCTCTACAAGGACAACGTCTACTTCGGCACGCTCGACGCCAAGCTCGTCGCCCTGAACACCAAGACCGGCAAGGTGGTCTGGCGCAAGGACATCGACGACTTCAAGGCCGGCTACAGCTACACGGCCGCCCCGATCATCGTGAAGGGCAAGATCATCTCCGGCGTGTCGGGCGGCGAGTTCGGGGTGATCGGGCGGATCGAGGCCCGCGACGCCGAGACCGGCGAGGTCGTGTGGAAGCGGCCCGTCATCGAGGGCCACATGGGCGAGCTCAACGGCAAGCCCTCGACCATGACCGGCAAGGTCAACGAGAGCTGGCCCGGCGACATGTGGAAGTTCGGCGGTGGCGCCACCTGGCTCGGCGGCACCTACGACCCCGAGACCAACCTGATCTACTTCGGTACCGGCAACCCCGGCCCGTGGAACTCCTGGCTGCGGCCCGGCGACAACAAGTGGACGTCCTCGCGCCTCGCCCTCAACCCCGACAACGGCGAGATCGTCTGGGGCTTCCAGACAACCCCGCACGACGGCTGGGACTTCGACGGCGTCAACGAGTTCGTGCCGTTCGACCTCAACAAGGGCGGCAAGACCATCAAGGCCGGCGCCACCGCCGACCGCAACGGCTTCTTCTACGTCCTCGACCGGACCAACGGGAAGTTCATCTCGGCGACGCCGTTCGTCGAGAAGATCAACTGGGCCAAGGGCATCGATGAGAACGGCCGCCCGATCTACAACGAGGAGAACCGGCCCGGCGACCCGAGCAAGGCGACCGGCGACGACAAGAAGGGCAAGTCGGTCTTCGCGGTGCCGAGCTTCCTCGGCGGCAAGAACTGGATGCCGATCGGCTACAGCCCCGACACCAAGCTGTTCTACGTGCCCTCCAACGAGTGGGGCATGGATATCTGGAACGAGCCGGTGAACTACAAGAAGGGCGCCGCCTATCTCGGCGCCGGCTTCACGATCAAGCCGGTCTTCGACGACCACATCGGCTCGCTCAAGGCGATCGACCCGGCCTCCGGCAAGGTCGTGTGGGAGTACAAGAACAAGGCCCCGCTCTGGGCCGGCGTGCTCACCACCGCGGGCAACCTCGTCTTCACGGGCACCCCGGAGGGCTTCCTGAAGGCCTTCGACGCCAAGACCGGCGAGGAGGTGTGGAAGTTCCAGGTCGGGACCGGCGTGGTCTCCTCGCCGATCACCTGGGAGCAGGACGGCGAGCAGTGGGTCGGCGTCGCGGCCGGCTGGGGCGGCGCGGTGCCGCTCTGGGGCGGCGAGGTCGCCAAGTCCACGGCCGGGATCAACCAGGGCGGCAGCTTCTGGGCGTTCAAGCTGCCGAAGACGGTGGCGTCGCGCTGAAGACCCTCAACCGACAGCGTGCCGGCCCCCCGCGGGCCGGCACGCTCAGGTCCCGGGGCAGGGCGGTCGTCTCAACACGCGCTTGCGCCCCGGGGCCGCATCGATCACCTTCGGACCTCCCGCCCGCGTGTTCGGCGGATCCTGTGAGGATCTCGAGCGAAGGACCGAGGTCTCCGTGCAACTCCTGATCGTCGACGACCATCCCCTATTCCGCGACGCCCTGGCGGCCACGATCCGGCTCGCGCACCCGGACGCGGTCCTGCATGAGGCCGACGGGATCGAGGCGGCCTGCGCGGTGCTGGCCGCGAACCGCGGCATCGACCTGACGCTCCTCGACCTCTCCATGCGCGGCGTGACCGGCTTCGACGGGCTGATCACCATCCGGGCGAGCTTCCCGCGCATCCCGATCCTCATCGTCTCCGGCCACGAAGATCCGCGCATCGTCCGCGAGGCCCTGCAGCACGGGGCTGCGGGCTTCGTCCCGAAGGCCATGGACAAGGCCACGCTCACCCGGGCGATCACCGAGGTCATGAGCGGGGCGCTGTTCCTGCCGCCGGGGCTCGCCGAGGCCGGCGCGCCGCCGGCCCGGAACAAGAAGGCGCCGCTGCCCGAGCGCCTCGCCCGGCTGACGCCGCAGCAATTGCGGGTGCTGATGATGATCCGTCAGGGCAAGCTCAACAAGCAGATCGCCCACGAACTCCAGGTCGGCGACTCGACCGTGAAGGCGCATGTCTCGGAGATCCTGCGCAAGCTCGAGGTGATCAGCCGGACGCAGATCGTGATCGATACGGCGTCGCTCGACTTCGACCAGATCCACAACGCGCATCCGGCCTGACGGGCGGGGTCGCTTCGCCGCGCTCGCGATGACGAGGCGGGCCGCACCGACTGAACCGCTCAGCCGGAAACGGGGGCAGACGGGCGCTTCGCGCCATCGCGTGCTGGTTTCCGGATCGCGTTCCGCTGGCGCTGCACGCGCCACGGGAAAGGCGGCGCCCATTCGTCAACCGCAACCCTGCTCTCTCCCGGAGGCCGCCTCCACCAAATCGATATGATGCTATCTATCAGTATGCGAGCTGATTGAACCGGACTCTGCACCGGATCCTCGCGGCGATGGAACAGGTCGTGACCGGCATCGACGATCCGAGGACGCGCGAGCGGCTGCAGCAGGCCTTCACCCACGCCCTCCTGACGACCGGCCGCCACTGGCGCCGCGCGGCCAACATGGTCGCGGAGGCGCACGGGCTGTCCGACGCCACCGCGCACCCGCTGATCATCATCGGCCGGATGGCGGAGGAGCCCCGGCAGAACGTCCTGGCGGAGGCCGTCGGCATCGAGGGACCCTCGCTGGTCCGCCTCATCGACCAGCTCGCCATGGCCGGGTTCGTGGTCCGCCGCGAGGACCCGTCCGACCGCCGCGCCAAGGTCCTGGGCCTAACCCCGCGCGGCCGCCAAGTCTTCGAGCAGATCGAGGCCGAGCTCTCCACCCTGCGCGCCCGCGTCTTCGCGGAGATCGACGGCGCGGATCTCGAGGCGAGCCTCCGGGTCTTCGCGGCCCTCCAGCGCTACGGGCGGGAGGCCGCCGCGGCCGCGCGCGAGCCGGAGCCGGTGTCGTGACCCTGCCCGGATGGCGCGACTGGGCCTTCGCGCTGAAGACCTACGCGGCGGCGATGCTCGCCCTGTTCCTCGCGCTCTGGATCGACCTGCCGCGGCCCTACTGGGCGCTCGGCACGGTCTACATCACCAGTCAGGTCCTCTCCGGCGCGACGCGCTCGAAGGCCCTCTACCGGGTCGGCGGCACCGTTCTCGGGGCCGCGATCAGCGTCGTGCTGGTCCCCAACCTCGTGAACGAGCCGATCCTGCTGAGCCTCGCGGTGGCGCTCTGGGTCGCGCTCTGCCTCTACGTCTCGCTCCTCGACCGCACCCCCGCGAGCTACCTGCCGATGCTCGCCGGCTACACCGCGGCGCTGATCGGCTTCCCAGCCGTGGACGATCCCGGGGCGATCTTCGACACCGCGGTGGCGCGGGCCGAGGAGATCTCGCTCGGGATCCTGTGCGCCAGCCTCGTCGCCACGCTGGTGCTGCCGCAATCGGCGGCGCCGATGATCGTCGCGCGGCTGGACCACTGGTCGGCCGAGGCCCGGGCCTGGATCCGGAGCGCCCTCGCGGCCGCCCGCGCGCCGGCGGCCGCCGGGCCGAGGTCGCCGGAGCGGCGCGCCGCCCTGATCGGCCTCACCGGCCTGCGCCGCGGGCTCTTCCCCGACGCGCCGGCCTACCGGGCGGCGCCCGCGCCGGACCACCGGGAGATGGCGGCATGATGGGTGAGATCGACCTCTACGGCGTGTTCGTGCCGGGTCTCGCGCTCTGGATGGCCGCCGCCTTCGCGCTCAGCCTGCCCCTGCGCCGCCTCCTCGCGGCCACCGGCTTCTACCGCCTCGTCTGGCACCGGCCGCTCTTCGACCTCGCCCTCTACGTCGTCCTGCTCGGCGGCGTCGTGACCCTCGCCCACCGGACCCTGCAATGACCGCCCTGTTCTCCGCCCTCGGCCGCCTCCTCGTCACCCTCGGCATGGTCGCCGCGGCGCTGATCGTCGGCCTCGGCCTGTGGGACTACTACATGGACGCGCCCTGGACCCGGGACGGGCGGGTGCGCGCCGACGTGGTGGCGGTGGCGCCCGACGTCTCCGGGCTCGTCACCGAGGTGCTGGTGGAGGACAACCAGCTCGTCCGGAAGGGCGACGTCCTGTTCCGGATCGATCCGGACCGGTTCCGCCTCGGGCTCCGACAGGCGGAGGCGATGGTGGAGGGCCGCAAGGCCACCGCCGAGCAGACCGCGGCCGACTACGCGCGCTACAGCAAGCTCTCCGACGCGGCGGTGTCGCAGCAGAAGGTCGAGGCCGCGAAGGCCGCCGATCTCTCGGCGGAGGCCGCCTACGAGCAGGCCCTGGCGGATCGCGACCTCGCCAAGCTCAATCTGGAGCGCTCGGCGGTGCGGGCCTCGGTCAACGGCCGGATCACCAACATGGAGCTGCGGCCGGGCGCCTACGTCACCACGGGCCGCGGGGTCATGGCGCTGATCGACCGCGACACCGTCCGGATCGAGGGCTACTTCGAGGAGACCAAGCTGCCGCGGATCCGCGTCGGCGCCCCTGTGACCGTCCAGCTCATGGGCGAGGACGGGGTGCTCAGCGGCCACGTCGCCAGCATCGCCGGCGGCATCGGCGAGACCGGCCGCAGCGACGCCACCAACCTGCTCGCGAACGTGAACCCGACCTTCTCGTGGGTGCGGCTCGCCCAGCGGATCCCGGTGCGGATCACCCTCGACGGCGGCACGGCGGATCCGCGGCTGGTCAGCGGCCGGACCGCGACGGTCTCGATCGCCCCGGCGGCCGGCGGGGAGGCCCTGCGCTGGCCCTGGACGGCGTGGCGCGAGGCGCTTGCCCGCTGAAGGCGCGACACCGAACCATCCCGGCGCACCGGGGTTGGCCTGACACTGCAGCCGAACGTCCTGTCAGGAGGCCCCATGTCGAAGACGCTCCTCGCCCTCACCGCGTCCGTCGTCCTCGCCACGTCCGGAGCGGCGCTGGCCCAGGCGCCGCAGACCGGCGGCGCCAACCAGGGCAACGTCAACAAGTCCGGCGCGGTGGGCGGGACCGGGACGGGGGCCGGCTCCGCGGACAGCACCGGCTCCACCGGCGCCGGCATGGCGCCCGGCACCAGCGGTGGCCCGCGCGTCAGCACCCCGGGTGCCCCCGCCGGCAGCAGCTCCGGCAACGGGACGACGGGCAGCGGCGCGGCGCCGAGCGGGAAGTAGCCCCCGCCGGTTCTCCCTCCCGCCTCCTCGGGGGGAGGGAGAACCCGTCGGGTCCCGATCCGGACCGGCTTCTGCCCCGGCCCTACGCGCCGAGGCCGCCCACGCACAGGTACTTGGTGTTCAGGTAATCCTCGATGCCCTGGTACGAGCCCTCGCGGCCGAGGCCGGATTCCTTCACGCCGCCGAAGGGCGCCACCTCGGTGGTGATGATCCCCTCGTTGATCCCGACCATGCCGTATTCCAGCGCCTCGGCGACCCGGAAGGTCCGGCCGAGGTCGCGGGTGTAGAAGTAGCAGGCGAGCCCGTACTCCGTGTCGTTGGCCATGCGGATCGCCTCCGCCTCGTCGCGGAAGCGGAACAGCGGTGCCAGCGGCCCGAAGGTCTCCTCCCGGGCCACCGCCATGGCGGGGGTGGCGCCGGTGATCACCGTCGGCTCGAAGAACTGGCCGCCCAGCGCGTGGCGGTGGCCGCCCGCCACCACCCGGCCGCCCTTCTCGACGGCGTCGCGGATATGCGCCTCGGTCTTCTCCACGGCGGCCATGTCGATCAGCGGCCCCTGGGCGACGCCGTCCTCGACGCCGTTGCCGACCTTCAGGCGGTTGGCCGCCTCGGCCATCTTCTCCGCGAAGGCGTCGTAGATCCCGTCCTGCACCAGGAAGCGGTTGGTGCAGATGCAGGTCTGGCCGGAATTGCGGTACTTGGCGAGCATCGCGCCGGCCACCGCCCGGTCGAGATCGGCGTCGTCGAACACGATGAACGGCGCGTTGCCGCCGAGCTCCATCGAGACCTTCTTCACAGTGCCTGCCGCCTGCTCCAGCAGCACCTTGCCGACCTCGGTGGAGCCGGTGAAGGTGATCTTCTTGACGAGCGGGTTGCCGGTCATCTCGGCGCCGATGGCGCGGGCCGAGCCGGTGAGGATCGAGACCGTGCCGGCCGGGAAGCCGGCGCGCTCGCACAGCACGCCCCAGGCGAGGCCCGAGAGCGGGGTCTGCGAGGCGGGCTTGATCACGATCGGGCAGCCGGCGGCGAGCGCCGGGGCGATCTTGCGGGCGATCATCGAGGACGGGAAGTTCCACGGCGTGATCGCCGCCACCACGCCGACCGGCTCCTTGGTGACGAGGATCTTGCGGTCGCCCCAGGGGGAGGGGACCACGTCGCCGTAGACGCGGCGCGCCTCTTCCGCGAACCACAGCACGTAGGCCGCCGACATGGCGACCTCGCCGCGGGACTCCGTCAGCGACTTGCCCTGCTCGGCGGTGAGGATCTGCGCGAGATCCTCCTGATGCTCCGTCACCAGCGCCGCGAGCTTGCGCAGAAGAACGGCACGCTCGTTGGCGGTCTTGGCGCGCCAGGCCGGGTAGGCCTCATGCGCCGCCTTGATCGCAGCCCGCGTCTCCTCGGCGCCGGCATTCGGCACCTTGGCGATCAGCGCGCCGGTCGCCGGGTTGGTGACGTCGATGCTGCCGGAACCGGCCTTCGACCATGCGCCGCCGATCAGGCAGGCATCGACCAGCAGGGCCCGGTCCTTCAGGGCGGGGGTCTCGAACTCAGGCATCCAACGGTTCCTTCGGCGGCCGCGGCATGTCGGGCTGGGACATGCCGGGCCGCGGCTTGAGAGGCACGCTCTGGGCCGTATTCCTCGCCTGCGCCTCGGCTTTTGTCTCGAAGACATGGGGAGCCAGGTCGCGGCTCGCCAACGAGGCGCCGAGTTTCAATCGCATGAACGCGCTCGTGGTATACCGGGACGCGGTCTCGTAATAGCGGTTTTCGAGATAGGCGATCGCCGAGAAGTAGGCGTCGCTCACCGTCGGGTCGATCTCGAACCCGTCGTAGTTGGCGATCAGGTGGACCTTGCGACCGATCTCCTGGCAGGCGCGCTCGTACTCGCGGCGCACCAGCTCGACGTCGTCGATGGTGCGCACCTGGAACCCTTCGAGGTTCGAGAACAGGATGTTGCGCTCCGGGTCGTAGCTGATCCGCTCCGCGAGAGAGAGGCCCAGAAGCCAGGGCTCCAGGGCCATCACGGCCTCGCGGAACAGGCGCGGATCCATCGGCTTCGGGTCCTGCACGATCGGGGTGAAGCCCATCTGCCCGAGAATGTCGCGCGCGATGTCGATTCCCGGCGCGACCTCGACCAGCTCCATGCCGGCCCGCGTCCGCCGGAACACGCAGCGCTCGGTCACGTAGAGCACCGGCTGGCCGCGCTCGGCCGCGTAGGCCCCCGAGAAAGTCACCTGCTCCACCGCGGCGATGAACTTCCGCGAGCGGCCCTCGCTGAGGATCCGGATGCCGCCGTCCTCGACCGCGACCTTCAGACCGTCGGCCGTGAAGGTCCCGGCGAAGACGAGGCTCTTGGCGTTCTGCGAGATGTTGATGAATCCGCCCGCGCCCGCGAGCCGCGTGCCGAAGCGGCTGACGTTGACGTTGCCCTCGGCGTCGCACTGGGCGAGGCCCAGGCAGGCGAGATCGAGGCCGCCGCCGTCGTAGAAGTCGAACTGCTGGTTCTGGTGCAGCACCGCGGCCGGGTTCAGGGCGGCACCGAAATCCAGCCCGCCCTGCGGCAGGCCGCCGATCACGCCCGGCTCGGCGGTCAGCGTCAGGTACTTGAGCACCCGCTCCTCGGCGGCGACCGCCGCGACGCCCTCGGGCATGCCGATGCCGAGATTGACCACGCCGCCCGGCGGCAGCTCGAAGGCGCAGCGCCGGGCGATGACCTTGCGGGTATCGAGCGCCATCGGGGCGATGCGGTCGAGCGGCACCCGCTGGCGGCCCGTGAAGGCGTGGTTGTAGGGCGTGCCGTAGGTCTGGCGGTGGTTCTCGGGGCTGCTGAGCACCACGCAATCCACCAGCACGCCGGGCACCTGCACCTCGCGCGGGTTGAGGGAGCCGGCCTCGGCGAGCCGCTCCACCTGGGCGATGACGAAGCCGCCGGAATTCTTCGCCGCCATGGCGGCGGCGAGGTTGTCGAGGGTGAGCGCCTCGCGCTCCATGGTGATGTTGCCGGCGGGGTCGGCCGTCGTGCCGCGGATCAGCGCGACGTTGACCGGGAAGGCCTTGTAGTGGAGCCAGGATTCGCCGCCGAGCTCGACCACGCTGACGAGGTCTTCCGTCGTGACGGCGTTCAGCTTGCCGCCCTCCAGGCGCGGGTCGACGAAGGTGTTGAGCCCGACCTTGGTGATGTGGCCCGGCGTGTGGGCGGCGATCTCCCGGTAGAGATGGGAGACCACGCCGAGCGGCAGGTTGTAGGCCTCGATCGCGCCCGCCACCGCCATGGCGCCGAGCTTCGGCACGAGCGCCCAGTGGCCGCCGACGACGCGCCGGACGAGGCCCGGGATCGCGAGCTTGTTGAGGCCGCGCTCCTTGCCGTCGCCGGGGGCGGCCGCGAACATCAGGCCGATCCCGTGCGGGCCGTTGCCGGCCTCGAAGCGGCGGGCGAGCGCCAGGATCAGCTCGTCCGGCGTGCCGATCCCGACGAAGCCCGAGACCGCGACCATGTCGCCGTCCTGCAGGATGGCGGCGGCCTCGTCGGCGCTGACGATCTTGTTCTTCAGGCTGCCCATGCGGCACTCCCCCGAGCCTGCACGCTATCCCCGCTTGCCGAGCCAGTCGGCGATGCCGGAGCCCAGCAGCTTCTGTGCCTTGCCGCCGACGAACACGCCCACGTGGCCGCCGGGCAGCCCCATCTCGGTGTAGTCGGTGGTGCCGATCCTGTCCTTCAGCGCCTGCGAGGTGGCCGGCGGGATGATGTGATCGTCCTGCGCGAAGACGTTCAGCACCGGGCAGGTGATGGCCTTCAGGTCGACCCGCCGGCCGCCGAGCTCGAAGGCGCTCTCGACCAGCTTGTTGTCCTGGTAGAGGTCCTTCAACCACTGCTTGGCGGCCTCGCCGGGATGGTCCGGCCGGTCGGCGATCCACTTCTCCATGCGGAGGAAGTTCAGGAACTTCTTCTTGTCGTCGAGGGCGTCGAGCAAGTCGAGGTTGTACTTCGTCATGGTGCGCATCGGCGTCATCATCGAGAACACCGAGCCCATGAAGGCGCCGGGCAGCGAGCCCTGCGCGTCGATCAGGCGGTCGACATCCTCCGGCGTGAGCGAGCGCGTCCAGACATTGATGAAGCCGTGGCCGGCCCGGTTCTCCCGGGTGTCGGCGTGAAAGTCGATCGGCGTGATGGTCAGCACCATCGCGTTGACGGTCTCGGGGTAGAGCGCCGCGTAGCAGGTGGTGAAGACGCCGCCCTCGCAGATGCCGAGCAGGCTGACCTTCTCGCGCCCGGCCGCCTCTTGGATGAAGGCGACGCACTCGGCGAGGTAGCCGTCCACGTAGTCGTCGATGGTGACGTAGCGGTCGGCCCGGCCCGGATTGCCCCAGTCGACCACGTAGAGGTCGAGGCCGAGATTCAGCAGGTTGCGGACCAGCGAGCGGTCCTCCTGCAGGTCGGCCATCGTGTAGCGGCCGATCAGCCCGTAGACGATCAGCACCGGCGGCAGGCCCTTGCTCTCGGCGAGCGGCCGGTAGCGGTAGAGGCGGACCTTGTCCTGGCTCCAGACCAGATCCTTCGGCGTGGTGGCGATCTCGACGTCCGCGTCGCTCACCTCCGCGAACAGCTTGGCGCCGGCGCTGATGCGCTGGCCGAGCGTGCCGACCTCGGCCAGGATCTCCGCCGGGGTGAGGGCGAGCGGCGCGGCCGGTGTTCTGGGGCTCTCCTGGTCAGCCATGGGCTTCCTCCGCGGTGCGGGCGCCCTCCGCCTTCGCCCGGGCCGCGCGGCGCTCGCGGCGGAGCGCCCGGACCTCGCGGCGAAGCTCGGTCAGGCTCTTGTGGACGTCGTCGAGCTCGGCCCGGGTCGGCTGGCCGTAGAACTCCGACAGGAAGGCCGCGACGTCCTGCTGGGCGAGGCGGAGATCGGTCGAGGCCCGGAGCACCGCGCGCTGCGAGGCCAGGAATTTGTCCGAGCGCTGGACCTCCAGCAGGACCGCGTTGGCGGTCTCGATCCAGCTCGTCATCATCGCGCGGGCCGAGGCGAAGCTCTCGCCGCGCTCGGCGCGGGCGTTGGCCTCCTGGGCGAAGGTCCCGGCGGCGCGGGTCCAGGCGTCGAGCATCACGGCCTGATGCTCGCTCTGCGCCCGCCGGAGCGTGGCCCAGGCGGTGAACAGCGCGGCGTAGCGCCGCTCGGTCTGCCACAGGTCGGCGAGCTGCGGCCCCTCCGCCATGCGGGTCAGCGCCGCGTCGAACTCGGCCGAGCCGCCGAGCCAGGCCTGCGGATCGAGGATCCGGGCCAGCACCGCGCCGGCGGTCGGGTCCGGCGCGCCGGGGCCGCCCTGGAGCGACCGCGTCAGCGTCTGCGAGAGGGCGGTGGCGGCGGTCCAGGCCTCCGCGAGCTTGGCCTGCGCGGCGGCCATGCCGGCGAGGTCGGCCGTCGGAAAGGTCGGCCAGCCGAAGCCGGGCGCGGCCTGCCCGGCGCCCGGGGTGAGGAAGCCCGCGCCGGCCCGGGTCCAGAACTCGCTCATCGCCCGGAACGCGTCGAACTGGTCCATGCTGGCGTTCCTCTTCACAGCCCCCGGGCTGAAGACTTCGAACCCGCCGTCTTCGCGAGCGAAGCGGAGCGATCCAGCAGCGCCATGCTCGGCGAGGGCGCGCCGCCCTGGGTCGCTGCGCTGCGCTCGCGATGACGGAGCCGGCGGCTGGTGTTCACGCCGCCGGCCGCGCCTCGCCCAGCGCCTCGGCGTAGATCGCGAAGGCGTCGTCGTAGGTGACCTCGCGCGGGTTGTTCACGAGGAGCCGCGTCTGCTTCATCGCGTCGGAGGCCATGCGCTCCAGGTCCTGCCGGGCGACGCCGACCTCGGCGAGCGAGGCCGGGACCTTGCAGTCGCGGCAGATCGCGTCGAGGCTCTCGACGAAGCGCTTGGCGGCCTCGGGCTGCGGCAGGTCCGCGGCCGCGGGGTCGAGGATCGGCGCGAGCTCCGCGTAGAGCCCTTCCGCGTGCGAGAGGTTGAAGCGCATCACCCCCATCAGCACGAGCGCGTTCGAGAGCCCGTGCGGCACGTGGAAGATCGCGCCGACCGGGTAGGCCAGGGCGTGCACCGCCGCCACCGGCGCGTTGGCGAAGGCCATGCCGGCCAGCATCGAGCCGAGCAGCATGCCGGAGCGCGCCTCGAGATTCGTCCCGTCCGTGCAGGCGGTGCGGATGTTGGCCGAGAGCAGCGCCAGCGCCTGCTTGGCGAGCTGGTCGGAGATCGGGTTCTTCTTGTTCTTGCTGGTGAAGGCCTCGATGGCGTGGACCATGGCGTCGATCCCGGTGGCCGCCGTCACGTGGGACGGCAGGCCGAGCGTCAGCTCCGGGTCGAGCACCGCCCAGTCGGGCAGGAGCTTCGGGGCGACCACGCCCTTCTTCTCGGTGGTCGGCGTCGTGACGATCGAGATCGGCGTCACCTCAGAGCCGGTGCCGGCCGTGGTCGGCACGAGGATCAGCGGCAGGCGGTCGCCCTTGGCAAGGCCGACGCCGTAGATCGACTCGAGCGGCTCGTCGGACTTGGCGAGATAGGCCACCAGCTTGGCGGTATCGAGCGCCGAGCCGCCGCCGATCGACAGGACGAGGTCGGTCCCGAGTTCCCGGGCGCGCTTGGCCGCCGCCTCGATCACCGTGGAGGGCGGGTCGGCGACCACGTCCTCGTAGACGTCGAGGGTGACGCCCGCGGCGGCCAGGGCCGCCTCGGCGGATTGGGTCAGGCCGGCGCCGCGCACGCCCTTGTCGGTGACCAGCAGGACGCGCTTGGCCCCGAAGCTGCCGACGATCTCCGGCAGCTTCTTCGCGGCACCGGCCTCGAACAGCACGTTCGGCGTGGTCTGGAAGGTGAACGGGTTCATCGCGCTGCCCTGTTGTCGTGCCGATCCGCCTGCGCCGCCGAGGTCACTCGGCCGGCTCGAAATCCTTCACCTTGGCGCGCAGCTCGTCGACCAGCACGCGGGTGTTCTCCGAGTAGTCGATCGGCACCGCCACGAGGTGGACGCCGCCAGCCGCGAAGGCCCGGTCCAGCGTCGGCACGAGGTCGTTGACCGACTCGACCCGGTGGCCGGTCGCACCGTACGACTTGGCGTAGAGCACGAAGTCCGGGTTGCTGAAGGTCATGCCGTAATCGGCGAACTTGTCGACCGCCTGCTTCCAGCGGATCATCCCGTAGGCCGAGTCGTCGAGCACCAGCACCACGAGGTTGAGCTTCAGCCGGACGGCGGTCTCCATCTCCTGGCTGTTCATCATGAAGCCGCCGTCGCCGCACACGGCCATGACGCGCCGCTTCGGGTAGAGCATCGCCGCCATCATGGCCGAGGGCAGGCCGGCGCCCATCGTGGCCAGCGCGTTGTCGAGGAGCAGCGTGTTGGCGACGTAGGTGCGGTAGTTCCGGGCGAACCAGATCTTGTACATGCCGTTGTCGAGGCAGACGATCCCGTCCTCCGGGATCACCCGGCGCACGTCGCGCACGAGGCGCTGCGGCGTCACCGGGAAGCGGTCCTCGCCGGCCCGGTCGCCGATGTGGCTGAGGATGTGCTCGCGCAGGTGCAGCAGGGCGCCGGCGTTCGGGAGCTTGCCGTCGAGCTTGTCGGCCAGGAGCTTCAGCGTCGGGCCGAGATCGCCGACCACCTCGGCATCGGGGTAGTAGACCTGCTCGACGTTGGCCGGCATGTAGCTGATGTGCAGCACCTTCTGGTCGGCCTGACCCATGAAGAAGGGCGGCTTCTCGATCGTGTCGTGGCCGATGGCGATGATCAGGTCGGCCTTGTCGATCGCCTCGTGGACGTAGTCGCGCTCCGAGAGCGCCGCGGTCCCCATGTAGAGGTCGGTCCCGCCCGCCACCGTGCCCTTGCCCATCTGGGTGGTGAAGAACGGGATGCCGGTGCGCTGCACGAAGCCGCCGAGCTCGCCCGTGGCGCGCGGCCGGCTCGCGGCGGCGCCCAGCATGACCAGCGGGCGCTTGGCCCCCAGGATCATGGCGGCGGCGCGGTCGATCGCGGCCGGGTGGGCGACCGGGATGTCGATCGGGTGCGAGGGCACGAGGTCGGCCTCGGCTTCCTCGGCGGCGATGTCCTCCGGCAGTTCCAGCAGCACCGGGCCGGGCCGCTCCTCTGTGGCGACCCGGAAAGCGTCGCGCACGATGGTGGGGATCGAGGAGGCCGAGACGATCTGCCGGGCCATCTTGGTGATCGGCTTCATGGAGCTGATCACGTCGACGATCTGGAACTTCGCCTGCCGGGAGGACAGGATGCCCTTCTGGCCGGTGATGATGATCATCGGCATCGCGCCGAGATGCGCGTAGGCCGCGCCGGTGGAGAAGTTCAGGGCGCCCGGGCCCAGCGTCGAGAGGCAGACGCCCGGCCGGCCGGTGAGGCGGCCGTGGGTTGCGGCCATGAAGCTCGCCGCCTGCTCGTGGCGGGTCAGGACCAGCTCGATCTTGGAGTTCCGCAGGGATTCGACGACGTCGAGATTCTCCTCCCCGGGAATTCCGAAGATGCGGTCGACGCCCTCGTTCTCGAGAGCGGCGACGAGGAGATCTGAACCCTTGGGCATGCGACGTCTCGCTGAAGCAACGGTGTCCCCCGGCCGTCCAGGTCGCTCCCGGCACTTTGATCGCGAGGCCGTGAACGACACGAGACGGAGGAACACCCCCCGAATATTCGGTTCGTTAGAGGGCCCCCCTGTAGAGTGGTCAAGGGCCGGCCGGGCCCGCGACGTCACAGAGCCGGCCGGATGCTAACGTGCGGACGGGACCACCCCGCCTTCCGCGATGGGACAGCGATGGATCGCATCGAGACCGACAAGACGGCGCCGCCCGAGGACCGGGCGGCCGACGCCCCCGACGTGGACTCGGTGCTGGCGCCGGTCGCGGAGTTCCCGCGGATCGACCTCCGCGCGGGCGTCGAGGCCTGGGACAAGCGCCGCAAGGCCGGCAAGCGGCTGCGCGCCGAGGTGCCCCACGCGGCCCAGGCGACGCTGGCCCACGATCCCGACCGGCCCGACCCGGTCGCCCTGATCGAGGCCGCCCACGAAGGCCGCCAGCCGCACCTGATCCCGCTCCGGGTCGCCCGGATGGCGAGCTCGCCCTTCGCGTTCCTGCGCGGCGCCGCGCACGTCATGGCCTGGGACCTGTCGCGCGGGCCGCGCAGCGGCGTCGACGTCGTGATGAACGGCGACGCGCACACCGACAATTTCGGCCTGTTCGGCACGCCGCAGCGGGACATCGTCCTTGACCTCAACGATTTCGACGAGGTCACGATCGGCCCGTGGGAATGGGACCTCAAGCGCCTCGCGGCCGGGCTGGCGGTCGCCACCGACGACGCCGGCGTGCCGGCTGCCGAGCGGCGCGCGGCCGTCATGGAGGCGGTCTCCGGCTACCAGCACACGATGCGCCGCCTCGCGCCGCAGGGCTCCCTCGACGTCTGGTACCAGACCACGCGCGCCGACGGCCCGCACATCGCCGGGCTGCACATGGACGCGGAGGCCCGGGCCGTGGTGCGGCGGGCGGTCGACAAGGCCCGGCGGCGGAATAACCGCAGCCTCCTCGACCAGGTGGCCGAGCGGCGCACCGACGGGACCTGGCAGTTGCAGACCGATCCGCCGATCCTGACGCCCGTGGACGCGGCGACCCGCGAGGGCGTCGTCACCGGCCTGGAGCACTACGCCGAGACCCTGCCGCGGGAGCGGCGCTTCATGCTCGACCGCTACCACGTGGTCGACGTCGCCCACCGGGTCGTCGGCGTCGGCAGCGTCGGGACCCGCGCCTACCTCGCGCTGCTGTTCGGCAATTCCGACGCCGACGCGCTCTTCCTCCAGGTCAAGGAGGCGGTCCGCCCGGCGCACGCGCCGTACCTGCCGAGCGTGCCGGCGCCGTTCTCCGGACACGAGGGCGAGCGGGTGATCTACGGCCAGCGCCTGCTCCAGGCGGTGGGCGACCCGCTGCTCGGCTGGACCAGCATCGCGGGCCGGCCGTTCTACGTCCGCCAGATGAAGAACCTGAAGGGCGCGATCCCGCTGGCGCGGATGATTGGCGCGCCGCTCCTGACCTTCTCGTACGCCTACGGGACGCTGCTGGCGCGCGCCCACGCGCGGACCGGCGACGCGGCGGCGATCGCCGGCTACTGCGGCAGCGGCAAGCACCACGACCTGAGCGGGGCGATCGCCGACTGGGCCGCGGCCTATGCGGAGCGCAATGCGGCCGACTTCGCCCTGTTCCGCGCGGCGATCGCGCGCGGCCGCCTGGAGGCCGCAGACGATCCCTGCCTCTGAGCCCCGGGCTCAGATGATGCCCGGCGCCGGCGGCTCGTGGGCCAGCCGGACCAGGAGGTCCCGCAGCCAGCGGTGGGCCGGGTCGTGGTCGTAGGAGGCGTGCCACAGCATCGACACGGGCACGTCGTCGAGGGGCACCGGCACCGGGCTGACGCTGAGCGCCAGGGCGCTGGCGAAGGAGGTGGCGAGCCGGGCGTGCATCGTCGCGATCACCGGCGCCGCCCGGACCATGAACGGGACCACGAGGAAGCGCGGGGTCGTCACCGCCAGGATGCGCGAGCGCCCGATCAGCGCGAGGGCGTCGTCGACGACCCCGTGGGCGGTCTCGCGCAGGGACGTCAGCACGTGGGGGAAGCGCAGGTAATCGTCGAGCCCGATCGGCGGCTCCAGGCCGATCAGCGCGGCGTTGAACAGCACCACGTAGCTGTCCCGGTAGAGGAGGCGCTGCTTGTGGTGGAGCTGTCCCTCCGAGAACAGGCCGATGGCGAGGTCGACCCGGTCGGCGTCGAGCTCGTCCAGGATCCGGGTCCGGTCGACCGAGCGCAGCAGCAGCCGGATGCCGGGCGCGTCCCGCCGGAGCTGCGCGATCAGCCGCGGCCCGAGGAGCGCCTCGACGCTGTCGGGCAGGCTCACCGTGAAGGTGCGCTCGACGGTGGCCGGGTCGAACCGCTCCTCCCGGTGCACCAGCGCCTGCACCTGCCGGAGGGTGGCGCGCAGCGGCTCGGCGATCTTCAGGGCGCGGGGCGTCGGCCGCATCCCGTCGGGGGCCCGGGTCAGGAGCTCGTCGTCGAACAGGCGGCGCAGGCGGGCGAGGCTCGAGCTCATCGCCGACTGGCCGATCCCGACCCGCGCGGCAGCCCGCGTGACGCTGCGCTCGTCGAGCAGCGCGTCGAGCGCGACCAGCAGATTCAGGTCGATCCGGCTGAGATCGATATGGTCAATGGCCACGGGCGCCGCGTTCGATGGGGATTCGGACGCCCGACATAGCAGACGCGACGGCGTGCCCGTCATCCCGGGGATCCGCGCGCCGATGGGCCAGGATCGCGCTCAGACGGCGTCGGTCGGGACGCCCGCGCGGGTCGAGACAAACTCACGACGCACCGCCCAGAGGTGCGCAGGGACGATGGCGCGCCGGCGCCGGCACTCTGGGACGCGCCGCTCCTCAGGCCGGCAGCGGCTCCCGCGGCTCGGTGTGGTCGAAGAGCCGGGGCGGCGCGATCGTGTCCTTGGCGCCCATCCGCGCCGCGAGATGGTCGGCGACCCGCAAGGCGTTGGCGATGATCGTCAGCGTCGGGTTCACGGCGCCGATCGACGGGAAGAAGCTGGCGTCGGTCACGTAGAGGTTGTCCAGCTCGTGCGCCTTGCAGTCCGGGTCGAGCACCGACGTCCTCGGATCCGTGCCGAACCGCAGGGTCCCCGCCTGATGGGCCGTCCCGCCGATCGGGACGTTCTTGCCGAGGTAGAGCGACCGGTCGAACAGGTGCGGGTGGATGTCGGTGAAGCTGCAGATCTCGCGCAGCTTGTGCCGGAGCCGCTTGTGCGCCTCGACGTTGGTCTCGGTGAGGTCGAGATGGACCTTGCCGTCCCTGTAGAAGATCCGGTTCTGCGGCAGCGGCACGTCCTCGGAGGTCAGCCAGAAGTCGACGGAGTGCTTGGCGATCCAGTCGAAGGGCTTGTCGGGGAACCATTGCAGGAAGCCCGGCAGCCCCTCGCCGTGGATCTGAGCCCCGTCCGACTTGCCGACCATCTGGATGTGGCCGAGGGGGAAGTCCCAGCCGTCCTCGGGGTCCGGATCGCCGAAGTAGAAGTCGTTGAGGCCGAGCGTCTTCTGGAACCGGGTCGGGTTCGGGACCTTCGAGATCGCCAGAACCGTCGAGTTGTTGTGGCGCATGTAGTTGCGCCCGACCTGGTCCGACCCGTTGGCGAGGCCGTTCGGGTGCCGGTCGCTGGCCGAGCGCAGCAGCAGCAGCGCCGACGAGAGGGCGCCGCAGGCCACCACCACGAGGTCGGCCGAGGCCTCGAACGGCGCGCCGTCGCGGGTCCCGACGACGCCCGTGACGGTCCGGCCGGAGGCGTCGGTGACGAGGCGCTCGACGTAGGTGCGGGTGAGCAGCGTCAGGTTCGGGCAGTCGCGCAGGGCGGGATCCACCACCATGGTCTGCGCGTCGGACTTGCCGTTGGTGGGGCAGGGGAATCCGTCGAACGATTCGCACTTGATGCAGGGCGAGGTCGGCACGGCGCGGCCGTCCTTCTCCACCAGCCGCACGCCCACCGGCAGGTGGAACGGGTGGTGGCCCGCCCGCTTCAGGTTGTCGAACAGCTCCTGGATCCGCGGCTCGTGCGCCACCGGCGGATGGGCGTAGGGCCTGCTCGACCAGGGCTCGGTCGGGTCCTCGCCGCGCAGGCCGTGGACGTGAAACAGCTCCTCGGCCGCCTGGTAGTACGGCTCGAAGACGTCGTAGCCGACCGGCCAGGCCGGCGCGACGCCGTCCTGGTGGCGGATCTCGGAGAAGTCCTTCTCGCGGAGGCGGAACAGGACCGAGCCGTAGAACTTCGAGTTCCCGCCGACGTAATAGTGCAGGCCCGGGTGGAAACTCTTGCCGTCGGACGAGTACCACGTCTCCTTGGCCTGGTAGTAGCCGTCGACGATCACCGCCTGACTGTCCCAGTTCCGCGGCTCGCGCAGCAGGTAGTCGCCGCGCTCGATCAGGAGGATGCGCTTGCCCGTCTGGGCGAGGCGCCACGCCACCGTGCCGCCGCCGGGACCGGACCCGACAATGATGACGTCGTAGTGCTCACCGGGCATGTGCCGTCTCCGTCCGGACCTGCGTCCTGGCAGGCAACTCGCGAGCCGCTTTTCGGATCACCGCACGGTTCCGTTAAGCCCTGCCGCGTCGCGGAGGCCGCCCAGTAATCCGCGAAGTTCGCAACCGGCGGTTAAGGGCCTTTCCCAACGCCGCCTTCAGCTTCGGCTGCGATCCTGCGGCGAACCGGCTCGACGCCGGGGAGGCCGGAATGATCGACACGATGGCGCCTGTCCTGGCGCTCCTGACCGCGGCCGCACTGGCCTTCGGCCTCTGGCGCCGGCTCGGAGCGCGGCGCGCCGAGCGCGAGGCCGAGCGGCTGCAGGACCGCATCTGGCGGATCAGCGAGAGCGAGGACCGCTACCGCGCCCTGGTCGCCGCCACCACCGAGATCATCGTCCAGCGGGATGCCCGCGGGCGCATCACCTACGCCAACGAAGATTTCGCCCGCCTGCTCGGCCGCGAGCCGATCGCGCTGATCGGCTCCCAGGACGATCTCGAGATCCTCGACCGGAACGCCGTGGAGATCGGGCCGGACGGGGTCCGCCGCCTGGAGGCGCAGGTCCGGACGGCGGACGGGCGGGCGCGCTGGTTCGCCTTCGTGGAGATGCCGGTGGCGCACGGCGACGCGACGCACTGGCTGCGCGCGGGCCGGGACGTGACCGCGCGCGTCGAGGCGATCCGCAGCCGCGACGCGGCCCTGGAGCGCGCCGAGGCGGCGAGCGTCGCGAAATCCCGCTTCCTGGCGACGGTGAGCCACGAGATGCGGACGCCGCTCAACGGCATCCTGGGCATGGCCGACCTCGTGCTCGGGACCGAATTGAACCCCGAGCAGCGCACCTACGTGGAGGCGGTGCGCACCAGCGGTCAGGCGCTGCTCGGCCTGATCGACGGGGTCCTCGACTTCTCGCGGATCGAGGCCGGCCGCCTCGACCTCGCGGTCGAGCCCTTCGACCTGCCGGCCCTCTCCGAGGGGGTCGTCGAGCTGCTGGCGCCCCGCGCCCAGGACAAGGGCATCGAGATCGCCCTCGACGTGGCCGAGGACTTCCCGGCCGCGATCCTGGGCGACGCCGACCGGGTGCGGCAGATCCTGCTCAACCTCGCCGGCAACGCCATCAAGTTCACCGAGCGCGGCGGCGTCGGCGTCAGCCTGAGCTTCGCGCGGGCCGGGACCGGCGGCGAGGTCGCGCTCGCCGTGGCGGATACCGGGCCCGGCATCCCGGAGGAGCGGCTGCCCATCCTGTTCGAGGAGTTCGAGCAGGGCGACGGCAGCGCGAGCCGCAGCCACGAGGGCACCGGCCTGGGACTCGCCATCACGCGGCGGCTGGTGACCCGCATGGGCGGGCGGATCGAGGCGGATTCGCGCGTCGGCCGGGGCTCGACCTTCCGGGTCTTGCTGCCGCTCGCCGAGGTCGCCGGGGCCGCGGGCGGCGGGCGCGCGCCGCTGCCGACGCTCTCTCCGCGGCGCTGCCTGATCGTCGCCGACTCGCCGTTCCAGGCCCCGTACCTCGCCCGCAGCCTGTCGCGGGCGGGGGCCGCCACCGTGATCGTCGACAGCCTGGAATCGGGCCTCGACGCCCTGTCGGGCGCGGCCTTCGACGCGGTGCTGGCCGACCGGGCGCTGGGCGACGCGGCGGTGCGGCAGATCGCCGACGCGGCCCGCGCCTGCGGCGTCCGCACCAGCCTCGTGCTGCTCTCGCCGTTCGACAGGCGCGGCTTCGGGTCCCCCGGCGCGGCGGGCTTCGACGGCTACCTGATCAAGCCGGTCCGGCCGCGCTCCCTGTTCGAGCGCCTGCTCGCGCCGTCGGGCCCGATCGAGGCCGCGATCGCGCCACCGGCGGCGCCGACGCGCGTCAGCCCCGGCCTGCGGATCCTGCTGGCCGAGGACAATCCGATCAACGCCCTGCTGGCGACCCGGGCCCTGGAGCGGCTCGGCGCCACGGTGGTCCATGCCGTCGACGGCGTCGAGGCCCTCGCGCGGCTGGAGGCGGACGGTCCCTTCGATCTCGCGCTGATCGACGTGCGGATGCCCCGCCTCGACGGGCACGAGACCGCCCGTCGGATCCGGGCCGCCGAGGCGGGCGGCGCGCACCGGCTCCACCTCGTGGCGCTGACCGCGAATGCCGGCCGGGACGACGAGGCCGCCGCCCGGGCGGCCGGCTTCGACGGGTTCCTGGCCAAGCCGCTCAATCTGAAGCTGCTCCCGCCGCTCCTGGAGCGCCGGTCCGCGCGGGCCGCCTGAGGGCGCGCGTTGACACGCGGGCGGGTCCCGCGCCAACAGGAGCCCCATGTCGACAGCCAGCCCTCCGTCGCCCGCACAGCGCTCGTCGAGCGGCGCGCTCGCCGCCTGGGGCACCGCATTCCTCGTGATCGCCACCGTGCTGATCGGCGCGCTCGCGCCCGGGGCCGACGCACGGCTACGTCGCGTTCGACGAGGCCGGCGCGCGCCGGGTCGCGGCCGCGCCGGCACGCTGGGGGGACGCCGTGATCGCGCGGCGCGACGTGCCGACGAGCTACCATCTCGCCGTGGTCCACGACGACGCGGTGGAGGGAATCACCCACGTGGTGCGCGGCCGCGACCTGGAGACGGCCACCGACCTGCACGTGCTCCTGCAGGCCCTGCTCGGCCTTCCGGTCCCGCGCTACCGCCACCATCCGCTGCTGCTCGACGCCGGGGGCGAGAAGCTGGCCAAGTCGCGCGGCTCGCGATCCCTCGCCGACCTCCGGCAGGCCGGCGAGACACCCGGGGCTGTCCGCGCCCGGCTCGGCTTCGCCTGAGCGGCCGCGCGCTCCCTCAGCGAACCGCAGCGTCGCGCTGGGCGAGGGCGGTGGCGCTCTTCGACTTCTGCATGGTGGCGTCGATCTGCTCGCGCTGGCGCTTGAACTCGGCGAGCAGGCGGCCGTCGAGCTCCCGGCCACGGGGGACGCGGATCTTCATCGGGTCGACGAAGTGGCCGTTGATGATCACCTCGTAGTGGAGGTGCGCGCCGGTCGACAGGCCGGTCGAGCCGACATAGCCGACGATCTGACCCTGACGGACTTTCACGCCCTCGCGGATGCCGCGGCCGAACCGCGACATGTGGTTGTAGGT
This sequence comes from Methylobacterium mesophilicum, assembly GCF_036441335.1. GTDB lineage: Bacteria > Pseudomonadota > Alphaproteobacteria > Rhizobiales > Beijerinckiaceae > Methylobacterium > Methylobacterium mesophilicum_B. The sequence continues at coordinate 1,122,907 of NZ_MLBW01000034.1, forward strand.
CGTCACGTAGCCGTTGACGTGCTGGAGTTCGACCCGGTTGCCGTAGCCCGAGGTCATCTCCGCGCGGATCACCACGCCGTTTCCGGCCGCCATGATCGGGGTGCCGATCGGATTCGACCAGTCGACGCCCGTGTGCAGCTTGGCGTAGCCCAGAACCGGGTGGCGGCGGTAGCCGAAGCCGGAACGCATGATCCCGTCGGCGATCGGCTTGCGCAGCAGGAACTTCTTCAGCGACCGGCCCTGCTCGTCGAGGTAGTCGATCGTGCCGTCGTCCGGGGACTGGAAGCGGTAGACCTTGCGGGTCTCGCCGCCGAGCGTCAGCGCCGCGTAGAGCAGGTCCGGGCGATCGGCGCTGGCCTCGTCGTCGGTGCTGTAGAAGACGTCGAGCCCGTCGCCGCTGCCGATGCGGCGCTGGAAGTCGAGGTCGTAGCTGAAGACGCGGACGATGTCCTCGACGGTGGCCCGCGGAAGGTCGTGCCGCGCGGCCGTCTCGTAGAGGCTCTGATACAGGCGCGGCCCGGAGCCGGAATCCTCGTCCTCGTCCTCGCCGGCCTCTGCCTGGGGCTGCGCCTTGGGGGAGGGGGCCTCCTCGGCGGGGGGCGCCACCGAGACGAAGGCGCCGCGGTCGTTCAGGGCCGCGATGCCCTCGATGCCGTTCTCGCCGTAGAGCACCACGCGCGTGACCTGGCGGGGATCGCCGGGCCGGGGCCCGGGGGCGACCTGGACGCGCAGCGGCTGACCCTCGTTGAGGGCGGCCGTGCGGGTCTTGCCCCCGAGCGCGGCGACGATGCCGCGGATGGCGTCGTCGCTCGCGAGACCGGTCGCCTTCAGCGTGGTCTCCAGGGTCTCGCCGCGCTTCAGCGCGAGATCGCGCTCCTCCACGAGGGGCGCCTCGTTGGCCTTCAGCTCGACCTTGGCAACCTTGGTGACGTTCTCGGGGACGACCAGCACCTCGATGGACTTGAACGGGTTCGCGTCCTTCGGCGCCGCGCCGTCGCCGTCCCCGGCGGCACCCTGCTGGAGCGTCCGCGACAGCATGATCTGCGGCGCGATCGGGATGGCGGCGCGGCGCCCCGCCTCGGCGGCGATGCGGCGCTCCTCCTCGACCTGCGCGGTGACGTCGTCGTCGGTGAGGGCGGGCGCGCCGGCGTCGACGGCGGCGTCGGCCAGATCCCGCTTGACCACGGTGACTTCGGCGCTCGGCGCGTCGGCGGACGCATCGGGCGCGCGCTCCAGCGGTTCGTCGGAGACGAACTTCATGGGGTCGAAGCGCGGCGGCTCGGCGGCGTAGACGCCCGTCGTCATCGACAGGGGCGTGGTCAGCCGCACGAAGGCCTTGGCCTTGATGATCTCGCGGTCGCCGAGGCGGACCGTGACCGGCGCCTTGAAGCTCTGCTTGGCCGAGGCGATCATGAGGTTGCGCACCAGCCGGTCGCCCTTGCGGGCGATGTTGGCACCGCTCTCGCTCGGCTGGGGGCGGGGCATGATCGTCGCCTTCTCGGGAATGGCCGCGAAGGAGACGTCGCCCTGGAGGGAGACGTGAAGCGCCGCCGCGATCAGGCCGGCACCGGTCAGGCCGGTGAGGCTGCTGGCGCAGAGCCAGCGGAGATTGACAGCGCGCCGGTCGATCTGGGTCGCGGTCGCGCCGAGATGGTCGAGCGGCTCGTGCACCCCCTGAGCCGGGGGGAGGGCGGCCACGTCGCCGATCTTGAGTCGCTCGCGCTTCACTCGAAGGCCCTGAGAAGACGATGGCGAACGGGCATTCCCGCGGGACCCGCGGCGCTGAGGCCGGGCTCGACCATACCGGAGGCGACATCCGCGCCCGGCGGTCTCATCTCACGACCCAGCGTGTCGAGATTGAGGCGTGCCGCTCTCGAGCGCCAGCCCCGGGACGGTAGAGACCGCGATCATCCACGCCAAGCTTCCGGACAGTCCCGCCGCGCCGGCCGGCAAAAAGGGTGTTGACGTGGGAATCGGCGGGCTCTATACCCCGGCTCATCGGCGCCGGCCGCGGAAGTGGACCGGGCGCTGAGCCATCTTCTGACAAGCGGGCGGGCTGGCCGGCGGGATTGCCGGGCGGTCTTCTGTTTGCCTCTGATGAGCCTCGGGCGACCGGGGCGTTCTTTGACAAGTTGGAATGAGGAAGGGAGACGCGGGCGGCGTTTGTCCTTGCGGCCAGGTCTTAGGACCTGGCGTGAGTAGACTTGTGCCGATCTGTTGTTCTTCTTTCTGAGCTCACCGACGGGTGTTTTGGCGCTGTGAAGCGTCTGGCACTTGGTCGATGTGAGGCTCCGTCTGAGAATATACGTGATCGGCCGGATCTTTCTCTTCAACGTGAGAGTTTGATCCTGGCTCAGAGCGAACGCTGGCGGCAGGCTTAACACATGCAAGTCGAGCGGGCCCTTCGGGGTCAGCGGCGGACGGGTGAGTAACGCGTGGGAACGTGCCTTCTGGTTCGGAATAACCCTGGGAAACTAGGGCTAATACCGGATACGCCCTTTTGGGGAAAGGTTTACTGCCGGAAGATCGGCCCGCGTCTGATTAGCTAGTTGGTGGGGTAACGGCCTACCAAGGCGACGATCAGTAGCTGGTCTGAGAGGATGANACTGTGTCTCAAGACACGGGAGAGTCGGTCGCCGCCAGACCCGCACATCGCAAGCAACAGCCCCTCACCACGTACACCGATCCGGCCCCCGGACATACCGCCCAAGCTCACCAGAGCCGGCGCATCCGGGCCAGCCGCACACACTTGCGGATCATCCGCACACACTTGGCGCGGGGTGGAGCAGCCCGGTAGCTCGTCAGGCTCATAACCTGAAGGTCACAGGTTCAAATCCTGTCCCCGCAACCAAATCCCGACACACGAAACCCGCCGCGCCCACAAGCGCGGCGGGTTTCGCGTTTTCCGCGATCTCTCGCGCTGGCGCGACCTTAGTGCGGACCCGCGCCGGCATCCGTGCTCCGGCAGGGGAGGGGAGGCCGAGAACCGCGCGGTGATCGGCCGCGGTGCCGAAGCGATGACCGCCGCTCAGGATTGCCCGACGGCCAGCCGCGCCCGGAGCAACCGATCCGGATTCGTGGGCACGGACTCCGTGCCGCGACCTTGGCGGTGTTGGCCTCGCAGGCACCTGGCCTTAAGATGCGGCGGGGTACGCCGTGATACGGCGTGAGGGGGGAATAGCATTGATCTCACAGGCAGGCGGCACGGCCGACCTCGATCGGAGCTGAAGAGCGCGGTTTGCGCGTCTCCGCTCCTCCTCATCGTCCGGCCCGCCCGGTGATGCGTCGCGCGTCGCCGCGGAGGCTGGCCGTCCTGTCCCTGGCCCTGCTGGTCGTGGCCGGGGCGCAACCCGCGCGCGCCTTCGACCTGTTCGGCCTGTTCGGCAGCGAGCCGGAGCCGCCGCCACCGAGCGCGACCGCGCTGCCGTACACGCTGCGGATCACCGGCACGGACGATTCCGACGTGCTGCGGGCCCTGCAGGACACGTCCACGCTCTATCGCCTGCGGCAGGAGCCGCCGCCTGACGGCGAGGGCCTGCTGCGCCGGGCCGAGACCGACCGCGCCAAGCTCGCCGACGTCCTGTCGGGCTACGGCTACTATCAGGGAACGGTGACGATCCGGATCGACGGCGCGCCGGTGCCGGGCCAGGCCGCCTCCGCGGTCGGCGCCGCAGAGGCGTGGCGCAACCGCGGCCTGGTCCCGGTGCGGATCGCGGTCGATCTCGGGCCCCTCTACCATCTGCGCCGGATCACCGTGCGCGATCCGGCGGGCAACCCGTTCCCGGACTCCGCGCTGCCCGCGCGGGTCACCCGCGTCGACGAGGATGTCCCGGCGCGCTCCGCCACGGTTCTGGCGCGGGAAGCGCAGATCGTCGACCAATTCCGCGCGCAGGGCCATCCCTTCGCGAAGGTGATCGCGCGCGACCCCGTGGTGGACGATTCCGCCCACGTCATGGACGTGACCTTCACGGTGGCGCCGGGCCCGGTGGCCGGGCTCGGCCCGGTCGCGGTCAGCGGCGCGCCGGGGATCGACCCGGCGACCATCCGGTCCTTCATCTACGCCGAGCCGGGCGACCCGTACTCGCCCCAGGCGGTGGCGGCGATCCGCCGGTCGGTGGCGCGGATCGAGGGGATCGGCGGCGTCCGGGTCCGCGAGGGCACGACCCTCGACGCCGACGGGAACCTGCCGCTGTTCGTCGCGGTCACCGAGCGCGAGCGCAATCTCGTGGGCGTCTCGGCGCGCTACTCCACCGTCGACGGGCCGGGCGTCCGGGCCTACTACGCCAACCGCAACCTGTTCGGCGGCGGCGAATCCTTCCGGGTGGACGCCGACATCTACTATCTCGGCCTCGGCAACGACCCGTTCGCCAACCAGCGCAAACTCGCGGGGATCGGCACGAACGGCCTCGGCGGGCGCCTCTCGGCGACCTACGTCCAGCCGGCCCTGTGGGGGACGCGCAACGACTTCCTCGCGAACGCCTTCGTCACGCGCGAGGTGCAGCAGAGCTACCTCGTGGATGGCGGGGGCGTCTCGGGGGCGATCCGGCACCGGTTCTCGGACACGTTCTCGGCGCAGGTCGGGCTCGATGCCCAGGCCGGCCGGTCGAAGGACGCCCTCGGCACGGTCAATTACCGGCTGATCGGCGTGCCGGCCTCGGTGACCTACGATTCCACCGACAGCCTCCTCGACCCGACGCGGGGCGTCCGGGCCATCGCGTCGCTGGCCGTCTATCCCGGCGCGATCTCCTCGCCCGGCATCGTCGTGGCCAAGGCGCAGGGCTCCACCTACTACGCCCTCGACGACGAGGCCCGCGTGATCCTGGCCGGCCGCGTCGGCTTCGGCTCGGTCTCGGGCGCGCCGCTGGGGGAGATCCCCGACAATTTCAGGTTCTTCGCGGGCGGCGGCGGCTCGGTGCGGGGTTACCCGTACCGGACCCTCGGGCCGATCGGTCCCTTCAACCTCCCGATCGGCGGCCGCAGCCTGCTGGAGGCCTCGCTCGAGGCGCGCATCAAGGTCACCGACACGATCGGCGTGGTGCCGTTCTTCGACGCGGGCACCGCCTTCGCCTCGGCGACGCCGGATTTCGACGAGAAGATCCGCAAATCCGTGGGTATCGGCCTGCGCTACTACACCGGCATCGGGCCGATCCGCGCGGACGTCGCCTTCCCGCTCGACCCCTACAAGGGCGGACACGTGCGTCCCGCCGTCCTGTATCTCAGCCTGGGGCAGGCGTTCTGAATGGTGTTCCGAACCGGACTCACGCCGCGCACCGCGCGTCCGACCGCCCGTCCCGGCCGGTGGAGCCTGGCGCTCGTCCTGGTCTGCCTCGCCCTGCTGCCCTGGACCCTCGCGGCGACGCGCGCCGACGAGGGCGACAAGTCCGTCCTCGGCGGCCTCCTGTCCCGCGCCCTGTCGACGCCCTCGTCGCGGGTGGCGATCGGCGCCGTCGACGGCGCCCTGTCCTCGGACGCGACCATCCGGGACGTGGCGATCAGCGACCGCGACGGCGTCTGGCTGAAGCTCGACCGGGCCCGCATCGTCTGGCGGCGGCTCGCCCTCCTGTCGGGACGGCTGGAGGTCGACAGCCTCGAGATCGGGCATCTCGACGTGCTGCGCCGGCCGATACCCGGACCGCCGCCGCCCGAGGCCAAGCCCGACGGGCGGCTCCTCCCGGACCTGCCGGTCAAGGTCGAGATCAAAGGGTTCAAGCTGGCCGAGCTGACGCTGGGCGAGGCGGTGGCCGGGCAGCCGGCGCGGCTGTCGGCGGAGGGCCGGGCGAAGCTCGGCGCCGCCAGCGAGGGGCTCGACCTGCAGGCGAAGGCGCAGCGCCTCGACGCGCCGGGCCGCTTCCTGCTGTCGCTGCTGTTCGTGCCGAACGGCGAGCGGCTTGAACTCAAGGCGAACCTGGTCGAGCCGGCGGGCGGCCTGCTCTCGAAGGCCGCCAACCTGCCCGGCACCCCGCCGATCGACTTCGCGCTCGACGGGACCGGGACACTGGATGCCTGGGGGGCCAAGCTCGACTTCACGGCCGGTCCCGACATCGGCGCCAGGGGCGGGGCGAAGATCTCCCGGATCGGGGCCGAGCGGCGCCTCGCCCTCGACCTCGCGGCCCGGATCGAGGGGCTGATGCCCGGTCCGGCGGCGGCGGTCTTCGCCGGCACCACCAAGCTCGACGGCGGCCTCGCCTTCGCGGACAGCGGCGCCTTCCGGATCGACCGACTGGACCTGACCTCCCGCACGGCCCGCCTGACGGCGGGCGGCAGCCTCACCCGCGACCGGGTCGCCGACCTGACGCTGCAGGCGCGCGCCCTGCCGACGGAGGGCGACGTCACCCGGGCCGGCGAGGCCGAGATCGGCAAGCTCGTCTTCGACGGCAGCCTCAAGGGACCGCTGGCGACGCCCACCGTCCGGGGCCGCCTCGACGCGGCCGCCCTGCGCAGCCGCGAGTCCAGCCTGGACCGGATCGAGGCCAGCCTCGGCATCGACCCGCAGGGCGAGCCGTCGGCGCAGCGCTTCGCCATCGCGGCGGACGGCCGGGTCGACGGGCTCAAGCTCGCCGACCCGGCCCTGCGCCGGGCGATCGGCAGCCGGGCCACCGTGACGCTCCGGGCCTCGTCCGGCGCCGACGGCGTTCTCGATATCGCGACGCTCAAGCTCGACTCCGACACGGCGCGGGCCACCTATGCCGGCCGGGTCGGCCAGAACACCCTGACCGGCACCGTCGACGCGGCGCTGCCGGACCTCTCCGTCTTCTCGGGTCTGGCGGGCCAGGGCCTCGCGGGCAGCCTCGACGCCAGGGCGCGGCTCAGCGGCGACCCGGCGCGCAAGGCCGTCGCCGCCGACCTCGCCGTGACGACGAGCGGCCTCGTCACCGGGATCCGGGCGGCCGACCGCAGCCTCGGCCGCGCGCCGAGCCTCCAGGGGCGCGTCTCCCAGACCTTCGACGGGTACGGCTTCGACCACCTGCGCCTGGAAGGCTCCGGCGTCACCGCGACCCTGCAGGGCGAGGCGACGGCCACCCGCGCGGACGTCGCCGGACGGATCGACCTCAAGAGCCTCGCGGATCTCGACGGGCGCCTGACCGGCAGGGCCGGCGTCGACGCGCGCCTGACCGGATCCCTGGAGCGTCCGGACGTGACCGCGACCCTGACGGCGCCCTCCGCCACCGCGGCCGGCAAGCCGATCCGGGACCTGCGCGTCGAGGCAGTCCTGCGGGACGCGCTCCTCGCGCCGGACGGCACGGTCCGGCTCGGCGGCGACGTCGGCGGCAGGCCGCTGACCGGCAACGCGCACCTCGCGCGCGTCGGCCCGGACTGGGTCCTCGACCGGCTCGGCCTCGAWCTCGGCTCGGTCTCCGTCGCCGGCCAGGCGACGGTCNCAGGACGCGACCGTCCGCGCCACCGGGGGCGGCCTCCGCTACGGCGAGACCGCCCTCGCGCGGCTCGACGCGGACCTCACGGGACGCGACCTGCGCGCCCACCCGGTCCTCGACGGGCGCGTCGAGGCCGACCGGCTCCTGGCCGCCGGCCAGCAGGTCGACACGATCCGGCTCCTCGCGAACGGCACGCCCGCCTTCAGCGACGTGAGCCTCACCGCCAAGGCGCGCGGGTTCAATCTCGACGGCGCCGCGCGGGTCGTCCCGGCCGCGGACACGCGGATCGAGATCCAGCGCCTGACGGCGGCCCGCGGCACCGACCGCTTCGCCCTCACCGGGCCGGCGGCGATCACCCTCCGGGACGGCGGCGCGGTGATCGACGGCCTGTCGATCGCGGCGGGGTCCGGCCGCATCGCGGTCGCGGGCCGCGCCGGGCGGGATCTCGACCTCAAGGTGGCGATCCGGTCGCTGCCCCTGTCGCTCGCCCGGATCGCCGCGCCGAGCCTCGCCCTCTCGGGGACCCTGGACGGGGAGGCGGATCTCCGCGGCCCCGCGACGCGGCCGGAGGGGCGCTACGCGGTCAGCGTCGCCAAGCTCGTCGCCCCGCAGACGCGGCAGGCCGGCTTGCCGGCGATCGACGCGACCGCCAAGGGCACGCTGTCGGACGGGCAGGCGAGCCTGGACGGACGGGTCACGGCCGGGCGCGGCGTCGCCCTGACGGTCTCCGGGTCGCTCCCCGTGGAGGCCGGGGGTCCGCTGGGCCTGCGCGCCCGCGGGACACTCGACGCCGCCCTCGCCAATTCCCTCCTGAGCGTCGGCGGCCAGAGCGTCACCGGAAAGATCGCCATCGACGGCGGCGTCACCGGCACGCTCGCGGCACCGCGGGCCCAGGGCGCCGCGGTGCTGAGCGGCGGGAGCTTCACCGATCCGCTGAACGGGCTCCGCTTCACCGGGATCGAGGGTCGCGTCACCGGCCGCGGCGACAGCGTCGTGGTCGAGCGCCTGACCGCGACCGCCCGCAACGGCGGTCAGGTCTCCGTCACCGGCCGCGTCGCCCTCGCGCCCGACTTCCCGGGCAATTTCCACGTCGTCGCCGACAAGGCCGAGCTCGTCTCGAGCCCGCTGATGACGGCCGTGTCGAGCGTCGACATCACGCTGGCGGGGCCTCTGGCGCGGACGCCGCGGATCGCCGGCCGGGTGAACGTAGTGTCGATCGACGTCGCGGTTCCGGACCGGCTGCCGGCCACCATCCGGCCGCTGCCGGGCGTCCGCCACGTCAACACGCCGCCGGCCCTGAAGGCGCGCCTGGCGCAGCGGGCGGAGCGGAAGGCCGCGACCCGGTCCGGGCGACGGGGCGGGAAGCCGGCCGTCCCGTTCGACGCCACCCTCGACGTGACGATCGACGCGCCGAGCCGCATCTTTGTGCGCGGGCGCGGCATCGACGCGGAACTCGGTGGCGCGCTGCGCGTCACCGGCACCTCCGCGTCGCCCGACGCCAACGGCGCGTTCTCGCTGCGGCGGGGCCAGTTCGAGCTCGTCGGCCAGCGACTGGATTTCAGCCGCGGCCGGCTGACCTTCGCCGGCAGCCTGACCACGCCGGAACTCGATTTCGTCGCCGAGACCAAGGCCACCGACGTGACCGCCCGCATCGCGGTCTCGGGCTTCGCGGACGCGCCGCAATTCTCCCTGACCTCGGACCCGGTGCTGCCGCAGGACGAGATCCTGTCGCGGATCCTGTTCAAGAAGGCCTCGGCCGGCCTGTCGCCGTTCCAGGCGCTGCAGCTCGCCCAGGCGGTCGCCCAGCTCTCGGGCGGCACCGCCGGTCCGGACGTGTTCGAGCAGGCGCGCAAGAGCCTCGGCCTCGACAGTCTCGACGTCTCCACCGGCGCGAGCGGCGGACCGGCGCTCGGCGCGTCCCGCTACATCTCGGATCGGGTCAGCGTCGGCGTGAAGGCCGGGGCGAAGCCGGCCGACACCGCCGTCGGGGTCGACTTCGATGTCACGCGGCGGATCAAGCTGAAGGGCGAGGCCGGGAGCGACGGTCGCACCAGCCTCGGCGTCGGCGCCGAGTACGAGTGGTAGCCGGCAAGGTCACACGGCCGGCCGTTCGACCGCGCCCCCGGGCGCTGCGGGATCGACACGCCCGGTCAATGGTTTAGGTTCGGCGCAGGCGGCCGCCAGGGCCGCCGTTCGGGCGGGAAACACCACGGGCGATGGACGAGCTTTTCGAGACCGATGACGATCCGCCGGTTCCGGAGGGCGGCCTTCTCCGCAAGCTCCCGATCATCAACAGGCGGGGCCTCCACGCCCGCGCCTCCGCGAAGTTCGTGCAGACTGTGGAGCGCTACGACGCCGCCGTGACGGTCACCCGGGCCGGCGAGACGGTCGGCGGGCGCTCGATCATGGGCCTGCTGACGCTGGGCGCCGCCATGGGCACGCGCATCGCCGTCACCGCCGTCGGCCCGGACGCGGAGAGCTGCCTCGACACGATCGAGGCCCTGCTGGCCAACCGCTTCGGCGAGGACGAGTAGCGTCTAGGCCGTCGCCTTGCTCGGCCACGCGCAGAGGTCCGACACCGGGCATCGGGGGCAGGCGGGATTCCGGGCCGTGCAGATGTCGCGCCCGTGTCGGAACAGCCAGACATGGGCGTTGTCCTTGAACGCGTCGGGCACGATCCGGGCGAGACCGTCGGCCACCGCGTCGACCGTCGGGCCCGGGGCGAGGGGGATCCGGTTCGAGATCCGGAAGATGTGGGTGTCGACCGCGATCACCGGCTCGTGGAAGGCGAAGTTCGCCGTGACCTCGGCGCTCTTGCGGCCGATCCCCGGCAGGCGGCGCATCTCCGCGGCGGTGCGCGGGACGGTGCCGTCGTACTCCGCGAGCAGAACCGCCGAGAGCTTGACGATGTTGCGGGCCTTGGAGGGCCCGAGCCCGACCGGCCGGACGATCTCGGCGATCCGCTCCTCCCCGAGTGCCGCCATGCCGGCGGGATCGCGGGACTCGGCGAACAGCGCCTCCGCGATCCGCGAGACGGTCGGACCCGTGGACTGGGCCGAGAGCAGCACGGTCACGAGCAGGCGGAACGGGTCTGTGCGGTCGAATCCGGCCTTCGGATCCGGGTTCCTGTCGGCGAGGCGCGCGAGGATGGCGGCCACCCGGTCGGCCTCGCTCGCCCCGCGCGGCCGCGGCGGCGTCCGTGCGGCCGCCTTCCGGCGCGGAGCGGGTCGGACGCCGTGGGGAAGGTCGCGGGTCATGGAGCGCAGCTAGGGTCGCCGGATCCCGGCGTCACCGCGACCCTGGGCTCGACCTACACGCAGCTCGTGGTGTTCTCGGTGATCATCCTGGCCCGGGCCCGCATGGTCGAGTTGCTGGATCCTGTACATGTACTGCAGCACGATCTCGCGCGACGTCGTCTCGCCCCGTTGAAGCATGCCGGCGAGGTCCACGGCCGTCCGTCCGGTCAGGTCGACGCCGCCGTAATCGGGCAGCGGATCGCTCGAGAGGGTTCGCGTCAGCGGGACGACGCCGCGCAGCGTCTCGTGGCCGTCGCGCGCGTCCCGGCTCCAGGCCAGGGCGACGGCGATGGGAGCACCGGCCGGGCGGTGCTGGGCGAGCGGGAGGAGGTGGTCCGGGTCGCGCAGCGGGTCGGTCACCGCGTTGCGCACCAGCATGGCCCGCCACGCGGCCACGGAGGACGCGTCGACGGCACCGGGTCGGCGCAGATCGACCCGCCAAGTACCGGCCTCGACGCCGGCCTCGCCGCCAGCCTCGGCGCCGACCTCGAGCTCCGGGTCCGCCGCGAGCTCTGGCCGCTCGGACAGCCCGCCCTGTATCACGGTGAAGCGCCGCACCATCCGTGTGTCCTGCCTCTCGACGATCCGTCCCGATCCGGGACGGTCCGGCGCCTCCGGGACGCCCTTCGCGTCGAGGGCTTCAAGGACGGTGCCGACCGCCTGCCGAGCGCCGGTGTCAGAAGCCGGGAATCGCCAGGGGATTGTCGGTGAGGGCCGCGGCGTCCGGGGCGTCGACCCGAGGGCGGCCGAGGAAGGCGTCCCAGAGCTGGCGCACGAAGGCCGGATCGAGGTCGCGCAGGATCAGCACGAGCCGCGACGTGTGGTCGGGATCCGGCCATTCCGGAAGGGTGACCGGCGCGTGGAACACGTGCTGGACGCCGTGGATGACGATGGGGTGCTCGGGATCGTCGGCGAGGGCGAGGATGCCCTTGAGCCGGAGCAGCTTCGGCCCGTGGCCGGAGCGCAGGAGATCCATGAACATCTCGAAGGCTGGGCGCGGCACGGGCGCCGCGCTGGTCAGGCAGATCGCCCGGATCGACGCGTCGTGCCGGTTCACGTCGGCGCGGTGGTGATGCGCCTGATCCAGGGTCGCGTCGCCGAGCCACGCGCGCACGTCGGCGGTCTTGCCGTCGAGGCCGAACAGGCCGCCGAGGAGCGTCTCCGCGGGGGCGTCCGGCGCGACGATCGGGGCCGCCGGGTTGAGCGCCGCCAAGCGCGCGCGGATGGCCGACAGGTCGCCCGCGAGGTCGGCCTTGGTCAGCACGATCCGGTCGGCGACCGCGGCCTGCCGCAGGGCCTCCGGATGGGCGTCGAGGGTCGCGGCGCCCGTGGCCGCATCCACCACCGTCACCACGGCCTGGAGGCGGTACCGCAGCACGAGGTAGGGGTGGTAGATCAGCGCGTGCAGGATCGGCGCCGGATCGGCGAGGCCCGTCGTCTCGATCACGATCCGCCGGAACGGCCGGATCCGGCCGTTGTCGCGCTTGCGCAGCAGATCCTCGAGGGTCGCGATCAGGTCGCCCCGCACCGTGCAGCACAGGCAGCCGGCGCCGAGCAGGATCATGTCCTCGTCGACGGTCTCGATCAGCAGGTGGTCGAGGCCGATCTCGCCGAACTCGTTGACGATCACCACCGTGTCGGCGAGCGCGGGATCGCGCAGCAGCCGGTTCAGCAGGGTGGTCTTCCCGGCTCCGAGGAACCCGGTGAGCACGGTCAGCGGGATCGGCTCCGGGCGGCGCGGGTCCGGAGCGGGGATGGGAGACTCTGACATAGGCGGCGAAGTGGGGTGTGTCGGCGTCCGCGGCAACGCGGCGGTGCGCTGGGCACCGGAGCGGGTCTACTCGTCGGCCGCGGCCTTCTTGGCGGCCGGCTTCCTGGCCGGGGCCTTGGCCGTCGCCTTGTGGGCCGTCGCGTCGGCCTTAGCGGGCGCCGCCTTGTGGGCGGCCGCCTTCGGCGCCGGCTTGGTCAGGCCCTTCCCGGGCTTGGCCTCCGGCATCCCGGGCGTGACGTCCGCCGTGTAGGCGCTGGCGTTCCGCGGCACGCCGTGGCCCGGCTTCGCGGCGACCTTGGGAGCGGACTTGACGGCCGCCTTCGCGGCCTCGGCACGCTCCAGGCGCGCCGCGCGCGCCTGCTTGGCCGCCTCCAGGGCCGCCGCGCGCTTGGCGTCGAGGAGGGNCCGCAGGGCCGGGTTGGAGAACGCGGCGAGCGCCAGCGCCGGCGAGTTCGCCGCCGAGCCGCCGATCAGCTGCGCGGCCGAGCCGGGGGCGCTCAGCGCGCCGGGACCGTCCTCGATGGCCGGAGGCTTCTTGCCGCCGCACACGAAGGGACGCATGTCCGGCGGCGCCGGGATCGCGGAGGCCGGCAGCGCGTCGAGGGTCGGGCTGGTCCAGCCGGCGCTCTGGCCGAACGCGTAGTCGAACAGGTCGGCGGTCTTCACGTCGCGCTCGCGCGGGGTCGGCTGCCCCATCACGACGGTGACGATCCGTCGGCCGTTGCGCGTGGCGGTCGCCACGACGTTGAAGCCGCCCGAGCAGATGAAGCCCGTCTTCATCCCGTCCGTGCCGGGGTAGCGCCCGAGCAGGCCGTTGTGGTTCGCCATCACGGCGCGGCCGAACTGGATCGCCGAGATCGAGAACAGGTCGTGGGAATCCGGGAAGTCGCGGATCAGCGCCCGGGCGAGGACCGCCATGTCGCGGGCGGAGGTCCACTGGCGCGGGTCGGGCAGGCCGTTCGGGTTGAACCAGCGGCTGTCGTGCATGCCGATCCGCTGCCCGGTCTCGTTCATCAGCGCGGCGAAGTTCTCGACGGATCCCCCGAGCGACTCGCCGATCGCGTAGGCGACGTCGTTCGCCGACTTGACCATGATGATCTTCAGGGCGTTGTCGAGGGTGAGCTGCGTCCCCGGCTTGAAGCCCATCTTCGAGGGCGGCTCGGCGGCGGCGGCGGCCGAGATGGTGATCATCGAGTCGAGCGAGACCTTGCCCTGCCGGACGAGGTCCAGGGCGACGTAGGTCGTCATCAGCTTCGTGATCGAGGCCGGGTACCAGGGGTCGGTCGGCGCCTGCGCGTAGATGACCTTGCCGGAATCCACGTCGGCCACGAGGATCGGTACCGTCACGGCGTTCGCGGCGCCGATCCCGACGAGGCCCGCCCCGAGCAGACCCGTCAGCGCCGCAAGCCCGACGGTGAGGCGTCGGTAGAGAGAAGAGGACATTCGAGCCCGACTCGTCAGAGGATCGCCTGGATCGACGCCGCGGGGCGTCGGATTTCCGGCCGGCCAGCCGGAGAGCGGCGCAGCCCGGTCGGCCGAAGGCGGTCGCCGGACTGCATGTCGGCATGAACGAGCCTACCGTGGCAAGAGCAAGGCGAGATCAGATCGCGGGTCTGCACGGCGCGGTTGTCGATGGCCCGCGGGCGGCGCACGGCCTATGTGCAGGCCGGGCGCGCCGGCCGGATCGCGCGCGACGGTGACTGGGACGGTTGTGGCTTACGCGGTCAAGGAGATCTTCCACACGCTCCAGGGGGAGGGCGCGCAGGCGGGCCGGGCCGCCGTGTTCTGCCGCTTCGCCGGATGCAACCTCTGGTCCGGGCGCGAGGACGATCGCGCCGCGGCGGCCTGCCGGTTCTGCGACACCGACTTCGTCGGGATGGACGGGGAGGGCGGCGGGCGCTTCGCGGACGCGGCCTCCCTCGCCGGCGCGATCGCCGCGACCTGGGCGGGCGGCGCCGCGAACCGCTACGTGGTCTTCACCGGCGGCGAGCCGCTGCTCCAGCTCGACACGCCGCTGATCGAGGCCGTCCACGCGGCCGGGTTCGAGATCGCCATCGAGACCAACGGCACGCTGCCGGCGCCCCCGGGGATCGACTGGATCTGCGTCAGCCCCAAGGGGCGCAACGCCCTCGCACAGGTCTCCGGCCACGAGCTCAAGCTCGTCTACCCGCAGGCGGACGCCGATCCTGCGGCCTTCGTGGACCTCGCCTTCCAGCACCGCTTCCTCCAGCCCATGGACGGGCCCGACCGGGCGGCCAGCACCGAGGCCGCGATCGCCTATTGCCGGCGGGACGCCCGCTGGCGGCTCTCGCTGCAGACCCACAAGATGATCGGCATCCCCTGAGAGGCCCGGATTCGGTCCCGGGATTGGGTTCGGACGAAGTGATCGCCAAGCCGGTGCCGCACGAGGCGCCGGTCCCCTCTCCCGCACGGGAGAGGGGGTTACGGCGCGGGTGGCTCGACAGGGATCGCCGTCTCTCCGAACCGTCAGGACGCGATCGGGGACGGCACTATCTGACGATAGCCCTGAGCTGCGCGCGCGCCGCGCGGATCGCCGAGCGCGCGGCCCGGCCGACCGCGCGCGACGGGTCGGGATCCCGCCCGGATCCCGCCCGCCCAGCACAGCGCGGCGCAGGGCCACCAGCGCGGGATCGCCCCATCGGTCGAGGATTCGCCCGAACGCCGCGTGGCGCCCGGCATCGAACGGGACCGGCCGCCCGGCCCCGTCGCGCGCGGGATGCGCCGGATGCAGCGTCCCGCAGGGCACCCAACCCGGCGGGATCGGCGCGGTGGCGGCGTGCGTGCGTCCGAGCCGCAGGAGTCGCGGCAGGACGTGGCACCGCGGCCCGGACGCGGCAGCCGCCCGATCGTCCCCCGGTGCGAAGACCTCGACGCGACCGATGCGGGTGATGACGATCTGGTCCAGGCCCGAGATGACGGCGGACGGCATCGCCGCGGCGCCGGCGGCGAGGAGCGGTCGGCCCGCCAGGGCCCGCAAGCCGGCGATCCGCTCGGGGTCGGCGGTCCGGATGCAGGCATCCGCGGCGCGCAGACCGAGGCCGAGATCGAACAGGCGCGCGGCGCGGTCCTCCGGCCGGATCGCCGCCCCGTCGGGGCCCAGCTCGGTCAGAACGGTGCACCGGCCCGTCGCGCAGGCGGCGGCGGGAAGGCAGAGCGCGACCGACTGGCTCCAGCCGTCGGCGAAGCCGGTCTCGTAGGCGAACGGCCTGAGATCCGGATGCGCCCGGACCGCGAGTGCGCCGCGGGCCGTGCGGAGCCCGATCGCGTCGTCCTCGAGCGGCCATGCCGGCTCGCCGGGCTCCCGCGCGAACACGGCGGCGGCCCCGTAGCCGCCGAGGCTCCACGGGCAGGCCGGATCGGCCAGCTGGTCGCGCAGCAACCTGTCCACCGCGGATCCGGCTCCGCCCGTCATCGCCCCACTCGTGCACGCCACGGCAGCCGGCACGCCTTGACACGGACGGCGAATGACCGGAAGTCGCGGGGCATCACCGAGGTTGTGGTCGGCGAGGCGGGCGCGCAGCCCGGAACGACCGACGCGGAGACGTCCGCTGGACCTCGCGACGGGATCCGCAAGAGGGGCGCTGGCATGGACGTCATCGAGACCGAGATCCCGGACGTGAAGCGCGTCGTCCTGAAGCGCTTCGGCGACGCGCGGGGCTGGTTCTCCGAGACCTTCCGGGCCGACACCCTGGCGCGGGCCGGGATCACCACGCCGTTCGTGCAGGATAACCAGTCCTTCTCGGCCCCGCAGGGGACGGTCCGCGGCCTGCACTTCCAGATCGCCCCCCGCGCGCAGGCCAAGCTGATCCGCGTCCTGCAGGGCGCGATCCTCGACGTCGCGGTCGATATCCGCAGCGGCTCGCCGACCTACGGGAAGTACGTGGCCGTCACCCTGGACGCCGAGAAGGGCGAGCAGCTCTACATCCCGCACGGCTTCGCGCACGGCTTCTGCACCCTGACGCCCGACGTCATGGTCGCCTACAAGGTCGACGACTACTACAGCCCCGAGCACGACCGCGCGCTGTTCTGGAACGATCCGGCGATCGGGATCCCGTGGCCGGTCTCGGGAGATGCGGCGATCCTGTCCGACAAGGACCGCCGGGCGCCGAAGCTCGCGGATCTCGGCCACGTCTTCTGAAGAGCGCGGCCCGGCCGCAATTTTGTCACGACGGCCGGTCTTAGGCTGCCCCGGCTTTCTCAGTTCTCGTTCGATCCGAAGAGGTAATCCGCCATGCGCATCCTGGTGACCGGAGGCTGCGGCTTCATCGGCTCGGCGCTGGTGCTGCACCTCGTCAACGATCTCGGCCACGACGTCTGCACCCTCGACGCGATGACCTACGCGGCCAATCCGGTCTCGCTGGCGCCGCTCGCCGACAACCCGCGCCACCGCCTGGTCGAGGCCGATATCTGCGACCGCACCGCCGTGCAGAAGGCCTTCGCGGACTTCAAGCCCGAGGCGGTGATGCACCTGGCCGCCGAGAGCCACGTCGACCGCTCGATCACCGATCCGGGCGCCTTCGTGCGCACCAACGTGATCGGCACGCAGACCATGCTGGACGGCGCCCGCGGCCATTACGAGGCCCTGCCGGAGGCCGAGAAGAAGACCTTCCGCTTCCTCCACGTCTCCACCGACGAGGTCTACGGCTCGCTGCCGCCGGACGCGTTCTTCACGGAGGAGAGCCGCTACGATCCGCGCTCGCCCTACTCGGCCTCGAAGGCGGCCTCCGACCACCTCGCCCGCGCGTGGCACGAGACCTACGGCCTGCCGGTCCTGGTGACCAACTGCTCCAACAATTACGGGCCGCGTCACTTCCCCGAGAAGCTGATCCCGCTGATGATCCTCAACGCCCTCGAGGGGAAGAAGCTGCCCGTCTACGGCGACGGCCTGAACGAGCGCGACTGGATCCACGTGGAGGACCACGCCAAGGGCCTCGTGGCCGTGCTGGAGCGCGGCCGGATCGGCGAGACCTACCTGCTCGGCGGCCGCGCGGTGCGCAACAACCTCGCGGTGGTCAAGGCGCTGTGCGCGGCCTTCGACCGGCTGCGCCCGCAGGGCGCCCCGCACGAGCAGCTGATCAGCTTCGTGGCCGACCGCCCGGGCCACGACCGGCGCTACGCGATCGACTGCACCAAGGCCGAGACCGAGCTCGGCTGGCACCCGCGGAAGACCTTCGAGCAGGCGCTGGAGGAGACCGTGGCGTGGTACCTCGCCAACGAGGGCTGGTGGCGCCCGATCCGCGAGGGTCGCTACAAGGGCGAGCGCCTGGGGCTCAACGGCTGATGGACGTCCTCGTCCTCGGCGGCGCCGGTCAGGTCGGCACCGAGCTGCAGGCCCTGTCCTGGGCGGACGGCGTCACCGTCCACGCGCCGGGCCGCGCGGACCTCGACATCACCGACGCGGACGCCGTCGCGGCGGCGCTCGCCGCCCGCGACTACCGGGCGGTGATCAACACCGCCGCCTACACGGCGGTCGACAAGGCCGAGTCCGACGTCGTCGCGGCGTGGCGCCTCAACGCGCTGGCCCCGGCGATCCTGGCGGCCGCGACCGCCGCCAAGCAGATTCCGCTGGTGCACGTCTCGACCGACTACGTCTTCGCCGGCACGAAGCCCGACGGGGCCTACGCGCCCGACGCGCCGATCGACCCGCAGAGCGTCTACGGCGCCAGCAAGGCCGCCGGCGAGCTGGCGGTGCGCACCGGCAACCCGCGCCACGCCATCGTGCGGACCGCCTGGGTGGTCAGCCCGCACCGGGGCAACTTCGTCAAGACGATGCTGCGGCTCGCGGGCGAGCGCGACACCCTGACCGTGGTGAACGACCAGCACGGGTGCCCGACCTCGGCCGCCGACCTCGCCGCGGCCCTCGCGACGATCGCACAGGCCATGGCCGCGGATCCGGGCGCGCCGACCGGCACGTTCCACTGCGTGAACCGGGGCGACACCACGTGGTGCGGCTTCGCCGAGGCGATCGTGGCGGGCTCCGCCCGGCGCGGCGGGCGCTCCGTTCCCGTCAAGGGCATCCCGACCTCCGCCTACCCGACACCGGCCCGGCGGCCGGCCAATTCGCGCCTGTCCACCGACAGCCTCAGCAAGGCCTACGGCATCGCGCCGCGGCCCTGGCAGGCGGCGCTCGACGACATCCTGGACCGGCTCGTCGGGCCGGTCTCAGAGGGAGTTTCCAAGCCATGAAGGGCATCGTTCTGGCCGGCGGATCCGGCACGCGCCTGCACCCGGCCACGCTGTCGATCAACAAGCAGCTCCTGCCGGTCTACGACAAGCCGATGATCTACTACCCGGTCTCGGTGCTGATGCTGGCCGGCATCCGCGAGATCCTGATCATCTCGTCGCCGGAGCACCTGGACAATTACAAGCGCCTGTTCGGCACCGGCGAGCAGTTCGGCCTGAAGTTCTCCTACGCCCTGCAGCCGCGGCCGGAGGGCCTCGCCCAGGCCTTCGTGATCGGGCGCGACTTCGTGGGCGACGACGACGTGGCGCTGATCCTCGGCGACAACCTGTTCTTCGGCGCCGGCATGGGCGAGCTCCTGGAGCGCGCGTCGAGCCGCAAGCAGGGCGCGACCGTCTTCGCCTACCACGTCGACAACCCCCAGGCCTACGGCGTCGTCAATCTCGACAAGTCGGGACGGCCGACGAAGATCGTCGAGAAGCCGCAGAACCCGGAATCGACCTGGGCGGTGACCGGTCTGTACTTCTACGACAACCAGGTTCTCGACATCGCCGCCGACGTGAAGCCCTCGGCCCGCGGCGAGCTGGAGATCACCAGCGTCAACGAGGCCTACCTGCAGCGCGGCCAGCTGCACGTGGAGCGCATGTCCCGGGGCTACGCGTGGCTGGATACCGGGACCCACGACAGCCTGCTGGAGGCGAGCGAGTTCGTCCGCACCCTGCAGAACCGGCAGGGCCTTCAGGTGGCCTGCCTGGAGGAGATCGCCTACCTCCAGAAGTTCATCACCCGTGACCAACTGGTGGCCCGCGGCGAGATGTTCGCCAAGACCGCCTACGGGCAGAACCTGCTGCGCCTCTCCCGCGAGAGCGAGGACGACCTGCGCCTGCGTCGCGGCAAGTAGCGCCGTCGGCGGCGCCCGGTCGCCGTCCCGCCGCCCGTCTAGCGGGGGGCGCAGCCGATGCAGATGCCGCGCATGAGCCGGTCGTTCTTCGCCTCGCGCGGCGTGCGCACCCGCCGGTCGTCCGGCGTCCCGGCACCGGCGCCGCGGCTCGGCGGCATGACGCGGCCGACCGACGAGGTGTTGGGGGCGGTCGCCGTGGAGGCGGGGCCGCCGCCGGTCCCGGTCCGGGCCTGAGCCAGCGCGGGGCCGGTCGCGAGGACCGGCAGGAGGACGGCGAGGCCGAGGGCGGTGAGGGGGCGGGTCATGGGTGCGGAACTCCGTGCCGGGCCATAACGCGGGTGTGACCATCCGGTTCGACCGGGCCGCGCGATCCCCACCTTTGTTCGCCTTTGCAGACGCGATGCGGCGCCGTATCAGGGGCCGCGTTCCCGCCGCCGCCATCCTGAAGCGTCGAAACTCGGAGCCGCCGCGACGATGCGGGACCCCAACGCGATCGACTTCTGGCGCGGCTTCGCCCTGATCACGATCTTCATCAACCACATCCCGGGCAACACGTTCGAGCGCTACACCTTCTCGCAGTACGGCATCTCGGACGCGGCCGAGCTGTTCGTGTTCCTGGCGGGCTGGTCGATCGGGATCGCCACCCGCGGGCGCGACGGCAACCCGGAACCGCCGGGCCGGAGCGTCGTGCGGCTCCTCGCCCGCACCGTCGAGGTCTACCGGGCGCAGCTCACCGTGATGCTGCTGGCGCTCGCGATCATCGCGGGCGCGGCGCTGCTGCTCGACAACCCGCTGATCCTCGAGTGGCACAACGCCGGCAACTTCTTCGCGGACCCGATCCAGTCGGTCTGCGGGATGGCGCTGCTGACCTACCAGCTCGGCTACTTCAACATCCTGCCGCTCTACGTGCTGCTGATCGGCATCGCGCCCGTCTTCGTCCTGGTCGGCCGGTTCAGCCTGCTCGCGGCCCTGGCGCTGTCGGTGAGCGTCTATCTCGCGAGCCTCGTCTTCGGGTGGAACGTGCCCTCCTGGCCCGGGGAGGGCGACTGGTTCTTCGATCCGCTCTGCTGGCAGCTCCTGCTGGTGCTGGGTTTCGTCCTGCAGGGCTGGAACCTCCGCTCCGACGCCCTGCGCCGCTGGTCGCGGCGCCTGTTCCCGGCGGGCGTCGTCATCGTTCTCCTCGGCATCGTGCTCGCCGTGACGGAGATCCGCCCGGACCCGATGCTCGTTCCGGAGCCGCGCCTGCTCTTCACGTTCGAGAAGACCTACCTGACACCGGCGCGACTGCTTCATTTTCTGGGGGTATTGTTAGCGTTTGCACCGCTTTACGCGGTGCTCGCCCCCCGAATCGGCCGCGTCGTCGGCTATCTGAGTCAGATGGGCCGGAATTCACTGGCTGTCTTCTCGATGGGCTCGATCCTGAGCCTGATCGGGCAGCTCGTGCGTTTCCAGACGGGCGGCGGCGCGCTGATCGATATGCTGGTCGCCGGCTCGGGCCTGGTCGGGCTGGGGTTTACGGCATGGTTCGTCGAGTGGCGCAGCCGCAGCAGATCGGCACGGCCCCGCGCATGACGCGGGTCCGGCTCGCCGCGGCGCTGGCCGTATCCCTGCTGTCGGGCACCGCCGGCGGAGCGGCCGCGGCCGAGCAGGCCGCCGGCCCGGTGGCGGACGATCCGACCCTGTCGCAGGAATGCCGGGTCCCGGGCGCGCAGCTCTACACCGTCGCCCAGCTCGGCGCCGTCAAGGCGGCCTTGGCGGAGAACCGGCCCCTGAAGATCCTGGCGATCGGCGGCAGCGCGGCGCCGGGCGCCTCGGCCTCCTACCCGGCCAAGCTCGAGGCCGCCCTGGAACACGCCCTGCCGAAGGTCGACGTGGTGATCGACCACCGCGGACTGCCGGGCGAGATCGCCTCCGGGGCCGCGGAGCGCCTGCGCACCATGGTGGCCGAGGCCGAGCCCGACCTCGTCGTCTGGCAGGTCGGCACCCACGACGCCATCGCCCGCGTCGACGTGGACGCCTTCGCCAGCGCGCTGGCCGAGGCCGTGGGCTGGATGCGGTCCCACGGGATCGACGTGGTGCTGGTCGACCCGATCTACACGGCCAGCATGGCGGCCGACGTCGACTACAACCGGATCGTCGAGGCCGTCCGGGGCGTCGCGACCCAACAGGGCGTGCCGCTGGTCCGCCGCTACGAGGCGCTGCAGTACCTGTCGCGCCGCAGCGACAAGGGCGAGGGCCACATGCTCGGCCGCCAGTTCCGGCTGAACGACCTCGGCCTGCGCTGCATGGCCGAGCACGTGGCGCTGACGATCGCCACTTCGCTGATGCGGACGGAAGCGCCCCAGGAGCCCAAGGCGGCCCCGGCCCAGCCGCCCTTAACCGGGCCGCAACGCGCCCCGGGCTAGACCGGACGGCCAGAGATCGGCCTCCCGCCGAGTTCAGGACCGGCGCGGAGCGCGTAGTGTCAGCCACGGCCCTCCCTGTCCTCGCGTTCCGGCACCTCCGGGCGCTGCGCGGCGGCCCGCAGCGGGCTGCCCTGACGGTCTTCGCGATCCGCGTCGGCTCCGCCGGCTTCGCCTACGGCGCCCAGGTGCTCGCGGCGCGGCTGATGGGATGGGACGCCTACGGGATCTTCGCGTCGGTCTGGGTCTGGACGGCGATGCTGGGCCACACCCTGACCCTCGGCCTGTCGCAGGGTGCCTGCCGGTTCGTGCCGGGCGACCAGGCGCAGGGCGACCTCGACCTCGCGCGCGGCTACATCCGGGCCGGCGCCCTCGTGACCGGCGGAGCGGCGCTCGCCGTCGCTGGCCTCGGCACGGCGCTGCTCGCGCTGGAGCCGGACCTGTTCGCGCCCGCCTACCGGGCGCCGATCCTGGTCGCGCTCTGCGTGATGCCGCTCTTCGCGCTCCAGGATTACCTGGAGGGGGTGGCGCGCAGCCAGAGCTGGGTCGGGCTCGCCATCGCGCCGCCCTACCTCCTGCGCCAGACCCTGATGATGGCCTGCATGGTCGCGGCGATCCTGCTCGGCGCGCCGCCCCGCGCCGAGGTCGCGATGGCCTGCATGCTGATCGCCGCCGCGGTCGCGACCGCCCTTCAGGCCGGCCTGCTCGCCGCGCGGCTCCGGCGGGACCTGCCGCCCGGGCCGCACCGCTACCGGTGGCGCACGTGGCTCGGCACGGGCCTGCCGATCGCCGCCATCGACCTCGCCAATGCCGGCTTCGCCTTCGTCGACGTGATCGTGCTCGGCGCCCTGGTGAGTCCGGCGGAAGTCGGTGTCTACTTCGCGGCGACGCGCATCCAGCAATTCGTGGTGTTCGTGCACTACGCGGTCAGCGCGGCGACGCTGCAGCGCTACAGCGCCGCCCGAGCGCAGGCCAACCGATTCCTGCTGGCCGAGCTGGTCCGGCGCCAGGGCCGCCTGACGGCCGCCGCGACGCTCGTGGTCGGCGGCGCCGTCCTGGCCGTCAGCCCGCTGCTGCTGGCCATGTTCGGCCCGGGGCTGAACGACAGCGTGCCGATCCTGTGCATCCTGATCGCCGGCAGCGTCGGGGCGAGCCTGTTCGGCCCGGGCGAGGATCTCCTGACCATGCTGGGCGGGGAGCGGCTCTGCGCCGGCATCACGGCGGGGAGCCTCCTCGCGGCCGCCGGCTTGTGCCTGGCCCTGGTCCCGGCCCTCGGGACACTCGGCGCGGCCGCGGCTTTGGCGGTGGCGAGTGTGGGCCGGGCCGCGCTGCTGGCGCGGGCCGCAGGGCGGATCCACGGGCTGCCGACGCCGGTCTGGGCCGCCGGGGCGGTCCGATGATCCCGGCGAGCACCCTCGGCACAGCGACCGGAGGCGGCGTCACCCTCGGCGACGCGCCGGAGCCGGAGGCCTGGGACGCGCTGGTCGCGGCGAGCGCCGCGCCCCACCCGCACTTCGCGCGGCACGTCATCGAGGCTCATCGGACCGCCGGGTTGCTGCCGGCGGACCTCCGCTACGTCACGGTCCGCGCGGGCGACCGGCTCGTCGCGCTGCTGCCGTACCGGGCGGCCCGGGACCTGTCGGGCCTCGGCGGCCGGGTCCTGCGGCCGTTCCTCTCGCCCTACGTGACCGCCACGGCGCCGCTGGTCGCCGACGGTCCGGACCGGGCCGCGCACGCGCATGCCCTGGTGGAAGGCCTCGAGGCCGCCTCCGGCNAAGGCCTCGAGGCCGCCTCCGGCGGATGCGCGTGGCGCTGGCCGCTGCTGCCGACCGCGGCGGGGGCGGTGCCGGAGATGCTGGCGGCGATGCGCGGGCGCGGCTGGGCCATCGGCACGGTGGCGGGCTTCGACCGCCCGGTCATGGACCGGCGCGCCGATCACGCGGCGTTCCTGGCCGGTCATCCCGGTCGGGCGCGCTTCAAGGATCTGCGCCGCCGGGCCCGTCGCCTGGCCGAGACCGGGACCGTCACGCACGCGAGCGCCACGGCCGGGGCGGACCTCGCCCGCCTCGTCGCGGCCTTCCTCGACCTGGAGCGGGCCGGCTGGAAGGGGCAGGCCGGCACCGCCATGGCCTGCCGGCCCGAGGGTGCCGCGCTGGCCCGGGCGCTGTTCACCGACGCTCCCGGTCCGATCGGCGTCCGGGCCGACGCCCTGTGCCTCGACGGCCGGCCGGTCGCCGTCAGCCTCGCCCTCGTCGACGGCGGCACCGCGACCTTGCTCAAGACCGCCTACGACGAGGATCTGCGCAGCCACGCCCCCGGGCTGCTGCTCGAGGCCGAGATCGTGCGCGCCTGCCACGAGACCGGCTTCGCCGACCGGCTCGACTCGGCGACGCTGGAAGGATCGGCCCTCGAAGGTCTCTATCGCGACCGGATTCCGGTCGCCGAGATCGTCGCCGTCCCGCCCGGTCGGCAGGTGATCTCGCTGGAGCGGCGCCTCCGGCTCGCCCGGTTCGAGCGGGAGGCGCGGTCGGCCGCGAAACGTGCCCTGCGGCGGCGCTAGGGCCGGTCCCGATCGGACTGGGCGTTGCGTTACAGCCGGGCCCGTGCCCCACGTGGCGCGGGTGCCCTCTCCGTGCGGGAGAGGGACAGGCTGGGGGATCGGGTCTGTCCGGACGAGGCGCACCCGGACCGATCAGCTCTACGGCGCGCTCGACCTCGAAGCGTCTTGTCCGTTCGCCCAACCCTCCCCCCGCACGGGAGTGGGAATATCGGCGAGGGAGCCCTGGCGCGGCTGCCTCGACCGGAGCCGCCGTCCCCCAGACCGTCGCAGCGCGACTCGGCGCGACCAGGAACGGCGCAAGCGCCGCGCGCCGCTCGTCCCGCGGCAGTTCCTCGGCGGCGCGGCCCGCTACCGGGCCCGGTACGGACCGTCGCCCTGCACCTGATCGTAGACGCCGTGCCCGGTCCGGGCCCGGTAGGCGCGGCCGGCGATGGCGCCGGGGGTCGGCGGCGTGCCGGGCTGGGCGAAGCTCGTCTCCGGCCGGTAGGCCGGCCCCCAGCCGATCTCCTCGTCGCCCGCGGGATCCTTGCCCGGGAAGCCGGTGACGTAACCCGTGCTCTGCGCGAGCGCCGGCCCTGCGGCGAGGCCGAGCAGGAGCGCGAGGGTGCAGCGGTACGTTGTCCTGGGACGCATCGGCCGTATTCTCCGTATCCGGCCCGCCGAGCGGACCACCTGCCGAGCAAACCCGGATCCGGAACGGAGGGTTTTCCGGCGTGTACTCATGCCGCGGGCGAGACGGTGAGCGGTCTGCCCGGTCCACCGGCGGGCAGCATGGGGTCGGCGAAGCGCGGAGGCGTGCGTCATGGACGACTGGAAGGCGGGTCTCCGGGCGGAGATGCGGGCCATCGACATCGCCACGGGCGACGCGGCCTCGGCGCAGCTGCCGGACCTGCTGCGACGCCTGAGACACCATCAGGCCGGGCTCGGCGGCAACCCGGTCCTGTCCCTCTACCGGCGCTGGCGCATCCGGCGCCTCGCGCGCGCTGTCGCCGATGCGCGCTGGCTCGCGGAACAGGCGCGTCTCGCGCGTCGCGGCGGGCTCGATCCGCGCCCGTGAGCGGGCCCGCTCAGGCGACGGCCGAGCGGCCTGCGGCGGCCCGGACCGCCCGTGGCCCCTCGCGCAGGGCCGTCGCCGAATCGGCCGTCGCAGAACTGGACGGGCCGGGCGGCACGAGGACCTCCGGCCGCCCGTCCGGTGCGGCCG
>NZ_MLBW01000034.1:1148626-1367825 GCF_036441335.1 Methylobacterium mesophilicum
TCGATCCGCGCCCGTGAGCGGGCCCGCTCAGGCGACGGCCGAGCGGCCTGCGGCGGCCCGGACCGCCCGTGGCCCCTCGCGCAGGGCCGTCGCCGAATCGGCCGTCGCAGAACTGGACGGGCCGGGCGGAACGAGGACCTCCGGCCGCCCGTCCGGTGCGGCCGGCAGCCGGACGAGCACGATCGTGCCCACCGTCTCCTCGGAGCGGATCCGGAGCGAACCGCCATGCAGTTCCACCATCGAGCGGGTGATGGCGAGGCCCAGGCCCGACCCCTTGTGGCTGCGGGTCATCTGCCGCTCGACCTGCGTGAAGGGCCGGCCGAGCCGGGCGAGGTCGGTGCGGGGAATGCCGATGCCGTTGTCCTCGATGTAGAGGTGGGTGGACGCGCCGGCGCGGCGGCCGCGGACCGCGACGCGGCCGCCGGCGGGCGTGAACTTCACGGCGTTCTGCACGAGATTGGCGAGGATCTGCCGGATCGCCTGCGGGTCGGCCAACAGCTCGAGGCCGGGCACGACGTCGACGCTGACCGTGATCGCCTTCTCGCGGGCCGTCGCCTCGACGGGCTCGAGGGCCGCGCTGACGGCGGTCTCGGCGGAGATCGCCTTCGGGCTCAGGCGCACGCGCCGGGCCTCGAGCCGGGCCATGTCGAGGATGTCGTCGATCATGGACAGCAGGTGCGAACCGCTCTCGCGGATGTCGCGGCAATACTCGGTGTAGCGCGGGGTGCCGAGCGGGCCGAGGACGGCGTTCTCCATCACGTCGGCGAAACCGATGATGGCGTTCAGCGGCGTGCGCAGCTCGTGGCTCATGTTGGCCAGGAACTCGGCCTTGGCCTGGTTGGCCGCCTCGGCGGCCGCCTTCTGGTCGAGGTAGCGCTCGGCGAGGTCCGCGAGCTGCTGGGTCTGGAGTTCGAGGGTGCGGCGGGACCGTTTGAGGTCCTTCACGGTCTCGATCAGCTCGCGCTCGGATGCGAGGAGCTGCTCCTGATTGCGCTTGAGGCTGGTGATGTCGGTCCCCACCGAGACGTAGCCGCCGTCCTTGGTGCGCCGCTCGCTGATCTGCAGCCAGCGGCCGTCGGTGAGCTCGGCCTCGAAGGTGCGGGCCGCCAGGCCGGTCAGGGCCATCCCGGCCTCGGGCGATTCCCGCCGGACCTGCGGGAGCACGCCGCGGCCCATCACGTCCGTGTAGCTCCGGCCAGCCTGCGCGTCCTCGGGGCTCAGGGCGTGGAGGTGGCGGAACTTCGAATTGCACAGGACCAGGCGGTTGCCGGTATCCCAGAGCACGAAGGCTTCCGAGATCGCCTCGACGGCGTCCCGCAGACGCATGTCGGCCGCGGCGTTGGTCTCCTCCAGGGCCCGCTGCTCGCTGATGTCGGTGGCGATGCCGACGAGGTGGCGGCCACCGTCGGCGGCGTCGGCCACGACCTCGGCGCGGGCGCGCAGCCAGACATAGGCGCCGTCGGCGCCGCGCATGCGGAAGGCGTGGTCGATATGGGTCTGGTTGGCCGCGAGCCCCCGGGCGAGGCTGTACAGGTCACCGTCGTCGGGGTGGACCAGGCCGTTGACGTCACCGAACGAGAGGTACTCGTGCTGCCGCCGGTAGCCGAGCAGCGTGTACATCGAGTCGGACCAGTAGATCCGGCCCCGCGCGATGTCCCAGTCCCACAGCCCGCAGGCGCCGCGGCGGAGGGCGGTCTCCAGGCGGCCGCGGATCTGCTCGCGGGCGCGGTCGGCGCGGGCGGCCTGGCGGGTCTGGAGACCGTAGGCGAGGCCGACGCCGACGATGACGATCGCGGCGGCGGCGATCAGGACGATCTGGTCGCGGGTGCGCGCGCTCCAGCCGCGCAGCAGCGGCTCGATGGGCTGCAGCACCGCCACCTGCCCCGCGCCGCCGGGCAGGCTGTGCATGGCGGCGAGCACGCTCTCGCCGCCGGGAAGTTCGAGGGCCATGGCGCCGGCGCGCTCGCCGAGGCCGGAGAGCGGCTCGCTCTCGCCGAGCACCGCGGCGAGGGTCGTCCGGTCGGCGGGCAGCGGCGGATGGGCGGCGACGATGCGGGTGTCGGGCCGGACCACCAGCAGACGGCGGCCGGGATGCCGCTCACTCTCGGGCACCAGGGCGCGCAGGTCCTCCGCCACGGTGCC
The DNA here is from genome assembly GCF_036441335.1 of Methylobacterium mesophilicum. Taxonomy (GTDB): domain Bacteria; phylum Pseudomonadota; class Alphaproteobacteria; order Rhizobiales; family Beijerinckiaceae; genus Methylobacterium; species Methylobacterium mesophilicum_B. The sequence goes on from NZ_MLBW01000034.1 coordinate 1,150,769, forward strand.
GGCCGGATCCACCGCCCGCGCGGCCAGACGGGCGAAGCCTTCGACCTCGGCCTTCGCACCCGCCAGGATCTCGGCCCGCTGGCCCTGGATGTGGAGCGCGGCGAGCCCGACGAGGCAGGCCAGGAACACCGCGAGCGTTCCCGGCACGGCGTAGCGCAGCCAGCGCTCGGCCTGGCCGAGACGCGGGTCCCGGCTCCGCATGGGCCAGGAGATCGTGAGACTCGAATCCGCACGCGCGGAGAAGGAAGCGGAAGCCGCCTCCGGCATGGCCGAACCTCGCCCGTGGGAACTGTGATCCGGTACGGGCACCCGGCCCCCGAAGGCCCCCCGAATCTGACTGAATACAATCACTTCGGGGGGCCGTTTGTCCACGGATTTTTTACCATAAGGGCTTGACGAAAGCCGGGTGTTGCCCGGCCGCCCGAGAATCGATTTCGGCCGCGGTTTCAGACGCTTAGCCGCCTCCAAGGGTGCGCGCGAGGATGTCTGCCGTGTCCCGCGAGAGCCCGGGGATCGCCTTGATCCCATTCAGCATTTCGACCGCCTTGGCGCCGCGTGATTTTTCCAGCCGGCGCCACGATCCGAAGGCCGTGAGCAGCCGCGCGGCGACCTGCGGGTTGGTCGAATCGAGTGCCGCGACCGTGTCGGTCACGCGGGCGAATCCCGCCCCGTCCGGCCGTGCGAACTGGGTCGGATTGCCGAACGCGAAGCTCCCGATCAGCGCCCGCACGCGATTCGGGTTGGTCATGGTGAAGGCCGGGTGTTCCTGCAGCCGCGCGATCCGGTCGAGGGTGCCGGGTTCCGGGATCTGGGCCTGGAGGGCGAACCACTTGTCGAGGACCAGGGGCTCGTCGGCGTAGCGGGCCGCGAACTCCGCGAAGGCGGCCTCGCGGGTCTCCCCCGGGATCAGCGCCAGCGTGCCGAGGGCGGCGAGCCGGTCGGTCATGTTGGTGGCCTCGGCCAGCCGCGCGGCGGCGCGGGCGGCGCCCTCCCGGGGATCGCCGGCGGCGACCAGGTCGAGGGCGGCGTTGCGGAGCGACCNGACCGGCGCCCCGCCGAGGCGGCGTCGGGGCTGTAGGGCGCGCCGGCCACCGGCGCGAGCGCCGCGTCGATCGATTCGAGCCGCGGCCGCAGGGCCTGGCCCAGACGCGCCCGCAAGTTGAATCGCGCCCGGTGGATCGCGTCGGGATCCACGTCGGCCGGCACCGCGTCGGCGGCCTCGCCCTCGCTCGGCAGCGCCAGGACCAGGGCCGCGAAGGCCGGGTCGGCCAAGGCTTCTTCGTCGAGGAACCGGCCGAGTGCCGCGGCGAACGCCTCCGTCCGATCGGCGTCGGGCTCGAGGATCAGCCGCAGAGCCACGTCCTGCGCGGCCTGCCAGCGGTTGAACGGGTCGCTGTCCTGCGCGAGCAGCCGCATCCGCTGCGCGTCGGTCAGGGCGAGGTCGAGCCGCACCGGGGCCGAGAAGTCGCGCAGCAGGGAGGGTACCGGCTCCTCGGCGACCGCGTCGAACACGATCTCGGCCTCGGGGCGGTCGAGAACGTAGACGCCGTCCCGCATGTCCGGGCAGGTCGCGCCCGTCAGCGGCCCGGACGCCCCGACGAGGCCGAGGGCCACGGGGATCACCAGCGGCGGCCCGTCGGGCTCGGCGCCGGCGCCGGGCAGGCTCTGGGCGAACCGGAGGGTGTAGCGCGCGGCGGCCGGATCGTACGCGGCCGTGACCGCGAGGCGGGGCGTGCCGGGCCGCTCGTACCAGCGGGCGAAGGCGTCGAGATCGCGCCCGATCACTGCCGCGAAGGCCGCGAGGAAATCCTCCACCGTGGCGGCGCGCCCGTCATTGTCGGCGTAGTAGCGGTCCATGCCGGCCCGGAAGGCCTCGGGACCGATCAGCGTCCGCAGCATCCGGACGACCTCGGCGCCCTTGTCGTAGACGGTCGCCGTGTAGAAGTTGTTGATCTCGGCGTAGGCCCGCGGCCGCACCGGGTGCCGCAGGGGCCCGGCATCCTCGGGGAACTGGCGCGCCCGCAGGGAGCGCACCTCGGCGATGCGATGCACCGGCCGCGAGCGCATGTCGGAGGAGAATTCCTGGTCGCGGAAGACCGTGAGCCCCTCCTTCAGGCAGAGCTGGAACCAGTCCCGGCACGTGACGCGGTTGCCGGACCAGTTGTGGAAGTACTCGTGCGCGATGATCGCCTCGATCGCCGCGTAGTCGCCGTCGGTGGCGGTCTCGGGGCTCGCCAGAACGTACTTGTCGTTGAAGATGTTGAGGCCCTTATTCTCCATGGCGCCCATGTTGAAGTCGGACACCGCGACGACGTTGAACACGTCGAGGTCGTAGGCGCGGCCGAACGCGGTCTCGTCCCAGGCCATGGAGCGGATGACGGCGTCGAGGGCGTAGCCCGCCCGGTCCTCCTTGCCGGGCTCGACGTAGACCGCGCAGGTTACGGGGCGGCCCTCCATCGTGGTGAAGCGCGTCTCGACCTGGCCGAGCCGGCCGCCGACGAGGGCGAACAGGTAGGCGGGTTTCGGGTGGGGATCGTGCCAGATCGCGAAGTGGCGGCCCGGCCCGGCCGCGCCGGTCGCGACGGGATTGCCGTTGCCGAGCAGGACCGGCGCCTCGGCCAGGTCGGCCTCGATGCGCGTGGTGTAGACCGACAGCACGTCCGGCCGATCGAGGAAGTAGGTGATCCGGCGGAAGCCGTCGGCCTCGCACTGGGTGCAGTAGACCCCGTTCGACCGGTAGAGGCCCATCAGCTTGGTGTTGGCGGTCGGATCCACCTCCGTGACGAGACGCAGCGCGAAGGGCTGCCGCGGCGGATCGCGGAGGATGAGGCCGGACGGCGTCGCCGCGTAGGCGTCGGGCGCCAGCGGCGCGCCGTCGAGCTCGGCCGAGACCAGCCGGAGATCGTCGCCGTCGAGGGTGAGCGGCACCGCCGGCACGCCGGCCGGGTTCGGCCGCAGCGTCAGCGTCGCGTCGATGCGGGTCGCGTGCGGGTCGAGACGGATGTCGAGGTCGACGCGATCGATCAGGTAGTCGCTGGGCCGGTATTCCTCGAGGCGGATCAGCGGCGGCGTCTCGGTGCGCATTCGGCTCACTCCGGGTGCGGAAGGGGCCCGTTCTGGTCCCTCAGAGCGCGCGGCGCAACGATCGGCCCCGTCGAAACGGCGTGCGCGGGGCGGTCCTCGCCCGGCTCAGAGCCCGGGGGCCGTGCGCCGCTCCGCGAGCAGCGGCCGGTCGAGGCCGACCCTGTCGAGCGTGGCCGACAGGCGGGCGCGGACGAAGGGCTCGGCCCAGCGCATGAGGGTGTAGCTCAGCAGAAGCATGGCGCCGCACGCGGCGACGAGCGCCGTGTAGGGCGGAACGCCGGCGTCGACGAGGCGGTGAATCAGGGCGGCCCCGTTGACGTTGTGCAGGAGATAGAGCGGGTAGGTGATCAGCCCGAGCCGGCGAGCCAGCGCGCAGCCCCGGTCCCCGAGCCGCGCGCGGAGCCACGCGTTGCCGCGCACGCTGGCCACGATCATCAGGACGCAGCCCGCGAAGGCGAGGCGCGGGAGGAGCGGAGCCCCGCTCCGGCCCATCTGGAACAGGAACGATCTGGCCGCGTCTCCGATCTCCACGAGCGCCCCGACCGCGCAGAGGGCGATCACGCACAGACGTCCGGTCGTCGGCCCCTTGACCAGCGCCAGCCACAGGAAGACGCCGAGCGCGAAGAGGCAGCCGTGGCGCAGGAGCGTCAGTTCGGCCAATCGGGTCGCCGCCAGGTCGGCGAGGTTCGGCACGGCCAGGGTCGCGAGCCAGAAAAGGGTGCTGGCGCCGCCGACCGCCGCGCAGACCGGGCCGATGCTCCGGAACCGCCCGAGCCGCAGCAGCGCGAAGACGAGCCCGTAGAACGCGATCTCCACGCCGAGGGTCCAGTAGACGCCGTCCAGCCATGGCGCGACCGGAACGAACAGCACGCAGTCGAGATAGGCTCGCAGCACCTGCCGGACGGATCCCATGCGGCCAATGGCGAGCGAGACGAGGGCCGTGAGTGTGGCGCAGATCCAGACCGCCGGCACGAGACGCAGGAGGCGGCTGCGCAGGAAGGTGCGCGCGGTCGCGTGCTCGGCCGAGTAGGCGATCACGAAGCCCGAGATGACGAAGAACAACTCGACCCCGATCCATCCGAACCACGTCCAGGCGAACAATTCGGGATAGGCCGCTGCGGAATCGAAGGCACGGCCGGCCGTCGAGAGCGGCGCCTGCCAAGCGTACGCGCCGAGATGAAATGTCATGACCAGCATCGCGGCGAGGAAGCGCGCCGCATCGAGACCGATCATCTGTGCATCGTGCCTGTCTCGCGCGGACCCCTGCGTCTTCATCACGGCCTCCGACGTTCGAAAGCGCACCTGTCATCCCGTGGCATAAGGCGGATCCGTCGTGTGCCGACTACATCTTGGTGGTAAGCCGCCCACCATCTTTCAGCCGAAGTATCTCTCCATCGATGGATCGGGATATCCTTCGGAGGAATGGCCGGAGACACCCGGCCCGCCGCCAGACCTCGGGCGGATCACTCCCGAGGGCCTGGGTCCACAGCGTCCACTTCGGCTCGGCGGGTTCCGACCCGTCCGGACGCCCGGGCCGTTTTGTCCCGACTCCGTACCGGACGGCCTTCTCACCGCCGGGCCGGCCTCTAGCTAGCGGGGCGAGTCAGCCGGAGGCGGGCCAGCGGTCCGTCTTCGAAGAGCAACAGGACAGGTCCCGATGGAATTTCTGCACACCATGGTCCGGGTCGCCGACCTCGACCGGGCGCTCGCCTTCTACGTCGACACGTTCGGCCTGAAAGAGGTGCGCCGCGTCGAGAACGAGAAGGGCCGCTTCACCCTCGTGTTCCTCGCCGCGCCCGGCGATGTCGAGCGCGCCTCGGCGACGAAGTCGCCGCTGATCGAGCTCACCTACAACTGGGATCCGGAGACCTACTCGGGCGGGCGCAATTTCGGCCATCTCGCCTATCAGGTCGATGACATCTACGGCTTCTGCGCCCGGCTGCAGGAGAAGGGCGTCACCATCAACCGGCCGCCGCGTGACGGCTACATGGCCTTCGTGAAGTCGCCGGACGGCATCTCCATCGAGATCCTCCAGAAGGGCGGCGCCAAGGAGCCGCAGGAGCCGTGGAAGTCGATGGAGAACACCGGCACCTGGTAACGGGCCCGCACCCTTGACCCGGACGGCCCCGCGGGCGCATCTGCCCGCGGATCAGCCGGCCGGGCGGCCGCTCCGGGCGCGCGAGCGTTCGGGGAGGAAAGTCCGGGCTCCATGGAGAGACGGTGCCGGATAACCTCCGGCGGGGGCGACCCCAGGGACAGTGCCACAGAGAGCAGACCGCCCCGGATCCGTCCGGGGTCAGGGTGAAAGGGTGCGGTAAGAGCGCACCGCGGACGCGGCAACGCGGACGGCACGGCAAACCCCACCGGGAGCAAGACCGAATAGGGGCGGCGCGCCCTTCGCGAGAAGGGCAGGCCGGCTCTCCAGGCCAGTCGCCCGGGTTGGTTGCTCGAGGCGGTCGGCAACGATCGTCCCAGAGGAATGGCTGCCACGTCGGGGCGCGCGAGCGCTCCGGCCCTACAGAACCCGGCTTACAGGCCGGCTGATCCACCTCCCGATAAAGCCTGTATCCTCAACGCCTTGTCGACCCACCGCCGTGGCCGGGCCGGCAGGCGGCGCGCCGAAGATTCGGGCGCGGCAAAAACCTTCGGTTAACCTTGCCGGGTTCAGATCGGTCCGCGCGGCAGCGCCAAGCTTGTGCGTTGACGATCCTCCGAGGCCCATGATACCCGGCATCCTCCCGTCAACGGCGTGTATCGGATCGCCGGGCGCACCCTGCCATCGCGCAGGTCCCGTCCGTGCGCGGCGTTTTGCGCGCTCCGCATCCGGTGCCGTTCCCGTCACGCGCGCCGCGCTCGCGCGGCCCGGCACAGGGCACCATGAGACGCACGAGCCGCACCCGCGCCCGGATCTCCGGGGCGCGCCGACACTCCGCCCGTCCTCGCGCGCCACGGCACGCCGCGCCGGCGAGGCGATCATGAGCCGCCGCTCCGCTCCCGAGACGTCGCCCCGCCACGGCGGCGCCGACGCGCCGGCAGAACCGCACGTCCCCGTCCTCCTCGCGGAGGTCGTCGAGGCGCTCGGCACCGCGGGCGGGATCGCGGTCGACGGCACGTTCGGCGCCGGCGGCTACACCCGCGCGCTCCTCGCGGCGGACCCGGCCCTGCAGGTCGTGGCGATCGATCGCGACCCCACGGCCATCGCGGCCGGACAGGCGCTCGTCGCGGGGTCCGGCGGGCGCCTGCGCCTCCTGCCCGGCCGCTTCGGCGATCTCGACAGCCTCCTCGCGGAGGCGGGCATCGCGCAGGTCGACCGGGTGGTCCTCGACATCGGCGTCTCGTCGATGCAGCTCGACGCGCCGGAGCGGGGCTTCTCGTTTCGCAGCGACGGCCCCCTCGACATGCGCATGGGCCGCGATGGCCCGAGCGCCGCGGATCTCGTCAACGAGGCCGACGAGACCGTGCTGGCCGACATCATCTACCATTACGGCGAGGAGCGGCGCTCGCGGGCGGTCGCGCGGACCATCCTCGAGGCGCGGCGCCGCGGTCGGATCGAGTCCACCGCGCAGCTGGCCGAGCTCGTCGCCGGCGTGGTCCGGACCGAGCCCGGAAGCCACATCCACCCGGCGACGCGGACCTTCCAGGGCCTGCGAATCGCCGTGAACGACGAGCTGGGCGAGCTGGTCCGTGCCCTGCACGCGGCCGAGCGCGTGCTCAGGCCCGGCGGACGCCTCGCCGTCGTGACGTTCCACTCGCTCGAGGACCGGATCGTCAAGCAGTTCTTCGCGGCGCGCAGCGGCCGCTCGGCCCAGGGCTCGCGCCATCTGCCCGGGGGTCCGGCCGAGACCGTCCGCAGCTTCCGCCCCGTCACCAAGGGCCCGGTCCTGCCGGGCGAGGCCGAGACCGCCCGCAACCCGCGCGCCCGCTCGGCCAAGCTCCGGGCCGCGGAGCGCACCGAATCCGACGTTCCCGAACCGCTGGCCGCGCTGACCGCGCTGGCGAGCCTGCCCGACGCGGCCCGCGGAGGCCATCGCCGATGATCCGGCTCCTGAACCTGCTGGCGGTGGCCGGTCTCGTCGCCTCGGCGATCTACGCCTACTCGATCAAGTACGACACGCTCTATCAGGGCGGTCAGGTCTCGAAGCTGCAGACGGCCCTGCACAAGGAGCGGCAGGCGATCGCCGTCTTGCGCGCCGAGTGGCAGCTGCTGACGCGGCCGGACCGCCTGCAGGCGGCCGTCGACAAGCATCTCGCCCTGGAGCCGATCGGCACCAGCCACCTCGCGCGCCTCTCGGACCTGCCAGCCCGGCCGGAGCGCGGCGACGAGATCGGCCGGCTGCTCGCCGCCACGGCGACGCCCAAAGACAAGGGCGCGATCGAGCCGCGCACGACCGGCTCGATCACCCGCACCGTCACCACGACCCGCACCCCGACGACGGCTTCGAGGTAAACCCCCGTGTCCGATCACGCCGACCAGACCCTAGACCCGGCGGTCGAGCCCGCCGTGTCGGACCACGAGGCGGCGCTGCTCGAAGCCGCCGCGCTGGCGCACGCCGCCGGTGCGCCGCGCCCCCTGGACGAGGAGGCGCGCGAGCCCGAGCCGCGCGCCGACCGCGCCAAGGCGCTCCTGCGCAGCATGTTCCGGCTGGCGATCGAGCGCTCGCACATGCGTGTCGCGCTGGTCGGGCTGGTCTTCGTCGGCGTGTTCGGGACGATCTCGGCCAAGCTCCTGATGATGGCGATCTTCGGGGAGCCGCCCAGCCAGGAGCACCGGGTCGCGGCCGCGTCCTCGACCGCTTTCCGGCCCGACATCGTCGACCGCAACGGCGAGATCCTGGCCACCGACATCCGCACGGTCTCGGTCTTCGCCGAGCCGGGCAACATCTACGACAAGGACGAGGCGGTGGAGCTGCTCACCGCCGTCCTGCCGGAACTCAACGCCTCGGAGCTGCGCGCCAAGCTGACGCAGCGCAAGGACAAGAAGGGTGCGGGCTTCGTCTGGGTGAAGCGCGAGCTGACGCCGAAGCAGCAGGCCGAGGTCCACCGGCTCGGCATCCCCGGCATCGGCTTCCTGCCCGACCACAAGCGGGTCTACCCGAACGGCGTCGCGGCCGCCCACATCCTGGGCGCGACGAACCTCGACGGCGTCGGCATCGCCGGCATGGAGAAGTACATCGACTCCACCGGCCTGCAGGCCCTCAACAGCTTCGGGCTGATCAACAAGCAGGCCGACCTGAAGCCGGTGCAGCTGTCGATCGACCTGCGCGCGCAGTTCGCCGTGCGCGACGAGCTGGCCTGGGGCATCGACCATTTCAAGGCCAAGGCCGGCGCCTCGATGATCCTCGACGTGAAGACGGGCGAGGTCATCGCGCTCGTCTCGATGCCGGATTTCGACCCGAACGACCCGAAGGACGCGCTCTCGCCCGACCGCATCAACCGGATGAATGTCGGCGTCTACGAGATGGGCTCGACCTTCAAGGCGATGACCCTCGCCATGGCGCTCGATTCCGGCAAGTACAACGTCAACTCGACCTTCGACACCCGGGGCGGCGTGCTGAACTGGGGCCGGCAGAAGATCCACGAGTACCACGGCACCAACCGCGTCATCACCATGCCGGAGGTGTTCACCCACTCCTCCAACATCGGCTCCGCCAAGATGGCGCTCGGCGTCGGCGTGCCCGGCCACAAGGCCTTCCTGAAGAAGATGGGCCTGCTCGACCGGCTGCGCACCGAGCTGCCGGAGAGCGCGGCGCCGATCGTCCCGTCGCGCTGGACCGAGATCAACACCATCACCATCGCGTTCGGCCACGGCATCGCGGTGGCGCCGATCCAGGCCGCGGCCGCGGTGGCGGCGATCGCCAACGGCGGCGACCTGATGACGCCGACCTTCCTCAAGACGACGCCCGAGGCGGCCAAGGCCCGCGCCACGCACGTGCTCTCCGCCCAGACCTCTGAGGCGATGCGCTACATCATGCGGCTCAACGCCTCCGAGGGCTCGGCCAAGAAGGCGGCGATCCCGTACTACTTCGTCGGCGGCAAGACCGGCACCGCCGAGAAGGTCATCGGCGGCCGCTACATCCACAACCGCCTGTTCACGACCTTCATGGCGGCCGCGCCGATGAACGACCCGAAGTACCTGTTCGTCACGATCATGGACGAGCCGCAGGGCCTGCCGGAATCGGGCGGCTACGCCACGGCGGCCTGGAATTCCGGCGTGGTCACCGGCAAGGTGATCGAGCGCGTGGCGCCGATCCTCGGCCTGCCGCCGCAATTCGAGCCGCCGGTGCGGCCGTTCCCGCAGATGGTCAAGCTCAACGCCTACCACGTCAACCAGCTCGGCGGCCCGTGAGAGTGGATCGATGAGAGTGGATCGATGAGCGCGCGGCTCGCCGACCTCTTCCCAGAGGCCGCCGGCCCCGCGGGGGAGCTGACCGTCTCGGACCTCACCGCCGACAGCCGGCAGGTCGCGACCGGCACGGTCTTCGTCGCCGTGCCGGGCACGAAGGCCGACGGCCGCCGCTTCGCCGCGCAGGCCGCCCAGCGCGGCGCCGCCGCGGTGGCCGGNCCCGTCCTGGCGGTGCCCGAGGCGGGCGTCGACCCGGTCCTGACCGCGATGGTGCGCCTCGGTGCCGCCGCCCGGGCCCGGACGCGCGCGCAGGTCGTGGCGGTCACTGGGTCGGTCGGCAAGACCGGGACCAAGGAGGCCCTGCGCCACGTCCTGTCCGAGCAGGGCGAGACCCACGCCTCGGCGGCCTCCTACAACAATCACTGGGGCGTGCCCCTGACCCTGACGCGGATGCCGCGCTCGGCGCGCTACGGCGTGTTCGAGATCGGCATGAACCACGGCGCCGAGATCGTGCCGCTGACCGCCCAGGTCCGGCCGGACATCGCGCTGATCACCACGATCGCGCCCGCCCATATCGAGCATTTCGCCTCGCTCGCCGCCATCGCGGACGCCAAGGGTGAGATCTTCTCCGGGCTCCAGCCCGGCGGCGTCGCGATCCTGAACCGCGACGTCGAGCATTTCGACCGGCTGGTCGCCCACGCCCAGGCCTCCCGGGCGGGCCGGGTGGTGACCTTCGGCGAGCACCCGGATTCCGACGTCCGCGCCCTGAAGATCGTGCTCCGGCCCGACCTGTCGGTGATCGACGCGGTGGTGATGGGCCAGCCCGTCACCTACAAGCTCGGCACCGCCGGCCGGCACGCCGCGCTGAACTCCCTGGGCGTCATGGCGGTGGTGCACAGCCTCGGGGCGGACCTCGCCCGCGCGGCCCTGTCGCTCGGCGGGCTGACGCCGCCGGCGGGGCGCGGCGAGCGCACCGCCCTCGAGATCGGCGGCGGCACCGCCTACCTCGTGGACGAGAGCTACAACGCCAATCCCGTCGCGGTCCGCGCGGCGCTGGCGACCCTGGCGGGGATCGAGACCGGGCCCCGCGGCCGCCGGATCGCGGTGCTGGGCGACATGCTGGAACTCGGCGCCGCCGCGCCCGACCTCCATCGCGGCCTGGCGGAGGCGATCGAGGCGGCCCGGGTCGATCTGGTCTTCACGGCCGGTCCGCTCATGCGCAACCTGTTCGAGGCCCTGCCGGTGAGCCGCCGCGGCGCGGTGGCCGACACCGCCACCGACCTGCTCGAGCCGCTCGCCCGGACCCTGCGGTCCGGCGACGCCGTCATGGTGAAGGGATCGAACGGCAGCCGCATGGGCCCGATTGTCGAGGCGCTGAAAGCCCGCTACGCGGTCGATCCGACCCGGCGGACCCAGGCCGTCCCGTGATCGGCACGTCCGCGCGCACGGCGCGACCGGCGCCGTCCCCCGAAACCTGAGCCTGAACAAGGGGGCCGAGCGCCCGGATGCTGTACCTTCTCTCGGACCTGAGCAGCAGCTTCACGCCGCTCAACGTGTTCCGCTACATCACCTTCCGCACCGGCGGCGCGCTGTTCACGGCGGGCCTGTTCGTGTTCTGGTTCGGGCCCTGGATCATCTCGCTGCTGCGGATCCGTCAGGGCAAGGGGCAGCCGATCCGCGAGGACGGGCCGCAGACCCACCTGCTGACCAAGCGGGGCACGCCGACCATGGGCGGCCTCATGATCCTGGCCGGCGCCGTCGTGGCGATCCTGCTCTGGGCGAACCCGCGCAACCACTACGTCTGGGTGACGCTGACCGTCACCCTCGGCTTCGGGGCCATCGGCTTCTACGACGATTACCTCAAGGTCACGAAGCAGTCGCACAAGGGCTTCTCGGGCAAGTTCCGCCTCGCCCTGGAGGCGGTGATCGCGATGGCGGCCTGCGTGACCATCGCGGTCTACTCGCCAGCCGCGCTCCAGAACCAGCTCGCCTTCCCGGTGTTCAAGGACGCGCTTCTGAATCTCGGCTGGTTCTACCCGCTGTTCGGCGCCTTCGTGATCGTCGGGGCGGGCAATTCCGTGAACATGACCGACGGCCTCGACGGCCTCGCGATCGTGCCGGTGATGATCGCCTGCGGCACGTTCGGCTTCATCGCGTACCTCGTCGGCAATTCGTTCACCGCCAGCTATCTGCAGGTGAACTACGTCCGCGACACGGGCGAGCTCGCCGTGGTCTGCGGCGCGGTCATCGGCGCAGGCCTCGGCTTCCTCTGGTTCAACGCGCCGCCGGCCCAGATCTTCATGGGCGACACCGGCTCCCTGGCGCTGGGCGGCCTGCTGGGCTCCATCGCGGTGGCGACGAAGCACGAGATCGTCCTGGCGATCGTCGGCGGCCTGTTCGTGCTGGAGATGATGTCGGTGATCATCCAGGTCGCGTCGTTCAAGCTGACGGGCAAGCGCGTCTTCCGCATGGCGCCGATCCACCACCATTTCGAGCAGAAGGGCTGGAAGGAGCCGCAGGTCGTGATCCGCTTCTGGATCATCGCGGTGATCCTGGCGATGGCCGGTCTGGCGACGCTGAAGCTGCGCTGAGAAATTGTGCTAGAGGGCGATCTGAGAGGTCGATCCGATCCTCGCCCCCATCCTGAGGCGCGGCCGCGGAGCGGGCGCCTCGAAGGAGGCTCCCGGCCAGCCGCGCGATCCCTGGAGCCCGCCTTCGGGGAACGCCGCCGCGGGCACCTCGGGATGACGGGCGCGGTCGGATCGGCCGGGTTCGGCCGCCGCATCCAGAGTTCCGCATGACACCCGTCACCGTCTTCCAGGACAAGACCGTCGCCCTGTTCGGACTCGGGGGCTCGGGGCTCGCCACGGCGCTGGCGCTGAAGGCGGGTGGCGCGGCCGTGCAGGCCTGGGACGACAATGCCGACAGCCTCGCCCGCGCGCGGGAGGCCGGCATCGAGACGCGGGACCTGCGCGCGGCCGACTGGTCCGCGTTCGCCGCCTTCGTGCTGAGCCCGGGCGTGCCGCTGACCCATCCCGAGCCGCACTGGAGCGTCCGGCTCGCCCGGGACGCCGGCGTCGCCATCGTCGGCGACATCGAGCTGTTCTGCCGGGAGCGGCGGGCGCAGGCGCCGGGGGCGCCGTTCGTGGCGATCACCGGGACCAACGGCAAGTCGACCACCACGGCGCTGATCGCCCACGTGCTCGCGCAGGCGGGCCGCGACGTCCAGATGGGCGGCAACATCGGGACCGCCATCCTGTCGCTGGAGCCGCCGGCCGCCGGCCGAGTCCACGTGATCGAGATGTCGTCGTTCCAGATCGACCTGACGCCGAGCCTCGACCCGAGCGTCGGCGTGCTGATGAACATCACGCCGGACCATCTCGACCGGCACGGCACGATGGAGCAGTACGCGGCCATCAAGGAGCGCCTGGTCCAGGGCGCCGGCCTGGCGGTGGTCGGCGTCGACGACGCCCCGAGCCGCGCCATCGCGGATCGCCGCGGCGCCGACCTCGTGCGCGTCCACGTGCCCCACGGCGACGTGCTGTGCACCGACGCGCTGACGGTGCGCGACGGGATCGTCCGGGAGCCGGACGGGACGGCCCTCGCCGACGTCAACGGGATCGGCTCGCTCCGGGGAGCGCACAACTGGCAGAACGCCGCGGTGGCGGTCACCGTGGCGCGGGCCCTCGACCTGTCGCCGGAGCAGATCCAGGCCGGGCTGAGCTCGTTCCCGGGCCTGCCGCACCGGATGGAGGAGGTCGGTCGGCGCGGCCACGTGCTGTTCGTCAACGATTCCAAGGCGACGAACGCGGATTCCACCGAGAAGGCCCTCACCGCCTTCCGCGACATCCACTGGATCCTCGGCGGCAAGGCCAAGGAGGGCGGGATCTTCCCGCTGGTGCCGTATTTCGAGCGGGTCGCCCACGCCTACCTGATCGGCGCGGCCTCCGACGCCTTCGCGGCGACCCTGGAGGGCGCCGTGCCTTACACGCGCTGCGAGACCCTCGAGAACGCCGTCCCGAAGGCCGCCGAGAACGCCGCCGCCTCGGGTGCGCCGGAGCCGGTGGTGCTGCTGTCGCCGGCCTGCGCGTCCTACGACCAGTTCCGGAACTTCGAGATCCGCGGCGACCGGTTCCGCGAACTGGTGCAGGCGCTGCCCTGAGGCAGCGCCGGCCTCAGCGCGCCAGAACCTTGGCGGCGTCGCGGGTGGTGTCGACCGCCTGCGAGACGTTGGCCACCGACTGGACGATCGCCCCGATATTGCCGGTGATCTCCGTGACGGCGCCGGCGGCGCTCTGCATGCTCTCGGCGAGATCCCGGGTCACGGCGCTCTGCTCCTCGATGGCGGCCGCGGTGGCGACCACGGTCTCGCGCATCACCGAGACCGAGGACCCGATCGAGCTGAGAGCCTCTACGACCTCCTGCGAGACGCGCTGCACGCTGGCGATCTCGCCGTTGATCTGACCGGTGGCGCGCGCCGCCTGGTCGGCCAGCGCCTTCACCTCCGAGGCGACGACCGCGAAGCCGCGGCCCGCCGCGCCAGCGCGGGCGGCCTCGATGGTGGCGTTCAGCGCCAGCAGGTTGATCTGGCCGGCGATGTCCTGGATCAGGCCGACGATGCCGGTCATGGCGGTGGCGGTCTCGGCGAGCCGCTTCGTGTGGCCGTCAGCGTCCTGGACGCAGGCATAGGCGGTGTCGGTGGCGCTCTGGGAGCGCACGATGCTCTGGGACATCTCGGCCACCGAGGCGGCGAGTTCCTCGGCCGCCGCCGCGACGGTCTGGACGTTGCCGGAGGTCGAGTCGGCCGCCGAGGAGGCGAGCGAGGCCGCCGTGGTCGAGTGCGTCACCGCCCGCTCGATCTCGCCGAAATTCTGATCGATGAGGGTCCGCAGGTTGGCGAACAGCCGGACCTGATCGCTGATGTCGGTGGCGAACTTCACCACCTTGTAGGGCCGGCCCGCGGCATCGAGGATCGGATTGTAGGACGCCTGGATCCAGACCTCGCGCCCGTCCTTGCCGATCCGGCGGAACTGCGCCGCCTGATAGGTGCCGTTCCGAAGGGCCGCCCAGAAGGCCCGGTAGGCCTCGCTCTCGCGGTAGGCAGGCTCCACGAACAGGCTGTGATGCTGCCCGATCACCTCGGCGCGGCTGTAGCCCATCGCGGCGAGGAAATTGTCGTTCACCGCGATCACCGTGCCGTCGAGGTCGAAGGCGATGACCGCCTGCACCTTGTCGATCGCGGCGATCTGCCCGGCGCGGTCGGCCTCCTCGGTCCGCTGCTGCGTGATGTCGGTGGCGAACTTCACCACCTTGTAGGGCCGGCCGCGGACGTCGAGCATCGGGTTGTAGGACGCCTGGATCCAGATCGACCGGCCGCCCCGGCCGACCCGCTGGAACTGGCCGGACTCGAAGCCGCCGGAGCGCAGGCGCTCCCAGAACGCCCGGTATTCCGGCGCGTCCCGCTGGGCCGGTTCCATGAACATGCTGTGGTGCTGGCCGACGATCTCCGGCAGCGCGTACCCGACCACGTCGAGGAAGTTTTGGTTCGCCGACAGGATCCGTCCCGCCAGGTCGAACTCGATCACGCCCTGGACCCGGTCGAGGGCCGCCAGCTTGGCATGCGCTTCACGGACATTCAGGGCAGAGAACATGGCGCGTCGGCTTCCGCTGGGCGGACCGGGCGCGGGGCACCGCGACCCGCCGGGGGGATACATCCGGAAGTTGCAGTAGGAAGATTAACATGGAGTGTCTTTTTACCAGTATTGCGGCGGCCAAATACAGCATTCCAGCGGCCTCCAGACGTGCGGCCGACGCGCGCCGACGCGCCGGCCATAAGGCTCCGTTTACCATTCCTGCCGAGGATCCCGTCCGACCCGCGCGGATCGGCATCCGCGCGGCCTGGAGTCGTTGCCCGGCATGATGTCACGCGCGGAACGCACCCCCCTGACGGACTGGTGGTGGACCGTGGACCGCGGTCTGCTGGCGGCGCTGTTCGCGCTGATGGTCGCGGGCCTCGTCTTCCTGATGGGCGGCGGCCCGCCGGTGGCCGAGCGGATCGGCCTGCCGACTTTCTACTTCCTCAACCGGCAGGCGATGTACCTCGCGCCGACCATCCTGCTGATCTGCGCGGTCTCGTTCCTGTCGCTGCGCGGCATCCGGCGGCTCGCGCTGGTCACCTGGATCTGCGGCGTCGCCCTGTGCCTGCTCGCCGGCAAGTTCGGGCCCGAGATCAAGGGCGCGCACCGCTGGATCCAGTTCGGCTCCTTCGGCCTGCAGCCCTCGGAATTCGTGAAGCCGGCCTTCGTGGTCGTCGCCGCCTGGGCCTTCTCGGAGGGCGCCCAGCGCCGCGACATGCCGGGCGGCATCCTGGCGCTGCTGCTCCTGCCGATCACCATCGTGCCGCTGCTGCTCCAGCCCGATTTCGGCCAGACCATGCTGATTACCATGGTGTGGTGCGCGCTGTTCTTCGTGGCCGGCCTCCACCTGATCTGGGTGGCCGTCCTCGGCGTGCTGGGCCTCGGGGGTGTGTTCGCTGCCTACCTGTTCTTCCACCACGTGCGCGAGCGCTTCAACAAGTTCCTCGACCGGGATTCCGGTGGCGGCTTCCAGGACTTCTGGTCGCGCGAATCGTTCCGCTCGGGCGGCTGGTTCGGCACCGGGCCGGGGGAGGGCGTGGCCAAGCGCCACCTGCCGGACGCGCATACCGACTTCATCTTCTCGGTCACCGGCGAGGAGTTCGGCGTGATCGTCTGCCTCTGCCTCGTGGCCCTGTTCGCCTTCATCGTGCTGCGCGGACTCAAGCTCGCGCGGCGCACCGACGACACCTTCTCGCGGCTGGCGATCACCGGCCTGACCACGCTGTTCGGTCTGCAGGCCTGCATCAACATGGCGGTGAACACGCAGCTGATGCCCGCCAAGGGCATGACGCTGCCGTTCGTCTCGTACGGCGGCTCCTCGCTGATCTCGCTGGCGCTCGGCACCGGCTTCCTCGTCGCCCTGACCCGCAAGCGGCCCCGCACCGTCATGCTCAGCCAGAAGCCCCCCGGCACCGCGCCCGCCACCGTCGCCGGGGTGATGCGGTGACCGTCTTCACGCCCACGATCCTGCTCTGCGCGGGCGGCACCGGCGGCCACCTGTTCCCGGCCGAGAGCCTCGCCCACGCGCTGCGGGCCCGCGGCATCCGGGTGGCGCTCGCCACCGACGCCCGGGTCGATTCCATCGCGTCCGAGTTCCCGGCCTCCGAGGTGGTGACCATCGCCTCGGCGACGCCGTCCGGCCGCTCGCCGCTGAAGCGGGCAAGCGCCGTGCTGACGCTCGGCCGCGGGTTCGGCGTCGCGGCGAAGGAGATCCGGCGGATCAATCCGGCCGCCATCGTCGGCTTCGGCGGCTACCCGACCGTGCCGCCGGTGCTGGCCGGCCAGATCCTGCGCGTGCCGACGATCCTGCACGAGCAGAACGCCGTGATGGGTCGGGCCAACGCCTTCCTGGCGCGGGGCGCGCGCACCATCGCCACCGGCTTCGAGGTCGTGCGCGGCGTGCCCGACAAGGCCCGCGCGCCGCGGATCCACACCGGCAACCCGCTCCGCCCGGCGGTGATCGAGGCGGCCAGGGTCCCGTTTCCGCCCTTCGGTAACGACGACGCCCTGCGGCTCCTGGTGTTCGGCGGCAGCCAGGGCGCCCGGGTCATGGGCGAGGTCGTGCCGGAGGCGATCGCCCGCCTGCCGGACGCGCTGCGCGCCCGCCTGCACCTCGTCCAGCAGGTCCGCCCCGAGGACCTGACGGCGGTGCAGAACCGCTACCTCGCCATGGGGCTCGCCGGGATCGAGGCGGCGCCGTTCTTCAAGGACCTGCCCGCGCGGATGGCCGCGAGCCACCTCGTGGTCGCGCGCTCGGGCGCCTCGACGGTCTCGGAACTCGCCGCGATCGGCCGCCCGGCGATCCTCGTGCCCCTGCCCGGCTCGCTCGACCAGGACCAGGCCGCCAACGCCGCGACCCTCGACGCGATCGGCGCGGCGCTCGCGGTGAAGCAGTCGGATTTCACGCCGGACCGCCTCGCCGCGGAGCTGACCGCCTGCTTCGAGACGCCGGCAAAATTGACCGCGGCGGCCGATGCGGCCAGAAGCGCGGGCATCCACGACGCCGCCGAGCGGCTGGCCGAGGTCGTCGTCGAGACGGCCGCCCGCACCTGATTTCTTGAGGGATTCCGCACCGGCGGTCCCGCCACCAGACGGTTCGACCCATGAAGCTGCCCGACAAGCTCGGCCCCATCCACTTCATCGGCATCGGCGGCATCGGCATGTCCGGCATCGCCGAGGTCATGCACAATCTCGGCTACACGGTGCAGGGCTCGGACGCCTCCGACAACGCCAACGTCCGCCGTCTCGCCGAGAAGGGCATGCGCACCTTCGTGGGCCACGATGCCAAGAACGTCGAGGAGGCGGCCCTCGTCGTCGTCTCGACCGCGATCCGCCGCGACAACCCCGAGCTGCAGGCCGCCCGCGAGCGGCGTCTGCCGGTGGTGCGCCGGGCCGAGATGCTGGCCGAGCTGATGCGCTTCAAGTCCTGCGTGGCGATCGCCGGCACGCACGGGAAGACCACGACCACGTCGCTCGTCGCCACCCTGCTCGACGCCGGCAACCTCGACCCGACCGTGATCAACGGCGGCATCATCAACGCCTACGGGACCAACGCCCGCATGGGTGCCGGCGAGTGGATGGTGGTCGAGGCCGACGAGTCGGACGGCACCTTCCTGAAGCTGCCGGCGGACGTGGCGATCGTCACCAACATCGACCCCGAGCACCTCGACCATTTCGGCTCGTTCGACGCGATCAAGGACGCGTTCCGGCGCTTCATCGACAACATTCCGTTCTACGGCTTCGCGGTGATGTGCATCGACCACCCGGTGGTGCAGGACCTCGTCGGCCACATCGAGGACCGGCGGATCATCACCTACGGCGAGAATCCGCAGGCCGACGTGCGCCTGATCGACGTGGACCTGCGCGGCGGCCAGAGCCGCTTCCGGGTGATGATCCGCGACCGTCGGCCCGGCTACCGGATGGAGATGGAGGATCTCGTCCTGCCGATGCCCGGCAAGCACAACGCGCTCAACGCCACCGCGGCGCTCGCCGTCGCGCACGAGCTCGGCGTGAAGCCGGACGCGATCCGCCAGGCGCTCGCCGGGTTCGGCGGCGTGAAGCGGCGGTTCACCCGCACCGGCGAGTGGAACGGCGCGACGATCTTCGACGATTACGGACACCATCCGGTGGAGATCAAGGCGGTGCTCAAGGCCGCCCGCGCCTCGACCGAGCACGGGGTGATCGCCGTGGTGCAGCCGCACCGCTACACCCGGCTGCAATCGCTGTTCGACGATTTCTGCACCTGCTTCAACGATGCCGACACGGTCATCGTGGCGCCGGTCTACGCGGCCGGCGAGCAGCCGATCGAGGGCTTCGACCGCGACAGCCTCGTGGCCGGCCTGCGCTCCCGCGGTCACCGCGACGCCCGGGCCCTGGAGCGGCCGGAGGAACTCGCCGGGATCATCGCGGAGCTCGCCAAATCCGGCGACTACGTGGTCTGCCTCGGCGCCGGCACGATCACCCAGTGGGCCTACGCCCTCCCGGACGAACTCGCCGCGCGGGGACGGTAGGCGCGGTGCGTCAGCCCGCCCCGGGAGGCCTCTCGGGTCGTCGGCACCGTCGACCGTCCACTGCGGGCTGCGCTCTGAGGATGAACCCGGCGGTGACTCTCCGGACCCCGGCCTCGCAGCGCCCGCTGCCACCCCGATGCGACGACACCAGGATCGCCGCATCCCTCTCCCCGCGGGCGGGGCGAGGGGAGACACACAGATGACCGCCTCTCTGCACGATCGCATCCGGGCCGCCGCGCCCGACCTCCGCGGGCGCCTGCTCGCCGACCAGCCGCTCGCCGACCTCACTTGGTTCCGGGTCGGCGGACCGGCCGAGGTGCTGTTCACCCCGGCCGACGAGGAGGATCTCGCCCGCCTCCTCGCATCCCTCGATCCGGACGTGCCGGTCACGGTGATCGGGCTCGGCTCGAACCTGATCGTTCGGGACGGCGGCGTGCCGGGCGTGGTCGTGCGCCTCGGCGGCAAGGCCTTCGGCAGCGTCGCGATCGACGGCGACACCCTGACCGTCGGCACCGCGGTCCCGGACATGCGCCTCGCCAAGGCGGCGGCCGAGGCCGGGCTCGACGGGCTCGCCTTCTACCGCGGCATCCCGGGCTCGATCGGCGGCGCGCTGCGCATGAACGCGGGCGCGCATGGCGGCGAGACCACCGACGTGCTGGTGGAAGCCCGCGGGGTCGACCGGACGGGCGCGTCGCGCACCTTCAGCCACGCCGCCATGGGGTTCTCCTACCGGCACGCGGACGCGCCCGAGGACGTGATCTTCACGCGCGCCCTCTTCCGCGGCCGGCCCGGCGACCGCGTCGCCATCGAGGCCGAGATGGAGCGGGTCACGGCCGCCCGCGAGGCCGCGCAGCCGATCCGCGAGCGGACCGGCGGCTCGACCTTCGCCAACCCGGACGGCGGCAAGGCGTGGCAGCTCGTCGACGCCGCCGGCTGCCGCGGGCTGAGGCGGGGCGGCGCCCAGGTCAGCGAGATGCACTGCAACTTCCTGATCAATACCGGAACTGCGACCGCGGCCGACATCGAGGGGCTCGGCGAGGAGGTCCGCCGCCGCGTCCGGGAAACCAGCGGGGTCGAGCTGCGCTGGGAGATCCGGCGCATCGGCCGGCCCGCCGGCACGATGTGAGAGCGATGTTCGGGACGCGCCGACGCGGCCGAGACACGGTGCTCGGTCGTCACCGCGGCCGTTCGCACGTTCAGATCCTGATTGAAGCCGACCTATTCGAGGTGCCCTGATGTCCAAGCACGTCGCCGTCCTGCTGGGCGGCACCTCCGCCGAGCGCGAGGTCTCCCTCAGTTCCGGCAAGGCCTGCGCCGACGCGCTCGAAGGCGAGGGCTACCGGGTGACCCGGGTCGATGTCGGCCCCGACATCGCGGCCGTCCTGACGGCGCTCCGGCCGGACGTGGCCTTCAACGCGCTCCACGGGCCGGACGGCGAGGACGGCACCATCCAGGGCCTGCTGGAGATCCTGAAGATCCCCTACACCCATTCCGGCGTCCTCGCCTCGGCGCTCGCCATGAACAAGGAGCGGGCCAAGACCGTCATGCGCGCCGCCGGCGTCGACGTGCCCGAGGGCCGGATCGTTAACCGTCGTGAGGCCGCCAGGACACACCCGCTGCCGCCACCCTACGTCGTGAAACCGATCGCCGAAGGCTCATCGGTGGGTGTGATCATCGTGCGCGACGGCCGCTCGCACCCGCCCCAGATCCTCGCCTCGGAGGAGTGGACGTTCGGCGAGCAAGTCCTTGCGGAACCTTACATTGCTGGCCGCGAACTCACCTGCGGCGTGATGGGCGACAAGGCCCTCGGGGTGATCGAGGTGAAGGCCGCCACGGGGGATTGGTACGATTACGACGCCAAGTACGCCCCCGGGGGCTCGGTTCACGTGCTCCCGGCCGAACTTAAACCAAATGTTTACCAGCGTGTCCAAGAACTGTCGTTAACGGCGCATCAAGCACTGGGCTGTCGGGGCGTCAGCCGTGCCGACCTTCGCTACGACGACACACCGGGTGGAACCGGTCTGCTCGTGGTGCTGGAGGTCAACACGCAACCCGGCATGACCCAGACGAGCCTTGTGCCGGAGATGGCGGCCCACGCGGGCCTGAGTTTCGGTGAGCTCGTCCGATGGATGGTGGAGGACGCTTCCCTGAATCGCTGAGCGGCGACGCCGCCGGCCGGAGCGGTCCCGCGCGCCTCGTCGGCGCGGTCCTGGGCCGGCTCGCCGGCCGCGCCACGTCCCGGTCGCTCTCGGTTCGTCGGGCCCGCCCGAGTCAGCGCCTGAGCGAGCGCCTGCCCCGCGGCGCCGGAATCGTGGCGGTCTCCGTCTCGGCCGCCGCCGTGGCGCTCGCCGGTTTCGTGGCGAGCGGCCGCTACGACGCCTTCGTGGCCGAGCAGGGCCGCCCCCTCGACATCGCCGCGCGCGTCGCCGGCTTCGGCGTCGAGCGCGTCACGATCTCGGGCATCTCCCGCATGTACGAACGCGAGGTCCTGGCGGCCGCCGGGATCGACTGGCGCTCCTCGGTTCCCTTCCTCGACGTCAACGACGTGCGCGAGCGGCTGCTCCGCGTGCCGCTCATCGCGCAGGCCTCGGTCCGGAAGATCTATCCCAACGAGATCGCCATCACCCAGGTGGAGCGCGAGCCCGCGGCCCTCTGGCAGAGGAACGGCGAGATCAGCGTGATCGCCGCCGACGGCACCGTCATCGACGCGATGCGCGACGACCGTTACGCCAGCCTGCCCCTGGTGGTCGGCGAGGACGCCAACACCAAGCTTCCGGAATACCTCGCGCTCATCGCCGCCGCCGGGCCCCTCGCCGAGCGGATCAAGGCCGGCACCTACGTGTCCGGCCGGCGCTGGACCCTCAAGTTCGACGGCATCGACGTGCGCCTGCCCGAGCTCGATCCGGCCGCGGCGCTCGCCCGCCTCGTGCGGTTCGAGCGCGAGGCCGGCCTGCTCGAGAAGGACATCATCGCGGTGGACCTGCGCATGCCGGACCGCCTGGTGGTGCGCCTGACCGAGGAGGCCGCCGCCGCCCGCGCGGAAGCCCAGAAGGCGAAGAAGAAGGGCGCGGCCAGCTGATGACCTCGACCACGATCTCCGCCCGTCCCGCATCCCGCGCCCGGTAGCGTCAATGCACAGCCAACACGGCCTCACGCCGCGCTTGAAGCCGCTCTCCGCCCGGCGCTCGACCACCCTCTCGGTGCTCGACATCGGCACGAGCAAGGTGGTCTGCCTCATCGCCGAGCTGCAACCCGCCGAGGCGCTCACGACGCTCCGCGGCCGCACGCACCTCGCGCGCATCATCGGCATCGGCCACCAGCGCTCCCTGGGCCTCAAGGGCGGCGCCATCGTCGATCTCGCCGCGGCCGAGAGCGCGATCCGGCAGGCGGTGCACGCCGCCGAGCGGATGGCCAAGGTCGAGGTCCAGTCGGTCATCGTCAACATGTCGGGCGGTCGGCTCGCCTCGCAGCATTTCCAGGCGCGGGTGAATGTCCGCTCGGGCACCGTCACGGGCAGCGATGTCGAGCGGGTGCTCGAGACCGCCAGCGCCCACGGCGTCAGCCCCGGCCGGGCCGTGCTGCACGCGCTGCCCACCGGCTACGCCCTGGACGGGCAGGGCGCCGTCATCGACCCGTCGGGCATGATCGGCGAGGCGCTCAGCGTCGACCTGCACGTCGTCACCAGCGAGCTCGCGGCCGCCCGCAACGTCATGCTGGCGGTCGAGCACTGCCACCTCGGCGTCGAGGCGGTGATCGCCACGCCCTACGCGGCCGGCCTCTCGGCGCTGGTCGACGACGAGGCCGAGATGGGGGTCTGCGTCGTCGACATGGGCGGCGGCACGACCAGCGTCGGCGTGTTCTCCGGCGGCCACCTCGTCCACGTGGACGCCCTGGCGGTCGGTGGCCACCACGTCACCATGGACATCGCCCGCGGCCTCTCGACCCGCATGGCGGCGGCCGAGCGGCTGAAGACCCTCTACGGCTCGGCCCTCTCCACCCCCTCCGACGACCGCGACATGATCGCCGTCCACGGCGTCGGCGAGGACGAGGGCGAGGCGCCGGCCCACATCCCGCGCTCACAGCTCGTGCGGATCATCAAGCCGCGCGTCGAGGAGGTGGTCGAGCTGGTCCGCGACCGCCTGCGGGACGCGGGCTTCGCCGCCCAGGCCGGGCGCCGCGTCGTCCTCACCGGCGGCGCCAGCCAGCTCGTCGGTCTGCCCGAGGTCGCCCGCCGCGTCCTCCAGGGTCAGGTGCGGATCGGTCGGCCCCTCGGCATCCGGGGCCTGCCGGAAGCCGCCAAGGGGCCGGCCTTCTCGGCGGCGGTCGGCCTGCTCGTCTACCCGCAGGTGGCCCATGCCGAGCATTTCGAGCCGCGCGGACACGGCGCCTTCGCGGCGACCGGGACCGACAACTACCTGAACCGGGTCGGCCGCTGGCTCCGGGACAGCTTCTAGGTTTCACGCCCGCCCGCTCGGGGGGGATCGAAGGGAATCCGGCGCCCAGGCGTCGCACGGACAGCACAGTTAGCGAGAGGCTCGACACCATGGCCATCACCCTCCAGGCGCCGGACATCCGGGAACTCAAGCCCCGCATCACCGTCTTCGGCGTCGGTGGCGCCGGCGGCAACGCCGTCAACAACATGATCGAGTCGGGCCTGCTGGGCTGCGAGTTCGTCGTCGCCAACACCGACGCGCAGGCGCTCACCTCGTCGAAGGCCGAGCGGGTGATCCAGATGGGCCTGGGCGTCACCCAGGGCCTCGGCGCCGGCTCGCACCCGGAGGTCGGCTCGGCCGCCGCCGACGAGGTGATCGACGAGATCCGCGACCAGCTCTCCGGCGCCCACATGTGCTTCATCACCGCCGGCATGGGCGGCGGCACCGGCACCGGCGCCGCGCCGGTCATCGCCCGCGCGGCCCGCGACATGGGCATCCTGACAGTCGGCGTCGTGACCAAGCCGTTCCAGTTCGAGGGCATGCGCCGCATGCGGACCGCCGAGTCCGGCATCCAGGAGCTTCAGGCCGCGGTCGACACCCTGATCGTGATCCCGAACCAGAACCTGTTCCGGGTCGCCAACGAGAAGACCACCTTCGCGGACGCCTTCGCGATGGCCGACCAGGTGCTCTACTCGGGCGTCGCCTGCATCACCGACCTGATGGTGAAGGAGGGCCTCATCAACCTCGACTTCGCCGACGTCCGGGCGATCATGCGCGGCATGGGCAAGGCCATGATGGGCACCGGCGAGGCGTCCGGCGAGAAGCGCGCCAACCGCGCCGCCGAGGCCGCCATCGCCAACCCGCTCCTCGACGACGTCTCGATGAAGGGCGCCCGCGGCCTGCTGATCTCGATCACGGGCGGCTCCGACCTGACCCTGTACGAGCTCGACGAGGCCGCGACCCGCATCCGCGAGGAGGTCGATCAGGACGCCAACATCATTCTGGGCGCCACCTTCGACGAGAGCCTGGACGGCATCATCCGCGTGTCGGTGGTCGCCACCGGCATCGAGCCGGCCCTGATCTCGGCGAACTCGCCCAACAACCCGGCCATCGCCGAGACCGAGCAGCGCATCGCCGAGGTTGCCGAGCGCCTGCGCGCCGAGGCCCGCTCGCGCGCCGCCTCCCCGGTGCCGAGCATCCGCACCGAGTCGGTCGCCCCGGCGCCGATCCCCGGCCCCCGCACCGCAGCGCGTCGAGGCGGCGCCCGCCGTCGAGGCCGGTCCGTTCGTGCCGCCGCGTCCGGCCGCCCCGACGGGCACGCCGCTCGCCCGCGCCCCGCGCATGCCGCAGATCCACGAGCTGCCGCCGATCGCCCAGACGCAGATCATGGCGAACCGCGCTGCGGAGGAGGCCGCTCCGGAATCCAAGCGGACCTCGCTGCTGCGCCGGCTCGCGACGGTGGGCTTCGGCGGACGCCGCGAGGACATGGACGGCGCCCCGGCAGCTCGGCCGGCCTCGCCCGCGGCCCCGCAGCCGCATATGGCCCAGCCGCACATGGCCCAGCCGCACATGGCCCAGCCGCACATGGCCCAGCACCACATGGCGCAGCCCCACATGGCGCAGCCCCACGTGCCGCCGGCCCCGCGCGCTCCGGCCGCGCCCGCGGTCCCGCAGTACCGCCCGGCCCAGGGCAACCTCGACGGGCAGGGCCGGGTCGCCCCGCAGTCGCGGATGATGGACGACGATCAGCTCGAGATCCCGGCCTTCCTCCGCCGTCAGGCGAACTGACCGGTTCAGGTCTCCGACACGGCCCGGGGCTGGCGGGAAACCGCCGGCCCCTTCGCGCTGCAGCAAAGCAACTCATGGTTGTCGCGGCCGGGAATAAGGCTCGCCGAGACGGTGCGCCGACGCGCGCGAGCCTGTGCGCATGGTGCATCCGCGCCACAGAACGGCCGCGGGTTAGTCACGTATTAACCAACCTTTAAGCCTTTGGTGGAGCAGCGCTTTGCGGTGACGAAGCGCTAAGCGTGTCTGTAACAGACCGTAAGAATCCGTGATTTGGCTGCCCTGTGCGGCGCAGCTATAGAAACCATGTGATCGAGACGACACGCAGCAGGACACAACCTGATCGCGTGGGCTAGGGCATCAAGCAGCGGACGGATCAGTCAGTTTCTCCTCACTCCCGTCGGGGTGTCGGGATCTGGTCGCGCCCGGGGGCTAAGGAATGCGAACGCATAAACAGACGACCCTCAAAGGGCCGGCGACTCTCTCGGGGATCGGAGTTCACTCCGGCAACCCCGCCGAGATCACGATCCGACCCGCTCCGGCCAATCACGGCATCGCCTTCCTCCGCACCGGTACCACCCACGGCAACGACCGCCTGATCAAGGCGCATCACGCCCTCGTCTCCGCCACCGAACTCTGCACTGTCCTGGGTGACGTCGAGACCGGCGCCGTCGCCACCGTCGAGCACCTGATGTCCGCCCTGTACGGCCTGGGCGTCGACAACGCTCTGGTCGAGATCGACGGCCCGGAGATGCCGATCCTCGACGGGTCCGCGCTCCCCTTCGTCCAGGCGATCGACCAGATCGGGATCGCCGCCTGCGACACGCCGCGCCGCTGGCTCAAGATCCTCCGCCACGTCCGCATCGAGGCCGGGACATCCTTCGCGGAGCTGCGCCCGATCGACCGCGGTTTCCGCCTCGACGTCGAGATCGATTTCGAGAGCCCGGTGATCGGCCGCTCCCGCAGGGCGATGGACCTGTCGCCCGCCACCTACCGCCGCGAGATCGCCGGCGCCCGCACCTTCGGGATGATGCGGGACGTGGAGCGCTACTGGAAGGCCGGCTTCGCCCTGGGCGCTTCCCTGGAGAACACCGTGGCGGTCGGCGAGACCGCGGTGGTCAATCCCGAGGGCCTGCGCTTCCAGGACGAGTTCGTCCGCCACAAGATCCTCGACGCCATCGGCGACCTCGCCCTGGCCGGTCTGCCGATCCAGGGTGCCTACCGCTCCTATTGCGGCGGCCACCGGATGAATGTCGGCGTGCTGTCCGCCCTCTTCGCCGACCGGGCGAACTACGCCATCGTGGAGGCGCAGGGCTCGCGCCGCGAGACCGTGCTGTCCGAACTCGGCGTCGGCCTCGGCATCGCCGCCTTCGCGGGCGACCTCTAGCCCCCCCTGTGACTGGCGGGACACAGCCCGCAACCGATCCTGGCCGCCGCAGCCTTGCCGCTTTCGTGCCCGAATCGAACGGCAGGGTTTAACGGTCCGTGAACGGCGGGCACGGCCCGGGGCGGGCCGGATCCACCCACGCGATGGCATGACGGCGCGAGACGGCGCCGGTTCCGGGAAAGAGCGCCAGATGCCTGTCACCATTCGTCATCGCCGGGCAGCGGCCTTCGCGATGCCCTTCGTGGCCGTCCTCGGCCTGGGCCTCGGCGGCTGCGATTTCGACCCGACCAGCATCTTCGCCGAGAAGTACAAGCCCGAGGTCGTGCCGGACGTTCCGGCCGACAAGCTGTACAGCGACGGTCTGGCGAAGCTCGAGGACAGCGACTACGAGGGCGCGGTCAAGAAATTCGACAGTCTGGACAAGCAGTACCAGTATTCCGAATGGTCCCGGAAGGCGCTGCTGATGACGGCCTACGCCAATTACGAGGGCCAGAAGTACGACGACGCGATCAGTGCCTCGAAGCGCTACTTGCAGCGCCACCCGGCCAGCAAGGACGCCGCCTACGCGCAGTACCTGATGGCGATGTCGAACTATAAGCAGATCCCGGACGTCACCCGCGATCAGGAACGCTCCGAGAAGGCGCTCGTCGCCCTGCAGGAACTGGTCCAGAAGTACCCGACGTCGGAATACGCCGCGGACGCGAAGGCCAAGATCCAGATCACCCGCGATCAGCTCGCCGGCAAGGAGATGGAGATCGGCCGCTTCTACCTCGAGAAGCGCAATTTTCCGGCGGCGATCAACCGCTTCCGCGACGTGGTCGCCAAGTATCAGACCACCCGGCACGCCGAGGAGGCCCTCGAGCGCCTGACCGAGGCCTACTGGGCGCTCGGCATCACCCAGGAGGCGCAGAACGCCGCCGCGGTGCTCGGCCACAACTTCCCGGAAAGCCCGTGGTACAAGGACGCCCACGCCCTGCTGGCGCAGGGTGGCCTCGAGCCCCGCGAGGAGAAGACCTCGTTCCTCTCGAAGATCTACCGCACGGTGACAGGCAAGACCGCCTCGGCGGAGTAGGCGTCGAGGCCCGCTTCGGGCCGTCCCGAGAATCGTCGAGGCCCGGAGCCGCCGCTTCGGGCCTTTCCCGTTGCGGCGCCCGTTGCGGCACACCGCCTGAGCGGTGCGACGCATTTTTGGGGTGAATCCGCGCCGCAGCGGCCTTATGTCTGCGGTCCCATCCTGAGGAATCCCCGTCGCCGCATGCTGGCGCAGCTCGCGATCCGCGACATCGTCCTGATCGACAGGCTCGAACTGAATTTCCGATCGGGACTCAGCGTCCTGACCGGCGAGACGGGCGCGGGCAAATCGATCCTTCTCGACGCCTTCGCCCTGGCGCTCGGCGGCCGCGGCGACGGCCGTCTGGTCCGCCACGGCGAGGCGCAGGGCGCGGTCACGGCCGTGTTCGATCTGCCCCCCGATCATCCGGCGCGCCGGATCGCGGCCGAGGCCGAGATCGACACCGAGGGCGACCTGATCCTGCGCCGGACCCAGATGGCGGACGGCCGGACGCGGGCCTTCGTCAACGACCAGCCGGTGGGCGTGCAGGTCCTGCGGGCGATCGGCGCGGCCCTCGTGGAGATCCACGGCCAGCACGACGACCGGGCCCTGGCCGATCCCGCCTCGCACCGGGCGATCCTCGACGCCTTCGGGGGGCTCCAGACCCAGCTCACCAAGGTCGCCGCCGCGTCGCGGACCGTGCGGACGGCCCGCACCGCGCTCGCCGAGCACCGCGCCCGCGTGGAGGCGGCCCGCAAGGAGTCCGACTTCCTCCGCCACGCCGTGGAGGAGCTCGCGACCCTGGCGCCGCTGCCGGGCGAGGAGGCCCAGCTCGCCGAGCGCCGCACGATCATGCAGCAATCCGAGAAGGTCGCGCGCGAGCTCAACGAGGCGCTCGAGGCCGTCGGCGGTCCCCATTCCGGCGTGCCGCACCTGTCGGCCGCCCTGCGCAAGCTGGAGCGGCGCGCCGCGCAGCTGCCGGCCCTGGTGGACCCGTGCGTGAACGCCCTCGACGCCGCGATGGTCGCCCTCGACGAAGCCCGCGCAGTCCTCGAGGCGGCCGTGGCCGAGACCGAGTTCGACCCCCGCGACCTGGAGCGCGTCGAGGAGCGGCTCTTCGCGCTGCGCGCCGCGTCCCGCAAGTACGACGTTCCGGCCGACGATCTCGCGGCCCTGGCGGAGCGCTACGCGGGCGATGTCGCGGCGATCGATGCCGGCGAGGCGGCTCTGGCCGGGCTGGAGCAGGCGCTCGCGACGGCCGAGGCCACCTACGCGGAGGCGGCCGAGAAGCTCAGCGCCGGGCGGCGCCGGGCGGCCAAGCAGCTCGACGCCGCCGTCAAGGCCGAGCTGCCGCCGCTCAAGCTGGAGCGGGCGCGCTTCATCACCGAGATCGCCACCGATCCCGAATCCCGCGATCCCGCCGGCACCGACCGGGTCGAGTTCTGGGCCCAGACCAATCCCGGGACGAAGCCCGGCCCGATGATGAAGGTCGCCTCCGGCGGCGAGCTGTCGCGCTTCATGCTGGCGCTGAAGGTGGTGCTGGCCGACAAGGGCTCGGCCCCGACGCTCATCTTCGACGAGATCGACACCGGCGTGGGCGGCGCGGTGGCGGACGCCATCGGGATGCGCCTCGCCCGGCTCGCCGCGACCGTGCAGGTGGTCGCGGTGACGCACGCGCCCCAGGTCGCCGCCCGGGCCGAGACGCATTTCCTGATCGCTAAGGCGCCCGTGAAGGGGGCCGGCCGCGTCGCCACGCGGGTGGCGAGCCTGCCGGTCGCCGAGCGACGGGAGGAGATCGCCCGGATGCTGGCGGGCGCCACCGTCACCGACGAGGCCCGGGCGGCCGCGGCGCGGCTCCTCCAGGGCGCCGACGCGTGAGCGGGCGACAACCTTAACCGTTGGTTGAAGGTAACGATCCGTTAACCATTCCTCGCGAGAGTGCTTCCATCCCGGTACCGCGGCAGGCTTGGGCGGTCGAAGGGCGGGAGGAGCCATGAAGCCGTCAGTCGTCGAGTCCGATGGGTCTCTGCCTGCGGGACAGCCCCTGAAGCGGGCGGTCGACACCCGCCAGCTCGGCCTCACGCTCCGCACGGTCTATGAGGGCAGCGTCGACACGCAGCCGATCACCGACACGCATGTCGAGCTGCTCCTGCGCCTGCGCCAGAAGGAGCGGGAGCTGCGCCGGGCGGTCTGACCCGGCAGCGCCGCCGCTACCAGCGGCGCGCGCCCGGCCGCCGGCGATACTCGGCCGCGCGAATCAGCGTCAGCACGCGGTCGAGGCTCACCAGCAGCTCCGCCTCCTCGACGCGGGCCGCCGCGGCCGCGTCCGGGTCGGGGCTGAATTTCTGCCGGGCCTGCGCCAGCGCGAGCGCCCGCTCCACGGCTTCCCGCTCGGCGTGCAGGGCCAGCCAGGCCGGATCGGATTCCGTCGCCGCATCCACCTCGTCGCCGCCCACGATTCGCGCGTCCTTCTGCTACGCACTGCTGCTCCTGGCGGAGAGGAACGCGCGAGAGCCCGGAACCGTGCCGCGCCCGGGCCGGCCGCGCTGTCGTGCGACGTGTCATCCCGGTGTCATCTACTTGTCGTAACCGCCCGGCCATCGGGCGGCCGGCGCTGGGTCTCTTCGGAAGATCGGCCGCAGAGCTCTGCCGCGGGCACGGGCTCGCCGGCGGAGCAGCGCAGGCTCTAGCCCGACGGCAACGGAGATTCCTTTGAGACCCTTCGCTTACGCGCTCGCCGTCGGCCTCGCGACGGTTCAGCTGGCGTCCGCGGCGCTCGCCGCCGATATCACCGGCGCCGGAGCCACCTTCCCCTTCCCGGTCTACTCCAAGTGGGCCGAGGCCTACCGCAAGGAGACCGGCTCGGGCCTCAACTACCAGTCGATCGGCTCCGGCGGCGGCATCAAGCAGATCCAGGCCAAGACGGTCGATTTCGGTGCCACCGACGCGCCCCTGAAGCCCGAGCAGCTGACGAAGGACGGCCTCGTCCAGTTCCCGACCGTGATGGGCGGCGTCGTGCCGGTGGTGAACATCCCGGGGATCGAGCCGGGCAAGCTCAAGCTCACCGGCGACGTGCTGGCCGACATCTACGCCGGCAAGATCGCGAAGTGGAGCGACCCGCGCATCGCCAAGCTCAATGACGGGCTGAAGCTCCCCGACGCCAACATCACCCCGGTCTACCGCTCCGACGCGTCGGGCACGACCAACATCTTCACCACCTACCTGTCGCAGGTCTCCGAGCCCTGGAA
Source organism: Methylobacterium mesophilicum (assembly GCF_036441335.1). Lineage (GTDB taxonomy): Bacteria > Pseudomonadota > Alphaproteobacteria > Rhizobiales > Beijerinckiaceae > Methylobacterium > Methylobacterium mesophilicum_B. Next base: position 1,181,746 of record NZ_MLBW01000034.1, read on the forward strand.
GAAGGAGTACGGCGCGGCCACGACGATCTCCTGGCCGGTCGGTCAGGGCGGCAAGGGCAACGAGGGCGTGACCGCCACCGTGAAGCAGGTTCCGAACGCGATCGGCTACGTCGAGTCGGCCTACGCCAAGCAGAACAAGCTCTCCTACGCCCTGCTGCAGAACAAGGCCGGCAAATACCCGCAGCCCGACGACAAGGCGTTCCAGGCCGCGGCGGCGAGCGCCGACTGGAAGGCGACCCCGGGCTTCGGCATCTCGCTGACCAACCAGCCGGGCGAGGAGGCGTGGCCGATCACGGCGGCGACCTTCATCCTGGTCCACAAGGACGCCGCCGACCCGGCCAAGTCCGCCGCGGTGCTCAAGTTCTTCGACTGGGCCTACAAGAACGGCGACACGCTCGCCACCGCCCTCGACTACGTCCCCCTGCCGGACAACGTCGTCGAGCTGATCCACCAGGAGTGGAAAGACGTGAAGGGCAAGGACGGCAAGCCTGTCCTCAACATGTGAGCGTGGCCGGGAGGAGGTGAGAACCTCCTCCCTCGCTTCCGGGAACGCACCGCGCTACCACGCCCCCCTTCGCAGAGAACCGCGGATGCCCGCTTTGACCGAATCGATCGCCCTCGGCCGAACCCGTTCCGCGACCGCGCGGAAGGCGCCGAGCCGGAGCCTCGACACGCTGTTCCGGACCTGCTCGTACGCCGCGGCCCTGCTGGTGCTGCTCGTGCTCGCCGGCATCCTCGGCTCGATCCTGTACGGCGGCTGGCCCGCCTTCCGCGAGTTCGGCTTCGGCTTCCTGACCTCCAGCGCCTGGAACGTCGGGACCGAGCAGTACGGCGCCCTGGTCGCGGTGATCGGGACCGTCGCCTCCGCCTTCCTGGCCCTGCTGATCGGCGTGCCCGTCTCGCTGGGCATCGCGGTGTACCTCACCCAGCTCTGCCCGGGCTGGGCCCGCAAGCCGGTCGCCATGACGATCGAGCTGCTCGCCGCCGTGCCGAGCATCATCTACGGCATGTGGGGCCTGTTCGTGTTCGCGCCGCTCCTCGCGCGCTACATCCAGATCCCGGTCTCGAACCTCGTGGAGGGCATGCCGATCGTCGGCACGCTGTTCTACGCCCGGGTGCCGTCGGGCGTCGGCGTGTTCACGGCCGGGATCATCCTGGCGATCATGATCGTGCCGTTCATCGCCTCGATCGCCCGGGACATGCTCGACCAGATCCCGACCGTGCTGCGCGAGAGCGCCTACGGCATCGGCTGCACCACCTGGGAGGTCGTGCGCCACGTCCTCGTTCCGCAGGCGGCGGTCTCGATCATCGGCGCGATCATGCTCGGCCTCGGCCGGGCGCTCGGCGAGACGATGGCGGTGACCTTCGTGGTCGGCAACGCCAACCGCCTCTCGGCCTCGATCTTCGACCCGAGCTCGACCATCGCGTCGCGGATCGCCAACGAGTTCAACGAGGCGGACGGCCTCCAGCTGAACGCGCTGATGGCGCTCGGCTGCATCCTGTTCGTGATCACCTTCGTGGTGCTCATCATCGCCCGGCTGCTGACGCGCCGCGTCCAGGCCGCCTGAGGAGCACGCGCGATGGTTTCCTCCAGCACGATCGCCGCGCCCGCCCAGCGCCGCCCCGGCCGCGTCCGACAGGGACGCCGCGTCGCCGACCGGACCCTGCGCGTCGCCTGCACCGCCGCGACGGTGGTGGGCGCCCTGGTCCTCGGTTCGATCCTGGTGATGCTGATCGTCCAGGGCGTGCGCGGCTTCACGCCGACCCTGTTCACCAACCCGACCCCGGGCCCCGGCTCCGAGGGCGGCGGCATCGCCAACGCCATCCTGGGCAGCCTCATTCTGACCGGGATCGGCATCCTGATCGCGACGCCGGTCGGCGTCATGGCCGGGACCTTCCTGGCCGAGTACGGGCGCGGCTCGAAGCTGGCCGCCCTGATCCGCTTCCTCAACGACGTCCTGCTCTCGGCGCCGTCGATCCTCATCGGCCTGTTCGTCTACACGCTGATGGTGCGGCCGATGGGCACCTACTCGGGCTGGGCCGGCGGCGTGGCGCTGGCGATCATCGCCGTGCCGGTGATCGTGCGCACCACCGAGGACATGCTGCGCCTCGTGCCCGGCACCCTGCGGGAGGCCGGCGCGGCGCTCGGCGCGCCCCCCTCGACGGTGATCATGAGCGTGACTTGGCGGGCGGCCTCGGCCGGCATCGTCACCGGCATCATCCTGGCGCTCGCCCGCATCGCCGGCGAGACCGCGCCGCTGCTGTTCACCGCGCTCAACAACAATTCGTGGTTCTCGGCCAACCTGATGGGCGGCGTCGCGAACCTGCCGGTGATGATCTACCAGTTCGCCCTCTCGCCCTACCCGAACTGGCAGGGCCTCGCCTGGGCGGGCGCGCTCCTGATCACCACCACCATCCTGGCGCTGTCGATCATCGCGCGCCTCGTGATCAAGCCGCAGGCCTCGCGCTGAGCCCCCTTTCGAGGACACGACGATGAACGCCGCCTCCGCGATCCCCACGGTCGAGCTGAACCGCAACCGCGCCGAAGAGGGCGGCCCCGTGCGGATCGCCGTCAAGGACCTGAACTTCTACTACGGCAGCTTCCACGGTCTGAAGGACGTCAACCTCAACTTCCACGACCGGCAGGTGACGGCGCTGATCGGGCCGTCCGGCTGCGGCAAGTCCACCCTGCTGCGCTGCTTCAACCGGATCTACAGCCTCTATCCGGAGCAGCGCGCGGAGGGCGAGATCCTGCTCGACGGCGAGAACATCCTCAGCCCGTCCGTCGACCTGAACGAGCTGCGCTCGCGCATCGGCATGGTGTTCCAGAAGCCGACGCCGTTCCCGATGTCGATCTACGACAACGTGGCCTTCGGCCTGCGCCTCTACGAGAAGCTGCCGAAATCCGAGCTCGACGGCCGGATCGAGGAATCCCTGCGCAAGGCCGCCCTCTGGGACGAGGTGAAGGACAAGCTCCGGCAGCCGGGGACCGGCCTGTCGGGCGGCCAGCAGCAGCGCCTGTGCATCGCCCGGACGGTGGCGCAGCGCCCGGAGGTGATCCTGTTCGACGAGCCGACCTCGGCCCTCGACCCGATCTCCACGGGCCGGATCGAGGAGCTGATCGAGCAGCTGCGCGACGAGTTCACCATCGTGATCGTCACCCACAACATGCAGCAGGCGGCGCGCATCTCGCAGTTCACCGCCTTCATGTATCTGGGGCAGCTCGTCGAGTTCGGTCCGACCAACCGGATGTTCATGAACCCGACGGAACGCCGCACGCAGGACTACATCACCGGCCGCTTCGGCTAGTCTGCCGGGCCGCTCCGGTGCCGGGGCCGCCGCGCGCGTCTCCGGCGCGCCGGCGGGTCCCGCAAGCCGCCCGGAGGGCCGTCCCCGGGACCCCATCGAAGGATCCGCCATGCCCGGCCATATCGTCACCTCCTACGACACCGACCTGGAGAACCTGCGTCGCTCGATCTCGGAGATGGGCGGCGTCGCCGAGAAGATGACCGCGGAGGCGACCGACGCCCTCGTCCGCCGGGACGACACGCTCGCCCAGGCGGTGATCCTCGCCGACAAGCGCCTCGACGCGCTGCAGCGGGACATCGAGGAGCGCGCCGTGCTGCTGATCGCCCGGCGCCAGCCCCTGGCGATCGACCTGCGCGAGACCATCTCGGCGATCCGCGTCTCCGGCGACCTCGAGCGGATCGGCGACCTCGCCAAGAACGTCGCCAAGCGCGTGGTGGCGATCTCCGACCAGGCGCCGGCCCAGAAGATCGTGCTCGGCGTGCGCCACATGAGCGACCTCGCCGAGGGCCAGCTCAAGGACGTGCTCGACGCCTACGCGAGCCGCGACGTCCAGGCGGCCCACGACGTCTGGGAGCGCGACGGCGAGATCGACGCCCTGTACAATTCCCTGTTCCGCGAGCTCCTGACCTACATGATGGAGGATCCGCGCAACATCTCGTTCTGCACGCATCTGCTGTTCTGCGCCAAGAACGTCGAGCGCATCGGCGACCACACCACCAACATCGCCGAGACGATCCACTACCTCGCCACGGGCGAGACCCTGGCGGGCGACCGGCCGAAGAACGACGCGTCGAACTACGCGACGGTGGACGGCGTCCAGGCGCCCTGAGCCCCCCGATCCCGGCTCCCGCGCCTCCCTGTGGGCGCGGCCGGGGCCGGTATCCGTGCAGGTTGAGGCCGGGCGGCGCCTCCTGCACCATCCGCGGGACCGCCGGTAGAACGAGTCGTCGAACGTGAGCATGCAAGTCCTGATCGTCGAGGACGAGGAGGCGCTGACCACGCTGCTGCGCTACAACCTGGAGGCCGAGGGCTTCCTGGTGGATTCCGCGGCGCGCGGCGACGACGCCGAGCTGCTCCTGGCGGAGCGGATCCCGGACCTCGTCCTGCTCGACTGGATGCTGCCGGGCCTCTCGGGGATCGAGCTGTGCCGCCGGATCCGGGCGCGCCGGGAGACCGAGCGGCTGCCGGTGATCATGCTCACCGCCCGGGGCGAGGAGGGCGACCGCGTCCGCGGTCTCGGCACGGGGGCCGACGACTACATCGTCAAGCCGTTCTCGGTCCCGGAGCTGCTCGCCCGGATCCGCGCGCTGCTGCGCCGGGCCAAGCCCGCCCACGTCTCGGACCGGCTGGCGGCGGGCGACCTGGAGCTCGACCGCACCGGCCACCGCGTCCGCCGCGGCGGCGAGGAGCTGCATCTCGGCCCCACGGAGTTCCGGCTCCTCGAGTTCCTGATGCTGGCGCCGGGCCGGGTCTTCTCCCGCGAGCAGCTGCTGGACGGGGTCTGGGGCCACGACGTCTACATCGACGAGCGCACCGTCGACGTCCATGTCGGGCGGCTGCGCAAGGCGCTGAATGGCCCGCGCCAGGCCGACCCGATCCGCACGGTCCGGGGCTCGGGCTACGCCTTCGACGAGACCTTCTCGCTCGAGGCCTGAGGCGGCCTCGCGGGCTGTCGGAGCGCCTCACCGCTCCGGCGTGCCGTCATCGCGGGCGGAGCGAAGCGACCCAGGGCGGCGGGACGCCGGCGCGCGTGGCGCTGCCGGATCGCTTCGCTGCGCTCGCGACGACGGTGTGACGGGCGCGCCGCTATTTAGCGTCCCCCCCTCAGGGACTCAGCGCGCCAGCGCCGCGCTCCGGCCCGAGGCCGCCGGCACCGCCTCCAGCGCCGCCAGGACCGTCCCCTCGGTCAGGATCTGCGGCAGCACCCGGGGCTCCCCCGTCCCGGTGTAGAGCAGGTAGAGCGGGACGCCGCTGCGGCCGTGCTTCTCCAGGAGGCGGGTGATCTCGGGGTTCTGGTTGGTCCAGTCGCCCTTCATGTAGGTCACGCCGCGCTCGGCCATCGCGGCCCGCACGGCCTTGGTGTTGAGCGAGGTCGCCTCGTTGACCGCGCAGGTGATGCACCACGCGGCGGTCATGTCGACGAAGACGGGGCGGTGCGCGTCGACCAGGGCGTCGAGCCGCGCCTGCGTGAACGGCTCGACGCCGTCGGCGGCGGCCTGCGCGGCCGGCGCGGCGCGGTCCCGGGGCAGGGTGACGGCGAGGGCTGCACCTTCGCCATGCGTCACCCTCGCTGGATGGTAAACCGCCCACCAGGGGATGGCCGGTCGCGGCGAAATCGAGGCGCAGGGTGTCGCCCTGGCTCGACAGGCGCAGGGGCCAGAGCGCCGGCACGGGCAGGGCGGCGCGGGCGCGCGCGAACAGCGCGGCGTTGGCCGGGTCCGGCGCGGCCTCGCCGACCGGCAGGGTCAGGGCGAGATCGGCCGAGCCGGGGACGCACTCGGTCTCGCAGACGAGGTAGGTCAGCTTGGCCTGGACCTGCACCGGGTCGGCCGGGTCGAGGCTCGGCGGCGGCGTCACCGGGACGAGGAGCGTCACCTCGCCCTCGTAGCCGTAGTTCATGAGCGTCGCGATCGGGATGCGCTCCGGCGCCGGCCACCGGATCGCGCCGGCGTTGAAGCCGGCCGGCAGGGTCCAGGTCACCTCCGGCGGCAGGCCGGAATCGCCCGGGTTGCGCCAGTAGACGTGCCAGCCGGGCTTGATCTGCATCCGCACCGCCAGCGTGAAGGGCTGCGCGCCGGCGACCGCGGCGGGCTCGGCCACGAGGCTCGCCCGCACGAGGTCCGCGGGCGTGCGGAAACCCTGCGGGAACCCCTGCGGGAACCCCTGCGCCGCGGCGGCCGACAGGCTCGCGGCGAGGGCCAGGATCAGGATGGCGAGGCGGCGGATCATGCTGTCCCTTCGCGGGCGGGGCTGCCGCGGTTTCACGCGCGGTGTCTCGGGCCCGGCGCGGGCGTTCCCGTGGCGCCGGGTCTTACCACGGACCGCGCACGGGGTCGCGTCCGCGGTCCCGTGCTGGCGGGTCACCCCGGGAGCGGCGCCGTCGCCCGCTCCAGCCAGTCGCGCGTCGCGGGGTCGAGACCGGGCGCCAGGGTCTCGCGCACCCGGGCATGATAGGCGTCGATCCAGGCCCGCTCACCGGGTTCGAGCAGGTCCGGCTCGATCAGCCGCCGGTCGTAGGGGGCGAGCGTCAGCGTCTCGAAGCCGAGGATCGGGCGCTCACCGCCCGCGATCGCGCGGGACTCGACCAGGACGAGGTTCTCGATCCGGATGCCGTAGGCGCCGCGGGCGTAGTAGCCCGGCTCGTTCGACAGGATCATGCCGGGCTCCAGCGCGACCGTGCCGGTCTTGGCGATCCGCTGCGGCCCCTCGTGCACCGACAGGAAGGCGCCGACGCCGTGCCCGGTGCCGTGGTCGAAGTCGAGTCCCGCCTGCCAGAGCGGCGCCCGCGCGAAGGCGTCGATCTGGGCGCCGGTCGTGCCGACCGGGAACACCGCCCGGGCGATGGCGACGTGCCCCTTCAGCACCCGCGTGAAGCGGTCGCGCATCGCCGGGCTCGGCGCACCGACCGCGACCGTGCGGGTGATGTCGGTGGTGCCGTCCGGGTACTGCGCGCCGGAATCGATCAGGAACAGCTCGCCCGACCGGACCGTCCGGTCGGTGGCGCGGCTCACCCGGTAGTGGACGATCGCGCCGTTCGGTCCGGATCCCGAGATCGTGGGGAACGAGACCTCGCGCAGGTCGCCGCCGGCGGCCCGGAAATCCTCCAGGGCCTCGACGGCGGCGATCTCGGTGAGGCCGCCGGCCGCGGCCGCACCGTCGAGCCAGGCAAGGAAGCGCACGACGCTCGCCCCGTCCCGGACATGAGCCGCGCGGGCGCCCGCGATCTCGGCGGCGTTCTTGACCGCCTTCATCCCGGTGATCGGGTCCTTGCCGACATCGGCCGTGCCGCCGGCGGCCTCGATCTTCTCCTTCAGGGCGACGGCGCCGGTCGCCGCGTCGAGGCGGACGCGCGCCCCGGCCAGGGACGCCAATCCGTCGTCCAGGTCCGCCCGCGGCAGGATCTCGGCGACCGGCGCGAGCGCCGCCCGCAGGGCCGGATCGACGTTCGGCGAGACGAGAAACAGCCGGGCCAGCCCCTCGCGCGGCAGGATCGCGTAGCCCAGCGCCAGGGGCGTATGGGCGACGTCGGACCCGCGCAGGTTGAAGGCCCAGGCGAGATTGTGCGGGTCGGAGATCACCAGGGCGTCGCAGCCGCCCTCGGCGAGCGCCGCCCGGATCCGGCCGAGCTTGTCGGCGGGCGCCTCGCCGCACAGCGCGTCCGGGTGGACCACCACCGGCCCCGGGCCGCCGCCAGCGTGTTCTCCGGCCGCCCCGCCGCGCGGTCGTGCAGGCCGCGATGGGCGATCGGCCGCGCGGTGAGCCAGTCGGGGGCGGCCACCGTCAGCGGACCTCGAACATCGCCTCGACCTCGACGGCGGCGTCGAGGGGCAGCTCGGCCACCCCGACGGTGGAGCGCGCGTGCCGCCCGCGGTCGCCGAGGAGCTCGACCATCAGGTCGGAGGCGCCGTTCATCACCCCGGCCACCGCCGAGAAGCCCGGCGCCGCGTTGATGAAGCCGCCGAGCCGCACGCACTGGACCACGGCGCGGTCGAGGTCGCCCACCGCGGCCTCGAGCTGGGCGAGGACATTGAGGGCGCACAGGCGGGCGGCGGCCTTGCCGGCCTCGGCCGAGACGGCGCCGCCGACCTTGCCCTTGTGCTCGGCCGCGATGGCACCGTCCGCGCCGAAGCAGACTTGGCCGGAGATCACCACGAGGTTGCCGGTGCGCACGAACGGCACGTAGTTGGCGACCGGCGCCGCCGCCTTCGGCAGGGTCAGGCCCAGCGCCGCCAGGCGTTCCTTGATCGAGCTCATCGGGGTCTCCAGGTTCCTGCGAATCCGCGGGAGCAGGAGCACGGCCGCCCCCCGCGGCGCAAGGGCCGGCGCCGCGAAGGCCGGGATCGCGGCCCCGCGATTCGCCTGCGGCCCGGGTCGGGACCGCCGCAGATTTACCGTCGCGATCGGCTCTCCCGGTGCCGCGCGCAGAGCTGCCCGGCGGGTCCGCCGGGCACTGAAACGTTGACAGGCGGCGGCACTTTCATAGTAATCGCGCGCGTGCCGCCCAGGACTGAGGCGGCACTTTCATTTGGAGCCGGCTCAACGCTCGCTCCGGGATCCTGCGTGAAACGGAGATGGGACCCGTGACGTCAGCCCTTCTGCCGACCTACGTCCGTGCGCCGCTCGCCTTCGAGCGCGGCGAGGGCGCCTGGCTCGTGACGGAGGGCGGGGAGCGATACCTCGACTTCGGCGCCGGCATCGCGGTGAACGGCCTCGGCCACGCGCACCCGCACCTCGTCGGCGCGCTGACCGAGCAGGCCGGCAAGATCTGGCACACCTCGAACCTGTTCCAGATCCCGGGCGGCGAGCGCCTCGGGCAGCGCCTCGTCGACGCGACCTTCGCGGACGTGGTGTTCTTCTGCAACTCGGGCGCCGAGGCGAACGAGGCGGCGATCAAGATCGCCCGCAAGTACCACGCGGCCGGCGGGCAGCCGGAGCGCTACCGGATCGTCACCTTCGCGGGCGCCTTCCACGGGCGGACGCTGGCGACGCTCGCGGCCGGCGGGCAGCAGAAGTACATCGAGGGCTTCGGTCCGAAGGTCGAGGGCTTCGACCAGGTCCCGGCCGGCGACTGGGCGGCGCTGGACGCGGCGATCGGGCCGGAGACGGCGGCGCTGATGATCGAGCCGATCCAGGGCGAGGGCGGCGTGCGGGAGATCCCCCACGCGGACCTGCGCCGGCTGCGCGAGATCTGCGACGCCAACGGCCTCCTGCTGATCATGGACGAGGTCCAGACCGGGGTCGGCCGCACCGGCCGGCTGTTCGCGCACGAATGGTCCGGCATCACCCCGGACATCATGAGCGTCGCCAAGGGCATCGGCGGCGGATTCCCGCTGGGCGCCTGCCTCGCGACCCGCGAGGCCGCCCGTGGCATGACCGCCGGCACGCACGGCACCACCTTCGGTGGCAACCCGCTCGCCATGGCGGTGGGCAACGCCGTGCTGGACGTGGTGCTGGAGGAGGGCTTCCTCGCGCGCGTCGCCCGCTCCGGCCTGCTGCTCAAGCAGAAGCTCGCGGCCCTGCGCGACCGCCACCCGCACGTGATCCAGGAGATCCGCGGCGAGGGTCTGATGCTCGGCCTCAAGCTCGGCGTGCCGAACACCGACTTCGCCGCCGCCGCCCGCGACGCCCATCTGCTGGTGATCCCGGCGGGCGACAACATAGTCCGCCTGCTGCCGCCGCTGACCATCGGCGAGGCCGAGATCGACGAGGCGGTCCGCCGCCTGGACGCGGCGGCGTCCGGCTTCGAGGCCGTGCGCGGCGCGGCCGAGTAGGAGCGATCCGCGCGATTGAGAACACCGCCCTCCGGACCCCGGAGGGCGGCCCGAAGCATTTCCGGGCGCGGTCGATCCCGCCGCGCGTGACGGAGGTGCCCCTGCCAGGAGGTAGAGTGCGGTTCATGATCAGGTGATCGGTGAGCAGACTCTAGTTATTGTGACGCGATGAAAGCCCAGATTGACGGCCGGGCACCGGCCCCGGCCAGGCACCTGAACGGTGCCGGCCCTCGTCATTTCCTCGACCTCAAGGACTTCTCCGGGGCGGAGCTGCGCCGGGTCCTCGATGCCAGCGCCGCCATCAAGGCGCGCCGCCGCAAGGGCGAGCTGGCCGCCGAGCGCCCGCTCACCGGCAAGACCCTCGCCATGGTGTTCGACCGCCCGTCGACCCGCACCCGCGTCTCCTTCGACGTGGCGATGCGCGAGCTCGGCGGCGAGACCCTGATGCTCACCGGCTCCGAGATGCAGCTCGGCCGCGGCGAGACCATCGGCGACACGGCGCAGGTGCTCTCGCGCTTCGTCGACGCGATCATGATCCGCATCCTCGACCACGGTCAGATGCTGGAGCTGGCCGAGTACGCCACCGTCCCGGTGATCAACGCCCTCACCAAGGTCTCCCACCCCTGCCAGATCATGGCCGACGTGCTGACCTTCGAGGAGCATCGCGGGCCGATCCGGGGCCGCAAGGTCGCGTGGTCGGGCGATTCGAACAACGTGCTGGCGAGCTGGGTCCACGCCGCGGCCCGGTTCGACTTCACCTTGAACGTCGCGAGCCCGCCGGAACTCGCGCCGCCGCCGGCGCTGCTCGCCTGGGCGCGGCAGGAGGGCGCCGACGTCCACGTCACCACCGACGCGTTCGCGGCCGTCGACGGCGTCGATGCCGTGGTCACCGATTGCTGGGTGTCGATGGGGGACGACGACGAGGCGCACCGGCACAACCTGCTGAGCCCCTATCAGGTCAACGACAAGCTGATGGCGGCGGCCAATCCGGGCGCGATCTTCATGCACTGCCTCCCGGCCCATCGCGGCGAGGAGGTGACGGCCGAGGTGATGGACGGCCCGCGCTCCGTGGTGTTCGACGAGGCCGAGAACCGCCTGCACGCGCAGAAGGGTATCCTGGCCTGGTGCCTGGGCGCCGAGGGGCTCTGATCCCGGCCTCGTCCTGTCCGGCCTCGCGCTCGCGGGGTCGGCGCACCATATAGGCGTGAGCGGGCGGCTTGTGCCGTCCGTCTCCCCATCACGGCCGCCGGAAGGCGGCATCCCGGCGACGAACGGAGCGCGCTGCGCCGCCGCTCCCGCTCCGGGCCGGTCGGGGTGAGGGATCCGATCGCTCCGCCAAGGTCATCGCCTCACGCCGCCCGGCCTCCGGGAGGACGGATCCACGCTTTGCCGGCACGCGCCGCCGGACGCATCGATCGGAGAGGGCATGACCTCAGGAACGCAGTCGCACCCCCAGTCGCCATCCCAGCCGCAGGCCCAGAACGGCGGCAACGGCCATGCCGGCGCCGACGACGCCGTCCTGCCCTTCGCCGTCGAGGCGCTCGACGTGCGCGGCCGCGTCGTCCGGCTCGGCCCCGCCGTCGACACCATCCTGCGCCGCCACGGCTACCCGGACCCGGTGGCGCGCCTGCTCGGCGAGGCCGCGGCGCTGACCGTGCTGCTCGGCTCCTCCCTCAAGTTCGAGGGCCGGTTCCAGCTTCAGACCAAGACCGACGGTCCGGTCGCGATGATCGTCGTCGATTTCGAGGCTCCGGACCGGCTGCGGGCCACCGCCCGGTTCGAGCCGGAGCGGGTCGCGGCCCTCGGCACCGGCCCGCTCAGGGATGCCGAGCTGATCGGCACCGGCCATCTCGCCATGACCATCGACCAGGGCACCGCCGCGAGCCGCTATCAGGGTGTCGTGGCCCTCGAGGGCCAGAGCCTGGAGGAGGCCGCCCACCAGTATTTCCGCCAGTCGGAGCAGATCCCCACGCAGGTGCGGCTCGCCGTGGCCGAGGCCGTGGAGGAGGGCGCCGGGCGCTGGCGGGCCGGCGGCCTGCTCGTGCAGTTCCTGCCCCAGTCGGTGGACCGGGCGCGCCTCGCCGACCTGCCCCCGGGCGATATCCCGGAGGGCCACGCGCATCTCTCGGGAGACGCGCCGGAGGACGATGCCTGGGTCGAGGCCCGCTCGCTGGTCGCGACCATCGAGGACCACGAGCTGGTCGATCCGAACGTCTCCAGCGAGCGGCTGCTCTACCGGCTGTTCCACGAGCGCGGGGTGCGGGTGTTCGACCGTCAGCCGGTTCAGGAGACCTGCCGCTGCTCGCGGGAGCGCGTGATGGGCATGATCCGCTCGTTCACGCCGCAGGAGCGGCACGACATGGTGGCGGATGACGGCCGCATCGTCATCACCTGCGAGTTCTGCTCCCGGCGCTACGACCTCGATCCCCAGGAGATCGAGGCCGAGATCGCCGGCCAGCCGAGCCAGTAGCGCGCAGGACAGCGGGCGCGCGCACCAGCATACCCGCGTCTACGGCCAAGCTTTTCCGCGCGAAACGCACGAAGATCGGTATTCGTTGCGTAAATTTTTGAGCCCTCCAGGCCGAACCGTTCCGCGACCTTTGACGTTGCGTGGCAGATTCAACATTGGAGGGTTCGCCATGCGGAAATTGTCGATCGGATTGGCCGCGCTGCTGATCAGCACCTCGGCCTATGCCCAGCAGGGTGGCGCCGACCGCGGCGCCGGGATGGGCGGTCGCGGCGGTCAGGGCGGCGCCGAGTCCGGCATGAAGGCCGGCGGCGGCGAGCGCGGCGGCATGCAGGGCATCAGCCGTTCGTGGCCGGCAGGTCCGGCGCGCGGTCCGCGGGCGCCCCGTCGTAGCCCTCGATCCAGGCGCGGCGCTCGGGCGAATCGGCCGGATAGGGGCAGGCATCCTTGGGCCGTCCCTGCGCCCGGGCGCGGGCGCCCTCGGCGATGGGGTCCGCCGGCGGATCGTGGAGCGACGTCTGGCTCATGGCCGGACAACACGCCGGCACGCGGGGAGTTTCGGGGCGGTTCCGCGCGGGTCAGCGCCGCGGACGCGGCGCCGCGCCGCCCCGCATCAGGACCAGGGCGACCCATCCCTCGATCACGCCGCGCCGCACGAGGGAGAAGCCCTGGAGACGGTAGGCCGAGAGCACGCCCGGCACGTCGCGCTCGATCAGGCCGGACAGGACCAGCACGCCCTCGGTGGCGACGACCCGCGCCAGGGTCGGCGCGAGGAGCCTGAGCGGCCGGGCCAGGATGTTGGCGAAGACGAGATCGAAGTGGCGCGACCGGTCGGCGAGGCGGTGGCGCACGCCGGATCCCTCGTAGAGCTTGAGGTAGGGGCCGAGCCCGTTCGCGCGGGCGTTCTCGCGGGCCGTGCGCACGGCCTCCGCGTCGAGGTCGCCGGCCACCACCGGCTGCCGCAGGGCCTTGGCGGCCGCGAAGGCGAGGATCCCGGTTCCGGTGCCGACATCGAGGACGTGGACCGGGCGCCGGCGCTTGAGTTCCGAGACCAGGGCGCGGAGGCAGCCGAGCGTCGTGCCGTGATGCCCGGTGCCGAAGGCGAGGGCGGCCTCGATCTCGATGGCCAGATCGTTGCCCCGCACGGAGTCGCGGTCGTGCGAGCCGTGCACGAGGAAGCGGCCGGCCCGGACCGGCTTCAGGCCCTCCAGCGAGGCGCGCACCCAGTCCTGCTCGGCGATCGTGCGGAATTCCGCCGCGTCGGCCGCGTCGCCGATGACCGGGCGGATGAGTTCGCGGACGTAGTCCTCGTCGGGCGCGTCCGCGAAGTAGGCCTCCAGCCGCCACGTGCGCCCGTCCTCGTCCTCGAAGGCCGCCACCGCGGTCTCCGTGGGATCGAACATCTCGCCCAGGAGGTCGGTCATCGCGCGGGCCGAGCGTTCGTCGGTCAGCAGGCGCAGGACGTGGGACGGGCGATGGGGCGGCAGGCCTTCGAGCATGGTGCCGGGCTGTAACGCCGGGGCGCGCCGCAGCCCAGGGGCTGGCGCGAAAAAATCCGCGCCCGGCGGCGGCGGATAGGCCGCGCGGGTCCGCGGTCGAACCCTTGTTGCCGGACGGTCACAAGCGCCAATACTTATCTTTCACACGAACCAAACCAGTGTCCACGACCTTCGCGTGTGCTTAAACAATCTCGGCTTCCCCAAGGCCAGACCCTCAACTCGGGCGCGCCGCTCGTTCCGGAGCGGCGCGCCAGTTTTGACAGACGATCGTGCTGCCATGACCGCGCCTCTCCTCATCAGTGTCGCCTTCGCGGCCGTGACCACGGCCGCGGCCACGCTGTGGGCGCTTCTCGTCGCGGACGGCATGGGCGGCCTGCCGGAGTCGCGCCCCGTCGAGCGGCACGACATCCGGACCTGGTGACGTCGCGGCTCCGATTCGCGCGCGCGGGCGCCCAGGAATGCGGCAGGATGGTCGCGCGTTAACCAAATGGTGGATCGCGGCCGCGGAACCCGCCGCCGACAGCGGCGTTTTTGCCGGCTTTTTACGTGAATCACGATTGAGCAGGGTGCGTACAGCGTGACCAAGTCCCGGCGTTCCGGCCCCCGCGGGCCCGTGGTCGTCAACGGCGCGGCCGTGCCTGTCCGACCGCGCGAGCGGATCTTCGGCGGCCCCGCACCGGACGGGCCGCTCCCCGGCCACCTCCTCGTCCTCCTGAGCCGCCTCCATCGCGCGGAGGCCGAGCCCAAGGACCGGCAGGAGGCCAAGCTCGGCTGACAGGACATCGGCTGACAGGACCTCGGCTGACAGGACGGGGCCGCGCTCCCCCCGGGGCCGGCCCTTGGCCGACCGCCCGCGCGCGCCTATGATCCCCGTCGTTCCCCGCCGTATATAGCGGGTCGCGACCGGAGAGACCTGAGTGATGCCCCTGACGCGACGGATCCTGGTCGCCTGCGCCCTCGCGGTGCTGACCCTCGCGCCGGCGACCCGGGCCGCGCGGGCGGACGACCCGGTCGTGGTGTTCGCGGCCGCGAGCCTCAAGAACGCCCTCGACGACGCTGCCGCCGCCTGGACGAAGGCGACCGGCAAGACCGCGCGGATCTCCTACGCGGGCTCGAACGCCCTCGCGAAGCAGATCGAGGCGGGCGCGCCGGCGGACCTGTTCATCTCGGCCGACCTCGCCTGGATGGACTACGTCGACCGGACCGGGCTGCTGAAGACCGGCTCGCGGATCGACCTGCTGCGCAACGCCCTGGTGCTGATCGCCCCCGGGCCGAAGGACAGCGCCGCGGACCCGCAGGTCGCCCTGGCGCCGAACCTCGGCACCACGCTGACGCGGATTCTCGGCGGCGGGCGGCTGGCGATGGCGACGATCGACGCCGTTCCCGCCGGCAAGTACGGCAAGGCCGCCCTGGAGACGCTCGGCGCCTGGGACGCCGTGAAGGGGCAGGTCGCCCAGGCCGAGAACGTGCGCGCCGCCCTCCTGCTCGTCGCCCGGGGCGAGGCGCCGCTCGGCATCGTCTACGCCACCGACGCGGCCGCGGACCCGAGCGTCCACGTGGTCGCGACCTTCCCGGCCGACAGCCACCCGCCG
Source organism: Methylobacterium mesophilicum (assembly GCF_036441335.1). Lineage (GTDB taxonomy): Bacteria > Pseudomonadota > Alphaproteobacteria > Rhizobiales > Beijerinckiaceae > Methylobacterium > Methylobacterium mesophilicum_B. The sequence continues at coordinate 1,197,104 of NZ_MLBW01000034.1, forward strand.
ATCGTCTACCCGGCGGCCGTGACCCGGGATTCGCGCAACCCGGATGCCGGGGCGCTGCTCGGCTACCTGCGCGGCCCGGCCGCCCGGGGCTCCTTCGAGCGCCAGGGCTTCACGGTGGTCGCGCAGCCCGGCGCTAGCCAGTAGCGGCGCGCCGCTCTCTTGCTCGGGCTCACGCCGGACGAGTGGACCGCCGTCGGCCTGAGCCTGCGGGTAGCCACGGTGGCGACGCTCGCGAGCCTCGTGCCGGGCCTCGCGGTGGCGTGGCTGCTGGCGCGGCGCCGCTTCCCGGGCCGCGCCCTGCTGGACGGGCTGGTCCACCTGCCGCTGATCCTGCCCCCGGTCGTGACCGGCTACCTGCTGCTGCTCGCCTTCGGCCGGCGCGGCCCGCTCGGTGCGCCCCTCGCCGAGATCGGCGTGGTCCTCTCCTTCCGCTGGACCGGGGCGGCGCTCGCCTGCGCGGTGATGGGGTTCCCGCTCATGGTGCGGGCGATGCGGCTGTCGATCGAGGCCGTCGACCGGCGCCTGGAGCAGGCGGCCGGTACGCTGGGCGCGAACCCCTTCGCGGTCTTCCTCACGATCACGCTGCCGCTGAGCCTGCCCGGCTGCCTCGCGGGCGCCGTGCTGGCCTTCGCCAAGGCGATGGGCGAGTTCGGCGCGACCATCACGTTCGTGTCGAACATCCCGGGCGAGACCCAGACCCTGCCTTCGGCGATCTACACGCTGACGCAGGTTCCCGGCGGGGAGGGGCCGGCCCTGCGCCTCACCCTGATCTCGATCGCGCTGTCGGTCGCGGCCCTGCTGGTCTCGGAATTCCTGGCCCGGCGGGCCGGACGGCGGCTGGGGGCGGGCTGAATGGCGACCGATCCGGGGCGGGACGCCCGCTCAGGCATACGCGTAGGGTCCGCCCTGCCGCAGGGCCCGCTGGTAGGCCGGGCGGGCGTGGACGCGCGTGAGCCAGTCCGCGACGCGCGGGCCCGCGCCCGTGCCGCGCGCCGCGAAGGCCTCCAGCGGGAAGCTCATCAGGATGTCGGCCGCGGTGAAGTCGGCGCCGCAGAAATACGGGCGGCCGGCGAGTTCCGTCTCCCAGAAGGCCGCGTGCCGGCGCAGGTCCGGATCGACGAAGCCCCGCAGCACCGTGTCGGCGATCCGGCGGACGAGGGGCCGCAGCGGCCAGGGGCTGCCCGGCGCCAGCCGCCCGAAGACCAGCTTCAGCAGCAGTGGCGGCATCGCCGAGCCCTCGGCGTAGTGCGACCAGTAAACGTAGCGCCGCCGCTCCTCGGTCCCGGGCCCGGGCACAAGCCGCGCGCCGGCGAGATCCGTCAGGTAGGCGGCGATCGCGCCGGTCTCGGCGACCACCGTCCCGCCGTCGGTGATCACCGGCGCCTTGCCGAGGGGGTGGACGGCCACGAGTTCGGCGGGCGCGCGCAGGGTCCGCGGATCGCGGGCGTAGCGGATCACGCGGTAGGGCAGCTCCAGCTCCTCCAGCAGCCAGAGCACGCGCTGCGAGCGGCTGTTCTCGAGGTGGTGGACCGTGATCATCGCGGGCAAGTCCGGGCCGGCGCCGGGGCGCGCCGCGGCTCCTGTTACCCGAGGCCCGCCGCGTGAGCATCCAGGTCGACGTCGAGCTCCGGCGCGGCGCCTTCGCGCTGGCGGCCGCCTTCGAGGCAGGGCCCGGGCTCACCGCCCTGTTCGGCCGCTCGGGCTCGGGAAAGACGACGCTGATCGACCTGATCGCCGGCCTCGCGCGGCCGGACCGGGGCCGGATCGCCGTCGGCGGCACCCCGTGGGTCGACACCGCGTCCGGCCTGATCCTGCCGCCGCACCGGCGCCGGGTCGGCGTGGTGTTCCAGGACGCGCGGCTGTTCCCGCACCTGAGCGTCCGGACCAATCTCGGCTACGGCCGGGTGTTCGCGCGGCACCGTGCCGACCCGGCGGCGTTCGCGGCAGTGACCGGGATGCTCGGCATCGACCACCTGCTCGACCGGCGGCCCGCGGGCCTCTCCGGTGGCGAGCGCCAGCGGGTGGCGATCGGGCGGGCGCTGCTGGCCGGGCCGCGCCTCCTCATGATGGACGAGCCCCTCGCGGCCCTGGACGAGGCCCGCAAGGCCGAGATCCTCCCCTATATCGAGCGCCTGCGCGACGAGGCCGGCGTGCCGATCCTCTACGTCAGCCACGCGGTCTCCGAGGTGGCCCGGCTCGCCAACACGGTGATCGTGCTGGAATCCGGGCGGGTGGCCGCCGCCGGCCCCGCGGAGACGATCCTGCGCCGCGCCGACCTCGTGCCGATCCACGAGGCCGAGCCCGGCGCGCTCCTCGACATGGTCGTCGAGACCCTCGACGACGCCACGGGGCTCACGCGCCTGACCGGCGCCGCCGGGAGCCTGCTGGTGCCGGGGCTGTCGCGCCCGGCCGGGACGCGGGTGCGGGTGCGCATCCCGGCCCGCGACGTGCTCGTCGCCACCGAGCGTCCCCGCGGTCTGAGCGCCCGCAACGTCCTGGCCGGCCGGATCTGCGGGCTGACGGCCGCGGGCGCCGAGACGGCGGTGGAGATCGACTGCAACGGCGCCCGTCTGGTGGCGCGCGTGACCGGGGCGGCCGTCCGCGAACTCGGCCTCGCGCCGGGGCGCGAGGTCCACGCCATCGTCAAGAGCGCGTCCTTCGATCCCGCCGGGTTCGGCCTGCTGCGGCCGCCCCGGGCGATCTGAGACGGCTCCGGGCGATGCCGACCGCGCGCGCCCGGCGCCGCGGTGGCGGACGCGCGCGGTCATCGGGACGCATCCGGGGCATCGTACTCCCGTTTCGGTTGTAAATATTATATTGAAACAACCATTGGTTAGAACATCGCCGCCACGATGGGCCGTGCAGTGGTCGTGCTGCGCGAGTCGCGGAGGTCGATGCGATGGGCATGCGGCGCTTGCGCCGGCGGAGGGCGCCGAGCGGATGGACCTGCCGGCGCGGCAGCTCCGCAGTGGAGTTCGCCCTCGTGGCCCCCGTGCTGTTCCTGCTCTTCGCCGGGATCGCGGTGTTCGGCATCTGTCTCGGCGCGGCCCACAACCTCCGCCAGATCGCCGCCGAGGCGGCCCGCGCGTCCGTGGCCGGGGTCACCGACGCCGAGCGGGCGAACCTCGCCCAGACCATGGTGAACCGGAGCCTGAGCGCCGGCGCGATGTTCCGGCCGGGCAGCATCGTCGTGCAGGTCGGGCCGGATCCCAACGACGCGACGGTGTACACGGTCACCGTCACCCTCGACGCCACCACGCTCGGCATCAACGTCTTCGCGCGCCTGCTGCCGATGCTCCCGACCGTGCTGCGCAGCAGCGTCAGCGTCCGGAAGGGCGGCCTGTGACCGGCCGCGGCACGCGCCTGCGGCGCTTCGGGGCCGCGCGCGGCGGCAACGTCGCGATCCTGGTGGCGCTCGGCAGCGCCATGCTGATGGGGGCGGGCGCGGTCGGGATCGATCTCGGCCTCGTGTTCCAGGCCCGGCGCAAGGCGCAGGGCGCGGTGGACATCGCCGCCATGCTGGCCGCCGTCGATCCGAGCCAGGCCGACACGGTCGCCCGCCAGTCGCTCAGCGACAACGGCTACGGCGCGGCGACCGCCACGGTCGCGCCCGGCAGCTACGACGCGAGCGCGCGGGGCGTCGCTCCGGGTAGCCGGTTCAGCGCCGGCGGCAGCCCGGCGAACGCGGTGCGGGTCGGCCTCTCGACCTCGGTCCCGGTGACCTTCGGCCGGGCGATCGGCCTGCCCGCCGCGGTGCCGCTGCGGGTGACGGGGACCGCCGCGAGCGCGCAATTCGCTGCCTTCACGATCGGATCCGGCACCCTGCAACTCCAGGGCGGCATCGCCAACGCCCTGCTCGGCGCCCTGCTCGGGGCCAGGCTGTCGCTCAGCGTCAGCGATTACGATGCCCTGGCCAGCGCCCGCGTCGACGGGCTGCGCGTCCTCGATGCCCTCGGGGCGAGCCTCAACATGCAGGCCGCGAACTACACCGACATCGTCCAGGCGAATGCCAGCGTCGGTCAGGTGCTGATGGCGCTGCGGGTCGCCGCGGCGGATAACGGCAGCGCGGTGTCGGCCCTGTCGGGGATCCTCAACGCCCTGCCGAATGCCGGAAACCTCGTCGCGATCGGCCAGCTGGACGGCCTCGGCGACGCCGCCGCGCTGGCGCCGCCGCGGGGATTCGCCGGCCCCTCCCTCAACGTGCTGAACCTGCTCGGCGCGGCCGCCTCCCTGGCGAACGGGCAGAACCAAGTGGCGGTCGATCTCGGGGCCACCGTGCCGGGACTGCTCGCGACGCGCCTGACCCTGGCGATCGGTGAGCGCAAGCGCAGTTCGGGCTGGGTCCGGCCGGGCAGCCAGAACGCCACCGTGCAGACGGCTCAGACCCGGCTGCTGATCGAGGCCACCGTCACGGCGCCGCTCGGGCTCGGAACCCTGTCCCTGCCGGTCTACGCGGAGGTGGCACCGGCGCAGGCCACCCTGCGGTCGCTCAGCTGCACGGGGTCCGGAGGACGCAGAGTCACCCTCGACGCGCAGACGGGGCTGGCGACGCTGGCCATCGCTCAGATCCCGCGCACCGCGATCGCGGGCGGCAGCGCGAGCCCCGACCTGTCGCAGCCGGCGACACTGATCGCCCTGCCGCTGGTCAACGTCTCCGGGCGGGCCCTCGCGACGCTCGGCACCGGATCGCAGACCCTCGTCTTCTCGGAGGCGGACATCGCGGATCACACGGTGCGCTCGGTGGCCTCGAGCGGTCTGACCCAGTCGCTCACCGGCAGCCTGCTGCGCAATCTCGTGCTGAACATCAGCGGCCTCGGCGTGCCCCCGCTGCTCCAATCGGCCCTGACGACGACCCTGGGCACCGTGGCGCCGGGGATCGATCTCGTGCTCGACACCGTCCTGCGCACCCTCGGCCTGCGCCTCGGCTACGCCGATCTCGACGTGGACGGCACCCTCTGCAACCAGGCCGTGCTGGTGCAGTGAGCCGGGCCGGACGGCCCGGCGGGACGGAGCGCCCCCGCCTCAGTGGCGGCCGCGGCTCGCGCCGGTCGTGGAGGCCTTGGCGATGCGCCGGCCCAGGTGCAGCAGCAGCATGTCGACCAGGAGCTGAAGCTCGGAATCCGCCACGCCCTCCAGGGCGTCGCGGCACTCGAGGGCGCGGTCCACGGCCTGCGTCAGCGCGTCCGCGGGCCCGGCCATCGCCCGCGTCGCCGACGGCTCGTCCGTCACGTCGATGATGACGCCGTGCCCGAGGCGCCGGCTCGACGCGCCCGGCGGGATCCGGCCGCGATCGAGGATCCGGCGGACCTGCCCCGACGGCGACAGCGTGCGGTACTCGGCCACGAACAGGCCGCCGCGCTCGCGCACCGCCTTGAACTGCCGGATTACGGCCGGCCGGTCCTCCGGGTGGACGCAGGCCTTGGCGACCGAGAGCGGGAGGGGGCGCCCGGCGAGTCCGGGATCCCCGGCCAGCACGTCCGCGGCGCCGGCATCGAGCACGCACCGCTCGGCGCGCGGCGACCACGACCACGCGCCGACGATCCCGGAGGCGTCGAGGGCGGCTGAGAGGTCGACCGGCCGAGGGCGGGGACCCTGGATTGCGTCGGCCATCATGGGCGAACTCCGGTTTCAGCGCGCACCGTGCCCGCCTTCGGAGATATACAACCGCTGATGGAATTAATGAGCAGTTAACTCAACTCGATCGCCCGTCACACATCGACGACAATGCCCTGTGCCGGCGGCGAAATCCCGCTTCGCACGGGACCGCCCCCCCGCGATCCGGCCCGCAGCCAACCCGCTCAGGTTGCAATCGCGGCCGTGCCTCAGCCGAGCTGCGTCAGCAGCGTGAAAGCGCCGAACAGCAGGACCGCCCCCACCGAGGCGGCCAGCAGGATGAGCGCCGCGCGCGATTCCCGCATCTCCGGTGACATGGCGCCCTCCCATCGCGACCCGCGTTGGGTCGCGGGCAGGTTTCGTCAGGATTCGCACCGATCGGCCGCGCTGTCGACGGCCGACCGGACTCGCGCGGCGACATCGCCCGCCATCCGGACAGTCCGGGACGGCGGGGACGGCCCGGCGTCAGGCCGCGGTGCGGCGCTCCACCATCCGCGCCAGGAAGGCGCTGCCGATCGGGATGATCGAGTCGTCGAAGTTGTAGCCGGCATTGTGCAGGCCCGGGCCCGGATTGGCGCCGAGCCAGACATAGGCGCCGGGGACCGCCATGGTCATGTCGGCGAAGTCCTCGCTGCCCATCTTGGGCACGACGTTGGACTCGACCTTGTCGGCGCCCAGGAGTTCGGTGGCGACCTCCGTGGCGGCGGCCGCCTGCGCGGGGGCGTTCTCCAGGACGGAGAACACGTCCTGGAGGTCGACCGTGACCTGGGCGCCGTAGGCCGCGCCGAAGCCGGCCGCCAGCTCGCGCATGCGGGTGCCGGCGAGCGCCCGGATCTCCTTGTCGAAGGTGCGGATCGTGCCGGCGAGGTGAGCCGTCTCGGGGATCACGTTGTAGGCGGAGCCCGCCTCGATCCGGGTGATCGACAGGACGATGGACTTCAGCGGGTCGGCGTTGCGCGACACGATCGACTGGAGGGCCTGGGCGAGGCCGGTGGCGATGATGATCGGGTCGGTGCCCCGGTGCGGCTGTGCGGCGTGGATGCCCTTGCCGCGGATGTGGATGTCGAAGAAGTCCGCCGCCGCCATGATCGGCCCGGGCCGCAGCTTGATCATGCCGTGGCCGCCGCCGGGCTGGTTGTGCAGGCCGTAGATCTCGTCGCAGGGGAAGCGCTCGAACAGGCCGTCCTTCAGCATGGCCCGGGCGCCGCCGCGGCCCTCCTCGGCCGGCTGGAACACGAACACCGCGGTCCCGTCGAAATCGCGGGTCTCGGCGAGGTAGCGCGCCGCGCCGACCAGCATCGTGGTGTGCCCGTCATGGCCGCAGGCGTGCATCTTGCCGGCATAGGTCGAGCGGTAGGGGAGGTTGGTCTCCTCCTCGATGGGCAGGGCGTCCATGTCGGCGCGCAGGCCGATCCGCTTGCCGTTGTCGGTGCGTCCCTTGAGCAGGCCGACCACGCCGGTGCCGCCGACGCCGCGATGGACCTCGCAGCCGAACGTCTCGAGGAGGTCGGCGACGATGCCGGCCGTCCGGACCTCCTCGAAGCCGAGTTCCGGATGGGCGTGCAGGTCGCGGCGCAGGGCCGTCAGCTCGTCGGCGTAGGTCTTGATGCGGTCGATCGGGCTCATGACTCGGAACTCTCGGGGGGTGAGGTGTTGGGGGAGGAGGCGTCGGGGGGCGTCGCGCCCGGGCCGTCCGCGTCCGCGCGCCGGAACGGCGTCAGCGTGTCGAGGACGTCGACCGCCTCGGCGACGTGGGCGCGCTCCCGCTGCAAGTAATCGGCCACCGCGCGGCGCAGCGCCGGGTCGGCGATGTCGTGGGCCGAGTGCATCAGGACCGGCCGGTAGCCGCGGGCGAGCTTGTGCTCGCCCTGGGCCCCCGCCTCGACCCGCTTCAGGCCCCGGGCGATCGCGAAGTCGATCGCCTGGTAGTAGCAGACCTCGAAATGCAGGAACGGATGGTCCTCGATGCAGCCCCAGTTCCGGCCGTAGAGCGCGGTATCGCCGATCAGGTTGATCGCGCCGGCGATGTAGGCGTCCCCGCGCTTGGCCATCACGAGGAGCACCCGGTCGGCCATGCGCTCGGACAGGAGCGAGAAGAACCGGCGGTTGAGGTAGGGCCGTCCCCACTTCCGCGAGCCCGTGTCCATGTAGAAGGCGTAGAACGCGTCCCAGTGGGCCTCGGTGATGGCCGCGCCGGTCAGGTGCTCGACGGCGATGCCGGGCGCCAGGGCGTCGCGGCGCTCCTTGCGGATGGTCTTGCGCTTGCGCGAGGCGAGGGCGGCGAGGAAATCGTCGAAGCTCGCGTAGCCGTCGTTCTGCCAGTGGAACTGCTGGTCGGTGCGCTGCAGGAAGCCGGCCGCGCCGGCCCGCTCCCACTCCGCCTCGCGCATGAAGGTGACGTGGATCGAGGAGGCCTTGGTCTCGCCCCGCAGCGCCCGCAGGCCCGCGACGAGGCCGGCCGTGGCCTCGTCGGGATCGGCCCCAGGCGCGATCAGGAAGCGCGGCCCGGTCACCGGCGTGAACGGCACGCTGACCTGGAGCTTGGGGTAGTAGGCGCCGCCGGCCCGCTCGTAGGCGTCGGCCCAGCCGTGGTCGAAGACGTACTCGCCCTGGCTGTGCGATTTCAGGTAGCAGGGCGCCACGCCGAGGCGGACGCCGTCGCGCTCGACCGAGACGTGGAGCGGCAGCCAGCCGGTCCTGCGCGAGACGCAGCCCGAATCCTCCAGCGCCGACAGGAAGGCGTGCGACACGAAGGGGTTGTGGGTCTCGTCGCCCGCCGCCAGGGTCTCGGACGAGAACGCGCAGGCATCCCATTCCGCCGCGCCGATCTCCTTCAGTCCGGGAAGCGCCCGCACGGTCAGTGCGGCGGTCTCCGGCGTCGGCCCGGGTGCTTGCTTCATGGGCCGGACTCTAGCCCCTGACCGGCCGGGGGCAAGCGGGCGGATGCGCGCGGCGACCATGGCAGCGTTGTCAGACGGCCGCCGACGTCACCCGCCGCGCGCTTTCGCGCGGCCTCCTGGACGGCGCGCGGCGACGCGCGCTCTCCGAACCGGACGGCGCCGTCGCGGCGCGCGCTCACTCAGCGAGCCGGCCGACGCAGGACACGTCGTCCGGCTTGCAGTCGAGGTATCCCTTCAGGACCCTGGTCCGCGCGTCGGTCAGCCCCTTCAGGCAGCCGTTGTACGCCATCGCGTAGGCCGAGCCCCCGTCGAGGCCCATGGTCTCGAGGAAGCAGGTCGCGTCCCGGTACGACAGCCAAGCCTTCTGGGCGCCCCGCAGGGCGTCCTTCGTCTTCGGGCCGATCTTCCTCACCAGCTGCCCGTAGACGGCATTCAGCGCCGTGTCGGCGGCCCGGTAATCGGCCCCCGCGCAGGCGTTGAGATCCGCCTGGGTCGTGCCCTCGCACGGGTCGGCCGCGGAAGCGGGCGCCGGGGCAAGCAAGGTCGCGGCGAGGGCGAGGCCCCCGCAGAGCCGCGCGAAGCGGGCGCGCGCGTCACGCGAAGCGGTCATGGCGATCCAGTTCGGACGGGATCGGACGGGGCGCAGGAACAGTCACGGGACGAACCCCTCGAACACCATCTGGTCCGCGTGCGCGGCCGCGCGGGCGCGCTGCTCCGCATTCCGGACCGTCCAGGTCATGACGGGGACCTGACCGAGCAGCCGGCAGAGGTAGGTCGGCGCGCAGGGCAGGTCGTCCACCCGCCAGGACAGGAAGTCGGGCCGCGTCTCGGCGAGGTGCAGCAGGTCGGAGAGGGACCGGCGGAGCGAGGGCGTCAGGGCCGCGTAGACCGGGTCGTCCTGCGTCGTCTCCGCCACGATGCCCCGCGGGACCGTGGCGGGGCAGAGGTCGCGCAGGGCCGCGACCACCTGCGGGTCGAACGATTTCAGCGCCACCGGCCCGGCGCAGGCCGCGGCGATCTCGGCGGTGCGGGTCGCGAGCCGCAGGTCGCCGTCGTAGCGGGACTTCACCTCGATCACCACCGGCACCGCCCCGGACACCGCCGCCAGGAAGGCCGGCAGCGTCGGGATCGTCTCCGCGGACCCGGCGACGGCGAGGGTCGCGAGCTCGGCGGCGGAGCGGTCGGCCAGGGCCGCGCTCGCCCCCGTCAGGCGCCCGAGGGCGGCGTCGTGGAAGACCATCGCCTCGCCGTCGGCGCTGAGCTGGACGTCGCACTCGATGGCGAAGCCGCCCGCGACGGCCGCCCGGGCCGCCGCCTCAGGACCGCATGGCCCAGGACAAGGATCGGGCCGGCGCCGAGCGGGGCGACCGCCGCGGTGATCGCGCCGAGCGGAACGAGCGCGGGGATCGCGACGGCGCGCGTGCCGATCGCGGTGACCGTCGCGGCGACCGTCGCGCCGACCGCGCCGATTTCCGCGGCCGGACGGACGTCAGCCGGACCGACGTCCGGTCCGAGCGGGTCGAGGGCGGCTTCCGCCGCGAGGGCCGCTACGTGTTCATCGGCGGCCGCCGGGTCGTGTACGGCTCGCCGGAATATCGCCGCCTGATCGTCACCGAGAACCGCGGCCCGCGCGCGCGCTACGTCGTGATCCGCGGCCAGCGGGTGCTGTACGGCTCGCCCGAGTACCGCCGCCTGGTCAGCGTCCGCGAGACCGGCCCGCGCGAGCGCTACGTCGTGATCCGCGGCCAGCGGGTGCTGTACGGCTCCCCCGAGTACCGCCGCCTCGTCTCCGTCCAGGAGGACCGCTTCGTGACGATCCGCGGCCAGCGGGTGCGCTACGGGTCGGCCGAGTACCGGCGCCTCAGCGGCGGCGGCGCGGTCAGCGCGAGCTTCCGCTCCGAGCAGCGCGCCGGCGCGCGCTTCGACAACCGCGGCGGGCGGGACGGCATCCACAACGCGTCGCGGACCGAGGGCCGCAACGACGGCCGGACGGACCGCAACGACCGCGGCCAGGACCGCGGGATGGACAAGGCGTCCCGTCAGGAAGGCAAGAACGACGGCATGCGCAACAGCGACATGCGCGGCGGCCAGCAGGACGGCATCCGCAACGCGTCCGATCGCGGCGGCCAGCAGGGCGGCATGAAGTCCGGCGCCGAGGGCGGCCGGACGGGTGGCGCCGAGCGCGGCGGCATGAGCGGCGGCAACGGCGCCATGGGCGGTGCCCAGGGTGCCGGCCGCGCCGGCGGTCAGGCGGGCGGCGCCGGCCGCAACTGAGCGGTGTGAACGTGGGGGGAGGGGCCGATGGGCTCCTCCCCCGTTTCGTTTCGGGTCTCGTCCGCCGCTCGCGGGCGACGGTCGAGACCCGCTTCAGACCTTCAGGACGGGCTCCGCGATGTCGCCGCCCCCGCCGCGGGCCCTCAGGTACTCGGGCTGGAACAGGCACATCCGCACGGCGTCCCGGTAGCGCCCGTTCACGAAGAACTCGTCCTTGAGAACGCCCTCGGGATGGAAGCCGCAGCGCTCGTAGATCCGCACGGCCCGGGCGTTGTCCCGGTCGACGTGCAGGTAGAGCTTGTGGATGTTGAGCACGCTGAAGGCGTAATCCATGGCGATCCGGGTGGCCTGCCACGCGTAGCCGCGGCCCTGGAAGCTCGGATGGATCGCGATCTGGAACTCGCAGCGCCGGTGCAGGTGGTTGATCTCGACGAGCTCGATCAGCCCGGCCGGCTCCCCGCTCGGATCGGCCACGATGAAGCGCCGCTCGGTCTGATTGTGGATATTGCGCTCGTAGAGCTGCTGAAGTTCGGCGAAGGACTCGTAGGCCTCCTCGAACCAGTAGCGCATGATGCTGTCGTTGTTGTTGAGCTGGTGGACGAAGCGCAGGTCCTCCCGCTCCAGCGGGCGCAGCTTGATGGTGATACCGGTTACCGCATTCATGACGCACTCACCTCGATCAGCTCGCGCAGGAAGTGCTCACCCTGGCCCAGGGCGTCGAGGGTGATGAACTCGTCGGGCTGGTGCGCCTGGGCGATGTCGCCGGGGCCGCAGACCACCGTCGGGAGACCTGCCGCCTGGAAGCGCCCGGCCTCGGTGGCGTAGGGCACCGCGACGGTGTGGTTGCGTCCGGCGAGGCGCAGGCACAGGCGCTCGGCCGCCGAGCCCGGCTCCGGGGCGAGGCCGGGGATGTCGACCTCCTCTAGGGTGTCGATCCGCCCGAACGCGCCGTAGCGGTTGAGGCGCTCGCGGGTGACCCTTTCGACCTCCGCCGCGAACAGCCGCGGGATCTCGGCCGGGTCGAGATCCGGCAGGCCGCGATACTCCCAGAGGAAGCGGCACTCCTTGGCCAGGATGTTCCGGGCGGTGCCGCCCTGGATCGTCCCGACATGGACCGTGGTCGAGGCCGGATCGAACCGCCCGGACGGGTCGCCGCGCTCGATCATCAGGTCGGCGATCCGGTTGAGGCCGGCGACGAGGTCGCAGGCGGCCGCCACGGCGTTCGCGCCGAGGGCGGGGCGGGCGGAATGGGCCTCGTGGCCGTGGACCGTGGTGAGACAGGTGACGATGCTCTTGTGGGCGTCGGCGACCTCCATCCCGGTGGGCTCGCCGACGATCACCGCAGCCGGCCGGGGCAGGCCGTCGCCGAAACGCGCGATCCCGTCCATCGAGCCGAGGCAGGTCGTCTCCTCGTCGTAGGAGAGCAGGATGTGGATCGGCCGCTTCAGCCCGGCGGCGATCATGTCGGGCACGAGGGCCAGGGCCAGCGCGTCGAAGCCCTTCATGTCGACCGCGCCCCGTCCGTAGGCCCGGCCGTCGGCGACGCGCAGGGTGAACGGGTCGCCTGTCCAGGCCTGGCCCGTCACCGGCACCACGTCGGTGTGGCCGGACAGGACGGAGCCTCCGTCGGCCATCGGGCCGACCGTGGCGAGGATGGCGGCCTTGTCGCCCGTCGCGTTCGGGAGGCGCAGGTACGGGACGTCCCAGCCGTCGAGATAGGCGCAGACCGCGTCGATCAGGGCGAGGTTGGACTTGTCGCTCTCCGTGTCGAACGACACGAGGCGGGCGAGCATGTCGAGCGGGCTCAGCCGCTCGCCGGTCGCGGACATGGATTCCTCCGGGGCGAGGCCCCGGGCCGGGACCTCAGTGCAGGCTGCGGCGGACGTGCGGGCTGTCGAGGGAGAAGGCTGGGATCTCGGCCTCGAAGCTCTCGCCGGCCACCGTCGCCATGGTGTAGCTGCCGGCCATCAACCCGTCGGGCGTGTTGAGCGGACAGCCGCTGGTGTAGCAGAAGGACTCGCCCGGCTCCAGCACCGGCTGCTTGCCGACCACGCCGGTGCCGCGCACTTCCTGGCACGCCCCGTGGCCGTCGATGATCCGCCAGTGGCGCGAGCGCAGCTGGACCTGCTCGCTCCCGTTGTTCACGATCTCGACCGTGTAGGCGAAGAAGTACCGGCTCTCGGTCGGCGAGGACTCCTCCTCGACGAAACGAGACTGGACCGTCACACTTATTCCCCGCGTCTCGGCCTTGTACATCGCCCTAAATGGCCCTTCTTCGGACGGTACGACTCGCTGAAGCCGAAAGGAACGCGCTTCCCGGCCGGTGGTAGTGGGCGGCGGAATCGCCGTCAATTGCGGCGGACTACCTCGCGCGGCGGGGCGCCCCGCGGCGCGCGGCGCCGGCACGACGGGGCCTCCGGACGCGGTTAAGCCCGCGTTAGCGGGTCCCGGCGGACAACGCTGCTCGGCGTGACGCGGACCGGCCGGCGCGCGCGATGGAGTCAGGGGCGCGATGAACGCGGGCGCAGCCACGGGAGCCGCCGAGTCGAGCGCGGACGGCCGGTCGGGCATCCTGCCGGCCCAGGCGATCGCCGCCCTCGCGCAGGCGGGCGGCATCCGGACCGCGAGCCCCTTCGCGGCCGATCAGATCCAGCCCGCGAGCCTCGACCTGCGCCTCGGCGCCAGGGCCTACCGGGTGCGGACGAGCTTCCTGCCCGGCTCGGGACGGACGGTCCAGGCCTGCGTCGACCGGCTGTCGCTGCACGCCGTGGACCTGCGCCCGGGCGCCGTCCTGGAGACGGGCTGCGTCTACATCGCGGAGCTCCAGGAGAGCCTCGCCCTGCCGGCCGATCTCTCGGCGGCCGCGAACCCGAAGAGCTCGACCGGGCGCATCGACGTCTTCACCCGCGTGATCACCGACCGGGGCGAGGCCTTCGACCAAGTCGAGCCCGGCTACGACGGGCCGCTCTACGCGGAGATCTCGCCGCGCACCTTCCCGGTCCTCGTGCGCAGCGGCTCGCGGCTGTCGCAGATCCGCTTCCGCCGCGGGGCTCCGCGGCTGACCGAGGCCGAGCTCGGCCTGCTGCACGCCCGCTCGGCCCTGGTCGACGCCGGCAGCCCGTCCTTCCAGGGCGGCGTGGCGGTGTCGGTGGACCTCGCCGGCTTCGACGGCCTCGTGGGCTACCGGGCGAAGCGCCACACCGGCCTCGTCGACGTCGACGCCCCCGGGCGCCACCGGGCGGCGGATTTCTGGGAGCCGCTGGCCGCCGACGGGTCGGGCAGCCTGATCCTCGATCCCGGCCAGTTCTACATCCTGGCCTCCAAGGAGGCCGTGCAGGTCCCGCCGGACCACGCCGCCGAGATGGTGCCGTTCGATCCCCTGGTCGGCGAGTTCCGCGTCCACTACGCGGGCTTCTTCGACCCGGGCTTCGGCTATGCCGGGGCCGGCGGCGCGGGCGCGCGGGCCGTGCTGGAGGTCCGCTCCCGCGACGTGCCGTTCCTCCTGGAGGACGGGCAGATCGTCGGCCGCCTCGTCTACGAGCGGATGCTCGACCTGCCGGAGACGCTCTACGGGGCGGGGGCCGGCTCGAACTACCAGGCCCAGGGGCTCAAGCTCTCGAAGCACTTCGCCCTGTAGTCCGGCCCGGACGCGCCGACGGGAGCATCGATCGCATGGACGCCGTGGACCGGAAGATCCTCGATCTCCTCCAGCAGGACGCGACGCTCCCGGTGGCCGAACTCGCCGAGCAGGTCGGCATCAGCGCGGCGCCGTGCTGGCGGCGGGTGAAGAAGCTGGAGGCGTCCGGGGTGATCCGCCGCCGGGTCGCCCTGGTGGACCGCCGCAAGGTCAACGTCCCCACCACGGTGTTCGTGGCCGTCAAGGCGCCGCGCCACGCGGCCGACTGGTCGGACGCGTTCCGGCGGGTGGTCGCCGGCTTCCCGGAGATCGTCGAGGCGTGGCGCCTGACCGGCGAGATCGACTACCTGCTGCGGATCGTGGTGCCGGACATCGAGGCCTACGACGCGGTCTACCAGCGCCTCATCGCCAAGCTCGACTTCTCGAACCTGTCCTCCTCGATCGCCATGGAGGAGATGAAGTACACGACCGCCGTCCCGACGATCTACGTGGCGTGAGGCGACCGCGCCGCGGCGGGGCTCAGCCCGCCGCCACCGCGTAGGTCCGGTGGATCGACGAGTCCTGCGCCCGGTGGTCGTAGCCGTAGACGTGGATCGAGACGGCCGCTTCCGGCCCGTCATTGGCGATCCGGTGCAGGTTCGGCCCCGTGGGCATCATGCAGGCGACGAAGCCGGGCTCGCGGACGGCGTCCATGGTCGCCACGGCGTGGGTCTCGCTGATCGGGCGGTACCACGTCTCCCGGAGGCTGCCGCGCAGCAGGCCGAAGCAGCACGAGCAGTGGTGGTCGTGGACCGGCGTCACCGTGCCGGGCGCCCAGACCATCGCCCAGACGCTGATCGCCTCGGTGCCGAACAGGAGGTTCCGGCTCAGGCCGGGTCCCTGGCCGACCAGCCGCGACGGGTCGAGCAGGTCCGGCTGCGCCAGGATGCGGACCAGGGTGGCGCGGGCCGAGGCCAGATAGGCCTCCGGCGAGCGGCGCGCGGAGCGGGCGAGGTTCGCCAGCATCGCCTCGACATCGGTCGGGGTGGTGGTCTGCGGCATCGGCAGGTCTCCTTCGGTGCCCTTTCACGAGGCTGCACGAAGGATACCCGAGGGGCGCCGGCGGCGGGTTGCGTTCTCGCGCGATCAGCGACACGATCGCCCGGAAATTGCCGTCGACCTCCGTCCGCGCCCCGATCCGCGCCCGCAGGTCGTCGAGGTCGTAGGCGGCGAGCGGTGAGGGCGTGCAACGCGGCTCAAAATCGGCACAATGCGCGCATACACGNCCGGCCGCGGCCTCGTCCAGCAGCCACGCCACGGCGCCCGCGCTCGTCACGCGGCCAGCGGGCAGCGACTCGCCGGCGGCCAGCCGGGCCAGCGGAGCCCGCTTGCCGGAACCGGTGACGAGGAACAGCACGTGCCGCGAGGACGCGAGCGCCGGCAGCGTCAGGCTGATCCGCGGGACGAACGGCTCCAGGCCGGCCTCCGGCACGGCGTCGACGAGCCGCCGGGTCTCGTCGACGGCGGGCTTGCCGGGAAACAGCGAGGCGGTGTGGCCGTCCTCGCCCAGGCCGAGCAGCACGAGGTCGAAGAGCGGCCGGGCCGGATCGAGGTGCTCGGCGCCGTAGAAGTCGAGGAGCGTCCGCTCGTAGGCGCGGGCACCGGCTTCCGGGCCGGCGTCGGACGGGATGAAGTGGAGATGCGTCGGCGGGATCCGCGACCCGTGGCCGAACGCCTCCCGGACCATCCGGACATTGCTGCGCGGATCGTCCCACGGCACGGCGCGGTCATCGCCGAAGAACCAGTGGATCCGCTCCCACGGCACCCGGGCCGCGTAATCCGGCCCGGCGAGCAGGCCGTACAGCACCTTGGGCGTCGAGCCGCCCGAGAGGCAGACCGCGATCCGGTCGGACCGGCTCTCACCGCAGGCCACGATGATCCGCTCGGCCGCCTCGCGGGCGACCGCCTCCGGATCCTTCAGGACGTGGGTTCCGACGGGAAGGCTCATGGGTTCGGGCCCTCGCGGCTTCGGGGGTCGGACAGGTCGGCCTGCGGGCGTCCCGCTCAGCCCTTCGGCTCCTGGTGGCCGCCGAAGCCCTTGCGCATCGCCGAGAGCAGCTTGTCGGCGTAACTCGCGTGCTCGCGGGAGCGGAAGCGGCGGTAGAGCGCGGCGGAGAGCACCGTCGCCGGGACGCCCTCCTCGACGGCGGCGTTGATGGTCCAGCGGCCCTCGCCCGAATCCTCGACGTAGCCGGAGAAGTCGGTGAGCTGCTCGTCGCCCGCGAGTGCCTGGGCGGTCAGATCGAGGAGCCAGGACGAGACGACGCTGCCGCGACGCCAGACCTCGGCGATGTCGCCCATGTTGAGGTCGAAGCGGCGCTCGGCCGGCAGGTCGGACGCGTTGGCGTGGCGGAGGATGTCGAAGCCCTCCGCGTAGGCCTGCATCAGGCCGTACTCGATGCCGTTATGGACCATCTTGACGAAGTGGCCGGCGCCGGTCGGGCCCGCGTGGATGTAGCCCTGCTCGGCGCGGGGGTCGCGCCCCTCGCGGTTCGGCGTCTTCGGGATGTCGCCGATGCCGGGCGCCAGGGTCTTGAAGATCGGGTCGAGGCGGTCGACCGCCTCCTTGTCCCCGCCGATCATCATGCAGTAGCCGCGCTCCAGGCCCCAGACGCCGCCCGAGGTGCCGACGTCGACGTAGTGCAGGCCCTTCTCCTTCAGGGCGGCCCCGCGGCGGACATCGTCGCCGTAGAAGGAGTTGCCGCCGTCGATGATGCAGTCGTCCGCCTGCATCAGACCCGAGAGCGCCTGGACGGTCTGCTCGGTGATCGCCCCGGCCGGCAGCATCACCCAGGCCGCGCGCGGCACCTCGAGCTTCGAGACCAGATCCTCCAGGCTCGACGCGCCGACAGCCCCGGCCTCGACCAGGGCGGCGACGGCCGCCGGGTTCTGGTCGAACACCACGGCTGTGTGCCCGTCGCGCAGGAGACGCCGGACGATGTTGCCGCCCATCCGGCCGAGGCCGATCATGCCGAGTTGCATTGCTGCCCTTCCTTACCGTTTGCCCCCGCGCGGCGAGGGTCAGGCCCCTACGGCTTCACCGACGTCACAGGCGATCCGCGAGCCGCGCCCGCTCGCGGGACGAGGCCTGCCGCGGCGGGCCGGCGGCGGGACGGGAAGCCCCCCGCCGCCGGTCCGGAACGGCTAGACGACCGCCATCTTCAAGGCCGCCGCGACCCGGACGAGGCCGGCCTTCGTGTCGCCGCCCTTGAGGTGGACGCGCAGCGCCCGCCGGCCGCGCTCGGCGAGGACGGCGAAGTCGCCCCGCGCCTGCGCCGCGGCGACGGTGCTGAACCCGAGCTTCCGGCCCGGAATCGGCAGGTCCTCGGCAGCGTCCGCGGTGATCTGCAGGAACACGCCGGTATCCGGGCCACCCTTGTAGGCCTGGCCGGTCGAGTGGAGGAAGCGCGGCCCGAACTCCAGGCAGGTCGCGACCTTGCGGGCGTCGCGCACGGCGATCCGCGGCTCCTGCAGGATGGCGGCGGCCTCGGCGTCGCGCGGGACGTAGGCCAGGAGCCCCAGGTAATCGCCGTCCTTCAGGCGGCCGATCTGCGCCTTCATCGCGGCCTCGAGCCCCTCGGCGGCCGGCTTGAGGGCGTCGGCGTTCCGCGGATCGGCGTAGAGCGCGACCCAGTCGTCCTCGTAGAGCGGCGCCTCGGCGGGGAGGGCGCCCTTCGCCTCGGCCTCGGCGAACAGCTTCTTCGTCTCGATCTTGCTGGCCTCGACGTCGGGCTGGTCGAACGGGTTGATCCCGATCACCGCGCCGGCCACCGCGGTCGCCATCTCCAGACGGTAGAATTCCTGCGGCAGCTGCTCGACCGAGTCGAGGGTGATGCGGGCGATCGGGTGGCCGTCCCGTTCCAGGGCGCGCAGGGCCTCGTCCTGCGCGGCCTCGGCGTTGCCGTCGAGGCGCAGGTAGATGAAGAACCGGTCGTGGCCGTAGACGGCGGGAACGCCGACCGGCTCGCCGTCCACCGGCACGAGGCCCTTGCCCTGCTTGCCGGTCGATTCCGCGATCAGCTGCTCGGCCCAGGCGCCGAAGCTCGCGATCGCCGGGGAGGCGACGATCGTCACCTTGTCGCGGCCGGCGAGCGCCGCGGCGCCGATGGCCGTTCCCAGCAGGACGCCCGGGTTCACGGCCGGCGGCACGGCCGGCCCGCAGGAGCGGACCATGATGCGGGCGGTCTCGAGGAGCGCCTTCACGTCGAGGCCCATGGCGGCGGCCGGCACGAGGCCGAAGGCCGAGAGCACCGAGTAGCGCCCGCCGATCTGCTTCACGCCGTAGAAGATCTTGTTGAACTTATCGCTCTGCGCGGCGCGCTCCATGTCGGAGCCCGGATCGGTCACGGCCACGAAGTGGTCGCCGGCCCGGTCGCCGAGCACGTCCTTGGCGCGGGCCAGGAAGTAGTCGCGGAAGACGTTCGGCTCCAGGGTCGAGCCGGACTTGGACGCGACGATGAACAGCGTCTTGGCGAGGTCGATGCTCGCCTCCAGGGCGCGCACCTGATCCGGGTGGGTCGAGTCGAGGATCTGGAGCTTCGGGAAACCCTCGCGCTGACCGTAGGTCAGGCTCAGGACCTCCGGGCCGAGGCTCGACCCGCCCATGCCCAGCACCACGGCGTCGGTGAAGCCTTCCGCCTTCACCCAGTCGGAGAAGGCGGCGTAGTCGGCGGCCTTCTCCAGCTCCTCCTCGACGATGTGCAGCCAGCCGAGCCAGTTCGCCTCGTCGTGGCCGGACCAGACCGAGGCGTCGCCCGCCCAGAGCCGGCGGATCGAGCCGCTGGCGCGCCAGGTTTCGACGGCCTTCTTGGCCTCGGCGGCCAGGGTGTCGTCCATGGCGAGGCTCTGGCCGTCCAGGCGGTGCCCCAGCAGCGCGACGCGCTTGCCCGCGACGGCGCCCAGCAGGTTGTCGGCGGCGTCGATGAAGAGCTGCACGCCCTCCTTAACCAGCTGCTCGGCGACCGCCTCGATGTCGATCCCGGCCCGGGCGAGGCGGTTCATGACCGCCTCGGCGCCCGGCACGTCCTCCTCGATCGTGGCCCGCACCACGCCGTGGTCGCGGAACGCGTCCATGGTGGCGGGCGGCATCGTGTTGACGGTGTTCGGCCCGATGAGCTCCTCGACGTAGAGGACGTCCGAATAGGCCTTGTTCTTCGTGCCGGTGGAGGCCCAGAGCAGGCGCTGCGCCTTGGCGCCCTTCTCGGCCAGCGCGGTCCACTTGGATTCGGCGAAGATCGTCTTGTAGCGCTGGTAGGCGAGCTTCGCGTTGGCGATCGCCACCTTGCCCTTCAGCTGCTCCAGGGCGAACTTCTCGTCCGGGTCGTTGGCCTGCGCGATCTTCTCGTCGAGCAGTTTGTCGACCAGCACGTCGATCCGGCTGATGAAGAAGCTCGCCACGCTGGCGATCCGCGAGACGTCGTGGCCGGCCTTGGCGCGTTCATCGAGCCCGTCGATGAACGCGCGGGCCACGGCCTCGTAGGCCTCCTGCGAGAACAGCAGGGTGACGTTGATCGAGATGCCCTCGCTCGTCAGCTGCCGGATCGCCGGGATGCCCTCCGGGGTGGCCGGCACCTTCACCATCAGGTTGTCGCGGGAGACCGCCTTGTGCAGGCGGCGCGCCTCGGCCAGCGTCGCCTCGGTGTCGAGGGCGAGGTAGGGCGAGACCTCCAGGCTGACGTAGCCGTCGGCCCCGTCGCTCGCCTCGTAGACCGGGCGGAGCACGTCGGCGGCCGCCTGGATGTCGGCGATCGCGAGCCCCTCGTAGAGGTCGATGACGCGGCTGTCGCCGGTCGCCTGCACGGCCTTCAGGCTGTCGTCGTACTCGTCCGAGTGGCCGATCGCCTTCTCGAAGATCGACGGGTTGGAGGTGACGCCCCGCAGGCCGTCGCGCTCCACGAGCTGCTTCAGCTCGCCCTTCTGGATGAATCCGCGGGCCACGAAGTCGAGCCAGACCGCCTGATCCTGTTCGTCGTGCAGGGCCTTGAGCGCGTTCATGTCGATTCCTCGCCTCGCGTACCGCGTACTCGCGCCCGAACGCGCTCTCCCGCCCGGACCGGGCGGGAGAGCGGGCCCCCGGGCTACTTCCTGTGCTTGGCCACCTGCGCCTTCGCGGCGTCCAGGACCTTATCGGGGGTAAAACCGAACTTGGTCTGGAGATCCTTGATCGGCGCCGAGGCGCCGAAGGTGTGCATGCCGATGATCGCGCCCTCGGAGCCGGCGTAGCGGTCCCAGCCGATCACGCTGCCCTGCTCGACGGCGACCCGCGCCTTGACAGCGGGCGGCAGCACCGAGTCGCGGTAGGCCGCGTCCTGGCGCTCGAACAGGTCCCAGGACGGCATCGACACGACCCGGGCCTTGACGCCCTCGGCCTTCAGGGCCTCGTAGGCCCCGACGCAGAGCTGCACCTCGGAGCCCGAGGCGAGGAGGATCACGTCGGGCGTGCCCTCGCTGTCGGCCAGCACGTAGCCGCCCTTGGCCGTGCCGGAGGCAGCCCCGTACTTCGCGCGGTCGAGGGTCGGCAGCGGCTGGCGCGAGAGGGCGAGAACCGCCGGCTGGTTCTTCAGCGTGAAGATCACCCGGTAGGCCTCGGCGACCTCGTTGGCGTCGGCCGGGCGCAGCGTCACGAGGCCCGGGATGCAGCGCAGCGACAGGAGCTGCTCCACCGGCTGGTGGGTCGGCCCGTCCTCGCCCACGCCGATCGAGTCGTGGGTGAAGATGTGGAAGACCGGCAGCTCCATGAGCGAGGCGAGCCGGATCGGCGGGCGCATGTAGTCGGCGAAGACCAAGAAGGTCGCCCCGTAGGCCCGCAGCCCGGAGAGGCCGAGCCCGTTCACGATCGAGCCCATGGCGTGCTCGCGGACGCCGAAATGCAGGTTCCGGCCGCCCGGCGAGAACGGGCCGAACGAGCCCGCGCCCTCGAAGGTCAGGTTCGACTTGTTGGACGGGGCCAGATCGGCCGAGCCGCCGAGCAGGAACGGCACGTGCTGGGCGATGGCGTTCAGCACCTTGCCGGAGGATTCGCGGGTGGCGAGGCCCTTGGCGTCCGGCTCGAAGACCGGGATGTCCTTGTCCCAGCCCTTCGGCAGGCGGCCTTCCAGGAAGGCGTCCAGGTCCTCGGCGTGGGCGGCGTCCGCCTCCTTCGCCTTGGCGAGCAGGCCCTGCCACGAATCGTAGAGGCCGGCGCCGCGCTTGCCGATGCCGTTCCGGAAGTTCTCCTGCACGCCGTCCGGCACGAGGAACTGCGCGTCCTCCGGCCAGCCGTAGGCGCGCTTGGCGCCCTTCACCTCGTCCTCGCCGAGCG
The DNA here is from genome assembly GCF_036441335.1 of Methylobacterium mesophilicum. Lineage (GTDB taxonomy): Bacteria > Pseudomonadota > Alphaproteobacteria > Rhizobiales > Beijerinckiaceae > Methylobacterium > Methylobacterium mesophilicum_B. The sequence continues at coordinate 1,218,867 of NZ_MLBW01000034.1, forward strand.
CATCGGAGTGCGCCTTGGAGGTGCCCTGCTTCTTCGGGGCGCCGTAGCCGATCACCGACTTGACGATGATGAGCGTCGGGCGGTCGTTGGTGGCGAGGAACGTCTCGATCGAGCCCGCCAGCGCGTACACGTCGTTGGCGTCGGCGACGCGCAGCACCTGCCAGCCGTAGGCGAGGAACCGCGTCGCGACCTCCTCGCCGAAGGCGAGTTCCGTGTGCCCCTCGATGGTGATCGTGTTGTCGTCGTAGATCCAGCAGAGGTTGGCGAGCCGCAGGTGGCCGGCAAGCGAGGCGGCCTCCGAGGCGACGCCCTCCATCAGGTCGCCGTCCGAGCAGACGGCGTAGACGTTGTAGTCGAACAGCGGCAGGCTCGGCCGGTTCAGGTGCTGGCCGAGGAAGCGGCTGCCCATGGCCATGCCGACCGAGTTGGCGACACCCTGGCCGAGCGGGCCGGTGGTGGTCTCGACGCCGGTGGTGAAGTGGTATTCCGGGTGGCCCGGGGTGCGGCTGTCGAGCTGGCGGAACTTCTTGATGTCCTCCAGCGACACCGCCGGGGCGTTGCCGCCGTCGCTCTCGGCGACGCCCGCGAGGTGCAGCAGCCCGTAGAGCAGCATCGAGGCGTGGCCGCAGGAGAGCACGAACCGGTCGCGGTTCGGCCAGTGCGGGTGCGCCGGGTCGTAGCGCAGGTAGCGGTTCCACAGCGTGTAGGCGACCGGCGCCAGCGCCATGGGTGCGCCGGCATGGCCGGAATTGGCCTTCTGCACCGCGTCGATCGCGAGCGTCCGGATCGTGTTGATGCTGAGCGTATCGATCTCAGCCAGGGCCGCCTTCGCGGGAGTGTCAGCACCGCTCATGTTGTCGCGTCTTCCAGTTCGCCTCGCGCGGTCCGCTTCGCGGCTTCGCGCTGCCGCAGGACGGCGGGAGGAGCTCCGTTGGCCTTACCACCCTGCCGATCCGCCGGCCCTTCGCCGCGCGTATAGCTGAGGAGCGTGTTGACGAGGGCGACGTGGGTGAACGCCTGAGGGAAGTTACCCACAAGACGCTTGGCATGCACGTCGTATTCCTCGCTGACGAGGCCGAGATCGGTGCAGATGCCGATCAGGCGCTCGATCAGCGCCCCGGCCTCGTCGCGCCGCCCCAGGCCGATGAGGTTGTCGGCGTACCAGAAGGTGCAGGGGAGGAAAGCCCCCTCGGTGCCGGTCAGCCCGTCGGTGGTCTGCCCCTCGGTCTCGTAGCGGAGGATGAACCCGTCCCGCATCAGCCCCTTGCCGATCGCCTCCACGGTGCCGATCACCCGGGGATCGTGCTGCGGCAGGAAGCCGGTATGGGCGATGAGCAGGAGGCTCGCGTCGAGCGCCTTCGCGCCGTAGGACTGCACGAAGCTGTTGAGATCGGGGTCGAAGCCCTTCTCGCAGACCTCGGCGTGGATCTCGTCCTTGATGGCGCGCCAGCGCTCGGCCTGCTCCTGCGTGGCGCCGTTCTCGTGCATCTCGTGCATGCGCAGGGCCCGGTCGAACGCCACCCAGGCCATGACCTTGGAGTGCGTGAAGTGGCGCCGCCCGCCGCGCACCTCCCAGATCCCCTCGTCGGGCTCGCGCCACGCCGTCTCCAAGTGGTTCAGGATCGCGAGGCCGACCCGCATACCGTCCTTGCTGACCGGCAGGCCGCGGGCATGGGCTTGGTAGAGCGCGTCGAACAGCTCGCCGTAGACGTCGAGCTGGAACTGGCTGGCGGCGGCGTTGCCGATCCGGACAGGCCGCGAGTTCTCGTAGCCCGGCAGCCAGTCCAGCTCGATCTCGGGCAGCAGCCGCTCGCCGGCGATGCCGTAGAGGATGTGCGCCTGCTCGGGATTGCCCGCCACGGCCCGCAGCAGCCAGCCCAGCCAGTCGCGCGCCTCGTCGATGTAGCCCCCGTCCATCAGGGCGATCAGCGTGAGGGTCGAGTCGCGCAGCCAGCAGAACCGGTAATCCCAGTTCCGGATCCCGCCGAGCCCCTCCGGCAGGGAGGCCGTGGGCGCCGCCACGATGCCGCCGGTGGGCTCGTAGATCAGCGCCTTGAGGGTCAGCAGGGAGCGCTGGAGCATCCGGTCCCATTCCGTGCCGCCGGTGCAGCGCGACGACCATTCGCGCCAGTGCTGGTCGGTGGTCTCGAGGACCTTGCGCGGCTCGATCGGGGGCGGGTCGCCCTCGTGCGAGGGGCCGTAGCTCAGGACGAAGCGGTGCTTGTCGCCGGCATGGACGGTGAACTCGGACACCGTCGTCTGCGCGTCCGATCCCTTGAGATGGACGTCGGTGCGCAGCACGACCTTGTGGGGCCCCGATACGGCGCGCAGGTCGCCCAGCTCGGAGCGGGAGACCCAGGGGACGGCCGAGCCGTAATCGAAGCGGACCGCCATCTCCATCCGCATGGCGACGCGCCCGTGCACGCCCTCGACGAGCCGCACCAGATGGGATCCGTCGCCGACCGGCATGAAGTCCGTGACCAGGACCTCGCCCTGCCGCGTGGTGTGGCGGGTCTCCAGCACGAGGCTGCCCGGCCGGTAGGACCAGCGCGTCTCGACGTTTTCGGCCTCGGGGAAGATCTTCCAGAAACCGTGCGCCTCAGTTCCAAGGAGGCTGGTGAAAAGGGCGGCGGCGTCGAAGCGCGGCCAGCATAGCCAGTCGACGCTGCCCTGACGGCTGATCAGCGCGGCGCTGCGGCAATCCCCGACCAGCGCGTAATCCTCGATGCGTGCAGACATCCGGCCCCGGCCCCGGTCCGCGGCCGGCAGTCCGGACCGTCCGCTGCAACGCACCTAGGACGTCCGCTCACGAGATCCAGAGGCTTGAGCGTCCGCGGGCGGACGCGCTCAGCGCAGGCAGTCGGCCACGGCCAGAGCCACCGTGCCCTGGACCGCCTTCGCACCGCTGCGCACGAGATTCGCCGCATCGCCGACCGCCTGCGCGGCCGGGACCAGGGACTGAATTACAGAGGCCGCGAAGGGGAGGGCCTGGGACGGGAGCAGCGCGTCCTCGGCCTGCTCGGCGGCCTCGACGCGCGCGGGCGCCATGGGATCGGGGTTGCCGCGCGGCGCCTCGGGGCAGCGCCGGCCCGGGCAGGNGCCACGGCCGGACGGGCGGGAAGGGACCCCGTCCGCGTGACGGCGGCGTCGAGCGGGTAGAGCTCGGAGAACGCGATCACGGCCGGCGGGCGGCCCACCGCGGAGACGGCGGCGACCGGCGCGAAATCCGTGGGCCCGGGGGCAGCGGTCGCGCCCGCCTCGGCCCGGGCGCCGGGCCGAACCGGCTCTGAAGTCGGGCAGTAGAGCGAGGCCACGCCCAGGACCGTCACGACGGCCAGCGTCGGCAGGAAGGGCATGGACACGCGGCCGTGGGCGGCGTCCGTGAGGGCGGGCTGATCTGGCCTGCGCATCCGAATCACCGATCTCCGTGACCGCCTCGAGACCTGCCATGTGCGGCCAGCATTGCGGCGGAAGCTGGACCGTTTGTTTGCGCGGCGGTTACTGATGACGCGGCATGGGATCCCGCGGACATGTCCGCCGGCCGGCCCGCCACGGGCACGGGCCTTGCTTCGCTCGCGACGGTCCGAGCCGGGCCGGCCCCCAGAAGAAGACCCGCCCGGTACCGGGCCGAGATGACCGAAACCAATCTCACCGTCGCCGTGATCGACCCGAGCCGCGCCCGCGCGGCCATCCTGGAGGAGGGCCTGCGCGCCGCCGGGATCGGGCGCGTGGTCGTGATTCCCGACACCGCCGACCTGATGGAGCGCGTCGCCGCGCTCAAGCCCGACGTCGTGGTGATCCACCTGGAGAGCCCGAGCCGGGACATCCTCGAGCAGATGTCGGGTGTCACCCGCCAGGTCGAGCGGCCGGTGGCGATGTTCGTCGACCGCTCGGACTCGACCATGATGCAGGCCGCCGTCGATGCCGGAATCTCCGCCTACGTGGTCGACGGGTTGCGGGCGGAGCGGATCAAGTCGATCCTCGACATCGCGATCCTGCGCTTCAACGCCTTCGCGCGCCTCCAGCGCGAGCTCACGGAGGCGCGGGGCGAACTCGCCGATCGCAAGCTGATCGAGCGGGCGAAGGGCATCCTGATGACCATGAAGGGCCTCTCTGAGGACGAGGCGTACAAGCAGCTGCGCCGCAAGGCCATGAACGAGAAGCGCAAGATCGCCGACATCGCCCGGGCGATCGTCACCACCGCGGACCTGCTCGGATGAGGCTCCAGCTCGGATACGTTCCGCTCTGCGACGCGGCGCCCCTGATCGCGGCCCACGAGCTCGGCTTCGCCCGGGCCGAGGGGCTCGACCTCGACCTCACCGCCGAGCCCTCCTGGGCGACGCTCCGCGACCGGCTGGCGCTCGGCCATCTCGACGGCGCGCACATGCTGGCGCCACTGGCGCTGGCGAGCCGGCTCGCCCTGTCGGGGCCGCCCTCCGACCTGATCGTGCCGCTCCAGCTCAGCACCGACGGCAACGCCGTCACGTTGTCCCGCACCCTCTGGGCGGCGATGGACACGGACAGCGAGGCGTTGGCGGACGTCGCCCGGGCCTTCGCGGGCGTGGCGGAGGCCCGCCACCGTGCCGGAAGCCCCCTGACCCTCGGAACGGTGCACCCCTTCTCGTGCCACAGCTACCAAGTGCGGCTGTTCGCCGAGGCCGGCGGCCTCGACGCGGCGGCGTTCCGCACGGTCGTGGTCCCGCCGCAGCATTGCGTGGAGGCCCTCGGCCGCGGCCTGGTGGACGGGTTCTGTGCCGGTGCGCCCTGGAACGACGTGGCGGCCGCGACCGGCCACGGGCGGATCGCGGTGCACGGCAGCGCCCTCGCGCCGAACGCGACCGAGAAGGTGCTGGCCGTCTCCGCGCGGCTCGACGACGCGATCCTGCCGCTGGTGCGGGCGGTCGCCCGGGCCGGGCGCTGGTGCGCCGAGCCGGAGAACCGGACCGAACTGATCCATCGCCTCGCCCGCCGGGCCTATCTCGACCTCGATCCCGCCCTGGTCGGGCGGGTCTTCGGCGATCCGGACGCGCCCACCGAGCCGGGCCCGCGCATCCGCTTCGGCGCTCCGGTCGAGGAGCCCCGCGCGGCGCAGGCCCGGTGGCTGCTGGAGCAGATGCGGGCGACGCAGCAGATCCCCGCGCAGTTCGATATCGCGGCGGCGATCGCGACGGTCTACAGGCCGGATCTGTACCGCGCGGCGATCGCCGATTCCTGACGGTGACGACACTGCGGGCCGTTCGTCACCGGCCCGCGGAATCGGCGCGAACGGCGGCGGAACGTCGGGCAGGCTCGCCCGTTGTGCTTCCGCCATGCCTGGATGCCGCAAGCTCGAAACTGGATCGTTGATGCCGCATCCGCGCGGGCGGGTCGAGCTTCGACGCTACGTCACCCGGGGTGGCCGGGTGCCCCGCGCCTGCAACGACAATCGTCGGGCGGGCACGCACCACGCTTGGTACTGGGTCCTGGCCGCGGGCGCGATGCCGACGCTGGGTCTCCTGGCGATGCTGTCGACGCTGCTTTAGCGGATCGCCCCGTCGATATCGGGCGGGGCCTGCGTTCCGGGCGGCCGCGGGTCGTCGGCGCCCATTCGCGCGACCCGAGAGCGTGACCCGGCAGCTCGACATGTCGGGCGCCGCCTCATGATCGGTGTCCCGGCGGTGCGCCTCACTCTGACATCGCCCGACATTCGAGCCTCGTCTCCCGAGGTTCCGACCGGCCCGTGATCGCTTTCGCGACGGGTCGCACAGTTTTTGTGCAGCGCCGAAGCCGTCGCTTCGAGCCTCCGCCGTACCCAGCACCGGCTCTCAGTCCTGAGGATCCGCGCGACTCTCGCGGGCCATGCAGCGTCTGGCACGGAACCTGCAATCCTTCCTGCGTCCGTCAACGGCGACGGACAGCGCCGTCAGCGAGGCCGCTGATCCGGTTCTCCCTGAGGCTGAAGCCTGCCGGGAGATAACCGGCAGCGGCTTTTTCGTGGGCGGTCCGCCAACGATCCTGCAATCGAGGTTCCAGACGCGATCGAGCGATGGCGATATCCCCTGAGGACACACGCGGACACGACGCGCGCGCCGGGAACGGTCCGCCGCGCGAGCGGCTGGTCGTCGTCGGCAACGGCATGGCCTCGCTGCGCTTCCTGGAGCGGCTGACCGAGGCCGCACCCGGCCGCTACGACATCACCTGCATCGGGGCCGAGCCCACGGCCGCCTACAACCGGGTCCTGCTCTCCTCGCTGCTCGGCGGCGAGGTCGACGAGGCGGCCTGCGCCTTCCGCGGCCTCGACTGGTACGCGGATCAGGGGATCCGCCTGATCACCGGCGCGCCGGCGACGCGGATCGACCGGGAGAACGGGCTCGTCATCGTGGGCGAGACCCACGTCCTGCCCTTCGACAGGCTGGTACTCGCGGTCGGCTCCCTGCCGATCCGCCTGCCGAAGCCCGGCATGGACCTCCCGGGCGTCATCACGTTCCGCGACCTCGCCGACGTGGCGGCCATCCGCGCGGCGGCCGTCCGGCACGCCCGGGCCATCGTCATCGGCGGCGGCCTCCTGGGCCTCGAGGCGGCGGTCGGGCTCGCGCGGCTCGGGGTCGAGACCACGCTGCTCCACGTCATGGACCGTCTGATGGAGCGCCAGCTCGATCACCACGCCGCCGGGCTGGTGAAGCGCGCCATGGAGTCCCGCGGCGTGCGGGTGATGCTCCAGGCCGATACCGCGCGAGTCGAGGGCGACGGCCGCGTCGAGCGCCTCGTCCTGGCGGATGGTACCGTCTTACCGGCCGACCTCGTGGTGATGTCGGTGGGCGTGCGCCCCTCGGTGGCGCTGGCGCAGGAAGCCGGGCTGGCGACCGGCCGGGGCATCACGGTCGACGACCGGATGACCACCTCGGACCCGCGCATCTTCGCGCTGGGCGAGTGCGCCGAGCACCGCGGCCAGATCTACGGCCTGGTCGAGCCTGCCTACGAGCACGCCGACACGCTCGCCCGCCACCTCTCGGGCGAGCCGGCCGAGTACCGGGGCACGGCCCTGTCCACGAGCCTGAAGGTGTCGGGCCTGCCGGTCTTCTCGGCCGGGATCGTGGACACGCCCGACGACGCGGAGGCGATCGTGCTCTCCGACCCCGGCGCCGGCCTCTACCGCAAGCTGCTGGTGCGCGGCGGCCGGCTGATCGGCGCGGTGTTCGTCGGCGACATCGCCGAGCAGGGCGCCTGCAAGGGGCTGATCCGCTCCGGCGACCCGATCGAGAACGTGGACGACTTGATGTTCGGGCGCCGAGCGCCCGAGCCCCTGGCTGCTTGAGGAGGCGCGGATGTCCGAGACCACCACCCAGACCGCCGCGGGCGCGTTCGAGGCCGAGCAGAAGCGCTACCTCGAGGGCTTCGCCTCCGGCATCGCCGCCGTCCGCCTGACCGGCGGCCTCGCCGCGGGCGGAGCGGGCGCGTCCGCGCCGCCGGCCGAGCCCACGGGCCCGGACGCGATCCACATCAAGGCGCAGGACCGGACCGTGAAGGACGGCGGCAAGCTCTGCGACCAGGAGAAGTGGAAGCGCGCCGAGAACCCGTTCGACGGCCACAACCGCCTCATCCAGGAGGCCGCCGCCGGCAAGCAGCCGAAGCCCGAGGACAATTTCCGCTGGCGGTACCACGGGATGTTCTGGGTCGCGCCGAACCAGGTCTCGTACATGTGCCGGCTGCGGATCCCGAACGGGATCCTACACCACTGGCAGTTCGCCGGCGTCGCCGACCTCGCCGACGCGCACGGCGGCGGCTACGTGCACGTGACCACGCGGGCGAACCTGCAGGTGCGGGAGATCGGTCCCGAGCACGCCCAGCCCTTCCTCGACGGGCTGACCGATATCGGCCTCACGGCCCGGGGGGCGGGCGCCGACAACATCCGCAACGTCACCGGATCGTCCACCGCCGGCATCGACGCGCAGGAGCTTCTGGACACGCGCCCGCTCGCCAAGTCCTGGCACAACTGGATCCTGAACGACCGCTCGCTCTACGGCCTGCCGCGCAAGTTCAACGTGGCCTTCGACGGCAGCGGCGTGATGCCGACCCTCGAGGAGACCAACGACATCGGCTTCCAGGCGGTGGAGGTGCTGGAGGGCGCTTCGGTGCCTCCCGGGATCTACATGCGCCTCGTGCTCGGCGGCATCTCGGGCCACCGGGACCTCGCCCGCGACACCGGCATCGTCCTGAAGCCCGCGGACTGCAACGCGGTCGCCGACGCGATCATCCGGGTGTTCATCGAGAACGGCGACCGGACGAACCGCAACAAGAGCCGGATGAAGTACGTCCTCGACGCCTGGGGCTTCGACAAGTACCTCGCCGCCGTCGAGGACAAGCTCGGCCGCAAGCTCGACCGGGTCGCGCCCGAGCACGTGGCGCCGCGCAAGGCCACCGACCGCTTCGCCCATGTCGGCGTCCACGCCCAGAAGCAGCCCGGCCTCAACTGGATCGGCGTCGTCCTTCCGGTCGGCAAGATGACCAGCGATCAGGTTCGGGCGCTGGCCAAGATCGCGGCCGAGTGCGGCGACGGCCAGATCCGCCTCACCGTCTGGCAGAACTTCATCGTCTCGGGCGTGCCGGACGCGAAGGTCGCCGAGGTCGAGCAGCGGGTGCTCGATCTCGGACTCACCACCAAGGCGGCCGGCATCCGCTCCGGCCTCGTGGCCTGCACGGGCGCGAAGGGCTGCAAGTTCGCGGCCTCCGACACCAAGGGCCACGCCCTGATCATCGCCGACCACATCGAGCAGGCGCTGCCGAACCTCGACGTGCCGGTGAACGTCCACCTCACCGGCTGCCACCACAGCTGCGCCCAGCACTACATCGGCGATGTCGGGCTGATCGGCGCCAAGGTCGTGGTCTCCGAGGAGGGTGACACCGTCGAGGGCTACGACATCGTGGTCGGCGGCGGCTTCGCCGAGAACCCGAAGATCGGCACCGAGATCTGGAAGGCCGTGAAGGCCGAGGACGCGCCCGCCCGCGTCGAGGCGCTGCTGCGCGCCTACCTCGCCCTTCGGCAAGGCCCGGAGGAGAGCTTCCAGGCCTTCACCAGCCGCACCGGCGCGGAGGCGCTCCGCGACGCCGCCGAGGACCAGCCCGCCCTGAAGGCCGCCGCATGACCCAGCACGTCTCGCCCCCCCTCGTCCTGATCCCCGAGACCGCGCCCTTCAACGAGGACCAGCGCGCCTGGCTCTCGGGTTACTTCGCCGCCCTGCTCGGCCCCGCCATCGCGGGCGCGACGGTGCTCGCGCCCGGCGAGGGCCCGGCGGCGGGTCCGAAGCTCGCCGACAACGACGACGCGCCCTGGCACGACCCGTCCGTACCGATCGCCGACCGGATGGAGATGGCCAAGGATCGGCCCGAGCCGCAGAAGCTGATGGCCGCCATGGCCCAGCAGGATTGCGGCCAGTGCGGCTACAACTGCGCCGACTACGCCAACGCGATCTTCCTGAAGAACGAGGCGCGCCTGAACCTTTGCCAGCCCGGCGGCAAAGAGACCCTGCGCATGCTCAAGAAGCTCGACGAGGAGTTCGGCGCCGCCGGCGGCGCCCCCGCCGCGCCGAAGGCGGACGACGACGCCCCGAAGGGCGCGGCCGATCTCGGCCCGCTCGGCTATTGCCGCGAGAACCCGGTCGAGGCGCTGTTCCTGTCCCGCCGCCGTCTCAACGATCCGGGCGGCGAGAAGGAGACGTGGCACATCGAGATCGGGCTGGACGGCACGCCGATCCAGTACGAGGTCGGCGACTCCCTCGGCCTGTTCCCCGCCAACGCCCCGGCGCTGGTGGACGCGGTGATCGCGGAACTCGGCGCCCGCCCCGAGCGCGTGATCGGGGAGAAGACCCTGCGAGAGCACCTGCTGATCAACCACGCCTTGGGCGCGGCGCCCGACAACCTCTACCAGCTCCTGTCGCTGCTCACCTCCGGAGCGGCGCGCAAGAAGGCGCAGGCGCTCGCCTCCGGCGAGGATCCGGACGGCGACGCCGCCTATCTCGACGTGCTCGGCGCGCTCCACAAGTTCCCGGGCGCGCGGCCCGACGCCGAGGTCTTCCTTGAGGCCCTGGACGAGCTCCAGCCGCGGCTCTACTCGATCTCGTCCTCGCCGAAGATGGATGTCGGCCGCGTGTCGCTGACCGTGGACGCGGTGCGCTACAACCACCGCTCGCGGCTGCGCCTCGGCGTGGCCTCGACCCACCTGGGCGAGCGCCTGCCCGAGCAGACCCGGGTGAAGGTCTACCTCCAGAAGGCGCACGGCTTCGGGCTGCCGGCCGACCTGTCGAAGGACGTGATCATGTGCGGCCCCGGCACCGGCATCGCGCCGTTCCGGGCGTTCCTGCGCGAGCGTGCCGCCACGCAGGCACCGGGCCGCAACTGGCTGTTCTACGGTCACCAGCGGCAGGCCAGCGACTTCTTCTACAAGGACGAGCTGACCAGGCTGAAGGACGACAAGGTGCTCACCCGCCTGTCCCTGGCCTGGTCGCGCGACGGCAGCGAGAAGACCTACGTCCAGGACCGGATGCGCGAGAACGGCGCCGAGCTGTGGAAGTGGCTCGAGGGCGGCGCGCATTTCTACGTCTGCGGCGACGCCAAGCGCATGGCCAAGGACGTCGAGCGGGCGATCATCGACGTGGCGGCGCAGTTCGGCGGCAAGAGCCCGGAGGACGCAGTGGCCTACCTCGCGGCGCTCAAGAAGGCCGGGCGGTATCAGGCCGACGTGTACTGAGCACCGATCACCCTCTCCCGCGCGGGGAGGGGGGACGCGGCGCGGGGCTTGCTCCCCCCAGGACGACCCATCGAGGACGCGAGCCATGACCCAGCCAGCGGCGGCGGAGACGGTGCGGACCACCTGCCCCTATTGCGGGGTCGGGTGCGGCGTGCTCGCGACGCCGGACGGGCAGGGCGGTGCGGCGATCGCGGGCGATACCGAGCACCCGGCCAATTTCGGCCGCCTGTGCTCGAAGGGCTCGGCTCTGGGCGAGACCCTGTCGCTGGAGAGCCGCCTGCTCCACCCGCAGGTCGACGGCGCGCAGGTCTCTTGGGACGCGGCCCTCGACACGGTGACGGAGAAGCTCCGCGCGGTGGCGGACGAGCACGGGCCGGACGCGATCGCCTTCTACCTGTCGGGCCAGCTCCTGACCGAGGATTACTACGTCGCCAACAAGCTCGCGAAGGGCTTCATCGGCACGCCGCACGTGGACACCAACTCGCGGCTGTGCATGTCGAGCGCGGTGGCGGCCCACCGGCGGGCCTTCGGCTCCGACACGGTTCCGGGCTGCTACGAGGATCTCGACGAGGCCGACCTGATCGTGCTGGTCGGCTCCAACACCGCGTGGTGCCACCCGGTCCTGTTCCGCCGCATGGCCGACGCCAAGGAGCGCCGCGGCACCAAGTTCGTGGTCATCGACCCTCGCCGGACCCAGACCGCGCAGGAATGCGACCTGTTCCTCGGCCTCCGGCCGGGCACCGATACCGCCCTGTTCTCGGGCCTTCTGGTCTACCTGTCCGACAACGGGTTCCGCGACCGCGCGTTCATCGATCACCATACGGCAGGCCTCGACGGCGCCCTGGAGCGCGCCCGCCAGATCGCGCCGGATCTCGCGGCGGTCGCCGCCGTCACCGGCGTGCCGGAGGCCGACATCGCGGCCTTCTACGCCCTGTTCGCCGGTACCCGCCGGGTGGTCACGGCCTTCTCGCAGGGTGTGAACCAGTCGGCGCAGGGCACCGACAAGGGCAACAGCATCATCAACTGCCACCTCATCACCGGCCGCATCGGCGAGACCGGGATGGGGCCGTTCTCGCTGACCGGCCAGCCGAACGCCATGGGCGGGCGCGAGGTCGGGGGGCTCGCCAACATGCTGGCCGCCCACATGCACTTCACTCCGGAGGAGGTGGACCGGGTGCGCCGTTACTGGGGCGCCCCGCGGATCATCTCCGGCGAGGGCATGAAGGCGGTGGCGCTGTTCGAGGCGGTCAGCCGGGGCAAGATCAAGGCCCTCTGGGTGATGGGGACCAACCCGCTGGTCTCGATGCCGCGGGCCGACGCGATCCGCGACGCGATCGCCGGCCTCGACCTCTACGTGGTGTCCGAGGCGGTGGCGGATTCCGACACGGCCCGGGGATGCGGCAAGACCACCGTGCTCCTCCCGGCACAGGCGTGGGGCGAGAAGGACGGCACCGTCACCAATTCCGAGCGGCGGATCTCGCGCCAGCGCCGGTTCCTCGCGAGCCCCGGCGAGGCCCGTCCGGACTGGGCGGCGCTGGCGGAGGTCGGCCGCCGCCTCGGCCACGGCCGGGCCTTCGCGTTCGACTCCGCCGCGGCGATCTTCCGCGAGCACGCCGGACTCTCGGCCTACGAGAACAACGGCACCCGCGACTTCGACCTCGGCGCGCTCGCGGACATCAGCGACGCCGCCTACGACGTGACCCTACCGGTGCAGTGGCCGATCCCGAAGCGCTCCGGCTTCCGGGGCGCCCCGCAGGGCAAGGCGCGGCTGTTCGGCGACGGCCGGTTCTACACCTTCGACCGCCGCGCCCGCTTCGTGGCCGTGCAGCCCCCGGCCCTCGCGCTCGCGGCCTCGACGGCGTTCCCGCTCATGCTCAACACCGGCCGCGTCCGCGATCACTGGCACACGATGACGCGCACCGGGAAGAGCCAGCGCCTCTCGGCGCACCGGGCCGTCCCGTTCGTCGAGGTCCACCCGGAGGACGCCGCGGCCCACGGCCTCGCGGAGGGCGACATCGCCCGGCTGACGACCGCGCACGGCGCGGCCGAGCTGGAGGTGACGGTCACCGATACGGTGGTGCCGGGCAGCCTGTTCATGCCGATGCACTGGGGGGGCGCCTTCGCGTCGCAGGCCCGGGTCGGCGCGCTGGTGCGGGGCATGACCGACCCGGTCTCGGGTCAGCCCGAACTCAAGGCGACGCCCGCGGCGATCGCGCCCGTCGGCTACCGCGCCCGCGGCTTCCTGCTGACGCGCCGGCAGGTGCCGATGCCCGAGGGCTGGTGGTGGGCGCGGGCCGCGATCACCGGCGGCTGGGGTGCGCAATTCGCTACCGCCGACAGCTCCCGGGCGGTGGCGCTGATGGTGCGCGGGCTGATCCAGAGCGACGCACTGTCGGGCTGCGAGCTGGCGGAATACGCCGACCATGCCCGCGACCGCTATCGCTGCGCGGTCTACGACGGCGACCGCCTCGTCGCCTGCCTCGCCTACGCGCCCGCCGGGGAACGGCCGGACTGGGAGTCCGCCAAGGCCCTGTTCGCCACCGAGACGCCCGACGCCTCCGAGCGGCGGGCCCTGCTCTCGGGCCGCGCGGCGACTGCCTCGGCGGGGCCGGTGGTCTGCGCCTGCCACGGCGTCGGCGCCGACGTCATCGCCACGACCATCGCGGGGGGCGCCGGCTCCATGGAGGCGGTGGGCGCCGCCTGCAAGGCCGGGACGAATTGCGGCTCCTGCATACCGGAGATCCGCAAGATGCTGGCCGGGCAGACCGCCCGCGCCGCGTGATTATCTGATACACTCTCGGCGAGGATCGATCGGCGTCTCCCGTCAGATCATCTCATCCCGAGGGACCCGCGCGAGCGGGCCTCGGAGGCGGGCTCCAGGGATCGCGCGGCCGACTGGAGCCCTCCTTCGAGGCCTCCGCTACGCTCCGGCACCTCGGGATGAAGGGGCAGACGGGATCGGCCGGATCAGGACGATTCAGGACAGACCCGTGACCGATACCCCCCTGCGCGCCGCCCGCGCGCCCCGCGAGACCAAGGCGGCCGGCCTGGAGCCGCTGGCGGTGCTGCCCGTCTTCGTGCCCCTGCGCGGCAAGCGGGTGGTGCTGGCCGGCTCCTCCGGAGGCGCCCCCTGGAAGGTGAAGCTCCTCGCGGCGGCCGGGGCCCATGTCGACGTCTACGCCCCCGAGCCCGGCGAGGAATTGCGCGCCGTGCCGGGCGAGATCGTCGACGGGCAGGTGGTTCTGCACGAACGCGCCTGGAGCCCGGACGACCTCTGGGGCGCGGCCTTCTGCATCGGCGCGATGGAGGACGAGACCGAGTGCGTCGCCTTCGTGGCGGCGGCCCGCGGCGCCGGCGCCATCGTCAACGCGGTCGACCGGCCGCACCTCTGCGACGTCAAATTCGGCGCCATCGTCAACCGCTCGCCGCTCGTGGTCGGCATCTCCACGGAGGGCGCCGCCCCGGTCTTCGGCCAGACCGTGCGCGCCCGGATCGAGGCGATGCTGCCCCGGGGGTTCGCCCGCTGGATGGCCGCGGCCCGCGACTGGCGGGACGGCGTCACCGCGCGCTTCCACGGGTTCGCCGACCGCCGGGCCTTTTGGGAGCGCTTCACCGACCGGGCCTTCGCGGAGCCCGACCGCGCGCCGTCGGACCGGGACCTCGCCGAGCTGCTCGGCGAGACCGAGAGCGCCCCGAAGGGCGGTGCCGTGACGCTGGTCGGGGCCGGCCCCGGCGACGCGGAGCTCCTCACGCTCAAGGCGCTGCGGGCTTTGCGCAACGCCGACGTCATCCTCTACGACGACCTCGTCGCACCCGAGATCCTCGACTACGCCCGCCGCGAGGCCCGTACCATGCTGGTCGGCAAGACCGGCCACGGCCCGTCCTGCCGGCAGGACGACATCAACGCGCTGATGGTCCAGCTCGCCCGCTCCGGCAAGCAGGTGGTGCGGCTGAAATCCGGCGACCCGCTGGTCTTCGGCCGCGCCGGCGAGGAGATCGAGGCCTGCCGGGCCGCCGGCATCCCGGTGACCGTGGTCCCGGGCGTCTCGGCCGCCCAGGGAGCGGCGGCGTCCCTCGGCCTGTCCCTGACCCATCGCGACGCCGCGCGCCGCCTGCAGTTCGTCACCGGCCACGACCGCCGCGGGGCCCTGCCGGACGACCTGAACTGGGATGCGCTCGCCGATCCGAGCGTCACCACGGTCGTCTACATGCCCAAGCGCACCCTGCGGGCGCTGCTGGCGCGCGCCGTGGCGGAGGGGCTGGCGCCCACGACGCCGGCGCTGCTGGTGTTCAACGCCACCCGCCCGGGCCAGCAGGCCCTGCGCGGCACGGCCGCCGACCTCNGGCGCGCCGGGGAACGGCAGGTCAGCGGCCCCGGCGCGTCCGGGCCGACGCCGTTCGCCGGGGCGCCGCCGAGCCCGGCTGGTCCGGGTCAGGTCTCGCCGGCCACGAACGCGCGCATCAGGTAGTGGGCGATCGCCATGGGCGGCGGGGCCAGGATCCCGTCCGGATGCGTGCCCGCCAGCATGGCGGCGACGTCGGCCCGGCTGAACCAGCGAGCGTCCTCCAGCTCGCTGGGATCGGTGACGATGGCCTCGTCGAGCGCCTCGGCGGCGCAGCCCATCATCAGCGACGACGGGAACGGCCAGGGCTGCGAGGTCCGGTACGTGACGGCGCCCACCCGGATCCGCGTCTCCTCGAACACCTCGCGTCGGACCGCGTCCTCGATCGTCTCGCCGGGCTCCAGGAACCCCGCGAGGCAGGAATACATGTGGGGCCGGAAATGCGGACCGCGGCCGAGCAGGCAGGTGTCGCCCCGGCGCACCAGCATGATCACCACGGGGTCGACCCGGGGGAAGTGGTGGGCGCTGCAGCTCGGGCATTCGCGCCGGAAGCCGCCGGCCTTGGCCACGGTGGCGGTCCCGCAATTCGCGCAGAAGCCGTGGCGGGCGTGCCAGTCGAGCATCGACTTGGCCACGGCGAGCAGGCCGAGCTCCTCGGCCTCCACGGCGGAGTCGGTGGCGATCGACCGGAGATCGAGGGTGCGGGTCGGCCCCTCGGCGAAGCGCTCCGCGGCCTCGGCCGGCGCGGCAGCGGCGAAGACGGGCCGCCCGTCCCGATGCCCGAGGAAGACGCGCGTCCCGCCCGCGAGGCCCGCCGCCTCCGCGACGGCGATCAGCGCGGTCTCACCGCGCAGCACGATCCGGTCGCCGCAGATCAGCACGAGGCGGGCCTCGGGCGTGTCGAAGGGTGGCACCGCCTCCTCGGGCTGCTCGGCCGAGTGGCGGTCGAGGCGGTTGCGGACGAAGCCGAGGGTGTCGCGGGGATCGGTCATGCCAGGGTTCAGGCCGCGGAGAAGAGGGCACCGGCGCGCTCGAGGAGCTGGGCGCGGGCGTGGAGCGGGTAGGGCTTGCGCGTCTCGAACCCCCAGACCGGCCCCGGCCAGGCGGGATCGGACCGGAACCGGCCGACGACGTGGACGTGGAGCTGCGCGACCACGTTGCCGAGGGCGCCGATGTTCACCTTGTCGGGCTTGGACAGGGCCTGCATCACCCCCGTGGCGAGGCGGACCTCCTGCCAGAGCGCGGCGGCATCGGCCTCGGAGAGATCAGTGATCTCGGCGACGTCGGCGCGGCGCGGCACCAGGATCAGCCACGGGAACCGGGCATCGTCCATGAGCAGCACGCGGCACAGGGCGAGGTCGCCGACTTCGGCGGTGTCGGCCGAGAGGCGCGGATCGAGGGTGAAGGTGGACTCGGTCATCGCCGACCGGTGTAGCGCAGCTTCCGAGTCCGCGCGCGGGTTTGCTGCGCCTTCGGTGACGCAGCGTCCCGGTCGGTCGGGTCAGAGCCCCGGCACGACCCCCTGGCGGCCGACTGCGACCGTCCCCGCCACCAGCCTGCCGTCGTCGCCGGAGCGCGCGAAGATCGTCACGGCCGCGCCCGGCTGCAGCATCGCCTTCTCGCCCGGCGAGAACTGCGTCACCGGCGTGCCGTCGGGGATGGCGAAGGAGGATTGGCCACCGCTGTAGGCGACGGTCACGCGCGTGGGCGCGCCCCGCTGCAGGTCGGCGACCCACCCGGCGGTGAGGCGCGCGCCCTGCCCGGTGTCCCAGGCCTGGCTGCCCGCCTCGAACCCGCGCTCGGAGGGCGAGTACAGGGTCACGGCGCTCACCTGCCGCGGGTCGGACTCGGTTGCCCCGAGGATGCTGACGTAGCTCTCCGGCTTGATCGCCCGCAGGCTGGCGCCGTTGACCGCGTAGATGCGGGTCCGGGGGCCCAGCTGCACCGCCAGGGTGCTGCCGCTGGCGCGTCGGATCTCCAGGCGCTCCGAGTCGGCCCTGACGATGGTGCCGCGGAACCGGACGGTCGTCGGCTCAGCGCGGGCGGCGGGGATGGCCGCGATCGCCAGGAGACCGGCGAGGAAGAGGCGTCTCACGGGGCTCGTCACGGGGCTCCTTTCCCGGGCTTGTGCCGAGGACACATGCCGTGGGGGCGTGTCACGGGGGGCGTGCCGTACGGGTGCGGGACCCGAACGCCGGGACCCGGCCAAGGTTCCCGGCCCCATATTGACGCGAACGGCTGCCCCGCCTCCCGTCATCCGGGCGGGCGCGACCCCCAGCTCAATGCGCCATCAGGACCGGCATGTCGGCATGGGCGAGGACATGGCTGGTGACACCGCCGAAGATCATCTGGCGCAGGCGACTCTGGGTGTAGGCGCCCTTGATCAGCAGGTCGCAGCCGAAGGCCTTCGCCTCCGCCAGGAAGGTCTCGCCGGGGACCCGCCGGCCGGCCGGCAGGGCCCGGTGCGACGCGTCCACGCCCTCGCAGGCCAGCGCCTGGGCGAGATCCTGCGCGGTCGGGCCCGGCACCATGCCGCCCTCGACGCTGAGCACGAGCACCCGCTCGGCCCGCCGCAGGAACGGCATCGCGAAAGCCACCGCCCGGGCGGTCTCGGTCGAGCCGTTCCAGGCGATGATGACCGCCTCGCCGAGGCTGGCCGGTGCCGTGGGCGGCGCCAGCAGGATCGGCCGGCCGCTCTCGAACAGGGCCGTCTCGAACGTGGTCATGCGCGGGGCGTTGTCGGTGGTCCCCGGGCGCCCGACGACCGTGGCCGAGAACAGCCGCGCGTACTGCCCGAGGAACGCGTCGCCGGTGGGAACGTCCTGCCGCCAGCGGTAGCGCGGTCCGGCATCCGGTACGCGGTCCGGAATGCAGAGCCCGTCGCGGGCGTGCCGCGGAATGCCGGCGCCGTCCATGAAGGCGATGAACCGACCGCCCGCCTCCTCGGCCTCGGCCCGGTCGGCCTCCTCGTCGCGCAGCCACGTCATGCCGCCGACCATGTCGACCGGCACGTACTCGGCCAGCGCCGGGCGCAGGGACACGCCCTCGATCAGACTGCCGAAGCGCGTCGCCGCCAGCCGGGTCGTCTCGAAGACGGAGGGCAGGGCGTCGTGCATCGCGACGGGTACGAGCAGGGTCTTCATGCTGGCCTCCTCCTCGGGCACGCGAGGCTAATCCGCCCGGCCGCCCGGTGGAACCGGGGCCGGCACGGCGCGCACACGGTTTTGCGGCGCGCCCGGATCGAGCCGCCGCCGCAGCGCCCGGGTCAGGGGCCGCTCGACGAGGCGGTGGATCACGAGCGCGGCCGCGACGCTGCCGGCGAGCATCAGTGCCATGCTGCCCCACGGATGCAGGGCGGGGGCGAGGCCGAGCCGGAGCAGCACCTCGCGCACGAGGCGCAGCGCGAACGGGTGTACGAGGTAGAGCGCGTAGGACGCGTCGCCGAACTCGACGAGCCCGCGCAAGGGGAACGGCAGCCGCGCGACCGCGGCCGCGTCGCGGGGCCTTCCGAGGGCGGCGGCCACCAGCAGGAGGGCCGGCCGGAACCCCGCGCCCCAGGCGAGGGCGAGACCGGCGCCGGCGGCGAACTCGAGCACGATCGGATCCGACCAGAAGCGGAGCGGTACCGGCAGGTTCGGCACAAGGGCACCGACCGCCACGAGGCCGGCCAGGCTCCCGCACAGCCACGCGACCGCACCGCGCAGGCCGAAGCCCAGACCCGCGGCGAAGAGTACGTAGAAGGCCGCCTCGTAGTTCAGGGTCCAGCCGAGGCCGTAGAGCGGCTGGACCGTGCCGTCCGGGCGGGCGGCCGGCCAGAACAGGAAACTCGCCACGAGGGCGAGCGGGTCACGCACCAGCGCGGCCGCATCCCCGAGGAGGTCCGGCCGCGCCAGCGCCAGGACGAGGTAGAGCAGGCTCACCAGCCAGTAGAGCGGCACCACCCGGGCGACCCGGTGGGCGAGGAATCGGACGCGCCCGCCCGGTCGGCCGGCGAGCCGGCCGCCGGCGTGGACGATGACGAAGCCGGAGATCACGAAGAACAGATCGACCCCGCCCCACCAGGGCAGCAGCGTCGCGGGGTCGAGCGCCGGGCCGGCGCCGCGGTCGGCGAGAAGCGCCACCTCGTGCCGGGCGTGGTGCCACGCCACCATGAGGGCGGCGGCGGCGCGCAGGATCTGGACGGCGACGACGATCACGGGCTGCCCGCGCGCGTCGCGCCGCGCGCTCCGCCCGAAGGCGAGGCCGGAAGGACCCGCCCATCGAGGTCGCCCTCCCGGGGGAGCGCGATCGACACCCGGCAGTATCCCCCGAACGGGCGCACGCGCGGGATCAGATCCGGCCGGGAACCGTCCCCTCCGAGGCGAAAACGGCAGGAACCATAAGCCGATAACCTCGTTGACCGACCAATTCGCGACCGCGTCGGCTCGGCGCCTTCCAGGACGTCGTCTGCCAAGACGCCCGTGCCGCGCATGCGGCGTCCCTCCGCGGTTCGCGTGCCCATTTCGAACAGAGGTCCCGATGCTGAAGAACTACGCTGCCGCGTCCGCGCTCGTCCTGGCGCTGTCGACCCCGGCCATGGCTCAGAGCGCCAACGACTTCCGCATGCAGTCGATGCAGGCGAACGCCTTCGAAATCCAGTCCTCGCAGATCGCCCTGTCGAAGTCGCGCAACCCGCGCATCCGCTCCTACGCCCAGGAAGTGCTCCGTGACCACCGCGCCGCCAACGTGGCCCTGGCCGGCGGCCAGATGAACGGCGTCGCCGGCGATCCCGGCCTCGGCGGCCTGGTGACCGCCCCGATCGCGGTGGCGGGCAGCGCTCGAGGGCGCGGGCGCCGGCGCGGCGCGCGGTGCCGCCGCGGGCGGACAGATCGGTCGCGGCGACGTGGGAGCCACCGGTGCCTCGACGATCGTCCCGCCGAACCCTGAGCAGCAGGCGATGCTGGCCCAGCTGTCGTCCGCCCCGGCCGGCGCGCGCTTCGACCGTCTGTACGCCTCGCAGCAGATCCAGGCCCATCAGATGACCATCGCGATGACCCAGGCCTACGCCCAGGGCGGCCCGAACCCGGCACTGCGCAACTACGCCCAGCAGGCCCTGCCGGCTCTCCAGATGCACCTGCAGCAGGCGGAGCGTCTCCCGGGCGCGATGTAAGGCGGCATCGTCATCGGCGGCCCGGCCTCGGCCGGACCGATCCAGAGGCGGCGGGCGCGAGCCCGCCGCCTCTCTCGCGTGGACGGCTCTGTCGGCCTCGGGTGACCGTGAGTCCGTCCGCGCAGATCGCGCGCCGGGGCGGACCGTTTCGAGGCGCGCCGTCGCGTCCGGATCCGGGACCGGATACGGCGGCGCCAAACCTCACGGCCTGCGCCGCGCGCTCACTCGCAGGCGATGGCGGCGACGGAGCGGACCGCCTGGCCGGCGGTGTCGATCGGCGGCTTGAACTCGCCGGATTGCGGATCGCGCACCAGCAGGGAGCCGCTGGCCACGCCGAAATGGGCGCCGTGAATCTCGAGGCGGCCGTCGTCGACCCGCTCCTTCACGAACGGGAACGTCAGCAGGTTCTCCATGCTCTGCACGACCACGGCGTGTTCCAGCTTGGTCAGGTAGTTCGGCGCTCCGGGATCGCCGGCCTTGTCCTCGGCCTGGCCCACGAGCGAGACCCACTTGCCGATGAAGTCACCCGGCGAGAGCGGCTTGGCCTTGTTGGCCCAGGCCTTGATGCCGCCGCAGGTGGCGTGCCCGAGCACGACGATGTGCTTCACCTCCAGCGCCTGGACGGCGAATTCCAGGGCCGCGGACGTGCCGTGATACTGGCCGTCCGGCTGGTAGACCGGCACGAGGTTGGCGACGTTGCGGATCGTGAACAGCTCGCCCGGGCCGGCGTTGAAGATCGCGCTGGGGGAGACCCGGCTGTCGCAGCAGCTGATGACCAGGATCTCCGGATTCTGCGTGGAGGCGAGCTGCGCGAAGCGCCGACGCTCGGTCGGGAAGCGATCGAGGAGGAAGGACCGGTAGCCTTCGGTCAGGTAGACGGGGAACATAAAGTCGTCTCCAGTTAGACAAATCCGCGACAGCGGGAGTGAAATCAAAGTCCTCGCCAAGCAAGAACGCGCGGCTGGGCCGGAATAGTCCCGCGCGCGAGGTCCGACGCCAGATCCGCGAGGCCGGCCGGCTCGACGTGCTCGCCGCTGGCGCGCAGCTCGTCGAGCGGCCACCAGCGCGTCCCGATCAGCGGGTTGTCCTCGGTCTCGGCGAGGCGGCTCGTGTCGACGCGGTCGTCCGGAAGGCGAACGAGGAAGTAGCGCTCCCGGGCGTCCCGCGCCTGCCGGAACAGGTGGAACGGGCCGTCGCAAGCCGCAACCTGCGGGCCGATCGCGGCGTCGCCCCGGCCGATCTCCTCCTCCAGCTCCCGGCGGCAGGCGGTGACGTGGTCCTCGCCGGGCTCCAGGCCGCCACCGGGCATGAACCAGAACCGGAGCGGTGCCCCGTCTGGCCCCGTCGCGTGGACCGACGTGTAGGCGATGAGCAGGATCCGGTCCCGCGGATCGAGGACGATCGCGCGGGCGATGTGACGGACGGGCAGGGGGTTCGCGGCGCTCATGGAACCAGAGCTAGAGCACGCGCCGGGGACGGACACCGGCCGCGCGCGCGCCAGCGTGCAAAACAGCACGTTGGGGCCGACGGCGCGCCCGGCAGTCGCGCGGGCGACGGCTCAGCACAGCGGGCGCGGCGCCGGTGCCCAGATCACGACGGGGAGCCCGACGGCGTCGCGCCCGGGCGGATCCGGCAGCGGCTCGGCCCGTCCGAGGCTCAGGTCGCGGGCCACCACCAGGGCCGCCAGGGCGTCGAGATGGTCGTCCTCCGGAACGCCCTTCACCCGGGACCCGATCAGCGCGGCGGGGAGGCCGGCGGCGGCGAGGAGCGCCCGCCGGAGATCCAGCCCCTCCCGGGCGCGCTTGCCCTTCTTGGGCAGGCCGAGCGGCCGGCCGCCGTTGAGGGCGTGGAAGGCCACCTCGGGATGCACCTCGTGGAGCCGCGCGCGCGCCTCCGGGCGCTCCCGCAGGAGCGTGTCGACGGCGCGGACGTAGCGGAAGATGTTGTAGCCCTGGATCGAGGGCGCGAAGGGCGGATCGCTCGCCGCCCGCGAGGCGGCCTTCGCGGCGGCGTAGTCGGAGGCGTAGACCGCGCCCCGCGGCGGCATCGGGAACACCGACGCCCGCGCCGGCCCGAGCCGGGNCAGGGCGTGCAGGGTGACGCCGATCGCCAGCGCGAAGCCGATCAGGGCCTCGACATCCGACCGCATCAGGGCGGTCGACTGGACCCAGCGGGTGATCGCGTTTTCCAAGGTGAGGCTATCCGGGTTCGCGTCGAGCACGGCGGCGACGTCCGGGAACAGCGCGCAGCGGTACCGGTCGGGATCGTCGAGGTCGAGGAGCGCGCCCGCCCAGGCGCCGCGGCAGCCGTCGAGTCCCGCGATCCAGCGCGCCATGCCGTTCCTCCGCCGCTGTCCGCGCCGCCACCGTTACGGCCGGCGTTCTTGCCGGGATGCGCGCGGAAAGCTATCGGCGTCGCCGAGGCCGACGCCGGCTTGGGAGAAGCGTGATGAGCGAGATCCGTCCCCGTCGCAGCGTGCTGGCGATGCCGGGCTCCAACGCCCGGGCGCTGGAGAAGGCGCGGTCGCTGCCCGCCGACGTGATCCTGATCGACCTCGAGGACGGCACCGCCCCAGCCGCGAAAATGGCGGCGCGCGCGCAGGTGGCCGCGGCGGTCGCCGCGCGGGGCTTCGGCCCGCGCGAGGTCGTGGTCCGCGTCAACCCGCCGGAGACCGAGGACGGCGAGGCCGACCTGGTGGCGCTCGCGCCGGCCGCCCCGGACGCGATCCTGGTGCCGAAGGTCCGGACCTCCGACACGCTGATCGCCGTGGGCTCCCGCCTGCGCCGGCTCGGCGCGCCGCTCGCCACACGGGTCTGGGCGATGATCGAGACACCGATGGCGGTGGTGAACGCCGCCGAGATCGCCGGTGCCGCGCGGGACGTGGACGGGCGGCTCGCCGCCCTGGTGATCGGCCCGAACGACCTCCTGAAGGCGTCCCGGATCCGACCACCGGGTCGGGCCGCGCTGGTTCCGTGGCTGATGAACATCCTGGCCGCCGCCCGGGCCTACGAGATCGAGGCGATCGACGGCGTGTTCACCGACCTCGAGGACGCGGCCGGGTTCGAGGCCGAGTGCGCGCAGGGCCGCGACCTCGGCTTCGACGGCAAGATGCTGATCCACCCGAGCCAGATCGGCCCGGCCAACGCCGCCTTCGGGCCGGATGCCGAGGAGATCGCGCAGGCCCGCCGGCTGATGGACGTCTTCGACTTGCCGGAGAACCGCGAGCGCGGGGTCATCGCGGTCGACGGCAAGATGGTCGAGCGCCTCCACGTCGAGGTCGCCCGGCGGACGCTCGCCATGGCCGAGGCGATCGCGCGGATGACCGCGTGAGCGATCTGGCGGAGGTCGGGCTGCGGCTGCTCGACCCGCGCCTGCCGGGCTGGGGCTTCCCGCGCTGGGGCTCGTCGGCCGCGGCCGGCCTCGACCTGCACGCCTGCCTCGACACCCCCCTGGAGCTGCAGCCTCAAGGGAAGGCGGTCCTGATCCCGGCGGGGTTCAGCGTGCTGATCCGCGATCCCGCGTGGTGCGGGCTGATCTTCCCGCGCTCGGGCCGCGGCCACCGGGACGGTTTGGTGCTCGGCAACGGCACCGGCGTGATCGACGCGGATTACGAGGGCCCGCTGCTGGTCTCCGCCTGGAATCGCGACGCATCCGAGCCCGTGCGGATCGAGCCGGGCGAGCGGATCGCGCAGCTCGTCTTCACGCGGATCGCGCGGCCGGCGCTGACCGTGCTGGAGGGAGTGCCCGGCCCCGGCTCGGAGCGGGGCGTGGGCGGGTTCGGGTCGAGCGGGCGCTAGCGCGCCCTCCGTCATCACGGGCGGAGCGAAGTGACCCAGGGCTGCGCGACGTTGTCGGGCGTGGCGCTGCCTGGATTGCTTCGCTCCGCTCGCAAAGACGGTGGGGCCGACGCGAGCACCGGGAATCGGGTCACGCCAAAGACTTGAAGCCGCCCCTCAGTCCAGCGTCTTCCCGAGCCGCCCGGCCAGGTCCTGGATGAACTGGAACGCGGTCCGGCCCGAGCGCGAGCCGCGGGTGGTGGCCCATTCCAGGGACTCGGCGCGCAGCTGCTCCGGCGCCACGGCGAGGCCGTAGCGGTCGGCGTAGGCGCGGATCATCGCCAAGTACTCGTCCTGGCTGCACTTGTGGAAGCCGAGCCAGAGGCCGAACCGGTCCGAGAGCGAGACCTTCTCCTCCACCGCCTCGCCGGGGTTGATCGCGGTCGAGCGCTCGTTCTCCACCATGTCGCGGGCGAGGAGGTGGCGGCGGTTCGAGGTGGCGTAGAACAGCACGTTCCCCGGACGCCCCTCGATGCCGCCGTCGAGGGCCGTCTTGAGCGACTTGTACGAGGTGTCGTCGGCATCGAAGGAGAGGTCGTCGCAGTAGACCAGCCAGCGGTGCGGGTCCGGCCGCAGCAGGGCCATCAGGTCCGGGAGCGCCTCGATGTCCTCGCGGTGGATCTCGACGAGCTTCATCGGCAGGCTGCCGGCGGGCCGGCGGGCGTTGATCTCGGCGTGGGCCGCCTTGACCAGCGAGGACTTGCCCATGCCGCGGGCGCCCCACAGCAGGGCGTTGTTGGCCGGCAGGCCGCGGGCGAAGCGCTCGGTGTTCTCCACCAGGGTGTCGCGCGCCCGGTCGATGCCGGTGAGCAGACCCATCTCCACCCGGGCGACCTGCGGCACCGGGGTCAGCCGGCGCTCGGGCCCCCACAGGAAGGCGTCGGCGGCGCTCGGGTCGAAGGCCGGCGGGACGGCGGGCGCGGCCCGCTCCAGCGCGGTGGCGATGCGCTCGAGGAGCGGCATCAGGGTGTCGAGGGTCGCGGGGCTCGTCATCGGATCGGGGGGTTCGCGTGCGGGTCGGTCAGGCGGCCGGTTCTACGGGGAAGAACCGGGGAAATCATCCGTGTCCGGACGCATGGCGCAGTCCTCCCGAACGCGAACGGGGATCGGACGTTGGTATACCCGGCCGGTCGCGCCGACAGGTTTGCCGGGGAGCATCGATGGAAGCGGAACCGACGATCCGGATCACCCAGGTCGCGGATTACGTCTTCACCGTCGATTTCAGCGCCGCCCTGCCGGCGCTCCGCACCGACGAGGCGCCGCCGATCGGCGGCGGGACCGGGCCGTTCCCCGAGCAACTGCTGATCTCCGGGGTCGCGAACTGCCTCTGCGCCAGCCTCGTCTTCGCCCTGGGCAAGTTCCACCAGGACGCGCGCGGCGTCGCGGCCGAGGCGTCGTGCCGGGTGGAGCGCAACGCCGAGGGGCGGCTGCGCGTCACCGGGATCGGCGTCCACATCCAGCTCGGGGCCGCCGCCGCCGACATGCCGCGGATCGACCGGGTGCTGGAGCAGTTCGAGCGGTTCTGCACCGTCTCGGAGAGCGTCAAGGCCGGGATCCCGGTGGCCGTCTCGGTGGCCGACCGCGACGGCACGCGCCTGAAATGACGCGCGCCGGGGACACATCGGCCGCCCGGCGCATTGCCGCAGCACCGAGCGGCCGCCAGGGCCGGACTGAGGAAATGCCATGACGAACCAGACGCGAGAGCCGGCCCGCGCCCCCGAGGCGCTCGCCGACCTGTTCAACCGCCGCGCCAATGCCGGCGACGTCGAGGGCCTCGTCGCCCTCTACGAGCCCGACGCGGTGCTAGCGGCGGGCCGCGTCGTCGCCACGGGCCACGCCGAGATCCGGACCTTCTACGCCGACCTGCTGGCGCGCAAATCCGACTTCCCGGCGCCGGAAACGCCGCCGCCGCTGCGCAACGGCGCGCTGGCCATGACCTTCGCGCGGCTGCCCAACGGCGCGTTCTCGGTGGAGGTCGCCCGCGAGCAACCGGACGGGACGTGGCTCTGGGCGATCGACCAGCTCAAGCTCGCGCCGCCGAAGGGCTGACGGCCGGCTCGGGCGCGCCCGCGCGCTTGTCCCACCGGACGCGATGCGGCAAAGCGGGGCCCGCGCGCTCGACGCCGCGCAGAAGACCCGAGCCGACTCGATGCACGACATCCGCGCCATCCGGGAGAACCCGGACGCCTTCGACCGCGACCTCGCCCGCCGGGGCCTCGCGCCGCTCTCGGCCGAGCTGATCGCCCTCGACGAGGCGCGGAAATCGTCCGTCTCGGCCGCGCAGGCCAATCAGGAGCGGCGCAACGCGCTGGCCAAGGAGATCGGCGGCGCCAAGAAGGCGAAGGACGAGGACCGCGCCGCCGCCCTGATGGCCGAGGTCGCGGCCCTGAAGGGCGCCGAGCCGGAGCTGAGGGCGGCGCAGGAGGCGGCCGACAAGACCCTGGCAGACCGCCTCGCCGCGATCCCGAACCGGCCGAAGCCCGACGTCCCCGAGGGCGCGGACGAGCACGGCAACGTGCTCTATCGCAGCCACGCCGCGACCCGCGAGCGGCTGACCGAGGGCAGGGAGCATTTCGAGCTCGGCGAGGCCTCGGGCCTGATGGATTTCGAGGCGGCGGCCAAGCTGTCCGGCTCGCGCTTCGTGGTGCTGAAGGGGCAGCTCGCGCGGCTGGAGCGGGCGCTCGGCCAGTTCATGCTCGACCTGCACACGCAGGAGCACGGCTACCTGGAGGTGGCGCCGCCGGTTCTGGTACGCGACGCCGCCATGTTCGGCACCGCGCAGCTGCCGAAGTTCGAGGACGACCAGTTCTCTGTCTTCAAGGGACTCGATTACGTCAGGTCGCTGCAGGGGCAGGCCGGCGCGGATTCCGCGCCGGTCAGCGACGAGCAGTTCTGGCTCGTGCCCACCGCCGAGGTGCCGCTGACGAACCTCGTCCGCGAGGCGATCCTCCGCGAGGAGGAGCTGCCCCTGCGCTTCACCGCGCTGACGCCCTGCTTCCGCGCCGAGGCCGGGGCGGCGGGGCGCGACACCCGCGGCATGCTGCGCCAGCACCAGTTCAGCAAGGTCGAGCTGGTCTCGATCACGACGCCGGAGGAATCCGCCAACGAGCACGAGCGGATGCTGACCAGCGCCGAGGCGGTGCTGAAGAAGCTCGATCTGCCCTACCGGGTGATGACGCTCTGCACCGGCGACATGGGCTTCGCCAGCCAGAAGACCTACGACATCGAGGTCTGGGTGCCCGGCCAGCGCACCCACCGCGAGATCTCGTCCTGCTCGGTCTGCGGCGACTTCCAGGCGCGGCGGATGAACGCCCGCTACCGGGGCAAGGACGGCAAGCCGGCCTATGTCCACACGCTCAACGGCTCGGGCGTTGCGGTCGGCCGCGCGCTCATCGCCGTGATGGAGAACTACCAGAACCCGGACGGGAGCATCACGGTCCCGTCGGTGCTCCACCCCTACATGGGCGGGCTCAACCGGATCGAGGGCACCCGCTGATGCGCATCCTGGTCACCAACGACGACGGCATCCACGCGCCGGGGCTCAGCACCCTGGAGGAGATCGCCCGGGACCTCTCGGACGACGTCTGGGTCGTGGCGCCGGAGAGCGACCAGTCCGGTGTGTCGCACTCGCTCTCGCTCAATGACCCGCTGCGGCTGCGGCAGGTCTCGGAGCAGCGCTTCGCCGTGAAGGGCACGCCGTCGGACTGCGTGATCCTGGGCGTGCGCCACATCCTGGGCGATCACGGGCCGGATCTCGTGCTGTCGGGAGTCAACCGCGGCCAGAACGTCGCCGAGGACGTGACCTATTCGGGCACGATCGCGGCCGCCATGGAGGGGACGATCTTGGGCATCCGCTCCATCGCCCTGAGCCAGGCCTACGGGGCCGGCGGGCGCGGTGCGCTCAAGTGGGACTGCGCCCGGACGCACGGCGCGAAGGTCGTCCGCAAGATCCTGGAGACCGGGATCGAGCCCGGCATCCTGGTCAACGTGAACTTCCCGGACTGCGAGCCGGCCGACGTGCAGGGCATCGCGGTGGCGGCGCAGGGCTTCCGCAACCAGGCGCTGCTGTCGATCGACGCCCGGGTCGACGGGCGCGGCAACCCGTATTTCTGGCTGGCCTTCGCCAAGGCCCGGTTCGAGCCGGGCCACGGCTCGGACCTCAAGGCCATCGCCGAGAAGCGGATCTCGGTGACGCCGCTGCGCCTCGACCTCACCGACGAGCCGACGCTGACGCGCTTCGCGCAGGCCTTCGCCGAGTGATCGAAAGGACGTGGATCGATCTGGGCAGCCTGGAGGAGGCTGCCGGCAACGCGGCCTTCGTGATGGCGCTCCGGGGCCGCGGGCTGCGGGACACCGCGGTGCTGCGGGCCATGGAGCAGGTCCCGCGGGACACCTTCGCGCCGCCGCCGCATCGGGAGCACGCGCGGCGCGACATCGCGCTGCCGCTGTCCTGCGGCGCCTCGATGACGGCGCCGTCCACGGTGGCGCTGATGCTGGCGCAGCTGCGGCTCGAGCCCGGCCAGCGCGTCCTGGAGATCGGCACGGGCTCGGGCTACGTGACCGCGCTGCTCGCCCAGCTGGGCGCCGGGGCGGTGCTCAGCCTGGAGCGCTACATCTCGCTGGCCGGGGCGGCGACGCGGCGGCTCGCTGCCCTGTCCGAGGTGCATGTCGTCCGGGCTGACGGGCTGGCCCCCGACCTACCGGACGGCGGCTTCGACCGGATCCTCGTCAACGGCAGCGTCCCGGCGATCCCGCCGCACTGGCGCGCGGCCCTCGAGCCGGGCGGACGGCTGGTGACGGGCCTCAGAGGCGATAGCGGCTGCCGGGTGGCGGTGCTGGCGACGCCGGAGGCCGAGCCGGAGCTCGGCGCGCCGGCCCGGCTGGCGGCCCTGGTGCTGGGACTGGCGCAGGTGCTCTGACAGCGCTCCATCAGCGCGCGCGCAGCGACGCGACATAAGGCTGCGCAACGTGTCCGCGCGCGTGGCGCCGCTCGCGAAGAGCTCGAAGCGGCGGCTATCCCACCCGCCGCGCCGCCCACCACAGGCGCCACAGCCGGCGCCAGCGCGGCAACTCGACGGGCGTGTTGAGCGGGTCGTAGGAGGCCCGCTCCATGGCGGCGAGGTAGGGCTCGACCAGGGCGGTGGGCAGGAAGGCGGCGCCCGCCGAGGGCGCGATGGTCGGGCGCGCAGCCTCGAAGGCCTTGAGGTGCTGCCGGGCGAGATCGCGCAGATCGGCGCAGGCCCGGCGCAGGCCCGGACCGCCGCGGCCCGTCACGATGTCCTCGCGGGTGACGCCGTAGCGGCCCAGGATATCGGCCGGCAGGTAGACCTGCCCCGCGCGGGCGTGCCACGGCAGCGCCCGCAGGAGCCCGGTGATCCCGTAGGCGACCCCGGCATGGCCGGCCGCGCCCGCGCCGCCCGGCTCGGTGCCGGTGCCGATCACGAGGCTCGCCAGCCGGAACAGCGCCGAGGCGGTCTCGCCGCAATAGCCCTCCAGGTCGTTCACCCGGGGCATCGGGTCCTCGTAGAGATCGAAGACGCGGGCATCGATCAGGTCGACGAAGGGCTGACGGCCGAGGCGGTTCGCCCGGATCGCCTCCTCCAGGGCCGCCGCCACCGGGTTGGCGCGCACGTCGCCGCGCGCCTCGCCCTGCAGGGCGTCGCGCCACCATTGGAGGCGGATCTCGCCGGCCATCGGGTTCGAGACGGCCTCGCGCACCCGCGCGATGGTCAACGAGAAGGCGTAGAGGGCGAAGAGGTGCGGGCGGGCGGCGGCCGGGGCGAACAGGGTCGCGTAGTAGCGGTCCGGGTCGCCGGCGCGCACGAGGCCCTCGCAGTGGGACTGCGCGAAGGCGAGCCCGGTCTCGGCGGTCTGGCCGTCGACCTCCGGCATCAGGCCACCGCGATCAGCGCGGCGGCGACCTTGCGGTTCTCGGCCACCAGGATGTTGTAGGTCCGGGCCGCGGCGCCGGTCTGCATCACGTCGAGGCCGACGCCGAAATCCTTCAGCCAGCCCCGGAGCGCGGGGTCGATCGCCGCGATGTCGAGGCCGGTCCCCACGAGCAGCAGCTCGATGCCGCCGGCCTCGGCCTGGACCGGGCGCAGGGCCGTGCGGTCGATGGCCCGCGGCTCCGTCACGTCCCAGGCGCGGACCCCGGAGGGCAGCAGCAGGATCGAGCCGCGATGGGACATCCCGGCGAAGCGGAAGCCGCCGTTGCCGTAGGTGTCGATGATGTGGCGCCCCGGCACGAAGCCGGACTCGAAGCTCTTCGGACTTGGCTGATCGGCCATCTCGGGAAAGGGACTACTCCGCCGGTTGCGGGACGCCGGACCGCTCCGACGCCGCGCGGGCGCCCGAGAGCATCAGGCCCAGATAGATCAACACCGGCGTCGAGATGAAGATCGCCGAGTAGGTGCAGATCAGGACGCCGCAGAGCATCACCACGGCGAAGCCCTTGATGGCCTCGCCCCCGAACAGCACCAGCGCCAGCAGCGACAGCGCGGACGAGATCGACGTCATCACCGTGCGCGACATGGTCGAGTTGATCGACAGGTTGAGCAGGTCGACGGTGGGGATGGTCTTGTAGCGGCGCATCAGCTCGCGGGTCCGGTCGAACACCACCACGGTCTCGTTCAGCGAGTAGCCGACGATCGTGAGGATCGCGGCGATCGAGGTCATGTTGAACTCGATCCGGCTGATGATGAACACGCCGACGGTCAGCACGATGTCGTGGAGGGTGCCCACGATGGCGCCGAGCGCCAGCTCCCGCTCGAAACGGAACCAGAGATAGAGCAGCACCGCCACGACCGACAGCACGACGCCGAGCGTGCCGGACTGAACGAGCTCGCCGGAGACGCGCGGGCCGACGGTCTCGGTCCGGCGGAAATCGTAATCCTTGTCGAAGGCGGCGTGGGCCTTGTTCATCACCGCGGTCTGGCCCTGCTCGCCGGGCTGGAGCGGCAGGCGGACCAGCACGGTGCCCTGGTTGCCAAGTTCCTGCACCTCCGGCTCGCCGAAGCCGAAGCCCGCGGCCGTGTGCCGGATCGACGCCACGTCGGCGGTGCCGGACTTCGCCTGCAGCTCGACCAGGGTGCCGCCCTTGAAGTCGATGCCGAAGTTCAGGCCGATCGTCAGGAACAGCGCCACGGTCGCGAGCGACAGCGCCGCCGAGAGCGGGAAGGTGAGGCGCCGGAATCGCATGAAGTCGAAATGCGATTCATCGGGCCAGAGGCGGAGCAGGCGCATGGTCGATACTCTATTCGCGGACAGTCGCGACGAAGACGGGCGAGGCGCGCGTCCCCTCTCCCGTGCGGGAGAGGGGGTCTTCGCGCCGCCCGCGCAAACTCCGTCGACCCTCCAAAGATCAGAACGGCAGGGCCTTCGGCCGGAACACGTTGTACCACACCGCGATCATCATCCGGGTCAGCGTCACCGCCGTGATGACCGTGGTGAGGATGCCGAGGATGAAGACCACGGCGAAGCCCTTCACCGGGCCCGAGCCGAGGAAGAACAGGATCAGGGCGGCGATCGCCATGGTCGAGTTCGAGTCGATGATGGTGGCGAAGGCCCGGTCGAAGCCCGCCTGCAGCGCCGAGATCAGCGACCGGCCGGCATGGCTCTCCTCGCGCATGCGCTCGTAGATCAGCACGTTGGAATCCACCGCGGTGCCGATCGTGAGCACGATGCCGGCGATGCCGGGCAGCGTCATGGTCGCCTCCAGAACCGACATCAGGCCCAGGATCAGCCCGACATGGACCATGAGGGCGATGTTGGCGATGAAGCCGAAGGTCCCGTAGGTCGCGAACATGAAGGCGACCACGAGGCCCGCCGCCACCAGGGTCGCGAGCTTGCCGGCCTCGATGGAGTCGCGACCGAGGCCCGGGCCGACGACGCGGCGCTCGACCACGGTGAACTTGGCCGGCAGCGCGCCGGCGCGCAGCAGGACCGCGAGATCGTTGGCCTGCTGCACGGTGAAGTTGCCGGTGATCTGGCCGGAGCCGCCGGTGATCGCCGAGCGGATCACCGGGGCCGACACGACCTCGTTGTCGAGGACGATCGCCATGCGCCGGCCGATATTCTCCGAGGTGGCCTGCCCGAAGCGCTGCGCCCCGCGCAGGTTGAACTTGAAGCTCACCATCGGCTCGTGGGACTGCTGGTCGAAGGCCGGCTGCGCGTCGGTCAGCTCGCCGCCATCGGCCATGACCCGGCGCTCCACCGGGACCTTCGCGCCCTTCTCGTCCTTGGAGGGCAGCATGTCGACGTCGCCCGAAGGGCTGTCGGCGAGCATGCGGAACTCCAGCTTGGCGGTGGAACCGAGGAGCTTCTCGAGGCGCTCCGGGTTCTGCTCGCCGGGCACCTGGATCAGGATCCGGTCAGCGCCCTGCTGCTGGATCGACGGCTCGGTGGTGCCGGTCGAGTCGAGGCGGCGCCGGATGACCTCGATGCCCTGGCTCACGGCCCGGCGGGTCCGGTCGGTGATGCCGGCATCGGTGAGCGTCAGGCGGATGACGCCGCCGGGCTGCTCGGACACATCCAGGGTGCGGGCCGCGGTCTGGCCCAGCGAGGTGGTGATCGGCTGCGACAGTTCCTGGAGCTTCGGCAGGACCTTGGCCCGGGCAGCGGCGTCGTCGATCTTCACCTGGACGCCGCGCTGGAGCAGGCCGATGCCGCCGTCGGCGCGGACATTCTCCTGCTGGAGCACGCGGCGCACGTCGTCGCGCAGGGCCTTGGCCTGCGAGGCGATCAGCTCGTTCTGGTCCACCTCGAGCAGGAGCTGCGAGCCGCCCTGCAGGTCGAGGCCGAGCACGATGGCGCGCGTCGGCACGACCCAGCTGGGGAACCAGGAGGGCAGGCTGGCGACGAAGCTCTTGCGCTGCTCGGGCGAGAAGAAGCTCGGCACGGCGAGCATCAGCCCCACCAGGATCAGGCCCAGCGTCGCGATGATCTTCGCACGGGAGAAGCGCAGCATCGGCCGTCTTTTTCTCTCTTGGGCCGGCGCACGGCGCCGGCCGGTTCAACCGGAAATCAGGCGGCCTTCACCGTGCCCTTGGCGCGGACCTCGGAGATCATCGTCCGGACCACCCGCACGCGGACGTTCGGGGCGATCTCGACCTCGATCTCGGGCTGGTCGTCCGAGGCCTTGGTCACGCGGCCGACGAGGCCGCCGTTGGTGACGACCGTGTCGTCCCGGCGCACGGACTTGAGCAGCGCCTGGTGGTCCTTGACCCGCTTCTGCTGCGGTCGCAGGATCAGGAAGTACATGATCACGAAGATCAGGACGAACGGGACCACCTGAAAGGCGATCTCCGCTCCGCCAGCGGCCGCACCGGCCCCTTGCGCGAAGGCGGGGGTGATCAACGAGCGTCTCCTGCGAATGGCGCGCAGGCCTGCCGCCGGATGTGGCGCCCGCAGACCTGTCGAAAAGCGCGCGGACTATAGCCAGGGGCTTCCCGAAAGCAACGCCGAAGCGTCGGGCATCCGCGGCGCGCTCACAGCAGGGCGCGGATCGCCGTCGCGAAGGCGTCCGGCGCCTCCTGCGGAAAGTTGTGGCCGATCCCCGCGACGATCTCACGCCGGTACGGACCGGTGAAATGGCGGGCCTCCGTGTCGGTGGCGGGCGGCGGCCCGACGCCGTCATCGGCGCCGAGCAGCACGATCGACGGCACCGCGATCGCCGGCTGGGCCGCGAGCCGCGCCTCGATCTCGACCAGCGCCGGATCGCTCGGCACGAGGCCGAAGCGGTGGCGGTAGGAATGCACGACCACGTCGACGAAGTCGGGATTGTCGAAGGCGCGGGCGGTCCGCGCGAAGGTCTCCGCGTCGAACGCCCAGGTCGGCGACCAGAGCTGCCAGAGCAGGCGGCAGAAGGCGTCCCGGTTCGCGGCGAGGCCGGCACGACCGCGCGTGCCGTGGAGGTAGTACTGGTACCAGAGCCGGTGCTCGGTCTCCGGCGCGACCGGCTTCCCGGCGACCGGGATGTTCTGGATGTTGTAGCCGACGCCGCAGCTGACGAGTCCCCGGGCCCGCTCCGGCCAGAGCGCCGCCACCACGCAGGCCGCCCGGCCGCCCCAATCGTAGCCGGCGAGGACGGCGTCGCCGATGTGGAGCGCGTCCAGGAAGGCGAGCAGGTCGGCCCCGAGCGCCGCCTGCTCGCCGGAGCGCGGCGTGGCGGGATCGAGGAACCGGGTCGGCCCGTAGCCGCGCAGGTACGGCACGAGGCAGCGCGCGCCGTCCGCGGCGAGCCGCGCGGCCGCGGACGCGCAGGCGTGGACGTCGTAGGGGAAGCCGTGGAGCAGAACGA
The DNA here is from genome assembly GCF_036441335.1 of Methylobacterium mesophilicum. GTDB lineage: Bacteria > Pseudomonadota > Alphaproteobacteria > Rhizobiales > Beijerinckiaceae > Methylobacterium > Methylobacterium mesophilicum_B. Next base: position 1,253,218 of record NZ_MLBW01000034.1, read on the forward strand.
CCGTCGGCCCGTCGGCCGGACCGGACTCGAGATAGGCGACCTCTAGGACGCCGGCCCGCACGCGCTTCATCGATGGCTCCCGGGTTCGCGACGCCGGTATCCTAGACGGTTCGCCGCGCAATTGCCGCACGCGCTTGCCGTCGCCGGTCCGCGCCCGACTTCACCCTGCGACGAAGAAGCGCGACGGTGGAGAACCATGGGCCTGCTCGACGGTGCGAAGTCCCTGATCGGCGATGTGGTGGCGGCGGCAGACCGCGCTCTGGAGCAGACCGGCAGCGGCAAGCTCGCCCTGTCCATGGCGAAATTCTATCCCGGCGGCCTCGCCGCTTTCCTCGACCGCCTTCGGGAGACCGGGCACGGGGATGCGGTGGGATCCTGGCTCGGCTCGGGGACGCGGCAGACGGTGCCGGAGAGCGCCATCGCCGCCTGCCTGCCGGAGGGCGTCACCGAGCGCCTCGCCTACGACCTCGGGATCCCGGAGGGGCGCGTCCCCACGGTGCTGGCGGAGTTCCTGCCGGCCGCGGTCGCCGACCAGAGCGAGAACGGCAGCCTGAAGCCGCAGCCGAATTTCAGCACCCAGGTCGGCTGATCGCCCGGAGCCTCACGGGACGACGCACTTCATCTGCGGCGGCGCGGTCGCGCAGCTCAGGTAGCAGCCCTGCGTGGCGAAGCAGAACCACGACAGTTCGCCGCTCTTCAGGCACGAACCCCCGCAATGGCGGTAAGTGCCGTAGAGCGGCCGAACGAAGACCGCATCCGCCAGGGGGCGCGCCGGCATCGGACGCGCCGTTTCCGCGTCCGAACGCGCCGGGGAGACGCACGCGGCCGCGAGCATGCATGACAGCGCCAGGGATCTCATGAGAGCCGACCGCGGACCGACGTTCCGGCCGGCATTCCTGGCCGGAGGACGGCCGCTGTCGACTAAATTGCGGTTCACGCGGGCGCGCCGCGGTCCCCTGGCCACTCCCGCTCGGCGGACACCGCCCTAGACTCGGGGGATCGACCATTCGACGGGGGTCCACATGAGTCTGCTCAACACTCTCGGCGGCTCGCTGGGGCAGATGGCGCTGAAGGCGCTGCCGGGCGTGATCCAGCAGGTGCTGCCCGGCGGCCTCAACGCGCTGCTCGATCAGCTCCGGCGCTCCGGCTACGAGAGCCAGGTCAATTCCTGGCTCGGGCGCGGGCCGAACGAGCCGATCACGGCTGACGACCTGCGCAAGGTCCTCGACAACGAGCAGGTGCGCCAGATGGCGGAGAAGCTCGGCGTTCCGATGGACCAGCTGTTCCCGACCCTGGCGCAGGCCCTGCCCGAGACCGTCGACCGGCACAGCCCCGACGGGACGCTGCAGGCGCCGAAGGCTTAGGACGGCCGGCGCGGGTCGCGAGCCGGGGCGGCCGGACGGCGGGCGACGCGAAACGGCGGCCCCGTCCGGGACCGCCGCCGCGTCTTGCCGTCTCATTCGGCGCCGCGCGGGCCGGCCTCGGCCCCGCGCGGTCCGTCTCAGTTGCTGGCGAGCTGGGACATCGGGTCCACCGGGGCGCCGCCCTTGCGGATCTCGAAGTGCAGCTGCGGCGAGGTCACGTTTCCGGAGGCGCCGGACTTCGCGATGGTCTGGCCGCGCTTGACCTTCTCGCCGGGCTTCACGTCGATCTCGCCGTTATGGGCGTAGGCCGAGACGTAGCCGTTGGCGTGGCGTACGAGGACCAGCTTGCCGTAGCCCTTCACGTCGGAGCCGGCATAGGCGACCGTGCCCTCCTCGGCGGCCTTGACCGGAGTACCCTCCGGCACGGCGATGTTGATGCCCTCGTTGCCGGAGGTGCCGTAGCCGGAGATCACCCGGCCCTTGGCGGGCCAGCGGAAGTTCTCCGTCGCCTCGGCCACGGAGCCGGTGGCGGCGGGCTCGGGCTTGGCCGGCGCGGCGGCGACCGGGGCCGCCTTCGGCGCCTCCTTGGCGGCCACCTTCTCGACCTTCTCGGCGGCGGCGGCCTCCTTGGCGGCCTTCTGGGCGGCTTCCTTGGCGGCCTTCGCCTCGGCCAGCTTCTGGGCGGCCTCCGCCTTCGCGGCGGCCTTCGCCTCGGCCTTGGCCTCCTGAGCCTTCGCCTCGGCCTTCGCCTTGGCCTCGGCCTTCGGATCCGCCTTCTTCTCGTCGGCCTTCTTCTCGTCCGCCTTGGCGACCTGTCCGGGACGGACGTGCTTGGGCTTCTCGCCCTCCTTCAGGGCGACGTCCTTGCGGGTCTTGGCGTCGGCGACCTTGCGGGCGGCGGCGTCGCGGGCGAGCGCCTCCTTGCGCTCGGCCTCCTTCTCGGCAGCGGCGGCTTTCTGGGCCGCTTCCTTGGCGGCCTTCGCCTCGGCGAGCTTCTGGGCGGCCTCCTTGGCGGCCTCCTTGGCAGCCTCCTTCGCCTCCTCGCGCTTCGTCGCGATCTTGGTCTCGACCTGCTTGGCGTCCTCGCGCTTCTCCTCGGCGGCCCGGGCCGGCCGGGCGGTCATCGGGGCAGCGGCGGGGTTCAGCCCGGAGGCGTTGTAGACCGGGATCACGATCTGGCGGCCGGGCGTGATCTGGTTCGCGTTGCTCAGGCCGTTGGCGGCCAGGATCGCCGAGGCGGGCACGCCGAAGCGGGTCGACATCTGGTTCAGGCTGTCGTTGCGCGACACGGTGATCTGCGTGCCGCCCTCGGCGCTCCAGCCGACCTTGCCGGTCGAGGCGACGCGGGTCGCGGGCGCGGCGGCGCTGGTCTGGGCCGGAGTCGCGNGCAGCTTGGCCACGCCGTCGACGGCGCTGCCACCGGGCGCGACGAAGACCACCGCGTCGCGGCGCAGGATCTTGACGAAGCCCGCGATCACCTGCGGGGCGAAGTACTTGGCGGTGGAGACGACGCCGAGCGCCACGCGCCCGCCCTCCGCGCCGCGCAGGGTGCGCAGGCGGTCGGTGCAGGTTTCCAGCACCGTGTTGATGCTGTCGATCGCCCAGAGCATCTCGCGGCCGGCATCCGTCGGCTTGAGGCCGCCCGGCGTCCGGTCGAACAGCAGCAGTCCCGTCCGGCAGGCTGCCGGTAGCGGAGGGTTCCGAGTCGAACGGGTTCGAGAACGGGTTGGTCAGACGCGAGGCGTCCGAGGAACAGGCGGCAGCCGCACCGCCGATGATGCCGATGAGCGCCACGCGCGACAGCGTCCGCAACATCTGACCCGTACCGCGCACCCGCATCGACGCACCCGTTTGCCTGACGCAACTTGATGCGCCAATGAAGACGGATTCAGGTTAAGCAACCGTTCCCGTTCGGGCCGTCTACGACCCAGGCGCGAAGGTGGGCGCAAGGTTTTCGCGCGGTGCCGGGGATGATTCCGGCTCGCCGGATCGTCCCTTTTCGTGACCGGCCGGCACCCCACATCCAGCCCATGTTTACCATCCGCGGCGCGCGCGACACCCTGGCCGACCTGCCGGCGATCGAGACGGCGCGCCTCACGATCGCCGCCCTCCGGCCCGCGGACGCGCCGGCCGTCCGCGCGCTCACCGACGATCCGGCGATCACCGCGGCGGTGGATTTCCTGCCGACGCCGTTCACGCTGCAGGACGCCGAGGACCTGATTCGCAGCTGCACCCGGGGCCGCGACTGCTTCCTCGGCGCCTGGGTTCGGGACGGAGCGCCCGATCCGGCCGGGCGTGCGCTCGTCGGCGTCGTCGGCACGCATCTGCGCGGCGCCGGCACGATCGAGATCGGGTACTGGATCGGCGGCGCGGCCCGCGGGCGCGGCTTCGCCCACGAGGCCGTATCGGCGATCCTCGACCTCCTCGGTGCGCGTTTCCCGGCGCGCGTCGTCGTGGCGGAGTGCCGCCCCGCCAACGTCGCCTCCTGGGGCCTGCTGGAGAAGCTCGGCTTCCGCGACACCGGTGAGGAGGGCCACCGGCCGGGTCGGCGCCTGCTCAGGCGGGCCTGACCCCCCGAGGAGCGCGCCGAGCCGGGACCGACGGCGCGCGGCCGCGAAAAAGCCCCCGGACCGGAGGCCGGGGGCTCGAGGACGATCGGTTTCCTGAACCGGACCGGGCGGTCCGATCAGAAGGTGATGCCGGTCTCGACCATGTAGCGGTCCTGCGAGGTGCGGTTGCCGGTGCGGCCGAAGCCGGTGCCGAGCGTGCCCTCCGCGAGGTTGCCGCGGGTGATCCCGCCGAGCTCGACGTGGGCGTACTCCACCCGGAAGAAGTAACGGTCGAACGTGAAGGTCGGCGTGACGGTGACCGAGAAGGCGTTGCTGCCCGCGCCGAAGCCCAGCAGGTTGGTGCCGCCCGAGCCGCGGACGCCCGTCTGCTCGGTGTACTCGACGCGGCCGGCCAGGGCGAAATTGTCGGTGAACGAGTAGGCCGCCAGGAGCGCGCCGCCGTAGGTCGAGGCCGAGTTGCCGATGCCGACGCGCAGGTCACGCTCGACGTTGGTGAACTGGAAGTACGGCGAGATGATCCACGGACCGTTCGCGTAGGTGTAGTTGATGTTGAAGATGCCGCTGTTCTGCTGGAGGTTCGGCGTCGCGAACTGGTAGCGCGGGCTGCGGTCGAGGGCGTTGGTCCGGCCGACGTTCAGGCCGCCGTTGACGCCGATCGTGTTGTAGTCGTCGAGCTTGTAGGCGACGTTGCCGGTGAACCACGTGATCTCGTTGGAGAAGAAACCGTCCGTACCGGCGAGCGACACCGAGAGCGGGCCGCTGCTGTAATTGACCTGCACGCCCTGGTTGATGAAGTTCTCCTGCACGAACAGGAGGCCGCGGTTGATGTTCAGGTTCTGGTAGGTGAACAGCAGCTCGGTGCCGATCAGCGTGAACATCCGGCCGCCCTGGACCGACCATTCATCGTTGATCTGGATCTTGCCGTAGGCGACCGGGACCGGGCCGAACAGCAGGTCGGTCTGGGTGAAGGTGCCGAGCGTGGGGAAGCCGAGCTGCGGGATCGAGTAGCCGCCGGCCTGGATGTAGAACTGGAACGCGCCCTCGGGCTTCTGGATGATGCCCTGGACGTTCGAGAAGTCGAACCGGGCCGAGCGGTCGCGGTCGTTGGGGGCCGCCGGCGTCGAGAACGACGCGAACGGGTTCGACTGGGTGTAGCCGTAGCCGGTGATGGCACCGCCGACGTAGAGGTCGCCCAGCGGGCCGGCCGAGAAGCAGCTCGGGTTCGGGTTGGCCTTGATCACGCCGCTGTAGGCCGGGCCGAGCAGCGTGGCCTTGCAGGGCTCGGCCGGGGGCGCGACCGGAACCGGCGCGGGGGCCGCCAGATCGGCCGCGAGGATGCTGGTCGAGGACAGCAGCACGGTGGCCAGGCCGGCCAGGGTGGATCGCTTCAGCATGGTGTCGCAGCTCGTTCGGGTTCGTTCACAGCCAAGCTGACATCGCGGCGCGATTGACACAAAATCAAACATGAAGCAGTTGCATAATTTTTAGGCAGATCCGTATCGCTGACCGCGTTCGATGCGGAAATGTGACTTTGCCGCCACATTTGTGTCGGAGCCCCCACCTTTTCCTTCCGCGCGCGACCTGAGGACTTCCCCGGGACGCCCCAATTCTGCCGAGTCAGGCCGCCGGGCCGATCGGATCGCAGCGAAACCCTCCGAAATCCTGCCGGGCCAGACGCTCGGCGAGCGCCGGCAGGAACAGCATCGCCTCCTCGGCGAGGCGCCAGGGCGGGTTGACCACGATCAGGCCGCTGCCGGTGAGTCGCGTCGGATCGTCCGGCCGGTCGATCAGCAGGTCGAGCCGCAGGGCGGGGCGGGGCAGGGCGGTACCGAGGTCGCGGACCATCCGGTCGAGGGCGGCGGCGTCCTTGAACGGGTACCAGGCCAGGAACAGGCCGGTCGGCCACTTCGTGACCGCGCGGGCGAGATGGGCACCGAGGCGCTCGATCTCGCCGGGCACCTCGTAGGGCGGATCGATCAGCACGAGGCCGCGCCGCTCCGGCGGCGGGATCTGCGCGTTGATCGCGGTCCAGCCGTCGAGGTTCATCACCTTGGTGCGGGGATCGCGGGCGTAGCGCTCCTGCAGGGTCGCGGCGTCCGCCGGGTGCAGCTCGACGAACACGCCCTTGTCGCCGGGCCGCAGCGCCTCGCGGATCACGGCCGGCGAGCCGGGATAGGCGGTGGCGCCGTGGCGCGCTTGCACCGCCGCCACCGCCGCCCGGTAGGGCGCCAGCAGCGCCTCCACCTCCGGCACGAAGGGCGCGTCCATCCGGCCCCAGCCGTCCCGCCACTCGCCGGTGCGGGCCGCCTCGTCGGCCTCGAGATCGTAGACGCCGAGACCCGCGAAGGCGTCGAGCGCCCGGAACGGCTTGTCCTTCAGGCGCAGGTGGTCGAGCACCCGCGCCAGGACGAGGTGCTTCAGGACGTCGGCGTGGTTGCCGGCGTGGAAGGCGTGCCGATAGTTCATGGCAGCGCGCTCAAGCCGATCCCGCGCGCCGGGTCCAGGGTCCGGAGCGCGAAAGAGCGAAAAAACTCAGCGGGCGGCGTCGAGACTCACCTCGGGCGCCCGGCAATTGCCGCGGGCGACCTCGGGGCACGGGGTGAAGCCGCGCAGGTCCTTGCCGAAGCAGATCCGGACCTCCTGCAGCTGCCCGCGGGTGCAGGTGACCGCCATCATGTCGGGGCGCAGGCCGCGATTGGCCGCCACGAACTGCCGGGCGATCTCGATCGGCGCGAGGGTCTGCGGCGGGGAGCCGCCCTTGAGGGCGTCGGGGATCGTCACCGCGAGCCGCGCCGCGCGGGCGGCCGCGAAGTAGGCGGCGGGATCGAGGCCCGAGCAGGTGCCGTGCTTGCGCCACTCGTACCGGGCGAGTCCCTCGCTCGGATAGACCTGCCCGGCGACCTCCATGGCCTGCCGGGTCGGCGCGCGGTTCACCGCCGAGCAGTTCTGCGGGTACCCGCTCGCGTATTGCGGCCACAGGCCGTGGACGACGAAGCCGAGGCCGCGGCCGGGAGCGCACTGGACGTCGTCCCGGCGGGCGCCCGGCCCCGCGCAGTAGGTCGGCGACCAGGACAGGGCGAGGACGTAGAAGTCGAAGTCGCCGGGCGCGCCGCGGCGGGCGAAGCCGCCGAAATCCTGGGCGGCGACCGGCGCGGCGGCCGCCCCGGCGAGGAGCAGGCCCGCGAGGCTGGCGGCACGCCCGCGCACGGTCAGGGACGCGCCATCCGGCAGGCGGTGGCGTAGGCGTAGGAGAGGTCGCGGTCGAGGCCGTGGATGCAGAACTCGACGCCCCAGGTCGCCCCGATGATGCCGAGGCTCTCGCGCACCGAGTAGTCGACCTTGCGGCGGACCCCGTCGGAGGTGGTGACGGTCGCGGTGCAGAACCGGCGCGGATAGGTGTCGAGGCCCCAGGGCCGCCACGCGGTGCGCTCGATCGTGTCGAAGGACAGGATCGTCATCGACGAGTTCCAGAACTTCGCCTCCTTCTCGGCGAAGTTGGTCGAGACCCGCTCCAGCACCGACGGGTCCTGGCAGCCGGGGATCTGCGCGTCGAACGGGAAGATCCGCTCCTCGGCGGGCTCGATGTCCTCCCGGGCCGAGCGGGCGAGCGCCGGCTGGGCCAGGGCGAGAAGGGCCAGCCCGAGGGCGAAGCCGTGAAAGACCGGGCGCATGGCGCGTGCCTCGACGGATGTGCGATCCTGCATCCGCGAACGATGGCTCGGCCGCGCCGCCAGTCAAGCTCCGGCTGCCCCGCGCCGGCGCTTTGGCGGCCTGTGCGGCGCGGCCGCTACAGTCGCCCGTCGGTCGGGGCGCGGGATCAGTGTCCGGCCGGATCGGCCCCGTCCCTCCCGGGCCTCGGCGGCGCGCCCGGGATGGTGGCCGTCGGACCGGCGGGGCCGGGCCGGCGCCCGGGCCACCTGGGTCGCGCCCCCGGCCTTCGACATCGGCGACGCGCCGTAGGGATCGTCCTCCTCCACGTCCACCGGCGCCTGCGGGCCGGCGGGCTGGCGCTGCGGCGGGACCGGACGGCTCAGCGGCCGCTCGGCCCCGGTGCCGAGCTGCGGCGTGAACTTGATCAGCGGCTTGCAGATCCGCCGCAGACCGCGCGGGTCGTGCCGCGCGAGATCGACGTGGATGTGGTCGTAGTGGAACACGTTCGAGCCGGGCGCCAGCACGGTGGTGAAGCGCTGGCAGGCACCCAGGAAGATCTCGCGCAGGAAGCCCTGCTCGGCCTCCGTGCCGCGCCAGCCGCCCTTGACGGTGATCACGTGGCCGTCCGCGAGCTTGATCGACATGACGTCGATCGCGTTCCCGAAGCCGTGCTCGGAGAGCTTGGCGCCGGGCTGGTTGTTGCGGCCGCGGCAGGAATAGGAGCCGGCGTTGATCTCGGCCACCGGCACGCCGAAGTAGAGGTTGGCGGCCGGCTGGATCGTGTCGGCGAGCCACGCCTCGGCCTCGGCCAGCGCCGGGCATCCCAGCGTCATCCGCTGCTTCAGCAGCACGGAGCCGCCGCCGAGCCGCGTCACCCGGAAGGGCTGCTGCATGCCGCAGGGACCGGGGCCGTCCATCGCGGCGATCGGCGTGATGTACTCCGAGGGTTCGACGAGCTTCTTGGCCAGGCAGACCTGCTCCGCCTGATCGCGCCACGGTTCGCGTCGCTCGAAGTGGTTGATCGAGCACGCGGTGAGGCCCGCGCCGAACAGCGCCAGGGCCGAGAACAGGGATACGCCACGCCACATGACCCGGACGATGCGCACGGTCACGTAAAGCGTTCGTCAACGGCGTTTCGGGAATGCCGCGGGCTGTGGCGTCTCGGTTGACAGCGCCGCGGACCGCGGACTGAATGCATTATGCTCTCGCTCCTCGACCTCCGCGCCCGCATCGAAGCCGGCACCCTGACGCCCGCGGGCGCGATCGACCTGTGCCGCGCCGCGATCGCCGCGCGGGAGCCGGACCTGCACGCGCTGGTCACCCTCGACGCGGCGCCGGCGATTCCCGAGACCGGGCCGCTCGCCGGCATCGCGGTCGGCGTGAAGGACATCATCGACAGCGCGGGCCTGCCGACCCAGATGGGCTCGCCGATCTACGCGGGCTGGAAGCCCCGGGGCGACGCCGCGGTCGTGAGCCGGCTGAAGCAGCTCGGCGCCGTCGCCCTCGCCAAGACCACCACCACGGCCTTCGCGAGCAGCGATCCGACCGAGACGGTCAACCCGCACGATCCCGGCCACACGCCGGGGGGCTCCTCGGCGGGCTCGGCCGCCGCCGTCGGCGCCGGGATGCTGCCGCTCGCTCTGGGCACGCAGACGGCGGGCTCGGTGATCCGGCCCGCGAGCTTCTGCGGCTGCGCGGCGGTGAAGCCGTCGTTCCGGCTGATCCCCACGGTCGGCGTGAAGACCTACTCGTGGGCCCTCGACACGGTCGGGCTGTTCGCCGCCGGGGTCGCGGACGTCGCCCACGCCCTCGCGCTCGTCACCGGGCGGCCGGAGATCGAGCGGGCGGAGACGGGCTCGGCGCCGCGCATCGCCGTGGTGCGGCAGGATTTCGCCGGCGCTCCCGAGCCGGAGGCCGAGGCCGCGCTCACCCGCGCCCGGCAGGCGGCCGAGCGGTCCGGGGCGCGGGTGAGCGACCTCGCCCTGCCGCCGGAGCTGGCGCAGGCCTGGGAGCGCCACCGTCTCATCCAGAACTACGAGGGTCGACTGGCACTGGCCTGGGAATACGACACGCAGGCCGACGCGCTCCCGCCCCGCACCCGCGCGCATCTCGATGACGGGGCGACGATCAGCCCGGCCCAGTACGACGACGGGCGCCGCCACGGCCACCACGCCCGGCGGGTGCTGAAGGGCCTCTTCGCCGATTACGACGCGATCCTGACCTTCTCGGCGCCGGGCCCGGCGCCCGCGACGCTGGTCTCGACCGGCGACCCGCGCTTCAACCAGCTTTGGACGCTGATGGGCGTGCCGTGCGTGAACGTGCCGGTGCCCGGCCACCGCCTGCCGGTGGGCGTCCAGGTGATCGGGCGCTTCGGCGACGACGGCCGGGCCCTGGCGGTGGCACGGATGATCGAGGCCGCGCTGCGCGGCTGACCGGGCGCCCGCGCCGCTCGACGGCGCGGGCATTCGCAAGGCTCAGCTGCTCGGCTGCTCGTGGAGCGTGTCCTCCACGTAGAGCTGCTCCAGCAGGACCTTGATCACCGCCATCAGCGGCAGCGCGAGGGCGATGCCCCACAGCCCGAAGATCACGCCGAGGATCAGCTGGCCGGCGAAGATCGTGGCCGGCGGGATGTCGAGCGCCCGCTTCTGGATGAACGGCGTCAGGCCGTAGCTCTCCAGGCACTGGACCGCGAGATAGACGCCGATCGCGCCGATCACCGCCTTCGTGCCCGAGGCCAGCGCGGCCAGGATGATGACGAGGCCCGCCACGAGCGGCCCGACCGTGGGCACGAAGGCGAGCAGGCCGGCCTGCAGGCCGAGGATCAGCGCCCCGCCGAGGCCCAGGAACGCGAGGCCGGCCCAGGTGCACAGGAAGATCACCGCCATGATGATCAGCTGGCCGAACAGCCAGTGGCGGAGGGTCTCGCCGGCCCCGTCGAGGACCTGGCTGGCCCGCCAGCGCTTCGCCGGCGGCACGAACCGGACCACCCCGTCCCGGTAGGCCTTCGGGTCGGCCGCGAAGGCAAGCCCCAGGAAGGCGATCACCAGCACGTTGCCGAGGGCGTCGAACAGGCCCAGGATCACGGCCGCGGCCGGCCCGAGGACGCTGCCGGCATCCGACACGACGGAGCTCCCGCCCTTGAGCAGGCCCGAGGCGAGGCCCGCGAGACCGCCCTCCCGCTGGCCCGAATCCGTCGACCCGTCCTTCGACCCGCCCTGCGGCGCGAGGCTCGGCACGTCGATGCCGCGCTCGGACAGCCAGGCCGACACCGTGGTCGCCTGGTCCTTGATCGTGGTGCCGAGGTCGCGCCCCTGCTGCACGATGGTGGCGCCGCCGTAGCTGCCGAATCCGACCACCGCGATCGCGACCGCGAGGCTGACGACGGACAAGCGCAGGGCCCGCGGCAGGGGCAGGATCCGGCCGAGCCCGCGGGTCAGGCCGTCGAGGAACACGCCGAGGAGCACCCCCGCGAAGATCAGGAGGAGCGTGCCCGCCGACATCCAGGCGAGGGCCATCGCCGCCACGAAGCACACCACGGCGATGCCGGAGGCGGCCAGCGGCGCCGCTCCGCGCCAGGGTCCAACGGGACCGTCCAGTTCCTGAAGGCTGCTGTCCGACATCGTCGCTCCTAAACCGCGGGTTCACGAACGCCGCGGGCCCGCGGGGGTCAAGTGCGGGCGCGCGGGTTCCCGGTGTGAAGCGCCCGTCGGCGGCGGCTCGGGTCCGGCCCTCGGCCGCGGCGGCCTCAGTCCCAGCGGCCGGCCGCGGCCTCGTCCTGGGCCGTCGCGTCGACCCAACCACCGGTCGTACCGTCGGCGAGGTGCTCCCGCTTCCAGAAGGGGGCGCGGGTCTTGAGATAGTCCATCAGGAAGTCCGCGGCCTCGAAGGCCGCGACCCGGTGGCTGGCGGCGGTGACCACCAGCACGATGCCGTCGCCCGGGCGGACCAGGCCGTGCCGGTGGATCACCCGCAGGGCCTGGAGCGGCCAGCGGGCCATCGCCTGGTCGGCGACCCGCCGGATCTCGGCATCGGCCATGCCGGGATAGTGCTCCAGCTCCAGGGCTGTCAGCCGGCCGCCCTCGTCGCGGCACAGGCCGGTGAAGGTCACGATCGCGCCGGCCCGCCCCCCCAGCGCGGCGCTCAGGCCGGCGATCTCGGCCGCGGTGTCGAAGGGCTCGGCCTGGATGCCGACGCTCGGGACGGGGGCGCTCATGGCCCGATCCATAGGAGCCCGCGGCGTCGCGGGCCAGCCCCGTCCCTGTCACACCGGGCCCCGCCTCTATATGAGACGGTCCGTCGCGCCCTGCCGGCCCGGCGCGCGGCCCGCCATCGTCCGGATGTCCCCGCGTGCTCCGGACGGCGCCGGAGAAGGATGCCCGCGTGACCCCCGACCTGATCCTGCCCTACGACGGCGTGCAGCCGGACTTCGCCAGCCGCCCCGTCTGGTGCGGCCGCGGCAGCACGGTGATCGGCGCCGCCCGGATCGGCGCGCAGGCCTGGATCGGCGACGAGGCGGTGATTCGCGCGGACGGGCAGGCGGTCACACTCGGCGACCGCTTCTGGCTCGGTCCCCGCTCGACGGTGCACATCGCCACCGCGACGCACGGCACCCGGTGCGGCGACCGGGTCACCGTCGGGCGCAACTGCGTGGTCCACGCCTGCACGCTCGGCTCCGACGTCGTCGTCGAGGACGACGTGGTGATCCTCGACGGCGCCGACATCGGCGACGGCGCGGTGATCGAGGCCGGCGCGACCGTCTTTCCGCGCTCCACGCTGCCCGGCGGCTTCGCCTACGCGGGCAGCCCGGCCAGACCCAGCCGCGCGATCGGATCCGACGAGGTCGCCGAGCGCGCCGAGCGGTTGCGCGAGCGGATGGGCGACGGGCCGGCGCTTCCGCCGGGGGACGCGCCGGACGTCGAGGACAGCGTCTTCGTGGCGCGCACCGCCCGCCTGCGCGGGCGGGTGAGCCTCGGCGCCGGCGCGAGCGTGCTGTTCTGCTGCGACCTCAACGCGGAAGTCGGACCGATCGTGGTCGGCGCGGACACCAACATCCAAGACAACACGGTCGTCCGCACCCGGGCAGACGGGGTGGTGATCGGGCGCGATACCACCATCGCCCACAATGTCCGGATCGCCGATTGCCGGATCGGCGCGCGGGCGCTGATCGGCATCGGCGCCGCGATCGCCTCTGGGACCCTCATCGCCGACGATGTCATGCTGGCGGCCGGGGCCACCACCGATCCCGGGCAGATCCTGGAGGCCGGCTACCTCTGGGGCGGCCGTCCCGCCCGCATCCTGGCGCCCCTCGACGCCGAGAAGCGCGCCATGATGATCCGCATCGTCGAGGGCTACTGCCGGCACGGCCGGGAATACCGGGCCGCGCAGGAGTCGCTGGCCTGACGGTCCGCCGTCAGTGCTGCAGGATCTTCGACAGGAAGGTCTGCGCCCGCTCGGAGCGGGGGCTGCCGAAGAACTCGTCCTTCCGGGCGTCCTCGACGATCTCGCCGCGATCCATGAAGATCACCCGGTCGGCGACCTTGCGGGCGAAGCCCATCTCGTGGGTCACGACCATCATGGTCATGCCCTCCTTGGCGAGTTCCACCATCACGTCGAGCACCTCGCCGACCATCTCGGGGTCCAGCGCCGAGGTCGGCTCGTCGAACAGCATCACCACGGGGTTCATGGCGAGCGCCCGCGCGATGGCGACGCGCTGCTGCTGACCGCCCGAGAGCTGGCCCGGGAACTTGTTCGCGTGGGCGCCGAGACCGACGCGGGCGAGCAGGTCGAGGCCGCGCTTCTTCGCGTCCTCACCGCTGCGGCCGAGCACCTTGCGCTGGGCGATGGTGAGGTTGTCGGTGATCGACAGGTGCGGGAACAGCTCGAAATGCTGGAACACCATGCCGACCCGCGAGCGGAGCTTCGGCAGGTTGGTCCCCTTATCGGCGACCTTGGTGCCGGCCACTGTGATCTGGCCCTTCTGGAAGGGCTCCAGGGCATTCACGCACTTGATCAGGGTCGACTTGCCCGAGCCCGAGGGACCGCAGACGACCACGACCTCGCCCTTGGCGACCTGGGTGCTGCAGTTCGTCAGCACCTGGAAGTCGCCGTACCATTTGCTGATGTTGTCGATGGCGATCATCGTCTCGCCGGGCGCCACGACGGGCGCGCCGGAGATCAGGTTGCCGGACTGCAGGCCGGCATCCTTCGGCGCGTGGCTGGCATCGGCGACGGGTTCGGCGGCGGTGGGGGCCGGCATCGGGGACGAGGTCATGACACGGTCTCCAGTGTCGGTCAGCGGATGATGGCCACGCGGCGCTGCAGGCGGCGCACGAGGTACGAGGCCGAGAAGCAGATCGCAAAATAGACCACCGCGGCGAAGACATACATCTCGACCAGACGGCCGTCGCGCTGGGCGATCTTCGAGGCGGCGCCCATGAAGTCGGTGAGCGAGAGCACGTAGACCAGCGACGTGTCCTGGAAGAGGATGATGGTCTGCGTCAGCAGCAGCGGCAGCATGTTGCGGAAGGCCTGGGGCAGGATCACGTTGCCCATGGTCTGCCAGTAGTTCATCCCGAGAGCCTGGGCGGCGGCCGTCTGACCCTTCGGGATCGACTGGATGCCGGCGCGCATGATCTCCGAGAAGTAGGCCGCCTCGAAGGCCATGAAGGTGATCAGGGCAGACGGGAATGCGCCGACCTGGATCGGCGTCGACGAACCGGTCAGGTAGGCGCCGATATACGGCACCAGGAAGTAGAACCAGAAGATCACCAGAACCAGCGGCAGCGAGCGGCAGAGCTCGACGTAGCCCTTGGCCACGTGCCACAGGCCGGGAATGCCCGAGAGCCGCGCCATCGCCAGGAGCGTGCCGATGATCACGCCGCCGACGGCCGCCATGGCGGTGAGCGTCACGGTGAAGACCATGCCCTGCCCGAACAGGTAGGGCAGGGACGAGACGATGACGGAGAAGTCGAAATTCGAGAGCATCGGGGCCTGTTACCGGTGGCCGTCGGGCGGGGTGGCGGAGCGGAAGCGGGCGGCCCTCAGCGCTGGCCGGGGATGGCGACCGCCTTCTCCAGGAAGGTCGCCGCCGTGACGACCACGAGGTTGATGATCACGTAGAGGATCGTCGCGGCCGTGAACGCCTCGAACACCTGGAACGAGAATTCCTGCATCGAGCGGGCCCGGGCGGTCAGCTCCAGCAGGCCGATGGTCAGCGCCACCGACGTGTTCTTGAGATTGTTGAGGAATTCCGAGGTCATCGGCGGCAGGATGATCCGGTAGGCGTTGGGCAGCAGCACGTAGCGGTAGGTCTGATAGGTGGTGAAGCCCATGGCGGTGCCGGCCATGCGCTGGCCCCGCGGCAGCGACTGGATGCCGGCGCGGACCTGCTCGGCCACGCGGGACGCGGTGAAGAAGCCCAGGCAGACCACCGCCGTGTAGAACGGCGCGTCCGGCAACTGCTTGATCGCGTCGCCGATCCGGGTCGGCACCACTTCGGGCAGCACGAAGTACCAGAGGAACATCTGGACCAGCAGCGGGACGTTGCGGAACAGCTCGACATAGGCCGTGCCGATCGCGTTCGCGGACTTCGACGGCAGGGTGCGCAGCACGCCGACCAGGGAGCCCAGGAAGAAGGCGATCACCCAGGAGCAGAGCGCGGTCGTGATCGTCCACATGAGCCCCGAGAGCAGCATGTCGAGATACGTGCCGTTGCCCTCCGGCGAGGCGTCGAAGAAGATCCGCCAGTTCCAGTTGTAGTTCATCGCGCCGCTTCTACTGTGAACTTATAGAGACGCACCGCGGGCCGGAGCCCGCGGTGCGCATCTTGGCATGAAACCGTACCGAACGGATCTCAGTAGGCCGCCGGATCGGGGCTCGAGATCGGGGTCGTGAACTGCTTCTTCATTTCCGCGCTCATCGGCAGGTTGAGGTTGATGTTGCGCGGCGGGATCGGCTGGGTGAACCACTTGTCGTAGAGGGCCTTGCCCTCGGGGCTCGTGTAGAGCTTGGCGGTGGCGTCGTCCGCGACCTTCTTGAACTCCGTGTCGTCCTTGCGGAGCATGATGCCGTAGGGCTCGGGCTTCGACAGGGCTTCGGTGGAGATCTCGTAGGCGGACGGATCCTTCGACGAGGCGGCGAGCGAGGCGAGCAGCACGTCGTCCATGACGAAGGCGGCGGCGCGGCCGGTCTCGACCATCAGGAACGCCTCGGCGTGGTCCTTGGCCGGCAGGATCGTCAGGCCGAGCTTGCGCTCCGTGTTGGCCTCGTTGATCTGCTTGATGTTCGTGGTGCCCGAGGTCGACACGACGGTCTTGCCCTTCAGGTCCTCGATCGTGTGCAGGTTGGCCGACTTCTTCGCGACGTAGCGGGTCGCGGTCAGGAAGTGCGAGTTGGTGAACCACACCTGCTTCTCGCGCTCGGCGTTGTTGGTGGTCGAGCCGCATTCGAGGTCGATCGTGCCGTTCGCCATCAGCGGGATGCGGGTGGCGGAGGTGACCGGGTTCAGCTTCACCTCGAGATTCGGGAGGTTGAGCTTGGCCTTCACGGCGTCGGCGATCTTGTAGCAGATGTCCATCGCGTAACCGATCGGCTTCTGATCGCCGCCGAGATACGAGAACGGCACGGAGGCGTCGCGGTAGCCGATGACGATGGCGTTGGCGTCCTTCACCTTCTTGAGGGTGCCGGTCAGCTCCTGCGCCCTGAGGCTCATCGGAGCGAGGGCGAGGGTCAGGCCCAGCGCCGCGGCGACGCCGCGGCGAGCGATATCAGACTGCATCGGTACGGAACTCCTGGATCGGGCCGAATGACATCGGCCGGCGGCGGGGTACGCGGGCCCGCCCGCTCGGGCGACGCCTTTGCAATGATGGTGCCGGGAGAAGGGTCGAAGCGCCGCGCGAGCCTGCGGCTGAGTACGGACAAGTTGCAGCCAAGCTCGTGCGCACGTCCTCAGACGCGGTCCCTGCCGTCCTCATGGCCTCCTCCCGGGCGCTGAGCCGGCCTCACGCTCGCGCCGGCGGCATCATGCACACTTCTTAGGCGTACGCACGCGGTGTGGAGGACGGATCCGCCCGGAAGGCTGACGAATCCACGGCATAGAAAACGACGGCGCCGCCCCCCGCGGTATCGGGAGGCGGCGCCGGACTGGAAACCCGGTCTGTGACCGCGGCTTACTTCGTCAGCTCATTGCCGCTGTAGTCGATCTTGCCGTCCGGCCCCTTCTTCCACTCGTACATGACGTAGTCGGGCCGGGTGATGTCGCCCTTCTTGTCGTAGGCGATCGGGCCGACCACGGTGTCCACCGCCTTGCCCTGGTGCAGCCAGTCCGCGAGCTTCTTGCCGTCGCTGGAGCCGGTCTCCGCCATCGCCTTGGCCAGGACCTGCACGGCCGCGTACGAGTAGAGCGTGTAGCCCTCGGGATCGATGTTCTTGGCCTTGAACGCGGCGAGCGCCGCCTTGGCGTTCGGGTTCTTGCGGGCGTCCGGCGGGAAGGTGGTCAGCGTGCCCTCGGCCGCGGGACCGGCGATCGCCACGAGCTCGCGGTCGACCATGCCGTCACCGCCCATCATCGGCGCCTTCAGGCCCTGATCGCGCATCTGGCGCAGGATCAGCCCGGCCTCGGTGTAGTAGCCACCGAAATAGACGACGTCGACATTGGCCGACTTCAGCTTGGAGACGAGCGCCGAGTAGTCCTTCTCGCCCGGGTTGATGCCCTCGAACATGACCTCCTTGCCGCCCTTGGCCTTGAAGGCCTTCAGCGTCTCGTCGGCCAGGCCCTTGCCGTAGGGGGTCTTGTCGTGGACGAAGGCGACCTTCTTGCCCTTGAAGTGATCGGCCAGGTAGTTGCCGGCCACCGCGCCCTGCTGGTCGTCGCGACCGCAGGTGCGGAACGTGTTCCACATGCCGCGCTCGGTGAACTTCACGTTCGTGGAGGCCGGCGTGACCTGGATGATGCCGGCGTCGAGGTAGACGTCGGAGGCCGGGATCGACACGCCGGAATTGTAGTCGCCGACAACCATCTTCACGCCGTCGCTGGCGAACTTGTTGGCCACCGAGACGCCCTGCTTCGGGTCGGAGGCGTCGTCGCCGACCGTCACGGTCAGCGTCGTGCCCTTCAGGGTGCCGGCCTTGTTGAGGTCCTCGACCGCCTGGCTCGCGCCGTTCTTGAGCTGCGCGCCGATGGCGGCGCTGTTGCCGGTGATCGGCGCGGCGACGCCGAGCTTGACCTCGGCGGCCTGCGCGGCCGCCACCATGGCGCCGAGGGCGAGCCCGGCCAGCAGAATCGATCTCATCGCGTACTTCCCCTAACTGTCAGGACCGCACGTGCGGATCCGGCCGCACTCATCGGACCTCGCCGGCCGCGGGCGCCCGTGCGCGCCATGTCAGCGGTGAGGTCTTCTCGTAGAGCCAGCGGTACTGGCTCGTCATCTGGCGCGTCCGCGTGTAGCGGAAGCCCGCCGCGCCGATGATCATGACGACGACCGCGTCGACCGCATAGTAGTGCAGCGACAGCAGGGTGCCCGAAAACAGGGCGTAGTGGATGAAGCGCACGGCGGCCGCCACCAGGAGCAGCGCCAGGGCGCAGTGCCAGAACGGCCGCCAGCCCCGGGCGATGCCGCGGGCCGCCATCCAGCCGGCCCAGCCGCCCATCACCACGGTCACGAGCAGGAACAGCCAGGCCGACGGCTCCTCGTACAGGATCCCCTGCAGCATGCTCACGCTTCCACCGGGCCGCTATGGCCCCCTTCCAGATAGGCGGCCTGGACGTTCGGATCGTCGAGCAGCGCCCGACCCGTCCCGCTCATCGTGACCCGACCGTTGACCAACACGTAGCCGCGATGGGCGAGCTTCAGGGCGTGGTAGGCGTTCTGCTCGACGAGGAAGATCGTCATGCCGTCGGTCCGGTTCAGCTCCCGGATCGCGTCGAAGATGCCCTTCACGACGAGCGGCGCGAGGCCGAGGGACGGCTCGTCGAGGAGCAGCAGGCGCGGGCGGCTCATCAGCGCCCGGGCGATGGCCAGCATCTGCTGCTCGCCCCCCGACATGGTGCCGGCGCGCTGGTTGAGACGCTCCTTCACCCGCGGGAACAGGGTGCAGACCTTCTCCAGATCCTCGGCGAAGAAGCGCCCGTCATGGAGCGCGGCGCCCATCTGGAGGTTCTCGTAGACGGTCATGCGCGGGAAAACCCGGCGGCCCTCCGGCGACTGCGCGATGCCGAGCCGGGCGATGGCGTGGGTCGGCATCCGGGTTATGTCGCGGCCGTCGTAGGTGATCGTCCCCGAGCGCGCCTGGGGGCTGCCGAAGATCGTCATCATCAGGGTCGACTTGCCGGCACCGTTGGCGCCGATCAGCGTGACGATCTCGCCCTCGGCCACGTCGAGATCGACGCCCCGCAGGGCGGCGACGCTGCCGTAATAGGTCGAGACGTCGCGCACCGCGAGGAGCGGCGGCTTCTTCCCCGCCTGGATCGCCCGGGTCTCCTCGACCAGGACATTGATGCCGGCGACGCTCATGCCGGTGCCCCCGTGTGCGCCGCGTCCCCGTGCGGCACGCTGATCCCGACCTCGGCCTCCACGGCCTCCACCTCCTCGTCCTCGACGCCGAGATAGGCGGCGATCACCTTCGGATCGGCCCGCACCTCGGCCGGGGAGCCGTCGGCGATCTTCACGCCGTAATCGAGGACGACCACGTGGTCGGAGATCTCCATCACCACCGACATGTCGTGCTCGATCAGCAGCACCGAGGTGTCGTGCGCGTCGCGGATGTGGCGCAGGAGCCCGTTCAGCTCCGCCGATTCCCGGGGATTGAGGCCGGCCGCCGGCTCGTCGAGGCAGAGCAGGACCGGGTCGGTGCACATCGCCCTGGCGATCTCCAGGCGCCGCTGCGCGCCGTAGGGCAGGGCGCCCGCCGGGTCATCCGCGCGCGCCATGAGGTCGATGCGCTCGAGCCAGGCCTTGGCCCGCTCGATCGCGGCGGCCTGCGCGTCCCGGTAGGTCTTGAGACCGAGAAGCCCGAGGATCGTGTAGCCCGAGGCCCGCATGAGCGGCGCGTGCTGCGCGACCAGCAGGTTCTCCAGGACGGTCATGCCCTGGAACAGGCGGATGTTCTGGAAGGTGCGGGCCACTCGCGCGGTTCGGTTCACCTTGTGGTTCGGAAGCCGCTCCAGCAGGTGCGTCGTGCCGTCGGCGTGCGCCAGCGTCAGCATGCCCTCGGTGGGCTTGTAGAAGCCGGTGATGCAGTTGAACACGGTGGTCTTGCCGGCCCCGTTCGGGCCGATCAAAGCGGTGATGTCGCCGCGGCGCGCCTCGAAGGACAGGTCGGAGACGGCGGTGAGGCCGCCGAACCGCATGGTCAGGTGCTCGACGGCCAGCACCGGCGGGGGGAGGGGTGACGTCGCCATCAGCCGTGCCCCTCGCTGACATGGGCGCCCGAGACCGCGCGCCGCTGGCCCAGCGAGACCGACGGCATGCGCTCCGAGATCAGGCCGCGCGGGCGCCAGACCATCATGGCGACCATGGCCAGCCCGAACAGGAGCAGGCGGTACTCGCTGGGGTCGAAGCCCTCGCCGAACACGGCCTTCAGGAAGCCGAGGTTGCGCAGCATCTCGGGGCCGCCGACCATCGCCACCGCGGCGATGGCGACGCCGACCTGGCTGCCCATGCCGCCGAGGACGACGATCGCCAGGATGATGGCGCTCTCCAGGAAGTTGAAGCTCTCCGGGCTGATGAAGCCCTGGCGCACCGCGAAGAACGAGCCCGCGAAGCCCCCGAAGGCCGCGCCCAACGCGAAGGCCGTGAGCTTCGTGGCGGTCGTGTCGATGCCCAGCGACCGGCAGGCGATCTCGTCCTCGCGCAGGGCCTCCCAGGCCCGCCCGATCGGCAGGCGGCGCAGGCGCAGGGTGACGAAGTTGGTGATCAGGGCGAGCGCCAGGATCAGGTAGTACAGGAACACGAGGCGGTGCATCGAATCGTACGGGATGCCGAAGGTCGCGGCGAACCCGCCCTCGCCCGCCGTGAACGGGATGCCGAAGAAGGTCGCCCGCGGGATCGACGAGATGCCGGCGCCGCCGCCGGTGACGTCGGTCCAGTTGATCAGGACGAGGCGGATGATCTCGCCGAAGGCCAGGGTGACGATGGCGAGGTAGTCGCCGCGCAGGCGCAGCACCGGGAAGCCGAGGATCATCCCCCACAAGCCGGCGAACAGGCCGGCCAGCGGCAGGCAGACCCAGAACGACAGGCCGAAGGTGGTCGAGAGTAGCGCGTAGGAATAGGCCCCGACCGCGTAGAAGGCGACGTAGCCGAGGTCGAGCAGGCCGGCGAGGCCGACCACGATGTTCAGGCCCCAGCCGAGCATCACGTAGGTGAGGATCAGGATGCCGAGGTCGATCCAGTAGCGGGCCGAGGACAGGCCACCCGTCGCCAGGGTGGAGATCATCGGCAGGGTCAGCGCGACGAAGATGAACAGCCAGAGACCGACCTTCGAGGTCTTCTGACCGGCGTCGGGCTCGCCGTGCACGGCCTCGGTGGCCTGGGCCGGGGAGGGCGTCAGCGCCCGGCGCGCGTCGCGGCGCAGCAGCACGAGGCGCTGGACGAGGCGGAGCACGAAGATCGCCGCGCAGAGCGCCGCCACCAGCCCCCAGCGCGGCACGAGAACCAGCTCGGTCCCGGGCCCGGGATCGGTCCGGTAGGCGATGATCGGGACGCAGAGGCCGAAGGTGACGAGGGCGTAGAGGGCTGCATCGCGCAGGATGCCGGCCATCGCGGAGCCGGGGAGGGCAGTCTGCGAGGCGGCCATCAGACTTTCTCGACCTCGGGCCGGCCCAGGATGCCCGAGGGCATGAAGATCAGCACGATCGCCAGGATCGAGAAGGCGGCGACGTCCTTGTACTCGATGGAGAAGTAGGCCGACCAGAAGGTCTCGATCAGGCCGATGATCAGGCCGCCGAGCACCGCCCCGGGCAGGGAGCCGATACCGCCGAGGACCGCCGCCGTGAACGCCTTCACGCCGGGCACGAAGCCGTCCGAGAAGGACACCACGCCGTAGTACATGAGGTAGAGGACGCCCGCGACGGCCGCGAGGGCCGCGCCGAGCACGAAGGTCAGCGAGATCGTGCGGTCGACGTCGATCCCGAGCAGCGCCGCCATCTTGCGGTCCTGCTCGCAGGCGCGCTGCGCCCGGCCGAAGGGCGTGCGCTGCACGAGGTACCAGAAGCCGGTGAGCAGCACGGCGGTGACCGCCATGATCAGCACCTGCTTCCAGGCCAGGAACACCGCGTAGCCGTCCCGCTCGAACAGGGTGATGCCGCCCGACAGCATGGGCGGGGTCGGCTTGTTGCGCGCGCCCTGCACGACCTGCACGAAATTCGACAGGAAGATCGAGACGCCGATCGCCGAGATCAGCGGGGCGAGGCGGAACGAGCCGCGCAGCGGCCGGTAGGCCACCCGCTCGATCGCCCAGCCCCACAGGGCGGTCAGCACCATGGCGACCACCAGCACCACCAGGAAGGCCAGCGCGATGGAGCTGACCCCGAGCCAGACCGTCAGCAGCAGGAAGGTGATGAGCGCGATGAAGCAGGAGACCATGAAGACGTCGCCGTGGGCGAAGTTCACCATGCCGATGATGCCGAACACCATCGTGTAGCCGATCGCGATCAGGCCGTAGATCGAGCCGAGCGTCAGCCCGTTGATGAGCTGCTGTACGAAGACGTCCATGAACTCTCGCGCGCAGGTTGCTTGGGCCGCCTACGGAGAGCGCAGGCAGCTTGGCGGGGCAAGTCTCGTACCGCAGCCGTAGCACACCAGCCACAGGTTTCATCGCCGCCCGAGCGTCGCGTGAAAACAGTCGACCACGCCAGTAACGCCCCCTGCCCGGGCTTGCGTGTGGCGCAGTTCCTGCGACACGTTAACGAATTGAAATGCTCGATCATCCCGGGCGAGGCGAGGAGCAGTACCGATGGCAGGGTCGCGACTCACGACGATGATCTTCGTCGGCATGCTCCTCGGCATCGCCGTGGGCTACGCCTGCAGCATCACCTGGCCCGACCCGCAGACAGCCAAGGAGATCGCCGGCTACATCGCGCTGGTCTCCGACGTGTTCCTGCGTCTGATCAAGATGATCATCGCCCCGCTGGTGTTCTCGACGCTGGTGGTCGGGATCGCGCATCTCGGAGACACCGCCGCGGTCGGCCGGGTCGGCGGCAAGGCGCTGCTCTGGTTCGTCGGCGCCTCGTTCTGCTCGCTGATGCTGGGCTTGATCCTGGTCAACATCATGCAGCCCGGCGTGAACCTGAACCTGCCCCTGCCCGATGCCGGCGCCGGCACGGGCCTCAAGGCGGCCTCGCTCTCGCTCAAGGAATTCGTCACCCACCTCGTGCCGAAGAGCGCCGTCGAGGCGATGGCCAACAACGAGATCCTGCAGATCGTGGTCTTCTCGATCTTCTTCGGCGTCGGCCTCGCCGCCCTCGGCGAGAAGGGGCGGCTCCTCGCGCAGGGCATCGAGGGCGTCGCCGACGTGATGCTGAAGGTGACGGGTTACGTGATGATGTTCGCCCCCGTGGCGGTGTTCGCCGCCATCGCGGCGACGATCACCACGCAGGGCATCGGCGTGCTCGTGACCTACGGCAAGTTCCTGGTGGAATTCTACATCGGCCTCGCCGTGCTCTGGGCGCTGCTGATGGGCGTCGGCTTCCTGCTGCTCGGCGGCGGCGGCATCGTGCGGCTGTTCAACCTGATCAAGGAGCCCTTCGTGCTCGCCTTCTCGACGGCGTCGAGCGAGGCCGCCTACCCGAAGATGCTGACGAACCTGGAGAAGTTCGGGGTGCCGAACCGCATCACGTCGTTCGTGCTGCCGATGGGCTACTCGTTCAACCTCGACGGCTCGATGATGTACTGCACCTTCGCGGTGATGTTCATCGCGCAGGCCTACAACATCCCGCTGAGCTGGGGTCAGCAGCTCACGATGCTGCTCCTGCTGATGGTGACGTCGAAGGGCATGGCCGGCGTGCCGCGCGCCTCGCTGGTGGTGATCTCGGCGACGCTGTCGCACTTCAACATCCCGGAAGCGGGGCTGCTGCTGATCATCGGCATCGACCAGTTCCTCGACATGGGGCGCTCGGCCACCAACGTGCTGGGCAACAGCGTCGCCACCGTGGCGGTCGCCAAGTGGGAGGGCCAGCTCTCCACCACCGACCAGCGCCTCGACCATGTCGGCACGGTGGCCTCGCCGGCGGAGTAGGCGCGGGCGGCGGCTGCGCCGCCCGGCAGGCTGAGGCGCGGATCGGTCCCGGCAGGAGAGCGCCAGGGATCTCGGTGCCGGCTGGAGGGCTCCTTCGAGGCCTCCGCCGCGCCCCGGCGCCTCGATAGGAGGGTGGGGGTGGGAGCGCCCGGGCGCTCTCGAACGCGGTGTGGCACATGCGGTGCGCCCTGGAGGGCGGGTGATGGCGCGGCTTTCCCTTGCGTTTCTGGTCCTGGCGCTGGCGGCGACGCCCGCCGCGGCCGTCGAGGTGCTCACCGGGACGCTCAGGAGCGTCGCCGAGCGCGGGGAGATCGTGCTCGGCTACCGGGAGAGCTCGGTGCCGTTCTCCTTCGTCGAGGGCAGACGGCCGGACGGCAGCCCCCGGGCGATCGGCTACGCCATCGACCTCTGCAACGAGATCGCCGACGATGTTCAGGCAGCGATCGGCCGGCCGGTGCGGGTCCGCTACGCGCCGGTCACCGCCGAGACGCGCATCGAGGCGGTGACCTCCGGCAAGATCGACCTCGAGTGCGGCTCGACCACCGCCAATGCCGAGCGCCGAAGGCAGGTCGCCTTCTCGCCGGTGGACTACATCAGCGCGACGCAGCTGCTGGTGAAGCGCGGCGCGGGCATCGCCTCCTACCGGGATCTCGGCGGCAAGACCGTGGTGGTGACGGCCGGCACCACCAACGAGAGGGCCGTGCGCGACCTGCTCGCCCGCCTGAAGATCGACGCGCAGGTGGTGACGGCCCCCGACCACGCCGCCTCCTACGCGATGGTCAAGGCCGGCAAGGCCGACGCCTTCGCCACCGACGACGTGCTGCTCTACGGCCTGATCGCCACGGACGCGCAGGACGGGGTGAACTACACGGTGCTGCCCGACAAGCTCTCCTACGAGCCCTACGGCATCATGTTCCGCAAGGACGACCCGGAGCTCGCCGGCATCGTGCAGCAGACCTTCACGCGGCTCGCCGAGTCCCGGGCGCTGCGCTGGACCTACGAGCGCTGGTTCCTCAAGCGCCTGCCCAACGGCGAGCGCCTCGACATCCCGATGTCGAACGACCTGCGGGTGAGCTTCCAGCTGATGGGCCTCGACGGCGGCGAGTGAGCGGCGCGGAGACGGGACGGCGCCTCGCTTTCGCCCAACCGGCACGCGAGGAAGACCCGGCCTGACCGCCTCCCTCCCGTCGCGAGCGTGCCACCGTCCATGCTGATCGCCGCGCCCTGCCCGAAACCGCTCGCCCTGGTACTGGCCGCCGCCCTCGGCTGCGCCGCCTCCGCGGCCTCCGCCCACCCGCACGTCTGGGTGACCGCCAAGGCGCAGCTCGTCTACGCCGACGGCAAGCTCGTCGGCGTCCGCGACACGTGGAGCTTCGATCCCGAGTACACGGCCTTCGTCACGCAGGGCCTCGACACCAACAAGGACGGCAAGCTCAGCCCGGAGGAACTCGCCGGGCTCGCCGCCGAGAACACCGCCAACCTCGCCGAGTTCGGCTACTTCACGAAGCTGAAGGTCGGCGGCAAGGAGCAGGCCTTCGCGGAGCCGAAGGAGCCGGCCGCGCACATGGACGACCGGGCGCTGGTCATGACCTTCCTGCTGCCCCTGAAGACTCCGGTCCAGCAGGGGCGGGGGGTCGCCGCGCTGGAGGTCTACGACCCGACCTACTTCGTCGCCTTCTCGTTCGCCGAGGGCGCCGACGCCGCGACCCTAGCCGGGGCGCCACAGGGCTGCGCCGCCACGGTCACCCGGCCGAAGACCGAGCAGCCGAAGACGGCCGATGCCGGGTCGCCGGGCATGACCGAGGCCTTCTTCGAGGCGCTCACCGCCGCCTCGACCTATGGGGTGCAGTTCGCCAGCCGGGTTCTCGTGGCATGTCCGTAGGCATCGGGATCGTCGCCCCCGCGGGGGCGGGGCGGCTGGGCCTGCGGCTCGGCCTCATGGCCCTGGCCATCGGGCTCGCCGCGTTGCTGGCGGCCGCGATCGCGTGGCTCGTCGCGCCCGGCCTCGCGGCGCCGCCCCCGCGCTCGCCCTTCGGTATCGGCTTCCGCGAGGCCGCGCCGGCCGCCACGGGTCTCGGCGGCGTCATCCTGGCGCTGCAGGCGAGCTTCTCCCGCAGCCTCAACGCCGCGGTGAGCGCGCTGCGGGGCGGCGGCAGCTGGACCCCGCTGGTCGGCCTCGCCTTCGCGTACGGCGTGTTCCACGCCGCCGGTCCCGGCCACGGCAAGGCGGTGATCGCCGGCTACATCCTGGCGGGGGAGCGGGCGCTCCGGCGCGGTGCCGCGCTGAGCGTCTGCGCCGCTCTGCTCCAGGCCTGCGTGGCCGGGGCGATCATCGGCCTCGGCACGCTGGTCCTCAACGCCACCGCGGCGAGCATCACCCGGGCCGGCACCCTGATCGAGACCGTGAGCTTCGCCCTCGTCGCCCTGATCGGGCTGGTCCTGACATGGCGCAAGGCCGGTCGCCTCGCCAATCTCGGCGCGGGCTGCGGCCCGGGCTGCAACCACCTCCCGGGACCGCAGGCCCTCGACACCCTCGACACGTGGCGCGAGCGGGCCGGGGTGGTGCTGGCGGCGGGCACGCGCCCCTGCGCGGGGGCGGTGCTGGTCCTGGTCTTCGCGGTGTCGCAGGGCGTGCCCGGGGCGGGCGTGCTGGCGGTCCTGGCGATGGCCCTCGGCACCGCGCTGACCACGACCGCGCTGGCCTGCCTCGCGGTCTTCGCCAAGCGGATGGCGCTGCGCCTCGCGGGCGGTCGGGGGCAGGCCGGGCTGCTGGCGCTCGGCGGCCTCGAACTCGTCGCCGCCGCCTTCGTGCTGGTCCTGGGCGCCGCGATGCTCTCCGGCCTCGCGCCGGGCCTCGGCGGCTGAAGGGTCTCGCCTTCCGGGGCGCGGCGTGCCACGCTGCGCCACCGAGACGGAGAGCGCGCCGATGCATCCCGACTTCGCGACGATCCTGAACTGGCGCCTGCTCGCCGGATCGCATCCCTTCCCCGGGCCAGACGGCGGGACCTGCATCAACGAGGCCGCGATCGTCGCCGCGGGCCTGCCCTACCGGGCGATCCGCTCCAGCGCCGACTGCCCGCCCTGCTTCTCGCGGCCGGCCGCCGCCTACGCCCTCGGACTCAACGACGCCATGCCGGACGAGGCGCGGCCCCAGCTGATGGCCTTCGTCCTGCGCCTGTCGGGCAGCGCCGACACGGCGGAGATCGAGGCCGCCCGCACCCGGCAGCTCGCCCTGGAGAGCGTCCGCCGCATCCTGGCGCCGCTCTGCGCCGTCGCCGGCCTGGCNGTGGATCAGGTGCGACTGCGCCGGCGAGCCGCCGGGCGAGTTGATCACCAGCGCCACCGCCTTCACCCCCGGCATCCCGAAGGCGCGCTCCAGGCTGCCCGCGACGCCCCCGATCGAGAGCCCCGGCCGGAGCGGCGAGACCGCGCCGATCGTGCCCGACAGCCGGACCACCGCGACCCGCGGGCGTCGGTCCCGGAAGCGGCGCGGGAGGAGGGCGCGGAAAGTGTCGGGGAACGGGACCTGGGGAGAGGCCTGCGCGATCCTCGCGGACGTCCTCGCCATCGGCCGGCAGGCGCCGGAGATCGCCCTCGTCGGCGCCCGTCAGCGCATGGACGCGGCGCGCGCCCGGATGCCGGCCTGATCAGGCCGCCGCGGGCGCGGCGTCGAGATCGAGGTCGATGGTGCCGCAATTTTCCAGGAACGTGCCGGTGAGGTGGTAGAAGAACGTCCCGTGGCCGACCACCGCGATGGTGGTCTCCGGGCGGGCCCGCAGCCAGTCGCGGAACGCCGCGATCCGGGCGTCGAACAGGGGGCGCGGCTCCACCGGGTAGCCGCCGACCTCGCAGCCCGGCTCCGCGTGCCACCAGACCTCGGGCAGGTGCCCGACATCGAGGTGCGGGAACTCCGCGGCGATCTCCGAGGCGGCCCGGCCGACGTCGCAGCTGCTCTCCTGACACTCGCGGTGCAGCACCTCGACGAGCACCCGCGGCCGGCTCGGATGGTCGCCGAACAGGATCGCGGCGGTCTCGATGGCGCGGGTCAGGGGCGAGACCACCACGAGGTCGAAGGGGATCGGCCGGAGGTGCTCCCGCGCGGCCCGGGCCTGGGCCTGGCCGAGCTCGGTCAGGCGCGCGTCGGGCAGGCCGGGATCGCCGCGCCCGAGCTTGTGCGCGGCGTTGAAGGTCGACTGCCCGTGGCGGATGCAGACGATGCGGGTCTTGTCCGGCATGGATCTCGGAGACGTGTCGGGATGGGAGGGGCGCGCCGGCAGAGTCACGCGAAGCGGCCGCCGCGCTGGATGACCTCGATCTTGTAGCCGTCCGGGTCGGTGGCGAAGAAGAAGCGCGCGAGCACGTCGTCCCCGTGCTGGAGAGCCTTGACGTCGGTGGCCGTGAAGCCCTCGCGCCGGTGACGGGCGTGCTCGGCCTCCACGTCGTCGACCACGAAGGCGATGTGCCCGTAGCCGTCGCCGAGGTCGTAGGGCTTGTCGCGGCCCTTGTTCACCGTGAGCTCCAGCTCGAACGGCGAGGCCGGATCCCGCATGTAGACGAGGGTGAAGTCCGGGAAGTCGAACCGGCCGGAGACTTCGAGGCCGAAGGCCCGGGCATAATAGTCGCGCGCGCGCTCCTCCTCGAGGACGCGGATCATGGCGTGGACGGGCTTGGACATGCGCTCGGGATTCCGTGGGCACGCGGCCGGCGTGCGCGCCTCTTATGTGGCGCCGCGCGCGGCCGCGGGAAGGCCGCCCTGCGCGGCTCCGGTGTCGCGCAGTGTACAGGCGCGGGCGGTGAGATCGGGAACCGTCTCGAGACAGCCGCGATCCTGTAATGACAGACGAACAGTTTCATTCGTCCATTTAACCGTTCCAGGAAATATATTCGGATCAGTAATTCACACTCTGTATTTGAGTACGAACAATACTCCATCTGCAAATCAAATTTGACACCAGAAGTTAATATTTTAACGCTTGACTCCACCAGTCCATTGGGATCATCCTTGAATCCTATCAACATCATGAAAACAATCTGATCACAAATCCGTCCAGAGACTAAGCACAAGGGCATGAATACCGTGTTTCGGCTATCCAATATCGATCTTATGCCAAAGATCGCGGCCGTCATCGCCCTGATGAGCGCGATCGTCGGCGGATGCATCTGGTACGCGCAGGCGCGGATGACGACGATCGACGACGGCTACAGTCGGTTCATCGCCAACGAGGCGGCGGCCGTGGCAGACGCGCGCCGGCTGAACCGGCTTGTGATCGAGCTGAACTACTGGGTCTACCGGATCATCGCCGAGACAGATCAGAACCAGATGCGGGACGCCAACGCGGGTTTCGAGGCTGTCCGGCCCCGCTTGCAGGCGCTGCTCCCGGTCCTCCGGTCGCACGCGCCGACCTTCGCCGCGCGCATCGACGCGCAGACGGTGCGGATCGAGCGCTATCTCCGGGACGTGAGCGAGGTCCGCCGGCTCGGCACGATCAACCAGAACGAGCAAGCCATCGCGCTGGTCCACACGGCGATCGATCCGACCTTCTCGGACCTGCTGACCGAGGGCAACAGGATCGCCGACGACATCGCCGCCTACATACGGGATGGGTCGGACGATCTCACCGGCGAGACCAACGCCACCCGCCGGACCCTGATCGCCGTCAGCGGTTTCGGGATGCTGGCGGGCCTGCTCGCGGCGGTGGTCATCGCCACCGTCGGGATCACGCGGCCCCTCGACCGGTTGGTCAAGGTCCTGCAGCGCATGGCGCAGGGCGAAGTCGACGCCGACATCGCGGAGGCGGCGCGACGGGACGAGATCGGCGCGGTCGGCCGTGCGGTGGAGGGGATCAAGGCGATGGTCGCCCGCAAGGCGGCGGAGGAGGCGGAGGTCCGGCGCATCGCCGACGCCGCGGCCCTCGCCGAGCGGCGGCGCACCATGCTGGACCTCGCCGACGGGTTCGAGCGGGCGGTCGGCGGCATCGTCGGGCTGGTCTCGTCCTCTGCGACGGAACTCCAGGCCACCGCGCAGGCGATGACGTCGAGCGCCACCGAGACGGCGAGCCAGTCCACCACCGTCGCGGCGGCCGCCGAGGAGGCCTCCGCCAACGTCCAGACCGTGGCGGCCGCCGCCGAGGAGCTCGGCACGTCGGTGCAGGAGATCGGCCGACAGGTCCTCGGCTCGGCCAACCTCGCGCAGACGGCGGTCGGCGAGGCGGACGAGACCCAGCACCTCGTGCAGGCCCTGAGCCAGGCGGCGACCCGCATCGGCGACATGGTCGGGATGATCTCGACCATCGCCGGGCAGACCAACCTGCTCGCGCTCAACGCCACGATCGAGGCGGCCCGCGCCGGCGATGCCGGGCGCGGCTTCGCGGTGGTCGCCGCAGAGGTCAAGGAACTCGCCGGGCAGACCGCCCGGGCGACCGAGGAGATCAGCCAGCAGATCGGGCAGATCCAGGACGTGACCGGGCAGGCCGTCACCGCCATCGGTGGGATCACGGCGCGCATCCGCGAGATCGACGCGGTCGCGACGACCATCGCGGCGGCGGTGGAGCAGCAGGGCGCGGCCACGCAGGAGATCGTCCGCAACGTGTCGCAGGCGGCGGCCGGGACCGACGAGGTCACCAGCAACATCACGGGCGTGGCCAAGGCCTCGGAGGAGACCGGCGCGGCGGCCGCCCAGGTGCTGGGCGCGGCCGGCGAGCTGTCGCGCCAGTCCGAGTATCTCGGCGCCGAAGTCTCGCGCTTCCTCGGGACGGTCCGGGCCGCGTGAGGCCGGCTCACGCCCCGATCCGCAGGACCTCCGTCCGGGTGCCGGCCTGCGCGAAGGCGTCCGGGTCGGCGCCGGTCATCCAGACCTGGCCCGGGAGCGCCTCCAGCGCCTCGAACAGGCCGGCCCGGCGGCGGGGATCGAGGTGGGCCGCCACCTCGTCGAGGAGGATCAGCGGGGCGATGCCGCTCATGGCCCGCACCAGTCGGGCGTGGGCGAGGACGAGCCCGATCAGCAGCGCCTTCTGCTCCCCCGTGGACGCCGTGCCGGCGGGCACATCCTTGGGACCGTGGCGGACCACGAGGTCGCTGCTCTGCGGCCCGATCAGGGTGCGGCCGGCGGCCCGGTCCCGATTGCGGCCGTTGCGGAGCGCCATCCGGTAGCGGTCCTCGGCCTCGATGGCCGGCCAGACCGCCACGAGATCGTCGAGGTCGCCCTCGAGGCGGATGGCCGCCCAGGGGAACGGCTGCGCGTCGTCCCGGGTCTCGGCGATCAGACGGTCCAGGCGCTCGGCGGTCTCGCGCCGGGCGAGGGCCACGGCAACGCCAAGCTCCGCAACCTCCCGCTCGATGGCGTCGAGCCAGCGCTCGTCGTCGGGCCGCTCCTCCAGCAGGCGGTTGCGGGAGCGCAGGGCCCGCTCCATCGCCGAGACCCGGGCGCCGTGGGCGGCGTCGACCGCCAGCACGAGCCGGTCGAGGAACCGCCGCCGGTCACCGGCCGCCCCGCGGAACAGCCCGTCGAGGTCGGGGGTCAGCCAGACGACCCGCAGGAACTCGCTGAACGCCACCGGCGAGGCGGCGGTCGCGCCGTCGATCCGGCAGAGCCGGCTCGCCCGTCCGTCCGGGCCCGGCGGCTCCAGCCCGGTGCCCAGCCGGTGCTCGGCGCCCTCGCGGTCGAGCGTGAGCGAGACCGCGAAGCCGCCCGGGCCGCCGCTGCGCGCCATGGCGGCGAATTCCGCCCGGCGCAGGCCGCGGCCCGGCACGAACAGCGAGAGCGCCTCGAGCAGGTTGGTCTTGCCCGCGCCGTTCTCCCCGACCAGCGCGACGAAGCGGGCCTCGGGCGTCAGCTCGAGGTCCGCGTGGTTGCGGAAATCGCGGGCGATCAGGCGGGTGACGCGCAGAGCGGCCCCGTCGGGCTCGACCCGCGGATCGGGGATGTCGCTCATCGGTGAACCGAGGGGTGAACCGAGGGGCCGAGACGCGTCGTGCTCAACCGTCCCTTGCTGTCTGACATCCTATCCAACCACCGCAACCCGAAGGGCCCGCGTCAGCGGGCCGCGCGGGCGGGCTCCCGAGACCGCGTCGCCGCGTGGAGCCCCCTCGCGAGGCCTCGGCTACGCCCCGGCACCTCGGGACGAGGGCGGGGCCGGGATCCGCGCGGCCGCCTCAAACCCGCATCGGCATCAGCACGTACAGCGCCGGCGCGCCCTCGCGATCCTGGATCAGGGTCGGCGAGCCGGGATCCGCGAGCTTGAACAGGGCGGTGTCGCCCTCGAGCTGCGCGGTGATGTCCAGGAGGTAGCGGGCGTTGAAGCCGATATCGAGGCCGGCCGCCTCGTAGTCGACGTCGAGCTCCTCGGTGGCGCTGCCCGAATCCGGGTTGTTCACCGAGAGCGCGAGGCGCCCCTCGGCCAGCCCGAGCTTCACCGCGCGCCCGCGCTCCGACGAGATCGTCGAGACCCGGTCGACCGCCTTCGCGAACGCGTCGCGCTCGACGGTCAGCCGCTTGTCGTTGTTGGCCGGGATCACCCGCTGATAATCCGGGAAGGTGCCGTCGATCAGCTTGGAGATCAGCGTCAGGCCGCCGGCGAAGCGCAGGCGGATCTTCGCGGGCGACAGGTCGACCGCGACGGTCTCGCCGCCGTCGTCGAGGAGCTTCTGGATCTCGGAGACCGCCTTGCGGGGCACGATCACGCCCGGCATGCCGACGCTGCCCTGCGGGGCCGGGATCTCGACGCGGGCGAGCCGGTGGCCGTCGGTCGCCACAGCCCGCATCGCCGGGCCGCTCTCGGTCTCCAGCGTGTGCAGGTAGATGCCGTTCAGGTAGTAGCGGGTCTCCTCGGTGGAGATCGCGAACTGGGTCTTCTCGATCAGCCGCTTCAGGTCGGCGGCGGCGATCTCGAACCCGTGCGGCATCTCGCCGGCGGCGAGGTCCGGGAAGTCGCCCTCCGGCAGGGCGCCCAGGGCGAAGCGCGAGCGGCCGGACCGGATCGTCATCTGGCCGGACTCGCCGCCGGTCTCCAGGGAGACCTGCGCGCCGTCGGGGAGCTTGCGCACGATGTCGTAGATCACGTGCGCCGGCACGGTCGTGGCGCCCGCGTCCGCCACGTCCGCCGGCACGCTCTCGGTCACCTCGATGTCCAGATCCGTCGCGCGCAGCTGGAGTCCAGACCCTTCCGCGCGCAGGAGCACGTTCGACAGGATCGGGATCGTGTTGCGGCGCTCGACGACCCGGTGCACGTGGCCGAGCGACCTGAGCAGGGCCGCGCGCTCGACAGTGACTCTCATCGCAATACTCAAGTGGTAGGGACGGCGCCGCGGCCGGCGGCCGTCGCGGAATATGGCCGTTCAGCTTGGCGAAGGGGGAAGGGGAACGCAAGGCCGCCGTCGGTGCACCGCACAGCGACCTCCGCGTTGAGGTCAAATGCCCATGTCCGGAGCGGGCTATCGGCCCCGGGGCGGCCCGTGCGAAAGCGCCGCCACCGACTTGGATCCCCCCGTCCCGATCATGCTGCAGACCATCGACCCCGCGGGCAACACCGCAGACCCCTCGCAGGCCGCCCCGAGCGCCCCTCCGAGCGCTCGGCGTATCCTCGCCGCGAGCTTCGTCGGGACGGCGATCGAGTTCTTCGACTTCTACATCTACGCCACCGCCACCGCCCTGGTGATCGGTCCGGTCTTCTTCCCCGCCGGCGCGCCCGGCGTGCAGCAGCTCAGTGCCTTCGCGACCTTCGCCATCGCGTTCATCGCGCGGCCCGTCGGCGCGGCCCTGTTCGGGCATTTCGGCGACCGGGTCGGCCGCAAGGCGACGCTGGTGGCGTCCCTGCTGATCATGGGCATCTCCACGGTGCTGATCGGCTGCCTGCCGACCTACGCGTCGGTCGGCTGGTGGGCGCCGGCGGCGCTGTGCCTCCTCCGCTGCGGGCAGGGGATCGGGTTCGGCGGCGAGTGGGGTGGCGCGGCCCTGCTGGCGGTCGAGAACGCGCCGCCGGGCCGCCGCGCGTGGTACGGCATCTTCCCGCAGCTCGGGGCGCCGGTCGGCTTCATCCTGGCCAATCTCGGCTTCCTCGCCCTCAGCTTCGGCCTGACGCCTGAGAGCTTCCAGGCCTGGGGCTGGCGCCTGCCGTTCCTGGCCTCGGCGGCGCTCGTCGGCGTCGGGCTCTACGTGCGCCTCAAGCTCACCGAGACGCCGGCCTTCAAGGCCGCGCTCAGCCAGGCGCGACCGGAGCGCGTGCCCTTCGCCACCATGCTGACCCGGCACGGACACGCCGTCCTCGTCGGCACCTTCGCGATGGTGGCGGTCTACGCGGTGTTCTACCTCTCCACCGTCTTCGCCCTGGGCTACGGCACCGGCACCCTCGGCTACAGCCGGCCGATCTTCCTGCTGTTCGAGTGCATCGCGGTCTGCTTCATGGCGCTCGGCACCGTCGCGTCGGGGGCCGCGGCCGACCGCTTCGGCCGCCGGCCGGTGCTGCTCTCCGGCATGGCCGTGACGTTCCTGCTGGGCTTCCTCATGGGGCCGATGCTGGGCCACGCCGCCGGCACCGGCACCTGGCCACCGGTGCTGGGCTTTCTCTGCCTCAGCCTGCTGACGATGGGCTGGGTGTTCGGGCCGATGGGCGCCGTCCTGCCGGAGCTATTCCCGACGCGGGTGCGCTACACCGGCGCCTCGGTCACCTACAACCTCGCGGGGATCCTGGGGGCCTCGGGCGCGCCCTACATCGCGCAGCAGCTCGCGGCCTACGGCGGCATCGGCTTCGTCGGGTTCTACCTGGCCGGGGCCGCGATCCTCAGCTTCCTCGCCGTGCTGGCCATGCCGGAAACCGCAGGCCGCTGACGGGGCGGTCGGGCGCCGGCCTCAGCGGCCGGCACGATCCTGAGCCGCCGTGACGGTAGGCTCGAAGCGCCCGAGGAAGCGGGTCCGATCCCACAGCTCGATCGCGTCGCGCCCGACCAACGCCCGGGCGCGACGGCGCGCCTGCGTGTCGTCCGCGGCCGACAGGATCTCGGCCGCGCAGACACGACCGGCCCGGTCGAGCCTGAAGGCCCTGTAAGCGCGGCTCCGGTGAGCCGTACCAGCATCCAGCGCGAGCATTGCGTGATCCTCCGGGACCGAGCGTCCCGGAAGACGGTTAACCATCGGTTAACCGCAGCTGTCTCGACCGGGGACGCGGTCCGTCGCGCGCCCGCTCTGCTGCGGGCGGCGGGTGCGTCAGCTCCGCTTGTCGAGCGGACGACCGAGGAGGCGGGCGAACTCGGCCTCGATCTCCTCCACCGAGAACGGGTTACCCGATCCCTTCGCGTCGGGCGGCGGCGCGTCGGGTGGTGGCGGGGCAGGCGGAGCCGGCGCGGTCGGAACGGGATCGGCCTTCGGCATCGCCGGCGGCGGCACGGGCTTGGCCGGGGGCGGAGGCGGTGGCGGAGGCGGTGGCGCGCCCTGCGGCTCNGGGGCGGAGGCCGAGCGCGGCACCGGCGACGGCACCACCACCGGCATCGCGAAGCCCGGGTCGAACAGCGGCTCCGCGCGCCGCCCGCCGGATTCCGGCAGGACCCTGGGCGGCTCGGGCAGGCGGCCACCCTGCACGAGCGGGTCCGGGAGCGGCTCGTCCAGCGGCTCCGGCGCCAGCTCCGGCCGGAGCGCGGCTTCCGGCAGCGGCCGCTGACCGCGCTGGATGTTGCGCTCGACCACCACGTCGTTGGGACCGCCCACCAGCAGCAGGTGCTCGACATTGTCCCGGCGCAGCAGGATCAGCTGCCGGGCCCGGTCGAGCTCGTACACGTCGACGATCCCGAGCCGCGGCTGTCGCCCGCGGCTCCCGGATCGGCCCGGCAGGGCGAGGCTCCGGCCGGTGAGCCGGCGCACCGTGAACACGATCGCCGCGAGCGCCGTGAAGATGACGGCGAAGATCACGATATACTGGACGATGGGGGAGCCGTCAGAGCCGAACACGGATTGCAGCCATCGCAAGATTACGCACTCGCACGTTCCGACCGGCGCGGGTGCGCGCCGGCACGGACCGAATCCATATCACGCCGGAGGGGCGGCAAGGCAAACGACGTTAAGAGTTCGTTAACAGACCTTTTAATTGAGCGGCCGCAAGACAATAGCTCGGGACTGCGGCGCCGCCCCGGCCGGATCGGCATCCGGCTGTCCGCGGCCGCCGCACGCGACCGGCATCGGGCCGGGGGAGACAGAGCGGACACATCGGGCGCCCAGAAGCCGTCCCCCCGACCCGCGCCCGCGGGTTGCCGCAGGCTCCCGCGATGATGCGTCCCCTCCCGCTCTCCATCCTCGTCCTCCTGGCCGCCGGCGTCCCCGCCGCGGCGGCACCGCGGCTTCCGACCTGGACCCCCTACGAGCGGAGCGCCGGGCCGGACGGTGCGCCGTCGCGCTGCCTCCAGCAGCGGCGCGGCACCGTTCAGGCCGGGACCGCGCGCTGGTACGTCTTCCAGCTGTTCAACGATTGCGGCCGGCCCGTCCGGGCCGTGTGCGACATCGCCTACACGCCGCTCTGCGATTACGGCCGGGACGTCACGGTCGCGGCGCATCTCGACTCGTCGGTCGAGCCCCACGGCGAGTCCCAGCCCTTCGGCCACGCCGCGCCGCCGGTCGACGGCGGCGTGCCGGGGTGCTTCTTCGCGCGCTGCACCGAGGAGCCCCAGCCCCCGGGGCGATCCGGCGCGGCTCGGCCCTGAGACCGGGCTTAACGCGCCGTTAACCATGCAGGCGGCAGATTTTGCCGAGCCCGCTCGTCCCGGCGCGGCCACGCCATCCGGAGGCGACCATGGCCCTCACCGATCTGCCCGTGCTGAGCATGCTGCGCACGCGCATGCAATGGGCCCAGGCGCGCCAGGGCGTGATCGCCGAGAACGTCGCCAACGCCGACATGCCGGGCTTCAAGCCCCGCGACCTCGTGGAGCCGCGCTTCGACCGCGCGACCGGCGCCCTCGCCACCACCGGCTCCAGCCTGACGCTCACCAGCGCCGGCCACATGGCCCCGCCCGGCCAGACGGTCGGGGCCGATTCCAAGCGCGCCAAGGGCTTCGAGATCCGCCCCAGCGGCAACGGCGTCAACCTCGAGGACGAGATGATGAAGGCCGGCGAGAACCAGTCGGACTACCAGCTCGCCGCCTCGCTGTACCAGCACAGCCTGACCACCCTGAAGATCGCGATCGGCAAGAGCTGATGCGCGCGGGACGACGGCGGAGCGCTGACGGCCGCGATGTCGCGGCAGCGGGAGGGTCCTGAGCCATGGAATTCACCAAGTCGCTGGCGGTGGCGGCCGCGGGCCTCAAGGCCCAGTCGGGCCGGATGCGCATCATCGCCGAGAACATCGCCAACGCCGATTCCGCGCCGGCCTCCGCCGGGGCGCAGCCCTACCGGCGCAAGATCCCGACCTTCACCAGCCACCTCGACGACGAGACCGGTGCCAAGCTCGTCGAAGCCGGGCGCGTCAAGCGCGATCCGTCGGCCTTCCGGACCAAGTACGAGCCGGGCAACCCCGCGGCCAACGCCCAGGGCGTGGTGCAGATGCCCAACGTCAACGCGCTGATCGAGAACATGGATCTGCGCGAGGCCCAGCGCTCCTACGAGGCGAACCTCAACATGATCAGCTCCACCCGCAAGATGCTGGCGCAGACCCTCGGCATCCTGAAGTGAGCTCCGAAGCCCGCGGCAGGGCCGCATAGCAAGGACGCACGGCGATGGCTTCGAGCAATTTCGCGGCGGGTGCCTACGCGGCCGTCCAGGGCCTCGCCGGCGGCCGGCCCGCGCCCCGGGTGCAGCCGACGACCGGCACCGGCACCGACTTCATGCAGATGCTCGGGCAGACCCTGGACAGCGTCGGCGATGCCGGCCGCCGGGCCGATACCCAGGCCGTCTCGGCGGCCGCCGGCAAGGCCAACGTCGTGGACGTGGTCACCGCGGTGGCCGAGAGCGAGACCGCACTGCAGACCATGGTGGCGGTGCGCGACCGCATGATCTCCGCCTACGAGGAGATCATGCGGATGCAGATCTGACCGGCCGACCGCTTCCCCGCCCACTCCCCCGCACAGATCGCACCCCCATGACCGGCCTCGCCATCCTCGACGTCGCCCGCGACGGCATCTTCGTGTTCCTCAAGGTGGCCGGCCCCCTGATGCTGGTCGCCCTGGCGGTCGGCCTCGCCGTCTCCCTGGTCCAGGCCCTGACGCAGATCCAGGAGCAGACCCTGATCTACGTGCCGAAGGTCGTGGCCGTGTTCGCCGCGCTGCTGCTGATGCTGCCCTTCATGGGCGACGCCATGGCCGGCTACATGACCCGCATCGCCGCCCGCATCGCGGCCGGCGGCTGATGCGCGCGCCGGCCGGGACAGGCGCGGCCGCCGCGTGCCATAGGGGCCGCGATGAACCTGCTCCTGCCCGGCATCGCCTCGGCCTACCTGATCACCTTCGCGCGCATCGGCACGCTGATCATGCTGATGCCGGGGATCGGCGAGCAGTCTGTGTCGCCGCGCCTGCGCCTCGCCTTCGCGCTGCTCACGGCGCTGGTGCTGTTCCCGACCGTGCGCCCGCTGCTCGGCGGCACCGAGGGCGTGGCCGGCCCACGGCTGATCGGGCTCCTGTTCGGCGAGACGATCATCGGGCTGGTGCTCGGCCTGACGGTGCGCATGATCCTCGCCGCCCTTCAGACCGCCGGGGTGATCATCTCGGCGCAGGTCGGGCTGTCCTACGCCATGACGGTGGACCCGAGTCAGGGCGGCCAGCAGGTGGCGATCGGCAACTTCCTGTCGCTTCTCGGGATCACGCTGATCTTCGCCGCGGACCTGCACCACCTCGCCATCGAGGGCGTGGCCCGCAGCTACGTGGTGCTGCCGCCCGACGGCGTGCCGTCCTTCTCGGACGCGCTGATGCTGGCGACGAAGGCGCTCGCCAGGGGCTTCACCCTGGCGGTGCAGATCTCCGGCCCGTTCATCGCCTTCGGGATCCTGTTCAACCTGGGGCTCGGCGTGCTGTCGCGGCTGATGCCCCAGATGCAGGTGTTCTTCCTGGCGGTCCCGGCCTCGGTGCTGATCGGCATGCTGCTGCTGATGGGCTGCCTCGGCGTCATGATGGGCGTCTTCCTGGACGACCTGGGCCGGTATCTCGGGGATTACGTCGGTCGCTGAGCGGCCGGACCGCCCGCGACCCGACGATGTCCCCGCTCTGAGCCCGACGCGCGATGGCCGACGATACCGACGACGAGGACAAGACCGAGGAGCCGTCCCAACGGCGGCTCGACCAGGCGATCGAGCGCGGCGACGTCGCGACCAGCACCGAGATCWACACGTTCGCGATGCTGGCCGCGTTCACCCTGGCGTTGCTGGTCGCGGCCCCGACCATCGCCACGAACCTCCTGCACGGGCTCAGGGCCTACCTCGCCAACGCCCATACCCTGCCGGACGACGCCACGGCCATGAAGGCGGCCATGACGCGCGGCCTGTGGCTGTGGCTCCAGGCTGTGGCGGTGCCGGTGGGACTGGCCGTCGTGGCCGGGCTGGCCGCGGGGCTCCTGCAGCACCCGCTGGTCTTCTCCGCCGAGACGCTGATGCCGAAATTCTCGCGCCTCTCGCCGATGGCCGGCGTGAAGCGGCTCCTCGGCGTCGAGGCCCTGTTCCAGTTCGGCAAGGGGC
This sequence comes from Methylobacterium mesophilicum, assembly GCF_036441335.1. Taxonomy (GTDB): domain Bacteria; phylum Pseudomonadota; class Alphaproteobacteria; order Rhizobiales; family Beijerinckiaceae; genus Methylobacterium; species Methylobacterium mesophilicum_B. Next base: position 1,292,668 of record NZ_MLBW01000034.1, read on the forward strand.
TGGCCAAGATCGCCGCCGTGGGCGTGGTCGGCGCGGTGATGCTGTGGAACGACCGCGACCGGCTCGAGGTGTTCGCCCGCCTGGACCCGGCCGCCTCCATGCCGGCGATCCTGTCCCTCAGCCTGAAGTTGCTCGCCGGCATGCTGTGCATGCACCTCGCGATCACCCTCGGCGACGCGCTCTACGCGCGGTTCCGCTGGCGCAAGCGCCACCGGATGTCGAAGGAGGAGCTCAAGCAGGAGATGAAGGAGTCGGAGGGCAATCCCGAGGTCAAGGGGCGCCTGAAGCAGCTCCGGATGGCCCGGGTGAAGAAGCGCATGATGGCCGCAGTCCCCACCGCCACCGTCGTGGTGACCAACCCGACCCACTACGCGGTGGCGCTGCGCTACGAGACCGGCATGGCCGCCCCGGTCTGCGTCGCCAAGGGCGTCGACGCGCTCGCGCTGCGCATCCGCGCGGTCGCGGCCGAGCACGGCGTCGCGGTGATCGAGAACCCGCCGCTCGCCCGGGCGCTCCACGCCACCGTGGAGATCGACCGGGAGATCCCGGCCGAGCATTACCGGGCCGTGGCGGAGGTCATCGGGTTCGTGCTGCGTCTGCGGAGGCGGGCGGCGTAGGCCCCCGCGCCCGCTCGCCGCAGAGCCTTTCCGCCGGGCCCTCTCGCCGAACAGCCGGGCCAGCGAAAGCCACGCTTCCTCCACCTTTTTTCGCGAGCCTGTGTCAAGGCTTGGCGCGACGAGACTGATGCCGCGCCCCGCATGTCCTGATATGGCCGGCGGACTAACCGGGTGACTGTTCTGGAATGAAGCCGATGGCCGACGTCACTGGACCTCCGGCGCCCGCCGCGGGCCCGCAGAATCCGGGTCCCCCGGTCGCGCAGACCTCCGCCCTGCTGGGAACGGGCTCGATCGACCGCTCGGAGCAGCCGGGCCGGGTCGGGCTGCTGCTCGTGCTCGCCGGCCTGCTGGTCGGCGCGGCCATCGGCCTGTCCTTCGTGGCCAACGAGCAGGCCCAGTCGCTGATCGTCTGGCTGCTGGCCCTGCTGGCCATGGCGGGCGTGTTCTTCCTGTTCGCCCTCGCCATCGGGGCGCTCCAGCTCAGCGGCAGCGCCGCCCGGGACGACATCACCAAGGGCATCGTCGACGCCTCGCCGGACGGCCAGCTGGTCGTCGAGGACGGCGGCCGGCTGATCTACGCCAACGAGGCCTATCTCCGGATCGCCAGCGGCGACACCTTCTCCAACCTCGTGCCTGTGGAGCGCATCCTCGTCGGCTCCCCCGAGGTCTCCGAGGCGGTCTACCGCCTGTCGCAGGCCTCTCGCGACGCTCGCGCCCACACCGAGGAGGTGCGGATGTCGCCGCCCCTCGGCCCCACGGCCGGCGAGCGCGGCTTCGGCTGGTACCGGGTCTCGGTGCGGCCCCTCGCGCGCCCGCGCCGGGCGGCCTCCCTCTGGACAGTGGCCGACATCACCGCCGAGCGCGAGCGGCAGGAGAACGTCTTCCAGGAACTCCAGCACGCGATCGACTATCTCGACCACGCCCCGGCGGGCTTCCTGTCGATCGATCCGGCCGGCGCCATCGTCTACATGAACGCGACCCTGGCGGCCTGGCTCGGCTACGACCTCGCCAGCGTCGGCCCCGGCGGCCCGCACCTCACCGAGATCGCCCCGGAGGCGGATGTCCTCGTGCGCACCGCGGGCCTGCCGGGCGAGGTCCGGACCGATCGCTTCGACCTCGACCTGCGCCGCCGCAACGGCCACACGCTCCCGGTCCGGCTCTACCACCGGGTCGCCTTCGGCAAGGACGGCAAGCCCGGCTCGTCGCGGACCTTCGTGATCAACCGCTCCGCCGGGGCCGAGACCGACGAGCCGCAACGCGCCGCCGAGGTCCGACTCGCCCGCTTCCTGAACAACTCGCCGATCGCGATCGCGACCCTCGACAGCGGCGGCCGGATCGCCCGCGCCAACGCCTCGTTCACCCGCCTGTTCGGCACGGTCCCGCGGCAGGCCGACGACGGCGCCCCGGACGGGGAGGGCGTGCCCCGGGTCGAGCCCAACGTCTCCGACTCTGTGGCCGACCGGACCGCCCTGGAGGCCGGGCTCGCCCGCGCGGCGAGCGGACGTACCGATCCGGAGCCGATCGAGGTCCAGCTGAACGGGCCCGGCGGCCGCTCGGCCCGGGTCTGGCTGAGCCCGGCCGACGGCGGCGATCCCGGCCAGCAGACCGACGAGGCCGAGCGGGTGATCCTCTACGCCCTCGACACGACGGCGCAGCGGCAACTGGAGCAGCAGGTCGCCCAGGCTCAGAAGATGAACGCGGTCGGCCAGCTCGCCGGCGGCATCGCCCACGACTTCAACAACGTCCTCCAGGCGATCATCGGCTACTCGGACCTGCTGCTCGCGAGCCACCGGCCGACCGACCCGGCCTTCCAGGACATCATGCAGATCAAGCAGAACGCCAACCGGGCGGCGGGCCTCGTCCGCCAGCTCCTGGCGTTCTCACGGCGGCAGACGCTCCGTCCGGAGGTCATGAATGTCGGGGAGGCGCTCTCCGAGCTGACCCTCCTCCTCAAGCGGCTGCTCGGCGAGCGCGTCGCCCTGGAGCTGAAGCACGGCCGCGAGGTCTGGCCCGTCAAGGCCGACGTCAACCAGTTCGAGCAGGTGATCGTCAATCTCGCGGTCAACGCCCGCGACGCCATGCCGGAGGGCGGCAAGCTGACGATCCGCACCGAGAACGTTTCCGATCCGGGGGCGGCCGCCGGGACGGAGGGACGCGGCGGGGCGCCCGCGGGCGACCACGTGCTGATCGAGGTGCGCGACACCGGCCAGGGCATCCCGCCCGAGCTGATGGAGAAGATCTTCGAGCCGTTCTTCACCACCAAGGAGATCGGCAAGGGCACGGGCCTCGGGCTCTCGACGGTGTTCGGCATCGTCAAGCAATCCGGCGGCACCATCGACGTTCAGTCGAAGGTCGGGGAGGGCACGGCCTTCCGCATCTACCTGCCGCGCCACGTGCCCGTAGCCGAGCCCGAGGAGGTGCCGGCCGCGGCCGCGGAGCCGGCCCTGCCGCGCGCGGAGCCGCTCGCACCGGCCGGGGCGAGGCGCCGCCCGCTGCGGCCGCCAAGCCGGCCGCGCGCAAGCCCGCCGCCGACCACACCGGGCAGGGCACCATCCTGCTCGTCGAGGACGAGGATCCGGTGCGGGCGGTCAACAGCCGGGCGCTCTCGGCCCGCGGCTACACGGTGCTGGAGGCGGCCTCCGGCCTGGAGGCCCTGGCGATCGTCCGCGAGGGCGCGCAGACCATCGACCTCGTCGTCTCCGACGTGGTCATGCCCGAGATGGACGGCCCGACCCTCCTGCGGGAAGTGCGCAAGCACCAGCCCGACCTGAAGGTGATCTTCGTCTCCGGCTACGCCGAGGACGCGTTCCGCAAGAACCTGCCCGAGGGCGAGACCTTCAACTTCCTGCCCAAACCCTTCAGCCTGAAGCAGCTGGTCGAGACCGTGAAGAAGACGATGGCGGATTGACGGTCCGCCCCGACGCGTCCGCCCTCCGCCCCTGAAAGCGAAGCGGCCCCGGAGAGACTCCGGGGCCGCCGATCTTCGCCGGTGGCAGGTTCCGCCGCGCGCCGATCCCGGTGCGCGGCGACGCGGCCTTAAGCCTCGCCGTCGTCGAGATCGTCCGCCGTCGGGGCGGCGTTCTCCAGGATCTTCTCGGCGACCAAGCCGGAATTCTGCCGGATCGAGCCCTCGATCTCGGCCGCGATCTTCGGGTTGTCGCGCAGGAAGCCCTTCGAGTTCTCGCGGCCCTGGCCGAGGCGCTGGCTATTGTACGAGAACCACGCACCGGACTTCTCGACGATCCCGGCCTTCACACCGAGGTCGATCAGCTCACCGACCTTCGACACGCCCTCGCCGAACATGATGTCGAACTCGACCTGCTTGAAGGGCGGCGCGACCTTGTTCTTCACCACCTTGACGCGGACCTGGTTGCCGATCGCCTCGTCGCGGTCCTTGAGGGTCGAGATCCGGCGGATGTCGAGGCGCACCGAGGCGTAGAACTTGAGCGCGTTGCCGCCCGTGGTCGTCTCTGGGCTGCCGTACATGACGCCGATCTTCATCCGGATCTGGTTGATGAAGATGACCATGCAGTTCGAGCGCGAGATCGAGCCGGTCAGCTTGCGCAGGGCCTGGCTCATCAGGCGGGCCTGGAGGCCGGGCTGGCTCTCGCCCATCTCGCCCTCGATCTCGGCCCGCGGCGTCAGCGCGGCCACCGAATCGACCACCAGCACGTCGATGGCGCCGGAGCGCACGAGCGTGTCGGTGATCTCGAGCGCCTGCTCGCCGGTGTCGGGCTGGGAGATCAGCAGGTCGTCGAGGTTCACGCCGAGCTTGCGGGCGTAGACCGGATCGAGGGCGTGCTCGGCGTCCACGAACGCGCAGACGCCGCCCTTCTTCTGGGCCTCCGCGATCGTGTGGAGCGCCAGCGTCGTCTTGCCGGACGATTCGGGACCGTAGATCTCGATCACCCGGCCGCGCGGCAGGCCACCGACGCCCAGCGCGATGTCGAGGCCCAGCGAGCCGGTGGAGATGGTCTCGACCTCCTGGACCTTGTCGCTCTTGCCGAGCCGCATGATCGAGCCCTTGCCGAAGGCGCGCTCGATCTGAGACAGGGCGGCGTCGATCGCCTTGGACTTGTCCTTGTCCACCGGGGGCATGTCGACCACTTTCAATGCGGGCTGGGCCATCTGGCGGGCTCCTTATGAAGGGGTTGGGCGCAGTTCACAACGCGCGTCGCCACCGCCTCCATGTACCCGTTTTGTTCTCGTTGAGCAAGGCCGGAACGCCGTTTTGCTGCGCGCAGCTCGCGAAATCCTGGCTCGAGACCCGGATACCGCGCGACATCGATCCAATCCCGAAATCGGCCGCGAAGCCCCGTACGGACGCCCACACCGCGCGCCGGACGGGACGATGGCCGGCCGCGATGGCGACGCCTTCCGCGGCCCCGCAGCGGGCCCGGCCCGCCAGCGACCGGGATCCGCCTGCCGGACAGATGGCCGAAAACGACGACGCCCGGCACGAATCCGGCTCTCGCGAGTCGAATTGCGTCCGGGCGTTCGTCGTACCGGTCACCGGGCGCTCCCGGGATGGCCACCCCGTGGGGCACCATCCCGCGACGCCGCGGGCCGGGATCTGGCGGTTGCGAGGACCGCAGCCGCCGGGATCCCGCGATCAGGCGGCCTCGCCAGCCTCGGCCTGGGCGGTCTCGCCCTCGACCAGCTTCCAGGTCTTGGTCTTGGAGAACGGACGGCACTCCTCGATGAACACCGTCTGGCCGACCTTGGCGACGTTGCCCTCGTCGTGCGCGTGGTAGTTCTTCGACCGCCGGACGGTCTTCTTCATCACCGGGTGGGTGAAGCGGCGCTCCACCTTCACCACGATGGTCTTCTCACCCTTGTCGCTGACGACGGTGCCCTGCAGGATGCGCTTCGGCATGGTTGTCTCCTAAAACCCGCCTCAGCCCTTGGCCTGCTGCAGCGTCTTGGAACGCTGCAGAGTCCGGACACGGGCGATGTCGCGACGGACCTCGCGGACGCGGGCGACGTTCTCGAGCTGGCCGGTGGCCCCCTGGAAGCGCAGGTTGAACTGCTCCTTCTTGAGGTTGATCAGCTCGTCATTCAGCTGATCCGGCGACAGCGCCTTCAGATCAGACAGTCTCTGGGTCGACTTCACGATATCCTCCGTTCAGTCGGCGATGCGCTGGACGACCCGCGTGCGGATCGGAAGCTTCGCGGCGCCGAGGCGGAGCGCCTCCTTGGCGATGTTCTCGGCAACGCCGTCGACCTCGAACATGATCCGGCCGGGATGGACCCGGGCCGCCCAATAGTCCGGGGCGCCCTTACCGGAGCCCATGCGGACCTCGGTCGGCTTCGACGAGACCGGGACGTCCGGGAACACCCGGATCCAGACACGGCCCTGGCGCTTCATCTCGCGGGTGATCGCGCGGCGGGCCGCCTCGATCTGGCGGGCGGTGACGCGCTCGGGCTCCACCGCCTTCAGGCCGAACTGGCCGAAGTTCAGCTCGAAGCCGCCCTTGGCCGCCCCGTGGATGCGGCCCTTGAACTGCTTGCGGAAGCGGGTCTTTTTCGGTTGCAGCATGGCTTCCTACCTTACGCGTGCTCGCGCTCGCGGCGTCCGCGCTCGCGGCCGCCCTCGCCATCGCGCTCACGGCGTCCGCCGGAGCGGCCGCCCTCTTCCTGGGCCTTCTTGTCCTGGGCCATCGGATCGTGCTCGAGGATCTCGCCCTTGAACACCCACACCTTGATGCCGCAGGTGCCGTAGGTCGTGAACGCCGTGGCGGTGCCGTAATCCACGTCGGCGCGCAGCGTGTGCAGCGGGACGCGGCCCTCGCGGTACCATTCCTGGCGGGCGATCTCGGCGCCGCCGAGACGGCCCGAGCAGTTGATCCGGATGCCCTCGGCGCCCAGACGCATGGCCGACTGGACGGCCCGCTTCATGGCGCGCCGGAAGGCGACGCGGCGCTCGAGCTGCTGGGCGATCGAGTCGGCCACCAGGGTGGCGTCGATCTCGGGCTTGCGCACCTCGACGATGTTGATCGTGACGTCGGCCTTGGTCATCGTGCCGACGAGCTTGCGCAGCTTCTCGATGTCCGCGCCCTTCTTGCCGATCACCACGCCCGGACGGCCCGAGTGGATGGTAACGCGGCACTTCCGGTGCGGGCGCTCGATGACGATCTTGGAGACCGCCGCCTGCTTGAGCTGCTTCATGAGGGCGGCGCGGATCGCGACGTCCTCGTGCATGAGCTTCGCGTAGTCGCCCTTGTTGGCGAACCAGCGGGAATCCCAGGTCCGGTTGATGCCGAGCCGGAGACCGATCGGGTTGACTTTCTGACCCATCAGATCCTCCTCAAGCCGCTTCGGCTTGGCGGACTTCGCGAACCACGATGGTGAGGTTCGAGAAGGGCTTCAGGATGCGCGCGCCGCGGCCGCGGGCGCGGGCGTGGAAACGCTTGAGAACCAGCGCCTTGCCCACGAAGGCCTGGGAGACGACGAGGTCGTCCACGTCCAGGTCGTGGTTGTTCTCGGCGTTGGCGATGGCGCTCTCGAGGCACTTCTTGACCTCGGTCGAGATGCGCTTGCGGGAGAACTGGAGCTCGGCGAGGGCCGTGTCGACCTTCTTGCCGCGGATCATCTGCGCCACGAGGTTGAGCTTCTGCGGGCTGACGCGCAGCATGCGCGCGACGGCCTTCGCCTCGTTCTCGGGGAGCGCGCGGGGGGTGGCTTGCTTGCCCATCTCAGCGCCTCTTCGCCTTCTTGTCGGCCGCGTGGCCCGGGAAGGTGCGGGTCGGCGAGAACTCGCCGAACTTGTGCCCGACCATCTCCTCGGTGACGTAGACCGGGATGTGCTTCTGCCCGTTGTGCACACCGAAGGTGAGCCCGACGAACTGCGGGAGGATCGTGGAGCGGCGGCTCCAGATCTTGATGACCTCGGAGCGCGAGGAGCCCCGCGCCGCCTCGGCCTTCTTGAAGAGGTAGCCGTCGACGAACGGCCCCTTCCAGAGAGAGCGTGCCATAGCGATTACTTCTTGCGGTTGTGGCGGCTGGACAGGATGAACACGTCGGTCCGCTTGTTGGACCGGGTCTTCTTCCCCTTGGTGGGCACGCCCCAGGGCGTGACCGGGTTGCGGCCGCCCGAGGTGCGACCCTCGCCGCCGCCGTGCGGATGGTCGACCGGGTTCATCGCCACGCCGCGGTTGTGCGGGCGCTTGCCGAGCCAACGGTTGCGCCCGGCCTTGCCGAGCGAGATGTTCATGTGGTCCGGGTTCGAGACCGCACCGACGCTGGCGAAGCACTGACCGTGGACCAGGCGCTGCTCGCCCGAATTCAGGCGGAGCGTCACGTAGCCCTGGTCGCGGCCGACGATCTGCGCGTAGTTGCCGGCCGAGCGGGCGATCGCGCCGCCCTTGCCGATCTTCAGCTCGACGTTGTGGACGATCGTGCCCACCGGCATCGAGCCGACCGGACCGGCATTGCCCGGCTTGATGTCGACGTTCTCGCCGGCCACCACCTTGTCGCCCGGTTGCAGGCGCTGCGGGGCCAGGATGTAGCTCTGCTTCCCGTCGGGGAAGTTGATCAGCGCGATGAACGCCGTCCGATTCGGATCGTACTCGATCCGCTCCACCGTGGCGGCGACGCCGAGCTGCTCGCGGCGCTTGAAGTCGACGTTGCGCAGCACGCGCTTGTGGCCGCCGCCGCGGAAGCGGACGGTGATGCGGCCGAGATTGTTGCGGCCGCCGGAGGACGACTTGCCCTCCGTCAGCGCCTTCACCGGCTTGCCCTTGTAGAGCTCACGGCGGTCGACGAGCACGAGCTGGCGCAGGCTCGGCGTGACCGGTTTGAATGTCTTCAAGGCCATCGGCTTGGATCCCTAAAACCCGTCCTCAGAGCCCGGTCGTGACGTCGATCGTGTGGCCCTCGGCCAGGGTCACGATCGCCTTCTTCACGTCGGAGCGCTGTCCGCGGAGGCCGCGGAAAATCTTCTTCTTTCCCTTGGTGACAAGGGTGTTCACGGCCGTGACCTTGACGTCGAACAGCTTCTCCACGGCCTCCTTGATCTGAGGCTTGGTCGCCTTGGGGGCGACCCGGAACACGACCTTGTTCTGCTCGGTCAGGTTCGTCGCCTTCTCGGTGATCACCGGGGAGACGACGATGTCGTAGTGGCGCGGATCGGCACTCATTTGAAACGCTCCTCCAGCGCGTCGACGGCGGCCTTCGTCAGGACGAGCGTGTCGCGGCGCAGGATGTCGTAGACGTTGATGCCCTGCACGGGCAGCACGTCGATCTGCGGGATGGCGCGGGCGGCCCGGCCGAAATTCACGTCGACCTCGGCACCGCCGATGATCAGCGCGTTCGAGAGGCCCATCTTGCCGAAGCGCTCGACGAGACCCTTGGTCTTGTGATCCTCGATCTTGATGTCGTCGACGACGATCAGGGTCGAGGCCTTGGCCTTGGCCGACAGCGCGTGGCGCAGGGCCAGCGCACGGACCTTCTTGGGCAGGTCGTGGCTGTGGTCGCGCGGCACGGGGCCGAAGGCGCGCCCGCCGCCGCGGAACTGCGGCGCGGAGGCGGCGCCGTGGCGGGCGTTGCCGGTGCCCTTCTGCTTGTAGAGCTTCTTGCGGGTCCGGTTCACGTCCGAGCGGTTCTGCACGGCGTGGGTGCCGGCGCGCCGCTTGGCGAGCTGCCAGCGGACCATGCGCTGCAGCAGGTCGGCGCGGGGCTCCAGGCCGAAGATCTCTTCGTTCAGCTCGACCGAGCCGGCACCGGCACCGTCGAGGGTCTTGATATCGAGCTTCATCACGCGGTCTCCTCAGCCGCAGGGGCCTCGGTCGCCGGGGCGGAGGCGCCGTTCTCGCGGAACTTGCCCGGCAGCGGAACGTCGGCGGGGAGCTTGCGCTTCACCGCGTCGCGGATCTGGATCCAGCCGCCGGCGACGCCCGGCACCGCGCCCTCGACCAGGATCAGGCCGCGCTCGGGATCGGTGCGCACGACGCGCAGGTTCTGGGTGGTGACCCGCTCGACGCCGAGGTGGCCCGGCATCTTCTTGTTCTTGAAGGTCTTGCCCGGGTCCTGACGGCCGCCGGTCGAGCCGATCGAGCGGTGCGAGATCGACACGCCGTGGGTGGCGCGCAGGCCGCCGAAGTTCCAGCGCTTGATACCGCCAGCGAAGCCCTTACCGGTCGTGGTGCCGGTGACATCCACGAACTGGCCGGGGATGAAGTGGTCCGCGGTGATCTCGGCGCCGACCGGGATCAGCGCGTCCTCGGACACGCGGAACTCGGCGAGCTTCTTCTTCGGCTCGACCTTGGCGACCGCGAAGCGGCCCCGCTCGGCGGCCGAGACGTTCTTGACCTTGGCCTTGCCGACGCCGACCTGCAGCGCGACGTAGCCGTTCTTCTCGACGGTGCGGTGGGCAACCACCTGGCACTGATCGATCTTGAGCACGGTGACGGGGACATGCTCCCCCGCGTCCGTGAAGACGCGGGTCATGCCGACCTTCTGTGCGATGACGCCTGAGCGCATAGGTTCTCTCCCTCGCGCGATGAAACGGTAAGCTCTAAGTCCTCAGCGGACTCAGAGCTTGATCTCCACGTCCACGCCGGCGGCGAGGTCGAGCTTCATCAGCGCGTCCACGGTCTGGGGCGTCGGATCGACGATATCGAGCACCCGCTTGTGCGTGCGCATCTCGAACTGCTCGCGCGACTTCTTGTCGATGTGGGGCGAGCGGTTCACGGTGAACTTGGCGATGTGCGTCGGGAGCGGGATCGGGCCGCGGATGGTCGCGCCCGTACGCTTGGCCGTGGAGACGATCTCCTTGGTCGACGCATCGAGGATGCGGTGATCGAACGCCTTGAGGCGAATGCGGATGTTCTGACCGTTCATGATCCTGGAACCTTGAGAGGGACGGCGGGGTACGCGGGGCGCTCACCCCGCCGCGCCCTGCTAAGGATGCTTGCTCGAGCTCAGTCGTTGATGGCGGCGACGACGCCGGCGCCGACGGTGCGGCCGCCCTCGCGGATGGCGAAGCGCAGCTTCTCCTCCATGGCCACCGGCACGATCAGCGCCACGTCCATGGTCACGTTGTCGCCCGGCATCACCATCTCGGTGCCCTCGGGCAGCGTGCAGATGCCGGTCACGTCCGTGGTCCGGAAGTAGAACTGCGGCCGGTAGTTGGTGAAGAACGGCGTGTGGCGGCCGCCCTCCTCCTTGGTCAGGATGTACGCCTCGGCCTTGAACTTCGAGTGCGGCTTCACCGAACCCGCACCGTCGTCTTGGTGGTCGCCCGGATGCCGACGATCTCGACTTCCTCGCCCACCTTCACGATGCCGCGCTCGACGCGGCCCGTCACCACCGTGCCGCGGCCCGAGATCGAGAACACGTCCTCGATCGGCATCAGGAACGGCATGTCGATCGGGCGCTCCGGCTGCGGGATGTAGGCGTCCACGGTCGCCATCAGCGCCAGCACCGCCTCCTTGCCGATCTTCGGCTCCTTGTCCTCCAGCGCCATCAGCGCCGAGCCCTTGGTGATCGGGATGTCGTCACCGGGGAAGTCGTACTTCGACAGGAGCTCGCGCACCTCGAGCTCGACCAGCTCCAGCAGCTCCTCGTCGTCGACCATGTCGACCTTGTTGAGGAACACCACCAGCGCCGGAACGCCCACCTGGCGGGCCAGCAGGATGTGCTCGCGGGTCTGCGGCATCGGGCCGTCCGCCGCCGACACAACCAGGATCGCGCCGTCCATCTGCGCCGCGCCCGTGATCATGTTCTTCACGTAGTCGGCGTGACCGGGGCAGTCCACGTGCGCGTAGTGACGGTTCTGCGTCTCGTACTCCACGTGCGCCGTCGAGATCGTGATCCCGCGCGCCTTCTCCTCAGGAGCCTTGTCGATCTGGTCGTAGGCCGTGAACGTCGCCCCGCCCGTCTCGGCCAGAACCTTCGTGATCGCCGCCGTCAGAGACGTCTTGCCGTGGTCAACGTGGCCGATCGTGCCAATGTTGCAGTGCGGCTTGGTGCGGGAGAACTTTTCCTTGCCCATCAGAGCCTCCTAAATTCGAATTCGCGTTGCGGAAGAAGAGATGCGGCGCGCGATCTTCGGTGTTGCCGCCGCGCCGCGCTGGGCGCGGGCCTGTCCCTGCTGGCCCTGNTCCATCTGCGCCGCGCCCGTGATCATGTTCTTCACGTAGTCGGCGTGACCGGGGCAGTCCACGTGCGCGTAGTGACGGTTCTGCGTCTCGTACTCCACGTGCGCCGTCGAGATCGTGATCCCGCGCGCCTTCTCCTCAGGAGCCTTGTCGATCTGGTCGTAGGCCGTGAACGTCGCCCCGCCCGTCTCGGCCAGAACCTTCGTGATCGCCGCCGTCAGAGACGTCTTGCCGTGGTCAACGTGGCCGATCGTGCCAATGTTGCAGTGCGGCTTGGTGCGGGAGAACTTTTCCTTGCCCATCAGAGCCTCCTAAATTCGAATTCGCGTTGCGGAAGAAGAGATGCCTAGGCGTGAGCCTCAGGCGTACTTGGCGATGACCTTGTCGGCCTCGCCGCGCGGCACCTCTTCGTAGTGGTCGAACTGCATCGTGAAGTTGGCGCGGCCCTGCGAGAAGGAGCGCAGCTGGTTCACGTAGCCGAACATGTTCGCCAGCGGCACCATCGCGTTGATGACGTTGGCGTTGCCGCGCATGTCCTGGCCCTGGATCTGGCCGCGGCGGGCGTTCAGGTCGCCGATGACCGAGCCGGTGTACTCTTCCGGCGAGACGACCTCGACCTTCATCACCGGCTCGAGCAGGACCGAGCCGCCCTTCTGCAGGGCCTCGCGGAAGGCCGCGCGGGAGGCGATCTCGAAGGCCAGCGCCGACGAGTCGACGTCGTGGTACGCACCGTCGACCAGCTCGACCTTCACGTCGACGACCGGGAAGCCGGCGAGCACGCCCGCGCCGAGAACCGAGTTGAGGCCCTTCTCGACGCCCGGGATGTACTCCTTGGGCACCGCGCCGCCGACGATCTTCGACTCGAACGAGAAGCCGGCGCCCGGCTCGTTCGGCTCGACGACGAACTTCACGCGGGCGAACTGACCGGTACCGCCGGTCTGCTTCTTGTGCGTGTAGTCGATCTCCTGACGGCGGGTCAGCTTCTCGCGGTAGGCGACCTGCGGCTGGCCGATATTCGCGTCGACCTTGTAGGTGCGGCGCAGGATGTCGACCTTGATGTCCAGGTGGAGCTCGCCCATCCCCTTGAGGATGGTCTGGCCCGACTCCTGGTCGGTGGACACGCGGAAGGACGGGTCCTCGGCGGCGAGCTTCGAGAGCGCGATGCCGAGCTTCTCCTGGTCGGCCTTCGACTTCGGCTCGACGGCGATCTCGATGACGGGCTCGGGGAACTCCATCTTCTCGAGGATCACGGCCTTCTGCGGGTCGCAGAGGGTGTCGCCCGTGCGGGTGTCCTTGAGGCCGGCCAGCGCGACGATGTCGCCCGCGAAGGCCTCCTTGATGTCCTCACGGTTGTTGGCGTGCATCAGGAGCATGCGGCCGACGCGCTCCTTCTTGTCGCGCGACGAGTTCAGCACGTTGGCGCCGGTCTCGACCTTGCCCGAGTACACGCGGCAGAAGGTGATCGTGCCGACGTGGGGATCGTCCATGATCTTGAAGGCGAGCATGGAGAAGGGATCCGAATCCGACGGGTGGCGGACGGTCTCTTCCTCGGTCTTGAAGTCGATGCCCTTGATCTCGCCGCGATCGGCCGGGGAGGGCAGGTAGTCCACGACGGCGTCGAGGAGCGGCTGCACGCCCTTGTTCTTGAACGCCGAGCCGCAGAGCACCGGGTGGAAGGCGCGCAGCTGGACGGCCTTGCGCACCAGGGTGCGCATGGTCGCCTCGTCCGGCTCGTTGCCGTCGAGGTAGGCGGCCATGGCGTCGTCGTCGAGCTCGACGCAGGCCTCGACCAGCTTGGTCCGGTACTCGACGGCCTGGTCCTTGAGCTCGGCCGGAATCTCGGTCTCGTCGAAGTTGGCGCCGAGCGCCTCACCCGACCACACGATCGCCTTCATCTTGATGAGGTCGATCACGCCCTGGAAGCTCGACTCGGCACCGATCGGCAGCTGCAGGCAGACGGGCTTGCCGGCGACGCGGTCGATGATGTCGGCGACGCACTTGAAGAAGTCGGCGCCGATCTTGTCCATCTTGTTGACGAACACGACGCGCGGCACGTCGTACTTGTCGGCCTGGCGCCACACGGTCTCGGTCTGCGGCTCGACGCCCTGGTTGCCGTCGAGCACGCACACGGCGCCGTCGAGCACGCGGAGCGAGCGCTCCACCTCGATGGTGAAGTCGACGTGGCCGGGGGTGTCGATGATGTTCAGGCGCTTGTCGCGCCAGAAGCAGGTCGTCGCAGCCGAGGTGATCGTGATGCCACGCTCCTGCTCCTGCGCCATCCAGTCCATGGTGGCGGCGCCCTCATGGACCTCGCCGATCTTGTGGGACTTTCCGGTGTAGTAGAGGATCCGCTCGGTCGTCGTGGTCTTGCCGGCATCGATGTGGGCCATGATGCCGAAGTTGCGGTAGTCCTCGATCGCGTGCGTGCGGGGCATCGAATTGCTCCTGAGAGACGGCGGAACCGCTTACCAGCGGTAGTGCGAGAAGGCGCGGTTGGCTTCCGCCATCCGGTGCGTGTCTTCGCGCTTCTTGACGGCGTTGCCGCGGTTGTTGGCGGCGTCGAGCAGCTCGGCCGAGAGGCGCTCGACCATGGTGCGGTCGTTGCGCGAGCGGGCGGCCTGGATCAGCCAGCGGATCGCGAGGGCCTGACGGCGCTCGGTGCGGACCTCGACGGGGACCTGGTAGGTCGCGCCGCCGACGCGGCGGGACCGGACCTCGATCATCGGGGCGACGTTGTCGAGCGCGGCCCGGAACACCTCGATCGGGTTGGCGCGGGCGCGGTTCTCGACGATGTCGAAGGCACCGTAGACGATCCGCTCGGCGGTCGACTTCTTGCCCTCGTACATGATGGAGTTCATGAACTTCGTCAGCACCACGTCCCCGTACTTCGGGTCCGGGATGATCTCACGCTTCTCGGCAGAGTGACGACGGGACATCTTCTGAGACTCTCGAACGAAAAGATCTTAAGCGCCCCGCGCAGGCCGCCTCAGCCCTGAGGCCGGCGACATCCTTGCGAGGCCGTGGAAACGCGTTCCGGCGCCCGGGAAATATCCGGGCGTCCGACTTACTTCGGCCGCTTGGCGCCGTACTTCGAGCGGCGCTGCTTGCGGTTCTTCACGCCCTGCGTGTCGAGCACGCCGCGCAGGATGTGGTAGCGCACGCCCGGAAGATCCTTCACGCGGCCGCCGCGGATCATCACCACGGAGTGCTCCTGAAGGTTGTGACCCTCGCCCGGGATGTAGCCGATCACCTCGAAACCGTTGGTGAGGCGCACCTTGGCGACCTTCCGGAGGGCCGAGTTCGGCTTCTTCGGGGTCGTCGTGTAAACGCGGGTGCAGACGCCGCGCTTCTGCGGGCAAGCGTCGAGCGCCGGAACCTTGTTGCGGCTCCGCTGGATCTTCCGCGGCTGGGCGATCAGCTGGTTGATCGTCGGCATCCTGTGCCCTCTTCCTCGGTCACCTAGTCCGAACTGCACAGGGCAGTCCGCAAAACGAATATGCGCCGGAGGGCCTGTCACGGACCCTCGGCGCGGTGTGGGCAGAGGAGCACGCCCGAAACGAACGCGCTCGTACCTACGGATCTGACTTACAGCGTCAGGCGATTTGAACCCTCGGAGCGCTCGGGGCGTTCGCGGCGGCTTCCGGGGTGGCACCCAAGGGCCGTCGGCAGCCGATGGCCGTCCGAAGTGGCGCGCTTCTAGACGCGGTTGCCCCGCAGGTCAATGCGTTCGCGGCAGAAAACTGCATCGCGGCGGAGGTTAAGGATCGGTCAAGGGCGCGCTCGGTCCTCGCGCCCGCGCGTCGGCGAGGCCGAGAAAGATCGAGGAGGCGCGTCGGCCCGCGGTCCGGGGTGGACGACCGCGGCGCTTCGGGCGCCGCGCCGGCGCCGGTGCGACGAGAAGATCCGCGCCGCGGCGGCCGTCATCCATGACAGCCCGTGCTGCAGATCGCCGACAAAACAAAATCTTTCTCCGTTGATCTCGCGCCGATCCGAAGGTGAGATCGAGGCGTTCATCGATTCATCGTTCACGATCGGCTCTGTCGGAGCGTGATCGGTAAATCGATGCCAGACAAAATCGGGGAAGAACTCCGCCACTACGCTGGATCGATCGAACTCTCGCGATCGGTCCCGAATCTTCTCTCTCTGTACGGACATCGAACCATCCGATGGAGCAACGTGTGCACCACCTCCTCGCCATCGCCCTCGCGACCCTCCTGTCTGTCGGGGCCGCCCGGGCAGACCGTCTGGACGAGATCAGACGGGCCGGCGTCCTCCGCGTCGCCACCTTCGACAGCAACCCACCGTTCGGCTTCGTCGATCCGGCAACGAAGCGGATCACCGGACTCGACATCGACTACGCGCAGGCCCTCGCCGTTACGCTCGGCGTCAAGCTGGAGGTCCGGCCCACCAACCCGGCGAATCGGATCCCGCTGCTCATCTCCGGCAAGGTCGATCTGGTCCTGGCGAATTTCACGATCACCGAGGAGCGGGCGAAGCAGCTCGATTTCAGCATCCCGTACTTCGCCTCGGGACAGCAGTTCCTGGCGCGGAAGGGCACGCTGTCGTCGCCCGAGCAGCTGAACGGGCTCCGGATCGGCGCCGACAAGGGTACGACCAACGAGATCGTCCTGCGCCGCGACTTCCCGAAGGCGGTTGTGGTCGCCTTCGACGACACGCCCTTCGCGTTCACGGCCCTGCGCAACGGCAATGTCCAGGCGATCACGCAGGACGGACCGAAGCTCGTCGGACTGCTCGCCAAGGTCCCTGACCGGCAGAATTACGAGATTCCCGCCTTCAGCATCTCCAACGACGACATCGGCGTCGGCATCCCGAAAGGCGAGACGCGCCTGCGGGACCTCGTGAATGAGACCCTGCGCGGCCTGGAGGCGAGCGGCAGGGCGGCGGCGATCTACGACCGCTGGTTCGGACCCGAGACCGAGCAGCCGCTGCCGCGCCTGTTCCGGATCGGGGACCGCGGCTGACCGGGACGGAACGGCCGCGATGGCCTCGCTGTTCGGCGAACCGCTCGCGCCGCGCTACCTCGTCTGGCTGCTGCAGGGCTTCGGCGTGACCCTGACCCTGTCGGCAGCCGCCTGTCTCGCCGGCACGGCCCTGGGCCTCGCGGCGTGCGGGCTCCGGGTGGCGGGCGGCCCCGCGGGACGCGGCGTCGTCACCGGCTCCGTCCTTATCGTCCGCAACACGCCGCTGCTGGTGCAGCTCTTCGTCTGGTACTTCGCGGTGGCCGCCGCACTGCCGCAGAGCGTGACGGTCTGGCTCAACGCGCCGCACGTCCTGGACCTGGGGCTCGGCGCCCTGCGCTGGCCCGCCTACGAGAGCCTCGCCGGGTTCTGCGGGCTCACCCTGTACGCGGGGGCCTACATCGCCGAGGAAGTTTGCGCCGGCATCGAGGCCGTCCGGCCCACACAGCGCGAGGCGGCCCTCGCCCTCGGCCTCACGCCCGCTCAGGCGTTCCGCCACATCGTGCTGCCCCAGGCCCTGCGGGTCGCCTGGCTGCAGATCGTCGGCCAGTACCTCAACACGCTCAAGAACACGTCGCTGACCATGACGATCGGCCTCGCGGAGCTGTCCTACGCGTCCCGGCAGGTCGAGACCGAGACCTTCGAGACCTTCCAGGCCTTCGGCATCGCGACGCTGCTCTATGTCGGCGCCGCGGCCGCGGTGGAGGCGGCCGGGCAGATCCACGGCCGCCGCGCCCGCCCTGCGGACCGGCATCGATGAATCCATCGGTCATCACCGACAATCTCGGCTACCTGCTTGTCGGGGCGTGGCCCGACGGGCCGGTCGGCGGGCTGGCCCTGACGCTGATTCTCTCCGGCTTGTCCGGTCTGGCCTCGGCCGCGCTCGGGCTCGTCCTCGGCATCGCCCTCGCCATGAGCGCGGGCGCGGCCCGGGCAGCGCTCACCGCCGCGCTCGGCTTCCTCCGCGCCGTGCCGGTCGTGATGCTGATCTTCTGGACCTACTTCCTGCTGCCGGTCCTGCTCGGCGTGTCGGTCCCCGAGATCGGGACGGTCGCGGCGGCGCTGTCGCTCGTCGGGGGCGCTTACCTGTCCCATGGGGTCGCAGCGGGCATCGCGAGCGTCGGCCGCGGCCAGTGGGAGGCCGGGCTGGCGCTCGGCCTCGGCCGCTGGGGCGCCCTGCGGTTCGTCGTCCTGCCGCAGGCGCTGCGGACCATGGCGCCGTCCTTCGTCAACCAGTGGACCGCGCTCATCAAGGACACGTCGCTCGCCTACGTGATCGGTGTGCCCGAACTCGCCTTCGTAGCGGCGCAGGTGAACAACCGCGCCATGGTCTACCCGGCCGAGATCTTCCTCTTCGTCGGCGGCGTCTACGCGGCCCTCTGCGTGTCCCTGGACGGGTTGGCCTCCCGGGTGACGAGGCCCGGCAAGGCACCGGCGCATCGCGCCGAGTGACGGAACGGCGGGCCCGGGGTCCGATGTGCCCAGGCCCGCCCGCGCGACACGACCGTTTCACCCGAGCACACGTGCAAGGCGTACCGGATCGGGGCAGGCGCGCGCCGGCACGGTCTACGGAGAATTAAAGCGATCCATCGAAATGTCGCGCTCATCGGGCGGCCAGGTCGCCGCCGCAGGTTCGCGTCGAGGGTGTTGCGTATGGGTTGCGTCGCGGTCAGCAACGTCGTTCCGTTCCGGCGGCCGATCCCCCCCCAGCCCCCCGGCGAGAGGGAGGCGCGCAACCGGCGTCGCAGCGAGCAGCGCTCCCTGCTGGACGCGGTCTACACCACCGGCAGCATGGTCGTCGCCGCGGAGGATCGCGGGCTCAAGCTCACCGCCTCGCGGCTGCAGGTCTACGGCTTCCTGGCGATCGAGGAGGTGGGCGAGGACGGCCTGATGCGCCGGCTCCGACCGTCAGAGGCGATTCGCGCCCGGTCGGAGCGACCCTGGCGCCTGTCGAAGCCCGCGAGCGGGGCTTCGGTGACCATCCCGAGCCTCGACGGCTTCCTGTTCGAGACGGCCGGCCAGCCGATCTGATCGATCCCGATCGCTGCACGACCACCGACCGGTGCGCCGACAGGCGTGCCGGTCGTCGCACGTCGGGGCCGGCCGTCCGCGGCCGCACCGCCGAACCGGCCGACGCCGCGATGACGCCGCGCGCGGCCCCGCCGGCGAGCCCCGAAACCGGATCGCCCCCCCTATGCGGCGGCGACGATTTCCCGCGGCTCCGCTTGCCATCACCGGCTGCCCGTAGTATGCGCCCGGCCTTCGCGACATTTCCGATGGGTGCTCGCACCCCGTGAACGCGGTGACCGCGCCGGTGTCTCAAACACCGTCAGCGCGGTCGAACACATGAGCCGGGGGCGTCAGGTCCCCATCAGGCGTCGTCCGCCGGGCAATACCGTCCGCGTGCGGAAACCCGCCTGAAACAAGGAGTCACGCACGTGATCCAGATGCAGACGAATCTGGACGTTGCCGACAACTCGGGTGCACGCCGTGTGATGTGCATCAAGGTTCTCGGCGGGTCGAAGCGCAAGTATGCCGGCGTGGGCGACGTGATCGTCGTCTCCGTCAAGGAGGCGATCCCGCGCGGTCGCGTCAAGAAGGGCGACGTCATGAAGGCGGTCGTCGTCCGCACGGCCAAGGACGTGAAGCGCGCCGACGGTTCGGTGATCCGCTTCGACAAGAACGCCGCGGTCCTGATCAACAATCAGAAGGAGCCGATCGGCACCCGTATCTTCGGACCGGTGCCGCGCGAACTCCGCGCCCGCAACCACATGAAGATCATCTCCCTGGCTCCGGAGGTGCTGTGATGGCCGCCAAGATCAAGAAGGGCGACAAGGTCGTCGTGCTCACCGGCCGCGACTCGGGCCGGTCGGGCGAGGTGATCCAGGTTCTGCCGAAGGAAGGCCGGGCCTTCGTGCGCGGCATCAACCTGGTGAAGAAGCACCAGAAGCAGACCCAGAACCAGGAAGGCGGCATCATCTCCAAGGAGGCCGCCATCCAGCTCTCGAACATCGCGGTCGCGGACGCCAACGGCAAGCCGACCCGCGTGGGTTTCCGCATCCTCGAAGACGGGCGCAAGGTCCGGTTCGCCAAGACCACGGGGGATCAGATCGATGGCTGAGGCCGACAAGAACGCCTACACCCCGCGCCTGCGCAAGCACTACGACGAGGTGGTTCGCCAGAAGCTGATCGAAGAGTTCGGCTACAAGAACCCCATGGAAGTGCCGCAGATCACGAAGATCGTGATCAACATGGGTGTCGGCGAGTCCACCGCGGACTCGAAGAAGGCCTCGGTGGCGGCGGGCGACCTCGCCCTGATCGCCGGCCAGAAGCCGGTCATCACCAAGGCCCGCAAGGCCATCGCGACCTTCAAGGTCCGCGAGGGCATGCCGATCGGCTGCAAGGTGACCCTGCGCAAGCAGCGCATGTACGAGTTCATGGACCGGCTGATCACCATCGCGCTGCCGCGCGTGCGTGACTTCCGCGGCCTGAACCCGCGCTCGTTCGACGGCCGCGGCAACTACGCCCTGGGTCTCAAGGAGCACCTCGTGTTCCCGGAGATCTCCTACGACAAGGCCGAGCAGATGTGGGGCATGGACATCGTCGTGGCGACCACCGCCAAGACCGATGCCGAGGCCAAGGCGCTGCTCGCCGCCTTCAAGTTCCCGTTCCGGCAGTGAGGCCCTCGGGTCTCAGACGCGGACACCGGAGATAGACGACATGTCGAAGAAAAGCTCAGTCGAGAAGAATGAGGCCCGCAAGGCGCTGGTGAAGCGCTTCGCGGCCAAGCGGAAGGCGCTCCTCGAGATCGCCAACAACGACGCCCTCGAGATGGAGGAGCGCTTCGAGGCGCGCCTCAAGCTCGCGGAACTGCCGCGCAACTCGTCGGCCACCCGCATCCGCAACCGTTGCGGCATGACCGGCCGTCCGCGCGCCTACTACCGCAAGATGGGCATCTCGCGCGTGGCGCTGCGCGAGCTTGGCAACCGGGGCCTGATCCCCGGCCTGGTCAAGTCGAGCTGGTAAGGAGGTCCCCATGGTCAACGATCCCGTGGGCGACATGCTCACCCGCATCCGCAACGGCCAGCTGCGCCGTCGCAACGTCGTCCAGACGCCCGGCTCGCGCCTGCGCGCCAGCGTCCTCGACGTGCTGAAGTCCGAGGGCTACATCCGCGACTACGCGGCGACCGACCTCGGCAACGGCCGCACCGAGTTCGCCATCGAGCTCAAGTACTATGACGGGCGCCCCGTGATCCGCGAGATCAAGCGCGTGTCGAAGCCGGGCCGCCGGGTCTACTCGTCGGTCGGTGAGCTGCCGCACGTGGCCGACGGCCTCGGCGTCACCATCGTCTCCACCCCGCAGGGCGTCATGGCCGACCACGAGGCGCGCGAGCGCAACGTCGGCGGTGAAGTGCTCTGCACCGTGTTCTGATCGGGACGGAGGAGGTTATCCCATGTCTCGCGTAGGCAAGAAGCCGGTCCCCGTGCCGGCCGGCGTTACCGCCACGGTCACCGGTCAGACGGTGAAGATGAAGGGATCGAAGGGCGAGCTGTCGTTCGTCGTTCCCGCCCTCGTCAACGTGGCGATGAAGGACGGCGCCATCGAGGTGCAGCCCGTCAACCAGTCCAAGCCGGCGCGCTCCCTGTGGGGCACGTCGCGGGCGCAGATCGCCAACATCGTCGAGGGTGTGTCGAAGGGCTTCGAGAAGAAGCTCGAGATCACCGGCGTCGGCTACCGCGCCGCGATGGCCGGCAAGGCGCTCAAGCTGTCGCTCGGCTACAGCCACGACATCGAGTACGCGATCCCCGCGGGGATCACGATCGCAACCCCGAAGCCCACCGAGATCACGATCTCCGGGATCAACCGCCAGCAGGTCGGTCAGGTCGCCGCCGAGATCCGCGAATACCGCGGACCCGAGCCCTACAAGGGCAAGGGCGTGAAGTACGCGGGCGAGTTCATCTTCCGCAAGGAAGGCAAGAAGAAGTAAGGAGGGCATCATGTCTCGCAAGCTCGAAGCCCTCGATCGCCGCAAGGCGCGCGTCCGCCGCGCGCTGCGGGCCGCCGCCAACGGCCGCCCGCGGCTCTCGGTGTTCCGCTCGTCGAAGCAGATCTACGTGCAGGTCATCGACGACGTCGCCGGCAAGACGCTGGCCTCGGCCTCGTCGATCGACAAGGCTCTCAAGGGCGAACTCAAGACCGGCGCCGACGTCGCCGCCGCGACCGCGGTGGGCAAGCTTGTCGCCGAGCGCGCCAAGGCCGCGGGCGTCACGAAGGTGATCTTCGACCGCTCCGGCTACATCTACCACGGCCGCGTCAAGGCCGTGGCCGAGGCCGCCCGCGAGGGCGGCCTGGAGTTCTGAGTCACGACGGCGGGCCGGGCGGATCCTCTCCGCCCGGCAGATCCGAAACCCGATCGAGCGAGCGGCCCCGCCGGCCGCGTCAGTGAGATGGACAGGTAGACAACATGGCACGTGAACGTGAAGGCGGGGGCCGCGGCCGCCGCGAGGATCGCGAGGAGCGCGACAGCGAGTTCGTGGACAAGCTCGTCCACATCAACCGCGTCGCCAAGGTGGTGAAGGGCGGCCGTCGCTTCGGCTTCGCGGCCCTCGTCGTCGTCGGCGACCAGAAGGGCCGCGTCGGCTTCGGCCACGGCAAGGCCCGCGAGGTGCCGGAGGCCATCCGCAAGGCGACCGAGGCGGCCAAGCGCGGCCTGATCCGCGTCTCGCTCCGCGAGGGCCGGACCCTGCACCACGACGTCAACGGCCGCCACGGCGCCGGCAAGGTGATCCTCCGCGCGGCCCCGCAGGGCACCGGCATCATCGCCGGCGGCCCGATGCGCGCCGTGTTCGAGACGCTCGGCATGCAGGACGTGGTCGCCAAGTCGCTGGGTTCGTCGAACCCCTACAACCTCGTGCGCGCCACCTTCGAGGCGCTCAAGAACGAGGACAGCCCGCGCTCCGTGGCGGCCCGCCGCGGCATCAAGGTGTCGACGCTCCAGTCGCGTCGCCGCGATGCCGATCCGGCCGACCAGTCCGAAGCCGCGGTCGCGTGAGGGAGGGTCCGATGGCACAGAAGACCGTCCGCATCGAGCAGATCGGCTCGCCGATCCGCCGCGAGGCCAGCCAGCGCCAGACGCTGATCGGCCTCAAGCTCAACAAGCTCCACCGCGTGTCCGAGCTGGAGGATACCCCCTCCGTGCGCGGCATGATCCGCAAGGTTGCGCACCTCGTGCGCGTCCACGGCGACGTGGCGTGAGGAGGTCCCGATGAAGCTCAACGAGATCAGCGACAACCCCGGCGCAACCAAGAACCGGATGCGCGTGGGTCGGGGCATCGGCTCCGGCAAGGGCAAGACCGCGGGCCGCGGCGTGAAGGGTCAGAAGGCCCGGACCGGCGTGTCCATCAAGGGCTTCGAGGGCGGTCAGATGCCGCTGCATCGTCGCCTGCCGAAGCGCGGCTTTAACAACCTCTATGCCCAGGACCTGAACGAGGTGAACCTCGGCCGGATCCAGGAGGCCGTCGACGCGGGCAAGCTCGACAAGGCCGCCACCGTCACGGTGGAGAGCCTCGTCGCCGCCGGCATCATCGCCCGTCCCCGTGACGGCGTGAAGCTGCTCGGCGTCGGTGAGCTCACCGCGAAGCTCAGCTTCGAGGTCACCCGCGCCTCCAAGTCCGCCGTCGAGGCGGTCGAGAAGGCCGGCGGCTCGGTCAGCACCGTCTACGCCCAGGGTGCCTCCACCCGCGGCGGCAGCGAGGCGGCCACGGCCTGACGGACGCGACGGGGCGACCGCGGGACCCGTTGCACGGGCTCCGCGCACCCTTTAAGCCGATCCTTCGAGCGGCGGCCCTGCGACCACGCGGGCCGCCGTTTTCATTTCATCCGGGTGCCGGTCGCCCGGCGACACTTCCAGGACGCGACGCTTATGGCCTCAGCCGCCGAGCAGCTTGCCGCCAATCTCAATTTCGGTGCGATCGCCAAGGCCGATGAGCTGAAGAAGCGCATCTGGTTCACTCTCGGCGCCCTCGTGGTGTTCCGGCTGGGCACGTACATCCCGATCCCCGGCATCGACCCGGAGCAGTTCGCCCGGAACTTCCAGCAGCAGGCGGGCGGCGTGCTCGGCCTGTTCAACATGTTCTCGGGCGGCGCCGTGGAGCGCATGGCGATCTTCGCCCTGAACATCATGCCCTACATCTCGGCCTCGATCATCGTGCAGCTCCTGACCTCGGTGATCCCGAGCCTGGAAGCGCTGAAGAAGGAGGGCGAGTCCGGCCGCAAGGTCATCAACCAGTACACCCGCTACCTCACGGTGGTGCTGGCGCTGGTCCAGTCCTGGGGCATCGCCATCGGCCTGCAGAGTTCCTCGGCCGCGATCGACCCGGGCCCGTTCTTCCTGGCCTCGACGGTGATCACGCTCACGGGCGGCACCCTGTTCCTGATGTGGCTCGGCGAGCAGATCACCTCGCGCGGCATCGGCAACGGCTCGTCGCTGATCATCTTCGCCGGCATCGTGGCCCACCTGCCGGTGGCGATCGCGGGCGCGCTGGAGCTCGGCCGGACCGGCGCCCTGTCGCCGGCGATCATCCTGGGCGTCGGCGTCGCGGCCGTGGCGCTCGTCTACTTCATCGTGTTCATGGAGCGAGCCCAGCGCCGGCTGCTGATCAACTACCCGAAGCGCCAGGTCGGCAACCGGATGTACGAGGGCCAGACCTCGTTCCTGCCGCTCAAGCTCAACACCTCGGGCGTGATCCCGCCGATCTTCGCCTCGTCGCTGCTGCTGCTGCCGGCGACCGCCGCGAGCTTCTCGGCCAACGGCGGCGCCACCGGGTGGCTCGGCACGGTCACGGCCTATCTCGGCCACGGCACGCCGCTGTTCATGGTGCTGTACGCGGCGCTGATCATCTTCTTCACGTTCTTCTACACCGCGGTGGTCTTCAATCCGCAGGAGACGGCCGACAACCTGAAGAAGCATGGCGGCTTCATCCCGGGAATCCGCCCGGGCGAGCGCACCGCGGCCTTCATCGACAAGGTGCTGACCCGCATCACGGTGATCGGCGCCCTGTACCTGACCCTCGTGTGCCTCTGCCCGGAGATCCTGTCGTCCTACGCGGCCGCCAGCCTCGGCTTCGGCGGAACCTCCCTGCTGATCGTGGTCTCGGTCACGATGGATACGGTCGCGCAGATCCACGGCCACCTGATGGCCCATCAGTACGAGGGCCTGGTGAAGAAGGCCAAGCTGCGTGGCGCCTCGACCACGCAACGGCGGCGCTGAGCCTGCTACAGAGGCGGGCCGACCCTAAGCACACGCCCGCCTCTGGCCCAAAGGTCTGGATGCCTCACCGGCCCGGACCGGCTAGAAAACCCCGAACCCGGCGATGCCAGGGAGGCTTCGCCACCACGGCTTGTGCCCACTGAGAGAGTGGGCCGAACGAGGACAACGCCATGCGCATCATTCTGCTCGGTCCGCCCGGTGCGGGGAAGGGGACGCAATCCGAGCGGATCGTACAGCGCTTCGGCATCCCGCAGCTCTCCACCGGCGACATGCTGCGCGCCGCAGTGGCGGCCGGCACGCCCGTCGGCCTCGAGGCCAAGGCCGTGATGGAATCCGGCGGCCTCGTCTCCGACCGGATCGTGGTTGGCATCGTCGCCGACCGGATCGAGGAGCCGGATGCCCGCCGCGGCTTCATCCTCGACGGCTTCCCGCGCACGGTCGCGCAGGCCGAGGCCCTCGGCGAGATGCTCGCCGGCAAGGGGATGAGCCTCTCCGCGGTCGTCGAGCTGAAGGTCGACGAGAACGCCCTGGTCGGCCGCATCGAGAAGCGTGCCGCCGAGACCCTGGCCCGCGGCCAGGCCGTGCGGAAGGACGACACCCCCGAGGTGTTCAAGCAGCGGCTCGAGGCCTACCGCGCCCAGACCGCGCCCCTCTCGGCCTACTACGCGCAGAAGGGCATGCTGGAGACCATCGACGGCATGCAGCCGATCGACAAGGTCACCGCCGACCTGATGGCGGTGCTGGAGCCGCACGAGGAGCGCGTCGTCTCCTGACGCGATCGCGGCGCGTTGACCGATTGGTGAAGCGCGCCCGTGAACCCGGCGGTATCTCGGCGGGTTATGGGGCGGATCCACGATCGGAGACGCCATGACCGTCCGCCTTCTCGCCGCCGCGTCCCTGCTGCTCGCGGTGGCCGTCCCGCCACTGCCGGCCTTCGCGCAGAGCCCGGCGCAGTCCTTCGTGTACGGCCAGAAGCGATTCCGGCACGCCTGCCGGCCGCCGCTCAAGTACGCGGCAGGGACCTGCGTCCGCCGCTGCCCGGCAGGCTACCAGTCCATGGGCGGGTATTGCCGGCTGCGGAACCAGGGCTTCCGCTGAGACGTCGCGCGGGTCGGCACGGTCCCGGGTACCGGCACTTCGCCCGGGACCGTCGCTCAGATCCGCCCTTCGCGGCGGAGGCTTCCGAAGAAGTTGACGATGTCCATCTGCAGCGACCGGTGGCCGAAGAGGCGGAACGGGTAGCCCTCCGCGGTGCCGTCGCGCAGTTCGATCATCGCCGTCATCGTGTTGTAACGGAACACCATGCGGCGCCCGGCGAAGGTCGCCCAGAGCAGGGGCGGCCCGTCATCCGCGCCCTGGAGGGCGACCGAACCGGGTTCCGCCTCGGCGAGGACGCCGCCGATCACGGCCAGCGTCACCGGCATGACCTCCTCCAGAGTCTCCTCCGCGGCGCGCAGCACCGAATCGGCGAAGGACCGCAGCGTCGCGCCATCGCTCGTCACCACTGCCATTTCCGCTCCTCGGTGTTTCCAGTAAGGCCCGCTTCGGGCGCGGGGCGGGACAGAGACGGGTCGAGCCGTCGTTGACATCGGGCCGCCCGCGCGCTAGCAGGCCCTCCTTCGTCCAACCGAACGATGGTCCGAGGTGCCCTGTCCAGGGCCGCCCGCGGGCCGCGTCGTCGTTTCACGTGCGCAGGGGCCGGCCTCCACCGGACGCGCGCGACACCGGCCCGGATCCCCGGGCCTCACATGGAGAGTGATCGTGGCCCGTATCGCAGGCGTCAACATCCCGACCAACAAGCGCGTCGTCATCGCGCTCCAGTACATTCACGGCATCGGCGCCAAGAAGGCCGAGGAGATCACCCAGAAGGTGAACATCCCCGCCGAGCGTCGCGTCAACCAGCTGACCGACGCCGAGGTTCTGTCGATCCGCGAGACGATCGACCGGGACTACCTCGTCGAGGGTGACCTGCGCCGCGAAGTCTCCATGAACATCAAGCGCCTGATGGATCTCGGCGCCTACCGCGGCCTGCGTCACCGCAAGCAGCTGCCGGTCCGCGGCCAGCGCACCCACACCAACGCCCGCACCCGCAAGGGCAAGGCGAAGCCGATCGCCGGCAAGAAGAAGTAATTTTTTGGAACTGGGAGGCCGTGCTCAGCTCGGCCTCCTTCCCGTCGCGCCAAGTGTCCCGCAGCGGGTCCGGCGCCGGCTCGACCGCCCGACACGGGTGCTCCGGCCAAGTCCCAAGAAGAATCCCGAGCGCCTGGTGTTACGGGCGTGCCTGAAGGAAGAGTGAGACCAGAATGGCCAAGGAACCGCAACGCGTCCGCCGCCGCGAGCGCAAGAACATCGTGTCGGGCGTCGCCCACGTGAACGCCTCGTTCAACAACACGATGATCACCATCACGGACGCGCAGGGCAACACGATCTCGTGGTCGTCCGCCGGCGCGATGGGCTTCAAGGGCTCGCGCAAGTCGACCCCGTACGCCGCCCAGGTCGCCGCCGAGGATGCCGGCCGCAAGGCGGCCGAGCACGGCATGCGCACCCTCGAGGTCGAGGTGTCGGGTCCGGGTTCGGGCCGCGAGTCGGCGCTGCGCGCCCTCCAGGCGGCGGGCTTCACGGTGACCTCGATCCGCGACGTCACCTCGATCCCGCACAACGGCTGCCGGCCGCGCAAGCGCCGCCGCGTCTGATCCGAGACCAGCGAAGCCTTTTGACGGAGAAGCTCATGACGGGATCGAAGCCGCTTCCGGGCGTGCTGCGTTGGAACCTCGGGGACCTCACGGTCACCGCGCTCAACGACGGCTGGTTTCAGGCCAGCCTCGATCTCGTCACGGGCATCTCCAAGGAGGAGGCCGGGCGGCTCCAGGTCGCGGGCTTCCGCACCGAGCAGCCGAAGATCACGCTGAACGCCTTCCTGATCACGGGTCCCGGCCTCAAGCCGACCCTGATCGACACGGGCTACGGCGACCTCGCGCCGGCACCGACCCTGGGTCGCGCCGGCGCGGCGCTCGCGCTCACCGGCGTCGAGCCCGAGGACATCGGCACGGTGCTCGTCAGCCACCTGCACCCCGACCATGTCGGCGGTCTCGTGAAGGACGGCGCGGCGCGCTACCCGAACGCCGAGATCGTGCTGCACGCCGACGAGGCGGCGCACTGGCTCCCGGACGAGGCCCTGGCCAAGGCGCCGGAGGCCGCGAAGCCCTACTTCGAGGGCGCCCGCAAATCCCTGGCGCCCTACGCCGGCAAGGTGCGCGAGCACCGGGGCGGCGAGGTCCTCCCGGGGATCACGGCGGTCCCTCTGCCCGGCCACACGCCGGGCCATTGTGGTTTCCGCATCGTCTCCGGTGGACAGTCGCTGCTGATGTGGACCGACGTGGTGCACCTGCCGGCGATCCAGTTCAAGAACCCGGAGGCCGGCGTCGGCTTCGACGTCGACGGCGACCAGGCGCGGGAGACGCGCAAGCGGATCCTGGACGAGGTGGCGCGCGAGCGGACGCTCATCGCCGGCGGCCACCTCGAATTCCCGGCGCTCGGCTACGTGGATCGGGACGGGGCTGGCTACAGCTTCGTGCCGGTGCTGTGGGTCGGCGGCGAGTAACGGCGGATACGGATTTCAGGGACCGTTCGGGGCGCCAGGGGGCTGCGCCGGACGGCCGAAGCGCGGGGACGGGCGTCGCGGATCCCGGGCAAGGACGAGAGGTAGGATCGTGGTCATTCAGAAGAATTGGCAGGAACTGATCAAGCCGAACAAGCTGCAGGTCACGACCGGTGACGACCCCAAGCGGGTCGCCACGGTCGTCGCCGAGCCGCTTGAGCGCGGCTTCGGCACGACGCTGGGCAACGCCCTGCGCCGCGTGCTCCTGTCGTCGCTCCAGGGCGCGGCCGTGACCTCGGTGCAGATCGACGGCGTGCTGCACGAGTTCTCGTCGATCCCGGGCGTGCGCGAGGACGTCACCGACATCGTCCTCAACATCAAGACCATCGCGATCCGCTCGCAGACGGACGCGCCGAAGCGCATGACCCTGCGCAAGACCGGCCCGGGCCTCGTCACCGCCGGTGACATCGGCACCGTCGGCGACATCCAGATCCTGAACCCCGACCTCGTGATCTGCACCCTCGACGACGGCGCCGAGATCCGCATGGAGTTCACGGTCGCCACCGGCAAGGGCTACGTCCCGGCCGAGCGCAACCGCCCCGAGGACGCGCCGATCGGCCTGATCCCGGTCGACTCGCTGTTCTCGCCGGTCACCAAGGTCAGCTACCGCGTCGAGACCACCCGCGAGGGCCAGGATCTCGACAAGGACAAGCTGACCATGACGGTCGAGACCAACGGCGCGGTCTCCCCGGAGGATGCGCTCGCCTACGCGGCGCGCATCATCCAGGACCAGCTGCAGGTCTTCGTGAACTTCGAGGATCCGCGCAAGGAAGAGGCCGCGCCGCTCGCGCCGCAGCTGCCCTTCAACCCGGCGCTGCTCAAGAAGGTCGACGAGCTGGAGCTGTCGGTCCGCTCGGCGAACTGCCTGAAGAACGACAACATCGTCTACATCGGCGACCTGATCCAGAAGTCCGAGGGCGAGATGCTGCGGACCCCGAATTTCGGCCGCAAGTCGCTCAACGAGATCAAGGAAGTGCTCGCCGGTATGGGCCTGCACCTCGGCATGGACATCCCCGGCTGGCCGCCGGAGAACATCGAGGACCTCGCCAAGCGCTTCGAGGAGCACTACTGAGCGGCGAAGCCGCCTCGGGCTGAACTGGGCGGCGCCACACGGCGCCGCTTGTTTGGCCGGCTCAGACCCGGGACTTCGCCGAGCCGACGCGAGGTCCCAGCCAATCCCGCCGCGGGGTCAAGCGGAGAGCAACAGCCCCAATGGGGCACCCGGCCGTACCGTGGCACGGCGGCCGAGACGAGAAGGAAGCCAGCACCATGCGTCACGCCTATCGCGGCCGCCGTTTCAACCGCACCGCCGAGCATCGCAAGGCGATGTTCGCCAACATGTCCGCCGCGCTGATCAAGCACGAGCAGATCATCACCACCCTGCCGAAGGCGAAGGACCTGCGTCCGGTCGTCGAGAAGCTGATCACGCTGGGCCGCATCGACAGCGTCCACACCCGCCGCCTCGCCATGGCGCAGCTGCGCGACGCCGATATGGTCAAGAAGCTCTTCACCGTGCTCGGCCCGCGCTACAAGGGCCGTCCGGGCGGCTACTGCCGGATCATGAAGGCCGGCTTCCGCCAGGGCGACAACGCCCCGCTGGCGGTGATCGAGTTCGTCGACCGCGACGTCGAGGCCCGCGGCAAGGATTCCGGTCCGAGCCAGGTCGCCGAAGCCGCCTGATCGGGCACGGAGCGTCCCGACGCGTCGGGTCTGTGAGAAGCCGTCCCGGATCCTCCGGGGCGGCTTCTCGCGTTTCGCCCCCGTCTCATCGCGGGCGCGGCGAAGCGATCGAAGTCATCGCATGTTGCCGGGCCACTTCGCTGCGGGCGCGACGACGATGCGCGGATGACAAAAAACCCGCCGGCTCGCGCCGACGGGTCTGAAGCAGGGTCCACGTCTCGGATCGTCGCGGGAGCTCGCGCTCGCGGCCCGTCTCAGACAGGGCGGGAACTCGACCGCGCCGCGCTCCGAAAACCCCTATCCCTGCCGGAACTCGTCCGGTGGACCGTCCTGGTCCAAGTCGTTGTCACGCCTGCGGCGCGGGAAGATGCCGTGATTGCTCATGGTCCACCTCCTCTTCGTAACCCGGGGCCTCCGAGCCCCACGGACAGAGAATGAGCCGGCAATCGATCGGTTGCAAGCCCCGTTGCAAGCCCCGTCAGCTGACGGGTCCGGCCCCGCCGTCGAGCAGTGAGGCGACCCGGGCCGCGAGATCGGCTGAGCGGAACGGCTTCGTGAGCACCGGCAGGTCCTCGGGGATCTGCATCGCCTCGGCGTGCCCGGTGAGAATCAGCACCGGCAGGCGCGGATCCCGCTCGCGGATCTCGGCGGCCAGTTCGATGCCGCTCATGCCGGGCATGGCGAGGTCAGCGACGACGATGTCGTAGCGGTCCGCCGCGAGGAGCCGGAGCGCGGCCTCGCCGTCGCTGGCCTCCGTGGTGCTGTGACCGAAGCCGGTGAGGAACGAGGCCGTCACGTGGCGCACCTGCGAATCGTCGTCGACGATCAGGACGTGGGCCCGCCGCCCGGCGACCGGGACCGAACCGGAAGCCTCGGGCGCCTGTTCTGGCGCCTGATCGGCGAAGGGGAGGGCGAGTTCCACGCGGGTGCCCCGGCCGACCACGCTGTCGATCACCAGCCGGCCCTTGGATTGCTGCGCGAGGCCGAACACCATGGCGAGGCCGAGCCCCGTGCCCTGGCCGACGGCCTTGGTGGTGAAGAACGGCTCGCAGACCCGGCGCAGGATCTCCTCCGGGATGCCGGTGCCCTCGTCGGTGACGCTGATGCCCAGATAGGTGCCGTCGGCGATCTCGGGGTCGCCGCTGATCGCGAGCCGGCGCGTCGCGACCGTGATCGCGCCCCCGTCCGGCATGGCATCCCGGGCGTTGATGCAGAGGTTGAGCACCGCGAGTTCGAGCTGGTCCGGATCGACCTGGACCGCCGGCAGACCGTCCGCGAGATCGGTCCGGACCGTGACGAGGCCGCCGAGGCTGCGGCCGAACAGGTCGCTCATCCCGGCGATCAGGGTGTTCACGTCAACGGCGCGCGCCTGGAGGTCGTGGGCGCGGCTGAAGCTCAGGAGGCGCTTGGTCAGGGACGCCCCGCGCTCGGCGGCGCCCCGGGCGTTCTCGATCAGGCGCTGGACCCGCGGCTGGTCGGCGACCTTCGGGCCGGCGAGTTCGAGGCTGCCGAGGATGGCGGTCAGCAGGTTGTTGAAGTCGTGCGCGATGCCGCCCGCGAGGGTGCCCAGCGCCTGCATCTTGTCCGACTGGCGCAGGCGCGCCTCGAGGGTTCGCTGCTCGGTCACGTCGCGCTCGATCGTCGCGAGGTGGCTGATCGCCCCGCCCGCGTCGCGGATCGGCACCCGCGTCACGTGGCTCCAGTGCTCGGCGCCGGTCGGGCCGTCGCTGATGAGGCTCTCGGCCACGGCGCCGGACCGGATCGCCGCCGCGTCCGCCGCCGTCACCGCTTCCGCCTTCGGGCCGAGGAGATCGCCCTCGCGCCGCCCGAGGCTGGCGGCGACGTCGTGGCCGAGGAGGGCGGCCTTGCGGCCGTTCAGACGCACGAACCGGCCGTCCGCGTCCTTGAAGCTGATCGCGTCCTGGGCATGGTCGAGGAGGCCGCGCAGCAGCGCCCGCTCGGTGGCGAGGTCCCGGCCGAGGCGGTGGCGCTCGAAGGCCTGCCGGACGGTGGAGCGGAGCAGCCCGGCATCCCAGGGCTTGGTCACGTAGCCGACGATGCCGCCGCGGTTGAGGGCGGCGATCACCGCGGTGATGTCGGCGTAGCCGGTCAGTAGGATCGCCTGCGCGTCGTGGAAGGTGCGGGCCTCGGCGAGGAGCGCGTCGCCGGTGAGGCCCGGCATCCGCTGATCCGAGAGCACCACGGCGATGTCGGGCTCGGCGCGCAGGATCTCCAGCGCCTCGGCCGGGCGCGAGGTCGTCAGAACCCGATAGGAATCCTCGAACAGGTCCTCCAGGGCGATCAGGATGTCCGGCTCGTCGTCGACGGCCAGGATCGTCCCTACACCTGCCGTACCGTCACTCATGCACTGGCCGCCTGCCGCGGAATCCCGATAACGAAGCAGGCTCCCCCACCCGGGGCCGTCTCCACGGTGAGCGAGCCGCTATGCGCTTGAACGACGCTGTAGGCAATCGCAAGACCCAGGCCCGTACCGGATCCGACCGGCTTCGTCGTGAAGAACGGCTCGAAGATCTTCTCCCGCAGCGTATCCGGGATGCCTGGCCCCGTATCGCTGATGCGAATCTCGTCGATTTCGGGATTCGACTGCGTGATGATCCGGATGGTGCCGCCCTCCGGCATGGCGTCGGCGGCGTTGCCCAGGATGTTCATCACCACCTGGTTGAGCAGCGCCGGGGTGCAGTGGATCTCGGCGCGGCCGGCGAAGCTGCGCTCCACGGCGATGCGCTCGCCGAGCTTGTGCTGGATCAGCGCGAGCACCGTCTCGATCGCCTCCGGCACGTTGACCAGGGCGCGCTCACCCTCGTCCAGGCGCGAGAACTTGCGGAGGTTCAGGACGAGATCCTGGATCCGGGTCAGCCCCATGCGCATCGAGCCGACCCGCTGCCGGGCCTTGTCGATGGCGCGGGCGGCGGCCTCCGGGGCGGCGTCCGGCAACTCGCCGAGCAGGCGCTCGACCGTGCCCTGGTGGGCCAGGATGAAGGCGAGCGGGTTGTTGATCTCGTGGGCGATCCCGGCCACCAGCTCGCCGAGCGAGGCCATCTTGGCGGCCTGGACGAGCTTGGACTGCGCCTCGGTGAGCTGGCGGTTGGCGTCGGCGAGGTCGCGGTTGGCCCGTTCCAGGGCATCGGCGAGGCGCGCCCGGGCCTCGGCCGCCTCGGCCTCCGCGCGGGCGCGCTCCACCGCCCGCTCGCGCTCGCCGAACTGGCCGGCGATGCGCCGGTCGTCCTCCTCCAGGAGCCGCCGCCGGACGAAGCCGCGGACCCGCAGCGCCAGCACCTCGGCGTCGGTCTTCGAGACGACGTCGTCGGCGCCGGCCGCGTAGGCCTCGACCAGGAAGTCCTTGGCCGGATCGCTGCCGGCGATGCCGACGAGGTGGAAGCCCGCGCCGGCCGCCTGGCCTGAGCGCCGCTGGCTGATCGCCCGGCACAGGGCGAGGCCGTCGTAGGCGTGGCCCAGGAGATCGACGGTCACGCAGTCGAAGGCCTCGTCGCCGGCGGCCGCGTCCAGGGCGGCCAGGGCCGCCTCCGGCCCGTCGACGCTCGCCACCTGGTGTCCGTCCTGGCCCATCACGCCGGCCAGGAATGTCCGGTAGGTCGCGCTGCCGTCGATCACCAGGACTCGCCCGCGCCGGAACGCGGCCGCGCCCGGCCCCTCGCCGTCGGTCGTCGGCCGGCGCTCGCGCAGCAGGGCGCGGATGCGCAGGATCATCAGGTCGCGGTCGGCGGATTTCGGCAGGTAGGCGTCGGCGCCGCTCTCCAGACCCTGGCGCTCGCCGCCGCTGCCCCCCGTCAGCATCAGGACGGGCAGGGCCCGGGTGCGCAGCGACAGGCGCATCTGCCGGATCAGCTCGTCGCCGTTCATGCCCGGAAGGTGATAATCGGCCACCACGAGGTCGGGCTGGCTGCGGTTGAGATGATCGAGGGCGGTCTCGGCAGAGGCGCAGCGCTCCACCGCGAAGCCGTGCGCCTCCAGCAGCAGGCGCAGTTCCAGGGCCTGCGTCTCCGAATCCTCGACCAGCAGGATCCGGGCCGGCACCTCCGCCGTGCCGGCCTCGCTCACGGTCGCGCTCCCGCGTCCACCAAGCGCAGGACGTGGTCGGCGACGCGGTCCAGGGGGAGGACGGCGCGGGCGGCCCCGAGCCGCACGGCCGCCGCCGGCATGCCGTAGACGACGGCGGTGCTCTCGTGCTCGGCGACGGTCTGGGCGCCGGCCTTGTGCATGTCGGCGAGGCCGAGGGCCCCGTCCTCGCCCATGCCGGTCAGCAGCACGCCGATGCCGGACGCGCCGGACTGGCGGGCCATGGACCGGAACAGCACGGTGGCGGCCGGGCGCTGGCCCGAGACCGGCGCCGAATCGATTACCCGCAGGATCCGGCCGGCACCGATCTCCAGGTGGCGATCACCCGGGGCCACGTAGACCCGACCGGGTTCGGCGCGCTCGCCGTCCTGGGCGAGGGAGACCGGGAGGGTCACGACGCTGTCGAGCCAGCTGGCGAAGCCGTCCATGAAGGCCGCGCCCATGTGCTGGACGACCAGCACCGGCAGCGGGAAATCCTTGGGCAGGGCGCCGATCACCCGCGCCAGCGCCGGGGGACCGCCCGTCGAGGCGGCGATGCCCAGGAGACTCGGGGCCTGCCCGGTCAGTTCGGCGGGCGCCGCCTGGGGTGCGGCGACGCTGCGACCGGCCCACTCGGTGCCGATCGGGCGGCGGCGGATGACCGGCACCTGGGCCATGATCCGCAGCTGCGTGCAGATCTCGCCGGCGACGCCCTCGTAGCCGGCATGGGTCGTGGCCACGGGCTTCTCGACCACCGACAGGGCCCCGGCCCGCAGCGCGTTCATCGAGATGCGCAGCGAGGAATCCTCGACCGAATCCGCCACCACGACGATCGGGGTCGGGTGCTCGGCCATGATCCGGCGGGTCGTCTCCAGGCCGTCGATCCCCGGCAGGCGGATATCCATCGAGATCACGTCCGGCCGCACGGTCCGGAGCCTGTCGAGGGCTTCCTCGCCGGAAGCGACCGCGGCCACGATTTCGAGGCGGGGATCGCGGGAGACGATGTGGCGCAGCAGCTCGCGCACCACGAGGCTGTCCTCCACGAGCATCACACGGACGGGGGTCATAGGAGCTGCCCGATCGTATCCAGCAGCTGGCGCTGGTCGAACTTCTGCTTGGTCAGGTAGGCGTCGGCGCCGAGATCCAGGCCCCGGGCGACGTCGGCGGCGTCCCCGCGTGAGGTCATCAGGATCGTCGGAAGCCGGGCGAAGCGCTCGTCGGCCCGCAGCGCCTTGAGGAGTCCGAACCCGTCGAGGCGCGGCATCTCCACGTCTGCGAGCACGAGGTTCACGGGCTCGATCTCGGCGCGCAGCCGGTCGAGGGCGTCCTGCCCGTCGACGCAGACGACCACGCGGTAGCCGGCGGCTTCCAAGATTCCCTTCTCCAGAGTCCGGGTTGTGATCGAATCGTCGACGACCAGGATCGTCGCGCGCGCGGACGCGCCCGGCGAGGCGTGAGTCGTCGAACGTGGCGCCGGCGCCATCGTTCCGAGCGAACCGCCCGACATCCCGGCCAGGGCGCGCGCCGCGAGCCCCTCGGGGTCGAGGACGAGCACCGGCACGTCCCCGTGCAGCACCGCCGTGCCGGCGATCAGCCCCGGATCGGCGCCGAAATCCGGCGCGGGCAGGACCAGGAACGGGCGGACGTCGTGCAGGCGGTCGACCGCCAGGACCAGACGGCCGCCGCCGGTCCGCAGCACCACGGCGGTCAGCGTGGCGGGATCGGCCGGATCCGCGACCTGACCGAGGATCGCGGCGAGGTCCGTCACCGGGTGGCTCGTCGCGGCGTCCCCGTCGCCGAGGCGCACGATCGTCCGGCCCATGGCGACCGGCAGCGCGCCGCGCCGCAGGCGCAGGAGGCGCTCCACGGCGCCCCCGGGGNGAGATGTCGTTGACCGTCTCGATGATGTCGCCGATCGTCTGGGTCTTCTCCGACAGGCTGACGATGTTGCCCGCCACCGCCTCCGCCTGCTCGCGGATCGCGTCCATGGCCTTGGCGGTGTCGGACACCGCGCGCAGACCCTGGCGCGAGGTCTGCGCGGTCGCCTGGGCGGTGGCGATCACCTCGGTGGCGCGCTTGGAGATCTGCGCCCCCGAGTGGGTGATCTCGTCCACCGTGGCGGCCGTCTCCTGCACCGCGGCGAATTGCTGCTCGACCGAGGCGGCCTGCTCCTGCGCCGAGGCCCGGATCTCGGCCGCGGCCGCGTTCAGGTCCGCCGTCGCCGCGCGGTTCGTCCGCGCCAAGTCCGAAAGACCCGCCACCATCGTGTTCAAAGTCGTGCTCAGACGGCCGATCTCGTCGCGCCCGCCCGCCGCCAGCTGACCGGACAGGTCACCCTCGCCGACGCGGGCGACGAAGGCCATGACCGTCTCGAGGGGCCGCACCACCGCGCGGCTGATCAGCCACGTGATCAGGATCGCCAGCAGCACCGCGGCGGCCAGGGTCAGGTAGATCGAGAGGCGCGAGCGCTCGTAGACCTCCTGCGCGGCGCGCTGGCCCAGCGCCATGCCGCCGTCGAGCTGCGACCGGAGGGTCTTGATCCCCTCGAGGAAGGGCGCCTGCAGGCGGGCGATCTCGGCGTTGCGCGCCTCGACCGCCGCGACGTCCTGCTGGGCGATGGCGGCGAACTGCGCCTCGCCCTGCGCCCTGACCTCGCGGAACGAGCCCTGGACCGCCGTCGCCGCCGCGGCGATGCGGTCCCACGCCGCGACGCGCTCGGCGGACACGACCTGCGTCCGGTACTCGCCGGCGAGCTGGATCGTCGTGGCGAGCCGGTTCTCGACCTGGGCCGCGGTCTGGCGCCAGGCCGCCAGGGTGTCGCCGGCCTGGCTCGTGCGCCCCTGGGCCCGCATCAGCATCGCGATCACGGCGGTGCGGCGCAGGAGGCCGAGGTCGCGCGCCTCGTTCCCGAGATCGTCGAGCTGGCGCAGGATCGTCATGTCCCGCCGGACGATCGCGTCGGTCGTGTCGCGCACCGCGCCGATCTGCTCCAGCGCGTAGAAGCCGAGCGCCACCACCACGACCGTGATGGCGAAGAAGCCGAGAAGGATGCGTTTTCCGATCGAGAGCGACACGGGCGGGGATGGCTCCGGTTGGGGCAGGCGGCCCGGTCAGGGCAGCGCGCGGCGCAGGAGGCGGGGGAGGTCGACGACGACGAAGTCGGGCCGGCCGTCGCCCGCGGCCCCGGAAGCCGGGGCATAGACCGAGGCGGCCTCGTTCCCCAAGCCGTCGGGATCGACCGCCTCCGCGGCCGCCGCACCTCCGGCCCGGGCGATGCCCAGGACCCGGTCCACCGCGAGGGCGAGCGGCTGGGCCTGGACGCCGCGCAGCACGATCAGGTGCCCGGCCGCCTCCGCGCCGGAATCCGGCCGGCCGAGGGCCCGGGCGAGGCTGAGCACGCCGACGATCCGTCCGGACAGGGCGATGAGGCCGTCCAGCGCCGGCACGGCCCCGGGCATCGGCGTGGTGGGGCGCGACGGCAGGACCTGGGCGACGGCCGCCAGGGGCACGCCGTAGCGCTCGCCGCCGCAGGCGCAGACGAGATGATCGACACCCGAATCGGTCGCGACCGCGACGCCACCGCGCCGCGCGAGGGCGGCCGCGCGCTGGGCGCGCAGATCCCGCTCCGGCCGCTTCACCTGGGGGCCGTCNCGCGGACCCGCCCCGACCAGGATCCCGCGCGGGCGGCTCCGGCGCCTGCCCCGTCGGAGGGACGGGATCCGGCACCGGCATTCCGGGCAGCGCGACCGGGGGCGCCTCGGCGCGCGGTCGGTAGGCCACGGTCCCGGGCAGGCTGACGGCGTCGAGGAAGCTCGCGAAGGCGGGACTCGGCTCGGCGTGGCCGAGGAGCAGCCAGCCCTCCGGCCGCAGCCTGCGGCCGAGACCGCGAACCACCGCGGCGACCGTCCGGGCGTCGAAGTAGATCAGCACGTTCCGGCAGAGGATCAGGTCGAAGGGCTCGCCCTGCGGCGGCCCCGGGTCGACGAGGGTCAGCAGGTTGCCGCGCTCGAAGCGGACCGAACCGCGGTATTCCGGTCGGAGGGCGTAGCCGCCCTCGCGCCGGATGCCCGGCGCGGCCGGCAGCCGTGTGAAGTAGCGCAGCCGCTCCTCCGGCGGCATGGTCCGGAGAGCCCAGCGGCCGTACTCGGCGGCGCGGGCCGTGGCGAGCGCCTCGACGCTGATGTCGGTGCCGAGGATCGAGACCCGCCAGTCGGACCGGGCGTCGCCGAGCAGCTCGTGCACCAGGATCGCCAGGGAATAGGCTTCGGCCCCGGTGGAGCAGCCCGCGCTCCAGATCCGGAGGACGCGCTCGGACGCCCGCGCCGCGATCAGCGCCGGCAGGATCGTCGCGCGCAGCGCGTTGAACTGCTCGGCGTAGCGGAAGAAGAACGTCTCGCCGACCGTGATCTCCGCCTCGAGCCCGGCCCATTCCGCCTCGCCCTCCGCCCCGCTCGACAGGAGGGCCGCGTAGGCGGCGCAGTCGCCCACGGCCGCGGCGCGGAAGCGGCGGTGCAGCCGCTCGATGAGCAACTCGTCCTTGTCGGTGTAGTAGTGGTGGCCGGTGCGCGCGATGATCCGCGCCTTGAGCGGCGCGTAGGCGGGATCGGCACTCAGGTCGGGACGGGGATTACCCGGTCGGGCCATCGGGCGGTCAGACGGCGCGCGGCAGCGCGGCCAGACGTTCGGCGGCGGCCCGGGCCAGGGCGTCGACACGCGCCCGTTCCTGCACGGTCAAGAGGCGCTCCGGCGCCAGCGCGTGGACGAGGCGCTCGCCGAGGACCAGCTCGGCGGCGACGCAGCCGTTCAGCGTGTCGGCCGCCTCGGCTGGCCGGATCGCGGACTCGGCGACCGTCGTGAGGTCG
Organism: Methylobacterium mesophilicum; assembly: GCF_036441335.1. Taxonomy (GTDB): domain Bacteria; phylum Pseudomonadota; class Alphaproteobacteria; order Rhizobiales; family Beijerinckiaceae; genus Methylobacterium; species Methylobacterium mesophilicum_B. Next base: position 1,331,910 of record NZ_MLBW01000034.1, read on the forward strand.
GCCGCGCGATCGACGAGGTACGCGACGGCGTCGCCCTGCATCAGGACGAGATGGGCGTAGAGACCGGGCGGCGCGACGACCGGGCGGAGGCCGAGGAGGGCCGCGAGGTCGACGACCGGGATCGGCGTGCCACCGAGATTGAGGAAGCCGATGAGCCAGCCGCCGGCGGCGGGCGGCGTGTGCAGATCCGGGAGCGGCAGGATCTCGGCGACCGCGCCGCGGGGCAGGGCGCAGGCCGTGCCGGCGACATCCAGCAGGAGATAGGCCGAACCGCTGCTGGCCACCGCCACCCGCTCCCCTGTTGCTCGGTCGCGGCCGGGCCGGGACGGGTCGCGACATAGGCCGAGTTAACGCTGCCGGCAATTGTGCGCCGCACCGGCGCGATGACGCGGAACCAAGTCTCGTCTGAGCCGCTTATTTTCCGACGCAGCGGCAACGCGCCTGACGAGGTGCGGTGCTTCGCCTGCGCCGGTCTACGCCAGGGATTGACGATGAGGAAACTTCTGTTGGCCGCCGCGTCGCTGACGCTCCTCGCGGGCTCCGCTTACGCCCAGGGTAACTCACCCTACAACGCCTCTGGCGCTCAGGCCGGCGGCCCGCGCGGCGGCATGGAGCGCGCCGGTGAGGCGGCCGCGATGGAGCAGGGTGCCGCTCCGGCCGCGCGTCCGATGATGCGCAAGCGCATGAAGCACAAGCGCATGAAGCATCATCGCCGGATGCGCCACCACATGTGAGCGGCGGACACCGGGGCGCGCCGCAGGCGGCGTCGCCCGGGTGGCACGGCCTGTCGCACGCGCGGCAGGCCTTTTTTGTGCCCGTTCACAGGCGAAGCGCCGGCCGCGCGGACGTGAAGCATAATGCATCGCGGCTGCCGGTTGCGAACAGACGCGGCACGGTCCAAGCTCGCGCGAAAGCCGCGACCTCGGAGAATGTTCGCAAACGAACATCGCTCGGTCGTCCATCGCGCGGCAGCCCCAGAGAAGGCGAGGGAGCATCGATGTCACGACCGCTCGACCGACGATCCGACGACAGGATCGAGGCGACCGGCGTCGAGGGGCGGCGCAGCGCCATCGTTGCCTCGGTCCGTCAGCGCGGATTCGTGACGATCGAGGCCCTCGCGACGCAGTTCGGCGTCACCGTCCAGACGATCCGGCGCGACCTCAACGAACTGAGCGCCGAGGGCCGCCTGGAACGCTACCGCGGCGGCGGCGGCCTTCCCTCCAGCGTCGAGAACATCGACTACGCCGACCGCCGGGTGACCTTGCTGCCGGAGAAGAGCCGAATCGGCCGCCTCGCGGCGAGCCGCATCCCGTCGCACTGCTCGGTCTTCATCAACATCGGCACGACGCCGGAGGCCGTCGCCCGCGAGCTGACCCGGCACGACGATCTCAGCATCATCACCAACAACCTCAACGTGGCGATCTCGCTGGCGGAGACCACCGAGTTCCGCATCGTCGTGGCGGGCGGGACCGTGCGGAACCGCGACGGCGCGGTGCTCGGGCAGCTCACCTGCGACACGCTCAGCCAGTTCCGGGTCGACGTGGCGGTGATCGGCATCAGCGGCATCGACGGCGACGGGGCGCTCCTCGACTACGATTATGAGGAGGTGCGGGCGACGCAGACCATCCTGGCCCACGCCCGGAAGACGTTCCTGGTGGCGGACCATACCAAGTTCACGCGCCGCCCGATGGTCCAGGTCGGGCGCCTGGAGCAGGTCGACACCTTCTTCACCGACCGGGCGCCGCCGGCCGAGATCGCCGCGCTCATGGACCGCCAGGGCGTCACCCTGGCGGTCGCCGACAGCGCGGACGAGCCGTAACGAACATCGATTTTTCGCTTGCGAAAGCCGGCCGCCGCGTCAATATAGTGCCGAACCGCCACCAAGGCGGCGCTGGAGGAACCATGGCGGCAGAACCGCGACAGCGCGAGCCGTCCGACGCCTACGATCTCCTGATCATCGGCGGCGGCATCAACGGCACGGGCATCGCCCGGGACGCGGCCGGCCGGGGTCTGTCGGTCCTGCTGGCCGAGCGCGGGGACCTGGCCGGCTTCACCTCCTCGTCCTCGACGAAGCTGATCCACGGCGGCCTGCGCTACCTCGAGTATTACGAGTTCCGCCTCGTGCGCGAGGCGCTCGCCGAGCGCGAGCGGCTGCTGCGCCTCGCCCCGCACGTGATCTGGCCCCTGCGCTTCGTCCTGCCCCACGACGAGGGCCTGCGCCCGGCCTGGATGCTGCGGCTCGGCCTGTTCCTCTACGACCACCTCGCGCGGCTGCGCACGCTCCCGGGCTCGCACGGGGTCGACCTGCGCGGTTCCGCCTACGGCGCGCCGCTGCAGCGGCGCCTGAAGCGCGGCTTCGTCTATTCCGACTGCTGGGTCGAGGACAGCCGCCTCGTGGTGCTCAACGCCATGGACGCCCGCGAGCGCGGCGCCACGGTGCTGACCCGCACCGGCGTGGTCTCGGCCCGGCGCGAGGGTGACGGCTGGGTCGCGACGCTGCGCGACGAGCGCGGCGGCGCCGAGCGGACGATCCACGCGAAGGCCGTCGTCAACGCCGCCGGCCCCTGGGTCAGCGAGACGCTGGGCGGCACCCTCGGCATCAACAGCCGCGCGGCGGTGCGGCTGATCAAGGGCAGCCACATCGTGGTCAAGCGCCTGTTCGCGGGCGACCAGGCCTACATTCTGCAGCAGCCCGACAAGCGCATCATCTTCGCGATCCCCTACGAGCGCGACTTCACGCTGATCGGCACCACCGACGTCCCCTACGAGGGCGAGCCCGGCCCGGTCTCGATCTCCGAGAGCGAGACCGACTATCTCTGCGGCTGCATCAACCGCTCCTTCGACACGACGATCACCCCGGCCGACGTGGTCTGGAGCTACTCGGGCGTGCGCCCGCTCTACGACGACGCGGCCGAGAACGCGTCGGCCGTGACCCGCGACTACGTCCTCGACGTGGAGGACCGGGGCGGGGCCGCGGCGGTGCTGTCGGTCTTCGGCGGCAAGATCACGACCTACCGGCGGCTCGCCGAGCACGCGCTCGAGAAGCTGAAGCCCTACTTCCCGCACGTCAAGAAGGCCTGGACCGGCGACGCGGTCCTGCCGGGCGGCGCCATGAAGGACGCCGATTTCGACCAGTTCCTCGCCAAGCTGCGGGCCGAGAAGCCGTTCCTGCCGGAGGAGACCGCCCGCCGGCTCGCCCGCGCCTACGGCACCCGGGCCCGGGACATCGTCGGGACGGCCCAGTCCCTGGCGGATCTCGGCGAGGCCTTCGACGGCGGCCTCACGGCGGCCGAGGTCGATTACCTGCGCACCGAGGAATGGGCGGTGACCGCGGACGACATCCTGTGGCGGCGGTCCAAGCTCGGCCTGCGCACCGGCGCGGAGAGCGCCGCGCGCCTCGCCGCCTACCTCGACCGCAGGGCCGAGGCCGCTTGACGCTTTCGATGACGCTTTCGATTTCGAACCCGATCCGGCGGCAGACCGGTCGGGCCTATCAGGGGAGGGAACGATGAGCCGTTACGTCGGGGCCATCGACCAGGGCACAACCAGCAGCCGCTTCATCGTGTTCGACCGGGAGGGCAGCGTGATCGCGCTCGCCCAGGCCGAGCACGCGCAGATCTACCCGGCTCCCGGCCACGTCGAGCACGACGCCACGGAGATCTGGACGAAGACGCAGGGCGTGATGCGCGAGGCGCTGGAGAAGGGCGGGCTCCAACCGTCCGACCTCGCGGCGGTCGGCATCACCAACCAGCGCGAGACCACGCTGATCTGGGACCGGACGACCGGCAAGCCCCTGCACAACGCCCTGGTCTGGCAGGACACCCGCAACGACCGGCTGGTGGGCGAGTTCGCCCGTGACGGCGGCCGCGACCGGTTCCGCGACCTCACCGGCCTGCCGCTCGCCAGCTATTTCTCGGGCCTCAAGCTGCGCTGGCTGCTCGACCACGTCGAGGGCGCCCGGCAGAAGGCCGAGGCCGGGGACGTGCTGTTCGGCAACATCGACACGTGGCTTGTCTGGAACCTGACCGGCGGCACCGAGGGCGGACTCCACGTCACCGACGTGACCAACGCGAGCCGCACGCAGCTCATGTCGCTCAAGACACTCGACTGGGACGACGGCATGCTGACGACCTTCGGCATCCCGCGGGCGATGCTGCCGAAGATCGTCTCGTCGAGCGAGGTCTACGGCGAGACCCGGGCGCCGTTCGCCGGCGTGCCGATCGCCGGCATCCTGGGCGACCAGCAGGCGGCCCTGTTCGGCCAGACCTGCTTCGCGCCCGGCGAGGCCAAGAACACCTACGGCACCGGCTGCTTCGCGCTGATGAACACCGGCGCGGAGCCGGTCCCGTCGAAGGCCGGCCTCGTCACCACGCTGGCCTACCGCCTCGACGGCCAGAAGCCGGCCTACGCGCTGGAGGGCTCGATCGCCATCACGGGCGCCCTGGTGCAGTGGCTGCGCGACAACCTGCACATGATCAAGGATTCCGCCGAGGTCGAGACGCTCGCCACGACGGTCGAGGACAACGGCGGCGTCTACTTCGTGCCGGCCTTCTCGGGCCTCTACGCGCCGCACTGGAACGAGGGCGCCCGCGGCCTGATCATCGGCCTGACCCGCTACGTCAACCGCGGCCACATCGCCCGCTCGGTGCTGGAGGCGACCGCCTTCCAGACCCGCGAGGTGCTGCAGGCGATGGCGAAGGATTCCGGCATCCCCGTCAAGGAATTGCGGGCCGACGGCGGCATGGTCGCCAACAACACGCTGATGCAGTTCCAGTCCGACCTGCTCGACGTGCCGGTGGTGCGCCCGAAGGTGGCCGAGACCACCGCGCTCGGCGCCGCCTACGCGGCGGGTCTCGCGGTCGGCTACTGGAAGGGCCTCGACGACCTCAAGCGCAACTGGGGCGTCGACAAGCGCTGGACGCCGAAGATGGATGCCGGCCAGCGCGAGAAGATCGCCGCCGCCTGGAGCCGGGCGGTGCAGCGCTCCTTCGACTGGAAGACCGACGAGGATTGAGCGGAGGGCCGTCGGGTTCGTCCGCGCGGCGCGCGGGCCTGACGGCCGCGTGACCGCCTCCATCGCCCACGCGACCGCATCCTGAGCTGCGGCGGAGCCGCCTCGACGGAGGGCTCCGGCCAGCCGCGCGATCCCCGGAGCTCTCCGTCGAGACCTTCGCGGCGCCTCGGCACCTCAGGATGCGGGACGCGGACGGGATCTGCGCCGATACCGGTGACCGCCCCCGGCGGTCACGCGCTCGCCAAAGCTTTGAACGTTCACAAAAAGCAGCGAACGGGGGAGACGAGACGATGACATCACCCTTCCTGGGCGAATTCCTGGGCACGATGACCCTGATCGTGCTCGGCGACGGCGTCGTGGCCGGCGCCCTGCTCAAGCATTCCAAGGGCGAGAATGCCGGCTGGATCGCCATCACGGCGGGCTGGGCCTTCGCGGTCCTCGCCGGCGTCTTCGTCGCCAACGCCACCGGCAGCGCCGACGCCCACATCAACCCGGCCGTCACCGTGGCGGGCGCGGTCAGCTCCGGCGATTTCAGCAAGATTCCGGTCTACATCCCGGCCCAGATGCTCGGCGCCTTCGTGGGCGCCGTGCTGGTCTGGCTGCACTACCTGCCGCACTGGGGTGCGACCCAGGATCCGGGCCTCAAGCTCGCCTGCTTCTGCACCGGCCCGGCGATCCGCGACGCGAAGGCCAACTGGATCTCCGAGATCATCGCGACCTTCTTCCTGATCCTGACGATCTCCGCCCTCGTGACCACGACGCTCGGCTCGGCCGGCGCGATCCCGCGGGCCGTCGCGCCCTACATGGTCGGCATGCTGGTCTGGGGCATCGGCCTGTCGCTCGGCGGGACCACCGGCTACGCCATCAACCCGGCCCGCGACCTGGGGCCGCGCGTGGCCCACGCGGTGCTGCCGATCGCCGGAAAGGGCACCTCCGACTGGGGCTACGCGCTGATCCCGGTGGCCGCGCCCCTGGTCGGAGCGGTGCTGGCCGGACTGTTCGTCCGGGTGCTCGGGATCTGACGGAACGGCCGCACCCTCAACCACCGCGGGGCGGCCCGGCGTCGCGGTGGTTTGCGGCGCGCGGCCTGGGGCCTTAAGTCAGGGCGATCCCGACCGCGCCCCTGGGGCGCTTGCCCGCGGTGTGCCCCCGACCCATGGCCGTCGTCCTCGACACCCTGAAGAACGATCCGCGGCCGGTCCGCCTGCGCCACCCCGAGAAGGCGCACCGGCCCGACCAGCCCGTCCAGGCCAAGAAGCCGGACTGGATCCGCGTGAAGGCACCCGGCTCCAGGGCCTGGTCCGAGACGCAGAAGATCGTGCGCGAGCACGGGCTGGTCACGGTCTGCGAGGAGGCGGGCTGTCCGAATATCGGCGAGTGCTGGGAGAAGCGGCACGCCACCTTCATGATCATGGGCGACACCTGCACGCGGGCCTGCGCCTTCTGCAACGTGCGCACCGGCCTGCCCGACGCCCTCGACCTGGGCGAGCCGGACAAGATCGCCGATTCGGTGGCCAAGCTCGGCCTGCACCACGTGGTCATCACCTCGGTGGACCGGGACGACCTGAAGGACGGCGGCGCCGAGCACTTCGCCCGCACCATCGCGGCGATCCGGCGGGCGAGCCCCGGCACGACGGTCGAGATCCTCACGCCCGACTTCCTGCGCAAGGACGGGGCACTCGAGGTCGTGGTCGCCGCCAAGCCGGACGTGTTCAACCACAACCTGGAAACGGTGCCGGCCAAGTACCTCACGGTGCGGCCGGGTGCCCGCTACTTCCACTCGGTGCGCCTGCTGCAGCGGGTGAAGGAGCTCGACACGACGATCTTCACCAAGTCGGGCATCATGGTCGGGCTCGGCGAGGAGCGGAACGAGGTCCTCCAGCTCATGGACGACCTGCGCTCGGCCGACGTCGACTTCCTCACCGTCGGCCAGTACCTGCAGCCGTCGAAGAAGCACCACGAGGTCGTGCGCTTCGTCCCCCCGGACGAGTTCAAGGCCTACGAGACCACCGCCTACGCCAAGGGTTTCCTGCTGGTCTCGGCCACGCCGCTCACGCGCTCCTCGCACCATGCCGGCGAGGATTTCGCGCGCTTGCAGGCGGCGCGTCTGGCCAAACTGTCGCCCGCGCTCTCGGCCTGAGGATATCCGAAGACCATGCCGTCCTTCCGGGTCACCCGCGCGGTGAAGCACACGCCGCAGCAGATGTACGACCTCGTCGCCGACGTGGAGCGCTACCCCGAGTTCCTGCCGCTCTGCGAATCCCTGCGGGTGATCCGCCGTCAGGACATGCCCGATGGCGGGCAGGTGCTGATCGCCGAGATGGGCGTCGGCTACAAGGCGATCCGCGAGCGCTTCACCACCCGGGTCACCCTCGATCCGGCGAGCTTGAAGATCGTCGCCGAGTATATCGACGGCCCGTTCCGGCACCTGGAGAACCGCTGGCTGTTCAAGGACGGCCCGGACGGCGGCTGCAACGTCGACTTCTTCATAACCTACGAGTTCAAGAGCCGCACCCTGGGGCTCCTCATGGGCACGATGTTCGACCGGGCCTTCCGCAAGTTCACCGACGCCTTCGAGGGGCGGGCGAACCGGATGTACGGCACCGCCTGAGGCGGCCCGTCGGCGCCGGCGTCCACACGGGCGCGGCGACGCGCCCCCCCAGCGGTTCGCGCTCCCGGACCGTCGCGTCCGATACTCCGCTGCGCGCGCGAACCGCCGGCGATCCGGTAACGACCGCCTAGGTCGGGTGACCGGGTTGACAGCGTCGCGACCTCGCGATCGCGTCCGCATCAATATTTCACAATTCACGCAGCGATCGCGACAGCACTGTATTCGCGATCGGTAGATATTTGTACCTATTATACCCACCAATAAATAGACGATAAACCGCAGACCATGCGCAGGACGGCGTCGCAGCGGCCCTCAGCTTTACAGCTCTGGGGGGCCGTGGCAGCAGAACGCACCGGAATCCTGTCGATTCCGTATATTTACTAGCACATTCGGGATCTGATCATGACCTATCGGGAGGCGTTACTCGCCATTCCTCTGTCGGCGGCTGCCCTGATCACGCTGACGGCCTGCAACAGCACCGGCACGGCTTCGAGCGGAGGCGCGGCCCCGACGGCGGCCGCCGCGAGCGCCGTACCGGTGGCGCTGGCCGAGGACCGCTTCGGCCCGTCCTTCATCCACGCTCACCTCAAGGTCAGGCGCACGACGGTCGATCAGGTCCTGGCGCTGTACGGCCCACCGGCGAGCCGGGACAACGTCGCCTCCCCGTCGGGCGACCGGAGCGTCATGACCTATATCCGGCCCGAGGCGGTCAAGGCCGGGGTCGGCGACACGCTGGGCGCCATCGCGTCCCTGACGCCGCTCGGTTCGCGGGCGGGCGAGGCGCTCTATCGCGCCGGCAACAGCGTCAACGATGTCGAGACGATCGCCGCCGCCTCCGCGGCCTCGTCCGCCAGGGCCCGGGGCGCCGGCAACCGGTTGGAGCTGGTCTTCGTGAACGGCCGGCTGGCCGACTGGCACTTGCTGTAGCCCGGGTGTCATCGCCCCGCCGGACCGGCGGGGCGTCCGGTCAGGCCCGCAGCGGCGGGCGCACGTGCTCGGGCCGCACGCCCATCCCGATCATCCGCGCCGGCAGGACCTGGAGCCGCGGCAGGGCGTCGAGGAGGCGCAGGGCGAGCGGCGCCCGGAACGGCGCGTCGGCCGCCAGCGACGCGGCGATCACGCGGGACTGGATCATCCGCTGCAGCGCCTGCGTGGCCCGCACCGGGAACATCCGCCGGGCCTGGACCCGGGCGAGGTCGGCCTCCGCGAGGCGCCCCGCCCGCAGGGGCTCGGCCAGGAGATTGGCCGCCGCCACCGCGTCCTGGATCGCGAGGTTGATCCCGACGCCGCCAACCGGCGACATGGCGTGCGCGGCGTCGCCGATGCACATCAGGCCCGGCCGATGCCAGCGGTCGAGCCGGTCGACCGTGACCGTCAGGAGCTTGACGTCGTCCCAGCCGGCGATGGCGTCGGTGCGGTCGGCCAGGAACGGGGCGATCTGGGCCACCGCGGCCCGGAAGGCCGGCAGGCCCCTCGCCCGGAGCGCGGCGTCGCCGCCCTTCGGCACCACGTAGGCGCATTGCCACGCGTCGCCCCGGTCGAGGGTGATCAGGATCCGTCCCGGCCCGAACCGCCCCGCCGCCGCCTCGGGGTCCCCGTCGCGGCGCGGCAGGCGGAACCAGAGCACGTCGATCGGCGCGCCGAAGGCCCGGGGCGCGAAGCCCGCTTGCGCGCGCATCCGCGAGTGACGGCCATCCGCGCAGAGCACGAGGTCGGACCGGATCTCGACCGGGCCGTCCGGCCCCGCGGCGCGCACGCCCGCGACCCGCCCCTCCGCCTCGATCAGGTCCTGCGCCTCGGTGCGGCGGATCAGGCGGAACGCCGGGTAGCGGGCGGCCTCGCCGGCCAGGAAATCCAGGAAGTCCCATTGCGGCATGAAGGACATGAAGCGGTTCCGGGTCGGCAGCCGGCTGAAATCGGCGACCCGGTAGCTGCGCCCGTCGACGACGCCGGAGAAGCTCTCGACGCGGCGCTGGGGGAGGGCGCGGAAGCGCTCGGTGAAGCCCAGTTCGTCCATCAGGTCGAGGGTGGAGGGATGGATGGTGTCGCCGCGGAAGTCGCGCAGGAAGTCGGCGTGCTTCTCCAGCACGGTGACCTCGAGACCCGCGCGGGCGAAGAGCAGGCCGGCCATCATCCCGGCGGGGCCGCCGCCGACGATGCAGAGGCGGGTCGTCACCGTGTCCATGGGGCCCTCCTTCCCGTACCGTGATCAGTCGCCGAGAGCGTCCTCCAGCAGACCGAGCGCGTCGGCCACGGCGGCGCGGCGGATTCCCGCCCGCCCGAGATCGCCGTAGCGCCGCTCCAGATGGCGCGTCTCGCCGTCCCGCCGGCCGAGGCCGAAATGCACCAGCCCGACGGGCTTCTCGGCACTCCCGCCCCCGGGGCCGGCGATGCCGGTGATCGACACCGCGACGGAGGCGCGCGACGCCGCGAGCGTCCCGGCGGCCATCGCCCGCGCCACGGGCTCGCTGACCGCGCCGTGCCGGCGGATGAGGTCCATGGGGACGCCGATGGCCTCGGCCTTGGCCTCGTTCGAGTAGGTGACGAAGCCGCGCTCCAGGACGGCCGACGAGCCCGGCACCGCGGTGAGCAGGCCGGCCAAGAGGCCGCCCGTGCAGGATTCGGCGGTCGCGACGGTCAGCCCCGCCGCCGCGTAGGCCGCCACGAGCGCCTCGGCCCCGGCGAGAAGCTCTGCGTCGTCGACCATGGCGAACGGGCTCCCCCGGGGCGGCTGCGCCCTATCTGGTGGTTGTGGCCCATGGCCGAGCCCGGCTCAAGGACCGGCGGCCGCCGATCGGAGACACCCTTTCCATGATCTTCCCCGCGACCACGGCCTTCTACGCCGGGCTGCTCGCTCTCGTGTATCTGGGCCTCTCGGGTTGGGTGATCGGGGCCCGCGTCTCCGAGAACGTGCTGTTCGGCGACGGCGGCGACGACACGGTCCTCAAGCGCGTGCGCTCGCACGCCAATTTCGCCGAGTACGTGCCGCTGGCCCTGATCGTCATCGGCCTGCTCGAGGCGAGCGGCGGCAGTCACGGGCTGGTTCGGGCGCTGCTGGTCGCCCTGCTGGCCGCCCGGATCCTGCACCCGATCGGGATGTTCGCGCCCCCGAACTCGCCGCGCCAGTTCGCCTGCCGGGGCGGCGGCATCCTGCTGACGATGGCGGCCCTGGGCGTCGCGGCGATCGCGCTGCTGGTGCGGGTGGCCTGAGACCGAGCGCGACGCGCGCCGCTCTCCCGCTCGGGAGGGGGAACCGCGCCCGGTCCCGAAACCGCTCAGCCCTGCCGCATCGCGGTCTCGGCCTGCGCGTCGAGGGCGGGGCCGTCCTCCTCGGGCAGCCGGACCGTCGCGGCCGCCTGGGCGGCGAGCCCCTCGGCCCGGCCGACGAAGCCGAGCTTCTCGGTGGTCGTCGCCTTGATTGAGACCGCCGAGAGCGGGACGCCCGCGATGGCGGCGATGCGCGCGCGGATCTCCTCGCGGTGCTTGCCGATGCGGGGCGCCTCGGCGAGCACGGTGATGTCGAGATGATCGATGCGGCCGCCACGGGCGCGGACGAGGTCGCAGGCATGGGCCAGGAACTGGTCCGAGGCGGCTCCGCGCCAGCGCTCGTCGGAGGGCGGGAAGTGGGTGCCGATATCGCCGTCCGCGATGGCGCCGAGCAGGGCGTCGGTCAGGGCGTGCAGCGCCACGTCGCCGTCGGAATGGGCGAGCACGCCGCGGTCGGCCGGGATCTTCACGCCGCCGAGCCAGACATGGTCGCCGGTGGTGAAGGCGTGCACGTCGAAGCCGGTGCCGAGGCGGGTCACGTAGGTGGTCATGGCGCGGGCTCCCGGCGCTGGCAATGCGGTGGTGTCGGTCGCGAAGGCGCGGTCCGCCTCGATCAGGTCGGCGGGCTGGGTGATCTTGCGGTTGGCGATGTCGCCCGCGAACACCACCACCGGCAGCCCGGCCCATTCGGCGAGGGCGCCGTCGTCGGTGAAACCGTCGAGGCCCTGCGCGGCGGCGTCGCGGTGGCCCTTGAGCAGCGGGCCGAAGGCGAAGGCCTGGGGCGTCTGGACCGCGCGCAGGTGCTCCCGCGGCGGCGTCTCGTGCACCCGGCCGATGCCCGGGGCGATGTCGACGACGCGCTTGACCGTGTCGGTCACCGGCACGCCCGGAACGGCCGCGCCGTGGTCGCGCCCGGCCGCGATCGCCCGGGCGATCAGCGCGGAATCCACGTAGGGGCGGGCGGCATCGTGGACGAGCACGATCTCGGGCGCGTCGCCGGCGGCCAGGGCCTCGAGACCGGCGCGCACGGAGAGCTGGCGCGTCGCGCCGCCCTCGACCGGCGGCGTGATCTTGGCGCGGATCGCGGGCGCGAGTTCCTCCAGGCAGCTGCGGAAGAACGCCGCCGCGTCGGCGGCGATCACCGGCTGGATCCGCGCGATCGCGTCGTCCGCCGCGAGCGCCGCCAGGGTGCGGGTCAGGACCGCCTGCCCGCCGACCCGGCGGTACTGCTTGGGGGTGCCCCCGCCGATGCGGATGCCGCGTCCGGCCGCCACCACCACCGCGGCGACGCCGGCTCCCGCGCTGGCGGGTCCGGTGGCTGGCGTGCCGGTGGCGGGCATGGGCGGCGAACTCGCGACGTCCTGAGGGGCGGAGGGGCGGCCGGCGCGCGGGCCAGCAGTGCCGGCGTCACCCTGCCGCGAAGGGTGCCCGTCGTTTAAGCGGGGGAGGGCCCGAAATCAACGCGCGGTCCCGCTTGCCAGCGGACCGGCCTTGCCTCATTGTTGTGCAGAATGACGACTGACCATTATTTGAGCGCGCTTCGCCGCACCGGAGCGACCGCGGAAGGGGCGAACCCCGCTCCGCTCTGCCTGCTCGCCCCGCTCTCGGGCGTCACCGACCTGCACATGCGCCGCGTCGCCCGCCGCTGCGGCGCCGACGCGGTCGTCTCCGAGATGGTCGCGGCCCGGGAACTCACCCGCGGGTCCGGCGAGGCGACGCTGCGCGCCGAGGGGTCGGGCGTCGACCTGCACGTGGTCCAGCTCGCCGGCTGCGAGGCGGGCCCGATGGCGGAGGCCGCCCGGCTCGCGGAGGCCGGGGGCGCCCACGTGATCGACGTCAACATGGGTTGCCCGGCCAAGATCGTGACGGGGATCGCCTCGGGCTCGGCGCTGATGCGCGACCTCGACCACGCCGAGCGCCTCCTCGCCGCGGTCCGGGGCGCGGTGTCGGTCCCGGTGACGGTGAAGATGCGCCTCGGCTGGGACGACGCGCGCTGCAACGCCGCGGATCTCGCCGCCCGGGCCGAGCGCCTGGGCCTGAACGCCGTGACCGTCCACGGGCGGACCCGGCAGCAATTCTACAAGGGCAGCGCCGACTGGGCGGCGATCCGCGCCGTCGTCGCGGCGGTGTCGATCCCGGTGATCGCCAACGGCGACGTGACCGACCTCGCCAGCGCCCGCGCCTGCCTGGACGCCTCGGGCGCCGCGGGGGTCATGATCGGCCGCGCGGCGACCGGCCGCCCCTGGCTGGTCGGGCAGGTCGCGGCCGAGCAGGCCGCCCTCGCCGCGGAGCACTACGCGGGGCTGCTGTCGATCTACGGCCGCGACATGGGCGTGCGCCACGCCCGCAAGCACCTCGCCGCCTACGCCGAGACCGGCGGCGCGCTGAGCCCCGCGGAGCGCGCGACTCTCCTCACCACGACCGATCCGGGGATCGCGCTGACCCTGCTGGCCCGGGCCTTTGCGGGCGCGGCGAACCCCGTCCAGGAGGCCGCGTGACCGACGAGCCCCTCCCGCGCGAGCCCGGCACCCGGCGCGACACCGCCGCCGAGGCCGTGCTGAACGCGCTGCCGCTGCCGGTCCTGACCATCGGCGCCGACGAGCAGATCCTCCACTGCAACCACGCCGCGGAGGCGTTCTTCGACTACTCGGCGCGGCTGATGCAGCGCCGGCGGCTGCGCGACATCATCCCCTTCGCCTCGCCGATCATCGCGCTCGTGGCCGAGGTCCGGCGCCGCCGCGCCAGCGTCAGCGAGTACCGGGTCGAGCTGACCCAGCCGCGCCTCGGCCTGGAGCGCAGCGTCGACGTGTTCGCGACGCCGCTCGGCGACGACGGCGACGCCGTGGTGATGATGCTCCAGGAGCGCACCATCGCCGACAAGATGAACCGCCAGCTCACCCATCGCGGCGCGGCGCGCTCGATGGTGGCGCTCGGCGCGATGCTGGCCCACGAGATCAAGAACCCGCTGGCGGGCATCCGGGGCGCGGCGCAGCTCCTGGAGAGCACCGGCGCCGAGGAGGACCGGCTGCTCACCCGCCTGATCTGCGACGAGTCGGACCGGATCGTCCGCATCGTCGAGCGCATGGAGCTGTTCGGCGACGAGCGCCCCTCGGATCGCGGCGCCGTCAACGTCCACGGGGTGCTCGACCAAGTGAAGCGCTCGGCGCAGTCGGGCTTCGCGCGGCACATCCGGTTCATCGAGACCTACGACCCGTCGCTGCCGCCGGTGCTCGGCAACCGCGACCAGCTGATCCAGGTGATCCTGAACCTCGTGAAGAACGCCGCCGAGGCGATCGGCCCGGACGCGGTCGAGGGCGAGATCACCCTGTCGACCGCCTTCCGCACCGGCCTGCGCCTGCAGGTCCCGGGCTCGCGGGAGCGGGTCAGCCTGCCGATCGAGGTGGCGGTGCGCGACAACGGCCCGGGCATCTCGGCCGACCTGCTGCCCGACCTGTTCGACCCGTTCGTCACCACCAAGGCGCAGGGCTCCGGCCTGGGTCTTGCTTTGGTGGCCAAGATCGTCGGCGATCACGGCGGGATCGTCGAGTGCGATCCCGCCCCGCGCCGCACGGCGTTCCGCATCCTTCTGCCGATGTCGAGTGCCCGGGACGGGCGCGAATCGGCGGTCGATCCGTGATGTCGATCCCCGAATCCGGCCCCCGTCGGAGGTCTGAGTAGAGAGTCATGCCGAACGGCCACATCATCGTCGCCGACGACGACGCCGCCATCCGCACCGTGCTGAACCAAGCGCTGTCCCGGGCGGGCTACGAGGTCCGCTCGACGGGCAACTGCGCCACCCTCTGGCGCTGGGTCGCGCAGGGGGAGGGCGATCTCGTCATCACCGACGTGGTCATGCCCGACGAGAACGTGTTCGACCTGCTGCCGCGCATCAAGCGGGTGCGGCCGGAGCTGCCGATCATCGTCATGAGCGCGCAGAACACCTTCATGACGGCGATCCGCGCCTCGGAGCGGGGCGCCTACGAGTACCTGCCGAAGCCCTTCGACCTCAAGGAGCTGATCGCCATCGTGGGCCGGGCGCTCTCGCGCCCCCGCGGCGCGGCGCCGGCCGGGGCGCCCCCCGAGAATGAGGACATCCCGCTGGTCGGCCGCTCGCCGGCCATGCAGGAGATCTACCGGGCGCTCGCCCGGCTGATGCCGACCGACCTGACCGTGATGATCACCGGCGAGTCCGGCACCGGCAAGGAGCTGGTCGCCCGGGCGCTGCACGATTACGGCCGCCGCCGCACCGGCCCGTTCGTGCCGGTGAACATGGCGGCGATCCCGCGCGACCTGATCGAGTCCGAGCTGTTCGGCCACGAGAAGGGCGCCTTCACGGGGGCGCTCCAGCGCTCCGCCGGCCGGTTCGAGCAGGCCGAGGGCGGCACGCTGTTCCTCGACGAGATCGGCGACATGCCCATGGAGGCGCAGACCCGGCTGCTGCGCGTGCTGCAGCAGGGCGAGTACACGACGGTGGGCGGGCGCGTCCCGATCCGCACCAACGTCCGGATCATCGCGGCCACCAACAAGGACCTGCGGGTCTCGATCCAGCAGGGCATCTTCCGCGAGGACCTGTTCTTCCGCCTCAACGTCGTGCCGCTGCGGCTGCCGGCCCTGCGCGAGCGCTCGGAGGACGTGCCGGACCTCGTCCGCCACTTCTTCGTTCTGGTCGAGCGCGAGGGCCTGACTCGCAAGACCCTCGACGGCGACGCGATGGAGCGGCTGAAGCGCTACCGCTGGCCCGGAAACGTCCGCGAGCTCGAGAACTTGGTCCGGCGGCTCGCCGCCCTCTACCCGCAGGAGACGATCACCGGCCCGGTGATCGAGGCCGAGCTCGACACGCTGCCGCTGGCGACGCCCGCGACCCCGGCCGCCAACGGCGCCGCCCGCAAGGCCAACGGCGAATCGGAGACCCTGTCCAGCGCGGTGGAGCGGCACCTCTCGGACTATTTCTCCGGCTATCGCGACACGCTGCCGCCCCCCGGGCTGTACCACCGGATCCTGCGGGAGATCGAGGGACCGCTGATCGGCGCGGCGCTCGCCGCCACCCGCGGCAACCAGATCCGGGCCGCGGAGCTGCTCGGCGTCAACCGCAACACCCTGCGCAAGAAGGTCCGCGACCTCGACCTGCAGGTTTTCCGGACGGCGCGGTAGGGCGGTCCACGGCCGATCGGCCCGATTCCCCGTCGCGCCGCGCGCCGAGCGCCGCGCGATGAGACCCGGAACGGGGTGAGCGCGATCCGGCCCGCCGTCAGCGGCCCGGCAGGATCGGGTCGCCGCGCATCAGCGCGTGCAGCCGCTCCGTGTCGAACCCGTTCGGGATGCTGGGCACGGCCGGCTTCGGCGCGGGCGCGGCCTTCGCCGGGGCCGGGATCGACCCCGTCGCCGACGGCTCGGCCTGGGCGGCACGGACCACCGGCGCCGGCGCCAGATGGGCGAGCCGGTCGGCGCTGACGAGGGCGACGGTCGCCGTCGAGACGAGGACGAGGACGGCGCCGAGAAGGGAACGCAGGATACGCACGCGACGACCCGGGGCGCGACTTGAGACGGCAACAGATTTACGGCGCGGCCGTTAACGAAGCCCCACTCCAAGTCTTCGGGAGGCGATATTGACCAACGTCCAGGCCACCGCGAGCGACAGCCCGTTCATCCAGGGCCGCAACGCGCGCCTCTACGGGAAGCCCGTGAGCGAATGCCCCTATCCCGAGGGTTCCCAGGAGCGCGCCGCCTGGATGGAGGCCTACGAGGAGGCCGTCGTCTCGGACCCGCCCGAGAAGCCGTGATCGCGGATAACGCGGCGGGCCGGCGCCGGGAGGCCGCGCGTCCGGCTTGACCTCGCCCGGCGCGGCGCGCTTCGTGCGGTGCACCGCAACGCGATCTCCGAGCCTCGATGTCCCTGAAGCCCTCGCCCGACGCCAAGCAGACCTTCGCGCCCGCGACGCGCCTCGTCCACGCGGGCCGTGACCCGGGCGAGCAGCACGGCTTCGTGAACACGCCGATCTACCGCGGCTCCACGGTCCTCTACCCGAGCTACGACGCGATCAAGAACCGGCGCGGCCGCTACAATTACGGGACCTCGGCGACGCCGACGATGGACTCGCTGACGGAGGCGTGGACGGAACTCGCCGGCGCCGCCGGCACCGTCGTGACGCCCTCCGGCCTCGCGGCGCTCACCGTCGCGCTGATGGCCGCGGTCTCGGCGGGCGACCACCTCCTCGTCACCGATTCCGCCTACCGGCCGACCCGCCAGTTCTGCGACGGCGTGCTGGCGCGCTACGGCGTCGAGGTGACCTACTACGACCCGGTCATCGGGGCCGGCATCGCGGATCTGATGCGCCCGAATACCCGGGCCGTGCTGGTCGAGGCGCCCGGCTCGCAGAGCTTCGAGATGCAGGATATCCCGGCCATCGCCGAGGTCGCGCACGCCCACGACGCCTGCGTGATCATGGACAACACCTGGGCGACGCCGCTGCTGTTCCCGCCGCACGCGCGCGGGGTCGACATCGCCGTGGAGGCGGGCACCAAGTACCTGAGCGGCGGCTCGGACCTGCTGATCGGCCTGACCTCCGCGAACGCGCGCTACTACCCGGCCGTGCGCCGCACCTTCGACCATTTCGCCATGTGCGCCGGCGCCGAGGACATCTTCCTGGCACTGCGCGGCCTGCGGACCATGTCCCTGCGGCTGCGCGAGCACGGCCGCGCCGGTCTGGAGATGGCCCGATGGTTCCAGGCGCGGCCCGAGGTGCTGCGGGTGCTGCATCCCGGCCTGCCCGAGGATCCCGGCCACACGATCTGGAAGCGCGACTTCTCCGGCGCCTCGGGCCTGTTCGGGGTGATCCTCAAGCCGGTGCCGGAGGCGGCGGTGGCCGCCATGCTGGACGGGCTGCAGCTCTTCGGGATGGGCTTCTCCTGGGGCGGCTTCGAGAGCCTCGTGATCCCGTTCGACTGCGCCGGCTACCGGACCGCGACCCGGTGGGCCCCCGGCGGACCGGCGCTCCGCTTCCACATCGGCCTCGAGGACACCGCCGACCTCAAGGCCGACCTCGACGCCGGTTTCGCGCGCCTCCGGGCGGCGTCCTAGGGCGGGACGGGGCCGGGCGCCGCGCTCCGGGCGGCCCCGTCCCGGACAGGTGAGGATCGGGGCGCCTGAGATCCCGGTCGCGGCGAGAGCGCCGTATTTGACCTCGCGGCGCGTTCCTGATTGACCGGCCCGGCATGACCACGAGCCTCTCCGCCGGCGGCGCGCCGCGCCTTGCCCCCGTCGACCGGATCGGTCGCGGGCTCGACGCGCTGAGCCTCACCCATGCCAGGGCCGTCGCCGCCCTTCTGGCGCTGTGCCTGATCCTGTTCCTGCCGGGCCAGATCTCGCTGCAGCCGATGGACCGGGACGAGCCCCGGTTCGCCCAGGCCTCGAAGCAGATGCTGGAGAGCGGCGACCTCGTGGATATCCGCTTCCAGGGGGAAGCGCGGCACAAGAAGCCGGTGGGGATCTACTGGGCGCAGGCCGCCGCCGTGGCGGCCGGCGAGGCGCTGGGCGTGCCCGGCGCCCGCACCCAGATCGCCCTGTACCGCATCCCCTCGCTGATCGGCGCCGTCGCCTCGGTGCTGCTCGCCTACTGGGCGGCGCTCGCCTTCCTGCCGCGACGGTCGGCGCTGCTGGCGGCCGCCCTCTACGGCGCCTGCCTGATGCTCTCGGCCGAGGCCCACCTCGCTAAGACCGACGCGCTGCTCGCCGCCTGCGCCACCGCGAGCCTCGCCGCGCTCGCCCGCGCGTGGCTGGCGCCGCGGGACGGCGGGCCGGTCTCGGGACCGACCTTCGCGGCGTTCTGGCTCGGGATGGCGGTCGGGATCCTGGTGAAGGGGCCGATGGTGCCGCTGTTCGTCGCGCTTCCGGCGCTCGGCCTGTCGCTCGCGGCGCGGTCCGGCCGCTGGCTCCTGCCCCTGCGGCCGTGGCCGGGCGTCGCCCTCACGCTGCTGCTGGTGGCGCCCTGGTTCGCGGCGATCGCCTGGAAGAGCGGCGGCGCCTTCTACGCCGAGGCGGTCGGGCACGACATGCTCGGCAAGGTCGGCGGGGCGGCGGAGCGGCACTGGGGACCGCCCGGGGCCTACGCCCTCGTGTTCTTCGCGACCTTCTGGCCGGCGGCTTCCTTCACCGCCATGAGCCTGCCCTTCGCGTGGCGGGCGCGGCGGGAGGCCGCCCCGGCCTTCCTCATCGCCGCGGTGCTGCCGGCGTGGCTGATCTTCGAGGCGGTCCCGACCAAGCTGCCCCACTACGTGCTGCCGCTGATGCCCTGGCTGGCGATCCTGACCGTGGTGGCGCTGGAGCGGGGCGCGCTTGACCCCCGCCTACGGGGCGCGCGCCTGACGGCCCTGCTGTTGCCGGCGATCCCGGTCGCCCTGACCCTCGGCCTCTGCCTCGCCGGCTGGCGGCTCGACGCCCACACGATCCCGTGGCCGGCCCTCCCGCTGCTCGCCGCCGCCTGCGCGGTCGCATTCCTGGCCTGGCTCGCCTTCGCGCAGGGTTCGGCCGAGCGCGCCCTCGTCCTGGGGGTCCTGGCCTCCGTCCTGCTCGGACCGGCGGTGCTGGGCGTAGCGCAGCGCTCGCTGCCGGCGCTGAAGGTCTCGCCGCGGCTCGCGGCCCTGCGCGACCGGATGCCGTGCGCGAACCCGCTCGTGGCGAGCCTCGGCTACCGCGAGCCCAGCCTCGTCTTCCTGATCGGCACCGGCCTCGCCCTGCCGCCCGACGGGGCCGCCGCCCGGTCCTTCCTCGAGGGCGGCGGCTGCCGCCTGCTCTACGTGGAGTCGCGCGAGCGCGACGACTTCAACGCGGCCTGGCCGGTGGGCCGCGGCGCGCCCGCGCCCCTGGCGGAGGTCGAGGGCTTCAACCTCAACACCGGCCGCCGGGTCTTCGTGACGGCCTACGCGGTGGCCCCGTGAGCGCATCCCCGCATCTCAGCGTCGTCGTGCCGGTCAAGAACGAGGCCGGCAACATCGCCCCCCTGGTGGCCGAGATCGAGGCCGCCTGCGCGGATCTCGCCTTCGAGCTGATCTACGTGGATGACGGCTCCACCGACGGCACGCCGGCGGTGGAGCCGTCATCCACGTAGANCGGAGCGGCGGCCAGTCGGCGGCGGTGCGCAGCGGCGTCCTGGCGGCCCGCGGCGGGATCGTCGCGACCCTCGACGGCGACGGCCAGAACGATCCGGCCTTCATCCCCACGCTGCTCGCGGCCCTGGAGGCGGCGGGACCGGGGGCCGGCCTCGCCCAGGGCCAGCGGCGCGGCCGCAAGGACGGCCGCTTCAAGATGCTCCAGTCCCGGATCGCCAACGGCGTGCGCGGCCGGATCCTCAACGACTCCACCCGCGACACCGGCTGCGGCCTGAAGGTCTTCCGCCGCGCCGTGTATCTCAGGCTGCCGTACTTCGACGCGCTCCACCGGTTCATGCCGGCGCTGGTCGCCCGCGAGGGCTTCTCGGTCGTCCACCGCGACGTGGTCGACCGGCCGCGGCTGACGGGCGTGTCGAACTACGGCCTGTTCGACCGCCTCTGGGTCGGGCTCCTCGATCTCGCCGGCGTCTGGTGGCTGATCCGGCGCAAGCGCGCGGATCCGCGGCCCGAGGAGGTCGCCGGCCCGACCGGCGCGTCGGCGGAGCCGCCGGCCGGCCAACCCGCGGACCAGGACGTCGGATGCTGATCCAGCTCGCCCACGATCTGCCGGCCTATTTCTACGACGTGTTCGTCACCCGGCTCGACTTCTGGCTGGTGTTCGGCATCGTCGCCCAGGTGGTGTTCGGATCGCGCTTCATCCTGCAATGGATCGCGAGCGAACGGGCCGGGCGGAGCGTGATGCCGCTGTCGTTCTGGTTCCTGTCGATCCTCGGCGGGATGATGACGCTGGTCTACGGATTCGTGCGCCGCGAGCCGGTGATCATCATCGGCCAGGGCCTCTCCACCGGCATCTACCTGCGCAACCTCGCGCTGATCTTCCGCGAGCGGCGGCGGAAGCGGGGCGCCGCATGACACGGACGCCGCTGCCCGCCTTCTACGACGATCTCGACGCCGCCTTCGCGGAACTCTGGCGGCTGCTCGCGGACGGCGCCGCCCATGGCCGTGGCGGCTTCCACCTGCCGACCCTGGCGACGGTCGGGGCCGATGGCGGGCCGCGGCTGCGCACCGTGGTCCTGCGCGCCGCCGACCCGGCCGAGGGAACGCTCCGGTTCCACTGCGACCGCCGCTCCGACAAGGCCTCCGAGATCCTGGCCGATCCCGCCTGCGCCCTCGCCGCCTACGACGCGGCGGCGAAGATCCAGATCCGCGTCGAGGGTCGCGCCGCGCTGCACACCGACGACGCGCTGGCCGAGGCCGCCTGGACGGGGTCCCGGGCGATGAGCCGGGTGTGCTACGGGGCGCAGCCCGGTCCCGGCACGGCGCTGCCGGCGGGCGGCGCCTACAGCCTTCCGGACGAGACCGCGGCCGCGACGCTCGGCAGGCCGCACTTCGCCGCCGTTCTCGTCCGGGCCGAGCGCCTGGATCTCCTCTACCTCGACCGACGGGGCCACCGGCGGGCGGCCTGGCACCGTTCGGATGCCGGCTGGCAGGGCGGCTGGCGGGCCCCCTGACGCCGGCGCCGCGGCAGCCCCTCCAGGCCGCGGGTCGACGGACAGGTCCGCGACAGGTCGGGGCGACCGAGACCGTCGCGGGGCGCATCGGCGAGGTCCGGCGCTTCCGCGCGACCATTCGGGCCGGCTGAAACCGGCCGGGTGGCAGCCCTGCACCATCCCCCATGACGGCGCCCGGGCCGGCGCGCTAAAGCCCGCGGACCCGGCCTTCCATCCGGGTCGATCGGGAGGACTCCGTGGGCCTCGTCTACGCGCTCGCCGCCTACCTGAGCTGGGGCCTGCTGGTCCCGGTGCATTTCCGGATGCTCGGGGCCTACTCGCCGTACCACATCCTGTCGGAGCGGATCGTCTGGTCGAGCGTGTTCGCCGGCGCGCTGGCGCTGATCCTCGCGGCCCGCCACCGCCTCAACCTGCCGCGGCCGCTCCGGAGGCGCCACGCACTGCTGCTGCTCTCGGCGGCGATGATCGGCGTGAACTGGCTGCTCTACCTCCACGCGGTCAGCAGCGGGCACCTGCTCGACGCGAGCCTCGGCTACTACATCAATCCGCTCGTGAGCGTCGCCTTCGGCCGGGTGGTGCTGGGCGAGCGCCTGCGGCCGGCGCAGGCCGTCGCGATCGGCATCGCCGCGACCGGCGTCGCCGCCGCGGTGGTCTGGGCCGGCGAGCTGCCCCTGGTGTCGCTGTCGCTGGCGGTGACCTTCGCGCTCTACGGGCTCGCCCGGAAGATCGTCGGCGTCGACGCGCTGGTCGGCTTCCTGGCCGAGACCCTGCTGCTCCTGCCGGCCGCGGTCGTCTGGCTCGTCCTGTCGCCCGAGCCGTTCCTGCCGGCCGCGCCGGCAGACCGCGCCCTGCTGATGCTCACCGGCCTGACCACCGCGCTGCCGCTGATCTGGTTCGCCGCCGCGGCGGTGCGCCTGCGGCTGACGACCCTGGGCCTCCTGCAGTACGTGGCGCCGACCTGCCTGCTCGTCCTGAGCGTCCTCGTCTACGGCGAGCGCGTCGAGCCGCATCGGGCGCTGATGCTCGCGCTGATCTGGGCGGCGCTCGCGCTCTACACGGTCGACGCCCTGCGATTCCGCCGCCCGCCGGCCGCGGCGGCGCGGTCGGATCCCGACGCGATGCGTGTATAAGGAATACTGGTTCAAGCCGCCGCCGGGGCGGGTGACGGGACAGCGTCGGGTCGATGAGCGAGACTGAGAGCGGCCCAGGATCCGTCACGGACGCCGATTACCGCAACCTCGCCGAGACGCTGCCGCAGCTCGCCTGGATCGCCGAGGCCGACGGCACGATCGTCTGGTACAATCAGCGCTGGTACGACTACACCGGCACCTCCCTCGACGAGATGCGGGGCTGGGGCTGGCGCACGGTCCACCACCCGGACCACGTCGCGGCGGTGACCGAGCGCTACCGCGCCGCGATCACGCTGGGCCGGTCCTGGGAGGACACGTTCCCGCTGCGCGGTCGCGACGGGAGCTATCGCTGGTTCCTGTCGAAGGCGCTGCCCTACCGGGACGAAGCCGGGCGGATCCTGCGCTGGTACGGGACCAACACCGACATCACGGGCCGCCGCGCGGTCGAGGAGCGCCTGCGCCACTCGGAGCAGCGCTTCCGGGCGCTGGTGGACGCCTCGGCGGCGGTGATCTGGAACACCGACGCGGCGGGCGAGCTGATGCCGCCGCAGGTCCGGTGGAGCACCTATACCGGGCAGACCGAGGAGGCCTACCAGGGCTGGGGCTGGCTCGATGCCGTCCATCCCGAAGACCGGGGCCACGCGGCCGATGCCTGGGCCGCCTGCGTGGAGGCGCGCGCGACCTACGAGGTCGAGTACAGGCTGCGCCGCCACGACGGGGCCTGGCGTGCCATGGAGGTGCGCGGCGTGCCGGTCCTCGCCGAGGACGGCTCCCTGCGGGAATGGGTCGGGACCTGCGTCGACGTCACCGAGCGCAAGGAGGCCGAGGAGGCGGTGGAGCGTGCCCGGCAGGCCGCCGAGGCGGCCAACCGGGCGAAGAGCCAGTTCATCGCCAACATGAGCCACGAGCTGCGCACGCCGCTCTCGGCGGTGATCGGCTATTCCGAGATGCTCGGCGAGGAGTTGGAGGATATCGGTCAGGCCGCCCTCCTGCCCGACCTGCGCAAGATCGAGGCGGCCGCCCGCCACCTGCTGTCGCTGATCAACGACGTCCTCGACATCTCGAAGATCGAGGCCGGCCGCATGACCGCCTCGGCCGAGACCTTCACGGTGGCCGACCTGCTCCGGGACGTCTCCGATTCCACCGGATCCCTGGTCGAGAAGAAGGGCAACCGCTTCGTCCTCGACGCCGGCGCGGCGGGGGCGGACGGCCTGGGCTCCATGCACCAGGACCAGACCAAGATCCGCCAGTGCCTGCTGAACCTGATCGGCAACGCCGCGAAGTTCACCGAGCGGGGGACGATCACCCTGACGGTGCGACGGCACCGGGACGCGGGGGCCGACTGGCTGTCCTTCGCGGTCGCCGACACCGGCATCGGCCTGACCGAGGCCCAGATCGGCCGCCTGTTCGAGCGGTTCGTCCAGGCCGACGATTCGACCACCCGGCAGTTCGGCGGCACCGGCCTCGGGCTCGCCATCACCCGCGCCTTCTGCCGGACGATGGGCGGCGATATCGGCGTCGACAGCACGCCGGGCGCCGGGGCGACCTTCACGGTCCGCCTGCCCGCGACCCTGCGGCCCGAGGACGCGCCGCCGGCGGAGGCCGAGGCGCACACGCCGGTGGAGCCGCACGAGCAGCACGAGACGGTGCTGCTGGTCGACGACGACCCGGCCGCCCGGGAATTGCTCCAGCGCTTCCTGGAGCGCGAGGGCTTCCACGTCCGCAGCGCCAACGACGGCCGTGCCGGCCTGACGCTCGCCCGGGCCCTGAAGCCGCGGGCGATCCTGCTCGACGTCGAGATGCCGCGCATGGACGGCTGGGCGGTGCTGCACGCGGTGCGCAACGACCCCGACCTCGCCGGGACGCCGGTGATCATGACCTCGGTGGTGGCCGAGCAGGGGCTCGGCCAGGCGCTCGGCGCCACCGACTACTTCGTCAAGCCGATCGACTGGGACCGGCTCAAGGGCCTGATGGAGCGCTACCGGCCCGCGGCGCCGAACGAGGCGCGGGTCCTCGTGGTCGACGACGACGCGGATGCCCGCGACCGCCTGCGCCGGTCCCTCGGCCGCGAGGGCTGGACCGTCGACGAGGCGGAGAACGGCCGGATCGCCCTGGAGCGGGTGAGCCAGGCGCGGCCGAGCCTGATCCTGCTCGACCTGATGATGCCCGAGATGGACGGCTTCGGCTTCCTGCGGGCGCTCCGGTCGCGGCCCGACGGCGACGTGCCCGTGGTGGTGCTCACCGCCAAGGAGGTCACGGCGGCCGAGAAGGAGAGCCTGAACCGGCAGGCCGATCGGGTGATCGCTAAGGGCTCCATGAGCCTCGCGGAGATCGGCCGGCAACTGCGCGTCCTCTACGCGCGTTCGGCGACCGAGCCGGTGCCGGGGCAGCTCCAGGGATTGCTCGATCGGCTCGCCGAGAAGGACGCGGGAGAACCACGATGAGTGCGGACGGGATCGATCCGGAGAAGGCAGTGGCCATCCGGCTGCGGGCGCGGCTCGCGGTGGTGGAGCGGGCGGCGTGGTTCGGCTTCGTCCACGCGATGAAGACCCGGCCGGTCGAGACCGAGGCCTACATCGCCTCGGAGCGGGCACGCTGCACGGACGGGTTCGGCAGCGGCGCCTGGGCGAAGGACCTCACCGACGCCGAGCGGGCGATGCTCGCCGACGAGGTCGACAGCGGGCTGGCGCAGCTGCTGGAGGATGCCCGCGCGGAGCTGTGAGGCCGGGCCTCTCGGGCGGAGGCGTGTCCGGGCGTCCGGATGGCAACGAAAGACGCTCTCCCGCTTTGACGGCCTGACGTCGACGGGACGACGTCGCCGAGGCGCCCATGCTGTACGAACTCGCGACCCTCTCGTGCCCGCTGCTCGCGGTGGGCCAAGTCTCTGCCGGCGTCGAGGCTTGGCTGGACGATCCCGATGCCAAGGGAGAGCTGGTCGGCTGCTGGCGCACCGAGATCGGCACGCTGGGCCGCCTGATCGTGCTGCGCGGGTTCGCGGCGCCCGAGGACATGACCGCCGAGCGCCGGCGCGCCCTCCTCAGCGCCAACCCGTTCAACGCCGGGCCCGTGATCACCGCGCTGGAGATGGACAGCTACGCCCCGTTTCCCTTCCTGCCGCCGGTCCGGACGGGCGACCGGGGCGGGGTGTACGAGGTCCGGACCTATCGCCTGAAGCCGGGGGGCCTGCCGCCGACCCTCGCGGCCTGGGAGGCCGCGATCGGGCCGGCAGGCGCCTACACGCAGCACCTCGTCGTGAACCTGTACGCCCTCGACGGCGCGCCGCGCATCACGCACATCTGGGGCTTCCGGAGCCTGGAGGAGCGGGCCGCGCTGCGGACCCGCGCCTACGAAGCGGGGGTCTGGCCCCCGAAGGGCGGCCCGGACCAGATCGCGGAGGCGACCGCGACGATCGCGCTCCCCCAGGGACGCTCGCCCCTGCGCTGACCGCCGGCCCCACGGAAGCGGCCGCCCGCGCGGCGGGCCCGATGCGTGACGACCGCGCTCGACCGGGCCTGGATCGAGGCCGGTGGCGCTGTTTCGCGCGCGGGCGGAGCCGGCACCGCCGCTCAGGCGCCGAACACGTCGCGCCAGGCCGGCGGAAGCCCCGTCCCGGCCAGGGGCGGCGACGGCGCGTGTCCGGGCAGGCTCGTCGCGGAGAACACGCCGCGGGCCACCGCCCGGGCCAGGACCCGCGCGGCGACGTCGCCGAGGCGGGCGAGGTCGACCACCGGCTCGGGGAGGGGTAGGCGACGTCGCCGAGGCGGGCGAGGTCGACCACCGGCTCGGGGAGGGGTACGGCGCCGGTCGCCGCGGCGAAGACCAGGTCGCCGTCGAGGGGCGTGTGCGCCGGCACGAGCGCGCGGGCGAGTCCGTCCTGCGCGGCGACCGCGAGGCGCCGGCACTGCGCCTTTGTCAGCGCCGCGTCGGTCGCCACCACGGCCAGCGTCGTGGCGGCGCCCGGCAGCGCGCGGGCCGGAAAGGCGTGGGCTTCCGGCGGCACCCGGACCGGCGCGCCCAGGCCGCCGAACTCGTCGCCCACCTCGAAGGGCGCCGCCCAGAAATGCGGCCCGGCGCCGATCGTCGCGTTGCCGAAGGCGTTCACGGCCGCGAGCGCCCCGACGCGGAAGCCCGTTCCAGGCACGTGCGCCGAGGCGGATCCGATCCCGCCCTTCAGTCGCCCGGTGCGCGCGCCCGTCCCGGCGCCGACGGAGCCCAGGGCGAAATCCGCGGCCGCGGCCGCGGCGGCCTGAAAGCCCAGCTCGCGATAGGGCGGATAGCGGCCCCAGGCCTTGTCGCCGCCGTTGGGGAGATCGAACAGGACCGCCCCGGGGACGATCGGCACCCGCACGGCGCCGACCGCGAAGCCGCGCCCGGCCTCGGCGAGCCACGCCGCCACGCCGGCCCCCGCGTCGAGGCCGAAGGCCGAACCGCCGGAGAGGACGAAGGCGTCGACCCGTTCGACCGTGCGCTCGGGGTCGAGCAGGTCGGTCTCGCGGGTGCCCGGCCCGCCGCCGCGCACGTCGACGGCGGCGATGGCCGGCTCATCGAACAGGATCGCGGTGACGCCGCTGGCGAGCCGCAGGTCGGTGGCGTGACCGACCCGCAGGCCGGGAATGTCGGTGATGCGATTCTGCGGCATGGACCGAGCTTGCCACGCCGTGACATCGCCGCAAATGCGGCCGGGGCCGTTGACCGCCGGCCGGGGTTTCCCAGGTTGCCAGACGGCAGAGCGCGTCGAGGAGCACGGCATGGACGTCGGATTCATCGGAATGGGGCGGATGGGCCGCGGCATGGCGGCCAACCTCGCGCGGGCCGGCCACACGGTCCGCGCCTGGAACCGCTCGCCGGAGGCCGCGCGCGGCATCGACGGCGTCACCCCGGTGGCGAGCGCCGCCGAGGCCTTCGCCGGCGATGCGGTCGTCACCATGCTGGCCGACGACGCGGCCCTCGAGGCCGTGATCGTGGCCGGCGGCCTCCTCGACCGGCCGGAGCGGCCCGGCCTGCATGTCGGGATGAGCACGGTCTCGGTGGCCCTGGCGAAGCAGCTCGCCGCGGTGCACGCGCGGGCGGGCGTCCCGTACATCTCGGCACCGGTCTTCGGGCGGCCGGACGTCGCGGAGGCCGGCAAGCTCAACATCGTGGCGGCGGGGGAGGCTTCCCTGATCGACCGCGCGGGCCCGCTCCTCGACGCGATGGGCGCGAAGACCTGGCGCTTCGGCGACGACCCGACGCGGGCGAACGCCGTCAAGCTCGCCGGCAACTTCATGCTGATCTCGGCGATCGAGGCCATGGCCGAGGCCTGCGCCCTCACCGAGGGCCACGGGGTCCCGGGCGCCGACTTCCTCGACCTGATGACCAACACGCTGTTCGCCTCGCCGGTCTACAAGGGCTACGGCGCCTCGATCGCGCAGAACCGCTACGAGCCGCCGGGCTTCATCCTCAAGCTCGGGGCCAAGGATGTGCGGCTCGCCCTCCAGGCGGCCGAGGGCGCCGGGGTGCCGATGCCGTTCGCGAGCGTGCTGCGGGACGGTCTCATCGAGGCGATCAGCCACGGCGACGGCGAGAAGGACCTCGCGGCGCTCGCCCGCGTCTCTGCTCGCCGTGCAGGTCAGGGTTGAGATCGACGACGATGCATCGCCTTTCTGGCGAGCCTTAACCCGTCATTTCGACTTCACAATCGAGTGTGCGCGCCGGCTATAGGCACGGATACCAATATATGCGCACACATTCCTATTCGCTGCGCAGGATGACTCTGTCTACGAAAGTCATCCTGCTGGCGATGCTCGCCGTGACACTCACCGCCGGCGCCATCTGGATCACGGTCTCGCGGCAGACCTGGTCGCAGATGGAGGCGCGTCAGCGCAGCAACGGCGAGCGCAACCTGAGAACTCTGGCGCTCGTCCTGGCGGCGCGGGTCGAGGGCGCGGCGGCCGATCTCGACGGCGCGCGCGTCGCCCGGGTGTCGACGCCGAGCCTGTCGGGCTTCGCCGATGCCGGCGTGGTGGACGACGCCGTCGCCTATTCGGGCGGCCTGGCGACGGTGTTCAGCTACGAGCCCGCCTCCGACAGCTTCGTGCGGCGCCAGACCACGGTGCGCCGGGAGGACGGGACCCGCGCGGTCGGCACGGCCCTCGCCGCCGACAGCCCGGCCCAGGCCGCGATCCGCGCCGGGCGGATCTACGAGGGGCCGGCGGCCCTGTTCGGGCGGCGCTACTACACGGTGTACCAGCCGACGGTCGACGCCGCCGGCAAGGTGAACGGCGTCCTGTTCGTCGGCCTGCCGATCGAGATGTACTTCGACGCCCATGCCCAGACGATGACGAGCCTCAGCGTCGCCGCCCTGATCATCGCGGTGCTGGCCTGCGCCCTCGTCGGGCTCGCGGCGGCGCGGCTGTTCCAACCTTTCTCGGCGATCGCCTCGCGGATCGAGGGCCTCGCGGGCGGCGACCTGGACTCGGCGATCCCCCACGCCGAGCGCGGCGACGAGATCGGCACCGTGGCGCGCGCCCTCGAGGTGCTGCGCGTCGCCGGGCTGCGGACCCGGGAGCTCGAGGGCCTGCAGAGCGCGGGCGCGGCCGACGAGACGCGGCGGCGGGCCGCCCTCGACCGGGCCATCGAGGCGTTCCGGGGGCAGGTCGTCCGCCTGAAGGACGCGCTGACCGCCAGCACCGGCGCGATGCGCGCCCGGGCCGGCGAGATGGCGGCCAGCTCCGCCGAGGCGGAGGTCGCCGTCGCCGAGACCGAGCGCGGCTCGCACGAGACCTCGGCCAGCGTCCAGACCGTCGCGAGCGCCGCCGAGGAACTCTCCGCCTCCATCGCCGAGATCGGCGCCCAGCTCGATCAGGCCGAGGCCCTGGTGGCCACGGCCGCCGCGGAGTCGGACGCGATGAACGCCGAGATCGGCGAACTCGCCGAGGCCGCGGGGCGCATCGGCGCCGTGGTCGGGCTGATCCGCCAGATCGCCGAGCAGACCAACCTGCTGGCCCTCAACGCGACGATCGAGTCCGCCCGGGCCGGCGCCGCCGGCAAGGGCTTCGCCGTGGTGGCCGCGGAGGTGAAGGCGCTGGCGTCGCAGACCGCGCGGGCGACCGAGGAGATCGGCAGCCAGATCGCCGGCGTGCAGGCCTCGACGACCGCGGCCGTGGCGGCGATCGGCCGGATGGGCGAGCGGATGCGCGCGGTCAGCGCCACCACGGGCGGGATCGCGTCAGCGGTCTCGGCCCAGGGGGCGGCCACGGCGGAGATCTCCCGCAACGTCGCCGACACGGCCGGCGCCACCGAGGCCATCGCGGGCGGCCTGACCACGGTCGCCGGCGCCGCACGGCGCTCGGCCCGCATGGCCGCCACCGTCACCGAGGCGGCTCAGACCGTCGACACGGTCGCGGCCGATCTCGAGGGCGAGATCGAGCGCTTCCTCGGTCAGGTCGCGGCCTGAGCCCTCAGAGCCCGTAGCGGGCGAAGGCCGCGCGCTCCGCGAACGCGGCCATCGCCCCCTCGGCCAGGTCGATCCCGCCCGGCGCGCCGCCGCGGCGCAGGATGCGGGAGAGCAGGCCGCCGCGCGCCTCGGCGACGAGGCGCAGGTCGACCTTCTCGCCGAAGCGCGCGCGCATCGCGGTGCGCACGTCGCCCAGCGCGTCGACGAGGCCGAGGGGCAGCGCCTGCCGCCCGGTCCAGACCGCGCCGGTGAACAGGTTCTCGGAGCGCGACAGGCCCGGGCGCCGGGCCGTGACGAGGCCGGTGAAGAGGTCCTGCACGTCGGCCTGGATGCGCTTCAGGCGCTCCACGTCGGCGGGATCCTCCGGGCGGAACGGGTCGAGCATCGACTTCGCCTCGCCCTGCGTGTGGACCCGGCGCTCGACGCCGAGCTTCTCCAGGAGACCGTGGAAGCCGAACCCGGCCGAGACCACGCCGATCGAGCCGACGATCGAGGTCGGGTCGGCGACGATCTCGTCGGCCGCGCAGGCGATCATGTAGCCGCCGGAGGCCGCGACATCCTCCACGAAGGCGATCACCGGCACACCCTTCTCGTCGGCCAGCGCCCGGATGCGGCGGTGGATCAGGTGCGACTGCGCCGGCGAGCCGCCGGGCGAGTTGATCACCAGCGCCACCGCCTTCACCCCCGGCATCCCGAAGGCGCGCTCCAGGCTGCCCGCGACGCCCCCGATCGAGAGCCCCGGCCGGAGCGGCGAGACCGCGCCGATCGTGCCCGACAGCCGGACCACCGCGACCCGCGGGCGTCGGTCCCGGAAGCGGCGCGGGAGGAGGGCGCGGAAAGTGTCGGGGAACGCGAACGCCATGGGGTCTTACGCGGCTCATCGGGAAGCCGGGCGGGAGACGGCCCGGAAGCGCCTGTCGTCGGAAACTGGGCGCTTTCCGGCCCCGCGCAAGGGCGGCGAGCGAGGGTGGTGCGCGAGGGCGCTGCGCGACGGCGGCGCGTCTGCGCAGTCAGAACGGATCGAACCGTTTGCCGACCTTGGCCGTTTCAGGCGACGGCGCGAGCCTCGTGCCGGCCCGGATCCGCTGGACTCGGACGGGCGCTCACACGGGAGAGAAACGATGCGACCCTGGCCGATCCTGGTCCTCCTCGCCGCGCTGCTCGGCGGGCTGGCGAGTGCGCCCNCCGGTCCCCGCGAGCGCCGAGGCCGCCGCGCCCGCGCCGGCGGTGCAGCAGGCCCACTGGCGCTACCGCCGCCACTGGCACCGCCACCACCACTGGCGGCGCCACTGGCACCACCGCCGCCACTACTGGCACCGTCGCCATCACTGGCACCGGCACCACCATTTCCGCCGCCACTGGCACCGCCACCACGTCTGGCATGGCCGCCCGTACGGCCGCCCGTACGGCCACCGGCACGTCACGTTCTACTGAGCGCGGCCCTCCGCGTCCCGGCCCGATCCGGCCGGGACGCACCCCGGCCGGCAACCATGCCGGCAACCATGCCGGCAGCCGCGCTGCGACCTTGCGGGCGGCCTTGGAAAACCTTATTTAACCGTCTGATATCACTGCTCTTCCGAGAGGCCGTTCCGGCGCATCGCGCGCCGCCCGGGAACGGCCGAGAGCATCGCCCGTCCGGGCTTCAGAACGGAAACCGACTTGGCCGAGAACGATCCGACTGGCGCAGCCCCGCCCGCCAGCGACATCCGCCCCGTCTCCATCACCGACGAGATGCGCCGCTCCTACCTCGATTACGCGATGAGCGTGATCGTGAGCCGGGCGCTTCCCGACGCGCGCGACGGGCTCAAGCCGGTGCACCGGCGCATCCTCTACTCCGCCTTCGAATCCGGGCATCTGCCCGAGCGGAAATACGTCAAGTCGGCCCGCATCGTCGGCGACGTGATCGGCCTCTACCACCCGCACGGCGACCAATCGATCTACGACGCCCTCGTGCGGATGGCGCAGGACTTCTCCATGCGCCTCATGCTCATCGACGGGCAGGGCAATTTCGGCTCGGTGGACGGCGATCCGCCGGCCGCGATGCGCTACACCGAATCAAGGCTCGCCAAGCCCGCGACCGCGCTGCTCACCGACATCGACAAGAACACCGTCGATTTCGGACCGAACTACGACGAGTCGCGCGAGGAGCCGACCGTCCTGCCGGCCCGCTTCCCGAACCTGCTGGTCAACGGCGCGGGCGGCATCGCGGTCGGCATGGCGACCAACATCCCGCCGCACAATCTCGGCGAGCTGATCGACGCCTGCGTGGCGCTGATCGACGATCCGGGTTTGACCATCGAGCAGCTCACCGAGATCGTGCCCGGTCCGGACTTCCCGACCGGCGGCATGATCCTCGGCCGCGCCGGCACCCGGCAGGCCTACGCGACGGGCCGCGGCTCGGTGATCATGCGCGCCAAGTCGCATGTCGAGGAGCTGCGCAAGGAGCGCGAGGCGCTGATCTTCACCGAGATCCCCTATCAGGTGAACAAGGCGACGCTGGTCGAGAAGATCGCCGAGCTGGTGAAGGAGAAGCGCGTCGAGGGCATCTCCGACCTGCGCGACGAATCCGACCGGACGGGCATGCGCATCGTCGTCGAGATCAAGCGCGACGCCATGGCCGACGTGGTGCTGAACCAGCTCTACCGGTTCACGCCGCTGCAGAGTTCCTTCGGCTGCAACATGGTGGCGCTGAACGGCGGCCGCCCCGAGCTGATGAACCTGAAGGACCTGCTCCAGGCCTTCGTGGATTTCCGCGAGGAGGTCGTCTCCCGCCGCACCAAGTTCCTCCTCGGCAAGGCCCGCGAGCGGGCCCACGTCTTGTGCGGGCTGGCCATCGCGGTCGCCAACATCGACGAGGTGATCCGCCTGATCCGGACCTCGCCGGACCCGAACACCGCCCGCGAAGCCCTGATGGCCCGCGACTGGCCGGCCCACGACATCGCGCCGCTGATCGCGCTCGTCGATGACCCGCGCCACAGGGTCGCCGAGGACGGGACCTACCGCCTGTCCGAGACCCAGGCCCGTGCCATCCTCGACCTGCGCCTGCAGCGCCTCACGGCGCTCGGCCGCGACGAGGTCGGCGACGAGCTGAAGACGCTCGCCGACGAGATCGCCGACTATCTCGACATCCTGCGCTCGCGGGTGCGCATCCAGACCATCGTGAAGCAGGAGTTGGTGGAGGTGCGCGAGCAGTTCGCGACCCCACGCCGGACCGAGATCGTCGACTTCGACGGCAGCGTCGAGGACGAGGACCTGATCGCCCGCGAGGACATGGTCGTGACCGTGTCGCACGCCGGCTACGTCAAGCGCGTGCCGCTCTCGACCTACCGGGCCCAGCGCCGCGGCGGGAAGGGCCGCTCCGGCATGGCGACCCGCGACGAGGATTTCGTCACCCGCCTGTTCGTAGCCAACACCCACACGCCGGTGCTGTTCTTCTCCAGCCAGGGCCAGGCCTACAAGGAGAAGGTCTGGCGCCTGCCGATGGCCGCCCCGAACGCCCGCGGCAAGGCGCTGGTGAACATCCTGCAATTGCAGGACACCTCCGAGCGCATCACCACGATCATGCCGCTGCCGGAGGACGAGGCGTCCTGGGAGACGCTCGACGTGATGTTCGCGACCGCCCGCGGCAACGTCCGGCGCAACAAGCTCTCGGACTTCACCACGGTGAACCGCAACGGCAAGATCGCCATGAAGCTCGATCCGGGCGATCACATCGTCCATGTCGAGATCTGCCGTCCGGACCAGAACGTTCTGCTGACTACGGCGCTGGGCCAGTGCATCCGCTTCCCGGTCGAGGACGTGCGCGTGTTCAAGGGCCGCGATTCGACCGGCGTGCGCGGCATCCTGCTCGGCAAGGACGACAAGGTCATCTCGATGACCATCCTGAACGCCTTCGACGCCACCGCGGAGGAGCGGGCCGGCTACCTGAAGATGCGTCGCGCCGTGACCGGTGAGGCCGAGGAGAACGGCGACGCGGAGCCCGAGGACGGCGCCGAGGCGGCGGCGATCTCGCTCGACCGCTACAACGAGATGGGCGCGGCCGAGCAGTACGTGCTGACCCTGTCGGAGCGGGGCTTCGGCAAGCGCTCCTCGTCGTTCGAGTACCGGACCTCGGGACGCGGGGGTAAGGGCATCACGGCGATGCGGGTCAATCCCCGCAACGGCAGCCTCGTGGCGTCCTTCCCCGTCGAGGCCTCGGACCAGATCATGCTGGTGACCGACGGCGGCCAGCTGATCCGCGTGCCGGTGGACGACATCCGCATCGTCGGCCGGGCCTCGCAGGGCGTGACGGTGTTCAACACCGCCAAGGACGAGAAGGTCGTCTCGGTGGAGCACATCGAGGGCGAGGACGAGGGCGCCGAGGCCAGCCCGGAGGGCGGCGAGGAGGCGTGAGGCACCGCCCGGTTCCGTCCGGCGCGAAAATGCTCTAGGTCGGGTCGCGATGACCCGCACCGCCCTCTACGCCGGCTCGTTCGATCCGGTCACGAACGGCCATCTCGACGTGGTCCGCCAAGCCTGCCGGCTGGTGGACCGCCTCGTGATCGCCATCGGCGTCCATCCCGGCAAGGCGCCGCTGTTCTCCGCCGAGGAGCGGGCGGCACTGCTGACCGAGACCTGCGGGCCGGTGGCCCAGGCCGAGGGCGCGGCGCTGGAGATCGTCACCTTCGACGATCTCGCCGTCTCGGCCGCCCGGCGCTGCGGCGCCGCGATCTTCATCCGCGGCCTGCGCGACGGCACGGATCTCGACTACGAGATGCAGCTCGCCGGCATGAACGGCGCCATGGCGCCCGAGGTGCAGACCGTGTTCCTGCCCGCCTCGACGCAGGCCCGCCCGATCACCGCGACCCTGGTGCGCCAGATCGCCGGCATGGGGGGCGACGTCTCGCCCTTCGTGCCCGCTCCCGTCGCCGCGCGCCTCCGGCAGCGCTTCGCCGCTCAGTCCTGACGATTGCCCGATCCCGAAAGGATTCCGATGAACCGACGCCACGCCCTCCTCGCGCTCGCCCTCACGCTCGGCACCGCCCAGGCCGCCCGGGCCGCCGACGCCAACACGGTCTATCTCCAGACCAAGGACGGGCGGATCACCATCGAGCTGCGGCCCGACATCGCGCCCAAGCACGTCAAGCAGATCAAGACGCTGGTCTCGCAGGGCTTCTACAACGGCCTCAAGTTCCACCGCGTCATCGACGGCTTCATGGCCCAGACCGGCGACCCGAAGGGCAACGGCACCGGCGGCTCCAGCCTGCCGAACATCCCGGCCGAGTTCACGCAGTCGGCCCAGTTCCGCCGCGGCACCGTGGGCATGGCCCGCTCGCAGGACCCGAACTCGGCGAACTCGCAGTTCTTCATCTGCCTCGGCGACGCGCCGTTCCTGAACGGCCAGTACACGATCGTCGGCAACGTCACGGACGGGCTCGACGTCCTCGACAAGATCAAGAAGGCCGCCCCGGGCGCGCCGGGCGGGGCCGTCCAGGATCCCGACAAGATTGTCAGCATGACGCTCGCCGAGAAGGCCAAGTAGCGGCCGCATGCCGGGCCGGCGCGCCGCCTCGATCCTCCTGCTGAGCTTGATCCCGGCGGCCGCCGCGGCCTATGACGGCGCCCCCTTCTACGGCTACGCCGACGGGCCGGGCGGCGGCTACCCGCTGAGCCTGCCCCAGACCCTGCGCGCCACGGTCCCGGTGCCGGTCGCCCGGGTGGCGACCAGACCCGCCGACACCCTGGCGGAGCTCTACCCGGCGCTCGCCGCCTGCTGGCAGGCGCCGGGCGGCCTCGGCCGCCCGAGCGGCGGCGCCGACGACATCGAGATCACCCTGCGGCTCGCGCTGCGGGGCGGCCTCGGG
>NZ_MLBW01000035.1:0-24240 GCF_036441335.1 Methylobacterium mesophilicum
GACGCCCTCGCGCGCTGCACCCCGGCCCACATCACGCCGGGCCTGGGCCGGGCGATCGCGGGCCGGCCGGTGGCGCTCCGCTTCGTCTACCGCCCGCCGGCCTGAGCGCCGGCGAACCCGTCACGGGCGCTGGCCGGATCCGGCGCGCGCCGATACAGTTCCCCCAACCGGAAGGAAAGACCATGGCCGACAACGAGACCATCGTGCTGGAGACCACCAAGGGCCGCGTCGTGATCGCGCTGCGCCCCGACCTCGCCCCGGGCCACGTCGAGCGGATCAAGACGCTCGCCGCTCAGGGCTTCTACGACGGCGTGCCGTTCCACCGGGTGATCGACGGGTTCATGGCCCAGACCGGCGACCCGACCGGCACCGGCTCGGGCGGCTCCGACCTGCCGGACCTGAAGGCCGAGTTCAACGCCGAGCCGCACGTGCGCGGCACCTGCTCCATGGCGCGGACGAACTTCCCGCACTCGGCGAACTCGCAGTTCTTCATCTGCTTCGACGACGCCCGCTTCCTCGACAAGCAGTACACGGTGTGGGGCAAGGTCGTGGAAGGCATGGACGTGGTCGACACGATCAACAAGGGCGAGCCGCCGCGCTCTCCGGACAAGATCGTGAAGGCGACCGTCGCGGCGGCCTGAGCTCGGATCAAGCCTCGCGTCCGAAGCCATCTCTCGATGGCTTCGGCTCCGCCGGCTTGGCGAGCGGAGCGAAGCAATCCAGGGTCGCGCCACATCTCCGAGATGTCGCGCTGGCCAGGGTCTCTTCGCTTCGCTCGTGATGACGGCGGATCCTCATCACCCGCGGTCCAGGGCTTCCGCCGCGGCCAGATCCTCCGGCGCGTTGATGTTGAGGAACGGGTCCACCGGCTCGACCGGCCAGGTCGCCACCGCGGCCCCGTGGCGCGCGATGAAGGCGCCGACGCGCCGCTCGCCGCCTTCGAGATAGTCCCGAAGCGCATCGCGCAGAGCCGTCGGCCAGAGCGCGATCGTGTAGTGCTGCCGTTCGCCTGAGGCCGCGAGCGCGATGCCGGTTTCCGACGCGACAGCGTGGAGCCGCGCCACCAGATTCCCCGGCAGGAACGGCGCGTCGCCCGACACGCTCACCACCCGCGCGACGCCCCGCGCGCCGGCGTGCTCCAGCCCGGCGAGGATGCCGGCGAGCGGCCCCGGCTGGTCCGGCACGGGGTCCGGCAGGACCGGCCCGGGAAAACCGGAGAACCGCGCCGGGTCGCCGTTGGCGCTGAGCGCCAGCCCGGCCGCGCATTGCGGGCCGAGCCGCTCGACCACCCGCTCCAGCAGGGTCCGGCCGCCGAGCCGCAGCAGCGGCTTGTCGCCCCCGCCCATCCGCCGCGCCCGCCCGCCCGCCAGGATCAGGCCCAGGACAGGCGGCGGCGCCACGGCCTTACTCGAACACGATCTTCGGTGCCGCCCGCCCCGCCGGCGCGCCGGACAGGTTCGCCCAGAGCTGGGCGGCGATGTCGCGATAGACCTTGGCGTGCGGCCCGTCCGGGTCGGTCGCCACCACCGGCCGGCCGTTATCCGACGTCTCGCGGATGGTCATGTTCAGCGGCACCTCTCCGAGGAACGGCACGCCGAGCCGCTGCGCCTCGTTCCGCGCGCCGCCATGCCCGAAGATGTGGGAGGCGTGTCCGCAATTCGGACAGACGAAGGTCGCCATGTTCTCGATCACGCCGAGGATCGGCACCGCGACCTTCTTGAACATGGTCACGCCGCGCCGCGCGTCGATCAGCGCGAGGTCCTGCGGCGTCGAGACGATCACGGCGCCCGAGAGCGGCGTCGCCTGCGCCATGGTGAGCTGCGCGTCGCCGGTGCCGGGCGGCATGTCGACGAGCAGCACGTCGAGCTCGCCCCAGAGCACGTCGCGCAGCATCTGGGTGATGGCCGACTGGACCATCGGGCCGCGCCAGATCATCGCCGTCTCGGGCTCGATCAGGAAGCCGATCGACATGACCTTGAGCCCGTAGCCGACCATCGGCTCCATCGCCTTGTTGTCGACGACGGTCGGCTTGCCCGAGAGGCCGAACAGCTTCGGCACGGACGGGCCGTAGATGTCGGCGTCGAGGAGGCCGACCTTTAGCCCCTGGGCCTGGAGCGCCAGGGCGAGGTTGCAGGCGGTGGTGGACTTGCCGACCCCGCCCTTGCCGGAGGCCACCGCCACGATGTGGCGCACGCCCACGATCTGCGGGCCCTGGTTCGGCGGTGCGCCGGGCCGCGGCGGCGCGACCGGCGGCGGCGTCACGGGTCGCGGGGCGGCGCTGCTCTGGGCCGGGTGGCTCTGGTTCCGCTCCGAGGTGAGGCTGGCGAACACGCCCGAAACGCCCGGCATCTGCAGCACCCGGCCCTCGGCCTGCCGCCGCACCGGCTCGAACCGCTCGGCCTCGCTGGGATCGACCAGGATCGAGAACATCACCCGGTTGTTCGGATCGACCACGACCTGAGAGAGCCGTCCCGAGCCGGGCAGGGTGGTGCCGGCGGCATCGACCGTGATGCCGGCGAGCGCCTTCAGCACGTCGTCGCGGGTGATCGCCAAGATGTCCTCCAGCGGGGCAAGCAGGTATGCCAGTGCATGTAACCGAGCCGGCCCAGAACACCAGACCCCGGGCGAGCAATCGGCGCCGGCGCCGACGGCCCGCCCGGAGCGCGTCAGTGCGGGCGGGCGATGAGGTTGCATTCCTCCATGGGGCCGCGCACCGCGGTCCCGTCGCCGCGCCGGTAGAAGCCGTGGCGCAGGCGGCGACAGCCGAGCGGGCCGCGCAGGCGCTTCACGCGCTCGATATGGACGCTGCCGTAGCGCCGGTTCGAGAAGTCGTGGCCGCCGATGCGCACGCCCGGGCCGAAGCGTACCTCGGCGACCGCCGGCACGGCGCAGAGCCCGAGCGCGCAGAGTCCGAGCGCGCAGAGCGCCAGCGCCGCCGCCGCGCGGCCGATTCCCCGAACACGTCGCATCCGAACCTCCTCACCGCACGGGCAAGCTGAACCAACGGGAGACTGATCCGTTGTCGGGGCAGCCTTCAGGCGGGGCCCCCTCCGGAGACCCCGCCGGGACCGAAACGACGCGTAGGAGACCACTTTCATGCATCAGGGCAACCACCGCGACCACGAGGGCGCGAAGAAGCTGTTCGAGCTCATCAAGGACGTGAAGATCGCCATGATGACCACCGTCGATGCCGACGGCACGCTCAACAGCCGCCCGATGTGGAACAACGACGCCGACGAGAACGGCGACCTGTGGTTCTTCACCAAGCTGCACTCGCCCAAGACGGCCGCGATCAGCAAGGACAACCAGATCAACCTCGCCTATTCCGACCCGTCGAGCCAGAACTACGTCTCGGTGGCCGGCAAGGCCGAGATCGTCCGCGACCAGTCGATCATCGACGCGAAGTGGAATGAGAGCCTGAAGACCTGGTTCCCGAACGGGAAGAACGATCCCGAGGTCGCGCTGATCCGCGTCCACCCTGAGAAGGGCGAGTACTGGGACAGCCCGAACAGCACGATGCTGCACCTCTACGGCTACGTGAAGGCCTCGCTCACCGGCGAGAGCCCGAAGACCGAGACCAAGAAGGTCGACCTCGCCTGAGGATCGGTCGTCGGGATCGGCGATCTCGCGGGCGGTCTCCGGGCGGAGACCGCCCGTCTGCTTGACGTCTGCGGTCCCGGCATGCGCTCTGCGCGTTCCAAGCGCGGCAGAGTGCCTGACGAATGCTCGATCTG
This sequence comes from Methylobacterium mesophilicum, assembly GCF_036441335.1. Classification (GTDB taxonomy): domain Bacteria; phylum Pseudomonadota; class Alphaproteobacteria; order Rhizobiales; family Beijerinckiaceae; genus Methylobacterium; species Methylobacterium mesophilicum_B. The sequence goes on from NZ_MLBW01000035.1 coordinate 3,735, forward strand.
GCGAAACGGGTCTACGATCACAGTTTCCGCATCGACCCGATCGTGCGGTCGCTCCTCGACACCGATTTCTACAAGCTCCTGATGGCGCAGACGATCCTGCGCCGGCACCCCGACATCCGGACCACCTTCGGCATCACCAATCGCACCCGCCGGATCCGGATCGCCGACGAGGTCGATGCCGGGCTGCTGCGTGAGCAGCTCGACCACGCGCGGACGCTGCGCCTCAGCAAGGGCGAGATCACGTGGCTGCGGGGCAACGTGTTCCGCGGCCAGGGGCGCATCCTCGGCCCCGAATTCGTGAGCTGGTTCGAGACTTTCCAGCTCCCCGAATACGAGCTCGCCGTCCATGACGGCCAGTACGAGCTGACCTTCCACGGACCCTGGGTCGAGACCACAATGTGGGAGGTCCCGGCGCTCGCGATCCTCAACGAGCTGCGGGCACGGGCCGTGCTGCGGGGCCTCGGCAAGCTCGACCTGCAGGTGCTCTACGCCCGCGCCATGACCCGGGTCTGGGAGAAGATCGAGCGGCTGCAGAGGCTGCCGGACCTGTCGGTGGCGGATTTCGGCACGCGCCGGCGCCACGGATTCCTGTGGCAGGACTGGTGCGTTCAGGCCATGGCGGAGGGCCTCGGCGGCGCGTTCCTCGGCACCTCCAACTGCCTGATCGCGGCTCGGCAGGAGGTCGAGCCGGTCGGTACCAACGCCCACGAGTTGCCGATGGTCTACGCGGCGCTCGCCGAGGACGACGCGGCGCTCGCCGCCGCGCCCTACGCGGTGCTGGCCGACTGGCAAGAGGATTACGGCGGCAACCTGCTGGTGATCCTGCCCGACACCTACGGCACCACCGGGTTCCTGGCGAACGCCCCCGACTGGGTGAGCGACTGGACCGGCATTCGCATCGACTCGAAGGACCCGATCGAGGGCGGCGAGGAGGCGATCCGCTTCTGGCAGGATCGGGGACACGACCCGCGGGACAAGCTCGCCATCTTCTCCGACGGGCTCGACATCGACGAGATCGAGCGCATCCACGCCCGGTTCCACGGCCGCATGCGCATCGGCTACGGCTGGGGTACGTTGCTCACCAACGATTTCCGCGGCCTGCTACCCGATCACAAGCTCGATCCGGTCTCCGTCGTCTGCAAGGTCACCGAGGCGGACGGCCGGCCGACCGTGAAGCTCTCCGACAATCCCACGAAGGCGCAGGGGCCGGCCGACGAGGTCGCCCGCTACCGGCGGGTCTTCGCCGTGGGCGAGCAGGAGGCGCTGCCGGTGGTGGTGTGAGGGCGGGCCACACCGGTTCCGGCGGATGCCTGCGGCGTCGCCGCCTTCGCGAGCGGACCGATGCAACCCGGTCGGCGCCGCCTTCATCGCGGTCGCGCCGTCCCGGGTCACTTCGTTGCGCCCGCGATGACGGTGCGGGCCCCGTCCACCGGGGCGTCCGCGCGGAACCCGTGTCAGACCCGGCCGGGTGAAACACGGAGGCTGCCGCCCCATGGGTGAATTCATTATCATGTCCGGCAATCGGAGCCGCCCCGGGCGGCCCCATCCGGGAGAACGCCATGTCGATGAATCGCCGCTCGCTCATCGGGGCCGCGGGCCTCGCCCTGACGGCGCCCGCCCTGCAGGGGGCGCAGGCGGCCGAGGCCGCGAAGCCGGCCGCGAACGCAGCCGCGAAGGCAGCGCCGCCGCACGTCACGAAGATCCTCGCGCAGTGGATCCTGGGATCCTCCTACGACGCGCTGCCGGAGCCCGTCCGCCGCGAGGGCGTGCGCAGCTTCCTCAACTGGGTCGGGGTGGCGATCGGCGGCTCGCACCACGAGACGGTCGACGTGGCGGTCTCGGCGCTGCAGCCCTTCTCGGGGCCGCCGCAGGCCGGGCTGTTCGGCCGGACCGAGCGGTTCGACATCATGAACGCCGCCTTCCTCAACGGCGTGTCGAGCCACATCTTCGACTTCGACGACACCCACCTGAAGACGATCATCCACCCGGCCGGCCCGGTCGCCTCGGCGATCCTGGCCTACGCGGCGATGAAGCCGGTCTCGGGCAAGGACTTCCTCGACGCGCTGGTGGTCGGCATCGAGGCCGAGTGCCGGATCGGCAACGCGGTCTACCCGAACCACTACGACGCCGGCTGGCACATCACGGGCACCGCGGGTGTGTTCGGTTCGGCCGCTGCCGCGGGCAAGCTGATGGGGCTGACCGAGCAGCAGATGGTCTACGCCCTCGGCCTCGCCGCCTCGCAGCCGGTGGGGCTGCGCGAGTCGTTCGGCTCGATGAACAAGAGTTTCAACCCGGGCCGCGCGGCCTCGAACGGCCTGTTCGCCGCGATCCTGGCCGCGAAGGGCTTCACCTCGTCGGACGGGATGATCGAGGCCAAGCGCGGCTGGGCCAACACGATCTCCACCAAGCAGGACTGGTCGCAGATCACCGACGGCCTCGGCACCCGCTACGAGGCGCAGCTCAACACCTACAAGCCCTTCGCCTGCGGGATCGTCATGCACCCGACGATCGACGCGGCGATCCAGATCCGCGACCAGGACCACGTCAAGCCGGAGGACATCCAGCGCGTCGACCTGAAGGTCCACCCGCTGGTCCTGGAGCTGACCGGCAAGACCGCGCCGAAGACCGGTCTGGAGGGCAAGTTCAGCATCTACCACGCGGCCGCGGTCGCCTTCGTGGAGGGCGCGGGCGGCGAGAAGCAGTTCAGCGACCGGGCGGTGAACGATCCGCGGGTGGTGGCCCTCCGCCAGAAGGTGGTCCCGGTGATCACCCCCGGCGTCGACCCCGCGCAGGTCGACATGACCGTGACGCTGAACGACGGGCGGACGTTCCACCGCCATATCGAGCACGCGATCGGCAGCGTCGAGAAGCCGATGTCGGACGCGCAGCTCGAGGCGAAATTCACCGACCTCGCCGCCGGAATCCTCCCGGACGCGCAGGCGCGGAAGGTGATGCAGCTGTGCTGGTCGCTGCCCGAGTTGAAGGATGCGGGCGACGTGGCGCGGGCCGGCGTCGCGGGAGCCTAACCTGGACGCGAAGCCCGCGGGATCGTTTTCGCGTCCCGTGCCGTTCCCCGTCCGCGAGGCCTCCGCCGCTCCCGGCGGCCGCCCGCGCGTGGCGTTCGGGACGTGGATCACGGTATGGGCACCAGAACCCCGGTCGGGGTCGAACCGGCAGCGCGGCCCGGGACTTCCCTGATCCCGCCGCGGCCGACCCGCGTCGCCGCGGCCGAGACGCCGCGGGCCGCCATGGCGTCGCCGGTCGTGGTCGGCGCGACCATCATCGCGGCGCTGTACTTCGGCCGCGAGATCTTCATCCCGATCGCGATCGCGCTGCTGCTGTCGTTCGTGCTGACGCCGCTGGTGAACCGCCTGCGGCGGCTGCGGCTGCCGCGGCTCGCGGCGGTGGGCGTCAGCGTGCTCCTGACCGTGGGCATCGTGGCCGCCCTGGCGACCCTGATCGGCATCCAGGCGGCCGATCTCGCGGGGGACGTCCCCCGCTACCGGGCCACCATCGAGCGCAAGATCAACGGCCTGCGCGACTCGCCCGTGGGCCACGTCACGGAGTACGTCGCCAATATCGGGCGGGCGCTCCACGGCGGCGCGAAGGAGGCCGGCAGCCCGGAGGCGCAGCCGGCCGCCCCGCCGCCGTCGCCGGGTCCCGATCAGGCCCAGGCCGCGCCCAAGCCGGTCCTGGTCGAGGTCGCCACGAGCCCGCCGGGCTCCCTGGAGATGCTCTCGACCGTGCTCACCCCGGTGATGCATCCCCTGGCCACGGTCGGCATCGTGTTCGTGGTGCTGCTGTTCGTGCTGATGCAGCGCGAGGACCTGCGCGACCGCATGATCCGGCTGGCCGGATCGAGCGACCTGCACCGGACCACCGTGGCCATCGACGACGCGGCCAAGCGCCTGAGCCGCTACTTCGTGGTGCAGCTCGCCCTCAACGCCGCCTTCGGCGTGGTGATCGGCATCGGCCTCTACCTCATCGGCGTGCCGAACCCGGTGCTATGGGCGATCTTCGCGGCCCTGATGCGCTTCGTCCCGTATCTCGGGGCGGTCCTGTCGGCGATCCTGCCGATGGCGCTCGCCGCCGCGGTCGATCCGAGCTGGAACATGATGATCGCCGTGGCGATCCTGTTCGTCGTCCTGGAGCCGCTGACCGGCCAGGTCTTCGAGCCGATCTTCTACGGGCAGTCCACCGGTCTCTCGCCCTTCGCGGTCCTGGTCTCGGCCCTGTTCTGGACGTGGCTGTGGGGGCCGGTCGGCCTGCTGCTCTCGACGCCGCTGACCGTGTGCCTCGTGGTGCTCGGCCGCTACGTCGAGCACCTGGAGTTCCTGGACGTGCTGTTCGGCGACCGGCCGGCGCTGACGCCCGTCCAGAACTTCTACCAGCGCATCCTGGCGGGCGATTCCGAGGAGGTGCTGGGCCATGCCGAGCTGATCCTGCAGCAATGCTCGCTCTCGTCCTACTACGACGAGGTCGTGCTCAAGGCGCTGGAACTCGCCGCCCGCGACGCGGCCCGCGGGGTGCTGACCGCGCAGCAGAAGGGCGCGATGCGGTCCGCGCTCACCGAGCTGATCGCCGACCTCTCCGACCGGAGCGACGCCGTCGCGGGGGCGACGGCCGACGGCGAGGAGAGCGCCTGCAGCCCGCTCCCGATGGGACCGGCCCCGGAGGCGCTGCCCGCCGCCTGGACGCGCGCGGGCGCGGTGCTGTGCGTGGCGGGGCGCGGCTTCCTGGACGAGGCCGCGGCCGCGATCCTCGCGCAGATCCTGGAGAAGCGCGGCCTCGGCGTCCGCGCGGTCCCCTTCGCCGAGACGGCCTCCGTGCGGATCGGCCGGTTCGAGGCCGGGCCGGCGCGGATCGCCTGCGTGGTCTCTCTGGCGCTCGACGGCGAGCCGACGCACCTGCGCCGGCTGATCCGCCGGCTGCGGAGCCGGGTCCCCGGCGTGCCGGTCCTGCTCGGCCTGTGGCTCGCCNGGGCGGTGCGGCCGAGAGCGCCGCCGACGACCGGGACGCGGCGGCGCGTCTGCCGGCCCCGGCCGGGGCGTGAGTCGAGGATACGGGGAGACGGGGGCTTGACGGGCGGGGCCGCGCGCCGGCTTCGTCGGGACGGGCCGGTCGGCCGCGCGGCCTTCGGGCGGAACAGGGGACGGAACGGATGAGCGTCGTCGAACTCGGCCGGTTCATGGACGACCTCGCGGACGCGTCCGGGAAGGCGATCCTGCCGTTCTTCCGCGCCCAGTTCGGCCTGGACGACAAGGCCCGCGGTGGGGCGCCGTTCGATCCGGTCACCGAGGCGGACAGGGCCGCGGAGGTCGTCCTCCGGGCGATGATCGGCCAGACCTTCCCGGGCCACGGCATCCTCGGCGAGGAGTTCGGCGCGGAGCGCACCGACGCCGAGTGCGTCTGGGTCCTCGACCCGATCGACGGCACTCGCGCCTTCATCGGCGGCCTGCCGACCTGGGGCACCCTGATCGGGCTGACCCGCAACGGCGTGCCGGTGCGGGGCATGATGCACCAGCCCTACCTCGCGGAGCGCTTCACCGGGGACGGGCGCAGCGCGAAGCTCCGCGCGCCGGCGGGCGAGCGGACCCTGCGCACACGCCGCTGCGGGGACCTCGCCCAGGCGATCCTGGCCACCACGGATCCCCGGCTGTTCGCGGCCGGCGACGAGGCCGAGCGCTTCCGGGCGCTGGAAGGCCAGGTGCGGATGTCCCGCTACGGCGCGGATTGCTACGCCTACTGCATGCTGGCGTCCGGTCAGATCGACCTCGTGGTCGAGGCCGGGCTCAAACCCTACGACATCGTCGCGCTGATCCCGATCGTCGAGGGCGCGGGGGGCCGGGTCACGGCCTGGGACGGCGGCTCCGCCGCCGGCGGCGGTCGCGTGATCGCGGCCGGCGACCCGCGGCTGCACGAGGCCGCGCTCAGAGTTCTCAACCCGTGACGCGCGTCCGCATCGAGCCCGTCCGCCGCCGCGAAGGCCCGACCGCGTGCTGCTGAACGCGCTGATCCTGATCACGACCCTGGTGCCGCACGCCGAGGCCGGCGCGGACGCCCTCGTTCGCGTCCTGCCGCCCAGCGCCGTCGCCTCCGCCTCCGCCTCCGCCTCCGCCCCGGCGGACAGCCAGCCCCCGCGCTTCGATCCCGCGACCCGCTCCGTGTCCAACTGGCACGCCCAGACCGGCGCGCAGCTGACGCCGCGGGCGCTGGCGGTCACGGCCTCGCTGGCCGACGACCCGCCCTACGTCGCCCGCTGCGTGCGGCTCAACAACGGCTGGTGCATCAAGTCCGCCCGCTGGCCCGGCGAGATCGGCGCCGACGGGGAGGGCCACACCGCCTTCGCCACCCTGGCCGACGGCGCCGACGCCGCCGCGAGCCTGCTGCGGCGCTACTACCGCGACTACGGCCGCCGCACGGGGCTGGCCATCGTGCGCCGCAGCAGGCTCGCGGCGGCGGCCAATCCGCACGCCAACGCGCACAAGAGCGCAGATCGAGGACCGGCAGACCGGCCGCGATCGCCGGCAGCAGCGCGGATTCGGCGACCATCCGGTCGGCGCTCGGGACGCGGCCCGCCTTCCGGTCGAGGAGCGCCGACGGGTCGGCGACGCCCCCGGCCGGGCGGCCGGTGGAGGCGGAGATGCCCGCGGCGATGCTCCAGCCGGTTCCCGACATCGCCGCGGGCATCTCCGCCTCCACCGGCCGCCCGGCCGGGGGCGTCGCCGACCCGTCGGCGCTCCTCGACCGGAAGGCGGGCCGCGTCCCGAGCGCCGACCGGATGGTCGCCGAATCCGCGCTGCTGCCGGCGATCGCGGCCGGTCTGCCGGTCCTCGATCTGCGCCTGCCGGCCCCGCTCTGCACCGGCGACGAGGTCCGGATCCAGGCCTACGCCAACCGGATCAGCGGCAGCGTCGGCCTGAAGCCCGGCGACGACCTCGACCTGTTCGGGCCGGACGGCGCGCCCCGCGCCAACCTGGCCCCGGTCATGCTGGCGATGTCGGCGGTGGAGCTCGGCACGCTGCGCGCCGGCCCGGACCTCGTCGCCGGCGCGATCGCCCGGCTGAGGCCGCTCACCCCGGCCGCCGACACAGCGCCACCCTAGGGGAGGCTTCCCGGGCGGCAAGCCTTGCGGTTCGGCGCCGGCCGCGCCACCTCTGCCCGGCCCGTTCCCCTCACCCCGAGCCCGCCCGTGCCCCTGATCGACCTTGCCGCGCGCGCCGGCTCGGCCGTCAAAGCCTTCGCCGAAGCCTCGCACGACCTGCTGGTCCAGCCGACCCTGCGGCTGGGCGTGACCGGGCTCGCGCGCTCGGGCAAGACCGTGTTCACCACGGCGCTGATCCACCACCTCGTGGAGACGCACGCGCTGCCGGCCTTCGCGCCCGCGCAGGAGGGGCGCCTGCGCCGCGCCAAGCTGGTGCCCCAGCCCGACGACGACGTGCCGCGCTTCCCCTTCGAGGAGCATTTCGCGACGCTGACCGAGGCGCGGCGCTGGCCGCGCTCCACCGACCGGATCAGCCAGTTCCGCCTGGAGATCGCCTACGAGCGCGCCGCCGGCTGGCGCTCCGGCCCCGCGACCCTGATGCTCGACGTGGTCGATTACCCCGGCGAGTGGCTCCTCGACCTCGCGCTGATCGAGACCAGCTACACGGCGTGGTCCCGGGCCACGATCGGCGGCACCCGCCGGCCCGGCCGCGCCGCCGTGGCGGCGCCCTGGCTGGAGGCGCTGAAGGGCTTCGACCCGAACGGCCCCCTCGACGAGGTCGCGGCCGAGCGGGCGAGCGACGCCTTCAAGGCCTACCTCGCGGGCCTGCGCGCCGGCCCCGAAGCCGTGGCGACGACGCCACCGGGCCGGTTCCTGATGCCGGGCGACCTCGCGGGCTCGCCGGCGCTCACCTTCGCGCCCCTCGACCGGCTCACCGAGACGATCGCCCCCGACAGCCTCGCCGGGCTGATGGAGCGGCGCTTCGAGGCCTACAAGGCCAAGGTCGTGACGCCGTTCTTCCGCGACCATTTCCAGCGGGTCGACCGGCAGATCGTGCTGGTGGACGTCCTGTCGGCGGTCGATGCCGGGCCGACCGCCCTGGCGGAGCTGGAGGAGGCGCTGGACGCGGTGCTGCTCAGCCTCAACATCGGCCGCAACACGGTGCTGTCGCGGCTGTTCGCGCCCCGGGCCGACCGGGTGCTGTTCGCCGCCACCAAGGCCGACCACCTCCACCAGACGAGCCACGACCGGCTCGACGCGCTGCTGCGGCTGCTCGTGTCGCGGGCCATGCGGCGGACGGAAGCCGCGGGCGCCCGGGTGGGCACCGTGGCGCTGGCCTCCGTGCGCGCCACCCGCGAGACCACCGTCCACGACGGGTCGGAGACGCTGCGGGCGGTGGCCGGCACCCCGGAGGCCGGCGAGGTGGTGGGCGACGAGGTCTTCGACGGCAACAGCGAGGCCGCGATCTTCCCGGGGGAGCTGCCGGCCCGCGCTGAGGCGGTGCTGGAGGGCGCGGTCGAGCCGGGCTCGCTGCGCTTCCCGCGCTTCCGGCCGCCGCTGGTGCGGCCCGACGGCCTGGGCCGCGCCGGGCACCTGCCGCAGATCCGGCTCGACCGGGCGATGCAGTTCCTGATCGGCGACCGGCTGGCGTGACGATGTATGCGATGCGGAGCCCGCGACCATGACCTCCGGCCAGAAACCCCGCGCCTTCCGGATCAGTCCCGAGCCGGCCGCCGAGCCGAGCGTGACCACGACGCCGCTCGGCCCCCGGCCGCCGCAGGCCCGGATCGTCGAGGAACCCTTCGAGATCGTCGACGCCGCCGACGGCGTCGCCGTACCGGTGGCGCCGCGGGAGCGCTCGCCCTGGGGCGCCCTGTTCCTCTCGGCGGTGGGCGGCCTCGTGTCCCTGGGCGTCGGCCTGTCGGTCGAGCGGATGATCAGCGACCTGTTCCAGGCCGCGCCCTGGCTCGGCTGGGTGGCCCTCGCGCTGCTGGGCCTCGCGGCGCTCGCGCTGCTGGCGATCGTGGTGCGGGAACTCGCCGGCCTGCGGCGCGAGCGCAAGATCGAGCGGCTGCGCCAGTCGGCGCTGGACGCCCTCGCCACCCGCGACCACACCGGCGCGCAGGCGGTGGTGCAGGCGCTCTCGACCTTCTACGCGGATCGCGACGCCCTGTCGGCGGGCCGCGCCCGCATCGACGCGGCCGCCGACGCGATCCTCGACGTCGACGACCGGATCGGCCTGGCCGAGCACGAGCTGCTGGCCGGGCTCGACCGGCAGGCGCGCAACGCCATCGCGACGACGGCCAAGCAGGTCTCGGCCGTGACGGCGCTCAGCCCGCGGGCGATCGTCGACGTGGCCTTCGTGGTGTTCGCGGCGGTGCGGCTGCTGCGCCGGATCGCCGCCATCTACGGCGGCCGGCCGGGCTTCCTGGGATTCCTGCGGCTGGGGCGCGCGGCGCTCGCGCATCTCACCGTCACCGGCGGGATGGCGGTGGGCGAGAGCGTGATGCAGCAGGTGCTGGGTCTCGGGATCGCCGCCCGGGTCTCCGCCAAGCTGGGGGAGGGCGTGCTCAACGGGCTGATGACAGCCCGGTTCGGGCTCGCGGCGCTCAACGTCTGCCGGCCGCTGCCGTTCGTGCGGGAGGCCCCGCCGCGGCTCGCCGACGTCGCCGGCGAGCTGCTGCGCTCGGCGGAGGCCGAGCCGGAATAGGGTCGGCCTACTTGGCGCCCGCGGCGGCGCGGCGGTTGGCGATACGCGAGAACATGTTGCCGGTGTAGTCGGCGGTCTTCGGCTTCTCGGGCTCGCCGAGCTTGGCCTCGAAGGCCTCGATCCGCTTGAGCAGCGTCACGTCGTTGAACAGCGAGCTGTTGAAGTTGCTCTGGGCCCGGGGGCCGAGGGCGGTCTGCACCGCTTCGAGTCGTTCCAGAAGCTCTTTGCGCGTCACGGTGCTCTCCAGGGCCGGCTTCGGGACGAAGGACCGCCCGTGCCGCCACTGAAGAGGGCGGTGGTAAACAGCGCGTTAATGCGACCCGCGCCACCGCCCTCCGGCCGAGGCGCGAGGACGCCGATCGTCCTCGCGCGCAGCAACGCGCGCAGGCTCAGAGCCCCTTCAGGAACCCGGCGAGCCGCATCAGCCCCTCGGGCCAGGGACCGTGCCCGCTCGCCACGTTGAGGTGGCCGGATTCGCCCGCGTCGACCGTGAGCGCGCCCCAGGCGTGGCCGAAGTCGTCCGCCCGCTCGTAGCGGCAGTACGGATCGGTGCGGCTGGCGACCAGCAGGGACGGGAAGGGCAGGGGATCGCGCGGCACCGGCGCGAAGGCCCGGACCGCGTCGGGCAGGTCCGGCGCCTCCTCGACGTCCGGGAACGCCACCAGGAGGGCGCCGCGCACCGCCCCCGCGGGGAAGCGCGGCACCGCCTCGACGCTGGCCACCACGCCGAGGCTGTGGGCGATCAGGATGACCGGTCGCGTCGCCGCCGCGACCGCCTCGGCGATGCGGCCGCACCACGCCTCCGGGGTCGGCGCGTGCCACTGATCCTGCTCGACCACGCGCGCGGTGGCGAGGCGGCCCGCCCAGCGGGCCTGCCAATGGTCCTCCTCGGAGCCCCCGAGCCCCGGGACGATGAGGATGTCGCAGTCGGCGGTCTTCATACCGGGATGCCTAGTGCGGACCGGCGGACGCGTCGAGACCGTCCCGTCACTCTGCCGCGATCGGCGCCGCCGCCTCGAGCGCCAGGATGTGACGGGCGATCTGCACGGAGGCGCGGTTCTTCGCCTTGGCCTCGATCTCGAAATCCGCCCAGGCGAGGTGCCGGGCGACGAGGTCGTTCACCGCCCGGTTCCACATCATGTCGGAATGGGCCGCGAGGTCCCGGACCGCGTGGCCGGCCGCGCGCAGGGCCGGGAAGTCGGGCAGGGCGTCCGGATCGCAGGCGGCGGAGACCGCCTCGCGCGACACGCTGATGTGGGCCACGGGCCGGACGCCGCGCCAGGATTCCTGCACCCGGGCAATCCGGGGGTCGTCGGGCTCGAGGTACTCACCGCCGCTCTCGACCCAGTGGTGGTGCAGGTCGAGCACCGCCGGCACGAGGTCGGCGAGCCGCAGCACCGCGTCGAGGCCGAAGACGTTCTCGTCGTTCTCCACCGTCACGAGGTCGCGCGCCACTTGGCTCGCCCGGGGCAGGGTCTCGCGGAAGCCCTCGACCCCCGGGTCGCCCGCGCCGACATGGATGTTGATGTGGGCGCCGTGCGGGTGCCAGCCGCCGCCGTAGCCCATCCGGTCGAAGATCTCGGCGTGGTAGTCGAGCTCGGACAGGCCGTTGGCGATCGCCGCCGGGTTGCGGCTCGCCAGCAGGCAGAACGGCCCCGGGTGGAAGCTCAGGCGCACCCCGAGCCGGCGGGCCAGCGCGCCGGCCTCGGCGAGGCCGCGCTCGACCAGCGCCGCCATCTCGGGCTCGGCGTAGAGCGCCTGCGCGATCGGGTGGGTGTAGCCCGGCAGGACGTTGCTCGCCATGCGCAGGAGGCGCTCCAGCGGCGGCCGGGCCCCGACCCAGGCGATCTGGCGGGCGAGGGCGTCGAGGTTGTGGGCGACGAGGCCGGCGAGCTTCGCCCGCCGGGCGGCGGGCTCCAGCTTGGTGAGGTGAGCCATGGTCACGCTGGTCAGGTTCATGTGCAGCGTGGCCTCCCGCTCCGCCTTGAGGGTGGCGTGGGTGCCGGGAGGCTCGTCCAGGACGAACTTGCAGCAGAAACCGAGACGGGGCTGATCGCGCATAACCATCACAACGCGCGGAGGGCCGCGGCGTCCCCGCCCCCCGTGCGGAACGGCCGCGGCACGACGACGTTGGGAGTCCCGAGCGCGGCAGTTCCGCGCACTGGCCCCGATCCATGCCCCCGTCACCGTCGCGCTCGACCGGCCCCTCCGAGGGCGGCTCGATCCTCTGGATCCTGATGCTCGGCTCGGCGCTGGTCGCCCTCGCGGCGGCGCCGGCGCGGCGCGGCGTGCCGGCGGCNCGTGGCCGCGGGCGCGCGCTCCATCTCCGGGCGCGCCGCGCAGCTCACTGCCGCGACCCAGCCGGAGCGCGGCCGCGCCGCCGACAGCCCCGCCGAGATGACGCGATCCGGTTGGAAGGACATCGCCGTCCGGGTCTACCTGGAGTTCAACAAGGACCGGGTCCTGGCGGTCGCCGCCGGCGTGACCTTCTACACGCTCCTCTCGCTGTTCCCCGCCATCGCCGCGCTGGTCTCGTGCTACGGCCTCTTCGCCGACGTGACCGTGATCAACGACCACCTCGCCCAGCTGCACGCGGTCCTGCCGTCCGGCGCGGTCGAGCTCATCGGCGACCAGGTCAAGCGCATCGCCGCCAAAGGCAGCGGCTCCCTCAGCATCACGTTCTTCTCCAGCCTGCTCCTGTCGATCTGGAGCGCCAACGCCGCCATGAAGGCGATGTTCGACGCGCTGAACGTCGTCTACGAGGAGGAGGAGAAGCGGAACTTCTTCTGGCTCAACCTCCGGTCGCTCACCTTCACGATCGGCGCCCTGCTGTTCATCATCGTCGCGCTCAACGTGATCGTGGTCGTGCCGGTGGCGCTGAACTTTCTGGGGCTGGGCTCGACGGCGTGGCTGCTCGCGGCCCTGCGCTGGCCGGCGATCCTGATCGTCCTCCTCGGCGGCCTGTCGGTGCTCTACCGGTTCGGACCCAGCCGGGAGCACGCCCGCTGGCGCTGGGTCGGGGTCGGCAGCGTGATCGCGGGCCTGCTCTGGCTCGCCGCCTCGCTCCTGTTCTCCTGGTACGTCGCCAATTTCGGCACCTACAACGAGACCTACGGCTCGCTGGGGGCCGTGATCGGCTTCATGACGTGGATCTGGATCTCCTCGACGATCGTGCTGCTCGGGGGCGAGATCAACGCCGAGCTGGAGCACCAGACCGCCCGCGACACCACCACGGGCGCGCCGCTGCCGATGGGTGCGCGCCGGGCGCGGATGGCCGACACCGTCGGCGCCGCCGCCTGAGCGCGACGTCTCCGATCCCGGAGACCACGCGCGGCATCTTCCGGGACTGCCGGAGACCGCGCGCGATCCCTATATAGCGAGGCGAATAGGGAGATCGCCATGGCCGACACGCCGACCACCAGCCCGGAGACCCGCAGCGACGCCGAGTGGCGCTCGGCGCTGACGCCGGAGCAGTACCGGGTCCTGCGCGAGCACGGCACCGAGCGGGCCGGCACGAGTTGCCTGCTCGCCGAGAAGCGGGCCGGGACCTTCACCTGCGCCGGCTGCGGGCAGCCGCTGTTCGAGCAGGGCACCAAGTTCGAGTCCGGAACCGGCTGGCCGAGCTTCTTCGAGCCGATCGAGGGCGCCGTCGGGACCACCGTGGACCGCAGCCACTGGATGGTCCGCACCGAGGTGCACTGCGCCCGCTGCCAGGGCCATCTCGGCCACGTCTTCGACGACGGCCCGGCGCCGACCGGCCTGCGCTACTGCATGAACGGCGCGGCGATGAATTTCGAGCCGGCTGAATGAGTCGCGGGGTCCGCTAACCTGGGTTCGGAAACCCGGCGCGAAAACCGGGATATCGGGGACAGGGGGCGCCGCGGCCGGTTCCTCGACCCGATCCGGTCTTGATTTCGTCGCGTTTTTGCTTAGCGCTCTATAGTCTCAGAATGTCGCTGTCCGGTGATTGGCGACGGAAGCGGTCAGGCTCTGGCGAATACGGCGTGGCATCCAGCTTATACGCCGTGCGGGTCGGCTCGATTTGTCCCCTTCCGTTCGGCCCGGCGGCGCTGAGGGCTGTCCGCCGGATCGGCGCGCCGCCGACCAAGCGGGAGGGGTTTTGAGTTCATGAGCACCGTTCGCCGATTTCTGGTCGCACCATCCCTGGTCCGCCTGATCCGCAAGGAGCGGGGCGGCGCCCGGATCACCGAGGGTCACTTCGCGCCCCAGGGCGGCCGCGCCTCGTACGTGCGCGTCGACGGCCAGGTCTGTCAGTTGGTCCTGGTCAACAAGGGGCCGGACGGCGTCCCGGTCGAGGAGCGCACCGACGTCCCGCGCGCCCACGGCGACGCTCTGCTGGACGTCTGCCCCGGCAAGGCCGCCTACGACCGCACCACCGTCAATGCCGGCGGCCGCGAGATCGCGATCGACCGCTACGTCACACCCGGCAGCCTGGACTTGATCAGCGTCGCCTTCGACAACGACGGCGAGGCCGCCGGCTTCCACGCCCCGGGCTGGTTCGGCCGCGAGGTCAGCAACGAGCCGGCCTACGAGCGGGCGGCCCTGGCCATCCAGGGCGTGCCGGCCGCCGAGGAGGTGGCGCTGAGCAACGCCGCGCTGGACGCGGTGCTGGACCTGATCGAGCCCCGGTTCGGCTTCGGCCGCTACGGCAGCAGCAGCCGGACCACCGAGTCCGACGAGGGCGCCATGCGCCGGACCGCGGCCCCGGCATGGCGCGGCAGCCTCGCGGCTCCGCCAGGGCGTCGAGTCGTCCCGCCAGGTTCATGACGATTCGCTGATGCCGCTCCCNGAGGCCGTCGCGCACGCCGCGCCGGCCGCCGAGACGCCCGCCGCGCAGGCCGGCACCGGCGACGCCCTGCACGGGGATGCCCGCATCGACGACGTCATCGAGAGCCTGTCGCAGGCGCTCGGCGCGGCGATCCACCAGCAGCCCGATCCCGCCGCCGAGACCAAGGACGGGAAGAGCGAGGATCCCGCCTCGATGTTCGAGCGCTGGACCGTTCGCCCCCGCCGGACCCAGCAGCAGACCTGAGCCTCGGCGCCGCGCCGCGGCGCAACGACGCGAGACACGCACGGGCCGCAGCGCAGATCGCGCTGCGGCCCGTGCGCGTTCGTGCGCCAGGAAATCAATCGGAAGCGAGCAGTCTTCGTCCGGGATCGACAGGCTTTTGTCACGGATGGTTCCCGACGGATAAGCGTGCAGCCGTTGAGGCGCCGGGTGATAATCGCTAGCGTGCCGGCAAATCGGGAGGGTGCGCGGTCGTCGCACGGGATGGACATGGCACAGGCAATCCAGGCGACGGCTCCCGCCGCAGCGCCCCGCGAGCCCTGGTACAAGGTGCTCTACATCCAGGTGCTGATCGCCATCGCGCTCGGCGTGCTGCTCGGCTGGTACGATCCGGCCACCGGCAAGTCGATGAAGTGGCTCGGCGACGCCTTCATCGGCCTGATCAAGATGATGATCGCGCCGATCATCTTCTGCACGATCGTCCACGGCATCGCGTCGATCGGCGACCTGAAGAAGGTCGGCCGCGTCGGCCTGAAGGCGCTGGTCTACTTCGAGGTGGTGTCCACGATCGCGCTGCTGATCGGCGTCATCGTCGGCGAGGTGATCCGGCCCGGCGCCGGCTTCAACGCCGACCCGTCGAAGCTCGACGCCAGCAAGGTCGCGAGCTACGCCAGCAAGGCGGCGGCCGATTCCACGGTCGCCCACATCCTGGCGATCATCCCGAAGAGCTTCCTCGACCCCTTCGCCACCGGCGACCTCCTGCAGGTGCTGCTGATCTCGATCCTCACCGGCGTCGTGGTGACGAATCTGGGTGAGCGCGCGGCCTCGGTGAACCACGCGATCGACACGGCCGGCCAGATCTTCTTCCGGATCATCGGCATCGTCGTGAAGCTCGCCCCCGTCGGCGCCTTCGGCGCCATGGCGTTCACGATCGGCGAGTACGGGATCCAGAAGGTCTACGACCTCGCGTGGCTGGTCGGCACCTTCTACATCACCGCGATCCTGTTCGTGCTGGTCGTGCTCGGGACGATCGCCCGGGTCGCGGGTTTCTCGATCCTGCGCTTCCTCGCCTACATCAAGGACGAGCTGCTGATCGTGGTCGGCACGTCGTCGTCCGAGACGGTGCTGCCGCAGCTCATGACCAAGATGCGGCGCCTCGGTGCCTCGGACTCGGTGGTCGGCCTCGTGGTGCCGACCGGCTACTCGTTCAACCTCGACGGCACCAACATCTACATGACGCTGGCGACGCTGTTCCTGGCGCAGGCCGTGGGCGTGGACCTGTCGATCAGCCAGTACGCGACCATCATCCTGGTGGCGATGCTGACCTCGAAGGGCGCCTCCGGCGTCACCGGCGCGGGCTTCATCACCCTGGCGGCGACGCTCTCGGCGATCCCGAACAGCCCCGTCCCGGTCGCCGCCATGACCCTGGTCCTCGGCATCGACAAGTTCATGTCCGAGTGCCGCGCGCTCACCAACCTCGTGGGCAACGGCGTCGCCTGCGTGGTGGTCAGCCGCTGGGAGGGCGAGCTCGACGTCGCCAAGCTCAACGAGGTGATGGCCCACCCGGTCGCGATCGGCACCCACATCGCCGACGCGTCGCCGCAGCCGATGGGCACCGACAGCAAGGTCGCCGCCGCCGAGTGATGGGATCGCCGACGGCGGAGAGCGGAGGCCGCCCGCGCCTCGGCATCGATCTCGGCGGCACCAAGATCGCCGGGATCGTGCTGGGCCGGGACGGGACGACCCTGGCCGAGACGCGGATGCCCGCCCCGCGGGGCGCCTACCGGGCCACCGTCGAGGCCGTGGCCGACCTCGTCCTGCGTCTCGAGGCCGAGGCCGGCGCCTCCTGCAGCGTCGGCATCGGCATGCCGGGGAGCCTCTCCCCGGCGACAGGCCTCGTGCGCAACGCCAACTCGCACTGGCTCAACGGACACCCGTTCGCGGCCGATCTCGGCGCGCGCCTGGAGCGCCCGCTCCGGATCGAGAACGACGCCAACTGCCTCGCGGTGTCGGAGGCGATCGACGGCGCCGGCGCCGGCGCCCGCGTGGTCTGGGCGGTGATCCTGGGCACCGGCGTGGGGTCGGGCATCGCCCTCGACGGTCGGGCACTCACGGGCCGCAACGGCATCGCGGGCGAGTGGGGCCACGGCCCCTTGCCGGCGCCCCGCGACGACGAGCGGCCGGGCGCCGCCTGCTACTGCGGGCGCCGGGGCTGCGTCGAGACCTGGCTGTCCGGTCCCGGCCTGGCGGCGGACCACGCGCGAAGGCGCGCCCGGTCGCCGCCACGGCGCGGCCGATTGCCAGGGCCTGGGCGTGCGCGATGGTGCTGAGATCGACCACGACCGCCCCCGGGGCGAGGCGCTCCGCCAGGGCGCCGTCCCCGAGGAGGGCCGCCTCGACGGCGTCGCCGTTCGGCAGGCACAGGAACAGCACGTCGGCGCCGGCGGCCTGGCCGGGATCGGTGGTGGCGACGAGGCCCGGCGCGGCGAGGCCGGCGAGGCGCGCCGGGTCGGTGTCGATCGCCACGAGCGTCTCGGCGTCGGAATCCCGCTTGGCCGCGAGGTTGCGGGCGATGGGGTGCCCCATCGCGCCGAGGCCGAGGAGGGCGAGGCGCGCGGCCATGCGGGTGTCCCTGTTCCGAGTGTCCGGCCGCCCGCCCGTCCCTGCGGGGGGAGGCGCCGCGCCAGCATGTCGCCGGACGGGGCCGCCCGCCAGCCCCGGCCCCGGCATTGGGGGAGGCGCGTCATCCCAGGGCCGCTCCCGATCGTGCTGCGGCGGTCAGGACGGCGGGCGTCCCCGATCGGGACATCCGCGCCGTGCTCCCTCTCCCCTGCGGGAGAGGGGACCCGCGTCTCGCACTCACGCGCCGAGACGACCCGCGGCCTTCCGATCGTGACCGTTTTTCCTATTTCGCTCTTCCTGTCCGCGGCGTCCCGTGAGCGATCCCGCGGCGTCCCGCGTCCCTCGAGAGGTCTCCCGGGCCATGCCCCCGGCGCGGGACGGCGCGCGGGGACGATGACGCGCACCCGAACGGCGGACGAAGGGCAGGGATGCGTGGAGTTGCGCCGCACCGTTGTTCCCTCGCCCGAGAAATCGGTCTACACGGCCGCTCCCTCGAAACCGCTTACCTGCGCCGTATGCAGGACTGAGCCCGGAGACGCGCGCACATGCCGATTCTCACCTTCCCCGACGGCAACACGCGGGAGATCGCCGCCGGCACGACCGGCCGCACTGTCGTCGAGGGCATCGCCAAGTCGCTGGCCAAGCGCACCGTCGCCATGGCGCTCGACGGCACGCTCGCCGATCTCGACGACCCGATCGACCGCGATGCCCGCATCGAGTTCCTGGATCGCACCGACCCGCGCAGCCTGGAGCTGATCCGCCACGACTGCGCGCACGTGCTCGCCGAGGCCGTGCAGGCGCTCTGGCCGGAGACGCAGGTCACGATCGGCCCGGTGATCGAGAACGGCTTCTACTACGACTTCCACCGTGAGACCCCGTTCACGCCCGAGGACTTCCCGAAGATCGAGGCGAAGATGCGCGAGATCATCGCGCGCGA
Source organism: Methylobacterium mesophilicum (assembly GCF_036441335.1). Lineage (GTDB taxonomy): Bacteria > Pseudomonadota > Alphaproteobacteria > Rhizobiales > Beijerinckiaceae > Methylobacterium > Methylobacterium mesophilicum_B. The sequence goes on from NZ_MLBW01000035.1 coordinate 22,018, forward strand.
TGCTCCGTTCACCAAGGAAGTCTGGAAGCGCGAGGACGTGCGGGCGCTGTTCGCCGGCAAGGGGGAGGGCTTCAAGGTCGAGCTCGTCGACGCGATCCCGCCGGGCGAGGACCTGAAGATCTACCGCCAGGGCGAGTGGTTCGACCTCTGCCGCGGCCCGCACATGACCTCGACGGCCAAGGTCGGCACCGCCTTCAAGCTGATGAAGGTCGCGGGCGCCTACTGGCGGGGTGATTCGAACAACCCGATGCTGACCCGCATCTACGGGACGGCCTGGGCGAACCAGGCCGATCTCGACGGCTACCTGCACCGGCTGGAGGAGGCCGAGCGCCGGGACCACCGCCGCCTCGGCCGCGAGATGGACCTGTTCCACTTCCAGGAGGAGGGGCCGGGCGTCGTCTTCTGGCACGCCAAGGGCTGGACGATCTTCCAGGAGCTGATCGCCTACATGCGCCGGCGCCTGCGCGGCGACTACGCCGAGGTGAACGCCCCGCAGATCCTCGACAAGGCCCTGTGGGAGACCTCCGGCCACTGGGGCTGGTACCGGGAGAACATGTTCGCCGCGCAGTCCGCCGGCGAGGAGGCCGAGGACAAGCGCTGGTTCGCCCTCAAGCCGATGAACTGCCCGGGCCACGTGCAGATCTTCAAGCACGGGCTGAAATCCTACCGCGACCTGCCCCTGCGCATGGCCGAGTTCGGGATCGTCCACCGCTACGAGCCGTCGGGCGCCATGCACGGGCTGATGCGCGTGCGCGGCTTCACGCAGGACGACGCCCACGTCTTCTGCACCGAGGACCAGCTCGCCGACGAGTGCCTGAAGATCAACGACCTGATCCTCTCGACCTACGCGGATTTCGGCTTCGACCAGATCGTCGTGAAGCTCTCGACGCGGCCCGAGAAGCGCGTCGGCTCCGACGCGCTCTGGGACCACGCCGAGGACGTGATGACCCGCGTGCTGGCCCAGATCGAGGAGCAGTCGGCCGGCCGGATCAAGACGGCGGTCAACCCAGGGGAGGGCGCGTTCTACGGGCCCAAATTCGAGTACGTGCTGCGCGACGCGATCGGCCGCGACTGGCAATGCGGCACCACGCAGGTGGACTTCAACCTGCCCGAGCGGTTCGGCGCCTTCTACATCGACGCCGACGGCGCCCGGAAGCCGCCCGTGATGGTCCACCGGGCGATCTGCGGCTCGATGGAGCGCTTCACCGGCATCCTGATCGAGCACTTCGCCGGGCACTTCCCCCTGTGGCTGGCGCCGGTCCAGGTCGTGGTGGCGACGATCACCGGCGAGGCCGACGCCTACGCCCGGGACGTCATCCGCACCCTGGAGCGCGCGGGCCTGCGGGTCGAGGCGGATCTGCGCAACGAGAAGATTAACTACAAGGTCCGCGAGCACTCGCTCGCCAAAGTGCCGGTGCTGCTGGCGCTCGGCCGCCGCGAGGCGGAGGAGCGCACGGTCTCGATCCGGCGGCTCGGCAGCCAGCAGACCCGCACGCTGCCGCTGACCGAGGCCGTGGCGGCCTTCGTGGAGGAGGCGACCGCGCCGGATCTCCGGCGCGCCGAGGCCGTCGCCGCGACGGTCCCGACCAGCGACACGGTGCTCGACGGCCACCACGACCGGCACGACGCGCCCTGACCCGCCTCCGATAGACGTCGTCCCGGGCCCCCGCGGCGGCGGCCGGGACGTCGGCGCGGCTCGACCGCGCTGACCCGTCGACCGACAGAGTTCGCGCATCGGGATCGCGGTCTCAACTTGCGGCTGGTCAATCTCGGCGCGGATCGCTCAACGCGCACGACTTTCGTCAAGGTTGGCGAAAGGAATCCCATTCTATGAAGACCGGAGACTAATTTCCGAGCCGGCACGATCCGGCGATCGCCCGACGACGCTGTCGGGCGCTTCGGGGGAGCGGCCATGGCGGCGGAGGCGGGCAGGGCGGCGGCGAGGCTGGCGCGGCGCCACCGGCAGGTGGCCTGCGACCGGCGCCAGGACGGGCTCGACCGCGGGCGGAAGCTCGGACCCGGTATCGTCCAGGCGCTGGACTCGCTGCCGCACGGCCTGTGCCTGTTCGATTCCGCCGACCGGCTGCTGTTCATGAGCGACGGGTTCCGGCGCCTGTTCGGCCCGCCCGCGAACCGGATCCGGCCCGGCATGCATGCCGACCTGTTCTCTGCTGCTCCCGTGATCGGAACGCGCACCGCACCGGCCGTCCTGGCCATGTCCCT
>NZ_MLBW01000036.1:0-175000 GCF_036441335.1 Methylobacterium mesophilicum
TCGGTCTCGGCCTCGGGGCGGGCCGGCCCCTGCGGGTGGCTGAACACGGCCCAGCCGGCGAGGCTCACGCCGGTGAGGGCGATGAGCGCCGTCAGCCGGGCGCGGCGCCGGGCGCGCCGCATGGCGCTCGGGTAGGGCGCCCGGGTGCGGACGACCGGATCGTAGGCGGTCTCGACGTAGGTGGGGCGCGGGGGCGCCGGTCGCCGGGGTTCCGCGCTCGGATACACGGTCTGGAACGCGGCGAGGGACAACGCAGCCTGGGCCATTCGGGAACTCGCGTACGCGCTTCCCCTGGGCAGCCGGCGCCGTTCGCCCGCGAGAGCCGTTCTCGCGCACGTGGTCCGGGTCGCCCGTCTGGGGAGGACATCAACCGTCCACCCCATTAAGCCGCGGTGTGGTTAATCCCCGCTAAAGGGACAGTTTCCGCGCGCGTTCCCGTGTTGGGACACAGCCTCAGGTCGCCGATCCGGGGGCCTCCGCCGGAACCTCCATCGGCCCGTGCCGGCGCGCGACCAGCAGGCAGAGCAGGGCCACCGGCACGCCGATGAGCGACGTGCCGACGAAGAACCACGCGAAGCCCGTCCACTCGATCACGAAGCCCGAGAACCCGGCGAGCAGGCTGCCGGGCAGGGCGCAGAGCGAGGTCAGCAGGGCGTACTGGCTCGCCGCGTGGGCGGTCGCCGAGAGCCGCGACATGTAGGTGATCAGCACGATCGACGCGAAGGCGTAGGCGAAGCCGTCGATCCCGACGGTCAGCGCGAAGGTCCAGAACGCCGCCCCGCCGTGGCCGCCGTGCCAGGCGAGGTAGGCCAGCGCGAGGTGCGAGGCCGAGGCCGTCACGGTGCCGATCAGCAGGCTCGCCATCATGCCGATCCGCGGGATGATGGCGCTCGCCAGGAAGGTGCCGCCGAGCGCGATCCAGAAGCCGAACAGCTTGGTCACGGTGGCGATGTCGGTGTTCGAGTAGCCGAGCGTCTTGAACAGCGGGATCGCCATGGCGTTCGAGACGTAGCCGGGCATCCGGAAGCCCGCGACCAGCGCCAGCACCGGCAGGGCGAGCGGCCCGAGCCGGGCGAGGAGGTCGCGGATCGGCGCCCAGACGGTCTCGACGAAGCCGCCGGTGGCGGGCGTCGCGGGGGCGGGAGGTTCGGGGGCCAGCAGCGCCGCGACCGTGCCGGGGGCCATCAGGGCGGCCATGCACAGGTAGGCGGCGCGCCAGCCATACGCGTCAGAGAGGTAGAGGGCGCCGGCCCCCGCCGCGAGGTTGCCGACCCGGTAGCCGATCTCCGACCAGGACGACATCAGCGCCTGCTGCTCGGCGGGCGCGGCGGTGATGCGCCAGCCGTCGATCACCACGTCCTGGGTGGCGCCCGCGACGCCGAGCGCCAGGGAGAACGCCACCGTCCAGGCGAGCCAGTGGGCCGGGTCGCCGAAGGCGACGCCCGCGAGCGCCAGTGCCACCAGGATCTGCGTGGCGACGATCCAGCCCCGGCGCCGCCCGAGCCAGCGGCCCAGCAGCGGCGCGTCGTGCCGGTCGAGGAAGGGGGCCCAGAGGAACTTGAGCTTGTAGGCGATGGTGAGCTCGCTCATCAGCCCGATTGTGGCGAGCGGCACCTTCGCCTGGACGAGCCACGCCGACTGGGTCGCGTAGACGAGCAGGAACGGGATGCCCTGCGCGAAGCCGAGCCCGAGCACCGCGGCGACGCGCCGGTCGGTGAACAGGGGCGTGAGGAAGGCGCCCGGCGCGGCCTTCACCGGCTCGGGCGCGCCGGTGATCGGCGCCGGGTTTGCCATCCACGCGTCTCCTCACGCCGCCCCTCAGGATGAGGGGTCTTGCCGGGGCGCAGCGCCCCTCACGCCGCCTTCTTCGCCCGCTCGGCGATCTTCACGAGGCTGCGCAGCACCTCGGTGGCGGTCTTGAGCCGCGCCGGGACGGTGGTCAGCTCGCGCACGAACACGACGCTCATGTCGGGCCGCACCTTCGCGAACGAGGCCTGCTCGGCCACGTACGCCACCAGCCCCTGCGGGTTGGCGTAGGACTTGTCGCGGAAATGGACCACCACGCCCTTCGGCCCGGCCTCGACCTTCTCGACGTTGGCCTTGAGGCAGAGGATCTTGATCGTGCCGATCTTGAGGAGCTGCTCCACCTCCGGCGGCAGCGGCCCGAACCGGTCGATGAGTTCCGCCCCGAAGCTCTCCATCTCGGCATCGTCCTGGATGGTGGCGAGCCGCCGGTAGAGGGCGAGCCGGACGCCCAGATCCTCGACGTAATCCTCGGGGATCGTCACGGGTGCGCCCAGCGCGATGGTCGGCGACCACGCCTCCTCGGGCACGTCCTCGATGCCGGCCTTGAGCGCCGTGACGGCGTCCTCCAGCATCTGCTGGTAGAGTTCGTAGCCGACCTCCTTGATGTGGCCGGACTGCGCGTCGCCGAGCAGGTTGCCGGCGCCGCGGATGTCGAGGTCGTGGGAGGCGAGCTGGAAGCCCGCGCCCAGCGTGTCGAGGCTCTGGAGCACCTTGAGGCGCTGCTCGGCCTGGGCGGTGAGCTGGCGGTTCGCCGGGGTCGTGAACAGCGCGTAGGCCCGCGCCTTCGATCGCCCGACCCGGCCGCGCAGCTGGTAGAGCTGGGCCAGCCCGAACATGTCGGCCCGGTGGACGATCAGCGTGTTGGCGGTGGGGATGTCGAGGCCCGATTCCACGATCGTGGTCGAGAGCAGCACGTCGAACTTGCCCTCGTAGAAGGCCGTCATCACGTCCTCGAGCTGGCCCGCCGCCATCTGGCCGTGGGCGACCGCGACCTTGATCTCGGGCATCTCGGCGTCGAGGAACTTTTTGACTTCCGCCAGATCCTCGATCCTGGGCACGACGTAGAAGGACTGGCCGCCGCGGTAGCGCTCGCGCAGCAGCGCCTCCCGGATGGTCAGCGGGTCGAACGGCGTCACGAAGGTGCGCACCACCAGCCGGTCGACCGGCGGCGTGGCGATGATCGAGAGCTCGCGCACCCCCGTCATGGCGAGCTGGAGCGTGCGCGGGATCGGCGTCGCCGACAGCGTCAGCACGTGGACGTCGGCCTGGAGCGCCTTCAGCCGCTCCTTGTGGGCGACGCCGAAATGCTGCTCCTCGTCCACGATGATCAGGCCGAGATCCTTGAAGGCGATGTTCTTCGCCAAGAGCGCGTGCGTGCCGACCACGATGTCGACCGTGCCGGCGGCGAGCCCTGCCCGGGTCTGCTTCATCTCCGCCGCGGAGGCGAAGCGGGAGAGCTGCGCCACCTGGACCGGCAGCCCCTTGAAGCGCTCCGCGAAGGTCCGGAAGTGCTGGCGGGCGAGCAGGGTGGTCGGGACGATCACCGCCACCTGCTTGCCGGAGATCGCCGCCGCGAAGGCGGCGCGCAGCGCCACCTCGGTCTTGCCGAAGCCGACATCGCCGCAGACCAGCCGGTCCATCGGCCGGCCGGCGTTGAGGTCGTCCAGCACCGCGTCGATGGCGTTGGCCTGATCCTCGGTCTCCTCGAACGGGAAGCGGGCGGCGAACTCGCCGTAGAGCCCCTCCGGCGCCTTGAGGGCCGGGGCCTTGCGGACGAAGCGCTGGGCCGCGACCTTGATCAGCTCGCCCGCCATCTCGAGGATGCGGCGCTTCATCTTGGCCTTGCGGGCCTGCCACGCGCCGCCGCCGAGCCGGTCGAGGGCGACCTCGGCATCCTCCGAGCCGTAGCGGGTCAGGAGCTCGATGTTCTCCACCGGCAGGAGCAGGAGGCCCCCGGTGTATTGCAGCTCCAGGCAATCGTGCGGGGCGCCGGCCGCGTGGATCGTCTTGAGCCCGACGAACCGGCCGATGCCGTGGTCGGCATGGACCACGATGTCGCCGGGCTGGAGCGCCTGCACCTCCAGGATCACGTCCTGGGGCCGCTTGGCCTTGCGCTTCTGGCGGACCAGCCGGTCGCCCAGGATGTCGCCCTCGGAGACGACGGCGAGCTCGCCCGCGGTGAAGCCCGCCTCCAGGCCCCAGACCGCCACCGCCGCGTCGGTGCCGCGCTTCAGCGCGTAGACATCGGTGAGCCGGGTGATCGCCACGGGCTTCTTCAGGCCGTGATCGGTGAGCACGCCGCAGAGCCGGTCGCGGGAGCCGTCGGACCACGCGCCCAGGATCACGTGATGACCGGATCCCTGGAGGTCGCGGATATGCGCCACCGCGGCGTCGAACACGCTGGTGTTCTCGTCGGCCCGCTCGGGGGCGAAGCTCCGTCCGGCCTTGGCGCCGCAATCGATGACCGCGCGCTCCGAAGATTCGGGCTGCGCGAAGGGGGTCAGCCGCGCCACGGTGGCGGTGGCGATCCGCTCCTTCAGCTCGTTCGGCATCAGGTACAGGGCGCGGGGCGGCAGCGGCTTGTAGGGGGCGACGCCGGCCTGCGGCGTCTTCATCGCGCCCTCACGGGCCTGGTAATAGTCTTGGACGAGGCTGATCCGCTCGGCGGCGGCATCCTCCACCTGCGGGTCGAAGACCAGCGGCACGCCGCCGAGATAGTCGAACAGCGTGTCGAGGTGGTCGTAGAACAGCGGCATCCAGTGCTCGAGGCCGGCGTAGCGCCGCCCCTCGCTCACCGTCTCGTAAAGCCGGTCGTCCCGCGTCGCCGCGCCGAAGCTCTGGATGTAGTTCTGGCGGAAGCGCCGGATCGTCTCGGTGGTGAGCTGGACCTCGCTCATCGGCATCAGGTCGAGGGAGCGGAGCTGACCGGTGGTGCGCTGCGTCTCCGGGTCGAAGGCGCGGATCGATTCCAGCGTGTCGCCGAAGAAGTCGAGGCGGATCGGCGCCGGCAGGCCCGGGGGCGACAGGTCGAGGATGCCGCCGCGGACGGCGTACTCGCCGGTGTCGCGCACCGTCCCGGTGCGCAGGAAGCCGTTGGCCTCGACCCAGGCCACCACGTCGTCCATCGACACGACGTTGCCGATCGCCGCCGAGAACGCCTCCTTGGCGATGTGGGCGCGGGGTGGGACCCGCTGCACCAGGGCGTTGACCGTGGTGCAGAGGATGCGCGGCCTGTCCTCGGCCGAGCGGGTCCGGGCGAGGCGGGCGAGCGCCGTCATCCGGGCGGCGGCGACCGCGGTGGTCGGCGAGACCCGGTCGTAGGGCTGGCAGTCCCAGGCCGGCAGGCTCATCACGTCCATCTCGGGCGCGACGAAGCCGAGCGCCGCCTGGAACGCCGCCGAGCGCCCGGAATCGCGCGCCACGTGGACCAGCACCGCCGGCGCGTCGACGGTGGGCGCCAGGGCGCGGGCGAGGTCGGCGAGCGCCAGCGCGTCGAAGCCCTCCGGGGCGTTCGCCAGGACCGGGCTGTCGCCGCGCTTCAGGGCGTCGATGGCCCGGGCGAGCGCGGAGGATTTCGGCAGCGCGAAGCGCGCGACCTGCGGCTTGGCGGCGGGGGCGGGGGGCTTCGGCTGAGGCTTGGCCATCGGGTCTTTCGCGGGAAATCCCGCCGGGCGCGTCAGGGGAGGAGGTCGGGTGGCGTTAGCCGATCGGGCCGCCGCGATAAAGCGTCCCCGCGGTCACGGCCGAACGCACCCTATATGGCGGTTCTGCCGCGGCATGGAACGGCTGTTCGGCCGCGCTTCGGGGACACGCATGGCCCGGCCCAGAGCACCTTGGGTATCAGCCTCTCCCAGGGCGGAAGAGACGGCCCCATCGTCTCTGCGAGCGCAGCGAAGCAATCCAGCAGCGCCGCACCTTCGGACGTCGCGCTGCCCTGGGTCACGTCGCTGCGCTCGTGATGACGGAGCGGGCCGCATCGGCCGAGCGCTCCGATCGGATGCGACGGAAGCCCGCGGCTTACGCCTACGCCCCTCGGGCGCCCCTCACGCATCCGGCCCGACGATCTCCGCCAGCGCCGCCTCGACCCGGCCGCGGAAGAAGTCCGCGTTGGGCATGGGCTCGGTCATCGCGGCGGCGCGCGCCGTCGCCTGCCGCAGGATCTCGGCGCGCAGCGCCGGATCGGAGCGCTCCATCATCTCCAGCATGATGCGCACCACCAGCTCGGTGGCGATCGACCGGGCCGGGTGGTCGTAGTTGGGCTTGGGCTCGTCCATCGCGGGCTCTCTCGACCGGTCGCTCTCAGGAGTGGATCGGCGCGTCGTGCCGGTGGAACGCCCGCACCCGCCGCCAGACCGACGTGTCGTAGTTCGAGGGCGTCTCGACCTCGCCGGTCAGCCACTTGAACAGGTCGCGGTCCGGCACCTCGATCAGCGCCTCGAACTGGTCGAGCTCCGCCTCCGAGAGCTCGCCGATCTCGGCATCGGCGAAGCGGCCCATGATCAGGTCCATCTCGCGGATGCCCCGGTGCCAGGCGCGGTAGAGGAGGCGGCGGCGGCGCGGATCGAGGTCGGCGCTCGTGCGGGTGGTGCCGGACATGGATGTCGGACCTCGGCTCAGGGAATGGCAGGGCCTAGATAGGCGCCCGGGACCGGCGGATCCAGAACGGGGCCGCGGCCGGGCGGGTTACAACCGGCGGGCGAGGGGCCAAAAACGAATTGCCTCCGGCGGGCGGTCCGTTATCTCGGGCTGCAACGCCCCGGACGGGGCGGCGAGCGGGAGTCCAACGATGCCGAAGGCGATCCGGGTCTACGAGTACGGCGGTCCCGAGGTGATGCGCTTCGAGGACGTGCCCCTGGCCGAGCCGGGCCCCGGGCAGATCCGGGTCAGGCAGGCGGCCATCGGCGTCAACTTCATCGACATCTACTTCCGCACCGGCGCCTACAAGTCCCCGCACATGCCCTACACCCCCGGCAAGGAGGGTGCCGGCACCGTCACGGCGGTGGGCGAGGGCGTCACCCAGTTCAAGCCCGGCGACCGGGTCGCCTACGGCTCGGTGGCGGACGGCTGCTACGCCGAGGAGCCGGTGATCCCGGCCTCCGCGGCCGTGCCGATCCCCGACGGCGTCGACGAGAAGACCGCCGCCGCCATGATGCTCAAGGGCCTCACCGTCGAGTACCTGCTGCACCGGACCTACGCGGTGAAGCCCGGCGACACGATCCTGTGGCAGGCGGCCGCCGGCGGCGTCGGCCTGATCGCCTGCCAGTGGGCCAAGCACCTCGGCGCCACCGTGATCGGCACCGCCGGCAGCCCCGAGAAGGCGGAACTCGCCAAGCGGAACGGCTGCGACCACGTCATCCTCTACCGCGAGGAGGACGTGGCCAAGCGCGTGCGCGAGATCACCGGCGGCAAGGGCGTGCCGGTGGTCTACGACGGCGTCGGGCAGGCGACCCTGATGGGCTCGCTGGACAGCCTCGCGCCGCTCGGCCTGCTGGCGAGCTTCGGCTCGGCCTCCGGGGCGATCACCGGGCTCGACCTCGGCCTGCTCGCCCCGCGCGGCTCGCTCTACGTGACCCGCCCGACGCTCGCGACCTTCTCGTCGAACCGCGCCACCCTGGAGGAGGCGGCCGCCCGCCTGTTCAAGGTGGTCCGCGACGGCGCGGTGAAGATCGCCGTCAACGCCACCTACCCGCTGGCCGAGGCGCAGCAGGTGCACCGCGACCTCGCGGGCCGGGAGACCACCGGCTCGACCGTGATGCTGCCGTAGGGACCGGCCGTGACGCCCGGCAGCGCCGACCTGCTCCTCGTCGTCGACGTGCAGGTCGACTTCCTGCCGGGCGGGGCGCTCCCCGTCCCGGGGGGCGACGCGGTGATCGGCCCGATCAACGACCTCCAGCACCGCTTCCGGCACGTGGTGCTGATGCAGGACTGGCATCCGGCGGACCACGTCTCCTTCGCCGAGACCCATCCGGGGCGGGCCCCGTTCGAGACCGTGGCGCTGCCCTACGGTCCGCAGGTGCTGTGGCCGCGCCACTGCGTCCAGGGCAGCCCGGGCGCAGCCTTCGCGCCGGGCCTCGCCACCGACCGGGCGAGCCTGGTGGTCCGGAAGGGGCTGGATCCCCGGGTTGACAGCTACTCGGCCTTCCTGGAGGCCGACCGGGCCACGCGCACCGGCCTCGCGGGGGCGCTCCGGGAGCGCGGCATCGCCCGCGTCGCCGTGTGCGGCCTCGCAACCGATTTCTGCGTCGCCTGGAGCGCGCTCGACGCGCGCGACGCGGGGTTCGACGTCTGGGTGGTGGAGGATGCCGTGCGCGGGATCGACGTGGACGGATCCCTCGCGCAGGCCTGGGCGGAGATGGAGGCGGCGGGCGTCCGCCGGATCGCGGCGGCGGAGATCGGCTGAGGCGCTGCGGTGACCGGGAGGCGAACCGCCGCACGCCGCGCGGGAGACCGTCCCCGCCCCGGTGCGTTGGCCCGACATCAGCATCCGACAGGAGCCCGCATGTCGTCCAAGCACCCGAAGACCGACACCCCGACCGACGCCGACCTCAAGGGCAATCCCGGGATCGGCACCTCGAAGGGCATGAGCGGCGCCGACCCGGCGGATCTGCAGGCGGATTCGACCTTCGAGGGCGACGTGGACAACGAGACGAAGCTCGACGGCGGCATCGACCCGGACCACCGGCCGCGCAAGAACGCGTGACCGAGAACGTGTGACCGGATGCCCGGGCCGGCGCGGCCCGGGCCGATCTCAGCGACTGCGCGCCGGCGCCTTCGGCCGCCGCGGAGCGGGGGCTGCGGGCNGGGCCCGGCGCTCGGGCCGCCTGCCGGAACGTAGATCTGGGCCGGGCTCGCGGTGTAGCCGCGCAGCTGAGCCGCGTCGGCGGCCCCGAAAGCGGATGTGCCGTCGGCGCGGGCGGCGGCCGCCGCGAGGACCGGGAGAAGCGCGGCGGCCAGGGCCAGGAGGGCGTACTTCGGCATGGGCAGGGTCCTCGTGCGCGCGCGGGCTCGAACAACCCCGATCCGTGCCGGATCGCTCCGCTCCGGGACCGATCTCACCTGCCCGACGTGCGGAACCGCACAGGCGCCGTGCCGCGCCTGACCGAGCGGGCGCTTGCCCCGGAGGCCGCGTCAGAGCGCCAGCCCGAGCTGGAGCGGCGCCTCGGGCGCGTCCTGCGCGAAGCCCGACAGCGACACCCCGATCAGCCGCGCGCTGCGCCGCAGGGGGAACAGGCCGGCGAGCAGGTCGAGGCCGATCCGCTCCAGCCCCGCCCGGTCGGCGACGGGGACGGGCAGCGACCGCGCCCGGGTGACCTGGGCGAAATCCGAGAACTTGAGCTTCAGGGTCACGGTCCGGGCGCGCATGCCCTTGGCGTCGGCCCCCGCCCAGACCTTGTCGAACAGCGGCGCCAGCCGGGCGGCCAGGACCTCGAAGGCGGCCGTGTCGTCCGAGAAGGTGGTCTCCGCCCCGATCGACTTGCGCACCCGGTGGGCGCGGACCGGCCGCGCGTCGATCCCGCGGGCAACCGCGTGGTAGTAGGCGCCCGCGGAGCCGAAGGTCTCGCGCAGGCGCTCCGGCGTCCAGGCGCGCAGATCCGCCCCGGTCTCGATCCCGAGCCGCTTCATCCTCGCCTCGGTGACCGGGCCGACGCCGTGGAACCGGCCGATCGGCAGCGCGGCCACGAAGTCCGGCCCCATGGCGGGGGTGATGACGAACAGGGCGTCGGGCTTGCGGTGGTCGGACGCCACCTTGGCGAGGAACTTGTTGTACGAGACCCCGGCCGAGGCGATCAGGCCAGTGCGCTCCAGGATCTCGGCCCGGATCGCCTTCGCCACGGCCGTCGCCGTCGGCAGCCCCAGGAGGTTCTCGGTGACGTCGAGATAGGCCTCGTCCAGGGCCACCGGCTCGATGATGGCCGTGTGCCGGGCGAAGACCGCCCGGATCTCCTCGGAGACTGCCCGGTAGACCTCGAAGCGCGGCTTCACGAACAGCAGGTCCGGGCACAGCCGCCGCGCGGTGGCCGACGGCATGGCCGAGCGGACGCCGAATCTGCGCGCCTCGTAGCTCGCCGCCGCCACGACGCCGCGCTCCCGGGAGCCGCCCACCGCCAGCGGCCGGCCGCGCAGGGCGGGGTCGTCGCGCTGCTCCACGGAAGCGTAGAACGCGTCCATGTCGATGTGGATGATTTTTCGGAGCGCGACCTCCGGATCCATCGCCGCCTCGGAGATCCGCCCTCGGTTCCTGCTCTGTTCTGAATGAGCGCGGCGGGGCAGCGGGGTCAAGGCGTGTCGGACAGGGCTCAACAGGAGTCCGGCCCACGCCCGTCGTCGCGAGCGCAGCGAAGCGACCCAGGCAACGCGATGTCCGTGAGCGTAGCCAGCCGGGTGGCTTCGCTGCGCTCGCGACGACGGGGTTCGCCTTACGCCACGCTGCCGTACAGGTCGTAGGCCTCGGCCCGGTCGATCTTCACCGTGACGATGTCGCCGACCCGGACCGGGCGCCGGAAGGCGGCGTGGACGGTGCCGTCGATCTCCGGCGCGTCGGCCTTGGACCGGCCCCGCGCGACCCCGCCCTCGACGGAATCGACGATGATCGGCAGCCGCCTGCCGACCTTGGCCCGCTGGAGCCGGAGCGCGATGCCGTTCTGGGTCTCCATGAACCGGCGCTTGCGCTCGGCCTTCACGGCCGGGGGCACGAGGTCGCCGAGCGCGTTGGCGGTGGCGCCCGCCACCGGCTCGTACTCGAAGCAGCCGACCCGATCGAGCTTGGCCTCCTGCAGCCAGGCCAGCAACTCCTCGAACTCGGCCTCGGTCTCGCCGGGGAAGCCGACGATGAAGGTCGAGCGGATCGCCAGCTCCGGGCAGATCTGCCGCCAGCTCCGGATCCGGTCGAGCTGGCGCTCCTGGTTGCCGGGGCGGCGCATGCGCTTGAGCACCGAGGGGCTCGCGTGCTGGAGCGGCATGTCGAGATAGGGGAGCACCTTGCCCTCGGCCATCAGCGGGATGACCTCGTCCACGTGCGGGTAGGGGTAGACGTAGTGCAGCCGCACCCAGGCCCCGAGTGCGCCGAGTTCCTTGGTGAGATCGTAGAACTTCGCGCGGACCTGACGGTCCTGCCACGGGCTCTCAGCGTAGCGGATGTCGACGCCGTAGGCGCTGGTGTCCTGGCTGACGACCAGCAGCTCCTTCACGCCGGCCTTCACGAGCTTCTCGGCCTCGCGCAGCACGTCCGCCGCCGGGCGGCTGACGAGGTTCCCGCGCAACGATGGGATGATGCAGAAGCTGCAGCGGTTGCTGCACCCCTCCGAGATCTTCAGGTAGGCGTAGTGGCGCGGGGTGAGCTTGATCCCCTGCGGCGGCACGAGGTCGAGGAACGGGTCGTGGGCCGGCGGCACCGCCTCGTGGACGGCCGCCACCACCGACTCGTAGGCCTGCGGCCCGGTCACCGCCAGGAGGTCGGGGTATTTTTCGCGGATCTCCTCCGGCTGCGCGCCCATGCAGCCCGTGACGATGACCCGTCCGTTCTCCGCCATGGCCTCGCCGATCGCCGAGAGCGACTCCGCCTTGGCCGAGTCGAGGAAGCCGCAGGTGTTGACGATCACCACGTCGGCGCCGTCGTGCCGGCGGGCCAGCTCGTAGCCCTCCGCGCGCAGGTGGGTGAGGATCCGCTCGGAATCGACCAGCGCCTTCGGACAGCCCAGCGAGACGAACGAGATCTTCGGGGCCGAGGCCTTCGGGGCGGATGGGGGAAGGGAGGTGGCAGTCATGGGCGCATTCGACGGGTCGGACGCCACCCGCGCGCGTGGCCGGTGAGACAGCCACACGGAGCGCGAGGACGAGAATTCGGAATCCCGCTCCTATAGCGGTTCCAGGCCGCCCGCGCGAGGCCGGCAGCCGCAGGGGTGGCCAGCCGCGACCGCGAGGCTTTCCGAAAAGCAGAAATGTGACGATCTCGCAGAAGTTTGTCGGACGAACCTGAGGCAGAACATCAAGACTCGGTGCGGTCGCCCTGCGCCTGGGACGCGTCCAGCCTGCACCTCACGGCGTGTGCCTGCGTGGAACTGCCGCTTCCCCCGCGGCACCGCCTGTGCGACGGCAGCATGACGCACAGCCCGAGGATACGGCCCCGAACCCGGTCATGTGGACCCGAGAGATCCCCTTCATCGATCCCGTCGCGGCCGCCGCCCGGCTGCGGTCCCTGCCGGGGCTCGCCTTCCTTGACAGCGCCATGCGGCACGATCCGCTCGGGCGTTACGCGATCGTGGCCGCCGACCCGTTCGCGCGCTTCCGCTTCCGCGACGGGGTCGCGACCCTGAATGGCACTCGCGTTCCGGGCGGCCCCTTCACGGCCCTGCGCGCCTGCCTCGCGCCCTACCGGATCGCGCCCGACCCCGAGAACCCCTTCCCCGGTGGGGCGATCGGCTACTTCGCCTACGATCTCGGCGCGGCTTTGGAGCGGGTCGCGGCGCCGGCCCGACGGGCGGGGCTGACCGACGACATCGCCCTGAACCTCTACGATACGGCCCTGGTGATCGATCAGGCCGCCGGCACGGCCCGGCTCGTCGCCACCGGCTTCCCCGCGCTGGAACCCGCCGCCCGGCAGGCCCGCGCGGAGGCGCGGCTGGCGGCCTTCGCAGACCGGCTCGGCAGCGAACCGGCAGAGGCCCCGGGCCGATCCGGAAAACAGCTCACGTGGCGCTCGAACTTCGACCGGCAAACCTATGAGGATGCTGTCGAAAAGGTCCGCGCTTATATCCGCGCCGGCGACATTTACCAAGCCAACATCGCCCAGCGCTTCAGCGCCGACCTGCCGGCGGATTTCGACGCCTTCGCCCTCTACCGGCGCCTGCGCGCCACCAACCCGGCGACCTTCGGGGCCTATCTGGAGTGGGAGGGGCTGACGATCGCCTCGTCCTCGCCCGAGCGCTTCATCCGGCTGGACGGCCGGCACGTGGAGACGCGGCCGATCAAGGGCACCGCCCGCCGCCTCGACGATCCGGAGGCCGACCGACGGGTCGCCGAAGCCCTCCAGGCCAACGTGAAGGAGCGGGCCGAGAACGTCATGATCGTCGACCTGCTGCGCAACGACCTGTCGCGGGTGTGCGAGCCCGGCAGCGTCGCGGTGCCCACCCTGTGCGGGCTGGAGACCTACGCCAACGTCCACCATCTGGTGTCGGTGGTGACCGGACGACTCCGCGACGGGCTCGACGCCCTCGACCTCCTGGAAGGGACCTTTCCGGGCGGCTCGATCACGGGAGCCCCAAAAATCCGCGCCATGGACATCATCACGGAGATCGAGGGGGACGCGCGGGAACTCTATTGCGGCGCCATCGGCCGGATCGGCTTCGACGGGGCGATGGACAGCTCGATCGCGATCCGCACCGTGTTCATGGACGACCGGCAGGCGGTCCTGCAGGCCGGGGGCGGGGTGACGCTGCTGTCGGAGCCGGGCCCGGAATACGACGAGACCCTGGCCAAGGCCGCCCGCGTGTTCGAGGCCTTCGCATGATCCTCGTCCTCGACAACTACGACTCGTTCGTCTTCAACGTGGTCCGCTACTTCGAGGAGCTGGGCGAGGAGGTCCGGGTCGTGCGCAACGACGCCCTGGACGTGCCCGGCATCCGGGCGCTGGAGCCGGAGGCCCTGGTGGTCTCGCCCGGGCCCTGCACCCCCGCGGACGCCGGGATCTCCCTGCCGGCGATCCGGGACCTGTCGGGCGCGGTGCCGATCCTCGGCGTCTGCCTCGGCCACCAGGCGATCGGCGCGGCCTTCGGCGGCACGGTCGCGCGGGCGCAGCGCCCCCTGCACGGGCAGATGACGCCGATCGCGCACACGGGCGAGCGCCTGTTCGCCGGGCTGCCGGCGCCGATGCCGGTCGGGCGCTACCACTCGCTGGTCGTGAATCCCGGCCCCGACATGGAACAACACCTCTCGGTCGACGCGGTCTCGCAGGAGGGGGAGGTGATGGCGCTCTCCCACCGGACCCACCCGACCTACGGCATCCAGTTCCACCCGGAATCGGTCCTGACCGAGGGCGGGCACGCCCTGTTCGCCAACTTCCTGGGACTGGCCCGCGCGTGGCGGGAACGGCCGGAGGGGCGCCGCGATGCTGTGGCGTGACGGGGCGCTCGTTCCCGGGACCACGGCCCCCCTCGACCACACCGACCGCGGCCTGACGCTCGGCGACGGCCTCTTCGATACGGCCTTGGCGCTCGGCGGCCGGGTCGCCTTCGAGGACGCCCATATCGCCCGGCTCGCGGCCTCCGCGGCGACGCTGGGGATCCCGGCCGAACCCGAGCGGATCCGCGCGGCCGTGCGGGACCTCGCGGGGCAGGGGGAGCGGCTCGCGATCCGCACCACCCTCACCCGCGGCTCCGGCCCGCGCGGCCTGAAGCCGCCGGACGCGCCGAACCCGACCCTGTTCGCCACCGCGGCCGCGAGCCCCGGGGCCGTCGCCTTCGCGCCCCTGCGCCTGTGGCCGACGGCCATCGCCCGCAACGACACCTCCCCCGCCAGCCGCCTGAAGACGCTGGGCTATCTCGACGCGGTGCTGGCCGCCCGGGAGGCCGCCGCCGCGGGGTTCGACGAGGCGCTGTTCCGCAACACCCGGGGCCGCGTCGCCTGCGCGGGCACCGGCAATCTCTTCGCCCTGGTCGGCACCAGTCTGGTCACGCCGCCGCTCGAGGACGGCGTGCTCGCCGGCATCGTGCGGGCGGAGGTGCTGGGCCTCGCCGCCGGATGCGGGCTGCGGGCCGAGGAACGGTCCCTCGGCCTGCCCGACCTGCTCGGCGCCGAGGCCGTGTTCCTGACCAACTCCCTGCGGCTCCTGGCCCCCGTGACGGCCGTCGGCGACACGGCGTTCCCGGGCGCCGGCCACCCGGCGGTGAGCCGCCTCGTGGCGGCCCTGCGCGCCCGCGTGGCGCAGGCCTGCGGCGTGGCCGAGGACATGGTCGCGTGATCGGGGGAGCGATCGAGGGGCCGATCGAGGGGCCGATCGAGACTTGGCGGCGGCGCCTGCGCTACGCCCTCGCGGCGATCTACCTGTTCATCGGCGTGGTCCACCTCGTGGCGACCGACGCGATGCTGCCGCTCATGCCCGACTGGGTGCCGCAGCCGCGGCTCGTCATCCTGGCGACCGGCCTGTGCGAGATCGCCGGGGCGATCGGCCTCGTCACCGGGCGGTTCCGCCGGGCGGCCGCGCTCGGCCTCGCCCTCTACGCGGTCTGTGTCTACCCGGCGAACCTCAAGCACGCCTTCGACCACGTCCACGTCGACGGCATCCCGGATTCCTGGTGGTACCACGGGCCGCGCCTCGCGTTTCAGCCGGTCTTCGTCTGGGCGGCGCTCTGGGCCGGCGGCCTGATCGACTGGCCGTTCGGCGGGGGCCGCAGATCCGCCGAGGCCGCGACCGAGATCTCCGGTGATCCGGCACGGCCGCCGAAAGGTCCGGGTCCCGACGCGCCAGCAACCATCCGCGAACCTTGATCACAGGATCCCGGGATCCCCGGATCCCGGCAGGCTTTGATCACGGGATCCTGGCCGATCGACCGGCCGGAAGCCGCCGCGCGGGCCGGAAGACCGGTCGGCCCGGCGCCGATACGGGCGGACGACATGCCGAAGCGCCGCGACCCGGGCAGATCGACCCCGCCCCCGCCGGAGAGCGTGCCGGACCGCGACGCCGTGGAGCGCGCCCTGGAGGCCGTCCTCGACCGCCTGCGGCCGAAACCGGGCGCCGCCGCCCCGCGGGCCGGACGGAAGCCGCGCCCGGACGGGGCCGGCCGCTGAGCCGCGAAAGGTTCCTCCACAGGGCGAAGATATCGTCCGGATACGGCCGGCCGGACCGGAGTTCCCCGGAGGACGCCGCCGACACGGAGTGCGGCTCCCAACGGAGACAGACCGAATGGCCAAGCAGAAGACGCTGCAGGACGCCTTCTACGAGACCCTGAAGGACGTCTACTACGCCGAGAAGCAGTCGGTGAAAGCCCTCAAGAAATCCGCCAAGGCGGCGGAGCACGACGACCTCCGCCAGGCCTTCGAGACCCATGCCGAGGAGAGCGCCCAGCAGGTGGAGCGCCTGACGCAGGTCTTCGAGATCATCGGCAAGCCGGCCCGGGCCAAGACCTGCGAGGCGATGCAGGGCATCGTCTCGGAGATGGAGGAGGATCTCGACGACTTCGCCGACAGCCCGGCCGCCGACGCGGTGCTGGCCGCCTGCGCCCAGGCGGTGGAGCATTACGAGATCGCCCGCTACGGCACCCTGAAGACTTGGGCGGCCCAGCTCGGCTACGCGGACGCCGCCAAGCTCCTGGACGAGACCCTGCAGGAGGAGAAGCGGACCGACGCGCTGCTCTCGAAGATCGCCGAGTCGATCAACGCCGCGGGCGAGCCCGGCGGGGCCGAACCGGACGCGGAGCCGTCGAAGGGCAGGAGCAAGAAGGCCGCCTGACCACATTCCGGCCGCGCGGCGGGCCGGCGCCCCCGGGCGCCGGTCCGCCGCCGCCCGGACCCGCGTCAGGCCGCGGTCAGTTCGCCTTCTCGATGGCGCTCAGCGGCGTCCAGTAGCAGCGGTCCTGCGTGTCCTTCACGGCGAGGCAGCCGTAGCTCATCGTCCGGGACTCGAGCCGGACCTCCTCGCCGGGCTTGAACGACCGGCACTCGCCGCTGGCGAGGCTGCCCTGCAGCAGCTGGCCGAACCCGGATTCGTCGCCCGCCATGACCAGCTTGAACAGGCGGTCCGTGACCTCCTGGGTGTGGCAGCCGAACCGCTCCTGGAGGACGGTCTCGGCCGCGGCGGGCCGGGACAGGGCGGCGGTGACGGCGAGGGCGGCGAGGACGGGCAGGGCGAGGCGCATGCGCGGAACATATCCGCGCGCCGCGACGTGTCGAGCCCTCGGGGCGCGGGGGAGCCGCGGAGGATCGCCGCGGGTAAACCCGGCGCGGGTCGCGGCGCGGTCGATCAGGACCGCGGCAGCGCCCGGCCTCGGAACCTGGACGGGGAAGGTTCCTTCCATGCGAGCCGGCGCGTCCGGAGCGGGAATCCCGGCATCGGCGGCCGCCGACGCGCGCCCGGAAGCCCTCTGTCGGGAACGCCGTCGCCTCGCGGGATCAAGCCGCCCCCGGCTGACACCGCGAGGGCCGCCGCGAGGGCCGCGGTCGCCGGCGTGCCGGGCACGCGCCGGTCCGCTCTAGGCGGCGACGGGCCTGACCACGACGTCCTCGGCGTAGACGAGGGTTGCCATGACGCCGGACCGGATCCGATCGAACACCGCGTCGAGATCCCCGACGCTCTGCATCAGCACGGCGCACGAGAGGGCGACGATCTGCGGGGTGCGATCCGTCCCTTCGGCGAGGAAGTCGCGGATCGCGTCGACGAGGGACGCGGTGGCGTCCGCCTCCGCGGAGGCGCCGAGGACATGCAGGCAATCCTGCCGCAGGGACGCGAGATTGCCGTCAACGACCGAGACCCATTGCCGGTCGTGATCGTAGATGAGCCAGCGCACCGATCCCGCCGCCACGGGGGCCAGTCCCGCGAGATAGCGCTGAGCGGCTGCATCGTCGAACATGGCACGGGTTTAACGCCCGGCGGCCGCAACGCCAACGCGTCGGATCACCGTTGCGGAGCCCGGCGGATCCGCCGCCCGAACGGGGACGGGCGAGAAGGTCCCGGTCGCGGATCTCGCGAGGCGGTCGCCCGCTTCGGATCCGGGCCACGCGCCGCTAGGACCCGCCCGCCGCCTCGTCGCGCTTGGCCGCCTGCCACGCCGCCTCCATGGCGGCGAGGTCGGAGCGGCCGAGGGTGCCCCCGGACGCCGCGAGATGGCGCGCCATGGCGGCGAAGCGGCGCTCGAACTTGGCGGTGCCGTCGCGCAGGGCCGTCTCCGGGTCGATCCCGGCGTGCCGGGCGAGGTTGGCCACCGCGAACAGCAGGTCGCCGATCTCCTCCGACAGGGCCTCCGGGTCGCCCGCCGCCAGGGCCTCGGCGACCTCGTCGGTCTCCTCGTGGACCTTGTCGACGACCTGGGCGGCGTCGTCCCAGTCGAAGCCGTGGGCGGCCGCCCGCCGGGAGATCTTCTCCGCCCGGGCGAGGGCCGGCAGCGCCCGCGCGACGCCGCCGAGGGGGTCGGGCGCCAAGTCACGCGGCAAGTCACGCGCCAGCTCAGGCGCCAGCCCCGCGCCCCGCCGCTCCGCCTGCCGCGGGCCGCGGGCGTTGCACGGCGTGCCCATCCGCGGGGTTCCGCCGCGGCCCTCAGCTCGTCGGCCGGACGCAGAGCGGCTCCCGGGCCAGCGCCAGGGTGAACGACCACAGGATCCGGCCGACGGAATCCGTCAGCACCGCCCCGGTCAGGAGCATGTTGGCGGCGGCCCGGCACCGGTCGCGGGCGCTGCGGATCGCCGCCTCGACGTCGTCCGCCTCCAGGCAGTCGCTGGCGAAGGCGAGGCCGCAGCGGCCGTCCGCGTGCTCGAGGGTGCGTCGGAGGTGATAGGCCGGCATCGCTTGAACCCACGCGAGGCGAATCACCGGCCGCCCGCGGCGCGGGCGGGAGCCGGCTGGCCAAGCTAGCGGCCCGGCGCGGGCCCGCGACTGATCCAGATCAAGCCGACGCGCATCCGCCGCCGCCCGGTCACGTCCCGGTGTCGCAGTCTGTCGCAGGCTGTCGCAGGGTACGCCCGGCGCCGGCGGCCGCTGCGGGAGGTCCGCGCGAGGCCGTGCCGGGTCTTGTTCCAGCGCAGCGGCGCGCGGACCAGCTCGATCAGCGCCAGCCACGCGGCGAGGCTGACCAGCAGGAAGTAGGCCGGCATCCACGGGACCGACCGGGCGAGATCTCCCCAGCCGCGCCGGGCGCAGCCGACCAGGGCGGGCAGGACCAGGGCGGCGAGCCCCGTCCCGAACAGCGTGAGGGCGAGCCCCGTGGAGAGGTTGTCCAGGAAGACGGGGGCGGCCGGGATGTCCCGGACCAGGAAGGACCACGCCGCCGCGGCGAGGCAGACCGGGTAGGCGAGCGCCGAGACCACCGTCCCGGGGACCAGGGCGGCGGCGCAGAGCGTCTCCAGGCCGCCGAGCCTGCGGGCGTTGGCCAGCGGGCACCGCCCGTGAGTGAGGCTCGTCTGGACCAGGCCCTTCAGCCAGCGGGTGCGCTGGCCGAGCCAGGGCCCGAGGCGGGCCGGCGCCTCCTCGAAGGTGGGGCTGGGCAGGTCGCCGACGGTGTAACCCGCCAGCGCGAGGCGCAGGCCGAGATCCGCGTCCTCGGTGACGTTGTGGGCGTCCCAGCCGTGCAGCGCCCGCACCACGCGGGTGCGCAGGTGCATCGAGGTGCCGCCCAGCGGGACCGGCAGGCCGCAGCGGGCGATGGCCGGGTTCAGGACGTCGAACAGCCCGGCATATTCCAGGGCGAAGGCGCGGGCGAGGCGCGAATCGCCGGCATTGTCGATCACGAGCCGCCCCTGGAGGCAGGCGGTGCGCGCGGGCAGGCGCGCGAACAGGGCGGCCGCCAGCCGCAGCTGCCCGGGATCGGGCACGTCCTCGGCGTCGTAGACCGTGATCAGGGTGCCGCGGGCGAGCGGCAGCGCGGCGTTGAGCGCCCGCGGCTTGGTGCGCGGGCCGCCCGGCGGCACCGTGATCACCTCGAACCGGGCCGGGAGGGTGTCGCGGGGGATCGCCGCGGCGGTCTCCGCGTCGTCCGCCTCGAGCAGCAGCTTGATGTCGAGCTTGGCGGCCGGATAGTCGAGGGCGGAGAGCGCCCTGAGCAGGTCCGGCACAACCGCCGCCTCGCGGTGGAGGGGGACGAGGATCGTGTAGACCGGCAGGTCGGCCTCGGCGAGGGGCACCACCGCCTCCGCGGCCACCGGGGCCGCGATGGCGAGGGCCGCGATCCGCAGGGCCGCCATGGCCAGGAACAGGACCTGCCCGGCCGCCACCGCCGCGCGCGCCAGCGGGNGCCCGGCCGGTCGCGCCCGGAGAGCGCCTCCTGGGCGAGGCGGGCGGTGGGCAGGTCGGCGGCACTGACGGCGCCCCACTCGTGCAGCAGGGCCCGCAGCGCCAGGGCCGCCGGCGTGTCGAGGGCGCCCGAGATGTCGGTCCCGACGGCGTCGCCGACGCTGCGCAGGTGGGCCAGCACCAGCCGGATCACCGCCTCGCCGCGCTCGAGGTAGCGGCCGAGCCAGAACAGGCCGTCGGCGGCCCGGGCGGGGAGGTGGCCGCCGACCCGCCGCACCCGCGGGGTCGCCTGCGCGCCGATCAGGGGCGCGGCGACCGGCTCCTCGGACAGGACCCAGACGTCGGCGGAGCGGATGCCGAGCCGCAGCTCGATCGGGTCGACGTCCTCGCGCTCCGAGACCCGACAGAAGCCGCCGGGCATGACCTGCCAGCCGAGCGGCGTGCGCGTGGCGAAGACGCGGACCACGAAGGGGCGGGGTGTCAGGAACAGGCCGTCCGGGCCGCGCTCCCAGCCCGGCATGGTCGAGAGTGGCGCCGCCTCCTGGGCGACGTAGTCGAAGGGCCGGTCGCGCAGGGCCGCCACGACCCGCTCCCGCTCCGCCGCCAGGACCGGACCGGCCAGGATCGCGTCGCGCCCCGCCCCGCGCTGGGGCGTGGCGGCCGGGCGCAGGGTCAGGCTGTCGAGGTTGGCCCGCGCGTGCGCCAGGCCCTCGAGGTCGCCGCACCACCACGTCCGCGGGTGGCCGAGCCGCAGGGGCTCGCCGAGGACGCGCCGGGCGATGCCGTCGAGATAGGGGGCGAGCGCGGCCGACTCGACGAGGCCCGCGCCCGGCATGTTGGCCATCACCAGGGAGCCGTTGCGCAGGGCGTCGAGGATGCCGGGCACGCCGAGGCGCGAGGCCGGGTTCAGCTCCAGGGGATCGAGGAAGTCGGCGTCGATCCGCCGCCACAGGGCGTCGGCCCGCTTCAGGCCCGAGACGGTGCGCACGTGCAGGCGCCCGTCCTGCATGACGAGGTCGTCGCCCTCCACCAGCATCAGGCCGAGGTAGCGGGCGAGCGCCGCCTGCTCGACGTAGGTGCTGCTGTAGGGGCCGGAGGTCAGCAGGCAGATCCGCGGGTCGGCGCGCTCGGCACCGAGCGCCAGGCCGTCGCGGAACGCCTGGAAGAAGGCCGGCAGGCGCTCGACGTGGAGGTCCTGGAAGAAGTCCGGGAAGGTCCGGGCCAGGACCATGCGGTTCTCCAGCGCCCAGCCCAGGCCCGAGGGCGCCTGGGTCCGGTCGGCGAGCACCTGCCAGCGCCCATCCGGACCCCGGCCGAGATCGGCCGCGTAGAGCTTGAGGTAGTGGCCGCCGGGGGGCGCGACCCCGTGGAGCGGGTGCAGGAACTCGGGCGTGCCGGCCACGATCGCGGCGGGGAGCAGCCCCTCGGCGACCAGCCGGCCCGCGCCGTAGGCGTCGGCGAGGATCGCCTCCATCAGCTCCGCGCGCTGGACGATGCCGGCGCTGAGCGCCGCCCATTCCGGTCCCTCGATCACCAGGGGCAGGCAGCCCAGCGGCCAGGGGTGCTCGCGCTGGTCGCCGGCGATGCGGAACGAGATGCCCGCGTCCCGGATGTGCCGCTCCGCCGCGACGAAGCGGGCCATGATCTCCGGCTCGGTGAGGCCGCCGAGGCGGTCGAGCAGGCGCGGCCACGCCCCGCGGGGCGCGCCGTCGGGGCCCAGGAACTCGTCCGGCCTACCGGGGGCGGGGCGGTAGCCCGCGCACCAGCGGGCGACGCGCTCCCGCGCGCCCTCCGGCCGCTCGGCCCGGCCGCGGCTGCCCGCGAGCGCCGCCTCCATCACGGATCCCCGGTCATTGCGGGGCCGGCGTCCGCAGGTCGAGGGTCAGCGGGAACTCGGCGCTCGGTTCCGGGCGCGGCATGTCCACCCGGCCCGGCGTGTGGCCGTTCGGCTGGAACCGGGCGAGGCGCCTTCCCTCCGCCTCGTAGGCGTTGACCGGATGGGTCTCGTAGTTGCGCCCGCCCGGATGGGCGACGTGGTAGCGGCAGCCGCCGAGGGAGCGCCCGCTCCAGGCGTCGAGGATGTCGAAGGTCAGCGGCGAGTGGGCCGGAATGGTCGGGTGCAGGGAGGAGGCCGGCTGCCACGCCTTGAAGCGCAGGCCCGCCACGGCCTCGCCGCCGCGGCCGGTGGAGGTCATGGGCAGGCGGCGGCCGTTGCAGGCGATGACGTGCCGCTCGGGCACGAAGCCCTCGACCCTGACCTGCAGCCGCTCGACCGAGCTGTCGACGAAGCGCACGGTGCCCCCGCTGGTCCCTTCCTCGCCCATCACGTGCCAGGGCTCCAGCGCCTGGCGCAGCTCCATCCGGACCCCGTCCTGCTCGACCGTGCCGAAGACCGGGAACCGGAACAGGGCCTGCGCCTCGAAGGCGACCGGATCGAAATCGTACCCCGCCGCCCGGAGATCCTCCAGCACCGCGAGGAAGTCGGACCAGAGGAAATGCGGCAGCATGAACCGATCGTGGAGGTTCGTGCCCCAGCGGACACAGCCGCCGGTCTGCGGCTCCCGCCACAGCCAGGCCACGAGGGCGCGGAGCAGGAGCTGCTGCGCGAGGCTCATCCGCGCGTCCGGCGGCATCTCGAAGGCGCGGAACTCCAGCAGGCCGAGGCGCCCGGTCGGCCCGTCCGGCGAGTAGAGCTTGTCGATGCAGATCTCGGCCCGGTGGGTGTTGCCGGTGACGTCCACCAGGATGTTCCGGAAGATCCGGTCGACCAGCCAGCGCGGGATGTTGGGCGCGTCGGGGGCGGGGACCTGGGCCAGCGCGATCTCCAGCTCGTAGAGGCCGTCGTGGCGGGCCTCGTCCATGCGCGGCGCCTGGCTGGTCGGGCCGATATAGAGGCCCGAGAACAGGTACGAGAGCGCCGGGTGGCGCTGCCAGTAGAGCACGAGGCTCTTCAGCAGGTCGGGCCGGCGCAGGAACGGCGAATCGTCCGGCGTGACGCCGCCCATGACCACGTGGTTGCCGCCGCCGGTGCCGGTGTGGCGCCCGTCGGTCATGAATTTTTCCGCGCCGAGCCGGGTTTGCCTCGCCTCAGCGTACAAGTCGGTGGTGATGGCGACCGCCTCCCGCCACGAGGCGGCCGGGTGAACGTTCACCTCGATCACGCCCGGATCGGGCGTCACCTTGATCATGCCGATCCGCGGGTCGTAGGGCGGCTCGTAGCCTTCGAGGTGGATCGGCAGCTTCAGCGCGGCGGCGGCCGCCTCCAGGTGGCCCGCGAGTTCGAGATACTCGTCGGCGCGCTGCACCGGCGGCATGAACACCCGCACCACCCCGTCCCGGGGCTCGAACGACAGGGCCGTGC
Organism: Methylobacterium mesophilicum; assembly: GCF_036441335.1. Lineage (GTDB taxonomy): Bacteria > Pseudomonadota > Alphaproteobacteria > Rhizobiales > Beijerinckiaceae > Methylobacterium > Methylobacterium mesophilicum_B. Next base: position 23,100 of record NZ_MLBW01000036.1, read on the forward strand.
GCACCGCGACGCCGGTGATGCCGGAGCCGTTGACCACGGCGGCGCCGGGATGGCCCTCGGGGTGCCCGTCGGGGAGGGGCGGGCGCGGCTCCAGCGGGTCCTGCGGCTGGTAGTAGGGATAGTGCTCCGGCGGCACGTAGGGCAGGGACGACAGGGGCAGGCGGAAGCCCACCGGCGAATCGCCCGGCACCAGGAAGGCGGCGCCGCGCCGGAAGTCCCACTTCTCCGAGATCCAGACGCGGTCGGCCCCGCCGTCCCTGCCATCCTTGCCGGTGGGCAGGCTCGCCAGCGGCAGGACGTAGCCGGCCGCCTCCCCGAGGCCCCGCGCGTAGACCCGCCGGATCCGGGCGTCGAACTCCACCGAGCCCGACTTGGCGTCGGCCGGCGTGACGTTGACCGGCAGCTCCGCGGTCTTCCGCTCCCAGAGTTCCCCGTCCTCGAAGGCCGGGAAGACGTAGTCGGCGAGGCCGAGACGGCGGGCCAGCGCGTCGGCGAGCGCCTGGGCCTGCGCGATGGTGGCGGTGCCGGCCTCCCCGGGGGCGGCTTCCGGGGCGATCAGGTCCGGGTTCCGCCAGATCGGCTGGCCGTCCTTGCGCCAGTAGAGCGCGAAGGCCCAGCGGGGCAGGCTCTCGCCGGGGTACCACTTGCCCTGGCCGTAATGGAGCAGCCCCCCCGGGCCGAACCGGTCGCGCAGGCGCCGGATCAGCTGGTCGGCGAGCCCGCGCTTGGTCGGACCGACGGCCGCGATGTTCCACTCGGGCGATTCGAAATCGTCCACCGACACGAAGGTCGGCTCGCCGCCCATGGTCAGCCGCACGTCCTGCGCGGCGAGGTCGGCGTCGACCCGCTCGCCCAGGGCGTCCATGGCGGCCCAGACGTCCTCCGAGAACGGCTTGGTGATCCGCGGCGTCTCGGCGACGCGGGTGATCGTCATCGCGAAGTCGAACGCGGTCTCGGCCGGCTCCATCGCGCCCGAGATCGGCGCGGCGGAGTGGTAGTGCGGCGTCGCGGCGAGCGGGATGTGGCCCTCGCCGGTGAGCAGGCCCGACGTGGCGTCCATACCGACCCAGCCGGCGCCCGGCAGGTAGACCTCGGCCCAGGCGTGCAGGTCGGTGAAGTCCGACGACGCGCCGGTCGGCCCATCGACCGCGGTCGTGTCGGGCACGAGCTGGATCAGGTAGCCGGAGACGAACCGGGCGGCGAGGCCGATCCGGCGCAGCACCTGCACGAGCAGCCACGCCGAGTCGCGGCAGGAGCCGCTCTTCAGCCGCAGGGTCTCGGCGGGGGTCTGGACGCCCGGCTCCATGCGGACGCCGTAGGCGGTCTCCCGGGCGATCAGGCCGTTCAGCGCCACCAGGAACTGGACCGTGTTGGGCTCCTCCGGGAGACGGGCCAGCAGCGCCTCCATCTCGGGACAATCCGCGTCGACGGGCGTGCGGTAGGGGGCCAGCTCCTCGGCGAGGGCGGGGTCGTACGCGAACGGCCGGACCTGGGCGTATTCCTCCACGAAGAAGTCGAACGGGTTGATCACCGCCATGTCGGCGGTGAGGTCGACCTCGATCCGCAGCTCGTCGGTCTTCTCGGGGAAGACCAGGCGGGCGAGCCAGTTGCCGCTCGGATCCTGCTGCCAGTTCAGGAAGTGGTTGGCCGGCGTCACCGTGAGCGCGTAGGCCGGGACCTTGGTGCGGGCGTGGGGGGCCGGGCGCAGGCGGATCACCTGGGGTCCCAGGCTGATCGGCCGGTCGTAGCGGTAGTGCGTGACGTGGTGCAGGGCGGCTCTGATCGACACGATGACTCCGTCGGAAGGATCGAACGCGGTCGCGCTGCCGGTCCCTGGCGCCGGCGCCCACCGCACGGTTATGCGATACTGCCCCGCCGGCAAGCAATTTCCGTGCGGCGCCGTCCCCCGGTCGCCTGGCAGGAACTTTGCCGCCCGGCCCCGCTTGACCGGCAGTGGGTCGGCCGCCGGCCCGGGACCGCGCGATGAAGATCTTCCAGTGCCAGGCCTGCGACCAGCCGGTCACCTTCGAGGCGACCGCCTGCGAGAGCTGCGCGCGGCCGCTGGGCTACGCCTGCGCGGTCCACGAGGTCTCGGCGCTGGGGCCGCAGGGGCTCTCGGCCCACCCGCTGATGGGCGGAGCGCAGGTCTTCCACGCCTACGCGGATCCCGGCCGGCGCTACCGGCTGTGCAACAACGCCCTCGCGCAGGCCTGCAACTGGCTGGTGCCGGAGGACAGCCCCGACATCTACTGCACCGCCTGCCGCCACAACCGCGTGGTGCCGGACCTGTCGCAGCCCTGGAACCTCGCCCGCTGGCGCCCGATCGAGGCGGCCAAGCACCGGCTGTTCTACTCGCTGCTGCGCCTGGAACTGCCGCTCGCCACCCGCGCCCAGTACACGGACGGGCTGGCCTTCGACTTCCTGGTCGACCCGTCGGAGAGCTTCTCCGGCGGGCCGCCGGTGCTCACGGGCCACATCAACGGCCTGATCACCATGAACATCGCGGAGGCCGACGACGTCGAGCGGGAGCGCCGCCGGATCCTGTTCGGCGAGCATTACCGCACGCTGCTCGGCCATTTCCGGCACGAGATCGGGCATTACTTCTGGTACCTGCTGGTGCTGAACAGCCCCTCTTGGGAGCCCTTCCGGGCGCTGTTCGGCGACGAGCGCCTGAACTACGTCCAGGCCCTGCAGGACCATTACGCGAAGGGCGCGCCGGCCGACTGGGACGAATCCTACGTCTCGGCCTACGCCACCGCCCATCCCTGGGAGGATTTCGCCGAGACCTTCGCGCACTACCTGCACATCGTCGACACGGTGGAGACCGCCTCGACCTTCGAGCTGCACGTGCGCCCGCGCCTGCGCCAGCGGGGGCAGTCCGGGCCGGCGGCGCCGACCGTGATCGATTTCGACCCCTACAACACCCTCGACCTCGACCGGCTGATCGCCGCGTGGCTGCCGCTGACCTACGCGATCAACTCGCTGTCCCACAGCATGGGCCAGCCGGCGCTCTACCCGTTCAAGCTGACGCCCACCGTGATCGCCAAGCTCGCCTTCGTCCACGAGCGGATCTACGCCTCGCGCACCGGTACCCTGCCGGATGCCGGCGAGGCCGGGGCCGAGATGCTCCGGGCGGTGATCATGGGTCTGCGCCAGAAGGTGGCGGCGCCGACGGTGTGAGGGCGGGGTGGCTGCGGCAGACGCGCCGTCTTTGCGAGCGCAGCGAAGCCATCCAGTCGGCGCCACGCTCGCAGACGTCGCGCTGCCCTGGGTCGCTTCGCTGCGCTCGATGACGGCCAGAGGCGGGCGGGCCGCCTTTACGCCCCCCCGTGCCGCTCCGCGAAGGCGCGGAACGCCGCGAGCGTCTCGGCGCTGACGTGGTGCTCGATCCCCTCCGCGTCCCGCCGGGCGGTCTCGGGGCTCACCCCCAGCGCGCACAGGAAGCGCTCGACGATGCGGTGGCGCTCCCGGGCCTGGGCGGCGAGCCGGCGGCCGGCCTCGGTCAGGAACACGCCGCGATAGGGCCGCTGCTGGACGAACCCGTCCTCGCACAGGCGCTTCAGCATCTTGGCGACGGTCGGCTGCGCCACGCCGAGCCGGGCCGCGATGTCCACCTGCCGCGCCTCGCCGCCGTCGCCGATCAGGTCGTCGATCAGCTCGACGTAATCCTCCACGAGTTCCGAGCGCCGGGCCTCGCGCGCCTGGCGGAAGCTCTCCACGTGGCGCTCGGGATCGACCAGCACGGTCTCGGGCGAGCCCGGCTCGGACGGTTCCTGCATCGGCTCTCCCCCACCACGGCCCGCGCGGGCCGCCCCGCCCCCTGTCTAGCAAACACCGCCCCGGGGAGGGGAGTCCCGCGGGATCGATACCGGCGGCCGCTGCCAGCCCCTTGAAACCCGGAGACGAACCCTGAATATAGCATCCGCTATATCTTTGAGGAGAGGGTGAGCATGGTGGCGCCGAACGCCGCGACGGCCCCCGGGCGCGCCGCGCCCGGGGCGATGAGCCGGCGGACCGAGGGCGCCATCCGCGACGTCCTCGACGGCCGTCCCGGCGGCCGGGCCCGGTTCCTGCTGTTCGCCGGCCCCGCCGTGACGGCGTCGATCGCCTACATGGACCCCGGCAATTTCGCGACCAACATCCAGGCCGGCGCCCGCTACGGCTACGGCCTGCTCTGGGTGGTGCTGCTCGCGAACCTGACGGCGATGCTGTTCCAGGCGCTCTCGGCCAAGCTCGGGATCGTGACGGGCAAGAACCTCGCCGAGCATTGCCGGGACGCGACGACGCGGCCGGTGCGCCTCGCCCTGTGGGGCATCAGCGAGGTCGCCGCCATGGCGACCGACCTCGCGGAGTTCCTCGGCGGCGCCATCGGCCTGTCGCTGCTCACCGGCATGCCGCTGATGGCCGGCATGGGCATCACCGCGGTGGTCACCTACGCGATCCTGCTCCTGGAGCACGAGGGCTTCCGGCCGCTGGAGATCGCCATCGGCGCGATGGTCGGCACGATCGGCCTCTGCTACGCGGTCGAGCTCCTGGTCGCACCGGTGGCCTGGGGCGAGGCCGCCAGGGGCCTCGTCACCCCGCGGATCCCGGACGCGCAGGCGCTCACCATCGCGGTCGGGATCATCGGCGCCACCGTGATGCCGCACGCGCTGTTCCTGCATTCGGGCCTGACCCAGGGGCGGGGCAACCCGCGCAGCGAGGCCGACCGGCGCCTGCTGGTGCGCTACTCGAACCGCGAGGTGGTGGTGGCCCTGATGCTCGCGGGCCTCGTCAACATGGCGATGGTGATCATGGCGGCGGCGGCCTTCCATCTCGGCCACAGCGAGGTCGCCGAGATCGGGGAGGCCTACCGGACCCTGACGCCGCTGCTCGGCCCGGCGGCGGGAGCGGCCTTCCTGGTGTCGCTGCTCGCCTCCGGGATCTCCTCCTCGGTGGTCGGCACGCTCGCCGGGCAGCTGGTGATGCAGGGCTTCACCGGCTGGCGCATCCCGCTCCTCGCCCGCCGGCTCGTGACCATGCTGCCGGCCTTCGCGGTGGTGGCGATCGGGGTCGACCCGACCCGGGCCCTGGTCCTGTCGCAGGTGGTGCTGTCGCTGGCCCTGCCGGTCCCGATGGTGGCGCTGGTGGTGTTCACCCGGCGCCGCAGCGTGATGGGGCCGTTCGCCAACGGGCCGCTCACCCAGGCCGCCGCCGTGGCGGGGGCGGCCGTGGTGCTCGGGCTCAACATGGTGCTGCTGGCGGCGGCCTTCGGGGTGCCGGTGCCGGGGCTGGAGTGACCCCCGGCCGACGGCCCCGCTCAGGTCGCCCGCACCACCACCTCCACGAGGTTGGCGCCCCCCGAGCGGATCCCGGCCTCGATCGCCGGGGCGATGTCGGCGGCGCGGGTCACCCGCCGGGCGGGCACGCCCATGGAGGCGGCGAGCGCCGGGAAGTCGATCCGCGGGTCGGTGAGGTCCATGGCGATGAAGCGGTTGGCGCGCACCGAGGCGTAGTGCGCCTGGCCCTTCATGAAGGTCTTGAGGATGTTGTACTCGGCGTTGTTGATCACCACGAAGGTGACCGGCAGCTTCTCGTGCGCGGCCGTCCAGAGGGCCTGGGGCGAGTAGAGCGCGGCCCCGTCGCCCACGACGCAGACCACCGGCGCCCGGTCGAGACCCAGGGAGAAGCCGACCGCGGCCGGCATGCCCCAGCCGAGCACGCCGCCGCGCATCGCCGCGTATTGATGGGCCGAGGGGCTGTCGAGGAAGGTGCGCAGGTGAGTGAGCGTCGCGGGCGCCTCGTCCACGATGGTGGTCTCGGCGCCGACCGCGCGGGCGACCTCCCGGGCGGCGACCAGCGGCGCGATCACCGGATCCTCGAAGGCCGCGTCGGCGGCGGCCGCGAGCTTCGCCCGGCGCTCGGCCCGGGCGGTCACCGCCCGGGCACGCAGTTGCCCGAAGGCGTCGGCCCGGTCGGCGAGGCGGGGACCGAGCAGCGGCAGCAGGGCGTCCAGCGAGGCGCGGATGTCGCCGACCGTCGACAGGCAGGTGGCGTAGGTCCGCCCGAGGTCGCGCACGTCCGCCGAGAGCTGGAACACCTGCACCCCCGGCGGCACCGCCGAGACCTCCGAGTAGAGGACGGTGATCAGCGACTTGCCGCCCAGCGCGAACACCGCGTCGTAGCGCCCGAGGATGTCGGCGATGGCGTCCGCCCGGGTCGGCAGGTTCCCGGCCCAGAGCGGGTGCGCGGTCGGGAACGGGATGTGGGCCGGCCAGGACGAGCCGTAGACCGGCGCCGCCAGCAGGTCGGCGAGCGCCACCATCTGCGCCGAGGCGTCCGAGGCGTCGATCTCGTCGCCCGCGATCAGGGCGAGACGGCCCGGCGCGATGGCGGCGAGCTTCTCCGCCAGCCGGTCGAGGGAGCCCGCCACCGCCCGCTGGTCGATGGTCGAGGTCTCGCCCGCGGGGACCGCACTCATCGCCTCCATCACGTCCATGGGCAGCGACAGGAAGACCGGCCCGGAGGGGGCGGCGCCCGCGTCGTGGAAGGCCCGGCGCAGCAGGATCGGGATCTGGTCCGGGCTCGTCACCTCGCGGGCCCACTTCATCACCGGGTCGGCGATGGCGACGAGGTCGCCCATCAGCAGCGGGTCGGTCAGCGCGTGGCGCAGGTCCTGCTGCCCGGCGGTGACCACCAGCGGCGTGCCGGAGACCTGGGAATTCACCAGCCCGCCCATGGCGTGGCCGAGGCCGCCCGCCGTGTGCAGGTTGAGGAAGGCGGGCCGGCGGGCGCCCTGCGCGTAGCCGTCCGCCATGGCGACGGCGGTCGCCTCCTGCAGGGCGAGGATGTAGGCGATGTCGGGCGCCTCGGTGAGCGCGTCGATGAGCGGCAGCTCGGTGGTGCCGGGATTGCCGAAGATGTAGCGCACGCCCTCCGAGCGCAGCACCTCCACCAGCAGGTCGGCGCCCCGGCGCCGGCCGGCGGTCTCCACGGTCTCGATCGGCATGCCCTGTCCTCTCCGACGGAATCAGCCGGAGGCTACCCCATGGGCGGACCGGGGCAATGCCGGCACCGCCCCGCGCCGGGCGGCACACCGCGATGCTCCCGCTCTACCTGCATTTCCTGGGCTTCGGCATCGAGACCTGGGCGGCCCGAGATCGGCCGGCCGGTCGCGCAGGAACAGGGCGGCCAGCGGGATCAGCGCCAGGGTCGCGGCGGCCACGCCCGCCGTCACGATCCCGGATTTCTGGAACCCGCGCAGCCGGGGCGAGCGCGTGGAGGCGCCGCAGACCGGCCGGGCGGTCCGCTTCCTCACGGACGACGAGTTCCCGCCGCTGCACTTCGCCGGCCCCGACGGCAACCCGACGGGCTTCGTGGTCGAGCTCGCCCGGGCGGTCTGCGAGAAGCTGACGATCACCTGCACGGTGCAGGCGCGCCGCTTCGACACCCTGCTCGACGCCCTCGACGGCAAGCAGGGCGACGTGGTCGCGGCCGCCATCCCGCTGACCGCGTCCCTGCGGTCGCGGTTCCTGGCGACGCGGCCGTATTTCCGCTGGCCGGCGCGCTTCGCGGCCCGGACCGACAAGGGCCTGCCGGTCCCCTCCGCGGCGGCGCTCGCCGGCCGCAGCGTCGGGGTCATCGCCGGCAGCGCCCACGCGGCCTACCTCAAGGCGTTCTTCCCGAAGGCCGTGCCGAAAGACTTCACCGATCTCACGGCGGCCGAGAGCGCGCTCAAGCGCGGCGAGATCGACTACCTGTTCGCCGACGGCCTCAACCTCGCCCTCTTCGTCGGCGGCCAGGACGCGGAGAGTTGCTGCGCGCTGACCGGCGGCGACTACCTGGAGAACCGCTATTTCGGGGAGGGGATCGGCCTGATCACCCGCCCGGAGGACGCGGCCCTCTCCCGGGCGCTGGACGACGCGCTCCAGCGTGTCTGGGACGACGGCAAGTACACCGAATTGTACCTGCGGTTCTTCCCCGTCAGCCCGTTCTGACAGGGGCGAAAGGCTTCCACCAGACGCGCGAATCGGGGATCCTGCACGGCGTCGGATCTCCATGGATCAGGAGCGGCGCATGACCGATCTGCTCGAGAAGGCCGTGGCGAAGGCACGGGTCCTCGCACCGGAGATGCAGGACGAGATTGCCCGCCTCATGCTGGCCTTCGTGGGGGATGAGGGATCGGTCTACCGGTTCAGCCCGGAGGAGGCGGCGGAGCAGGACGAAGCCGACGCCGAGGTGGCGCGTGGTGAGTATGCCACCGAGGCGGAGGTGCGCGCCATCTGGGCGAAGTATGGCCTGTGAGGCTGCGGCTGACCCGCACCGCCGCGCGCCAGCTCGACCACGTGCTGGCCGACATCACGCGCCATAACCCATCGGGTGCCGACGCGGTCCTGCTGCGGATCGGCGCGTGTTTGGAACTCCTTCTCCGCCATCCCTATGCGGGCCAGATGACCGACCGGCGCGGCATTCGGCGCATCGCGGTGTCGCCTTACCCCTACATCATGACCTATCGCGTCACTGCCGATGAGGTCGTCGTGCGCACCATCCGGCACGCGGCGCAGCGGCCTCTAGCCTGAGCGACATGCCCGCAATGGAGCGCGTGTGGACGAATGGATCAGCGCCTTGCACGACCGGGCGTTCCGCTCCGGTGCGAACCGCTCTAGGGTGCGCGCGTCCAATTCGCGTACATCCCAGAAGACATGCCAGCCGCCCCCCCAGCCCTGACCCTCGACCCCGACCTCGTCGAGGCCGCCGCCAACGCCGCCGCCTGGCCCTTCGAGGAGGCGCGCAAGCTCGTGGCCCGGCTGGAGAAATCCGGCAAGCGCGAGGTCCTGTTCGAGACCGGCTACGGCCCCTCGGGCCTGCCGCATATCGGCACGTTCGGGGAGGTCGCCCGCACCTCCATGGTGCGCCACGCCTTCCGGGTGCTCACCCGCGACGCGGTGCCGACCCGGCTGATCGCCTTCTCGGACGACATGGACGGGCTGCGCAAGGTCCCCGACAACGTCCCGAACCGGGCGATGCTGGCCGACCATCTCAACCAGCCGCTCACCCGCGTGCCGGACCCGTTCGGCACCCATGACAGCTTCGGGGCGCACAACAACGCCGAATTGCGCCGCTTCCTCGACGCCTTCGGCTTCAGTTACGAGTTCCGCTCGGCGACCGAGTGCTACCGCGCGGGCGTGTTCGACACGGTGCTGCTGCGCGTGCTCGAGCGCTACGATGCCGTGATGGAGATCATGCTGCCGTCGCTGCGGGCCGAGCGCTCGGCGAGCTACTCCCCGTTCCTGCCGCTCCACCCGGTCACCGGCCACGTGATGCAGGTGCCGATCGACGAGGTGCGGGCGGAGAGCGGCACGATCGTGTGGCGCGATCCCGCCACGGGCGAGCGCTACGAGACCCCGGTGACCGGCGGCCACGCCAAGCTGCAGTGGAAGCCCGACTGGGCGATGCGCTGGGTGGCGCTCGGCGTCGATTACGAGATGGCCGGCAAGGACCTGATCGACTCGGTCAAGCTCTCGGGCAAGATCGCCCGGGCGCTCGGCGGCGAGCCGCCGGAAGGGTTCAATTACGAGCTCTTCCTGGATGAAAAGGGACAAAAAATCTCGAAGTCGAAGGGCAACGGCCTGACCATCGACGAGTGGCTCAGGTACGGCACGCCGGAATCGCTGGCCCTGTTCATGTACAACAAGCCGCGCGAGGCCAAGCGCCTGTTCTTCGACGTGATCCCGCGGCACGTGGACGAGTATATCGGCTTCCTCGACCGCTACGCCGGCCAGGACGCGAAGCTGCGTCTGGGCAACCCGGTCTGGCACCTCCATGCCGGCACCCCGCCGGAGCCCGAGCGGGTCGAGGGCGCGAGCCTGACCTTCGCGATGCTGCTCAACCTCGCGGCGGTCGCCAACACCGAGGATCCGGCGGTGCTGTGGGGCTTCATCCGCCGCTACGCGCCGCGGACCGGGCCGGAGACCCATCCGGGCCTCGACCGGCTGGTGAAGCACGCCCTGAAGTACTTCTCGGACTTCGTGCGGCCAGCCAAGACCTACCGGGCGCCGACGCCCGAGGAGCGGGCGGCCCTGGAGGACCTGTCGGAGACGCTGGCCGAGCATGCCGGCTCCACCGACCCGGAGGCGCTGCAGGCGGCGGTCTACGAGGTCGGCCGGCGCCACTTCCCCGACACGTCCGGCAAGGCCAAGAGCCCGGACGGGCGGCCCGGCGTGTCGCAGGCGTGGTTCACGAGCCTCTACAACGTGCTGTTCGGCGAGGCGCGCGGCCCCCGGTTCGGCTCCTTCGTGGCCCTCTACGGCGTCGACGAGACCCGGGGCCTGATCGCCGCGGCGCTGTCGGGGGCGCTGGTCGCCGAGCACGCAGCCTTCGCGGCCGGCAAGGCCGCCCCGGCCGCGTGAGGGCGCGATGATCGTCGACAGCCTCGCCGCGCTGGAGGCGCTCTACCGCGCGCCCCTGGCGCCCGCCTCCACGGCGAAGGTGGCGGCCGCGGTCACGCCCGACTACGCGGCGCTGATCGCGGCCGCGCCCTTCGCGGTGCTGGCGACCGCCGGCCCGGAAGGGCTCGATTGCAGCCCCCGCGGGGACCGGCCGGGCTTCGTGCGGGTCGCCGACCCGCGCACGCTGATCCTGCCGGACCGGCGCGGCAACAACCGGATCGACTCGCTCCGCAACATCGTGCGCGACCCGCGGGTGGCGCTGCTGTTCCTGATCCCCGGCTCGGGCACGACGCTGCGGGTGAACGGGCGGGCGGTGATCTCGGCGGACCCGGATCTCCTCGCGTCGTTCAGCGTGGACGGACACGCGCCGCGCACCGCGGTCGTGATCACTGTGGAGGAGATCTACTTCCAGTGCGCGCGGGCGATCATCCGGGCCGGGCTGTGGGACCCGGATTCCCGCGTCGACCCGGCGAGCCTGCCGAGCCCGGGGGCGATCCTGGCGGCGCTGACCGCGGGCGCGGTCGGCGGTGAGCGCTACGACGCGGACTGGCCGGAGCGGGCGGCCAAGACGATGTGGTGAGCGTGGCGTCCACGACACCCCCACCTTCGCGAGCGGAGCGCCACCTCACCCCACCAGCGCGAGATCCTGCGTCTCGGTGTCGGGGATGACGTCGACCTCGACCTTGAGGCGCTGCTTGCCCGAGCCGCTGACGATGCCGTCGACCGGCGCCACGTCGCCGTAGTCGCGGCCGCGGGCCACCACGATGTGGTCGTCCCGGACCGCGACGCCGTTGGTCGGGTCGAGGCCGAGCCAGCCCGCGCCGCACCAGACCGCCACCCAGGCGTGGCTCGCATCCGCCCCGCGCAGGCGCGGGCGGCCCGGCGGCGGCACGGTGCGCAGGTAGCCGCTGACGTAGGCGGCCGGCACGCCCATGCCGCGTAAGGCCGCGATCATCACGTGGGCGAAGTCCTGGCAGACCCCGGCCCGGAGCGCGAAGGACTCGGCGAGCGGCGTCGAGACGGTGGTGGCCTTGGAATCGAAGCGGAAATCCCGGCCGATCCGCAGCATCAGGTCGTGGGCCGCCCCGTAGGCGCTGCGCCCGGCGGCGAAGCTCGGGCGCGCGTAGTCGGTGATCGCGGGCAGCAGCGGCACCCGGGTGCTCGGGAACAGGAAGTGCACCGGCGCCCGGCCGCCGAGGTCGCGCCCGGCCAGGACGGCGTCGCGGACCCGCTCCCAGGCCATCCCGGATTCCGGCGGCGGCGGGGCCGGGCGCTCGACCCGCACGGTGGAGAGCGCCTCGACGCTGAAGGCGGTGTGCGGCGTCTCCAGGGTGATCGCCACCGCGTCGATCCCGAGATAGTCGCGCCGCATGACCGCGCGGGCGGGGCTCGGGTCGATCGTGACGGCGCTCGCCAGCACGCTCTGGCCCTCGCCGTCCTGCGGCTTGAGCCGCAGGGTGCAGCGGGCGAAGTGCACCGGCCGGCCGTAGCGGTAGGCGGTGCGGTGGCGCAGCGTGTAGATCACGCGAGCCCCGTCAGCTTCTCGGGGCGCAGCGCGTTCGGCCCGGTGGGGAAGTAGCGGGCCGCGATGCCGTCGGCGAGGCGCTCGAGGTCGGTCGCGAGCGCGGTGAGGCGCACGGCGTCGAAATCCGCGGCCTCGCCGCTGCGAAGCTCCGCCAGGATCCGGGTGGCGAGGCGGCACTGCGGCTCGGGGATCCCGTCCGCGGCCAGCGCCGGCAGGTCGGCGAGGTGCCGGCTGATCGCCTCGGCCTGGAAGGCGATCGAGCGCGGGTTGTAGGGATCGAGCAGCACCATGTCGCGGACCGGATCGAGGGCCGCCCCCTGCAGGTAGCGCCGGCCGTAGCTGATCTGCGAGTCGCACAGGGACAGCATCACCCCGAGGCAGCCGGGGGTCGCCTCGTCGTTGGCGAAGGCCAGCGCGAAGGCGCCGGTGTTGATCGCCCGCTCGATCCGCCGCCCGAGCTCGATGAAGTGCCAGCCCTCGGCCCGGCTCATGTTCTCGTGGGCGAGGCCGGCGAGCGCCGCGAGCTGGCTCAGGGCCCGCTCGGCGCGGCCCGCGAGCTGCGACTCGGTGCAGGCCCGCTCGGGGTCGAGGGACAGGAACTCGTACAGGTCGGCGAGCACCCGCCACGCCTCGCCCGACAGGCGGGCGCGGAGCGCGGCGGCGTTGCGGCGGGCCGCGAGGACGTGGGACCGGGCCGAGCCCGGCCGGTCGCGCCCGGAGAGCGCCTCCTNGGGGCACCACCGCCAGGGCGAGGCCCTGCGCGGCGCGGGCGGCGGCGCTCTCCGGCAGGATCGCCAGCCCGACCCGCGCCTCGACGAGCCGGCAGACGGCGTCGAAGTCCCGGAGCTGGACCCGCAGGCGCATCGGCCGCCCCTCGCGCACCGCCTGGGCGACGAGGAAGCGGCTGATGGCGCTGCGCCGGTCCAGGCCGACGAGGTCGTGGCCGAGAACCTCGGCGAACGGGATCGTCCCGCGCGCCGCCAGGGGATGATCCCGGGCCGCCACCAGCACGAACCGGTCCTCCCGGAACGGGAAGGTCCGCAGCGAGCCGGTATCCACCGTGCCGGACAGGATGCCGAGATCGGCCGCCCCCTCGGCCACCAGCCCGACGATCTCCTCGGAGGTGCGCTCGTCGATCTCGACGCCGATCCCGGGGTGATTGGCCAGGAAGGCCGAGAGCGCCGCCGGCAGGAATTCGGTCAGCGCGTTGGTGTTGGCCAGCACCCGGATCTGCCCGAAGGCGCTCCCCGAGAAGGCCGCCATCTCCTCGCGCAGGCGCTCCACCCCGGCCAGGACCTCCCGGGCATGGACGAGGAGCGCGCGCCCGGCCGGGGTCGGGCTGACGCCCTGCCGGCCCCGGGTCAGCAGGGCGGCGCCCAGGGACTCCTCCATCAGCCGGATCCGCGTCGAGGCCGCCGCCAGGGCGAGGTTCGCCCGCGCCGCCCCGTGGGTGATCGAGCCGGCCTCGACCACGTGCCGGAACAGGCCGAGATCGACGAGATCGAACCGCATCATCGCGAAGGCGCCTCCCGTCGCGCCGGCCGGCGCGCTCCGGGCTGCCCGGGACCCGTCCTGGTCCGCGTCTCCGTCGGGGGGCTGCGCGGCCGCGTCAACCCTTCGTCCCGGGGCCGGGGCGGCCGCGGCGCGCGCGGTGACAGACGCGCCGATCCTTCAGGCGCCCGGGACCGGACGAGGCCGCCTCTCCGCGCGTCGATCGCAGCGGCTCGACCTGTCTCCGACAAACGAGGACACGCATTCACGCGCAACACTTCACTGAATAAAGCAAATCTACTCAATATAGCGCCGGACGACGATTTACCGCCCGTTAATGCCGCATCCCCCAATGCTGCTCGACAGTCTTGCGAGGCGTCGCGGCGATGGTTCCTGTGTCGACATACCCGGTCCGGCGACCGTCCCGGGATCGCCTGCGCCGGCCCGGGAGCCGCTGATGGACGCGCTCCTCGTCGACGACAGCGCCACCATGCGGATGCGGCTGCGCCTCCTGCTGGAGGCCAAGCCCGACGTGTCCGTCACCGATCACGGCGACCCGGTCGCCGCCATGGTCGAGGCGCGGATGCGGGCCTTCGACCTCGTCCTGGTCGACTGCCACATGCCCGACATCGACGGGATCGCCTTCATCCGGCAGATGCGGACCATCCCGCACTACGCGCAGGTGCCGATCGTGATGGTCACCAGCGACATCTCGGACGCGGTGCGGCTCGCCGCCCTGGAGGCCGGGGCGACCGATTTCCTCGACAAGTCCATGCAGGGCGTCGAGCTCACGGTCCGCCTGCGCAACATGATCCGGCTCGCCCGGGCGGTGCGGCGGCTGGCCGAGCAGGCGGCCTGGCTCGACGGCGAGGTGGAGGCCGCCCTGCGCCACATGCGCGAGCGCGAGGAGGAGATCATCTTCCGCCTCGCCCTGGCGGTCGAGTACCGCGACAACGACACCGGCGATCACACGTGGCGGGTGGCCCGCTACAGCCAGATCGTGGCCGAGGGGCTCGGGCTGGCGCCGGAGACCTGCCGCAACCTCTACCTCGCGGCGCCGCTGCACGACGTCGGCAAGGTCGGCATCCCGGACGGCGTGCTGCTGAAGCCCGGCCGGCTCGATCGCGACGAGTTCGACCTCGTCAAGACGCATCCGGCGATCGGCCGGCGCATCCTGGGCGGGAGCGCCTCCGAGCTGATCCGGCTCGCCGCGGAGATCGCAGAGTTCCACCACGAGAAGTGGGACGGCGGCGGCTACCCGCACGGGCTGGCGGGCGCCGCCATCCCCCTGTCGGCCCGGATCGTCGCGGTGGCGGACGTGTTCGACGCCCTGACGACGGCGCGGCCCTACAAGGACGCGATGCCCTTCGACGCGGCCCTGGACTGCATCCGCGCCGAGAGCGGCCGCCATTTCGACCCGGACTGCGTGGCGGCGTTCTGCGCGCGCTTCGCGGACATCCGCGTCGCCGGCGGGCGGAACCGGGCGGCGGTGCGGCCGAGCGCCGGGCCGGTCACGGAACCCTGGGCCCGGGTCCCGACCCTGCTGCGCGAGGTCGCCCCGGCCGCGCCGGTCCCCGCGGGGCGGGGCGCCGACACCCTCGACACGCTCCTGCGAGCGTCCCCGGCCGCGTTTCCGGCAGCCTCCCCGGACCAGCCGGCGAACCCGGAGGCGTTTGCGCCGTTGTTCCCCGACCCGCACGGATCACGGACGGAGCCGGACCATGACCCCGACCTGGAAGACGCTGCCGGAGATCGCCCTGGCGCACGGGATCTCCCTGGAGGATGCCCAGCGCCTCGTGGACGGGGCCAACTGTCCGAAGGTGTTCCGCGCGGACGGCACCGTCTACCTCATCTGAGTGCGCCCCGTGCGGGTGCGTCCCGCGAGTCCGTCCCGGGCGGATGACGCGCGTCCCGGCGGGCCCTAACCTGCCGGCATGCGCATCGTCCACACGCCCGATTCGAGCCGGCACGATCCCGAACGCTACATGCGGCGCGGCGCGCCGATCCCGCATCCCGAGCAGGCGGCCCGCTACGCGATCCTGCGGGACGCGGCCGTCCGGGGCGGCCACGACCTCGCCGAGCCGGCCGATCACGGCCTCGGCCCGATCCGGGCGGTGCACGACCCGGACTACGTGGCGTTCCTCGCCGAGGCCTGGGCGCGCCGGGACGAGATCCCCGGCATCGGCGACGAGATCCTGACCGGGTCCTTCGCCCGGCCGCAGATGCACCGGAAGCCCCCCGGCCTCCTCGGGCGCCTGGGCCTCTACACCGCCGACACCTCGACGCCGATCCGCGCCGGCACCTGGGCGGCGGTCTACGGGTCGGCGCAGTGCGCGGTCGCGGCCGCAGACGCGGCGCTGGCGGCGGGGCACGCCTACGCCCTGTGCCGCCCGCCCGGCCACCACGCCTACGCGGATTCCGCCGGCGGCTTCTGCTTCCTCAACAACAGCGCCATCGCGGCCGAGCGGATGCGCGCCGCGACCGGCGGCCCGGTGGCGATCCTCGACATCGACGTCCATCACGGCAACGGCACGCAGGGGATCTTCTACGCCCGACCGGATGTCCTGACCGTCTCGGTCCACGCCGACCCGTCCGAGGTCGGGCTCACGTAGAACCGGGTGAAGACCGGGAATTCCTCGGTCTTGCCGGGGCCCGGCGCCGTGTCGATCGCGATGCCCCGGGCCGAGGCGCCGTACTGGGCGCCGTCCCCGGCAGCGCGGAAATACGACGCGCCCAGGAAGGCCAGCCAGTCGCCGTCGTCGCCCGGCTGGCCCGCGGNGCGGGCTTCGCCGGCGCGGCGGAGCGGATCGCCCGGGCCGGGCTGCCCACGGCGCTGGTCCAAGAGGGCGGCTACCTCTGCGCGGCCCTGCCGGACAACCTCGCGGCCTTCCTCGCCGCCTTCGACGCCGCGCGCTGAGCCGCGCGCCGCGGGCGCGATGTGAAGGCGTGATGTGAAGGCGCGATGTGAAGGCGCGATGTGAAGGCGTGATGCGATCGTGATCGCCGGGGCGCCGGATCGGCCGCCTGGATATGGTCGACCCGATGCCACAACCGACCTATCAGGGCGGGGCGGGCGCCGCAGACGCGTCCCGGGCGGGAGGAGCGGGCGATGGACGCGGGCGACGTGGGCATGCGCGAGGCGGCCGGCGCACCGTGGCACGCGGGTCTCACCCGGCGCCACTGGCGGATCCTGTGGGGCAGCTATCTCGGCTGGATCTTCGACGGCTACGAGGCGGTGGCCCTGGTCTACGCCCTGCGCCCGGCCCTGGCCTCGATCCTCACCCCCGAGCAGGCCCAGGCGCCGGCCTTCTACGTGGGTCTCGCCATCGGCATCACGCTGCTCGGCTGGGGGATCGGCGGCCTGATCGGCGGGATCGCGGCCGACTATATCGGCCGCAAGCGCATGATGATGCTGTCGATCCTGGGCTACGCGCTGTTCACGGGGCTCACCGCCTTCGCGGAGAGCTTCACGCAGCTCGCGCTGCTGCGCTTCATCACCGGGCTCGCCATCGGCTCGGAATGGTCCACCGGCATCGCCCTCGTGGCCGAGACCTGGCCGAACCGGGCGCGCCCGAAGGGCTGCGGCTTCCTGCAATCGGGCTTCGGCGGCGGCGCCGTGCTCGCCGCCATCGTGTGGGCCGTGCTCGCGGCCACCGAGCCCCTGGGCGCGGAATCCTGGCGGATCCTGTTCGCGCTGGGCGCGCTGCCGGCCTTCGTGTGCCTGTACCTGCGCCGGGCGCTGGAGGAATCCGAGCAGTGGATGCGGGCGCTCAAGGCGCAGCGCTGGGCGGCCACCGCGGAGGATGCCGGTGCCAGCCGGAAGAGCGGGCCGCGGCCGTTCTCGCTCACCGAGATCTTCCGCGAGCCCGAGAGCCGGCGGCGGGTGCTGCTCGCCACCGCCATGTCCTTCGCCACCACGGTGGGCTGGTGGGCGGTCTCGTCCTGGCTGCCGGCCTACACCGAGGGGCTCGCCAAGGCCGCGGGCGCGCCGGCCAATGTCTGGGGCCCGCGCATGGGCATCGTCTACAATGTCGGGGCGATCGCCGCCTACGTGATCTCGGGCTTCGTGGCCGACGCGATCGGGCGCCGCGCCTTCCTGCTCGTGACCTATGCCGGCTGCATCGCCACGTCGCTCGCCTGCTACCTCTGGACCGGCGGGCTCGTGCCGTTCATGGCGCTCGCCTTCCTGAACGGGTTCTTCACCCTGGGCTTCGCCTTCTCGTGGATGGCGATCTACCTCGCGGAGCTGTTCACCCCGGCGGTCCGGGCGACGGCGTCGAGCGCGGTCTTCAACGGCGCGCGGCTGATCGCCTGGATCTTCCCGATCCTCGCCGGCCAGATCGTGACCGCCTTCGGGGGCGTCGCCGCGGCGGCGCTGACCCTGTCCAGCGTCTACGTGATCGGCCTCGTCGTGCCGTGGTTCATGCCGGAGACCCGGGGCCGGCCGCTGCCGGAATAGGCCGGCTGTCCGTCCCGCCGGCGGGCGCTCCCGGGCCCGGCCGGACGCGAAACGGCCCCCGCTCCGACGGAGCGGGGGCCGCGTCCTGCACGGGCCGTCCCGGTGGCCCGGCCCTCGGCCGGGGACGGGTCGGTCCTAGTCCTAGTCCTCGTCGTCCTCGTCCTGGTGCCGGCCCTTGAGCTTGGCGAAGACCGAATCGGCGTCGAGCCGCTCCTCGCGGCCGCCGTGATCGTCCTCGTGCTCCCGCTCGTCGGCGTCGCGGGCCGTGGAGACCTCGGTCGGCAGCAGCGAGGCGCCGGACTCGGCCGCCACCGCGGCCGGGCGGTCGGCCGCCGCGCGCTGGACCTCGAAATCGAGGTTGATCTGGGTGGTCAGGCCGAGCGTGACCGGGTCCATCGGCTGGAGCGAGCCGGAGTTCCAGTGGGTGCGCTCGCGGATCTGCTGGATCGTCGACTTGGTGGTGCCCACCAGCCGGATGATCTGCGAATCCTTCAGCTCGGGGTGGTTGCGCAGCAGCCACAGGATGGCGTTCGGCCGGTCCTGGCGGCGGGAGAGGGGGGTGTAGCGCGGGCCCTTGGTGGTGCGCTTCACCTCCGGCAGCTTCACCTTCGAGACGGCGGGCTTCAGCTTGTAGTGCGGCGCCTTTTGGGCCTTCTCGATCTCGTCGCGGGTGAGCTGGCCGGTGGAGACCGGGTCGAGCCCCTTGATCCCGGCCGCGACCTCGCCGTCGGCGATGCCCTTCACCTCCAGCGGGTGGAGCTTGCAGAAATCGGCGATCTGCTCGAAGGCGAGCGAGGTGTTCTCGACCAGCCAGACGGCGGTCGCCTTCGGCATCAGCGGACCCTGGGACATGCTTCTCGTGCTCCGGCCTGGCGGGACGGGGGCCGGGCATCGGGCCGCGGGCTCCGGATAAACGATCCGGATGTCCCGTCTCACGCTGTTGAATGGGGGATGTCCGTATATAGGCCGCGGCCGGGAGGGGCGCAATCGCGGGTTGGGCCCGTTCGGAGCCCGGCGTGCCGATTCGGCGGCCGATTTTCCGGCGCCGCGCCCGGCCCTGTCGGGGACCGGGCGTCCCTCAGCGCGGGCGCACCCCGTCGAGGAACAGCCGCACCGCCGCCCGCCGCCGCCGCTCCTGCGCCTCCGGGTCGGTGGCGATGCCGTAGAGGGTCGCCTGGGACGACCGGCCGAGGACGAGGCTGAGGAACAGGTCGGCCGCGATCTCGGGATCGGCCACCGCGATCCGGCCGCGCCGCGCGAAGGCGTCGAGGAGCTGCGCCACGGCGCGCACGCCGCGCAGCCAGCCCTCCTCGTGGGCGAGGCGGGCGAGTTCGGGGAACTGCAGCGCCTGGGCCACGAGGGTGCGCTTGAGCATCGCCGCGCCCGGCGACTGCCCGTGGGCCAGCAGGGTGCGGCTGAGATCCTCCAGGGCGCTCTCGACCTCGTCGCTCCCGCCCTGCGCGGCCTGGGCCTCGGCCGCGGCCGAGAGCGGCGCCAGCCAGGCGGCGATCCGCTCGCGCAGGACCGCCTCGAACAGGGCCCGCTTGTCGCGGTAGCGGGCGTAGACCGTCGGCTTGCTCATCCCGGCGGCCTCGGCCACCGCGTCGATGGAGGTGGCGTCGAAGCCGCGCTCCAGGAACAGGGTCGTGGCGACGGCGATCAGGTGCGCCTCGCGCCGGGCCGCCTCCGCCCGGGTCGGCCGCCCGCCGCGCCGCGGGCCCGCCTCCGCCCGCTCGATCTCCTCGATCTCCGTGACCGTCACCCCGCGATCCTCCTTGCCCATCGGCGCCGTTCGTCTTATCAAAACGATACCGTACCGTTTTGATTCTGGCCAGACCCGATGGACGCACGTCGCAGCGACAGCTTCAAGAGCGCCGAACCGGTCGCGGGTGCTCCGGTCTCCGCGCCGGCCACCGCGGCTGCCGCCACCCCGGTCTCCGCTCCGGCGCCGCGCCGCCGCCGCACGCGGGTCGTGCTGCCCCTCCTCGGCCTGCTCGCGCTCGGCGGGGCCGGGACCTACGGCTGGCACTGGTGGAGCGTCGGGCGCTTCCTGGAGGTCACCGACGACGCCTATCTCCAGTCCGACAAGGTCACGGTGGCGCCGCGCATCGCCGGGATCGTCGCGGAGGTGCGGGTCGGCGACAACCAGCCGGTGAAGGCCGGCGACGTGATCGCCCGCCTGGACGACCGGTCCTACCGGGTCCAGCTCAAGCAGGCCGAGGCCGAGGTCGACAAGGACAAGGCGCAGATCCTGGGCGTCGCCGCGGCGATCGTCCAGCAGCGGGCGCAGGTCGCCTCGTCGCGGGCCGATCTCGCCAACGCCGAGGCCGCGCTGACCTTCGCGCAGCAGGAATACACCCGCTACCAGAACCTGCTGCAGACCGGGTCCGGCACGGTGCAGCGCCAGCAGCAGGCGGAGTCCGACCTCCGCCAGCGCCACGCCGCCCGCGACAAGGCCGCCGCCGCGCTCGACGCCGCGCAGAAGCAGATCGACAGCCTGAAGGCGCTCGAGGCCAGCACCCGGGCGAGCCTGGAGGGCGCGCAGGCCAAGGTCGAGGGGGTGAGGCTCGACCTCAGCTACACCACCATCCTGGCACCGATCGACGGCGTGGCCGGCGACCGGGCGCTGCGGGTCGGCCAAGTGGTCGCCCCCGGCACCGGGCTCCTGACCCTCGTGCCGATGGGCCGCGACATCTACCTCGTGGCGAATTTCAAGGAGACCCAGACCGGCCGCATGGTCGAGGGCCAGCGCGTCACCTTCACGGTCGACGCCTTCGGCGACCACGCGTTCGACGGCCGGATCGAGAGCTTCTCGCCGGGCACCGGCTCGCAATTCGCGCTGCTGCCGCCGGAGAACGCCACCGGCAACTTCACCAAGGTGGTGCAGCGCGTGCCCGTGCGCGTCGCCCTGGACGCGTCCGATCCGCTCGTGGCCCGCCTGCGCCCCGGCCTGTCGGTGGAGGCGACCGTCCACACCCGGGATCCGGTGGAGCCGGTGCGTCCCGCCCGGCCGAGGCCTGCCCCGGCCCTCGTCAGCGAGGCCCTGCCCCGATGAGCCCGGTGCCGGCCGTGCCAGAGGCGAAGGCCAGCGCGCGGGACTGGCTCGCCGTGTTCGGCGCGATCCTCGGCGCCTTCACGGCGATCCTCGACATCCAGATCACCAACGCGTCGCTCGCCGACATCCAGGGGGCGCTCGGCGCCTCGACGGAGGAGGGGAGCTGGATCTCCACCGCCTACCTGATGGCCGAGATCATCGTGATCCCGCTCACCGGCTGGCTGTCCTCGGTGATCGGCCTGCGCCGCTACCTCGCGGTGAACACCATCCTGTTCACCGGCTTCTCGCTGGCCTGCGCGCTGTCGACGTCCTTGAGCCAGATGATCCTGTTCCGGGCCGGCCAGGGCTTCACCGGCGGCGTGCTGATCCCCACCGCGATCGTGATCGTGCGCACGCGGCTGCCGAAGAGCCAGCAGGCGGTCGGCATCGCCCTGTTCGGCCTGACCGCGACCTTCGCCCCGGCGATCGGACCCACGGTCGGCGGCTGGCTCACCGACAACCTGTCCTGGCACTACATCTTCTACCTGAACCTGATCTTCGGTCCCCTCGCGGCGGCGATCCAGCTCGGCGCGTTCGAGAAGACCCCCGCCCGCTGGGGCGAGCTGCTCAAGGGGGACTGGATCGGCATCGGCCTGATGGCGACCGGCCTGCCGGCCCTGACCTTCGTGCTGGAGGAGGGACAGCGCAAGGACTGGTTCGGCTCGCCCGTCATCGTCGAGGCGAGCTGGCTCGCGGCGGCCGGCATCACCGGCTTCATCGTGCGCGAGCTGACGGCGGCGCGGCCGTTCATCAACCTGCGGGTTCTGGCCAACCGCTCGGTCGGCGGCGCCTGCGTGCTGATGACCGTGCTGGGCGCAGTGTCGTTCGGATCGATCTACATCATCCCGGTCTACTGCGCACAGATCCAGGGCTACAACGCCGAGCAGATCGGCACGGTGGTGATGTGGTCGGGCCTGCCGCAGCTGGTCCTGTTCCCGATGATGCCCCTGCTCATGCGCGCCGTCGACGCCCGCCTGCTCGTGGTCACCGGGACGCTGTTCTTCATCGCGAGCTGCTGGATCAATGTCGGGCTCACCCACGACGTCGGCGCCGACCAGCTGATCCTGCCGCAGCTCATGCGGGCGATCGGCCAGCCGCTGTTCACGATCCCGCTCTCGCAGCTCTCTACGGCCGGTCTCGCGCCCCGCGACACCGCCGACGCCTCGGCGCTGTCGAACATGATGCGCAACCTCGGCGGCTCGATCGGCATCGCCATGCTGTCGACCATGATCGACCGGCGGGAGCACTTCCATTTCTCGATGCTGGCCGAGGCGATCACCGTCAACGCCACCCGCACCCAGGACCGGCTCGCGGCGCTCGCCGCCGGGATGCACGCCCGCATCGCCGACCCGCTGGCCGCCAAGGGCGTCGCGCTGGGCCAGCTCGCCGCCCAGGTCCGCCGGGAGGCCACCGTCATGGCCTATGCGGACGGGTTCTGGCTGGTGGGGGTCAGCCTCGTGGCGAGCCTCGCCGTGGTGGCGATCCTCAGGAAGCCGCAGCGTGCCGCCGGGCCCATCGAGGCGCATTGACCGCCCGGCGGCCTTACCGGCCGGGCAGGTTGTGAACGATCGGGAAGAACGTGTCCTTCCAGTCCTTGGGCTCGGCCTTGATGGTCTTCATCGCGTAGAAGTGCCGGGCCTGGAGCATGATGCCGTAGGGCGTGGTGGAGAAGTTCGTCCCCGGCTCCTTCATGATCGCGACCAGGGTCTCGGGGGGCGTCTTCTCGTTGGTGGCCGCCACGTAGTCCTTGGCGGCCTTGAGCGCATCCTTGGCGATCTCGCCATTGGCCTCGTCGATGGCGGCCACGATCGCGGCGGCGAGCTTCGGGTTGCGGTTGTACCAGCCGGTCCGGGCGTAGAAGATCGCGTTGCTCACCGGCTCGCCGACCAGCTCGTAGGAGTTCAGCACCGCGTGGATCGCCGGATCCTGCAGCTCGCGCTGCTGGAACGGCGGCAGCGAGAAGTGGCTGTTGACCTCGTTGTGCGGGCTCGCCAGGGCCGCCACCGCGTCGGGATGGCCGAGCTGGACGGTGAGCGGGTCGAGCTTGGTGGCGTTCTCGGGGCCGAACGCCTTCTTGGCGGCGATCTGCAGCAGCACCGCCTGGGACGAGACCTTCACGGAGGGCAGGGCGATCTTGTCCTTGGACGAGAAGTCCTTGAGCTCCTTCACGTCCGGATTGCGCGTGAGCAGCATCATCGGCGTGGTGCCGACCCCGCACAGGCCCTTCACGTCGCCCTTGGTGCGGTCGTTGAGCAGCAGCATGTTGGTCGAGCCGCTGTCGACGATGTCGATGTTGCCCGAGAGCAGCGCGTCGTTGCCGGCGGCGCCGCTCGTCAGGTTGACCCACTCCACCGCGACGTCCCCGAGGCCGGCGGCCTTGGCGTGCTTCTCGATCAGCTTGTGCTGCTCGGCGAGCACGGCCGGCAGGTAGACGAAGCCCGGCTGCCGGCTGATCCGGACCCTGGCATCGTCGGCCCGGGCGGGGGTGGCCAGCGCCAGCCCGGCCAGCAGGAGGACCGATCCCGCCCGCAGGAGCCGGCGGCGGCCCGGCAGCAGCGAGCCCGTCCGCGACGTACGCACCATGACGCTTCTCCCCGTGGCCCGGCACGATCCTGAGCGGCGCCGGGCTTTCGTTGGACGGGGAGTGGACAGGCTCGGGCCGGCGCGCGCAAGGCCGTCTTCACGCTCCGCTAACGCAGAAGCTGCAAAATCTCGCAGGTTGAAATCATCCTCTTGCAATCATCATCGCGGGGGCGTGGGTGAAGATCGGGCTCGGAGCGAAGCTCCACACCATCACGGCCACCGCGCTGGTCGGCATCGTCGCGGTCTCGGGGATCGGCCTCGTCAGCCTGAAATCCCAGGTCGAGCAGGACCGGATGGCCAAGACGCGGAATCTCACCGACGTCGCCTACGGGGTCGCGGCCTATTTCGAGGGCGAGGAGCGGGCCGGGCGCCTGTCCCGGGCGGAGGCGCAGGGCGCCGCGATCCGGGCCCTCAAGGCCCTGCGCTACGACGACAAGGAGTACTTCTGGGTCAACGACATGCAGCCCCGCATGGTGGCCCACCCGATCAAGCCCGAGCTGGAGGGCAGGGACCTCGCCGCCGTGCAGGATCCCACCGGCAAGCGCCTGTTCGTCGACTTCGTCGAGACGGTGAAGCGGCAGGGCCAGGGCTTCGTCGACTATTACTGGCCGAAGCCCGGCGCCGACGCCCCCGTGCCGAAGCTCTCCTACGTGCGCGGCTTCGCCCCCTGGGGCTGGGTGATCGGCACCGGCATCTACGCCGACGACACCGCGGCGATCCTGCGGGACGCGGCCTGGAAGGCGGCGGCCGGCATGCTCGTGGTGGTGGCGCTGATCGGCCTGCTCGCGGCGCTGATCGGCCGGCGGCTGACACGGCCGCTGCGCGCGCTGAACGGCGCCATGCACCGCCTCGCGGCCGGCGAGACCGGCGTCCCGGTGCCGGCGCGGGAGCGCCGGGACGAGATCGGCGCCATGGCGGGCGCCGTGCAGGTCTTCAAGGACGCGCTGATCGCCAAGGCCGAGACCGACGCCCGCGCCGCCGCCAGCGCCGACGGGGATGCCCGCCGGGCCGCCGCCCTCGACCGGCTGACCCGGTCGTTCGAGACCCGGGCCGACCTCGAGGCGACGGCGCGGACCCTGACCGTCACGGCCGCCCACACCACCGAGCGCACCGGCGCGGTGGCCGCGCAGGCGGCCGGCACCTCCGCCGACGTCCAGACCGCCGCCGCGGCCACCGAGGAGATGTCGGCCTCGGTCCAGGAGATCGCCGGGCAGGTGAACCGCGCCTCGGAGATTGCCGGGCAGGCCGCGATCAGCACCCGCGAGGGCGAGGCGACCGTGCGGGCGCTCGCCGCCGGCACCGAGAAGATCGGCGACGTGGTCGGGCTGATCGCGTCGATCGCCGGCCAGACCAACCTGCTGGCGCTCAACGCCACGATCGAGGCGGCGCGCGCCGGCGCGGCGGGGCGCGGCTTCGCGGTGGTCGCCTCCGAGGTGAAGGCGCTGGCCGAGCAGACCGCCAAGGCGACCGAGGAGATCTCCGGCCAGATCGGCCGGATCCAGGGCGAGACCCGGGACGCGGTCGCGGCGATCGGCGCGGTCGGCCGGACCATCGAGGAGATGCGCGGCATCGCGGTCGGGGTCGCGGCCGCCATGGAGGAGCAGAACGCCGCCATCCAGGAGATCGTCCGCGGCGTGGCGAGCGCCGCCACCGGGGCGCAGGGCGTGTCGGAGAACGTCGTCGACCTGCGCCGCGGCGCCGACGCGACCGGCAGCGCCTCCGAGCAGGTGCTGGCGGCCGCCCGCGACCTCACCCGCGGCTCGGACGAGCTCGACCACGCCGTGAAGGCGTTCCTGGCGGAGGTCCAGGCGGCCTGAGGCCGGCCCGAAGTCGGCCCGAGGGTCGGCCCGAAGTCGGCCCGAAGTCGGCCCGAAGTCGGCCCGCGAGCGGGCCGGGCGGCGCTCAGCCCGCGGAGAAACCCCGGACCGCCGCCCGCACCAGCGCGTCGATCATCGGCCGCACGTCGTCCACGCCGAGGGGCCCGAGGCTGCCGAGATCGGCGAGGTAGGTCATGCCGTGGACGCTGGACCACAGCGCCCGCGCCATCACGGGGACCGCCGCCTCGGCGAGGCGGCCGCCGTCGCGCAGCACCCCCTCCAGGATCCCGAACAGGGCCGCGATGTCGGCCTGCACCGAGTCCGGTGCCGGCACCGTGCGGCGCTCGAAGATCGCCGCCCAGGCGGCGTGGTGCCCGGCCGCGAAGGCGAGATACGCGTCGGCCAGGCACAGGAGCCGCGCCTCCGTCTCCCGCGACGGGCAGGCCGCCAGCGCCCCCGCGAGGGTGTCCCGGAGCCGGCGCATCGTGACGGCGTTCGCCTCCAGCCGCAGCACTTCCAGGCTGTCGAACTGCGTGTAGACCGAGCCGACCGCCGTGCCGGCCCGCTCCGCGACGCCGCGGGCGGTCAGCGCCGCCGCGCCGCCCGCGTTCAGGATCGCCACCGCGGCCTCGATCAGGGCCCGGCGATCGGCCGCCCGGTCGCCCGGCTCCTTCCGCGGCCGCCCGCGCATTTTTTTATGAACCTCGTTCATTTTATCCCTTGCGGCCCGCCGCACCCCGTGTTTACCTGTTTCATGAACGACGTTCAATCAAATCCGGACGCGGTCCGGTCCGTCGTTCCCGCGAGGTGAACCGTGATGAGGACCCTCTCCTTCCTGATGCGCGGCGTGATCGCCGACAACGCCCAGGCGATCCACGACGCCCACGCCGTGACGATCCTGCGCCAGCAGATCCGGGACGCCGCCGGCGCCCTGGCGACCGCCCGGCGGGAACTGGCCGTCGCGATGGCCTACCACGCCGCCGAGGCGCGCGCCCTCGACGCCATCGGCACCCGCATCGACACCCTGTCGGACGGGGCGCGCCGGGCGCTCGGCGACGGCCGCGAGGATCTCGGGACCGAGGCGGCGATCCACATCGCCGCCCTGGAGGACGAGCGGGCCGACCGCCGGGCCGCCGCCGAGCGCTTCGCCGCGGAGGTCGAGCGGCTGAAGCGCCTCGTCGCGCAGGGCGGCGAGCGGCTGCGGGACCTCGACCGCGGGCTCCAGACCGCCCGCNGCGGGCCGGGGCCGCCGGCAAGGGCTTCGCGGTGGTCGCCTCCGAGGTGAAGGCGCTGGCCGAGCAGACCGCCAAGGCGACGCACGAGATTTCCGCGCCCGCGCCGCCGCCCGGAACGCCGCGTCCGCGTAGTAGCCCCAGAGATCGTCGAGGCGGTATTCCAGGATCAGGTCGTCCACCGGCGTCAGCCCGGCGGCCTCCTGCAGGTGCGACAGGCCGCGGTAGATCCGGTCGGTGAGGGTCGGCTCGGCGCGCTCCGGCTCTCCCGCCGGGGAGGGGAACGGCCCGAGGCCGTGATCGGGGCGGTAGGGCTCCCGGTTGCGGTCGCCCGCGAGCGGCTGCGGGTAGCGCAGGTCCGCCCAGTAGACGAAGGTGAAGGGCAGGTCGGCCTCCGCGACCCGGAGCCCGAGATTGCGGTCGAGCCCCTCGCGGATCGCGGCGCGCCACCAGGCGGCCTTCTCGTCCCGGGGCGGCTTGTTGGCCAGCCCGTGGATGCCGATGATGTGCGTCCGACCCAGTGTCCGCTCCCAGACCGACGAGAGTGCCGGCCGGCAAGATAGGGCCGCCCCGCGCGGACGGAACTGCGGCTAAGTTTCCGCGCGGTCCGCCGTGGCCGCTCTCGGCCCGCCGCCCCCCCGCCGTCACCCCCGCCGTCACCCCCCGCCGTCACCCCATTGCCACGCGGCCGCTCCGCCATAGCTGCGCTGCGGGAACCGGATCGGGCCCGGGGCCTTCTCCCACGACAGATGATCCTGCCGCGCTTGCGTCCCGGTGCGCGCGGCCAATGACGAGGACGGTGGCCCGATGCGGCGCGCCCACAGCATGGAATTCGGGGCCGAGATGGTCGGGGGCGGCGTCCGCTTCGCCCTCTGGGCACCCACCGCCCAGAGCGTCGACCTCGTCGTCGACGGCGTCGACCACCCGCTGCCCGAATCCGGCGGCGGCTGGCGGCGCACCGCCCTGCCCGGAGTCAAGCCCGGCGCCCGCTACGGCTTCCGCATCGACGGCGACCTCGTCGTCCCCGATCCCGCCTCCCGCTTCCAGCCGGACGACGTCTCGGGCCTCAGCGAGGTGATCGACCCGCGCGGCTTCGAGTGGTCGGACGAGGCCTGGACCGGGCGGCCCTTCGAGGAGGCGGTGATCTACGAGTGCCATGTCGGCACCGCGACGCGGGAGGGCACCTATGCCGGCCTGCAGGCCCGGCTGCCGGACCTCAAGGCGCTCGGCGTCACCGCCCTCGAGCTGCTGCCGC
This sequence comes from Methylobacterium mesophilicum, assembly GCF_036441335.1. Taxonomy (GTDB): domain Bacteria; phylum Pseudomonadota; class Alphaproteobacteria; order Rhizobiales; family Beijerinckiaceae; genus Methylobacterium; species Methylobacterium mesophilicum_B. Next base: position 50,983 of record NZ_MLBW01000036.1, read on the forward strand.
TCGCCGACTTCAAGGGCTCGCGCAACTGGGGCTACGACGGCGTCCAGCCCTACGCGCCGGACGGCGCCTACGGCCGCCCGGACGACCTCAAGCGCCTGATCGACACCGCCCACGGGCTCGGCCTGATGGTCTACCTCGACGCGGTCTACAACCACTTCGGCCCGGCCGGGAACTACCTCCACGCCTACGCCAAGACCTTCTTCACCGAGCGCCACCAGACGCCCTGGGGCGCGGGCATCAACTTCGACGGCAAGGAGAGCGGCGCCACGGTGCGGCAGTACTTCATCCAGAACGCCCTGTACTGGCTGGAGGAGTACCATTTCGACGGCCTGCGCTTCGACGCCGTCCACGCGATCCTCGACGACTCGCCCCGCCACTTCCTGGCCGAGCTCGGCGAGACGGTCCGGAAGACGTTTCCCAACCGGCAGATCCACCTGATGCTGGAGAACGAGGCCAACCAGGCCCGCTGGCTGGAGCGCGACGCCGCCGGGCGCCCCAAGATGCACGACGCCCAGTGGGCCGACGACCTGCACCATTGCTGGCACGTGCTGCTCACGGGCGAGGACGCCGGCTACTATAAGAGCTTTGCCGACAAACCGGTCGCCCACCTCGCCCGCTGCCTCGCGGAGGGGTTTGCCTATCAGGGCGAGCCGTTCTCGACCCTCGACAACCACCCGCGCGGCGAGCCCTCCGGGCACCTGCCGCCCTCGGCCTTCGTGACCTTCCTGCAGAACCACGATCAGGTCGGCAACCGGGCGCTCGGCGAGCGGCTCAACCATCTGGCCGATCCGAAGAAGCTCGACCTCGCCCGGGCCGGCCTCCTGCTGGCGCCGCAGATCCCGATGCTCTGGATGGGCGAGGAATGGTCGGCCTCGGCGCCGTTCCTGTTCTTCGTCGACTTCGCGCCGGACGAGGCGCTGAACACGGCGGTGCGCGACGGCCGCCGCCGCGAGTTCAAGAGCTTCGCGGCGTTCGCGGACGACACCTCGAAGATCCCCGATCCGACCGAACGCGAGACGTTCGAGCAGTCAAAGCTCGACTGGTCCGAGCGGGAGCGCTCGCCCCACCGGGAGGTGCTGGCCGAGACGACCCGGCTCCTGGGGCTGCGCCGCGACGTCGTCGTGCCCCTGGCGAAGTCCGGCTACGACGGCGCCGCCGCCACGATGCCGCGCGCGGACGTGGTCGACTGCACGTGGCGCTTCGGCGCCGGCACCCTGCGCTTCGTCGCCAATGTCGGGGATTCCGCCTTCGCGCTGGATCCGGGCGGTGCCCGTGTGGTCTGGACCAACGCCCCGGACGGGGCCGGACGCGATCTCCCGTCTTGGACGGGCGTGTTCCTGACGGAGTCCCGCTCGTGAACGCCTCGAACGTGAGCGCCCTGGAACAGCTGGCCGACCTCGTCGGCGTCGCTGGCGGCTACACCGACGCCTTCGGCAAGCCCGTCGAGACGTCCCTGGAGGTGCGCCGCGGCCTGCTCGCAGCCCTTGGCTTCGCCGTGGAGGACGAGGCGGCGATCGCCGAGAGCCTGGCGCAGGTCGAGCGCCTGCGCCGGGGCCTGATCCCACCGCTCCTGCCCGTGGAGGCCCGCCGGGCGGCGCGCGTGCCGGTGCGGCTCCAGAACGGCGCGCCCCACACCCTGGTCTGGCGCCTCGTCGACGAGCGCGGCACCGCCCGCGAGGGCCGGGCCAATCCGCAGGGGTCGGAGCCCGGCTTCGAGCTGCCGCCGCTGACGCCGGGCTATCACCGCCTCACCGTGCAGGCCGGGCAGACCCGCACCGAGGCCTGGGTCATCGCCGCGCCGCAGCGCTGCTGGCGCCCGCGCCCCTACACCGAGGAGGGCGCCTCCGACTGGGGCCTGGCCGCCCAGCTCTACGGCCTGCGCTCGGCGACCAATATCGGCATCGGCACCTACGCGGATGCCGGTGAGGCCGCCCGCGAGGCCGCCCTGCGCGGCGCGGCTTTTTTGGGACTGAGCCCGGTCCACGCCCTGTTCGGCTCCGACCGGACCAAGATCTCGCCCTACTCGCCCTCCTCGCGCTTATTTCTAGAGACCCTGTTCATCGCGCCGCGCAGCCTCCCGGGGCTCGCGGGCTCCCGGGCCGAGGCGCTGCTCGCCGAGCGCGCGGACGCGATCACGGCGCTGCGCGAGGCCGCCCTCGTCGACCACCAGGGCGTGCACGACGTGCTCGATCCGGTGCTCCGCGCCCTGTGGGCCGAATCGCCGGCGCGCGCCGGCACCGATGCCGGCTTCGAGCGCTTCCGCCAGGAGGGCGGGGAGGATCTGGAATCGCACGCCCTGTTCGAGGCCCTGTCGGAGCACTTCCGGGGGCAGGGGGCGCACTGGCTGGGCGACTGGCCGGAGGCGTATCGCCGGGCCGGCACGGAGGCGGTGCGGGCCTTCGCGGCGGGGAACGCCGAGTTGGTCGGCTACCACGCGTGGCTGCAATACCTCGCCGACCGTCAGCTCGAAGAAGCCTCCGCGGCGGCGCTCGGCGCCGGCATGCGGGTCGGGCTCTACCGCGACCTCGCGGTCGGCGCCGACCGGGGCGGGTCCGAGATCTGGTCGCATCCCGAGCGCTTCGCCGACAAGGTGTCGATCGGCGCGCCGCCGGACCTGCTGGCGCCCAAGGGCCAGAACTGGGGCCTGCCGGCCTTCGACCCGCTGGCGATGGAGCGCGACGGCCTCGCCGCCTTCCGGGCCCTGGTCCAGGCCAACATGCGCCACGCCGGCGCGATCCGGATCGACCACGCCTTCCAGCTCGCCCGGCTGTTCCTGATCCCGCTGGGCGCGGGCGCCCAGGCCGGCGCCTACGTGGCGATGCCGTTCGAGCCGATGCTGGCGGTGCTGCGGCTCGAGAGCCACCGCAACAAGTGCTTGGTGATTGCGGAAGACCTCGGCACCGCGCCCGAGGGTTTCTCCGATGCGCTGATGCGGGCGGGGGTGCTGAGCTACCGGATCCTCGCCTTCGAGCGCGAGGGCGACGGCCGGTTCAAGCCGCCCTCGGCCTATCCGCGCGACGCGCTGACCGCCATCACCACCCACGATCTGCCGACCTTCGTCGGCTGGTGGCGCGGGGTCGACACCGACACCCGCCAGTCGCTGGGCCTCTACGATCAGGAGCGGGCCGAGACCGAGCGGGGCGAGCGCGTCGTCGAGCGCCGCCGCCTCGCCGAGGCGCTGGCGGCCGAGCAGCTGCTGCCCTCCGCCGAGCCGCCGGACTCGGCGCCCTTCGAGGCCGCCGCCCGCTACCTCGCCCGCGCGCCCGCGATGCTCACCGCCGTCCAGTACGAGGACGTGGTCTCGGAACTCGCCCAGGCCAACGTGCCGGGCTCGACCGAGGGCTACCCGAACTGGCGGCGCAAGCTCGACCGGGATCTCGCGGACATCGCCGCCCCCGGCGGGCCCCTGGCGAAGCTCGCGGCCGCCCTCTCGGCCGAGGCCCGCGGCCCNGCGCGCCTCGCCGCGCCGCCGCCGCGCGCGACCTACCGGCTGCAGTTCCACAAGGACTTCACCTTCGCGGATGCGGGCCGGATCGTGCCCTACCTCCACCGGCTCGGGATCAGCCACGTCTACGCCTCGCCGCTCCAGAAGGCGCGGCCCGGCTCGACCCACGGCTACGACATCGTCGACCACGGCGCGATCAACCCGGAACTCGGCGGCGAGGCGGGCTTCATCCAGCTCTCCGAGACGCTCCACGCCCACGGGATGAAGCTCCTGCTCGACATCGTCCCGAACCACATGGGCGTCGGCGGTGCCGACAACCCGTGGTGGCTGTCGGTCCTGGAGTGGGGCTCCCTGTCGCCCTTCGCCGACGCCTTCGACATCGACTGGCAGCGGCTCGGGGCCGGGCGCAACCTCGTGATCCCGTTCCTCGGCGACCGCTACGGCGAGGCCCTGGAGAAGGGCACGCTGGAGCTGAAGTTCGACCCCGACAAGGGCGCCTTCAGCGTCTGGCACTACGAGCACCAGCTGCCGATCCGGCCCCTGAGCTACCCGACCATCCTCAACCGGGTGATCGCCGCGATCGGGGCCGTGGACGACGACACCACCGCGGAGCTGCTCGCGATCTCGGAGCGGCTGCGGGCGATGGGTATCGACACCGACGAGAGCCGGCGCAGGAGTTTCCCCGAGGAGGCCGAGGGGCTGAAGCGCCGGCTCGCCGAGATCTACGGCGTGTCGCCGCTGATCCAGGAGGCCACCGCCAGCACGCTGGCGCTGCTCAACGGCTTCAAGGGCCGCCCGGACAGCTTCGGGCCGCTGCACCGCCTGCTGGAGGCCCAGGCCTACCGGCTGGCCCACTGGCGGGTGGCGTCGAGCGACATCAACTACCGCCGCTTCTTCGACGTGAACTCGCTCGCCGGCCTGCGGGTCGAGCTGTCCGACATCTTCCACCGCTCGCACGAGACCGTGTTCCGGCACGTCCGCGAGGGCCGGATCGACGGGTTGCGCATCGACCACATCGACGGCCTCGCCGACCCGCTGGGCTACGCAAGGGCGCTCCAGGCGGCTGTCGGCCCCGGCTTCTACGTCGTCGTGGAAAAAATCCTGGAGCCCGGCGAGCGGCTGCGGCCCTGGCCGGTGGCCGGGACCACGGGCTACGACGTGCTCAACCAGTTCGACGGGATCCTGGTCGACAAGTCGCGGCGCGGGAAGGTCGAGCGGCTCTACACCTGGGCCACGGGGTTCGACGAGCCCTACGGCTTCCAGCTCCGCGCCGCCAAGGCCGAGATCCTGGAGATCAGCTTCGCGAGCGAGCTGGAGGTGCTGACCTCCGACCTGAAGGAGGTCGCCGACGCCGACCGGCGCACCCGCGACTTCACCGTCAACGCGCTGCGCCGGGCGCTGATCGAGATCATCGCGCGCTTCCCGACCTACCGGAGCTACCTGCCGCCGGAAATGGAGGAGGGCGAGGTCGAGCCGGAGGACGTGCGCCTGATCGAGGGCGCCGTCGCCAAGGCCAAGCGCTGGTCGAGCCTGCCCGACCGCTCGGTCCACGACTTCGCCGCCGACGTCCTGCTCGGGCGGATCGAGACGGCGGGGCCGGGCCGGCCGGACCCGCGGGTCGCCCTGCGCTTCCGCCGCCGGTTCCAGCAGCTCACCGGCCCGGTCATGGCCAAGAGCCTGGAGGACACGCTGTTCTACCGCTACGCGTGCCTGCTCGGCCTCAACGAGGTCGGCGGCGACCCGGGCGAGTACGGCATCGACGCCGAGCATTTCCACGACCTGCAGATCGCCCGCGCCCGGGACTGGCCGAGCGCCATGATCACCACCGCGACCCACGATACCAAGCGCGGTGAGGATGCCCGCACCCGGCTGCTCGCCCTCTCGGAGATCCCCGAGGAATGGGCGAAGGCCTGGGACCTGTGGCAGCGGACCGCCGGACCGCACCTCGCCCGCATCGACGGCGAGCCGGCCCCCGACGCCAACGACCAGTGGATGTTCTTCCAGGCGATCCTCGGCGCCTGGCCGCTGGAGCTTCTGGAGCGGGACGAGGCCGGCGCGATCGAGGATTTCCGCGACCGGCTCATCGCCTACGGCGAGAAGGCCATGCGCGAGGGCAAGCGCCGGTCGAGCTGGGTCAATGTCGACGCGGTCTACGAGGGCGCGGTCAAGCGACTGTTCACGGCGCTGGTCGCCCCGGGCTCGGATTTCCTTCGGGATCTCAGGCCCTTCGTCCGGCGGCTCGCCCATCTCGGCATGCTGGCGAGCCTCGGCCGGACGGTCCTGAAATGCACCCTGCCGGGCCTGCCCGACACCTACCAGGGCACGGAGGTGTGGGACTTCTCCTTCGTCGACCCCGACAACCGCCGCCCGGTGGACTACCCGGCCCTGGAGCGGATGCTGGCGCAGGGCGGGGCGCCCGCCGAGCTGCTGGGCCACTGGCCGGACGGGCGGGTCAAGCAGGCGACGCTCGCGCGGCTCCTCGCCGAGCGGGCCGAGCGCCCGGACTTCTACGCCATCGCCGCCTACGAGCCCGTCGCGGCCACCGGCGCGCGGGCCGACCACGTCATCGCCTACCGGCGGACCGACCCCGTCCAGGAGGGCGGCGACCTGTTCGTGGCGGTGCCGCGGCTCTTCGCGGGCTTCGTCGGCGAGACCGGCTGGTCGGGCGAGGCTTTTGCCGGCACCCGGGTGGATCTCGGGACGGGGACCCGCTGGCGGGACCTCGTCTCGGGGCGGGTGGTCGAGGGGGAGGGGGCCGATCTCGGCAACCTCCTGCGCGACCTGCCCTACGCGGTGCTGCGGCGGGAGTCGTGACCGCGCCGTCATCGCGAGCGCAGCGCGACGACCCAGGACAGCGCGACCCAGGACAACGCGACCCAGGACAGCGCGACCTGGATCAGCGCGACCTGGATCAGCGCGGCGCTACCGGATTGCTCCGTTCCGCGCGCAAGGACGGCAGTCCGGGCGTGACGTCCGGGGCCGCCTCCGCAACCCTGTCACGCGAGTCTGCTGAGACAGGGCCCACCGGATCGCGCGGCACGCCTGCGCGGTTCGGGCGTTACGACACAGGGAACGGGAGCCGAAGGGCCGCATGAACGCACCGACCAAAGCCGCCGCGACATCCGGAGCCGAGGCCGTCCTGCCGGCCTCGCTCGCGCCCCGGGCCGAGGGGCCGCGGATCTACAACCTGTTTCCGCTCCTGGTCGGGCGCGTCTCGGACTGGACCGCCGAGCTGCCGCGGATCGCCGCCCTCGGCTTCGACTGGGTCTACCTCAACCCGTTCCACCAGACCGGCGGCTCGCGGAGCCTCTACGCGGTCGCCGATCCCGAGCGCCTGGACGAGCGGTTCCGCGACCCCGACGGCACGCCGGACGACGAGCAGATCCGCCGCTTCTGCACCGCCGCCGAGGCGCTGGGCCTGTCGGTCATGACCGACCTCGTCATCAACCACACCGCCGACAACGCCCGGCTCGCCACCGAGCGGCCCGACCTGTTCATGAAGGAGCCGGACGGCTCGATCATGCACCCGGCCGCCGTCGATCCGGACGACCCGTCGATCCGCACCGTCTGGGGCGATCTGGCCGAGCTCGACTACCACACGCCCTCCGCCCGGGACGAGCTGACCCGGATCTGGGGCGCCTACGTGGCGCATCTCCAGGGCCTCGGCGTGAAGGGTTTCCGGTGCGATGCCGCCTACAAGGTGCCGCCGGAGACCTGGCGCGCCCTGATCGGGCAGGCCAAGAGCCAAGACCCCGCCTGCCTGTTCGCCGCCGAGACCCTCGGCTGCACCTTCGAGGAGGCCCGGGCCACGGCCGGCGCCGGCTTCGACTACCTGTTCAACTCCTTCGCGTGGTGGGACCTGAAGAAGCCCTGGGCGCTCGAGCAGTACGAGCGCCTGCGGGTGCTGGCCCCCTCCATCGCCTTCCCCGAGAACCACGACATGAAGCGACTCGCCGCCGAGATCGGCGGCGGCCCGGAGGTGGTGGCGGCGCATCTGCGCACCCGCTACGCGCTCGCGGCCTTCTTCTCGGCCGGCGTGCTCATGCCGATCGGCTACGAGTGGGGCTACCGGCGGGCGCTGCACGTGGTGGAGACCACCCCGGGCGACCGCGAGAACGACACCGGCATCGACGTCTCCGGCTTCGTCCGGGCGATCAACGCCCTGCGGGCGGAGCTGCCGGCCGCCAATGTCGAGGGCGCGCAGATCCGCATCTCCGCCCCCGACAGCGACCTCGTGGCGCTCGCCCGCTTCGACACCGGCCACCCGGCCTCGGCGCGGCACGGGCTGATCGTGCTCTACAACCCGACCGACCGGCCGGTGCCGGTCGAGGCCGGCCCGCTCATCGCCCGCACCGGCGGGATGCTGGGCGCCTTCGTCGACCGGACCCCGGAGGCCGAGCCGATCGCCTTCCATCCCGGCAGCGCCATCGACCTGATGCCGGGCGAGCTGCGCGTCCTCGCGGCGAGCGCCCAGCAGGTCGCCCGCCAGCCGGAGCGCGGCACCCCGGACGGGGAGGGCCGGGTGGTGATCGAGGCGGTGACACCCGAACTCGACGGCGGCCGCTCGGCGGTGAAGCGGATCGTCGGCGAGTCCCTGCGGGTCGAGGCCGACATCTTCTCCGACGGTCACGAGATCATCGACGCCGCGATCCTGTCGCGGGTCGCCGGCACCGAGGTGTGGCGCGAGGACCCGATGGTCTTCGTCGACAACGACCGCTGGGCCGGGCACTTCCCCCTGGAGCGGAACGCCCGCTACGAGTTCACCCTGATCGCGTGGCGCGACGCCTTCTCGTCCTGGGTGCGCGACACCCTGAAGAAGCGCGCCGCCGGCGTCGACGTGCGCCTGGAGACGATCGAGGGCGTGGCGCTCGTCGGGACCGCCGCCTCGCTGGCCCGCACCCGGGGCGGGCGCGACGCCGAGCGCCTCGCCGCCCTGGTGGCCGCGCTCGCCGCCGAGGAGACCGGCTCGGCCGCCCAGCTCGACCGGATCCTGGCCCCCGAGGCGTCGAGCCTCGTGCGGCGCAACGCCGAGCGGGTTGACCTCACCCGCTATCCCNACGCCGAGCGCCTCGCCGCCCTGGTGGCCGCGCTCGCCGCCGAGGAGACCGGCTCGGCCGCCCAGCTCGACCGGATCCTGGCCCCCGAGGCGTCGAGCCTCGTGCGGCGCAACGCCGAGCGGGTGAACCTCACCCGCTATCCCGTGACCCTGCCGGTGATCGCCGACCGCCTCGCGGCCCGGTTCTCCGCCTGGTACGAGATCTTCCCGCGCTCCCAGTCGATGGACGTGAACCGCCACGGCACCTTCGACGACGTGATCCGGCGCCTGCCCGAGATCCGCGAGCTCGGCTTCGACGTCCTCTACTTCACGCCGATCCACCCCGTGGGCCGGACCAACCGCAAGGGGAAGAACAACACCCTGAAGGCCGAGCCCGGCGATGTCGGCTCGGTCTACGCGGTCGGCGCGGCGGAGGGCGGCCACGAGGCCGTGCATCCCGACCTCGGCACGCTCGCGGATTTCGAGCGGCTGGTCGCGGCGAGCCACGCCTACGGGATGGAGATCGCCCTCGACTTCGCGATCCAGTGCTCGCCCGATCATCCCTGGATCAAGAACCACCCGGAATGGTTCGAGTGGCGCCCGGACGGCACGCTCAAATTCGCCGAGAACCCGCCGAAGAAGTACGAGGACATCTCGAACGTCCACTTCTACGGCGGCGCCCTGCCCTCGCTCTGGATCGAACTGCGCGACATCCTGCTCGGCTGGTGCGCGCGGGGCGTGCGCATCTTCCGGGTCGACAACCCGCACACCAAGCCGATCCCGTTCTGGGAATGGGTGATCGGCGCGGTCAACGGCCAGTATCCGGACGCGATCTTCCTCGCCGAGGCCTTCACCCGGCCGAAGATGATGAAGAAGCTCGCCAAGGCCGGCTACCAGCAGAGCTACACCTACTTCACCTGGCGCAACACCAAGCAGGAGCTCACCGACTACGCCCTGGAGCTGGCCGGCGAGATGGGCGAATATTATCGCCCGAACTTCTTCGCCAACACGCCCGACATCAACCCGTACTTCCTCCAGACCAGCGGGCGGGCGGGCTTCGTCATCCGCGGCACGCTCGCCGCGACCCTCTCGTCGGTCTACGGCATCTACAACGGCTTCGAGCTGTGCGAGGCCGCGCCCTACCCGAGCAAGGAGGAGTACCTCGACTCCGAGAAATACGAGCTGAAGGCCTGGGACTACGACCGGCCGGGCAACATCCGCGAGCACATCGTCAAGCTCAACAAGATCCGGCGCGAGAACCCCGCCCTCTGGGACTTCCGCAACGTCACCTTCACGGGCGCCTGGAACGACAACATCATCGCCTACGCGAAGACGACGCCGGAGCGGGACAACTGCGTCTTCACCATGGTCAACCTCGACCCGAAGAACCGCCAGGAATGCACCTACGAGGTGCCGCTCTGGCTGCTGGGCCTGCCCGACGACGGCGCCGTCGAGGTCGAGGACCTGCTCCAGGGCTACCGGTTCGAGCTGCGGGGCAAGTCCCACCGCATCGCCCTCGACCCGGCCGAGCGATCCTGCGTCATCTGGCGCCTGCGGGCGCCGCGGCGGGTTGCGGGCTGAGGCCGCCCGTGGCACTCGACCATGACGCCTGACCCCGGCGACGGGCCCGCCCGTCGCCGACCATTGCCCCGCGCGGCCGACCGCCCGCGCCCCGGCCGGTCCCGACCGCCGGTCCCAGTCCTTTCGACCGATGAGGCAGCGACGCGATGATCGATCGCAGCGACCCGCAATGGTACCGTGACGCCATCATCTACCAGATCCACGTCAAGTCGTTCTTCGACGCGAACAACGACGGGATCGGGGATTTCGAGGGCCTGACCCAGCGCCTCGACTACGTGCGCGATCTCGGCGTGACGGCGATCTGGCTGATGCCGTTCTATCCCTCGCCGCTGCGCGACGACGGCTACGACATCGCCGATTACCGGGACATCAACCCGTCCTACGGGACCATGGAGGATTTCAAGGCCTTCGTGGAGGCGGCGCACGACCGGGGCCTGCGGGTCATCACCGAGCTCGTCATCAACCACACCAGCGACCAGCACCCCTGGTTCCAGGCCGCCCGCGAGGCCCCTCCCGGCTCGCCCGAGCGCGACTTCTACGTCTGGTCGGACACCGACGAGCCGTACAAGGACACGCGGATCATCTTCCTCGACACCGAGGCGTCGAACTGGACCTGGGACCCGGTCGCCAAGCAGTATTTCTGGCACCGGTTCTACAGCCACCAGCCGGATCTCAACTTCGACAACCCGAAGGTGCTGGAAGCGGTCATCGACGTGATGCGCTACTGGCTCGACATGGGCGTCGACGGCCTGCGGCTCGACGCGATCCCCTACCTGATCGAGCGCGACGGCACGAACTGCGAGAACCTCGCCGAGACCCACGACGTCATCAAGGCGATCCGCGCCGCTCTGGACGCGAGCTACCCCGACCGGATGCTGCTCGCCGAGGCCAACCAGTGGCCCGAGGAGACCGCGCAGTATTTCGGCGACGGCGACGAGTGCCACATGGCGTTCCATTTCCCGCTGATGCCGCGAATGTACATGGCGATCGCCCGGGAGGATCGGCACCCGATCACCGACATCATGCGCCAGACCCCGGAGATCCCCGAGGGCTGCCAGTGGGCCATCTTCCTGCGCAACCACGACGAGCTGACGCTCGAGATGGTCACGGCCGAGGAGCGTGACTACCTCTGGTCGTTCTACGCCGCCGAGCGGCGGGCCCGGATCAACCTCGGCATCCGCCGCCGCCTCGCGCCGCTCCTCGAGAACGACCGGCGCAAGATCGAATTGATGAAGTCCCTCGTCCTGTCGATGCCCGGCACGCCGGTGCTCTACTACGGCGACGAGGTCGGCATGGGCGACAACATCTACCTCGGCGACCGCGACGGCGTGCGCACGCCGATGCAGTGGAGCCCCGACCGCAACGGCGGCTTCTCCCGGGCGAACCCGCAGAAGCTGTTCCTGCCGGCGATCCAGGACCCGATCTACGGCTTCGACGCCATCAACGTCGAGGCGCAGACCCAGGCCCAGACGAGCCTCCTGAACTGGACGCGGCGCATGATCGCGATCCGCAACAACAGCGTCGCGCTGGGGCGCGGCACGATCCAGTTCCTGTACCCGTCGAACCGGAAGGTGCTCGCCTGGATCCGCGAGCACGAGGACGAGCGGATCCTGTGCGTGGCGAACCTGTCGCGCGCGCCGCAGGCGGTGCAGCTCGACCTGTCGGAACTGCGCACCGCGGTGCCGATCGAGCTCACCGGCGGCACCGAGTTCCCGCCGATCGGCGACCTGCCCTACCTGCTGACCCTGCCGTCCTACGGCTTCTACTGGTTCTCCCTGAGTGCCGCCCGGTCGGGGGTGATCGGCCCGCAGCAGGAGCCGCCGGAGCTGTTCACCCTGGTGCTCACCGGCGGGATCGAGACCCTGATGAGCGGGCGCGAGCGCGTCGCCTTCGAGCGCACCGTGGTGCCGCCGTTCCTGACGAGCCGGCGCTGGTTCGGCGCCAAGGGCTCGCGGATCAAGGCCACGAAGGTCGTCGACTGCGCCGCCCTGAAGGACGTCGACGGCAGCGCGCGCTTCCTGCTGCCGCGGCTGCAGGTGCAGCTCGCCAGCGGCGAGACCCAGGAATACTTCGTGCCCGTGGGCGTCGAGGAGGGCCGCGAGGACGAGACCCTCATGCCCTTCGCGGTGGCGCGGGTGCGCCGGGGGCCGCGCACCGGCCTGCTCTACGGCGCGGCCGGCTCCAACGACTTCGCCGCCTGCCTGATCGACGACATGCGGCAGGCCCGCGAGATCCCCACGGAGACCGGGCGGCTCGTCTTCGCCGTCACCTCGGCCTTCGACCCGGACGTCACGGTCGACGTGGCCGACATCCGCCGGCTCTCGGGCGAGCAGAGCAACACCTCGATCGCCATCGGCTCGAAGATGATGCTCAAGCTGCTGCGCCGCCTGCAGCCGGGCCTGCACCCCGAGATCGAGGTCGGCCGCTTCCTCACCGAGCAGGCGGGGTTCTCGAACACCCCCGCCCTGCTCGGCACCCTGGAGCACGTCGCCGAGGACGGCACCCGCACGGCCCTGGCGGTCCTGCAGAAGTTCGTCATGAACCAGGGCGACGCCTGGACCCTGATGCTGGAGGGCCTGCGCCGGGACTTCGAGACCGTGGTGCTCACCCCCGAGAGCGAGGCCGCGACCCCCGAGGAGGCGTTCCAGGCCCACCGGCCCTGGGCCGACCTGCTCGGCCGGCGCACCGCCGAGCTGCACGCGGCGCTCGCCATCGAGACCGACGACCCGGCCTTCGCGGCCGAGCCGTTCACCGGGGACGACCTCGCCGTGCTGGCGCGCGACGCCCGCCACCAGGCCGAGCGCGCCTTCCGGGCGCTCAAGGGCCTCGCCGACCGGGCCCTCGACGCCGGCAAGTCCGGGCGCTCAAGGGCCTCGCCGACCGGGCCCTCGACGCCGGCAAGCCGGCCTGCGCGGAGCTCGCCCAGCGCCGGGGCGCGGTCGAGGCGCTGATCGCGTCGCTCACCGCGGCACCGGTCCGGGGCGCCCACAAGACCCGCATCCACGGCGACTACCACCTGGGCCAGGTGCTCGTCGCCGAGAACGACCTGATCATCGTCGACTTCGAGGGCGAGCCCTCGCGGCCGGCCGACGAGCGCCGGGCCAAGTCGATGCCCCTGCGGGACGTCGCCGGGCTGATGCGCTCCTTCGCGTACGGCGCCGAGACGGTGATCCGGGAGATCACCGCGCGGTTCGCCGATTCCGAGGAGCGGGCGCGGGACGCGGCGACCGCGTGGCGCGGCATGATCGAGGCGGCGTTCCTCGCCGGCTACGAGACGGCGGTCGAGGGCTCCCGGGCGGCGGTGACCGATCCGGAGAGCCGGACCCGTCTGCTGCGCCTCTGCCTGCTGACCAAGGCGCTCTACGAGGTCGACTACGAGGCCAACAACCGGCCGGACTGGATCGAAATCCCCGCCCGTGGGGTTCTCACCATTCTGGACACGGACGGACACGAGCCCGGAGCATCTGAATGACGGCGATCGACGAGACCTTCGCACGACGGGCCGACCCGGGCGCGGGGACGGCGCGGACCGCGGATGTCCCGGGCTCCGGCGCCGCGCAGCCGCCGAGCGTCCACCCGGACGCGATCGCCGCGCTGATGGCCGCCAACCACGGCGACCCCTTCGCGGTGCTCGGGCCCCACCGGGTCGGGCCGAAGGCCTGGGAGGTGCGCGCCGTGCTGCCCGAGGCGCGGGCCGCCACCCTGGTGATGGACGGCCGCACCGCGCCCTTCGAGAAGCGCCATCCGGACGGGTTCTGGGTCGCTAAGGTCGAGGGCGAGCACCGGCCGCTCTACGAGATCGAGGTCGAGTCCTGGGACGGGACGAAGCGGCGCCGCTACGACCCCTACGGCTTCGGCTCCTCGATCGAGCAGTACGACGTGGCGGCGCTCCGCGAGGTCGGCACCAACCTCGTCTACCGGATGCTCGGCGCGCAGTCGGGGCAGCTCGACGGCATCGACGGCTTCCGCTTCGCCGTCTGGGCGCCCAACGCCCGCAAGGTCAGCGTCGTCGGCGACTTCAACGACTGGGACGGGCGGCGCCACCCGATGCGCCTCTGGCAGGACGGCGGCATCTGGGAGCTGTTCGTGCCGGGCCTCAAGGCCGGCGTGCGCTACAAGTTCGAGATCCGCGGCCCCGACGGGTCCCTGGTGCCGCTCAAGGCCGACCCGGTCGCCTTCGCGGCCCAGCACCCGCCGGAGACCGCCTCGGTCACCCACGGGACGGGCGACTTCGACTGGCGCGATTCCGGCTGGATGAGCACCCGCGGCGCCAAGGACCCGCGCTACGCGGCGATCTCGATCTACGAGGTCCACCTCGGCTCCTGGGCGCGGGTGCCCGAGGAGGGCAACCGCTACCTCACCTACAAGGAACTCGGCGACCGGCTGATCCCCTACGTCAAGGATCTGGGCTTCACCCATATCGAGATGCTGCCGATCACCGAGTTCCCGTTCGACGGGTCCTGGGGCTACCAGCCGGTCTCGCTCTTCGCGCCGACGAGCCGCTTCGGCACCCCTGAGGATTTCGCGGCCTTCGTGGACGCGGCCCACGAGGCCGGCATCGGCGTGCTGCTCGACTGGGTGCCGGGCCACTTCCCCCTCGACGCCCACGGGCTCGGCCTGTTCGACGGCACGCACCTCTACGAGCACGCCGACCCGCGCCAGGGCTTCCACCAGGACTGGGGCACCTACATCTACAATTTCGGGCGCACCGAGGTCGCGACGTTCCTCGCCGCCAACGCCCGGTTCTGGCTGGAGCACTACCACCTCGACGGCCTGCGCGTGGACGCCGTCGCGTCGATGCTCTACCTCGACTACTCGCGCCGCCAGGGCGAGTGGATCCCGAACCGCTACGGCGGCAACGAGAACCTCGACGCCATCGACTTCCTGCGCAAGACCAACGAGGCGACCTACAGCCACGCCCCGGGGACGATCACGGTGGCGGAGGAATCGACCTCCTGGCCGGGCGTCTCGCACCCGACCTACACGGGCGGCCTCGGCTTCGGCTTCAAGTGGAACATGGGCTGGATGCACGACACCCTGCATTTCATGCAGGAGGATCCGATCCACCGCCGCTACCACCACCACAATCTGACCTTCGGTCTACTCTACGCCTTCTCGGAGAATTTCATCCTGCCGCTCTCCCACGACGAGGTCGTGCACGGGAAGGGCTCGCTGCTCGGCAAGATGCCGGGCGACCGCTGGCAGAAATTCGCGAATCTCCGGGCCTATTACGGCTTCATGTGGGGGCATCCCGGCAAGAAGCTGCTGTTCATGGGCGGCGAGTTCGGCCAGGAGCGGGAGTGGAACCACGACAACAGCCTGGACTGGCACCTCCTGGACGATCCCCTGCACAAGGGCGTCCAGAGCGTGATCCGCGACCTGAACCGGCTCTACGTCTCGACCCCGGCCCTCTACGGCCGCGACGTCGAGCATACCGGCTTCCAGTGGCTGGTGGCGGACGACCAGGACAACAGCGTCATCGCCTGGGCCCGCAAGGGTGCCAAGCCCGGCGAGGTGGCGATCGTGGTGTCGAACTTCACGCCGGTGCCGCGCGAGGGCTACCGGATCGGCGTGCCGCAGGCGGGCTACTATCGCGAGGCGTTCAACTCGGATGCCGGGGTCTACGGTGGCTCCAACCTGGGCAACCAGGGCGGCCGCCACACCGACGACCAGGCGAGCCACGGCCAGGGTCAGAGCCTGTCGCTGACCCTGCCGCCGCTCGCCACGATGATCTTCCTGCTGGAGGGGTGAGCCCCTCGTCCCGCCCGCGGGGTGCGCCCCCGCGGGCCACGCGCGGCGAAGCCGGAGCGAGGGTGCGGGCGCGGCGGCACGGCAGCGTGCGGCTCGGGTCCCCTCTCCCGCGCGGGAGACAGGGCGCGTCGCGCTCCGCCATCCCGGCCCGATGTGTGCAGCCTACGTCGACCCTACGCCGCCCGCCAGCGTAGTCCCACGCTGTTGCCGATGGCGCGGCCGTACAGGCCCGCGTAGTTGTCGGCGGCCTGGTCCCAGCCGAAGCGGGCCGCCATGGCCCGCCGCCGCATGGCGTTGAGGCGCTTCTTCTGGCCGAAGGCCTCCAGCGCCCGCCGCACCGCCGCCCCGAAGGAGGCGGCCGAGGCCTCCCCGAAGGTGAAGCCCGTCACGCCGTCCTCGACCGTGTCGGCGAGGCCCCCGGTCCGGCGCACGATCGGCAGGGAGCCGAAGCGCTGCGCGTACATCTGGGCGAGGCCGCAGGGCTCGAAGCGCGAGGGCATCAGCAGGAAGTCGCTGCCCGCGAACATCCGCCGGGCCTGCGCCTCCTCGAAGCCGACATGCACGCCGACCGCGTCGGGATGGCGCTTGGCCAACCCCTGCAGCGCCTGCTCGAACCGGCCCTCGCCCTGGCCGATCACCACGAGCTGGCCGCCCCCGGCCACGATGGTCTCGGCCGCCTGAAGGCTCAGGTCGATGCCCTTCTGGTGCACGAGGCGCGACACGATGGCGAAGAGCGGCCCGCGGGAGACCGCGAGGCCGAATTGCTGGCGCACCGCCTCCGTGTTGGCGCGCTTGCCCTTCCAGTCGTCGATCTCGAATCGCGTGGCGAGGTGCGGGTCGGTGGTCGGGTCCCAGGTCTCGTCGATGCCGTTCAGGATGCCGGCGAGCCGGCCCTGTCCGGCGCGGGTGCGCAGGAGCCCGTCGAGGCCGCAGCCCAGCTCGGGCGTCTGGATCTCCCGGGCGTAGGTCTCGCTCACCGTGGTGACCTGCGAGGCGTAGAAGATGCCGGCCTTGAGGAAGGAGAGCTGCCCGTAGAACTCCGCGCCGTCGACCTGGAAGGCCGCGTCCGGCACGCCGAGCCGGGGCAGGGCATCGTGGGGGAAAAGGCCCTGGTAGGCGAGGTTGTGGATCGTCAGAACGCTCGGGACCCGCCGGCCGCGCCACGCGAGATAGGCCGGGGCCAGGGCCGCCTGCCAGTCGTTGAGGTGCAGGAGGTCGGCCGCCCAGTCGGGATCGGCGCCGGCGGCGAGGTCCGCCGCCGCGAGGCTGAGGCGGGCGAAGCGCAGGTCGTTGTCGCCGAAATCGCCGTGCTGGTCGCCGTAGGGCGTGCCGTCGCGCTCGTAGAGGTCGGGGCTGAGCAGGACGTAGATCCGCAGGCCGTCGGCCGCCTCGACCAGGCCGAGGTCGCAGGCCGGGATGCCGGCGAACCCCTCGAGGCGGGCGACGACCGGGATCTCCGGGAAGGCGGCGCGGACCTGCCGGTAGCCCGGGATCAGGACGCGGATGTCGTAGTGCGGGATCAGGGCCCGGGGCAGGGCGGCCGAGACCTCGCCGAGACCGCCGGTCTTCACGAAATCCGCCATCTCGGGCGTCGCGTAGAGGATGCGGCGGCGCAGCGAGGCCGGCCGGGCCGGAACCGGCACGGGACCGGCGCCGTTCTCTTCGCCGGACGACCACTCGGCGAAGGAACCACCACGGCGCGCATCGAGCATCAGCATTGATCCTGGCCGGGCGGAATGCCCCGGTCTGGCAGTCGACCGGGCAGGCACGGCTGTCACGATCTCAACCACGGCCAATGCTCCTTCGCCGCGACGGTTCCGTTGCGACGCACAAAATAGGCCACCGTGGTGATTAAGCGTCACTTACCTATGTGGCATCGCAGCGAGAAATCGCGCCGCGACGGCGGATTTCGGCCGCTGGATACAGCGCTCCGGCCGGGGGCGACCGCGCCGGGCCCCGCCGGGCGTGCCCGGCCGCGCGTACCCGGCACGTGTTCGAGCCGACGGGCGGCGCCTCAGTCCGGGCACCCGATTCGGTCCCCGGACTGACGCGCCGGGGCCGGGCGCGGGCTCCCCTCACCCCGCGCGGCGCAGGATCACCCCCTCGGCGGGCTCGAGCGCCAGGGTGAGCCCGGCCGGCTCGCCCGCGCGCCCGGGACGGGTCGAGAGCAGCACGGTCCAGGCCCCCTCGGGCAGCGGCAAGTCCTGCGACGCCGCGCCGAAATTCAGCAGCACCCGCAGGACGGCCCCGTCGGCGAAGCGCTCGTAGGCGAACACCTCGGCGTTGCCCAGCGGCACCTCCCGGTAGCCGCCCACGGCGAGCGCCGCGTGGTCGCGGCGCAGGGCGAGCAGCCGCCGGTGGAGGGTCAGCATCGAGCCCGGATCCGAGCGCTGGCTCTCGACGTTGCAGGCGGCCCAATCCGCCGCCAGCGGCAGCCAGGGCTCGGCCGTGGAGAAGCCCGCCTGCGGACTGTCGTCCCACTGCATCGGCGTGCGCTCCGGGTCGCGGCCGTGCCCGGGCTCGTTGTGCTCCCAGGGATCCCGGGCGCGGTCGGGCGGGATCGGCACGTGGCCGAGCCCGATCTCGTCGCCGTAGTAGAGGGTCGGCGTGCCGCGCAGGGTCAGCAGCAGCATCGCGGCGATGCGGGCCTGGGCCGGCCCGACCCGGGCGGCGATGCGCGGCTGGTCGTGGTTGCCCAGCACCCAGTTCGGCCAGCCGCCCTCGGGCAGGGCCGCCTCGTACTGGGCCACGAGGTCCGCCACCGCGTCGGCCCGCCACGGCGTCTGGATCAGCTGGAAATTGAACGGCAGGTCGGCCCCGGTCAGGTCCGGCCCGTAATAGGCGACCAGACGCTCCACCGGCAGGTAGATCTCGCCGATCAGTACCCGCTCGCCGTACTGGCGCAGCACCGCCCGCATGCCGGCGATCACGTCGAAGATCTCGGGCCGGTCGGCGGAGTAGACCTGGGTGAAGCGGTTGATCTCGGGCGCGCCCGGAGCGTAGTCGGGATTGGCCGGGTTGTCGCGGAATCCCGCATCCTTCATCAGGTGCCAGATCACGTCGACCCGGAACCCGTCGACCCCGCGCTCCAGCCAGAAGCGGAGCACGTCGTGCATGGCCGCCCGCACCGCGGGGTTGCGCCAGTTCAGGTCCGGCTGCTCCGCCAGGAAGGCGTGGTAGTAGTACTGGCCGGTGGTCTCATCGAGCGTCCAGGCCGGGCCGCCGAAATTCGACAGCCAGTTGTTGGGCGGGCCGCCGCCGGGCGCCGGGTCGCGCCAGATGTACCAGTCCCGCTTGGGGCTCGCGCGCGACGACCGGCTCTCGGCGAACCAGGGATGCGCGATCGAGGAGTGGTTCGGCACGAAGTCGAGGATCACCTTCAGCCGGCGCCGGTGGGCCTCGGCCACGAGGGCGTCGAAATCGGCCAGCGTGCCGAACAGCGGGTCGATCCCGCAGTAATCGGCCACGTCGTAGCCGAAATCCGCCATGGGCGAGGGGTAGACCGGCGAGATCCACACGGCGTCGACCCCCAGCCATGCGAGGTAGTCCAGCCGCGCCGTGATGCCCGGCAGGTCGCCGACCCCGTCGCCGTTCGTGTCCTGAAAGGACCGCGGGTAGACCTGATAGACGGTCCCGCGCTTCCACCAGACGGTGTCGGTCATGCTGCGCCCCTCGCATCGGCGGCCCACGCTTAACCGCTGACCCGCGCGCTGGCGACCGGCGATGGATGCGCTCGGAGCGCGCGCCGCGCGCCGAATGCCTCGGTGCAGCGTCGCCGAGGGAATGGCTGAGGCCCGCAAAACCCGTGCGCATGCCCCTCACGCAGGGCGACGGCGCGCGGCTGTGCCTGGAATGTCACGCCGCCGTGCCATATCTCCTCCGCCGTGCCCGTGCGCTCCGCCGGAGCGGCGCTGCCACGACTTCGCCGGAAGCCGACCGCATCGTCGGGCGCTTCGGGGCACGGATCGCCCGTCCGTTCATGCGGCGGCAATCCATCAAAAGAGATAATCCGCCCACGATACCCCCGGCGCTAGAATCCGGGGCGACGACTTTGGGGGACCCGCACGTGTTGAACGATGTTCTGACCCGGCCTGTGCCACAAGATGTCTCGCGCGACGAGCGCGCAACCGAGGCGCCCGCCCCGGCCGCCTGGACCGCCCCGGTGCTGTCCGGCAGCGGCGACGCGGTGGTGGACCTGCGCGAGGCGATCCGCGCCAAGCTCACCTTCGCGCTCGGCCGCACGCCCGAGACCGCCCGCCCGCGCGACTGGTTCGCCGCGACGGCGCTGGCCCTGCGCGAGCGGATCGTGGCCGCCGCGCTGACCGCCGAGCGCGGCGTCCCGAACAAGCGCGTCTACTACCTGTCGCTGGAATTCCTGATCGGCCGGCTGATGTCGGACGCGCTGAACAATCTCGGCCTCACCGAGACGACCCGCAGCGCGCTCCGGGAGCTCGGGATCGACCTCGACGCCGTGCAGGAGGCCGAGCCCGACGCGGCTCTGGGCAACGGCGGCCTCGGGCGCCTCGCCGCCTGCTTCATGGAGAGCATGGCCAGCATCGGCATTCCGGCCATGGGCTACGGCATCCGCTACGACCACGGCCTGTTCCGCCAGTCCTTCGAGGACGGCTGGCAGCGCGAGGCGCCGGAGACGTGGCTCGCCGAGGGCAACCCCTGGGAATTCGCCCGGCCCGAGGCGACCTACGCGATCGGGTTCGGCGGCACCGTCACCCTGTCCTCGCCGGAGGAGGGGGTGATCCGGCGCCACTGGCAGCCGGCCGAGACCGTGCGGGCGGTGGCCCACGACGTGCCGGTGGTCGGCTGGCGCGGCCGCCACGTCAACGGCCTGCGCCTCTGGAAGGCCGAGGCCGGCGAGCCCGTGGATCTCGCCCGCTTCAACGGCGGCGACCATGTCGGCGCGGTCGCGGCGCGGATGCGCGCCGAGGCGATCTCGCGGGTGCTCTACCCGAGCGATTCCTCGGCCGAGGGCCAGGAGCTGCGCCTGCGCCAGGAATACTTCTTCACCGCGGCCTCGATCCAGGATCTCGTGGCCCGCCACGTGGCCGAGCGCGGCGACGTCCGGTCCCTGGCCGACCACGCGGCGATCCAGCTCAACGACACGCACCCGGCGATCGCCGTGCCGGAGCTGATGCGCGTCCTGCTCGACGTCTACGGCCTCTCCTGGGAGGACGCGTGGCACGTCACCACGCACACGCTGCACTACACGAACCACACCCTCCTGCCCGAGGCGCTGGAGACCTGGCCGGTGGAGCTGATGGAGCGGCTGCTGCCGCGCCACATGCAGATCATCTACCTGATCAACTGGATGCACCTGGAGGAGCAGGCCAAGCACGGCCGCCAGGGATCGGCGGATGCCGCGGCCTACCTCGCGTCGATCTCGCTGATCGACGAGTCGCACGGGCGGCGGGTGCGGATGGGGCACCTCGCCTTCCACGGCGCCCGCCGGGTCAACGGCGTCTCGGCCCTGCACACCGACCTGATGCGCTCGACGGTCTTCTCCGACCTGCACGCGCTGGATCCGGACAAGATCGTCAACAAGACCAACGGCATCACCTTCCGCCGCTGGTTCCACAACGCCAATCCCGGCCTCACCCGGCTCGCCGTGGAGACGGTCGGCGCCGGCGTGCTCGACAATCCCGAGCTGCTCCGGGGCCTGGAGGCCCACGCGGAGGACCCGGCCTTCGTGGCGCGCTACGCGGCCGTGCGCCGGGAGCGCAAGGAGGCCCTGGCGGCGCTCATCGCCGAGCGCACCGGCGTCGACGTCGATCCGGCCGCGCTGTTCGACATCCAGGTCAAGCGCATCCACGAGTACAAGCGCCAGCTCCTCAACGTGGTCGAGACCGTGGCGCTCTACCAGGCGATCAAGGCCGAGCCGCACCGGGACTGGACGCCCCGGGTCAAGATCTTCGCCGGCAAGGCGGCGCCGAGCTACGTCCAGGCCAAGCTGATCATCAAGCTCGCCTGCGACGTCGCCAAGGCGGTGAACGACGACCCCGAGGTCGCGGACCGGCTGAAGGTGGTGTTCCTGCCCAACTACTCGGTGAGCCTCGCCGAATCGATCATCCCGGCCGCCGACCTGTCCGAGCAGATCTCCACCGCCGGCATGGAGGCCTCGGGCACCGGCAACATGAAGTTCGCCCTCAACGGCGCGCTCACGGTGGGCACCCTCGACGGCGCCAACATCGAGATCCGCGACCATGTCGGGGCGGACAACATCTTCATCTTCGGCCTGGAGGCCGACGGGGTGCGCGCCCGGCAGGCCGAGCCGGACTACGCGGCCCGGGCGATCCAGGCGTCGCCGCGGCTGGCGGCGGCGCTCGACATGATCGCGTCGGGCCGGTTCTCGCCGGAGGAGCCGGGCCGGTTCCGGCCGCTCACCGACGACCTGCGCCGGCGCGACCAGTACCTGCTCACCGCCGATTTCGACGATTACTGGCGGGTGCAGCGCGCCATCGACGCCGCGTGGCGCGATCCCCGCGGCTGGTGGGCGAAGGCGATCCGCAACACCGCCCGCATGGCGTGGTTCTCCTCCGACCGGGCGATGCGCGAGTACGCCGAGGAGATCTGGCGGGTCCGCCTGGGCTGAGCGCCACCGGCCCGCTCCCGCGCGGGAGCGGGCCGCGCCGCCCTCAGGCTGCGCGCACCGTGGCCAGGAACCGCCCCACCTCCGCCGCGAGCCCCTCGGACTGACGGGACAGGGCGGTGGCGGCCGTGAGCACGTGGTCGGCCGCGACCCCCGTCCGCCCGGAGGCCTCGGCCACCCCGGCGATGGTGCCGGTCACCTCCGCGGCGCCCCGCGTCGCCTGGGCGATGGTGCGCACGATCTCCTGGGTCGCGGCGCTCTGCTCCTCGACGGCCGCGGCGATCGCGATCGCCACCCCGTTGATCTCGCGGATCCGGTCGATGATCGCGCCGATGGCGCCGACCGCGGATCCGGTCACGCCCTGGATCCGGCCGATCTGCGCGGCGATCCCGTCGGTCGCCCGCGCGGTCTTCTCGGCCAGGGCCTTCACCTCGCCCGCCACGACCGCGAAGCCGCGGCCGGCCTCGCCGGCCCGCGCCGCCTCGATGGTGGCGTTGAGGGCGAGCAGGTTGGTCTGCTCGGCGATGGACGCGATCAGCCGCACCACGTCGCCGATCTCGGAGGCCGCCTGCCGCAGCTCGGCCACGAGGCCGGCGGTCTGGTCGGCCTCGCCGACCGCCTGCTGGGCGAGTTCGGACGAGCCGCCCGCCTGACGGCCGATCGCCCGGATGGCGCCGCCGAGCCGCTCGGTCGCGGCCGCCACGGGCCAGGCCCGCTCTCCGCCGGCAGACGACGTGCGACACGCGCCCGATCCGCGGGCCCGGATCCGGCGCGCCCTTGCGCAGGGCGATGTCCGGGCGCTCCGCCGACTGCGCGATCGTCAGCGCGCGCGCCGCCGGGAGGGTCACGCTGCGGAACATCGCGCGCGTGTAGTAGGAGAACGCGTCGTAGGCGACGAGGGCCCGCGCCCGCCCGGTCGCCGGGTCCCCGACCGTCAGCGTGCCCGCCTGCGGCCCGTAGGTCACGAGGAGTCCGATCACGTCGCGGGGGCGCCCCAGGGGGACGGCGACGCGCGTACCCTCCGGGATCTCCAGGAAGTCCAGCGGGATGCCGTTGCGGCGGAGGGTGAACCCGCAGGTCAGGCCGGGGAGGGCGCGCAGCGGCAGGGCCTCGAACCGGCCCGGCAGGGTCCGGAACCGGTCGATATAGGCCCGGCCCGGCGGCGGCGCGCGGAGGAAGCTGTAGACCAGGGTGCCGTAGAGGTCGGCGCCCGCCGGCGTGACGTGGGTCGCGTCCTTCAGCAGGTAGGTGATGTCGCCCGCGCCCGCGGCCGCCACCGGGGCGGCGATGTCGAGATAGGGGATCCCGTAGAGGGCGCGGTACTCCGCCAGCAGGCCGGCGACGGGCTCGGCGGCGTAGTCGACGCCGCCCTGGTGGAGGTTGAGGAAGGCGACGGGCAGGTCCCGCCGGGCGGTCGCCGCGAGGATGTCGTCGAGATAGGCCCGCATCGTCGCGCCGTCGAAGTAGCGGACGTTGCCGGTGAACAGCTCGAGGAGGACGCTGTCGCAGGGGATCGCGTCCAGGATCTCGTCGATCAGGGCGGCGATGGAGGGCAGCGAATGGCCGCCCCAGCCGCTGCGGAGGAAGGTGACCGGACGCCCCTCGGCCTCGGCCAGGGCGTTGGCCCGCTCGACGTAGCCCGGCAGCTCCGTGACGCTGTAGCCGAGGCAGAGGACGCGGACCATCGGGGCTCGGATCGGGGTCGGGACCGGCCCGGTAGCAGCCGGGCGCCGCCGCGTCGAGGCGACGGCAGTCAGTCGATCACGATCGGGTAGCAGCGGGCGCCCACCGAGGCGGCGAGCACCTGCACGGCGCCGACCGTCGAGACGTCGCCCGCCACGTGGACCACGTCGGTGGCGCGCAGGCTCGGCAGGTGGGCGCTGAGCGGGCCGGAGCGCACGTCCGGCGGCCGCTGGCGGCCGCGATCGGCACAGAGCACGATCCGGCCGACGCCGGTGCGGCGCAGCCAGTCCAGGCTCTCGCGCATGTAGAGGTCCAGGGCGTCGCGGGCGCCGACGGCCAGGGCCACCTCGCGGGCGGGCTCGACGTAGCGGGCCGCCCGGGCGATCGCCCAGATCGCGCCGAAGCCGGCGCCGGCCGCCACCAGCACGAGCCGGCCGCCCCCGGGGCGGTACTGCCCCCGGCCGACGGGGCCCTTGAGGCGCACGGGCTGGTCGAGGCGGAGCCCGTCGAGGGGATCGCCCTCGGGGTCGCGGGCGACGTGGAACACCGCGTCGTTGATCTCGGTCGTGCCGTCGACCCGCAGGGTCGGGGACAGCGTCCGCGTCGGCAGCCCCGCGAAGGTCACCAGCGCCTGGTGGCCGGGCTCGCCGGTCGGGCGCCGGGTCAGGGTCGCGACGATCTCGAGGATGCCGGGGCTGAGCCGGCGGATCTCCGTGACCGTGCCCTTGCGGACGGCGACGGGCGGCGGCGGCGCCTCCTCCTGGCCCTGGATCGGGGCGCCGGGGACTCCGCGGTGGCGCTCGGCCCGTCCGCGCCCGCCGCTCGACGCGCCGCTCACGCGGCGTCCGCGGCGGCCGCCTTCATCACGCGGGCGACCAGCGCGTAGGTCTCGGTCCAGGCCTCGCGGACCTCCGGGGTGAAGTCCACGCCGAGGCCCTGCTCCAGGGTCCACAGCAGGGCCGCCCCCACCGGCGCGTAGTGGGCGTCCCGCGTGCCGTAGGCCACGTGCTGGCGTCCGAGATCCTGGAGCGCGGGCACCACGGTCTCCGGATGGTTCAGGTTGGCGACCGCCAGCCCGAGCATGGCCATCAGCTTCTGCTTCTGCTCGGTCATGTCCGCGGGGAAGAGGGGGCGCACCTCCGGGGCGATCGCGAACAGGCGGCCGTAGAACAGGTCGGCCGCCGTTCCGGCAATCGGCCGCACCTTCGCGAAGCTGTCCTGCACGAGCCTGATCTGGTCCGGAGTCATCGCGTCACCTGCCGCCGCGCGGATCGTTGGCCGGCAATATACCGAGCGGGCCCGTCCGGATCGAATCTCAGGCCGCTTCCGGGGCGGCACCGACGATCTGGCGGGCCTGCAGCATGGTCATCGGCTCGCCGAAGGCCGGGCCGAGGGCGTACTCGCAGCCGAGACCGGCGAGCGCCTGGGCGTCGGCCTCGGACTCGCAGCCCTCCGCCACGATGGCGAGGTTCAGCTCGCTCGCCATGCGCACGATGGAGCGCAGGATCGCGGTCTGGCCGGTGCCGATCTGGCGCACGAAGGTCGCGTCGACCTTGATCGTGTCGAACGGGAAGCGCTGGAGATAGGAGAGGGCCGAGTAGCCGGTGCCGAAATCCGAGAGGCACAGGCCGGCGCCGAGGTCGTGGATCCGCGCCAGCATCTGGGCGGCGTATTCCGGGTTCTCCATCACGAGGCTCTCGCTGAATTCCAGCTTGAGCGAGCCGGGCAGGGCGCCGGAGCGGGCCAGCACGGTCTTCACGTCGTGCAGGAGGTCGTGGCGCAGGAGCTGGCGCGAGGACAGGTTGCAGGCCGCGAAGATCGGCGGCTCGACCTCCAGGGAGCGCTGCCACGCCGCGAGCTCCAGGGCGGTGCGCTCCAGGGCGAAGATGCCGAGATTGACCACGAAGCCGCTCTCCTCGGCGAGCGGCAGGAAGGTCGAGGCGGGGATGCGCCCGAGCTTCGGATGGTCCCAGCGCAGCACGGTCTCGAACCCCGCCACGGTGCGGTCCTCGAGCCGCACCACCGGCAGGAACAGGACCCGCAACTCGTTGCGCTCGATCGCCTTGCGCAGGTCGCTCTCCAGCATCAGCCGGTCGGAGCGGTCGGTGCGCATGTGGGCGCGGAACACCTCGATCCGATCGCCGCCGTTGCGCTTGGCCTGGATCATGGCGATCTCGGCGCTCTTGAACACCTCGTCGCGCTTCAGGTTGGCGCCGGCCTCGTAGAGCGCGAGGCCGATCGAGACGGTCAGGAAGATCTCGCGGTCGGCGTAGGTGATCGGCGTGGCGATCGCCCGGCGGATCATCTCGGCGAAGGCCAGGATCCGGTCGGGGTCGCGCTCGGAGAGGAGGATCACCGCGAACTCGTCGCCGGCCACCCGGGCCAGGGTGTCCTGCGGGCGCAGCAGGCGGCCGAGCCGGCGCGAGAGGGTCAGCAGGATCGAATCGCCCGCCGACAGGCCGATCGCGTCGTTGATGCCCTTGAACCGGTCGACGTCCAGCACGATCACGGTGGGCTTGAGGCGCTGGTCCTGGCCGGCGAAGGCCAGAGCCGCGTCGAGGCGGTCGCCGAACAATTCGCGGTTCGGCAGGCCGGTGAGGCTGTCGTGCACGGCGTCGTGGAGCAGGCGCTCCTCGGCGGTCTTGATCTCGGTGACGTCCGCGATGGTGCCGACCACCCGGATCACCTCGCCGTCGGCGCCGATCACCGGCCGCGCCTTCAGGCGGTACCAGAAGAACGTGCCGGCCTCCGAGCGCAGGCGGAAGTCGTGGACGATGCGGCCGCGCCGCTCCTCGATCACCGTGTCGAGGGCCGCCGAGTAGCGCTCCACGTCGAACGGGTGGAGCGCGCCCAGCCAGTTGGTCGCCGGCCCCTCCAGGGTGCCGCGGGCGAGGCCGAGCTGGCCCTCGATCTCCGGGCCGACGAAGACCCGGTCGGCGGGCACGTCCCAGTCGAACACCACGTCGCCGGCGCCGGTCAGCGCCAGCGCGCGCCGCTCCGTGTCGGACACGAGGGCGTGGCTGAGGCCGCCCCCCGCGAAGGCGTGCTGGAGCACCGTGAAGCCGATCAGCATCACGATCAGCACGAGGCCGCCGATCAGGGCGGGCTGGACGAGGTCGCTGCCGATCTGGCCGGTGACCGCGAAGCCCGCCGCCGTGACCCAGACCACCAGCAGCAGCCAGGTCGGCACCAGCAGGATGGCGCGGTCGTAGCCGTTATGGGCGGCGAGGTAGACGATCAGCAGCAGGCCGATCCCGGCCACCGCGGCGATCGAGATCCGCGCCACGCCCGCCGCCACCGGCGGGTCGAACACCGCGAGCCCGACGAGGCCCGCCAGGAAGGCGAGCCAGAAGAACGCCACGTGGCTGTAGCGCACGTGCCAGCGGGCGAGGTTGAGATAGGCGAACAGGAAGACCAGCAGCGTCGCCCCGAGCACCGCCTCCGCGGAGGCCCGGTAGACCCGCTCGGCGAGCTCGGTGACCGGGAACACCCGCTGCAGGAACCCGAAATCGATGCAGGCATAGGCGAGCACCGACCACGCGAGCGCGGCGGCGGCCGGGAAGATGATCGCGCCCTTGACCACGAACACGATGGTCAGGAACAGGGCCAGCAGGCCGCTGATCCCGATGATGATGCCCTTGTAGAGGGTCAGTCCGGCGGTCTTGCGCCGGTAGGCGTCCTGGTCCCAGAGGCGGAGCTGAGGGACGTTGGAGCCGCGCAGCTCGGCCACGTAGGTGACGGTGGCGCCGGGATCCAGCGTGATGGTGAACTGGTCGGCCTCCGGGTTCTCGTCCCGCTCGGGCCGGATGCCCTGGCTCGCCGTGATGGCGGCGATGCGCGAGCCGCCGAGATCGGGCCAGATCACCCCGGAATCGACCAGCCGGAAATGCGGGGCGACCAGGATGCGGTCGATCTGCTCGTCGGTGTCGTTGGTGAGCGCGAACACGATCCAGTCGGGCCGGGCGCCGGCGTCGCGCGCCTTCACGACGATGCGCCGGACGATGCCGTCCTTGCCGGGCGCCGTGGAGATCTGGATCAGGTCGCCGTCGGAGCGGTAGCGCTCGATCGCGGTGGTCAGGTCGATCACCGGCGCGTCGAGGGTGACGCGGACCGCCTCCACGGCCTGGGCGGGCGCGCTCGCGGCGAGCGTGAGCGCGAGGGCACCGACGAGGCCGCCGACCAGGGTCAGGAGGTGGGCGAGGATGCGCAAGGGTGTCTTGACTTCCGGCCGTGCGAGCTGCGGCATCGGCCGCCCGGGCGGCCTCGATCGATAGGCGCGGGCCTGACCCGGGGCAAGGTCGCCCCGGGGCCGGTCCACCGCCCGCGGATCGCGCCCCTTTGCGGCCAAATCAAGTTGGCCGGGGCGGGGGCGGCCGTTCTGCCGCCCTCTCCGTCATCGCGGGCGCTGTCCTGGGTCGCTCCCCTCGCAGAGACGGTGGCGCGGCGAGCGGCCGAAGCTGCCCTACGCTCCCCGGAGCGCGCCCGCGATCCTGTCGAGGGCGGGCAGCTTGCGGATCGGGCCGATCGCCGCCAGCGTGGGCGTGCCCCGCAGCATCGCGGCCGCCGCGGCGCGGACGTCCTCGACCGTGACGGCGTCGACCTTGTCGATCACCTCCCCGGCGGGAATCACCCGGCCCCAGGCCAGGATCTGGCGGGCGTTGCGCTCGATGCGCCCGCCGGGCGTCTCCAGGGCCGAGAGCAGCGAGACCTTCAGCTGCGCCTTGGCGCGGGCGATCTCGGTGGCGTCGAGGTCGCGGGCCGCACGGGCGGTAGCCGCCAGGGTCACGTCGACGAGCTCGGGCAGGTCCGCGCCGGCGGTGCCGGCGCCGATGCCGAACAGGCCGCAATCCGAGAACGGCCAGTGGAAGGCCTGGATCTCGTAGGCGAGGCCGCGGGTCTCGCGCACCTCCTGCCAGAGCCGCGAGGTCAGGCCGCCGCCCAGCACCTGCGCGAACATGTGGAGCGCGTAGTAGCCCTCGTCCCGGAAGGAGAGGCCCGGCAGGCCGATCACCACGTTGGCCTGCTCGAGCTTGCGCGGCATCCGCCGCTCGCCGCCGCCGTAGACGCCCGGGACCGCCGCGGGGGCGGGCTTGGCGGGGAGGGCGCCGAAATGGCGCTCGGCCGCCGCCACGATCGCCTCGTGGGTCACCGCCCCGGCGCCGGCCACCACGATGCGGTCCGGCGTGTATTCCCGGTCGAGATAGGCGCGGATCCCCGCCTCGTCGAAGCTCCGGATCGTCTCGGGGCGCCCGAGGATCGGCCGGCCGACCGGCTGGTCCGGGAAGGCGGCCTCCGTGAAGGCGTCGTAGACCACGTCGTCCGGGGTGTCCTCGACGGCGGCGTATTCCTGCAGGATGACGCCCTTCTCCCGGGCGAGCTCGCCGGCGTCGAAGACCGAATCGGTGAGGATGTCGCCGATCACGTCGAGGGCGAGGCCGGCATCCTCGCCGAGCACCCGGGCGGTGTAGCTCGTCCCCTCGGTCGAGGTGGCGGCGTTGATCTCGCCGCCGACATTCTCGATCTCTTCCGCGATCTTCTGCGCCGAGCGGGTGCGCGTGCCCTTGAACGCCATGTGCTCGATGAGGTGGGACAGGCCGGCCTCGTCGGCGCGCTCGTTGCGCGAGCCGGCCCCGACCCAGACGCCGAGGCTCGCGGTGGCGACCCCCGGCATCGGCTCGGTCACCACCGTGACGCCGTTGTCGAGCCGCGTGGTGCGCAGCGACGGCGAGGCGGCGTGGGTGGAGAAATGCTGGTTCATCGACGGCTCGTCGCGGAGGGGACCGGATGCGGCGCGGGTCTCCTCTCCCGTGCGGGAGAGGGACGGGGTGCGGGGGCGCGTCGCGCGACGCGCGCCGGGCTCACGCACCCCTCGTGATGCGGGCGCGCTCGCGGATGAGCGTCTCCAGGGCGGCCTGGTCGTTCTCCACCCGGGTCAGGCGCTCGGGCCGGTCCATCAGGTCGGCGAGGTGCGGGGGCAGGGGCGGGCGCAGCCCGCCGGTGGCCCGGGCGACCGCGTCCGGGAACTTCGCCGGATGCGCGGTGCCGAGGGCGACGACCGGGGTCGCGGGATCCTGCTCCAGGAGCCGGCGCCCGGCGCGGACGCCGATGGCGCTGTGGGGATCGAGCACCACGCCGGTGGCGGCCTGGGTCAGGGCGATCTCCGCCATGACGTCGGGCTCCGGCACCGCCACGGCGTCGAACTCCGCGCGGACCGTCGCCAGCACCTCGGGGCTCAGCGTGAACCCGCCGGACTGCTTCAGCCCGGCCATCAGCCGCGACAGGGAGGAGGCGTCGCGCCCCAGAGCCTCGAACAGCAGACGCTCGAAGTTCGACGAGATCTGGATGTCCATGGAGGGCGAGGTGGTCGGGACCACGCCGCGCAGCTCGTAGGCGCCGTGCTCCAGGGTCCGCACCAGGATGTCGTTGGCGTTGGTGCCGATCATCAGCCGCCCGACCGGCAGGCCCATCTGCTTGGCGACCCAGCCGGCCAGCACGTCGCCGAAATTGCCGGTCGGCACCGCGAACGAGACCGGGCGGTGGGGCGCGCCGAGCGCGACCGCGCTGGTGAAGTAGTAGACCGCCTGCGCGGCGACCCGGGCCCAGTTGATCGAGTTGACGCCCGACAGCCGCACCGCGTCGGCGAAATCGGCGTGCTGGAACAGGGCTTTGACGAGGTTCTGGCAATCGTCGAACGTGCCGTCGACGGCGAGCGCGTGGACGTTCTGCGCCGGCACCGAGGTCATCTGCCGCCGCTGCACCTCCGAGACGCGCCCGTGCGGGTAGAGGATGAACACGTCGACCCGGTCGAGGCCGCCGAAGGCCTCCACGGCGGCCGAGCCGGTATCGCCCGAGGTCGCGCCCACGATGGTGGCGCGGGCGCCGCGCTGGGTCAGGACATGGTCCATCAGCCGCCCGAGCAGCTGCATCGCCACGTCCTTGAAGGCGAGCGTCGGCCCGTGGAAGAGCTCCAGCAGGAACAGGTTGTCGTCGAGCTGGGTCAGCGGGCAGACGGCCGGGTGGCGGAACGTCGCGTAGGCGGCGTCGATCATCCGGTCGAGGTCCGGCCCGGCGATGTCGCCGTCGATCAGCGGGCGCAGCACCCGCTTGGCGGCCTCCGCGTAGGGCCGGCCCGCCAGGGCGGCGATCTCCGGATGGCCGATCTGCGGCCAGGTCTGCGGCACGTAGAGCCCGCCGTCGCGGGCGAGGCCCGCCAGGAGCGCGTCCGAGAACGAGAGCGGCGCGGCCGCGCCGCGAGTCGAGACGTGGAGCACAGGGTCCTCCGAGGGAAGGCGCCCCCTCTACACGATGCGGGCGGACCTGTCGAAAGCCGGGCGCGCGCCGCCGAAGTCGCTGCCGGTCCGCGCCGGGCCGGCGGTTTAACCGGGGCTGAACGGGCCGGTTCAGGGCCGGTTGGCCGGCCGCGTCCTACAGCCGGACCGCCCCGCGGCCCCCGGACCGGCGGGGCGGATCCCGTCTCGGAGAGAGCCGACATGACCCGAATCATCGCCCTCGCGGGCGTCGCGGCGCTGCTGTCCGGCACCGTCGCCTTCGCGCAGGCCCCGCCGCCGCNGGCGGCGGGCGCCCTTCGGGGAGCGGTCTCGGGCGCGCGGTCTCGGGCCGCGATCTCAGGCGCGCGTGCCGGGCGCCTTGGTCAGGCGGCAGCCGGTGATGCGCCACTGGCCGTCCGCGTCGCGGGCGAGGCTGTACTCGGCCGTCCAGTCGACGCCGTACTCGTCCTGGATCGCCACCGACTGGACCACGCCCGCCGCGTCCGTGTCGTGCGCCTCGCCGAACACGAAGCTGCGGTGGCGGTAGACCGGACGGTACTGGTTCCGGACCATGCCGATGAACAGGTCGGCATTCGGGAACAGGTCCCGGATCCCCGGCGCGGCCTGCTCGTAGGCCGTCTGCGCGTCGTCGCGGCCGAGCGCCTGCTCCTGCTTGGCGATGACCGCACGGGCCGCCGCGCGCCCCGCCTCGTCGGCTGCCGCCGGCCCCGCGAGGCCGAGGACGAGGAGCAGGGCGGGCCACGCGCGCATCGCTGTCACTCCGGCAAGGTCCGGCAAAGTCCGGCAAGGTCCGCCAGTGTCGGACCGAGATCCATCATCGTCACGGGAAGATGGTCTCCGCCACGCCCACGACAATGTTCGTGATCGGTCCGTGATCGGTCCTTGATCGTGCCGACGATGATCGCCGCGCCGTCACCGGTCCTCGCGCCGCGCGGACGTCGCGGCGGTCAAGCGCGGTGGAGCGCGTCCCGGCGGACGGGCGCGGCCGGTCGGGACGCGCGCACGGGTTGGGCAGGCATCGCGCCCTGGTTGTGCAAGTCGCTGGAAAGATGGGCATTTTCGCGACCGACGGGCGGCGCGGGTTTGACCCTCCGCCGCTGTTTTGCGAGCCTCCGGGCGTCGACTCGGTTCCGGGGGAACCGACCGGGCGGAGCGCGGGACGATGATGCAGAGCCACGCGGACGACAGCGCCGATGCCCGTCCGGCACCGGCCATGAGCGTCGGGGTGTTCATCCCGATCGGCAACAACGGCTGGCTGCTGTCGGAGAACGCCCCGCAGTACCGCCCGAGCTTCGCGCTCAACAAGGCGATCACCCTGAAGGCGGAGGGTTACGGGCTCGACTTCGCCCTGTCGATGATCAAGCTCCGCGGCTTCGGCGGCAAGACCGAGTTCTGGGACCACAATCTCGAATCCTTCACTCTGATGGCGGCGCTCGCCGCCGTCACCACCCGGATCCGGCTGTTCGCCACCGCGGCGACCCTGTGCCTGCCGCCCGCCATCGTGGCGCGCATGGCCGCGACCATCGACTCGATCTCCGACGGGCGCTTCGGCCTGAACCTCGTCACCGGCTGGCAGAAGCCGGAATACGACCAGATGGGCCTGTGGCCGGGCGACGAGTATTTTGCCAAGCGCTACGATTACCTGGCCGAGTACGCCCAGATCCTGCGCGACCTGTGGGAGACGGGCGCCAGCGACCGCAAGGGCACGTATTTCCAGATGACCGACTGCCGGCTGAGCCCGCGGCCGCAGGCGCCGGTGAAGATCATCTGCGCCGGCCAGAGCGGCGCCGGGCTGGCCTTCACGGCCCAGTACGCCGACCACAATTTCTGCCTGGGCAAGGGGCTCAACACGCCGACCGCCTTCGCGCCCGTGGTGGAGAAGCTCGCCGAGGCCGGCGCGCGGACCGGGCGGCGGGTGACCGCCTTCGCGCTGTTCATGATCATCGCCGACGAGACCGACGACGCCGCCATGGCGACCTGGGCGCACTACAAGGCGGGCGCGGATGCCGAGGCGATCGCGTGGCTCGGCGTCCAGGGCGCCGCCGACACCAAGTCCGGCAGCGACACCAACGTGCGCCAGCTCGCCGACCCGACCTCGGCGGTGAACCTCAATATGGGCACCCTGGTGGGCAGCTACGCCAGCGTGGCCGCGATGCTCGACGCCGTCATGACCATCGACGGAGTGGAGGGCGTGCTGCTCGTCTTCGACGACTTCCTCAAGGGCCTCGACGACTTCGGGACCCGGATCCAGCCCCTGATGCGGTCGCGCCGGCACGTGACGGCGGCGCCGCTGCCGGAGGTCGCCTGATGGACCGCCCGATGGACCGCCCGATGGATGACCCGATGGATCGCCCCGCCGGCTACCGCGACGCCCAGGGCCGGCACGGCGGCGTCGTCCTGCCGGCCCGCCCGGAGCCGATCGCCCTCGATCCCGCGACCACGTTCCTCATCGTGGTGGACGTCCAGAACGCCTACGCGAGCCCGGGCGGCTACCTCGACCGGGCCGGCTTCGACGTGTCGGGCACCGGCCCGGTGATCGCCCGGATCGCCCGGGCGGTGGCGGCGGCGCGATCCGCCGGCATCCCGGTCCTGTGGTTCCAGAACGGCTGGGACCCGGCCTATGTCGAGGCCGGTGGCCCGGGCTCGCCGAACTGGCACAAATCCAACGCCCTCAAGACGATGCGGCGGAATCCTGAAGCGAACGCGCAGCTGCTCGCCAAGGGATCCTGGGACTACGCGCTGGTGGATGCCCTGAATCCGGAGCCCGGCGACATCGTGATGGGCAAGCCGCGCTACAGCGGCTTCTACAACACGCCCCTCGACAGCACCCTGCGGGCCCGGGGCGTGACCACGCTGGTCTTCACCGGCATCGCCACCAACGTCTGCGTCGAGTCGACCCTGCGGGACGGGTTCCACCGGGAGTATTTCGGGATCGTGCTGGCCGACGCCACGCACCAGGCCGGGCCGGAGAGCCTGCAGCGCGCGGCGCTCGCCAACATCGAGACCTTCTTCGGCTGGGTCTCGGACGTCGCCGCTTTCGAGGCCGCCCTCGGGGCGTCTTCACACGCCGGGATCGATAGATCCGGCGGCGCTCTGGCCGGATAAGTGCATCGCGCCCCCCGCCGGTGACCGGCGGGGAGCGCGAGGACCGCCGCGACGCGGCCTCCCGCGCGGCCTGCCCGGCCCGGCCGACAGGTCGCGCGCGGGAGGCGCAGGGGAATGCCCAAGCAGGTCGTGATACCGCCGGGAACCGGCAAGCCGCTGGCCCCCTACGTGCCGGGCACCCTGGCCGACGGAATCCTGTACGTCTCGGGCACGCTGCCGCTCGATGCGGAGGCCAACGTGGTCCATGCCGGCGACGCGGCGGCCCAGACCCGCCACGTGCTGGAGACCATCCGGGGCGTGGTCGAGGCCGCGGGCGGCACGATGGACGACGTCACCTTCAACCACGTCTTCCTGGCGGACTGGGCCGACTACGCGGCGATCAACGCCGTCTACGCCGAGTATTTCCCGGGCGAGAAGCCGGCGCGCTACTGCATCCAGTGCGGCCTCGTGAAGCCCGAGGCCCGCGTGGAGATCGCGGCGATCGCCCATATCGGCCGCTGATGGGCCCGCTCCACCACGCGGTGGCCGGCCCGGCGGGCGGCCGGCCGGTGTTGCTCTCACCGGGCCTCGGCGGCGCGGCGGGCTACTTCGCGCCGCAGATGGCGGCCCTGACCGGCCGGTTCCGGGTCGTCACCTACGACCATCGCGGCACCGGGCGCTCGCCCGGCCCGCTCGCGCCGGACCACGACATCCCCGCCATGGCGCGGGACGCGCTCGGGGTGCTGGACGCGGCCGGGATCGACCGGGCCGACGTGGTCGGCCACGCGCTCGGCGGCCTGATCGCCCTCCAGATGGCGCTGGACGCCCCCGGGCGGGTCGGGCGCCTCGCGGTGATCAACGGCTGGGACGCGATGGACCCGGCCACGCGCCGCTGCTTCGCGGCCCGCCGGGCGATCCTGGCCGGGGGCGGCCCGGAGGCCTACGTGCGGGCGCAGGCGATCTTCCTGTACCCGGCCCCCTGGCTCTCCGCGCAGGCCGAGCGGGTCGAAGCCGACGAGGCGCAGGCGCTGGCGCATTTCCCCGGCGCCGAGACCGTGCTGACCCGCATCGCCGCCCTGGAGCGCTTCACCATCGCGGACCATCTCGGGTCGATCGGCCACGAGACCCTGGTCATGGCCGCCCGGGACGACGTGCTGGTGCCCTACACCCGGTCCGAGCGGCTGGCGGCGGCGCTGCCCAACGCCCGGCTCGCCCTCGCCCCGGAGGGCGGCCACGCCCACAGCGTCACCCGGCCCGAGGCCTTCAACCGGGCGCTCCTGGACTTCCTGGACCGGGACTGAGCGCCCGCTACGCCCGCAGCGCGATCATCGGCAGCACCACCGCGTCGAGGGCGGCGGCCAGCACCGGCAGCAGGGCCGGCCAGCGCAGGGCCGCCGCGGTGCCGATCCGCCCCCGGGCGAAGGCCAGGATCAGCATCGGCGCCAGCGGCAGCAGGTCCCGGACCTGCACCCCGCCGAGGCCGCCCNACATGCCGCCGCCGCTGGCGATCGGCACCTCGGCCGATCTCAAGGTCGGTCAGTCGGCCTTCGCGATCGGCAACCCGTTCGGCCTCGACCACACGCTGACGACCGGCGTCATCAGCGCCGTGCGGCGGCGCATGCCGACGAGCGAGGGCCGGGAGCTGTCCGGCGTGATCCAGACGGACGCGGCGATCAACCCCGGCAATTCCGGCGGCCCGCTCCTCGATTCCGCGGACCTCGCGGTGACGGTGCGGCCGCACGTCGAGCCGGAGCGGTCGGTGCGCGCGACCGCCCTGCAGCGGCCCGGCCGAATCCGCCGCGTCGCCGTGCTCGGCGCGATCAGCGCCACGAAGGGCGGCCTGTTCCTTCAGGCGCTGGCCACCGACGCGCAGGACCGGGACCTGCCGCTGCGCTTCGCGATCGTGGGCTACTCGGACCCGGCGCTGGCGATCGGCCTGGAGGGCGTCGGGGTCGCCCAGACCGGGCGCTATTCCGGCGACCACGAGGCCCTGGACCTGGTCTGGCGGCTCTCGGCCGACCTCGTGCTGCTGCCGGCGATCTGGCCCGAGACCTACTCGTACGCGCTGACCCTGGCCCTGCGCACCGGCCTGCCGGTGGCGGCCTTCGACCTCGGCGCGCCGGCCGAGCGGCTGCGCGCCTACCCGAACGGGCACCTGCTCCCCGGCGCGCTGGCCGCCGATCCGGCTGCCTTCAACGACCGCCTGCTCGCCATCGACGTCTCGGCCGCGGGCCGGCTCACCGTGCCGATCCGGGCGGCCGAATACGGCGACCTGATGGGCGACTATTACGGCCTGGACCCGGCGCCGGCCGGGACCCGACACCCCAGCGACGAGGACGCCGCATGATCTCCGTCAACGAGGACATGAAGCAGGAGATGCTGCGCCGCGGCATCTCGGTGCTGCACCCGGCCCCGTTCGGCCTGCCGGAGGATTGCGTCTTCGAGCCGCCGTGCAGCATCAAGTGGATGGGCGTCGATTACTGCCTCACCATGGGGGCGTTCTCGTACGCGGTCAGCGGCTACTATTTCGGAGCCGATATCGCCCGCTACTGCTCGATCGGCGAGAGCGTCCAGGTCGGGCGCGGCAGCCACCCGGTCCAGTGCGGCTCGACCTCGCCGCTGTTCTACACGCACCACTCGGCCGTGTTCGACCGCCTCGACCCGCGGGCGGAGGATTACGAGATCTCCGGCCCGTATCTCTGGCCCAAGCGCGTGCGCATCGGCAACGACGTCTATATCGGCCACGGCGCCTTCCTGATGCCCGACATCACGATCGGCGACGGGGCGGTGATCGGCGCCATGGCGGTGGTGACCAAGGACGTGCCGCC
The DNA here is from genome assembly GCF_036441335.1 of Methylobacterium mesophilicum. Classification (GTDB taxonomy): domain Bacteria; phylum Pseudomonadota; class Alphaproteobacteria; order Rhizobiales; family Beijerinckiaceae; genus Methylobacterium; species Methylobacterium mesophilicum_B. Next base: position 88,280 of record NZ_MLBW01000036.1, read on the forward strand.
CTACGCGATCGTGGCCGGCAGCCCCGCCCGGATCGTGAAGATGCGCTTCCCGGACGCGCTGATCGAGCGCTACCTGAAGGTGCAATGGTGGCGCTACGCCTTCTGGGACCTGCGCCAGTGCTCGATCACCGACCCGGAGACGTTCATCGACGCCGTCGAGGAGCGGATCGCCGGGGGCATGCAGGAATACCGGCCTGAGCGGATCTCGATCCAGTCGCTGGTGCCAAGCGCCTGAGGTCAAGCGCCTGAGGTCAAGCGCCTGAGGCCGGGGGCCCGCCGGAGCGCGCCGGGCGTCCGCGGCGGCGCGCTCAGCCCGCCAGCACCTCAGCCCGCCAGCACCCGCGCCGCCGCGTCGCCGAGGGCCCGCACGCCGAGGGCGAGGTCGGCGTCGCTGGTATCCTCCGCCCAGTGGTGGCTGATGCCGCCGATCGAGGGCACGAACAGCATCGCGGCCGGCAGGATCCGGGCGACGTTCTGGGCGTCGTGCCCGGCGCCCGACGGCATCACCTGCCACCCTCCGGGGCAGACGCTCTCGGCCGCCTCCGAGAGGGCGCGCATCAGGGCCGGGTCGCAGGGGGCGGGGATCGCCTTCGCCAGGGCCGTCAGCGTGGCCGGGCAGCGCTCGCGCCGGTTCGAGTCCCGCACCAGCGCCTCCAGGCAAGCCTCCATCCGCTCCAGCACGGGCATCGCCACGTCGCGGAACTGGAAGTAAACCTCGGCCCGGCCCGGGATGATGCTGAAGCCGCCGGGATCCAGGGTGATCCGCCCCGTCGTCCAGGTGCTGCGCGGCCCGCAGACCTTCGGGAATTCCCGGTCGATCGCCGCCAGCAGCCGCACCGCCGAGAGCCCCGCGTCCCGGCGCTCCGCCATGGTGGTGCCGCCGGCGTGGTCCTGGTTGCCGGCGAAATCGATCCGGAATTGCCAGATCGCCACGATGCCGCTCACCACGCCGAGGTACAGGCCGGCGGATTCGAGCTGCGTGCCCTGCTCGATATGCATCTCCAGGAAGCCGCGGTAGCGCTCCGGGTCGAGCCGCGTCCGGGGCAGGCCGGCGAGGCCGGCACCCGCGAGCGCCGCGCGCAGCGGCGTGCCGTCGGTGCGGTTGCGGGCCTCGTCGATCTCGGCCTCGGTCAGGTCGCCGATCGCCGAGCGGCTGCCCAGGAAGCCGCCGGAGAAGTGCCCCTCCTCGTCGGCGAAGGCGACGACGTCGACGGGCAGCCCGGCGCGGGCCAGCGCCACACCGGCCACGACGCCCAGCGCCCCGTCGAGCCAGCCGGCCTCGTTCTGCGTCTCGATGTGGCTGCCGACCAGCAGGTGCGGGCCGGGGCCGCGGTGGCGCCCCAGCACGTTGCCGATCCCGTCGATGGAAGCGTCCAGGCCGCAGGCCTCGAGCCGGGCCATCAGCCAGCGGCGGGATTCCATGTCCGCGGCCGAGAAGGTCGGCCGGTGGACGCCGGAGCGGAACCGGCCGATCTCGCGCAGCTCGTACAGGTCGGCCAGGAAGGCTCGGGTGTCGATCGCGGTCATGGTGCGCCCAGGATGATGAGGCCTCGGGCGGTGCAAGCCCCGTGCGGCCAGCTATTCCGCAGCCGCAGGTCTCGCCGCACCGTCCCGCGCGCCCTCCAACCAGAGAGCGAGATCGGCCCGGGCCCGGTCGGTGAGCGCGCGCTTCTTCAGCGCCGCCTTCTCGGGCCCGCGCAGGCGCCGGCCGGTCTCGTTGCGGGGGGCCCGCTCGAGCGGCGGGAACAGGCCGAAATTGACGTTCATCGGCTGGAACGAGCGCGGGGCGTTGGCCTCGCCGTCCGCCATCAGGTGGCCGCCGGTGATGTGGGCGATGAGGGCGCCGAGGGCCGTGCTCTGGGGCAGGGGGGCGAGCGCGCCGCCGGCCGCCTCCGCGACGGCGAAGCGGCCGGCCATCAGCCCGACCGCGGCGCTCTCCACGTAGCCCTCGCAGCCGGTGATCTGGCCGGCGAAGCGCAAGGCGGGCCGGGCCCTCAGCCGGAGGGTGGCGTCGAGGAGGCGCGGGCTGTCGAGATAGGTGTTGCGGTGCAGGCCCCCGAGGCGGGCGAACTCGGCCCGCTCCAGGCCGGGGATCATGCGGAAGACCCGCACCTGCTCGGCATAGGTCAGCTTCGTCTGGAAGCCGACCATGTTGTACAGGGTGCCCAGCGCGTTGTCCTGGCGCAGCTGCACGATCGCGCAGGGCTTGACCAGCGGGTCGCGGGGGTTGGTGAGGCCGACGGGCTTCATCGGCCCGTGGCGCAGGGTCTCGGGGCCGCGCTCGGCCATGACCTCGACGGGCAGGCAGCCGTCGAAGTAGGGCGTGCCCTCCCACTGCTTGAAGCCGATCTTCTCGCCCGCCACGAGGGCGGCCACGAAGGCGTCGTACTGCGCCCGGGTCATCGGGCAGTTGAGGTAGTCCGCGCCCGTGCCGCCGGGTCCCGGCTTGTCGTAGCGGGACTGGAACCACGCCACGTCCATGTCGATCGAGTCGCGGTGGACGATCGGCGCGATCGCGTCGAAGAAGGCCAGCGACTCGGCCCCGGTGAGCCCGCGGATGCCCTCGGCCAGCGCCGGAGCGGTGAGCGGGCCGGTGGCGACGATGCAGGGGCCCCATTCCTCCGGCGGCAGGCCCTCGACCTCCCCGCGGACGAGGGTGACGTTCGGGTGCTGCTCCAGGGCGCGGGTCACCGCGGCGGAGAAGCCCTCGCGGTCGACCGCCAGCGCCCCGCCCGCCGGCACCTGATTGGCGTCGGCCGACCGCATGATCAGCGAGCCGAGGGTGCGCATCTCCTGGTGCAGCAGCCCGACGGCGTTGCCCTCGGGGTCGTCCGACCGGAAGGAGTTCGAGCAGACGAGCTCGGCCAGCCCGTCCGTCCGGTGCGCCTCGGTGCCCCGCACCGGGCGCATCTCGTGGATCACGGCGCGGTGCCCGGCTTCGGCCACCTGCCAGGCGGCCTCGGATCCGGCGAGACCGCCGCCGACGATGTGGATGGTCTGTGTCATGTCTGAGAATAGCGAAGGACCGCCGTCCGGATCAACGGGCGGCGGTCCTTCGAGACGGTCGTCTCGGGCGCTGGGACTCGAGCGCCGCGTCTCGGGCGCTGGGATCAGACGCGGGCGACGCCGCGGATCTCGCTGCGGTTGATGCCGAGATCGGCGAGATCGCGGTCCGACAGGCGGGACAGCTGCGAGACGGTGTCGCGGTACCGGAGATAGGCGCGGACGCGGCTCAGGACGCTACGGGCGGCGGACATGGTGTGCTGTGACCTCTGTTCGGGCAGACGATGGCGCCCCATTGCGCATCGCTGCCTCTTGTTGGTGCAACGCACATATAATCCCGCCGCAGCGCAGCAGGAGTCGTAAGGTCAAGCATCAGACCTGCATAAATTGCATGAGCGGCTTAAGAAACCGGCAAGGTTTCCGGATGGTCATTCTTTGTGCGCATGCAGGCCTTCGCGCAGAGGGGCGCGGAGGTGCGCTCAGACCCGCGCGGGCGTCCCGCACGCGCGAAGGGCGCCCCGCCGGTCGGCGGGGCGCCCTTCGTGCCGTCGCGAGCGACTCGGGCGGCGCTCAGTAGAACGGGCGCGGCCCGTAGAAGCCGTAGGGCCGGTATAATGGGCGCGGCCGGTAATAGCCGCCGTACCCGCCGTAGTAGATCGGGCGCCGCCAGTAGCCGTAGGGCCGGGGGCCCCAGTTCGGCCGGCAGATGCCCCAGGGATTGGGATGGAAGCCGGGGCCGCAGCCCCCGGCCGCCTCGGCGGACCCGGCGAGCCCGAGGCCGCCCGCGACCGCGGCGGCCATCACGAGCGCCTTCGCGCGCGGCGCGCTCAGAATCGTCATGACTGGATCTCCTCAACGCTTCCGGCGGATCGGGAGCCGGTGGCTGCAGATTCGGTCCCGCCACCTGAACCGTCGCTGAGCCGCAGGTTGTGTCCGGTACAGGCCCGCGACGGCACCCGCGGCCACGCCGCTCACCGCGCCCGGGTCGCGCGCAGAGGGTTGCGCACCGAGGGTTGCGCGCCGCCGCCCCGGTGCGGCGGGCTCAGTGCAGCGAGGGCGTGCGCAGGAACCGCTCCCGATCCGCCGAGACGAGGGCGAGCTTCACGCCGCGTCCCTCGCGGCGGATCGTCAGGGGGACCCGCACCCCGGCCTCGCCGAGGGCCCAGACGCTGCGGAACAGGGCGGCGAGATCGGCCACCGGCTCGCCGGCCACCGCCTCGATCACGTCGCCGGCCTGGAGGCCGCCGGTCTCGGCCGGGCCGTTATCGGCGAGGCCCATCACGACGATGCCCTCCTCGCTCTCGGTGGCGTAGAGGCCGAGCCAGGGGCGCGGCGGACGGTCGGCGCGCCCGCGCGTGGCGAGGTCCTCGAGGATCGGCGTCAGCAGGTCGATGGGCACGACCATGTTGATCGGCCGCGCCGCGCCGGCGCCGCCCTGCTGCAGCTGCAGCGAGCCGATGCCGAGCAGGTCGCCCTGGGGACCGATCAGGGCGGTGCCGCCCCAGTGCGGGTGCGCGGGGGCGGTGAACAGGGCCTCGTCGAGGACGTACTCCCAGTAGCCGGCGAATTCCTGCCGGGCCACGACCTCGACGGCGACGCAGCGCTGGCGCCCGCCCGCCCCGGCCAGCACGGCCCGGTCGCCGGTCTTCAGCCCGGCCGAGCGGCCGAGCGGGAGGGCCGGCACGCCGAGATCGCCGAGCGCCTGGACCAGGCCGAAGCCCGTGGCGGCGTCGAAGCCGAGGACGTGGCCGGGCACCGAGCGGCCGTCCCGGGTGGTGAGCCAGACGCTCTCGGCCTCGGTGACGAGGTAGCCGATGGTGAGCACCAGCCCGTCCTCGCGGATCACCACGCCGTTGCCGGCGCGCTCGGTGCCGAGCGTCTCGGCCGTGAACGCGCTGTCCGGGATCCGCGCCGACAGGGCCAGGACGGCGGAGAGCGCCCGGTCGAGGTCGTAGCCGTAATCCGCGGGCCTGGGCTGGGCCTGCGCGGGGATCTTCCACTCGCCCTGCGTCGCCATGACATTCCTTCGGCTCGTCCGCCTGCGCCCCGGTTCGGCCCCGGAGGCGCGCCATCGGCACACCATAGGATGTCCGCGCCGCCCGCGTCACCCGCGGCCGGCTGCGACCCGTGGCACGGGCCCGCGCGCGGCGGGGAAGGTCGCGGCGTAGAACTCCGCGGCCTTGTGGGCCTCGCCGCGGTCGAACCACAGGCAGGTCGTCAGCTTGTCGCTCGTCATGGCCGGACGCTCCTCANTTCCTTCGGCTCGTCCGCCTGCGCCCCGGTTCGGCCCCGGAGGCGCGCCATCGGCACACCATAGGATGTCCGCGCCGCCCGCGTCACCCGCGGCCGGCTGCGACCCGTGGCACGGGCCCGCGCGCGGCGGGGCCGGCGCAACGAAAAACCGCCCGGCGGAGCCGGGCGGCGCGCCGTCCCGGAGGACGGCCTGTCGGGGATCCGGGAGCCCCCGCCGCGCGGCGGCGGGGAGCCCGGTGTCCCGGGAGGGTCTCAGTACTTGCGGACCAGCGGCGCCGGGATCGGAGCGGCGGCCGGGGCCGGCGAGTAGAGCGGCACGATGAACCGGATCCAGCCGTCAGTGGAGTAGTCGCTGCGGGTGCGGCCGAAGGCGTTGGCGGTCTGCAGGCCGGTCACGACGTCGCGGGCGACGTAGGCCTGGACGGTGAAGATCTTGAAGTCGTAGCCGATGAGGCCGCCGATGGCGAAGCGGCCGCGGTTGCCGGCCGCCGCGCTGGCCTGGCTGATGTCGAAGTTGTAGGTGCCGTAGGCGATCGGGCCGATCTCGAAGTTGCCGAACTTCTTGGTCGCCGTGAGGTCGAAGTTCAGCGAGTCCGACAGGCGGATCGGGCCGATGGCGGCGCCGACCTGGCCGGGGAAGCGGCCGGGCGAGTCGTAGATGTTGGCGGTCAGGTTGGCGGTCAGGTTCCAGCCGTCACCCGTGTAGCTGCCGGCGACGCCGAAGCGGTAGGTGTTGGAGGAGAGCTGCGGCAGGACCGGGGTGGCCGTCGCGCCGGTGGGCGTGATGATCGAGCCGCGGTCGCCGTTCAGGTCGTTCAGGTAGGCGCCGCCGAGCAAGCTGACACCGAAGTTGTTGCCGAGGTCGAAGGCCCAGATGCCGCCGACGAAGGTGCCGACGTTGATCGAGATGTCCTTGTTGCGCACGCCGGCCGGGTTGCGGGTGAAGGCGAACACGGTCGGGGGCGCCACGAGCAGCTCGACGCGGCCGCCGAACGGCACGAACGGGGTCGACCAGACCAGGACCGGGATGTTGACGGCCGTGTCGGGATCGTTCCGGCCGTCGGTGCGGCGGTAGGTGAACGTGTTGATGGCGTAGAGGCCTTCCGGCAGCGGCGCGCCGACCGCGAGGCCGACCTGCTCGCCGGGAACCGTCGTGGTCTGCGCCTGCGCGATCGTCGAGGCCATGCCGACCGTGAGCGCGACCGTGCCGGCCGCGAGCCAGTTCTTCATCATTTTCTCATTCCTTCCCAAGGTCACACGGCGTCCGTCCCGCATTCGGCACTTCCCTGCCGGTCTGCTCGCCTATCGCGGCTGCCGGCTTCGGACCTGCCGAGCGCCCCCACGGAGCCTGCCCGTCTCAACGTCTGCGACTATTCTACAGAGACCTGCGGAAAGACAGTGGAATGCTCGCCGAAACGGCACAACCGGCCGAACCGTTGCGCAAAAGCCGCATTTTTGCGGCGATGCAACACTGTCCACAGACCCTGCTCGAGCGGGTCGGGCCGGCAAAATATCGTTGAACGGTCAAGCTGTTGCCGGGCCGGAACGCGGGAGAATCCGGCAAGGTCGGGCCGGTGATCGCGCAGGCCGCCGGTCCGGGCGCGGGAGCCGGGATCCGGCTCCGGACCGGTCGGCGACCGGTCCGGCGTGCCGCCCCGCGGCTCGAATCACCGTCCACGGGTGCCGGGGCCCCGGACGAACCCGGCAGAAACTGCCGCGCCGGCCCGGGGTGAGCCGCCGCGCTACTCCGCGGCGCGCCCGCGGCTCGCNCTCCGCGGCGCGCCCGCGGCTCGCGGGCGCGGCCGGCCGGCGCTCCAGCACCTCACGCAGGAACCGGCCGGTATGGCTGGCCTCGGAGCGGGCGATCGCCTCCGGGGTCCCCTGTGCCACCACGCGGCCGCCGCCGTCGCCGCCCTCGGGACCCATGTCGATCACCCAGTCGGCGGTCTTGATCACTTCGAGGTTGTGCTCGATCACCACCACGGTGTTGCCCTGGTCGACCAGCTCGTGGAGCACCTCCATGAGCTTGGCGACGTCGTGGAAATGCAGGCCGGTGGTCGGCTCGTCGAGGATGTAGAGGGTGCGGCCGGTGGCGCGCTTCGACAGCTCCTTGGAGAGCTTCACGCGCTGCGCCTCGCCCCCCGACAGGGTGGTGGCCTGCTGGCCGACATGGACGTAGTGCAGGCCAACCCGCTTCAGGGTCTCGAGCTTGTCGCGGATCGCCGGCACCGCCTTGAACAGCTCGGCCGCCTCCTCGACGGTGGAGTCGAGCACGTCGGCGATGGACTTGCCCCGGTACTTCACCTCCAGGGTCTCGCGGTCGTAGCGCTTGCCCTTGCAGACGTCGCAGGTGACGTAGACGTCCGGCAGGAAGTGCATCTCGATCTTGATGACGCCGTCGCCCGAGCAGGCCTCGCAGCGCCCGCCCTTGACGTTGAACGAGAAGCGGCCGGGCTGGTAGCCCCGCGCCTTGGCCTCCGGCAGGCCCGCGAACCAGTCGCGGATCGGCGTGAAGGCGCCGATATAGGTGGCGGGGTTCGAGCGCGGCGTGCGGCCGATCGGCGACTGGTCGATGTCGATGACCTTGTCGAGGTGCTCCAGCCCCTCCAGCCGCCCGTAGGGAGCCGGGTGCTCCAGGGCACCGTTCAGCTTCTTGGCGATGGCCTTGTAGAGGGTATCGATCACCAGGGTGGACTTGCCGCCCCCCGAGACGCCGGTGATGCAGGTGAAGGTGCCGAGCGGGATCTCGACGTCCACGTCCTTGAGGTTGTTGCCCCGGGCGCCGAACAGCCCGAGCTTGCCCTTCCGGCCCTTCCGACGCGCGGTCGGGGTGCGCACGGACATCTCGCCCGTGAGATATTTCGCGGTGAGCGAGGCGGGATTCGCCAGCACCTCGGCCGGAGTGCCCTGCGCGATGATCTCGCCGCCGTGGATGCCGGCGCCCGGGCCGACATCGACCACGTAATCGGCCTGCAGGATCGCGTCCTCGTCGTGCTCGACCACGATCACCGAGTTGCCGAGGTCGCGCAGGCGCTTGAGCGTGCCGAGCAGCCGCTCGTTGTCGCGCTGGTGCAGGCCGATCGAGGGCTCGTCCAGCACGTAGAGCACGCCGGTCAGGCCGGAGCCGATCTGCGAGGCCAGCCGGATGCGCTGGCTCTCGCCGCCCGAGAGCGAGCCGGAGCCGCGGGCGAGCGTCAGGTATTCCAGGCCGACATCCACCAGGAAGCTCAGCCGGTCGCGGATCTCTTTCAGGATCCGGACCGCGATCTCGTTCTGCTTCGCGGTCAGCTTCCCGGGCAGGTCCGAGAACCAGCGGTGCGCCTCGGAGACCGACAGGGCCGTCACGTCGGCGATGTCGGCCATGGCGACCTTCACGGCCAGAGCCTCGGGCTTCAGCCGCTTGCCGCCGCAGGCGGCGCAGGGCGTCTCGCTCATGAAGCGCCCGATCTCCTCGCGCACGGCGTCCGAGTCGCTCTCCTTGTAGCGGCGCTCCAGGTTCGGGATCACGCCCTCGAACGGCTTATTGACCGTGTACTTGCGCAAGCCGTCGTCGTAGGCGAAGCGCACCGCCTGCTTGCCCGAGCCGTAGAGCACGATGGCGCGGGCCGTCTCCGACAGGCTCTGCCAGGGGACGCCCGTCTTGAAGCCGAAATGCTCGGCGAGCGCCTCGAGCGTCTGGCCGTAATAGGGCGAGGTCGACTTCGCCCAGGGTCCGACCGCGCCGCGCTTCAGGCTTAAGCCAGGGTCGGAGATCACCAGCTCGGGGTCGATCCGCATCTCGTGGCCGATGCCGCTGCAGGTCGGGCAGGCGCCGAACGGGTTGTTGAACGAGAACAGCCGCGGCTCGATCTCCGCGATGGTGAAGCCCGAGACCGGGCAGGCGAAGCGCGACGAGAAGGTGACGGTCCGCGGCGCCTCGCCCTCGGGGGCGTCGGCGAACACGATCTCGGCGACGCCGTCGGCGAGTTCCAGCGCCGTCTCGAAGGACTCGGCGAGCCGCGAGCCGATATCGGCCCGGACCACGATCCGGTCCACCACCACGTCGATGTCGTGCTTGAACTTCTTGTCGAGCTTGGGCACGTCGTCGATGGCGTAGTATTCGCCGTTCACGCGCAGCCTCTGGAAGCCTTTCTTCTGATACTCGGCGATTTCCTTGCGGTACTCGCCTTTCCGCCCGCGGACCACGGGGGCGAGCAGGTAGAGCCGGGTCTTCTCCGGCAGATCCAGCACCCGGTCGACCATCTGCTGGACGGTCTGGCTCTCGATCGGCAGGCCGGTGGCGGGCGAGTAGGGGATGCCGACCCGCGCCCAGAGCAGGCGCATGTAGTCGTAGATCTCGGTCACCGTCCCCACGGTGGAGCGGGGATTCTTGGAGGTGGTCTTCTGCTCGATCGAGATCGCCGGCGACAGCCCGTCGATCTGGTCGACGTCGGGCTTCGACATCATCTCCAGGAACTGGCGGGCATAGGCCGAGAGCGACTCGACGTAGCGGCGCTGCCCCTCGGCGTAGATCGTGTCGAAGGCGAGCGACGACTTGCCCGAGCCCGAGAGCCCGGTGAAGACCACGAGCTTGTCCCGCGGGATGGTCAGGTCGACGTTCTTGAGATTGTGCTCCCGGGCGCCGCGGATCGCGATGACCCGCCGGTCCTCGGCGGCCGGGGCGGCATCGAACAGGGCGGCCAGCTTGGCGTCGACGGCGGCCTCGGTCCGGGCAGCGGACGCCTCGCCCTTCGCGCGGGCCGGCTTGGGCTGGGCTGCCTTGGCCGGAGCTGCCTTCACAGGGGCCACCTTGGCCGGAGCTGTCTTGGCCGGGACCGCCTTGACGGGCGACTTGGGAGCGGCTTTGGCGGCGTCGGCGCGGCTTGCGGCACGACTTCCAGCTTGGGCTTTGGCCATGAGGGCGGCGGTCTTTCGAGGCGTCGACGCGGTCAGATCGGATTCGCGCGCGGGCCAGCCGCCGCAACGGCCTCATGTCGAGCCCGACGGGGCTCACGGCAAGATGCGGCCGGCGGGACGCGGCCCGTCATGCGCCGCCCTTGCTAGAACGAAACGCGTACGGCGGCAACACTTCGGTGTAGCGGCGGTGCGGGTGACGTCATCGACGCCTCAGCCTATAAGAGAATTTGTGAAAAACGCTTATCGTCGGGCGCGTGATCCTCCCGGGCGAATAACGGAGACCCCATGGCGACCATGACGATTTCCCTGCCCGACCCGATGAAGGAGTGGATCGAAGCGCAGATCAGACAGGGCGATTATGCCAGCACGAGCGACTACGTCCGCGACCTCGTGCGCCGTGACCGCGAGCGACGAGCCCAGGCCGATTTGACGCTCGAGGATCTGCGCCGGATCGTCGACGAGGCCCGCGCCGGAGGACCGAGCCGCCGCAAGGTGCCCGAGATCCTCGCCCGGGCCAGGAAGCACGCGCAGTCTGATCAACCGCTAGATGAGTGACTATACTCTCACGGCGCGGGCTGAAGCGGATCTGTTCGACATCGCCGTCTATGGTTACCGGCAGTTCGGTATCCGCCGAGCGGAAGCCTGTGCCGACGGGTTGGAACGCGTCTTCCAGCTTCTTGCCGACAATCCCCGCATGGGCCGGACAGCTGCCGCGATCCGGCCCGGCGTGCATCGGCACGAATACGCCGCCCACGTCATCCTGTACGAGCCGGTGGAAGGCGGTGTCGTGATCCTGGCCATCGTCCACGGCCGCAGCGTGAGGGGGCTCGACCTGTAGCGTGGGTTTTCGCTGCGCCGCCCGAGCCCCGAGATGCGACGCGATCGACAGGTGCCGATGCCAGCATGCGACGCGACCGATCCGGCCGCCCTCCGCGGTTCCGACGATTGCACGGCCACCCGGCAGCGCCTGTCCACGCGGCTGCTGTTCCTGATCGTGGGCATCGCCAACGCCACCTGGGCGCCCCTGGTGCCGCTGGTGAAGGACCGCGCCGGCCTCGACGAGGCCGGGCTCGGCCTGCTGCTCCTCACCTTCGGCATCGGCTCGCTCCTGGCGATGCCGAGCGCCGGGGCGGCGGCCGCGCGGCTGGGATACCGGCCGGTCCTGCTCGCCGGGACGCTGGCGCTCGGCCTGGCCCTGCCGGTCCTGGCCCTGGCCTCCGGGCTCGTCCCGCTCACCGGGGCGCTGCTGCTGTTCGGGGCCGGGATGGGGGCGGTGGACTGCGTCATGAACCTGCAGGCCGTCGCCGTCGAGCGCGCCGGCGGGCGGCCGATGATGTCGGGCTTCCACGGCCTCTACAGCCTCGGCTGCATCCTGGGGGCGCTGATCGCCAGCGGCCTGCTGGCCGCCGGGCTCGGCGCGGGCTGGAGCGCGCTGCTCCTGGTCGCCGGCATCGCGGCCCTGTTCGCGGCGGCCTGGCCCGGCATCCTGCGGACCGACCGGGCAGGGGGCGGCGACAGCGGCGGTCCCGCCCTCGCGCTGCCCCGGGGCCCGGTGCTGGTCCTCGGCCTGCTCTGCTGCGTGGTGTTCCTCACCGAGGGCTCGGCCCTCGACTGGAGCGCGGTGTTCCTGATCCAGCAGCGCGGGCTCGATCCGGCCTGGGCGGCGCTCGGCTACGCTTCCTTCTCGGTCACCATGACGGCCGGCCGGCTCGGTGGGGACGCGATCGTGGCCCGCCTCGGCCGGCGGCCCGTGGTGATCCTCGGCGGCCTGCTGGCGGCGGCCGGCCTCGCGCTCTCGGTCGTCATCCCGGCCTGGGAGGCGGCGCTCGCCGGCTACGCCCTGGTCGGGGCGGGCTGCGCCAACATCGTCCCGGTCCTGTTCACTGCGGCGGGGCGCCAGACCGCGATGCCCGCGCGCGTGGCGGTGCCGGCGGTGACGACGCTGGGCTATGCCGGGGTGCTGGCGGGGCCCGCGCTGATCGGCTTCGCCGCGCAGGCGCTCGGCCTGCCCGCGTCCCTGCTGATCGTGGCGGCGCTGCTCCTCGGCGTGGCGGCGGCCGGCCGGTCCCTGCGGGTGTGACCCCTCACGCCTCGGCGTTGCGCGCCATGAAGGTCGCGGGCGTCCCGTCCTCCGGGTTCACGAAGACGATGTCGGTCGGCGCCCGCCGGGGCGTGTCGATCGACAGGAACACCACCGGGTCCCCGGGCTCGAGCGCCGGCATCGCGTGGACCGTGCCCTTCTCGAAGAACAGGAGCTGGCCCGGGCCGAACGCCGTCTCGGCGGCCGGATCGCCCAGCCAGACCCGGCCCCGGCCCGAGAGGCAGTAGAGGTACTCGTCGCAGGTGGCGTGATAGTGCGGCGGGGTCGGCCGGTAGACCCGGAACACCCGGGCGCTCGCCGCCTCCCGGTCGGTCAGGTAGGTGTCGACCAGGAGGGTCTGGGCACTGTCGGGCAGACCTGCCGCCAGCGCCGCCACGTCGAAGAGGCCGGTCCCCGCCGTTTTCGCCATCGCTTCACCCCGTAAAGCCCTCGAGCACGATCTTGCCCTTGGCGCGCCCGCTCTCGATCAGCGCGTGGGCGCGTTTCAGGTTCGCGGCGTCGATCCGCCCGTAATGCTCCCCCAGGGTGGTGCGCAGGCGCCCGGAATCAACGAGGCGGGACACCTCGTCGAGGAGCGCCCCCTGGGCGGCGATGTCGGCGGTGGCGAACATCGAGCGGGTGAACATGAACTCCCAGTGCAGCGACAGGCTCTTGCGCTTGAGGAGCCCGACCTCGAGCCGCTCCGGATCGTCGATCAGGGCGAGGCGGCCCTGCGGGGCGATCAGCTCCACGATCTCCCCGAGATGGGCGTCGGTGCTGGTCGTGGAGAAGACGAGGCCCGGCGCGCCGATCCCCAGGGCCGCCACCTCCGCCGCCAGGGGTCTGGAATGGTCGACCACGTGGTGGGCACCGAGGTCCCGGCACCAGGCCGCCGTCTCCGGCCGCGACGCGGTGGCGATCACGGTGAGGTCGGTGAGTTCCCGGGCGAGCTGGATCGCCACCGAGCCGACGCCCCCCGCGCCGCCGACGATCAGGATCGCCGCGGCGGCACCCGGAACCGGCTTTCCCGTGTCGAGCCGGTCGAACAGGGCCTCCCAGGCGGTGATCGCCGTGAGCGGCAGGGCGGCGGCCTGCGCCCAGTCGAGGCTCTTCGGCTTGTGCCCGACGATGCGGGCATCGACGCAATGGTATTCGGCGTTCGTCCCCGGCCGGGTGAGGTCGCCCGCGTAGAACACCGCGTCGCCCGCGGCGAAACCCTGGACCTCCGCGCCGGCGGCGACGACCGTGCCGGCCGCGTCCCAGCCGAGCACCTTGGTGCCGCCTGCCTCCGGCTCGGCCCGCCGCCGGACCTTGGTGTCGACCGGGTTCACCGAGACCGCCTCGACCTTCACCAGCAGGTCGCGCGGGCCGGGCTCGGGCTGGGGCAGGTCGAGATCGACCAGGGCCTCGGGATCGGTGATCGGCAGGGACTTGCGGTAGCCGACGGCGCGCATGGTGATCTCCTCGGATTGTCGCCGCAGGAGATGCCGCCCGCCTTCACGGGCCGCAAGTACGCACATAAAACGCCACTGGTGCCGGAAATGATACCGTCGGAGACAGCCCATGCCCCGCACCCGCCGCCACACGGGCGCCTGCAGCCCCGGCTGCGCCGTCGAGGCGACGCTCCGGCTCATCGACGGCAAGTGGAAGGGCGTGATCCTCTATCACCTGCTGGAGGGGACCCTGCGCTTCAACGAGATCCGGCGGCGCCTCGCCAGCGTGACCCAGCGCATGCTCACCAACCAGCTGCGCGAAATGGAATCCGACGGCCTGATCACCCGGACGGTCTACGCCGAGGTTCCCCCGAAGGTGGAATACAGCCTGACCGAGCGGGGGCGGTCCCTCGATCCGGTCATCCGCGCGCTGAAGACCTGGGGTGATCTGCACGCCGAACTGGCAGATGCTGCCGAGAACGCCGCCTGATTGGGCAGACCGGTACCGAATATGGGCGAGACCGCATAACCGGATCTTTATGACTTGGCCGGAAGGTGGCGCGTCTCCCGCCGGACGGTTCCAGAACTTCCGATGCCGATCCTCGCCTCGCTCCGCGCCCGCATCCTGGCGGTGGCGCTCGCCCCGTGCCTCGCCTTCGCGGGGGCGGCGGGCCTCGCCGTGTCGGACCAGTGGGCGCGGCGCGCCGAGATGGGCCGGGTGGAGAGCTTGGTCGGCCTCGCCTCCCGGATCAGCGCCTTCGTGCACGAGGCCCAGCGGGAGCGCGGCGCCTCGAGTCTGTTCCTGGGCGCGCAGGGCGCGCAGTTCGGCCCGGAGCTGGCGGCCCAGCGCGAACGCACCGACGCGGCCCTCGCCGGGCTGCCCGAGGCCATGACGGCCGCGACGGGNTCGGCGGCGGCGGCCCGGCTGGAGGCCTCCGCGCACGGCATGGCCCGGGCCGCCCGGGACACGACCGATCTCAGCCGGGCGGTGGCGGTGTCGGCCGATTCGGCCGCCCGCTCGGCCGACACGGTGGCGGCGGCCACCGAGGAGCTCACGGCCTCGGTCCGGGAGATCGGCGTGCAGGTCGGGTCCTCGGCGGACCTCGCGGCGGCCGCCGCGCGGAGCGCCGACGGCATGGCCGGGGAAGTCCACCGCCTCGCCCAGGCGGCCGGCAGCATCGGGGCGATCGTCGCGATCATCTCGCAGATCGCCGGCCAGACCAACCTGCTGGCGCTCAACGCGACCATCGAGGCGGCCCGCGCCGGGGAGGCCGGGCGCGGCTTCGCGGTGGTGGCCGGCGAGGTCAAGCACGTCGCCGAGCAGACCGCCCGGGCCACCGAGGAGATCGCCGGCAAGGTCGCGGAGATCACCGGATCGACCGAGGCCTCGGTCCGGTCGATCGGCGGCATCACCGCGGTGATCCGCGACCTCGCCCGGATCGGCGCCGAGATCGCCGCCATGGTCGAGCAGCAGGGCGCAGCGACCGCCGAGATCGCCCGGACCACCGCGCAGACCTCGCGGGACACGAGCGGCGTCTCGGACCACATGGCGGGGGTCGGCGCGGCGGCCGGCACGGCGAGCCAGGGCTCGGCCCAGGTGCTCCAGGCGGCGGCCGACCTGTCCCGGCAGGCGGGCGACCTGCGCGGCGCGGTCGAGGATTTCCTCACCCGGGTGCGCGCAGCCTGACGCGGGATCCGAGGGGGCTCAGCCCTCCGGCGGGGTGTCGGGGCGGCGCCCCGACCCTCGGGCCGCGCCCGCGAAGGGTGCCGGCCCCTTCGAGGCGGGGCCTTCCCTGNGCCCGCGAAGGGTGCCGGCCCCTTCGAGGCGGGGCCTTCCCTGCGCGCCGAGGCCGGGCCCGAGGAGCCGGTCGGCGTCGCGCCGGAGGGCGGCCTCCAGGGCCCCCCGGACAGGCCGAGGCCGCGGAAATCCGCGACGCCCAGGCCCAGCGGGCGGAACGGGAAGGAGGCACCGAACAGGAACTGGTCCTTCATGAACCCGTTCGCCGCCTCGTCGTGGAGGCCGCCGCCGGGCGCGAACCTGTCCATGTCAGGCGAGACGAAGACGTTCGCGTTGCGGAACGCCACCGTCACCATGTCGGCGACGTGCGGGTAGAACCCGTGGCAGCGCACGACTCGCCGCCGCGGGTCAGGACCGGAAGAGCGGCGATCAGGAAGTTGCCGGCGCCGACCCGGATGGCGCCGATCCGGCCGAAGGCCGGGGCGAAGCCGGCGCCCCTGGCCCGGGTCGGGTCGGGCCGGGCCCGCGGATCCGGTACAGCACGCCGGAGGCCCGGAGCAGGGACGGTGCGCGCGAGGCACCGGTGCGTCACGGAGCGGGACCGGATCGCGTCCGGGTTTCCGGTTCAGTCGGGAATCAGTCGGGAATCGCGAAGCCGATCGACAGGCACAGGGCCGCGACGGCCGTCAGGGCCATGGCGGCCTGACGGACCTGGTGCCAGCGCGCGCTGCGCGCGCGCTCCTCCGGGCTGGCGCCGAGCCGGAGCTCGTCGTCGAAGCCCGTCACGAAGGATTCGAAGCTCGGGAAGGCGCGCCGCGCGAGCCAAATCCACACGCCGACGGCGACCAGGCCGAGGGCCCAACCGCCGTAGGTAAACGCATCGTCCAACATCCGGCGCAGCCCTCGAGCCGACGCCCCCCTCGCCGCGTATTCTACGGGAAGTTGCGAAGATTGCCTAGGCGGAAGAGGGGCTTCCGGAGCCGGTTCCGTGTTTCCGAACGTGTCGCGGCGGGACTGATCGGGTGCCGGGCCGGCCGCGCCTAGGCCGCGGCCCCGTCCGGCCCCGTGTCAGCGCCCTGTCAGTGCCCTGTCAGCGCCCTGTCAGTCCCGCTCCCGGCCGAGGGCGTAGAGGGTGATGGCGGCGGCGTTCGAGACGTTGAGGCTCCGGATCGCGCCCGAGAAGGGGATCCGGGCCAGGACGTCGCAGCAGCCCCGGGTCCGCTCGCGCAGGCCCTTGCCCTCGGCGCCCAGCACGATCACCAGCGGCCGCGCGACCGTCAGCGCGTCGAGGCTCTCGGGCGCGTCCGAATCGAGGCCGACCCGGGTGAAGCCGCGCTCGCCCAGTTCGATCAGGGCCTCGGCGAGGTTCCGAACGGTCACGAAGGGGACGTGCTCCAGGCCGCCGGAGGCGGATTTCGCCAGGACCCCGGTGGCGCCCGGCGCGTGCCGCGCCGTGGTGACGATCCCGGCCACCCCGAAGGCCGCGGCGGTGCGCACGATCGCCCCGACATTGTGCGGGTCGGTGATCTGGTCGAGCGCCAGCAGCAGCGCGTCGGCGGGCAGGTCGTCGAGGCCGGGAGCGGGCAGGGGCTCGGCCTCCAGGTACAGCCCCTGGTGGACCGCGTCCGGTCCGAGCAGGCGGCCGATGTCGCTCGGCCGCACCAGCTCCGGGGTGATCCGCACGGCGCCGCCGAACTCGGCTTCCAGGCGCGCGGCCGCGTTCTCGGTGGCGAGCAGCCGGTGCAGGCCGCGCTGGGCGTTGCCCAGGGCCTGCACGACGGGATGCCAGCCGTAGAGCACGGTCGGTCCGTCGCCGCCCGCCTCCCACGGGCGGGACGGCCCRCCCGGGCGACCTCCGGACCGGGGGGCGGGGCNGGGGCGTCCGCCGGGCGGCCGGCCGTCGTCGCGGCGATCCGTCATCGGGCCGCGATCGGCGAAGGGCCCCTGGGCCGGACGAGGCTGGGCCGGACGAATTCGGGCAAGGGGGGCATCGGCGCGCTCTTCTCTGAGGGCCCTCTCGGAAGGAGCCGAGAAACCGGGCGGCATCGCCCGCGTCAAGCCGGCATCACACTGGGACCCCGGCCGTGTCCAGGAGGCCGCCGATGTCGGCGACGGAGCGCGGCGGCACCGTGCTGGATTCCCTCGCCGATCCGTCAAGCCGGGACGACCGTTCCCCGTAGGAATGTGGAAAACCAGCTCATATTCCCTTTGCGCCCTGTGCATCACGAGACGCGACACGGTCGTTCGTCAGAACGAACAAGCTCGCCCGAGCTAGGAAGATTATCTGGACGAATCTTTCAGAGAGTCAGTTCTGCAGGTTATATGGGCTGGCGAATTCCGGAACCGGGCCAAGGGTTTGGTGCGTGATTGCGCATCCGACTCTGCGCGGGGACGCATGGAACTCTGCGCGGCCCCGTATCCGATTCTGCGCCCGGCCCGCCCCCCGGCGCATCGGAATCTGCGCGGCCGCGTATCCGATTCGGCGCGGATTCGGGACCGGATCGGTGGATAACGGGGACGGTCCCCGCGCGGCCGCGCGTATCGAACTCTGCGTCGGATCCCGCACCCGACCCGGCCGCGGATCGGCGCGGGACGGGGTCCGTATCGAACTCTGCGCGCCGGGGCGGGAGCCGGCCGCGCGGCGACCGGCCTCGGCCCGCTCTCGGGCGTGACCCCGCCTCGGGGAATCGTGGATAGCCGGGACAAGGCCCGCCGGGCGGGCGCCCCGGCGGGCGAATCGTGGCATGGCAGGATCGGGCCGTCCGTCCGCCTGACGGATCGGCGGCCCGTGTTCCGCGGGCCTGAGGGGCGATGAGCATCGAGGAGAAGATCGCCGGGATCCACGACCCGGACCTGCGGGCCGAGATCGAGGCGGCGCGCGGCGGCTTCCTGTTCGCGCAGATCGTCGAGCACGTGCTGCACCGGCAGCGCGAGCGCGATGCCCGGGCCGCCCTCCTCGGGGAGGAGGAGAGCCGCCGGGCCGGGCTGTCGCGCGACCAGCGCCGCCGCGACGCGGTGCGCCTCGTGATCGAGAACGAGCCGGCCCTGCCGTCGAGCCTCCAGCACATCCACTCGGTCCTGGCCCTGTGCGGCCTGCCCTACCGCGATCCCGGGCCGGTCCGGGAATTCTCCCGCAGCTACGGCCGCAACTCGCTCAACCTGATCGCCGGCCGGATCAAGGACCCGGAGACCGGCGCCTTCGAGCCCCAGGGGCTTCCCTACGGCCCGAAGGCCCGGCTGGTCCTGCTGCACCTCTGCACCGAGGCCGTGCGCCAGCGCAGCCCCACCGTGAAGGTGGCCGAGACCCTGTCGGGCTTCATGCGCGAGATGGGCTTCGCGGTGACGGGCGGCGAGCGCGGCACCATCCGGCAGTTCAAGGAGCAGCTGAACCGGCTGGCCGCCTGCTCCATGCAGATCGGCCTCTGGGACGGGCGCGACAGCGCCACCACCCTCAACGTCCCGCCCTTCCGCAGCCTGGAGCTGTGGCGCCCCCGCGCCGGGGAGGGCGAGGACGAGGCCGGCCGCACGGTGCGCTTCGATCCCGAATTCTACGAGACCCTGATCCGGCACGCCCTGCCGGTGGACGTGCGGGCGGCCCGGGCCTTCTCGGGCTCGGCGCGCAAGCTCGACCTGCTGTTCTGGACCGGCTACCGCCTGCGGTCCCTGCAGCGGCCGCTCCGCCTGACCTGGGCCAACCTCCACGCGCAGTTCGGGGCCGAGAACGCCTCGATCCGCAGCTTCCGCCAGGCGTTCAAGGCCGACCTCGCGCATCTGCGCGAGGTGTTTCCCCGGCTGCCGCTGGTGCTCGACGACGGCGGCCTGACCCTGCACCCGGCCGATCCCAGCGCGCTGCTCGTGCCGCCGCGCCCGGCCGGGAAGGGAATGCGGAGGCACATAAAGGAATAGAACGGAACACAATGTGAGCTACCTCTCTTGGGAATGGCCGCAAAGGGAATATCGCAGTTTGGCTTGTTCCATTCGTCCCTCGGAATCCGTATGTGTTCCGTCCGTTCGGAGGGAACATCACGTGGGCCTGTCGGAGTCCGAGATCGCGGCGCGGCTCGCGGCGCTGCGACGCCAGCGCGAGGCGCTCGATCGGGAGATCGCCGATCTCGTCCTCTACCAGGAGCTCGGTCGCCGGCTGGCGGCCGGCGGGGCCGGCGCGCCGCCGCCGCGGAGCGAGGACGTGCCGNGAGCCGGTCGTGCGGGACGCCCGACCCGCCGACCACCGCGATCCGGCTGCCGCCGGCGCTGCGCCGGCTCGCCCAGTCGCCGATCATCTCCAGGCAGGTGTGGTCGATGGCCGCGAGATTGTCGGTGGCGAGGCGGACCTCGCCGCCCGCGGGGGTGCGCTCCAGGGCCGCCGTGAGGCTCGGCAGCTGCAGGAAGGTCGCCGCCCCCGACAGGCGCAGCTCCGGCACGCCGGGCACTTCGGGGGCCGCCGCGTGCTCGATCCGGAGCCGTCCCTTGCGCAGGCTCGGCAGGGCCTGGATCAGGCTCAGGGCGAGGCCGGTGAGCACCCCGGTGAGCAGGTCCACCGCCACCACGGTGGCCATCGTGGCGAGCCAGATCGCCGCGGTCAGCCAGCCGTAGCGGGCCTGCAGGTGCAGGGCGTGGGCCGGGCTCGCCAGCCGCCAGCCGGTGACCACCAGGATGCCGGCGAGGCTCGCGGTCGGCACCAGGGCCAGCAGCCAGGGCAGCGCGAGCAGGAAGGCCAGGATCCAGCTCCCGTGCATCACCGTGGCGGCGCGGCTCACGGCGCCCGCCTGGACGTTGGCCGAGGAGCGCACGATCACCCCGGTCATCGGCAGCGCGCCGGCGAGCCCGCAGATCAGGTTGCCGATGCCCTGCGCGCCGAGTTCCCGGTTGAACTGGGTGCGGGGGCCGTCGTGCATCCGGTCGACGGCCGCCGCCGAGAGCAGGCTCTCGGCGCTGGCGATCACCGCGATCACCAGGGCCATCATCAGGATCTCGGCCTCGGCGAGGCGCGCCCACGACTCGGCGGCCGGCAGGGCGAGGCCGGAGAACAGGGCCTCCGGCACCGCCACGCGCTTGACGGCGAGATCCCCGAGCCCCGCCGCGAGGCTGCCCGCCAGGACGCCGACGAGCGCCCCGGGCAGGAGCCGGAGCCGCGTCGGCCGCAGCCGCTCCCAGGCGATCATCGCCGCGATGGTGATCCCGCCGACGATCACGGCCCCGGTCCGGTCGCCCGCGCCGCTGACGAAGTTGAAGAACGCGGCCGGGATCGCCACGAGGTTGTCGAGGCCGCTCGCCCGGGGCAGGGCATCGGTCAGGACGTGGATCTGGGCCAGCACGATCAGGATCCCGATGCCGGCCAGCATGCCGTGCACCACGGCCGGCGAGATCGCCCGGAACCAGCCGCCGACCCGCAGGGCGCCGGCGGCGAGCTGGACGAGGCCCGCCACCACCAGGACGGGCCCCAGGGCGTCGAGACCGTGCGCCTGCACGAACCCGTAGACGATCACGGCGAGCCCGGCGGCGGGCCCGCTGACCTGGAGCGGCGAGCCGGCGAGGACGCCGACCACGATGCCGCCGACGATGCCGGTGATGAGCCCGCGCTCCGGCGGAACGCCGGAGGCGATGGCGATGCCCATGCACAGGGGCAGCGCCACCAGGAAGACCACCACGGAGGCGGGCAGGTCCCGGGCGAGGCTCGCCCGGACGGCGCCGCCCGGGACGAGGGCGCTCTGCAGGGTCGTGGTCAGACGGCCGGGCGCGCGCATGGTCAGGCCGCCTGCAGGCGGCTGCCGGCGGAGGAATCCTGCGCCACGGGCATGTCGGCCCCGGCGATCGGCCGGAAGCGCCCGCTCGCGCCGTCATAGGCCAGGAGGGCACCGGTCTCGATCTCGAAGAACCAGCCGTGCAGCCGCAGGGATCCCTTGGCCAGGGCGGCCGCGACGCTCGGATGGGTGCGCAGGTTGGCGAGCTGGACCACCACGTTCTCCAGGGCCAGGGCGTGGTGGCGGGCCTGCGCGTCCATCCCTTCGGGATAGGCCTCGCAGACGATCCGCTCGGCGGCCTCGGCGTGGCGCAGCCACGCCGCCACGCTGGGCATCCGCTTGAGCAGGTCCCGGTTCATCAGCCCCTTCATGGCGCCGCAATCCGAGTGGCCGCAGACCACGATGTCGCGCACGCCCAGCGCCACCACGGCGTACTCGATCGCCGAGGAGACGCCGCCGACCACGTCGGAGGCCGGGGGCACGATGTTGCCGGCGTTGCGGCAGACGAACAGGTCTCCGGGCCCCGCCTGGGTGATGTGCTCGGGCGAGACCCGGGAATCCGCGCAGGCGATGATCAGCGCGCTCGGGTGCTGACCGTCGCGCACCAGCTGCTGGTACATCTGCCGCTGGCCGGGGAAGACGCTGCCCTGGAAGCTGGCGATGCCCTGGATGATGTTGTTCATGAAGGGTCCCTGAGGCTGGGAGTACCGGAAGGCGAGACGGGGAAGGGCGATGCGCCGGCGCGCGCCCGCCGGACGGCGGCGCGGGACGGGAGCGCGGGCTCGGAGTGCGGGACGGTGCTCGGTCGGGGCGGGACCGCCCGGCCGGGGGGCCAGGCGGTGAGGCCGGGCGGTGAGGCCGGGCGGCGGGTTTCCGTGTCGGAGGCTCGGTGTCCGAAGTCTCAGCGACGGACCCGGCGGGGCTCCGCGGTTCCGGAGGCCCAGTGCGGGTCGACGACCTGGCCGCGCGCCACGGTGGCCCCGGCCCTGTCGTGAACCATCGGCGCCCCGAGGAGCTGCCCGGACCCGGAACGCTGCGAGTGCTGCGAGCGCGGGTCGTGGTGGGGGTCGGTGATGTAGGAGCTCATATGGCCGCCGCCGGCCGCCTGACGGCTCCCGCCGCCGCCTTCGCCGGCCTGCGCCGCCAGGGGCGCCCCGAGGATTCCGGTCAGGAGGCCCAGGGCGAGGCCGAAGGCGGGACCGGCGGTGCGGCCGCGGACCGGGAGCTGTACCGGGCGATGTCGGGACTGGGGCATGGCGTTTCCTCGCTGTTCGACCTGTGGCGAGGGACACCGCATCCCTGCCGATAAGTCGACCCTAGTCTACATTTCCGGAATAGCGTGTGCGCATCGGCACATTGTATCGATGAAGTCTTTAATCCTCGGCGTGATTACTGTCGCGTGCGTCCGCGCACGTCTTTGCTTCGTCTTGAAATCGGGATCGGGATTAAAGGGAGATCCGGCCTCGACGGCGCGCCCGTGTCGCGACGGCGCGCGCCCGCGCGGTTCGGTGAGACCGAGGCGCTCCTCGTCCGGATCGGCGCCGGGGAGTATCTCGACCAGCTGTTCTCCGGACGTCGCGCGGTCGATCTCAAAGCCGGTGGCCGGCGACCTGCAGGATCCGGCCTCCCTGGAGACGGCGCTGGCCGACCTCGCACCGAGCCACGTGTTCCTGGCGACCTGGGCGGCGCTGTCGGCGACCGCGCGGGTGTTGTCGTAGCAGGCGTCCCGCGCCTCCTGCCCGAGCGCGTCCCAGCGGCGGCGCGGATCCGCGGGGGTCGGGTCGTCCAGGCGGAACGCCAGCACCATCGTGTCCGTCTCGGGCCGCTTCGGTCGCCCGCACCATGGCAGGCGGTCGGGCCCGGGTCGAGGTGGTTCAGAAGCCGGGCACGGCATCCGGGACGGTGCCGCCGTAGCCCCAGCCCGTGAACGGCGGCGCGGCGACCCGCTCGCGCGTCGCCGGGGCGACCATGCGGGCGAGGGGCCGGGGCTGCTGCCAGACCCGCCAGCGCGGCCGGTCGCGCGCCGCCATGCGGGTGAGGGTCAGATCCATGTCGGAGGCCGCGCGGTGATGCGGTCGCCCGGCGGGGGCGCCGGCCTGTCGGCGGGCCTCGGCCGGGGAAGCCAGCAGCAGGAGCGTCGGCAGCAGGAGCGTCCCTAGGCGGGCGGCGAGGATCGGGGCGGGACCGGGACGCATGGTCGGGGCTCCGGGACGGGCGACCTGAGGGGCTTCACCGGCGGCTACGCCCGAGCGGCGCCCCGGTTCCGGGACGCCGCTCGGGCATTGCCCGGAACCCCGGAAGCGCCGAGAACCCCTGGGACTCCGCGCGCCCTCGAGACCGATTCGCGCGGGTCGGCACGCCAGCCGCGACCCGGCCAACACCCGGCCAAGACCCGGCCAAGACCCGGCCAAGACCCGGCCAAGACCTCGCCACGCCATGGAATCCATGACAGAGCCCGCACAGACCGCCACGCCGCGCCCCGGCACGCCCGATCCGGCGGCGCTGCTCGCCACGCTCGTCGCCTTCGACACGGTGAGCGCCCGCTCGAACCTCCCGCTGATCGACTGGGCGGAGGCCTATTGCCGCGGCCACGGCGCCGCGGTCGAGCGGGTGCCGGATCCGACGGGCCGGAAGGCGGCGCTGCTGGTGAGCGTCGGACCGTTCGAGACCTGCCCCGGCTACGTGCTCTCCGGCCACAGCGACGTGGTGCCGACCGACGGCCAGCCCTGGTCGTCGGACCCGTTCGCCCTGCGGGAGGAGGGCGGGCGGCTCTACGGGCGCGGCACCTCCGACATGAAGGGGTTCCTCGCGGTCTGCCTCGCGCTCCTGCCCGAGATGGTCGCGGCCGAGCTCGCCACCCCGATCCACCTCGCGATCTCGTACGACGAGGAGATCGGGTGCCTCGGCGTGCGCCCGCTGATCGCCCGGATGCTCGAGCGCGTGCCGCGGCCGCTCGGCTGCTTCGTGGGCGAGCCGACCGGAATGGACGTGGTGGTCGGCCACAAGGGCAAGGCGGCCGCCCGCCTCACCTTCCGCGGCAAGGCCAGCCACTCGGCCCTGGCGCCCCAGGGGGTCAACGCGGTCGAGTACGCCGCCCGCTTCATCGAGCATGTCCGCCTGTCGGCGGAGGCCATCGCCCGGGACGGCGCCCGCGACCCGCTCTACGACGTGCCCCACACCACCGGCCTGTCGAGCGTGGTCCGGGGCGGATCGGCGCTCAACATCGTGCCCGACACCTGCAGCGTCGAGTTCGAGTACCGGGCGATCGGCGCGGACGATGCCGCCGCGCTGGCGGCGTCCGCGATCGCCTACGCCACCGGGACGCTGGCGCCGCTGATGCGGGCCGGCGATCCGGCCTGCGGCGTCGCGGTCGAGCCGCTGATCGACTACCCGGGCCTCGACACCGATCCGGAGGCGGAGATCGTGACCCTGGCCAAGCGCCTCGCGGGCCGCAACGGCCACGCCAAGGTCTCGTACGGCACGGAGGGCGGGCTGTTCGAGCGGCTCGGCGGCGTGCCGGCCGTGGTGATCGGGCCGGGCTCGATCGCGCGCGCCCACAGGGCGGACGAGTACGTCACCCGGGACGAACTCGAGGCCTGCGCGGGCTTCGTGCGGCGGCTGATCGGCGCCTGCGTGACCGGCCCCGCGCCGGCGTCCCAGGGTGCGCACCCGGGCTGAACCGGCCTCCGCGCCGGTCGGGCGCGCCGCCGGTCCGCTGAGCCTCCGCCGCGCGGCGCGATCTCACCAGGGCGATCTCACCAGGGCGATCTCACCAGGGGATGCGGCCGAAGCGGTCGACCAGCCGCCGGTACTCGGCCTCGCTCTCGGCCCGCGACGTCCCGCCCTGGCCGACATCCGAGCTTCCGGAGCCCGGATGCACGAGGCGGCACACCAGCGGCAGGACGAAGCCGTGGCGCGCGAGGGCTATGCTGGGACCGCCGAGCTGGAGGACGTTGGCGAGCCACGGGCGGACCAGGGCCGCGTCCTGCAGCGTGACGGGCGCGGTCGCCTCGACGAGGTGGGCGCGGCGCAGGCCGGTCTCGGCGAGGCGGCCGAGCCACTCGTTGTCGTAGTGCCACTTCGAGGCCGGGCTGATCGCGCCGACCTGCGCGAAGGTGGTGCGCCGCATCAGCCAGCCCGACGGCGTCGCGAAATCGTTGATCCGCACAACCTCGCCGGTCTCGTCCACCTCGAGCTGGGTCGAGGAGACGAAATCGAAGCTGTCCAGGGCGCGGACGGCGACGCCCAGATAGGGCGGCAGCCAGCGGTCGTCGTCCTCGAGGAAGCCGACGAGGTCCCAGCCGTCGTCGACGGCGCCGATGGCGGCGTTCAGCGCCGGGATCTGCCCCCTGCGCGCGCCGCGCGCGAAGGTGACCTGCGGGTGCGCGGCGAGCCGCGCCGGGATCTCGGTCCCGGGATCGATCCCGACGAAGAAGTGGAGCGTGACCGGCCGGTCGATCTCCTGGGCGTTGGCGCTCTCGATCGCGTGTTCCAGGAAGTACTGGCCGGCCTTGCCGGCCAGGGTCGAGGGCCTGAGCCGCGACGGCGTGATGATCGCGATGCGCATGGTCAAGACTCGACACTCTCACGGGCTCGGTTCCCCCGCCCGGCGCCCTGGCAAGCATCGTCGCCGCGGGTCGAGGGGGGAACCGTCGAGGAATCGAGCGATGAAGAGCGCGCGCCTGTCAAGATTTATGCGATTGGACCGAGTCGATGTTGAATAATGATCATGAAATCATCGAGAAGCGGCACGGGTGTCGATCTATCTATACATTGGAAGATGGATCCAAATTTCAGAAATATCCAGCGCTCCGTCATTTGCGCGAAACGGCTTGAACCATTGTTGCCGCGATGCCACCCTCGGGCGCGGAAGCGCGGCGTGCCGGGCGGCGCCGGCGCGTAGCCAAGGAAACCTTTGCGCCGCTCGCGGCTTGGATCAGCGCCCTGTTTCAGCGCCTTGGATCGGCGGGCCGGGCGGGTTGGGGGAGACCGTTCAGCGCATGGCCAGCCTCAGCGTCGCGATCGCGTTCGGCGTCCGCCTGCTCCTCGTGCTGCTGTTCCTGCCGTTCAGCGCCCTCGACAAGATCCTGAACTTCAGGGGCGCGGTCGGGCAGGCGCGGCAGGCCGTGCACGCCACCGCGCCCGCGGCGGCGCTGATCCTGATCGGGCTCTGCGTCGAGATCGGGATGTCGCTCTGCATCCTGACCGGGACCGCCGACCGCGCCGCCGCCTTCGTGCTCGCCGGCTATTGCGGGGTGACGGCGCTGCTGTGGAAGCAGTTCTGGGTGCCGGGGGATTTCTGGGCCGGGGGCAAGGGCCGCGAACTGTTCTGGGACTTCCTGAAGAACTTCGCCCTGGCGGGCGGCTTCCTGCTCATCACCTTCGGCACCGGCGCCGGGACGGTCCAGGACTTCCTCGCCGATCCGCTCGGATCGACCCATCCCTACGCGCTCGCCGACCGGGCCCCGCCGTAGCGGGGCCCGGCGCGGCGGGAGCCTCAGGCCTTCGGCACGGTGGCTTCCATGGACGGGCGGCGCGCGAACGCCGCGTACCAGGCGGCGATCGCTGGGCGACCCTCCCGCCAGGCGAGATCGGGGAAGCGCAGATCCAGGTAGCCGAGCGCGCAGCCCAGCGCGACCGTGCCGATATCCAGCGCCGGCGGCCCGCCGGCCAGGCTCTCGAACCGGTCCAGCGCCGCGCGGATCTTGCCGACCTGACCGGCCTCCCAGGCGTCCCAGCGCTGGGGCTCGGGACGCAGCGCCCGCTCGTAGCGGGTCAGCAGCGCCGCATCGAGCAGGCCGTCGGCCAGCGCCTGCCGGGTCAGCGCGTCCCAGCGGGCGGCGCCCTCGGGGAACAGGCGCGGACCGGACGAGAGGCCGTCGAGATACTCGCAGATCACCCGGCTGTCGTAGAGGGCGGTTCCGTCCTCCAGCACCAGGGCGGGGATCTTGCCCAGCGGATTGTGGGCGGCGACCTCCGCGGAGGGGCCGGTCGGCGAGGCGCCCGCGACGGTGACGGCGATCCGGTCGATCAGTCCCGTCTCGTGGGCGAGGACCAGCACCTTGCGGGCATAGGGCGAGGCGGGGGAGTAGAGGAGCTTCATCGGACCGTCCCGGTGAGTCTTGACGCCGTGATCGCGGCGCCGGGACCTTGCACCGATGCCGCGGGGAATCCAGTCCCCAGCGCGCCGCCGGAGGCTCAGACCTTCCGGGTCATCCTGGAGCCGGCATGGACCACCCGGCTCCGGCTCGGACTCGGGCGTCGCGCCCGCATCCGCTGGCGCCAGACCAGGATCGCGCTCGCCACGCGATCGAGGGCGAGCATGCACAGGCTGCCGATGATGGCGAGCACGCAGGCGGCCCCGATCAGGACGCCCCAGATCCCGGGGGCCGGGATGATCATCAGGCACAGGAGACCGAAGACGGCCGCGCCAGGAATCCACTTCGCCATCGCGCCGTCCGCCTGAACAAGAAGGGTGTCGCTCGGGGACAACGTGCCCCGAGACCCTTAAGAGGGTTGGTTCGACTGGTGTGTAGGCGGATAGTTTTGTCCTTGAAAGATACAGATCTGTCGATCTAGGTTTATGTGCGGTAAATTCGGCGCCGAATATGGACGGTCATTGCCCTCCCGCGACCGGATCCTGATCCGCCAGCGGCAAGGTCCGTCCGGCGCTGACCAGATGGTAGAATCGGCCGTCGAACATCCGCATCACCGCCTCGGTGGCGGCGTGCGATTCCGGGCGGATCGGCGCGGCGAGGCAGGCGTCCAGGGCCGCCTGGTCGGGGAAGTCCATCTCCAGGATCATGGCGATCGGCCGCGCGTCGGCGTCCCTGGAGACGAGGCGCTGGACCCGCACGGCGGTGACGCCCGGGAACCGCCGCCAGAACGGCTCGAGCTCGTCCCGGACCCGGCGGAAGAACTCCTCCTCCCGCCCGTCGCGCACCGTGCCCTCGTAGATCGCGGTCCTGGTCAGCATCGGCCGTTCCCCGGAAGTCCCCGTCAAACCCCCGGGTCAACCGCCGGCGGCGGGGATCGCTCCCGCGATGATCCGGGAACGACTCGGGAATGACCCGGCGGTGACCCGGCGGTGACCCGGCGGTGACAACGCGCAGCGGCTGTCGGCGGAATCGGTCGCCGGCGGGACCGGCAGGCTTCTCCCCCGCGGCCGATCGGCGTATCCAGGATCAGCCCATCGTGACGATGCGGGAGAGACCGGGATCTTCCCACAGAGGGGACCCGGCGCCGACGGAGCAACCGCCCCGGAAACTCTCAGGCACCGGAACCGTGTCGTCAGGGCGATCTGGAGAGCGGTGCAGCGGGCGGAGCCCGTGGGCACCCGCCGAAGGGGACGTCCGTGCCGCGCCTCGCCAGGGCGGGTCGGATCAAGCTCTCAGGCACCGGGACAGATGGGGCGCGCAACCGGCCGACCGCTCGCGGACGGCCTCCACGCGTCCAGTCCCGGAGACCAAGCCCATGACCCACATCGCCGTGATCGGCGCCGGCATCACCGGCGTGACGACCGCCTACGCGCTCGCCCAGCGCGGCTACCGCGTCACCGTCCTCGACCGGCAGCGCTACGCCGCCATGGAGACCTCCTTCGCCAATGGCGGCCAGCTCTCGGCCTGCAACGCCGAGGTCTGGAACAAGCTCTCCACGGTGATGCAGGGTCTGCGCTGGATGCTGCGCCGGGACGCGCCGCTGCTGATGAATCCCAAGCCTTCCTGGCACAAGCTGTCCTGGATGGCGGCGTTCGTCCGGGAGATCGCCCATTACCGCGCCAACACCGTGGAGACGGTGCGGCTGGCCCTGCAGGCCCGGGAGGCGCTGTTCGCCATGGCCGAGGCCGAGGGGATCGACTTCGACCTGAAGACCCGCGGCATCCTGCACTTCTACCGGGACCGGGCGAGCTTCGAGAAGGCCGCGGCCGTCAACGCCCTGCTGCGGGAGGGCGGCCTGGAGCGCTACGCCGTGACCCCGGAGGAGATCCGGGCGATCGAGCCGACGCTGGCGGGGCGCTATCACGGCGGCTTCTTCACGCCCTCGGACGCCACCGGCGACATCCACAAATTCACCCGCGGCCTCGCGGCCGCCTGCGCGCGCAAGGGCGTCCGCTTCGTCCAGGACGCCAGCGTCGAGACCATCGCGCCGGGGGAGGGGGGCTACGCGGTTCGCTGGCGCGACGCGGGCCAGCCGGCCGGCGACGCGCGGGTCCTGCGGGCCGACGCGGTGGTGATCTGCGCGGGCTGCGCCAGCCGGCACTTCGCGGCGATGCTGGGCGACCGGGTCAACGTCTACCCGGTGAAGGGCTACTCGATCACCGTGAACCTGCTGAGTCCGGAGGCGCAGGCGGCGGCCCCGGAGGTGAGCATCCTCGACGAGGCGGCCAAGATCGTCACCAGCCGGCTCGGCGACGAGCGCCTGCGGGTCGCCGGCACCGCCGAGTTCAACGGCTTCAACCGCGACATCCGCCACGACCGGATCCAGCCGCTGGTCGACTGGACCCGGGAGCAGTTCCCCCGCGTCGACACCGACCGGGTGGTGGCCTGGAGCGGCCTTCGGCCGATGCTGCCGACCATGCTGCCCAGGGTCGGCCGCGGGCATCTGCCGGGCGTCTTCTACAACACAGGCCACGGCCATCTCGGCTGGACCCTCTCGGGCGCCACCGCCGAGCTCGTGGCCGGGGCGATCGCCGCCGAGCACGCGCCGGAGCGGACCGTTCTGCCGCTCGCGGCCTGACCCGGATTTCCGAACGGCCCGAGGCCCTTCGGCGGGTTGTCGGGGCGGAGCCCCGACGGGCAGCACGGCGCGCTGTCCCATCCCCGGACGGGGGGGCGCGCCGCCGCAGATTATTTTGTATTCTCTTTCCGAACCACCCCCGGAAACCGAGCCGCGATGCCCTCGTCTCCCGCCTATCTCGACCCCGCGACCGGGGCGACCTACCCGATCGGGACGCCGCGCTGGCGCTCGGAGACGGGCGGTCCGCTGATGATCACCGACCTGCCGGGGCTCGGGCGGGCGGAGATCGACACGGGCCGGCGCTCCCTCTGGCGCTACGCCGCCGCCCTGCCGGTGGCGGTGGCCGACCCGGTCACGCTGGGGGAGGGCTGCACCCCGCTGGTGCGCCGGCCCTGGCGGGGCGGCCACGCCCATTTCAAGCTCGAGTGGTTCGCGCCCTCGGGCAGCTTCAAGGACCGGGGCGCCGCCGTGATGCTGTCGATCCTGCGCCAGCAGGGGATCGACGCGGTGCTGGAGGATTCCTCGGGGAACGGCGGCGCCGCGGTGGCGACCTACGCGGCCGCCGCCGGGATGCGGGCCAAGATCCTGGTCCCGGCCTCGACCTCGCCGGCCAAGACCGTCCAGATGCGGGCCGCCGGCGCCGAGGTCGAGCTGGTCCCCGGCACCCGCCAGGACACGGCCGACGCCGCGGTCGGCCAGGCGGAGTCGATCTTCTACGCCAGCCACAACTGGCAGGCCCACTTTCTCCAGGGCACCAAGACGCTGGCCTACGAGCTGTGGGAGGATCTGGGCTTCACCGCGCCCGACGCCGTGATCATCCCGTGCGGGGCCGGCAGCAACATCCTCGGCTGCGATATCGGCTTCTCGGAGCTGCTGCGCCGGGGGGAGATCGCCCGCCTGCCGCGGCTCTACGCGGTCCAGCCGGCCCACTGCGCGCCCCTGCACGCGGGTTTCGAGGCCGGCGCGGAGGATTTCCTGCCGGTGACGCCCCGCCCGACCCTCGCGGAAGGCGCCTCGATCGCCCAGCCGGTCCGCGGCCGGGAGGTGCTGGCGGCGCTCCGCCGCTCCGGCGGCGGCACCGTGGCGGTCTCCGAGGAGGCCATCGAGGCGGCCCTGATGGAGCTCGCCCGCTCGGGCCTCTACGTCGAGCCGACCTGCGCCATGGCGGCGGCGGCGCTCACCGACCTCACCGCGCGCGGCGCGATCCGGCCCGAGGAGACCACCGTGGTGGTGCTCACCGGCACCGGCATCAAGGCGACGCCGCGCATCGCCGAGCTTCTGGGCCTCGCCCCGTAATCCCGGCCCCCCACGAGATCCGCACGCGTTCAGGAGGACACACCATGCGCAACAACATCCCCGCCACCGTCGGGATGCCGGTCGAGGAGGTGGACACCCCCTGCCTGCTGGTCGACCTCGACGCCCTCGAGCGCAACGTCGACACGCTCGGACGCTTCATGAAGGCGCACGGCCTGCGCCACCGGGCGCACGCCAAGACCCACAAGTCGTCCGACATCACGGTCCTGCAGATCGAGCGGGGCGGGGCCTGCGGCGTCTGCTGCCAGAAGGTCAGCGAGGCCGAGGCGCTGGTGAGCGCCGGCATCCGCGACGTGCTGGTCTCCAACCAGGTGGTGGCGCCGAAGAAGATCGAGCGCCTCGCGGCGCTCGCCACCCGGGCGCGGGTGCTGGTCTGCGTCGACGACCTCGGCAACGTCGACGACCTCTCGGCGGCGGCGGTCCGGTACGGCGTCACCCTCGAGTGCCTCGTGGAGATCGACGTCGGCGCCGGCCGCTGCGGCGTCGCGCCGGGCGAGCCCGCCGTGGCGATCGCGCAGAAGATCGCGGCGGCGCCGGGCCTGCGCTTCGCGGGCCTGCAGGCCTACCAGGGCAAGGCCCAGCACGTGCGCGATTTCGGCGAGCGGAAGGCCCTGATCCAGACGGCGATCGACGAGACGAAGCGCACCGTCGACCTGCTCAAGGCCGAGGGGCTCGACTGCGCCATCGTGGCGGGGGCCGGCACCGGCAGCTTCGCCATGGAGGGCGGCAGCGGCGTCTACAACGAGCTGCAATGCGGCTCCTACGTCTTCATGGACGCCGACTACCAGCGGGTGAAGGACGCGGACGGGCGGCCGATCGCGGAGTTCGAGAACAGCCTGTTCATCTACACGGCGATCATGAGCAAGGCGAAGGCGGACGTCGCGATCTGCGATGCCGGCCTCAAGGCGCAGAGCATCGACAGCGGCCTGCCGGTGGTCTTCGGCCGGGACGACGTGGAGTACGTCAAGTGCTCGGACGAGCACGGGGTGATCAGCGATCCCGGCAACGTGCTGAAGCTCAACGAGCGCCTGAAGCTGATCCCCGGCCATTGCGACCCGACGGTCAACGTCTACGACTGGTACGTGGGCGTGCGGAACGGCCGCGTCGAGGCGATCTGGCCGGTCACCGCCCGCGGCATGACCCTGTAGGGGATTCCGAAGGGCCGAGGCCCTTCGGCGGGGTGTCGGGGCGGCGCCCCGACACCGATCCGCTCGAGGTCAGGACTCCGCCCTGCACCCGCGAAAGGTCTCGACCTTTCGAAACCATGACGTGGGAGGCCCCTGAATCCATGCGCTTCATCTCCGAGGAGGACTCCGCCGCCCTGGTCGATCACGCCCTGGCGTTCGAGGCGGCCCGCGCGGCGCTGATCGCCGCGGTGGCGCCGGGCACCACCCTGTTCCCGGCGGTGCTCGGGCACGGCTCGGAGCCGACCAACCGGTTCTCGATCAAGTCGGGCTCCACGGCCGACTATGCCGGCCTGAAGGTCGGCTCGTTCTGGCCCGGCAACCCGGAGCGGGGCCTGCCGCGGCACAATTCGGTGATCCTGCTGTTCGACCAGGCCGTCGGCCGGGTCGACACGGTGATCGAGGCCGGGCGGGTGAACGCCTACCGGACCGCCGCCGCCGACGCGGTGGCGGCGAGCGTCCTGGCGCGGCCGGATTCGGCGGTGCTCGCCGTGTTCGGGGCCGGCAACCAGGCCGAGTTCGAGTGCGCGGCGCTCGCCCGGGTGCTGCCGATCCGGACGGTCCTGGTCGTCGCCCGGGACGCCGCCAAGGTCGCGGCCTTTGCCGAGCGGCTGGCGGGGCAGGGGGCGTCCGGGCTCGACGNGCGTCCGGGCTCGACGTGCGGGCGGCCGCGCCCCGGGAGGCCTGCGCGGCGGCCGACGTGATCGTCACGGCGACGCCGGCCCGGGCGCCGCTGTTCGAGGCCGACTGGGTCCGTCCCGGCACGCACGTCGCCGCCATGGGCGCGGATGCCAAGGGCAAGCAGGAGCTGCCCCCCGCCCTGCTGGAGCGCGCGGCCCTGTTCTGCGACCTGCCGGAGCAGTCGCGCACCATCGGCGAGTTCCAGCACGCCTCCGCGCAGGCTCAGGCGAGCCTCACGGCGCTCGGCGCCGTGCTGCGGCGCGGGGAGGGGGGCCGGGCGGACCGGGACCAGATCACCGTGTTCGATTCCTCCGGCATCGCCCTGCAGGACCTGACCATCGCCCGGGCGATCCTCGCCAAAGCCGACGCGCGCCTGTAGGGGGAGGCCGGCGCCGGCCCTCCCCGCCCCGGCGGAGGACGGCATGCAGGACAGGCAGATCCGGGTCATCGGCATCGGCACGGGCGATCCCGAGCACCTGACCCTCCAGGCGGTGCGGGCGCTCGCCGACGTCGACGCGGTGTTCGTCCTCGACAAGCGCGCCGAGACCGCCGACCTCGTCGAGATCCGCCGCCGGATCTGCGCGGCCCATATCCGAAACCCCCACCGGGTCGTCACCGTCGCGGACCCGCCCCGGGAGCGCCGCCCGGCCGATTACGGCCGCACCGTCGAGGCCTGGCACGCGGCCCGGGCCGAGCGGCTGGAGGCGGCCTTCGCGGCCCATCTCGGGGCCGGGGAGGTGGGGGCGATCCTGGCCTGGGGCGACCCGGCCCTCTACGACAGCGTCCTGCGCATCCTCGACCACATCCTGGCCCGCGGGCGCGTGCCGTTCCGGCGCAGCGTCGTGCCCGGGCTGTCCAGCGTGCAGGTCCTCGCCGCCCGCCACGGCGTGCCGCTGAACGGCATCGGCGGGTCGGTGCTGATCACCACCGGCCGTCGCCTCGCCGCGGGGTGGCCGGCCGAGGCGGAGAGCGTCGTGGTGATGCTCGACGGCGACCCGGCCTTCGCGCATCTCGACCCGGACCTGACGATCTACTGGGGCGCCTATCTCGGCGGCCCGGACGAGATCCTGGTCTCGGGCCGGCTCGGCGACGCGGGCGAGGAGATCCGCCGGGTCCGCGCCGAGGCCCGGGCCCGGCACGGCTGGATCATGGACATCTACCTGCTGCGCCGTGACCGCGCCGCCACGGACAGGGTCGGCGCGGCCGGCTAGACCGCCGCCATGCTGCGCCTGCGGGACTACCAGCGCGCCAGCCTCGACGCGCTCTCGGCCGCCTGGGCGCGGGGAGGGGCGGACGACGCGGCGCCCGGCCACCTGATCGTGCTCCCCACCGGGGCCGGCAAGGCACTCGTGATCGCGGCCCTCGCGCGGGAGGCCTTGGAAGAAAATCCCCTCGCCCGGGTGGCGATCGTCACCCACAGCCGCGAGCTGGTCGCCCAGAATTTCTCCGAGCTGACCCGGTCGTGGCCGGGGGCGCCGGCCGGGATCTTCTCGGCCGGGCTCCGGCGGCGGGAGGCCGGGGCGCAGGTGCTGGTCTGCGGTATCCAGTCGGTGGCCGACCGGCTCGACGCGATCGGCCCGCGCGACCTCGTGATCGTCGACGAGGCCCACCTGATCCCCCGCGCCGCCGACACCCGGTACGGCCGCTTCCTGGCGGGCCTGCGGGCGCGGACCCCCGGGCTGCGGGTGGCGGGCCTCACCGCGACGCCCTACCGGCTCGATTCGGGCCGCCTCGACGAAGGCGAGCACCGGCTGTTCTCCGGCATCGCCTACGAGGCCGACACGTTCACGCTGATCCGGCGCGGCTACCTCGCGCCCCTCGTCTCCAAGGCGACGCTCACCCAGCTCGACGTCTCGGGCGTCGGCCGGCGCGGGGGCGACTACATCCCGGGCGAGCTGGAGGCGGCGGTCAACCGCGACTGGATCACCCGGGCGGCGGTCGCGGAGCTCGCCGAGTACGGGCGCGCCCGCCGGGCCTGGCTCGCCTTCTGCGCCGGCCTCGCCCACGCGGACGCCGTGCGCGACGCGGTGCGGGCGGAGGGGTATTCCTGCGAGAGCGTCTCGGGCGAGACACCCCGCCGGGAGCGCGACCGGATCGTGGCGGCGTTCCGGGCGGGACAGATCCGCTGCCTGACCTCGGTCGGTGTGCTCGGCACCGGCTTCAACGTGCCCGAGGTCGATCTGGTGGCGCTGCTGCGCCCGACCCGCAGCACCGGCCTCTACGTGCAGCAGGTCGGCCGGGCGCTGCGCTGCGCGCCCGGCAAGGCCGACGCGCTGATCCTGGACTATGCCGGCCTGGTGCGGATGCACGGGCCCGTGGACGCCGTGACGGTCCGGAGCGCCACCCAGGGATTGGGCGGGGCAGGGGCCGCGCGCGCCAAGCCCTGCCCCGGCTGCGGCGCCCTGATCGCGCTGAACGCCTCCACCTGCGAGGCGTGCTGGACCGAGCCGGAGGCGGACCCGGATGCCGAGGCCCCGCACGAGGCCGCCGCCGACGACGAGCTGGCGATCCTCTCGGCGGATCCCGGGCTGCCCGGCCCCGAGCCGGCGGGCCCTGCCCCGGCGACCGAGGCCGGATGGCGGGAGGCCGCCTGGCATCCGGTCACAGCCCTGGATCTGGAGGCCGCGCCGGACGGGCTCGACCTCGTGCTCGGCTGGCGGGACGGTCCCGCCGCGGCGTCGTGGCGCGTCCGCCTGCGGCCCGAGCGCAGNGCCGGCCGCCGCGAAGACCCGGTCCCCGGCGAAGTCCTCCGGAATCCACACCCAGCTCGAGAACACGTGGACCGTGTCGGCGCGGAAGCCGGCCGGATCCACCGCCCGCGTGTAGGCGCTCAGAGCCGTCGCCCGGTGCCGGCCGACGTGCCGGCGCAGGCGTCCCGGCAGCGTCAGCGCCTCCGGGAAGGCGGCGGCGTCGAGGCGGGTCGGCGCCGCGCCGCGCTCCAGCGCGTAGGCGCTGTCCACGAGGTGCATCCAGGGTTCGAGGTCGACCTCCCAGGCCTGCTCCACCGGTGCGAACCGGCGGACTTGTCCCTCGATCAGCCGGTCGGCGACGCGCCGGGCCGGTACGGGGGCCCAGTCCGGCCCGGCCTCGGTCACGCGGAGCAGCGTCGCGGGCCCGTGCGCCCGGACCGCCTCGACCAGGCGGGCGAAATCGGATTCGGGCTCGTCGCGGCCGACCTTGCGCACCAGGATCTTCGAGCCGTCGGCGAGCTCGTCCAGCAGCTTGCGCTTGAGATGGGCCAGCCGGCCGTACTCCCGCTCCAGCAGCGCCTCCGGCTCGATCGAACCGGCCGGGTGCCCGGTATTCGCCCAGATGTTGTAGGCGACGCTGTGGCAGTAATAGGTGCCGCCGGAACTGACGGAGAGCCGCAGATCCCCCGGCACGCCGAAATCCGCGAAGCCGCAGCGCAGGCCGCGGATCAGGTCCGCCATGGGCGTGTAGGAGAAGCGCAGCAGGCCGGAGGGCTCGACCCCGCCGTAGCGCTGCACGAACCCGAATTCGCAATTGTCGCCGAGGCTCCGGAAGGCGTGGAGCCGTTCGGCGAGGAGCGCCGCCGTCGTCCTGTTCTCGGTCACTGCATCCGCTCTGTCTCGCGCCCTGTCTCGCCGCGCCCGTCGCGCCCGGGCCCGGCGGGGCAGGGCTATTGTCCAGTCCCGGCCCGGTCGGGGCGCACGCCGCCTCAGCCGGCCGGCGGCACCTCCGGGGATACCGCAGGCGGCACCTCCGGGGACACTTCGGGGGGCACCTCCAAGGGCACCTCCAAGGGCACCTCCAGGCGGAAGCAGGCGCCCTTCCCCCGGCTCGGGATCGTCAGGCTGCCGCCGAGCTGGCGCGTGAGGCTGCCGATCACCCGCATGCCCAGGCTCTTCGAGTCGCGCCCGATCGCGAACCCCGCCGGCAGGCCGATCCCGTCGTCGGCAACCTCGACCACGAGCCCCTCGGGCCGCCGCTCGGCGCGGACCCGGATCTCGCCGCCGGCCGGGTGCGTCTCGGGGGGGTAGGCGTATTTCAGCGCGTTGGTGACGAGTTCGTTGACCAGGAGGCCGATGGGAATCGCCCGGTCGGCCGAGATCCGCTGCGGGCAGGCCGTGCAGGCGAGCCGCTGGCCCGGCACGCCGCTGGCGAGGTTGGCCACCAGCTTCTCCAGGAAGGGCGCGAGGTCGAGCTCGCCCGGCACCCCCTCCCCTTCACCCGCGACCGTGTCACCCTGCCGCCAGAGCTGGTCGTGGACGCCCGCGATCGCCTCGACGCGGCTGCGCGCGTCCGCCAGGGCCGCCTGCACGGCCGGGTCCTCGGCGGCCCGGGCCTGCAGGGCGAGGAGGCTCGCCACGATGGCGAGGCTGTTCTTGACCCGGTGGCTCATCTCGCGGGCGAGCAGGTCCTGCCGGGCGAGGGCGGCCCGCAGCAGGCTCTCGGTGCGCTGGCGCTCGATGGCGCCGCCGAGCAGGTTGGCGAAGCCCTGCATGAAGGCGATGTCGGCCTCCGCGAACATGCCCTCGCGGGTGTCGTCCACCTCCAGCACGCCGAAGGCACCGTCCCGGTTCTCGATCAGCACGTTGATCGCCCGGCGGATGCCGTGCTCGGCCATGAGCTGCGGCGTGCGGAACCGGGTCTCGTCCGCGAGGTGGTTGGAGATCACAGGCCGGCCGGTCTTGAGGGCGAATCCGGCCGGGGAGGCGAGATCGGCCCCGATTCGGGCCTTGCCGATCACGTCGGGCCCCCAGCCGACACCGGCCCGGACCAGCAGGGTGTCGGCGCCGCGCCGATACTCCAGGGCCTTGCAGAACTCGGCGCCCATGCCCTGCGCGCACAGCTCAGCGGCCCGCTGCAGCAGGTGGTCGACATCGGTGCCGCGCAGGGCCTCGACGCCGAACTCCGACAAGATCGCCTGCTGGCGCAGGCGATAGTCGAGATCGGGCGGCGCGGGCGCGCGGCGCGGCTCGGGGCTCGGTTCCACTTCGGTCTGGTCGGTCTGGTCGGTCTGCGGAGTCATGGAGGGCGGCAGGGTAGCAGGAAGGTGGCCCCGGCGCGAAGCGGCGTCGCCCGGAGGAGCGCGTCCGTCCTCGCACCCGTCGTCGCAAGTGTCTTCGTACGTGTCGTCGCACGTGTCGTCGCACCCCGGCGACCGCCCGGACCCCCCGGCCCCGTCCGGCGTTCGTCCGTCGAACACGCTTCGAGAAACGCTTCGAGGAACGAGAAACGCTTCGAGGAACGCGTGGAGAAACGCGCAGAGGAACCCACGCATGGCCGACGACCTGAACGGACTGTCCGACAAGGCCCTCTCGATCCTCGCCTTCGCGGCCTATCACCGGCTCGTCAGCGGCGAGACGGTCACCTCGGTGATCCGCCGGGACGGCGCCGGCCACGAGGCCGACCCGGAGGGCGTGCAGGAGCTGGAGGGGCGCGGCCTCGTCACCGCCGGCGCGCGCGCCATCGACCTTGGCGAGACCGCGCAGGCGGCGGTCGAGACGATGGTCGCCGCCCTGCGCCGGGAGGTCGGCCGCTGAGTGCGGCATTCCGGCCGTGGAAACCCGGGAACGCGCCCGCTCCCGGGGGCCTTTCCCCGCATCCACGCCCACATCCACCATGGAGACACGCATGACCGCCAAGGCGAAGGTGAAGACCGGGGACGACGTCACCTACAAATGGGGCACGGGTACCGTCTCGGGTGAGGTGACCAAGGTGCACACGCGGGACGTCGAGAAGACCATCAAGGGCAACACGGTGAAGCGCGAGGCCTCGAAGGCCGAGCCCGCCCTCGAGATCAAGACCGCCAAGGGCAAGACGGTGCTGAAATCGGCCTCGGAGGTCCGGGTCAAGTCGGCGTGAGCGCGCAACCTTCGCGTGCCGTGATCTTGCGCACATCGCTTTCTGCTTAAGGTCTCGCCGGGAGCGTGGCGGCGGCTATCTGTAACGGTTCCAGCCTCGGTAGCCGGGACCCCCGCATGACCATTCCCCTCAGGCTCACCCTGAACGGGCAGCCGCGCGAGATCGCCCTCGACGATCCGCGCGTCACCCTCCTCGATCTCCTGCGCGAGCGCCTCGGTCTGACCGGCGCCAAGAAGGGCTGCGACCGCGGCCAGTGCGGCGCCTGCACGGTCCTGGTGGACGGGCGCCGGATCAACAGCTGCCTGACCCTCGCCGCGAGCCTCGACGGCGCCGAGGTGCTGACCATCGAGGGGCTCGCCGAGGGCGACCGGCTGCACCCGGTCCAGGCGGCCTTCATCGCCCATGACGGCTTCCAGTGCGGCTTCTGCACCCCCGGCCAGATCATGAGCGCGGTCGGCCTGATCCGCGAGGGCCACGCCGGCACCGATCCGGAGCGCATCCGCGAGGGCATGAGCGGCAATCTCTGCCGCTGCGGCGCCTACGCGGGGATCCTGGACGCCGTGCAGGACGCGGCCGCCCGGACCTCGGAGCAGCGGGAGGACGCGGCGTGAGGACCTTCGATTACATCCGCCCCGCGAGCGTACCCGAGGCCGTGGCGGCCGGCCAGCAGCCGGGGACCGCCTTCCTCGCCGCCGGCACCAATCTCGTCGACCTGATGAAGGGCGGCGTCGCCACGCCGGAGCGGGTCGTCGACATCACCCGCCTCCCCGGCCTCTCGGCCATCGAGCGGCTGCCGGACGGCACCGCCCGGGTCGGCGCCCTGGTCCGCAACAGCGACCTCGCCCACGATCCGGCCTTCGCCAAGGCCTACCCGATGGTCGCCGAGGCCCTGCTGGCCGGCGCCTCGGCGCAGCTGCGCAACGCCGCCACGGTCGGCGGCAACCTGATGCAGCGCACCCGCTGCCAGTACTTCACCGACGCGGTCTCGCCCTGCAACAAGCGCGCGCCCGGTTCCGGCTGCGCGGCCCTGGGGCACGCCACCCGCATCCACGCGGTCCAGGGCTGGAGCGAGCACTGCATCGCCACCCACCCGTCCGACTTCTGCGTGCCGCTCGCCGCCCTCGACGCGGTGGTCGAGAT
This sequence comes from Methylobacterium mesophilicum, assembly GCF_036441335.1. Lineage (GTDB taxonomy): Bacteria > Pseudomonadota > Alphaproteobacteria > Rhizobiales > Beijerinckiaceae > Methylobacterium > Methylobacterium mesophilicum_B. The sequence goes on from NZ_MLBW01000036.1 coordinate 128,308, forward strand.
CGCCGGGCCGGACGGCACCCGGGAGGTGCCGCTCACCGCCTTTCACCACCTCCCCGGCGATCACCCGGAGCGGGAGACCGACCTGCGGGCCGGCGAGCTGATCACCGCCCTGCGCCTGCCCCCCGAGGCGGCCGCGTTCCGGGGCAACGCCCGCTACCTCAAGGTCCGCGACCGCACCTCCTACGCCTTCGCGGTCGTCTCGGCGGCGGCGGCCCTCACCCTGGAGGCCGGCGGCCGGATCGGGCAGGCCCGGCTCGCCCTGGGCGGGCTGGCGCTCAAGCCCTGGCGGGTGGCGGAGGCCGAGGCGGCGCTCGCCGGACAGGCACCCTCCCCCGAGGCCTTCGCGAAGGCCGCAGACGCGGCGCTCGCCGGCGCCAAGCCCACCGGCGAGGCCAACGCCTTCAAGGTCGAACTCGCCCGCCGAGTGGCGATCCGCGCCCTCGCCCAGGCCGCCGCGGGCACGCCCGCCCGGATCCCGGCGCTCCCCGCCTCCCCGTTCGGCATCGTCTGACACGCGGTCGATGGCTTGGCACCGCCGTCCCTGCGAGCGGAGCGAAGCAGCCCAGTCGGCGCCGCGACCTGCGATGTCGCGCTGCCCCGGGTCACTTCGCGCCGCTCGTGATGGCGGCGGGAGCCGCGTCGACCGGAAGCCCCAACCCGAACCCGTCTCGAGGAGACCCGCATGACCGCGACCTCCAAGCCGTCGAACATGACCGCCTCGAACCTCCCCGCCGGCGCGATCCGCCACGGCTCCAGCATCGGCCAGCCGCTGACCCGGCGCGACGGCCCCCTCAAGGTGACGGGCCAGGCCCGCTTCTCCGCCGACAACCTGCCCCCCGGCACGCTCCACGCGGCGCTCTGCGTCGCACGGATCGCCCGCGGCCGCGTCACCGGCCTCGACGTGGCCGCCGCCGAGGCGCATCCCGGCGTCGTGGCGGTGATGCGGCCGGGGCACGCCCCGACGCTCGCCAAGGACCCGGACGCCAAGGACGGGCCATTCACGTTCCGCCTGGACCTCCTGCAGAACGACCGCGTCCGCTACGCCAACCAGCCCATCGCCGTGGTGATCGCCGAGACCCTGGAGGCCGCCACCGAGGGCGCCCGGCTGCTCGCCCCGACCTACGCGGCCGAGACGCCGCGGATCGGGCTCGATTCCGGCGAGGCCTTCACGCCGGATTCGGTCGGCGTCGGCGCGCCGCCCGTCGAGACGGACGGCGACGTCGAGGCCGGGCTCGCGGCCGCGTCCAGGACGATCGCCGCCACCTACGAGACGCCGGCCCAGTACCACAACGCCATGGAGCCGCACGCGGCCGTCGCCAGCTGGGACGGGGACCGGCTGACGCTGTTCATGCCGACCCAGGCGCTCGCCATGTCGCAGGCGAGGCTCGCCGGGCTGTTCGGCATCGGCCCCGATGACATCCACATCGAGAGCCCCTATCTCGGCGGCGGGTTCGGGTCGAAGGGCGTCCCGGCCGGGCCGCAGGTGCTCGCCTGCATGGCGGCCAAGCTCGTGGGCCGGCCGGTGAAGCTCGTCCCGACCCGCACCCAGATGTACGGCCCGATGGGCCATCGCGGGCCGACCCGGCAGACTCTCCGGCTGGGCGCCGACGCCTCCGGCAAGCTGACGGCCCTCGACCACCACATCCGCACCGCCTCGTCGAGCTTCGACGACTTCTTCGAGCCGGCGGGCCGGGCGACCAGCACCCTCTACGCGAGCCCGGCCATCGCCATCCGGCACGAGGCCGTGCGGCTCGACACCGGCACGCCGCTGTTCATGCGCGCGCCCGGCGAGGCCACCGGCAGCGTCGCCCTGGAGAGCGCGCTGGACGAGATGGCCCACGCGCTCGGCATGGACCCGCTGGACTTCCGGCTCGCCAACTACGCGGAGGTCGAGCCCATCACCGGCAAGCCGTTCTCCTCCAAAGCCCTGCGGGACTGCTACCGCCGCGGCGCCGAGGCCTTCGGCTGGGCCGGTCGCCCGCTGCAGCCCCGCCAGACCCGCGACCGGGACGGGTTCCTGGTCGGCACCGGCATGGGCACCGCCACCTTCCCGGCGCTGATCTTCGAGGGCATGGCCCGGGCCGAGATCCGCGCCGACGGCACCGGCACGGTGGAGCTCGGGGCGATCGACATGGGCCAGGGCTCGTGGACGGCGCTCGCTCAGATCGCCGCCGACGGGCTCGGGATCGGGATGGACGCCCTCACCTTCCGGATGGGCTCGTCAGACCTGCCGAATGCCGGCATCGCGGGCGGCTCGGGCCACACCGCCACGGCGGGCGGCGCGGTCCACGCGGCGGCCGGCGACGTGATCCGGCAGCTCGCGGAGCTCGCCACCAACGATCCCGCCTCCCCGCTCTACGGCGCGGGCAATGCCGGCGTGACCGCCGCGGGCGGGCATCTGACCCGGCGCGACGATCCGGGCCGGAGCGAGTCCTTCACCGACATCCTCCGGCGGGCCGGCCGGTCGCGCATCGAGGGCCAGGGCAAGGCCGGCGCTGACCCGGCCGCGCAGGCCTCCTACGCCATGCACGCCCACGGGGCGGTCTTCGCCGAGGTGAAGGTCGATCCCGATCTCGGCCAGATCCGCGTGAGCCGCCTGGTGGGCGCCTTCGCGGCCGGCCGGGTGATCAACCCGCGCCTCGTCCAGAGCCAGTATTACGGCGGGATGATCTGGGGCCTGTCCTTCGCCCTGCACGAGCGGGCCGAGATGGATCCGCGCACCGGCCGGTTCCTCAACGACAACCTCGCCGAGTACCACGTGCCGGTGAACGCCGACGTGCCCGCCATGGAGGCGATCCTGGTCCACGAGGACGACGCGGTGGTGAACAACCTCGGCGTGAAGGGGGTCGGCGAGATCGGGATCACCGGCACGGTGGGGGCCATCGCCAACGCGGTCTGGCACGCCACCGGCGTGCGGGTCCGCGAGATGCCGATCACCCTCGACAAGCTGCTGGGCTGATCGGGCGGGTCGGGCGCGTGGAACCGGTCCCGGGCGCGTCGCGTCGCCCGGGATTTTCCGGTATGGGGCAGGCCACCCGGCGGCCGGCGGCGGCCGCAGCAGCGCGGAGACCGGCATGCCTCTCACCAGCGACATCGGCGGCGTCGTCCCGATCGCGCCGACGCCGTTCCATCCGGACGGCCGGATCGACGAGGTCTCCCTCGACCGGATGACCGACTTCTTCGGGGCGGCCGGCGTCGACGGCCTGACGATCCTCGGCCAGCTCGGCGAGGCCGGCAAGCTCGACCACGCGGAGGGGATCGCGGTGGCGCGGCGCGTCCTCGGGCGCACCCGGCTGCCGGTGATCGTCGGCGTCACGGCGCCGGGCTTCGCGGCCATGCGCTCCCTCGCCCGGGAGGTGATGGAGCTGGGCGCGGCCGGCGTGATGATCGCGCCGCCCAACACGCTCCGCACCGACGACCAGGTGGTCGGCTATTATCGGAACGCCGCCGAGGCCGTGGGCCCGGACGTGCCCTTCGTGCTTCAGGATTATCCCCTCACCTTCTCGGTCCAGATGACCCCCGGCGTGATTCGCCGGATCGTGTCTGAGAACCCCTCCTGCGTGATGCTCAAGCACGAGGACTGGCCGGGGCTGGAGAAGATCTCGACGCTGCGCGGCTTCGAGGCGGACGGCTCGATGCGCCACATCTCCATCCTCGTGGGCAACGGCGGCCTGTTCCTCGATTTCGAGACCGAGCGCGGCGCCGACGGGGCCAATACCGGCTACGCCTTCCCGGAGATGCTGGTCGACGTGGTCCGCCTCGGCCGGTCCGGCGAGCGCGACGCCGCCCACGACCTGTTCGACGCCCACCTCCCCTATCTCCGCTACGAGCAGCAACAGGGCCCGCTGGGGCTCGCGGTCCGCAAATACGTGTTCATGCGCCGGGGGATCTTCGCGTCCGACGCGCAGCGCAAGCCGTCCCAGGCGCTGACCGCGCAGGCGAAGGCCGAGGTCGAGTACCTGCTGGCCCGCCTCGCCCGCACCGACGCGCGGGCCCGGCTCTCCGCTTAGGGCACCCTGCCCCGCCTCGCCCCGGCCGAGCGGCCGAAGCCGCCGCCGCGCCCGCGGCGTCGACCGCCTCCTGCAGCATCCGCTTCTCGTTGCGGATGATGATGTCGGGGGCGCGCAGCTCGATCAGCCGCTTCAGGCGGTTGTTGCGGTTGATGACGCGGCGGTACAGGTCGTTCAGGTCGGAGGTCGCGAAGCGGCCGCCGTCCAGCCGCCCGCCGCGACCACCACGTACTGCCGCCCGTCCCGGCCGCGATAGGTCATCGGGGTGGCCTGGCCGCCGGCCGGCAGCTTCGTGGACCACAGCACCTCGCCGGTCTGCATGTCGTAGCCGCGGATGCGGTCGTCGAGCGTGGCGGCCGTGAACGCGACGCCGCCGGCCGTGGTCAGGGTGCCGCCATGGGCCAGCATGCCCATCTCCAGGGGAAGGGGGACGGCCAGGCCGCCGACCTTCTGCCCCGCGACCGTGCCGTTGCGGCGCTTCCAGGCGACGGTGCCGTCGGCGAGATTCACGCCGACGCGCACGCCCCAGGGCGGCGCGCTGCAGGGGATGCCGAGGGCGGAGCGCATGTGCGCGATCGCGATCGCGTAGGGGCCGCCGAGATTCTCGTTGACCGGGCTCGCCTCGGGATCGGCGCCGAGGAGGCGCCTCTCCGGCTCGCCCGGCGGGCGCGGGAGCAGGCGGTAGATGTAGGGCAGGTATTGCGGCGTCGCGATCATCCAGTGATGGACCGGATCGACCGCCACCGACCCCCAGTTGAACACCCCGATATTGCCCGGCCAGACGATCGCGCCCGCCGAGGCCTGGGGCGGCGTGAACGGGTTGCCGTCGTAGCGGTTCGACCGGAAGGCGAGGCGGCACTGGATCTGGTCGAAGGGCGTGACGCCCCACATGCCGGCCTCCGTCAGCGGCGGCGGCGTGAAGCGGAGGGACGACATCGGCTGGACCGGGGACGGCGTCTCCCCCGGGATGTCGGTCCGGGTCGAGACCGGGATCTCGGAGACCGGCCGGACCGGGACGCCGGTGCGGCGGTCGAGGACCCAGACGTTGCCGACCTTGGTGGGGATCAGGATCGCCGGCACCGTCCCGTCGCCCTGCGGCAGGGTGAGGAGGACCGGCTGGGACGGGTTATCGCGGTCCCACAGGTCGTGATACGTGGTCCGGAACGCCCAGCGCAGCGTGCCCGTCTCCAGATCCAGCGCCGCCAGGGCGTCGACGAGGGCCTCGTCCGCCTTCGACCGGGCCACGCCCACCTGATCGGGCGCCCGGTTGCCGAACGGCACGTAGACGAGTCCCAGCGCCTCGTCCGCCGAGAACTGCGTCCAGGCCACCGCCGAGTTGGGCTCGTAGCGCTCGTGGGGCCGCAGCGGCGCGGTCGCGTCGGGCCTGCCGGCGTCGAATTTCCAGACGACCGCGCCGGTGCGCACGTCGAAGGCGCGGATCACGCCCGAGGGGTTGTCCGCGTAGTAGTTGTCGGCGATCGCGCTGCCCAGGACGATGAGGTTCCGGGTCACCAGCGGCGCCGAGGTCTGCTGATAGCTGGCGCGCCGGAGGTTCGGCATCTGCGCTTTCAGGTCGACGAACCCGTCGGCCCCGAAGGTCCTGCACGGGGCCCCGGTCTCGGCGTTCAGCGCGTAGAGGCGCGCGTCGACCGAGGCCGCGATGATCCGGCGCGGGCACTCGGCGACCGCGGCCGCGACGGCGGCGGCCCGGTCCGCGTCGGTCTCCGCGGGCGGCACGTAGCCGGTCGAGTCGTTGTAGGACACGCCGCGGCAGGTCTGGTGCTGGTACTGGCCGTCCCGCGCCATCTTCGGGTCGAAGGCCCAGACCAGCCGGCCCGTCTCGGGCTCCAGGGCCTGGACGATGTTGTGCGGCGTGCAGAGGTAGAGCAGCCCGTTCACCTTGATGGGCGTGGCCTCGAACGTGAACTCCTTCGCATCCGCCCGGCTGTCACCCCGCAGGTCCCCGGTATGGTGCTCCCAGGCCACGACGAGGCCCCGGACATTGGCCGTGCCGATATCCGCCAGCGCCGAGTAGCGCTGGCCGAGATTGGTGCCGCCGTAGGCGATCCAATCGTCGGCCGGATAGGGAACGCCGCTCGGATCGACGGCGGCGGGCCCCGCCCCCGCGACCTTCGGCAGGCTGCCCCGCGTCTCGACCGGGTCGACGAACCAGGCCGCGGCGCCCGAGGCCGCGACGAGCAGCACGACGACCCGGAGGGCGAGCGGGCCGTTCTCGAGGCCGAGCCTCCAGGGCCGCTCGGGCGCGTCGCGCAGGCGCCGCACCACGGAGGGCAGGCAGAGCACGGATCCGACGAGCAGGAGCAGCGCCCCGCGCGGGATCCATTGCCACTTGTCGAGCCCGACCTCGCCCACCGTCCAGGCGAAGGCCGCCGCCAGCACCAGCGCGTAGAGGCCGAGACCGTGCTGGCGCCGCCGGGCCAGCGCGACGCCGGAGGCCAGCAATCCCGCGCCCAGCGCGACGTAGAACCAGGATCCCCCCGCGAGCGCCAGCGTCAGACCGAGGATCGCGAGGGCGAGCCCGAGCAGCGCGATCGACAGCGCTATCGTTCCGAGTACCACGGCGGTGATGTCCGCTTCCTGAGCCGTCCGGTCACGGCGGTGCCGGGGTCTGCCCCCGCCTCGGCCGCCGCGTGCCCGACGCTTATCGCCGCCGGAGCTGTCCCGGAGCTGTCCCAGGGCTGGACACGGCGACCGGACGGCGGCGCCCCGCCGCGTGACGCTCACACCGCCGCCCACACCGCCGCTCGCGCCCGCTCACGCCCCTGCCCGATCCTCCGGACGCAGGCTGACCCTGTCGCCGTCGCGCAGCGCGGCCGGCGGGCCCACGACGACGCGCTCGCCGCCGCTCAGGCCGTCCCGCAGCTCCAGCAGCGTGCGGGTCTGGCGGAAGATCGTGACCGATCGCATCCGCACCACGCCGCTCCCGTCGCCCGCCGGCTCGACCACGGCCACGCGGGTCCCGTGCTGGTCGAAGATCAGCGCGTCGTTCGGCACCGTCACGGCGGGCGAGACGCGCGGGATCTCCAGCGTGATGGTGATGTAGAGCCCCGGCCGCAGCGCGCCGTCGGGATTGGGGATGTCGACCTGCGTGACCAGCGTGCGCGCGGCCGAGAGCAGCGTCGTCGACGAGCGCGAGACCGTGCCGGGGAAGATCCGGCCCGGGATCTGCGCCACCTCGACCTTGGCGGCTAGCCCGTCGCGGACGCCGTCGGCGGCGTATAGCGGCACGTTCACCGCCATGCGGAGCACGTCGTCGCGGTTCAGCGTGAGGAGCGGCGCCCCCGTATTCGTGTCCGCCGTGACCGCGTCGCCGACATCGTTGTTGCGGGCCGTCACCACCCCGTCGAAGGGCGCGCGGATCTCCTCGAACCCGGTCAGGACCTTGAGCCGGGCGACCTGCGCCTCCTGGGCGGCGATGTTGGCCTCCGCGACCTTCACGGCGGCCTTGGCGGCGTCGACGTTGGCGGTCTGCGCCAGCACCCCGGCCTGGGAGGTGTCGGCGTTCTGCCGGGTCTCGACCCCGTTGCCGGCGAGCGTCGAGGTCCGCCGGTTGGTCACGTCGGCGAGGTGGCGGTTGGCCTCGGCCTGGTCCACCATCGCCCGCGCCTGGATCAGCGCCGCCTGGAGCTGCAGCACCTGCGACTGGGCCTGGACCAGCTGCTGGTCGAGGTCGGGCGCGCTGATCCGGAACAGCAGGTCGCCCGCCTTCACGTGCGAGCCGATATCGACCTTGCGCTCGACGATGTAGCCGGTCGCCCGCGGGTAGAGGTTCGCGGTGTCGAACGCCTGGGTGGTGCCCGTCTGGGTCAGGCTGAGGGTGTCGGGGGCCCGGGCCGCGGTGGCGACCCGCACGGTCGGCGGCTTCGCCTCGGCCCCGGCGGCCGGACTCGCCGCGCGGGACGCGTCCGGCCACAGGCGGTATCCGAGGGCGCCGAGGCCCGCCANAGCGGCGGCGGCCGCGGGCGGGCGGGACGGTTCCGTCCGCGGCTGAACTGTCCCGGTCCGCCATCCTCGCCCTCGGGTCGCGCCGCGCCTGAACCGCCGCCTCGGCGCCCGGCCGGGACGCGCGCGGTGCCGTATCCAGTGCGCCGTATTCAATGCATAGACCGCGCGCGGGCTCCGGGCGAGATGCCGCAGCGCACAGTGCGGCCCGCCCGCGGATCCTCCGAGCACGCGACCGGTTCTCCTGCCACCGACTCAGGGACCGATCCACGATGACCGAGATCTCCAGGCGCGCCGTCATCGCAGCCGCCGGCGGCGCGATGGTGGCGTCATCCGCCGCGGCGCAATCTGCCGGGCCGGCCGCGCCCCGCCCCGAGCGCGGCGGCAAGGGCGCCGACATCCTGGGCCCGCAGAACCGGCCCCGCGCCGCCGAGGAGCCCTTTACCCTGGCGCCGCCCGCCACCGACCACGGCACGATGCCGAACCTGAAATGGTCCTTCGCGGACAGCCACATGCGGCTGGAGGAGGGTGGCTGGGCGCGCCAGACCACGATCCGCGAGCTGCCGGTCTCCAAGGCCATGGCCGGGGTCAACATGCGGCTCAAGGCCGGCGCGGTCCGCGAGATGCACTGGCACAAGGAATCCGAGTGGGCCTACATGATCAAGGGCAGGGCCCGGATCACCGCGGTCGACCAGGACGGGCGCACCTTCGCGGACGATGTCGGCGCGGGCGACCTCTGGTACTTCCCGGGCGGCATCCCGCACTCGATCCAGGGGCTCGCCGCCGACGGGGTCGACGGCTGCGAGTTCCTGCTCGTGTTCGACGACGGCGGCTTCTCGGAGGATTCCACCTTCCTGCTGACCGACTGGCTGGCGCACACGCCCCGGGACGTGCTCGCCAAGAATTTCGGCCTGCCCGAGAGCGCCTTTGCGAAGATTCCCGAGACGGAGCTCTACATCTTCCCCGGTCCGACGCCCGGCCCGCTCGCCGCCGACAGGATGGGCGGTTCCGGGCCGGTGCCGAAGACCTTCAGCCACCGTATGCTGGCGCAGGAGCCGGTCCGCACCCGGGGCGGCAGCGTGCGCATCACCGATTCCACGGTGTTCCCGGCCTCCGTCACGATCGCGGCGGCGCTGGTCGAGGTCGAGCCCGGAGGGCTGCGCGAGTTGCACTGGCACCCGAACGGCGACGAGTGGCAGTACTACCTCTCCGGCCAGGGCCGGATGACGGTGTTCGGCTCGGAATCGAAGGCCCGGACCTTCGACTACCGGGCCGGCGACGTCGGCTACGTGCCCTTCGCCATGGGGCACTATATCGAGAATACCGGCGACACGACCCTGACCTTCCTGGAGATGTTCAAGAGCCCGCGCTACGCCGACATCTCCCTGACGCAGTGGCTGGCCCTGACCCCGCACCCGCTGGTCCAGGCCCATACCGGGCTGGATCCCGAGCGCGTCGAGGCCCTGCCGGAGACGAAGTCCCCCGTCGTGCCGGGTTGACGCGCCCGGGAACCCGGACCGATCCTGGCGCGTCGACTTCGGGCAATCGTATCCGAAGACCGCACGAATCTCGCACGGAGGGACCCATGCGTGCCGCGTCCCGCGCGCTCCTCACCCTGGCGCTGGCTCTCCCGGCGGGCTCCGCCTGGGCGCAGGTGCAGCAGAACGACCCGAATGCCGCCAACGCCTCGTTCGCCCTGCAGGGCCAGATCCGGTCGCTCAACCAGCAGCGGGTCTCGGACTTCAACACGCTGAACCAGACGATCCAGCGCAACGTCCAGGCCGATTCCTACGGGCCCTACCTGCCCTATCGGGGCGTCCGCGGGGATGTGTACCGGGGCCGCCATATCGGTCGCAACGGGATCGTGCGGCGGGGCGGCGGCCTCAACACGAGCGTCTGCACCGGCTGCTGACAGCGGCCTCCGCGCCGCCGGGATATCCGCGCAGAGCGGGGAAAGCCCGAAAAAAACCTTTTCCCGCGGGCACGCTTCCCCCACAAGCTGGGCCCATGGTGGCGTGCGCATGAATATCCTGCTGATCGGCTCCGGCGGCCGCGAGCACGCCCTGGCCTGGCGACTGGCCCAGAGCCCGCTCTGCACCCGCCTGTTCACGGCGCCGGGCAATCCCGGCACGGCCCGCCACGGGACCAACCGACCGGACCTCAAGGTCACGGACCACGCGGCCGTCGCCGCCTTCTGCGCGGCGGAGTCGATCGGCCTCGTGGTGGTCGGACCCGAGGCGCCCCTCGTCGCCGGCCTGGTGGACGACCTGAAGGCTGCCGGGATCCGCGCCTTCGGGCCGACCCGCGACGCCGCCCGTCTCGAGGGCTCGAAGGGCTTCACCAAGGATCTCTGCGCCGCCTGCAACATCCCGACGGCCGCCTTCGCGCGCTTCACCGAACTGGAGCCGGCGCTGGCCTATGTCCGCCAGCAGGGCGCCCCGATCGTCGTGAAGGCCGACGGCCTCGCCGCCGGCAAGGGCGTCACCGTGGCCGAGACGGTCGACCAGGCCGAGGACGCGCTGACCGGCCTCTTCGCCGAGCCCGGCGCCGAGGTGGTGGTCGAGGAGTGCCTGTTCGGCGAGGAGGCGAGCTTCTTCGCCCTCTGCGACGGCACGCGGGCGATCTCCCTCGGCACCGCCCAGGACCACAAGCGGGTCTTCGACGGCGACCGCGGGCCCAACACCGGCGGCATGGGCGCCTATTCCCCGGCCCGGGTGGTCACCCCGGAGATCGAGGCCCGGGTCATGGCCGAGATCATCGCGCCGACGCTCGCCGGCATGCGGGCCCGCGGCTGCCCGTTCACCGGCATCCTGTACGCCGGCCTCATGCTCACCGCCGACGGCCCCAAGCTGATCGAGTACAACACCCGCTTCGGCGACCCCGAGGCGCAGGTGCTGATGCCGCGCCTCGCCTCCGACCTCGTGCCGGCCCTGCTCTCGGCCTGCGAGGGCGACCTCTCCGGCGTGAGCCTGGAATTCGATCCCCACCGGGCGGCCCTCACCGTGGTGATGGCGGCGGCGGGCTATCCGGGCGCCGTGGTCCGGGGCTCGGTGATCCGGGGCGTCGACGCGGCCGAGGGCGACGGGGTCCACGTGTTCCAGGCCGGCACCCGCGCCGAGGACGGGCAGCTGCTGGCCGATGGCGGCCGGGTCCTGGCGGTGACGGCCGTCGGCGACAGCGTCACGGACGCCAAGGCCCGCGCCTACGCGGCGGTGGCCCGGATCGACTGGCCGGAGGGTTTCTGCAGGCGCGACATCGGGTTCCGCGCGGTGGCGCGGGAGGCGGAAGAGGGCTGAACCCCCGGTCTCGCGATCGCCGGGTACGCTGCGCCCTGCCCCACCCCACCCTGCCCTCCCGGACGAGGGCCGGCGTGCCCGGGACGACGGGGTTGTCCGGAGCAAGCCGCCCGCCCCCTACTCCCCCACCGCCGCGCCCGCCGGCCGGCGGTTGTCGTTGGCGCCGTAGAGCAGGCCCGGCCGCATGCGCTCCGTGCGCGAGGCGTCGTTGCCCGACGACGCGGACTCCGGCAAGGCGGGCGCCGCGGCCCGGACCGCGATGAGCTCCTGCGCCCCCCAGGGCTTCTGCTCGACGAGCGTGTGGCCCATGCCCCTGAGGATCGCCTGCGTGTCCGCCGAGAGCGCGAAGGGCTCGGCGTAGACCGTGTCGGGCAGCCACTGGTGATGGATGCGCGGAGCGTCCACCGCCTCCTGCGGCTCCATGCCGAAATCCAGAATGTTGATCAGCGTCTGCGCGTTGATCGTGATGATCCGCGAGCCCCCCGGCGAGCCCGCCACCATCGCGACCTTGCCGTCGCGCAGCACGATCGTCGGCGCCATGGACGAGAGCGGGCGCTTGCCCGGCTGGATCGCGTTCTTGGTCCCCTGCACGAGGCCGAACAGGTTCGGCACCCCGGTCTTGACCGTGAAGTCGTCCATCTCGTCGTTGAGGAAGAACCCCGTGTCGCCGGCGATCACCCCGGCGCCGAAATAGCCGTTGATCGTGTAGGTCAGCGATGCCGCGTTGCCGGCCCTGTCCATCACCGAGATGTGGGTGGTCTCGGGCCGTTCCCGCGCCTCCGGGCCGGGATCCGGGCGGATCTCCACCGACGGGGTCGCCCGGTCCGGGCGGATCGAGGCCCGGAGCGTCTCCGCGTAGGCCGGCGACAGCAGCCTTTCCACCGGGTTCTCCACGAAGGCCGGGTCGCCGAGCAGCAGGTTGCGGTCAGCGTAGGCGCGCCGCATCGCCTCGACCATCAGGTGCACCGTCCGGGCCGAGTTGAACCCCGCCGCCCGCAGGTCGTAGCCGTCGAGGATGTTGAGGATCTCGCAGAGCGTGGTGCCGCCCGACGAGGGCGGGGGGGCCGACAGGATCGTCGCGCCCCGGTAGCGGCAGGTCAGCGGTTCGGACTGCGTCACCGTGTAGGCGGCGAAGTCGGACGCCGTCAGCAGGCCGCCGCCCGCCCGGGAGGCCGCCTCCACGGCTGCCGGGATCGCGCCCCGGTAGAACGCGTCCGCGCCGTGCTCGGCGATGGCCTGGAGGGTGCGGGCGAGGTCGGCCTGGACCAGCCGGTCCCCGGGCCGCCAGGGACTGCCGTCCGGGCGCAGGAAGATCCGGGCGACGTTCGCATGGGCGGCGAACAGCTTGGTGCCGGATTCGAGGATGTCGGTGTCGCCCCGGGTCAGCACGAACCCGTCGCGGGCGAGCGCGATCGCCGGCGCCATCACCTGCGCCAGCGGCAGGGCCCCGTATCGGGCGAGCGCGGTGTTGAGGCCGAGCACCGTGCCGGGCACGCCGGCCGCCTTCCAGCCGCGCAGGCTCGCGCCCTTCACGACGTTGCCGGCGGCGTCGAGATACATGTCCCGGGTGGCGGCCGCCGGGGCGGTCTCGCGGAAATTGACGAAGCGGCTGCGCCCGTCGGCGCTGTGGAGCACCAGGAAGCCGCCGCCGCCGAGATTGCCGCAGCACGGGTTCACCACCGCCTCGGCGTAGGCCACCGCCACCGCGGCGTCGACGGCGTTGCCGCCGGCCCTCAGGATGTCGGCACCCACCTGCGAGGCGAGGCGCTGGGACGACACCACCATCCCGTTCTCGGCCTCGACGGCCGGTCCCGAGGCGGAGCGCGCGGCGGGCGCGCCCAGGGCGAGCAGGGCCGTCAGGAGCAGCGCGCGTGCCGGTGCGATCATCCCTGCCCTCTCCGGTGCGGGTTCCGCGCCGTTGCTGGCGCAGGCCGCCATATAGGGCGGGACGATGCGGTCGCCTGCCGACATCGCCACGCGCGACCTCATCCTGAGGCGCCGGAGCGCAGCGCGGGCCTCGAAGGAGGGCGCCTTCGAGGCGGCTTTGCCGCACCTCAGGATGAGGGCGGGTGGATGGGAGAGGCCGGGCCGGCCTTCCGATTCCGCCTCAGCCGTTGCGGAACGTGTAGCTGTAGCCGTTCAGCGCCGGCGCGCCGCCGAGATGGGCGTAGAGCACCTTCGAGCCCTTCGGGAAGAAGCCCTTCTTCACGAGGTCGATCATGCCCTGCATCGACTTCCCCTCGTAGACCGGGTCGGTGATCATCCCCTCGAGCCGGGCCGAGAGGCGGATCGCCTCCACGGTCTCCTTGGAGGGCACGCCGTAGACCGGGTAGGCGTAATCCTCGTTGAGAACCACGTCGTCGGCCACGATGTCGCCGGCGCCGACCAGGGCGGCGGTGTTCTGGGCGATGTCGAGGACCTGGGCCTTGGTCTGGGCCGGGGTGCAGGAAGCGTCGATGCCGATGACGTTGCGGGCGCGCCCGTCGGCCGAGAAGCCCACCAGCATGCCGGCATGGGTCGATCCGGTCACCGTGCAGACCACCACGTAGTCGAAGCGCAGGCCCATCTCGGCCTCCTGCCTGCGCACCTCCTCGGCGAAGCCGACATAGCCGAGCCCGCCGTACTTGTGCACCGAGGCGCCGGCCGGGATCGCGTAGGGCTTGCCGCCCTCGGCCTCGACCTCGGCGAGCGCCCGCTTCCACGAATCGCGGATGCCGATATCGAACCCGTCATCCACGAGCTGCGTCTGCGCGCCCATGATCCGCGACAGGAGGATGTTGCCGACCCGGTCGTAGACGGCGTCCTCGTGGGGCACCCAGGCCTCCTGGATCAGCCGGCACTTCATCCCGATCTTGGCGGCGACCGCCGCGACCATGCGGGTGTGGTTCGACTGCACGCCGCCGATCGACACCAGCGTGTCGGCGCCGCTCTTGATCGCGTCCGGCACGATGTACTCGAGCTTGCGCAGCTTGTTGCCGCCGTAGGCGAGGCCCGAATTGCAATCCTCGCGCTTGGCGTAGAGCTCCACCTCGCCGCCGAGATGCGCGGTCAGGCGCTTGAGCGGCTCGATCGGCGTCGGGCCGAAAGTCAGGGGATAGCGCTCGAACTTGTCCAGCATCGGGTCTCTCCGGGTCTCGGGGCGCGGCCGGGGGCAGGAGCGGTCTCGGTCCGCCCGGGCGCGTCGAAGCGAGGCCTCGGCGACGGCCCGGCGCGAGGCCCGGCTCCGTCTTCGAGGCGCACGGAAAACTACCCGATCCCCGATGAAAGGTGCTCTCGATCTTTCGCCTCGGACAGCCGATGGCTTGCGTCAAAGAGGGTCCTGGCGTCACAGAATTCCGTATCACGCGCCGTATCTGAAAGAATCGTCCATGTCTGCAGGGCTCGACCGGATCGACCAGAAGATCCTCCGCCTCCTCCAGACGGACGGGCGCATGGCGAATGCCGAGATCGCCGAGCGGGTCGGCACCAGCGCGGCCACCTGCCATCGCCGGATCCAGCGCCTGTTCGCGGACGGGTTCGTGCGGGCGGTCCGGGCGCTGATCGACCCGATGCGGGTCGGGCGCGGCACCCTGGTCTTCGTCGGCGTCGTGCTCGACCGCTCGACGCCCGAGAGCTTCTCCGAGTTCGAGGCCGCCGTGCGGGCGATTCCCGCGCTCCTCGACTGCCACCTCGTGGCCGGCGACTTCGACTACATGCTGAAGATCCGGGTCTCCGACATGGCCGATTTCAACCGCCTCCACAGCGCCACGCTGATCGGCCTGCCGGGGGTGCGCCAGACCCGGACCTTCTTCGTGATGAAGGAGGTGATCGACAACGCGCCGCTCGATCTGTGAGGCGGCCTACCCCTCCCCGCGCCGCGCCTTCCGCAGGGCCTCCCACCGGTCGAGGCGCTCGGCGAGCCGGGACTCGTAGCCGCGCTCCGTGGGCGCGTAGAGATGCTGGCGCCCCAGCGCGTCGGGCCAGTAATCCTGGCCCGAGAAGGCGTCGGGCTCGTCGTGGTCGTAGCGGTAGCCCTCGCCGTAGCCGATCCGCTTCATCAGCTTGGTCGGCGCGTTCAGGATGGTCCGCGGCGGCGGCAGGGAGCCCGCCTCCTTGGCCAGCCGCGTCGCGGCCTTGTAGGCGGTGTAGACGGCGTTCGATTTCGGCGCGCAGGCGAGGTAGATAGCCGCCTGGGCGAGGGCCAGCTCACCCTCGGGGCTGCCGAGGAAGTCGAACGCGTCCTTGGCGGCGTTGGCCACCACCAAAGCCTGCGGGTCGGCGAGCCCGATATCCTCCACCGCCATGCGCACCAGCCGGCGGGCGATGAACAGCCGGTCCTCGCCGGCATCGAGCATCCGGCAGAGATAGTAGAGCGCCGCGTCCGGATCCGAGCCGCGCACGGTCTTGTGGAGCGCCGAGATCAGGTTGTAGTGGCCCTCCTGCGCCTTGTCGTAGATCGGCGCGCGCCGCTGCACGATCTCCTGCAGCGCCTCGGCGTCGAGGGTCTCGCCGGGCCGGGCCGAGCGCCAGACCTCCTCCGCCAGGGTCAGGGCCGCGCGACCGTCGCCGTCGGCCATGCGGACCAGCACCCCGCGTGCCTCCTCGGTGAGCGGCAGGGCCTGGCCCGTCAGCGCCTCGGCCCGGACCAGCAGCCGGGCGATCGCCCCCGGGTCGAGCGCCCGGAACAGCAGCACCCGGGCGCGGGACAGGAGCGCGGCGTTCAGCTCGAAGGAGGGGTTCTCCGTCGTCGCGCCCACCAGCGTGACGGTCCCGTCCTCCATCACCGGCAGGAAGGCGTCGAGCTGCGCCCGGTTGAACCGGTGGATCTCGTCGACGAACAGCAGGGTCCCCTGCCCGGTCGCCCGCCGCTTGCGCGCGGCCTCGAACACCTTCCGCAGGTCGGGCACGCCCGAGAAGATCGCCGAGATCTGCTCGAAATGCAGGTCGGTGCCCTGGGCGAGCAGCCGCGCCACCGTGGTCTTGCCGGTGCCGGGCGGCCCCCAGAAGATCAGCGAGCCGAGCGTCCGGCCCCGCAGGAGGCGCGTGAGCGCCCCGCCCTCCCCGGTCAGGTGCTCCTGGCCGACGACCTCGGCGAGGGTCTGCGGGCGCAGCCGGTCCGCCAGCGGGCGGGCGGCCTCGAGACCGGGGGCGCGGCCGGGATCCGGCGCGGCGGGAGGCTTCGCGGAGGCGAACAGGTCGGACATCCGCGCATCAACACCGGGCGCGGCCGGGGGCGCAAGCCGGGAGCCGGGGCTTGCCCACGGCCACGGACTTGGCGCCCCCGGACCTGGCGCCCCCGGACGGGATCAGCCGCCGAACACCGAGGTCAGGATCTCGCCGTTGCGGTTGATCGCGACCTCCCAGGAATTGAGGCTGTTGCGGGTGACCCGGTCGAGATCCTTGGTGGTCGCCATCGGCACGCCGTTGACCGCCACGATCACGTCGCCCTTCTGCAGCCCGACCCGGGCCGCGATGGAGTTCTCGTCCACCGCCTGCACGGCCACGCCCTCGGCCGGGAAGTCCACCTGCATCTCCTCGGCCACCGCCGGCGAGGTGTTGACCAGGGTCGCGCCGACGAACGGCGAGCGGGTCTTCACCTTGAGCGCGTCCCGCGGGCGCGTCTCGGGTGCCGGCGCGAGCTTGACCGAGACCGTCTGCCGGGCCGTGCCGCGCAGGATCCCGAACCGGGCGTGGCCCTGCACGCCCTTCAGGGCGAAGCGGTAGCCGAAGGCCTCCGGGTCGGCCACCTCCTGGCCATCGACCGTGAGGATCAGGTCGCCGCGCTTCAGGCCCGCCTCCTCGGCCGGGCTCTTGGGCTGCAGGCTCGCCACCAGCACGCCGGTCGGGTGGTCGAGACCCATGCTGTCGGCGATGTCGGGGGTCACGCTCTGGATCCGCGCCCCGAGCCAGGGCCGGCGCACCACGCTCGCCCCGTCGCGGGCGGCGTCGACCACCGCCTTGACCATGCCCACCGGGATCGCGAAGCCGATGCCGTGGCTGCCGCCCGACTGCGAGTAGATCGCGGTGTTGATGCCGACGAGCTGGCCGCGCAGGTCCACCAGCGCGCCGCCGGAATTGCCCGGGTTGATCGCCGCGTCGGTCTGGATGAAGTACTGGTAGTCCGCCGAGCCGACCTGCGTGCGCGCCAGCGCCGAGACGATGCCCTGCGTCACCGTCTGGCCGACGCCGAACGGGTTGCCGATCGCCATCACGAAGTCGCCGACCTCCAGGGCGTCGGCATCGCCGAACGGCATCGGGACGAGGCCCTTCGGCGGCTCCTTGATCTTGAGCACCGCGAGGTCGGTGCGGGTGTCGCGCATCACGATCGCGGCCTCGAACTCGCGGCGATCCGCCAGGGCGATCCGGACCTCGTTCATGTTGTCGATGACGTGGTTGTTGGTGATGACGAGCCCGTCGGCATCGACCAGGACGCCCGAGCCCAGGGAGCGCTGCGCGCGGTCACCCCGGGGGCCGCGGCCGCCCTCCGCCTCGCCGAAGAAGCGGCGCATGAACTCCTCCATGGCGCTGGTGCGCGCGCTGGAGCGCTTGTCCACGTGGGAGGCGTAGACGTTCACCACCGAGGGCGCGGCCCGCTTCACCACGGGGGCGAAGGAGAGCTGCACGTCGGCCTTGCTGAGCGGCACGACCTTCGCGGTGCCGTCCTTCGCGGGCTCCCGGGTCTCCGTCCGCGCCATCTGCGCCGCGGCCGGGCTGGCGGCCAGCAGGGCTGCGACGAGGGCGGGCAGGGTGAGGCGGGTCAGCATGCAGGGCTCCGGCGTCTGGGCGGGCGCGCCGTCCAGGCCGAGAGAAGGCAGGCGCACCGTGCGGCCTCACGCTATCGAGGCCGATTGCGGCAGGTCGACGACACCTTCGCTGCGAGCGGGGCGTGTCGCCGTCAGACGGCTTCCTTGCTGCGGGTCCGCCGCTTCCCGGCAGGTTGCGGCGCGGGCTGCGGCGCGGGCTCGGCCTCGGGTTCCGGCGCTGCGGCGCGCGGCTGCCCGAGGCCCAGGGAGCGGGCGAGCTGCGAGCGCTGCTCGGAGTAGCTCTGGGCCGTCATCGGGTAATCCGAGGCGAGACCCCACTTGGCGCGGTAGGCCTCCGGCGTCAGGCCGCGCAGGGTGAGGTGCCGGCGCAGCGTCTTGTAGGGCTTCCCGTCCTCGAACGAGATCAGGAAGTCCGGATTGATCGAGCGCCGGATCTCCTGCGCGGTCGCCTTGGCGATCGGCTGGCTCTGGCCGGCGTCGCAGATCCCCCGGATCGCCGCGTGTACCTCGTTGAGGAGGCCGGGCAGATCCGCGCTCTGCACGTGATTGTGGCTCACATAGGCCGAGACGATCTCGGAGGCGAGCGTGACGAAGCGGAGGGAGTCGCCGTTCGACTGGGCCATGTCTCGTGCGTTGCCTTCTCGTGATGACGAAACTCGCCAGAACGCAAGCACTGCGTCGCGATTCGGACGCCTGATACAATCGCATTCGGAAGAATGGTCAAGTCTTAAATTCGGAATTGGGGTATACGATCCCAAATAGCGTAAGAAGAGTGATCTTGATCGCTCAACCTCAAGGAGCAATGCCTGTCAAAGTCTCGCTTGTGCACAATCGATATTGCCAGTTTATCCCTGCGATCGGGCGAGGCCTGCACTCTACAGCCGAAGGCGCGCTGCAATGCCAGCTATAGAGCTTTCGAGGCCATTTCTGCCCATCGATTGTGCATTCGGAAAGCGTGGCCGGCCGATACCTCAAGGCCGATAGGACAACCTCAGCGACGCTTTCCGGCGGTCGCACCTTGGCGGTGCGCGACGGAGGGTCTGGAAGCGGACCGACAATGGTACGGAGGCGCAACCTGACGGCGAACCGGTTCAGGCGTCCGGGCTCGGTCCGTGGCCGGACAAACGCGAAACCCGCCGCGCTTGTGGGCGCGGCGGGTTTCGTGTGTCGGGATTTGGTTGCGGGGACAGGATTTGAACCTGTGACCTTCAGGTTATGAGCCTGACGAGCTACCGGGCTGCTCCACCCCGCGCCAAGTGTGTGCGGATGATCCGCAAGTGTGTGCGGCTGGCCCGGATGCGCCGGCTCTGGTGAGCTTGGGCGGTATGTCCGGGGGCCGGATCGGTGTACGTGGTGAGGGGCTGTTGCTTGCGATGTGCGGGTCTGGCGGCGACCGACTCTCCCGTGTCTTGAGACACAGTCTTTGGTTGCGGGGACAGGATTTGAACCTGTGACCTTCAGGTTATGAGCCTGACGAGCTACCGGGCTGCTCCACCCCGCGCCAAGTGTGTGCGGATGATCCGCAAGTGTGTGCGGCTGGCCCGGATGCGCCGGCTCTGGTGAGCTTGGGCGGTATGTCCGGGGGCCGGATCGGTGTACGTGGTGAGGGGCTGTTGCTTGCGATGTGCGGGTCTGGCGGCGACCGACTCTCCCGTGTCTTGAGACACAGTACCATGGGCGCTGGCGTGTTTAACGGCCGAGTTCGAGATGGGATCGGGTTCTGGGCACGCCGCTCAGGCCACCAGACCGGCGCATCGCAAGTCTTTTCGGACGGGCCTTCGCAGGGTGCTGCGACGGCGGGTGTCCGGTTCGGCAAGCATGTGGTGGCGGTCGTCGCGCTTTGGCGAGGACGGCCTCTGGTCTGTTTTGCAACCGCATCGTCTGCTTCGCCAGCCTTGCGGCTGCCGGTCACATCCGGACACGGATCACGAGAGCGATCAAGCCAATCGGGCGATTAGTACCGGTCGGCTCAACGCGTCGCCGCGCTTGCACCCCCGGCCTATCGACGTGGTCGTCTTCCACGGCCCTCAAGGGAGGTCTCGTTTTAAGGGGGGTTTCCCGCTTAGATGCCTTCAGCGGTTATCCCGTCCGTACGTAGCTATGCTGCACTGCCGCTGGCGCGACAACAGCTCCACCAGAGGTACGTTCATCCCGGTCCTCTCGTACTAGGGACAAAGCCTCTCAAACNGGCCGCTGAGCGAGCCACCCCGGCMACCTGCCGCGGCGGCCCGCTCCCCGTGGCTCGCGCCGGCGCCTGTCGGCGTCAGGTCCGCGGCACCGCCATACCGCGCTGGACCGCCGGACGCTCACCGACCCGGTCCAGCCAGGCGCGCACGTTCGGGACCGTGCCGAGCGTGTCCTCGAGCGGCTCCTTCAGCAACGACGTGGCCAGCAGCGTCCAGGCATAGCAGGCGATGTCGGCGATCGAGTAGTCCGCGCCCGCGAGATAGGGCCCTTCGCCGAGGCGCGCGTTCATCACCCGCAGCAGCCGGTCAGCCTCGTCGGTGAAGCGCTTGATGGCCAGCGGCGCCTTCTCGTCGGCGCGCACCGCGAAGTAACCGAGCTGTCCGAGCATCGGACCGAGTCCGCCGACCTGCCAGTGCAGCCATTCCAGGGCCTTGTAGCGCGCGGGTCCGGAGGGCGCGAGGAAACGCCCCGTCTTCTCGGCGAGGTACGTGAGAATCGCACCGCTCTCGAAGACGGAGAGCGGCCCACCCGCAGCCTCATCGTCGACGATAGCCGGGATCTTGTTGTTCGGCGACACCTTGAGGAAGTCGGGTTTGAACTGCTCGCCCTTGCCGATGTTCACCGTCACGACTGTGTAGGGCAGGTCGCACTCCTCCAACATGATCGGGATCTTGCGGCCGTTCGGGGTCGACCAAGTGTAGAGCGTGATCATGGCGGGTTCCTCGCGGTCCTGAGGCGCAGGCCGTCTCTCGGGCCTCACCTAGGGCAGCGAACGCGGCCATCCTGCGGCGGCTCGAGACACCGCCCCCTCCGGCGCGTCCGCCCGCGGTGTCGCGCGCGGCGCCCTCATTTGCCTCGCCGCCTGTCCGCGGGCACCATGCGACGCGATCAGGGTGACGGGCGCAGGATCTTCGATGGCATCACGCACGAGCGCCCGTCCATGAGGCGCCGCGAGGTCCTCGCCGCCCTGGCCGCCGCCGCGGTCGCGCGCCCCGCGGTCGCGCAGCCCGCCAAGGTCCTGCGTTTCATCCCGGAAAGCGACGTCGCGGTGATCGACCCGATCTGGACGACGGCCACCGTGACGCGCAACCACGGCTACCTCGTCTTCGACACCCTCTACGGCCAGACCGCGGGCTACGACTTCCATCCGCAGATGGTCGAGGGTCACGCGGTCGAGGCGGATGGCCGCCTCTGGCGCCTCACCCTGCGCGAGGGCCTGCGCTTCCACGACGGCGAGCCGGTGCTGGCGCGCGACGTGGTGGCGAGCGTGCGCCGCTTCGCCGCCCGCGATGCCTTCGGCCGGGCGCTGATCGACGCCACCGACGAACTCGCCGCGACCTCCGACCACGTCGTGCAGTTCCGCCTCAAGCGGCCGTTCCCGCTGCTGCCCGCGGCTCTGGGCAAGACCGGCACCTCGATGCCCTGCATCATGCCGGAGCGCCTGGCGAAGACCGACCCGAACACGCAGGTCACCGAGATGGTCGGCTCCGGCCCGTTCCGCTTCAAGGCGGACGAACGCGTCCCGGGGGCGCTCACCGTCTACGAGCGCTTCGACGGCTACGTGCCCCGCCCGGACGGCGCGGCGAGCTTCACCGCCGGACCGAAGCGGGCCCATTTCGACCGGATCGAGTGGCGGATCGTGCCCGACGCCTCCACCGCCGCGAGCGCGCTGGCGGCCGGCGAGGTCGACTGGTGGCAGAACCCGACGCCGGACCTGCAGGGTCTGCTCAGGAGCAGATCGGGAATCCGGTTGGAGGTGCTCGATCCGGCAGGCGGCATCGGCTGCCTGCGCTTCAACCACCTGCATCCGCCCTTCGACAATCCGGCGATCCGCCGGGCGCTGCTCGGCGCCGTCGACCAGACCGAGTTCATGAGCGCGGTCGCGGGCGACGAGCGCGCCCTGTGGAAGGACCATGTCGGCGTCTTCAGCCCCGAAGCGCCGATGGCGACGCGCGCGGGCACCGACGTGCTGGTGGGCGCCCGCGACTTCGCCGCGGTCAAGCGCGCCCTGGCGGAGGCCGGCTACCGCGGCGAGCGCGTCGTCATGCTCGATCCGACCGACTATCCGGCCACCCATCCCCTGGCCCTCGTCGCGGCCGAAGCCTTCCAGAAATGCGGGCTGGCCGTGGACCTCGTCGCGATGGACTGGGGGACCCTGGTGCAGCGCCGGTCGAGCCGCCAGCCCCCGGACAAGGGCGGCTGGAGCACCTTCGTCACCTACCTGAACGGCACCAACAACTTCGATCCCGCCGGCCAGCTCGGCATCCGCGGCAACGGCGATCAGGCCTGGTTCGGATGGCCCCGCGCGCCCCGTCTCGAGGAACTGCGCGCCGCGTGGTTCACCGCGCCCGATCCCGCGGCGCAGAAGGCGATCTGCACCGAGATCCAGCGACAGTTCTTCATCGACGTGCCGTACCTCCCGCTCGGCGCCTATTACGAGGCGACCGCCTATCGGGGGCTGACGGGCGTGCGCAACGGCTTCCCGCAATTCTACGACGTCCGGCCGGCCTAGGACCGCGCCCGGTCCTTGCGTGGGCGCGCCCCCCGTCGCCCGGCCGCCGCGTCTCCCCGGCGGGGAGCGCCCCGAGGACACCGAAGCCGATGCGCATCGCCGTATTCCAGTTCACCCATGAGACCGTGACGTTCCTGCCGAACGACACGACCCTGGCGGACTTCATCTACCCGGGCTCCCCCGCGCGCGGCGAGGCGCTGCTGGCCACCGATCCGAAGGGGTACATGGGCGGCTTCGTTCAGGTCGCCCGGGAATACGGGGGAATCGACCTCGTCGGCCTCGCCTCGCCGCTCTGGCCGCGCACCGGCATCGGCTCGGGCTGGGTGACGCGCGAGGCGTTCGAGCACTTCCTCGGCGCGATGCTGGCGGAGCTGCGGGCGGAGGCACCGGTCGACGGGGTCTACCTGGCCCTGCACGGGGCCATGGCCGTGCGCGGCGTGCCGCGCCCCGAGGCCGAGATCGCGCGACGGGTGCGGTCGGTCGTGGGCGCGGGCATCCCGATCGCGGCGACCTTCGACCCGCACGGCAACGAGGATGCGGAGTTCCTCCGCCACGCCGACATGGCCTTCGCGGTGAAGTACTTCCCGCACTACGACATGCATCTGCAGGGTCAGCGCGCCGCGCGGATGCTGGTGCGGACGATCCGCGGCCTCTACCGGCCGGCGCACCGGACCCGCGCCGTCCCGATCATCGCGCCGACGGTGGTGATGTGGACCGGCGCCGCGCCCTGGTCCGACCTCGTGCAGCGCGCGCTCATCTGGGAGGCGCGGGAGCCCGACGTCTTTGTCAACGTGTTCTTCGGCTTCCCCTGGTCGGACGTCCCGGACGCCGGCATGGCGGTTCAGGTCCTGACGAACGGTGATCCGGATCTCGCCGACCGCGTCGCCCGGGACATGGCATCCTGGACGTGGCGGCACCGCGCGGCCTTGGTGTCGCGCGCCGCGATCCTCACGATGCGGGACGGCGTCGCTCGGGCGGCGCGAGCCGTCCGCGCCCGCGAGACGCCGGTGGTGCTTGCCGATTACAGCGACCGTTCGGGCCGTGCGACCTGGCTCCTGGCGGAGCTGCTCGCGCAGGGGCTGGAGCGCGCGCTGATCGCCACGATCGCCGCGCCGACGGTGGTGGACCGGCTGCTGGCCGGCGGCGTGACGGTCGGCGATCCCTTCGACGCGGAGGTCGGCGGCCCCGGAGACGGCGCGGTGGAGCCCTCCGCCGGTCGGCCGGTCCGCGTCACCGGGACGGTGTGCGGGGTCGTCGGCGCGACGACCGGCCGAGGCGGCGGCATCTGGATCTGCGTGGCCTTCGGCCGCGGCAACGTCCTCGTCCTCAGCCCCCACCTCGTTCAGATCATGGAGCCGGCGGAGCTCTGGGGCCTCGGTCTCGAGCCCGGAGACTTCGACGTGGTGGCGATCAAGTCGCGCGTCCATTTCCGCCGGGGGTTCGACGACGGCGGCTACGCCCGGACGATCCTGCTCGTCGAGCCGCCCGAGCCGTTCCTCGGGACGGTGCATCTCGACGCCCTCCCTTACGAGAATCTCAGGCTCGGCGACTACTACCCCTACGGTGACCCCGCCTTCGACGCCGCGTAGAGGAGGGCCGGCCCCGGAGGGACGGTCGTGGGACCGTCCGGCCATTCGCGGCCGCAGCGATGCGGGCGCGGCGGCGCGGGCTACATCGGTGCCATGCGGACTGCGCCAGCCTTCTCCTCCCGTCACCTCGATCGCCTGGGCGACCGCCTGGCGACCGATGCCGACAGCGGCGCGATCGCCGGGGCCGACCTCCTCATCGGCGGCACGGACGGCGCGATCTGGCGACGCACCGTCGGGTACCGCGACCCCGTCGCGCGCGCGCCCCTCGGGCCGGACGCGCTGTGGCGCATCTACTCGATGACCAAAGTCGTCGTCTCCGCCGCGGCCATGGTGCTCGCCGAGCGCGGCGCCCTGCGCCTCGATCAGCCCGTGGCGGCGTTCATCCCCGCCTTCGAGCACCTCTCGGTGCTCGATCCGGACGGTGGCCTGAGGGCCGCCAAGGCCGGCCCCACCGTTCAGGATCTCCTGCGCCACACCGCCGGAATCGCCTACGGCTATCTCGGGGACGGGCCGGCGCGGCGGGCCTACGCGGCCGATGGCCTGCTCACCCAGGATCTCGACAATGCGGCTTTCGCCGACCGGATCGCCCGCCTGCCGCTGGAGCACGAGCCCGGCACGGTGTGGCACTACTCGCACGCCACCGATGTCCTCGGCCGCGTTCTGGAAATCGCCGGCGGCGCGGATCTGCAGCGGGTTCTCGACGCGACCGTGCTCGAGCCGCTCGGCATGACCGACACCCTGTTCCAGATCGCGGCCGCGATGGGATCGCGCGTCGCGCAGCCGCTGCCACAGGCACCGGGGCAGCGCCCTGTCTTCCACGATCCCGCGCAGCCGCGGCGCGGCCAGAGGGGCAATGGCGGCCTCGTATCGAGCACGGCGGACTGCGCCCGCTTCCTGCGCATGCTTCTCGCCGGCGGCAGTCTCGCCGGCGTCCGCGTCCTCGCGCCGGCCAGTGTGCGGCTCATGACCTCGGATCATCTCGGGGCGGCGATCGTGAAGGCCGCCTACTATCCGCCGGGGCCGGGCTACGGCTTCGGGCTGGGCGTGGCGGTCCGCCTCGCGGCGGGGGAGGCGCCGTTCCCCGGCAATGTCGGCGACTGGTTCTGGAGCGGTGTCGGAGGCACGTACTTCTGGGTCGACCCCGTAGAGGGGTTCTTCGCGCTCTTGATGATGCAGACCTCCTCGGCCGACCAGCGCCAGCACTATCGCACGCTGACCCGCACCATGGTCTACGCCGCCCTGGAGGACCGCCGACTGTCAGAGACGGCTCCCTGAGGGAGACGGTCCGCCCGACGCATGTCTACACCGTCGGCGCGCGGCGTCCGGAATGGCTATCGCGCAGCCTCCTGCCGCGCCGCCTGGACGAGGCGGTCGCCGTCCTCGCGCAGGAGCAGGCGATCCCGGACCAGAGCGTCGACGGACTTGGTCACCGCGGCCAGGTAGGCATCCGCATCCGGGTAGCGCTCCTCCAACGAGGGCCGCGGATCCCCGCTGGCCTCCCGCTCGGCCCGGGTGCGGGCGAACGGAAGCTGGCTCCCCTCCCGGTCGCAGAGGGCACCCGCCGGGAAGGGATCGGCGTAGAGATTCCAGCCCGTGAAGGTCGCGCGCGGTGCGGCGACGGCCGGCAGGCGAATACCGGCCACGTCGTTGCCGTCCGCGTCGACGCGGGGCACGAGCGGCCGGTACTGCGGCCCGCTCTCGGGCTTGGGATCGACGTAGGTGCTGAAGCGCGCGATCGTGTTCGGGGCGGTCGGGACCGGCACACCGACGATGAAGGGATAGCCGGCCTCGGCCGGCTTCACCAGCGTGCCGTCGGACAGGCGCGGGATCCGGCTGTCGGGCGGAATCGCCCCGACCGTCACCCAGTCCTCAAGTGCGACGAGAAGCGCCCGGAGGGCCGGCGCCGGATTGAGGGTGCTGCGCATGTTCGCGCAGGGGCCTCTGCTCGAGGTCAGCCCGGCGCGCCCGTAATGGAAGCCGCTCGAGACCAAGTAGACGCGTGTCGTGTCCGGCAAGGCTATGTCGCTGCGGCCCAGTGGATCCGTCGCCAGCAGCGAGGCCCCCTTCTGCCAGTACTCGGTGCCGGTGTTCACCTCGATCAGCAACGGGTCGAAGCCGTCGCCGCGCAGCAGCGCGCCGGTCCGTCCCGTCACCGGGTCGTGCTGAGCCGCCGCGGAGAACGGGAAGGCATTCTCCGGATAGAGATGGTCCTCGTGCTGCGTGTTGGTGCGGGACGGTTGGCCGAAGCGCGCGTTCAGGAAGACGCCGCCGATCCCCGCGATGTGCGACAGCACGCCGTCGAAGACCCGGCGCCCGGCCTCGTCGCGATTGAAACCCTGGGCGATGAAGTCGCGCAGGTACCGCCCGCTCTGCGAGATGCCGAGGGCGACCGCGTGCCGGATCGCCCCGCCCGCCGGGTTGGCGCCGCCGGCGGCATCGCCGCGCAGGTAGGCGACCACGTCGCGCGTCGCGGCGAAGCCGATGCCGAGCACCTTCGGCTCGGTGGCGCGGTAGGTGAACTGGTAGATCGAGCCCGGTAGCGGCTTCGTGCCTTTGGGCAGGAGCTCGAGTTGCCGCGGCGTCGCGTAGTGCCACGCCTCCTCCGGAACCGGCCGAGGCGGGTCGGTCTCCCGGCGGCGCACGGTCAGCCGCGTTCCGGCCTTGTCCTGGCTGGCCGCCTTGAAGGTGAGATAGAAGGGCGCCTCCGGCGACCCGCGCGTCGCGCTCACGAGTTCGTCGCGCACGGTCTCCACGATCGGCTTGCCGTTCCTGGAGGCGACCGGCACGTCGATGGCCATGCCGCCCTGCTGGCGCAGCGCGTCCGCCTCCCAGCCCGACCAGACGATCGTGTCGCCGCGGCGCAGGACGAGGCCGGTGCCGGCGTCGACGGCGCTGCGCGGATCGTTGACGGCCTGGGCCCCTTGGGCCGGCGCGTCCAGCACCCAGTTGAAGAGGAACTTGCGGCCGCGGTTCAGCACCTCGAACAGCAGCGTCCCGCTGCCGCGCGCGGGATCCTTCGGGCGCAGGATGAACAGGTCGGTCCTGTACTCGACCATGCCGCGCGCGTTGCGCGGCGCCAGCGCGATGTCGACGATGCCGGCATTGGCCGGATCCGCCGGATCGAGCTCGCCGCGGGCGGTTCCGATGACCCGCTCGTACGCGCCGGCAGATCCGAATTCCGCGCCGTCGGCGAACGGCTCGACGGTGACGATCTCGATCTGGGTGATGCGCGCCTGGGCCGGCGTGGCGCCGAGCGCGCACCCGAGCGCGCCGGCCAGAACCCATCCGGTCCGCATGGTCCCCTCCCCCGCGGCTCGTTTCGAAGGCCGGCAGCGTCAGCAACCACAGATGGAACGGCCCGTCGAGCTCGATGCCTGCGACGGCGTTGCGATTTCGAACAGCCTGTCAGCCGGTTCCGAGGGGCGCCGCGGCGGGGCTGCTCGGGCACCGTGCCGTGTCGGCCACGTCGGCGGCGTGGCGGCGGGCGCGGCCCTCTCCCGCCGGAACCGCTCGATCCGATTCTCGACGGACAGGCGGACCGGATCCATATCTCGGCGCAGGCGGCTCGCGGCGCGGTGGCGCGACGGACGGCCGCCCAGGCACGCGCCGCGATTCGGAGGCGCGGCTATGATCGGATTGAGGGGAGGCGTCGATGCCGGACATCGCGGCGACACCCTACTGGCTCGACGGCAACTTCGCGCCCGTGCATGAGGAGGTCACCGGCTTCGCCCTCGCGGTCGAAGGCGCGGTGCCGCCCGAACTCTCCGGCCTCTACGCCCGCAACGGTGCCAACCCGCGGGACGGTCATGCCGGCCACTGGTTCCTCGGCGACGGCATGATCCACGGCGTCGCGCTGCGCGACGGCCGTGCCGAATGGTATCGCAATCGGTGGGTGCGCACGCCGCGCTTCGAGGGCCGCGCCTCCGGCGATCCGCGCGATCTGCGCGGGAGCGTCGCCAATACCAGCGTCGTGGCCCATGCCGGGCGCATCTTCGCGCTCGTCGAGAACGCGCTGCCGATGCGGATCGGGCCCGAGCTCCAGACCCTCGGCTACGAGGATTTCGGCGGACGCCTGACGACACCGTGCACCGCCCATCCGAAGATCTGTCCCGAGACAGGCGAGCTGCACTTCTTCGGCTACAGCCCGATGCCGCCCCATCTGACCTACCACGTCGCCGACGCCGCGGGCGCGCTGGTGCACAGCGCGCCCCTGCCGCTGCCCGCGCCCGTGATGATGCACGACTTCGCCCTGACGCGCGGGCACGTCGTGTTCATGGACCTGCCCGTGGTGTTCGACTTGGATCTCGCGCGGCGCGGCACGATGCCGTTTGCCTGGAGCGAGGCGCACGCCCCCCGACTCGGGGTGCTGCCGCGCGGCGCCGGCGCCGAGGCCCTGCGCTGGATGGCCGTCGCGCCGGGCTACGTCTTCCACGTCGGCAACGCCTACGAGGAGGCGGACGGGACGCTGGTCCTGGATGTGGCGTGGTACCCCGAATTGTGGCGCGGCGGCCCGTCCGCCGCGCAGTTCGAGGCCGCCCGGCTCCGGCGCTGGCGCATCGGTCCGGGGGCGGACCGGGCGCAGGAGACGGACCTGGACGACCGCGCGATCGAGTTCCCGCGGATCGACGAGCGGCGCACGGGGCTGGCGCACGGGGTCCTGTACGCGGTGCAGACCGGCGCCGGGCTGGACCGGGACGCGCCCGGCGATGGCGCTGTGGTGCGCTACGATCTGGCGCGCGGCCGGGAGACGACGCACGTCTTTGCCGGCGGCATCCCGAGCGAGTTCGCGCACGTGCCCGGCGGCTCCGGCGAGGGCTGGTTGATGGGCTTCGTGTACGACCGGGTTCGTGGGGCGAGCGACCTCGTGATCCTGGAGGCATCGGACATGCGGGCCGAGCCCCTGGCACGGGTGCGCCTGCCGCGGCGGGTGCCTCAGGGCTTCCACGGCACGTGGATCCCGGACGCGTGAGGAAGGCATCGTGAACCGGACCGCCTCTAGCCCGGAGCAGAAGCCAGCCCGGGACCCGCCGACGGGCGCAGTCGTCGTCCGGCGCGTCCCTGCGATCGAGGCACCGGGGGACGGCGACCGAGATGCCGAAGAGTGGATACGGCGTTGAGCGCCAGCGCGCCCGGACGCGGCGAGCGGCCGGCGCCGATCGCCGAGGATGCCGGGCCCCTGACGCCTGTCCGGGACTCTCGCGGCGCGAAACCTCAGATGCTCAAGCTCAACCGGTATCGGTACGCATCCCCGCGAAACAGACCCTCCACATATTCGATCATTGTCGAGCGTCGATTGTAGCTGTGGCGCTTGATGAGCAAGCACGGGATCGGCGTATCGAAATCGAAGATCTCGCATTCTGCCGATGTGGGCAGTGTCGCCTCGACCGTCTGCTCGCATCGCACGAGGCGCCCCCCCTCGTGCTGCGCCAGAAACCCGTACACGGACCCGGTCAAATCCCCGTGCTCGAGTTCCGGGACAGCCCGGACGTTGTACCAAGCGATTTCGCGAGACATCGGTACATCGTCGCCAAATCGGACGCGCGTCAGTCTCAGAAACGGCGATGTGGAGGGTAGACCGAAGATCGAGGCGATCGAGCGATCCTCGGTGATGATCCTCTCCAAGATCCGGGAGGAGGGAATCTTGCCCAGTTCGCGCATTTCCTCCGTGAAACCCTTGAGACGATCCATCCCGGGGCGGACGGGCTCTGGCTGACGTCGAACGAGGAAGCCGAGACGCCCGCGCGGGACGAGAAGTTCGTCGTGACGCAGTTCAGCATAGGCGCGCTGGACCGTGACGCGGCTCACGCCGAGGCTGTCGGCCAGCTGGCGCTCGGCCGGCAGGATAACGCCGGGCGGCAACGAGCCCGACACGATCAAATCCCGCAGCTGCTCCTCGATCTGCCGATAGAGAGGCTTGGCGGTGTCATCACGCAACCGTACCAAGCTCAGCACGGAGGGGCGCTCGCTGGTCGCGGATCGTCGTCCCGCTTCGCCGTCTGTCATCGGATTTCCGAATCGCACTTCTCGCCGCGCCGCGTATTATAACCGACGCGAATCCAGACCCGAGCGCCACATGCAGGTTTTCGTCGTCGGCAGCGTCGTGGTTGCCTGCTCGGTGAAGGTCGCGCAGTTGCCGCTCGCAGGCGAGTCTCTGAGCGCGTCAGCCTTCTTGGCGGAGCCCGGTGGAAAGGGCTTCAACCTCGCGCTCGCGTTGAGCCGGCTCGGGGTCGGGGTGGACGGCATCTTCTGCGTCGGAGAGGACATGTTTGCCTCCGTGATATCCTCGACTTTCTCGAATCACGGATTTTCATCGGAGATGTTGCTGCGCCGCGCGGGCTCAACCGGTGCAGGCGTCGCTTTCATCGACTCTTCCGGCGAGAATTGTCTCGCCGTGAGTCTGGGCGCGAACCGCGCGCTCGCGGCCGCCGATATTCACGGCCTCGCTCCGCGCTTGCAGCGGTCGGATCTGGTGGCGGCGACCTTCGAGTCACCGGACGACCCGATCGATGCGGCCTTCGCACTCGCACGGCGGAGCGGGATACGAACGCTTCTCAATCCGTCGCCCTTTCGCCGCATCAGTCCATCGATTCTTTCCAACACGTCGATCCTGGTCGTCAACGCGGTGGAGGCCGCGGAACTCGGTATCGATATGCGCAGCTTCGACCTGGATGCTGTGCGCCCTCCACCCGCGATCGAGCGTCTCCTCGGTGGCGGGCTGGAACTGATCATCGTCACGCTAGGCGACCGCGGCGCTGCGGCATTTCACGCTCAGACGCCGCCGTATCATCAAGCGGCTTTCGAAGTGGCGGCCGTCGATACAGTCGGTGCGGGCGACGCCTTCGCGGCAGGGTTCGTCGCCAGCCTCCTGGCCGGCAAGTCCCTCCGTGCGGCCCTTCGAAGCGCCGCGGCGTGCGGCGCACTCACCACCCTCCAGCTCGGCGCATTCAACAGCTTCCCGACCGCGGCCTCCCTGATGGCATTCCTCGATCACAAGATCTGAGTGCAGTGCGCCGGGGCGACACGTGCCGTCTCGCGGCTGTTCGTCGCTCCTCCATTGAACGCCGATATCGACGCGATGAGGCTCAGCAGCTCCGCCTGTCGGGTCGTACCCGTCTTGTGAAAGATGGATTTGAGCTGGCTACGCGCGGTGCTGGCCTGAACACCGATGCTTTCAGCATAGAATTGTAATCGCAGACCGCTCGCGAGAGCCCGCAGGAGCCGCGCCTCTGCGGGCGTGAGATCATAGAGGAGATGCAGAAGATCATTATCGGGCGCGGGCCGTGCCCCGACGCGATTCAGAACGCATTGCATCGCGGACGCGTCGAAAATATCGCTCCTGTTTCTCTCCATTCGACAGATGTAAACGATGAATTGGCGGTGGTCTGCACATGTCCGGACCGGCACGGAGATCGAAGCGCGGCTTCCATCCGAAACGCCTTTGAACGCTTCGCAGAGCGCTTTGCCATTAGCGAATTTTCTGAACAGAAGCTCGATGTTCTGGCCGAGCGACAGTGTTTGCTGTCTGCCGTGGAGACGATCGTTGATCGCGAGGATTCGGCCAGAGCTGGTCATGACAGCGGCCGGGAGTCCGACACGATCCAGCGCGGTCGTCGTGACGCGCGCCCGCTCGCAACCGAACTGAGCGCTCAGATGGCAGGCGCGAACCAGA
Source organism: Methylobacterium mesophilicum (assembly GCF_036441335.1). Classification (GTDB taxonomy): domain Bacteria; phylum Pseudomonadota; class Alphaproteobacteria; order Rhizobiales; family Beijerinckiaceae; genus Methylobacterium; species Methylobacterium mesophilicum_B. The sequence continues at coordinate 160,277 of NZ_MLBW01000036.1, forward strand.
TGCGGCCGCAGGGTGTCGAGGTTGGACAGGATGGAGGTGGCGAAGCGGCCCCGCTCCGCCCGGCGTTCGAGGGTCAGGACCGCGAGATCCCCGGTGGGGAGTTGAATGGCCGTGCCGATTTGCCAGGGCCGCTCACCGTCGCCGTACGGCTCACCGCTGCGGCCAGTCAATACCCTCTCGATGTCGGGGACGAATTTACTGGACGCCAGCGAGGGCCACTGCGTGTCGCGCCCGGTATGTGTGTGGGCGAACGGATCGATACTGTCGGCAGATCGGTCCTTCGGCGCGGGTGAAGCGATCCAGCGCGCCGGACCGCCCGGGGACAGCACGGTGAGGACACCGCGATCCGCGTCAGCGTGGGTGCTGAGCCCTTGAACAACGCCCTCCCACAACTTGGGCGTGCCCGCGGCCTCGTAAATGCAGTCGATAAGCGCTTCTAGCACAACGATGCCCCGTCCCTGGAAGCGGCTCTCATTTGATTAGGGCCAATACCAGTCCAAAAGGTACGGTGGCATCATCTAAATGAGTGATGCCGAATTCGAAGAAGCGCTCGAAGACCGGCGGCAGCCGACTCGTGCAGCGCCGCCCGGACGCGCAACCCGGAGCAGATGGTCGCCGCGTCGCAGACTGCCCCAATCCAAGGGCCGCCGGATCTCGGCACGTGGACGATGCAGCTAGTGGGGAGCGAAGATCGTCACGTTGCTGTTGATCTGGTAGGCCGCCGTCGGTTTCGTGTTGACCAACCGTAGATAGATCGGGCTCTCGCCCAGTATCGCGCCGAACGCGGGTGTCACCTCGAGCGGGAAGCAGTGTGACAGCACAGCGGATGCCGCCTCCTCGTAGCGACGGCGCGCGTCTTGGTCGCCGACCAGGTGCCGTGCCGTGGTGAGCGGCTTGCCCCGGATGGCACCCGTCTTGTCGAGTCCGAACCGGTAGGCGATCAAAGATCCCTCCGTGCCGGGCGGCACAGTCCAGCAAGCGGCCACCGCCGCGCGGAATTCGGCCCAGTTGTTGACGGGCGCGCGTTGAGATCGCGCCGGCAGGTTGGACAGAACAGAGACGGACGCTGCGAGCAGCAGCGTGGCAAATCGGTTTGCCAAAGGTACCTCCGCGACGCTCCTTCTGTCTCTCGAGCCTTCTCTCTCGTCGGCCCCACGGTGTCGTCGAGCGGCCGCAGTTGCGCGTCGCCAGAGGGGCCCATGCCGTCGACCGCGATGCGGCTGCGCGCGAGCCGGGTCAGGATCGCCGTGCCCGGTGTCGCTGTCGTCCGCCATCCACGCGCGTCGACCCTCTCATTGACGCGGCACCGGCGCCGGGTTCTGCGGAGACGCGCCCGGTTGTGCGGGTGCCTGCGGGATCGAGTTCTGAGGCGGCGGCGGCGGTTGCTGACCGGTGCGCGCCGGGGCCTGATCGTTCTGCAGGGTCTGGTTCGTCTGTGTCTGGATCTTGTCGGCGGTTTGCTGGCTGATGACCCCGTAGGAGACTGCAGCGGCGAGCGCGACGGCGATAACGGCTCCGATGATGGTCTTGGTCAGCTTCGGCGGCATCGTTGCGTCCTCCACGATGAAAGGCAGTCCGACAGCGGCTCCCGGTCAGGTGACATAGGCGACAGCCCTGCGTGAGGTAGTTCGAAAGCCCGAATCGCGGACCGCCCGGCTCTGGACCGCGCGGATTGAGCGGATTGAGCGGATCAGCCGGAACGAGAGCCGTCGGGCCCGAAGTACCGAAGGCGCCCGAGCAGGGCTGGGCGGTGTCGAAGCCGCGTCCGATCGGGATCTGGACGGCCGAGGAACGGAGCCTCGCCGCGGCGCGCAAGGTGGCGGACAAGTCCGAGCGGTGTTTCCCGCGCCGGCGATCTCGGGAGGCGCCCCCGCCACGGAGGCGCAATGGTCAGAGGCTGTCCAAAAATCTACGTCGTGAATACTCTGGAGTATAGATGGAATCAATCTATCCGCAAGCCTTGGTCGGTCCGCGTGTCCCGATTCCGGACCAGATCACAGTTCATACTCGGTGCGAAGACGAGGTTCATCAGGAACAGGTGCGGCGGCAGGACGACGCGCGTGCCCGCCACCGGTCGGCGCGCCGCCATCTCGCCGCGCGGGCCCATGCTGACGGCAACGCCAAGCTCGACCCATGGCTCTTCATCGGGCCCATCACCGCGGTAGTGCCCATCGCGACCCGACTCGGCATCGCGGCGGATGCCCGGACGCGGAGATCTGAACCGGCAGCATCCTCTGGCCGTTGCGTCGCAGCGTAAGGGAGGGCTGTCGGATACGGCGAGTGGCGCGATGGGTCGCCCACCCAGACCGGCATTGTTCCTGATTTGACGCAGCCACAAGCAATGATTGAAGCAATATAGGTGCAATCCAGCTTGGCCATATGACCGCCTCGGGACAGTCGATCCACGGCTGCACGGATGAGGGAACGATCGATGGCCACCGAGATGATGACCAAGGGCATGACCGTGACCGACCACATCGTGGCTTGGTCGATGCTGACCGGCTTGGCGCTGGCCGTGCTGCAGTTCGCCCTGACGGCGGCGCTGCCGACGCACTTCGTGTGACCCGCCGAGAGCCATCCGGGCTGCGACGGGCGGCAGGCCGGCAGCGTGGCGCTGCGAGGTCTGGTGACCGTGGTGTTCGCGGTGGCCGCCGGCATGAACTTCGCCGCTGTGCCGTTCGTGGTCGAGGGCTTCCGCTCCTGCGGCTCCGAGCGGCGGACCGTCGGCTCGAGCCCGAGCGGAGCGACAGCGACCGGCGTGACGGGCTCTCGACCGCTGCGGCTCGGTGTCAAGGACGCGGTTTCGGTTCCCGGGCGTCGATCAATCGGCGGCGATGGTCACGCATGTCTGCCGTGCCGGCGCGGGTGTGGCGGCCATCGCGAACGGCCAGTAAGCCGTCCAGCCCTACCGGCGACGCGGTGTATGCGCCGGCCTTGGCCCATCGGGATCCCCATGAGACAGTTGCTCGCGTTCACCGTGGCCGTCGTCGTGTGCGCGGGACCCGCGCTCGCCCTGGCCGACCAGCCCGCGCGAGACTGTGACCGTGACCCCGAGACGACGGGTGCATTAGCCGGTGATCCCCGCAGTCTGTACCTGCCCGGCCAGCGACCGGTGAAGGTCGACCAGGACCCGCCGGAGGCTAGCTGGCAGGACGAGGCCAGAGAGACCTCGGAGCAGCGCAGGCGCGATCTCCTCGCCTGCGGCGTGGACTGAGTCCGGAGGGCGATCATCCTCGCTGAAGGGTCGGGCGGGTCGGCCTGGGACATCGTCGGTTCCTGGCCGGCGACAATCCCCTAACCGAACCCGGGCATGCTGCTGGCGGGCCGCGTCGCGTGTCGATCAGGTCGGCGGTCCGATCGGCCGGAGCTCGTGGGGCGTGCACGCATGACGAACGAGCCAGTCCAGAAGCTCTCGGACGCGGAACTCGACCGTCTGGCGCGTGAGCTGTTCGCCGAGGTCCGCGGCGAGTACTCGGAAGCGAAGGTGGAACGGGCCCTCAAGACTGCCGGTGAGGTGGCTGGCGAGCTTCTGCCCGGAATACCGGACTGGATGCTGGACGGCGACGACGCCGGCGCCGGGGGATGACGCGTTTCGTCGTCGAAGGCACGAGTTCGCGGGCCAGTGGCAGGGCGCGGAGCCGTACGCTCGGTCCGGCCGTTTCGGCGTCGGAAATGGCTGCGCACCTTCAATCCGGCATGGATCCTATGCCTCGCGCCGCGAGCACAGCGCGCAATGCATCGGCCAGCCCCTCCGGTGTGAACGGCTTGCGCAGGTAGCGAGCGCCCATCGGCATCTGTTCCTCCGCCGGCCATGCCACACCCGACACGATCAGGATCGCCAATTCCGGCCAGCGGGCCGCGACGGCTTTGGCCAGGGTGAAGCCACTCAAGGGCTCGCCGGCCAAGTCCACATCGGCGACCATGGCCACAAGTTCGGGGCGAGAAGCCAGATGGGCCTGGGCGGCTTGAACAGTGGCAGCCTCCGCGACCTCGTAGCCCACGTCACGGAGGGCTGCAGCCGCTTCCATGAGTTGCACGGGATTATCCTCGACAATCATCACAGCGAGTCGCGGGGCGTCGGCCATCCTGGATCTCCACACTTCGGCGCCGCAGTAACGCAGCCGGCCCCGATTGCGTCTCACCCCGACTGCCCGCCGCGGCGGGCGAGTCCAGATCCGGCCGGATGACGCCTCGAGACCGGCTGCGCCTGGCGTGCCGTGGGGCCCGCTCGGCCTCCTGGTGGAACGGCGGGGCAAGCGCAGCTGCAGCCTGTCCCCACTCGAGGAGACCGGGATTGCCCTATCGGCAGCCGATCCATCCGTCGCCTCGATAACCCCGACGTGTCTGGATCCGGTCAGACCGGCCGTTCGGGTGATTGTCGGTGCGCTAGACCCGGATCTCCTCTATCGCGAGGCCGCCGGCCCGGAGATGGTCGGGAATGTCGGAATGATCGTAGTATCCCGCCTCGTGCGCCATGGCGTCGAGGGCGGCGAGCGGGTCCGAGGCCGAGCCCGTCCAGAGGATGGCGCCCGTCACCTCGTGCCGGATCTGAAACACCTTCACCGCAAGCCTCCCATGTTCAAGGGTCGCGCAAGCGTAGCGTGAGCGCGCGGATGCGCGGTCTACCTACATCGGTCAGCATCCGGTTGCCGGATTCGCGTCTCTGCGTGGTGTCTCTGTCGGGCTTCGCGATGGGGGCGATCCCGTTCTCCGGCAGGACGCGATGCGCCGGTCCTGTTGTCCGGCGGGACCACCTCACCCCGCGCATCGATCTGAGACCCTGAGGTCACGTCATCTTCCGCCGACGCATCGCCATGAGCTCCGCTTCGAGTCCGTAGCGACCGTCGGAACACAGGCGGACGAGCTGCCTGAAGTACCCGCCAGGGTTCTTGATGCGGACCTCGCCCCGGCGCACGTCGTCGTCGTGGAGCTGCGCGACGATCAACACGAGCACTGAGGCCCGGAACGGACCGAGGGTCTCGCAGGCCTCGCTCCAGGCAGACGGATGTGCGCCGATCCCACCCCGGATCAGGCGGCCGATCTCGATGACATCCGCTTCCGTCCTGAGTTTAACGCCGAATTCAGCCGCGACCGGGCAAGCAGCCGCGACGAGTGACGGTTCGGGCATACGGATCGGCCCAGGCTCCGTCTCGGGAGCCTTTGCACAAGTATCGGTAGGAGATCCGGTGTTTTGTTCTAAGTGACGGCAGGAATTGCCGGCAGAGGCGGCTTGGAAAAAGCGTTCCTCCGCCATAACCTGTAGTTCTCCCCAGCCTGCCAGGACGAGTTCAGGATCGGCGCTGGGCGAGCGCCTCCTCGGCGTGCTGCGCTCCAAAGCCTCCCGCGCGGCGAGCAGGTCGGCCGCGTCCGTCCTCGGGAACCGAGTGAGAAGGGCATCGAGGGCTTCTGCCACTGCGCGCCGACGGACAGTCAGGAGATCGAAGGCGCGGCGTCGCTGCGCGTCCCTGGCGGTCGCGTCCAGGATCGCGCTCGTCCATTCGCCCATCCGGGCGACGATGGGTGTCAGGTCGAAGCCGTAAGCGTCGATGATCGCGCCGCCCGGTCCACGGAGGGCGAAGCGCTTGCCGTTGGCGCTGTCCCGCGGTGTGATGACCTCGAGGGCCACGAGGTCGCGCAGACCGTAGCGAAGCGCGCGCTCCGACAATCCGGTCATCCCGCACAGGTGCTCGTTCGAGGGCCACACCACTAGTCGCTCCCACTGCTGCTCGCCCCACACGGCGCAGAGCGCCGACAGGATGGAGCGCAGCGCGGGACGCAGGCGCAGCGCCTTGGCCGCGTCCCGACCGGCTGCCGAGAGTTCCCTGCGCGAGATCGTCCGCCCGTCATCGAGCGCACGCCTCCGACCGGCGAGCGCGGCGCGCGTGAGCGGCCGGCCACCGGAACTGATTGTCTCCACCTCGTCTGCCTCCTCTCGAGAGGCAAAGCGGGACCGTTCACCCCGAAGGGTGTTCTTGACGACGGCCTGGGGGAGGGGGCATAAAGGGGGTGCGAATCGCCTGTCGCGCCCCATCCCAGGGTATGTCAGGTCCGAAGGCCTCGAGGTTCCCGCCTCGGGGCCTTCTGCTTTGCCCGTTACGTCATGCCGACTTCTCCTCGAAGGCAGACGCGAGCGCCCACTCGATCGCCTCGGTGCGGCTCTTGAACCGACCGTTCTGGATCGCTTGGTCGATGACGGCCTTGACCGACGGCTTGAGCCACACGTTCTGCTGGGTCATGCCCTTCTGTTTGAGAGCCTCCCTGCGACGTGACTGACGGCGAATATCCGCCGCTTTCAGCTCTGCCAGCCGTTCCTCTGCGGTCATCGGTCCCCGCCCGATTCTGCCAACGTGACTGTTCATGTGGACCGATTCTACAAATCGAGTCCAGCCGCGGTCGGGATTCGTGCGGGGATGGGCGATTTTGTTAAGGGCGACCTGCTCCGCGCCGCCGCCGAGGTTCGGTGACGGCCATCGCGATGACGGGCTTCGCAACCGTGAGGCCTCGTCGCGCCGCTCGTCGCGTGGCCTGACCGGCGCGCAGAGGCGGGCCGTCCGCCGAGCCTCCCGGGATGATCGACGGTTCGGCCCGGAACGCGCCGGCCCCGAAACTCGCCGCGTGTCGACCATCCGATCGCCGGTGATCCATCGACCGCCGCGGTCGCAGCCCCGTGGCCGGCTCGTGCGATCCGACGCGAGACAGGGGAGGGGGGCTGTGCGCGAAGATCGGCGCTCGCGATGGAGCCGCGAAGGCTGGCCCGAGGTTCGCGGGCGCCGCACTTACCCGACCGGTCGGGCCGCCCGACGAAAGGTGTCGGGCATCGCGACTCGAGCGTGGCCGGGAGACCGATCCCGATCCATCGTCGACAGGGACGCGCCCGGTGGCGGAGCGCGCGAGCGGGCCACGGTGTCGCGCGCGCCGGCGGCACTCGGATCGGGCCGATGCGCGCTAGATCGGCACGAAGCTCTCAGGCGAGATGCGCGACGAGCAAGGCGCGGGCGCGGCTCACCCGGCTCTTCACGGTTCCAGTCTGACAGCCCATCACCTCCGCGGCCGCCTCGTAAGTCAGGCCCTGGGCTCCCACGAGCAACAGGGCCTCGCGCTGCAGCTCCGGCAGCTTGCCGATGTGGGACCAGACGATCTGGAGATCGGACCCGTGCTCCTGGGCTGCGGGCGCGGTGAGCTGCGCCGCCGCAGCCCCGTTCACATCCTCGATCTCGCGCTTTCGCTTGCGGCACTCGGTGTAGAACTGATTGCGCAGGATGGTGCAGAGCCACGCCTTCAGGTTCGAGCCGGGTATGAACAGGTCCTGCCGCGCCCAGGCGCGGAGCACGGTCTCCTGAACCAAGTCGTCGGCGCGCGAGGCGTCTCCGACGAGCGAGAGGGCGAAGGCGCGCAGGCCAGGGAGTGTCTCGGTCAGGCCATCGCGAAAAGCGGTAGCATAGTCTCGACGCGGCCCCTCCAGCAGCGCGTCGAGCTGGGCGACGAGGTCCAGCAGACGCGGCGGCGTCTGTGCCCGTGTCACGGCCTCATAGGCGGCGCGCAGCTGCAGGCCGAGATGATCCCGCACGCCGGCCGGGAGAATGGCCAGTTCCGGCGGGTCCTGCCGGCTCGGCCGGCCGGGACCGCCGTCTTCAGCTACCAACGCGTCCGTCAAGTCACGTCCTTTCAAAGCGCTCGCCACACACCCGGGCTCCGCCCGCCATGGATCCCGCCGGACGAAGCGACCATCCGCAGCGGGTCGTCCGGCAGGAACGCCCGAATGCACGCATCGTCGAACAGCCAGCCATCGAGATAGGACCGGCAATCTGACTGTACAGTGAACATCTAACCCCGCAACCCGGGGATCGTTCTCCGCCGCCTGCGCGTTGGGCCTCGCTTCGGTCCGTGAGGAGGAGGTGTGAAGATGCGAGCAGGAAGCGAAGATCTTCACGCGCGGCGGCTTGAACGGTGATGTTGTCTGAGCACGAGCGACGATCATCGAGTCGCGATGCACGAGAAGCGATGTCGAAAGAGCAGAGTTATCGCCGTGAGACTGCGAGATGGATGCGCGGGGCCGCTGTTGCCCGCTGAATGAGGAACTGTTGGGCAGCGTCGATGCCGCAGAATGTTGAATATTGGATCACAGACAGGCCGGACGGTCGGTTCGATGTTGTCGTGAAGCTCGATTCGGGAAAAATATTCCGGCGCACCGGATGCATCTCACGTATCGAAGCGGATACATGGATCGAGGGCTTGAGAGTGCTGATGGCAGCGATCGGCGCGCCCGTATCGGCGGCTGACGCGACATCTGACGACGCACCGTCCCTCGGGCCGCAGCCGATGCACGGTGCGGGTCACTCGACGTCGTGAGGCCGCCTCCACGGCCGTCTCCCCGCCGGGATCCGTCTCGAGGGCGGTCCCGATCACGCCATCCTGAAACCTGGGATCGTCGACGACCTATGCCTCGTCGGGTCCGGTCTTCGCTGCCAGATCGTTGAACAGGATGTCGTGGGTTATCGGGTCGTAGAAGCGCATCACGTTGCGAACGAACGCCCTCGGCTCGATCGCCAGCGCCTCGGCCCACGCGCGGTACCGGTCCGGAGGGATGCGTCCGCGCCCGGTCTCCAGCTGCGAGATGAAGGTGTAGTATTCCGCACCGACGAGAGCGGCGAGCTGTCGTTGCGACAGGCCGCGTGCCTCGCGCAGTTCCTTCAGGTAACGCCCCCCTTCCCGACGCAGCTCCAGCACCTCCTCCGAGTCCAGGCGTTGCTGATGGGCATACACGGGGCTTCACCTTCCTGCCGCACAACGCCGCTCCGGGCGGGGCTTATACAGCAAAGACCATATAGCTGGTGCGGGGCCGCGCTGTCCAGACACGCGCCGACGACCTTCACCCCCTGGCGAGGTCCGATGCTTGGCAGGTCTCCGAACGGCGCTATCATCATCGTGTCTGGAACGATTTGAAGAATGGCGCCGAATGCCGCAATGCCGGTCCGTGTCTCCGGTTGGCGGCCCGTGAATGTCGAGAATCAGACACACGTTCCAGGCTCGATAATCTGTGCACCCGCCGGTCGGGGACGCACGCAGCACGGGGATCTGAGCCGACGGGAGTCGCCCATGGCGCCGATCGATCGCAGGAAGAGAGCAGTATGGGCGATCATTCGTTGCACTCGGCATTGACCCTCGGCCTGCGCTCGCTCCGGCCGATCCTGGCGACCGCCGTCGTGTTCGGGCTCTTCATCAATCTGCTGCTGTTCGTCAGCCCGCTGTACATGCTCCAGATCTACGACCGCGTGATCCCGAGCCGGAGCGAGACCACCCTGGCGGGGATCACGGTGATCGCGGCGTTCGGCCTGGCGGTCTACGCGATCCTGGAGATGCTGCGCGCCCGCCTGCTGGTGCGCGGCGGTGTGGTGTTCGATCAGAAGATCGCCACGCCGATCTTCGAGGTCGCCCATCGCGGCACGCTGCTCCGGCCGGGCGCGCAGCACGACACCGCGTTGCGCGACGTGGACGTCCTGCGGGAGTTCCTGACCGGCAGCGGCATGCTGGCATTCTGCGATCTGCCCTGGATACCGATCTTCCTGCTCGCCTGCTTCATCCTGCATCCCTGGTTCGGATGGATGGCGCTCGTTGGCGGCGGCACGATACTCGGCCTCACGCTGCTCAACGAGGTCGCGACACGGCGGACGCTCGACGCCGCCAGCCAGGCGTCGTGGGAAGCAGGACAGCGTGCCGCCACGGTCTTTCGCAACGGGGAGGTGCTGCAGGCCATGGGCATGGTCACGTCCATGCGCGGGCTCTGGGGACAGCGCCACGACGACGTCCTGCGCCTCCAGGCGCGCGCGAGCGATCGGGCCGGCCTGATCGTTGCGGCGACGAAATTCGTCCGTATGCTGCTGCAAACCCTGGTCCTGGGCATCGGCGCGTATCTGGCCATTCACCGCGAGATCTCGGCCGGGTCGATGATCGCCGCCTCCATCATCATCGGCCGCACGCTGGCTCCGATCGAGGCCGTCGTCGGGAACTGGAAGGGCTTCACGGCGGCCCGGGCGAGCTATCGGCGCTTGGCCGATCTCGTCGCCGGCGCTGGCTCGGAGACGCATCGCCTCGTATTGCCGCGGCCGCGCGGCCCCATCGAGGCCGAGTCCATCTCGGTGGCCGCTCCCGGAGCGTCGCGAGCCATCCTCAAGGCCGTGAGCTTCCGGCTCGAACCCGGCAGCATCGTCGGGATCATCGGCCCGAGTGGCGCCGGCAAATCGACGCTCGTGCGCGCGCTCACCGGCGTCTGGCCCTTGCTGGAAGGCGCGGTGCGCATCGACGGTTCGGACCTGCGCCACTGGGACAAGGCCCAGCTCGGGCAGCATGTCGGTTACCTGCCCCAGGACGTCGAGCTCTTCGACGGGACCGTCGCACAGAACATCGCGCGCTTCGCCGCCTTGGACGACGCACGCGTCATCGAGGTTGCCCGAAGGGCGGGCTGCCACGAGCTGATCCAGTCCCTTCCGGAGGGATACAACACGGTGATCGGGCGGGGGGGCCACGGGCTGTCCGGCGGCCAGCGGCAGCGCATCGCTCTGGCCCGGGCCCTCTACGGCGAGCCGAGCCTGATCGTTCTCGACGAGCCGAACGCGAGTCTCGACCAGCCCGGCGAAGCGGCGCTGATGCGCGCCGTCGCGGACCTGAAGCAGTCCGGGGCGACGGTGGTAATAGTGACCCACAAGGTGAGCCTGCTGGAGGAGGCCGACCGTATCCTGCTCATGAGCGAGGGCCGCGTGCAGCTCTCCGGGACGCCCGAGCAAGTCCTCGCCCACATCACCGGCCAGAGGCCGGTCCCGACGCTGGTGCCGACCGTCGGCCTCGCGGCGTCCCAGAACCGCCAGGGTTCCGACGGGCAGCGGAGCGCGGGGTAAGCGATGACCGTCCCGCGCCACGCGATCTCGAACCCGTCATTCGTGCGTCGATTGCCCGATGAGGAACGGCCGGCCAGGGCCTCCGACCTGACGAACTGGCGCTCGTACGCCGTCGCAGGCTACGCGGTCATCTTCGCGACCTTCGGAGTTGTGGGCACCTGGGCCACGTTCGCGCGCCTCGACCGGGCGGTCATCAGTCCCGGGGTGGTGGTGGCTGAAGGCAGCCGCAAGGTCGTGCAGCACCTCGAAGGTGGCATCGTTCAGGAGGTAATGGTCCGGGATGGGCAGGCGGTCCGCGCGGGGGACGTCCTGCTTCGCATCGATCCCGTGCAAGCGCGGGCCAGCAACGATCTCCTCCGCGGCCAGCTCGACGCGGCCCTGATCCTCGAGGCCCGCTTGCGCGCGGAGCAGAGCCAGACGCAGGAGCTGCTTCTGCCGCCCGACATCGCGGCGCGCCACGCTGAGCCAGCCGTCGCCGGCATGATCGACGATCAAGCCAGCCAGTTGTCGGAGCGACGCGCCTCGTTCCAGGCGCAGCTCGCCCTCATCCAGGCGCGCGTCACGCAGCTGAAGACCGAGATTTCCGGGCTGGCGGTCGAGAAGGCGTCAGTCGAGCAGCAAGTGGCCCTGATCCAGCAGGAACTGGAGGGCCTGCGCGGTCTGCGAGAGAAGAACCTCATCCCGCTCTCGCGTGTCCTGATGATGGAGCGCGAGCACGCGCGCCTGGAAGGCGTGATCGGGCGGTCCGTGGCGGAGACCGCCAAGGCGCAGAACGGCATCAACGAGGCGGGGATGCAGACCGCGCAACTCAAGCAGAAGCTGCAAGAGACCTTGACCGCGCAACTATTGGACACGCGCCAGAAGATCGCGGAACTGCGCGAGAAGCTCGTCATGGCCCAGGACGTTCTCCGTCGGCACGAGGTCCGGGCCTCACATCAGGGTGTCGTCCAGGGATTGAAGGTTTACACGATCGGGCAGGTGGTCCGCTCGGGCGAACCGCTGATGGAGATCGTGCCGACGAACGACCGGCTGGTGATCAGCGTTCAATTCGCGCCGAACGACCTCGAGGCGGTTCATGCCGGGATGCGCGCCGAGGTGAAGTTTCCGGCATTTCAGACGCGCCGCACAGCGGCGGTCTTCGGGACGCTGACGACGGTGTCCCGCGACCGCCTCATCGACGATGCTACGAAGCAGGCTTACTTCGCCGGGACCGTTGAGATCGACGACCAGCACCTCCCGGACGACATACGACCACGCCTCCTGGCGGGCCTGCCGGCCGAGGTCGTCGTCTCGGCCGGCGAGCGCACGGCGCTCGACTATCTCGTCGCGCCGTTCTTCGATGCTCTGGGACGCGGTTTCCATGAACGATAGATCCTGCAGCCCCGTCATAGGGCGGAGGTGAGGTCCCGATGGGCGCGGTCATCTCGTTTTTCCGACCCGCGGCGACGTGCCAAGGCGGTTGGTCGCAGCAGGAACTCGCGGAATTCTACCGCGTCGAGGCCGCGCTGCTGCGAGCCGGCCTGCAGATCGGCAGTGAGCAGGGCCTGAGCGACGAGGCAGACCCCTGGTTCGTCTTCTGCCGGCCGGATGGCGACGCCATCATGCATTTCGCCAGGATCGACGGCAGCTACGTCATCGCGTCCGAAGTCCTGGACAGCCCGATGCGGGGCAGCGATTTCCGCGCCCTCATCGACCAGATCGCCCGGCGCTATCCCGAGCTTCTGCCGATCCCGCAGAGCGCCGGCGGGACGAAGCTCTCGGTCCACCCGGCCGCGCTGCTCGCGGCCCTCGTCGCGGCCGCGGCTCTCAGTCTGTCGCCCGACGACGCCCGTGCGGACGATGCGGAGCGAATGGCCGACCACGCGTCGCGGGCGCCTCACGCCGGCCCGACGCATCCGGACGGGCCGACAGAGGGGCGCGACTCTGGCGATCCCGACGAGCGCGACGGTCACCGTAAGCAGGTCGGACTGATCGTATTCTCGGCCATGGTCTTCGCCGCGGATGCCTTCGCCGACCACCCCGCACAGGGTGCCGAGGCGAGATCATCTTTCGGTGCACCGGGAGGCATCACTGCCGTCCCGGGCGATCAGGTCGGCCTGTCGACGGCAACCGGCGGCGCGGTCAACCCGGTCCAGGCGGGTGGACCGCCCATTGCCGGTCCTCACGAAGCCCCGTCGAGCGGCGCATCCGGTCCCGCAACGGGCGGACCGACCGCGGTCGCTTCCTCCCGCCCTGAGGCTGCCGATCTCGGCGTCATCGGCTTCAGAGATCCGGCCGTTGCTCAAGGGCCGGCTCGCGCAGGCGCGGATCCGGCTTCTCAGCCTCTGGTGCGCGGCGCGGACGCGGGTGCAGGCCACGCGGCGGGCTCATCATCGTCTCCGGATGGCGGATCGGACGGAAGCGCGGCGACGACGGGAGACGCGGCAGCGCGGGAACAGTCGCCCCCATCGTCGAGCGCGACCGGTGAGGCTGCGCTGGCTTCGACCGTGATCCCGACGAGTGGGCACACGCTGACCGAAGCTCCGCCAGCCGCGGTAAGCGCCCTCGGCCCCGTGGCGCCGACCGAGTTGAGACACGCACCGATCTCGACGCCTGACGAGCGCTCAGGAAGCCCGGAGAGCGGATTGCGAGCGGGTGCCCTTCCAGACGCGAGGGAACGGCACGACGCGGGCACCGTTGCGGACGCGCCAAGCGTAGGCACAGGCGCATCCGAACGGGATCAGCACGGCGCGGACAGCTCCGTCGCGGCTGCGCTCACTGACCTGCGTCCATCGGCGGGCATCGCGCAGGTCCGGAAGGACGCGATCGATCAAGGCGGTGGTCAGACGGATGAGGGGCTCGGCCGGAGCGCCGACGCCCCGGGCCATCTCAAGGAGGCGGCAGCCGCGCACCAGGAGACGGACAGTCGCGGCGCCGCCGGCAACGCGAACTCAGGTCAAGCATCGGGGATCGCGCAGACCCAGCCAGGATCTGCGGAGAGAGTCCAGGCACCGCTTAGCGAGGGCCGCGGCCGGAGCGCCGAGGCGCCGGGACATCTCGGTGACGCGCGATCTGGTCAGCCGGAACCGAATGGTCACGACGCACAAGACAGCGTGCGCGTCGTTCCTGCGACGAGCGGCGACCAGACCCGGGCCAGCAGTGCGGATCCGCGACCCGCGCCGGCTGACGAGGGCCCCGGCGGGAGCGCCGAGGCATCGGCGCATGTCCAGACCGCGGGACCGTCCAATCGGGACGCGCACGGTCAGAGCGCGGGCATCGACGCGGATCCGGCACAGCCGTCAGCTCGCGCGCACGGGCGGGCAAACGGCACAGATGCCGGTGACGTGCAGGCCAACGACAGTTCCGGAGGTGATGCCCCGGCGCCGAGTCATCCTCAGGACACCGCATCGCACATGCAGGGTGCTGGCAGTCATGGCGCGGACATCGAGGCGGACACTGCTCCGCCATCGACGGCTGCCGATCCCGGTCACACGCAGACCGGCGAGGCGCCCGGGCGGAGCGCCGAGGCGCCAGGGCATCTCCAGGATACGGCACCGCGGGCACAGGCTGCAGGCGGTCACGGCACGGCCGACAGCGTGGATCCTGCGCCGGGGTCGACGCATGCGCAGGCGCAGGTGACGGCCGCCGAGCCCGATCACGCGCAGGCCCGCGAGGCCCCCGGGCGAGGCGCCGAAGCACCGGGGCATCTCCAGGACACCGCACCGCAGGCGCAGGGTGCCGGGGGTCACGGCACGGCCGACAACGCGGATCCTGCGCCGGGGTCGACGCATGCGCAGGCGCCGGTGACGACCGGCTATTCGGATAACGCGCAGGCCAGCGAAACACCTGGACG
>NZ_MLBW01000036.1:185000-232627 GCF_036441335.1 Methylobacterium mesophilicum
AAGGATGTCCGGCGCGCACCGCCCCGGCTGTTCTCGAAGGACACCCTGGCGCGGCGCTGCGCCAAGCGGTTCGGCTGGGATCCGCAGCACACGGCCGGCGTCGCCCAGGATCTCTACGATCAGGGTTACCTCAGCTACCCGCGCACGGAATCGGAGTACCTGCCGGAGGGCCAGGCCGGCGATGCCGCCGCGATCATCGCGGCCGTCATGACCGTCCTGAGCGACCTGAGCGCGGTCGTTCCGCACGGCGCCGCGCCGCTGATCCGTCGCGGCCTGAAGGGCCACTACGTGGCGGATCCGGGCGAGCACCACGCCATCGTGCCCCTGCGCAAGGTGCCCGAGCGCGGCCGTCTCGGCGCCGATCAGGTCCGGCTGTGGGACCTCGTGGCGAAGGCTTATCTCGCCGCGCATCTGCCCGACGGTGTCGACGCGCGCACGACCGTCACGGCGGACGTCGCGACGCCGCGCGGCCCGAAGCGTTTCACCGTCTCCGGCAGCGTCGTGCGCGCGCCGGGCTGGCGCGCGCTCTATGGCAGCGAGGCCGAGCTCGAAGCGGATGCCGTGCCCGGCAAGATCAAGCGCGAGGCGGATGCCACCGCCACCCGCCTGCCGCTCGTGACCGACGGCGAGGGCGCCTCCGCCGCGACGGCAGAGATCGCCATCGCGATGACCGAGCCGCCGCGGCGGATCACCCGGGGCGAGTTGCCGGTCGTGATGGGCCGGCTGATCGATCAAGTGGACGATCCGGCCGCCAAGCGTGCCCTGGAGAACCCCGCCAACCCGAACGAGCCGAAGGGTCTCGGTACGGCCGCGACCCGCGACACGATCCTGCCCAAGCTCCTGAAGAGCCGCTACATCACGCTGTCCACCGGCAAGGATCCGGCGATCGAGGTCACCGAGGTCGGCCTCACGTTCATGCGCGCGGTGCGCAGCGTGTTTCCGGCCTACGGGGATCCGGTCGGGCGCGCCATGTTCGAGGCGGAGCTGGCCGAGATCGGCCGGGCGGCCACGCGCGCCGAGGCCGTCGCGCGCGCGAACGCTTTCCGGCAGCGCACCCGCGCGCGCCTCGACGACCTGATCGACGCGATCGCGCAGGCGCCGACGATCAGCCTCGATCCGAGCCTGATCCCGGCCGGTCAGGGCGATCAGCGGCCGCCGACGCCGGCCATGACGGCGTTCGCGGTGAGCCTCTCCGAGCGGAAAGGCGTGACGCTGCCGCGCGGCTGCAAGAGCAGCATCAGCGTCTGCCGCGCGTTCCTCGACGCCCATGCCGGACCGCGCGCAGCACAGGAGGGCGACGCCGCCCAACCCGCCGGACCGCGGATCCCGAGCGCGGCGATGGTCGGCTACGCGAACGATTCGCGCACGCCGGGCGCGTCGTTCTGGTTCGAGATGACCGGGATGCCCGGCTGATCGCGGGTGCGGTCTCCGGCGACCGAGACGTTCAGGCGGTCTCGGCCGCCCCGTAATTGGCGGCGATCACCGATTTCTTCAGATGTTTCAGTTCCCCGGGTTCGCTTCAAACCCCTATGAATTCAGGATTTGATACCTTCACATGACCAACCGTATTGTCGCTTCTACGGAGCCAGTCCGCGGGTGTCCGCGGAAAGACAGGCCATAGAAACACAATACGGAAGGTCGAAGGTGGGTTTCCCCATTCGGAAATCCCTGGATCAAAGCTCGTTCGCAGCTCCCCAAGGCTTATCGCAGCGTACCACGTCCTTCATCGCCTCTCAGCGCCAAGGCATCCACCGAATGCTCTTAAGGCACTTGATCGCTCTCGTGATCGATGTCCGCTGACCGGCAGCTGCTAGGCTGTCGGTCACGACACGGTCACAAAAAGACCAGTGATCAGATCGTTTCCGACCCGATCACCGTATGCTTGCCGAACATGACCGCCGGGGTTGGCAGCTCTCGCTGCCCCAACGGCCACATTCCCTCTTCACGATGTCACTGATGTCTTCGCCAAACGGCACGTCCAGCCGAACCTGTCGGTCCTCGCTGATCGCTGCCGCGGCAAACGCATGTTCCAGATAGCGGGCTCGACACGCACTGATTGGGGCTGAAGTTGTTCTCACAACTCCAAAACATCCCAAAAAAGTGGTGGAGCCAGACGGGATCGAACCGACGACCTCATGCTTGCAAAGCACGCGCTCTCCCAGCTGAGCTATGGCCCCAAAGGGTCGGCTCAGGATCAAGCAACCGAGGCGTCGCCTCGCAAGGCCGAACGGCCGCCGCGCCGCGTGGCGCGAGAAGCCTGAGGCGACGGATGTCGCCGCCGGCGTTTGAGGCCATCCTAATAATGGTGGGCCTGGGACGACTCGAACGTCCGACCTCACCCTTATCAGGGGTGCGCTCTAACCACCTGAGCTACAGGCCCAGTACGATCGAGCAGCACCGGCAGACACAAGGTCGGGCCGATCCGCGATCGCGCTATCTGGTGAGGAAGAGAAACGAGGGCGGCATCTGTCCCGCCAATGGGCTCTGACTGAGCCCTGATATCTAATGATCTTCGATGGGTCTGCCGAAGCAGAGCGGATCCAGCGGAGCCGGAGCCAAACCCAAAAAAGAATCCTTAGAAAGGAGGTGATCCAGCCGCAGGTTCCCCTACGGCTACCTTGTTACGACTTCACCCCAGTCGCTGACCCTACCGTGGTCGCCTGCCTCCTTGCGGTTGGCGCAGCGCCGTCGGGTAAGACCAACTCCCATGGTGTGACGGGCGGTGTGTACAAGGCCCGGGAACGTATTCACCGTGGCATGCTGATCCACGATTACTAGCGATTCCGCCTTCATGCACTCGAGTTGCAGAGTGCAATCCGAACTGAGACGGCTTTTGGGGATTTGCTCCAGATCGCTCCTTCGCGTCCCACNAGGCCGTTACCCCACCAACTAGCTAATCAGACGCGGGCCGATCTTCCGGCAGTAAACCTTTCCCCAAAAGGGCGTATCCGGTATTAGCCCTAGTTTCCCAGGGTTATTCCGAACCAGAAGGCACGTTCCCACGCGTTACTCACCCGTCCGCCGCTGACCCCGAAGGGCCCGCTCGACTTGCATGTGTTAAGCCTGCCGCCAGCGTTCGCTCTGAGCCAGGATCAAACTCTCACGTTGAAGAGAAAGATCCGGCCGATCACGTRTATTCTCAGACGGAGCCTCACATCGACCAAGCATCCCGACGCTTCACAGCGCCAAAACACCCGTCGGTGAGCTCAGAAAGAAGAACAACAGATCGGCACAAGTCTACTCACGCCAGGCCCTAAGACCCGGCCGCAAGGACAAACGCCGCCCGCGTCTCCCTTCCTCATTCCAACTTGTCAAAGAACACCTCGGTCACCCGAGGCTCATCAGAGGCAAACAGAAGACCGCCCGGCAATCCCGCCGGCCAATCCCGCCGCTTGTCAGAAGATGGCTCAGCGCCCGGTCCACTTCCGCGGCCGGCGCCGATGAGCCGGGGTATAGATCCACGGTTCCCGGCCGTCAACAGGCTTGTTGGCCGGGAAGCCGATTTTCTTGGACTCGGCCGACGACAGGCGTGTGACGCCCGATTCGGTCCGCGCCGCCGGCTCAGACGCCGAGGCTCAGGGTCATGCCGTCGTAGGCCGGCACGATGCCCTCGGGCAGGCGCGCCGCGAGGGTGCCGTAGTCGAGGTCGGTGTGCAGGTTGGTCAGGACCGCCCGGCGGGGGCGGACCGACTCGATCAGCGCGAGGGCGTCCGAGACCGAGAAGTGCGTCGGGTGCGGGGTGTCCCGCAGGGCGTCGATGATCAGCAGGTCGAGACCGCGGAGCCGGGCGAGGCTCGCCTCGGGGATCAGGCTGACATCGGGCATGTAGGCGGCCGCGCCGAAGCGGAAGCCCAGGGCCGCCTCGTTGCCGTGCTCCACCGGGAGCGCCTCCACGGTGATCGCACCCCCCTCCCCCTCCAGGGTCAGGTCGCGGCCGGCGGCGAGGTCGCGCAGGTCGAGGATCGGCGGGTAGGCGCTCCCGGGGGGCGTCTCGAAGCAGTAGCCGAACCGGGTCGTGAGCAGCGACCGCGTCAGGCCGTCGGCGTAGACCGGGATGCGGGCCCGCATGGCGATGACCAGCGGCCGCAGGTCGTCGATCCCGTGGGTGTGGTCGGCGTGGGCGTGGGTGTAGAGCACCCCGTCGAGGCGCGTGACGCCGGCGTCGATGAGCTGCTCGCGCAGGTCCGGGGACGTGTCGACCAGGAGCGTCGTCCGCCCCGCCCCCGACGCGCGCTCCACCAGGATCGAGCAGCGCCGCCGGCGGTTGCGCGGCTCCCCCGGGTCGCAGGCGCCCCAACCGCTGCCGACCCGCGGCACCCCGCCGGACGAGCCGCAACCGAGGATGCGCAGGGTCAGGCTCGCCATCCGGATCTCCCGCTCGTCACGCGTCACGCGGCGCCCGGAGCCGTTCCGGCGGCCTTGTCGAACAGCGTGAAGAAGTTCGCCGTCGTGGTCCGGGCGAGATCCTCGGCGGTCAGCCCCAGGGTCTCGGCCAGTGACCGGGCGGTGTCGGCCGTGTAGGCCGGCTCGTTGGTTCGCCCCCGGTGGGGCTCGGGCGCCAGGAACGGCGCGTCGGTCTCCACCAGGATCCGGTCGAGGGGCACGGCCCTGGCGATGTCGCGCAGGTCGTGCGAGCGCCGGAAGGTGACGATGCCCGAGAAGGACACGTACAGCCCCAGCTCCACCCCGGCCTCCGCCAGCCGCCGCCCCGACGAGAAGCAGTGCAGCACCGCCCGGAACGGCGCCCGGCCCATCTCGTCGGCGAGCACCCGCTCCATGTGGTCGTCGGCGTCGCGGGCGTGGATCACGAGCGGCACCCCGGCGAGGCGGGACGCCGCGATATGGGCGCGCAGCACCCGCTCCTGCACGGCCTCGGGGGCGGCGTCGGCGTAGTGGTAGTCGAGGCCCGCCTCGCCGATCCCGACGCAGCGCGGGCTGGCCTGCGCGAGGCCCGCGATCGTCTCGGCGGCGACGTCAGGCTCCTCGGCGGCCCCGTGGGGATGGGTGCCGACCGTGTGCCAGACCTCGGGATGGGCCTCGGCGATCGCCCGGTAGGTGTCGGCCTTGGCGACCCGGGTGGCGATCGTGAGCATGCCGGTCACACCCGCCGCCCTGGCGCGGGCGATCACGCCCGGGAGGTCGGCGGCGAAGTCCGGGAAGTCGAGATGGCAGTGGCTGTCGATGAGCATCGGGTCTCGGGGCCGTCAGGCGGCCGGATTCTCGGGGCGCTCGAAGCGCGGGAAGATCGGCGCGGGGGCGGGGAGCGCCGTGCCGGGCACGAGCCGGCCCCCCTCCCCCACATCGGCGAGGCCGCGCCGGTCGGCCGGCACCGCCAGCAGGTCGAGGAGCTTGGCCGCCGCCCCCGGCACGAAGGGCTGGGTCAGGATGCCGAAGACGCGCAGGGATTCCAGCGTCGTGTAGAGCACCGCGCTCATCCGCGCCGGGTCGGACTTGCGCAGTTTCCACGGCTCCTGGGCGGCGAAGTAGCGGTTGGCCTCGGCGACCACGGCCCAGATCTCCGCCAGGACGGTGTGGAGCGCGAGCTCGCCCATGAGGGTCCGGGCCCGCGCCGGCAGGGCATCGGCCTGGGCCAGCAGGGCCGTGTCGGCCGCGTCCAGGGCGCCCGGATCCGGCACCGCGCCGTCGCAGTTCTTGGCGACCATCGAGAGCGAGCGCTGGGCGAGGTTGCCGAGATCGTTGGCGAGATCGGCGTTGATCCGGCCGATGATCGCCTCGTGGCTGTAGCTGCCGTCGCCGCCGAACGGCACCTCGCGCAGCACGAAGTAGCGCACCGGGTCGACCCCGTAGGTGTCGGCGAGCTCGAACGGGTCGAGGACGTTGCCCAGCGACTTCGACATCTTCTCGCCCTTGGAGAGCAGGAAGCCGTGGCCGAAGACCCGCCTGGGCAGCGGCAGCCCGGCCGACATCAGGAAGGCCGGCCAGTAGACCGCGTGGAACCGGACGATGTCCTTGCCGATGATGTGCAGGTCCATCGGCCAGAATTTCTTTTTGGGATTAGACTCGTCCGGGAAGCCCGTCACCGTCAGGTAGTTAGTGAGCGCGTCGACCCACACGTACATCACGTGGTTCGGATGCCCTGGCACCGGCACGCCCCAGTCGAAATTGGTGCGGCTGACCGACAGGTCCTTGAGGCCGGAGCGCACGAAGCTCGCCACCTCGTTTTTTCGGGTGTCCGGCCCGATGAAGCCGGGCTGCTCCTCGTAGAGCTTCAGCAACCGATCCTGGTAGGCGGACAAACGAAAAAGAAAATTCTCCTCCTCCATCCACTCGACCGGCGTGTCGGTGGCGAGGCTGCGGCGGCTGCCGTCCTCCAAGAGCCGGGTCTCGGCCTCGTCGTAGTAGGCCTCGTCGCGGACCGAGTACCAGCCGGCATACTTGTCGCGGTAGATGTCGCCGTTGGCCTCCATCCGCCGCCAGATCTCCTGGGCGGCCGCGTAATGGTCGGGCTCGGTGGTGCGGATGAAGCGGTCGTAGGCGCAGTCCATGCGGTCGGCCATGGCCTGGAACCGGGCGGCCGTGCCGTCGACGTAGGCGCGCGGCGTGGTGCCGGCCCGGGTCGCGGCCTGCTGGATCTTCAGCCCGTGCTCGTCGGTCCCGGTGGAGAACAGCACGTCGTAGCCGTCGAGGCGGTGGAAGCGCGCGATCGCGTCGGCGGCGATCACCTCGTAGGCGTGGCCGATATGGGGCGCGCCGTTGGGGTAGGAGATCGCGGTCGAGAGACCGAAGGTCTTTCGGGGGTTCGCCGGGGCGTTGGACGTCACGTCTGTGGTGTTCCGGATGAGCGCGGGAAGCTGCCCGCGTTGTCGCGCGGCCGGCGCCGGGACGCAACCGTCGCGGCCCGCCGGCGCGGCNCGCCGCCTCCGGCCGCGCCCCGTCCCGGGCCTCCCGGTCCGCCGCGGCGAAGAGCGCGCGGCAGTACGCGATCAGGCGGTCGGTCCGGTCCGCGCCGCCGCGGAAGGCGATGTGCCCGTCCGGGCGCACCAGCACGAGCGCCGGCTGGCCCTCCAGCCCGTAGGCGCCGTGCGCCCGGCCGTCCAGGTCCGAGAGGACGGGTACGTCCGCCGCGATCAGGGGGCCGGCGAGGACGAGCCGCGGACGCAGCCAGGGCCAGGGCGCGACGGCCCGGACCGCCTCCAGCAGGGCGGGACCCGCCTCCGGGGATCGTCCGTCGAAGCACAGGAGCGCCCAGCCCGTCGTCCACCCGTCCGGGTTGTAGAGGAACGGGAACAGGCGCGTGCGCGCCCCGTCCCGCGTTACCGGCGCGTCCGGCGCGCGCTGGCCCGGCCTCGGCCCCGGCCGCAGCAGGTGCGCCACGTTCGCCAAGCCGGACAGGTGATCCGCGTTCAGGGGGCTCCCGGGATAGGCGACGCCCATCTGCTGCATGTCGTCCGTGCCCTGCAGCAGGGAGCCCAGGTTGGGCAGCGCCTTCGCGGCCAGCCCCAGCACCGTGTCGGTGACGGGCCCCCGGTAGACGGTCCACCGGAACCCGCGCACCTGCTGGGCGCTCAGCCGGGCGTGCTCGCCGCCGCGCTCGCCGTCGTACGAGTCGAGGATGGCGGGCGCCGCCTCGCCCCGCAGGGTCATGGCCAGCCGCCACGCGATCTCGACCGCGTCGTGGAGGCCGGCATTCATGCCCTGGCCCCCGATCGGCAGCGACAGGTGCCCGGCATCGCCCGCCAGGAACACGCGGCCCCGCGCGTAGCCGGGGGAGACCCCGTAGGCGAAGCGGCTGTGGGTGAGCCATTGCGGGTCGCTCAGCGCGAGGGTCTCGTCGCCGGCGACCTCCCGGGCGAGCGCCTGGATCTCGTCGAGCGTCGGGTCGCGGTCCGGCACGCCGGTGTCGTCGGCCAGGAAGAACAGCCGGTGGTAGCCGCCCCAGACCGGCATGATGCCGGCGAAGCCGCGCGGGTAGTAGAAGAACCAGAGCTGGTCCGGCTCGGACCCGCGGCGCCAGGACAGCCGGGCGTCGACCTGCCGGTTCATGCAGCCCGCGAGCCGTTCGGGCTCGAAATCCAGGCCGAGCCGGGCGCGGATCGTGCTCCGGGCCCCGTCGGCGGCCACGCAGTAGCGGGCGCGCAGCCGCGTCTCCGGCCCGTCCGCGCCCCGCCGGAGGGTCACGGTGACCCCCGCCCCGTCCTGGTCGATGCCGGTCACCGTGCAGCCCCGCTCCAGCCGGCCGCCGCGGGCCTCGAACGCGGCGGTCAGGGTCCGCTCGATCACGTCCTGCCCGCTGTAGAGGACGTCGGGATGGGGGCTGGCGACGTCGGCGATCGGGATGGGCGTCGTCGGCGCGCCGTTGACGAAGAAGTTGATGGTGCGGACCGCGTGGGCGTTCTCCGCCAGGGCGTCGCGCAGGCCGATGCCGGCGAGCAGCTCCTGCGGGCGGGCCCAGAGATTGTTGGCCCGCGAGTACGCCCTGACCGCCGTGCGCTGCTCCAGGAGCAGGCACGACACGCCGTGATGGCGCAGGGCGCAGCCCGCGGTCAGGCCGATGGGGCCCGCGCCGACGACGATCACGTCGGTGTCGTAGCCCGGTGCGGCGTCGGCGTCGGTCATCCGTGGGTCTCCTGTCGGGTCTCTTGCGGGGTCTCTTGCGGGGTCTCTTGCGGGATCTCTTGCGGGTACTCCTGCCGGCCCCCGTCCCGGCGCTCACCGGGGCCCTGTTCCCGGGCCGTGCCGGCGATCGACGCGATGGCGCCGTGGGAGGCGTCGATCCGCCGCTGCAGGCTCTGCAGGAGCGCGGCGGCGGCCTCGAGGGCCTCGGGCGCGAGGCCCTCGGTGAGCCCGTCCGACCAGAGGGCGTTGCGCGCCATCGCCCGCTCGTAGGCGTCGGCGCCCCGCGGGGTCATGGCGACGAGGGGCGCGCGGCGGTGATGGGGGTTGGGCGCGAGCCGGATCAGCCCGTCCGCCCGCATCTCGCCGACCAGGCGCTGCACCGACTGGCGGGCGAGGCCCATGTTGCGGGCGATGTGGGCGACGGGCAGGGGCGCCGGCGCGAGGGCGATGGCCCCCAGCACCTGCCAGCGGGCGCTGGTCAGCCCGAGGTCCTGCACCAGCGTGTCGCCCGCCGCGAGCAGGTCGCCGTTGAGGCGGAACACCGCGACCACGAGATCCGACAGGGCCTGCCGCGTCCGGTCGCGGCCGCGCACTGTCCTGGGTGGATCGGGCTCCATGGGGCGGGTCCTCGCGGCAGGGTGTTGTCAAGATGACAGCATGCTGTCATCGGCCGGACAACGGGGCCGGGGCCGGACGGTTCCAAGCCGGATCTCAAGCCGGATCTCAAGCCGGCTTCCGGGGCGGATCTCGGGACGTGGCTCGGGGGCGGGCGGCGAGGACGGGCCTACGCGACGGCCGCGAGATCCCCGAACAGCGACAGCACGACCGGGCGCCGGTCGAGGTTGTAGATCGCCGCCTCCCGGGCGGCGCGGCCGAACCGGTCGGCGACCTCGACCAGGGCCGCGAGGCGGGCGGGGGGCTCGTCCCGGCGCCGGTCGATCTCGGCCGAGACGAAGCGCAGCACCGCGTCCTGGGCGGCCTCGAACCGCGCCTCGGCGTCGCGGCCCGCCAGGGTCTCGGCGAGCTTGAGCACCCGGCCCCAGTCGGGCGTGCGCGCCCGCGTCAGCAGGGTCTCGATCTCGGCCACGAGGCCGGCGGTGACGGGATCGAGCATCGCGAGCGCGCGGGCGACCGAGCCCTCGCACTGGGCCAGCGCCCGGGCCAGGGCGGTCTCGTCGGGCTGCGCGAAGGGCTCGGGCAGGCCGCGCACCACCCGGGCGACGTCCTCGGCCGGGAGCGGGCGCAGCATCAGCGCCCGGCAGCGGGAGCGGATCGTCGGGAGCAGCCGGCCGGGCTGGTGGGACAGGATCAGGAACAGCGCGCGGGGCGGCGGCTCCTCCAGGACCTTGAGCAGGGCGTTGGCGGCGTTGGCGTTCAGGTCCTCGGCGCTGTCGAGGATGCAGACGCGCCAGCCGGAATCCGCGGCCGTCGCGGCGAACAGGTCGAGGGCGCGGCGCACCGCGTCGACCGAGATCTTGGTCGGCAGCGTCTTGGCGCCGGCGCTCCGGTGGCGGCGCAGGACCACGAGATTCGGGTGCGACAGGCCCGCGACCTTGCCGAGGACGGCGTCGCCCGCCGGCACGTCGAGGCCCGCCGGGCCCCCGCCCGTGGGGTAGGCGAGCAGGCGCCGGGCGACCCGGTAGGCCAGGGTCGCCTTGCCGATGCCGGGGGCGCCGCCGATCAGCCACGCGTGGTGCAGGCGCCGCCGACGACGACCCGCTCCAGCGCCTCCACGGTCTCGGGATCGACTCCGCCCGCGGCGCCCTGGTAGGCCCGGGTCGAGTCGATGAACCGGTCGCACAGCACCGTCTCGCCCCGGCGCAAAGCCGGGCGGATCAGCCGGTCGAGGTGGTCGATCCGGGCGGCGCTGAACAGCAGGGCCTCCGCGAACGGGCCGTAGGGCTTGGCGACGCCGTCGAGCAGCGCGGCGCGGATCTCCTCGGCCCGCGGCGAGCCGCCGGGCTCGCGCGTCACGCAGACGGGCCGGCCCGCGCGCGCGCGCAGGGTCGCGGCGAGGCGGGCGATCTGGGTCGACTTGCCGGCCCCCTCCCCGCCCTCGAAGGTGATGAAGGTGCCGCCCGCCGCGGCGGGATCCCCGGAACCCGGCCCGGTCACGCGCGCGCCGTCACGACGGGTTGGCCGCCCCGGCAGCACCCTTGTCCGTCCCCTTGTCCGTCCCCTTGTCCCCGCCCTTCGCGGCCCGGTCGAAGGCCTTGCGGACGAGGCCGGTGCCGAATTCCAGCGCCGCGTCCATCGCCCGCTGCGACAGGGTGCCGGGCTCCACCGCGGCGCCGGCGAAGAGCGGCTGGTCGAGGGCGACGGTGTCGCCGCGCTGGACGCGCAGGATCCCGACCCGCTGGCCCTCCTCCACGGGGGCGACGAGCGGCCCGGTATAGATCGCCCTGGCGCTGACCCGGTCGCTGGAGCCCCGCGGCAGCAGCACCCGCACGGGCTTCTTCGCCACCAGCGGCACCGAGCCCGACTGGCCGCCGAACACCGAGGCCTCGGCCACGGTCTCGCCCGGCGCGAAGACCTGCCGCGGCTCGAAGGCGCGGAAGCCCCACTCCATCAGCTTGCGCGACTCGGAGGCGCGGTCCCGGGCGGTCTTGAGCCCCGAGACCACCAGCACGAGCCGCTGGCCGTTCTGCACCGCCGAGCCGGTGAGCGCGTAGCCGGATTCCTCCAGGTAGCCGGTCTTGAGCCCGTCCGCGCCGATGTCGAGGGCGAGCAGCGGGTTGCGGTTCTGCTGGCGGATCTTGTTCCAGGTGAACTCCTTCTCGGAGAAGATCTTGTAGTAGTCCGGGTAGGTGTCGATGATGTGCAGCGCGAGCTTCGCCATGTCCCGGGCCGTGACCTTCTGGTCGGGCGCCGAGTAGCCGGTGGCGTTGCGGAAGGTCGAGTTCGTCAGCCCGATCTCCTTGGCGCGCTGGTTCATCAGCCCGGCGAAGGCCTCCTCGGACCCGGCCATGTTCTCCGCGATCGTGATCGCCGCGTCGTTGCCCGACTGCACGATCAGGCCGCGCAGCAGGTCCGACATCTTGATGCGGCTGTTGACCTGCGCGAACATCGACGAGCCGCCGCCGCCGGCCCCGCCGCGCTTCCACGCGTCCTCGGTGACGGTGAACTCCGTGTCCATCGACAGGCGGCCGGTTTTCAGCGCCTCGAACACGATGTCGGTGGTCATCAGCTTGGCCATGCTGGCCGGCGAGAACCGCTCGTCGGCGGCCTTCTCGAACAGGACCGAGCCGGAATCGGCGTCGATCAGGATCGCGTGCGGGGCCGCGGTCTGGAAGCTCTGCGCGGCGGCGGCGGCGAGGCCGGCGCCCAGCGCGCAGGCGGCCGCGAGAAGGGTGAGAAGGGGTCTGCGCATCACCGTTCCGTCCCGCGCCTGCCGTCGGACCGGAAGCGTCCCGGCCGTATCCCAATAACAAGCGTGACCATATTACGGTTTCGGCGCCGGATCGAACGCGAAATGCCGCATCGACGCCGCCCCCGACGCCGCGTCGGGGGCGGCGGTCCCGCCGTCAGTAGATCCCGGCGAGGCGGGCGTGTCCCGCCTTCGCGGCGGTCCTGGTGGCCGGCCCCTTGGCGGCGGGGGCCCTGGGGGCGGTCTTGGCGGAGGCGCTCGCGGAGGCTGTCGCGGCCGGCGCACCGGCCTTCGTGGCCGACGCCCTGGCCGGCACCGCGGCGAGGCGCGCCATGGCGAGCTTGGCCGAGACCGGCATCGCGGCCGGGGATTTGCCGTGCGGCGCGGAGGACGGGCCCGACGACGGGCCGGACGACGGGCCGGACGACGCCTTGGCGAGCTTGACGATCCCGGGTGCCGGGGCCGCCCGGCCCTGGGCCTCGGCGAGCGCCGGGCGGGCCGCCGGTCCGGCTTTCGCGCCGGGGCGGCCAGCACGATCGGCGCGCGCACCGGCGCCGTCCGCTCGGGCCGGGCGGCCGGGGCCTCGGCGGGCGCCTTCCCGGTCTCCTTCCCGGTCTCCTTCTCGGCCTCCTCCGCCTCCTGGGCGGGCCTGAAGGCCAGGGCCGGGGCGGAGCGCGTGTAGCGCTCGGTGTCCTCGTTCGGGCCGAGATCGGCCACCATCACGGTCGAGCGGCCGGCCGGCCGCCCGTCGGTGCGCAGGCTGGCGAGGAGCTTGCGGTCGTCGCTGCCGGCCACCGAGGCCTTCCCGACATACTCGACGCGCACCCGCGCGGTGCCCTTCCGGTGGAAGCCCAGCGCGTCGGCCGCCTCCTCCGACACGTCCATGACGCGGCCGGCATGGTAGGGGCCGCGGTCGTTGACGCGCACCAGCATCGAGTAGCCGTTGTCGAGGTTCGTCACCCGGGCGTAGCTCGGCAGCGGCAGGGTCGGGTGGGCGGCGGCGATCGAGTGGCGGTCGAAGACCTCGCCGTTGGCGGTCATGCGGCCGTGGAAGGCCGCGCCGTACCAGGAGGCGAGCCCCTCGCGCACGTAGCCGCTCGGATTCTCCTTCGGGACGTAGGTCTGGCCGGCCACCACGTAGGGCTTGCCGGTGTAGCGGCGGCCGCCGCCCTTCGGGATCACGTCGCCCTCGTTGTAGAGGCGCGGGCTCGCCTTGACCCCGTATTTCGGATCGATCCCGTTCCCGGCGGCGAGCTTCTGCTGGGGCGAGGTCGCGCAGTTGGCCGTGGCCAGGGCCACGCCCGAGACGGCCATGAGCCGCAGGGCGAGGCGCGCCGGCCGGGGAAGCGTCGTGCGCACCATCGTGGGGTTCACCAAACTCTACGCGTGACCGGGGCCCGACCGGACCGGAGCCGGCCGCGTGCACGAAGCCGCGACCAGTCCACCCAGATTTGTAGCGGTCGCGTAAAGGAAGCCTGAACGATGGGGCGCGGCCGGGTTCAGGAAGCCGGCCGTCCGCCTGCCCGGATGTCGAGCGATGCGCGAGGAACCGCGAGCAAGTCTCTGCTGCGAATCAGGTTTGTCGAGATTCCATGGACGGGCGCATTCCGCCGTCCCGGCGCGCGGCACTCGCCTTTTCCGTGTGGGCGCGGGGCGGGATCGGGGTCGCGGCGGCTCGGCGCGGGGCAGGCGCGGAGGCCGCCCCGGTCGATCCGCCCCGGTCGATCCGCCCCGGTCGATCCGCCTCGTCCGTCCGGGGCGCCGCCGCGGCGACGGGACGGCCGCGCCGGTGCGGGCCGGCCGATCCTCAGCGGGACTGCGTGTCGGTGAGCTGCCCGATCGACTGGGCGCCGCGCTGCTTGAACAGCAGGTCGAGGCCCTCCAGCATCAGCGCGTGCATCTTGGTCCGCTCGGCGTAGGCGAGGTCGCGCAGCTGGTCGTAGACCGGCGGCTCCAGGTAGACCGACATCTGGCGGGCGCGCTGCTTGAGCGTGGCCGCCTGCTTCGGCGCCGGGGGCGCCAGGGTGAGCGACACGATCTCGGCGCCCTGCGGCCGGGCCGCCTGGGGCCGGGCCGGCGGGCTCGCCGAGGCCACGATCGCCGCGAGGCTGAGCTTAGGCGGCTTGGACATGCTGGCCCGTCCTCAGGGACTGCGTGCGGCGCTCGATCCAGGACCACAGGCGGCGGACCTCGCCGGCGGCCTGGCCCTTGGGGTTGAACTCGGTGACGCCCTGGCCGAGGCCGATCGCGTCCTGGTGGTCGGTGCGGGCGACGATGTTCACGTCGGGCAGGATGCCGAGCACCGCGAGCCCGTCCGCGGCGTCGCGGACCCGGTAGGAGCGCGGCGGGGTCTGGTTCAGCACGAAGGCGAACTTCTTCTCCAGCCGGTAGACGGCGGCCAGGGTCGGCTTGAACGCCCGCAGGTCCGCGGGGGTCGGCCGGCACGGGATGATGCACAGGTCCGCGGCGCGGATCGCCGAGAGGGTGCCGGTGGAGTCGACGCCGGGCGTGTCGATGAACACGTAGTCGTAGGCGGAGTCGCGCAGGCGCTCCATCACCGCGTCGATCTGGGTGGCGTCGATCTGCGCCACCTCGGGACCGTCGGCCGTGCGGTGGTCCAGCCAGTCGGAGATCGTGGCCTGCCGGTCCATCTCCAGGATGCAGACCGTGTGGCCCGCCTCCCGGGCGGCCACCGCCAGGGAGATGCACAGCGTGCTCTTGCCGCTGCCGCCCTTCTGCGTGACGAAGGTGATCGCTTTCATCCCGGGCGTCCTCCAGAAGGCCCCTGCATCCGTCGAGGCGCCCGCAACCGCCGGTCGCCGCGCCGCCTGTGCCAACCTCAGGTATGGTGTTCGCGGCGTGCCGCGATCCTGTGACCCAAGGATGTCCGGGCACAGGTTGGGCCCGGCATGGTTAACGAGCCGTTAAGACCGCGGTCCGATCCGGATGTCCCCGCCCAGCGCGGCAGCAGGACAGCAGTCTAAACTTCAAGTTAAGATTCTTGGCATATAGAGGGTTAACAGCCTTCCCAGCGACGCCCGGATACCGTAGCGTGAGTGCGGGTGAGACGAGGAGCTTGGTGGGGGTGAAAACCTCAAGTTTAAAGACAAGGATCGCCCCATCGAGGAATGGCATGTCCGAAGGCCCGATCCCGCAATCCATTCTGGAAGCCTCCGGCGTCGTGGGCACCTGGGCCCACGATTACTGGGCGGGGCAGCTGGCGCTCTCGGCCCCGCTCGCGGATCTGCTCGGCCTGGACCCCGAGGCGGCCGCCGCCGGCGTGTCCCTGGAGACCTTCCTCGACCGCACCCATCCCGAGGACCGCGTCCGGATCGAGAGCTATCTGCACGCGGTTGCCGAGACCGGCGGTCCCGTCGAGGCGGAGTTCCGCACGAAGGACACGCGCACCGGGATCCGCACGCTGCTGATGCGCGGCCGGATCGAGCGGGACCCCGCCGGCGGGGCGACCCGCGGGCGCGGCATCGCCATCGACCGCACCGAGGAGCAGGCCGCCAACCTCGTGCAGAGCGAGCGGGTGGTGAACCGGATGGCCGAGCACGTCATCGCCCTGCGCGACCTCGCCCGCGCCCTGCACCGGCCGACGCTCACCGACCGGATCGAGCACCTGATGATCGAGATCGGCTTCGAACTCGCCCGCTTCCTGCCCGAGCCCGAGGACGAGCCGCGCCACTGAGCGGCCACTGAGCGGCCACCGAGCGCGGGGCGTTGCGCGGGGCCGCCGGTGCGGAAGCCCCGCCGGACCGATTGATCGCGCCCGTTCCGGCAAGCTACTGTCCCGGCAACACTTTGCCGGGAGGACGGGGATGGCCCGCGACACGATCTACGACCGCGATCTCGACCGCGTCCCCGCCAACCACCAGCCGCTGACCCCCCTGCTCTACCTGGACCGGGCCGCGCGGGTGTTCCCCGACCACGTGGCGGTGGTCCACGGCACCCTGCGGCGGCCCTACCGGGAGGTCTACGCCCGGGCCCGCCGCCTCGCCTCGGCGCTGGCGGCGCGCGGGATCGGCCGCGGCGACACCGTGGCGGCGCTGCTCGCCAACACCCCCGAGATGATCGAGTGCCACTACGGCGTGCCGATGACCGGGGCGGTGCTCAACACCCTCAACACCCGCCTCGACGCCGACGCGATCCGCTTCTGCCTGCAGCACGGCGAGGCCAAGGTCCTGATCACCGACCGCGAGTTCTCCGGGACGGCCGCCGCGGCCCTGGAGGGGCTCGCCGACAGGCCCTTCGTCATCGACGTCGACGATCCCGAGTACGACGGCCCGGGCGCCCGCCTCGGCGCGACCGACTTCGAGGCCTTCCTGGCGGGGGGCGACCCGGAGCACGACTGGCGCCTGCCGGACGACGAGTGGGACGCGATCACCCTGAACTACACGTCGGGCACCACCGGCGACCCGAAGGGCGTGGTCTACCACCATCGCGGGGCGGCGCTGCTGGCGCTCGGCAACGTCATCACGGGCGGGCTCGGTCAGCACCCGGTCTATCTCTGGACCCTGCCGATGTTCCACTGCAACGGCTGGTGCTTCCCCTGGACCCTGTCGATCGTGGCCGGCACCCATGTCTGCCTGCGGCAGGTGCGGGCCGAGGCGATGTACCGGCTGATGGCCGAGCACGGGGTCACGCATCTCTGCGGCGCGCCGATCGTGATGCAGATGCTGATCAACGCCCCCGACGCGGAGCGCCGGGACCTGCCGCGGCGCGTCGCCTTCTTCACGGCGGCCGCCCCGCCCCCCGAGGCGGTGCTCGCCGGCATGTCGGAGGCCGGGTTCGACGTGACCCACCTCTACGGCCTGACCGAGAGCTACGGGCCGGCGGTGGTCAACGCGTGGCACGCCGACTGGGACGCGCTGGCGGCCGACCAGAGAGCGGCCAAGAAGGCCCGCCAGGGCGTGCGCTACCCGGTCCTCGAGGCCCTCGACGTGCGCGACCCGGAGACGCTGGAGCCTGTGCCTGCCGACGGGGCGACGATCGGCGAGGTGATGATGCGCGGCAACGTGGTGATGCGCGGCTACCTCAAGAACCCGGCCGCCACGCAGGCCGCCTTCAGGGGCGGCTGGTTCCGCACCGGCGACCTCGGGGTGAAGCACCCGGACGGCTACGTGCAGCTCAAGGACCGCTCGAAGGACATCATCATCTCGGGGGGCGAGAACATCTCGTCGATCGAGGTCGAGGACGCCCTGTTCAAGCACCCGGCGGTGGCCGCGGCCGCGGTGGTGGCCAAGCCCGACGCGAAGTGGGGCGAGACGCCCTGCGCCTTCGTGGAGCTCAAAGCCGGCGCGGCCCCCACGGCCGACGAGCTGATCCAGTGGTGCCGGGGGCGGCTGGCCTCCTACAAGCTCCCCCGCCACGTGGTCTTCGGCGAGTTGCCGAAGACCTCGACCGGCAAGGTGCAGAAGTTCATCCTGCGCGAGCGGGCCCGGCAGGACGGCGCCTGATCGGCGCCGGGCCGGACACCCTTCCGGACACCCTTCCGGACACCCTTCCGGACACCCTTCCGAACGCGTCACGGTCGCGGCGGCGCGGGCCTGTCGCGCCGCTGTCAGGCCGCCTCGTCAGCCCTGCGGCGGTTCCCGGCGGTCGGCGCGGACCGGCACCGGCACGGCCTTCGGGGCGGATCCGGCGTCGCGGAGGTCGGCCACGATCTGGGCGACGAACGCCCGGAGCGACACGAGGCTGAACAGGGTGATGGACGCGACCAGGGCGGCGGAGACCAGGGTCTTGGCGGTTTCGGGATCCACGGCGGGAGTCCTTGGCTTCGCCCCGCCGCGGGCGATCCGGGCGGGGGGCGCCGCTGGTGGCGCCGGTGTCTGCCCAAGGTGGGCGCGCCGCCCGCGCCGCGCCAGCACCGCCGCGGTCGCGCCTGGYATGCGCGCAGGGCCGGGCTCGGCCGCGATTCAGGTTACCGCGACGCTTCGTCCGGCCCGGGGCGATCGCGCGGGACCGTGCAGCTTTCCTGGCTGGCCGAACGTTGCGTTTCCCGCAATAAGCGCGGCGCGGAGCGGCGCGCATCCGGGAGAGACGGCATGGCCGGCAGCGGCAGCGTGGGCGGCACCGCGAACGACCGCGCGAACGGCTTCCGCGCGGCGCGGCGCGCCGGTCAGGGGNCCCGCCCCGCCGGGAGCGCCGCCGCAGGCCGCGGAGCCGGGCCCGGCCGAGCCGGTGACCCGCGCCGGCTACTTCTACATCGGCGGCCGCTATCAGAAGCTCGGCGACAAGACCGTGATGGTCGGCCAGATGTTCGTGCAGTCGCGCACCCCGGCCCGGGTCACGCAGCCCTACCCGGTGGTGATGGTGCACGGCCTCGCCCAGACCGGCGTGAACTACCTCGCCACCGCGGACGGCCGCCCCGGCTGGGTCCAGCGCTTCGTCGAGAAGGGCTACCAGGTCTACGTGGTCGATCAGGTCGGGCGCGGGCGCTCGGGCACCAACCCGGAGGTCTACGGGCCGTACGACCGGCTCGGCACGCGCAGCCTGGAGCGCACCCACACGGCCCCGGAGGTCTACGATCTCTACCCGCAGGCCAAGCTCCACACCCGCTGGCCGGGCGGGGCCGGCGTGCAGGGCAACGCCGCCTTCGACCAGTTCTTCGCCAGCCAAGTCCCGTTCCTCGCCAACAGCCAGCAGACCGAGGAGCTGGTCGACCCGGCCCTGGTGGCGCTCCTGGACAGGATCGGGCCGGCGATCCTGCTCACCCACGGCCAAGCGGCCCTGTTCGGCTGGGCGGCCTCGGACGCGCGGCCGGACCTCGTGAAGGCGCACGTCGCCGTCGAGCCGAACGGCCCGCCCTTCTTCGACGTGCAGTTCCGCGGCGGCAAGGAGTTCTGGGAGAAGACCGGCGACGGGCGCGCCCGCGCTTACGGGCTGACCCGCATGCCGCTGACCTTCGACCCGCCGGTCAGGGCGCCCGAGGATCTGACCGTGGCGCAGCAGGCCAAGGGATCCGAGTCCAGGCCGGATTCCAAGCCGGATTCCAAGCCGGACACCAGGCCGGACACCAAGCCCGCGGACGGGCGGATCCGCTGCTGGCTGCAGGGCGAGCCGGTCCGGACCCTGCCGAACCTCGCCAAGGTGCCGACCGTGGTGGTGACCGCGGAGGCCTCCTTCCACGCGACCTACGACGACTGCACCGTCGCGTTCCTGACCCAGGCCGGCGCCAGGCCGGACGTGGTCCGGCTGGCCGACCAGGGCCTCCACGGCAACGGCCACATGATGATGCTGGAGACGAACAGCGACGCCGTCGCGGACGTCCTCGCCGGCTGGCTCGCGGGCCGCGTGAAGTAGCCCCGCGGGACCGACTCCGCCG
Source organism: Methylobacterium mesophilicum (assembly GCF_036441335.1). Lineage (GTDB taxonomy): Bacteria > Pseudomonadota > Alphaproteobacteria > Rhizobiales > Beijerinckiaceae > Methylobacterium > Methylobacterium mesophilicum_B. The sequence goes on from NZ_MLBW01000036.1 coordinate 204,275, forward strand.
CACCACCGATACGTGTCGCTACGGCAACAGCCGTCGCCTTCCGCGTGAAGGCCGCTTGCGGCCGGCCCCGGCTGTCCGTAGTCGGGTGTATAGAAAGATCAAGTATTACAGCAGTTTATCACAATTCTAAACAGCGCGGCTGAGACGTCGGGGGCGAATCCGGCGCGCGCGGCCGGCTGCCCGCAGCGTCGCATCCGGCAAGGACCATGAGAGCCGTCCACCCCCGCCCCACCCTGCGCGCCCTGCTCGCCGGCGCCTCGCTCGCCGTGCTGGCGCAGGCCGCGCCGCAATCGTGTCCACCGTGATCGGCGATCCGATCGCGGTTCTGGGGGCCGCGCGGGTAGCTCGGGCTGAAGGCCGGCATCGAGGGGGCACGGAGGATCTCGTCGCGTGTCATGGCCGCGGTCCGCGCCGGGGCGCCCGGGCCCGGCGCGGAGAGCCCGACCGGCCCGATCGACGGCTACGTGGCCCGGCGCTCGGCCACCGCGACCAAGACCAACACCCCGCTGATCGAGACCCCGCAATCGATCACCGTGGTCGGCCGGCAGCAGCTCGACACCCAGAACGCCCAGACCCTCACCCAGGCGACCCAGTACGTCGCCGGCACCTACGCGGGCACGTTCGGCGCCGACACGCGCCTCGACTTCTTCCAGCTGCGCGGCTTCGTGGTCAGCGATTACGGCCTCTACCTTAACGGCCTGCAGCTCCTGAACTACGGCTTCGCCTACAGCCGGGTGAACACGTTCGGGCTGGAGCGGATCGAGGTGCTGCGCGGCCCCTCCGCTGTGCTGTTCGGCGCCGGCAATCCCGGCGGCCTGATCAACCAGATCAGCAAGCGCCCGACCGAGAGCCCGTTCGGGCTCATCGAGGTCGGCGGAGGCTCCTTCGACCAGCGCTACGCCGCCTTCGACGTCGGCGGCCCGGCCGACGCCGAGGGGCACTGGTTCACCCGCCTGACCGGCTACGCCCGCAACGGCGGCACGCAGGTCCAGGGGGCGCCGGACGACAGCTACTACATCGCCCCGGCCTTCACCTATAAGCCGGACGGGTCGACCAAGTTCACGGTCCTGTCGAGCTTCCAGCACGACAACACGGCGGTGACGGCGAACTTCCTGCCCTATTACGGGACGGCCCGGCCGACCGTGCTCGGCCTGCGCATCCCGCGCGCCCTCAACGTGGGCGATGCCGGCTTCAACACCTACCGGCGCGACCAGGCCTTCATCGGCTACGAGTTCGAGCACGTCTTCGACGACACCTGGGCGGTGCGCCAGAACGCCCGCTACGCCTACACGCAGAGCTACCAGAACTCGTATATCGGCCAGCTCGGCTACGCCGACCCGCTGCAGACGCAGCTCGGCCGCTACCTGTTCCGGGACTCCGCCAAGATCGCGCAGCTCGACGTCGACACGCAGGCCGAGGCCAAGTTCTCCGACGGCTTCTTCCGCCACGACTTCCTGATGGGCATCGAGTACCGGAACTTCCAGATCCACGACAACCAGGCCTCGGGCTTCCCCGGGCCGAACCTCAGCATCTTCGCGCCCTCTTACGGCCCGCAGACGGTCTCGGCCTCGCCCTACCTCGTCAACGCCGACTCGTTCCAGCAGGTCGGCCTCTACTTCCAGGACCAGATCAAGCTCACGCCGGAGCTGACCCTGATCCTCGGCGGCCGCCAGGACTTCGTCCAGAACACCGTCTACGACCGCCTGACCCCCGCCAACACCAACGGCCGCAACGACAGCGCCTTCACCTACCGGGCGGCGGCGATCTACAATCTCGACTTCGGCCTCGCGCCGTACATCATGTACGCGACCTCGTTCCAGCCCGAGATCGGGTCGGACATCAACAACCGCGCCTTCAAGCCCGACACCGGCGACCAGGTCGAGGGCGGCGTCAAGTTCGAGCCGCCCGGCCAGGGCTACTTCCTGACGCTGGCCGGCTTCGACATCCACCGCAACAACGTGCTCACCCCGAACCCGGTGAACACGCTGTTCAACACCCAGCTCGGCGCGGTGCGCTCCACCGGCTTCGAGGCGCAGCTCGTGGCCAACGTCGCCGACGGCCTCAACCTCGTCGCCTCGTTCACCAAGTTCGACTTCACCACCGTGCGGGATCCCGACCCGGTGCGGGTCGGCAAGACGCCGGTCAACATCCCCCAGACCCTGGCCTCGCTGTTCGCCGACTACACCATCCCGCTCGGGCCGTGGCGCGGCTTCGGCTTCGGCGGCGGCGTGCGCTACGTCGGCAGCTCGTTCGCCGATGTCGGCAACACCCTGCGGGTGCCCGACTACGTGCTGTTCGACGCGCAGGTGCACTACGATGTCGAGAACTGGCGCTTCCAGGTGAACGCCTCGAACCTCGCCGACCGGCGCTACGTCGCCTCCTGCCAGTCGAACGTGTCGTGCTTCTACGGCGACGCCCGGCGGGTGCTGGCGAAGGTCAGCTACAAGTGGTGAGGCGGCCCGGGCGGTTCTTGTTTGCGGCCGCCCGCAGCATGGTGACCAGCCCCGTCATCGCGAGCGTCGCGAGGCGATCCAGGGCAGCGCGGCATCGGCGGGCATGGCGCCGCTGGATCGCTTCGCTCCGCGCGCAACGACGGCGGCGCCCCGCTCAGCCGTCCACCCCCTCCGCCCCGGTGATCGGCTGCGGACCCGACAGCCGGGTCGGCAGGGCGTCTATCCGCAGGGAGCGGCGCAAGGCGCGCGAGAACGCGTCGACCGCCACCGTCATCAGGGCGGTGGCGGCGATCAGCACCGCGGCCACGTCGAGGCGCAGTTCCGAGATCGCGGCGTCCACGTAGAAGCCGAGCGTGGTGACCCCCAGGATCCCGAAGATCGCGCTCTCCCGCAGGATCAGCTCCCAGCGGTAGAGGAGGTAGGCCAGGAACTGCCCGTAGAGCCGCGGCACGGTCTCGTAGGCGTAGAGGTCGAGGCCCCGCGGCGCGTCGGCCCGGTAGGGGATCGCGTCGGCGTGCCGGCCCATCAGGTAGGCGACGATGCCGGCATTGTGCAGCGCCAGCGCCAGGATCGCCGGCAGCATCGAGGGGCCGAGCAGCTGCAGGCCCACATAGGCCAGCACGTATTCCGGCGTGGAGCGCACCACCACGAGGAGCGCCCGCCCCAGGGGCCGCCCGACCGGGCCGGCGAAGCGCCGCGCGGTCAGCGGGAACAGGACGAGGGCCCCGAGGGCGGTGGCGGCCAGGGCGATCTGCGCCAGGATCAGGGTCTGGGCGGTGCCGGGCAGGACCTGCTCGGTCAGGATCGGGCGCAGCCACGACCAGAGCCGCGCCCAGGTCTCGGGCTCGGCGAGCGGCGCGCCCCGGAGCGGCGCCGGCACGACGTCGTGGCCGAGGAAGCGGGCGAGGCTCGGGCCGATCGCCGCGCTGCCGACGGCCGGCGGCAGCGCCAGCGCCGACCCGACGAGGAGGATCGGCAGGGTCCGGGCACGCACCCAGAGCCGCCGCGTGCCGATCAGCGCGTAGAAGATCAGGAGCAGCGCCCCGGCCTCGGCGTAGCGGCCCTGGCGGAAGGCGGATTCGAAGGCGAAGCCCATGGTCGGCAGGCCGATGAAGCCGAGCACGAGGCTGGAGCGCAGGCCGCATTCCAGGCGATAGAGGGTGTAGTCGCGCATCCGCCCGGCCACCTCGGGCAGGCGCGCGTACAGGAAGGCCGAGACCGCGCCGGTGCCCGCGGGCAGGACTTGGAGCGCCGCGAGGTCGGCCTCCTCGATCAGCTCGGCGTAGACCTTGGCGCAGATGCCCGCGTAGGGCAGCGCGATGGCGAGCACGCCGGTGGTCGCCGACAGGCCGAAGACCTGCATCAGCAGCAGCGCCCAGAACAGTTCGTGGACGGCGCGCAGGCCCGCGCAGGCGAGCCGGACGGCGCGCGAGCGGGCGAACGGGACGGCGAGCAGCAGCCCCGCCCCGGCCCCGAGCCCGACGCCGAGCATCGCGAAAGCCACGGTGGTGACGACGCTCCAGCCCTCCACGGCGGGGAAGTCGGGCCGGATCAGGCCGCCCAGCAGCCGGGCGAGGTCGGCGAAGGGGTGGAGCGTCGTGACCTGCAGGTCGGCGACCAGCAGGCCGGCGAGCGCCGCCGCCAGGAACCAGCGGCTCACCGCCGCGTAGCCCGGCCGCGGCAGGAATCCGGCGCGCATCAGGCGGCCTCGTAGAACGGGCTGAGGCGTGCCGGATCGAGGTCCTTCGACGGGGCGTCGAGGACGATGCGGCCGGCCTCCAGCACCACGACCCGGTCGGTGTGGGCGAGGGCCAGGGCGACGTCGTGGAGCGCCAGGATCAGGGTCTCGTGGCTCCGGGCCAGCTCGGCGAGGATCCGGCCGCCCTGCTGGCGGTCCAGAGCCGAGACCGGCTCGTCCCCCACCAGGATCGGCCGGCCGTTGTAGAGGGCGCGGGCCACCGAGACGCGCTGCTGCTGGCCGCCGGAGAGCTCCCCGGCCCGGGCCCAGAGCCGGTCCGCGAGCCCGACCCGGTCGAGGACCGCCTCCACGGCGGCGACGTCGGCCCGCGCCGGCCGGACCAGGGTGCGCAGGTTGTGCAGGGTCGAGCGCCGGTCGAGGCGGCCCATGTAGACGTTGTGGAACACCGAGAGCGGGCGCACCAGGGCGGCGGCCTGCGGCACCAGCGCCACCCGCTCGGGGGCCTGCCCGTGGATCAGGCCGATCAGGGTCGACTTGCCGGCGCCCGAGCGCCCCATGAGCGCGACCCGCTCGCCCGCCCGCACGGTCAGGTCGAGGCCCGACAGAACCGGGCGCCCGTCATAGGCCGCGGAGGCGTTCGCCAGGACGATGGCCGCCTCGGGATCCGCGCCGGCTGCCGCGCCGCCCGACACGCGCGTCAGTCCAGGAGGCCGGTGGAGCGTCCGACCTCGACGAGGGGCTCGTAGGCCGCGTTGGTCACGGGGATGAATCTCGAGCGCCCGAACGGCTCCAGGATCGCCGGATCGGTGATGCCGGTCAGCGCGGCCCGCAGCCTGTCGGTGAAGCCGGCGCCGTAGGTCTGCTCCACGTCGCCCCGCACGGTCCACTGGTAGTCGGGGAAGGTCGGGCTCTCCCAGATCACCGAGACCGCCTGTCGGTCGACCTTGCCGGCCTTCGAGTCGAGGTCCCAGACCGAGTAGTCGACGGCGCCGACCGCGAAGGCGCCGGACTGGACCAGCTGGATCGTACGGGTGTGGTCGCCCGAGAAGCCCACGCGGGCGAAGACCTGCTCGGGGGTCTTCCCCGGGAAGGCCTGCCGGATGAAGTACTCGGGCATCAGCCGCCCGGAGGTCGAGGCGCGGGCGCCGAACGTGAAGGTTTTTCCGGCGACGGCCGTCGGGAAATCCTTCTCCGGCTTCAGCCCGGTGGCGGCGTTGGCGATGAGGTAGGTCTTGAACGCGGCGTCCTCGGCACCCTGCGCGATCGCCTGGGAGCCCGGCACGGCCTTGCGCGCCTGGACGCCGGTGAAGCCGCCGAACCACGCGAGCTGCACCTGCCCGTTGGTGAAGGCGGTGACCGCCGCCGGGTAGCTCTTCACCGGGATGTAGCGCACCGGCACGCCGAGCTCGGCCTCCAGATAGGCGGCGACCTTGCCGAAGCGCTCGACGAGCCGGCTCTCGTCCTGGTCGGGGATGCCGGTGAAGACGAGGGGCGGGAGCGCCTTCGGCGCCGGCTTGTCCTGCGCCCGCGCCGGCCCGGCGGCGGCCAGGGCCGCCAGGGTCGCCGCGGCCCCCAGGGCGAGCCGCCCCAGCCAGCCCGGTCCCGGCTTCGATCCCGATCTCGATCCCCGCATCGCGTCCTCGTGGCACCGCGCCCACGCACGGTGGGCTCGCAAGACCGTGGGCGTAGCAGAAGACGCCGCGCGCGCCAGCCTCGATCCCGCGATACCGGCGCCCTGCGACGCCGGGAGAGCGCCGGGAGAGCGCCGGGAGGGCGCCCGAGACCGACGGGCGCCGCGTCAGGCGCCCGGCGCCACCGCGATCGCCGACAGGGTGAGGGGCTCCGGCAGGGCGGCGTCCGGCACCGGCACGGTCCGGATCCCCGCCGGGAGCGCGCCCCCGAGCAGGTCCAGGAAGTCTCCCGAGGCGGCGAGCTCGATCTCGGCCGCCTTGGCCTGCGTCTCGATCCGCGCCAGGGCGTTCATCGCCGGGCCCAGCACCGTGTACTCGGCCCGGACTCCGTCGTCGAAGACCCCGACCAGCAGGTCGCCCGCGTGGAGGGCGACCACGACCCGCAGGGCGAACAGCCCCTCCCGGGCGCGGGCCGCGTTGAGGGCGGCGATCCGGTCGCGGATCGACAGGGCGCAGGCGAGCGCCGCGCGCGCCTGGACGTCGGGATGGCCGACGACGAACTGCACCAGCACCGCGTCGCCGATGTACTTGTCGACGAGGCCGCCCTGCTCCGCCACCGCCGCCTGGGCGGCCGCCCGGACCGCCAGCAGGGCCGTCACCATGGCCTCGGGCGGGTGCTCGCGGGAGAGCCGCGAGAAGCCGCGGATGTCGAGGATCATCAGGCAGGCGTGGCGCCGGTGGATGCCGAGGCCGGAATCGCCGTCCTCGGCGGCGAGGTCGAGGGCGACCGTGCCGGGCACGAAGCGGGCGAGCTGGGAGCGCTCGTGCTCCATGCGCAAGGCCCGCGCCACCGCGGCGCGCAGGCGGATCATGCCGTCGACAACCAGGAATCCCGCCGCCACGAAGGTGGCGAGTCCGGTGACCTGCGCGGTCGGGAAGGTGTCGGCGTTCGGGAACAGGTCGGGATGGACCAGGCCGACCAGGAAGGCCGCGCTCCAGCAGACGGTGACCAGCCCGCAGAACAGCAGGGTCTGCGCCACCCGCATGCTCAGGCCGGTCTGGAGCAGGAGCAGGAAGGCGGGCAGGCGGCTCACCGCGTCGGCGCCGAGCCCGGCCCCGCCGCCGGCCAGCATGTGCTCGATGATCACGTAGACGGCGAGGCCGGCATTGAGCCCGGTGCCGGCCCAGCTGTAGGCGTTGGCCGCGGGGCCGCCGCCCCGCTCGCGGAGCCCGAACCAGACCGTGCCGAGCCCGTACAGGCCGAGGATCAGCCAGTGGCTCAGGGCGTGCAGGGAGCCGTCATAGGCCTGGGCCGCCATCAGCAGCACCAGCACGATCACCACCCGCAGGCCGAGCAGGCGCAGGCCGCCGCCGGCCTGCATGGCCCGCAGCACCGCCTCGTCGTCGGATGCGGGATCCGCCCGGCGCTCGGCCGGAGCCCGCGCGGGGCGCAGCGCGGAGAGCGTCGGGTTGCCGGCGCTGCCCGAGGCCATCAACCGCCCCGGCCGAGGCGCCGGGCCGCCGCGAAGCGGTTGAGGAAGCGCGGCTCCTTCTCGGGGGCGATCCGGATCGCGAGGTGCAGGGTGCCGTCGGCCTCCGACCGGCGGTCGAGGATCTCGGCGTTCTCGTAGAGCCAGTTCAGGGCCGCGCCGTCCTCCGGCGGCAGCGCCACCGCGAAGCTCGCCCGGTTGCGCCCGATCCGCGCCTCGATCCGGCTGGTCAGCGCCGCGAGCCCCTCCCCGGTCAGCGCCGAGACCAGGACCGGCGCGGCGCTGTCCCGGTCGTTGCGGGCCTTGGCCTGGCCGCTGAGGTTCAGGAGCCGGGTGCGCTCGTCGGCGTCCAGCAGGTCGGCCTTGTTCCAGACCTCGATGATCCGGTCGGCGCTGGTCTCGATGCCGAGTTCGCGCAGCACCGCACCGACATCCTCGGCCTGGGCCTCGGAATCGACGTGGGAGACGTCGCGCACGTGGAGCAGCACGTCGGCCTCGATGGCGTCCTCGAGCGTCGCCCGGAAGGCCGCGATCAGGGGCGTCGGCAGGTCGGAGATGAAGCCCACCGTGTCGGACAGGATCACGGTCTCGCCGTGGGGCAGCTTGGTCGCCCGGGCGGTGGGGTCGAGGGTCGCGAACAGCATGTCCTTGGCGGTGACCTCGGCCTGGGTCAGCGTGTTGAACAGGCTCGACTTGCCGGCGTTCGTGTAGCCCACCAGCGCCACGATCGGGTACGGCACCCGCGCCCGGCTCTGCCGGTGCAGGCCGCGGGTGCGCACCACGGCGTCGAGGTCGCGCTCGATCCGGGTCATGCGCTCCTGGATCATGCGCCGGTCGGCCTCGATCTGGGTCTCGCCGGGGCCGCCCAGGAAGCCGAAGCCGCCGCGCTGCCGCTCCAGGTGGGTCCAGGACCGGACGAGCCGGGATTTCTGGTAGGCGAGGTGGGCGTGCTCGACCTGCAGCGTGCCCTCGCGGGTCGAGGCGCGCCGCCCGAAGATCTCCAGGATCAGGCCGGTGCGGTCGATGACCTTGGCGCCCCAGGCCTTCTCGAGGTTGCGCTGCTGCACCGGCGACAGGGCGCAGTCCATCACGACGAGGCCGATCTCCCGGGCGCGGATCAGGCCGGCGATCTCCTCGACCCGGCCCTTGCCGAGATAGGTGGAGGGCCGGATCCGCGGCAGGCTGATCGCGAGGCTCTCGACCACGTCGAGCTCGATCGCGGCGGCGAGCCCGGTCGCCTCGTCGAGGCGGGCCTCCACGGAGCGGGTGGGCACGGCCTGTCCCGGACCGGCCCCGTAGGCGTTGCGCGCCAGATAGGGGCCGATCACCAGGGTGTGGGTCGCCGCGGCGATCTCGCCCTCGGGGGCGGCCTGCGCCTGGAGGCGGGCTTCGCCGGACGTCAGCGTCTCGCTCATGCAGCCTTTGACACCGCCGCCCCGGGCGACGGCTTCGTTGGAGAGGTCGGAGTGTCAGAATGGGGATGCGGGCGGGCCGGGCCAAGATGCCGGCCGCGAACGGACACAGATATCCGCCGGCGGGCGGGGTCTCCCCCCGTCCCCGCCGCGCGGCGGCACCGCGGTCCGTCCCGCTCCCCGGTGCCGCCGCTCGGCGCCGCGGCCGCCGACCCTCACGCTTTCTCGGCCGTCTCGTCCGGCTCGAACAGCTGCACCGGGTGGCCCGGCATGATCGTCGAGATCGCGTGCTTGTAGACCAGCTGCGAGTGCCCGTCCCGGCGCAGCAGCACGCAGAAATTGTCGAACCACGTCACCACGCCCTGGAGCTTGACGCCGTTGACGAGGAAGATGGTCAGCGGAATCTTGTTCTTGCGGACATGGTTGAGAAAGGTGTCCTGAAGGTTCTGTGCGCGTTCGCCCGCCATCTTCTTGGCCTTCTTGTTGTCCCGGCTCGCTGGGCCCGGGATGGGTATGCCGCCGGCCGGATCGTCCGATCATCCGGTCCAGGGCCGTGTATACAAACACCATGACGACGTGAAAGCGTGGGCGCAAGCAACCCCCGTTCCAGCCGATCCGTGACGGATCGGCCCCGCTCTCAACCCGCGCGCCGGCGCCGCGCCCTCACGGGCCGATGCCGAGGGACTTCAACTTGCGGTGCAAGGCCGAGCGCTCCATGCCGATGAATTCGGCGGTGCGCGAGATGTTGCCCGAGAACCGCGCGATCTGCGCCACGAGGTACTCGCGCTCGAAGATCTCGCGGGCCTCGCGCAGGGCGAGGCTCATGAGCTTCTCGCCGCCCGCGCCGCCGGGCGTCGTCGGCACCAGGGCGCCGATCTCGGAGGGCAGCATCTCGGAGGTGACCTCCTGCTCCGGGTCGGCCTGGGTCAGGATCATCAGCCGCTCGACGTTGTTCTTGAGCTGGCGGACGTTGCCCGGCCAGTTGTGCGACTGCAGCACCGCCATGGCGTCCTCGGCGATCCGGCGCTTGGGCAGGCCGGTCTGGGACGAGATGTTGTCCATGAAGAACTGGATCAGCTCGGGCACGTCCTCACGGCGCTCCGACAGGGCTGGCACCCGGATCGGCACCACCGACAGGCGGTGGAACAGGTCCTCGCGGAAGCGGCCCGCGGCGATCTCCTCCTGGAGGTCCCGGGAGGAGGACGAGATGATCCGCACGTCGACGTGGACCCGGGTCGTGCCGCCGACCCGCTGGAAGTTCTGATCGACCAGAACGCGCAGGATCCGGTTCTGGGTCTCGCGCGGCATGTCGGCGACCTCGTCGAGGTAGAGGGTGCCGCCATGGGCCTCCTCCAGGGCGCCGACCCGGCGGCCGCTCTCGCCCTCGACCCCGAACAGCTCCGCCTCCATGGTCTCGGGCAGGATCGCCGCCGCGTTGAGCAGCACGAAGGGGCCGTTCGCCCGGGCCGAGGCCTTGTGCAGGCTGCGCGCGGCGAGTTCCTTGCCGGAGCCCAAGGCCCCGGTGATCATCACCCGGGCGTTGGTCGGCGCCACCCGGTCGAGGGTCTGGCGCAGCTGGTTGATGGCGAGCGACGTGCCGACGATCCGGTTGGTGGCGCCGGAGCGCGCCGTCAGGTCGCGGACCTCGCGCCGGAGCCGGGAGGCTTCCAGGGCCCGCTCGGCCACGAGGATCAGCCGGTCGGCCTTGAACGGCTTCTCGATGAAGTCGTAGGCGCCCGCCTTGATGGCCGAGACCGCGGTCTCGATGTTGCCGTGGCCCGAGATCATCACCACCGGCAGGTCGGGATTGGCGGCCTTGATCAGGTCGAGCACCTGCAGGCCGTCGAGCCGGGAGCCCTGCAGCCAGATGTCGAGGAAGACGAGGTGCGGCCGGCGCGCCTCGATGGCGGCGAGCGCCTCGTCCGAGCCGCCGGCCGTGCGGCAGCGGTGGCCCTCGTCGTCCAGGATCCCGGCCACGAGGTCGCGGATGTCGGCCTCGTCGTCGACGATCAGGATATCGGCGCTCATGCGTGCATCTCCGCGATCCGGGGGGCCGTCGGCGCGGCGCCCTTCTCCTCTGTCGTGACGGGTAGGGTCTCAGGGGCCGCCGCCGCCGGCTCGGGCCCGTGCTCGCGCGGGACCCGCATCCGGACCTGGCCGCCGCGGCCGGCGGGATTGTCGTTCAGCTCGATCCCGCCGCCGTGCTCCTCAAGCACCTTGCTGACGATAGCAAGCCCCAGTCCGGTGCCACCCTCGCGGGTGGTCATGTAGGGCTCGAGCAGGCGCTGGCGCCCCTCGGCCGGAAATCCCTTGCCGTTGTCGGTGACGGCGATCACCGCGAACCCGTCCTCGACGGCGAGGCTCAAGGCGATCTTGCCCTTGCCGAGCTCGGCCTCCGGCACCTCGGCCACCGCCTCGACGGCGTTCTTGAGGATGTTGGTGATCACCTGGCTGAGCAGCCGGATGTCGAAGGCCGCCACGATCTTCTCCGAGCTCCCCGCGCCGCCCTGGGCCGAGAACGCGAAGTCGATGTCCGGGTGCGCCACGCGCATCATGAACAGGTTCTGCTTGGCGATCTCGGTGAGGTCGTTCGGCGCGATCGCCGGCTTGGGCATCCGCGCGAAGGCCGAGAACTCGTCGACCATGCGCTTGATCTCGTCCACTTGCCGCACGATCGTGGCGGTGCACTGGTCGAACACCTCCTTGTCGGCGGTGATGACCTTCCCGTACTTGCGCCGGATCCGCTCGGCGGAGAGCTGGATCGGGGTCAGCGGGTTCTTGATCTCGTGGGCGATGCGGCGCGCCACGTCGCCCCAGGCGGAGCTGCGCTGCGCCTGGACGAGGTCGGTGATGTCGTCGAGCGTCACCACCGAGCCGCGGGAGGCCCCCTGCGCCTGCTCGCTCGTGACCCGCACCGTGATGGTGCGCTCGCCCCGGGACCGGGTGAGCTGGACCTGCTGCTGCTGCAGGCTGCGCGGGCGCGCCTCGCTCTCGGCGAGCACGGGGGCGAGTTCCGGCACGGCGCGGCCCAGCGGCTGGCCGACCAGGGCGTCGCTGTCCAGGTCGAGCATCCGCTCGGCCGCCGGGTTGGCGATGGTGACGAAGCCCGCCGCGTCGAGGCCGATCACCCCGGGCGAGACCCCCGACAGCACGGCCTCGGTGAAGCGGCGGCGGGTGTCGATCAGGTCGCTCGCGGCGATCAGCCCGGCGTGCTGGCGGCGCAGCTCCTGGGTCATCTTGTTGAAGCTCTCGCCGAGATGGGCGAGGTCGCCGCTGGTCTTCTTGGTCGGCACCTGGGCGTAGAAATTGCCCGACGCCACCTGGTCGGCGGCGTTGATCAGCCGGCGGATCGGCGCCACGAACCGGTTGGCGAAGTTCATCCCGAACCAGACGGCCGAGAGCAGCGCGATCAGGGCGATCAGCAGGAACACCGACGCGAAGGTGATCTGGATCGAGCGGCGCAGCGAATCGTAGGTGAGGTACTCGGCCGCCGCCGCCCGGGAGACGCCGGGGAACTCGATGGCGAGCTGGCTCACCTCCCGCTGCACCATCAGCACGGCGTCGTCGTAGGCCGGCATGCGCAGCAGCGCGGCGAAGACCCGGCCCTCGGTGGGCAGGAGGCAGATCGGGTCGGCGGAGTTGGCCGCGTCCTCGAAGGCCGCCGCCGAGGGCAGGCGGTTCGTCTTCAGGACGTCGATCTTGGCCCGGGCGACGACCTCGGTGGGCCCGCGCATGATCTGCGCCACCGGCAGCCCGAGATTGGTCGCCCGGGTGGTCAGGAAGGTCTGGAACCAGTCCCGGTTCACGTCGAAGTTCGGCCGGGCCCGGGTGAGGTCGTCGGCGAGGATGCGGATCTCGCGGGCGAGGCTCTGGCACTGGTTCTCCTGGTAGGCGTCGGCCACCTCCACGGATTTCAGCACCACGTCGCGGACCCGGTCGGTGAAGCCGAGCGACAGGCCCCGGTCGATCGTCACCGAGGCGACCACGGCGAGCAGGATCGTCGGCAGGATCGCGATCAGCGAGAACAGGCCGACGATGCGGGTGTGCAGGCGCGCCACCGCGGCGTTGGCCTTGCGGGCGTGCAGGAAGACCCGCGCCTCCCAGGCGATGATGACCGCGAGGCCGAGCACCAGGGCGGCGTTGATGGCGAGCAGCGTCACGCCGTAGGCCGGCGTCGGCGTCACCCGGATCACCCCGGCCAGGATCAGGAAGGTCGCCAGCGCCGAGACCAGGGCGGTGACCACCATCGCGGCGCCGATCCAGCCGGGACCGCGCGGGCCCGGCCGCAGCGATTCCGCCAGGGGCGTGCCTGACGGCTGGGACGCCGGCTGGGACGCCCCGGGGCCCGCGGGCGTGCCCGCGTCCTGCTGATCCGCGGCCGGCCGGGCCGCGTCCTGGCCCGCCCCGTCGATGCCCCTCTCGGGGACCGGCGTGGGGCCTTCCTCTGTCCGTGAGCGTCTCAGGAACGGCATGACTGGTGCAGGGCCACAACAGTGTGGCGGAATTAATACGAATCCGGGCGTTCGGGCGGCGGACCCGCGGCGCGATCCGCCGCAGGGGGACGGCCTTGACCCCACCCCGCCCGGCTCGTACCCCCGGCCGCGGAGGCGAACGGGGTCTGGTGGCCCTCCTGGTCTTCAAAACCAGCGGTACGCCAACAGCGTACGGTGGGTTCGATTCCCATCCGCTTCCGCCAATCTTCAGACAATCGCAACCGATGAACCAGTGTTCGCCGATATCCAGGCGACACGTGCGACAAAATTCGCAATACTGCTGCGTCGGAACTGTGGGGGTGCCGGCCCGTTTCCCGCGATCGATCCCGCACGGGTACCCGCGTGAAGAACCGGTCCGCCGCCACCGTCCCGTTCCCGCCGGCCTCGGCCGGCCGTGCGCGCTGAGGCCGGCCATGCTGGACAGACTCGTCACGCTCCTCCCGCCCGGCGCCCGCGAGGCGCTGCGCACCCTCGCGGCGCGCCGGCCGGCGCGTCAGCCGGGGGCCGAGGCCACGATCCTGCCGGGACTCGACACGCGGCCCGCCCCGATGGCGCCGCTGCACCCGCCCGCCGCCATCAACGACAATCCCCTTCAGGCCCTCCACGACGCCGTCGAGCGGGATCTGCGCGCCAGCGGGCACCTGCGCTGATCGCGGGCCGAGGAGCTGGGCGAGGGGCTGACCGGAAGCGTGACCGGGGACCCGTCCGTCAGCGCTTGGCCGGCGCGGGGGCCTCGGGAATCGTCCCGGGCGCGATCCAGTGGCAGGCGGTGGTGCCGCGCACGCCGGCACAGTCGTAGCTCTGGCCGCCCAGCGTCACCTTGTCGACGATGCCGGTGAGCTCCGTGCGCGCCAGCGCCGCGCAGCCGAGATGGTCCGCCTTGGGATCGGCCAGATGCGCCGCGGCGGCGGCCGCGCCGTCGCGCATCAGCATGCGGTAATTGGCCAGCGACGGGCAGCCGATCACCGGCGGTCCGGCCCGCCGGTCCGGAACGCTCCTGTCGGATCCGGCCGCGCGGGGCGCGCGGGGGACCTGCTGGGCCTGAACCTGCGCCGCGCCGAGGCCGAGGGCCAGCGCGACGGGGACGGCGTTGGAGAGGAGGCGGCGTGTCATCGGCCGCTCGTAGCACGGCGCGTCCGGGGTTGCGCATCCGCCGCGCAGACCTGCGGCGGGCTCGGGGCTCGCCTGCGGATGTTCAGGCTTGACCGCGGGCCCGCCATTTGCGAGCGCCGCGAAGGAACGGAGGACGGGCCATGACGACGGCAATCGACAGCGACCAGAAGCTGCACTTGGTCTTCGGCGGTGAATTGCAGGATCTCGACGGGGTCCGGTTCCGGGACATCAAGAACCTCGACATCGTCGGCATCTTCCCGGACTACGCCTCCGCCCAGGCCGCGTGGCGGGCCAAGGCCCAGGCCACCGTCGACAGCGCGCAGACGCGCTACTTCGTGGTTCACCTGCACCGGCTGCTGGAGCCGCCGGCCGCCTGAGGGGACCGGGCGCGCGGCCCCGGTCCGGCCCCGGTCCGGGCCTGGCTCCGGGACCCCGCGCATCCGCGATGAGTGCGCAGGGCGTGCGCGGTGCGTGCGGGGCGGCCGTGAAGGCATTGTGACACTTCCTGCCCGCTGCTAAGAGCCTCGCCCGTCATCGGATCGTTCCGGCTCCCCGGGAGACCGGTCTGAACAAGAGCGGCGGGAGGTCCGGCCGCGAGCGAGCGGCCGCCCATGAAATCCTCGATCAAGATCATCGCCGGGAATGCCAGCCGGCCCCTGGCCGAGGCGATCGCGGCCTATCTCGAACTGCCGCTCGCCAAGTGCATGGTCCGGCGCTTCGCCGACATGGAGATCTTCGTCGAGCTCCAGGAGAACGTGCGCGGCGAGGACGTGTTCATCGTCCAGTCGACCTCGTTCCCGGCGAACGACCACCTGATGGAGCTGCTGATCATGATCGACGCCGCGCGCCGGTCCTCGGCCCGGCGCATCACGGCGGTGATCCCGTATTTCGGCTACGCGCGGCAGGACCGGCGCACCTCCGGCCGCACCCCGATCTCGGCCAAGCTGGTGGCGAACCTGATCACCGAGGCGGGCGCCGACCGCGTCCTGACCCTCGACCTCCATGCCGGCCAGATCCAGGGCTTCTTCGACATCCCCACCGACAACCTGTTCGCCGCCCCCGTGATGGTGCGCGACATCAAGGAGCGGCTGCCGAGCGCCGACCGGATGGTGGTCTCGCCGGACGTCGGCGGCGTGGTCCGGGCCCGGGCCATCGCCAAGCGGATCGACTGCCCGCTGGCCATCGTCGACAAGCGCCGCGAGCGCCCCGGCGAGTCCGAGGTGATGAACATCATCGGCGAGGTCGAGGGCCGTTCCTGCATCCTCGTGGACGACATCGTCGATTCGGGCGGCACCCTGGTCAACGCCGCCGAGGCCCTGCTCAACGCCGGCGCCAAGGACGTCTCGGCCTACATCACCCACGGCGTGCTGTCGGGCGGCGCGGTCTCGCGCATCGCCGCCTCGCGGATGAAGGAGCTGGTGATCACCGACTCGATCCAGCCGACCCAGGCCGTCAAGCTCGCCCGCAACATCCGGGTGGCGACCATCGCGCCGCTGCTCGGCGAGGCGATCGGCCGGACCGCGACGGAATCCAGCGTCTCCAGCCTGTTCGACTGACCGGCCGCCGGGCGGCCCGTCCCCGGACCGCCCGCCCCTACCCGCCCGGCACCCAGCCGCCGCGGTTGCCGGTCTCCGTCCCCGGCGCGGTGAGCACCAGGACCGTGCGGCCCGGCAGCNCCGGGCGCGCGGGCGCCCGCCGGCTCGCCCGTGTCGAAGACCGGCGTCCACGGGCCGCCGATCACCGGGGCGAGGCGGAAGCTGACGGCCTCCGCCCCGGCATTGAACAGCATCAGCAGGCGGTCGCCCGGATCGCCGTCGTTGCCGATCTGCATGCCGAAGACCTGGAGCCCGTCGTCGGACCAGTGCCGGACCTCCATCTCGATGCCCTCGGGGGAGAGCCAGTGCACGTCGCGCAGGGGCTCGTCGGGGTCGATCAGCGCGCCCGTGAAGAAGCGCCGCCGCCGCAGGGCCGGCTGGTCCCGGCGCAGGGCCAGCAGGTTGGCGACGAAGTCCGTGAGGGCGGGATCCGGATCGACGCTCCAGTCCATCCAGCTCGTCGGGTTGTCCTGGGCGTAGGCGTTGTTGTTGCCGCCCTGGCTGCGGGAGCGCTCGTCGCCCATGAGCAGCATCGGGACGCCCTGGGCCAGCATCACCGTCGCCAGCATGTTGCGCTTCTGGCGGGCGCGCAGGGCGAGGATCGCCGCGTCGTCGGTGTCGCCCTCGACGCCGTAGTTGCGGCTGACGTTGTGATTATGGCCGTCGCGGTTGTCCTCGCCGTTGGCCTCGTTGTGCTTCTCCTCGTACGACACCGTGTCGGCGAGCGTGTAGCCGTCGTGGCTGGCGATGAAGTTGACGCTGGCCAGCGGCGAGCGCCCGGACGGGGCGAACACCTCGCGCGAGCCGGTCAGCCCCTGCGTGACCTTGGCGAGCGTGGCGGAATCGCCCTTCCAGAAGCCCCGGGCGGCGTCGCGGAACTTGTCGTTCCACTCGCTCCAGCCGCGCGGGTAGCCGCCGAGCTGGTAGCCGCCCTCCCCGACATCCCACGGCTCGGCCACCATCTTGACCCGCGCCAGCACCGGGTCCTGCGCCACGGCCTGGAAGAACGCCGCCTGCGGGGTGAAGGCGAAGGGCGCCCGCCCGAGGCTCGAGGCGAGGTCGAAGCGGAAGCCCGCGATGCCGTAGGCGGTGACCCAGTGGCGCAGGGAATCGAGCACGAGCTGCATCACCCGCGGGTGGCTCGCGTCGAAGGTGTTGCCGCAGCCGGTGCAGTCGCGGTTGCGGCGCGGGTCGGCGGGGTCGAGCTTGTAGTAGCTGGCGTTGTCGATGCCGCGGAACGACAGGGTCGGGCCGGTATGGTCGCCCTCGGCGGTGTGGTTGTAGACCACATCGAGCCAGGTCTCGATCCCGGCGGCGTTCAGCTCCCGGATCGCCGCCTTCAGGCCGCCGAGGCCGCCCTCCCCCAGGTAGCGCGGCTCCGGGGCGAAGTAGCCCAGGGGCTGATAGCCCCAGAAATTGACGAGCCCCTTCTCCACCAGAAAGCGGTCGTCCGCGAAGGCGTGGATCGGCAGCAGCTCCAGGGCGGTGACGCCGAGCTTGACGAGGTGCTCGATGATCGCCGGGTGGGCGAGCGCCCCGTAGGTGCCGCGCTCCGCCTCGGGAATGTCGGGATGGGTGCGGGTCAGCGCCTTGACGTGCGCCTCGTACACCACCGTCTCGGCGAGGGGCCGGCGGACCGGGTTGAGGGCGAGGTCGGGCACCTCCGGCGCGGTGACCACGCAGCGCGGCATGTAGACCGCGCTGTCGCGCCGGTCGATCCGGTCCTCGCGCCCGCCCCGCCGGTGCCCGTAGAGCGCGTCGTGCCAGCGGATCTTGCCGCGGATCTCCCGCGCGTAGGGGTCGAGGACGAGCTTCGAGGCGTTGAACCGGTGGCCCGCCGCCGGGTCCCAGGGGCCGTGCACCCGGTAGCCGTAGAGCTGGCCTGGCAGCACGCCGCGCAGGTAGCCGTGCCAGACGTCGTCGGTCCGGCAGGGCAGCCGCACCGTGCGGGTCTCGTGCCGCTCCCCCGGCTCGAACAGGCAGATGTCGACCGCGGTGGCGTGCTCGGAGAACAGGGCGAAGTTGACGCCGCGCCCGTCGAAATGGGCGCCGAGGGGCGCCGGCACCCCGTCGTCGACGGCGATCATGCGGGGCGTCCGGTCACACGGATGGCGGCGGGCGTAAGCAGCGGGCGGCGCCGGCTATTCGGCGGCCGCGGCTGCGGTGGGCGGCTCGCGCTCGATCGTGCGGAAATTCTCGAGCTCCGCCAGGAAGTTGCGTGCCCACCAGTCGACGTCCTCGCGGGTCATGCGCTCGACCATCGGCTTCCAGCGCGCCAGCCGCTCGGCCTTGGGCATGTAGAGCGCGGCCCGGATCGCCTCGGCGACCTCGAACCGGTCGTAGGGGTTGATCAGCAGCGCCTCGGGCAGCTGCCGGGCGGAGCCGGCGAATTTCGACAGGACCAGCACGCCCGGATCGTCCTCGGACTGGGCGACGACGTACTCCTTGGCGACGAGGTTCATGCCGTCGCGCATCGGCGTGACGAGGCCGACCCGGGCGGCCCGGTAGAGGCCGGCCAGCACCGGCCGCGGATAGGCCTTGGTGATGTACTGGATCGGGGTCCAGGCCGGGTCGCCGAGCGAGCCGTTGATCTCGCCGACCTTCTCGTTCACCTCGCGGGCGAGCTGCTCGTATTCCGGCACCTCGCTGCGGGATTTCGGCGTGATCTGGATGTAGGTGACGTTGCCGCGCTGGTCGGGATTCGAGGCGAAGAAGCTCTCCACCGCCTCCATCCGTTCGGGCACGCCCTTCGAGTAGTCGAGCCGGTCGACGCCGATCAGCAGCTTGCGGGTGCGCAGGCCCGCGATGGTCTCGCGCACGACCTTGTTGGCGCTGGCCTTCTCGGCCGCCTCCTTGAAGCCCGCGACGTCGATGCCGATCGGGAAGGCGCGGATCCGGGTCCGGCGGCCGTCGACCATCAGCGAGCCGCCGCCGAGCGGGATCGCCCGCTGGGTGTCGACGAGGTTGCGCTGCAGGTTCTGGACGTCCGCCTCGGTCTGCAGGCCGATCAGGTCGTAATCGACGATCGCGCGCAGGAGCTCGCCGCTCGCCGGCAGCGAGTTGAACACGTCGGCGGCCGGCCAGGGAATGTGGTGGAAGTAGCCGATCGGGTTGTCGAGCCCGAGGCCGCGCAGTTCGGCCGCCAGCGGCAGCAGGTGGTAATCGTGGACCCAGATGATGTCGTCGGGCTCGACCAACTTGGCGAGCGCCCGCGCGAAGGTCCGGTTCACGCGGCTGTAGCCGGCATAGTCCGAGCGCGAGAAGGCGCCGAGCCCGAGCCGGTAATGCATGATCGGCCACAGGGCCCGATTCGCGAAGCCGGCGTAGTATTCCAGGTGATCCTGCGGCGAGAGGTCGACGACGGCGTACTGGACCCGGCCCCGGTCGATCAGCGTCGGCTCCTCGGAGGGCTCCTCCGTGATGGTGCCGCTCCAGCCGAACCACAGACCCTCGTAGGCCGTGAAGGCCTCCTTGACCGCGACGGCGAGACCGCCCGCCGCCACCGCCTTGCCGCCCTCTTCCGGGACGGCGACGCGGTTCGATACGATCACAAGGCGTGCCACGCGGGTCGGCTCCGGATCAGGGGCGCGGGCCAGGTCGAGGATCTCGCCGCGCCTGCATCGGGACATCACTACTATGTCAGAACGCGCGGAGTCCCTGCGCGATCCTTTGTCGGTCGTCCGGCAACCCAAGCGTGAAGCCGGGCGCGGGTCAAGTCGAGGCCCTGCCGTTCCGGGACAGGGCGGCCCCTCCGTACCGGGCGGTCGCCCCGTGCGGGTGTTGTGCGAGCGTTGTGCAAGCGTGGCGGTTCTGGCAGACCTTGCCTGAACGGGGACTGAGCGGTGCCGCGCCGGACCCCGCGCGCACCGGAAGGGTGCAGAGGGACCGGAACCCGCGACAGCCGAGTCGGTTACTCAGCCATCGCGGGGCCCGCGGTCGCCGCGAGCGGCCCCGTCCCCGCGCCGCGAGGAGTGTTTTCGAGATGGCCGGCAACGAGTTACCGCAAGGCACCCCCGCGGACCCGATCGCGGATCCGCACCGCGCGGGGTCGCACGACGCGCCCCACACCGCCGCGGAGGAGCGCGCGCAGTGGCGCGCCCTGCAGGGCGACGTCGAGGGGCTCGCCGACGTGGCGGCCGAGCGCGGACGCGGCCTGCTCGACGCGGCCCGGCTGCAGGCGCAGAGCTACGTCGAGCAGCGCAAGAGCGACGCCGCCCAGTCGGTCCACGACCTGGCGCAGACGATCCGCAATTCTGGCCGCGACCTCGGCGACAAGCCGAATGTCCGCGCCTTCTTCGACAGCGCCGCCGACGGGCTGGAGCAGCTCGGCTCCTCGATCGAGCGCCGCAGCCTCGGCGAGTTCTACAGCGAGGCCGAGTCCTTCGCCCGGCGCGCGCCGGTCGCGGTGGCGGTCGGGACCTTCGTGGCCGGCCTGATCGCCGCCCGCTTCATCAAGTCGTCGAGCCTCCCGCCTGAGGCGCCGGACGGCGACGCCCGCGACAGCTTCCGGGCCTGACGCCATGACCCACGGCTCCGACCCGCGCCAGGCGGGCCCATCCTCGAACCCGTCCACCGGCCCCTCCAGCATCCAGAGCCTGATCGGCGACGCCCTGCGGGAGACCAACGAGCTCGCCCGCAAGGAGATCGCGCTGTTCCGGGCCGAGATGGCCGGCAACGTCCGCCAGCTGATCGTCGGACTCGCCTGCATGGTCGGCTCGGCGGTCTTCGCGGTGGTCGCCCTGCTGGTCCTGATCGGCGCCTTCGTGAAGTGGCTCGCCACCATCGTGGGCTCGGAATGGCTCTCCGCCCTGATCGTCGGCGGCGTGCTGCTGCTCCTCGCCCTCGGGATGGCCCTGTGGGCGCGCAGCGTCCTGTCCCTCTCGACCCTGGCCCCGAAGCGCACCACGCGCCAGGTACGCCAGGATGCCCAGGCCCTCTCGGAGCGCGTGTCCGGATGAGTACGATGAACGACCTCGAGAAGGAGATCGAGGAGAGCCGCGCCCGGCTCGACGACACGATCGACCGGATCCAGGGCCGGCTCTCGGTGCCGAATCTCGTGGACGAGATGCTGGGCAATGCCCGGCGGGTGCCGGCCCTGAACACCACCTACGATTCGGCCCTGGAGGCGGTGCGCCGCAACCCGGTGCCGGTGCTGCTCATCGCGGCGGGCGTCGGCCTGCTGTTCAACCGGATGGCCCGCGACGCCCAGCGCCGCCGCACCGAGGTCTCGGCCGAGCGCGTGCCCACCCTCAACACCGGCGCGGCCCGCGGCTACGATCCCGACCGCCCGACGGTCCGCCCGACCCGCGATCCGCTGGACACGACCGAGATCTGAGGACCGGATCCGGCCGGATCCGGGACGAGACACCGCGCGCGCCCGGCCGGACGACCGGGCAGACCGGCGCCGAGGGCGGGCCGCCGAGACCGACATTTGAGGACAGCGCCATGACCGACAAGCCGGGTATCCCCTCCAGCACCCCCGAGCAGCTCGCCGCCGCGGCGGGGATGCCGCACGGCGCCGACGACAAGAGCCTGCGCCCGGATCCGGCCGGCCTCGGCGACCCGGGCGCGCCCGGCACNGTCCGCGCACGACGCCGCCCATTATGCTGCCCATGACGCTGCCCATGACGCCGCTTCGGCCGCGAAGGACGGCATCCGGGCGGCGGGCGACCGGGCCACGGAGTTCGCCGGACAGGCGCGGCGCACCGTGTCGGGCCTCGCCGACGACATCAACGACCGCCTCGGCGGGGCGGCCGATCAGGCGCGCGACCGCGCCGCCGCGGCCTACGACGATGCCCGGGAGCGGGCCGGCGCCCTCCATCGCCGCAACATGCGGGCCCTGGACGACCTGACCAACCAGGGGATCGAGGGGATCAACCGCGGCCGCACCGCGGTCGAGCGCTTCGTGGACGACAACCCGCTGCTCGTCGGCGTGGTCGGCGTGGCCGCGGGCCTGCTGCTCGGCGCGCTGCTGCCGCGCACCCGCCAGGAGGACCGGAGCATCGGTCCCTGGGCCGACGAGGTTCGCGACCAGGGTCTGCGCTACGCCCGCGAGGTGACCAATATCGGCCGCGAGTTCGTCCAGACCGCCCTCGATCCGGACAACCTCAACGCCGCCGCCCGCAAGGTGGTCGATCCGGATGGCCACACCCCGCCCGAGGGCGAGCGGACGCAGCACAATCTCTGATCCGTGGCCGAGGCCCCTCCGTGGGGGCCTCGGCGCCGTCATCCCGGGCGAGGCGACGTGCCCCGGAGTTGCGCGACGTCGAGCAGCGTGGCGCCGCCTGGATTGCTTCGCTCCGCTCGCAACGACGCGGTGGCCGGATCCTCGCTCCCGTCGACCCTTCTGACGGGACTGCGCGTCAGTCCCGATACAGCCCCGCATGCGCCTCGCGGAGCAGGTTCTTCTGGACCTTGCCCATGGTGTTGCGCGGCAGCTCGTCCACGAACAGGACGCGCTTGGGGCATTTGAACTTGGCGAGCCGGCCCTCCAGGGCGGCCTGCACGCCGGTTTCGTCGGGGCAGCCGGCGCCGCCCACCACCACGGCGGTGACGGCCTCGCCGAAATCCGGGTGCGGCAGGCCGATCACGGCGGATTCCACCACGCCCGGCAGGGCGTCGATCTCGGTCTCGACCTCCTTCGGGTAGACGTTGAAGCCCCCCGAGATGATCAGGTCCTTGCCGCGCCCGACGATGTGGACGTAGCCCCGGCCGTCGACCTTGCCGAGGTCGCCGGTGATGAAGAACCCGTCGGCCCGGAACTCGGCGGCGGTCTTCTCGGGCATGCGCCAGTAGCCCTGGAACACGTTCGGGCCCTTCACCTCGATCATGCCGACCGCGTCGGGCCCGAGGGCCGCGCCGGTCTCGGGGTCGACCACCCGCAGGGACACGCCCGGCAGGGGGAAGCCCACCGTGCCGGCGACCCGGTCCCCCGCGTAGGGGTTCGAGGTGCTCATGTTGGTCTCGGTCATGCCGTAGCGCTCGAGGATGGCGTGGCCGGTGCGGGCCTGCCACTCGCGGTGCGTCTCGGCGAGCAGCGGCGCCGAGCCCGACACGAACAGGCGCATGCCCTTGGCCGCCTCCGGCGATAGTCCCGGCTCCTTGAGGAGCCGGGTGTAGAAGGTCGGCACGCCCATCAGGGCGGTCGCCCGCGGCATCAGGCTCAGGATCAGCTTCGGGTCGAGCCGGGGCAGGAACAGCATGGAGCCGCCGCTCGCCAGCACCGTGTTGGTCGCCACGAACAGGCCGTGGGTGTGGAACACCGGCAGGGCGTGGATCAGCACGTCGTCGGCGGTGAAGCGCCAGTACTCGACCAGCGTCCGGGCATTCGACGCGAGGTTGTCGTGGGTCAGCATGGCGCCCTTGGAGCGCCCGGTCGTGCCCGAGGTGTAGAGGATCGCCGCGAGATCCTCCGGACCCCGGGTCAGGTCGGCGAAATCGTGCCCCGCCGTCGCCGCCCGGTCAGCGGCCTCCGCGGCGCTGCCGCCGCCCGCCCCGTCGAGGGTCCAGACCTGCCGGACGCCGGCGGCGGCCTCGGCGAGCGCGTCGCGCCGGCCCGGGTCGCAGACGAACACGGTCGGCTCGGCGTCGCCCAGGAAGTAGCCGATCTCCGCCGGGGTGTAGGCGGTGTTGAGCGGCAGGAACACGGCGCCGGCCCGGACCGCGCCGAGATACAGGAAGATCACCTCGGGGCTCTTCTCGACCTGCACGGCCACCCGGTCGCCGGGCGCGACGCCCGCCGCCCGCAGGGCCGCCGCGTAGGCGCCGGAGCGGGCGATCAGGTCCGCGTACGCGTAGCGGCGCCCGTCCGGCGTCTCGATCACGGTCTTGGCGGGATCGGCGGCACCGTCCCGCACCAGGGAGAAGAGGTGGTTCGTCATCGTGAGGCTGGGCTATCACGGGCTATGGGTCGCGCGCACCCATAACCGCCCGGAGGCCCCCTCGGCGAGCCCTTTCCGGCGGCGCGTCGTCCGCGCGGTCCGGTGAGTCGCGACGCCTACGCCTCGGCGAGCACCACGGCCCGGGGCGGCGGCAGCTTGGCGCGCAGCTCCCGGGTCACCGCCGGGGCCGCCACCACGGTGCCGAGATTGGCGTAGGTCTCGTGGTTCCGCTCGATGGCGGCGAGGTCGTAGAGGTAGTTGACCATCAGCCCGTGGGACTGCGCCAGCCCCTTCTTGGAGGTGTCGCCCAGGAAGTTGATCCGGTCGAGGCGCGCGCCGTTGCCGAGATGGAACCGGGCCACCGGGTCGAGGGGGCGCCCGCGCTCGTTCTTGGCGCGCAGGAAATAGGCGGCCGCGGCCGGGATCAGCGCCCGGCGCACCGTCTCGGCCCGGGCCTTGTCGGCCGGCCAGGCCGGGTCGTCCAGCGCCCGCAGGGTCTCGACATCCTCGGGCAGCAGGCCCTGGGGGCTGTCGGCCCGGCGCTCCCGCGCCAGCCACGCGGCGAAGCCCGGCACCGGCGAGAGCGTCACGAAGGTCTTGAGCGTGGGGACCTCGCGGGTCAGGTCCTCGACCACCTGCTTGATCAGGAAGTTGCCGAAGGTCACGCCGGCGAGGCCCTTCTGGCAGTTCGAGATCGAGTAGAACACCGCCGTGGTGGCGGCCTGCGGCTGCAGCGGCTTGCGCTCCTGCGACAGGATCGGGGCGATCGCCGCGGCGATCTCTCCGGTGAGCGCCACCTCCACGAAGATCAGCGGCTCGTCGGCGAGCGCCGGGTGGAAGAACGCGAAGCAGCGCCGGTCCGGCGGCTCGATGCGGGCGCGCAGGTCGTCCCAGCCGGAGATGGCGTGCACCGCCTCGTAGCGGATGATCTTCTCCAGGATGTGCGCCGGCGTCGTCCAGTCGATGTGGCGCAGCACCAGGAAGCCGCGGTTGAACCAAGAGGCGAACAGGTGCTCGAAGTCGCAGTCGAGGCTGTCGACGGCGTCCATCAGGGCGGGATCGGCCGCGTCGCCGGCGCGCAGCGCCCGGCGCAGGTCGAACAGGTCCTCGCGCATCCGCACGAGGCTGAGCGTGCCGCCGCGGGCGAGGTTGAGCCGGCGGATCAGCTCCTGGCTGCGCGGCTCGGCGGCCTCGTGCAGGCTGCCGAGCCGGGCGCGGGAGGGGGCGGCGCGGTAGGCGGCGATCGCCTCGTCGACGGCGGCGTGGTCCGCGTCGAAGTCGAGGGCGATGGCCCGCAGGAAGGCGTGGCGCTCCGCCTGGCCGAAGCTCGCGTAGCGGTCGAGGATCAGGCGGGCCAGCGCCACCCCGGAGGCCTCGCCGCGTCGCGAGATCAGGTCCTCGCAGAGCTTCACGAGGTCGCCGGCGCTCGCCCGGGACCCCATGTCGCCGCGCCCGATCCCGATCAGGTCGCGGCCGCGCTCGCTGATGGTCTGAAGCAGGTCGCCGAAGAAGGAGATCGCCGCCATGACCTTCGCACTGACTCCCGTCGACCCGGATTCGAGACGTGTCCGGTCCCGCGACGCCGGCTCGCCGGTCGGGCGCGGACGGAACCGGACCGGGACGCCGGCGGGCGTCCCGGTCCGCCCGCCATTCTACGGCGCCGCGGCCGCCGCGACCAGAGCTTGACCGGTCGCCGACGCGGGGATCCCAGAGTGCGGGAGCGGCACGAAGATCGTGTGACGGGTGGGGCCGCGCGACGGGTCCGGCCGGGCGGTCGTCAGAGCCGCTCGGCCACGGTGGCGAGGTCCGCCCGCTCGCGCCAGTCGCCGACGCCGTGCTGGCGGGCGAAGCGCAGCTCCGCGGCGCGGCGGGCGCGCTCGGGGTCGCGGGCCCGCGCGATCGCGACCGTGCCGATCGTGAACGGCACCCCGAGGATCTCCTTGGCGAAGTCGACGCGGTAGTTCGGCATCCCGTACTCCCTGCTGCGGCGGCCCCGGCGCCGTCCGTACGGAACGAAACCGCCCTCTCGTTCGTAGTCCGGTCCGAAAACCCCGCGAGGCTCGGCGCCCGGCGCATCGGTCGCGGCGCCCGCCGGCATGCGGGCGGCGCCGGCTGCGTCTGATGCATATGGTGCGCCGCCGGCTCCGGTGAAGGGGCCCGGAGCGTCCCGGCAGGGATGCATCGCCGCAGCTTGCCCGGCGGCGCGCTCCGCCCGTATCGCTCGCCGCTCCGATCGCCCTCCCCACACGGACCCGACCATGGTTCTCCCGCGGCGGCCCACCCGCCTGCCCCCGACCCGGCCGTGACCGCACCCCTCGACGCGAAGGCCCGGCTCGGCCTGACGCTGATCGCCGGCGGGGCCGTGGCCAACATCTACTACAACCAGCCGCTGCTCGGCCTGATCGTGGCCGAGTTCGGCGACCGCGCCGCCCTGTGGGTGCCGACCACGGCCCTGGTCGGCTACGGGCTCGGCATCGTCGGGCTCGTGCCGCTCGGCGACGCCCTGCCGCGCCGCGCCCTGATCGTGGGGCAGTGCCTCGGCCTCGCCCTGGCCCTGCTCGCCGTGGGCCTCGCGCCGAACCTCGCCTGCCTCGCGCTCGCCCATCTGGTGGTCGGCGTGCTGTCCTGCGCGGCCCAGCAGGCGGTCCCGTTCGCGGCCGAGCTCGCCCCGGACGCGAGCCGCGGGCGGATCGTCGGCCAGGTCATGACCGGGCTCCTCACCGGCATCCTGCTCGCCCGCACGGCGAGCGGCTTCCTGGGGGCGCATCTCGGCTGGCGGCCGGTCTTCCTGGTCGCGTCCGTGCTGGCGCTCGCCATGGCGGGCATCGCGCGGGCCACCCTGCCCCACACGGTGCAGACGCACCCCCTGCGCTACCGCGCCCTGATGCTGTCGATCCTCCACCTCGCCCGCACCCAGCCGGTCCTGCGCACGGCGAGCCTGTCGCAGGCGCTGCTGTTCGCGGGCTTCAACGCCTTCTGGGCGACCCTGGCCCTGCTGGTCGAGGGGCCGCCCTTCGGCCTCACCGCGGCCGGGGCCGGGCTGTTCGGGGTGATCGGCGTCTGCGGCGCCTTCGTGGCGCCGATCTCGGGCCGCTTCACCGACCGGCGGGGGGCGAAGCCCGTCGTCCTCGGCGGCAGCCTGCTGGTCGCCCTGTCCTTCGTCGTGCTCTGGGCGGGGGGCACGTGGTCGCTCGCCGCGGTGGCGCTCGGCGTGCTGCTCATCGACATCGGCATGAACGGCGCGCTCATCGCCAACCAGACCCGCGCCTACGCGCTGGTCCCGGGCGCGCGCGGCCGCATCAACACCGTGCTGTTCACCACCCTGTTCGTGTTCGGGGCGCTCGGCGCCTATGCCGGCTCGCAGGCCTTCCTGCTCGTGGGATGGCCGGGCGTCTGCGCGGTCGGCCTCGCCTTCTCGGCGCTGGCCGTCATCGTGGCAGCCCGCGACCCGCACCCGCCGGGGGCGCGGCCTACCTGAGCACCCGCGACAGCCGGCACCAGCCCGCCCTGTCGGGCGGCAGGCCGAAGCGCAGGCGCTCGGGGCGCCCGGCGAAGCGCCGCACCGCGATCCCGGACGCCGCCAGCCGCCGGTAGAGGTCCGGCCCGTCGGGGAAGTCGGCGGTCCGGAACAGGCAGGTGCCGCCGACGACTCGGCCGCCGCCCCGGGCGATCAACCTGTCGAGGCGGCCGGCCACGACGATCTGATGCCGGGCACCCGGCTGACGGTCACGACGGCCCAGGGTCAGAAGGGCCCGCAGGTCACGAGCGTCACCAGCGTCGACACCTCCACGGCCGAGGCGCCCGACCCCTACGCCCAACTCGCCGGCGACGGCTACGCGGAGATCGAGGCCGGCGTCTCCGGCCTCGCGGCGAGCGGCGACCCGCGCGCCGACGCGATCCTCGCGGCCCTGTCGGACGGCTCTGACGCAGCTCCGACGCGGACGGCCGGCTCGGCCGCCCGCGCCCCACCGCCACGCCGAGGACGAGTCCCGTGCATCAGCGCCTCCCGAACGACCCCCGATCCGCCGCACCGACCCGACCGCGGCGGCGCGCCGGCGCCCGCGCCCTCGGTTCGGCGCTCTGCCTGCCGCTCGGCCTCACGTTCTGCCTCACGTTCTGCCTCGCCCTGCCGGCCCGCGCGGAGGTGGAGAGCAAGACCGCGCGCCCCGGCCAGCGGATCTTCCTCCAAGGCTTCACCTACTACTTCGCCACGCAGGGCTGCCGCTCGCGCGCGGCTACGATCGAGCTCGTCCGGCCGCCGCGCGGCGGGCGCATCGAGCAGCGGCGCGAGTTCCGGATCCTCAGCGGCAAGGTCGACGAGACCGGGGCGCAGATCCGGCAGCCGGACGGCTGCGAGGACGCCAAGAAGGACGCGATGTCGCTCTACTACACGGCGCGGCCCGACTTCTCCGGTCTCGACACCCTGTCGATCGACGTCACCTTCGGGGACGGGTCGACGGTCCCGTACACGTTCCGGATCACCGTGCCGCCGGGCGAGCCCCGCCGGGCCCCGGCGGTGTCGCAGGCGCCCGTCCCGCGTGCGGGGGACGCCGGGCAGGCCGCGCCGGCGGCCCGGGCGACGCCGGC
>NZ_MLBW01000036.1:232678-234081 GCF_036441335.1 Methylobacterium mesophilicum
GCGCGCGATGGCGCCGGCGCCGCGCGCCCGGCCAGCGGCCACGCCGCAGCTCTGAGACCCTGCGGGGCCGGCCGGTGCAGCCCGGTCTCGCTCATCCGACGAATCCACGCCTGACCGGGCCCCCACTGCACAGGTCCGGCAGGTCACCGACAGAGCCACCAGCAGAGCGACGTGAGAGGTGCCCCATGGGATCGATGCGGACCGCGTTCATCTACGCGGCCATCCTGTCGACGCTCCCGCTCCCGGCGGCCGCGGCGGAGACGTGCCGCGACCATTACCGGAGCGAGGGGACGCCGATGCTCCAGGCCATCACCTACAAGACGTGGATGATCTTCCCCTCGGTCAGCCCCAGGGCCGCGTTCGACCGGGTGACGCGGGCGGTCCTGGCCGAGGGGTTCGTGGGCGTGCACGTGGAGAAGGCGCTCGGGACCCTGACGGCCCAGCAGGAGACATCCGGTTCGGGGCGACCGCAGACGCTGCGGGTCGTCGTGCGCAAGGCCGGGGCAGGCAGCCGGGTCGACGCCCTGTTCATGGTGCAGGCCGGCCAGATCGGCCAGGACGTCGACCAGAACCTGTGCCGCATCGTCGATGCCGCGGCGCAGTAGGCCCCGATGTCGACCGGCTCCAGTCACGCGACCCAGAGGCGAGGTTCCGATGCGCAGTCCGGTGCGCGCTTCGGGGCGAGATTCAGTTCGGGGCCGGCCGTGACGCGCCTCCCGGCGGCCGCCCTCGCCGCATCCCTCGCCGCATCCCTTCTGGCGCCGTCCTCGGCCCGGGCGATCGACTGCCGCAAGGCGGTCAGCCCGCTCGAGCGCCTGATCTGCGCCGACGCGGCGCTCCGGAAGGCCGACGCCGCCCTGGGTGCGGCCTATGCCGGCCTCCTGCACGGCACGGACGACCCCGAGATCCGCGCGATGCTGATCGCCAGCCAGAAGCGCTGGGTGGCGGCCCGGGACACGCGGCTCGGCGACCTGGACGCGGCCGACGCGCGCGCCGTCGTGCTGGGGGCAATCCGGGCACGGACCGAGGCCCTGTCCGGCCGCTCGAAAAGCGATCCGGCCCGGCCGCACTGGATCGCGGCGGCGCTGCGGCAGCGGGCCTTCGCGGCGCGGTTCACCGGCGGTGCCTTCGCGGGGTTCGACACGGCGTGCGACTTCCTGCCCGTCGGGCAGGACCGGGTCTACGGCTGCTTCGGCAGCCGGCGCTACCAGAACGGCGACCGGGTCTGCACCCTGTCCGACGACTGGGCGAGCGGCCACACCACCGAGACGCGCACGGTCGCGCGGGTCGTCGACGGCGCCGCGCGCACGGTGGCGACCTGTACGATCGGCGAGGGCGGCGACGCGGAATGCCCGGGCCCCGGCAATCCCGACGGCCGCAGGACGCGGCCCGCCGCCCCGGCC
>NZ_MLBW01000037.1:0-9352 GCF_036441335.1 Methylobacterium mesophilicum
GGTCCGCAGATCCGCGGGCGTCGCGCGGCCCTGGAGGCCGCCGGGCGCCGTGACGGCCGGGATGCCGGCGGGGGCGGTGAAGCTCTGCGCCAGGGCGGGCCCGGACAGGCCGATTCCGATCACGGCGCCGATCAGAAGACGAGAGGTCATGGCGGAGGTCCAGCGTTGATCCATCGCCGGGATCATCCCGGCCGCGTTACCCCGCGATGTGGGAGCCGCGAACCCGCGGTCCAACAGGCGGGACGGACCCCCGTGCGCCCGCGCACGGGACCGCGCCGACCCGCGGTCCCGCGTCCCCGCGCAAGGCCGCCGTAACCGTGGCGGGCGGAATTCCGGAACGGTAAAGCCGAGCTTCGAGTTGAGGGGCGGCTGAATCGGGGGCCATCCGTGAGACTGTCACTCCTCGCACCGCTCGGGCTGCTGCTCGTCGTCTGCCCGCACGCGTCCGGGGCGCAGGGTCTCCGGGACCCGCAAGAGGTCCAGGGCGTCCGGAGCGTCGAGGACGTGCGGGATGTCCGGGACCTGCCCGCCGCGACCGTCGAGCCGGGCGAGCCCCGCCCGGGGCCGCCCCCGCCGCTCCCGGATATCTCGGACCCGAACGGCCGGGCCGGCGAGGCCCTGAACGAGCCCGGCGAGCGCTCCGGCATCCCGAAGGCCCTGCGCTCCTCCGGGGCGAAGGCGGGCGGGCCGGCCAACGATCTGAACCCGAGCGGGAAGGCCGAGGCCCCGGCACCGCCGAAGGGCGACCTGGGCCGGGTCATCGCCGGCAAGGAGCTGTTCCACGGCAATTACTGCGGCACGGGGCAGCGCGGTGAGGGGCTGCCGCCGACCGACGCCCTCGACGCGGCGTGCATGCGCCACGACGCCTGCTACGACGCGGCGGGATACCGTTCGTGCGGCTGCGACGCGGCGCTGAAGCGCGAGGCCTCTGCCGTCTCGGACAGCCCGGACGCGGCGCTGGAAGTGCGGCGCCGGGCGCTCAGCGTGATCGAGGCCGCGTCGGCGATGGAGTGCCGCGCGCCCTGAGCGCGCCGCGCAGAACCGCCCCTGTGACGCCACCATAGCCTTGCATCCCGGGGCGGGCCCGCGTCGCTGGGCCGCTGTCGAAGTCCGGTCTCGCCCTTTGCCCCACCTCTCCTCATCGCAGGGTCCTGTCGCGACCGCGGCCCGCCGCGGGGCGGGCGCGGCGCGGTGGATCGCGCCCGCGATCCTGGCCGCCGGCCTGCTGGCGACCGGGCTGAGCACCGCCCTCACGTGGCAGGCGGCGGCGCTGCGCGACCGCCTGACCTTCGAGCACGCCACCGAGATCGAGCTGCGCACGGTCGAGGACCAGTTCCGCACCTACACGGCCCTGCTGCGCGGCGCCGCCGGCCTGTTCGCCGCCGAGGGCGACACGGTCACGCTGGCCCAGTTCCGGGCCTACGTGCAGCGGATCGAGCTGCAGCGCCTCTATCCCGGCTTCCTCGGCATCGGCTTCACGCCGACCCTGCCCGCCGCCGCGCGCGAGTCGTTCGCCGCGCGGGCCGCGGCCCTGGGCGTCGAGAATGCCCGGGTGCGCCCGCCGACCGACAACCCGATGATCAGCCCGGTCCTGTTCGCTGAGCCGCCGAACCCGCGCAACCTCGCCGCCATCGGCTACGACGTGATGTCGGACCCGGTGCGGCGTGACATGGTGGAGCGCGCCCGCGACACGGGCCGGCCGGCCGCCTCGGCGCGGATCCAGCTCGTCCAGGAGATCGACGCGAACAAGCAGGCGGGCTTCCTCGTGGCCATGCCGGTCTATGCCAACGGCGCCGTCCCGCCGGACCTCGAGGCGCGGCGGCAGCGCTTCCTGGGCTTCGTCTTCGGCGCCTTCCGGGCGGACGACCTGTTCAACAGCATCGTGGCGGCGGAGGCCGAGGAGGACGCGGCCTTCGCCATCTACGACGGCGCACCGAGCGAGGCGACCCTGCTGCACCGCTCGGCGCGGGCCTCCGCGGCGGGGGCCGGGCGCCTCACCCGCGAGGCGCATCTTGAGCTCGGCGGCCGCACCTGGACCGTCGCGTTCGCGCAGCGCGTCTCGCCCCGGCGCGGCTCGGCGCTGCCGGAGATCTGGCTCGTCTGCGGCGGCGGCCTGTTCGCCACTGCCCTCCTGGCCTTCGCGGCCTACCGGCAGCGCCGCACGCAGGACGAGATCCGCCAGCTCAACGCGTCGCTGGAGGTCCGCGTCGAGGAGCGGACGCGCGATCTCCAGTCGGCGGCAGACCGGCTGCGGCAGGCCGGAGAGGAGCGGGCGCGCATGGAGGAGGCGCTGCGCCAGTCGCAGAAGATGGAGGCGGTGGGCCAGCTCACCGGCGGGCTGGCGCACGACTTCAACAACCTGCTGGCGGGCATCTCGGGCTCGCTGGAGCTGATCGAGGCCCGGATCAACCAGGGCCGGTCGAAGGATGTCGGCAAGTACATCGCCGCCGCCCAGGGCGCCGCCCGGCGGGCCGCGGCGCTGACCCACCGCCTGCTCGCGTTCTCGCGCCGCCAGACGCTGGCGCCCAAGGCCATCGACGCCGACCGGCTGGTCCGAGGGATGCTCGACCTGATCCAGCGCACGGTCGGGCCGGGCGTCGAGGTGCGGCACGTCGGTGCGGACGGGCTCTGGGCCGCCCTGGCGGACCCGTCCCAGCTGGAGAACGCGCTCCTGAACCTCTGCATCAACGCGCGGGACGCGATGCCGGAGGGCGGCCGGATCACCATCGAGACGGACAACCGCTGGATCGATCGGCAGCAGGCCGAGGCGCAGGACATGCCGGAGGGGCCGTACCTGTCGCTCTGCGTGTCCGACACCGGCACCGGCATGCCGCCGGAGATTGTCGCCCGGGCGTTCGACCCGTTCTTCACCACCAAGCCGATGGGCGAGGGCACGGGCCTCGGCCTGTCGATGATCTACGGCTTCGCCAAGCAGTCGGGCGGTCAGGTCCGGATCACCTCGACGGTCGGCCAGGGTACGACCGTGTGCATATACCTGCCGCGGCACTTCGGAGAGGCGGACGCGGACGGGCCCGACCCGGGCAGAGGCCGGATGGCGCAGGCCGAGGCGGGCGAGACCGTGCTGATCGTGGACGACGAGCCGACGGTGCGCATGCTGGTGACGGACGTGCTGAGCGACCTCGGCTACACGGCGATCGAGGCCGCGGACGGCGCGGGCGGGCTCAGCGTGCTGCAGTCGGGCGCCCGGATCGACCTGCTCGTCACGGATGTCGGCCTGCCCGGCGGCATGAACGGGCGCCAGATGGCGGACGCCGCGCGGGTCGGCCGACCGGACCTGAGGGTGCTGTTCATCACCGGCTTCGCCGAGACCGCGCTGCCGGGCGACGGGCGTCTCGAGCCCGGTATGGCCGTGCTGACCAAGCCCTTCGCCGTGGAGGCCCTGGCCGCCCGCATCCGCGAGATGATCGCGCGCTGAACGCGGCGGGCATCGGCGGCCCGCGGGCGCTCCCGGACCTGCGCCGGATCGGCGCAGGGCGACCTCGGGCGGCACGGCCGCGGCCACCGCCGCCCTGCCATTCGTTGAGATCGCGGCCCCGGAGGCCTATGCAGGGACACCATGGACCTGCAAGCGACCGCCGACCACCCTCTGGCGCCCCCCGTCCGCACGCCGTCGCCGCGCGGGCCTGCGGCGCCGTTCCTGCCCATGAGCCGCACCGAGATGGCGGCGCTCGGGTGGGATTCCTGCGACATTGTTCTGGTGACGGGTGACGCCTACGTGGACCACCCGAGCTTCGGCATGGCCATCATCGGCCGGCTGCTCGAATCGCAGGGGTTCCGGGTCGGCATCATCGCCCAGCCCGATTGGCACTCGGCGGAGCCGTTCAAGGCGCTCGGCAAGCCGAACCTGTTCTTCGGCGTCACCGGCGGCAACCTCGATTCGATGGTGAACCGCTACACGGCGGACCGGCGGCTGCGCCACGACGACGCCTACACGGCCGGCGGCGAGGGCGGCCGGCGCCCGGACCGCTGCACCATCGTCTACACGCAGCGCTGCCGCGAGGCCTTCAAGGACGTGCCGGTCGTGCTCGGCGGCATCGAGGCGTCGCTGCGCCGGATCGCCCACTACGACTACTGGTCCGACAAGGTGCGCCGCTCGATCCTGGCGGACGCCAAGGCGGACCTGCTGATCTACGGCAACGCCGAGCGCGCCGTGGTCGAGGTGGCGAACCGCCTCGCGGCCGGCGAGGCGCCGCACCAGCTCGACGCGATCCGGGGCGTCGCCCTGTTCCGCCGTGTGCCGGCCCACTACACCGAGCTGCCCGCCGACGACCTCGATTCGACGGACGAGGCCGCCACACGCCGGCCCGGCGAGACCGTGATCCGGCTCCCCGCCTACGACGAGGTCAAGGACGACAAGGAGGCCTATGCCCGCGCCTCGCGCGTGCTGCACCGGGAGGCCAATCCCGGCAACGCGCGCCCGCTCGTCCAGCGCCACGGCGACCGCGACCTGTGGCTCAACCCGCCGCCGATCCCGCTGAGAAGCGACGAGATGGACGCGGTCTACGACCTGCCCTACGCCCGCGCCCCGCACCCGTCCTACGGCGACGCGAAGATCCCCGCCTGGGACATGATCAAGTTCTCGGTGACGATCATGCGCGGCTGCTTCGGCGGCTGCACCTTCTGCTCGATCACCGAGCACGAGGGCCGCGTCATCCAGAACCGCTCGGAGGGCTCGATCCTGCGCGAGATCGAGCGGATCCGCGACAAGACCCCGGGCTTCACGGGCGTGATCTCGGATGTCGGCGGGCCGACGGCGAACATGTACCGGATGGCCTGCAAGGATCCGAAGATCGAGGCGGCCTGCCGGCTTCCGTCCTGCGTCTTCCCGGACGTCTGCCCGAACCTGAACACCTCGCACGACGACCTGATCCGGCTCTACCGCAAGGTCCGCGAGGTGAAGGGCGTCAAGAAGGTGATGGTCGCCTCCGGCGTGCGCTACGACCTCGCGGTGAAGAGCCCCGAATACATCAAGGAGCTCGTCACCCACCACGTCGGCGGCCGCCTGAAGATCGCGCCCGAGCACACCGAGCGCGGCCCCCTCGACAAGATGATGAAGCCGGGAATCGGCACCTACGACCGGTTCAAGGAGATGTTCGACGCCGCCGCCAAGGAGGCGGGGAAGAAGTACTACCTGATCCCGTACTTCATCGCGGCTCATCCGGGCACGACCGACGAGGACATGATGCACCTCGCGCTCTGGCTCAAGAAGAACAACTACCGCGCCGACCAGGTCCAGACCTTCCTGCCCTCGCCGATGGCGACCGCCACGGCGATGTACCACACCGAGATCAACACGCTGCGGGGCGTGAAGCGCGGCGGCAGCGAGTCGGTCGAGGCGATCAAGGGCCTGCGCCAGCGCCGGCTGCACAAGGCGTTCCTGCGCTACCACGACCCCGAGAACTGGCCGCTGCTGCGCGAGGCGCTGCGGGAGATGGGCCGTGCCGATCTCATCGGGCCGCGGCCGGACCAGCTCGTGCCGTTCTCGCAGCCGCCGGGAACCGGCGCCGGTGCGGGCCGGACGGGCGGCCAGCCGCGACCCCGCTACACGGGCGGCGGCCAGCGCTTCACCACGAAGGGCGTTCCGTTGCGCAAGTGACGGCCCGGCGCGCCGGGCCTCCATGAATCCTGCCCCGACCCGGCGCGCCGTCGGGGACCGTTCCGGCGCCACCCGCGCGAGCCGCGGGACGGGCGCGTCAGCCCGCTTTGATCGGCAGGGTGAAGAGGTCGATGAAGGACCGCGCCAGGTCGACCGGTCCCGCGACGGCGAGCGTGCCGCCGGCGCCATCCCGGTCCAGGGGCGCCTTGCCGTAGATCGTGCGGCGCATCGCCATCGTGTCGCCGGTGAAGGCGAGATCGGGCGCCTCCGCGACGCCCCGGCGCACGCGGATCCCGCCGCCGGCCACCGTCGCGACGAAATTCTCGCCGGGGAAGTGGAACGCGACCGTCGCCGACAGCGCCGCCGCCCGCCCGCGGTCGATCAGGGCCTCGAGCGACATCATGGCCGACGCCGCCGACATGAACAGGCTCGGGTCGTGCCGCGGCGAGCGGGCGGCCCAGCGGCCCAGGTCGCGCATCAGGGGCGCGGCCTCGCGGCCCCACTCGGTGAGATCGTAGACCTGCACGTTGGCCGGCGACGGCAGCCGGTAGCGCAGGGCGATGCCCACCGCCTCCAGGCTCTCCAGGCGCTGCGTCAGCACGTTCGCGCTGATCCCCGGCAGGTTCGCCCGGATCTCGCCGAAGCGCCGGGGGCCGTAGACCAGCTCCCGCATGATCAGCAGCGACCAGCGCTCGCCGATGAACTCCAGCGCGAGGGCCGTGCCGCAGGCATCGTCGTACAGGCGCTCGCGCGCTCCGGACGCCCGTTCGGTTATTTTTTCTGACTTCATGGTTGCATTGTGTAACCGAGGATGCGAGCCTGGGCAAAGCGGGGCCTTAGGGGGCGCCGCGCAGCGGCCGTAGCGCCGATTGTCACGGAGGAGCGCCCGATGCCACCCGCCGAGGGGACCCCCATCTGGTTCGAGCTGAACGCGGCCGACCCGGACGCCGCGCAGGCCTTCTACGAGCCGGTCGCCGGCTGGCGCGTCGCGCCGTCGCCGATGCCCGAGCACGGCGGCTACCGGATCGCGGAGGCCGACGGGGCGCCCGTGGCCGGGATCCGGCGGCCGATGCCCGAGGCGCCCGGCCTTCCGGGCTGGGCCATCTACCTCGCGACGCGGGACGTCGACGCCCTGGTGGCCCGCGCGGTCGATCTCGGCGGCGCGATCCGGTTCGGACCCGTCGACATCCCCCATGTCGGCCGCTTCGCCATGGTGAGCGACCCGCAGGGCGCGGTCTTCGCCGCGATGGACCCGGCCCATCCCGGGGAGAGCCGGGCCTTCGGGCCGGTGCCGCTCGGGACCGAGCAGACCCGCGGCCACGGCGTCTGGATCGAGCTCGCGACCCCCGACCCCGCGGCGGCCATCGCCTTCTACGGGGCGCTCCTCGGCTGGGAGAAGCTCGGCGCCATGCCGATGGGCGAGATGGGCGAGTACGCCTTCATCGGGCGGGGCGATCTGCGCCCCGGCGCGGTGATGTCGAGCGCGGCCACCGGCGCGCCGGCGCGTTGGAACTGGTACATCCACGTCGCCGACATCGACGCCGCGCTCGCGACGGTCCGGGACAGGGGCGGCAGGGTCCTCCAGGGGCCCGACCCGATCCCCGGCGGCAGCTACGCGGCCAACATCGCCGATCCGGGGGGCCACCAGCTCGGCCTCGCCGGCCCGCGGCAAGCCGCGTGAGGAGCGTCCGGCCATGACGAGCGACAAGCTGACGACCTGCCTGTGGTTCGACCGCGGCGAGGCCCACAAGGCCGCGGAGTTCTACGCCGCGACCTTCCCCGACAGCCATGTCGGCGCACCCATGAACGCCCCCGCGGATTTCCCCGGCGGGTCCGCGGGCGACGAACTCACGGTCGCGTTCACGGTCCTCGGCCGGCCGTTCGTCGGCCTGAACGGCGGCCCCGCCTTCCGGGCCAACCAGGCGGTCAGCTTCATGGTGCTGACCGACGATCAGGCGGAGACCGACCGGTACTGGGACGCCATCGTGGGCCACGGCGGCGCGGAGAGCGCGTGCGGCTGGTGCACCGACCGCTGGGGCTTCTCCTGGCAGATCACACCGCGCGCGCTCCTGCATGCGAACAGCCACCCCGACCGGGCCGCGGCCCGGCGCGCGTTCGAGGCCATGATGAACATGCGCCGGATCGACATCGCCCGGATCGAGGCCGCCCTCCGCGGAGACTCCGCCCATGCGTGAGATCACCGGCTCCCTCTTCCAGTCCCTCGACGGCGTGATCCAGGCACCGGGCGGTCCGGAGGAGGATCAGACCGGCTTCGCGCACGGCGGCTGGACCTTCCCGTACTTCGACGCGTCGCTCGCCGGGCCGATGGGCAAGCTGCTGGGAGGCGATTACGAGCTGCTGCTCGGCCGGCGAACCTACGAGATCTTCGCCGCCTACTGGCCGCACAACGCCGACCAGCCGATCGGCGCGACCTTCAACGCGATCCGCAAGCATGTCGTGACCGCGTCCGACCAAGCGCTCGGCTGGACCAACAGCCACCGTCTCGCCGGCGATCCCGTCGCGGCGGTCGCGCGCCTCAAGGAGAGTGACGGACCCGACCTCCTCATCCAGGGCAGCAGCATGCTCTACCCGGCGCTGCTCCCGGCGGGCCTGGTCGACCGGATCGTCCTGATCACCTTCCCGGTCATGCTCGGCCGCGGGAAGCGCTGGTACGCGGACGACCCGGCGGCGGCCCGCACCTGGACGCTGGTCGAGCAGAGCCACTCGCCGAAGGGCGTCCACGTCGCGGTGCTCGCGCGGGACGGGGCGGTCCAGACCGGCAGTTTCGCCAGCAAACCCCCGAGCGCGGACGAGCTCGCGCTCCGCGCGCGCCAGGCGGCGGGCCGCTGGTAGAGTATCGCTCAGGGGGCGACGGGCCGGCCCTCGAGCCGGCGCCCTCGGGCGAGGGTGCCGGAGGCAGCGGGTCCGTTCGGATACCGGCCGCGGTTCCGCGAGCGCCGGACCGGGGGAGGAGGCTCGCGATGGGCGTCGATATCGCGCGCGTGAGGGCGCTCATCGCGACGTTGGAGGCGGTGACCTCCGCCCCCCACTTCCATAGGACGGCCTTCCGGACGCCGCGCAAGACCTTCGCGACGCTGGACGCGGTCGCCCACGACATCAACCTGATGTTCGACCCGGACCTGCGCGACTTCTTCTGCGAGCAGGTGCCGGCGGCGTTCAGCCCCGTTCCGGGCGGCTGGGGCCGGATGGGCGCGACGCGGTGCGACCTCGCGATCGTCGACGAGGCGACCCTGATGTCGGCCCTGACGGCGGCCCACCGGCTCGCCGCGCCGAAGCCGCGCACGCCCCGCCGACCGTGACGGTCCCGACCCACAGGGCCGGGCCGGGATCCGTCCGCCGGCCTGACCTCAGGCCGGGATCCGTCCGTCGGGCGTGTAGCGGTCGACGGCCCTGGGGAGCTCGCGGGACAGCCGGGAGAGCAGCTCATCGCGGGACAGTCCCGTCCGCTGGGTGAGGGCCGCGAGGACGTCGGGTCCGATCGCCTGCTCCAGGTGGTGCGGCGCGATCTCCTGGTTCGGTCCCGGGTTGACCCAGGACTGGGCGGCCGCCCCGTGACCGGCCTGCTGGAAGCGGTCCAGCATCTCGCCGAGGCCGCTGTGCAGGAACCCGCCGGGAGCCTCGCCGCGCCGGTCGCCCAGCAGGCCGCCAAGGAGACCGCCCAGGCCGGCACCGGAGCCGCCGCTGGAGCCGCCGCTGGCGCCACCCGCCGGGCCG
>NZ_MLBW01000038.1:0-9294 GCF_036441335.1 Methylobacterium mesophilicum
GCGTCCTGTCCGCGCGCCGGGCTAGCCGGGCGCGGCGGCGCCGGCCGGCCGTCCGGCGTAGGAGATCCGGAACGCGGTCGGGAACGGCGTGCCCCCGTCCTCGACCGCGCCCTCGGCCCGCACGGCGTCGCGGAGCAGGATGCGGCGAACGATCTCCGGGATCATCGCGCCCGCCACGTAGCGGCCGAGGCACTCGTGATGGCCCCGGCCGAAATGGAGATAGGTCTGATCCGGGCGGGTCGGGTCGAAGCGGTCCGGCTCGGGCACGCCGGTCGCGTCGAACATCGCCGACAGGCTGAGGGGCAGGACGATCCGGCCCTTGGCGATCCGGCTCTCGGCCGGGCTGCCCCGGCCGAGCACGTGGTCGGTCTCCGCCTGGCGGAACATGAAGGCGACGATCGGCGCGAAGCGCAGCGCCTCCCACACGTAG
Source organism: Methylobacterium mesophilicum (assembly GCF_036441335.1). GTDB lineage: Bacteria > Pseudomonadota > Alphaproteobacteria > Rhizobiales > Beijerinckiaceae > Methylobacterium > Methylobacterium mesophilicum_B. The sequence goes on from NZ_MLBW01000038.1 coordinate 431, forward strand.
CCGTCGAAGGCGGCGGGTCCGGTCCGGGCGGCCGCGCACGCGGCCGCGAGAACCTCCGGCCGGCCGAGGAGCTCGGCCAGGGCGCGCACCACGGCCTCGGACGTGGTCTCGATGGCCCCGATCAGCAGGCCGCCGACGTTGATGACGACGCGGTCCATGCCGAAGCCGGTCGCCGCCGGCAGTTGCAGCCGGAGCAGCCGGGTGAGGACATCGTCGGGCAGATCGGCGCCGGCCTCGATCGCCGCGACGCGCGCCGGGATGATCATGGCGAAGGCCGCCCGCATCTCCTGACGTGCCCGATCCGCCGCCGCGTGGATCGCCTCGGCATCCGGGCGCTCGTCGAAGGGGAGGTTGTTGAACTGGTCGAACTGGTTCGCGTACGACCAGCGCAGGAGGTCGGCATCCGGGGCCGTGAACCCGAAGACGCGCTGCACGATCCGCAGCGGCACGAGGCGCGACAGCGACGCCACGACGTCGATGGTCCCGCTGCCCGCGTCGAGGCCCGCGTCGAGGGCCGCGTCGGTGACGGCACCTGCCTGATCGCGGATCGCCGGGAGGTCGCGCCAGGACAGCACGGCGCGCATGACCGCCTTGTCGCGGTAATTCACCTCCGTGCCGTCCAGCGCCAGCATGAACTCGCCCATCTTGGGCTTGTAGAGCGCGACGGAGAAGACCTGCGGCAGGGACAGGATCTCCTCGACCTCCGCGCGTCCGGCGACCAGGATGGCCGCGCCGCAATCCAGGGCGGTCCGCCGCGCGCGCAGCTGCGCGAAGAAGGGCCGCGGCGCGCGGGCGATCCAGTCCCGGGCGCGCTGCCAGCGCTCCGCCACCGGCAGGGCCTCCAGGAAGGCGAGGCAGGGCGTCTCGGGAGCGGCGGCGCGCATGCACGACCTCCAAGGATCTTTCAAGGATCGTCCAGGGATCTTCGCGGCGCGGGCGGTCCGGCCCGGCGCCCGGTGGTCAGTTGAGCGAGATGTCCAGCCCCTCGCGCAGGCGCGCCACGAGCTCGCCCTGCCGGTGCGTCTCGGTCTTGGCGAACAGGGCGCGCAGCTGGGTGCGGGCGGTCGAGATCGCGATGCCGCGGTCCTGGGCGTAGGCGTCGAGGGACCGCCCCGAAGCGACCGCGTTGGCCAGGATCGACTCGGCGACGGTCAGCCCGAACAGCGTCTGCAGCCGCGCGGCGTTGCTCTCCTGGGCCTTCTGGGTCCCGGTCCGGATCACGATCGCCAGCTCGGCCCGCACCTTCGAGCCGCTGCCCGCCGGCCGCTTCGACAGCGGGTGCAACGAGACGCGGTAGGGCACGCCGCTCTCGCCGCAGGTCACCGTGATGTGGTCGGCCTGCGTGATCGCCACGTCGCCGCTCGCGGCCGCGAGCGCCTCGCCGGCGGCGCGGGCGATCCGCCGCCCGGTCTGGCTGTCCTTGAGGACGAGGCTGCCCTTCACGAAGGACAGGCCGGTGCGGGACCGGGCGAGCGCTTCGGCCGCGCGGTTGGCGTGCGCGACGCGCAGGTCGGAATCGGTGAGGATCACGGCGGCGTCGAGCAGGTCCAGGGCGGAGGCGAGATCGGACGTGCGCTCGGAGGCCTGCCGCATCAGCGCGTACAGCTCGAAGGCCCGGCGCAGGTGCGGGACGAGCATCGCCAGGCGCCGGACCTCGTCGGACCGGAACGGGCCGCCGTCCTCGCCGCGCATCGCCGCGAGCGTCGCCATGACGTCGGCTTCCTTGGCGAAGTAGGTGACGAGGCTGTGCTCGATCTCGAAGGGCTGGACGACCTCCTTGAACAGGGCCGACTCGCGGAACTGCACCGCGTCGACCCCCTCCTCGGCGCGGATGACCTTGCCCTGATTCGACAGGATGTAGGGGAGGCGCGGATCCTCGGTGGCGTGCCGGTAGAGGAATTCGCGGTAGCGCGCCCGCTCGAAGCCGGACACCGCCCAGAGCGGCTTGCGGTTGCCGTCGAGGCTGAACACGGCGAGCTGGCCGACCCGCCCGCCGACGAAGTCGGTCAGGTCTTCCAGGAGCGCCGACCACTCCTCCGGCTGGCCGACGCGGTCGTAGATCGACCCCACCAGAACCGAATACGTCTCGAGATCCTGCATGGCCACGCTCCCCGGTGAGTGCGTATCTTGACTGGTGTCAGATCTCCAACCGTCCGGTCAGTCGGATAGGGGCCGAAAACGGTCGTTCCATTACGGATGCAATCGAACGACAAATCAATACTGATAACGTGGGAATCGTTAGCGCGGGACCCGCGCGTCTAGAGGGTTCTCAGATACTCCAGGAGCTGCCGGCGCTGCGCGTCGTCGAGCTGCTCTGTGCCGTAGGCCGGCCCCTCGTGGCCGGTATTGGCATTGCCCGGCAGCGCGGTGTCGAACAGGAACGGCCCGACGTCGGACCGGAAGCCGATCCGCTCCTCGTCCAGCTCGCGGCTGCCGACGCGGAACGTCCGGGATCGCCGGCCGGACGGCAGCAGAAGCTCGTACAGGTTCGGCACCGAGCCGTTGTGCAGGTACGGGCCCGTCGCCCAGATCCCGTTCAGGGGGCGCGCCTTGTAGACCAGCAGGTCGCGGTCCCTCCGCGCACCGACCAGCGCGGCGACGAGGCCCTTGCCGCCGGCGGTCGAGACATCGTCGAGCATCGCGTTGCGGGCTTCGAGGGCGGCGGTGCCGCGCTTGAGCAGTCGCTCGAGGATCACGGCCCGGTCCGCCCCGACGCCCGACGGGTCCGGTCCGCGGTCGAGCGGCGCCAGGATCGCGCCGGCGACGAGCGTGGCCACGAGTTCGAGGCTGCGCGTCTCGGCGGCCAGCGGCGGCGTCGTCGCCAGGAACGGCATCCGGACCCCTTCGAGGATCCCGGTCCGCGCGCGCCGGGACACGGCGTTCGTCGCCATCCTCGGGTCGGTCCCGATCTCCGCCAGCGGCGTCAGGGTCACCGTCAGCGCGCGGTTCGCGCCGGTCGGGGCGAGCGCGTGGCAGGACAGGCAGTACCGGTCGTAGTGGACCTTGCCGGCCGCGGCGTCCCGGGCCTGCGCCTCCGTGCGCGGCGCGATCCGGTCGGGCCAGGCCGGCGCCGTGAGGGCGCCCAGCTGGGTCTCGATCCGCAGGAGGTTGACCCGGTCCGCCGAGGTCTCGAACCAGAGCGGCGGCAGGGTCGGCTCCCGGATGTCGGCGCGGGCGAAGACCCCGAGCACCTCGCCGACATTCCGGCCCAGCCGCTCGACGGCGAGCCCGTTCGCGGCCGAGCCGTTCCACTGCACCCGGTCGTGCCACGACGTGTCCCACAGGAACGGGTAGCTGACGGGGGCGTCGGGCGGGGCGATGTTGTGCGGGTCGCCCAGATCGATGCCGGTCGCCCGGTTGAAGATCATCCCGAAGGCGTCCAGGCGCGCCGGGCCCCAGGGCACCGCGGTCCGGCTCGACGCGACGTAGCGGGTGAAGTCCTCGGCCAACCGCGTCAGGCTCGCCCGCAGGCGGCGGCGGTCGGCCTCGGACGGGCCCGCCCCCGGCGCCGACAGTTCCGCCGGGATGACGCGGCGGGCGAAGCGGTCGAAGCGCGCCGCGTCGTCGCGCGTCCGCGCGAGCGCGCGGCCGAGTTCCTCGATGAAGGCGAACATGTCGGCATCGGCCGGACCGCCATCGATCAGGATCGACCGGCCGCGCAGGTCGACCCGGTTCACGTGGCAGGCGGCGCAGGTCATGCCGATCCATTCGCCGCGATCGTCGACATCCTTCACGAAGCCGATCGGAAGCCCGCTGCGGTTCGATCCGCGCGTCCCGTCATACGGGTTCGGCAGGTAGCCGAAGCGCGCGAGCCCGTCCGCGACGAAGAGCCCGTCGTCGTCCGGACGCTCCAGGGACATGAACCAGGCATACGGCATGATCTGCGAGCCCTGGCTCGCCCGGTAGAACCACGCGCGCTCCTGCGGCGTCCAGGATTGATCGAGGAAGTGCGGGCCGTCGCCCGGCCCGTCGCCCGGCCCCTGGTCGGCGGCGCGCAATCCGGCCTGTGCCGGGACCAGGATGATCGCGGTGAGCGCGAGGACGCGGGCGGACCGGCGGGCGGACTGGGAGCGGGTCACGATCGCACCTGGGACATGGCGGGAACCCTGCCTTCGCGAAGCGTCTCGCCGAGTTCAATAAACGTCCAACCCCGCCCGCGCGTCCTTCAAATGGAGGATGTTCGAATACAGTTTTTCTGTGAGGCTCAGAGAGTCGGTAATTTCAGCCGTCCGCTACGCTGCGGCCCTGATCGGCCGCAGGTCTGATCCAGATGAGCCGCTTTCATGGCGGCTCTTGGCGACAAGATCTATATCTCCGTTACTGAAACTGTAAAATTTTATCGTGTTTTGTTCCGATCTCCGGCGGAAAAATGTTCGGGCGGTCAATCGTCGGACCGGCCGCGGCGCGGTCGTTCCCGTATCGCGGCCGCTGAACCGCACGGTCCGGCACCGGGGCGACAGGAGGAGCGATGAGCGCCAGTCTCGCGGGTATCGAGGCCGATACCCCACCGCATCATCTGCCCGCGGTGACGACGGGCCGGGACGCGTGGTTCCTCGACACCGAGCAGGCGCTCGAGGAGGAGATGGATCATTTCTGCGGGCCGCCGCAGGCCGGCGATCCCGTGCCCTGGCAGGCGCGGGCCGACCAGGCCCGGCTCGCCGCCCTGTGCCTGTCCGGCGGCGGGATCCGCAGCGCCACCTTCTGCCTCGGCGCCCTGCAGGCGCTGGCCAGCCGGCGGATGCTCGGCGAGTTCCACTACCTGTCGACGGTATCGGGGGGCGGCTTCGCCGGCGGCTGGCTGCAGACATTCATACGGCAGTGCGGCAGCGTCGCCGAGGCCGAGCGCCAGCTCGGCGGCTCGGGCAACGAGATCTTCGCCAAGCTGCGGCGCTACACGAACTACCTGACTCCGGAAGTCGGGATCCTGTCGTCGGACACGTGGGCCGGTATCGTTCTCTACATCCGGAACACGATCCTCAACTGGTTGATCATCTTCCCGCTGCTGCTGTTCGTTCCCCTCACGCTGCTCGCCTACAGGACGGCGCTCGAGGCGGCGAGCGGCAGCACGCTGTGGCTGCCCCTGGTGCTCGGCAGCGCCGCGCTGTTCGTCGCGACGTTCAGCGCCTGCATCCACCTACCGAGCCATCGGCCGCGGACGGGCGACGTCACGGCGTACGCGTCCCCGGCGCGGATCGCGGCCTGGATCATCGCGCCGACCTGCGTCTGGGCCCTCGCGCTGCCGTTCACGCTCCGCGCGCTGTTCGAGCAGCCGCTGCCGGTCTCGGGCCTGTCCCTGTGCCGCCTGGGCCTCGCCTACTTCGCCGTGCAGGTCGCGGCCTATCTCAGCGGCCTGATCTGGCAGACCTGGAAGGGCCATCCCGGCCTCTGGCTGTACGAGCGGAATGTCGGCCCCTGGCTCGCCAGCAGCCTCGTCTCGGCCGCTCTGATCAGTCTCTGCGCCGGCGCGGCCATCGACTGGCTGGTCGGCGGGGCTGCCAGCTTCGACGCTGGAGATGCGAATGTCTCGCAGACCCTGACCTACGCGGCCCCGCCGGCGCTGATCGTCATCCACCTGCTCCAGAGCGTCATCTTCATCGGGTTCCGGAAGAGCGCCGAGTGCGCCGACCTCGACCGCGAGTGGGTCGCGCGGGTCGACGGACAGCTTCTGCTGGCCGCGATGGGCTGGACGGGGCTGTGCCTGTGCTGCCTCGTCCTGTCCGCCAACGCCCTCGGCCGCGACGATGCGCAGATCCCCGCCCTGTTCGGCGCGCTCGCCGCCCTCGCCACCGGCCCGGCCGCCGCCTTCCTGGGCAAGCAGGTCTTCGTCCGCGCGCAGTCCCTGGCCGCCAAGGGGCGGATGGACGACCTCGTGATGATGGGCCTCAGCGCGATGGCCGCGGTCTTCGGGATCACCCTGTTCGCGCTGATGGGCTGGTGGCTCGGCCGCCTCCTCGGCTCGGCGTACGACCTGTGGGGCAACTGCCTGCTGCCGCGCTGGGCGCTGGGCGGCGCGGAAGCCGGCTCCGTCTGCGGCATCAACCCCTACGGCATGATCGTGATCCTGGATGTCGCGGTGGCGGCGGTCCTGGCCGGGGCCGTCTGGCTGTTCGGCCGGGTCAACGTCAACCGCTTCTCCATGCACGGGGTCTACCGCAACCGCCTGACCCGGGGGTTCCTCGGCTCGGCGCGGACGCGGCGCGACGCCGATCCCTTCACCGACTTCGACGAGGAGGACAGCCCGCGCATCGCCGAACTCGGGACGGAGAAGCGGCTGCTGCCCGTCGTCAACATGACGCTCAACCTGACGGATCTCATCCACACCGAGTGGGCGGAGCGGAAGGCCGCCTCGTTCACCGCGACACCCTTCGCCTGCGGATCGGCGATCCTCGACCGCGCCGACAGGGCGCGCGACGAGCCCGGCACCGGCGGCCCGCGCGGGGCCTACATCCGCACGTCCCAGTATGCGGGGATGGAGACGCGCGGCGATCGTGTCAGCGCGGGTCGAGGACCGCTGCTGGGCGGTCTGCTGACGATCTCAGGCGCCGCGGTCAGCCCGAACTGGGGCTATCACTCGTCGCGCCTGATCGCGTTCCTGATGACCTTGTTCAACGTCCGGCTCGGCGCCTGGCTGCCCAACCCCGCGGTGGCGCGCCGGGACGACCTGAAGCTCGCCAAGCCGGCGAACTCGGTGCTCGCGCTCCTGAGCGAACTGGGCGGCCGCAGCACCGATGTCCGGCAGGCGATCTACCTCTCGGATGGCGGCCATTTCGACAATCTCGGCGTCTACGAGATGCTGCGGCGGCGCTGCGCGCGCATCGTGGTGATCGACGCGGGCCAGGACGAGCACTGCACCTTCTTCGACCTCGGCAACGTGATCCGGAAGGCCGAGGTCGATGGGCTGGCGAAGGTCCAGATGGGCGAGATGCGCATTCTCTCCCGCTCGGCGATCGAGCGCGAGGGCAAGCGCGTCGGTGCGCTGGGCTACGCGCGCGGTACGATCTCGTACCCGGGCGCCCGCGACGCGGCATCGCTGATCTACATCAAGCCGAGCTTCCTGGACGACATCCCCGCCGAAGTCCGCGCCTACGGCGCGACCAGCCCGACCTTCCCGCACGAGAGCACGGCCAACCAATGGTTCTCGGAGAGCCAGTTCGAGAGTTACCGCGCCCTCGGCTTCTATCAGGTCAGCAAGATGTTCGGCTCGCAGCTCACGACCTTGTCGGATTGGTCCGTCTATCTCGACAGCGAGATCGGGCGCCGGGCCGCGGATTGCTAGCGCGGGCGAAGTCTCCGGACGCGGCCGCGCTGCCGATCGCGGTGACCGCCCGGACGCAGAAGTCCTGAACGATCCGTGCCGGGACGGTCGATGCCGATCTGGCCGCGCCCGGGACGTCGGCGCGTCACCTGGGCGCCGAGGCGCGATGAACACGCCTCAGGTCACCCTATCGTCGGCGCCGCCGAGCGCGTGGTGCGGAGAACGTCTTCCGGCCCGCGCCGCGCGCTCAATAAAGCCGGCCAGCGTCCGCCACCGGACCGAGCGGTCGAAGCTGAGAGGGGCCGGGATTATTGCGTGCCGGCAGCGATCCGGTGCATCGAATGGCGCGGAAACTCTATTGCTCGACCCCATTGAGGCGTCAATTGAGCGATCTACGTAAACTTGCTCGCGTCGGGCGCGCGGAATCGATCAAATGATGGATGCTTTAGTTGGGGGTCGCTGCTAGGACACGCTATCCTGTTGGGCGGAGGAGCGGATGCGGTATCGGGCCGTAAGTGTCTTGGATGTGTCGGCCGCGGTTCCGGATGGGACACCGACGGACGAGACCCTCATGCTCCGCGAGCACATCCGTCGGATCCTGCGCAAGCTCTCCCGGGTCAGGGCCGAGCTTCAGTACAGCTGAGCGGTGCGGGGTGTGTCGGCGGTGCGGATCTCTCCACGCAGCCCCCGATCGTCGGGACCGGCCGGGTCGTGCCGCATCCGCGTGGCCGCGACGGGCGGCATCCCGTTCGGTGCCTCGGTAGCGTCTACGAGATCACCTCGGTGTCGTGGCGGCTCGGCGCGGGTTCGGCGTCGCGACCGGACGGAGTGTAGGCGCACCAGCCACATTGCCCGAGGTCGGCCGCCCGCGGCGCGTTCCACTGCGAGCAGAGAGGGCAGATCTTCAGCACGAGCTTGGCGCCGTGCGCGAAGGCCAGACCGCGGCCGCGGAACGTGACTCTACCCTGGGGGAGATCAGTGGACATCGGCGCCCTGACTGCAACACAGGTTAGTCACTGGAACCTGTCCAATCTGTCGAATTCCGTCAACCCCGGATGACGCTCCGCGTCGCGATCGGGATGTCGTGGTCTGCCGCGATGACGAAGCTGCCCGAGTTCTTTCCGGTGGATCGCCGGAGACTTCGGGCGGGGCGGTAGCCTGGCGTCCGCGCAGCGGGAGCCGAGGTCCCAGCGGCTCCCGAGCGGCTCCGGTCACGATTCTGCTCGCACCCCTCCCGCACGGCACGATTCGACAGCGATGCCGGTCTCGGCCGGGTCGCACCGAGGGCGACGAAGCGATCGCGCCGCGTCAGGCGGCGGTCCGCAGGGTGATCCGCGTGAGCTCCGACGGACGCCCCAGCCGGAGGGCGAAGCCGGGCCAGAGACCGGTGCCGTTGCCGACATAGAGCTGCATCGCCCCGACCCGGTACGCCCCCGAGACGAACCCGGCATTGCCGCGCGCCACCAGACGGTCGAGGCCGCGGATCATGCCGCCGTGGGTATGGCCGGAGAGCTGGAGCGCCACCCCGCGCGCCGCGGCCCGGGCGGCGTTCGCCGGCTGGTGGTCGAGCAGAACGATCGGCGCGCCCGCCGGTGCGCCCGCCAGGGCA
>NZ_MLBW01000039.1:0-102622 GCF_036441335.1 Methylobacterium mesophilicum
CCGGGCCATGGCCCGGGACGCGCGCCGGCACCGCTCGCCGAATGCCGGCTGGCCCGAATCCGCCATGGCCGGGGCGCTCGGCCTGCGGCTCGCGGGGCCGCGGGTCTATGACGGGACCCTCGTCCCGGACGCCCATATGGGCGACGGCCGGGACGCGGCCACGGCCGACGACATCGCCCGGGCCCTGACCCTCTACCGGACGGCCTGCTGGCTCCAGGGCGGGCTCGTGCTGGCGCTCCTCGGGCTCTGCCTGTCGCTCACGGGCTGAGCCACGCCGTCTTCGCGAGCGGAGCGAAGCAATCCAGCCGCGCCACGCGGACGGGGCGCCCGCTGCCCTGGCTGGCTCCGCGCCGCTCGCCGAGACGGAGCGCCGTTCGATCGGGCCTTGGCACGGTCCGCGCACCGGACGCATCGTGGCCGGACGGGACTGGATGAGAGAGACGCCGATGCGCGCCGTGTTCGTGGATGCCAGCGAGACCCTGGCGGCGGTGGCCCGGCGGCTGCTGCGGCCCGACGACCCGCCCTTCGCGATCCACGCGGATCCCGGCATCGCGCCGCAGGATCTGCCCGCGGTCCTCGACGGCGCCGAGACCGCGGTGATCGACCACACCGCCCTCCCCCTCGACGTGGCCCGGGCCTGCGCGGGCCTGAAGCACGTTGTGTTCCTCGGCACCGGCGCCCGCAGCTACATGGACCCGGAGGCGCTCCGGGACGCGCTCGGCGTCAGCGTCCACACCATCAAGGGCTACGGCGACACGGCGGTCGCCGAGTGCGCCTTCGCGCTGATGTGGGCCGCCGCCCGCGGCCTGCCCGAGATGGACCGGGCGATGCGCGCCGGATCCTGGCTGCGCACGGAGGGCATCCAGCTCACCGGCAAGACCGTCGGCCTCGTCGGGTTCGGCGGGATCGCCGCCGAGATGGCGCGGCTGTGCCGGGGCGCGGGCATGCGGGTGCTCGCCTGGAACCGGACTCCGAAGACCCATCCCGGCGTCGACTTCGTCCCGCTCGAGCACCTGCTCGCGGAGAGCGACGTGGTCTCGCTCCACCTGCTCCTGACCGACGCGACGCGCGGGTTCCTGTCGGCCGCGCGGATCGCCGCGATGAAGCCCGGCGCGATGCTGATCAACACCGCCCGCGGGGCGGTGGTGGACGAGGCCGCCCTGGTCGAGGCCCTGCGCGCCGGCCACGTGGCGCGGGCCGGGCTCGACGTGTTCACGGTCGAGCCCCTGCCGGCGGATCACCCGCTGGCGAGCCTGCCCACCGTCACCCTGTCGGCGCACTCGGCGTTCCGCACGCCCGAGGCCAGCGACAACCTGATCGGCGCCGCCCTCGACCATTGCCGGCGGATCGCGGCGGGCTGACGGACGCGCGGCGGGGACGCCGCGGTCGCGTCAGTGCTCGGTGCCCTGCATGTTCGGGCGCGGCTCGCCGCCGTGGTGGTGGATCACGCTGGAGCGCTCCGGGCTGCCCTTCGCGTCGGCGACCTGCTTCCGGGCCGCGGCGGCCAGGAACCAGATGCCGCCGAGCGTCCCGAAGGCGAGGATCATGAGCGGAAATCCCTGACTCATCGCGGTGCCCTCCTCGACGATGGCCCGCGGGCTTGCGGGTCTGCATCATCTTGCCGGACGAGCCGGCCTGAGGAAGGATAACGCACGAATCCGTGCCGTGTTCAGGCCGGTCTCGCGGCCGTCGGCACCGCCCGCCGCGCCGCGTCGCGGCGCAGGGCGGAGAGCACCACGAACATGAGTCCGGCGCCCAGGGCCAAGCAGGCGGCCAGGAACAGCATCGGCACGAGGTCGCTCCGGGTCTGATCGCGGATGAACGGCACGGCGTTCTGGGCGACGAAGCCGCCGAGATTGCCGACCGAGTTGATCGCCGCGATCCCGGCGGCCGCCGAGGCGCCGCGCAGGAACGTCCCGGGCATCGACCAGAAGACCGGCTGGGCCGCGAAGGTCCCGGCCGCGGCCACGCACAGGCAGGCGAACTTCACGGCATTGCCCGGCAGGACGACGCTGAGGGCCAGGCCCGCCGCCCCGACCAGCGCCGGCCCGACCACGTGCCAGGTCAGCGCGTTGCCCTGCGCCCCCGTGCGGGCGGCGTGGCGCGGCACCCACCACAGGGCGAAGGCCGTGGCGAGCCACGGGATGATGTTGAGGAAGCCGTTGGTGAGGTTCGAGACGCCGAAGCCCTTGACCACGGTCGGCAGCCAGTAGCCGAGGCCGTAGGCGGCGAGCGGCAGGGAGACGTAGACCCCGGCGAGCATCAGCACCCGCCGGTCGAGGAGCGCCGCGAACGGGTTGCCGTGGTCGACGTGGCCGCCGTCCTCGCGCTCGGCCCGGAGCGTGCGGGCGAGCCAGTCGCGCTGGGCCTGCGACAGCCAGGGCGCGGTCTCGGGGCCGTCCGGGAGGACGAACAGCACCACCGCGGCCATGAGGATCGCCGGCGCGCCGGTGGCCAGGAACACCCATTGCCAGCCCTGGAGGCCGAGGAGCCCGTCGAGGCCGAGCAGCGCGCCGCCGACCGCCGCGCCGACCGCGTTGGCGATCGCGCTCGCGATCATGAACCAGCCGACCATCCGCGCCCGGTGCGCTTGCGGGAACCACAGGGTCAGGGCGAACAGCACGCCGGGGAAGAAGCCCGCCTCGGCGACGCCGAGCAGGAAGCGCAGCACGTAGAACATCGCCGTGCCCTGGGTGAAGCCCAGCAGGACGGTGACGATCCCCCAGGTGATCATGATCCGGGCGAACCAGATCCGCGCGCCGACCCGCTCCAGGAAGACGTTGGCCGGCACCTCGAACAGGAAGTAGCCGAGGAAGAACAGCGAGGCCCCGAGCCCGTAGGCGGTCTCGGAGAGGCCGAGGCTGCCGACCATCTCCAGCTTGGCGTAGGAGACGTTCTGCCGGTCGATATAGGCGATCAGGTAGAGCAGGCCGAGGAGCGGCATGAGCCGCAGGGTCACGGTCCGGACGGTGCTCGCGGCGAGATCCTCCCCGGCGGGGGACGGCGTGGGCGGCATGGGGCGTTCCTCCGGGCGGTGCGGCCCTTCGTGGCGGGGCCGGCATTACACAGAGTAATCCCTGGCTCAGGCGCCGCCTACCGGGCAAGCGCCAGGAGCCGGTCGCAGTCGACATGGGCCGCGATGTGTCGCGCGAGGCCGTCGAGGGCCGCCTCGACCCCGGCCTCGTAGCCGGCGCCCGCCGAGACGGTGCCGAGGCGCGCGAGCCACGCCGCCCGCTGGGCGTCGTCGACGAACAGGCCGTGGACGTAGGTCCCGGCCACGCGCCCGTCCGCCGAGACCGCCCCGTCCGGGCGCCCGTCGGCGAGGCGCAGCAGCGGCCGGTCCGCGTCGGGCCCCGCGGTCGTGCCGATATGCATCTCGTAGCCGGAGAACGGAACGCCGTCGGGCAGGCTCGTGCCGGTGACGGCGGCGAGGCGCTTCTCCGGCGACATCACGGTGTCGACGTCGAGGAGCCCGAGGCCCGGCACGGTGCGCGGCGCCCCCTCGATCCCGTGCGGATCGGCGAGGCTTCTTCCGAGCATCTGGTAGCCGCCGCACAGGCCGAGCACCCGGCCGCCCCGGCGGACATGGGCGCGCAGGTCGACGTCCCAGCCCTCGCGGCGGAAAGCCTCCAGGTCGTCGATCGTCGTCTTGGAGCCCGGCAGCAGCACGAGGGCGGCCCCGGCGGGGATCGGCGTGCCGGGCCGGACCAGGACCACGGAGATGCCGGGCTCGGCCCGCAGGGGGTCGAGATCGTCGAAATTGGCGATGCGCGGGAGCACCGGCACCGCCACCGTGAGGGCTCCGGGCCCGCGCGCGTCGGAGCCCGCCAGTCCCAGCACGTCCTCGGCCGGCAGGCGCGCCGCGTCGGGGAAGTGCGGCACGAGGCCGAGCGCCGCCCAGCCGGTCCGCTCGGCGATCAGCCGCATGCCGTCGGCGAACAGGCTCGGGTCCCCGCGGAACCGGTTGACGAGGAAGCCGGCGATCAGCGCGGCGTCCTCCGGGTCGATCACCGCCCGCGTGCCGACGAGGCTCGCGATCACCCCGCCCCGGTCGATGTCGCCGACCAGCACCACCGGCGTGTCGGTGGCCCGGGCGAAGCCCATATTGGCGATGTCGCCCGCGCGCAGGTTGACCTCGGAGGCCGAGCCCGCGCCCTCGACGAGGACGAGGTCGGCCTCCTCCGCGAGGCGCGCGAAGCTGTCGAGGACGGCGGACATCAGCCGGGGCTTCCAGGCCTGGTAGTCGCGCGCCTTCACGGTGGCGACCATCCGGCCCTGCACCACAACCTGGGAGCCGACCTCGCTCTGCGGCTTCAGCAGGACCGGGTTCATGTGCACGGAGGGCGCCACCCGGGCGGCCCGGGCCTGGAGCGCCTGCGCCCGGCCGATCTCGCCGCCGTCCGCGGTGACGGCGGCGTTGTTCGACATGTTCTGCGGCTTGAACGGCCGGACCCTCAGGCCCCGCTCCGTGAAGGCGCGCGCCAGCCCCGCCACGATCAGCGACTTGCCGACGTCGGAGCCGGTGCCCTGGATCATCAGGGCCTTTGTCCGCTTCGGGCTCAGAACTCGATCCCTTCCTGCGCCTTCACGCCGGCGGCGAAGTGGTGCTTGACGCTGCCCATCTCGGTGACGAGGTCGGCGGCCTCGATCAGGGCAGGCTTGGCGTTGCGGCCGGTGACCACGACGTGCAGGTCCGGCCGGCGCGCGCGGAGGGCGGCGACGACGGCATCGAGGTCGAGGTACTCGTAGCGCAGCGCGATGTTCAGCTCGTCGAGGACGAGCAGGCGGATCGTCGGGTCGGCCATCAGCCCCGCGGCGACCTCCCAGGCGTGGCGGCAGGCGGCGATGTCCCGGGCCTTGTCCTGCGTCTCCCAGGTGAACCCCTCGCCCAGGGTGTGCCAGACGACCCGGTCGCCGAAGGCCGCCACGGCGTGGCGCTCGCCGGTATCCCAGCCGCCCTTGATGAACTGCACCGTGCCGACCCGCCAGCCGCGGCCGAGCGCCCGCAGCATCAGCCCCAGAGCCGCCGTGCTCTTGCCCTTGCCGGGGCCGGTATGGACGAGGAGGAGGCCCTTCTCGAGGGTCTTGGCGGCCACCTCGGCGTCCTGGACGGCCTTGCGCTTCTCCATCTTCTCCCGGTGGCGCGCGGCGTCGTCGGTCATGCGGAGGCTCCTGTCGGGGGGGCTTGTGTCTGCGGGGCCGGCGGCTTCACGACCAGCGGCAGGCCGGCCACGGTGAGCACGACCCGGTCGGCCCGCGCGGCGAGCTGCTGGTGGAGGCGGCCGGCGGCGTCGCGGAAGCGCCGGGCGAGGGCGTTGTCGGGGACGATCCCGAGCCCGACCTCGTTGCCGACCAGCACGAGCGGGCCCGGGGCGCCGGCGCAGGCGGCGAGGAGCCGCGCCGTCGCCTGAGCCACGTCGGCCTCCGCCAGGATCAGGTTGGTGAGCCAGAGCGTGAGGCAGTCGACCAGGACCGGTCCATCGGCCTCGGCGACCGCCTCCGGCAGGGCGAGCGGCACGTCGCGGGTGCGCCAGGCGCCGCCGCGCCGCGCGCGGTGCTGGGCGATGCGGTCGACCATCTCGTCGTCGAAGGCCTGGGCGGTGGCGAGATAGAGCCACGGGCCGGGACAGGTCTCGATCAGCCCCTCCGCGTAGGCGCTCTTGCCGGACCGCGCCCCGCCGAGGACGAGGGTCATGCGAGGAGTGGGCTGGGGCATGGCTCTCCATCGCCCCAACCCGGCGCGCGGTCAAACGCAGGACCGACAGATCCAGGACCCGCAAACTCGGGACCTGTGGCACCTGTGCCGCGCCTGGACGGTTGCCGGGCGTCTCCGGTCCGACTATAGAACCCCGGCCCAGCCAGAGCGCCCTTCGTCTAGCGGTCCAGGACGTCGCCCTTTCACGGCGAAAACACGGGTTCGATTCCCGTAGGGCGCGCCAGTAAAATCAAGCACTTAGCTCGATTTTGGCGTGCGGCTCACAGAAGTATCTCACACAGTTACTGCTATCTGCATCCTTGTGCATGGCAGGAGACGGCCGTGCTGCTACCCGGCCTCACTGGGCGCCGATCGGCCTGTTGGTGGATACCAAGAACGTTTGGTTCCAGGTGCTGAAAGAGCCAAGCTGGCGATGCGAGTTGTGGCCTCAGGAGACTCTCATTCTCGCATTGCAAATCTGCGGCGAACCAACGTAGCGCGGAGCGGCGTTCAAGCCGTCTTGTCCTAGCCCAGCGACGGCACCGACGACGCGCTCGTGCGCCTGGGCTCCGGTCTGACCGCGCTGGCACGGGCGAGACCTCGATCTCCTAGTCTAGCGTCAGGAGTCCTGCCTCGATCCGCTCATTGTGGCTTCTGTAAGCGATCCTCGCCGCTCCGCAATGCAACTGACTTGATCATCGTCTGGCGCTGAGCCAAGCTTGACCTTATCGTCCTCGGAACGTCGTTGGTCCTTCCGCTTCGTCGATCCGGCCCAAAGGACCAGCTCACCCCCATAGAGGCGAAGCGGATGCCCGCGTACGAGGTCGATGCGCGCTCGGTGGTTCTGTCGATCCGGAACAATTTGCAGGACCGCTACAAGACCCGCTTCTCAATACTAAAGGAATTGCTTCAGAACGCCGACGATGCGGGTGCCGCAAGCCTCTCAGTCGATCTGCGGAAGGGGATCGCGGGCGCCGCGAACCCGCTGTTGCGCGGTCCGGGCCTGCTCGTGGTGAACGATGGCCGGTACACGAAGCAAAACGAGGAGGGCATCAGGCACGCTTCGGCCAGTAGCAAGACGGAGGAGGCCGGCTCAGCGGGCCGGTTCGGCCTCGGGCAGAAGGCGGTGTTCCATCTCTGCGACGCCTTCGTAGTAGCGCCGGCTGGTTACGGCGACGGCTTCGTGCCCTTCGTCGTCAATCCCTATCACGGCATTGAGAAGACCCGCGTGACGACTGGGCCGTGGGAAGAGATCGAGCCCGACGCCGCCCTCCTGCACGCGCAGGTAGACGGTGCGGCCTTCCCCGGCCAGTACCTCGCGCTCTGGCTGCCGCTCAGGCGCAACGACCTGTGCCCCTCCGCCGGCATGGCCTTCGTCGAGGCGCGGTTCGACGGGGAAGAAGCGCGCCGGAGGCTCATGAACGAGTTGAGCCGGACATCGGATCTCGCGACGATCCTCGCTGCGACGCGTCACCTCGATCGGATCGATCTGAGGTGGGATGGCGCGAGCGAGGTCTCGCTCGTCCGCTCCGGCGGGCGCCTCTCGCTCTTGTCCGAGGCGGAGGACGGGCCGTCCGGCGCGGCGGCCGGTGAGGAGCGTTCCTTCGGCGGCAACATCGCGCTGTCGACGCCGTCGGGATCGCAGGAGATCCGCTTCTCCGGCATCGAGATCCTATCGTCTGACGATCGCTTCAGGGCGATCAAGGCCAATCCGGACTGGCCGTCGACGCTGACGCTGGAGAACGAGAGGGTGCCCGAGAAGGCCCTGCCGCACGGCGCGGCCCTGCTAGTGCGCGGCGCGCCGGCGGTACCCGGCCTTGCAATCGACTGGGGAGTCTTCCTGCCGACCGGCGAACGGCCCTCCCAGGAGATCGGGATCGGGCCGGCCTCCGAACCACCGCTTGCCCTGCGCTTGTTCCTGCACGGCTACTTCTTCGTCGATTCCGGACGGCGTGCGATCTTGGGTCTGGCAGAGGACGGCGCGGATGAGAGCGCGCGAGAGGGTGCTCCCGTGACCGCCCGCTGGAATCGCGCCCTGCGCGACGACGTGGTGTTGGCGAGCCTGCCACGCCTGCTCCAGTGCGCGCTCGCTGACACTGTGCTGTCGGCGAACGACCTCGCGGGTGTCGTGCGTGCGCTCACCGCTAGCCGGTGGTTCGCCGTCAACCGGGCCGCAATCAGCGCCCGGTCCGTTCTGGCGGAGGTCTGGGACGGGCGTGCGCCCGCCTGGACGGTACTCGACCCGGCGACGGCCCTCCGGCCGCTTCCGGGCGCCCTCCTCGGCTCGCCCGCGGAGCTGGGGGCGCTCCTGCCTAACCTCGACGCCTTTGCGGCGCGCCGCGGGCTCGCGATCTGCGCAGCGGACGAGGATGGCGCGCCGCGGGTGCTCGCGACGGCGGTCCCGGCGTGGAGTGCAGCCGAACTCGCCGACCTGTTAGAGATGGTGCCGCCCAGCGTCTTCCGGAACCGCAAGCGGGCTGCTGCCCTGGCAAATATCCTCGACAGTGCCCGACCCGGCCCGACCACCGATGAGACCGTCGGCGCCGTGCTCCGCTGCAAGCTGCAGGATGCGATGCAGCTTGACGGAAATTTCGCGCCCGACGAGACCATGCGGGCAATCGTGCGCCACATTCCCAACGGCACGATCGTGTTCCTGCCCAAGCGGGCGGCACATAGCAGCATCCTCGGCGCCCTCGCCTCCGCGGCCTCTGGAGTCGTGGTGGTGAGTGA
This sequence comes from Methylobacterium mesophilicum, assembly GCF_036441335.1. Classification (GTDB taxonomy): domain Bacteria; phylum Pseudomonadota; class Alphaproteobacteria; order Rhizobiales; family Beijerinckiaceae; genus Methylobacterium; species Methylobacterium mesophilicum_B. The sequence goes on from NZ_MLBW01000039.1 coordinate 8,426, forward strand.
AGACTGGCAAGACGGCAATCGCCCGTCTCTCCTGCGGGACCGCCAGCTTCTCGCTGCCATGCTCCGTGCGATTGAACCGCTCGCGGTGCAAGAGCAAGACAGCGTGCGCGCCGAGCAGGCTGCTCTGGCGGCGACGCATCTGATCGCAGCAAGCAACGCACCTTTTTCGGCCCTCGCCAGCGACGGCAACCTGCGTGGCATCCGCCTGTTCTCGGTCATGCAGCAGCCGGAAGGCGAGCGCCGGGTGCTGTCGATCAGCGATCTGTCCCTAGCGGCAGCGGGAGGAACGCTCCTCCTAGCATCGCCGATCACCAATGCGAATGTGAAGGTCGCGCTTCCGGCCCTTCCGGAGCTTTCGCTCTCCATCGTCCCGTCCAACGATGCCGAGCTTTTCGACAACGTTATCGGGACGGACGGACGAGGTAGGACCATGGACTCCGCCGCCATGATCCGTTTCGTCAACGCCGCCAGGCGGTTCAGCGACGACGCAGACGCGCGCGGGGCGCTGGTGAGGAGGATCAAAGAGCCTGGGGCGCCGGATCCAGCGGCGCAGGTCGCGGCCTTGCGCCGGCTGTTGGTGGGTGTCGCCGAAGCCGGAATGGTCGGGACGAAGCTCTACCACGATGTCCCGCCCGGGCTGGCGCCGCTGGTCGAGCGCCTTCTGCGGGGAAGCACGTCGACCTTCCTGGCCGCGGACTCTATCCTGGCCGAGTTGGCCCCGCGGGAGCAGAGCGCCCTTGCCCTGACCCCACTGGACCGTCCGGAACTCGAACGCCGGCTCGAAGAAGCGCTCGCGCAGGGGCGGTTCGAGGCGTCCGAGGAGGAGGGACGGATCCTGCTGGAGAGCGGGCTGTCCGCCGACCTCCTGCGCCGCCTGCCGATCCACGAGCTGGAGGACGGCGGGCGGGTCGCTATTGACGAGACGATGTGCCTCGCGGCCGATAGGCCAGTCCCCCGCGCGCTCACCGGCCTTCTCCGTCGCGTGCGGACGGCGGCGAGCGCAGAGGCACTGAGGAAGCAATCCGAACTCCTGCCGCCGCACGACGCCAATGCCGAGCTGTGGGCTGCCCTGCGCGGCCTGCGCGATGGCGCCGTGGCGCCGGGAATCCTCCAGGACGCCATCCTTGACGCGCTCGCCGATTCCGACGCGGCCTCTGTTCCGCCCGAGCTGCGCCACGGCCTGCACGGGTTCGCCTGGCTGACAGTCGGCGGGCACCTTGTCTCGCCAGGGAGCGTGCTAGCGTTGCCGGAAGGGGTCGGCGCGGCGGCGTCACGCATCTTGGGGCGAGGCGATGCGCTCGCGTTCCATCCGGCGGCGAGCCTGCCCCCGGAGATCCGCGCGCACCGCGGCTTCGCGCAGCTCCGGGCCGCGATCCTGCCGGACGCGAAGGAGTCGTTCGACGCCTTGGCGCTACAGGTTAGGGAGTGCGGCCTCGTTGGCCTGCCCGTGGCCTGGAGCGAGGAGCACCGCCGCGACCTGTCGACGCTCGCGCGGGCGGGCGCAGACCTCGCGCTGCCCGGCTGGCTGCTTGCCGCGGCGCTCCTGGACGACAAGGCCGGGGATTCAACCCTGGCCGCGCCCTGCCTTGCCGCTCTAGCGCCCGCCCGCAGGGTTGAGGATCTGAGCGCTGTCCTGAACGCGCTTGCCGAAGCGGCGCTCTTGGGTGGCGGCCGGGAGGAGGCGGCGCGGGGCCTCTACCGCGCCGCGTTCAAGGCGGGCGTCGTGTGCCTTGATGCGGCGGCGCGCCACCGGCTCTTCACAGGGACGGCCGTTCCGACCTGCGACGGCGGATGGCGGCAGGGGCAGCAGGTCGCGGTGCACGGCGCCGGCCTCGCGCCGGCCTACCTGCTTGATCCGGATCTAGCTGACGCCCTCAGGCGGTCCGGAGATGCTCCGGCCGGCCTCAATTCGGATGCAGCCGGACCAGCGTCCCGAGGCCCATACGCAGCTTCGGCCGATGAAATCCTTCACGACCTGGATGCCCGCTCGGCGCAGGATTTCGACGAATTCCTAAGGACATTGCGCAGGCGCCTTCCGGAGGATCTCGCCCTCACCCTGCTCGGTCTCACCGGTCGATTCCCTGCCATGCGCGCGGTCATGGCGCAGTGGCAGGGAAGCGCGACACTCGGGATCGACGACCACCTGGGCGACATTGACCGGGTAGTCAACGCCTGTCTCTCGCGCGTAACGCTGGCCGAGGAAGTCGAGGCGCGGCGCTTCCTCCTAGAGCGGGTCGTTGGCGATGACGTCTGGGCGGTTGCACTCAGTGGCGACCGCTTCGAGGCGCGGCGGGACGGCGGTCGCGCGCTCCTGATCGGCAACGGGCACGAGACCGCCCGCCGGATGCGCCTGCCGAACGGGCGCACTGTGAACGTCCACGTCCTCCAGATCCGGCCGTCCGCCCTGCAGGACGCATCGGCTCCAGAGGTTATCGTCGAGATGCGCCATCTCGTCCGCACGATCGCCGATCGCTGCCTCTGCCTCTTCATGCCGCATCAGGTAAAGGCCGTGAACGGATTACGCGGCATGGTCGGGGAACTCGCGCAGGATCTCATCGACCGAACCCAGGCGGTCCTGCGCGAGGAGTTGCCGACCGTTCTCCGGCAGCTCCGGCTTAAAGCCGACCCCGTGCTGCGGCCGCTGATCGAGGCACACGAGAGGGACACCGACACCCGACACTCTCTTCCAGCTGCGCGGGAGGGAGCCCGCGCTGATGCGGAGAAGCGACTGTGGGACGGGCTGATGGACAGCCCCGAGGCCCAGGCTGCGCTTCTCCGCTGCGTGCGAGGACGTGTGGAGGAGTTCGGATACGATCCGGCGCGTGTCGTGCTCGAACTGTTCCAGAACGCCGACGACGCCACGCTTCAACGCAAACCGTCGGAAGGGCCGCGGGCCTTCCTTCTGCGGGCGAGGCCTGACCGCTTCGACGCTGTCCACTGGGGACGCCCGATCAATCACCGCGGCCCGGACCGCGAGACAGGAGAGCGCAAGAACTACCACCGCGACCTCCAGAACATGCTCCTTATGCACGTTTCGGACAAACCGGGCGGCTCGGAGACCACGGGCAAGTACGGACTCGGCTTCAAATCCGTCCATGCACTGAGCAGCGAGGTTTCCGTCGCGTCCGACCTCCTGGCCGCTCGAATTGTCGGTGGGATGCTCCCGGCCCGATGGGCCGGGGGACCTGGCGAGGTAGCCGATCACAGCCGAGACCAGTGCCCGGCGACGCTGATCCGAGTGCCGTTCGACGTGGGCCGTGCCGAGTACGGAACACGCGCGGTCGAGCGCTTCGCCGCCTGTGCCCCTTTCCTGCCGCTCTTCGCTAAGGCGATCCGGCGCGTGGAAGTGCAGAACGGAATCGTGTCGCGCGTCTACGAGCGGCAGCCAGATCGGTCGATCGCCGAAGTCGAAGGGATCCGGGTCGCCGTCGTGGACGGGGCGCACCCGTTCGCGGCGCTCCTCCTCGACCTAGGCGATAATTACATCCTGGCACTCAAGCGCGGTGATACCGGCCCGGTGTCGTTCGACGGCGCGCCCCGCCTGTGGTGGACAGCGCCGCTCGACGCTTCTGTCAGCGCCGGCTGGATGCTCGACGGTCCCTTCCCGCTCAGCCCCAACCGGACCACCCTCGCAAGCGGGGCCGAGGCTCAAGCCGAGCTGTTCGCCAATCTCGGCGTCACGCTTGGCCAGCGCCTTCTGGCGCTCCACCGCGCAGCGACGGAGGACTGGCCGGGTCTCGCCGCGGCGCTCGGCCTCGACCCAGTCGAAGCGCCGCAACTGCACTTCTTCGCGCGTCTGTGGGACCTCCTGCGCGACGACCTCGATGATGCTCTCGCTTGCGGGCTCCACGGACAGGGCCGCGGCCTCGGCGCGCTCGCGGCGTTTGCTCCTGTTGTCCCGGCGGGCGAAGGTGCACCGGCGAGCGAGCGGATCCGCGCGGGCGACGCCGCGGGCGTGTTCGGCGGCGCTCTGCGCAACCAGGCGCTGCAGGACGCGATCGCGCACTGGGAGAGCATGGCAGGCCGGCGCGGCAGGATGGTCGGGCGCGAGACGGCGGCTGACTTGGTGCGGCTCGGCTTTGGTGCGCTGCCGACCATCACGGCCGAGCGCGTCCTGGGCGATGAACTTACGGCGGCAAACCACCGTGTCACACCCGCGATGGCGGCCCGGCTCGGCGCGGTCCTTAGCCGCGACGCTCTCAATCGATCACCGCTGCAAGAAGAGGGCGCGCAGCTGCGCACACTCGCCAAGCGAGCCTTGTTCCTGAACTGCAATGGAGCATGGTGTTCTGTCGGTGATCTCACGGTGCCCCGACCAGAGTCCACCCGGGAGATTTTGCGGGCTCGCTTCGCCCCACCCGAACGCGTCCTCGACAGCGCCTACGACGCGCAAGGCCTGGAGTTCGTGCTGCTAGCCCGCAACGAGTCCGGCTACGGCCCCGGCGGAGAGCTTCACCGCGAGTGGGCGGAGCGTGCCGTGACGCAAGATGCGCGCGAGGCGGTGCTGCGCTTCCTCGTCGCCGAGGACGATCGTGAGGATTTTCTCGCCGCCGTGCGCCGCTCGCCGCCCGCCTGGATGCAGCCTCTAGAGACCCTGGCTGACGGCCCTCCAGCGCATGGCTTGACGGCCGATGAGCGCAACAAGCTGCGGGCCAAGCTAACCAACTACGCCCCGCCGGTGCCGGCCTCGGCCTTCGTCTACGAGGAAAATCCGGCCCCCGCCCACTCCGCCGCCGACGTGCTCGACGCGATCTGGACCTGGTGGGCAGAGAAGCGCGGGGAGCTGACTCGCAACTACGAGGAACGGGTTTATCCAGCGAACTTCCGTCCCTCATCCCTGCTGCCGGCGTCGAACCGCAGGGATCTCGACGACCGTGCGGGGTGGTTCACCTTCCTGGCGCTAGCTTGCTTTCAGGGCTTCGGCGGCGCGCAGGACGGGCAGCACCGAAGCTTCATCGAAGCTGCGGCAGCGACGGGCTGGTGGGCGGACCTCTCGCGGGCGCCGCCGGCGGAAGGCCCCGAAGTCTGGCTCGCTCGCCTGCGCGACTGGGCGAGCGACGCGCAGCCAGACCTTGCGCATTGGCGGTGGCGCCGCACCCTGATCGATCTCTACAAGATCGCCCACTGGCTGCCTCACTACGCCTGGATCGCCACGAACCTGCCGCGCGCGATCGGCAGCGCGCCGACGTCCAATATCAGTCTGAGCGATCTCTTTACGCCGTCCTTCTCGCCGATTTGGCGCGAGGCGGGCATCGAGGCAGCGCCGCTGGTGCGCACGCTCGGCCTCGGCGCCAACTGGATGATGCGCGAACTGGCGCGGACGGGCTTCTGGGACGAGCGCAGGCGATCCCTCATATCGCCCTACGGCTGGGCCTCGACCGGACGCGTCCGTCGGCTCCTGAACGACCTCGGCGCGGGGCTCGGCGATGAACCTTCGATGGACCGCAGCATCGCGATCTGGCGGTTCGTCTCGGACCGACTTCCACCCCGGCATGCGGCTTTGCTGCTGTCCGACGGCGACCTGCCGCTGCAACTCGTCACGCGGGCTGCCTACGTGCCCGACCTGCTGCGCTTCCGTGGGGGCCTGCTGAATGACGCTGCGCCCTGGCTGGAAGAAAACGAAGACGAGGAGGACGGCTTCATGGATGCCGCCGAATGAGCTCTGCCTTCGCGCCGAGTGCGGCCGTCGAACATCCGCGCCATGGCGCCGGCCGAGTGGTGCTACAGAGTGGCGACCTCGTCATCGTCGAGTTCGAAAGTGGGCTGCAGCGCGTGCCGGCCGGCGAGTTAACCGCCGCGGCGAGCCTCGCTGCTGCGCTCGCCGAGGGCCGAGCCGGCGACCCGGTCGAGGCGGTGCTGCGCGCTCAGGCGCTCGCCATCACCTCCGTCAACGAGCAGTGGGGTGTGTTCTCGCGCTCGCGGGTGCAGATCCTGCCCCATCAGCTCTGGGTCTGCCGCAAGGTTACGGCCACGTGGCCGTTCCGCTGGCTCGTCGCCGACGACGTAGGCCTCGGGAAGACGATCGAGGCCGGGCTAATCCTGATGCCGCTGCTCGCCGCGAACCGCGTGCGCCGGCTCTTGGTCCTCGCGCCCGCTAAGCTCGTGCCGCAGTGGCGCGCGCGCCTGAAGGCCATGTTCGATATCCGCCTGCAGCAATACGCGGCGGCGGCCGACTCGGCGCGGGGCAACTTCTGGGACACGGCCACGATGGCGGTGGCCTCGTTCCACACCCTGCGTGCCGACGGGCGTGGCGCGCGGACCCGGCTCCTGGAAGCCGAGCCGTGGGACCTCGTGATCGTTGACGAGGCTCACCACCTCAACCTCGACGAGCGCAGCGGTGACACCCTCGCGTACGGGCTTCTGCGGGAGATGCAGGAGCGCGGCCGCGTCTCCTCGCTGCTGCTCTTTACCGGCACGCCCCACCGGGGCAAGGATTACGGCTTCTTCGGCCTGATGCGGCTGCTGCGACCGGACTTGTTCGACCCCGAAGCGGACCGCGAGGGGCAGCTCGCCGCCCTGTCGCAGGCGATGATCCGCAACAACAAGGCTACGGTGACGGACCTGAAGGGTGAGCGGCTCTTCCGGCCCGTCGTCACCGAGAGCCGCGATTACGCCTATTCCGGGGCCGAGGACCTGTTCTACCGCACGCTTAGCGACTTCATCCTCGACGGGCGTGCCTACGCGGACACGCTCACTGGGCGGGCACAGACCACCCGCATGCTGGTGCTCATCACTCTGCAGAAGCTCGCCGCGAGCTCGATCGCCGCGATCCAGAGCGCCCTGACCCGACGGCGGGCCAAGCTGGAGCGGGCACTGGCGGCGGGCGGCGGTCGCGACAGGTCTCCGCCGTCCGAGGCAGAGCCGGGCGACGAGGAGGACGCGGCCGCGGAGTTCGCCGCCCTGCTGATGGAGAACGAGATCGCGCGGCTCGACGAGCTGATCGCGCTCGCCGCCGCGGCCTCACCGGAGACCAAAATTGCGCGGCTCCTCGACCTCATTGAGACGGAACTCGATCCCGGCGAGCCGGTGCTGTTCTTCACCGAGTACAAGGCCACGCAGGCACTGGTGCTGAACGCCCTTAACGCGCGCTTCGGCGCGGACACCGGGACTTTCATCAACGGCGACGAGCGGCTCGATGGCGTGCGCACGGCAACCGGCCTCCGGACGATCTCCATCGGCCGGGAGGTGGCCGCCGATGCCTTCAACGGGGGTAAGGTCCGCTTCCTGATCTCGACCGAGGCGGGGGGCGAGGGCATCGACCTGCAGGAGCGCTGCTCGACCCTGATCCACATCGACATGCCCTGGAATCCGATGCGGCTCCACCAACGCGTCGGGCGCCTGTCCCGCTACGGACAACGTGAGGAGGTGCGTGTCTTCCTGCTGCGCAACCCGGCTACGGTAGAGGCGAGGATCTGGGACCTTCTGAGCGCGAAGCTGGAGCGCATCCAGGCGGCACTGTCGAATGCGATGGAGGAGCGTGAGGATATCACTCGCCTCGTCATCGGCATCGCCGGCGAAGCGTTCTTCAACGAGCTCTACGCAGGGGCGGGGGGACGGCGCGACAACCGGCTCGCGGACTGGTTCGACGAGAAGACCGCGACGTTAGGCGGGCGCGACGTGATCGACACCGCCCGCGACCTGTTCGGCAACGTCGCGCGCTTTGATTTTCAGGCGGTCGGCCGCGACGTGCCGAAGGTCGACCTTCCTGCCCTCGAACCATTCTTCGCCGCGACCTTGCAGCGGCACGGGCGGCGTGTAAGCCGGTCTGATGATGATGGCAGTCTGGCCTTCAAGACGCCGACGCCATGGCGGGAGAGGTCTTGGAGCGTCGACGACCGCTACGAGGGGCTCGTTTTCGACCGCACGCTGAGGGGCGAGAACGCTGCCAGCCGCGTTCTCGGCGTCGGGCACCAGCTGATGGATCTCGCGGTCCAAGAGGCTCGTGAGCTTCCAGTGCGCCTGGCGTCGCTCGACAGCCTCGATGCGCCGCTCCTTATTGCGAGCGTCGAGGATGAGGTGACGGGAACCGGAGGTACGGTGCATCGCCTAATCTTCGGCGTGCAACAGTTGGGCGGTTCGGCAACTGTTTTTCAGGATTGGGAGCTTCTCACCCGCCTCAATGAGCTCACTTTGCGCAGACCTCTAACGTCTTTTAAAGTCTCGAATGGCGAATTCGTGCGCGCGGCAGGAGAGTCGACCGATAGGCTTCTGACCGCACTGCGCCTTAAGCTGCCGCGAACGACAGCAATTTTTGTTCGCCCGATGGCGCGAGCGGAGATGCTGCTCATACCCGCAGCTGTTGTCCCCGATCAACCAGCCGCGTCGCCATGACGGGCGCCTCAAGCACCCGAACAAGCTGCTGCAGCCGTGTTGTACGCTGCTCCACCAAACCGGCCGGCCCAAGACCTTGGCGGCCTATATTAGGCTCGAACGTTGCAGCTCTATTCGGTGGCGCCTCCTCCTTTGACTAACTGCACCAAAATTTGCTGGGCATCGCTCTAAATCTTATCTCGAAACATCGAACATCGAATAGCCGGCTCCAACAACGGTTTCGACGAGAAGACCTCTGTCTAACCGGGTATTGCGCGCCTCGCAGGAGGTCTCCGGCACGAGAAGGCAGGCGTGACAGGCGGCCCCGTGCAGGGGGCGGTCGTCGTGATCGTTCTCGGGCCCGTGCTCGGCGCAGATTGGGTCGTTGGAGCACAACACGAGGTGCCTCACGGCTCGTTCGAGAATATGTGGCACCTGCTCGGCCATGCTGCTCAGGCCGCCCAGCGTGCCCTGGCCGCCCGCGGTTGAGGTGTAGATGAGAAGCCCGAATCGGTGGGCTTGCCCGGTACCGCTGGCATAGATGCGCTCCTTCAGGGACGAAAGCGGGTAGCCGCATTCGAGCGCGAGTTCGGAGAGCAATGCGTGCGAGAGCGAGTGTAGCGCCCAATAGGCAATCCCTAGGTGCCGGGGCTCGCGGTTGAAGCGGCGAGCATCGCGGGTCTCGCCATCCCGCAGCACCTGCGCCCGATCGGCCACCTCCGGCCGCGCCAGCCACGCTTTCAGGAAGTCCGGCTTGAAGTGGAGGAAGATGCCTTCGCCGTACTGCTCGATCGCAGGCAGCCACTCCACGTCGCGCGCGAGGTCGGCGCCATCGACAGAAAGCTGGATCTCATCGAGCTCGCTCTCAGCAGTGGTCGGCGGCGGCTCCAAGCGCGTGAACCCGTAGAGGCAGGTGACTTCACGCAGGCGGTGAACCCGCACAACCCCATGCAGTAGCTCGCTCCAGGGCGGGGTGAGCGCGAGCCGGCCCCTTTCGAGGGTCTCGGCGAACAGGAAGGATCCCTCTCGGTCCTCGCCGATCACTGGCTTTCCGGAGGCTAAGAGATCGAACTCTGCGATGCGCGGGTTCGGGGCTGAGGCCGCCGCGCCAGCGTCTCCCTCCTCGAGCGCACGCGCAATATCGTCATCGGAGAACTCTTGGAAGGCCTCCTTGGTAGCCGGGAGTGTGCGGAGAATGGTGAAGAAGTTTGGGAGAGGCCGCAGGCTCTCGATGATCGCCCCGTGCTGCTGGATGACCTCCCGCACCCGGCTGTGCTCGCTTGTGAGCGAGATCACCGTGACAGTCTGGGCGAAATAGGTGTTCGTGGCTGAGCGCGGCAGCAACCGGAGGTCGGACTCACAGACCTCCTCCGCAAGCCGCCTCGGCTGAAGCCAGGGGCTATGACAGCCGCACCTCCCCAGGAATTTTGGCTTGTAAAGATCGCCGAGCGAGACCGAGGCGCCGCAAGTACAGCGCACGAAGAGGTCGGCAGGATCCGAACTCACGCCCCGCTCGACCCAGAACATCTCCTTCCGACAGGTGCCGTCGCGCCCGCGGTGGACGAGGAAGCGCCAGTCGATGTCCTGCAGGTGGCCGCGCGGGCAAGCAGCAACGAAACGAATTGGGTTGACGGGACTTTTGCGCCCTCCCCCTCCGTAGGAGAGCTTACCGCCTTGGGTGACGCTAAGGTCGGAGTAGGTCACCATGCGCCGCCGCTTCTCCGCGCGGGCGGGTCCACTGCCCTCGGCAGTCTCGGCGGCGTCGCCTTCGTCGGCGGTGAACCAAGTCGGGAACAGCACCACCTCGACGCCCGGCGCGTTCGGATCGCGGCGCTCCTCGTCCTGCGCGGGCGGGCGGCGTAGTCCGTGGAAGGTGGGGCTGAGCTTTCCGGCGAGCTGCTGGCGCAGCAAGGGCACGAGCCGGTCCTCGCGCAGTTCGTTCCAGCCGCCCGCGTATCGCCAGCCTTGGAGTCCCGCGACGACGACTGCGTGTTCGGGCAAGTCCAGCATGGCGCCTGGCCCATAGGTCAGGAGCAGCTGGCTGAAGCTCTGGGTGATTTCGGCCATCAAATGTTCACTTGCTGAGGGGTGCGCCGTCGGGACCGCGCAGCTTCAGGAGCGCGACCGGCTCAGTGTCTCGCATCGAGCGCCCGGCGGCGAACCATGCGCGGTTCGCCGCCATGTTGGGCGGGTCGTCCAGCGGATCCTGGAGCAAGCGCCGCACGGGCTCTTCGTTCGCGTAAACGAACTGGTCGCCGTTAGCGGTCTGGTGATCGGCAATCTCGGCCCAAGCCACCGCAAGAGCATCAATTCGTGCGAGGCAGCGTTCGATCGCGGCTGTCTCAATACCAGCTACTCGCATCTTCTCTTCGAAGGCAGCGCGCACCGCCGCGGCGGCGTGGCCGTTTCGAGCGATCCGATTGGCGGCGCTTCTCGGCGTAAGGTCGGGCTCAAAGTGGCGGGCCGCGGCAACCAGAGTAGCAGCGAGGGCTCGATCGAGGGCGCGTGCCGCGAAAGGCGTCACGCTCGTCGCCTCCACCGCCCGGTAGAAGCTCATGTGGAAGGAGCGGAACTGCTCGTAATGCATGCGGTCGCGCGGCTTATGGACGTTGAGCAGCGTGACGACGAGGCCCGGCTTCTCGGTCTCACGGCCGACGCGGGAAGTGGCCTGGATGTACTCAGCGGCGGTCTTGGGCTGGCCCTGCACAACCATCAGGCCGAGCCGGCCGATATCAAGGCCGACAGAGATCATGTTGGTGGCGAGCGCGACATCAACCGCATCCTTGGCACGGGCGGGTCTCCCAAGCCGGGTGCGTGCCTCTGAGACCTGGTCGGTGCTGTAGCGCGAGGTCAGTTCCTGGATCTCGCGCAGAGCCCGGTCGGCGAAGGGCTGGCCCGGCGGCTCCAGCCGCACGCGCTGCGCCCCGTAAGTCGCCAGATGCGTGCGCACCTCGTCGTCGACGATGCGCCGGGCCCCTCCGAGTTCGCGCAGTGCGTTGAAGTAGCACAGGGCCGTCAAATAGGGGTCGGCCGGGTCGGGCTCGGCGGTGGACGAGAGCGCCTGTGCGCCGGCGAGTAGAGTCTGCAGCGTGCGCAGGAAGACGAGCTTCGGCCCTCGCCCCGGTGAGGCGATCCCCGTGTAGAGCCGCGAGGGGCTCTCCCGATCGGTCTTCGCAAAGAAGGAGTCGTGGCGGCTCGGGCCGGGCGGCGGAAAGATCGCCGTGCGAGCGCGCCCGAACAAGCTGCGGATCTGTGCCTCGGCCCGCCGCACCGTAGCGGTGGAGGCGACGATTTTCGGCCCGCGCCGCACCTCGTCGATGGTGCGCGAGGCGAGAAGATCGAAGGCGGTCTCGTAGAGGCCCGCCACCGTTCCGAGCGGTCCCGAGATAAGGTGCAACTCGTCCTGGATCACAAGGTCGATCGGGCGCAAGGGCGCGCTCATTGGACTGCCACCGCCTGGCTCGGCAGCGCCGTAGAAACCCGTCGTGTCAGCTCGCTCCACGTGGCCGAAGAAGGCTCCAGCACGGCCTTCCCAGGGTACATTGGCGAACTTATCGACTGTGGCGATCATGAAGGCCGGCAGGCGGCGGTAGATCTCATCGTCCACCACCACTATCGGCAGGCGCTCGCTGCTGGAGAAGGCGCAGTCAACGTCGTCGCAGCGAATATCGAGCCGCTGCGGAGCCGTGCCATTCGGGTAGAGATAGAAACTTTCCGGCTTTAGTGTCGTACCGCACCAGGGACAGGCCTTGAGGGGCGCAGGTGCTGGGCCGCGCTTGGCGCGATACTCGCGGTGCCAGTGTACCGCCGTGCCGGGCTTGACGTTCTTGGCGCTACCCAACGTGTTGGGCGTCGCAGCACCGCCGAGCCACAGCCCAATCTCGATCGGCCACGTACCAAGCCGACCGCTCGCGCGCCGCTCCAATTCGAGAGCGCAGACGAGGCCTGCCGCACGCTGCAATTGGTCGAGAGTAAGGAGGCGCAAGGTGTAGCGCATCACTACCGACAGCCCGGCCCCGTCGAGTCCAGGGTGGCTGAGCCGTCGCCGGGCGATCGCGAAGGCAGCGAGGCCAAGGTAGGCCTCTGTTTTGCCGCCACCGGTGGGGAAGAACAGCAGGTCGACTACAGGTCGGTCCGGATGGTTGGGCTTGGCGAGCGCTTCGAGGTTGAGGAGCACGAAAGCGAGCTGGAACAGGCGCCACGTCGGCGCCCGTTGCTCGGCCGGGGGCTTGCCATTCAGCGTCATGCCGCGTTGGCGGTTGGCGCGGGCCATCACCTGGTTGGCGATGGCGAAGGCCTCGCGGCTGACGGGATCGTTCAACAAGTGTGCGAGACCGCCTGCGATGCGAGCCTGCGCCGTCGCGATGTTCTCTAAGCACTCGCGGGCAACCGCCTGACGGCGCTGGCCCTCGATGGCCGCCACCGAAGCGGCCTGTCCCGCCGCCCAGACCGCGTACTCCTGCGGAAGAGCCGCGAGGGTCGCGCTGAGCGTTGCGGGGTCGCCCGCGGCTTGCGCGAGTGCCTCCATGCCGCGCATCACCCCGGGCAGGTCGATGTCGGCGCCGAGCTTCTCGACCTCCTGCACCGGGAGCGGGTTGGTGAAAACCCACTTTACCCGCCCGTCCTCGTCCGGCTCCGCCCAATCGCCCGAGGTGTTGTGGCCCACCGCGAAGGAGCAGACGTCTCGGTAGTGTAGGTCGGCGAGACGCTCGTCGAACTCCTCTGCCGCGTAGGACGCCCGGTCGTCGCGCGCGGCGAAGCCCTGCTCGCAGGTCAGTTCGAGCCGGGCCTGGAAGCAGAAGGCGACGTCGCCAAAGCGGCGCAGCGTCTCGGCCCTGGCGTTCACCAGGAACACCGACAAAGCCGTGAGGTCGCGGTGCACCCCGTCGATGCCGGCGGTGCGAGTCGGCCGGGCTGAGATAACGAGCTGCAGCCCACCACCCGGTACCTGTGGGGCGGCGCTCTCGGGAATCGTTACCGTCCGCGGTGCGCCGTCCCGGCGCACGTCGAGGCGGATCGGTATGCGAGCCTCTCGCGGGATGCGCCGCCAGTGCAGCGTGCCGGGCGCCGGAGTCTTCGGCAGCTCGCCCGCCGCTGCTGCGGCGACGCGAGCGGCGGGCACGACCACCGCGGGGTCAAGCGGCGGCTCGGTGACGTAGTCGCCCCATGTGACACGCGCCGTGATTTCCTCCGTGTCCCGCGGCAGGAGCACCGTCAGGCCGAGGGAGGAGGGCTCGAAGGAGCGGGCCGGCGGGCGCTCGGTCGCGCCGTCATCCGCCGCCGCGCCGGGACCAGGTGCTCCCTGCTCCATGCCCTCGCTGGCGCGCTGCGCCGCGAGCCCGAGTTCTGCCGCCTCCTCGTCTGCCGCAGCGCCCTTCATGGGCGCAGGAGCCCTCACGCCCCGGCGCGGCCCAAGATAGCCGGTGAGGTACCACGTCGACGGGCTGGTGCCAGCAAGCACTTCGCGCGCGAGGTCGCCATCGCGGTCGGGATGCGGGCCGACGAGGTCGCGTCGCAGGAGTTCGAGGAGCCGCTCCCGAACCTCAACGGCCGAGGCCGGTCCTCCCAACGCGGACAGCCGGTCTACTGGCGTCGCGGCGCCCCCGCTCGTTCCGTCCGTCTCGGCCACGCGGCACTCCCTTTCCCGGCGGGGACACTACCGGCCCACGAGGCCGATGCAACCTGAAGATGATTACATCAGGTCGAATACGTCCTGGCCCTCAGCCTCATCCGCGGTTTTCCGTCCACGCGATGGCGCGATCCCAGCCGCGATCTCCTCAGCGTGGCGTTCAGCATTGAGGGCGAGCAGGCGTGCGAGGACGAGGTCCCGCTGTTCGGCCGGCCAGAAGTATCGGCCCTGATAGGTGTGGTCGTCCTCGATCTCCGGCGTCAGAAATTCCGGCCGCAGTGTCTCGGCGAGTTCGTCCCAGCCGTATGCGCGCAGCACGGCGCGGTCCATCGCGTCGTGCAGCTCGCGCAGGCGCGCGATGGCAGGCAAACGCTCCTCGCTATCGTGGAAGCGATTGTAAGTCTTCGTCATGCCTTCGTCAGCCTCAATCATGAGGGCAGCGCGATAATCATGATAAATCTGGCCAGCAACTTCGAGGGTCTGATCTGACTCATAGCAGAGCGGGAACGGGAAGGTCTCGAAGCAGTCGGTGGGGGCGTAGCGCAGGTCGTCTTTCATTGAGGAGGCAAAAAATCTCGCCCAGATTTCATGAATCCTTGATTGCACAACACAGAATGGCGCGAATTTCTCTAGCAAGAAAATATTTGTAGTATTTCCCCATATCTTGCCGGCTTGCTGGATTGCAAAAGACAGATGCGGACTTACTTGAGAGTTCACCAGAACAGACGTGCATAGCTTTATGCGTTCATAGAACGCGCGGCGTTCGGCATGGTATGCCCACCAGCGCCGCTTTAGAGGAATGTTGTTGGGATTGTTGCCCAGAGCATCTCTTTCCGGCTTCACCTTAGCCCGAATAATCTCCTCGAGTGATGGCCAAAATTTAAGTTCTTCGGGACTAGATATATCGCTAACGTTTATGACAAATCTGTTGCCTTCATGAGTTGGGCTCGAGTTTATCTCGGATCCGCCAAGGTATGGGTAGATGCGTGAGGCAGAGACCGGATCGTATGCGCGAATACGCTCGAGATCTGCCAGCGTGGAGGGCTCGCCATTATCGCCGAACAAGAAGCCAGGAGAGCGAATATTTGTTCCTTGAGAAAATTTTCCAGCGTTGGACTCTAGGCTGCTAGGTTTTTGGCTAGGTCCATCGCTTAACAAAAAGGGTGTAATGCGCTGTACTCGCGTTCCATTCAGCATTTTTGCGGGCACATATGTTTTGCCGCGAGCAATATGAATCGCGCTTACGATTACAGCTGCTTCCCCAGGCCACTTAAGTCGACGAATAGCTCTAAAAATTGTTCCGCCATCATAAATGACCTTTTCCAATCCAGCCTCGCGCGTATCTCCTTGCGAGACTGTATTCGTCGCTAGTAGTCCAAAGGCGCCAAACTGATTTAGTAGCCCATATGATCTTCGCAAAAAATATGCGACCAGATCTGCGGTGTGGCCCTTAACCTTGTTTACCGATGTGAGCCACTCAAAATACCTCATGCCAAGGTGATTTGATACTTTTAGACCTCCCAGAAATGGTGGATTGCCAACGATCGCATCGAAGCCCGGATTGTTGCGCGCGAAGACTTCTGGAAATTCGATTTCCCAATGGAACGGCCGCCATCCCTGCTGTGCGCGGAATAATTTCGCTGTTGCTTGCAGTTGGTCCCAGTCAGGCTGCGACTCGGCCGCAATCCAACTCTCGACTTTCTGCCGCTCGATTTCACGCGCTCGCGGCTTCTCGGACGAGAAGAAAGTTGCAATAACCGCGTCGCCGACAATGCGGGCCGGCTCGACCTCGTGCTCAACGCGGCGGTGGCGCGCGGTCTGAACCGCGAGCGCCACGTCGTCGGCCGCGTTGCGGATCGCCTCGCGTCCTTCGAGCGCCTTAGCGACAGCCTTTTCGATCATACCACGGAAAAGCGGCAGGCCGGGTTTTGAGGCGTCCCAGTGGACGGCCTGGATTTCGCGTCGCGTAAGCCCGACAAGACTGTCACCGCTCTTCAGCGCATGGTCGAGGAAGCTAAACTCGTGCTCGCGGGCCAGCGTCGCGAGCCAGAGCGAAAGGCGCGCAAGGTCCACGGCCATTGGGTTGCGATCGACGCCGTAGAGGCACTTCTGAGCGACGAGTCGGCACGCATGCGTGGCTTCATCCTCGTCGGCCGGAATCGGTGGCTTCTCGGCCGGGTGCATTGTCCAGGCCTGTTCGAGCCGGGCGCCAAGTTGGCGGCAGGCCTCGACCAGGAAGGCGCCGGAGCCGCAGGCCGGGTCGAGCACCTTGAGGGAGAGCACCGACTCGGGCGCAGCGTCCGTGCCGATGCGCGCAAAGGCGGGTTCGAGGGCGTGGCGCACGATCGGCTCGGTGAGCGAGCGCGGAGTGTAGTGTGAGCCGGAGCGGCGCCGCTCCTCAGTCGGCTGCAGGTAGGGCGCGCCGGGCGCTAGCGGCACGACGTCCGGTGAAGCGCGCTCGTCAATGGCGGAGCCGAGGGCAGCGATGAGCCCCGAGGCGTCGGTTGCGTCCTTCACGCCCCTCTGCTGCTTGGCCGAGAGCTTAACCGCGCGCTCCTTGAGCCACTTCTGGCGCTCGGCCGGTTTTTGCGCGAGCAGGCTGTCGAGCCCGACGAAGGCCGGCAGCCGCTTCTCGTCTCGGAGTGCGATCATGCGCTCCTCGGCGCGCAGGGCCGTGAAGCCCATCACGGTCTCGTAGACCGAGCCGATGCTCTCGACGTCGAGCGCTCGGTAGGACAGACGCTCGCGGATGCGCTCGCCCGCCTGGCTGCGGCCCTCCACCGTCATCAGCCCGTGCAGGATGCGCAGCACCGTGCCATCCGAGACCGGCAGTACCCGCGCGGCATCGCGTGGCTGGCCCGGCGCGCGGCCCTCCAGGAACGGGAAGACGTCGGGATCGAACAGCTTGCCGCCGCGCCCTGTCACCCAGCCCGGATGCCCACCGTGGACGAGGCGGAACACCGCGAGGAGCTGGCCCCAGCCGCCGCGGCGTTGATCCATCGTATCGGGATTGAGCGCCTCGTCGGCGAGAAGCCGCGCGTAGAGCGTGCGGATCGAGTAGCCACTCTCCCAGAGCTGACGCAGGCGCACCTCGGAGGAGGACGGCAGCAGGTCGCGGTCCTCCGCATAGAGCAAAAAGACGAGCCGCATCAGGCAGACGAGCAAGCCCTCATAGAGGTGGTGCGAGTCACGCAAGACCAGCGCCTCGACTCCCTCCGGGTCGGCCCGGTGCAGGCCGCGCAGCAGCTCATGCAGGGCTCCGAGCACTTGGCCCGAGAGCTTCTCTGAGACCTTGTCCTGCGCCTCCCTCGAGGCCTTGAGTAAAGCGCGCAGCCGCGTCTCGGGCGCGCCGGTGAAGAAGGCCCGGCGCCCGAGGCAGAGCTTCAGCCCGGCGAGCATCGGGCGGCCCTCGACGCGGCCGAGCGCCGCGAGCGGAAAGGTGAGCCAGCCCGCCGTCTCGCCGCGCGGGGCGTAGATCAGCCGCAGGCAGTTGCGGGCGACGAGCACGCCGACGCCGATCCCGGTCTCGCGCACCAGCCGTTCCAGCCGCGCATGCGGGCTCGCCTCCCACTCGCCGGCCCCAAACAAGTGGCGGCCGTCCGGGTCGAGGTCCGGGTGGAGCGCCACTAGCGCTTGAGCCGGCACGCCCTCCTCGCCCGGTCCGTTCCAGAGCAGCGCCATGGCAGGTTCGAGGAACGTGCCGTGCTCGGGCACCGTCCGAGCGAGGTCGGCTGGGAGGGCGGGCCCACCTGGCGCCCCCGCGACCAGCTTCGCCGGCCAGCCCAAGACCTTCTCGAAGAAGCGCCAGGGATCGGCGAGTACGAAGTGTCGATCGTCCTCGCGCTCGGCGCCCGATGGCAGACCGAGGGCCCGTGCGGCCTCATCGGTGTCCGGTGCGGTCTGGCGGACGGGCGAGAGCTCGCGCTCGCGCAGCACGTTTGCACCGACGACGAGCCCCTCCGGCTGGAGGTAGTTGAGCCATTCCGCGGTGTCATCCAGGCGGGTGTGGTCGATCATGAGCGTCCTTCCCGCGCGGCTCAGTTCGTCGCGGGCCAAAGATAAATGAGGCCGAGGGGTTCGAGCTGGCGGGCCCGCACGGCGTAGCCCTCACGTACGGCCAGAGGCTCGGCGTCGAGGTCGTTCTGAAGGCGAAGAAGCTTGTCGTCCCAGGAGCGCCGGTCGGCCTCGAATTGGCGTAGTTCCCGCTCGCGCTGCTGGCGGTCTTCCGCGGAGGCGAGGTCGAGTTCGAACTGGGCGGGAGCCTGCGCGTCGCGCATCGCCTCGCGCACCTTCTCGATTTGCCGCCGCAGCAGATCTGCTAGCGCCCCAGCTTCCCGCTCCCCGTTCTCGGCGAGGTCGGCCACCGCTGCCGCTTCGGCTGCTTCAGCGCGAGCTTCGAGATGCGGGCGCAGGTCCGCGATGTCGGCCGCGACGCTCGCGCGCAGTCGCGCCAACACGCCCTCGCTAGGCGAGACTCCGCGGCGCAGGGCCTCGTCGAGTTCGGCGATCGTGGTCGCCTCGCCGGTCTCCGCGTAGGGGACTAGCGGCTCGGTCTCGCGCCGGACGTCGCGCCACTGCGCGGTGACCGGGATGATCTCCTCGTGCAGCCGGCGCGCACCTGGCCCGAACAGCGATAAACGGCCGATCAGCACCACGCGCATACGGGGGTCGCGCGCGACCATTGCCGTGACGCGCCCGACCGAGGCGCGAAAGCCTTGGCTCGCGAAGCGCGAGATTAGGCGCCGCACCAGCCGGTGCTCCAAGTGGAGCTGCACCACGTCCTGCGGCTCGGGCTCGCCCTCAGCTACGAGGGGCGGGTCGAACACGAGGCCGCGCACGGGGGTCTCACGGCGCCAGCGCGCTCGGTCCTTTGGGCGGGCGGGCCGGCCGGGACGGAGTTCGTCGAACAGCGAGGCCCAGCTTGGATCCTTAGCGAAGGCGGCCTGCTCGGGGTCGAGCAGCGTCGCCTCGGCCACGCTGAACCCGCCCGGCTGCAAGGCCGCCCCATCCTGTGCTAGCGCAATCTCGACGACGCGGCGGATGTCCGCGCCCGCGACGCCGACGCGCTTCTTCGCGCGCTCTAGGGCGGCGTGAAGGCGCTCCTGCTCCTCCTTCAGACGCGCGATCCGGCGCTCCTGCGCCTCGCCGAGTTCCCGCTCAGCGAGCGCCGTGCGGCGCGACGTCTCGCCCTCGATCTCCCGCGCGAGGCGAGCCGCCTCGCCGCGCCGAATGCCACCGCGCGCCAGCCGCCCTTCGATGTTCAGGCGCAGCACCTCGCCTGAGGCGCCGAGTTCGCGCCGGATGGTTTCGGTCTTGCGCACCAGCGCGTCGAGGACGCGGTCCTCCTCGCGCTGGTCGTAGACGAAGTAGCGGCAGCTCACCGTCTTGGCGGGTTGCAGCTTGCGGTCGATGCGGCCGTTGCGTTGTTCGAGCCGCGACGGATTCCAGGGCAGGTCGACGTGGATGAGGTCGCGGCAGCGGGCCTGCAGGTTCAGCCCCTCGCGTGCTGCGTCGGTGCAGACGAGGATGCGTACCGGCTCGTTCGCGAAGGGCGCGTTAAACGCGATCTTGATGCGGTCGCGCTCCTCTAGGCCTGTCTGGCCCGTGAAGACCAGGATGCGCCCATCGAGGTCGATCGCGCCCCGGCTGCGCTGCAGCAGGCCCTCTTTCAGGCGCTCCACTAGCCAGCGCCGGGTATCGTCCCACTCGGTGAACAGGATCAGGCGGCGGTCGCGCCAGCGCTGGCGGCCGTCGAGCATCTCGGCCTCGATCCAGTCGAGGAGCTTCTCGACGCGGGCGTCTGGCAGGTCGCGCGCGGCCCGTGTGACCGCGAGCATGCGGTCGACGTGGGCGATGGCCGCGTCGATGTCGCCGAGCTCGCCTCGTGCGCCCTCGGTGGCGCTGCCGAGTAGGTCGTCGTCCTCCGCGACCTCGGGCGCCGGCCCGCCCTCCTCGACGCGTTTGCGCAGGAGTGTGCGACGGTGAGTGGCGAGCGTGCGATCGAAGGCCGCGATTGAGGAGAATAGCCGCTGCTGCAGGTTAGCGAACAGGAAGCGGGCCCGCGCCCCGCCCTCAGCCGAGGCGCGGTACTCCTCCAGCATTTCGGAGAGCCGCAGCTCCGGCGCGTCAGGCGGGAGGTCCGCGATGCGGATCGGCTCGACGACGCGCTCGGGGAAGGGCTGCCCCAAGCGCCGCAGGTCATCCTTCAGGCGTCGGACCATCACGGGCGCGAGGTCTTCGGGCTCAACCGCGATGCCGCGGTGGAAGCGCTGCGGGTCGAGGATCTCCAGCAGCGTGGCGAAGGAGTTCGAGTGCCCGTTGTGGGGCGTGGCGGAGAGGAACAGCCGGTGCTCGAAGCGCCGAGCGACCTGGCGCACTGACCGGGTCATCTGGCTCTCGACGGCCCACGCCGCCCCCGCAGAGGGCGCGGCGTGGTGGGCCTCGTCGAGGATGAACAGCGAGCGCCCGCGGAATTCGCCCAGTAGATCCCGCAGACCCCCTATGTACGTGTCATCCGCCAGCACGCTATGCGAAACGATGAAGCGCGAACCGATGCTCCAAGGATTAGCCGCGAAGCCGCGGCTGCGACGCGTGTCGAGCAGGTGCTCACGATCGACGATGGTGAAATCGAGGCCGAACTTCTGAGCCAACTCGTCTTGCCACTGCAGCAGCATCGAGGCGGGGGCGGCCACGACCGCGAAGTCGATCCGCCGCCGCAGCAGCAGCTCGCGCACGATCAGCCCGGCCTCAACGGTCTTGCCGAGTCCGACGTCGTCCGCAATGAGCAGGTTCACGCGCGGCAAGTCGAGGGCCTTGGCGAGCGGCAGGAGCTGATAGGCATCGAGCCGGATGCCGGCGCGAAACGGGGCTTGGAACAGCTTGCGGTCCGCTGCTGAGGCGGTGCGCCACTCCGTGGCGCGCAGGAAGGCGCCGAGCCGGTCAGGTCCCTCGAACGAAGTATGTAGGAGCGGCGCCCAGTCTTGCGAGTCGATGATTTCGACGCCAATCTCAGGTGAGAGCGTCAGACGCAGTGTCTCGCCTTGGGAATCATCGTCGACCGAAACGAGATCGACTAGAGGAACTCCATTGGCCTCCTCGACGCTCTCCACGAGCCAGGTTTTGGACCGCGCTTTGACGAATGATCCGGCCAAGCATTTGAGGGTGACCGGCCGAAAGCCTGTGGGAACCAGATTCATCTTGCGACTTTTCGACTATATAACAATCTTATACTGTAAAAATACGAGAAATTTACACCGCAGCTTCGGACTTTGGAGGATGTCCTCTTTTTCTATCCTCTGTAAGTTAAGGATGTTATCACCGTCAAGCTTCGATTCCGCTTGCTTGGCATCTTCGTCCGAAACTGGTGCCAGGTTGTCGCTGTGCGAGACGGCCGGAGTGCGGAGCAATGCGTGGGACGCCCTAGGTGCTGATCGAGGGGGGGCTTGAGCAGTCGACAGTGGCCGGAACCCAACGGATAGTTTTGCGAGAAGGCAGTAGGAGCCGCCGTCGCTCGGCATGGTTATCCTAGAGGCCTGCGCAGTCTTGTCGGCTGCTAAAAGTGGCTTTGCAGGCGGTTCACGTTGAACGGATTCGGTTCGGGAAGGTTCGGCTTCAGGCGGCGTACCTCTGATGCCGATAATCGCTTAAGGAGCGCTCGAAACTCAAACTACAATCCACCTCAGAGCTGATCGCGGCACTTGCGGAAGTTCATGCGCGGCCGTGCTGGATGGGGCCTTGTTCACTCGAGCTGCTCCTGAATCTGGGCTATAGTTGTCCGCAAGATGGACGAGTCCAGCCCACCGCGCTCGTCGTCCTCGGATGTGAACAGGTTCTGCCCGAGCGTGAAGCCGTTCGCCTCGTACCAGCGCTGCTTCCACTCCCAACCTTTGCGATAATCCTCCCGCTGCATCATCCCGAGATGCTCCCAGAGGACTAGATCGCCATCAGCGCTCACGAAGGAGAAGTCCGGACGAAGCCGACCGGGCTCGACGTCGCCTTCGAGCACCCGCTCATACTCATAATCTGTGCCAGACTGGAAAAGCATGTTGGCGATGACCAGCTCGGACTTGCTCCGCACGAGGTGCCCCTTCTCCGTGCGATGAATTAGGTTCTCGGCGTAAGGCACCTCGGATTCGGCTCGCCGAAGCACGCCCTGAAACAGATTGGTGTTCCGTCGTGCGGTCTCCGACTTCTCGGGTCTAGTGTAGTCAAACAGCACTGAGGCATTTTCTCCCTCGACGAGCAGAACGAGCTGGCGTCGCGACCGAGTTAGTGCCGTGTAGAGGAGTTCACGCGACAGTGGTCGACAGTTTTTTGGTAGCATCACGAAGACCTTTTGGAATTCGCTTCCTTGCGATTTGTGGACCGTGATCGCGTAAGCAAGCTCCAGCGGTCCCGAGCCCCCGGGAAAATCACGACCGCTATACCCGAAAGTGAGGTTTGGGCGGCCGGCAAAGAGCGTATTAAGCCATGGCGACTTGCCGCCGGCCACTAGGCCGACCTCACCGTTCGCGACATAATGCTTGTCCGGTGCCGATCCATCATAAGCATCTCGCCATTGATTGGCGACTTGAATCACCTTGTCGCGGATGACGATGCTCTCGTCGCCCAGGCTGATCACCCAGGGATTCTCCGCGGCCTTGAGCTCACGCGCGCGGAAGCGGCGCTGCGTCCAGCGGTTTACGTCGTGAACTCCATAAGGATGGAGCCGCACAGGCGACAGGATCTGCCAACGCTCGGAGCCGTCGGGGTCGTCGAACGGAACCCACCCCTTCTCATCAATTCCGAGCGATGCGTTGAAGCCGATCGTGTCCACCGCGCTCGCCATCCCGAGGTGCCGCTGGAACGCTTCGCCAAGACGCGTCCGCAAGTCTTCCGCGGTCTGCCAGAAGAGCAGGTCAAGGTCGTTGAACGGACGCCCGAGCTCGAGATCGCTGAGGACGCGATCCGCATCGACCGGCTGAGGTTCGCGCGTGAACCAGGAAGCGAGGCGAAGCGTGTCCGATGGATCGTCGGCACCCGCCACGGCGCGTACTTCGACTGTCAGCCGCGCCAGCGCATCGCCTAGCGCCACACCCGCCACATCTTTCGCCTCCGTCGTCTCTAAGAAGGTGACCAGATCGGCGAAGGGGCGGCCGACCCCAATTGGCGGCAGCTGGTTCGGGTCGCCCACCAAGATGATCCGCTGAACGTGTGCGAGATCGAGGGCTTCGAATACGGCGACTAGGTCGTCCATTGTCAGCATCGAGCATTCGTCGATGACGACGGTGCGTTCCTTGCGGTGCTTCTCCTCGCCGGTGAAGCGAGGACGCTGGCGGGCTCCGTCGTAACGTCCGAGTTCGTTCAAGAATTGCGCGACGGTCTTCGCGTCGCCCCGCGCGGCCTTTCCGAGCCTGACGCGCGCTTTGCCGGTGGGCGCCAGCAATAGGATCCCACCACGCGCGAGCTCATCGTTGAGCAGCAACGCTCCCATGACCGATGTTTTGCCTGTGCCCGCCCGCCCTACGAGCGCGGTGAGGCGGCGGCTGGTGAGACGGCCTAGTGCCACCGCCTGCTCGTTGATCGCGAGGGCGTGTCGGGTGTTACTCGGATCGTAGGCGCCACCCGCTTTCTCGATCGCTGTAACGAGAAGTGCCTTCCAATCGGCGGCGATGACATTGGCCGCGCGCCCTGCCCGCTTGCTCATGAGCGAGCGCAGGCGATCCTCGCGCATCTTCAGATCGTTCAGCTGAAGCGCTGTGATCGGCGGTGCATCCGGTTCACCGCTCCTTACGTCTACGATCTCAATGACGCCGGCTAGACCCGCGGCATTGGCTGAAGGCCAGTCCGAACCGATCATGCAGGGATGGGCAAGATCGATAGTTCCGACCCTGTCCAGCGCTTCCGTCGCGCTGAGGAGGGCGTCACCATTGTCTGCAGCGCGCCGCAGCACCGCAACGATCGCCGCGCGAAAGCGACGTGGATCGTTGATCGAGGTCATCCGCGACGGCTCTGGCAGCGGGTGTTTGGCCGCGACGGTGGCATCAGGCAGGACGCCGCGGTCAATGACTCCGATCGAGATTGCGGTCTCCCTAGCGTCGCCGAGATCGACCTCTGCCATGCGATAGGGATTCGCAAGTATTTCGGCGTCGTTGACGCTGCTCGTGGTCGCACCCCTGCGCTTTGCGGGATCGAACCATCGGAGAGCCTGTCCCGGTGTCAGAGACATGCGAGACAGCAGCTTAAGCAGCGCTCGACGCTCTTCAGGCAGATTAATCCAGGTCTGCCGGACCGCCTCAAGGTCGGATACGTAGGCCGCTTGCGGCGGCTTCTGCTTGCCGTGCAGCAGGGCGTCAACGACTGGCCACGGGTCATCGTCGCTAGCGAGGGCTCCGGTGGCCAGCAGTTCGAGGCTGAGCGCGGTACCGAGCCGCATTCCAAGCGCCTCCAACGCCGATCCGACCCCCGGGAAAGCCCCGCGGTCAGTCCAGGCCAAACCGATCTGGCTGTTGAGCCACTCCTCGCGGCGCTCCCACGGACCTTTGGCGATGCCGTGCGCGCGGATTGTTCGGACTGCATCGAGGCAGCGGATCAGCGTCGAGAGAGCTACATCAGTCGGTGCCAACTCGGCCGCGAAGGAGTAGACCCGCATGTGGGCGGGGTCGGGCGAGACCGCGATCTCCTCCAACAAGCGTCGCCGCCGCTCGTCCTCGGCGGCATCGCCCGTCGGCTCAAGGTACTCATGATAAGGAAATAGGAATCCATCCGTCCCGTCCGGCCGGATCGAATGCCGCAGCAGCCGATCCCACATTGGGTAGGTCGGTTTACCGGGCTGCACGTCATAATGCTTGGTCGCTGTGATCTTCTCGATCCGGCCGACACCGACGATGAGCCGGGAGATAGTGTCACCAAGCGGCTGGCCCTCCTTGCAATAGAAGAAGACCAGGGAGTGTTCAGGCTTCAGCCGATCGAATACAAGATCAAGAAGTGCGGCCTGCCGGGCTCGGCCGAACACCCAGGGACTTGCGAAAGGCGACTTCTCATCCGGCGGCAGTGGTGAGGGTAGCTTCGCATCGATCGCCGTCTGCTCGCTCTTGAGCATCCAGCCGAACGGCACCGCGAACGCCGCGTATTCCGGGACCTTGACAATGGTCGACTTCAGTACGCCGTGCGTGTCGGCCGCTTTCTTGATGGTCGCATAGGGGTGCTTGAATCGGCGAATCCAGGGACGCTCGTTCATGAAGGCTCCTGATTCGGCCTTGCACGGCGGGAGCTGCTCCGGCGTCAGCTCGTCCCAGCCTACGGCGGCGATCTCATCCAGCGCGTCGTCGTCCTTCTCTTCACGAATGCGGTCGAGGGCCACACAGAACGAATTGGATGATGGCGCGGGACAGACGCGCCCGTTCCAACGCGAGCCGTGCCACGCCACTCGCATCGTCAAATGATGCACCACGGCCTTCTCTCCTCAGCGCCTGCCGAAGGGACGTCTCTAAGCTGGGAATCCTTAATCGGAAGCGATCGAGGAAGGGGGCTGGCCGCTACAAAACCTGCGGCGGTTCAGGCTAGCTGCTACTGATTCAGCAGTTCACAATCTCAAAGCCACTTGAATGGACGACTACATCCAGGGAAGGTACGGACACGCCGGAATGTAGCTAATAGGTGGATTTGCGACGGTCCGTTTCAGAGCACCATCGAGTAAATGCAGCTGTTCAGTCGGCAGCGAAAAGCGACTAAAACCGCTCATTTGCTCACCGGCCAGCAAAGCTAGATCCACGGGAATCACTTGCGCTTGCTAGCGAATAAAATCAGACGCTCGTGGTCGTAATTGAAAATTCGAATGTAAAATGCCGGCGACCTAACTTCATATCCGGTTGGAATATGCAGGACAAAATATCATGAATAGCGGAGATAGATTCGTTCTGGGGGCCGTGATCGTAGGATTCGCAGTTAATATTGCGAGCAACATAATGGGCGCGATGGCCCCGGAGCTCTCTAAGTGGGTCTCAATTGCACTTGCTGTTTCAGTCCTAGGATACTTTATATATCGAACGGCACAAATGATAATAAACTACCTATATTTTGGCCGATTTGCAGCGCTGGTTTATTTTCTAGGCAATGACAACCGGCTGCTTCTAATAAAACATCCTTATCATAGACGTTATCTGCCGCCTGGGGGCCGGTTAAAATATGGAGAAACACCGGATCAAGCTGTGGCAAATAGATTGAGGGAAGAAACCGGAATCGTAAATTTTGAATATCACCCTATTTTTCATGCTACATATAGACCGGTTTCGGATCTTGTAGAAGAAGTTCCAAGACCATACGCTGTTCAACGTGAGCACCGACGGCAGCGAGGGGGCGTAAGATCGCACTACGATTTTATCTATGTCTGTAAATTTGCATCTAGGGAAGAAATAATATCGAACTCATCAATATACCATGCTCGATGGGCGTCGTATGATGAGCTTACTCGGATGGAAATGGATGTCCGCCCGTTCGATGACGTGGTAACCATGTACTCAAGAATAATTATGATGATTCAAGCACATGCCCGAGAAGGTGAATAGATGCCGAGGTAATTACCCTTTGAGTGCGCGCGAGTGGGGGGCGCTGGCGAGAGGCCGATGTGGGGCCCCTGCGGCGCGTCTTGCCAGGAGCCGATTTAGTTGACTCCCTCGTGGGATGTGCGGCAGCGAGCTGGAACGCCTGAGTACGGAGGAACTGATCGAGCTGGTGCTGCGGCTGCAGCGCCTTTCGACACCTCGCGCACCTCTTTGACGCCAACCCTCCACCGATCGCCAGGAGCGAGGCGTACAGGCCAGGCCCGGAGATTCCACGCCGGCTCACAAGTGCAATAGCCGGTTGCTCTGCGGGGATGCCGACGAGGTTGTTGACCATCGTCCCGATCGCTGCTCATGGCGTGGCAGCACTCTACGCGGTGATCTCCCCGCCGAGATCGCTTAGCGTCGCCGAGCGGATCGAGTTGCCCGAGGTGGAACCGATCGTCACCCGGCATCAGCGGCTCACGGTGCGAAGCCCTTCGGCCCGCGGTGTGGATCTCTGAGCGCTACATCGCTTAATAGGCGAGCCGCAAGCGGCCATCTCTGAAGTCTAAATCCGCGATCAAAACTTCCCATCTCATCTGTGTTTGTGACATCATGTCAACGGCGAACAAACGCGATCGACGCAGCGACCGCTTTAGAGCAGAATGGCCATCCAACAGTCGCACTTTTACAAAACAGAAAAGTGAGAACGGTTGCTTAGGCAAAGCCGATGATTAGCGAACTCGAACAGCTTAAGCTCCGACAGATATCGGGATGGCAGCACCCCGGCATTATGGTTGAATGTGGTACTGAGTAGACGGCATGGACGCGCAACAAAGCGCAGCCGGACATGAGAACGAAACTTATTAAAAAGCCGTCCGCGCTAGCAAAGTAAGTTTTTTGATGCTGTCAAACAGGCGCGAGCTACACGTTCATTTCGGCCACGAGCTCGTCAACAAAGGTCTCCATAAATGCCAGCCTGTCTTCTGCTATTGTTTTGCCACCCGGTGTGTTCATAAGCTCCGGCAACTTGCGCAGTTTCACGAAAAAGTGATCCAAAATGTATTTACCGTCATCCAGGTCACGAGCACAAGCTAAGGGATCGCTTGAATGGAACAACTGGGAACCCAAGCTCCCGCCGACCGCAAAGGCTCTGGCTATACCAATGGCGCCGAGAGCTTCGAGCCGGTCGCTGTCTTGCAAGATTTTTGCTTCTGTGCTTCTAGTCTCTATACCTGCCGAGAAACTGTGCGCCTCAATAGCGTGAGCTACGTCCGGCAACTTCTTCTCGGGAAAATTTAATCTCGTAAGAATCTCGACAGCAACTTTTGCCGACAAAGCCGAGGCTTTAGAGCGTTGATTCGAGCCTTTAGGGATGTGAACGACATCATGAAGGTACGCAGAAGCCATTAAAACTTGGATGTCCACCTCGGTATGATCAAGTTGTACGATCTTCCTGCAGGTACGCCACACTCGGCTAAGATGGCCGATGTCATGCGCCGCATCGGACGGGACACGCAGAACTTCCTCCTGAAGCCGAGCTTCCAGGAACGACTCATACGTATTGTCCAAAGCCAACCACCTGAAATATAAGCCCTCCGCTTTGATAGCACGGAATCGTCAGCGATGCGAGAGATAGAGAGCAGAGCACGGCGCTGCCTGTCGTCTGCATATGCGTTCCTCATCAACCAGACTACGAGCCATCGTAGAGCTTGGGGCAACGCTCCTGGCGATGCCGTAGACCCGTGGCCAACCGGACACATAGTATACCACCTTCCCGCGCACGAATTCAGGGACTCTATATTTGGTGCTTTAGCATGGCTGAAAGCTGAACAGCTGCCAAATGGATCATGGGGGACTGCTACATACGAGCTGAAGAATGATGTCGGAGCCACCGGAGACGTGCTTATTGCTCTTGGCCATCATCTCGGCCCTCAAGATTTGAGTTTTAAACGGGGGTTGTCTTATTTGTGTGGACTATATGAAAACGGGTGGCCACTCTCGCGCCGGTTTAATAGTACAAAATTGTATAGCACGGCGGCTGCAATTAGAGCGCTCTGTCGGAGTGATCGAACCTACCTTCCATCCTTGATATTGCCGGACGCTTGTTCGACGCTTCTTGGAATGCGCAATTCAGATGGTGGTTGGCCGCAAGTATCAGGACTTAAGTCCGATCCATGCTTTACTGCCTTTGCCATCGTGGCTCTGCTTGATGTGACTAAACTCTGGAGCCTGGAGTTCCCGGAGGTTGTGTTCCGAAAGGCGTGCAAATTTTTGTTGTCGAGGCAAAGCACGGACGGCTCGTGGACCGATTGGCACGGAATGTCAGAAAGTCCGGACGCGACAGGTAATATAATCCTTGCATTGTTGTCCTGCGGTTTCATCTCGCCTCAAGACGCAAGGATTATCAAAGCTGTAGAATTTATTTGCGATCGGCAGATTGGGTCGCCGGGAGGGTGGGGACTGCCGCCGGTCAACGGACGCATTAGTCCATTAAACTGGGTGACCTGCTACAGCATGCTAGGGCTTCAAGCCTTTGTGCAAGCTATCAACAGCCTGGAAGACCGAATCGAGGTGAGCACTGGTTCGCGACGTATGCACGTATTCCGTCAGCTTGACCACCTCAAAGAACTAGAACCTCCTCCGTATTCCGAAGTCGTGAATCTAAAAGAATTCTATTGTTTTCCGTTGGACGCGATAGTGCCTTTTCCATTGGTTCGCCCCTTAGATGCGACGATGGCAGATGCTGTTCCAAAATATGTTGGAAAAAAACTTCCGACCGAAGAGATAAAAAAGGCCCTCTCGAAGGATAATCATATCGTAGTGCTCGGCTGCTGGTCCGAACATTTGGAGGAGCATCCGGATTGGTTTCAATATGAAAACTTGAAAGAAATCGAGTTTAATCCGCCGCATAAGCAGCCTGGCCCCGACCGACCCGTCAAGCGTTTTAATACCATCAGGCCACGTTTCTATTGGGCTCAGCGACAAAATGATACGGCAGTTGATCTTGTCTGCGCCGTCTTTCCTGGCCGAGATTACGTGCTTCAATATGCGAGCTTAATCCGGCATGCTGCCGCTGAACTAAAGTACGACTATCATTCTCAATTCAATATAGTGAGGTACCCGCTCGTTGAGGCGAAGGCGGCAGCGTGGACCGAACTTGGCGAGGAGTTTGTTGAGCCCGGAGATGTTGTCGTTATCGGCTATGTTGACGAGTTAGAAGGGCACCTTAAGGCAGCCGGAAAATTCGAGCTCGTCCCTCGCGCCGATGGATCTGCCTTCTTCGAAAACAAATTCTATTTGTCCACACGTTACCGCAACAAATCAACTGGAACAGTGGTAAACTTTCTTGGGGTGAAATTTTCATTCTGGGGGTCGATATCGGAGGTGCTCGCAGAGCGCCTTTGCAAGCTGCAGACGAAGGAGATAATATATTTTGCGAAACTCGGGACTCTGACTGCTAACGATGATATCTACAATACAGTGTTCTTTGGCCGTGACTACTTCATAGTTGACCATACTCGACTACAGGCAAATATCAAGGGGCTCCGTAATTATCTGGCCGAGTATCATAAAAGCCAACGCGCTGGCCGACATGTCTCGGTTCCCACAGTTTTAGAAGAAGATTTTCATCAGCGAGCGGTCCTCACTGAACTTTGCATAGAGACGATCGATAATGAGGTTTCCAAGATTGCTCGAGCTATTGAAACCAATAACCGGTTGTCGACGCATCAAGTACGTTTTTCTCCGGTCCATTTCGCAACAGATTACATTAGGAGTATAGACGAAAAATTGGAAGTTACACATTCGGATCTCTCAAAAGACCATACGCCGGAGGCGCGAGGCAAGAAGGCGGTTATTATTGATTATATTTCGGCCCGAATATTGATACCTTATCTAGAGGGGATTTGAATCTTCACCTTTTCGTGTGGGCTGGACCCTCCTACCCGTTTACAGAAAGTCGGCACGTCAGGGGACGAGATTTTGACAGACGTCCCCCATTGCCTTGGTCCGGCGTGAGTGTGGGTCTTCCGCTGTTTGGGGAGTTGACCACGTTTGTCGTCCAAAGCCTGTGCAAGTTCTCGGACTGTGACGGCCGTCTACGGGGGTTATCCGTGGGCCGGGCGTGCGGTTCGCCTTCACGAGGTGATCGAGCGCGCAGCAGGTACGGCCGCGCGCTGCATGCTCATGGACGCGCCAGCGGCACGCTTACAGGAGGCCCGGTCTGGATGCTCGATCCCGTCGCGTGCGGGGCGACGCGGGCGACGCCGCAGCCGGCGGGTGCTGAACGGCATCTTCTGGCGGCTGCGCACGGGCGCACCCTGGGCCGACATCCCGGCGCGCTACGGCCCGCGGCAACCGCTTTCGACGCTGGCGCAAGCGCGGCATCTAGGATCGGCTTCTGGATGCGGTCAAAGGCTTACGACGGCGACCTGCAGATGATCGACGCCACCAGCGTGCGGGTTCACCAACATGCCGCCTGCGCCCAAAAAAAAAGACGGTCGATCCGGTGGCATGGGTCGCTCGCGCGGCGGCCTGACGAGCAAGATCCACGCGCTGGTGGATGCCGAGGGCCGTCCGGTGGCCCTCAAGATCACCGGAGGCCAAGCGCATGACGGGCGCGCGGCGGTCGACATGCTGGGCGGGTTAGGCCACGGTCAGATCCTGCTGGGCGACCGAGCATACGACAGTGACGCGCTACGCGCCCGGATGGCGGAGCAGGGCGCGTGGGCGAACGTGAAGCCGATGTCCAACCGCAAGCAGGTGCTGGCGTTCAGCCCGTTCCTGTACAAGTACCGCAACCTGGTTGAGCGCTTCTTCAGCACGATCAAGCACTTCCGAGCCGTCGCTACCCGCTACGACAAGGATCCCGACAACTTCCTGGCCGGCGTCAAACTCGCAGCCCTGCGTGTCTGGCTGCGTGCCTTATGAGTCCGCGACCTACTCCACCGCCGCAACCGATACCCAACCCCAACACTCAATGCGGGCAATCAATCAAAATCGATTTAACAACTGCATCGAACTCATCGACAATTTTTTGGTGTAAGAGGGACCGGTAAAACAGCGCTGCGCGAATCGCAGCATCGGATCCATCCTCAGCGTCCAGCTCAACCGCTTCAGATCTCGCCAGGGCGGCATATTGGTGCGCGTACTGGACAATTTTCTCCGGGGTAAACGTCGTTATATTGAGAACCATGCTGCCACCGTTGTCTAAGGGCGCGCCGAGTAAGCCAGACCGACGTAGTGTCGCGTAGAGAAGGAATGGTATCACGCCATAGGGATGATGGCCGTACTGTCTGACCCCTTCGATATGGCTACTCAGCCGGAGAAGAACATTGTAAAAGAAGACCGACGAAGCTGTTTTCGACGGCAGGAGTGAAGCAGCAAAACCGAAACCGAGAAGGTCCGCCCGAAATTCCTCTATGTAGACAAGCGGCCACACCGTTTTCCCGCCTACTTTGAAGTATCCGTCCCGGTATTTGCTGTCTGTGTCGTAACCTATGCAATGACCGGCTTCGTGTACATAGTATTCGATCGCCGAAATTTGTTCGATGTCGCCAATTAGTTTTTCTATTACCAACATAACCTCATGACCCAGCAAGCTGGACGTGAAGCTGCGCCGCTGTCTCCATCGATTCAATGCCTTACGAACATCGATGATGTCCGAAGGCATAGTTTCGCTTCTTTCGCTACGTATGAAATTACTCCGCTTGTAAAGTATGTCAGGTTCCTTCGCGAACTCGCCAGCGCGCCGCTCAACCAAGGCAGGCCGGATTTCGAGCTTAGCCTGCCCACGCCATTGCGGATCCAAGCGTAAATGAGCGTTGACCGCGGCAGAGTTCAAATCGGCCGAATCAAGCGTAGCCCAATGGCCACTCAACCGAGATAAGCTATGTTGACGCTTGCTCTGGACGCGGTAATTCCCACGTAAATCAAACCAGTCGCCGCGCTCCACAATCATCCTCCGGACAAAGCCAAGGCCGCTAAGGATTTACCAGTCGTAGCCAACGATATTAGTTCTTCTAGGCGGAATTCAGCTATGAGATTGCCCTGACGCTCAACTCGCGGCAACGAAACCGCAAGAACTTTAGCAGCCTGGTCGCTTAGCTCTGGGCAACGCTCTGCAATCTTGGTCGCTAAAACTGGCGCCAAATTTATAAAGACGTCCGGCTCGACAGCCCTCTCGATTATATAGTTTCTACAAGCGGCAAGCCAAGGGTCATCGGGAGCCGCAAAGCCGCTCCTTGAAAGCGTGTCGTGCAAGCAGGAGGCCAGTCTCCCTGTTGCGATAATCTGATCGTGCGTCCGCGCAAGCGCGAGCGCGCGATAAGCGCCTTCTCTCATTGCTGTCACGAGATAGCTCCCGGCATCGCAGCTTAGCGAACCTTCACCGTGACGATCTTGGGTAGAGATACGATTAGCCATTGTTGATGGCAGGCGAGGAGCCAAAGCGTCGTCTACGTCAGCATGCGCGGCGATCTGATCCAATGCGCTGAGCAGGTAAAAGTGCGCAAGCTGGACAGCTCGGATGGCAGCAGCCGCCTCAGCAACTAAAACTACCCGCTCGTCATCGAAGCGGGCCTCCAATTCGCCTGCATGATCGTGATCTAAATCGAGCGTCATATGCTTTCGCCAGCCGACGAAAGCATTCGGAAGCCCATAGTTTTTCTCGACGGCGTCGTAAAAATGCTCGCTATCGTGGCGAAATATAATGCTCGATTCCTGGAAATATGCTATGAGCAGGTGACCAAGCGGCATTTCTTCGGCCACCCGAAGCGCATGATCTTCAAATGCCGTTGAGGCTGGGAGCGGCACATAAGATTTCACATCGGATGCAAGAAGGCGCGCGCCCGCTTGATTTACAAAATAAAAAGCATCGCAGTGCCAGTATTCCTCTAACGCGTCTTCGCGGAAGAATTCTCGCAGATCAGGATCGCTCGTCGCCAACGCCATTCTAGCTGCAATCACTCCAGCCGATCGTGAAATATGGTAATTATGGATCATCCAGGCTGTTAGCTCCCCCCGACTGGCCTGACCAGTTCTGAGGCGCTCCCACGCTGGGTGGGCATAGTATTCGGCGTAGAGCTGCGAACGCAGAGGTTGAAAGAGCTTTAGGAGCGACCGCTCGGTCATCCGCCTCGGCGGCGCTGGAAGAAAGCAACCTTGAGCTTCTAGCAGCGTGACAAGCCCTTTGACACGCTCGTCAACCAAGCCAGGATTGATCTCTCGCCTCTGTAGGAGATCAAGCAGAGGGGCGCTCGCTTTCAACTCGTCGGAAGGGAGCTCTACTTGCCAGTGAGCGAAGGAAATTGATGTTAAGCCATTGGCCTCTTCGAGCCGGACCTCAGGACGAAGTACCATCGTATGCAAATCTGACATCACTTCCCTCCGTCACCGCAATCTTATTCTACTAGCGAACGATGACGGAAGTGGCCGTAGTTACGACCTTTACCCGTGTCCCTTTAGGAAGACTAAGCAAGTCTAACAGCTGATGTATTTTCTGTGGATCGTTGTGAAGATCGCCAACTTCGCCCGAGATGACTAGCGATCTCGCAGACTCGTTTTGGTCTGATCCAATCTGAAGTTCAGTTTTTGTCTTTTCCTCGTTCGGCATGTCGCGTGCCTCCATCTACGTTATGGGCAAAGCCAAGCCATCACAGGACTACATGCATACGACGGAGTTCACGGTAGCACGCTAGATTGACTTGCGCTACCTGTTGTTTGCGGTAATGCGTATATCTGTTAAGCTATCTCTGACCTGGTCCGGCCCCTCCGTGTTTTAGTCATGAGCAAACGTGGTGCAAACAGTGTTACGGTTATTTATCCGAACGGAATATCTAATCCCGGCGGGGCCTCGACCAGATTCGCCAGCATATCTAAAGTAGTTGCCGAAGGGCAACTTTGAACCTTTGGACTGCAACGAGTTTCTGTCGAATGCGCCTTATGATAGAAATCTGATTCGCGAGCTTGTCAACCGAGGGGCTTAGTACATGGCCGGATCGCTGTTCGCCCGTCTGGATCAACGATTCGGCACTAGGCCTCCGGCTGCACAACGCCAGAAGGATTTGCAGAATCGCATTGAGAATTTCGCTCACCATTTCGATATACAGACTTTAAAAGCGGGGCGAGCTCGGAAGACAAAGCTAAACGTCGTAGTCGTGGGTGGCGGGTTTGCGGGCCTCATGGCGGCAAATAAGCTTGCTTTATCTTTCAATGTTAAAGTTTTCGAGGCTCGAGATCGTTTAGGTGGCAGGGTCTGGACGCATTTAGATGAGGGCGGATACCGAGCGGTAGAGGCGGGAGGTGAGCTTATTGGATATAATCATCCTACCTGGATTATGCTTGCAAAGAAATTCGGTCTCGGGTTCACCGTTCTCACTGGCGAGGATGCGTTTACCTCTTTAGATCTTGATTCTCCGTTACATTTGTGTGGCCGCCTAGTCGCTAGGAAAGAAGCAGAGGGCATTTACAACGAGCTGGGAGTTTTAGTGAATAAACTGTGCGTCGAGGCAAGCTCCATTGGTGACCCATACATCTGCTGGAAAGCGGAAAACGCTGTCGATCTCGACTCGGTCAGTTTGGGCGAATGGCTCTCGAAGCAAGATTGCTCGGATCTTGCCCGCGGCGCGATGGAAGTGCAGTTTTCAAACACTAATGGCGCGCCGACGTCGTCGCAGAGCTATTTGGCTAATTTGGCCGCAATCAGGGGCGGTGCTCTACACGGAAAGATTGATGACTATTTTACTCAGTCCGAGACTTTAAGGTGTGAGCAAGGAAATCAGAGTCTTGCGATAAGCTTGGCGAGGGAGATTGAAAGGCAGGGGGGAGAGGTTCGCCTGTCAACACCGATCAGCTCAATAGATATCGGAGAATCCAAAGCCAGTATAACTTCCGCGGGTGGCGATATTGTCGAGGCTGATTATGTTGTTTTGGCGGTACCGCCGAGTTTATGGTCGTCGAGGGACCCGACTGGTATCCGTATAAGTCCGGAGATTCCAGCCGATTATCGCATGTCTATGGGGAGGGCGGTGAAATATCTCAGCGGTGTTTCGACGCGGTTTTGGTTCGGTCGCGGCTTATCGCCGAACGCGACACTGGATACTGCGGGATTGACTTGGGATGGTACTGACAATCAGGCACAATTGGGAGGAAGACCGCTTACACTTAGCCTTTTCGCGGGAGGCCCGGCTGCTGATCGGGCGATCGAGATTCGCAGAGATTCGGGAGACGAGAGTGTGAGAGTTTTTTATGACGCTGAAATGGCAAAGATCTACCCTGACTATGCCGGTAATGTGGTCGGAGGTCCAAAGTTTATTTGCTGGCCTGATGATTGCTGGACAAAGGCGGGCTATTCGTGTCCGGCACCCGGTGAGGTGACCCGGATAGGCCCTTTCTTAAGCCGGCCTTATCATGGGCGACTAGTTTTTGCGGGTGAGCACTGCTGCTTACCTTTTTTTGGCTATATGGAGGGGGCTCTTCAATCTGGTCTCGCCACGGCTGACGCTATTATCAAAGTCGAGGGTCTGCTTTAGCAACGCTCGCCTTGGACTTCTCACTGTGGTCACCCTGGGTTCTGACCTAAGCTGAAGCGGAAATTACCATTATGGGCTGCTTCGTTTCGGCTCGTTATCTGAGTAGCGACAGATGTCCCTTTGCCAGTTACCCGAGCCTAGGAGCTGATGAACCGCAATCGGCCAGATCCGGTTGTTTCTCATTGCCACAGCTCTATAAGGATCTTATCACGAGGCGGACATTTTGTCCGGATCACCCCCGCCGACGCACTTTTCTCGGGATGTCTGGCAGGCGCTGACGAAGTTGCTTAGTCGGTATACCGGGGGGCACGGGAAGAAGTCGCCGGTCAAAGTGCGACGCTTGCCTAATCATCATTGACAGGGAGACTTTCCATATCACCCTATGCAATGTCCGTTGCATAGGGTGATACGGGTATTAGATGGCTTATAGTCGCTTCATCTCCTACCTGCGTGTCAGCACCGATCGGCAGGGTCGCTCTGGGCTGGGTCTAGAGGCACAACGCGCGGCCGTCACTGACTACCTCAATGGTGGTGCCTGGAAGTTGGTCGCCGAAGTGGTCGAGATCGAGAGCGGCGCGAATGCCGAGCGGCCGGAATTGACCCGTGCCCTTGCTCTCTGTCGCGCTCACCGCGCCACGCTTGTGGTTGCCAAACTCGACCGGCTTGCCCGGGATGCGCATTTCTTGCTCGGCCTGCACAAAGCCGGTGTCGACTTCGTCGCATGCGATATACCCTCGGCGAACCGGATGACCGTCGGCATCATGGCCGTAGTTGCTGAGGAAGAGCGCCGGATGATCTCTGCCCGCACCAAGGCCGCGCTGGCGGCTGCCAAAGCGCGCGGCCAGAGACTCGGTGGATTCAGGGGCCGCGCTGGCACAGCTGAGGACACGGCCAAGGCTCGCCTCGCCCGCGCTTGTAAAGCCACAGAGCAAGCCGAGGCTCTTGCACCGATTCTGGCACGCCTCGACCCAGAAGGTACCGCGTCACTACGTGCTGTAGCCGCCGCATTCGAGATTGAGGGTGTTCCCACGCTAAGCGGCAGCGGCAGCTGGACGCCGACGGCCGTGAAGAGACTGCGGAGCCGTCTCGCATCCGCAAGCGGCGTATCGTCCAAAATCGGCTGAGTTGGCGGGCGCTTCTCCCATCTCCACTGAAGGCAATGAGCGTCAAGCTTTAGGCCTAGGTTTGTGAAGCCATGCATCTGCTACCGTAACATGCGGCGCGTGTTGCGGAGCCGAAATATCACGCGTCCGAAATGTCTGATCTGTCTGATGGCGGTTCGTAAGATCAGACAAGACGTCTTAAGTGCATATTTCGAGATAATGTCCATTGATTTGATTGTGTTCTCGAGTTATACTGAGCTTATCTATAGCGAGGCAGCGATGACCCCCACTTTGAAAAAGCATTCAAACGGGTATTATTACGTCCATTGGATGGAAGGGCGCCGCACTAAACGCTTGACGACGAAACACAAAGATGAACTGCGCGCAGCAGTTTTTCTGGGGAATTTTATTCTAGATGAATGGGCGCATAAGATCTTTGGTTGCACAATGTATTCTTCGGAACCAGTAAAAGATGCTGAAAGAAGTCTGCATAAGAGTCGGCAGACTGTCAAACGGCATCGGAACGGGACCCCGGATCGGCTTCCAATCGGGACCCCATCATGAGCGTGGCGTGACGCCCCTGGTCAGCCCGGCGGAGCGGGTCGGGGTAGCGCAGCCGGGCTGAGCATGGATCCTGGAGGCGCGGGGTGCGAGCCGGCCTCAGGCGCGGTTCTTGAAGCGCCAGCTCTCGTTGCCGGTCTCGACGATCTCGCAGTGATGTGTGAGCCGGTCGAGCAACGCCGTGGTCATCTTGGCGTCGCCGGCAAACACGCTCGGCCACTCACCGAAGGCGAGATTGGTGGTGACCACGATCGAGGTGGTCTCGTAGAGCTTGCTGATGAGGTGGAACAGCAACTGCCCGCCCGACTGCGCGAACGGCAGGTAGCCGAGCTCGTCCAGCACCACGAGGTCGAGCCGAGCGAGGTGGTCGGCGATGCGGCCCTGCCGGCCGGCCCGCGCCTCAGCTTCGAGCCGGTTGACGAGGTCGACCGCGTTGTAGAACCGAGCCCGGGCCCCATCCCGGATGCAGGCGCGGGCGATCGCGATGGCGAGATGGGTCTTGCCCGTGCCGGTACCGCCAACCAGCACGACGTTGCGCTGATGGGCGAGGAACTCGCCGCCAGCGAGGTCGCGCACCAGCCCCTCGTTGATCGGCGTGCCACTGAAGTCGAACTCGGCGATGTCCTTGGCCAGGGGCAGCTTGGCAATCGTCATCTGGTAGCGGATCGAGCGCGCCTGCTTCTCGCTGATCTCGGCCTGGAGCAGGTCGCCGACGATCTGCTGCGGCTCGTGGGTACGCTTGACCGCGACCTTGATGATCTCGTCGTAGGCAGCCTTCATCCCGAACAACTTCAGCTCGCCCATGGTGGCGAGGATCTGCTGACGTTCCATCATGGGGCTCTCCTCAGGCTGTCGTAGCGGGCGCAGTCGGCGACGGGCTCGTGGCGCAGCCGCAGACCCTCGGGCGTCAGGAGGGTGACGGGCGCGATGGGCTCGCGCTGCCGAGCCAGGATGTTGAGGATGACGTCGGCCGAGTGCACGCCCTCGCGCAGCGCCTCGGCGCAGGCGGCCTCCACCGCGGGCAGGCCATCGCCGAGCACGGCGGTCAGGATCTCGACCATCTGCCGGTCACCGTCGGCGCTGCCGGCGAGCTTGCGCCGGATTCGGTCGAGGGCGGCGGGCAGGACCCAATCCTTGAACGGCGCGCCGTTCCGGAGCGCGCCGGGCTTGCGGGCCAGCACCGGCACGTAGTGCCAGGGATCGAACACCGTCTGGTTGCGGCCGAAGACGCGGGCGTGCTCGGCGACGACGCGTCCGTCCTGTCGGATCTCGACACGTTCGGCATAGGCCCGCACCTCGACCGGGCGGCCGATAGCCGAGGCCGCGACAGAGTAGCGGTTGTTGTCGAAGCGCACGAGGCAGGTCGAGGACACCGAGGCGGTGACGGCGTGGAAGCCGTCGAAGCGACCGGCATAGGGGACCAGCGCCGCTCGCTCGGCCTCGAAGGCCTGCCACACGGTCGTATCCGACTGCTCGGGATGCGGGTGGGCCTTGGCGTAGGCGATCACCCCATCGAGCAGCAGGGCGTTCAACTCGTCGTAGCTCTTCACCCGGACGCGCGGGGTGAACAGCCGCTCGCGCACCAGCCCGACCTGGTTCTCGACCTGGCCCTTCTCCCAGCCCGAGGCCGGGGTGCAGGCCACCGGCTCGACGAGGTAGTGCGAGCACATCTGCAGGAAGCGGCGGTTGTAGGCGCGCTCGCGCCCGACGAAGATCGTCTCCACCGCGGTCTTCATGTTGTCGTAGATCCCGCGCTGGCAGGTGCCGCGGAAGAAGGCGAACGCCCGGTCGTGGGCGTCGAACACCATCTCCTGGCTCTCGCGCGGGTAGGCCCGCACGAACAGCATGCGCGAGTGGCAGAGCCGGACGTGAGCGACCTTGACCGTGACGGTCACGCCGCCGATCAGCACGATCTCGTG
Organism: Methylobacterium mesophilicum; assembly: GCF_036441335.1. Taxonomy (GTDB): domain Bacteria; phylum Pseudomonadota; class Alphaproteobacteria; order Rhizobiales; family Beijerinckiaceae; genus Methylobacterium; species Methylobacterium mesophilicum_B. The sequence continues at coordinate 48,002 of NZ_MLBW01000039.1, forward strand.
GCTCCAATCGAACTGGTAGGCCTCACCCGGGGCGAAGACGAGCGGCACGAAAGCGGGGGCCGTCACGGCGGTGCGCGTGCGCCTCCACCCCTTGGCGTAGCGGCGCACCGCGTCGTAGCCGCCCTCGTAGCCGAGCCCGCGCAGCGCCTCGAACACACGGATCAGGGTCAGCCGCTCGCGGGGAGCCTTGCCGGCGTTGGCCAGAAGCATCCCGTCGAGTGGCTCCCGCCATGGCCCGAGTTTGGGCGCGGGCTGACTGGTGCGGGTGTAGCGGAAGGCGGTCGCCTCGGAGCGGATCACCTTCCGCACGACCTTACGGGAGACCTTCAGCTCCCGACAAATCTGCTTGATCGGCTTCTGCTGCACGAAAAAGGCGCGGCGGATCTTGGCGATCGTCTCCACGACAAACATCCCCCGCGCTCCTCTCGTTCGAACACGAGAGGCAGTCTGGATGAGTTGTCCTGGGGTCCCGTTTGGACGCCGATCACCCCAAAAACGGGGTCCTTATTCCACGCCTAAACACATGTCCCAGAACGGCAACGCCTACCTGGAGGGTCTCGGCGAGGCGGCCTGGGCGCCTCTCAGGGCCTATTGGGCGAAGCCGAACGAGGCCGCCGTGGAGTCCATCCGCGCCCGCATGACCCTCGACGGGGTCAAAGCGCCCTACTTCCACGGGGTGCCCGACCCGTCCGTCATCGAGCCCGAGGCGTACACGCTCGACGCCGCCATCCTGGCCCGGCCAGGCAACGCGGACCGCCAAGTCACGCTCAAGCTCGACTACAAGCGCAACTTGGAACGCTACCCGCTGGTCCAGGCCTTCTTCCGCGAGCGCCGCCCGAAGCTCCTCGCGATATGGGGCCGCAACGACCCGTTCTTCGTCCCGCCGGGAGCCGAGGCGTTCAAACGCGACATCCCGGACGCACGGGTGCGCTTCCTGGACACCGGCCACTTTGCCCTGGAAACGAACGTGGATGACATCGCCCGGGAGATCCGGGCCTACTTCTGAACCGCCGGCGCGCCGGGCCATCCTCGCGGACCCGGCACACCGTGGGGTAGTTCGGAGAGGCTGTGCGCTCAGGCCTGGGCGGCCATGGTCCGGGCCACGTCGGCGGCGCTGATGCCCTCCAGGGCGAGGCCGTAGCCGGTGCCCTCCTCGACGAGCCGGCGCAGGCGCTGCGTCAGGGCGATCCGGGTGTAGCGGCCGGTCAGCGGCGGCAGGGCGGCGATCCCGTCCGCGATCTCGTGCGCCCGGGCCAGCAGCCGGTCTTGCGGCACGATCTCGTTGACCACGCCCCAATCCTTGGCCGTCTGCGCGTCCAGGACCTGCCGCGTCAGCAGGAAGTACCGCCCGCGGATCGAGCCGATCACCTCGGGCCACAGGATGTGCATGCCGTCGCCCGGCACGATGCCGAATTCGAAGTGCGGCTTGTCCTGGAAGACCGTCTCGGGTGTCGCGAGCACGATGTCGGTCAGCAACGCGTACTCGCTGTGCAGCAGGACCGGGCCGTTGAGCGCGCTGATCATCGGCACCTCGATGTCGAGGATGTTGCCGAGCACCTTGCGGCCCTCCCGCAGGATCTTGTCGTAGCCCTGCGGCGTGAAGAAATCGAAGCCCTCGGGGCTGATCGCGTCCATGAACGCGTCGCCCGCACCGGTCAGGATCACCGCCCGGTTGTCGCGGTCCTCGCCGATGGCGTGGAACAGGTCGACGAACTGCTCGTGGGTGTGGCCGTCGAAGACGAGCTTGCCCCCCTCGGTGTGGAGCATGACCTCCAGCACGCCGTTCGGCTCGCGGGTCAGGCGGGCATTGGGGAAGGCGTCGCGGTAGGTGTCGAAACGGGCCATCGGTGCTGTCCTCAAGGTGGCCGGCCCCGTTCGGTCGGCGTGAGGACGAGGTAGACGGCTCCGTCCGGCGACGGATGACGGCGCGGAGCGATAAGGCTTATGCCGCCGTGGAATGATCCGCCCGGGTCTCGGCCATGGCTGCCTCGACGAAGCCGGCGAAGAGCCGTGCCTTGGCGCTGGCCATGCGGCCGGTGGGGAAGACCGCCCAGAGATCGATCGGGGGCAGCGTCCAGGCCTCCAGCAGCCGCCGCACCGCGCCGCTCGCCAACTCGGGGGCGAACATCCAGTCCGACGTGACGGTGAGTCCGATATCGGCCAGGACCGCAGCCCGCAGGCCCTCGGCCGCGCTGACCCGCACGCGGCCATGGACCGAGACCGACACCGCGGCACCGTCCCGGGTGAAGGACCAGACATCGGGCAGCTGGCTGTAGATCACCGCCTCGTGCCCTGCCAGGTCCGCCGGGCTGCGCGGCTCGCCCGCGCGGGCGAGGTAGCCGGGTGTGGCGAGGACCGAGCGCGCGCCGGTCGCGAGCTTGCGCGCGACGGCGGTCGAGTCCGGCAGGGCGCCCATGCGCAGCGACAGGTCGATCCCCGCGCTGACGAGGTCGATCACCCGGTCGTCGAGGATGATCTCGATGTCGAGGTCCGGGTGCGCGGCGAGAAAGCGCGGTAGCAGCGGCACCACGTGGAGCCGCGCGAAGGTGGTCGCCGCCGAGWCGCGCAGCCGGCCCGAGAGCCCGGCCCCAGCGCCGCGGGCCGCGCGCTCGGCCTCGTCCGCCTCGGCGATGGCGGCCCGGGCCCGCTCGTAGAAGCGCAGGCCCGCCTCCGTGGGGCTCAGGCCATGGGTCGAGCGGACGAGCAGGCTGACCTGCAGCCGGTTCTCCAGCTGGGCGATCGTCTTGGAGACGGCAGGCTGGCCGACGTTCAGGAGCCGGGCGGCGCCCGAGAAGGAGCCGGCCTCGACGACCCGTACGAAGGTGGCCATCGCCTGATACCGGTCCACGCCATTCCTCCCTGGAATGAGCGTTATCGCCCTGGGCCGCCTGCCCTGTCTATCGGGGGAGGCGCATCACTCCGGTCGTCCGCGCCGCGCCGCCGCGGTGATGCATCCGGAAGCCGCACCATGACCCTGCAATCCGAGCTCGACGCGTTCAAGGCCGACTTCGAGGCCGGCAAGCCCCCCTACAACGTCCCGCCCTCGGTGATCCGGACGATGCACCGGGCCACCGCGGAGCTGATCGCCTCCGGCGCGGCGGCCCGCGCCCTCAGGGCCGGCGACCGGGCTCCGGCCTTCAGGCTCAACGATCCGGAGGGTCAGCCCGTCTCCTCGGTGACCCTGCTGGACCGCGGCCCGCTCGTGATCAGCTTCTATCGCGGCGTGTGGTGCCCCTACTGCAACATGGAGCTCCAGGCGCTCCAAGAAGCGCTGCCGCGATTCGAACACCTGGCCGCAAGCCTCGTCGCCATCTCGCCGCAGACGGCGGCCAACAGCCGGAAATCGGTCCGCCAGAACGCGCTCGGCTTCCCGATCCTGTCGGACCCGCACAACGACGTCGCGGCCGCGTTCGGCCTGCGCTTCGCCCTGCCCGACTACTTGGTCGACCTCTACAAGAGCCTCAAGAACGACCTGCCGGCGTTCAACGGCGACGCGAGCTGGACCCTGCCGATGCCTGGACGCTTCGTCGTCGGGCAGGACGGCGTGATCCTCTACGCCGAGGTGAACCCCGACTACACCCGCCGCCCCGAGCCCGCGGACATGCTGCCGGCGCTCCGCCGCGCCGCCTCAATCGCTGCCTGACCCCGTCGACGGACCCACGACCCTGAGGAGATCCAGGATGTCCCGTACCTTTCTCGTGACCGGTGCCAGCAAGGGCATCGGGCTGGCGCTGGCCCACCGTCTCGCCGATGAGGGCCACCACGTCGTCGGCATCGCGCGCCGCGGTCTCGACGGCTTCCCCGGAACGCTCGTGCCGGTCGACCTCGCCGACGGCGACGCCACCGACGCGGTCCTCGCGGACCTGACCGGACGCTTCGCCTTCGACGGCGTGGTCAACAATGTCGGACTGGTCCGGCCGCAGCGGCTCGGGGCGGTCGAGATCCCCGCGCTGGACGAGGTCCTGCGCGTCAATCTCCACCCGGCGGTCCAGACCGTGCAGGCGACCCTGCCGGGCATGCGCCAGCGCGGCTGGGGCCGGGTGGTCAACATCGCCAGCCTGACCGTCCTCGGCAGCGTCGAGCGCACGGCCTACGCGGCCGCGAAGGCCGCGCTCGTCAGCTTCACGCGCTCCTGGGCGCTCGAGCTCGCCACGACCGGGATCACCGTCAACGCGGTCGCGCCGGGCCCGACCGAGACCGAGCTGTTCCGGGCGAACAACCCGCCGGGCAGCGAGGGCGAGACGCGCTATCTCGCCGGGGTGCCGATGGGCCGCTTCGGACGGCCGGAGGAGATCGCAGCGGCCATCGCGTTCCTGATGTCGGACGGGGCGGCGTTCATGACGGGGCAGACGCTCTACGTCGACGGCGGTGCCTCGATCGGCCGGGCGGCGCTGTAGCCCCGGGCGCGGCTCACCGGGTCGCGGCGGTCGCGAGCGCGTTGTCGCCGCCGACCAGTTGCAGGCACCATTCGGTGAAGGCGCGGACCTTGGCGGCGCGATGCTGGCGCGACGGGTAGATCGCGTACAGGGGGAAGGTCTCGTCGGGCCAATCCGGGAAGATCTCGACGAGCTTGCCGCTCGCTACGATGTTCCGGCTGCCGAGCTGCATCACCTGCGCGATCCCCGCGCCCTCGCAGCAGGCGCCGATCATCGTCTCGACGTCCGACACCATCAGGCGCGCCGCCTGCCGCACCGGCACGACCTCGTCGCCGCGGCGAAACTCCCAGGCGAAGGGACGGCCCGTCAACGGATCCTGATAGTCGATGCAGGCATGGTCGCGGAGGTCGCGCGGGTGCGCGGGGCGGCCATGCGCAGCCAGGTATGCCGGCGCCGCGACCGTCAGGATCCGCGTCTCCAGGAGCTTGCGCGCGGTGAAGCCCGCCAGCGGTGGATCCCCGAACCGGAGCGCCATATCGAACCCGTCGGCGACGAGGTCGCCGATCTGATCGCGCATGATCAGTTCGAGCCGCAGTTCGCGATGGATCGCGAGGAAGTGCGCCAGTTGCCGCGACAGGACCAGGCGCGAGAAGAACGGGTCGACATTCACCCGCAGGCGGCCGCGCACCGCCTGAGCGCTGCCCGCCGCCTCCAGGGCCGCGGCCTCGATCCCGTCGAGATGCGGGCCGACCCGCTCCCAGAAGCGTCGCCCCTCGTCGGTGAGCCGCAAGGTCCGGGTCGTGCGGTCGAGCAGGCGCACGCCGACACGCGCCTCCAGGCGCTGGATGGCGCGACCGACGCCGGACTGGGTGAGCCCGAGGGCCTCGGCGGCCCGGGTCATGGTCCCGGCCTCGACCACCGCCATCAGGATCGTCACGCCGGCGAGCAGCCGGCCATCGTACGGCATCGTTCCATGACTCCGGGTCCGGAATGATCTGACAGAACGGCGCTCATTTCTCGAGCGCCGCTGCGCCACATGGAGCCGAGGCAATTCAGAGGAGGCTCCCATGACAGGGCAATCCACGGCGCTCATCGTCGGCGCTTCGCGCGGACTGGGTCTCGCCCTCGCGGCGGAGTGGCTCGGGCGCGGGTGGCGCGTGATCGCAACGGCACGCGGCCGCTCCGACCAGCTCGAGACGCTCGGGAACCGCTTCCCCGACAGGCTTGAGATCCGGCCGGTCGACATCAACGATGCGGGCTCGGTCCGCACGCTGCGCGAGCGCCTGAGCGGTCGATGCGTGGATGTCCTGTTCATCAATGCGGGCATCGCGCGCGACATCGAGGCCAGCCCGGTCAGCGCGCGCGAGACGGACTTTCTCGACATGATGCTGACCAACGCCTTCTCGCCCGTGCGCGCGGTCGAACTCCTGCGGGATCTGGTGCCGGCCGGCGGCACCATCGGGATCATGAGCTCCGAACTCGGGAGCATCGCGAACGCCACCGGCGGCTGGCAGCTCTACGCGTCCAGCAAGGCCGCCCTCAACAGGCTCATGCAGGGCTATGCGGCCAAGCACCCCGACGACGGGCACGCCCTGCTCCTCGTCGCCCCCGGCTGGGTGCGGACCGAGATGGGCGGCGGCGATGCAACCCTGTCTGTCGAGGAGAGCATCCCGCGCGTGGTCGATATGATCGCGGCGAACCGCGGCTTGGTCGGGCTGCGCTACGTCGACCGGTTCAACAATCCGCTTCCCTGGTGACTGAACCATCGTGACGATGGAAGCGCGGCCGCAACCTGCCGCCCTCTGTGACCCGGGCGGACCGTCGCCGGGCACGGGCCGAGCCGGTGCGCCCGCCGCTCCCTGTGGGTCGCACCGAGTCCGAGATCGCCCTCGCACCACAGCACCAGATTTGCACGATACAGCACGTCGAGCGGCTTCCACTGCTTCATCGTCTTGGCGAGACTGTCAGCATTGATGGTGACAGTGTCTTCGATGTTCGTGTCCGACCCGCGACCGATCGGCCCGCGCGCCCCCTCAAGTCTTCGCGGAATCCGGGCCCGCGACGTCGGCTCCGCGCGGCGCCAGGGGTTCCAGCGCCTGGACCAGTCGCGTCGCCCGCGTGCGGTAGGCGCTCGGATCGCAGCCGTAGGCGGCTTTGAAAGCGTGCGAGAAGTAGCTGCGGCTGGCGTAGCCGACACTCTCGGCGATGACCTTCACGGGCATGGGCGACGCCGTCAGCATCTTGGCTGCCCGTTGCAGGCGCGCCCGCTGCAGATATTCGATCGGTCCCTCGTCGAAGATGGCGGAGAAGCGCTCGGCGAAACCGGAGCGGCTCATCCCGCAGAGCGCAGCCAGGCTGTCGACTGTGTGCGGCGCCCCGGGCGCATCGAGGATCGCCGCGATCGCCGGGACCAGCCTCGGATCGCGCAATGTCTCGAAGATCGGCGATTGCGCGCCCTTCTCCTTCAGGTGAACGCGAAGCAGGATCGCAAGACACTGCTTCATCAGGGCGCTCGTCACCTCCTGCGTGCCGAAACTCGGTTGAACCAGTTCCTCGACCATGAACGCGAAGGCGTGGCGCAACCGATCGCTGCCCGACAGATCCTCGACCAGCGCGTCGTGCAGGCGATCGAAGAGACCGAGCGCGCCGGCATAGCGCGCCGAGATGGATCCGCAGGCCAGGAGAATGTCGCGACTCCCATCGCCGGCCGTCAGTGCGATGAGGCCGTCTGGAAGTACTCTGCGCGCATCGTCAGCGGTAACCGCACGGCTGGCTCCGGCGAAACCGATTGCGTGCCGCATGCCGCGCGGCGGGATGATGATGCAATTCGGCCCGAAACGCAGAGGTTCTTGACCTTCCACGGCAATCGTCCCGCACCCTGCCAGAACGTAGTGAACGAGGATCGCGTCCGGCATGCCGTTCTTCGACAGCTGCCAGCCTTCCTGAATCTCGCAGAATGCGAAAGCGTGAACCTGCACCGACAAGGTAGAGAACAGATTTGAGAGCGTATCGCAGGACATAGATTCCTCTTTATGTCTTATGCTGACACGAAATATATCATCTGATCTCATGAATTATCGTCGCCACGACCGAGAGACGTCGTGAAATACGGATCCAATACCGAAGGTCGGCGCGCGGTCGCTCGAACACATCTCGCGCACGGGATCGGAAATCACAGGGGACATCCGGACCATGAGGATGAACGGCAGCGCTTCCGCCTCCCGCCTGCACCCTTGGCCGGTGCGGGTCATGCACTGGACGAACGCCGTGACGATGGTGGTGCTGATCGGCTCCGGCTGGGGCATCTACGACGATTCCGTCATCATCCACGGCGTGTACTTTCCCAAGGCGATCCGGCTCGGGTCCTGGGCGGCCGAGAGCCTGCTCTGGCATTTCGCCGCCATGTGGCTGCTGGTTGCTAACGGCGGCGCCTATCTCGTCTACGGCGTGGCGACGGGGCGCCTGCGCGAGCGCCTCCTGCCGATCCGGCCGCGCGACATCGTGCAGACGGTCCGCGACGCGCTGCGGCTCAAGCTCGCCCACGAGGATCTGACGACCTACAACGCCGTCCAGAAGATCCTCTACATCGTGGCCATTCTGGCGGGCATCAGCCAGGTCGTCAGCGGGCTGGCCATCTGGAAGCCGGTCCAGTTCTCCGGTCTCGTCGCGCTGCTCGGCGGCTTCCAGGGCGCGCGCCTCGTCCACTTCGCCGGCATGGCGGTGCTGGCGGGCTTTCTCGCCATCCACGTCGTGCTCGCCCTGCTCGTGCCGCGCACGCTGTGGGCGATGCTGACCGGCGGCCCGGTCCGCCGTCCGGCCCTCCCGGCCGTGGCGCGGGAGGCGGCGCGATGATGTCGCCGTTCCGCCCCCTCAAGGTGCCGGATTCCGGCATCCTCGACGACCACAGGCCCCTGATCCGGCAGATCGAGCGGCGCGGTCTGCTGCGCGGCGGCCTGACGCTGGGGGCGCTCACCCTGCTCACCGGCTGCGACGTGACCGACACGACCGCGGTCGGCCGCGCGCTCCGCGCGGTCTCCGACTTCAACGACGGCGTCCAGGCCGCCCTCTTCGATCCCCGCAAGCTCGCGCCGGAATACCCCGCCTCCCAGGTTCTGAAGCCGCCGCGCTTCAACGCCTACTACGATGTCGAGGACGTGAAGCCGGTCGACGGCGAGGCGTGGCGGCTCGAGCTCGCCGGCCTGATCTCCGACAGGCGGCCCTGGACGCGCCGGCAGATCGCGGAACTGCCCGAGCGCGAGATCATCATCCGCCACGTCTGCGTGGAGGGCTGGGACTATATCGGGCAGTGGTCGGGCGTGCCGCTCCGCGCCTTCCTGGAGCGCGTCGGCGCCGACCTCACCGCCAAGTACGTCGCCTTCAAGACGGCGGACGACTACCCGAGCAGCATCGACATGGCCAGCGCGCTGCACCCGCAGACGCTGCTCGCCACCCGCTACGCCGGCCAGGACCTGCCGGATCCCTACGGGTATCCGCTGCGCCTGCGCACCGCGGTCAAGCTCGGCTTCAAGAACCCGAAATGGATCACGGCCATCGAGGTCACCAACACCTATCCCGGCGGCTACTGGGAGAGCCGCGGATTCAGCTGGTTCGCCGGCCTGTGAGCGCCCGCGCGCTTCCCAGCGCCTGCGGCGCGATCCTGCTGACCCTCGCCCTCACCGGTGCGGGGCGGGCGCAGACGGCCGGTCCCTCGCCGGCCCCCGACCACATGCCGAAGCCCGGCATGACCGCCCCCGAGATGGCCGGTCGTGCCGCCGACCGGTTCCCCCAACCTGTGCGCGTCGGCGATCTCCCGGGCCGCTTCCTGCTCCAGCCGGAGGAGTCCCAGCCCGTGCTCGGCCGCGTGACCGGGCTCGTCCGCCGCGACGACGGCGGCACCGCCGTGATCGTGCGCCTCGACGGCGCCCTCGGGCTGACCTGGCTCGGCCTCCGGCCGGTGGCCTGGAGCGGGATCGGCCCCCGGCTCGTGGCCGTGCCGGTCGAGGCGGTGGCGCTGCTCGGCGAGCACGTCGCCCTCATGGGCCTGACGCCGGAGCGCCTGCACGCGCTGCCGACCTTCGCGCCCGGCTCGGCCACCGCGATCCCGCCGGACGAGACGCTCCGCATCGGGATCGTCCGGCCCTTCCACTGAGCGCGGAGGATTCTGGGAGATGCTACCGAGACCGACATCCGCATCGTCCGCCACCTGCGCGATCGGCGTGATGGCCAAGGCGCCGCGCAGCGGCCGCTCCAAGACGCGGCTGTGCCCGCCGCTGAGTCCCGACCAGGCCGCGCGCCTGAGCGCCGCCTTCCTGCGCGACACGACCGCCAACATCCTGGAGGCGGCGCGCACCGCGCCGATCGCCGCCTACGCGGCCTACGCGCCGCGCGGCGCCGAGGCGCTGGTGATCCCAAACCTCGCACGTGGCACGCAGCTCGTCCCGGCGGACGGCGACATCCCGGCCCCGCCGGCGGTCGAGGGCTTCGGCCGCTGCCTGCTGCAGGCCGTCGGGAGCATGCTCGCGGAGGGCCATGCGGCGGCCTGCGTGCTCAGCGCCGACATCCCGACGCTGCCGACGCGCCGCCTCGTCCAGGCCGCCCGAATCCTGCTCGCGCCGGGAGACCGCGCCGTGGTCGGCGCCTGCGACGACGGCGGCTACTACATTCTCGGCCTCAAGCAGGCCCATGCCCGCCTGTTCGCCGACATCGCCTGGAGCACCGACACCGTCGCGGCCGCGACCCGCGCCCGGGCGCGCGAGATCGGCCTCGATCTCGTCGAGCTGGAGCCCTGGTTCGACGTCGACGACGCGGCCGCGCTCGCCCGGCTCTCGGCCGACAGGACCGGCTTCGCCGCCCCGGCGACGCGCGCGGTCCTGGCGCGGCTGGCGGAGACGTCGGAGGCCGTGCCCGCATGACCCGGCTCCTCGCCAGCCCCGCGCGCCGGCTCGCGGCCCTCGGCCTCCTGCTGCTCGTCGTGAATGTCGGCGCGCTCGCGGTCCACGTGCCGGGCGCCGACACGGTCGGCTCGGTCACCCGCGCCAACGTCTTCGTCGGCACCGTGGCGGTCGGCCTCGCGGTCTACCTCGTCGCCGTGCGCCTCGTGCTGCGGGAGCGGCTGCCGCGGGCGGCCCTGTGGACGATCCTCGGCGTCGCCGTGCTGATGCGGGCCGCGCTGCTGCCGGTGCCGCCGTTCCTGTCGAGCGACATCTACCGCTACGTCTGGGACGGGCAGGTCCAGGCGGCCGGGATCAACCCCTACCGCTACATCCCGGCCGATCCGGCCCTCGAACGGCTGCGCGATCCGGCGGTCTACCCGCTGATCAACCGGAAGGATTACGCCCGCACGATCTACCCGCCCGCGGCGCAGATGGTCTTCGCCGCCGTCGGCCAGCTCGCGCACGGCGTCACCGGGATGAAGCTGGCGATGCTGGGCTTCGAGGCCCTGGGCGTGCTGGCGATGCTCGCGATCCTGCGCGGCGCCGGCCTGCCGTCGGCGCGCATCCTGATCTACGCCTGGAACCCGCTCGCCCTGTGGTCCTTCGCCTGCGACGGGCACGTCGACGCCGTGGCGATCGGTCTCCTCGGCCTCGCGCTATTGGCCCGCACCCGCCGCCGGTACGGGCTCGCGGGCGCGCTCCTCGGCGCGGCGACACTGGTGAAGCTGCTGCCCGTCGCGGTGGCGCCCGCCTTCGTGCGCGGTGGCCGGCTGTGGCGGCCGATGCTCGTCGGAGCGGCCGTGATCGCCGTCCTCTACCTGCCCTATCTCGGCGCCGGCGCGAACGTGCTCGGCTTCGCCGGGGGCTACGGAGCCGAGGAGGGGTACGAGACCGGCGCGGGCTACTGGCTGCTCGCCGGGCTCGGCCATCTCGGGCTCGGCCCCCCGGGCCTGCTGCGGACCTACCTGGTCTGCGCCGGCCTGACGCTCGCCGCGCTCGCGCTCCGGATCGCCTTCGGCCGGGACCGGGCACCCGCGCGCGACGCGGTCGCGCTGTGCCGCGATGCCGGGCTCCTCGCCGCCCTCACCACCTGCGCGGCGAGCCCGCACTACGCTTGGTATTACCCCTGGCTGGCGCTGCCCGCGGTGGTCGCGCCGGCCCCGGCCCTGATCTGGCTCGGCGCGGCGCCGATCCTGTTCCTGATCGATCCGCTCAACGACCGCTTCCTCTGGCCGTCGCTGGTCTTCGTCCCGGCCCTCGTCCTGGCCGCCCGCTCCCTGTGGCAGGCCCGCACCGCACCCCTCGCCGCCCTCCCGGAAGGAACCGCCCGATGACGGCCTCAGCCGCCCTGAAGGATCCGCGCCGCTACTTCGAGGCGATCGGTGCCGACCGCGCCTCCGAGGCCGTGGCGCCGCCGGTCTGCCTCTACCTGGAGGTCACGAACCGCTGCAACCTGCTTTGCGAGACCTGCCCGCGCACCTTCGAGACCCTCGAGCCCCCGGCCGACATGAGCTGGGATCTGTTCACGCGGATCGTCGACCAGGTGCCGAACGTCGCCCGGGTCGTGCTCCACGGGGTCGGCGAGCCGATGCTGGTGAGGGACCTGCCGCGGATGGTCCGCTACCTCAAGGATCGCGGCACCTACGTCCTGTTCAACACCAACGGCACCCTGATGCAGCCGAAGCGCTTCCGGGAGCTGATCGAGACCGGTCTCGACGAGCTGCGCGTCTCCCTCGACGCCGCCGACCGGGCCTCGTACCGCAGGGTGCGCGGCAAGGACTTTTTCGACCGGATCGTGCGCGACGTCGGCAAGTTCGTCGCGTTCCAGAAGGCGAGTGGCGCCACGACGCCGCGGGTCTCGCTCTGGCTGACAGGCCTCAAGGAGACCGTGGACCAGCTCCCGGCCTTCGTGCGGCTGGCGGCCGAGATGGGCGTGACCGAGGTGCACCTGCAGCGCCTCGTCTTCGACGAGGCCGGGTACGGCATGGCCCGCGCCGACCTGTCGCTGTTCGAGAGCGCGCGGGCCGAGGAGACCGCGGCGATCGCCGAGGCCGAGGCCCTGGGCCGCTCGCTGGGGGTGACGCTCGACGCCTCGGGCGCGACCGAGCCCGGGATCAGCCTGAAGCGGCAGGAGGACCGCGCCTGGGCCACCTGTCGGCGACCCTGGTCCCTGATGTACGTCACCGCCCACGGACGGGCGCTGCCCTGCTGCATCGCGCCCTTCTCGGTGCGCGGCTACGCCAACTACACGCTGGGCGACGCCACGCAGGCCACGCTCCGGGAGATCTGGAACGGACCGGCCTATCGCGACTTCCGCACGTCGCTCCTCTCCGACGCGCCGCCCGCCCCGTGCCGCAATTGCGGCCTGCGCTGGAGTCTCTGAGCGATGCACCCGGTCAGCATCGTCATCCCGACCCTGAACGAGGCCGCGGCGATCGGTGCGGTGATCCGCGAGATCCCGCCCGCCTACGCGGCCGACATCGTCGTCGCCGACAGCGGCTCGACCGACGGGACGCAGGCCATCGCCCGGGCCGCGGGCGCGCGGGTGGTCGAGGCCGGGCGCGGCTACGGCCGGGCCTGCGCGCTCGGTGCGGCCGCGGCCGATCCGGCCTCGCGCGCGATCGTCTATCTCGACGGCGACGGCGCGGATCGCGGCGACCTGATCGACCGCATCGCCGAGCCGGTGCTCGCCGGCCACCACGACCTCGTCCTCGCCTCGCGCACGCTGGGGAGCCGAGAGCCGGGATCGATGCTCTGGCACCAAGTCCTCGCCGGCCGCCTCGCCGGCCTCGGCATCGGCCTGCGCTACGGCGTCCGCTACACCGACATGTGCGCCTTCCGCGCCATCGACCGCGCCGCGCTGAGGGCCCTCGACCTGCGCGAGCTGACCTACGGCTGGAACATCGAGATGCAGATGCAGGCCGCCCGCGCGGGCCTGCGCGTCCGCGAGGTGCCGATGCCCTACCGCCGCCGTCTCGGCGGATCCTCGAAGGTGGCCGGTTCGCTCGGTGGGACGCTGCGGGCCGCCACGCGGATCGGCGCGACCTACCTGCGCGTCGCCGCAGGGCCGGCGCGGGGCGCGTGAGGTCGACGATGGCGCTCGAGGACGACGCTGGACCAGGCCTGTGGGCCGCCCCCCGGACGGAGGAGGCCGTCCCCGACACGCGGCAGGATCACGGGATCGTGCCATCGCGCGCGTTCGCGTTGGCGGCGTATCTCGACCGCTGGTCGGGCTGCGCGCACCACGCCCTCGCGGCCTCGGATTCGGAACCGCTGACGCTCGCCGCGTTGCTGCACCTCGCCGGTCCGGAGGATCGTCGGCGCTGGCGGGCGGCGGATCTCGGCTACGCCGACCCGCGCGGCGCCCCCCGGCTGCGCGCCACCGTCTCCGCCCGCTACCACCGGCTCGAGGCGGACGATGTGCTGATCAGCGCGGGCGCGCAGGAAGCGGTGACCTGCGTGTTGAGCGCGCTGCTCGGTCCGGCCGACCACGCGGTGGTGGTGGTGCCGATCTACCAGCCCTCGGAACTCGTCGTGACCAGCCTGTGCGCGGCCGACGGTGTCGCGCTCCGCCCGGACCGAAACTGGCCCCTCGATCTCGACCGCCTCGCGGCGGCCATCCGGCCGAACACGCGGCTCGTGCTGACGAACTTCCCCAACAGCCCGACCGGTGCGGTGCTGGATCGAGCGACCCTGGCCGGCCTGATCGACCTCTGCCGCCGACACGGGTTGTGGCTCGTCAACGACGAGGTCTACCGCCAGACGGACCGCGACCCGGAGCGCGCCGTTCCGCCCGTCGTCGACCTGTACGAGCGCGGAATCTCCATCAACGGGCTGTCGAAGGGGTTCGGGCTCCCGGGGCTGCGCGTCGGCTGGGCCGCCTGTCGCGACCGCGCGCTGCTCGACCGCATCCTCGCGGCCAAGAATCTGCTGTCGAGCTGCCTCGCCCGGCCGAGCGAGATCCTGGCGCAGGTCGCGCTGCAGGCCGAGCCGCACCTGACCGGCCGCGCCCGCGGGATCGGGCAACGCAACCTTCACCGCCTGCGGGCACTCCTCGACCGCCATCCGGACCTGTTCGATCCGGACGAGCCGAGGAACCTCGCCTTCGCCTGTCCCCGCTTCCGCGGGCGGGAGGGGGCGACGACCTTCGCGCGGATTCTCGCGGCGGAGGACGGCGTCCTCGTGTTGCCCTCCGCCCTGTGGCACTCTGCGCTGGCGTCGATCCCCGCGGACCGCCTGCGCCTCGGCCTCGGCCGCGTCGGCAGCGGTGCGGCGCTCGGGATCCTCGCGGATCACCTGCTGCGGCGCGCCGGCCGATGAGCACCGAACGCCTCGACATCTGCGACCTCGTGCCTGGCCCCGCCGCCATCGCGTCGGGGCGCGCGGAGATCCCGTTCCTGGCCGACCTCGGCGGAGAGGCCGCCGACGCGGTCCGGGCGCGGATGACCTCGGTCGCGGTCGCCGGGGGACGGCCATTGTTCGAGGAGGGGGACGAGGCCGACGCGCTCTACACGCTGGTCAGCGGCGCGGTCGGCCTCTCGACCCGCGACCCGCGCGACGGCAGCGTGCGCCGCCTCATCCGCCTGTCCCCACCGGACACCGTGGGCGAACTCGCCCTGCTCACCGGCGAGCCGCGCTCGGTCACCGCGACGGCCCTGCGCGACACGCACCTCCTGCGGCTCTCCCGAGACGCGTTCGCCGATCTGATCGCCGCCCATCCCGGGACGCTGCTCTACTTCGCCCGGATCCTGGCCGCGCGGCTGCGCATCGCCCATACGGGCGTGACCCTGCGCCACGCGCCGCGGAGCTTCGCCGTCCTGGCGGTGACCGAGGGCCGCACGGCGACGGCCTTCGGCGAGCGGCTGGCGCGGGCCCTCGACGCCGCGCTGCCGGGGCGGACCGGCTGCCTGTCCGAATGGCCGCCCGAGGCCGACGAGGCCTGGTTCCACCGCTACGAGCAGGCGCACGACCGCACGGTCTTCGTCGCCCACCGGATCGACTGCCCCTGGTGCCAGCTCTGCCTGCGTCATGCCGACCACGTCCTGCTGCTGGCCGAGCCTGGTGCGCCACCGCGGCCGGGCGCGGCGGCCTACCTGGCCGCGATCCGCTCTCCCTGGATCCGCATGGACCTCGCGGTGGCACAGCCCGCCGAGGCGCGCCTGCCGCGCCCCCTGCATCCGGACGTCGCCGCGCTCCCCTTCTCCCTGCGGCTCCAGGTCCGCGAGAACCACGCCGGCGACTTCGCCCGGCTCGCCCGGATCGCGTCCGGCCATGCCCGCGCCCTCGTCCTCGGCGGAGGCGGGGCCCGCGGCCTCGCCCATCTCGGCGTCCTGCGGGCGCTCGCCGAGGCCGGGCTCGACATCGATCTCGTCGGCGGCACCAGCATGGGCTCGATCCTGGCCGCCAGCGTCGCCCTGGACTGGAGCCTCGACGCGATCGAGGCCGACACGGTCGCGTCCTTCGTCGGACGCAATCCTCTCGACGACTACACCCTGCCGTTCCACGCCCTGACGCGCGGAGCCAAGGTGGATGCGGGATTGGCCGCGCGCTTCGGGGATGCCCGCATCGAGGATCTCTGGCGCCCGTTCTTCTGCGTGTCCTCGAATCTCACCACCGGCACCGCCATGGTCCACTGGGCGGGCCCCCTCGACCGGGCGGTTCGGGCCAGCATCGCCATTCCCGGGTTGCTGCCTCCGGTGGCGAGCGCGGACGGCATCCTCGTGGATGGCGGCATGATGAACAACCTGCCCGCCGACGTGATGGCTGACCTCGACCGCGGGCCGGTCCTCGCGGTGGATGTCGGCAGCGACGCCGCCTTCCAAGTCATGGCGCGGCAGGGTCGGGGCGCGCAGGCGTTCCGGCGCTTCCTGGGCATCTCGGACCAGCTTCCCGGCATCGCCCACCTGCTCCTGCGCTCCGCCATGGTGTCGAGCGGCGCCCAGACCATGGCGGCCGTCACCCGCGCCGCCGTCCTGCTCAGACCCGCCCTGGCCGGAGTCGACCTGCGGGCGTGGTCGAGCTTCGAGACGACGGCCGAGCTCGGCTATCGCTGCGCACAGGAAGCACTGGCCTCCGGCCGCCTGCGCGCCTGGACATGAGCCAATCCGGACGTCGCGCGATCGCGGCTTCCGGTCCACCGATCATCCGTATCCTGCCTCGGCGCTCGGGAGCGGGTGTCGTCGATCTCAATCGCTGCCAGGGCTAAGCAAAGTTCTGCTACGCTGTGCCCGACCATTTCGAGATTCGGGGGGACGAGATCCCGTTCTATGATCCGGTGCCCCCGGATCCGAAGCGGGCGCAGATCGAGCGGGCTCAGGAGACCTGCCCGGTCCGGGTCATCGCAGTCGAGCCTGGCGGCTTCCCCGAGGCGATGAAACTGTGAACGGCGGCCACAGACCGGGCATTGTCTTGGTAGGCGCCTCCCTTGCGCGTGGTGACCGTTGCGGCGGCCAATCGCACGGCGCGGATCGCCTGGGCGATCATGACCCGCGGCGGCGGCTACCGCGCACCGGCGGCCAGGGCTGCCTGACAGCACGCAGAGGAGACGTTTCCAGGTTGCGAGGACGATGAGAGTTGATGGCGAACCGGTCAGATCGGGAGCCGGGACACCCCGCCGTCTGTCCAGTGCGTCATAGCCCGTAAAGCGGAGTGGGACCCAGCTCGCGGATACCATTAGGGCCAGCAGTCAACATGAACGATTGCATCGACAGGCCGGACACAAGACTGCACCCGACCAACGCGTCAGAAGCTCAATTCGCCACTTGCGCTGCGGGAGCCATCCACACAGGACAGGCACAAAACCACCCTCAGGGGGCATCCTGCTTGCGACCCAACCCGGTCGGAACGGTATGGTAGAGGCACTGCTGGAAAGCGGACGCTGCTATTATCGCAAGAAGCTTTTCCGCGCTCAGTCTGCTTGCCGAATATGCTCAAGCGCAGCGACCAATTCGCTGGGCTGAGAAAAGAATGGCGAGTGATCGCTCTCCAACGTGACGGTGTGCGAAACTGGAGTGGCGCGTTGCATGGCTTGCTGCTGAGCGATCGGGATCGCCTGATCTTTCGCGCACGTGATGTAGGCTCGTCGGACCGACCCGAAGCGAGGCTCAGTAACGTGGATCGGCGTCGACCAAATCTCGGTAGTCTCGGGAACAAGGCGTTCGCACGCGAACTGCACGAGCGGTTCAGGCGTTTCGTTGTAGAAAAATATTTTGACGCCTTCGCGACTGACCGTACAGTTTCCGTCATCGTCAAATATTAGCGCCTTAATAAAGGCCTCGGCATTGGCCGATTCCTGTACGATATCATTTAACGTCTGACCATCTTTGAGAAGAAAGGCGCATAGATAAACGAGTGACGCGATTTTATGAGGTATGCGTTCGGCCACTTCACTGATGATGAGGCCGGCGCGGCTGTGCCCGACGAGAATGACCGGTTCGCTCTGGGCGGTGGTAATCGCGGCAACCTGATCCGCCCAAGCTTGGAGCGGCTGTTTTGCCATGGAGTGCTGACCGGAGATCACGTCGTACAGATCGGGTGTCAGAACGCGATGTCCGGCTCGCTCGAGCAGCGGCACGACCTGCGACCAACACCAACTACCGTGCCACGATCCAGCAACGAGTATGTAGATAGCCATTCGACACCCTTTCTGGCGGACGTCGGTGTATCTTTGTCATGCCTCGTTACAGTATGATTTCAGGTGGGGTTCGATCACGTAGTGCGCGTTTGAGGTCCCATTGGACGTCGGCGTTCAGATCGAGCTTCCTGAACCGCGGACGGCTCATGTGGGTCGAAAGCGGTCCCGGCGGCGATGTCGGCTTCAAGACGTTGTTGTCCGAAAGTAGACCGTCTCGAAACCGCCCATCTGAGATGTTTAGGTAAGCGCTTCGTGATGGCAAATGTGGTTGAAAACCGCTAGCCTGCCTCTGCGCTGACCTGCTGGAAAATCGGACGAGCTGCCAAAACTCGAATCAGACAGATTTAGTTATCGAATCTTCGCAATGAAGCAGACGTTCGGGGCGAATTATTCTGCAAGGGGTGTTTGACCGCGGGTGGCCAACGCTACGCATTTGCCGTATTCAAATCCCCACGCGCATTGCGCCGGATAGCCTGTGGCGGCTGCCCGAACGCTCGAAGGAACGCGCGACGCATCCGGTTGCGGTCTGCGAAGCCGGTTTGGTCGGCGACGGCGTCAATAGGATGCCGGCTGCGTTCCATCAAAACTCGCGCAGCCTCGACCCGGAGGTTCTCGACCGCCTTGGCCGGCGACTGGCCGGTCTCGGCATGGAACACACGGCTGAACTGGCGCGGGCTGAGGTGGGCGGCTTGCGCCAATTCCTCGACCGAGAGCGGGCGGTGGAGGTTCCGCTTGGCATAGGTCAGGGCCGCCTGGATGCGGTCCGACTTCGCGTCGAGGTCGAGCAGGGTCGAGAACTGCGACTGGCCACCTGCCCGGCGATGGTAGAGCACGAGCTTCTTGGCGATCTCCTTCGTCACCGCGTGGCCGAGATCCGCCTCGATCAGGGCGAGCGCGAGGTCGATGCCGGCACTCATGCCCGCCGACGTCCAGATCGGGCCGTCGTTGATGAAGATGCGATCCGTGTCGGCCGTGCATTGTGGGAATTGGGCCTGTAGCTCCCGCGCATGCATCCAGTGCGTTGTGACTCGCCGCCCGTCGAGCAGTCCGGCCTCGCCGAGGACGAAGGCTCCCGTGCAGATGGCGGCGACGCGCCGGGCCCGAGCGGCCGCACGCTGAACGAGCGCGACGAGGCCCAGCGTCGACGGTTGCACGAAGGTGCCGCCGCCGATGACGAGCGTGTCGAAGGGCGTTTCGCCAAATGTCTCCGTTTCCACGTTCATGCCGGCCGAGGTGCCGACCGGACCTCCATGCTCGGAGATGAAGTGGATGTCGTAGGTCGCTTCGTCAGCCGCGAGGTTGGCGACCTCAAAGGCCGGCACGGCCGCCAGCGCCATCATCGAGTAGCCGGGATAGACGACGAAGCCCACGCGCTGCATGCCCGACTCCAATGACCTAAATCGACGCAACTATGACATTTGCGCCGCGCCAGGGCAACGGTAGCTTCCTCCCATCGAAGGCCGCCAACCTGTGGCGCGCATGACGAGGAGAACGACGATGACCACTCGATCCACGAAGGGCCTCGCTGTCGTGACCGGTGCATCTGCCGGCATCGGCGCGGTTTACGCCGACCGCCTCGCCAGACGGGGGTATGACCTGCTGCTAGTCGCTCGAAACGATGAGCGCCTGCAGGCGCTGGCCGACCGCCTGACCCGCGAGACGGGGCGCAAGGTCGAGCCGTTCAAGGCCGACCTGGGGCGCAAGCACGATCTCGCGCGCCTGGAGGCTCGCCTGCGCGAGGACGCGAGCATCACCATGCTGGTCAACAACGCCGGGATCGGCTCCGTCGCCTCGACTCTTCAGGCCGACGTCGAGACGATGGACGCGATGATCCAGCTCAACATCACCGCGCTGACCCGCCTGACCTACGCGGTCGCTCCCGCTTTCGTAGCGCGCGGATCGGGGACCATCATCAATATCTCGTCCGTGGTCGGCATCGCGGTCGAGATGCTGAACGGCGTCTACAGCGCCTCGAAGTCCTACGTCCTCAGCTTCGGCCACGCGTTGCAGAAGGACCTCGCGGACAAGGGCGTCCGCGTCCAGACCGTGCTGCCCGGCGCGACGGCCACCGAGTTCTGGGATGTCGCCGGCTATGCGGCGCAGAAGACGTCCGCGATCACCATGTCGGCGGCCGATCTGGTCGATGCGGCCTTGGCCGGTCTCGACCAGGGCGAGCTTGTCACCATCCCGGGCCTGCAGGACGCGGCCGATTGGACGCGCTGGGAGGAGGATCGCCGGGCGATCTCCGCCAAGTTCAACAACGCCAGGCCGTCGGCGCGCTACGGGCTTACGACCGCGAACGCAGCCTGAACCTGAGGCCATCCATGCCGTACCTTCAGCTCGATGTCGTCGGCCCGCATTCCGTGGCCTCTAAGAAGCGCCTCGCTGCGCAGATGAGCCGGACCTATGCGGAGATGATGGCGGTCGACATCAGGCGGATCAGCGTCGCCATCCGCGAACTCGGCGAGGGCGGCGTGTGGCGGATACCGGAAGCCGGCGGCGAGCCGGTGCCGGTGTCCGTGATGATGCTGGACATCCGCAAGGGACGCTCGGCCGAGTTGCGGATGGAGGTCGCCAAGGCGCTGTGCGCCCACTGCATCGAGATCCTCGGGTTGCACAAGGATCGCCTCAACGTGGAGTTCACGCAGCATTCCGGCGACGAGATGTATCACCCGACCCTCGGGGGCTACAGCCCCGAGTGGTCTCCGGACGAGCGATGATCCGTGTCGCAAACGGTTCTGGCCGAGAGCGGCAGGTCCGCTCTCGGATAGCCCGGGTATCGAAGTGGACACTCCGCGGTTCACTCGACGATGCGTCCCTCCGTCGGGGGGCGGTGTAATGCGCGTGCTCTCGGCTGCAGCTGCGCGCAGTACGGTTGAAGGCCGGTCGGGACTGTCAGGAATTTCGTGTGCGGGCGGCCATAGTGGATCCGAAGGAGGTTCCCGATGGCACGACGCAAAGCACCCCGCATCCCTGACGCAATCCTGGACCAGCTCCTGGCCGGGGCCGATCCGAAGACGGCCTTCGAGGCCGATGGTTTGCTGGACGAGCTGAAGAAGGCCCTGGCCGAGCGGGCGCTCAACGCCGAGATGGACCACCATCTGGCGGGCGAGGAGGCTGGCAACACGCGCAACGGCTACGGTCGCAAGACGGTCACGACCGAGACGGGCCGGATCGAACTGTTGATCCCGCGCGACCGGCAGGCGACGTTCGATCCGCAGCTGATCGCCCGGTATCAGCGCTGCTTTCCCGGCTTCGACGACAAGATCGTGTCGATGTACGCCCGCGGCATGAGCACCCGGGAGATCGCCGCGCACCTGCGCGAGCTCTACGGGATCGAGGTCTCACCCGACCTGATCAGCGCGGTGACCGACGCGGTCCTGGAGGAGGTCGCTGCCTGGCAGGCCCGGCCGCTGGAGCCGGTCTACCCGATCGTGTTCTTCGACGCCTTGCGGATCAAGGTGCGTGACGAGGGCGTCGTCCGCAACGAGGCCGTCCACATCGCGCTGGGCGTGCGCGCCGACGGCGCCAAGGAGATCCTCGGCCTCTGGCTGGAGCAGAACGAGGGCGCCAAGTTCTGGTTGCGGGTCATGAACGAGCTCAGGAACCGCGGCGTCGAGGACGTGCTGCTTGCCGTGGTCGATGGCCTGAAGGGCTTCCCCGACGCGATCCGGGCGGTGTTCCCCGAGGCGCTGGTCCAAACCTGCATCGTCCACCTGCTACGCCACAGCCTCGACTTCGTGTCCTACAAGGACCGCAAGCTCGTGGCGGGTGCGCTGAAGGACATCTACCGCGCGCTCGATGCCGCGGCTGGCGAGGCGGCCTTGGCGGCCTTCGAGACGAGCGAATGGGGTCGGCGCTATCCGGCCATCGCCCAGAGCTGGCGACGGGCCTGGGGCGAGGTGATCCCGTTCTATGCGTTCCCCGGGGAGGTGCGCCGGATCCTGTACACGACCAACGCCATCGAGGCCCTGAACGCCACGCTGCGCCGGGCTGTGCGCGCCCGCGGGCACTTCCCGACCGACGAGGCCGCGCTGAAGCTGCTCTACCTGGTCTTGAACCGCTCCGAGAAGGCGTGGAAGATGGGGCCGCGTGAATGGGTCATAGCCAAGGCGCAGTTCGCCGTCATCTTCGGCGAGCGCTTCACCCGGGCCATGGCGGCCTGATGTTTAACCTGCCGCCCGCACACGGAATTCCTGACAGTCCCAGGCCGGTCGGATCGCCGCGCTGGAGCGCTCGCATTCAACAGTTACGTGAGATCTATCTGCAGACGGAGATTGTGGCCGCCCGCCTCTGCCCACAGCGGGCGCCGGCCGTCGACGGATGTATCCTTCCCGCACCGGCGACGAACAGGGACGGCACATCCTGCACCTGTCGAACCGGAACGGAGATGGCCGCCATGATGACTCGGAGACTGTTCAGCCAAACGCTCTTCGCCGGCGCCGCCGCCGCGCTGCTTCCCGGGACGGCGCCGGCCCAGGATCTGCCGCGTGCGCGCAGCGTCGTCCTGGTCCACGGACTGTTCGCCGACGGGTCGTGCTGGTCCGAGGTGATCCCGCGGCTGCAGGAGAAGGGCCTGAACGTCACCTCCGTGCAGAACCCGCTGACCACCTTCGAGGAGGCCGTCGCGTCCGCACGGCGGGTTCTAGCCCGGCAGGAGGGACCGACCGTCCTCGTGGGCCACTCGTTCTCCGGCATGATCGTGACCGAGGCCGGGATCGACCCGAAGGTGTCCGCCCTCGTCTACGTCGCGGCCCGGGCGCCCGATGCCGGCGAGGATTACACCGCGCTGGCCAAGACCTATCCGGCACCGCCGGCCTCGGCCGGAATCGTGTTCGACGGCGACGAGGGGCGCCTGAGCGAGGCGGCCTTCCTGAGAGACTTCGCGGGCGACCTACCGGCGGACCGAGCCAAGGTTCTGTTCGCGGTCCAGCAGCCGTTCCACAAGGCGTTGTTGGCCGGGAGGACAACCCAGGCGGCGTGGCGATCGAAGCCGAGCTTCTACGCGGTGTCGACCGAGGACCGGACCATCAACCCGGACCTCGAACGGTTCATGGCCAAGCGCATGAACGCGAAGACCGTGGAACTCGCGGCGAGCCACCTGTCCCTAATTTCGCAGGCACCATACGTCGCGGACCTCATCCTTGAGGCTGCCGGCCAACCCCAAGGACGTCGCTGACCGGACAGTCCCACGCATGCTGTTCCGAGCCACGGCTGCCCCGGGCTGCAGGCAAGGACCGGCGCATGTCCGATCGCACGAAGGACATCATCATGGGGAGTGCGCGACCAGACCGTCTGCCGGAACCGTTAACGCGGCCGAAATCCGTCAATTGATCAACCGCAACGAGAGCGCACGGGCCACCGCATGCGTTCTATTGACGACGTTCAGGCGCTTCATGGCCTGATCGAAATGGAAGTTGACGGTTCGCTCCCGCAGATCGAGGATCAGGGCGATCTCCGCGGACGTCTTCCCGCGGCTGGCCCAGGTCAACACTTCCCGTTCCCGGCCGGTCAGATGGCCGAACGCGTCTTGGCTCTGCCCGCCTCGACCCGCGCGGAGACGATGCTCCACCACGACAGCCAACATCTCGAAGTCGACCGGCTTGGTGAGATAATCATCCGCGCCCTTCCGGCGCGCGGCGATCTCGCTGCCGCGATCGTCGAGCGCCGTGAGGAACACGAAAGGGATCCGCGCGAGGTGCGGGGCGGCCGCAGCCAGTTGCTCGAGCAAGTCCAGGCCGTTCATCCCCGGCATGCGCACGTCGCATAGGACCAGGTCCGGAGGTGACATTTGGATGGCCGACAAACCCGCCTCCCCGTCCGAGGCGCGTTCCACCGTGTAGCCGAGGTCGACCAGGGCTTCCGCGACCAGGCTCGCCGTTTCCTCGTCGTCCTCAACGCAGAGTATCCTAGGCATGCTCCGGCTCCGGGGATGACAGCGCCCCGTCTCGCGGCAGCGCCAGCATAGCACGGGTTCCGCGGCCCTCTTCGCTCTCGATGACGAGGCGGCCGCCATGGCGGCGTGCGATCTCCTCCACGAGGCTCAGCCCGATCCCCGTGCCCGGTATCGTGCCGACGTTGCTCGCCCGGTAGTAGCGCTCCCGGATGCGTCCGATCTCGCCGCGCGGGATGCCCACGCCCTCGTCCTCGACGACGATCTCGACGCCGGCGCCGGACGGGTATGCCCGCAGTCGGACGGGGTCGCTGTCCGACGCATACTTGAACCCGTTCGAGAGAAGGTTGCTGACGGCCAGATGCAGAAGGTCGGGATCGCCGACGATCTCCAGCGATGCATCCGACATGTCTTCGACCAACTCACCACCCATCCCGATCTCGCGATAGTACCGGCACAACGACCGCAGCATCGCGGCGAGATCGAAGCGGCGCATGCGCGGGCGGAGGTTTCCGCCGGTATCCTCCAGCGCCCGCGCTAGGCCCGACATCAGGCTCGCGATCCGGAACACGGCGGACCGGATGCGGTGTGCCCGATCGGCGATGTCGCCCGGCTTGGCCCGGTCCTTGGTCGCGATCAGCCGCTGCGCGTTCCCGTCGATCGCCATCAGCGGCGTGCGGAATTCATGCGAGACCGTCGTTATGAAGTTGCGCTGCTCAACGGCGAGCGCCCGCTCCTTCTGCAGGGCGGTGCTTAGCGCCCCGGATTGTATGGCTAGGCGCTTGCGCGACTCAAGAAGCTCGGTGGTATTGCTCCGGAACACCGCAAGCGCTCGCGCCATCGCCCCGATCTCGTCTGGCCGCTTCTCGTCGGGGAGCGCGAAGTCGGTCTCGTAATCCGCGAGACGCCGCATGCGATCGGCGAGCCGCAGGAGCGGCTGCGAGATGGCGCGCCAGACGTAGACCGTGATGGCGAAGAACAGGGCCAGGGTCCCAAGCATCAGGTCGGAGACCCAGTCCTGAGCTTCCGCGATGGCCGCGGCCGCCCGGCCGCGGTCGGCCTCCGCGCGCGCCTCTGTAGCGAGCGTTAGCCTGAAGGCGGCGTCGCGGGCCGCGTCGAAGGTGGTCTTCGACGCGCCGTTGAACAGCAGGATTCCTTGGTCGGCCTCGCCGTCCCGGCTCAGCGCGGCCACGCGCTCCGCCACGGCTGCGTGCGCGCGCCACAGGTTTTGCAGCCGCACGAGCTCGCTCCGGTCCTCGTCTCGTCGGAGCAGCGCCGCGTAGCGTGTCATCACTTCCGCGAGATGGGCGGACACGCGCTGCAGCGACGCCAAGCGATCGGGGCGGTCCGCGGGATCCGGGCCGAGAAGGATTTCGGCCTCCGCGGTGCGCGCGTCCGAGATCCCGTGGTTCAGGCTCCCGAGGACCCGGATGCGCTCCAGCCAGCGGTGGTGCATCTCGCGGGAGAGCGCGTCGGCATGTTCGAGCCTATCCAGGCTGAGCAGGCGGGCGCCCTCCGTCGCGGCCATGAAGAGGAGCACCATGAGACCGAGCTTCGCGACCAGGGAGTGGCGCCAAGCCAGAGTCTTGCGCAGCAACGACATGGCGATCCCCCAGCGGACCCGGTGGCCCGGCTTCGAAGGCTTAGGCCCGCCCCGCCCGACGTAAGCCTGTCAGATTTCACAGGATGACGCCGGGGGCCACGAACTGATCTGTAGACCGCGAGCCGGCGGACGGTCCGTCGCTCAGAGGGGTCACATGAGGATCGCCGTGATTTCGGACGCCGTGACGCCGGCGGGCCGCCTGCCCGCGGCTGGACGCCCCTGAAATGGCGCCGCGTCCCGTCGGTGCCGTTCGCTCGCGGATGCCCGATATCCGGCACGCGGCCCGGGCTGCCGTCCCGATCGTCCGCGACGTCGCGGACGCCGCCGATCGACCGGCTCCAACGGACCGGGGTGGGGCCAGTGCGCCTGCGCCGACCGCCGGGACCCGAACATGGGCCGGCTTCGCCATCCTGTGCGTCGGCATGTTCATCGCCATCCTGGACATCCAGATCGTCGCGACATCCCTTCCGCGGATCCAGGCGGGTCTCGGGATCCCGCCGGACCGGGTCAGCTGGGTCCAGACGGCGTATCTCACCGCCGAGGTGCTCGTCATTCCGCTCACGGGTCCCCTCACGCGCCTGGCGAGCATGCGCCGGCTCTTCGTGACATCGGTGACCCTGTTCATGCTCGCGTCGTGCGGTTGTGCCGCGAGCGGCGGCTTTGCCTCGCTCATCGTCTGGCGCGCGCTCCAGGGCGCGTCCGGGGGCGCGTTGATCCCGACCGTGTTTTCAGCCGTCTTCCTGCTGTTCCCGCCGAACCGCCAGGGCATCGCCACGGCCGTCGCGGGAACGCTCGCCGTCCTCGCCCCGACCGCCGGCCCCGTCGTCGGCGGCTGGATCACTGAGACGGCGACCTGGCATTGGCTGTTCCTGATCAACGTGCCCGCCGGTCTCGTCTCGGCCTTCGGCGGGTACTGGCTGCTGCCGCGTGACCGGCGGCGCGGACGGCTCGGCGAACTCGATGTGACAGCCCTAGGGCTCCTGGCCGTCGCCCTGTGCAATCTGGAGCTCGGCCTCAAGGCGGCCCCGGAATCCGGCTGGGTGGCGCCTGCAGCCGTCGCACATCTCGGCGCGAGCACGGTGGCCGCGCTCGTGTTCGTCCGCCGTACCCTGGCGGCGGCCCATCCGCTCGTCGAGCTCCGGATGTTCGCGGATCGCCGCTTCGCCGTGGGCTCGGCACTCAGCTTCGCGTGCGGGGTGGGCCTTTACGGTTGCGTCTACCTCATGCCGGTCTTCCTCGGCTACGTGCAGGGACGCAGGCCGCTCGCGATCGGCGAGATCATGCTCGTCACCGGCCTGGCGCAACTCGCCGCGTCTCCACTCGCCGTCGCCCTGGACGAGCGCGTCGACGCGACCGTGCTCGCCGTCCTCGGATTCGGTCTGTTCGCGGTCGGCTCGTTCCTGAGCACGACCCAGACGGCCTCGATGGATCCTGGCGCGCTGGTCGTCCCGCAGATCGTACGCGGGCTCGCCATCATGTTCTGCCTGCTGGCGCCGACACGGTTGGCGCTGGGTCATCTGACGGCCGAGAGCGTTCCGGATGCAAGCGGGCTGTTCAACCTCATGCGAAATCTCGGCGGTGCCGTTGGCCTCTCGCTGATCGACACCGTGATCTACGGGCGGATCCCCGGCCACGTATCCGATCTCGTCGCGCGACTCGCGTCCGGCGATCTCGACGCCGCGAAACTTGTTGGCATCCCGCCGGCCGTTTTCGCGGCCCAGTCGGGCAAGCCGATCAGCGAAGCGACGCGTGCCCACGTCGCGCCGCTCGTCGAGAAGGCGGCCCTGACCGCTTCGATCGGCGATGCCTGGATGCTCGTCGGGACCCTCAACGTGGTCGCGATTGCCGCCCTGCTGCTCGTTCGCAGACGCGCCGAGCCGAGCCTGGAGCCGAAGCCATGACGGAAGCCTACCTCAACCGCATCGAGACGGCCGTCCCGCCCCACGACGTCCACGCAGCCTTCGCGGCCTTCGCCCGATCTCAGCTCGCCGACGACCGGCGCAAGCTGCGCATCCTGGACCGCATGGTGGAGCGCAGCGGGATCGAGCATCGGTATTCCTGCCTCGCGCCCGGGCTCGACCCGGGCCACGACGCCGTGGATGCCGACGGCCTCTACCGACCCGGGAGCTTCCCGACGACCGCGGCCCGCATGCGACTCTACGAGGAGCACGCCCCTGCGCTCGCGACGCGTGCGGTCGAAAAACTCCAACTCGGGGATCAGCGGGACCGCATCACCCATCTCGTGGTGTCGAGTTGCACCGGCTTCTCGGCACCCGGCCTGGACATCGACATCATCGAGCGCTGCGGCCTCAGGGGGGCTGTCGAGCGGACGATGGTCGGGTTCATGGGCTGCTACGCGGCGATCAACGCTCTGAAGATCGCGCGGCACATCGTTCGTTCGGAGCCGCAGGCCCGGGTCCTGGTGCTGAACATCGAGCTCTGCACGCTGCACCTCCAGGAGACCTCGGATCTCGAGCAGATCCTGACATTCCTCCTCTTCGCGGACGGGTGCGCTGCCAGCATCGTCTCCGCCGATCCGACGGGGCTGAGGCTCGACGCGTTCAACGCCCTGCTCACGCCCGACACGCGACAGCTCCTGACCTGGCATATCCGCGAATCCGGGTTCGACATGGTCCTGTCGGGCCGCCTGCCCGCGGCGGTGCAGGAAGGGATCAGCGGTCGCGCGGACGAGTTCCTGGCGGGACATCGGATCCCGGACGTCGACGCGTGGGCCGTCCATCCGGGCGGCCGAACCGTGCTCGACGCCGTGGAGCGCGCCTTCGCGCTGCCGCCCAGCGCGCTGGCGGTCTCGCGCGATATCTTGCGTCGGTTCGGCAACATGTCGTCGGCGACCGTCATGTTCGTGCTCGCCGCGCTCATGGATCGGGCGACGGCGGGTCAGGTCGGTTGTGCGATGGCGTTCGGCCCGGGTCTCGTCGCCGAAACGATGATGTTCCGAAAGGCGGCCTAGCTCCGCGCTCCCGGCGCCCGGGTCCGGCATCCCGGGCTCGCCGGCCGTCATTCGAAGACATTCCAATACCGGGCGGGATGTCGGCGCCCGGACTCCGCCCGTCTCCCGACGCAGGTCGCGGACGTTCCGGTGCGCGAGGCATCCTTCGATATCGACGCGGGAGAGGTGTTCGATGCCAACGACGACTGACACCGGGATCGAGCGATGGCCGGAGCCGCCGACGCGGAGCCCCGACAGGGCACCGGCTCCGCAGGGTTCCGGGCCCTCTGGAACCGCCGGGCGGCACGAGCCCGCGCGCCCTCGCTCGCTGGCCGTCCGGGCCTCGGACCAAGAACAGATGGATGCTCCGGATCTGCCCGAGGCCGCATACGCTGCGCTCCTTGCAGACCTCGCGCGCGTCAACCGGTGGACGCTGGCGGCGCGGCCAACCTTGGCCTTCCTGAGGCGGGTGGCTCGGCGCACCGGGCGGCTCAGGCTCCTCGACGTCGGTTTCGGGCAGGGCGACATGCTGCGTCGGATCGCGCGCTGGGCGGCCCGGGAAGGCGTTCCCGTCGCGTTGGTCGGGATCGACATCAATTCCCGTTCGGCGCCGGTCGCCCGCGCGGCAACCGACGACGCGCTCCGCATCGAGTACCGCACCGGCGCCTACACGGACCTCGCCGGAGAGGGCTGGGACGTGATCGTCTCGAGCCTGGTCGCGCACCACATGGACCACGCGGAACTGCTGGCGTTCCTTCGCTTCATGGAGCGCGAGGCGCGTGTCGGCTGGCTGATCAACGACCTGCATCGCCACGCCCTGCCCTATGCGGGCTTTCCGATCCTGGCTCGGGCCATGGGATGGCATCGGATCGTCCGCGAGGACGGCACGCTCTCGATCGCGCGCGCATACCGGCCGGCGGAATGGCCGCCGATCCTGGCCGAGGCCGGGATCGCCGAAGCTTCTGTCACTCGTTGCTTCCCGTTCCGGCTATGCGTCGAGCGCCTCCGCTGATCATCGGGGGCGGCCCGGCCGGTGCCGCCGCCGCCATCGGACTTGCCCGGGCGGGCCTGCGGCCGTTGCTGATCGAACGGAATCCCGAAGCGCAGAATGCTCTGTGCGGCGGCTTCCTGAGCTGGACGACGACCCGGCGCCTGATCGATCTGGGCGTCGATCCCGTTTCCCTTGGCGCCCATCGTGTCGGGGCGCTGGCGTTGTTCTCGGGGCGGGACGGAGCCGAAGCTCGGCTGCCCGCACCTGCCGTCGCCCTCTCGCGCCGCGTCCTCGACGAGGCCCTGCGCGCGCGCGCCCGGGCGGCGGGCGCGGCGATCGAGACCGGGATCGGGGCGAGGGCCCTGGCGGAGGGCCGGGTGCGTCTTGTCGACGGGGGCGAGATCCGACCGCCCTGCACGATCCTCGCGACCGGCAAGCATGATCTGCGCGGTGTCTTGCGCCCGCGTCCGGACGGGGACGCCGCGGTCGGGCTGCGCTGGCGCCTGGGTGCGAGCCGGGCGCTCGCGACGTTGCTCTCCGACCGGGTGGAACTGCACCTGTTCCGCGGCGGATATGCCGGATTGGTCATCCAGGAGGACGGCAGTGCCAACCTCTGCCTCGCCGTCCGACGAAGCCGCCTCAGCGAGGTCGACGGCGGACCGGATCGGCTCCTCCAGGCTGTCGCGGAGGAATCGCCCGCCCTCGGTCTGCGCTTGGCCGCGGCGACGCTCGGGCGCGCCCAAGCGGTCGCGAACGTACCCTACGGCTGGCGCGCGGGTGCCGGACCGGCGAACCTCTACCGGATCGGGGATCAGGCCGGAGTCATCCCGTCTCTCGCGGGCGAAGGAATCGCCATTGCGCTGTGCAGCGGCTTGGCCGCGGCCACCGCGATCGTGCGCGGCGAGCCGGCCGAGCGCTTCCAGCGATCGTTCTCGCGAAGGTCGTCCGTCCCGATCACTCTGGCCGGATGGCTCTGGCGCGCGGCGGAGACCCCCAAAGCCGCCAGGCAGCTGGTGCGCGCAGTCGCCTCCGCGCCGGCGCTCGGGCATCTGGCCTCGCGGCTGACGCGGATCTGACCTCAGCTTGCCTCCCACCCGACACCGGTGGCGCTGATGACCGAGGTGGATCGGGTCACCCGGGCAGGCTGGTTGCGGCTCTCGTCACGCCAGGCGCTCCACCGCTCCGGGGAATCGCCGCCGATGCGGGACCGGCCTGCTCCGCCTGGCCCGGACTTCGGCCGGTCGAAGTACCGGCGTTACAGGCCGTTCTCCGGCTGCGCATCCCCTTCGAGGTGTCGGGTCGCTCTGTAACGACCAGGTGATAGACCATGATGCCGGTGAAAAAGCTTTGAGAACGCGGCGACGGACTCGTAGCCGACGCCGGTCGCAACGCGTGCAATCCCCAGGTCGCTCGTCTCGAGCAAGAAGGCAGCTTCCGACATCCGTCGCGCGATCAGATAGCGGTACATCGATTGGCCGACGAGCTTGGTGAAGCGAGCCGAGAACGCCGAGCGACCGAGCCCGACCTGCTGTCCCAACTCGTCCAGTGTCCAGGACCGATCCAAGTGCTTGTGGATCAATCGAAGCGCCGGTCCGATATGCGGGTCCGTGATCGCCCCGAGCCAGCCGCCTTCGCCGGGACGCAGCGATGTCGACCAGCTTCGCAGCACCTCGACGAAGAGGACCTCCGTCAATCGGGAAAGGACCACGTCCTGACCGGGGCGCGGCTGCGCCGACTCACGCACCATGCGCTGCAGGATCAGTTCGAGCCACGCACCCTCCTCCGTCGACTTGAGGTGGAGGACGGGCGGAAGCAGATCCAACAGGCTGCTCCGCGATGGCTGTGCCACGGTGAACTTGCCGCAAATCATCGTGGAACAGGGCGGGGCGCTGCCGCCGTGGCGAACAATGCCGTGATGCGCGGACGACCGATCCAGATCTGTGATCGAGAATGGTTCTGCTCGGCGATCCGAATAGAATTCGTGAGGCTCGCCGCGCGAGATTACGACAAGGTCGCCCGCGCTCATGTGGAATTCGCGCTCCTGATCAAGCGCGAGCGTCGCCGAGCCATGGCTGACGTAATGGAACAGCGCGTACGGGCGTTGCGGGAGGGCCAGGTTCCAGGGATGGCCGAGCTCGAAATGGAACAGCAGGGTCCCCCCCAGGCGCACGCGGTCGAGTACTTCGGCGAGGACGTCCATAATAGCGACGATAAGGTCCCGGACGATCGGACACAACACGCGGACGATCAAGCTCTACCGTTCGAGGTGCCGTCATATTAGGTCCTGCCGAGGGCGTTGACGCATCGTGCAATCGTCCATCGTTCCTGACGCAAGGTTCAGGACGTGGACAATTCGCAGCGCTTGAACATCCGCGACCTCGCTTTATCCGCCCGTCGGCAGGAGTTGTTATGCAAGGTGTTGTTCTGTCCCTGGCCGCAGCCCTGATGTCTGCAACGACATTGGCCGCTGCCCGCGCCACAGAGCTGCCCAAGGGGGCGACTCACAATATTGTCCTTGTCCATGGCGCGTTTGTCGATGCATCGAGCTGGAAGCCCGTCGCGGATATTCTCACGAAGAAGGGCTACAACGTCACGCGCGTCGACAATCCGCTGACCTCTCTTGCCGCCGACGTCGAGGCCACCGAGCAGGCGCTGGCAAAGCAGAGAGGCAAGACGGTTCTCGTCGGCCATTCCTGGGGTGGCGTCGTCATCACGCAGGCCGGCAACGATCCCAAGGTCTCGGCGCTCGTCTACGTCTCCGCTTTTGCGCCGGATGTGGGCCAATCGCTGGCGGCCCTCGCCAAGGGCGGTCCGGCCACTGAAGGTGCTGCGGCGATACATCCCGACGACAAAGGTAATCTGTACATCGATCCCAAAGTCTTTCCCTCAGCGGTCGCGGCCGACCTTCCCCCGCAGATCGCCCAGTCGTTGGCGGACCATCAACTACCGTTGAGCCACACGGCGTTCGAAGCGCCGGTCGATGCGGCCGCGTGGCACCACAAGCCGACGTTCTACGTGATCACCACGAAGGACAAGGTAATCGCACCGGAAGTCCAGAAACTATTCGCCGCCGCGATGAAGGCCCAGACGACGGAAGTTGCCGGCAGCCATGCCTCGCTCGTCGTTCACGCGAACGAAGTCGCCGCGGCGATCGAGAAGGCCACGCTCGCCAAGTAACAGGGCCGCTCCCGGCCCGTCCGCGTCGGGAGCGGCCGCGCCTGCCGAGAGAGGTGCTGTCTGAATAACACGCCGGCGATTGCGTGATCGTCCTGGCATTCCCTGACGGTCGCGCGCGGTCTATCGAGTGTATTTCGTACGGAGGCGATAATGGATGTGGATAAAATTGCGGTCGAGCGGCTTATAATTCTGAGATCCAGACCGTTCGACGCTGTCGTGACGGCGCTCAAATCCTCGGTCGGTCAGCCGTACTGGAACTAATTCGTTCGGGCGTCGCAGGCTGCAACTCCGCGTCCGATTTCGAGCGTGTCGTGCAGCGTGGACTCGGCCGCACGGGCTTCATGCTCTTTGCCGAATTCGATCTGGGTGCCGTTCTGCGGCGCGAATCCAAATCCGATGCACCCAAGAGCTTGCCTTTTCTGGTGGGCAATCCCCTCATCATGAAAGAGATGGTCAAGCACGTGCCCGACACGGGATCCTATGCTCCGGTCACGATCCTTATCGATGAGCGGCCCGATGGCGTGCACCTCTCCTATGACAGGATGGAGAGCTATCTGCTGCCCTATGGCAACACGGAAGCTCTCGCCGTTGCCCGCGACCTCGATGCGAAGATGACGGCCTTGCTGCGGGACTGTGCAGGCTAGACCGTCTGATCACGGTGCGGCTGGCCCTGGCGTCTCGGAGGTACGGGACTGCAACACAGGAATGGTCCATCGTTCGGCTGTCCGGGCCGACAGGCTCGAAAGGGAGAGGAATTTTCGGCATGTCCAAGCGCTGTCTTGCCAGCTTCACCGCCGCGGTTCTTTTCAGCGCGGCTGTCGCGGGAGCTTCTGAGGCCAAGGCGGAGCCTCTGGATTCTGCGAGCCTCGGTGCAATCAGGGCGCAGTTCAGTCGTCTGATGGAACTGGCCAACAAGCACGATTTCAGATCGTTGCATGATATGTTCTGGCAATCGCCGACAACGCTGTTGGTGGCGAAGAGCGCGAACCCGGCCGAGGGAAACTGGGCCGGCTACTGGGGCAACGAGGCGATCGATCAGAAGCTGCATGACATCGGCAGCTCCGGTCCGGTGGTGCTCGAGCCAGACTATTCGAAGCTCAAGGTGGTCGGACTGACGCACGATGTCGCGGAGTCTTACGTGCCGATGAACATCACCGTTTCGTACGCGGGACAGGACGGAACGCCCAGACCGTTTCTCATGATCATCAATTGGCTGCGCATCGGGACGGACTGGAAGGTCGCCGCTGAGATCATTCTCCCCGTACCGCCGGCACCCGCGTCGAAGGGCTAGAGCTGTTCCCGGCGGTGTTGCGACGGGATAGTGGCCGGTGCGTTGACCGGCGTGGTCGCGCCCCGGATTCCCAGCACGGCCTCCCTGCATTCGATCATCGCGAGGGCCTCCCGCACGATCTGCTTCACGTTCGTTGCGGGGAGGTCCGCCATGCCTCCGTGCCGTAAGATCTCGCTTCGCGGAACGCCTAATCCCAGATGCATGAGCTGAGCTACGATCACGTCTGCTTCGAGGCGGCCGTCTCAAGCTGATGAATGACCGGGTCGGGCGCAAAGCTGAACGGCCGGTTTTGCGATCGTCTGCCATCGGGCATGGCATAGTCTGGCAGCACGCCGCCAGTCTGCTTCTGAGAAAGATGGCCGGGCAAGTGGGCAGGCTTCAACTGGCTAGACCTGGGCGCTGGAACCAATGTACTCCAATTTTATCCGAAAGCGGCAAGGATCGCTTTCGGCACCTTGCAGATGTACGTGTATTTCGGATTGACCATTTGTGTGCAGCGCGCCTCGGCGATCTGCGCAAGTAGCAGGTAACCCTCCGGCTCAGGGATGTTCCACTCGTCGGCGAGCCAGTAGATCATGTCGGCGAAGGCGATGCGCATCGCATCCTCAAGCGGGCGGGCGCAGCCGAGCGTGCAGAGATGCGTGGGCGTCTCGATCCGCGGGTGGCCGAGTCGCGCCGGTGCGGGCACGAGGCTCACCCGCAGGGTGACGTTCGCGCCGATCTCGATTGCTCCCATGCCGACGGCTTCGCCGTCGCCCTGGAGCGCGTGACAATCGCCGATGAAGAAATGCGCGCCGGGCTTCTCCACCCGCAGCATCACCGTGTTGCCGGTGGTGACCTCCTGAACGTCGAGGTTGCCGCCATGCGTGCCGTTGTCGACCGTGAGGACCGCGCCGTGGACCGGCGCGACGCCGATGACGCCGGCCATCGGCTTCACCGGCAGCCGGAGCCGGTCGTTCCAGATGATATGGCCGTCGTGCACGTCGACGACCTTGGTCCGGATGCCCCATTCCTTGCGGCGCACCCAGTCCGGGAACATGCCGTGCCCGGGCCAGAGGGAGCTGTAGCCGCGCTGGCCGAGCTCCATGTCGAGGATCTCGACCTTCAGCATGTCGCCGGGCTTGGCGCCCGCGACTTCGATCGGCCCCGTCGCCCCGTTCACGAACGGGAAGGTAACGTCGGCTTCGGTCAGATTCTGCCCGAGCTCCTTGATGACGCCGTCACCGATGTTGATCACGCATTCGACCGTGACGATCTCACCCGGTGCGATCGTCGCCACGAAGGGCTCGTCGCCCGAGAGGGCGTACTTGATCGTTCCCTGCTTGCTGATGCGCTGCGTCACATGGAGCTCCTGGTGGCGATGGCGTTGGTCTTGAGGGGTGGCGCGGGTCAGAGATGATACCGCCAGGGCATGAGCAGCCGTTCGGCCCGGCCGACCAGGAAGGTCAGGACGAGGGCCAGCGCGATCGTGCCGACCAGCGCGGCGAAGACCTTCGGGATCGCGTAGAGGGATCCCGCCTGGAAGATGGCATGGCCCAGGCCCACGGACGAGGACATGAACTCGCCGACGATGGCGCCGATCAGCGCGAAGCCGACGGTGAGCTTCAGGCCGGCGAAGATGTCGGCGAGGCTCGACGGCACGACGAGCTTGGCGAAGATCTGCGGCTTCCGCGCGCCGAGAGTCCGCAGCAGGTTGATCTGGTCCGGGTCGACGCCGAGCGCGCCCTTGTAGGAGGTCACGAGGGCGACCACGACGACGGAGAGCGTCGACATCGCGACCTTCGAGGCGAGCCCGGTGCCGAACCAGATGATGATGATCGGCGCGAGCGCGATGATCGGGATCGAGCCGATCGCGACGATGAAGGGCTGGACGACCCGCGACACGAAGGTCGAGTACCAGAGCGACAGGCCGGCGAGCGTGCCGACGACGTTGCCGATGAGGAACCCGAGCCCCGTCTCGAGGGCCGTCACGCCGGCATCGCGCAGGAGCGTGCCGTCGGCGAGGCCCTGCCAGAGGAACCGGCCGATGGCCGAGGGTGAGCCGAACAGGAAGGCTGATTGCGGGCTCAGGCGCGTCTGCCATTCCCAGACCGTCAGCAGAGCCGCGAGGAGCACGATCTGCACGAGCAGAACGAGCACGCCTGAGCGCAGGCGCGCACCGTCGCGCGGCGGTGCGGGCGGGTCATCCCGGCTCGTCCTGACAACGGTCGCGGGTCCGGTCACGGCATCCGACATCTCAGGACCTCGCTGCAGCACGGCTGATGCCTTGCCCAGCGCGGCCGAGCGTGGAGCGTGGGATGTCGAGATCGGCCCAGATCTGGCGGACGTAATCGCCGAAACCGGCGCTCTCCCGGGCTCCGATCATGTCGTCGGGCGCACAGTCGAGGTCGATCGCGTAACTGGCCTTGACGGTGGTCGGCCGCCCACTCAGCACGAGGACGCGGTCGGCGATCGAGACGGCTTCCTCGATGTCGTGCGTGATCAGGAGCGCGGACTTGGCCCCGTCGCGCACGAGCCGCACCGTGTCGGCTTCGATCAGGAGCTTTGTCTGGAAGTCGAGCGCCGCGAAGGGCTCGTCGAACAGCAGGACATCCGGATCGTTGATCAGGGTGCGGGCGAGCGCCACGCGCTGGCGCATGCCGCCCGACAGGGTCGCGGGATAGGCCCCGGCGAAACCGTGCAGACCGAGCTGGTCGAGGAGCGCGCGCGCCCGCTCATCGGCTTGCCCGCGCGGCATCCCGCGCAGTTCGGTGCCGAGCTTCACGTTGTCGAGGGCCGTCCGCCAGGGCAGCAGGAGGTCCTTCTGCAGCATGTAACCGATCCCGCTGGGCGTGCGACCGCGGCGCTCGAGGGGCACACCGTTCCAGAGGATGCGGCCGGAGTCCGCCGGCGTGAGACCGCAGACGGCGTTGAGGAGCGTCGTCTTCCCGCAGCCCGAGGGCCCCACGATCGCGACGATCTCTCCGCGGGCGAGCGCGAAGGTGAGATCGCCGACAACCGGCAGGAGGCGGCCGCCCGTCCTATACGCCTTGGCGAGATGCTCTACGGCAAGCGGGCGTGCGACGTGGGGCGCGGCGGGCAGGGGACCTTGGGACACGGGAGCGCCGGTCAACCGGCGCGCTTCGCGGCTTTGTCGGCAAACGTATTGTCGACGACCTGATCGAAAGTGAGCGTCCCCTTGATGTTTCCAAGATACTTTTGCATGCCCATCAGGCTCTCCCAGGCGTCCTTCTCGGTCACGACGCTGGAGGCCGGGATCTTGTACTTCAGCTCGGCGTCGATTGCCGAATCCACGACCTCGCCCGGCAGATCCGGGAATTCCAGCCGCGCGACCTTCTTGGCGTAGTCCGGATCGCTGTAGGTTTTGCGTCCGGCCTCCTCGAAGGACGTCACCAGAGCCTGCACAGTCTCGGGGGCCTGCTGAATCGTGCCGGGCAGCACCATGATCCCGGTGTTGCAGAAGGGCCCGACGTAGTTCGAGAAATCGAAGACGATTTTCGCGCCCTGTGCCACCGCCTGAGCGACGCCGGGTTGATAGGCGACCGCGATGTCGGCCGCGCCGGCGAGCATGGCAGCGATCTCGGTTCCAGGGCTCACCGGCACGATCGTCGCGTCGGCGCCGAGCTTCATGCCGTTGCTCTCGAGGAGCCGCTTGGTGACGCTGAAATTGGTGTTGGGCTCCGGCGAGGTGGCGATCCGCTTGCCCTTGAAGCCTTTCGGGTCGGTGAAGGGCTCGACCGTCTTCGAGACCGCGAAGTAGTGGGCCCGCTGAACGACGGTCCCGACGACCATCCCGGGGCCGCCGTTCTCGCGCGAGATCACTACCATCGTGGGATCTCCGATGGCGAAATCTGCCGAGCCCCCCAGCACAGCCGCGAAGGTCTGCGTGTCGCCTCCGGCGGCACTCACCTGCATGGCGAGGCCGTTCTTCTCGAAGATGCCGGCGTGCATCCCGACGTAGAGGTTGATGTAGCCCAGGTTGTGGACGGCCTCGCTGAAGCGGACGGTCTTGAGGCCCGCGGCGCGCGCGATCGAGGGCGCCAGCGGCGCGCCGACCGCCAGGCCGGCGATGCCTTTCAGGATCGAGCGCCGATGGAGCATGGGCGACCAAGATTGAGGCATACGATCTCCGGGAGACGTGAGCAAGCGATCGGTAGATTGCTGCAGACGTGCGATGGCTTCGGTATATGATTGTACGATTACCGCCGTCGGCCGGTTCACGACGCAAATTAGCTGCCAGATCAGGCGCGTGCTCCGTGCATTAGGGAGGCCAAGCTGCTCCTTGGGTTGCCCGCGACGGAAGGCGCATGCAATTGCTTCCAATTCGCTGCACCGCCATCACAGCTTGCGCTGTAGGATTGCATTTGGCTGCAGCAGGTCCGAAGCAGTCGACCAGATCTGGCCGGAAGCGGAAGAGTGGCTTCCGAGTTGGGCCGCCGGAAAAGCGGACAAGCTTCTATTGACCCAACCTGGTCACAGAACATGATCGGCGCGGTTCCCCA
The DNA here is from genome assembly GCF_036441335.1 of Methylobacterium mesophilicum. Classification (GTDB taxonomy): domain Bacteria; phylum Pseudomonadota; class Alphaproteobacteria; order Rhizobiales; family Beijerinckiaceae; genus Methylobacterium; species Methylobacterium mesophilicum_B. The sequence continues at coordinate 86,351 of NZ_MLBW01000039.1, forward strand.
AAACGTATATTCTCATCGCAATGGAAGATGGATCGCAGAAAAGAATCGACTCAACCGCAAGGAAGCTGATTGTCCACTGGGCTAGCTCGAAAAATTACCATCAAACAACAGTTGAATATGCTTTTCATCTTCAAGAATCAAACGGCCTTGGCATTCTCGCGCCAGTCCCTCGAAGATATTGCAGGCCTTGAAACTGAGACCGGTTGCGAAAGCCGAAGACCAACCTGCAGCGAGGGATCGGAGCGGAACAGGGCTTTCAGGAAGGCCGAGACTGCCCTGATGCGGGGCGAGAATTGCAGGTCGGTGTGGACGTTAAGCCAGAGATCTCGGGTCGTCGACAGGTCATCGTGCATTACGGGGACCAAGAGGTCACGTCCAGCAACCGCGAAGCTTGGGAGAAGGACAATGCCGAGCCCACCGGCCGCCGCCTGCTTCTGGGCGATCATGCTTGTCGAGTGAAACACAGTACGCCGGTTCGCGATGATCTCGTCGAGCCAACGCACGCAATCGACCTGCACGAGATCCTCGACGTAGGTCACGAAGGCGTGGCGCTCCAGCTCCTGGATGGATCGTGGCGTTCCCGCCCGGTCGAGGTAGCCCGGTGAGGCGTAGAGCCCGAGCCGGAAGCGGCCGATCCGCTCGGAGACGAGCCCCTGCCCCGGTGGCTCGAAGAAGCTCAGGAAGAGGTCGGCCTCTCGGCGGTTCACGTAGACCGTCTGGGGCGATGTCAGTAGCTCGACGGTGAGGTCGGGATGCGTCTCGTGCAGGCGCACGAACCGCTCGGCGAGATAGAGGGAGGCGATGCCCTCCATCGTCGCGAGACGGACGCGGCCTCCGGCCTGCCCGGAGCCGGGAGTGACCTCCTCCTCCATGGCGATGATGGCGCTCTCCACCCGCTCCGCGTGGCGCAGCAGGCGCTGGCCGGCCTCGCTCAGGCGCAGGCCGGAGGGCACGCGCTCGAACAGGGAGACGCCCAGGGCGGCTTCCAGATGGGCGAGGCGCCGGCTGACGGTCGATTGATCGACCCTCAGCCTCTTGGCCGCTCCCGCGAGGCTGCCCCCACGGGCGGCATGGACGAAGACCTTCAGGTCATCCCAGTCGAGCTGATCGAGGGCACGCATAGCCTCGCGCGCCGCAAGAGTCGCGCCACGTCTGCGGCTCGGGATCCGTGCAAGGGCGCTTGCGGAATTGACCGCTTCAAGCGGCGGACAGGCTGCCTAAGCTCGGCCTCGAAAGGGCAATCCAGGAATCCCCGTTCATGCATTCCCGTTTCAAGGCGGCGGCCATCCATGCCGCACCGGTCTTCCTCGACGCCACGGCGACGACGGACAAGGCGGTCTCCCTCGTCCACGAGGCGGCCAGGGCCGGCGCGGCCCTCGTCGCCTTCCCGGAAACCTTCATCCCGGCCTTTCCGGTCTGGGCCGCCCTGGCGGCGCCGATCGACAACCACGACCTGTTCGCCCGCATGGCCGACCAGTCGATCCTGGTCGACGGGCCGGAAGTCGTCCGCATCCGCGAAGCCGCGAAGGCGGCGGGGATCGTCGTGTCCATCGGCATCAGCGAGCGGTCGCCCGTGAGCGTCGGATGCCTGTGGAACAGCAACCTGCTGATCGGCGAGGACGGCGACATCCTCAACCACCACCGCAAGCTAGTCCCGACCTTCTACGAGAAGCTGATCTGGGCTGCGGGGGACGGGGCCGGGCTGCGGGTGGTCGAGACCGCGATCGGGCGTATCGGCCAGCTCATCTGCGGCGAGAACACCAACCCGCTGGCCCGCTACAGCCTGATGGCGCAGGGCGAGCAGCTCCACATCTCGTCCTGGCCGCCGGTCTGGCCGACGCGGCGCCCGGCGGGTGGGGGCAATTACGACAACCTCGCCGCCAACCGCCTCCGGGCGGGCGCCCATTGCTTCGAGGCCAAGGTCTTCGGCCTCGTCACCGCGAGCGTGCTCGACCGGGCGGCGTTCGATACCATCGCTGCCTGCGATCCCCGGGCCGCCGAAGTGCTGGAAGGGACCCCGCGCGCGGCCTCGTTCTTCCTCGATCCCACCGGGACCCAGATCGGCGAGGCGCTGCAGGAGGAGGGAATCCTCTACGCCGAGATCGACCTTGCGGCCTGCATCGAGCCGAAGCAGTTCCACGATGTGGTCGGCTACTACAACCGCTTCGACGTGTTCGACCTCGCGGTGAACCGCCGCCGCCTCGCCCCTGCGACTTTTCGCGATACCGCCTCGGCTCCGCCCGCGGCGGCCGTCCTCACGCCCGTCCCCGGCGACGGCGCGTGACTTGCTGAGCTTTGCCCCGACCCCTGCCTGAGCGGAGATGTGCCATGCTGTTCGACCGTCGCAAGCTGCTCCTCGGGGGCGCCGCCGGACTGATGCTGCCGGGTTTGGCCCGGGCGCAGGCGCCCGCCACGATCGGCACCTTCCCGGAGGGCGTCGGCGCCGAGTCCGTCTTCCTCGGCCTCACCATGCCCCTGACCGGAGTCTTTTCCGGTGACGGCAGCGATCTCAAGCTCGGCTACGAACTTGCCATCGCACAGATCAATGCGGGCGGCGAGATCCCGACCGCCTGGGGCCTCAAGGGCAAGGGCGTCCTCGGGCGCCAGATCCGCTACAAGGTCGCCGATACGGAGGGGAAACCCAACGTCGCGGTGCAGGCGGCGACGCAGTTCATCCAGCGGGACAAGGCGATTCAGTTCTCGGGCTCGGTCAGCAGCTCGGAGGCCATCGCCCTCGAAGAGCTCGCGAGCCGCGACAAGGTTCTCTACATGGTCGGCATCGCCGGCTCGAACGACGTCACCGGCAAGAACTGCCAGCGCTACGGCTTCCGCTCGCAGCAGAACGCCTACATGGCCGCCAAGGCGCTGGCCCCGGTGGTCGCCAAGGCGCTGGGCCCCAAGCGCAAGATGGCCTTTCTGGTGCCGGACTACACCTACGGCCAGACGGTCTACGAATCCTTCGCCAAGTTCGCCAAGGAGGCGGGCTGGACGCAGGTTCTGAAGGAAACCGTGCCGCTGGGCACCGCCGATTACAGCTCGGCACTCCTTAACATCGCCAATAGCGGCGCCGACGTTTTCGTGAACATCTGCTTCGGCGCGGATGCGGTCGCCTCGACAAAGCAGGCCGAGCAGTTCGGTGTCCTGTCGAGCATGAAGCTCGTCGTGCCGAACCTGTCCTCCTTCCAGGACAAGGAACTGGGCGCCGAGTTGATGCAGGGCGTCTACGGTTCCTGCGATTTCTGGTGGACGCTGGAGGACCGCTATCCGCTGGCCAAGACGTTCGTGGCGAGCTTCCTGGAGAAGAACAAGTATCACCCGCGCTGGGGCGCCCACATCGCCTACATGCAGACTTACCTTTGGGCGCTCACGGCGGAACGGGTTGGCGGGTTCAACCCGGTCGATATGATCAAGGCGATGGAGGCCTCGAAGAGCCAGCCCTACGACTCGACCATCGGCAAGGTTTATTACCGCGCCGAGGACCATCAGATGGTCCGGCCGATCCCGATCCTGAAGGGCAAGACGCCCGGCGCGATGAAGGGGCCAGAGGATTTCTACGAGATCGTGGACGTGGTCGAGGGCGAGAGCGTGATGAACGCGCCCGACCTGTTCGGCTGCAAGCTCGGCCCCTACACCTGAGGGACCGGCCATGCCCAGCACGGCGGTTCTCCTCTCCCAGGCCTTCAACGGCCTCGCCCTCGGAAGCCTTCTGGCCCTCGTGTCCAGCGGGCTCACCATCATCCTCGGGACGCTCGGTGTCCTGAACTTCGCCCACGGCGCGCTGTTCGCCGTGGGGGCCTACACCGCCTTCGTGATGATGTCGGCGACGCATTCCTTCCTGCTCGCCCTGCTCGGCGGCTGCGCCATCATGCTGATCCTCGGCTTCGCCATGGAGCGGCTGGTGATCCGCCACTTCTACGCGAGGCCCGACGAGGACCAAATCCTCGTCACTTACGGCATCGGCATCGTCCTCGTGGAGGCGTTGCGCGCGTGGTTCGGCGGGAACAGCCAGCGGGTGCCGGTGCCCTCCTGGGGCGTCGGGGCGACCAAGCTCGGCTTCCTCATCTACCCGACCTACCGGCTCCAGCTCATCGGCATCGTCGCGGCCCTCCTCGTCGGGCTCTACCTCGTCCTCTACCGGACGGCGATCGGCCTCGTGGTGCGGGCGGGGATCGAGAATGCCGGCATGGTCGGCATCCTCGGCATCGATGTACGCCGCACCTTCCTCCTCGTCTTCGCCATCGGCATCGTCGCGGTGGGGCTAGCCGGCATGCTCTACGCCCCCGTCGTCTCGGTGACGCCCGACATGGGCGCGAGCTTCATGGTGCAATCCTTCGTGGTCATCGTGCTGGGCGGGCTGGGCTCGTTCCCCGGCGCCGTGGTGGGCGGGCTTATCGCGGGTGAGGTGATCAGCCTGACGAGCGCCTTCAGCTCCGCCTACTCGGAGGTGATGCTCTACGGCCTGATGGCCCTCGTCTTGGTGGCGCGCCCGCAAGGGCTGTTTGGCACGGAGGGCCGCGTGTGATGCCCCCTGCCCTTCGCCGCATCCTCCCCGAACTGGCCCTCGCTGCCTTCCTGGTCCTCGCCCCCGTCCTGCTGCCGCCGCTGGGCTTCTCGCACGATCTGCTGTCGCGGGCGCTCAACTGGGCGCTGTTCGGCCTTGGGCTCGACATCCTCTTCGGTCTCGCGGGCCTCCTCTCCTTCGGGCAGGCGGCCTTCTACGGGACGGGCGGTTTCGTCGCCGCCACCCTCCTTGTCTCCGGCACGGTGGGGAGCGTCTGGCTCGCCCTCCTGGCCGGGACGCTGGCGGCGGGCCTGTTCGGCCTCCTCGTCGGCTGGCTCGCCGTGCGGCGCATCGGCATCTACTTCGCCATGATCACCCTGGCCTTCGGCCAGATGGCCTATTTCATCGAGAATTCCCCGCTCTCCGATTGGACTGGCGGCGAAAACGGCATCGCCGGGGTGCCCCTTCCGACGATTGGCTTCGGGGCGAACGCGGTGCGGATCACCGCCGGGCTGCCGATGTACGCGCTGTTGGCGGCCACCTTCCTCGTCGGCTTCGTCCTGGCCCGCCGCATCGCGAAATCTCCCGTCGGGCTGATCCTGCGGGCGGTAAAGGAGAACACCGCCCGCGTGGCGATGCTCGGCCACGACGTCCCGGCCTACAAGCTCGCCGCCTTCACCATCGCCGCCCTCTATGCCGGGCTCGCCGGGGCGATGCTCGGGCCGTTCCAGAGCTACATGCCGCCGGACGCCTTCGCCCTGGAGACTTCGGGGCAGCTCGTGGTGCAGACCATCGTCGGCGGGGTCGGCACCCTGGTCGGGCCGCTCGTCGGCGCGGCCCTCTGGCTCTGGCTGCGCGACAACCTGCAACTCATCCCCGGCCTCGGACCCCTGTGGAAGCTCGTCCTGGGGCTCGCCTTCATCGGCCTCGTGATCGGCCTGCGCCGGGGCATCTGCGGGGAGATCGTACATCTCTGGAACCGCCGCCAAGAGGCCCGGCGCCTCCGCGCGCAGCTCGCCCGGACGGAGGCCATTGAGGCGGCCGGCGGGGCACCGGCCCGTGCCATCCCGGCCGAGATCGCCCTGCCGATGCCGCGCCCGGCGGTGGACGGACGCAGCGCGCACGGGGAGATCGCCCTGGAGGCGCGCGGGCTCGCCAGGCACTACGGCGGCCTGAAAGCGGTGGACGGCGTGAGCTTCACCGTGCGCCGGGGGGCGATCCATGCGGTGATCGGGCCGAACGGGGCGGGCAAGAGCACCCTGTTCAAGATGCTCTCCGACGAGGTGAGCCCGAGCGCGGGCGAGGTGCTGCTGTTCGGAGAGCGGCTGACCGGGGGCGGGGTGAGCCGGGCGGCCCGGCGAGGCGTCGCCAAGAGCAACCAGCTCAACCAGCTCTTCATGAATCTGACGGTGCGGGAGAACTTGCGGGTGGCGGCGCTGTCACGGGCGCGGGGCGGCTTCCGCCTGGATCTCCTCGCCCCCGCCGATGGCCGCCCCCAGGTGGAGGCGCAGGTCGCGACCCTGATGGACCTTCTCGATCTCGGCGAGCGGGCCGAAACCCCGGCAAGCGTCCTGGCCTATGGCGAGAAGCGAAGGCTGGAGATCGGCATGGCGCTCGCCATCAGCCCGAACGTCCTGCTTCTGGACGAGCCGCTGGCGGGCATGAGCCTGTCGGAGCGGGCGGCGACCTGCGCCCTGATCCGGCGCATCGCAAAGGCCTGTACGGTCGTCGTCGTGGAGCACGACCTCGACGCCATCTTTGAACTGGCCGAGCGGATCACTGTTCTGTGCGAGGGCCGCCTGCTGGCCGACGGCCCCACCGACCTCGTCCGCCGGGACGCCGCCGTGCAACGGGCCTATCTCGGAGCCGGACCTGCGGAAGCCGGCGCCAAATTCGGGAGCGCCGCATGAGCCTGCTCGAAGTCGAGGGCATCGACTCCCTCTACGGCGATTCGCACGTCCTGTTCGGCGTCTCCCTGCGGGTCGAGGAGAACGAGGTGGTGGCCCTGCTCGGCCGCAACGGCGCGGGCAAGACCACGACGCTGCGCACCGTCATGGGCGTGCTGAGCCCCCGGCGCGGGACGATTCGGTTGGACGGTAAGCCGATCCACGGTCTTCCCCCCTCGAAGATCGCCTGCGTTGGCATGCAACTTGTGCCGGAGGAGCGGGCGGTGTTCGGTGGCCTGACAGTCGAGGAAAATCTCCGCGTCGCCCGCCTGACCGCGTCCGGGGCGTGGCCTATCGAGCGGATCTGGGAGATCTTCCCCCGCCTGAAGGAACGGCGCACCTCGCGGGCGCGGACCCTTTCGGGGGGCGAGCAGCAGATGCTCTCGATCGCCCGCGCCTTAATCCGCGACCCCCGCATCCTGCTCCTCGACGAGCCCTTCGAGGGGCTGGCCCCCCTGATCGTGCAGGATCTGGTCGAGTTGACGAAGCGTCTTGTCCAGGAAGGGCGCACGATCGTCGTGGTCGAGCAGAACGTCGCGGCGGTCCTGAGCTTCGCCGACCGGGTCTACGGCTTCAACAACGGCCATATCGTCTATGAGGGACAGGCCTCGGCTCTCCGGACGGATCCCGCTCCGATGCGAGATTTCATGGGCTTGGCGCCGTGAGCGAGACCACAGACACCGGCTCAATGCTGACGAAGGGGGGCATGGATGCCGCCACGAAGAGCCTGGCCATCGAGTACGTCAAGCGCGGCATCCGCGTGGACGCCGTCGCCCCCGGCGTCATCAAGACGCCGATGCATGCGCCGGAGGACTACGGTGCCCTGGCCGCCTTCCACCCCATGAACAAGATGGGCGCAGTTGAGGACATCGTCCGCGCCGTGCTTTATCTTGAGGACGTCTCCTTCACGACGGGCGAGATCCTCCACGTCGACGGTGGCCTGATCGCGGGTCGCTGACCCATTACGGGGAGCACGCATCGGGCGCTCTCCCCGTCTGTCCTGGAGAGCCGCATGCCAATCGTGAACATCCTCGTGACCCGTGGGCACGCCTCCGGGTGCGGACCGCACCATCGATGCGCAGAAGGCCGCAGTCTATGAGGGCATCGCCGATCTGCTCTTCGACGTGATGGGCGAGCCCCGCGAGAACACGACCGTCATCTTCCACGAGTACGGGATCAAGGACCTCGGGCAGGGCAGTCTACCCTTGCGAGACTATCGCGCACCGAAGCCATGACCGCCCGTCGCGGCCGAAACAGTCATGCGGCTTCCCAAGCGGCGCGCCACAGACGCGCTCCTGTGGCCGTCATGGTTGAGTGTCACCCGGGGGCATGCAGGCGCCGGTACTCGGCGGGCGTGGTGCCGACCCGCCGGACAAAGGCGCGCCGGAGCGTGTCGGCGTCCCGGAACCCGCACGCGCCAGCGACCTGCTTGAGGGCCACCTCGCCCGTCTCCAGGAGGCGGCGAGCAGCCTCGATCCGGACGGTCTCGACGTAGGCGGCCGGGGTCAGGCCGGTCTCGGCCCGGAATACTCGCGCGAAGTGGCGAGGGCTCATGCCGGTCCGGGCAGCCAGCCTGTCGACACCGTGATCCTCGGCCGGGTGCGCGGCCACCCAGCGCTGGACCTCCTGTAGCGCCGAGCGACCAGATGGTGCGCTGACCCCGCGCCGGCTGAACTGGAGCTGGCCGCCGCCGCGCTTGAAGAACATGACGAGCTGAGCCGCCACCCGCCGGGCGACCTCAGCCCCGAGGTCCTCCTCCACGAGTGCCAGCGCGAGGTCGAGCCCCGCCGTGACGCCGGCGGCGGTCCGAAGCGGCCCATCGAACAGGCAGATCGCATCTGCCTCGATCTGCGCTTCAGGGAAGCGCTCGGCCAGCACCTCTGCCACGGCCCAGTGCGTCGTCAAGCGGCGACCATCCAGAAGGCCGGCCTGGCCGAGCAGGAAGGCCCCGCTGCAGACCGAGCCGTAGCGGCGAGAGCGGGCGGCGGCAGCGCGGAGCCACGCGAGAAGCTCGGCCCCGAGCGCTGCCTCGTGCATCCGCGGTGCGCCAGCGACCAGGAGCGTGTCGAAGGCCGGGCCCGCTTCAGCGGGAGCGATGAGGTCCGGCAGCAACCGCCGTCCCGACGAGGTCGTGATCGGGCCCGGTGCGGTCCCGACGAGGGCGAGGCTGTAGATTTCCCGACCGCACTGGGCATTCGCCTCGGCGAAGACGTCGAGGGGGCCTGCCACGTCGAGGAGTTGGACGTCGGGCAAGGCGAGAAGGGCGACTGACCGGGACGGCATGGGAATCCGGTGTCCGAGGATGTAGGAACGTTGGCAGAAATAATCGTATCACGACGATTGATGCCAAGCTCGGTTCCCCCTAGCTCAACAGGACATGCAGCGCAAAGGAGCCTCGTCCATGAGCGTTTCGTCCGAAGCCGCCATTCCCGAGAGCAAGCTCGCCCGGGCGATCACCGAGTTCGTCCGGGACACCGAGACCGAACTGCTCTTCAACCATTCGAGCCGGGTCTATCAGTTCGGCGCCCTCGCCGGCGTCCATCGCGGCCTGACCTTCGACCGCGAGCTGCTATACGCGGGCGCCATGTTTCACGATCTCGGCCTGATGCCGGACCACAGCAGCACGGCGGAGCGCTTCGAGGTGGACGGCGCCAACGCCGCCCGCGAGTTCCTGAAGGCGCACGGCGTGTCGGAGGCGGACGTTTACACTGTCTGGACGGCCATCGCGCTCCACACCACGCCGGGCATCCCCGTCCACATGCATCCGGTGGTCGCCCTGGTCACGGCCGGCGTCGAGATGGACGTGCTGGGCCTGACCTACGCGCAGTATTCCGACGCGGAGCGCGAGGCGGTGGTCTCGGCCTTCCCCCGCACGCCGGACTTCAAGGAGGACATCATCCAGGCCTTCTACGACGGCATCAAGCACAAGCCGGACACCACCTTCGGCAACGTTAAGGCCGACGTCATCGCCGACAAGGAGCCCGGCTTCCGCAAGGGCAACTTCTGTAGCGTGATCCGCATGTCCCGCTGGCTCGGCGGGACGCATGCCCCGGGCTGCGGCTGCGGCGGGCACGATTGAGCGTCGCCGGCCGGTCGCTCGGACCGGCCGGCAGGCCGCATGGCACGCCGCCTGCAGGGATCGCGGCATCGGTTCCCGGTCGGTGCCCATCCCATTCGGGCGTGTCCGAAACTGCGTTTGATCTGGCAGGATCTGTCGTGACGCCGAACTGTACGCCGGCACGAGCGACCGCCTAATCTTCGCGGCACCGAAGCGGAACAAGGTCGAGGTGACGCATGGCGGCGACGGCGGTAAAAGTGCCTGTCACGGTGCTCACGGGCTTCCTGGGATCAGGAAAGACCACTCTTCTCAACCAGTTGCTCGCGCAGGGCGAGGCCGAGAAGACGGCCGTCATCGTCAACGAATTCGGCGAGGTCGGCATCGACGGCCACCTCGTCGTGGGCGTCGACGAGGACGTGATCGAGATCAACAACGGCTGCATTTGCTGCACGGTCCGCGCCGACCTCGTCACCACGATCGGGCGCCTGCTCGCGCGGCCGCAGCAGGTGCGACGCATCCTGATCGAGACCACGGGCCTCGCCGACCCGGCCCCCGTCATTCAGAGCTTCATGCTCGACGAGAATCTCCGGGCCCGAACCGAACTCGACGCGCTCGTGACTGTGGTTGATGCCCGCCACAACCCGCTCTGGCTGTCGATGGGCGAGGAGGCCGAGGCGGCGGGCGGAGAGAACGTCGCACGGGAGCAGATCGCCTTCGCCGACCTCCTTCTCCTCAACAAGATCGACCTCGTCGATGAGGCTGCTCTGAAGGCTTGCGAGACCGAGCTTCGCCGCATCAATCCGCTCGCCCGCATCCGGCGCATGCGGGACGGGACGGTCTCAGCCGCGGAGGTGCTCGGCATCGGCGCCTTCGATCTGAAGAACGCGCTGGCCATCGAGCCTGACCTCCTGTCGGACATGGAGCACACGCACGACGACGCCATCGCGAGCGTCTCGCTCCGCCCCGAGGGCGATCTCGATGCAACGGCGTTCTTCGGGTGGCTGAACCGCTTCGTGCAGACGAAGGGCGCCGACATCCTGCGCATCAAGGGCATCGTCGCCCTCGTCGGCGAGGCTCGGCGCTACGTCTTCCACGGCGTGCACATGACCCTCGACGGCCGGCCCGGCAAACCCTGGAGACCCGGCGAGCTACGGCGCGGCGAGATCGTGTTCATCGGCCGCAACCTCGATGCCCAGGAGATCGCGGCCGGCCTTGCGCAGTGCCGTGCGGCGCAGGCGGCCTGAGCGAGCTCACGAAGCTGAACGGAGGCCCCATGAAGCTCCAGCACACCCTTGGCGGCCTCGAAGGCCTCGACCCCGTTCAGCCCGAGCTGCGCGTCTTCGTGGAGACTTGGGAGGAGCGCATCTTCGGCATCCATACCGCCATGATGGCGCTCAGCCCGCATCTCAACCTGCCGCAGACGTCGAGCACCTTCCGCACTTTCTGGACCTGGGCCGACCTGCGCAAAGGCGCCGAGGCCATGAACCCGTTCGACTACTTCAAGTACCGCTACTACGAGAAATGGCTCGGCGGCATCTCGGGCTATTGCGTCGCCAACGGGTACATCACGCAGGCCGAGCTCGACGCGCGCACGGACGAGTACCTCGCCGACCCGGTCAGGCCGCTGCCGTCGGGCGGCACGCCGGAAATTGACGACCGTATCCACAAGTACCTGATGGACGGCGACTCACCCTGGCACCAGTGGGCGCACAAGCCACGCTTCGCCTTGGGCGACACGGTGCGGGTCGCCGATCCACCGACGGTCGAGCACACCCGCCTACCGGGCTACCTGCGCAACAAGGTCGGGGTCGTCGAGACCGTTTACGACGACGCATTCAGCTACCTGTGCTCGACCGGGCCCGACGGCATCGGCCCACCCATGCCAGTCTACTGCGTGAAGTTCGACCCCCAGCACCTCTGGCCCGGCAACGCCGAGCCCGGCTTCTTCATCTACGCCGACCTGTTCGACGCCTACCTGCGCCCGGTCGAGGACCGGGGTGCCGCGTGAGGGAGAACCGATGACCGACCGCTTCGCCTACCCCCCGGACCGTGAGGCGCGCAACGCGGCGCGTGTGCGGGCGCTCGAAGCCTTGCTGATCGAGAAGGGCGTCATCACCGACCAGACCGTCGACAAAGTGATGCAGACCTTCGCAACCGAGATGGGCCCGTTCAATGGCGCCAAGCTCGTGGCGAGAGCGTGGACCGACGACGCGTTCAAGGCGCTGCTCGTGGCCGACACGATGGCGGCCGTCGCCCAACTCGGTCTGCCTACAGGAGCGGCGGGCGCCGAGGGCGAGCATATGCGCGCCGTCGCGAACACACCTCAGGTCCACAACCTCATCATCTGCACGCTGTGTTCCTGCTATCCCTGGCCGGTGCTGGGGCTGCCGCCCTACTGGTACAAGGACCCGTCCTTCCGTGCCCGTGCGGCCCGGGAGCCGCGGGCGGTGCTCAAGGAGTTCGGCCTGGAGGTCGACCCCGCGAAAGAGATCCGCACCTGGGACAGCTCGGCCCAGATCCGCTGGTTCGTCGTGCCCGAGCGGCCGGACGGCACCCAGGGAATGAGCGAGGACGACCTCGCGAAGCTGGTTACGCCCGAGGCGATGATGGGCGTGGCCGTTGCCATGCCGAAGGCGGCTTGAGGGCATCCGTCGTGCAAACGAGCTTCGAGCACTTCGCCGTCGCCAGCATGATGGGGCAACCCGACACCCCACCCCGTGCCAACGGCAGCCTCTGCTTCCATCAACCTTGGGAGCGGCAGGCGTTCGGTTTGGCGGTGGCCCTTGCCCGGGACGGCCACTTCGAGTGGGAAGACTTCCGGCAGGCATTGATTGCGGAGATCGCGGCGTGGGAATCATGCCATTCTCGCGACGACCCGGGTTGGGACTACTACGAATGCTGGCTGAACGCTCTTGAACGCGTCACGCGGATCCATTTCGGTTCAGGCAAGGCCGCCGCTTTGGTCTCGACAATGCCAACGACCTAAAGCACTCTTATAAGGCCACACGGATGCGTATGTTCTGTGTTCTGGCTCATTGCTGAGTAAAGTCTAATCTCGGGATTCGGCCGCGGACTACTGTTCGGCAGCAATGGACGAGGCTGAGACACACAAGCTGTGCTGCCACAGCGACCACTTCGGAGAATCCGCGAGACGCGGCTGAGCAGCCGAGATGGGCGCATAGCGGAACGTCCGGTTTGTGAGGATGCGTTGCAGTTGGATAAGATCATCCGCTGATAATGCCGAGCTACGGAGCAGCGGGGCCTCAAAAATTATCGGGCCACCTCAATGACATAAGTGTTCGCATTTTTGTTCGGACTGGCGCGCCAGGGTTCTCGAGCACATCGTTCGAGCCGGTTCGAGCGCTGTCCGGGATGCCTCCGTCCCGGAGGCCTGGCGACGGCCGGGACGGTCCGCATCGGGGTGTTGACCGCGCTCTGCCCATGCTGCTGATTGCGCACCGCTGTACCGGCGGGCGGCGCACCGTGCGCGATCTCACGCCGCCGGATCCGAACCCGTCGCAGGGTTGGCCGTCGGGGCGAGTCGGTCGCCCCGTCGGCGCGAAGCGAGGGCGGGCATGGCCGGGACAGGACCGAGCAGGCGCGGGATCCTCGCGGGCGGCGGCGCCGTGGCGGCCGCCGCTCTGCTGCCGCGGGCGGCCCGGGCCGCGCCGCGGACCATCCTGAACGACGCGAGCGGCCTCAACCCGACCCCGGTGATGCGCCACGCCGTGCTCCCGACGGACTCGACCGAGGCCCTGATCGAGGCCGTGCGCGCCGAGATCCGGGACGCCGCCACCGCCGGGCGGCCGGTCGCCGTCGGCGTTGCCCGCCACTCCATGGGCGGCCAGAGCCTCGCCCGCGACGGAACCGCCGTAACCCTGGAGGGCGGCCCGATCGAGCCCGACACCGCCGCCGGCCTCTACAGGGTCGGGGCCGGCGCGCGCTGGTCGCAGGTCATCCGGCAGCTCGACCGGATCGGGTTCTCGCCCGCGGTGATGCAGTCGAACAGCGATTTCGGGGTCGGCTCGACCTTCAGCGTCAACGCCCACGGGTGGCCCGCGCCGCACGGCCCGTTCGGCTCCACCGTCCGCGCCCTCCGCCTCGTCCTGGCCGACGGCAGCCTCGTGACCTGCTCCCGCACCGAGAACGCCGCGCTGTTCGGGCTGGCGATGGGCGGCTACGGCCTGTTCGGGATCCTGGTCGACCTCGTGGTCGAGATGGTGCCGAACGTCCTCCTGGCACCGACCTACGCGGTGATGCCGGCCGCCGATTTCGCCCCCGCCTTCGTGGCCGCGGTCGAGCGCGATCCGCGGCTGCGCATGGCCTATGGCCGGCTCTCGGTGGCGCGGGCCGGGTTCTTCGACGAGGCGATCCTGGTCACCTACGCGGAGGCGGAGCACCCGCCGAAAGTTCTGCCCGCGGCGACCCAGCAGGGCGCGTTCACGGCGGTCTCGCGCGAGATCTACCGCGCCCAGGTCGGCAGCGAATTCGGCAAGCGCGCCCGCTGGATCGCCGAGACCCGGCTCAACCCGGCCCTCGATCCCGGCCTCGCCACCCGCAACACCCTGATGAACGAGCCGGTGGCCAACCTCGCCTCCCGCGACGGCGGCCGCACCGACATCCTGCACGAGTACTTCGTCCCGCCCGAGCGCTTCGACGCGTTCCTCGCCGCCTGCCGCGAGACCATCCCGCGCTCGGGCTGCGACTGCCTCAACGTCACCCTGCGCTACGTGGCGGCGGACCCGGACTCGACGCTGGCCTACGCGCCGTCCCCACGCATCGGCGCGGTGATGTCGTTCTCGCAGGGGCTCACCCCCGGCGACGAGGCCGCGATGATGCGCATGACCGAGGCCCTGATCGAGCGGGTCGTGGCGATCGGCGGGGCCTATTACCTGCCCTATCGCCTGCACGCCCGGCGCGACCAGATGGCCCGGGCCTATCCCGGACTCGACGCCTTCGTGGCGGCCAAGCGCCGCTACGATCCGGGGCTGCTGTTCCGGAACGCCCTGTGGTCGACCTACATGGCCTGAACGCGAGGATCCGCCGTGACAGTCTCACTCCCCCGGGCGGCCGCCCTCGCCTTCGCGGCCATCCTGCTGTTCGCCGCCGGCACCGACTACGTCCCGGCCTTCCGGGACGCGGAGGGGCGCGTCTTCGGCCTGTTCCGGCTCGACGTCTACAAGGACGCGCTCCACCTCGCCTCCGGCCTGTGGGCCCTCGCCGCCGCCCTGTGGTCGCGGTCGGCCGCCGTGACCTTCCTGCGCGCCTTCGGGGCGATCTACCTCCTCGACGGCGTCGTCGGCGTGCTCACCGGGTCGAGCTTCCTCGACCTGTCGCTGTTCCTGAAGGGGTTTCAGGACAGCCCGCTCCTCTCGAACGGCCCGCACCTGAGCCTCGGGCTCGCCGGCGTGGTGCTCGGCTGGTGGCCGCGGCGCSGCGCCGCGACGGTCGCGGCGTGAGCCCGCGGCCCGGCCGCCGCCGCTGGCGGCTCGCCCGCTGGGCGGCCGCCGGCCTCGCCGTCCTCGCGCTCGCCTGCGCGCTGCCGGTCGCGGCGATCGAGGGGGGCTGCGCGGCCGCGCCCGACCCCGCCCTGCAGGTCCGGGCGGCGGGCGGCGGGCGCTTCGGGATCGCCCCCGAGGGCTACAAGCGCGCGGCCGGCGACAGCTACCTCACCTTCCCCGAATGGGACATCGTCCACGCCTACGCGGACCTCGCCGGGGTGACGCGTTCCGCCTCGGAATCGGCCTTCGACTACTGGGCGGCGACGACGGGCTTCTGGACGAGCCTGTGCGGGGCGACCCGGGCGGCCGGGCGCACCGGCGACGTCACCGCGGGCCAGAAAGTCACCAACTACGTGATCGGCCTCAGCTTCACGGCCGAGATGCTGATCCAGGGGGCCTACGAGCGCACCCTCGGCGCGCTGACCGCGCGGTGGCGGGGGCCCGAGCCGACGGACGAGGACCGGTTCAACGCCCGGCTGCTCGCGGACTACGCCGCGTTCCTGCGCCAGACCCCCTGGTACCGCTACCCGTTCGACGCGGCGCTGTCCCGGCTCTGGCACGAGGTCCCGTTCACGCCGTCCCTGCGGGCGGTCGAGCGGCGCGGCGCGCTCACGCTGCAGTACGGGGTGAAATGGGCCTACGCGCGGGGGATCGCGTGGCTCGCCGGGATGGACCCGGCCGGCCTGACGATCCGCAGCGTCGTGGCGGGGCTCGATGCCGACGACGCGGCCGCCGACCCACGCATCACCCTCCTCGGCCCCGTCCCGGCCGGCGACGGCGGCCCGGCCGCCCTGATGGAGACGCCGCGCTACCGGGCCTTCACGGAGATCGTCCGGGGCCTCGGCGCGCGGGGCCGGACCGTCCTGGAGATCGCCGGCAACCGCCGGATCCTCACCACCGTCCTCCTGCCGCCGGGCCGGACGGTCACCCTCGCGGGGGCCGAGCCGCTGTTCGCGATGCCGATCCAGTCCGAGCCGGGCTGGCAGCGCGTCGGCTACGACACCGCGGTGGAGCAGCTCGTCGCGCAGATCCGCGCCGTGGAGGCCGCGGGGGGGCGGTTCGAGCATGCCTACGATTACTGATCGGCGACCGCGGCGCGGCCTGCCGGTCGGCGCCGTCGCGGCGGCGCTCGCCGGGGGGCTCGGCGTGACCGCGCTGACCGCCCTCGCGGTCCAGCCGGAGACCGTCGTGGCGCTCGGGAACCCCGCCGCCCTGGCGGCCGCCGATAACGGGGCCCTGGTCTCGGCCGGCCGCGCGTACCTGGTG
>NZ_MLBW01000040.1:0-9073 GCF_036441335.1 Methylobacterium mesophilicum
GCCCGCGTCGGCGATCGGAACCGTCGATCCGCGGCGCCCGCATTCCCCGCGCTAGGCCGCGCCGCGCCGGGGGCTCGCCGGATCAGTCCCGGCCGGCCTCGTCCGGCGCGGTGATCGCCTTTGCGGGCGCGCCGAGGGCGCGCGAGACCGCGGCGGCGCCCTTTCGCACCCGCTCGCCGATGGCGCGCAGCTTCTCGTCGGAGAGCCGGTGCGTCGGCCCCGACACCGAGATCCCCGCGATGGCCTCGCCGTGGACGTTGAGGATCGGGGCGGCGACGCAGCGCATCCCGATGCTCCGCTCCTCGTCGTCGATCGCGTAGCCCCGGCGGCGGGTCGCCTCGACGTCGTCGCGCAGCCCCTCCATCGAGCCGATGGTCTTGTCGGTGAACCGCGCGAAGGTCCTCCCCCGGAACAGGCGCTCGGTCCGTGCCGGCGCGTAGGTGCTCAGCAGCGCCTTCCCGATGCCCGACGCGTGCAGCGGCGACAGGGAGCCCGGGGGGAAGAAGGCGCGGATCGTCTCGTGGGTCTCCACCTGGCTGACGAACAGGACGTTGCCGTCCTTCTCGACGCCGAGATTGGAGGTCTCGCCGGTCTCCTGCATCAGCGTCCACATCATCGACCGGCTCCGCTCGACGACGTTGTGGCGGCGCAGGAACGCCGATCCGAGCCGGTAGGCTTCCGCGCCGACGTGCCACTCCTGCTTGTCGGCGCTGATCTCGACGAGGCCGCGGCGCTCGAGCGTCGCGAGCACCCGGTGCATCGTCGCGACCGATTGCTCGAGCCGGCCGGCCAATTCCGACAGCGTCAGCCCGTCGCCGCCCGCCAGGACGTCGAGGACGTCGAGGGCACGGTCGAGCGCCTGGATGGTCGCCGCGGGCTTGGCGCCGCCGAACCCCTTCGGCCGCCCGCGGCGTCGACTTCCCGAATCCATGGCGTCCCCACCCTCGCCGATCCCGGCCACTCCGTAGGGTGAAAAATTTTTTCTCACAACGGAAAAAGGTAAAGCCCTGCCGGGTCGCGTCTTTTCGCGCTCCACGCATCGCTGAAAAAGTTTTTCAAGAAAATATCAAACCGGTTCCGGCGGTGCTATCGTTCCCGTATTGGAGGAGAGCGCCGCCGATGTTCGCACAGAATCCCGTCTTCATTCCCGGTCCGACCAATATGCCGGAAGTGCTTCGCCGCGCGGCCGACATGCCGACTCTGGATCACCGGTCGCCGCTCTTCGCGCAGATCCTTCATCCGGCCCTCGCCGGCGTGAAGAAGGTCCTGAAGAGCGATGACGCCGAGGCGTTCATCTTCCCGTCGACGGCGACGGGCGGTTGGGAGACCGCGCTCTCCAACACGCTCAGCGCCGGCGACGCGGTGCTGGCGGCGCGCCACGGCATGTTCAGCCACCGCTGGATCGACATGTCCCGCCGCCACGGCCTCGATGTCCGGGTGATCGAGGCCCCGTGGGGCGAGGGGCTTCCGGCGGACCGCTTCGCCGAGGCCCTCGCGGCCGACACCGCGCACCGTATCCGGGCCGTGCTGGTCACGCACAACGAGACGGCGACCGGTGTCCGCTCGGACGTCGCCGCCGTGCGCCGCGCGCTGGATGCCAGCAACCACCCGGCCCTGCTGCTGGTCGACGGCGTCAGCTCGATCGCCTCGATGGATTTCCGCATGGACGCGTGGGGCGTCGATGTCGCCGTGACCGGCTCGCAGAAGGGCTTCATGCTGCCCGCGGGCCTCGCTATCGTGGCGTTCTCGCCCAAGGCCATGGCCGCCACGGCGACGGCCACGCTGCCGCGGACCTATTTCGACGTCCGCGACATGGCGAAGGGCTACCCGAACGGCGCCTATCCCTACACGCCGGCGGTCGGGCTCCTGAACGGCCTGAAGCTGTCGACGGAACTGCTGCTGGCCGAGGGGCTCGACACCGTCTTCGCCCGGCACCGCCGCATCGCGGACGGGATCCGCGCCGCCGTCGCCGCCTGGGGCCTGGAGCTCTGCGCCGCGCGCCCGGACCTCTACTCGGACACGGTGAGCGCGATCCGCACCCCGGAGGGCTTCGACGCGACCCGGATCGTCACCCACGCGGCGCGCCACTACGACGTCGCCTTCGGGGTCGGCCTCGGCGAGGTCGCCGGGAAGGTCTTCCGCATCGGCCATCTCGGCAGCCTGACGGACGTGATGGCGCTGTCGGGGATCGCCGCGGCCGAGATGGCGATGGCCGATCTCGGCCTGCGCATCGAGCTGGGATCGGGGGTCGCGGCCGCGCAGGCGGTGTACCGCCGCGGCCCGGCCGCCGGCCTGCGCGCGGCCGCCTGAGGGAGAGCGCCATGGACAGCGCCCTGATCACGCCCACCCTCGACGACGTCCTGGCCGCCCACGAGCGCATCCGGCCCTACATCCACGAGACGCCGGTGCTGACCTCGCGGATCATCGACGAAGCGGCCGGCGCACGGCTGTTCTTCAAGTGCGAGAACCTGCAGAAGGCCGGCGCCTTCAAGGCGCGGGGCGCCTCGAACGCCGTCTTCAGCCTCACCGACGCGCAGGCCGCGCGGGGGGTGGCGACCCACTCCTCCGGCAATCACGGTACCTGCCTGTCCTACGCGGCGGGCCGGCGTGGCATCCCATGCACGGTGGTGATGCCGCGCACCGCGCCCCAGGCGAAGAAGGACGCCGTGCGCGGCTACGGCGGCCGGGTGGTGGAGTGCGAGCCGTCCACCTCCTCCCGCGAGGCGGTCTTCGCCGAGGTGGTCGCCGAGACCGGCGCGGAGTTCGTGCACCCCTACAACGATCCCCGGGTCATCGCCGGGCAGGCGACCTGCGCCCGCGAGCTGATCGCGCAGGTCCCGGATCTCGACGCGGTGATCGCCCCGATCGGCGGCGGCGGCATGGTGTCGGGCACCTGCCTGACGCTCGCCGGGCTCGCCCCGCAGATCGCGGTCTACGCGGCGGAGCCCGAGCAGGCCGACGACGCCCATCGCAGCCTGAAGGCCGGTCGGATCATCGCCGACGACGCGCCGGTGACGGTCGCGGACGGGCTCAAGGTGCCGCTGAAGGACCTCACCTGGCACTTCGTCCGCCACCACGTCGCGGATATCCTCACGGTCTCCGAGGCCGAGATCGTCGCGGCGATGCAGCTGATCTGGAAGCGGCTGAAGATCGTCATGGAGCCGTCGAGCGCCGTCGCCCTGGCGGCGGTGCTGAAGAACCGCCCCGTCTTCGCGAACAAGCGGGTGGGCGTGATCATCACGGGCGGGAACGTCGATCTCGACGCGCTGCCCTGGCAATAACGGGAGGCCCAAGATGCACATGAACACCCGATCCGCCGATCTCGAGGTCGGCTTCGACGTCCCCGCGCTGCCCGGCATGCGCGAGGACGAGATCCAGACGCCCTGCCTGATCGTCGATCTCGACGCGCTGGAAGGCAACATCCGCAAGATGGGCGACTACGCGAAGGCGCACGGGATGCGCCACCGTGCCCACGGCAAGATGCACAAGTCCGTCGACATCCTGAAGCTCCAGCAGAGCCTCGGCGGCGCCTGCGGCGTCTGCTGCCAGAAGGTCTCGGAGGCGGAAGTCTTCGCCCGCGCGGGCATCAAGGATATCCTGGTCTCGAACCAGGTGCGCGACCCGGGCAAGATCGACCGGCTGGCGCGGCTGCCGCTGCACGGCGGCCGCATCATCGTCTGCCTCGACGACGTGGCGAACGTCGCTGACCTCTCGGCGGCGGCGCAGCGGCACGGCACGCAGCTCGACTGCTTCGTCGAGATCGATTGCGGCGCCGGCCGCTGCGGCGTGAGGACGACCCCCGAGGTGGTGGCGATCGCCCAGGCCGTCGCGGCCGCGCCGAACCTGCGCTTCGCGGGCCTCCAGGCCTACCAGGGCGCCATGCAGCACATCGACGGCTACGAGGAGCGGCGGGCCAAGCTCGACGCGGCCATCGCCCAGGTGCGCGACGCCGTCGCGGCGCTGAACCGGGAGGGCCTCGAGCCGGAACTCGTCAGCGGCGGCGGCACCGGCAGCTACTATTTCGAGGCCGGATCCGGCGTCTACAACGAGCTGCAATGCGGCAGCTACGCGTTCATGGATGCCGATTACGGGCGTATCCGCGACCGGGACGGCAACCGCATCGACGCGGGCGAGTGGAAGAACGCCCTGTTCATCCTCACCAGCGTGATGAGCCACGCCAAGGCCGACAAGGCGATCTGCGACGCGGGTCTGAAGGTGCAGTCGGTCGATTCCGGCCTGCCGTTTGTCTTCGGCCGCGACGACGTGACGTACATCAAGTGCTCGGACGAGCACGGGGTGATCGAGGATCCCGAGGGTAAGCTGAAGGTCAACGACCGTCTGCGTCTCGTGCCCGGCCACTGCGATCCGACCTGCAACGTCCACGACTGGTATGTCGGCGTGCGCGGCGGTCGGGTCGAGACGCTCTGGCCGGTCTCGGCCCGCGGCAAGGCCTACTGACGCATCCTGCACACCGTCCGTCATCGCGAGCGCGGCGCAGCGATCCGGCGAGGTGCCGCGCCTGGACGGGACCCGCTGCCCCGGGTCGCCTCGCTCCGCCCGCGATGACGGAGGCAACACGCCGGCTCAAGAACTGAGGACACATCCGCGATGATCATCGTTCCCGAGCACGCGATCGACGGGCTCTTGACCGAGGCGGAGTGCTTCGGCGCCGTCGAGCAGGTCTTCGCCTCCATGGCGCGGCGGCGGGCCGGCAACTTCCCGGTCGTCCGGGAAGCCATCGGCCACGCCGACGCGCTCTACGGCTTCAAGTCCGGTTTCGACCGGGACAGCCTCGCGCTCGGCCTCAAGGCCGGCGGCTTCTGGCCCGGCAACGCCGCGAAGGGCCTGACCAACCACCAGTCGACGGTGTTCCTGTTCGACGCCGATACCGGCCGCTGCCGGGCCGTGGTCGGGGGCAACCTCCTCACGGCGCTGCGCACGGCCGCGGCCAGCGCCATCTCCATCCGGCACCTCGCCCGCGGGGACGCGCGCGTGCTCGGCATGATCGGCGCGGGCCACCAGTCGGCGTTCCAGCTGCGGGCGGCGCTGGCGCAGCGGCCGTTCGAGCGGGTCCTCGCATGGAACCTGCATCCGGGCATGTTCGGCCGGATGGAGGCGGTGGCGCGGGAGCGCGGCGTGCCGTTCGAGGCGGTGGATCTCGACCGGCTCGGGGCCGAGGCCGACGTCGTCGTGACGATCACGTCCTCGTTCGCGCCGATCCTGAAGGCCGCGCAGGTCCGGCCGGGCACGCACGTCGCCTGCATGGGGACGGACACGCGCGGCAAGCAGGAGGTCGAGGCCGAACTGCTCGCGGGCGCGACGGTCTTCACCGACGAGGTCGCGCAGTCGGTCAGCATCGGCGAGGCGCAGCACGCGATCGCGCGGGGGCTCCTCGCCGCGGATTCCATCGTGGAGATCGGGGCAGTGATCAACGGCGATCATCCCGGCCGCGTCTCGGAGTCCGAGATCACCGTCTTCGACGGCACCGGGGTCGGGCTGCAGGACCTCGCGGTCGCCGCGGTGGCGGTCGACCGCGCGGTGGCCAAGGGGCTGGCGACGGAGGTGGATGTCTGACCAGCTCGGCGGGCGCCGCCCACGGGTGCGAGAACGCTGACGCCGATGAAGAGCGCGACGCGCCCGATCCTGAAGCTGCGCCGCCGACCCCGATGTCCGAATCCACGAGCCCCTCTGCGGAGGATGAGTAGGGCGGCCTACGCCTCGCCGCGCACCAGGGCTGCCGCGAGGGCGTTGTGGCGGGCGGCCAGCGCCGCGGTGTCGAGGGTGGTCAGGCGGCCCTCCCGCACCACGATCTTCCCGTTGATGACGCTCCAGGCCACCGTCTGCGGCGCGCAGAAGGTGAGGGCGGCGACGGGGTCGTGCAGCGCCCCCGCCATGCCGAGGCCGCGCAGGTCGAAGGCGACGATGTCGGCCGCCATGCCGGGGGCCAGGGCGCCGATATCGTCCCGGTTCAGCACCTTCGCGCCGCCGAGCGTCGCGATCTCCAGCGCCTCGCGCGCCTTCATGGCCCCCGGTCCGGAGCCGACGCGGGCGAGCAGCATGGCCTGCCGCGCCTCGCCCAGCATGTGCGACCCGTCGTTGGAGGCCGAGCCGTCGACGCCGAGCCCGACCGGCACGCCCTCGCACCGCATCTGCCGGATGGGCGCGATGCCCGAGGCGAGGCGCATGTTGGAGCAGGGGCAGTGCGCCACACCGGTCCCGGTCCGGCCGAACAGCGCGATGCCGGCGCGGTCGAGCTTGACGCAGTGAGCGTGCCACACGTCGGGGCCCGTCCAGCCCAGGTCGGCGGCGTACTCCGCCGGGGTCATCCCGAACTTTTCGAGGCTGTAGCGGACGTCGTCGTCGTTCTCCGCGAGGTGGGTGTGGAGCGAGACGCCGTAGTGCCGGGCCAGTTCGGCGGCATCGCGCATCAGGCCGCGGCTCACCGAGAACGGTGAGCAGGGCGCCACCACGATCCGGCGCATGGCGAAGCGCTCCGGATCGTGCCAGCGCTCGATCAGCCGGCGCGTGTCGTCGAGGATCGCCGCCTCGTCCTCGACGACCGAGTCCGGCGGGAGTCCGCCCGCGCTCTCCCCGACGCTCATCGCGCCGCGGGCGGCGTGGAAGCGCATGCCGATCGCCTCGGCGCCCTCGATCGAATCGTCGAGCCGGCAGCCGTTCGGGTAGATGTAGAGGTGGTCGCTCGACGTGGTGCAGCCCGAGAGGATCAGCTCGGCCATCGCGGTCTGCGTCGAGACGCGGACCATCTCCGGCGTGAGCCGGGCCCAGATCGGGTAGAGCGCCTTCAGCCAGCCGAACAGCTCGGCATCCTGCGCGGCCGGCACCGCGCGGGTGAGCGTCTGGTACATGTGGTGGTGGGTGTTCACGAGGCCCGGCAGCACCGCGTGGCCGCGCATGTCGAGGACGGTGTCGGCCCGCTGCGGCACCTCGGCGGCGGGGCCGACGGCGACGATGCGGTTGTCCTCCACGTAGACCGCGCCGCCGGGGATCTCCCGGCGCTGCGCGTCCATCGTCACCAGGATGTCGGCGTTCGTCAGCAGCAGGGAGGTCATCGCGTCTCTCCGGGTGCGCCCTGGAGGCCGCGCCGGATGGGCCGCGCCGCCTCGCCACGGCCAGATGCCGCCCTCTGGCGGCAGGAACGCCGTGCCGGGCGCACCGTCTCGGGGCCGTCAGCGGGCCGCAGCATACGGCAGCCGCGAGCGCTCACCTTGGCGATTTTTCGCGAAGTGCTTCCGAAATCCCGGCATGGCGTTCGCGGCCAGCCATGCAAGGTTTGAGAGCCAGCCAAGTCGGCAGCGCATGACCCCGGAGCGGCCGCCGAGAGCCCGCTCCCCCGCCCCCGGGTGGGCCGCCACGGCCCGCCCTGCGACTGGCCCCACACCCGCTCCTGGCGGCCCGGACCCGGAAGAGGTCCGGCCACCGCTGCCGGGTCCCTGACGACACCATCACGGGACGACGCCTCGACAGGTCCCGGCTGGCGGAGGACACGCCCATGACGTCTCACGACAGGACGACCCGCGAGGTGGACGCGGTCGACGCGATCCCGCCCCTTCCCAAGCTCCTCGCCTACGGCATGCAGCACGTGCTCGTGATGAGCGCCGGGGCGGTGGCGCCGCCGCTCATCCTCGGCGCGGCGATGAACCTGCCGACCGAGACGGTCGCCTACCTGATCAACTGCGACCTGCTGGTGACGGGCATCGCGATCCTGATCCAGTCCCTCGGCCTGGGGATGTTCGGCATCCGCCTGCCGGTCATCATGGGCGTCAGCTTCGCGGCGGTCGGCCCGATGGTGGCGATGGCGCAGGACCCGACGATCGGCCTGCCGGGCATCTTCGGCGCGACCATCGGGGCGGGTCTGTTCGGCCTGCTGCTCCGGCCGTTCTTCTCCAGGCTCGCGAGCTTCTTCCCGCCGCTGGTCACCGGCACGGTCATCCTGATCATCGGCGTCACGCTGCTGCCGGTCGGGATCAACTGGGCGGGCGGCGGCTTCGGGGCCCCTGATTTCGGCGCCCCGGTCCATCTCGGCGTCGCGGCCTTCGTGCTGGCGGTGATCCTGGTGGTCAGCCGCTTCGCCACCGGCTTCGTCGCCAACGTCGCCGTGCTGATCGGCCTCGTCGCGGGCCTGTGCCTCGCCTGGCCGCTCGGCCTGTTCCGTCTCGACGGGCTGGCCGAGCGCCCGCTCATCGCCCTCGTCACGCCGTTCCACTTCGGCTGGCCGACCTTCCACCTGACGGCCGTGGCGGCGATGTGCATCGTCATGATGGTCACGCTGGTCGAGTCGACCGGCATGTTCCTGGCGGTGGGCGACATCGTCGGGCGCCCGGTGGACAGGCGGACCCTGACCCGCGGCCTGATGGCGGACTCGCTCTCGACGCTGATCGCGGGCTGCCTCAACACCTTCCCGCACACCTCGTTCTCCCAGAACGTCGGCCTCGTGAACATGACGCGGGTGCGCAGCCGCTACGTCACGGTCGCGGCGGGCTTCATCATCCTGGGCGTCAGCCTCCTGCCCAAGGTCGCCTTCGCGGTGGCGTCCATCCCGCCCGCCGTGCTCGGCGGCGCCGGCATCGTGATCTTCGGCATGGTCGCGGCGGCGGGCCTCAAGATCGTGGGCGGCGCCGATCTCGGGGATCGCCGGAACCAGATCGTCGTCGCGGTCAGCATCGGCCTCAGCCTGATCCCGATGGCGGCGCCGAAGCTCTTCGCCGCTACCGCGCCGGACTGGGCCGGGCCGATCCTGCACAGCGGGATCACCCTCGGCGCCATCGGGGCGATCGTCCTCAACCTGCTGCTGAACTCGGACCGTCTCGGCGCCGGGGCCGAGCACCGCGCCGCCGGCGCGGAGCCCGCCTTCCCGCACGCGGCCGCCCTCGACCGGGCCTGAGGGGACACGCCATGAGGAAAGACGCCGTGTCGGCCGAGACCATGAAGGCGCTCTCGCGGCGCCACTTCCTGAAGGCCGGCGCGGCGGCGGGCGTCGCCGTGAAGGTCTCCTTCCTGGCGCCCCCGGCCCGGGCGCAGCTCGCCGAGACCGGCCCGTCCGCCGGCTCCCCGT
>NZ_MLBW01000041.1:0-15933 GCF_036441335.1 Methylobacterium mesophilicum
CCGCATCATCGGCGGTCGGGCGCCAGGGTGCAGATCCGCACGCCGGGGGGCGGAGGCCATGGCGCGCCGGCGAAGCGCGGAGGCCGCCCGCGGGCGCGACCGCGCCAAGGGATACGTCGACGCGGGCGGCGGAAGTCCTGGAGGACAGGATCCTCGAACTCGGGCCCGAGAGCGTGATGGCCTTCGTGGCCGTGCCGGTGGTGGGCGCCACCGCGGGCGCGGTCCCGCCGGTGGCGGACTGCTTCAAGCGCGTGCGCGCGATTTGCGGCCGCTACGGCGTGCTTCTGATCCTCGACGATGTGATGTGCGACATGGGCCGCACCGGCACCCGCGCGGTTCCAGCCGCAGCGAAGTCTCGCAAGTCCGTGATCCGAACCCACCGGGCCCGACGGTGCCCCCTCTCCAGGGCTGTATGACTTACCCAACGGCGGAGTTGGCGAGGCGGGGGTGCTTGGACCGAAGGGCGCCAGCCGCTACCCTGACGCAAGCTACCGGATCCGCCATGCCCAGCAGCTCCTCGCTCTCAGGTCTGATCAAGTGGCTCACGCGCGAGGAGTGGCGGGAGCCCTTCGAGGAAGCACTCTGGCTGCATGTCGGACCAGCGTGCGAGCAGACCAACCTGGAGCTGGAGGACTTGGAGAGCCTCCTCGGTCCGGCGCAGTTCATGACGCTGTGGGGCTGCGCCTTCGAGGATTTCCTCACCCGTACCGTTGAGCCCGACTCGGCCAACTTGGTCGATTCGTACCTCAAGCGCCGCGGCTGGAAGGAGCCGGTCGCCAACAGGCGGTACATGGGGGCGCTGCGCCGCTCCGTGATGAGCCTGTACGAGGTCAGCGGGCTCGTGCCCGGAGAGAGCTTCCTGGCCCGTGATCTGGTCCGCCGCGGCGAGCCGGTCCGCGTCACGGAGCGGACCGCCAGCCGGACCCTGGTGCCCTGGGAGCGGATCGGAGCCCGGATCATCGAACTCGGTGGTTCGCACGTCATGGCGGGTGGGGTGCTCTCCTTCGGGCACGACGCCTCGGAGGACGTGATGCGCATCCTGAAGCATTCGGCCAAGCGCGCGGGTCGTGAGTTCGAGAAGCTTGCGCGGAAGGGTGACCTGCCGGCCGGAGCCGACCGGAGTGTCCTGGGCACCATCCTCCTGACCGATGCGGCGCCAGTGTTCACGAATCTTTGGCTCGCCGACGTGCTGCCTCGGCTGCTGGATCACAGCCTGCCAACCCTGGTGAACAGCGAGGGCGCCGAGATCGCCTTCCACACCGTGCGGTACCCTCTGCTGCCAGAAGTGGATGCGGCTGAGGTGAGGGCACGGCTGCGTACCGTGCCGATGCTGCAGGCGGAGACCGATACATTCTGGAACTGGCTCGAACCGGAGCCCCGTTCGGTTCCGCGGCCGCGGAGCACGGGCACGACCGGCACCCAAGCAACACAGACCTACAGCGTGACGCTCGAGAACGGGGTCACGGTGCTGGGCACCATCGAGTTGACTGACACCGGCTTGCTGGTGAGCGTCAACTCGGCGGATCGAGCCGCACGGGCGCGAGCGTTCCTCACGCCACTGCTGGACGGCCTGGCGCGCCCGCCGCTGACGGAAATCCAGACCGTCGAGCAAATGATGACCTCATCGACGGATCGTCCGGCATCGCCTGCAGAGGAGCTTCCTGGCGAGCTGCAAACGAGCCTGGTGCACGAGGGGCTGAGCGGCATCTACCGAGTTGCGCTCGATCAGCCGGTCGGCATGCTGGGCGGCAAGACCCCTCGCGCCAGCGTGCGGACGAGGCTGGGTCGCGACAAGACGGCGGCTTGGCTGAAGTTCTTGGAGGCTGAGAGCAGGCGTGGCCGCACGCCCGATGATCCGATGGCGAGCTACGACTTCGGCTGGATGTGGGCCGAGCTCGGCATCACCGACCTGTGCCGGTGAACCGATCTTCCTATAGTGAGAGACATTTCGATCGCTCACCAGTTGATGACAAACCGAGCTGAACGCTGTCCGCCACGCCGCATTCTGTCCGGCATGGCCGCAGCTGACAGCGAAGACATCCGCCTGGAGCCAGCTGAGTCCCCGCCTCTGCGATAAAGACGACACTCAGGTGCCGTGGTCAGATTGAGGCGCCTTCGAACACTGACTCGCACGATGATTAAACGTGGACGATACCGCTCCTTTCTGGGCGAAATCCTGAATTGTGCCATCTGAATGCTAGGCTAAAATTCGGATCAAAATCAGAACATCTAGCCCGAGATTGTGTCTCAGAGGACGGAGCGCTTCGACATCCGTACGGTCTTCTTCTGCTGCCCATCGACGTTTGCGCGGTCAAAAGCGCTCGCCGACCATATCCTCGCTCTTGGCCCATAGAGCCCGCGCGCGCTCCGGGTCCAGCGCGTAAGAGCGCACGCCTTCGCTTACCGGGTTGATCAACCCGTCCGTCACCTCGGAGACATGACAGTTCTCGCAGTAGCGGCCGCCGACATCCTCCGTTCGCGCCACGAAGCCGGCCCATACCGATGTGGCCGCACCTTGCGGGATGGTCTTCCACGCGAACGCCGGCTTGCCGGTTGCTGCAAGGTCGGCGTTGATCCGCTCGACGATCCGGTCGATGGCGTCCTGGCCCAGATGCCGACCGAGCTCGGTCTTGATGCCGCCGGGATGGAGCGCCGTCGCCCGCACGCCATGCCCCTGGTGCCGCCGGTCGAACTCCACCGCGAATTGGATGTTGGCCGTCTTCGAGCGCCCATAGGCCACCATTGGGTCGTAGAGCGTGCGCTCGAAGCCCGGGTCGTCGAGATCCGGTTCCGCGTAGCGGTGACCGGACGAGGCGACCATGACCAGCCGGCCGCCGTCCCGGATCAGGGACGCGATCCGGTTGACGAGGACGAAGTGGCCCAGGTGGTTGGTGCCGAACTGCGTCTCGAAGCCGTCGGCCGTGCGACCCAGGGGGGTAGCCATGACGCCGGCGTTGGCGATGACAACGTCGAAAGGCCTGCCGTGAGCCAGCAGCGCGTCCGCACAGCCGCGAACGCTCGCCAGAGAGGCGAGATCGAGCGCGATCAGTTCGAGACTTCCATCCTTCGCCACCTGTTCGCGGACCGCACCCGTCGCCGCCTCGGCCTTGGCCAGGTTCCGCGCCGTGCCGACGACCTGCGCGCCGTGCGCAGCAAGAGCACGGGCCGTCTCGATGCCCAGCCCCGCCGAGACGCCGGTGACGAGCACGCGCTTTCCGCTGAGATCGACGCCTGCAAGCACCTCGTCGGTGGTCGAGGTCGCCCCGAATGATGCAGCCATGGTGCTCTCCTTGGCAGTGGACACACCTCTCCGGTCGCCGGCGGAGCCATTGTTCGACGGCCTGCGACTCTGTAACAGGAGGGAGCCTCCGCTTAAATACGGAGGATCCCTCCGTTTAGCAAGGGGCGTTCTCCTCGTGGCCGATGAGGGTCCCCATCCGACAGCCCGCAGGCCGCGGGCCGACGCCCAGCGCAATCGTACGCGGCTGCTCGACACGGCCAAAGCTGTCTTCGCCGAGAAGGGCGCGTCCGCCGGCCTGGAGGAGATCGCGCGAGCGGCTGGCGTCGGCATCGGCACGCTCTACCGGCACTTCCCGACGCGCGACGCCCTGGTCGAGGCGGTCTACAGGAACGAGACCGCGCAGCTCGCCGCGTCCGCCGACCGACTGGCGGCCACACGGCCCCCGGTGGATGCCTTGCGCGAATGGATGCTGATGTTCGTCGACTACATGGCGACCAAGCAGGGCATGTCGGAGGTCCTCAGCGCCATGGCCGATGGACCGTCCGGCCTGTACGCCGCTTCCGGCGCCCAGATGAAGCAGGCCATGGCCATGCTGTGCGACAGGGCGGTCGTCGCAGGGGAGATCCGACTTGACATGGATCCGCTCGACCTGTTGCGGGCGGTGGCCGGCGTGGCCAACATCAGCTCTGGACCGGCCTGGAAGCAGTCGGCCAGGCGCCTCGTCGAGGTCCTGGTTGCAGGGCTTGGACGAGACGGTCAAGGCGACCCGGCGGGCTAGATCCGGCTCGTCGGCGCCTGCAAACGGCAGGCCCGGTTCCACGATGAAGCGAGGGCAACTTTACAGTCTGCCTTCGTGCCTGCGCGGGCTTCCTGATGAACGAGCCCTCGACGGGGCGAGAGCGGGCGCGCCGAAGTCTTGGCGCGGGACCTGCGCGCGCTGACCGGTCAGATGTGCGAGAAGGGGTGGGAAACTGAATATGTCGTGATCGAGCAAGTGCCGCCGGCGGCCGGGCCGCAGGTCGCGAAGGAGAGAGGCTGGCCAGCGTTCGCCGACTTCGACGGCGCCGCTTCCACCGAGGCCAGCCCTGGTTACAGGAAAGGAACGCTGCGCATCGACGTCGACTCTATCGAAATGCACAAGGTGCGGCGGCTCGAAGTCGAAACCACGGAGTTCGACGTCCGCCACCATCGTTGGGAGAAACGCGACCCGACTTCTGAGCCGCTGCGGCCAGCATCGTCAACGAAAGTACCGGGTCTTCGCTCGCATCGCGTCGATAGGGGCATCGCGGGACGGCGGCCCCGCGGCAGGGGTCGGGCGAGACGCAAGGCTGGGCAGCAGGGCAAGGCTTTCCCTTCCCGGCTTCCGACGGATGCCTCGGGAGACGCGGGTTCAGGCTGCCCGGCGCCTGCCGCCTGGGCCTCAAGCGAACAGCTTACGGTCCTTGATCTTGCGCGGGTCGGAATAGTCCTCCGCCCACCAGGGCGCGCCGCCCGCCGCCGGAGGCCGCTGCAGCTTGAGCTTCAGGCCTTCCCTCTTCGCAGCCTTGCGGGCGACGCGGAACTGGTAGTGGTCGATGATCCGCACCGCTTCGATCATGTAGGATGTCGCTACCCGCCGATCGCGCACCAGCACCAGGTTCTCGCCGTTCTGCCCGTCAGCGGCTTTCGACATATTGTACGAGCCGAGATAGGTGCGTGCCGTTTCCGTGTCGAAGTCGATCACTAGGAACTTGTGGTGCATGTGCGCGCCGCCGCCGCCGCTCGGCTCCTCGCGAAAGGGGCTCGGCGCATTCTTGTCGAGCGCCGCCACATAGGTCGGCGGCAGATTGGAACTGCCGACAGCCACCTCGACGCCAGTGCGCTTGTCGGAGATCCCCGCCACGAAGACATCGTCGTCGCCCGACTTGGCCTTCAAGGCGTCGCGGATGACGCCCGGCGTGATGTTGAGGAAGGCGAGCGAGTAGAACAGCGAACTTTCGGCCGCTGTGACATCGTCGGCGATGCCTTGCAGGACGGAGTTCTGGCTGTCGTGCGGCGAGAACGCGATCTTCGCGTCGACGCCGCCGATCTGAAGGTCCGACCAGCCGGCCGATGTGCTCTTGCCGAAGCCCTCGGGCGCATTCCAGTATTGGTCGAACGCGGCTTCGAACACATCCACCGCGGGCTGCCCCTCAACGACAAAGGCGTTGTTGTTCTGAACGTAGAAGCCGCGCCAGCTCATGTTGGTCGAACCGCAGAGCACGCGCTTCACTGCATCGCCGTTCACGACCATGATCTTATTGTGCTGGAGCGACTGCATGTGCTGTCGCCGAACCTGGATGCCGGCCGCCATCAGCCGCTGCTCCGCCTTGTCCTCCGCCGCGCCCTTGCCGTGGTGATCCTTGGAATCGTCGATAATGATCCTGACACGCGGACCGAGCGCCACGATCCGCCGCATGATCTCGGGAAGGTTGAAGTCGAACGCGACGACGCCGACCTTGGCGCTCTCGTCCGCGACGGCGGCGTCCAGCAGGGCGACGATCTCGCGCCGGGCCTCGAAGCCCATCCAGGCGTAAGCGTCGACCGCGTCTTTGTGGGTCGGTTTGAAGTCCAGCCCGTCGCTGGCCTTGCCAGGCAGCAGCGTGTTGACCGGACCATCGTGCTCGTAGTGGTCGACGAAGGCCTGCGAGGAGATGAAGCCGCGGGTGAAGGCCACGTTGAGCGCGCCGGGCACCGTCTCGCGCGCCAGGACGATGTCGGCGGTCTGTGCGACGCCGTAGCTCAGCGCGCCATCCTCCCCCATGAACACCGGCTTCACCCGATAGCTGAAGGCGCCGTCAAGCTGGGCGTTGCGCGCGAAATGCACCCACCGGAACTTCTGGATTGGGGCGACCAGCGTCGAGTAGGTCGGCGGCCGCGCGGCGCTCGGCGTGTCACCAGCGTTGCTTTCAAAGGTGAGCCGGTTCTTGAGCGGGAAGAACCTGGAGCCGTTCGGCTCGCGGTACTCGATCGCGAAACCGATGAAGTCGTCTGGCGGCTGCCCCTTCCTCCAGTTCATCGCCAGGAGCGCCATGCCCTCGCCGCGATGGATCTTGAGCGTGAAGAGAGCCGCGGCGACATTTCCTTCGACTTGGAAGGGTCCGGACATCGGCCGAGTTCCTCCTTCTGGGCTGACGCGCCCTAGTCGACCCACTCGAACGTCGGGCAGGCGGTCTCGCCGCCTCCGGCGGCCACCGGCGTCGCCATGAGCTCACGCGCGGTCGACGTCATGCCGTGCATGCCGTTCATGATCGCGGTATAGAGTCCCTTGGGATGCCCGTTCACCGCCTCTTCGAGCTGACGGAGCATCATCGTGTATCGGCGGTTGAAGGCGTCGTTCAGCACCGCAGCTCTGGAATCGGCCGGATAGTCTGACGCCTTGGCGTTCGAGCGGATCGGGTAGACGCCGGTATAGTCGACCTCGAGTCGAGGTCCGGACGGCGCGCCGCGCGGGTCGTCCGTGTCGAGGTAGTGCCGCTCGTGGAAGATTTCGCTGAAACGGTAATAGTGGCCCATGCCGAGTGGCTCGCCCGCCGTCTTGGCGAACGCCGCCTGTGACCAGGGCCATGCGCCTTCGCCCTGCTCGATGACGGTAGCGAGCGCCAGCTTCGCCGTTGCGAGATCGCGCACGGCGGTGATCGCGCCGCCGCCGGCCCAGAAGTAGTCGGCTTCGAGCTGGCGGGCCGGATCGCCGCTGAAGAGCGCGCCGGGCGTCGCGGCGTCCAGCTCCTCCAAGAGCGTGAGGATCCCGGCGTAGAACTCGCCGATGGTCGGTGCGGGGACGTCGATTTCGGCGCGCAGCCAGTTGGCGCGGAACTTGGGCTGTTGCGGCTGCTCGATCTTCATGAAGGTCGCGATCGCGCCCTTGGAGAACGGCGCGAGATCAATCGGGAAGCGGCGGTCGGCGAAGGCGCGGCCTTCGAAGGTCATCTGCAGCGGATAGGCCGGACAGTTCTCCCGTGTGAGTCGAGGGGTGCCGCCGACCGCGTTGATGACATTAGCGACAAGCGCGAAGTGCAGCATTTCCTCCATGGCGACGCCGCGGATCAGGTCCGCCGCCTCGCGGTTCTTCGGACGTCTGATGCTGAGCAGCGCGACAAGATAGGGCGGGAGCGTCGACCATTCGAGTTCGAGCGCGAGCTGCAGCCGCTCCACGAGCGTGGTGCGCTTGGCTTCGACTGACGGGTCACTCATGAGCCGCCCCCGCCGGTGAGATGATCTCCCAGCCGGAACGCGAGGGCGGTCAGCGTCAGCGTCGGGTTGACCGCGCCAAGGTTTGGAAACACGGCGTTCGAGATCACCCAGAGATTGTCGGTGCCGTGGACGCGGAGGTCGGCGTCGACGACGCCCGTCGCCTCGGCATCGCTCATGCGGCAGACGGCGGCCGCATGGTCGGCTCGCCAAGAGATGCTGGGCTTGTCGACGAGCGGCGCTCCCATCGCGTCAAAGATAGTCGCGACTTTCGCCTGGACTTCGGACATCCGGTCATCGAAGGCTTTGTCCTTGGTGTAGTCTACCACCGTGGTCGGCAGGCCCACTCGGTTGATGTCCTTGTCGTTGCGGACGCGATTGTCGAAATGCCCGAAGACCTCGATCATTCCGTGCAGCTGGATCTTGTTCGGACCCGCAAGGCCGCTGTCGATCTCGGCGCGCGAGAGCCCGCGCTGCATCGACTGGACGATCGAGTAGGCCACCGTCTCGGGAGGCGCGACCAGGACGAACTTGCCCTTCTCCTGCTCGGCCTCGCTGTCGAAATGTCGTGAGACGAGCGTCGGGAAGTTCATCTCGGCCTGCAGGCGCTCCGGGTTCCTGGGCAGCGTCGCCGTGAAGATGAAGTACGGATGCGTGATCAGGTGACGGCCGACCAGGTCGTGGGCGTTGCCGACGCCCTGGGGCCAGTCAGCGGTCGTCGACCGCAGGAGGAGTTTCGCCGACTCGATCGCGCCGGCCGCGACGATCACGCGGTCTGCCTCGACCGTCACGTGATCGCCCGTCTCGCGGTCCCAATAAACGGCGCCCGATGCGCGACGCTTGTTGGCCATGGTGATGGTCTGGACCAACGCCCCGAGCTTCACGCTCAGGCCGGGATAGTCGTTCCACTCGCGAAGGTCATCGAGATAGTTGCACGCGGCGTAGCGCGCGCCGAACGGGCAGTACTTGCAGGTCCCCGTCGTCTGGCAGGGCGCATGGCGCGAGGGGATCGGCGACACGCCGCGACGGGCGATCGGCATGTGGCCGTAGGCGACGCCCGCCCGGTCCATCGCATCGGCGACGGGTTTGTCCTCCAGCGTCAGCGGGAAGTGCGCGAACGGGTAGTGCCTGCTTCGCGGCAGGAGCCCGTCATGGGAGTCCCCGGAGACGGCAAGGTGGTCCTCAGCCCGGCAGTAGAAGGGTTCGAGGTGCTCGTAGGGAAAAGGCCAGTCGAGGGCTTCCTTTCGCTTCGCTTGGAGCCGGAAGTCCTCAGGCTTGAGACGGAACGACCAGCCGCCCCAGTGGAGCGTGGAGCCGCCATAGGCGAACACGCGGGCGCCGGCGAGCGGCATGTCCGTTCCCCCCGCGCTGACATTCTCGCCCGGGAAGTCGCGCTGGGGATAGTTGAGGTCCTTGTAGGGATCGTAGGGCAGCCGGCCGGTGATGAGGTAATTCTCCCACAAGCCGAAATCCTTGGTCTTCACGCGGGTGCCGGCCTCGAGGATCAGCACGGACGCTTCGGCGTCCCCTTCCAGAAGCCTTTGCGCCACGACCGTGGCGGCGACGCCAGAGCCGATGATGAGCGTGCCAACTTTCAGGGTCACGGCCGGACCCGGTAGGGCGTAGGCTCCTCGGCAATGTTCGCACCGCCGAAGTAGCCGCAGTAGTTGAGCGCGCCGAAGGTCTTGAACCCGCCGAGCGCGAGCCGCAGCGCGATGAACTCGTTGGCGACGAACCGCTGGAGCGACTCAAGGGGGGTCGAGGGCAGGCCGGCCGGAGCGATGCGCGGTTTGTCCGAAAAGATTTTGTCGAACGCCCGCTGTGCGCCATGCGTCGCGAACAGTTCGTCGAGCATGGCGGCGCCTTCGCGATAATAGCCTGTGTAAAGGGGGTCGATGTCGATCCGATTCTGCAGGAAGATCTGGAACCGGAGCCGATGGGCCGAAGCATCGTCGCCGAGCGTCCAGTGGTCTCCGACCGCGACGAACAGGGACCATAGCGTGTCCTGCACCTGGGACGGCAGGCCCCCTGGCGCCGAGCTCAACGGGTGGACGGCTTTGGTCTGATACACTCCGGGGCCTCCGAAGCACGACGAGACGCACCAGCTTTGGCTAGCATTTATTGCATCAAACCGACAGGGTGTTCGTGAGCTTCGCGTCCTGATCGAGACCTCGCTCAAGGCACCCTGGGCCGAAGCCTGCAAGCTGCAGCGGCCGCTGCCGGACGGAACGCTGCAGGTGATGGTATTGGTGCGAGGCAGACGGGCCAGGGGAGGCGCTCTCCGCATGCGAAGTCAAGGTTTACTGCGTCAGCATCGCGCAGAGTTGCTGGAACTCGGTTGCCGGAAAGCCGGTGCGATCGTCCGTCGAGTGCGACGCCGGTTGATCGCCAACCTCAAGATGCGTGAGCAGGCGTCCGAAGTCCACGTTCAGGTCGATGCGCGTTCCTATGTCCGTCCCCCGTCTCTTCTTGACGGACAAACTGCGCGTCGAAGCACATAAGAATGCGGGAAAGTCCGTCATCGTCCGTGATGAAATCCGAACGGAGAAAACCGCCTTTACCTGATCTTCCCGCTTGCTCGATTTGCAGTTTAAGCGACGCGAAGCGCCCGATCACAGGGATGTCGGCCAAGGCGTTCTCAGCGTTGAATTGACCCGGGCCCGCTTTGGACTGCCGATGGGCCGGTTCTGAACTTCTCCACCGCCCGCCGGCCGGGGAGTGGATGAATGGGGACAGGAAGCCCTGTCGAGCCGACCCGAGAGGGGATCGGCGCGAAGCGTCGACTCCACCGTTCACAGGAAGACGGCTGGGGCAGGCGGAATCCGGACGCGTGGGAGAATCCGGGACGCACTGAGGACGCGCACAGGACTCGGCGTGGCCAAGGCGTTGTCGCATCGTCCGGTTCCTGCAGGATGGAGCAAATCCTTTAAAGTCCCGTTAACGGCACTGTCAAAAGGCGTTGGAACGGGACCCCGGATCGGCGTGCAATCGGGGCTCTGACTCACTCTCGCTGATGCCGTCGGCGTTGAGGTTGCGGATATCCACGATGGAGCCGCAGCATGCGCCCTCGCTTCAGGCCGTCGAGCCTCGTACCTGCCGGCTTCGTCGTCGATCACCTCGATGTCGGCATTGATCGGATCGGTCTGGTCGTGAGGTCCGGATCTTCGGCGGCGACTTGCCCAGACTGCTGTACCGCTTCACGTCGCATCCAAAGCCGCTACCAGCGCCGTGCCGCCGACCTGCCGCTTAGTGGTCGGCGCGTCGAACTCCAAGTCATGGTGAGACGCTTCTGGTGTGACGCAGCGGCCTGTGGGCGGAAGATCTTCGCCGAGCGCTTCTCCGAGGACGTCCTGCCTACCTTCGCGCGACGCACCTCGCGGCTGGAGCAGATCGTCCATCACCTTGGGCTCGCACTCGGTGGTCGGCCCGGTGCAGGCCTCGCTCAGCGCCTGATGCTGCCCGTCAGCAGGGACACGCTCCTGCGCGTAATCCGCCGTCGGGCGACGACACACGCCGATCCACCCAACGTCATCGGCATCGACGACTTCGCCTGGCGGCGCAACCACCGCTACGGCACCCTCGTCTGCGATCTCGAACGCCGCCGCATCGTAGCGCTCCTGCCCGACCGCGAGCAGGCCACCGCACAGACATGGCTGAAGATGAACGGCTCGATCCGGATCGTCGCCCGCGACCGCGGGGGTGGGTATGGCGAGGCCATCGCCCGTGCTCTGCCACAGGCCATCCAGGTCGCCGACCGGTGGCACCTCATGGAGAATGCCAGCCGTGGCTTCCTCGATGCCGTGCGCAGGTCGATGCGACAGGTGCGCGAGGTCGTCGGCGCAGCCACGATCGATCCGGCGCTGCTCACTGCAGCCGAGCGCATCCAGTACGAGGGTTACCTGCGGCGGGAGGAGGCGGACGCAGCCATCCGCGCGCTCGCCGAGGCAGGCGTTCCGATCCGCCAGATCTGCCAACGTCTTGGCCACAGCCGCAAGGTGGTGCGTGCGGTCCTGCGTGGGGAGCGTACCGACGTCTTCCGGGTCCGCCAGAGTTCGCTCGACGCCTATCTGCCCTGGCTCGATGCCCAGTGGGATGCCGGCAGCCGCAACGCGACCGAACTTTGGCGCCTGGCGAAGGGACAAGGCTTCCGGGGATCGCTGCGTGTGGTCGGGGAATGGGCGACGCGGCGTCGACGCGCCGAGCAGGCCAAGATCGAACGGCTGCAGCGTGTGCCGTCGGCACGAACCCTGGCGCGATGGCTGACGACAGGTCGCGACCGCTTGACCAAGGCGGAGACGCTGACCGTGGCTGCCGTCGAGGACGGCGTGCCGGCGCTGGTCGAGGCGCGTGAGGTGGTGGGCGCTTTCCAGACGATGGTCCGAGCGATGGCGCCGGACAGGCTCGAATGGTGGCTCTCGCGTGCTGGCCCAGGCCTCGTCACCTCGTTCGCCCGCGGTGTCGGTCAGGACCGAACTGCGGTTCTGGCAGCGATCACGCTGCCATGGTCGAACGGCCAGACAGAAGGGCAAATCACCAAACTCAAGCTGGTGAAGCGCCAGATGTACGGCCGCGGCAAGATCGACCTGTTGCAAGCTCGCCTGATCGGCTTCACCTCCGGATGATCAGCGAAAGTGCGCCAGAGCCCTTATTCCACGCCTAATCACAACGGCACCGCCCCGGGGACGGCCTGTGGACCGCGCCGCGCTCCCGTCCTTCAGCGCCTAACAGAAGAAACAGACTCCTAGATTCTCAGTTCTGTTTTGGGGGCCCCCTGGGTGGGGACAGCGCATCCGGCCCGATGGGGCGGCCGAAGTCGAAAGGTAGCCACCTTCACCGCATCGGGATCGAGGGCGCAGCGACCTCGGATCGGGAGATCCCGTAGTCCGTCGGCGAAACCGTGCGGCAGCCAGATCCAGGCAGGGCTCAGCTTCTGCCTACCCTCGGGCAGATGCAGCTTGGCGACTTTGACCTACCGAGGAGCGGCGCCGTCTCGAACGGTTCCCGGTCGCCCGGCCCCGTGTCGTTCAGGTCGGCACGGTTCATCGTCTGGCGCCGATAGCAAGCTGCGACCGGCCCATTCCCGAATGGATCGGCATCGGCGCATCGCTCGCAGTTGGTAGTCACGAGCGGGAGACCGGTCTTTCTCACCGGCATCAGGGCCGCACGCGAGCGATCCGGATATGGCCGCTGGAGGAGAGGAGGCTGGGCAAGCGCATCGAAGGGCTCTGGACCGCGTGCAAGCCGAGGCACGCCGCCGCGAGCCCCCTCCGGGCCGTGCCGTCGGCCGCGGGGGCGCAACCGGCGAGCCGGTTGCCGCCGTCACGCCCCGGGGTCGTCCCGCCCGCGGATAATCGCGACATCCATCACGTCGCCCGGGAGCCTCTCGGGCGGCGCCGAGCGGGCGGCGATCGCCTGCCCTCGCGCGAGGCCCGCCGCGGTCAGCTCGGCCCCGGCAACGATCCCGTCGGCGGTCCTCACGATGGAGGCGAGACCCTGGGCCTCCAGGGCCTCGAGCGCGCGCACGATGCGCTTCCTCACCGCCCGTCCGCCGTCGTTCGTCGCCGCGATCCCGGTCGCGGCGCGGGCCACCGTCTTTCCGAGGAGCTCGAGCCCGAATTTCAGATCCCCGTTCATGCTCATCTCCGTGCCGACCCGAGCGGCATCCCCGTGCCGGGCTTCCATTCCGGGTGGTCTCACGAAACGGTTGCAAATCGGTGGGGCGGTGCGCCCGGCTCGCGTTCGTGGCGTGACCGCTGCCGGAAACGTCGAGCGCGGCGAGAGCGGGGGCGCGAGCCCGACAGGCCTGGGATGAACGGTCTTCCGGCAACTGCCGCCTGGCCGGATCGTGCCGCGACCGCCCTTCGCCTCTCACCCACGCGCCGTACGGTCCCCGGGCAGGTCGAAATCCCCCGGATAACGCTCGTGGAAATCGATCATCGCGCCGAGGCGGCGGGCCACCTGCCCCACGTAGTCCTCGCGGTCCGACGGATCCCCCTCGAAGGACTTGACGTAATCCATCAGCGCACGTTCGTCGATCAGTCCCTTTTCGTGAAGAAAACGCGTGACGATCCCGACAACGTACACGGTTGCCTCACGCGTTTGTTCCTCGCTGCCGTCGACGGTGGCCTCCAGGATGACAAGCTTGTCTTCAAGCCTTTTGAGGCGTGCTTCGACGTTCATGACGCGCGGTTCCTTCTGTCCCCGTACGTTTGAGATTAGCGATTCGTTGTTCGCCGGGAAGCCTGTCCACGGTCAGCCGCAAGTTCGTCGCGTCGGCCCGCCCGCGCGGCCGCGACGTCATGCCGAAGGCGCCCCAGGTCCGCCACCCGACTCCGCTCGGCGGCCGAGCCGGCATTCCGCGGGATTCGGTCCTTCACGGCAAGACCTAGATGGCAGGGCCTCACGGTTTCCTCCGCAGTGGCCGTGTTCGTAGCCGCGGTCGAACCTGCAGGCGGACGAAATGAAACGGGATCCGAAGGCGGCCTGGTCTTGGCAGCAATCGGTCCAGACCCGGAAGCAGGTTTGTCCCCGCGTCCGGATCAGGTCTTCCCACCGTTGGTCATTTTACAGGTGAAGGTCCAGCGTCTTATTGGCCGACGCTTTGCGTGCCGGCTGTCACTGGTTCATCCCAGGCCAAGCCGGGGGCCAGACTGGCCGCCGCGTCGCTGGGCATGCGGTTGCCGGCATGCCGGTGTTCGAGCGGCGCTGGCCGAACGTTCAGACCGGGCTCGACCCTGGCGAAAACGCGACCACGCCGCCGGATCGGATATCGGCGCGGTCCGCCCGCCGGCGGCCGGCGTCGGCCGAGCATGCCATCGTTGCGAAGGCCGGACATCCGGACGAAAGGGCCCACGATGCACCGAGGGGCGATCCGACAGACGCGGATTGGCGCATGGGGCCGGCCCGGCTGCCGCCCGCGACCGCACCTCGGCAGGGCCGTCGGGCTGCGACGCCCGTATGGGCACGGCCCGGTCCATCCCCGCGCCTGGCCCTGGCCGACGGCGAAAGGACGCCCGGAGCGGACCGCCGCCGGATGCCGCAGGCTAGGGCGCGCGGGCAAAGTCGCCTCACGGCCTCGCGCTTCCCTCCGCGGTCTCGGGCACCGGACCCTCCTGGGGACCCGACCCGTCGACGAGGCGCCGCACCCGGGTATCGTCGAGGAAGCCCTCCCGGAACAGGGCCTCGGCGAGCCGTCCGAGCGCGGCGTACTCGTCGCGCATCAACCCCCGCGCGCGGTCGTAGGCCGCCTGCAGGCGTTCCTGTATCGGCCCAGCCAGCCAGGGCATGCGCGCCACGTCGGCGACGGCGTCGTCCCCCACGCTCACCAGGGGATGCCTGCGGGAGAAGCCCCAGCGGGCCTCCATCAGGCCGGCGACCCGCGTGGCGCTCGCCAGGTCCGAGACGGCGCCCGCGGACACCTCGCCCAACGCCTCCTCCTCGGCGGCGCGGCCGGCGAGGAGGACCGTCAGGTAGCGCTCGATCGAGCCCTCGGTCTGGTCGAGCAGGTCAGGATCGTCGAACGCCTCCGTGATCCCCCCACCCGCCTGGAGCGACAGTTCCACCCGCCCGGCGTTCCGCAGCCTGAGCACCGCCAGCCCGTGTCCCGCCTCGTGGATGGCGGCCCGAAGCCGAACCCGCGTCGGCATGCGGGGGCGCCCGTCGGCGAGGGCGGCCAGCAGGTCTGCCATGGCCATCTTCCGGCCGGCCCGGCGGGCGGTTCCCGCCGCCCGCCTCACCGCCGCGGCGACATCCGCGCCGGTCATCCCGGCGGCCTCGGCCGCTGCCGGCGTCAGGTCCGCCCGGGCCAGGGTCCTGCCCAGGCACGTTCGCAGGATGCCCCGCAGCGCGTCCGCCCCCGGGCGGCCGATCCGGACGTGGCGGTCGAGCCTCCCCGAACGGCGGATGGCCGGGTCGACGGCCTCGGGGTTGTTCGTGGCGGCGACCACGACGATGCCCTCGCGCCCCGCCGCCCCGTCCAGGATCTCGAGGAGCGCGTTGACGATCTGAGTGCCGTAGCCGCGATGATCGTGAGAGAAATTGTTCCTATCGCCGAACGAGTCGATCTCGTCGATCAGCACGACGCAGGGGGCGCGCCGCGCCGTGTCGAAGAACGCGCGCATCGCGCCGAGCGTGTGGCCGAGGTGGCCGTCGCGGGCGGCCTGCCATTGGCCGAGGGAGCCCGCCAAGAAGGGCAGCTCGGCGCTGCGGGCGAGCGCCGCCGCGAACTGCGTCTTGCCAACGCCGGGGGGGCCCGAGAGCAGGATCGAGCTCTCGCACTCCGAAAATCCGATCTCCCCCGCCCGCCAGCGGCGCAGGTCGTCGACCAGCGCCAGGCCCCAA
The DNA here is from genome assembly GCF_036441335.1 of Methylobacterium mesophilicum. Taxonomy (GTDB): domain Bacteria; phylum Pseudomonadota; class Alphaproteobacteria; order Rhizobiales; family Beijerinckiaceae; genus Methylobacterium; species Methylobacterium mesophilicum_B. The sequence continues at coordinate 15,791 of NZ_MLBW01000041.1, forward strand.
TCCCTGGCCTCGTCGTAGCCGCTGAGGTCCTCCAGGCGCGGGCCGGGCCGGGCGGGGACCTTCGCCCGGAGCAGGCGGCGCAGGGCCGCCATCGACCCGTCCGGTCCGCGCCGGGCGGCCACGGCCAGCCGCAGGTCGGAGAG
>NZ_MLBW01000042.1:0-10613 GCF_036441335.1 Methylobacterium mesophilicum
CCGTAGGCGCGGGCGAGGCCCGCCGCGATTGCGGCGGGATCGGGCTCGGCGAGGCGGCCCTCGCGCCGCACGGCCCGCGCCATGGACTGGCCGGCCAGCCCCCCGAACACCGTCGAATTCGCCACGCCGTTGCCGCCCAGCCGGTTCGCCCCGTGGACGCCGCCGGTATCCTCGCCGGCCGCGAAGAGGCGCGGCAGCGCGGTGGAGCAGTCGACCGCGAACTGGAGGCCGCCCATCATGTAGTGGGCCGTGGGGATGACCTCGACGAGGCCGCCCGCGAGGTCGAAGCCGCAATCGGCGCAGCGCTCGACCATGCCCTTGAACCGGCGGCGCACGTCCTCGGGGCCGAGATGGCTCATCTGGATGTGGACTCCCCCGCTCGGCGTGGCGAAGCCGTCGCGCAGCCGCCGCATGATCGAGCGGCTGACCACGTCCCGGGTCGCGCGCTCGGCCCGCGGGTCGTAGGCCTCCATGAAGCGCTCACCGGTGGAATCGAGGAGCCAGCCGCCGGCCCCGCGCAGGCCCTCCTCCAGCACCGTCCCGGTCATGCGGGTGCCGGCGCCGGCGAGCAGGCCGGTCGGGTGGAACTGCACCATCTCCATGTCGCGCAGCGGCAGCCCGGCGCGCAGCGCCATGGCGAGCCCGTCGCAGGACTTGTCGCCCGACGGCGTGTGGTACTTGTACATGGTCGGCCCGCCGCCGGTGGCGAGCAGCACGGCCCTCGCCCGCACCAGCTTCGGTTCGCCGGTGCGCATGTCGAGCATCAGCACGCCCGCGAGCCCCGATCCGTCCCGGGCCGGGATCAGCTCCAGGGCGCGGTGGTCCTCCAGGCGGCGCACGTCCCGGCGCCAGACCTGCTCGGACAGGCGGTTGATGATCTCGATCCCGGTGAGGTCGCCCTTGTGCACGGTCCGGTCGAAGGTCTGGCCGGCGAAGGCCTTCTGGTGGACGCTGCCGTCCGGGTTGCGGTCGAAGAAGCAGCCGAGCTCGGTCTCGAGCTCCCGGATCCGCACCTGCGCCTCGGTGACGAGCGTCCAGGCGAGCGCCTGGTCGTTCAGCCACTTGCCGCCCTCGATCGTGTCCATGAAGTGCCGCTCGACCGAGTCGCCCGGCGCCAGCGCGACGTTGTAGCCGCCCTGGACCATGCGGGTGCAGCCGCACTTGCCGAGCAGCCCCTTCACCGCGACGGTGACGTCGAGTTCCGGCGCGACCTTCTTGGCGTGGAGCGCGGCGAACAGCCCGGCCCCGCCGGAGCCGAGGATCAGGATGTCGGTCTCGACCTGATCGGGGCTCACCGGGCGTCCTCCAGGGAGGCGATGACGGCGTCGCGCCGGGCGGCCACGTCGCGCTGCACGTCGGCGAAGAGCGAGCCGCCGTGCGAATCCATGCCGACCAGCAGCGGCCCGAAATCGCGGATCGCGAACTGCCACAGGCTCTCGGGGTGGAGGTCGTCGAGATCGACGTCCACGATGGTCTCGATCCAGGTGGTCTCCAGCGCCGCCGCGCCGCCGACGATCGCCAGGTAGGCGCCGCCGCGCCGCGCGAAGGCGTCGAGGGTCGCCGGACCCATGCCGCCCTTGCCGACGATGAGGCGCACGCCCTCCCGCTCCATCAGCGCGTCGGTGAAGCGCTCCATGCGCATCGACGTGGTGGTGCCGATGCAGAAGGGCGCGAAGCCGACCGGCGCCGCGTTGGAGACCGGGACGCGGTGGACGTTCGGCGCGGTGTGGATCACCGCGTGGCCGTCGAGGTCGAGCCGGGTGCGGCGGTCCCGGTCGAACATGTGGATCAGGGTCGCGTCGCGGATGCCGAACAGCCAGCGCCGCAGGGTGACGGTGTCGCCGATCCGGAGCGCCCGGATCTCGGGCTCAGTGGCCGGCATGTCGAGGACGTGGTGCGCCACGGTCTGCTCCTCAATCGAAGGCGATGCCGCCGGGCGTGAGCGTCGCGCGGGCGCGGCGGGCCGAGTGGCACTGGATGTTCACGGCGACCGGGTTCTGGGTGATGTGGGTCGCGGCGAGCTCGACATGGACGGCGAAGCTCGTCGACCGGCCGCCGAGCCCCTGCGGGCCGATGCCGAGCTCGTTCACGGCCCGCGACAGCTCGGCCTCGATCCGGGCGCCCTCGGGATCGGAGCAGACGGAGCGCAGTGGCCGGGTCGCCGCCACCTTGGCCAGATGCATGCACAGGTCGGAGGTGCCGCCGAGCCCGACGCCCACGATGGTCGGCGGGCAGACCCGGCCGCCGAGCTCGATCACCCGGTCGATGACGAAGCGCTTGGCCGCGCCGATCCCGTCCGAGGGCAGCAGCATCTGCAGGAACGAGCCGTTCTCGGAGCCGGAGCCCTTCGGGATCATCTCGACCGCCACGGTCTCGGGCCGGTCGTCGAAGTCGACGTGGATGATCGGCACGCGGATGCCGCAGGAGGTCTGCTCGTTCGTGCGGGTGATCGGGTGGACCACCGAGGAGCGCAGGGAGAAATCCCTGGTCGCCCGCTCGCAGCCGCGCCGGATCGCGGCCTTCAGGGCGGCGCCGTCGAAGCGCACGTCGGCGCCGATCACGACGTTGTAGATCGGGATGCCGGTATCCTGGCAGAGGATGTTCCTCGTGCGCTCCGCGACCGCGACGTTCTCCACCATCGTGTCGAGGATGGCGCGGCCGGTGGCGCTGGTCTCGGTCCGCTGCAGGTCGGCGAAGCCCGCCTTGATGTCGGGCGGCAGGATCTTCAGGGCGCGGACGTAGAGGTCGCGGCAGACCTCTTCGAATTCGCGGATGTCGAGATCCATGGCGGGTCTCCGCTGGTGACGGGCGGGGGATCAGGCCCCGCTGAGGAGGAACAGCAGACCGACCGCGAAGGCGGCCGCGAGACAGCCCGCCACGACGCGGGCATCGCGCTCGCGGAAGCGCAGCCACTCGATGGCGAGCACGCGCAGGCCCAGCGCCATGTGGACGGCGAGCGCGCAGACGAGGCCCCATTCGGCCGTCCGGACGAGGCCGTTATGGGTGAGGCCGAGGAAGCTCTCCAGCCGGTCTGCGCCCTGGAGCGCTGTGCCGAGCGCGATGAAGTGCATCGGCAGGAACAGCGCCAGGGCGATCCCCGAGAGCCGGTGGATCAGCGCGGCGGCGAAGCCGGGCCGGCGCAGGGACGCGCGGGTCAGACCGGTCTGCAGCGAGGCGCTCATGCCCAGTACACCGCCAGCGCCGCCCGCAGGCCCAGCCCGGCGAGCAGGGCCGAGAGGCCGATCATGGCGACGTCGAGGGAGCGGCCGCGCCAGCCGGTCCACTCGCGCAGGACGCTGCGCAGGCCGATCGGGGCGTGGATCGCGGCGGCGAGCACGAAGACCGCGTAGAACAGGAGGAAGGCCACGCTGCCGTGCGTCCGGCCCAGGATCTCGCCGGCCGTGAGCCCGCCGCGCACCGCGTAGAGGATCGTGCCGAGATGGACCGCGACCGTGACCGCCAGGATCGCCGCGGTGCCGCGCTGGGCGAGGTACAGGAGCGGGCTCATCCGCGCCTCCAGAACCGGCGCAGCGCCGCCTTGCCGGTCTCGCGCTTGAGGCCGGCGATCGAGAAGGTCGGGCTCAGGCCCTTCGGGCAGTGCTCGGTGCAGCTCATGTGGCTGTGACAGGAGTGGCAGCCGGCATCGCCCGCCACCGCGGCGAGCCGATCCCGGTCGCGGTCGCGCACGTCGTTGACGAGCGTCCAGGCCCGGTTGAGGGCCGCGGGCCCGAGGTAGTCGGGGTTCCACGTCACCAGATCGCAGGCGGCGTAGCAGACGCCGCAATTGATGCACTCGATGCCGGCATCGACCTCCCGGCGCGCGGCGGATTCCGGTTCCACGACCGCGAAATCCTCGGGCGGGTTCTCGCCCGGCTCGAAGTAGCCGTGGGCCCGGCGCCACTTCTCGAAGAAGGGCTCCATGTCGACCGCGAGGTCTTTCACCACCGGCAGGTTGCGCAGGGGCTCCAGCAGAAGCTCTCCGTCGGGCGCCACGGCGGCGACCCGGGTGCGGCAGGTCCAGCGCGGGCGCCCGTTCACCGTCATGCCGCAGGAGCCGCACATGCCGACCCGGCAGGCGAACCGGTAGGCGAGGGTGGGATCCTGGTCGCGCTGGATCTCGGTGACGACGTCGAGCACCGTCTGGTTGGCCCGGCGCGGTACCGCGTAGTCCGCGACGGTCTCGCCGCGCCGGACATGCACACGCAGCGTCCCGCCTGCGCCCGGGTCGACGGCCGCGTGGCCGACGGGAGCCGTCACCGGTTGGCCTCCTTCGGGGCGCCGGCGTTCGGATCGGGGAAGAACAGCTCGCTCTCGCTGTCGGCCTTGGCCGAGACCAGCCCGGCCCGGTTCATGTAGGCGAGGTAGGCCAGCATCCGCTCGGGCTTGGTGGTCCAGGCGTTCTGCGGCGCGCGGATGATCGCTACGGCCTCCTCGGGCGAGATCTTCGCCCCCTCGGCCTTGATCCACAGGGCGGCGGCCCGGGCCGGGTCGTCGCGGATCAGGGCGAGGCTCTCCTCCAGCGCCGCCCGGAAGGCCGCCGTGACCTTGGGATTGTCGGTGACGAACCGGCTGGTCGCCCAGACGAGGTTGAAGGTGTGGGGGCCGCCCATCACGTCGTAGCTGTCGAGCACCTTGCGGGCGCGCGGGTCCTTCAGCTCCATCTCCTGGAAGGGCGGCGAGCCGAAATGGGCCGTGATCTCGGAGCGGCCGCCCATCATGGCGGTCTGCGCGTCCGGATGCCCCATCGAGACGGTGAGCGGGTCGAGCTTGGCCTGCTGGCCCGGCCCGAAGGCCTTCTCGGCGGCCATCTGCAGGGTGATGGCCTGGATCGAGGTCTTGGCGGTCGGCAGGGCGATCTTGTCCTGCGGCCCGAAATCCGTGATCGCCTTCACCGCCGGGTTGATGGTGACCAGCCAGAGCGGCATCGCGTTCAGCGCCGCCACGCCCTTGACCTTGAGATTGGTCTGCGTCCGCCCCCAGATCGTCAGGAACGGGCCGACGCCGCCCGAGGCGAGGTCGAGATTGCCGGAGAGCAGGGCCTCGTTCATCCCCGAGCCGCCGGTGAAGCGCAGCCACTCGGCCTTGAGGTCGAGGCCGCGCTGCCTGGCCTGCTTCTCCAGCAGGCCCTCCGCCTCCATCACGGTGAGCGGCAGGTAGGAGATCCCGAACTGCTTGGCGAGCCGAACGGTCGAGACTTCGGCCCGGGCGGCGCCGAGCGCCCCCCACAGGGCCGCGATCGTCCCGACGAGCCGGACGATGCTCCGTGCCGTCATGGCGCTCCTCACCTGTCTGCGCGCCGATCTTGCGAGCCCTGCGACTTCGTCGGCGTCGGGTCGAGGATACGCCCCGGACACAGCCTGTCAACATTCATATGTCATATATAGGACTTGAGCGCAGGCGTCCGGCGCGTGCGAGGACCGGCGGAGGAGTGGCGCGGCTCGCCCCCGAGCGCGTGACGTCCGCGGGTCGTGCCGTGCGCCGTCACCCGATTCGGCTCCGGTCCCGTCCCCGTGCCTCCCGTCGCGCGCCGCGAACGGTGGGCCAAGTGTCGGGTCATCTATAAGATATCGCAGATCGCACGCACCGCGCGACCGGTCGCGGCGACGCCCCCTCGGGACGCGGCAGGCCGGACCGCGGCCGGCACCGCGCAGCCCGGGCCGTCGGATGCCGGATCCGCCCGCGTCAGTCTTCCAGGGCCCGAGGCCCGGTGGACGGCGGCTCGGCCGCCACGGCGCAGGCGTGGTCCTGCAGGACCTCGCCGTTGGACGCCTTGCCGAAGCGGCTGGTCACCAGACCGTCCAGGAGCACGAAGCCCGGCTTCGCGTCCGGAAATTCCGCGCCCACGACAGCCAGCGCGTGCTCGCCCATGGCCGAGCGCGCGCCGCCGTCGCGCGCCAGGAGGTCGAACGGGTCCGCGCTGCCGAGATCGTCGCCGAGCACGCGCATCGCCCTGTACGGGCGACCGACCAGCGGTTCGGCCAGGGGCGCCCAGCGGTCCCCGATCGTGGGCGCGAGGCGGCGGAGAGCGTCGCGGACGTCGCGGCGGACACAGTCGATGTGGATGTGCAGCTGCCCCTGGGTCCGCCGCAGCCGCGCGTTGACCGCGAGGCTGACGTCGCGCCGGTCGAGCGGACGGCCGAGGCGGTCCTCCACGAAGGTTCGGGCGCGCCACGCCGCGGCGAAGTAGTTCGTCGTCCCGGGCTCGAGGAGCACGGGGCTCTCGATGCCGGTGATGCGCGCCGTCGGGATCAGGAGGAACTGCGCCCGCCCGCGGAGGTCCTTGAGGATGGCGTACCCCTTCGCGACCCCGCCCTCCAGGTCGACCAGACTGCAGGGTGCGGGGCCCTGTCCGCGCAGCGCGTGGGGAACGCACGCGCCGTGCACGATCGCCCACAGGGCTCCGCCGTTCCCGAGGAGGTTGGGCACGAGGGCGACGGCCAGCCAGGCCGAGGTCGCCGCGAGGACGACCAGGACGCCCAGCGATCTCCGCGACAGTCGGGTCCTCGCGCGACCCGTCGAACCGCGCGGTGACGCGGTGCCGGGGCGGCCGCGGAGCGCCGCACGCACCTGACGGGTGAGCCCGACCGCGGCTCTGCGCAAATCCATGACGTGACCCGGTAGCCCGTTGCCGCGCGAAGCGCCGGGGCCGCCGACGCCGGAACCGTCTTACAGATCGCCCGGGGCCTGAGCGATCTCTCCCCGCCGCGGATGCGCCGTCGGGCGGGCGTGCGGAGCGCGGGCGCCGCGTGGAGCTTGGCACCGGGCGCGGTGACGCTGCGGCGCTTTTCGCGCTCCGGATCCCGCGCGGCCCCTTCTCGGACGGCTATCCGATGGGCCATGCCTTGAGAGGCCTCGTCATCGGCGCCGGACTGGGACATGCCTGTCCGCACCCCGATGCCGTCGGCGGCCGCAACCGATCCGGCGGCGCTCCGCCGGGAACGCGGCGCGAACGACAGGGGCGGGGGAACCGCGCGCGCGAGAACCTGCTCGACGCGCGCTCCGGGAGCCGGGCGCCCGGCGACCGCTGAGACAGACCGGGCGGCCGGGGCAACCCGGGCCGCCCTCGCGAGGAGACGACCATGACCGACGAACCGCACGGCTTCGACCGCGGCCTGACCAATTACGGCGACCGCGACTTCGCCCGCTACCTGCGCCGCTCCTTCGCGCGCTCGATGGGCATCTCGGTCGGCCTCCTGAACAAGCCGGTGGTCGGCATCGCCATGACGCCGTCGGGCTTCAACAACTGCCACCGGGGCATGGACGAGCTGGTCGAGGCGGTCTCCCGCGGCGTGCTGGCGGCCGGCGCCCTGCCGCGGCCGTTCCCGACCGTGTCGCTCGGGGAGGTTTTCCTCAACCCGACCAGCATGATGTACCGCAACCTCATGGCCATGGACACCGAGGAGATGATCGGCGCCCAGCCGATGGACGCGGTGGTGCTGATCGGCGGCTGCGACAAGACCGTGCCGGCCCAGCTCATGGGCGCGGCCTCCGCCGACCTGCCGGCGATCCAGCTCGTCACCGGCCCGATGTCGACCGGCCGCCACCGGGGCCAGCGGCTCGGCGCCTGCACGGATTGCCGGGGCTTCTGGGCCAAGTACCGGGCCGGCACCGTCGACGCCGCGGAGATCGCCGAGGTCGAGGGCCGGCTCTCCGTCACGGCCGGCACCTGCGCGGTGATGGGCACGGCCTCGACCATGGCGTGCATCGCCGAGGCGCTCGGCATGTCGCTGCCGGGCACCGCGGCGATCCCGGCGGTGCATTCCGACCGGCTGGTGGCCGCCGAGGAGACCGGCCGCGCGGCGGTGCGGCTGATCGAGACGCGGATCCGGCCCTCGCAGGTGATCACGCAGAAGTCGGTCGAGAACGCGATCCGCGTGCTGATGGCGGTGTCGGGCTCGACCAACGCCATCGTGCACCTCACCGCCATCGCCGGGCGGCTCGGCATCCGGATCTCGCCCGAGCGCTTCAACGAGATCTCCGACGAGACGCCGGTGCTGGTCGATCTGAAGCCCGTGGGCCAGGGCTACATGGAGGATTTCCACGCCGCCGGCGGCATGGGCGCGCTCCTGCGCGAACTGCGCCCGCTCCTCCACCTCGACACGCTGGACGTGGAGGGCCGGACGCTCGCCGAGCGCCTGGACGAGCCGGAGGCCTGGGTCGACCGCGCGATCATCCGCACCGCGGCGGACCCCGTGTCGCCGGTCGGCGGCCTCGTGGCTCTGTCGGGCAGCCTCGCGCCCGACGGGGCGATCTTCAAGCGCGCGGCGGCGACGCCCGAGCTGTTCGAGTCGGAGGGCCGGGCGGTGGTGTTCACCGGCCTGGAGGACCTCTCGGCGCGCGTCGACGACCCCGACCTCGACGTGGCGCCCGGCGACATCCTCGTCCTGCAGAATGCCGGCCCGCACGCGGCCGGCATGCCGGAGGCGGGCTACCTGCCGATCCCCAAGAAGCTGGCGCAGGCGGGGGTGAAGGACATGGTCCGCATCTCCGACGCGCGGATGTCGGGCACGGCCTTCGGGTCGATCGTCCTGCACGTGGCGCCCGAGGCCGCCCTCGGCGGGCCGCTGGCGGCGGTGCGCGACGGCGACCGCATCCGCCTGTCGATCCGGGACAAGCGCGTCGATCTCCTGGTCGCACAGGACGAGATCGCCCGCCGGCTCGCCGACCACCGGCCGCCCCCGGCCCCGACCCGCGGCTACAAGGCGCTCTACCGGCGCAGCGTCACGCAGGCCSCGGAGGGCTGCGACTTCGACTTCCTCGCGAAGGCCGGGGACTGACGGCCCGGGCCGTCCTGTCCGCGCCCCCGGTCTCGACCGGCCCGGCCGCCCCGCCGTTCGTCGGGGCGTGCGCGCGGGAACCGTCGGGCCCGGGGCCGCGGCCGATCTGCGGGACGGTCACCGAGGCCGAGAGGCCGCCCAGACCCTTCGCCGGACCGAGGCTCGGCGTCTCGATCGGACCGGAGCGGGCGGAGGGGGAGAGGCCGGTGCGCACCGGGGTCCTCCCGCGGTCTGCCGGAACGGCCGGAGCTGCCCCGACGGTGCCGGAGCGTCACGGCACCGCGCGACGCGTGGCGGGCATCGGCTCCGGCCCGGGCAACGGGGCTTGGCGGGGAAGACCGTCGCCGGCGACGCCGGCTCTCGGCGTCGCGGTCCGCTCGGGCGCGGCCGTGTTTCGGATCACCCGTCCCGAGGCGAAGGCGGCGGCATTGACGAGGCCCATGGTGACGAACCCGGCCGAGAGGGCGACGAACATCCCGGCCAAGCCGAGCCCGAGCACGGCCGCGATCCAGGCGCCACCCAGCGCCACGACCAGCCGGAGAAGGCTGGCGGCGAGCGGCCAGCCGACGCGGCCGGCGCCCTGGGCGGCGAAGTAGAGGGCGAGGCCGGCCCCGAAGAAGCCGTAGAAGGGTCCGGCGATCCGGAGATAGGCCGAGCCGGTGGCCATCATGGCCGGGTCGTTTCCGAACAGGCCGAGCCAGGTCTCGGGATACACGGCCGCCACGAGGCCGATGGCCTCCGTCAGGCCGCCGGCCACGAGGGCGCCGGTCAGCGCGGCCCGACGGGCGCGGGCCTCCATGCCGGCGCCGAGGGCCGTCCCGACGAGGGCGGCGATGGGCGAGCCGAGCCCGAACACGAGGGGAACCAGCAGGTACTCCAGCCGCGCACCGGTGCCGTATCCGGCCACCGCCGCCGGTCCCGCCGTCCCGACGAAGCCGGTCGCGGCGATGACCGTGACGTTCGAGGTCACGCTGGCGATGCCGGACAGGAGGCCGATGCGCAGGATCTCGCGGGACGGCGCCCAGGTCAGCCTCGGGGGGCGCCGGCTCGGACGCAGGACACCGCGGCCGGACCAGAGATAGGCAGCGAAGACGGCCGAGCCCGCGGCGTAGTAGCCCGCGAAGGCGACGCCCCCGCCCACGATTCCGAGCCTGGGAAGCGGGCCCCAGCCGAAGATCAGCGCGGGCGAGAGCGGGATCAGCACGGCGGCCCCGGCGCAGGTGACGCCGGCCGGGAGGGCCATGTTGCCGGTGCCGCGGATCACCGCCGCCAGCGCGTTGAACAGCCAGATCAGGATCGCCGCGCCGAACACGACGCCCGCGTAGGCGGTCGCGGCCCTGAGCGAGCCCCCGGTGCCGCCCATCGCGGCGTAGAGACGCGGTCCCAGGGACAGGGCGAGGAGGCTCGTGACGACACCCAGTCCGAGACCGATGGCGGCGGCGTGCCAGGCGAGGAGATCGGCCTCCGCCCGCCGGCCGGCGCCCAGGGTGCGCGACACCGCGGACTGGATGCCGCCGCCCATGCCGCCGGCGGACAGCATCTGGACCAGCATCACCACCGGGAAGACGAGGGCCATGCCGGCCAGAGCGTCGGTCCCGAGTTCCGCGACGAAATACGTCTCGATCAGGCCGATGGAGGTCTGGACAACCATGACCACGACATTCGGCACGGCCAGTCTGGTCAGGGTCGGCACGAGAGGCGCGTCGACCAGGCGGCGCGTGCGGATGTCCATGGCGGGGCCTCACACTCTCATGGGTCGCGGTCGCGCCGCCGCGATATCGGCGCGGCCCGAGACCGGCCCGCGGCGCGGTGCGGGCACGCGGGCGCCGTCCGCCC